>NZ_CP166787.1:0-2682500 GCF_059695715.1 Pseudomonas sp. LBUM1668
GTGTCAGTGGAACTTTGGCAGCAGTGCGTGGAGCTTTTGCGCGAGGAGCTGCCTGCCCAACAATTCAACACCTGGATCCGTCCACTACAGGTCGAAGCCGAAGGCGACGAGTTGCGCGTCTATGCACCGAACCGTTTTGTGCTGGACTGGGTCAACGAAAAGTATCTTGGGCGCGTCCTCGAACTGCTGGATGAGCACGGCAACGGTATGGCGCCGGCGCTTTCCTTATTAATAGGTAGCAAACGCAGCTCGGCTCCGCGTGCGGCCCCGAATGCCCCGTTAGCCGCTGCGCAAGCGTCTCTGGCCCATGCCAACAACGCACCGGCAAGCGTGCCAGCGCCGGCCCCGGCGCCAACTTCGGCGAAGCGTTCGACGCAGAGAACTGCTGAAGTCAGCGAAGAGCCTTCTCGCGACAGCTTCGACCCGATGGCCGGTGCAGCGTCGCAGCAGGCGCCGGTTCGCGCCGAACAGCGCACTGTGCAGGTCGAAGGTGCGCTCAAGCACACCAGTTACCTGAACCGCACGTTCACCTTTGAAAACTTCGTCGAAGGTAAATCCAACCAGCTCGCCCGCGCGGCGGCCTGGCAAGTGGCGGACAACCCGAAGCATGGCTACAACCCACTCTTCCTATATGGTGGCGTTGGCCTGGGTAAAACTCACTTGATGCACGCGGTGGGTAACCATCTATTAAAGAAGAACCCGAATGCGAAGGTCGTGTACCTGCATTCCGAGCGTTTCGTGGCCGACATGGTCAAGGCGCTGCAACTGAACGCCATCAACGAGTTCAAGCGCTTCTACCGTTCGGTGGATGCCTTGCTGATCGACGACATTCAGTTCTTTGCCCGGAAGGAACGTTCCCAGGAAGAGTTTTTCCACACCTTCAACGCTCTGCTTGAAGGTGGCCAGCAGGTCATTCTCACTAGTGACCGCTACCCGAAAGAAATCGAAGGCCTTGAAGAACGTCTGAAATCCCGCTTCGGCTGGGGCCTGACCGTTGCCGTCGAGCCGCCGGAACTGGAAACCCGTGTAGCAATCCTGATGAAGAAGGCCGACCAGGCCAAAGTCGATTTGCCGCACGATGCAGCTTTCTTCATTGCCCAGCGCATTCGCTCCAACGTCCGTGAGCTGGAAGGCGCGCTAAAACGCGTGATTGCCCACTCGCACTTCATGGGCCGCGACATCACCATCGAGCTGATTCGCGAATCCCTGAAAGACCTGTTGGCGTTGCAAGACAAACTGGTCTCTGTGGATAACATTCAGCGTACCGTCGCCGAGTACTACAAGATCAAGATTTCCGATCTGCTGTCCAAGCGCCGTTCGCGCTCGGTGGCACGTCCGCGTCAGGTCGCCATGGCGCTGTCCAAAGAACTGACCAACCACAGCCTGCCGGAAATCGGTGATGTGTTTGGCGGCCGCGACCACACGACTGTTTTGCACGCCTGCCGCAAGATCAACGAACTTAAGGAATCCGACGCGGACATCCGCGAGGACTACAAGAACCTGCTGCGTACACTGACCACTTGATGAACACCAGCGCAGCTTATTAAGGCAAGGGACTAGACCATGCATTTCACCATTCAACGCGAAGCCCTGTTGAAACCCCTGCAACTGGTCGCAGGCGTCGTTGAGCGCCGACAGACCTTGCCGGTACTCTCTAACGTGCTGCTGGTTGTCGAAGGCCAACAATTGTCGCTGACCGGTACCGACCTGGAAGTCGAACTGGTCGGTCGTGTGCAACTTGAAGAGCCGGCTGAAACAGGTTCCATCACCGTGCCTGCGCGCAAGCTGATGGATATCTGCAAAAGCCTGCCCAACGATGCACTGATCGACATCAAGGTCGACGAGCAGAAGCTGGTGGTGAAGGCTGGCCGTAGCCGCTTCACCCTGTCGACCCTGCCTGCCAATGATTTCCCGACTGTGGAAGAAGGCCCGGGCTCGCTGACCTGCAGCCTGGAGCAGAGCAGACTGCGTCGTTTGATCGAACGCACCAGCTTCGCCATGGCCCAACAGGACGTGCGTTACTACCTCAACGGTATGCTGCTGGAAGTCTCCGAAGGCATCATCCGCGCAGTGGCCACCGATGGTCACCGTCTGGCGATGTGCTCGATGAAGGCCGATATCGGTCAGCCGGATCGCCACCAGGTGATCGTGCCGCGCAAAGGTATTCTCGAACTGGCACGTCTGCTCACTGAGCCGGACGGCATTGTCAGCATCGTCTTGGGTCAGCATCACATTCGCGCCACCACGGGTGAATTCACCTTCACCTCGAAATTGGTCGACGGCAAGTTCCCGGACTACGAGCGCGTTCTGCCGAAGGGCGGCGACAAGCTGGTGCTGGGCGATCGTCAGGCGCTGCGTGAAGCGTTCAGCCGTACCGCGATTCTGTCCAACGAGAAATACCGCGGTATCCGTCTGCAACTGGCCAGTGGTCAGTTGAAGATCCAGGCCAACAACCCGGAGCAGGAAGAAGCGGAAGAAGAAGTGGGCGTTGAATACAACGGCGGCTCTCTGGAGATCGGCTTCAACGTGAGCTACTTGCTCGACGTGCTGGGCGTGATGACCACCGAGCAGGTTCGTCTGATCCTGTCCGACTCCAACAGCAGTGCGCTGGTGCAAGAGTCCGACAACGACGATTCGGCTTACGTTGTCATGCCGATGCGCCTGTAAACAGCTGATCCTGGATGTCCTTAAGTCGTGTTTCGGTCACCGCGGTGCGTAATCTGCACCCGGTGACCTTCTCCCCCTCCCCCCGCATCAACATCCTTTACGGCGCCAACGGCAGCGGCAAAACCAGTGTTCTGGAAGCCATTCACCTGCTGGGGCTTGCCCGTTCGTTTCGTAGCACGCGGCTGTTGCCAGTCATCCAGTACGAGCAACTTGCCTGCACCGTGTTCGGTCAGGTCGAATTGGCCGAGGGTGGCCACAGTGCTTTGGGAATATCACGCGACCGTCAGGGCGAGTTCCAGATCCGCATCGACGGCCAGAATGCCCGAAGCGCGGCGCAACTCGCGGAAATCCTGCCGCTGCAGCTGATCAACCCGGACAGCTTCCGCTTGCTGGAAGGCGCGCCGAAGATTCGCCGGCAGTTTCTCGATTGGGGCGTGTTCCACGTCGAGCCACGCTTCATGGCCACTTGGCAGCGCTTGCAGAAGGCCCTGCGCCAGAGAAACTCTTGGCTGCGGCATGGTACACTTGACGCCGTTTCACAAGCGGTTTGGGACAGGGAACTGTGCCAGGCCAGCGCTGAAATCGATGAATACCGCCGCGCTTACATCAAAGCCTTGAAACCAGTCTTTGAACAAACCTTGAGCGAACTGGTTGAGCTCGAAGGTTTGACGCTCAGCTATTACCGAGGTTGGGACAAAGACCGGGAGTTGAGTGCCGTACTTGCTGGGTCCCTGCAACGGGATCAGCAGATCGGCCATACCCAGGCTGGGCCACAACGAGCTGATTTGCGTCTTAGATTGGGTGCACACAACGCCGCGGACATTTTGTCCCGGGGTCAGCAGAAGTTGGTGGTCTGTGCATTGCGGATTGCCCAAGGGCATCTGGTGAGCCAGGCCCGTCGCGGTCAGTGTATTTATCTGGTGGATGACTTGCCGTCCGAGCTGGACGAGAACCACCGTCGCGCGCTGTGCCGCTTGTTGGAAGACTTACGCTGCCAGGTTTTTATTACCTGTGTAGATCACGAATTATTGAGGGAAGGCTGGCAGACGGAAACGCCAGTCGCTTTGTTCCACGTGGAACAGGGCCGTATCACCCAGACCCACGACCATCGGGAGTGAAGGCATTGAGCGAAGAAAATACGTACGACTCAACGAGCATTAAAGTGCTGAAAGGCCTGGATGCCGTACGCAAACGTCCCGGTATGTACATTGGTGACACCGACGATGGCAGCGGTCTGCACCACATGGTGTTCGAAGTGGTCGACAACTCGATCGACGAAGCCCTCGCCGGCCACTGCGATGACATCAGCATCATCATCCACCCGGATGAGTCCATCACCGTTCGCGACAACGGCCGTGGCATCCCGGTAGACGTGCATAAAGAGGAAGGTGTTTCCGCCGCCGAGGTCATCATGACCGTCCTCCACGCTGGCGGTAAGTTCGACGACAACTCCTACAAGGTATCCGGTGGTCTGCACGGTGTAGGTGTTTCCGTAGTGAACGCACTGTCTGAAGAGCTGATCCTGACCGTTCGCCGCAGCGGCAAGATCTGGGAACAGACTTACGTGCACGGTGTTCCGCAAGAACCGATGAAAATCGTTGGCGACAGCGAAACCACGGGTACGCAGATTCACTTCCGCCCTTCCGATGAAACCTTCAAGAACATTCACTTCAGCTGGGACATCCTGGCCAAGCGCATTCGTGAACTGTCCTTCCTCAACTCCGGTGTCGGCATCGTCCTTAAAGACGAGCGCAGCGGCAAGGAAGAGCTGTTCAAATACGAAGGTGGCTTGCGTGCGTTCGTTGAATACCTGAACACCAACAAGACTCCGGTCAACCAGGTGTTCCACTTCAACATCCAGCGTGAAGACGGCATCGGCGTAGAAATCGCCCTGCAGTGGAACGACAGCTTCAACGAGAACCTGTTGTGCTTCACCAACAACATTCCGCAGCGCGACGGCGGCACTCACCTGGTGGGCTTCCGTTCCGCACTGACGCGTAACCTGAATACCTACATCGAAGCTGAAGGCCTGGCGAAGAAGCACAAAGTCGCCACCACGGGTGACGATGCGCGTGAAGGCCTGACCGCGATCATTTCGGTGAAAGTGCCGGATCCGAAGTTCAGCTCCCAGACCAAAGACAAGCTGGTCTCTTCCGAAGTGAAGACCGCCGTCGAACAGGAAATGGGCAAATACTTCTCCGACTTCCTGCTGGAAAACCCGAACGAAGCCAAGCTCGTTGTCGGCAAGATGATCGATGCAGCACGTGCCCGTGAAGCAGCGCGCAAGGCCCGCGAGATGACCCGCCGCAAAGGCGCGCTGGACATCGCCGGCCTGCCGGGCAAACTGGCCGACTGCCAGGAAAAAGACCCGGCGCTGTCTGAACTGTACCTCGTGGAAGGTGACTCCGCGGGCGGCTCTGCCAAGCAGGGACGTAACCGCAGGACCCAGGCCATCCTGCCGTTGAAGGGTAAGATCCTCAACGTCGAGAAGGCGCGCTTTGACAAGATGATCTCTTCCCAGGAAGTGGGCACCTTGATCACCGCGCTTGGCTGCGGCATCGGTCGCGACGAGTACAACATCGACAAGTTGCGCTATCACAACATCATCATCATGACCGATGCTGACGTCGACGGTTCGCACATCCGTACTTTGCTGCTGACCTTCTTCTTCCGTCAGTTGCCGGAGTTGATCGAGCGTGGCTACATCTACATCGCTCAGCCGCCGCTGTACAAGGTCAAGAAAGGCAAGCAAGAGCAATACATCAAAGACGACGACGCCATGGAAGAGTACATGACGCAGTCGGCCCTGGAAGATGCGAGCCTGCACCTGAACGAAGAAGCGCCAGGCATTTCCGGCCCGGCGCTGGAACGTCTGGTGAATGACTTCCGCATGGTGATGAAGACTCTCAAGCGTCTGTCGCGCCTGTACCCACAGGAACTGACCGAGCACTTCATCTACCTGCCGGCCGTCAGCCTTGAAAAACTCGGCGACCATGCTGCGATGCAAGACTGGCTGGCTCAGTACGAAGTCCGTCTGCGTACCGTCGAGAAGTCCGGTCTGGTCTACAAGGCCAGCCTGCGTGAAGATCGTGAACGTGGCGTGTGGCTGCCAGAGGTCGAATTGATCTCCCACGGCCTGTCGAACTACGTGACGTTCAACCGCGACTTCTTCGGCAGTAACGACTACAAAACTGTCGTCACCCTCGGCGCTCAACTGAGCACCCTGCTCGACGACGGCGCATACATCCAGCGTGGCGAACGCAAGAAAGCGGTCACCGAGTTCAAGGAAGCCCTGGACTGGCTGATGGCCGAAAGCACCAAGCGCCACACCATCCAGCGATACAAAGGTCTGGGCGAAATGAACCCGGATCAGCTGTGGGAAACCACCATGGACCCAAGCTCGCGTCGCATGCTGAAGGTCACCATCGAAGACGCCATTGGCGCGGACCAGATCTTCAACACCCTGATGGGTGATGCGGTCGAACCTCGCCGTGAGTTCATCGAGAGCAATGCGCTGGCAGTATCCAACCTGGATTTCTGATCCCGGTCGGCACCAACAAAAAAGGCCAACGCATTTGCGTTGGCCTTTTTTTGTTGGCAGGTCAAAAGATCGCAGCCTTCGGCAGCTCCTACATTGATATCTTTATCTCGTGTAGGAGCTGCCGAAGGCTGCGATCCTTTGATCTTTATTCTTGTCCCGTCGCCACACTTTCCAGCCGATACCCGTACCCATAAATCGTCAGCAGCTGCCAGCCGCGATCCGCTGTCAGCCCCAGCTTGTTGCGCAGTCGATAGATGTGCGTGTCCAAGGGCCGCGACGAGGCGACTTCTTCATGGGGCCAGAAGCGCTCATACAGATAATCCCGTGACAGCGGTCGGCCGAGGTTGCTGAACAGGCATCGTGCGAGGCGGTATTCGCGTTCGGTCATGACGATCGGTTTGCCCTCACGGGTGACCGTCAGCTCGGCATCGTCGAACTTCAAATCATTGAAGCTCAGCACTTCGTTCGCTGCGCTGCGTGGCTGGCTGTGTCGGCGTAATACTGCGGCGACTCGGGCTTTCAGTTCATTGGGCCGGAACGGTTTGCTGACGTAATCGTCTGCGCCAGCATTCAGTGCCTGGACGATATCGCTCTCGCCGTCACGGCTGGTAAGCATGATCGCCGCTGGTGGCGCCTCCATGTGTTCACGGGTCCAGCGCAACAAGGCCAGCCCGGTGAGGTCGGGCAGTTGCCAGTCGAGAATCAGCAGGTCGAAGGTTTCCCGGCGCAACTGTCGCAGCAGGTCTTCACCGCGTTCGAAGCTATGTAGCGACCAAGGCTGTTCTCCGGGTTCGGCCATTTGCTGCAGGGTCTGCTCGACCCGGCGCAGTTCGGCAGGTTCGTCGTCCAGTATCGCAACGCGCATACGCGGTGGTTCCTTGTTGCTGGGGCAGTTGGCCGTCAACCATAGTCGCTCGGCGATTCTCAGGAAAGTAAGCGGCCCGTCGTTGGTCGACGTCCGCTATGATTCTTCGGGTCAAGTATCAGACCTGTGACCTATGAAACCATTCACCACCCCCTGCCCTTTTTCCCATGAATGACCGCAGACGGCATGAAAGCCGCGAGCCGAGCCAGGTGCAGCGACTGTTTCGCCAGTTGGTGCGCGAGTGGTTGTGGATAAGTCTAGTGCTGTTGCCGCTGACTGCGCTGTTATCTTATCGAGCGCAGGTCAATCTGAATGACGCATCCCCGGTCTTTGGTGCATTGCTCTCGGTGGGCCTGGTGGCTTGTGTTCTTGGGCTGCTGTTGTGGCGTCCTCGCCTGGCCCTTTGGATGACGCTGATCGGTATGGCCTGCGTGCTGCTGACCAGCGCCGGACTGGCGGAAATCCGCGAGTGGTGGTCGCCGACGCCAGCGGTGCTGGGGATGTTGTTCGGCTATCTGATCTGGAACTGGCGGCGCCTGAGTGTGGTGCTGACGTACTTCGGTTGGGAGCTGGCGCGGCTGGACAGCGAACCGAAAGTCTTTCCCGAACGCCGCCGCGCACAGTTCACCGGCGCTGATCACTTGCAGCGCCAGATCATGGCGCTCGAACAAGCCATGAGTCGTACCCGCGATACCCGGCGCTTTATCGCTGACGGGCTGGAATATTTACCCGTCGCCACGCTCATCAGCGATCCCAAGGGCCAGATCCTGTTGGGCAATCGCAAGGCTCGCGAGCTGTTCGATCATGCTTTGGTGGGTGACGACGTTCTCGATCAGCTGGCGCTGCTCGGATATCCAGAGTTGTCCACAGCCCCGCGTCCCCTGTTATCCGCACTGCCGTTGCTGGAATTTCGCGATCACAAGGAGCGCAGCCTGCGCCTTGAGCGTGCTGCGCTGCTGCCGGTGGACGGTGACACGCCAATCGGCTGGCTGCTGAGTTTGACCGACCTGAGTGCCGAGCGCGCCGCCGAGGAACAACGCGGCGTCTTGTTGCGCTTCCTCTCGCATGATTTGCGTGCCCCCCATTCGGCGATTCTTGCGTTGCTCGATGTGCATCGTCATCAGGCCGGAGCCGATGCGCCATTGTTCGAACAAATAGAGCGTCAGGTTCGCCAGGCTCTGGATCTGACCGACGGCTTTGTGTTGCTGGCGCGGGCTGAATCCGAGGCGTATCAGTTCCAGCCGACGTTGTTCGGGATGCTGGTGCTGGATGTGCTCGATCAGGCCTTGCCGATCGCTCAGCAGAAACGCATCGAACTGCTGCACGACATGGACGAGCAGTCCCAGGAACGGCTGGTGTCTGCTGACCAAGGCTTGCTGACCCGTGCGTTGTTCAATCTGCTGGAAAACGCCATCAAGTACAGCCCGGCTGACACCACGATTCAGTTGCGCGTCACGTGTCAGGACGATTGGCTGCGCTGCGAGCTGATTGATCAGGGCAAAGGCATTGCTGCCGCGGAACTGCCCGACCTGTTCAGCCAATACCGGCGCTTTTCTTCGGCTCAGGGCATTGATGGCGTTGGCCTGGGCCTGTCGATGGTTAAAGCCGTGGTCGATCACCATGGCGGCAGAATCGAATGCCGCAGTGTGGTCGATCAAGGCACGACGTTCAGGCTTGAGTTGCCGCTGTTCGTTGAATGAACAGGCACAAAAAAACCGGCTATATCAGCCGGTTTTTTTACATCCAAAAAAAACTTATGCACCTTTTACGGTGTTTTATGATCTTGAGAAATATATAAGTAAATCAGTAAGTTATATCTAATATTCAAGCTTTTTCAACAAAAGCGTACACAGGTTATCCACAAAATCTCAGACAGCGATCTGGTCACTTGCAGCGGGTGCCTGTGGCGCGGGTGGCAATGAACCCATTTCCCGTTGCGTCTGCTCGTTCCAGGCTTGCACCCGGTCATTCAACGCTGCAATGGCTCGCGGCCCAGTACCTTCGGCGTACATCGGTTCGCCAATGACCACAGTGATTACCCCAGACTTCTTCGCCCAACCGGTTTTTGGCCAGAATTTGCCAGCATTGTGTGCAATCGGCAGTACCGGAAGCTCGGCATTCACCGCCAAAGCGCTGCCACTGCGGGAGAATTTTCCGACAGTGCCGTAGGGCACGCGAGTGCCTTCCGGAAAGATCAGCACCCAGACATTGTCTTTGAGCAACTCATCACCTTTTGCCGCGACTTGCTTGAGCGCAGCTTTCGGGTTGTCGCGATCAATCGCGATCGGTCGCAGCATGGCCATTGCCCAGCCGAAGAACGGCACGAACAGCAATTCGCGCTTGAGCACCTGGCTCAAAGGCGAGAAATAAGCGGAGAGAAAAAACGTCTCCCAAGTGCTCTGGTGGTTCGACTGAATCACGCAGGGCCGGTCTGGCACGTTATCCGCGCCTTTGATTTCGTAACGGATACCGAGGAACACCTTGGTCAACCACAAGGCGCAACGGCACCAGTACACGTTGATAAAACGATAACGCGCCTTGAACGGCAAAAAGGGCGCGATGAAAAAGCTCAGGCTGCACCACAACAGAGACGTGGTGCCCAGCAGCAGGTAAAAGAGGAAGATTCTGATGGCCCGCAGTATCGACATGGCGACGTTTACCGTTACGGGGCAATGCCCGTCTGTTCAAGCGCACTCCCGATCAATCCCTGGTCAGGAATTTCAGAAGTACTCTAGTTGTGGATAAGTTCTGCGGCAATCGCCGCGAGATCGTCAAAAATCAGAGTGCCAACCGGCAGGGTTTTGCCCTGAGTCTTTTCGCCTTTTCCGGTCTTTACCAAAACTGGCTGTGAATCGACGGCTTTGGCAGCCTCCAGGTCACCAAGGCTGTCGCCGACGAACCAGACATTGGTCAGCGGCACGTTGTAATGCTGCGCAATGGTTTTCAACATGCCCGGTTTCGGTTTGCGACAATCGCAACCCTCGTCCGGCCCATGCGGACAGTACACGATCAGCCCGACTTCACCGCCCTGCTCCGCCACCAATGCGCGAAAACGCGCGTGCATGGCGTCGAGGGTGGCGAGGTCGTAGTAACCGCGAGCGATGCCCGACTGGTTGGTGGCGATCGCCACCGTCCAGCCGGCCTTGCTCAACTGCGCAATCGCTTCGATCGAGCCGGGCAAAGGAATCCACTCCTCCACCGACTTGATGTAAGCGTCGGAGTCGTAATTGATCACTCCGTCCCGATCGAGAATCAGCAGTTTCAACAGCAATCCCTCAACCCAGCAGCGAAATGTCGGCAACACCCAGGAACAGGCCACGCAGACGCGCCAGCAGCGCGTAACGGTTCGCTCGCACTTTGGCGTCTTCGGCATTGACCATCACCGCGTCGAAGAACGCATCAACCGGCTCGCGCAGTGCCGCAAGGCGTGCCAGCGATTCGTTGTACTGACGCGCCGCAGCCATTGGCTGCACAGCCTGATCCGCTTGCTGGATCGCCGAGTACAGCGAGAACTCGTTGGCGTTGTCGAAGTACTTGGCTTCAACCACGCTTGGCACGGCGCCTTCAACTTTGCTCAGCAGGTTGGAAACCCGCTTGTTCACCGCCGCCAGCGCTGCCGCTTCCGGCAGTTTGCGGAAGGCTTGCACCGCTTGCACACGCTGGTCGAAGTCCAGCGCCGAACCCGGCTTCAGGGCACGTACCGACAGGTAAGTGGCAACATCGACGCCTTCGTCTTCGTAACGCGCGCGCAGACGGTCGAAGATGAATTCCAGTACCGACTCATTCAGGCCGGCAGCCTTGACCTTGGTACCGAACGCATTCACGGCGAAAGCCACGGCGTCGTTCAGGTCCAGATCCAGTTGTTTCTCGATCAGGATACGCAGCACGCCCAGTGCCGCGCGACGCAGGGCATACGGGTCTTTGCTGCCGGTTGGCAGCATGCCGATACCGAAGATACCGACCAGAGTGTCGAGTTTGTCAGCGATCGCAACAGCCGCACCGGTCAGGGTCGCAGGCAGTTCAGCACCGGCACCGCGTGGCATGTACTGCTCGTTCAGCGCCAGCGCGACGTCTTGCGGCTCGCCGTCATTGAGGGCGTAGTAGTAGCCGGCGACACCTTGCATCTCCGGGAACTCGCCGACCATTTCGGTGGACAGGTCGCACTTCGACAGCAAGCCTGCGCGGGCAGCCCACGAAGCGTTGCCGCCGATGCGTGCGGCGATGTAAGCCGCCAGTTTCGAAACGCGCTCGGCCTTGTCATAGACGCTGCCGAGTTTTTCCTGGAACACCACGTTCTTCAGGCGCTCGTTGAACACTTCGAGTTTCTGCTTCTTGTCTTGCTTGAAGAAGAACTCGGCGTCGGTCAGGCGTGGGCGAACCACTTTCTCGTTACCGGCGATGATCTGCTGCGGGTCTTTGCTTTCGATGTTGGCCACAGTGATGAAACGTGGCAGCAACTTGCCGTCGGCATCCAGCAGGCAGAAGTACTTCTGGTTGTCCTGCATGGTGGTGATCAGCGCTTCTTGCGGCACGTCGAGGAAACGTTCCTCGAACGAGCACACCAGCGGCACCGGCCACTCAACCAGCGCGGTCACTTCGTCGAGCAGCGCCGGCGGAACGATTGCGGTGCCTTCCTGACGGGTGGCCAGCTCTTCAGTGCGCTTGCTGATGATCTCGCGACGCTCGTTGGCGTCGGCCAGAACATAAGCGGCACGCAGATCGGCGAGGTAGCTTGCCGGCGAACCGATGCGTACGTTTTCCGGATGGTGGAAGCGGTGACCACGGGAATCACGGCCAGCCTTCTGCGCAAGGATGGTGCAGTCGATGACCTGGTCACCGAGCAGCATCACCAGCCATTGGGTCGGACGCACGAACTCTTCTTTGCGCGCACCCCAACGCATGCGTTTCGGGATCGGCAGGTCGTTCAGCGAATCTTCGACGATGGTCGGCAGCAGGCTCGCGGTCGGCTTGCCGGCGATGCTTTGGCTGTAACGCAGCTTCGGGCCGCTCTGATCGATTTCGCTCAGATCGACGCCGCACTTCTTGGCAAAACCCAAGGCTGCCTGGGTCGGATTGCCGTCGGCATCGAAAGCCGCCTGACGTGGCGGGCCGTCGAGGTTGATGCTGCGATCCGGTTGCTGGGTGGCCAGCGCGGTAATCAACACAGCCAGACGACGCGGCGCGGCGTAGACGGTTTTTGCTTCATAGCTCAGGCCGGCAGCTTGCAGGCCCTTGTCGATACCGGCGAGGAACGCATCAGCCAAAGTGTTCAGCGCTTTGGGTGGCAGTTCTTCGGTGCCCAGTTCAACCAGAAAATCTTGCGCACTCATTGTGCAGCCTCCAGCTTGGCCAGTACTTCGTCACGCAGGTCCGGGGTCGCCATCGGGAAGCCCAGCTTGGCACGCGCCAGCAGGTAGGCTTGCGCAACGGAACGCGCCAGGGTGCGTACGCGCAGGATGTATTGCTGACGCGCGGTCACCGAGATTGCCCGGCGCGCATCCAGCAGGTTGAAGGTGTGCGAGGCCTTCAGGACCATTTCGTAGCTCGGCAGCGGCAACGGCTGGTCGAGTTCGATCAGGCGCTTGGCTTCGCTTTCATAGAAGTCGAACAGTTCGAACAGTTTGTCGACGTTGGCGTGTTCGAAGTTATAGGTGGATTGCTCCACTTCGTTCTGGTGGAACACATCGCCGTAGGTGACTTTGCCCATCGGACCGTCAGCCCAGACCAGGTCGTAGACCGAATCCACACCTTGCAGGTACATGGCCAGACGTTCGAGACCGTAGGTGATTTCGCCGGTCACCGGGTAGCACTCGATGCCGCCCGCCTGCTGGAAGTAAGTGAACTGAGTCACTTCCATGCCGTTCAGCCAGACTTCCCAGCCCAGACCCCAGGCGCCGAGGGTCGGCGATTCCCAGTTGTCTTCGACGAAGCGAATGTCGTGGACCAACGGGTCCAGGCCGACATGCTTGAGGGAGCCCAGGTACAGTTCCTGGAAGTTGTCCGGGTTCGGCTTCAGGACGACCTGGAACTGATAGTAGTGCTGCAGACGGTTCGGGTTTTCGCCGTAACGGCCGTCAGTCGGACGGCGGCTTGGCTGCACGTAGGCGGCGTTCCAGGTTTCCGGGCCGATGGCGCGCAGGAAGGTCGCGGTGTGGAAAGTGCCGGCGCCTACTTCCATATCGTAGGGCTGAAGTACCACACAACCTTGCTCGGCCCAGTATTGCTGGAGCGCGAGGATCAAGTCTTGGAAGGTACGCACGGCTGGCGTAGGCTGGCTCACGAAATTCACCTGTTTCTTGGGCTGCGATTTAAAGAGCGGGAGTATACCCGATTCAGTCGCACCTCCACCCCCTGGAGCCTTATGCCACGCTGCTTTTGGTGTACCGAAGATCCGTTGTACATGGCTTATCACGATCAGGAGTGGGGCACGCCGCTACGCGATGCGCAGGGTTTGTTCGAGTTGCTTTTGCTCGAAGGGTTCCAGGCCGGGCTTTCCTGGATCACCGTGTTGCGCAAACGCGAGCGCTATCGTGAGGTGTTGTTCGGCTTTGATGTGCAACGTGTGGCGCAGATGAGCGACGCCGAAATCGAAGAATTGATGCTCGATCCGGGGATCATCCGCAACCGCCTCAAACTCAATGCCGCCCGGCGTAATGCCCAGGCCTGGCTGGCGCTGGAAGATCCGGTGACGTTTCTCTGGTCGTTCGTCGGCGGCCAGCCGATCATCAATCATTTCAAGGATCGCAGCGAAGTCCCGGCGATCACCCCCGAAGCGCTGGCGATGAGCAAAGGCCTGAAAAAGGCTGGCTTCACGTTCGTCGGTCCGACCATTTGCTACGCGCTGATGCAGGCCTCTGGCATGGTCATGGATCACACCCGCGACTGCGACCGCTACGCGCAGCTCGTCAACGGCGGTTAGAATGGCCGCCTCGCGCACAGCACAAGATCAGGAGTGACCTGTGGAAAAGTTTAAAGGCGCCTTGCTGGTAGGCGCTCTGCGGCTGTTTGCCCTGCTGCCATGGCGGGCGGTGCAGGCCGTGGGTTCGGCAATTGGCTGGATCATGTGGAAAACCCCCAACCGCTCCCGCGATGTAGTGCGGATCAACCTCGCCAAATGTTTTCCACAGATGGACCCGACCGAGCGCGAGCGTCTGGTTGGCCAGAGTCTGAAAGACATCGGCAAGTCCCTGACCGAAAGCGCCTGCGCGTGGATCTGGCCGGCGCAGCGCTCCATCGATCTGGTGCGCGAAGTCGAAGGCCTCGACGTGCTCAAAGACGCATTGGCCTCGGGCAAAGGCGTGGTCGGCATCACCAGTCACCTGGGCAATTGGGAAGTGCTCAACCACTTCTATTGCAGCCAGTGCAAACCGATCATTTTCTATCGCCCACCCAAGCTCAAGGCTGTGGATGAATTGCTGCGCAAGCAACGCGTACAACTGGGCAACAAAGTCGCGGCGTCGACCAAGGAAGGCATTCTCAGCGTCATCAAGGAAGTGCGCAAAGGTGGTGCAGTGGGCATTCCCGCTGACCCGGAACCGGCCGAATCAGCGGGCATTTTCGTGCCGTTCTTTGCTACGCAGGCGCTGACCAGCAAATTCGTGCCGAACATGTTGGCCGGTGGCAAAGCCGTTGGCGTGTTTCTGCATGCGCTGCGTCTGCCCGATGGCTCCGGCTACAAGGTGATCCTTGAAGCCGCGCCGGAAGCGATGTACAGCACCGATACGGCAGAGTCCTGCGCCGCGATGAGTAAAGTCGTCGAGCGCTACGTCGCCGCTTATCCAAGCCAGTACATTTGGAGCATGAAGCGCTTCAAGAAGCGTCCACCGGGCGAAGAACGCTGGTACTGAGCAAATTGGCACACTCTGTGGATAACCAGTAGGAGCTGCCGCAGGGCGCGATCTTTTGATCTTGCGCCTGCGGTTATCCACAACCCGTTCATCAAAGGGCGCGAGAAGATGTCCGAACACCGCAAATCATTCCGCATCAAGATCACCCACGACAGCTTCGGCGAATGCTTGGGTGAGACCCGCAACCTGTCGCCCACCGGCGTCTATGTCCAGCATCCGCGCCTTGCCTCGTTGCCCAAAGGCGCTGTGGTCTATGGCCAGGTGCAGGATTTACCCGCAGGCGCGCCGCGAGTGCGGATGGAAGTGGTGACGGTGGATGCCGAGGGGATCGGCCTGCGCTACTTGTGAGTAAGATCCGCTGACTTATTGCGCCTGACGATCGAGCTTCTTCAGAAACACCGTCATTTCTTTCTCGGCCTGCTTGTCGCCATGGGCGCGGGCGGCTTCCAGACCGTGTTCCCACGCCTGACGCGCGGCGGCGTGATCGCCCTGCGCCAGTTGCGCCTTGCCCAACAGTTTCCAGGCTGCCGAGTATTTCGGATCGAAGCCGACGCAGCGCTGGAAATGCTCGGCGGCCTTGGCGTTTTCCCCAAGATCCAGATAACCCTTGCCCAAGCCGAAGCGCAGCAGGGAGTTATCCACACCCTTGGCGAGCATTTTTTCCAGGGATTCGAGCATGGGTTGAGTCCTTTTCGGGTGTGTCAGGGAAGATGTGTGGCGCCACCATCGCTGGCAAGCCAGCTCCCACAGGGATCTCTGCTGGGCATCACATTTGTGAACAACCAAAAACCTGTGGGAGCTGGCTTGCCAGCGATAGGGCCAGTCTGATCACCAGATAATCCGGATCAGAAAAAGCTCAACCCCACATGGAACAGCTTCTCCACATCACGAATATGCTTTTTATCCACAAGGAACAGAATCACATGGTCGCCCGCTTCGATCACCGTATCGTCGTGGGCAATGATCACTTGATCATTGCGGATCACCGCGCCGATGGTGGTGCCCGGCGGCAGGCCGATTTTCTCGATGGGCTTGCCGATGACCTTGCTCGACTTGGCATCACCGTGGGCAATCGCCTCGATCGCTTCCGCCGCACCGCGACGCAATGAGTGCACGCTGACGATATCGCCACGGCGCACGTGGGCCAGCAGCGTGCCGATGGTCGCCAGTTGCGGGCTGATGGCAATGTCGATGTCGCCGCCCTGGATCAGGTCGACGTAAGCCGGGTTGTTGATGATCGTCATCACCTTCTTCGCCCCCAGCCGTTTGGCCAGCAGCGACGACATGATGTTGGCTTCGTCGTCGTTGGTCAGTGCGAGGAAAATATCCGCGTCGGCGATGTTCTCTTCCATCAGCAAGTCGCGATCCGAGGCGCTGCCCTGCAACACCACGGTGCTGTCGAGGGTGTCGGAGAGATAGCGGCAGCGCGCCGGGCTCATCTCGATGATCTTCACCTGATAACGGCTTTCAATGGCTTCGGCCAGCCGCTCGCCGATCTGCCCGCCGCCGGCGATGACGATGCGCTTGTAAGTCTCATCGAGACGGCGCATTTCGCTCATCACGGCGCGAATATCCTCACGCGCAGCGATGAAGAAGACTTCGTCATCGGCTTCGATCACCGTATTGCCTTGCGGCAAAATCGGTCGATCGCGGCGGAAAATCGCAGCGACGCGGGTCTCGACATTCGGCATGTGCTCGCGCAATTGCCGCAGTTGCTGACCCACCAGAGGCCCGCCGTAGTAAGCGCGCACGGCCACCAGTTGCGCCTTGCCTTCGGCGAAGTCGATCACCTGCAAAGCACCGGGATGCTGGATCAGGCGTTTGATGTAGTTGGTCACCACTTGCTCGGGGCTGATCAACACGTCGACCGGAATGGCTTCGTTCTGGAACAGCTGCTCTTCGCGGTTCAGATAGGACGCTTCGCGCACCCGGGCGATCTTGGTCGGGGTGTGGAACAACGTGTGGGCGACCTGGCAGGCGACCATGTTGGTTTCGTCGCTGTTGGTCACCGCCACCAGCATGTCGGCGTCGTCGGCGCCGGCCTGGCGCAGCACCGACGGCAGCGAGCCACGGCCCTGCACGGTGCGGATGTCGAGGCGATCACCAAGGTCGCGCAAGCGCTCGCCATCGGTGTCGACCACCGTGATGTCATTGGCTTCGCTCGCCAAGTGTTCAGCCAGCGAACCGCCGACCTGTCCTGCACCGAGGATGATGATTTTCATCCAGTCACTCCAATGAATCCGTTTAGCCGCGTGCGGCAGCGATCTTGATCAGTTTGGCGTAGTAGAACCCGTCATGCCCGCCCTGCTGGGCCAGCAGTTGGCGACCATGGGGCTGCTTGATCCCGGCGGTCGTGGCCAAGTCCAGCTCGCGTGCGCCAGGGGTGCGCTCAAGGAACGCGGCAATGACTTCGGTGTTCTCGGTCGGCAGGGTCGAGCAGGTGGCGTAAAGCAGGATGCCGCCGACTTCGAGGGTTTTCCACATCGCCTCGAGCAACTCACCTTGCAGTTGCGCGAGGGCGACGATGTCGTCGGGCTGACGGGTCAGTTTGATGTCCGGATGACGGCGGATCACCCCGGTGGCCGAGCACGGTGCGTCGAGCAGGATGCGCTGGAACGGTTTGCCATCCCACCATTTCTCGATATCACGACCGTCGGCAGCGATCAGCTCGGCGCTGAGGCCGAGGCGTTCGAGGTTTTCTCGCACGCGCACCAGACGCTTGGCTTCCAGATCCACCGCCACCACGCCGGCCAGTGCAGGCTCGGCTTCAAGGATGTGGCAAGTCTTGCCACCGGGTGCGCAGCAGGCGTCGAGCACGCGTTGGCCCGGCGCCAGATCGAGCAGATCGGCAGCCAGTTGTGCGGCTTCGTCTTGCACGCTGATCCAGCCTTCGGCGAACCCCGGCAGGCTGCGCACATCGGCAGCGGCTTCAAGAATGATGCCGTCGGCGCTGAAGACACACGGCGTTGCGGCGATACCGGCTTCAGTCAGCAGACCGAGGTAGGCGTCGCGGCTGTGATGGCGACGGTTGACCCGCAGAATCATTGGCGGATGCGCGTTGTTCGCTTCGCAGATCGCTTCCCACTGCTCTGGCCAGAAAGCCTTCAGGGATTTTTGCAGCCAGCGTGGGTGGGCGGTGCGTACCACGGGATCGCGTTCCAGCTCGGCGAAAATCGTTTCGCTTTCACGCTGGGCATTGCGCAGTACGGCATTGAGCAGGCCCTTGGCCCAAGGCTTTTTCAGCTTGTCGGCGCAACCGACGGTTTCACCGATGGCTGCGTGGGCCGGGACACGGGTGTAGAGCAACTGATAGAGGCCGACCAGCAGCAGCGCCTCGACATCGGCATCCGCAGCCTTGAACGGCTTCTGCAGGAGTTTTTCCGCCAGCGCCGACAGCCGTGGCTGCCAGCGTGCAGTGCCGAACGCCAGATCCTGAGTGAAACCGCGATCGCGATCCTCGACCTTGTCCAGTTGCGTCGGCAGAGAGCTGTTGAGCGAGGCTTTGCCGCTGAGTACGGCGGCGAGTGCCTTGGCGGCGGCCAGACGCGGATTCATTGTGCGTCCACCGCTGCGCCGAGAATGGTGCCGACGGCGAACTTCTCGCGGCGACTGTTGAACAGGTCGCTGAAGTTCAGCGCCTTGCCGCCTGGCAATTGCAGGCGGGTCAGGCACAGCGCTTGCTCGCCGCACGCGACGATCAAACCGTCCTTGCTGGCGCTGAGGATTTCACCCGGTGCGCCGTTGCCCTGAGCTACAGTCGCCGCGAGCACTTTCAATGCTTCACCGTTGAGGGTGCTGTGGGTGATCGGCCACGGATTGAAAGCGCGAACCAGACGTTCCAGCTCGACGGCCGGGCGGCTCCAGTCGATGCGTGCTTCGTCCTTGTTCAGTTTGTGCGCGTAGGTGGCGAGGTCGTCGTTCTGCACTTCGCCTTCAAGAGTGCCAGCAGCCAGACCGGCAATCGCTTGCACCACCGCGGGTGGGCCCATCTCGGCGAGACGGTCGTGCAGCGTGCCGCCGGTGTCTTCGCCGGTGATCGGCGTGACGACCTTGAGCAACATCGGACCGGTGTCGAGGCCGGCTTCCATGCGCATCACGGTCACGCCGCTTTCGGCATCGCCCGCTTCGACGGCGCGCTGGATCGGCGCCGCCCCGCGCCAGCGTGGCAGCAAGGATGCGTGGCTGTTGATGCAGCCCAGACGCGGAATATCGAGCACCACTTGCGGCAGGATCAGGCCGTAGGCGACCACCACCATCAAGTCCGGCTTCAATGCAGCTAGTTCAGCCTGAGCGTCAGCGTTGCGCAACGTCGGCGGCTGCAACACCTGGATATTATTTTCCAGCGCCAGCTGTTTAACCGGGCTCGGCATCAGTTTTTGCCCGCGACCGGCCGGACGATCCGGTTGGGTGTAGACCGCAACGATCTCGTAAGGGCTGCTCAGCAGGGCCTTGAGGTGCTCGGCGGCGAATTCCGGGGTGCCGGCAAAAACGATGCGCAGTGGCTCGGTCATTGAATGGCTCTCTATGGCAAAGCTTCATAAAAAGAAAAAGGCTTGCCGCAGCAAGCCTTTGAAGGAGGGCATCAAGCGTTCTGGCGATGGAGCTTTTCCAGTTTCTTCTTGATCCGGTCGCGTTTGAGCGTGGACAGGTAATCGACGAACAATTTGCCATTGAGGTGGTCGCATTCGTGCTGGATGCACACCGCGAGCAGGCCTTCGGCGATCAGCTCATAGGGCTTGCCGTCGCGGTCCAGCGCCTTGATCCTGACCTTCTGCGGACGGTCGACGTTTTCATAGAAACCCGGCACCGAAAGGCAGCCTTCCTGATACTGATCCATTTCTTCGGTCAGCGATTCGAACTCGGGGTTGATGAACACCCGTGGCTCGGTACGGTCTTCGGAAAGGTCCATCACGACGATACGTTTGTGCACGTTGACCTGGGTCGCGGCGAGGCCGATGCCCGGCGCTTCATACATTGTTTCAAACATGTCATCGACCAACTGACGCACTTCGTCGTCCACTACAGCCACAGGCTTGGCGATAGTACGCAGACGCGGGTCCGGAAATTCGAGGATGTTTAAAATGGCCATAGGCTGATTGCTGCACGTGTTGAGTAAAGTCGGGTCGATGGCCTGGCAGGTCCGAAGATGCAGGCTACCGTTGTGAAGCGTAGCTTGTGCATTTTGCTCAAGCGAGCCACGGGGGCTCTGACGATTCACGCGAGCGCACATGATAAAGGGATTCACTGCATGAGGAAAACACTACTCGCCCTGCTGCTGTTGGCTTCGGCTGGCGCGGCGCACGGGCAAGTGCAACTCAGGGATGGTTTTCCACAGCAATACACGGTGGTTTCGGGGGACACCCTCTGGGACATTTCCGGCAAATACCTGCGCGAGCCCTGGCAGTGGCCACAACTGTGGCGGGCTAATCCGCAGATCGAGAACCCCAACCTGATCTATCCCGGCGACACGCTGACGCTCAGTTACGTCAACGGCCAGCCGCGCCTGACCCTCAATCGCGGCGAGTCGCGCGGCACCATCAAGCTCTCGCCACGCATTCGCACCAGCCCGGTGGCCGAGGCGATTCCGAGCATTCCACTCAAATCCATCGACAGCTTTCTGTTGAGCAATCGCATCGTCGACAAGGCCGAAGACTTCGACAAGGCGCCGTACATCGTCGCCGGCGATGCCGAACGGGTGCTCAGCGGTACCGGCGACCGTATTTTCGCTCGTGGCCACTTCGACCCGGATCAGCCGGTGTACGGCATCTTCCGACAGGGCAAGGTCTACACCGATCCGCAGACCAAGGAGTTTCTCGGGATCAATGCCGATGACATCGGTGGTGGCGAAATCGTTGCCACCGAGGGCGATGTCGCCACCCTCGCCCTGCAACGCACCACCCAGGAAGTACGCCTTGGGGACCGCTTGTTCAGCGGCGAAGAGCGCTCGATCAACTCGAGCTTCATGCCCAGCGCGCCGACCAGCGACATCAACGGCGTCATCATCGACGTGCCGCGCGGTGTCACCCAGATTGGTGCAATGGACGTGGTCACCCTGAACAAGGGCAAGCGTGACGGCCTGGCTGAAGGCAATGTGCTGGTGGTGATGAAAACCGGCGAAACCGTGCGCGACCGGATCACCGGTCAGCCCCTGAAAATCCCCGACGAACGCGCCGGCTTGCTGATGGTATTCCGCACCTACGACAAACTCAGCTACGGCCTCGTCCTTAACGCCTCGCGCTCATTGGCGGTGCTCGACAAGGTGCGAAATCCGTAAGCGTGCTTCACAAGTTACCAACAGAGTTATCCACAGCTTGCTCCGAATGGTTCGGAGCTTATAACGATCAAGGATTGATCCATTATGCTGTCAGCCTGTACGCCAGTTTCCCCTGCGGAACTGGAAGCGCGCCTGCGCCTGCATCGCTTGCCGACAATCGGTCCGAAGCGCTTCCTAAAATTGCTCGAAGCCTTTGGCTCGGCGTCCAAAGCCATCAGCGCCCCGGCCAGTGCCTGGCGTTCGCTGGGATTGCCGGCGGCGTGTGCCGAGTCGCGGCGATGTCCCGAAGTGCGCGATGGCGCCAGTCACGCAATGCGCTGGCTAGAGCGGCCCAATCAACATTTACTGATGTGGGATCAAGCGGACTATCCGGTGCTGCTCGCACAGATTCCGGATCCACCGCCGCTGTTGTTTGTCGCGGGTGATCCACTGATTCTTGAAAAACCGCAACTGGCGATGGTTGGCAGCCGCCGTGCTTCGCGTCCGGGAATGGACACCGCCGCAGCCTTCTCTCGCTGCCTGGCGGGCGCCGGTTTTGTCATCACCAGTGGTCTGGCGCTGGGCATTGATGCCGCCGCGCATCAGGCCGCGCTGGATGTTGGCGGGCAAACCGTGGGTGTGCTGGGCACCGGCCTGGAAAATTTTTATCCACAGCGCAATCAGCGGCTGGCCGACGCGATGATTGCCTCGGGCAGCGCAGTGCTTTCGGAGTTTCCGCTGGATGCCGGCCCGAGCGCCAGCAACTTCCCGCGGCGCAACCGGATCATCAGTGGTTTGTCCCTTGGCGTGCTGGTGGTAGAGGCGAGTGTCGCCAGTGGTTCGCTGATCACCGCGCGGCTGGCGGCGGAACAGGGACGAGAGGTTTACGCCATTCCCGGCTCGATTCATCACCCCGGCGCACGGGGCTGTCACCAGTTGATTCGCGATGGCGCGGTGCTGGTGGAAACCATCGAGCACATTCTTGAAGCCTTGCGCGGCTGGCAGCATTTACCGATGTCTACGGACACTCCCCAAGAGACTCATCCACTGCTCACGCTGCTGCACGCCGCACCGCATACCAGCGAGGGCTTGGCTGATAGCAGTGGCTGGGCCTTGCCCAAAGTGTTGGCGGCCCTTACTGAACTGGAAATGGATGGCCGTGCGGTGTGTGAAAACGGTCGCTGGCTGGCCAGGACGAGCTAGGTTTTACAAGGAAGATCGGTAAACTGCGCGAAACCTGTTTGTGGAGAGTTTTTTCATGGTCAACAGTTGGCGTGTGCAACAAGCCGCGCGAGAGATT
Organism: Pseudomonas sp. LBUM1668; assembly: GCF_059695715.1. Lineage (NCBI taxonomy): Bacteria > Pseudomonadati > Pseudomonadota > Gammaproteobacteria > Pseudomonadales > Pseudomonadaceae > Pseudomonas > Pseudomonas sp. LBUM1668. The sequence continues at coordinate 22,474 of NZ_CP166787.1, forward strand.
CGCGCCGGGGCGGTGATTGCCTATCCAACCGAAGCTGTCTGGGGGCTGGGTTGCGATCCGTGGAATGAAGAAGCGGTGGATCGGCTGCTGGCGATCAAGAATCGTTCGGTCGACAAGGGCCTGATTCTGGTCGCCGACAATATTCGCCAGTTCGACTTTCTGTTTGAAGACTTCCCGCAGGACTGGATCGACCGCATGTCCAGCACCTGGCCAGGACCGAACACCTGGCTGGTACCGCATCAGAACTTGTTGCCGGAATGGGTCACCGGGGTGCATGACACCGTCGCGCTGCGGGTCAGCGATCACCCGCAGGTGCGAGACTTGTGCTCAATGGTAGGGCCACTGATTTCGACCTCGGCCAACCCGCAAGGACGTCCGGCGGCGCGCACGCGTTTGAGGGTCGAGCAGTATTTCCGCGGACAGATTGATCTGGTCCTGGGTGGAGAACTGGGTGGGCGCAAGAACCCCAGCGTGATCCGTGACTTGGCCAGCGGTAACGTCATTCGTCCTGACTGACGTTCTGTTTCGAGCTTATATAGATATAGGTAGTACTCCTCGGCTTTCAAGGCGAGAAGTACTACCTATACCTGCGATTTTTCCTTCAAGTAATCATCAAAGTACAACAACTCTTTGTTTATATCTGTCTTTGCCGTGTCGGACTAATCGACGAACATTCAGTTTCAGTAATTTTTCCTACGTCATTATCAGAAATCGCGCAGTGGCGATATTTCTAAAAGCATCCATTATTTCAATGCGCTCAGAAAACTTCGATAAGTTAACGTCTGCGGAGAAGGAATGGATACTACGGATTTACAACTCACGGATTATCTGCATGCACTTCAGGCGACATTAAAACGTCAGCATGAAGACTGTCGTGTGGTTACTCTTGAAGCCGGATCAGACACGCGAGAGTTCGAGCGGTTTATTGGTCGGCAGTTTCGGCTGCGACTGCAACATTACATGCTGACCTCCAGAGCCCGTTTGCTGGAAACCAGCTTGGCGATAACGGCCCGCAGCACTCACTTTCTGCTCTATCAACAAGACCGGTTGATGGCGGTATTGAGGGTGACTCCCTCACCTTTTGAATGGGCATCACTGGCGCATCAGCATCTTTCGCCAACCCAGGCACTGTCGCGTCATGTCGAGTTCAGCCGGTTGATCACCCTCTCCCATGGTCAGCTGCCGGTGTCGGTCAACTGCCTGCTGGCATCGGCCACCGAGTGGGCGATCAAGCGCGGTTATGAGGGCGTCATCGCCCTGTGCCGATCACCCCAACGACGACTGTTCCAGCGCTTCGGTCTGACATCGATCACCACCGACTCCCTGCATATCGAACAACGCGCACGTGCTGATTATTGGCTGCTCTCGGCGCAATGGCCGCAGATCCTCGCAGCCGTTCAGCAACCCGCCCACACAGCCCTGAATCCACCGGAGCATCACGATGACCGCGCACGCCAGTTTTGAACAACAGTTGATCCTGCTGGACGAACGAATCGAACAGTTATGGGCCGATATTCTCGATAACTCGCGCTTGGTAAAAGCCATCCGCGGCGGCAGCGTTTCGAAGGCCTTGTATGCGATTTACATGATCGAGACGTTTCACTACACCGCACACAATGCGCGAAACCAGGGTTTGGTGGGTGTGCGACATGCTGATAATCCGGTGTATGCAAAGTTTTGTTTTGAGCATGCGGCGCAAGAAGTTGGCCATGAAAAGATGGCACTGCATGACGTCATGAGTCTGGGCCTCAAGAATGAAGTCTTCGATATACCGACGGCACTTCCGGCAACCGAAGTGTTAATCGCCTATTTATACTGGATATCTTTTACCGGTAATCCGCTGCAACGGCTGGGGTACAGTTATTGGGCAGAGAACGCCTATCAATTTATTAATCCGATTATTAATAGCTTGAGTGAAACATTGTCGTTAAAATCGGCTCAGCTGACATTCTTTATTGCTCACTCCGATATTGATATCGAACACTTCAACGAGATCAAACTCATCCTGCAGCGAACTTGCAAAGATCAATCCGATTGGGACGCCGTTGCTACCGTGATGGAAACCAGTTTGCGCCTGACCGGCAATATGCTTGAAGCCGTCTATGAACAGTATGAGGCCTGGCAAAACGGCCTCGCGCCGCGCTATGACTTCCTGCACGCACTGGATAACTCATGAGTCCTTTACGGCGATTTTCCCGAATGACGCACGGGGGCAGGCATGGCTGACTATTTCGAGCGACTGAACTATGCGCTGGGGGATGAAGACACCGCACTGGAATACGCCATCTTGCCCCAGCGGGCCAGGCACGTGGTCGGCGTCGCGGGAAGTGGCGGGCGGCTGCTGCCGTTGCTGGCCCGCAACCCCGCACGCATGACTTGCGTCGATATCAGTGCGCCGCAACTGGCGTTCACGCGACTGCGCTTTGCTCTGCTGGAACAGACCGACTACACATCGTTTATGGACTTCATGGGTTACCACCCAGGGGTTTTGCCGTCGCGACGCCAATCCATACTTGAGCAACTGGATCTGCCGCGTGTCGATCGCCACTGGCTGGCGGAGCTTTTCCAGGCACGTCATTGGCAGGCACCGATCTATATGGGGGCCTTTGAACAGGCTTTGCAGCGGTTGGCGAAGGTCAACCGATTGTTTACCGGCGAGGCAGGTAGAGAGATTTTTCAGTGCAGCGATCTCGGCGAGCAAACCGATTATTACCGCACCCGTTTTCCCCTCAGGCGCTGGCGGGCTGTGATCTCGCTGCTGGGCAACGCAGCAGTGCTCAATTCGTTGTTGTACAAGGGATCGTTTCCACCCAACAACCTGGGTATCAGCTCCCGCGCAGCGTATCTGGACATTTTCCACACCTTGTTCACCACGCAGATCGTGCGCGAGAGCTTCTTTCTGCAAATGCTGTTTTTTGGTGAGCTGCGCTATCCGCAAGGGTTCCCGCTGGAGTGCGATCCGCGAATCTTCAAGAGTGCCCGAGAGGCCATTGAGCAATGTGAGTTGCGCATCGTGCAGGCCGACATTATCAACTGCGCCGCCAAACACACGGATGTCGATTTCGTATCGCTCTCGGACGTCCCTTCCTTCATGCCCCAAGCCGCTGGAGCGAGTGTCTTGCAGCAATTGCGTCCGTGCCTTGCCGATGAGGCGTTGCTGGTCATGCGCGGCCATTTGCACATCGTCGAACCCGATTGTGCAGGCTTCTGCGATATCACTGGCCAGTACCAGGATGCGATCGCACGAGAGAAAACCCAGCTCTGGCGCGTGCAGGTCTACCGCCAGACGACACCTTTGCAGGTATCCCGATGAACAATCAGCACCCAACCGTCAACTGGGTAAAAAACCGTGTGCGTCAGGCCCGTGACGATCAGCAGCAGTTGTTTGATGCCGGGCTAAATGGCCTGAAACTGGTCAGCCGTGAGGGCAAGACCATCGAGTTGAGCAGCGGGGAGCGGCTGACCGAGTTTCTCTCATGTTCTTACCTGGGACTGGAGTGCGACCCGCGTCTGATTGAAAGCGCGGTGAGCTCCGTGAAATCCTTCGGCGTGCAATTCGCCGCCGCACGAACCCGTGCGCTGCTACCGCCGATGCGCGAACTCGACGAGCAATTGCACCAGATATTCCAGGGCTACACGGTGACCTTCAACTCGGTGGGCAGTGCGCATCTGGGCTGCCTGCCGTTACTGGGCTCCGGCGAGTTACCGTCCTATCCGTTGCGTCGAGGCCCGGGCTGGATTGTTGACCGGGCGGCCCATGCCTCGATGCAGGTGCTACAAGGGATTCTGTGGCAGTTCGGCCCTGTACAGCGATGCGACTGCAATGACGTGGAGCAAGTCGAACAGGCTTGCTCCACAGCGGTAGCCGCTGGCCATACACCCATCATCCTTACGGACAGCATTGGCTCGATGCGGGGGTTGTATCCGGTCAATCGTCTGTTGCAACTGGCGGAGCGCTTTGAAGGTTATCTGTATGCCGATGACGCCCACGGCACCTCGATTCACGGTGTAACAGGCGGAGGTTATGCGCTGGTCGCCGCCGATGAGCGACGGCGCGATCGTCTGATCCTTCTGTCCTCGCTGTCCAAGGCATTTGGTGCCACGGGCGGAGCGATCACTGTCTTTACCGAAGCCGACGCTGAAATGATCCGCCGCCATGCGTCGACCTATACCTTCGGCGGTCCATTGTCGATGGGTGGCGTCGGTGCGGCGGTAGCGTCTGCGGACATCCACCTTTCGCCGGAGCTGGGGCAGTTGCAGGCGGCTCTGTGGCGAAATGTTGCCCTGATCGACGACCTGCTCGGGCCGGTGCTGGGCAACCATGAAGTCGCCTCGCCCATTCGTTTCGTCCGCGTTGGCGCCGAGCGTGATGCGATCAGTCTGGCGTTGCACCTGCGTCGAAAGGCCATCGCTGTTACCTCCGCCGTGTTTCCAGTGGTGGCCAAAGGCGAAGCGATTCTGCGTCTGGCCGTCAGCGCGAATCACACCCAGGCCCAATTGGAGAGCCTGGCCAATGCCGTCCGTGGCGGTTTCGATGAATTGGGCATTCGCCAGGGTGGTCGTGACGATGAGCGATGATCCCGTGCTCGCTGCCAACCAGGCCTTTGCGCACAAATTGGCCCATGCGCAGTCACTGCCGTGGTTCTGTGCGCTGTGTCCGCAGATCCTGCAGGTGCACAGTCTGAAGGATTTGCAGCGCCTGCCGATTCAGGCCGTGGAGGACGAGCATGGCGGTGTGCTGTTTTCCGCGCTTGGCGAAGCGTCGCACCGTGCGCCGGGTGGCGGCCTGACCCTGACGTCGGGCGGCAGCACCGGCAGCCGCAAACACATCACCCATTCCTGGGCGTTCAACGCCGACATCGTGCCGCTGGGGGCGCGGATGTTTGGCGAGGCGGACGAACGCCCAAGCGTGGTCATCAATTGCCTGACCGCGGGTGAAATGCAGGGCGCTTTCCAGTACGCAGCGGCGATCGTCCAGCATATCGGCGCGCGTCTGCTGCCCGCCGGTTCATTGATGGGAGTTAAGCGAATTGCCGGGCTGATTCAGTCGCAAGCGGCCGATGCACTGATTTGCACGCCTTCATTCGCCGCGGCGCTGTTCAACCACGATGAAATCGACGCACAGCAGTTGGTCAGCCTGAGATGGCTTTACTACATCGGGGAACCCTGCGGTCCTCAATTGCGCGAACAGCTTGGCCGGGGCTGGCCGGCGATAAGGCTCCGGTCGCTGGGCTACAGCTCGACGGAAACCGGGCCCATCGGCTATCAATGCGCGCACCTTGAGCACGGTTTCTATCATCTGCACGCCGATGCGATGTTCGTCGAAGTGGTGGACCCGCTCACCTTGCAAGCAGTAGCCGCGGGCGAAAGCGGTGAGTTCCTGCTGACAGCTTTGCTGCCCGACCATGTGCCGCTGTTGCGTTACCGAATTGGTGATCGTGGGCGAATCCTGCGCAGTGCGGCGAATTGCGCCTGTGGCAGCGCCTTGCCTGTGGTGCAACTTGAGGGGCGGGTGGAGACATCGATCAAGCTGGGTGGCGCGATCATCACGCAGCGACAGGTGATGAGCGTACTCGCACAGGCGTTGCCGGAGCTGGGTTCGACCGACATTCAGGTACAGATCAATCGACAGGCCAACGGTGTGCGCATGTGTCTGGTCATTGCTCAGGACAAACTGCCGTCCGGCGCAGAAGCCGCCATTGAACAGGCGTTACACAATGAGGCGCAGGCAAGCGCATTGCTCAGGTTGCCTGGCGTGTCGGGGTTGCAGGTGCGGCGTATGGCCCGCAACTGTTTCGAAACAACTCCTGCGGGCAAGACACCGTTTTTTATTGAGTTGTAGGCTACCCCGGACTCACCGGGGTAGCGTGTTTTCAGGGCAGCAGGATGGTCGAACCGGTGGTGCGCCGAGCTGACAACTCGGTCTGCGCCTTCGCCGCTTCAGCCAATGGATAGCGCTGGCTGATATCGACCTTGAGCTTGCCGCTGATGATCATCTCGAACAGTTCATCGGCCATGCGCTGCAGGTTCTGCGCATTGTTGGCATAGGTCGCCAATGTAGGCCGGGTGACGTAGAGCGAGCCCTTGGCGGAAAGGATCCCCAGATTCACCCCGTCGACTGCGCCGGAAGCATTGCCGAAGCTCACCACCAAGCCACGGGGCGACACGCTGTCCAGCGAAGTCAGCCAGGTGTCCTTGCCGACGCCGTCATAGACCACCGGGACTTTTTTGCCGTCGGTCAATTCCAGCACGCGTTCGGCAACGTTTTCGTGGCTGTAGTCGATGGTTGCCCAGGCACCGTTGGCTTTCGCCAGTTCGGCTTTCTCCTTGGAACTGACGGTGCCAATCAGCTTCACGCCCAGTGCCTTGGCCCATTGGCAGGCCAGCGAACCGACGCCCCCTGCAGCGGCGTGGAACAGAATGGTTTCGCCACCCTTGAGTTCATAAGTCTGGCGCAGCAGGTACTGCACGGTCAGACCCTTTAGCATCACCCCGGCAGCCGTCTCGAAGCTGATTTCGTCCGGCAGATGCACCAGATTGGCTTCAGGCAGAACGTGCAATTCGCTGTAGGCGCCCAGCGGGCCGCTGCCGTACGCGACGCGGTCACCGACCTTGAACCGGGTCACCTCGCTGCCCACTGCCTCAACAATGCCTGCACCTTCCGCGCCCAGGCCGGACGGCAAGGCTGGCGGTGCGTAGAGGCCGCTGCGGAAATAGGTGTCGATGAAATTCAGGCCGATAGCCTTGTTGGCTACGCGCACCTGATCAGGGCCGGGCGCGGCGGGTTCGTAATCAACAAACTCGAGTACTTCGGGACCGCCGTGGGCGCGGAACTGGATACGCTTTGCCATCTGCCTGCTCTCCTTGGGTCTTTTGTGAGGTCCCTATCCAACGCTTATGCATGATCTTCGTCAACTGCGGCGCGTTGGCCTGCGGTGTTATGCTACGCGCCCATTTGCGCCGACCCCCGCCTGCGGGTTGCCGCGTAGTGATGCCCCGATTCAAGGTGAAGCCATGACGACCCGCACCGACGCCGTAAAGGCCTATCTGCTCGACCTGCAAGACCGCATCTGCGCCGCACTCGAAACCGAGGATGGCGGCACGCGCTTCGTCGAAGACGCCTGGACCCGGCCGGCCGGTGGTGGCGGTCGCACTCGCGTGATTGAAAACGGCACGCTGATCGAAAAGGGTGGCGTCAACTTTTCCCACGTCTTCGGCAGTGGTCTGCCACCGTCGGCCAGTGCCCATCGCCCGGAATTGGCCGGTCGCGGTTTTGAGGCCCTCGGTGTGTCGTTGGTGATTCATCCGCACAACCCACATGTGCCGACATCTCACGCCAACGTGCGTTTTTTCATCGCCGAGAAAGAAGGTGAAGAGCCGGTCTGGTGGTTCGGCGGCGGCTTTGACCTGACGCCGTATTACGGCAACGAAGAAGACTGCATCCACTGGCACCGCGTCGCCGAACAGGCCTGCGCGCCGTTCGGCGCCGACGTCTATCCGCGCTACAAGGCGTGGTGCGACACCTACTTTCACATCAAGCATCGCCACGAACCGCGCGGCATCGGCGGCTTGTTTTTCGATGACCTGAACGAGTGGGATTTCGACACCAGTTTCGCCTTCATGCGCGCCATTGGTGATGCCTACATCGACGCCTATCTGCCGATCGTGCAGCGCCGCAAGCACGATGCGTTCACCGCCCAGCAACGTGAGTTCCAGGAATTCCGCCGTGGCCGCTACGTCGAGTTCAACCTGGTTTACGACCGTGGCACGCTGTTCGGCCTGCAATCGGGCGGGCGTACCGAGTCGATCCTGATGTCACTGCCGCCGCAAGTACGCTGGGGCTACGACTGGAAGGCTGAACCTGGCAGCGAAGAAGCGCGCCTGACCGAGTACTTCCTGCAAGACCGCGACTGGCTGACCCAAGCCTGAGGACATCTGATGGATCGTTACGTCGTTTTCGGTAACCCGATCGGCCACAGCAAATCGCCGATGATCCACAAGCTGTTCGCCGAGCAGACCGGCGAGAGCCTCGACTACGCCACGTTGCTGGCGCCGCTCGACGATTTTTCCGCCTGTGCTACGGCGTTTTTCCGCGAAGGTCGCGGCGCCAATGTCACTGTGCCGTTCAAGGAAGACGCTTATCGGCTAGCCAATAGCCTGACGGCCCGTGCGCAACGGGCCGGTGCGGTGAACACCTTGAGCAAACTGGCCGACGGTTCGCTGCTCGGCGACAACACCGACGGCGCCGGACTGGTGCGGGATCTGACGGTAAACGCCGGGTTCAGCCTGACCGGCAAACGCATCTTGCTGCTCGGTGCCGGTGGCGCCGTGCGTGGAGCGCTTGAGCCGTTGCTGGCGGAGAAACCCGCGTCGGTGATCATCGCCAACCGTACGGTAGACAAGGCCGAGTTGCTGGCGGAATTGTTCTGCGATCTGGGGCCGGTGTCGGCCAGCGGCTTTGATTGGCTGCGCGAGCCGGTGGATGTGATCATCAACGCCACGTCCGCCAGCCTCACCGGCGATGTACCGCCGATTGCGCCGAGCCTGATCGAACCGGGCAAGACGTTGTGCTACGACATGATGTACGGCAAAGAACCGACGGCGTTCTGCCGTTGGGCCAGTGAGCACGGCGCGGCGGTGTCGATGGATGGTTTGGGGATGTTGGCCGAACAAGCGGCGGAAGCCTTCTTCCTTTGGCGCGGCGTGCGGCCGGACACGGCGCCAGTGCTCACAGAACTGCGCCGCCAGTTGGCTCGTTAAAGGCATCGCTGGCAAGCCAGCTCCCACAAGGATCACCTGAATCCCTGTGGGAGCTGGCTTGCCAGCGATGGAAGTCGACACTGATATCAGATCAATCCTCAAACCGGATCGGGCACTTCTCTGGCCCTTCCAGCTTGCGCAGTTCCTCCACCACCTGCGGCCGCGCACCGCGCAACGTCAGGCTGCGACCCTGACTCAACAGGCGCCGCGCTTCCTGATGCAACATCTCCACCCCCGAATAGTCGATGAAGTTGATCTGCTGCGCCTCAATCACCACCCGCGCGCCGTGCATGCGCTGCAAACGCACTTGCAGATAATGGCTGGCGCCGAAGAAGATCGAGCCGCCGACCCGCAGCACATCGTCTTCACCATCACGCCAGTGCTGCACCCGCGGCTGTGAAGTGCGCTTGAGGTAGAAGAACAGCGATGCCAGCACGCCGGCGTAGATCGCGGTCTGCAACTCCAGCAGCAGAGTGGCCAGGCAGGTCAGCGCCATCACCACGAATTCGGCGCGGCTGACCCGCAGTAACGATCGAATCCCGCGATGATCCACCAACCCCCAGGCGATCAGCAAAATGCTGCCGGCCATGGCCGGAATCGGGATGTGCGCGATCAGCCCGGCACCAAAGATCGCAAACAGCGCCACCCAGATCGCCGAAAACACGCCCGCCAGCGGTGAGCAGGCGCCGGCCTCATAACTGAGGCCCGAGCGGGTAAACGAACCCGCCGACAGCGATCCGGAGAAGAATGCCCCGACAATGTTCGAAAGGCCTTGCGCGCGAACTTCCTGATTGGCATCGAGCAACTGCTGCGAACGTGCGGATATCGAGCGGGCAATCGACAGGCTGGTGACCAGCCCCAGCATGCCCACCGCCACTGCGCTGGGTAGCAGGCGCAGGATCAAATCCAGATCCAGCGGCAACCCGCTGAACGGCGGCAAACGCCCGACAAATGCGCTGACCAGATGCACGTGGCCGAACATCGCCGGCCACAGCCACACCAGCAGACTGGCCAGCACTAACGTGATCAACAACGTCGGCCAGCGCGGCAGCCATTGTTTCAGCACAACGCCGACTGCCACCGTGGCTACTCCGAGCAGCAACGATGGGTTATCCACAGCTCGGAGGTGTTGCAGCAGATCCATCAAACTGTCTAGCGCCGTGGCTTTGGCTGGCAAATCCAGCCCCAGCAGGTTTGGCAATTGCCCAATGGCAATCACCACCGCCGCGCCAAGGGTGAAACCGAGCACCACCGAATGCGAGACGAAGTTCACCAGCGCGCCAAACCGGAGCAAGCCAAGCAACCATTGAAATACCCCGGCGAGGAAGGTCAGCAACAGGATCAGGGTGACGTAGTCCTGGGATGCCGGCACAGCCAGTGGACTGACGCTGGCGTAAAGCACGATCGAAATCGCCGCGGTCGGGCCGCAGATCAAATGCCACGACGAACCCCACAGACAGGCGATCAGCACCGGGATGATCGCGGCGTAGAGGCCGTATTCAGGTGGGAGACCGGCGATCAGCGCGTAGGCAATCGACTGAGGTAACGCGAGAATCGCACCGCTGAGGCCGACGATCAGATCCCGTCCGACGCTGGCGCGGGTTTGCCGGGGTAGCCAGGTGAGGAAGGGAAACAGTGAGCGGCGACTGGGGAAGGCCATGGGTCCTCGCGGTTTGGGGTTTTGTTCAAGGGTAACAGGGTGTCAGTTGAGAAAGCCCCTCACCCTAGCCCTCTCCCAAAGGGGGAGGGGACTGACCGAGGTGTTTGATCGAGTTACGCCGACGTGAAAAATCCGCGTCGAAATCAAATTCTGAATAAACCACAGATCAGCTCCCTTCCCCCTCGCCACTCTGGGGGAGAGGGTTGGGGTGAGGGGGCAAAAATCTCAAGCCGAGCACAATTTCGGCAACCCCACGATCAGAGCTTGGCTTTAACCGCCGCCAACGCATCCTTGCCATCCACCGTCTTCACCCCATCCAGCCACTTGTCCAACACCGCCGGATTAGCCTTGATCCAAGCCTTCGCCGCTTCGGCATTGGTGATCTTCTTGTTCACCACCTCGGCCATGATGCTGTTCTCCATTTCCTGAGTGAACGCAAGATTGGTCAGCAATTTACCCACATTCGGACAGGCCTCCGCATAACCCTTGCGCGTCAGGGTGAACACGCTGCCGGTGTCGCCAAAGTATTTCTCGCCGCCCTTCAGATAGCGCATTTTCAACTGCACGTTCATCGGGTGCGGGGTCCAGCCGAGGAAGGTGACGAATTTCTGTTTTTTCACCGCCCGCGACACTTCGGCGAGCATCGCCTGTTCGCTGGACTCGATCAGTTTCCACTGGCCCATGTCGAAGTCATTCTTCTTGATGATCTCCTGCAGCGAGATATTCGCCGGGGCGCCCGAGCCGATGCCGTAGATCTTCTTGTCGAACTTGTCGGCAAACTTGTTCAGGTCGGCAAAGTCATGCACACCGGCATCCCACACGTAGTCCGGCACGGCCAGGGTGAACTCGGTGCCGTCGAGGTTCTTCGCCAGTTGCGTGACATCGCCGGTAGCCACGAACTTATCGTAGAAGCCCTGCTGCGCCGGCATCCAGTTGCCGAGGAAGACATCCACCTGGCCATCCTTCAAACCGCCGAAGGTGATCGGCACCGCGAGGGTGTCGACCTTGGCCTTGTAGCCCATGCCATCCAGCAGAAACCCGGTAATGGCGTTGGTTGCGGCGATGTCGCTCCAGCCGGGGTCGGCCATCTTTACCGTGCTGCAGCTTTGCTCGGCAAATGCCGAGGCACTGCTCAGCGCTATCAGGCCAAACGTCACTGCTGTGGATAACTTGCGCATGGACTTCCCCTTCACATTATTGGTTTTGGCAGGGTTGTGGATAACGGGCTTTGCGCTCCAGGTCATCGAGGTCGATGTGGTTGCGCATGTACTGCTGACTGGCGTCCACCAATGGCTGGTGATCCCAGCTCTTCAGCTTGCCGATGGTTAACGCATCGGCGACGAAACGGCGGCGGCGCTGACTGGCGAGAACGTCCCGGTGGATTGCCGGGATATCCCACTTGGCGCGCGCCTCGACAAGAAAATCGTCGAAAAGCTGGCGATGCAGTGGCGATTGGCTGAGTTCTTCTATTTCACGCGGATCGTTGTCTACGTCAAAGAGTAGGCAAGGGTCGCTTTCGCTGTAGATAAATTTGTAGGCACCACGGCGGATCATCATCAGCGGGCTGATCGTGCCTTCGGCCATGTACTCGCCGAATACTTCGTCATGACCGCCCTGCCCTTGCAGGTGCGGCACCAGCGACCGCCCGTCCAGCGGCAGACCCGGCTCCAGCGTGCCGCCAGCCAGTTCGACGAAGGTTGGCAACAGGTCTGCGGTGGACACCGCAGCGCTGATCCGGCCAGCGCCAAACTGACCTGGCGCACTTATCAACAGGGGGACTCGCGCCGCCATCTCGTACCAGTGCATTTTGTACCAGAGGCCTTTCTCGCCAAGCATGTCGCCATGGTCGCCCGAGAAGACGATGATGGTGTCATCGATCAGCCCGGTTTCCTCAAGGGTTTGCAGGAGTTTGCCGACGTTGGCATCGATATAGCTGCAAGCGCCGAAGTACGCACGGCGCGCGTCGCGAATTTTATCCACAGGCAGAGGTTTATCCCACAGGTCATAAACCTTGAGCAGCCGTTGCGAGTGCGGATCGAGTTCGTGCTGGTCCGGTGTTGCAGGCAACGGGATATCGGCATCGTCGTACAAATCCCAGAATGCCTTGGGAATCGTGTACGGATCGTGTGGGTGTGTCATCGACACGGTCAGACAGAACGGCTGATCGCCATCTTCGCGAATGTGATCGAACAGATATTGCTGCGCCTTGAACACCACCTCTTCATCGAAATCGAGCTGATTAGTGCGCACGCACGGCCCGGCTTGCAGCACCGAAGACATGTTGTGATACCAGGTCGGCCGCACGTCCGGCTCGTCCCAATTCACCGACCAACCGTAGTCGGCGGGATAGATATCGCTGGTCAGGCGTTCTTCATAACCGTGCAACTGATCCGGGCCGCAAAAATGCATCTTGCCCGACAGTGCTGTGCGGTAGCCGAGGCGACGCAGGTAGTGGGCGTAAGTCGGCACATCGGCGGGGAAATCGGCAGCGTTGTCGTACGCGCCGATCTTGCTTGGCAACTGTCCGCTGACCAAGGTGAAGCGCGACGGCGCGCATAACGGGCTGTTGCAGTAAGCGGCATCGAACACCACGCCTTGGTCGGCGAGGCGCGAAAGATTGGGCAGTTTGATCGGCGAAGGCCCGTAGATCGGCAACATTGGCGCGGCCATCTGATCGGCCATGATGAAAAGAATATTCTTGCGCTTCATGTGATCGCGGCATTCCATAGTAAATATTTATGCGACATTGCTGCGATCGAGCATGGAGTCCATGCTTTGTCGGGTAAAGCCCGCGCCGGGCAATGACTAGGATAAGCACAGCTTATGTATGAAGCCCTTGGTGATCTGTCGCTCGACCTGTTGCGCGCCTTTGAGGCCGCTGCCCGGCATCGCAGTTTTACCGCCGCCGCGGTGGAGCTCGGGACCACGCAACCAGCGATCAGCCAACAGATCAAACGGCTTGAAGAACAGCTTGGCTCACGGTTGTTCGATCGAATCTACCGTGGCATTGAACTCACCGAAGTCGGCACTATTCTGTTTGAGCAAGTTAGCCTCGGTTTGCAGAATATCGACGCCGGTTTGAGTGCGATCAGCGCACAGCAGCAACATGAGGTGCTGCAAGTCGCCACCGATTTTGCGTTCGCTGCGTATTGGTTGATGCCGCGTCTGCATCGCTTCCACGAAGCCAATCCGCACGTCGACGTCAGCCTGGTCACCAGCGAGCGCAACCACAACATGCTGCGCACCGATATCGACGTGGCGATCCTGTTTGGCGATGGGCGTTTCAAACAGGGTGAAAGCCATTGGCTGTTCAGCGAAGAAGTGTTTCCGGTGTGCAGTCCGCTATTGCTCAAGGATCGTGCCCTGCCCTTGACCGCGCAGGCATTGCTGGAATTTCCGTTGCTGCATCTGCGGGGGGAAAACAGCAGCAATTGGTTTGACTGGAGCGGGCTGTTCCGCGAACTCGGCATCACTACCCCGCCGGCGCCGGGGCAATTGCGTTTCGACAATTACACACTGCTGATTCAAGCGGCGATCGGCGGGCAAGGCGTGGCGATTGGCTGGCGTCACCTTGTGGATAACTTGCTCAGTCAGGGTTTGCTGTGTCGACCAATTGCCGAGACCACCCTGTCGCGCCTTGGCTATTACGTGGTGTTGCCGCAGCGCAAACGGCGTGGCGTGTTGATTCAGCAGTTTGTCGATTGGTTGATGGAGGAGCAGGCGCGCAGTGCCGAATCTTTGGTCGGGTTGCAGTTGCCGTCGATTGCTAATTGAAGATCAAAGGATTGCAGCCTGCGGCAGCTCCTACAGGTGGATTTTATGGATTTGAAGTTGCGACAAAATTTACGTGCTGGCCGACATGCAGATTCAGTCGCAGCTCATCGGCAATTCCCACTGCCACGCGATTCAAGCGTTCCAGCGGTTCTGCCAGACCCGGCTCCAGATTGCCGCCGATCTGACTGAAATGCTCTATGGTCAGCCCAGCCACGCCGTGCGGCGCATTGACCAGCGTCCAGTGCAATGGACTGCTTTGCACCGCTTCACGAATTTCTTCGGCAGCGTGACGTTGTAAGCGTTCATCCAGCTCCGGCTCGTCGAGTACGGCAAACTCCCCCACCAGAAACAACCGCGAGACATTGGCCGCTTGCAGTCCGTCGACCAGTGCATCCACCGCTAAAACCTGTTCGACCGGGCCAAGCACCACCGAGCGTTCAATATGGTCGCTGCTGAACGGCAGCCCCGGCGCATCGAGCAAGCAGATCACCGCCGAACTGCCGGCGACGCTTTGATTGACCCGCTCGGAATCGAACAGATCACCGCTTTTGGTGCGCAATCCTGGACGCGGCGCGAGCGCGGTCAGGTCGTCGAGAATGGCGATGACTTCGTGCTGTCGGCGCAGCAGTTCAGCCATCAACGCAGCGCCCAGGCTACTCATGGCACCATAGAGCACCACTTTTACTACCGGGGTTTCGGCATTTTTCATGGCTGATCCCTTTTGTTATCCCTTGTATGACGTGTGACATACGGGCTACGTCGAGGGTTCGAACCGATTCAGAGGGTTTGCAATGCAAGCGATCAAGGGCTACCACGCCCACGTCTATTTCGACGCCAGTACGATTGAACAGGCTCGGGCAATGTGCGAGCGGGCCGCGCAGTTGTTTCCATTGAAGATGGGCCGCGTTCACGAACGACCGGTCGGCCCGCACCCGGACTGGAGCTGCCAGTTGGCCTTCGGCCCCGAGCTGCTCGGCGAGGTGCTGCCTTGGCTGGCGCTCAATCGCAAAGGCCTGGTGGTGTTTCTGCACCCGGACACCGGCGATGACTTGCTCGATCACACCGATCATGCGATCTGGATGGGGGCGGTGCGGACGCTGGATCTGTCTATTTTTTGATCAGGTTGTTGATACGCCCAACGCGTTTCTTCGCGCTCACCTTTTGGCTGCTCGTTCGCCAAACGACGCTAATCGCATCCGACGATCGGTTGACCGTTCATTCAAAGCTTTCACCGGCGAAAGGTAGCTGAAAGCTTCCCCGATTAGGATCGCCCTCACTTCCGGCAACAGACCGGTTGGCCAACGCGTGTGATACCTCGCTCGCCCGGCCCAATTAACAACAACAATGGTGATTCTGATGTCCTCTGTAGCCCGCCTCTTCCCGTGTCTTTTCGTTGCCACTCCGCCCGTACGTCTCGTGCTTCCCGTTTTGCGCTGATCCCGCCCGATCCGCTCATTTAACTAGCCGCGCTACGCCTGGAGTAATCCCATGCTGACTTTCCTTGGCTTCGCCATGGTCATCACGTTCATGTTCCTGATCATGACCAAGCGCCTGTCCGCGCTGATCGCTCTGATCATCATCCCGATCCTGTTTGCACTGTTCGGTGGTTTCGCGCCGAAGATCGGTCCGATGATGCTCGAAGGCATCACCAAGCTTGCGCCGACTGGCGTGATGCTGATGTTCGCCATTCTCTATTTCGCCCTGATGATCGACTCCGGCCTGTTCGACCCGGCCGTGCGCAAGATCCTCAAACTGGTCAAGGGCGACCCGTTGAAAGTTTCGGTCGGCACCGCCGTACTGGCGCTCGTCGTTTCCCTTGATGGTGACGGCGCGACCACTTACATGATCTGCGTGGCCGCCATGCTGCCGCTGTACAGCCGCATTGGCATGAGCCCGCGGATCATGGCTGGCTTGATCATCCTTGCCGGTGGCGTGATGAACATGACCCCATGGGGCGGCCCGACCGCGCGTGCGGCGAGTGCGCTGCATGTCGATCCTTCGGACATTTTTGTGCCGATGATCCCGGCCATGGCGGCCGGTGTGCTGGCGATCCTGGTCATCGCCTACTTCTATGGCAAACGCGAACGTGCGCGTCTGGGTGAGTTGCACCTGATCGGCGACGAGATCGATCACAGCGAAATCAGCGTTTCGCAGTTCCCCGACGCCCGTCGTCCGAAGCTGATCTGGTTCAACGGCGCCCTGACCTTCGGCCTGATGTGCACGCTGATCGCCGGCCTGTTGCCGCTGCCGGTGTTGTTCATGGTTGCATTCAGTATTGCCATGATCGTCAACTACCCTTGCCTGCAACAGCAGAAGGATCGCGTCGCGGCGCACGCCGGTAGTGTGCTGGCAGTGGTCGGGCTGATCTTTGCGGCCGGCATCTTCACCGGTATCCTGACCGGCACCGGCATGGTCGATGCGATGTCGAAGAGCCTGTTGGCAGTGATCCCTGATTTCCTCGGCCCGTACCTGGCGGTAATCACGGCGCTGGTGAGCATGCCGTTCACCTTCTTCATGTCCAACGATGCGTTCTACTATGGTGTGTTGCCAGTGCTGACCGAGGCTGCCAGCCACTACGGGATTACTGCGGTGGAAATGGCCCGTGCCTCGATCGTCGGTCAGCCCGTCCACTTGCTGAGCCCGTTGGTGCCATCGACTTATCTGTTGGTGGCGCTGGCCGGGATTGATTTCGGTGATCACCAGCGTTTCACCCTGAAATGGGCGATCCTGGTGTGTATCTGCATCCTGATTGCTGCACTGCTGTTGGGGACTTTTCCGCTCTTCAGCACTCTATAAGCCCAAGACTCACCGCACAGAGTCCCGGCTTCGCTGTTTGAAGCCCGGACTCTTTGTGGTTTAACAATCGCTCAAAGGAATACACATGGAATGGCTGACCAACCCTGAAATCTGGGTTGCCTTCTTTACCCTGACCGCCCTGGAAATCGTCCTCGGTATCGATAACATCATCATGATTTCGATCCTGGTCAGCCGCATGCCCAAACACATGCAGCAGCGCACCCGGATCTTCGGTCTGGCGCTGGCCATGATCACGCGGATCCTGTTGCTGCTGTCGATCACCTGGGTCATGCGCCTGACAGCCGACCTGTTTGTGGTGTTCGGCCAAGGCATTTCCGGCCGCGACCTGATCCTGTTCTTCGGTGGTCTGTTCCTGCTGTGGAAGAGCTCGCAAGAGATGTACCACGCGCTGGAAGGCGAAGACGAAAGCGACGACACGCCAAGCGGCAAGGGTGGCAACTTCCTCTACACCATCATCCAGATCGCGATCATCGACATCGTCTTCTCGCTGGATTCGGTGATCACCGCTGTCGGCATGGTCTCGCACGTTCCAGTCATGGTTGCAGCGATCATCGTTGCGGTACTGGTGATGATGCTGGCGGCCGGGACTATCAGCGATTTCATCGACAAGCACCCGTCGCTGAAGATGCTGGCGCTGTCGTTCCTGCTGGTAGTCGGTACCGTACTGATTGCTGAATCGTTCGATGTGCATGTGCCAAAAGGCTACGTCTACTTCGCCATGGCGTTCTCGCTGGCGGTGGAAGCGATCAACATCAAACTGCGCGGCGCGATGGCCAAGAAGAAACAACAGCAAGATCCGGTGAAACTGCGCAAGGACATTCCGGGGCAGTAACCCGGATTTCCAAGCCAGTACAAAACCTGTGGGAGCTGGCTTGCCAGCGATAGCGGTGTGTCAGTCGACAGAAATGTTGGCTGAACGATCGCCATCGCTGGCAAGCCAGGCTCCCACAGGTTTTTTGTTGTTTGTGATTTTTGTGTTTGATGATTGAAAAACCGTAGTTCACGCAGACAGAAGAACCTGTGGGAGCTGGCTTGCCAGCGATAACGGGGTGTCAGGCGACATCAATGTTTGCTGTGCCGACGCCATCGCTGGCAAGCCAGCTCCCACAGGGTTTTGCCTTGTTTGTGGCGAACGAGAATGAACGCCTTTTCATGACACTTTTGTTTCAATCTGCACTTTAGCTGTGCAATGCTGGCGCGCAGACCGTTAGCCAACTACAGCTTAAGTATCAGAACGTAGAAACGCGCGGCACTGTCAATTTGCTCCTCTGGAGCGCTGCTATTACAGGGGGTCTGCATGCTCACCCTGCTCAATCTGCTTTCCGCCGTCGCCCTGCTGATCTGGGGCACGCACATCGTTCGAACCGGCATCCTGCGGGTGTACGGCACCCAGTTGCGCCATGTGATTGGCCAGAACATGTCGAAAAAATGGCTGGCCTTTGTCGCCGGCATCGTCGTGACCGCGATGGTGCAGAGCAGCAACGCCACCGCCATGCTCGTCACCTCTTTCGTCGGCCAAGGCCTGATGGCGCTGACCCCGGCGCTGGCGACCATGCTCGGCGCCGACGTCGGTACGGCGTTGATGGCGCGGGTGCTGACCTTCGATCTGTCGTGGCTGTCGCCGCTGCTGATTTTTGTCGGGGTGATTTTCTTCCTGTCGCGCAAACAGACGCGGCTCGGGCAGATGGGTCGCGTATCCATCGGCTTGGGGTTGATCATTCTCGCGCTGCAATTGATCGTCGAGGCCGCTGCGCCGATCACCCATGCGCAAGGGGTGAAGGTGATTTTCGCCTCACTGACCGGCGATATCCTTCTCGACGCCTTGGTCGGCGCGCTGTTCGCGATGATTTCCTATTCCAGCCTCGCCGCCGTGCTGCTCACTGCCACACTGGCCGGGGCAGCGGTGATCAGCCTGCCGGTGGCGATCGGTCTGGTGATCGGTGCCAACATCGGCAGCGGCATTCTCGCGTTCATGAGTACCAGCATGCAGAACGCGGCGGGCCGGCAAGTGGCGCTGGGTAGTCTGTTGTACAAGCTGATCGGCCTGCTGCTGATCATCCCGGTGCTCGATCCGCTGGTGCACTGGATCGACAGTCTCGATTTCAGCCCGCAGGAAATGGTCATCGGCTTTCACCTGCTCTACAACACTGCGCGCTGCCTGATCCTGCTGCCGAGTGTCGGGCCGATGGCGCGGCTGTGTGCCTGGCTGCTGCCTGAACGGCCGGAGGTCAACGGCACTGCCAAACCGCGTCATCTCGACGCCACCGCACTGGTCACGCCAAGCCTTGCGCTGGCCAACGCCGCGCGGGAAACCCTGCGCATGGGCGATCTGCTCGACAACATGCTCGATGCCACTCTCGATGTGTTGCGCGGCAAGCAGACCGCCGTCACTCAGGAGATGCGTCGGCTCACCGACGACGTCGAAGCGCTGTACAGCGCAATCAAGCTGTATCTGGCGCAGATGCCCCGCGAGGATCTCGGCGAGCGGGACAGTCGACGCTGGGCGGAGATCATCGAGTTGGCGATCAACCTGAAACTGTCCAGCGATGTCATCGAACGCATGCTGCGCAAGATCCAGCAGCAGAAGACTTCGCAACGTCGTTCGTTTTCCGAGGAGGGGCTGGAGGATTTGGCCGTCCTGCATCAACAACTCATCGCCAACTTGCGGTTGGGGCTGTCGGTGTTTCTCAGCGGCGACCGGGAAAGTGCCCGGCAGTTATTGCGCGAGAAACGTCGCTTTCGCGCACAGGAACGCCGTTTGGCCCACGCGCATGTCAGCCGATTGCAACGCAAGATCGTGCAGAGTCTTGAAACCAGTTCGCTGCACCTGGAGTTGATTGCGGACATGCGGCGGCTCAATTCGCTGTTCTGCGGCAGTGCGTATGTGGTGCTGGAAACGGCGGATACCGGCGCGCTGGCGGCGGATGATATGAGCGACATTACGCATTCGCCTTGAACGTCTGCGGTTGTGGTCAGTCAGTAACTCAGAGTTCAGCCTCAAGGCCGCCATCGCTGGCAAGCCAGCTCCCACAGGGTTTTGTGAGCGCCATACATCCCAGTGGGAGCTGGCTTGCCAGCGATGAGGGCCTGACTGACGACACGGATCTCCAAATCAGCCGTATGGAAGCCTGTTATGCGTTGCCTGTTGTTCGCCTGTCTGTTGCTCGGTTCTCTACCCTCCTACGCCCTGGATCGTTTTCAGGTCGAAGGCTATGCGCTGCCCAACGGTTTGCAGCTGATGCTCAAACCCGGCACCGAGCGTGGGCATGTGGCGATCCGCTTGGTGGTCGGCGTCGGTCTCGACGATTTTGACTGCGACGAAAAAGAGCTGCCACACCTGCTCGAACACCTGCTGTTCAGCGGCATCGACGCCACTGGCGAAGGTGGTCTCGAAGAACGCATGCAGGCCCTGGGCGGCGAATGGAACGCTTTTACCAGCAATGCCGACACCACGTTCGTCATCGAAGCTCCGGCGAAGAACCAACGCAAAGTGCTCGACCTGCTGCTGGCTCTGCTGACCCAGACCCGCATCGACGACAACGCGATCAACGCCGCCAAACGCGTGGTCGAGCGCGAAGACGGCGGCCATTACACGCGCCTGCAACGTTTTCTTGATCGTCAGGATCTGGGCCACACCGCGAGCAACCAATTGGCCGTCGAACTGGGCCTGAAATGCCCGCAGCGCGCTGAAGTCGATCATCTGACCCAAGAGCAGTTAGAGAAGGTGCGCCAGGCCTGGTACGCGCCGAACAACATGACCCTGATCGTCGTCGGCGAACTCGACAAACTGCTGCCGGCTTATCTGGAACGCACGTGGGGCGCCCTCGAGCCGGTCGAACCCAGCGAGCACCGACCGTTGCCGGACATCAGCACCAGCGCCGCTCACGAGCGCACCCTCACCCGCGGCTTCATTGGCGACGGCGCCAAGTTGCACTGGATGGTGCCGGAGCCGGTGCTGGACGATCAGTACGACCAGACCTTCGATATCCTCAAGGATTACCTCGACTGGGCGCTGTACCGGCAGATCCGCCTGAACCACGGTTTGTCTTACGGGCCGTGGGCCGAACGCGAAGTGTTCGGCGGCGTCGGCTTCATGAGCCTCAACGCCGACCTGGATCGCGATGACGTCGACGAAGCCATCCAGGTGCTTGAAGACCTCAAGGCCGACTTGCTGAAAAACGGCCTCGACGCAGACACCTTCGCCCGAATCAAACAGGCCGCTATCGCCCACCAGGCGTGGGCGGTGCAAGGCAACAGTGCGATGGCCGATTATTACTGGAGCGCGCTGAGCGATTATCAGGACGGCCGCTTCGCCAACCCGGCCCGACAGCTGCACGGCGTGACACTGGAAACAGCGAACAAGGCGATGCGCGAGTTGATGTTGCAACCGGGGTATCTGCGCATCGAGAAGCCGTTGATCAGTGATGATCAGGTGTTGTGGCTGGCTGCGGGTGGAGTGGGTCTGGTGCTGCTGATGTTGATCGGCTGGCGTGTGCATCGCCGCCACAAAATTGCTGGAAGCCATTAATCCTGTGGTGAGTGAGCACCTGTGGCGAGGGGATTTATCCCCGTTGGGCGGCGCAGCAGCCCCAATAAGGGCAGCTCGGTATATCCAGACAAAATTCGCTTGCAGGATCTACGACGGCTGCGCCGCCTATCGGGGATAAATCCCCTCGCCACAGGGGTCATGCGGCGTTAACCTTTCCGGGATTTTCCCCATATCGTTGTGAACCGCCAAAATGCCAAAACTGACCCTCCTTATCCAGCGCATTATCGAGCTGATGAAGCGCTACCCCGGGGTCATTGCGCTGGGTGGTTTCATCTCGGGGGTTGGCAGTTTCATGCTGGTCGATCGCCAGCAGGGACTGGCGAGCTGGATCACGGTGATCATGCTGCTCAGCTGGATCTGGCTGATGCTGGAGAACACCCTCACCGGGCTTTTCACGCGGATTTTCAAACGGGAAATCCCCCAGCCGCTGCTGCGTTATGCGACGCAGATGATCCATCAGGAAAGTCTGTTTTTTGTCCTGCCGTTCTTTTTCATCACCACAACGTGGAACAGCAGCCAGCTGGTCTTCACCGGCTTGCTTAGCGTCGCCGCGCTGATCTCTATCGTCGATCCGCTCTATTACAAATGGCTGGCGCCTCGGCGCTGGGCGTTTCTCGCGTTGCACACCCTGACCCTGTTCGCCGCCCTGCTCACGGCGCTACCGGTGATCATGCACCTGACCACTGCGCAAAGTTTCAAATGGTCGCTGGGGATTGCCGTGCTGCTGTCGTTCCCAAGCCTGGCGTCGATCTTCCCGATCCGCACGGTGCGCAACGCGCTGGCGATTCTGTTTATCACCTTCGGCATCGGCGGCGTCGGTTGGGCGCTGCGCTCGTGGGTGCCGCCGGCGACGTTGTGGATGACCGACGTAGCCATCAGCACGCAGATGCAGGATCGCACCCCCGGTGCCAGTCTCGATAAGGTCAGCGCCGAGCAGATCCGCAATGGCGGCCTCTACGCCTACACCGCGATCAACGCACCGCGCGGGCTCGATGAGCGGATTTATCACGTCTGGAAGTTCAACGGTAAAGAAGTCGACCGCATTGCCCTCGACATCCATGGCGGGCGCAAGGAAGGCTACCGGGCGTGGACGCACAAGCAGAATTTCCCTGGCAACCCGGCGGGCAAATGGCAAGTGCGGGTATTGACCGAGGATGGCCAGCTGATCGGCGTGCTGCGCTTTGAAATCACCGACAGCACACCGGCCAAAGAAAAGTAACCCGGTTCGTGCTATTACGTTAGTTCGCTTAGCAGCCGAACAAGCACGGAGCTTATGACCAGCAGCTCAATGACAGGCAGTGCCCGATTGGACACGTCCAACACCCCTGCCCGCTTGCAGGTCAGCGGGGACTGGACGCTCGCCCATTACACCGAGCTCAAGCACCTGAGCGAAACCCTGCGCGGTCAGTACGACACCGACACGCTTATCGACCTCAACAGCCTCGGTGCCCTCGACACTGCTGGCGCCTCGTTGCTGGTGGAGTTGCTCGGCTCCGAGCGCCTCGGCAAATCCGCCGAACACCCCGATTGCACAATCTCCAGCGCCGACCGCGCGCTGCTGCAAACCGTGTATCAGTCGATGACTGATTTCTGCGTGCCGATCAAAGAGCCGGAAATCAGCGTCAGCGTGCAATTGCTGACGCGCATCGGCCGCGCCGTCGATACCGTTTGGCAAGACACCCTGCAACTGCTCGGCTTCGTCGGCCTGATTCTGGAAACCATCGCCCGTGGCTTGTTCCGGCCCAAGCGCTGGCGCATCACGCCCGTGATCGCGCACATTGAACAGACCGGCCTCGACGCTGCGCCCATCGTGGCGCTGCTGACCTTTCTGGTGGGTGCTGTGGTGGCGTTTCTCGGCGCGACGGTGCTGGCCAGTTTTGGCGCGAGCATCTTCACCGTCGATCTGGTGGGCTTTGCCTTCCTGCGTGAGTTCGGTGTTTTGCTCACCGCGATCCTGATGGCCGGGCGCACCGCCAGTGCGTTCACCGCGCAAATCGGGTCGATGAAGGCCAACGAGGAAATCGACGCGATCCGCACCCTCGGCCTCGATCCGATGGAGTTGCTGGTGGTACCGCGTGTGCTGGCGTTGCTGGTGGCGCTGCCGCTGCTGACCTTTCTGGCGATGATCTGCGGGATCGTCGGCGGTGCCGTGGTCTGCGCGGTGTCGCTGGATATCTCGCCGGCGATGTTCCTCTCGCTGCTGCAAAGCGACATCGGCGTTCAGCATTTTCTGGTCGGCCTGGTGAAGGCGCCGATCTTCGCGTTCCTGATTGCGGCGATTGGTTGTCTGGAAGGCTTCAAGGTCAGCGGCAGCGCCGAATCGGTCGGCGCACACACCACGTCGAGTGTGGTGCAGTCGATTTTCGTGGTGATCGTGCTCGACGCGGTGGCTGCGCTGTTCTTCATGGAGATGGGCTGGTGAGTCGTCTACCCCGTGCGCCCTCGGAGGCGGTGATTGAAGTCCGTGGCCTGTGCAACCGCTTCGGTACGCAGAGCGTGCACGAAAACCTCGATCTGGATTTGTACAAAGGCGAAATCCTCGCCGTGGTCGGCGGTTCCGGCAGCGGCAAATCGGTACTGCTGCGCAGCATTGTCGGCCTGCGCCGGCCCAGCGAGGGCATCGTCAAAGTGTTCGGCCAGAATCTGCCGAGCCTGGCGGAGCATGAGCGCTCGTTGATCGAACGGCGCTTTGGCGTGCTGTTCCAGAAAGGCGCGCTGTTCTCTTCGCTGACCGTGACCGAGAACGTCGCCCTGCCGCTGATCGAACACGCGGGCCTGAGCCGCGAAGATGCCGAGCATCTGGCCGCCGTCAAACTGGCGCTGGCCGGGCTACCGCTGTCGGCGGCAGACAAATACCCGGCGTCGCTGTCCGGCGGCATGATCAAACGCGCCGCTCTGGCTCGAGCTTTGGCGCTGGATCCGGACATTCTTTTTCTCGACGAACCCACCGCCGGCCTCGATCCGATTGGCGCGGCGGCGTTCGACCAATTGATCCTGACCCTGCGTGATGCGTTAGGTCTGAGCGTCTTTCTGGTGACCCACGACCTCGACACGCTCTACACCATCACCGACCGCGTGGCGGTGTTGGCGCAGAAGAAAGTGTTGGTGGCCGATGCCATCGACGTGGTCTCGGAAACCGATGACGCGTGGATTCACGAATATTTCCACGGCCCGCGCGGCCGCTCGGCGCTGGACGCCGCCAAACTGCTCAACGAGGTCTGACATGGAAACCCGAGCGCATCATGTGTTGATTGGCCTGTGCACCGTGCTGGTGGTGGCCGGCGCCCTGCTCTTCGGCCTGTTCCTGGCCAAATCCAGCGTCGACACCGAGTTCAAGGATTACGAGGTAGTGTTCAACGAGGCGGTCAGCGGCCTGTCCAAGGGCAGTTCGGTGCAGTACAGCGGGATCAAGGTCGGCGACGTGGTCAGCCTGCGCCTCGATCCGCAGGACCCACGGCGGGTGCTGGCGCGGATTCGTCTCGGTGGCGATACGCCGGTCAAGGAAGACACCCAGGCCAAACTGGCCCTGACCGGGATCACTGGCACGTCGATCATCCAGCTCAGCGGTGGCACGCCGCAGAGCCCGACGCTCAAGGGGCATGACGGCAAGCACCCGGTGATCATTGCCTCGCCCTCGCCTATCTCGCGGCTGCTCAATGACAGTAACGACCTGATGAGCGGCATCAGCGCCCTGCTGCACAACGCCAATCAGATGTTCTCCGAAGATAACGTCGAACGCGTCAGCAAGACCCTCGCCCATCTCGAACAGACCACCGGCACCATCAACGATCAGCGCGGCGACATTCGCCAGGCCATGCAGCAACTGGCGAGCGTCGGCAAACAGGCCGGCAGCATGCTCGAACAGACCTCGGCGTTGATGCGTAACGCCAACGGCCTGCTCAACGATCAGGGCAAACAGGCGCTGGGCAGCGCCGAGCAGGCAATGAAATCGCTGGAAGACAGCAGCGTCACCATCAATGCGTTGCTGAACAAGAACCAGAACTCCCTCGACAGCGGCATGCAGGGCCTCAACGGCCTGGCGCCGGCGATCCGCGAACTGCGCGAAACCCTGACTTCGCTGCGGGCCATTTCTCAACGTCTGGAGGCCAACCCCAGCGGTTACCTGCTGGGCAGTGACAAGAACAAGGAGTTCACGCCATGAAGCTGACTCGCCTCGCCCTCCTCGCCACTGGCTTTACGCTGATCAGTGCGTGCACGATCTTCCCCGAAGCCGAGCCACTGGATGTCTACCGCTTGCCGGCAGCACAGGCGCCCGTCTCGCGCGGTTCGGCGGCAACTCAGCCGTGGTCGCTGCGCTTGAACAAGTTGCAGGCCAGCGAAGCGCTGAACCGGCCGACCATCGCAGTGATCCCACAAGGTGACGTGATCAGCAGCTACAAGGCTTCGCGCTGGAGCGATCCGGCGCCGGTATTGCTGCGCAATCGGCTGCTCGACGGTTTTCAGCGCGATGGCCGGGTGACGTTGCTGAGTACCGATGACAGCAACTTTCAGGCAGATCTGGAGCTGGGCGGGAATTTGCAGGCGTTTCAGACTGAATATCAAGGCACCCAGGCCAGCGTCGTCGTGCGCCTCGATGCGTTACTGGTGCGCGGTTATGACCAGCGAATCCTGGCCAGCCGCCGATTTGAGGAACGTCAGCCGCTGAGCGATGTGCAGGTGCCGGCAGTGGTCGCCGGGTTTGGCCAGGCCAGTGATCGTCTTACCGCCAAAGTCGTGGATTGGGCCGTAGACCAAGGCCAGAAACTGGCGCCCTCGCCCAGACCTTGAGCCCCACACAAAACCCATGTAGGAGTGAGCCTGCTCGCGATTGCGGTTTGTCAGTCACCAACACTGGTGACTGTCAGTCCGCAATCGCGAGCAGGCTCACTCCTACAGTTTTGATCTGTGCTTAGCCGAAGAACCAGTAGCACACAGTGATGGCGCCGATCACGCCGGCCAGTTCCGCCAGCAACGCACACCCCACCGCATGCCTTGCGCGCTGAATCCCCACCGCACCGAAATACACCGCCAGCACATAGAACGTCGTCTCGGTACTGCCCTGCACCGTCGCTGCCACGAGCGCCGGGAAGCTGTCCACGCCTGAGGTCTGCATTGTTTCGATCAGCATCGCCCGCGCAGCGCTGCCGGAGAACGGTTTGACCATCGCTGTTGGCAGCGCATCAACGAAACGGGTGTCCCAACCGGCCCATTCGACCAAATGGCGAATCCCGTCGAGACCAAAATCCAGCGCCCCGGATGCGCGCAATACGCCGACGGCGCAGAGCATCGCGACCAGATACGGCAGCAGGTTCTTGGCGACATCGAAGCCTTCCTTCGCGCCTTCAACGAACGCTTCGTAAACCTTCACTTTGCGCAACGCACCAATCACCAGAAACAGCATGATCAGCCCGAACAACGTGAGATTGCCGAGGATCGACGAAAGCCCCGCCAGCGCCGTGGCCGACATCGTCCCCAGCAGCGCCATGAACGCGCCGAGGATCAGCGCGCCGGGGATCAGATACGCCAGCACCACCGGGTCCCAGACCCGCAGACGCTGCATGAAGGCGACCGAGAGAAAGCCGACGATGGTCGAGCAACTGGTCGCCAGCAGAATCGGCAGGAACACCAGCGTCGGATCCGGCGCGCCTTGCTGGGCGCGGTACATGAAGATCGTCACCGGCAGCAGGGTCAGGGAGGAGGCGTTGAGCACCAGGAAGAGGATTTGCGCGTTGCTGGCGATGGTCGCGCTGGGGTTGAGTTCCTGCAACGCCTTCATGGCTTTGAGGCCGATCGGCGTGGCGGCGTTGTCCAGACCGAGGCCGTTGGCGGCGAAGTTCAGAGTGATCAGGCCAAGGGCCGGGTGACCGGGCGGAACCTCAGGCATCAGCCGCAGAAACAGCGGGCCCAACACCTTGGCCAGCCAGTCGACGATCCCGGCTTTTTCGGCAATGCGCAGAAAACCCAGCCACAGGGTGAGGGTGCCGAACAGCAGCACCATGACTTCGACCGAGAGCTTGGCCATGGCGAAAATGCTTTCCACCATCGCCGCAAAGATCCCGGCGTTACCGCCGACCAGCCACTGCACCAGCGCCGACACGGCTGCCACGATGAAGAAGCCAAGCCACAGGCCATTAAGCATCAGTCAAATCCCCCGGAAGATGCGGCGAATGATAACGGGGTCGCCAGAAACGACAAACCCCGGATTTCTCCGGGGTTTGTCTACGATTGCTGGTGCCCCCGATTACAGGGTTGACCGCCATCTACTGTAGGAGCTGCCGAAGGCTGCGATCTATTGCTCTTGCTTTTGAAAACAGAATCAAAAGATCGCAGCCTGCGGCAGCTCCTACACAGGGTGTGTCAGTTCTTCGAGATTTCACCCGCTGGCAGTTTTTCCTTGCTGCGCCAGTGCGGCAGGGAGTTCCAGTAGCGCTCGCCCTTGGCGTCGTCGTACATGCCTTCCCAGCGCGAGATAACCAGCACGGCCAAGGCGTTGCCGATCACGTTCAGCGCGGTACGGGCCATGTCCATGATGCGGTCGACACCAGCGATGAACGCCAGGCCTTCCAACGGAATACCCACGCTGCCCAAAGTAGCCAGCAGCACCACGAAGGACACGCCCGGTACGCCGGCGATGCCTTTGGAGGTGACCATCAGGGTCAGCACCAGCAGCAGTTGCTGGCTGATCGACAGGTCGATGCCGTACAGCTGGGCAATGAAGATTGCGGCGATGGACTGGTACAGGGTCGAACCGTCGAGGTTGAACGAGTAACCGGTCGGTACCACGAAACTGCAGATGGCTTTCGGCGCGCCGTAGGCTTCCATCTTCTCGATCACGCGCGGCAGCACGGTTTCCGAGGAGGCGGTGGAGTAGGCCAGGACCAGTTCATCCTTGAAGATGCGCATCAGCTTCAACACCGAGAAGCCGAACAGCCTGGCGATCAGGCCCAGCACCACAAAGGCGAAGAAGGCGATGGCGACGTAAACCAGGATCACCAGTTTGGCCAGCGGTATCAGGGAAGCGAAACCGAAGTTGGCCACGGTCACCGCGATCAGTGCGAATACGCCGATCGGGGCGTAGTTCATGATCATGTGAGTGACTTTGAACATGCTTTCCGAGACGCCCTGGAACATCTTCACCAGCGGCTCGCGCAGGTCCGACTGCAGGCTCGACAGACCGAGACCGAACAGCACGGAGAAGAAGATGATCGGCAGCATTTCGCCGCGGGCCATGGCCGCGAAGATGTTCGACGGGATCAGGTTGAGGATGGTCTCGATGAACGCGTGTTCATGCTGTACTTCGGCGGCAGTCGCCTGGTACTTGGAGATGTCCACCGTGCCCAGGGTGCTCATGTCGATGCCGGTGCCCGGGTGGAACACGTTGGCCAGCACCAGCCCGACGACGATGGCGATAGTGGTGACGATTTCGAAATAGATGATCGTCTTCAGGCCGATACGCCCGAGCTTCTTGGCGTCGCCCACGCCGGCAATGCCGACAATCAGGGAAGAGATGACAATCGGGATCACGATCATCTTGATCAGACGGATAAAGATATCGCCTGCCGGTTGCAGGACGTTGCTGATCCACCAGGCCTTTTCGGCACTGAAATGGTTGAGCAACGCACCGATTGCAATCCCCAGTACCAGACCGATGAGGATCTGCCAGGCGAGGCTAATTTTTGCCTTCTTCATTATCTTTACCCTTACTTGCGTTTGACTCAGGCACATGCAGGAACTGGAACGCTTTTTAGCGGAAAAGTCTGTGCATCTGCCTCCGTATAAGGTGCCCCGAAGTACGTATTGACGGCTCTTCGGCAGGCGAAAAAAGGCGCAACTATTCCGATGCAAGGTTGCGCCGTCTAATGCCGTAAACGCCTACCCTATGCCGAATCGGCATGAGCTTTTTCAAATGAAACTGGCGTCCCAACCGGTTCGATTGTGACATTTCAGCCAGCATAAGTGCCGTGAACCGGCCATTCCAGCGAAGGTTGATTGTTTTTTGAGCGAGAATTTTCGATCGATATTTGAGGAAAAAGCCTACGTAATCAGACCAGATGTCCGACTGTTTAAAAGATCTCTTTCTCGATATACGGTCGCCAGGAAACACCGCGTAATGTTTTCGCGCGCAGTGTGGACGATAAAAAGAAGGGGCTGGACGCTCTGGATCAACGTTTTGCTTAAATGAAAGCTCGGCGCAAGCCCGTCGAACCCCTTTGGATTGACGAACTTGCGGCAGCTTTTACCCTGACCCGGCCCTCGCGCAGGTACTCCCTGTACCCGTAGGTCACTCCGACCCTGTAGCAGTCAGAACGTCCCGGCCCCCTGGTCATGCGCCGACCTTCATCGGGTGGGCGCAATAGAGGGCAGCGCAGGCGCTGCCCTCATGTTCAAACTCAGTACCACTTCGGATCTTTTTTCAAAGTTTCCATCAACAGATCCTGCATGCCCTGATCGGGTTTGCCGAAGAACCTGTAAGTGGCATGTCGCGTTGGCGACTTGTCGGACGGCAGGCCTTCGGGCACATCAACCAGCATGCCGTAGGCGTCGTCCTTGTCGAAGCTGAACGCAACGATCAAGCGATGATTGAGGCACTTGTCTGCATTTTCGCAGAGCGGGCCAACCAGATACTTGTCGCCATCCTCTTCCACAGCATTCATCTGCTGTTCGGAAGTGCCGGACAGGTTCATCACCCATTCCGGCAGGCGTTCTTCCTTCTTCACCACGCCTTGCCAGGTTTCCCTGTACTGCGGGTCGGAACTCAACAGCTCGTTGACCCGCGCCTGGCCGTCATTGGCCGCCATCGCCATGGCACTACCGCCCAGAAGCAGGGCGGCTGCCAGTGTCTTTAAAGCGCTCATCGTCAACCTCGGCCACGACGGCCCATGAAGAACGACACAACAAACATCACCAGGAACACGACAAAGAGAATCTTGGCGATACCCGTGGCGGTGCCCGCGATACCACCGAAGCCCAGTACTGCAGCGATGATGGCAATGATCAAGAATGTAATTGCCCAGCTCAACATGGTGATTCTCCTTACTTCTCTATTTAGGGATGTTGCGTGTTCCGGCGCATCGCGCCCGAATTCGTTTGATTCAATTAGAAAACCCAGCGCTCTTCACGTGGCAGCTGATCCATTGGCTGCGCCTGGTCGACGTCCATCATGCGCATCGAAGCGTTTTCTGCTGCAGTGCTGCTGACGGCACTGAAGTGCTTCTGCGTGCTGTGCTGGATCGAGATCAGCGGCTCAGGTTTCTGGCTGTTTTCCCAGCTCAGGTATTGCTGGCACGCGATCAGGGTGATCAACAGCGCGAGCACGCCAAACAGGCCTTGCTGGATATGCAAAGGCGAGATACGCATTTGGGCGGCACGTTGGCGAGTCATCCTGGGTTCCTCACGCTTATTCGGTTGGGGCAGTTCTGATCTGCCCGGGATGAATAAGGTATTGCAGCCTGCATGCCAGTTTTTTATCTTAAAAATAACCAATAAAAACAATGACTTAAGTGGGTGTGAAAAATTTCAGGGGACGCATCCTGCACGATGGAGCATCTGTGGTCGTGCGCAATGCACGATTTTTTCGTAGGAGAATTCATTCTTATGGAATTGAGAGCGGGGCGCAGATGTCAGAAAAGGACGCAGGGAAAGGCCTGCAAAGCGGTGATTGTTTAAAAATTCAACAAAATCAGTGGATTAGCCGTAAAGGCAGGAGAGGGCTACCCTCCTATGGCTGGCATCGTTCAGAATCAACCATGCAACTTGCCCGATTTTTCCGGGCTTAACTCAAGATCAATCACTATGGAGCGTAGGAAAAATGGAATCTGCCACTGAGCAACAAGGCCGCATTCTGCTGGTGGATGATGAATCCGCCATCCTGCGAACTTTCCGCTATTGCCTCGAAGACGAAGGTTATACGGTGGCCACCGCCAACAGCGCGGCTCAGGCCGAGGCACTGCTGCAACGTCAGGTCTTCGACCTGTGCTTCCTTGATTTACGTCTGGGCGAAGACAATGGCCTCGACGTATTGGCGCAAATGCGCATTCAGGCACCGTGGATGCGGGTAGTGATCGTCACCGCTCACTCGGCTGTCGACACGGCCGTGGATGCGATCCAGGCTGGCGCCGCCGACTACCTGGTGAAACCGTGCAGCCCGGATCAATTGCGCCTGGCGACTGCCAAGCAATTGGAAGTGCGCCAGCTCTCGGCGCGTCTTGAAGCGCTTGAAGGCGAAATCCGCAAGCCCAAGGACGGCCTCGATTCCCACAGCCCGGCTATGAAAGTGGTGCTGGAAACCGCGAGGCAAGTGGCGGGTACCGATGCCAACATTCTTATTCTTGGCGAGTCCGGCACCGGTAAAGGTGAGCTGGCCCGAGCAATTCACGGCTGGAGCAAACGCGAGAAGAAATCCTGCGTGACGATCAACTGCCCGTCGCTGACCGCCGAACTGATGGAAAGCGAGTTGTTCGGTCACAGTCGCGGGGCGTTTACCGGCGCCAGCGAAAGTACCTTGGGTCGAGTCAACCAGGCAGACGGTGGCACACTGTTTCTCGACGAGATCGGCGATTTTCCCCTGACGTTGCAACCCAAGTTGTTGCGGTTCATTCAGGACAAGGAGTATGAGCGGGTAGGTGACCCGGTGACTCGCCGCGCCGATGTGCGGATTCTGGCGGCGACCAACCTCAACCTTGAAGATATGGTGCGCGATGGGCGCTTCCGTGAAGATTTGCTGTATCGCTTGAACGTCATCACCTTGCACCTGCCGCCGTTGCGCGAGCGTGCCGAGGACATCCTGACGCTGGCCGACCGCTTCCTCGCACGTTTCGTCAAAGAGTACGCACGTCCGGCGCGCGGTTTCAGTGACGAGGCCCGTGAGGCGCTACTCGGCTACCGTTGGCCGGGCAACATTCGCGAGCTGCGCAACGTGGTCGAGCGGGCGAGCATCATCTGCCCGCAGGAACGGGTGGAAATCACTCACCTCGGTATGGCTGAGCAACCGGCCAACAACGCGCCACGCGTCGGTGCCGCGCTGAGCCTGGATGAGTTGGAGAAAGCCCACATCGGCGCAGTACTCGCCACCGCCGGCACTCTGGATCAAGCCGCGAAAACCCTGGGCATCGACGCCTCGACGCTGTATCGCAAGCGTAAGCAGTACAACCTGTGAGTGCCCGTCGATGAAACTGGCGATGAAGTTGCGGACCCGGTTGTTCCTGAGCATTTCGGCGCTGATCACCGTGGCCTTGCTTGGGCTGCTGCTTGGGCTGGTCAGCGTGATGCAGATGGCCGGCACTCAGGAAACATTGATCCGCAACAACTTTGTCACCCTCGACCTGGGGCTGAAACTGCGCCAGACCCTCGGCGATCAACTGATCATGATGCTCGCCGAGAAACCTGACCCGGTGGCGTTCGAAGCGTCCAAACAACATTACTTCCAATTGCTTGACGAAGGCATTGCTCAAGAAGAGGAGGGCGATGGCCGTCATTACGGGTTCTCGCAGGCCAAATCCGATTATCTGAAGTTTCTCCAGGTGTTTGATCAGTCCCGTGACCCGGGTTCGGCCCTGAGTGGCAATGGTGATCTTCGTGAACGCTTCAACATCTTGCGCAATGGCTTGATCGCCGAGCACAAGCAGGCGCTCGACAATATCAATTCGGTACAGCACGCGGCGCGTGACCGGGCGTTGCTGATTGCGAGCCTGCTCGGGTTGGTCGGGCTGGCGGTGTTGATCATCGGGTTCGTTACCGCCCACGGGATTTCCCGACGCTTTGGTGCGCCCATCGAGGCGCTGGCCAAAGCAGCCGACAACATCGGCCAAGGCAATTTTGAAGTGGTCCTGCCAACGTCCTCGGCCATGGAAGTGAATTTGCTGTCGCGCCGCTTCGGGCTGATGGCTGAAGCGCTGCGCGAGCATCAGGCCACCAACGTCGATGAGCTGCTGGCTGGCCAGCAACGCTTGCAAGCGGTGCTCGACAGCATCGACGACGGCTTGTTGATGATCGACCGCCAAGGCCATCTCGAGCACCTCAACCCGGTCGCCCAGCGCCAATTGGGCTGGGACGACGACCGTCTCGGCCAAGGCTTGGGCAGCGCACTCGAGCGGCCGGAACTGGATGAGCAGCTGCAACTGGTGCTGCGCGGCGGCACCCTGGAGCGGGCGCCGGAAGACTTGAGTATCGAGGTCGACGGCGAATCGCGACTGCTGACTTACAGCCTTACCCCGGTCAGCCACACTCAGGGCCACATTCTTGGCGCGGTAATGGTGTTGCACGATGTCACCGAGCAACGCGCCTTCGAACGGGTGCGCAGCGAGTTTGTCCTGCGCGCCTCCCATGAGCTGCGTACGCCGGTCACCGGCATGCACATGGCGTTCGGGCTGTTCCGCGAGCGGGCGAAGTTTGCGCCGGAGTCACGCGAGGCCGACCTGCTCGACACCGTGAATGAAGAAATGCAGCGCCTGATGCAGTTGATCAATGACTTGCTCAACTTCTCGCGTTACCAGAACGGCTTACAGAAACTGACGCTCGCGCCGTGTTCCATCGAAGATCTGCTGACGCAGGCGCAGTTACGCTTTGTCGATTTGGCGGCGGAAAAAGGCATCGATCTGACTGTGGAAGTACAAGGGCCATTGCCACGCTTGCAGGCTGACCAGGCACAGCTTGACCGGGTGCTCGACAACCTTATCGATAACGCCTTGCGCCATACCGCCCGTGACGGCCAGATCCGTTTGCAGGCACGTCGTCATGGCGAGCGGGTGATCATCAGCGTCGAAGATAATGGCGAAGGCATTGCTTACGGCCAGCAAGGGCGGATCTTCGAGCCGTTCGTTCAGGTCGGGCGCAAGAAGGGCGGGGCCGGGCTCGGCTTGGCGCTATGCAAGGAGATTGTTCAGTTGCATGGTGGAAGGATGGGCGTTTATTCGCGGCCGGGGCAGGGCACGCAGTTTTATATGGCGTTGGCGGTTTAGGCTTCGTCATCCATCCGGCGTCCCGCAAGCCGCCGTCCACGGGTGATCAGTTCGATGAACTGCACCGCGCTCAGGGCATGGGCGAACAGCCAGCCCTGACCGAACTTCACGCCTTCGCTGCTGAGCAATTCGGCTTGTGATTCCAGCTCGATCCCTTCGGCAATCACCTTCAGATCCAAGGCCTGCGCCATGTGAATGATGTGTGGAGCGACGCCGCTGCTGGCGGCGTCATGGCCGAGCGCGTCGATGAACGCCTTATCGATTTTCAGGCAATCCACCGGCAGGGTTTGCAGGTAGGCGAGGCTGCAATAGCCGGTGCCGAAATCGTCGATCAGCACTTGATGGCCCACATCGCGCAGCGCTTGCAGGTTTTCCCGGGCGACCACGACATCAATCAAGCCGCGTTCAGTCACTTCGAAGGCAATCTGCTTGGCTGCCACTCTGTGCAGGCTCAGCAGCCGCGCCATGACCGGTCCGATGCGCGGCACCATCACGTCGCACGCGGCGAGGTTGACCGAGATATACAGCTGCGGATTGGCGCGCAGCACCGGGCCCAATTGCTCCAGTAAGCGCTGAAGGACAAAGTCGGTCATCTGGCGAATCTGCCCGGTGTTTTCCGCCAGCGGGATAAACAGGTCCGGGCTGGTCAAGGTGCCGTCCGGACGGCGCCAACGCAGCAAGGCCTCAGCGCCGACGCAGTTGCGGCTGTCGAGGTCGAAGATCGGTTGATAGAGCACTTGCAGTTCGCCACGGCGGATCGCTCCGTGCAGTTCGGCATCCAGTGACTGACGCTGGCGCACCAGCAAAAACATGCAGAACCCCACGACAGCGCCAAGCACCAGGCAGGCCGGGACCATCCACCACCAAATGGCGGGGATGTGCATGCCGGTGCGTGGCGTGATCAGCACCAACTGATATTCCGGGTTGTCGGTGGGCATGCGGTAGATCAAGCGACTCTGGGTCACTTGCAACGCGCCGCTGCTTTTTGGCGGCCAGGGTTCCGTTGGTGGCCATGTTTGCGCAGTGCCGAGCACCGGAATTGCGCGGGAGCCGTGATCCAGCACCACCAGCAGGCTGCTGCCGGGCGAGAGGTCGACCATGTCGGTCAAATGCCCGCGTGATGTGGCCACACGAAAATTGCCGCGGCCCAGCATCAGTGCCGCGCGGTTTTCGTCGGGCTCGGTGGTGGTGTTCAGCCAGTAGCTGTAGGTCGGGCCGATGATGTCCGGCGCGCGGAAAACCGACAGGCCTTCCTCGCGCGGACGGTTGGAGCAGATGCGCGAGGCGTCCATATAAGCCGCTTCATAGACGAAGCGATAGTTGAAGGTGACTTGCCGCAGCGTGGCGATCATTTCGTCGTCGCAACTGCGCAACGGCTGGGCTTCGAGGTCGTCGAGGCTTTCGCGTAATTGACCGAATAATTGCTCGAGCCGGGCGAGAAACCGTTCGCCCTGAGCGTTCATCACCTGGCTTTCGCTTTGTTCGACCTGGCGCATCGCCACGAACATTGCGCCGGCGAACAACAGGCTTGCACTGAGGACAGCCGCGATCATCGCCAAAAAACCTGGGCGATAAAACCAGCTACGCAGCGTCGCTCGGGTAGCAACCATCATGGAATATCCGAAGAATTACCAATGAGTTATAGCTGCTGATTGCAAGTTCGCCCTGACCGTCGGGCGGGCGTCATTATTTTGTCTGATTGAGCACCAGCAGCAGCGCCGCGGTTTGCGCGTCCGG
This sequence comes from Pseudomonas sp. LBUM1668, assembly GCF_059695715.1. Taxonomy (NCBI): domain Bacteria; kingdom Pseudomonadati; phylum Pseudomonadota; class Gammaproteobacteria; order Pseudomonadales; family Pseudomonadaceae; genus Pseudomonas; species Pseudomonas sp. LBUM1668. The sequence continues at coordinate 58,727 of NZ_CP166787.1, forward strand.
GGTGCCGTCGAACCGCGAAGGGCGGAAGTGCATCTGGAATGCAGCGAGGACGTGGCGCGTCGCGACATCCAGCTCGCCAGTCTGCGGCGTTTCATAACCCAGATGGGCCAATTGCGACTGGAACCAGCTGATGCTCGGCAGTTCGCCGCTGGTGAACAGCGCTTGCTGCCGCGCTACGGCCTGTTCGTTCGGCCACACACCCAGACCTTCGGCGGCGAGACGCTTCCACGGAAACAGTGGCCCTGGATCGAGCTTGCGCAGCGGCGCGATGTCGCTATGACCAATGATGTGCTGCGGGCTGATGCCGTTGCGCTTGCTGATGTCTTTGAGCAGGACGATCAGCGCTTGAATTTGCGCTTCGCTGTAGGGATACCACAGGCGCCCGGTCGGGGTGTCTTTGAAGCCCGGGTTGACGATTTCGATACCGATCGAGCTGGAGTTGAGCCAGGTGCGGCCCTGCCATTGGCTCTCACCGGCGTGCCAGGCGCGCTGGTTTTCGTCCATCAGCTTGTAGACGGTGGCGCGCTGGTCGTCACCGATCAGGTAGTGGCTGCTGACTTCACCGTGGGTCAGCAACTGCAGCGAACGCTCGAGCGACGCCGAGGTGTAATGCACGACCACGAACTGGATGCGGCTGTCGTAGTTGGCAGAAGGATGGCTGGTGTCATAACGCGGACCGCTGGCACAACCGGCCAGAACGAGTAACGACGCGAGGAGGGCAAAAAATTTCATGGTAGAGGGCAATTACGCAAGACAGTAATGCAACAGTGTAACGTACTGCCTTGCGTCGAGACGGTCAGCGGGCAGATTTAAACAAAATGGAACAATTTCTCAGCCCAGCTCAACTCGATTGCGCCCGGCATTTTTCGCCCGGTACAGCGCCTGATCGGCTCTTTTAAGCACCAGATCGCTGTGTTCCCCAGGTTTGAACGATGCCAGGCCCATGGAAATCGTGATCGTCACCCGTTCACCCTTGAAGTGGAAAGGGCACGCTTCGATCGCTGCGCGCAGGGTTTCCAACAGTTTTGCACCGACCGCTGGCGGGGTGGCCGGCATCAGCAGAACGAACTCTTCGCCACCGAAACGCGCGATGAAATCAGAACCGCGCAGGCGTTTGCGCAACACCGTGGCAATGATCTTCAGGACTTTGTCACCGGCCAGGTGGCCGTAGTTGTCGTTGATTCGCTTGAAGTGATCAAGGTCGAGCATTGCCAGGCTCAGCGTGTTGCCGTGCTGCTGCCATTGCTTGATCTCATGCTCGAGACGCTCGCTCCAGGCCGCGCGGTTGGGCAGGCTGGTGAGCGGATCGATAAGGGCCTTCTGGCGTTGCTCTTCAAGGTGTTCGCGGAAACCCTGGGCTTCTTGCTCCATGTGCGCCACGCGCTCGGACAAACCTTTGAGGCGCGCCGCGACTTCCTGCTCCCGGGCATCGCGCTGCTTCTGGTGTTGATCCATGGTCCCGAGCAAGCCTTCGAGATGATTTTCCAGCACCTGCTTGAGGTCATCCAGATCGGCAGCTTCCTGTACACTGGTCTGCAAGCCGTCGACTTGCTCACGGATCTGCGTGTCCATCGCCCGCGCCGCAGAACTGTTGTCGGCATGGCCTTCACTGGCGGCTTGCAAGTTGCTCTGGAACGCTTCGAGGCGTTCGTTGAGTTGCTGCAGATACGCTTCAAATTCGTGCTGGCCGCTGTCGGTAATCGCCAGCATCAACGTCGCCAGATCGTCGAGGATCGGGATCAGTTCGTACCAGTTCAAACCGTGCTTGAGCCGCTCGCGCATGGCTTCGGCTTGTGGCCGGTGACGCTCGGGCAGGGTCAGGTCGTCGAGCAGGCCGATCAACGTGTCCTCGATGTGCTTGGCCACTGAGCTGTAGGACGGCTCCGGAGAATCCGGCAGAGCGAAGAGGATGTCGTGCTCGGACTGCTCCGGATCGATCGCCGCCAGTGCTTGAGCGATGGGCGGGGGCAGCGGCAGGGTGTCGAGGAACAGCGGCTCTTGATCGCCGGGGTGGATCAATTCGTCGGGGTTGAAGGCGACAGGTGAAAAAACTGGCGTGGGAGCAGGTGCTGGAGCGGCTTCGGGCTCGGATTCGATTGCATCTGCTTCAGGCGTAGCTTTGATTACTTCGCTGGTCACCGTTGGCGGCACGAAGGTCGTTATGTGCGGTTCCCGCTGAGGCGCAAGCGCAGATGTTTCGGATATCGCGGTTGGCGCGGCTTCCTGGGTAACGGCAGCGACCACTGCTGGTTCAGTGACTGCGACAGGCTCTGGGGCGAATTCGTGTGCTGGTGCAGCCGCCGGTTGTGCCGTCGGCGCAACTTGAGCTTGCGCCGTCGGTTCTGGCGCCTCCTCGCTATCACGGCTGCCGAACAGCCTTTGCAGCAACCCCGGCCGGCCTGGTTCGGCGGGTGTCTCCACCTGACTCAACGCCTTGCCCTGCAGGCCGCTGAGTTCACCCAGCAGCAGCGGCAGTTCCCGGGCCTGACCGACACGGCCATCCAGTTGTTTGGCAAATTTCTTCAGGGGCTGGGCGACTTCCCGTGGCAGCGGCAACGCTTGCAACTGAGTCACCAGCGCGTTCAGTGCAGTGCTGACCTGATCGATCCGGGTTTCGCGCCGCTGCTCGGAATCGAGCACGGCTTTTTCCAGGCGCGGCAGCAGCGCGGCGAGGCCGGCGTCCATATCGTCAGTACGCACCACGTCGCGCATTTCTTTCATGCATTGATCAACGACGCGGTCGGTGCCCTCAGCGGCCAGCGTGCTGCGCACCAGGCCTCGACGCAGCAGGTCGAGCCTTGCGGCCCAACGGCGTTCGAGTTTGTCCTGTTGTTCGATGCTTTTGAGGTATTTCTCTTTCCAGCGCTGGGCTTCGTCGCTCATTCAAGGGTTCCGCGAGGGGCAGGACTCAACGCGGGCAATGCATCGGCCGTGAGCGAACCCGGCAGACGAATCTCTACCGCGACCGGCAGGTGATCGGAAATAGGTTGTGCCAGCACTTCGACCTTTTCCAGGGTCAGGGTCGGGCTGAGCAAAATATGATCAAGGCAACGCTGAGGACGCCAGCTGGGGAATGTCGCTTCCACCTGCGGGGCCAGCAGGCCGAGATCGCGTAACGGCGACTGTTGTAGCAGATCGCTGGCATGGGTATTCATGTCGCCCATCAATATCTGATGTTTGTAGCCACCGATCAAATCACGAATGTAGGCCAGTTGCAGGCTGCGCGTTCGCGCGCCAAGGGCCAGATGCATCATCACCACCACCAGCGCTTCCGGGCCTTCGCCGAAGCGCAGCAGGATCGCGCCGCGACCTTTCGGGCCGGGCAGCGGATGATCTTCGATCGCCCACGGCTTGAGACGACTGAGCACGCCATTGCTGTGCTGGGCCAGTCGACCGAGGTTGCGATTGAGTTGTTGATACCAATAGGGGAAGGCGCCGAGATGGGCCAGGTGTTCGACTTGATTGACGTAGCCTGAGCGCAGGCTGCCGCCGTCGGCCTCCTGCAACGCGACCAGGTCGAAGTCGCCGAGCAGGTCGCCGATCTTCTGCAGATTGCCTGAGCGCCCGGTGTGCGGCAGCAGGTGCTGCCAGCTGCGGGTCAGGTAATGCCGATAACGCTCGGTGCTGATACCGACCTGGATATTGAAACTGAGCAAGCGCAGACGATGATCCGCTGGCAGGCCCGTGGACGCCAGGTGATGTTCGTTGACCTGCGGATCATGCAGGCCAACGATGCGTTCGGTCTTCCAGCGGCGCATGGCGGTTGCCGCGCTTAGTTGGCAGCAGCCTTGTTGGTGGCTCGCTCTTTGGCAACCAGTTGGTCAGCCAGTTTCAGCGCTTGCTCGGCACCACCGGCGGAGCCAATGTCGAAGCGGTATTTACCGTTGACGATCATGGTTGGCACGCCGGTAATCTCATACTTCTTGGCCAGTTCGCGAGCCTTGACGATCTGACCCTTGATGGCGAAAGAGTCGAAAGTGGCGAGGAACTTGTCCTTGTCCACGCCTTGAGTGGCGAGGAAGTCAGCCATGTCGTTCTTGTCGGTCAGCTTCTTGTGTTGTTTCTGGATCGCTTCAAACACGGCGCTGTGAACCTTGTGTTCGACACCCATTGCTTCCAGCGTCAGGAACATCTGGCCGTGAGCGTCCCATGGGCCGCCGAACATGGCTGGGATACGCACGAAGTTGACGTCGGATGGCAGTTTTTCAACCCACGGATTGATCACTGGCTCAAAGGAGTAGCAGTGCGGGCAGCCGTACCAGAACAGCTCTACCACTTCGATCTTGCCAGGGACGGCAACCGGCACCGGATTGCTCAGCTCTACATAAGGGGCGGCAGGGGCTTCAGCGGCCTGGGCAGTCACGCCGAACAGGCTGGCAGCGACGAGGGCGGCGCTGATGATCAGATTACGCATGCTTTACTCCTGGACAAATTGGGTCGCCTCGCGCGACCTGTTTTCAGACAGGCCTTGGCGGGCATGAGTTCTGTAGTGTAACGGCAGCGGCCACAAAAAAGGGCGGCCAAAGCCACCCTTTTTATACTTGCTGCGACGGATTAATCGAGCGTTAACGTTGCGCGAGATGTCCGTTGCAGTCAGGGCTCTTAATGCAGGCCCTGAATGTAGCTGGAGACCGCGGCGATGTCTTCATCGCTCAGGCGTTTGGCAATGGTCTGCATGGTCATCGTGTCACCATCGTTGGTGCGGCCGCCTTCTTCCTTGCGGAAATCGGTCAGCTGTTTGGCGATGTAGGAAGCGTGCTGGCCACCCAGGTGCGGGAAGCCGGCAGCGGCGTTGCCGGTGCCATTGGGCGAGTGGCAACCGGTGCAGGCTGGCAGGCCCTTGCTCAGGTTGCCACCACGAAACAGGGCTTCACCACGATCGACAAGCTTGGGATCGGCGGCGCCGACGCTGCCTTTCTGGCTGGCGAAGTAGGCAGCCATGTCGGCCATATCCTGATCGCTGAGGTTGGTCAGCAGACCAGTCATTTCCAGAACTACGCGCTTGCCCGACTTGATGTCGTGCAGTTGCTTGGTCAGGTAGCGTTCACCTTGACCGGCCAGCTTTGGAAAGTTTGGCGCCATGCTGTTCCCGTCCGGGCCATGGCAGGCTCCGCATACTGCGGCTTTCGCCTGACCTGCTGCGGCATCACCGGCAGCATGGGCGAAGCCTGAGATTCCCACGGTCAACAGCAGACTCACGATCAATTTGTTCATCAGCTAATCCAACTACGGCTAAGGGTTAAGAGTTATGGACCGGGCTTACTCGCTCATCCAAAGGATGATGGCTTGGTAATCCTCGGCACTGCAGTCCATGCACAAACCACGCGGCGGCATCGCCTTGAAACCCTGGGTCACGTGTTGCACCAGCGTCTCCATACCTTTCGCCAACCTCGGCGTCCAAGCTGCCTGATCGCCTCTTTTGGGCGCCATGGGTAGTTGGCCGGAATGACAGGCACTACAAACACGGTTGTACACGGCTTCCGGATCCTGTGTAGCCTGTGCGCTGTAAAGCGGCATCAAGACTCCGGCAGCCAGCAGCCATTTAAACGACCTTTTCAGGGTTGAGAGCGTTTTGCGTTCTAATGCGCAATCAAGGTCTGTCGCTCCCGTGAACTTCATCCTTCGCTGGGACAAAGCACACACAAAATCTGCGGCATTATATACTGGCGTCACTGAAACGGAAGCGACACCGCGTTCCGCGCCCATTCCCGGCGCCGCCCACATCGGAAATCCCATGCAGCTCAAAAATCCCATCCTCGGCCTGTGCCAACAGTCCACGTTCATGCTCAGTGCCGCCAAAGTCGATCAGTGCCCCGACGACGAAGGCTTTGAAGTGGCTTTCGCCGGTCGTTCCAACGCCGGTAAATCCAGCGCGCTGAACACCCTGACCCACGCCAGCCTGGCGCGTACCTCGAAAACTCCGGGTCGCACACAGCTGTTGAACTTCTTCAAGCTAGACGAAGATCGTCGTCTGGTCGACCTGCCGGGCTACGGTTATGCAAAAGTACCGATCCCGCTGAAGATGCACTGGCAGCGTCACCTTGAGGCTTACCTGGGTGGCCGCGAGAGTTTGAAGGGTCTGATTCTGATGATGGACATCCGTCATCCAATGACCGACTTCGACCTGCTGATGCTCGACTGGGCCGTTGCGGCCGGCATGCCGATGCACATTCTGCTGACCAAAGCCGACAAGCTGACCTACGGCGCTGCGAAGAACACGCTGCTCAAGGTGCAGGCGGAGATCCGTAAGGGTTGGGGTGATCTGGTGACTATCCAGCTGTTCTCGGCGCCAAAACGCATGGGCCTGGAAGAAGCCTACACAGTGTTGGCGGACTGGATGGAATTGGCCGACAAGGGCGCCGAAGCGGCGTCTGAGTAAAAGAATTTCAAAATTGTCTGTGGTGTCTTGCGTAGCACCACAGCCGATTTTTAGGCAAAAAAAGCCCCGGATTTCATTGGGGAGGGAGAAATTCCGGGGTTTAAGGTCCGAACCGCTAGGGCGGGGTTCAGATATCTGCCAACACTTAACACAACATAGGAGCATTGAAGGGCTTCACCAGCCATTCAGTAACTCTGAGTGGCCCGTAGCAAGATTAGTTCAGATTTTTTTTAAAAAGCTTTGGAATAAGCCCAAGAGCAATTCGGACTAAGCACCTTCCAACGGGTTTGCCGCGGCGCGATGCCGCAGCAGAACCGGCTCCAAATGGCTTAGTGCGCCTCATCCCAGTTATTGCCCACACCCACTTCGACCAGCAGCGGCACATCCAGCTTCGCTGCTTCGCTCATGTGCTGACGAATTTCGGCGCTGACCTGATCGACCAGATCCTCGCGAACCTCCAGCACCAGTTCATCGTGCACCTGCAGGATGACTCGCGCGTCCAGCCCGGATGTGGTCAGCCAGTTATCCACCGCCACCATGGCTTTCTTGATGATGTCTGCTGCTGTGCCCTGCATCGGCGCGTTGATCGCCGTGCGTTCAGCGGCAGCGCGTTCCTGCGGCTTGTTGGAGTTGATTTCCGGCAAGTACAGGCGACGGCCGAAGAACGTTTCGACATAGCCCTGATCCGCAGCCTGTGCGCGGGTGCGATCCATGTACTCGCGAACGCCCGGATAACGCGCGAAATAGGTGTCGATGTAGGCTTTGGCCGTTTTAGTGTCGACGCCAATGTCCTTGCCGAGTTTCTGTGCGCCCATGCCATAGATCAGGCCGAAGTTGATCGCCTTGGCGCCACGGCGCTGGTCGGAGGACACTTCGTTGAGCTCGACCTTGAACACTTCCGCAGCGGTGGCGGTGTGCACGTCCAGATTGTTGCGGAAGGCGTTCATCAAGCCTCCGTCCTTGGACAGGTGCGCCATGATCCGCAGTTCGATCTGCGAATAGTCCGCCGCCAGCAGTTTGTAGCCTTTCGGCGCGACGAAGGCCTGACGGATGCGTCGGCCTTCAGCGGTACGCACCGGGATGTTCTGCAGGTTCGGATCGCTGGAGGACAGGCGCCCGGTCGATGCTACGGCCTGATGGTACGAGGTGTGGACGCGCCCGGTGCGCGGGTTGATCTGCTCCGGCAGACGATCGGTGTAGGTGCTTTTCAGCTTGCTCATGGAGCGATGCGCCATCAGCACTTTCGGCAAGCGGTGATCGTCTTCGGCGAGTTTTGCCAGCACTTCCTCGGCAGTAGACGGCTGGCCCTTGGCGGTTTTTTTCAGAACCGGCAGGCCGAGTTTCTCGTAGAGAATCACGCCAAGCTGCTTCGGCGAGCCCAGGTTGAATTCTTCCCCGGCGATCTCGAAGGCTTCGCGCTCCAGCGCGACCATCTTGTTGCCCAGTTCGATGCTCTGGATACCGAGCAGCTCGGCATCGACGAATGCGCCCTGGCGCTCAATGCGCGCCAGCACCGGTACCAATGGAATCTCGATGTCGGTCAGCACGCTGGCCAGGCTTGGAATGGCGCTGAGTTTTTCGAACAGGGTCTGGTGCAGACGCAACGTGATGTCGGCGTCTTCGGCGGCATACGGCCCCGCCTGCTCCAGCGCAATTTGATCGAAGGTCAGTTGCTTGGCGCCCTTGCCGGCGATGTCCTGGAAACTCACCGTGGTGTGGTCCAGGTACTTCTGCGCGAGGCTGTCCATGTCGTGGCGGGTGGCGGTGGAGTTGAGCACGTAGGACTCAAGCATCGTGTCGAAGGCGACGCCGCGCACGGTGATGCCTTCGTTCTGATCGCCGCCGATGGCGCAGTTGGCCAGAATGTTCATGTCGAACTTGGCGTGCTGGCCGACCTTGAGTTTGTTCGGGTCTTCCAGAATCGGCTTGAGCGCACGCAATACGGTGTCGCGATCCAGTTGGTCTGGCACGCCGATGTAGGAGTGGGTCAGCGGGATATACGCCGCTTCGTTGGCCTGCACCGCGAACGACAGACCGACAAGCTGCGCCTGCTGCGCATCGATACCGGTGGTTTCAGTGTCGAAGGCGAACAGTTTGGCGTTCTTGAGTTTTTCCAGCCAGACGTCAAAACGCACCTGATCAAGGATGGTTTCATAAGCAGCTGCAGCCGGAGCGGCCGGGGCCTCGGCCTCTGGCGCGCTGAATAGATCGCCCGCTGGCTCAGGCGCCGCAGCGCTGCTCAGCTCCAGACGTTTGGCGTCGCGATCGAGATCGTTGATCCAGCTCTTGAATTCCAGCAGCGTGTACAGCTCGTAGAGTTTGGCCGGATCTTCGGCGCGCATCTGCAAATCGTCGAGTTCGACGTCCAGCGGCACGTCGATCTTGATGGTCGCCAGTTGATAGGAGAGGAAAGCCATCTCCTTGTGTTCTTCGAGCTTGGCCGGCAGGGTCTTGGCGCCGCGAATCGGCAGGGTCGGCACGATGTCGAGCTGCGCATACAGTTCGGTCAGGCCACCGTTGACGCCGACCAGCAGGCCGGATGCGGTTTTCGGGCCGATGCCGGGAACACCAGGAATGTTGTCGGACGAATCACCCATCAGCGCCAGATAATCGATGATCTGCTCCGGAGCGACGCCGAATTTCTCCTTCACGCCCTCCACGTCCATCGAGCTACCGGACATGGTATTGACCAAGGTAATGTGGCCATCGACCAGTTGCGCCATGTCCTTGTCGCCGGTGGAGATGATCACCGGGCGATCCGCCGCCGCGCTGCTGCGGGCCAGCGTGCCGATCACGTCGTCGGCCTCGACGCCTTCCACGCACAGCAGCGGGAAGCCGAGGGCGATCACGCTCTGGTGCAGGGGCTCGATCTGTACACGCATGTCGTCGGGCATGCTCGGGCGGTTGGCCTTGTATTCGGCGTACATCTCATCGCGAAATGTGCCGCCCTTGGCGTCGAAAACCACGGCGAACGGACTGTCCGGGTACTGCTTGCGCAGACTTTTGAGCATGTTCAGCACGCCCTTGACGGCACCGGTCGGCAGACCTTTGGAGGTGGTCAAAGGAGGCAGGGCGTGGAAAGCGCGGTACAGGTAAGACGAACCGTCCACCAGGACGAGGGGGGCTTGGCTCATGAGCAGAATCAACCTTTTCGGCGGGCCCGGCGCTAGAATAGCGGGACCGTTGACGACAAAGGGACAAGGTTATCATGCGTACGTTAAATCGCTTGCTGCTGGTCGGGTTGATTGCTGCTTCACCATTGGCCGCGATGGCGGCGGATGATGCGCCGACGGGGGACCCCGAAGTAACCATTCGCACGGAAGGCGACAAGACCATTCAGGAGTATCGACAAAACGGTTTCCTGTATGCGATCAAAGTCACGCCGAAGGGCGCACCGCCGTACTTTCTTGTGCGCGCAGACGGGACGGATGCGAACTTCATTCGCTCGGATCAGCCGGATATGCTGATTCCGTCGTGGAAGATTTTCGAATGGAAGTAGTCTCTTAATTTTAATCGGCGCCGCGTTGATGGCGGCGCCCGAACTGAGCAGTTTTTAACCATGTCTGTGTTCACCCCCCTGGCTCGGCCCGAGCTGGAAACCTTTCTCGCCCCTTACGGGCTTGGCCGTCTGCTTGATTTCCAGGGGATTGCCGCCGGCAGCGAAAACACCAATTTCTTCATCAGCCTGGAGCAGGGCGAATTCGTCCTGACCCTGGTCGAGCGCGGCCCGGTGCAGGAGATGCCGTTCTTCATCGACTTGCTCGATGTGCTGCACGAAGCTGATCTGCCGGTGCCGTACGCACTGCGCACCACCGACGGCGTGGCACTGCGTGAACTCAAAGGCAAGCCGGCGTTGCTGCAACCGCGTCTGGCCGGCAAGCACATCAAGGTCGCCAACGCTCAGCATTGCGCGCAGGTCGGCGAGTTGCAGGCGCATCTGCACCTGGCGACCCAGGGTGAGCACATGATCAAGCGCAAGACCGATCGTGGCCTCGACTGGATGCTGGAGGAGGGCACCGCGTTGCTCTCGCACCTGAGCGATGCGCCGCGCGCGCTGCTGCAAAAGGCGCTGGATGAGATCATTGCGCGCAAAGACAAGATTCTCGCGCTGCCTCGGGCGAATATTCACGCCGACCTGTTTCGCGACAACGCGATGTTCGAAGGCACGCACCTGACCGGGCTGATCGACTTCTACAACGCCTGCTCGGGGCCGATGCTCTATGACGTGGCGATTGCGCTGAACGATTGGTGTTCGGACGATGATGGTCTGATCGATGGCCCGCGTGCCCGTGCTTTCCTCGGCGCCTACGCGGCGCTACGGCCGTTTACGGCGGCAGAGGCTGAGTTGTGGCCGACCATGCTGCGGGTGGCATGTGTGCGGTTCTGGCTGTCGCGGTTGATCGCGGCCGAACAGTTTGCCGGGCAGGATGTGTTGATTCACGATCCTCAGGAGTTTGAGCAGCGGTTGGCGCAGCGGCAGGTTGTGAGTATCCATCTGCCTTTCGCCCTTTAAGATCAAAAGATCGCAGCCTTCGGCAGCTCCTACAGTGGGCACTGTGTAGGAGTTGCCGAAGGCTGCGATCTTTTTTATGGGTTTACAACGACTCCAGGCACCCGGCCAAATCGTTGCCCAACTTCTCCAGCACCTGCTCATAGCCCTGAGCCGTCGCCGGGGTGTAACCGCCCAGCGCATCCAGCTCCGCCAGTTTCACCGGCAAACCAGCGACCAGCGTTTCCGCCAGACGCGGGCGCAATGGCGGCTCGCTGAACACGCAGGTCTTGCCCACTTCCTGCAAACGCTTGCGCATCGCAGCGACGTGCTGGGCACCCGGTTGCACCTCGGCCGCCACGCTGAACACGCCGGTATGCTTCAAGCCATAAGCGTCTTCGAAGTAGTCGAACGCTTCGTGAAAGACGAAGTACGGTTTGCCTTCAACACTGGCCAGACGCTTCTTCAAACGCAGATCCAACGCATCAAGACGCTCGTCGAAAGCCTTGGCGTTACTTTGATAGCGCTCGGCATTCGCCGGATCGGCTGCACTCAAGTCAGCGGCCATTTTGTCGGCAATCACCCGCGCGTTCACCGGCGATAACCACAAATGCGCATCGATCGTGCCCGGACGGTGATCGTGGTCATGATCGTCGGCTTCTTCGGCGTGGGAGTGACTGTCTTCAGCGAAATGGCGCAGTTTCATTCCTGGCAGATCCTGCACTGCGACGCTCGGCAGCGTACGACCGTTCAGCACGCGCGGCAGGAATCCTTCCATGCTCGGGCCGATCCAGTAGAGCAGATCCACCGATTGCACCTTCCGTACGTCGGATGGGCGCAGCGCATAGTTGTGCGGCGAGGCACCCGGCGGCAGCAGTACTTCGGGAATCGCCACGCCGTCCTGCACAGCTGCGGCAATCAGCTGCAACGGCTTGATGCTGGTGAGAACTTTTACTTCGGCCTGAGCTGATCCGATCAGAAGAAAACCGGTGACGAATGCGACAAAAACAGAAAAAAGTCGGGACACGATGACCACTCAAGTAGGCGAGAACGGGTAACATAATAACGTCTCTATCAAAACTCGTCGCCGCCCATGCCTATTACACCGATCGCCAGCCGTCCCCACGACCACTCTCATTGCGTGCACAGCGCTTTGTCCGAGGCCGATACTTTGTGTGCACAGAAAGGCTTGCGCCTGACTGCGTTGCGCCGCCGAGTGCTGGAGCTGGTGTGGCAAAGCCATAAACCGCTGGGTGCCTACGACATTCTCGCGGTGCTGAGCGAGCAGGACGGCCGCCGCGCCGCGCCGCCGACCGTGTACCGGGCGCTGGATTTCCTTTTGGAAAACGGCCTGGTGCATCGCATCTCCTCGCTCAACGCCTTTGTCGGCTGCGTGCACCCGGAGCACGCGCATCAGGGCCAGTTCCTGATCTGCCGCGAATGCCACGCGGCCATCGAGCTTGAGCAAAAAGTGATCAGTGACGCGATCATCAACAGCGCCAAGGATGTCGGTTTTATCGTCGAAGCGCAGACCGTCGAAGTGGTCGGCCTGTGCTCCGGTTGCCAGGGGGCTTGATGAGCAATGCGCTGATCCGTCTGGAGCAGGTCGCCGTCACGTTTGGCGGGCAGACCGTGCTGGACAACATCGAGCTGAGCGTCGAGCCAGGGCAGATCGTCACCCTGATCGGCCCCAATGGCGCCGGCAAGACCACGCTGGTGCGCGCCGTGCTCGGATTGTTGAAACCGAACAGCGGCAGCGTCTGGCGCAAGCCGAAACTGCGTGTCGGCTACATGCCGCAAAAGCTCCATGTCGACCCGACCTTGCCACTCTCGGTGCTGCGTTTTCTGCGTTTGGTGCCGGGTGTTGATCGCCCGCGTGCACTGGCGGCTCTGAAAGAAGTCGGCGCCGAGCACGTCATCGACAGCCCGGTGCAGAGCGTATCCGGTGGTGAAATGCAGCGCGTACTGCTCGCCCGAGCCCTGCTGCGCGAACCGGAACTGCTGGTACTCGATGAGCCGGTACAAGGCGTAGATGTCGCTGGCCAGGCCGAGCTGTACAGCCTGATCACCCGACTGCGCGATCGCCACGGCTGCGGCGTGCTGATGGTTTCCCACGATCTGCATCTGGTGATGAGCACCACCGACCAGGTGGTCTGCCTGAACCGTCACGTCTGCTGCTCCGGGCATCCCGAGCAAGTCAGCGGCGATCCGGCGTTCGTCGAGCTGTTCGGCAAGAACGCGCCGAGCCTGGCGATTTATCACCACCATCACGACCACGCCCACGACCTGCACGGTTCAGTGGTCAAGGGCCCGGTTTCGGGCCAACCCCACGTTCATGGAGACAACTGCAAGCATGGCTGATTTTCTGTTGTATGCCCTGCTTGCAGGTCTGGCGCTGGCGATAGTCGCAGGGCCGCTCGGCTCGTTTGTGGTGTGGCGGCGCATGGCGTATTTCGGCGATACCTTGTCCCATGCCGCATTGCTCGGCGTGGCATTGGGCTTTCTGCTGGATGTCAGCCCGACGGTTGCGGTCACGGTCGGCTGCCTGCTGCTGGCGGTGTTGCTGGTCACGTTGCAACAGCGTCAGCCGCTGGCGTCCGACACGCTTTTGGGAATTCTCGCACCGAGCACGCTCTCTCTCGGGCTTGTCGTACTAAGCTTCATGCATGAAGTGCGGATCGACCTGATGGCCTATCTGTTCGGCGACTTGCTGGCGATCAGCCCGACTGATCTTGCGTGGATCCTCGGCGGCAGTGCGGCGGTGCTGGTGTTACTGGTGACGCTGTGGCGGCCGCTGTTGGCGATCACCGTGCACGAGGAACTGGCCAGGGTTGAAGGCCTGCCGGTCGCGGGTTTGCGCATGGCGCTGATGTTGTTGATCGCGGTGGTGATCGCGGTGGCAATGAAAATCGTCGGTGTGTTGCTGATCACTTCGCTGTTGATCATTCCGGCGGCTGCGGCACAGCGTCACGCTCGGTCACCGGAGCAGATGGCGCTGGGTGCGAGCCTGCTGGGCATGCTCGCCGTGTGTGGCGGGCTGGCGTTGTCATGGTTCAAGGACACCCCGGCGGGGCCGTCAATCGTTGTGACGGCGGCCGCACTGTTTCTGCTGAGTTTTGTTCTGCCCCGTCGTGGGGTGTAGACTTGGCCGCTTTTTGCGCAATTAGAGAGTCGCAGGAATGAAGCCGTTCGCCTCCCGTTATCTGCTCCTTGTCGCATTTTCAGTGCTACTGGGCGCCTGCCAAAGCACGCCGCCGGTGGCTGAAGTCCCCGATGCGCGGGCTACGGCCATCGCGCAGCTGGAACAAAGCCTGGCCAGCAGCGAACTGGCCACTGCCGAAACCCAGTTGGCCACTTTGCAGACTGAAACCCCTAACGATCAATCCCTTGAGCAATATCAGCGGCAATTGGCCGAGGCGTATCTGCGTCGCAGCCAGATCGTCTTGCAAAAGGGTGATGTAAACGCTGCGGCAACCGCTTTGAGCCGTGCACGTGTACTGATGCCCAAGGCCCCGGCGCTGACCGGTGGCGTCAACGGCGCCATTACCGAAGCACGCAAGGCTGAGCTTGAAAAAGCCGAAGCGGCGTTGCTAGCAGCCGAAGCCAAGCCGAAAGCCAAGGTGATTGATCCGACAGCCGAAAGCACCACGGTTGCGCTGAACATCACCGATAGCCACAAACTTCGCCGCCAACTGGATGCGATCGCCGCCGATGTGGTGAATTACGAGTGTGCAGTGACCATTCAGGCACCACGCACCAATGACTATCCGTGGTTGGCGAATTTGCTGACCAAGCGTGTGAAGAAATTGAATCCGGATTTTGATCTGAAGATCGAGAAGCAGATTCTGCGCACGGTGCCGGCGCAGATGGTTCTGAGTCCGCGTAAACCGTAAAAAGATCGCAGCTTCCGGCAGCTCCTACAGGGCGAATGTGAACCCATGTAGGAGCTGCCGAACGCTGCGATCTTTTGCTTTTACGCCGGAACGGCTTTCGCCTTAGGCTCCCGCGCCCAAACCCGATGTTGCCCGATCGCGGCAAAGAACGGCTTGGTCAACGCCCCGACATCCTTACCCTCCAGCAACCCGGCATCCGCCTCCAGCTTCAACACGTCCAGCAACTGCTTGGCTTCGCCGTGCAAGGCAATCGCCTTTAGGTGCTTATACGCCTCCAGCACGTAATGCAGCGCCACGCCGTCACCACTCAACGCTTTGACCGACGCCGCGCCACCCGGCACGAACACCGCATCGAAAATCACGGAAGGCATGCCTTCCATCGATGCATCCACCGGCAGGCTTTTGCCATCGGCGGTTTTTACCGGCGCCGAGGTCGGGCCGAGCAATTTAGCGTGCGCACCTTCAGCAGCCAGTGCTTTCTTCATCGCATCAATCGCCGCACCATCGACGCCGTTGGCAGCAAGAATCGCCACTTTTCGCGTCTTGATGTTTTCTGGCAACAAATTGGCCTGGCTCAGCGCCGGAGAATGATCGAAAGACGTTTTGCGTGCTTCGACCGTGCCTTTGGCGGGTGCCGGCAGACCGAGGTTCGCCGCCACGCGCTTGGCCAGTTCCAGATCGATGTTCGCCAGAATTTCGTTCACTTCCCGCGCACGGATGAACTCGCGCTCAACCTTGCCCAGCTCGAAGCTGTAAGCGGCAATGATGTGTTCCTTCTCATGCTCGCTCATGCTGTTGAA
Organism: Pseudomonas sp. LBUM1668; assembly: GCF_059695715.1. NCBI lineage: Bacteria > Pseudomonadati > Pseudomonadota > Gammaproteobacteria > Pseudomonadales > Pseudomonadaceae > Pseudomonas > Pseudomonas sp. LBUM1668. The sequence continues at coordinate 74,288 of NZ_CP166787.1, forward strand.
GAACAAGGTTGCCTGCGAGAAGTGATCGCTGAACGACTCGCTGCGCTGACGGATCTTGGCGGCGTCGATGCGTTCCGGATAACTCTCGAAACCGCCGTCCTGCGCGGCCGGTGGGGTTTCTTTCGGCCAGCCGCCGTCAATCGAGTTCGGCTCGTAAGAGGCGCGCCCCTTGTCAATCGTTGTGCGGTGCTGAGCATCGCGCTGACCGTTGTGGAACGGCGCCACCGGACGGTTGATCGGCAGCTCATGAAAGTTCGGCCCACCGAGTCGGCTGATTTGCGTATCGGTGTAAGAAAATAGCCGACCTTGCAGCAGCGGATCGTTGGAGAAGTCGATACCCGGAACAATGTGGCCAGGGCAGAACGCAACCTGCTCGGTCTCGGCAAAGAAGTTGTCCGGATTGCGGTTGAGGGTCATTTTGCCCAGCGGCGTGATCGGCACGATTTCTTCTGGGATCAGCTTGGTCGGATCGAGGATGTCGAAGTCGAAGTCATGCTCGTTCTCCTCCTCGATGATCTGTACGCCCAACTCCCATTCCGGGTAGTCGCCCATCTCGATGGCTTCCCAGAGATCGCGACGGTGATAGTCGGTGTCTTTACCGGCGAGCTTCTGCGCTTCGTCCCACACCAGCGAGCAAGTCCCCGCAGTCGGGCGCCAGTGGAATTTGACGAAGCGCGATTTGCCCTCGGCGTTGATCAGGCGGAAGGTGTGCACGCCAAAACCCTGCATGCTGCGCAGGCTTTTCGGGATCGCCCGGTCGGACATCGCCCAGATGACCATGTGCGCCGACTCCGGCACCAGCGACACGAAGTCCCAGAAAGTGTCGTGAGCCGAGCCGCCGGTAGGAATTTCGTTGTGCGGTTCAGGTTTTACCGCGTGGACGAAGTCAGGGAACTTGATCGCGTCCTGAATGAAAAACACCGGCATGTTGTTGCCGACCAGGTCGAAGTTGCCCTCGTCGGTGAAGAACTTCACGGCAAAACCGCGCACGTCACGCACGGTGTCGCCGGAACCGCGCGGCCCTTGCACTGTGGAAAAGCGCACGAATACCGGTGTTTTCTTCCCCGGATCCTGTAGGAATCCGGCTTTGGTCAGCGCAGCATGATTTTCATAGGCTTGAAAGAAACCATGAGCCCCGGTGCCGCGCGCATGGACGATGCGCTCCGGAATACGTTCATGGTCAAAATGCGTGATTTTTTCACGCATGATGAAATCTTCCAGCAGTGACGGCCCGCGCTCACCGACCTTGAGGGTGTTCTGGTTGTCGGCGATCTTCACGCCTTGGTTGGTGCGCAGTGCCTGGCCGGTTGCGTCGGAGCGAAAAGTCTCCAGACTGTCCAGCTTGGTATTGGTGTTGGCGCGATCCGGGGTATCGGTTCCGGCCATTTCACTCTTTGCAGGGGCAGGTTTCTTGGTACTCATCAGACGTAAACTCCTCGTTTGACCCCGGGACGTGCCGAGGACTCTTGAGTGGTTCCCGGGCACGGCACCCAGGGTTTCAAGTCGCTTACGTAGTGACCGATGACAAGGAACGGGCGTTCCTTTTTTATGACCTTTGATCTTCTTATTGCCAATTCGAAGGTTAATTGCGAAATAAATGCTAAGAACCTCTATACGGACAGGCTAAAATGCGCGCCCGGCTAACCGCTGATCCTTTTCTAACGCGCCCCACAAGGTTCGCTACGTGATCGAGTTTCAAAACGTCCACAAGACTTACCGCGTCGCCGGTAAGGACATCCCCGCCCTGCACCCGACCAGTCTCTCGATTGAGAACGGTCAGGTCTTCGGTCTGATCGGCCATTCCGGTGCGGGAAAAAGTACCCTGCTGCGTCTGATCAATCGCCTGGAAGAATCCAGTGGCGGCAAGATTTTCGTCGACGGCGAAGAAGTCACCGCGCTGGACGCCAACGGCCTGCGCCGTTTCCGCCAGCAAGTCGGGATGATCTTCCAGCACTTCAACCTGCTCGCGTCCAAGACTGTCGCCGACAACGTTGCGTTGCCGCTGACCTTGGCGGGCGAGTTGTCGAGCAGCGAAATAGACCAGCGTGTGGCTGAGTTGCTGGCGCGGGTTGGCCTTTCCGACCACGCGAAGAAATACCCGGCGCAGCTGTCCGGCGGTCAGAAGCAGCGTGTCGGCATCGCCCGCGCTCTGGCGACCAAGCCCAAGATTTTGCTGTGCGACGAAGCCACCAGCGCTCTCGACCCGCAGACCACGGCATCGGTCTTGCAACTGTTGGCCGAGATCAATCGCGAGCTGAAACTGACCATCGTGCTGATCACCCACGAGATGGACGTCATCCGCCGCGTATGCGATCAGGTTGGTGTGATGGACGCTGGCGTGATCGTCGAGCAAGGTTCGGTGGCCGATGTATTCCTGCATCCGCAGCACCCGACCACCAAGCGTTTCGTCCAGGAAAGCGAGCAGGTTGACGAAAGCGAGCAGCGCGATGACTTCGCTCACGTGCCGGGCCGTATCGTGCGTCTGACCTTCCAGGGCGAAGCGACCTACGCGCCGTTGCTCGGTACTGTCGCCCGCGAGACCGGTGTCGACTACAGCATCCTGGCCGGTCGTATCGATCGCATCAAAGACGTTCCGTACGGGCAATTGACCCTCGCCGTCACCGGTGGCGACATGGAAGCGGCGTTCGCCCGCTTCACCGCCGCTGACGTTCACATGGAGGTCCTGCGTTAATGGAAGCCTTTATGAGCTTTTTCGCCAATATCGACTGGTACGAAATCTGGCTGGCCACCGGCGACACGATGCTGATGCTCGGCGGTTCGCTGCTGTTCACCGTGCTGCTCGGCTTGCCGCTGGGTGTGCTGCTGTTCTTGTGCAGCCCGCGTCAGTTGCTGGAAAACCGCGGTGTCTACGCATTCATGTCGCTGGCGGTGAACATCCTGCGCTCACTGCCGTTCATCATTCTGCTGATCGTGATGATCCCGTTCACCGTGCTGATCACCGGCACCTCGCTGGGCGTGGCCGGAGCCATTCCGCCGCTGGTGGTGGGTGCAACGCCGTTCTTCGCGCGTCTGGTGGAAACTGCGCTGCGTGAAGTCGATCGCGGCATCATCGAGGCGACCCAGTCGATGGGCGCGACCACTCGGCAGATCATCGTCAACGCGTTGCTGCCAGAGGCCCGTCCGGGCATCTTCGCAGCGATTACCGTGACAGCGATTACACTGGTTTCCTACACGGCGATGGCCGGTGTGGTGGGTGCCGGTGGCTTGGGCGACCTGGCGATCCGTTTCGGCTACCAGCGTTTCCAGACCGACGTGATGATCGTCACCGTGGTGTTGCTGCTGATCCTGGTGCAAGTGCTGCAAATGGTAGGCGACCGACTGGTCGTGCATTTCTCGCGCAAATAACCGGTTTTTGTAATCAAGAGATGAGCCGGCCATTCGCTGGCAGGCGCCAGACGGGCGCCTCATAAGGAGTTAGCTGAATGAAAAAACTGATCGCTGCTTTCGCTGCCGTTGCGGCATTCTCGGCCCACGCCGAAACCCTGACCGTTGCCGCCAGCCCGGTGCCCCACGCTGAAATCCTCGAATTCGTGAAGCCTGCACTGGCCAAAGAAGGCGTGGATCTGAAGGTCAAGGTCTTCACCGATTACATTCAGCCGAACGTACAGGTTGCCGAAAAGCGTCTGGACGCCAACTTCTTCCAGCACCAGCCGTACCTCGATGAGTTCAACAAGGCCAAGGGCACCAGCCTGGTCGCCGTGACCGGCGTACACCTGGAACCACTGGGCGCGTACTCGAGCAAGATCAAGAAGATCGAAGAATTGCCAGGCGGCGCCAACGTGGTGATCCCGAACGACGCCACCAACGGTGGCCGTGCGTTGTTGCTGCTGGCCAAGGCTGGCGTGATCACCTTGAAGGACCCGACCAACATCCTGTCGACCATCAAAGACATCGCGCAAAACCCGAAAGACCTGAAATTCCGCGAACTGGAAGCTGCGACCATCCCGCGCGTGCTGACTCAGGTTGATCTGGCGCTGATCAACACCAACTACGCGCTGGAAGCCAAGCTCGATCCGTCCAAGGATGCGCTGGTGATCGAAGGCAACGATTCGCCTTACGTGAACATCCTCGTGTCCCGTGCGGACAACAAGGACAGCGACGCGATGAAGAAACTGGCCGCAGCCCTGCACAGCCCGGAAGTGAAGAAATTCATTACCGAGAAGTACAAGGGTGCGGTGTTGCCGGCGTTCTGATTCAGATTGCTGCAATGAAAAAGGGGCGCATTCGATGCGCCCCTTTTTTTGTCTGAAATTCAGTCCCCTGTAGGAGTGAGCCTGCTCGCGATTGCGCACTGACATTCAACATCAATGTTGGCAGGGCTGGCCCCATCGCGAGCAGGCTCACTCCTACAAGGGCGGTGGTGGGCTTACTTGCGGTTAAGCATCACCGGCAACTGCGCCACCAGTTTGGCGTTGTTCAGCGGCGCCCGAATAAACCCGCGCTGCGTGCCGTCCGGGCCAATCACCGCGAGATTGCCGCTATGGTCGACGGTGTAATTCGGTTTGCTGGTATCCGCCGGAATAAACGGAATACTCACCGCGTTCGCGACCTTCTGCAGCTCTTCAATCGAGGTCGGCGTCAGGCCAACAAACTGCGGATCAAAGTAGCCCAGATACTGCTTCAACTGCTTCGGGTTATCGCGGTTGGGGTCGACGCTGACCAGCACGATCTGCAACTTGTCCACAGCGTCCTTAGGCAGTTCGCTTTTGATCTGGCGCAGCTGTGCGAGGGTGGTCGGGCAGATGTCCGGGCAGAAGGTGTAGCCGAAAAACAGCAGGCTCCACTTGCCTTTGAGTTCATTGATCGCGACCGGTTTGCCGTCCTGATCGGTCATCGTCACGTCCGGCAGATTGCGGCTCTGCGGCAGCAGAATGATGCCGGCGTCGATCAGCGCGGTCGGATCGCCCTGGCCCTTGCCGCTCAGCACTTTGTTGACCGTAAGGCCGAGGATCAACGCGACCACGGCGACGAGGATGAAAACGGTTTTCTGGGTTCGAGTCATAGGTTCAACAGTAAGTAGTGGTCTACGAGCAGGGCGATGAACAACAGGAACAAGTAATAAATAGAGTACTTGAAGGTGTTGATCGCCGCGTGCGGCCGAGTGCCACGGTACAGCACCACGGCCCATTGCAGAAACCTCGCGCCCAGGGCGAGGGCGCAAATCAGGTAGAGCACGCCGCTCATGTGGATCACATAAGGCAGTAGGCTCACGGCCAGCAGCGCAAAGGTGTACAGCAGAATGTGCACTTTGGTGTAGTGCTCGCCGTGGGTGACCGGCAGCATCGGGATATCGGCCTTGGCGTATTCCTCTTTGCGATGAATCGCCAGCGCCCAGAAGTGCGGCGGGGTCCAGGCGAAGATGATCAGCACCAGCAGCAACGGTTCGGCGCTGACGTGGCCGGTGGCGGCGGTCCAGCCGAGCAGCGGCGGCGCGGCGCCAGCCAGACCACCGATGACGATGTTCTGCGGCGTCGCGCGTTTGAGGAAACCGGTGTAAACCACCGCGTAACCAAGCAACGAAGCGAGCGTCAGCCACGCCGTCAGCGGATTGGTGAAGGTCAGCAACAACGCCTGCCCCAGCAGCGCCAATACCAGCGCAAACGTCAGCGCGGCGGCAGGTGAGACCCGGCCCTCGGCCAACGGCCGTTTGTGGGTGCGCGCCATCAGCGCGTCGATGCGCCGATCCACCACATGATTGACCGCCGCCGCGCCGCCGGCACACAGCGCAATCCCCAGGTTGCCGAACACCAGCACCGTCCACGGCACCCCGGCGCGGGTCGCGAGAAACATGCCGACCAGCGAGGTGATGAGCATCAGCACCACCACTTTCGGTTTGGTCAGCTCCAGATAATCGCGCCACAACGCCTGCGCGGGACGTTCGCCAATCAGAATCGCCACGGCGTTTCTCCTTTTATTGTGATGGGCGCCGCCGAGTGTTTACGCGGGCTCAAGCGCCACCGCGCAATCAGCGGCTGCTTGACCCGAACCAGACTGGTGCGCGCGTGATAATTGACCAGCACCATCGACAACAACAGTGCTGCGCCGCCCGCGTTGTGGGCCACGGCGATTGGCAGCGGCAGATGGAACAGCACGTTGCTGATGCCGAGGGTGATTTGTGCGGCGAGCGCGATCAGCACCAGTGCGGCCAGTCGGGTCATGCCAACCACTTTCAGTTGCCAGGCCAGACCGAGCAGCACCAGCGTCACCAGCAGCGCACCGATGCGATGGGTCAGATGAATCGCCGTGCGTGCGTCGCTGTCGAGTTGTCCGCCCAGGTAATTCGGGCCGATGTGTTGAGTCAGATGAAAGCCATTGGCGAAATCAGCGGCCGGCAGCCATTCGCCGTGGCACGTCGGGAAGTCGATGCAGGCCACCGCCGCGTAGTTGGAGCTGACCCAGCCACCTAGCGCGATCTGACCGATCACCAGCAACAGTCCCGCCGTCGCCCAGTACTGCAAACGCTTGGGCACGGTCAGCGCCGGCAGCACGCCGGACAATCTCAGGGTCAGCAAAAACAACAGACTCAACGTCGCGAAACCACCGAGCAAATGCCCGGTGACCACTTGCGGCCAGAGCTTGAGCGTCACTGTCCACATGCCAAACGCCGCTTGTGCGATGACCACCGCCAGCAAGAACAGTGGCAGTTTCAATGGCAGGCCCGGATGACGCCGGTTGACCCAGGCACGGCCGGCCAGCACTGAGATGAGCAGGCCGAGGGCACCGGCGAAGTAGCGGTGGATCATCTCGTTCCAGCCCTTGTGTGCTTCGACCGGCGCCTCGGGGTAATGCAGTTCGGCATGGGCCAGTTGGGCTTCGCTTTTCGGCACGCTGATAAATCCGTAGCAGCCCGGCCAGTCCGGGCAACCGAGGCCGGCGTGGGTCAGGCGCGTGTAGGCGCCGAGCAGCACCACAATCAGTGCCAGCAGGGTGGCAAACAGCGCGAGGCGAAATCCAGGTTTGGCCATGACGATGCCCTTATCCGATGTTCGACAGTTTCAGCAGGTGGCGCAGGTCGTTGAGCAGATCCTTACCCTTTACGTTCGGGCCGTAGCGCAGCACGAGGTTGCCGTGTGGATCGATGATCCACAGCTGCGGCGTGGCCTTGTCGCCAGTCGTCTTGCTGAGCACTGCGGCATCCAGCGGATAGCGTTGCAGCTGCGGGTATTCGCGGGTCAGTTTGGCGTCGTAATCACTGTTCAGCGGCTGCGCGGCGGCGAGGGCATGGGTGGCACGCCCGGCCTCACGACCGAGGCCGATCTGGATCTGCCGCGCCAGATACACCAACTGCTGGCAATCCACCGAGCAGTCCTTGGGCGCGGTCACCAGCATCTGCCAGCGCTGTTCATCGGCTTGCACGCCGAGGTCGGCACGGGTCTGGCCGTTGCCGAGCAGTTCACCGTGATAGCTGCGACCTTCCGGCACCCAGAACTGCAATTTGTACATGCCGGTGGCGAGCAGCATCGGGCCGACCACGCCGAGCACGATCAACAGCAATTGAATGCGACCGCGCCGGCGACTGACCGGCGCTTTGGCTTCAGACATGCTGGGTGGATTCATGGCTGTTCCCATGGTGTTTCTCCTTAGCGTTGTGCCAGCCGAGATAGAGGTAGAGCCCGAGCAGGGCAATGCTCATGGCGAACCACTGCACGGCGTAACCGAGGTGTTTTTCCGGGCCCATCGCGACCACCGGCCAATCGGCCTGATAACTGGCCGGGCCGGGTTCGGCACGCAATTCATAGGCGTAGCCGTCGCGCCCGAGGGTTTTCCACAGCATGGCCGGCTCGACGGCGGTGATGGTTTGCGGCCAGATCTGGCTGGTCGGGTCGGCGTGCAACTGGAAAGTCGCGCCGGGGGCGACGTAGACCCAGGCGTCGATATTCAGCGATGCGGTTGGCGTGCTGAATTGCGGCGGTACGCGGCGATCCGGCCATGGCAGCCAGCCGCGATTGACCAGCAGCCATAAGCCGCTGCGCTGATCCTGAAACGGTTGCAGCAACTCGACTCCGACCTTGCCGTCGCGCTGGCGGTTGTCGAGCAGCAAGCTGTGCGAGGCATCGAACTGGCCCTGCAGATGCACGCGGCGATAGGCCGGGTCGGCGCTGGTCAGTAATTCGCTGCTGGCCATCGGCGCGGCGGCGCGGCGTTCGGTGTAAGTGGCGAGCAGGGCGGTTTTCTCCGCGCCACGGCCCATTTGCCAGAAGCCCAGCGACACCAGCAGCGGCAGCAACAACGCCACCACCACGGTCGGAATCACACCCGGGCGAAAGCGCTTCATGCTTGCGCCACAAAGTCAGTCGTCGCGATCGCTATACTCAACTGCATCGCCTGTCCCCCGGAGTCTTCCCATGCTCAAAACAGCTATCGTCCTGATGCTGATTGCCACGGTGATCAGCCTGTTCAGCGGCCTGTTTTTCCTGGTCAAGGACGACAGCAGCTCGAATCGTCTGGTCATCGCCTTGAGTGTTCGGGTGGCATTGGCCGCTGCAACCGTCGGCTTGATCACCTGGGGTTTCTACAGCGGCCAATTGGTGTCGCACGCGCCTTTTTAGCGCTGCCTCAGAGCACGTAAACGAAGATGAACAAGCCGATCCACACCACGTCGACGAAGTGCCAATACCAGCTCGCCGCTTCAAAGCCGAACTGATGCTCGTTGTCGAAGTGGCCCTTCATGATCCGCATCAGCATCACAAACAGAATGATCGTGCCGATGGTCACGTGGGCGCCGTGGAAACCGGTGAGCATGAAGAACGTCGCGCCATAGATGCCCGAACCCAGGGTCAGGCCCAGCTCCTTATAAGCGTGAATGTATTCTTCGGCCTGGAAGCCGAGGAATGCGCAGCCCAGCAGCACAGTGATCGCCAGCCAGATTTTCAGCGCGCCGCGATGGCCTTTCTTCAGCGCATGGTGGGCGATGGTGATGGTCACGCTGGAGCTGACCAGCAGAATCGTGTTGATCAGCGGCAGACCCCACGGGCTGATGACATCCTTGGCCGGCGGGAACAGTTTCGGATCCGGCGTGTTCAGCAGCGGCCAGGTGAACTGAAAATTTGGCCAAAGCATGTGCGCGACCCCTTTGGGCCCTTCACCCCCGAGTGCCGGGCCGGAAATGTGCCGCACGTAGAACAGCGCACCGAAGAAAGCGACGAAGAACATCACCTCGGAAAAGATGAACCAGCTCATGCCCCAGCGGAACGAGCGGTCCAGCTGCGCGCTGTATAGCCCCGCGCGGCTTTCCTTGATCACCGTGCCGAACCAGCCGAACAGCATGTACGCCACCAGCAGGCCACCGACGAAAAAGATCAGCGGGCCGTGGGATTCCGGGCGCGCTGCCTTCAGATCGTTGAACCAGACGGCCAGGCCGTACACGGTGACCAACATCCCGATCGTGGCGATGATCGGCCACTTGCTCTGGGCCGGAACGTAATAGTGCTCATGAGTTGCCATTTATTGTTCTCCTTATCGGGCACGCTAACCGCCAGTGTTTACAGCCACCGGTGGATGTCGGGCGGTGATATCGAACAGCGTGTAGGACAGCGTCAGGTGCTTCACTTCCTTGGGCATGTCGCGGTCAACAATGAACCGCACCGGCATCTCGATCTGTTGCCCGGGCTGCAGCACCTGCTGGGTAAAGCAAAAGCATTCGGTCTTGTGGAAATACGCCGCGGCATTACTCGGCGCGATGCTGGGTACGGCTTGCGCACTCATCGGTTTGTCGGTGGGGTTGCGGGCGATGAAGATCATCTCGTTGACCGCGCCGGGGTTGGCCGTGAGTTCGTCATGCTTGGGATAGAACTCCCACGGCATGTCGGCAGTGTTGGTCGACAGAAACTGCACGCGCACCTGGCGCGAGGTATCGACCACCTGCTCACCCTCGTACTGGCCGCCGGTCTTGCCGTTGATGCCGAAGGCTTTGCACATCACGTCATAGATCGGCACCAGGGCAAACCCGAAAATGAACATCGCGACCACCACTCCGAGCAGGCGGGTGACGAGTTTTTTCAGCGAGATCGAGTCAGCCATGGTTCATGCCCTCACCACCCAACTTTATGGGCATCGGTGATGCTTTTGTGGCGAGGGGATTTATCCCCGATCGGCTGCGCAGCAGTCGTAAACCCGGCGCATGCGGTATGCCTGATCCATCGTGGTCGCAGGTTTTGGGGCTGCTTCGCAGCCCATCGGGGATAAATCCCCTCGCCACAGGAGATCTGTGTGCGGCCTTAGGGAATCTGTGTGCTTGCACAGGTTTCTCACTGGTCTTCACAGCGGGTTGGCGTTTCATTTCACTTCCGGCGGTGTGCTGAAGGTGTGATACGGCGCCGGCGACGGCACGCTCCACTCCAGACCTTCGGCGCCATCCCACGGTTTGGCCGGTGCCGGTACGCCGCCACGGATGGTCTTGATGACGATGAAGAGGAAGAAGATCTGCGTGGCGCCGAACATGAATGCACCGATCGAGGAGACCATGTTGAAATCGGCGAATTGCAGGTTGTAGTCCGGAATCCGTCGCGGCATGCCCGCCAGCCCGACAAAGTGCATCGGGAAGAAGGTCAGGTTCATGCCGACGAACGACAGCCAGAAATGCAGCTTGCCGAGGGTTTCGTCGTACATGTGCCCGGTCCATTTCGGCAGCCAGTAATACGCCGAGGCGAAGATCCCGAAGATCGCCCCCGGCACCAGCACATAGTGGAAGTGCGCGACCACGAAATAGGTGTCCTGATACTGGAAGTCCGCCGGGGCAATGGCCAGCATCAGCCCGGAGAATCCGCCAATGGAGAACAGGATCACGAACGCCACGGCAAACAGCATCGGCGTCTCGAAGGTCATCGAGCCTTGCCACATGGTGCTGGCCCAGTTGAACACTTTCACCCCGGTCGGCACCGCGATCAGCATCGTTGCGTACATGAAGAACAGCTCGCCCACCAACGGAATGCCGACCACGAACATGTGGTGCGCCCAGACGATAAACGACAGGAACGCGATGCTCGCCGTGGCGTAGACCATCGAGGTGTAGCCGAACAGCGGTTTGCGGGCGAAGGCCGGGATGATCTGGCTGACGGCGCCGAAGGCCGGCAGGATCATGATGTACACCTCGGGATGACCGAAGAACCAGAACACATGCTGGAACAACACCGGGTCACCGCCACCGGCAGCACTGAAGAAACTGGTGCCGAAGTGGATGTCCATCAGCATCATCGTCACGCACCCGGCCAGCACCGGCATCACCGCGATCAGCAGGAACGCGGTGATCAGCCAGGTCCAGACGAACAGCGGCATTTTCATCAACGTCATGCCGGGGGCGCGCAGGTTGAGGATGGTCGCGACCACGTTGATCGCGCCCATGATCGAGCTGATGCCCATCAGGTGAATGGCGAAGATGAAGAACGTCACGCTCTCAGGTGCGTAAGTCGTCGAGAGCGGTGCGTAAAACGTCCAGCCGAAATTAGGCCCGCCACCGGGGCTGAACAGGGTCGAGACCAGCAGCAGGAACGCCGCCGGCAGCAGCCAGAAGCTGAAATTGTTCATGCGCGGCAGGGCCATGTCCGGCGCGCCGATCATCAACGGGATCATCCAGTTGGCGAGGCCGACGAACGCCGGCATCACCGCACCGAACACCATCACCAAACCGTGCATGGTGGTCATCTGGTTGAAGAACGCCGGTTCGACGATCTGCAAACCCGGCTGGAACAACTCGGCGCGGATCACCATGGCGAACGAGCCGCCGAGCAGGAACATGCAGAACGCAAACCACAGGTACAGCGTGCCGATGTCCTTGTGGTTGGTGGTCAGCACCCAGCGCATCAGGCCTTTGGCCGGGCCGTGGGCGTGGTCGGCGTGACCGTGGTCATCGATGACAGCGCTCATGGCCGGTCTCCTTCAAGCGAGTGGACGGGGCAGGCCGGGGCGCGGAGCCCTGACCGATTCACGAAGTACGCAATAGACCGGCTCATTTGCTTTCCGCCTGTTTCAGCTCCAGCACTTCTTTTGGCGTCACCATGTCGCCCTTGTTGTTGCCCCACGCGTTACGTTCGTAGGTCACGACGGCGGCGATATCGACTTCCGACAACTGCTTGCCGAACGCCGCCATGGCGGTGCCGGGTTTGCCGTGGAAGACGATGCTCAGGTGATCCTTGATCGGGCCGGTGGCGATTTTCGAGCCCTTGAGCGCCGGGAACATCGGCGGCAGGCCTTGGCCTTCAGCCTGGTGACAGGCGACGCAAGTGGTGTGATAGACCTTGTCGCCGCGCTCCTTGAGCTCGTCGAGGGTCCATTCCTTGCTGGTCAGCTCTTTAAGCTGCGCGGCTTCGGCCTTGCGCTCGGCGAGCCAGGTTTCGTAGTCGGCCTTATCCTTGACCTCGACCACGATCGGCATGAAGCCGTGATCCTTGCCGCACAGTTCGGCGCACTGGCCACGGTAGAGGCCGGGCTTGTCGACGCGGGTCCAGGCTTCGTTGACGAATCCCGGAATCGCATCGCGTTTGACCGCAAAGGCCGGCACCCACCAGGAGTGGATCACGTCAGCGGAGGTGACGAGGAAGCGCACCTTGGCGCCGGTCGGCAGCACCAATGGCTTGTCGACCTCAAGCAGGTAATGCTCGCCCTTGGCTTCCTTGTTGTGGATCTGTTCGGCGGGGGTGGCCAGGTTGCTGAAGAATTCGACGTCCTGGCCCAGATATTTGTAATGCCACTTCCACTGATACCCGGTGACCTGGATATCGATATCCGGCTCACTGCTGTCGTACATCTTGATCAGGGTGGCGGTCGCCGGCACGGCCATCGCTACCAGAATCAGCAGCGGCACGATGGTCCACATGATTTCGACGCCGGTGCTTTCGTGGAATTTTGCGGCGACCTGCCCGGTAGAACGGCGGTGCACCATCATCGACCAGAACATGGCGCCGAAGACGATGACCCCGATCACCACACAGATCCAGAAAATGGTCATGTGCAGGTCGAATACTGCGTGACTGATTTCAGTCGCTCCAGGCGCCATATTTACAGTCCAGGCCGCGTTGGCCGGGCTGAAAATCGACCACAACAGGAGGCCCATCCAGACGTGTGGATGTCGCATCATTGCGGGTTCCCCTTATCGTTCTTGTTATCCCGCCGGCTTTCGCCTGCGGCAAGGGAGCGGCTGCATCAGACTACGAACTTGAATCGCCGAGCCTTGCTGCGGGTGCAGTCGGGCGTCATCAGCTAACTCCATTCACTGGCGAGTATAGACAGCGACTGGAAATTGCAATGTGAGGACGTAAATGATCTGAAACAGCGAAGACTTGCGTTCAAGGGCAGGAATGGAGAAGGATGCAGACGAGTGGTGGCAAATCGATATAACGCAGATGCATCAAGGATGAAATAATTATGACAAATGCGTCTTAGCATTTTTCGTAAGCCAGCTAACTTATGTCTTCCCTATTTCATTGCCTTGTTCCCTGGAGTTTTCATGAACACCGCCGCATTGCGCGAGCAGATCCAAAAAGCCCAACAGCACGAGAAAGAAACCGGCCTGCTGACCCGTCAGCTGGAAAGCAAGCTGCCTCATTTACACCCGGCGATCCAATTGCCGGAAGCCGACGCCAATGGTGTGCTGACGCGTTTTGTCGCCGCCTACATTGATGAAGTACCGGACTTGCTGGATGCAGCCAATGAAGTCGCCAGGGAAGCGGGCATCGAATCGCAGATCAAACCGGTGCTGAAAATCGCCGAGCAGTACTTCCTCCAGCCGCCAGCCATCATGGCCGGGCACGTTGGTCTGGACAGCCTGCTGGACGAAGCCTACCTGGCGCACCGTTTTGTCGAAGAGGTCAACGACCTGTACATCAAGCATTTCGGCCAGCCACTGATCCCCTTGGACATGACGGTCGCCAACTTGATTGCTCACCAGTTGATCGGTGAGGAATTTGCCAACCAACTGGACGAAGCGGTGCATCACGCCATCGACGAGATGCTCAACGACGAAAGCTTTGCGCTGGAATCGGTAGAGATCTACCGCGAAAAACTCAGCAGCCCGGAGACGGGTGCGGCGTGGAAACGCTGGCCGTGCATGGGTCGCCGCCTGGGTGTGGGCCTGGAGCTGGATCAGCCCGCTGCCTGAACCTTAAAAGATCGCAGCCTCCGGCAGCTCCTACATGAGAGGGTATTTCACCCTGTAGGAGCTGCCGAAGGCTGCGATCTTTTGATCCTAAGCGGCTGAGCCAATCCCGGTGTTTGTGCGAACCCTGCCTTCAAGCCTGCGCTTCAACCCTCGCGACTCGATCACCAGCTTCGAGCCCTTCGCCGCATTCGCCCGGCCCCATTCTTCCAGCAACTCCAGACACGAATGGTCGATGTAGCTCAGGTTATTGAGCGGCACATGCACCGTCGAGCCTGCTGGAATCGTACCCAGCACCTGGGTCAGCGCCGGTACTTTGAGGAACGTCGCTGCGCCGATCAGACGTAACTCCATTTCCCCTTCCGGCGGCAGGTCGATCAAGCTGATCTTCAGTCGTGATGCCTTGAAGGCCAGTTTCACCAGCGTCAGACCAAAACCGATCAGCACACCGGTCAGCAGGTCAGTGAAGATGATCGCCAGCGCCGTCGCAGCGTAAGTGAACATCGGCATCCGGCCATAACGCCGCAGCCCACGAAACGCTTTGAGATCCACCAGTTTGAAACCGGTATACACCAACACACCCGCCAGACTCGCCACCGGAATGCTTTGCAGCACACTCGACAGCAACAGCACGAACGCCAGCAGCCACAGACCATGGAAGATCGTCGAGTAACGCGTGGTCGCACCGGCCTGGACGTTGGCCGAACTGCGCACGATCACCCCGGTCATCGGCAGTGCGCCGAGCAGACCGCAGAGCATGTTGCCGACACCTTGCGCCGACAGTTCGCGGTCGAAGTCCGAACGCACGCCATTGTGCATGCGATCTACCGCGGCGGCCGACAACAGGGTTTCCGCGCTGGCGATAAACGCCACGGCGAACGCGGCGATCAGCAGCGTCGGGTCGGCCAGACTGAGCAGGTCCGCCGGTTTCAACCAGTCGATGGCTTCCGCCAGATTCGCCGGCACCTCCACCCGTTTGACCTGCAATGCCAGCAGCAGACTGGCGCCAGTGGCCAGGCCAACACCGAGCAATGCGCCGGGGACGAATCGCAGCGAGTGCGGGCGGAATTTTTCCCACAGCCACATCACTGCAATCGTCGACAGCCCGAGCAATCCAGCCTGCCAGCCGAACGACGGCAAGGCCTGCGCCACCGCCGCTGGGAATGCCGTGAGGTTATCCAGCCCGGAAGGTTTCGGCGAAGCATCGAGCATCACATGCACCTGTGACAGCACGATCAATACGCCAATCCCGGCCAACATGCCGTAGACCACCGCTGGCGCCGTGACCCGAAACCAGCAGCCGAGCTTCAGTCGCCCGGCCACCAGTTGCAGGAAACCAGCGAGCAGCAAAATCGGCCCAAGCATCTCGATACCGTGCTGGCGCACCAGTTCGAACACCAAAACCGCCAGACCCGCCGCCGGCCCGCTGACCTGTAGCGGCGAACCCGCCAGCCAACCCACCACCAGACCACCGATGATGCCGGTGATCAGACCTTTTGCTGGCGGCAACCCTGAAGCGATTGCAATGCCCATGCACAACGGCAGGGCGACCAAAAACACAACCACGGATGCGAGCAGCTCCCGTGGCAACACAGCTTTCAATTGAGCAGCACGCATGGTGATTCTCCCGAAGTTTTCTTCAGGCGTGGCGAGGCCGGGCCGCTGAAACAGCGGCCGGCGTCAAACCACACAGATTGTCAGGAAGATTTAGAAGCGCGCTTTGGGCGTCGCCACCGGAATCGGATGGCTGCCATCGAGCGGCAGGAAACGTCCCTGATCCGCGTCGTAAGCTTTGATTTCGCTGGTTTCGATGTTGTAGACCCAGCCATGGATGAACAGCTGACCGTTCGCCATGCGTGAGGCTACCGAAGGATGGGTACGCAAGTGCTGCAATTGGGCGATGACGTTTTCCTCGGTGAGGATCGGCATGCTTTCTTTTTCGTCGGCGCAGTTACAGTTTTCATGCACCATGGTTTTCGCGACTTCGGCGTGGCGCAACCAGGCTTTGACGGTCGGCATTTTTTCCAGGCTGTCGGGGTTGAGTACCGCACGCATGGCGCCGCAATCGGAGTGGCCGCAGATGATGATGTGCTGCACGCCCAGCGCCAGTACCGCGTATTCGATGGCGGTGGAAACGCCGCCGTTCATCTGGCCGTACGGTGGCACGACATTGCCGACGTTACGGGTCACGAACAGATCGCCCGGTGAGCTGTGGGTGATCAGCTCGGGAACGATGCGCGAGTCGGCGCAGGTGATGAACATCGCCTTGGGCGCTTGGGCCGTGGCGAGTTTCTTGAAGAGTTCTTCCTGCTGCGGGAAGACCTCATGATGAAAATGCAAAAAGCCGTCTACGATCTGTCGCAGCGCTGCATCGGCGGAATCCGCTTCTGGGGTTTGCGCCGACGCAGCCAGCGGCTGTTTATCCTTGTCACTCATGATTCATCCTCTTAGGCGGATTCAGGGAGTCTTGCCCCGGTATTCCGGTATGAAGCCAGTGGCTGTTTAAAACATCCGGGTCATCCCGACCCGTCAGTCACTCGATGAACAAGGTAGCCGCCGAAACTTAACTCAAACTGAATCAAACGCTCTAGAACGTGTGTTCCAGGTCACAAAAAACGTGACTGAGGATTTCGACGGAAGGATTCCAACCCCTCAACCATAAGCCAATTGTCGCTAAATCAGCGACATCTGGCGACCCGGCGGACAGAAGGCAGTGCAATCGAGGTTATAGCCCTCGCGATGGTTGAGACCCAGACGCTTGATCGCCTTGGCAAAACGCTGGGCGAGCAGATCGGCGAACGGGCCTTCACCGCGCATGCGAGCGCCGAAACGGCTGTCGTAGAGCTCGCCGCCACGGCTTTGGCGGATCAGGCTCAGCACATGCGCCGCCCTTTGTGGATAGTGCGCTTGCAGCCATTCCTCAAACAACGGCGCCACCTCCAGCGGCAGGCGCAACATCATGTACGCAGCGCTTTGCGCACCGGCGGCGTGGGCCTCGGTGAGCAGGCTTTCGATCTCGCTGTCGTTGATCATCGGAATCATCGGTGAACACAGCACCCCGACCGGAATGCCCGCTTCGCGCATCACCCGGATCGCCCGCAACCGCGCCTTGGGCGCTGCGGCGCGCGGTTCGAGGATGCGTTTGAGTTCGTCGTCCAGCGTCGTGAGGCTGATCATCACGGCCACCAGCCGTTGCTGCGCCAATTCGGTCAACAGATCGAGATCGCGCAGGATCAGTGAGCCCTTGGTGACGATGGTTACCGGATGCCGATAACGCAAAAGCACTTCGAGGATCTGACGGGTGATCTTGTGTTCGCGTTCGATGGGCTGATAAGGATCAGTGTTGGAGCCCAGATTGATTGGCGCGCATTCATAGCCACGGTTGCTCAGTTGCTCTTCCAGCACTTGCGCAGCGTTGGTCTTGGCGATCAGCTTCGTTTCAAAGTCCAGCCCGGGCGACATGTCCCAATAGGCGTGGCTGGGCCGTGCGTAGCAATAGATGCAGCCATGCTCGCAGCCGCGATAGGGATTGATCGAGCGATCAAACGGCAGGTCAGGCGAGGTGTTGCGGGTGATGATGGTTTTTGCGGTTTCGATCATCACCTCGGTGTTTTGCGTCTCAGGCACTTCCTGATACCAGCCGTCGTCCTCGGCCACCGAGCTGTTCGGTGCGAAGCGGTTGTGCGGGTTGGTCGCGGTACCGCGACCGCGTGGGGGGAGAGGGCTGGTCATCGCGCGAATCTCATGTCTGTATATGCATACAGTATATGAGCAGGGCCTGGACGATCCAGTACCGTTCGGCTCTGGAGCTCATTCGCGGCTTGCTCCTGCTATTCGCTTTGTAATTTATATAAATAGCTGTAACTAGAGACAATCCGAGAAACATATGTGCCGTTGTGAAGGAAAGTTATCAAATATAGTCTTCGAAACTTGCAGGCATTGAAGCCTGTGTATTTATTTAAAGGATCTAATTTATGTCGTTTCTCAATCAGCGTGGTGTTTTTCTACAAATGATGCCGCCGAGCCAATCTGAGCCCAACACTATTGTTTCGTTGCAACTGGCCCGCAAGGAACTGGGCTGGAATGCCGAGGAAGAATTATCGACCGAGGCATTGGTCGATTCGATTTATGTTATCGCCGTATCAAGCGATCGCGGCAAGACCTTCACCATCCGCACAGACAAGAAAGATGTGGACGGCGATGGTGATGTTGATAGTGATGACAAGGCCAAGTTAGTAGCGCTGGCCAAGGCTTATGTGAGTATCGTCAATCCTTGAATGGCTTCTTGCAACATTGGTCATTACGACAACTTTCAACAAAAACCCTGCATGAATGATTCATGCAGGGTTTTAAATTTTTAGTTGTGGCTAGTTACCTGGCCAAGATCATCACCAGACGTTGTTTTCATATCGTCGGTGCGTAGTCCTGCGACGTCTTTGGCCGAGACCGGTGCGCCTTTATTACCCCAACTACCCCGAATAAAGCTCACCACATCCGCGACTTCCTGATCCGATAACCGCCAGGCAAAACCAGGCATGGTAAAAGTTGAAGGCGCGGTGTGCGTCGCCGGCAATGTACCGCCCTTGAGCACGATGTGGATCAGCGAGGTCGGGTCTTCCGATTGCAGCACCGGATTGCCCGCCAGCGCCGGGAACACGCGGGTGTAGCCGTGGCCGTCGGTACGATGGCACGCCGCGCAGTTGTCGATGTACACCGACGCACCGCGCTGGCTGTCGTCGCCGTTCCACAGGGCTTTGGTGGCTGTCGCGTCGTATTGGTGTGGCTGATCGTTCGGATCATTGGCCGGCAACGATTTGAGGTAGCGCGCAATCGCGGTCAGGTCGGCGTCGGTCATGTATTGCATGCTGTGGGTGACCACGTCGCTCATGCCGCCGAACACGGCGCTGCGATCACTGCGGCCGGTCTTGAGGAATTGCACCAGTTGCTCCTCGCTCCAGCTGCCGAGACCATCCTTGTGATCGCCACGCAAACTCTTGGCGATCCAGCCTTCCAGCGGCGCACTGCCAGCCAGAAATTGGCTGCCATCGGCCGCACTCAGGGATTTTTCCTGCATGGTCAGGGCACGTGGCGTATGGCAGGCGCCGCAATGTCCTAGGCCTTCGACCAGATACGCCCCACGGTCGATGACCGGATCGTCCGACAAGGCTTTGTAGTCCTCGACCTTCGGCGCAAACATCCAGCGCCAGCCCATCAGCGGCCAACGCATGCTCAACGGCCATGGAATGTCGCTGGCCTTGTTCTCTTGCGCGACGGGTTCCACGCCGTGCATGAAGTACGCGTACAACGCTTTCATGTCGGTTTCGCTGACACGGGCGTAGGACGGATACGGCATCGCCGGGTACAACGTACTACCGTTTTTGGCGACGCCATGACGCACAGCCTGATCAAAGTCCTCGAAGCTGTAATCACCCACGCCGGTTTTATCCGGGGTGATATTGGTCGAGTAGATCGTGCCGATCGGCGTTTCCATTGGCAGGCCCCCGGCGAACGGCTTGCCGTTTTTCGCGGTGTGGCATGCCACGCAGTCACCGGCGCGGGACAGATATTCACCCTGTTTGATCAAGGATTGATCGACTTCAGCCGCTTGCAAAGCAGCACTGCCGAGCAGGGCCAGGGTCGCGATAACAAAATTCTTCATGGTCATCGCTCCTTAAGCCTGAACCAGCGGGCCGGGGTTTTTCAGGTATTGCTCGCGGATCGCCTTCGCCGACCAATAGGTCAACGCAGCGACCAGGCCGGTCGGGTTGTAGCCCAGTCCTTGCGGGAATGCCGAGGCGCCCGGCACGAAGACGTTGTGCACATCCCAGCTCTGCAGGTAACGGTTCAACGCGCTCTTCTTCGGATCGGTGCCCATGATCGCGCCACCGTTGAGGTGGGTGGTCTGGTACGACGCGGTGTTGAAGTGGTCGCCGACTTTCTTGCCGATCACCGCAATGGCTTTCGGGCCCATAGCTTCGGCGACCTTGCCCATTTTCTCGACCATGAAGCGGTTCATCTTGATGTCGTTTTCCTGCCAGTCGAAGGTCATGCGCAGCAGCGGCAAGCCGTAGGCATCGCGGTACACCGGATCGAGATCGAGGTAGTTACCTCTGTAGGATTGATGCGCGCCGTGGGCGTCCATCGACACCTGGTGGGTGTAGTAATCGGCGGTCGCGCGTTTCCAGGCGCTGCCCCAGGCTGGCGTGCCCGGCGGGTTCGAGGTGCCCGCAATCGGTCGGCTACCGGCCTGGTTGACCCACATCGGCGAGCCGCCGACGAAGCCGTGCGGGCCGTGGTCGAAGTTGTCGGCGTTGAAATCATCCAGCGCCACACCGTTGCCGCCGGCCCCGATGAAGTTGTTGGTGTGCGTGTCCTTGTCGAAGAACGCCTTGATCGTCGCCATGTTCTGGTAAGCGAAGTTGCGCCCGACCACGCCTTCGCCGCTGATCGGGTCGTACGGCTTGCCTATACCGGAGAGCAGCATCAGTCGCACGTTGTGCAACTGGAACGCGCCGAGTATCACCAGATCCGCCGGTTGCTCGATCTCCCGGCCTTGCGCGTCGATGTAGGTGACGCCAGTGGCTTTGGTTTTGCTGCTGTCGAGATTGACCCGCAGCACATGGGCGTTGGCCCGCAGCTCGAAATTCGGCAACGGTTTGAGCGCCGGCAGAATGTTCACGTTCGGCGAGGCTTTGGAATACATGTAGCAAACGTAACCGCTGCAAAATCCGCAGAAGTTGCACGGACCCATCTGCGCGCCGTAGGGATTGGTGTAAGGCCCTGAAGTATTTGCCGAAGGCAGGTTGTAGGGTTTGTAACCGACTTCTGTAGCCGCTTTGCCGAACAGCTGTGCGGAAACCGTGTTCTTCTGCGCTTCCAGCGGGAAGTGGTTCGAACGATCCGGTGCGTAGGGGTTGCCACCCTTGCCCTGTCCGACCAGTTGACCTTTCACCGTCCAGGCCTGGCCCGAGGTACCGAAGACTTTTTCGGCGTAATCGAAAAACGGCTCCAGCTCTTCATAGCTGACGCCGAAGTCCTGGATGGTCATGTCTTTGGGGATGAAGCTTTTGCCGTAGCGTTCTTCGTAGTGGCTGCGCATACGCAGCTCGATCGGATCGACGCGAAAGTGCACGCCCGACCAGTGCAGCCCGGCGCCACCAACGCCATTGCCCGGCAGGAACGCACCCAACTGGCGGTTCGGCAGGGCGATGTCGTTGACGCTGTGGCGAATGGTGACGGTCTCTTTGGAGATGTCCTGAAAGAGTTTTTTCCGAACGCTGTAGGTGAGTTCGTCGATCACCTGCGGATAGTTGCCGTCGGGGTAAGTGTCCTGCATCGGCCCGCGCTCCAGCGCCAGCACATTCAGACCCGCTTCGGTCAGTTCCTTGGCCATGATTGCACCGGTCCAGCCAAAACCGACGATCACTGCGTCGACCTTCTTCATTACGGTTGCCATGCTTACGCCCTCTCGCCGCGAATCGAAACTGCCGGGAAGGGGTATTGCTCGTTGCGTTCCACCCAATCCATGAAATCGGCGCGGGCGCCGGGGAAGCCGATCATGGTCCAGCCGACCATGCCTTTGTTGCCGCCGTGGATCGGGTCGCAGAAGAACCCTTCCTTGGTGTTTTGCAGCAGCAGATTGAAGAAAATCTTCGCCGGAACGCTATCGAACTGCGGTTTTCCGGCTTCCAGTTGCTTGAGCAAATCGTCTCGGGTAGCGCTGTCTTGATCGGCAAATGTTTTACCGTTGAGGGCTTTTGTCCACTGATCCGTGGCGGCGATGCCAAGGCGATAGATCTCTTTTGGGACCAATTTGCTCTGCCAGCCCATCTCCGGCGCCGCTTCAGCGTTGAACGGACCCTGCATGTACCAAAGGGCTCCGGCAGCGTAGGGCGTGTTCATCTGACGATCGATGTATTCCGGCACACCGGCTTCGATCGCGCCTGGGCCTTGGGCATCGGCGGGAATCAATTGCGCCACGGCGGCATTGATGAACGCCCATTCTTCAGCGGTGAAATAGCTCGGCTGATAAACGCCAGCGTCAGCGCGCGCCGGTTGCGCCGCGGCTGTTGCCGGTGCGGCTTCAGGCGCGGCTTGCAGGACACTGCTGCCCAGACCGGTGCCGGCCAGGGTGACCACCGGAATCAGGGTCAGGGATTTGCGTAAAAACTCACGCCGCGGGTTGTCTCGATTCTCATCAGACATTGGGGTGCACCTCATCAGGCATCAAGATTGGGCAGCCGTTTCTGCGAACGGCTTGAGGATTTGCTGTCGCGACGCGGCCGGTTTGACCCGTAAAAGGGGGACGCGTCTGCAACAAGATGTGACAAATGGTAGCAGGCTAAGCATCTGGATGAATCGATAAAGCGCAAAAAAGACCGGAATTGCGCGGTGGGATTTAAAGAAAAACCCCGATTCACGCTTCTTTGACAACCGGCTCACGGGGCTTTGACCGGCAAATCGTGAAGCTGTGGCTCCCGTTACTGAACAATCCCGATACGGTTAATCCAGCATGTCCCGAGTGCGCTTTTTTCCTGCTTTGTGTGTATCCCTGGTAGCTCTGTTGCACTGGGTCCCGGCCAAGGCGGGTGACACCGCAACTGCCCGCCCCACCGAGTGGGCGCAACCGGTTGAAGTGCAATACAACCTGTTCCAGATGTCGCCAACGCTGTATCGCAGCGCATTGCCCGACGACGGCGCGGTGCCATTGCTGAAGAATCTCAAGGTGGCCACGGTGATCAACTTCTTGCCCGAGGCCGATGGCAACTGGCTGACCGACCCCGGCATCACTCAAGTGCAACTGCCGTATCGCACCAACCACGTCGACGACAGCGATGTGCTCAAGACCCTGCGTGCCATACAGACCGCCGAGGCCAGCGGCCCGGTGCTGATGCATTGCAAACACGGCTCTGATCGCAGCGGGTTGATGGCGGCGATGTACCGCGTAGTGGTGCAGGGGTGGAGCAAAGAGGACGCCCTGAGCGAGATGACCCAGGGCGGATTTGGCGAAAGCGGGCACTATCGCGACAGCGTCCGCTATGTGATGCAGGCCGATGTCGACAAGTTGCGTACCGCGCTGGCCAATGGCGATTGCAGCACCAGCGCGTTCGCCACCTGCTCGATGAAGAGCTGGTTTCAGACGGTCAATCTGAAGTGAGTGGCGCCCTGACTGGTTGTGGGTGCAGGAATTGCTCATCGACCGGCTGGCCGAGGAAGCTCTCAAGCGCGATCAGTAACGAGCGTGAGTCTCCGGGGGCAAAGAATGTTTCGCGAAAATCCCGGCCGGTCTGTGGGTCGAATACCCCCGCGCGTTCAAACCGCTTGAACACTTCGGTGGCCATTGCGCCGGACCATTTGTAGGCATAGACCGATGCCTCGTAACCGGTTACCAGATAATCAAAACCGTAGGCAAAACGGTGCAGACCCGACATGCGCAATTGAGGCATCTCACGCTGCACGTCCTCAAACACCTGCTCAATGCCGCGGCCATCGCCGTAACAACGATGTAATTGCAGATCGAGCATCGCCGACATCAGCAGCATGGCCGTTGTCCGGCTGGTGTAGGCAGTCAGGGCTGTGAGCGCGCGGTTCACTTGAGCGTGCGTCAAGCGTTCGCCCGTTTCGTAATGCGCTGCCAGCCACACCAGAAACTCCGGCGACATGCACCAATGTTCGAATAACTCCCCGGCGAATTCGGCGCTATCACGTCCCAGTTGGGAAATCCCCGACAAGTTATGGTTGGGCGAGCGCGTCAGAACATGGTGCAAACAATGGCCGAACTCATGAACCAGTACTCGCAGATTTATATGAGAAAGCAGGCACGGATGTTCGGGGGTGGCAGTCGGGAAGTTGCTGTACAGGATGATTATTGGCAGCGCAGGCCTTCCCTCGGCATTGATCCGGCGCACGCGCAGCACCGAAGTCCAGGCGAAATCGTCGGTGCCTTGGCGGCGGTAAGGATCCACGTAGATATGGCCGATAACCTGCCCATGCTCGCTGATTTCCAGGAGTTGTACGTCCTCATGCCAATGGCTGATCGTGGTCTGTTCGACGATGGTGATCCCGAACAGGTGTTCGCAGAATCGACACAGCCGCCGCAGCGTTTCATCAAGTGCGAAGTACCGACGCAAGCCCTTGGTCGCCCCGTCCGATTGCTGGACGCGTAGTTGTTCGGCGAGAAACTCTTCATCCCACGCCTGAATGTCCGTGATCCCCAGTGTGCGGGCGAATGCTTTCAGAGCGTGTGCATCACGTTCCAGGGCTGGCGTATTCGACGCGATCTGTTGCCGCAAGAAAGCATCGACTTGCTCCGCGGAAGTGGCAATGCGGGTTTCGAGGCAAAGCTGGACGAAGTTCTCGAAGCCTGACAATTCGGCTTTTTTGTGACGGTGGGCGAGCAAATCTTTCAGTACCGGACCGTTGTCGAGTTTGTCAGCTTGTGGGTCCAGATCGGACGCGCGGTTGTTCCAGGCAGTGAAATATTCTTCGCGCAGTGCACGGTCTTGCGCATGGCGCATGATTTGCCCGCAGGTATTGAGATCCAGCGTGAGTAGCCAACCGTGGTGTCCCGCCTGCCTGGCATTGCGGGCCAGGCGTGCCTGCATCTCGTCAGGCAGTCCCCGGAGTTGCGTGACGTCGTCGATGCGCTTGCTCCAGGCAGCATTGGCGCGTTCCAGATTGCTCAGAAACCGTTGTTCCAGAGCTTTTATCTCGCGATTAATACGGGCAAGTTCATGCTGTTGTGCGGGCGGAAGGTCGAGGCCGGACAAGCGAAATGCGCGCAAAATCTTCGCCAGCGAGGCTTTGCGCTGATCATCGAAACTGGCGGCAACCGAACTCTGCGCCAGGCGTTGATAGGTTCGGTACAACTCGAGATTGGCGGTCTTGTCGGCTATGTACTGGCCTGCAGCGAGGCTGCACAACGCGCTTTCCCTGAGCCA
This sequence comes from Pseudomonas sp. LBUM1668, assembly GCF_059695715.1. Classification (NCBI taxonomy): domain Bacteria; kingdom Pseudomonadati; phylum Pseudomonadota; class Gammaproteobacteria; order Pseudomonadales; family Pseudomonadaceae; genus Pseudomonas; species Pseudomonas sp. LBUM1668. Next base: position 99,338 of record NZ_CP166787.1, read on the forward strand.
GTCGGCGTCGTCGGATTTGACCTTCGAGAGCGTTTCGATAACGCCTAGCGCTTCACCCAGCCGCGCATCTGCCTCGTCGATGGCCACCACCAGATCGTCCCAATTCGGCTGTTCGGTCTGGCTGGCAATCACTTGGGCAATAATCTGGCGATTCTCGGCAACGATCGTATTGATCGCCGGCACCAGATGTTCGGCACGTATTGCCGACCACGGCGGCAGTGTCCAGTGTTGCAAAAGCGGATTGGTGTCGGGCATGACGTCTTCCTTGAGGGTTGGCTTAAAGGGCCAGCCTAAGCAGGAAGCGCAGGAGAAGGGCGGTACATAGTTACCACCTTCCACCGCTGATCGGTGGAAGGTGGTACTGACTCAATGTTGCTCGTCAGGCTTTTTCGCAAGTTTCGGATTAGGGAAAAACTGCACTGCCTGGACTTTCTTGTCCGCTGGCGGTTTCAGCGCGCTGGTGTTGACCCGCGTGCCCAGCTCCTTTGGAACCGACAGCCCTTGCTCGTTCAGCGTGTCGGAGTAACCGCAGGCCACGCATTCGCGGTGTGGCACGGTGTCTTCGTTCCACATCATCAGTTTGTCCGGCTCGCTGCACGCCGGGCAGACGGCCCCGGCAATAAAGCGTTTTTTGGTGATCACAGGACCCTCACTCATGCTGCCGCGTCCTCACTCAGGCCGCTGTGACGCAACAGTGCGTCAATCGATGGCTCACGACCACGGAAGTCGACGAACAGCACCATCGGCGCTTGAGAGCCGCCGCGTGCCAGAATCGCTTCGCGAAAGGCTCGACCGGTTTCAGCGTTGAGCACACCGTCTTCTTCAAACTTCGAGAACGCATCGGCCGACAGCACCTCAGCCCACTTGTAGCTGTAGTAACCCGCCGCGTAACCGCCGGCGAAGATGTGCGCGAAGCTGTTGGGGAAGCGGTTGTAGGCCGGAGGACGCATCACCGACACCTCGTCACGTACGCCTTCAAGCACTTGCAGCGGGCTGCGGCCGTCGCCGTGAGTGGCATGCAGTTCGAAGTCGAACAGCGAGAATTCCAGCTGACGGACCATCATCAGGCCGGACTGAAAGTTTTTCGCCGCGAGCATTTTTTCCAGCAGATCCTGTGGCAGCGCCTCGCCGGTTTCGTAGTGTCCGGAAATCAGCGCGAGACCTTCCGGCTCCCAGCACCAGTTTTCCATGAACTGGCTCGGCAGCTCGACTGCGTCCCACGCCACACCGTTGATGCCCGACACGCCGGCATGCTCGACGCGGGTCAGCAGGTGATGCAGGCCGTGGCCGAATTCGTGGAACAGCGTGGTCACTTCATCGTGGGTCAGCAGAGCAGGCTTGCCGCTGTCGGCCGGGGTGAAGTTGCACACCAGATTGGCGACTGGGCTTTGCAGCACGCCGTCGACAGTGCGGCGACGATCGCGGGCGCCGTCCATCCAGGCACCGCCACGCTTGTTGGCGCGGGCATACAGATCGAAGAAGAAGCGGCCGACGTGCTGGCCGTTTTCCTTGATTTCGAACAGGCGAACATCCGGGTGCCAGGTGTCGAAGCCTTTCTGCTCGGCGATCTCGATGCCGTACAGACGCTGGACGATGGCGAACAGACCGCCGAGCACCTTGTCGATCGGGAAGTAGGCGCGCAGGGTTTCCTGGGCGACGCTGTAGCGTTGTTCGCGAAGTTTTTCGCCGTAGAAACCCACGTCCCAGCTTTGCAGATCAGCGCAACCTTGCTCGGCGGCGTAGGCGCGCAACTGTTGCAGATCCTGGGCGGCGAACGGCTTGCTGCGTTTGGCCAGATCGCGCAGGAAGCTCAGCACCTGATCGCTGGACTCGGCCATTTTGGTCGCCAGGCTCAGTTCGGAGAAACTGGCGAAGCCCAAGAGTTTTGCCAGCTCCTGACGCAGGTCGAGAATTTCTTCCATCACCGGACCGTTGTCGTTCTGACCGGCGTTTGGGCCTTGATCCGAGGCGCGGGTGCAGTAGGCGGCGTAGACTTCTTCGCGCAGCGCACGGTCCTGGGCGTAAGTCATCACCGCGTAGTAGCTCGGGAATTCCAGGGTGATCAGCCAGCCATCAAGGTCTTTGGCCTGGGCGGCGGCAGCCATTTGCGCCTTGGCCGAATCGGTCAGTCCGGCGAGGGTGGCTTCGTCGCTGACGTGTTTGGTCCACGCTTGGGTGGCGTCGAGCAATTGGTTGGAGAAGCGGCTGCCCAGCTCGGACAGCTTGCTCTGCACTTCGGCGTAGCGCTTCTGTTCAGCTTCCGGAAGGTCGATACCCGACAGACGGAAGTCACGCAGGGCATGTTCCAGGATGGTTTTCTGCGCGACGTCGAAACCGGCGGCTTCCGGGCTGTTGGCCAGCGCTTCAAAAGCCTGGAACAGTTCGCGGTTCTGGCCCATCTCGGTGGAGTAGGCGCTCAATGCTGGCAGGCACGACTCGTACGCTTCACGCAGTTCGGCGCTGTTGCACACGGCGTTGAGGTGACTGACCGGGCTCCAGGCAGCGCCAAGACGATCATTGAGTTCGTCCATCGCCAACACCAGGCCGGCCCAGGTAGGGTTCTGGCCTTGGGTTTTGAGGATCTCGGCGATGGCTGCGCGGTTGTCGGCCAGAATGGTTTCGATGGCTGGCAGGACGTGTTCGGCACGGATCGTGGAGAACGGCGGCAGGTCGTAGGACTGCAGAAGAGGGTTGTTCACGCTCACGGTTGGCACCTTGGCTGGAAGAAACATGCGCCCATCTTAATTACAATCGACACTCACCGCAGCTATCGGCGACAGAGAGAGAACTAATCGTGTCCCTTCGCAAGTATCAGAATCACACCCCGCGCTTGAGCAAAGGCGCATTTGTCGACAGCTCTGCGGTAGTGATCGGCGACGTCGAAATCGGCGAAGACAGCTCCGTCTGGCCACTGACCGTGATCCGCGGCGACATGCACCGCATCCGTATAGGTGCGCGCACCAGCGTGCAGGATGGCTGCGTGCTGCACATTACCCACGCCGGCCCGTTCAACCCGGACGGCTTCCCGTTGTTGATTGGCGACGACGTGACCATCGCCCACAAAGTCATGCTGCATGGCTGCACCGTCGGCAGCCGCGTGTTGATCGGCATGGGCAGCATCGTCATGGACGGCGCGGTGGTCGAAGACGACGTGATCATCGGCGCTGGCAGCCTGGTACCGCCGGGCAAGCGTCTGCAGAGCGGCTTTCTCTATGTGGGTAGCCCGGTGAAACAGGTCCGGGCGCTCACCGACAAGGAAAAAGCCTTCTTCACCTACAGCGCAGCGAACTACGTGAAGCTCAAGGATCTGCATCTGGCCGAAGGCTACGACCAGATCTGATTCGTCTTACACCTGCTCAGGATTTCTCATGAATTACCAGACCGTACTGTTCGACCTCGATGGCACCCTGACCGACCCGCGTGAGGGCATCACCCGTTCCATCCAGTTCGCTCTCGCCAAGCTCGGCATCGACGAGCCGGATCTGAGCAAACTCGAACACTTCATCGGCCCGCCGCTGTTGCAGGCGTTCATGCAGTTTTATGACTTTGATGAAGCCAAGGCGTGGGAAGCGGTGAATTTTTATCGTGAGCGCTTCAAGGTTACCGGGCTCTACGAAAACCGCGTGTTCGAGGGCGTTACGCCGCTGCTGGAAACCCTCAGTGGCCAAGGGCGGCAGCTGTATATCGCGACGTCCAAACCTTGGGTGTTTGCCCGGGAAATTGCCCGGCACTTCGACTTCGCGCGGCACTTCAAGGTGATTTACGGCAGTGAACTGGATGGCACGCGGACCAACAAGGTTGAGCTGATTGCGCATTTGGTCGCCGAAGAAGGACTGGACCCGACGAACACCTTGATGATCGGCGATCGCAAGCACGATCTGATTGGCGCGCGCAGCAATGGGATCGACGCGGTGGCGGTGGGTTATGGGTTTGGCAGTTTCGAAGAGTTGAATGCCGAGGCGCCGGCTTATCACTTTGAAACGCTGGCCGAGTTGCATCAGGCATTTTTGCAGCGCTGATGAGTCAGCTATCGCGAGCAGGCTCACTCCTACATGTTGACCGAGCTCCGTCAGATGAATGCGCTGAACTTGTAGGAGTGAGCCTGCTCGCGATGAGGCCTGTCGGCCACCCAAGATCTATGAGTCTGCCAAAGCTTTCAGCGCCGCTTTGCGCTCCCCGACAGGCAAACCCCCTAACTGCTCGACCTCAGCATAAAACCTCAGCCAATCCCCCCCAACCTGCCGGAACAACGCCGCAAACGCCGGCACCCATTGGTCATACAGCCCGAATGGCAGCAGCCGCGCATTGTTCAGCGGCGTATTCACCCAGGCGTCATAACGCTTGTCGCCGGCCCACTGAATGTCGCGCATCACCCGATAATCCCGACGAAACTGCTCGAACTCCGCCGCTTTGCGCTCGCGCATCTGCTCAATCGGCAATGGCTGGGCATAGAGCTTTTCCAACCGCGAACGCGTATCAAGTACCAACGCGATGAACTGATCACGCTGCTTGAGTCTTGAGTGGGTATCCGCCGGCAAACCCCGAAACGCCCGCCACTGCCGGGTGCCTTCTTGCTCGACAAACGTGGCAAACGACTCGTTGAACTCAGTGTCGTCCTTTACATAGAACTGCTGATGCGCCAGTTCATGGAAGATCAGCGTGGCCAGACGTTCGTCGCCCCAGCCCATCATCGAATTGAGGATCGGGTCGTTGAACCAGCCCAGCGTCGAATAAGCCTCAACACCGCCAATCGACACGTCCATGCCCTGCAGCCGCTGAATTGCCGCTTCGCCCCGCGCCGCGCTCTGGCTGTAATAACCGCGATAGGCCACGCACCCGGCAATCGGGAAGCAGTGGTTTTGCGGGGTCAGGGAAAACTCTGTGGTGGCGAACACATTCCACACCACGAAAGGCCGGCCGATGTCGGCGTACAGGCGATAACTCTGGTTGTCCGGCAGGTGCAGCTGTTCGCTGGCGAACGCTCGGGCCTGCTGCGATTGGGCCAGGTGCGTGCGCAGTTTCGCATCGCGGCTCGGGTCGGCGATCACCTGCGCTACCGGTTCACGGGCCCGCAGCAATTGCAGCTGACCGCTGGCCAGTTGGCTGTAATAGCTGACGCTTGCACAACCGTTGAGCAACAAAAGCATCACACCCGGAAACAAAATCCGAAAAACGCGATCAAGTAACCGATGGCTTGGAAGCGGCCTGATCAAAATAAGAAACCCCCTGGAAAGTCTGCCCGCAAGACTATCCCGCCCATTGGAGCTTCGCTATGCGCATGTTGATGCTGACAGGAGGCCTGCTGACGCTGGCCGGTTGTGCCGGATTCGGAATGCCCGATCCTGACCCTTCGCAAGCCTGGATCGATCTCGATGCCCGGCAGCAGGACACGGCGCTACAGGCGCTGCAAGTCGATAGCACGGTTACCGTCGACAAACGTTACTTCGAGGTGCAGCCCGGCAGTCATGAACTGAAGGTGCGTTATCAATTCCCGGTCGAGGCGACCAATATCGGCCCGAACGCCGAGCCGCTCTGGCGTGATTGCCAGTTGAGCGTGAAATTCAAAGACTTCAACGCCGGTCAGCGTTATCAGTTGCAGGCCGGCAGCATCGGTTTCCGCCCGTGGGCGAAACTCTATGACGAGCAGCGCAAAGTCGTCGGGCAGGGTACGCCGGCGGGCTGTCAGAAGACCTGATCGGCGCTATGCTGGCGGTTCTATCCAATGGACATTGATCATGCGCAGGTTGACGCTGTTGCTTGCTGCAAGTGTGGTTGCCGGCTGCCAGAGCCCGATGCCGGCGGCCGATCCGACCAAGGCCTGGGTCGACTTTGCCATGCCCACCCCCGGCGGCAAGGTGTTGATGGCCGAACGGCTGGACAAGCAAAGGATGACCGACGGACGATTTTTCCAGGTCACGCCGGGCAGCCACGAGCTGACGGTGCGCTTTGATTTCGAGATATTCGGTGGCGGTCAGGGCATGGACACCGATCCGCAGGAGCGGCTGTGTTACATGACCATTCGTTACGATCATTTCGAAGCCGGGCAACGCTATCGGCTGGAGGCTCGGTCGCTGGCCTTCACGCCAAGCGCCCGGTTGATCAATCGCCAGGGGCAGATCGTTGCTGAAGAACGGCAGGTCAACTGCGTACCTTGAGCGATCTCAGTCGCCGTTCTTTTGATAGACGATTGCTTTCGTGCCGTTTTCACATGAACCCACGACCATGGCGATGTCATGCTTCGCGGCCTCTTCTTTGGTGACGATTTCCAGCGTGTAGGACGGCACGGCTTTAGCCTGAATCTTGACCTCAATCTCTTTCCTGAGCTCTTCGCAGTCTTTAGGTGCGGCAAAAGCGGAGGTGGCCAGTGCACTGCAGAGAATCGCCAAGCCAATACGTTTCATCAGTGAAGCTCCTTGAGGCAGCGCGCACGGGCGTGCGCTGAAGCTGCTGTCACGTATACGACCACATTTTTGAAACGCGAGTTCTGACTTTGCTCACAACTTGTATTTTCGTTTCAAGATTTTTGGTGAAGCTCAATTGGCTCACGCGAGCAGGCTCACTCCTACAGGGGATCTCCGTTGTTCACAATTGTTGTGTCCGCTGGAGATCAAATGTAGGAGTGAGCCTGCTCGCGATGGCGTCAGCCCGGTAAACGCTTACTCAACTGACCAGCGAAGCCTCAAGTGTGATCTTCGCATTCAACACCTTGGACACCGGGCATCCTTCCTTGGCCTTGTTGCTCAGTTCTTCAAACTGCTCTTGGGTCGCGCCCGGAATTTTCGCCTTGAGAATCAGCTTCACCGCAGAGATCGCGAAACCGCCCTCAACCTGATCGAGCGTGACTTCAGCCTGGGTGTCGATGCTGTCGGCTTTGAGGCCGGCATCGCCGAGAATCATCGAAAATGCCATGGAGAAACAGCCGGCATGCGCTGCGCCGATCAGTTCTTCCGGGTTGGTGCCTTTGCCGCCCTCGAAGCGCGCCTTGAAGCCGTAGGGTGCTTCTCTGAGGACGCCGGTTTCGGTGGAAATCGAGCCGATGCCGGTTTTCAGATCACCTTCCCAATGTGCGGATGCTTTCTTCACGATAGCCATGTCTGCCTCCTCAAGATCTGGCGCGGGACGCCGCGCCTTCGTGGTTTTTACTTGCAAGGCTTCTGAGGATAGACGTCGGGACAAAGTTCAGCCTGTCTGAATCGTTGACTTTTTTAGTAGGATTTTTCGTTCTGCTATTGAATCTCGGGTATATGCCCTCATTGCATAAAACACGCTTATGGATTCGGCAGGTTTTCGTTTGCAAGAAGAACCTGCCTCCTCACTCGGAGACGCAGGTTTATGAAGCAACTGTCCGACGTAAAATTTTCCACCCTCGATCTGGTGCCAGTTCGCGAGAACGGCAGCCCGGCGCAGTCGCTGCGCAATTCGCTGGACCTGGCGCAGCACGCCGAGAAATTCGGTTACACGCGGTTCTGGGTGGCTGAACACCACAACATGGACGGCATCGCCAGTTCCGCCACCTCGGTGCTGCTCGGTTATCTGGCCGGCGGTACCTCGACCATCCGCGTCGGATCTGGCGGGGTCATGCTGCCCAACCATGCGCCGCTGGTGATCGCCGAACAGTTCGGCACGCTGGAAAGTCTGTATCCCGGACGTATCGACCTCGGACTGGGCCGGGCGCCGGGTTCCGATCAAATGACCGCCCGCGCACTGCGTCGTGAGCGTTCCGGCAGTGCTGACGACTTCCCGGAAGATGTTGCCGAGCTGGCGCGTTATCTCGGCCCGCGCACCCCGGATCAACGGGTAATCGCCATGCCCGGCACCGGCACCAATGTGCCGATCTGGCTGCTCGGTTCCAGCCTGTTCAGCGCGCAATTGGCCGGTGAGCGCGGTTTGCCCTACGCCTTCGCCTCGCATTTCGCCCCGCGCTTCATGCACGAGGCCATCCGCGTCTACCGCAATCACTTCAAGCCGTCGGCGGTGCTCGACAAGCCGTACGTCATGCTCGGTGTGCCGCTGGTAGCGGCGGACACTGATGAACAAGCCGATTACCTGGCGACTTCGGTGTACCAGCGAATCCTCGCGCTGATGCGTGGACAAAGCCTGGTGCAGCGCCCACCGGTGGATACCATGGACGGCCTGTGGCTGCCCCATGAACGTGAAGCGGTGGGGGATTTCCTCGGTCTGGCGATGGTTGGCGGTCCGGCGAAAATCCGCGCGAAACTGGAGGTGCTGATTGAGCAAACCCAGGCGGATGAGCTGATCTTTACCTCTGACTTGTATGAACATGCCGATCGCGTGCGTTCGTACGAGTTGCTGGCGCAGGTGATGAAGGGCTAACTGAATCTCGCCCCGCTCAAAACGTGTAGGAGCTGGGGCACGCTGCGATCTTTTGATCTGGATCTTAAAAACAGGATCAAAAGATCGCAGCGTGCCGCAGCTACTACATTGAAAAATGGTTGCCCACAAAAAAGCCGACGCATTCGCGTCGGCTTTTGCATTTCAGGCGCGATCAACCGCGTTTGTAGACGATTTCCTTGGTGCCACCTTCACAGCTGCCGACGACATCGCCGCCAGCCGCGGCACCCTTCTCGACGATCTCCAGCGAATACCCGGAAACGCCCTTGGCATCCAGCTTCGCCGCAATTTCGGCCTTCAGATCTTCACAAGGCTTGCCGGCAGCAAACGCACCACCCGCAAGGCTCAACAAACCTACTGCCAACATGAACTTCTTCATCGGTCGCACTCCCTGGTCGGATTAAAAGAGGCGGGCATCGGGTCATCCACCCGATGCGCCCACCCTGTAGCGCTTTGCCATTCCTATGGCACTCGGCCAGCGCGCAAGTTCAGAAGCGTAGACCAAACTCAGCTGCTGGCGATGCGGAACCCGACTTTCAGTGTCACCTGAAAGTGCGCAGCTTTACCGTCCTTGATGTGGCCGCGGGTCTCGGTCACTTCAAACCACTCCAGATGCTTGATGCTCTTGTTGGCTTCGGCCAACGCATTATTGATGGCGTCTTCGATGCTGGTTGGGGACGAGCCGACCAGCTCGACTTTCTTGTACGTGTGATGGTCAGTCATGGTGATCTCCTTGGGATGTGGAATTGAGACTAGCAGTGAATTTGCACTGTTGATTTCGGCGGCTTTGCGCAAGCGAAGTTCAGAATTTCTGCACTTTCTCAATCCTCTGAAGTCCCAACCAACACACGCCACTCATCACCAATGCAGGAGAGCCACCATGGCCAACACCTCTTTACGTAAAGCCTCATTGCAAAGCATGGAAGCGGAGATCGAGAGTCTGCTCAAGTCGTTGGAAGGCCTGAAGGACGACGCTTCCGACGAGTCGCGCAAAACCCTCAAGGCGCTGAAAAGCAATGCCGAAAGTGCGCTGAAACATTCGCGTCACCTGCTCAGCGATGCCTACGAAGAAGTCAAAGTGAAAACCCGCGAGACCGGGATCGCCACCCGTGATTACGCACAGGAACATCCATGGACCACCGCCGGTGTTGCGGTGGGTGCCTTGGGTCTACTGGCCGCTTACTTGCTGTTCAAGCGCGGCGAGTGATCCGGCTGGCGCAGCTCTTGTTTGAGCCATTGCGCCAGTTGCCGGGCGCGCCCGTCCGCGGCGCGCTTGGGTAGCCACAACGCCAGTTGCGCCGGGGTTTCACAGAAGCCCCACGGCGCAACCAGGCGCCCGGCCTTCAAGTCTTCAGTAACCAGCGGCTCCGGCGCGATAGCCACCCCAAGGCCCGCCACTGCGGCTTCCAGCAAATAATACAAATGCTCAAAACCTTGCCCGAGCTTCAACGCGTTGGCGTCGAGGTGATTCTGCTGTGCCCAGCTCGGCCAGGCTTGCGGCCGCGATGTCGTGTGCAGCAAGGGCTCGTCGAGCAGCGCTGAGGCGGGCGCTGTTTGCAGGCGTTGATACCCGTTGAACAGCGGGCTCATGACGGGGCCAATGCGTTCTGCAGTCAGCTCGTAAACCTGCATGTCTGCGGGCCAGGGTGGTTCTGCGAACAGCAGCAACGCGTCCAGCCCCGGTCGCCTGGGATCGAGATCGCCTTCACCCGCCGACAAATGCAGGCGCAAATCCGGCAGATCGGCATTGAGCCTTCCCAATCGCGGGATGAACCAGCGAGCCAGCAGACTTCCCGAGCAGCCGAGCACGAACGGCGCATCGGCTGTACTTTGCGTCAGCTCGGCACAAACACTGCGCAAGCGATCAAACGCCTCGCCGCTGGCATCGCGTAAACGCACACCGGCATCTGTGAGTTTCAAGCCGCGCCCATCCTTGACGAACAGGCTGAGGCCAAGGTGTTCTTCAAGCACCTTGAGCTGGCGGCTGACCGCGCCATGGGTAACGTGCAGTTGTTCGGCGGCCTGGCTGACGCTGTTCAGCCGGGCAGTGGCTTCGAAGGCGCGCAAGGCGTTGAGCGGGGGAAGGTCATGGCTCATGGTATCTGTGAGTTTTCCTGACAGGTTGCAGCGATCTTATCGGTTTTCAGCATAGAAGGTCAGGGGTAGAGTGGGCGTCATTGTCTTCTCACGTAATTCCCGATTCTGCTGGAGCAAACCATGACCCAGACTTCGAACACTTCCGATCTGCGTAACGGCCCTGACGCCAACGGCCTGTTTGGCTCGTTCGGTGGCCGCTACGTGGCTGAAACCCTGATGCCGTTGATCCTCGATCTGGCCCGCGAATACGAAACGGCGAAGGAAGATCCTGCATTTAAAGAAGAATTGGCCTACTTCCAGCGCGACTACGTCGGACGTCCGAGTCCGCTGTATTACGCCGAGCGTCTGACCGAGTTCTGCGGTGGCGCCAAGATCTACCTCAAGCGCGAAGAGCTGAACCACACCGGCGCGCACAAGATCAACAACTGCATCGGCCAGATTCTGCTGGCGCGGCGCATGGGCAAAAAACGCATCATCGCCGAGACCGGCGCTGGCATGCACGGCGTGGCGACTGCCACCGTGGCCGCGCGTTTCGGTCTGGATTGCGTGATCTACATGGGCACCACCGACATCGAACGCCAACAGGCGAACGTGTTTCGCATGAAGTTGCTAGGCGCCGAGGTGATCCCGGTAGTGGCCGGCACTGGCACCCTGAAAGATGCGATGAACGAAGCGCTGCGTGACTGGGTGACCAACGTCGACAGCACCTTCTACCTGATCGGCACCGTGGCTGGCCCGCACCCGTATCCAGCGATGGTTCGCGACTTCCAGGCCGTGATCGGCAAGGAAACCCGAGACCAGTTGCAAGCCCAGGAAGGGCGTCTGCCGGACAGTCTGGTGGCGTGTATCGGCGGCGGTTCCAACGCCATGGGCCTGTTCCACCCGTTCCTTGATGACAAGAGCGTTGAGATTATCGGTGTTGAAGCGGCCGGTTACGGCATCGAAACCGGCAAGCACGCGGCCAGCCTGAATGGCGGCGTACCAGGTGTGTTGCACGGCAATCGTACTTTCCTGTTGCAGGACGACGATGGCCAGATCATCGACGCTCACTCGATTTCCGCCGGCCTCGATTACCCGGGTATCGGCCCGGAACACGCATGGTTGCATGACATCGGCCGCGTCCAGTACACCTCGGTGACCGACGACGAAGCCCTTGATGCGTTCCACAAATGCTGCCGCCTGGAAGGGATCATTCCTGCTCTGGAAAGCGCCCACGCGCTGGCCGAAGTATTCAAACGCGCACCGACCCTGCCGAAGGATCACCTGATGGTGGTCAACCTTTCGGGCCGTGGCGACAAAGACATGCAGACCGTGATGCACCACATGGAACAGTCCAAGCAGGAGAAACACTGATGAGCCGCCTGCAAACCCGTTTTGCCGAACTCAAGCAACAGAATCGCGCCGCGCTGGTGACCTTCGTCACCGCCGGTGATCCGGATTACGACACTTCGCTGGCGATTCTCAAAGGTTTGCCGAAAGCCGGCGCCGACGTGATTGAATTGGGCATGCCGTTCACCGATCCGATGGCCGACGGCCCGGCGATTCAACTGGCGAATATCCGTGCGTTGGGCGCCAAGCAGAATCTGCTGAAAACCCTGCAAATGGTCCGCGAGTTCCGCGAAGACAACAGCGATACACCGCTGGTGCTGATGGGCTACTACAACCCGATCCACAAGTTTGGTGTCGAGCGTTTCATTGCTGAGGCCAAAGAGGCTGGCGTCGACGGCCTGATCGTTGTCGACATGCCGCCGGAGCACAACGAAGAATTGTGCGACCCGGCGCAGGCTGCCGGTCTGGACTTCATCCGTCTGACCACGCCGACCACCGACGACGCGCGTTTGCCGAAGGTTCTCAACGGCAGTTCCGGTTTTGTTTACTACGTGTCGGTTGCCGGTGTCACCGGTGCCGGTGCGGCGACGCTGGAGCACGTCGAAGAGGCGGTCACTCGTCTGCGCCGCCACACCGATCTGCCGATCAGCATTGGTTTCGGTATCCGTACGCCGGAGCAGGCCGCTGCGATTGCGCGTCTGGCTGACGGTGTTGTGGTGGGCTCGGCACTGATTGATCACATCGCCAATGCCGCGACACCTGATCAGGCCATCGATGGCGTGTTGAGCTTGTGCTCGGCGCTGGCAGAAGGCGTGCGTAAGGCTCGCGTAAGCTGAGGGTAAAGTTCCTGATACAGAGGAATTAGCGCCTCGCGGCACAGACTAATTCAGCAAGATCGAGGGCTTCAGGACTACGTTCTGAAGCCCTTTTTGCTGTCAGTGCAGTGAGGAAAGACCCGATGAAAATGCCGAAACGTCTGATAGCCGGATTGGGCGTGCTGATGATCAGCGCGACGCCGCTGCTGGCCAGCGCCGATCAACGTAATGATCACGACCGTGGCGGTCCGCAGCAGGGCCAACACGACAATCGCGGTGACGATCACCGTGGTCCGCAGAACGACCACCGTGGCGGTCCGCCGCCGCGTGACTTCGGCCCGGTGCGCCAGACCATCCGCGACAATCATGGCTACTTCGTGCGCGGTGCGCCGCCACCGCCGGGTATTCATCTGGAACGCGGCCGGCCGTTGCCGCATGGCTATTACGGCGAGAGGCTGGATAACCGCGCGTTGGGACATCTGCCGTATTACCAAGGCTACGAATGGCGCCGGGCCGGTGGCGATATTGTGCTGATCGCGGTGGGTACCGGGATCATTTATGAAATTCTGGATGGAGTTTTGTATTGAGCTGATATGAAATTCTGGATGGGGTTTTGTATTGAGCTGACACGACCCCTGTGGCGAGGGGATTTGTCCCCGATGGGCTGCGCAGCAGCCCCAAACCCGGAAAACGCGATTATGCAGACATAACGTGCTTGCTGGAGTTGCGGCTGCTGCGCAGCCGATCGGGGATAAATCCCCTCGCCACAATGGTGTAGAACCGGGCCTTATATCAAGGCAACTCCAACCCGCCCGAAGCCTTGTGCAATTTGCGCAAATGCTCGCCGATCTGTTTCACGTTGGCCTCGCTGGCAGCAATTTCGGCGGCGCGCTTGGGCTCCAGCAACTTACGCACTTCCTTGTCCAGATCACCGCTGAGTAACAGCAGCTTCTTCTGCCGCTGGCTGCTTTCCGCTTCGAGTCGGCTGAACTCGCTGGGTTGCGGCAAACCGTAGCCTTTCGAATCCAGCAGTTCCGCCGGACGACTGAGGAACCCACTGTTGGCGAGGATTTCCTGCAAGGTCGCATTGGCCTTGTCCATTCCGCCATTCTCCAGTTCCCGCGCACCCAGATACCGCTGTTTGACCTCGTCCTGCGCGAGCAACAACTGGCGACGGAAACTCGCCTGCTCCAGCAGCAACAGCGCGGCGCTGGTGCGCAGGTCGGCGCGGTCGAACCATTCGCGGCGCTCTTCGGCCGACAACGAAAGCCATTCCTCGACGGTGTTCTGTTTGATCGGCAGCTGCTTCTTCAGCACGTCGAACATCGCCTGATAGCGATCGCGGAACGAGTCGAAGCGATAGCCCAGACGCAGCGCCTCTTTCGGGTCATCCAGGACGCTGGTGTCGGCCAGACCACGGCCCTTGAGCACTTCCAGCAAACCGTTGGGCATGATGCTGTCGAGGCCGGTGAGCTGCGCGTTGTTGCTGCCGCTGCGCAACAGTTTCAAGCCTTCCACCGCGCAGTTGTTGGACAGGAAGAAATAGTTGCCGTCATAGCTCCAGTGCATCTCGGCGGCATGTTCGACCACGCCTTCGATCTCGCTGCGTGACAGATTCAGCGGTACCGAGGCGAGGCTGCGCAGTTCGGTCTTGGTGTACTCGTCGATCACCTGCGCCAACGGCAGGACAAATAGCCGCGAAGGGTATTTGCCGACCAGTCCGTCCCAACTCGACAGCTGCACATCCCCCACGAAGGCGCGGTAGGACAGCACCAGATGTTGATCCAGATCGAGCCGGCAATCCGGGCCGCGCGGGCGCCCCGGTGCACAGATCACCAGCCGCAACATGCTGTGACCCCAGCGGCTGACCCAGTTCTGATTGGCCTCGGCCAGTAAGTAATCGACGGCGTAGACACGCTCCGGATCGACTTGTCCCAATGGTTGCTTGGCGAAGTCGTTGCCGGCGTTCAGAAACGCGAAGGTTTTGGCGCAAGTGTTCGGGGCAGGTGGCGCCCAGCCGAAGTGATCCTTGTAATAGCGATACAGCGCCGGGCGGCGGCAGGCGTAGCTCGGGTCGAGGAGAAAGTACTCCATGTTGACCGCGACGAACTCCTTGGGACTGGAGATTTCGTAGAGGTCGGGGCTGCGGGCAATCTGTCGGTTGTGTTGCTCACGCTCGCCGCGACGGCCGACGTATTGCTGCCAGCCGGCGAGGTCGAGCAATCGCGGGTCATCACTGAGGGTAAAGCGGCGCCCGTTCTGGCCACGGCATTCATCGGGAATGCCGATCAGCCCGGCACTGTTGAAGCGGCGGGTGCAGCGCTGGATCAGCGTGCGCTCGGCGTTTGGCCAGAGGCGCGCGCGGTCATAAATATGGGTGATTTCGTGCAGCACCGTGGCGAGCAGTTCCTGGCGCACCGTGCCGTGGGGGCGATTGGTCTTCTCTTTGGCCGCGCTGCCGTCGGTGAGGCTGGCGAGCAATTTGCGGTTCAGATCGAGTTCGGCGACCAGGGTTGCCTGGCCATAGGCATTGGCGGGCATGTCATCGGTCCAGCCGACATCAATGCGCCGATCCAGCCGCTCGATGAAGCTGGGCGGCAAGGCCTCCATGGCTTCATCGATCAGCGCCTGGCTGGCCTGTTGTTGGGCAGGGCTCAGACCGTCGGTCTTGAGCCGCAATTGCAGGCCGGCGTGGGCGCTGTTGCCAAGCAGCAACAACGCCCCGGCCAGTAGCCAGGCGCCAAGTGACTTCACAGTGCGAGGATGGCTTCGGCGAGAACCTGATCGCTGGCGTCGCGAGCTTCCGGCACGCGAGTGCGCAAGGTGTTGAGGGCGGCTTCCAGGTGCGCGCCACGGATATCACCGTTGCTGGCGACAAAGCTGGCGGCGTCGTCGTGGGCTTCGCGGATGATTTTCGAGTCGCGAATCGACGTGGTGGTATCGGACGTGAAATCGATGGTGCGCTGGGAGGCACGAACGATGATGTTACTGGTGGCTACCAGGGTGTGCGCCTGGGCCAGGTCGGCCAACAAAAACAGGCCAAGGGCGGCAGCAATCAGCGGGCTACGCATGGAACGACTCCGAAGGGCAATGTTAACAAGGGACTGAGATGACTATTGGACGAGAATTGCCTCTGCCAGTTCAAGGTCGCTGACATGAAGTTTCGGCCGGGTTTTACGCAGGTAGTGCAGTGCGGACTCCAGTCGAGCGCCGCGCAATTCACCGTCGCTGGCAACAAACACCGCCGCATCATCGTGGGCGACGAGCAGCAGTTTACGGTCGAACGGCGCGGAAGACACCATGCCGGTCGCCCAGACGCTTACCACGGTGTTTTGCGTGGAGATGTCGAAGGCGTTGGCCGAGGTCGTCCAGCAAGCAGTTAACAATACGGAAGGGATCAGGAATTTTTGAAGAAAAGGCATGGGACTCGGCAACTGTTGGCGAGCCGTAAGGCTAGCGCAACGCCCGGACTAGAGCCAGCGCCGAAATATCGGGACACGACCGGCGTGCCCCGCCATGCCGGACTGCTTAGATAGTCAGAATGGCCTGAGCCAGCTGAGCGTCGGTGGCCTGCAATTGTGGAGCCTGATGACGGATGTGTTCCAGCGCGCTTTCCAGTTTCACGCCGCGGATGTCGCCTTGGCTGGCGACGAAGCTGGCAGCGTCGTCACGGGCAGCGAGCACGATCTTGTCGTCACGGAAGGAAGAGGTGACGTCGGAAGTAGCGTCGGAGGAGGCTTTCAGGGCGCCGACAATCGAGTCGGTGGTCACGATGAAGCTGGTAGCGCTGGCGTTGGCAGCCACGGCCAACAAGGCAGCGGCGCTGAGCATGCGAAGACGGGTCATGGGATAACTCCTGTGGATAAACCGTATAGAGAGGTGGCTCGGTATCTGAGGAGTCAGACGCCATCGGCACAGCATTCGCCACGTACTGAATGGATATTAGGCCGGGATCAACACTTCGGACCAGTGTCTGGATAAAAAACATGTAAGAGCTGCCGAAGGTTGCGATCTTTTGATTGTGGTTTCAGGATCAAAAGATCGCAGCCTCCGGCAGCTCCTATTAATTGTACTGGTTCATATACTTGATTCAGAAACTGTACTTGTATTGGTTTTTGAATGTCCAAAACGACAAAACCCGTCGTGGTTTCCCACGACGGGTTTTGTTTTATTCAATTCGGGTTGCTGGCGGTGGGTCTAACGACCAGAGCCAGCGACGCTACTTAGCGCCAGAACGGCTTGCTCAGCTCTTCGTAGCGTTGTGCTTCGCTGATACCGGCGTCAGCCAGCAGACGCGAATCCAGACGGGCCAATTGGTGGCGGCTGGAGATGCGGCGCTGCCACAACATCAGGTTGGCGAGAACGCGCAGAGGCATGGAAGCCTGGGTTTTTGCAGCTTTGTCTTCGAAGAACAGTTCGGAACTGAGTGTACGTTCCATGGTTGACATCCTTCCGCTTGTGGCGGGATCAGGTAGTGGTTTGACTGGTGCCCATGATCCTCTCGTTTGCCTAGTCTCACTAGATACAGTTCAACTGTATTGTGAGTGACCAGTTAACTGTTTATAGAGGGTGTACGGGTCGAAATTGGGCAAACTGTACCTGTCCGCACTTAAGTGGTGCGTTTGTGCAGATTTCGGAAGGAAGTGTAGGTATTTACTGTAGGAAAAGACCGGTACAGCAGTACAGTTTTTGACGGTATCCAGAATCTCAGGGATGCCGTCGACGCAAACTGTGTTTGCGCCAACGGAACATCTGTGCGAATTACGCCGTCAGCATGCGCCCGGTTTCTTCCAGATTGATGTGCCAGCTCAACGCTTCACGCAGGATGTGCGGGGTGTGACCACCGATTGCACAGGCTGCGGTGAAGTAGTCATCCAGCGCTTGGCGAAAGTCCGGGTGCACACAGTTGTCGATGATCACCCGGGCCCGCTCGCGAGGCGCCAGGCCTCGCAGATCCGCCAGACCCACCTCTGTCACCAGAATGTCTACGTCATGTTCAGTGTGGTCAACGTGGCTGACCATCGGCACAACGCTGGAAATCGCGCCGCCCTTGGCGATCGACTTCGTCACGAACACCGCAAGATGCGCGTTACGCGCGAAATCGCCGGAGCCACCGATGCCGTTCATCATCCGCGTACCGCAGACGTGGGTAGAGTTGACGTTGCCGTAGATGTCGAACTCCAGCGCCGTGTTGATGCCGATGATACCCAGGCGCCGCACGACTTCCGGATGATTGGAAATCTCCTGCGGACGCAGCACCAATTTGTCTTTGTACTTCTCCAGGTTGCCGAACACGTCGGTGTTGCGCCGCTCCGACAGCGTGATCGAACTGCCCGAAGCGAAGCTCAGCTTGCCGGCATCGATCAGGTCGAACGTCGAATCCTGCAGCACTTCGGAGTACATGGTCAGGTCTTCGAACGGCGAGTCGATCAGGCCGCACATCACCGCGTTGGCGATGTTGCCGATCCCGGCCTGCAGCGGGCCGAGCTTGTTGGTCATGCGCCCGGCGTCGACTTCCTGCTTGAAGAAAGTGATCAAGTGATCGGCGATGGCATTGGTATCGACATCCGGCGACGACACAGTGGACGGCGAGTCCGGCTGCTGGGTGATGACGATCGCGACGATCTTCTCCGGCGGAATCGGGATCGCCGTGCTGCCGATGCGGTCGTCGACCTTCACCAGTGGAATCGGCGTGCGCGTCGGACGATACGTCGGGATATAGATGTCGTGCAGACCTTCGAGGTTGGCGTTATGCGCCAGATTGATCTCGACGATCACCTGTTTGGCGAAAATCGCGAAGCTTGCCGAGTTGCCCACCGAAGTGGTCGGCACGATATGCCCCTGCTCGGTGATGGCCACGGCTTCGATGACGGCGATGTCCGGCAACTTCAGTTGCTGGTTACGCAGTTGCTCGACCGTTTCCGACAAGTGCTGGTCGATGAACATCACTTGCCCGGCGTTGATCGCCTTGCGCAAGGTGCTGTCGACCTGGAACGGCATGCGCCGCGACAGCACGCCGGCTTCGGTCAGTTGCTTGTCGAGGTCGTTGCCCAGGCTGGCGCCGGTCATCAGGCTGATCTTCAGCGGCGTGACCTTTGCCCGCTCGGCCAGTGCATGAGGGACGGCCTTGGCTTCGCCGGCGCGGGTGAAGCCGCTCATGCCGACGGTCATGCCGTCCTCAATCAGAGCAGCTGCGTCGGCGGCGCTCATCACTTTGTCCAACAACGAAGGCAGGCGAATACGGTCACGGTACATGTATTTTTATCTCGGGCAGCGAGTAGCAGGATGCGCAGTCTAGTGAATTTGGCTGGTGCCTGTCCCGCTACCAAGGTCGCAAAAGAGGCGTCTATTGCGCGGGTTTCAAGTAAAACACCGTTACTTGATCTGCAACAACGCGGCATATTGTCCGACTGTTTGCGCAAATAAAAACGCCCCGACAGGTCGGGGCGTTTGGTTCAGCAGACGAAAATTACTCGACGGCTTTAACCATGTCTTCGATGACTTTCTTCGCGTCACCGAACACCATCATGGTCTTGTCCAGATAGAACAGTTCGTTGTCCAGACCGGCATAACCGCTGGCCATCGAGCGCTTGTTGACGATGATGGTCTTGGCCTTGAACGCTTCGAGAATCGGCATACCGGCAATCGGCGATTTCGGATCGTTCTTGGCGGCCGGGTTGACCACGTCGTTCGCGCCGAGCACCAGCACCACGTCGGCCTGACCGAACTCGGAGTTGATGTCTTCCATCTCGAACACCTGGTCGTACGGCACTTCGGCTTCGGCCAGCAGTACGTTCATGTGTCCAGGCATCCGCCCGGCCACTGGGTGGATCGCGTACTTCACGGTCACGCCACGGTGGGTCAGCTTCTCGGTCAGTTCTTTCAGCGCATGCTGTGCACGAGCCACCGCCAGGCCGTAGCCCGGCACAATGATCACGGTGTCGGCGTTGGTCAGCAGGAACGTCGCGTCGTCAGCCGAACCGGATTTCACCGGACGTGCTTCCTTCGCACCGGCCGGGCCAGCGTCCACCGTGTTGCCGAAACCGCCGAGCAGTACATTAAAGAAGGAACGGTTCATCGCCTTGCACATGATGTACGAGAGGATCGCACCGCTCGAACCCACCAGCGAACCGGCGATGATCAGCATCGAGTTGTTCAGCGAGAAACCGATACCCGCCGCTGCCCAACCGGAATAGCTGTTGAGCATCGACACCACCACCGGCATGTCAGCGCCGCCGATCGGGATGATGATCAGCACGCCCATCACGAACGCCAGCGCCAGCATCAGCGCGAACGCGGTGAGGTTGCCGGTGAACATAAAGGTCAAACCGAGTGCCAGTGTCGCCAGACCCAGTACCGCGTTCAGCTTGTGCTGACCGGTGAACTGTACCGGTGCACCCTGAAACAGGCGGAACTTGTACTTGCCCGAGAGCTTGCCGAAGGCGATCACCGAACCGGAGAACGTGATGGCACCAATGGCCGCGCCGAGGAACAGTTCCAGACGGTTGCCCGCCGGGATCGCGTCGCCCAGATGCTTGACGATGCCCAGCGACTGCGGCTCAACCACGGCGGCAATGGCAATGAACACCGCTGCCAGGCCGATCATGCTGTGCATGAAAGCGACCAGTTCCGGCATCTTGGTCATTTCAACGCGTTTGGCCATGATCGAACCGGCAGTGCCGCCGACCAGCAGGCCGACGATCACATAACCAATACCAGCAGTGGCCAGCTCAGCGCCGAGCTTATAGATGAGGCCCACAGTAGTGAGGATCGCCAGACCCATGCCGAGCATGCCGAACAGATTGCCACGGCGTGACGTGGTCGGGTGTGACAGGCCTTTGAGGGCCTGGATGAAACAGATCGACGCGATCAGATAAAGCGTCGTGACGAGATTCATGCTCATTACTTCGGCGCCTCTTCTTTTACTTTCGGGGCTTTCTTCTTGAACATCTCAAGCATGCGACGGGTGACCAGGAAGCCACCGAACACATTGACCGCGGCCAGCGCCACGGCGAGGGTGCCCATGGTCTTGCCCAGCGGAGTAACCGTCAGGGCAGCGGCCAGCATCGCGCCGACGATCACGATCGCCGAGATGGCGTTGGTCACGGCCATCAGCGGCGTGTGCAGTGCAGGTGTAACGTTCCAGACCACGTGATAACCGACATAAATCGCCAGCACGAAGATGATCAGGTTGTAGATACCGGGGGAGATAAGCTCTTCCATCGTCTGAATCCCTGCTTAGGCGTTTTTGCGGATGACTTGGCCGTCGCGGCACATCAGGCACGCGGCGACGATGTCGTCTTCGAGGTTGACGTCGAACTGGCCTTCTTTAGTGAAGACCAGCTTCAGGAAGTCCAGCAGGTTGCGTGCATACAGCGCCGAAGCGTCTGCAGCGACTTCACCGGCCAGATTGGTCGGACCGGCGATTGTCACGCCGTTCTCGATCACCACCTGATCGGCAACGGTCAGCGGGCAATTGCCACCCTGAGCCGCCGCGAGGTCGATGACCACCGAGCCCGGTTTCATTTGCGCCACGGTGTCCGCACTCAACAGCGTCGGTGCCTTGCGGCCCGGGATCAGCGCGGTAGTGATGACGATGTCAGCCTGCTTGGCGCGTTCATGCACGGCCTGGGCCTGACGCTGCATCCAGCTCGCCGGCATCGGCCGCGCGTAACCGCCGACACCGACGGCGCATTCGCGCTCTTCATCGGTCTCGTAAGGCACGTCGACGAACTTGGCGCCGAGGGATTCGATCTGTTCCTTCACCGCCGGACGCACGTCGGACGCTTCGATAACCGCACCCAGACGTTTCGCCGTAGCAATCGCCTGCAACCCGGCCACGCCTGCGCCGAGAATCAGCACGCGCGCCGCTTTCACAGTGCCCGCAGCAGTCATCAGCATCGGCATGAAGCGCGGATAGTAGTGAGCGGCCAGCAACACGGCCTTATAGCCAGCAATGTTCGCCTGGGACGACAACACATCGAGACTCTGCGCCCGCGAGGTGCGCGGCGCTGCTTCCAGGGCGAACGCGGTAATCCCGCACTCGGCCATTTTGGCGATGGTGTCGTTGTTGAACGGGTTGAGCATGCCAACCAGCACCGCACCGCGCTGGATCAGCGTCAGTTCGGCATCGCTTGGGGCGACCACTTTGAGAATCAGCTCGGCGCCAAACGCATCGTTGGCACTGCCAATAGTTGCGCCTGCCGCTTCATAAGCACTGTCGACAACGCTGGCTTTAACGCCGGCGCCGGTTTGCACAGTGACCTTATGACCTTGGCTGATCAGCTTTTTAATGGTTTCCGGGGTTGCAGCAACCCGTGTTTCACCGGTCTGGGTTTCGAGAGGAACACCAATGTGCACGTCAAATCTCCTGCGTGATCTTATTGAGTAAACCCAGGCACTTCGGATGGTGCTACTGGGGCGGCCGATCAGCACGATCCCGCTAAATCAGGGCGGGGCGCGGCATTTTGCAGGCGAACTTTATGCCCTTCAAGGGATTATGACGGGTGACGGAAAATTAACTACAAGTCATGCCGTGACCGAATGTCGCATGTGACCGGCTCAATCCCTTGCAGGCCGCGCCTTACAAGGATTCTGGACGAATTTTAAGATTTATCTCATCGGTGACGTGAATGGACCGTAATGAGTCGCGAATGAAGGCTCAAAGCCACGTCGGCAGGCGCTTGTGGGACGTCTGTACGACTTTCGGATACAGTCATTGAATATGCGACAAATACTTATATCTGTAGTGCTTCAGTTTTTCTGACTACGAGGTCAGTTATCCCTGTAAGCCTCTAGCCTTCTAGGCTGTAGCTCTGCGCCTGATTTACCAACCAGTCGCGAAATGCCTTAAGGGACGCCGATTCGACCTTTCGCTCGGGAATCATCAGGTAATACGCCTTGATGCTGGAGAGTGCCTGGGGGTTGGCAATCACCAGACGCTTCTCGGCCAATTCGCGCTGAATCAGGAACGGCGGGATCAGCGCAATGCCCATGTCGTGCATGGCCGCCTGGGCCAGCATGGAGAATAGTTCGTAGCGCGGCCCCGTCATGTCGCGAGGAATGCTCAGATGTTGCGAATTGAACCACTGACGCCAAGCGTAGGGGCGGGTGGTCTGCTGCAAGAGGGGCAGCTCGGCAATCTCTTGCGCTGTCAGCTTTATCGTGTTGCCGAGTAGGGCGGGGCTGCACACGGGCATCGGATTTTCACCCATCAGCCTGTGGGACTCGGTACCGGACCAATCGGCATCTCCGAAATAGATGGCGGCATCGAAGTCGGTGTCGGCGAAGAGGAAGGGGCGTGTGCGGTTAGTCAGGTTGACGGTGACTTCCGGATGTTTGAGCTGGAAATCTTTCAAGCGTGGCAACAGCCATTGGGTGCCGAAGGTTGGCACCACCGCCAGTTCGATCACATTGGCGCCTTGCTGACCCATCACTGACAGCGTGTCGCGTTCGACCGCATCGAGTTGAGTCGCCACCCGACGGCTGTAGGAAAGCCCTGCTTCGGTCAGCTTTACCCCGCGTCGCGAGCGTCGGAACAGTTCCACGCTGAGGAACTCCTCAAGGCTGGCGATCTGTCGGCAAATGGCGCCTTGGGTGAGGGAAAGTTCTTCGGCAGCCTTGGTAAAGCTTTCGTGACGAGCGGCAGCCTCAAAGCTTATCAGAGCAGTTGTGCTGGGGATCTTCCTGCGCATGTACGTCAACCTCACTAAAACATCGCTTAAAAGGCATTCGGCGCCGTTTCGGAGTGAGAAATTAGCACAACAGAATGCGAAATCCTCGTTTGCCGCGACCGCGAACCGCGCCTAGGATCAATGCCACGTCAATTCACCGATTTACGAGGGCACACTCATGGGCGGTAAAGCTAGCTTCAACTGGATCAATCCCCTGCTGCTGGATCAACAGCTCACCGAAGAAGAGCGCATGATCCGCGACACTGCCGAGCAGTTCGCTCAGCAGAAGCTTGCGCCGCGTGTGCTCGAAGCTTTCCGCCATGAGAAGACCGATCCGGCAATCTTCCGCGAGATGGGTGAAGTCGGCCTGTTGGGCGCAACCATTCCTGAACAGTACGGTGGCAGTGGCCTCAACTATGTCAGCTACGGCCTGATTGCCCGTGAAGTGGAGCGTGTCGACTCCGGCTATCGCTCGATGATGAGCGTGCAGTCGTCGCTGGTGATGGTGCCGATCAATGAATTCGGTACTGAAGCGCAGAAACAGAAGTACCTGCCGAAACTGGCTTCTGGCGAATGGATCGGCTGCTTCGGTTTGACCGAACCAAACCACGGTTCCGACCCGGGCGCGATGATTTCCCGTGCACGCAAAGTCGACGGTGGCTACAGCCTGACCGGCGCCAAGACGTGGATCACCAACAGCCCGATCGCCGATGTGTTCGTCGTTTGGGCCAAGGACGATGCTGGCGACATCCGTGGCTTCGTTCTGGAGAAAGGCTGGAAAGGCCTGAGCGCTCCGGCGATTCACGGCAAGGTCGGCCTGCGCGCTTCGATCACCGGTGAGATCGTCATGGACAACGTGTTCGTACCAGAAGAAAACATCTTCCCGGACGTACGTGGTCTGAAAGGTCCGTTCACCTGCCTCAACTCCGCACGTTACGGCATCTCTTGGGGTGCGTTGGGCGCTGCCGAGTTCTGCTGGCATACCGCACGCCAATACACTCTGGACCGCATGCAGTTCGGCCGTCCTTTGGCCGCTACTCAGCTGATCCAGAAAAAACTGGCGGACATGCAGACCGAGATCACTATGGCCCTGCAGGGTTGCCTGCGTCTGGGTCGCATGAAGGATGAAGGCACGGCTGCGGTCGAAATCACTTCGATCATGAAGCGCAACTCGTGCGGCAAGTCGCTGGATATCGCCCGCATGGCTCGCGACATGCTGGGCGGCAACGGTATCTCCGACGAGTTCGGCGTGGCCCGTCACCTGGTCAACCTGGAAGTGGTGAATACCTATGAAGGTACGCACGACGTCCACGCGCTGATCCTCGGTCGCGCACAAACAGGTCTGCAGGCGTTCTATTAATAGGAGAACGACCATGGGCGCGCTGTCGCATCTGCGGGTACTGGATTTATCGCGAGTGTTGGCCGGGCCATGGGCTGGGCAGATCCTCGCCGACCTTGGCGCCGAAGTGATCAAGGTCGAGCGCCCCGGCAATGGTGACGACACTCGCGCCTGGGGGCCGCCGTTCCTAAAGGACGCTTATGGTGAGAACACGTCGGAGGCGGCTTACTACCTGTCGGCCAATCGCAACAAGCAATCGGTGACCATCGACTTCACGCGTCCCGAGGGCCAAAAGCTTGTTCGCGAGCTCGCGGCCAAGTCGGACATCCTCATTGAGAACTTCAAGGTGGGTGGTTTGGCGGCTTATGGGTTGGACTATGAGTCGCTGAAGGCGATCAATCCGGATCTGATCTACTGCTCGATCACTGGCTTCGGTCAGACCGGACCCTATGCCAAGCGTGCCGGTTACGACTTCATGATCCAGGGGCTGGGTGGGCTGATGAGTCTGACCGGTCGGCCCGAAGGGGATGAGGGGGCCGGGCCGGTGAAGGTTGGTGTGGCGCTGACGGATATCCTGACCGGGCTGTATTCGACCGTGGCGATACTGGCGGCGCTGGCTCATCGTGATCACGACGGTGGTGGTCAGCACATTGATATGGCGTTGCTTGATGTGCAGGTAGCCTGCCTGGCTAATCAGGCGATGAACTACCTGACCACGGGCAATGCACCCAAGCGCCTGGGCAATGCGCATCCTAACATCGTGCCTTATCAGGACTTTCCTACGGCCGATGGCGATTTCATCCTTACCGTGGGTAATGACGGGCAGTTCCGCAAGTTTGCTGAAGTGGCGGGTCAGCCGCAGTGGGCTGATGATCCGCGCTTTACTACTAATAAGCTGCGGGTGGCGAATCGTGCAGTGCTGATTCCTCTGATTCGTCAGGCGACAGTCTTCAAGACCACGGCGGAGTGGGTAGCCCAGTTGGAGCAGGCGGGTGTGCCATGTGGCCCGATCAATGATCTGTCGCAGGTGTTCGAGGATCCGCAGGTGAAGGCGCGTGGGCTGGCAATAGAGTTGCCCCATGCGTTGGCGGGGATGGTGCCTCAGGTGGCGAGTCCTATTCGAATGTCGCAAACCCCTGTCGAGTATCGACTTGCGCCTCCTTTGCTGGGTGAACATACCTTGGAGGTTTTGCAGCGAGTCTTGGGTTTGGGCGCGGGTGCGGTGGCTGCACTGAAAGAGGATGGAGTGCTCTGAAGCTCCTTCTATATAGAAGGCTTAGCGTTCCCCTCTATATATGGGGGGGATTTGGTCGTTTCTTGATCGATCTGCAAGTAATTGAAAGAAAAGCGAAATTAGCTGTTGACGGCAGATTCCAGACGTCTATAATTCGCCCCACTTCCGGCGCAGTCGAAACGGAAAACTCCTTGAGATTCAATGAGTTAAGTAGGTTTCGAGAGCGGGTCGCTTCAGTTCATGGGAAGCCTGGAAGGAGTTGAAAGAGCGGTGATGTTTGGCTCTTTTAACGGTTCGATCTTCTCGGTCGAAAGCGGAGAAAAAGAGGTGTTGACAACAGCGAGTAACGCTGTAGAATTCGCCTCCCGCTAACGAGAGATCGGAAGCGCAAGTGGTTGAAGTTGTTGAAGAATTCTTCGAAAACTTCTGAAAATAATCACTTGACAGCAAATGAGGCTGCTGTAGAATGCGCGCCTCGGTTGAGACGAAAGATCTTAACCAACCGCTCTTTAACAACTGAATCAAGCAATTCGTGTGGGTGCTTGTGGAGTCAGACTGATAGTCAACAAGATTATCAGCATCACAAGTTACTCCGCGAGAAATCAAAGATGTAACCAACGATTGCTGAGCCAAGTTTAGGGTTTCTTAAAAACCCAAAGATGTTTGAACTGAAGAGTTTGATCATGGCTCAGATTGAACGCTGGCGGCAGGCCTAACACATGCAAGTCGAGCGGATGACAGGAGCTTGCTCCTGAATTCAGCGGCGGACGGGTGAGTAATGCCTAGGAATCTGCCTGGTAGTGGGGGACAACGTTTCGAAAGGAACGCTAATACCGCATACGTCCTACGGGAGAAAGCAGGGGACCTTCGGGCCTTGCGCTATCAGATGAGCCTAGGTCGGATTAGCTAGTTGGTGAGGTAATGGCTCACCAAGGCGACGATCCGTAACTGGTCTGAGAGGATGATCAGTCACACTGGAACTGAGACACGGTCCAGACTCCTACGGGAGGCAGCAGTGGGGAATATTGGACAATGGGCGAAAGCCTGATCCAGCCATGCCGCGTGTGTGAAGAAGGTCTTCGGATTGTAAAGCACTTTAAGTTGGGAGGAAGGGCATTAACCTAATACGTTAGTGTTTTGACGTTACCGACAGAATAAGCACCGGCTAACTCTGTGCCAGCAGCCGCGGTAATACAGAGGGTGCAAGCGTTAATCGGAATTACTGGGCGTAAAGCGCGCGTAGGTGGTTTGTTAAGTTGGATGTGAAATCCCCGGGCTCAACCTGGGAACTGCATTCAAAACTGACAAGCTAGAGTATGGTAGAGGGTGGTGGAATTTCCTGTGTAGCGGTGAAATGCGTAGATATAGGAAGGAACACCAGTGGCGAAGGCGACCACCTGGACTGATACTGACACTGAGGTGCGAAAGCGTGGGGAGCAAACAGGATTAGATACCCTGGTAGTCCACGCCGTAAACGATGTCAACTAGCCGTTGGGAGCCTTGAGCTCTTAGTGGCGCAGCTAACGCATTAAGTTGACCGCCTGGGGAGTACGGCCGCAAGGTTAAAACTCAAATGAATTGACGGGGGCCCGCACAAGCGGTGGAGCATGTGGTTTAATTCGAAGCAACGCGAAGAACCTTACCAGGCCTTGACATCCAATGAACTTTCCAGAGATGGATTGGTGCCTTCGGGAACATTGAGACAGGTGCTGCATGGCTGTCGTCAGCTCGTGTCGTGAGATGTTGGGTTAAGTCCCGTAACGAGCGCAACCCTTGTCCTTAGTTACCAGCACGTAATGGTGGGCACTCTAAGGAGACTGCCGGTGACAAACCGGAGGAAGGTGGGGATGACGTCAAGTCATCATGGCCCTTACGGCCTGGGCTACACACGTGCTACAATGGTCGGTACAAAGGGTTGCCAAGCCGCGAGGTGGAGCTAATCCCATAAAACCGATCGTAGTCCGGATCGCAGTCTGCAACTCGACTGCGTGAAGTCGGAATCGCTAGTAATCGTGAATCAGAATGTCACGGTGAATACGTTCCCGGGCCTTGTACACACCGCCCGTCACACCATGGGAGTGGGTTGCACCAGAAGTAGCTAGTCTAACCTTCGGGAGGACGGTTACCACGGTGTGATTCATGACTGGGGTGAAGTCGTAACAAGGTAGCCGTAGGGGAACCTGCGGCTGGATCACCTCCTTAATCGACGACATCAGCTGCTCCATGAGCTCCCACACGAATTGCTTGATTCATTGAAGAAGACGATAAGAAGCAGCCCGAAATTGGGTCTGTAGCTCAGTTGGTTAGAGCGCACCCCTGATAAGGGTGAGGTCGGCAGTTCGAATCTGCCCAGACCCACCAATTTTGTGTGGGAAACGCCTGTAGAAATACGGGGCCATAGCTCAGCTGGGAGAGCGCCTGCCTTGCACGCAGGAGGTCAACGGTTCGATCCCGTTTGGCTCCACCACTACTGCTTCTGACGTATGAAAGCTTAGAAATGAGCATTCCATTGAAAGATGGTGAATGTTGATTTCTAGTCTTTGATTAGATCGTTCTTTAAAAATTTGGGTATGTGATAGAAAGATAGACTGAACGTTACTTTCACTGGTAACGGATCAGGCTAAGGTAAAATTTGTGAGTTACTCTGAATTGAGTATTATCGAATTTTCGGCGAATGTCGTCTTCACAGTATAACCAGATTGCTTGGGGTTATATGGTCAAGTGAAGAAGCGCATACGGTGGATGCCTTGGCAGTCAGAGGCGATGAAAGACGTGGTAGCCTGCGAAAAGCTTCGGGGAGTCGGCAAACAGACTTTGATCCGGAGATGTCTGAATGGGGGAACCCAGCCATCATAAGATGGTTATCTTGTACTGAATACATAGGTGCAAGAGGCGAACCAGGGGAACTGAAACATCTAAGTACCCTGAGGAAAAGAAATCAACCGAGATTCCCTTAGTAGTGGCGAGCGAACGGGGACTAGCCCTTAAGTGGCTTTGAGATTAGCGGAACGCTCTGGAAAGTGCGGCCATAGTGGGTGATAGCCCTGTACGCGAAAATCTCTTGGTCATGAAATCGAGTAGGACGGAGCACGAGAAACTTTGTCTGAATATGGGGGGACCATCCTCCAAGGCTAAATACTACTGACTGACCGATAGTGAACTAGTACCGTGAGGGAAAGGCGAAAAGAACCCCGGAGAGGGGAGTGAAATAGATCCTGAAACCGTATGCGTACAAGCAGTGGGAGCCCACTTTGTTGGGTGACTGCGTACCTTTTGTATAATGGGTCAGCGACTTATTTTCAGTGGCGAGCTTAACCGAATAGGGGAGGCGTAGCGAAAGCGAGTCTTAATAGGGCGTCTAGTCGCTGGGAATAGACCCGAAACCGGGCGATCTATCCATGGGCAGGTTGAAGGTTGGGTAACACTAACTGGAGGACCGAACCGACTACCGTTGAAAAGTTAGCGGATGACCTGTGGATCGGAGTGAAAGGCTAATCAAGCTCGGAGATAGCTGGTTCTCCTCGAAAGCTATTTAGGTAGCGCCTCATGTATCACTGTAGGGGGTAGAGCACTGTTTCGGCTAGGGGGTCATCCCGACTTACCAAACCGATGCAAACTCCGAATACCTACAAGTGCCGAGCATGGGAGACACACGGCGGGTGCTAACGTCCGTCGTGAAAAGGGAAACAACCCAGACCGTCAGCTAAGGTCCCAAAGTTATGGTTAAGTGGGAAACGATGTGGGAAGGCTTAGACAGCTAGGAGGTTGGCTTAGAAGCAGCCACCCTTTAAAGAAAGCGTAATAGCTCACTAGTCGAGTCGGCCTGCGCGGAAGATGTAACGGGGCTCAAACCATACACCGAAGCTACGGGTATCATCTTAGGATGATGCGGTAGAGGAGCGTTCTGTAAGCCTGTGAAGGTGAGTTGAGAAGCTTGCTGGAGGTATCAGAAGTGCGAATGCTGACATGAGTAACGACAATGGGTGTGAAAAACACCCACGCCGAAAGACCAAGGTTTCCTGCGCAACGTTAATCGACGCAGGGTTAGTCGGTCCCTAAGGCGAGGCTGAAAAGCGTAGTCGATGGAAAACAGGTTAATATTCCTGTACTTCTGGTTATTGCGATGGAGGGACGGAGAAGGCTAGGCCAGCTTGGCGTTGGTTGTCCAAGTTTAAGGTGGTAGGCTGGAATCTTAGGTAAATCCGGGATTCTAAGGCCGAGAGCTGATGACGAGTTATCTTTTAGATGACGAAGTGGTTGATGCCATGCTTCCAAGAAAAGCTTCTAAGCTTCAGGTAACCAGGAACCGTACCCCAAACCGACACAGGTGGTTGGGTAGAGAATACCAAGGCGCTTGAGAGAACTCGGGTGAAGGAACTAGGCAAAATGGCACCGTAACTTCGGGAGAAGGTGCGCCGGTGAGGGTGAAGGACTTGCTCCGTAAGCTCATGCCGGTCGAAGATACCAGGCCGCTGCGACTGTTTATTAAAAACACAGCACTCTGCAAACACGAAAGTGGACGTATAGGGTGTGACGCCTGCCCGGTGCCGGAAGGTTAATTGATGGGGTTAGCTAACGCGAAGCTCTTGATCGAAGCCCCGGTAAACGGCGGCCGTAACTATAACGGTCCTAAGGTAGCGAAATTCCTTGTCGGGTAAGTTCCGACCTGCACGAATGGCGTAACGATGG
The DNA here is from genome assembly GCF_059695715.1 of Pseudomonas sp. LBUM1668. Classification (NCBI taxonomy): domain Bacteria; kingdom Pseudomonadati; phylum Pseudomonadota; class Gammaproteobacteria; order Pseudomonadales; family Pseudomonadaceae; genus Pseudomonas; species Pseudomonas sp. LBUM1668. The sequence continues at coordinate 129,866 of NZ_CP166787.1, forward strand.
CGGCGCTGTCTCCACCCGAGACTCAGTGAAATTGAAATCGCTGTGAAGATGCAGTGTATCCGCGGCTAGACGGAAAGACCCCGTGAACCTTTACTATAGCTTTGCACTGGACTTTGAATTTGCTTGTGTAGGATAGGTGGGAGGCTTTGAAGCGTGGACGCCAGTTCGCGTGGAGCCAACCTTGAAATACCACCCTGGCAACTTTGAGGTTCTAACTCAGGTCCGTTATCCGGATCGAGGACAGTGTATGGTGGGTAGTTTGACTGGGGCGGTCTCCTCCTAAAGAGTAACGGAGGAGTACGAAGGTGCGCTCAGACCGGTCGGAAATCGGTCGTAGAGTATAAAGGCAAAAGCGCGCTTGACTGCGAGACAGACACGTCGAGCAGGTACGAAAGTAGGTCTTAGTGATCCGGTGGTTCTGTATGGAAGGGCCATCGCTCAACGGATAAAAGGTACTCCGGGGATAACAGGCTGATACCGCCCAAGAGTTCATATCGACGGCGGTGTTTGGCACCTCGATGTCGGCTCATCACATCCTGGGGCTGAAGCCGGTCCCAAGGGTATGGCTGTTCGCCATTTAAAGTGGTACGCGAGCTGGGTTTAGAACGTCGTGAGACAGTTCGGTCCCTATCTGCCGTGGACGTTTGAGATTTGAGAGGGGCTGCTCCTAGTACGAGAGGACCGGAGTGGACGAACCTCTGGTGTTCCGGTTGTCACGCCAGTGGCATTGCCGGGTAGCTATGTTCGGGAAAGATAACCGCTGAAAGCATCTAAGCGGGAAACTTGCCTCAAGATGAGATCTCACTGGAACCTTGAGTTCCCTAAAGGGCCGTCGAAGACTACGACGTTGATAGGTTGGGTGTGTAAGCGCTGTGAGGCGTTGAGCTAACCAATACTAATTGCCCGTGAGGCTTGACCATATAACACCCAAGCAATTTGCGTCGAAAGGCCAGATTGCGGTGTGTGAAGACGAAACGAACCGAAAGTTCGATGTTCACAAACACCGAAAGCTGTCACATACCCAATTTGCTGAAGCGAGACCAACTGGTCACGACTCAGTACCCGAATTTCTTGACGACCATAGAGCGTTGGAACCACCTGATCCCATCCCGAACTCAGCAGTGAAACGATGCATCGCCGATGGTAGTGTGGGGTTTCCCCATGTGAGAGTAGGTCATCGTCAAGATTAAATTCCGAAACCCCAATTGCGAAAGCAGTTGGGGTTTTGTTTTAGTAGAAGTACCCGTTTTTGCTGTCTCGTCATCGTGTTGACGGGCCAGTTATAGAATTTCTTGACGACCATAGAGCGTTGGAACCACCTGATCCCATCCCGAACTCAGTAGTGAAACGATGCATCGCCGATGGTAGTGTGGGGTTTCCCCATGTGAGAGTAGGTCATCGTCAAGATTAAATTCCGAAACCCCTGTCTGCTAACGCAGACAGGGGTTTTGTTGTTTCAGAGCCATAAAAATCAAACTATCAAGCTACTTTGCGAGCCTTGCTGATACGTCAAGCCTGCCACTTGCGCCACCAGATGTAGACGCCAGTTCCCGATAAACCCGTTCTCCCAACGTTCCCTGCCCTGGCAATCGCCCATCCGTACCGTGAGAGAACAGCCAGCATTTGCCATGTGCTTCAGTGTCGTGCTGTCCAAATCCTGCGCCGTATAAGTTAAACGCCAGAATGCTCCCGTAATTCCGGCCAGCAATAAAAAACCCGCTGTGGCCAGCCCGATATAGCGATGTAACAAAATCAGAAATGCGCGCATGAAATTTCCCCCACAGATACGACAAAGCCAGCCCCTGAATATCAGGGGCTGGCTTTTTTATGCACAAGGCGTTGGGCTTAAAACTGGTAATTGACCGTGGCAGCGACGTTGCGCTCTTCGCCCATGTAGCAGAAATTCAGACTGGCACAGGAAGCCACGTAGGACTCGTTTGTCAGGTTGTTCGCGTTCAGGCGTACGTCAACGCCCTTCATGCCGACTTTGCCCAGGTCGTAGCCAATGGACGCGTCGAACAACGTGTAGGACGGCACCTTCATGGTGTTCTCCGCGTCCGCCCAGCTGTAGCCGACATAACGCACCCCGCCGCCCAAACGCAGACCATCGAGTGCCGCGCTGTCGAACTTATAGTCAGCCCACAACGACGCCATGTGCCGAGGCGCTTGGGTCGGTGAATTGCCTTTGTTCTCGATCACGTCGGTCGGGGTGCTCAGCGTGCTGACCATCGACTTCGAGTACTCGATATCAGTGAAGGTGTAACTGCCGAGGACTTTCAGGTTATCGGTCAGTTGCATGTGCGCTTCCAGTTCCAGACCCTGAGAGCGGACGGCTCCTACAGCGCGGTAGAAGTTTTCCTGCGGCAGTTTGGTCGCCAGGTTTTCCTGATCAATGTGGAACAGCGACGCGGTGAACAGGTCGTCAGTGCCCGGTGGCTGATACTTCAGACCCACTTCCCACTGCGTGCCATCAGTCGGAGCTAACGGATTGCCCGCGCTGTCGGCATAGGAGTTCGGGTTAAACGACTCGGAGTAGCTGATATAAGGCGCCAAGCCGTTATCGAACAGGTACAGCGCACCGGCGCGGCCAGTCAGCTTGGTGCGCTGGTCGTTGATTTCGGTGCCCTTGGGACGCCCGGCCTCGGCGATGCGGTTCTCGTCAGAGGTCTCAACCCAGTCCTGACGCAGACCCAGCGAGAAGCGCCACTTGTCCATCTCGATCAGGTCTTGCAGGTAAACGCCGGTTTGCTCCAGGCGACGTAGATAGCTGGTCTCGCCGTACATGTCGATCGCGGAGTTGCCATACACCGGATTGAACGCGTTGATGGGTGCGAGACCGCCGCTGGTCCAGTCGACCACAGTTTTGCGCCGCTGATAATCCGCCCCCATCAGCACTGTGTGCTTGGTCGCGCCGGTAAAAAATTCGGCCTGCAGCATGTTGTCGACGATAAAGGCATGCAGGCGCTCGTCACCGCCCGTGTAGTAGCGGTTCAACTCGTTGCTGGTCGGCGACGTCCAGCCATAGGCATAGACCTGATCCATGTTCACTTTGGAATCGAGATAACGGAAGTTCTGCCGCGCCGTGAAGACATCGTTGAAGCGATGTTCGAATTGATAACCGAACGATTGCTGATCACGGGAATAGCCATCAATGCTCGGCTCGCCCTCGAAGAAGTTCGGTGAAATCCGCTGACCATTACGCTGATGAATCGTACCGTCGGCGGGTACGCCACCGTGGTAGCCGCCATCCGGATCGTGTTGCAGATACGCCTGTAGCGTGAGCGAAGTGTCTTCACTGAAATCAATGCTGAGGGTCGGCGCGAGGGCGAAGCGCTTTTCCTTGTTGTGGTCGAATTGCGTGTCGGACTGATCCGACAGACCAGTCAGACGATAGGCGATGCGCTTGTCGTCATCGACCGGGCCGCTGAAGTCAAAACCGACACCGCGCTGGCCTTGCGTGCCGACCGTGGCTTGCACCTGGTGATACGCCTCGTACAACGGCTTTTTACTGGTCAGCGCCACCAGACCACCCGGCGAGCTGCGGCCGTAGAGCACCGACGACGGGCCTTTGAGAATATCCACGCGCTCAAGGAAATACGGATCGACCTGCATAGTGCTGTAGGTGCCGCTGTCGCCCATCGACTTGAGGCCGTCGAGGTAGATGTTATCCACCGAGCCGTCGTTGAAACCGCGCATCGCCACGTAGTCGTAACGGTGCGTGGCGCCATACGGGTTGGTCAGCACGCCCGGTGTGTAGCGCATCGTTTGCGAAACAGTTTGTGCGCCCTGGTCATCCATTTGCTCACGGGTGACCACAGACACGCTTTGCGACGTTTCACGCAACGCGGTACTGGTCTTGGTAGCGATCTGGCTGTGAGTGGCGTTGTAGCCGTCCATGCTGCCCAGCGCGTTGCCGAGCGCGAAGCCTTTGATGTCCGTGGTCGGCAAGGCCAGCGCTTCGGTTTCTGCGACCGAACGCAGAACATAGCTGCTGCCATCCTGACTGACCGCTTCGAGCTCCGAACCGCCGAGCAAATGGCTCAAGGCTTGATCGGTCGAATATTCGCCCTGTACCCCAGGGGATTGCCGTCCCTGAGTCTGCTGTGGGGTCATCGACAACGTGATGCCGGCCTGGCGCGCGAATTGATTCAGCGCATCACCCAGCGGCCCGGCGGCGATGTTGTAGCGATGGCTGACCTCATTGGCACCGGCAGTGGCGGCCAGGCTCAGGCTCGGTAGGACACCAACGCCCAACGCGGTGGAGAACAGTGCTGCCCGAACGGCGTGGCGCAGCAGACCCGATTCGGCAGTGGAATTCAGAGGGTTCTTACAGGTGGTACGGACAGTCATTTCAGGTTTCCGTAGGAAGTCGCGAAGGCTGAGTTGAAGTGCTTACTGACTAAGCCGGACTTGCTGCGAAAACCCGCCAAAAAAATTTCAGACCGCAGCTTCCAGAGTTACCCACCAGCGGCTGCGATAGCGCAGTTTCACCGGCAAGGTTTGCGGCAGGATCGCCAGCAGTTTGTCGGTGTCCTCCAGGCGGAATACGCCGGACAGGCGCAACTCAGCGACATCCGAGGCGCAGTTCAAAAAGCCCTGACGATAACGACCGACCTCACTGAGGAAATCGCCCAGACGCATATTGCGGGTGACGATCAAACCGTCGGCCCACGCGCCGACATCGATATTCAGCGGTGGCGCCGGACGCACGTGATGGTGATCGATCAGAAAACTCTGCCCGGCGAGCGCCTCGATCGAGGTACCGCCGGCGTAAATGGCGACGCGCCCACTGGTGACGCTCAGTCGCGTGCAATCGCTGTCCTGGCGTAAAACGAACCGCGCGCCCTGCGGCTCGTAAACGCCATGACGACTTTGCACGCGCAGCGGCCGTTCGAAGGGTGAGCCCTCATCCGCGCCGCCGCAGGTGACGATAATTTCGCCGCGGGTGAGTTTGATCAGCCGTTGCTGCGCGGTGTAATCCAGATCCACCGCACTGGCGGTGTTGAGTTCGATCCGCGTGCCGTCTGGCAACTGGAAACCGCGCCGCTCGCCCGTCGTGGTGGCGTATTCGGCGCTCCATTGCTGCCAGGCCGAGGTGTCCTTGGCCAGCCATGCCGCGGAGCCCAGCAACAATGCGCCAGACAACAGCTTCAATGCCTGGCGCCGGCCCAAGCCCTGCGCACTGTTTTCCAACGTATTCAACGCCACTTTCGCACCCGGCACCGCGCGCAGGTTGTGGCTCAATTCGGCTTGCAGCGACTGCACCCGTTGCCACGCCAGTTCATGTTCATGATGCTCGGCGCGCCATTGTTCGCACTGGCGGCTCAAGCGTGAATTACCGTGGTTGTTGCGCAGACGCAGCAGCCAGTGGATGGCCTGCTTGACCACCTGTTGCTGGGGCTCGGCACGGCGGGCGAGGGATACCTTGTCCACAGTCATCAGCCCTCGTACCGCAGCACATAGCAGTGATAGAGCGCATCGGCGACGTAGCGCTCGACCGAACGCAGCGACAATCCCATCTGCTCGGCGATCTGCTTGTGCGTCAAACCTTCGCACTGCGCCAGAAGAAACGCCTGACGCACTTTTGGCTTCAATCCTTCAAGCATGCGCGCGATGCTTTCCAGCAGTTCGATCACCAGCGCGCGGGCTTCGGCGCTCGGCGTTTCGGCTTCGGGAAGATGGGCGATGGTTTCCAGATACGCGCGTTCGATCTCTTCACGGCGCCAGTGGTCGATCACCAGGCCGCGCGCGATGGTACGCAGGAAGGCGCGAGGGGCCTTGAGTTCGAGACGTTCGGTGCGTTGCAGCAAGCGTACAAAAGTATCTTGCGCCAGATCCGCCGCATCGGCCGCGTTGCCGAGTCGCGCGCGCAGCCAGGCATTCAGCCAGCCGTGATGACTACTGTAAAGCGCCTGTACTGCAAACTCAGGTGAGGACATGAACGCGCCAGCTCAACGACACAAATGATAATTAGTCGCATTTTTATCAAGGGTAGGAAATTTTGCAACCTCCACTCGAATAACGCTCATAAAAAACACTGTGGCGAGCGCTCTGGCACGCCGTTCGGCGGGAATCCGGCATTAATGCCATCCATTTCCCACACAACCCTAAGATTTCTCCGAAGCGTGCCGAAAGACTGGTGAGACATGCGTGCACCAAAGTAGAGCGGCCATCAGAACGCTGCCTGCCAGCTATTGGACATTTGGAGCTACATGGAATGTTGCATCCCCGAACGCATACCCACTTTTGCATAAGAAGTCCCATGAAATGAATCTCAAGTTCAGCCATAAAATCCTGTTGGCCGCCTCGGGCGTCGTGGTCCTGGCTTTCGCTTTATTCACCCTCTACAACGACTATCTGCAGCGAAATACCATTCGCCAGAACCTCCAGTCCTCCGTGCAGCAGGCCGGCGATCTGACCGCCAGCAGCGTTCAGAACTGGATGAGCGGGCGGGTTCTGGTGCTGGAAAACCTCGCGCAGAACGTTGCCCATCAGGGCAAGGAAGCCGACTTCCCGGGCCTCGTTGATCAACCGGCCTTCACCTCGAACTTCCAGTTCACCTACGTCGGCCAGGCCAACGGTGTATTCACCCAGCGTCCAGACGCGAAGATGCCGGACGGTTACGACCCGCGTCAGCGCCCCTGGTACAAGCAAGCTGTCGTAGCCGACAAAACCATGCTGACGCCGCCGTACATGGCCGCCGTCGGCGGTCTGGTGGTGACCATTGCCATGCCGGTGAAGAAGAACGGCGAGCTGATTGGCGTGGTCGGCGGTGACCTGAGCCTTGAAACCCTGGTGAAGATCATCAACTCGGTGGACTTCGGTGGCATCGGCCATGCGTTTCTGGTCAGCGGTGACGGTCAGGTGATCGTCAGCCCGGACAAAGATCAGGTGATGAAGAATCTGAAGGACATCTACCCGAACTCCAGCGTCCGCATCGAGAAGGGCAACCAGAACGTGGTGCTCAACGGTCAGGAACGCATCCTGTCGTTCACCCCGGTCACCGGTCTGCCGAATGCCGAGTGGTACATCGGTCTGTCGATCGATCGCGACAAGGCCTACGCCGCACTCAGCCAGTTCCGTACTTCGGCGCTGATCGCCATGTTCGTGGCGGTGGGGGCAATTGCCGTGTTCCTGAGCCTTTTGATCACCGTGCTGATGCGTCCGCTGATCACCATGGGTCGCGCGATGCAGGACATCGCACAGGGCGAAGGCGATCTGACTCGTCGTCTGGCGGTCGAGAGCAAAGATGAATTCGGTGAATTGGGCAGCTCGTTCAACCAGTTCGTTGAGCGGATTCACGCATCGATTTCCGAAGTGTCTTCGGCGACCCGCCAGGTACATGATCTGTCGCAACGCGTGATGGCCTCGTCCAACGCTTCCATCGTCGGTTCGGACGAGCAAAGTGCGCGCACCAACAGCGTCGCCGCCGCGATCAACGAACTGGGTGCCGCCACTCAGGAAATCGCTCGCAACGCTGCCGATGCTTCGCAGCACGCCAGCGGCGCGAGTGAGCAGGCCGATGACGGTCGCCAGGTGGTGGAGCAAACCATTCTGGCGATGACCGAGTTGTCGCAGAAGATCAGCCTGTCGTGCACGCAGATCGAAACGCTGAACGCCAGCACCGACAACATCGGCCACATCCTCGATGTGATCAAAGGCATTTCGCAGCAGACCAACCTGTTGGCGCTCAATGCCGCCATTGAAGCAGCACGTGCCGGTGAAGCCGGACGTGGTTTTGCGGTAGTGGCGGACGAGGTGCGTAACCTCGCCCATCGTACCCAGGAATCGGCGGAAGAGATTCACAAGATGATCACTTCGTTGCAGGTCGGTTCGCGTGAGGCGGTGAGCACCATGAACGCCAGTCAGGCGTCCAGCGAGCAGAGCGTTGAAGTGGCCAACCAGGCCGGTTTGCGCCTGGTCAGCGTGACCCAGCGCATCGGCGAAATCGATGGCATGAACCAGTCGGTTGCGGCCGCGACTGAAGAGCAGACGGCGGTGGTGGAAACCCTCAACGTCGACGTTAACCAGATCAACATGTTGAACCAGCAGAGCGTGGCTAACCTCAACGAGACGTTGAAGGATTGTGATGCGTTGTCGCAACAGGCCAATCGCCTGAAGCAGTTGGTGGACAGCTTCAAGATCTGACCGCGTTATCGTTCATCGCGGGCAAGCCCGCTCCCACAGGTTTTTTGGCGAACACAACATTTGTGAACGACCTGGACCCTGTGGGAGCTAGCTTGCCAGCGATAGCGGTAGTTCACCCACCGCCCAACTTAAGCCTTAAACAAACAGCTTCAACACATTCCCCATCGCATCATCCGCAAACCCCTGTACAAAATCCTTGAACCCCGGCGACGCCTCCGCTCCTGCGTCGGCAGGCTCGGCAATGATCGTCCAGGTCGCCCGCGACTTTCCCTCACCCAGCGATTCAACCTTCATCGCCGCCCACAGATTGGCCACGCCCAGCGTGTTGTAGATCGTCGTCCAGGTCATGCTCCGCGCCTGCTCGTCGCGGGAGTTGAGTTGCTCGACCACCACGTTGCCATCCTTGAAAAATTTCTTGCGCAGCGAGGACACGCCCTCGCCGGTCATTTCGATGTGCGACAGCGCCGGAATGAAACGCTCGAATCCGCCGAAGTTGCCGACCACCGCCCAGACCTGCGTCGCGTCTGCTGGTACTTCAACCGAAGACATCACGTGGCAGCCGTGCGGGTTTTTGATCAGGGTGTCGGGTTGCAGAGTGTTCATGGTGTTGCTCCTTTTTGATGAATCAGATGAAGTTGATTTCTTTCAGGTAATCGCAGCCGCGGCGTAGTAGCGCCGGGGATTTTTCCGGGTAGTGCGCGCCCATCTGCTGCACGCCGGCTTGCGCGTTGGCGTGGCCGATCAGAGAGATGTCGCCGATGTCTTCTTCGAAGCCGTTGAGGTAGAAACCGAGCACGCCGAACAGCGCGTTGTCGGCGTCGACACGCCCCAGTTGTTGTTGCCAGTCGGCGACGCTGACCAGCGAGAACTCGCTGCCGGTGTCGCGGAAGGAGGCGACGTAGGCGTCCCAACTCAGGGGTTCGGGGTTGTGCAGGTTGAACACCGCCCGTTCGGGCGAATAACGGCTGGCGTGAAAGGCGATGAAGCGGGCGAGAAAGTCCACCGGCATCAGGTCGAAATTCAGTGCGAAGGCTGGCACCTGGCCGAGCTGAATCGAGCCTTTGAGCATCAGCATCAAGCGGTTTTTGTGCGGCTGGCAGACGCCGCTCAGGCTGTTGAAACTGATGTTGCCGGGGCGGTAAAGATTGACCCGTACACCAAGCGTCCGCGCCCGTTCGAGGATGCGTTCGCCGACCCATTTCGACAGGTTATAGCCATTGCGGATGTAGATCGGTGGCGTCGGCGCGGCAGGCAATTCCAGCACCCGACCGGCGTCGTCGACCGTGCTTGAAGCCGACAGTGTCGAGACAAAATTGAAGACCTTTTTGCTGCGCCCTTCACACAGGCGCAGCAGCTCGAAAATCGGCTCGACGTTGTCCGCTGCCAGCGACTCGTAATCGAGGACGTGATTGACGTTGGCCGCGTTGTGCACCAGTGCGCCGAACTCACGGTCCAGCCGCTGATAGTCGTCGTCCCCCAGCCCGAGTTGCGGACGCGTGATGTCTGCCGCGTACACCCGCACCCGACTCAGATCCAGATGTTCCAGGCGGTTTTCGCGCAGTGCCTGAGCGAAGCGCTGCGCCGCCGTTTGCCCGCCACCGTCGCGCACCAGGCACGCCACTTCACTGGCGCCCCAACCGAGCAGCGCCTCGACGATGTGCACGCCGACAAAACTGTTGGCGCCGGTGACGATCACCTTATGCACATCGCCCATGCGGCTGATTGGCAACGGTTCGATATCCAGCGCACGCTCGGCGTCGGCCATGGCTTGGCCACTGAGTACGGCGCTGTCGTCGGTACCGCGCACCAGTGTGGCGAGTTTGATGATGGTCGGCTGTTCGATGAAGCGATTGATCGAGATGCTGCGGCCAAACTCTTCACGCAAGCGCAGCAACATGCGCGACAGCAGAATCGAGTGACCGCCGAGATTGAAGAAGCTCTCGTCGGTGGAAATATCGCTGGTCGGCAGCTCCAGCAACTCCGCCCAGATCTCCAGCAGCAGCGCTTCGTCTTCATTGGTCGGCAGGCATTTCGGTCCGTTGTCCTGCACGCTCACCGGTAACGCCAGCAGCGCTTTTCGGTCGACCTTGCCATTGCTGGCGAACGGCATGCTCGGCAGCTCAGTCCACGCCACCGGTTGCATGTAGTCGGGTAAAAACTGCTGGGCGTGGGCTTTCAATGCGTCGCGGGCGGCGTCCGTTTGCGGCTGGGCGAGAAACGCCAGAATCCGTCGCTGACTGTCGATCACCACCGCCACCTGTCGGTACAACTGGCTCTCGCGCAGGCAGCGCTCTATCTCTTCCGGCTCGACCCGAAAGCCACGGATCTTCACCTGATTGTCGCGTCGCCCGCATAGCTCGATGCCGTGCTCGCCCCACTTGGCCATGTCGCCACTGCGGTAGGCGCGCAGTTGCTCGCCGCCCGGCAGGTTGAGGGTCAGATAACGCTCGGCGGTCTGCTGTGGATTGTTCAGGTAACCGAGGCAGACACCGGGCCCGACGATGAACAATTCACCGACGGTGTGCTCGCCCACCGGTTGCAGATCGTCATCGAGAATCAGCACCTGGCTGTTGGCAATCGGCGAGCCGAGCGTGCGGTTGCTGTCGCCGGTTGTGAGCTGCCGCGCGGTGATCAGCACCGTGGCTTCAGTGGGCCCATAGAGGTTGTGCAGTTTGCCTTGGCGGGTCAGTTGTTCGATGACGAACGGCTCGCAGACATCGCCGCCGGTCATCACCTGTTGCACGCCTTGCAGTTGATCCAGCGGCAGGATGCTCAACAGCGCCGGAGGCAGGAACGCGTGAGTCAGTTGTCGGCGGCGAATCAGTGCGACCAGTTGCAGCGGATCGCGCCGTTGCGTGTCGTCGGGCACCACCAGTTCGGCGCCTGCGAGCAAGGTCGGGAAAATGTCGATCAGCGACGAGTCGAAACTCAGCGAAGAGAATTGCAGTACCCGGCTCTTGGTATTGAGTTGCGTGTAGTCGGCGTACCACGCAGTGAAGTGCGCAAGGTTTGCCTGACTGAGCAACACACCCTTCGGATGTCCGGTGGTGCCCGAGGTGTAGAGCGCCATGCACGGCGCGTCGAGTTCGGGGCGCTGGCGCATCAACGGTTGCGCGAGGTTTGCGTCGGCCCTGTCGATGTGGCTGACATCCAGCCCCGGCATCGATTCGCTCAGCGGATGCAAACCGTCATGCAGCAACAGCAGCGCGCCAGCGTTTTGCAGGATGTATTGCTGGCGCTGCAACGGATGGCTGGGTTCCAGCGGCAGGTACACCGCCCCACTGCCGAGAATCGCCAGAATCGAGGCGAACAGCGCGGGGCTTTTCGGCAGACAAATGCCTACTACCCAAGGCTGCGGATGCTGGTCGAGCAGGGGCTGCAAGTGCTGTTGAATCGCCTGGCTGTGCGCATGCAACTGGCGATAGCTGACCGACTGCTCGAAGAGGTGCAGCGCAGGGCGATCGGCGTGGCGAATCAGGCTCTGTTGCAGACCTTCTATCAGCGGAGTTTGCGCCTGTTTCAGCAAGACCGGATTCGCGGTGGCGTTATGGCGATGAACGTAGGCAAGGCTGTCGAGAAACTGCAGGTTTTCCAGCCGCTCGAAATCCGGCGCCGTCACTGCAGCGGCATGCCGCAAGTATTCCGGGTCGCGGGAGTAGCGGCTGACCAGCAACGACACTTCGTCCACCACGTGCATCAGCACCCTTTGGCGCAATGCCTGCCCGTTGCCGGACGGCTCATCGCCAATCGGCACGCGGCTGATCAGTGACGAGCCGAGGAAGCACAACAGGTCGATCGACGGCAGACCTGCATTGCTCTGCGCTACTACACCCAAACGCAGATGCAGATGTGGGATTGCGCAGAAATCGCCGGCCGCGATGAAGCCATCGTCAATGATCAAATCCACTGTCGATTTCGCTGCGCCGCTGCGATCCAGTGAGTGGCCCTGCTGTTCAAGTTCCTGCGCCAGGTCGGTCATCGCCTGGCTGGCGCCAATCAATAAAATATCGAGACGTTTCATGTCGGCCTCCTCAAACCAGGTAGTCGCGCAAGGCGTGCTGCACACACGGTGTTTCGAGCAGCGAGCTGTTGTGGAAAAACTTGATGATGTTGCCCACCAGCGGGTGATGGCGATTGATCGGGAAGGCCAGACCGGCCATCTCTTCCTTGAGCAAAAGGCGCGTACCTTCGCTGACCGGCAGGGCATCGATCAGGCGTAAATCGAAGGATTTCTGGATGTCGTTGGTCAGGTAATGGCCGATGAACACCGGCAGAATCTTCGCGATGGCTTCTCGATCGGCCTCGCTCGCGGTGTGCCAATAGATGCGCACCATCCGCGCCCAGAAACTGGAATGACGACCCTCGTCGAGCAAGTGGTCGGCCATCAGGCCTTTGATCGACGGCTTGACCGTGTCGTCGCGGGCGAACGCCGCCACGTCGCCGGTCACGGTGTTCTCGGCGATGGCCACGCAGATCAGTTCCACGGCGCTGCGCAGATGTTCCGGCGCCAGCGCGACAGCGGCGGGAATCGCCCGGCTCAGTTCGATTTGATCCGGCAAGCGGATCGGCTCGATGCCGGTCATGGCCACCGTCTGCTGCATGAAATCCATCGCCACCAGCGCGTGGTAATCCTCGTCGACCACCACGGTCATCGCGTCATAACGACAGGCGAACGGGAATGCTACGGCGAAGCGGTTCTTGGCGATGCTGCGCGCGGTCTTGTCGACGATTTCGGTCTCGAAAATCACCACGTCGTTGATGAATTTGTAAAGCGTCTGCACCAAGGCGAAATCACGTTGCTGCGGGCATTCGCGCAGGAAGGTTTCGCTGAGCACCAGTGGTTGGCGACTGAGCGGATAGATCAGGCGCTCGTCGTTTTCTAGAACGCGGCGCGGGCGCGTGCGGATGGTCGCGCGGCTTTCCCAGACATCGGCAAAGGACTGATAGTCGGCGGCGTTCATTGGGCAACCTCCGCCAACGGCTCGCGCATGCTCACGCGCAGGCCGTCCCACAGGGCAATGCGGCTTTCGACGGCGGCGATGGCGCTGGCATAGACCTCGGCCTCGCGCTGCGGATCGCCATCGACCAAGCGCTCGAGCAACTGCTCCGCCGCCGGGCCGTGATCCTCGGAGTCGACCTCGATGTGCCGCTCCAGGTAATAGCGAAAGGTCGGCGCCTGTTCGATGCCGATGCCCCAGTCGTCGAGAATGCGCTGGAACATGGTCGGGATCACACTTTCGCGGCCATGCAGGAACGCGGCAGCAACGCTGTGCCCCGGTGCATGCAGAGCGGTGCGCAAGGTGTCACGGACGAATTGCGCGGCTGCCGGATCGACGTCGACACTTTGCAGCGCCACGTCATAACTCACGCCTTCCTTTTGCAGCGCGACGAAGCGTTCTGCCGCCGAGGTGCTGGCGCCGACTTCGCGCATGGCATCCAGATACAACTCGAAATGGCTGTAATGACCGTGGCTCAGGCGGTCGTCGGATTCCTCTCCGAGGACAATCTCGTTGATCAGGCGCGCAGCATGCGGATCACGCGGCGGCAGCCAGGGCAGACGAGTGCAGGTCAGTTCCTGTTGCAGGCGTTTGGTCAGTGACATGAAGTCCCACACGGCAAACACGTGGCTTTCCATGAAACGTCGCAAAACAGTCATTGAATCAATTTCGGCAAAAATCGGGTGAGCGCTGAGCTCGGCTTTTTTCAGGGCAAGTTGGTGCTTTGTATTAGGCATGACGGGGCTCTATCCTTGATATGAAATGGACAATACTTTGCAAGTGCGTAATCAATGGAACGTCGGCTCGTTATTCTTTCTACAGGCGAGCAATGACCTCATACAAACCAATGAAGTTGAACTGAATGTATGTGCAGTACAGCACGGTAGTCAGGCGAGGTCTCGCCATCTATTGGTCGCGCTGTCGGTCTATGTCCGCCAGGAGAAGAGATCTCAAGCTCGGCGGAGAAAAGCTAATACATCGGCAAATAACTTAACAAGTGTATTTTTAATTATTTTTAGTTGCTGTCTTTTTAAGCGTGAAAGTGTCCGATAAAACTCTTTGCACAAGTTTTATTGAGGCGAAGTTGCTCCTTTCAGTCAATAAAGACCAAAATCGAATAAACAGAGTGAATGCCTCACTCGAAGCAACTTTCTTAAAATTAATATCGAGTTATTTGAGGGGGACGAAAGGTGGCCTGGAACGGCGCCGATTCTTTCCTTTTCCCGTGACAAGGCTCCTTCCGTAGGTTCCTGTTGCGGGGACTGCACCCGCATTGCGGTGCGTCGCCCGTTCTTTATTGTTTTGGCCGTTCAAGACTGAGGGTAAATGGCCGCCACGGCTATTACCGATTCGTTCCGGTGAGGCGAACATATTTCGGGCCTGATAGGCGCAGGGAGGTTAGAGCGCAGGGGGGGATATGCCAGTGGATTCGAAGACGTAGGGAGGGGGATTTGTAAGCGGGTTATTCGCCGGGCAGACAGTTAAGTCCAGTCCCGGCGTGCAGAGTCAGCGTGCGGCCTTGCGGCTTAGCGCCGCCGGGCTGGCGAGATAACGGGTGATGACTTCAACACCGCGGTTGAGGTGCTGCTCAAGCAGTGCCACGGAGCGCTCGACATCGCGCTCGATCACCGCTTGCAGCATGGCGCGGTGGTCGTCCTGAGAAAGCTTGCCCAGGCCCATGGCCTCGAGGTTGAAGCGCAGGAAGCGCTCTTCTTCGTTGAGCCCGTCTTCGACCAGGCGCAATAGCCGCCGGTTGGGTGCCTTGCTGTACATCGCCATGTGCAACAAACGGTTGAGCCGGCCGATCTCCGTGTAATCGTGCTGAGTCTCGAGCTCATCGATATACCTGGCCGCCTGCTCGTGATCGGCAGCGGTCAGCAGCGGAATGGATTGGCGCATGGCTTCGGACTCGAGCAAAATCCGCAGCTCGTAGGTTTGCGTGGCATCACCCTGAATCAATGGCGCAACCACTGCGCCTTTGTGCGCGGTCACGCTCAGCAGCGCCTGCGCCTCAAGCTGACGCAAGGCTTCGCGCACGGGCATGCGGCTGACACCGAACAGATCGGCCAGATCCTGCTGGCGCAGGGCGGTGCCGCAGGGCAAACGACCATCAAGGATGGCGGCGCGCAAGGTTTCTTCGATGATCGAGCGAGCCAAGTGTGCAGGAATAGGCCCATCGACTTTAATGCTCTGTAGCGGTTTGGGCTTCTGTGTCACGACTACGCACCCTGTATGTCGACTGAATTTGGATCCAAATGACACTAGTGACTGCTCTACAGCTTGTCAAACCATGTAGAGGTTCAGTGCCTTTAAACAAGTTTAGCGCGGTCACGATGATCTCATGGTGCCATTGTTTTTTACCCGGCTAAGCTTCACCATCAAACGCTTTCCTTCCTGCCCCCTGGAAACCTGCTGTGGCGTTACGTTTCGCGATCCCTCGGACGCTGCGCTGGCTTGGCTGCGCACTGTTACTGGCCGGCGTCATGCTGGACGGTCTGCATGCCGATTGGGATTTTTCCGTGATCAGCCGCAAGGCCACGGCAATCTATGGACCGCTGGGCGCCGGCCAGCAGCGGATCGATGCCTGGCAAAATCTGTTGGCCACGCAGAAACAGGTCGGCGAAATTGAAAAACTCAAAGTGGTGAACCTGTTCTTCAACAAACAGGTGCGCTATGTCGAAGACATTGATCTGTGGCATGAGGTCGACTATTGGGAAACCCCGATCGAAGCACTGTGGAAGGGCGCCGGCGACTGCGAAGACTATGCAATCGCCAAGTATTTCAGCCTGCGCCACCTCGGTGTTTCCAGTGACAAGCTACGCATCACCTACGTCAAGGCACTGCGCCAGAACCGCGCGCACATGGTGCTGACGTACTATGCCACTCCCGATGCCATGCCGTTGGTGCTCGACAGCCTGATCGATCCGATTCAGCCTGCCTCCCAGCGAACCGATTTGCTGCCGGTCTACTCTTTCAATGCTGAAGGTTTGTATTTGCCGGGCGCCAAGGGCAACAAAAAGGTCGGCGACACCAAACGCCTGTCGCGCTGGCAGGATGTGCTGAAGAAAATGCAGGCCGAAGGTTTCGCGGTCGAAACGATTAACTAGGAGCACGCGCTCAGATGTCTTTGTTCAAACAGCTGTTGCTCGCTATCTGTCTGTTCCTGGTGGTCGCCTTCACCGGCAGCTTCATGGTCAGTCTGGAGAGCTCGCGTACCCAGTACGTCAACCAGTTGCGCTCTCACGCTCAGGACGCCGCCACGGCGCTGGCGTTGTCGCTGACGCCGAACATCGACGACCCGGCGATGGTCGAGCTGCTGGTCAGCTCGATTTTCGACAGCGGTTACTACGCGAGCATCCGTGTGGTCGATGTGAAGACCGACCAGACTATCGTCGAGCGCAACGGCGCCCCCACGGTGAGTAACGTGCCGGACTGGTTCGTCAAACTCATCGGTCTGGAGCCGGCCGGCGGCGACGCATTGGTCAGCCGCGGCTGGGAGCAGGCTGCGCGGGTCGAGGTGGTCAGCCACCCGATGTTTGCCGTGGCCAAGCTGTGGCAGAGCGCGTTGGGCAGCCTTGGCTGGTTGCTGATGTGTGGCGCCGTGAGTGCGGTGCTCGGCGCGCTGCTGCTGCGCCGGCAGTTGAAGCCGCTGGATTACATGGTCAAGCAGTCCCACGCCATCGCCCGGCGAGAATTTCTCAGCCTGCCGGACTTGCCGCGCACCCCTGAACTGCGCCGTGTGGTGCAAGCGATGAACCAGATGGTCGAGAAGCTCAAGGCGCTGTTTCAGGAGCAGGCCGAACGCAGCGAAAAGCTGCGCGCCGAGTCCTATCAGGACAACCTCACGGGGCTGGCCAACCGCCGTTATTTCGAGATGCAACTGAACAATCGCGTGAGCAACCCGGAGCAAGCCAGCTCGGGTTATCTGCTGCTGTTACGGGTCAAGGATCTGGCCGGGTTGAACCAGCGCCTGGGTGGTCAGCGCACCGATGAATTGTTGAAAGCGGTCGGCGAGCAATTGTCGCGCGAATGCGCCAAATACCCGGAAACCCAGAACCTCGTCACGCGTATTCGTGGCGGTGAGTTTGCCGTGCTGGCGCCGGGCCTAGTGCGTGAGGAAGCGCTGCAACTGGCGCAGAACCTCGACGGTGCCCTGAGCAGCCTGCACGCCACCGGCGCAACTGACGTGGCGGCGGTTGCTTCGATCGGTCTTGCACCGTTTGCACACGGCGATTCACCACAAGCGGTGCTCAGCCTAGGCGATCAGGCATTGGCCCAGGCCGAAGGGCAGGGCGAGCAGAACTGGGCGTGTATCGATCACAGTCTGACAGCCGATGTTGGCGACGATCACCATGCCTGGCATCGCTTGCTTGATCAGGCGTTGAGTCAGCAGCGCTTCGAGTTGTATTTCCAGCCAGTGGTGGCCGCGCAGGACACGCAACTGGTGCTGCATTACAAAGTGCTGTCGCGCTTGCTCGACGAGCAGGGCCAGACCGTCCCGGCCGGCCGTTTCCTGCCGTGGCTGGAGCGCTTCGGCTGGACCGCGCGGCTCGATCGCCTGATGCTGGAGCGAGTGCTTGAGCAGATGAAAGAACATGAGGATTCGCTGGCGCTGAACCTGTCTTCGGCAACGTTGGCGGACCCACAGGCATTGAACAAAATCTTCGAGATTTTGCGGATGCATTCCAACCTCGGCCCACGCCTGACCCTTGAGATCGGCGAGGAGCAATTGCCGGAACAAGCGGTGCTGGAGCAATTGACCCGGCGTCTGCGTGAACTGGGTTTCTCTCTGAGCCTGCAACGTTTCGGCGGACGCTTCAGCATGATCGGCAACCTGGCGCGGCTAGGGCTGGCGTACTTGAAGATCGATGGCAGCTACATTCGGGCAATTGATCAGGAGAGCGACAAGCGTCTGTTTATCGAAGCCATCCAGCGCGCGGCGCACAGCATTGATCTGCCGCTGATTGCCGAGCGGGTCGAGACGGAAGGGGAGTTGTCGGTGATTCGCGAGATGGGCTTGTATGGGGTTCAGGGGCAGTTGCTCGGTGAGCCCAAGCCTTGGAAGTAAATCTCAAGATTTGAAAGCGAAAAGATCGCAGCCTTCGGCAGCTCCTACATTGGAATGCGTTCCCTGTAGGAGCTGCCGAAGGCTGCGATCTTTTGCTTCTAAATCAAGCCGCCCTCATCCTCATCAATCAACTGGCTCAACCCGCCCAATGCCTCACGCGCCTGAGTCCGGTCCATCAGCTTGGCCTGGGCCGCTTCCGGCAGGTCGGTGACGCGGATCACCCCTTTGCTGGTCAACACCTGAATCAGGTCGTCGAGTACCCGAATCATCTCAAAGTCGCTCTGCTTGAGCTGTTTGAGGCTGTTTTCCACAGCTTCGTTGGCGTACCACGCCTGGATTTCATGGTGGTCGGCCGGCAGCGTTTCCGTGGCCTCGGCGTAGGCCGCAGCTTCCACGCGAATCAACTCACCTTGCGCATCGCGTTGCACGTAAAACATTGGGCATCCCTCAGATATGAACCAGCGTCATGCTGTCAGCAGCATAGCCAACTGCGCGCAAGTATGCGGTGCGGCGACCCAATCGTCACCGCTGCGGTCATCGCAAACGTGACGGCCGCCCCAGAAGGGCGGCCGTTTTGCACGCGGATCAGCTGTTGTTGTGGTCGACTTTGATGGTCGGGTCGCTGCCGGCAATCAGGTTGTGGATGTTGGCGCTCGACCAGTTGTTGCCTTCCAGTTTGATCGTCACGTCCGGCGTTGCTGCGGCAGCGTCACCGGAGTTGAACTTGCCTGCCGAGCTGACTTGCAGCGACGACGTGCCATCGACCGTGGTGATCTTCAGGAAGTTGTCGATGGTGCTGCCGGTTTCGCCCTGCAACAGATCACGCAAGTCGATACGGTCACCTTCGGCGGCTTTGAAGTCCTTGATCACGTCGTTGCCGGTATCACCCGACTTCCAGACGAAGGTGTCGGCACCGGAACCACCGATCAGGATGTCATTGCCCTGACCGCCCATCAGTGTGTCGTTGCCGGTGCCGCCCAGCAGGATGTCATTGCCTTTGCCGCCGTCGAGTACGTCATTGCCGCCCGAGCCGAACAGGATGTCATTGCCCGCGCCGCCCAACAGGGTGTCGTTGCCGTCATGCGAGCCGGATACATCGAACGCCTGATAGTGCTCGGTGATGTACTGGTGCACATTGCTGGTGCTGACTTTGCTGACCTCGACGCCGGTTTCCTTGGCGACGAACGCCTGCATTGCCTGGTAACCCTCGCCGGCAATGCCGTTGAAGCTGACCAGATCGCCGAACAGGATGTCGTTGCCGGCGCCACCGTTGACGGTGTCGTTGCCCGGCATCGTCGCTTCGGTGTGGCCGATGATCGAGTTGGCCAGATCCTTCGGATCGATGTTGGTCTGCGGCACGCCGTCCGAATCGTACGGTTTCAGGTCACTGAGGCTGACGCCGCTGTTAAGGCCGATGGCTTCGACGTTCGACAGGTTGCTGAGCAACGAGAAGCTGCTGGTCGAGTTACTGGTGGTGTACCAGTCGGTGCTGTTACCGCTACCTGCCAGGCCGGACAGCTCGTAAGTGCCGTCACCCTGAGCGTGTACGGTGCCCAGATTGGTGGTGGACCAGCCATAACGGTTGGAGTACGTCTGCAACTGGGCAAAGCCGCTGGAGTTGATGCTCAGGTAATGCGTGTTGTCGATGTAAGTGCTGAAGGTATCGCCCAGCTTGTAGTTGCTGGTCGTCACCACACTGTCGAACTTCACGCTGCCGTACAGCGTCGGATTGGTCTGCTCGCTGGCCTGGTAGTAAGTCGGTTGGCCGTCGGTGATGAAGTACGTGAGGTTCTTCGCGCCGGCGTTGGCCACTGCATCAGCACTCTGGAACCAGTTGGCTGTGGTTTTGAACACATCCTCGTAGTTGGTGCCGCCGCCGGACGTCATCGAGTCCAGCGCTGCCTTGAGCTGCGTCAGCGCATTTGGATCGTTAAGGTTCACCGACACCGATTTATTGACCTGGGTATCGAAATCCACCAGGAAGATGTTCACCGTGCCCGAGTTGCTGCCGCCCAGGCTCTGCTTGAGGGTGTTGAACACCGACGTCAGCGAGTCCTTCGCGGCGTTGAGCGAAGAGGTGCTCATACTGCCGGAGCTGTCGACCATGAACGCGATGTTGTAGTTGGTGCCCGGCACCACGGTCAGCCCGCCGATGTCGGCGACAACGATGTCGTTGCCGTCAGTACCGACGACAGTGTCGTCAGCCGACGTTGCGGTAATGGCGTTGTAGACCGCCGGCACCACGGTGACTGGAATGGTCGCGGTGCTGCTGGCCGAACCGCCCACGGCTTCGGTGGAGGTCGATGTCACGGTCAGGTTGAACTGGCCGTTGTAGTAGGTCGGCGGGGTCACGGTCAGGCTACCGAGGCTCCAACCGGTGACGTTGGCTTCGCCGTTGCTCGCGGTGACCGTGAAGCTATGGCCGGCGCCGTCGCTCAGTACCGAACCGACCGGCGCGCCGCTGATCTTCACGCTCAGGGTTTCCGAGCCGTCGGTGTCGGTCAGGGCGGTGTTGATCGCCGACAGTTTCACCGTGGTGCCTTCGGCGCCGGTGTTGAGCTTGTAGCCGTCGTAATAACCTTCGCCGTTAGTACCGTGCAGGTCGGAGACGGTCACGCCGGAATTCACCAGATCCTGCACGCCGGTGTAGATCGGCACGCCGGCGCTGCTCAGGTCGATCGGCGTGCTGCCGTTGACCGACAGGTTCACGTCATAGCTGCCTGGGCCGCTCTGGTTGTGGTGGTAGATGTCCAGCGTGTAGTAGCCGCTGGTGGTCGGGGTGAACGATCCGTTGATCGCGCCGCCCGCGCCCCAGGTACCCGACGCCACATTCTTGCCGCCAATGGTGATCAGCAGACTGTCATCGGCGATGCCGCTGAAAGTGTAGGTCTTGCCGGCTTCGAGGAAGATCAGGCCGGACGTCTTTGAAGCGGTGCCAGCGGTCACGCTGCCGTCGGACTGCACGTTGGTCACGCTGCCGCTGGAATTCGGCGTACCAGCGCCGTCGATCACGTTTTTCAGCGTGGTCGAATCTGCGCCGTTGCCGTTGGTGCCCAGGCCCGACAGGCCGGTCCAGACTTCCTTGATCAGCCCGGTCGACTTCACGCTGTTATCGGCAACGCCCAAGGTCGGGGCATCCGCCACTGGCGTGATGTCGATCTTCACGGTGCCGGTGTTGCCCAGCAATTGGCCGTCGGTTGGCTGGAACTTGATCTGCGCGTAGTCAGCCTGTTTGTTGCCAATGCCGGTGCCGCCGTAACCGTTCACACCCGACTCGTTGGCGTCCGGCATGAAACGCAGCTTGCCAGCGTCGATGTCAGCCTTGCTGAAGGTTTGGTTGTTGGCGACGTCTTTCCAGGTCGAACCGTCCAGGTACTGCAGTTTGCCTTCGCCCGGCAACTGAGTGATTTTCACCCCGAGGCTGCTGGCCGGGCTGTCGACGTCCGTCACACCAAAGGTCGACCAGCCGAGGATCAGCGGGGTGTCTTCAGTGCCGGTGACATTGATCGGCGCTGCAACCGGTGCATCGTTGACTGGCAGCACGTTGACCGTGGTGGTCGCGGTGTTGGAGTAGTTGCCGCCATCGGTCACGGTCACGGTGATGATGCGCGGCACCGTGCTCGGATCTTCACTGTTGTTGGTGAAGCTGATGTTCTTGATCGCCTGCATGTAATCGGCAAGCGTCGCGTTACCCGACAGAGTCAGGGTGACAGTGCCGTTGGTGCTGTTGGCATTGATCGTGATGCCGTTGACGCTGTTGCCCAGATTCAGCGCATCGCCGTCCTGACGGTTGGTCAGCACGACGGTGGCGCCGGTCAGCATGGTGCTGTCCGGATCGGTGATTCTGATATCGGTGTCGGCAATCGACACACCTGCGCCCGGAGTATTTTCGGTGAAAGTCACCTTGTAATCGGCCCCGGTTGCACCGCTGGAGTTGTTGGCGTCCAGATCGATAACCGGTGGCGCATCGTTGTCGATGATCGAGGTGCTGACGCTGCCATTGGTGGTGCTGACCGCCAGATTCTCGAAGTTGCCGCCAGTGGCCGTGTCGATCTTGACCACGAAGTTCTCGGTGCCTTCGGTGATCTTGTCATCGAGGGTCGCGACGTTGAACTGCGCGCTGCTGGCGCCGGCCGGGATCTTCACGGTGTACACGCCAGTGAAGTCCGAACCGTCGGCAGCGGTGCCGCTGTAGACGATTTTCAGGGTCACCTCGGTTTGCGCCGGGTGCGTCAGGCTGACGGTATAGCTGGCGGTCTGACCTTCCGTTACCGAGGTGCTGCCGGTGATGCTGGCAGTGGTGGTGTCGATGGTGTCGGTGACGCTGGTTACTGCTGGTGTTGTGCTTGGCACCAGGTTTTCGAAGTTGCCACCTGTGGCGTTGGTGATGGTTGCTTGCACGGAACCGGCGTCTTTGTAGACGTCATCGGATGGCGCAGGAATGGTCACGGTGCCGGTGGTCTTGCCAGCGTCGATGGTGATTACCGAGCCGTTGCTCAGGGTCACAGTCACCGGCGAGCCAGCGGCGTTGGTCAGCGTTGCGGTGTAGGTGATCTGGCCACCCTCGGCCACAGAACCGGTCGCGGTCAGCGACAGGTTGGTGGTGTCGACGGTGTCGGTCACGGTGGTGCTGACCGGGGTTTTGTCGGCTACGAGGTTTTCGTAGTTGCCACCGGTTACGTTGGTGATCGAGTTGGTCAGCGGGGTGTGACCGGTCAACGCGTCATTCGGCGCGGTTGTTGTTGCGGTGCCAGTAGTCTGGCCGACGCCGATGGTTATCGTCTGGCCGTTAGCCAAGGTCACGACAACTGGAGAACCGGTTACTGGAGCACCGACAGTTGCCGTGTAGACAACGTTGCCGCCCTCGGCTGCGGTTGTGGTCGCAGTGAGTTTTACGGTGGAGGTGTCGATGGTATCGGTAACGCTGGTGACCGCCGGAACAGTGCTTGGTACCAGGTTTTCGAAGTTGCCACCGGTGGCGTTGGTGATGGTTGCCTGCACGGAACCGGCGTCTTTGTAGACGTCATCGGATGGCGCAGGAATGGTCACGGTGCCAGTGGTTTTGCCAGCGTCGATGGTGATAACCGAGCCGTTGCTTAGGGTCACGGTGACTGGCGAGCCAGCGGCGTTGGTCAGGGTGGCGGTGTAAGTGATCTGGCCACCCTCGGCCACGGTGCCGGTCGCGGTCAGCGACAGGTTAGTGGTGTCGACGGTGTCGGTCACGGTTGTCGAAACCGGAGTCTTGTCGGCTACGAGGTTTTCGTAGTTGCCGCCAGTTACGTTGGTGATCGAGTTGGTGATCGGCGCGTGGCCAGTCAACGCATCGTTCGGCGCAACGAAGGTCGCGGTGCCGGTCGTCTGGCCGACGCCGATCGTAATCGTTTGACCGTTAGCCAGAGTCACGACGACAGGCGAGTCGGTGACAGGCGCGCCGACAGTCGCCGTGTAGACAACGTTGCCGCCCTCGGCTGCGGTTGTGGTCGCAGTGAGTTTGACGGTAGTAGTGTCGATGGTATCGGTAACGCTGGTGACCGCCGGAACAGTGCTTGGTACCAGGTTTTCGAAGTTGCCACCGGTAGCGTTGGTGATGGTTGCCTGCACGGAACCGGCGTCTTTGTAGACGTCATCGGATGGCGCAGGAATGGTCACGGTGCCAGTGGTTTTGCCAGCGTCGATGGTGATAACCGAGCCGTTGCTTAGGGTCACGGTGACTGGCGAGCCAGCGGCGTTGGTCAGGGTGGCGGTGTAAGTGATCTGGCCACCCTCGGCCACGCTGCCGGTCGCGGTCAGCGACAGGTTGGTGGTGTCGACGGTGTCGGTCACGGTTGTCGAAACCGGAGTCTTGTCGGCTACGAGGTTTTCGAAGTTGCCGCCGGTTACGTTGGTGATCGAGTTGGTGATCGGCGCGTGGCCAGTCAACGCATCGTTCGGCGCAACGAAGGTCGCGGTGCCAGTGGTCTGGCCGACGCCGATAGTAATCGTCTGACCGTTGGCCAGTGTCACGACGACAGGCGAGTCGGTGACTGGTGCTCCGACGGTAGCGGTGTAGACGACATTGCCGCCTTCAGCCGCTGTACCGGTGGCGGTCAGCTTCACCGTCGTGGTGTCGATGGTGTCGGTGACGCTGGTCACTGCTGGAACAGTGCTTGGTACCAGGTTTTCGAAGTTGCCACCGGTGGCGGTTTTGATCGTTGCCTGGACGGAACCGGCGTCTTTGTAGACGTCATCGGATGGCGCAGGAATGGTCACGGTGCCGGTGGTCTTGCCAGCGTCGATGGTGATTACCGAGCCGTTGCTCAGGGTCACAGTCACTGGCGAACCAGCGGCGTTGGTCAGAGTGGCGGTGTAGGTGATCTGGCCACCCTCGGCCACAGAACCGGTCGCCGTCAGCGACAGATTGGTGGTGTCGACGGTGTCGGTCACGGTGGTGCTGACCGGAGTTTTGTCGGCTACGAGGTTTTCGTAATTGCCGCCGGTTACGTCAGTGATTGCGTTAGTAATTGGCGCATGACCGGTCAACGCATCGTTCGGCGCGGTGAAGGTCACGGTGCCAGTGGTCTGGCCAACACCGATGGTGATGTTCTGACCGTTAGCCAGAGTCACGGTGACTGGCGAGCCAGTTACCGGGGCGCCAACAGTCGCGGTGTAAGTAACAGTGCCGCCTTCTGCCGCCGACACGGTCGCGGTCAATTTGACGGTCGACGTGTCGATGGTGTCGGTGACGTCGGTCACGGCTGGAACGGTGCTTGGCACCAGATTCTCGAAATTGCCGCCGGTGGCCGTGGCAATGGTCGCTTCGACTTTGCCGGCGTCTTTATAGACGTCATCGGTCGGCGCTGGAACGGTCACGGTGCCGGTCGTTTTGCCCACCTCGATGGTGATCACCGCGCCGTTGCTCAGGGTCACAGTCACCGGGGAGCCAGCGGCGTTAGTCAGCGTCGCGGTGTAAACAATCGAGCCGCCTTCAGCCACAGTGCCGGTCGCGGTCAGCGACAGGTTCGTGGTGTCAGCGACATCAGTCACAGTGGTCGAAACCGGCGTCTTGTCGGCCACGAGATCTTCGTAGTTGCCGCCGGAAACGCCTGTGATCGAGTTGGTCAGCGGTGCATTACCGGCCAGCGCATCGTTCGGCGCGGCAGCGGTTACGGTGCCGGTGGTCTGGCCAACAGCGATGGTGATGTTCTGACCATTGGCCAATGTCACGACAACTGGCGAGCCGGTCACTGGCGCGCCAACGGTGGCGGTGTAAGTGACGGTGCCGCCTTCAGCGACGGAAGTATCGGCAGTCAGTTTGACCGTCGAAGTATCAATGGTGTCGGTGACGTCAGTAACGGCTGGAACGGTGCTTGGCACCAGATTCTCGAAATTGCCGCCGGTGGCCGTGGCAATGGTCGCTTCGACTTTGCCGGCGTCTTTATAGACGTCATCGGTCGGAGCCGGAACGGTCACGGTGCCGGTCGTTTTGCCCGCCTCGATGGTGATCACCGCGCCGTTGCTCAGGGTCACAGTCACTGGCGAGCCGGCAGCGTTGGTCAGCGTCGCGGTGTAAACAATCGAGCCGCCTTCAGCCACAGTGCCGGTCGCGGTCAGCGACAGGTTGGTGGTGTCAGCGACGTCAGTCACGGTGGTGCTGACTGGGGTTTTGTCTGCGACGAGATTTTCGTAGTTGCCGCCGCTTACGTCAGTGATCGAGTTGGTGATCGGTGCATTACCGGTCAGCGCATCGTTCGGCGCGGCAGCGGTTACGGTGCCGGTGGTCTGGCCAACAGCGATGGTGATGTTCTGGCCGTTGGCCAGGGTTACGACAACTGGCGAACCAGTCACCGGGGCGCCAACGGTGGCGGTGTAAGTGACGGTGCCGCCTTCAGCGACGGAAGTATCGGCAGTCAGTTTGACCGTCGAAGTATCAATGGTGTCGGTGACGTCAGTAACGGCTGGAACGGTGCTTGGCACCAGATTCTCGAAATTGCCGCCGGTGGCCGTGGCAATGGTCGCTTCGACTTTGCCGGCGTCTTTATAGACGTCATCGGTCGGAGCCGGAACGGTCACGGTGCCGGTCGTTTTGCCCGCCTCGATGGTGATCACCGCGCCGTTGCTCAGGGTCACAGTCACTGGCGAGCCGGCAGCGTTGGTCAGCGTCGCGGTGTAAACAATCGAGCCGCCTTCAGCCACAGTGCCGGTCGCGGTCAGCGACAGGTTGGTGGTGTCAGCGACGTCAGTCACGGTGGTGCTGACTGGGGTTTTGTCTGCGACGAGATTTTCGTAGTTGCCGCCGCTTACGTCAGTGATCGAGTTGGTGATCGGTGCATTACCGGCCAGCGCATCGTTCGGCGCGGCAGCGGTTACGGTGCCGGTGGTCTGGCCAACAGCGATGGTGATGTTCTGACCATTGGCCAATGTCACGACAACCGGCGAACCAGTCACCGGGGCGCCAACGGTGGCGGTGTAAGTGACGGTGCCGCCTTCAGCCACCGAAGTATCGGCAGTCAGCTTCACGGTCGAGGTGTCGACGGTGTCAGTGACGTCGGTAACGGCCGGAAGAGTGCTCGGCACCAGGTTTTCGAAGTTGCCGCCGGTGGCGGTCGAAATGGTCGCCTCGACTTTACCGGCGTCTTTATAGACGTCATCGGTAGGAGCCGGAACGGTAACGGTACCGGTGGTTTTGCCAGCCTCAATGGTGATCACAGCGCCGTTGCTCAGGGTCACAGTCACCGGCGAGCCAGCGGCGTTAGTCAGAGTCGCGGTGTAGGTGATCTGGCCACCCTCGGCCACAGAACCGGTCGCGGTCAGTGAGAGATTGGTAGTGTCGACAGTGTCAGTGACGTTCGTCGAAACCGGCGTCTTGTCCGCCACCAGATCTTCGTAATTACCGCCGCTCACCTCAGTGATCGCGTTGGTAATCGGCGCATGACCCGCCAACGCGTCGTTTGGCGCAATGGTGGTCGCGGTGCCGGTAGTCTGGCCCACGCCGATGGTGATCGTCTGCCCGTTCGCCAGGGTCACGACAACTGGGGAACCGGTTACTGGAGCGCCGACAGTTGCGGTGTAAGTAACAGCGCCACCCTCAGCCGCCGACTCGGTCGCGGTGAGTTTGACGATAGTAGTGTCGATGGTATCGGTAACGTTGGTGACGGCCGGAACAGTGCTCGGCACCAGGTTTTCGAAGTTGCCGCCAGTTGCAGTCGAAATAGTCGCTTCGACTTTGCCCGCATCTTTGTAGACGTCATCGGTCGGAGCCGGAACGGTAACGGTACCGAACGTTTTGCCGGCATCAATGGTGATCACCGCGCCGTTCGACAGGGTCACGGTAACCGGAGTGCCGGCCGGGTTGGTCAGCGTAGCGGTGTAAACAATCGACCCACCTTCAGCCACCGAGTCGGTCGCGGTCAGGTTCAGGTTGGTGGTGTCGTTGGTGTCCGAAACCGCGGTGTCAGCGGGCTTGCCGTCGACAGCGAGTTTTTCATAGTTGCCGCCGGTGGCGCCGTCGATGGTCACGCTCAGCGAGCTGCCGCCCGCCAATGGGCTGTTCGGCGCGACGAAGTTTACGGTGCCGGTGGTTTCGCCCACGGCGATGGTGATGGTCTGGCCGTTGGACAGGGCCACCACGACTGGGGAGCCGGTCACCGGGGCGGTCACGGTCGCGGTGTAAACCACGGTTTCGCCTTCGGCGACGTTCGCGGTGGCGCTCAGCGACACGGTGGAGGTGTCGATGGTGTCGTTGACGGTGGTAACGGCCGGAACAGTGCTCGGCACCAGGTTTTCGAAGTTGCCGCCAGTAGCAGTCGAAATGGTCGCTTCAACTTTGCCGGCATCTTGGTAAACGTCATCGCTCGGCGCTGGAACGGTCACGGTACCAGTGGTTTTGCCCGCCTCGATGGTGATCACCGCGCCGTTCGACAGGGTCACGGTCACTGGCGAGCCAGCAGCGTTGGTCAGGGTCGCGGTGTAGGTGATCTGGCCGCCTTCATTTACCGAACCGGTTGCGCTCAGCGACAGGTTGGTGGTGTCGGTGGTGTCGGTCACGGTCGTGCTGACCGGGGTTTTGTCGGCCACCAGATTTTCGTAGTTACCGCCGCTCACGTCAGTGATCGCGTTGGTCAGCGGCGCATGACCGGTCAACGCATCGTTCGGTGCAGTCGTTGTCGCGGTGCCAGTGGTCTGGCCCACACCGATGGTGATCGTCTGGCCGTTGGCCAAGGTCACGACAACCGGCGAACCAGTGACTGGTGCGCCAACGGTAGCGGTATAGGTGACAGCGCCGCCTTCAGCCGCCGATTCGGTCGCGGTGAGTTTGACGGTCGAGGTGTCGATGGTGTCAGTAACGTCGGTCACGGCTGGTGTGGTGCTTGGAACCAGGTTCTCGAAGTTGCCGCCAGTCGCTTCCTTGATGGTGACTTCGACTTTGCCAGCGTCTTTGTAGACGTCATCGGATGGGGCCGGAACGGTCACGGTGCCGGTGGTTTTGCCTGCTTCGATGGTGATTACAGAGCCGTTGCTCAGAGTCACGGTCACTGGCGAGCCCGCAGCGTTGGTCAGGGTCGCGGTGTAGGTGATCTGGCCACCCTCGGCCACGGAGCCGGTCGCACTCAGCGACAGATTGGTGGTGTCGACCGTATCGGTCACCGAAGTCACGGCCGGCGATTTGTCCGCCACCAGATTTTCGTAGTTGCCGCCGCTGGTGCCGTCGATCTTCACGCTCAGGGTGTTGCCACCCGCGAGTGCATCGTTCGGTGCAGTGAAGTTGACGCTGCCGCTGCTGGCGCCGACCGGGATGGTGATGGTCTGTCCGTTGGACAGGGTCACGACAACCGGCGAACCCGTAACCGGCGCGGTGACGGACGCGGTGTAAACCACTACGCCACCTTCAACGGTGCTGGCCGTGGCGGTCAGCGATACGGTGCTGTTGTCGATGGTGTCGGTCACGTCGGTCACGGCCGGGGTCTTGTCGACCACCAGGTTCTCGAAGTTGCCGCCGGTAGTTTTGGTGATGCTCGCGTCGACTTTGCCGGCGTCCTTGTACACGTCATCGCCAGGTGCTGCGACGGTGGCGGTGCCGGTGGTGGCGCCTTTGGCGATGTTGATCACCGCGCCGTTGCTCAAGGTCACGGTCATGGCCGTGCCGGCTGCATTGGTCAGTGTGGCGGTGTAGATGATCGAGCCGCCCTCGGCGACCGAACCGGTCGCGCTCAGGCTGATATTGGTGGTGTCGACGGTGTCGGTGACGGTGGTGACCACCGCCGAACGGTTGGCATCGACCTGCTCGAAGTTGCCGCCGCTGTGGCTGGCAATCGCGGTCTGCACTTTGCCGCCATCGATATACGGCGTGTTCGCTGGCGCGGCGAAGTTCACCGATCCCTGAGTGGCGCCGGCAGCAATGTTGATGACTGCGCCGTTGGCCAGGGTCACGGTCATGGCGGTGCCGGCCGGGTTGCTCAGAGTCGCGGTGTAGGTGATCTGGCCACCTTCGCTGACGGTGTCGCTTGCGGTCAGGGTCAGGCTGGTCTTGTCGACGGTGTCATTGACGGTGGTGCTGACCGGCGTCTTGCTGACGTCGAGCTTCTCGAAGTTGCCGCCGCTTGCATCGGTCATGGTCACGGTGAGCTTGCTGACGTCTTTATAGACGTCATCGCTCGGTGCCGGAATGGTCACCGAACCCGTGGTTTTACCGGCCTCGATGGTGATGGTCTGGCCGTTGCTGAGGTTGACGGTTACCGGCGTTTGCGCGGCGTTGGTCAGGGTCGCGGTGTAGGTGATCGACGTGCCTTCGAGCACATAGCTTTCGGCGCTGAGGGTCAGGTGCGTAGTGTTGATCGTGTCGGCAACGTTGGTGACCGCAGGCGTGGTGCTCGGAACGAGGCTCTCGAAGTTGCCGCCGGTAGCGTCCTTGATGGTCACTTCGACTTTGCCGGCGTCTTTATAGACGTCATCGGCAGGTGCCGGAACAGTCACGGTGCCGGTGGTCTTGCCGGCGTCGATGGTGATGGTCGAGCCGTTGCTCAGGGTCACGGTTACCGGGGTGCCGGCCGGGTTGTTCAAGGTCGCGGTGTAGACGATCTGCCCGCCTTCGTTGACGTTACCGGTGGCGGTCAGCGAAACGGTGGTGGTGTCGACGGTGTCGGTCACGGTGGTGCTGACCGGGGTTTTGTCAGCGACCAGATTTTCGTAGTTGCCGCCGGTTACGTTGGTGATCGAGTTGGTCAGCGGTGTATGGCCGGCCAATACATCGTTCGGTGCGGTAGCGGTCGCAGTGCCTGTGGTCTGGCCCACAGCAATGGTGATGCTCTGGCCGTTGGCCAGGGTCACCACGACAGGTGAACCCGTCACTGGCGCGCCGACGGTAGCGGTGTAGATGACGCTGCCACCTTCAGCCGCGGTTTCGCTGGCGGTCAGTTTGACGGTGGTGGTGTCGACGGTATCGGTCACGTCGGTGACGGCCGCAACGTTGCTCGGCACCAGGTTCTCGAAGTTGCCGCCGGTAGCGTCCTTGATGGTCACTTCGACTTTGCCGGCGTCCTTGTAGACGTCATCGGCTGGCGCTGGAACGGTCACGGTGCCGGTGGTCTTACCCGCCTCAATGGTGATTACCGAGCCGTTGCTCAGAGTCACAGTCACTGGCGAACCAGCGGCGTTTGTAAGGGTGGCGGTGTAGGTGATCTGGCCACCCTCGGCCACAGAGCCGGTCGCACTCAGCGACAGGTTGGTGGTGTCCGCTACGTCAGTCACGGTGGTGCTGACTGGAGTTTTGTCGGCCACGAGGTTTTCGTAGTTGCCGCCGGTTACGTTGGTGATCGAGTTGGTCAGCGGTGCATGACCGGTCAATGCATCGTTCGGGGCAGTCGTTGTCGCGGTACCGGAGGTCTGGCCAACACCGATGGTGATGGTCTGGCCGTTAGCCAGGGTCACGGTCACTGGAGAACCTGTCACCGGTGCACCGACAGTCGCGGTGTAAGTGACGGTGCCACCTTCAGCAGCGGACTCGGTCGCAGTCAGTTTGACGGTCGAAGTGTCGACGGTGTCGGTAATGTCAGTGACGGCTGGAACGGTGCTCGGCACCAGGTTCTCGAAATTGCCGCCAGTAGCCGTGGCAATGGTCGCTTCGACTTTGCCAGCGTCTATATAGACGTCATCGGCAGGCGCCGGAACGGTCACGGTGCCGGTGGTCTTACCGGCATCAATGGTGATCACGGCACCGTTCGACAGGGTCACGGTGACTGGCGAGCCAGCAGCGTTGGTCAGGGTCGCGGTGTAAGTGATCTGGCCGCCTTCATTTACCGAACCGGTGGCGCTGAGCGACAGGTTGGTGGTGTCGGTGGTGTCAGTCACGGTGGTGCTGACCGGGGTTTTGTCCGCTACGAGGTTCTCGTAGTTGCCGCCCGTCACGTTGGTGATCGAGTTGGTGACCGGAGCCTGCCCAATCAATGCATCGTTCGGTGCAGTGAAGGTCACGGTGCCAGTGGTCTGGCCGACAGCGATGGTGATGTTCTGGCCGTTGGCCAGGGTCACCACGACCGGCGAGCCAGTTACCGGCGCGCCAACGGTGGCGGTGTAGGTGACGATGCCACCTTCAGCGATCAAGGTGTCGGCAGTCAGTTTTACGGTCGAGGTATCGACGGTGTCGGTAATGTCAGTGACGGCTGGAACGGTGCTCGGCACCAGGTTCTCGAAATTGCCGCCAGTAGCCGTTGCAATGGTCGCTTCGACTTTGCCAGCGTCTATATAGACGTCATCGGCAGGCGCCGGAACGGTCACGGTGCCGGTGGTTTTGCCAGCGTCGATGGTGATGACGGCGCCGTTCGACAGGGTCACGGTCACTGGCGAGCCAGCGGCGTTGGTCAGTGTTGCGGTGTAGGTGATCTGGCCACCCTCAGCCACAGATCCGGTTGCACTCAACGACAGGTTGGTGGTGTCCGCGACGTCAGTCACGGTAGTCGAAACCGGCGTCTTGTCGGCCACGAGGTCTTCGTAGTTGCCGCCGGAAACGCCTGTGATCGAGTTGGTCAGCGGTGCATTACCGACCAGCGCATCGTTCGGCGCGGCAGCGGTCACGGTGCCAGTGGTCTGGCCGACAGCGATGGTGATGCTCTGACCGTTGGCCAGGGTCACGACAACCGGCGAGCCGGTCACTGGCGCGCCAATGGTGGCGGTGTAAGTGACGGTGCCACCTTCAGCCACCGAAGTATCGGCGGTTAGTTTTACGGTCGAAGTGTCGACGGTGTCAGTGACTTCGGTCACCGCTGGCGTGGTACTCGGGACAAGATTCTCGAAATTGCCGCCGGTAGCAGTGGTAATGGTTGCTTCGACTTGGCCGGCGTCTTTATAGACGTCATCGGCAGGCGCCGGAACCGTCACGGTGCCGGTGGTTTTACCAGCGTCGATGGTGATGACGGCGCCGTTCGACAGGGTCACGGTCACTGGCGTGCCAGCCGGATTGGTCAGGGTCGCTGTGTAGACGATCGAACCACCTTCAGCCACCGTGCCGGTGGCGCTGAGGCTCAGGCCGGTGTTGTCGACCGAGTCGGTGATGGTAGTCACTGCTGGCGTCGGGTTCGGTACCAGGTTTTCGAAGTTGCCGCCGGTAGCGCCAGTGATGGTGGTACTGACGGTGCTGCCATTGTTATAGACGTCGTTGGCCGGGGTCGGCACGTTGACGGTGCCAGTGGTCTGGCCCGCGCCGATGGTGATGGTCGAGCCGTTCGACAGGGTGACGGTGACCGGTGTTTGCGCCGGGTTGGTCAGAGTCGCGGTGTAGGTGATCTGGCCGCCCTCGACGACACTGCCGGTCGCGGTCAGGGTCAGGCCGGTGTTGTCGACCGAGTCGGTAATGGTGGTCACTGCTGGCGTCGGGTTCGGCACCAGGTTTTCGAAGTTGCCGCCGGTAGCGCCGGTGATGGTGGTGCTGACGGTGCTGCCATTGTTGTAGACGTCATTGGCCGGGGTCGGCACGTTGACGGTGCCGGTGGTCTGACCCGCGCCAATGGTGATGGTCGAGCCGTTCGACAGGGTGACGGTGACCGGTGTTTGCGCCGGGTTGGTCAGAGTCGCGGTGTAGGTGATCTGGCCGCCTTCGGTGACGCTGCCGGTTGCGGTCAGGGTCAGGCCGGTGTTGTCGATCGAGTCAGTGATGGTGGTCACTGCTGGCGTCGGGTTAGGCACCAGGTTTTCGAAATTGCCGCCGGTAGCGCCAGTGATGGTGGTACTGACGGTGCTGCCATTGTTATAGACGTCGTTGGCCGGGGTCGGCACGTTGACGGTGCCAGTGGTCTGGCCCGCGCCGATGGTGATGGTCGAGCCGTTCGACAGGGTGACGGTGACCGGTGTTTGCGCCGGGTTGGTCAGGGTCGCGGTGTAGGTGATCTGGCCGCCCTCGACGACACTGCCGGTCGCGGTCAGGGTCAGGCCGGTGTTGTCGACCGAGTCGGTAATGGTGGTCACTGCTGGCGTCGGGTTCGGCACCAGGTTTTCGAAATTGCCGCCGGTAGCGCCAGTGATGGTGGTGCTGACGGTGCTGCCGTTGTTATAGACGTCGTTGGCCGGGGTCGGCACGTTGACGGTGCCAGTGGTCTGGCCCGCGCCGATGGTGATGGTCGAGCCGTTCGACAGGGTGACGGTGACCGGTGTTTGCGCCGGGTTGGTCAGGGTCGCGGTGTAGGTGATCAGGCCGCCTTCGGTGACGTTCGGCGCCGTCGTCAGAGTGACGGTGGTGGTGTCGATGGTGTCGGTAACCTGAGTCGTGGCCGGTGTGGTCGGCGGCGTCACGGTGATGCCGTTGCCGCCGGTGGTGCCGGTGACGGTCACGTCGATCTGGGTCGGGTCGTTATAAACCGAGTCGTTCGGTGCCAGCGGTACGTTGACGGTACCGGTGGTCGAGCCGGCCGGAATCACAATCACCGAGCCGTTGGACAGGGTGATGGTCAGGTCGGTGAGCGGCGCCTGGGTCAGGGTCGCGGTGTACACCAGCACGCCGCCGGCTTCGGTGATGGTCGGTGTGGCGCTGAGGCTCAGGGTCGAATCACGCAGGGCATTCGTCGTGGTGTCAGTGGTCTGGCCGCCGGTGATGTTCTGTGCAGCCTGACCGGCCGAATTGATGCCCGCCGTCGGGAAACCAATAGTCGGATCAACGCGACCCGCCGTGGCGTCGAGCATCACGAAACTATGACCGCCACCGGCAGCACCACCCGTACCTGCGGCGCTTGGGCCGGCAGCCGTGGCGTCGAGTGCGGTAGTCGGGTCGACACCGGCGGCGATGGCCTGCTGCAGTTCTTCTACAGACGGCGCAGCCTGCGCGGTGGCTTCGGCCAAGTCAGTGCTTGAGTCGGGCGCGCTGGCGCTCCATTGGGTATCGCGACCCAGATCCAGCGTGCGGCCATCAGCCAATTCCAGCGACACGGCGCCCGAAAGACCAGTGTCGATCTGATCGCCGACATACAGTCGATCGCCTTCAACGAGTATGCGGCGTACGCCCTCTGGGGACACCACGAATACCTGACCGACAATGCTTTTGACGATGGCAACAACACTGCTCATTGAAGACTCTCCGGGTGTCACGTTCAGTTGACTTCCATGGACCTGAAGGCATGGATGCCAATTCAGTCTGGACGTACTTTAAAAATTTGCGATACAAGATTGACGCTGTTTTTCGTCAATAATTTGGCTATATTCTTTCGCTATTAACTTTATGCCAAACTATTGACCTTCTGGGTGCCATCCTAAACAATCGTCCCACTAATGTCACATTGATATTCCGCGGCGACCTGTCCTTTTGCGTGTGAACCAGTTCCTGTTTTGAACTTTCCGACATACGGTCAATCCAGTCGCCAATCATCCGACGCTGCAGCACGTTTAGCTGTGATTCAAGACAAGAAGTTCTGGGAAATTTTTACCATGCGTTCGCAATTGCTCAAGGCCATACCCTTCGCCCTCGCCGCGTCTTTCGTACAAGCACAATCCTTACCAGAAGCCATGCAGCAGGCATTGGATGTCCATCCGGAAATCCAGGCAGGGGTCAACAGTCGTTTGGCCGCGGATTATCAATTAAGAGCAGCAAAAGGTGGATACCTGCCCAAGGTCGATCTGCTGGGCGGTTATGGCCGTGAAGGCACCGACAGCGTAACCACCCGCGCCAACGGCGGAGGCAATCACTGGGAGACTTTGAACCGTAGCGAGTCAAGTTTACGTCTCTCGCAAATGGTTTTTGACGGTTTTGCGACCTCCAGCGAAGTTGGGCGTCAACAAGCCACCGTTAACTCCCGCGCCTACTCTTTGCTGGGTACTTCCGAGCGCACCGGACTGACAGTTGCCCAGGTTTATCTGGATGTACTGACCCGTCGTGAATTCGTGCGTCTGGCCGAGGACAACCTCAAGAGCCACCAGCGCATTTACGACCAGATCCAGTTGCGCACCCAGCGTGGCGTCGGCAGTGGCGCCGACCTCGATCAGGCCGAAGCGCGGATGGCCCAGGCGCGCAATAACCTGATCACCGAGCAGACCAACCTCGCCGACTCGGAAACTAATTTCCTCAGCGCCGTTGGCCAGATGCCTGATCAGCTGGAGCGTCCGGCGCCGTTCATGGCGATGATGCCGGCCAACCTCAATGAAGCGCGTCAGCAGATGGTGGAAAACAGCCCGATCCTGCGTTCGGCCGAGTCCGACATCGCCGCTGCCGAGAAGCAGTACGAAACCGCGAAGTCGACGTTCTACCCGCGTTTCGACGCTGAACTGGGCCGCACCGCCGACAACGATCTGGACGGTCAGAACGGCCACAGCAACGAATGGCAGGCCATGTTGCGCATGCGCTTCAACCTCTATTCGGGCGGCAGCAACAAGGCCGATCTGGAATCCAAGTCGTACCTGTCGAACCAGGCGCTGGACATCCGCAACAACGCCCTGCGTCAGTTGAACGAAGAACTTGGCTTGGCCTGGAATGCCCTGAACAACGCCAACGCTCAGGTGCCGATCGCGCAGCAGTACGTCGATCACAGCACCTCGGTGCGCACCGCTTACCAGCGTCAGTTCAGCCTCGGCGAGCGTACCCTGCTCGATTTGCTCGACAGCGAAAACGAGTTGTTCACCGCTTCGCGGCGTTTGGCTGAAATCAAAAACATTCAGTTATTTACTCAGTATCGAATCAAGGCGACCATGGGCGAGTTGCTCAGAAGCCAGGGAGTGGTCGCGCCGTTGGCATCCGTTGTGCAGAACGACGTGAAGCCCAAGGTTCAGCTGCCTGGGATGAATTGAGTTATCCCTTTCAACTGTTAAAGAGTGTCGAGCGTGGAATCAGAAGTCAGTCGAGTTCATCTCAGTCATGATCCACGCGCGTTGCACGACGATCCGTTACTGGACGGTCTGCTCGCCCTTTGCATGCTGCACCAGAAGCCCGCCAGCGCGGCGATGCTGACCACCGGCCTGCCGCTGCCCAAACAACGTCTGAGTGTCGAGTTGCTGCCCCGTGCGGCGGCTCGCGCGGGCCTACAAGGTCGGGTGTTGCAGCGCAAACTGGAAGAGATTCCATCGATTGCCATGCCCGCGTTGTTGTTGCTCAAGGACGGCCGCAGTGCCGTGCTGCTCGGCTGGCAAGGTGACAACGAAGCGCGAGTGCTGCTCAGCGAAAGCGACGGCGGCGAATCCGTGGTCAGCCGCGAACTGCTGGCCGACGACTACACCGGCAAGGTCTTCTTCGCCCAGCCGCAGCATAAATTCGACGTCAACCACGGCACGCTGATCCCGCGTGCGCGCTCGTGGTTCCGCGACACCCTCAAGCGTTCGCGCTGGCTGTATGCCGACGCAATCGCCGCCAGTTTCCTGATCAACATCATCGCCATGGCCGCGCCGCTGTTCGTGATGAACGTCTACGACCGCGTCGTGCCGAACCAGGCCGAAGCGACCCTCTGGGTGCTCGCGCTGGGCATCACTGGCGCGTACATGTTCGACCTGATCCTCAAGAGCTTGCGCAGCCTGTGCCTGGATCTGGCCGGGAAGAAAACCGACCTGATCATCTCCGCTACGCTGTTCGAGCGCATCGTTGGCATGTCGATGAAGTATCGCCCGGCACGGGTCGGCAGCTTCGCGCAGAACATCCATGAGTTTCAGAGCCTGCGCGATTTCCTCGCCTCCTTGACCCTTACCAGCCTGATCGACCTGCCGTTCACCATCCTGATCTTCATCGTCATCGCCATTCTCGGCGGGCATCTGGTGTGGATTCCGGTGCTGGCATTCCCGATTGCGCTGTTGATTGGCTACGCCTTGCAGAAGCCGCTGGTGGCAACCATGGAGCGCACCATGGCCCTCGGTGCCGAGCGTCAGTCGAGCCTGATCGAAACCCTCGCCGGCCTCGATGCAGTCAAGGTCAATAACGCCGAAAGTGAGCGTCAGTACCAGTGGGAGCAAACCATCGGCACCCTCAGCCGCCTTGAGCTGCGGGTGAAAATGCTTTCCGGTCTGGCGATGAACATCACCTTGCTGATTCAGCAACTGGCCGGGGTGATCATGATCGTCTTCGGTGTGTACCAGATCATCGCCGGCAACCTGAGCATGGGTGGTCTGATCGCCTGCTACATGCTCAGTGGACGCGCACTCAGCCCGCTGGCCTCGCTGTCGGGCTTGCTGACCCGCTATCAGCAGGCGCGAGTGACCATGACGTCGGTAGACCAGATGATGGAGCTGCCGCAGGAGCGCAATTTCGAAGAGCGCCCGCTGAGCCGCAAGGTCCTGCAAGGCGCCATCGAGTGCCGTCAACTCAACTTCACCTACCCGGAGCAGCAAAACCCGGCGTTGAAGAACATCAACCTGGTGATTCGTCCCGGCGAGAAAATCGGCATCATCGGCCGCAGCGGCTCGGGCAAGAGCTCGCTCGCCAAACTGCTGGTTGGCCTCTATCAGCCGGACGACGGCGCGTTGCTGGTGGACGGCGTTGATATCCGCCAGATCGACGTCAGCGAGTTGCGCTACAACATCGGCTACGTGCCGCAGGACATCCAGCTACTGGCCGGCACCCTGCGTGACAACCTGGTTTCCGGCGCGCGTTATGTCGAAGACGAGCTCGTGCTGCAAGCCGCCGAACTGGCCGGTGTCCACGAATTCGCCCGCCTGCACCCGCAAGGCTACGAACTGCAAGTGGGCGAGCGCGGGCAAAACCTGTCCGGCGGTCAGCGCCAGAACGTCGCGTTGGCCCGTGCGCTGTTGCTCAATCCGCCGATCCTGCTGATGGACGAACCGACCAGCGCGATGGACAACACCGGCGAAGAACGCCTCAAGCAACGCCTCGCAGCGGTGATTGAAAACAAGACCGTGGTGCTCGTCACGCACCGTGCCTCCCTGTTGTCGCTGGTGGATCGTCTGTTGGTGATCGATCGCGGGCAGATTCTCGCCGACGGCCCGAAAGCTGCGGTGATGGAAGCATTGAAGAAGGGGCAGATCAGTGTTGCTTAAGTCGGGTTTCAAGGATTCGATCCGTCGCTACTTCAAAGGCACTGCATCGCTGCAGGGCCAGCCGCTGCCAGAGGTCAACAAGGCGCTGATCGAGGACGCCCCGCGCGTCGTGCGCCTGACCATCTGGGCGATCATCGGCTTCTTCGTATTCCTCATGCTCTGGGCCAACTTCGCCGTGATCGACGAAGTGACCAAGGGCGACGGCAAGGCGATTCCGTCGTCGAAGATCCAGAAAATCCAGAACCTTGAGGGCGGGATCGTTTCCGAACTGTTCGTCAAGGAAGGCCAGATCGTTGAGGCTGGCGCACCGCTGATTCGCCTCGATGACACGCGATTTGCCTCTAACGTCGGCGAAACCGAGGCTGATCGGCAGTCGATGCTGCTGCGCGTTGAGCGCCTGAGCGCCGAGGTCGATGACCGCCCGCTGAATTTCCCGGAAGACGTGGTCAAGGCTGTTCCCGTCCAGGCGAAAAGTGAAGAATCGTTGTACATCAGCCGTCGTCAGCAACTGCACGACGAGATCGGTGGCTTGCAGGAGCAGTTGATCCAGCGTCAGCAAGAGCTGCGCGAGTTCAGCTCCAAGCAGGCGCAGTACCGTCAGCAGCTGAGTTTGCAGCGTCAGGAAATCAACATGTCCGAGCCGCTGGTGGCGCAGGGCGCGGTGTCCCCGGTTGAAGTGCTGCGCCTCAAGCGTGCCGAAGTGGAAACCCGTGGTCAGCTCGACGCCACCACATTGGCAATTCCACGCGCCGAGTCGGCGATCAAGGAAGTGCAGCGCAAGGTTGATGAGACACGCGGCAAATTCCGCAGCGAAGCGCTCACTCAGTTGAACGAAGCGCGCACCGATCTGAACAAGGCTCAGGCCACTGGCAAGGCCCTGGAAGACCGCGTCAGCCGTACGCTGGTGACATCGCCGGTGCGCGGCATCGTCAACAAGTTGCTGGTCAACACCATCGGCGGCGTGATTCAGCCGGGCAGCGACATGGTCGAAATCGTGCCGCTGGATGACACCTTGCTGGTCGAAGCCAAGATCCGCCCGCAGGACATCGCGTTCCTGCATCCGGGGCAGGAAGCGATAGTGAAATTCACCGCGTATGACTACACCATTTACGGCGGTCTGAAAGCCCAGCTGGAGCAGATCGGCGCCGACACCATCACCGACGAAGACAAGAAAACCACGTACTACATCATCAAGGTGCGTACCGAACGCAGCCACTTGGGCACCGATGAGAAGCCGTTGTTGATCATCCCGGGCATGGTGGCGTCGGTGGATATCATTACCGGCAAGAAGTCGGTGTTGAGCTACCTGCTCAAGCCGATCATTCGCGCGCGGGCCGAGGCGTTGCACGAGCGCTAGATCTTTATTGGCCTTATCGTCCTCATCGCTGGCAAGCCAGCTCCCACATGTTCAGAAGTCGAACACATAATCGTGTTTCAACCGAGAACCCTGTGGGAGCTGGCTTGCCAGCGATGGCGTCAGTGAAATCGCCACATTTCACCCAGAAGTGACACAAAACGTCACTCACCACCCAGTCCATTCCTCACCAATCGCCATATCGTTATTCGCTAACGGTATTTAATTTCCGATTCTTATAGCTTTAAAGTCATTTCCCTGCGTACCTGCCGACCAATCGGCGCGCCGCACGACCTGAACCAACACGCAATCCAGCGTGAGTTTCTGATCGACGTGCGCGCCCTGTGAGCGTGCCGTGCGTGGGAGATTATTGATGTCCGCAGCCACTGCCTCTTCTAGCGCCGCGACCGCCGCGCCGCAAATTTTCGACATTCGCCCGTTCAGCGGTGCCGTCGGCGCCGAGATCATTGGCCTTGACCTGACCCGCCCGATCAATGATCAGGACTTCGCCCGCATTCACCGTGCGCATCTGGATCACCACGTCGTGGTCTTTCGCGACCAGCACATCACCCCTCAGCAACAAATCGACTTCAGTCGCCGCTTCGGCGTGTTGCAGATCCACGTGCTCAAACAGTTCCTGCTGGCCAATCACCCGGAAATCCTCATCGTTTCCAACATCGTCGAGAACGGCCAGAACATCGGTCTGGGCGATGCCGGCAAGTTCTGGCACTCGGACCTTTCCTATAAAGAACTGCCAAGCCTCGGCTCGATGCTGCACGCGCAGGAATTGCCGTCCGAGGGCGGCGACACCTTGTTTGCCGATATGCACAAGGCCTGGGACAGCCTGCCCGACGCGCTGCGCAAAGCGGTCGAGGGGCGCTTCGCTGCGCATTCCTACACCGCGCGTTACAGCGAAACCAAATTCGAAGGCAACTGGCGCCCGACTCTGACCCCGGAGCAACTCGCCCAAGTCGCGGAAGTGGTGCACCCGGTGGTGCGCACTCACCCGGAAAACGCTCGCAAGGCGTTGTTCGTCAGCGAGGGCTTCACCACGCGCATCGTCGGCCTGCCGGAAGACGAGAGCAAAC
Organism: Pseudomonas sp. LBUM1668; assembly: GCF_059695715.1. NCBI lineage: Bacteria > Pseudomonadati > Pseudomonadota > Gammaproteobacteria > Pseudomonadales > Pseudomonadaceae > Pseudomonas > Pseudomonas sp. LBUM1668. The sequence goes on from NZ_CP166787.1 coordinate 170,945, forward strand.
AGCTGCTTGCCGAGCTTTATGCCCATAGCGTGCTGCCGCCAAACATCTACCGCCACCAATGGCAGCCCCACGACTTGGTGTTCTGGGACAACCGTTCGCTGATCCATCTCGCCGCCGGTTGCCCCGCGCACCTGCGCCGCAAGCTGTATCGCACGACCATCCAGGGCGACGCGCCTTTCTGATTTGCCGGAGATTCGATCATGTCCAAACGTCTTCCATTCGCCCCGTTGGCCGCCGCCATTGGCCTCGGCTTCAGTCTGATCGCCGGTAGTCTGGTGGCGCCGGCCGTGGCCCACGCCGAAGGCGAAATTCGCATCGCCGAGCAGTTCGGCATTGTCTATTTATTGCTCAATGTGGTGCGCGATCAGGGCCTGATCGAGAAGTACGGCAAGCAGGAAGGCCTCGATATCAAGGTCGACTGGACGCAGCTGTCCGGTGGCGCGGCGGTCAACGATGCGCTGCTGTCCGGCTCCATCGATATTGCCGGCGCCGGCGTCGGGCCGTTGCTGACCATTTGGGATCGCACCCACGGCAAGCAGAACGTCAAAGCCGTGGCTTCGCTGGGCAACTTCCCTTACTACCTGGTGAGCAACAATCCCAAGGTGAAAACCATTGTCGATTTCACCGAGAAGGACCGCATCGCAGTGCCGGCGGTTGGCGTTTCCGTGCAGTCGCGCTTCCTGCAATACGCGGCTGCCAGGCAGTGGGGCGACAAGGAATTCAATCGCCTCGATAAATACACCATCGCCGTTCCGCACCCGGACGCAACGGCAGCGTTGATCGCTGGCGGCACCGAGCTGACCGGACACTTTTCCAACCCGCCGTTCCAGGATCAGGCGCTGGAAAACCCCAACGTGCATGTCGTGTTGAATACCTATGACCTGCTCGGCCCGAACTCGCCGACCGTGCTGTTCGCCACCGAGAAATTCCGCAACGAAAACCCGAAAACCTACAAAGCCTTCGTCGAAGCGCTGACCGAAGCCGCGCAATTCGCCCAGAACGATAAAGGCGCGGCAGCCGACACTTACATCCGCGTGACCAAAGCCAAAATCGATCGTGTAGCCCTGCTGAAAATCATCGATAACCCCCAGTTTGAATTCAGCGTTACGCCGAAAAATACTTATCCACTGGCCGAATTCCTCTACCGCGTCGGTGCGATCAAAAACAAACCGGAATCGTGGAAGGATTACTTCTTCCAGGACGCCAAACCGTTGCAAGGGAGCTGACCGAATGAACGCCCCTTTGCAAGGCCACGTGGCCAGCAACCCGATCGCCAGCACGCAAGCGCTGCTGGCGGTGGACCAGGTCAGCCTCGAATACCGCACGCCGCAACGTGTTGTGCGAGCCACCCATCAAGTCAGTTTCGACGTCGATCAGCAGGATCGCTTCGTATTGCTTGGCCCGTCCGGCTGCGGCAAATCCACACTGCTCAAAGCCGTCGGCGGTTTTATCCAGCCGTGCGAAGGCGAGATACGCTTGCAAGGTCAGCGAGTCGATGCGCCCGGCCCAGACCGGATCGTGGTGTTCCAGGAATTCGATCAACTGCCGCCATGGAAAACCGTCAAACAGAACGTGATGTTTCCGCTGCTGGCCTCGCGAACCCTGAAGAAAAAAGACGCCGAAGAACGTGCGCTGCACTATCTGGAAAAGGTCGGTCTGGCGGCGTTCGCCGATGCCTACCCGCACACCTTGTCCGGCGGCATGAAAGCGCGCGTGGCGATTGCCCGAGCACTGGCGATGCAACCGAAAATCCTCCTGATGGACGAGCCGTTCGCCGCACTGGATGCGCTGACCCGCCGCAAAATGCAGGAGGAATTGCTACTGCTTTGGGAGGAAGTGCGTTTCACCTTGCTGTTCGTCACCCACTCGATTGAAGAGGCGCTGGTGGTCGGCAATCGCATTCTATTGCTGTCGCCGCATCCGGGGCGGGTGAGGGCGGAGGTGCACAGCCATCAATACAACCTGCAAAGCCTTGGCGGTGTGGCGTTTCAGGAATCGGCACGGCGCATTCATCGGCTGTTGTTCGATGAGGGCCAGTCGCCGGAGACCGAGTTCGAGCACGACTTCAACGACATTCGCATCGCTTATTGAGCGCTTCCCGAGGATTGCCCGATGAGCCATTCATCATCCGTACGACAAGAGTTTGAAACCGTTTTGGAGCCGCTGACCAGCGTGCCGGTCGAGCGCGAATTACCCCTCGGCCAACGCGTGTGGCAACAGGGTTGGCTGCGTAAAAGCCTGATCCTGATCGTGCTCGCGGTGTTGTGGGAAATTGTTGCCCGAGTGCAGAACAACGATCTGCTGCTGCCCGGTTTCGTGCAGACCAGCCATGCGCTGTACGACGGCCTGCTCAGCGGCGAGTTGCTGGGCAAGGTGTGGATATCTTTGGTGGTGCTGATCAAGGGCTATCTGATCGGCATCGTGCTGGCCTTCGCCCTGACCACTTTGGCGGTTTCGACGCAACTGGGTCGCGATCTGCTCAGTACGCTGACGTCGATGTTCAACCCGCTGCCGGCGATTGCGTTGCTGCCGCTGGCGTTGCTGTGGTTTGGGCTGGGACAGAACAGCCTGATTTTCGTGCTGGTGCACTCGGTGTTGTGGGCGCTGGCGCTCAACACTTATGCGGGGTTTCTTGGTGTTTCGGAGACCTTGCGCATGGCCGGTCGAAATTACGGTCTGAAGGGTATGCGTTTTGTCCTGTTCATCCTGATTCCGGCGGCGCTGCCGTCGATTCTCGCCGGGTTGAAAATCGGCTGGGCGTTCGCCTGGCGCACCTTGATCGCGGCTGAACTGGTATTCGGCGCGACCAGTGGCAAGGGTGGATTGGGTTGGTACATTTTTCAGAATCGTAATGAGCTGTACACCGACAAAGTGTTTGCCGGGTTGGCAGTGGTGATCCTGATCGGCTTGCTGGTGGAGAATCTGGTATTCGATACGCTGGAGCGGGTGACCGTGAAGCGCTGGGGCATGCAGCGCTGAAAATCAAAAGATCGCAGCCTTCGGCAGCTCCTACATGGGTTTGACGGTTCCTTTGTAGGAGCTGCCGAAGGCTGCAATCTTTTGATCTGCTAGCATTGCGCCCAGATCAATCCAGATCAGCCAAGGGTGCTCAGCATGCAACTCCCGGACATGAACCTTCTGGTCGCCCTCGACGCCTTGCTCGACGAGGGCAGCGTGGTCGGGGCCGCGCGGCGGATGAACCTTAGTCCGGCCGCGATGAGCCGAACCCTGACGCGAATTCGCGAAGCCATCGGCGATCCGATCCTCGTGCGCGCTGGCCGTGGTCTGGTGCCGACGCCCAAGGCATTGGAATTGCGCGAGCAGGTGCGTGATGTCGTCGAGCAGGCGGCGCTGCTGTTCCGCTCGGCTGATGACGTGGAGCTGGGCACTTTGCGCCGCCGTTTCAGCATTCGCGCCAATGACTTCTTCATCGGCGTTTATGGCGGCAAGCTCTTCGACACGCTGGATCAGATGGCGCCGCACTGCGAATTGCGCTTCGTTCCGGAAGGCGATGGCGACGATGAGGCGCTGCGTGAAGGACGCATCGACCTGAGCGTCAGCAACACCCGGCCGATCACCCCGGAAGTGAAAGTGCAAAATCTGTTCTCCACACACTTCGTCGGGCTGGTGCGCGAGGATCATCCCTTGCTCGATGGCGAAATAACCGCTGAGCGCTATGCCGGGTTTTCCCATATCAGCATGTCCCGCCGGGGCATCGCCCGTGGCCCCATCGATACGGCGCTGAATGCGCTGGGGCTGGAGCGGCGGGTGGCGGTGATCGCGCCGAGTTTCCATGCGGCGATGTTCGCTTTGCCGGACTCTGACCTGATCCTGCCGGTGCCTAAAGAGGCACTGTTGAGCGTGAGGCGCCTGGGATTGAAATTGCGCTCGTTCGACCTGCCGATTCCGTTGCCGACGCTGATGCTGACCCAGGCCTGGCACCCGCGTTTCGACAAGGATCCGGCGCACCGCTGGCTGCGAGAAACCCTCAAGAGTTGCTGCGATGAGACGTGGCTCGCAGCCCAACCTTGAAGAGCAAAAGATCGCAGCCTCCGGCAGCTCCTACATTGAAATGCATTCCCCTGTAGGAGCTGCCGAAGGCTGCGATCTTTTGATCTTCCATAGTTGTGTCTGACGCACTTATAACCTGCCAATAAGTCAATTTTCGTCAGCACTAAGCCCGACTAAGATGCTCCGGTATTTCCACCCCCGGAGTTTTCATTCATGACATCCCTGACGGTCCCGGCATCTATCGCCGCGGCCAGCCCGGCGACGGCGGTCACGCCCCCGGTGTTCGGGGCGCGGATCATCATCGGGCTGGTCGGCGTGCTGCTGGCGGTGCTGGTGTCGGGCCTCAACGAGATGGTGACTAAGGTCGCCCTGGCCGACATTCGCGGCGCACTGAATATCGGTTACGACGAAGGCACCTGGCTGGTTGCCAGTTACACCGCCACCTCCGTCGCGGCCATGGCCTTCGCGCCGTGGTGCTCGGTGACCTTCTCGTTGCGCCGTTTCACCCTCTGCGCGATCAGCCTGTTCACCTTGCTTGGGTTGCTATGTCCATTCGCCCCGAATTACGAAAGCCTGCTGCTGATGCGCACCTTGCAAGGGTTGGCGGGCGGCGCGTTGCCGCCGATGCTGATGACTGTTGCGCTGCGCTTCCTGCCGGCCAATTTCAAACTCTATGGCCTGGCCGGTTACGCGCTGACAGCAACCTTCGGCCCGGGCCTCGGCACACCGCTGGCCGGGTTGTGGACCGAGTACGTCGGCTGGCAATGGACGTTCTGGCAAATCATCGTGCCGTGCCTGATCGCCATGGTGATGGTGGCGTACGGCATCCCGCAGGATCCACTGCGCCTTGAACGTCTCAAGGCGTTTAACTGGAAGGGTCTGCTGCTGGGCTTTCCGGCGATCTGCATGTTGGTGATCGGCCTGTTGCAGGGCAATCGGCTGGACTGGTTCGAGTCGAACCTGATCAGCGCGTTGCTGATCTCGGGGTCGCTGCTGCTGGTGGCGTTTTTGATCAACGAGTGGTCGCAGCCGATTCCGTTTTTCAAGTTGCAGATGCTCGGTATCCGCAACCTGGCGTTCGCGCTGATGACCTTGGCTGGCGTGTTGATCGTGCTGCAAGCCGTGGTGTTGATTCCGTCGAGCTATCTGGCGCAAGTGCAGGGTTATCGCCCGGTGCAAACCGCGCCGATCATGCTGATCGCGGCGTTGCCGCAGTTGATCGCGCTGCCGCTGGTGGCGGCCCTGTGCAACCTGCGCTGGGTCGACTGCCGTTGGGTTCTGGGGATCGGTTTGAGCATGCTGACGCTGTCCTGTCTGGGCGGGTCGCTGCTGACTTCGGAGTGGATTCGCGACAATTTCTATGTCCTGCAATGGCTGCAGATTTTTGGCCAGCCGATGTCGGTGCTGCCGCTGCTGATGCTATCGACCGGCAGCATCCAGCCCATGGACGGGCCGTTTGCCTCGGCATGGTTCAACACTGTGAAAGGCTTGGCGGCGGTGGTCGCCACGGGCGTGATCGAAGCGCTGACCACATCGCGTCTGCATTTTCACTCGACCATGCTGGTCGACAGCCTCGGCAATTCGCCTCTGGCCGACCGCAGCGATCCGGGCCTCGCCCATCGCCTCCACGAACAAGCGGTGGTGCTGACGTCTTCCGATCTCTACGTGTGCATGGCGGGCGTCGCGGTGACGCTGATCCTGCTGATTTTCTGGCTGCCGACGCGGATCTTTCCACCGCGCGCGCCGACCTGATTGCTGTACTGAAAATGAAGGTTTCCATGACGACTCAAGCAAAGCAAAAACTCGCGGTGGCTGTGGCGGCCGCGTTGGCTGTTGGCGTGCTGGTGTACCTGGCAATGCCCGGCCTGTTTGGCAAACGTACGCAGCAGAACACTAACGACGCGTTCGTTTCCGCCGACTACACGCTGGTGGTCCCGCGTGTGGCCGGGTTCATCAAGGAAGTGCTGGTGGAAGACAACCAGCAAGTGAAGGCGGGGCAGTTGCTGGCGTTGATCGATGATCGCGATTTGCGCGCTTCTGCCGAGGCGGCGGATGCGCAAACCCTGGTCGCCCGGGCGCAGTTGCAGAACGCCAAGGCGACGCTGGAGCGTCAGACTTCGGTGATCGCTCAGGCGCAAGCTTCGGTGGTGTCGGCCAAGGCTGAAATGGCCTTCGCCAAGCAGGAATTGAATCGCTACAACCACCTCGCCGGTGTGGGTGCTGGCACGGTGCAAAACGCACAACAGGCGCGAACCCGCATCGATCAGGCCACTGCGCACCTCGACACGGCCACCGCGAAACTGGCGGCGGAGCGTAAGCAGGTCGACATTCTCAGTGCCCAGCGAGATGCCGCTGAAGGCAGTTTGAAACACGCGCAAGCGGCGTTGGAAATCGCCAGTTTCGAGCTGTCTTACACGCGCATTACCGCGCCGCAGGACGGCATGGTCGGCGAGCGTGCCGTGCGTGTCGGCGCTTATGTGACGCCGGGCAGCAAACTGCTGGCGGTGGTGCCGTTGAAGCAGGCTTATGTGGTCGCCAATTTTCAGGAGACACAACTGACCGATGTGCAGCCGGGGCAGGAAGTGCAGGTGCGCGTTGATAGCCTGGGTGGCGAAGCGCTGACCGGCCGCGTCGAAAGCATCGCCCCGGCCACCGGCGTGACGTTCGCGGCGGTGAAACCGGACAACGCCACGGGTAACTTCACCAAGGTTGTGCAGCGGATTCCGGTGAAGATCTTGCTTGAGCCGGGTCAGCCATTGGCCGATCGGCTGCGGGTAGGGATGTCGGTGGAGGCGAGTATTGATACGCGCACGTCGGCGACTTCGGTGCGTGAGGTGACTCAGCGATGATGTTCGTTGAATCGACTGGCCCAATCGCTGCGATGCGGCGATCCGACAAGCCAGCTTCCACAGGAATTTTGAAGGCTGTGCAACTTAATCACTCCAGACACAGTTCCCTGTGGGAGCTGGCTTGCCAGCGATTGGGCCAGTGGCAGCAACTCACCTTCGGTGCCTTGCTCACTGTCAGCCTCACCGCCTGCACCGTCGGCCCAGATTTCCAAAAACCCGAAGCCACGCAAATCGCCAACTGGGCCAAGCCATCCCAATCCGCCCCCAGCCAAGCTGTCAGCGAGCCCCTCAACGAGCGCTGGTGGGAAGTCTTCAACGACCCGCAACTGTCGGCCCTGACCCAGCGCGCCGTGCGCAGCAACCTCGACCTGCAACTGGCCAGCAGCCGTCTGCAACAGAGCCGTGCCGCACGTCAGGTCATCACTGCCGAGCGCTACCCGACTACCGCCGCCACCGGCAGTTACGGGCGCAAACGCAACAGCGGCGAAGGCCTGAACGACCCGTCCGGGCACAACGGCGATTCCGCCTTCAACCTGTGGGACGCCGGTTTCTCCGCCTCGTGGGAACTGGATTTCTGGGGCCGCGTGCGCCGCGAAACCGAAGCCGCCGACGCCAACCTCGAAGTAGCTGAAAACGACCGTCGCGGCGTGCTATTGGCGGTGCTCGCCGACACTGCGCAGAACTACATCCAGCTGCGCGGCGTACAGAACACTCGCGCCGTCACCGAGCAGAATCTCGATGTCGCCCGCCACAGCCTCAAGCTCTCGCAGCTGCGTCTCAACGATGGCGTGGCGACCGATCTGGACGTCGCCGAAGCCGCTGCGCAAGTCGCCGCCATCGAGTCGCGCTTGCCTGCACTCGAACAGCGCCAATCGCAACTGATCAACGCGATCAGCCTGTTGATGGGCGAGCCACCACAGGCTCTTGATAAAGAATTATCCACAGACGCCGCGGTGCCACAGTCGCCGCTGAAAGTTGCTATTGGCCTGCCGTCGCAACTGGCTGAGCGCCGGCCGGACATCCGCCAAGCCGAAGCACGACTGCATGCCGCCACCGCCAACATCGGTGTGGCCAAGGGTGATTTCTATCCGCGCATCACCCTGTCCGGAAACCTCGGTTCGCAAGCGATGCAGCTCAGTGATTTCGGCTCGTGGGGCTCGCGTGCGTTCGGCGTCGGCCCGCAGTTCAGTCTGCCGCTGTTCGATGGCGGCCGCCTGCGCGGCGTATTGCAGTTACGCGAAGCCCAGCAACAGGAAGCAGCGATCGGCTATCAGCAGACCGTGCTGCGTGCCTGGCACGAAATCGACGATCAACTGACCGCCTACAACGCCAGCCAACGCCGCCGCGACAGCCTCGCCGAGGCCGTACGCCAGAACCAGATCGCCCTGCGCACCGCGCAACAGCAATACGTCGAAGGCGTGGCCGACTTCGTCAATGTGCTTACTGTGCAAGGTGCGTTGCTCGCAACGCAGGAGCAGTGGGTGGAGAGTTCGACCGGGGTTTCGCTGGCGATGGTCGGGTTGTATCGGGCGTTGGGTGGGGGATGGGAGTCGGTGTATCCCGCAGAAGTTGTTACCAATAATCCGGCTTGATCGCGGGCTTTTTGTGGGTTGCCACCCGGTCTGCGAATTGGTGCAGTAATAGCTCTTCAGTGGTGATGAGCCTTCGTAGCCAATGCGAGTGTTCTTTCAGAGAGCCGGGAGGGGGGCGGGTAGATCCGGTTCGATGAGGAAGAACGACCCCAATGGTGATATCAGGAAAGTCTTCACGTAACGCTTTCAAAACCGGCGTCATATCAGTGTCGCCGGTTACCAGGACAATTTGCTCAATGCGCTGGTCCGTACAGAGCGCACGTTGTCGGCTAGCGGTGCGATACATGCTGATTGCGATATGAACGTCGGTTTCTTTTTCTTCCAGTTTCCAGATATCGACTTTGTCTTGGCGCGAGGCCTGCGTATTCCGATCAATAAACCTTGGCGCTTTAGCGGGCTCCAGCTGATGTCGACCAAAATGCACGGTGATATTGGTAGTTCTCAGGGCTCTTACATAGGTATCTTGAGCCTCTTTGGATACCCGCCCGCGCGTGGCCAGTTGGGGCTTGATGGGAGAGGTGAAGTAATCAACCGAAACGACTGAACTTTGCGGATTTTCAACGTGTGCAATGTGCGTCAGCAGGCTTTTCAGGTTCAGCCATTTGTAAGGCGTGCCAGCCAGTAATCCGTAGAAAACGTTATAGCCATCGACAAAGAACGCAGTGCGCACAAAGATATTCCTCAGAAACGAAAAAACCGGCCTGGGCCGGTTTTTTCATCCCCAACTGCCAGCGAACTGAATCGCTACGTACGGGGTTGAGTAAGGCAATCCTAGAGTGAGTACGTCATGTGGGTCAACCCACCATGTGATCTTCAACTCGCTCAGTCGGGATTTAACCAGCGCCGGTCGCTCAGTTTTGTTGGGTTTCCTCGGTAATGGTCAAGTCATTCGAGAGGCTCTGTATGAGCAGTTGTTACATCGGAGACTTCGTTCGCCTATGTTTGTCGCTACTTTCACTTTCGGAGAGAGTAGCTTCCTGGATCTCTGTAGGAAAATACGGTCGGACTACACTCATGTAACAAGTTGATGGCAACTTTGTTAGATCGGCTATTTTTGAAACATTACATTTCAGAGCCTTGATGACTTCCTTCCCTCGCCACAGGAATTGCTTCAGGATTTTCCCGACAAGTCCGCCATGCCCTTGAGCAATTCAATCGGTAACGGAAAGACAATCGTCGAACTCTTGTCGCCAGCAATCGAGGACAAGGTCTGCATGTAGCGCAGTTGCATCGCACCGGGCTGGCGGCCGAGCATTTCGGCGGCCTGCATGAGCTTTTCCGAGGCCTGCAGTTCGCCTTCGGCGTGGATTACCTTGGCCCGCCGCTCACGTTCGGCCTCGGCTTGTTTGGCGATGGCGCGCACCATCGACTCATTCAGGTCGACGTGTTTGATCTCGACATTGGCGACCTTGATGCCCCAGGCATCGGTTTGCGCGTCGAGCACTTGCTGGATGTCGATGTTCAACTGCTCGCGCTCGGCCAGCAGTTCATCCAGTTCATGTTTGCCGAGCACGGCGCGCAGCGTGGTCTGCGCCAGTTGGCTGGTGGCGGAGAGGAAATCTTCGACCTGAATAATGGCCTTCTGCGGGTCGAGCACACGGAAATACAGCACTGCGTTGACCTTCACCGAAACGTTGTCGCGGGTAATCACGTCCTGCGGCGGCACATCGAGAACCACGGTGCGCAGGTCGACCCGAACCATTAGCTGCACCACCGGAATCAACAGGATCAGCCCCGGGCCTTTGACCTGCCAGAAACGCCCGAGCTGAAATACCACGCCGCGCTCGTATTCACGCAGGATGCGAAACGTCGATCCGGCCAGGACGATCACCAACAACAGCAGCGCAACAAAACCGATTTGCAGACCCATGATCACTCTCCGTGTTGAGCCGCGTCAGTCGCGCTGACTTGCAGCAGTAAGCCGTTTCGCCCGACCACGCGTACCGATTGCCCTGTGTGCAGTGGTGTGGTGCTGAGCACCTGCCAATGTTCGCCTTGCAGTTGCACCCAGCCGTTATGCGCATTTTGCGCGTGCACAGTGGTCACTGCCGTGACGCTGCCCACCAGCCCGGCGTCGCCACTGACTGCGTGTCGCGGCCGGGTCCTCAAGGCGCGGATGATCAACGCAAGCAAGAGCAGGGCGCTGATCAGGCCTAGGCCGATCATCATGGGCACCGGCAAGTCGGCGTTGCCCAGAATCAGCGCGCCGATGACGAACATGATGATCCCGCCCAGGCCGATCACGCCGTAATTGGGCAGCGCGGCTTCGGCAATCAGAAAAACGATGCCGAGGGTGATCAGCCACAGGCCGACCGGGCTCATGGGCGGTAATGAGGTGTCGGCGGCGAAGGCGAACCCACTCAGCAGGAGTAACCAGACAAACGCACAACATCGGCTGTTCACGTGATCCTCCGCGACAGGTGGTTCTTTCAGTCTAGTTGAGCCTCGCGCTGGCTGAATGTTGATCAATGTGCGGATGTGTCCGGTGAGCGGATTTCCCTTCGTCTGCAACCTGCCGAACTAGACTCAAAGACACGGCAACAACCCTCCAGCGCAACTCCGAGGTGCATCATGCGAATGGCCAAAAAGGTGCAAAGCAGCCTGAACCGGGCGCATTGCGAATATGACATCGTCGCCCACCGCCACTCGTCCAGCAGCCTGGAGACCGCGCGGGTTAGCGGGGTGGCTGCCGAACGGGTAGCGAAATCGGTCATCCTCGACGATCACCATGGGCATTACCTGATGGCCGTGCTGCCAGCCAGCCGCCACCTGGATTTGAGCAAGGTGCGCAACTCTGGTGAATGGCAACTCACCCGCGAAAGCAATCTGGCGCACATATTCGATGACTGTGAACGCGGCGCGGTGCCGCCGCTGGGGGATTCCTACGGGTTGGACATGGTCATCGACCCTCTGCTGACCCGGCAGAAAGACATCTACCTGGAGGCGGGCAACCACAACTACCTGCTGCACATGAGCATGCCCGAGTATTTGAAAATGGTGCCGCATGCGCAGGTGCGGGAGTTGAGTCATTAGGTTTAGTGGCGTTCGTGCAGACGCCTTCGCGAGCAAGCTCGCTCCCACAGGAGATTGAGTTCAACCTGTGGGAGCAAGCCTGCTCGCGAAAATTCTTCCACTCACCGCGTCATCCAAGGAATTCATCAATGGAAAATCCAAACCACAGCCTCCCATCGCTATTCAAACAACTGGGCCTGGACAACGACCCGGTCAGCATCGACCAATTCATCGCCACCCATTCCCCACTCAAACCAGAGCTGCATCTGGCGGACGCGTTTTTCTGGAGCGAAAGCCAGGCGGAGTTTTTGCGGGACGAGATTCTCGATGATGCGGACTGGGCGGAAGTGGTGGATCAGTTGAATGTGTTGTTGCGGAAGGGGCGGCAGGGATGACTGAATGATGACCGCTTGTAGCCTTATCGTTTTTACGATTGTCTGTGATCTAAAACTGGACCAATATAACGACCTCAAATGAGGTCTTAATTATGCAAAACGTTCTGGCCGATATGGCTGTCAGTGTTTCCGAGCTGAAGAAAAACCCATCTGCAGTACTGAGCGGCGCCCATGGTGGAGCGGTGGCCGTTCTGAACCACAATCGCGTCATGGGCTACATGGTGCCAGCTGATGTTTACGAGGCAATGATGGAGCGGCTCGATGATCTGGAGTTGGCTGAAATCGTGCGTGCCCGCAGCCATGAGACACCCGTACCGGTAAGCCTGGATGACCTATAAGCTCGAATTTTTGCCATCTGCTCATAAAGAGTGGAACAAGCTCGGTCATACGCTTCGAGATCAATTCAAAAAGAAACTCGCCGAAAGATTGATGCTGCCAAGAGTATCGGCTGATGCGCTCCACGGAATGACTGATTGCTACAAAATCAAACTCAAGGCATCTGGTTACCGTTTGGTTTATCAAGTAATCGAAGAGCGCGTCGTCGTTTCTGTCGTTGCGGTAGGCAAACGCGAGCGCAGCAATGTGTATGAAAATGCAAAAAAACGCTGAGTACATCCAGCCAATCCATTTCTCCATGGCTGAACGGTCAATTTGTTTCAAAACTTGACTGAATTTCCCCTCCAATGCGATATTGATAGTTAGCAAACTAACAGTGTGCATTTCCCCGTGCCAAATTCCCTCGACGCTCTCCAAATGAACATCAGCAGTGCCATGGTGGTGGCCGCCAGGCATTGGCGGAAGATCTGCCAGACCACGCTGGTCAACTATGGAATCTCCGAAGCCTGCGCCGTCCCGTTGTTGATGATCGGGCGGTTGGGCGAAGGTGTGCGTCAGGTGCAAGTGGCGCAGGCGGCCGGGATGGAGAGTCCGTCGCTGGTGCGACTGCTTGATCAGTTGTGCCACTCCGGTTACGTCTGCCGCACTGAAGACACACAGGATCGCCGCGCCAAGTGCCTGAGCCTGACCGACGCCGGTCGTGAGCTGGTGCAAGCGGTGGAGGTCGAATTGGTGCGTCTGCGTCACGAAGTACTCGAAGGCATCGACCAGAGTGATCTGGAGGCTACGCTTCGAGTACTCAGAGCTTTTGAGGCGGCAAATCCGCCCGTGGTGGTTAATTCTTGAACGGTTTTTTCACTGGCATTCCGCCGGCCCGTGACTGGTTCTACGGGATCCGCACGTTTGCCGCGTCGATGCTCGCGCTGTACATCGCCATGCTCATGCAAATGCCGCGTCCCTATTGGGCGATGGCCACGGTGTACATCGTTTCCAGCCCATTTCTCGGTCCGACCAGTTCCAAGGCGCTGTACCGCGCCATCGGTACTTTTCTCGGTGCGGCGGCGGCGGTGTTTTTTGTGCCAATGTTCGTCCAGAGCCCTTTTGTGCTGGTGGTAGTCATCGCCTTGTGGACGGGGATTTTGCTGTTCCTGTCGCTGCATTTACGCACCGCCAACAGTTACGCATTGATGTTGGCCGGTTACACGCTGCCGCTGATTGCCTTGCCGGTGGTGGATAACCCGCTGGCGGTGTGGGACGTGGCGGAAGCGCGTACCGAAGAGATTTTCCTCGGCATTGCCGTCGCTGCCGTCGTGGGTGCGATGTTCTGGCCACGTCGCCTTGCGCCGGTGTTCAACGACGCCGTGGGCAAATGGTTCGCCGACGCGTCGACCTACAGCCTGAAATTTCTCAGCCGCGACGTGCAGCCCGAAGAAGTCACTGCTTTACGCATGGCGATGGTCGCCAGTTTCAATAGTCTCGAACTGATGATCGGCCAGTTGCCCCACGAAGGCTCGCGGCCGCAAACCGTGCGCAATACCAAAGAGCTGCGCGGGCGGATGATCCACCTGCTGCCGGTGATCGATGCCCTCGAAGACTCGCTCTACGCCCTCGAACGGCGCACCCCGGAGCTGGTGGAAAAATTCGCACCGCTGCTGGCCGCGACCCGTGAATGGCTCGACCACAACGACGCCGATCTCGACCGCTGGCAGGCACTCAAAGATCAGCTCGAAGCCTTGCAGCCAAGCGCCGAAGCACTTGAAGACCGCAAGCAATTACTGTTTTCCAACGCGATTTATCGCCTCGGCGAATTCATCGATTTGTGGCAAGACTGCCGCAGTCTGCAAGATGCGATTCTCTGCGAGCGCCAGGACAGCTGGCGCGCGGTTTATCGCCACTGGCGCCTCGGTCGTCTGACGCCATTTATCGACCGTGGGCTGATGCTCTATTCGGTGGCGTCGACCATTCTGGCGATCATCGTCGCCTCGGTGCTGTGGATTCTGCTCGGCTGGCCGGATGGCGGCAGTGCGGTGATTCTGGCGGCAGTCGCGTGCAGCTTCTTCGCCTCGATGGACGACCCGGCGCCGCAGATTTACCGGTTCTTTTTCTGGACCGGCATGTCGGTGCTGTTCGCCAGCCTGTATCTGTTTTTGATTCTGCCGAACCTGCACGATTTTCCGATGCTGGTGTTGGCGTTTGCCATCCCGTTTATCTGCGTTGGCACCCTGACGGTGCAGCCGCGTTTCTACCTCGGCATGCTGCTGACGCTGGTCAACACCTCGTCGTTCATCAGTATTCAGGGGGCTTACGATGCAGACTTTTTTGCCTTCGTGAACTCCAATCTGGCGGGACCGATCGGCCTGTTGTTCGCGTTCATCTGGACGCTGGTGGCGCGTCCGTTTGGTGCCGAGTTGGCAGCCAAACGGCTTACCCGGTTCAATTGGAAAGACATTGTCGACATGACCGAACCGGCCAACCTTGCTGAACACCGCAAGCTGGGCGTGCAGTTGCTTGATCGGCTGATGCAGCACCTGCCGCGTCTGGCGCTGACTGGCCAGGACACCGGCATTGCCATGCGTGAAGTACGAGTGGGCCTGAACCTGCTCGACTTGCTTGCCTACACCCCGCGGATGACCGGCGTACCCAAGGCACTGTTGCAGCAAGTGGTAAGCGAGGTCGGCGGGTATTTCCGCGCTTGCCTCAAGGCTGGTGAACGTCTGCCGGCGCCGAGCCCTTTGCTGATGACCCTGGACCGCACCCGCCGTGCGCTCAATGGCCACGGCGACGAAGAAACCCGGCTACACCTGTTGCACGCCCTGAGCGGTTTGCGTCTGGCATTGCTGCCCGGCGTTGAATTCGTTTCCAGCGCCGAGCCCGAAGAACCGCTGCCCGATGGAGCGCCCCTATGATCGGTGATCTGGACATCAGCGGCATTTTCCTGCCGACCTTGCTGGTGTTGATGGGCATCACTTATGTGCTGTTTTTGCTGGTGCATGCCGTGCTCACGCGCGTGCACTTTTACCGTCTGGTCTGGCACCGGGCATTGTTCAACGTGGCGCTCTACGCCGTACTTCTGTACGGCGTGGACTCACTCAGTCGATACCTGATGACATGAAAAAACCGTTTTTGACCATCGGTCGCGTGGTACTGACCCTGCTGATCGTGACTTTTGCCGTTGTCCTCGTCTGGCGCATGGTGATGTATTACATGTTCGCGCCGTGGACCCGCGACGGCCACATTCGCGCCGACATCATCCAGATCGCCCCGGACGTTTCCGGGCTGATCCAGCAGGTCGAGGTGAAGGATAACCAGTTGATCAAGCGCGGCCAGGTGCTGTTCAGCATCGACCAGGACCGCTTCAAACTGGCGCTGCGTCAGGCTAAAGCCGCGGTCGCGGATCGCGAAGAAACCCTGGCGCAAGCGCAACGTGAAGCCAAGCGAAACCGTGGGTTGGGTAATCTGGTGCCGGCCGAGCAACTGGAAGCGAGCCAGTCGCGCGTCGCCCGTGCGCAATCGGCGCTGGCCGAAGCGTTGGTGACGGTGGACAGCGCTCAGCTCAACCTTGATCGCTCGGTGATCCGCAGTCCGGTGGATGGCTACGTCAACGACCGCGCGCCGCGTCCTCAGGAATTCGTCACCGCCGGGCGTCCGGTGCTGTCGCTGGTCGACAGCAATTCCTTCCACATCGACGGCTATTTCGAAGAGACCAAACTCGACGGCATTCATGTCGGCCAGTCGGTGGATATCCGTGTGATTGGCGACCGTGCGCGGCTGCGCGGGCATGTCGAAAGCATCGTCGCCGGCATCGAAGACCGCGACCGCAGCAGCGGCAGCAATCTTCTGCCGAACGTCAACCCGGCGTTCAGTTGGGTGCGACTGGCGCAGCGGATTCCGGTGCGCATTGCCTTCGACGAGGTGCCGGCAGACTTCCGCATGATCGCCGGGCGGACCGCCACGGTGTCGATCATTGACGACAGGAAACAGGAGCCCGAGCAATGAACAAGGCCCTGATGATCGCCGGGTTGGGCGTGATGCTCTCGGCCTGTCAGATGGTCGGGCCGGATTACCAGGTGCCCGATGAGGCGGCTGTTCAGCGCAAAGACATTCAGGGCGAACTGGCGGTGGCTGGCAAACCTGTGGTGTCGGCGCCAGTGCCGGCTGACTGGTGGCGCCTTTATAAGGACCCACGTCTGGATCAACTGGTGCAGCAGGCCATGGCCTCCAACACGGATCTGCGCGTGGCGGCAGCGAACCTGTCGCGGGCTCGTGCGCAGGTCGATGAGGCCGAAGCCGCGGGTGGCTGGAGCGCTGGTGTAAAAATGGGCGCGCAGCGATTGCAGGAATCCGGTCAGGCGTTCCTGCTGCCGGAAAAAGTCCCGGTCGATAACGTCGGCGATATCGGCATCAGCGCTTCTTATCAATTCGATCTGTGGGGCACCTTGCAACGCGGCATCGAAGGTGCGAAGGCCAACGCCGATGCGACCCAGGCGGCAGCGGATACCGCGCGGATCACTTTGGTGGCTGACGTGGTTCGCGCCTATACCCAGGTGTGTGCAGCGAATGAGGAGCGAGAAATCGCAGAGCATTCTCTCGATCTGCAAGCGCAAAGCACCACGCTGACCCAACGCTTGCGTGATGCCGGACGTGGCGACGAAACCCAGGTCACCCGCTCGCAAACCCAATTCAAATCTCTGCGCGCTGACCTGCCACGTTACGAAGCGGCGCGTCAGGCTGGGTTGTTTCGTCTGTCGATGCTGCTGGCCAAACCCGTTGATCAATTGCCGACGGGCACAACGACCTGCGCCGAGCTACCGAAAATCGCGCAATTGGTGCCGGTCGGTGATGGCGCCGCGTTGCTCAAGCGCCGCCCTGATATTCGCCAGGCCGAACGGCGGCTGGCTGCTTCGACCGCCGGGATCGGTGTCGCCACCGGCGAGTTGTACCCGGACATCAGCATTGGCGCGACGATTGGCACCGTCGGTCTTATCGACGATTTGGGCGATCCATCGACCAACCGTTGGGGCTTCGGCCCGTCGCTGAGCTGGAAGGTGCCGACCAACGGCGCCCGTGCGCGCATTCGCGAAGCCGAAGCGGCGACACAAGGCGCACTGGCGCATTTCGACGGCGTGGTGCTCAACGCCATTCGCGAAACCCAAACGGGGCTGGCTCAGTACACTTCCTTGTTGCAGCGCCGTGATGCACTGGCCGATGCCGAGCAATCGGCGAAACTGGCTGCAGACCAGACGCACCGTTTCTTTCAGGCCGGCCGCGAGTCGTTCCTCGCCGACCTGCAAGCAACACGCACCTACACCGATGTCACCGCGCAACTGGCCGCTGCCAACACTCAAGTCGCCATGAGCCAGATCGATTTGTTCCTCGCCCTCGGCGGCGGTTGGGAAAGCGGACGAACGCAAGCCTCAAGCCC
This sequence comes from Pseudomonas sp. LBUM1668, assembly GCF_059695715.1. Taxonomy (NCBI): domain Bacteria; kingdom Pseudomonadati; phylum Pseudomonadota; class Gammaproteobacteria; order Pseudomonadales; family Pseudomonadaceae; genus Pseudomonas; species Pseudomonas sp. LBUM1668. Next base: position 188,562 of record NZ_CP166787.1, read on the forward strand.
GAGCAAACCCTGACGCCGTAGCTATGCTTGAAGTGTTGAAAGGGCGCCCCGTGCAAAGCGTCCCTTCAGCGCACATTGCTAGCGCTGGTCTAGGGGAAACCAATAATGAAAAACCCTTACGCTCTCGGCTTCTGGTGCTCGTTGGTAGCGCTGGTGCTGCTTTCGGCCACCTATTTTTACGGCATCATGCTGGCCCACCAGATCGACAAGGCGATGATTTTCCTCGACAGCGCTGTGGCGTTGATCGCGGTGATGGCAATCGTCGTGGTGGCCTGGGCGTCTCTGCAGGTTCAGCGGGTCAAGAAGCGACAGCTTGAACGAGGCAAGACCCTGGTGCTGATCTGGGACACCAAAGTCGCCCTGCGCCGGGTCGAAACCGTGTTCGACCGGTATTTCTGGGGCAGCTACTGGCAACCGGGGCGTACCTTCGCCGAGGTCATGGGCGAACTCACCGGCACGCCGCTGGAAAAAAGCCTCGAAGCGCTGAAGAAGCAATGCCTGGAACTCGACAAGCAGTTCGACGATGAGGGCTGGCATTGGCTGAACAATGCCCGTGAACTGTCCGATGTCGCCACGGCCATGGCCCGCGAACGCTATCAACTGGATTACTGCGATCCGCGCGCCGATGGCCCGAGTGGCGCGGTGATCGATCGGGATTTTGAAGTGCTGGTGTATACCTGGACAGCGCGGTTGAAGAGCTTTGATCATCAGTTGGATGAGATCGAGGTTCAGTATTCCTGATCTCCTTTGAATCAACGGGCCTCATCGCTGGCAAGCCAGCTCCCACAGGTTTTTGTGGTGTTCACAAGTTTTGTGATCACCCAAGACTCTGTGGGAGCTGGCTTGCCAGCGATGGCGTCTGCAAAAACAGCGAAACTCTTCCAGCCTGTCGACTGTCCACACTCCCCATAGACACTCTTTCACCTTTAAACATTGGGCCGTATCCCGTGCCCAGTGCTAATCTCCACCGCTAATTCAAGCGGAGTCGAGCCGTAACCCGGTCACGGGTTCAGGGAAGACGACCACACTTTCAGCCACGGAAATCGATCAGGTCATTCATGAATAAATCAGCAGGCGTGCTACTCGGAATTGTTGTTGCTATCGGTGCGATCAGCGCAGGCGGGGCCTGGTACACCGGGACCAAGATCGAAGGCGTACTGAACAACGCCGTCACCAACGCCAACAAAGAACTGCAAACCGCGATGGCCGGCTCCAATGGCACTGCGTCGCTGGAACTGGTGTCGCTGGAGCGCCACACGTTCACCAGCACCGCGCACTATCGCCTCAAAGGTGAAGGTGAGTTGTTTGGCGATGCGCCGGTCGAGCTGCTGTTTGTCGACCACATCGAGCACGGGCCGCTGCCGTTCTCGCGTCTGGTGTCGCTGAAGTGGCTGCCGGTCATGGCCACCAGCAATTACGAGCTGGAAAAGAACCCGGCCACCGAAAAATGGTTCGCCGCGACCAAGGGCGCAGCACCGCTCAAAGGCGTGACCAACATTGGCTACGACGAATCCACCACCAGCACCATCGACCTGCTGCCACTGGAAACCGCACTGGATGCGCAATCGAGCCTGAAATTCTCCGGCCTGACCATGAATATTTCCGCCAGCGCCCAAGCGCAAAAGGTCAAGGCTGACGGTTACATGGACAGCCTGAAACTGGTCACCGTGGCTGAAGACCAGGCGCCCGTGCAGATCGAACTCAATGGTCTGACCCTGGCCAGCAACCTCGCCAAGAGCAGCTTCGGCTACTACACCGGCGCCAACACTCTGGAACTGACCAACAGCAAAACCACCTTCGGCACCAAGCAATCGGTGCTCGGCGTGAAGGGCTTCGAGATGAAGAACCTCACCGAAGAAAGCGGCAGTAATGCGTCCGGTCGCGCCGATTACAAGGTTGAAGAAGTCACCCTCAACGACAAGAAAATCGGTTCCGCCAACCTGGCATTCAGCCTGAAGAACCTCGACATTCCGTCGACAATGTCGCTGATGCAGATCTATCAGACCAAATTGCAGCCTTACGAAAAAGCCGCTGCCGAAGCTGCAGAAGCAGGTTTGCCGGCGCCGGAACTGAACCTCACCGAAGCCGAATCGGCTCAGGTCAAAGCCGACCTGCAGAAGCTGCTGGCGGCCGGTCCGCAAGTGGCGCTGGAGAACCTCTCGCTGAAAACCGCCAATGGTGAAAGTCGCGCCAATCTGGTGATCGACCTGACCAAGCCGCAATCGATGGACCTGCCACCGGATCAACTGGGCAAACAGCTGATCGCGTTGCTCGATCTCAACATCGTCGTGTCCAAGCCAATGCTGATCGATCTGCTCAGCGTCCAGGCGCAGCTTGATGGTCAGACCGACGCCAAAGCTATCGTCGATCAGGCCAGCGGTGCGGCCGACATGTTCTCGGGCATGGCCGTCGGTTCGCAGTTGGCGACCGTGGATGGCACCAATGTCGTGACCAAGCTGCATTACGCCGCCAATCAGGTGGAATTCAACGGCCAGAAAATGACCGTCGAGCAGTTTGTCGCCTTCCTGATGAACAAGTTCGCGGGCGTCTCGCAAGTGCAGTAATACTGCGCCATTAACAGCAAACGCCCGGCCTCTGTCTTGCACAGACGCCGGGCGTTTTGCTGTCTGGTGTTCGGGTTTTCAGCGCTCCTGCCAAGCCGCCATCACGATTCTGAACAATTATTGTGTTCCGGATTTTGCTCAGCGCTTGCGTGCAAACTGCCTGACTAAGCTTGGCCGAGCGTTGTTGGCTCGGCTCCGTTACGAATGGGCAAGGAGGGCATTGAGACCCGGCTAGCCATGTAAGGATGCTGACGAATGCCGCGTATTGATGTTCCCGTATTGCATCGTGGTTTACGCCCTTTGTTCCGCGTAGCGCTGTGCAGCCAATTACTTTGGCCGGCACTCGCGTTTGCCGATACACCCTATGATCAGATGGTGCGCGACGCCCGTGCCGGGCAAACCACGCCTGCGCTGACGGTGCTGCGTCAGGTGCCGCCGGGTCAGGCGACCACCGGACAGATCAGCGATCACCTGCAAATTGCCAGTTGGGCCGGGCTCGACGCCGAAGTGGTGCAGGTCTATGAAACCCAGGGCCGTTCCCGCGTGCTGCCGATTCAGGCGCTGACGGCCACTGCTCGCGCCTACCGCAACCTCAAACGTTGGGATCAGGCGACACAGGTCTATAACAAGGCCTTGGCGCTGGAGCCGGACAACGCCGACCTGCAACTGGGTCTGGCCCTGACTCAGGCTGACGCCGGCCAACCCGATCAAGCCGTAACTCGCGCCAAAGCGCTGGTCGCCGCCAAGCCTGATGATCCTTCGCGCCGTTTGGCATTGGGCTACGCGCTTAGCCGTGCCGGCAAGCAATATGACGCCTTGTTCGAATACGATCAGGCCTTCATTCGCGCAGGCAAAAAACCGGAAGTCGCCCGCGAATACGTGGTCGCGCTGCAAAAGGCGCGTCTGCCTGAACCGGCACTGCGCCTGGCCCATCAGCGTCCGGGGCTGATCGATCCGGTCACCCTGCGCCGCCTCGAAGGCGATCTGGCTGCCGAACGCGTGCGCCTCGCTGAACTCGCGACTCGCAGCGAAAAAGAACGCTACGTGATCGCCGACCGTGCCTTGGCCGATTACGACAAACTGCTCGCCACCTGGACGCCCGACGCCAGCGCCAAAGACGACGTGACCCGCTGGCGCATCGACCGCATGGGCGCGCTCAAGGCCCGGGCGCGTACCGCCGACATCATCAGCGAATACCAGAAACTGCAAGCCGAAGGCGTGAAGATTCCCACCTACGCCCAGCGCTGGGTGGCCGCAGCCTATCTGGACCAGCGCGAGCCAGAAATAGCCTCTGATCTGTATCGCCAAGTGCTGTCGGCGCCGGACGCCGATGTCGGTGATCGTCTGGAAGACACCACTGCGCTGTACTACTCGCTGCTTGAAAGTGACCGCGCCGACGAAGCGCGCAAAGTCGCCGAAGACTTGGCCAAGTCCCAGCGCCCACGCGTTGAACTCAAGGGCTTGCCAATAGGCAACCCAAACGATGAATGGATGGACGCCCAGCAACTCGCAGCGCAGGCCGGTACCTATGGCTCCGACCTGCCCCATGGCGAAGAGCGTTTGCAGACGCTGGTCGATCAGGCGCCGGGCAACGTCGGTTTGCGCCTGGCTCAAGCCGACCTGTACCTGGCCCGCAACTGGCCACGTCGCGCTGAAATCCAGCTCAAGGACACCGAAAGCATGGTGCCGCGCGACATGGGCCTGGAAGTTGCTCAGGCCCGCACCGCCATGCAGTTGCAGGAATGGCGGCAGATGGATGCGCTGACCGACGATGTGGTCGCGCGTTATCCGGACAACCGTCAGGTGCAGCGTCTGGCCCGTGAGCGTGAAGTCCACGACATGTCCGAACTGCGCGTCGAAGCCTACGGCGGCAAGGCCAATGGCGGTAGCGGCGGCGATGGCGGCGCGGTCAGTGGCAGTCGCGATTTCGGCATCCAGACTACGTTGTACAGCCCGCCGATCGATGAAGACTGGCGCGTGTTCGCCGGTGCCGGTTATGCCACTGGCGACTTCGCCGAAGGCACCGGCCACCACCGTTTTCAACGCGTCGGTCTGGAGCGTCGCACCCGCGACATGACCCTCGAAGCCGAAATCTCCAATCACGATTATGGCTTCGGCGACAAACAGGGTGCGCGACTGGCGATCGCCCGCGACATCAATGACAACTGGCAGTACGGCGGCAGCCTCGAATACCTCTCGGCGGAGACGCCGTTGCGCGCGCTCAACAGCGACATCAAGGCCAACGGTGGCAGCGGGTTTATCCGCTGGCGCGCCAACGAAAGCCGCGAGTGGCGGCTGTCGGTGAGCCCGTCGCACTTCAGTGATGGCAACAACCGCGTCGAAGCCTTGCTCACCGGACGCGAAGGCGTCTACAGCGCGCCGAACGTGCAAGTCGATGCGGGCCTGGAAGTCGGCACCAGCCACAACTCCAAATCCGATGACGTGCCGTACTTCAACCCCAAATCCGACTTCAGTGTGATGCCGCTGATCAACGTCAATCACGTGCTCTACCACCGTTACGAAACCTCCTGGAGCCAGCAGTTCCAGGCGGGTGCGGGTACGTACAGCCAGCGTAATCACGGCACCGGCGGCATGGCGTTGCTCGGCTACGGCCAGCGTTATGCCTGGAACGACGTGTTCGAGGTGGGCGGTTTGTTCAGTGTGATCAACCGGCCCTATGACGGCGATCGGGAGACCGATCTGCGTCTGCTCGTCGACCTCACTTTCCGCTTCTAGAAGAGTTTGAAGATGCCTTTTATTTCGCGTTTCATCCTTCTGCTGGGAGCGCTGCTGGTCAGCGCTTGCGCCCAGCAAGCCCCGGCCTTCACACCGCCCTCCGAGCGCCCGGTGGCGGCCAGTGAAAAACCGTGGCCGAAGAATCACGTGCTCGGCATCGCTTATCACGATGTCGAAGATCTTGATCCCGATCAGGCCGTGGTGGCGGTGCGCACCGAGCGCATGATCGAACAGCTCGCCTGGCTGCGGGAGAACAACTACAAACCGGTCACGGTCGACCAGATCATGGCCGCACGCAAGGGCGGACCAGAGTTGCCGGCGAAGGCGATTCTGCTCAGTTTCGACGACGGATATTCAAGCTTTTACACCCGCGTGCTCCCAGTGTTGCGCGCCTATAACTGGCACGCGTTGCTGGCGCCGGTCGGCAGCTGGATCGACACGCCGCTGAACCAGCCAGTGGATTTTGCCGGTACGCCGCGAGCGCGCTCCGACTTCCTGACCTGGGAGCAGGTACGCGAGATCTCCAGGTCCGGGCTGGTGGAAATCGCCGCCCACACCGATGCCAACCACAAAGGCATCCTCGCCAACCCGCAAGGCAACCTGCAGCCTGCTGCCGCGACCCGCCGTTACGATCCGCTGACCAAACGCTATGAGTCCGAGGCCGATTTTCAGGCGCGGATTCGCAACGACGTCAGCAACATCTCGGAAAAAATCCGCAAGGCCACCGGTTACAAACCGCGGGTCTGGGTCTGGCCATATGGCGCGGCGGACGGCACTTCGCTGACCGTGGTGGGTGAGGAGGGCTATGAAATGGCCCTGACCCTCGATGACGGTCTCGACGCCCTCGACAACCTGATGAGCAGCCCGCGCTTCCTCGTTGCGTCCGATCCTGACGGCACGCATTTCGCCAACAGCATTGTCTCGGCGCAGGCGGATTTCGCCATGCGCGTGGTGCACGTGGATCTGGACAACGTCTACGACCCGGACCCGGTGCAGCAGGACATCAACCTCGGCAAACTGGTGCAGCGCATGGCCGACATGGGTGCCAACACCGTATTCCTGCAAGCCTTCGCCGATCCGCAGGGCGACGGTCTGGTGCACTCACTGTACTTCCCCAACCGCCACTTGCCGGTGCGCGCGGATATTTTCGACCGCGTGGCCTGGCAACTGCGTACCCGTGCCCACGTCAAAGTCTTCGCCTGGATGCCGGTGCTGAGTTTTGCTCTCGATTCGAAATTGCCGCGCGTCATGCGCTGGGATCCGGAAACCGGTGCCACCTCGGTCGCTCCTGATCAGTACAAACGGCTGTCGCCGTTCGATCCGGAAGTACGGCGAATCATTGGTGAAATCTACGAAGACGTGGCGCGCCTGACCTCGGTCGACGGCATCCTTTACCACGACGATGCCGTGTTCTCGGACTTCGAAGACGCCGGCCCACAAGCATTGAAGGTGTACGCCGCAAACGGCTTGCCGGGTTCGATCGCAGCACTGCGTGATGACCCGGCGGCAATGCAGCGCTGGACGCGCTTCAAGAGTCGTTACCTGATCGATTTCACCAACGAACTCACCGCCAAAGTCCGCGCCATTCGAGGGCCGCAAGTGCAGACCGCGCGCAACATCTTCGCCGAGCCGATGCTCAATCCACACAGCGAAGAATGGTATGCACAGAACCTCGATGACTTCCTCGCGACCTACGACTGGACGGCGCCGATGGCCATGCCGCTGATGGAAAAACAGACTCAGGAACAGTCCGGCCCATGGCTGGAAACGCTGGTGCAAACCGTCAGCAAACGCCCCGGCGCGCTGAACCGCACGGTATTCGAATTGCAGGCCCGCGACTGGACGAAAAAGGATCAGGCCGACATCGATGGCGCGCATCTGGCGGATTGGATGGGCCGCCTCAAGCGTCAGGGCGCGACCAGTTTCGGCTACTACCCGGACAACTTCCTCGACAACCTGCCGGACCTGAAAACCGTACGGCCTGCACTCTCCAACAAATGGAACCCATGACATGCTGGATAGACTGTTAGCCCTGCTTGTTCTGGCGCTCGTCCTCGGCGTACCGCTGGGGTTGATCTTCCTGGTCACCGGGCAGTTCCTGATGGACTTCGTGTTTTTCTACCCGTTGTTCATGTCTGGCTTGTGGATTGCCGGTGGCCTGTATTTCTGGCTGCACTGGGAGCGGCACTGGCCGTGGAAGGACGACACGCTGCCGCCGTCACTGGCAGGCGAGCCGCTGATCTCGATCCTGATCCCTTGCTACAACGAAGGCGACAACGCCGCCGACACCATCCATGCGGCGCTGGCCCAGCATTACCCGAACATCGAAGTCATCGCGATCAACGACGGCTCCAAGGACAACACCGCCGAAGTGCTCGACCGGCTGGCCAAGGAAGACCCACGGCTGCGGGTCCTGCACCTGGCGGAAAACCAGGGCAAGGCTGTCGCCCTGCGTATGGGCGCGATTGCCGCGCGCAGTGAATATCTGGTGTGCATCGACGGCGACGCGCTGCTGGCGCCGAACACGGCGGCCTATCTGGTCGCGCCGATGCTCGACAACGCACGGCTTGGCGCGGTGACCGGCAACCCGCGGATTCGTACGCGTTCGACGCTGGTCGGACGGGTGCAGGTCGGCGAGTTCTCATCGATCATCGGGCTGATCAAACGCACTCAGCGCGTGTTCGGGCGGATCTTCACCGTGTCCGGTGTCATCGTCGCGTTCCGCCGCTCTGCACTGAACCGGGTGGGCTACTGGAGCCCGGACATGATCACCGAAGACATCGACATCAGCTGGAAGCTGCAACTCGACCACTGGAGCATTTTCTACGAGCCCCGCGCCCTGTGCTGGATTCTGATGCCGGAAACCCTCGGCGGCCTGTGGACGCAGCGGTTGCGCTGGGCACAGGGTGGCGCCGAAGTGCTGTTCAAGAACATTCGCGGCATCTGGCAGTACCGCCATCGTTACCTGTGGCCGCTGCTGTTCGAATACTGCCTGTCGACCGGTTGGGCGTTCACCTTCCTGCTGTCGGTGATTTTCTGGGGCGTCGGCAAATTTGTGGTCATGCCAGAAGCCATCGCGGTGGACCACCTGATGCCGCCGGCATTTACCGGGTTGCTGCTGGCGTTCGTGTGTCTGGTGCAGTTTGCGGTCAGCATCGTCATCGACCGCCGCTATGAACCGGGGCTGGGCCGGACGATGTTCTGGGTGATCTGGTACCCGCTGGTGTTCTGGTTGATCAGTCTGCTGACCACGCTGGTCAGTTTCCCCAAGGTGCTGTTCGGCCAGCATCAGAAACGTGCGCGTTGGGTCAGTCCTGATCGGGGCATCAAACCGATCGGCGACGACGAAGAGGAAGTCATCAAATGAAAATCATCCGGACCCGCCAGCGGCCAATCCTGGTCGTGATCGACGTTATCCTCACCGTGCTGGCCTGGGTCGGCCTGCTGTTTCTGCTGATGCGCGGGCTATGGCCGCTGATAGAAACCCACGCCGGCGCGCCGCGCATCGACAGCTCGGCGTTCGATGCGCTGGGCACGTTGCAGATTTACCTGTGGATCGCTGTGGTCAACGCCGTGATCCTGATTGCATGGGCGCGTTATCAACAGCGCAAAAGCAGAAGCTTCGCTCAGCGTCGTTTGCCGTCACCGGTGATCGACGATGCAGGGCTGAGCAAGAGCTTCAAACTCTGCGATGACCGTCTGCAAAAACTGCGCACCCCCGGGGTGATGACCATCCACAACGATCAGGAAGGTGACATCAGTCATGTGGTGACGCATTTCTGGCCAGTGACACAAGCGCAATTGCCATCGCCACTGGCGCCGCTGGAACATCCGCGGGTGATCTTCTTGCACGCCGAGGATGACGACAACCGCGAGCCGCTGACCCGATAAATGAACTTAGGGTCCTGTAGGAGCTGCCGCAGGCTGCGATCTTTTGATCTTTTTAACGTCAAAAGATCGCAGCCTGCGGCAGCTCCTACACGGGATTGGTGTTTACTCGCGGATCAGTTTCCAGGCAACGTCCATCGGCAACGGCTGCTTCAAGCGCTCAGCCAGTATCGCCATCGCCCGTTCTTTTTCGCAGGCCACTGCCGCGACAACGATACCGTTTTTGCCGAACAGGCCGATGAAGGGCGGCTGCTCGGGTTCACCCATGAATTCGATCTCATCCCATTGCTCGGCATGGCCGAGGTATTCGTAGTTCTTGCCGAAGTGCCACGTCCAGAAAAACGGCACATCAAGGTAATGCTCGTCGCCACCGAGCATGTTGGCGGCGGCAATTCGCGCGTGTTGCTGGGCCAGGCGCCAGTGTTCGATGCGCTGTGGCTGGCCGCTCAGCGGGAACGTGGCGATATCGCCGATGGCCCACAGACCTTCTTCCACACGCATGCCCGCATCGACGCGCAGAGATTGATCCTCATCCCTCGGCAGTGACGCAAAAGCTTCGGTGGCGGGATGTACGCCGACGCCGGCCAGCACCAGATCCGCCGAAAGTCGCAAACCATTGTCCAGTAGCACCGCCTCGACTTTACCGCTGCCGGTGATCTCCTGCGCCTCATGCGCGGTGATGAACTTCACGCCGTTTTCTTCGTGCAAGGCGCGGATGGCTTTGCCCACAGCGTCGCCGAACTGAGCGGCGAAAGGGATCGCGTGGCGAGCGAGTACTGTGACGTCGAGGCCGTGCTGGCGCAGGGCCGAGGCACATTCGAGAGCGATGAAGCTGTCGCCGATAATCACTGCGCGTTGATCGGGTGCGGCGGCGTTCATGATCTGTTCGGCCTGGGTTTTTGAACGCAGGACGAAGACTTGCGGCAGTTCGGCGCCGGGCAGTTCCAGAGGGTTGGGCTCGCCGCCGGTGGCCAGCACGGCGGCGGCATAACTCACCGTGTTGCCATCGCTTAAATGAATAGTTTTCGCTTGCGCATCGAGTGAGGTGATTTCCCCTTGGAGGCGTTCGATACGTTGCTCTCTATAAAAAGCTTCATCACGCAACGCCGGGATTTCTTCTGACGGCATCTCGCCAGCGAGGACGAATTTGCTCAGCACCGTGCGGTCGTACCCGGCATCGGGCTCGCGGTCGATCATTGTGATGCGGCCGCCAAAACCCTTTTCTCGCAGCGCCGCCGCACACGCGGTGCCTGCGGCACCCGCACCGACAATCACGAACGTGCGTGTATCGTCAGCTGGCGGGATGTGCGGATCGGCAATCGGCTGGTCATCCACCCAAACCTCATCGTCACGCAGCTCCAGCGGATAACGCTTGAGGCTGTCGAGGGCTGGCGGCTCGCACAGCGCACCGTCTTCGGCGCGGAAAGTCGCCTTGTGCCACGGGCAGATCAGCCGTCCATGACACAACGCACCGTCAGCCAAAGGCGCGCCGGCATGCGGGCATTCACCCTGAAACGCTCGTAATTCGCCGGCGGCACGCAGCAGCACAATCTTGCAGTCGCCGATTTTCACTTCCAGACCACGATCTTCAGGAACATCGGCGAAACGGGCGACACGGTGCAGAGACATGTTCGGCTTCCTCGCGGGCATTTCTCTTACGAGTTTGCGGCGCAGTGCGAGGTTCAGCCATTTGCTACTGCCAAGGCACGAACGGTACAGCTATAGTTTGCAAGCCGACGACGGCCCCACTGCACAAGGTGCTCCCGGAATGACCCGATTGACCTCTCTCAACCCTTGGCTGGCGGCCATTGCCGTCGCACTTTGCGTGCAGTTTCCGGCGCAGGCCCAGGAGCGCTTCACCCTGAGCATCCCGGGAGTGTCCGATAATCGTCTGTTCACTTCGGCCGCGGCCAGCGATGCGGCCGGTTGCGGCGGCAAGAACCAGTCACCCGCGCTGAGCTGGAACGCCGGCCCTACCGGAACCCTGAGCTACGCGATTGTCATGCACGACCCGGACGGTCAGAAAGGCCTGGGCGTCGATCACTGGATTCACTACGGCATCAAGCCGACGACTCACCAGATTGCTGCGGGTGTCGGTGCCAAATCCGCTTTCGAAGGCGTCGGCGGCACCAACAGCAAGGGCAACACTCATTACATGGGGCCGTGCCCACCGGTCGGCGACAGCGCGCATCACTACATCATCCAGCTCTACGCGCTGGATCTGGCCCCGGACGCCTTGCCTGCCGGTCTGACCCGTGCCGAACTGATGGAAAAAATCAAAGGCCACGTGCTGCGCAACAGCAGTGCGGTGCGGCGTTATCACCGCTGAAAATTTTTTCAGTCGCGTTTAACCCGAACTGAAAGGGCTGCCCGTCTCAGTGGATGAATGATCAATTTCATCCCGAGGTCAGCCCCCATGTCTCTTCCTCTTTTGCGTCCTGTAGTGGTCGGTATTTTGCTGGCCATCGGCGGTTGCGGTGTCTCTTCCAAACCTGATTCCGCTGCTGCACCGGCTCAGACTGAAGCCGTTGTGCAACATGAAGTGATCATGGCTGACGGTGCCATGGCCAAGCGCAGCGCGCGTCCGGCACCCATTGCCAGTTTTGCCGCAATGCCTGCCAGGGAAAGTTATCCACAAGGCTATCTCGACGAGCAGCGCGAGCAATATCAGGCGCTTGCCGACAATCCGATCCACAGCGTCGCCGAAACGCCGGTTTCGACCTTCAGCGCCGACGTGGATACCGGCGCCTATGCCAACGTTCGCCGCTTGCTCAATCAGGGACGCCTGCCACCGGAAGGCGCGGTGCGGCTGGAGGAAATGGTCAATTACTTCCCCTACGACTACGCATTGCCCAGCGATGGCTCACCTTTTGGCGTAACCACCGAACTGGCAGCATCGCCGTGGAACCCGCACACGCGTTTACTGCGCATCGGCATCAAGGCTTCTGACCGCGCGGTTGCGCAATTGGCCCCGGCCAATCTGGTTTTTCTGGTCGACGTGTCCGGTTCGATGGATCGCCGCGAAGGGTTGCCGATGGTCAAAAGCACGCTGAAACTGCTGGTTGATCAATTGCGTGATCAGGATCGGGTTTCGCTGGTGGTGTATGCCGGCGAATCCAGAGTGGTGCTTGAGCCCACATCCGGACGAGAAAAAGCGAAGATTCGTACAGCCATCGAGCAACTAACTGCGGGCGGCTCCACTGCCGGTGCGTCCGGCATCGAACTGGCCTACCAAATGGCACAACAGGGGTTTATCGCCAAAGGCATCAACCGCATCCTGCTGGCCACCGACGGCGACTTCAACGTCGGCGTCAGCGACTTCGACAGCCTTAAACAAATGGCTGTGGATAAACGTAAAACCGGTATTTCCCTGACCACCCTGGGTTTTGGTGTGGATAACTACAATGAACACTTGATGGAACAACTGGCCGATGCCGGCGATGGCAACTACGCCTACATCGACAACCTGCGCGAGGCGCGCAAAGTGCTGGTGGATCAACTCGGCTCGACGCTCACCGTGGTGGCGAAAAACGTCAAATTGCAGGTGGAGTTCAATCCCGCGCAAGTCAGCGAGTATCGCCTGCTCGGCTACGAAAACCGTGCGTTGAAGCGTGAGGATTTCAGTAATGACAAAGTCGATGCTGGCGAAATCGGCGCAGGACACACGGTGACGGCGTTGTATGAAATTGTTCCGGCAGGCGAGAAGGGCTGGCTGGAACCGCTTCGCTACGGTAAATCGAGTGCGGCTGTTTCCGAGAAGAATGGGGAGTTGGCAATGCTGCGTGTGCGATATCAACAGCCTGAAGGTGGGAAAAGTCTGCTGATCGAGCGGCCGATTGCCAATCAGGTTGTGCCAGCCAGCGAGGATTTGCGTTTTGCTGCGGCGGTCGCCGCGTTTTCCCAGCAACTCAAGGACGGTCGTTATACCGGCGATTTCAACCTGAAGGACACCGAAGCGCTGGCCCGTGGTGCCCGTGGCGATGACCGTTTTGGTCTTCGCAACGAGTTTGTGCAACTGGTCGAACTGGCGCAGAGCCTGCGCAACTCCACCGCATCGAATGCACTGCCCACTGAGCGACGGATTGAATAGTGAGTCGTCTGAAAGGCTTCATCAGTCAGCTGTTTGCTTCGCCGGACAGCCCCACCGCCAGCAGCGATGAATCGCTGTTGGCGCGTTATCGCGAGGGCGACGGCGCGGCGTTCGAGATCTTGTACGCCCGCCACCGTCAGGGTTTGTATCGGTTTCTGCTCGGTTTGAGTGGCAAACCCGAACTGGCTGACGAAGTCTTTCAGGAAACCTGGCTGAGCCTGATCCGCAGCGGCAGTCAGCCACAAGGTCGAGCGACATTTCGTACATGGCTGTTCCAGATTGCCCGTAACCGTCTGATCGACCATTGGCGCAAACATGGCGCCCGGCAACCGCTGCACGACAGTTACGATGAACAAATCCACGCGATCAGCGATGAAGCCACCGATCCCGAACAACTGCTGAGTCTCAGTCGCGACAGTCAGCGCCTGGAAAACGCCCTGCAATCGCTGCCCACCGATCAACGCGAAGTGTTCCTGCTGCGCGCCCACGGCGACCTCGACCTGGCGCAAATCGCCAGCCTCACCGAAACGCCGCTGGAAACCGTCAAAAGCCGCTTGCGCTACGCCCAGCACAAACTGCGTCGGCTGCTGGCCGAGGAGGTACTGACATGAACGACGCCCGCCAGACACCCGAAGATCCGGTCATTAAACATGTGCGCGAACAGCACAACGCTGAACCGCCAACGCACCTTGATGCGTTCATCCTCAATGCTGCCCTGCGCGAAGGCCCGGCGGTTAAGCCAAGCCTGTGGCAACGCTGGCTCGACGCTTGCCGCAAACCGCGCTGGCAAGTCGCATTCGCCAGCCTCGTAGGCGTGGCCCTGATGCTGTCGTTGGTGCAACGCGCGCCCGAGCCGCAGCAGCAATTCGACTTTGCGCCCGCCGCCAAACCCGCCGCGCCACTGGCGCGTAAACAAGCGCCCGAAGCATTGAGCGCCCCGGCAGGCGCCATGTCCGCACCCGCGCCGATGGCAGAAATGGCCGCGCCGATGCAAAGCGAATCGATCCAGGCCGACGAAGCCAAAGTCAGCAAACGCGCCGCCGCCCCGGCCAACGGCCTCGACGAACAACTGCGCGAAGTCCTGCGCCTGCGCGAATCCGGCCAAGCACAAGCCGCCGACAGCCTGTTCAACAACCTGCACAAACGCTACCCAAACGCCGACCTCGACGCCCGGCTCAAACAAATCCAGAAGAACTGACCGCCCTGTTCGCCCAGCCATTTGGCATTGCCCCGCAAAAACGCGCACTATCGGGCCATAGCTGAAGCGCTGGAGAACACCGTGGCACCAAAAATCGACCGTATCGCCCAACTCCTCAATTGCCCGCAAAAGGGCGAAGAGATGCGGCGCGCGATTACCGAAGCGCGTAAGGAATTTCTGCTGAGCCAGCAGGAAGAGGATGTGCTTCAGGAAGAGGACGTTTTTGAGGAGGAGGTTGAAGGGGAAGACGAGGAGGATGAGGATTACGATGAGTTTGATTGGACGACGGAGTAGTGCCGGTTCGCCAGACTTACACTTTATAAGTAACCAAGCTGCTCGTTGACCCTGATCTCAAAAAAAGAGCACTATAAAGTACATTTTTATGTACCTTTGGAGGCTCTATGGAGCAGTTGCTCGCTAACCGCTCGGTAAGTATCACCGAATTGAAACGCAGCCCCAGCACTGTGATCGAGCAGGCCGGGTTGGAGCCTATCGCCGTTCTCAACCATAATCGTCCCGCCGCCTATTTGTTGGCTCACGCGACGTATCAGGAGCTGCTGGATCGCTTGCGAGCCGCTGAATTGCGCGAGGCGATTGCCGCAAGTCGTAATGACCATCGTCAGGCGGTAGCTTCAGACACTGTTTTTGCCGAGCTCGATGCGCTGATTGATGATGTAGAGTCTGAGCAGAATCGTGTATGAGGCGGCTGTTATTTTCCGCACTCGCCCGTGAGGATCTTCAGCAGATTACCCGCTACATTGCTCGTGACAATCCCGGACGGGCTCGGAGCTTCATTGGTGAGTTGCGTGTTCGTTGTGATCAGTTGGTCAGCCAGCCGAATCAAGGAATATCCCGAGATGAAGCTGCCAAAGGGCTGAAAATGATCGCCCACGGTCGATACCTGATTTTTTACTCACTTATAGAGAGCGATGTTCAGGTAGAGCGGGTTCTGCATAGTGCGCGCGACATTGCTCGACTGTTTGATTCCGATAACCTGGATCGCCAGCCTCAATAGTTAAATACAGTCGCCCACAAAAAAGCCCCGGACCATCACAGTCCGGGGCTTTTTCATTTCTATTCATGGTGCACCAGGCGGGATTCGAACCCACGACCACTGCCTTCGGAGGGCAGTACTCTATCCAGCTGAGCTACTGGTGCAGCGGGCGACATCATACCTAGGTCGGCTCGGGGCGTCCATGCTGCGTTTCGGCACCTATTGTCAGTGCGCGTGTCGGAATAAAACGCTGCATTCCATAAAGCGGTAACGTCCTGCAAAACCCTCGCTTGGCGCTTTCGCAGGGCTGTTCTATGGTTTTCCTGCGGCAGGGGCTTTTTGTGCGTTGATCTGAAAATTTCCACAAACACGCCGTTTTTGTTCTTTTTTTCGAACGCCCTATTGTCCTTTAACCCCTTTGCTCCTACGATCCGTTTGAGATTTCAAACGCCCGTTGATTGGGTGTTGAAGCGCAGGTGTTCCGAAGCGTGCACTATTCTTGCGCCTCACCCGGTCACTGATTTCCCTGACGGCAGCCTTGCGAGGCGCCTTTCTACAATCATAATTTGCTCCGCGCAGGCCGCGGTGCTGTTAAGGAAAGCCGACATGCAGCTTAAAGACACCCAGTTGTTCCGCCAGCAAGCCTTCATTGATGGCGCTTGGGTCGATGCGGACAACGGTCAGACGATCAAGGTCAATAACCCGGCAACTGGCGAAATCCTCGGCACCGTGCCGAAGATGGGTGCTGCCGAAACCCGCCGTGCCATTGAAGCCGCTGACAAAGCGCTGCCGGCCTGGCGTGCATTGACCGCCAAGGATCGTGCGAACAAGCTGCGTCGCTGGTTCGAACTGATCATCGAGAACCAGGACGACCTCGCTCGCCTGATGACGCTCGAGCAGGGCAAGCCGCTGGCCGAAGCCAAGGGCGAAATCGTTTACGCCGCTTCGTTCATCGAATGGTTCGCCGAAGAAGCCAAGCGCATCTACGGTGACGTGATTCCGGGTCACCAGCCAGACAAGCGTCTGATCGTTATCAAGCAGCCAATCGGCGTTACTGCGGCCATCACCCCGTGGAACTTCCCGGCAGCGATGATCACCCGTAAGGCTGGCCCTGCACTGGCTGCCGGTTGCACCATGGTGCTCAAGCCAGCTTCGCAAACTCCATTCTCCGCATTCGCTCTGGCTGAACTGGCTCAGCGTGCCGGCATTCCTGCTGGCGTGTTCAGCGTGGTGTCCGGCAGCGCCGGCGACATTGGCAGCGAGCTGACCAGCAACCCGATCGTGCGCAAACTGTCCTTCACCGGCTCGACCGAAATCGGCCGTCAGCTGATGGCTGAATGCGCCAAGGACATCAAGAAAGTTTCGCTGGAACTGGGCGGCAACGCTCCGTTCATCGTGTTCGACGATGCGGACCTGGATAAGGCCGTCGAAGGCGCGATCATTTCCAAATACCGTAACAACGGTCAGACCTGCGTCTGCGCCAACCGTCTGTACATTCAGGATTCGGTCTACGATGCGTTCGCCGAGAAACTGAAAGTGGCTGTAGCCAAACTGAAGATCGGCAACGGTCTGGAAGACGGCACCACCACTGGTCCGCTGATCGACGAAAAAGCCGTGGCCAAGGTGCAAGAGCACATCGCTGACGCTGTAGCCAAAGGCGCAACCGTATTGGCTGGCGGCAAGCAAATGGAAGGCAACTTCTTCGAGCCGACCATCCTGACCAACGTGCCGAAAAACGCGGCAGTGGCCAAGGAAGAAACCTTCGGCCCACTGGCGCCGTTGTTCCGTTTCAAAGACGAAGCCGAAGTGATCGCAATGTCTAACGACACCGAGTTCGGTCTGGCTTCGTACTTCTATGCTCGCGATCTGGGCCGTGTGTTCCGTGTGGCTGAAGCTCTGGAATACGGCATGGTTGGCGTCAACACCGGGCTGATCTCCAACGAAGTCGCACCGTTCGGCGGTATCAAGGCTTCGGGCCTAGGCCGTGAAGGCTCCAAGTACGGCATCGAAGATTACCTGGAAATCAAATACCTCTGCCTGGGCATCTAAGCCGGGGAAAGGGATCGCTGCAAACGCAAAGGGCACGAGAGCGCTGTCCCTTTGCGTGTTTCAAACCGGAATTTTCTCTGCGGCCGGGAACGCCGTGGCAGTCGATCATCGCATGCTGCCACCGTCGCTTCCTCCCGCTTAATCCTTGAACCACGCCGCCCGATGAGCGGCGAATGAGGACTGTAATGAGCAAGACTAACGCTGAACTGATGGCCCGCCGTAACGCTGCTGTACCTCGTGGTGTTGGCCAGATTCACCCGATCTTCGCCGAATCCGCGAAGAACGCTACCGTGACTGACGTTGAAGGTCGTGAATTCATCGACTTCGCCGGCGGTATCGCCGTGCTGAACACCGGCCACGTGCACCCGAAAATCATCGCTGCCGTGACCGAACAGCTGAACAAGCTGACTCACACCTGCTTCCAGGTGCTGGCCTACGAGCCGTACGTTGAGCTGTGTGAAAAAATCAACGCCAAGGTGCCTGGTGATTTCGCCAAGAAAACCCTGCTGGTCACCACCGGTTCCGAAGCGGTGGAAAACGCCGTGAAAATCGCTCGTGCTGCCACTGGCCGTGCTGGCGTGATCGCCTTCACCGGCGCTTACCACGGTCGCACCATGATGACTCTGGGCCTGACCGGTAAAGTCGTGCCTTACTCGGCCGGCATGGGCCTGATGCCTGGTGGCATCTTCCGCGCGCTTTACCCGAACGAACTGCACGGCGTGAGCATCGACGACTCGATCGCTTCCATCGAACGCATTTTCAAGAATGACGCCGAGCCGAAAGACATCGCCGCGATCATCATCGAGCCTGTACAGGGCGAAGGTGGTTTCTACGTCGCGCCGAAGGAATTCATGAAGCGTCTGCGTGCCCTGTGCGACCAGCACGGC
Organism: Pseudomonas sp. LBUM1668; assembly: GCF_059695715.1. NCBI lineage: Bacteria > Pseudomonadati > Pseudomonadota > Gammaproteobacteria > Pseudomonadales > Pseudomonadaceae > Pseudomonas > Pseudomonas sp. LBUM1668. Next base: position 206,968 of record NZ_CP166787.1, read on the forward strand.
ATCCTGCTGATTGCTGACGAAGTGCAAACCGGCGCTGGCCGTACCGGTACGTTCTTCGCCATGGAACAGATGGGCGTTGCTGCCGACCTGACCACCTTCGCCAAATCCATTGCAGGCGGTTTCCCGCTGGCCGGTGTGTGTGGCAAGGCTGAATACATGGACGCCATCGCACCAGGCGGCCTGGGCGGCACTTACGCCGGTAGCCCGATCGCTTGCGCCGCTGCTCTGGCCGTGATGGAAGTGTTTGAAGAAGAACACCTGCTGGACCGCTGCAAGGCTGTCGGCGAGCGTCTGGTCACCGGCCTCAAAGCCATCCAGGCCAAGTACCCGGTGATCGGCGAAGTCCGTGCTTTGGGCGCGATGATTGCCGTTGAGCTGTTCGAAAACGGCGACAGTCACAAGCCGAACGCTGCCGCTGTAGCGTCCGTTGTGGCCAAGGCTCGCGACAAGGGCCTGATCCTGCTGTCCTGCGGCACCTACGGCAACGTGCTGCGCGTACTCGTACCGCTGACCTCGCCGGACGAGCAACTGGACCAAGGTCTGGCGATCATCGAAGAGTGCTTCTCCGAGCTCTGATCACCCAGTGTGACCTGATCGACAAAAAACCCGCTTCGGCGGGTTTTTTTATGCCCCTGAAACACATCGCCTGCTTTAGCGCTGTATCGAATGGCCATCATTGGCTAAGGTTCAGGCATTGCAAGGGAGAGCGTGCATGACTGCCGTTGATTTACCCGCCGTACCCCGAGTGCTGATTGCCGAAGCTGATCCGTGGTCCCGGGACCTGCTCAAACAAGTGTTGCTGAACGTGCGTTGTGATGCGCGGTTGGACCTGTGTGCCGATGGCAAGCAAGCGATGGCGATGCTCAGTGAAGTGCCGTACGACCTGGCCATCGTCGATTGGGAATTACCCGGCGTCGATGGTTTGAATGTGTTGCGCAGTGTGCGTCAGCGCAAACGTAATCCACCGCTGCCGTTCATTTTGATGAGCAGCCGCAACGACAGTGCCAGCGTGCGTGAAGCCATACTGCTGGCGCCGACGGCGTACCTGACCAAACCGCTGAACATGGAAAGCCTGACCGAGCGTTTGCAGGGTTTGCTGCTGAATGCCGGGGAAGAAGTGTTCTGTGAGGTGCCAGCGCTGGCGCCCGGCATGACCTTGTCGGTATTCCTTGAGCGACGCCGTGAGCAGGCCGACGGCGCGCCGTTGATGACGGATGTGCAGGTCGCGGTCAAGCGCAGCCTCAATCCTGGTGGTCTCGATCTGACGGTGCTGCAACAGGAAATTCGTACCGATCCGCAGATTACAGCGGTATTGATTGCGGCGGCCAACAGCGCCGCGCAACACCATGGCGCACCGGTGCAAACTGTGGCTCAGGCACTGCAGCGGCTTGGCACGGGGCAAAGCATGAATCTGATTCTGGGGCTGGCGCTCAAACGCAGCGCCCGGCTTAGCGACCCATGTCTGGCGGACTACGCCGAACGTTATTGGGGGCTGTCGCTGCACACCGCTGAATACGCGCGCACGCTGGCGCGGTTGCTCGATCTGGATCAGGAGCGGTGCTATTGCGCGGGCATGCTGCATCGTCTGGGTGATCTGGCGTTGCTGCGCTGTTTGCAAGAATGGAAACAGGCGGGCGGTGAGCTGGACGATCTGGAGGAAGTGGGTGAAGCGTTGGCGCAATTTGGCGCGGCGTATGGTTCTGCGCTGCGCACCCGTTGGCGACTGCCGCTGGAACTGCGTGAGTTGATTGCCTCGGTCTACCAGCTCGGCGGCGGGGTGTATTCCCGCGAGGCGCTGGTGATGAACATGGCGGCGCAAATGGCTCGCCTGACCGAGCATGAAGGTATCGAGGCGTTGGCGAAGAGCCGGACGGCGCGGTTGCTCAAGATCGGTTTGCCGGAGTTGATGCGGATGCGTAAATAGCCAGATTCCAATGTAGGAACTGCGGCACGCTGCGATCTTTTGATCCTGATCTTTAAAGTCAAAAGATCGCAGCGTGCCGCAGCTCCTACAGGGGATTTGGTTGGGCTTGAGCCAAAGGTTCAGCCGGAGATAATCCGGTTCTTGCCCTGACGCTTGGCTTCATACATCGCCGTATCCGCCCGGGCGAACAGGCTGTCGAGGCTTTCGTCGCTGTCGGTGAGGCTGGTCAGGCCCTGGCTGACGGTGATGCCGAACGTCTGGCCGTCATGGCTGAAGCTCAAACGCTGAATCTCCTGTTGCAGCCGCTCGGCGACTTGCATGGCCATGTCGGGAGCGCAGCCGGGGAACACCGCGGCAAATTCTTCACCGCCTATTCGCCCGAACAAATCTCCCCGTCGCAACGAGGCGCGTCCACATACGGCAATGGCTTGCAGCACGCTGTCGCCTTGAGGGTGGCCGTAGGTGTCGTTGATCATTTTGAAGTCATCGATATCCAACAGCAGAAACGCCAGTGGCGAGCCTTGCAGCCGCGCCTCTTCGAACTCGCGATTGGCGCATTCGAAAAAATGCCGGCGGTTGCTGCTCTGGGTCAACACATCGGTGGTGGCCAGACGTTGCAGCTCGGTTTCCATCTGCTTTTTATCGGTGATGTCTTCAGCGATGCCGACGATGATCACCGGTTGCCCGGGCTCGTCCTGACGATTGATGAAGCATTTGTCGCTGAGCCAGCGCACCTGCCCGTCAGCGGCGATGATCCGGTACTCGCGATCTTCCACGGCGCCTTTGTGCAGGACTTCGGCGAGGCTGCGTTCAGCGTAATCCAGATCGTCGGGATAGATGCTGTCGCGCCACTGGTTGTAGTCAGCCAGCAAAAGCCCTGCCGAGCGACCGAAAATCCGCTCATAGGCCGGGCTGACGTACAGCACCTGGCGGGTTTCCCAGTTGAATGCCCAAAGCACGGCGTTGACACTGACCAGCAGCGAGCTGAACAGCTGTTCGCGTTCGCTCAGACGAGCGACTTCGCCCTGGGCGTGCATCAATGCCATGAGTGTTTGCGCGGCCTCGGGCCACTGCGGGAGGGATGAGTCTTTTTGGTTGTTGTTGACCATCGGCACAGTTCTCAGAGGGCGTGCCGCGTCGACAACAACGGCCACACCTAAGCCCGCCGGAATGGCGAAGTCTTTGAGATAGGGGATTTTCGGCGAAGTTCCCAACGGTAGTGGGGTTCTGCTAGGCGGTAAGGATGACGCGGTCCCTCAATGAAAACGCGTCGTCTGGTTTTGCGACTGCTGCGCAGCCGATCGGGGATAAATCCCCTCGCCACAGGGGATCCCATTGTTACCCGTCAGGTGGTGGCTGGGCGCAACGAGTAGGTTTTCAACTGGTCGGCAAACTCGCGCAGGGACTGAATACCGCTGGCTTCCGCCTCGTGAATCCACTCTTTGATGGCGGCGAGCATATCGTGGCCATTGGAGCTGGTCTTGACCCAGATCTGCTGCAGGGCCAGGCGTTTTTCGTAAATGACCTTCAGCGCCTGGCTGTGCTCGAGCATGCTCTGGATGCGCGCGTGGTGGCGATCTTCCAGCAGGCTGGTTTCCCGCGAGAGCAGGCGTTTGGCGCGGTGGAACTGGTGACGCACCGAGTGATCGACTTTGGCCAACTCCTGCTTGACCAGCGGGCCGATGACCAGTTTGCGGTACTGGGCCATGATCTGGAAGCGGTTGTTGAGGATCGCCATGGCGGTGTCCATGTCCAGATTGCCTTTGCCTTCGACGCGGTGGGCGATCGGCGCTACACGTTGCACCTTGGCCAGACGAAAGAAGCTGAAGACTTTGATCCATGCCCAGCCAAGGTCGAATTCCCACTTCTTCACCGACAGCTTGGCCGAGTTAGGGTAGGTGTGATGGTTGTTATGCAGTTCTTCGCCGCCGATCAGGATGCCCCAAGGCACCAGATTGGTTGCCGCGTCGCGGCATTCGAAGTTGCGATAACCGACCGCATGGCCCAGACCGTTGATGACGCCGGCGGCCCACACCGGGATCCACATCATCTGGATCGCCCAGATGGTGATGCCGATGGTGCCGAACAGCAGCAGGTCGATGACGCCCATGATTGCCACGCCCAACAGCGGGTAACGGCTGTAGACGTTGCGCTCGATCCAGTCTTCGGGGCAGTTCTTGCCGTAGATGCGCAGGGTTTCCGGGTTCTGGGCTTCGGCGCGGTACAGCTCGGCGCCGGTACGCAGTACCGTGGACAAACCCTTGATGACCGGGCTGTGCGGGTCATCTTCGGTTTCGCATTTGGCGTGGTGCTTACGGTGGATGGCGGTCCACTCGCGGGTGTTCTGCGCCGTGGTCAGCCACAGCCAGAAACGGAAAAAGTGCTTCAGGCCGGCATTCAGCTCCAGGGAGCGATGGGCCGAGTAGCGGTGCAGATAGACCGTGACGCCGACAATCGTCACGTGGGTCATCAGCAAGGTGACCGCGACCAGAGACCAGGCCGACAAGCCAAGAAAACCTTCGTACCACATAGGCTATAGGGCCCTCGATAAAGATAAAAACAGCCGATGCATTATCACTAAGCACACAGATAAAACCAGTCACGCTTTCAGATAAGAGTTAGCTGGATGTTTCCTGACCTATAATCCCACTTTTTTGTAGGGACATGGATGGCCTAATGCCTGACACTTATCGCGATGCCTTGCGTGCAGCGCTGCTCTATCTCGTACTCGCGGCGGTCTGGCTGCAAGGTACTGGCTATTTATTAAACAATTTCTTCGATAACCCGGTCCAACTCGCACGATGGCAACTGATCAACGGTTATGTCTTCGCGGCGGTCAGTGCCGGGCTGATTTTTCTGGCGCGGGCGCGGTTGTATGAGTTTCTAGGGATCGGTGCGAGGTTGCGTGAACGTCACGCTGACCGGGAGCGCTTGCGGCAGGCAGCGGCCGTGTTCGATTGCACCCGCGAAGGCGTTTTGGTCACCAGCCATCAAGGGCTGATCGTGCACGTCAATCGTGCGTTTATCGAGATCACCGGTTATCTGCGCGAAGAAGTGCTCGGCCAACAACCCAGTCTGTTCAAGTCCGGCCATCATCCGCCGGGCTTCTATCAGGCGATGTTCGCCACGCTCGAATCGCAAGGCGAGTGGAGCGGCGAGATCTGGAACCGCCGCAAAAGCGGGGAGATTTATCCCCAATGGCAAACCATCCGCGTCATTCATGATGATCAGGGGCGGATCAGTCATTACGTGGCGGTGTTTTCCGATATCAGTGCGATCAAGCATTCCGAGCATGAGCTTCAGCACCTTGCCCACCACGATCCGCTGACCGATCTGCCCAACCGTCTGTTATTCAGCGATCGTACCGAACAGGCCCTGGCATCGGCGCAGGTCCATAAGCGCGGCTGTGCGCTGCTGTTGCTCGATCTGGATCACTTCAAGATGATCAACGACAGCCTCGGGCACAACGTTGGCGATCGTTTGCTCAAAGCGGTGGCGACCCGTTTGCGGGAGCTGTTTGGGCCCGGCGTCACCGTGGCGCGGCTTGGTGGTGATGAATTCGCGGTATTGGCAGAAAGTTGTCCACAGCCCGGCCAGGCGGCGGCGTGCGCCCAGCGCATTCTCGATGCACTGAAGGAGCCGGTCGGCATCGACGGCGATGAGTTGTTCATCAACGCCAGTGTCGGCATAAGCCTGTTCCCCAGCGATGCGCTCAGCGCCGGCCAGCTGTTGCGCAATGCCGATGCGGCGCTGTTCAAGGCCAAGAGTAGCGGGCGCAACGGTTATGCCTTGTACACCGAAGAGCTCACCGCTCACGCCCAGAAACGGGTCGAAATCGCCTTCGAACTGCGCCGTGCGCTGGAGCAACAGGAGTTGCGGGTCTATTACCAACCGGTGCATGACCTTAAAACCAGTCGCCTGATCGGCGTTGAAGCCTTGGTGCGCTGGCAGCATCCGCAGCGCGGACTGGTGTCGCCGGCAGAATTCATCCCGATCGCCGAGCGCACCGGGTTAATCGCCGAGATCGATGCCTGGGTGATGCAGCAGGCTTGCCAGCAGATGTGCCAGTGGCAGCAGGCCGGGGTGGTATTGGCGTTTGTGGCTGTGAACGTGTCGTCGCGGTTGTTTGCCCGGCGTGAGCTGTATCAGCAGGTGGCGCAGGTGCTGCGCGAGACCGGGCTGGATCCGGCGTATCTGGAACTGGAAGTGACCGAAAGCGCGGTGATGGACGATCCGGAGGTGGCGCTGGAGCAGATGCATCGCTTGCGTGAATTGGGTATTCGTCTGGCCATCGATGATTTCGGCACCGGCTATTCGTCGTTGCTGCGGCTCAAGCGCTTGCCGGTGCAAAAGCTCAAGATTGATCAGGGATTTGTTGCCGGTTTGCCGTGGGACGAGGATGACGCGGCGATTGTCCGGGTGATCATCGCGCTGGCGCAGAGTATGGGCATGCAGGTGCATGCCGAAGGGATCGAGCAGGTTGAGCAAGCGGCGTTTTTGCTGGAGCAGGAATGTGATCTGGGGCAGGGATATTGGTTTGGGCGGCCGGTGCCGGCACAGGAGATAGATTGGGCGAGAAAACCGGTGATTGGTTAAAAGATCAAAAGATCGCAGTCTGCGGCAGCTCCTACACGATCCATGTAGGAGCTGCCGAAGGCTGCGATCTTTTGCTCCGCCAACGCGCAACCCCTTGCCCCGCCACATAATGTTTTCTGGTTATATAAACATTCTTAAATAGTCTTTTTAAGAATATCTGCGCCTCTCTTATATTGCTCCCATGCCGAACGCAGTGCCGCCCACTGCCAGGCCTATCCCATTCAAAGGAGCAGCACCATGAGCGCATCCCTTCGCAGCGTTGACGGTCAGGACGAAAGCACCATCTTGCGTGAAATCCAGAGCGCCCTGCGCGATCTGCGGTTTGGCGCGGTGGAGATCACTGTGCACAACGCTCAAGTCGTGCAGATCGAACGCAAAGAGAAATTCCGTTTGCAGCAGCCCGGTAAACAACCTGGCTAAAAGATCGCAGCCTGCGGCAGCTCCTACAGGGGGCTGTGTGTAGGAGCTGCCGAAGGCTGCGATCTTTTATCCATGGGCAACCTGATTCCAGCAGTACATAAGAAAAAGCCACCACCAGAATTCCAGGAGCTTTCACCATGTCGTCGATTCGCCGTTACGCTTTGGCCGCCCTGGCCAGCGCTGTGTTTGCCGGTTCCGCGTTTGCCAAGGATTACGAACTGCTCAACGTGTCGTACGACCCGACGCGCGAGCTGTATCAGGACTATAACGCTGAGTTCATCAAGTTCTGGCAGAAAGATCACGCTGGCGACACCGTGAAAATCCAGCAATCCCACGGTGGTTCGGGCAAGCAAGGCCGCGCAGTGATCGACGGCTTGCGTGCCGACGTCGTGACCCTGGCGCTGGCCGGCGACATCGACGAAATCGCCAAACTCGGCAAGACCCTGCCAGCCGACTGGCAGAAGCGTCTGCCGGAAGCGAGCACGCCGTATACCTCGACCATCGTGTTCCTGGTGCGCAAGGGCAACCCGAAAGGCATCAAGGACTGGGGCGATCTGGTCAAGAACGACGTCTCGGTGATCACCCCGAACCCGAAAACCTCCGGCGGTGCGCGCTGGAACTTCCTCGCCGCGTGGGCCTATGGCCTGAAAGCCAACGGCGGTGACGAAGGCAAAGCCAAGGAATACGTACAGACCCTGTTCAAGCACGTGCCGATTCTCGACACCGGTGCTCGCGGTTCGACCATCACTTTCGTCAACAACGGTCAGGGTGACGTGTTGCTGGCCTGGGAAAACGAAGCGTTCCTGGCGCTGAAAGAAGACGGCGGCGCCGACAAGTTCGACATCGTCGTGCCTTCGCTGTCGATCCTCGCTGAACCACCGGTGGCCGTGGTCGACAAGAACGCCGAGAAGAAGGGCAACGAGCAGATCGCCGAAGCGTATCTGAAGCACCTGTACAGCCCGGCCGGTCAGGAAATCGCCGCGAAGAACTTCTATCGTCCACGTGACAAGGACGTGGCCGCCAAGTACGCCCAGCAGTTCCCGAAACTGGAGCTGGTGACCATCGACAAGGACTTCGGCGGCTGGAAATCCGCGCAGCCGAAATTCTTCAATGACGGTGGCGTGTTCGACCAGATTTATCAGGCGCAGTAATCTCACTCTAACCAGCCTGATGTTTGGGCACATGACATGTGGGGGCGAGCTTTTGTGGTGAGGGGATTTATCCCCGACCGGCTGCGAAGCAGTCGCAAAACCCTGGTATGCGGTGTATTTGAAACACCGCATTTTCTGGTTTTGGGGCAGCTTCGCTGCCCATCGGGGATAAATCCCCTCACCACAGGGTTCGCTCCCACATTGATGCGTTTTTAACCAGGGACTTTTATGTCGCGTCGTATCTCCCCCGTCATACCCGGCTTCGGGCTGACGCTGGGTTACACCTTGGTGTACCTCAGTCTGATTGTGCTTATCCCGCTGGCGGCGATGTTCGTCCACGCCTCGCAGCTCACTTGGGAACAGTTCTGGACGATCATCTCCGCCCCACGCGTGCTGGCAGCCTTGAAGCTGAGTTTCGGCACCGCGCTGTGCGCTGCGATCATCAACGGCATCATCGGCACATTGCTGGCGTGGGTGCTGGTGCGCTACACCTTCCCCGGGCGCAAGATCATCGACGCGATGATCGATCTGCCGTTCGCCTTGCCAACAGCCGTCGCTGGTATCGCGCTGACCGCGCTGTACGCGCCGGCCGGCCTGGTCGGCCAGTTCGCCGCCGATCTCGGTTTCAAAATCGCCTACACCCCGCTGGGTATCACCCTCGCGCTGACCTTTGTGACGCTGCCGTTCGTGGTGCGTACGGTGCAACCGGTGCTGGCCGACATTCCCCGTGAAGTCGAAGAAGCCGCAGCGTGCCTTGGCGCGAAACCATGGCAGGTGTTCCGTCACATCCTGGTGCCGGCATTGCTGCCCGCCTGGCTGACCGGGTTTGCCCTGGCTTTTGCTCGCGGTGTCGGCGAGTACGGTTCGGTGATTTTCATCGCCGGCAACATGCCGATGAAAACCGAGATCCTGCCGCTGCTGATCATGGTCAAACTCGACCAATACGATTACACCGGCGCCACTGCCATCGGCGTGCTGATGCTGGTGGTTTCCTTTGTCCTGTTGCTGCTGATCAACTTGCTGCAGCGGCGCATCGAAACCCCATAAGGAGGCGCGAACATGTCCCAATCGTCTATTGCGGCCGCTTCCTCGGCCAACGCTGCACGCCGTGGCAGTGCCACGTCGCGCAGAATCCTGATTGGCCTTGGCTGGCTGATCTTTTTCCTGTTTCTGTTGCTGCCGTTGTTCATCGTGGTGTCGCAGGGTTTGAAGAACGGCCTTGGCGCATTCTTCACCGCGATCTTTGAACCGGATGCACTCTCGGCACTGAAGCTCACCGTGTTCGCCGTGCTGATTTCGGTGCCGCTCAATCTTGTGTTCGGCGTCAGCGCCGCATGGTGCGTGAGCAAGTACTCGTTCCGCGGCAAGAGCATGCTGGTGACGCTGATCGACCTGCCGTTCTCGGTGTCGCCGGTGATCGCCGGTCTGGTCTACGTACTGATGTTCGGCGCCCAGGGCTTCTTCGGGCCGTGGCTGCAGGATCACGACATCCAGATCGTCTTCGCCCTGCCGGGCATTGTGTTAGCGACGATTTTCGTCACCGTGCCATTCGTGGCTCGCGAGCTGATCCCGCTGATGCAGGAACAAGGCACTCAGGAAGAGGAAGCCGCGCGTCTGCTCGGCGCTAACGGCTGGCAGATGTTCTGGCATGTCACCGTGCCCAACATCAAGTGGGGCCTGATTTATGGCGTGGTGCTGTGTACCGCGCGGGCCATGGGGGAGTTCGGTGCGGTGTCGGTGGTATCCGGGCACATTCGCGGGGTGACCAACACCTTGCCGTTGCACGTCGAGATCCTCTACAACGAATACAACCACGTGGCCGCGTTCGCCGTGGCGAGCCTGTTGCTGATCCTGGCGCTCTTCATCCTGCTGCTCAAGCAGTGGAGCGAAAACCGTATCAACCGCCTGCGCGCCAGCGCCGCGGAGGAATAATTCATGTCGATCGAAGTGCGTAACGTCAGCAAGAATTTCAACGCGTTCAAGGCGCTGGACAACATCAGCCTGGATATCCACAGCGGTGAGCTGGTGGCGCTGCTCGGCCCGTCCGGCTGCGGCAAGACCACCTTGCTGCGCATTATTGCCGGTCTGGAAACCCCGGATCAGGGCAACATCGTGTTCCACGGTGAAGACGTATCCGGCCACGACGTGCGTGATCGCAACGTCGGTTTTGTGTTCCAGCACTACGCGCTGTTCCGCCACATGACCGTGTTCGACAACGTCGCCTTCGGCCTGCGCATGAAGCCGAAAAACCAGCGCCCGAGCGAAAGCCAGATCGCGACCAAGGTTCATGAGTTGTTGAACATGGTGCAACTGGACTGGCTGTCGGATCGCTACCCGGAGCAACTGTCCGGTGGCCAGCGCCAACGTATCGCCCTGGCCCGTGCCTTGGCGGTTGAGCCGAAAGTGCTGCTGCTCGACGAACCGTTCGGCGCCCTCGACGCCAAGGTGCGTAAAGAGCTGCGCCGCTGGCTGGCTCGCCTGCACGAAGACATCAACCTGACCTCGGTGTTTGTGACCCACGACCAGGAAGAAGCGATGGAAGTCGCTGACCGTATCGTGGTGATGAACAAGGGTGTGATCGAGCAGATCGGCTCACCGGGTGACGTCTACGAAAACCCGGCCAGTGATTTCGTTTATCACTTCCTCGGCGACTCGAACCGCTTGCTGTTGAGCGATGACAATCACGTGCTGTTCCGTCCGCACGAAGTGTCGTTGTCGAAGCATGAGCTGGAAGATCACCATCCCGCTGAGGTGCGCGATATCCGGCCGCTGGGCGCGACCACGCGAGTGACGTTGAAGGTTGAGGGGCAGACTGATTTGATCGAAGCCGAAGTGGTGAAGGATCACGACAGCCTGATTGGCTTGGCCAAAGGTGAGACGTTGTTCTTCAAACCCAAGGTCTGGCAGAAAGTCGCCAGCCTTTAAGATCAAAAGATCGCTGCCTGCGGCAGCTCCTACAGGGGTTCGGCATCAACCGAAATTCTGTAGGAGCTGCCGCAGGCTGCGATCTTTTAAAGCGGCCTAAACCGCCGCTTTGCTGTTCGGATTAACCCGCACCACCCCCGCCCGCGCCTCGATCTGCTCTTTCAACTCATGCCGCATCCCAAGCATGAACGCCAGCTCCGCCACCACGAACAACGGCCCGACAATCAGCCCGCTGACGTCATCGACAAACGCCGGTTTGCGCCCCTCGTAGTGATGGCCGACAAACTGGATCACCCAGCCAATCACAAACATCGCCAGACCGCTGCTCAGCCAGACCATGGTGCTCTGTTGCGCCAGGACATGTCCGGCCCAGACGGAAAGCCCCATCAGCACTGTCATCAGTACGCCGAGTTGCAACTCCAGGCGTAGGTAAAACCACGCCGAGGCCAGCGCAACCAGGACGGCTGGAGATATCCACAACCCGCCCAGCGACCATTCCGGACGCGACAACAAAACCGCGACCGCCACCACAATCAGTGGAATACCGATAAAGTGGCTGGCAATGTTGCGTGGGTCGCGGTGGTAAGCGGCGTATTGGCTCAAATGATCGACGAGGCTTTTCATTGTTGTTCCTCCTGTAGGGTGATCGCAGCATGCGCCGGGATCGGCGCTTATTCTGTCAGGCAGGCGACAGTTAGGAGTATTGATGGATAAGCGTTCACAACTGATGACCGGGCAGTGGTTCAGTCATTTACCTGCGTCCTTTCAGGATAGTCTGCTGGCGGCTGCGCGGGAGCGGCGGCTGACGGCGGGGCAGCGCTTGTTTCAGCGTGGCGATCCGCCCTGCGGTCTTTACGCGGTACTCGATGGCGCTGTGCGCATCGGCGCGGTGAGCGAGCAGGGCAAGGAAGCGTTATTGAGTCTGGTGGAAGCGCCGCACTGGTTTGGGGAAATCTGCCTGTTCGACGGACAGCCGCGTACCCATGACGCCTATGCGGTCGGGCCGTGCACGCTGTTGAATATCCCGCAAGCGACACTGCTCAAACTGCTCGACGAACAGCCGGTGTACTGGCGGCATCTGGCGCTGTTGATGAGCCACAAGTTGCGCCTGACTTTCATCAATCTCGAACAGCTCAGCCTGCTGCCGGCTCCGGCGCGGCTGGCTCATCGCTTGCTGATGATCGCCGAAGGCTATGGCGAAATCGACGCGCCCCGCCGGGTGCTGCAACTGCCGCAGGAGCAGTTGGCCTCGATGCTGTCGCTGTCGCGGCAGACCACCAATCAGATCCTCAAGGACTTGCAGGGGCAGGGGATTATTGGCTTGGGGTATGGCGAGATCGAGATCCTTGATGCCGTACGGTTGCGAGCGCTGGCCATGCTCCAATGAGTTCACGCAGATCCAATGTAGGAGTGAGCCTGCTCGCGATAACAATCTGTCAGTTAACAAATGCGTGACTGATAAACCGCTATCGCGAGCAGGCTCACTCCTACAGTTGTTGTGTGTAATGCTTAAGAACCGCGATAGGTCGAGAAGCCGTACGGGCTCAGCAGCAGCGGGATGTGGTAATGCTGATCGGTCTGCTTCACTTCAAAGATCACCGGGATTTCCGGAAAGAACGTGTCGTGTTTCACCTTCTTGAAATACTCGCCGGTCTTGAACACCACCCGGTATTCGCCCGCTTCAAAAGGCTGTTTGGCCGGGAACAGTTCGGCAATGCGCCCTTGCTCATTGGTGGTGCCTTGGGCCAGCGGCTGCCAGTTCTGACCGACGTGTTTCTCCAGCGTCACGTTGATGCCGGGCGACGGCAGGCCGTTTTCCAGGTTGAGCACGTGCACGCTCAGCGGGTTGCCGGCGGCCAGCGCCAGGCTTGAAAACGCACTCAGGCCGAGGGCGGCGAAGGTCATGCGCAGGGTGGTCATGATGAATCTCCTTATTGGGAACGGGTGATGGACAGACCGGCCTTGTCGGCGGCCCGGGTCGCACAGGTTTCGTCTTGCTCGCCACCGCCGGAACCGGCCACGCCCATGGCGCCGACCAATTCATTAGCGGCGAATAGCGGAATGCCGCCGCCGAGCAACAGCAATTCGTCGAGGGTGTTGAGGTTGGCGGTTTCCGGATTGCTGCGGGCGCGCTCGGCGAACAGGCGCGTTGGGGTTTTCGTCGATAACGCCGTATACGCTTTGCGTTGGCTGGCGACGGTGTTATGTGGCCCGACACCATCGCCACGCAGGGTCACCAGCAAGTTGCCGCCCCGGTCGAGCACCGACACCGTGCCGGTGCAATTACTCATCGCCGCGTCGGCCAGCAGGCGCGCAGTTTTCAGATCGAGGTCAGCGTGGCGCGGCAGTTCAGCAGCAGCGAAAGCGCTGGCGCTGACGCCAAGGGCCAGGCTCGCAACGAGGTATTTGAAGGTCATGGACAGGCTCCGGGTTGAATGTCGCCACCTTAGCCGCCGCACTTCGTCAGAACCTCGTCAGTCGGATTACAAGTTTGTAATAGGCAACGTTGCCGAAGACGCCTAGCCTGTGCGTCTGAACAATCGAGGTGTGCCATGCGTTTGCTGGTCGTAGAAGATGAAGCCAAAACCGCGAATTTCCTCGCCAAAGGCCTGGGCGAGTCGGGTTTTGCCGTGGACGTGGCGCTCAATGGCCTTGATGGGCGCTATTTCATCGAGCAGCAGGAATATGACCTGATCATCCTCGACGTGATGCTGCCGGGCCTCAATGGCTGGCAATTGTTGCAACTGATCCGTCAGCGCGGCGCCACCCCAGTGCTGTTCCTCACCGCCAAGGACGCCATTGAAGATCGCGTGCGTGGTCTCGAACTCGGCGCCGATGACTACTTGCTCAAACCCTTCGCCTTCGCCGAACTGCTCGCGCGCGTACGCACCCTGTTGCGTCGCGGGCCAATGCGCGAGGCCGAGTCGTACAGCATTGCCGATCTGGAGATCGACGTATTACGCCGTCGTGTCAGCCGCGGCGGCCAGCGCATCGCCCTGACCAACAAGGAATTCGCGTTGCTGCAATTGCTCGCCAGCCGCCAGGGCGAAGTGTTGTCGCGCACTCTGATCGCCTCGCAGGTGTGGAACCTGAATTTCGACAGCGACACCAACATGGTTGAAGTCGCGGTACGACGCTTGCGCTCGAAAGTCGATGACCCGTTCATGCCGAAACTGATTCACACCGTGCGCGGCGTCGGGTATCAACTGGAAGCGCCCGACGATGCGCTCTAGGTCGATTGCCTGGCGCCTGGCGCTGGCATTCGCGATGGTCTGCGCTTTGGTACTGGGCGCAATTGGCGTGTTTCTCTACCGCTCGCTCGCCGCAGAAATCGCCTACCGCGATGACTTGGCATTGCTAGGCCGACTGGAACAGGTGCGCGCCTTGCTCGCCGACAGCGACAGCCTCGACGCCTTGCAGGCGCGGCCGCGGCTGTATCAGAACATGCTCGGCAATCTCGACAGTTTGCTGCTGGTGCGCCGCACTGATGGATCAAATGTGATTGCGATCAACCCGCGCCAGCGAACGCTTCCAGCGCTGAACTCAATCGCGCGCGATCAGCCGCCGCAACGTCGCGACGTGATGACCTGGCAGGCGCCCGACGGTGCCGAAGTGGCGCTGCTGTCCGGCGAAGCTCAGGGGCCGAACGGCGAATCCCTGACCGTGATTGCCGGCAAAGTGTTAAACGAACGCGAGCAGATGCTCGCCAGTTACCGGATGCGGCTGTACGTCGCGATTGGACTGGGTGCATTGCTGGCGTTTGCGTTGGGGCTGGTGCTGCTGCGCCGTGGCCTCAAACCGTTACGACAATTGAGCGAAGCAATGCGCGGCATTGACCTGCGCAGTCTCGATCAGCGCTTGCCTGCCGCCGGCACGCCTGCGGAACTGCTTGAGCCGGTAAACGCGCTGAACGGCATGCTCGCGCGGCTGGAGGACAGCTTCCAGCGCCTGTCGCAGTTCTCCGCCGACCTCGCTCACGAAATCCGCACGCCGCTGCACACCTTGCTCGCCAGCAATGGCCAGGCGCTGAACCACCCGCGCAGCACGGCGGAGTATCAGGAAGTACTGGCCTCGAATATGGAGGAGTTCGAGCGGCTCAAACGCATGGCGGAAAATCTGATGTTCCTCGCCCGTGCCGAACAGGCGGAGCGTGCGCTCGATTTGCGCACGCTGGATCTGGCTGACATCGGCGATGAGCTGTGTGATTACTTCGAAGCCTTGGCCGACGATCGTGGGATTCACTTGAGAAACACCTTCAGTGGGCAATTGTTTGCCGACCAGCAACTGCTGCAACGCGCCCTCGGCAACCTGTTGGCCAACGCGGTGCGCCACGCTGACGTCGGCTCGGTCATCAGCTTGCGCCAGCGCGATGAGCCGGGCATGTGCTGGTTGCAGGTGAACAACTACGGCCCGGCCATCGCGCCTGAACATTTGGGCAAACTGTTCGACCGCTTCTACCGCGTCGACCCGGCCCGCGCTGAACCGGGTGATTCCGGCGGGTTAGGTCTGGCGATCGTGCAGTCGATCATGCAATTGCATGGTGGGCAGGTGCGGGTAAGCAGTGATTCGTCGGGTACTGTATTTGAGCTCGGGTTTGTCAGCAGCCGATAAGCCCTCCGCCCATAACGTCTCATCTAAGCTAAACTCTTTCTGAATATGCATTGAATGCGATGCATATAATGCCTATTTAGCTTTATTGCATCGTAAATAATGCAGGAATAAACAATGGAAGAGCTTGGCGAATTAATTAGAACCCTGCGTAAATCACACAAGCTCTCGCAGCAGGCGCTGGCGCAACGGTATGGAATGAGCCGCTCTACGATCTCGGGGATTGAAAACAATACGGTCTCTGAAATCGGTCTACGCAAGGTCGAGGCGATCCTCAATGGTTTCGGCTATGAGCTGAAGGCGGTACCTCTGCAAGCGCAGCGCCCCACGCTCGACTCGTTGCAAAGGGTAAATTTCCATGACTGATTCGACAGATCGATTACAAATTACCGTTGCCGATAGGTCAGTCGGGACGCTCGGTAGGGGGCAGGCCGGCATGGATAGCGTGTTCAGCTATCGCGAGGACATCACCGATCAAAATGCAGTTTCGCTGACCATGCCGACCCGTCTGGAAAGCTACGGCTGGGAGCGCGGCATTCATCCTGTTTTCGAGATGAATCTGCCGGAAGGGGCGCTGCGCGATGAACTGGTCCGGCGCTTCAGCAAAGCGGTTCGTGGCTTCGACGATTTTTCCTTGCTCGCGATCGTGGGGCCGCATCAGCTTGGACGGCTAGCGATTTCCAGTAAGTCGACAGTAGATCGTCAGCCTGAAACTGCGCTGGCAGATCTTCTGGTGCACGACGGTGCGCAAGGTTTGTTCGAGGACTTGTTGCAAACGTACGGCCAATATTCTGGCGTCTCAGGCGTGCAGCCTAAAGTCCTGGTTCGCGACAGCGCAGCCGCTGTTGATCGGCTGACTCACCGGGGCTCCACGCATCTGGTCAAAGCCTTCCGCCCCGAAGAGTTTCCTGAACTGGCAACCAACGAGTATTTCTGTATGCGCGCTGCAGCGCTGAGCGGGCTTGAAGTGCCAAAATTTGAACTGAGTGAGCGGGGCAAATTTTTGGTGGTGGAGCGTTTTGACCTGAGTGATCGTGGCTATCTGGGTTTTGAAGATTTCTGCGTGCTCAACGGCTGGGCTTCGAAAGCCAAGTACGATGGTTCTTACGAAGGCGCTGCCCGGCAGATCAAGGCCTATGTTTCGCCGGCGCTGTTGAGCCAGGCACTGGAAGCTTTTTTCAAGATAGTGGCGTTGTCGGCGGGGCTGAAAAATGGCGATGCGCACCTGAAAAACTTCGGTGTGCTGTATGACAATTGCGGCGCGCAGGCTTCAATCCGGCTCGCCCCGGCGTACGACATCATCACTACATCGGTATACATCAAGAATGACAGCTTGGCCTTGCTGCTGGGGGGATCAAAAGCCTGGCCTAAAAACAAGGTGCTTATGCGTTTTGGTCGCACGGCGTGCAACCTTACAGAAGGACGCTGCAACGAGCTGCTGCAACAGGTGGTTCAGGGCATGCAGTTGGCAATGGACGAAATGGCTGACCACATGCGAACTCATCAGCCATTCGCTGAAGTGGGGGCGGCGATGATCGAACAGTGGAAATCAGGCATGGAGCGCAGTCTGATCAAGGGCTAGGGCGATTAACGCCGGATCAACGCAACTGATCCCGAAACTGCCCTGGTGTCAGCCCCGTCCAGCGTTTGAACGCGCGGCTGAAGCTGCTGGTGTCGGCAAATCCCAGTAGATAACTGACTTCACTCAATGAGCACTGCGGATCACGCAGGTGCAGCAGCGCGAGGTTTTCGCGGCTTTCGTTGAGCAGCGTGTCGAAGCGGCAGCCTTCATCAGCCAAGTGCCGTTGCAGGCTGCGCAAACTCAAATGTAAAGCCTGGGCGATGCGTTCGGCGCTGGGCTCGCCTTCCGGTAGTTGCTCCTCAATGGCGTCGCGAACTTTGCGTTCCCAGGTCAGCGGTTTGAGCTGAGCCATGGTGCGCTTGAGCACGGCCTCGTTGTGTTCCGCCAGTTCGGGGTTGGCGTCGTCGAGATGGCTGTCGAAGTCGTTGAGGGCGAACTCCAGACGATCTTCGACCGAGGCGAAATGCACCGGGGCGCGGAAGACTTTGTGCCATTGATGAACATCGAGCGGTTCCGGGCGCCGCAGGTAAACGGCCAGCGGTGCGTAATCACGGCCGAGGCGATTGCGGCAGGTGCGCACGTAGATCGCGGCGAAGGCGTCGATGGCTTCGAAGGCTGGCGCTGGATTGCCTGCGGGAATTTTCAGACGGAACAGATAGCGGTCCTCGCTGCGGCTCAGGTCCAGCTCAAGTGCATCGCTGACCACCGGGTGATAGCGCACGATACGCTCGAACACTTCGCGCAAACTGCCACTGGCCACCAGCGCGTAACCCAGCGCATGGAACGTGGTCGGGCTGACGAACCGCGACACACGCAGACCAATCGCCGGATCGCCGCTGGCCTGCACGGCTAGCTGCCACAGGCGCGTGGTGGCGGACAGGGGATAGCGGGCGTTGGGGTCTTCCATCAGTTGTGGATCGAGCCCGGCCTGTTGGCACAGGTCAGTACTGTCCAGCCCCAGCGCGTCGAGTTGCTTGCGCAGGGCACGGGTCCAACTGGCGAGGGAGGTCGGTTCCTTCATGCTGATTGGCGCTTCCGGTCAACAGGTTGGCGTTCTCGGCTACCGTCATTGCATACATCACAACGCAAGATACGCACATCTTAAACCCGAGGATGGAAGCATGGACGGTACTTCTGCAAGCCCCCAGCGACACAATGCGGCGCAGCGATCAGCGCATATTCGCCAAGTGGTGCTGGCCAAAGGCATGGAATTGCGTGAGCGCTACCCGATTCTCAAGCATCAGGATGCGCTGGGTGCGGGAATTCTGACCTTTGCCTTGGCCGGGATGATCGGTTCGGCGGCGCTGTACATCACTGGCCATATGGCCTGGTGGGTGTGCCTGCTGCTCAACGCGTTTTTCGCGTCGTTGACCCATGAGCTGGAGCACGACCTGATCCACAGCATGTATTTCCGCAAACAACGCGTGCCGCACAACCTGATGATGGGCCTGGTTTGGCTGGCACGGCCGAGCACGATCAATCCGTGGATTCGCCGGCATCTGCACCTCAATCACCACAAGGTTTCGGGCACTGAAACCGACATGGAAGAACGCGCAATCACCAACGGCGAACCGTGGGGTTTTGCGCGTCTGCTGATGGTCGGCGACAACATGATGTCGGCCTTCATCCGCTTGTTGCGGGCGCCGACCTGGGCGCATAAGTGGAGCATTCTGAAACGGGTTTTCAAGGTTTACGCGCCGCTGGCGCTGCTGCATTGGGGGGCGTGGTATGTGTTTCTCGGCTTTCATGCGGCCAATGGCATCGCCTATCTGTCGGGCGCGTCGATTGAGTGGTCGACGACCACACTTTCGGTGATGCAGGTGATCGATATCGCTGCCGTGGTGATCATTGGCCCGAACGTGTTGCGCACGTTCTGCCTGCATTTCATCAGTTCGAACATGCATTACTACGGGGATGTCGAGCCGGGCAATGTGATGCAGCAATGTCAGGTGTTGAACCCTTGGTGGCTGTGGCCGTTGCAGGCGTTCTGCTTCAACTTCGGCAGCAGCCACGGCATTCATCATTTTGTGGTGAAGGAGCCGTTTTACATTCGCCAGATGACCGTGCCGGTGGCGCATAAGGTGATGCGGGAGATGGGCGTGCGGTTTAATGATTTTGGCACGTTCGGGCGGGCGAACCGGTTTGTGCGGCGGGATGAAGTGGTGAGTGAAGAAGTGCGTACAGCCCGGGCCTGACCGCTGAATTCAAGGGCCTCTTCGCTGGCAAGCCAGCTCCCACAGGTTTTTGTGTGGTTCATGAAATTTTTGAACTACATCGCCCCCTTTGGGAGCTGGCTTGCCAGCGATAGCTATAGCTCAGGCAACTTCAATCCGGCCGAAATGGCGAAGCACTCAAAATCCCCGCCCTCGTTACTCACCATACTGCCGCAGCCAGACCATGAATCTCCCCAGATCACTTCCCAGGTGATAACGCTGCTGTGGCGCGGCTGGTGAATACGGAGTGTTTGCTGGCCTCAAAGGGCGCCAAGCGGACGGCATCGAGAATCGATTTCGTACTGTACAAGGTGTGGTATGAAATAAGTACAGTTGCTAGTTCCAGCAGTGCGGTGTGATGTACGAAAAATGCAAACGCCAGAATTTCTCGCGTTCCTCATCGATGAATCCATAGCGCAATTTTTAGTGTAGTCAGCTTCTGCGTGTTCGCCCGCGGTACTTGCGGGTGCACGTGGCGGTCAAGCAGGCTGATGTAGTCTAGGTCGGCTGGGTCAGCGTGCTCGTCGATTTCAAAATTCATCAAACCGAAACCAAATTCGCGCGAAATGTTTACACGAGGGACACATCATGACGCTCCTGCCATTTCCGCTGAGATATATCTAAAGCGCGGTGATCTGGCTACGCGTTAACAGCATTTACGATTTTCCGGGGCCGTCTCCTTGGCAGGGTGCGGCCCTTTTTTTATGCCCGATTTTATCCAGCACCCAATCCCCTGTAGGAGCTGCCGAAGGCTGCGATCTTTGGATTCTGCTTTAAAGATCAATATCAAGGGATCGCAGCCTGCGGCAGCTCCTACACAGAACACTTCATATTCTTTTTGAGTCTTAATAAATAGCTTCTTATTCCTTAAAGAATATAAATCCCATCCCTATACTCGATCAGGAACAGACACGCAGGAGTGCTCCCCCATGCGCAACGAATCAATTCGCTACCTGATTGTGCCGGGCTGGCAAGGATCGCCAGAAGATCATTGGCAAACCCACTGGCAGAACAGCCTGCCAAACAGCGCGCGGGTGGAGCAGGCCGATTGGCTGACCCCGCGCCGTGAGGACTGGGTCGCCGCACTGGCTGAGGCGATTGCTGCCGACAGCACGCCGGTGATCCTCATCGCGCACAGCCTTGGTTGCATCACCGTGGCTCATTGGGCGGCGACTGCCCCCGTGCACTACCTGCGTCAGGTGCGCGGTGCCTTGCTGGTTGCGCCTGCGGATGTCGAGCGCCCCGCGTGCGCGCCGGCGCTGCGCAATTTTGCGCCGATTCCCAGCGATCTGCTGCCGTTCCCGAGCCAGGTCGTCAGCTCCGACAACGACGCCGCCGTCAGTGCGCCGCGAGCTCTGGAGCTGGCACGCAACTGGGGTGCCGAGGCGGGGATTCTTGCCGGTGCCGGGCATATCAATGTGAAGTCCGGGCATCAGCGTTGGGAGCAGGGTTTTGCCTACCTCTATCGCCTGCAAAACCGTATGGAACACCACGCCCGACGTCGCGCCTGATTCTTTTATTTCTTTAAACGCCCCCGTCTGCCGGCGGTTGTGGGCGGGAGTCTGCCATGAGTTTTGAAACTTTCGGTCAGCCGCTGCTGACCTTTCCCGATGCGGAAAAAAGCCCCTTAAGCATCCGCGCCAAAGCGCTGGTGTTCGTCGATCCGCGCTCGCGTCAGTTGCGTGAAGAGCTTGAGCAGTTAGCGCCACGATCAATATCAGTGCTGATCCGTGGCGAAACCGGTACCGGTAAGGAACTGCTCGCCCGGCACATCCACCGCGCCAGTGATCGCAGCGGTCTGTTCGTCTCGGTCAATTGCGGCGCGATCAGCCCGACTTACGCCGATGCCGAGCTGTTCGGCTACGCCGCCGGCAGCTACACCGGCTCGGCCAGCAGTCGCGCGGGATGGTTCGGTTCGGCCAATGGCGGCACCCTGTACCTCGATGAAATCGGCGACTTGCCGCTGCCGATCCAGATCAAATTGCTCTCTGCTCTGGAGAACCACGAGGTCACTCGTGTCGGCGCGCATCAACCGAGCCCGGTGGATGTGCGCCTGGTCGCGGCGACCAGCATCGACCTGGCGCAAGCGGTGGACGCTGGTAAATTCCACGAGCGGCTCTACCACTATCTCAGCGAAGGGCATCTGGAATTGCCAGCCTTGCGCGCGCGGATCGGCGACATTCTGTCGCTGGCCGAATATTTCCTCGGCATCTACAGCCAGCGGCTGGGCCTGCCGGTGCCGTTGATCAGCGAAGCGGCGCAACATGTGCTTGAACAACACAGCTGGCCAGGCAACACCCGCGAACTGGAAAACGTCATTCACTTTGCCTTGCTGGTGAGCACCGGTGATGAAATTCTCCCGGAGCACCTGAACCTGCCAGCGCCACTGACGCAGATCGAAACCCAGATCACCCAAATCCTCGCTTCCGGCTCCTCGACTGACCAAGCCGCGCTCAGGCAACTCCTGAGAAACGCCGGCCTTCTGTAGAGCTGCGGCACGCTGCGATCTTTTGATCTTGGCTTTATTTAAACCATTGAAAATCAAAAGATCGCAGCGTGCCGCAGCTCCTACATGTCTAGCGCGCGGGTGCGAACAAAATGGAATATAGAGCTGAATAAACGTTATTGTCCGGGAATAAAAAATCCCGGTATTGTCCGCTTCACGCCAGAGATAGCACTTCACTGGCACACGTATTAATAGCCGTCGCCATGAGCGACCGTGATTTTCGATAAGGACACTGCATGAAAAAGGTTCTGTTGTTTACCGCATTGGCGGCTGCTCTGACGGCTTCCCTGGCCCAGGCCGGTGAGAAACTGGTCGTCGCGGCGACCCCGGTCCCGCATGCTGAAATTCTTGAGCTGATCAAACCGACCCTCGCCAAAGAAGGCGTGGATCTGGAAATCAAAGTCTTCACCGACTACGTACAGCCGAACGTGCAGGTTGGCGAGAAGCGTCTGGATGCCAACTACTTCCAGACCCTGCCGTACCTGAACAGCTTCAACCAGGGCAAGTACAAGGATGACAAATCCAAGTACCTGGTGACCGTGCAAGGCGTGCACGTTGAACCGTTCGGTGGTTACTCGAGCAAATACAAAACCCTGGCCGAACTGCCGGACGGCGCAACCATCGCCATCCCGAACGAAGGCAGCAACAGCGGCCGCGCGCTGATCCTGTTGCAGAAGGCTGGCCTGATCGAATTGAAAGATCCGAAAAACGCGTTGGCGACTCCGAAAGACATCGCCAAGAACCCGCACAACTTCAAGTTCAAGGAACTGGAATCGGCTTTGCTGCCGCGCGTTCTGAAGGAAGTTGATCTGGATATGATCAACACCAACTACGCGCTGGAAGCAGGTTTGAACCCGAATAAAGATGCTTTGGTGATCGAAGGCGCTGATTCGCCGTACGTGAACTTCCTGGTGGCCCGTGAGGACAACAAGAACAGCGACGCGATCCAGAAACTGGCCAAAGCCCTGACCAGCCCGGAAGTCAAAGCGTTCATTGAGAAAAAGTACAACGGCGCGGTATTGCCGGCGTTCTGATCTAACGCTTGAGTGAACCCCTTCGAGGTGTAAAAACGCCGATGGCCAGCGATGGTCATCGGCGTTTTTTGTTTGCGCTCAAAAAAGCAAAAGATCGCAGCCTTCGGCAGCTCCTACAGGGGGAATGCGATCTCTTGATCTTGTCGGTGACTCAGGCTACCTGTGCCTTCAGCGCCCGACGCAACGCCACCAACAACTTCACAATGTCCTGTGGATCCAGTCGCTGCGGCACTTTTAAATCAGCCATGTTCTCTTCCTTGTGATGGTTCGGCCGGGGGAGTCTGGCCAAAAGCTGTTCGTCCTTGGAGGGCTTTCGTAAAAAAAAGATCCCTCCTACAGCGAAAAGGAAAATAGCCTTCTTATTCCTTCCCGGCAAACCCACAGGATAGTTTTTTGGGTGATATCCATATGCTTTAACGGTATTTAAATTCTTGTTTTTATACCTATAAAGTCACTTCCTGCCGGACAGTCACCCGCTGCCCATGGACTGCACCACCGTCGTTTACCCAGCGGCGCACAGGATGTTTCATGACCTTCGATTACGCTTTTATCCTCAGCACCCTGCCGGCGTTTTTCAAAGCCGTGGGCGTGACGCTGCAGGTCGGTTTGATCGCCATCTGCACCTCGCTGCTGGTAGCGCTGCTCAACGCGACGATTCTGGTATTTCGTACGCCTTACTTGCAGCGCGCGGTCGGCCTGTATGTGGAACTGGCGCGCAATACACCGCTGCTCATCCAGCTGTTCTTTGTCTATTTCGCCTTGCCGGCATTGGGGATCAAGGTCTCCGGCTTTACCGCCGCGATCATCACCATGACGTTCCTCGGTGGTGCTTACCTCACCGAAGTACTGCGTGCGGGCGTCGATGCGGTGCCGCAGGCGCAACTGGAATCCGGGCGCTCCATCGGCCTGTCTCATGGCCAGTTGTTGCGCTACGTGATCCTGCCGCAAGCGGGAATCCTCAGCCTGCCGTCGCTGTTCGCCAATTTCATTTTTCTGCTCAAGGAAACCACCGTGGTCTCGGCGGTGGCGGTGCCGGAAATCCTCTACACCACCAAGAGCTACATCGCGCTCTATTACAAAACCTACGAAATGCTCGCCGTGTTAACACTCATCTGCGTGCTGCTGTTCTTGCCGCTGTCGCTGCTGCTCAGCCGTCTGGAAAGGAGGCTCCAGCATGGCCAGTTCGGGTCTTGAACTGCTCTGGGTGTCGTTGCCGCAACTGGCAAAAGGCGCCGGGCAAACCTTGTCGATTTCGTTCCTGAGCATCGCCATCAGCACCGTCGGCGGCGTGCTTTACGGTGTGTTGCGCACGCTCAACGTGATGTGGCTGAACGCGATCCTGCGCCTATATCTGGAGCTGTTCCGGGCGATCCCGGTGCTGGTCTGGCTGTACCTGCTGTTTTTCGGCCTGCCGATTTTCTTCGGGCTGAGCCTGCCGAGCTTCTGGTGCGCGGTGCTGGTGTTGTCGCTGTGGGGCGCCAGCGAATGCGGTGAAGTGGCGCGCGGCGCGTTGCATTCGTTGCCGCGCGGGCAGCGTGAGGCGGGGTTGTCGATTGGCCTTAACGCGCCGCAACTGTTCGGCTACGTGCTGCTACCGCAAGCGCTGAAACGCATGACGCCGCCGACCATCAACGTCTATACGCGGATCATCAAGACCAGCTCGCTGGCGGTGCTGATCGGTGTGGTCGATGTGATCAAGGTCGGCCAGCAAATAATCGAGCGCACTTACGAATCGGTGTTGATCTACGGCGCGCTGTTTCTGTTTTTCTTTTTCATCTGCTACCCGCTCTCGGCCGCTTCGCGCGTGCTGGAGCGGCGCTGGACGCAAGCATGAGCGCATTGATCGAGTTTCAGGGTTTCAACAAATTCTACGGCGAGCAGCAGGTGCTCAACGGCATCGACCTGCAAGTGAAATCAGGCGAAGTGATCGTCATCCTTGGTCCCAGCGGTTGCGGCAAAAGCACCTTGCTGCGCTGCCTCAACGGTCTGGAAAGCGCGCACAGCGGCAGCCTGAAATTTGCCGGGCGCGAGCTACTGGACCAGGCCACTGACTGGCGCGAAGTGCGTCAGCAGATCGGCATGGTTTTCCAGAGCTATCACCTGTTCCCGCACATGGGCGTGCTCGACAATCTGCTGCTCGGTCCGCTCAAAGTGCAGAAGCGTCAGCGCCGCGAAGCGCAGCAGCAAGCCGAGGCCTTGCTCGAGCGCGTAGGCCTGTCGGACAAGCGTGATGCTTTTGCGCGCCAGCTCTCCGGCGGCCAGCAGCAACGCATCGCCATCGTCCGTTCGTTGTGCATGAACCCACGGGTCATGCTCTTTGACGAGGTCACCGCCGCGCTTGATCCGGAGATGGTCAAGGAAGTCCTGCAAGTGATTCAGGGGCTGGCCCGCGAAGGCATGACCCTGTTGATCGTCACCCATGAAATGGCCTTCGCTCGCGCGGTGGCCGATCGCATCGTGTTCATGGATGCCGGGCGCATCCTTGAACAGACCCCGCCCGAGATTTTCTTTACGAACCCGCAAACCGCACGCGCGCAGCAGTTCCTGGAGAAGTTCTCCTTCGTTGCAACATTGCCAAAAACGAATCCGACAAAGGAACTGGAACTGCTATGAAAACTGCCACTTTTTTACTGCCCCTGTTGAGCCTCGCATTGCTGGCCGGTTGCAGCAAAACCGATGAACCACCAAAGCCGAAAGTGGCCAGCGAAAGCGCCGCGCCCGCCGGCTATCTGGACAAGATCAAGGCACGCGACAAATTGATCGTTGGCGTCTTTACCGATAAGCCGCCGTTCGGTTTCGTCGATGAGGCCGGGCGCTACGTCGGTTTCGATACCGACATCGGCCGCCAATTCGCCAAGGATCTGTTGGGCGATGAAAACAAGGTCGAGTTCGTTGCGGTGGAGCCGGCGAGTCGTATTCCGTTTCTGCAAAGCGACAAAGTCGACCTGATCCTCGCCAACATGACCGTGACCCCGGAGCGCAAGGAAGCGGTGGAGTTCACCAACCCGAACCTCAAGGTCGCGGTGCAGGCCCTGGTGCCGCAGAGCAGCTCGGTGAAAAACCTCGATGACCTGGCGACGCGCACCACCATCGTCACTACGGGCACCACGGCTGATATCTGGCTGACCAAGAACCACCCGGACTGGAAACTGCTGAAGTTCGAGAAAAACTCCGAGTCGCTGCAAGCCTTGGCCAATGGCCGCGGCGATGCCTACGCGCAGGACAATCTGGTGCTGTTCAGCTGGGCCAAGCAGAACCCGGGCTATCGCGTGCTGGAAGAAAAACTTGGCGCCGAGGCACCGATTGCGCCGGCCGTGAAGAAGGGCAACATCGAGCTGCGCGATTGGGTGAATACCGAGTTGGCCAAGCTCGGTGAAGAGAAGTATCTGCTCAAGCTGTATGACCAATATGTGCGTAAAGAACTGAGCGATGACACCAAGCCTGAAAGCGTGATTGTTGAGGGTGGGAAGTGGCAGGGGTGATCGGCCAGCATTATTGAATAAAGATCAAAAGATCGCAGCCTGCGGCAGCTCCTGCAGGGCGTCGGCGTCCGTCGCAAAATAACGGAGCGACGTGGCCTCTGTAGGAGCTGCCGCAGGCTGCGATCTTTTCGGTTTCGGAATCAATCAGGCCAATGCCACGCCGGCTCATCCAGCACCCGCTGCCCGACAATCCCGGTCTGCCCCAGCGTCTTCTCCAGCACGATGCAGTTGCACTCCGAATCCTCCTGCAATGCCGAAATCAACCGTCGCGCATGGGACACCACCCATACCTGACACTCTTGCGACGCCTTGATAATCAACCGCGCCAGCGCCGGCAACAGGTCCGGGTGCAAACTGGTTTCCGGTTCGTTCAGCACCATCAACGAAGGCGGCCGTGGCGTGAGCAATGCTGCGACCAGCAGTAGATAACGCAACGTTCCGTCCGACAGCTCTGCCGCCGACAATGGGCGCAACAATCCTTCCTGAAAAAATTCGATGGCAAACCGTCCACCGGCCTGTGATTCGATATGCAACCGCGCGCCGGGGAATGCATCGCTGATGGCGGCGCGCATCGCGTCGCCATCGCCTATTTCGATGATCGTCTGCAACGCGGCTGCCAGATCGCGACCGTCGTGATGCAACACCGGCGTGCGCGTGCCCAGTTGCGGCTGGCGCACCGGGGCGTCGGCATCGCTGCGAAAGTGATCGTAGAAGCGCCAGCGGCGGATGAACTCGCGCATCTGGAACACTTCCGGCGAGCTGCGCAGGCTGCCGACCTGATCGAACAGGCTGTCGAAATTCGGCGTGTGCTGTGCCAGTACATCCCAGCCACGGCCCTCGCGTGCGCGGATCATCGGGCCGTTGCGATCCACCAGCAGGCTGGCGGGGCGATAGAGCGGCCCGGCCCAGATGCATTCCTTTTTGATTTCCGGGTCGAGGGAAAAGAACGAGCGGCTCGGTTCGGGCAAGCCCAAGGCAATCGAATAACTGAAATCCTCCCCCGCAAACCCCAGCCGCAGACGTTTGACGCCCTGGCGCACCGTCGGCTCGATCGCCACCTCACCGTTGCGCATCCGTCGGCTGATGGTTTCCGGCCCGGCCCAGAACGTTGAATCCAGCCCGCCTTCACGGGCCAGCGCATTGACCACGCCGCCTTGCGCAGTCTCTGCCAACAGACGTAGCGCCCGGTAAAGATTGGATTTGCCGCTGCCGTTTGGGCCGGTGATCAGGTTCAGCCGACCCAGCGGGATCACCAATTTATTGATCGAGCGGTAATTGGCCACCGCGAGGGTCTTGAGCATGGAATTCCTTCTCTTGAGGCGCCCATCAGGGAAATGTGGTGAACTCGCGGGCGAACGTTGAACCCTGTTCTAAGCTCACAGTCGTATCGACACTTGCACGTTCGTACACAGGAAGGAGTCTGCATGGCGAGTCCCGGTTTGAAAACAGCGCTCATGCTGAGTCTGTTCATATTGTTGAGCGCCTGCGGCGAGAAAAAAGCCCCTCAGGAGTACCTGCCTCGGGTCTTTGTGCAAGAGGTCAAACCGACGGATTATGCCGCTGCAGTGACCCTCACCGGCGACGTGCAGGCGCGGGTGCAGACCGAACTTTCATTCCGCGTCGGCGGCAAGATCATCCAGCGCATGGTCGATGTCGGTGACCGGGTGACCGCCAAACAAGTGCTGGCCAAACTCGATCCCAAGGATCTACAGACCAACGTCGATTCCGCCCAGGCCCAGGTTGTCGCCGAACAGGCGCGGGTCAAGCAGACCGCCGCGGCGTTCGTGCGCCAGCAAAAACTGCTGCCCAAGGGCTACACCAGCCAGAGCGAATACGATTCAGCGCAAGCGGCGTTGCGCAGTAGCCAAAGTGCGCTGAGCGCGGCGCAGGCGCAACTGGCCAATGCCAAAGACCAATTGAGCTACACCTCGCTGATCGCCGACGCACCGGGGGTGATTACCGAGCGTCAGGCTGAAGTCGGTCAGGTCGTGCAGGCCACCGCGCCGATTTTCAGTCTGGCCCGCGATGGCGAGCGCGATGCGGTGTTCAACGTTTATGAATCGCTGCTGGCCGAGCGCCCGGCGGATCCGTCGATTGTCGTCAGCCTGCTCGATAACCCGGCAATCAAAACCACCGGCACCGTGCGCGAAGTCACCCCGGCGGTGTCGGCGCAGTCCGGCACGGTGCAGGTCAAAGTCAGCCTCGACAGGCTGCCGCAGGGCATGCAACTCGGCTCGGTGGTCAGTGCCACGGCCAAGGGCAGCGGCAAGGCAGCGGTGGTATTGCCGTGGTCGGCGCTGACCAAAAACATCAGCGCCCCGGCCGTGTGGATGGTCGACGACAAAGGTGAGGCGCAATTGCACAACGTTACGGTCGGGCGCTACCTGATCGGCAAAGTCATCATCAGCGAAGGCCTCAACGGCGGCGAAAAAGTCATTGTCGCGGGTGGGCAGTTGTTGCACCCGGGAATGAAAGTCGAGATTGCCGAAAATACCTACAAGGATCTGCAACCGGGAGCGCAGCCATGAAGCGTCTGGGGCTGTTGTCCATTGCAGTGATGCTGGCGGCGTGTTCGAAAAGCGAACCGCCACCGGAGCCGGTGCGTCCGGTGCTGTCGGTCAAAGTCGAGGCGCTCAACGAAGAGACCCTCGGGCGCTTCGCCGGCAGCATTCAGGCGCGTTACGAGAGCAACACCGGGTTTCGCGTGGGCGGGCGCATCGCCAGCCGAAATGTCGATGTCGGCACCGAAGTGGAGAAGGGCACGCTGCTCGCCACCCTCGACCCGTCCGACCAGCAGAACCAATTGCGTTCGGCCCAGGGCGATCTGGCCAAGGTTCAGGCGCAACTGATCAACGCTCAGGCCAATGCCCGGCGTCAGCAAGCGCTGTTTGATCGTGGTGTCGGCGCTCAGGCCCAACTGGACATCGCCACCACGGATCTGAAAACCACCCAGGCTTCGCTGGAGCAGGCGCGGGCGGCGGTGAATCAGAGCAAGGATCAACTCAGTTACACCGAATTGCGCTCCGACCACAAAGCCGTGGTTACCGCGTGGAACGCCGAGGCCGGCCAGGTCGTCACGGCGGGTCAGCAAGTGGTGACATTGGCGCAACCGGACATCAAGGAAGCGGTCATCGATCTACCGGACACACTGGTCGATCAGATCCCCTCAGACGTGGTGTTTCTGGTCGCCGGGCAACTCGACCCGAGCATCAACACCACGGCGGTCATCCGCGAAATCGAACCGCAGGCGCAGAGCGCTACCCGCACTCGCCGGGCGCGGTTGACCCTGGCCGAAACACCGCCCGGGTTTCGCCTCGGTACGGCGATCAGCGTGACCCTCAGCTCGGCGATCAAACCGCGCATCGAATTGCCGGCGACTGCCTTGCAAGAGGTCGACGGCAAAACCCGTATCTGGGTGATCGACCAACAAAACAAAACCGTTGCCCCGCGTGATGTCAGCCTGATCAGCCGCACCGACAGCACCGTGGTGCTGGCCGGCGGGGTGAGCGCCGGCGAGCGCGTGGTCAGTGCAGGCGTCAACAGCCTTAAACCGGGACAAGCCGTGAAACTCGACGAGGACAGTCAATGAAAGGCTCTTTCAATCTCTCCGAATGGGCCCTCAAGCATCAGTCGTTCGTCTGGTATCTGATGTTCGTCGCGTTGTTGATGGGGGTGTTCTCGTACTTCAACCTGGGGCGCGAAGAAGACCCCTCGTTCACCATCAAGACCATGGTGATCCAGACCAAATGGCCGGGCGCGACTCAGGAGGAAACCCTCCAGCAGGTCACCGACCGTATCGAGAAAAAACTCGAAGAGCTCGATTCCCTCGACTACGTGAAAAGCTACACACGGCCCGGCGAATCGACGGTTTACGTGTACCTGCGCGACACCACCAGCGCCAAGGACATCCCGGAGATCTGGTATCAGGTTCGCAAGAAAATCGACGATATTCGCGGGCAGTTTCCCCAAGGGATTCAGGGGCCAGGATTCAACGACGAGTTCGGTGACGTCTACGGATCGGTCTATGCGTTTACCGCCGATGGCCTGACCATGCGGCAGTTGCGCGACTACGTGGAGCAGGCCCGCGCCGAGATTCGCAGTGTGCCGGGGCTGGGCAAGGTCGAGATGATCGGCCAGCAGGACGAAGTGATTTACCTGAACTTCTCCACGCGCAAACTCGCGGCGCTGGGCATCGATCAGCGTCAGGTTGTGCAGAGCCTGCAGTCGCAGAACGCCGTGACCCCGGCGGGAGTGATCGAGGCCGGGCCGGAGCGGATTTCGGTGCGCACCTCGGGCCAATTCGCCTCGGAAAAAGACCTCGCCGAGGTCAACTTGAAACTCAACGACCGCTTCTATCGTCTGGCGGACGTCGCCGACATCAGTCGTGGCTACGTTGATCCGGCGTCGCCGCAATTTCGTTTCGACGGCAAACCGGCCATTGGTCTGGCGATTGCCATGCAGAAGGGCGGCAACGTTCAGGAATTCGGTAAGGCGTTGCATGCGCGGATCGATCAGGTCACGGCTGATCTGCCGGTCGGCGTCGGCGTGCATACCGTGTCCGATCAGGCGGTGGTGGTAGAGGAAGCCGTGGGCGGTTTCACCAGTGCCTTGTTCGAAGCGGTGGTGATCGTATTGGTGGTGAGCTTTATCAGCCTCGGCGTGCGTGCCGGACTGGTGGTGGCGTGCTCGATCCCGCTGGTGCTGGCGATGGTGTTTGTGTTCATGGAATACAGCGGCATCACCATGCAGCGGATCTCCCTCGGTGCATTGATCATCGCCCTCGGCCTGCTGGTGGACGATGCGATGATCACCGTTGAGATGATGGTCACGCGCTTGGAAATGGGCGAGACCAAGGAGCAGGCGGCCACATTCGCCTACACCTCGACGGCGTTCCCGATGCTCACCGGTACGCTGGTGACCGTGGCCGGTTTCGTGCCCATAGGCCTCAACGCCAGTTCTGCCGGTGAGTACACCTACACCCTGTTTGCGGTGATTGCGGTGGCCATGCTGGTGTCGTGGGTGGTGGCGGTGTTCTTTGCACCGGTGATCGGTGTGCACATCCTCAGCGCCAAAGTGAAGCCTCACTCCGCTGAACCGGGGCGTGTCGGGCGCGCGTTCAACGGTGGTTTGCTGTGGTCCATGCGCAACCGCTGGTGGGCGATCGGCATCACGATTTTGCTGTTTGTGCTGGCCGTGTTTTGCATGCGTTTCGTGCAGAACCAGTTCTTCCCGTCGTCGGATCGTCCGGAAATCCTGGTCGACCTGAACCTGCCGCAAAACGCCTCGATCGATGAAACCCGCAAGGCCGTCGACAAGCTTGAAGAAACCCTCAAGGGTGACCCGGACATCGTCCGTTGGAGCACCTACATCGGCCAGGGCGCGATCCGTTTCTATCTGCCACTCGATCAGCAACTGCAAAACCCGTACTACGCGCAGCTGGTGATCGTCAGCAAGGATTTCGAGGCCCGCGAGGCACTGAGCCAACGCTTGCGTGAGCGCTTGCACAAGGATTTCGTCGGCATCGGCAGTTACGTGCAAGCGCTGGAAATGGGCCCGCCGGTCGGGCGTCCGATCCAGTACCGGGTCAGCGGCAAGGACATCGATCAAGTGCGCAAACACGCGATCGACCTGGCCACCGAACTGGACAAGAACGAGCACATCGGCGAGATCATTTACGACTGGAACGAGCCGGGCAAAGTGCTGCGCATCGACATCGCCCAGGACAAGGCCCGCCAGCTCGGGCTGTCGTCCGAAGACGTGGCGAACCTGATGAACGGCATCGTCAGTGGTGCGCCGCTGACACAGGTCAATGACGACATCTACCTGATCAACGTGGTGGGTCGTGCGGTGAGCGCCGAACGCGGTACCCCGGAAACCCTGCAAAACCTGCAGATCGTCACGCCCAACGGCACGTCGATTCCGCTGCTGGCGTTCGCCACGGTGCGTTACGAACTGGAGCAACCGCTGGTGTGGCGTCGCGATCGTCTGCCGACGATCACCATCAAGGCTTCGGTGCGCGACGAGATCCAGCCGACCGATCTGGTGAAACTGCTCAAACCGTCCATCGATGCCTTTGCCGACAAACTGCCGGTTGGCTACAAAGTCGCCACTGGCGGTACGGTCGAGGAAAGCGGCAAGGCCCAGGGGCCGATTGCCAAGGTCTTGCCGCTGATGCTGTTTCTGATGGCGACCTTCCTGATGATCCAGTTGCACAGCGTGCAGAAGATGTTCCTGGTGGCGAGTGTTGCGCCGCTCGGGCTGATCGGCGTGGTGCTGGCGCTGGTGCCGACCGGCACGCCAATGGGCTTTGTGGCGATCCTGGGGGTTCTCGCGCTGATCGGCATCATCATCCGCAACTCGGTGATTCTGGTGACGCAAATCGATGAGTTCGAGAAAAAGGGCTCCGCGCCGTGGGATGCGGTGGTGGAAGCGACCGAGCACCGGCGTCGCCCGATCCTGCTGACCGCCGCGGCGGCGAGCATGGGCATGATCCCGATAGCCCGAGAAGTATTCTGGGGCCCGATGGCCTACGCGATGATTGGCGGGATTGTCGTTGCGACGCTGCTGACGCTGCTGTTTCTGCCGGCGCTGTATGTCGCCTGGTACAAGATTCGCGAGCCGAAGAAAGAGGCGGTTTAACAGCGAGCGCTTTGCGCGCGTCGCCAGCAGGATGGCTCCTACAGGGAAATACATTCCGACTGTGGGAGCCAGCCTGCTGGCGATGGCTATCTACAATTTACCAACATCTTGCAGACCGACTTCTGCTTCCAGTTGCCTTACCCTCCCTTCTCTTGACGCAGAAGGGACATCCCCATGCAGCTCATCTATCGCGTTCTACGCTATGCCCTGTTCAGTTGGGCTGTGTTGTTGTCGCCGTGGGTTTCGGCCAACACCGTGTTGGAAAACCCGTTGTGGCGTGTCGAACTCGATCCCGCGACGCTGTCGATTCGTGTAACGCCTGCTCAGGTAAAAACGCTACAGGCTTCGGCCGGCGTCGCCGCGCACATAGTCAGCCACCTCACGACGACCTCCACACGCGCCGATTGGCAATGGGACGATGGCGCCTGGGCTGTTAGCGTCGAACTGGATCAGCGCGACCTCCTGTTCACAATCACCGCGCGTGAGCCGGGGGAATTGGAGTTCCTGCGCCAACCCGGCAGCGCCATGGGCAAAGGCTTGATCTGGCCGCTGGCTGAGGGGCATTACGTGCCGCGTGGCGATCAGATCTGGCAAAGTTTTCTGCTCGACCAAGGCGCATTCAACACCACTCAGGATCTCAGCTTGCCGCTATGGGGCGTCGAACACGACGGGTTCAGCCTCAACTGGTTGCTGACCAATCCCTACAACAATCAGTTGCTGTTCAGTGCTGAAGGCCAGACGTTGGCGTTGTCCGCGCGGCATCAATTCACCTCATTGCAACCGTCGACGCCGCTGACGTTCAGCCTCTTTTTGGGCGACGCCGAACCATTGGCGGGGGCCAAACGCTACCGGCAATGGCTGATTGATAACGGTCGCTATGAAACGCTGAGCAGCAAGCTTGAGAAAACCCCGCAGGCCAGCAAGCTGCTGGGGGCCAGTCACGTTTACCTGTGGGGCAATGATCTGCTGGGCGCGAAAGACGTGCGCAACTGGCCGGCGCTGCTCGGCAAACTGCGCAGCCAGACGCCGCTGGCCGGTGCGCTGCGCGGCGCGATGGATCACGAAGCCTTGCAGATGCTCGCTGGCGGAACCGTGCTCAATCGCTACCAGCAAACCGTGCTGCTGCGCAGTTTCAACCGCGCGCTCAACACCTTGGCGCGCAAAACCTGGCAAGCCCGTACGGAGCCGGATATGCAGGCTCTGGCCAGTGGTTATGGCGTGCTTCGCGGGCAACTGGCCGGCGAATTCGCGGACGCCTTGACCGCCGATTCCACGCGCTGGGGCAGCACCTTGTCGCTGGACACCCTCGAACGTTTGCGCAGCGCCGGGCTGGCGCGTTTGTGGCTGGGGCTCGGCGAGGGTTGGGAGGGCGGACTCTGGCATCCGGAAGCTGTTCGCGCAGCGGTGAAGGCCGGTTATCTGATCGCGCCATATGACTCTTACGAAACGGCGCTGAGCCGTGCCGAAAACCCCGACTGGACCACCGCACATCTGGGCGATAAAGCGAACACTGAATGCGCCATCGTGCTGGAAAACCGCACGCTGAAAACCGGCTTCCAGCAGTCAGGCCATTACACCGATCCGCGTTGCGTACGGCCGTTGCTGGAGAAACGCGTCACCGCCATCAGCGCCGCTGCCGGTTTCAACAGCTGGTTTCTCGACGCCTATGCCACCGGCATGGTGTTCGACAGTTATCGTTCCGGCTCCACGATGACGCAGTCGCAGAATGCCGAGGGCAACGTCGAGGCGTCACGCTGGATCAACCAGGTCTTGCAACTGCCTACCGGTTCTGAGGATGGCAACGCGATCACGGCGCAAGGCGTGCTGTTCGCCCATGGCATGCAGACGCCCGTGATCGGCTGGGGCGACATCGATATGAGCAAGAATGCCGAATCCGAATACTTCGTCGGCAAGTGGTATCCGCCCGAACAGCCGGCGGTATTCTTCAAACCGGTGCCGATCAAAGAACCGTACCGCCGCATTCATTTTGATCCGGCCAGCCGTTTGCCGCTGTACCAGGCGGTGTTCCACGGCTCGGTCATTACCACCCATCACTGGTTGTACGACAGCCTGAAACTGAGCAACGTGCGGGTCGCGAATGAACTCACGCAACTTCTCTACAACGTGCCGCCGCTGTATCACCTGAGTGCGGCGACGCTGGCGCAGCGATTGCCGCTGATGGCACGGCAGGACGGTTTTTTCCGTCCGTTGCATGAGCGTCTGGCAACGCAGGCGCTGACCGCGTTCGAGTGGTTGAGCGACGATCGACGGGTGCAGCAAACAACCTTTGCGGATGGCACTCGATTGCTGGCCAACTTCGATTCAGCCGCGCGGGAAGTGCGTGGCCAGACCTTGCCGGGCGAGACCCTCACGGTCTTGATGCCCGACGGCACGGTCAGCCATTACCAGGTAAAAAACGCGCCCTGATTCAGACCTTGCGCCAGACACTCGCCAGCCACGGCTGCTGCTCTCGCGGCAGCCCCGCCGGGCGGAAGTAATGCTCCAGCTCGACAAATCCGGCGGTCGTGAGCAACCCGCGCCATGCTTCCAGATCGTGATACGAGCCATAACGCGGGCCGTTCCAGCCCTCGCGGTTATCGCCGCGCGGATTGGAACTGAACAGCACGCCACCCGTTTTCAGGCTGCCGTGCAGTTGCTGTAAAACCCGCGGCAACTCCTGCAACGGCACATGAAACAGCACCGCGTTGGCGAAGATTCCGTCGAAGCGCTCTGCGGGCAGGTCCAGTTTCAGGAAATCCTGCTGAAGCACTTCGCAACCGCTGACCTCACGCGCCATCTGCGCAAACTTTTCCGAGCCGTCGAGGCCGACGGCGATGTGACCCATGCGCGTGAATGTCTGCAAATCCCGCCCCGGCCCACAGCCGAAATCAAGAATCGTCAACGGTGCCGTGCCCTGAATATGCCGCAACAGCGCGTCGATGTTCTGGCTGACATCGTGATCGCGGGTGCCTTCACGAAAGTCCTCGGCCACCGCGTTGTAGTGGCCGAGGGTGGTGGCGGTGATCTGCTCAAGGTCGCTAGGGGTCTGCTTCATGATCATTTCGTGACTGGACGGATATGGGCTGACTATAGCGTGAAAGGTTACGAACGAAGCACAAAACTGCGACTCATGTGCGTTACATATGTACCGCACTCGAGGTGTTGCCATCGGATGTACTGACGCCCACGCGATAGACCACTGTCGCGTTGTCTGCCCTGTTTTATTTTCGGGGGGATTCACTAAAAAAAGGATTTTTTAATGGGCATTGTTCGTCAATCCGTTATCTCGCCATCCAGCCGTAGCCCGACGGATGTACTGCCATCACGTAAAAGGTCAGGCAGTGGACTGCCCGACCATCCACCTGCGGTGAAAAGCTTTCGTGCGGACATCGAGCAAGTAGGCGTAGAGGTGGTTCGGCCAGGTTACACGCCAATCGCTACCGTCACCGTTGAGGCGTTGCCGCGTACCGGGGTGCTGCCTATCCACCCGGCAGTCACCACGCTTGAGCGCTATCGCTTGAAAGCGCCTGCGATCCTGCCTGCGGCCAACGCGTGGGGCCTCAGGATCATCAAGGGGCGCATTTACGCCGATATCGGTTCCGGCGAGATCGTCCAGGTTCGGCAGAGCGCACAAACCGGTGAGTATCGCGCCACACTGGCCTCTGAACTCAATGCATCGGGGCCGGAACTGTTCTTCGATCCGCAAAGTGCAACGTGGAAGCTTGAGCGTGTTCAGCCCCTCGATAACCGCGGCACGGTCATTGATATCGATATTGATGCGCTCATTCACGAAGTGAGAAATCATTCGGCAAAAAAGCATCGAGTCCATACTGGGCTCAATGACTCGTTTGAACGCAAGACCGCAAACGACGCCCCGCTGGTTGCGCGCGGGTTGAAGCAGTTTGCGCCGCAGGAGGCAGCCTTGATTCGTTCGGAGCTGCGCGTGGTTGAAAGCATTTTCGCGGATGCCGCTCACGTCGCAGGTCTGAATTACACAGAAACCGCGGCCCTTTATGAAAGTTTCTTTGGCAGCGAGCATAGCGCTGTAGCCTCGCAGGTCGCTGGATCAGTTGCGCGAGGTCTGGCGCTGTCCAAAGAGTATCAAGGGCATTGGGGAGAAGAAAAATTCCTAGGGGTTGATACCGATACCAACAGCGAAGCCTGGATGTACAAGGGAGATTTTCATGGCCGGTTCTTCCTCAATCGCAAGTACATGCGGCAGGGGGATTTGAGTATGTCTTTGGGTCATGAAATGTTGCATACCAACAGAATCGACCGTTTCAAGGCCATTGGCCCGAACGCGGCAGATTTTTTCTACCTGGACGCCAGTATGCGCAGCCTGCTGGGTGCTGAGCCGCAAACCATTTACGACGTTGCAGAGCGCGGTGTTTCCGAGGTAATCATGCGCGGTGGATTGACCGTCGATTATTTGAACGCCTTTTCTGATCACCACGACAGCTTCCTGTTCCGTATCAGCGATTACTTGGGCATCGGCGACGATCTGGACCTGAAAACGGCGGTAAAACTGTTCAATGCCAATCCGTTGATGCGTGCGCAAATGGCCGCGAACAATGCCGACAGCATCATTTACGCGGCAAAAAGCATGCAGGTGCTGCACCGCGCCAAAATCGAATATGCGTGGCTCGACAGCCTGATCGACGATTGATTCGGACGAACGCAAACGAGCAGGTCGCAGCCGGCGGTATACGCCAATCCCCCTTAGGCGTTGCCGCAGGCTGCGGTCTTTTGATCATGCGTCAGCGCTTGTTCAACCCCTGTGCCAAGCGATCGCCGCCAAGTTGAATCACCGCCACCAACGCCACCAGCAACACAATCACCGTCAGCATGATCTGGCTATCAAAGCGTTGATAACCGTAGCGATAGGCGATGTCGCCCAAGCCACCGGCACCAATCGCCCCGGCCATGGCCGAGGAGTTGATCATCGTCACCAGCGTGATGGTGAAACCACCGACTATCCCCGGCAACGCCTCGGGCAGCAGCACATGCCAGACGATGTGCCGGCGCCGGCAACCCATCGCTTGCGCGGCTTCGATCAAGCCGTGGTCAACTTCACGCAAACTCACCTCGGCAATTCGCGCAAAGAATGGCGTCGCTGCAATCGTCAACGGCACCACCGCCGCCCATACGCCGTAGGTGGTACCGACGATCAGCCGCGTAAACGGGATCAGCGCGACCATCAGAATCAGAAACGGGATCGAGCGAAACAGGTTCACGAATGCGCCCAAGGCGCGGTTCAGCACCGGTGCTGCGTAGATCCCGCCCTTGTCGCTGGTGACCAGAATCACCGCCATGGGAATGCCCACCAGCAGCGCGATCAACGACGACACGCCGACCATCAGAAACGTATCGATAAAGCCCTGCAGCAAGCGATCAAACCACATAACCCAGAACCTCCACCCGTTGTGCCCATTGCCCGGCGCGTTGACGCAATGTTTCGGCGTCCAGCGAAGAACCACTCACCGCCAACAGCAACTGCCCCAGCGCGTGGCCCTGAATCCGTTCGACGCCGCCCTGAAGCAACTTCACTCGACCCCCGAGAGCTGTGAACAAAGCTGCCAGGTCTGGCTCATCGCTGGCGCTGCCGGTGAACTGCAAACGCAACACCACTGCGGCCTCGGAGGAGGGTGACTGGGTCTGCAAGCGACTCTGCAACTCTTCCGGTAAGGCATGCTGCAGCGGCGCGAGCAGCGTCTGGCTGACCTCGTGCTGCGGGTTGCCGAACACTTCCCAGACCGGGCCTTGCTCGACGACCTGGCCGTGTTCCAGCACCACCACGCGGTCGCAGATTTCGCGAATCACTGCCATTTCGTGGGTGATCAATACGATAGTCAGGCCCAGGCGCCGGTTGATCTCGCGCAGCAAGCCGAGGATCGATTGCGTGGTCTCCGGATCGAGCGCCGAAGTCGCTTCGTCACACAGCAGAATATCCGGGTCATGCACCAGCGCGCGGGCGATGCCGACACGCTGTTTCTGCCCGCCGGAAAGCTGCGCCGGATACGCCTTGTGCTTGCCTTGCAGGCCCACCAGTTCCAGCAGTTCGCGAACCTTGTTCTCGCGTTGCTCTTTCGGCACCCCGGCGACTTTCAGCGGCAACTCGACGTTCTGCCAAACGGTCTTGGCCGACATCAGATTGAAGTGCTGGAAGATCATGCCGATCCTGCGCCGCAGCGCGACCAAGCGGTCTTCATCGAATTCACCGATATCCACTTGATCGATCAGCACCCGCCCCGAAGTCGGTTGTTCCAGACGATTGATCGTACGGATCAGCGACGACTTGCCGGCGCCGCTGCGGCCAATGATGCCGAATACTTCACCGCGCTGGATCGCCAGGTCGATGCCGTGCAGAGCGGCGACCGGGCCTTGTCGACCGTTGTAGGTTTTACCAAGGTTGATGAAGCGCACGTGGGCGCGGTTCAGTTCCGGGTGCAGTTCTGTGCGTTCAGCATTCTTTGGCTCTGGAATCTCCAGTCGCCGTTGGATCGCGGCCGTCATGCTCAACTTTCCCAACCGGCCTGATACAGCTTGCCGTGGGCCTTATCCAGTGCCGCGCGAACGGCTGGCGAATGCTGATAGATATCGACGAATTTGCTCAGGCGCGGGTCGGTTTTGCTTTTGGGTTGGATTACGAATTGAATCACGTATTCCTTGTGATCGAGGCCATCGAACAGCAGCGCGGATTCGGCATCGAAGGTCTTCGCCAGGCGAATATAGGCCGGGTAACCCTGGACGAGATCAGCGTCGTCGTAAGCGCGCACCAGTTGCACGGCTTCAACCTGGAGGATTTTGATTTTTTTCGGGTTGGCGACGATGTCGTCCTCGGTGGCCTTATAGCCGACGCCCGGTTTCAACGTGATCAGTCCCGCCTTGGCCAGTAGCTGCAAACCGCGGCCGCTGTTGATCGGATCGTTGGCAATGGCGACGCTGGCGCCTTCTGGCAATTCGTCGAAGCTTTTGTATTTCTTAGAGTAGAGACCGACGTTGTTGATGATCCCCGGGGCGAACGGCACCAGGTCATAACCGGCGGCGGCTTTGGCGTTTTCGAGGAACGGGATGTGCTGGAAGTAGTTCACGTCGATGTCGCCGGCGGCGAGGCTGACGTTGGGCGCGATCCAGTCGGTGAACTCAACCAGTTCGACTTTCAGGCCTTGTTTGTTGGCTTCTTCGACGGCGGCTTCCAGTGGAATGGCGAATGCGGCGGTGGTGCCGATTTTCAGCGGCGCATCGGCGGCGAAGATTGCCGAACTGAACAGGCCGAGGGCCAGGGCCAGTGCTTTGACTGGGTGGGACAGGGGGTTCTTGGTCATGATGAGTTTTCCAGTCAGTGCATAAATTTGTGGTGTCTGTTGCGGCCTCATCGCTGGCAAGCCAGCTCCCACAGGTTTTGTGAACGCCACAGACCCTTGTGGGAGCTGGCTTGCCAGCGATGCTTTTAGCGGCGAAACGCGGAACCCGTGTGTTGCTCGGGCAAGTGCGCCTCCCGGTGAAACAGCTTCTCGCGCAAGCTGCCGCTGTCATAAGCGGTCTTGTACGACCCACGCCGCTGCAACTCAGGGATCACCAAATCAATGAAATCCACGTAGCTTTCAGGCGTGACGATGCGGGTCAGGTTGAAGCCGTCCAGACCGGTTTCGGCGATCCACGATTCCAGCTCATCCGCCACTTGCTCGGCCGAACCGACCACGGTGATGTAGCGACCACCGAGGGCGTGCTGGTCGAGCAACTTGCGTCGGGTCCAGTCGTTGTTTTGCAGGTTTTTGGTGGCGGACTGAATGGCGTTGCTCTTCACGTACTGGATCGGTTCGTCGATCTCGTACTGGGAAAAATCGATGCCGGTGGACGCGGAGAAATGCGCCACGCCGGCCTCGGCGCTGGCGTAGCTGAGGTATTCGGCGTGCTTGGCCCAAGCGGCTTTTTCAGTGGCGCCGACGATCACGTTGAGGCCCATGAACACCTTGATGTCCTCGGGATTGCGCCCGGCCTCTATAGCGCTGGCGCGGACCTTGTCGACCTGAACCTTGGTCGAGGGTTTGTTCTGCCCGCTGATAAACACGCACTCGGCGTGACGCCCGGCAAACAGCAAACCGCGATCTGAACTGCCGGCCTGAAACAGCACCGGCGTGCGCTGTGGCGACGGCTCGCAGAGGTGATAACCCTCGACCTGATAGAACTCGCCCTTGTGCTCGACCTTGTGCACTTTTTCCGGTTGGGCATAGATGCGCTGTTCGCGGTCGTTGAGCACCGCGCCGGTTTCCCAGCTGCCTTCCCAGAGTTTGTAGAGCACCTCAAGGTATTCGTCGGCCTGGTCGTAGCGACGGTCGTGTTCGACTTGCTCGCGCAGGCCCATGGCTTTGGCGGCGCTGTCGAGGTAACCGGTGACGATGTTCCAGCCCACGCGACCACGGCTCAGATGATCGAGCGTCGACATGCGCCGTGCGAACAGATACGGCGGCTCGTAGGTGAGGTTGGCAGTCAGGCCGAAACCAAGGTTTTTGGTCACGGCTGCCATCGCCGAAACCAGTAGCAACGGATCGTTGACCGGCAACTGGATCGACTCTTTCAGCGTGACATCCACCGAGTTCTGATAGACGTCGTACACGCCGACAATGTCTGCGATGAACAGCCCGTCAAACAGTCCGCGCTCCAGCAACTGCGCCAGTTCGGTCCAGTATTCGATGCTGTTGAATTGGGTCGAGGTGTCGCGCGGATGCGTCCACAAACCGTGATTGATGTGGCCGATGCAGTTCATGTTGAACGCATTGAGCAGGATCTTTTTCTTGCTCATCAGATAGTCCCCCGCAGCGGCGGGTTTTCATCGTTGAGGTAATAATTGCCAACCGCGTGATACTTCCAGCGCACCGGATCGTGCAGGGTGTGCACCCGGGCGTTGCGCCAGTGGCGGTCGAGGCCGTGTTCGATCAGCGTGGCCTGGCTGCCGGCCAGTTCGAACAACGTACTGCCGGCAGCCAGAGAGATTTCGGTGCTGATGGCGCGTGCTTCGGCGACGGCAATCGATGCCGCGGCGACGGTGTCTGCGTTGGTCTCGGCTTGCGCGGCATCGAGGAATTCGCCTGCGCGCTCAAGCAAAGCCTCGGTGGCGTGCAGGCGAATACTCAGGTGGCCGAAGCTTTTCAGGGTCAGCGGATCTTCGGTGGCCTTGTCATTGCCCGAGTCGATCCATGGCCGGGTTTTGCTGCGCACAAAGTGCAGCGCGTCTTCATAAGCGGCGCGGGCGATACCGGTGTCGATGGCGGCGTGAAGGATCTGCGCGAGCGGGCCGACGGTGGTCGGACGTTCGAAGGCGCTTTGAAACGGCAGCACGTCTTGCGCTGCGACGTACACGTCTTCGAACACCACCGAACCGCTGCCAGTGGTGCGCTGGCCGAAGCCGCTCCAGTCGTCGATCACGCTCAGGCCTTTGCTCTCTCGTGGGACGAAGGCCAGTTGCTGCACGCCGTTTTCATCGACCACCGAGGTTGGAATGCGCTGCGCGTAAATCGCCCCGGTCGCATAGAACTTGCGGCCGTTGATACGGTAGCCGTCACCATCACGCTTGAGGCTGGTAACGCGGTCGTGGGCGGTTTTGGTGCCCAGCTCCGCCAAAGCGTTACCGAAGCGCTGACCGGCCAAGACTTCCGCGTACAGGCGTTGTTTCTGCGCGTGACTGCCGTTCACCCGCAGCACTTCGAGCGCATAGAAATGGTTCTGCGGAATCTGCCCGAGCGAGCCGTCAGCCTGAGCGATCAGGGCGATGACTTTTGCCAGGGTCACGTTGGACACAGCGGCGCCGCCGTATTCCTTGGGGACGGTGATGCCCCACAGGCCGGAGCGGGAAAACACGTCGAGTTCCGGCAGCGGCAGGCGACGTTCGCGGTCGCGCAGGGCGCTGTCGCGTTTGAAATCTTCTGCCAGGTCGCTGGCGACGATCAGAGCTTGCTCATCGCTGGTGATGACCGCGACGGGATGGGAAAAAGTCATGTGTTTCTCCAGAGATCTGGTCAAAAGTGTTCTGGTCAAATCCAGGAATGGCGAGCCGGCAAAGTGCCGTTCAGGCGATAGGCGCCGACCGCGTGATATTTCCAGCGCACCGGGTCGTGCAGCGTGTGCACGCGGGCGTTGCGCCAGTGGCGGTCGAGGTTGAATTCGGCGAGGGTCGCTCGGCTGCCGGCCAGTTCGAAAAGCTTTTCGCTGGCCAGCAGCGAGATCTCGGTGGTCAGCACTTTGGCTTCAGCCACAGCTATCGAGGCGCGGGCGGCGGACTCGGCGGTGACTGGCGCGGCCTGTACCTGATCGAGCACTTGCCCGGCCTTGCGCAGCAGCGCTTCGGCGGCGTGCAGTTCGATTTTCAGCTTGCCGATGTCGGCGATCACATAGAGGTCATCGCTGGCGCGCTCGACCTTGGCGTCGATCCATGGTCGCGCGCGGGTTTTGACGAATTCGATGGCGTCATCGATGGCGCCGCGGGCGATGCCGGCGTCGATCGCGGCTTGAATCAGCTGCGAGACCGCACCTTGAATGTTCGCGGTTTCGTTGATCTTCCAGTTGTCGACGACAAGGCCCGCTTCGACGCGAACGTTGTTCAGCAGGATCGTGCCGCTGGCTGTGGTGCGCTGACCGAAACCCGACCAGTCATCGACGATGCGCAATCCCGGCGTGCCGCGACGGACGAAGGCCAGCACTTGCTTGCCGTCATCGTTGAGCGCTTTCACCGCGACCCAGTGCGCAAACAGCGCGCCAGTGGAATAAAACTTCTGGCCGTTGATCACGTAATCATCACCGTCAGCGGTGATCCGGGCCTTCAGTTCAAGGGTGTTTCTGGTGCCGCGTTCAGGGCCGGCATTACCGATGCGCCAGCCTTCCAGGACACTTTGGAACAGCTGCTTTTTCTGCGCTTCGGTGGCGCAGCCGAGCACCAGATTGATGATGCCGAACTGGTTCTGCGGGATCTGTCCCAGCGCCGGATCGGCGGCGGAAATGATCGCGAACACCTCGGCCAACGTTACGAACGAAACCTGTGGCCCACCGTATTCGCGCGGGATGGCAATGCTGCCCAGACCGCTGCGGGTGAACTGTTCGATTTCCGACCACGGCAACTTGCGTTGGCGGTCGCGTTTGGCGGCCTGCACGCGGGCGACTTGCGCCAGCTCATGGGCGGCCTCGATGGCTTGGGCGTCATCACGCAAGACTTGCGCGGGCAACAACAACGGGGCGATATCCAGATCAGACTGGACGATTGCATCTGCCAGACTGGACATCAGTGCCGCTCCTTGGCTGCACGCAATGCCCTGGCGATCTGCACTGGGGTGATTGTGTTCCGGACCATACTACCTACCTCACATCTCATGAAAACGCCGCACAGTGCGACGAAAGAAAGAATGTCCGGTGGTCCGGTTCATATACCCTAAGCGTGTATAAAAATTAAATAAACTAACTTTTAGGAATATGCATAGAAGGGGTGATGGTCGGGTTGGTCAAGAGTTTTTGAGCAGAAGCCTTGTGGTGGTCAGAGGGCCTTTGTGGTGAGGGGATTTATCCCCGATGGGGCGCGCAGCGGCCCCTCTCTTGATCCAAAAATAATTGGGCCTGCTGCGCAGTCCATCGGGGATAAATCCCCTCGCCACAAAGGCCC
Source organism: Pseudomonas sp. LBUM1668 (assembly GCF_059695715.1). Classification (NCBI taxonomy): domain Bacteria; kingdom Pseudomonadati; phylum Pseudomonadota; class Gammaproteobacteria; order Pseudomonadales; family Pseudomonadaceae; genus Pseudomonas; species Pseudomonas sp. LBUM1668. The sequence continues at coordinate 251,695 of NZ_CP166787.1, forward strand.
TCAGCATTGAGTTTGGTGCTATTGCTTGCGTGGCTCTGCAGCCTTGAACTCGGGCTTGAGCGGGACCTTCAGATAAGGATTCACACACCCGATCTTCAATGTCCTTGGCGGTGCCCAGCGCGAGTTGTTGCCGACCCGGTCGAGGATGCAGTAGGTCACGTCCAGACGCAGATCCTCACCGGCTTCGACGATGACCGCCGGCGGTATCCAGACTTGAATCGGCAACCCGATATCGGCCGCCGTGATCGGCGCCAGATCCATACGGACGTCGCCCCAACGCAAGGTGATGGCGTCGTCTTCGGCCATGTTCAAGTACGGCTCGATGGTCAGGGGCACGCCGCGTTTGATCTGATTCGGATTCACCCCCTGGCGGCGAATGGTGTCGGGAATTGTCACCGGCGCCAGTTGCTGGTTTTCATCACCGCACAGGGGCGCTGGCTGGCCGCCAGGACAATCGAGTTTGACCTGCACACGCGTCGCCGCCGACAGTGCCGCGCCCTGACCGACTTGCATCACCCGGTAGTGGATACGCGCGGTGCCGTTGGCAATGAAACTCTCAGGCACGCGCAGACTGATCGACTCGCCAACGTCCTCGGCGGTCAGCACCTTTGATGCGACGTAGCACTTGTTCCAGAACAGTTCGATCAGGTCGCCGCAGTCCATGTCGGGATAGGGCGCAACGGCGACCAGCAGATGGGCGGCGGCGGCCAGATTGATGCCGGTTTTTTGCGCTGGTGCCAAAGTCGGCGCTGCCAGTTCGGGGGTATGCGAAGTGCGGGTCATCGAATTTCTCTCCTTGAAGCCTTGCAGCGAAGTCCGTTTCTGGAAGTACAAATGGCATGAATCAACTGGCAATAAAGCAATGAACATTTCGTTCAACTTGAGAGTGAGTTGATTAAACTAAGTAGTGCCGGTTGGCGACTAGATAAGAGTGTGTTGGATGGGGTGTCAATAGTCGGTGTTAGTTAATCTGTGAATTACGATTTAATCAGAAATTTCCTACAGTGCCGGCGCCGAATGCCTCGGTTGAGATGCGAATAGGGCTACGTTTCCCAGGCTTTTTTAGCGATTTTTATGGGGTGTTATTTGAAAGTGGGCTATTGGCATTCGGTAGATTTCAGACGGGTTTTATCTGTTGCAGAACATATATATATATGTAGTGCGCCGAGCATGTTGGGTTTGTATATATTGAGGAGGGGGATGGAGCGGGGTGGAGATAACTTCCATCCATGGAAGTTTGAGAGGGTGCGCTGAAAGTTCTCAGGCGTGATTCAGGAACTTGCTGAGAAACTGTTGAGTGCGTTCTTCTTTCGGGTTGGCAAACAACGCTTTGGCTTCACCTTGTTCAACGATCACGCCCTTGTCGAAAAACACCACACGGTTGGCCACGTCGCGGGCGAAGCCCATTTCGTGGGTGACGATCACCATGGTGCGTTTCTCTTCGGCGAGACCGCGGATGGTCGCCAGCACTTCGCCGACCAGTTCCGGGTCGAGGGCCGAAGTCGGCTCGTCGAACAGGATCACTTCCGGCTCCATCGCCAGCGCCCGGGCAATCGCCACGCGCTGTTGCTGACCCCCGGACAGTCGACGCGGATAGGCGTCTTCCTTGCCGGCGAGGCCAACCTTGGTCAGCAGCTTCTTGCCCAGGGCAACCGCTTGCTCGCGCGGCATCTTCTTGACCACGATCGGCCCTTCGATGACGTTTTCCAGAGCGGTGCGATGGGGGAACAGGTTGAAGTTCTGGAACACGAAGCCTACGTGCTGGCGCAGATTGCGCACCAGACCTTGCTGCTGGTTCAGCGGGCGGCTGGTATCGATTTCGATATCGCCGACCTTGATCCGGCCGCTGGTGGGCTCTTCAAGGAAATTCAGGCAACGCAGGAACGTCGTCTTGCCCGAGCCGCTAGGGCCGATGATCGCGACGACCTCGCCTTCCTTGACCTCAAGATCAATGCCGTTGAGTACGACTTGATTCTTGAATTGCTTGGTCAGTTTTTCCACGACAATCATGGGATCAGGACTCCTGGTCGTGCCGATTGACCCGCTCTTCCAACTTGTTCTGGAAGTGCGAAAGCACCGTGGCCAGAATCCAGTAGATCAGCGCGGCGGCAAGATACATGGTGAAGACTTCGAAAGTCCGGGCGGTAATCAGCTGCGCCTGACGGAACAATTCCGGTACCTGAATAGTGGCGGCCAGCGCGGTGTCCTTGACCAGCGAAATGAAGCTGTTGCCCAGCGGCGGCAAAGCCGTGCGCATGGCTTGCGGCAGGATGGCCCGGCGCAGGGTCTGCGCGCGGGTCATTCCGATACTGGCAGCAGCTTCCCACTGACCGCGTTCGATCGAACCGATCGCGGCGCGCAGGATTTCACAGGCGTAGGCGGCCATGTTCAGCGAAAAGCCGATCAGCGCTGCTGGCAGCGGATCGAGCTCCATGCCCAATTGCGGCAAGCCGTAATAGATCACGAACAGTTGCACCAGCAACGGCGTGCCGCGAAAGAACGACACGTAGATGCGGGCCAGCCAGCTGACCGACTTGAAGCGCGACAGGCGCATCAACGCCAGGCCAAAGCCCAGCAGCAGGCCGAAGAACATCCCGCCAAGGCTGAGGACAACCGTGTAATACGCGCCCTTGAGCAGAAAGGGCGCGGAATCAAGTGCGAGTTGGAAAGCCTCTTCCATTATTTAGTGACGTCAGCGTTGAAGTATTTCGTGGACAGCTTCTCAAGGGTGCCGTCGGCACGCAGTTCGTCGAGGGCCTTGTTCAGGGCTGCCAGCAATTCAGGCTCGCCTTTGCGCAGGGCTATACCCGATTCCTGACGGGAGAAGGCTTCACCGGCAGCGACGGTTTTCGGGGCTTTCTTGGCGTATTCGAGAGCGGCCAGTCGGTCGATCAAGATGGCATCGGTACGGCCGTTATTCAGATCGGCGAACTTGGTCGGATCATCATCATAGGTACGCACGTCAGCACCCGGTACGTTGGCGCGGACCCACTGCTCGTAGTTGGTGCCCAGACCTACACCGACTTTCTTGCCGGACAGGTCAGCAGCGGTCTTGATGTTCAGTGCCGCTTCCTTATTCTTCAGCACCAATGCCTGGATACCGGAGACGGTGTACGGTTCGGAGAAGTCGTACTTCTTCTTGCGCTCGTCGGAGATAGTCACCTGGTTGACCACGACGTCCAGACGCTTGGATTCCAGCGCGGCGAGAATGCCATCCCATTTGGTTGGCTGGATCTTGGCTTTGACACCGAGTTTTTGCGCCAGCGCTTCGGAGAGCTCGACTTCAAAACCAGACAGTTTGCCGTCGGCATCAACGAAGCTGAACGGTGGATAAGTGCCTTCCAGGCCGACGTTGATAACGCCTTTGTCGTTGATCTGTTGCAACTGCTCACCGGCCACTGCCTGGCCGATCAGACCGGCGCTCAGTGCCAGGCCCAGCGAACCAACCAGCAGATTGCGACGTAGTGCGGAAAAATTCATGACAAGCCCCTGTGTTTTCTTATGGAAGACGCTTAAGGAATGTAGGCAAATGGGTGATTTGAACGACAGCGCTATCCTGCCTTAAAGCAGCTTATGCGTCTCTCGCGAAATTCGCCTGCGGCGAGACTATATGATGACTGCGTTAGACTTGAAAATACTAAATACTTAATTTGATATTCTCTTGAGGAATATGTGGCGAGTTCGAAAAGATCGCAGCCTTCGGTAGCTCCTGCAGGTGAACGCATTCCAATGCAGGAGCTGCCGAAGGCTGCGATCTTTTGATTTTTTCGGCTACAGAAAATCCTTATATGCAAACAACGCCGGAGCCCCACCAGTGTGCAGGAAAATAATCGGACCTTGATCGAAGCGCGAACGGCCAATCCCGTCGAGCAAGCCCGCCATGGCCTTGCCGGTGTAAACCGGGTCCAGCAACAGACCTTCCTGACTCGCCAATAGCTTCACCGCCGCCAGTGTCCCGGCATTCGGTTCGCCATAGCGCGGGCCAAAGTATTCGTCCCACAACTCGACCTTGAAGCTTGCCGGCAGTTCCACGCCGAGCAGCTCCGCGGTGCGTTCGGCCAGACCCTGCACCTTCGGGCGCTGGTCTTCCTCGCTACGCGAAACGGTCACGCCGATCACCGGCAGCTCTGGCAACACTTCGCTCAGGGCCAGCGCCAGACCGCTGTGCGTCCCGGCACTGCCTGAAGCCAACACCACGGCGGCGAAGTCGAGACCGGTGTCCTTGATCTGCTCGGCCAGTTCCAGGCCTGCGCGCACGTAACCCAACGCACCGAGGGCGTTGGAGCCGCCAATCGGCACCAGATACGGTTTCTTGCCGTTGCTGCGCAGGCGCGCGGCGAGTGCGGCCAGTTGTTCGTCGGCGTTGTCGAGGTTTTCGACCAGCTCGACTTTGGTATCGAACAGGTCCAGCAGCAGCCGATTGCCGTTGCCGGTGTAATTGCTGTCGTCCGTGCCTAACGGGTTTTCCAGCAGCGCGACACAACTCAGGCCCAGTTTGGCGGCCAATGCTGCGGTCTGGCGAACATGGTTCGATTGCAGCGCGCCGGCGGTGATCAGCGTGTCGGCGCCCTGGGCGAGCGCATCGGCGGCGAGGTATTCGAGTTTGCGTAATTTGTTGCCACCCATGGCCAGCGGCGTCAGATCATCGCGTTTGACGTAGACCTCGCGGCCGAGCCAGGCAGAGAGGCGCTCAAGTTTTTCCAGTGGGGTGGGTTGGCCGAGCAGGTCGAGACGGTTAAAACGGTCCAGCTGTTGTTTAATCATGAGTCCGTACTGGCGGAGAAAGATGAAAGGACTATAGGCAGTCGATTTTGCAGGGGCAACCGTGAATCGCTTATAGCCAAATGAACTGAGCCCAGCACTATCGGTTCTTAATTCGCTCTCGCAGGCATGCCGTAAAGTAGGCGCCGTTGACGCGGCCAGACAGTCCGGCCGCCCGTGAGGAGTCTTTACCGTGAGCGAGCGTTCCAGCCATTGGCAATTGCAGTCCATCGTCAGCCAACTGCGCACCGCGCGGGATCAGTGGCGCGCACAAAATGGCCGGGCCTCCGGCGAGCAGGGTGGCAGGGAGCTGCCCTCACGTGCTGCGATGGCGGAGATTCTCGAGGCGTTGTGTGGCGCGTTGTTCCCGATGCGCCTGGGGCCGGTCGATCTGCGCGAAGAAAGTGAAGATTTTTATGTGGGGCACACCCTCGACGTCGCGTTGAATGCCTTGCTGGCGCAGACGCGACTTGAACTGCGTTATGTCGCCCGGCACAGCGCGCAGGTCGACACCGAAGTCGAGGCCCGGGCGATCCAGATCGTTCAGGATTTCGCCCTTGCCTTGCCGGGGTTGCGCACGCTGCTCGACACCGACGTGCTGGCGGCCTATCACGGTGATCCGGCAGCGCGCAGTGTGGATGAAGTGCTGCTGTGCTACCCGGGGATTCTGGCGGTCATTCACCATCGTCTGGCGCACCATTTGTATCGCGCCGGGTTGCCGTTGCTGGCGCGGATCAGCGCGGAAATCGCTCACTCGGCGACGGGCATCGATATCCACCCGGGCGCGCAGATCGGCCGCAGTTTCTTCATCGACCACGGCACGGGCGTGGTGATCGGCGAGACCGCGATCATTGGTGAGCGGGTGCGGATTTATCAGGCGGTGACTCTGGGCGCCAAGCGCTTCCCGGCAGATGAAGACGGGCAGTTGCAGAAGGGCCATCCGCGTCATCCGATTGTTGAAGATGACGTGGTGATTTATGCCGGGGCGACGATTCTTGGACGGATCACCATTGGCAAGGGCTCGACCATTGGCGGCAACGTCTGGCTGACGCGCAGTGTGCCGGCCGGGTGCAATTTGACTCAGGCCAATTTGCAGCATGATGACGGGACGCAGAAGTAGGGCGGCTAACACTCCCGTGTAGGAGTTGCCGCAGGCTGCGATCTTTTGAAGTTGCTTTTGAAGATCAAAAGATCGCAGCCTGCGGCAGCTCCTACAGGGTCGATTTTGAGTTCGGAAGAGATAATGGCAATCAGCCAATTCTCCAGTGAACGAATTGCCCCAAACCTACGTCATACCCCTCCTTGGGCTACTGTAGGAAAGCTACCGCCTAGCCCTGCGATTAGTCCTTACCACCCCATTCATGTTTAACTTGAACGTTCATTCAAGTTAAACCGGTGGTTCGCTGCCCGCTCACAACAGGAGGCTTGCCTTTGCTGAGTCCGATCATTTCAGCCACGTTTCAACCCCTCGAGGTGCACGTTTCATGAGTGCATCGTCTACCCCCGCCAGCGGTCTGGTGCGGATGAATCCGCCGGTGTTCTACTTCGCCGCGACGTTTATTCTGCTGTTTGGTCTCGTTGTCATCGCCATGCCGCAACAGGCCGGTGCCTGGCTGCTTGAAGCACAAAACTGGGCGGCCAACACGGTCGGCTGGTACTACATGCTCGCGATGACGCTGTATCTGGTCTTCGTGGTGGTCACCGCGTTATCCGGCTACGGCAAGATAAAACTCGGTGCCGACCACGACGAACCCGAATTCAGTTATCTGTCTTGGGCCGGCATGCTGTTCGCCGCCGGGATCAGCATTACGCTGTTCTTCTTCTGCGTTTCAGAGCCGCTGACTCACATGCTGCAGCCGCCGCAAGGCGAGGCCGGCACCGCGGATGCAGCGCGTCAGGCCATGCAGGTGCTGTTTCTGCACTGGGGTCTGCATGGCTGGGGCGTTTTTGCCTTCGTCGGTATGGCCCTGGCGTACTTCGCCTACCGGCATAACCTGCCGCTGGCCCTGCGTTCGGCGCTGTATCCGCTGATCGGCAAACGCATCAACGGCCCGATTGGTTACGCGGTGGATGGCTTCGGCATCATCGCCACGGTGTTCGGTCTCGGCGCCGACATGGGCTTCGGTGTGCTGCACCTCAACTCGGGTCTCGACTACCTGTTCGGCATCGCCCACACACAGTGGATTCAGGTCGGCCTGATCACGCTGATGATGGGCGCGGCGATCCTCGTCGCCGTGGCCGGGGTCGATAAAGGCGTGCGGGTGATGTCCGACATCAACATGCTGCTGGCCTGCGCGCTGTTGCTGTTCGTGCTGTTCGCCGGCCCGACTCAGCACCTGCTCAACACCTTGATCCAGAACATCGGCGACTACCTCGGCGCCTTGCCGATGAAGAGTTTCGATCTCTACGCCTATGACAAACCGAGCGACTGGCTCGGCGGCTGGACAGTGTTCTACTGGGCCTGGTGGATTGCATGGTCGCCGTTCGTGGGCCTGTTCATTGCGCGGATTTCCCGTGGCCGCACCATCCGTGAGTTCGTTTTCGGCGTGCTGTTGATTCCGCTCGGTTTCACCTTGGCGTGGATGTCGATCTTCGGTAACAGCGCCATTGATCAGGTGCTCAATCACGGGATGTCTGCGATGGGCATGTCGGCGATCGAGAATCCGTCGATGACCCTCTACCTGCTGCTGGAAACCTACCCGTGGAGCAAAACCGTCATCGCGGTGACGGTGTTTATCAGCTTCGTATTCTTCGTCACCTCTGCTGATTCCGGCACCGTGGTGCTTTCGACACTGTCGGCCAAGGGCGGCAACCCTGACGAAGACGGGCCTAAATGGCTGCGGGTGTTCTGGGGCGCGATGACAGCGTTGATCACCAGTGCGCTGCTGTTCTCGGGCAGCATTGATGCACTGAAATCGGCCGTGGTGCTGACCTCGTTGCCGTTCTCGCTGATTTTGCTGTTGATGATGTGGGGTCTGCACAAGGCCTTCTATCTCGAATCGCAGAAGCAGATCGCGCAACTGCATTCGCTGGCGCCGGTGTCCGGTGCACGGCGTGGAACGGGCGGTTGGCGACAGCGTTTGAGCCAGGCCGTGCATTTCCCGTCGCGCGATGAGGTGTACCGTTTCATGGACACCACGGTGCGCCCGGCGATCGAAGAAGTGACGGCGGTGTTCGTCGAGAAAGGCCTGAACGTGGTCACTCAGCCGGATCCCTCCCATGACAACATCAGCCTGGAAATCGGCCATGGCGAGCAGCATCCGTTCATCTATCAGGTGCAGATGCGCGGCTACTTCACGCCGTCATTCGCGCGTGGCGGCATGGGCTCCAAACAGCTCAACAATCGCCGTTACTACCGCGCTGAAGTGCACCTGAGCGAGGGCAGTCAGGACTACGATCTGGTCGGCTACACCAAGGAGCAGATCATCAACGACATCCTCGACCAGTACGAACGGCACATGCAGTTCCTGCACCTGGTGCGTTGATCATGAGCTGGGCGCCGCGTCTGTTCAGGACTCGGCGCTCAGCTCGCGAAGCAGTCGACACCTGTTTCAAAACAAACAAGAGAGGATTCGATGACTTACACCGCTGCCGAAAACCGCTACGACTCCATCCCTTACCGCCGCGTCGGCCGCAGCGGTCTGGTGCTGCCAGCGCTGTCGCTGGGCCTGTGGCACAACTTTGGCGACAGCACGCCGATCGACACCCAGCGCGCCTTGCTGCGCACCGCGTTCGACCTGGGCATCAACCACTTCGACCTGGCCAACAACTACGGCCCGCCGTACGGCAGCGCCGAGATCAACTTCGGTCGCCTGCTGCGCGAAGACTTCAAGCAGTATCGCGATGAGCTGATCATCTCCAGCAAGGCCGGTTGGGACATGTGGCCCGGCCCGTACGGCCAGGGCGGCGGTTCGCGCAAATACGTGCTGGCGAGCCTCGACCAGAGCCTGCAACGCCTCGGTCTGGACTATGTGGATATCTTCTATTCGCACCGTTTCGACCCGGACACCCCGCTGGAAGAAACCGCCAGCGCCCTCGCCACTGCGGTGCAACAGGGCAAGGCGTTGTACATCGGCATCTCGTCGTATTCGGGCGTGAAAACCCGCGAGATGGCAGCGCTGCTCCAAGAGTGGAAAGTGCCGCTGCTGATCCATCAACCGGCGTACAACCTGCTCAATCGCTGGGTGGAAAAAGACCTGCTCGACACCACCGATGAACTCGGCACTGGCGTGATTGCTTTCACGCCGTTGGCGCAAGGTCTGCTGACCGATAAATACCTCAACGGCGTACCGGCGGATGCGCGGGTCAATCGTCCGGGCGGTGGTTCGTTGCAGGCTGCGCACTTGTCCGAAGCCAACATCGCCCATGTGCGCGCGTTGAACGAGATTGCCAAGCGTCGGGGTCAGAGTCTGGCGCAACTGGCGTTGGCCTGGACCCTGCGTGATCCACGGGTGACCTCGGCACTGATCGGCGCGAGCCGGCCGGAGCAGATTATCGAGAACGTCGGGGCGTTGAAGAATTTGAGCTTCAGTGCTGAGGAATTGGCGGAGATTGACCGGTTTGCCCAGGAGGGTGGGATCAATCTTTGGGAAAAACCGTCGACGGCGGAGTAATTGGTAAAGCAAAAGATCGCAGCCTGCGGCAGCTCCTACATTGGAATGCGTTCCCCTGTAGGAGCTGCCGCAGGCTGCGATCCTTTGATCCTAGAAAAACGGCACATCCCCCAACACCGTAGCCCGCTGCATCACTCGCCGCGCCGGGCGGTAATCATCCACCGCGTAATGCTGCGTCACGCGGTTATCCCAGAACGCAATATCGTCCTTCTGCCAGCGCCAGCGAATGGTGAATTCCGGCCGCGTCGCATGGGCGAACAGAAACTTCAGAATCGCCTCGCTTTCGGTTTCCGACAGCTCATTGATCTTCGACGTAAAGCCTTCGTTGACGAACAATGAACGCCGCCCGCTCACCGGGTGCGTGCGAATCACCGGGTGCGACAACGGCGGATTCTTGCGCCGTGCCTCTTCCCACTGCGCCAGCGCTTCGGGCGTGTTGCCATAGCGCTCCAGCGGAAACGAGCGAGTGAAATCGTGGGTCGCGGTCAGACCTTCGAGCAAACCTTTCATTGGCGCTGACAGGGCTTCATAGGCGGCAATGCCACTGGCCCACAACGTGTCGCCACCGAACTCCGGCAGCAACTTGGCGCTGAGCACCGCGCCCATCGCCGGCGTCGGCAGGAAGGTTACGTCGGTGTGCCAGATCGCGTTGTCGCGCACGTCGGTGACGGCGGTGTCGAGGATCAACACTTCTGGTTGCTCCGGCACGTTCGGGTAGATCGGGTGAATGTGCAGGTCGCCAAAATATGCGGCGAAACGCGCCTGTTGCGGCGGGTCGATCGGCTGGTTGCGGAAAAACAGCACTTGATACTTGAGCAACGCCTGCTCGATGGCATCGCGGTGATCCAGGCTCAATGGCTGGCTGATGTCGACGCCGCTGATCTGCGCGCCGAGGGCCGAGCTTAACGGGGTGATGTGCAGGCTGCTCATGGTCTTTCTCTTCAATTCCGGATAACCACTCCCTGTAGGAGCTGCCGCAGGCTGCGATCTTTTGATCTTGTTTTTTAGAAGATCAAAGTCAAAAGATCGCAGCCTGCGGCACCTCCTACAGGGGGGGATAGAAAATTTTTAGTGGGCCTGGCCGTGCCACGGCACCAGTTTGCGTTGCAGGGCTCTCAGGCCCATCTCCATGGCGAAGGCGATCAGGGCGATGACCAGAATCCCCAGCACCACCACATCAGTCACCAGAAATTGCGCGGCCGATTGCACCATGAAGCCCAAACCGCTGGTGGCGGCGATCAGTTCGGCAGCCACCAGCGTCGACCAACCGACCCCCAGACCAATGCGCACACCGGTGAGAATGTCAGGCAATGCGCTCGGCAAAATCACATGACGAATCAGCTGCGCGCGGGTGGCGCCGAGCGACTGCGCGGCACGCAATTTCGCCGGGTCGACGGTGCGTACGCCGGTCGCGGTGGCAATCGCAATCGGCGCGAAAATCGCCAGGTAAATCAGCAGCACTTTCGACAATTCGCCGATGCCGCACCAGATCACGATCAGTGGCAAATAGGCGAGTGGCGGAATCGGCCGGTAGAACTCGATCAGCGGATCGAGCACACCGCGCGCGATTCGGTTGGCGCCAATCGCGATGCCCACTGGCACGGCGGTCAGAATCGCGAAACCCAGGCCCAGGCCGATGCGGCTCAGACTCGCGCCGAGGTGCTGCCACAGCGTCGAATCCATGTAGCCGCTGGTCGCCAGCAACCAGCCTTTTTGCGCTACGGCAGACGGTGGTGGCAGAAACAGCGGTTCGATCAAACCAGTGGCAGTGACTGCCCACCAGGCTGCCAGCAAAACGAACAACGTCAGCAGGCTGATCCAGCGAGTGCTGAGGCTGCGGCGCACTGGAATGACAACCGAAGGGGTTTTTACTGGCGCAGCGGAAACGTCGTAACTGCTCATGCGCGCTCCTGCCGTTGAACGGCGCTGCGTTGCGAGAACACTTTGCTGAGTACGTGTTCGCGGGTTTCGATAAAACGCGGGTCGGATTTGATCGCTCGCGCGGATTCACCGGCTGCGTAACGCTGACCAAAATCCAGGTGCAGGCGCTCGACGATCTGCCCCGGATTGGGCGCCAGCAGAATCAGGTCAGTGGCGAGGAACACCGCTTCTTCAATGTCGTGGGTAATCAGGAAAACCGGTTTGGCGGTGCGTTGCCAGACTTGCAGCAACAGCTCCTGCATCTGTTCGCGAGTAAAGGCGTCGAGGGCGCCGAAGGGTTCGTCCATCAGCAAAACGCGCGGGTCGGCGGCGAGGGCGCGGGCGAGGCCGACGCGCTGTTTCTGGCCACCGGAGAGTTGCCAGATACGACGGTTTTCAAAACCGCAAAGATCGACCAGTGCGAGCATTTCGCGGGCGATTTTTTCGCGTTTGTTTTTGGCGACGCCTGCCAGTTCCAGGCCGAAAGCGACGTTGGCCAACACGTCCTGCCAAGGCAGCAACGCGTCGTCCTGGAACACCACGCCACGTTCGGCGCTCGGGCCTTCGACCGGCACGCCGTCGAGGGTGATGCGCCCGGCGCTCGGTTCGACGAAACCGGCAATCAGGTTCAACAGCGAAGTCTTGCCACTGCCGGACGGGCCGAGCGCGACCAGCAATTGCTGAGGCCCAAGGGTCAGAGAAATATCCGCCAGCACCGGTGTAGGGCTGCCCGGGTACTGTGCGCTGATGCGCTCCAGCTGTAGCAAGGCCATCGCTGTTAACTCCCGATCAGTTGGTGATGTATTTGGCGCTGACGTACGGCGCGTAGTCCGGCAGAACGGCTTCGACCTTGCCTTGTTCCTTGAGGAACGCGGCGGTGTCGGTGATGGCTTTGGTGGTCGGCGCCCCGAGGTCGCTGACCTGGTCCGCCGCCAGCGGGTACACGTTGCCTTGCAGCAGCAGCGGAATGTCGCTGGCCTTGGCACCCGAGAGTTTCACAAGCTTGTCGACGTTGGATTGATCGGCGAGCCAGGCTTTCGGGTCCTTGCGGTAATCGGCGTAGGCGTCGAGGGTGACCTTGGCGAACGCGGTAACGATTTCCGGGTGCTTGGCGGCGAAATCTTTGCGCACGATCCACGCATCGAATGTCGGCGCGCCGAACTTCGCCAGTTCGCCGGAAGTGATCAGCACTTTGCCGTTTTCCTTGGCCACACCGAGGGCCGGATCCCAAACGTAGGTGGCGTCGATGTCACCGCGTTTCCACGCCGCGATAATCGCTGGAGGAGCGAGGTTGAGCACGGTGACTTTCGACGGATCGATGTTCCAGTGCTTCAACGCTGCGAGCAGGCTGTAGTGACCGGTAGACACGAACGGCACGGCGATTTTCTTGCCGATCAGATCTTGCGGGGTCTTGATGCCGGAACCGTCGCGGGCGACCAGTGCTTCGGCGGCGCCGATCTGGGTGGCGATGAGGAAAGTTTCGACCGGGACTTTGCGGGTGATCGCGGCCGTCAGCGGGCTCGAACCGAGGTAGCCGATTTGCACGTCGCCGGAAGCGATGGCGGCGATGATGTCGGCGCCATTGTCGAACTTGCGCCAGCTGATATCGGCTTTGGTGGCTTTCTCGTAGGCGCCGTCGGCTTGTGCGACTTTCGCCGGGTCAACGGTGGTTTGGTAAGCGACGGTGAGGTCGGTGGCCTGCGCCAGGAAGCTCGCAGCAGCCAGAGAGGCCACGGCCAGCAGGCGAAGCGGGAAATTCAGTTTCATTGAAGAGCTCCATATCAGGCGACCGAGCGTCGGCGTGAAAGGAGACTAAATGATCTAAGAATTTAGAAATAAATAACTTTTTCGAATGAGCTTATGAGCGGAAAAATCTAAGGATCAAAAGATCGCAGCCTCCGGCAGCTCCTACATGGGACAGGCGTACACCCTGTAGGAGCTGCCGAAGGCTGCGATCTTTTTTATCGACAACGCTTAGTTACTGATCGCCAGAATACTCGCCTGATACGACCCAACGAACACGTCGAAATCGCCCACCTCGTTCTGCTCAAGCTCAGCCTGCGCCGCCAGCGAAGTACGCGCCACTTCCTCAAACTTCGCCTGCTCATCCGCCGCCAATGGCTCGCTGCGGAAGAACTCGGCATGTGCCTGGCTCTGGCGCAGAGAGAACTGCGCAAAGCTTTCCTTGTGCTCGGCCATCGCGGCCAGCACCTGTGCCGATGGCGTCAGGGACGAATCCTTGACCTTGGCCAGTTGCGCATCCAGCGCGGTGCTGTGCGCATCAAAGCCATGGCTTTGATCCAGCAGCGCCGCCAGTGGAGCAATCTGTTCCAGCAATTCGGCTGCCCAGGTCTTCATGTCGACCGCTTCGCCGTCGCGCTGCAATTGCAGGCCCGGACGGCGACCTTCCTTGACCACGCTGAGGAAGTTCGAGGTGGCGTTGCCACACGAGGTGTTGGTCAGCAGCGGGCTGTCGTTCAACGCGCAATACAACAGGAAGGCGTCGAGGAAGCGCGACTCGGTGAGATCGATGCCCATCGGCAGGAACGGGTTGATGTCCAGGCAACGCACTTCGACGTACTGAATGCCACGGGCGACCAGCGCCTGAATCGGCCGCTCGCCGGTGTAGGTCACGCGTTTCGGGCGGATGTTGGAGTAGTACTCGTTCTCGATCTGCAGGATGTTGGTGTTCAGTTGCACCCATTCGCCATCCTGGTGCGTGCCGACTTCAACGTACGGCGCGTAAGGCGTGGCGACGGCTTTGCGCAGGCTGTCGGTGTAGCTCGCCAGATCGTTGTAGCACGGCGTAAGGCCGGCCTGGGCGTTGCTCTGGTAACCGAGGTCGCTCATGCGCAGGCTGGTCGCGTACGGCAGGTACAGCGTGTCCGGGTCCAGTTGTTCCAGCTGATGCGAACGACCGCGCAGGAAACCGGCATCCAGCGCCGGCGACGCGCCGAACAGGTACATTAGCAGCCAGCTGTAGCGGCGGAAATTGCGGATCAGCGCGATGTAGGAGACCGACTGGAAGTCCCGGTCGGTACCGACAAAACCTTCGGCTTCCTTGAGCAGCGGCCAGAGCTTTTCCGGCAGGGAAAAGTTGTAGTGAATTCCGGCGATGCACTGCATGGTCTTGCCGTAACGCAGGGCCAGGCCTTTGCGATAGACGTACTTGAGTTGACCGATGTTGGACGTGCCGTAATAGGCGATCGGAATGTCTTCCTCGGCCGGCAACGGGCACGGCATCGATGGACTCCACAGGTACTCGTTGCCGAGCTTGCTGTAGGCAAAGCGATGAATCTTGTCCAGGCTCGCCAGGGTGTCTGCCGGGTCGGGCAGGGCGGGCGTGATGAATTCCAGCAGCGACTCGGAATAGTCGGTGGTGATTTGTTCATTGGTCAGCGCGGAACCCAAGGCTTCGGGGTGCGGCGTTTGCGCCAGACGACCTTCACTGGTCACGCGCAGGCATTCACGTTCGATACCGTGCAGGCACTGCTCGAGCAGAGAGAGGTTGGCGCGCTCACCGAGCAGAGCCAGGCGGCGGTTGAGAAGTTCGCTCAATTTGGATTCCTTCACGCGTCAGTCGCCCCAATATGGGGGTGGGCAGGACGGTCTACAAGGGTGAAGTTGAAACTGGCGTTTTCGCCTGGTTTTACTAGCCGGTCAGCCACACATAACCTGTAGGAGCTGCCGAAGGCTGCGATCTTTTGATCTTGCTGTTGGAAAACAAAATCAAAAGATCGCAGCCTGCGACAGCTCCTACAGGATTCGTTGCGCCGAAATTAACTCAAAATGATGATCAACATCTACAGGACAGCGAACGTGCCTTGCGCTTTTGCGACCAGTTTGTCGCCCTGCATCACCTCGGCTTCGACCACCAGCGTGCGCCGCCCCGGGTGAATCACCCGCGCCGTGCACATCACCTCGCCATCGGAAACGGCGCGGATGTAGTTGATCTTGCACTCGATGGTCGCGCTCTGCTGATCGAAGCCGTGGGTGCTGGAACACGCCAGCCCCATGGCGATGTCGACCAGACTGAACAGCGCGCCACCGTGCAATTTGCCGCCGCGGTTGCGCAGTTCGGGTTCCAGCCCCAGGGCGACTTGCGCCACCCCGGTTTCCAGGCTGTGCAGGCGACAGCCCAACAGCTTGAAAAATGCGCTCTCGACGAGCCCGGCCGGAATCTCCATCAGCGTTTCTTCAGCTGTTTGGCGTTGGCGAACAGCGAGGCCATCGCATTGTTCACTGGCGCTGCGGTCGCGGTTTCCTTGCGCGGCGCGTTGTTCGACGGCTGGCGTTGAGCCGAGCCCGGGCGCGAGCCACGGGCACCGTCGATTTTCTCGCCCGGGGTGTCGCCCATGCGCATCGACAGGCCGACGCGTTTGCGCGGGATGTCGACTTCCATGACCTTCACTTTCACCACATCACCGGCCTTCACCGCTTCGCGTGGGTCCTTGATGAACTTCTCCGACAGCGCCGAGATGTGCACCAGACCGTCCTGGTGCACGCCGATGTCGACGAATGCGCCGAACGCGGTCACGTTGGTGACGACGCCTTCAAGGATCATCCCCAGTTGCAGATCCTTGAGGTCTTCGACGCCTTCCTGGAACTCGGCAGTCTTGAACTCAGGACGCGGGTCACGCCCCGGCTTTTCCAGCTCCTGGATAATGTCGGTCACCGTCGGCAGACCGAAGGTCTCGTCGGTGAATTTCTTCGGATCCAGACGCTTGAGGAAACTGGCGTCGCCGATCAGCGAACGGATATCGCGGTCGGTTTCAGCAGCGATGCGCTGCACCAGCGGATAGGCTTCCGGGTGAACAGCCGAGGAATCCAGCGGGTTGTCACCGTTCATCACACGCAAGAAACCGGCAGCCTGTTCGAAGGTTTTTTCGCCCAGACGTGCGACTTTCTTCAGCGCCGCACGAGTCTTGAACGCGCCGTGTTCGTCGCGGTGAGCAACGATATTCTGCGCCAGCGTCGCGTTGAGGCCGGAGATTCGTGCCAGCAGCGCCACCGAGGCGGTGTTGACGTCGACTCCGACGGCGTTCACGCAGTCTTCGACCACGGCATCCAGACCGCGCGCCAGCTTCAACTGCGATACATCGTGCTGGTACTGGCCAACGCCGATGGATTTCGGATCGATCTTCACCAGCTCTGCCAGCGGATCCTGCAGACGGCGAGCGATGGACACCGCGCCACGGATCGACACGTCCAGATCGGGGAATTCCTTGGCTGCCAGTTCCGACGCCGAGTACACCGATGCACCGGCCTCCGACACCATGACCTTGGTCATCTTCATGGCTGGATATTTTTTGATCAGTTCGATGGCCAGTTTGTCGGTTTCGCGGCTGGCGGTGCCGTTGCCGATGGCGATCAGGTCAACCGAGTGCTTGGCGCACAGGGCCGCCAGAATGGCGATGGTCTGATCCCACTTGTTGTGCGGCACGTGCGGGTAAACCGTGGCGTGATCGAGCATCTTGCCGGTCGAATCGACCACGGCAACCTTGCAGCCGGTACGCAGGCCCGGGTCGAGGCCCAAGGTTGCGCGTGGGCCGGCCGGGGCGGCCAGCAACAAGTCATGCAGGTTGTGGGCGAAAACGTTGATCGCCTCGGTTTCGGCGCCGTCGCGCAACTCGCCCAGCAGGTCGGTTTCGAGGTGGGTGTAGAGCTTGACCTTCCAGGTCCAGCGCACCACTTCACCGAGCCATTTGTCGGCCGGACGGTTCTGGTTCTGAATATTGAATTGCTGGCCGATCATGCCTTCGCAGGGGTGCATGGTGCCCGGCAGCTCGTCGCCGACTTTCAGCGCAGAGCTGAGAATGCCTTCGTTGCGACCACGGAAAATCGCCAGTGCACGGTGCGACGGCATGCTTTTCAGCGGCTCGTCGTGTTCGAAGTAGTCGCGGAACTTGGCGCCTTCCTCTTCCTTGCCGGCGATGACGCGGGCACTGAGGATGGCTTCCTGCTTGAGATAGGTACGCAGTTTTTCCAGCAGGCTGGCGTCTTCGGCGAAACGTTCCATCAGGATGTATTTGGCGCCTTCCAGCGCAGCCTTCACGTCGGCCACGCCTTTTTCGGTATCGACGAAGCGCGCGGCTTCGGTTTCCGGAGCGAGATTCGGGTCGTTGAACAGACCGTCGGCCAGGTCGCCGAGGCCGGCTTCCAGGGCAATCTGGCCCTTGGTGCGGCGCTTCTGCTTGTACGGCAAGTACAAGTCTTCGAGGCGGGTCTTGGTGTCGGCGAGTTTGATGTCGCGCTCAAGGGCAGGGGTGAGTTTGCCTTGCTCCTCGATACTGGCGAGGATGCTGATGCGCCGTTCGTCGAGTTCTCGCAGGTAGCGCAGGCGCTCTTCCAGATGACGCAACTGGGTGTCATCGAGGCTGCCAGTGACTTCTTTTCGGTAACGGGCAATGAAGGGAACGGTTGAGCCTTCATCGAGTAGCGCGACGGCCGCTTCGACCTGTTGTGGGCGTACGCCGAGTTCCTCGGCGATGCGGCTGTTGATGCTGTCCATAAAACCACCTGACATATTGTGAAAGCAGGCTCGCAGGCACGGAAATAAAGGCCCGGAGTCTGGTTGAGCGGCTGGAAAATTGCCGCTGCCTGGGTCAAAAGGCAGCCCATTGACCCGTGAAATCGAACTATTACTGCGCTGGCCGGTAAAAAAGACGGCCACTTGCGGTAACGATTCAGACGTTGCCTGGCACAAAACGCCGCGCATTATAACCAGCGTTCTGTCATTCGGGGGCGTCACAGTCTGTAGGCTTAAACCCCGGTTTTCTGGCAGTGAAGGAAAAATCTGCTAACAATGCACACGGTGCGTATAACGGCAGCTACGCCATAATGCGCGCCGAGCTAAAAGGAGCATCTAATGAGCAGCACTGCACAAACTGCTGAAGGCGAAAAAATTCTTATCGTTGATGACGATCCGGGGCTAAGCAGCCTGCTGGAACGTTTCTTCGTCAGCAAGGGCTACCGTGCCCGTACCGTACCGAACACCGAGCAGATGGATCGTCTGCTGGCGCGTGAAGTATTCAATCTGGTCGTCCTCGACTTGATGCTGCCCGGCGAAGACGGTCTGACCGCTTGCCGCCGCCTGCGGGCCGCGAACAACCAGATTCCGATCATCATGCTCACCGCCAAGGGCGATGAGATGAGCCGTATCAAGGGCCTGGAGCTGGGCGCTGACGATTATCTCGCCAAGCCGTTCAACCCGGACGAGCTGATGGCCCGGGTCAAAGCGGTGCTGCGTCGCCAGGCCGCACCAGTGCCGGGCGCGCCGGGCAGCGAAGACGAAAATGTCACCTTCGGTGATTACGTCTTGTCGCTGGCCACTCGCGAGCTGAAACGTGGCGACGAAGTGCACATGCTCACCACCGGTGAGTTTGCGGTACTCAAGGCCTTGGTGATGAACGCGCGTCAGCCTCTGACCCGCGACAAACTCATGAACCTGGCCCGTGGCCGCGAATGGGATGCTCTGGAGCGTTCCATCGACGTGCAGATCTCCCGTCTGCGCCGGATGATCGAGCCCGATCCGTCGAAACCGCGCTACATCCAGACTGTCTGGGGCGTTGGCTACGTGTTCGTACCGGATGGCGCCGCCACCAAGTGATCGGCGATTTGTAGGAGCGGGTCTGTTGGGGATTGGTCAAACGACCATGCCCACAGACTCGCAATCCGCAATATGCGAGCATTGCTCGCTCCTGCAAGTGTGTAGCGGTTATTGATGAAGACGCCCGTCTGGTTCCCCCAAAGTTTTTTCTCCCGCACCCTCTGGCTGGTGCTCATCGTCGTGCTGTTTTCCAAGGCGCTGACCCTGGTTTATCTGTTGATGAACGAGGATGTGCTGGTGGATCGCCAATACAGCCACGGCGTCGCCCTGACGCTGCGTGCGTATTGGGCCGCTGACGAAGAAAATCGCGCGAAGATCGCCGATGCCGCGACCCTGATTCGGGTGGTGGGTGCCGGTGTGCCGGAAGGCGAGCAGCACTGGCCGTACAGCGAGATCTATCAACGACAGATGCAGGCGGAACTCGGCGCCGACACCGAAGTGCGATTACGCATGCATTCGCCGCCGGCACTGTGGGTTCGCGCCCCGAGCCTGGGTGATGGCTGGCTGAAAGTGCCGCTGTATCCGCACCCGTTGCGTGGCCAGAAAATCTGGAACGTGCTGGGCTGGTTTCTCGCGATCGGTTTGTTGTCGACTGCCTCGGCGTGGATTTTTGTCAGCCAGCTCAACCAACCCTTGAAGCGCTTGGTATACGCCGCCCGGCAACTCGGCCAGGGTCGCAGTGTGCGCCTGCCGATCAGCGACACCCCGAGCGAGATGACCGAGGTCTATCGCGCTTTCAACCAGATGGCCGAAGACGTCGAACAGGCCGGACGTGAGCGTGAGCTGATGCTGGCCGGCGTCTCCCATGACTTGCGTACGCCGTTGACGCGCTTGCGTCTGTCGCTGGAATTGATGGGCGACCACAACGACCTTACCGACGACATGGTGCGCGATATCGAAGACATGGACGCGATTCTCGACCAGTTCCTCGCGTTCATTCGCGATGGTCGTGACGAGTCGGTGGAGGAGGTGGACCTCAGCGATCTGGTGCGTGAAGTGGCTGCGCCGTACAACCAGACTGAAGAGAAAGTTCGCCTGCGTCTGGAGCCGATCCAGCCGTTCCCGTTGCGTCGGGTATCAATGAAACGTCTGCTCAACAACCTGATCGGCAACGCCCTTAACCATGCTGGCAGCGGCGTTGAAGTCGCGGCTTATGTGTCCGGCGACACCAGCGCGCCGTATGTGGTGCTGAGTGTGATGGACCGTGGTGCGGGGATTGATCCGTCGGAGCTTGAGGCGATCTTCAACCCGTTCACCCGTGGTGACCGTGCGCGCGGCGGCAAGGGAACCGGGCTGGGCTTGGCGATCGTGAAGCGGATTGCTTCGATGCATGGCGGCAATGTTGAACTGCGTAACCGGTCCGGTGGTGGACTGGAGGCGCGGGTGCGGTTGCCGCTTGGGTTGATGCTTCCGCGAGATGCGGTGTAGCAACAAAAATCGCAGCCTGCGGCAGTTCCTACAGGGTACGCATTCCCATGTAGGAGTTGCCGCAGGCTGCGATCTTTTGATCTTCCCGCTTTAGCCCTTGCCTTTCGTGCGGGTCATATTCGGCCCGCCATTCTTCTCAAGATGCTCGATGATGATCCCCGCCACATTCTTCCCCGTGGTGGTCTCGATCCCTTCCAGTCCCGGCGACGAATTCACTTCCATCACCAGCGGCCCGTGGTTGGAGCGCAAAATATCCACGCCCGCCACCGACAGGCCCATGACCTTGGCTGCACGCAGCGCGGTCATGCGTTCTTCCGGGGTGATCTTGATCAGGCTGGCGCTGCCGCCGCGATGCAGGTTGGAACGGAATTCACCCGGTTTGGCCTGACGCTTCATCGCCGCGATTACTTTATCGCCGACCACAAAGCAGCGGATGTCTGCACCGCCAGCCTCCTTGATGTATTCCTGAACCATGATGTTCTGCTTCAGGCCCATGAAAGCCTCGATCACTGACTCGGCGGCGGTCGCGGTTTCGCACAACACCACGCCGATGCCTTGAGTGCCTTCGAGCACTTTGATCACCAGTGGCGCACCGTTGACCATGTCGATCAGATCGGGAATATCGTCCGGCGAGTGAGCAAACCCGGTCACCGGCAAACCAATGCCACGGCGCGACAGCAATTGCAGCGAGCGCAATTTGTCCCGCGAACGGGCAATGGCCACCGACTCATTGAGCGGGAACACACCCATCATTTCGAACTGGCGCAACACCGCGCAGCCATAGAACGTCACCGACGCGCCGATCCGCGGGATTACCGCGTCGAAGCCTTCCAGCGGTTTGCCGCGATAGTGGATCTGCGGCTTGTGGCTGGCGATGTTCATGTAGGCGCGCAAGGTGTCGATCACTACCATTTCATGCCCGCGTTCAGTGCCGGCCTCGACCAGACGACGGGTGGAATACAGACGCGGGTTCCGCGACAGCACAGCGATCTTCATGCAACACCTGTGGAGGAGGTAGATACCGGGAACACCGGCTTGTCTTGTACATATTTGATGCCCGGATTGACCACCAGGTGGCCATCGATCAGGGCTTTGGAGCCGAGTAACAGGCGATAGCGCATCGATTTGCGGCAGGCCAGCGTGAACTCGATTGGCCAGACCCGATCACCAAGGGCCAGGGTGGTGCTGATCACGTAGCGCTCCTGGGCATGGCCGTTGGAGCTCTTGATGGTTTTGCGCGTCACCAGCAGCGCTTCACAACGCCGGTGACGCAACTGCACCACCGTGCCCAGATGCGCGGTGAAACGCACCCATTTCACACCATCGCGTTCGAACGGTTCGATGTCGGTGGCATGCAGGCTGGAAGTACTGGCACCGGTGTCGATTTTTGCGCGCAGGCCCGCGACTCCCAAATCCGGGAGCGCCACCCACTCGCGCAGACCGACAACGGTCAAATGGTCAAATGTCTTCAATATAAGAAACCAACGATTAACGCGCCCAGGCCTCAGGTGATACCTGCGCCAAGGCTTTGAATGCAGGTTTGGCGAACCAGTAACCCTGCATCAGAAATATTCCACAGTCCGCCAGGAAATCCCGTTCACCGGCGCTCTCGATGCCTTCGGCAATGACTGTAACGTCCAACTCCGCACAGATTGTGACAATCCCCCGGACGATAGCCTGACGGACACGGTCTTGATCGACATCGCGGATCAACGCCATGTCGAGTTTGATCAGGTCCGGTTGGAAATCAGCCAGCAGATTGAGCCCCGAGTAACCGGCACCGAAATCGTCGATGGCGGTCTTGAAGCCGAATTCGCGGTATTCACGCAGAATATTGGTCAAATGGCGATAGTTATCTACGTGCTCGCTTTCCAGTGTTTCGAAAATCAGTCGGTCGATCGGGAAATCGTGTTTTTTTGCTGCCTCCAACGTGCTGCGAATGCATAACTCTGGACGATAGACAGCGTTGGGCATGAAGTTGATCGACAAGTGTGTCTGCATATTAAGATTGGCCGCGCCTTCGATGGCGCGCGTCCGGCAGAGCTGGTCGAAACGGTAGCGGTTCTCTTCTGTAACCTGATCTAACACCGTCAATGCACCTTCGCCGACTACACCACGGACCAGCGCTTCATGAGCGAAAACCGACTGGTCGCGCAGGTCGACGATAGGTTGGTAGGCGAAGGCAAAATCGAAGCCCAGCGGCTCACTTTGCTGGCAGCCCTGGCAACTCGCCTTTGGCGAGGTTAATGAAGACGGAAATTTAGTCACTCGATCACTCCATGCCGATGAACCGGCCAAGATCACAGTCTATCTGGAGGGCCGAGTTCTTGCGCCCGACAGAAACGGTAGTACAGTTCCGACTACTGGCTGAGCGAGGAATTCATATGGCACAAAAACAGGAAGAGGACGACAAGGTCCGTCTCGATAAATGGTTGTGGGCGGCGCGCTTTTATAAAACCCGTGCCTTGGCCAAAGCGGCCATCGAGAGCGGCAAGGTGCACTGTCGAGGCGAGCGCTGCAAACCCGGCAAAGAGCCGCGCGTCGGCGATGAGTTCGAGATACGTACCGGTTTCGAGGTGCGCATCGTCAGGGTTGAAGCCTTGTCGATCGTGCGTCGTGGCGCCCCCGAGGCGCAGGCGTTGTACGCGGAAACCGAGGCGAGCATTGCCAAGCGCGAAGCGGCCGCAGCAATGCGCAAGGCTGGCGCGTTGGGCATGAGCACCGACGGCAAACCGAGCAAGAAGCAGCGGCGGGATCTGTTTAAATTTCGTGGGAACAGCAACGACGACTAAGGCTGATGTTTCAGTGTTGTTTGTGCTGACCTCATCGCCAGCAGGCTAGCTCCCACAGTTGAAAGGCAATCCAACTATGGGAGCCAGCCTGCTAGCCCCCTCAGTTTGAAATGCAGTCCCTGTGGGAGCCAGCCTGCTGGCGATTCGAGTGCGCAGCACTCGCCAGAGACTTTGCGGTATCAGGCGCTACGCACGACACTCATCCGCGAAACCAGCGGCAACTTGCCCAGCAAATTGAAAACCGGTGCCGTCACTTTCAACCAGAAATTCGCCGCGTGATACGCAAACGGCGTGTAGTAACCCCAGCCCAACGCCCACACCGCCAGCAACATCCCGCCGATGTAATCGTCCTGACCCCAATGCGCGCCAGCCACCAGTCGCGGCAGCATGAACAGCAGCGCCAGGCCCCAGATCGTCACGAACTGTCCGACCGTACGGCTGAACACACCCATGAACAGTGCCCAGATCAGCAACACCGACGCATGGTCACCGGGGAAGCTCTGGCCCGAGCGATCCTTCAACTCCCAGGTCTTCTCCAGATGCGGGAAGTAGTCGCTGAGGTGCACCGCGCCTTCCAGCACCATCGACGGGCTGCTGTGCTGCCAGCCCATGTGGTCGGCGAACTTGGAAAACAGTGCGCGAATCACCACCATCAACAGCAGAATCGAGAAAAAACCGAAAAACGCGCGACGCACGTCAATCGCCTTGAACACCCAGTCGCCCTTGATCAACAGCATCAGCAGAATCAGTCCGACGACGATGTCGAACGGGCGCAGACTTGCAATTGCCCAGATGTGGAGCCATATCGGGTTGCTGGCCAGCGGTGCATTGAGCGAGCGAAACAGCCACTCGTCGAAAATCACACACAGCATGTTGCCCGTAGGCCATAACCAGAAAGCCAGCAACGCCAATGGCACGACGTTGCACAGAACCAGCCGGCCGAGGTTCCACCTTGATTGGAACAAACCCGGATTGTTCATAAAATGCCTCCCGTGGCTGAACGTTCGCACCAAACAGGTGCAAAGAAGCGCGGCATTTTCATATTTTGTAACCAATTTGTCATCAATTCAGATACCCAGACCTATGACCGATCTCCCGGATACCGATTACACCCAACGCTTCATCTTTGATGACAGCGACACTCGCGGCGAACTGGTAGCGCTTGAGCGCAGCTACGCCGAAGTCCTCGCCAAGCACCCGTACCCGGAACCGGTTGCGCAACTGCTGGGCGAATTGATGGCGGCGGCCTCGCTGCTGGTGGGCACCCTGAAGTTCGACGGTTTGCTGATTCTGCAGGCGCGTTCCGAAGGCCCGATCCCGATGTTGATGATCGAGTGTTCCAGCGATCGTGAAATCCGTGGCCTGGCGCGTTATCACGCCGATCAGGTATCGGCCGATGCGACCCTCAGTGACTTGATGCCCAACGGCGTCCTGGCCCTGACCGTCGACCCGACCGTTGGCCAGCGCTATCAGGGCATCGTCGACCTCGATGGCGAAACCCTGTCCGATTGCTTCACCAACTATTTCGTCATGTCGCAGCAGGTTGGCACTCGCTTCAAACTGTTCGCCGACGGTCGTCGTGCCCGTGGCATGTTGTTGCAGCAACTGCCGGCAGATCGCCTGAAAGACGAAGAAGATCGCGCCGCCAGCTGGCAGCACATCACCGCGCTGGCCAGCACCCTGAGCGCCGATGAATTGTTGAGCCTGGACAACGAAACCGTGCTGCATCGCCTCTACCATGAAGAGCAAGTGCGCCTGTTCGATGTGCAACATCTGCGCTTCCACTGCAGCTGCTCGCGGGAACGCTCGGGCAATGCGCTGGTCAGTCTGGGTCTGGAAGATGCGCAGGCACTGGTGGCAGAGCAGGGCGGTACAGTCGAGATCGATTGCCAGTTCTGCAACGAGCGCTACCTGTTTGATGCGGCCGATATCGCTCAATTGTTCGCTGGCGCGGGCGTCGACACGCCGTCAGATACCCGGCACTAAAACGGTTCAGCGCAGGTAAATTCACTGCTCAACGACGGAATTACGCCGTTACGACGGGAGGGCCCTACTCTTTTTGGGCTTTTCTGGCATAATCCGGCCCACTTTTTTCGCGGTAGTAGTGCACGACTTTCTACTACAAAACGTTTGGAGCACACTCGGCCACTGGCCGACGGGGAACCTCATGACGCAAGCCAATAACGCCGTGTACACCGATCTGAGTGTTGATGATCTGGTAAAAGAAGCCCTGAACCGCGGTGAAGGCGAGCTTGCCGATACCGGCGCTCTGGTTGTTCGCACCGGTCATCGCACCGGCCGTTCGCCAGTCGACCGTTTCATCGTTGAAGAGCCTTCCACTCAGGCCGCTATCGCCTGGGGCCCGATCAATCGCAAGTTCCCGGCCGACAAGTTCGATGCCTTGTGGGCTCGCGTAGAAGCCTTCAACAACGCGCAAGAGCACTTCGTTTCCCATGTGCATGTAGGCGCAGCTGAAGATCACTACCTGGCCGTGAAAATGACCACCCAGACTGCCTGGCAGAATCTGTTCGGTCGTTGCCTGTTCATCAACCCGGCCCAGTACAACCCGGCTGGCCGTGATGAGTGGCAAGTGCTCAACGTCGCCAATTTCGAGTGCGTGCCTGAGCGTGACGGCACCAACTCCGACGGTTGCGTGATCATTAACTTCGCACAGAAAAAAGTGCTGATCGCTGGCATGCGTTACGCCGGCGAGATGAAGAAAGCCATGTTCTCGGTGCAGAACTTCCTGCTGCCGGCCGCTGATGTGCTGCCAATGCACTGCGCTGCCAACATCGGCGAAGAAGGCGACGTGACCCTGTTCTTCGGTCTGTCCGGCACCGGCAAGACCACCCTGTCGGCTGACGAAAGCCGTTACCTGATCGGCGACGACGAACACGGCTGGGGCGAAGGCGTTGTCTTCAACATCGAAGGCGGCTGCTATGCCAAGTGCATCGACTTGTCCGAGAAGAACGAGCCGGTCATCTGGAAAGCCATCAAGCACGGCGCAGTGCTGGAAAACGTCGTTATCGACGATGCCAAGCACGCTGACTATGCCGATGTCAGCCTGACCCAGAACAGCCGCGCCGCGTACCCC
Source organism: Pseudomonas sp. LBUM1668 (assembly GCF_059695715.1). Taxonomy (NCBI): domain Bacteria; kingdom Pseudomonadati; phylum Pseudomonadota; class Gammaproteobacteria; order Pseudomonadales; family Pseudomonadaceae; genus Pseudomonas; species Pseudomonas sp. LBUM1668. The sequence continues at coordinate 277,912 of NZ_CP166787.1, forward strand.
CTGGAGCACGTTGCCAAGCGTTCCGAGCACAACCTCGGTGGCGAGCCGAACGCTGTGATCTTCCTGACTTGCGACCTGACCGGCGTCCTGCCGCCAGTGTCGATCCTCAACGAAGAACAAGCGGCCTACCACTTCCTGTCTGGCTACACCGCACTGGTGGGCTCGACTGAAATGGGTTCGGGCAGCGGCATCAAGTCGACCTTCTCCACCTGCTTCGGCGCGCCGTTCTTCCCGCGCCCGGCCGGCGAATACGCAGAGCTGCTGATCAAGCGCATCCGCGGCTTCGGCTCCAAGGTCTACCTGGTCAACACCGGCTGGACCGGCGGCGGCTACGGCGTCGGCAAACGCTTCAACATCCCGACTACCCGCGCGGTGATCGCAGCGATCCAGAGCGGCGCCCTGATCGGCACCGAAACCGAACACCTGGACACCATCAACCTCGACGTGCCACTGGCCGTACCGGGCGTTGAAACCGGCCTGTTGAACCCACGCAACACCTGGGCTGACAAGGCTGCATACGACGAAGCTGCGAAAGCACTGGCCGGTCTGTTTATCGAGAACTTCAAGAAGTTCGAAGTGAGCGACGCGATCAAGGCTGCAGGGCCGAAGTTGTAAGAGTTGGGTTGTAGAGAATGAAAAAGCCGCCTCTTGGGGCGGCTTTTTTGTGGGTAACATCAGCCAAAGGTTTGACTGCCATTATTCCCGCAGAAAAGCGCTTTAACTCGCAGAATATTGCCACTTATCCGCTTCGCTTTTGCGCACCGGAGCAGCCAAAACTGCAACATCCAGCGAGAGGAGATTTTTTGAGAATCACGGCCATTCATCATTCTGCATTGACGCTATGATCAAAGACGAATAGCCTTGGTTCCGAGCGCGAAACCAGTTGCCTCCCAGCGGCAATAACTGGCGTAGGAACCCCGTCGATGGTTGGGACATCAGCGTAGGGTGAGACCTCCACACCCCTGCTTGAGGGTGTGTATATGAATATCAAGCATCAAATTCGAGGGCTACTGTCACCAGTAGCCCTTTTTCTTTGCCTTCAAAAAGTGTGTAGCGCTTGTACAACAATTCGCCATGGCGATGCTTGTTGAGCGATTTAGCGTCTGTGTGCATGAAGTTCCAGAGCAGCTGGCCATCGACGATCGCGACACTCACTAACATTTGCCGTTTTGATTCATACGCTCCGATGAACGCCAATCGGTCGGTATCGTTGGTGAAGGCGACTTTCCATATTTCCAGTGGGCCGGTGAGCGTATCCAAGGCAAGTCTCACGTAACGCTCGCGGGCATCTTTACGCTTTTCAACGATGTGATAAATGCTGCTGCGCAGGATCGTTACTTCGCCCCAAGGCGTTTCTACCGACAGGGACAGGATTGAAGGGTGACTGAATCCAAGGTGCTGAGCTGTAACCTCGACAGCGTCCTCGTGGGAGGTAGCCGCGAGGACTTCATCAATCGTCTGAGTACGCAGTTCACGAGCCAGGGTACGCAGGTCTGGAAGTTTGCGTTCAACCCATGTGGGTTGGCCCTTCACTTCGCAAACCTTGGGTCGAAACGTGTCCGTGCTCAAATACGCTGCTCACTGTTTACGTTGGCCAGACTACTGCAAGGCAACTCACTTCCGAGAGCTGCTGCTTATGACCGCTCCAATGTTTTTCTTTTCGGTTCTTTCAATCGCTCTCAGGTAATGCGTGAGAGCGATCCGATCACTTAATTTCAGGCTGGTGCTTTCCAATTGAGCATCTGCTGTTGCGCGACTTGCAGCAGGTCACAGCCATCCTGCGTCAGCAGATAGAGGGCGTGGGTGATGTGGGGGATGTCTTCTAGGTCGGCTTGTTTGAAGCTGAGGCAGTAGAGGGTTTTTAGCAGGTCGGCGGAGGCGCGCAGGCGCTGGACGGCGCATTCGAGGATGTCTTGGGGGTTAGCCGTTGTGTCGATGATCAGGGGCTTGGTGTCGGTGAGGTTGGATTCGAGTGGGCGGTAGTGATCAGGGGTGAGCGGGTTCCATGCTTTCATTGTTCTTCTCTCTATAGGCGTTCCAATAGCCGCCGCCATCATGACCAAACGATGGGAGGCGACTGTGTTTGGGTTGGTCAACCAGAGAGAGAGAACTCCGTGTACGCCGAAGCGTCCCAAACACAGCCGCCATAAAGCATGCCGCGCAATAGATCGCGGCAAGCATACAAGGGCATGCGCAGTTTCTCTCTCTCGATTTCAGGTGACCAAACCCGAGCCGCTGATTTGGCAGCGGCAGACACGACTATAGATTCGAGCCATCGAGCCGCGATAGACGGCAAGGGAGTCTGGGTTTGTAGGAACGGGACGAATACCCAATAGGCAATTGCTGTAGGTTTTTTCTCCCGCTCATTCTCCACAGCGTTCAACCAATATTCCGATACGCCGCCACATCCAGCACGCTGGTCGTCAGCCCGGTTGCAGGCGCGTAAATCGAGCCTTTCACCGCCGAGAACGGTACACCCTTGCTACCCAGCGACACATAGCGTTCGCCTTTGTGGAGCTCGGTGAAGTAGGTGTACGAGCACTTTTCCATGGCTTTGTATTTCGCCTCGGCGTTGACGATGGTGTCGCTGTGTTGGCGCAGATCGGCGTCGGTCAGGTTGAGGGTCTTGCTCAGCGGCGTGCCCCAGCGCTTTAAGCACACTTCGGCGAAGTGGCGGACGATCAGGCCGGGTTCGGCCAGCATTTTTGGGCCGCTGTGGCCGTCAGCGGCGGCGTTGCCGACGAGGGTGGCGTGGCGGCCAGGCATTGGAAAGATGCTCGTCTTGGTGCCGGTGGCGGTTTGCGGGATGACGCAGCCGAAACCTTTGGAGCGTTCGTCCCGAGCATAGAAACCAACATATTCTTTAACGTTGGCGTTAAGTTTTACTCGGTGTTTCTGGAAGTTGCCGATGCCCGGAACCGGGTCAATGGCAAAAATCCTTACCGGAATGTTTTTCAGTGCACTGTCAGTGAACATGGCGTTAGCCAGCATGTGGCAACTTATGCCGCCTCGGCTCCAACCCCCCAGATTGACGCGGGTGGGAATAACGCCATCTTTGCGGAAAGTCCTGATAATCCCTTCCTGTAACCTCTGTTGAGTAATGCTACGGGCGCCGTAGTTATACTTTCGCTCCAACCACGAGCCTTCGACCTTGACATCGTCAATGGGAATGCCAGCGGCTTTGAGGCGGTTGTATTCGGCTTCGGTCAGTTGCTCGCGTTGCCAGTCACATTTGCCCTTGATGATATTCAGCGCGTGCTGCACGTTTTCTTCCCAACCCTTGCCGAATAAGGTGCCGCTGAGGCCGTACTCCTTGGTTTTGGTGAACAGTTCATCGGCTTGCAGGTTACCGCTGCCGGGTCCGTCGACGACGATCCATTCGGCAAACTCGCGACCGCAATGATTTGCAGCCAGTGTGGAAATCAGTTCGCCGTTCCAAAAGTTTTCATGGTGCGTATCAAACTTATTGGAGCCAGTACCGCAAAAGAAAATAGTGAGTACGGTCATGTTTGTTGCTCTTGTTTAATGAAAGAGCAGTCAACGTAATGTCGTTTTTTTTAAGGGCAAAGAAGTGGGTTGTTTCCGGGTTTGTTATTTGTTTGCTTTTAGTTTTTGGAAGTGTTTTTAAGTTTTGCAACTTCCAGTAGTTCGCAGCCGTCTTGAGTCAATAAATAAAGCGCTGTGAGGATGTTGGGGATGTCTTTGACGTCTGCTTGTTGAAAACACATGCAGTAAAGAGTTTCCAGCAGATCCGTCGCGGCGGAGAGTCGTTGGTGAGCGGCGTCCACCAAGTCTTCGTGGCAGGCGTCTGTGTCGATGACCAGCACCGGATTTTCGCTGTAGCTGGATTTCAAACGGCGATAGCGGTTGGTGGGCGGATGCAGTGAGTTCATGGAGTAAGGCTGTCCTTTGAGAAGTCGCGCCGGCCACTATAGGAGGGCATTGCGCAGTGGGACAAGGCGGCCAGAGTGGACAGAGTTCGTAGGGGTTTTTCCGGGTATCGGGTACTTGCCCTACAGGTTTTCATGACGTTTTCAAGGCAAAACCCTTAGATCGGAAATTTCCCACGTGTTTGTCAGGCGTTTCGCGGTAAACCGCTGTATCGTGCGCGCCAGAATCTGTAGGACGTTTCCAAGCGTCCGATACGCGCTTAAAGGGAATTAGGTATGCAATGGCTACGAATGGCCTCGATCGTATTGCTGTGGGCCAGTGGTTGTCGTGTGGCAATGGCCGCCGACGTTGGCAATCCGCTGGTACTCGATCATTTGAATCGCACCGGATGGCCGGACGCACTCAACAGTCAGGCGAATATCGACACGGCGTCCCGCGCCGAGGTGCTGATGTTCGGCAAAGCCCTGCTCGCCAGCGAAGCGTTGGACGAGTCGGGTTTGAAGCAGAAGCTGGGTGTGCCGCAAGTGCAGTTGAAGTCGATCAGACAACTGCGCGACGGTTTGTGGGATCACTTGCTGAGCACCTATCGCAACGCCAGTCAGGACTGCGCTGAACAACCGTTTTGTCCACAGGTACGCCGTGTTGCCGATCTGCGTCAATTGGCGGCAGCGTTCACCGGCGACATCAGCCCGGCCCATGCGTTATGGGCGAGCAAAAGCCTGGGTGTGCATGAGCAGATGTTGAATGAACAGCTGCGGGTGGCCGTGTTGCAGCCGTGAACGTTTAGATTTTGTGTAGTCAGTGCCGGCCTCTTCGCGGGCAAGCCCGCTCCCACAGGGACCGTGGCGTTTAGGTGAATCGCTGTATCATTCCGTATCGATTTGGCCCCCGACCTTTTCTCGACTCGCTGCGATCGCCCGCTAGGCTGTTGGCATGGCAGCAGTCAAAGGAGTGACAGCGAATGCACAACACCCTGGAACAGGTTTTTGGTTATCCACAGTTCCGACCCGGACAAGAGGCCGCGATCAGCGCGGTGTTGGCCGGACGCTCGGCAGCAGCGATTTTTCCCACAGGTTCCGGCAAGTCCCTTTGCTATCAACTGTCGGCACTGATGCTGCCGAATCTGACGCTGGTGGTCTCGCCGCTGCTGGCGTTGATGCAGGATCAATTGGCGTTCCTGCAACGCCACGGCATTGCGGCGGGCAGCATTGATTCGGCGCAAAGCCGCGATGATGCCAATGACGTGATGGCCCGCGCCCGATCAGGTGAATTGAAAATTCTGATGATTTCCGTGGAGCGGCTGAAAAATGAACGCTTCCGCAACTTCTTGCAGCAGGTGCCGATCTCGCTGCTGGTCGTGGATGAGGCGCATTGCATCTCCGAGTGGGGGCACAATTTCCGCCCGGACTACCTCAAGCTGCCGGACTACCAACGACAGTTCAGCATCCCGCAAACCCTGCTGCTGACCGCCACGGCAACGCCGAAAGTCATCACCGACATGCAGGCCAAATTTGCCATCGCCACCGAAGACGTGGTGACCACCGGTTTCTATCGGCCCAACCTCAATCTGCTGGTGGAGCCGGTGCGCGGCCAGGACAAGCGTCGGCGTCTGGTGGAGTGGATGGCTGAGCGCCCGGGCCAGCCGAGCATTGTCTACGTCACCTTGCAGAAAACTGCCGAACACATAGCCGAGCACCTGGAGCGTAACGGCATCCAGGCCGAGGCGTACCACGCCGGTTTACCCCACGATAAACGCGAGGCGATCCAGAAGCGTTTCATGGCCGGGCAGTCCAATTGCATCGTCGCGACCATTGCTTTCGGTATGGGCATCGACAAAAGCGACATCCGCAATGTGGTGCACTTCGACCTGCCCAAATCCATCGAAAACTACAGCCAGGAAATAGGCCGCGCGGGGCGTGACGGGCAGCCGTCGGATTGTCTGGTGCTGGCCAATCGCGACAGCCTCAACGTGCTGGAAAACTTCGTTTACGGCGACACACCGGAGCGCGATGGCATCCGTTATGTGCTCGACGAGTTGAAAACCTCGGTGCCGGAAGGTCAGTGGGAGTTTCTGCTCGGTCCGCTCGCGGATCAAAGCAACATCCGCGCGTTGCCGCTCAAGACATTGCTGGTGCAATTGGAGCTGCGTGGCCTTATCGCGCCGCGCTACGCGTACTACGCCGAATACCGTTTCAAATACTTGCTGGAACCGGACGCGCTGCTCGAACGTTTCGAGGGCGAACGCAAGGATTTTGTCGCGGCGATTATCCAGACGTCGAGCCGTGCGCGAACCTGGGCGACCGTGAGTTTCGAGGCGATGTACACGCAATATTCGGCTGAGCGAAATCGGGTGGTGAAGGCGCTGGATTACTTCCAGGAGAAGGGCTGGGTCGAGCTTGAGAGCAAGCAGATGACCGAGGTCTACAGCGTGCTGCAGAGCGACTTTGACAGCGACGCGTTGAGCGCTGACCTACACGAGTACTTCACCCGCCACGAGCAGGCCGAAGTCGCACGAATTCACGCCATGCTTGAGGTGTTCGCCACTGAGCGCTGCCTGGGTTATCGCCTGGCCGAGTATTTCGGCGACCACAATGCGCCAGAGCGCTGTGGGCATTGTTCGGTGTGTCATGGGCATATCGCGCGGTTGCCGGAACCCCCGCAATTGACGCCGCTTGTGGATAAAAACTTTGCAGCGCTGTGCGGCGACTTTATCCACAAGCACGAGCAGCACACCGGCAACGTACCCACGGCGGAACGGCTGACGCGGTTTCTGTGCGGGATCAGCGTGCCACTGTTTACCAAGCTCAAGGCGCGGACGATTTCCGGGTATGCGGCGTTGGAAGACTATCCCTACGCCGAGGTGCGGGGCTGGGCCCAAGAACACCTCTGAACCCCTGTAGGAGCTGCCGAAGGCTGCGATCTTTTGACTCTGTTTTTAACATCAAAAGATCGCAGCCTTCAGCAACTCCTACAGTGAGTTGCGCCAAGTCAGTCGGAAGGGGTGAAATCCATCCGCTGAATGTCGATCATCACGGTAATAAACTTCAAAAAGTGTCGTTGGCTGACTATGGTGAGACCAGTCTTTGGATCGCCAACAAGAGAACAACATGAGCCAGACATCTTTCGATATTCAGCAGGCCGCGGTGATCGGTGCGGGCACCATGGGGCGTGGCATTGTCATGTGTCTGGCCAATGCCGGCGTGACGGTGCAATGGGTGGACACCAATCCACAGATGCTCGAACAGGCGCTCGCAACTGTGGCCGAGACTTATGCACATAACGTGCGCCAGGGCCGGATTGATCAGGCCGAGGCTGATGCACGTTTGGCCCGGGTCAGCGCCGCAGCGGATTACGCGGCGATCCGCAATGCCGATCTGGTGATCGAGGCGGTGTACGAAAACCTCGAACTGAAGCAGAAGATTTTTCGTGAGCTGGATGGCTTGCTCAAGCCGCAAGCGCTGTTGGCGAGTAACACGTCGGCACTGGATATCGATGCAATTGCTGCGGCCACCAAGCGGCCTGAGCAAGTGTTGGGTCTGCATTTCTTCAGCCCCGCGCACATCATGAAACTGCTGGAAATCGTTCGTGGTGCGCAGACTTCGCCGGCAGCACTGAACGCTGCGCTGGTACTGGGCAAGCGCATGGGCAAAGTCAGTGTGGTATCGGGCAATTGCCACGGTTTTATCGGTAACCGCATGCTGCATCCGTATGTGCTGGAGGCGCGCAAGATGCTGCTTGAAGGGGCTTATCCACAGCAGGTCGATGCGGCGTTACAGGGATTCGGTTTCGCCATGGGGCCGTTCCGCATGTACGACGTGGTCGGCATCGATCTGGAATGGCGCGCTCGTGAGCTGGCGGGCAAGGGCCAGGATGCCCCGGAAGTTCAGGTGGATAACCGCTTGTGCGAGATGGGCCGGTTCGGTCAGAAGTCTGGCAATGGTTATTACCACTACGAGCCGGGCAGTCGTCAGGCAGAGCATGACCCTGAGGTCGATGCGCTGGTGTTGCGTGTCAGTGAGGGTTTGGGTTTCCAGCGCCGTGAAATCGGCCCGGAGGAGATTCTGGAGCGTTGCCTGCTGGCACTGGTCAACGAAGGCGCGAAGATTCTGCAGGAAGGCATTGCCGAGTCGGCGCATGACATCGATCTGGTGTACCTGAACGGTTATGGCTTCCCGGCGGACAAGGGCGGGCCGATGGCCTGGGCGGATCAGCAGGGGCTTGCAGATATTCATCAACGGCTGCTGGCGCTGGAGACGCGGCAGGGTGATCAGTGGAAACCGGCAAGGCTGATTGGTGAGTTGGCGGCGCAAGGGAAGGGGTTCGCTCAAGCGTGATGTCGGGGCGAGAATCGATCCGCCTCTCCCCCAAGGTGCGAGGGGGAAAGGGAGCTGATCTTCATGCGTTCCAATCTTATGATCGACTCGATCTTTCAGGTCGGCGGACCTCGAATGACCACGTCGGTCAGTCCCCTCTACCTCTGGGAGAGGGTTAGGGTGAGGGCAACCGGCCTCACACGATTCATCCAGGAGAAACAGCCCAACCATGTCCACCCCTCAACGCACCGACTACCCACACTTCCAGCCCATCACCACGCGCTGGCACGACAACGACGCCTACGGCCACGTCAACAACGTCACCTACTACAGCTTCTTCGACACGGCGGTGAACACCTACCTGATTCAGGTCGGTGGTCTGGATATCCATGACGGTGAGGTGGTGGGGTTCGTGGTCAGTTCGGCGTGTGATTACTTTGCCTCGATCGCGTTTCCGGATCTGATCGAGATCGGTCTGAGGGTCGGCAAGTTGGGCAACAGTTCGGTGCAGTACGAATTGGCGGTGTTCAAGGTCGGCGAAAGCGAGGCCTGCGCGGCGGGGCGCTTCGTTCATGTGTTTGTGGATCGTACGACCAATCAACCTACGCCGATTCCCAACGGATTGCGCCAGGCGCTGGAGCGAATAGCAGTTTAAAAAGCGCAAAAAAATCGCAGCCTACGGCAACTCCCATAAATCCATGTAGGAGCTGCCGCAGGCTGCGATCTTTTGATCTACCTGCCGCCATTCAGCGATTAACGGTGGCGATAGTGCTTGTGATGCTTGCGGTGACCATAGGCATGGCCGCGACCAGGGTGGCCGTCGCGATAGTAGCGACGGTCACGGCCGCCGCGATCGTAATGACGATCATCGTCGTCGCTCTTGTTGCCCATGTAGTTACCCAGCGCGCCGCCGGCACCGCCACCTGCTGCCGAACCGATCAGGCTGCCGGTGGTGCCGCCCATGCTGCGGCCAACCACGTTACCGCCGGCTGCGCCCAACGCACCGCCGATGGCGGCTTCGCCACGGCTGCGTTTGTCTGCGCCGACCGCGCTACCACCCGCGCCGCCCAAGGCTGCGCCAATGGTGGAACCTGTATTGCCGCCTAAAGACTGACCGACGACCGAGCCAAGAACCCCGCCCAATGCGCCGCCCACACCTGCTTCGGTGGTGCCGCCTGCGGACGCAAAACCACTGACCAGGCCAAGGGACAACAAGAGAATCGAGGAGAACTTCATAGAGGAGCCTCAAAGGGATGACGGCGCCGATCCTGAGGCTGTGTAACAAGCGTGACAATCGAAATCCGACGAATAGCACGACCTGTATACAATTTCGCAAGTTACTGTTTTAACTGCGGAACTTAAGCGTTTTTCGCCGGTCTTTAACTACTTCGGACAGGCCGCTTTTGTGAAAAAGCGGCCTTTTTTGTGGGCGATGGGAAAGTGCAGGCTGGTGAGAAATGAGCAGGCTCGACTACCGCTATCGCGAGCAGGCTCACTCCTACAGTGATCGCGTTCCTGCAGATAGAACACGAAAAACTGTAGGAGTGAGCCTGCTCGCGATAGCAATGGGTCGGTCGCCGCTTTAAGCAGACTTGGCCATGATCAATCCGGTCTCACTCGCCGCTTCCAAGCGGATCGCGATGAACTTAGATGTCGGCGTATGACTGCCGTCGCCAGTGCTTTCCAGCGGTACCAGTGGATTCACTTCCGGGTAATACGCAGCGGCCTGGCCGGCAGGGATATCAAACGCCAGCAGTGTGAAGCCCTTTACCCGACGCTCGCGCCCATCGTCCCAGATCGACACGATGTCCGCTTTCTGCCCCGGACGGAAGCCCAGGCGAATGATGTCGGCCTCGTTGGCGAACAACACATCGCGCTGGCCCTTCACCCCGCGATAACGGTCGTCGAGGCCATAAATCGTGGTGTTGTACTGATCGTGCGAGCGCATTGATTGCAGGATCAGATCCGGCAATTGCCCAGTGGCGCGAGTGCGTTCGTGAACCAGATCCTTTGGCAGCATATTCGCGCGGAAATTGGCGCGGCCCGACGGCGTGTTCCACTTGCGTGCACCGGCGCTGTTGCCGAGGTAGAAACCACCTGGATTTTTGATCTTTTCGTTGAATTCCTTGAAGCCCGGGATGGTATCGGCGATCAGCTCGCGGATACGCCCGTAATCGGCCACCAGCCAGTTCCAGTCCACCGGTTTGCTGCCCAACGTCGCGGCAGCGATACCGGCGACGATCGACGGCTCTGAGCGCATCTGGTTCGACAGCGGCTGCAACTGACCGTTGGAGGCGTGAACCATGCTGAAGGAGTCTTCCACGGTGACCGCTTGCGCGCCTTCAGCCTGGATATCGATGTCGGTGCGACCGAAGCACGGCAGGATCAACGCGTCTTTACCGTGAGCCAGGTGGCTACGGTTGAGTTTGGTGCTGATCTGCACGGTCAGGTCGCAATTGCTCAGCGCCTCGAACGTGCGCGGGCTGTCCGGGGTGGCTTGGGCGAAGTTGCCGCCCAGACCGATAAACACCTTGGCGCGGCCCTCGGCCATGGCGTGGATCGCCTCGACCACGTTGTGCCCGTTGTGACGTGGCACCTTGAACTGGAAGCGACGCTCCAGCGAATCAAGGAACGCTACCGGCGGGCGCTCGTTGATACCCATCGTGCGGTCGCCCTGCACGTTACTGTGACCACGTACCGGGCACAGGCCGGCGCCCGGTTTGCCGATGTTGCCGCGCAGCAGCATCAGGTTGGCGATTTCCTGGATGGTCGGCACCGAATGCCGGTGCTGGGTGATGCCCATCGCCCAGCACATGATCACGTTTTTGCCTGTGGCGTACATGCGCGCTGCCTGTTCGATCTCGATCAGGGTCAGGCCGGATTGCTCGACGATCTGTTCCCACGGCGTGTCGTCGACGACGCCGAGGTATTCCAGCACGTTGGCACTGTGTGCATTGAGGAAGTCGTGATCGAACACCGCCGGCGCGCCAGCCTTCTGCGCATCGCGTTCCCATTGCAGAAGGAACTTGGCCATGCCGCGCAGCAGCGCCATGTCGCCACCCAATGCCGGGCGGAAGTACGCGGTGTTGGTCGGTTTGTCGCCGTTGGTGAGCATTTCAATCGGGTGCTGCGGGTGCTGGAAACGCTCCAGGCCACGCTCTTTGAGCGGGTTGACGCACACCACTTGAGCGCCGCGTTTCACCGCTTCACGCAGTGGTTCGAGCATCCGCGGATGGTTGGTGCCGGGGTTCTGGCCCCAGACGAAAATCGCGTCGGCGTGTTCGAAATCATCGAACGTCACGGTGCCTTTGCCGACACCGACACTCTGCGCCAACGCCACGCCGCTGGCCTCGTGGCACATGTTCGAGCAGTCGGGAAAGTTGTTGGTACCGAAGGCGCGCACGAACAGCTGATACAGATACGCCGCTTCGTTGCTGGCACGACCCGAGGTATAGAACTCGGCTTGATCCGGGCTCGACAGACCTTGCAGGTGTTTGGCGATCAGCGCGTAGGCGTCGTTCCAGGCAATCGGTTTGTAGCGGTCGGTCTCGGCGTCGTAGACCATCGGCTCGGTCAGACGACCCTGATATTCCAGCCAGTAGTCGCTCTGCTCCAGCAACGCGGTGACGCTGTGTTTGGCGAAGAATTTCGCATCCACCCGGCGCTTGGTCGCTTCCCAGTTCACTGCTTTGGCGCCGTTCTCGCAGAACTTGACCATGCCGCTTTCCGGCGAATCGCCCCACGCGCAACCCGGGCAGTCGAAGCCGCCGTTCTGGTTGGTCTTGAGCATCATGCGCAGGTTTTTCAGCGCGTTGTCGCTGGTCAACCAGGCCTGAGCCACGCTGATCAGGGCACCCCAACCGCCGGCTGCGCCTTTGTAGGGCTTGTAGCGCGGGACAGGTTTCTGGTCGGCTTGATGATGTTGGCTCACGCTTGATTCTCCATCGCGGGGCTATACACCCGCGGCGCATTTTTCTGCGGCAGGTGGATGAGATTGAGGTTATGTCGACGGGCCCATTGCACGGCAAGGCCTGTGGGTGCGGACAGGCTGACCAAGGTCTGGATGCCGGCGCGCAAAACTTTCTGGATCAATTCGAGACTGCAACGGCTGGTGACAATCGCCAGGCCGCCATCCATGGATATCTTCTGGCGGATCAGCCCGCCGATCAGTTTGTCGAGGGCGTTGTGGCGGCCGATGTCTTCGCGCCCGAGCAGCAATTCGCCGCTGGCATTCATGAACACCGCCGCGTGTACCGCACCGCAATGCTGACCGAGCGGCTGGAAGGCGCCGATGCGCTGGCGCAGACCGTCGAGCCATTCAAGTGGCGGCAACGGCGCACCGGGCAACACCTTGAGATCGGGTAACGCCTGTTCCACCGCTTCAACGCCGCACAAGCCACAGCCACTGGTGCCGGCCAGTTGCCGACGCTGGGTCTTGAGATTCCAGAAGGCGCGATTGGCGATGGTCACTTGCGCGTATTGCGCCGAACCTTCGCCAGTCAGTTGCAGGTCATAGATCTCATTGGCGTCTTCGATGATGCCGCTGCCGAGGCTGAAACCGACGATGAAGTCTTCCAGATCCGTCGGGGTCACCAGCATCACTGCCTGGCTGATGCCGTTGTAGGCGATCGCCAACGCAACTTCCTCGGCCAGCGCGGTGCTGGCCGATTCTTCTAAAGGCAAGTCGCTGTAACTGTATGTCTGGCTGGCGGCAGGCGCGGGCGTTTCGATTGCAGGCGCCGCGCAGGCTGGGCGCTTGGCGTTCATGGCATCACCGACGGTTTGAACAACGTTAAGACTAGGCGCGGCAAGATGTCGCGTCTAATCGCTAATGTTGATCTACCGATAGATGCCGTCGATCAAGACTCGCCTGGCGATTTTTGATACAGCGCAAAACAGGCCTCGGCCAGCGCTGAACGCGGTGCGCCCCGACGCATGATGAACCCCAACCGGGCGAGGGTTTGTGCGCTTTCAATCGGTTGCAGGCGCAGGTGATCGGTGAGGTTTTCCAACCCGCCGTCCAGCGGCATCACCGCGCAACAGAACCCGCCGTGCACAGCTTGTAATAATTGATGCACGGCATCGGTTTGCAGCAGTGTTTGTGGCGTCAGGCCACGGCTGTGGAAATTATGGTCGATCGACTGGCGAAAGTGCATGCCGCTGGTGAGCATGCCCAGTGGCAGTTCGATCAGCGCTTCCCAGCTCAACGGCGCTTCGCCGAAGGAGAAAAAACGCTGGTCATACAGCAATCCCATGCGGGTTTCGCTGAAGGCCAGGGATTCGAAGCGCTCACTGTCCAGCCGATCAAGGTAGGACACGCCGATATCGATGCGGTTGTTCGCCAGTTGTTCGAGGATCTGTTCGGAACTCAGCGCCGACAATTCAAAGCGCAAATTCGGGTGCTGCGCGTGCAGACGCTGCATCAGCGGCAACGCATCGAAACTCGACAGCGGCACCACGCCCAGGCGCAACGTACCGACCAGATTGCCGCGGCACGCTGCCGCTTCCGCCTGCAAGCCGTCATACGCCGCCAACACCGTGCGTGCCCACGCCAGCACCCGCTCGCCCGGCGCGGTGAAGCCTTCGAATCGCTGACCGCGGTTGACCAGCGGCAGGTCGAGTTCTTCTTCGAGGCTGCGCAGGCGCATCGACAGCGTCGGCTGCGTAATGTGACAACGCGCAGCGGCCTGGCCGAAGTGACGGGTTTCGTCGAGGGCGATGAGGAATTTCAGCTGCTTGATGTCCATCTTCGCTCCGAAGGGTGTTGGCGGGGGTGGGCGATTCTAACGCTTGTGGGGTGACAGGGTCATTGGTCGGCTTGGAACCGGGGTTGCCATTGGTGGTCTAGGCTTTGACGTCTGGAACCCAAATCAAGGAGTGTGCGCTATGAGTCTTTTTAGCTTTGTGAAAGAAGCCGGTGAGAAACTGATCGATCTGCTGACCCCGGGCAATGCCAATGCCGGTGAGCAATTGAAGGAACATATCAGCAAGGTCGGGCTGGGCAATCCGAATGTTCAAGCGACGGTCGACGGTGACAAGGTCACGGTTACCGGCGAAGTGGCGAGCCAGGAAGAGAAAGAGAAAATTCTGCTGGCCGTGGGCAATATCGAAGGCGTGGGCAGCGTCGATGATCAGATCACGGTGGCCGGCCCGGTAGTGGCTGCTGCGCAGTTTGTGGTGGTCAAGTCGGGTGACACACTGAGTGCAATTTCCCTGCGTGTTTACGGCGATGCCAACAAGTATCAAAAAATCTTCGAAGCCAACAAACCGATGCTCAAAGATGTGAACAAGATCTACCCAGGGCAGACACTGCGCATTCCTGAGTAAGCAATAACCCCTGTAGGAGCTGCCGCAGGCTGCGATCTTTTGATCTTGCCCTTGAAAAATCAAGATCAAAAGATCGCAGCCTGCGGCAGCTCCTACAGGGGGTCAGAGTCCGGAAATGAGGTCGCGGTAGTCATCCACTGCGGCAAATTCTGCCGTGTCCTTCGGCCCTTTGCGGCTGTCCGGTTCCTTGACTGCCAGCAGGTGCGCCACGCCAAAATCCCGCGCACTGCGCAGAATCGGCAAGGTGTCATCAATAAACAGACTGCGCGCCGGTTCAAAATCTATATCTGCCTGCAAGGCATCCCAGAATTGCGGATTCTCCTTGGGAAAACCGTAGTCATGCGAGCTGATCAGTCGCTCGAAATAGGGCGCCAGTTCAATCCGCTCCAGCTTCAACGACAGCGAATCACGGTGCGCATTGGTGATCATGATCACCCGCTTGCCGGAGCGTTTTATCGCTTCAAGAAAGGTATCGGCGTCGGGGCGCAGGGCGATCAGGTGTGCTGTTTCCTGCTTCAACTCTCGCACTGATAACTTCAGTTCGCTGCTCCAGAAATCCAGGCAGTACCACTGCAACTGCCCGGCATGGCGCTCGAACAGCGGCTGCAATTCCATCTCGGCCATGGCGCGGCTGACCCCGTGCAGTTCGGCGTAGCGCTGAGGCAAGTGCTCCAGCCAGAAATGATTGTCGAAGTGCAAATCCAACAGCGTGCCGTCCATGTCCAGCAGAACGGTATCGATGTCGGACCAGGGTAGTGAAGGCATGGCAACGTCTCGAGCGGTAGAAAGATATCCGACGTAAACAATCGGGAAAGCCGCGTTATAGTAGCGCGTTCACGCCAAGGAGCTTTGCATGCGCCAGAAACCCACCGTACTTGCCCGCGAGATCGTCGCCACCAGTCGCCTGTTTTGCGTCGAAGAACTCAAGCTGCGTTTTTCCAACGGTGTGGAACGCACCTACGAGCGTCTGGTGGGCAAGGGTGCCGGATATGGCGCGGTAATGATCGTGGCAATGCTCGATGCCGAGCACGCGGTGCTGGTCGAAGAATATTGCGGCGGTACTGACGAGTACGAATTGTCCCTGCCCAAAGGCCTTATCGAACCCGGTGAAGACGTGCTGGCGGCGGCCGAGCGTGAGCTCAAGGAAGAGGCCGGTTTTGGCGCGCGGCAACTGGAGCATCTGACCGAGCTGTCGCTGTCGCCCGGTTACATGAGCCAGAAAATTCAGGTGGTGCTGGCCACCGAGCTGTACGAAGAACATCTGGAGGGCGACGAGCCTGAGCCGATGCGGGTCGACAAGGTCAACCTGCGTGAACTGTCGGCGCTGGCGTTGAATCCGCAATTCACCGAAGGGCGTGCCTTGGCGGCGTTGTACCTGGCGCGTGATTTGCTGAGCCAGCGCGGTGCCTTTCAACTATGAGTGAGCAATCGATGAACTTTCCCCATCCGTTGATGGCGCCAGTGATTGCGCTGGCATTGAAGGCTGGCGAGGCAATTTTGCCGTTCTGGCGATCAGGCGTTGAAGTCACCGCCAAGTCCGATGAATCACCTGTGACCGCTGCAGATCTGGCCGCGCACCACGTGATTGTGGACGGATTGATCGCGCTGGATCCGAGTATTCCGGTGCTGTCCGAAGAGGATGCCAATATCGCGCAAAGCGTACGTGCCAACTGGCAGCGCTGGTGGCTGGTAGACCCGCTGGATGGCACCAAGGAATTCATCAGCGGCAGTGAGGAATTCACCGTCAATATTGCGTTGATCGAAAACGGTCGGGTGGTATTCGGTGTGGTATCGATGCCGACCAACGGTCGTTTCTACGTCGGTGGTGTCGGGCTCGGTGCCTGGCGCTGTGACGCGGGCGGTACACCGGTTGCGATTCAGGTGCGTGACGTGCCGGGGCCGGGTGAAGCGTTCACCGTAGTAGCCAGTCGTCGGCATTCCAGTCCCGAGCAGGAGCGCTTGCTGGCCGGGTTGAGCGCGAGTCTGGGTGAGCTGCAATTGGCCAATATCGGCAGTTCGTTGAAGTTTTGCCTGTTGGCCGAAGGTGCGGCGGATTGCTATCCGCGACTGGCGCCGACTTCGCAGTGGGACACGGCGGCGGCCCAAGGCGTGCTGGAAGGGGCGGGCGGTGAGGTGCTGGATTTGCAGGGCGAAGCGTTCTGTTATCCGGCGCGGGAATCGTTGCTGAACGAGTTTTTTCTGGCGCTGCCGGCGAAGGCGGCGTGGCGTTCCAGGCTCTTGGAGCTGGCCCGAGGTTAAGATTAAAAGATCGCAGCCTGCGGCAGCTCCTACATGGATCAACCTGTAGGAGCTGCCGCAGGCTGCGATCTTTTGCTTTAACGGTGCAAAACGTACTGCCCGCTAAACCTCACCGCATCCTCATCACTCCCTGCATTGACGATCCACGTATTCAGCGTCAACCGTGCCCGCCCATAACGCTGATACATCGCCAGAAACTTCTTCCACACCGCCGCATCCGGCGCCGGGCAAATGGCTGTCGCATCCCCCGTCACTGGCAGGGGATAACTGATCTGCCCTTCCTGAATCACGATGTGTCCTTCGGTAATCCCTTCTTCCTTCAAGCGCAAATGCAACCAGCCCCAACCGGCCAGCACCGCGCCGCAATAGAGACTGCCGCCGAACATGGTGCTTTTGTGATTGACGTTGGGCTCCAGCGGCAGATGCAGACTCAATTGCTGTGCCTGCCACTCGAGCACCTTGAGGCCCATCTCCCGGGTCAGAGGGATGTCGTGATGCAGCACCGATTCGAGATAGTGAGTGTCCGGGTTCATTCGTTCTCCTCCCCATGGCTGTTGTCACCGAAGTTGAGGCCGTGTTTGCGCAGTTTGTCGTGCAGGGTCTTGCGCGGTATGCCCAGCGCTTCGGCGAGGCTGCGTACCGAGCCGTGGGTGCGCGCCAGTTCGGCGGCGATCAACGATTTCTCGAAGTTTTCCACTTGCTCGCTGAGCCCGCCGCCCGTGATTTGCACCGTGGTGCCGCCACCCTCGAAACCACTGTTATCCAGCGCCAGTTCAAGGCCCAGCGCAAAACGTTCGGCCGCGTTTTGCAGCTCTCGCACGTTACCCGGCCAGGTATGGCGCAGCAGCAAGGCGCGTTGAGCCGGTTGCAATTCGTGGGGCGGCAGACCGTGGCGGGCGCTGGCTTCATCGGCGTAATACTGGAATAGCACCAACGCATCTTCGCCACGTTCGCGTAGTGGCGGGATGCGCAGCGGCGCGACGTTGAGGCGGTAATACAAGTCGGCACGGAAGCGGCCCTGATCAGCAGCCTGGCGCAAATCTTCCTTGGTGGCGGCGATGACGCGGATATCCAGCGGGATCAGTTGATTACCACCCAGGCGTTCAACGACTCGTTCCTGCAGCATGCGCAGCAGTTTCACCTGCACATCCATGCTCATGCTTTCGATTTCATCGAGGAACAAGGTGCCGCCATTGGCAAATTCGAACTTGCCGATACGGCGTTTTTGCGCGCCGGTGAACGCGCCCGGCTCATGGCCGAACAGCTCGCTTTCCACCACCGATTCGGCCAGCGCGCCGGCATTGATCGCCACAAACGGACCGTTGCGACGGCTCGACAGGTCATGCAGCGCGCGGGCCACAACCTCTTTGCCTGCGCCGGTTTCACCGAGGATCAACACGTCAGCCTTGGTCGCAGCCAGCGCGCCGATCTGCTCGCGCAGGCGCAGCATCGGCGGCGAATGGCCGACCAGTCGCGTGCTCAGTTCGTTGCGATCGCTGAGGGCCAGTCGCAGGCTGCGGTTGTCCAGCACCAGGCGGCGCAGGGCCAGCGCGCGGCGCACGCTGTCGAGCAGGGCGTCGCTGGCGAACGGTTTTTCGAGAAAGTCGTACGCCCCGGCGCGCATCGCCTGCACGGCGAGCGGCACATCGCCGTGGCCGGTGATCAGCAGCACGGGCAGCTCCGGGTCCTGAGCGTGCAGTTCGCTCAACAATTCCAGACCGTCCATGCCCGGCATGCGGATGTCACTGACCACCACACCCGGCCAGTCGCGTTCCAGTTGTCCGGCCAGACCCTTGGCTTCAGACAGCGGCAGGATTTTCAGCCCGGCCAGATCCAGTGTCTGGCCCAAGGCCTGGCGCAGATGCGGATCGTCGTCGATCAACACCACCTGAATGCGATTGTCGATGGTCATGCACTTCGATCCTCGGACGGTTGCAGGCTGACCCCGGGCGCACCGGCACGCAGCCGCAGGGTTATCAATGCGCCACCTTGCTTGTGGTTGGCGAACGACAGTTCACCACCGAAGGCGCGCATCAGGGTTTCACAAATCGCCAGGCCCAGACCCAGACCCTGGGTGCGCGTCTTGGTCGTGTAGAAAGGCTCGCTGGCGCGGCCAAGGGCTTCCATGCAGAAACCCGGACCGTTGTCGCGAATGTACAGATTGACGCCGTCGGCCGTGGATTCGGCACTCAGCCACAGTTTGCGCGGCGGGCCTTTTTCGGTGAGGGCGTCGAGGGCATTGGCCAGCAGATTGCCGAGCACTTGGCGCAGGCGGGTTTCCCCGGCCTCGACCCACAAGGTGGCGGCGGGCAGGTCGCGGATCAACTCGACTTCCATGCTGCGTCGACGTTTGGCCAGCAAGGCCAGCGCATCGTCCAGCGCCGGTTGCAGGGCAACGCTTTCCGGGGCATGCCTATCGCGGCGGGCGAAGGCGCGCAGGTGGGCGATGATCGAGGCCATGCGCCCGGTCAGTTCACTGATCAGCTTGAGGTTGCCGCGCGCGTCTTCGGTGCGTTGATGGTCGAGCAACACTTCGGCGTTTTCCGCGTAGCTGCGGATCGCCGCGAGAGGCTGATTGAGTTCATGGCTGATGCTCGCCGACATCGTGCCCAGCGCCGACAATTTGCCGGCTTGTACCAGATCGTCCTGAGCGCGCACCAATTCCTGCTGCGCCTGCTCTCGCTCCAGCACTTCCTGCTTCAGACGACGGTTGAGGCCTTCGAGGTCGCTGGTGCGTTCGGCGACTCGGCCTTCCAGTTCCCGTCGCGCCTTGGCTTCGAAGGCGATGCGTTCCAGGTAGTGGCGGCGGCGCTGCATCATCAGGCCCACCAGCAACATCACCACCAACAGCGTGGCGCCGCCGATGGCGACCACCGTGCGCACTGGCCGATCGATCAATGTGCGCGGCGCGAGAATGCTGACGCTCCAGCCGGTTTCGGCGATGTCGTGGGTTTGTGTCAGCCAGGCGTCGGGGCTGAGATTCAGCGGCCGGGGCTCGCGGGTCGGGTAGGGCTGGATCGCCGTGATCGCCAAGCGCTCGGCATCGCTCAAGACGCGGGTCGAGCGAAAGCGCCATTCCGGGCGTGACGTGAGGATGACCACGCCGTTGTGGTCGGTCACCAGCAGTTGTTCCGGGGTTTTGCCCCATAGGCTTTCGGTGTGGTCGAGATCGACCTTGATCACCAGTACGCCGATGATTTTTTCACCGCTGCGCACGGCGGCGGCGAAGAAGTAACCGCGTTTGGCCGACGTGGTGCCGAGACCGAAGAACCGTCCAAGACGTCCGGCCATGGCTTCACTGAAATACGGGCGGAAGGAGAAATTACGGCCGACGAAGCTGTCGTGTTTGTCCCAATTCGACGCCGCCAGTGTTTGCCCGGAGGTGTCCATCAGGTACATCACTTCGGCACCGGTTTGGGCCGAGATGTTTTTCAACAGACGATTGGCATTGCCTTGGGTGACGCCATCGTCCGGCGCCCCGAGCACGGCGCGCAGGGCCGGCAGGTCGCCGAGGATCTGCGGCAATACTTCGTAGCGGTGCAGGGTGCCCAGCAGGTTGGCGACGTACAGGTCGAGGGTCTGGCGGTTCTGGCCGGCCAGTTCGCTGCGGTAATAGCGCTCGGCCAGATGTTCCAGCGGCCAAAGCAGCGGCGCCAGACACAATGCCAGCAGGGCGAGGCTGCGCCAGCGGGGTCTGCGAGGAAGAGGTGGTTTCATGAGCGTGCGCCTGTGGGGACAGGCGCATTATGCCTAGGCTCAGGCGAAGACGTCAGCGTCCTTGAGCAGCGCTGCTACCTGATCCTTGGCCGACAGCTTCGGCGCTTCGTCCAGCTGCCAGTCGATGCCCAGTGCAGGGTCATCCCAGCGAATGCTGCGCTCGGACGATGGGTCGTAATAGTTGGTGGTCTTGTAGAGGAACTCGGCGAACTCGCTCAATACCACGAAACCATGGGCGAAACCTTCCGGCACCCACAGCTGACGATGATTCTCGGCCGACAGGCGCACCGCTACCGACTTGCCGAAGTGCGGCGAGCTGCGGCGAATGTCCACGGCCACATCGAGCACTTCACCGACAGTGACGCGCACCAGTTTGCCCTGAGTGTTTTCCAGTTGGTAATGCAGGCCACGCAGCACGCCTTTCTGCGAGCGCGAATGGTTGTCTTGCACGAATTGGGTGTCCAGGCCGGTCGCGTCCTGGAACGCCTTGGCGTTGAAGCTCTCGTAAAAGAAACCGCGCTCGTCACCAAACACCTTCGGTTCGATGATCAGAACACCGGGCAAGTCGGTGGTGATGACATTCATAAGTATTTCCAGTGGTAGGGGGCAATGGCCGACATTCTTGCGCAAAGTGCTGCCGGATGCGAGTACTCGAATAACCATCATCAGGGGTTGCGTCTCGCCAGAAGCAATGGCGATATAAGCGCCTAATAAAATTTCAGGGGTCTTTTCATGTCGCTCGCCACGTTGATTCATCGCGCCAGTCTGCCCAGCCCGCAAGTCAGCGAGGCGCAGGCCCTGCAATGGCTGGCCGAGCATTACGGGCTCAGCGGCACGTTGCAGGCCCTTGGCAGCCAGCAGGATCTCAACTACCGCGTTGACAGTGCGCGCGGGCGGTTTGTGCTGAAAATCTGCCGGGGCGACTACGCCCTTGTAGAGCTACAGGCTCAACACGCTGGCCTCAAGTATCTGGCCGAGCATTCTGATGTGCATGTGCCGCGGGTCATTGCGGCCAATAACGGTCAGGATTTGTTGTCGCTTGAGGTCGATGGCGAGGCCGTCCATGTGCGGCTGCTGGATTACATCGAAGGCCAGCCGCTGACGCACCTCGATCATTTGGGCCACGCAGTGGTCGCCGGATTTGGCCGGCTCTGCGGCGAGATGGACCTGGCCTTGGCCGGGTTCGACCATACGGGTCTTGAGCGCACTTTGCAGTGGGATGCACGCCACGCCAGCGCGTTGATCAGCCACTTGCTACCGGTGATCGAGGACGAACAGCAACGCACGTTGATCGCCGACGCCGCCGAACAGGCCGAGCGTCGTTTGCAGCCGTTGCTGGACAAGCTGCCGGTGCAGGCGATCCACATGGATATCACCGATGACAACGTGGTGTGGCAGCGTGACGCGCAGCGCCACTGGCAATTGCAGGGTGTCATCGACTTCGGCGATCTGGTGCGCACCTGGCGTATCACCGATCTGTCGGTGACCTGCGCGGCGTTGTTGCACCATGCCGGTGGCGATCCGTTTGTGATTCTGCCGGCGGTTCAGGCCTATCACGCGGTCAATCCGCTGCAACATGAAGAGCTGCAAGCGTTATGGCCACTGATCGTCGCCCGCGCGGCGGTGCTGGTGCTCAGTGGCGAGCAACAAGTCAGTATCGATCCGGATAACACCTACAGCCGCGACAACCTCAGCCACGAGTGGGAGATTTTCCGCGTCGCAACTTCAGTGCCGTTGGCGTTGATGGAGGCGGCAATTCTCAATGCGGTGGGTCAGACATTGCCGGCAATCAATAGCGAAGGTTTCGCGCCGTTATTGCCAGAGCTGGTCGGGCGCGAATTTGCGCTGATTGATCTCGGCGTGCTCAGTCCGCATTTCGAGGCGGGCAACTGGGAGCAGGAGAGCATTGACCAACGCTTGCTGAACGAAGCCGCCGCCGCCCATGGTCTGGCGGCGAGTCGTTATGGTCAGTACCGTTTGTCACGCACCCGGCCCGACAGTGCTGATGAACCGGATACCTTTGCGCTGCACGTCGAGTTGCGCGTGCCAAATGGCACTGCGGTGGAAGCGCCGTTTGCCGGCGTGTTGCATCAAAAGGCAGACGGGGCATTGCAACTGGACGGCCCGCAGCTCAGCGTTCGGCTGTGGGGCGTGGCGGCAACGCTGCACAGTGGCGCGGCGCTGGTCAAAGGTCAGGTGCTGGGTTCGGTCAGCGGACCGTTGAGCGTGCAACTGATTCGCGGCGCGGATCTGGATGCGCCGCTGTTCTGTACGCCGTCCCATGCACCCGCGTGGCAGGCGTTGTGCCCATCACCGGCCGCTTTGCTGGGACTGGCCTGCGATGCCGAACCGGAGCTGGATTGGCAAACGTTGCTCGAACGCCGCGATGCCAGTTTCGCCCGCACGCAAAAACATTATTACGTCGACCCGCCGCGTATCGAGCGCGGCTGGCGCAATCACCTGATCGACATGCAGGGCCGCTCCTACCTCGACATGCTCAACAACGTGGCGGTGCTCGGTCACGGCCATCCACGCATGGCGGCGGTCGCGGCCCGTCAGTGGTCGCTGCTCAATACCAACTCGCGGTTCAACTATGCGGCGGTGGCCGAGTTTTCCGAGCGTTTGCTGAAGCTGGCGCCGGAAGGGATGGATCGGGTGTTTCTGGTCAACAGCGGCAGCGAAGCCAATGACCTGGCGATTCGTCTGGCGTGGGCCTACAGCGGCGGTCGCGACATGATCAGCGTGCTTGAGGCTTATCACGGCTGGACGATCGGCGCCGATGCGGTCTCGACTTCGGTCGCCGACAATCCGAAAGCCCTCGAAAGTCGTCCGGACTGGGTGCATCCGGTGCCCGCGCCGAACACCTATCGTGGCGAGTTCCGCGGCCTCGATTCGGCGCCGGATTACGTGCGCAGCGTCGAACATCATCTGGAAAAAATCGCCGAACAGAAACGCCAACTGGCCGGGTTCATCTGCGAGCCGGTATACGGCAATGCCGGGGGTATCTCGCTGCCGCCGGGTTACTTGAAGCAGGTGTATGCGCTGGTCCGCGCGCAGGGCGGTGTGTGTATTGCCGACGAAGTGCAGGTCGGATACGGGCGCATGGGCCATTTTTTCTGGGGTGTCGAAGAGCAGGGCGTGGTGCCGGATATCATTACCATGGCCAAAGGCATGGGCAACGGTCAGCCACTGGGAGCGGTAATCACGCGCCGGGACATCGCCGAGGCGCTGGAAGCCGAGGGTTACTTCTTCTCGTCGGCCGGCGGCAGTCCGGTGAGCTGCCAGATCGGCATGGCGGTGCTCGACGTGATGGAAGAAGAAAAGCTCTGGGAGAACGCGCAGGTGGTCGGCGGCTACTTCAAGGCACGACTCGAAGCGTTGATCGATAAACATCCGCTGGTGGGCGCAGTGCACGGTTCCGGTTTCTATCTCGGTGTGGAACTGATCCGCAACCGCGACACACTGGAACCGGCGACAGAAGAGACCACGTTGCTGTGTGATCGCCTGCGCGAGCTGGGGATTTTCATGCAGCCGACGGGGGATGATCTGAACATTCTCAAGATCAAACCGCCGATGGTGACCTCGCGGCGCAGCGTGGATTTCTTCGTCGACATGCTCGATCGGGTGCTTGAAGAAGGCCTGTAACCCACCGATCCCCTGTAGGAGCTGCCGAAGGCTGCGATCTTTTGATCTTGCTTTTCAAAGGCAAAATCAAAAGATCGCAGCCTCCGGCAGCTCCTACATAAAGCGGATTTATATCGGTAATTTGTAGTTATTTTTAGATGATCTGATCGTTCAATGCTTTTAAAGCCGATATTTATCGGCTATAAAGTCGCCATTGCTCCGGCATGGCGATGGCTATCCGGTGCGCGCGTTTTTTCTCTTCGGTCGAAACCTCGACCGTCAAAGCACTTGCCCGGAGATGATTCATGAGCCGTACCGTTACCGTCGCCGCCACTCAGATGGCCTGTTCGTGGGACTTGGAAGCCAACCTCGAAACTGCTGAAAGGCTGGTGCGTGAAGCCGCCGCCAAAGGCGCGCAGATCATCCTGATCCAGGAATTGTTCGAAGCGCCGTACTTCTGCCAGAAGCCCAACCCGGACTATCTGCAACTGGCCACGACGGTTGAAGAAAACGTCGCCATCAAGCATTTCCAGAAAATCGCCAAAGAGCTGCAAGTGGTGTTGCCGATCAGCTTCTACGAACTGGCCGGGCGTGCGCGGTTCAACAGCATCGCGATCATCGATGCCGATGGCAGCAACCTCGGGATTTATCGTAAAAGCCACATTCCGGATGGCCCCGGTTACCACGAGAAGTACTACTTCAACCCGGGCGATACCGGCTTCAAAGTGTGGAACACCCGTTACGCGAAGATCGGCGTGGGCATCTGCTGGGATCAGTGGTTCCCGGAAGCGGCGCGTAGCATGGCCCTGCAAGGTGCGGAAATCCTCTTCTATCCAACTGCGATCGGCAGCGAACCGCACGACAAAACCATCTCGTCGCGCGATCACTGGCAGCGCGTGCAGCAGGGACATGCCGGCGCAAACTTGATGCCGCTGATTGCCAGCAACCGCATCGGCAACGAAGAACAGGATGGCTACGACATCACGTTCTACGGCTCTTCGTTCATCGCCAACCAGTTCGGCGAAAAAGTGCAGGAGCTGAATAAAACCGAAGAAGGTATTCTTGTGCACACTTTCAACCTCGACGAGCTGGAACATATTCGCAGCGCGTGGGGTTCATTCCGCGACCGCCGGCCGAATCTGTACGGCGCGTTGAAAACCCTCGACGGTTCCCTGGAGTCCTGATCCCGATGACCACATTGAAAAGTACCCCACGCGCCGACGGCTTCCACATGCCGGCCGAGTGGGCGCCACAAACACAGACCTGGATGATCTGGCCCGAGCGTCCGGACAACTGGCGTCTGGGCGGCAAACCGGCGCAGGCTGCACACGCGGCGGTGGCCAAAGCCATCGCCCGTTTCGAGCCGGTGACCGTTGCCGTGTCCGCCGGCCAGTACGAAAACGCCCGCGCGCGCCTCGACGTGCCGAATATCCGCGTGGTCGAGATGTCCAGCGACGACGCTTGGGTACGCGACAGCGGTCCGACATTCGTCATCAATAACAACGGCGAAGTACGCGGTGTGAACTGGGACTTCAACGCTTGGGGCGGTTTCGACGGTGGTTTGTACGCGCCATGGAATCGCGATTCGCAGGTTGGCGGCAAGATCCTCGAGATCGAGCGCAGCCCGCGCTATCGCACCGAAGGTTTTGTGCTTGAAGGCGGTTCGATTCATGTCGACGGCGAAGGCACGTTGATCACCACCGAAGAATGCCTGCTCAACCGCAATCGCAACCCGCATCTGGGGCGCGAAGAGATCGAAGCGGTGCTGAGCGACAATCTGGCTGTGGATAAAATCATCTGGCTGCCGGACGGTTTGTTCAACGACGAAACCGACGGTCATGTGGATAACTTCTGCTGCTACGTGCGTCCGGGTGAAGTATTGCTGGCCTGGACCGATGATCCACAGGACCCGAACTACCCGCGCTGTCAGGCGGCGATGAAAGTGCTGCAAAGCAGCACCGACGCCAAGGGTCGCCCGTTCACGGTGCACAAAATGCCGATTCCGGGGCCGCTGTATGCGACCGAAGAAGAGTGCGCTGGCGTCGACCAAGTGGACGGCTCGCAGGAACGTAATCCTACCGAGCGTCTGGCCGGTTCCTACGTGAACTTCCTGATCGTCAACGGCGGCATCATCGCGCCGAGCTTCGACGATCCAATGGATGCCCCGGCCCGGGAAATTCTGCAGAACCTGTTTCCGCAACACGAAGTGGTGATGGTGCCGGGCCGCGAACTGTTACTGGGTGGCGGCAATATTCACTGCCTTACCCAACAGCAGCCAGCGCCGCACAAAGAGTGAGTTGAGTCGTAACAGCTTGAGCTGATTGGCAAATCAGTCGAGCAACGATTAGCTCGCCAGGTACGCGTAGAGGCCCGCAGCCCGACAGGACTGCGGGCTTCTTTGTATCCACTTGTCGACAAATCGCAAACCTTGGCACAGCTCTTGTATTTGTCCTGGTGCACTAGGGAGGGAGGAGAACTTCAACAGTTCTGTCATAAACCTTGGATAACTTAGCCGCTCATGACCGGGGAGAGAGCGCTGAAATGAACGCCGAAGTGAACGTAGTCAGCGAGCGGACGTTGCATCCCATGGCCGTAAACGGCGAATCGCTCCAGATGGTCGCGCACTTTTTGAGGTCCAATGGAACGCGTCAGATCAGGGAACCTGATCCGCGCCGGATGATGATCGAGCGCTACCCCGCTGACCTGTTCAGCGAGGCCGAACTGGAAGCGTTGTGGGCTGTGATGGAAGGATAAGAAAAACAACAGGGATTGGTGAAAGCGCTGCCGGGATGGCGGCGCTTTTTTTGCGCGGCTGAAAAGATCGCAGCCTGCGGCAGCTCCTACACTGGAATGCGAGTTCCCCTGTAGGAGCTGCCGCAGGCTGCGATCTTTTGATCTTGCTTCAGAAACTGTAGGTACCCGTCATCACCACGCTACGCGGCGCCCCCGGCATGATCTGCGCGGCGCTGGTCGCTGACGCGTAATACTCGCGATCAGTGATGTTGTTCAACGCCGTACGCAAATCCCAGTCCTTGAAGCGATAACCGACCAGCGCATCCCAACGGCCATAGCCCGGCAGCACGGTGGTGTTGGCGTTGTCGGCATAACGCTGGCCGACCAGGGTCAGGCCGGTTTCGCCGTACCAGCCCATCTCCGGTTTCCAGGTCAGGAACAGACTGCCGTTGTGCTTGGCGACGTTGTTGATGCGTTTGCCTTCCAGACCGTTGTTGTCCTTCTCGATCTTCGCATCCTGCATACCGACGCCACCGCGCACGTACCAGTTGCCGACGAGGTTGCCGGTAGCGGTCAGTTCGATCCCGCGCGAGCGTTGCAGACCGGACATCACCGTCAGGGTCGGATCATTGGGATCGGTGGTGCGACGGTTGTAGAGCTCCAGGTCATAGATGGCCAACGTTGTGCTGAGGCGATCATCGAGCCAGTCGCTCTTCACGCCGATCTCTTTCTGCTTGGTCAGCTCGGGGCTCAGGTCGTTGGTGTTGCCGGCCGCCCCCGGCGTGATGCCGATCAGGCCGCCGCCCACTGGCGAGAAGGTCTTCGACCATGAGGCGTAGAAGGAATGATTCTCCAGCGGCGTCCAGACCAGGCCCACGCGCGGGCTGGTGCTGTGGCTGTCGCGATCTTCGGAAATGTTGCGCAGCTTGTTGGTCGACTCGATATCAAACGTGTCGTAGCGCAATCCGCCGAGCAGTTGCCATTGATCGTTAAGACGCAGTTGATCCTGCACGTAGACCGCGCGGCTTTCGACTTCGGTGTGGCTGCTACTGGAGACCTGCATGGCGCCGGTGTGACGCAGATCGCGGTTCGGGTTGAACAGGTCAAGCGAAGGCACCGGCTGCGCGCGTGGCGTTCTGCCGGTGGCGGCGTTGTACAAGGTCGGGTCGCGGCGCTGGCTGCCGATTTCGATACCGGTGAGCAAACGATGCTCAAGGCCGAACGTATCGAAACCACCTTCCAGTTCAACGTTGTTGTAGACGTTGCGGGTGGTCAGATCCTGCTGCCAGTGCTGGCGCGTAACCTTGTTGGTTGCAGGCGTGTAACCGGTGAGGTAGGTGTTGTCGAAATCGCTGTCGAGCTTGAACACGCCGAGGGTCTGGCGAAGTTGCCAGTTGTCGTTGATTTCGTAAGTGAGTTTCGAGCGTAGCGATTGCGACTTGTCGTCGATGAAGTCGTGATCGTTGCCGTAGGTGGTGTCGCGGCCGACATCGGCCGGCCGCCCATTCACGCCCGGAATCCCGCGATCGGGGGTGCGGTTGTAGCGGCTGTATTCGTACTGCACCAGCCAGTTCAGGTCGGGCGTCAGTTGCCAGCTCATCGACGGTGCGAACAGTTGGCGGTTACCGCTGACGCCATCGCGAAAGCTGTTTTCATCCATGTTGCCCATGTTCAGGCGCAGGCTGATGTTGTCACTCGGGTCGGTGCTGAGGTCGGCGTACAGGCTGCGCAGATCTTCGCTGCCGCCCTGGGCTTCAATGGTCGAGCGGCGGCCGGCCTCTGGCGCTTTGCTCACGCGGTTGACGATCCCGCCCTGACTGCCGCGGCCGTACAACACGGCCGCCGGGCCTTTGAGCACTTCGACGCGTTCGATGTTGTGCAAGTCGCGCTTGTATTGGCTGTCGTCGCGAATGCCGTCCAGATAGAAGTCGTTGCTGGCGTCGAAGCCGCGGATCCGCAAACTGTCGAAGCGGGTGTCGGCGCTGCTGCTGACGTTGGGCATGCCGCTCAGGGCATCGCCGATATCGTTGGTGCCGTAATTGGCAACGTTCGACGTTTTGATCGAATCAATGGCCTGCGGCACATAACGCACCGGAGTCGAGGTACGGGTCGCGGTGTTGCTGACTTTTACCCGCGGATCATCGGCTTGCGCTTCAGCGCTGATGGCGGTGGCGGGTAATTCGGTCGCGGAGTAGGCAAAACCGCTGGACAGAAAAGCAGAAAGCCCAAGGGTGACGGGCGTAAGACGGAACGGGGCAGGCATTGAAAAGCGCATCCGAAAGGTTGGAAGAATCAAGCGCGCGAATGGTAATGCTTTGCATTTGCTTCCGTTAATTATTCCTGAGAAGTTCCCTTATGTGATTGTTTCAATTTGTGTCGAACTCGATACAACCTGACCGTTCGGACAATTCGCCCGATTCACGAAACAGTCTGAGAGCCATTCCGGCGTTTTTCCGCATTGGCTTGAGGACTAGTCTGCCTGCATCAACTTTCCCACGTTTATGCCGGAGTTTTCTGATGATCCTTCACTACATTTACGACCCATTGTGCGGTTGGTGCTATGGCGCCAAACCGTTGGTGGAAGCGGCGCAGTCAGTGCTGCCGGTGAGCGCTCATGCGGGCGGGATGATGAGCGGCGCCAACCGCCAAAGCGTTTCGCCGCAGTTGCGCAATTACGTCATGCCCCACGATCGGCGCATTGCCGAATACACCGGCCAGCCTTTTGGCGAAGCGTATTTCGACGGCTTGCTGCGCGATCACACGGCCGTCTTTGACTCGACACCACCGATCGCTGCCGTTTTGGCAGCAGAGGCAATCGACGGCCGTGGTCTGGAGGTGCTCGGGCGTTTGCAGGCTGCGCATTACGTGGAAGGGCGGCGGATTGCCGATGAATCTGTACTTCTGGAGCTCGCAATTGACCTGGGCTACGTCGAGGAAATCTTTCAGGCCGCGTTTAAATCCGTGGATACCGAGCAACACATAAAAGCCAGTCGCGCACTGCTGGCTCAGTTGGGCGGGCAGGGATTCCCGACGCTCGCGTTGGAACAAGACGGCCAATACACGCTTATCGATATCAGCCCTTGGCTGGGCAAGCCGCAAGCCTTTGCCGATTGGTTAGGGCAGGCGATTGGCAGCGACGATACTGGCGAGTCTTCCGCGTTTTGTGGTCTTGACGGTTGTGCTTGATAGGCGCTGGATTCACTGGCTTAACGCATTTCCGTGCAAGGAGTGAGCGTTAAATTTACGTTTCTTAGACGATTTTCGCCTATTTAAAGACGATTCTTGAAATTGACACAATGTTAAGGGCGCGGCTACGATTCGGCCCAACGCCTGTGGCCAACCGCCATGACTCAAAAATAATAAGAAGGCCCGCCACGACTTTGTCGTGGGCGGGCCTTTTTGTTTCGGGGTGAAAAAAGAGCGCAATAGCGCCGTTTCAGCCGTTCGACACAGCGCGTTTCAACCCGAAATAAGGAAAATAAAATGTTGAACAAGCGAATCAGCCTGATCGCTCTGGGGATGTTGAGCGCTACACAGGCCATGGCTAACGACCAGGCCGAGTCCAAGGGTTTTCAAGAAGACAGCAGCCTCAAAGTGCTGCTGCGCAACGCCTACATCAATCGTGATTACAAAGACGGTAACGACGACAAAGCCGAGTGGGGCCAAGCGGCCATCGGCACGTTCTCGTCCGGTTTCACTCAAGGCACCATCGGTGTCGGTGTGGACGCCTTCGGTCTGTACGCACTGCGTCTGGATGGCGGCAAAGGCCGTAGCGGCGCCGGTGGTATCGATTTCTTCAAGCAAGAAAATGACGGTCGCGCGAACCATGACATCGCGAAGGGCGGTGCAGCGGTCAAGTTCCGCTTCTCCAACACCGTGCTGACCTACGGCGATCAGATGCCGGCCCTGCCGGTGCTGAACTACGACAACTCGCGCCTGCTGCCGGAAAGCTACACCGGCACCTTGATCACTTCCAGAGAGATCAAAGGCCTGGAACTGAACGCCGGTCGTTTCACCGCCGAATCGCGCAAGAGCGATGAAGGCCGTGACAGCGGTGGTCTGAAGTCGATCAACGTACTGGGCGGTAGCTACCAGTTCACTGAACGTTTCAAAGGTGCGCTTTACGCCTCCGACGTTGAAGACGTATTGAAGAAACAATACGTGAACGCCAACTACGTCTTGCCGTTCAACAAGGATCAGTCGCTGACCCTGGACTTCAATGGCTATCGCACCAAACTGGACAACTCCTATGTCCGCGAAAACGGTGTAACTGGCGACGACAACAAGATCTGGAGCCTGGCAGCAACTTTCGCTACTGGTCCGCACTCGTTCACCGTGGCGCACCAGCGCTCCACCGGCGACAGCAACCTGGGCTACGCCTACGGCGGCTATCAGAAAGATCAGAATCGTGTCGGCGACGGTGGCAACACCATCTACCTGGCCAACTCTTACTGGTCCGACTTCAACGCCGAAGACGAACGCAGCTGGCAGTTGGGCTATGGCCTGGACTTCGGCGCATTCGGTGTACCGGGTCTGAGCTACAACTTCGCTTACGTGCGTGGCGACAACATCACCACGTCCACCAGCGAAGGCGGCACCGAGCGCGAAATCTTCAACCAGTTCAAGTACGTCGTGCAAAGTGGCCCGGCCAAAGACCTGAGCGTGAAACTGCGCAGCTCGATCCTGCGTGTTTCGCAGAAATCCAGCGAGTACAACGTCAGCGGCAACGAGCTGCGTGTATTTGTGGACTACCCGATCAACATCTTCTGATGAACGATCAGGTGTAACAAGTTTGAGAAAAACCCCGACTGTCTCGGGGTTTTTTTTCGACGTATTTTTATAAAAAACCGGAAAAAACCCGTGTTTTTGTCATGTAAAAGTTGTTTTTCAGTTGCTTCAAACCCCGTTTCAAACAGCGCTTTAAATGCCTGAAATTCTTTCTCATGGACGCAAATTCTGCACCTAATAGATTAGGCCGCTCAATGCAGCGGAGAATTTGGTAATGATCGTTTTGAACAGAGAAGTGGGCGAATCGCTACGGCGCGACAAATACGTCAACGTCCAGGGTGGTGACTTCAATCTCTACGGTCATTTCGCCGACTTCGTCAGACTGACCAAAAGTTGGGAAAACATGGAACCTGACAGTTACTACGGTCAGGCCGAAGCCGGCATGCGTTTCCGCCGTTACAGCGATTTTGAATACAACCCCAAGACTCGCGAACTGACCCAGCTCGAACATCGCGCGTACGTGCAGTCCAAGGAAAACAACGCCTATGTCGGCGGTCTGGTCCGGCACTTCCAGGACTTTTCCGATGAAGTGATTTCATCGCCAGTGATGCGCAGCCTGATCGACACCGATTTCGAAGTGTACAAAAGCGTATTGCCGGAAGAGCTGCACGATGAAATCTGGCAGTGCCAGATCCATCAGATCCGCATCGAGATCAAACCCGGCAAACAGCTGGAAATCACCCCCGAGGGGATTCATTGCGACGGTTATCCGTTCAGCGGTGTGCACTTCTGGGGCCGCAACAATGTCGAGGGTGCAGAGAGTCGTTTGTACGACATCCACGAGCATCAACTGGCGTCTACCACTTACCAGGAAATTCTCGATACCACCTACTTCCTCGACCGCGACATGCGCCACTACGTGACCCCGGCGCGCAACTCGCACACCCATGCCATGGCGTACCGGCAGATTCTGGCGATTTCCTTCTCGCGGCCCGGGACCGCTTTCGACATTGTTCGCTAATCAGATCACCCCAATCGACGGCGTCGAGTGCTCAACGCCGGTGCTGCTGCGGCGCGCCACGGCCAAGGATGCGCAGCGCATGGAGCGCTTCTTCCGCCAGTTCGACGAGGTGTCCTTCTGCGAATGGCAGGACGCCAAGTGCCTGCGCGGGGTATTAATCCAGAAAACCACCACGGCCTTTCTGGCCTTCGACGTGGCCGGCGAGATCGTCGGCGCGGTGCTGGGCGGGATGCTCGGCAGTCGCGGCACCATCAATCATCTGGCCGTCAGTCCGCTGTATCGCAGCCAGGGCGTCGGTCAACGTCTGGTTGAAGCGGCGTCGTCCGACATGAAACGTGTGGGTGTGTTGCGGATGTTTCTGTTCGTCGACGATGCTAACCTCGCGGGCAAGCGTTTTTGGGCTGCCCAGGGTTTTTGCGAACCTCACGGCGAACGGACATTTGAGAGGGATCTATGAATGAAACGTCCGGCAGTGCGCCGCTGATGGTCAACCATCAGCCGTCGCGTACATTTGCCGAAGCCAGCCCGGTGGTCGCCGGGTATTTCACGGTGGCGTTCGTATTCGGCTTGATGGCCGTCAACGCGGGGCTGCCAATGTGGCTGCCCGTGGCGATGTGTTTATTCGTTTATGCCGGCGCTTCGCAATTTGCCGCGTTGGCGCTGATCTCCAGCGGTGCTTCGCTGACCACCATTGTGCTGACCACTTTCCTGATCAATGCGCGGCACATGCTGATGTCGGTGTACATGGCAAAAGCCCTGCGCGCGTTAGGCCTCAGTCGCATGGAGCGCTGGTGCTACGCCGGTGGCCTGACCGACGAATCCTTTGCTTTCCACAGCGTAAAACTCGGCACCGGCGCGCCGGTCAACGTGCGTTATCTGATTGGTTTCAACCTGTTCTGCCACACCTCGTGGGTGCTCGGTGGCTTGCTCGGCGCGGTCTGTGCCCAGTACGCGGCGCACTTGATCAAATATCAGCTCGACTACGCACTGACGGCGATGATGCTCTACGTGCTGGTGTCGCTGTGCAACACCCGCAACAAACTCATCGCCGCCGCGGCGGCTGTGGTTTGCATGGGCGCACTGAGCCTGGTCGGCAGCTCGCCGTTTAATGTGTTTATCGCCACGTTTGTGGGCTGCGGAGTGGGTGTATGCCTGACCAAACGTTCCTGATTCTGGTGGTCGCGCTGATGATGGCTGTGACCTTCCTGCCGCGGGCTCTGCCCTTGCAAATCAACACCGAGCACTGGCCGCCGTTTATCGCGCGCGCGCTGGAATACCTGCCAGTGGCGATCGTCGCTGCGATCAGCCTGACACCCTTGTTGATCAAGGATCAGCACATACAGCTCGATCGCCCGGAATTCTATGCAGCGATTCCGACGTTGTTATGTGCGTATTTCAGCAAAAACCTCTTTCTCAGTGTGGCGGTTGGGACGGCTGCGTACATTGCGCTCGGCTCGTTCATGTAGCGGCAGATCGACCACGTCGCTCAACGCCTGGTTCGACAGGTCCGGGTTATTGATCGCCAGCCGCACCTCAAGGAAATCCTCGAAACCGGGGAAGATCGTCAGGCCGTTCTTCTGCGCGGCCTCGCGGGAAACCATGCCAACTGCATCCATCTGCGTGATCAGCGATAACGTAAGGGTCTCGCTGCAGGAGTAGACCATGCGTTGACCGTTCTCGTGATTGCCCAGCCCGGCGTCGAGAAAACGCAAGAAGCTGTGGGAATACGGACAATCTTCCGCAGGACGCACCTGAAACTTGTTGCCCAGCAACGTCAGCGGATCGTTCTCCTGCCCACAATGCGCGCCGACCACCTGCACCTGCACATCCGGCAGGACAATGCTCGGCAAACCCGGACGCTGCGGGCCGATCAGCACCGCGAGGTCAAAGTCTTCGTTTTTCAGCTTGCTGAGGTTTTCCATCGACTCGGCGTAGCTGAATTCCATCTGATAATCGGGAAACACCTCAATCAGGCGTCCGATCATTCGCCGATTGAAGTCAGGCGACAACGTGTTGTTTAACGCAACCTTCAACGTGCGTTGCCCTGGCACTTTGAGCGCCTCGACTTTTTCTTCCATCTGTCGCGTGGCAATCAGCACTCTGTCCATATAAGGCGTCAGCTCGGTGCCTTGCGGCGTCAGCGTCAGCCCTTTGTTGGAACGACGAAACAAGCGGAAACCGAACTGCTCTTCGACCTTGTTCAACTGCGCGGCCAATGCCTGCACGGTCAGGCACGAATGCTCGGCTGCGGCCGACAACGAGCCGGTCTGCACGATGCGCATGAGGTTGCGTAAGGTTCTGCTATCCATGGGTAATGCCCTCTGAAGTGGGCTGGGTATTGTTGTTTACGAGACGACCGGTCCGGCGCCATATGCCGGCTATATTCCTGCACCTGAGCATAGTTGTCGCGGGTTTAGTAGCGAATTGATGTCCCCGCCGATGGCTGGAGGCTGACACAGGATCGGGGTTTTCGGTGACATGGGGGTGATTGGGGTCAAAAAATACTCACGTGAAATGATAAAACATGGCTTTTCAACGACTTCATCTGGATAACGATCTGATTCATTAGCGGATAAAAATAAAACAAGCATTCGTATCTGTACTAGGCTTCATGGCACGTCACCTACTAATGGAGGAGACCATGTCTACCTCAATCCCAGCCCTCACCCCACGCGAACAACTTGACGCCCCCGAAGCGGGCCGCGTCGCGCTGAAGTTTTTCTTCAACCTCATGGAGCGGTGGGGCTGCAACGCCGAGCAGCAACGCACATTGCTCGGCGGTGTCGGCAACACCACGTTCTACAAGTACAAACACCTGCCGCCAAACGTGCGCCTACCCCACGACACCCTTGAGCGCATCTCCTACCTGATGGGCATTCACAAGGCGTTGAGCATCATCTTCAGCAACAGCCGCGAGCGCGCTTATACGTGGGTCAGCAGCCCGAACACTGCTGCACCGTTTAATGGGCAAACCGCTCTGGACTACATGCTGGCCGGGCGCGTCGTCGATATCGCCGATGTACGACGCTACCTCGACGGAGTGCGCGGTTGAGCGCGCCAGCGCTGGCCGATTCGCATTGGCCGCGCGCCTACCGGATCGTTAACAGCAGCTTCCCGCCAATTGCGCTGTTCGAAGACGTGCTCGACCCCGAAGACCTGGAAATTGCCTACGCCCTCGAAGCGCTGACCAACGATCGTCTGATCGCTCAGGCGGGCGTCCTTGACCGGGTGCGCCCGGGAGATCGGCTCTCAGGCCCCGGATCGACCCCGGTGATGGCTGCGTTCACGCACATAGGCAAAAGCAGCCGCTTCACCGACGGCACCTTCGGCGTTTACTACGCCGCCAGCAGCCAGGCCGCTGCTATCGCCGAGACCTGTTATCACCAGGAACGCTTTCTCGCAGCCACCAACGAAGCAAACCTCGAATTGACCATGCGCACTTACGTCAACCGAGTCGTCAAACCGCTGCACGACATTCGCCACGACTATCCGAACCTGCACAACCCTGATCCGGATGCCTACGGCCCTTCTCAGGCATTTGCCCGGCAGCTACGTGAAGCCCAATCCTGGGGTTTGCTTTACAACAGCGTTCGTTTGGCCGGGCACGAATGCGTCGCCGCGTTCCGGCCACCGGCAGTATCGATTCCCAAGCAGGGCAAGCATCTGCGTTATGTGTGGAGTGCGAGCCAGCGCAGGATTTCGTTTGTGTTTGAGGTCAGTCAGGTTTGAAACGCAAAAAGCCCTCGCCGTAGGGAAGGCGATTTACCTCAATGAATTTCTGTTCAATTTGGTTGCTCATTGCCTACACCAAGGCAAAGTTCGACAACTTGCCCACAGCCTTGCTCAAGCAATTGAAGGAGGAAATCAGCGATGGCCAATGAAGTGGAGCAATTCCAGCAGGACTTGCTGGACTCTGTGCGTCAAATGAAAGAAAGAAAAGCCGCGCGGGTAACTCATGTGCCGCTTTCTGCAGCAGCAGAAGCTCGTGCCAAGGTGGGCATTTCCCAAAGCGCGTTTGCCAAGCTGATCGGTGTGAGTCGGCGGACATTGCAGGATTGGGAGCAAGGCCGCAGGCAGCCGACGGGCGCAGCGCAAACCCTGCTGCGTGTTGCGAGTCAGCATCCTGAAGCGTTGCGGGATTTGCATCCTGCTTAAGACCGGAAATAAACAAAGCCCCTGCATTTCTGCAGGGGCTTTTTTGTAATGAATGCCTCGCAGCCTAACCCCACAATCAAAGCTCCTCAGCCAGTTCTGAGCACTGAAAAATGCCGTTTATGCAATTACAGCTTTTATGAGCACGTCATAATTATTGCCAGCTCATAATTTGCCATAAATGGAAATCTAAACCTTTGGGGGCAAAGCGGTGCTTTCGGGGATTGAAAGAGGAGGTGTGGCGAGGCAGTCGAAGTGTGCGGGGGAGAGGTGCTGTTTCTACGGAAGGTGTTGCGTTGCCAGAAATATAAACACCCCAGAAACAACAAAGCCCCTGCATTTCTGCAGGGGCTTTGTTTTGTATGGTGCCGGCACCAGGAGTCGAACCCGGGACCTACTGATTACAAGTCAGTTGCTCTACCAACTGAGCTATACCGGCGTGTGGGCGACGATTATAGCGATTGGGTTAAATCTGTAAACCCCTGAATTCAGACTATTTTTATGCGGGTGCAGGATCAAGCTCAACGTAGGCGTTATCTCTGGGTTTTCACCCTTGAAAACAGGCACTTTCAAGGTTTGTATTCCTACCCTGAGGCGGCGATTTTTTTTGTCAGATCTGCTTCGTATCAGCTGATTTATGTCGTTTTGAATGGAAGCTTATGCACAACTGATCGGCAGGCCCGCGCTCAAGTGTGAGTATTTGTGGACGCATTCTCATTTTGTTCGCAAATCCCTGTTTTACTGGTTATTTATTCATGTGAACAAAAAATGACCAGCAGTGTTAAAGCCACGAAACAGGCGTGGATATTGGATCCACAAGAATTTCATCAACAGAGTTATCCACAGGCTGGAGTGTTTTAAGCGCGTTCGGCGAGCAGGAGGAAATTGCGCGGTGTGAGTGGCGCATCGCAGAAGGTGCCAAGGCGCACGACGTATTCCTGTTCGGCGAGGAAAAGTGCTCGATCCAGATTCAGCCAAAGCTCCAGTGGTCGTCGGAATATTCCGCGAAGTAATTCCAGGTTGCGAACTTCGGCTAACCGCTGCCAACCGGCCGCCTCCAGCGCTGGCCAATCCTGCGGGCCGATTGTGGATAACTCTTTGAGCGCTGCCAGATCGCGGCAGTAATCGGCGAAGGGTTTTTCCAGCCAGGTGCTGGGTAGCGAAGGGGTTGGCAGGTATTGGTCGATGCCGCGTAGTTGCCGTTGCAGCAAGTCAAAGGCAAGGCGTCGTGCCATCGAGGTGTCGCGCTGGCGTCGGACTCGTGCACCGGCGGTGACGGTTTCGCTCATCGGTAGCGCCAGATCCTCTAAAGATAGCTGTAGGAGCGATCCCGAGCCGGCCAGGGATAACGCCTGATATTCCGTGCGATTGATCCGGTTGTAGCAGCACGGAGCGATTGCCATTTGTCGGCAA
Organism: Pseudomonas sp. LBUM1668; assembly: GCF_059695715.1. Taxonomy (NCBI): domain Bacteria; kingdom Pseudomonadati; phylum Pseudomonadota; class Gammaproteobacteria; order Pseudomonadales; family Pseudomonadaceae; genus Pseudomonas; species Pseudomonas sp. LBUM1668. The sequence goes on from NZ_CP166787.1 coordinate 316,090, forward strand.
CCGGCGGCGCTGGCCAATTGCATCAGTCGCACATGCAGATCACCGCAGGCGTGGAGGGCAACCGGCGTGTGAAGTGCGTTCAATACGGCTGAAGCATCTGCCGCCAGAACATCCTGTTCAACATGCCGCGCGTGTAAATGATGACGCTGGCTAAGCGCCTGACCACTGGCAACCAGCGCCGGATCGTATTCAACGCAAGTCAGTTGTTGCCCGGTGCTCAGCAGACGCCGCCCCAAGTGTCCCTTGCCGGAGCACCAGTCCAGCCAATGCGTCGGTTGCGATGCGAAGGACAGTCGACTGCCGAACGCCTCGATCTGCTGCCATTTACGCCCCGGTACATCAACATTCAATCGATGGCCCGCAGTTTCCAGCGCATGTTCCGGTAACTCACCGACCGCGCTCAGTTCAGCCGACAACGCCGCCAATGAAGCGAACGGCTCCGGCGCATCGGCAAGATTGGCAGGGTGGTTGTGAGCATTTTCCGCATCTTGCAGCGACCGGCCGCGTAGCCATGAGGCCAGCTCCGGGTAGGACGCTTCCCAGGGAAGCTGAAGATGAGTGAACGGTCGAGGTTTCCACAACGCCTGGTGCGCTGTCAGAAAAGTATTCAGTGCCGTGAAGCGGGCGAGTAAGTCCTCGCCCGTCAGCACGTGGGAAGTTTCAGCGCCCTTGGCAGGCATCGACGCGCAGCCAGCGCTCCAGCAACTTGAAGCCGCGCACCAGCACGTAAGCCATCACCAGATAGAACACGCCAGCGGCGAAGAAGATTTCCACCGGCAGGTAGGTGCGAGCAATGATCGTGCGGGCCATGCCGGTCAGTTCCAGCAGGGTGACGGTGCTGGCCAGGGCGCTGGCCTTGAGCATCAATATCACTTCGTTGCTGTAGGCCGGCAGGCCGATGCGTGCTGCCCGCGGCAGGATGATGTAGAACATCGCTTTGGGCTTGGACATGCCCAGGGCACGCGCCGCTTCGATCTCGCCCGGTGGGATGGCCTGAATCGCGCCGCGCAGGATCTCGGCGATGTACGCCGCGGTGTGCAGGGTCATGGTTACCGTTGCGCACCAGAACGGATCGCGCAGGTACGGCCACATGGGGCTGTTACGGACAGCGTCGAACTGCGCCAGGCCGTAATAGACCAGGAACAGCTGAACCAGCAACGGTGTGCCGCGGAAAAAGAAGATGTAGGCGTAGGGCAAAGCACGCACGTACCACAGCTTCGAAGAGCGGGCGATGCCCAGCGGAATCGCCAGCAACAGGCCGGCAATCACGGCGATGGCCACCAGTTCCAGGGTCAGGGTCGCGCCCTGCGCCAGTTTCGGCAGCCACTTGATGATGACTTCCCAGTTCATTGAGCGCTCCTCGCAAAGCCACGGGCGGCGCGTTTTTCCAGGAAGTGCATGCCGGTCATCGCCACCACCGTCAGGCCGAGATACATGAGCGCGGCAACCATATAGAAGGTGAACGGCTGTTTCGACATGGTCACGCCGATCTGCGCATGACGCATGATTTCTTCCAGGCCGATCACTGACACCAGCGCAGTGTCTTTCATCAGGATCATGAACAGGTTGCCCAGGCCCGGCAGGGCGATGCGCCACATCTGCGGCATGATCAGCTTGGTGAAGATTCGCCATTTCGACAGGCCCAGGGCCACGCCGGCCTCACGGTGACCTTTGGGAATGGCGAGGATTGCGCCACGAAACACTTCCGTGGCGTAGGCGCCGAAACACAAACCGAGCGCGATGACACCGGCGGCAAAGGCGCTGAGTGCCAGATCGGGGTTGCCGAAAAACTCACCGAGCGCGCGCATCAGGTTGACCGTACCGAAGTAGATCAACAGCACCCAGAGCAATTCCGGGACGCCGCGCACCAGGGTTGAATAAAAGCCGCCAAGCCATTGCAGCGGCTTGTACGGGGAAGTCTTGGCCAAGGCGCCGAGCAGACCGAGCACCAGACCCAGGCACAGGGCCGAGAGAGCCAGTTTGACGGTCATCAGCGCGCCAGCGGCGAGCGCCGGGCCGAATCCGTAAAGGTCGATAATCATGGATTTCTTTTCAAATCGCGGCAGGCAAGGTCGGGAGCCGGCGCCGTTGCATCACGGCGCCGGTTCCGCAGGTCAGGATCAGTAGATGCTGAACGGGAAGTACTTGTCGTTGATCTTCTTGTAGGTACCGTCAGCGACGATTTCCTTCAGTGCAGCGTTCAGCTTCTCGCGCAGTGGATCGCCCTTGCGCACAGCAATGCCGATCTTGTCGCTTTCCACGACCGGGTCGCCTTTGAACTCGTAGTTCTTGCCGGCTTCGCTTTTCAGCCAGTCATAGTTGGCGTACTTGTCGGCGAGGATGGCGTCGACGCGGCCGGAGGTCAGGTCGAGGTAGGCGTTTTCCTGGGTGTCATAGAGGCTGACCTTGATGTCATCCGCATAGGTATCTTCCAGCCAGGTGCCGGCCAGCGTGGCACGCTGCGTACCGATGGTTTTGCCTTTGAGCGAGTCCTTGTCGGTTTTGAAGTCGACGTTCTTCGGTGCGATGAATTGCAGCTTGTTCGAGTAGTACGGGTCGGTGAAGTCCACCGCGCCTTTGCGCTCTTCGGTGATCGACAAAGACGAGATCAGGAAGTCGAATTTCTTCGCGTTCAGCGACGGGATGATGCCGTCCCAATCGGAGGTGACTACGGTGCACTCGACTTTCATCTTGGCGCACAGGGCGTCGCCGATGTCTTTGTCGAAGCCGACCACGTTGCCGCTGGCGTCTTTATTGTTGAACGGCGGGTAAGCCGCTTCGATGCCCATCTTCAGGGTTTCGGCCATGGCACCGGCGCTGAACGCGAGGGTGACGGCGGCGGCCAGGAAGACCTTTTTATAGTTCTGCATGCATGTTGCTCCGTTAGCGGTTGCTGGACATGAATTGTTTGCAGCGCGCCGAAAGCGGGTTTTCGAACACCTGCTGTGGCGATCCTTGCTCTTCTATCAGGCCCTGATGAAGGAACACCACTTCGCTGGAGACCTGACGGGCGAAGCCCATTTCGTGGGTCACGAGCAGCATGGTGCGGCCTTCTTCGGCCAATGCGCGGATGACACTAAGTACTTCCTGAACCATTTCCGGGTCAAGGGCGGAGGTGGGTTCGTCGAACAGGATCACCTTCGGCTGCATCGCCAGCGTGCGCGCGATGGCCGCGCGTTGCTGCTGGCCACCGGACAGTTGCGCCGGGTAGGCGTGGCGCTTGTCAGCGATGCCGACCTTGGCCAGCAGTGCTTCCGCGACTTCAATGGCTTCGGCCTTGCTCTGGCCGAGCACGCGGCGCGGGGCTTCGATGATGTTGTCGAGGACGCTCATGTGCGGCCACAGATTAAAGTTTTGAAACACAAAACCAATCTCGGAACGCAGGCGGTTGATCTGTTTGCCGTCGGCGGCAACCAGTTCGCCATTCTTGGCGGCCTTGAGCTTGAGTTCTTCACCGGCCACCAGGATCTGGCCCTGGTGCGGGTTTTCCAACAGATTGATGCAACGCAGGAACGTGGACTTGCCGGAACCGGAGGAACCCAGGATCGAGATCACGTCGCCGTCGCGTGCGGTCAGCGAGATGCCTTTGAGCACCTCAAGCTGTCCGTAGCGTTTGTGCAAGTTGCGGATTTCAAGCGCGGGCGTGGCCTCAGCCATGTGCGTTCCTCATATATGTTGCGCTCCTGCTGTTTGATGGCCTTCCTGGCGAGGCGGCCAAGCTAGCATAGCGTTTCAATGGCAGCCAACAGCGCTACGAGCGGTAAACGGGTGGCATGTGGCGGGTTGTCGCATCAGCACAGCAGACTGTCGCCCCATCAACAACCGAACGGGTGTTTGAACGTGCAATCGCGTGGGTGTCGCGTAAAAAAAGGCGCGATGTTGCCAGCTTTGGCGGGGTGTTGGAAGCGCTATCCGGCCGAACGTTCCCGATTCGCCCTTTTATTGTGCATCCCACACTTTTTCAGTGTGTTTCTGGTGCGCGGATTCGTCTTTAAAGTGAGTCGCAGGGTAACGCTCTGGCAGATTGCCATTAAATCCAATGACTTGCGATGACTGTCCGGTCGCGCGCAAAGCCCCGGCCCGAAAGAGTTTGAAATATTTTGGCGCAATTATTGCGTGCAGAATAAGGAACGCCCCGTTGGTTTCTTTTTACGAGAAGGAAATTTCGGACGGGCCGGACGCAATCGCTTTCCTTGCAAAGGTAGTTTCGATGAGCAGTACCCCAAGCTCCAATGGCCTCGAACAGGGGCTCAAACCGCGTCATGTGACCATGTTGTCGATCGCCGGTGTAATCGGCGCCGGTCTGTTCGTTGGCTCCGGCCACGCCATCGCCGCCGCAGGTCCTGCAGTGCTGCTGGCCTATGCAGCCGCCGGTACCCTGGTGGTGCTGGTGATGCGCATGCTCGGCGAAATGGCGGTTGCTTCGCCCGACACCGGCTCTTTCTCGACGTATGCCGACCGTGCCATCGGGCACTGGGCCGGCTTCACCATCGGCTGGTTGTACTGGTGGTTCTGGGTGTTGGTGATTCCGCTGGAAGCCAACGCCGCCGCGACCATCCTGCACGCGTGGTTCCCCGACGTAGGCATCTGGGCGTTTGCGCTGGTCATCACCCTGCTGTTGACCGTGACCAACCTGTTCAGCGTGAAAAACTACGGCGAGTTCGAATTCTGGTTTGCGCTGGTTAAAGTGCTGGCGATCATCGGGTTCATCGGGCTCGGCCTTGCGGCAATTTTCGGCTACCTGCCGAACAGCCAGGTCAGCGGCGTTTCGCACTTGTTCGACAGCGGCGGCTTCCTGCCTAACGGCATGGGCGCGGTGTTGGGCGCGATTCTGACCACCATGTTCTCGTTCATGGGGACCGAGATCGTGACCATCGCGGCCGCGGAATCGAAAGACCCGGGCAAGCAGATCTCCAAGGCCACCAACTCGGTGATCTGGCGGATCGGTTTGTTCTACCTCGTGTCGATCTTCATCGTCGTGGCGCTGGTGCCATGGAACGATCCTATGTTGGCGAACCTCGGTTCTTACCAGACCGTACTGGAACGCATGGGCATCCCGAACGCGAAAATGATCGTCGACATCGTGGTTCTGGTCGCCGTAACCAGCTGCCTGAACTCGGCGCTCTATACCTCGTCGCGCATGCTGTTCTCCCTCGGCAAGCGCGGTGACGCACCGGCCATGTCGACTCGCACCAACAAAAGCGGTACGCCTTACTGGGCGGTGATGTTGTCCACTGGCGCCGCGTTCCTCTGCACATTCGCCAACTACGTGGCCCCGGCCGCCGTGTTCGAATTCCTGCTGGCCAGCTCCGGTGCGATCGCACTGCTGGTGTACCTGGTGATCGCGTTCTCGCAACTGCGGATGCGCAAACAGCGCATGGCCCGTGGCGAGAAAATCGAATTCAGCATGTGGCTGTTCCCGGGCCTGACCTACGCGGTGATCATCTTCATCGTCGCGGCCCTGACCATCATGTTGTTCCAGGAAGCGCACCGCGTGGAAATCCTCGCCACCGGCCTGCTGAGCCTGATGGTGGTGGCAACCGGTCTGCTGGTGTCTCGCCGTCGCAAGCAGGAAAAGCGTGGTGCTGTGGTGTTGAACTGATCCGTAACGCGTAATGCAAAACGGCCGCTGTCAGTGATGACTAGCGGCCGTTTTTGTTTGTGAGCGCGGATTTACTCGCTCTTTTCTTCCTGCGATTCCACCGACTTGCCATAAGCATCCAGCGCAATCCCGAAGTCGGTGATGAACTGCGGCTCGCTCAGCCAGGCCTGTGCGGCTTCGATCGTCATGCCGTCGGCCCACATGCGGTAGTCGATCAACATGTCGGCGGCCAGGTGGGTGGCGGCCATGCCTTCGTTGTCGGCGTTTTCCATGTCGAGCAGATCAGGGTGATCGATGATGATGAACGCCAGTTCGCGCAGCAGTGTCAGCAGCATGTCGTTACGGCTGACGGCTTCGGCGTCGCGCATTTTGCTGAACATTGCCAGGGTGTAATCCGGAATCGGCTCGGCGAGGTGGCCGAGGTCTTCGTCCTGGTCCAGCGGCTTGCGGCCGACCATACGGATTTGCTTGGCTTTGGCCTTGGCGCGTTTGGCGCGTTTTTGTTGCTTGTTCAGGGATGCCATGGGAACTCAGTTCTTCTGTTGGGTTTGTGCAGCGATGGCGTCGGACGCCGCCACATAGTCGGCCTGGAACGCGGGGGATTCGATCCACGCCAGCGCGCCAGCCTCGTCGGTTTCCTGCGACCACTGGCGATACTCGATCAGCGCTGCGAGGATGAAATCCATGGAGCCTTCTTCGCCTTCCTGTTCGTAGACCAGTTCCAGCAGCGGGTCTTCGAGGAATGCGGTGCACATCGCTTGCTGACTGATCTTCTCGGCGTCGATCATTTTCTTGAACAGCTCGGTCAGGTCCACCGACTCGAAGTCGATACGGTCGTCGTTCGGGTCCAGCTCGACCGGCGCTTCGGCGCGTTTGGTGCGGTTCTGCTTGGCCTTGGTTTTGGCCCGGGCGGCGCGTTTTTGCTGCTTGTTGGCGGAGGCCATGATGTGTTCCGTCGTGCGTTGAATGAGGCTCAGCTGCGCGGTACTTGCCGCCCCGGTGTGTCGGGGGCCAGTTCGCCGGTTTGCAGCCAGTTCAGAGCGATGGGCCATAGTGTGGCTTGGTATGCGCTGCGAAAAAAGGCGAAATGTCCGACTTGTTGCTCACCGATGTCCTGTGGGTCGATGCGCAGGTGGGTTTTTGGCGCATGGCTGAAGTAGTTGAGCAGGCGCTCGATGGCTGCAATCGTGCCATAAGGGTCGTCGCTGATGCTGATCGCCAGGGTTTGCGCGCGGACAGTGGCAAAGGGCAGGTGGCCTGTTCTCGCCAACATCGCTCGCCCGCTTGGGCGACGCTCGTAACGCGCAGTGGGCGTGCTCCAGTCGCGCACTACGCCTGCCGGCGTGTCTTCCAGCCAGCCGAGGCGTTTACCGGGGAAGTAACCGCAGAACAGCGTTAACAGCGGCATCAGCAGATGCCATTTGCCGAACATCCGCCAGCGCTGTTCAGGCGCGTAATCGCGCCAGTAGGCGAACTGCGCGCCGACGGTGACCAGCCGTCGGATGACCTGCCCGGACTCACCGAGGCCAGCCGCGCAGCCACCAAAACTGTGGCCGACAACATCGATCGGCTGCCCGGTAAATTCCCGCTGCGCGCGCCGCAGCATCGCCTCGAAGTCCAGCGCGCCCCAATCTGTCCATGAGGCGTTGAGGCCTTTGATTGAGCCAGGTCGCGACTCACCGATGCCCCGGTAGTCGTAGGTGATGACGTCGAAGCCATTGGCGAACAGGTAATCAGCGAAACGCGAGTAATGACGGCAGCGCACCGAAGTGGCGGCGTTGAGGATTACAACCGGGCGCTGGATATCGGGCAGGGCATGACGCCAGGTGAAACCGCCAAGGACAAAACCGTCGGCGGCTGTTTCCTTGAACGGATCACCTTGAAGCTCGGCAGCCAATGGCGGCTTGCGCTGCGCAGCTTGCAATGGGGGCGTGTCCTGACAGCTCATGGTGCTCGACCTTTGCGAGATGCTGCCCACGATAGTCGCAGTACCTTAAAGGGACAATCTGCAGCGTTTATTCGGTGGATTCAGAGAGCATGCGTTCCTCGATCAATGCTTGTTCTCTTTGCAGCTCCGCTCGCAACTCTTCCACGCTGGGCAGTACTGTTTTGTAACTGCTGGCGAACAGTTGCTCATTGCCTTTGAGGATCGAGTAACGCGCGACCGCCTCGTTATCCTGCGCGCACAAAATGATCCCGACGGTCGGTTTGTCACCCTCACTGCGCTTGAGCTCGTCGTACATGCGCACATACATATCCATCTGCCCGACATCGCGTGCGCTGAGTTGGCCACGTTTGAGGTCAATGATCACGAAGCATTTGAGCAGGTAGTTGTAAAACACCAGATCGATGTACAGATCCGAACCGCCGGCGCTTATGCGTTGTTGTCGAGCCACAAAAGAGAAGCCCTTGCCCAGCTCCAGCAGGAAGCTCTGCAGATGATCGATGAGCGCTTGCTCAAGCCCCGTTTCATTCACCTTGCCCGGAGATGGCAGGCCGAGAAATTCGAGAATGACGGGGTCGCGGATGAACTCGCGTGGATTGCAGTTCAGTGCGGCGATGTTGGTGGTAGCTTCCTCGATCACGCCTGCCTTGTCCCGACTCATTAGCAGGCGCTCGTAGTACAGCGTATTGATCTGGCGATCCAAGGCGCGGCTCGACCAGTTGAGGGTGGCGCATTCGTCCATATACCACTGGCGAGCCTTTTCACTTTCGACCCTGAGCAGCCTGCGATAGTGGGTCCAGCTCAATTCGGAACGCACTGCGTTCCAAATTGGGAAAAGCTGATAAAAGCTGCGCATGTAGCGCAGATTTCGCTCATCAAAGCCTTTGCCGAACTGCGCCTTCAGTTCGTGCGCTAACAGGGCCAACAGTTGCTTGCCGTATCCCGCTCGTTTGGTTCCTTCCTGTTCAAACTCAACAATATGCCGGCCAATCTGCCAGCAGGTTTGCACCTGAATCGTATCTACAACGCGCAGCACTTTTTGCCGTGCCTGGCGGATCAGCTCGCCAAGTTCGCCCAGCAGTGAATCGATTTTCGGATCTTGCATGTCAGCAGGTTTCAGCTGGCTCATCGAATCTTCCGCATCATTGAAAACAGAAGTGCCAGCATGCCGAGAGTCGCTTGCGAAAGATGTCGGCCCAGCCTGCGAAGTCGGCAGGAAGAAGGGATGGGTGTTGCAGGAAGTTGCTGGCTCTTGACGCATTAAGTGGCGACGGTCTGTAGTCCATTTCGTACGCGCTCCAGATTCAACCGTTCTGGAGCGCGACCGGCCCGCGTTCAATCAAGCAAGCATGATTGTCGCAGGACGGGATTATTTATCGCCGAGTGCGCTTGCCTTTCGGCTTCTTCTCAGGCTCCTGCACTTTGCGATAAATCCACAATCCGAACACCCCGATAAACAGCAGGAACGCTGTGCCTATGCTTTGCGACACGAACTCGATCCAGAACCGCCGGGGTTGCAGGGTCAGGGTGTAGGTGTCTTTCGGGCCGCGATTGGTTGTGGTGATGGAGCCGCTGGTCCAGCTGTCGAACAGCATCCAGATGGATGCGCCGCAAGCGAAGGTAATCAGAACGCCAACGAGTACGGTCAGCCAGAAGGTCGCCCGGCTTTGGCGATACGGCGGCGGATGGGGCAGGGGGATGCGGGTTCTTTTCTGGTTCATCAGGTGGCTCTGCGAAAGTCCTTTTCGCGGTCAGGAAACCGCTGTTTCTTGAAGTTGTGCAGTCAGCATCTGCCGCACGTCTGATGGTCGCCCGGCGAGGTGCGCGCACTCGGCAATCACCTTCAGAATTGCGATCACATCCGGGGTCAGCGCTGTGCCAAGGCAGATACGCACGCCCGTGGTTGCATGCCCGTCGGCGAAAAAAATTCCGCTCCCGGCCACGTGGCAACCGCGCTCGCTGGCCAGCCGATCCAGCGCCAACATGTCCGTGTGTGCTGGCAACTCGATCCAATGAATGAACCCCCCGCGTGGTGGCACATACACGGTTCCCGCAGGGAAATCCGTGCGCACCAGCGCTTCGACAAAGCTTGCATGCGAAGACAGTTGCGACCTGAGCCTGGCGCAGTGTTCTTCCATGTAGCCGCGCCCGATAAATTCGTTGAGGACATTTTGCGCCAGGCTGGAAACCGCCAGGTTGCGGGAAAACATCTGCGCCAGAATGGCATTGCGGTACTTGCCGGCCAGACACCAGCCAACGCGATAGCCGGGCGCGATGGTCTTGGAGAATGACGAACAGTAAATCGTCTGTCCGCTGCTGTCGTAGCTCTTGATCGCGCGCGGGCGTTCGCCTTCGGGCACCAGGTCGAAGAAGATATCGTCCTCGATAATCGGCACATCCGCGTCGCGAGCGATCTGTGACAGCCGTGCGCGGGTTTCCTCGGGCATGATGAAGCCACGGGGATTCTGCAGGGTCGGGTTGAGAAAGATCACCGCGACCTTTTTCAGTTTCAACGCCTCTTCGAGGTGATCGACGTCGAGGCCCAGTTTGCCGTGCGTACGGATCGGCAGGGCGCGCATGCCCAGGCGTTCGATGGTCTGCAGGATGCCGTAATAGGTCGGGGTTTCGATGGCGACGGTGGCGCCTCGCGGCGCGACGGCTTCCAGTGCCAGCTCCAAGGCGATCGTGTCGCCCGATGTCATCAGAATATCGTCTGGCCCGCAAACCACGCCACGGGTCAGCATCAGTCCGGCAATCCGACGGCGCAGCGCTGGCAGGCCGGGCGGTGCGACCAGCCCGGTCAGCGAGTTGTCAGCTTTGCCGGCCAGCACCGAAAGGCACTTGTTGAGGAGCACGTTCGGCGTGAGGTCGCCGTGCAACACGGCCGAGTTCAATGACGCGGTAGTGCGCGAAGCCGCTTGGGAGAGCATCGCGACCACCGCATGATTGACGTTGACCGGAACACTGGAGAAATCAAAATCACTGGCCGGTTTGCCCCGTCCTGAAGCCGAGACAAAATAGCCGACACGGGGGACCGTCGAAACATAGGCATCGGCTTCCAGATCCGCCAGCGCGCGCTGAACGGTGGTGATGCTGGTTTCAAACATTCGGGTCAGGGCGCGGATCGAGGGCAGCTTCGTATCGGCCGGCCATTCCCCGCTGTCGATCTGACGAATGATCCAATCCTTGACTATCCGCCAGCGCTTGTCCGGCAAATCAAACCTGTCCATAAGTTCTCTGTTGTGTCGCGAAACAATTCAGAGAAAGTAGAGTAAAACGCCCCCCGTTGCAGCAACTATGACGATGTTGAGCGCAACCAGGCCGAAGGCGAATCGGATCAGACTGTGCTCTTCATGCCGGTTGGCGCCGGCCAGCCCGGTGATCAGCGACAGAATTGATAGCGACCCCAGCGCGCCATGCCCGGCGGCACTATTGACCATCGCGGCCAGCCACGCGCCGTGCTCACTGGTCAGTGCGGCGATGGACGGCATGACGAGTGTGTTGCCGCCGACGTTGGAGCCAGTGACATAACCGGCAATCCCTGCCAGCAACGCGATGGTCGGTGCCAGGGAAATCCCTGACAACGATTGCAGCGTGCGCTGCGCCTCGACCAGGAACCCGGCATTGACCATCACTTGCGAGAGCAGCAAAAACAGGAAAATCGTCGTGACCGGAAACTTCGCCCGATTAAACAGCGCGCGCCACGGGAAGCCCGCCGCAGCGCTTTGCCGAATCGCCATCCACAAGCTGACGATCATCAATGCCAGTCCAGGGGACGCCAATGGCTTCCACGAAACGTGTTCGCCTTTGACGATCCACAGTGCATCCCAGCCCGACAGAACAAACAATCCTCGCGACGCAACGATCACCCCCAGCAAGGCCAGATAGGGCCACGCCGCGTTCGGCCAGCGCAGCCGTTTTCTGCGTTGTACGAACGAAATGCCCAAGCCAACGCAGGCCACGGCCAGACCGGCCAGCACACCGGAGACTTCCGGCCCGATCCACAGGTTGATGGAAAACAGCACTGCGACAAACAGCGCCGTCACCACGATCAGCCCCAGCCACGGCGAGACGCTGCGGATGCCGCCCTGCCACATGGCAATCGCGGCCAGGCAGAGGAACACCGGCGCACTGATCAGCGCCGAATGACTGCCGAGGGTTTGCGCCGGCAAGTGCGCGAGCAACGCGCCAATCACCGTCGCCAGCCCCAAAGTGCCCCACGGCATGATGACCATCCCTGCCAGCGCGATTTTCATCCCCGACTGTCGCGTAAACAGGCCTATCAACAGCGGCACCGTAGCGATCAGCGAGACGCCGAAACCCGTCATCGCTTCAAGCAACGGCGCCAGGCCCAGCACGATGAAGATGATCTGCGCCGGCGGTGTCCAGCCGAGCTCTTTGACCCAGGCACCGATGGCCTGAGGCGCACCACCGCGCTCGACCAGAATGACAAAGGCCAGCCCCGGTACGATCACGCAAGCGGTGCTGAGGAACAGAATTGTGGTGTCCTGAAAGATTGCAGAAGTGATCGCGACGGATACGGCCCCTGCAGCGCCTGACAGCCACAGTACGAGCGCCAGTGCCACGCCCGCCAGCGCGGCTTGTACGGGTGGGCGGCGGACGATCAGGATTAATGCAATGACCAGAACGATGGGGGACATTTGCAACAAGAGAGAGCTCATGCACAGGTTTCCAGAAAACAGGTAATGCGCTCTGACGATTTGAAAGGTCCAGAGTGTTTGCGGGGCGCGAGGTATGGCCAGGCATGGGTTCGCCAAGGCGTGTAGAAATACTGGCGAGTTTTTCTGTACGGGGAGAGATACAGATTTCGGGTTTTTTCCAATACACCCGAGGGCGATGGATACCGAGAGAAGCGGGGTGAGGAGGAGGGGATCAAATCGCAGGCATAAAAAAACCCTGAATCTTGCGATTCAGGGTTTTCGGTATTTGGTGCCCAGAGACGGAATCGAACCGCCGACACGGGGATTTTCAATCCCCTGCTCTACCGACTGAGCTATCTGGGCAACGGGGCGCATTAAAAGGGTTTTTCGGATTCTCGTCAACGACTTTTTTAAAATTTCTTAAATTAATTCCGTCGCTTACGATCCGACCCCCGATTTTGTGGGCTTACTGCGCAGGCGGAACGTAGCCTTCGGCCTGGGCGTATTCCTCGCCGGAGAAATACTTGTCCATTTCGCCCTGCAGAAATTTGCGATCTTCGGCGTTCATCATGTTCAGGCGTTTTTCGTTGATCAGCAGAGTCTGGTGTTTCTGCCAGTCGGCCCAGGCCTTGGCCGAGACGTTGTCAAAAATGTCCTGCCCTTTGGCGCCCGGGTACGGTGGGCGTTCCAGGCCTTCGAGTTGTTCTTTGTACTTGCGGCACATTACGGTGCGGGTCATGGCGACTCTCCTGCATTCAAGACGGCGGCCGCGCGTTCGAGCAAGGTTTTGACCGGGGCGGCGAGGCCCAGGCGCGGCGGGGTGGCGAGGTTATACCAGAGCCAGTCGGCCTCGGCCACGTGATGGCTGGCCTCCTGCACCTGAACCAGCCAGGGTTCGATGGCCAACTGGAAATGGCTGAACGTGTGGACGAGGCTCGGCAGCGCCTGCTGCTCGCCCAGTGCCAGCGAGTGTTGATCGGCGAGATGTTGCAGGTCGTCGAGGTCGTCGAGTTCCGGCAGGCTCCACAGACCGCCCCACAAACCGGTCGATGGGCGGCGATAAAGCAGAATCGCGCCCTCGCCATTGGCCAGCATCGGCATCAGCGTGCGTTTCTGCGGGATAGCTTTGCGCGGCTTGGGAATCGGATAGCGCGTCTCCAGGCCGAGCATGTGGGCTTCGCAGCCACGCTCCAGCGGACACAGCAGGCAGCTTGGCTTGCTGCGGGTGCACAGCGTGGCGCCGAGATCCATCATTGCCTGGGTGTAGGCGTTGACCCGATCGTGCGGCGTAAAGCGCTCGGCATTGGCCCACAGCTGTTTGGCGACCTTCGGCTCGCCGGGGTAGCCCTCCTGCGCGGTAAAACGCGCCAGAACGCGTTTGACGTTGCCATCGAGAATCGGCGCGCGCAGGCCCATGCTGATGCTGGCGATAGCGCCAGCGGTGGACAGGCCGATGCCCGGCAACTCGACCAGCTTCTCGACATCGCGCGGAAATTCGCCAGCGTACTGGCTGACGACGATCTTCGCGGTTTTCTGCAGATTGCGTGCGCGGGTGTAGTAACCCAGGCCGGTCCACAAGTGCAGCACTTCGTCTTCCGGCGCTTCGGCCAAGGCTTCGACCGTTGGCAGCGCGGCCATGAAGCGGTCGAAGTAGTTGAGCACAGTGCTGACCTGAGTCTGCTGCAACATGATTTCCGACACCCAGACCCGATACGGGTTGATGTCCTGCTGCCAAGGCAAATCGTGGCGGCCATGGCGGTCGAACCAATCCAGCACCGCCTCTGAAAACTGCTCCGCTCTCATCGCTTGAACAGCCCCTTCAATGCGTTTTTCAATTCCGGGCTGACCTTGTCGCCAAGTTTCTCGTCGATCTTCTCGCTGAGTTTGTCGCCGGCCAGTTTGCTCGCGACCTGGCCCATGCGTTCGTTATCCAGGCGGCATGCCTTGGCGCCCAATTCCAGCGGGCCACGGCAGCGCAGTGGCCACTCGATGCCGACGAACTTGTCGCCAACCTGACAGGCCGGATCCGGCATGGCGCTCGTGTCGCCTTCGACGATGATGCCGACGCGGTAGTCCATGCCCAGCACCCGCAGATCGATGTCGCCGTCACCGTTGACGGTCATGCCCGGAATACGAACCTTGAGGTCCGGGTTGCTGGCGATGCCGTTACGGAAAGTCAGGTTGCCCTTGAGTTCCTGAAACGGAGTGTCCTTGCCCCGTGGCTCGCCGCTGAGTGATTTGCGATTGAGGGTGGCGATGCCTTTGCACAGTTGCTGCTCAAGGTTGGCGTTGAGCAGCACGCCGTTGTTGATGACGAAACTGGCGTTGCCGTTGAGGCTGTCGATCAGCGCCTGTTGGCTGTTGCCGCTGCCGGTGAGGTTGCTGGTCAGTGTTACCAGGCCTGTGACGGGCGGTTTTTTGCCTTGGCTTTCGAGGATTTTTTCCGCTGGCACGCGGTTGATTTTGGTCTGCAGGTTGAGCACCGGGGCGCTCGGACGCACGTCGAGGGTGCCTTTGGCTTCGAAGCCGCCGTTGTACAGCTCGCCGCTGAGGTTGCCGAGGGTCAGCAGACCGCCCTGGCCGGTGGCTTTGAGTGCGGCATTCTGGATCGGCAGTTTGTCGAGGGTCAGTTGGCCGAAGGTCAGGTCGGCGTCCACGTCGAGCTTGGCCAGGCGTTCAACCGGCAGCAGGCGCTCGGTGCTCCAGGCGGTTTTGCTCGGTTTGTCTGGCAGGGCCGTGGAGCCCGCACCGGCGATGGCATTGGCTTCGGTGCTGGCGACTTCGGCCTGACGGGTTTGCGTGGCGCTGTTGGCCTTTTCCGATTTCGGCGGCAGGTAACGGTCGACGTCGAAGGTGTCTGCCTTGAGGATCGCCCGCAACGATTGCTTGGCGAAGTCTTCGACGGCGATGCGCCCGCTGAAGCTGCTGTCGTCGAGTTTCAGGTTGATGTTGTCGAACGCGACGCTGCTCGGTGTGGCCGCAATGCGGCTGACCAGTTCGACTTTGCTCAGGCTGCCTTCGGCCATGGCCGGCAGTTTTTGACCGATGCTGTCGACGAATTTCGCCAGATCGAACTGGGCGATCGAGATACCGCCAGTGATCTGTGGGGTCTTGTCGAGGTCGTTGGCTTTCAGTTCACCCAAGGCGCGCAATTGGTTGGCGGAGATCTTGATCCCGGTCCATTCGGCTACGTTCGCCGCTTTATCCAGCAGCAGTTGCCCTTGGGCGGAGAAGGTCATGGTCTTGCCTTGCAGCGGATCGCCCGCCACTTCGCCGGAGAGCTTCATGTCTTCGAACTTGTAGCGTTGCAGGGCGCGCTCGAAACGCAACTCGCCATTGAGCTCGGTGCGCACGCGCAACACCGGCTGATTAGTGCCGAGAAATGCCGTGGCTTTGATCGGGATGTTGGTCGAGTCGTGCACCGGGCCGGTGCTCAACTGGATGCTCTCGGCACTGAACTGCTTGCCGCTCAGTTCATCGTTGTACTCAACGCGGGCGTTGTTGACGGTCAGGCTGTCGATGTCGAGGCGGATCGGTTGCGCCGGTTTCTCCACGGCGACAGGGGCGTCGCTGGCGGGTTGGCCAGGAGCAGTGGCTGGCGGCGTTGCACCAGGCGCGACCGGCACCTTGCCGATATCTTCCCAGTTGCCATGGCCGTTCTTGTCACGGTTCAGGCGCAGGTTGAGGCCTTCGACGCGCACATCGCTCATCTGCACTTCGCGGCGCAACAGCGGCAGCACGCGCACGGACAGGCCGAGCATCTGCAAATCGGCAAACGGTTCGGCGGGTTTGGCCAGGGTGGCGACGCTGGCTTCGTGCAATTCCAGGCCGAGCCACGGGAACAGGCTCCAGCCGATATCGCCATTGAGCGTCAGCTCGATGTGGGCCTTGTCGCGGGCTATCTGGCGGATCTCGTCTTTATAGTCGTTGGGATCGAAGAGGTGGGTCAGGGCAAAGCCTGCCGCCACAATGATCAGCAACAGCCCGAGGAGTACCAGACCCAGGATTTTGCCGAACGCTTTCATGGGCGAGTCCTTGTAATTAGTCGAATTCGTAATTTAGCCGGGGAGTATAGCGCTGCATCAGTCTTCACTGCTGAGGCGTCCTGCCTTGGTCGTTGACTCGCCGCTTGTAGCGCTTCGACAACGGATGCGATGGGGGTTCACCGCAGAGATAAGATCAGGTAACAGAAAAAAGGTGATATCAGTTTGGTTTTTCTGTCACGTGCAAATGGTAACCTTCGCCGGTTCGTCCGTCCTTCTGCGACTTAACGTCGCGCCTTCAAGGAGCTTCACTCAAAAAAACGGTCATGCCTGCGTGCATAAGGCCGGGGGTGAACAGTGGCTGGCGAACCATACTAATAATTGGGGGATACACAATGAGCACGAGCATCACGGCGGACGGCTTCAAAGCCGATCAGCCCGCGTTCCTGTCCAAGGAACGCATCATCGCCAAGCCCGGTTTCAACCGTTGGCTGGTTCCACCGGCCGCTCTGGCCATTCACCTGTGCATCGGCATGGCCTACGGCTTTTCGGTGTTCTGGTTGCCGTTGTCCAAGGCGTTGGGCGTTACTGCACCGGTGGCTTGCGCGCCGGACATGAGCTTCATCGCACAAGTCTTCTCGTCGCAATGCGACTGGCCGATCTCGATGCTCGGCTGGATCTACACCCTGTTCTTCATCTTCCTCGGCTGCTCGGCAGCTATCTGGGGTGGCTGGCTGGAACACGCCGGTCCGCGTAAGGCTGGTGTGGTTTCGGCACTGTGCTGGTGCGGTGGACTGCTGATTTCGGCGCTGGGGATTTATACCCACCAGATCTGGCTGATGTGGATCGGTTCCGGCGTGATCGGTGGTATCGGTCTGGGCCTGGGCTATATCTCGCCGGTGTCGACCCTGATCAAGTGGTTCCCGGACAAGCGCGGCATGGCGACCGGCATGGCGATCATGGGCTTCGGCGGTGGCGCGATGGTCGGTGCACCGTTGGCGACCGCGCTGATGAGCCACTTCGGCTCGGCTGAAGGCGTTGGCGTCTGGCAGAGCTTCGTGGCCATGGCGGCGATCTACTTCGTGTTCATGATCGGTGGCGCCCTCGCTTACCGCGTGCCTCCAACCGGCTGGAAACCTGAAGGCTGGACAGCTCCAGCGAAAAAAGCATCCAACTCGATGATCACGCACCGTCACGTGCACGTGAATGTGGCGTGGAAAACCCCGCAATTCCGTCTGGTCTGGCTGGTGCTGTGCCTGAACGTGTCTGCCGGTATCGGCATTCTCGGCATGGCTTCGCCACTGCTGCAGGAAGTGTTCGGCGGCAAACTGCTGGGTGTTGATGTGCCGTTTGGCCAACTCGACGCCGGGCAACTGGCTTCGATTGCCGCGATTGCTGCCGGTTTCACCGGTCTGCTGAGCCTGTTCAACATTGGTGGCCGTTTCTTCTGGGCATCGTTCTCGGACTACCTGGGCCGCAAAAACACCTACTTCGTGTTCTTCGCACTGGGTTTTGCCCTGTATGCGCTGATCCCGAACCTGGGCCACCTGGGCAACGTTGCGCTGTTCGTGGCAGCGTTCTGCATCATCCTGTCGATGTACGGCGGTGGTTTTGCGACGGTTCCGGCGTATCTGGCCGACCTGTTCGGGACGCAGATGGTTGGCGCGATCCACGGTCGTCTGTTGACCGCTTGGGCGGCGGCCGGTGTGCTTGGTCCGGTGCTGGTGAACTACCTGCGTGAGTATCAACTGAGCATCGGCGTTGAACGCGCTGCCGCTTACGACATCACGCTGTATATCCTCGCCGGTTTGCTGGTGCTGGGCTTCCTGTGCAACCTGCTGGTGCGCCCGGTGGCTGACAAGTACTTCATGACCGACGCCGAACTGGCTGCCGAACAGGCGCTGGGCCATGACAAAGGCGCTGATGCGACCACCGTTCTGGAATGGAAAGCGGCACCAGGCAGCAAGCCGTTGGCGATTGCTGCTTGGCTGGCAGTGGGTATTCCGTTGGCATGGGGTGTGTGGGTGACTCTGCAGAAAACGGCGGTATTGTTTAACTAAGTAAAAAGCAGTACCCCTGTAGGAGTGAGCCTGCTCGCGATAGCGGTCTGACAGTCACAGAAATGTTGATTGCAAGGTCCTCATCGCGAGCAGGCTCACTCCTACAGTTGTTTTTGGGCGCCTGTAATGGCTTGTATGGACATGTCTACCCGCGACACCCCCGGATTCACTCCGTCAGCCATATCCCTTCTCGTGTTTCTGTTTCGCGTTCGCGTGCCTATAATGGCTGCCTTTTTCGCCCAATGATTTTGCGGAGCTGGTGATGGCCGAACGTAAGGCTTCTGTCGAGCGCGACACTCTGGAAACCCAGATCAAAGCCTCGATCAACCTTGATGGCACCGGAAAGGCCCGATTCGATATCGGTGTTCCTTTTCTTGAGCACATGCTGGATCAGATCGCCCGTCACGGGTTGATCGACCTGGATATTGAATGCAAGGGCGATCTGCATATCGACGACCACCACACGGTGGAAGACGTCGGTATCACTCTCGGCCAGGCTTTCGCCAAAGCCATCGGCGACAAAAAAGGCATCCGTCGTTACGGCCACGCCTACGTGCCGCTCGATGAAGCGCTGTCGCGCGTGGTGATCGATTTCTCCGGTCGTCCGGGCCTGCAAATGCACGTGCCGTACACCCGCGCTACCGTTGGCGGCTTCGACGTTGACCTGTTCCAGGAATTCTTCCAGGGCTTCGTCAACCACGCGCTGGTCAGCATGCACATCGATAACCTGCGTGGCACCAACACCCACCACCAGATCGAAACCGTGTTCAAGGCTTTCGGCCGCGCGCTGCGCATGGCTGTCGAACTCGACGAGCGCATGGCCGGGCAGATGCCATCGACCAAAGGCGTTCTGTAATGCAGACCGTTGCAGTTATCGATTACGGCATGGGTAACCTGCACTCGGTGGCCAAAGCCCTGGAGCACGTCGGCGCCGGTAAAGTGTTGATCACAAGCGATGCGGCCGTGATCCGCGAAGCTGACCGCGTGGTGTTCCCGGGTGTCGGCGCGATTCGCGATTGCATGGCGGAGATCCGTCGCCTCGAGTTTGATTCGCTGGTGCGTGAAGTCAGCCAGGATCGTCCGTTCCTCGGCATCTGCGTCGGCATGCAAGCCTTGCTCGATACCAGCGAAGAGAACAACGGCGTCGACTGCATCGGCCTGTTCCCGGGCGCGGTGAAGTTCTTCGGCAAAGACCTGCATGAAGACGGCGAACACCTGAAAGTCCCGCACATGGGCTGGAACGAGGTGAAGCAGAAGGTCAGTCACCCGCTGTGGCACGACATTCCGGACATGGCGCGTTTCTATTTCGTGCACAGCTACTACATTGCCGCTGCCAACGCGCGGCAGGTGGTGGGCGGCGGTCATTACGGTGTCGATTTCGCTGCAGCGCTGGCCGATGGCTCGCGTTTCGCCGTGCAGTTCCACCCGGAGAAGAGCCATACCCATGGCCTGCAATTGCTACAGAACTTCGCTGCATGGGACGGTCGCTGGTAAATGGCCGCCAAGAAATCCAGACCGCCGATCCTGACCCTCACTCCCGAACAGGAGAACGAGGCCAATCACAAGATCAAGCGGTTCATGGAGGATCGTTTCGAACTGGACCTGGGTTCGTTCGAAGCGGCAGAAATTCTTGAGCTGTTTACCCGCGAAATTGCTCCGCACTATTACAACAGGGCGATTTTCGATGTGCAGACCCACCTCAAGGAACGGTTTGAGAGCATCGAAAGCGACCTGTGGGCGCTCGAGAAAAACTGATTTCCGAGCCAAGCTGAACATTCAAATTTGAAGGTTTGCCAGATGCTGATTATCCCCGCTATCGATCTTAAAGACGGTGCCTGCGTACGTCTGCGCCAGGGCCGCATGGAAGATTCCACGGTGTTCTCCGATGACCCGGTGAGCATGGCTGCCAAGTGGGTGGAGGGCGGCTGCCGTCGTCTGCATCTGGTCGACCTGAACGGCGCCTTCGAAGGCCAGCCGGTCAACGGCGAAGTGGTCACCGCCATCGCCAAGCGCTATCCGAACCTGCCGATCCAGATCGGCGGCGGCATTCGCTCGCTGGAAACCATCGAGCACTACGTCAAGGCTGGCGTGAGCTACGTGATCATCGGCACCAAAGCCGTGAAAGATCCGGCCTTCGTCGCCGAAGCGTGCCGTGCGTTCCCGGGCAAAATCATCGTCGGCCTCGACGCCAAGGACGGTTTTGTCGCCACTGACGGCTGGGCTGAAATCAGCACCGTGCAGGTCATCGATCTGGCCAAGCAGTTTGAAGCCGATGGCGTGTCTTCGATCGTTTATACCGACATCGCCAAAGACGGCATGATGCAGGGCTGCAACGTACCGTTCACCGCTGCGCTGGCTGCTGCAACCAAGATCCCGGTGATCGCTTCCGGCGGTATTCACAACCTCGGTGACATCAAGTCGCTGCTCGACGCCAAGGCGCCGGGCATCATCGGTGCCATCACGGGCCGGGCGATCTACGAAGGCACCCTCGACGTCGCTGAAGCGCAAGCTTTCTGCGATTCGTACAAAGGCTGAGGACTGACCATGGCGCTGGCCAAACGCATCATCCCTTGCCTGGACGTGGACAACGGCCGGGTCGTCAAAGGTGTGAAGTTCGAGAACATCCGCGACGCCGGTGACCCGGTGGAAATCGCCCGTCGTTATGACGAGCAGGGTGCTGACGAGATTACCTTTCTCGACATCACCGCCAGCGCCGATGGCCGCGACACCACGCTGCACACCGTCGAGCGCATGGCCAGCCAGGTCTTCATTCCGCTGACCGTTGGCGGTGGTGTACGCACCGTGCAAGACATCCGCAACCTGCTCAATGCCGGCGCGGACAAGGTTTCGATCAACACCGCAGCGGTGTTCAACCCTGAATTCGTTGGCGAAGCCGCGCAGCATTTCGGCTCGCAGTGCATCGTCGTCGCCATCGATGCGAAGAAGGTGTCGGGTCCGGGCGAAACCCCGCGCTGGGAAATCTTCACCCACGGTGGGCGCAAGCCGACCGGTCTCGACGCAGTCGAATGGGCGAAGAAGATGGAAGGCCTCGGTGCCGGTGAGATCCTGCTGACCAGCATGGATCAGGACGGCATGAAAAACGGTTTCGACCTCGGCGTGACCCGCGCCATCAGCGATGCACTGGGCATTCCAGTGATCGCTTCCGGCGGTGTCGGCAACTTGCAGCATCTGGCCGACGGCATTCTCGAAGGCCACGCCAGCGCGGTGTTGGCGGCGAGTATTTTCCACTTCGGCGAATACACCGTGCAGGAAGCCAAGGCCTATATGGCCCATCGCGGGATTGTGATGCGTTAAACGGTACAGGCCAGTGGACAGCATGGCGTGCCCAAGGCACTCTTGGGCACGCCATGGATTTCGGTAGCCCGACATGATCAAACGCCTGCTTCTTGTTCTCGCCAGTGCTTCTTTGTTGCTCATCAACAGTGTCAGGGCCGAAAACAATCCCGACACCGATCTGGTGCTCCTCACCGAAAACTTCCCGCCGTACAACATGGCGAAGAACGGCAAGAACTTCGCTCAAGGCGAGAACATCAACGGTATCGCCACCGATATCGTGCGCGAGATGTTCCAGCGTGCCGGCCTCACTTACAGCCTGACCCTGCGCTTCCCTTGGGAGCGGGTGTACAAACTGGCGCTGGAAAATCCCGGATACGGCGCCTTCGTGATGGCGCGTCTGCCCGATCGCGAAAAACTCTTCAAGTGGGTCGGCCCGATCGGCCCCGACGACTGGATCCTGTTGGCCAAGGCTGATAGCAAGATCACCCTCGAAACCCTCGATGATGCGCGCAAGTACAAAATCGGCGCCTATAAAGGCGACGCGATTGCCGAGACGCTGACCAAGCAAGGCTTGAAACCAGTGGTTGTGCTGCGCGATCAGGACAATGCGAAAAAGCTGATCAACGGCCAGATCGACCTGTGGGCCACGGGCGATCCTGCCGGCCGTTATCTGGCGCGGCAGGATGGTGTGACCGGACTCAAAACCGTGCTGCGCTTCAACAGCGCCGAGTTATACCTGGCGCTGAACAAGGACGTTTCCGATGAGATCGTCACCAGGCTGCAGACGGCTCTGGATCAACTGCGCAAAGAAGGTGTCGTTGACGACATCATGGCGCGCTATCTGTAACCACCGGCAATTCGGGCGCCGGTTCAACGGTCATATCGACGTCGACTGTTGCAGCCTGCGCTGAAGAGGCCGTCAGCGGTAGCGGGCACTCCTGCTCTGTTTCTTCCGATTGCGCTGGGAATTCGGTCAGATAAAGGCTGTCGTTGTCGGCGTAATGAAGGTCGGACGCTATTTTGGTGCCATCCGCGCGCAGCAACTCGTAGTGACTTTGCATTCGATACACGGCCATCGATTTGCCCTTCGCTGCCATGGCAAGCACAACGACAGACTGGGGATCGAGCCATCCAGTCGAAGTCCTTTCCGTGTAATTGAAGGAATCGGGCAGGCACGCCCTGAATCGGATCACGCGATGGTCAGTGGGCACTTTGGCTGGCCAGGTTGAGTGGACTCTAATAGAAGAGACGTCACTGAAGAGCAACATTTCGTGCCGGTTGTGAGCGGGGTTAGCAATCCATTTGACGGGTAGGGAGTGTTCCGTGTCGTTGCGGGTGGATCCGACGAGCATGTACTGGTCGGTGCGCCTTAACTGGTAAAAAGGCGTCTGCTGAAATTGCTCGGTGGGTTGAAGTTGATCCGTTACGGCGAACCAGGGTAGCCGGGCGACCTGCGTAATCTTCTTGGCTCCGTCCGAAACAGGACCCGAGCTTGTGGTCAATGTCGGGGCTTCTGCAGGCGTTGAGACTTCAACTGCAATCGGTACCCTCAAGGCATAGGCTTTATGGTGGCTGGCCGGTACTTGGTGGCTTTGATCGGCAATGAAGGAGCCGGATGTGAGGCAGATTTCGCCGATAATGCCAAACGGCGGGGCAATGCTCCAGACACTACAGTTGAGTTTTACGCGGCTACCTTTGTCGTTCCAGATCTGCTCGCCGATGCCCGCTTCGGTAACCAGGTCTTCCCTGACGCAACGAAGAGAATTGAACGAAGGTTTGGTGTTGTCGTTGGTGCAGACAGTGCCCAGCGCAACGTAGCCTATGGGTGCTATCGGTCGCCAAATGTACAAACGGGTGGCCACGGCCGAGGCAGAGTTTCGCCAAATCAGCTCGAAATCGACGGGCCGGTTGAGCGCATGTCCTTTGGTTTTTTCCGATCCCGTATGCTCGCCCTCGCAGACAACGGGCGTCACCATAGTGCCGTTAGGGTTGTCATGATCGCGCAGCGCGATATCGCCCAGCGAAAAGTATCCATGCAGTAGATCTGGAGCGGGTATCGGGCGCCAGAAGCTTGCACGCTGGGAGGGTATCGCTGCGGTGTCCTGGATCCGCTGAAACTCCGTCGTGAAGTTGATCAACAGGTTGTCGACTTTGATGGATTCCATTTGCCTGGCGGGCAATACGGCATTGTCTTGAGTAGTCATCGTTATTCCTGATAGTAGAAAAGCGACTCAGGGGGAGTCGCGACCTGTTGCAGGTCTCACTATCTGCAAGTGCGCCAGGCACCTGGTGGTAACTATGTATTGGATAACGTGACAGGGTGTTACCGGTACACGCCGTCCTTGCCATGCCCGGCCATGGCGCGATTGCTGCGCAAACTGATCATCTGCTTGATGTTGATCCACTCGATGCCCTGGGCTTTGAGTTTGGGCAACTCGCGTTCCAGCACCGCCAAGGTCTGTGGATACGGATGGCCGATCATTACGGCTGAACCTTGTTTGCGCGCCAGACTGATTGCCGTCTGCAACTGCGTGAAGATCGCAGCTTCAGTGCGCTCGTCATCAAGAAAAACATCTCGCGAAACACTTGCCAGAGCAATTTTCTGCGCCTGCTGGGCGGCCACGGTCTGCGCACTGGTGCGGCTGTCGACGAAGAACTTGTGACGGCGCTGCAACTCGCCCATCAACCACGCCATGGCCACGGGTTGCGCGGTCATGCGGCTGCCCATGTGGTTATTGATGCCAGCGGTGTAGGGGACCCTTTTGAAAGCAGCGTTGAGGCGTTTTTCGAGTTCTTCGATCGGCAGTTCGGGATGCCAGGCATAAGGCCCTGTAGCCGGATCCATCGGCATGTGCAGGATGACGATCTTGCCGGCGCTGTGGGCTTCGCGGGCAAACTCGGTGGCGTGCGGGGTGTCGGGCATGATCGCGGCGGTCACCGGCCCGGGCAGGGCCAGCACACGGCGATCCCGGGGCAGGTTTTGCCCCAGGTCGTCGATGATCAGCGTCAGGTAGGCTTTGTGAGGCGTTGAGCTGGCGGGTTGTGCGTTAGCAGCACCCGCCAGACAGCACAACAGAACGAAGACGAAACGCAAAGACATCCTCAACGGCCGGACGTAATGCTCAGGCCTTTGAGCAGGCTCAGGGCCTGGGCCAGTTGGTAATCGTCATCCTGCGGCATGGCCTTGGCCTTGCCTGCGGAACCGCTTGGTTTGTCGGCGCCGCCGTTGCCGTTGCCCAAGTGGCCTTGCAGATCGGCTTCCTTGAAGTATTCGCTGTCCGCCTCGCTGGTGATCTTGGCCTTGCGCACTTCGATGTCCGGGACGATGCCCTGAGCCTGGATCGAACGGCCATTCGGTGTGTAGTACAACGCGGTGGTGATCTTCAGTGCGCGGTCGTTGTTCAGCGGCAGCACGGTTTGTACCGAGCCTTTGCCGAAACTGGTGGTGCCCATGACCACCGCACGTTTCTGATCCTGCAGGGCACCGGCGACGATTTCCGACGCCGAGGCGCTGCCGCCGTTGATCAGCACGACCATCGGCACCGCTTCGCTTTCATCTTTGCCGGTGGCAGAGAAGCGCAGCTCGGAGTTGGCGATCCGGCCTTTGGTGTAGACGATCAGGCCTTTGGTGATGAAGTGGTCGACCACTTCCACCGCTGCCTGCAACACGCCGCCCGGGTTGTTACGCAGGTCGAGAATGATGCCGTTGAGCTTTTTGCCGTTGTCTTTGCGCATCTTCGCCAGGGCCTTGGAGACCTCATCACCGGTCTTGACCTGGAACTGAGTGATGCGGATGTAGCCGTAGCCCGACTCCAACAGCTGCGCCTTGACGCTTTTCACCTGAATAACGGCGCGCGCCAGGGTTACGTCGAATGGCGTGCCACCGTCGCGCACCAGAGTCAGGGTGATTTTCTGGCCGATCTTGCCGCGCATCTTGTCCACGGCTTCGGTCATGGTCTGGCCGCGAGTCGGCTGACCGTTGATCTTGACGATGAAGTCGCCAGCCTGAATGCCGGCCTTCGACGCTGGCGTGTCATCAATAGGCGAGACGACTTTGATAAAGCCGTCTTCGGCGCCGACTTCAATGCCCAGACCGCCGAACTCACCGCTGGTGCTTTCCTGCAACTCGGTGAAGTCTTCAGGGCCGAGGTAGGCCGAGTGCGGATCAAGGTTGCTGAGCATGCCCTTGATCGCGTTTTCCAGCAGGGTCTTGTCGTCCACCGGCTCGACGTACGCGGCTTTGATCCGGTCCATGACCTCGGCAAAAGTGCGCAACTCTTCCAGCGGCAGCGGGGCCTTGGAGGTCGCAGCTGTGCCTGCCGGAGCGACGGCCGGAGCCGGTTGAGCGGCGAACGCCAGAGGCGCGCCGATCACCAGGGCGATCGTCAGGGCCAGCGAGGTAAGGCGGGACAAATGCAGCATGTCGAACGAACTCCTAATGTTGGTGACTCAACGCCTATCCTTGCGCGCGGCACCATTGCGCCGGATCACTCGGGTGACCCTGCTGACGAATTGCGAAATACAGCGCTGATGTGTCCTGGCCGCCACTGTTACCGACAGTGGAGATGGACTCACCGGCTTTAACCACGTCACCCGCCGACTTGAGCAGTGTCTGGTTGTGACCGTAAAGACTCAGAAAACCATTGCCGTGATCGAGGATCACCAGCAACCCGGCGCCGCGCAGCCAATCGGCAAACACCACGCGCCCACCATGGACGGCATGCACCTGGCTGCCGGCGGAGGCGCTGATCATCACGCCATCCCACTTGGTGCGGGCGTCGTCGCCACGGCTTTCACCGAAGCGTGCCAGCAGTCGACCATCAACCGGCCATGGAAGTTTTCCCCGGGTTGCCGCAAAAGCTCCACCAAAGGTTTCGCCACTGCTGGAAACCAGCGCGCCGGGAGACGATTTGACAGGCTTTCGTGGGGCGTCGCTGGTGTCCGATTCTGTATCCGCGTGGGCTTGCGCCTCACGCAAACGCTTTTTTTCCGCTTCCTGCTGGGCGATCAGCGCTTTCTGTCGCGCTTCTTCTGCCTCACGGGCCTGACGGGCCAGGGTTTCTTCAATGGTTTTGAGGACTTTAGACAGGTCTGCCTGATCCTGCTCGCGCGCGGCGAGTTTCTGGTCGCGGGCCTTCACGTCGTCATTGAGCTTGGCGAGGGCTTGCTGGCGCTCCTTGCGAACCTTGTCGAGCTCGTCGCGGCGGGTGTCGAGGTCGCTTTTCTGGACCAGCAACTGCGCCTGCTGCAAGCCGATGTCTTTTTCGACATTGGCTAATTGGCGCAGGGTTTCGTTGAAGTTTTTCAGCTGCTCCAGGCGGGCCTGGCTCAGGTAATCGTAATAGGTGAGGGTGCGGGCAAACTTCTCGGGATTCTGCTGGTTGAGCAGCAGTTTGAGGTACTCCTGACGGCCGTTCTGATAGGCCGCACGGGCCTGGATGGCGATCAGTCGTTGTTGTTCAGTGCGCGCGCTCTGGAGTTTTTTTTTCTCTGCATCGAGTCGCTGTAGCTCGGATTCGCTTTTCTGCAGTTCTTTCTGCAGCGCATCGACCTGCTTCTGCAGCTTGCCCAGCTCGGTCTCGGTGCCCTTGAGCTCTTTCTGTACGCCGGACTTTTCTTCCTGAACCTTGCTCAGCAGCTTTTTCAGCTCGGCAATGTCCTGACGCGTGGCGTCCAACTGTTGTTGGGTTTGCGCGCGCTCGTCAGCGAAGGCCGGTTGGAGCAGGCAAGTCAGAGCGAGGGCAATCAGGACGCGAAGCATAGGGGCGGGCGGCACCAGGGTAATGGACGGCCTAGTATGCCCGCCCGAGGCTGCAAAAAAAACGCCCAATTGGGGCTGTGTGATAACTGGCCGGAGATACAGCTGCAAATAATCTTTGAAACCACCCTAGACCAATGTGGGAGCTGGCTTGCCAGCGATGGCGTCTGAACATTCAACATAGCTGTTGGCTGTCAGATTGCTATCGCTGGCAAGCCAGCTCCCACAGGGTTTTGCGGTGTTTTGGCGATCCGGGTCAGACCAGAATCGAAGTCCCGGTCATTTCCGCCGGTTTTTCCAGACCCAGCAGCTTGAGCATGGTCGGCGCCACATCCGCCAGTACGCCGCCTTCACGGACCTTGAGATCGCGCTTGCCCACATAAATGAACGGCACCGGCTCGGTGGTGTGTGCGGTGTGCGCCTGGTGGGTTTCTTCATCGGCCATTTTTTCAACGTTGCCGTGGTCAGCGGTGATCAGCGCTTCGCCACCCACCTTGTCCAGTGCTTCGACGATGCGCCCGACGCAAGTGTCCAGGCATTCAACCGCTTTCACTGCCGCGTCAAACACGCCGCTGTGGCCGACCATGTCGCCGTTGGCGTAGTTGACCACGATCACGTCGTAGCGCTGGTTTTCAATGGCTTCGACAATACGGTCGGTCACTTCCGGCGCGCTCATTTCCGGCTGCAAGTCGTAAGTGGCGACTTTCGGCGACGGGATCAGGATGCGTTCTTCGCCCGGGAACGGTTCTTCACGGCCGCCGGAGAAGAAGAAGGTGACGTGGGCGTATTTCTCGGTTTCAGCGATGCGCAGCTGGGTTTTGCCGTTTTTCGCCAGATAGTCGCCCAGCACGTTTTCCAGGCTGCCCGCAGCGAACGCCGACGGCGCAGGAATACTCGCGGCGTACTGGGTCAGCATGACGAAACCGGCCAGTTTTGGCTGACGCGCGCGCTCGAAGTCCTTGAAATCGTCTTCGACGAACACGCGAGTCAGCTCGCGGGCGCGGTCGGCGCGGAAGTTCATGAACACCACTGCGTCACCGTCTTCGACTTTGACCGGCTCACCAATGGTGGTGGCTTTGACGAATTCGTCGCTCTCGCCACGAGCATAAGCGGCGTCCAGGCCTTCCTGAGCGGTGGCAGCGTTGAATTCGCCGTTGCCGTCGACGATCAGGTTGTACGCCTGGGCCACGCGATCCCAGCGGTTGTCACGGTCCATGGCGAAGTAACGGCCGACGATGCTGGCGATGCGGCCCTTGCCGAGTGCCTGGAACGTCGCATCGAGCAGTTCGATCGACGAAGCGGCGCTTTTTGGTGGCGTGTCGCGGCCGTCGAGAAAAGCGTGCAGGTAGATTTTTTCGGCGCCGCGCTTGAAGGCCAGTTCGGCCATGGCAATCAGGTGATCCTGATGGCTGTGCACGCCGCCCTCCGACAGCAGGCCCATGAAGTGCACGGCTTTGCCGGCAGCCACGGCTTTATCTACAGCGGCGCAGATGGTCGGGTTCTCGAAAAACTCGCCGTCGCGGATCGATTTGGTCACGCGGGTGAAGTCCTGATACACCACACGACCGGCGCCTAGGTTCATGTGGCCGACTTCGGAGTTGCCCATCTGGCCGTCCGGCAGACCGACGTCCATGCCGCTGCCCGAGATCAAGCCGTTCGGCTGGTTGGCCGTCAGGCGATCCAGCACAGGCTTCTTCGCCGCAAAAACGGCATTGGATTCGGGGCTGTCGCTGTGACCGAAGCCGTCGAGAATGATCAGGACCAAAGGTTTAGGCGTGGTAGTCATGGAATCCACTCGTGGCTGATAAAGAAGAGGGCGATGGAAAAGGGAGTTGGAGTTTAAAGCGAAGTTCCGACCGCGTCACCGCCGGACGGGGTTTGGCCCACCATAGTGGCTGTGTATACTGGCCGACATTTTAACGCCCTGGAACCTCCTTCGATGGTTGCTCACCTGATTGAATTTGCCACTAACCACTACATTCTTGTCGGTATCTTCGTCGTACTGCTGGCTCTGCTGCTGGCGCACACGATGCAGGGCGGCGGTAAAAGCCTGAGCACCGGTGAGCTGACCGCGCTGGTCAACAAAGATGCAGGCGTAGTGGTAGACATTCGTACAGCCAAGGATTTCGCTGCCGGCCACATCGTTGGTGCGGTGAATATTCCCCAGGACAAACTGGCCGCACGCGTCGCCGAGCTGGAAAAGCACAAGGCCAAGACCATCATTCTGGTCGATGCCCTGGGCCAGACCGCCGGCACCCACGCCCGCGAACTGATGAAATCCGGCTTCACCGCCGCCAAGCTGTCCGGCGGGATCTCCAGCTGGAAAGGCGACAACCTGCCGCTGGTGAAGTGATATGAGCGAAGTCATCGTCTACTCCAGCGATTACTGCCCTTACTGCTCGCGAGCCAAGTACCTGCTCGAGAACAAAGGCGTGGCCTTCAAAGAGATCAAGGTCGATGGCAAGCCGCAGGTGCGTGCCGAAATGGCCCAGAAAGCCGGACGCACGTCTGTGCCGCAGATCTGGATCGGCAGCAAGCACATCGGCGGCTGTGACGATTTATTCGCCCTGGAACGCGCCGGCAAGCTCGACGCGTTGCTCAAGGCCTGAACGGCTGCACCCACGTACAGCACTCCCTAAAAGACCCAAGATCAGAAAGGATCTGAGATGACTGACCAACAGAACACTGCAGCCAGCGAAGAAGAAACCGCACCGCAATTCTCCTTGCAGCGCATCTACGTACGCGACCTGTCCTTCGAAGCCCCGAAAAGCCCGGCGATCTTTCGCCAGCAGTGGGACCCGGCGGTCGGTCTGGATCTGAACACCCGTCAGAAAGAACTGGAAGGTGATTTCTACGAAGTCGTACTGACCCTGTCCGTTACCGTGAAAAACGGTGAAGAAGTCGCCTTCATCGCTGAAGTGCAACAGGCCGGTATCTTCCTGATCAAGAACCTGGACGCGGCTTCGATGAGCCACACCCTGGGTGCGTTCTGCCCGAACATCCTCTTCCCGTACGCTCGCGAAACCCTGGACAGCCTGGTAACCCGCGGTTCGTTCCCGGCGCTGATGCTGGCTCCGGTGAACTTCGACGCCCTGTACGCGCAAGAGCTGCAGCGCATGCAGGAAAGCGGCGAGACGCCAACCGTTCAGTAAACGGTGAGTAACGCCCCATGAAAAAAGCGCCTTCAAACGGCGCTTTTTTCATGGGGCAAACGAAACCTTCGTGTAGGAGCTGCCGAAGGCTGCGATCTTTTGATCTTGATCCCCGAAAAACAAGATCAAAAGATCGCAGCCTTCGGCAGCTTCTACAGAGGATTGATAGATCCGCTGCGGTGTTATTTAAAGTCGTTCTGCCGCCACGCTTCGTACACGGCCACTGCCACGGTGTTGGACAGGTTCAGGCTGCGGCAGCCTTCACGCATCGGCAGGCGCAGGCGCTGTTCGGCCGGCAGGGCGTCGAGCACTTCTGGTGGCAAGCCTCGGCTTTCCGGGCCGAAGATGAACGCATCGCCCGGGACGAACGCGGCATCATGAAACGGCCGCGAACCCTTGGTGGTGAACGCGAACAGGCGTGGATTGCCTAAACTTTCCAGGCAACTGGCGAGGTCGGCGTGGCGTTGCAGCGTGGCGTATTCGTGGTAGTCGAGACCGGCCCGGCGCAGGCGCTTGTCGTCCATCTCGAAGCCCAGCGGTTCGATCAAATGCAGGTGGCAGCCGCTGTTGGCGCACAGCCTGATAACGTTGCCGGTATTCGGCGGAATTTCTGGTTGAAAAAGGATGACGTGAAACATGCACGGCTCCGAAGGTAAAGATGACGCGCATTCTACGCCGCAAGCGGACTCGCGTTCGAAACTATTCCCGCGGGTGATCGGTTCGCTGGCGATTGTCGGTTTGATGATCGGTTTGATGATCGGTCGCCTGACCACGCCGGATCCAACCGTTTTGCAGCAGGTCGAGGTGATCGACGGTGGGCTGGTGGTGTGGTTCAACAACGAACCGAAACTGCACGGCGAGATCATCGACGGCACGGTGGCGCTGTTGTTTCAGGCGGATGGGCGGGCGCAGAAAGGCCAGTTCAAGCTCAATGGCAAGGATGTGAATTGGCGTACGCGAATGAGTGACGGCGGATTGTTGCTGACGGTGCTGGCGGCGCGGCCGCTGCAGGGAGATTGGGCCGGCAGCGAGGTCGATGACCGCTGGCGGCTGCAGATCCATCTGCGCGAGTAATAAAAGCGGGAATCCCTGACCTGCCTGTATCAGGGTTCCCAAAAGGCTGGACTTCGCTCAAAGCGTCAGTCCGGTGTAAAGAGGGAACCCCCGGCCTGCCTGTACCAAGGATCCCAAAAGGGTGAGCTCGCCGCGTTGCGGTGTGAGCCCGATGTAAAGAGGGGAATCCCCGGCCTGCCTGTACCAAGGTCCCCGAAACGGGTGGTGAAACGAATCACCTGTGAGAGGTATTGCAGGGGACGTGCCAGGTTTTCGCATTTTGAAACAGGAAATATCTACGGATATACAAAACCCCCGTTTTCCGGAGGTTTGAAGGGTTTTGACGCTGGACTTTCGGTTAGTTCAGACGGGATTTTGAAACGCCTGCCGTGCCCGGTTGCGGGTCATCGTGCATTGATGCGGTGCATGTAGACTCAAAAAGCATCGCCAGCAGGCTCACTCCTACAGAGATTTGAGGTGTTCACATGATTGTGAACCCCACACAGTCAACTGTAGGAGTGAGCCTGCTCGCGATTGGATGTCTCTGTCAGCGAAGACCCAAAGGCTGATTAACCCTCATCCCCCTCATCATCATCCCCACCATCGACCTTCATCCCCAATTCCTTGATCTTGCGCGTCAGGGTATTTCGCCCCCAGCCCAACAGCACCGCGGCATCACGTCGGCGCCCGGCGGTGTGCTTCAGCGCCGTCTCGATCATGATCCGCTCGAACGCCGGCACCGCGCTGTCGAGCAGGCTCGACTGGCCACGCGCCAACGCCTGATCGGCCCACTGGCGCAGCGCTTGCTCCCAGTTGGTCACTGGCGCCGAATCCTGCGGCAGGTTGAGCAACTCTGGCGGCAAGTCGCTGATGTGCACTTCGCGCCCGGACGCCATGACCGTGATCCAGCGGCAGGTGTTCTCCAGCTGACGCACGTTGCCGCCCCACGGCAGGTTCTTCAGATATTCCTCAGTCTCGCTTTTCAGCAACTTCGGCTCCACCGCCAGTTCCTGCGCAGCGCGGCTGAGGAAGTGTCGGGCCAGCGTCGGGATGTCTTCGCGACGATCCGACAGGCGCGGAATGTGGATACGGATCACGTTGAGGCGGTGGAACAAGTCCTCACGGAATTTCCCGGCGTGCACCAGGGTTTCCAGATTCTGGTGAGTCGCGGCGATGATCCGCACGTCAACCTTGACCGGCACATGACCGCCAACGCGATAGAACTCGCCATCGGCCAGAACCCGTAGCAAACGGGTTTGAGTATCGGCTGGCATGTCGCCGATTTCATCGAGGAACAGCGTGCCGCCATCGGCCTGCTCAAATCGCCCGCGACGCAGGTTGGCCGCGCCAGTGAAAGCGCCTTTCTCGTGGCCGAACAGCTCGGATTCCATCAGATCCTTGGGGATCGCCGCCATGTTCAGTGCAATGAACGGCGAGGCCGCACGCGGGCTGTGACGGTGCAGGGCGTGGGCCACCAGTTCTTTACCGGTACCCGATTCGCCGTTGATCAGCACGGTGATGTTGGAGTGACTCAAGCGGCCGATGGCGCGAAACACTTCCTGCATCGCCGGCGCTTCGCCGATGATTTCCGGGGTGCGGGTCAGCGCTGGCACGACCTGCAGGCCTTGCTGTTCTTGCGCATGCTGATTGGCGCGCTTGACCAGCGAGACAGCCTCATCAACGTCAAACGGCTTTGGCAGGTACTCGAACGCACCGCCCTGATAGGAGGCAACAGCGCTGTCCAGATCGGAGTGAGCGGTCATGATGATGACCGGCAGCCGTGGGTGCTGCTCACGAATCCGCGCCAACAGGTCCAGACCGCTGGCACCCGGCATGCGGATGTCGGAGATGATCACGTCCGGCTGTTGACGGGCCAGGCGACTCATCACGCCATCGGCGCTGTCGAAGCTCTGGGTGGTCATGCCTTCCTGCTGCAGGGCCTTTTCCAGAACCCAACGGATAGAACGGTCGTCATCGACGATCCACACGGTTTCACTACGGCTCATGTCGATGTGGCTCCTTGTTCCAGTGGCAGAAAGATCGAGAACGTGGTGTGGCCTGGATGGCTGTCACATTCGATCAGGCCCTGGTGCTGGCTGATGATGTTCTGGGTGATGGCCAGGCCCAGCCCGGTACCGTCCGGGCGGCCGCTGACCATGGGAAAGAAAATGGTTTCCTGCAGTTCCGCAGGAATGCCCGGGCCGTTGTCGATGATCTCGATCTTGGTCACCAGGCGATGGCGGACGTGGCCGATGGTGAACTGGCGCATGGTCCGGGTACGCAAGCTGATGCGGCCCAGACGCAGCTCGTTCTGACTGCTTATCGCCTGCATCGCATTGCGCACGATATTCAGCACGGCCTGGATCATTTGCTCGCGGTCGATCAGCACGTCGGGAATGCTTGGGTCGTAATCGCGCACCAGCGTGATGCAGCCCTGGCTTTCGGCTTCGACCAGATGGCAGACGCGCTCTAGTACTTCGTGAACGTTGCACATCGCCAGCGACGGCAGCTTGTTTGAACCCAGCATGCGGTCTACCAGATTGCGCAGGCGATCGGCCTCTTCAATGATCACGTTGGTGTAATCGCGCAGACTTTCTTCCGGCAGCTCGCGGGCCAGCAATTGCGCGGCGCCACGGATGCCGCCGAGCGGGTTCTTGATCTCGTGGGCGAGGCCGCGGACCAGCATCTTGCTGGTTTCCTGCTTCGACAGCTGCGCCTCTTCCTTGGTGATCCGCAGCAGGCGGTCACGCGGGTGGACCTCTAGCAGGAGCAGGGTCGCGCCGTTGCTGAGGATCGGCGTCACCGCGTAATCCACCGTCAATGTCTGACCGGTGAGGGCGGTGAGCATGGCTTCGCGCTTGGTGAACGGGTGCGCCTGTTCCACGGCCTGGCGCAACGAATTGAGCGCCTCGGCAGACTCGGTGAACAGCTCACTGATGAACTGCCCATGGCTGCGCTGACCGCTGATGGCCAGCAGCATCTCCGCTGCCGGGTTCATGTACTCGAGGCGCAATTCGGCATCAAGCAAGATTGTGGCAGTGGTCAGGTTGTCGAGCAGCAAGCGTGGGATTGCGTCGCTAATAGTCATCAAGGCCTCTTTTGGGGGCGGAGCGTGCGCAAGAAACAAGCGTGTGTAGATGGAAAATGCAAAAACCAAACCAAGGCTCCGAAAAGAAGCGTTCAACCCCTGAAACGGGCGTTTGACGCTCGTTTGCGTGGCGTTCTGCCAGCTTGATCGGGAAGTTTCGAACCAAAATGGGATGGAATGTGAGTACGGTGCAACCTATTGCACCAATATAGTGCGCAAAGCTAAATGGCGTTAGAAGAAACGCAGGAAAGGATTTTTCGGCTCTTCGGGTTTGTCTTTCAGCGGACACTCGGGGCGTACGCCGTAGTCCTCTGTGGTGCAGGGCTTGACCTGGCGTTTCTGCGCGAGCGAGATGCGCAGCATGTGGAAGGGTTGGTTGGCGGTGCGCTCGACGGTGCGGCCCTGAGCATCAAGGATTTCCACCGAGAGGCTATGGCTGCCACGGTCGATATTGCTCAACGGAAAAACCGGACTGACGCCGGGCTCGCCCGTGGCCTTGCCGTCCAGCAGCAAGCGATAAAAATGGCCCTTTTGCAGGCGAGGTTCACTGGTGATGCTGACAATCAGCTCACCGGCACTGCTGCGAATGGTCGCGTCAGGCTCGGGCACCAGAACGCGCAGCATGTCGTAATGAAACGGTGGTTGTTCCGGGGATTTTTTCGCGGTGGTCATCGGCGCAGTAGCCGTTGGGTTAGCCGGCATGCGATTGCTGGTGGCCAGCGGCACACGCTTGGCGTTGCCGCGTGGTTGATCGGTGTAGACACGATTGCCTTGCGCGTCGATATAAGTGAACACCTCGGCCGAGGCGTGCAGTGCCGTCATGGCCAGCACGGCGATCAGCCATGCGCGGATCATGGCTTGTGCACCCGTTGCGCGGTGAAGACTACTGGCGGGCTCTGTTGGACGATCGTTTCGCCATCGATCACCTGCACCGCCAGACGATGTTCGCCGCGATCGATATTCACCAGTTGCAGGATCGGCACGTTGCTCGGCTGCCCGTAAGGCTCGTCGTCCAAAACCAGCCTTAATTGATGCGGCGTTTGCAGGCGCGGCTTGATCAGCACATTGACGGTGAAGGTGCCGTTGTTGGCGCGCAGGGCTTCTTCAGTGGGCAGGCCGGTCAGTTCCAGCACTTCATACGCATTGGGCTCAGGCTGGGGATTGTCCGTCTCGACGGGTGGCGGCGTGCTCGGCGTTTGCGATTCGACACGGTTGAGCGGCGGCAACTCCACCGGCTGCGCGTCGACGCCGTCCGGCGAGTGATCGCTGTACACCGTGTGGCCGTTGGCATCGGTGTATTTGTAGATCTGCGCGTGGGCGGGCAGAGCGATTGCCAGCAGCAGGAATAGAAAACCACGACCCATGGAATCGACCGATCAACAATGAGATTGGCTTGCAGCATAGGCCAGGGTCGGCGGTAAGCCTAACCCGGTACACATCCGGGAATTATTTGTACGCCACAATTCACTGTAGGAGTGAGCCTGCTCGCGATCGCGTAGTGTCAGCCACCATAATTCTTAACGACCCACCGCTATCGCGAGCAGGCTCACTCCTACAGGTTCTTCATCAGTCATAAAATCCGCGCAATAAAAAAGGCCTCCCGAAGGAGGCCTCTTTTTGTCACGCCGCGTAGCGCGGCGCTACCGGATCAGCAGCTGTAGTACAGCTCATATTCCAGTGGGTGTACGAAGGTGCGGACCTTGATTTCTTCTTCGGATTTCAGCGCGATGTAAGCGTCGATGAAGTCGTCGGAGAACACGCCGCCCTTGGTCAGGAACGCACGGCCCTTGTCCAGCTCTTCCAGGGCTTCTTTCAGGCTGCCGCAAACTTGTGGGATCTCTTTCGCCTCTTCAGGCGGCAGGTCGTACAGGTTTTTGTCGGCAGCATCGCCTGGGTGGATCTTGTTCTGGATACCGTCCAGGCCGGCCATCAGCAGTGCTGCGAAAGCCAGGTACGGGTTGGCAGCCGGGTCCGGGAAACGTGCTTCGATACGACGGCCTTTAGGGCTGTTGACGTAAGGAATACGGATCGAGGCGGAACGGTTGCGAGCCGAGTAGGCCAGCATTACCGGCGCTTCGAAGCCTGGCACCAGACGCTTGTAGGAGTTGGTGGCCGGGTTGGTGAAGCCGTTCAGTGCCTTACCGTGCTTGATGATACCGCCGATGAAGTACAGAGCGGTTTCGGACAGGCCGGCATAGCCTTCGCCAGCGAAGGTGTTCTTGCCATCTTTGGAGATGGACATGTGTACGTGCATACCCGAACCGTTGTCGCCGTACAGCGGCTTCGGCATGAAGGTAGCGGTGCGGCCGTAAGCGTCGGCAACGTTGTGTACAACGTATTTCAGAGTCTGAACTTCGTCAGCTTTCTTCACCAGGGTGTTGAACTTGACACCGATTTCGTTCTGACCGGCAGTCGCCACTTCGTGGTGGTGAACTTCAACGGTCTGGCCCATTTCTTCCAGTGCGTTGCACATGGCAGTACGGATTTCGTGGTCGTGGTCGAACGGCGGAACCGGGAAGTAGCCGCCTTTGACGCCTGGACGGTGACCCTTGTTGCCGCCTTCGATGTCCTGGTCGGACATCCACGAACCTTGTTCGGAGTAGATCTTGAACATCGAGCCGGAGATGTCCGACTTGAATTTCACTTCGTCGAAGATGAAGAATTCTGGCTCTGGGCCGGCGAAGACGGTGTCACCGATACCGGTGGTCTTCAGGTATTCCTCGGCGCGGTGAGCAATGGCGCGCGGGTCGCGATCGTAACCTTGCATGGTCGACGGTTCGATGATGTCGCACACCAGGATCAGGGTGGCGTCTTCGGTGAACGGGTCGAGCACGGCAGTTTCGTCGTCCGGCAGCAGGATCATGTCGGAGGCTTCGATGCCTTTCCAGCCAGCGATGGAGGAACCGTCGAACATCTTGCCGACTTCGAAGAAGTCGTCTTCCAGCGCATCGCGAGCCGGCATGGTCACGTGGTGCTGAGTGCCTTTGGTGTCCGTGAAGCGCAGATCAATCCACTTGACGTCATGATCTTTGATGAGTTGAACCGACTTCGACATAGTGTCCTCCGGGTGAATTAGGGCGGGTAGTGGATGCCCTTAATAGTGGTGATGCCGGCGCGAATACTCTGCCAAGGCAACCTGCCTCACAAGGGAGCAAATTGCATGCCAGTGCCCCAGCATGGGTTTTTTGCCCCAAATTCACGCTTATTAAAGTGCAAAGCGCCCTGATGCAGAAATTATCGCCCTCTAATGTAGCGTCTTAATCTCAAAATGACCCGTTTTGGTGCGTTCGAAACCTTCTGCATATTAACTGGTTAAACCTTGAGCAATTTCCGCTATAATCCGCGCCCCCCTTTTTCGGCTGGCCCTGCGCGCGCTGTTTTCATGAAACTAATCGTAAAAGTCTTCCCCGAGATCACCATCAAGAGTCGACCTGTCCGGACGAAATTTATCCGCCAGTTGGCCAAAAACATCCGCGCCGTGCTCCGCGATCTGGACCCGGCTGTGGTGGTGAACGGTGTGTGGGACAACCTCGAGCTGGAAACCCGCGTTACCGACGCCAAAGCCCTGAAAGAGATGGGCGAACGCCTGATGTGCATGCCGGGCATCGCGCACTTTTTGCAGATCGACGAGTACCCGCTGGGCGACTTCGACGACATCACCGAAAAGTGCAAGGAACACTACGGCGCGGCCTTGGCCGGGAAGATTTTCTCGGTGCGCTGCAAGCGTGCGGGCAAGCACGCGTTCAGCTCGATGGACGTCGAAAAATACGTCGGCAGCAAGTTGCGTCGTGAGTGCGGCGCCGCCGGAATCGACCTGAAAAAGCCGGAAATCGAAGTCCGTATCGAAGTTCGCGACAAACGGTTGTTTGTCATTCACAGCCAGCACAACGGCATCGGCGGTTACCCGCTCGGCGCTTTGGAGCAGACGCTGGTATTGATGTCCGGCGGCTTTGACTCCACCGTTGCGGCCTACCAGATCATGCGCCGCGGCCTGATGGCGCACTTCTGCTTCTTCAATCTGGGCGGTCGTGCCCACGAATTGGGCGTGATGGAAGTCGCGCACTTCATCTGGAAGAAGTACGGCAGCTCGCAACGCGTGCTATTTGTCAGTGTGCCGTTCGAAGAAGTGTTGGGCGAAATTCTCGGCAAAGTCGATAACAGTCATATGGGCGTCGTATTGAAGCGTATGATGTTGCGCGCGTCCTCTGTCATCGCCGACCGCCTGAGCATCGATGCGCTGGTTACCGGCGAAGCGATCTCCCAGGTATCGAGCCAGACGCTGCCGAACCTGTCGGTGATCGACTGCGTGACCGACAAGCTGGTCCTGCGCCCGCTGATCGTCGCGCACAAACAGGACATCATCGACACGGCCAACGAAATCGGCACTGCCGATTTTGCCCGGCACATGCCGGAGTACTGCGGGGTCATCTCGGTCAATCCGAAGACCGCCGCCAAGCGTGGCCGCGTTGAACACGAAGAGAAAGAATTCGACATGGCGGTGCTCGAGCGTGCGCTCGCCAACGCCAAACTGGTCGCCATTGATCGAGTGATCGATGAATTGGGCCAGGATTTGCAAATTGAAGAAGTCGGCGAAGCACTGGCCGGTCAGATCGTCATCGACATCCGTCACCCGGATGCCGCTGAAGACGAACCGCTGGAGCTTGCCGGCATAGAGGTACAGACGATGCCGTTCTATGCAGTGAACGCACGTTTCAAGGAACTGGACCCTACTCGCCAGTACCTGCTGTATTGCGACAAAGGCGTGATGAGTCGCCTGCATGCCCACCATTTGCTCAGTGAGGGGCATGCCAATGTGCGCGTTTATCGACCGAGCTAAGTGCCCGGGGCTGTTTGCCTGTGGCCTGCGTCACCGGCCCCCCGACACCGCCGTCAAGCTGTAACGGCCATGCCGGACACTACTGCTAATCGCTGCCAAGACTTGTCAGCAAACCGAATCCTCTGATCGAGATACACAAGTGATCGAAAATCTACGCAACATCGCCATCATTGCCCACGTTGACCATGGTAAAACCACCCTGGTAGACAAACTCCTGCGTCAATCCGGCACTCTGGAGCGCAACGAGCTCAACGACGAGCGCGTGATGGACTCCAACGACCAGGAAAAAGAGCGCGGTATTACCATTCTGGCGAAAAACACCGCCATCAACTGGAACGGCTACCACATCAACATCGTGGACACCCCTGGCCACGCCGACTTCGGCGGCGAAGTTGAACGTGTAATGTCGATGGTTGACTCCGTTCTGCTGCTGGTTGACGCTCAAGACGGCCCTATGCCGCAAACCCGTTTCGTGACCAAGAAGGCTTTCGAAGCCGGCCTGCGTCCGATCGTGGTCATCAACAAGGTTGACCGTCCAGGCGCGCGTCCGGACTGGGTTCTGGACCAGATCTTCGACCTGTTCGACAACCTCGGTGCTACCGAAGAACAACTGGACTTCCAGGTTGTTTACGCCTCGGCCCTGAACGGCATTGCCGGTCTGGATCACACCGACATGGCTGAAGACATGACCCCGCTGTACCAAGCGGTTGTCGATCACGTTCCGGCTCCTAAGGTCGACCGTGAAGGTCCGTTCCAGATGCAAATCTCGGCACTGGACTACAACAGCTTCCTGGGTGTTATCGGCGTTGGCCGTATCGCTCGTGGTAGCGTCAAGCCGAACACTCCGGTTGTTGCTATCGGTGCCGACGGCAAGAAGCGTAACGGTCGTATCCTGAAGCTGATGGGTCACCACGGTCTGCACCGTATCGACGTTGAAGAAGCTTTCGCAGGCGACATCGTTTGCGTCAGCGGTATGGACTCGCTGTTCATCTCCGACACCCTATGCCACCCGGACACTGTCGAGGCGATGAAGCCTCTGACCGTTGACGAGCCAACCGTTTCGATGACCTTCCAGGTAAACGACTCGCCATTCTGCGGTAAAGAAGGCAAGTTCGTGACGTCCCGTAACATCAAGGACCGTCTGGACAAAGAGCTGCTGTACAACGTTGCTCTGCGCGTTGAAGAAGGCGACACCGCTGACAAGTTCAAGGTTTCCGGCCGTGGTGAGCTGCACCTCTCGGTACTGATCGAAACCATGCGTCGCGAAGGCTTCGAACTGGCCCTGGGCCGTCCTGAAGTGATCATTCGTGAAGTAGACGGCGTCAAGCAAGAGCCGTTCGAAAACGTGACCATCGACATCCCTGAAGAAGCTCAGGGCAAAGTGATGGAAGAGATGGGCCTGCGTAAGGGCGACCTGAGCAACATGGTGCCGGATGGCAAAGGCCGTGTGCGTCTGGAATACAACATCCCTGCTCGTGGTCTGATTGGTTTCCGTAACCAGTTCCTGACCCTGACCAACGGTGCTGGCATCCTGACCTCGATCTTCGATCGCTACGACACCGTCAAGTCGGGCCACATGTCCGGCCGTCAGAACGGCGTTCTGGTTTCGGTTGAAACCGGTAAGGCTCTGACCTACTCCCTGGAAACTCTGCAGGCGCGTGGCAAGCTGTTCGTTGAACACGGTCAGGAGATCTACACCGGTCAAATCGTCGGCCAGAACAGCCGCGACAACGACCTGGGTATCAACCCAACCAAAGGCAAGAAGCTCGACAACATGCGTGCTTCGGGTAAAGACGAAACCATCGCTCTGGTTCCACCAGTGAAGTTCACTCTGGAACAGGCTCTGGAATACATCCAGGAAGACGAGCTGTGCGAAGTTACTCCTAAGTCCATCCGTCTTCGCAAGAAGATCCTGGACGAAAGCGAGCGTACCCGCGCTGCCAAGAAAGCCAAGATCTAAGTAATTAGTTCAGGCTGAATGAAAACGCCCCCGGTCGAGAGACCGGGGGCGTTTTTGTTTGTCTGGAGTGTAAAAAGCAAAAAAGATCGCAACCTGCGGCAGCTCCTACATTGGAACGCATTTCCCTGTAGGAGCTGCCGCAGGCTGCGATCTTTTGATTTTTAGAACTTCTCGATCGCCCGAAAATTCTGCTCGCGCACCACTTCCTTCGGCTTGTACGCGCAATACCCCGGCCGTGGGCCGATTTTCGGGTGATTGCGGCAAGTGTCCGGGCGCTTGTCATAAATGGTGCACAGGCGGCTCTTACGATCCAGGTAGTAGCAATCGTTGTTGCTCATGCGCTGGAGGGTGAAGATGCCCGACTTCTGATTGAAGCGCTCGACCAGGCCTTCCTTTTGCAAACGCTTGGCGATGTTCTTCGGCGGATCGCCCAGTTCGAACTCGTCGACCACGCCGATGCGCACCAGATCCTTGATCTTGACCTCGACCGGCAGCGTGCAGCAGCTGGAGATACAAGAGCCACACATCGGGGCCGTATATTTGGCCCACGTATCGAGACGATCGATCTCGGCGGCGGCAATCAGGTTGGGCTTCATCATCGGGAGTTACCAGGCGTGTGCATCAGGGCGCGCGATCATACCGGGACTGGTGGATTTTTGAACAACCTTTCGCCAGATTTTTTCTGCGTGCAGGCATTTTGCCGAACAATTCGGCACGGCCCCTGCATTCATTAGCTCATTCGCCAAGGTAATGCCGGGGCATCTCACCGTCTCCGGAAATACTGCCGAACCAGAGCCGCCGCCGTCGGTCAGACCGTCTAGGCTCAGACAATTCCCCGCTCGCCCGAGGTCGTATCGATGACTCAAGAACCACTAGTTCGCGAAGCAGAGGTGGCCGCATTCCGCGACGCCGTCTTGACCAAACTCACCTACGCGGTGGGCAAAGACCCTGATCACGCCTTCGACCATGACTGGTTCGAAGCCATTGCGTTGGCAGCGCGTGATCACATGGTCGAGCACTGGATGGACCACACCCGGCAGATCTACCGCAAAGGTCAGAAGCGGGTGTATTACCTCTCGCTGGAATTCCTCATCGGCCGTTTGCTCTACGACAGCCTGAGCAACCTCGGCCTGCTCGATGTGGCGCGTGAAGCCCTGACCGAACTCGGTGTCGATCTGGAGCGCATTCGCCTGCTGGAGCCCGACGCGGCGCTCGGCAACGGTGGCCTCGGCAGACTGGCGGCGTGCTTCATGGAAAGCATGTCGACCCTCGGCATTGCTGGCCACGGTTACGGTATTCGTTATGAACACGGTTTGTTCCGCCAGGCCATCGTCGATGGCTGGCAGCAGGAGCAGACCGAGCACTGGCTGGACTTCGGCAACCCGTGGGAGTTCGAGCGTCCGGAAGTCGTCTACCCCATCGGCTTCGGTGGCAGTGTGGAAACCGTCACCGACGCCAGCGGCCAATCCAGGCAAGTCTGGTCACCCGCCGAGACCGTCCGCGCAATTGCCTACGACACACCGGTAGTCGGCTGGCGTGGGGCGAGCGTCAATACCTTGCGCCTGTGGCGTGCGCGGGCGATGGAAGATCTGCACCTGGAGCGTTTCAACGCGGGTGACCACCTGGGCGCCGTCGCCGAAGTGGCTCGTGCCGAAAGCATTTCCCGCGTGCTCTATCCGGCGGACAGTACCGAGGCCGGGCAGGAACTGCGCCTGCGTCAGGAATACTTCTTTGTCGCCGCCTCGCTGCAGGATTTGCTGCGTCGCCATCGCAACATGCACACCTCGGTGCTGACCCTGGGCGATCACGCCGCCATCCAGCTCAACGACACGCACCCCTCGATTGCCGTCGCCGAACTGATGCGCCAATTGGTCGACGTCTACGACGTGGCATGGGATGCGGCGTGGCAAGTG
Organism: Pseudomonas sp. LBUM1668; assembly: GCF_059695715.1. NCBI lineage: Bacteria > Pseudomonadati > Pseudomonadota > Gammaproteobacteria > Pseudomonadales > Pseudomonadaceae > Pseudomonas > Pseudomonas sp. LBUM1668. The sequence goes on from NZ_CP166787.1 coordinate 359,399, forward strand.
ACGGTCGATACGCTGTCGTACACCAACCACACGTTGCTGCCCGAAGCGCTGGAAACCTGGCCGGTCGGTTTGATGGAACGCATGCTGCCACGGCACATGCAGATCATTTACCTGATCAACGCCCAGCACATCGATTCGCTGCGCGCCAAGGGCATTCACGACTTCGACGTGCTGCGCGCGGTGTCGCTGATCGAAGAGGACAACGGTCGTCGGGTGCGCATGGGTAACCTTGCGTTCCTCGGTTCGCACAGCGTCAACGGCGTGTCCGGGTTGCACACGCAACTGATGCGCAAAACCGTGTTCTCCGAGTTGCACAAGCTTTACCCGGAGCGGATCAACAACAAAACCAACGGCATCACCTTCCGCCGCTGGCTGTACCAGGCCAACTCCGAGCTGACCTCGATGCTGGTTGATGCCCTCGGCCCGGATCTGCTCGATAACCCTGAAGAACGCCTGCTGGATCTGGAGCCATTCGCCGAGAAACCCGCGTTCCGCAAAGCTTTTGCCGAACAACGTCTGCACAGCAAAAAAGCGCTGGCTTATCTGATTCATGAACGGCTGGGGATCGCAGTGAACCCGGCGGCGATGTTCGACGTGCAGGTCAAGCGGATCCACGAATACAAACGCCAGTTGCTCAACCTGTTGCACACCGTGGCGCTGTATCAGGCCATTCGCGCAGAGCCGGAAATCGACTGGGTGCCGCGCGTGAAGATTTTCGCCGGCAAGGCTGCGGCGAGTTATCACCAGGCCAAGTTGATCATCAAGCTGACCAACGACATCGCCCGGGTGGTGAACAACGATCCGACCGTGCGTGGACTGTTGAAAGTGGTGTTTTTGCCCAACTACAACGTCAGCCTCGCGGAGAGCATTATTCCGGCGGCGGACCTTTCGGAGCAGATTTCCACTGCCGGTTTCGAGGCGTCGGGCACCAGTAACATGAAGTTCGGCCTCAACGGTGCGTTGACCATCGGCACCCTCGATGGCGCCAATGTGGAGATGTGCGAGCGTATTGGCGCCGAGCACATGTTCATCTTTGGCCTCAGCGCCCAGCAGGTCGAAGCGCGCAAACAGAACCACGAGTTCAGCGCTGCGCCGGACATTGCGGAGTCCCATCGCCTCAACGATGTGTTGCAAGCGATCCGCAGCGGCGTGTTCTCGCCGGATGACACTTCACGCTATACCGGGCTGATCGATTCGCTGGTGGACTACGACCGCTTCCTGGTCTGCGCCGACTTCGACTCCTACTGGGAAGCACAGAAACGCGTCGAAGCGCATTGGCATGACGCTGATAACTGGTGGCGTTCGGCGGTGTTGAATACATCGCGGATGGGCTGGTTCTCGTCCGACCGGACGATCCGCGAATACGCCACGGATATCTGGAAGGCCCTGGAGTAACTTTCCGCTCGGCTCGATATACTGCGCGCCGGAAAAGATCGCAGCCTCGGCAGCTCCTACAGGGGTTTACATAACCTGTAGGAGCTGCCGCAGGCTGCGATCTTTTTCGATCAGGCTGCGCTAATCTTCCCGGATTGGCCTTCGCGCTTAGGGATATCGACCATGCAATGGATGTTCATGTTGATCGGGCTGGTGCTCGGCTGGCTGCTCGACGAGTCGCTCAGTGATGCGCTGTTGGGTGCGCTGCTGGGGCTGGCGATCGGTCAGACGATCCGCATCGCGCGGCTTGGCTCGCAGATGGCGGAGCAACAGCACCAACTTGAACAGGTGAGGGAGGCCTTGCAAGGCGTCGCCCAGCGTCTGTTTCTGCTGGAAGGCTCGACATCTCATGCGGCGGCAACGCCAAGCGTTGAACCGGTCAGTGAGCCTGTTGACGTCGTCGCAGAGGCCCCTACGTCCGAACTGGTCTGGGAACTACCGCCCGAACTTGAGCCAATTTCCGCCGTCGCCAGCGAAACCAGTCAACCATTGCCGGACGATGTCTGGCGTCTGGACGCCGTCACCCCCGAACCACAACAACCCGCCGAACCCCGAGGCCCGAACCTTATCGAGCGTGGCATCAGCGCTGCACGCAACTGGTTGTTCGGCGGCAACACCGTACTGCGTGTCGGCGTGGTGCTGTTGTTCTTCGGTCTGGCGTTTCTGCTGCGTTACGCCACCGAAGGCATGGTGGTGCCAATCGAATTGCGTTACGCCGGGGTCGCGGCAGCGGCGTTGGGGCTGTTGGCGCTGGGCTGGTGGCTACGTCAGCGCAACAGCAATTATGCGTTGATGCTGCAAGGCACCGGGATTGCGGTGCTGTACCTGACGGTGTTTGCGGCGATGCGTTTGCATCCGCTGCTTGATCCGTCCGCCGCGCTGGGTTTGCTGGTGGCCGTGACGGTGTTCTCGGCGATTCTGGCCATTACGCAAGATGCGCTAGGTCTGGCCGCAGCGGCCGCGCTGGGCGGTTTCGCCGCACCGATCCTGACCTCGACCGGCGCCGGTAACCATGTCGCGCTGTTCAGTTATTTCGCATTGCTCAATGCCGGCATTCTCGCCATCGCTTGGTTCAAGGCCTGGCGCTTGCTCAACCTGATCGGCTTCGTCGGCACCTTCGGTATCGGTTTCGCCTGGGGCTTGCGCTCGTACGCGCCGGAACTGCTGTGGAGCACCGAGCCATTCCTGATTCTGTTCTTCCTGATGTACCTAGGCATCGGCCTGCTGTTTGCCCGACGTAAATTGCTCGATATGCCCGACGCTCCTGCGGACGGTGATCGCGAGGCGTTGCTGCACTGGTCGGCGCGCAAGGGCGATTACGTTGACGGGACGATGCTGTTCGGCCCGCCAATCGTGGGCTTCGGTTTGCAGTTCGCGCTGGTCCAGCATCTGGAGTTCGCCGCCGCATTCAGTGCGCTGGTGCTGGGCATGATTTACATGGGCCTGGCCAAGATGTTGATGAGCGGGCGCGCGGTGCTGCTGGGCGAAACCTGTCTGGCGCTGGGGGTGATTTTCGCCAGTCTGGCGATTCCGTTGGGCCTGGATGCACGCTGGACGTCGGCGGCATGGGCGGTGGAAGGTGCGGGGATTTTCTGGCTGGGTTTGCGTCAGCATCGACCATTCGCCCGGGCCTTTGCGTTGTTGCTGCAATTCGGTTCAGCGCTGGCGTTTCTCAGCCAATTGAATGTCAGCGAAAGCAGCCTGCTCGATGGTGCTCCACTGGGCGCGCTGATGCTTGGCGCTGCGCTGCTGTTCAGCTTCTATCAACTGCGCAAAGCCACGCCGGAACAGGCTTCGCCTTGGGAACGCCAGGGGCTGCCGGTATTGGCATGCCTGGGCCTGACGTTCCTTTATCTGTTGGCGCCGTTGTTCTTCTTCATTCAAGGCACGGCGATCAGTTGGGCGCTGGCCGGTTTGGCGACCTTGTTTGTAGGTCTGCGTCTGCAATCGCGCACGTTCCTGTTCACCGCGTTCGGCGTGCAACTGCTCGGTGGTGCGTTGTTCCTGCTGCGGCTGCAAGGCGCTGGCGAAGATTCGGCGGCAGTCTTCAGCGCCGGTTGGAGCGGTCTGCTCAGTGCGTCGTTGATTGGCCTGGCGCTGATCGCCGGGATGCTTTTGGCCGCTCGGGACGAAATGGTGCGCGGCGACGTACGCCTGTTGCGCGGTTTGTCGGTGGTGTTGCTGGCCGGTCTGGTGCTGATCAATCTGGCGGTGTTGTTTGTCCTGCCGTGGCAAACGGCGAGTGCGGTGTGGGCCGCCAGCGGTTTGCTGATTATCTGGCTGAGCCTGTACCTCAAGCAGCGCGTGAGTTTTGTCTTCGGACTGCTGTTGCAAGTGATCGGTGGCGCGGCGTTTTTGCTGGCCGGCCCCGAGCTCCTCGGGCCGCTGTCCGACGAGGGTCTGAAACCGCTGGCCCATGGCGGATTCTGGACGCCGCTGGTGCTGGGGCTGGCGGCGATGATCGGTGCCTGGCGCCTGCAACTGGGCAATCACGCTTCGGCGTTTGATGCACTGAGTTTGCAGCGCTTGTCCGAAGTCTTGCTGGTGTGGGGCGCTGGTTGGTGGGCGTTGGCGTGGGTCAGTGAGGTGCTGCGTTTTGCACCGGTGAATCTGCAAGGGACGTTGTTGCTGTTGGTGGCGGCGTTGAGTGTTCTGTTGTGGACGCTGCTGTCGCTGCGCTTGAAGTGGCCGGCGCTGGCCTTGCTTTGCACGCTGCTGATTCCAGCGGCAGGCTTGGTATTGCTGGCGGCGTGGCACTCGCGTTATCACCCGGCGGCAGACTTCGGCTGGGTGGCGTGGACATTGGTGTTCGCTGTGCACTTCTTCAGCTTGCGCCGTTTGGCGCCAATGCTGCCGGCACGCGCCTCGAGCACCGCCCATATGCTCGGTTGCTGGCTGCTGATCGGCGTGCTCGCGCTGGAATTGCGCTACGGCTTGCTCCTGTTGTCCGAGCAATACAACGCCTGGCGCTGGTTGGGTTGGGCGCTTCTGCCGAGCCTGTATCTGTTGCTGGCGGCAGCGCCGCGAAACTGGCCGTGGCCGGTGGCGGCGTTCGCCCGCGAATACCGTCTGTATGCCGCCGCGCCTTTGGCAGTGTTGATGCTTGCGTGGTTCTGGCTGGCCAACGGGGTCAGCGATGGCAACGCCGAACCCTTGCCGTACGTGCCGCTGCTCAATCCGCTGGAGCTGGGTCTACTGTTCGCCTTGTTCGGCGTTTATGTCTGGTCACGCAGTGCGGTTTCGCAGCTGTCGATCCGTCAGGACTACGCCGATTACGCCACGCAACTGGTCGCCGGGGTTTCGCTGTTCGCTTTCTGCACCGCGTTGGTGACCCGCGCCGCGCACCATTGGGCGGGAATTCCATTCGAACTCGATCAACTGCTCGCCTCTATGCTGGTGCAGGCCGGGTTATCCATCGTCTGGACGCTGATGGCGCTGGGGCTGATGATCGGCGGACACCTGCGTCATCGTCGCGAGGTCTGGCTGATCGGTGCGGCGCTGATTGCGCTGGTGGTGGCCAAACTGATTTTTGTCGAATTGAGCAACCGTGGCGGCCTCGCCCGGATCGTCTCGTTTATCGGCGTCGGCGTGTTGCTGTTGGTGGTGGGCTACTTCGCGCCGCTGCCACCCAAACGCGTCGAAGCTGACCCGGAGGCAGGAAAACCAGCCCCGGAAACCGAAGGAGTTGCATCGTGAGTCGCATGCTGAATCTGGGGTGGTTGGCGTTGGGTGTGGTGATGGTCGCCGGCGCTCAGGAAAAACCGGCGGACTTCGCCACGCAGGTGCCGCTGTCGGTGACGGGCGATGGCCCGTGGTATCGCCTGGAGTTGCCGCTAAGCGCGCAATTGCAGGCGCGCCAGACCGATCTCAGCGACTTGCGCGTGTTCAACGCTGCCGGCGAACCACAGGCCTACGCCTTGGCCCGCGAATCGGCGCAAACCCGCGACGACGGCCAGTTGCACGAAGTGAAGTGGTTCCCGCTGTATAACGCCGCGGACGCCACGGAGCGCGCCCCCAACGTCCGGGTGCAATCCACCACCAACGGCACGCTGGTTGAGGTGCAGCCATCCAGTCAGTTGGAGGCGGGTGAGGAAGTGCTGCGCGGCTGGTTGCTCGACGCCAGTGCAATCAAGGCACCGTTGCAGCAGTTGATCCTCGACTGGACCAGCGAGCGCGACGGCTTCCAGCGTTTCAGCATCGAGGCCAGTGACGACTTGCAGCGTTGGCAGCCGTGGGGCGAGGGGCAGGTGGCGCGACTGACCTTTTCCGATGAGCGGATCGAGCAGCAGAACGTAGCCTTGCCGGGACAATCGGCGCGTTATCTGCGACTGCTCTGGGAGTCGCCCAACTCGGCGCCAATCCTGACCTCGGCGCAGCTGAAAAGCAGCGACCCACGTAACGTGCCGCTGCCGTTGGTCTGGTCGCAAGCGTTGGCGGGCAGTAGCAGCAGACCCGGTGAATACACCTGGCAGTTGCCGATGGGACTGAATGTCGAGCGGGTACAGGTTGAGCTGAAACAACCGAACAGTCTGGCGCCGGTAACCTTGGCCGGCCGGCGCGAGAGCAGCCTGCCGTGGCAGACGTTAAGCAGTGGTTTGCTCTATCGCCTGACGCAGAATGCCCAAGATGTGGTGCAAAACGAATTGCAGCTGTACGGGCAAACCGTGCAGCAATTGAAGCTGACGGTGGATGAACGCGGCGGCGGTTTGGGCGAGCAGGCGCCGAGCCTGAAATACGCGGTGCGGGCGACGCAGGTGATCTTCCTCGCTCGAGGGGAGGGCCCGTACAGTCTGGCGTTGGGTAATCCGAATGTGAAAACGGCGAATCTGCCGTTGACGACTCTTATTCCGGATTTCAAACCGGAGAAACTGGCGGCGTTGGGCAAGGCGACGGTTCAGGGGGACGCGGTTGCTACCCAGACATCGACCGCGACGACAGCGGCTGTGGCTGAGACCAATTGGAAGAAGCTCGGTTTGTGGGCGGTGTTGTTGTTGAGTGTGGTGTTTCTTGGGGCGATGGCGTTCAGTTTGTTGCGCAAGCCTCCTTCTAAATCCTGAAAAAGGCGGGTGCTGCGCACCCGATCGCGAGCAGGCTCACTCCTACAGGGAGCGCATTTCTTCAGATGGAATGCGATCCCTGTAGGAGTGAGCCTGCTCGCGATAGCGGTCTACCAGCCAGCAAAAATCTTCGAACTGTTGCCGTCAGTCACGCACCACCGGTCTCGAACCGGTCTACGCTAAACCCGCGACCTGAACTCTCTACCCCCATTCACGTCTGATACAAGCAATTGCGCCCCGACGCACGTTACCGGGCGTCTTCGCTCGCTACGTTTTCAGACTCCCTGTAAACTGCGCGGGTTTTTAGCCCCCCATTCCACCGGAGCCGTCCATGTCCCGCGTTACCCTGAGTCGCTATTTGATTGAGCAGACCCGTAGCAACAACACTCCTGCCGATCTGCGTTTTCTGATCGAAGTGGTGGCGCGCGCCTGTAAAGAAATCAGCCACGCCGTGTCCAAAGGCGCCCTGGGTGGTGTTCTGGGCAGCATGGGCACTGAAAACGTGCAAGGCGAAGTGCAGAAGAAACTCGACGTGATCTCCAACGAGATCCTGCTCGAAGCCAACGAATGGGGCGGTCACCTGGCCGGCATGGCGTCCGAAGAAATGGACAATGCCTACCAGATCCCGGGCAAATACCCGAAAGGCGCGTACCTGTTGGTATTCGACCCGTTGGACGGTTCGTCGAACATCGACATCAACGCCCCGGTCGGCACGATCTTCTCGGTGCTGCGTTGCCCGAACGAATACCTGACCCAGAACGAGCCGCTGAACGAAAAAGCGTTCCTGCAGCCGGGTACTCAGCAAGTTGCCGCCGGCTACGCGATCTACGGCCCGCAGACCATGCTGGTGCTGACCTTGGGCCACGGCGTCAAAGGCTTCACCCTGGACCGCGAAATGGGCAGCTTCGTGCTGACCCACGAAGACATCACCATTCCTGAATCGACCCAGGAATTCGCCATCAACATGTCCAACCAGCGTCACTGGGAAGCCCCGGTACAACGTTATGTTGGCGAGTTGCTGGCCGGTGAAGAAGGTCCGCTGAAAAAGAATTACAACATGCGTTGGGTCGCGGCGATGGTTGCCGACGTGCACCGCATCCTGACCCGTGGCGGTCTGTTCATGTACCCGCGCGACAGCCGCGAGCCATCCAAGCCTGGCAAACTGCGTCTGATGTACGAAGCCAATCCGATGTCGTTCCTCGTGGAACAAGCGGGCGGCGCGTCCACCGACGGTCACCAGCGCATCCTCGACATTCAGCCGGACGGCCTGCACCAGCGTGTTGCGGTGTTCCTGGGCTCGAAAGAAGAAGTCGCACGCGCTACGGCCTACCACAAGGAATAAACCATGAACGCGCCCTGGCAGCCGTTGCTCGATTGGTGGTTCGGAAATGCCGAATCACCGGATGAGATATCGGCTGACAAGGGCAAGTTGTGGTTCGGCAAGCGTGACAGCCAAGACCTCGAAGCGCAGACGCGTTTCGGGGTCTTTGTCGATCAGGCCCTGGCTGGCGAATTGACCGAGTGGACGCAACGTCCCGAAGGTTGGCTGGCGGTGGTGCTGCTGCTCGATCAACTGCCGCGAATGATCTTTCGCGACTCTCCCAAAGCTTTCTCCGGCGATCTGCGTGCGCAGAAGCTCGTCGCGCAAGGCATTGCTGCGGATTTCGATCGGCAGTTAAAACCCATTCAGAGAGTGTTCATTTATCTGGTGTTCGAACACTGCGAAAACCTCGCGGTGCAGAACGAAGCGGTTTCCCGATTTATGGCGCTTGTGGCTGAACAGCCGGAAGCGGAGCGGGCAGTGTTTGCCGACAATCTGGATTATGCCGAGCGGCATCAGAAGGTGATTGCACGGTTTGGAAGGTTTCCGCATCGCAATGCGGTGTTGGGGCGGGAGTCTACGGCTGAGGAGTTGGAGTTTCTTTCCGAGCCGGGATCCAGATTCTAAATTTTCAGAACGGCTGATGCCGCTTTCGCGGGCAAGCCCGCTCCCACAGTGTTTTGGGGTGGAGCACACATTGTGTGAACACCGAAGATCCCTGTGGGAGCGGGCTTGCCCGCGAAAGGGTCAGTTGCAGCATTTTAGATCCTGAAGCTGCCCACCAACTGCTTCAACCGCGCCGCCTGCTGCTCCAGATCTGAACAAGCCCGTAACGTCGCCTGCAAGTTCTCCACACCTTCCTGATTCAGCGTGTTGATCTCGTTGATATCAACGTTGATCGACTCAACCACAGCAGTCTGCTCTTCAGTCGCGGTGGCTACCGACTGGTTCATGCCGTCGATCTCGCCGATGCGTTGGGTCACGCTGCCCAGGCGTTCGCCGGCCTGATTGGCGATACCGACGCTGCTTTCGCTCTCGCGCTGGCTCTCGGTCATGATGCTGACCGCCTGTCGCGCGCCGACTTGCAGCTCTTCGATCATCTTCTGCACTTGTTGCGCGGAATCCTGGGTGCGGTGCGCGAGGTTGCGCACTTCGTCAGCGACCACGGCGAAACCACGACCGGCTTCACCGGCACGCGCGGCTTCGATCGCGGCGTTCAGTGCCAGCAGGTTGGTCTGCTGCGAAATGCTGGTGATCACTTCCAGAATCTGGCCGATGTTCACGGTGTTGCTGTTCAGGGTTTCTATGTTGCCGCACGAATCGCTGATCTTCGCCGAGAGCTGTTGCATCGCGTGGATGGTTTTATCCACAACCTGCTGACCGTCGACCGCCAGGCTGCGCGCTTCGCTGGAATGCTGCGAGGCGAGGGCGGCGTTTTGGGCGATCTCCTGCGCGGCAGCGCCGAGCTGGTTGATCGCGGCGGCCACACTGTTGGTGCGAGTGGCTTGTTGATCGGAGTTGTACATCGACGAATTCGAGGCCGCGACCACGCGCAGGGCGACTTCGTTGACTTGCCCGGTGGCCGAAGACACTTCGCGGATCGAGGTGTGGATACGCTCCACGAAACGGTTGAACGAGGTGCCCAGTGCGCCGAATTCGTCGTTGCCGTGGATGACCAGACGTTTGGTCAGGTCGCCTTCACCTTCGGCGATGTCGTGCATGGCGCGGCCCATGGTCAGCAGCGGCTGCATCAGAACGCGGATCAGCATGCCGAGCAGGAAGATGATGATCACCACGGCAATGACCATGGCGATCAGCGCCGAGGTGCGGAATTCGCTGAGCATCGAGAATGCGGTGTCTTTGTCCAGTACCAGCGCGACGTACCAGTCGGCCGACGGCACACCGTTGACGCGGGTGAAGGAGATAAATTGGGTCTTGCCGGCGAACTCTACTTCTTTCAGGCCCGGGCTGACTTTCGGTGCGCCGTTGGGGTAAGCCTCGGCGAGGGTCTTGAGCACCAGTTTGCTGTCCGGGTGGATCAGGATTTTGCCATCGGCACTGACGATGAACGCGTGGCCGTGGCCGCCGAAGTTCAGCGAGTTGATGATCGCGCTGACGCTGGTCAGGTCGATGTCGGCACCGGCCACGCCGAGCATCTGGCCTTGGCGCTGCACCGGTGTGGCAACGGTGATTACCAGTTTGCCCGACGAGGCGGCAATGTACGGTTCGGTGACGATGGTCTGCTGCGCGCTGTTGGCCGCTTTGTACCAGCCACGGGCGCGCGGATCGTAATCAGGCGCGCGGTTGCCGGCGGGCACCGAGAACATCACGCCGTCAGTACCGCCGAAGTAGCTGAGCTGGAAATTGCCGGTGTAGGCGGGCAGGCCGATGATGCGTTTCAGGCTGGCGGGGGCGTTGCCGTCGATCGCGACCTGCTGGGACAGCGATTGCAGCAATTGAATGCGGCTTTCCAGCCAGGTCTGGATGTTGCTGGTGGTCAGGCTGCCGAGTTCCTGCATGGTCGACTCGGTGCTGCTGCTCAGCGCTTCGCGTTGACGATAGTCGTTGAAAAAGATGAAACAGGCGAACGCAACGGCCACCACGAGGGCGGCAGCCAACAAGATCTTGTGGCTGAATTTCATGTTTCTGGTCATCGAATGAGCTACCGCGAAGGGGCTGGTCAAGAAAGGGTGGCAATTTGCCGCACTCTAGGGCTTTGCGCTGCTTTTATGTCGACCGCTGCGCGTCAAAGATTAGGCTTCTTTTGCGAAATGCGACGAAGTGCTCAGAAGCGTTACAAAGTCTCTGATTTATCGGCAAAAGCCAGACGAGCGGAGCAATAAATAGCCAGTCCGGCAGGGAACCAGACAAGGGTTTTCTCTTCTAAGCTTCTGGTTGGCACCATGCCATCCCCCCTTCGTTCCAGGAGTTACACCATGTCGCTGCGATCTCTCGCCCTGCTGTCGTTTTGCGTGCTGTTGGCCGCATGCAGCAAGGTCAATCAGGAAAATTACTCGAAGCTCTCGGCCGGCATGGCCAAGACCGAAGTGGAGACCCTGCTCGGCAAACCGACTGACTGCTCCGGCGCGCTCGGCATGTCCAGTTGCACCTGGGGCGACAAGAACAGCTTTATCAGCGTGCAGTACGCTGGTGACAAAGTGCTGATGTTTTCCGGCCAAGGCCTGAAGTAAACCGGGGCTTCGCGCCCACGGAGAAGAAAAATGAAGCGGTTATTGTTTGTCCTTTTTGCCGGCCTGGTACTGGCCGGCTGCGCCACTTCCGGCGTGGATCCGTTGGCGCCGAAAACCGTCGACAGCGTCAACCTCAAGCGTTATCAGGGGACCTGGTACGAGCTGGCGCGTTTGCCGATGTACTTCCAGCGCCATTGCGCGCAATCCGAAGCCCGTTACACCCTCAAGCCTGACGGTAACGTTGCGGTGCTCAATCGCTGCCTGACCCCGGACTGGCAGTGGGAAGAAGCCAAGGGCACGGCTTATCCACAGGTGCCGGGCAAGACCGACAAGTTGTGGGTCGAATTCGATAACTGGTTCTCGCGACTGGTTCCGGGTGTGGCGAAGGGCGAATATTGGGTGCTGTACGTCAGCGACGACTACAAGACCGCCATCGTTGGCGACCCGAGTCGCAAGTACCTGTGGCTGCTGTCGCGCACGCCGACCGTCAACGGTGTGGTGCGCGAAGAATTGTTGAGCAAGGCCCGCCAGCAAGGTTACGACACCACGCGGTTGATCTGGCGAGCGTCGGATCGGCAGATGGCCAAGACCTCGAATTAATAGCGAAAAGATCGCAGCCTTCGGCAGCTCCTACAGGGGAATGATGTGTTCCCTGTAGGAGCTGCCGAAGGCTGCGATCTTTTGCTTTTCTTAACCTAATAGTTCGCGCAGGACTTGGGTAAACGCGCGAGCGCTTTGTTCTTCTGCCGCATGGCGTCCATCACGCACCACCCACTGGCCATTGACCAGCACATCGCGCACCTGACGATCGCCGCCAGCAAACAACCAGCGATTCAAAATCCCGTCCCCACTCGCCGTCGCCAGATACGGGTCGTTGCCATCGAGCACAATCCAGTCCGCACGTTTGCCGACTTCCAGCGCACCAATCGGTTGGCCCAACGCCTGAGCGCCGCCATCCAGCGCCGCGTCGTATAACGTGCGCCCGACCATCGGCTGATCCGCGCCATACAAACGGTTTCGCCGCTGATCACGCAAACGCTGGCCGTATTCCAGCCAACGCAATTCCTCTACCACGCTAAGCGACACATGGCTGTCAGAGCCGATACCCATGCGCCCGCCCTGAGCGAGGAAATCCACCGCCGGGAAAATCCCGTCGCCGAGGTTGGCTTCGGTGGTCAGGCACAAGCCGGCGATGGCGCGACTCTTGGCCATCAGCGTGACTTCTTCCGGGTTGGCGTGAGTGGCGTGGACCAGGCACCAGCGCTGATCGACTTCTGTGTTTTCGTACAGCCATTGCAGCGGGCGACGGCCGCTCCAGCTCAGGCAGTCGTCGACTTCCTTCTGCTGTTCGGCGATGTGGATGTGCACCGGGCAATGCTTGTCACTGGCCGCCAGTACTTCGCTGATCTGCTGCGGGGTCACCGCGCGCAACGAGTGGAAACACAGACCCAGTGATTGCGCCTTTTGCTGCGCCAACAACGGCTGCAAACGCGATTGCAGATTCAGGTAGTTTTCGGTGCTGTTGATAAACCGGCGCTGGCCGTCGTTTGGCGTCTGGCCGCCGAAACCGGCGTGGCTGTAGAGCACCGGCAGCAGGGTCAAACCGATGCCGCTTTCGCTGGCAGCCTGACTGATACGCAACGCCAGTTCCGCCGGATCGGCATAAGGCTGACCATTGCTGTCATGGTGAACATAGTGAAATTCAGCCACCGAGGTGTAACCGGCCTTGAGCATTTCGATGTACAGCTGACGGGCGATCACGCCGAGTTGATCCGGGCTGATTTTTCCGACGAGGCGGTACATCAGATCGCGCCAGGTCCAGAAACTGTCATTCGGGTTACCAGCCACTTCGGCCAGCCCGGCCATCGCTCGCTGGAAAGCGTGGGAGTGCAGGTTGGGCATTCCCGGCAGCAACGGACCGCTCAACCGTTCGGCGCCATCTGCGGTGGAATCGGCCTGGATTTGGGTCAGCAGGCCATCGGCGCTGACCTCAAGACGTACATTATTGGCCCATCCGTTAGGCAGCAGCGCGCGTTCGGCAAAGAAGGCGGACATGGTTCAGCACCCCATCGTGTGTTATTTGTATATACATATACAGACGTTTGCCTGCCCGGTAAACTCCGGCAAGCTAGCAACCTCTACCGACGAACAAGGATCCACCGTGCCGACTCCGCCTCCAGTTTCCCCGTTGGCCGCGAACATGGGCGACAGTCCGGCGCCCTTGTACGCCCGCGTCAAACAAATGATCACCCAGCAGATCGACAGCGGAAACTGGCCGCCGCATTACCGCGTGCCGTCCGAAAGCGAACTGGTCAATCAGCTCGGTTTCAGCCGCATGACCATCAATCGCGCGCTGCGCGAGATGACCGCCGATGGCCTGCTGGTGCGCATGCAAGGTGTCGGCACCTTCGTCGCCGAGCCAAAGAGCCAGTCCGCGCTGTTTGAAGTGCACAACATTGCCGACGAGATCGCCTCCCGCGGTCATCGCCATACCTGCCAGGTCATCACCCTCGAAGAAGAGGCCGCCGGTTCCGAGCGCGCGCTGGCGCTGGATATGCGCGAAGGGCAAAAGGTTTTTCACTCGCTGATCGTGCATTACGAAAACGACATTCCGGTGCAAATCGAAGACCGTTTCGTCAACGCGCTGGTCGCCCCGGAATACCTCAAGCAGGATTTCACCCTGCAAACGCCTTACGCCTATCTGAACCAGGTCGCGCCGCTGACTGAGGGCGAGCATGTGGTCGAAGCGATTCTCGCGGAGGCGTCCGAGTGCAAGTTGCTGCAGATCGAAAAAGGCGAGCCATGCCTGCTGATCCGCCGCCGCACGTGGTCGGGGCGTCAGCCGGTGACCGCTGCGCGCCTGATTCACCCCGGTTCCCGTCATCGTCTGGAAGGACGTTTTCATAAATGAAATGCGAAGTGAAGGTTTTACGCGCCGAAGGCTATCCGCGCATGCCGTGGAAAAACGGCGGCGGCAGCACTGAAGAAATCACCCGTGACGCTGGCGCTGGCCTCGACGGTTTCGGCTGGCGCCTGTCGATTGCCGACATCGCCGAGTCCGGCGGTTTCTCGAGCTTTGCCGGCTACCAGCGGGTGATCACCGTGTTGCAGGGTGACGGCATGACCCTGTGCGTCGACGGCGACGACACTCGGACACTGTTACCGCTCGACCCGTTTGCATTCAGCGGCGAGAGTAAAGTGTCCTGCACCTTGCTCGGTGGGGCGATTCGCGATTTCAACCTGATCTACGCGCCGCAGCGTTACAGCGCGCGGTTGCAGTGGCTGGATGGCGAGCAACGGTTTTTCAGTTCGGCCGGCACGGTGTTGGTGTTCAGTGTCAGTGAGTTGCTTGAAGTTGTGGTCGGTGAGAAGACTGCACAACTTGGCCGTCATGATTGCCTGCAATTGGACGGTAACAGCGGGCTGGTTGAAGTCGCCTTGAATGCCTCGTGCTGCGTGATCGAACTGGCTGCGCGCTGATTCAAATAACGTCAAAAGATCGCAGCCTTCGGCAGCTCCTGCAGGGTGTACATCAATCCCACTGTAGGAGCTACCGAAGGCTGCGATCTTTTGCTTTTGGGGTGTTCCCAACCACGCACCAACTTGTTACCGAACGCCCCAGCGTGGCGCAAAACCCCACTTGCGTAACATCTCTCTACCTCCCCAAACCATCCCCTCGAAAAATTTCATCATCGCCAGAACCCTTGATTCAGGCGATCTCCAGCCGTGTCCGCGATTTTTCTTGAACACCCCACTGCCAAGTTGGCCGCTTGATTGCATATGCTTGTATGTACAAGTAAAGACGTATGCGTATGAGTCGTTAGAGATTCTCCGCAGCGTCCACTGATTCGCTTGTCGCGCATTGATGCGCACAGGCTGCTTGCCCACTGCCAGGGTTGGTTTGAATTGATCGCTGAGGAGTCTTTTTCGTGACTGACAATACCCAGAAACCTACAAAGCATCGTGACGTCGAAATCCGTGCCGCCCGCGGTAACAAGCTGACCGCCAAGAGCTGGCTGACCGAAGCGCCGCTGCGCATGCTGATGAACAACCTCGACCCGGAAGTCGCCGAGAACCCGAAGGAACTGGTGGTTTATGGCGGTATCGGTCGCGCCGCCCGTAACTGGGAGTGCTACGACAAGATCGTTGAAAGCCTGACCAACCTGAATGACGACGAGACCCTGCTGGTGCAATCCGGCAAGCCGGTCGGCGTGTTCAAGACTCACAG
Source organism: Pseudomonas sp. LBUM1668 (assembly GCF_059695715.1). Taxonomy (NCBI): domain Bacteria; kingdom Pseudomonadati; phylum Pseudomonadota; class Gammaproteobacteria; order Pseudomonadales; family Pseudomonadaceae; genus Pseudomonas; species Pseudomonas sp. LBUM1668. The sequence goes on from NZ_CP166787.1 coordinate 374,630, forward strand.
CAACGCCCCGCGCGTACTGATCGCCAACTCCAACCTGGTGCCGCACTGGGCGAGCTGGGAACACTTCAACGAACTCGACGCCAAAGGCCTGGCCATGTACGGCCAGATGACTGCCGGCAGCTGGATCTACATCGGTAGCCAAGGCATCGTTCAAGGCACCTACGAAACCTTCGTCGAGGCCGGTCGTCAGCACTACAACGACAATCTCACCGGCAAGTGGGTCCTGACCGCAGGTCTGGGTGGCATGGGCGGCGCTCAGCCGCTGGCGGCAACTTTGGCCGGCGCTTGCTCGCTGAACATCGAATGCCAGCAGGTCAGTATCGATTTCCGCCTGAAAAGCCGCTACGTCGACGAGCAAGCCACTGACCTCGACGACGCGCTGACGCGCATCGCCAAATACACCAAAGAAGGCAAAGCGATCTCCATCGCCCTGCTGGGCAACGCGGCGGAAATTCTGCCGGAACTGGTCAAGCGCGGCGTGCGCCCGGACATGGTCACCGACCAGACCAGCGCCCACGATCCACTCAACGGTTACCTGCCGGCCGGCTGGACCTGGGACGAATATCGCGCCCGCGCCAAGACCGAACCTGCCGCTGTGATCAAAGCCGCCAAGCAGTCGATGGCTGTGCACGTCAAAGCGATGCTGGCGTTCCAGAAGCAAGGCATTCCGACCTTCGACTACGGCAACAACATCCGTCAGATGGCTCAGGAAGAGGGCGTTGAGAACGCATTCGACTTCCCGGGTTTCGTACCGGCTTACATCCGTCCGCTGTTCTGCCGTGGCATCGGCCCGTTCCGCTGGGCGGCGCTGTCGGGTGATCCGCAAGACATCTACAAAACCGACGCCAAGGTCAAAGAGCTGATCCCGGACGACGCCCACCTGCACAACTGGCTGGACATGGCCCGCGAGCGCATCAGCTTCCAGGGTCTGCCGGCCCGTATCTGCTGGGTTGGCCTGGGTCTGCGCGCCAAGCTCGGTCTGGCCTTCAACGAAATGGTCCGTAGCGGTGAATTGTCCGCCCCTATCGTGATCGGTCGCGACCACCTCGATTCCGGCTCGGTCGCCAGCCCGAACCGCGAAACCGAATCGATGCAGGACGGTTCCGACGCTGTGTCCGACTGGCCACTGCTCAACGCTCTGCTCAACACCGCGAGCGGCGCGACCTGGGTTTCCCTGCACCACGGCGGCGGCGTCGGCATGGGTTTCTCGCAGCACTCGGGCATGGTGATCGTCTGCGACGGTACCGACGAAGCGGCCGAGCGAATAGCCCGCGTGCTGCATAACGACCCGGCCACCGGTGTCATGCGTCACGCCGATGCCGGTTACCAGATCGCTATCGACTGCGCGAAGGAGCAGGGCCTGAACCTGCCGATGATTACCGGCAAGTAATGCTTGCCCTGTAGGAGTGAGCCTGCTCGCGATGAGGACGGCACATTCAGCATTTTTGCTGACTGGTACGCCGCCATCGCGAGCAGGCTCACTCCTACAAGGGCCAACATCAAGAACAAAATCCAGAACAATCCACAGAGGTTGAATCATGGCTGTTAACACCGATCGTGCAGGCAACAAACCGTTGATCGAAAGGCGTTCGATCGACTACATCCCGGAAGCGGAAAGACACGGTCGTCTGTTCAGCCAATTCACCCTGTGGATGGGGGCCAACCTGCAAATCACCGCGATTGTCACCGGGGCCCTGGCCGTGGTGCTGGGCGGTGATGTGTTCTGGTCGTTGATCGGTCTGCTGATCGGTCAACTACTGGGCGGTGGCGTCATGGCGCTGCATGCTGCGCAAGGACCGAAACTGGGCCTGCCGCAGATGATTTCCAGCCGCGTGCAGTTTGGTGTGTATGGCGCGGCCATCCCGATCGTGCTGGTGTGTTTGATGTACCTGGGTTTTACCGCCACCGGAACCGTGCTTTCCGGTCAGGCGCTGGGCCAGTTGTTTGGTGTCAGCGACAGCGTCGGCATCCTGATTTTTGCCAGTGTCATCGTCTTGGTCACGGTGCTCGGTTATCGAGTGATCCACTGGATTGGCCGTGTCGCCAGCGTCATCGGCGTGATCGCTTTTGTTTTCCTGTTCTGGCGTCTGATCAATCAGACCGACGTCGGCGCACTCCTGCAAATCCGCCACTTCAGCTGGAGCAGTTTCCTGCTGGCGGTGTCGCTCGCCGCTTCCTGGCAGATCGCTTTTGGCCCGTACGTGGCTGACTATTCGCGCTACCTGCCGAGCAGCACTTCCTCGGTGAAAACCTTCTTCGCCGCGGGCGCCGGCTCGGTGATTGGCGCTCAAGTGGCGATGATCCTCGGCGTGTTCGCTGCGGCTTCGGCCAACGGTCAATTCGCCGGCCATGAAGTGGCTTACATCGTAGGACTGGGCGGTACCGGTGCCACCGCTGCGCTGCTGTACTTCAGCATCGCCTTCGGCAAAGTCACCATCTCCACGCTGAACTCCTACGGCAGCTTCATGTGCATCGCGACCATCATCAGCGGTTTCCGTGGCCACCTGAAGGTGTCGCGTTTGCAGCGTCTGGTATTCGTGCTGTTCATCGTCGGTGCGGCAACCCTGATCGCATTGCTCGGACAGCATTCGTTCCTCGGCGCGTTCAAGTCTTTCATCCTGTTCCTGCTCGCCTTCTTCACGCCTTGGAGCGCGATCAACCTGGTCGACTACTACTGCATCACCCGTGAGCGCTATGACGTGCCGGCGCTGGCCGATCCGAATGGTCGCTATGGCCGTTGGAACATCCTCGGTATCAGCGTCTACGTGTTCGGTGTACTGGTGCAGTTGCCGTTTATCTCCACAAAGTTCTACACAGGTCCCTTGGTGGCGGCGCTGGGTGATGTGGATATCTCCTGGATCATCGGTCTGGTGGTGCCCGCCGCCGTGTATTACGTCTGTGCGAAAAAATGGCACAGCGCCGTACCTGATCAGCTGATTCTGCCGACCGAGCAGGACAGCGATGCACAACCTGAAAAAAGCGGGGCCAGCCGCGTTGCGGCGCAGGCCTGATTGGACGTGGACAGGGCTGGATGCCTCTTGACTGCCGTAAGCCCAATTCATGATTAGGAGCGTCACGACAATGAAATCGAACAAGACCCTGCTGACCACATTGCTTTCCATGGGCCTGCTCGCCAGTGCCGGTGCCACCCAGGCGGCCGGTTGGTGCGAGTCAGGCAAACCGGTGAAGTTCGCCGGCCTGAACTGGGAAAGCGGCATGCTGCTGACCGACGTCATGCAAGTGGTGCTGGAAAAAGGCTACGACTGCAAGACCGACAGCTTGCCGGGCAACTCCATCACCATGGAAAACGCCCTGAGCAGCAACGACATCCAAGTGTTCGCCGAAGAGTGGGTCGGCCGCAGCGAAGTCTGGAACAAGGCCGAGAAGGCCGGCAAGGTCGTCGGTGTCGGCGCACCTGTCGTGGGCGCTATCGAAGGCTGGTACGTGCCGCGTTATGTGATCGAAGGCGACGCCAAGCGCAAGCTTGAACCGAAAGCGCCAGACCTGAAAAACATTGCTGACCTGGCCAAGTATTCCGCCGTGTTCAAAGACGCTGAAGAACCTGCCAAGGGCCGCTTCTACAACTGCCCGGCCGGCTGGACCTGCGAGCTGGACAACAGCGAAATGCTGAAAAGCTACGGCCTGGAAAACAGCTACACCAACTTCCGCCCAGGCACCGGCCCGGCGCTGGATGCGGCGGTGCTGTCGAGCTACAAACGTGGCGAGCCGATTCTCTTCTACTACTGGTCGCCAACCCCGCTGATGGGCCAGGTCGATCTGGTCAAACTGGAAGAAAAACCGGGCGTCGACAAGACCGTGACGATCAAGGTCGGCCTGTCCAAGACCTTCCACGAACAAGCCCCGGAACTGGTGGCGGTGCTGGAAAAGGTCAACCTGCCGATCGATTTGCTGAACCAGAATCTGGGACGCATGGCGAAGGAACGTATCGAGTCGCCAAAACTGGCGAAAATCTTCCTCAAGGAACATCCTGAGGTCTGGCACGCGTGGGTCAGTGAAGACGCCGCCAAGAAAATCGACGCGGCGCTGTAGGTCGCTACCTCCCGGTCAACCGTGAGGCTGGCCGGGAGATATGCCGTCATCGCTTGATTGAGATTTCTGATTGAGAGCCGCTTATGTTTCCCGAAAGCTTTACCTTTTCCATCGCCGACTGGGTCAACGGTTGGGTCGATTCGCTAGTCACCAACTACGGTGATGTGTTCCGCCAGATCTCGGACACCCTGCTGTGGGCCATCGTCAATCTCGAAGGCCTGCTGCGTGCTGCACCGTGGTGGCTGATGCTGGCGATCGTCGGTGTCGTCGCCTGGCATGCAACGCGCAAAGTCGTGACCACGGCGGTGATCGTCGGTCTGTTGTTTCTCGTAGGCGCTGTCGGCCTGTGGGACAAACTCATGCAGACGCTGGCGCTGATGATGGTGGCGACGATCATATCGGTGCTGATCGGCATTCCGCTGGGGATTCTCTCGGCGCGCAGCAATCGCCTGCGTTCAGTACTGATGCCGCTGCTCGACATCATGCAGACCATGCCGAGTTTCGTGTACCTGATCCCGGTGCTGATGCTGTTCGGTCTGGGCAAGGTCCCGGCGATTTTCGCCACCGTGATCTACGCCGCACCGCCGCTGATTCGCCTGACCGATCTGGGCATTCGCCAGGTCGACGGCGAAGTCATGGAGGCGATCAACGCGTTCGGCGCCAACCGCTGGCAGCAACTGTTCGGCGTGCAACTGCCGCTGGCCCTGCCAAGCATCATGGCCGGGATCAACCAGACCACGATGATGGCCCTGTCGATGGTGGTCATCGCCTCGATGATCGGCGCCCGTGGCTTGGGTGAAGACGTGCTGGTGGGGATTCAGACCCTCAACGTCGGACGCGGGCTTGAGGCCGGTCTGGCGATCGTGATTCTCGCAGTGGTCATCGACCGCATTACTCAGGCGTACGGTCGGCCACGGCATGAGGTGAGCAAATGAGCAACGCAACCGTGAGCAAGATTGAAGTCAAAAACGTCTTCAAGATTTTCGGCAACCGCGCCAAGGACGCCTTGGCCATGGTTGGCCAGGGCAAGACCAAGGATCAGGTGCTGAGCGAAACCGGCTGCGTGGTCGGGGTCAACGACCTGTCGCTGAGCATCGGCACCGGCGAGATTTTCGTGATCATGGGCCTGTCCGGTTCCGGCAAGTCGACGCTGGTGCGCCACTTCAATCGCCTGATCGACCCGACCAGCGGCGCGATCCTGGTGGACGGCGTGGACATCCTGCAATACGACATGCAAGCCCTGCGCGAATTTCGCCGGCACAAGATCAGCATGGTCTTCCAGAGCTTCGGCCTGCTGCCGCACAAGACCGTGCTCGACAACGTCGCCTACGGCCTCAAAGTGCGCGGCGAGAGCAAGCAACTGTGCGCCGAGCGGGCGTTGCACTGGATCAACACCGTGGGCCTCAAGGGCTACGAAAACAAATACCCGCACCAGCTCTCCGGCGGCATGCGTCAGCGTGTGGGCCTGGCCCGCGCCTTGGCGGCGGACACTGACATCATCCTGATGGACGAAGCGTTCAGTGCGCTGGATCCGCTGATCCGCGCCGAGATGCAGGACCAGTTGCTGGAGCTGCAAAAGACCCTGCACAAGACCATCGTCTTCATCACCCACGACCTCGACGAGGCGGTGCGTATCGGCAATCGCATTGCGATTCTCAAGGACGGCAAGCTGATTCAGGTCGGTACGCCACGCGAGATCCTGCATTCGCCGGCGGATGAGTATGTCGACCGGTTCGTGCAGCGGCGGGCTGCGGTTGTCTGAATCTGGACTGCCCCTGTGGCGAGGGGATTTATCCCCGATCGGCTGCGTAGCAGTCGTAAATTCAACCAATGCGGTCTGTCAGACAGACCTCTTCGGACGATTTTGGGGCGGCTTCGCCACCCATCGGGGATAAATCCCCTCGCCACAGGGTTTCTATAGTCAACAAAATTGGTATGAGGCTTCAGATGTCCCAGGCTGAAAAAATCGTGATCACCGGCGCCCATCTGCGCTGGCAAGACGTAGTCGCCGTTGCCCGTCACGGCGCGCCACTCGAGCTGTCGAGCGACACGTGGGCGCGCATCGAAAACGCGCAAGGCATCGTCCAGCGCATCGTCGCCAGCGGCGAGCGTGCTTATGGCGTCAACACCGGCCTGGGCGGGTTGTCCAACGTCTCGCTGAAAGACGAACAGCTCAGCCAGTTGTCGCGTAACACCCTGCTCAGCCATGCCTGCGGCGTCGGCCCGGTTTTGGCCGACGAACAAACGCGCGCGATCATCTGCGCCGCGATTCACAACTACAGCCACGGCAAATCCGGCATCCATCGCCGGGTGGTCGAAGGGCTGCTGGCGCTGCTCAATCGCGGCATCACGCCGCAGGTGCCGTCGCAAGGCTCGGTGGGTTATCTGACCCACATGGCGCACATCGGCATTGCACTGCTGGGCGTTGGTAATGTCAGCTATCGCGGGCAAATCACCTCTGCTCAACAAGCGCTGGCCGAGGAGGGCCTGCAACCGGTGCAACTCGGCGCGAAGGACGGTTTGTGTCTGGTCAACGGCACGCCGTGCATGACCGGCCTCAGCTGCCTGGCCATCGCCGACGCCACCCGTCTGCTGCAATGGGCCGACGTGATCGGCGCCATGAGTTTCGAAGCGCAGCGCGGGCAGATCGCCGCGTTCGATGCCGAAATCATCGCGCTGAAACCGCATCCGGGGATGCAGCAGGTTGGCGTCAATCTGCGTGCATTGCTCGACGGCAGTGAAGTGATCGCATCGAGCAAAGGCATTCGCACTCAGGACGCGCTGAGCATCCGTTCGATTCCGCAGGTGCACGGCGCCGCGCGCGATCAACTGGAGCACGCGATCAAACAGATCGAAACCGAGCTCAACGGCTGCACCGACAACCCGCTGCTGCTGGGCACACCGGACGAATTCCGCGTCATGTCGCAAGCCAATCCACACGGTCAATCAGTAGCAATGGCGGCAGATTTGCTGGCAATTGCCATGGCTGAAATCGGCTCGATTGCCGAGCGTCGTCTCGATCGCCTGGTGAATCCGCACGTCAGCGGTCTGCCGGCATTTCTGGTGGCCAATCCGGGGGTGAACTCCGGGATGATGATCGTGCAATACGTCGCCGCGTCACTGTGTGCGGAAAACCGCCAATTGGCACAACCGGCTGTGCTCGACAACTACATCACTTCGGGTTTGCAGGAAGACCACTTGAGCATGGGCACCAACGCCGCACTCAAGCTGCATCGCGCCCTGGAAAACTGCACGCAAATCCTCGCCATCGAATATCTGCTGGCGGCGCAGGCGTTTGAATTCCTCAAGGAACAGCGTTTCGGCGCGGGCACCGATGTTGCGTGGCGACTGCTGCGCGAAAAGGTCCCGGCTTATGATCAGGATCGCTGGCTGGCGCCGGATATCGCTGCCGCTGCAAGCGTTCTGAAAGACTCGAATTTGCTGCACAACGTACTACCGAATCTGCACTGAAAATCTACCTACGCCAGCGTGCCAAGGCGCGGCTCCCCAAAAGGGCAGACGCGACGGACAACGGACATCTCCGGAGCGTCTGGCGAGTTAACAATAAACTCTCAAAAGGAGCACAAAATGACTGCGCTGAACCTGATTCCCGGCCAACTGAGCCTGGCCCAACTGCGTGACGTGTATCAGAACCCGGTCAAGCTGACCCTCGACGACAGCGCATCACAGCAGATCGAAGCCAGCGTCGCCTGTGTCGAGCAGATCCTCGCCGAAAACCGCACCGCCTACGGCATCAACACCGGTTTCGGCCTGCTGGCCTCGACCCGCATCGCCAGCGAAGACCTGGAAAACCTCCAGCGCTCGCTGGTGTTGTCCCACGCTGCCGGCGTCGGCGCGCCGATCAGCGATGCGCTGGTGCGGCTGGTGATGGTGCTCAAGGTCAACAGCCTCAGCCGTGGTTTTTCCGGGATCCGTCGCGTTGTGATCGATGCGCTGATTGCGCTGATCAATGCCGAGGTTTATCCGCACATTCCGTTGAAAGGTTCGGTCGGTGCTTCCGGCGATCTGGCTCCATTGGCGCACATGTCGCTGGTGCTGCTGGGCGAAGGCAAGGCGCGTTACAAGGGCGAGTGGATGGAAGCCACCGAAGCGCTGAAAGTCGCCGGCCTGACGCCGCTGACGCTGGCGGCTAAGGAAGGTCTGGCGCTGCTCAACGGCACTCAGGTTTCTACTGCTTTTGCGTTGCGTGGTTTGTTTGAAGGCGAAGATTTGTTCGCGGGCGCCATCGCACTGGGCGCTCTGACGGTTGAAGCCGTGCTCGGTTCGCGCTCGCCGTTCGATGCGCGCATCCACGCGGCTCGCGGGCAGAAAGGCCAGATCGATGCGGCCGCTGCTTACCGCGATTTGCTGGGTGAGCGCAGCGAAGTTTCCGACTCGCACCAGAATTGCGACAAGGTCCAGGATCCATACTCCCTGCGCTGCCAGCCACAAGTCATGGGCGCCTGTCTGACCCAGTTCCGTCAGGCTGCTGAAGTGCTGGCGGTTGAAGCCAACGCCGTCTCCGATAATCCGCTGGTGTTTGCCGCTGAAGGCGATGTGATTTCCGGCGGTAACTTCCACGCCGAACCCGTGGCCATGGCCGCTGACAACATGGCCCTGGCTATCGCTGAAATCGGCTCGCTGAGCGAACGCCGCATCTCGCTGATGATGGACAAGCACATGTCGCAACTGCCGCCGTTTCTCGTGGCCAATGGCGGCGTGAACTCCGGTTTCATGATCGCTCAGGTGACCGCTGCCGCACTGGCCAGTGAGAACAAGGCGTTGTCCCACCCGCATTCGGTGGACAGCCTGCCGACTTCGGCCAACCAGGAAGACCACGTTTCAATGGCACCTGCGGCCGGCAAGCGCCTGTGGGAAATGGCCGAGAACACTCGCGGGATTCTCGCGGTGGAATGGCTGGCGGCGGTGCAGGGGCTGGATTTGCGTAATGGTCTGAAGACCTCGGCAAAGCTGGAACAGGCTCGGGCCATTCTGCGCAAGGAAGTGCCGTTTTATGAGAAGGACCGGTTCTTTGCGCCGGACATCAATGCTGCGAGTGAGTTGTTGGCTTCGCGGTGTTTGAACGAGCTGGTTGCGGCGAAGGTTCTGCCGAGCCTGTGATGGACTCATCGCCAGCAGGCTGGCTCTCACAGTTGGAATGCGTTTCCCTGTGGGAGCCAGCCTGCTGGCGATTCGATTTTGAATACTGTGGAGACTAAGGGATGAAAACCCTCTGGCAACACTGCCACGTCGCAACCATGGCACAAGGCGTCTACTCGATCATCGAGGATGCCGCCATCGTGACGTCCGGTGCGCTCATCGAGTGGATCGGCCCGCGCAATCTATTGCCGTCCGGCGAATACCCAGCGGTCAATGATCTGCAAGGCGCGTGGGTCACCCCCGGCCTGATCGACTGCCACACCCACACGGTGTTCGGCGGCAATCGCAGCGGCGAGTTCGAGAAACGTCTGCAAGGCGTCAGCTACGCGGAAATCGCAGCGGCCGGTGGCGGCATCGCCAGCACCGTGCGCGCCACGCGCGAGGCGTCGGAAGACGAGCTGTTCGCCAGCGCCGCCAAACGCCTGAAAAGCCTCATGCGCGACGGCGTGACCACGGTAGAGATGAAGTCTGGCTACGGTCTCGATCTGGCCAACGAACGGAAGATCCTGCGGGTCATCCGTCGTCTGGCCAAAGAGCTGCCGATCAGCGTGCGCAGTACCTGCCTCGCCGCTCACGCGTTGCCGCCCGAATACAAGGATCGCGCCGACGCTTACATCGATCACATCTGCACCGACATGCTGCCTGCGCTAGCCGCCGAACGCCTGGTCGATGCCGTGGATGCGTTCTGCGAATACCTGGCGTTCTCGCCGGAGCAGGTCGAGCGCGTGTTCATCGCCGCGCAAACACTCGGTCTGCCGGTGAAGTTGCACGCCGAGCAATTGTCGTCGCTGCACGGCTCCAGCCTCGCCGCGCGCTATAAAGCGTTGTCCGCCGATCACCTGGAGTTCATGGACGAAGCCGATGCCATCGCCATGGCCGCGTCCGACACCGTCGCGGTGCTGTTGCCGGGTGCGTTCTACTTCCTGCGCGAAACCCAGTTGCCGCCGATGGACGCCTTGCGCAAACACAAGGTCAAAATCGCCATCGCCAGCGACCTCAATCCGGGCACCTCGCCTGCGTTATCGCTGCGTTTGATGCTGAACATGGCCTGCACCTGTTTCCGCATGACCCCGGAAGAGGCTTTGGCTGGCGCGACTATTCATGCCGCGCAAGCGCTGGGCATGGCCGACACACATGGCTCGCTGGAAGTCGGCAAGGTCGCGGATTTCGTCGCGTGGCAGATTGATCGCCCGGCGGATCTGGCTTACTGGCTCGGTGGCGATCTGGACAAACGCGTCGTGCGTCACGGCGTTGAATCAAGTCTGTAGGAGAGCGGTTGTGGATAAGGTTTTGAATTTCAAAAAAGGTCGCGTGCCGCTGCTGATCAGCATGCCGCATGCTGGCTTACGTCTGACCCCGGTGGTCGAGGCCGGCCTGATCGGCGACGCGAAAAGCCTGCCGGACACTGACTGGCATATTCCGCAGCTGTACGACTTTGCCGAGGAGCTGGGCGCCAGCACTTTGGCTGCCGAATACTCGCGTTTCGTCATCGACCTGAACCGGCCGTCCGACGACAAACCGTTGTACGCCGGGGCGACCACCGGCCTGTATCCGGCAACGTTGTTCGATGGCATCCCGTTGTTCAAGGAAGGGCTGGAGCCGTCGAAAGAAGAGCGCGCGACGTATCTGGAACAAATCTGGACGCCGTATCACCGCACCTTGCAGCAAGAACTGGCGCGGCTGAAGGCCGAGTTCGGCTATGCGCTGCTGTTTGATGCGCACTCGATTCGCTCGATCATTCCGCATCTGTTCGACGGCAAGTTGCCCGACTTCAACCTCGGCACCTTCAACGGCGCCAGTTGCGATCCGCGGTTGGCCACGCAACTGGAGGCGATCTGCGCGCGACACAGCGATTACAGCCACGTGCTGAACGGGCGCTTCAAGGGCGGCCACATCACCCGTCACTACGGCAACCCGGCCGAGAATATTCACGCGGTGCAGCTGGAGTTGGGGCAGTGCACCTATATGGAAGAATTCGAACCGTTCCGCTACCGCACCGATCTGGCCGAGCCGACGCGGGTGGTGCTCAAGGAATTGCTGCAGGGCTTCCTCGCCTGGGGCGAATCCCGCTACGCATGACGGTAGCCCTGTGGCGAGGGGATTTATCCCCGTTGGGTCGCGCAGCGGCCCTAAAACCGGCCACCACAGTTTCTCAGACATACCGCGTATATCGGTTTTACGACGGCTTCGCCGCCGGACGGGGATAAATCCCCTCGCCACAGGGGACATCGCTGAAAAATTGTGATTACGCGCGGGCATGCTCATTGACGTAAATCGGGTTTATGATGCCCAACGGCAGAATAATAGACGTCCCCCCAGGGATGACCTCGACCCCTTACGGAGCGCGCAATGCAGACTTTGTTTCCGCAGATCAAACCTCACGCCCGGCACGATCTGGCTGTCGATGACACCCATACGCTGTACGTCGACGAAAGCGGCTCACCGGAAGGCTTGCCGGTCGTGTTCATCCATGGTGGCCCGGGCGCCGGTTGCGACGCGCAGAGCCGTCGCTATTTCGATCCGAACCTTTACCGCATTGTCACCTTCGACCAGCGTGGTTGCGGACGCTCCACGCCGCACGCCAGCCTCGAAAACAACACCACTTGGGATCTGGTCGCCGACCTTGAGCGCATCCGCAAGCACTTGGGCATCGACAAATGGGTGCTGTTCGGCGGTTCGTGGGGTTCGACCCTGGCGCTGGCCTACGCGCAAACCCATCCGGAGCGTGTACACGGTCTGATCCTGCGTGGGATCTTTCTTTGCCGTCCGCAGGAAATCGAGTGGTTCTATCAGGCCGGCGCCAGCCGCCTGTTCCCCGATTACTGGCAGGACTACATCGCGCCGATCCCGCTGGACGAGCGCGATGACCTGCTCGGCGCTTTCCACAAACGCCTGACCGGTAACGACCAGATCGCCCAGATGCATGCAGCCAAGGCCTGGTCGACCTGGGAAGGGCGCACCGCGACGCTGCGGCCGAACCCGCTGGTGGTCGATCGCTTTTCCGAGCCGCAGCGTGCGCTGTCGATTGCGCGGATCGAATGCCACTATTTCACCAACAATGCCTTCCTTGAACCGAACCAGTTGATTCGTGACATGGGCAAGATCGCTCATCTGCCGGGCGTGATCATCCACGGTCGCTACGACGTGATCTGCCCGCTCGACAACGCCTGGGAATTGCACCAGGCCTGGCCGAACAGCGAATTGCAGGTGATCCGCGACGCCGGCCACGCCGCATCCGAACCGGGCATTACTGATGCACTGGTGCGCGCGGCGGGCAACATGGCGCGTCGTCTGCTCGATCTGCCGCCCGAAGAAGCATGAAGGGGCTTTTACAGCGGGTACGCGGTGCGCGAGTGGAAGTGGCGGGCGAGGTGGTTGGCGCGGTCGATCAAGGTTTGCTGGTGCTGGTAGCGGTAGAACCCGACGACACGCGCGCCAGCGCCGACAAACTTCTGCATAAGCTGCTTAACTATCGGGTATTCAGCGACGACGAGGGCAAGATGAATTTGTCTCTCGCCGATGTTGGCGGTGGGTTGCTGCTGGTCTCTCAGTTCACCCTGGCTGCCGACACCAAAAGCGGGTTGCGCCCGAGCTTCTCGACCGCGGCCCCTCCGGCGTTGGGCGAGGAATTATTCGACTATCTATTAGGCAAAGCGAAAGAGATGCATGGCACTGTGGCATCAGGTAGATTCGGCGCGGATATGCAGGTGCATTTGGTCAACGACGGCCCTGTTACCTTTTTGTTACAAACCTGACAACACTTGAAACGCCTTTTTAGGAGATTTCGACGTTTTTAGGGCGTTTTCGCGATAAATACTTTGTTACCCCTGATGCGTTGTCATGCGGGCTACTAGATAATCGCGCGCTACGGTGATCAGCGTTCGTTGGTCCATTTTCACTTAGGTAGAGACTTGTCTGGATCCGATTGGGGAATCATTTTGCCCCAGCGGAGTCGGAACAATGCTCGCCAACCTGGCATATAGATAGCTGGCCGTTGGTTTATTGATCTGTTTTCGGCGAGGGTTGCTCGTGATTGTTAGTCCCTGTAATGCAGCAAAAATGTCTGCCAAACGCATGCGAAGTGCCCTGGTAGCGGGTTCGGCGCTCCTGTGCCTGCTCAGCGCCGGTCAGCTTTGGGCGTTCAATCTTGACGATGTGTCGGCCAAGGCCAAAGAGTTGGCCGGGCAGAAGTTCGAAGCCCCGCGCAGCAACCTGCCGAACGAATTCCGCGATATGAAGTTCGCGGACTATCAGAAAATCCGCTTCCTCACCGAAAAGGCTGAGTGGGCTGATAAGAAGACGCCGTTCAAGCTGTCCTTCTATCACCAGGGTATGCACTTCGATACACCGGTGAAAATCAACGAAATCACCGCGAACAGCGTCGATGAGATCAAATACGATCCGACTCGCTTCGATTTTGGCGACCTGAAGTTTGATCCCAAAGCCACCGAGCAACTGGGTTATGCCGGTTTCCGTGTGCTGTACCCGATCAACAAGGCCGACAAGCAAGACGAAATCATGACCATGCTCGGCGCGAGCTACTTCCGCGTCGTCGGCAAGGGTCATACCTACGGTCTGTCGGCCCGCGGCCTGGCAATCGATACCGCGCTGCCGTCGGGTGAAGAATTCCCGCGTTTTCGCGAGTTTTGGATTCAACAGCCGAAGCCGGGCGACAAGCATCTGGTGATCTTCGCCCTGCTTGATTCGCCGCGTGCTACTGGTGCCTACCGTCTGATCCTGCGCCCGGGCAGCGACACCGTTGTCGACGTCAAGGCGCAGATGTTCCTGCGTGACAAGGTTGGCAAACTGGGCATCGCACCGCTGACCAGCATGTTCCTGTTCGGCGCCAACCAGCCGTCGAAAGTCCTCAACTACCGTCGTGAACTGCACGACTCCAGCGGTCTGTCGATCCATGCCGGCAATGGCGAGTGGATCTGGCGTCCGCTGAACAACCCGAAACACCTCGCCGTGAGCAACTTCAGCGTCGAGAACCTGCGTGGTTTCGGTCTGCTGCAACGTGGCCGTGATTTCAGCCACTACGAAGACCTCGACGACCGCTACGACAAGCGCCCAAGCGCCTGGATCGAGCCGAAGGGCGACTGGGGCAAAGGCACCGTCGATCTGGTCGAGATTCCAACCGCCGACGAAACCAACGACAACATCGTTGCGTTCTGGAGCCCGGAAAAATTGCCGGAGCCAGGTCAGCCACTCGACTTCGCCTATCGCATGCACTGGACCATGGACGAAGCGGCGATTCACGCGCCGGACAGCGCCTGGGTTGCGCAGACTCTGCGCTCCACCGGTGACGTCAAGCAATCGAACCTGATCCGTCAGCCGGATGGCAGCGTTGCTTATCTGGTCGACTTCGAAGGTCCATCGCTGGCGGCTCTGGCCCCGGATGCAGACGTTCGCAGCCAGGTCAGCGTTGGCGACAATGCCGAGCTGGTCGAGAACAGCGTGCGTTACAACCCTGAAACCAAGGGCTGGCGTTTGACCCTGCGCATGAAGATCAAGGACGCGAGCAAAGCGACCGAGATGCGTGCCGCTCTGGTGCAGCCAATCGTTACGGCGGATCTGGCCAAGTCTTCGGTGCCGGCGTCCAACTCGTCCGTTGCCAAGGCCGACAAGGTTGCCGCCAAGCAACAAGAGAAACTCGACAAGGAAGCCAAGGCAGCCGAGGCCAAACAGGCTGAAGCCAAGCCAGCCGCAGATGCCAAGGACAAGGCCAACAAAGACGCCAAGCAGCCAGTCGCTGCGGACGCGGCCACAGCCACACCGGAATCGGCACCGACTGAAGAAGTCCTGACCGAGACCTGGAGCTATCAGTTGCCTGCCGATGAGTAACTCTCAAGTACAGCCAGAGACTCTGTCCGAGTATCTGGCGCATCTGCCGATGACCGACGAGCAGCGCGCGGAACTCGCGGGCTGCCAGTCGTTCAGCGAGCTGCATGAACGCCTATCGTCCTCGACTTTCGACGCCCCTGCCGAAGCCGCCCAGGCTTCGGTGGGCAAGCGCCTGACACTGAGCACCGCTGAAGAGCTTGAAGAAGCGGAAATGCTGGTGCTCGATGCCAGCGGTCGGGTCAGCCTCAAGGCAACGCCGCCGATCCGTCGGACCAAAGTCGTGCCGGAGCCGTGGCGCACCAATATTCTGGTGCGCGGCTGGCGCCGCATGACTGGCCGCACCAACCCGCCACAACCGCCCAAGGACGAGAACGTCCTGCCGGCGGCGCGCTGGCGCACGGTCGGTTCGATCCGTCGCTACATCTTGCTGGTGCTGATGCTCGGTCAGACCATCGTTGCCGGCTGGTACATGAAAGGCATCATGCCGTACCAGGGCTGGTCGTTCGTTGATCTGGACGAAGTCCTGCATCAGCCACTGCTGCAAACCGCCACGCAAGTGCTGCCGTATGCGCTGCAAACCAGCATCCTGATTCTGTTCGGGATTCTGTTCTGCTGGGTGTCGGCCGGTTTCTGGACCGCGCTGATGGGCTTCCTCGAGTTGCTCACCGGTCACGATAAATACCGCATCTCCGGTAAAAGTGCCGGCAACGAGCCGATTGCCAAAGAAGCGCGTACCGCACTGGTAATGCCGATCTGCAACGAAGACGTGCCGCGTGTATTCGCCGGTTTGCGTGCAACCTTCGAATCGGTCGCCGCTACCGGTGATCTGGATCGATTCGACTTCTTCGTGCTCAGCGACAGTAACGACTCCGACATCTGCGTGGCCGAACAACAGGCCTGGCTGGACGTCTGCCGCGAAGCCAAAGGCTTCGGCAAGATCTTCTACCGTCGCCGTCGTCGCCGTGTGAAACGCAAGAGCGGCAACCTCGACGACTTCTGCCGTCGTTGGGGCGGTGACTACAAGTACATGGTCGTCCTCGACGCTGACTCGGTCATGAGCGGCGAGTGTCTGACCAGTCTGGTGCGCTTGATGGAAGCCACGCCGGACGCCGGGATCATCCAGACCGCGCCGCGTGCGTCGGGCATGGACACTCTGTATGCGCGCATGCAGCAGTTCGCGACCCGCGTGTACGGCCCGCTGTTTACTGCCGGTCTGCACTTCTGGCAGTTGGGTGAATCCCACTACTGGGGTCACAACGCGATCATCCGCATGAAGCCGTTTATCGACCACTGCGCCTTGGCGCCGTTGCCGGGTAAAGGCGCGTTCTCTGGTGCGATCCTGTCTCACGACTTCGTTGAAGCCGCGCTGATGCGTCGTGCCGGTTGGGGGGTGTGGATTGCCTACGACTTGCCGGGCAGTTACGAAGAGTTGCCGCCCAACCTGCTCGACGAACTCAAGCGTGACCGTCGCTGGTGCCACGGCAACCTGATGAACTTCCGTCTGTTCCTGGTCAAAGGCATGCACCCGGTGCACCGCGCGGTGTTCCTCACCGGCGTGATGTCATACCTGTCGGCGCCGTTGTGGTTCTTCTTCCTGGTGTTGTCGACTGCGCTGCTGGCGGTGAACACCTTGATGGAGCCGCAGTATTTTCTTGAACCGCGTCAGCTCTATCCTCTGTGGCCACAATGGCATCCGGAGAAGGCGATCGCGCTGTTCTCGACAACCATCGTGCTGCTGTTCTTGCCGAAACTGTTGAGCATCATCCTGATCTGGGCCAAGGGCGCGAAAGAGTTCGGTGGCAAGTTCAAGGTGACCCTGTCGATGCTGCTGGAGATGTTGTTCTCCATGCTGCTGGCGCCGGTGCGGATGATTTTCCACACCCGTTTCGTTCTGGCCGCGTTCCTCGGTTGGGCCGCGACCTGGAACTCGCCGCAGCGTGACGACGACTCCACGCCATGGAGCGAGGCGGTCAAACGCCACGGCCCGCAGACCCTGTTGGGCTTCTTCTGGGCACTGCTGGTGATCTGGCTGAACCCGAGCTTCCTGTGGTGGCTGGTGCCGATCGTCGGGTCGCTGATGCTGTCGATCCCGGTGTCGGTGATTTCCAGCCGTGTCGGTCTGGGCCTCAAGTCCCGTGACGAGAGCCTGTTCCTCATCCCTGAGGAATACAATCCGCCACAGGCGTTGCTGGCCACCGATCAGTACACCCACGAAAACCGCTGGCACGCACTGAACGACGGCTTCGTCCGCGCCGTGGTCGATCCGCAGCAGAACGCCTTGGCGTGCTCGCTGGCGACCTCCCGTCACGGTCAGGCCGAGCCGATTGAGTGGCTGCGTCAGGAGCGTGTGCGTCATGCGATCAAGGTCGGTCCTGCCGGGCTGAACAACCATGATCGCCTGCAACTGCTGAGCGACCCGGTTGCTCTGGCCCGCCTGCACGAGCAGGTCTGGGCCGAAGGTCACGCCGAGTGGCTGGACGCATGGCGGGCATCGGTGAAAGCCGATCCGCATGCGCCGTTGCTGCCGCTGCGACCGCTGAGCATGCAGGCTCAACCGGCTTGATGAAAGAACCCCGCTGATTCAGCGGGGTTTTTTTATGGCTGCCCTTGATTGTCAAACAAATCACCCATAAACCCTTGTGCAAAAGAACGAGTGCGTTAGCATCCGTCCCCGAATTGGCGCGCCCGGGCTTTTTTGCCCGTCACTGTTGGTTTTCGCGCCGCAAACGCAATGGTTTTGGGGACTTGAAGATGAAGAAGTATCTGTCGATGCTGCTGGTCGGCGTCACGGCACTGGTTGCAGTCAATGCGGCACACGCGGGCGCAATCGATGACGCGGTCAAACGCGGCACCTTGAAAGTCGGCATGGATCCGACCTACATGCCGTTCGAGATGACCAACAAACGCGGTGAAATCATCGGCTTCGAAGTCGATATCCTCAAAGCCATGACCAAGGCCATGGGCGTCAAACTGGAACTGGTCTCCACCGGTTACGACGGCATCATCCCGGCGCTGATGACCGACAAGTTCGACATGATCGGCAGCGGCATGACCCTGACTCAGGAACGCAACCTGCGCCTGAACTTCAGCGACCCGTTCATCGTGGTTGGCCAGACCCTGCTGATTCGCAAGGAGCTGGAAGGCACCATCAAGTCCTATAAAGACCTGAACACCGCCGACTACCGCATCACCTCCAAGCTCGGCACCACTGGCGAAATGGTTGCCAAGAAGCTGATCTCCAAAGCCAAGTACCACGGCTACGACAACGAACAGGAAGCCGTACTCGACGTGGTCAACGGCAAGGCCGACGCCTTCATCTACGACGCGCCGTACAACGTCGTGGCAGTGACCAAAGTGGGTGCCGGCAAACTGGTGTTCCTCGACAAGCCGTTCACCTACGAGCCGTTGGCCTTCGGTCTGAAGAAGGGCGATTACGACAGCCTCAACTTCATCAACAACTTCCTGCACCAGATCCACGAAGACGGCACCTACGATCGCATCCATGACAAGTGGTTCAAGAGCACCGAGTGGCTCAAGGACATGGAATAAGCCCGGTCAGATAGACCGCGTCGCCTCGATCGCGAGCAGCCTCACTCCTACAGGGGAACGCATTCCAATGTAGGAGTGAGCCTGCTCGCGATGAGGGCCTCCAAGGCGATACAGAATCCGGAACCTGCAAATCCAATGAAACATAAAAAAGCCCAATGGCCCTGGCACGTCCTCACCGTGCTGGTGCTGATCGGTCTGGCGGGTGCGTTGTATTACGCCACGTCGCTGATGTCCTACGAATGGCGCTGGAACCGTGTGCCGCAGTACTTCGCCTATCAGGCCGAAGAAACCCAGCGCGCCGCGGACATTTCCACCGTCACTGAACTGGTGCGCAAAGGCAGCAGCGCCGACGTCACTCTGCGCAACGACGCCGGTGACGAGCAGCACCTGACTGTCGACGAGAACAGCCTGCAATTCGCTCAGGGCGACGATGTGGCTGAAGGCGACGTCGTGGGTGTTACTCGGCATTGGGCGGCAGGGCCGCTGTTATGGGGGCTGTGGACCACGCTTTGGCTGTCGGTGGTGTCCGGCATTCTGGGGTTGGTGATCGGTCTGGTCACCGGGTTGTGCCGCTTGTCGAGCAACCCGACGCTGCGCGACCTGTCGAGCATCTACGTCGAACTGGTGCGCGGTACGCCGCTGCTGGTGCAGATTTTCATTTTCTACTTCTTCATCGGCACGGTGATGAACCTGTCCCGGGAGTTCGCCGGGATCGCCGCGTTGTCGCTGTTTACCGGGGCCTACGTGGCCGAGATCATCCGTTCCGGCGTGCAGTCGATTGCCCGGGGCCAGAATGAAGCAGCGCGTTCGCTCGGTCTGAGCTCAGGTCAGTCGATGCGCCACGTCGTGTTGCCGCAAGCGTTCAAACGCGTGCTGCCGCCGCTGGCCGGGCAATTCATCAGTCTGGTCAAGGACACCTCACTGGTGTCGGTGATCGCCATCACCGAGCTGCTGAAAAGCGGTCGTGAAGTGATCACCACGTCGTTCTCGCCGTTCGAGATTCTGTTCTGTGTTGCCGGTCTGTACCTGTTGATCAACCTGCCGCTGTCGAAAATCGCCAGCCGGCTCGAGCGGAGGCTCGCGCAAAGTGATTGAAGTCCGCGATCTGGTAAAAGTCTTCGACACCCGCGGCCAAGTGGTGCGCGCGGTGGATAACGTCAGCACCAATGTTGCCAAGGGCGAAGTGCTGGTGGTGATCGGCCCGTCCGGTTCCGGCAAGTCGACCTTCCTGCGTTGTCTCAATGGCCTGGAAGAGTTCGATTCCGGCTCGGTGAGCATCGACGGTCTGCAACTGGCCGACCCGAAAACCGACGTCAACGCCTACCGCCGCGAAGTCGGCATGGTGTTCCAGCATTTCAACCTGTTCCCGCACATGACCGTGCTGGAAAACCTTTGTCTGGCGCAGAAAGTCGTGCGCAAGCGCGGCAAGAAAGAGCGCGAAGCCAAGGCTATGGCGTTGCTGGAAAAGGTCGGTATCGCGCAGAAGGCCAACGAGTTTCCGTCACGCCTGTCCGGCGGTCAGCAGCAGCGCGTGGCGATTGCCCGGGCGCTGGCGATGGAGCCGAAGGTGATGTTGTTCGATGAGCCGACATCGGCCCTCGACCCGGAAATGGTCGGCGAAGTGCTGGATGTGATGAAAAACCTGGCCGTGGAAGGCATGACCATGGTCTGCGTCACCCACGAAATGGGTTTTGCCCGGGAAGTGGCGGATCGGGTGTTGTTCTTCGATCACGGGAAATTGCTGGAGGATGCGTCACCGGCGGAGTTCTTTGATGCGCCGAAGGATCCGCGGGCTCAGGCCTTCTTGCGTCAGGTCCTCTAAAAGCGGCGGCCTTGGGGGCCGCTAATCGCGAGCAGGCTCACTCCTACAGTGGTTTTGTGTTGTTGCAAAAAAGGTGTGAACACCGCAAAACCTGTAGGAGTGAGCCTGCTCGCGATAGCATCACCTCGGTCCACAGCGAACCGAGGTGGATGAATCACCTCAAACCTTGAATCGCCCGACCAGCATCTGCAGATGCGTCCCCAACCGCGCCAGCTCAACGCTGGACGCCGCTGTCTCTTCACTTGCCGCCGATGTCTGATCCGACACATCGCGTACGTTCAGCACGCTACGGTTGATCTCTTCGGCCACCGCACTCTGCTGTTCAGCCGCCGCAGCAATCTGCTGGTTCATCGCCTGAATCGCCGACACGGTGCGCGTGATGCTTTCCAGCGAGCCGCCAGCACGACGGGTCAGCTCGACGCTGCTGTCGGTGAGGGTGCGGCTGTTGTCCATGATCGTCGCCACCTGCTGGGTGCCGTTTTGCAGGCCGACGATCAGCTCTTCGATCTCTTCGGTGGACTTCTGTGTGCGCTGCGCGAGGCTGCGCACTTCATCGGCGACCACTGCGAAACCACGTCCGGCTTCACCAGCACGCGCCGCTTCGATGGCCGCGTTGAGTGCCAGCAGGTTGGTTTGCTGAGCCACGGATTTGATCACGTCGAGCACGCTGCCGATCTTGTCGCTTTCGCGCTTGAGTTCGCCCATGGCTTCGGTCGAGTGGCCGACTTCAACGGCCAGACGCTCAATCTGCGCGATGGCTTCACCGACAACCTTGTCGCCCTCACGGGCCTGCTGGTCGGCAGCCACGGCAGCTTCGGAAGCTTCTTCAGCGTTACGCGCGACTTCCTGCACGGTGGCGGCCATTTCGTTCATGGCGGTGGCGACCTGATCGGTCTCGATCTTCTGATTGTTGACGCCGGCGCTGGTCTGCTCGGTCACCGCTGACAATTCCTCGGCGGCGCTGGCGATCTGGGTCACGCCCTCGCTGATCCCGCCGATCAGCTCACGCAGGCCTTGGGTCATGCTCTGCATCGAGCGTTGCAACTGACCAAGTTCGTCACGGCGCAGGGAGACCAGGTTGTGGGTCAGGTCGCCGGCAGCTACGCGTTCGGCGACTTTCAGGGTCTGGTTCAGGGGGATGATGATCTGTCGGGTGATCGCCCAGGCAGCGAGCAAGCCGAAGGCCAAGGCCAGCAGGGTGGCGATCAAAAGCATGTTCTTGGCGTGGGCGGCATCGGTGTCGCGCACGATAGTTTGCGAAGCCGTCAGCTTCTTGCTGAGATCGATCAGGATGTCGCCCTGAGCGGACATGCGCGCGAGCGACTTGGCATTGGTGACCTGCGAGTCGCGGAACTGCGCGACCGCCGCGCGATAGGCTTTGATCGAGTCGGTGGCCTGTTGCAGGTTGGCGATGTGTTGCTCCGGCAGTTTCGACGGCAGGCTTTCGAGGTTTTTCAGGGCGTTGTCGATGGCGGCCAGCGCTGGCTGTTCGGCTTCGGCCTTGCCGCTGTAGGTGTAGCCGCGCACTTGGTAGCGCGCCTGTTGCAGCAGTTTGCTCAGCTCGATCACGCTGTCGTATTGCGCGACGCTGTCACCTTGCAGCATGGATTTTTCGACTTCGGAGACTTTGGCTACAGCGTTGTCGGCGCTGGCGCCGAGTTTGCTGCGGGCATCTTCGCGCTGCACGGTAGCTTGAGTCATGTCGGCAAAGGCGCGTTTGTACTCGGCGACGGCGGCCAGTTGCTGATCGACCATGGCGGCGTCGGACGGCTGCTCGATCAGGCTGCGGGCGGTTTGCAGGCCGCTGTCGAGTTTATTCAGCAACTCGTTGACCGCGCCCGGGCCCTGTTCGCCACGGCGGGAGTCATATTCGAACCGCGCAATGCGCAAGTCCTTGGTCAGCTCATTGAGGCTGGAGATGAAGCCGAGCTTGTCGCCACGGCTGATGATGCCATTCATGCCGGTCCAGCCGGTGAAGGTGATCAACAACGTCAGCAACAGCACCAGGCCGAAACCGATGCCCAGTTTGCGTTTGACGCTGACGTTTCCAAGACTCTCGGCTAACCAACGGTACATGCGACGACTCCCTCGACCACTAATTGGACTTATGGGAGCTGTATCGGCTGGGTGATGGCATTCTGTAACACCATTTATCCGCCGGCCCTGCACGGGATCAATGTAGGAGCTGCCGAAGGCTGCGATCTTTTGATCTTGCTTCTAAAAACAACATCAAAAGATCGCAGCCTGCGGCAGCTCCTACAGGGGATCGGTGTTGCGCTTAGAAGAGGCGCGCGAGGAGGGCGGTCACGGCGGTTTCGACGCGCAGGATACGGTCGCCGAGTTGCACCGGTTGCAGGCCGGATTTGGCCAGCAAATCGATTTCGTAGGGAATCCAGCCACCCTCGGGGCCAATGGCCAGGGTTACCGGTTCGCTCAAGGCGCGAGGGCACGGCGGATAGTTGCCCGGATGACCAACCAGGCCGAGAGTGCCTTCGCTGATCGCCGGCAGTCGATCTTCGACAAAAGGCTTGAAGCGCTTTTCGATGACGATCTCTGGCAGCACCGTGTCGCGAGCCTGCTCGAGGCCGAGGATCAGTTGCTCACGGATCGCCTGCGGCTCAAGAAACGGCGTCTGCCAGAAGCTTTTCTCGACGCGGTAGCTATTGACCAGAATCACCTTCGACACGCCCATGGTCGCCACGGTCTGGAACACTCGTCGCAACATCTTCGGGCGCGGCAGGGCCAGCACCAATGTCAGTGGCAACTTGGCCGGTGGCGGCTGATCGAGGGTGACGCGCAGCTCCGCTTCACCCGCCTCCAGCCGCAACAGCTCAGCCGAACCCATCAGCCCATTGATCCGCCCGACGCGCAGGCTGTCACCGACTTCCGAACGATGGACTTCCTGCATATGCGTCAGGCGTCGATCGCGCAGCACCACACGGTCAGCCGCAATGAAGTCGGCCTCTTCGAGTAGCAGCAGGTTCATGCCTGGGTCGCTGGCGGCTGGTCGTTGTGATCGTCGGCCGGGGTTTCGTCCGGGCGTTCGCGTTTGCTGATCAGGCCACCGAACAGGATGCCGATCTCAAACAGCATCCACATCGGCACGGCCAGCAGGGTCTGCGAGAAGATGTCCGGCGGCGTCAGGATCATGCCGACCACGAAGCAGCCGATGATCACGTACGGGCGGATCTTCCTCAGGTAGGCGACGTCGACCACGCCGATCCACACCAGCAGCACCACGGCTACCGGGATTTCGAACGCCACGCCGAACGCAAAGAACAGCGTCATGACGAAATCGAGATAGCTGGCGATGTCGGTCATCATTTCCACGCCGGCGGGGGTGGCTGCAGCGAAGAACTTGAAGATCAGCGGGAACACGAAGTAATAGGCGAACGCCATGCCGGTGTAGAACAGCATGATGCTGGACACCAGAAGCGGCACCGCAATGCGCTTTTCATGCTTGTAGAGGCCCGGCGCAATAAAGCCCCAGATCTGATGCAGGATCACCGGGATCGCCAGGAACAGCGAGACCATCATCGTCAGCTTCAGTGGCGTCAGGAACGGCGACGACACGTCGGTGGCGATCATCGTCGCGCCGACCGGCAAGTACTGGCGCAGCGGCGTCGAGACGAAGGTGTAGATCTGCTGGGTGAACGCGAACAGCCCGGCGAAGATGATAAAGATCGCCGCCACGCAACGCAGCAGGCGGGTGCGCAACTCGGTGAGGTGCGATACCAGCGGCATGTGCTGGTCGTTTTCGGGGAGATCGCTCATGGGGCTCGCGGCGGCAAAGTAGTGTCGTGAGGGGCCGGCGCGGTTGGCGCGGCGCTTGGAGCAATGTGTTCAACCGAATGTTCTGCGGCAGAGGGTGCAGGCGTTGTCGGCGCTACAACGGGTGCAGGTGTCGCCGGAACAACTGCGGCAGGCGCATGAATCGTCTGCTGGCCCACGTGTTCAACCGGCGTCGGCTCTTGCTGAACCGGATTGAAAATCTTCCGCGCCTCCTGCTCCAGCGACAGAATATGTTCGTTGTGCAGTTGCCGACGAATCTCGTCGGCACCGATTTCACGTTCAACTTCCTGTTTGATCGCGTTGAAGCTGCGTTTCAGCCGGCCGACCCACAGGCCGGCGGTGCGCGCAGCACCCGGCAGACGCTCGGGGCCCAGCACCAGCAGGGCGACGAGGCCGACGAGCAGCAGTTCAGAGAAGCTGATACCAAACATTAGTCAGTGCTCACACGTCTTTGCGGATCGGCTCTTCGACTTTCTGCGCCTGCACGTCGATGGTGTGCGGCGGGTTGGCCTGAGCAGTGGCTTGCGGCTGTACCGGTGGTACCGGTTGCGCAGGCGTCACGGTCGGATCGACGTTTGGCTTCTCGTCGTCGTTCATGGCTTTGCGAAAGCCCTTGATCGACTCGCCGACGTCGGTGCCGAGGTTTTTCAGTTTCTTGGTGCCGAACACCAGCACCACGACAACCAGAATGACGATCCAGTGTTTCCAGTCAAAAATGCCCATGTTGCTGTTCCTCTCTAAAAATTGTTCAGGCGGACGGACGCGAGGCTTTCTCGACGTGTCCGGACAGACCGAAGCGGCGATCCAGCTCATCGAGCACGGCCTGCGGATGCTGCCCCAGTTGGGCGAGCATGACCATGCTGTGGAACCACAGGTCGGCGGTCTCGTAGATCACATCGCTGCAGTCGCCACTGATAGCGGCGTCCTTGGCGGCAATAATGGTTTCGACCGACTCTTCGCCGACTTTCTCCAGAATCTTGTTCAGGCCCTTGTGATACAGGCTGGCCACATACGAGCTGTCAGCCGCTGCGCCTTTGCGCTCTTCCAGTACCTGAGCGAGGCGCGTCAGAGTGTCACTCATGTTTGTGTCCTGCGGAATAGATTGCGTGCGGGTCTTTCAGCACCGGGTCGACCGTTTTCCAGTCGCCGTTTTCGAAGACGCGGTAAAAGCAGCTTTGACGGCCGGTATGGCAAGCGATGTCGCCGATCTGTTCGACCATCAGGATGATCACGTCGGCGTCACAGTCCAGACGCATTTCATGCAGGGTCTGTACGTGGCCGGACTCTTCGCCCTTGCGCCACAGCTTGCCACGGGAACGTGACCAGTAGATTGCACGGTTTTCCGCGGCAGTCAGCTCGAGCGCTTCGCGGTTCATCCAGGCCATCATCAGCACGCGTCCGGTCTTGTGATCCTGGGCAATCGCCGGCACCAGGCCATCAGCGTCCCATTTGATCTCGTCCAGCCAGTTTTTCATCTTCAATTCCCGAAACGCAGCTACAAGCTTTGAGCTTCAAGCTGCAAGTAAAAGCAGATTGCGGTGTTTCAGTATCGTCAGGCTTGCAGCTCGCAGCTTATAACTTGCAGCTGATTCGTGCTATCGGCGAACGACCAGATACAAACCGACGGCCACCATGATTCCCGCAGGCCAATGCCCCAGTTCGTGCAGCGGACCACCAATGGCGAGAATCACCCCGCCCGCCAGATGGGCACAACCGAGCAGGCGCAGGAACCAGTCGTCCTTGCGTTTGTGCCACGGCGGCGGCGGGTCGTAGGCATGTGGTTGGGACATGCGCTCGAGCAGATCGCGCGCCATGTTGGCCAGGTGCGGCAGTTGTTCGAACTGGCTCTGCACGTTGCCGAGCAAGGCTTTCGGGCTGACGCGCTCGCGCATCCAGCGCTCAAGGAACGGCTGCGCGGTGTTCCACAGATCCAGATCCGGGTAGAGCTGACGGCCGAGGCCTTCGATGTTCAGCAAGGTCTTTTGCAGCAAAACCAACTGCGGCTGCACTTCCATGTTGAAGCGCCGCGCCGTCTGGAACAGGCGCATCAGCACCTGGCCGAATGAAATATCTTTTAACGGTTTTTCGAAGATCGGTTCGCACACGGTACGGATCGCCGCTTCGAATTCGTTGAGCTTGGTTTCTGCCGGCACCCAGCCCGAATCAATGTGCAACTGCGACACGCGGCGGTAGTCGCGTTTGAAGAAGGCGAACAGGTTGCGTGCCAGATAATCCTGGTCTTCCGGGGTCAGGCTGCCGACGATCCCGCAGTCGATCGCGATGTATTGCGGGCTCCACGGGTTAACCGTGCTGACGAAAATGTTGCCCGGGTGCATGTCGGCGTGGAAGAAACTGTCGCGGAACACCTGGGTGAAGAAGATCTCGACGCCGCGCTCGGCGAGCATTTTCATGTCGGTACGCTGATCGGCGAGGGTTGCCAGATCCGTCACCTGAATGCCGTAGATGCGCTCCATCACCAGCACTTTCGGCCGGCACCAGTCCCAATAGACTTGCGGCACGTAGAGCAGCGGCGAACCTTCGAAGTTGCGCTTCAACTGGCTGGCGTTGGCGGCCTCGCGCAGCAGGTCGAGTTCGTCGTAGATGGTTTTTTCGTAGTCCTGCACCACGTCCACCGGGTGCAACAGACGCGCGTCGGCCGAGAGTTTTTCAGCCGCGCGAGCGAGGATGAACAGCCACGCCAGATCCTGCGCGATGATTGGCTTCAAGCCCGGGCGGATCACCTTGACCACCACTTCTTCGCCGGTTTTCAGCTGCGCGGCATGTACCTGCGCCACCGAGGCCGAGGCCAGCGGCTCGACGTCGAAACGGCTGAACACTTCGCTGATCTTCTTGCCAAGCTGTTCTTCGATCAGCTTGATCGACAGCTGCGAGTCGAACGGCGGCACGCGATCCTGCAGCAGCATCAGCTCATCGGCGATGTCTTCGGGCAACAGGTCGCGACGGGTCGAGAGGATCTGCCCGAACTTGATGAAAATCGGCCCCAGATCCTGCAACGCCAGACGCAATCGCGCGCCTCGGCTCAGCTCCAGCGTCTTGCGCGGGAACCAGCGCCACGGCAGCACATAACGCAGCGCCAGGAGAAACCAGGGCAGCGGCAGATCGAACAGCAGGTCATCGAGGCGGTAGCGGATCACGACGGACTGGATGCGCAGCAGACGGCGGACGGCGAGCAGCTTCATGCGTTATCGCTTGGGTCGAGGGATCGGGAAAGGCGCTCGAAGCGCGCCTCGAGACGTTCCAGATCAAGTTTGATCCGGTCCAGTTCGCTGAACCGCGCTTCGGCTTCGCGCTGCCCGACGAGGGTGCGCGATTCTTCGGCGAGGTACTCGGCGAGGTTCTGGTTGAGGCTGGCAAATCCTTGTTGGTACCAGCGCGCGCGGCTGCGCAGATGACCGCCAACCAGTTGCGTGGCGACCGGGCCGAGCCAGCGCGAGAGTTCGTACTCCCAGTCCAGCTCAAGGTCCTGCAACACGCCGGCCAGCTCCAGCAGCACGCCGCTGTCGCCATCAAGCTCGACTTCCGGGGCGTGCAGCACCGCGGTCTTGTCTTTGCTCAGGGCCAGTTTCAGCAGGCTGGACGCCGGGGCGCGCAGGGTGCAATCGACGCCGGTTTCCCAGTGCGAGGCCAGCATCAGGCCTTCGTCGCTGGGCAAAATGAACAACTGCAATGCCGGGTTGCGGCAATCGACGGCAATCACCTTGCCGGTCAAATGCGCCAGCCGCGGCAGCGCCGTGCTGTCGAGACGCAGCACCCGGTTCAGGCCGAGTTCAACGCTGGCGAGCAGCCCGGTAAGCAGCATCAGGGCTTGATGCCGCGGTGCAGGGCGACGATGCCGGCGGTCATGTTGTGATAGGTCACGCGGTCGAAACCGGCGTCGACCATCATCGACTTCAGGGTTTCCTGATTCGGGTGCATGCGGATCGATTCGGCCAGGTAACGATAGCTTTCCGAGTCGTTGGTGATCAGCTTGCCCATCAGCGGCATGAAGGCGAACGAGTAAGCGTCGTAGGCTTTGGACATCAGCGCGTTGGTCGGCTTGGAAAACTCCAGCACCAGCAGACGACCGCCGGGCTTGAGCACACGCAGCATCGAGCGCAGGGCGTCTTCTTTGTGCGTGACGTTGCGCAGACCGAAGGCGATGGTCACGCAGTCGAAATGATTGTCCGGAAACGGCAGTTTTTCTGCGTCGGCCTGGACGAACTCGACGTTGCCCGCCACACCCAGATCCAGCAGGCGGTCACGGCCGACCTTGAGCATGGATTCGTTGATGTCGGCCAATACCACTTGGCCGGTCGGGCCAACGAGGTGCGAAAACTTTTTGGTCAGGTCACCGGTGCCGCCGGCGATGTCGAGCACGCGGTTGCCGCTGCGCACGCCCGAGAGTTCGATCGCGAAACGCTTCCACAAACGGTGCATGCCGCCCGACAGAAGGTCGTTCATCAGGTCGTACTTGGCGGCTACGGAGTGGAACACCTCAGCGACTTTTTCCGCTTTCTGGCTTTCCGGAACGTTTTTGAAGCCGAAGTGAGTGGTGGGTTCGGCATCGCTGCCTTTGCGCTGATCAGTCATATCGCTGTCACCAAAAGAGAATGCGCGACATTCTAATCCCCAAGCCATGCTTTGTCTTGGAATGGCTAAAGGTAAGATGGGCAACCTTCGGGACGATTTGCCGCAGACGCGGTCAAGATTTACCGACGAGCATTCATAGCTGTATTCAAAAAGAAGGAGTCACCCAATGGCCAAAATCAGTGTTGAGCGTGCCCACAGCCTGGGCAAGGAAGCCGCCCGCGAGAAGGCCGACAAGCTGGCCAAAAAGCTAAATGAACAATACGGCCTGGAGCCGCAATGGTCGGGCGACGTATTGAATCTCAAGCGTTCGGGTGTGAAAGGCGCGGTGCATGTTGGCGATGACTCGATCCGCGTCGACGTGGAACTGGGCCTGATGATGTCGGCCATGAGCGGAATGATCAAAGCCGAGATCGAGAAAGCCCTCGATAAAGCGCTGGTCTGAAAGTCAAAAGATCGCAGCCTTCGGCAGCTCCTACATTGAATTGTGACCCCCGTAGGAGCTGCCGAAGGCTGCGATCTTTTCATTCGGGCACCACCGATTCATGTCAGTTGTTAGGGTGCCGTTTCTAATTTTTCTACTTACTTTGTGCCTGAGCCCGACACTTTCGCGGGCAGTTCCTCAAACCTTCTGCGCGTGAGGTGCACCATGGCCAAAGTAATTTTGAAGAAAAAAATCGACGCTTCGACTTCTGCTCTGAGCGACGTCAAATCCTATGCCCGCAAGATCTGGCTGGCAGGCCTGGGTGCCTACGCCAAGGTTGGCCAAGAGGGCGGCGAGTACTTTCAAGAGTTGATCAAGGCTGGTCAAACTGTTGAAAAGAAAGGCAAAAAGGTAGTCACCGAAAAACTCGAAGCGGCCAATGCCGAAATCGACGAAGCCCGCGATGAAGTCAGTTCTTTCAAAGGTCGCGTCGAAGTTCAGCTCGACAAGGTCGAGAAGGCATTCGACACCCGCGTGGCAAGCGCCTTGAATCGTATCGGCATTCCGTCTAAACATGACGTTGAGACACTCTCTGCTAAGCTCGATGAGCTGACGGCATTGCTCGAACGCGTCGCGCGTAAATCTTAAGGAGAACGGGATGGCTGGTAAAAAGAACACCGATAAAGAAGGCAGCTCGTGGATTGGGAAGGTCGAAGACTACTCCCGCAAAATCTGGCTGGCTGGTTTAGGCGTGTACTCGAAGATCGACACTGACGGCAGCAAGCTCTTCGATACATTGGTCAAAGACGGCGAGAAAGCCGAGAAGCTCACCAAGTCTGCAGTCGGCAAAAAAGTCGATGCCGCCAAGGATTCTGCTTCTTCTGCCAAGTCGCGCATCAGCGGCGTGAAAGATCGCGCACTGGGCAAGTGGGATGAGCTGGAAGGGGCTTTCGACAAGCGCCTGAACAGCGCGATTTCGCGCCTGGGCGTACCGAGCCGCAATGAGGTCAAGGCCCTGCACAGCAAGGTTGAAACCTTGACTAAGCAGATCGAGAAACTCACCGGCGAGAAGGCGCGTCCTGTAGCGGCGAAAACCGCTGCGGCAAAACCGGCAGCTAAAACTGCAGCGGCCAAGCCAGCAGCCAAAACCGCGGCCAAGCCATTGGTCAAAGCGGCTGCCAAACCTGCGGCGAAAGCCAAGGCTGCGGTTAAATCCGTAGCGAAAACGGCTGCTGCCAAACCTGCTGCAAAAGCAGCCACCAAACCGGTTGCTGCCGCCAAGACCGCTGCCAAAGCCGTTGCCAAACCTGCAGCAAAAGCAGCAGCCAAGCCAGCCGCGAAAACCGCTGCCGCCAAACCTGCTACCAAGCCAGCGGCCAAACCGGCTGCAGCGAAGAAGCCGGCAGTGAAAAAATCGGCCGCGCCGAAAGCCGCTGCGCCAAAACCGGCCGCTCCAGCAGCCAAGCCTGCGACCCCGGCAACCCCGGCCAGCGCGTCGAACTCCGCCGCTGCACCGACCCCGGTTGCAACCCCGACTGCTGCATCGACCCCGTCGACGCCAACCAGTCAGTCCTGATTTTTCAGGGCAAAACAAAACGCCCGGCCTGTGAAGGTCGGGCGTTTTTGTTTGAAGATCAAAAGATCGCAGCCTTCGGCAGCTCCTACAGAGGTACACATTCCCCGGTAGGAGCTGCCGAAGGCTGCGATCTTTTGATTCCGGGCTACTCGTGGTCTTCAAGGTATCGCAAAGCCATCCGCTCCGTGGCGACCTTCACCGGCGGCAACAAGTGCGGCGCCACCAGCATCATGATCTGATAAACCACCAACCTGACCTCACCCTCTCGATCCAGAATCCGCTGATAGTCCAGCGAAAACAGCAGCGTCATGGTGATCTGCTCCACCAGTTGCCCCAACGCCTGGGTATCACTGACCAACTGCCCCGAAGCCTTCAATCGCGCCAATAACGACGCCAGCGTGCGCTTCAACGCATTGAGCAAATGACGAATGCCCTTCGCGAGTTTCGGCAATCGCCCCGCCAGGTTCGACAGGTCCTGAAACAGGAACCGGTATTGCGCCAGCCGCTCGACGATCAAATGCAAAAACAGCCAGTAATCCTCCGGCGCCAACTCTACGTCCGGCGGTGGATCCAGCAGCGGTGCCAGTTCATTCTGGAAGCGATCGAACAGCCCGAGTATCAGCGGTTCCTTGCCGTGAAAGTGGTAGTAGAGGTTGCCGGGGCTGATCCCCATTTCGTTGGCAACTTCCATGGTGGAAACGTTCGGCTCGCCCTTTTCGTTGAACAATTGCAGAGCACATTCGAGAATCCGGTCGCGGGTTTTCATCCAGTCTTCTTAGAAAAGGTCGGTTAAGCGTCAGCGCACACGCACGTAAGTACCGGGTGCTGCCTCCATCGGTGGATAGTTCGGGTTGCCGAGGGGCATCTGGGTTTCGTGCTGGGCGCCCGAGCGCTGCTGAATCCATTCCAGCCACTGCGGCCACCAGCTGCCGTCGACGTGTTTGCCGTCGTAATACCAGGCGCGTGGGTCGCTGCTCATCTTGCCGTTCTCGACATACGCGGCTTTCGGGTTGCTTGGCGGGTTGAGAATGCTCTGTACATGGCCGCTGTTGGACAGCACGAAACGCCGTTCCCCACCCAGTAACAGGGTCGAGCGATACACCGCATCCCACGGCGTGATGTGGTCGTTCATGCCGGCGACGCTGAAGCTGTCGACCGTGACTTTCTGCAGGTCAATCGGCGTGCCGCACACTTCCAGCCCGCCCGGATGGGTCAGCGGGTTGTGCTTGAAGAAATCCAGCAAGTCGCCGTGAAAGGCGGCCGGCAGGCGAGTGTTGTCGTTGTTCCAGTAAAGAATGTCGAAGGCAGGCGGCTCTTTGCCCAGCAGGTAGTTATTGACGAAGTAGCTCCAGATCAAATCGTTGGGGCGCATCCAGGCGAAGATCCTGGCCATGTCGCGACCATCCAGCACGCCTTTTTGATAGGAGCGACGCTTGGCGGCTTCGAGGGTCTGCTCATCGGCAAACAGCGTGGCCGGGGTTTCGATCTGGCTGTCGAGCAGGCTGACCAGGTAGGTGGCGCTGGAGATGCGGCGCAACTGGCGCTTGGCTTGCAAATGACCTTGCAGGGCGGCGATGGTCAGGCCGCCGGCACAGGCGCCCATCAGGTTAACCTCGCGGGCGCCGGTGATCGCCCGGCACACGTTCATCGCTTCTTCCACGGCCTCCACATACGTCGACAAGCCCCACTCGCGGTGGCGCACATCCGGGTTGCGCCAGCTGATCATGAAAGTCTGCAGGCCGTTCTTCAGGGCGTACTGCACGAAGCTGTTGTGCGGGCTGAGGTCGAAAATGTAGTACTTGTTGATTTGCGGCGGCACCACCAGCAGCGGCTTGGCGTACTGTTTTTCGCTCATCGGCTTGTACTGGATAAGCTCGAGCATCTCGTTGCGAAACACCACCGAGCCTGGCGTGGTGGCAACCGTCTTACCGACCTCGAAAGCCTGACGGGTCACCTGCCGTGGCAGGCCATCGTTGTGCAGCAAATCATCAAACAAATGACTGAGGCCACGCACCAGACTGTTGCCGCCGGAGTTGAACAGCTCCTTGATCGCCAGCGGGTTGAGCAGGGTGTTGGACGGCGCCACGGCGTCGTTGAGCAGGGTGAAGGCGAAGTGCGCGCGGGCGCGGTCGTCCGGGTTCATGTTGCTGTCGTCGATCCAGCTCTTGACCTGCTTCTGCCAGGCCAGATACGCCTGCAGACTGCGCCGATAAAATGGATTGAGGCTCCACGCCGGATCGGCAAAACGGCCGTCCTGCGGATTGGTCGGATGCAGGGTCTCGCCAAGCAAAACGCGACCAAGCTGGCCACCCAGTTTCAGAGCGTGCTTTGCGCTGTGGAGGGGGTTGCGCAGGCCGTGCGCGGCGACACTGCGCAGCGTCGAGATCATATCCCGACCACGCAGGCCGGTGATCGCACTTTGTGCGTTGATGAAAACGGCTGGGCTGGGCACTACGCCCTTCGCTGGTTTGTCGCGCATGACTCAACACTCCTTCGTCTTCAGGCCAAAAACAAACTCACCGAACCAGAACACCATAGACGCTGTTATGGGTTGCTGCCTGCGCG
Source organism: Pseudomonas sp. LBUM1668 (assembly GCF_059695715.1). Classification (NCBI taxonomy): domain Bacteria; kingdom Pseudomonadati; phylum Pseudomonadota; class Gammaproteobacteria; order Pseudomonadales; family Pseudomonadaceae; genus Pseudomonas; species Pseudomonas sp. LBUM1668. Next base: position 407,999 of record NZ_CP166787.1, read on the forward strand.
GCGTCCTGCCGCGCACTCTGCATAAAGCCCTGCATAAAGCCTGCCGCAGCGATTAACCGCCCAGCGGTGTCGGGTGCGGGTGCATCACCGCTCGCTGACGTTCCTCCTGAAGGAATTTCATGATGATCGGTGCCACAGCTTCGGCGCGGGTAATCAGGAACAAATGGCCGTCGTCGATGATGTGCAACTGGGCGTTGGGAATTCGCCAGGCGAGCATGCGCATATTGATCAACGGGATCAGCGGATCGTCGTCGCCGGCCAGCACCAGCGTCGGTTGATGGATCTTGTGCAGCCAGTGAATGCTGGTCCAGCCAAGGCCGGCGAACAGTTGCCAGTAGTAACCGAGCTTGCCTGCCGAACGCACTTTCGCGGCATGGCTGGCAGCCAGCGTCGGGTCGCGGCGAAACGAGCCGCCGTAGATCAGCGGCGCGATGCGGATCACATGGGAAGGCTGGATGTAGCGCCTGGGGCTTGCCATCATCCACAGCACTTTCGGCTTGCCCGGCACCATCACGGCACCGGCAGCGGTCGCCGCCAGCACCAGTTTCTTGCAGCGCTCGGGGTAGTCGTAGGCGAATTGCTGCGCGAGCGCGCCGCCCCACGACACGCCGATCACGTTGACCTGACCGTAGTCCAGATAATCGAGCATCCGCGACGTCAGTTTGGCCAGGCCAGGAAAACGATAGGGCCGATTGGGCGTCGAGGAACCGCCGACACCGGGCACGTCGAAGGCGATCACTTCCAGATCCGGGTCCAGCGCCGCGACAAATGGAAACACCAGCTCCAGGTTGGCGCCGATGCCGTTGAAAATCAGCAAGGGCGTCAAGTGAGGCTTGCCGGGGCGTACCGCCGTGCGGAGGGTCTGGCCATCCAGCTCGACGGTACGGAATATGAACGGTTGCGGCATGCGTCAGGCCCTGTGGATTTAAATTCACCATCCCCCGTGTAGGAGCTGCCGCAGGCTGCGATCTTTTGATCTTGATTGTAAAAAACACAATCAAAAGATCGCAGCCTGCGGCAGCTCCAACAAGGACGGGTGGTGTCAGTTACCGCTCGTGTACGTAAGTGCCCGGCGACGCTTCGCCCGCCGGGTAAGCCTTGTTGCCCAGTTTGGTCGGGGCCTTTTTCAGGTTGCCCGCCCGTTCGGCCTGCCACGCTTGCCAGTGCAGCCACCAGGAATCGGTGTGCTTGGTCGAGTTCTCTTGCCAGTCTTCGGCATTGGCGGCCATTTCTTCGCCGGTCATGTATCGGGACTTCGGGTTGCCCGGCGGGTTCAGAATGCTTTGGATATGGCCGCTGCTCGACAACACGAACTCCACTTTGCCACCGAACAATTGCGCCGACTTGTAGCAAGACTTCCACGGGGTGATGTGGTCGTTGGTGCCGGCCAGCGAAAAGATGTCGGCAGTGACCTGCTTGAGGTCGATCGGTGTGCCGCACACTTCCAGTGCATTGGGGCGAATCAGTGGGTTGTTTTTGAACATCTCGATCAGGTCGCCGTGGAACGCTGCCGGCAACCGTGTGGTGTCGTTGTTCCAGAACAGGATGTCGAACACCGGCGGCTCGTTGCCGAGCAGGTAATTATTGACCCAGTAGTTCCAGATCAGGTCGTTGGGGCGCATCCACGCGAAGACCTTGGCCATGTCTTTGCCCTCAAGCACACCGGCCTGATACGAATGGCGCTTGGCGGTCTCCAGGGTCTGCTCGTCGACGAACAGGGCGACGTCGCTGTCGAGCGTAGTGTCGAGCACGCTGACCAGCAGGGTCAGAGCGTTGACCTTGTTCTGTCCGAGCGCCGCATAGTGGCCGAGCAGGGCGGTGCAGGTGATGCCGCCGGAGCAGGCGCCGAGCATGTTGATGTCTTTGCTGCCGGTGATCGCGGTGACCACGTCGACCGCCTCTTTCAGTGCATCGATATACGTCGAGAGGCCCCACTCGCGCTGCGCCTTGGTCGGGTTACGCCAGCTGACAATGAACGTTTGTACGTTGTTGCGCAGGCAGAAACGCGCCAGGCTCTTGTCCGGGCTCAGGTCGAATACGTAGAACTTGTTGATCTGTGGCGGCACCACCAACAGTGGTCGCTCGTGGACTTGCTCGGTGATCGGCCGGTACTGGATCAGCTCCAGCACATCGTTGCGAAACACTACCGCGCCTTCAGTCACGCCCAGGCTCTTGCCGACCTCGAACGCGCCCATGTTGACCTGGCTCGGCATGCCGCCGTTGTGCACCAGATCCTTGGCCAGATGGGAGAGGCCGTCGAGCAGGCTTTTGCCACCGGTTTCGAAGAAGCGCTTGACCGCTGCAGGGTTGGCCGCGGTGTTCGTCGGGGCCATGGCCTCGGTCATCAGGTTGATGACGAAGTGGCCGCGCGCGATATCTTTGGGCGACAGGCTGCTGTCGTCGATCCAGGCATGGAGTTCCTTGCGCCACGCCAGATAGGTTTGCAGATAACGTTTGTAGAGCGGGTTCTGGCTCCACGCAGGATCAGCGAAACGACGGTCATCGCCTGCCGGTTGCAGTTCGGATTTACCAAACAGCACGTTCTTCAGTTCGAGGCCGAAATGGGTGACGTGCCTGACGCTATGGATCGGTTGTTTGATGGCCTGTTTCAGCACCATACGAGCAGAGGCCAGCAGATCCTTTCCGCGCAGCCCAACGACGGGATTAAGCCCCAGGGTGTTTTCCGAGGCTTGGTACTTCAGGTCATCGTTATTCTTGTTACTCATCTACGACGCTCCATTGTCCTGAGACGAGTACCCGGTTTTCTGCTGTGCAGTTCCACAGCGATTGCCAGGTACTACTGCTCGGGTGACCGTTAATTCTGCATAGCTGCTTTACAGTCGTAGAGCACTGCAGGGAACTTGCCAGCTCCATTGGTTACCCGAGTTTAATTTTTTTCGCAAGCGGGCCGATCCTCGACGCCGCAGCGGAGCATTCAAACAGATGAAGTTAGAAAATGCCCTCTAAAGAGCACGACCCTCGGACTAGAGCATCAGCTTGACGATCGACTCGTCCGGATCACGGGTTTTACCAGCGGCTTTGAGCTCGGCCAGATAATCGGCCCAGAGTGCGTCATGACGTCGCCCCAGCTCATAGAGATATTCCCAAGTGAACAAGCCGCTGTCGTGGCCGTCATCGAAGGTCAGTTTCAGTGCGTAGTGACCGGCCGGTTCCAGCTTGGTCAGGCCGACATTGAGCTTGCCGAATTGCAGGATGGGTTTGCCGTGGCCCTGGACCTCGGCGGAGGGAGAATGTACACGCAGAAATTCCGCGGGCAGGGTGAACTCCTCGCCGGACGCGTAGGTGAGCGTCAGGGTTTTCGAGGCTTTGTGCAGCTTGATGTCGGTGGGGATAGTAGTCATTGCAGGTCATCCGACTGAGTGAAACACCCAGTAGGAGCTGCCGAAGGCTGCGATCTTTTGACTTTGCTCTTCAAAAAACACGATCAAAAATCGCAGCCTGCGGCAGCTCCTACAGGGAGAAGTGACCTACAGGATATAACGGGACAGGTCTTCGTTCTGTGCCAATTCGCCGAGGTGGCTGTTGACGTATTCAGCGTCGATCAGGATCACCTTGTCATCGTGAGTGCTGGCCAGATCGCCGGCACTGAACGACACCTCTTCCAGCAGACGCTCGAGCAGCGTGTGCAGACGACGGGCACCGATGTTCTCGGTTTTCTCGTTGACCTGCCAAGCGATCTCGGCGATGCGCTTGATGCCTTCGGGCTGGAACTCGATGTTCAGGCCTTCGGTTTTCAGCAGCGCGCAATATTGCTCGGTGAGCGAGGCATGCGGTTCGCTGAGGATGCGTTCGAAGTCTTCCGGGCTCAGGGCCTTGAGTTCGACGCGGATCGGCAGACGACCTTGCAGTTCCGGCACCAGATCGCTCGGCTTGCTCAGGTGGAATGCACCGGACGCGATGAACAGGATGTGGTCAGTCTTGACCATGCCCAGTTTGGTGTTGACGGTGCAGCCTTCAATCAGCGGCAGCAGGTCGCGCTGCACGCCTTCACGGGACACGTCGACGCCGCCGGAATTGCCGCGCTTGGCCACTTTGTCGATCTCGTCGATAAACACGATGCCGTGCTGCTCGACTGCTTCCAGCGCCTTGGCCTTCAACTCTTCTTCGTTGACCAGACGCCCGGCTTCTTCGTCGCGCACCAGTTTCAGCGCTTCTTTGACCTTGAGCTTGCGCGACTTCTTCTTGCCCTTGCCCATGTTGGCAAACAGGCTTTGCAACTGGTTGGTCATCTCTTCCATGCCTGGCGGCGTGGCGATCTCGATGCCGGCCACTTCGGCGACTTCGATCTCGATTTCCTTGTCGTCCAGCTGACCTTCGCGCAGACGCTTGCGGAACAGCTGACGGGTGTTGGAATCCGAGCTTGGCGCGTCTTCGTTGCTGAAGCCCATGCGCGCCGGCGGCAGCAGCGCGTCGAGGATGCGGTCTTCGGCGGCGTCTTCGGCGCGGTGGCGAACGCGGGACATTTCCTGTTCGCGCAGCATCTTGATCGCGGCATCCGCCAGATCACGGATGATCGACTCGACGTCACGGCCGACATAGCCGACTTCGGTGAACTTGGTCGCTTCGACCTTGATGAACGGCGCATTGGCGAGTTTCGCCAGACGACGGGCGATCTCGGTTTTACCGACACCGGTCGGGCCGATCATCAGGATGTTCTTCGGGGTCACTTCAACGCGCAGCTCTTCAGGCAGCTGCATGCGGCGCCAGCGGTTGCGCAGGGCAATCGCGACGGCGCGCTTGGCATCGTCCTGGCCGATGATATGGCGGTTGAGTTCGTGGACGATTTCGCGGGGAGTCATGGACATAATTTTTGGCGGTCCTCAAGCAGAAAAAAGCCGTGGCACGGGGCCGAGTCAGGCTTCTTCAGCGAGATCCTGCTCCTCAATGGTCTGAGTGTGGTTGGTGAATACACAGATGTCGGCGGCGATACCGAGTGCGGTTTCGACGATTTCGCGAGCCGACAGATCGGTCTTTTTCAGCAGCGCGCTGGCCGCAGCCTGGGCGTAACCGCCACCGGAGCCCATGGCGATCAGGCCGTTTTCCGGTTCGACCACGTCACCGTTGCCGGTGATGATCAAGGAGGCGTCTTTGTTGGCGACCGCGAGCATGGCTTCGAGGCGGCTGAGGGAGCGGTCGGTGCGCCATTCTTTGGCGAGTTCGACAGCGGCGCGGATCAGGTGGCCCTGATGTTTCTCGAGCTGGCCTTCAAAGCGTTCAAACAAAGTGAAGGCGTCGGCGGTGGCACCGGCAAAACCGGCGATGACCTGGCCGTGGTACAGGCGACGAACTTTCTTCGCGTTGCCTTTCATCACGGTGTTGCCGAGAGAAACCTGGCCGTCGCCGCCCATGACGACTTTGCCGTGGCGGCGGACTGAAACGATGGTGGTCAAGGGAAGAGTCTCCACGCAGCGGGGCGAAAATGCCTATGCCCATTCATATGGGGGTGGTGGAGAGGATTTCAACCGGGGAGGGCGTGGAGGGACGAACGGCGACCCCCTGCAGGAGCTGCCGAAGGCTGCGATCTTTTGATCTTGATCTGAAACAAAATCAAAAGATCGCAGCCTTCGGCAGCTCCTACAGGGGATTTGTGGCGCCCGTGTGGGAGGAAATCAGCGGCTCTGGCGTTGTTGTAACAACAGGTTGCTAAAACCGCTGCCGGCCAGTTGTTTCTGCGCCGTGGTCAGCTGTTCACGGTTGCTGAACGGGCCGACCAGTACGCGATACCAGGTTTCATCCTTCACCGTGCCCGACTCAACCGCAACCGCCTGGCCGAGCAAAATGATCTGCGCACGAACCTTGTCCGCATCTGCCTCTTTGCGGAACGAACCGGCCTGGAGGAAGAATTTGGTCACCGGCGCTGCTTTCACCGGAGGTGCCGGCGGCGGGGTAATGCCCGCCAGTGCTGCCTGAGCCCGCGCAGTGTCGATTTTTGCTGCTTCCGCCGGGGTCACCGGTGTGGTCGGCACTTGCGGCGTCGGCAGGGTTTTCTCCGGTACGGCATCCGCCGGCACGATCACTTCCGATTCCGGCAGCAAAGTGTAGAAGTCGTACTTCGGCTTCACCGGTTGTGTCGGGCTCGGCGGGGTCTTGTTGGCCTCGGCGATTTTCGCTTTTTGCTGTTGCTCGACCTTCTCGCGCTTGACCGTGTCGCTGCCCTTGCCAGGCTCCAGCTTCATCAGGAACACGATGAACGCACCGACCGTCAGGCCGATGGCCATCCACAGCCAGCCCGGAATCGGCTGCTTCGCAGGCGCCTGATAACGGCTGGCGCCACGTTTGGGTGCAGGTTTTTTCTTGGCAGCCAACTTACATACGCTCCAGAGTTTCCAGACCCAACAGCTCCAGGCCTTGCTTGAGGGTGCGACCGGTCAACGCGGCCAGACGCAGACGGCTCTGCATCTGAGCCGGGGTTTCGGCGGCGAGGATCGGGCAGTTCTCGTAGAAGCTCGAGAACAGGCCGGCGACGTCGTACAGGTAGGTGCAAAGAATGTGCGGCGTGCCTTTATCGGACACGTTGTTCAACACTTCGCCGAACTGCGCCAGCTTCGCTGCGAGCTCATGTTCGTGTGCCGCTTCGAGGACGATCTGGCCGTCGACTTCGCTGAAGTCCTTGCCCAGTTTGCGGAATACACCGGCCACACGGGTGTAGGCGTAGAGCAGATACGGCGCGGTGTTGCCTTCAAAGTTCAGCATCAAGTCGAAGTTGAAGCTGTAGTCGCTGGTGCGGTGTTTCGACAGATCGGCGTATTTCACCGCACCGATGCCGACGACCTTGGCGATGTTGCGCAGCTCGTCTTCGGCAAGCTCCGGGTTCTTCTCTTTCACCAGGTTGTAGGCGCGATCCTGAGCCTCGGTCAGCAGATCGATCAGCTTCACGGTGCCGCCGTCACGGGTTTTGAACGGACGGCCATCGGCGCCGTTCATGGTGCCGAAGCCCATGTGCTCCATTTCCATCGGATGGGTCACGAAACCGGCCTTGCGCGCCACGGCAAACACTTGCTGGAAGTGCAGGGCCTGACGTTGATCGACGAAGTACAACGCACGGTCGGCTTTCAGTTTGCCGCTGCGATAGCGCACGGCCGCCAGGTCTGTGGTGGCGTAGAGATAACCGCCGTCAGCCTTGACGATGATCACCGGCAGCGGGTCGCCGTCGGCATTCTTGAACTCATCGAGGAACACGCACTGGGCGCCGTTGCTCTCGACCAGCATGCCGGCCGCTTTCAGGTCGTTGACCACATTGATCAGGTCGTCGTTGTAGGCGCTTTCGCCCATCACGTCGGCCATGGTCAGTTTGACGTTGAGCAGCTCGTAGATCTTCTGGCAGTGCGACAGCGAGATGTCCTTGAACTTGGTCCACAGCGCCAGACACTCGGCGTCGCCGGCCTGCAACTTGACCACCAGACCACGGGCGCGGTCGGCGAATTCGGCGGACTCGTCGAAACGCTGCTTGGCGGCGCGGTAGAAGTTTTCCAGGTCCGACAACTCGTCGCTGGTGATCGGGTTCTCTTGCAGATAGGCCATCAGCATGCCGAACTGGGTGCCCCAGTCGCCGACGTGGTTCTGACGGATCACTTCGTCGCCGAGAAACTCGAGCACGCGTGCCACACCATCGCCAATGATGGTCGAGCGCAAGTGGCCGACGTGCATCTCTTTGGCCAGGTTCGGCGCAGACAGGTCGACCACGGTGCGCTGCGCAGGACCTGCCTTGCGCACCCCGACATGGGCGTCGGCCAAGGCAGCGTCGAGTCGCGAAGCCAGCGCCTGAGTGTTCTGGAAGAAGTTGATGAAGCCCGGGCCGGCGATTTCGGCCTTGGTGACGTTTTCGTCGGCGGGCAGCGCAGCGATGATTTTTTCCGCCAGATCGCGCGGCTTCATGCCTGCAGGCTTGGCCAGCATCATCGCGATGTTGCTGGCGAAGTCGCCGTGAGTCTTGTCACGAGCGTTCTCCACCTGAATCGCCGGCGACAGGCCTTCAGGCAACACACCTTCGTTGACGAGTTGGGTGAGGGCTTGTTGGATCAGCTGGCGAATGGTGTCTTTCATGGTCTTCTCTTTCGACCGCAAGCGCGGCGGCGCATCGATGCGCGGGTGGAAAAACTGGGCATTATCCGTTGCGAAGACGGGCTTGCCAACCTTAGCAGGCAGCTTATGGATATGTGGTGACATTAAGATCAAAAGATCGCAGCCTGCGGCAGCTCCTACACAGGGAATCGCATTTCACTGTAGGAGCTGGCGCAGGCTGCGATCTCTTGATCTTCAATACAAGTCGACGGGATCAACGTCCAGCGACCATCGCACCGCCCGCCCGCTCGGCATCTGCTCCAGGACCAGCAACCAACTGGCCAGCAGCCGGTGCAGCGGTGCCCGCGCCGTCGCCTGCAACAGCAACTGCGCGCGATAACGCCCAGCGCGCCGCTCCATCGGCGCCGGCACCGGCCCAAGCAGTTCAATCCCGTTCAGCCCCTGCTCGACCAGTAAACGCTCGGCCTCGCTGCACGCCTCATCGAGAAAACCCTCGGCCTGCCCCGGTTTATGCGCTTCGGCACGCAACAGCGCCAAATGCGCGAATGGCGGCAGACCGGCGGCGCGGCGCTCGCTCAAGGCTTGTTCGGCAAAGGCGAAATAACCCTGTTCGGTCAGTTGCACCAATAAAGGATGGTCGGCGAGGTGGGTCTGAATGATCACCTTGCCCGGCTCTTCCGCCCGGCCGGCGCGTCCGGCGACCTGCACGATCAACTGCGCCATGCGCTCGCTGGCGCGGAAGTCGCCGGAGAACAAGCCACCGTCGGCATCGAGAATCGACACCAGCGTCACCCGCGGAAAATGGTGCCCCTTGGCCAACATCTGCGTGCCGACCAGAATGCATGGCTGGCCCTTCTGGATCGTCGCGAACAGCTGATTCATCGCGTCCTTGCGCGAAGTGCTGTCGCGGTCGACCCGCAGCACCGGGTAATCCGGGAACAGAATCGCCAGGCGTTCCTCTGCGCGCTCGGTACCGGCGCCGACCGGGCGCAGATCGACCTTGTTGCACTTCGGGCACTGGCGCGGCGTGCGCTCGACGTAGCCGCAGTGGTGGCAGCGCAGTTCGCCGTGGCGCTGGTGCACGGTCATCCGCGCATCGCAGCGCGAACATTCAGACATCCAGCCGCAATCGTGACAAAGCAGCGTTGGTGCAAAACCGCGACGGTTGAGAAATACCAGCACCTGTTGCCCATTTGCCAGGGTCTGGCCAATGGCTTGCTGCATCGGCCCGGAAATCCCGCTGTCGAGTGGGCGGCTTTTCACATCCAGACGCAGGAAGCGCGGTTGCTTGGCACCGCCGGCCCGCTCGTTCAGGCGTAGCAGGCCATAACGGCCGGTGTAGGCGTTGTGCAGGCTTTCCAGCGAAGGCGTGGCGGAGCCGAGGACGATCGGGATGTTTTCCTGTCGTGCGCGCACCAGCGCCAGATCACGGGCGTGGTAGCGCAAGCCTTCCTGCTGTTTATAGGAGCCGTCGTGTTCTTCGTCGATGATGATCAACCCCGGATTCTTCATCGGGGTGAACAGTGCCGAGCGGGTGCCGATAATAATGTCGGCCTCGCCGTCGCGGGCGGCGAGCCAGGCCTCGAGGCGCTCGCGATCGTTGACGGCCGAGTGGATCAGGGCGATCCGTGCGTTGAAACGTTGTTCGAAGCGCGCCAGCGTCTGCGGACCGAGGTTGATCTCCGGGATCAGCACCAGCGCCTGTTTGCCGGCCTCGAGGGTTTCGCGGATCAGTTGCAAATAGACTTCGGTTTTGCCGCTGCCGGTGACGCCAGCCAGCAGGAACGCGTGATAACTGTCGAAGCCTGCGCGAATCGCCTCATACGCGGCGCGCTGCTCGGTGTTGAGCGGCAACTCCGGTTGCGCCAGCCAATGTTCATGGCGTGCGCCGGGTGCATGGCGGCGGATTTCCACCTGTACCAGATTTTTCGCCAGCAACAGATCGAGACTGTCCTTGCTCAGCATCAGTTTGCTCAGCAATTGATGGGCGACGCCGTGAGGGTGTTGGGCCAGTGTGGTCAACGCTTCACGCTGCCGCGGTGCACGGGCGATGCGCGGATCATCGACGCTGGCGCCCGGCATGACCGACCAGAAGCGCTCCTGCCGGGCTTCGGCCAGTTCACCCTGACGCAATAGCACCGGCAGCGCCCAGCTCAAGGTGTCGCCGAGGCTGTGCTGATAATACTGGGATGTCCACAGGCACAGCTTGAACAGCGCCGGTGGCAGCGGCGGAGTGGCATCGAGCAGGGCCAGCGCCGGTTTGAGTTTCTCCACCGGCACTTCGCTGGTGTCAGTCACCTCCACCAGAATCCCGATCATCTCGCGTCGGCCGAAAGGCACCCGCAGGCGCATACCTGGTTGCAACTGCTCGCGCAGCACGCCGGCCGGCGCTCGATAGTCGAACAGGCGGCGCAAAGGCGAAGGCAGGGCGAGGCGCAAAATGGCGTCGGGCACGCGGGGGGATCTCGATCAACAGGCGGTAAAAAGGGAGCAGGCACATAACCCTGTAGGAGTGAGCCTGCTCGCGATAGCGGTGTGTCAGACGACACAAATGTCGGGTGGCCGACCGCTATCGCGATCAGGCTCACTCCTACAAGGGGATCGCGTATTGGGTCGGGAGCCTAGCAGACGGTCGGTCTCAGTGACAGCTTGCGTGATTGCAAAGGTCTGGTAGAATCCGCGGCCTAATTACGTGCGGTATTCAACAATAGTGTTGGATGGCGGCACGCTAGCTGAGGAAGACACCATGAAAGCTGATATCCACCCGAATTACCCAGTCATCGCTGTTACCTGCAGCTGTGGCAACAAGTTTGAAACCCGTTCGACTTTCGGCAAAGCTCTGCCAATCGACGTTTGCAACGAATGCCACCCGTTCTACACCGGTAAGCAAAAGACTCTGGACACTGGCGGCCGCGTTCAGCGCTTCGCAGACCGTTTCGGTGCTTTCGGCAAGAAACCTGCTGCTGCAGAGTAAGGTTGAAGAGCCCGGTGGGCTTTTCCTCGCTGCTGAAAAAGGCGTCCCTTGCGGGCGCCTTTTTTATGCCTGCGATTTGGCTTTCCACCGCCCTTGCATACTGCCCGGCACCCGCCGGACTGACGCAAATCGCCGTGCAGCGCGTGGTCGATGGCGACACCTTGCGCCTGAGCGACGGCCGCAGCGTGCGGATGATCGGCCTCAATACGCCTGAACTCGGCAAGCAGGGTCGCAGCGACGAGCCATTCGCTGTTGCTGCACGTAAACGCCTGGAAACGCTGGTGGCCGACAGCGGCGGGCGTGTCGGTGTGGTTCCCGGCAAAGAGTCCAAAGACCATTACGGCCGCACGCTGGCCCACATCTACAGCGCCAGCGGCGCTAACCTCGAAGCGCAAATGCTCGCCGATGGCCTGGGTTTTCAGGTCGCGGTGGCGCCGAATGTCGATCTTGTTGCCTGCCAGCAAGCGGCCGAACGCGACGCGCGACAGGCGGGTCGAGGGCTCTGGCGGCAATCACCGGTACTGAAAGCGGAGCAGATCCAGCGCTCGGGTTTTGCCGTGGTCAGTGGGCGTGTGAGCAAAGTGCAACGCAATCGCGGTGGAATCTGGATCGAGTTGCAGGACTCGCTTGTATTGCGCGTTGCACCCAATCTGGTCGGACAATTCGACAATACCCGCTTGCAAGCACTGAAGGGCAAGCAAATCGAGGCGCGCGGCTGGGTGGTTGATCGTTCGCGGCGCGGTGGGTTGAAACCGGGTCAACCGCGTTGGCTGCTGCCACTGACCGATCCTTCCATGCTGCAGAGCGCACGCTGAAGAAAAATTGTAGACATTTTTTCTGTCGATTGTGAACAGTCAAGCCCTTGTGCGCCGTGGCTCTTGGCCCAAAGTCGTAGGGCAGGCCGCTTGACAGGGGTGACCGCTCAGTCTTGTGGGGACTTTGCGAGGCGCGTATCCTCGCTGACCAGTCTGTCCAACAGTAAAAAAGCGGAATGCCAAAATGTCTGATCTGAAAACTGCCGCTCTCGAATACCATGCTCATCCTCGTCCAGGGAAGCTGAGTGTCGAGCTCACCAAGGCCACTGCTACCGCCCGCGACCTGTCGCTGGCCTACAGCCCCGGCGTAGCTGAACCAGTGCGCGAGATCGCTCGCGATCCTGAACTGGCCTACAAGTACACCGGCAAGGGCAACCTGGTTGCAGTCATTTCCGATGGCACCGCGATTCTCGGCCTGGGTAACCTCGGGCCATTGGCTTCCAAGCCAGTCATGGAAGGTAAAGGCGTGCTGTTCAAGCGCTTCGCCGGCATCGACGTTTTCGACATCGAAGTCGACTCCGAAAGCCCGCAAGCCTTCATCGACACCGTCAAGCGTATCTCCATCACCTTCGGTGGCATCAACCTGGAAGACATCAAGGCGCCTGAGTGCTTTGAGATCGAACGTGCTCTGATCGAGCAGTGCGACATTCCGGTATTCCACGATGACCAGCACGGCACCGCAATCGTGACCGCTGCGGGCATGATCAACGCCCTGGAAATCGCTGGCAAAACCTTGCCGGAAGCTAAAATCGTCTGCCTGGGCGCCGGCGCTGCCGCCATCTCCTGCATGAAGTTGCTGGTGAGCATGGGCGCAAGCATCGAAAACATCTTCATGGTTGACCGTACCGGCGTGATCCACTCCGGCCGTGACGACCTGAACCAGTACAAAGCCGTGTTCGCCCACGCTACTGAAAAACGCACCTTGGCTGATGCTCTGCAAGGCGCTGACGTATTCGTCGGCCTGTCCGGTCCGAACCTGCTGAGCGCTGAAGGCCTGCTGTCGATGGCAGCAAACCCGATCGTGTTCGCGTGCTCGAACCCGGATCCGGAAATCTCCCCGGAACTGGCTCACGCCACCCGTAACGACGTGATCATGGCGACCGGCCGTTCGGATTACCCGAACCAGGTCAACAACGTTCTGGGCTTCCCGTTCATCTTCCGCGGTGCTCTGGACGTTCGCGCCAAGCGCATCAACGAAGAAATGAAAGTGGCTGCCGCCAATGCCCTGCGCGAACTGGCCAAACTGCCAGTGCCTCAGGACGTGTGCGATGCCTACGGTGGTGCTCCGCTGGAATTCGGTCGTGAGTACATCATTCCGAAGCCAATGGACAAGCGCCTTATCACCCTGATCTCCGACGCTGTGGCCAAAGCCGCAATCGAGACTGGTGTGGCAACCCTGCCGTATCCGAAGAACTACCCGCTGAAAAGCGTGGATGACGTGTTCAACGGCTAAGTCGTTGTAGCGCTTCAAGCAAAAGCCCCGGCTCGTTATGAGTCGGGGCTTTTTTGTGGCTGAGGTTTTTGTGGGGTTTGTGAGGGCGCCATCGCGAGCAGGCTCACTCCTACAAGGTTTTGTGTTCTTCGCTCCATATATGCCTCACCTCGGCCCTTGTAGGAGTGAGCCTGCTCGCGATGAGGCGATACCTCCACTACAAATATGGCAGGCACAAAAAAGCCCCGCACTTCTCACAAAGGCGGGGCTTTTCATCAGGTCGCTGAATCAGAACAAATCAATCGGCGCCTGCTCATCCGCCGGCAGCGGACTGCCCGGCACTGAGCCATTCCCCAGCTCATTCACCGATGGTGGCGTGTCCTCAGCCTTGAACAGCTCGAAGTAGGCTCCCGGCGTGCTCGGCGTCGCCGCGCGACCACTGGCTGGATCCACCCGCAGGCTCAGCATACCTTCCGGCTCAGGCTGCACGTGTGGCGGCTTGTCCTTGAGGGCGGCCGCCATATAGTTCATCCAGATCGGCAGTGACACAGTGCCGCCGAACTCGCGGCGACCGAGGCTTTCCGGCTGATCGAAACCGGTCCAGACCGTGGTCACGTAATCGGCGTTGTAACCGGAGAACCACGCATCTTTCGATTCGTTGGTGGTACCGGTTTTGCCGGCGATGTCGCTGCGGCCCAGGGCTAGCGCACGACGCCCCGTGCCGCGCTTGATGACGTCTTGTAGCATGCTGTTGAGGATGTAAATGGTGCGCCCGTCGACGATGCGCTCAGCAACTGCCGGCGTTTGCGGCGCAGCAGCACTGCCCGGTGCTTCACCCGGAACCGGCGCGGCGTTGACCGTGAACGATTCAGTGGCCGCGGCACCTTGCGGAACGGTCGGCGGATTGGCGACGAACAGCGTGTCGCCATTGCGGCTTTCGATCTTGTCGATGATGAACGGCGTGACCTTGTAGCCGCCGTTGGCGAACGTGGCCCAACCGGTGGCGATCTCCATCGGCGTCAGCGTTGCGGTACCCAGCGCCAGCGACAGGTTCGGCGGCAAGTCCTGCTTGTTGAAGCCGAAGCGGGTGATGTAGTCGATGGTCTTGCCTACGCCCATTGCTTGCAGCAGGCGGATCGAAACGAGGTTGCGCGACTTGTACAGCGCTTCACGCAAGCGGATCGGGCCGAGGAAGGTGTTGGTGTCGTTCTTCGGGCGCCAGACCTTGTCCAGGTACTCGTCGACGAACACGATAGGGGCGTCGTTGACCAGCGTGGCGGCGGTGTAACCGTTGTCCAGCGCAGCGCTGTAGACGAACGGCTTGAAGCTCGAGCCCGGCTGACGCTTGGCCTGCATGGCGCGGTTGTAATTGCTCTGCTCGAAAGCAAAACCGCCGACCAGCGAGCGGATCGCGCCGTTCTGCGGATCCAGCGACACCAGCGCGCCTTGCGCCTGGGGAATCTGGCTGAACTTCAGCGAATTGTCTTTCTGGCGCTGCACGCGGACCAGATCACCGATCTGCGCAACATCCGACGGCTGGCGCGGGTTGGCGCCCATGCTGTTGGTATTAAGGAACGGCCGCGCCCATTTCATGGTGTCCCACGCGACATGTTCTTCGCCGGTGCGGGTCAGCACTTGCAGGCCATTTTTGTCCACCTGAGTGACGATGGCCGGCTCAAGGCTGCTGATGGTGCGTTGTTTGGTTAGCTCGGTTGCCCAGGCCTCGCGGGTCTTGCCCGGCAGGCGCGATTCGGGGCCACGGTAGCCGTGCCGCTGATCGTAGGTCATCAAGCCTTCATGCAGCGCGGTGTTGGCCATTTCCTGCAGGTTGCTCGGCACCGTGGTGGTGACCCGGAAACCCTCGGTGTAGGCGTCGCTGCCATAGCGGCCGACCATTTCGGCACGGGCCATTTCGGCAATGTACGGTGCGTTCACTTCCGGGGTTGGCACGTGATAGCTGGCGTTCAGCGGCTCGTTGATCGCAGCGGTGTATTCCGGCTCGGTAATCTTGCCGAGTTTGTACATGCGCCCCAGGATCCAGTCGCGGCGCTCTTTACTGCGCGCCGGGTTGGCCAGCGGATTGAAGCGCGAAGGGGCTTTCGGCAGGCCGGCGATCATCGCCATCTGCGCCAGGCTGACGTCGCGGATCGACTTGCCGTAATACACCTGCGCCGCTGCCTCGATGCCGTAGGCGCGGTTGCCCAGATAGATCTTGTTCACGTACAGCTCAAGGATCTCGTCCTTGGTCAGCTGCCGTTCGATCTGCAAGGCCAGAAGGATTTCAGTGGTTTTGCGCGAGAAGCTGCGTTCGCTGGAGAGGAAGAAGTTTTTCGCCACCTGCATGGTGATGGTGCTGCCGCCGGACTGAATGTGACCGCTCTTGACCAGTTGGGTAGCGGCACGCATCAGGCTGCTCGGATCGACGCCGTAGTGGTTGGCGAAATTGTCGTCTTCAGCACTTAGTAACGCATTAATGAAATTGGGGGGAATGTCGGCGAAACGGATCGGAGTACGGCGCATTTCGCCAAACTCTGCGATCAACTTGTCGTCGCTGCTGTAGACCCGCAGGGGAATCTGCAACTGAATGCTTCTCAGAGCCTCCACGGACGGCAAACCCGGACTAAGGTAAAGATACGCGCCGCTGAGAGCTAAAAGCAGTCCGCAGAAAACGGCGACGATGGACCAACCGAAAAATTTCAGCAAACGAATCAAGGCTTTTGGACATCCAGGGCAAAAAATGAATTTGGCGACGGGGTTCCGGCTACACACAGAACTGTCCGCGCAGGCAGTAAAAAGCGGAAAAAATCGCTGGGCATTATAAGCACTTTTCTGCTGGGGGCGTCATTTGCGCTTCTGTCAAGACGGGGTGAAGGAACGCAATGTGTATTACAGAGTCCGTAACTCACGGAAAGTCATAGGGAATTGGTAGTGCTGGGACTCTTCAATAAAAAGACCAATGCGTTACTGGGGATCGACATCAGCTCCACGTCGGTGAAGCTGCTGGAACTGAGTCGTCAGGGTGATCGCTACCGGGTCGAGGCTTATGCGGTGGAGCCGCTGCCGCCGAACGCCGTGGTCGAAAAAAATATCGCCGAGCTCGAAGGCGTGGGTCAGGCCCTGACCCGGGTGCTGGCCAAGGCGCGCACCGGGCTGAGAAGCGTGGCGGTGGCGGTGGCCGGTTCCGCGGTGATCACCAAGATCATCGAGATGGACGCCGGGCTTTCCGACGATGAACTGGAAAACCAGCTCAAGATTGAAGCCGACCAATACATTCCCTATCCGCTGGACGAAGTCGCCATCGACTTCGAGGTTCAGGGCGTGTCGCCGCGTAACCCTGAGCGGGTCAACGTATTGCTGGCGGCCTGTCGCAAGGAAAACGTCGAAGTCCGTGAAGCGGCACTGGCGCTGGCCGGGCTGACCGCGCGGGTGGTGGATGTCGAAGCGTATGCGCTGGAGCGCTCGTTCGGCTTGCTCGCGACGCAGCTGGCAGCTTCTCAAGAGCGTTTGACCGTGGCGGTGGTCGACATCGGCGCCACCATGACCACCCTCAGCGTCCTGCACAACGGAAAAATCATCTACACCCGCGAGCAGTTGTTCGGCGGCCGGCAACTGACCGAGGAGATCCAGCGTCGCTATGGTCTGACCGTCGAGCAGGCGGGGCTGGCGAAAAAACAGGGTGGTCTGCCCGACGACTACGTCAGCGAAGTGTTGCAGCCGTTTCGCGAGGCGCTGGTGCAGCAGGTATCGCGTTCTTTGCAGTTTTTCTTCGCTTCCGGCCAGTACAACGCGGTTGATCATATTCTGCTCGCCGGCGGCACGGCGTCGGTGCCGGGGCTGGATCGGCTGATCGAACAGCGCCTGGATACACCGACCCAAGTGGCTAATCCGTTTTCCAATATGGCCCTGAGCAGCAAGGTCAACGCCGGGGCCCTGGCCAGTGACGCGCCGGCCTTGATGATCGCCTGCGGGCTCGCGCTCAGGAGTTTCGACTGATGGCGCGGATCAACCTTTTACCTTGGCGCGAGGAGCGCCGCGAAGAGCGGCGCAAACGCTTCCTGCTGGCGCTGACCGGCGTGGTGGTCGGTTCGATCGGTGCGGTGTTCATCGCCGATCAGATCATCAGCGCGGCCATCGCCCGGCAAGTGGCGCGCAACGACTACATCGGCAAGCAGATTGCCGTGGTCGACGAACGGATCAAGCAGATCAGTGAACTCAAGGCCCATCGCCAGCAGCTGGTCGAGCGCATGCGCATCATCCAGGACTTGCAGGGCAACCGGCAGGTCAGCGGCCGAATCTTCGATCAACTGGCGCGCACCTTGCCCGACGGCGTGTATTTCACTGACGTGAAGATGGTCGGTAAAACCTTGTCGATCAGCGGTGCGGCGGAGTCGAACAACCGCGTCTCCGAACTGATGCGCAATCTGGATGCGTCCGACTGGTTCGACGCGGCAAGCCTCACTGAAGTCAAAGCGACCAGTGCCGATCAGGTGGAGCAGACCAACGTCTTTCAACTGACCGTTCGTCAGACCCAGCCGAAGATTGTGGAGGACGCGCAATGAAGCCGTCCGAATGGCTGGAGAGTCTGCGCAACATCGACTTCAACGATCTGGACACCAGCAACATCGGGTCGTGGCCGGGCGCGGTCAAAGCCATCGCCGGGGCGCTGTTGATGGTGCTGGTATTGGCGTTTGGCTATAACTTTTTCATCAGTGACATGCAAAATCAGCTGGAGCTCAAGCGTGAAGAAGAGGCCACGCTCAAGCAACAGTTCGCCAGCAAGGCACACATTTCAGCCAATCTGGAGCTGTACACCCAGCAGATGAAGGAGATGGAAAACTCCTTCGGCGTGCTGCTGCGCCAGTTGCCCAGCGACACCGAAGTGCCGGGCTTGCTCGAAGACATCACGCGTACGGGTTTGGGCAGTGGTCTTGAGTTCGAAGAAATCAAACTGCTGCCGGAGGTTACCCAGCAGTTTTACATCGAGCTACCGATCCAGATTACCGTCACCGGCGCCTACCACGACCTCGCGACGTTCGTCAGCGGCGTGGCCGGATTGCCGCGCATCGTTACCCTGCATGATTTCGAATTGGCCCCGGCCAGCAAAGAGGGTGGGTCGAAGTTGCGCATGAGCATCCTCGCCAAGACCTACCGCTATAACGACAAGGGGCTGCAGAAATGACCCTCGTTCGTTATTCCGCCGGCTTGATGGCCCTGCTGGCATTGAGCGGCTGTGGTGGCAGCAATGACTTCAACGACCTCGACGCCTACATGAATGAAGTGCGCTTGCGTCCGCCAGGCAAAATTGAACCAACCCCGACATTCCGGTCTTACCCAACATTCACTTACAGCGCTGCCAACCTGCGCAGTCCGTTCTCGCGGCAGGTGCGCGTCGATCTGGCCGGGCAGCAGCGTGGTTCACGCAACGTCAAACCCGACCCCGCCCGGGTCAAGCAATACCTCGAAGGTTTCAACATCGAGCAGTTCGAGATGGTCGGCACGATTGCCAATGCTTCCGGTTCCTTCGCGCTGTTGCGTGGCGCCGGCGGCGTGCATCGCCTGAAGGTCGGCGATTACCTGGGGCGCAACGATGGCCGCATTGTCGCCATCAGCGCCACCCAGGTCGATGTGGTTGAAATCGTGCCCGACGGCGAAGGCGCCTGGCTGGAACGTCCGCGCACCATTCCTTTGAAAGAGCATTCATAGTGGAAGTCGAACAATGAACAGGATTTTCTCCACCCTCGGTTTTTCGCTATGGATAGCGCTGTTGTCACCGATGGTACAGGCGGCCAACTTGAAGGCGCTGAATGTGGCGGCGTTGCCGGGTGATCGCGTCGAACTGAAGCTGTCGTTCGACGGCCCGCCGCCGCAGCCCAAGGGTTACACCACCGAGTCACCGGCGCGAATTGCCCTGGACTTGCCCGGTGTGGCGAGTCAGTTGGCGAGCAAAAATCTCGATCTGGGCAGTGGCAATGCACGCACGGCCACGGTGGTTGAAGCCAAGGACCGCACCCGGCTGATTGTCAGCCTCACGCAATTGGCGCCTTACGACACTCGGGTCGAGGGCAACAATCTGTTCGTGGTGGTCGGTCAGGGCGCGCCGGTCAAGGCGCCGCGACCGGCAGTGGCTGCACCGCGTGCGGCGACTGCTGCGGCGGCACCCGCCAAGGCGTTCGTACCGAAATCCCGCGCCATTCGCGGTGTGGATTTTCAGCGTGGCACAGTGGGCGAGGGCAATGTCGTCATCGACCTGTCCGACCCGACCATCGCCCCTGATATCCAGGAGCATGACGGCAAGATCATCCTCAGCTTCGCCCGTACGCAATTGCCGGAAAAGCTGCGGGTGCGTCTCGACGTCAAGGATTTCGCCACGCCGGTGCAATTCGTCAACGCCGGCGTGACCGGTGATCGCACGGTCATTACCGTCGAGCCCAGCGGCACCTTTGACTACTCCACGTTCCAGACCGACAACAAGCTGACCGTCAGCATTCGCCCGATGACCGTCGACGACCTGCAAAAACGCAACGCCGATCGTCAGGCCTATGTCGGTGAAAAGCTCTCGCTGAACTTCCAGGACATTGACGTGCGCTCGGTGCTGCAACTGATCGCCGACTTCACCAACCTCAATCTGGTGGCGAGCGACACGGTGCAGGGCGGCATCACCCTGCGTTTGCAAAACGTGCCGTGGGATCAGGCGCTGGATCTGGTGTTGAAAACCAAAGGCCTGGATAAACGCAAGATCGGTAATGTGCTGCTGGTGGCCCCGGCTGATGAAATCGCCGCGCGCGAACGTCAGGAGCTGGAGTCGCAGAAGCAGATCGCCGAACTGGCGCCGCTGCGTCGTGAGCTGTTGCAGGTGAACTACGCGAAGGCTGCCGACATCGCCAAGCTGTTCCAGTCGGTAACCAGCGCCGAGGCCAAGATCGACGAGCGTGGATCAATCACTGTCGACGATCGGACCAACAACATCATTGCCTACCAGACTCAGGATCGTCTCGACGAGCTGCGGCGGATCGTGGCGCAACTGGATATTCCCGTGCGTCAGGTGATGATCGAGGCGCGCATCGTCGAGGCCAACGTCGATTACGACAAGAGTCTGGGGGTGCGCTGGGGCGGTTCAATCCAGAACAAGGGTAACTGGAATGCCTCCGGGGTCAACGGTTCATCAACCACCATCGGCACGCCGGGCAGCACCAGTACCAACTCGCCGTTCGTCGACATGGGGACCGTCGGCAACACTTCCGGGATCGGCATCGCATTCATTACCGACAACGTTCTGCTCGATCTGGAACTGACGGCCATGGAGAAGACCGGTAACGGCGAAATCGTTTCGCAGCCCAAAGTGGTCACCTCCGACAAAGAGACCGCGAAGATCCTCAAAGGCACCGAGATTCCTTACCAGGAAGCCAGCTCCAGCGGCGCCACGTCGGTGTCGTTCAAGGAGGCTTCGCTGTCGCTGGAAGTGACCCCGCAGATCACTCCGGACAACCGCATCATCATGGAGGTCAAGGTCACCAAGGACGAGCCGGACTACCTGAACAAGGTGCAGGATGTGCCGCCGATCAAAAAGAACGAGGTCAACGCCAAAGTGCTGGTCAATGACGGCGAAACCATCGTGATTGGGGGTGTTTTCTCAAATACTCAAAGCAAGGTCGTAGATAAGGTGCCATTTCTTGGCGATGTGCCGTATCTTGGCCGCCTTTTCCGGCGTGATGTGGTTTCGGAGAAAAAATCCGAGCTGCTGGTATTTCTCACTCCGCGTATCATGAATAACCAGGCGATTGCTGTGAGTCGTTGATTCTGTGCGAAATTTGATTCTTGTAGGTCCGATGGGTGCTGGCAAAAGCACCATCGGCCGATTATTGGCCAAAGAGCTGCGCCTGCCGTTCAAAGATTCCGACAAGGAAATTGAACTGCGCACGGGCGCCAATATCCCGTGGATCTTCGACAAGGAAGGCGAGCCGGGCTTTCGTGACCGCGAGCAGGCGATGATCGCCGAGCTATGCGAGTTCGACGGCGTGGTGTTGGCGACCGGTGGGGGCGCGGTCATGCGCGACGCCAATCGCAAGGCCCTGCATGACGGCGGGCGCGTGGTGTATCTGCACGCCTCCGTCGAACAGCAGGTCGGCCGCACTTCCCGTGATCGCAATCGACCATTGCTGCGCACTGCCGATCCGGCGAAAACCCTGCGTGACCTGCTCGCGATCCGTGATCC
The DNA here is from genome assembly GCF_059695715.1 of Pseudomonas sp. LBUM1668. Taxonomy (NCBI): domain Bacteria; kingdom Pseudomonadati; phylum Pseudomonadota; class Gammaproteobacteria; order Pseudomonadales; family Pseudomonadaceae; genus Pseudomonas; species Pseudomonas sp. LBUM1668. The sequence goes on from NZ_CP166787.1 coordinate 429,475, forward strand.
GCTCTATCGGGAAATTGCCGATTTGGTGGTGGAAACCGACGAACGGCCGCCGCGCATGGTAGTGCTCGACATTCTCGACCGTCTGGCGCAGCTTCCTCCCCGTTAAAGCATCGCCCGAAATGCGCTATCCTCGGCGTCCTGTCACAGCCCGCCAAGGTTGTGGCGGATGGCGTGCCGGCGGCGTCATACCCGCTACAGGCCGCAGTAACCAATAATTCAGGGCAGGACGCCTGCTTCCATCTTCACTGTGGGGACACATGCAGACACTCAAGGTCGATCTAGGCGAGCGCAGCTACCCGATTCATATTGGCGAAGGTTTGTTGGATCAGCCCGAGTTGCTGGCTCCGCATATCCACGGGCGTCAGGTGGCAATCATCTCCAATGAGACCGTTGCGCCGCTCTATCTCGAACGTCTGACGCGCAGCCTGGCGCAGTTCTCGGTTATTTCCGTGGTGTTGCCGGACGGCGAAGCCTTCAAGAACTGGGAAACCCTGCAACTGATTTTCGACGGTTTGCTGACCGCCCGTCATGACCGCCGTACCACCGTGATCGCCCTTGGCGGCGGTGTGATCGGCGACATGGCCGGTTTCGCCGCTGCCTGCTACCAACGCGGCGTCGATTTCATCCAGATCCCCACCACCTTGCTGTCCCAGGTCGATTCGTCGGTGGGCGGCAAAACCGGGATCAACCATCCGCAGGGCAAGAACATGGTCGGCGCGTTCTACCAGCCGAACGTGGTGCTGATCGATACGACGTCCCTGAAAACCCTTCCACCACGCGAGCTGTCGGCGGGTCTGGCTGAGGTCATCAAGTACGGTCTGATCTGCGACGAGCCGTTCCTCGGCTGGCTCGAAGACAACGTCGACGCCTTGCGCGCGCTGGATCAAACAGCCCTGACTTACGCCATCGAGCGCTCCTGCGCAGCCAAGGCTGCAGTAGTCGGCGCCGATGAGAAGGAAACCGGCGTACGCGCCACGCTCAACCTCGGCCACACCTTCGGCCACGCCATCGAGACCCACATGGGCTATGGTGTCTGGTTGCATGGTGAGGCGGTGGCGGCTGGCACCGTGATGGCGCTGGAGATGTCTGCGCGTCTGGGCTGGATCAGCGAGCAGGAGCGCGATCGCGGCATTCGTCTGTTTCAGCGGGCCGGCCTGCCAGTGATTCCGCCGTCTGAAATGAGCGAAGCCGATTTTCTTGAACACATGGCAATCGACAAAAAAGTGATCGACGGTCGTCTGCGCCTGGTGCTGCTGCGCCGGATGGGCGAAGCGGTAGTGACCGACGATTATCCGAAAGAGGTTCTACAGGCCACGCTGGGAGCGGATTACCGCGCCCTGGCTCAGCTTAAAGGTTAATAAGATTCCGATGACTAGTTTGCATGCCGACGAGGCGTTCCTCGGCCATTTCCAGTTAAGCCACGACCCCTTCGCGCCGCGCGTTCCGGGCTTCAAATTCTTTCCGGCCCAGCGCAAACCGGTGCTCGGCCAACTGCATCACCTGGCGCGTTACAGCCAGTTGCTGCTGGTGGTCACTGGCCCGCAGGGCAGCGGCAAGACTTTGCTGCGTCAGGCGCTGGTCGCCAGCACCAACAAGCAATCGGTGCAGAGCGTTGTGGTTTCCGCGCGCGGTGCCGGCGATGCCGCTGGCGTACTGCGTCAGGTGGCGCAGGCGCTGAACGTGGCTCAGGCCGAAGTCGGCGCGATTCTGGATCAGGTGGTGCAGTTGGCACTCACCGGCCAGGAAGTCTATTTGCTGGTGGACGACGCCGAGCAGCTCGACGAATCCGCCCTCGAAGCGCTGATGGCGCTGGGTGCCGGCGCGCCGGAAGGTCGCCCGCATGTGTTCCTGTTCGGTGAGTCGTCGCTGATCGCTCAGCTTGAGGCTTTGCACCTCGAAGAAGAGCGTTTCCACGTCATCGAATTGCAGCCTTACACCGAAGAAGAGACCCGCGAATATCTCGACCAACGGCTCGAAGGTGCGGGCCGGGGTGTCGAACTTTTCACCGCGGATCAGATCTCTGATATTCACGAAAGCTCCGAGGGTTGGCCTGGCAACATCAACCAGGTCGCTCGCGATGCACTGATCGAAGTCATGATTGCCAGCCGCTCTGCGGTCAAGCGTCCAAGTATGGGGTTCAACATGCCGAAGAAACACGTATTGGCGATTTCCGCCGTCGTTGTGGTCGCGGTCGCCGCCGCCTGGCTGATGCCGGGTCGCAACAAGGCGCCAACCACCGGCGCACCCGCCAACGAACAGGCACAACTGCCATTGGGTCAGGGCGCAGCCAATGGCGGCGCGCCGAATGTCGAATTCGCCGGTAATACCCAGCCGATGCCATTGCCGCTGGTTGGCAACTCGCAACCGGTCATGCGCGGCCCGCTGGCCGAAGCTGCTGGCGGTATCACCGAAGGCGACGACGGTGTGCCACTGGAAGGCTCCAGCGACACGCCGCCAACCGTGACCACCTCGGCGCCTCCTGCGGGCGTTCCGGCCGGTCCGGCACCAACCCCGGCTCCGGTCCCAGCAGTCAAGCCGGCGCCGACGCCGGCACCGACCCAGATCGCTACCGCCAAGCCTGCTCCGGCAGCGCCAGCGGCCAAACCTGCTCCAGCGCCAGCCAAGCCAGTTGCCGCCGCCAAACCCGCCGAGAAGCCGGTTACCGTGGCCAAAGCCGCGGGTGGCAGCTGGTACGCCGGGCAGCCGACGAGCAACTACGTGGTGCAGATCCTCGGCACCAGCTCCGAGACGGCTGCGCAAAGCTTCGTCAAGGAGCAGGGCGGCGAGTACCGTTATTTCAAGAAAGTCCTCAATGGCAAGCCGCTCTACGTGATCACCTACGGCAACTTTGCCAATCGTGATGCGGCTGTTTCTGCCATCAAGGCCTTGCCAGCGAAGGTTCAGGCTGGTAAACCTTGGCCTCGCACTGTCGCCAGCGTCCAACAGGAACTGGCAACAACTCGCTGAAGATTCGGCGGCCTTACCCAGGCCGCCTCTCCAAGCACCTCAAAATTTCTACATGTGCGCGCTTCCTTCCAGGTCGCGTGCCTTGTGGTGTCTGCGTCACAGTAGTCTTTGAGTCGTTGCAGTCAAAATTAAAAAAGTTTTGACTAGCACAGCAGATCGCTTTAAACCTTTCACAAATGCGACATGAATTTGCGACAGTTCGTCGTCAAATTTGTGAGCCTCTGTGTCGCTGTGTACAATGACCACCCTTTTGCCCCCGCCAAGCCGGCGTACGTTCGGCGCGGATCGCAAGTGGTTGAATTGAAAAGAAATTTGCCTCGAAAAGAGGCAGCCTGGTGAGAAAGTGTCTATGAAAGCAGGTCTGTACCAACCAGATGAATTCAAGGATAACTGCGGTTTCGGCCTGATAGCCCATATGCAGGGCGAGCCCAGTCATACCCTTTTGCAAACGGCCATCGAGGCCCTGACCTGCATGACCCACCGCGGTGGGATTAATGCCGACGGCAAGACCGGTGACGGTTGCGGTCTGCTGATTCAAAAGCCTGACGCCTTTCTGCGCGCTATTGCTCAGGAAACCTTCAGCGTCGAGTTGCCCAAGCAATATGCCGTGGGCATGGTCTTCTTCAACCAGGATTCGGCCAAGGCCGAAGCCGCTCGCGAGAACATGAACCGCGAGATCCTCGCCGAAGGCCTGCAACTGATCGGCTGGCGCAAAGTGCCAATCGATACCAGCGTCCTCGGCCGCCTGGCCCTTGAACGCCTGCCGCAAATCGAGCAGGTGTACATCGGCGGCGAAGGCCTGAGCGATCAGGACATGGCGGTCAAGCTGTTCAGCGCCCGTCGCCGTTCGTCGGTGACCAACGCTGTCGACAGCGATCACTACATCTGCAGCTTTTCGCACAAGACCATCATCTATAAAGGCCTGATGATGCCGGCCGATCTGGCCGCGTTTTATCCGGACCTGAGTGACGAGCGCCTGCAGACCGCGATCTGCGTGTTCCACCAGCGCTTCTCCACCAACACCCTGCCGAAATGGCCGCTGGCTCAGCCATTCCGCTTCCTCGCCCACAACGGCGAGATCAACACCATCACCGGTAACCGTAACTGGGCTCAGGCCCGTCGGACCAAGTTCACCAATGATCTGATGGATCTGGAAGAACTCGGCCCGCTGGTTAACCGCGTGGGTTCCGACTCTTCGAGCATGGACAACATGCTTGAGCTGATGGTCACCGGCGGCATCGACCTGTTCCGTGGCGTGCGGATGATCATTCCGCCTGCGTGGCAGAACGTCGAAACCATGGACCCGGATCTGCGTGCGTTCTACGAGTACAACTCGATGCACATGGAGCCGTGGGACGGCCCGGCCGGCGTGGTAATGACCGATGGTCGTTACGCGGTGTGCCTGCTCGACCGTAACGGTCTGCGCCCGGCGCGCTGGGTTACCACCACCAACGGTTTCATCACCGTTGCGTCGGAAATCGGCGTCTGGAACTACCAGCCCGAAGACGTGATCGCCAAGGGCCGTGTCGGCCCGGGCCAGATCCTTGCCGTGGATACCGAAACCGGGCAGATCCTCGACACCGATGCGATCGACAACCGTCTCAAATCCCGTCATCCGTACAAGCAATGGCTGCGCAAGAATGCCCTGCGCATTCAGGCGACCATGGAAGACAACGACCACGGTTCGGCTTTCTACGACGTCGATCAGCTCAAGCAATACATGAAGATGTATCAGGTCACGTTCGAAGAGCGCGATCAGGTACTGCGTCCGCTCGGCGAGCAAGGCTACGAAGCCGTTGGCTCGATGGGCGACGATACGCCGATGGCCGTGCTGTCCCAGCGCGTGCGCACGCCGTACGACTATTTCCGCCAGCAGTTCGCGCAGGTCACCAACCCGCCGATCGACCCGCTGCGTGAAGCGATCGTGATGTCGCTGGAAATCTGCCTCGGTGCCGAGCGCAACATTTTCCAGGAGTCGCCGGAACACGCCTCGCGCGTGATCCTCAGCTCGCCGGTCATTTCCCCGGCCAAGTGGCGTTCGCTGATGAACCTCGATCGCCCGGGTTTCGAGCGGCAGATCATCGACCTCAATTACGACGAAAGCGTCGGCCTCGAAGCGGCGATCCGCAACGTCGCCGATCAGGCTGAAGAAGCCGTGCGCGCCGGTCGTACCCAGATCGTTCTGAGCGACCGTCATATCGCGCCGGGCAAACTGCCAATCCACGCTTCGCTGGCGACCGGTGCGGTGCACCATCGTCTGACCGAAAAAGGCCTGCGTTGCGACTCCAACATCCTCGTTGAAACCGCTACCGCGCGTGATCCGCATCACTTCGCCGTGCTGATCGGTTTCGGTGCCTCGGCGGTCTATCCGTTCCTGGCTTACGAAGTGCTGGGTGACCTGATCCGTACCGGTGAAGTGCTGGGCGACCTCTACGAGGTGTTCAAGAACTACCGCAAAGGCATCACCAAAGGCCTGCTCAAGATTCTGTCGAAGATGGGTATCTCGACCATCGCTTCGTACCGTGGTGCGCAGTTGTTCGAGGCCATTGGCCTGTCCGAAGAAGTGTGCGACCTGAGCTTCCGTGGCGTGCCGAGCCGCATCAAGGGTGCGCGTTTCGTCGACATCGAAGCCGAGCAGAAAGCCCTCGCTGCCGAAGCCTGGAGCCCGCGCAAGCCGATCCAGCAGGGCGGTCTGCTGAAGTTCGTCCACGGTGGCGAATATCACGCGTACAACCCGGACGTGGTCAACACCCTGCAAGCCGCTGTGCAGCAGGGCGACTACAGCAAGTTCAAGGAATACACCGCGCTGGTGGACAACCGTCCGGTGTCGATGATTCGTGACCTGCTCAAGGTCAAGACCCTCGACACGCCGTTGGACATCAGTGAAATCGAGCCGCTGGAATCGGTGCTCAAGCGCTTCGACTCTGCCGGTATTTCGCTGGGCGCTCTGTCGCCGGAAGCTCACGAAGCCTTGGCCGAAGCCATGAACCGCCTTGGTGCGCGTTCCAACTCCGGCGAAGGCGGCGAAGATCCGGCGCGCTACGGCACCATCAAGAGCTCGAAAATCAAGCAGGTCGCAACTGGCCGTTTCGGCGTGACGCCGGAATACCTGGTCAATGCCGAAGTGCTGCAGATCAAGGTTGCCCAAGGCGCCAAGCCGGGTGAGGGTGGTCAACTGCCAGGTGGCAAGGTCAACGGGCTGATCGCCAAGCTGCGTTATGCAGTGCCGGGCGTGACCCTGATTTCGCCACCGCCGCACCACGACATTTATTCCATCGAGGACTTGTCGCAGCTGATTTTCGACCTGAAACAGGTCAATCCGAAGGCGCTGGTCTCGGTGAAACTGGTGGCTGAAGCAGGCGTCGGCACCATCGCTGCCGGTGTGGCCAAGGCCTACGCGGACTTGATCACCATTTCCGGCTACGACGGTGGTACCGGTGCTTCGCCGCTGACCTCGATCAAATACGCCGGCGCACCATGGGAACTCGGCCTGGCCGAAACCCACCAGACTCTGCGCGGCAACGACCTGCGCGGCAAAGTCCGGGTGCAGACCGACGGTGGCCTGAAAACCGGCCTCGACGTGATCAAGGCAGCGATCCTCGGTGCCGAAAGCTTCGGCTTCGGCACCGCGCCAATGATCGCGCTGGGCTGCAAATACCTGCGCATCTGCCACCTGAACAACTGCGCCACCGGCGTTGCCACTCAGAACGAGAAGCTGCGCAAGGATCACTACATCGGCACCGTCGACATGGTGGTGAATTTCTTCACCTACGTCGCCGAAGAAACCCGTGAGTGGCTGGCCAAGCTCGGCGTGCGTTCCCTCGAAGAGCTGATCGGCCGCACCGATCTGCTGGAAATCCTCGAAGGCCAGACCGCCAAGCAACATCACCTGGATCTGACTCCGCTGCTGGGCAGCGATCACATCCCGGCGGACAAGCCGCAGTTCTGCCAGGTTGAGCGCAACCCGCCATTCGACCAAGGCCTGCTGGCCGAGAAAATGGTTGATTTGGCGACGTCGGCCATCAACGACCTCAGCGGTGCCGAGTTCGACCTGGACATCTGCAACTGCGACCGTTCGATCGGCGCGCGGATCTCCGGCGAAATCGCCCGCAAGCACGGCAACCAAGGCATGGCCAAAGCGCCGATCACCTTCCGCTTCAAAGGGACGGCCGGTCAGAGCTTCGGCGTGTGGAACGCCGGCGGTCTGAACATGTACCTGGAAGGCGACGCCAACGACTACGTCGGCAAAGGCATGACCGGTGGCAAGCTGACCATCGTGCCGCCCAAGGGCAGCGTTTATAAGACTCAGAACAGCGCCATCATCGGCAACACCTGCCTGTACGGCGCCACTGGCGGCAAGCTGTTCGCCGCTGGCACCGCAGGTGAGCGTTTCGCCGTGCGTAACTCCGGTGCCCACACGGTTGTGGAAGGCACTGGCGATCACTGCTGCGAGTACATGACCGGTGGTTTTGTCTGCGTGTTGGGCAAGACCGGTTACAACTTCGGCTCTGGCATGACTGGTGGTTTCGCCTATGTGCTTGACCAGGACAACAGCTTCGTTGACCGGGTCAACCACGAACTGGTGGAAATCCAGCGGATCAGTGGTGAGGCGATGGAATCCTATCGCAGCCACCTGCAAAACGTGCTGAACGAGTACGTCGCGGAAACCGACAGCGAGTGGGGTCGTGAACTCGCCGAAAACCTCGATGACTACCTGCGCCGTTTCTGGCTGGTCAAGCCTAAGGCTGCCAACCTGAAATCGTTGCTTTCCAGCACTCGTGCCAACCCGCAGTGATATGCGCCTGAAGAGTTTGATGAGGTTTTAACAATGGCTGAACGTCTGAATAACGACTTCCAGTTCATCGATGTCGGGCGCAAAGATCCGAAGAAGAAACTGTTGCGTCAACGCAAGAAAGAGTTCGTCGAGATCTACGAACCGTTCAAACCCCAGCAGTCGGCCGATCAGGCCCACCGCTGCCTGGGTTGCGGCAACCCGTATTGCGAGTGGAAGTGCCCGGTGCACAACTTCATTCCCAATTGGCTGAAGCTGGTGGCCGAAGGCAACATCCTTCAGGCTGCCGAGCTGTCGCACCAGACCAACACCCTGCCGGAAGTGTGTGGCCGGGTGTGCCCGCAGGATCGTCTGTGCGAGGGTGCCTGCACCCTCAACGACGGCTTCGGTGCGGTGACCATCGGTTCGGTCGAGAAGTACATCACCGACACCGCTTTCGCCATGGGCTGGCGCCCGGACATGTCCAAGGTCAAACCGACCGGCAAACGTGTCGCGATCATCGGTGCTGGCCCGGCAGGTCTGGGCTGTGCCGACGTGCTGGTGCGTGGCGGCGTGACCCCGGTGGTGTTCGACAAGAACCCGGAAATCGGTGGTCTGCTGACCTTCGGTATCCCCGAGTTCAAGCTGGAAAAGAGCGTGCTGAGCAATCGTCGCGAAGTCTTCACCGGCATGGGCATCGAGTTCCGTCTCAACACCGAAGTCGGCACAGACGTGACCATGGAGCAACTGCTCGCCGAATACGATGCCGTGTTCATGGGCATGGGCACCTACACCTACATGAAGGGCGGTTTTGCCGGTGAGGACCTGCCGGGCGTTTATGACGCGCTGGACTTCCTGATCGCCAACGTCAATCGCAACCTGGGCTTTGAAAAGTCGCCGGAAGATTTCGTCGACATGAAAGGCAAGAAGGTTGTGGTGCTCGGTGGTGGTGACACGGCGATGGACTGCAATCGCACCTCGATCCGCCAGGGTGCCAAGTCGGTAACCTGCGCTTATCGTCGTGACGAAGCGAACATGCCCGGCTCGCGCAAAGAGGTGAAGAACGCCAAGGAAGAAGGCGTGAAATTCCTCTACAACCGCCAGCCGATCGCCATCGTCGGCGAAGACAGGGTCGAAGGCGTGAAAGTGGTCGAGACCCGTCTCGGCGAACCGGACGCCCGTGGCCGTCGCAGCCCCGAGCCGATCCCGGGCTCCGAAGAGATCATTCCGGCCGACGCCGTGGTCATCGCCTTCGGTTTCCGTCCAAGCCCGGCGCCATGGTTCGAACAGTTCGAGATCCAGACCGACAGCCAGGGCCGTGTAGTTGCGCCTGAGCAAGGTCAGTACAAGCACCAGACCAGCAACCCGAAAATCTTTGCGGGTGGCGACATGGTGCGCGGCTCCGACCTGGTCGTGACGGCAATCTTCGAAGGCCGTAATGCGGCTGAAGGGATTCTGGATTACCTGGGCGTCTAAACCCCAGTCCGAAACTGCACCGCAACTCCTGTGGGAGCTGGCTTGCCAGCTCCCACAATGTTTTATGGTGTTGTAAAAATACGAGCGCTAACGGAGCGGTTGTGTGCTGGTGATCGCTGCGCGACTTTCGAGTTGTGCGGCGATTCATTCACGCCATGTCAAAAGAGTTTTTGCCTGATTTGTTACTTGCACGGATTACTCTGGCTAACGGTCTGAAAAAGGTTCCAAAGCTCCATACCAAACACTGGAGAACTGAGATGGTTAGCTGATCCGCCATGGGTGGAACCCACGACCTGGTTCGTGTTCATGTCAACCCATGCTCCACCACTGGAACCTCCGAAGAGAAAGTTTGGAGTTATTTGGTGCATGCTGCCGTTTGGCATCATAAAACCATTGAAAGCTTTGAGTGATAGCCCTTGGTAACCAACCACCGTTACAGGTAGTTGGGACGCGTTAATTCTTAATCCCATCCACCCCGTAATCGAATTGCTAACTCTTAAGAAAGCGTAGTCCAGTTGACCTCCTGGACTACCAACATAGGAAGAGGAGGTTGATGAACAACTGGGCAGGAAATAGTAAAGTTTACCTGTGCTTGGGAAGCTTTGTTCAAAGCGCAGGTTTTTATACCATTCTCCCGTTGCTTTATCTCTAACGCAGTGAGCGGCAGTAAGTACGACGTTCTGGTTTACAAATTGACCGCTGCATTTGGAGCGTCCTGAGGGGCCATCAAAATACAGTATGCCAAGCTGTGTGAAAGGGTGTCTGTCGCGGTTTGGGCTGTAAAGATTTTTAGCCTCTCCTTGTTCCCTGATATCTGGATTGTAAGGTGGTTGCAAATCAACAGCGGGAGAGCTCTTTTGTACTAAGTCTGCGCTTTTTTCACGTTGCTGTTCTACGGGTTGGGCTAGCGGTTCGTAAATAGGCAAAGGCATTGGTGTAGCGGTTTTCATTTCCTCCTCAGTCCATGTATGTGTGGTATCGGGCTTGGCATGATCAAATTTTGAATCGCTGGCGTCTGCAGCAGATGCAACGGACATGTACATTAAAATTAGCGAAAAAGCTGAGTATAAATTTTTCATCTTCTAATTCCTTTTATAGATTTCTTTCTCAGAGAGGACTTAAATTTCATCCTGGTGTCGTTTTATATTGGTAACAACTGTAAAGGTTGACAGGTATAACGAGTTTTAAATAAGAACTAGAATGAAAGTTTTTCGTACCGCAGGCCCTAAACGTCATTTTTATCGTGTTCGATGCCGTGATATAAAAAGCTGTGGGAGTGGGGTTGTCTTGCACCCCTCCAGATTCCATCAGTACAAGCAACAGAGCAGCCATATGAAAATCTTGCTGGGTGGCGACATGTTGCGCGGTAACCGATCTGGTGGTGACGGAGATCTTCGAAGGCTGCAATGCGGCTGAAGGGATTCTGGATTACCTGGGCGTCTAAACAAACAACGCAATACCCTGTCGTTTCGGGGTGCTGCAAAATCTGCATTCCAACGCAATAAATTGACCCGATAGACAAAAGGCTGACCTGCATCCGTGCCTTTTCCCTCGCGCTCTGAGAAAATGCCCGCACTTTTTTTCCGGATGCCGACATGACTGCCCTGAAGAACGACCGTTTCCTGCGCGCCCTGCTCAAGCAACCCGTAGACACCACCCCCGTGTGGATGATGCGTCAGGCCGGCCGCTACCTGCCGGAATACCGCGCCAGCCGTGCCCACGCCGGTGACTTCATGAGCCTGTGCATGAATCCGGAGTTCGCTTGCGAAGTCACCATGCAACCGCTCGACCGCTATCCACAACTGGACGCGGCGATCCTGTTTTCCGACATCCTCACCATCCCCGATGCCATGGGTCAGGGCCTGTACTTCGAGACCGGTGAAGGTCCGCGCTTCAAGAAAGTCGTCAGTACCCTGGCTGACATTGAAGCCCTGCCGATCCCTGATCCGCACAAAGACCTCGGCTACGTGATGGACGCGGTCAGCACCATCCGTCGCGAACTGAATGGCCGTGTGCCGTTGATCGGCTTCTCTGGCAGCCCGTGGACCCTGGCGACGTACATGGTTGAAGGCGGCTCGTCGAAAGACTTCCGCAAGACCAAAGCCATGCTCTACGACAATCCGCAAGCCATGCACCTGCTGCTGGATAAGCTGGCGCAGTCGGTGACCTCGTACCTCAACGGCCAGATCATGGCCGGCGCGCAAGCGGTGCAGATCTTCGACACGTGGGGCGGCAATCTGTCGGCGGCGGCGTATCAGGAATTCTCGCTGGCCTACATGAAGAAAATCGTCAGCGGTTTGATCCGCGAAAACGACGGTCGCAAGGTGCCGGTGATCCTGTTCACCAAGAACGGCGGCCTGTGGCTGGAAAGCATCGCCGAGGCTGGTGCCGATGCACTGGGCCTGGACTGGACCTGCGATATCGGCAACGCCCGCGCCCGTGTCGGCGACAAGGTTGCGCTGCAAGGCAACATGGACCCGACCGTGCTTTATGCAAAACCGGAAGCCATCCGCACCGAAGTCGGACGCATTCTGGCCAGCTACGGCAAGGGCAGCGGCCACGTGTTCAACCTCGGCCACGGCATCACCCCGGAAGTCGACCCGGAACACGCCGGCGCCTTCCTGCGCGCGGTGCATGAGTTGTCGGCGCAGTATCACGAGTGATCGATACGCAATAAAAAACGCCCGGCAAATGCCGGGCGTTTTTTAAATCAAAAGATCGCAGCCTGCGGCAGCTCCTACATTGGATTTCGTTTTCCTGTAGGAGCTGCCGAAGGGTCGGGCCGCGATCGGACGATCTTTTGCTTTTAAGCTTTCACACCACCCAATGGCGGCAACTTCGCCAGCTTCAACGCTATTAACAGCGCCACCAGCAACAGCGCGCCAATAAACAGCCCAATCCCGTTCCACCCACCCAAATGCCAGAACACCCCGCCCGCTGTGCCTGCGATACTCGACCCGGCGTAATAACTGAACAGATACAGAGACGACGCTTGCCCCTTGGCCTTGATCGCCCGACGGCCGATCCAACTGCTCGCCACCGAATGTGCGGCGAAGAAGCCGAAGGTGAAAATCAACATGCCGACGATCACCAGCAGCAGCGAGGTGAACATCGTCAGCGCGAGGCCGACGAACATCAGCGCGATAGTTGCCCACAACACTTTGCGTCGCCCCAGTTTGTCCGCCAGCGAGCCGATCTTCGCCGAGCTGTAAATACCCGACAGGTACACCACCGAGAGCAAACCGACGAACACCTGATCAAGGTTGTACGGTGCAGCCAGCAAGCGATAACCGATGTAGTTGAACAGCGTGACAAACGCGCCCATCAGTACGAACGCTTCAAGAAACAACAGCGGCAGACCGGCATCGCGAAAGTGCATGGTGAAACCGTCGAGCAAGCTGCGCGGATGCAGCGAGCGTGAGCGGAAGTTGCGCGACTCCGGCAGGATCTTCCAGAACACCGCTGCTGCAATCATCGCCAGACCGCCAATCACCAGCATCGCCGTGTGCCAACTGACAAAGTCGATCAACACGCCGGTAATCAGGCGTCCGCTCATCCCGCCAATCGCGTTGCCGCCGATGTACAACCCCATGGCCAGACCGATGTGTTGCGGATGAATTTCTTCACTGAGATAGGTCATCGCTACCGCCGCCAGGCCGCTCAACGACAAACCGATCAGCGCGCGCATGATCAGCACGCCCTGCCAGCTCGGCATCATCGCACTGGCCATGGTGCACAGCGCTGCCGCGAACAGCGCGGCAACCATGACCGGTTTACGCCCGATCCGGTCGGAAATCGGCCCGGTGATCAGCAAGCCAATGGCGAGCATGCCGGTGGCCACCGATAGAATCAGGCTGCTCTGCGCCGCGTTGATTCCGTATTCATGAGACAGCAACGGCATCATCGGCTGCACGCAATACAGCAGCGCAAACGTCGCGAACCCGCCGCTGAACAGCGCCAGCACCGTGCGCATGAACATCGGCGTGCCTTTTTCGATGTAGATTTCCTGCAGTTCGGCGACGACATCGTCCGACGCTGCGGGCGGGACTTCATGGGCAAGGGGCGCGACAGCAGTTTTCACTTCAGACCTCGGAGAGCACGGCCAGGCAGGCAATGAAAAAATCATATAGCTGGCTAATGTTTCTATCCAATATATTGTTCGACCTGTTTGATAGCTTTAACGACCTAATGGGGTTTCCATGGAATTGCGTCACCTGCGCTACTTCATCGCCGTCGCCGAAGAACTGCATTTCGGCCGCGCCGCACAGGTGCTGGGCATCTCCCAGCCACCGCTGAGCCAGCAGATTCAGGCGCTGGAGCAAGAGGTCGGTGCACGTCTGTTTGAACGGACCAATCGTCGGGTCGAGTTGAGTGAGGCCGGTAGATTGTTTCTGGAAGAGGCGCGGCTGGTGCTGGCGCAAGTCGACAAAGCGGCGGATGTCGCCCGCCGTGCGCAACTTGGTGAGCTCGGGGAACTGAAGATCGGCTTCACCTCGTCGGCGCCATTCAACTCGACCATTCCGCAGGCGATCTTTTCATTTCGTCAGCGTTTTCCGGCGGTGCATCTGCATTTGCGCGAGATGAGCAGCACCCAAGTGGCCGAAGCGCTGGTCGACGAATCAATTGAAGTCGGCATCATGCGCCCGCTAGGTTTGCCGGATTCGTTGAGCGTGGTCGAGTTGATGCGTGAACCGCTGGTGGCCGTGCTCAGTTCCAAGCATCCGCTGGCGCAGGGCAGCGAGGACGGGTTGTTTCTCTCGGCGCTGGCGCTGGAGCCTTTCGTGTTCTTCCCGCGCAGTTATGGCAGTGGTCTCTATGCACAATTACTCAGCCTGGCGCGCGACGCCGGCTTCAGTCCGCACTTTGCCCAAGAGGCTGGCGAAGCCATGACCATCATCGGTCTGGTGGCGGCGGGGTTGGGCGTGTCGGTGTTGCCGGCGTCCTACCAGCGGATGCGCATCGACGGCGTGGTCTACCGGCCGCTGCTCGATCCGGCAGCGGTATCGGCAGTGTGGCTGGTGCAGCGCAAGGATCAGAAATCACCGATGGCCAAGGCGTTTGTCGAACTGCTCACAAGTAAGGTCGAGCCTCTGAAAACCTGAAGTCAAAAGATCGCAGCCTTCGGCAGCTCCTACAGGGAAAAGGCATTCCAAATGTAGGAGCTGCCGAAGGCTGTGATCTTTTGATCTTGCCCTTCAAGGCAACCGCACCAAATCCCCCTTCAACGCCACCCGCGTTACAAAAATCCCCGCTCGACACTCGTAAGTATTCAAATCCTTGCGCACATGCTGGTCGTAATAACTGACGATATTGGTCACCGCATTTGCCCCGACCCGCTTGGCTTCGGCCTGCAACTTGATCAGGTTCGACTGCAACACCCACTCGCATGAGAACTGATCACTTTTGTTGAACCCGTTGGTGCTCAGATCACTGACCACGCCCCGTCTTAGCAACTGTTGAGTCCCCTGCGGTCCATTGCCAACCAGATAAAACTTCACACTGCCATCCAGCCGCCCGGCGCGAAGTGCGTCCGACAACACCGTCTCGAATGGCATGTACATCAGATTGGTCGCGTGGCTGGCACTGGGCAGCAGGCAGAAGAGCGTGGCGGCGATCAGGGCTTTCACTTGCATGGTCATCTCCTTGACGGTGGAAGAGAGCAGCGAGTGTTTGATCGATTGGGGCTCGCCGTTCTGGCAGGCGCGATGTGTCAGCCTGCCGGGACGAGTGTAGATGCTGAAAATGCGAAGGGCGCCGAATGACCCTCGCCACGATGCTTGTCAGACTCGATGAGCGTTCTGGACTATACATCTCAGAGGCATTGCCTACAGACGTGAAATTGTTCCTCGCAAACGAAACAAACGCCTTGGACAAGCCAGAGCGTTTGTCGCGCTATCCAATGGGTTTCACGCCCGACTTCCTGTCTTGCGCCTTCAGATCTCAGGCGCATCCACGCGCACGATAATTACCGAGTCCGGGCGATTCGGGGCGATATTGGTCACGCCTTTCAACCAGACCAGGTTGTTTGCTGAGCGGGCGGTTTCAATCGCGTGCAGGGCCTCTGGGCCAATTGATTGTTCGGTAAACGCTTTGGTGTTGTGGTGGATTTGATGACGTGTGCCTAGGGATCGATGCAGGTTCATGCAGAACACAAACTCATGTTCTTTGCGTTGGAACACCAGTGCTGGATAAATGTTGGTTCCGGTTGGTTTGAAGACGGTGTATCCATTGCGCGTCAACAGCATGTACATGGCGTGCTTGAGATCAACGGCTGTCTGAGTTGATGAAAAAAAACGCCAATATTGCGGGAGATCTTCCGCATCAAACTCCAGTCTCTCTAACGGCGCCTGTTTGTCGAGAAAGTCCAACTTCAATACGCGTTTATACTTTGATCCGGGCTCCAGATGCGTTATCGGAAGCATGAGAAGTGGATCCATCATCTCCGGTCGTGGCGCCGGCCGTGAGGTTTTCCAGTCATTGAATGTTTGTCGCAGAGTTGTCAGCCCGGCGCCGGTCGCGATATCCCCGCCGTTGGCGAGTTCAAACTGTTTCCTGGCAACCTTACGCACGGAGGAAGTTGTCAGGTGCCGGAAGTAAGTGGCGACATAGTCGGTAAGCGGGCCGTTAAAAGGAAGTGTCGGATCGATCTCCCAGCGCTGCGTCGACGGAATCTGAATGGCGCCTCGAGGTTGTTGCTGGATGTGGTCCGACAGGATTTTATTCAGTGAGTCAAAGTCGTAACTCAAATGTGCAGGGTTTTTGACATAAACAATCGGCGGAGGCGGAAATTCACCATGGGGCAGGATTTCGTAGCGTAGACCGTCAACGGTTATATGGTTCAGGGAGAAACGTTCAGGACTGAGTTTCCAGCTTTTCCAAGGCATGGCAATGGATGTATCCGGAACCGGTGGCGCAGGATTCTCAGTTGTGCTTTCTTCATCGATCCCGCGCATGCGTTTGGCTGGGACGGCATCATCAGGCTCTTTATCTGGTAGTTCGCGGCGCGAAACAATCAGTTCTGAATTCCCGGTCTCAGCGTCGTCGGTCGGGAGCCGGCGCCATGCGAGAGAGTCTTCCACGCGTTCCAGTCGCGCCCCGAGGGTCAGCACCGACGGCAGACGCGCCCTTAAATTGCCTTGTGCATCCGTATCCACGCGTACCGTCCAGCCGTCGACGAGATCGACATATTGGCGCCCTCTGTCAGTTGTTCGAATCGCACTTACCGGATCCGGATCGGGTAAACGTTCTGCCAGACTTGGCGGCAGATAATAATCGCTGAGTGGACGCTCGACAGTGGTTTGGCTGATGGTTGTGTCAGCAGGGAGTTCGAAGACCTGAATGGTGGATAGTTGGGAGTCAAGCGAGGATGGAGGCTGCGCAGTCATCTGTCGCAGTTCGATATTACTGGTGTCGAGCAAACTGCGTAGAGTCAGCGTGCCATCGTCGGTAGGGCTGTAACGAGTGGGTTGGTCAGTTTCCGGCCTGTCGGAAGTTATCACTTTTTTCAGCGGCTTCTTGCCCATGTTATTGCTCCATTGATCAGCTCGAGTTATTGGGTATACCTGAGCGAATGGAACGCTCAGGGAGCTTTGAGTTTTCCTCATATCAATGGTTGCTGGGCGGTAACTATGTATCGCTGGTTATTGCCCCGACGGGAATGCGACGCAGCTTGTCTTATTGACCCTGAGAAGGGCACTGCTGCGCAGTCCATCGGGGATAAATCCCCTCACCACAATGCAAAGACGTCTTACTGCACCTTCGCCAGATCACCCTTCAACGCAACGCCCGCCATGATCGCGCCGGCGTGGCATTCGTAGGTCTGCGGGTCCTTGCGCTCGTTGCTCTTGTAGAAGCTGACGATGTTGGTCACGGCGTTGGCGCCGGCGCTTTTCGCGGCCTGGTGCAGGCTGATGATGGCCGATTGTGCGACCCACTCGCAGGCGACTTCGTCGGACTTGTTGAAGGCGTTGGTTTTCTTGTTGGTCACGGCGCCAGGGCTGACGACGGTGACTTTGCCGGCCGGTGTGTTGCCTGCCAGGTAAAACTTCACGCTGCCATCGATTTTGCCTGAGCGGGTCGCTTCGGCGACGGCTTTGTCGAACGGCAGGTAAACCGCCGTGTCACGGGCCTGGCTGACGGCCGGCAGAGCGCAGAGCATAAAGGTGAACGCAGCGAGTTTCTTGAAGTGCATGGAGGTCTCCTTGACCTGGATTAATTCGGTTGCGGCCAGCGGCGGAAAATCAACGAGGTGTTGACGCCACCAAAAGCGAAATTGTTGTTCATCACGTATTCGTTGCTCATCTGGCGGAATTCGCCGCGCAGGTAGTCGAGCTTGCCGCAGTGCGGATCGACTTCATCGAGGTTGAACGTGTGCACGTACAGGTCGCGGTTGAGCATTTCGATGCTGAACCACGACTCCAGCGCGCCGCAGGCCCCGAGCGTATGGCCGAGGAAACTCTTCTGCGAGCTGATCGGCATGCGTTCACCGAACAGGCTGCTGGTCGCCAGTGTTTCGGCAATGTCGCCCTGTTCTGTAGCGGTACCGTGGCCATTGACGTAACCGATTGCATCCGGCGTGATCCCGGCGTCTTCGAGCGCCAGTTCCATCGCGCGGCGCATGGTGGTTTGTTCGGGGCGGGTGGTGTGCTGGCCGTCGGCGTTGCTGCCGAAACCAACGAGCTCGGCGTGGATATGTGCACCGCGGGCGAGGGCGTGTTCCAGCTCTTCGAGCACCAGCATGCCACCACCTTCACCGATCACCAGACCATCGCGGCCCTTGTCGTACGGGCGTGGGCTGGTCTGTGGCGCGTCGTTTTTCAGGCTGGTGGCGTAGAGCGCGTCGAACACCATCGCTTCGGTCGGGCAGAGTTCTTCGGCGCCGCCAGCGAGCATCAACGGCAGGCGTCCGAACTTGATTGCCTCGTAGGCATAACCGATGCCCTGACTGCCGCTGGTGCAGGCACTGGACGTCGGAATCAAACGCCCGGTGAGGCCGAAGAAGATGCTGATATTCGCCGCTGTGGTGTGCGGCATCATCCGCACGTAGGAATTGGCGTTCAGACCCTCGGCTACCGAGTTGAGCAGCATGTTGCCGAACGCCTTGATCTCGTCGGTGCTGCCGGTGGACGACCCGCAGGCCACGCCCATGCGCCCATCCTTGATCGACGGATCGCCGAGCAGGCCAGCGTCGGCCAGGGCTTTTTCCGCCGCGCCGACAGCTAGCCTTGAAACCCGGCCCATACTGCGCAACTGTTTGCGGGTCCAGTGCGCCGGGACGAAGAAATCATCGATTGGGCCGGCGAGACGCGTGTTCAGCTCGCTGAAGCGATCCCACTCGTCCATTCGGCGGATTCCGCTGCGATTGGCTGCGAAGTTGCCGGCGATGGTTTGCCAGTCGCTACCCAGCGAGGTGATGCCGGCCATGCCGGTGACGACGACGCGCTTCATCAGCACAAGCCTCCGTTGACCGCCAGGACCTGGCGGGTGATGTACGAGGCTTCCGCCGACATCAGGAAATTCACCGCACTGGCCACCTCTTCAGGGGTGCCCATGCGTTGTGCGGGGATCATTTTCATCAGTTCTTCCACCGGCACGTTTTCGTCGAGCATCGCTGTGTCGATCAGGCCCGGCGCGACGCAGTTAACGGTGATTTTGCGCTTGCCCAGTTCAATCGCCAATGCTTTCGCAGCACCAATCACGCCAGCCTTGGAGGCGCTGTAGTTGACCTGGCCACGGTTGCCGATCAGCCCGGAGACGGAGGTGATGCAAACAATGCGACCGGCGGCGCGGCGGCGGATCATCGGCATCATCACCGGGTGCAGGACGTTGTAGAAACCGTCGAGGTTGGTACGCAGCACCACGTCCCAATCGTCGTCGCTCAGGGCTGGGAAGGCGCCGTCGCGGGTCAGCCCGGCGTTGAGCACCACTCCGTAATAGGCGCCGTGGGTTTCGACGTCGGCTTCGAGAATGGTTTTGCAGGTTTCACGGTCGGCGACGTCGAATTGCAGGATGCGCGCGTTGCGGCCCAGCGCTTCAATCTCAGCTTGCACTGCCTGGGCTTCGGCGACGCCGCTGCGGCAATGCAGGACGATGTCGTGCCCGGCCTGCGCCAGACGCAAGGCAATGGCGCGGCCGATACCACGGCTGGAGCCGGTGACCAGTACGGATTCAGTCATCGCTCGACTCCTGTGTCTGTTGCAGATATTGGGACGGTTGCGGCGGGCGGAACACGTTCAGTCGAGCGCTGGCCTGGATGCCGGGCGCAGTGATGTGGCATTCGAACACGCCCATGCCGTTGTCATCTTCCAGCGAGCGGATGCCATGGACGGTCAACTCGCTGCCGGCCGGAAACGTTTCGACGTTGCACTCGAACTTGCGTGTGCCGAGCAGGAAACCCAGTTCCACCGGATTGCCTTTGCGCCGGGCATGACAACCGGCGAACGCGGCGACGCTTTGTGCCATCAGCTCGACGCCGACCCATGCCGGCAGGCTGCCGTCGGGCAGGTTGAACAGGCCGTCAGGCTTGACCGTGAGGCAGGTGTAAATCTGTTCATCGTCGAAACGCGTGATCTTGTCGATCAGGATCATGTCGCCTGCGTGAGGCAGCAGTTCGGCGAGCGGCCAGTCAGTCATGGGGCGTCTCCGATAATCAGGCTGACGTTGTTGCCCCCGAAGGCAAACGAGTTGCTCATCAGGTAGCGGGGTGCAATGGACGTCAGGGGTTCACTTGCGGTCACCCATTTGAGCGCTGGCAAGTCGGGATCGGGGTGGCCATCCCAGACGTGCGGCGGTAGCGCGTGGCCTGGGTTGTCAGCGCTCAGGCTCAGCCAGCAGAACGCCGCTTCCAGCGCGCCGGCAGCACCGAGCGTATGACCGGTCATCGGTTTGGTCGACGAGCATGCAACGCCGTCGGGGAACAGCGTGGCGACCGCCAGGCTTTCCATGGCGTCGTTGTGTTGGGTCGCGGTGCCGTGCAGGTTCAGATAGTTGATTTGCCCGGGCTGCAATTGCGCGCGACTCAGGGCTTTTTGCATCGCTTGCAGCGCACCGCGCCCGCTCGGTTCCGGCGCCGAGATATGGTGCGCGTCGGAACTGGCGCCAGCGCCGAGCAGGGCGATGGCCGGACCATCCCCGCGTTGCTTGCTCATCACGAACAGCACCGCGGCTTCGCCGATGTTGATGCCGTTGCGGTTGGCCGAGAACGGATTGCAGCGCTCATCGGACACCGCTTCCAGCGACGAAAAACCGTTGAGGGTCAGCTTGCACAGGCTGTCGACGCCACCGCACAGCACCGCATCGCAGAGGCCCAGATCGAGCAGGCGCTGCGCGCTCATCAGCGCACGTGCGCTGGAGGTGCACGCGGTGGAAATAACGTAGGCCGGGCCGCTCAGTTGCAGCCAGTCGGCAAGAAAATTCGCCGGGGCGCCGAGCTCCTGTTGCCGATAGTCGTACTCGACCGGGAATTGTTGTTCTTGAAGGAAATGCGCCAGACCCCGACTGGCTTCGTCGATGCCCGAGGTACTGGTGCCTAGCACCACGCCGATGCGCTCGCGGCCGTAAGTCTCAATGGCCCGGTCGATGTCGTCGCGGATCTGCAACGCAGCTTCCAGCAAAAGCTGATTGTTGCGGCTGCGCTGGTCGGCCAACTCCGGCGGAATCGCTGCCAGCTCACCGTGCACGGCGGCCACTGGCAACTCACGCTCCGGCACCCAGCCGGATTCGCGACGCATGCCGGAGCAGTCGCCAGCGAACAGGTTGTGCGCGACTTGTTGCTTGTCTCGACCCAGCGCGCAAATCACGCCGAGGGCATTCAAGTAGGCAGTCATGGCGTCGGTTCACCGAGTGGGGAAACGCGGTAGTGCGGGCCTTGAGGCAGTTTCAATTCGAAGCTCAACGGTTGTGAATAGCGGATGTCCCAGCGCGCTGGCAGGGAGCGTTGCTCGCCCTGTTGCTGCGCGGCGGGGTAGTTGCGCAGCAATTCGCCGGACGGGGTCAGGGCGAACAGCAGGGCGGCGAACAACTCCCGGGCTTCCGGGTTTGGCGGCAGCAAGCCATCGGCCTGCCAGCGCCCGTCGATCAGTTGCTGACGGGCCTGGGGAATGCCCAGCGGGTCCATCATCGACCAGCGGATGCCGGGGCCTTCACGCTGGATCACCAGCAGCCAGTCCTGGCGTTGTTCGGCTTGCTGGCGTTCGATGTGCAGTTGCAATGGCAGGGGCAGCGTCGGGTTGCCAGCCGGCAGCGGTGCCTGAGTGGCGCAACCACTGAGCAGCGCAAATATCCCCCATACCAGCCACACCACAAACCTTGTAGGAGTGAGCCTGCTCGCGATCGCGGTTGCACATTCAAAAAACATGTTGGCTGATCCACCGCTATCGCGAGCAGGCTCACTCCTACAAGTTGTGTGTCGCATCACAAGGCACCCGCAAGTGGTTTGCGCGCAACCACGTTCACCAGCGTCTCTTCCCGCTGCCCGAATGGTTTGGGCTTGCGCAATCCAAAGCGCTCCAGCAAGCCGAAATCCTTCGAGCGGCTCCACCACAAATACGGGTACGAAACATTGCGCTCGGAAAACTCGAAACCCTGCTCGCGAATCATCCCCAGATACTGCGCGGCGCTTTTCTGCACGTGCATTGGATGGCGGAAAAGCCAGCGAATCACCCAGGTATCGATGTAAGCCTCGGTCGATTCGGCAAACAGCAGATAACCGCCAGGCTTGAGCACCCGATAAAACTCGGCCAAGGCCTTTTCCTGCTCGACCAGATGATGAAAGGTCTGGTGGCAGAACAGCAGATCGACACTGGCGTCCGGCACGTTGAGCGTTGCGCAATCGCTGCCGATCAGCTCGACTTCTAGTCCCTGACGCGCCGCTTCTGCGGCGCTCAATTCAAGGCTGTGCGGATCGGCATCGATGCCGATCAAACGCTGTGGTGCAAAGGTCTGGCGCAAATGGCCGAACGACTTGCCCTGTCCGCAACCGGCATCGAGCAGCACCGGGTTTGCCGGCAGTGCTTCGCTGAACAAACCACGCAGATCGTTGATTGCCACGCGCAACACGTGATGCTGCCAGGTGTGGCTGCGCAGGAACCAGAAACCGAAGCGGGTTTCCTCGACGTAGCTGTCGCTCAGGTAATTCATGGGGCGTCCTTTGCACAAAGTTCGGAAATCATCTTCAACCGGCGCCGAGCTTCGCTGACGAACGGGTTGCGTTCATCCCAGGCATAACCGGCGAGGATCGAGCAGATCATCCGGCGAATGTCTGCCTGACTGTCTTCATAGAAAATCACGTCCTGGAAGGTCCCGGCATACCAGCCCTCGACATAGCAGCGGAAGGTGTCGACGCCGCGCTTCAGCGGCTGGGCAAACTCGCTTTGCCAATCGACCGTTTCGCCCTGCAACTGACGATGCAGCACAGCCGCGGCCATGCTCGCCGAACGCATGGCGATGGTTACGCCGGAGGAGAACACCGGATCGAGAAATTCCGCCGCGTTGCCGAGTAACGCAAAGCCCGGACCGTGCAGGGTTTTGACGTTGGCTGCGTAACCGCCGAGGGTGCGCGCCGGGGTATCCCACACGGCGTTGTTGAGCACGCCGGCCAGACTTGGCGTTTCAGCGATGAAACCGCGCAGACAGGCGTCAAGATCGGTATCGCGACCTTCGAAGTGTTCGGCAGCGGCGACCACGCCCACCGAGCAGCGACCGTTGCTGAACGGGATGGTCCAGAACCAGATATCGCGATGCTGCGGGTGCGTGGTGACGAGGATTTTTTCGCGGTCGAACGCCGGGTTGTCGATGTGATCTTCGACGTGAGTGAACACTGCCTGACGCACCGGGAAATTCGACGGCGCCTCCAGATCCAGCAAGCGTGAAAGCACGCGACCGTAACCGCTGGCATCGAGCACGAAATCCGCTTCGACGCGGTATTCGCTGCCGTCTTCGCGGCGCACATCCAGCTGCGGTTTTGCCCGGTCGAAATCGACGCTGACGATGGCATCGCCATAGCGAATCTCGGCGCCTTGCAGCGCGGCTTGATCGGCCAGCAGTTTGTCGAAATCGGCACGCTGCACCTGGAACGTGGTCGGCTTGCCGTTGGTGAAGGTGTCGCCAAAATCAAACGCGCTGTAGCGCTCGCCCCAGGCAAACGCAGCGCCGGTCTTGCGCTGGAATCCGGCGGCGTTGACGGCGTCGAGCATGCCGGCTTCTTCGACGAAATCCAGGCAATGGCTGAGCAGGCTTTCGCCGATGGAAAACCTTGGGAAGTGCTGACGCTCGATCACCAGCACGTCGTGGCCCTTGCGCTTGAGCAGGGCGGCGGCGATGGCGCCTGAGGGACCTGCGCCGATGATCACGACCTGACGGGATTCCATTTCAACGATTGGCACGTGAGCTCCGGGGCAAAGGGTGGTTCAAATTCAGGGGGGCGCGATGCAGGCCGATCAGGGCTGGCAGCAACGTCGCGATCAGGCCCATCAGCATCAGCGCGAAGTACAGCGCCGGCGTGATGAGTTGTTGTTGCAATAACAGGTTGAGAAAGACGATTTCGCTCAGGCCACGAATGTTCAGCAGCACGCTTTCACGCCAGCGACTGGCGCCCTCGAACGAGGCACCCGCCCAGCCGAGGCCAAGCCAGTTGCCGAGCAGTTTACTGGCAATCGGCACCAGCAGCAGCGCTGCCCATTGCAGCGCGCCAAGGCTGGCGAGGGCGCTGTGGACGTCGATTTGCACAATGCCGAACGTGAGGATCAACGGGATCGCGATCCACGTCTGCAAACGGCTCATCCAGCGCGCCGGCAACGGCAGCACCAGCGGTATTTTTAGCGTGGCCATGCACAACAGGTAACCGATGCCGAAAATCAGCGCATTGAGTTTGTAGTGCTCGGCCAGCACCAATAACGCGAAGAATCCAAGGCTGTAAGTCAGCGGCCGCTGCACACCGAACAGACGCAGCAGCAAGGGAACGCACGCCAACCCCAGCGGCAGCAACAGACTGCTCAGGTGCAAACTGCCTTGGGCGAGGCCGAACAGAGTCCAGCAAGTCAGGTCGATCAGGATCGCGGTTTGCACCAGCCGCCGCGTGGCGGCGGGCGGGTAATCGATGTGGCGCAGATACAGATACAGCACCGGAATGGCGGTGATGGCGAACACCAGACCGATGGCCAATGAGTTGAGCCACGGTTGCGCCGGCAGCAGCCAATAGGCGGTCGCGAGACCACAGGCGAAGGGTACGGCGAAACTCGGTACGGCAATTTTCACGCTCTGGCGGTCCAGACGCAGGTCGATCACATCGCTGAGGATGTGCCCGAGCAACAGTGCAAAACTCAGGCTGTAGAGGTCTTTCAGCCACGTCGGCGCAATCAGTTCGGCGCCGCTGAGCTGCCAGCCCGGTTCGATCCAGAAATACATCAGCAGCGGCAAACCGAAACTCGCCAACAGCAGCTGGCTGACAATCGGGATCAGGCCAAAGTGGCGACCGACGCGGGTCGCGACAAAGAACAAGGCCATGGCCAGCAGCCAGAATCCGACGATCATCATGCTGCCGGCTCCGCGACTGTTGCGGTGTGAGGGTGACGACCGGCCCACGGTGCAAGCATGAAGCTGAAGGCCAGACCAAGGCTGACCGACAAACCGAAATTGCTCACTGCCGGCGTGCTCGACACTGCCAGCAAACCGAATGACAGCCACGTCGTCACGGCCGCCAGCAACGTGCCCAGCAGGCTGACTGCCGCACCGCCGACTTGCTCACGCATGAGAATCGCGTAATCGACGCTGATCGCTGTCACCAGCAGCAGGCCGAACAGGCTGAACAGTGTCAGCGGCTGTCCGAGCCAACCGAGGCTGGCCAGGCTGCACAGCGCTGCCAGCAACGGCAGCGTGACGATGCGCACGGCGCCGCCGAGACCAAACGGCAGGATCAACACCAGCACGATCAACACGCAGGAAGCGAGTTTCAGTTCCGCCGCGCTGATCTGCGTGGCGGCGAAAACACTGTTCAATTCACCGAGGCGATCCACCAGCACTACCCCCGGCAGATCCAGCGCCTGCACCCGCAGCAGCGAAGGATTGTTCAGGCCTTGCAGACTGGTGATCGCCGCCACGCCCTCTTCGGTCGGGCCGAGCCACAGTGTGCGGTAGGGCTCGCCGAGCGGACCGGCCAGCGCGGCGTCGATGTCCTCAAGAGGTAATGTTTGCAACTGCTGCAACTCGGTTTGCAGGGCCGTCACTGGCACGCCGAGATCGAGCAGTGGCTGCCAGAACTGTGGAAGTTTGTTCAGCGCTTCGCGCACTTGCTGTTGCTGACTCGGTGGGCTGACCAGTTGATCAAGCGCCAGATACCCTTGCAGCTTGTCGAGGTTGACCAGTTGCTGCAAACGTTCGCTCAGTGCCGCTTGGCGTTCCAGCAGTTCTTGCTGATTGGCTGCGCGCACCAGGAAGAACTGGCTGGTCGGCTGATACCCGGTAATGCGCGCGATGGTCTGCGCTTCGTCGGTCAGTTGCTGCGGCGCGCCGACCCATTGGCGGATGTCGTTTTTGCTTTGCAGTTGCACGAGACCGCCCACACAGAAGGCGATCAACAGCGCCAGCAACACCGGCGTGCGCACGTATTCGAGCAATTTTTCCCGCAGGGTCACCAGCCGTTGGGCCAGATGCAGTGGCCACTGCGCCGGGCGCAGTTCGACATTCTTCAACAGCGCCGGCAGCAGACACACCGCCGACAGATAGGCGCCGAGCAACCCGGCAGCGGAGAACACGGCGATTTGCGTCAGCGCCGGGAAGGGCGTCCACGCCAGCGCCAGATAACCGATGGCACTGGTGATCAGACTCAGCGTCAGCCCGGGCAGGGTCAGGCGCAAGGCTGGCCAACTGCGCCACGGTTTCAGGCTCCAGCTCTTCGACAGATAGTGCAGCGGGTAATCCACCGCCACGCCGATCAGGCTGGAACCGAGCACCAAGGTCATCACGTGCATATGGCCGAACAGCGCCACACACGCCACGGCACCGAATAACATACCGACCAGCACCGGCACAAACGCCAGCAACACGCGCCAGCGCCGGAACGCCAGCAGCAATAACAGCAGAATCCCGACTGTGGCGCCGCCGCCCACCCAGGTCATCTCGCGAGTGGCCTGTTGCTGACCGCTGGCGGCGTACAGCAGACCGCTGGCGGCCAGAAGCTGCACGTCGGATTTCGCTGCCTGATCACGACCGCGCTGGAGCAGTTCGGCCACTTGCAGCGGCAGGTTCATGTCGAATGCATTGCCGGTGGTGCGTGCGCGCAACAGCACCCAGCTCTTGCCGTCGGCATCGGCGACCAATGCACCGCTGCCGATGTCCAGTTGCACCGCACCGTGTTGCGGCTGGCTGTTCTGAATGCGCGTGGTCAGGCCCAGCCAGTCTTCCTGGCTCGGCACCAGACTGAAACCGCTGAACGGGTCGAACAGTGCCTGTACCCGTTGCTGAATGAAGGCGTCGGGATGTTCGCTCAGCAATTGCCGGTCGTCCGCCGAGAGCATCGCCAGTCGCCCTTGCAGCAATTGCGTGCGCAGGGCCGGCAAGTCCGCTTGCAGGTTCCACTGCACTTTTTCGAACAGGCCGCTGGCTTGCCATTGTTCGCCCAGCGTCTGCGCCATGGCCACTGCTTGCTGGCGATCAGTGTGGCCGACCAGCACCAGCATTTCGCGGTTGAGCGGTTCCTGCATGCGTTGTTCGGCGCGCAGTTCGAGGGCGTCCGGATCGGTGCCCGGCACCAGTTCCATCAGGTTGGCGGACAACGGCGCACCGTCGCGCCACTGCCAGCCGGCCAGCGCGACAACCGCCAGCAGCAGAATCAGGAACAGCCAGGGCAGCTTGCGTTCACTCGGCAAAGTCATGTTGCTCCGCATCGCTCAACGGTTGGCCGGCGCTGCTGTCCTGCATGCGCAGCACGGTGCTGTCGCCCTGGGTTTCCAGCAGCTCGATGGTTTGCACCAGTTCGCCGCCGTCGATGTTGATCTGGTTGAACACTTGCTTGAGCAGCAGCGAACGTGGAGTCAGGGTGAGTTTCCACTGTTGCGCGTCGCCACTGAGCGCCAGCTCGAAATCCCGTTGCAAGCCACTGCTGTCACCTTGCAGCACGGCGAGGAACAAGCGGTTCTGCTCGGCCCCGGCGCTCTTGTTCGGAAGCAACTGCCAGCCGTTGCCGTCACGCCGGGCAATGCCTTTGGCGCTGATGCGGTAATCCTGCTGCAGCGGGGTTTTCAATAGCCAGAGCAGGCCATGGTTTTTTGCGAGGACGAAACTGCCCTTGCTGATCAGCGGCTGGGGCAGCGCGCGCAGGTGTTTTTCCTGGATGAACTGGCCGTGGATCACGTCCGGTTTCGCCAGTTGCTGGCTGAGTTGTTGCAGGTCGAAAGCGTTGGCCAGTGACGACACGGCCAGCAGCGCCAGCGCGCCAAGGCTTCTAAAAAACAGGTTCATCGCAGCATCCTTTCCACGGCATCAGTGAAGACTTTTGGTGACGCCAGTTGCATCTCGCGGCTGCTCACTTCGACTGCCACTTGCACGGAGCTTGCGCGAGTCAGGCGTTCGCCGCTTTGCAGGTCGGTGATCAGATAGTTGATCTTCAGACGGTTTTCCCACTCGACCAGGCTGGCGCGCACGTTCAACTTCTGGCCGAACACCGCTCCACGCACGTAGCGCAGTTGCAGATCGATGATCGGCCAGGCGTAACCGGACTCGACCATGTGCGTGTAGTTGTGGCCGATCTTGTCGAGCAACGCACAGCGCGCTATTTCAAGGTATTTGACGTAATGGCCGTGCCAGACCACGTGCATGGTGTCGACGTCGAAGAACGGGACGAGGATTTCCGTATCGGCATGCAGTACTCCGGCGCTACGCATGCAGCCTCCAGTGTTGCGCGGCGATGCGTTGCAGGCACAGGCGCAGTTCGCCTTCCAGTGCGCGGTCTTCGATGACCGGCGGGAAGTCCTTGGCGAGTTCTTCGTGCATGGCGGCCAGCGCAGGCGGCAGCGCTCGGGCGTCTTCGACCTGAGCGCGCAGCCACACGCCCTGGTTCGCGGCGAGGAGTGTGGCGGCGGCGACCTGTTCGGTCAGCTCCAGCACGCGGATCGCATCACGGGCGGCGATGGTGCCCATGCTCACCTTGTCCTGGTTGTGGCACTCGGTAGAGCGCGAGAAGACACTGGCTGGCATGGTGTTTTTCAAGGCTTCGGCGGTCCAGGCGCTGGTGCCGATCTGCACAGCCTTGAAGCCGTGGTTGAGCATCGCCCGATCCGCCGTGGCGCCGGACAGATTGCTCGGCAAACCGTGGTTGTAACGTTCATCGACCAGCAGCGCGAGTTGACGGTCGAGCAGGTCGGCGACGTTGGCCACGAGGTTTTTCAGGCTGTCCATGGCGAACGCGATGTGCCCGCCGTAGAAGTGCCCGCCGTGCAGCACACGCTCGGCTTCGGCGTCGATGATCGGGTTGTCGTTGGCGCTGTTGAGTTCGATCTCGATAAACGAACGCAGCCAGTTCAGGCTGTCGGCCAATACGCCGAGGACATGCGGGGCGCAGCGCAGCGAGTAGCGATCCTGCAAACGGTGCAGCGGCGCGGTCGGCGCGTCGATTGCCAGATCCTTGCGCAGCCATGCGGCCACTTGCATCTGCCCCGGATGCGGCTTGGCGGCGAACAGGCGTTCGTCGAAATGCTCCGGATTGCCTTGCAGCGCCACGACGTTCAGCGCGGTGATCCGCGCGGCCAGTTGCAATAGATAGTCGGCGCGGGCGTAGGCGAGGCAGGCGAGGCCGGTCATCACGGCAGTGCCGTTCATCAGTGCCAGCGCTTCTTTGGGGCGCAGCACCAACGGCGTCCAGCCGAGTTCACGATGGATGTCGGCCGCTTGACGGCGCTCGCCACGGAACATCACTTCACGCTCACCAGACAGGGTTGCGGCAACGTAGGACAGCGGCGTCAGATCGCCGCTGGCGCCAACCGAGCCTTCTTCGGGAATCAGCGGCAGGATGTCGTGTTCGAGAAAAGCGTGCAGCCGCTCGAGCAGTTCAATCCGCACCCCGGACACACCGTGGCACAGCGACTGCAAACGCGCTGCCAGAACTGCGCGAGTGGCCTGGGCGTCGAGCAGTTTGCCCAACCCGCAACCGTGGAAAGTGTAGAGATGACGCGGCAGCGCCTCGACGTGATGCAGCGGCACCGCGACCACGCAGGAATCACCGTAACCGGTGGTCACGCCGTAGATCACGCCTTCCTTGTCCAGCAGCGAATCGAGAAACCGTGCGCCCTTGGCGATGCGTTCGCGGTAATCGGCGTCGCTCTGCAACTGCACGGGCGCCTGACGGTTGGCCAGGGCCAGCACGTCTTCGATGCGCAAAGGGCGTTCGCCGAAGGTTACCGGCTCATGAGTTGGCGTCGTCATCGGTCTTCCAGAAAGGGTAAAAGTTGAACCATTGCTGCGGGGCTTCAAGGCAATAGTGACTCAGGCGCTGCGCGTAGCGGGTTGCCCACTGATGAATGACCTGTTCGCGCTCGCTGCGCTTCCACACTACGGCGTCGGCGAACGGTTCGAGGGTCAGGCGATAATGGCCGTCGGGTTGCTTGAGGCACATCAGCAGATTGACCGGGCACTTGAGTAGGCCGGCCAGCAACCAAGGGCCTTGCGGGAATGGCGCCGGATGGCCGAGGAAATCCACGGTCACGCTGCGCCCGCCGTGCAGCGGCACACGGTCGCCGGCAATCGCCAGCCACTCGCCGCGCTCCAGGCGTTCGTGCAGTTGCAGCATGATCACCGGGTCGAGTTCGCTGACCTGAATCAGGCGCAGATTGGTCGCCCCGGCTTCACCCAGCAAGCGGTTGAATTGCTCGGCGTGCTTGGTGTGCACCAGCACATTCATGGTGACCTTTTCGCCGATTTCCGCCAGCGCCCGGCACACTTCGAGATTGCCCAGGTGTGCGCCGACCAGCAGTTGCCCGCGACTGCCGCGCAGTTGAGTGCGCAGCAGCGCCGGGTCGATGATTTCGATTTGCTCGATGCGCAGCTTGCCGTTCCACACGTCGAGCTTGTCGAGTAGCGAATCGGCGAACGCCATGAACTGACCGAATACTCGCCAATGACTTGGGCGCAAGTCTTCGCGTTGGCTCCAGTCGGCCAGGCGTTGCTGATACTGCCAGGCGCTGTTGCGTGCCGTGCGGCCGAACAGGAAAAAGTACAGGACGATGCCGTACAACAACGGGCTCAGCAGGCGGCGACCAAGTACCTTGGCGGCGAGCGCGGTGAATTTCATTAGCAGGAAACTGCCGCGCTCCTCGCGGTCGGCCCAGTGCTTTTTATCGGTCTCGACGGTCATGTCCGCCACCGTCGCCAGAGGATTATCGGAAAGCGCAGCAACATGCCGAAGAACAGCCGCGTGTGCATGCTCGAAATCAGCGCGTTGTCATGGAACAGCCGGAAGTGCGAGACGCCATCCAGCGGGTAATGCACGCTGGTTTGCAGCCAGCGCATCGGTTGATTGCGCCACGCCAGACGCACCAGAATGTCCGAGTCGAAATCCATGCGTTTGCCGACCTTGGCCGAGTCGATCACCGCCAGCGTCGGTGCCAGTGGATAGACGCGAAAGCCGCACATCGAATCGCGAATCTGCAATGACAGTGTGTTGACCCAGACCATCACGTGAGTCAGGTAGCGCGCGTACAAACGGCCCTTGGGCACGCTGTCGTCGAACAGCGGATAACCGCAGATCAATGCTTGCGGATGTGCGCGGGATTCCTCAACGAAGCGGGCAACGTCGTGCAGATCGTGCTGGCCGTCGGCATCTACCTGCAACGCATGGCTGAAGCCCAGGCGCGAGGCTTCGCGCAGGCCGGTCATCACCGCGCCGCCCTTGCCTTGATTGATGGTGAGCCGCACCAGATGCACGTTGTCGCGCTCGGCCAGCCCGTCCAGCACCCGCGCGCAGGACTGCGTGCTGGCGTCGTCCACCAGCAGGCACGGCAGACCTTGGGCGAGCAGGGCATCGACCACGGTGGTGATCGCGGTTTCGTGGTTGTAGACCGGGATCACGGCGCAGGGGTTATGCATACCGCTTCTCCACTGGAAAACTGCGATCCCTGCAGGAGTGAGCCTGCTCGCGATTGAGTGCGCAGCACTCACCAAGGTCAATCATGCTCTACACCCAAAAGAATCCGGCCACTGGAGCAGGTCGCCGTGTCATTGCGGTAGGCAAAATACAATTTGCCGCGCTCGGGATCGAAGCGCAGGTGCAGCTGGATTTCATCGCCGGGGCGCACCAGTTGCTGGAATTTCAGCACTTCCATGCCAGCGAAGGCACCGCGCAGGTTCAGCAGTTGGCGACCGAGGTTCAGCGCCCATTCCACCTGCACCACGCCAGGCAACACGGGTGCTTTGGGGAAGTGGCCGCTGAAGTACGCCAGATCTGGCGGTACGCTCAGTTGCAGGCTCCATTCGCCGTCTGTTTCGGTCTGCTCCAGCACTTCGGGAGCTTTCGGTCGAGGGCCGAGCAGCAGCGCCTCGATATCCGCCTGCGGCAGTTTGCCCTGGCTGTTGAGCGGCATTTGTCGCAGCAATCGCCAGCGACGTGGCAGGGCCAGGGCTTCGCAGTGCTCTTTCAAGTGCTGGCGCAGGGCTTCGGTCAGGCTACGTCGACCGTGTTCGCGCAGAGCAAACAGGCCGGACTCGCTGAGCACCAGCAAGGCGCCGAGGGATGCACGATTTTCCTGAACCACGCCCAAGCGCGCTTCGGCAACCCAGTCGTGGGCGACCAAGGCTTGCTCAAGCATCGGCAAGGAAATGCGTTTTTCTTCGAGTTTGACGATTCGGTCCAGTCGACCCAGCAGTTCGAAACGGCCATCGGCGGCAATGCGTGCTGCATCGGCGGTGTGTTCAACGTGCCCGGCAGGCAGGTACGGTGAGGCGATCAGCAGTGCACCGTCGTTGTCCTGACTCAATTCGACACCAGCGAACGGCTGCCACAGTTGCTCGCCCTGACGCCAGGCGATGCCGCCAGTTTCCGAGCTGCCGAGGATTTCCGTCGGCCACTGTTGCAGGCGTTGATGCAAGCTCTGCGTGGCTTCGGCCGGCAGTGCGCCGCCCGAAGAAAACACTCTGCGCACAGCGCTCAGGGCCGGCCAGTCGAGGTTGTCGCCCATGCGCTTGAGCAGCGCCGGGCTGGCAACCCAGGCGAAGGCCGGATGCTCGCGGCTGGCGCGCTGCAAATCCTCGGGGAAGGGCAGTTGCTTGCGCACGAACGTTCGCCCGGCGCACAGCGGCCACAACACGCGAAACAGCAAGCCGTAAATGTGTTGGGTGGCGACGCTGCCGATGACGCACGCCTCAGCGAGATCCGCGCCCCACAGCTGCTCGAGTGCTTCGACTTCATTGGCCAGTTGGCGCAGAGTCTTGTCGATACGCTTCGGTTCACCGCTGGAGCCGGAAGTGCACAGGCTCAAGCGGCACTGATCCAGATCCAGCTCGGCGCCGGGCAGTGGTGGCTGATGGAACTCGGCTAAACCACTGTCGCCGGTTTGATCGGTCAGCCACAGATCCACTTCGCCAGACCAGCGCTGGCGGGTTTGCGCTTGCAAGTCCGAGGGCAGCAATACGCTGACGCCAGCGCGCCAGGCACCGAGCAGGGCGATGGCCAGGTCGGCGGCATCTTCCAGATGTACGGCCAAACGCTGCACGCCTCGGGCTTGCAGGCCGGCAGCCACGCTCAATGCCTGTTCGCACAACTGCGCGTGATCCAATGCCGGGGCGTGGCTGATTGCCCGCGTCGGCAACGCCTTGAGCAACAGTTGCTCAAGTTTTATCCAATTCATGTAGGGCCTCTTACCCGTTGTCGTATCAGCCATTCAATGGCAAACATCAGGCCGATCAATCCGTAGGAGATCAGGCCGGTGTACAACATCCACCAACTCAGCGGCGCCCACAGGGTCAGGAGCGCGGCGCACAAACCGTTGCAGAAGAAAAAAATGCTCCAGGCCACCGTGACCTTGCGCGTGTAGGCAATTGCGTTGGCCGGCAACTGCGGTTCACGCAGCCGCGCCAGGCGTTCGACCATCGGCGGGCCGTATTTCAGGCTCAGGCTGAACAGCACCAGCATGAAGCCGCTGATCAGCACCGGATACCAGCGCAGCAACCGTGGGCTGTCGAACAGCGCCAGCAACAGGCAAAACATCATCGCCACGCAGGCCATCCACAGACTGCCGGGTTTGCGTTCGCCGGTCAGTGCTCGCGCCAGCCACAGGCTGCCCAGCAGCAGGCCGAACTGCCACGTAGCAAAGTGCTCCATGCCGAAATACACCGCAAAGGGATACAGCAGACCGGCCAGCAGCAGGCCGAGGCCGATCA
Source organism: Pseudomonas sp. LBUM1668 (assembly GCF_059695715.1). Classification (NCBI taxonomy): domain Bacteria; kingdom Pseudomonadati; phylum Pseudomonadota; class Gammaproteobacteria; order Pseudomonadales; family Pseudomonadaceae; genus Pseudomonas; species Pseudomonas sp. LBUM1668. The sequence goes on from NZ_CP166787.1 coordinate 463,049, forward strand.
ATCGACTCATGCGGTCGGTTGAACCAGACGGTAGACCGCCTCGACCACGTCACCGACAGTGCGCACCGTTTTGAATTCTTCGGCGGCGATCTTCTTGCCGGTCTGGCGCTTGATGTGGTCGATCAGATCGACTGCGTCAATGCTGTCGATCTCCAGATCCTGATACAGGTTGGAGTCCAGGCTTACACGGGAGGGATCCAGTTCGAACAGCTCGACCAGGGCGTCACGCAGGGTGTTGAAAATGTCGTCACGAGTTTGCATGGTCCGGTCTCAAGCTGCCTGTTTTGCCATGACGAAGGCCGCAAGGCTCGCCACGTTGGAGAAATGGTTACGGGTGTCTTTGGCGTCGGCGTCGATCTTGATGCCGTACTTTTTCTGGATCGCCAGACCCAGTTCCAGCGCGTCGACAGAATCCAGGCCCAGGCCTTCGCCGAACAGTGTTTGATCGTCGCCGATGTCGTCGACGCTGATGTCTTCGAGGCCGAGGGCGTCGATGATCAGCAATTTAATCTCACGGTGTAGATCGCTCATCTTCGGCGAGCTCCTTGATGAAGTATGAATGCAAATAGTCGTTGAGCTTGCGCGAGGCCTGCGGTGCCGGCCCTTGTGCGGCGAATGTCTGTGGATCTATATCGGCCCCGATGCGAAAACTGAAGTGCACGCGGCGGCTGGGTATCCGATACCAGGGCTCGGCTTTGGTCAAAGTGGTCGGGTTGACCTTGATGACCACCGGCGTAAGGATTTTCGCACCCCGCAGGGCAATCGCCGCAGCCCCCCGATGAAAGGCCGGTGCCTGGCCCGGTTGAGTACGCGTGCCTTCAGGAAAAATGATCAGGGTCTGGCCGTTTTGCAGGGACTCGGCGGCGGCATCAAGCATGTCCATGCTGCCGTCGTTACTGATGTATTCAGTGCTGCGCAGCGGGCCACGGGTGAAGGGGTTTTCCCACAGGCTTTTCTTCACCACGCAGTTGGCCTGGCGTACCAGACCGATCAGGAACACCACATCGATCAGCGAGGGATGATTGGCGATGATCATCTGTCCGGGACGACCGAGGCGTTCAGCGCCCTGAATGTCGTAGGTCAATACGCCGGTGCGAGCCATGAATCGGACAAAAAACCAGAACAACCGACTGACGGTCTGCCGCGCACGCTGCCGGTGCTTCAGCGCATCACCGGGCAGACAGCCGAGCACCGGGAAAACCAGCACACGCAGGCACAGCCCGCCCAGCCCGAACAGCGCGAAACTTGCCGCGGTGGCCAGCAGGCGCCAGTAGTAGGCGTCGCGGTTCTTCTCGGTCACGGGTTGCGTTGCCAGGTCCATACACGATTTTTCCAGGCATGTTGGCAAAGGGTTTGCTGGCCGAGCAGGGTGCGCAGCAAATTGAGCGCGTGGGGCCAGTGCGCTTTGGACAGTGCTTCTGTGGTGCTGTTCAGGGTCAGCCGCCAGTCGGTACCGGGGGTGAGCAACAGACCTAGCGCGTAAGGAAACGGCACATCGTCGATCCACGCCGAATAGGCTGCGGGCGGCTGTTCTTCGGTAATCACCAGCAGCACTGCCGGGGCGCCCTCATTGAGAAGGGCGGCTGCTTCGAGCATGCCGTGTTCGAGACCGTCGCCAGCGGCGGCGAGGGCGGTCATTTCGCTGGTTTCGCCGCGCATGATCGACCACAGGCCGATGATCGCGTTGTGTACCGACAGGCTGAATTGCGTCGGCGACAGCGGTTCGTCTTTGGCAAGGTCACTGAGGATCTCGTAAGTGCGCGGGGTCTCGCCGTGTCGCGAGACGAACACCAGAGGCAGGTTCTCCCGTCCGTCGGCCAGTGGCCAGCCAACACTGAAAGCCATTCTGGCCAGTCGGCTGAGGCGGCGGCGTTGCATGGCCGGCAAGAACGACACATCGGGCGCGGCGTCACTGCTCTGAAGCACGACCGGTTGTCGGCTCCAGGCTTGCCATGCGTCCACGCTATCGAGCCCCGGGGCCCACGCGCGCCATTGGGCGATGTTGAAGTTGATCACGGGCATTCATCCCGCCCCTGCGGGCTTTTTGTTGAGGCGTGAGTCGCCAAAGCCGCAGCAGGCTTGACGTGGCGCTTGGCGCCGGGTGGCGCGCATTATCCCGGTGACACGGGTGTGTAGCAAATGCTGGTTACATTTTGTGCAGTGAAATGTACCGAATGGTTCGCGATAAAACTGTCACTTGGCCATTATCCAGATTGTCAGAGGCTTGTCTGTCGGCTATCTCGGCGATTGATGAGGGTTTTTACTCGTCCTGCACGCTGAAATTTGCACCTGACCTTGTAGTCCATGTCCGTGAAGGTAGCGAAGCAAGGCGGCGCGCATCTACACTCGGTCATTCTTTGATACACGGAGGTTTTGTCATGCGGCGCGTGGTGTTCAATCAGAAAGGTGGCGTGGGCAAATCCAGCATTGCCTGCAATCTGGCAGCGGTCAGCGCCAGTGAGGGTTATCGCACACTGTTGGTCGATCTCGATGCTCAGGCCAACTCCACTCAGTATCTGACGGGGCTCACCGGCAACGACATCCCGATGGGCATTGCTGATTTCTTCAAGCAAACGCTGTCTTCAGGGCCGTTTTCGAAAAAGAATCAGGCGGATATCTACGAAACCCCGTTCGACAACCTGCACATCATCACCGCTACCGCCGAGCTGGCGGATCTTCAGCCGAAGCTTGAGGCGAAGCACAAGATCAACAAGCTGCGTAAATTGCTCGATGAGTTGTCCGAAGATTACGACCGGATTTATCTCGATACACCGCCGGCGCTGAATTTTTATGCGGTATCAGCGCTGATTGCGGCTGATCGCGTGCTGATTCCCTTCGATTGCGACAGCTTCTCGCGTCAGGCCTTGTACGGGTTGATGGCGGAAATCGCAGAATTGAAGGAAGACCACAACGAAGGCCTGGAAGTCGAAGGCATCGTGGTCAACCAGTTCCAGGCGCGCGCCAGCCTGCCGCAGCAGATTCTCGATGAACTGATTGCCGAAGGTTTGCCGGTATTGCCGGTGTATCTGACCAGTTCAGTGCGCATGCGCGAGTCGCATCAGGCGAGCATCCCGCTGATCCACCTCGATCCGCGGCACAAGCTGACCCAGCAGTTTGTCGAGTTACACAACCTGCTCGAAGACGCGTGATCTCTCGAAGCTCCCACAAAACCTGTGGGAGCGGGCTTGCCCGCGATGAGGCCGGCACATTCAGCATCTGAAGTGCCTGATCCAGTGTCATCGCTGGCAAGCCAGCTCCCACAGGGTCTCTAGGTGTATCAGATACCCTGACTACGCAGCCACGCCATCAACTGTGGCAACGGAAACGCCCCACTCTGCCGTGCCACTTCCCGGCCGTTCTTGAACAGAATCAGGCTCGGAATCGAGCGAATCCCCAACTGCGCCGACAGCTGCTGATTCGCCTCGCTATCAAGCTTGGCCAACCGGCACTTGCCGACCAACTGCGCAGCCGCCTGCTCGAACACCGGTGCAAACGACTTGCACGGCCCGCACCAGTCCGCCCATACGTCCACCAACAACGGCAGATCACCCTTGATCTGGCTGGCGTAATCGCCTTGCTTGAGTTCGAAGGGTTTGTCCAGCAGCACCGCAGATTTGCAGCGACCGCACTTCGGCTGGTCAGCGAGGCGCTCGGCGGGAATGCGGTTGAGGCCGTTGCAGGCGGGGCAGGGGATGAGCAGTGGGTCGGTCATGATGGTCTCTTGATTAGACAGTCTGTGAGACTTATGGAGGCGGTACGCCAGTTTATCAATGTCTCACCTGCTCACATTTTTTCGAGCCCCAACTTCTCATCACTGGCTAGCCTGAAGGCCAATTCAGCTTTTTAACGCTTGTCGTGAGGAGATCGCTTTGTCTGTATCTGCGTGCTACTTTTGTTGCACTTATCTCGAGGTCGATGACCTGCATGTATCGAATCGGAGCGACATAATGTCCGTAACATCCAAAATTCGCCGTCAGGGTGGCGCTGCCGTCATCACGATTCCGCCGACGCTGCTGAAGCTTTTGCATCTGGAAGTAGGGGCGCAACTCGAACTGAATGTGGTGGACGGTGAGTTGATCGCTCGCCCAGCGGTACCTCCTGCGCGTAGGCGATATAGCTTGTCCGAGCTACTTGAAGGTGCCGAGGAGCTAAAGAAACTGAACGTCCAGACTGCTGAGGCTCGCGAAGGTGATCCCGTTGGCAGGGAGTTGGGCTGATGGTGCGTCGGCAACCCCCACAGCGGGGAGACGTTTACTGGATTGATCCGAATCCCGTAGCTGGGCGAGAAATGATGAACCGGCACCGTTTTGTAGTGATTACGCCTCGGGAGATCAATGCATTGGGCGTCAGCATGACCGTACCCGTCACCAGCGGCGGCAATTTCAGCAGAAATTCAGGATTGGCCGTGAACATCACGGGCCACGAAACCAATGGTGTAGCGGTGTGTAATCAGGTTCGTAGCTTTGATATTGAACAGCGCGTAAAAGAGGGGACAGCCAGATTTATCGAACGATTGGATGACGTGACAATGGCGGATATTGTCGCTCGAGTTGTCAGCGCTATCGATCCTCTGGCTTGAGACGCCTTACGACGAACAACTGATCTCCAAATGCTTGCCCCACTCGGGCGGGCGCTCGGCATAGCTGTCCATCCCCGGTTGTTCCTCGAACGGCTTGCTCAACACCGCGTACAACCGGCGAACCTCTGAGTAGTCCCCTTGTTCAGCCGCATCAATCGCTTTTTGCGCCAGATAATTACGCAGGATGTACAGCGGATTGACCGCGTGCATGCGCGTGCGGCGTTGCTCTTGATCGAGCGCGCCATCACGGGCAACCCGCGCCACATAGCGTTCGCCCCAGGCGTCGAAGCCTTTGATGTCGACGAAGTCGTCACGCAATTGAGCAACGGCCAGTTCTGCGGATTGATCACCGAGCCGGCGGAAGAATAGCGTGTAGTCGACGCCGCTGTTCTGCATCAGTTGCAGCAGGTTTTCCAGCAGCAATTGATCGTCGTCTTCAGCCGTGGTGAAACCGAAACGACGGCGCATCAGGTCGAGGTAGTGCGCCTGGAACAATGGTAAATACAAGCCGAGCGTTTCGCGCAGGGCTTCAACGCTGATGAACGGCGTCAACGCCTGAGCCAGAGCGCTGAGGTTCCACTGGCCGATGGGCACTTGATTGCTGAAGGAGTAGCGGCCCTGATCGTCCGAGTGGTTGCAGATGAAGTTGGCGTCGAAGTCATCAAGAAAGGCGAACGGGCCGAAGTCGAAGGTGATGCCCAGGATCGACATGTTGTCGGTGTTCATCACGCCGTGGCAGAACCCGTAGGCCTGCCATTTGGCGATCAGCTCGGCGTTGCGCTCGACGATCTCGCGGAACATCGCCAGATACGGTTCGGGTTGCTCCAGGCATTGCGGAAAATGCATCGCCAGCACATGCTCGCCGAGCAACTTCTGCTGCTCGGGACGCTTGGTGTAGTAGAAATATTCGAAGTGGCCAAAGCGGATATGGCTCGGCGCCAGACGCAGCACCATCGCGGCGCGTTCCTGCTTTTCGCGCCAGACCGGGGTGTCGGAGCCGATCACGCAGGCGGCGCGCGAGGAAGGAATGTTCAGCGCGTGCAGCGCTTCGGAAGCGAGGAATTCACGGATCGACGAACGCAGCACGGCGCGACCATCGCCCATGCGCGAAAACGGCGTCTGCCCGGCGCCCTTGAGGTGCAAGTCCCAGTGCTCGCCGGCCGCGTTGTAGACCTCGCCGAGCAATAAGCCGCGACCATCACCCAGTTGCGGTGTGTAGCCACCGAACTGATGCCCGGAGTAAACCATCGCTCGCGGCTCGGCATCGGCCCACAGTTTGTGGCCGCCGAACAGTTCGGCAAACTCTTGGGTTTCGGCGGTGGCCGGCTCCAGATCCAGCAGGGCGAGCGCTGCGGGACTTGCGACGACCAGACGCGGGTTGTCGATCGGCTCGGGCAGCACATGGGCTGAGAACGCATCGCCGAGGCGGGCGAAACGATTGTCGAAGGTCAGTTCGTCGAGGGCTTTCAAGGGCCGGCTCCAGCAGAATGTCCGAGCATTCTGCTGGGATTAACCGGGTTAGTCGAGTTTGGTCGGTGGCGGCTCTTGCAATGGCTCTTGTGGCGAATCTTGCAGCGGTTTTTGCTCGGCGCCAACCGGCACGATGGTTTTGGTTTCCGCTTCGATGGGCACCAACTTGTATTCCTGGCCATGCAGGTTCTTCAGGTAAACCTCCATCTGGCGGAACGAGATGTTGATGTGCTGCTTCTTGAACTCGCGGTTGATGAAGCGGTTGACCTCATCAAGCACCGGGTTGCGGTCACCCAGATCGCGTACGTGCATGCGCAGTTCGTGGTCGAGGGTGCTTTCGCCGAAGTTGAGGAAGTACACAAGCGGCTCCGGTTCCTTGAGCACGCGCGGGTTTTCCCGGGCGGCCTTGAGCAGCAGCTCCTTGACCAGATCCAGATCGGAACCGTAATCGACGCCCAGTTTGAGCGTGACTCGGGTGACGGTGTCGGTCAGCGACCAGTTGATCAGTTGCCCGGTGATGAACGTCTTGTTCGGGACAATGATGTCTTTGCGGTCGAAGTCGGTAATGGTCGTGGCGCGGATGCGGATCTTGCTCACCGTGCCCGACAGGTTGCCGATGGTGATGGTGTCACCGATCCGCACCGGGCGTTCGAACAGGATCATGATGCCGGAGATGAAGTTGGCGAAGATCTCCTGCATACCGAAACCGAGGCCGACCGACAGCGCCGCCACCAGCCATTGCAACTTGTCCCAACTCACGCCGAGGGTCGACAGGGTCGTGACGAAGCCGATGCCGGCGATCACGTAGGACAGCAGCGTCGTGGTCGCGTAAGCGCTGCCCTGCGCCAGATTGAGTTTCGACAGCACGAACACTTCGAGCAGGCCGGGCAAGTTGCGCGCCAGGGCAAAGGTGATGCCGATGATGATCAGCGCACCCAGCATGTCGCCGATGCTGATCGGCACCATGCTCATGTTGGCGCCGGTGCCGCTGGTGTATTCGTAAAGGGTGATGTTGTCGAGGTACGAGAACACCGAGATCAGGTCCGACCAGACCCAGTACAGCGCCGCGATGAAACCGCCGAGCAGGGCCAGACGGATCAGGCGCAGGGACTGTTCGTTGACCTTTTCGATGTCCAGCGTCGGCTCTTCAATGACCGCTTCGCCGTCGCCGGCCTCCTTCGCTGCCTGGCGTTTGGCCAAGGCGCGCTGGTAGGCCAGACGCCGCGCGGCAACGCTGAGGCCGCGAACGAAGGTGGCTTCGATCACCAGCCAGAACATCAGCAGATAGAGCGTGTTGATCAAGCGATCGCTGAGTTTCAGCGCGGTGTAGTAGTAACCAAAGCAAACGGCTACGAACAACGCGATTGGCAGCAGAGTAAACATCACGCCCAGCGCCTTGCGGAACAGCGAGGCGTTTTGGTGGGTAGGGCTGCTGATCAGCAGACGGCTGAGCAGCCATGCCATCAACGCGTAGCAGGTCAGCACTACCGGCATGCCGAGGACGTCGTCGGCCAGCGCCGCCGGCTGCAATTCGGCGACCGCGACCACAGCCACCAGTGCCATGACCACCAGGCCGAGTCGACGCACCCAGCCTTGCAGGAATTCGACCTGGGGTTTTTCCCAGCGGAAGTGCAATTCGGCCACGCCGCCCGGCGCCAGAATCCGGTAGGCGGTGTAGAACACCAGCCATGCCTGACCCATTTGCAGCAGCGCCGCGCCCATGTTGGCGTTCTGCCCGCGGGCGTCGATCTGCAAGGCCAGACCGCACAGGCCCAGCCCCAGCGCCACCGGCATCGCCAGCAGAATATTGATCAGGATCGCCTGCGGCGTGTGCCACTGGCTGTCGCGTTTGAAGTGGCCGATGTCCTGGTGAACCTTGTTCAGGCGCCCATACAGACTCTTGCGCCGCCACAGCAACGCGCCGATCAGCAGCGCCAGCGGCAGGAACAGCAACGGGCGCTGGATCAGACCATCGGTCAACTCGCTCAGGCTGGAAGCCCACGGCAACGTATCGACCTGACGCTTGAGGCGATCCGGCACGCCGCGCATCCACTCCAGGTCCAGCGGTTTGTTGCTGGGAATCCAGAACATCTGCTCGTCGAGGGTCGCGCGCAGGCTTTGCGCTGTACTCAACAGTTGCTTCTGGTTGAGTTGCAGGGTGATCGATTCGTTGAGCATCGCGCTCAATTCGCGGTTCAGCCGCTCCAGCAGGTCGGCGCGCGTGTTGGCCAGCTCCAGCAGGCTTTTGCGCAGCTGCGGCGTGATCTGTTCCGGCGGCTGGGTTGTCAGCAGGTTCTCGACATAGGCCGCCGGATTGCTCAGCAGCTCACGCTGCTGGCTGACATCAAACTGATACAAGCGGATGTCGGCGATCTGATCCGCCAGATCACGGTCGACCTTGAGGCGTGGCAGAGCCTGTTTCTGTTTGTAGAGAATCTTCGACAGCAACAGGCTGCCCTTGAGCACTGCGATCTGCTCGTCGAGGGCGGAGTCGCTCTGGGTCAGGGTGTCGAGTTGCTGTTTGGTTTGCAGGTTCTGCTGAGTGACCTCGTTGAGGCGGTCGGTACTCTTGAGCAGGTAGTCCGAGAGTTTGAGGTTGGCGGCGCTTTCAGTGGCGAGCAGGCTGCTGCTGCCGGCCTTCTGAGCCTCGATAGATTGCTGAGTGACGGTTTCCTGAGACTGCGCCAGACGTTTCTGGTTGATCAGGGTCTGCAGCTCCTGGATCTCGCGGTCGAGGCGGTCGGTTTTTTCCGAAAGCAGGTCATGTTGAGCGTTGCCCAGATCCTGCAACTGGTTATTGCCGGCCAGTTCCTGACGGCGCAACGGAATCAGCGCGTTAAGCGCCGCCAGCTCGGCATTCAACTGGTCGCGCTGCTCGGCGCTGACGGTCTTGCCCGCGTCCTTGCCGGACTTGAGGATGTTGTTGATCTGCTGAATGCGCGTCTGGCTGGCGGAGATTTCTGCCTGAGCCCGCTCGGGGCGAGTCTGCGCGGTGATGATCAGGCTGTTGGCCTCGGCCAGCGCTTTTTGCAGATCACTTTGCTGGGTCGAGCGATCCGTCAGGATTTGCTCCAGCTGCTGGATCGACTCCTTGGGGAAACGCTGCGTCACCGGCACCACCGCAGTGGCCTTGAGACGCGTCAGTTCGCGTGTGCTCTCGATGGTCTGCCGGGGCGCGGAGGCCAGTTGCTGCTTGAGGTCGATCAGCTTCTGTTCGTAATCACGCTGATTGTTCAGATGATTGAGCGTGCTCTGCAGGACAGTTTGCAGGGTCTTTTTATCGGCATCCGGCAGTTTACTGTCGGCGAGCTTGTCGAGGCTGGCCTGCACGGATTGACTCGACGGTGGTTCGGCGGCGTACAGCGGGCCGACAGTAAGACTCAGGCCCAGAAGGGCCGCAACGAAAAAGGAGCGCAGGGTAGGCATAGAGACCGGTCAAGCAAGTGATAGTGGACGCAGTTTAGAGGAAGAGCCCGGGGCCCGGGCGACTTCCTTCGGGGAATCTGACGCCCACTTTGGCAATCTTGTTCCCGTCCATGACCGCCACCGTCCAATGGGTGTTGTTCCACTCCACCTGGTCACCCACGATCGGCGCCCCCCCGACCTTGTGGGCAATGAAGGTGCCCAGGGTCATGTCCGGATCGATGCCTTCGGCCGGCAAGCCATAAAGCGCTGCAACCGCTTTAAGCTGGGCGTCTCCTTCGAGTACAAAGTCGCCGAAGAAACGCAGGTCGAGGCCACGTTGCGGTGCCTGGCTGAACAGTTTTCCGAGCGCTGGCAAGTTGTGTTCATGGCCGATAACACACAGCAAATCATCGACTTCCAGCACCGTACTACCCGACGGATGGAGCAGTTGCTGGCCACGAAACAGCGCGGCGATGCGCGTGCCTTCGGGCATTTTCAGCTCGCGCAGGGGCGAACCGATGCACCATTTCTCCGCGCCGAGCTTATAAACGAACAGCTCCCACTCGCTGGTGATGTGCACTTCCAGTGCGGATCGGGAAATCGGTGCCGGCTCCGGCGGTACGGTGACCTTCAGCAGTTTGGCCACCCACGGCAGGCTCGTGCCCTGCACCAACAGCGACACCAATACGATGAAGAAGGCGAGGTTGAAGTACAGCTGCGCATTCGGCAGCCCGGCCATCAGCGGGAACACCGCAAGAATGATTGGTACCGCGCCGCGTAGGCCAACCCAGGAAATAAAGACTTTCTCGCGGCCATGGAACGCCTTGAACGGCAGCAGGCCGACCATCACCGACAACGGCCGCGCAAACAGAATCATCCACAGCGCCAGGCCGAGGGCGGGCAGGGCGATGGGCAGCAAATCATGCGGTGTGACCAGCAGCCCCAGCACCAGGAACATGCCGATCTGCGCCAGCCACGCCATGCCATCAAGCATGTGCAGGATGCCGTGACGGCTGCGCACCGGGCGGTTGCCGATCACCAGTCCACACAGGTACACCGCGAGAAAGCCGCTGCCGTGCAGGGCGTTGGTCAGCGCGAACACCACCAGACCGCCAGCGATCACCAGAATCGGATACAGGCCGGCGGCGAGGTTGATGCGGTTGACCATTTGCAACATCAACCAGCCACCGCCCAGCCCGACCACGCCACCGATGCCGAACTCGCGGATCAGGTGGGTCAGCAGGCTCCAGTGCAAACCGGTCTGGCCGCTGGCGAGCATGTCGATCAGGGTCACGGTGAGGAACACCGCCATCGGGTCGTTGCTGCCGGATTCGATTTCCAGGCTGGCGCTCACCCGTTCGTTCAGGCCCTTGCCGCCGAGGAGCGAGAACACCGCCGCGGCGTCGGTGGAGCCGACAATCGCGCCGATCAGCAGGCCCTGGATCAGGTTCAGGTCGAACAGCCACGCCGCTGCCATGCCGGTCAGCCCGGTGGTGATCAACACGCCGACCGTCGCCAGCGACAGCGCCGGCCACAACGCCACGCGGAAACTTGATACCCGCGTACGCAAACCGCCGTCGAGCAGGATCACTGCCAGCGCGAGGTTGCCGACCAGATAGGCCGTGGGGTAATTGTCGAAAATGATCCCGCCGCCATCGACCCCGGCGGCCATGCCGACCGCGAGAATAATGACCAGAATGGGAATGCCGAGCCGGGAGGACAGTGAGCTGACAAGAATGCTTGCGCCTACCAGCAACGCGCCGATCAAGAACAGGCTGTTGATGGTCGTCGCATTCAAAGGCAGTACTCCAGAAGCGTAAAGACGGGCACAAACTGACCATGCAGTCTGCGTGCCAGCGATTCTAACCTGTTGAAATGTGGTGATGTCAAAAAGGTTTTTGGTAGATCAAAAGATCGCAGCCTGCGGCAGCTCTTACAGGGTGTACATCAATCCCATGTAGGAGCTGCCGAAGGCTGCGATCTTTGCTCTTGGCGATTAAAGACTGAACCGCCCAACCATATTGTTCAGATCCAGCGCCAGCCGGGACAGCTCGTTACTCGCCGCGCTGGTCTGATTCGCCCCGGTCGCCGATTGCACCGACAGATCGCGGATGTTCACCAGATTACGGTCGACTTCCCGCGCCACCTGCGCCTGCTCTTCAGCAGCGCTGGCGATCACCAGATTGCGCTCGTTGATCTCGACGATGGCGGTGTTGATGGTGTCCAGCGACATCCCGGCACCACGGGCGATGTTCAGCGTCGATTCAGCACGCTCGGTGCTGTTGCGCATCGAATCCACGGCGTGTTCGGTGCCGCTCTGAATGCTGCCGATCATGCGCTCGATTTCGCTGGTCGACTGCTGCGTGCGATGGGCCAAGGCACGCACTTCGTCCGCCACCACCGCAAAACCACGACCGGCCTCACCAGCACGCGCGGCTTCAATTGCGGCGTTCAGCGCCAGCAGGTTGGTCTGATCAGCCAGACCACGAATCACGTCCAGCACCTTGCCGATGTCACGGGATTCATTGGCCAGATCGCCGATCAGGCTCGCCGTGCTCTGCACGTCGGCGCTCATGCGTTCGATGGCGCTGACCGTTTCCTGCACCAGGTCACGACCGTCACCGGCAGACGTGGTGGCGTTCTTCGAGGCTTCCGAGGTACTTACCGCGTTACGTGCGACTTCTTCCACCGCGCTGGTCATCTCGTTGACCGCTGTAGCCGCTTGTTCTATTTCGTTGTTCTGCTGCGTCAGGCCGCGGGCGCTTTCGTCGGTGACGCTGTTCAGTTCCTCGGCGGCCGAGGCCAGCTGCGTGGCCGAGCCGGAAATCCGCTGCAAGGTGTCGCGCAGCTTCGATTGCATCTTGGCCATTGCCGCCAGCAAGCGCCCGGCTTCGTCTTCACCGTCGACGTGGATCGGCTGAGTCAGATTGCCTTCGGCGATGGTTTCAGCAGCTTCCAGTGCTTTGGAGATTGGCTTGGTGATGCTGTTGGTCAGCAACCAGGCGAACAGCAGAGTCAGGCCGCTGGCAATGATCAGCAGAGTGACCACCAGGTTGAATGACATGGAGTACTGGTCAGACGCACCTTTATCCGTTTCGGCGATTTGCTGGGTGTTGATCTCCAGCAAGCGCGCCAACGCCGTATTCACGGCTTCCGAATTGCTCAGCAAATCGCTGTTGAGCATCTGCCGCAGTTCATCGACCTGATTGTTACGCGACAGGGTTTTCATCCTGTCTTCCATCTGGCGGTACTGCGCGAGCAATTGCACGTACTGGTCGTACGCCGCACGTTCCTGCGGGCCATCGATCAGTGGTTCGTAAGCACGCTGAGCGTCGGCGATCTGCTTGTTGCGCATCTCGAAGAGCTCAAATGTCTTTTGCTGGACGTCCGGCTCACGGTTGATCAGCAAGCGATACGACAGCACGCGCAGACGCAGGGTCAGTTGAGTGAATTCGTCGAGGGCCTTGATCGATGGCACGCTCGCGGTGGCGATGTCTTCGCCTGCCGCGCGGATTTTGCTCATCTGGTTCAGGGCGAACACGCCGAGAATCAGCATCAGGCCGCCGATCAGGGCAAAACCGGTGAACGCCCGGGGGGCGATATTCATATTGCGGAGGGACATGGGCGGGTACCGAGAAGGGCCGCATCCATGCGGGCTGAGACTGCTATTGCATGACTTATCGGTCAGGCAAATGAACTCTTTAGTTCGTGTGCGTATTTGTCGCACCCCGCATTGAGCGACGAAGTGCAGGAACCAGATCGGCAGATCACAGTCTTTTAAACTCGCGAGAACGGTCGGCCGTCAGGAAAATCAAGGCTTTGCGCCGGTTTAAACCTAGCGTCCACGACGACTTTTCTTTATCGTACGCGCCCTTTGAAAAACGCTTGGAAGATCAAAATGTTGGAAGCATCCCTCAGCCAGTTGGAACAGCTCGTCAGCGACCTGGTGCAACAGAACCAGACCCTTTCGCAAACCAACCAGACCCTGTCCACGGAACTGGCCCAGGCCAAGGATGAAAACGAAAGCCTGCAACTGAACCTGATGGAACAGGAAGAAAAACACGGTGCCACCGCCGCACGCATTCAGGCTCTGGTTGATCGCGTCAACGCAGGTCCTGTCAGCGCATGAACCACAACTCAGCAGGGGTAAAAGTCGTCTCCATTATGGGGGAGGACTATTCGATCAAGGCACCGGCCGGGGAAGAACAGACCCTGCTGGACGCGGCGCTCATGCTCAAGGCCGCGCTGGACGACACCAAAAGGAAATACCCGACGTTGATCGGCGATCGCTTGCTGGTACTGGCGGCGATGAATCTGTGCTCGCAGCAGATCGAAATGAAGAAGCAGCACCAGCAAGAACTCGACCGTTACCAAGAGCAAGTCAGCGCCACGGTCGACACCATCGCCAAGACCATCAATCAGGGTTGATGGAGTTGCGCACAACCAAAGAATAGATTGTCGATTGAGTTGTATACAATCGGCACGGCTGTTGCATTGTTTCGGCCACTTATTCTTTGGGAGTGCTCCATGCATTTGTGGCGACGCAGTATTCAATGGCAGCTGATTCTCAGTATGGGCACCGCCCTGCTGGTCAGCATCCTGATCGTGGTTGGCATTTATACCCTGGTGGTCAACCGCCTCGCCCAGAGCTATCTGGTCGAACAAGCGCTGCCGTCGAGCATTGAAGCGACTCGCAACGATATCGAACGCATCCTCATTCAGCCGCTGACCGCCGCGAAAGACATCGCCAGCAATTCGATGGTGCGCGACTGGTTGGCCGCCGGTGAAGACAGCAGCAAAACGGCAGGCTTCGCGCAGTATCTGGAAGGCATCCGCGCCGAACACAAAGCATTTACTGCTTTGATCATCGGCACTGAATCCAATCACTACATCAGCGAAAAAGGCCTGGATCGCACCCTCAGCCGTGCCAAACCGGCCGACGCCTGGTTTTATTCCTTCCTCGACAGCGATCAGCCGCGCACCCTCAATATCGACAACGACGTGGCGACGGGAGAGCTGGCGCTGTTCATCGATTTGAAGGTCGAACAGGCCGGCAAAGTCGTTGGTGTGGCAGGCCTTGGACTGAGCATGAAAGAGCTCTCGGAGCTGATCCACAATTTCAGCTTTGGTGAGCGCGGCAAGGTCTATCTCGTGCGTTCCGACGGTTTGATCCAGGTCCATCCTGAAGCGCAGTTTAGCGGTAAACGCACCTTGAGCGAGCAGATCGGCGCTGAAGCGGCGCAAGCGGTCATGGGCCAGAAAGTTGCGACCAATCGCTCATTTCAGCGCGACGGCGAGGATTTTCTCGCTTTCAGCCTGCCGTTACGCGATCTCGGCTGGACCTTGGTGGCCGAAGTGCCGCAATCGCAGATCTACGCCGAAGCCCGCAAGGCGATGTGGATGAGCGGCGCAATCGGTCTGGCAGTGGCGCTGGTATGCCTGCTGCTGGTGGTGTGGCTGGCGCAAGGGCTGGTGCGGCCGATCCGTCAGGTAACAGCCGCGTTGGTGGCAATCGGTAGCGGTGGGGGAGATTTGACCCATCGGTTAGATTCCAGCCGTGCCGACGAGTTGGGTGACCTGGCGCGCGGCTTCAATCGCTTCCTCGACAGTCAGCGCGAAATGATTGGCGAAGTCCTGACCACCAGCGAGCGCCTGCGCACGGCGGTGGGGCAGGTGGCGAAAGTGGTGGAAAACACTGCCGAGCGTTCCGGTCGCCAGCAGGAAATGACCGACATGGTCGCCACGGCTGTCCACGAAATGGGCCTGACCGTGCAGGAAATCGCGCAGAACGCCGGCAACGCCGCACTCGCTTCGCAAAACGCGCGGGATGAAGCCATGCAAGCGCGGGAAGTGGTGGGCGGCTCGATTCGGCACATTGAAAGCATGTCCGATGAAATCGGCCTGGCGGCCGGTGCGGTGGGTGAACTGGCGCAGCAAGTGTCGTCAATTGACTCGGTGCTGGCGGTGATTCGCGGCGTCTCTGAACAGACCAATTTGCTCGCCCTAAACGCGGCTATCGAGGCTGCCCGGGCGGGTGACATGGGGCGTGGTTTTGCGGTGGTGGCAGACGAAGTTCGTACCTTGGCGCGCCGGACTCAGGCGTCCACTGACGAGATCCAGCAGATGATCGGCAGCCTCAAGCAGGGCGCGGAAAATGCCGTGTCATCGATGCGCACCGGGCAAGCGGCGACGGGCACTGGGGTCGAGTCGAGCCAGCGTACCGGGGCATCGCTGACGGCGATTACCGGGCAGGTCGAGCGCATCAGCGACATGAACCATCAGGTGGCGACCGCGACCGAAGAACAGTCAGCGGTGACTGAAGAGATCAACCGTAACGTACAGGGTATTTCCGATCTGGCCCGGGCGACGGCGGGGGAGGTTCGGGCGTGTCGCGAGGATTGTCAGATGTTGCAGCGGTTGGCGGATGATCTGGCGCGGCAGATGGGTGGGTTCAGGTTGAGCTGATGTCCTGTCAGTTCCGGCCCCTTCGCGGGCAAGCCCGCTCCCACAGGTATTGCGGCGTGTTCACATGGTGCGTGAACACCACAGAACCCTGTGGGAGCGTGCTTGCCCGCGAAGACGGTATCAGCCGCACGCATAATCCAGATCAGAACCAAGCATCCTGCATCCCCAGACACGTATCATCCCGCGCCTCCAGCAACGCCAGCTCATGGTGGCAACCCGGCACTTCCCACGTCAGGAAATACCGCGCCGCCTGCAACTTGCCCTTGTAGAAGTCGGCGTCTGCCGCGTTGCCCTTGGCCAACCCTTCTTCGGCGCGAATCGCCTGCTCCAGCCAGCGCCAGCCAATCACCGTGTGGCCAAATACTTTCAGATACAGCGCCGAATTCGCCAGGCTGCTGTTGACCTTGCCCTGAGCAAGATCGGTCAGCAAACCGATGGTCACCACTTGCAGGCGCGCGACCAGTTTTTCCAACGGCTCACGCAGTGCGGTTAACGATTCGTACGCAACAGCGCGTTCGGCGGTGTCGGCGATCAGCCGCACCAGTTGTTTCAAGCCTGCTCCACCGTTCTGCGCCAGTTTGCGCCCGAGCAAGTCGAGCGACTGAATGCCGTGGGTGCCTTCGTGGATCGGGTTCAAACGGTTGTCGCGGTAATACTGCTCAACCGGGTATTCGCGGGTGTAACCGTGGCCGCCGAGAATCTGGATCGCCAGTTCATTCGCCTTCAGGCAGAACTCAGATGGCCAGGATTTGACGATGGGTGTCAGCAAATCCAGCAGCTCATGGGCGTGCTTGCGCTCCGCTTCGGTCTCAAGCGTGGTGGTGTCATCGAACAAACGGGCGGCGTAGAGCCCGAGGTCAAAGGCACCTTCGACGTAGGACTTTTGTGTCAGCAGCATGCGTCTGACGTCGGCGTGCTGAATGATCGCCACGGGCGCGGTGCTCGGGTCCTTGCTGTCCGGCACCCGGCCTTGCGGACGTTCGCGAGCGTATTCCAGCGAATACAGGTAACCGGCGTAACCGAGCATCACCGCGCCCATGCCAACACCGATCCGCGCCTCGTTCATCATCTGGAACATGTAGCTCAAACCGCGATGCGCTTCACCGACCAGATAGCCGACACATTCACCGTTATCGCCGAAATTCAGCGCGGTCGACGTCGTGCCGCGCCAGCCCATCTTGTGGAATAGCCCGGCCAGCAGTACGTCATTGCGTTGGCCGAGGGTGCCGTCATCGTTGACCAGAAACTTCGGCACGATGAACAGCGAAATGCCTTTCACCCCAGGCGGCGCGTCCGGCAGCTTGGCCAGCACCATGTGCACGATGTTTTCCGAGAGCGGATGATCACCGCCGGAAATAAAGATCTTGTTGCCCTTGAGGCGATAGGTGCCGTCGGCCGCAGGCTCGGCGCGGGTGCGAATATCCGACAGCGAGGAGCCCGCGTGCGGCTCGGTCAAGGCCATGGTGCCGAAGAAACGGCCATCGATCATCGGTTGCAGGAAGCGCTGTTTCTGCTCGTCGGTGCCGAAGCTTTCGATCAGGTTGGCCGCGCCCATGGTCAGGAACGGGTACGAAGTCGAAGCAGCATTGGCCGATTGGAAATGCGCGAAGCAGGCTTGCGACAGCAGTGTAGGAAGTTGCATACCGCCGGCGTCGAAACTTCTCGCAGCGTTGAGGAATCCGGCTTCGAGGAAGGCATCCACCGCCGGTTTCACCTCGGGAATCAGAATCGCCTGACCGTTCTCGTAGCGTGGCTCGTTCTCGTCGCCCTTGCGGTTGTGCGGCGCGAAGTATTTCTCGGCAATGTTGCGGGCGGTGCCAATGGCGGCATCGAAGGTCTCGCGGTTGTGCTCGGCAAAGCGCTCACGCCGGGTCAGGCCCTCGGCATCAAGGACTTCATACAGCTCGAAAGCCAGATTGCGGGAACTGAGCAGCGTCTCGGACATGGCGGCCTACCTGAAATTGGGGTTGGACCGAGTCTAGGCTTGCTGATAAAGGCTGAACAGGATGATTGATGGGCGTGATACAGAAGCAAAAGATCGCAGCCTTCGGCAGCTCCTACATGGGACGGTGTAGGAGCTGCCGAAGGCTGCGATCTTTTGATCTTTTGTAGGAGTGAGCCTGCTCGCGATAGCGGTTTATCAGCCAGAGTAAATGTGTCTGACAGACCGCTATCGCGAGCAGGCTCACTCCTACAGGGGATCTCATTCCAGGCGACCATTGCGGTCGCCTGGATTTGCAGCGGTTTAACCGATGGTCATCAAACTCGCATTACCACCCGCCGCAGCGGTGTTAACGCTCAACGCTCGCTCAATCACCAGACGCTCCAGCGCAATGTTGGTCTCGCCCTGGGACAAGCCCTGAACCCCAACGATCGCGCCGGCACGCTTGGCAATCTGCTGGCAAACGCCGCGCAACTGGTCCGAATGGCCGTGATGCAGAACCGCATCAAACACCACGTCGTCTTTATTCCAGTCGGCTACCAGTTTGATCCGTGCCTGAATTTCCTTCGGCAGGCGTGCGAACAATGCCTTGCTGATGTCGGACTCTGGCCATACCGCCGAACCGCCTACTGCCAGTACCGCCGCCAGTTGGGTCAGCAGATCGCCTTCAACGTCCGCCAGGCACAACACGTGTTCGCGCGGCAGGATCGCGTAGCTGTTCTTCTCACCGGTCGGACCGGCCAGCACGCGGGTAATGCCGCTTTGCGATTGCGCCGCGTACTGCACGCACAGGGTGCTCAGATCAGCGAACTTGTTGCTGTCAGCCCAGGCTTTCAGGGCGGTCAATGGCTTGCTCATGGCGTCACGCAGGCGAACGTCCGGGGCTACGGCAGCATCACCGCGAGCGAAGGACTGTTCGATAGCATCGGTAGGACGCGTCGACAGCAAGCGATACAGGTACAGCGGGCCACCGGCTTTCGGGCCAGTACCCGACAAGCCTTCACCGCCGAACGGCTGCACGCCGACCACGGCACCGACAATGTTGCGGTTGACGTAGACGTTACCGGCGTTGACGTTGTCGATCACCTTGGCGATGGTCTCGTCGATACGGGTGTGCACGCCGAGGGTCAGGCCATAACCGGAAGCGTTGATCTGGCCGATCAACTGGTCGATCTCTTTGCGCTTGTAGCGAACCACGTGCAGCACCGGCCCGAAGATCTCGCGTTGCAGCTCGTCGAAGCTTTCCAGCTCGATCAGGGTCGGCATGACGAAGGTGCCGCGTTTGACTTCTTCGGTGTCAGCGATAGCCACCTGGTACACGTTGCGACCTTTATCGCGCATGCCCTGGATGTGCTTGTCGATGCCGGCCTTGGCTTCGGCGTCGATCACCGGGCCAATGTCCACGGACAGACGCTCAGGGTTGCCGAGACGGGATTCCGCCATGGCACCTTTAAGCATTTCAATGACGCGGTCTGCCGAATCTTCCTGCAAGCACAGTACGCGCAGGGCCGAGCAACGCTGACCAGCGCTGTCGAACGCCGAGGACACTACGTCGATCACGACTTGTTCGGTCAGAGCAGACGAGTCGACGATCATCGCGTTCTGGCCACCGGTTTCGGCGATCAGCGGAATCGGACGACCCTGGTTGTCGAGGCGGCCAGCGATGTTGCGTTGCAGCAGACGCGCCACTTCGGTGGAGCCAGTGAACATCACGCCTTTGACGCGATCATCACCGACCAGACCGGCACCGACGGTTTCACCGCGACCCGGCAGCAGTTGCAGCACGCCTTCCGGAATCCCGGCTTCGAGCATCAGGCGCACAGCCTGAGCCGCAACCAGCGGGGTTTGTTCGGCCGGTTTGGCCAATACCGGGTTACCGGCAGCCAATGCGGCGGCGACTTGGCCGCTGAAGATCGCCAGCGGGAAGTTCCACGGGCTGATACACACCACTGGGCCCAGTGGGCGGTGGGCGTCATTGCTGAAGTCGTTGCGTGCTTGCACCGCGTAATAACGCAGGAAGTCGACGGCTTCGCGGACTTCGGCAATGGCGTTGGCGAACGTCTTGCCGGCTTCGCGAGCCAGCAGGCCCATCAGCGGCTGGATCTCGCCTTCCATCAAATCAGCGGCACGCTCCAGAATCGCGGCACGTTCAGCGGGCGGGGTGGCCTGCCAGATCGGCGCAGCGTTCAGGGCGCATTGAATAGCGTTGTCGACGTCTTCAACCGTAGCTTCCTGCACGTGGCCGACCACATCACGGTGATCCGCAGGGTTCAGCACTGGCGCAGGCGTTTCGGTGCTGGAAGTGCAACCAAGCATCGGCGCGGCTTTCCAGTCGTTGTGTGCGGTGGCGAGCAACGCGCAGGACAACGACGCCAAACGGTGTTCGTTGGCCATGTCGATGCCGCTGGAGTTGGCGCGCTCGGAGCCATAAAGGTCACGCGGCAGCGGGATACGCGGGTGCGGCAGGCCGAAGCCACCTTCCACGGTCGCCATCTGCTCGATCTGGGCAACCGGATCGGCCACCAGCTCCTGAATCGAAATCGATTGGTCGGCGATGCGGTTGACGAACGAGGTGTTCGCGCCGTTTTCCAACAGACGACGCACGAGGTACGCCAGCAGGGTTTCATGAGTGCCGACCGGTGCGTACACGCGGCACGGACGGTTCAGCTTGCCTTCGGAAACTTTGCCTACAACCTGCTCGTAGAGCGGTTCGCCCATGCCGTGCAGGCACTGGAATTCGTACTGGCCGGGGTAATAGTTCTGACCGGCAATGTGGTAAATGGCCGACAGGGTGTGGGCGTTGTGCGTGGCGAACTGCGGGTAGATGACTTCCGGCACCGACAGCAGTTTGCGTGCGCAAGCGATGTAGGAAACGTCGGTGTACACCTTGCGGGTGTATACCGGGTAGCCTTCCAGGCCTTCGACCTGGGCGCGCTTGATTTCGCTGTCCCAGTACGCGCCTTTCACCAGACGGATCATCAGGCGATGACGGCTACGGCGAGCCAGGTCAATCACGTAGTCGATCACATACGGGCAGCGCTTCTGGTAAGCCTGGATGACGAAACCGATGCCGTTCCAGCCAGTCAATTGCGGTTCGAAGCACAGGCGTTCGAGCAGATCCAGTGACAGCTCGAGACGGTCAGCTTCTTCAGCGTCGATGTTCAGGCCGATGTCGTACTGCTTGGCCAGCAAGGTCAGCGACAACAGGCGCGGGTACAGCTCTTCCATCACGCGCTCGTACTGCGCACGGCTGTAACGCGGGTGCAGTGCCGACAGCTTGATCGAGATGCCCGGGCCTTCATAAATCCCACGACCGTGAGAGGCTTTGCCGATCGAGTGGATCGCTTGTTCGTACGACGCCAGGTACTTTTGCGCGTCGTGTTCGGTCAGCGCTGCTTCACCGAGCATGTCGTAGGAATAGCGGAAGCCCTTGGCTTCGAACTTGCTCGCGTTGGCCAGTG
This sequence comes from Pseudomonas sp. LBUM1668, assembly GCF_059695715.1. Lineage (NCBI taxonomy): Bacteria > Pseudomonadati > Pseudomonadota > Gammaproteobacteria > Pseudomonadales > Pseudomonadaceae > Pseudomonas > Pseudomonas sp. LBUM1668. The sequence continues at coordinate 484,371 of NZ_CP166787.1, forward strand.
CTTCAGCGATGGTCTCGCCGGTCACGAACTGCTCGCCCATCAGGCGCATGGCCATGTCGACGCCCTTGCGGATCATCGGCTCGCCGCTCTTGCCGATGATGCGGCTCAAGGACGAAGTCAGGCCGGCTTCGTTGTGCGTCGACACCAGTTTGCCGGTCAGCAGCAGACCCCAGGTGGCGGCGTTGACGAACAGCGACGGGCTGTTGCCCAAGTGCGGGTGCCAGTTGCCGGTGCTGATCTTGTCGCGGATCAGCGCATCGCGAGTGCCCTTGTCCGGGATACGCAGCAGCGCTTCGGCCAGGCACATCAGCGCCACGCCTTCCTGGGACGACAGGGAAAATTCCTGCAACAGACCTTGAACAATGCCTGCACGACCGCCGGCACTTTTCTGGTTGCGCAGTTTTTCTGCGATGGACGCAGCGAGTTTGTTGGTGGCTTCGGCCATGGTTACCGGCAGGCGAGCCTGCTCGATCAGCATCGGTACCACTTCCGGCTCAGGGCGACGGTAGGCGGCGGTGATGGAGGCGCGCAGCACCGATTGCGGCAGAATGCTTTCTGCGAATTCAAGGAAGCACTGGTGGGCGTGATCGTTGTGGACTTCACCCGAGTCGTCGGCGTCCTTGGCGGTCAAGCCGTTCAGCTCGGTCAGGGTTGCACCACCCTCGAGTTTTTCCAGGTAATTGAAAATTGCCTGCTTGATCAGCCAGTGCGGCGTACGATCAATCGAGGTTGCGGCGGCCTTCAGGCGCTCGCGGGTCGGGTCATCGAGTTTGACCCCAAGGGTGGTGGTAGCCATATTTTTATCCTCATGGTTGCCACAGTTGCGTGGCATCAGCTGGCCGCAAGATTAGCCGCGCACCGAAAGAGGTGCAACCGGGTGCAACCCTTTTTTTGTCGGAATTATAGGCAGCTCGTCAGGAAATAATTTCTGGTACGAAAGTGCTGCTCCTGTTTGGTGCTTTTGCTTCTAGCAAAAGGCCATAACTGTTACAAAAGGGAGCAAAAACGGGGTCGTCGTCGATAAATCCGACTAGGTGCAACTTATTCTGGCGAAACTGGTTGCACCTTATTTGATTTGTTGCATAGCATTCGCGCCCAAGGTGCAACCGGAATACCCGATGCACCCGGCTGATGGCTTTCCTGGGGAAACATCAGTCCTAAATGCGCGGGATCCCGGATCGTCTGCCAAACGTCGTCGTTTGCGAGCGGTTCACCACCGCCGCTACATAAAAACAAAGCCAGGGCGTAACTCAATGAGCGTAAGTAATCCAACCCTGATCACATTCGTGATCTACATCGCAGCAATGGTGCTGATCGGTCTCATGGCCTATCGCTCCACCAACAACCTTTCTGACTACATTCTGGGCGGCCGTAGCCTGGGCAGCGTCGTGACCGCACTGTCTGCCGGTGCCTCCGACATGAGTGGCTGGTTGTTGATGGGCCTGCCGGGCGCCATCTATATGTCCGGTCTTTCCGAAAGCTGGATCGCCATCGGTCTGATCATCGGTGCCTACCTGAACTGGCTGTTCGTTGCCGGCCGTCTGCGCGTGCAGACCGAGCACAACGGCGACGCACTGACCCTGCCGGACTACTTCTCCAGCCGTTTCGAAGACAAAAGCGGCCTGCTGCGGATTATCTCGGCTGTTGTGATTCTGGTGTTCTTCACCATTTACTGCGCATCCGGCATCGTCGCTGGCGCCCGTCTGTTCGAAAGCACTTTCGGCATGACCTACGAGACTGCGCTGTGGGCCGGTGCTGCGGCGACGATTGCCTACACCTTCGTCGGTGGTTTCCTCGCGGTGAGCTGGACTGACACCGTACAAGCCACGCTGATGATCTTCGCTCTGATCCTGACGCCGATCATCGTGCTGCTGGCCACCGGCGGCGTCGATACCACGTTCCTGGCGATCGAAGCACAAGATCCAAGCAACTTCGACATGCTCAAAGGCACGTCCTTCATCGGCATCATCTCGTTGCTGGGCTGGGGTCTGGGCTACTTTGGCCAGCCGCACATTCTCGCGCGTTTCATGGCCGCTGATTCGGTCAAATCGATTGCCAAGGCGCGTCGCATTTCCATGGCCTGGATGATCCTGTGCCTGGGCGGCACCGTGGCCGTGGGCTTCTTCGGTATCGCTTACTTCTCGGCGCACCCGGAAGTAGCGGGTCCTGTTACCGAGAACAACGAGCGCGTGTTCATCGAACTGGCCAAACTGCTGTTCAACCCATGGGTTGCCGGTGTGCTGCTGTCGGCCATTCTGGCTGCCGTCATGAGCACCCTGAGCTGCCAGTTGCTGGTGTGCTCGAGCGCCCTGACCGAAGACTTCTACAAAGCGTTCATTCGCAAGACCGCTTCGCAGAAAGAGCTGGTATGGGTCGGTCGCGCCATGGTGTTGCTGGTTGCACTGGTCGCCATCGCATTGGCAGCTAACCCGAAAAACCAGGTGCTGGGTCTGGTCAGCTACGCTTGGGCCGGTTTCGGTGCTGCATTCGGTCCGGTTGTGTTGATCTCGGTAATCTGGAAAGGCATGACCCGTGACGGCGCACTGGCCGGTATTCTGGTCGGCGCGATCACCGTGGTCGCCTGGAAGCAGCTTGACGTGATGGGTCTGTACGAAATCATCCCGGGCTTCATCCTCGCCAGCCTGGTCATCGTCATCGTCAGCAAGCTCGGTAAGCCGACGGCTGGCATGGTGCAGCGTTTCGAAGCGGCAGAAAAAGATTACAACCTGAACAAGTGATTGTTCCGAGCTGAGGCTCACCAGAAAACGGCCCGTCTCCCATAAGGAGGCGGGCCGTTTTTTTGTGCCTGTGTTTTCTCCGATTCACCGTGCTCCCCTGTAGGAGTGAGCCTGCTCGCGATAGCGGTGTGTCAGTCGACATCAATGCTGAATGTCAGACCGCTATCGCGAGCAGGCTCACTCCTACAGGGGGTCGGTGGTGGGTTCGAGGGATCTGTCTGTAGTTGGATGCGGCAATTTAAGTAGGGCATTTAGACAGTCAAAGTAGGGCAAATCTGATTTTTCCGTCACCCACCCAGCCCCCCTTGCCTCTCATGCAGAATCGCCCGCCCTTCATTCTGCAGAGAGACATCGGATGTTCGCGCCTGCCAATCAACCGCGTTTCACGTTGACCCTCGAAGGCGCCCCGCACGACCTCAAAGTCCTTGAGTTCACGGGCACGGAAGCCATCAGCCAACCCTTTCGTTTCGAGCTGGAACTGGTCAGCGAGCGGCCGGACCTGGACCTCGAAAGCCTGCTGCACTGTCAGGCGTTTCTGAGTTTTGATGCGGACGGTTCCGGCGTTCACGGTCAGATCTATCAGGTCGGGCAGGGCGACTCCGGGAAACGTCTTACTCGTTATCACCTAAGCCTTGTCCCGCGTCTGACGTACCTCGGTCAGCGCATCAATCAGCGGATTTTCCAGCATCGGAGCGTGCCGCAAATCGTAGAGCAGGTCCTCAAGGACCACGCGATCCTGCGCGATGCCTTCGAGTTTCGTCTCGGCAGCGAATACCCGGTGCGCGAATATTGCGTGCAGTACGGGGAAAGTGATCTCGCGTTTATCCAGCGCCTGTGCGCCGAAGTCGGCATTCACTTCCATTTTCAGCACAGTCCCGAAGGCCATCTGTTGGTGTTCGGCGACGATCAAACGGTGTTCCCGCGCCTGGCCGAGCCGACCCTTTATTTGCCGGGCAGCGGCATGGCTGGCGGGGCGCCGGCGATTCAGCGCTTCAATGTTCGCTTGGAAACCCGTACCAGCGTAGTCGCCCGGCGCGACTACAACTTCGCCAAGCCGCGTTTGCAACTGGAAAGCCGCATCGACGGTGAACAACGTCCGGTGCTGGAGGATTACCACTTTCCCGGCCAATTCAACGACCGTGAAACCGGCAAGCACCTCGCCCAGCGCGCACTTGAGCGACATGTCGCCGATTACCGTCAGGCCGAAGGCATCAGCGATGAATCTGCGCTGGTTTGTGGACATTTCCTGCAACTGGCGGAGCACCCGCGCCAGGAATGGAATGATCTGTGGCTGCTCACCGCCATCGAACACCGTGGCCGGCAGCCGCAAGTGCTGGAGGAATCGGTGACCAGCGATGGGGAAGAATTCCGCGGTTACCGTAATACCTTTCTCGCGACACCGTGGGAGGTGTTCTTTCGTCCAGCCCTGGGGCCGGAAAAGCCAAGGATGCTCGGCTATCAACCGGCCGTTGTCACCGGGCCACAGGACAGCGAAATCCACTGCGACGAGTACGGTCGGGTCAAGGTGCAACTGGCCTGGGATCGCGACGGCGAACTCAACGATCACGCCAGTTGCTGGCTGCGAGTTGCCACTGGCTGGGCTCACGATCGCTATGGCAGCGTGTTGATCCCGCGCGTGGGCATGGAAGTGCTGGTCGGTTTCATCGATGCCGATGCTGACAAGCCGCTGGTGATGGGTTGCCTGCCAAACGCGGCGACCCCGGTGCCACTGGACTTGCCCGCGGACAAGACCCGCAGCGTCTTCCGCAGTCAGAGCAGCCCCGGTGGTGGCGGGTACAACGAGCTGCGCATAGAAGACAAAAAAGGCGCCGAGGAAATCTATCTGCGCGCCCAGCGCAACTGGACTCAGCATGTGTTGAATGATCAACAAGTGCAGGTCGACAACCAGCGCAGCATCGTCGTCACCGGCACCGCCAAACATGAATTGAAGGCTGACGAACAACGCATCACACACGGCCAACGCCAGACCGAAGTCAGGCAGGACGATCATCTGACGGTTGTTGGCGATCGGCATATCAGCGTGAGCAGTCAGGCGACCAGCGCCAGTGCGCAATTCCACGTCAGCGCCGGTCAGCAAGTGGTCATCGATGGTGGCGCGAGCGCGACGATTCAGGCGGGCGGGCAGTGGATCAACATCGGCCCCGGCGGAATTTTCAGCAGCGTGCCGATTGTGGTGGGTGGCGCGCCGATGGCGGCGATGAGCGCGGCGCCGAGTGTGCCGGGGTTGCCGGAGAATTTGGTGGCGGCCCCGGCAGCGATGCTGACGGCCGCGCAGATCATGAGTTTCAAAGGTGACGCGCCATTCTGCGAAGAGTGTGAGCGTTGCAAGGAAGGTGTTTGTGCAGCCTGAATGTCTTGAGCCGCGTGCATGGCTGGCGCGTGAGCCGCTGAAACCGTCGGAGCAGTTGTTCGCCATCTTCAGCAATGCCAGCGCTGCCAAGCCGCCAATGCAGTTGGCGCCTGGCCCAGTTTGGGCGGACACGATCTACGCCGAGTGGGATGCGGTGATGCCCTTCGTGGGAATTGTCTCGGCGGAAAGTGAGTTTCTGGATTGGGTGGCGACTACCGAGTCCCGCGACTGGGGATGGTTGGCGGTGTCTTCGGCGAGTCTTGAGGTGGTGGTCGAGCATTTTCGCAGCCTGACGCAAGTGTTGATGCCGGACGGGAAAGCCGTGTTTTTCCGCTTCTGGGATGGACGGTTCTTGTTGCCGATCCTGCGGTCTGCTGATGTGGATTCGGCGCAGCTGTTGCCGGTGATCTCGCGCGGACTCATCAATGGTCAGGCTGTTGATATCGGGGGCAGGGCGCAGGTTTCGGGGCAGGTGTTTCCTTGGTGGAAGGTGCCTGACTCGGTATTGGCTGCGAGCGGTGATGAGGTTCAGGTCAGCAATGCTGTGCAGTGGCTGAGCGAGGAACATCCGGCGTTGTACGAGGCATTTCCCGAGGCTGTTCTGCGCTGCAAGGTCAGGCAGTTTTTCCGGGTTGCAGTGTCGGAAGAATCGTCGCAATCGGCGTTACTGAAGTTTTTGCTGGCAGAGTCGGGGTGAAATTTCCGGGCGAAGGCCTCGGACATTTCCTTCGAGTTGCGGCGGTTTTCATGAACTGGTGGGCGTTGGGGTACGGGGGTAGTCTTTTGGCTGTCACCGCAAATTCGGTGACAGGGCGTGGAAGTCCTTTTATCGTTAGGCGCATCAGCGTCACCAGTAAGGCGTGCTTTAACGTCTGCAGTTAATGGTGGCTGTGCGCGGGGCGCTTTCGAGTGCGCCGGGTGCCTAACGTCCCGGTCTTCCACACCTGCGTACAGCCGCCACCTTTCGCGTGGAAGTGAAATCTGGCGGCTTCAGTTAATACGTTAGGAGTTAGTCCAGTGCCAACATTGAAACCCGATCCACCCTACGAAAAAATCATCCCCCATCCCGACAACCGCTTCATGGCCCTGACCGGCAATTGCAGCGACATGCCCACCCTGTTCATCGACACCCACGTCCCCCTCGACATCCTCCTGGACGCCGCCAACCATCGCCTGCGCGCCGTGATTCAGGTCCTGGAAAACATGTGCATGCGCGGCTCGGTCGAATGCGACTCCGTCATCCTCAGCGACTTCGCCCAGCTCTGCGTGATTCCGCTGCGCGACGGCTGTGATGTCCTGGATGTCATCGGCAAGCGGTTGCGCGCGATGCCTTCCTGAATTTTCAGGAGCAAAATCAAAAGATCGCAGCCTTCGGCAGCTCCTACATGAAATCCCCTGTAGGAGCTGCCGAAGGCTGCGATCTTTTGACGTTGAGGGTACGGCAGTCAGTCTGCGATGTAGCGATCCTGTGTCTTGATAAAACTGTCGAAAGGCTCTGAGTTGTAGACCTCCAGGCACCCATAAAAAACGACATTGCTGTTCGAGTGTTTGCTGATCGACGGTGTCTGCTTGTAGGCCGCATACACATAGTTTCTGGTTTCTTTATATGGATCGTGCAGCACTTGCAGCGTGTCTTCATTCTGCAGGACGGAGTGCATGCCTTTGCCCATGAACGAGTAAGCACCAGCGGACAGACCGATGTCCTTTTCCAAGGCTGAATTTTCTTTGAATGGCTTCAGGATGCAGTGACTCAAGCCGTAGTTCTTGAGCATTTGGCGGGCCTGCGCAATGTGGTTTTCGCCCGAAACAGCGTGCATTGAGCAGATCAGGCACAGAGAGAAAAAGATCGGGTGACGCATGGGTTGGACTTCCTGTCGGCGGGTACCTGCCTGTTAAGCGAGATAAATGACCTGTGGCGATGGGGTTGGGTCAGATTCTTAACATGTAAGAGGCCGCTCGGCTACCAACCCCTGACTTGCCGCCCGGTAAAAGGTAAACTTCGCGGCCTTCGCAGGAGCAATCATGAATTATCGTCACGCCTTCCATGCCGGCAATCACGCCGATGTGTTCAAACACCTGACCTTGACCCGTCTCATCGCCCTGATGTCGCGCAAGGAGCAGCCGTTTGCCTATCTCGACAGCCACGCCGGCATCGGTCTGTATGACTTGCAGGGCGATCAGGCCAACCGTACCGGCGAGTACCTGGAAGGCATCGCGCGTTTGTGGGATCAGCCGGACCTGCCGGCGCTGACCGCCGACTACATGAAAGTCCTGCACGAGATGAACCCGGATGGCCAGTTGCGCTACTACCCGGGTTCGCCGGAGCTGGCGCGGCGTCTGACTCGGCCGCAGGATCGGGTGATGCTCAACGAGAAGCACCCTGAAGACGGCGTGCTGCTCAAAGACAACATGGCCGGCGATCGTCGGGTGAAAGTGCATCTGGGCGAGGGCTGGCATGTTGCGCGGGCGATGTTGCCGGTGCAGGAGAAGCGCGCGGTGATGTTGATTGATCCGCCGTTCGAGCAGCTCGATGAAATGCAGCGTTGTGCGGCGTCGATGAAAGAGGCCATTGGCCGGATGCGTCAAACCGTGACGGCGATCTGGTACCCGGTGAAGGATCAGCGTGCGTTGCGCCGTTTCTATCAGGACCTGGCCGGCACTGGTGCGCCGAAATTGTTACGCGTGGAGTTGTTGGTGCATCCATTGGATACGCCGAACAGCCTGAACGGCTCGGGAATGGCGATTGCCAATCCGCCGTGGGGGCTGGAGGAAGAGTTGCGTGAGCTGCTGCCGTGGTTGTCGAAGAAATTGGGCCAGACCCAGGGCGGCTGGCAGATGGATTGGTTGATTGCAGAGAGCTGATCAACGGCAGGATCAAAAGATCGCAGCCTGCGGCAGCTCCTACAGGGTTCGGTGAACGCTCACACATTTGTGGACGATCTCGATCCCTCCAGGAGCTGCCGAAGGCTGCGATCTTTTGCTTTAAGGCTTAATTACCGGCCAGACTCGGTGGCATGCACACGCCAGTGCCGCCAATCCCGCAGTAGCCTTCCGGGTTTTTCGCCAGGTATTGCTGGTGATAAGTTTCGGCAAAGTACACGGTCGGTGCCTGTTCGATCTCGGTGCTGATTTCACCCAAGCCCGCTTTCGACAGTTCAGCCTGATAGGTCGCCTTACTCTCCAGCGCAGCATCCAGTTGCTCTGGCGAGGTCGCGTAGATCACCGAGCGGTACTGGGTGCCGATGTCGTTGCCCTGACGCATGCCCTGAGTCGGGTTGTGCAATTCCCAGAACATCGCCAGCAGTTCTTCGTAGCTGACTTGCGCCTTGTCATACACCACCAGCACCACTTCGGCGTGGCCGGTCAGGCCTGAGCAGACTTCTTCGTAAGTCGGGTTTGGCGTGAAGCCACCGGCATAACCAACCACCGTGCTGACCACGCCTTCGCGCTGCCAGAAGCGACGTTCGGCACCCCAGAAACAGCCCAGACCGAAGATTGCGAAATCGACATCCTGGAAAAACGGGCCGAGCAGCGGGGTTTCGTCGAAGACGAAGTGCTTTTCAGGCAGGGTCATCGCGGTTTCGCGGCCGGGCAGAGCTTGTTCTTTAGTCGGGAGCACGTTTTTGTTCACCAGAATTTCCGAGCGCAGAACCATGATCGTTCCTCTCAGTCAGGATGGGATGTAAAAAAAGTAGACCGCCAGTGTGCCCAATGATGCCCGATTTCGCACTATTCAATGTAGGAGCTGCCAAAGGCTGCGATCTTTTGATCTTGTCTTTAAAAAACAGGATCAAAAGATCGCAGCCTGCGGCAGCTCCTACATGAGGGAGCGGCGAGATCAGAGGCAGAGCGGGCCGCGCGGGTAGCGTTTGAGGGCCTGGATCAGATCGGCGCCGGGGATCGGCCGGTCGAACAGATAGCCTTGGCCCACATCGCAACGATGGCGACGCAGGAACGCCAGTTGCTCGGCAGTCTCGATGCCTTCGGCCACGACTTTGAGTTTCAGGTTGTGGGCCATGGCGATCACCGCAGAGGTGATTTCCATGTCGTCCTGATTGTCGGGGATTTCGTGGATGAAGCTGCGATCGATCTTGATGACGTCGATCGGGAATTTTTTCAGGTAGCTGAGCGACGAGTAGCCGGTGCCGAAGTCATCCATGGCCAGGGTCAGGCCCAGGCGCTTGAGTTGATCGAGTTGCAAGTGCGTGTCTTCGGTGGCTTCCAGCAGCAGGCCTTCGGTCAGCTCCAGCTCCAGCAAATTGGCCGGCAGCGCTTCTTCCTTGAGGATGTTGGCGATGGACGCGACCAGGTCCGGATCGGAGAACTGCTTGGGCGACAGATTGATCGCCACTTGCAGATTACCCAGACCGGCAGCGGTCAGCGCTTTGCTCATGCGGCAGGCCTGACGGGCGATCCATTTGCCGATCGGAATGATCAGGCCGGTTTCTTCGGCGACGCTGATGAACTGATCCGGACGAATCATGCCGCGCTCCGGATGATTCCAGCGCAACAGCGCTTCCATCCCCAGCAGGCGACCACTGCGCAGGCAGAGCTTGGGCTGGTAAAACACGTCCAGCTCGTTCTGGGTCAGGGCGCGCCGCAAATTGTTCTCGACGAACAGCTTGTAGCTGGCCTCGGCGTTTAGCGCTTCGGTGAAGACTTGTACCTGATGTTTACCGTTGGCCTTGGCCTTGTGCAGGGCCAAACCGGCGTTACGCATCAGGGTTTGTGGGTCGCGGCCGTGCAGGGGCGCGCAGGCAAGGCCCACGGAACCGGTGACGCTGATCAACTGGTTGTCGACGAACATCGGTTTGTCGAGGGTCATCAGCAACTGGCTGGCGATCTGCTGGCCGACCTCAAGGTCGGTGTCGTCGAGCAGCACCGCGAATTCGTTACTGGCGAACCGGGCGAGGCTGCCGCTCGAGCTCAGGCTGTTGCGCAAACGCCGCGCCAGACTGATCAGCAGTTTGTCGCCGGTCTGGTGGCCAAGGCTGTCGTTGATGCGCTTGAAGTTGTCGATGTCCACCAGCAGCAGGCTGATCGGAGTATCGGTATCGCGGGCGAAGCGTTCGTCGAGGTTGCGGATGAACGCCGGGCGGTTACCGAGGTTGGTCAGGTTGTCGGTGTACGCCAGACGTTCGATGCGCTGCTGCGCCAGTTTGGTCTGGGTGATGTCTTCGTAGATGCCGATGTAATGGGTCAGCTCTCGGTTGTCGCCGTAAACCTTGGAGATCGACAACTGCCCCCAGTACGGTTCGAGGTTTTTCCGGCGGCTCTTGAATTCGCCCTGCCAGCTGTTGCTCTTGGCCAGCGCCGAGGGCGCGTCGAACAGCAGCTCGCTGAGGTTTTCCAGGGCCGGCAGTTCCGACAGGCGCTGGCCGTGGACTTCCTCGGTGGTGTACTGGGTGATCGCGGTGAAGCTCGGGTTGACGTACTCGACCACGCCGTCGCAATTGACCAGCAAAAAGGCATTGGCGCTTTGCTCGACCGCACGCTGGAACAGGTGCAGGGCGCTGGTGGCGGTGCGCCGGTTGTGGTTGTTGATCACTTGGGCGAACTGGTCGGCCAGTTCGCCGGCAAAGGCGATTTCATCGGACTGCCAGGCGCGGGTGACGCCGGTCTGCTCCAGGCACAGCACACCGACCACGTGGCCGTCGACGCGGATGCTGGCGTCGAGCATGGCGTTGACGTCGCGCGGGCGAAGCGCTTCGGCCATCTCGCGGGTGCGCGGGTCACGCATGGCATTGTGTGCGTCGATGGCGCGGCTGCTGTGCAGGGCGTCCATGTAATCAGGGAAGCCGCTGATGTCGATCGCGTCCGGGAGAATGTAGTCCTGGGTCGCGCGGTGGTAAGCCGAGATCGGCAGCAGTTGCTGGCCTTCGAGGTTCCACAGGCTGGCACAGTCGATTTCATAGATATCGCAGGCGCAGCGGGTGATCAGTTCGGCGGCTTCTTGCAGCGAGTTGTGCGTGCTGTAGCGCTGGCGGGCGAGTAGCAGAATCAGATCCTGCTGGGCGCGCACTCGATCCAGATGCTGCAGTTGTTCCTGCTGGGCACGCTGATTGAGTTCGAGGGCGATCTGCAAGCGCGAGTTCTGGGTTTCGAGATCGACGCAAGGCAGCAGCGGCGCTTCGTCGAATACGGTATCGACCGCCAGCAGATAGCCGCGCAGCAAGTGACGATTGTGCTGCTTATAGGCTTCGCCGAGTTCCAGAATGGACAGCGCGCCGGCAGGGGTGTGCAGCGTGTAACGCACCAGATAATGCGGGCTGGCACTGAGTTGCAATTGGATCGTGTCGTGCAACTGATAGCGTGCTTCCGGCTCCATCAGGCTGGCGTATGGTGAGCCGACCAGAGCACACAACTCAACGGCCGGTTGACCGAATTGACGTTCGCAATTGGGATCAAGGAACAGCATTGCCCAGCTGGCTTCATTCAAGCGCTCGAAACGCAGCATGCCGAGCCGCGAGGGCACCGGCAATTGCGTCACTACCTCGGCCACCATACGGCTGGCGGCATCGGGTTGGCTCTTCATGGAGGGAAACTCGCTTGGAAATATGCTGAACGCTCTGGGCTCTCGCCCTCTTTACTGTTGCCTGCGGCAAGGTTGCATCATTGCGGCACTGACTGACAAGAGTGATGAAGGCCAAGTGCTATAAGAATGTGTCGGCCGCGCGGGGCATTTCTCCAGTGTCTGTCAGAAAAGAACGATTGATCGCAGCTGGCGACAGTTCCAGCAGGGGCATTTGACCTTTGCAGGAGCGGCCGAAGGCTGCGATCTTTCAGGGCTTAACGCAGTTTTATGGCGATCGACTGTAGCTTCTTGCCATCCCGGTCATGGTAATTGACCAGAATCTGATCGGCTTCGACCACCACATGGGCAAAGTTGTCTTTACTGACCACCGTGCTGGTCAACTCATGCTGATAATCGCCCGTCGCCGTACGCACCAGCGGTTGGTCGAGTATAAAAGTGGAAGCCTTGGCGTACGGCAGCAGCATGCTGTTGCACAGGGGCGAGGAAACGATGGTGTGGACTTCAAAGTCCGGATCGTCGCTGTGGGTCAGGCGCGCGGTCAGCGAACCGTGCACGTCGCCCGAGACGAACACCACGTTTTTGATCCCTTGGATGCGGATGGTTTCCAGAAGGCGCAGGCGCTGTTCCGGGAAGGCTTTCCACGCATCGTCGCCGAATTGTTTGCGATCCGGGTAGAACATCACGCTGGTCACTACGAACTTCACCCGCGCCGGACTGCTGACCAGCCACTCCAGCAACGCGTGCTCCTGAGCCTCATCGAGAATGCGTCGATCATCGACTGACAAGTTACGTCGAGTGCGGCTGTCGGTCACGAACCATTCAATGTCACCGTCACTGAACTGATACCAATAGTGCTGAAGTACCGAACGATCAATCTGGCCGTTAGTTGTCAGCGGATGTACCGGGCTGTGACTGGCTTGATACAACTCATAGGCGGCCATGGCATTGCGATATAACGCGCCGTCGGACTTGCTGGCATTGGCCGGCCAGTTATCTTCTATTTCATGGTCGTCGAGAATCATGTAAGTCGAAGTGCTGGACATCAATCGCTTTATATTGGGTTGCGAGAACGCCGCGCGGTATTTACTGAGTATGTCCTTGTATTCGCGATCCGGTGCGATCAGGTTCATGTCGTCGACATAAATTTGATCGCCGGTCATCAGCGTGGCACTGATAGGGGGTTGTGCGCCCTCGATCAATTGATTGATGGACGCAAAGATCCGGTCGCCCAACTGGGGCAGTGAAGCAATGCCGGCGGTCATGCGCAAGTACCGGCAAGAGCCGACAATGTAGGCCCTTGCGCGCATTGCTGTTGAGCGGGTGCGCAAACGGTAGATCTCCCGAGGCCATTGCAGCGGCAGTTCTGCCACCGAGTCCTGGGTATGAACCGGATTCATCGGGCTGAACCAGCCTGCTTGAAATTCGTATTCCGTATCGCTGCTCAAGTGGTTGAGTGCGAAAACTTCCGACATATCTCGCAGATCGCTCAGTTTGGCAAAAATACCGTTAGACCATTGTTGTGTGTCGGCGATGCGATAACGTATCCCGGCAAACACGGTGTTGTTGTCCTGTCGGTCGCCGCGGATAAATATGCGTGCATGATGAGTTGTTACATGGCCGATAATTGGGCCTATAGTTGGTTTTAGCATTTTCGAATCCATTCGAATGAATTACTTGATAAGTTTTGGCGTCAAGTTTGGTTAATAAACTTGCTGCGCCAAGGTTAGTTGCATGTCGAATGGATAAGTCGGTGCAAAGTTGACTGGAGTCGTGGCCGATGTCAGCGCAACTTGTAGGAAAAATACGAGACCTGGTTTATTTCAGGCAAAAAAAGCCCCGCCAATTGGCGGGGTTGAGGTACGAGCGTGTGGCGCTCGAAAACGTGGAGCACAAGCGGCCCTCCGTCGCCGGAGGGCCGTCTGGATTACAGCAGGATGGTGCGGATGTCCGCCAGCAGGCTGCCCAAACGCTGGGTGAAGCGTGCGGCAGCGGCGCCGTTGATCACACGGTGATCGTAGGACAGCGACAGCGGCAGCATCAGTTTCGGCTGGAAGGCTTTGCCGTCCCAGACTGGCTGGATGGTTGCCTTGGAAACACCGAGGATCGCCACTTCCGGCGCGTTGACGATCGGCGTGAAGCCGGTGCCGCCAATGTGGCCGAGGCTGGAAATGGTGAAGCAGGCGCCTTGCATGTCGTCAGCGGTAAGCTTCTTGTCGCGGGCTTTGGCGGCCAGCGCAGCGGCTTCGGCTGCCAGTTGCAACAGACTCTTCTGGTCGACGTTCTTGATGACCGGTACCAGCAGGCCATCCGGGGTGTCGACGGCAAAGCCGATGTTCACGTATTTCTTGCGGATGATCGCTTTGCCGCTTGGTGCCAGCGAACTGTTGAAGTCCGGCAGCTCCTTGAGCATGTGCGCGCAGGACTTGAGCAGCAGCGGCAGAATGGTCAGCTTGACGCCGGCCTTCTCTGCAACGGCTTTCTGTGCGACGCGGAACGCTTCCAGCTCAGTGATATCAGCCGAATCGAACTGAGTCACGTGCGGGATGTTCAGCCAGCTGCGGTGCAGGCTCGACGCGCCGATCTGCATCAGGCGAGTCATCGGCACTTCTTCGATTTCGCCGAAACGGCTGAAGTCGACGACCGGAATCGGCGGGATGCCCGCACCACCGGTAGCGCCGGCAGCTGCGGCCGGTGCTTCCTTGGCCTTCTGCATCATCGCTTTGACGTAAACCTGCACGTCTTCTTTCAGAATGCGACCGTGCGGACCGCTGGCGCCGACTGCGTTCAGCTCAACGCCGAACTCGCGGGCCAGTTGACGCACGGCAGGGCCGGCGTGAACTTTCGCGCCCGGCTTGGCCGGGGCGGCGGCTGGTGCGGCTGCAGCAGGTGCAGGTGCAGCGGCAGCCGGGGCAGCAGCGGCAGGTGCCGGAGCACTTGCAGCGGCAGCTGGAGCCGGAGCAGCAGGCGCCGCGCCTTTGACTTTCAGCTTCAGAATCAGGTCGCCAGTGCCGACTTCGTCATCCAGCTTGATGGAAACGCTTTCGACCACGCCAGCGGCAGGCGACGGGATTTCCATGCTCGCCTTGTCGGATTCCAGAGTGATCAGCGATTGATCGGCTTCGACGGTGTCGCCAGCCTTGACCAACACTTCGATGATCTTGGCCTTGCCGGCCGAACCGATGTCCGGAACGTGGATGTCCTGAACGCTGTCGGCCACCGGTGCAGCTGGCGCGGCTGCCGGAGCAGGCGCAGCAGCAGCGGCCGGCGCAGCAGCCTGAGCCGGAGCGGCAGCAGCAGGGGCCGCAGCACCCGCCACTTCCAGATCCAGAATCAGGTCGCCGGTGCCAACTTCGTCGTTGAGCTTGACGCTGATGGCCTTGACCACGCCAGCGGCAGGCGACGGGATTTCCATGCTCGCCTTGTCGGATTCAAGGGTGATCAGCGATTGATCAGCTTCGACGGTGTCGCCGACCTTGACCTGGATCTCGATGATCTGCGCCTTGCCCGACGAACCGATGTCCGGCACGTGCACTTGCTGAACCGAAGCGGCAGCAGGGGCAGCGGCTGGGGCGGCGGCAGCAGGAGCGGCAGCCGGTTTGGCTTCAGCTTTTGCAGCAGGCGCAGCGGCAGCCGCCGGGGCCGCTTCAGCGGCGCCCTCGACTTCCAGCTCCAGCAGTTCGTCGCCTTCTTTCAGACGGTCGCCCAGCTTCACTTTCAGGCTTTTGATGACGCCGGCTTTCGGGGCCGGCACTTCCATGCTGGCCTTGTCCGATTCCAGGGTCAGGATGCTCTGGTCGGCTTCGATACGGTCGCCGACCTTCACAAACAGTTCAATTACTTCACCTTCACCGCTGCCGATGTCAGGTACGCGAATGAGTTCGCTCACAAAATGTCTCCTCAGCAGTCCAGTGGGTTGCGTTTTTCCGGGTCGATGCCGAACCTGGTGATGGCTTCAGCCACAACCTTGGGTTCGATATCACCACGGTCAGCCAGTGCTTCCAGGGCTGCCAACACCACGAAATGACGGTCGACTTCGAAGAAATGACGCAGTTTCTTGCGGCTGTCGCTGCGGCCGAAACCGTCGGTGCCCAGGACCTTGAATTCCTTGGACGGTACCCACTGACGGATCTGCTCGGCGAACAGCTTCATGTAGTCGGTAGAGGCAATGACCGGACCTTTACGGCCGCTCAGGCACTCTTCAACGTAGCTCTTCTGAGGCTTCTGGCCAGGCTTGAGGCGGTTGCTGCGCTCTACGGCCAGGCCGTCGCGACGCAGTTCGTTGAAGCTGGTGACGCTCCACACGTCGGCGCCGACGTTGAACTCTTCACGCAGAATCTTCGCCGCTTCACGCACTTCGCGCAGGATGGTGCCGGAGCCCATCAGCTGTACGTGGTGTGCTGCTTCGCGGGTGTCTTCTTCGAGCAGGTACATGCCCTTGATGATGCCTTCCTCTGCACCGGCCGGCATGGCGGGTTGCTGGTAGGACTCGTTCATCACGGTGATGTAGTAGAAAACGTCCTGCTGCTCTTCGGTCATCTTCTTCATGCCGTCCTGAATGATCACCGCCAGCTCGTAGCCGTAGGTTGGATCAAAGGTGCGGCAGTTCGGGATGGTCGCGGCCAGGATGTGGCTGTGGCCGTCTTCGTGTTGCAGGCCTTCGCCGTTCAGGGTAGTCCGGCCAGCGGTGCCGCCGATCAGGAAGCCACGGGTACGGCTGTCGCCTGCTGCCCAAGCCAGGTCGCCAATACGCTGGAAGCCGAACATCGAGTAGAAGATGTAGAACGGCAGCATTGGCTGGTTGTGGCTGGAGTACGAAGTACCGGCAGCGATGAAGGAGCTCATGGCGCCCGCTTCGTTGATGCCTTCTTCGAGGATCTGGCCCTTTTTGTCTTCCTTGTAGAACATCACCTGGTCTTTATCGACTGGCTCGTAGAGCTGGCCGACGGACGAGTAGATGCCCAACTGACGGAACATGCCTTCCATACCGAAGGTACGGGCTTCGTCCGGGATGATCGGCACGATACGCGAGCCGATTTCCTTGTCCTTGACCAGTTGCGCGAGGATCCGCACGAAAGCCATGGTGGTGGAGATTTCACGGTCGCCCGAGCCGTCGAGGATAGCCTTGAGGGTATCGAGTGGCGGTGTAGGAATGTCGAAAGACTTGGCGCGGCGCTGTGGCACGAAACCGCCCAGTGCAGTGCGGCGCTCGCTCAGGTAGCGGGCTTCGGCGCTGTTTGCCTCTGGCTTGAAGAACGGCAGGTTCTCCAGCTCTTCGTCCTTGACCGGGATGTCGAAGCGATCGCGGAACAACTTCAGGCTGTCGACATCGACTTTCTTGGTGTTGTGCGCAGTGTTTTTCGCTTCGCCGGCACCGGTGCCATAACCTTTGATGGTCTTGGCCAGGATGACGGTTGGTTGTTCTTTGTGGTTGACCGCTTCGTGGTACGCCGCGTAGACCTTGTACGGGTCGTGGCCGCCACGGTTGAGTTTCCAGATCTCGTCGTCGGACAGGTCTGCAACCATTGCCTTGAGTTCAGGCGTGTTGAAGAAGTGTTCACGTACGAACGCGCCGTCTTTGGCTTTGTAGTTCTGGTACTCGCCGTCGATGACTTCGTCCATGCGACGTTGCAGGATACCGTCGACGTCCTTGGCCAGCAGTGGGTCCCAGAAACGGCCCCAGATGACTTTGGTCACGTTCCACTGAGCACCGCGGAACACGCCTTCGAGTTCCTGGATGATCTTGCCGTTACCGCGAACCGGGCCGTCGAGGCGCTGCAGGTTGCAGTTGATGACGAAGATCAGGTTGTCGAGCTTCTCGCGGCCAGCCAGGGAGATGGCGCCCAGGGATTCTGGTTCGTCGCACTCGCCGTCGCCCAGGAAACACCAGACTTTTTGCTTGCCTTCCGGGATGAAGCCACGAGCTTCCAGGTACTTCATGAAACGTGCCTGGTAGATCGCCTGGATCGGACCCAGACCCATCGATACGGTCGGGAACTGCCAGAAGTCAGGCATCAGCCAAGGGTGCGGGTAGGACGACAGGCCCTGACCGTCCACTTCCTGGCGGAAGTTGTTCATCTGGTCTTCGGTGATGCGGCCTTCCATGAATGCACGGGCGTAAACGCCTGGCGAGGTGTGGCCCTGGAAGTAGATCAGGTCGCCGCCGTGTTCGTCGGTCGGGGCCTGGAAGAAGTAGTTGAAGCCGATGTCATACAGGGTCGCACTGGAAGCGAAGCTGGAGATGTGACCACCCAGGTCAGAATCTTTCAGGTTCGTACGCATTACCATGGCCATCGCGTTCCAGCGTACCAACGAGCGAATGCGGCGTTCCATGAACAGGTCGCCAGGCATGCGTGCTTCGTGGGTGACGGGGATGGTGTTGCGGTAAGGCGTGGTGATGGCGTAAGGGAGCTGCGAGCCGCTGCGGGTCGCGAGTTCGCCCATACGGGTCATCAGATAGTGAGCACGGTCTTCGCCTTCTTTGTCGAGAACCGATTCCAGGGCGTCCAGCCATTCCTGGGTTTCGACGGGATCGAGGTCTTGCATGGCTTGCTCCAGGGCGGAAAGGCTTCCAGAATCGGTTGCCTGAGTTTGCGACTGGCCTTGTGGGCAGACGATTTAAAATTCTTGGATTGCCGTCAGGTTGTTCCGGCGGCGTGTAGTTTTACTACAAATCTTCCGGCATTTCAGCCTTTCGAATGTATAGACGAGTAGTAAAACTACAGATGAAAGGCTTGTGGCCTCCGACTACGTTGTGAGAATAATCGTTAAGGTTGGTCGATTACCATCCGAAAAAGGTGAAAGTTTGATGCTGGCTGCCAAAGAAAAAGAAATTTCAGCTATTTCTAACTTTTGTTCGACAGTCCTTCAGGTAGCGGGTTTTCACCGTTCACTACAAGCGGCCATTTACACGCCGATCAAGGATAGACCATGACCCTGCCCGTGCTTGCCGAACTGCCCGCCATTCTCCTGCCGTTGGTCACTCGATCCGAGCAGTCGTTCCGTACGGCCGTCGCCGCGCTTGAAGACGATCATGGCTTCTCGAACTGGACATCCGAACGCTGGGCGCAATTTGCCCGCGTCACCGGCGCCAGCGAGTTCGTCATTGAACAGAGCGTTCGTGACCCTTTGATGTTACTGACGCTGGTGCAGTCCGGTGAGCTCGACCGGCCGTTTGCGCCCGGTGAGTTGTGCGCGCAAATAGCCGCTGCAGTGGATGCCGCCCAGACTGAAGATGAACTCGGCCGCGTCCTGCGCCGTCAGCGCGCACGCCATCAGGTGCGGATCATCTGGCGTGATCTGACCCGCCAGGCCGATCTGGTGCAGACCTGTCGTGATCTGTCGGACATGGCCGATGCCTCCATCGATCAAGCCTACCAATGGTTGTACAGCCGCCATTGTCAGCAGTTCGGCACGCCAACCGGGCGTCGCAGCGGTTTGCCGCAGCAGATGGTCATCCTCGGCATGGGCAAGCTCGGCGCCGTTGAATTGAACCTGTCCTCGGACATCGACCTGATCTTCGCCTACCCCGAGGGCGGCGAAACCGTTGGCGTGAAGCGCGCGCTGGATAATCAGGAATTCTTCATCCGCCTCGGCCAGCGCCTGATCAAGGCGCTGGACCCGATGACCGTCGATGGCTTCGTGTTCCGTGTCGACATGCGTCTGCGTCCGTACGGTTCATCGGGCGCGCTGGTGCTGAGCTTCAATGCGCTGGAGCAGTATTACCAGGATCAGGGTCGCGACTGGGAACGCTACGCGATGATCAAGGCGCGCGTGGTGGCCGGCGATCAAGTGGCCGGCGCACAGTTGCTCGACATGCTGCGGCCGTTCGTTTACCGGCGTTATCTGGACTTCTCGGCAATCGAAGCGCTGCGCACCATGAAGCAGCTGATTCAGCAGGAAGTCCGGCGCAAAGGTATGGCCGACAACATCAAGCTCGGATCGGGCGGGATCCGCGAGGTCGAGTTCATCGCACAGGCTTTTCAGCTGATCCACGGCGGGCGCGATCTGAGTCTGCAACAGCGTCCTCTATTAAAGGTGTTGAGCACGCTGGAAGGTCAGGGTTATCTGCCACCCGCGGTGATCAGCGAGTTGCGCGAGGGGTATGAGTTTCTGCGTTACACCGAGCACGCGATCCAGGCGATTGCCGACCGCCAGACTCAGATGCTGCCGGACGGCGCTCAGGATCAGGCGCGTATCGCGTTCATGCTCGGGTTTGCCGACTGGGAGGCCTTCCATGAAAAACTGATGTTCTGGCGCGGCCGGGTGGCCTGGCACTTTGCACAGGTGATCGCTGATCCTGATGAGGAAGAGGGCACCGAAAGCGAAGTGGTGGTTGGCGGTGAATGGCTGCCGCTGTGGGAAGAGGCGCAGGACGAAGAGGCTGCCTGCCGTCAGTTGGAGGAGGGCGGCTTCAGCGATGCGCCGAAAGCGCTGAAGGCCTTGGCCGGGCTGCGCGGCAGTCCGCAACTGCGGGCGATGCAGCGTCTGGGACGCGAACGTCTGGATTTATTCATCCCGCGCCTGATCGCCCAAGCGGTTGAGCATGACAACCCCGATCTGGTGCTTGAGCGTGTGCTGCCACTGGTTGAAGCGGTGGCGCGGCGCTCGGCGTACCTGGTGTTGCTGACGGAAAACCCTGGTGCGCTGCGTCGTTTGTTGACGTTGTGTGCAGCGAGCCCGTGGATTGCCGAGCAGATCACCCGCTTCCCGCTGTTGCTCGATGAATTGCTCAACGAAGGGCGCTTGTTCAAACCGCCATTGGCGCCGGAACTCGCTGCTGAATTGCGCGAGCGCCTGACGCGGATTCCCGAAGACGACCTCGAACAACAGATGGAAGCCCTGCGCCATTTCAAACTGGCGCACCGCTTGCGCGTCGCCGCATCGGAAATCGCCGGCAGTTTGCCGCTGATGAAGGTCAGCGACTATCTGACCTGGCTGGCCGAGGCGATTCTTGCGCAAGTGCTGGCGCTGGCCTGGCGCCAGACCGTGGCCAAGTACGGCACGCCGTTGCGTACCGACGGTACGTTGTGCGATCCCGGGTTCATCATTGTCGGTTACGGCAAAGTCGGCGGCCTGGAACTGGGGCATGGTTCGGACCTCGATCTGGTGTTCATTCACGACGGCGATCCGCAGGCCGAAACCGATGGCCCGAAACCGATTGATGGCGCGCAATTCTTCACGCGGCTGGGGCAGCGGATCATCCACTTGCTGACGGCGCAGACCAACTCCGGTCAGCTTTATGAAGTGGATATGCGCTTGCGGCCGTCCGGTGCATCGGGGTTGCTGGTCAGTTCGCTCGGCGCTTTTGCCCGCTATCAGGAAAACGAAGCCTGGACGTGGGAGCATCAGGCGCTGGTGCGGGCGCGGGTGCTGGTTGGCAGTCAGGATGTCGGGCAGGCCTTCGAGAAGGTCCGCGCCCAGGTACTGGGCAAAACCCGGGACCTGGCCAAGCTGCAACAGGAAGTCAGCGAGATGCGCGCGAAGATGCGCGACAACCTCGGCAGCAAGAGCACCGCAGCCGGCACAGCGGCAAACGCCTTCGAGGCCACGGCGCCGTTCGACCTCAAGCAGGACGCCGGAGGTATCGTCGATATTGAATTTATGGTGCAATACGCGGCTCTGGCGTGGTCGCAAAGCCACCCGCCATTGCTGCGCTGGACCGATAACATCCGCATCCTGGAAGAGCTGGAACACGAAGGGCTGATGCCTGCCGAAGATGCCAGTCTGTTGCGTGAGGCCTATAAAGCCTACCGCTCGGCCGCCCACCGGCAGGCCTTGCAGAAGGACGCCGGGGTGATTGCCGGCGACCAGTTTGCCGAAGAGCGTCGGCAGGTATTGCGGATATGGAAAGAGATGGGGCTAAGCTGATTCGCAGATATGTGAATGAATGCGAAACCCTGTAGGAGTGAGCCTGCTCGCGATAGCGGAGTGTCAGACAACATCGATGTTGAATGTGACGGCCCCATCGCGAGCAGGCTTGCTCCCACAGTAGATCTGCGGTGAATCGCAGATATGTGAACGGATGCAAAACCCTGTGGGAGCTGGCTTGCCAGCGATAGCGGAGTATCAGACGACAATAATGTTGAATGTGACGACCCCATCGCGAGCAGGCTCACTCCTACAATAGATCTGCGGTGAGTCGCAGATGTGTGAACGGATGCAAAACCCTGTGGGAGCTGGCTTGCCAGCGATAGCGGAGTATCAGACGACAATAATGTTGAATGTGACGACCCCGTCGCGAGCAGGCTCGCTCCCACAGTAGATCTACAGTGTTTGTAGAATTCTCGAGGCGGGGAGGCGTAATGCCTCCCCGGTTCGTTTTTGGAAACCACATGAATATTCTGATCGTTGGGCCCAGTTGGGTCGGTGACATGGTGATGGCGCAGACACTGTTTCAGTGTCTCAAGCAGCGCCACCCGCAATGCGAAATCGACGTGCTGGCCCCCGAGTGGAGCCGGCCGATCCTTGAGCGCATGCCCGAAGTGCGCAAGGCCTTGAGCTTTCCGCTCGGCCATGGCGCGCTTGAATTGGCGACCCGTCGGCGGATCGGCAAGTCCCTGCGCGGCCAGTACGATCAGGCGATCCTGCTGCCCAACTCATTGAAGTCGGCGCTGGTGCCGTTCTTTGCCGGCATCCCGAAACGCACCGGCTGGCGCGGCGAGTTCCGCTATGGCCTGCTCAATGACGTGCGCACCCTCGATAAAGAGCGTTATCCGCTGATGATCGAGCGTTTCATGGCCTTGGCCTATGAACCGAACGCCGAACTGCCGAAACCGTATCCACGGCCAAGTCTGCAAATTGACCCGGTCACCCGCGAAGCGGCGCTGGCCAAGTTTGGCTTGAGCCTCGACCGCCCGGTGTTGGCCCTGTGTCCAGGCGCCGAGTTCGGCGAATCAAAACGTTGGCCATCCGAGCATTACGCCAAAGTCGCCGAAGCGCGAATTCGCGAAGGCTGGCAGGTGTGGCTGTTCGGCTCGAAAAACGATCACGCGGTCGGCGAAGACATCCGCGCGCGGCTGATTCCTGGCCTGCGTGAAGAGGCGGTGAATCTCAGCGGTGGCACCTCGTTGGCCGAAGCCATCGACCTGCTGTCCTGCGCCGACTCGGTAGTCTCCAACGACTCCGGCCTGATGCACGTCGCCGCCGCGCTGAACCGCCCGTTGGTGGCCGTTTATGGTTCGACCTCCCCGGGCTTTACCCCGCCGCTGGCCGAGCACGTCGAAATCGTCCGTTTGGGCCTCGATTGCAGCCCGTGCTTCGACCGAACCTGCCGTTTCGGCCATTACAACTGCCTGCGCCAGCTGATGCCGGACGCGGTCAACGATGCCTTGCAGAAGTTGCAGGGCTCAGTGGTCGAGGTTCATTAAGTTGCGGGTATTGCTGATCAAGACTTCTTCGCTGGGTGACGTGATTCACGCGTTGCCGGCGCTGACCGACGCGGCCCGGGCCATCCCCGGAATCAAGTTCGACTGGGTGGTGGAAGAAAGCTTCGCCGAGATTCCGACCTGGCACCCGGCCGTTGACAAAGTGATTCCGGTGGCGATCCGTCGCTGGCGCAAAAGTCTTTGGAAAACCATCACCAGCGGCGAGTGGAAACGCTTCAAGCAGAGCGTGCGCGCGAACAAATACGATTTGGTGATCGACGCACAGGGCTTGCTGAAAAGCGCCTGGCTGACCCGTTACGTCAAAGCTCCGGTGGCCGGTCTCGATAAAGGCTCGGCCCGGGAACCGATGGCTGCGCGATTCTATGATCGCAAACTGGCCGTGGCCCGTGGTCAACATGCCGTCGAGCGTGTGCGTCAGTTGTTCGCCATCGCCCTCGGATATGACCTGCCCAAAGGCTTGGGCGATTATGGTCTCAACGTCGAGCGTCTGGTCGAGCTGCCGCGCAAGAACGCCTTCGTGGTGTTCCTCCACGGTACGACGTGGGACACCAAACATTGGCCGGAAGCTTACTGGCGCGAGCTGACCGAGCGTGTCGGTTATCTCGGCGTCGGCGTGAAACTGCCATGGGGCAACCCACTGGAAAAGGCTCGTGCCGAACGCATCGCCGCCGGTTTCAAACACGCCGAAGTCCTGCCGAAGCTGAATCTGGCCGGTGTCGGCAAAGTCCTTGCCGGCGCACAAGCCTGTGTGGCGGTGGACACCGGTCTCGGCCACTTGGCGGCGGCGCTGGACGTGCCGACCATCTCGCTGTTCGGCCCGACCAACCCGGGCCTGACCGGCGCCTACGGCAAGTTGCAGATTCACATGGCCAGCGACTTTCCGTGCGCGCCGTGCCTGCAGAAAAAATGCACTTATCAACCGACCGAGCAGGATGCCCGTCAGTTTGACCTGAAGCGTGAACAGCCTCTGTGCTTCACGCGTCTGAACCCCGAGCGTGTCGCCAGCCGACTGAGCACGTTGTTAATGGCTGAGGAGCTGCGCTGATGCAATTGGCATTCGTCCTGTACAAATATTTCCCGTTCGGTGGCTTGCAGCGCGATTTCATGCGCATCGCCCTCGAATGTCAGAGGCGCGGCCACCAGATCCGCGTCTATACGCTGATCTGGGAAGGCGACGTGCCGCCCGGTTTCGAAGTGCTGGTGGCGCCGGTCAAGGCGTTTTTCAATCACCGTCGCAACGAAAAACTCACGGCATGGATGGAAGCGGACTTGGCCAAGCGCCCGGTGGATCGCCTGATCGGCTTCAACAAAATGCCAGGCCTGGACGTGTATTACGCCGCCGACGGTTGCTTCGAAGACAAGGCGCAGAACCTGCGCAATTCGCTGTACCGTCGCTGGGGCCGCTATCGCCACTTCGCCGAGTACGAGCGCGCGGTGTTTGCCAAAGAGGCGAAAACTGAAGTGCTGATGATTTCCGAAGTGCAGCAGCCGCTGTTCATCAAACACTACGACACGCCACTCGAGCGCTTCCATTTGCTGCCGCCGGGCATTGCCCAGGATCGTCGCCGTCCCGCGGATGCCGATGCGATTCGCGCCGGTTTCCGTGCCGAATTCAAGCTCAAGGACGACGACCTGCTACTGGTGCAAATCGGCTCCGGGTTCAAGACCAAAGGCGTCGATCGCAGCCTCAAAGCCCTGGCCGCATTGCCCGCCGAACTGAAGAAACGCACCCGGCTGTTTGTAATCGGCCAGGATGACCCCAAATTGTTCCAGATGCAGAGCGCCACTTTGGGCCTGGGCGACAACGTGACGTTCCTCAAGGGCCGCAGCGATATCCCGCGGTTCCTGCTCGGCGCCGATCTGTTGATCCACCCGGCGTACAACGAAAATACCGGTACAGTGCTGCTCGAAGCGCTGGTCGCAGGCCTGCCTGTGCTGGTCAGCGCGGTGTGCGGTTACGCCCACTACATTGCCGAGGCGGATGCCGGGCGAGTGCTGGACGAACCG
This sequence comes from Pseudomonas sp. LBUM1668, assembly GCF_059695715.1. NCBI lineage: Bacteria > Pseudomonadati > Pseudomonadota > Gammaproteobacteria > Pseudomonadales > Pseudomonadaceae > Pseudomonas > Pseudomonas sp. LBUM1668. Next base: position 509,406 of record NZ_CP166787.1, read on the forward strand.
TTCGATCAGGCGCAACTGACGCGATACCTGACCGATATGTTGAACGACGACGCTGCACGCGCGGCCTGGAGCCGCAATGGTCTGGCGTTCGCCGAAACGGCCGACCTTTACAGCATGCCGCAACATGCGGCGGATGTGATTCTGGCGGAGCACGCTTAAATGAAGTTGATGCTGGCTGAACCGTTCAAAAGCCTCTGGGCCGGACGCGATCCGTTCGCCGAAGTCGAGGGCTTGCAGGGCGAGGTGTATCGCGAGCTCGAAGCGCGCCGGACGCTGCGTACCGAAGTCGACGGCCATGGATTTTTTGTGAAGATCCATCGCGGCATCGGCTGGGGTGAGATCTTCAAGAACCTGCTGACCGCCAAGCTGCCGGTACTCGGCGCGGGTCAGGAATGGAAAGCCATCCAGCGCTTGCAGGAAGTCGGCGTGCCGACCATGACTGCCGTGGCGTATGGCGAAAAGGGCAGCAACCCGGCCGACCAGCATTCGTTCATCGTTACCGAAGAACTGGCGCCGACCATCAGCCTCGAAGACTTCAGCATCGACTGGGTCAAGCAGCCGCCGCAGCCAAAGCTCAAACGCGCGCTGATCGCCGAAGTGGCGCGCATGACTGGCATGATGCACCGCGCGGGCGTCAATCACCGCGACTGCTACATCTGCCACTTCCTGCTGCACACCGACAAACCGGTGACGGCGGATGATTTCAAGCTGTCGGTGATCGACCTGCACCGCGCCCAGACCCGCCCGAGAATCACGCAACGCTGGCGCAACAAGGATCTGGCGGCGCTGTACTTTTCCGCGCTGGATATTGGCCTGACCCGTCGCGACAAGTTGCGATTCCTCAAGGGCTATTTCCAGCAGCCGCTGCGGCAGATTCTGGCTGAAGAAGCGCCGCTGCTGAACTGGCTGGAAGGCAAAGCCAACAAGCTCTACGCGCGTAAACAGCGTTACGGGGATGCGCTCTGATGGCGGGTTGGACTCTTGAACCGCCGTACAGCGATCTGGCCGAAGATTTCGGCAGTCTGGAAGCCGTGTTTGCCCTGCAAGGCGAGCGGCTGACGCGCGATCCGCTGTCCGAAGTGGTTCGCGTGCAGCGCAACGGCATCAACTATTACGTCAAGCGCTACGTCGGCGCGGGCAAAGGCCTGCGCCGTTACCTCGGCAAACCGCGCGTCAAGATGGAGTGGCAGAACCTCAAGCGGTTCGCCAAGTGGGGTATTCCCACCGCTGAAGTGGTGGCGTGGGGGCTGGAGCGACGCGGCGCGGCTTACGACCGTGGCGCGATGATCACCCGCGAGCTGCCCAATACCGAAGACCTCGCCGCACTCGCCGAGCGCAAGGATCCCAAGCTCAAGGATCGCGCCTGGGTCGACGCCGTCAGCCAACAGTTGGCCGGTTATACGCGCACGATGCATGATCACCGTTTTACCCATAACGATTTGAAATGGCGCAATCTGTTGATCGACGACCAGTCGCGCATATTTCTGATTGATTGCCCCAATGGCGAGTTCTGGCGCGGCTTCTGGCTCAAGTATCGGATCACCAAAGATCTGGCCTGTCTCGACAAGCTCGCCAAATATCACCTGTCCAATACCCAACGCCTGCGCTTTTATATGCAATACCGCCAGTGCGATCGGCTGAACGCTGCCGACAAGAAACGGATTCGGCACGTGGTGAGATTTTTCGAGGGACGTGAATGACTGATTTTCTCGCCGATGAAGACCGTGCTTTGCTTGAACGCCACGGCTTGGGCACATTTGACGCCCTGTGGGCCAAACAACTTGAAGCGGTGGACGAGCCCAATACCGCGCGTGGCGGCTGGAGCAGCGTGTTCCGTCTGGATCTGGAAGGTCAGGGTTTCTACCTCAAACGCCAGAGCAACTACCTGACCCGCACCTTGCATGCGCCGTTCGGCGAGCCAAGCTTTGCTCGCGAATTTCGTAATATCAGCCGCTACCGCAAGCTCGGTATTCCGGCGCTGCAAGCGGCATTTTTCGGTGAGCGCAAAGTCGCAGGCGAAGTCCGCGCGATTCTGTTGACGCGAGCTCTGGATGGCTGGAGCGACCTGGAGTCGCTGCTTGCGCGCTGGTCGCAGCTCAGCACCGCGCAACAGTCGGCCATCCTCAAGGCCTGCGGGTTGCTGGCGCGGCAGCTGCACGGGGTGCGTCAGGTGCATGGCTGTTTCTACCCCAAACATATTTTTCTTCAGGCCAGCGGCGACGGGTATCAGGCGCAATTGATCGACCTGGAGAAAACCCGGCCGCTGTTGTTCGGCATGCGTGACCGGATCAAGGATCTGGAGCCGCTGCAGCGCCGCGCACCACAGTGGAGCGAGGCGCAACTGCGCGAGTTGCTGGCGGCTTATCTCGATCAGCCGATCGACAGTTCGCTGCTCGACAGCTGGCTCGCCCGGCTGACCGCGCGCCGTAGTCACAAGGAGACTCGCTGATGCAGTTGTCTGAGCTGGCCGCTGTCGGGCGTACCCCGCAACTGCCGCTGACCGTCACACTGGCCGATGCGGCCGGTGCCGCGGATTTGCAGTTGCTGAGCCTGCTGCGCGTGTTGCCGGGGCAACGTTACGTCGGTGCCGGCGTTTGGCGTGGTCGTCCGGTATTGGCCAAATTGCTGGTCGGCAGCAAGGCCGCTCGACATTTTCAGCGTGAACTGGAAGGCGTGCGCCTGTTGGCCGCACAAGGGCTGACGACACCGCTGCTGCTGGCCGATGGCCTGAAAAGCGGTGAGGATGGCTGGCTGCTGTTCGACTTCCTGGAAGGCGCGCAAAGTCTTGGCGATGCCTGGGCGCAAGTCGAGGCACTGCCGCCGCTGGCGGAGGAACAAACCGCGGTGCTGGCCGAGGCGCTTGCCGCCATTGGCCAGTTGCACGGCAAAGGGCTGTGGCAGGAAGACCTGCACCTGGACAATCTGCTGCGTCACGGCGGTAAGTTGTACCTGATCGACGGTGCCGGCATTTGCGTGGAAACCGCGGGTCAGCCGTTGTCGCGGCAAAAAGTCCTGGAAAATCTCGGCGTGTTTTTCGCCCAGTTGCCCAAGGCGTTGGAGCCGTTCACCGAAGAGCTGCTGGTGTATTACCTGTTGAGCAACAGCGAGCACGCTTTGCCGCTGGAAGCGTTACAGAAGCAGATCGACAAGGTGCGCCGCTGGCGCCTGAAGGATTACCTGATCAAGGTCGGGCGCGAATGCACGCTGTTCAGCGTCCGCCGTGGGGCGTTTGGTCTGCAAGCGATCCGGCGCGAGGAAGAAGCGGCCATGGTTCCGGTGCTTGAGCAGGCGGATGCCCTGCTTGATCGCGGCCATCTCTACAAGACCGGCGGCGCGGCAAGTGTCGGCAAGGTCGAAGTGGGGGCGCGCCAATTGGTGATCAAGCGCTACAACATCAAGGGCTTCGCGCATTGGCTCAAGCGGTTCTGGCGTCCGAGTCGTGCCTGGCACTCGTGGCGTGAAGGCAATCGCCTGATGTTTCTCGGGATTGCCACGCCCAAGCCGCTGGCGGTGCTGGAAAAGCGCTTCCTGTGGTTGCGCAGCCGCGCCTATCTGGTGACCGAGTTCCTGCCGGGACCGGACATCATCGAGCGCTTTGCGCCATACGTTGAAAGTGGCGAAGCACCGGAATCGGAGCTGCAGGCACTGGATCGGTTATTCGCTCGATTGATTGCCGAGCGCATCAGTCATGGCGATTTCAAGGGTCACAACCTGTTCTGGCACAACGACCGCTGGGCGCTGATCGATCTTGACTCGATGTGTCAGCACGGCTCGCCGGGAAGTTTTGCCCCGGCCTATGCGCGGGACCGGGCGCGATTCATGCGTAACTGGCCCGAGAGCAGCGCGCTGTATCAGATAATCGATCAGCGTTTGCCCAAACATATCTCGAGTGTTGTCTGAGTCGGGCGAGAGCGAAAGGGGCTTCTGAAATGTCTTACATTTTCTTCAGAAGCCATGAACTGTGCCCTCACCGGCCTCGGTGCTGATTTTAAGAGATTGTCGTCATTAGACCGGGACGAAAAATCGTACAACGCAGCACGACCGCGTCGGATATTTCGACGCATGGGCGGTTATTGAGTCAGCGGACAAGGAATATGCAAACCATTCACCCTGGGGCAATTCGCACAGGGTAATTCCCGTCACGTTTACGCTATAATCCCGCCCTTTAGCTGCCACTCGCCATTTGCGAGGGCGCATCAATTTTCAAGGCGCATCGCGCCTGCACGCAGACTAAAGAGGCTAGACCCCTGTGGCATTGACGATTCTTGGCCTGTCCGGCGCCCTTAGCCACGATCCTTCAGCAGCCTTGTACATCGACGGCAAGCTGGTGGCGGCGGCTGAAGAAGAGCGCTTCGTACGCGATAAGCATGCAAAGAACCGCATGCCCTACGAGTCGGCGAAGTTCTGTCTTGAACAGGCCGGCATCAAGCCGTCCGACGTCGACGTAGTCGCAATCCCTTTCGCACCGATCAGCCTGTTCGGCAAGGCCCGCTGGCACTATGCCAAGCGCTACTGGTACGCCCCGGACCGCGCGCTTGATGCGATCCTGATGGGTAACCGTCGCTACAAGCGCTATCGCAACAAGATCGTCTGGTGCCTTGAGCAGCTCGGTTTTGATCCGAAAAAGATCAAGATCGAACCGGTCGAGCACCATTTGGCCCACGCCTCCAGCGCTTACCACTGCTCCGGTTTCAAAGAGAAAACCGCGATCCTCGGTATCGACGGCAAGGGTGAATACGCGACGACCTTCTTCGGTTACGGCGAAAACGGCAAGATCCACAAGATCAAGGAATTCTTTGACCCGGACTCCCTCGGCGGCCTGTACGGCGCAATCACCGAGTTCCTCGGTTTCGAGATGCTCGACGGTGAGTTCAAGGTCATGGGCATGGCTCCCTATGGTGACGCCAGCAAATACGATTTCTCGCGTCTGGCCTCGTTCGAAAATGGCGAGTTGGTCATCAACACCGACTACGCCAACGTCATCGGCCTGCGTCGCTACAAAGAGAAGGGCAAGGGCTTCTACTTCTCGCCGAAGCTGATCGAGTGGCTGGGCCCGAAACGCGAAGGCGACATCGCTGACGAACCGTACATCCACTACGCCGCGAGCATGCAAGCGCTGTTCGAAAAACTGGCGTTGCAGATGATCGACCACTACCTGGGCGACGTGCTCAAGGAAACCGGCAAACTGGCTTTTGCCGGCGGCTGTGCGTTGAACGTCAAGCTGAACCAGAAAATCATCGCCCGCGATGACATCAAGGAACTGTTCGTGCAACCGGCGTCCGGCGATGCTGGCACCGCGGTCGGCGCAGCAGCCTATGTGTCCCACGCCCGTGGCGTACCGGTCGAGAAGATGGAGCACGTCTACCTCGGCCCGTCGTACAGCAACGAAGACGTGATCGCCGCGTGTGCCCGGCATGAGAGCAAGCCTGTCTGGCGCAAGCTCGACAACATGCCGGAGCAGATCGCCAAAATCATGGTCGAGGGCAATCCGGTGGCCTGGTTCCAGGGGCGCATGGAGTTCGGTCCGCGCGCACTGGGCGGTCGTTCGATCATTGGCTGCCCGAGCGTGGCCGGCGTAGCTGACCGCATCAACCACCAGATCAAGTTCCGCGAGCGCTGGAGGCCTTTCTGCCCGTCGATGCTCGACACCGTCGCCCCACAGATGATCAAGATCGATCACCCGGCGCCGTTCATGACGTTCACCTTCGAAGTGTCTGAAGAGTGGAAGACCCGTGTGCCGGAAGTTGTCCACGAAGATGGCACGTCTCGCGCCCAGGTGCTCAAGCGCGAATACAATCCGCGCTACTATGACATGATGAAAGCGCTGGAAAACCTGACTGGCAACGGCGTGTCGCTGAACACTTCGCTCAACCGTCGTGGCGAGCCGATGATCTGCTCGCCGACTGATGCGCTGAACATGTTTTTCGGCTCCGATCTGGAGTACCTGATCATGGAAGATATTCTGGTCGTCAAAGAGGGTGTAAAAGGATACGCAATTGACTGAAACACTGATCAGCGTCGTGATCCCCGTTTACAACTACGCGCGAACCCTGCCCCGCGCAGTGGAGTCGGTGTTGGCGCAGTTGGATGAAACGACGGTGGATTTACTGGTCATCGACGATGGGTCGACGGACGAGACGCCTGAGGTAGTGGAATCGCTATTGCTCAAGCATGGCGGGCGTTTTCGCGCGCTGCGCAAAAGCAATGGCGGGTTGTCTACGGTGCGCAATCGGGGGCTTGAAGAAACGACCGGGAAGTATCTGGTTTTTCTCGATTCCGACGACGAAATGGCACCCGGCGCACTGGCTGCGCTTGCGCAACATATTGCCAGCAACCCGCAAACCCGGATGGTCATTGGCGCGCATTGGTCGGTATTTGCCGACGGCAGGCGCAGCTTACAGACCGCCAAGCCCTTGCCGTTGACACCGCGGCAGCGTTTGCAGGGTTACCTGCTGGACAAGACCGTATCGATATCCAACGGCGCGTGCGCAATGCATCGCGATGTATTCGTTCCGGGCAATTACCCGGAACATTTGCGCAACGTTGAGGATCTGCCAGTGTTTGCCCAAGTGCTGGCGCGCTATCCTTGCACCGTCCTCGACAAACCCCTGGCACTTATCTACAAACATGCCGACAGCATGCGCCATGATTTGCGCCAAAGTCTTGCTGCCGGTACGGAGCAAGTCGTCAGCGAGGTATTTTCAAGTCGACGCATGCCAAAGGAGATGCACGACCTGCGTCAGGCCTTTCTGGCACAGCGCTGCTTGTCGCTGTTTCGCGATTGTTACTCACATGGCGAGTACAGCCTGGCCAAGGGCTTCTATTTTCAGGCGCTGCGTGCAGACTGGCGCACGTTTTCGCGCTGGTCCTACACTCGCAAGGCTTTGCGTCTGCTGTTTCGATAAATGGTCCGCCGTGACTGCGCGTACCTTGTGATGAGTGTTGGTGAGGTGGCTGGGTGAAAGGCAGGAGCGGGAAAGTGGGTACTCAGGTCGCCAGGATCATCGACGAATACCCGGTATGGCTGACATTTTTTGGCAGTTTGCTGTTGTCGCTGATAGCGGTCATGGGTACTGCGACAGTAGGGCGTGATGCCGCGCTTTACATCGATATCGCACAACAAGTCACCGAGCAGGGCCCCGATGTCGCCTGGGCCACTTTCGACTGGCCGTGGTTTTCCCTTCTGCTTGCCGCTACCCATTCCATCCTGCGGTTGCCATTGGAGCTGAGCGCCTACCTCTGGTGTGGCCTCTTCTTTGCTGGCATCAGCGCGTTGATGGTGGACTGCGTCCGTCAGCGTTCACCCGACATCACCCGGTGGGCCTGTCTTGTCATGCTGGCAATGCCTGCGGTCAATGCCTTTCGAAATGACATCATCCGTGAGTGCGGCTTCTGGTTTTTTTGCACGCTGGCGCTGTGGCTCGCGTTGCGCTGGCAGGCTCGTGGAGGCTGGTTGCGTGCGGCATTTATTCATATGGCAATTGTCGCGGCCGCCTTGTTTCGGCTGGAGGCGTTGTTGTTGATACCGGCGTTGGCGCTGTGGCAATTGCCCAACCTGTGGTCGTCGAGCCGACGCCTGTCGTTCATTCAGTTTTCATTGTTGCCGGTTATCGGGTTGCTGGTCGTCTCGGTGACAGGCGTGCTCTTGTCGGCGCGCGTGGTTCTTTATCTGGACATGATTGAGCCTCGCAGTGTGTTCGCCTCGTTCCAGATGCTCTGCGATCAGTTCGCTAATTCACTCATCAACAAGTATTCCCAGGATGAGGCGGGTCGGATCATTTTCTTCGGCATCCTTGCGACCATGACGATTACTTTCGTCAAGTTGATGGGGCCGTTCGCCGTCCCGTTCATTCTGCGGCGCAACTGGGGCGTGCTGGGTATCTACTGGCGCGACTATCGTCCCTTCGCCTGGGTAGCGATGCTCTACCTGGTGGTACTGGTACTGTTTTTTATCAAGCAACAGTTCATGAATGCGCGCTACATGAGTTTTCTGAACCTGATGTTTGTGCCTGTGCTGGCGATGGGGCTGGCAGCGTTTGTTCGCCAATTTCCGCGATTGGGCAAGGGGTTGGTGGTACTGGCGCTGCTGGTGATGCTATCGAACGTCATCTCCACCGGGGCCGGAAAAACCCACTATGTCGAGGCCGGCCGCTGGATGTCCTCCCATGTTGAATCGGACGCGCCGACTTACTTCACCGATGGGCGGATCAGCTATTACGCGGGGCGCGGCTACGTGTTGCCAGTCCTGACGCAGGAAGAGGCAATATCGCCAGCGCATGCTGGCGACTACCGTTATTTCGTGATCGAGGCGAAAGGTGACGAGCCATGGCTGAACGAGTGGCTGGCAGCACACAAGCTGCGCATCCTTGAGCATTTCGCCAATCGCAAAGGCGCGACCGTTGTGGTGATTGGTCGCTAGGGTTCAAGCAAGCAGTGGGCGCAGGCGCGAGATCAGCGGCGCTTGCCGGTTGCTCGGCAGGGCCTGTCGGTAACCTTCGATAAAGGTGTCGCCGGCGTCCTGGCCCAGCAACCATTGCCGATCTTCCTTGTAGCGCAGCAGGTGAGCGAAATTGCGCAGGCGTTTGCTGTCGCTGAGCGAGCGCTTCTGGCAGCGCAGGTCGGCGATGTCGATCAGGCCCAGATGGCCGTCCGGGGTCAGCACCACGTTGCCGAAGTGCAGCGATCGAAAGTACACGCCTTTCTCGTGCAATTGAGCAAAGTATGCGCCCAGCTGGAATCTCAGAGACTCAGTCTCTTCGCTGGTGCCTTGCAATTGGCGTACGGTATTGCCCGCCAGCGGACTGTAATACACACAGTCACGCTCGATGCTCGGGATGCGGTACACCGCGATGACTTTGGGGCAGAGGATGCCGCGTTGTTCAAGCGCCCGGGTGTTGTCGGCAAAACGTTGCGCGTAGGGGTAGAACAGCGCAGAACTGAGCAGCCGTTTGCGACGGAACAGTTTGAGCATGCGTCCATCGGCCAATCTGAGCACCTTGTCGCCGGAGCCGTCGGCTTCCAGTACGTGTGCACCTTCGCGCAGTGCCTCGTAAGTGCTGTGATCAATCGATTGCATATCTGGCTCCCATCATTAGCGGCGTATCTTAACCGACTTGCTCAAAGGCTGGCGTGAAGTCATGTTTATCGGGGGAAAAACGCGTGTGATATCATCCGCGCCTCACTGAATTGTGCGGATCACCATGAGCAGTCCTGAACCGAAAGCCCAGTCAACGCTGGCGATCTATTTCCGCCTTTTGGCTTACGTGCGGCCTTATGCCGGTCTCTTCCTTCTCAGCATCGTCGGGTTTCTGCTTTTCGCATCGACCCAGCCGATGCTCGCTTACATCCTCAAGTACTTTGTCGACGGCCTGGCCAATCCTGAAGCCAGTCTGTTTCCGGGCAATCCCTATCTGGGCAAGTTGCAGTTGCTCGAAACCGTGCCGCTGATGATTGTGTTCATCGCCGTGTTGCAGGGTGTGGGTTCGTATCTCGGCAACTTCTTTCTGGCGCGGGTTTCTCTGGGCCTGGTGCATGACTTGCGGGTCGTGCTGTTCAACAAGTTGCTGGATTTGCCCAACCGCTTCTTCGACAAGAACAACTCCGGTCATCTGATTTCCCGGATCACCTTCAACGTGACGATGGTCACGGGGGCGGCGACTGACGCGATCAAAGTGGTCATCCGTGAAGGCATGACGGTGATTTTCCTGTTCTGCACCCTGTTGTGGATGAACTGGAAACTCACCCTGGTGATGGTCGCTATCCTGCCGGTGATCGGCATTATGGTGAACAGCACCAGCAAGAAATTCCGCAAGCAAAGCAAAAAGATCCAGGTGTCCATGGGCAACGTCACGCACGTCGCCTCCGAGACCATTCATGGTTATCGCGTGGTGCGCAGTTTCGGCGGTGAAGTCTATGAAAAAGACCGCTTTCGCGACGCCAGCCAAAGCAACACCGACAAGCAGCTGACGATGACCAAGACCGGCGCGGTCTACACGCCGATGCTGCAACTGGTGACGTACAGCGCCATGGCCGTGGTCATGTTCCTCGTGCTTTATCTTCGCGGTGACGCGTCGCCGGGCGATCTGGTGGCTTACATCACCATGGCCGGTCTGTTGCCCAAGCCTATCCGTCAGCTCTCTGAAGTCAGCTCTACCATCCAGAAAGGCGTGGCCGGTGCCGAGAGTATTTTCGAGCAACTGGATGAGCCGGCGGAAGTGGATCAGGGCACGGTCGAGCGCGATCGTCTTGAAGGTCGTCTGGAAGTGCGCAATCTCAGCTTCCAGTACCCGGACACCGACAAAAAGGTGCTCAACGACATCAGCTTTGTCGTCGAGCCTGGGCAGATGGTGGCTTTGGTCGGGCGTTCGGGTAGCGGCAAGTCGACGCTGGCCGGGTTGATTCCGCGCTTCTACCAGCATGAGCAGGGTCAGATTCTGCTCGATGGTGTAGAGGTTCAGGATTTCACCTTGCGCAGCCTGCGTCGCCAGATCGCTCTGGTGACCCAGGCGGTCACGCTGTTCAACGATACGGTGACCAACAACATCGCTTATGGCGATCTGGCTGGCGCGCCTTTCGAAGAGGTCAAACGCGCGGCTACCGAGGCTTATGCCGACGAGTTCATCGTCAAGATGCCGCAGGGTTACGAGACCATGGTCGGCGAAAACGGCGTATTGCTGTCCGGCGGCCAGCGCCAGCGCATCGCCATCGCCCGGGCCCTGCTCAAGGATGCGCCGTTGCTGATTCTCGACGAGGCCACATCGGCTCTCGATACGGAGTCGGAACGGCACATTCAGGCAGCACTGGATCATGTGGTGCAGAACCGCACGACGCTGGTGATTGCTCACCGCTTGAGCACCATCGAGAAGGCCGACCTGATTCTGGTCATGGACGAAGGCCGCATCGTCGAGCGCGGCAGTCACGCACAACTGCTGGAGCAGAACGGCTATTACTCACGTCTGCATGCCAAAGAGTTTGAAGAAGGTGACGAACCTCAGCCGGCCCACGTGACCAACGTATGCTGACAATGTTTCGCAGCTTTCGTGAGCGCGGCTGGAGTGAAATCGACCGGGATGCGTACGCGGGTGCCTGGCAGCGTTTCGGTGGTAGTTTCGCGACACATCCCGAAGTGGTAGAGCGGCTGTCGACCTTCGTCGGTATCGAACTGCGTTATCTGGGCTGGATCGTTGGCGGTGAGGTGCTTGCCGCCATTCCCTGCTGGGGGCGCCATGTCGCCTTGTCCAAGGAAGTGCTCAAGCGCGAGGGCAAGCGCGGCTTGCTGGACATGGGCAATGCGGAAATCATCCTGCCGATCGCGCCCGATATCGTCGTGCCGGTCCGTCAGCGCATGGCCTATGTCTCCCAACTGAATGCCGAGCAGATCAGCACCTTGAAAGCGCAGCCGGAGGGCTTGGCCCTGGCCCGGTTGCCGGAGGAGTATTCGAAGAAATTTCGCTACAACCAGCGTCGCGAGCAGCGCTTGCTGGAAGAGGCGGGTGGCTCGCTGGTACCGATGTCCGACTTTACCCCGCAAGAGCAGGCCGCCGCTTACGGCGATCTGTTTCAGCGTCGCTGGGGCTTTGAAGTACCGGGCAAGGCCGGGCTGGTCGAGGTCTTCACGCTGTTGCGCGAATTCATGACCGGCTCGGTGGCCATGCTCGAATCGGCCCCCGTGGCCATTCAGGTTTTGTATCGAGTCGAGGCGCCCGAGTGGGTGTCGCTTGAATACGTCAATGGTGGCGTCGACCCGCAGAGCCGCGAGTTCAGCCCCGGCAGCGTTCTGAGCTTCGTCAACACCCAGCAGGCCTGGGCAGACGCGCGGGCGCTGGGCAAGCCTCTGCGTTATTCATTCGGTCGTGCCGACCGTGAGTACAAGGATCGCTGGTGCCACACGGTGCCGGTCTACAAGGTCTGAATCCATGAGCGCTCGCAAGCAACAGCTTCTCAAGGCCCATCGACGTAACAAGCGCATGTTCCTCGTGGCCTTTCTGGTCGCGCTGCTTGTGATCGGGTTACTCATCGCGTGGTGGCTGGTGCCGCTGTTGCTGGTGCTGGCCTGGATCGCCCACGAGGGGTGGTTTGCCGATCATTTGTTCTACCGGCCCTCTGACGATTATCAATACGCGTTTCCTACCGACACGGCGCGGCAGGCGGTGAGCCTGAGCGGTGGTGTTGTGCGTCTGAGCGAACCGTTGGCTGCAGGCGAAACGCTTATTCTCGAACTTGAATTGAAGGCTGGCTGGCTAGGGCGCTGGCTCGATCCTTACGTTCAGGTCGGCGATGATCGCCAGGATTTCGAGCGCGGGGTCAGCGGGCGGCGTTTTCTGAATCTGTCCGGTCAAGCCGAGGCATTACAGCAGGGCTCACTGAACCTGCGCGGCCGGTATTGCGCGGCAGGCGCCGTCGGTACTTTGTGGGTCATGGCCAGCCCTGACTACAGCCGCCAGCGCGTGATGGTCATCGCGCCCCATGCCGACGATGCCGAGTTGGCAGCGTTTGGCCTGTATAGCCGCTGCGAGGACGTCAGCATCGTCACTCTGACCCAAGGCGAGATTGAGGCTGAAGATTTCCAGCGTCTGGGTCTGGATCAAGCTGCGGCTGCCCGGTTGAAGGGGCGTTTGCGCAGTTGGGACAGTCTGGCGATTCCGCAGTGGGGCGGGGTGCCCGCCGAGCGTTGCGTGCAACTGGGTTACTACTGCCTGCAATTGCCTGCGATGGCTGCAGAACCGGGCAAAGCGTTCGGCTCCCGAGAGTCGCAGGAAAGCGATGTGCGCAGTGTGCGCCGGCACAATCCGCTGGCGTTGCCCGCCGACGTCGATGGGCAACCGACCTGGCAGAATCTGGTCGGCGATCTGGCGAAACTGCTGGAGCACTACCGTCCCGAGGTGCTGGTCACGCCGCATCCTGAACTCGATCCCCATAGCGATCACGTCGCCAGCACTCAAGCCCTGCTTGAAGCCATTGCCCTGAGCAACTGGAAGCCGACGACCCTGCTGATGTACGCCAATCACCTGCATGACAACGACCGCTGGCCGATGGGGCCTGCCGGTGCCGGTATCGCCTTGCCGCCTGCGATCGAGCCGTTGCCGGCTGACCGCTTGTGGAGCCCGCTGCTGTCGGCGGATACGCAACTGGACAAGGCCATGGCACTGGCGATGGAGCATGACCTGCAGGGTGGGCAAGCGTTCAAGCGCCAATTGCGCCGCTGGATCCAGCAGGCTCTGGCCGGGCGCCGCTGGCCTGTCACGGGCAGTAACGAATTTTTCCGCAAAGCTGTCCGGCGCCACGAATTGTTCTGGGTGCGCGACCTTTCAGATTGAGGCGGACGGCGCTTTTCCCTGTGTTAATATCGCGCCCCTGTTCATTTTGTATGTGGGTTGCTCCATGAAGTTGTCCATGCCGCGTTTCGATCAAGCCCCGGTCTTGGTAGTCGGCGATGTCATGCTCGACCGTTACTGGCATGGCGGAACCTCACGGATTTCCCCTGAGGCCCCGGTGCCGGTCGTTAAAGTCGAGCAAATCGAAGATCGTCCGGGCGGTGCCGCGAACGTTGCCTTGAACATTGCCGCGCTGGGTGCGCCGGCGTCCCTGGTCGGTGTGACCGGGGACGACGAAGCTGCCGACAGCCTGAGCAACAGTCTCAAGGGCGCGGGCGTACGTGCCTTGTTCCAGCGCATTGCGCACCAGCCAACCATCGTCAAGCTGCGGGTCATGAGCCGGCACCAGCAATTGCTGCGTATCGACTTCGAAGAACCGTTTGCCACCGATGCCCTGGCCCTCGCCTCGCAGGTCGATGATCTGCTGGAAGGCATCAAGGTGCTGGTGTTGTCCGACTACGGCAAAGGCGCACTGAAAAACCATCAGGCGCTGATTCAGGCTGCCCGTGCCAGGAATATCCCGGTGCTGGCCGACCCGAAGGGCAAGGATTTCTCGATCTACCGTGGCGCCAGCCTGATCACCCCCAACCTCAGTGAATTCGAAGCCATCGTCGGCGGTTGCGCCGATGAGCATGAGCTGGTGAGCAAGGGCGCCGCGCTGATGCACGACCTTGAGCTCGGTGCGCTGCTGGTGACCCGTGGCGAGCACGGCATGACCCTCCTGCGTCCTGATCATCCGGCGCTGCACCTGCCGGCCCGTGCGCGAGAAGTGTTTGACGTTACCGGTGCCGGTGACACGGTGATCTCGACGCTGGCTGCTGCCATCGCCGCCGGTGAAGAGCTGCCCCACGCCGTGGCGCTGGCCAATCTGGCCGCCGGCATTGTGGTCGGCAAACTCGGTACGGCGGCCATCAGTGCTCCGGAACTGCGTCGCGCCATTCAGCGTGAAGAAGGCTCCGAGCGCGGTGTGCTGGGCCTGGAACAGTTGATTCTCGCGGTGGCCGATGCTCGCGCGCATAACGAAAAGATTGTCTTCACCAATGGCTGCTTCGACATTCTGCACGCCGGCCACGTGACCTATCTGGAACAGGCGCGGGCGCAAGGCGATCGTCTGATTGTCGCGGTCAATGACGATGCTTCGGTCAGTCGCTTGAAGGGGCCGGGTCGTCCGATCAACAGTGTTGACCGGCGTATGGCGGTTCTGGCGGGGCTTGGTGCGGTGGACTGGGTCATCAGTTTCCCTGAAGGCACTCCGGAAAACCTGCTGCGTGAGGTCAAGCCTGATGTGTTGGTCAAGGGCGGCGATTACGGGATCGACCAAGTGGTTGGTGCGGACATCGTGACGTCTTATGGCGGTACCGTGAAAGTGCTGGGGCTTGTGGAAAACAGCTCGACGACCGCAATTGTCGAAAAAATCCGCAGTCGCTGATCAGATGAATTTTTACCGTTGTGTACTGCGTGTGAACGGATTTTGCCTTGGGGATCTAGCCGTTTCCGTTGATGTCGGCAGGTTTGAATCCGATGCGCTTGCCTGCCTACGTCGCGTGGTCAATTAATCTATGAAAGTCATGCTACTGGTGATGGACGAGCAGCGGGTCATTCTCGACCGGCTCTACGACATCGTGCAGCAGAACTGTGATGAATGTGTCATCTACCGTCTGAGCAAGCAGCAACAGCTAAACCTCGGACGGTTTCTGGCCTCGGTCGACTATCAGACGTTCGACCGCGTGGTGATCTTCTCCCGGGTCAAGCGCCTGGCCACGCAACTGCGGGTGCTCAAGTGCATTCCCGGGCTGGTTTTCCTCGAACACGACGCCTACCAGAACTACATGCCCGCCAGTAAATACCGTGGCGTGTATTCGCGTCTCTACAGTCGTCTGCCGAGCTGCCGCGCGCTGGTGTCTGGCGCCGTGGTTGCCCGCAAAATGCTCGCTGAAGGCATCGACACCGTCTTCGTTTCCAAGGGTTACGACGAGCAGATGCTGCGCAACACCGGCGCCGAGCGGGATATCCCCATCGGTTTTCTTGGCAGCCTGAAAAGTACCGAGTACGCCGAGCGCAAGGCAATGCTGGAGTCGCTCGCGCAACGTACCGGCATGCTGGTGACCCGCACGAAGTCGGGTTCGGAATACCTCGAAACACTCAACCGCATCAAGATCTTCGTCAGTGCCGACATCGGCATGAACGAGTTCATGATCAAGAATTTTGAAGCCATGGCCTGTGGCTGCGTGCTGCTGGCCTGGAGCCAAGGCGAAGAAGATCAGTTGCTCGGCTTCGAAGACATGCACAACACTGTGTTTTATCGCAGCGAAGACGAGGCCGTTGCAAAGATCAAACTGCTGCAGGACGACCCGGAGCTGGCGCAACGTATCGCCATGAAGGGGCAGGAATTTGCGCAAAGTCGCTATTCCTTCGCCCGTGTTGGTCAGGCCCTGGCCACGGAAATCCAGCGCGAGATGCGCCCATGGCAGCCGCCTTCGGCGTTCACGCAGTTCTGGGTCAAGTTACGCCACGGGATGAAGGTGCCGACCTGAATGAAGGACGAACACATGGCGCTGGATGCGCTGCCTGGCGGTGACCAGTCTGTTCTGGGGGCGCTGCCCGAGCCATTGCAGGCGTGCCTGAGCCGTGCGGCTCGGGTCGTATTGATTGCCAACAATCCGGCCATTACGGCGGCGGATTTTCAGGCGTTGAACATTGGCGTCGATGACGTCGTGGTCAGCTTCAATACCTGCATCAAGGCGCCACTGCTCGACTGGCGCAGCGTGAACGTCGTCGTGCATGGCTATAACGCGCAGGACGCGTATTTTTTTGGCCTGCCCTTTGGGCCGGACGTGCAGCGGCTGTGTGATCAGGCGGGTGAGCGCTTTTTCACCATGCTGGTCGGCTGTGCCGCACCGATGTGTCCGCTGCCTCGTGTGGCCATGTACTGGGATCGCATTCCGCTGCCACCGCTCTGGAACTATCCGGTCGACCGGCCGGGCGGCAAGCGCTACGTTGGCCCCTCCACCGGTTTCAACACGCTGGTGCTGTTCGACTGGTTGCGCGGTCATGCCGGGTACACCTATCAGCTCATGACCCTGGGTTTTTCCAACGAAGCTGGAAAACTATGGGGTGGGCATGCCTGGGATTACGAGCGCGACTGGCTGCAGAAATCGGACGTCATCGTCGTGCCGCTGCAACCCCGCCGCTGGTGGCAAAAGTTGTTTCGCCGCAAATAAGCGAGTCCGCGGTGTCGGCCGGCCCGTACAACTTTCGAAAAGGTGCTGTTGAGTGTTGAAAATTGCCGTGGCTTTTTTTGGTATCCCGAGAAACTCGCCGATTTGTTTTCCTTCCATCGAACAGAACGTACTGGCGCAGTTACCTGCGGGCAGCGACGTGAAGTGCTTTTATCACCTGTACAAAATCGATGAAGTGCAGAACGCGCGCTCAGGCGAGAAAGGCGAGCTGGCGGCGGACAACTACCAGCCATTCGAGTCGATGATCGGGACGCTGACCTCAACCGAAGGCGTGCTGGAGCGTTGGGATTTCGAGCAGGTCAAGACACAGGGCGATACCTGGGCGGATGATTTTGCATCGTTGCGCAACCTGATCTATCAGCTCAACTCGCTGCACACCGTCACCAGCATGATTGAATCCTTCAATCCCGATTTCGTGGTGTTCGTGCGTCCGGACAATTTCTTCCACAACCCGCTACCGGCCTATGTGTTCAATCATCCAGAGGCGCGGCAGCACAATGCCTACATTCCCGATTGGCAGTGGTGGGGAGGGTTGAACGACCGCTTTGCCATTTGCGGTCGCGATACTTACGTCGCGTATGGCAAACGAGTCGAGCGCATCTTCGAGTTCTGCAAGGCGACGGGGAGGAAGCTGCATTCCGAACGCTTGCTAAAATACGTATTGCAGCAGGCCGACGCCAAGGTTTGCACGCTGAAGACCCAGGCTTCGCGGGTGCGTATTACCGGCGCGTTTGCCGAGGAGTCGTTCTCGCCCAAGCGCGGCATGGGCAAACGCGAGAATCGTTACTTCCACTTCTTCGCCACGTTGCGTACGTGGCTGGATCGTCGGCGCTAACCGGCAGTCAGTTCGCGCGCTTCTTGCCCAGACCAACGAGGCGCAACGCCTTGAGACTTAGCTGCTTGAGGCCCGCACGAGGGGGCTTTGCCGGTTGCAGGCCCTGTTGCACGAGCCAGTCTTTCCAGCGAATCCGCTCTTCGCGCACCACCCAGCCTTCTTGATTCGCAAAGCTCTCGGCCAGATAAAGTCCGCGCGTGCTGGCCGGTAGCAGTTTGTCGCGCTTGAGGGTGTACAGCTCGGCCACTGGCGCGCCGTCCTTGAGTGGCATCAAGTACAGATCGGGTCGCTTGCGGTCGAGCCGCGCCACCAGTTGATCGCCTTCCAGACGCTCATCGACGTGGAACAGGCTCAGGGATTTGGCTTCCTTGGGCACGTCCAGGCGCAAGTCGTAGATCAATTGCAGCGACGCTGTCGGCAAATGCACATAAGCGCGCGGCCGCTCCAGCAATTGCAGATTGGCGCTACGAATGGGCCGCGCTGAACCGGACAGTGGCGTCAACCGAAACGGCAAAGCCTCGCGATAGTGCAGGGCGGACGAGTAGGGCGCCGGCAGCCAAGTGTCGTTGAAACGCCCGCCGAGCCAGCCTTCGGGGGTTTCAAGCAAACACTCTTCGGCGATCTCTTGAATGGCTGTGTGCAGCGGAATATTCAGTTCGTGAGCCGGTACGTAACCGGAAATCAACTTCAGCACCACATCGCCGCGATCCTGCCGACGCTGGCGCACCAGCACCCAGTAGTCGCGATTCTGCCAATGCAGGGTCAGGCGTACCGAGACGCCCAGATTCGCCAGTTCCAGCGAGAAGCGTTCGGTGTCCGTCACACTGACCGGTTTGCGTCGCTGCAAGGTCTGCGTGAAATTCAGCGGCATGCCGACGCTCTGATACGTCAGGCCTTCGGGCGTTGCTTCGACGAACAGCGGCAGAGTCTTGAAGTTGCTCGGGTTCTTTCTGATGAGCGTGCGCGGCATATCGGCTCCTGCTTAAGGCCGCGGGGCGGCGTCAGTGACCACGAAGGACTTGGGCAACGGTCGCAACGTTGTGGGCGAGGTGCAGCGGATTGATCGTCCCGACGATAGCACTGGCCACGCCAGGTTGCGCGAAAAGCAACTCGAAGCTGGCGCGTACCGGATCCACGCCCGGGCTCAGGCAAACGTGACCGCTGGCCAGGGCCTTCTTCACCAGAATGGCTTTGCCGTGCGCAGCAGCATAGTCAATGACAGCCTTCTCGTTTTGTTCGTTCAGATTGTAGGTGACCATCGCGCAGTCGCCTTGCTCCAATGCTTTGAGGCCACCTTCGACGGTCTTGCCGGAAAAGCCGAAGCCGCGAATCTTGCCCTCGGCCTTGAGCGCGGCGAGTGTGGCATAAACGTCTTCGTGCTCGAGAATGGCCAGGTCGTTGCCATCGGAGTGCACCAGTACCAGATCGATAAAGTCCGTTTCCAGACGTTGCAGGCTGCGTTCGACCGACAGGCGCGTGTGCGCCGCGCTGAAATCGTGTCGCGAGAGGCCGTCGGCAAACTCTTCGCCGACTTTGCTGACGATCACCCAGTCCTGACGCTGGCCGCGCAACAGTGGGCCGAGGCGCTCTTCGCTGCGACCGTAGGCCGGGGCCGTGTCGATCAGGTTGATACCTAGCTCGCGTGCTTGCCTGAGTAACATCCGTGCTTCGTCGTCATCGGGAATCTGAAAGCCGTTGGGGTATTTCACCCCTTGATCGCGGCCAAGTTTGACCGTGCCCAGGCCCAGCGGCGAGACCATCAGGCCGGTACTGCCCAGCGGGCGGTGAAAGTCATGCAGGGTGGCAATGCTCATGGCAACAGTTGCTCCCAGGCCGGAACGCCCATCGGTGGTTTTGGCAGCGACGGCAACGGTTCGCCGGCTTGCGGCTGGATACCGTCGCGCTGCAAGGAGGTAATCACTCGGTCAGCAAAGTCCGGCGCCAGCGCCAGTTTGGTCGGCCAGCCGACCAGCAAGCGACCCTCTTCGGCGAGGAATGCGTTGTCCGGGCGCGTCAGGCCGGTTTGCAGCGGCTCGGCACGGTCGACGCGCAACGTCGCCCATTGCGCCGTGCTGAGATCGATCCACGGCAACAACTGGGCGATTTCTTTTTGCGCGGTAGCGATCTGTTCGGCGGGTTCGCGGTTCACGCCTTCGCTTTCGGCAATGTCGCCACCCATGTACCAGACCCACTGACCATCAGCCGCCGGATGCGTGGTGACGGTAATGCGCGGTTTGGTGCCGCCGCCCAGGCAGTGGGCGTACAGCGGTTTCAGGCCGGGGCCTTTGGCGAGGATCATGTGCAATGGCCGGCGCTGCATGGCCGGATGAGTCAGGCCCAGATTCTCGAGCAGTTGGGCGGTACCGGCGCCGGCACTGAGGACGATGCGCTGGGCGCGGATCTCGCGATCGTCGACCTTGAGCCCCACCAGCACGCCTGCTTCCAGCATGGGCTCGATGGTCTGCCCGGCGAGCAGACCGTCACCGGCCAGATCGGCCAGACGCTGGATCAGGCTCGGCACATCGACCACCAGTTCGGCGAGGCGATAGACCTTGCCCTTGAAGCGCTTGTCTTGCAGGGCTGGCGGCAGTTGCTCGCCCTTGACCTGATCGACGCGGCCGCGCACGGCTTTACTGGCGAAGAAACTGGTGAGGTTGCCGGCGAGGGTGCCCGGCGACCACAGGTAATGGGCTTCGGAGAGCAGGCGCACGCCGCTCAGATCCAGCTCGCCGTTGCCGGCCAGCGCTTCACGCCAGCGTCGCGGCATGTCGGCGATGGCTTCCGACGCGCCGGTCAACGCGCCGTGCAGCGCATACTTGGCGCCGCCGTGAATGATGCCTTGGGATTTCACACTTTGCCCGCCGCCGAGGCTGGCACTTTCCACCAGCACGGTCGAAAAACCCTGACGACGCAGGCGCGCATTCAGCCAGAGGCCGGCGACACCAGCGCCGACAATCAGAACGTCGGTGGAAATAACGGATGGCATGCAGCGACCTCAGTGTTCAAGACGAGGGCGCAGTATACAGGCGAAAAAAGATCGCAGCCTTCGGCAGCTCCTACAGGGTCATGCGTACACCTGTAGGAGCTGCCGAAGGCTGCGATCTTTTTCTTTAGTGCCCCGCAGTTTTCGAGAACAGTTGAATCACCACAACGCCAAGAACAATCAACCCCATCCCCAACATCGCCGGCACATCCAGCTTCTGCCCGTAGATAAACAGCGCCGCGACACTGACCATCACAATGCCCATCCCGGCCCACACCGCGTAGGCAACGCCCACCGGCACCGTGCGCACCACCAGGATCAGCATCCAGAACGCGATTGCGTAACCGACGATCACCACCAGCAGTGGCAGCGGCGTGCTGAAGCCTTTGACCGCTTTCATCGAAACGGTGGCCATGACTTCGGCGCAGATGGCGATGGCAAGGTAGGCGTAGGCGTTCATGTGTAATCCTCGTGTGCAGCGTTACTTTCTGAGGTCGGCATTTTAGAGGTTGTTCAGATGCGGTAAAGTCATTACCTATCTGTTTGAGAGATGGGATGTGCGATGAGCACGCAGTGGAATCTAGATCAGTTACGCGTGTTTATCGCGGTCGCCGAACAGCGTTCGTTTTCCGCCGTGGCCCGGCAGCAGCGCAAGGCGCAGTCGGCGATCAGCAGTGCCATCGCCATGCTCGAGGACGATCTGGGCGTGAGCCTGTTTGAGCGTAGCAGCGGTCGTCAGCCCAGGCTCACCGAAGCGGGGGAGGCGCTGCTCGAAGAGGCGCGGGAAGTCTTGCGCCAGTGTGAGCGCCTCAATGGCCGGGCCATGGCGATGATGCGCGGCCAGGAAGCGCAACTGCGCGTGGCGCAGGATGAGGCGATGCCTTATCAGGCGCTGGTGGAAAGTTTCGGCGCGCTGGCCGAACAATTTCCCAGCCTGGAAGTACAACTCACCAGCGCTGCTCAAGGCGAAGTCGCACGCAAACTCGTCGAGCGCCGCGCCGATCTCGGCTTGCTGTTCTATCACGATGAAATCCCCGAGGCGCTGGAACGACGAGTGCTGGGCAGCGTGGAAATGGTCACGGTCTGCGGGATCAATCATCCGTTGGCGACGCAGCCCTACGTCACCTGCCAGCAACTGGCGCAACACCGGCAACTGTTGATGTCGACGCAAACCAGCGTCTACCCCGGCAGCGAGCCGGCCAGTCCACAGGTGTGGCGGGCCGACAGTTTCTACGTCATGGCCGAATGGTTGGTGCGCGATCTTGGCTGGGCGTGGCTGCCCCGGCACGTGGTGCAGTACTCGGCGTATCAGGGTTTGATGGTCGAGCTCGCCAGCGAATGGACGCCGCCAGCGCTGGTGGTGGAGCTGGTCTGGCGGCGCGACGAGCCGCTCGGCCCTGCGGCGCGTTGGCTGGCCGAGCGTTTTGCCGTGCACTTGCGCGCGATCGACGGAAAAAGTCGATAAACTCCGCCGCCATGAATAGAACTCTGTACACCGCGCTGTTTTACCTGGGGCTGCCATTGGTGGCGATTCGGCTGTGGCTGCGGGCGCGCAAGGCGCCGGCGTATGCCAAGCGCATTGGCGAACGTTTCTCTTACGCAATGCCGGCGCTGCAACCCGGTGGCATCTGGGTGCACGCGGTGTCGGTGGGCGAAAGCATCGCCGCGGCGCCGATGATCCGCGCCTTGCTGCAACGTTATCCGCAGCTGCCGATTACCGTGACTTGCATGACGCCGACCGGTTCGGAGCGAATTCAGGCACTGTTCGCCAACGAGCCGCGCATCCAGCACTGCTATCTGCCCTATGACTTGCCGTGCGCAGCGGCGCGTTTTCTCGATCGCGTCCAGCCGAAACTGGCGGTGATCATGGAAACCGAACTGTGGCCCAACCATATTCATCAGTGCGCCAAACGCGGCATCCCGGTGGCGCTGGCCAACGGGCGCTTGTCCGAACGGTCGGCCAAGGGGTATGGCCGCTTCAGCAAACTGACCGCGCCGATGCTCGCCGAGATGAGTTTTTTTGCCGTGCAGACCGAGGCCGAGGCTCAGCGCTTCCGCGATCTGGGTGCGCGTCCGGAGACGGTCGAGGTCACTGGTTCGATCAAATTCGACCTGACCATCGACCCGCAACTGCTGCAACGCGCCGCCCAATTGCGTGGCCAGTGGCAGGCGCTGGAGCGACCGGTGTGGATCGCCGCCAGCACCCATGACGGCGAGGATGAAGTGGTGTTGAACGCCCACCGGCGTTTGTTGGCCAATCATCCGGATGCGTTGCTGATTCTGGTGCCGCGTCACCCGGAGCGCTTCAACTCGGTGTTTGAACTGTGTCAGCGCGAAGGTTTTGCCACGCTGCGTCGTTCGACCGGGGCCAATGTCGATGCGCAAACTTCGGTGCTGCTCGGCGACACCATGGGTG
The DNA here is from genome assembly GCF_059695715.1 of Pseudomonas sp. LBUM1668. Classification (NCBI taxonomy): domain Bacteria; kingdom Pseudomonadati; phylum Pseudomonadota; class Gammaproteobacteria; order Pseudomonadales; family Pseudomonadaceae; genus Pseudomonas; species Pseudomonas sp. LBUM1668. The sequence goes on from NZ_CP166787.1 coordinate 532,252, forward strand.
AGCTGCTGTTTCTCTACGCCTTGGCCGACAGCGCCTTTGTCGGTGGCAGCCTGGTGCCGAATGGCGGGCACAATTTACTGGAGCCCGCCGCACTGGCAAAACCGGTGATCAGCGGCCCGCACCTGTTCAACTTTCTCGACATCGCCGCGCAGTTGCGCGAGGCCGGCGCGTTGGTTGAAGTGGATGATGCCGAAGGGCTGGCGGTGCAAGTGCAGCGCCTGTTCGAGTTGCCGCGCGATGCGCAGCGCATGGCCGACGCCGGGCTGGCGGTGATGCGCCGCAATCAGGGCGCGTTGCAGCGATTGCTCGATGGCCTGGGCAGACTCATCAAGTAGCCTGGCGCCACAGTATTTTCAGGTGACATGAATTTGTGGCGAGGGGATTTATCCCCGATCGGCTGCGCAGCAGTCGTCAATACGGCTAGCCAAGTCTGACGGAATCACCGCGGTGAATGGTTTTGGGGCCGCTTCGCAGCCCATCGGGGATAAATCCCCTCGCCACAGGGAATTTATTCACGTTGTTTACGGCCGAGCCCTGAGCTGCGCCTCGGCAGCCTTGGCCAGATCCGGCGGCAGGAAGTCCTTGTCGGGGTTGTAATCGGCCTTCAGGTAACGGCGCAGATCCTCCAGATCACCCGGGTTCAACGTCCCCGCGGCCTGCTTCAAGCGCAGGTTGTCGAGGATGTAGTCGTACCGCGTGTTGTTGTAATTGCGCACCGAGCTATACAGCTGGCGCTGGGCATCAAGCACGTCGACGATGTTGCGCGTGCCCACCTGATAACCGATTTCCGTGGCTTCCACCGCGCTCTGGTTGGAGATGATCGACTGGCGGCGCGCCTGCACCTGCTCGACGTCGGTATTCACCGCGCGGTGCAGGTTGCGAGTGTTTTCGACGACTTGCCGGCGCAGGGCTTCGCGCTGCTGCTCGGTTTGGTCAAGCCGCGAGTAGGACTCACGCACCTGGGAGCTGGTCAGCCCGCCGCTGTAGATCGGGATGTTCAACTGCAAACCCAGCGTGCTTTGTTCAACATTGCCACCGTACGGCGCGCCGAATGAGTTCGGGTTGGCGAAACCGAGGGCGTCGTTGTCACCTTTTTCGTATTTGGCCACGGCGTCGAGGGTCGGCAAGTGGCCGGCCTTGCGCTGTTTCAGGGTCTGTTCGGCGGAGCTGACGGCGTAGTTGCTGGCGAGCAGATTGAGGTTCTGTCTGGCGGCGGTGTCGACCCACGACTTGGCGTCATTCGGCGCTGGCGGCAGGATCGGCAGCGTATGGACAATGCCTTGAATCGAGTTGTACTGACGGTTGGTCAGGGTGATCAGCGCTTCAAATGCATCATCGACCTGACGCTGCGCGACGATCCGGTTGGCCCGCGCGGTGTCGTAGCTGGCTTGCGATTGCAGCACGTCGGTCTTGTCCGACAGGCCGACGTCGAAGCGTTCGTTGGACTGATCGAGCTGGCGCTTGAACGCGGCTTCTTCAGCCTTGGTCGAGGCCAGGTTGTCCTGGCTGCGCAACACGTTGAAGTAGCTCTCGGCCGATTGCAGAATCAGGTTCTGCTCGGTGGCCGACAGTTGCAGCGCGGCTTGTTCGTTGACGTCTTTGGCAGCCTGGTACTGGAACCATCGATCGGCGCGGAACAGTGGCTGAGCCAGAGTCGCCTGATACGAGTGAGCGCTGCGGTTGGCGATGGCTGAAGGCTGATCGATAGACGTGCGTACATCCGCCACTTCGGCGCCACCGGACAGATTCGGCAACAACCCGGCGCGGGCCTGCGGTACCACTTCTTTCTGTGCACCGTACTGGGCGCGGGCGGCGGCCAGGTCGGCGTTGTTGTCGACCGCTTCCTGATAGACGCTGACCAGATCGGTTTTGGTCGACAAGGGCGCTTCTGCTGCCCAGGCCATTGCGTTGGACGCACAAGACACGGCAAGAGCCAGTGAAAGTTTGCGCAGCATGAGGCGATCCCTAGCATGAATATTATGGAAGTAATCCGGGCGCCAAAGGTAAGGCGCGGCCCCTGTAGCGTCAAGGCTCGGCGGGGCAGAGCGAGTGTAGTTGCGCCTGCGCTCGGCAACAATCCGTTAATTGCGCCATTCATCATGGGGTTTGCCGCGGTGTTGGCGTTCTTTGCCGGTTGTGTCTAGACTGGCCGGGTTCTTGTCGGGGTGCCTTGCTATGAGGCTGAGATCGAATAATTTCGGATCCCGTTGAACCTGATCAGGTTAGCGCCTGCGTAGGGAACAAGATTTCTCGTCACCCGGCGAGTCCTCTTGTGCTTCGTCCGGGATGTTGTTCGACAATCGAACAGCCCTCGAGTACTGAGCACAGCACCAACAGCAGAGTCATCGCTGATTGGTCGCGTCCATTCGTTACAGGTTCGCTCCGACAAAAATCCACTGCCTGGATGCTGTCTGGAGAGCCCGTGATGACGATAAAACTAAAAAATACGACGAACCTGAGTGATTCGGCCCAAGTCGATCAACAGTCGGTTCAACCCTTTACCCGCTCGCAAAAAGTCTACGTTCAGGGTTCCCGCCCGGACATCCTCGTGCCGATGCGCGAAATCAGCCTCGACGTGACACCGACCGACTTCGGCGGCGAGATCAACGCGCCGGTCGTCGTGTATGACACCTCGGGCCCGTACACCGATCCCAACGTCATCATCGATGTGCGCAAAGGCCTGGGCGATGTGCGTTCAGCGTGGATCGAATCCCGTGGCGATACCGAGCGTCTGTCGGGTCTGAGCTCCAGTTTTGGCCAGGAACGCCTGGCCGACGCCGAGCTGACCAAGCTGCGCTTTGCCCACGTGAACAACCCGCGCCGCGCCAAGGCCGGGGCCAACGTCAGCCAGATGCACTATGCGCGCAAAGGCATCATTACCGCCGAGATGGAATACGTCGCCATCCGCGAAAACATGAAGCTTGAAGTGGCTCGCGCCGCCGGGCTGCTGGACCAGCAACACGCCGGGCACAGCTTCGGCGCCAGCGTGCCGAAAATCATCACTCCTGAATTTGTCCGTGAAGAAATTGCCCGTGGTCGCGCGATCATTCCGGCCAACATCAACCACACCGAACTGGAACCGATGATTATCGGCCGTAACTTCCTGGTGAAGATCAACGGCAACATCGGCAACAGCGCTTTGGGTTCTTCGATCGAAGAAGAAGTGGCGAAACTTACCTGGGGCATTCGCTGGGGTTCAGACACGGTCATGGACCTGTCCACCGGCAAGCACATTCACGAAACCCGCGAGTGGATCATCCGCAACTCGCCAGTGCCGATCGGCACCGTGCCGATCTACCAGGCGTTGGAAAAAGTCGGTGGCGCCGCTGAAGACCTGACCTGGGAGCTGTTCCGCGACACGCTGATTGAGCAGGCCGAGCAGGGCGTCGACTACTTCACCATCCACGCCGGCGTGTTGCTGCGCTATGTGCCGCTGACCGCCAAGCGCGTGACCGGCATCGTTTCCCGTGGCGGTTCGATCATGGCCAAGTGGTGCCTGGCGCACCACAAAGAGAACTTCCTCTACACCCATTTCGACGAAATCTGCGAAATCATGAAGGCCTACGACGTCAGCTTCTCTCTGGGCGACGGCCTGCGTCCGGGCTCGATTGCCGACGCCAACGACGAAGCGCAATTCGGCGAGCTGGAAACCCTCGGCGAGCTGACCAAGATCGCCTGGAAGCACGACGTGCAGTGCATGATCGAAGGCCCGGGCCACGTGCCGATGCAGTTGATCAAAGAGAACATGGACAAGCAGCTGGAATGCTGCGACGAGGCGCCGTTCTACACCCTCGGCCCGTTGACCACTGACATCGCGCCGGGCTACGACCACATCACCTCGGGTATCGGTGCGGCGATGATCGGCTGGTTCGGTTGCGCCATGCTTTGCTACGTGACGCCGAAGGAGCACTTGGGCCTGCCGAACAAGGATGACGTGAAGACCGGGATCATCACCTACAAGATCGCCGCGCACGCAGCGGACTTGGCCAAGGGGCACCCGGGCGCACAGATCCGCGACAACGCCTTGAGCAAGGCGCGATTCGAATTCCGTTGGGAAGACCAGTTCAACCTCGGTCTCGATCCGGACACCGCGCGTTCGTACCACGATGAAACCCTTCCGAAGGACTCGGCCAAGGTCGCGCATTTCTGCTCGATGTGCGGACCGAAATTCTGCTCGATGAAGATCACTCAGGAAGTCCGCGAATACGCGGCCAACCAGCGGATCGAAGCGGTCGACGCCGAAGTCGCCCAAGGCCTGGCGGAACAGGCCGAGCGGTTCAAGAAGGAAGGCAGTCAGCTGTACAAGAAAGTTTGATCTGACCTGAACAGGTGGGGTCTGCAAAGGCCCCATCGCCAGCAGGCTGGCTCCCACAGGGGACTATGAACGTACTCTCCTGTAGGAGCTGCCGAAGGCTGCGATCTTTTGACTTTGTTTTGCAAGATCAACAGATCGCAGCCTTCGGCAGCTCCTACAGAAAACTATTCACAAGTTCCCTGTGGGAGCCAGCCTGCTGGCGATAGCGGTCAACACAACAACAAATGTCCCTCTGAGATAACACCCTTGAGCATTCAACCCGGTACCTACTCCCCCGATCTCGCCGTGCCCGCCGACAAGCGTGTATTCGGCGGTCGCGATCTGTTTTCCCTGTGGTTCTCCCTCGGCATCGGCCTGATGGTGCTGCAGACCGGCGCATTGCTCGCGCCGGGTCTGGGCTTGTCCGGTTCGCTGCTGGCCATTTTCCTCGGCACGCTGGTCGGCGTTTTGCTGCTGGCGGCCGTCGGGGTGATCGGCAGCGACACCGGCCTGTCGTCGATGGCTGCACTCAAACTCAGCCTCGGCAGCAAAGGTGCGAGCCTGCCGGCGCTGCTCAATCTGTTGCAACTGATCGGTTGGGGCTCGTTCGAAATCATCGTCATGCGAGACGCCGCCAGCCTGCTCGGCACCCGCGCATTCAGCGAAGGTTCGCTGTGGTCCAATCCGGTGTTGTGGACGCTGTTCTTCGGCGCTCTGGCGACCCTGCTTGCCGTCAGCGGGCCGCTGACGTTTGTCCGGCAGATCCTGCGCAAATGGGGTATCTGGCTGCTGTTGGCCGCGTGCCTCTGGCTGACCTGGAACCTGTTCGCCAAGGCTGATCTGGCCGCACTTTGGGCGCGTGCCGGTGACGGTTCGATGCCATTCGCCGTGGGCTTCGACATCGCTATTGCCATGCCGCTGTCGTGGCTGCCGCTGATCGCCGACTACTCGCGTTTCGGCAAGCGTGCGAAGAACGTTTTCGGCGGCACCGCCGTCGGTTTCTTCATTGGTAATTTCTGGCTGATGAGCCTCGGCGTGGCATATACCCTGGCGTTCGCGCCGAGCGGTGAAGTCAATGCGTTGCTGCTGGCACTGGCCGGTGCCGGGTTGGGTATTCCGTTGCTGCTGATTCTGCTCGACGAGTCTGAAAACGCCTTCGCCGACATTCATTCGGCAGCGGTGTCCAGCGGGATTCTGTTGCGCCTGAAAGTCGAGCATCTGGCTTTGGCCATCGGCGTCATCTGCACGCTGATTGCACTGCTGGCGCCATTGGCGCAATACCAGAATTTCCTGCTGCTGATCGGCTCGGTGTTTGCGCCGTTGTTCGGCGTGGTGCTGGTGGATCACTTCATCCTGCGCAAGCGCCGGGGGCTGGTCGCTTCAGCCGCGTTGCGCTGGCCGGCGTTGTTGGCGTGGCTGGGTGGTGTCAGCACCTATCACTTGCTGGCGAATCTGTATCCGGACATCGGCGCGACCCTGCCGGCGCTGGTGCTGGCAGGGCTGCTGCAATGGGTGCTCGGTCGAGCCTTCAGTTACGGCCGGGAAACAGCTCAGGCTTGAGAATGCCGTTCAGACGTGGATAAGGGATCTTCAGTTCGACGTGGCCCAGCGCGTAAGGCGCGATGGTGCTCGTTTCGTACTTGAGGATCACCCCGCCGTAGGTCAGCGCGACGTGCGGGGTTTTCACGAATGGCCAGCTCTTGACGAATTCGGCTTCCTGATCGAGCTTAGTGCTGATCAGCCAGCTGTTGTGCGCCACTTGCGCAGCCTTCCAGAACGCCTCTTCCTGCCCCGGCATCAGCATGTCGGACAGATTCAGCACTTTGTGCTGCTGGCGCGAATAGTTGATGAAACCGCGACCCGGTGTGCCATGGGCGCCACCGGTGTCGAGGTAGCTCGACAATTCGATGATCACCAAGCCGTCATGCTGCTCACGTACTTTCGCTTGCAGATAGCTGCTGTTGCGCGGGCCGGCGTTGGCCAGAAACTGCTCGCGGTAGGCCGCCAGCGTCGGCGCGACAGGTGCGCCCGGCTCGGTGCGGGTCATTTGCAGCAGGCGTTTTTCGATGATCGGGTCCAGCGCGGGCTCTGCTGGGAAGCGCAGGGTGTCGATGTTCACCAGTGGGCAATCCGGGTTGGAACAGCCCGGTTTCAGCTGTTCCGACGCATCACGGGTGGTTTCCAGCGGCGTGCGATAGTTGGGCTGGAACAGGCTCGCGCACGCGCCCAGGGTCAGGGCAATGGCGGCCACGGAGGCAATTTTGAAAAGCGACATGGGCGTCCTTTCGAAAGCAGGGGAAGGCAAAAAGTTACCGCTTCGACTCTCAACGAAGCAGTCAGTTCGCCACTAAGCTAATTAGAGTGGGTTTCGTCGCCACCGTCCATCCCGATGACGGTAAAGGGGCTGCATCAAACGGTACGGGCGCGTTAGGATGGCGCGAAGTCGAGGTTGCCGGTAACGATAAGGAACCTCGTAATGGATTCGCAGTAAACGAGGATGCTCATGACTGACTTTGCCAACGCCATTCCGACCGCCGTCGACATCGTGCGCCGCGAGAGCTGCTATCAGGGCTTCTACAAGCTCGATCGTGTGCACCTGCGCCATGAGCTGTTCGCCGGGGGCATGAGCCGCGAGATCAACCGTGAAGTGTTCGTGCGTCACGATGCCGTGTGCGTGCTGCCGTACGATCCGCAGCGCGACGAAGTGGTGCTGATCGAGCAGTTTCGCGTCGGCGCGATGGGCAAGGCTGACAATCCGTGGCTGGTCGAACTGGTCGCTGGTCTGATCGACAAGGATGAACAGCCGGAAGAAGTTGCTCACCGCGAGGCGCAGGAGGAAGCTGGGCTGGACATCAAGGCCCTGTGGCCGATGACCAAATATTTCCCGTCGCCGGGCGGCAGCAACGAGTTCGTGCATCTGTATCTGGGGCGTTGCAGCACCGATGGCGTTGGCGGCCTGCATGGGCTGGAGGAAGAGGCAGAAGATATCCGCGTCACGGTCTGGGCCTTTGAAGATGCCTTGCAGGCCGTCCGTGACGGACGCATTGCCAACGCGGCGAGCATCATCGCTTTGCAGTGGCTGGCGCTTAACCGCGCCGAAGTGAGGGGGCTATGGTTGTAAACAAGTTGCGCGATCGTTATCGAGTCGACCTCGCGGGGCTGCAAGCCGCCTGCGAGGCCAACTACGCGCGCCTGATGCGACTGGTGCCGGACATGCGCAACGAACCCGAAGCGCGGCGCATCGCTGTTACTCAGGGCGAGCAGATGCTCGGCGTACTGGCCCTCGAAGTGCTGCAAACCTGCCCGTATACCACCACGTTGCAAGTCCGTCAGGAGCACAGCCTGCCATGGCTGCCGGTGCCGCAACTGGAAGTGCAGGTCTATCACGACGCGCGCATGGCCGAAGTGATCAGCGCCGAACATGCACGACGCTTTCGCGGCATCTATCCTTACCCGAACGCCGCGATGCATCAGCCGGATGAAAAAGCTCAGCTCAATCTGTTCCTGGGGGAATGGCTGAGTCATTGCCTGGCGTTGGGGCACGAGTACGAAGTCGTACGCTAGTTGTGAACTGCGTCCGGTTCCTCGGTTTCCTCTTTCAGTAATCCCCCAGCATAATTGCGGCACTTAACCGATTCCGTGCTTTTGCCTTGGGAGAACGCCTTGCCGAGCGTATCCACGTTGACCACCGCCGATCCGGCGTTGCTGGTGCAGTTGTCCGACAGCCATCTGTTCGCCGAAGCGGGTGGCACACTGCTGGGCATGAACACCCGCGACAGCCTGCAAAAAGTCATCGAGTTGGTGCTCAAGCAGCAGCCGCAGATCGACCTGATGCTGGCCACCGGGGATATTTCCCAGGACGGCACGCTGGAGTCGTATCAGCTATTTCGTGAAATGACCGCGCAGATCGATGCGCCGGCACGCTGGATTCCCGGCAACCACGACGAACCCATGATCATGGCTGAGGCAGCAGTGCAAAGCGCGTTGCTGGAATCGGTGGTCGATCTCGGCAACTGGCGTGTGACGATGCTGGATTCGGCGGTACCGGGTTCGGTGCCGGGGTATTTGCAGGACGATCAGTTGCAGCTGCTGGCCCGCTCGTTGAGCGAAGCGCCGGAGCGTCATCATCTGGTGTGTTTTCACCATCATCCGGTGTCGATCGGTTGTGCGTGGATGGAGCCGATTGGTTTGCGCAATCCGGAAGCGTTTTTCGAAGTGCTGGATCGTTTTCCGCAGGCGCGGGCGGTGCTGTGGGGGCACGTGCATCAGGAAATTGATCGCGAGCGTAATGGCGTGCGTTTGATGGCGTCGCCTTCGACCTGCATTCAGTTCGAGCCGGGGAGTGAAGACTTCAAGGTCGGCGAGCAGGCGCCGGGATATCGCTGGTTGCGGTTGTTGCCGGATGGGGGGCTGGAAACTGGCGTGGAACGCGTGACTGGCTTCGACTTCACCGTCGACTACGGTTCCAACGGGTACTGAAATTCCTTTTCCCAACGGCTAATGCCAACCCCCGGCTAACGCTACCCTGTAGGAGCTGCCGAAGGCTGCGATCTTTTGATCCTGTTTTTTTACAATCAAAAGATCGCAGCCTGCGGCAGCTCCTACAAGAGGCAACATGCTCAGCATGGGCATCATTTGTATGGCCCATCCTGCTGTGACTCCCTGTAAACTCCGCTATCTTTCGCCGACACCCAGGGAGCTCAAATGTCCGGTTCGATCCTCTATATCCACGGTTTCAACAGCGCCCCGGCCTCGACAAAGGCCTGTCAGCTGGTCGCGGTGATGGAGCAGCTGGGTTTGAGTGAGCAATTGCGTGTTCCCGCCCTGCATCACCATCCGCGTGAAGCCATCGGTCAGTTGGAACAGGCGATTGCCGAGCTAGGCCAGCCGTTGCTGGTGGGAAGCTCCCTCGGCGGCTACTATGCGACTCACCTGGCCGAGCGCCATGGCCTGAAAGCCCTGCTGGTCAACCCGGCGGTCAGCCCGCACCGGATGTTCGACGGCTATCTGGGCACGCAGAAAAACCTGTACACCGATGAAACCTGGGAATTGACCCACGACCACGTTGCGGCCCTGGCCGAACTGGAAGTGCCGGCGCCCCAGGATGCGCAGCGTTTTCAGGTCTGGTTGCAGACCGGCGATGAAACATTGGATTATCGCCTCGCCCAGCAGTATTACCGCGCCTGTGCCTTGCGCATTCAGGCCGGCGGCGACCACAGTTTCCAGGGTTTCGCCGGGCAATTGCCGGCGTTGCTGAGTTTTGCCGGCATTGGCGCCGATTTGTATCAGGCAATCGATTTCACCGCACTGTGAAGTCTTGCCCCTATTTCATGAATGACTGACGACGAGACCCTATGGCCACTCCCAGCGCTAGCTCTTATAACGCCGACGCCATCGAAGTCCTCTCGGGCCTCGACCCGGTGCGTAAACGCCCCGGTATGTACACCGACACCAGTCGGCCGAACCACCTCGCCCAGGAAGTCATCGACAACAGCGTCGACGAAGCCTTGGCCGGCCACGCCAAATCGGTGCAGGTCATCCTGCACGCCGACCACTCGCTGGAAGTCAGCGACGATGGCCGCGGCATGCCGGTCGACATCCACCCTGAAGAAGGTGTGTCGGGCGTTGAGCTGATCCTCACCAAACTCCACGCGGGCGGCAAGTTTTCCAACAAGAACTACCAGTTCTCCGGCGGTCTGCACGGGGTGGGTATTTCCGTGGTCAACGCCTTGTCGACCGAAGTCCGGGTGCGCGTGAAGCGTGATGGCAACGAGTACCAGATGACGTTCGCCGATGGCTACAAGGCCACCGAACTTGAAGTCGTCGGCACCGTTGGCAAGCGCAACACCGGCACCAGCGTGTATTTCGCGCCGGATCCGAAGTATTTCGACTCACCGAAATTCTCCATCAGCCGCCTCAAGCACGTGCTCAAGGCCAAGGCTGTGTTGTGCCCGGGCCTGCTGGTCAGCTTTGAAGACAAAGGCACCGGCGAGAAAATCGAGTGGCATTACGAAGACGGCCTGCGCTCCTATCTGGTCGACGCTGTCAGCGAGTTCGAACGCCTGCCGGACGAACCGTTCTGCGGCGCTTTCGCCGGTAATAAAGAAGCGGTCGATTGGGCATTGCTGTGGCTGCCGGAAGGTGGCGACGCGGTGCAGGAAAGCTACGTCAACCTGATCCCGACGGCGCAGGGTGGTACCCACGTCAATGGTCTGCGTCAGGGCCTGCTCGATGCGATGCGCGAATTCTGCGAATTCCGCAGTCTGCTGCCGCGCGGCGTGAAGCTGGCGCCGGAAGACGTCTGGGAGCGCATTGCCTTCGTTCTGTCGATGAAGATGCAAGAGCCGCAATTCTCCGGCCAGACCAAAGAGCGTCTGTCGTCCCGTGAAGCGGCGGCGTTTGTTTCCGGTGTGGTCAAGGACGCGTTCAGCCTGTGGCTCAACGCCAACCCGGAAACCGGTCTGGCGCTGGCCGAACTGGCGATCAACAACGCCGGCCGTCGTCTGAAAGCGAGCAAGAAAGTCGAGCGCAAACGCGTCACCCAGGGGCCGGCACTGCCGGGCAAACTGGCCGACTGCGCCGGGCAGGATCCGATGCGTTCCGAACTGTTTTTGGTCGAAGGTGATTCCGCCGGCGGTTCCGCCAAGCAAGCGCGGGACAAGGAATTCCAGGCGATCCTGCCGTTGCGCGGCAAGATCCTCAACACCTGGGAAGTCGACGGCAGCGAAGTGCTCGCCAGTCAGGAAGTGCACAACATCGCCGTGGCCATCGGTGTCGATCCAGGCTCGGCCGACATCGCCCAACTGCGCTACGGCAAAATCTGCATCCTCGCCGACGCCGACTCCGACGGTCTGCACATCGCAACCTTGCTCTGCGCGTTGTTCGTCCAGCATTTCCGCCCGCTGGTGGATGCCGGTCACGTCTACGTCGCGATGCCACCGCTGTACCGCATCGACCTGGGCAAAGAGATCTACTACGCCCTCGACGAGGCTGAGCGCGACGGCATTCTCGACCGTCTGGTCGCCGAGAAGAAACGCGGCAAGCCACAGGTCACCCGATTCAAAGGTCTGGGTGAAATGAACCCGCCGCAACTGCGTGAAACCACCATGGACCCGAACACTCGGCGTCTGGTGCAGTTGACCCTGGAAGACTTCGACGCGACCTCGGAAATGATGGACATGCTGCTGGCGAAAAAACGCGCCGGTGATCGCAAGTCGTGGCTGGAATCCAAAGGCAACCTGGCCGAGGTTCTTGGTTGATGCGGGTTGGCTTTGCCCTGGCGTGTGCGTTACTCCTGAGCTCTGTTTCGGCGCTTGCCGAGCCGGTGCCGGAGTTGCGCGTGCTGTCCGAACATCCGGTAGACGGCATGCGCGGCGGCAACCTGTCAGGGCTGGCGCAGTGTGGCAACGAGTTGTGGACGGTGTCCGACCGCGACGATGATCAGATCTATCGCCTCGACACGCGACAAACCGCCTGGCAGGCCGAAACTGTGCACATCGACGTGCCTCAATTGCCCGAGACCGGGCTGCCGTGGGGGTTGCGTTCGCGCAACTGGGCAGCGTCGTTCGTGCGCGGCGGCGATCTGGATTTTGAAGGGATCAGCTGCGACAGCGCCGGCAATCGCTACCTCGTCAGCGAGGGGCATGCAGCGGTGTTGCAGCTGCCTGTCAGCGGCCCGGCAAACTGGCTGAAGATCTCGCCGCTGCTGGTTCGCGAAGCGCGAGCCAAGGGCATGTTGCAGAAATTCAACGCGATATTCGAAGGTCTGGCGATCAATCCGGCGGGCGATCAGATGTGGTTGGCTGCCGAGCGCCAAAGCCGTGGCTTGCTGTTGATCAAGCGCCAGCAGACTGTGTGGGACTGCGACGGACGCTGTGTGTTGGTGAGCGAAGGCGGCAAGGAAATGCAGCCGGCGCAGTTTCCCAAAGCCAAAGCGGTCGACCGGGATTTTTCCGACCTGTCATTGTTCAACGGCAAGCTGTTCACCCTTGAGCGCAATACCTTCCAGATTTGCCGTCGCGATTCGCTGACGGCCAAAGTCGAGCGCTGCTGGTCGTATGCCGCCGAACTGTTGCAGGCAAACCGCCGTTACTCGCAGAACTATGGGCTTGAAGAAGCGTTGATCGTTGATGCTGAAGGCGCGTGGATTGGCGTCGACAATAATTTCGGCCCGCGTGCCGATGGCGAGAACCGCCCGATTGTCTGGCGCTTCGCCGCGCCGGAAGGTGGCTGGAGCGCCAAGCCATGAGCCAGCAACCGCCGGGCAAACGCGCCGGCCGGGTGCTGATGATTCTGGCGTGGTGTGCGGCACTGTTTCTGGCCACGCGGTTTTTTGGTCAGTGGGAACAACGCCAGCAGAATCCGAACGTCGTCGTGAGTTCGGAGCAGGGCGCAGGATTTATCGAAGTGAAACTGGCGAGCAATGCCCAAGGGCACTTTGTCGCCAGCGGTCAGATCAACGGCGAACCGGTTGAGTTCATGCTCGACACCGGCGCGACCGATGTAGCGATCCCGGCGGATCTGGCCAAGCGTTTGAAGCTGGAAGAAGGTTTCGGTGTGACCCTGAGCACGGCCAATGGCCTGAGCCAGGGCTATCGTACAAAAATCGCTCGCCTGCAACTGGGCGACATCGTGCTGCGGGATGTCCGCGCGCTGGTGGCGCCGGGGTTGCATGGCGATCAGGTGCTGCTCGGCATGAGCGCCCTGAACAAACTTGAATTTACTCAGCGCGGTGGCACCATGCTGCTGCGCCAGACAACGAACCGATGAGGCCTGCATGAGCAATCCCCTTGATCTTAGCCTGGACGGTGTTGAACGCCGCTCGCTGGCTGACTTCACCGAAAGTGCCTACCTCAACTACTCCATGTACGTGATCATGGACCGTGCCCTGCCGCATATCGGCGACGGCCTGAAACCAGTACAGCGGCGGATCATCTACGCGATGAGCGAGTTGGGCCTGGACGCCGATTCCAAGCACAAGAAATCGGCGCGTACCGTCGGCGACGTGCTCGGCAAGTTCCACCCGCACGGCGACTCGGCGTGCTACGAAGCGATGGTGCTGATGGCCCAGCCGTTCAGCTATCGCTACACGCTGGTCGACGGCCAGGGCAACTGGGGTGCGCCGGATGATCCCAAATCCTTCGCGGCCATGCGTTACACCGAAGCGCGTCTGTCGCGATATTCCGAAGTGCTGCTCAGCGAACTGGGCCAAGGCACCGCGGACTGGGGCCCGAACTTCGACGGCACCCTGCAGGAGCCGCTGGTGTTGCCGGCGCGCCTGCCCAACATTCTGCTCAACGGCACCACCGGTATCGCCGTGGGCATGGCCACCGACGTACCGCCGCACAACCTGCGCGAAGTCGCGACCGCGTGTGTGCGCTTGCTCGATGAGCCCAAAGCCACGGTCGAACAGCTCTGCGAACACATTCAGGGCCCGGATTATCCGACCGAAGCGGAAATCATCACACCGCGTGCCGACCTGCTGAAAATGTACGAAACCGGCAAGGGCTCGGTGCGTATGCGCGCCGTGTACCACGTCGAGGACGGCGACATCATCGTCACCGCGCTGCCGCATCAGGTCTCCGGGGCCAAAGTGCTGGAGCAGATCGCCGCGCTGATGCAGGCCAAACCGTCGAAAGCGCCGCAGATTGCTGACCTGCGTGACGAGTCCGACCACGAAAACCCGTGCCGCATCGTGATCATTCCGGTCAACAGCCGCGTCGATCACGAAGCCCTGATGCAGCATCTGTTCGCCAGCACCGAGCTGGAGTCGACCTACCGGGTCAACGTCAACATCATCGGTCTGGATGGCAAGCCGCAGCTGAAAAACCTGCGCGCATTGCTGGTCGAATGGCTGGAGTTCCGCGTGCAGACCGTACGTCGCCGCCTGCAATTCCGCCTCGACAAGGTCGAGCGTCGCCTGCACCTGTTGGACGGTTTGTTGATTGCCTACCTCAACCTGGATGAAGTGATTCACATCATCCGTACCGAGGAACACCCGAAGCTCAAGCTGATCGAGCGTTTCGCCCTCAGCGAAATTCAGGCTGACTACATTCTCGACACCCGTCTGCGTCAATTGGCGCGACTGGAAGAGATGAAGCTGCGCGACGAGCAGGACGAACTGCTCAAGGAGCAAGCCAAGCTGCAAGCCCTGCTGGGCAGCGAAGCCAAGTTGAAGAAACTGGTGCGCACCGAGCTGATCAAGGATGCAGAGACCTATGGCGACGACCGCCGCTCGCCAATCGTCGAGCGCGCCGAAGCCAAAGCGCTGACCGAGCACGATCTGCTGCCGAACGAGAAAGTCACCGTCGTGCTCTCGGAAAAAGGCTGGATCCGTTCTGCCAAGGGTCACGACATCGACGCCACCGGCCTGTCTTACAAGGCTGGCGACGGCTTCAAGACCTCGGCGGCGGGGCGCTCCAACCAGTCTGCCGTGGTGATTGACTCCACCGGCCGCAGCTATTCGGTCGCTGCGCACACGTTGCCGTCGGCGCGTGGCCAGGGCGAACCGTTGACCGGTCGTCTGACACCGCCACCGGGTGCGACGTTTGAATGCGTGCTGATGCCCGAAGACGATGCGTTGTACGTGATCGCTTCCGACGCCGGGTATGGCTTCGTGGTTAAAGGTGAAGACCTGCAAGCCAAGAACAAGGCCGGCAAGGCGCTGTTGAGCCTGCCGAACAACGCTAAAGTCATCGCGCCACGGCCGGTGGCTGATCGTGAGCACAACTGGCTGGCCTCGGTCACGACCGAAGGTCGCCTGCTGATCTTCAAAATCAGCGATCTGCCACAATTAGGTAAGGGCAAAGGCAACAAGATCATCGGTATTCCCGGTGAGCGTGTCGCCAGTCGCGAAGAATATGTCACGGACATCGCGGTCATTCCGGAAGGCTCCACCCTGGTGTTGCAGGCCGGAAAACGCACGTTGTCGCTGAAGGCCGACGACCTCGAACACTACAAAGGTGAGCGCGGTCGACGTGGTAACAAGCTTCCGCGTGGCTTCCAGCGGGTCGATGCGCTGCTCGTCGAAAACCTCAATTAGGCGTCCTAGAGAGCTCGATCTACGATTTAACGCGTAGATCGACGCTTTGGCGCTGGAGTCGGAACGCATATTCACGGATGATATGGCCTTTCAAGCGCCGGCGTGGCCGAGCGTTCTTCATATTTATTGAGTATTTTCACTGTGGTCAGCTTTGTGGCGGCCACCTGGACGGGATGATGACTGCGCTGCGCCTTCCACTTATTTTGTTACTCGCTGGCGTTCTTGGCCTGGCGGGTTGCAGCGTTCACCAGCCGGTGTCGCTGTATCAACTGGACAGCGGAAGTCCGGTTCAGCCCGCGCAAAGCGCGGGCATGGCGGTTTTACTGGGCCCGGTAGTCGTAGCCGATTACCTGCAACGTGAGACCCTGTTGCAACGTCAGCCGGATGGCAGCCTGCAAGCGGCGACCGATGGTCGTTGGGCTGGTAGCCTTTCGTCGGATATTGATCAGTTGCTGATGCGTCAGGTTTCCGGTCATCTGGACAGCCAGCGTGTCGTTCTGGCACCGGCCACTGGCGGGTTCACCCCGGATGTGCAGGTGTTGCTGACCATCACGCGTCTGGACTCCGGTGCGAAGCAACCGGCGATTCTCGATGCGCAATGGCGCTTGATCGACCGTCGCGGCAAGGTGCGCGATAACCGCATTGTTCATCTGCAAGAGTTGCATCTGGGAAGCACGGCGTCGCAAGTGAAGGCGCAAGGCATTCTGTTGCAGCGTCTGGCCGAGCAACTGTCGGTAGCGCTCAAGCCATTGGCCAATCAGCCTCCTGTGGCGGAAGCACCGCGTAAAGCGGCGCAGAAACCCGCAGCGCGGGCCGAGGAAGCCGAGAAGCAGCCGAAGATCCCGATGGCATCGCCGATTCGTACAGACATGGAAGTGTTTCGCTTCTAAGGCTGGATCGAGTCAAGACAGAGCCCGCCTTGTGCGGGCTTTGTTGTGTCTGGACGAACGAATAACACACGCGAACCCTGTAGGAGCTGCCGAAGGCTGCGATCTTTTGATCTGGTCTTCAGGATCAAGATCAAAAGATCGCAGCTCGCCGCAGCTCCTACACGATCCGATTCCGCGTTCGAAGATCCTTTCAGGTGACCACAAAAAAGCCCGCAGACAATCACTCGTCTGCGGGCTTCTGTGTATCAGGGCTAGGGCTTAAGCCCGACGCTCATGCATCCGCGCCAGTTGCCGCTCCAGCATTGATGGATAAGGCTCCATCAACCGCTCTACGCAGCAAGCGCCCTCAGGGCTGGCAATCGGTCGGATCCGCGCACGCTGACGGATCAGCGCGTCGTCACTGATCTTGCGCTCGACCAGCAGCAGGTTGCGGCTGTGTTGCGACAGGGCCAGGGCATCCTGCGCCGAATCAGTCAGCAGCAGATCGATCTGGCTCAAACCGAACAACTCATCGCCAAGGGTCAGGCCCAGCTGCAATTGCAGGGTGATGCCGCTGTCGGCGACTTCGATCTGCAACTGATGACCCAGTGCGCGCAGCAACTCGCCGCAGCAGATCGCGTTGGTCAGGTAGTCGTCGCCGCTGTCTTCGGTGTGGAACAGCATCAGCGTGCTGCCGTCGTTCAGGGTTTCGATTTCGCCCTGGTACAACGAAGCGGCTTGATCCAGACAGTCGCGGTAGCGCGCCTGCAATTCTTCCAGACGTGCCCGAGGCAAACGGCGCAGTTGCTCTTGCGAGCCCAATTGCACCGCCAGCACGGCGGTGTGTTGCGGTACGTTCGGCGTCGCTTTGCGCACGGCCGGTGGCGCGACAGCAGTCAAAGACTCGTCGCGCAGGTCGGCGAACGCGTCGTCGTCATCATCGTCTTCGACGGTGCTGACCACATGGCGCGGAGCAGGCTTGTGCGCGGCCAACGGACGGGTTTCGTCAAAGCTCGGGTCGCGCAGATTGCGCACTTCGAACTCCGGCTCGTCGTCCTCGTCCTCGAATTCAGGTTCTGGCTCAGGCTCGGGCGTAGGTTCCGGCGCGTAGTTGGCGTGCAGCTGACGGGCCAGATCGCCAATTTCATCCTGACGCTCTATGCCCGGCGTGTGCTCGTCGATCCGGCGCAGCCAGACGCGTAATTGCAGCAACGGTGTGGACAGATAGCGGCCCATGCGCAGGCTCAAGGCCAGCGACAGCGCCAACAGAATTGCACTGAGAATGCCCATGCTCTGCAAGCTGATGGTCATTGGCTGCTGGAACTGATCCATGTCCAGGCTGATGCGCAGTTGCCCGGCCGTCACGTCCTGAAAAGTGATCTTGCTCTCGTACATGCCCTCGGCTTCGCCCAACAGGCTGTGCTTGGGGCGCTGACCGGATTCGGCGAGGATGCGGTTATCCACGCTATAGATAGCCGCGTGGGCCACCAGTTTGTTCTTGGTCAGGTTATTGAGCAGCACGTTGAGGCTGAGGATGTCGTTGGACACCAACAGCTCCGTGGCGGAGGTGGCGGTCTGCGTGGTCAGGCTTTCGCCCAGCGCATCGGCCTGCTCGTGCATGGCCTGCTTGAATTGCAAACCCATCACGCCGGCATAGATCACCAGGGCCAGAGCGACCAGGATCACGTTATGGCTGGCAATGCGCAATGCAATCGGTACACGGCGGTGGCGCAGTGCACGGAAGATCAGCAGGAAGAAGTTATCGGTTTTAACTGGCGTAGGCCGGTTCACTGAGCTCGGCTCTTTTGTCCGTGAAGTTGACGCGCAGTATAGCGACAGGCCCTAGACCGGCAAAGCGCTCGCTGTGCCCGATGGTCACTGAAAGTGGGTAGAATGCGGTTTTTTTCCAGTTGCGGGGGTGCGCGTTGCGCGAAATCGTCCTGATTAACATCACGGGAGTCGACCGTCCGGGTCTGACGGCGGCCATTACCGGTGTTCTGGCCCAAGGTGGCGTGAACATTCTCGACATCGGTCAGGCGGTGATCCACGACACCCTGTCGTTCGGCATCCTGGTTGAAATTCCCGACTCCGAGCAAGGCAAATCCGTGCTCAAGGACATCCTGTTCAAGGGCTACGAGCTCGACCAGCAGGTGCGCTTCACTCCGGTGTCGGAAGAGGATTACCAGCAATGGGTAGGTAATCAGGGCAAGAAACGCCACATCGTCACCCTGTTGACCCGCAAAGTGACGGCCGGCCAATTGCAGGCTGTCAGTTCGATCACTGCCAAATACGGCCTGAACATCGATCACATTGACCGTCTGTCGGGTCGCATGCCGCTGGACACCCCGGCCGACAAGGGCAAGGGCTGCATCGAGTTTTCCGTGCGTGGCGAAGCGGCCGATCCGCAGGCGCTGCGTGCTGAGTTCCTCAGTGTCGCGCAGGAATTGAACGTCGACATCGCCTTTCAGGAAGATTCGCTGTTCCGCCGTAACCGTCGCCTGGCGGTGTTCGACATGGACTCGACGCTGATTGAAGCCGAAGTCATCGACGAACTGGCCAAGGCTGCCGGTGTTGGCGAGCAGGTTTCGCAGATCACTGAGCGCGCGATGGCTGGCGAACTGGATTTCCGTGAGAGTTTCAAAGAGCGTCTGGCGTTGCTAAAAGGCCTCGACGTCAGCGTGCTGGATTCGATCGGTGCTTCGCTGCGCCTGACCGAAGGCGCCGAAACCCTGTTCGCCGAACTCAAGCGTCTGGGCTACAAGACTGCAATCCTGTCTGGCGGCTTCACCTACTTCGCCAAGCAGTTGCAGGCCAAGCTCGGCATCGATTACGTGTTCGCCAACGAACTGGAAGTGGTCGACGGCAAGTGCACCGGCGTGGCGATCGAGCCGATTGTCGATGCGCAGCGCAAGGCTGATCTGCTGAAAGAGTTGGCGCACAAGGAGGGTTTGCGTCTGGAGCAGACCATCGCGGTCGGCGACGGCGCGAATGACCTGCCGATGCTGGCGATTGCCGGGTTGGGTGTGGCGTTCCGCGCCAAGCCGCTGGTCAAACAGTCGGCGAAACAGGCGATCTCAACCTTGGGTCTGGATGGCGTGCTGTATCTGCTGGGTTTCCGCGATCGCGACGGGCAGCTGTGAGTTAGAGATCAAAAGATCGCAGCCTGCGGCAGCTCCTGCACAGGAATTTGTATTTCCCTGTAGGAGCTGCCGAAGGCTGCGATCTTTTGTTTTTAAAGCGACTTCCATAGAGAATCAAAATCCTCCTCGCTCCCGCCATTCTGCGCGGCCTCCAGCGATCGATAAGCAAACTGATTGAAGCTGTGCGTACTCGCCACCCGTCGATCCAGACCGGCGCGGTGTTCTTCGCCCTGGGTGTTGATCAGCACTTTGCTGCCTTCCTGAAACGGCAAGCGTGGTGCCAGTAACGTTGCTGGCAGATCGATCGCGCTGATCTGCGGCAACAGCAATCCGCGTAAGTAATGGCTGTGATCGTCCCGCGAGCGCACCAGTTGCAGGCCGCACGGCTCGGCATGCGGCGCCACCAGTTCGATGCCCATCTGGGTGCCGCTGCCGCGCACCTGACGAATCCAGCGAATCACCGCAATGCTCCAGCCAAGACTCACACTGTCCTGAATCCCGAGCATTTCTCCGGCCTGCAGCTCGGTGGGCACCTCTTGCGGCCAGCCCAGGCAATATCCGCCGGGGCTGTGATTGATTACCGGCAACGCATAAGTCGGGTAGTGCTGCGTGCTGTCGGTGCTGTTTTCGTCCTCGACCAGACGGTCGTACTGGATTTCCTCGTAGGGTAAAAACTCGTCAGCCTTGCTCTGCGGCGCGGCGTCGAACGCCTGGCTCCAACTGTCCTTTTCACCCTTGGCCACCACGTTGTTGAAGTTTGCCGCACGGGCGCCGGGATGTTTCAGCAGATCGCTGAACGTACGCTCGCCGCCCAGGAAGAAGTGCAGGGCACTCATGCCGACACACACGGTCAGGTTGCCCTGACCCACGGTGCGCTGGAAACTGCGCTCGGCCGCCTGACCCCAGGTCGCGTGCAAATGTTGCAGAGTGTCGAAACTGAGCCCCGCCGGGACGGCCAGCGGCGTCGAGGTGTGCTGGCGCAGTAGGTGCGCTTCGATGGCATTCACCAATAGCTGAGGATCAAAGCCGAGCAGTCCGGCCTTTTGCTCGTTGCGGAACATACTGCGATAGCGCGGGCCGGCGTCGATTTCAGCGCTGACCGCAAACAAGCCATCGTTCGGGCTGCCGGGATGGAGCTTGAGCAGTGCGCTCCACGGCTCCAGGACTTCCGCGAGTCGGGCGATCTGGTTCTGGCGCAGTTGATTGCAACGGGCACTGCCCAATAACAGTGTGGCGAGGTAAGTCTGTTCGACGCTCAGTTCGGTTGTCAGGCTGGCGAGATCATCGTGTACACGACGTTGTTGCAGCTGCAATGCACACGCGGTGCGATACAGCTGATGCAGCTCGAACCACAGATGCTCTGGCGGCGAGCTGTACAACTGCGTCGCGCGCACCAGTTGGCCTTTGAGTGCGTGGGTCGCCCGTTGCAGGGCCAGGCTGACCAATGCCGCACGATCCTTGCTGTATTTCGGCGCGATGCGCAGCACGATCTGCTTGTAGCCGGTGGCCAGATGACTTTGCAGCGCCTGACACAAGTTGCTGATCTTGCGTGAACGCTCGTCGAGCATGATCGCCTGATGCAGAAAGTGCCGCTCCAGATGCTGGCAGACGAAATACACCTCGGGACGCAGCAGCTCCAGCAGTTGCAGGCGATTGTCGCTGGGAGTCAGCAATAGGTTGAGTTCGCCGAGGCCCTGGTACAACTGACGGGCAGTTTCGCCGATGTTGGCCTTGGGCAGGCCGGCGATCCAGCGCTTGAGATCGCGCGGGGTGGCTTCGCAAAACGACAGGCGCGTTTGCGTCGGGGTGGTGGCGCGTAGTTGCGGAGGAGAGATGGTTTGGCTCATGCCAAAAACCATAGCAGCAAATGAAGGTGCTGGCCTTTAACCTGTAGGAGCTGCCGAAGGCTGCGATCTTTTGATCTTGCTTGTAAAAAACAAAATCAAAAGATCGCAGCCTTCGGCAGCTCCTACAGGGGATCGGCGTGTTTCGTCGGATCAGGCTTTCGGCAGTGCCAGACCCTGGCCCATTTGCACTGGCGAACCGGCAACCAGTTCTTCAGCCCATTTCACTTGATCAGGGCCGAACAGCACGATCGCGGTAGAACCCAGCTTGAAGCGACCCAGTTCTGCGCCTTTTTCCAGATGAATCGGTGCACGGGCGGCTTCGTCGTAGCGGAAGGTTTTCAGCTCGCGCTTGGGCGGCGTGACCAGACCGGCCCAGACGGTTTCGATTGAAGCAACAATCATTGCGCCGACCAGCACGACAGCCATCGGCCCGCGCTCGGTGTCGAAAATGCACGCCACACGCTCGTTGCGGGCGAACAGCTCCGGGACGTTTTCGGCGGTGGTCTGGTTGACCGAGAAGATTCGGCCGGGGATATAAACCATTTCGCGCAGGGTGCCGGCCAGCGGCATGTGTACGCGGTGGTAGTCCTTCGGCGACAGGTAAACAGTCGCGAATTCGCCGCCCATGAACGGCGCGGCATTGGCCGCGTCACCGCCGAGCAGTTCCAGCACGCTGAAACTGTGGCCCTTGGCCTGGAACACGCGACCGTGTTCGATCGGGCCGAGTTGGCTGATCGCACCGTCTGCCGGGCTGAGGATCGCGCCCGGGGTTTCGTCCAGCGGCCGCGCGCCGTCTTTCAGAGCACGGGTGAAGAAGGCGTTGAAGTGCTCGTAAGCGGTCACGTCTTCAACCAGCGCTTGCGACATGTCGACTTGATAGCGCTTGGCGAACCAGGTGGTGAAGGCATTCTTGAACCAGGGCACGCGGCACTCGGCGATGCAGCCGGCCAGGCGCGACAGCAGGTGATGAGGCAGCAGGTACTGGCTGAGGATAAACAGACGCTCTTTCATTAGTTGTCCTTAAAAACCTTAAATCTCGACTGGCGTGTCAGGGTGGTTGCCCCATTCGCCCCAGGAACCGGCGTAGCCTTTGACCCGCGGATAACCGAGGGACTTGGCCACCAGATAGGTGAAGCCCGACCGGTGATGGGTCTGGCAGTGGGTAATGATTTCTTTGTCCTTGGTGATCCCCAGGTCTTCGAGGATCTGCGGCATGTCAGTGCGAATGCGCAACTGACGCGCCTTGTCCATGCCGGCAGTCCATTCGAAATTGACCGCGCCGGGAATATGGCCTGCCTTGGCAGCCAAAACCTTCTCGCCGGAATACTCCAGCGGCCCGCGTGCATCCCAGATCGCCAGATCGGCAGCGCCGAGACGGCTTTGCAGGTATTCGCGAGTGGCGGTCGGCTCTTCATGCAGAGTCAGCGCGACCGGCCCACCGACGGCGGGTGGCACCTGGATCGACATCGGCGAACCTTCCGCCAGCCACGCCGGCAGACCGCCATCTATATAGTGATATTTGTCGTGACCGATCACGTCGAGCAGCCAGATGAAGCGCCCGGCCCAGCCGCCGCCCTCGTCGTCGTAGACCACGTAGACCGCGTCCTTGCGGTGCCCCAGCTCACCGAACAACGCTTCCAGATCGGCTTTCGCCGGCATCAGGCCCGGTGCTGGCGGTTGGCCGAGCTGGGTGCGTTTCGGATCGACAAAGCGTGCGCCGGGCAGATGACCTTCGGCATAGCGGGCGGGACTGGTCAGGTCCACCAGGATGAGTTCGCTGGCATCGAGGCGAGGGAGCAGGTCGCTCGGTTCGATAACGAGCGGCAAGCCAGAGAAGTCAGACATGTGAGGTCTCCAGAGCACAAAGGGGGGGATTGTAGCGCAGCCTCATCGGCCACGGCTGCTAAAGCTGTGCAGGGCTTTTTCGATGCACTGCGCGGTTTTGCCAAAGGCTTGTACGGTGATATCGGCGAACGGCCCGCCGCCCTGATCGGCGACGACGATCATGATCACCCGGCCGTTATTGACCAGTGAGCGCAGGAACAGATGCTCGCCACGGAACAACGTGCGCAGGCCCGCCGGCAACAATGCGGAGAATTGCGCGTTGTTCTCTGGATTGATCCGCACCTGTGCCTGCTGCGCGAGCAGTCGTTGCAGGACCTTGCTCTGGCTGACGACGAAATTCAGCGCCGCAGCTTCTTTCGGCAGGCCAACGGTTTGATGCACGCGCAAGTTCGACTGCGTGCGATCAGCCATCAGGATCATCACCCGCCGCATGCCGCTGGCCACTAGCGCGTCGCGGGCGGCGACGGTCAGGCTCATGGCATTGGTGAAGCGACTCGGCTCTGCCAGTAATTCGGCGCATTGCCGGCGCCACTGGGTCAAATCTTCGGCATTGGGCGCCGCCGCAGGCAGCATGCCAGCGGGCAAGCGACGCGTGCCCCACGGCCACAGCAACGACACCGCCGGGTGCCACAAGTCAGGCATCGCATGCTGGCGCGCGCTGTTGGCGGCTTGCTGGTGCAGCTGTTGTTGCACCTCGTCCATCGAAATCTGTAGATAAAGACTGGTCAGGTACTGCCAGCGCTCGCTGTGCGGGCTGTCCCACGCCTGCTGCGCCGACAGCGCCAGGCCGTTGGCCAGCAACACGGTATTGGCTGGCTGATTGAGCCAGCGGCGCAGAGTCGGATCATCGTCCAGACGGTTTTGCTGGCGTAGCGGATGCTCGCTGTCGCGGGCGATGCGCAACACTTTGACCAGTTCTCGGTGCTCGCTGAGCAGCAGTTTATAGCCCTGTTGCACCCAGATTGGCAGGTGCCAGACGGCCACCAGTGCTTGCGCGATTGCCAGCAGACGCACGCCAAACAATTGCTTCTCGACGGTGCGTGCCGATTCGCCCTTGTGGATAACGCGCAGCTCCCACTCTTCAAGCAATTGCGGGTAAGTCAGCGCCAGCGGCCACAGCGGCGAGAGGAACAACAGGCTGCCCCAATGAATGTCCTGCCACAGCCGCGCCAGGCGACTAGCAAAAAAACCGTTGGCCTGTTGCGTGGCGTGCTGGCTGATCATTTGCAGTTGGCGCAGGGCCTTGGGGATCTGCATCTGCGGAACGGCGGGCAGCCGCGCGAGCAATTCTTCGGTGCGGGCGAGGCCGAGGCGATTGATCGCCACTTCGAGATTTTCTGCCGGCGTGGCCATGTTGCCGTGGGTGTGACGATTGGCCTCACGGATGATGCTCAAGGCCAGGGCCGGGCTGTCTTGCATCAGGTCGGCGATGTCGCGAAGCGAGCTGCGATTGTCGCGGATCGCGCGGCAGACCTTGTCGTGCGCCTCCTGCGGTACGGGCAGTAGAACGCTGTCGAGCAGT
Source organism: Pseudomonas sp. LBUM1668 (assembly GCF_059695715.1). NCBI lineage: Bacteria > Pseudomonadati > Pseudomonadota > Gammaproteobacteria > Pseudomonadales > Pseudomonadaceae > Pseudomonas > Pseudomonas sp. LBUM1668. Next base: position 556,810 of record NZ_CP166787.1, read on the forward strand.
TTTACCCAGCCGTCGAGTGTGGTCGGTTGTGCGTGTGGGACGTTCGTTTCATTAGCCATGTCTGGACAAGATCTTCACTGACTGTAGACGCGCCCGGCATGGGCTAAATTGGCTTTTCGCCTGAACTGGCTATAGTCTGGCGCAGTTTTGCCGATAAGTAGAAGAAGAGATTTTTTAACTTCCGAATATGACCTTGAACCCGACTTAAATAAGTACTTTCTACCTATGGCTAAAATTATCGGCATCATCGTCGTATTCGCGAGCGTGCTCGGCGGATACGTGCTCTCCCACGGCAAAATTGCCGCCCTGATCCAGCCTTTCGAGGTGTTGATCATCGGCGGTGCTGCACTGGGCGCTTTTCTCCAGGCGAACCCCAGCTACATGACGATGCACGTGCTCAAGAAATCCCTGAGCATGTTCAGTTCGCGCTTCACCCACACTTTCTATCTGGAAGTGCTGGGGCTGATCTACGAGATCCTCAACAAGAGCCGCCGCGAAGGCATGATGGCCATCGAGGGCGACATCGAAGATGCCGCCGCGAGCCCGATCTTCGCCAAGTACCCGGCGGTGCTTAAAGATGAACGCATGACCGCGTTTATCTGCGATTACCTGCGCATCATGTCCTCCGGCAACATGGCTCCGCACGAGCTGGAAGGCCTGTTCGACATGGAGCTGTACAGCCTCAAGGAAGACCTCGAGCACCCATCCCACGCGGTGAACGGCATTGCCGACGCCATGCCGGGTTTCGGTATCGTTGCGGCGGTACTCGGTATCGTGGTGACCATGGCCTCCCTGGGTGAAGGCGATCAGAAATCCATCGGCCTGCACGTTGGTGCGGCACTGGTCGGTACCTTCTTCGGTATTCTCGCCGCCTACGGCTTCTTCGGTCCGTTGGCGCATTCCCTGGCCCACGATGCCAAGGAAGAGCTGAACGTGTATGAAGCCATTAAAGCTTCGCTGGTGGCTTCCGCTTCCGGCATGCCGCCATCGCTGGCGGTGGAGTTCGGTCGCAAGGTTCTGTACCCGGCCCACCGTCCAAGCTTTGCCGAGCTCGAACAAGCGGTTCGCGGTCGCTAAGTCATGGAAAATAATCAGCCGATTATCATCAAGCGCGTCAAGCGCATAGCCGGCGGGCACCACGGCGGGGCATGGAAAATCGCCTTCGCCGACTTCGCCACGGCGATGATGGCGTTCTTCCTGGTGCTGTGGCTGCTGTCCACTGCAACGCCGGAGCAGAAGATTGCTATCGCCGGTTACTTCAAAGACCCGGTCGGCTTCTCCGAAAGCGGCACGCCATACATCATCGATCTGGGCGGTACGCCGACGCTGGCGCCGGAGAACACCCTTAACCCCGAGGTGAAGTCCCAGCCGCAACCGGACAAGGTCACCGTCGACACCGAGCAAGTCGAAGGCATGGCCGAAATGGTCGAGAAAGAACGCCTGGAACTGTTGCTGCAAGAACTGCAGAACAAGGTCGACGAGAACCCGCAACTGCAGAAATTCAAGGACCAGATCCTCTTCGAGATCACGCCGAACGGCTTGCGCATCCAGATCATGGACGCCGAGAACCGGCCGATGTTCGACTCGGGTTCTGCGCGCCTGAAGCCGTACTTTGAAGACATCCTGCTAGCCATGGCCGACACCATCAAAGCGGTGCCGAACAAGATCAGCATCAGCGGCCACACCGATGCCAAGCCGTATATCGGTACCGGCGATTACGGCAACTGGGAGCTTTCAGCCAACCGCGCCAACGCTGCACGGCGTGCGCTGATCGCGGGCAGTTATCCCGACGCGCAAGTGGCGCGGGTGGTCGGTTACGCTTCGTCGGCACTGTTCGACAAGGAAAAACCGTTCAACCCGGTCAACCGTCGCATCGATATCGTGGTGCTGACCAAAAAGGCTCAGGCGGCCATCGAAGGTGCGCAAGGCCCCGACGCTGCGAAGCCGGCCGAACAAGGTCAGAACGGTGCCGCGCCGGCAACCCCGGTCGACCCGAATGCCTTGCCGGCGGATCAGCAGCCGGTGCCTGCCCACGAGCTGCGCGAACGGCTGAACCTGTTCGACGACGTTGCGCCCAAACCGGCTGAGCAGGGGAGTACGGCGCCAGCGCCAACAGCGCCAACAGCGCCACCGGCCACTGCACCGGCCCCCGCGCCGAAGCAGTGATTCACAAAAAAGCCGCGAGATGATCGCGGCTTTTTTGTGTCTGTCGGCTTGTGCTTCGTTGTGTTCGTTGGATCTTTCCCCTCACCCCAGCCCTCTCCCCCCAGGGAGCGAGGGGGAAAGGGAGCCGATCTTCATGCGGTTCAAGACCTGAGTTCGACTCGGTCTTTCACGTCGGCGTAACTCGAACATCCGCCTCGGTCAGTCCCCTCTCCCTCCGGGAGAGGGTTAGGGTGAGGGGCATCAAGGGTGACGATGTTTCAGAACCCGCGCCGAATCCGGTTCTTCAGTTGTTCGTGGAACATGTCGGCATTGCGTTTGTAGGTGCCCTTGACGGATTCACTCATCGATTCCAACGATATCGACCGCTTGTTCGACACCTCCTCACGATACGCATCAATAAAGAAATCCAGATCACTCTCCGTGCTCAGCTTCGGCCATTTGTCCAGATACAACGGCAACTCCGCTGGCCCGGTCCTGAAGGAACAGATCCGCCGATTGCTGATCGTCGCCTCGCCGATCTCAAACGGCACCCACCACGACAACGCGGTTTTTTCCGAAACCACCGCCAGCAAGTGCGTGCACTCGGTGATGTTGCGCGTGATGACCCCGGTGATGTCGTCGGTGGTCTGCGATTCCGGGTCCAGCACGTCAAGGTAGGTCTTGATGTTGGCCCTGATCAGGCGGCTGTTGATCGCCATCGCGTGGGCGCGATCCATGTGGCGGTAGCTGATAAAGACTGGCATCAGAAATGTCCTTTGAGGGCGAGTTCGCGGTAGTAGGCGCCGAGGGCGGTGAGGCGGCAGCCGGTGGAATGAATGGCGGCGTAATACATATGCTCGGCGTCCATCGGTTCTATCAGGCTGTGGCGGTTGCACTTTTGCAGCTGGGCGAAGACTTCGCCGTGTTCCGGATTGAAAGTGGCTTCGGTGGGTTCGTAGCTGGGATCGAGCGGGAAAACCGACTCGGCTTCGGCAAACCATTCGGGGAGTTTGCGCAGGATCTCCTTGGGGATCAGCGGCGAGACTTCGCGCAGGGAAATGAACTGCGAGACGTTGGTCTTGAACACCGGACGCTGCTCCCAGGCATCGAGCGCGTTGTCGACGAAGGAATAGAGGCTGCCGGGGGTGATTTTGCCGAGGATGTTGGCTGCGCCGCCATGCAACGCCTGCAACAGCAGTCCGGTGAACACGCCGTGTTGCGCGCCTTCCATGGCCGGCTCTTCCTTTTTGCACGCGGTCAGAATCGTCATGCCTTCACCGACCACGCTGCTTTCACTGCGCAACGCGCGCACCTCGCCGGCCGCGCCGCTTTGGCAGCAGTCGAGGATGATCACCTTGTTTTTGATCTTGGTCGCTTTGGCTGCCCAGTTGAGGATGTCGCTGATGCGGATGCCGTCCTTGGGGTTACGGAAATCCTGAGGCAGCAGCATGCCTTCATCATTGTCAGTGTCGAAGCCGCCATGCCCGGCGAAGTACAGCAGCGCGACGTTGCAGTCACCGGAAAACAGTTCGCGAATCTGGTCTTCGAGTTTCTCCCTGCTCAAGTGATCCTCGGCGGACGTCAGCACCACGTTCTTGAAGTTGGGGTCGCCATTGGCGTCGGTTTTCAGTACGGATGCCATGGCCATGGCGTCATTGCTGCACCCGCTCAAGCGCGAGATGTGTTTGTAGTCGTTGATCCCGATAAACAGTCCCTTGCGCATGGTTACACCGCCGTATGCAGGCGAATCGCGCTGACAATGCTGTTGGTGTTCCACGCGCACTCGGCATGTGCGGCGTTGCGCACCAGATTGTCGTGGCCGTGGGAGTGGTTCCACGAGTGGCTGATGAACAGATGGTAGGTTTGCATGGGGTTCCTCGGAGGTCGCGAACGTGCGAAGGAGGAACCGAATGTAGGCATCTGGGAAATGCCTACAAGATGTGCGCGGCAAAAGAGAAATGTCCTGCAAGCAGGCGTACGCAGGCCTTACAGAAAAATCTGATGTTTAAAAAAACAGGGGATTTGTAGGGAAAGATCCGACAACCGGCAGCACCTGAGACAGGCGCTACCGGGTTGGCTGTTTAATAGCCGTTTTCAGGCAGACTGGCGATGATCGAGCGATAGCTGTTCATCCGTTGCTGCTGCACGCGGCCATCTTCCAGGGCCTTGAGCAGTGCGCAACCCGGTTCGCGATCGTGCTTGCAGTCGCGGAAGCGGCAGGTGCCGAGCAAGTCGTTGAACTCGATGAAGCCGGCTTCGACGTCGGCGCGGCTGACGTGGCCGAGGCCGAATTCGCGGATACCCGGGGAGTCGATCAGTTCACCGCCGCCAGGGAAGTGGAACAGCCGCGCGGTGGTCGTCGTGTGCGTGCCCTGGCCAGACAGCTCGGACAACGGCCCGACGCGGGTTTCAACCTCGGGCAGCAAGCTGTTGACCAGCGACGACTTGCCAACGCCGGACTGGCCGACGAACACGCTGATGCGCCCGTCGAGCTGCTGTTGCAGTTGTTCCATGCCGTTGCCGTGGTGCGCGGAAACTTCCAGTACCGGATAGCCGAGCGTGCGGTAAACCGCCAGCAGCGCGTTCAGCGCCGGGGCGTTCTGCTCGTCGATCAGGTCGAATTTGTTCAGCAGCAACAGCGGCCGGATGCCGGCGTGTTCAGCCGCGACCAGGTAGCGGTCGATCAGGTTGGCATGCGGCTCGGGCAGCGGTGCGAAAACGATGACGATCATGTCAACGTTGGCGGCGACCGGTTTGAGCTGGCCACGGCTGTCCGGGCGGCACAGCTCGGTGGTACGCGGCAGTTGCGCGACGATCACACCGATGCCCTGGTTACCGGCACGCCAGACGACGGTATCGCCGGTCACCAGCGCCGGCAGGTTGGCGCGCAAGTGGCAGCGAAATACCTGGCCGGCGAGTTCGCCGTCCTTGGCCTCGACTTCGACCTGCACACCGAAGTGGGCAATCACCAGGCCGGTCTGTTCCGGACCCAGGTCGCCGCCCTCCAGGGCCTCGACAGCCGAGGACTCGCGTTTGGCGGCGCGTGCGGCGCGCTCGCCCTGAATTTTTTCGATGCGCCAGTTTTGACGTCGATTGAGTTGGCGTTTGGCCATGGGTGTTCCGTCTGAAGAATGCAGCGATTAGGTAAAACGGCCGCGAGTTTAGCACGCCCGGCCACCGGCCTAGGCTAAACTGCGCAGCATTGCCTAGGAGCCGAAATATGCAAAACCCGCAGAATTTGATCTGGATCGACCTGGAAATGACCGGTCTGGATCCGGATAACGACGTCATCATCGAAATGGCCACTATCGTCACTGACAGCGACCTCAACACTCTCGCCGAAGGGCCGGTGATCGCCATTCACCACAGCGACGAAGTCCTCGCGCGCATGGATGAGTGGAACACCCGCACCCACGGCAACTCCGGCCTGACCCAGCGCGTACGTGACAGCCGCGTCAGCATGGCCGAAGCCGAAGCCGAAACCATCGCCTTCCTCGAAAAGTGGGTGCCGAAGGGCAAATCGCCGATCTGTGGCAACAGCATCTGCCAGGATCGTCGCTTCCTTTATAACCACATGAAGGCGCTGGAAAGCTACTTCCACTACCGCAACCTCGACGTGTCGACCCTCAAGGAACTGGCCGCGCGCTGGGCGCCGGACGTACGTGACAGCTTCAAGAAGGGCAGCACGCACCTTGCGCTGGACGATATCCGCGAATCGATTGCCGAGCTGCAGCACTACCGCAAGCATTTCATCAAGTTCTGAGATTGGCGAACTTCGCTATCGCCCTCTTTTGGTGCCATGGCGAAGTCAGTAGACTGCGCGCCTTCCTGCAAGGATCGCCACCATGTTGCTGATGCTCTACCTCGTCGCCATCACCGCTGAAGCCATGACTGGCGCCCTGTCTGCCGGGCGTCGTGGCATGGACTGGTTCGGCGTGGTGCTGATCGCCTGCGTCACGGCATTGGGCGGCGGTTCGGTGCGCGACGTGCTGCTTGGGCATTACCCGCTGACGTGGGTCAAGCACCCGGAGTATCTGGTGCTGACATCAGTGGCGGCGATGTTCACCGTGTTCACCGCCCGCTGGATGCGTCACCTGCGCTCGCTGTTTCTGGTGCTCGATGCGGTCGGTCTGGTGGCATTCACCCTGATCGGCTGCATGACCGCCCTGGAAATGGGCCACGGTATGCTGGTGGCGTCTGTCAGCGGTGTAATTACCGGAGTGTTCGGTGGCATATTGCGCGATATCTTTTGCAATGATATTCCGCTGATCTTCCGTCGCGAACTTTACGCCAGCGTGTCATTTGCCGCAGCGTGGTGCTACATGCTGTGTCTGTATCTGAACTTGCCGAGTGAGCAGGCAATACTGATCACACTGTTCGGTGGTTTTCTATTGCGCTTGTTGGCGATCCGTTTTCACTGGGAAATGCCAAAGTTTGTATATAACGACGAACATTGAGATTTGCTGTGGTCGCTATTTGTAAACGGATGACTAACTAGTCGATAGTCGGCGATTATAAGTGTGTGCATGTTTCTTACATTTTTAGGTTTGTCGCTCTTTTGAAGGTCGTGTTATTTTTTTGATCGGTTATCTCAGTATCGATTATCGAAACAAGCATGAATTCAAAGGAGTTGCATCATGGATGTAGAATTAGGCGTAGCACGGACCGCGGAAGCCATGTCGGTAGTTCTCGATGGTATTTCCAGCTTCAAGGTAAAGTTTGATGCGAGTGACGCTACCCGCAGCAAGACTCTATTCGGCAATGGGCGTATGCAGGTAAAAGTGCAGGTTCTGGTCACCGGAGTTGATAGTAATGGAACTCCAGTACATGTGCCTGCTGTAGTCATGGATAGCATTGAGCTTATCCATTACACCACCGGCAAAACCCTGCGCGCTGGCTGGGCCGCAAGCGCCGAGCAAGGGCGATTCACGCTGGAAGCACCAGCGGTCACGACCGTGGGTGGGGGCGATGACGATGCGGAGGATGACGTTCTACATCACCAGGTTCGCACGTTCTGGGTGTCGTCGTCGGGCGCCGGGACGACCCAGATCGCCGCGCGCCTTTCCCTCCAAGGCCAGACGATCACCACCAATGGAACTGCGCTCGGCGGTGTTCATGACAGCAGCGTGACGTTGGAGGCGCAACCACCACAAGCCTACGCGATGGAACAGTTCCGCTGGCATATGACCCGCCGGGGAAATGAGGAACCGCGTAATCGTATCTTTAACTATTATCTTGGTTTATATCCAAACGGGCAGCAAATCAAACTGGTTGACTGGATTGCCGATGGAGCAGCGGCTGAAGAAGATTATATGTTTGTTGTAGCTAATAAACTTTACGCATACGCGACGAATTTTCTCAGCGGTATTCTGGCTCGGCCAACAGCTACGCATGTGCAACTGTCATTGCCCTACAACGGAGACGCGACTGCTTTTACATTTTTCCGTGATGCGATTACGCGGGATTCGAAACTTTACAGTGTGAGGGTAAATGACCGGGATGGAGAACTGACGTTTGTGCAGGCTCTCTCCGAATATTCGAGGATTGCACCTGAATTCAAAAGTGACAAAGTCTTTCGGTTTCGCGCCATTGATCAACATGGTACGGAGCATAAACTGGCGATTCGCACCGATTTCGCAGCGCGCAATTTCTATCTTGAACGAGGTTGAGTGCCGCCTCATTCAATTTGCGTACCGCACTAAAGCAGGCAGTCCGATAAACTGAATTTTCGCTCGTCAAGTATTGCGATATGCAGAATTTGTATGTCTGTCATGCGTTGACTCTGTAGGAATACGGAGTCTTCGCAACCACACGCCAACAGTTCTGAACTCTGTGCTAACGCACGTAATCAGCGTGGATTTTGCCGCCGCGTGCTGCTACATCCCGTGTCTGTATTTGAATGTGCCGGGTGAGCGAGCCATTCTGATTACCTGTGTGCGAATTTTTGTTGCGTCTGCTGGCCATTCGTTTTCATTGGAAAATGCCGAGTTTTTTGTAAAGACCAGTGTTGAAATGTTTTGCAGTTGCTGTTTGCGCGCGGGTAATTAACTTGTCGGTCTTTGGTGATCATAAGTGTATGGATGTTTCTTGCGTTTTCCGCTTTACCGATCTTTTGACGGTTGTGTTATTTGTTTAGTCGGTTGTCTCAATATCGATTATCAAAATAAACATGTTTCAGAGGCGTCCATGACAGCAGCGTGACCGTGGAGGTGCAGCCGCCACAAGGCTACGCGTTGGATCAGTTCCGCTGGGGGAGCATCCGACGGAGAAATGAGGAGTCGGGTAATCGTATCTATAACTTTTATCTTGGTTTGTATCCACAGGGGCGATTAACACGGATTCGGTAGAGCGCTATTTCCATCTTGAACGAGGTTGAACGCCGAAACATTCAATTTGCGGTGAATGTGGTAGACATGTATGCCGCTTTACAAAAGGCATGCCACTAAACTGAATTTCGCTCATCAAGTATTTGCGATACGCAGTATTTGCATGCCTGTCATGCGTTGACCCTGTCGGAATACAGGGTATTCGCAACCACATTTCAAGGATGAAATCCCATGGTTGGCAAAACGCCAAAAAACCCACCGGCACCCGTTCCCCCCGTTTCTCGCAAACGGATCCAGCCGCCTGACCCACCATTACGCGTCGAAACTTTTCTCCCTCCGATAGCTCACCCTTTAGTTACGAGCTCTGTGCTAACCCACACAGGCAGCCCGATACATGTTTCTCCAATCGTTGCCACTGCCGCCATCAAAGTCAGTCCTTATCCCCACAAACCTGACTCGCCAAGCGGCGCCGCCGTATCGATGGCCCGATCTCTGGAGGAGTTTTATACGCCGGTACCGTCGTGGATACCGAATACCGAGGCCGATGGAACATTGCTGTTCAAGCGGCGCCAATACGTGGCCGTAGACCATGAGCACTTTGTGCAAGTGGTTCGCGATCCCGCCAGTGGCCACCTGCGCGCAACACTGTCGATTGAACGAACGCCCTCGGGGCCGTGGCTTCAGCGTGATCCCGTCAGTGGATTCTGGCGTTGCGTGGAGCAACCAAGGATGGAGACTGTCACCGGCGCGTGGGGCCAGGCTGTCGAGCGCCCCGCGCAATGGCAGGTCGCGCAGCTATTCCGACGGTTAGGTCAGTCAGTCGCGATGTTCTCCGATGCCACCGTCGCCCGCATTCTCGCAGTGAGTGGTATCGATGATGATTTGCTGCATCGCCTCTACGCCCGATCCCATCGCCCGCCTGCGCTGCTGGAAGACACGGTCAGGCGCTTCAAGCTTGATCAGCAGATCCGGCAGTTGGTCACCCATCTGGAGAGCGACGACCCCTCGGTATACGTCAAGGCCGATCCTCAGTTGCAGTTATTGCTGCTGAAAGCTAATGGCGTCGATGTTGCAAGCACCCCTCTGTTCAGGGGTGACTTACTCCCCAGTGTTGTCAGGACGCTGGATGCTGCATTGCTCGAAAAACTGCTGGCACCAACGGCAAGCGCGCAATCCGGTTTAACGCCGCTGGACTCACGGGTTGGCCGTTTACGCAAACTAATGGCCCGTTGGGCTCGGCACGCGCCAGAGCAGCTATTCAAAGCTCGAGAAGAAGCGTTCGAACTGGACTGTAACGAAACCACCCTGCAGATACGCCGGGTTTTTCCGAACCTGCCGAAGACTGCGGCTATGGAAATCTGGCGTAACGCGAGTGCCTCCGAGCGATTGCGGGTGCAAGGTAACCAGAGCATGTCCGACCCCATGATGAATGACGCCTTGCTGCTGTGGCGAGAGATCAGGATCGCGAGGGCATGTGAGGGCATTTACCTGCCGGCAGCCTCCAGTCTGGACAGCGACAGCGTGGCGCTACTGATGATTGCCGACTTGTCCCAATGGCCGCGAGACATGGCGATAGAGATTCGCCACTACGATAGGGGAGGCAAATTGTTGGCCGCTGTCGGAAAATCCGAAGTTGAGAAAACTCGCATTCTGGTGCGCACTGACGACGGTTATGTCATCGAAAATGGCGCCGCACTCAAATCGCAGCGGGCGCGCGATGTGTATTCGGCACTCCTGTTGACCTTGCAGCCTGCGCAGCGTCAAGCCTTCGGTTTGTCTGCCGATGAGGGCAAGTTGCTGCAGCGACGAATCCGGACGCAGCCTCTACCATCACGACAACGTATCAGCGAGGCGCTCGGGTTGCCACCGACCCCGATCGATACGCATGGTCAAGGCCTGGTGCCGCGCGATAGGGGATCGCTGCGCGGCGGTGGTGATATTGACCCCGCCCCCTCTACTTCAGATGTACAGCGCCTGCGTGAACTTTATCCGGCGTTATCGGAGGACGAGGTGGCCAAATTCATGTCCCGCGGCGGCCAGCTTTCCAGTGTGTTGACGCGGCTGGAAAAGGAGTTCGCGACACTGCGCAGCGATTTGGCGGTCTGGAGTGCCGAGGTGCCCGCTGAATCGTCCTCGACGGGCCAAGGGAATGTGCTGACACTCGCCGAACAACGCCAGGCTCGCCAACAGTTCAGCGCAATGCTGCAAGATATCTGGCAGCGCAAGTCGGTTTCGCAATGGGGGGAGGGAGACTATCATTTTTCTTACTATGTCGATTTTTCGGGTGAATTACCGAGATTGTCCGCCAGATTTGAGTATGTAACAGAGTTGATATTGACCGTAAAAAACCCGGACGTCCGTATAGGCACGTTTCTTGATTGCTTTCCCAATATTCAATTTTTAGGGGTAGTTGGCATAAAAATGGAAGAGTTCCCGTCAGGAATTTTTCAAATGCGCCAGTTAAGCGAACTTACACTGGACGGGTGCGCTCTAAAACTGTCTGAAGTCACGGCTGAGGGGGTGTCCAGAATCGAAACGCTCACCTTGTTGAACCTGGCAAACAACCCTCTTACAGTCGCTCCGCATATAGGCTACATGGCAGGTTTGAGCGAGTTGATGCTGAGCAACGCAAATCTTTCCAGTGTCCCTTCAGGCATAGGTGCGCTCAAGGAGCTAGAGCTTGTGGCATTACATAATAATAATATTTCCGACGTGGGGTATGAGTTGTTTGATATTCCGGATACACAGGATCTATTCGTTGGTTTAGTGCATAACCCACTAAGTGATACGTCGAGACAGCGGATTGAACAGTATCTTGAAAATTCCAGTATGGACCGTAAGGTGGAAATCCAGACGGAGGGGGAAGTTTTAGAGTCTGACTCCGATAGTGAGTCTTCAGAAAGCGGGATCTCGACTGCGTCAGGAAGCGACTGAATATTGGTGAAAGTAACGGCTCCTTTGTTTTCCTGAGATAACCTGACAAGAATAAACTGCCCGGTGGCTCCCCTTTTGATTCTGTTGAGTTGAGGTCAGGAGGGGAGAAGGTCATTGAGTGCTGGAATCATGGGGGCAGGAAGAGTGTTGTTAAAGTCCGCTTCATGTGATCTACGATTTTTGAATGTATAAGCATTTGTGTGGGTTGTTGATGGTGATGTTAAAATATTACTCCCTCACAATTTGTCGAATGTCGCGGCTGTTTTTATTCAAGTCGATTCTCCATAGTTTGCTGAGTCCTTAGAGGGCGGAATCTATTAATCAGCAAGGTATTGTTAGATGTTTGATGAGCAAATTGGTATTTCCCGTATCGAGGTAAAACTCGACTCCACAAGGTCAGGCCAGCATAAAGTGCTTTATGCCAATGGGCGCATGCAGGTGCGGGTGTTGGTACTTCTACACGGGATCGATAACAATGGCGACGGCGCTTCACTGTATGGTCATCCCGCGTTGCAGACACTGCGCTTGATTGCCTATAACGGTGCTCGAGCTCTGGACGGGGATTGGCAAGTATCCGTTCAGGAAAATCGGTATAACCACGAAATGTCGGGTGGAGTATCGCATCTCACAGAGGTTGCTAAGGTTACCGATAACCGAATAAGCAGCAATTTGGATCCGGTGCAGATTTTTGAGTTCTGGGTTTCCGCCACCAAGACCGGAATCATGGAGGTTGCCGCCGAAATCGTCATGAACGAAGAGGTATTGAGAAGCAACGGACTTGGTTTTGACAGCAGCGTTACGCTGGAGGCGATTCCACCGAAAGAGTATTCGCTGAGTGACTTCTCGGTGAGCAAATACGGAGACCAGGAGCGGCGTGATCGTTACGACTGGATCCAGACTTATCATATTGCCCTGCACGCGGAGGGCAGGCAGATTTCCCTCCTGGATTGGTACAGTAGCGAAGTAAGGCTTGCGTATTACGATTCCGATACTGCGGTGCAAGTGTATGTGTCCGGAAATATTCCCGATACTGAGGATAATCGCCGGTGTTTTTATGGCTATATGGCGCCGATGTATAAGCGCAGCGCAACGTTTCGCAGCCCTCGCCTTGGTTATATGACGGTGCCTGTGAACAAAGTAGCAGGGCGATTGACGCTCATTCAGTATATTTCCGCTGATTCTCAAGAGGGCGGCGAAAACAAAAACGGATTCGAGTTCGCGGTATTTGATGAGTTTGGTACGGAACATCGGCTGTGTCTCGAAGGCGACAAAGAGCAGCGTACTTTTATTCTGGTTAAGTCAAAGCGGCCGATGCAACAGTTCTGGTCTCGTTAAGTCCGGCCAGGCCAGCGCACAGTTCGCTGGCCTGCTGTTGGCCGTATCTGAATAAATTGAATGCAAGGCGTTGTTTCATGACTAATAATTCAAATTCCCCTGTTCACTCAAATGCTTTCAACTTCGGTGAGTTCGTTACCGGAGGCGTTGATCCGCGTACGGGTATGTACACCTGCGCCTTTTCCTTGGGCACGTTACACTCGGCGGATCTCAATGGCCCTGACCTTGCAATTTCACTGGGCTTCAATCCGCTTAATCAGACGGATGCCGGTTTCGGAGTTGGCTGGTCGCTGATCACGACAAATTACGACTTGCGCAGCAAAGTCATGACACTGTCCAACGGTGAGCGTTACAAGGCTGTCGAAACGCCTGCTGGGTTGAAGTTCAAGGAAATGAAACTGCAAACGGCAAAAGTGTTAGTGACCGGAGCAGGGCGCTATGAAGTTCGATACAAGGATGGTCGGCGTGAACTGCTCAAGGTTCTGGCTGGCACTCAGGTCGCGGTAGCGGAAAAAATAATCGCGGCGAACGGTGTGAGCGTCACGCTCAAGCATAAGGCGTTCAATGAGTTTCCCATGCTGACCGAGATCAGCGACACCAAGGGATGCCTGCTGAACATTACACGCAAGGAGGGTCAGGTGACATTGACCCGGCATCCGGATACCTCGTCCAGTTTCAATTACAAATTGATCCTGAAAAATGGGCGGGTGACGTCAATCGAACTGCCGGTCGGCAAAGGTTGGGACCTCGATTATGAAGTCATTGATGGAGCCAGTTATCTGCGCAAAGTCGTCAATCCATTGCATGGCATAGAAATCATTCGTTACAAGCGGCAAGGTCACCGCTTCATCAATGAGGTGGAACAGACACTACCGTTTGTTATCGCTCACGATATCTACCCTGGTCGTGGCCAACCCAGGCTGTGCAAGACGTACACCTACTCCGACCGTAACTTTCTCGGGCATGGTCTGGTTCCGGCCAGGGGCGATGACGGAGATCCTCTCTACCGGGCATCTGGCACCTACGTCTACACCTCTGAGGAGAAGTTGGTTGTGAGCGGTAAGGCACATACGCGCATCAACCGCACCTACAACAAATTTCATTTGCTGGTCGAAGAAGTTACGACGTGTGGCGATGCTCAGATCGAAACCACTACTGAATATCATTGTTCGGTCGCCAAGCCGTTCAACGAGCAGCCGGCTCAGTTCCGCATGCCGAAAGTTCAGACGGTGACCTATCTCGATCGACGCACCAAGCAATCGCGCAAGGAAATCACCGTCACCGAGTTCGACGGCGAAGGCAACCTGCTTAAGTGCGTTGAGCCGAGTGGGGTGACGACTGTCACGGAGTTTTATCCGGCAAGCGGTGGGGACAACTGCCCAGAGGATCCGCTGGGTTTCGCCAGGTTCCAGAAAAAGAGGACGGTCACCGCTGCGGCAGCGGGTGAGGCCTCGACTGTCACGTACTACGACTATGCGCTGCATCCTGCGCTGGAAGGTGAGGGGCTGGCATCCGTCTTGCCGGTCGAGGAACGTGATTTCGAGTTCGTGAAGGGGGTAGAGGTCCTGCTATCGAAAACCGAACGCAGTTACCTCGATACGCCAAAGGATCCGTTCAAGCACGGGGCGACGAAAGCGCAAAGCGTCACCCGAAACTATAAAAAGATCTGTACGGAATTTTCCTATGAGCTTGAGGACAATCGTCTTCGGGTGAAGTCCAGCACACGCGGGTTTGATGGTTCGCAGCAGACCAGTGAAAAAGTGCTCTCGACGCAGACGGGCTTACTGTTGGCAGAGGTCGGTGTCGATGGCACGCGCATCGAACATGAATACGACGCGATCGGCCGAGCCGTATGCAAAACGGTTGCCCCCGGCACGCCCTACGCGGCCTCTACCCAGTGGGCCTACCTGGCCGCCAGTAAACAACAGCCGGCCACGATGGTGACCACGGATGCGGCGGGCGGCGAGCAAAGAGTGACTTATGACGGCCTGGAGCGGGTAATCACCGTTCAGGAAAAGGACTGCGATCATCCCGACAAGGACGGTCTTATCCAGTCCCGCACCCTATATTCAGCCATGCATGATTCGGCGGGTCATAAAGTCAAATCGACGCTGACCGATTGGCGCGATGGCAAGCCTTGTCCGGTCATCACCTGCTACGAATACGATAGCTGGGGCCAGGTCAGCAAGACGCTGCATGCCGATGGGCGCATCGAACACAGCGTGGCTGATCCGGTCCTTCGCCAGCAAACGAACTGGCTCGAGGGAATGGGCAAAACGGTGACTGAAGTCAACGACTTTGGTAAACCGCTGAGCGTCGAGCACTTCAACCTGAAGAGCAAGAGCCTCGGCAAAACCGTTTATACCTATGACGGCTTCGGGCGCACAACCAGCCAGACAGATCCCGTCGGCAATACGACTCGATATGAGTACGACGTTTTTGACCGGATGATCCGCACTGTCCTGCCCGATGCCAGCGCGGTCGTGACCGACTATGCCGAGCATAGCGATGAAGGTCTGCCGATCGGCATCAAGGTTGATGACAAAGTGTTGGGGCAGCAAACTTATGACGGTTTGAGTCGTTTAATACAAAGTACCGTGGGCGGACGAAAGTCCGAGGCTGGTTATGAAGCGGGCTTCACTCAGCCACAGTGGCACAAGAGTGCTGATGGCAAAAAAACCGAATTCACTTATTTGCGCGATCTGGGCGGTTTGCTGACGGAGCGCAAGGCAGGTGCATTAGTCACGACCATGACTTACGACCCCGTCAGTGGCAATCCCTTGACCTGTACTGAAAACGGTAAGGAACGCAGCTTTACCTATTACCCTTCCGGACGCCTCAAATCCGAAACGACGACCTTCGGCGCTATCACGAAAGCCACGTCCAGTACCTATTCCCTGCAGGGGCGAACGATCACCCATGTCGATGTGCTCGGAGCCGAAAGCAGATCCGAATACGATGAGCACGGCCGCCTGCTCTCCACTTCGCAGGGCTCGCTGAAAACCGAGTTCCACTACAACACCCGGACGGGGAAGCTGGACTGGACGAAAACCGAAGAAACGTCAATCAAGCGTCAAATGGTCACCCGGTTTGTCTACGACGATATCGGTCGTGAAACCCGCCGTACATTCGAGATTCAGGGTCAGCCTGACCAGACGCTGGAATCGACTTATACGCTTGCTGGCAAACTGGCGCAGAAGGTTTCCAGGCGTGGCACGCAAATTTTGCGTGATGAGCAATTCACATACGATGTGCGCGGGCGTCTGATCAAGTACGACTGTGCCGGCACCCAAAAGCCCCGCGATCCGTATGGCAAGGAAATTGTCCAGCAGACGTTCACTTTCGACGCGCTGGACAACATCCTAACCGTGCAGACGAAGTTCCCGCTGGGCGTGAATCTGACCACCTTCAGTTATGACAATCCTGATCCTGTACAGCTCAGCGCAGTCAAGCATTCCCATGTCGATTATCCGTCGGCAGTGACGCTGGAGTACGACGCCAACGGCAGGATGATCAAGGACGACCAGGCGCGAACGCTGGCCTATGACGCATTCGGACGTCTAGAGCAATTGTCCGGCGCTGGGGGATCAGTCATTCGTGGCTACCATTACGACGGTTTCGACGATCTGGTTGAACTGTCGCAACCCGAAAAGGCAACTGCGCAGCGTTACTACTACGCAGGCCGGGTCGCCAATGAGGTGAGTGGTGAAAATTCATACAGTGTTGTACGTCACGGTGGAGCGCTTGTGGGGCAACAGCAGCTAGGTTTGAACGCCGGCGCCCAGCTATTTGGCACCGATCAGCAGCAAAGCGTGCTGGCAACGCTGGGCAAGGAACAGCTCACCGATTGCGCCTACAGCCCTTATGGGCACCGTCCTGCCGAAGGCGGATTGTTCAGCCTCGCGGGGTTCAACGGCGAGCAGCTCGATCCGGTTACCGGGCTGTATCTGCTGGGGAATGGTTACAGGGCCTATAGTCCGACACTGATGCGTTTTCTCGCCCCCGACAGCATGAGTCCGTTCGGCGCGGGCGGATTGAATACCTATAGCTATTGCTTGGGCGACCCTGTCAATCGTGTCGACCCAACCGGGCATATCTCCTGGCAATCAGTCCTGGGAATCGGGCTCAGTATTCTCGGGGTTGTTGCCAGCGTATTGACGATGGGCGCGGCGACGCCATGGGCAGTGGCGTCAATGGGGTTGGCGGTTGCGTCTGGACTGGCGGGTATAGCCAGCGAGGTGCTCAATGAATTGGCACCGGGTTCTCAAGCAGGCGAGATATTGGGGTGGATCAGCTTTGGTCTAGGATTGGCTTCGCTCGGTACAGGCCTGGCGGCTGGTGCCAAAGCGGCCATTAATGCTGGCAGGAGACTTGCTGGGGCCTTTAAGCCGGGGTTGAGTGGCAGAGGAGGCCAAAAAGCAGGCCAAGAGATGGCCCGAGGTTTCGTCAAAGGAAAAGGGGCCAAGGCAGCGGCCAAAAAAGCCAAGGCGCCCGTGGTGGAAGAGTCGGATGAACCTTGGCAATTAATCAGGCCCACGCGACACACTTTCCAAAATCCATGTAATAGCAGAAAGGCTTATGATTTCTACAGGCTCATTGAAGGCAATAACTCCCCCCGCCAAGCGGCCAACCTAAATGGGATGCTGTACGGGGAAATGAGACCACTCGGCAATGGAAGAAGTGTATCGCATGTTTATATGGCGAAGACGGCCGGACGTGGGGAGCGTATTTACCTTCTAGAGGACAGTAATCAGAGAGTTTGCAAAGTCTTGCACGCGGGCGAGCATTTGTCCCCGGGGCAGACGAATGCACTGATAGAATCTGCTTACGATATGGATACAATGCGCATTCCTACGGCCTGAGTACTTTGCTGGCCCTTTATGGATTTGAAGGCCTGGAGTGCCGTTCCAGCGCCCATTCCACATGCTCTCTAACCAACTCCGACGGATAATCCCGTCGCGCCTTCAACGCTTCCAGCACCGGAATCGTTGAAGGCGCATTCCCCAGCCCCACTGCCAGATTCCTCAACCAGCGCTCATACCCGGCACGCCGCAATGGCGAGCCTTCGGTGCTGCTCAAGAACTTCTCTTCATCCCACAAAAACAGCTCGGCCAGTTCGGCATTGTCGAGGTTATGCCTCGGCTTGAAATCACCTTCTCCTGAGGGCTTGGCGAAACGGTTCCACGGGCAGACGATCTGGCAGTCATCGCAGCCGAACACGCGGTTGCCGATCAGCGGGCGCAAATCTTCAGGGATAGCGGTTTTCAGCTCGATGGTCAGATACGAAATGCAACGCCGGGCGTCCAGCACATACGGGCCGACGAAGGCGTTGGTCGGACAAATGTCGAGGCAAGCGGTGCAACGGCCGCAATGTTCGCTGCTGTGCGGCTCATCTACCGGCAGCGGCAGATCAACAAACAGTTCGCTCAAGAAGAAATAGCTGCCCGCCTTGCGATTCAACACCAGCGTGTTTTTGCCGATCCAGCCCAGCCCAGCCTGTTCGGCGATGGCCTTTTCCAGCACCGGCGCGCTGTCGACGAAGGCGCGGAAACCGAACGGACCGATCTCGGCTTGAATCCTGTCGGCCAATTGTTGAACACGTTTACGGATCAATTTGTGGTAATCGCGGCCCAAGGCATAACGCGACACGTAAGCTTTTTCCGGTTCGGCCAGTCGTTTGGCCATTTCGGTGTCGCCCGGCAAGTAGTCCATGCGCAGGGAAACCACGCGCAAAGTGCCAGGCACCAGCTCCTCGGGATGCGAACGTTTGCTGCCGTGGGCGCCCATGTAATCCATTTCGCCGTGGTAGCCGGCTTCGAGCCAGCGCTCAAGGTGCTGCTCATGCTCGGCCAGATCGAGGCCGCTGATGCCGACTTGCTGAAAGCCCAGCTCGCGGCCCCAATCCTTGATCGATTGGGCTAGGGCGGGCAGGTCTGTGGTGATGGCGGACATGAGGCGAGAGAAACCGGAGCTGAGGTGCGTATAATTCTGCCAGACATCGGAGCCCGAAGACGCATGCCGCACACGAAAGATGAATTACCCGACGCGCTGTATGGCGCTGCGCAGGTGCGTGAGATCGACGCACGGCTGATTGCCGCCGGCACGCCGGGCTTTGAATTGATGCAACGCGCCGCCCATGCGACCTGGCGGGCACTGGTGCGGCAGTGGCCATCAGCCGATGAAATGACTGTGCTTGCTGGGCACGGCAACAATGCGGGCGATGGTTATTTGATCGCTGTGCTGGCGCAGCGGGCCGGGTGGTCAGTGCGGGTGTTGGCGGTCGGTGATCCGCAGCGTTTGCAGGGTGATGCTGCGCTTGCTCATGCCCAGGCGTTGGCTGAAGGCGTCAGCGTGCAGGGCTGGACAGTGCAAAGCGAACTGCGCGGCGTCATCGTCGATGCCTTGCTCGGTACTGGCCTCACCGGCGAAGTGCGCGAGCCTTATCTCGATGCAATCAAGACAATCAACGCCAGCGGCTTGCCAGTCACGGCGGTGGATATTCCTTCCGGATTGTCCGCCGATACCGGGCATGTGCTCGGCGTAGCGGTTCGTGCCGATCTCACGGTCACCTTCATTGGTTTGAAAATCGGCCTGTTCACCGGCGACGCGGCGGACTACACCGGTCATCTGGTGTTTAACGATTTGCAAGCCGCAGCCGAAACCTGTCGTGACATTTGCGTTCGTGCCCGACGCCTCAACGCGGCTAATCTGCCGCGTCTGACGCCCCGTGCACCGACGGCGCACAAGGGCCGTTTCGGACACGTGCTGTTGATCGGCGGCGATCAAGGTTTTGGCGGGGCGATCTTGCTCAGCAGCGAAAGCGCCTTGCGCAGCGGTGCGGGCATGGTTTCGCTGGCGACGCGCCCGGAGCATGTGCCAGCAGCGCTGACGCGGATTCCGGAAGTCATGGCGCTCGGCGTTTCTTCGGCCAATCAACTGATGGGCTTGCTGGAAAAGGTTTCCGTGCTGGTGGTCGGACCGGGTCTCGGGCAAGCAGGTTGGGGGCGGGCGTTGTTGTCCGCCGCCGCCAACGCAGCACTACCGCAAGTTTGGGACGCCGATGCATTGAACCTGCTGGCCAGCGGTTGTGTCAGTCTGCCAAAGGATTGTGTGATCACTCCGCATCCGGGTGAAGCGGCGCGTCTGCTGGGGATCAGCACAGCTGAAGTACAGGCCGATCGTCTGGCGGCAGCGCTGGCGTTGAGCAAAAAATATACAGCGGTGGTTGTGCTCAAAGGCGCCGGTAGCCTGATCGCCCATCCCGACGGGCGTCTGGCGTTGTGTCATCAGGGCCATCCGGCCATGGCCACCGCCGGGCTCGGCGATGTGCTGGCCGGTTCGACCGGCGCACTGCTGGCGCAAGGCATGGACGGTTTCGATGCCGCGTGCCTGGCGGTCTGGCTGCATGCCAATGCCGGAATGCAACAAGGGAAATTCGGCCGTGGGCTGGCGGCCAGTGATTTGATTCCAGCCATTCGTCAGTTGTTGGAGGAGCATGCACCGTGTCTGAAGTAACCCTGTACCTGGCCGATGAACAGGCCATGAGCGACTTTGGCGCACGCATCGCCCGCGTTACCCAGGGCCATGGCCTGATTTTTCTCGAAGGCAATCTCGGCATGGGCAAAACCACCCTGTCGCGGGGCATCATTCGGGGTCTGGGGCATGTCGGCTCGGTAAAAAGTCCGACCTTCACGTTGGTCGAGCCCTACGAGATCGGTGACATCCGCGCGTTCCACTTCGACCTGTATCGCCTGGTCGATCCGGAAGAACTGGAGTTTCTCGGCATCCGCGACTACTTCGAAGACGATGCCCTGTGCCTGATCGAGTGGCCCGATAAAGGTGCAGGCTTTTTGCCAAAGCCTGACCTGACCATTACCATTAGCCCGCAAGACAGCGGTCGTTCGCTGAAAATTTTATCCCAGGGCCCGCGTGGCGAGGCCTGGTGTGCCGCTTTGGCATTGGAAACCAATTAAATGATGGGGTTAGGTATGCGCTTTCGCGCGTTGGTGGCTGCCGTTGGACTGTTGTTGATGGCAGTAACCGTCAACGCTGTGGCCGATTCAAAGGTCAACAGCGTGCGCCTGTGGCGGGCGCCGGACAACACGCGACTGGTCTTCGACCTGAGCGGCCCGGTGCAGCACAGCGTGTTCACCCTGACTTCACCGGATCGACTGGTGATCGACATCAATGGCGCCACCCTCGGAGCGCCATTGAATGTGCAGACCGCCAACACGCCGATCACCGCGATGCGCTCGGCTCAGCGCACGCCGACCGACCTGCGGGTGGTCATCGACCTGAAAAAAGCCGTCACGCCGAAAAGCTTCTCGCTGGCGCCGAACGCGCAATACGGCAACCGTCTTGTGGTCGATCTGTTCGACAACCCGGCCGATGCCGCACCACCACCTGCGCCAACGCCGCGGGTTGCGACGGTACCGGCCGTGCCGGTCACCCCGACCGAACCGACAATCAAGCTGCCGCCAGCCCCGGCCGGCAAGCGCGACATTATTGTGGTGATTGACGCCGGCCACGGTGGCGAAGACCCGGGTGCGTCCGGCTCGCGCGGGCAGCGTGAGAAAGACGTGGTGCTGCAGATCGCCCGTGAATTGCAGCGTCAGGTCAATGGCATGAAAGGCTTCCGCGCCGAACTGACCCGTACTGGCGACTACTTCATCCCGTTGCGCGGCCGTACCGAAATTGCCCGCAAGAAGGGCGCCGACCTGTTCGTCTCGATCCACGCCGATGCTGCACCGTCAGCGGCGGCCTTCGGTGCTTCGGTATTTGCCCTGTCTGATCGCGGCGCGACCTCCGAGACCGCTCGTTGGCTGGCCGACAGTGAAAACCGTTCCGACCTGATCGGCGGTGCTGGCAACGTCAGCCTCGACGACAAGGATCGTATGCTCGCAGGCGTATTGCTCGATCTGTCGATGACTGCCTCGTTGACCTCAAGCCTCAACGTCGGCCAGAAAGTCCTGACCAACATCGGCCGGGTTACGCCGCTGCACAAACAGCGTGTTGAGCAAGCCGGGTTCATGGTGCTGAAGTCGCCGGACATTCCGTCGATCCTGGTTGAAACCGGGTTTATCTCCAACGCCAACGAAGCAAACAAACTCTCGGCGTCGAGCCACCAGCAAGCGCTGGCGCGTTCGATCAGCAGCGGCGTACGGCAGTTCTTCCAGCAGAATCCGCCACCGGGGACTTACATCGCCTGGCTGCGCGATTCCGGCAAGATTGCTCAAGGCCCGCGTGATCACCGGGTGAACCCCGGGGAAACCCTGGCGATGATCGCCGTGCGTTATCAGGTCTCGCCTGCGACGTTGCGCAGCGCCAACAATCTGAAAAGCGATGACCTGAAGGCCGGTCAGCACCTGACCATTCCTGGCACCGAACTGGCGTCCAAGGAATGAATCAGGTCTTGAATATGGCCCGCATCGAACTGCTCAGCCCACGGCTGGCGAACCAGATCGCCGCCGGTGAAGTGGTCGAGCGCCCGGCGTCAGTGATCAAGGAATTGCTGGAAAACAGCCTCGACTCCGGAGCGAAACGCATCGACGTCGATGTCGAGCAGGGCGGCGTAAAGCTGTTGCGGGTTCGCGACGACGGCAGCGGCATCTCCGCCGACGACCTGCCGCTGGCGCTGGCCCGCCACGCCACCAGCAAGATTCGTAATCTGGAAGATCTTGAGCAGGTGATGAGCCTGGGCTTTCGCGGTGAAGCCTTGGCATCGATCAGTTCCGTGGCGCGCCTGACCCTGACTTCGCGTACCCGCGATGCCGATCAGGCCTGGCAGGTTGAAACCGAAGGTCGCGACATGGCGCCGCGTGTTCAGCCGGCCGCGCATCCGGTGGGCACTTCGGTGGAAGTGCGTGACTTGTTCTTCAATACGCCGGCACGACGCAAATTCCTCAAGACTGAAAAAACCGAATTCGATCACCTGCAAGAAGTGATCAAACGTCTGGCACTGGCGCGTTTCGACGTGGCTTTCCATCTGCGCCACAACGGCAAGACCATCCTCAGCCTGCACGAAGCCCACGATGATGCGGCCCGCGCCCGGCGTGTGGCGGCGATCTGCGGCTCGGGTTTTCTTGAGCAGGCGCTGCCGATCGAGATCGAACGCAATGGCTTGCACCTGTGGGGTTGGGTCGGGTTGCCTACTTTCAACCGCAGTCAGGCGGACTTGCAGTACTTCTTTGTGAATGGCCGTGCGGTGCGCGACAAACTGGTGGCCCATGCGGTGCGCCAGGCGTATCGCGACGTGCTGTTCAACGGTCGTCACCCAACGTTTGCGCTGTTTTTCGAGGTTGATCCGGCGGCGGTGGACGTTAACGTTCACCCGACCAAACACGAAGTGCGCTTCCGTGACGGGCGCATGGTGCATGACTTCCTTTACGGCACGCTGCACCGTGCGTTGGGCGATGTGCGCCCGGAAGATCAGCTTGCCGGTTCGGTCACCACTGCCGTCGTCCGTCCGACAGGGCTTGATGCCGGCGAATTCGGGCCGCAGGGCGAAATGCGTCTGGCGGCCAATGCGCTGCTGGAGCAACCGCAGGCACAACCGGCGTTCAACACGTCGTCGGGCGCCAGCGCTGGCGGCGCTTACCAGTATCAATACACGCCGCGTCCGCAATCCGCCGTGCCGCCGGCCGCTGAGGCTCAGGCTGCCTACCGCGAGTTTTTCGCGCCGTTGCCAGAAGCCAATGCCAATGCATTGCCGGCTGGTCAGGAAGACATTCCGCCGCTCGGCTACGCATTGGCGCAGTTGAAAGGCATCTACATCTTGTCCGAGAACGCCCAAGGCCTGGTGCTGGTGGACATGCATGCTGCCCACGAGCGGATCATGTACGAGCGCCTGAAGATCGCTATGGCCAGCGAAGGCCTCAGCGGCCAACCGTTGCTGGTGCCGGAATCGCTGGCGGTCAGTCAGCGTGAGGCCGATTGCGCCGAAGAGCATGCCGCGTGGTTCCAGCGACTGGGCTTTGAATTGCAGCGTCTGGGCCCGGAAACATTGGCGATCCGCCAGATTCCAGCACTGCTCAAGCAAGCCGAAGCCAACCGTTTGGTCGGCGACGTGCTGTCGGATTTGATGGAATATGGCACCAGCGACCGGATTCAGGCACACCTGAACGAACTGCTCGGCACCATGGCCTGCCACGGCGCAATCCGCGCCAACCGGCGCCTGGCCCTGCCGGAAATGAACGGCCTGCTGCGTGACATGGAAAACACCGAGCGCAGCGGTCAATGCAACCATGGCCGACCGACCTGGACCCAATTGGGCCTGGACGATCTGGACAAACTGTTTTTGCGCGGTCGTTGATGAGCCAGCTTCCTCCAGCGATTTTCCTGATGGGCCCGACCGCTGCGGGCAAGACAGATCTGGCCATCGAGTTGACCAAAGTGCTGCCGTGCGAGCTGATCAGTGTCGATTCGGCGCTGGTCTTTCGCGGCATGGACATCGGCACCGCCAAGCCCTCAAAAGAGCTTCTGGCTGAATATCCTCACCGTCTGATCGACATTCTCGATCCGGTTGAAGCCTATTCGGCTGCGGATTTTCGTCGCGATGCCTTGCAAGCCATGGCTGAAATCACCGCGCGCGGAAAAATTCCGCTGCTGGTCGGCGGCACAATGCTCTATTACAAGGCTTTGATCGAAGGTCTGGCGGATATGCCAGCGGCCGATCCCGAGGTGCGCGCGCAGATCGAAGAAGAGGCTGCACGCCTTGGCTGGCAAGCCCTGCACGATCAATTGGCGGTGATCGACCCGGTGTCCGCTGCGCGGATTCATCCGAACGATCCACAGCGCTTGAGTCGCGCGCTGGAAGTCTATCGGGTCAGTGGTCAGAGCATGACTGCGCTACGTGAGCAACAATCTGCGCAAAGTACTGAAGCAGCCGCTTCGGGACTTCAACAATTGCCCTATACTGTCGCGAACTTGGCCATTGCTCCGGCGAATCGTCAGGTACTGCACGAGCGCATTAAACAAAGATTCACAAATATGTTGGAACAGGGATTCATCGACGAGGTCGTAGCCCTGCGTAAAAGAAGTGACCTGCATTCGGGGTTGCCGTCTATACGTGCGGTAGGCTACCGCCAAGTCTGGGACTACCTGGATGGCAAGCTGACATTGGCTGAAATGCAGGAGCGCGGCATCATCGCCACGCGCCAGTTGGCCAAGCGCCAGTTCACCTGGCTGCGCAGTTGGGAAGATCTGCACTGGCTCGACAGCCTTGATTGCGACAATCTGCCGCGCGCCTTGAAATACCTTGGGACCATCTCCATATTGAGCTGAGTCCTTGCAATTGCCGTCTATCCTTGGGGGTGTGACGGCCAAAGCCATCTGAATTACCTATTTTTATTATTGAATCCTTAAAGGAGTGCGGCACATGTCAAAAGGGCATTCGCTACAAGACCCTTACCTGAATACTTTACGTAAAGAGAAAGTTGGGGTTTCCATCTACCTGGTCAACGGTATCAAACTGCAAGGCACGATCGAGTCGTTCGACCAGTTCGTGATCCTGCTGAAAAACACCGTGAGCCAAATGGTTTACAAACACGCTATCTCGACAGTCGTGCCGGTTCGTCCAATTCGTCTGCCTAGCGCAACCGAATCCGAAGCAGGTGACGCTGAGCCAGGTAACGCCTGATAGGAGTCTCCTTTGTTCTTTGAGCGCCACGGTGGTGGTGAGCGAGTAATCCTCGTTCACTTGGATGGACAGGACCCTGAGGCGCGCGAAGATCCGCAGGAGTTTCAGGAACTGGCTAATTCGGCAGGCGCCGAGACCGTTGCGTTTTTTAACGTGCCGCGTCATCGGCCAACTGCCAAATTCCTGATTGGCAGCGGCAAGGTCGAGGAACTGCGCGATCTGGTCCATGCCGAAAAGGCCGATCTGGTGATTTTCAATCACATCCTCACGCCCAGTCAGGAACGTAACCTCGAACGTGTTTTCGAGTGTCGCGTGATCGACCGTACCGGTCTGATTCTCGATATTTTCGCCCAGCGCGCCCGAACCCATGAAGGCAAGCTCCAGGTTGAACTGGCCCAGCTTGACCACATGAGCACGCGGCTGGTTCGTGGCTGGACTCACCTTGAGCGTCAGGGTGGCGGTATCGGCATGCGCGGTCCGGGTGAAACCCAGCTTGAAACCGACCGTCGTCTGTTGCGGGTTCGCCTGCGTCAGATCAAGGGCCGGCTGGAAAAAGTGCGCAGCCAGCGTGAGCAGTCGCGGCGCGGCCGTTCGCGTGCGGATATTCCTACCGTGTCTCTGGTGGGCTATACCAACGCCGGTAAATCCACGCTCTTCAATAACGTGACCAAATCCGACGTGTACGCGGCTGATCAATTGTTCGCCACGCTGGACCCGACCTTGCGCCGTCTGGAACTGGACGACCTGGGGCCGATTGTTCTGGCCGACACGGTTGGTTTCATTCGTCACTTGCCACACAAGCTGGTCGAGGCTTTTCGGTCTACGCTCGAAGAGTCGAGCAACTCCGACCTGCTGTTGCACGTTATCGACGCAGCCGAACCGGATCGCATGTTGCAGATCGAGCAGGTGATGGTGGTGCTGGGCGAGATTGGCGCCCAGGACTTGCCGATCCTCGAGGTCTATAACAAACTCGATTTGCTTGAAGGTGTTGAGCCACAAATCCAGCGCGATGCCGATGGCAAGCCGCAACGGGTATGGTTGTCGGCGCGTGATGGCAGTGGTCTGGAATTACTTGAACAAGCCATTTCCGAGTTGCTGGGCGGTGATTTGTTTGTGGGTACATTGCGCTTGCCGCAACAATTCGCTCGACTGCGTGCGCAGTTTTTCGAACTCGGTGCGGTGCAAAAAGAAGAGCACGACGAAGAAGGCATCAGCCTGCTGGCCGTTCGTTTGCCCCGGGTCGAGTTGAATCGACTGGTAAGCCGCGAAGGATTGCAGCCGATGGAATTCATCGAGCAACACACTTTGCAATAAAAGCCTGACAAAGCGGTTGTGCCGCAACGTCAGGCATTCTGTAGCATTGGTCGGCGCGCCGTGGGTGCGTCTTTGCTTTATCAGATGGAGAGCGCTATGGCTTGGAATGAGCCGGGTGGCAACTCGAATAATCAGGATCCTTGGGGTGGCAAGCGCCGCAATAACGGCGACCGCAAGGGGCCACCAGATCTCGACGAGGCCTTCCGAAAGCTGCAGGAAAGCCTGAACGGTTTGTTCGGTGGTGGCAAGAAACGCGGTGGTGATGACGGCGGTGGTTCGGGCAAGAGCGGTGGCGGCTTCGGCGGTCTGATCGGTATCGCCCTCGTTGTGCTGGCGGCTGTCTGGCTGTACAGCGCGGTTTATGTAGTGGACGAGCAGGAGCAAGCCGTAGTGCTGCGCTTCGGCAAATACTACGAAACCGTCGGCCCGGGTCTGAACATCTACTTCCCGCCGATCGATAAAAAGTACATGGAGAACGTCACGCGTGAGCGTGCCTACACCAAGCAGGGCCAGATGCTGACCGAAGACGAGAACATCGTCGAAGTGCCGCTGACCGTGCAGTACAAGATCAGCAACCTGCAGGACTTCGTGCTGAACGTCGACCAGCCGGAAATCAGCCTGCAGCACGCGACCGAAAGTGCGCTGCGTCACGTGGTGGGTTCCACCGCGATGGATCAGGTGCTGACCGAAGGTCGTGAGTTGATGGCCAGCGAAATCAAGGAGCGTCTCCAGCGTTTCCTCGATACCTATCGCACCGGTATCACCGTTACTCAGGTCAACGTACAGAGCGCCGCTGCACCGCGTGAAGTACAGGAAGCCTTTGATGACGTGATCCGTGCCCGTGAAGACGAGCAGCGTTCGCGCAACCAGGCAGAAACCTACGCCAACGGCGTGGTGCCGGAAGCTCGTGGTCAGGCCCAGCGTATCCTCGAGGATGCCAACGGTTACCGCGACGAAACGGTCTCGCGCGCCAAGGGTGAGGCGGATCGCTTCACCAAACTGGTCGCCGAGTATCGCAAGGCGC
The DNA here is from genome assembly GCF_059695715.1 of Pseudomonas sp. LBUM1668. Taxonomy (NCBI): domain Bacteria; kingdom Pseudomonadati; phylum Pseudomonadota; class Gammaproteobacteria; order Pseudomonadales; family Pseudomonadaceae; genus Pseudomonas; species Pseudomonas sp. LBUM1668. The sequence goes on from NZ_CP166787.1 coordinate 584,525, forward strand.
CTGAAGTCACCCGCCAGCGTCTGTACCTGGACACCATGCAGGAAGTCTTCAGCAACACCAGCAAGGTACTCGTGACCGGCAACAAGGACGGCCAGAGCAATCTGCTTTACCTGCCGTTGGACAAAATGATCCAGAACAGTTCGGGCAGCGCACCGGTAACCGGTTCGGCCGCCGCCAGCAGCAACACGGACGTCACGCCGCATGTCACTGACGTGCCGCAGTCGCGCACAAGGGAGACCCGCTGATGAGCAATAAATCGCTGATCGCCCTGATCGTTGGCGTCGTTGTCGTACTGGTTGGCTGGAACTGCTTCTACATCGTGGCTCAGACCGAGCGTGCGGTGTTGCTGCAATTCGGTCGTGTGGTTCAGGCCGATGTCCAGCCGGGTCTGCATGTGAAAGTGCCTTACGTCAACCAGGTGCGCAAGTTCGACGCTCGCCTGCTGACGCTGGATGCACCGACGCAGCGCTTCCTGACCCTGGAAAAGAAAGCCGTGATGGTCGATGCCTACGCCAAGTGGCGCGTGAAAGATGCCGAGCGCTTCTACACCGCAACTTCCGGCCTCAAGCAGATCGCCGACGAGCGTCTTTCCCGTCGACTGGAATCCGGTCTGCGTGACCAGTTCGGTAAGCGCACCCTGCACGAAGTCGTGTCGGGCGAGCGTGATGCGCTGATGGCTGACATCACCGCGTCGCTGAACAAGATGGCGGAAAAAGAGTTGGGTATCGAAGTCGTCGATGTCCGGGTCAAGGCCATCGACCTGCCCAAAGAAGTGAACCGCAGTGTGTTCGAACGTATGAGCACCGAGCGTGAGCGTGAAGCTCGCGAGCACCGCGCCAAGGGTAACGAACTGGCTGAAGGCATCCGTGCCGACGCCGATCGTCAACGCCGCGTGCTGCTGGCTGAAGCCTATCGTGAATCTGAAGAGGTTCGCGGTGATGGTGATGCCCAGGCCGCTGCGATCTACTCCAAGGCCTACGGTCAGGATCAGGAGTTCTACGGTTTCTACCGTAGCCTGCGCGCCTACCGTGAAAGCTTCGCGAACAAATCCGACGTCTTGGTCCTCGACCCAAGCAGCGACTTCTTCCGTTACCTGGAAAAGTCCAAGCCTTGATACGGCGTTGACCTGAATCATTCCGCCCGGCGGCTAAAACCTCGGGCGGGGTGATCCTTTGGGAAAACGTGTGTATGATGCGGCAGCCGGGAAATTCCCGGCTTTTTTGCGTCTGCACGTTTGATTGCTGTTGTTACTGCAGAACATCGGGTTGAATGGCTCGACAGTTTTTCGAGGAAAGTGATGGGCGAAGCCGGTTAAAGGCCTTTCGCTGCGTCGTTCATGCGCGTGCGTTTTGAACGGACCGGTCATTTTCTGCTTCACTCAAGGCTCGCCCTAGTGCTGGCCGCCCGGATCAAAGGGGAATGGCGTAATGGCAACGGTAGACCGCTGGCTGCTGCCAGATGGCATCGAAGAAGTACTGCCACCAGAAGCTGCGCGCATTGAAGTCGCGCGTCGTCAGGTGTTGGATCTGTTCCAGAGCTGGGGTTACGAGTTTGTCGTGACTCCCCATATCGAGTACCTGGAATCCCTGCTGACCGGCGCAGGCTCGGACCTCGATCTGCGTACCTTCAAGGTCATCGACCCGCAGTCGGGGCGGCAGATGGGTTTCCGTGCCGACATCACGCCGCAAGTGGCGCGCATCGATGCGCACACCCTGCGTCGCGAGGGCCCGAGCCGTCTGTGCTACGCCGGCAGCGTATTGCACGCCCAACCGCGTGCATTGTCGTCGTCGCGCAGTCCGATCCAGTTAGGCGCCGAGTTGTACGGCGATGCCAGCCCGAGCAGCGACGTTGAAGTGATCAGCCTGATGCTGGCCATGCTGCAACTGGCCGATGTGCCGGACGTGCACATGGATCTCGGTCACGTGGGGATCTACCGTGGTCTGGCGCGCGCCGCCGGCCTGTCCGGTGAAGTCGAACAGCAGTTGTTCGATGCGTTGCAACGCAAGGCCATCGACGAGGTCATTACCTTGACCGAAGGCTTGCCGGCCGATCTGTCCGGCATGCTCCGTGCGCTGGTTGACTTGTGCGGCGGCCGTGAAGTGTTGAGCGCTGCCCGCGAGCGTCTGGCCAATGCGCCGGCGCCGGTGCTGGATGCACTGGAAGATTTGCTGGCGATAGCCGAGCGCCTGTCGGCACGCTTCCCGGAGCTGCCGCTGTACTTTGATCTGGGCGAGTTGCGCGGTTATCACTACCACACCGGTGTGGTGTTCGCGGTGTTCGTACCGGGCGTTGGCCAGTCCATCGCTCAGGGCGGCCGTTACGACGACATCGGTGCCGACTTCGGTCGCGCCCGTCCGGCGACTGGCTTTTCCACCGATTTGAAAACCCTGGTGACCCTGGGGCGTGCTGAGATCGAGCTACCGTCTGGCGGTATCTGGATGCCTGACAGTACGGATGCAGCACTCTGGCAGCAGGTTTGTCAGTTGCGCAGTGAGGGTCAGCGTGTCGTTCAGGCATTGCCTGGACAACCTTTGGCCGCCGCCCGTGATGCGGACTGCGACCGGCAATTGATTCAGCAGAACGGGCTTTGGCAAGTATCGCCACTGGCTTCTTGAGTTTTCCTGCCGGCCATCGCCGGCACCAAGTTTGCGCGAATGAGGACAAGTGTTATGGGTAAGAATGTCGTAGTCCTGGGCACCCAATGGGGTGATGAGGGCAAAGGCAAGATCGTTGATCTGCTGACCGAACATGCTGCCGCCGTAGTGCGCTACCAGGGTGGCCACAACGCTGGTCACACCTTGGTGATCGACGGCGAAAAAACTGTCTTGCACCTGATTCCGTCGGGCGTGCTGCGCGAAGGCGTGCAGTGCCTGATCGGCAACGGCGTAGTGGTTGCACCTGACGCCTTGCTGCGCGAGATCACCAAGCTGGAAGAGAAAGGCGTACCGGTGCGCGAGCGCCTGCGTATCAGCCCGTCCTGCCCGCTGATCCTGTCCTTCCACGTAGCGCTGGACCAGGCTCGTGAAAAGGCCCGTGGCGAGCTGAAGATCGGTACTACCGGTCGCGGCATTGGCCCGGCTTATGAAGACAAGGTTGCCCGTCGTGGCCTGCGTGTTGGCGACCTGCTCAACATGCCGCGCTTTGAAGACAAGCTGCGTGAACTGGTGGATTACCACAACTTCATGCTGGTTGGTTACTACAAAGAGCCGGCCATCGAGTTCGAAAAAACCCTCGCCGAGTGCAAGGAATACGCAGAACTGCTCAAGCCGCTGATGCTGGACGTGACGGCCGAGCTGCACGACCTGCGTCGCGCCGGCAAAGACATCATGTTCGAAGGTGCTCAGGGTTCGTTGCTCGATATCGACCACGGTACCTATCCGTACGTGACCAGCTCCAACACCACCGCGGGTGGCGTGGCGACCGGTTCGGGCGTTGGCCCGATGTTCCTGGACTACATCCTGGGCATCACCAAGGCTTACACCACTCGCGTAGGTTCGGGCCCGTTCCCGACTGAGCTGTTTGACGACGTGGGTGCGCACCTGGCCAAGCAAGGTCACGAGTTTGGCGCTACCACCGGCCGTGCCCGTCGTTGCGGCTGGTTCGACGCCGTTATCCTGCGTCGCGCTATCGATGTGAACAGCATCTCGGGTATCTGCCTGACCAAGCTGGACGTGCTCGACGGCCTGCAAACCATCAACATCTGCGTCGGCTACAAAGACGCCGAAGGCAAGGACGTTGCTCCAACTGACGCTGACAGCTACGTGGGCCTCCAGCCTGTGTACGAAGAAGTGCCGGGCTGGACCGAATCGACCGTGGGTGCCAAAACCCTGGAAGAGCTGCCAGCTAACGCTCGTGCCTACATCAAGCGTGTTGAAGAGTTGATCGGCGCGCCGATCGACATTATTTCGACGGGCCCGGATCGCAACGAAACCATCGTTCTGCGTCATCCGTTTGCTTGATAAGTCGTTGATGTAAAAAACAAAGGCCCCTTAATCGGGGCCTTTGTCGTTTATGCCTGTAGGACGGCATGACCTTTGCTGTGAATCTTCCTACAAGAGTGCCATCAATTTAATGGCGTCAGAAGTAGAGGGATTCATAGTGTCAGCCGTTCTCTCACTGTTACAAAGCCGTCTGTTGCGGCCCGTGTTCGTTACCCTTGGTATCGCCCTTTTGGTGCAGGTGTTGGTGGCCGTTGCCCTGACGCGGAGCACGGTCACGGCACTGGAAGCTGATCTGGCGGTGCGCCTCGGTGCCGACAGCCAGAAACTCTCCGGGGAGCTGGAGCAGGCCGGGCGTGAAGTTACGTCGAGTCTCGACGCCTTGTCCGCCAGTACCCGTCAGCGTCTTACCGCTGGTTTGTCTTCGCGCCTGAAGGACGAACAGGCGCAATTGCGTGCGACGCTGGAAAAGGATTTGAAGGATTCGGCCAATGACATGGCCCAATTGCTGGCTTCGGTCGCACCCCGCGCCATGTGGGACAGCGACGTGCCGACACTGTCCGAGTTTGCCCGGCGCGCCCAGCGCAATCCCAATGTGCTGTTCGTGGTCTACGACGACGCTACTGGCCAACATTTGACCCGTTACCTCAATCGCGAAAATCCGATCAACAAGGCCTTGCTGGAGAAGGGCCAGGGCGAACGTGCGCTGGATAAAGTGCTGGATGCGGCAAAGAACGATCCGTCGGTTTATTACCTCGAAGCGTCGATCAGCCCAAACGGCGTTGAAATCGGCAAGGTGCTGATGGGCGTCTCCACGGCCTCGGTAGAGACCGATCTGGCTGCGCTCGACAAACGCTTCTCGGCATTGATCGCGAGCAGCGATCAACTGGTCGGCGACAGCCTCAAAGGCGCCGCAGCCGACAGCGCCACAGCGATGCGCGCGCGTCTGCAATCGGCACAATCCACCGCAGCCGAGATGAAATCCAATACGGCGAGCACTGTGCAGGACGCTGCCGCGACCTTGCGTTGGCGCATCGGTATGGGCCTCGCTCTAGTCGGCTGCGGCGTGCTGTTGCTGCTGGCCGTGGTGCTCGGCCATCGCGTGGTCAACCGCTTGAAAATGCTCAATGCAGCGATGGACGACTTGGCGGCGGGCGAGGGCGACCTGACCAAGCGCGTGCAGATCAACAGTAAGGACGAGATCGGCGACATGGCAGCAGCGGTGAACCGCTTTGTCGACAAGTTGCAGCCGATCGTGCGTGAGGCGGGTGATGTGGCCCAGCGTACAGGCGTGGAAATTGGCGCGATGACGCTGCGCAATGCCGGTGCCGATGCGGCGGCCGGGATGCAGCGTGACGAAGTCGCGGAAAGTCTGCGGGCGCTTTCGCAAATGGCGGACGAGGCCCAATCGGAAAGCCACGCGATGCAGGCAGCGTTGAAGCAGGTGGTTGATATTCGTCAGGCCACTGATGAGAACACTCGCACGTCGGCCAAGGTCGGCAGTCTGATCGAGGCGCTGGCGGGGCAGGTCGACACGGGGGCGAAAGTCATCGAGCGGCTCGCGCAGCAGAGTGAACAGATTGAAGTAGTACTGACGGTCATCCACGGGATCGCCGAGCAGACCAACCTGCTGGCATTGAACGCTGCGATCGAAGCAGCGCGGGCTGGCGAAACCGGACGAGGTTTCGCTGTTGTGGCAGACGAAGTCCGGGCGCTGGCGAGCAAGACACAAAGCTCTACCGGCGACATCCAGGCACACATCGTCGCATTGCAGCAGGGCGCGCGGGAGGCGGTCGAGGCGATTGGCCAGGCCGGGCGTCAGGCCAGTGAAGGTTTGCTGGTGCTGCGCGACAGTGCGCGGCTGCAGCAGTCGGTGCAAGCTTCGGTCGAGCAGGTGCACGCGGCGATTGGTCTGGCAACGCAGGCGGCGGCGCATCAGGCTGCGGGTGCGCAAGCGGTACGTGGGCGCGTCGAGACGATTCATGTGCAGGCTGAAAAAGCGGCTCAGGCTGTGGTGGAAACCACGGCCAGTGGCAAGGTCCTGGATGGCTTGGCTGCGCAGCTTAAGGCGAGCCTGGGGCAGTTCCGGGCCTGAAGACCAAAAGATCGCAGCCTTCGGCAGCTCCTGCAGGGAAACGCAAAATCCCCTGTAGGAGCTGCCGAAGGCTGCGATCTTTTTGCTTTGTCAGCGGCTCAAATACATCCGCGTAGTCAGCAGATAGACGGGCAACCCCGAAACCAATATCAACAGCGCCGCATAAGGTGCCGCCGCTGCAAACTCGACATTCGCGGTATGCGCCCAGACTTCGGTCGCCAAGGTGTTGAGTCCGGTCGGACTCAACAGCAAGGTCGCCGTCAATTCCTTCATCGCATCCAGAAAAACCAACGCAAACGCCGCGCCCAATGCCGGGAAAATGATCGGCAGCGTCACCCGACAAAACGCCGTGAACGACGATGCGCCCAAAGTGCGCGCGGCTTCTTCGAGTTGCGGCGCAGCCTTGTTCAGGGCGGTGCGAATCGGTGCCTGAGCCAACGGCAGAAACAGCAGCGCATAAGCGATCAGCAGCAAACCAGATGTCTGGTACAGCGCCGGAACGTAATGCAGGGCGAAATACACCAGCGTCAGAGCGATCACCAGACCTGGCAGTGCATGCAACAGATACGGCAGGCGCTCGGCCCAGATCGCCAGTTGACCTTTGTAACGCACCACCAGCAGGCCAACCGGCACCGCCAGCAGCAGGCACAGCGCTGCGCCACCCAGTGACAACGCCAGCGACGACAGCAGCGCCTCGGTAATTGCCGCGACCGGGAATGCCGCCGATGACCCGACGGCCAGCCAATACGCCAACATGCCCAGTGGAATCCCGCTGCCGATAATCGCCAGCGTCAGGCAATACACCTGACCGACAGCGGCCCAGGATCCGAGCCTGACTTGTTCGGCCTGACGTGCCGCGCCCTGGCCCGTGCGTACGTGTCGGCCCTTGCCGCGCACGCGCAGTTCCAGCCATAACAGCACCAGGCACAGTGCTAGCAATACCGCCGAAAGCATCGCCGCATTAGCGTTGCTGAACTCCAGTTCGAACTGCTGATAGATCGCCGTGGTGAAGGTTTGCAGACCAATGATCGACAGCGCGCCGAACTCCACCAGCATGTGCAAGGCGATCAGCAACGAGCCGGCCAGCAGCGATGGCCAGAGCAGGGGGAGGGTGATGCGAAAAAACACCCCCCAACGGTTCTGGCCCAGGGTGCGGGCGGATTCTTCAAGGGATGGATCGAGATTGCGCAGGGTCGCTGCGACAGGCAAGAAAATCAGCGGGTATTTCGACAGGCTCATCACCAGAATCGCACCGCCCAGACCCTCGAACTGTGCGCTCAACGACACCCAGGTGAAGCTGCTGACAAATGCCGGCACCGCGAACGGCAGGCATAAAATCACGCCCCATAGACGTCGCCCCGGCAAATTGCTGCGTTCCAGCAGCCAGGCCAGCGACAGACCGATCACGCCGCAGGTGACGGTCACGCCGACCATCAATGCCAAGGTGTTGCGCAGCAGGCCGAAAACGTAAGGGCGCCACAACAAGTGCAGCGCTTCGGCCCAGCCGGCCTGCCACGTTTTCAGCCCGACATACGCCAGCGGCAGCAGGCTCATCACCACCAGCAACAACACTGGCAGCACCAGCCAGATCGACGGCCGCTTGCGTTGTGGCACGTACCCCCCGCGCGCGGCGGGGGTGGCTAACGATGCGGTCATCAGTTCAAGCCAACTTCACGTTCCAGTTCCAGTGCTTCTTCAGCATTACCCAGGTCGGCCGGGGTGACATTCGGCGCTTCCAGCTCGCTGAACGGCTTGAGGCCGCGATCCGATGCCATGCCTTTGTGCAGCGGATATTCGGCGGTGGTCTGAGTGATCACCCGCTGACCTTCTTCGCTGGCCATATAGGCGAGGAATTGCTGGGCTTCTTTTGGATGTTTGCTGGATTTCAGCACAGCGGCACTGGAGACGGTGATCAAGCCGCCGACGTCGCCGCCGGTGAAGTAGTGCAGTTTCGAATCCAGTTTGCCTTTCTCGCGCTGCAGGGCGAACCAGTAGTAGTTGTTCACCAGCACGGTGGCGACTTCGCCGTTTTCCACCGCTTTGAGCGCGACCATGTTGTTGCTGTAAGTCTTGCCGAATGCGCGCAGACCGGTCAGCCATTCTTCGGCGGCGTCACGACCGTGCATCTTGATAATGGCCACGGCCTGTTCCTGGAACGCGCCGCTGGTTGGCACGAAGCCGACTTTGCCTTGCCATTGCGGATCGGAGAACTCCATCACCGATTTCGGCAGGTCTTTCTCATCGATCAGTTTCGGGTTGTAGGCAACCACGCGGACCCGGGCGGTCACGCCGATCCAGGTGCCGTTACTCGCGACGTATTTTTCCGGCAGCACAGCCAGGGTGGCGTCATCGGCCTTGGCCAGCAGGCCTTGCTCGCCAAGTTTGTTCAGTGGCGGGGATTCTTCGGTGTAGATCACGTCGGCGGGCGAGCGGTCGCCTTCTTCGACGATCTGGCTGGCAAGCTGATTGCTGCTGCCCTTGCGGACATTAACGTGTATGCCGGTCTTGGCTTCGAAGGCTTTGGCGATCGCATCGCCGACTTCCTTGTGCTGGCCATTGTAGAGAGTCAGGGAAACCGCATCGGCAGCCTGGGTGAGGGGAGTGGCGAGTGCCAGGCCGAGAAGGGTGAAGGTCAAGCCTCGGCGCAGGGTATTTCGAAACGTCATTCTCAGGGTTCCTCACTGTCGCATTGCAAAATCTTGCAACAATGATAAACGATATTGTTTCTCAAGTGCGCCTTGCGGGGCTGGACGGGGTCTGGTACTGCAGTTGCTGCTCGTCCTTGTAGGAGCTGCCGAAGGCTGCGATCTTTTGACTTTTGCTTTCAAAAAACAAGATCAAAAGATCGCAGCCTTCGGCAGCTCCTACAGGGGGGGCAATCGAATTTCGAGTGGGTCGCTTGGAGTTTCAGGAGAGCAGAAACGCAAAAACCCGCTTTCGCGGGTTTTTGAGAAATTCAGGGTCGTAACCTTGAATTTGAATTGGTGCCCAGAAGAAGACTCGAACTTCCACGACCTTGCGGTCACCAGCACCTGAAGCTGGCGTGTCTACCAATTTCACCATCTGGGCAATCATCGCAAGCGTTGCCGCTGTTGATGTGGCGCACTATACGGAGCGCTTTTTGATCTGTAAACCCCTGATTTAATTTTAATAAATCGGTTTTAACAAATCCTTTCCTTAGAATGCAAAAAACCCGCTTTCGCGGGTTTTTGTGTGAGTCTTGAAACTGATCTAGTCTCAAACTCGAAATTGGTGCCCAGAAGAAGACTCGAACTTCCACGACCTTGCGGTCACCAGCACCTGAAGCTGGCGTGTCTACCAATTTCACCATCTGGGCAGTATCGGCAGCGCTTGTGCGTCGTCGATGGCGCGCACTATACGGAGCGCCTTTTTAACTGTAAACCCCTGCTGCCGATTTTTTTGATTTTTTTTACCAGCGGTGTTCAAAACCAGTTTAAAACGGCGATACAGTGCTCTAGATGGGCCTTTATAGTCTGAAATTTCCCGTTTGATGGCGCCTATGCCAAACTAACCCGCATATAGACAAGGTGAAAACTCTCTAATGGCCGATTGGCAGTCCCTCGATCCCGAGGCCGCTCGTGAAGCGGAAAAATATGATAACCCTATTCCAAGCCGCGAACTGATCCTTCAGCACCTCGCTGATCGAGGTTCGCCAGCTGCCCGCGAGCAACTGGTCGAAGAGTTTGGTCTGACCACAGAAGACCAGATCGAAGCCCTGCGCCGCCGTCTGCGCGCAATGGAGCGCGACGCTCAACTGATTTACACCCGTCGTGGCACTTATGCGCCGGTGGATAAACTCGACCTGATCCTGGGCCGCATCAGCGGGCACCGGGACGGTTTCGGCTTTTTGGTGCCGGACGACGGCAGCGACGACCTGTTCATGAGCCCGGCGCAAATGCGCCTGGTGTTCGACGGTGACCGTGCGCTGGCCCGTGTTTCCGGCCTCGACCGTCGCGGTCGCCGCGAAGGCATGATCGTCGAAGTGGTCTCGCGTGCTCACGAAACCATCGTCGGCCGCTACTTCGAAGAGGGCGGTATTGGTTTCGTCGTCGCGGACAATCCGAAGATCCAGCAAGAAGTGCTGGTCACGCCGGGCCGTAACGCCAACGCGCAAATCGGTCAGTTTGTCGAAGTGAAGATCACTCACTGGCCGACGCCACGCTTCCAGCCGCAAGGCGATGTGGTTGAAGTCGTGGGCAACTATATGGCGCCGGGCATGGAAATCGATGTCGCCTTGCGCGCTTACGATATCCCGCACGTCTGGCCTGAAGCGGTCTTGAAAGAAGCCGCCAAGCTCAAGCCTGAAGTCGAAGAGAAAGACAAAGAGAAGCGCATCGACCTGCGCCATCTGCCGTTCGTGACCATTGACGGTGAAGATGCTCGCGACTTCGATGACGCGGTCTACTGCGAAGCCAAGCCTGGCAAGTTGCGTCTGTTCTCCGGCGGCTGGAAGTTGTACGTGGCCATTGCCGACGTCTCCAGCTACGTGAAGATCGGTTCGGCGCTGGACAATGAATCTCAGGTTCGTGGCAACTCGGTGTACTTCCCCGAGCGTGTAGTGCCGATGCTGCCTGAGCAACTGTCCAATGGCCTGTGCTCGCTGAACCCGCATGTCGATCGTCTGGCCATGGTTTGCGAGATGACCATCTCCAAGTCCGGTGAAATGACTGACTACTGCTTCTATGAAGCGGTGATCCATTCCCACGCTCGTCTGACCTACAACAAGGTCAGCGCGATGCTGGAAACGCCGAAACTTACCGAGGCGCGTCAGCTTCGCGGTGAGTACAACGACGTTCTGCCGCACCTCAAGCAGCTTTATGCGCTGTACAAGGTTTTGCTGGCCGCTCGTCACGTACGCGGCGCGATCGATTTCGAAACGCAGGAAACCCGCATCATCTTCGGGACCGAGCGCAAGATTGCCGAGATCCGTCCAACCGTTCGTAACGACGCGCACAAGCTGATCGAGGAATGCATGCTGGCGGCCAACGTGGCCACCGCTGAATTCCTGAAGAAGCACGAAATACCCGCGTTGTATCGCGTTCACAACGGTCCGCCGCCGGAGCGTCTGGAGAAACTGCGCGCATTCCTCGGTGAGCTTGGTCTGTCCCTGCACAAAGGCAAGGACGGCCCGTCGCCGAAGGATTACCAGGCACTGCTGGCCAGCATCAAGGATCGTCCGGATTTCCATCTGATCCAGACCGTGATGCTGCGCTCGCTGAGTCAGGCGGTGTACAGCGCTGATAACCAAGGCCACTTCGGTCTGAATTACGAAGCCTATACCCACTTCACTTCGCCGATCCGTCGTTACCCGGACTTGCTCACGCACCGCGCGATCCGCAGTGTGATCCATTCGAAACAGGACACCCCGCACGTTCGCCGTGCCGGTGCGATGACTATTCCGAAGGCGCGCATTTATCCGTACGACGAAGCAGCGCTGGAGCAACTCGGCGAGCAATGCTCGATGAGCGAGCGCCGTGCCGACGAAGCCACTCGTGACGTAGTGAACTGGCTCAAGTGCGAGTTCATGAAGGATCGCGTGGGCGAATCGTTCCCGGGCGTGATCACTGCCGTGACCGGTTTTGGTTTGTTTGTCGAGCTGACTGATATCTATGTCGAAGGTTTGGTCCATGTCACCGCACTGCCGGGCGACTACTACCACTTCGACCCTGTGCATCACCGCCTGGCGGGCGAGCGCACCGGTCGCAGCTTCCGTCTTGGCGACACCGTTGAGGTGCGCGTCATGCGTGTCGATCTCGACGAGCGCAAGATCGACTTCGAGATGGCCGAAAAAACCATCAGCGCACCGATTGGTCGCAAGAAGCGTGGCGCCGAAACTGCTGCGCCCGCTGCCAAGACTGCGGCAGAACCGGCTCCAGCGAAAACCGCTGGCCGCCGTCCTGCCAAGGAAAAGGCCAGTGAAGCCTATCGCCCGAGCGACGCCGTGGCGAAAAACGCCGAGCTGCGCAAAAGCCGTGAAATGAAGCAGGCTTTGCTCGCCGATGCGAAAAACGGTGGTAAAGCGGCGTCCGGGGGAAAGACCGGACGGTCGGCGCCTGAGAATGCGACCGGCGGCAAGCCAGCCAAACCGAGCAAACACCGTAAAGGCCCGCCGAAAGCGGGTTCGGCTCCAGCCAAAAGTGGCGGGGCACGTAAACCGAAGGCGAAGTCATGAGTCAGTTGGAAAAAATCTACGGCGTTCACGCGGTAGAAGCGTTGCTGCGTCACCACCCCAAGCGCGTCAAGCAGATCTGGCTGGCCGAAAGCCGCAACGATCCGCGCGTGCAGACCTTGATCGAACTGGCCAACGAGAATCGTGTCCAGGTGGGTCAGGCCGAGCGTCGTGAGATGGACGCCTGGGTTGAGGGCGTACACCAGGGCGTGGTGGCGGACGTCAGTCCGAGCCAGGTCTGGGGCGAGGCAATGCTCGACGAATTGCTCGATCGCACCGACGGTGCGCCACTGTTGCTGGTGCTCGACGGCGTGACCGATCCGCACAACCTCGGCGCCTGCCTGCGTTCGGCAGATGCTGCCGGTGCGTTGGCAGTCATCGTGCCAAAAGACAAGTCAGCCACCCTGACACCTGTCGTGCGTAAAGTGGCCTGCGGCGCGGCGGAAGTGATTCCGCTGGTTGCAGTGACCAACCTGGCGCGCACTCTGGAAAAGCTCCAGCAGCGCGGTCTGTGGGTTGTCGGCACGGCGGGCGAGGCCGAGGTCAGTATCTATGACCAGGATCTGACTGGCCCGACCATCCTGATCATGGGTGCCGAAGGCAAGGGCATGCGTCGCCTGACCCGTGAGCATTGCGACTATCTGGTGAACCTGCCGATGGCCGGTAGCGTCAGCAGCCTCAACGTTTCGGTGGCAACCGGCGTGTGCCTGTTCGAGGCGCAGCGTCAGCGCGGTGCAAAAGCCAAGGCTTCCGCCAAGAAATAAGCCTGTTCAGGACCTGTAGGAGCTGTCGAGTGAAACGAGGCTGCGATCTTTTGATCTTGTTTTGAAAAAAACAAAGGCAAAAGATCGCAGCCCTCGGCAGCTACTACAGATGTCTGTCGGTGATTGTTCAAATAATCACCAATTGCCTTGCACCTCTTCAGTCCCTTCTCTACAATTGCGCCCCTTGCTGTGACGGCAGGCACGCATGTGCCCCGCGCCAGCAAGTCCATAAGTGTCATTCACTCCTTGTCTGACCGTTTTTGAGCGGCAGGCTACAACCCGTAAGGAGCATTCATGCGTCATTACGAAATCATCTTTTTGGTCCACCCGGATCAAAGCGAGCAAGTCGGCGGCATGGTAGAGCGTTACACCAAGCTGATCGAAGAAGACGGCGGCAAAATCCACCGTCTGGAAGATTGGGGCCGTCGTCAACTGGCCTACGCAATCAACAATGTTCACAAGGCTCACTACGTGATGCTGAACGTTGAGTGCACTGGCAAGGCCCTGGCCGAGCTGGAAGACAACTTCCGCTACAACGATGCAGTGATCCGTAACCTGGTCATCCGTCGCGAAGAAGCCGTTACCGGCCAATCCGAGATGCTCAAGGCTGAAGAAAACCGCAGTGAGCGCCGTGAGCGTCGCGACCGTCCTGAGCACGAAGGCGCTGATAGCGCTGATAGTGATGACAGCGACAACAGCGATAACGCTGACGAGTAATCCACGGACCTTTTAAGGAGCCTATCAAATGGCACGTTTCTTCCGTCGTCGTAAATTCTGCCGCTTCACAGCTGAAGAAGTGAAAGAGATCGATTACAAAGATCTCAACACTCTGAAAGCCTACGTATCCGAGACCGGCAAAATCGTTCCAAGCCGCATCACCGGTACCAAAGCTCGTTATCAGCGTCAGCTGGCCACCGCTATCAAGCGCGCCCGCTTCCTGGCCCTGCTGGCCTACACCGACAGCCACGGCCGCTGAGACCGGGCAGTCGACAAGTAGCAAAGGATTGAATGCATGCGTGCCTTAGCTGAGTTCATTATGCGAGGCCGTATGCAGGCCACTCTCGTAGTGGCCGGATGTGCAACATTGCCGTTGTTGTATTGGTTGGGTGCTGCCGCCGGGAGCCTTGTGCTTCTGCGGCGCGGATTGAAAGACGCTCTTGGCGTTCTTTCACTGGGGCTGCTGCCAGCGTTGATCTGGTGGTTGTATGCCGATGACCCACGGGCACTTCTGGTGCTTTTGGGATCTTCGGGGCTTGCGTTGGTTTTGCGCGCAAGTGAGTCCTGGGTTCGCACGCTGCTGGTCAGCGTAGCCGTTGGAGTGGTGTTTTCAGTGGTGCTCGGGGCGGCGTTTGCGGCCCAGATCGAGATGCTCGCGCAGGCCCTCATAAAGGTCATGCCAGCGCTTCTCGGTGAGACCTACAAGCAATTGTCGGTTGATGAGCAAGCGCGTTTCGCGTCCCTGATTGCGCCAGTCCTGACCGGACTGATTGCGGCCTTGTTGCAGATCGTCAGCGTGCTGAGCCTGATTGTCGGGCGTCATTGGCAGGCGTTGTTGTACAACCCGGGTGGTTTTGGTCGCGAGTTTCGCGCCATCCGGATCCCGCTGGGGCCGGCGATGTTGCTGCTGGCGTTGATGCTTCTGGGCCCGAATCTCGGTGCACAGATGGCCATGTTGACGCCGTTGTGCAGTGTACCGCTGGTGTTCGCCGGACTTGCCTTGATTCATGGGCTGGTCGGGCAGAAGCGACTGGCCGGTTTCTGGCTGGTGGGGTTGTACGTCACGCTGTTGCTGTTCATGCAGCTGATCTATCCGTTGCTGGTGGTCTTGGCCATTGTCGACAGCCTGATTGATTTTCGCGGTCGTCACGTGTCGAAAGACACCGACAGCGCGAACGGTGAAGGTTAAAAGTTAGAGGATTTTCACATGCAACTGATCCTTCTGGAAAAAGTCACCAACCTGGGCAACCTGGGTGACAAAGTAAACGTTAAGGCCGGTTACGGTCGTAACTACCTGCTGCCTTACGGCAAGGCTACCGCCGCGACCCCAGCAAACATTGCTGCGTTCGAAGAGCGTCGTGCCGAGCTGGAAAAAGCTGCCGCAGACCGTAAAGCATCGGCTGAAAGCCGTGCTGCCCAACTGGCCGAGCTGGAAGTGACTATCACTGCCACCGCTGGCGACGAAGGCAAGCTGTTCGGTTCGATCGGTACTCACGACATCGCTGACGCACTGACCGCTTCCGGCGTTGAAGTGCAGAAGAGCGAAGTTCGTCTGCCGAACGGCACCATCCGCAACGTAGGCGAATTCGACGTAGCCGTGCACCTGCACGCCGAAGTTGAAGCCACCGTACGCGTTGTAGTGGTAGCAGCTTAAGCAACACCTGATCGGCTGGCGGCTTGTCCGTCAGACGGTTAACATCGGGCACGATCCTGTTTACAGGTCGTGCCCTTTGTCTTTCTGCAATCCCTGTTTTCACTAAACAACTCAAGTGGCCATGAACGATATCTCCGCTCCCGAGCAATACGATCTGCAAACCGCTGCCCTGAAGGTGCCGCCGCATTCCATCGAAGCCGAACAGGCTGTTCTCGGTGGTCTGATGCTGGACAACAACGCCTGGGAACGCGTGCTCGATCAAGTCTCCGACGGCGATTTCTATCGACATGACCACCGCCTGATATTCCGTGCGATCGCCAAACTGGCCGATCAGAACTCCCCGATTGACGTCGTGACCCTTGCCGAACAACTGGACAAGGAAGGTCAGACGTCACAGGTTGGCGGCCTCGGTTACCTCGGCGAACTGGCAAAAAACACGCCATCCGTCGCCAACATCAAGGCCTATGCGCAGATCGTTCGTCAGCGCGCGACACTACGCCAACTGATCGGTATCAGCACCGAGATCGCCGACAGTGCCTTCAACCCCGAAGGCCGCACCGCCGAGGAAATCCTCGACGAAGCCGAGCGCCAGATCTTCGCCATTGCCGAGGCCCGGCCTAAAACCGGTGGCCCGGTGGGTGTGAACGAGTTGCTGACCAAGGCCATCGATCGTATCGACACGCTGTTCAACACCGACAACGCCATTACCGGCCTGTCGACCGGTTACACCGACCTCGATGAGAAGACCAGCGGCCTGCAGCCGGCTGACTTGATCATCGTTGCTGGCCGTCCGTCGATGGGTAAAACCACCTTCGCGATGAACCTGGTGGAAAACGCTGTGCTGCGCAGCGACAAGGCCGTTCTGGTGTACTCCCTCGAGATGCCAGGCGAATCGCTGATCATGCGTATGCTCTCGTCCCTCGGCCGGATCGATCAGACCAAGGTGCGTTCCGGTCAGTTGGAAGATGATGACTGGCCGCGCCTGACCTCGGCGGTCAACCTGCTCAACGATCGCAAGCTGTTCATCGATGACACGGCCGGCATCAGCCCGTCAGAAATGCGAGCGCGCACGCGGCGCTTGGCGCGTGAACACGGTGACATCGGCCTGATCATGATCGACTACCTGCAACTGATGCAGATTCCAGGTTCCGGTGGCGACAACCGGACCAACGAGATTTCCGAAATCTCGCGTTCCTTGAAAGCCCTGGCCAAGGAATTCAATTGCCCGGTGGTGGCGTTGTCCCAGCTCAACCGCTCCCTGGAGCAACGGCCGAACAAACGCCCGATCAACTCCGACCTCCGGGAATCCGGAGCGATCGAGCAGGATGCTGACGTCATCATGTTCGTGTACCGGGACGAGGTGTATCACCCGGAAACCGAGCACAAAGGCATCGCCGAAATCATCATCGGCAAGCAGCGGAACGGCCCGATCGGTTTTATCCGCTTGGCGTTCATCGGCAAGTACACCCGTTTCGAGAACCTCGCGCCGGGCAGCTACAACTTCGACGACGACGAATAAAGGCTGGCCGAAAACCCTTCGGCCAGCTCTGCTATTTCAGCCTGTTATCCAGCGGCGCCAACGGCTCCCGCGCCGTTATTCCCGACTGGAACCATGCCCAGTTCCTGTCGGGACAACGTTTCGATGAGCGACGCTTCCTCGATCCGATTCGTTGCTTCCAGCGATTCGGATTGCGCCTTGAACTCATCAAGCGTCAGTCTATTGGCTGCGTGTTCAGCGGCGAGTTCTGTCTGCCGCAGCTGAAATGGCTGGCGTTGGTCTTCGAATTGCCCCCGGTATTTGTTGGTCACGTAGTCTTGCCAGAACTCTTCGGACAACAGCGCCTGGAATTCTTCGGGCGAGTCGTCCAGTGCCACCACTTTTCGATAAGCCGCCTCCAGCGCTCCCTCCGACACCTTGGCCATGTGGGTGTAGAAGACCTGATCGGGTTGCGCCGGCAATTGCAGGCGATCCTTTAGACCATAGCGATAGGCAAGCCTGATCTCCACTTCCTCTCTCAGACGTTCGCTATGCACGAGTTTTTCGATCTCAGACGTCGCCGGATCGCCGAGTATTGCCTCACTGCGTGCGATGTCGGCGGACGCGATCTTGTCGACTTCGTGCAAGCGAAACAGTCCCCGAGAGAGCATGGAAAGGTTGCGGCCCTGAGTTTGATCCGTAGCCTGAGCGATCGCCTTGAAGGCCAGCGATTTGGTTTCCAGGTTGGTAAAGGTGAACGCCGCCCGGTCACAACAGGTTGCGTCACCCGCCCGGTCCAGGAGTTCGCGACGCAGGCGTTTCGACTCCACAGAGTGCTCGGTCATCGAATCGATGAGCGCCCACAACCTCCGTTGTTGATCCGCGTGACCGGCTTTATTGACTCTAAGTAGCTCCAGCATGTTGAAAAAGCCGTTCGAGCCTTCCTCCTCGCGCACCGTTTGCCACTGGATTTTCCTGGTATTTATCTGGTCGGGGGACATCCCGGTGGTCCAGCGCGCCATTGAATTATTGGTGAGTGCGCGCATTGCCACAGGTGCTTGGACGCGTGCAGTGTCGACCAGGTTGAATGCTTCGCGCAGAGGTACTTGCGCTTCGATCAAACGGGCCTCGTAAAGGTCGATCCGCGCCAATGTGGCCTCGGACAGCGGATTCGAGCCAATGTTGGTAAAGTCGTTGACGCGCGCGGTGTTCAGAAGTCGTTCGTTCGTGGGGGCGATGACCGCGTCAGGAATGTCCACGATTCTGTTGGAGCTCAAGTCGAAGTGGTCCAGCAGTGGCTGATCGGCAATGCCGCTCGGAAAGGTGTCGATGCCGGTATGGGCCAAATTGAGCGAGCGCATGTCGGTTATCTGACTGAAGTCAGGAACGACGCCCAGTTGCGGGTTATTGTGAAGGCCCAGGCCTCGTAGCGTTCTACGTTCTGAAATGACCCGGGCGGTGTCAGCCGTCAGCATTAACTGATTGTTCTGCAGAAAAAGTCGGGTCAGCCCGTTCATTTCTCCGATGGCGGGCGGCAGTGTGTGCAGTTGGTTGTGCGACAGATCGAGCCAGCGTACATGGCGGAAGCGGGTCAGAAAGCCCTCCGGCGAAATACTCAGGTTCATGTGGCTCAGTTTGAGTGAACCGACATGGCTGAAGTCAATGTCGAGATCCGGCAGGCTTCCTAGCCACAGGCCGCTGAGATCCAGCTCAAGCCCGATGGGCGTGCGATCAAAGGCCAGTTTCTGCGGTGTTTCCCGTCTCCAGCAACTGAGAATCCTGGCGGCAGCGATCTCACGTTCAGGGCGCGCCTGCGCGTTGAGGGCCACCTGGTTCGCCCGAGCGTAAGCCGAACGAGCTCCCCGTCCAGAGAACACCCAGTCGTCGAGCTGTTGCTTCAGTTTTCCGAACTCCTGTTCGAGGTTGCGCAGTGTCGTGACCGCCGTATCACGCTCAAGGCTCCAAAGATATTTTCTGCACTGATTGATGTCCTTGCCTGGATACAGTCGTTGATAGCGCTGGGCGGGGGAGTCGTCACTATCAAAGATTACGCCCTCGGCAGCGGGTGTCAGTTCGGGGTGGGCTTCGTTCAGGCGCTGCCAGAAATCGTCGAATTTGCGCCAGTACTCGGTGGGGAAGTCGTTACCGTCGAGTTGGATGACGCTGTTGATCTTGCCGATGGCGAGCAACTGATCAGGCGCCGGTTCAAGGAGTGCATGCGGTACTCCATTCAAGCGGTTATCGCGCAAATCAACGACTTTCAGTGCTGTCTTGTTTTGCAATCCACTCGGCCAGTGTTCGATTTCCGTGTTACGCAGCCGCAGGTACTCAAGCCCGGACATGTCGGTGAAGTCAGGGATGCCATCCAGTGGATTGCCCGACAGATTGAGGTCTGACAGCTGGTGCAGGCCAGTGATGACGTTAGTGGTGTGCTCATCGAGAGCGATCCTGTTATTACTCAGATCCAGGTGCGTGAGCTGCTGCATGTGCTCCACGCTGGCCGGCAGCCTGCCGAGGTCGCTTTGAGTTATGGAGAGTTTTTTCAGGTGGGTGAAACTCGACAGGAACCGGTCGCCAGCGTCCGACCAGGCAATGTTGTTCATTTCCAGAGAACGGACATGGCTGAAATCCGCCTCCAGTGCCGGGAGCGGCCCGCGTCCTTTCGGCAACTTCAGCGTGGTCAAGGAATCGTTTAACCAGCACTCCTTGAGGCTCCTCGCAACCTGCTGTACCCATTGGCGGGTCTGTACGTTGGCCGTGGACGAGCTTTGAACGTACCGCTCCAATTGTGCCGCCATCAGGTCGAATTTCTGCATGCGGTCGGGCAGCGCCTTTTGCGTGGCATCGTCCATTGCGTTCCAGTAGGCCTTGGCAGTCTGCACATCCTTGTCGGGGTACATCCGGCGCACCATGGCGATCTCTGGAATGTGGCCGTCCAGACGGAACGCGCCCGGCAGTGCCTGGGCGGCCAGCTCCGGATGATCCGCGGCTACCCGCACCCAGAACGCGTCGAGCGACCGCCACAGGTCCGCTTCAAAGCGGTTGTCTTCAAGTTGCGTGACGCCATTGATCCTGGCGCGAGCGGACAACTGCTCCGCTGGCGGGTTGAGGACCGCATTTGGCACTTCACGCAGATCGTTGCCGCGCAGATCAACGAGTTTGAGCCTCGACTGATGCTGCAAGCCCTCAGGCCATCGTTTAAGACCGGTTTTGCTCAGGTTCAGGGTCTGCAAATCGCTCATCGCGCTGAAGTCCGGGGTTCGCCCCAGAGGGTTCTCGGACAGATCAATGGACTTGAGTTTCGTGAGTTTCCCCAGGCTGACCGCAGCCTGCTCATCAAGCCGGAGCTGATTGTTGCGCAGATTCAACTCGGTCAGGTTGTGCAGGGTCGCCAAGGAGTCCGGCAGCTTTTTCAGCGTGGAACGTGTCACTGTCAAACGGGTCAGGCCGGTGAAATTGCTGAGGAATGTCTCGGTTGCGACTGACCAGTTGACCTGGTCCAGCTCGAGCGTGCGGACATGGCTGAAGTCGGCCTTGAGCAGCGGCAGGGTAAAATTTTCAGCTCTAAGCTCAAGTTTCTTTGTTGTGGGGGACTGCCAGCATTGTTTGATCTTGATCGAGTTCAAGCGAATTATCAGATCCTGGCTACTTGCAAGCGACCAGGCCTTCAACGCCTTTTCCATATTTTTATACTCGGCTTCCCGACGAGCCAATCCTCCTGAAACATCGTCGCCAAGTGATGTGAGCAGGGCTGTGACTTGCCTCTCGGTGAGAGCCGGATACAACTTGCGCGCGCGAGACTCCGGGCTTTTCAAGCGATTGAGGGCGGCGCTGAGACGCTCTTTCAATGTGCGTGGCGGGGGATCCCCCGCCCGCCGCATGCCGCCGGCGCCCGGGATACTGACGCCAACCCAGCCCTCTACGGCGTCGAACACAATCGGCTGCGATCTGCCTGGGCGTGTCGCGACATAGCGGTTATCGACGTCGCCAGCCACCGCATCCGCGGCGCGCACGATACGCATCACCGGGGTGAGCGGCGTCGACGCGTCAAGGTCGTGCAGGGTCTGGTAGGTGTGGCTGTCTATCACCACGTAAAGCTTGCCGTCGAAGCGGTGCAGTCCGTTGACATCGGGTTCGACATCAGCGAAGTCCAGCGGTGTCCGGAATCCTTGCAAGCTGCTTTCGCTCAGGGCAAAAGTGATGGGCGATTCGTCGACTTGATGCCAGAGCCTGCTGATTGAGTCGCGTACCAGCAGCGGTCCGGAAGGCTCCAGCTCACTGGGCAATCTGGCACGGTGCTGACCGGTGGCGTCCGTCGCGACAGCGATAATGCCGACCTCGGCCACTTCAACGTAGCGGCGTCCCTTGAACATGATGAAACCCTCGGCGTCGGCATTCGGCAGATGCACCGCTACGCTGATCCGGTAGTCCTCCAGTGTTCGGATCACCGGTGTGGAAGTTGTTCCTGAGGCAGCGGAAACAGGCGTGGGCGTCACCACTACCGGGCTGATGGCATCGAGGTCGGGCCGCCCCGAAGTGCTTGCCGAATCCCTGGGGTTGTGGGGTCTTGCGATGTTCGACATACCCGGATCCAGAGAGTGCGGGAGCTCGGGCTGTCGCACCTGCAGACTGTCCGGCTGCACAGGACGCGTGTGGATGTCGACTGTGACAGTGTTGCGCGGAGGTGTTTTGATGGGCATTGAGTTTTTCTTCCTTGAATCTTGCTGCACCAGGGTCGGTAAACAACTGGCAGGGCAGCGTTCGGCGTCATTGCCGGGGTCGGTGTTTTACGATCAGGTCAAGCGTTCTGTTGCGGATTGAAAGAGCGCCATGATTGACCGGGTTGCTCATCCTTGAGCACTGACCTTTTCCCTGCACAATGATGACGGGGAAAAGGTCTGATTGGCGGGGTCTGCGCCTCGCTCAGTGAAAAGGCGCCTTGCTATCGAATCATCATTCCTGCCAGGGCGATCTCTTCATTATTCGTTAATCGTGAGCAGCAGGTTACGCCGGGATAAGCGTATTCCGGCTGCTTCAAGGCGCATTTGATAAATCAGCGCCTGCTGCCGGGCACTTTCGTCGAATTGGTTATGGGACACGTTGATCACGTTGGTGAGCCGCGCCGAAGCTGCCAGATGTTGCTGCGCAGGATTGATCAAATAGTCGGGAATACTGGTGAGGTTATTGCGGCTGAGATTGATCCTCTGCATCGAAGTCAATGCTTCGAGCCCGGGTGGCCAGTCCCGCAGGCCTGTGCGCGACAGGGCCAACGCGCGCAATTGGGTCATCTGGCTGAGGTCCGGCAACCACTGCAGTGGATTATTATTCATCTCCAACACCTGAAGGGTTGTGCGTTGCGACAGGATTCGCGCTGTCGCATCAGTCAACGCGATGCTGTTGCCGTTGAGAATCAGACGTGTCAGATGGTTCATGTTGCGCAATGCTTGAGGTAGTTCGGTGAGGTACGAGTTCGTCAGATCAAGTGTGCGCAGGTTGGTAAATCGGCTCAAGAAGCCTTCGGGAGGACTGTACAGTCCCTCGTTTTTCATCAGCAGTGAACCGACATGGCTGAAGTCGGCATCAAGATTTGGCAGCACCTCCACGTTGAGACCGCTCAAGTCCAGGGTCAGGTCAAGGAATGCTCCATCCGGCGTGGCCGATGTCGATTGCGTAATACCTTCACGCCGCCAGCAGCTCAAGATGCGCTCCGATGCTGGTTTTTTATTGTTCCCGCCCCAGTCCTGCAGCTGGGATTTCAGCGTATTGAGCTCGTGTTCCAGCGCAGCCAACCTTCCTGGAACGTCGGGCTCCAGCGACTGGATCAGGTGATTGATCGACTGTTCATTGTAGGAAGGGAAAATTTCCTGGACGCGTCGAGCAGGCGTCAGGACGCTGGGCTGTGCGGGGCGGGTGGGGAGGAAGCTGACAGGCAACTCCTGATTCTCAGGGTTGACGGCGGTCAGCAGGTTTCGCGGCCGTTGCAGTGTTATGCCAGCGGCTTGAAGCCTGCTTGCGAGTAGCCTTAAGTTGGATTGAGTGTCGGACGACAACGGGTTGCCGGTGATGTCGAGGCTGTCATAGAGACGGACAAACCCGGCGAGATCCTGATCACCAGGCGCAAGCAGGAACAGGGGAAGGTCTTTGAACCCGTTATGTGACAGGTTGACCTCCTCCAGTGCCGGCATTCTCTCCAGTCCGGGCGGCCAGGAATCAATTTCCGTACGGGAAATATTCAGTTTTCGCAACGCTGGCAACAAGCTCAAATCAAGCGTGTGCACGAACCTGTTCCTGCTCAGGTTCAGCTCCCGCAGGGACGTCCTTGGCCCCAGGTCCTGGATCAGTTGCGCTGCGTCAGGCCCCAGATAGTTGTCGCTCATGTTCAAGCGTGTCAGATGCTGCATCTTCGCCAATGCCGAAGGCACGCTGCGCAGCTGGTTCTGCGAGATATCGAGCTCGTGCAAATTCGGGAATCGCCCCAGGAAACCGTCAGGATTGTGATGCAAGCGGGCACGTTTCAAGTTGAGCGAGGCGACGAAACTGAAATCAGCATCCAGGCTCGGCATGTTCTCCAGATTCAAACTGGTCAGATTCAATTTCAGGCCTAAATGCTCTCCCCCTGCCCCAAGCAGCATTCGCCCCTCCCGCCGCCAGCATTTCAAGATTTTTTGTGAGGCAATATTGAATTGTCCTTTGGACCATGCGTTGAGCTGGGTTTTAAGCACCTCGAACTCATATTCCAGCCGTGTCAGGACGTTGGGAGCATCCACGCCCATGGACTGAAGAAACGCATCGGCATTATTTCCCATCGTGGGATACAACTCGCGTACCCGAACCAGCAGAGCAGATGCCGCGCCGCTGCCATAGTCGCTGTGTGCCGGAAGTCGAACCGGCAGTGGCTCCAGCCATCTCATGGTGCTTAACAGGTTCTCCGGATTGGACAGCGACAATCCGCTGGCCAGAAGGCGCAGACGATAAAGGCTGGCGCGCTCGAGCGTGATCAGAGAAAACGGGTTGCCATCCACATTGACGATGTTGCTCAGTCGCGTATTCGCCAGATGCTCGAATGCTGGTGCAATCAGGGCGTCGGGCAATTCGCTGAGGGCGTTGTATCTCAGATCCACCCTTTCAAGCAGTGGCAGTTGATCAAGGCTGGCTGGCCATCGCGCAAGATTCGTGTAGGTCATTTCCAGCCTGCGAAGATTTGGCAGGCCGCTGAAGTCTGGAGCGTCAGCAATCGCGCAGTTGTTCAGACTCAGCACTTGCAGTGTGTTGGAAACCAGCCGCTCACCTGGATTTATGGGTGACGGGTTGTAGTCGAGATTAAGGTGAGTCAAATGCTGCATTGCGCTCAGCTGGTGAATCGAACCTTCGATTTTGTTACCCCACAGGTCCAGGTCGAGCACATTTTTGAAGGCGGACAGATTGATGTTTCGATCCAGATTATTACTGCGCAACTTCAGTGAAGTGACATGGCTGAATTCAATCCCGTCCAGCGACGGCAGATTGGTAATTCCCAGACCACTGAGATTGAGCTCCATGCCCAAGGGGGTTCCGTTTGCATCCAGATGCAGCGGCCCTGTCCTGCGCCAGATGCTCAGCAGGCGCTGACTGGCAGTTTCGATGGCATTGTTCGAGGCTGGCATACCCGGCGTGGCGTTGGCGATTTCCTGCCATCGGTTCAATCGCAATTGCAGCCTGCTCAGACCCACTTCGAACTGAGTCAGTTTGCGCGGTAGGTCAACACCCAGCGACTCGATCGTCAGGCGCACCAGGTCATCCTCGATGGTGGGAAACAGTTCGCGCAGGCGACGCTCCGGGGAAGGAAGGGAAAGAACTTCGTTGTCGCCGCGTCGGATCCCGGCGTCAATCCAGCCGAGTCGCGCATCGAAAATCACCGGCTCCCCCTGAGCGATCAGTTCGGGCTGAAAAAAAGCATGGTTGTCCACGTCATTTGCGGTTCTCTGATGCACGATGTGCATCATTTGGGCCCCATGCTGATCCCACATCACCCGATAAACTTTCTTGCGAATAATGATGTAAGTGTTGCCGTCGAGCGGGTACACGCCGTTGATGTAAGGTTGCACACCCTCCAGATTTATTTGCGTGCGATAGCTTTCGAGACGGGCGTCTGTCAGGACATCTGAGGGTGACCACCAGTACTCGCCGCCAGGATCGGGCACCAGCACCGGCCCAGGCTCACGCTGGGTCGGCCATCTGGCACGGTAGAGGCCGGTGTCCGGATCACTGGCGATTTCCACCGTCTTGCCATCCGGCAAGTTGACGAACTTGCGCCCTTTGATCGTTCGTACGCCCTGACTGTCAATGGTGGCCTGAAGGTTATCCGGGAGCGTGACATGGAAATCTGCCACTGAGAGTCGTGATGCGCTTGTGACCATCGCGGCTAGCGCTGAGGGGGGCAGCGGGGTGACGGTGAGCGGCGTAGTTGAGGGGCCTGCCTGAACGTTGACGTTGGTAGCCGTTGTGCTTGCGGCGATGTTGGATTCGCGCAGATGGGGAAGTGGCGATACATCGATGCGCGAGGGCGTCTCAGTCCAGTCAGAGTGTATGGCGGGTTGTCGCGGTGGAGTAATAGCCGATGTGCCTGTGGGAGTTTTGCCTTTCATGTGTACTCATCCTTGAGTGATTGTTGTATCAATAGCGCGGCTGCAACGACTGATGTTGAACGGTTGTATGTTGTTCGTTTGCCGCGACAGTCGAGCGATCACCGCGCGATATCAAAAATTCTCTGCGCCGTCCTGCTGTCGAGTGCTTCACGCCAGATCGGCACGTGCACGCGTCCGGCCTGCTGATCCTTTTGTTGGGATGCCAGCCCCAAGCCGCTTTGCTCGAGGGTTTTCAGGTGGCCTCCCTGTACAGTGAAATCGAGCGCTGCGCTGTCCTTCCTGTCGTAGTGAAAATGCGCGTGCCACAGCGGCTCGCCACTGAGACTGTCATTGAGCGAGTAGATATCGAGATAGTGTTTGTTGCTGCCCTTGCCCCGTTCCAGCCGGGTATGGGTTTTCACTGCGAGGATTTGATTCTGGTCGAGCAGGTACGCCACTCGGTTCGCGCTCAGGAACGACTTGTCCTTGTATAGCCGGACGCGGATATTCTCGCCCTCAGTACGCAGCCGCTGACTGTCATGACGTAACTGGCGAACGAGCGGAACGATATTGTCGTCAAGCGCATTCGGCAGGCGCTCCAGTTGCGAGGCGACGTCGTCCAGTTGTTCGGCTTTTGCGCCCAGCGATTCGACGATATTGGTGGCGTTTCGCTTGGCTTTTTCATCCTGTCTGGCGCTATTGAGGTGTGTATCGCATTGGCCCAGTCGCTCGTTGGCCAATGCCACCAGTGTAGGCAAGGCATCGTTTCGCGGCGGCGTCTGTCGGCGCCATTCGCCATCACGGCGCTCATACGTTTGCCAGACCTGATTACTGATGGGGTCTGTGACATCAATGACTTCTTCCCCCGAAGCGGTGCGGCGTGGATGACCGACGCTGATCCTGGAGACGTTATGGTGTCTGGCGCGAAACAAACGCCTGCGTGTTGGCGCCGGGCCGGAGACTTCCTGCGCAGGCACGAAGTCGAAATCAATCACCTGATCCTGCGCCGGCAGCGCCGCCGTAGTCAGCGACTCGCGGTGATAGCGACTCGCCCGCTCTTCCAGTACGTTTTCAAAAGATTGCACGACCTCGACGATTTGCCGACGAACGCCGGCCTCGGAAGACTCCGGCGCAAGCACCAGGGTTTCGTAGGAGGCCCTGATGGCTGCGGTCTCATCCAGCAAGTCGGTGATGACCGCAAGGCGCGCTTGCTGAGGAATACTGTCGATGTCATAGAAAGCCGAAGTCGTTTCAACGTGCCAGCTCCCCAGTTGCGCCAGCGCGGACTGGCTGTCGGCGGGTCTGCCGCTCAGCAGTCGGCTTTTGAAGCTGACCCACCAGGCAGATGCCACGTGCAAATCCAATGCTAATGTATTGCGTGAAGCGATTTCGAACGCGGACGAGCGCGATTGTCTGACGAAGTCATTGATCAGTTGCTGACGCGTTTCGAGAAGCTCGCGCTTCTTCCACAGGTATTCTGCATCGGCGTTGTAGAACTGGTGCAGGTTGTGCAAGCCCGCGCGCTCAATGGTCATGCGACTTTCCCTTGCATAAATCTGGTACTCACAAAGTTCGATGCTGCGCGCCCGCATTTCGTGCAGTTCGGATAGGTACCTTTCTTTTTCATACAGGATGATCGCGTCACGTTCGTTCACATAAAGGCTGATGAGGGGCGTGAGCAGCTCCTGTTCTTGGCGAGCGTACCCTTCCAGTAACGCCAGTGCGCCTCTTTCACCTTGGCTTCCCGGCTCCTGTTCGAGCCTTTTTTTTTCGGCTTTTTCGCTACGTTCCTTGGCCGCATCCCACCTGGCTCGTCCGTTATTCAGCAGGGCAGGCGAAACGAGCATGCGATCAGGCAGAAGAGGGGCAGGGTTTACGCGCCGCATCCCGCCGGCCCCTTTTACGCTGGTGCCGACCCAGCCGTGCTGCGGATCGAGAACAACGGCCTCCGAACGTCCCGGCCGGGTACCCACATAGATATTGTTGGCGTCATGGGCCACGGCGTCTTCCGCGCGGACGATACGCAGTACCGCGGTTGTCGGCGTAGAAGCATCCAGGTCATGCAGGACCTGATAAGCATGGTCGCGGATCACCGCGTAGAGCTTGCCGTCAAAACGGTGCAGACCGTCGCTGCCGGGTTCGATGCCGGTGAAATCGATGTCGCTGCGAAAGGCCTCCAGCCGGGTGTCACTCAGCGGCAGCGCTTCGACATTGCCTGCTTCGCGCCAGAACCTGCCGTCGGGATCGGGTTGCAGTATCGGCCCGGAAGGATCGCGCTCGCTTGGGCGTCTGGCCCGGTAAAACCCGGTTTCAATGTCCATCGCGATCTGCACGATCTGGTTATCGGGCAAGGTGACGTACATGCGTCCTTTAATGATTCGCGGGCTCTGGGTAGAGGAACTGTCCCATTCCGGCGGGGGCGTGATGCAGTAATCCTGCAGTGCACGGTGTACGGGCAATGCTGGCGAGTCGATAGCCGTTGGTATCGCTCTGACGGTGGGGGCGGGCGTGATTGCGTCAAGGTCGACGCCGGCCGGGTGCGTCGTCACTAACCGGTTTGTCGGGCCCGCAGAGTGAATGCCGGGGACATCAACCCGCGTGAGGGCATCTGTTCCCGATGTGCCATTCATCGCAGGCCTTGTCGTGGTGGCGCCGTTGGCGCCCTTGCTGGTCTTGCCGATCATGAATACTCATCCTTTAGTATTTTCATGTCCGCCCCGCATGATGCAAGGCTTGAAAAATCTGACGGCGTTGCCGGTTCGCGCGCGTGGGACGTTCGCGGGGCATGTCGCGAACGATCCTGGGCAACGATAAAGAGAAACCGACCATTGCCGTCGGAATTGGTTATTTTTTGTGCTATATTCCGCGCCCGCGATTTTTCATCTCAACACCGGTCGTCGACATGCAAACAGCCAAGCCGTTATTTGACTATCCAAAATATTGGGCCGAATGTTTCGGGCCAGCGCCATTCCTGCCGATGAGCAGGGAGGAGATGGATCAGCTTGGCTGGGATTCCTGCGACATCATCATTGTTACGGGAGATGCCTACGTCGATCACCCGTCGTTCGGCATGGCAATCATCGGCCGGCTGCTGGAGTCGCAAGGCTTCCGCGTCGGGATCATTGCCCAACCGAACTGGCAGTCCAAAGACGACTTCATGAAGCTCGGCGAGCCGAACCTGTTCTTCGGCGTCGCGGCCGGCAACATGGACTCGATGATCAACCGCTACACCGCCGACAAGAAAATCCGTTCCGATGACGCCTACACCCCGGGCGGCATGGCCGGCAAGCGTCCGGATCGCGCCAGTCTGGTCTACAGCCAGCGCTGCAAGGAAGCCTACAAAAACGTGCCGATCGTGCTCGGCGGCATCGAAGCTTCGCTGCGCCGCATCGCGCATTACGACTACTGGCAGGATCGCGTGCGTAACTCGATCCTGATCGACGCCTGCGCCGACATCCTGCTGTACGGCAATGCCGAGCGGGCGATTGTCGAAGTCGCCCAGCGTCTGTCCTACGGTCACAAGATTGAAGACATCACTGATGTGCGCGGCACCGCGTTCATCCGTCGTGACACGCCTGCGGGCTGGTACGAAGTCGATTCCACGCGCATCGATCGTCCGGGCAAGGTCGACAAGATCATCAACCCGTACGTGAATACCCAGGACACCCAGGCCTGCGCCATCGAGCAGGAAAAGGGGCCGGTCGATGATCCGGAAGAAGCCAAGGTCGTGCAGATCCTGGCCAGCCCACGGATGACCCGCGACAAGACCGTGATTCGTCTGCCGTCGGTGGAAAAGGTCCGTGGCGATGCGGTTCTTTATGCGCATGCCAACCGCGTACTCCATCTGGAAACCAACCCGGGCAACGCCCGTGCGCTGGTGCAGAAGCATGGCGAAGTCGACGTCTGGTTCAACCCGCCGCCGATTCCGATGACCACTGAAGAAATGGACTACGTGTTCGGCATGCCTTACGCACGTGTCCCGCATCCTGCGTACGGCAAGGAGAAAATCCCGGCCTACGACATGATCCGTTTCTCGGTGAACATCATGCGCGGCTGCTTTGGCGGCTGTACCTTCTGCTCGATCACCGAGCACGAAGGCCGGATCATCCAGAACCGTTCCGAAGAGTCGATCATTCGCGAAATCGAAGAGATCCGCGACAAGGTGCCAGGCTTCACCGGCGTCATTTCCGACCTCGGCGGCCCGACCGCGAACATGTACCGCATCGCCTGCAAAACGCCGGAAATCGAATCCGCGTGCCGCAAGCCATCCTGCGTGTTCCCGGGGATCTGTCCGAACCTGAACACCGATCACTCGTCGCTGATTCAGCTGTACCGCAGCGCTCGCGCGTTGCCGGGTGTGAAGAAGATCCTGATCGCCTCCGGCCTGCGTTATGACCTCGCGGTCGAGTCGCCGGAGTACGTCAAAGAGCTGGTGACCCACCACGTGGGTGGTTACCTGAAGATCGCCCCGGAACACACCGAGGAAGGTCCGCTCAACCAGATGATGAAACCGGGCATTGGCAGCTATGACAAGTTCAAGCGCATGTTCGAGAAGTACACCAAGGAAGCCGGGAAAGAGCAGTACCTGATTCCATACTTCATCGCCGCGCACCCGGGCACCACCGACGAAGACATGATGAACCTGGCGCTGTGGCTCAAGGGCAATGGCTTCCGTGCCGACCAGGTGCAGGCGTTCTACCCGTCGCCGATGGCCACCGCCACCGCGATGTATCACTCGGGCAAGAATCCGCTGCGCAAGGTCACCTACAAAAGTGACGGTGTGACCATCGTCAAGAGCGAGGAGCAACGTCGTCTGCACAAGGCGTTCTTGCGTTATCACGACCCGAAAGGCTGGCCGATGCTGCGTGAAGCGCTGCAACGCATGGGGCGCGCCGATTTGATCGGGCCGGGCAAGGATCAGTTGATTCCGCTGCATCAGCCGGCCACCGACAGCTACCAGAGCGCCCGTCGCAAGAACTCGACGCCGGCTGGCAGCCATAAAGTGGCGAAGGAAGGCAAAGAGAAGACTACCAAGATCCTCACTCAGCACACCGGCCTGCCGCCGCGTGCCAGTGATGGCGGTAATCCGTGGGACAAGCGTGAACAGGCCAAGGCTGCGGCGTTCGCCCGCAACCAGCAGGCCGCCAAGGAGCGCAAGGACGCGGCCAAGGGCAAAGGGCCGAAGCCGACACGCAAACCGGTCGTGCCACGCTAAACAGAACGCCAACCTTCGGGTTGGCGTTTTTTTTTTGAGTCAAAAGATCGCAGCCTGCGGCAGCTTCTACAGTGGGATTCGCGTTTCCCTGTAGGAGCTGCCGCAGGCTGCGATCTTTTGATCTTCGCCACAATTAGGCGCAACTTCGCCAAACCATTTCCTCGCATCGCCCGATTTTGGTGCTGTACTGCCCTGAGCATTCCGCAAAAGCGCCCGAGCCTGTGCATGGCATAAGTCTTGCGCGCTTTCGAATACGCTTAGGGCTCGCAGGAGGCACGCCGTGTCGATTCATGTCGCATTGCATCACGTCACGCATTACCGCTACGACCGCGCTGTCGAACTCGGCCCGCAGATCGTTCGCCTGCGCCCGGCTGCCCACAGCCGCACGCGGATTCTCTCGTATGCGCTGAAAGTCTCGCCCGAGAAGCACTTCATCAACTGGCAGCAGGACCCGCAGGGCAACTACCTCGCCCGGTTGGTGTTCCCGGAGAAAACCGACGAACTGCGCATTGAAGTCGACCTGCTGGCGGAAATGGCGGTATTCAACCCGTTCGACTTCTTCCTCGAACCCTACGCCGAGAAAATCCCCTTCGCCTATGCCGCCGATGAGCGCAAGGAGCTGGCGCCGTACCTCGAAACCTTGCCGCTGACGCCGGAATTCAAAGCCTATCTCGACGGCATCGACCGTACGCCGCTGCCCGCTGTGGATTTTCTGGTCGCGATTAACCAGCGTCTGAGCGAAGACATCAATTACCTGATTCGCATGGAGCCGGGCGTGCAAACCCCGGAACACACCCTCGAACACGCCTCTGGATCGTGCCGCGACTCGGCATGGCTGCTGGTGCAATTGCTGCGCAACCTCGGACTGGCGGCGCGGTTTGTCTCCGGTTACCTGATTCAACTGACCGCCGACGTGAAAAGTCTCGACGGGCCATCCGGCACCGAGGTGGATTTCACCGATCTGCATGCCTGGTGCGAAGTGTATTTGCCGGGCGCCGGTTGGATCGGCCTTGATGCCACGTCAGGGCTGTTCGCCGGTGAAGGACATATCCCGTTGGCCTGTAGTCCCGATCCGTCCTCGGCGGCACCGATCAGCGGCATGGTCGAACCCTGCGAGACGCAGTTCAGCCACGAAATGTCGGTTGAGCGAATCTGGGAAGCGCCAAGGGTTACCAAGCCCTACACCGACGAGCAATGGCTGGCGATTCAGGCGCTGGGCCGGCAGATCGATGCCGACCTGCTGGAAGGCGACGTACGCCTGACCATGGGCGGCGAGCCGACCTTCGTTTCCATCGATGACCCGGACGGCGCCGAATGGAACACCGCCGCCCTCGGCGAGGACAAGCGTCGGCTCTCCGCCGAGTTGTTTCAGCGCATGCGCAAGCATTACGCGCCGAAAGGTCTGGTGCATTTCGGCCAGGGCAAGTGGTACCCCGGTGAGCAACTGCCGCGCTGGTCGCTCAATTGCTATTGGCGCCGCGATGGTGTGGCGATCTGGCAAAACGACGCGTTAATCGCCGACGAGCAGCAGGATTACCGCGCCGATGGTGAACTCGCCGGGCGCTTTCTGGCGAGTGTCGCCGAACGCCTGAAAATTCCCACGCGATTTGTGTTCCCGGCCTACGAGGACAATTTCTATTACCTCTGGCGTGAAGGAACTTTGCCGAGCAACGTCAGCGCCGAAGACTCGCGTCTGGAAGAGCCGCTGGAGCGTGCGCGGCTGCGCAAAGTCTTCAATCAGGGACTCGATAAAGTCATCGGCCAGGTACTGCCGCTGGCGCGTACCGCCAAGGGCGATCAATGGCAGAGCGGGCGCTGGTATCTGCGCGACGAGCATTGCCGTCTGGTGCCGGGGGATTCTCCGCTGGGCTATCGTTTGCCGTTGGGCGCGCAGCCTTGGGTGAAAGCGGCCGAGTATCCGTTTATCCATCCGCAGGACCCGAACCAGAACTTCCCCGAGCTACCGCAGACTGCGCAACTCAACAGTCACGGTGAACCGGCCACGGCTGACGAGCGCCAACCGAAAATCGACGAATCCGCCGACTGGCTGACCCGCACCGCGTTCTGCGCTGAAGCACGAGAAGGGCGCTTGTACCTGTTCATGCCGCCGCTGGAGCGGGTCGAGGATTATCTGGAATTGGTCGCAGCCATCGAAGCCACCGCTGAAGAGCTGCGCTGCCCGGTACTGCTGGAGGGCTACGAACCGCCGAGCGATCCGCGCCTGAGCAATTTCCGGATTACTCCGGATCCGGGCGTGATCGAGGTCAACGTGCAGCCGTCCGCCACTTGGGACGAGTTGGTCGAGCGCACCGAGTTTCTCTATGAAGAGGCGCGGCAAACCCGACTGACCACTGAGAAGTTCATGATCGACGGGCGCCATACCGGCACCGGTGGCGGCAACCACTTCGTCCTCGGTGGCGCGACGCCGGCCGATTCGCCGTTTCTGCGGCGTCCGGATCTGCTGCGCAGTTTGATCAGTTACTGGCACAACCATCCGTCGCTGTCCTATCTGTTTTCCGGCTTGTTCATCGGTCCGACGTCCCAGGCGCCGCGTGTCGATGAGGCGCGTAACGACGCCTTGTATGAACTGGAAATTGCCTTCGCGCAGATGCCGGAGCCGGGCGAGGAGTGCGCGCCGTGGCTGGTGGATCGATTGCTGCGCAACTTGCTGATCGATGTCACCGGCAACACCCATCGCGCAGAGTTCTGCATCGACAAGCTCTATTCACCGGACGGCGCCACCGGGCGCCTCGGCTTGCTGGAGCTGCGCGCCTTTGAAATGCCGCCGCACGCGCGCATGAGCCTGGCCCAGCAATTGTTACTGCGGGCGCTGGTCGCACGTTTCTGGCGCGAGCCGTATGCGCCGCCGAAACTGGCGCGCTGGGGCACGGAGCTGCACGATCGGTTCATGCTGCCGCACTTTATCGAACAGGATTTCGCCGACGTTATCGTTGAACTCAACAGCGCCGGTTATCCGCTGCGGGCCGAGTGGTTCGCGGCGCATCTGGAGTTTCGTTTTCCCAAGGTTGGCGATTACGCGGTCAACGGTATCGAACTGGAACTGCGTCAGGCCCTTGAGCCGTGGCATGTGCTGGGTGAAGAGGGCACGGCGGGCGGCACGGTACGTTACGTCGATTCATCGTTGGAGCGCTTGCAGGTCAAGCTCAAAGGCCTGCCACCGCAACGCTACCTGCTGACCTGCAACGGCATCGCGGTGCCATTGCATCCGACCGGGCGAGTCGGCGAGTTTGTCGCCGGTGTGCGTTATCGCGCCTGGCAACCGGCCAACTGCCTGCAACCGAATATCCCGGTGCACGCGCCGCTGGTGTTCGACTTGCTCGATACGTGGATGGCGCGCTCGCTGGGCGGCTGCCAGTACCACGTGGCGCATCCGGGTGGGCGCAATTACGAGACGCTGCCGGTCAATGCCAACGAAGCGGAGAGCCGGCGCATGGCGCGTTTCTTCCGCATCGGACATACGCCGGGGAAACTTCCTATACCGAATGTGGAAATAAACGACGAGCTACCGATGACAATCGATTTGCGCCGTTTCTGAATCGTACGCAGCGCCCGGATTTTTCGTCTATCCGGGCGTCATCTGCCTGCGTTAGTCTGACCTTTCCTTGCTGTCTGCCGAGCTTTCCATGCCTGACCTGCTAGACCGCTACCCGCTGACGGCGGGCACTTACCACGAACTGCTGGATGCCAGCGGTGCGGTGCGCCCGCATTGGCAACGGCTGTTCGAGCAATTGCAGCGCAGCACACCGGCGCAACTGGTGCAGCGGCAGGCATTGCTGGCCCGGCAGATTCAGGAAAACGGCGTCACCTACAACGTCTATGCCGATCCCAAAGGCGCGGATCGTCCGTGGGAGCTGGACTTGCTGCCGCATGTGATTGCGGCGGATGAGTGGCAGCAATTGTCGGCCGGGATCGCCCAGCGAGCACGACTGCTCAATGCCGTGCTGGCCGATTTGTATGGGCCGCAGCGCTTGATCAGCGAAGGTCTGCTGCCGGCGGAGCTGGTATTCGGCCACAACAATTTTCTCTGGCCGTGTCAGGGCATTGTGCCGCCGGACAGTGCTTTTCTTCATCTATACGCCGTGGATCTGGCGCGCACGCCGGACGGGCGCTGGTGGGTGACGGCAGATCGCACGCAGGCACCCTCGGGTGCCGGTTACGCCTTGGAAAACCGCACCATCGTGTCCCGCGCCTTCCCCGAGTTGTACCGTGATCTGAAGGTGCAGCATCTGGCCGGTTTCTTCCGTACGTTGCAGGAAACACTGGCCCGCCAGGCGCCCACTGATGACGAGGCGCCGCTGGTGGTGTTGCTGACGCCGGGGCGGTTCAACGAAAGCTATTTCGAACACCTGTATCTGGCGCGTCAGCTCGGGTATCCATTGGTGGAGGGCGGCGACCTCACAGTGCGCGATGCCACCGTCTACCTGAAAACCCTCAGCGGCCTGCGCCGGGTGCACGCGATCATGCGGCGGCTCGACGACGACTTCTGCGATCCGCTGGAGCTGCGCACGGACTCGGCACTCGGCGTTCCCGGTCTGCTTGAGGCGGTGCGGCAGGGGCGGGTGCTGGTCGCCAATGCGCTGGGCAGCGGCGTGCTGGAATCGCCGGGTTTGCTGGGGTTTCTGCCGAGGATCAACCAATTCCTGTTTGGCGAAGAACTGATCCTGCCGTCCATCGCAACCTGGTGGTGCGGTGAAGCGCCGGTGTTGGCCCAGGCGCTGGAAAAACTCCCTGAACTGTTGATAAAACCGGCCTTTCCTTCACAAAGCTTCGCGCCGGTATTCGGCCGCGATCTGAGTGAAAAGCAGCGCCAATCCCTCGCGGAGCGCATGCAGGCGCGCCCTTACGCCTATGTTGCGCAAGAATTGGCGCAGCTCTCCCAGGCGCCGATCTGGCAAGCCGAAGACGGCCAGTTGCAACCCCGGGCGATCGGTATGCGTGTGTACGCGGCGGCCAGCCGTGACGGCTATCGAGTGCTGCCGGGCGGGCTGACCCGGGTGGCGGCCGAGGCTGATGCCGAAGTGGTGTCGATGCAGCGCGGCGGGGCGAGCAAGGACACCTGGGTGCTGGGCGATCGTCCGCCGAGCGGCGAACAGTGGAAGACCCAGCGCAACGTCGGCGTGCACGATCTGGTCAGGCGTGATCCTTATCTGCCGTCGCGGGTGGTGGAAAACCTGTTCTGGTTCGGCCGTTACTGCGAGCGCTGCGACGACAGTGCGCGGCTGCTGCGAATCATGCTCGCGCGGTATGTCGACGGCGACGACCCGCAAGCGCTGCAAGCCGCGGTCGAACTCGGCGAGCGACTGTCGCTGTTGCCGGACGAAGGTGAACTGCCGGAGCGTTTGCTGGCTGCGCTGCTCGGCGAAGACTGGTCGTTCAGCCTGCGCTCCAACCTGCAACGCTTGCAGTGGGCGGCTTCGCAGGTGCGCGGCAAGCTCTCACGGGAAAACTGGCAGGCGCTGGTCGAGTTGCAGCGTGAAGCGCTGGAGCTGGAGACCGACGAGCCGGATTTTGGCGAGTTGCTGGATTTTCTCAACCGTCTGGTGATGTCGCTGGCAGCGCTGTCAGGTTTCGCGTTGGACGACATGACCCGAGACGAAGGCTGGCGCTTCCTGATGATCGGCCGGCGTATCGAACGGCTGCAATTCCTCAGCAGCAGTCTGGCGGGGTTTCTGCGTGGCGCCGGTGCGTTCGATCAGGCCGGGCTTGAGTGGTTGCTGGAATTAGGCAACAGCAGCATCACTTACCGCTCACGTTATCTGGCGGTGGCGCAGTTGATCCCGGTGCTCGACCTGCTGTTGCTCGATGAACAGAACCCACACGCGGTGTTGTTCCAGTTGAAACTGGTGACTCGCATGTTGAAACGCCTGAACGATGATTTCGGTGTGCCACGCGAGGCCGGACTGCCGCAACTGGTCGAACGATTGGCACGATTTGATCTGGGCTGTCTGGAGAACCCGCTGTTCGGTGAATCCAGCGTACGCGCAGCGCTCGATGGTCTGGCGGATCTGCTGCAAGAGATCGCCGAAGCCAGCGGGCAAGTCTCGGATCGACTGGCCCTGCGCCATTTCGCCCATGTCGATGATGTCAGCCAGCGCACGGTGTCCGTCTGATGAGCGCGCATTACCAGATCTTCCACGACACCTGTTATCACTACGACAGCCCGGTCTCGCTGGCGCAGCAGTTGGCACACCTGTGGCCGCGTGAGTGCAGTTGGCAGCGCTGCACTGAACAACAATTGCTGATCAGCCCACAACCATCGGCACGACGCGATGAGCTCGATGTGTTCGGCAATCCGCTGACGCGGCTGGCGTTTGAGCGACCGCACGATGAGTTGCAGGTCAACGCCCGGCTTACCGTTGAAGTGCTGGCGCGACCGTCGCTCGATTTCAATCAGTCTCCGGCGTGGGAGCTGACGCGCAATGCACTGACCTACAGCAGCCAGCCACTACCTGCCGAATTGCTTGAGGCTTGCCGTTATCGTTTCCAGTCACCGTACGTGCATTTGAAACGCAGTTTCGTCGAGTTCTCGCACAGCTGTTTTCCGCCGGGGCAGCCGTTGCTGTTGGGCGTGCAGGCCTTGATGCAGAAGATTTTCAGCGAATTCACTTTTGATGCCGAAGCCACCCAAGTGGCGACACCGCTCGTGGAAGTGCTTGAGCGCCGTCGTGGGGTCTGTCAGGACTTCGCGCACCTGATGCTGGCCTGTGTACGCTCAAGAGGCCTGGCGGCACGTTATATCAGTGGCTATCTGCTGACTCAGCCGCCACCAGGGCAGCCACGGTTGATCGGCGCCGATGCGTCGCATGCCTGGGTTTCGGTGTTTTGCCCGGTGCTGGGCTGGGTGGATTTTGATCCGACCAACAATGTGCAGCCGGCGCTGGAGCACATCACTTTGGCATGGGGACGGGATTTTTCTGATGTGTCGCCGTTGCGCGGGGTGATTCTGGGCGGGGGAAGCCATGATCCGGAAGTGCGGGTCACGGTGATGCCACTGGAGTAACGCGTATTGGGGAGCTTTTGTGGCGAGGGGATTTATCCCCGATGGGTCGCGAAGCGGCCCCCTGCGTCCATCCAGACAGATTGATTTGTCTGGGCTGGCGGCTGCTTCGCAGCCGATCGGGGATAAATCCCCTCGCCACAGAGCTCCCGCAAGGGAGCGGATTCAACTATTCAGCTCAGGCGTCAGGCGCCTGCTCTTTCGGTGCATCTGCTTGTGTTTCTGCATCTACAGCGTCGTCTGTCGCCACTTCACCGTCAGGGTTCAGTGCCGCTTCTTCAGCTACTTGTTTCTTGCGCTGAAGCTTTTCCTCTTTCTTCTTTTCCTTTTCCAGGTCTCGTTGACGTTTGGCGAAGGAGTAATTGGGTTTGGCCATGGGCGATCCTCTTGGGTCGAAGGTGAGGTTGAGCGGCGCATATTCTGCCCTGTATCGGTGCCCGGCAGTTAGCCGGGTTTTTGGTCGACCCACTTTGGCGTGACGGTCGGCTTCCAGTTATCCAGGGCGTCGAGCAGCGTTTGCGGCGATTCGCTCACTTGCAGCATGTCACGGTGTGGCCCGCGAACGAAGCCTTCGCCGACGATATGGTCAAGAAAAG
Organism: Pseudomonas sp. LBUM1668; assembly: GCF_059695715.1. NCBI lineage: Bacteria > Pseudomonadati > Pseudomonadota > Gammaproteobacteria > Pseudomonadales > Pseudomonadaceae > Pseudomonas > Pseudomonas sp. LBUM1668. The sequence goes on from NZ_CP166787.1 coordinate 622,792, forward strand.
CAGTGAGTTTGCTGTAGAAACCGTTCACTTCCAGCAGGCCCAACGGCTTGCCGTGGTAGCCGAGCTGGCCCCAGGTCCAGACTTCGAACAGTTCTTCCAGGGTGCCGAGGCCACCGGGCAGCGCGATAAATGCATCGCTGAGTTCGGCCATCCGCGCCTTGCGGGCGTGCATGCCGTCGACCACTTCCAGACGCGTCAGGCTTTTGTGACCGATTTCCTTGTCCATCAGGCTCTGCGGGATGATGCCGATCACCTCGCCACCGGCGGCCAGTGCGGCATCGGCAACGATGCCCATCAAACCGACGGCGCCGCCGCCATAGACCAGCGTCAACTTGCGCTCGGCCAATGCGCGACCAAGGGCCACGGCGGCTTCGGTATAGGCTGGGTCAGTGCCGGCGTTGGCACCGCAAAATACACAAACGGATGTGAGAGACATGCCTTTCTCCGGTATCGAATCAGTCGCACAGGGTACTGGCTGGCACGCCTCGATCCAAGGTTTAGAGTTCGCGCTCCGGTGATTCAAAGGTACCGCTGGCGCCACAGGCATAGGCGGCGAGCAAGCTGCACAACAGGCCGTTAAAGATCATGACAGACGCTCCGTTTCAGTGAGATGCGCCGATCATAGGTTCAGCCGGATGATCTGGCCGTTAGATTGTGTCGATGAGTGTCATAGCCTGAAAGTTGTATACAATTTTTGACTCAAGTCATAGGAACTTGCGAAGATTTCAGGCAGTCTTTCAACCATTAGTGTTTTTGTTAACCCTGCCTTGGAGATTCACCATGTTTTCCAAAGTTGTTGCGGTATCCCTGCTGGCGCTGGCCAGCAGCCAATTGATGGCTGCCGAGTGCAAAACCACCGTTGACTCCACCGACCAGATGTCCTTCAACACCAAGGCCATCGAAATCGACAAGAGCTGCAAGACCTTCACCATCGAACTGACCCACTCCGGCAGCCTGCCGAAGAACGTCATGGGCCATAACCTGGTGATCAGCAAAGAAGCTGACATGCAGCCGATCGCTACCGATGGCCTGGCCGCCGGCATCGACAAGAACTACCTGAAGGACGGTGATGCACGCGTCATCGCTCACACCAAAATCATCGGCGCCAAGGAAACCGACTCGGTGACCTTCGATGTGTCGAAGCTCAATGCCAGCGAGAAATACGGCTTCTTCTGCTCGTTCCCTGGCCACATCTCGATGATGAAAGGCACTGTGACCCTGAAGTAATCATTCAGGCACAAAAAAAGCGTCCCGCGAGGGACGCTTTTTTTGCTCTTGTGTAGGAGCTGCCGAAGGCTGCGATCTTTTGATCTTGTTTGTTGGAAGCAAAATCAAAAGATCGCAGCCTCGTTTCACTCGACAGCTCCTACAGCGATCACAACGATCACAGCGATCACAGCGATCACAGCGATCACAGCGATCACAGCGATCACAGCGGATCGCTGGGATCTCAGAAGTTCCAGGGCGCTGCTTATCACGGCGCGAACGGCATCACGCGTTTGTGATGGGTCTTGTTGTACGTATCAACAATGATCTTGAACGCCTCTTCACGCAGCGGCTCGCCGTGCAGGAACGCGTCGATCTCGGTGTAGGTCACGCCATGGGACGCTTCGTCCGGTTTTCCCGGCGACAGGTCTTCGAGGTCCGCCGTCGGGACTTTCTCGACCAAAGACTCCGGCGCGCCGAAGCTGCGGGCAATCGCCCGTACCTGGTTTTTCACCAGACCGCTGAGTGGGGCGAGGTCACAGGCGCCGTCGCCGAACTTGGTGAAAAACCCCATCACCGCTTCCGCTGCATGGTCGGTACCGATCACCAGACCACCCGCCGCGCCAGCAATCGTGTACTGCGCAACCATGCGCATCCGCGCCTTGGTGTTACCGAGCACGAAATCCACTGACGCCGCGTGCTTGCCTTCGAACGCCGCGACTTCACTGGCCAGCGCTTTCACCGCCGGGCCGATGTTGACCGTGTGGCGTTCGTCCGGAGCGATGAAATCCACCGAGGCCTGAGCGTCGTGCTCGTCGAACTGTGTTTCATACGGCAGGCGTACGGCGATGAATTTGTACGCATTGTCGCCGCTACGTTCGCGCAATTCACCCATCGCGCGCTGGGCCAGCAGCCCGGCTGTCAGCGAGTCGACGCCGCCGCTGATGCCCAACACCAGCGTCTTGAGCCCGGAATTGACCAGGCAATCCTGAATAAAGGTAATGCGCCGGGCGACTTCGGCTTGCAGGGCCTGGTGGTCAGCGAACGGCGGTTGCACCTTGAGCTGTTCAGCAATCTCACGCTGTACGGCTTGCATGAATTCACTCCTTGCTAGATAGACTGGAATCGGCAGGAACCTGGAAAACGTGTCGCAAATAGGCGACAAAATTCGGATCTTTGCAGTGGGTCTTGCCTGGCTCGTCGGAGATCTTCGCCACCGGTTGGCCGTTGCAGGCGGTCATTTTAAGCACGATGCTCATCGGTTCGACACCCGGAATGTCACAGGTCAGGTTAGTGCCGATGCCGAAGCTCACGTTGATCCGCTCGTGCAACGCGCGGAATATCTCCAGCGACTTGGGTAATGTCAGGCTGTCGGAGAACACCAGCGTCTTGCTCATCGGGTCGATGCCGAGCTTGTGATAGTGGGCGATGCATTTTTCGCCCCATGCCACAGGGTCGCCGGAATCGTGGCGCAAACCGTCGAAAAGCTTGGCAAAGAACAGGTCGAAATCGCCGAGGAAAGCATCGGTGGTGATGCAGTCGGTGAGGGCGATCCCCAGCAACCCCCGGTACTCGCGGACCCAGCAATCGAGGGCGGCGATCTGGCTGTCGATCAACCTTGGGCCGAGTTGCTGGTGCGCCATGATCCATTCGTGGGCCATGGTGCCCAGCGGTTTCATGTCCAGTTCGCGAGACAGGTGCACATTGCTGGTGCCGACGAATCGACCGGGGAAATCGTGCTTGAGCACGTTCACCACTTCTTCCTGTACCCGGTAGGAAAACCGCCGACGGGTGCCGAAATCGGCGACCTGCAATTGCGATAGTTCATCGGCCGAAGCGTTGGCGGTCAGCCAGTCGAACTTGCGATAGAGCTGTTCACGCGCCTGTTCGAGCACGGTTTCGCGGTAGCGATAGCGGTTGCGCACTTCGCTGACGATGGCCAGCAGCGGCACTTCGTAGAGGATCACATGCAGCCAGGGCCCGCGCAGGCGGATGAACAGTTCGCCGTTTTCGATGCCGGTGCGCAGGTAGCGCAGATTGAAGCGGAACAAGCCGAGGAAGCGCAGGAAATCCGGTTTCAGGAAACTGATGCGCTCCAGAAAGCTCAGTTGATCGGCGCTCAGGCTCAGTTCGGCCAGACGCTCGATCTGAAAGCGGATCTCGGCCAGATACGGACGCAAGTCCTCACTGTTACGGCAACGAAACTCCCATTCGACTTCGACGTTGGGGTAGTTGTGCAGCACCGCCTGCATCATCGTCAGCTTGTAGAAGTCGGTGTCGAGCAGGTTCTGCACGATGCGATCGGCAAACACACTCTCGCTCATAACGGGGTCTCCAGGTGCGCCGCGCCGTGGCGCGGTCTCGAACAATGGCGCTAGTGGCGCATATCAGCGGTGGGGATTGCCAGCGATTTCTATTCTGAGTGAGGTCAATTGTGGCGAGGGGATTTATCCCCGACCGGCTGCGAAGCAGTCGTCGCTCTTGAAATTTTGGGGCCGCTGCGCGACCCATCGGGGATAAATCCCCTCGCCACAAGGGGCTGATTTCAGCCTGGATTGTCGATCTGCTCCAGCATCCATTTCACAAAATCCCTCACCTTGGGCACTTCCGCAGAATGTTCCGGGTAGGCCAGGTAGTAGGCGTCGGTGCTGGGCATTGCATGCTGCCAGGGAATGACCAGTTTGCCGTCGGCCAATTCCTCTTCCACCAGAAACCGTGGCAGCAGCGCTACACCGCAGCCGACCTGTGCGGCGCGGATGCACATATAAAAGGTTTCAAAACGCGGGCCGTGGTAGCTATGTTCGGTCTGGTAACCCTGACTGTCGAACCAGTCGTGCCAGGCCTGTGGCCGTGAAGCGTTCTGCAGCAGCACCAGGTCGGTGAGTTGCGTCGGATCAGTGAAAGGCTTGTCGGGCAAGCTGCCGGGCGCGCACACCGGCACAAGCTCTTCGCCGAACAGCTTCAGGCATTCAGTGCCGGGGCGTGAACCCTGGCCGAAATAGAACGCCAGATCGCTGCGCCCTTGCAGCAAATCGTCGGCCTCCTGCTCGTTGCACATGTCGAGATGGATCGACGGATGGCGCAAGCGCCAGCCTTTCAGGCGTGGCACCAGCCAGCGGGCGCCGAAGGTCGAAGGCGTGGAGACGCGCAGGACTTCGGTCTCGCCGCCGTAGGAACGCAGGTAGTGGGTCGACATCTCTACCTGCGTGAGGATTTTTCTGACTTCCACCAGATACAAATCCCCGGCCGGGGTCATCTGCAAACGCCGGCGTATCCGGCGGAACAACAAGTGCTGCAACAATTCCTCTAGTTGCGCGACCTGTTTGCTGACGGCGCTTTGAGTGAGGTTCAGTTCCTCGGCGGCCCGGGTGAAACTCAGGTGCCGGGTCACGGCCTCGAAGCACTGCAATGCGGTGATCGAAGGCAAGTGGCGTTTGTTCAGCATGGCCGATCCTTTTCTTGTCTTTCTATGCGCAGCATGAATAAACGGAATGATATCTCGCGTAAAGGTCGTTTGTTGCCTCGCCGTACTGACGCTACAACTAAAGGCCTGCCCGGTCGTGAAAAACCGACCGCACACATTCAGTTTTTTGCTTGAGGAGTGACCCATGGTTGCCGCATTGCTTGATCGTCTTGGTGTGAACCCGGCCCTTTATCAGAACGGCAAAGTGCCGGTGCATTCGCCGATCGACGGCAGCCGCATTGCCGCCGTGAACTGGGAAGGCCCGGCCGAAGTCGAGCAGCACATCAGTCGCGCAGATCATGCGTTCGAAGCGTGGCGCAAGGTGCCGGCCCCGCGCCGCGGCGAACTGGTGCGCCAATTCGGTGAAGTGTTGCGCGAGTACAAAGCCGATCTCGGCGAACTGGTGTCGTGGGAGGCGGGCAAGATCACCCAGGAAGGCTTGGGTGAAGTGCAGGAGATGATCGACATCTGCGACTTCGCCGTCGGCCTGTCCCGCCAACTGTACGGCTTGACCATCGCCTCCGAGCGCCCGGGCCACCACATGCGTGAAACCTGGCATCCACTGGGCGTGGTCGGCGTCATCAGCGCCTTTAACTTCCCGGTTGCCGTGTGGGCGTGGAACACCACGCTGGCGCTGGTCTGCGGCAACCCGGTGGTGTGGAAACCCTCGGAGAAAACCCCGCTGACAGCGCTGGCCTGTCAGGCGCTGTTTGACCGCGTGGTGAAGAATTTCAGCGATGCTCCGGCGAGTCTCTGCCAAGTGATCATCGGTGGCCGTGACGCCGGTGAGGCGTTGGTCGATGACCCGCGTGTGGCGCTGATCAGTGCGACCGGCAGCACCCGCATGGGCCGCGAAGTGGCGCCGAAGGTCGCCGCGCGTTTCGCCCGCAGCATTCTCGAACTGGGCGGCAACAACGCAATGATCCTCGGCCCAAGTGCCGACCTCGACATGGCCGTGCGCGCAATCCTGTTCAGCGCGGTCGGCACTGCTGGCCAGCGTTGCACCACCCTGCGTCGCTTGATTGCCCACGAGTCGGTGAAGGAAGAAATCGTCACTCGCCTCAAGGCTGCGTACGCGAAAGTGCGTATCGGCCATCCGCTGGAAGGCAATCTGATCGGCCCGCTGATCGATAAACACAGCTTCGAAAACATGCAGGATGCGCTGGAGCAGGCGTTGAGTGAGGGCGGCCGGGTGTTCGGCGGCAAGCGTCAATTGCAGGATCAATTCCCCAACGCTTACTACGTCTCGCCAGCGATTGTTGAAATGCCGGAGCAGAGCGATGTGGTCTGCAGCGAAACCTTCGCGCCGATCCTGTACGTGGTTGGCTATAGCGATTTCGAGGAAGCGCTGCGCCTGAACAACGCTGTGCCGCAAGGCCTGTCATCGTGCATTTTCACCACGGATGTGCGCGAGGCCGAACGGTTCATGTCGGCGGTCGGCAGCGACTGTGGTATCGCCAACGTCAATATCGGCCCGAGCGGCGCGGAAATCGGCGGCGCGTTTGGTGGCGAGAAGGAGACCGGAGGCGGTCGTGAGTCGGGCTCCGATGCCTGGCGCGGGTACATGCGCCGCCAGACCAACACCGTCAACTACTCGCTGGAGTTGCCGCTGGCGCAGGGCATTACGTTCGACTGAGTCCTTCGGTCGTGTAGAGAACCCCTGTAGGAGTGAACTTTTGTGGTGAGGGGATTTATCCCCGATGGGCTGCGCAGCGGCCCCAAAACGGGTAATCGCAGTTTCTGATATACCGCGTGCACTGGTTTACGGCTGCTTCGCAACCGATCGGGGATAAATCCCCTCACCACAGGGGCTCACTCCTACAGTGTGAATTGTGTGTTTGGCAGGTTTCTGTTGGAGTCTGGCAATGCCGTTACGCGAAGAATGTCTGTGGGAAAAGCTCACGCCACTAAGGCCCGATAACACGGCGCTCAAGGGTGAGGTCAAGGTTGATGTCTGCGTGATCGGCGCCGGGTTCACCGGGTTGTCGGCGGCACTGCATCTGTTGGAAAAAGGCAAAACCGTCTGCGTGCTGGAAGCTCATCGTGCCGGTCACGGCGGTTCCGGGCGCAATGTCGGGCTGGTCAACGCTGGCATGTGGATCCCGCCGGACGAGATCGAAGCCGGTTTCGGCGAGGCGGTCGGCAGTCAGCTCAACCGCATGCTCGGGGCAGCGCCTTCATTGGTGTTCAGCCTTGTGGATAAGTACAACATCGATTGCCAGCTACGCCGCGAAGGTACGTTGCACATGGCGCACAACGCCAAGGGCGAGGCCGATCTGCGCAGTCGTGAGCAACAATGGAAACGCCGTGGCGCACCGGTCGAATTACTGACCGGCAAAGCCTGTGAACAAGCCACCGGTACGCAGAAAATCGCTGCCGCCCTGCTTGATCGTCGCGCCGGCACGCTCAATCCGATGGCCTATGTCACCGGTCTGGCGAATGCCGTGGTCAGCCTCGGTGGGCAGATGTTTGATCATTCTCCGGTCGCTCGACTTGAGCGCGTGGGGCAACAATGGTCGGTGCAGACCGAGCACGGTTCGGTGCTGGCCGAGCAAGTGGTGATCGCCTCCAACGCCTATACCGAAGGCGACTGGACCGAACTCAAACGCAACTTCTTCCCCGGTTACTACTATCAGGTCGCCTCGGTGCCACTGACCGAAGACGCCGCGCAGGACATTCTGCCGGGCGGGCAGGGGGCGTGGGATACGCGCCAGGTTCTCAGCAGCATCCGTCGCGATAAAGAAGGGCGGTTATTGCTGGGCAGTCTCGGTAATGGCAATCAGAAACCGGCCTGGTTTCTCAAGGCCTGGGCCGATCGGGTGCAACAGCATTACTTCCCCAATCTGAAACCTGTCGAATGGGAATGCACCTGGACCGGGCGTATTGCGTTCACGCCCGATCACTTGATGCGCCTGTTCGAACCGGCGCCCGGTCTGGTCGCTGTCACCGGTTATAACGGCCGTGGCGTGACGACGGGCACCGTGGTCGGCAAGGCCTTCGCCGATTACCTGTGCAATGGCAACCCTCAGGCCCTGCCGATTCCCTTTGCACCGATGCAGCCGCTGGCAGGCGTGGGCTTGCGCAGTTGTCTTTACGAAGCCGGGTTCTCGCTGTATCACGCGGGCCAGTGCCTGCGCATCGTCATTTGAGTGTTGAAATATGTTGCGTGAAGCGGCGCTTTTTCGCTTAGCGACTAGCCTGTAATGGTGCGGGTTGTAGCAGTCCCGCACCAGCAGTGTGCAGTTCGGTGACGCGGGCTGTTACAGGCTGGTTGCACGTCGATTGGTGCCGCGGTTGCAATGATGGCGCAAGCGGGTTGCGCCTGAAAAAATAAATGGTTTCACCTTCCGCGGTTTAGACGGTTGCACGCCCAATGAAAATGGGAACGAAACAGTCGAAATAACAAGAAAGCAGCGACTTTTTGAAGAATAAAAAACCGATGGCACGGCCCTTGCTCTGAGCATCAAGAGAAGTGAAGTCGCAGTGCCAACTAAAAAAAACCTTGGAGCACCACCTCATGTCCCAGACGTTTTACAAGAAAGGCTTTCTGGCCCTCGCAGTGGCTACTGCGTTGGGTGTTTCTGCGTTTGCTCAAGCTGATGTGAAAATCGGTGTAGCGGGTCCAATGACTGGCGCCAACGCGGCATTTGGCGAGCAGTACATGAAGGGTGCACAGGCGGCGGCTGACGCGGTCAACGCCGCAGGCGGCGTCAACGGGGAAAAAATCGTACTGGTCAAGGGCGATGACGCCTGCGAACCGAAGCAGGCCGTGACGGTCGCCAAGGACCTCACCAACCAGAAAGTTGCCGGCGTGGTCGGTCACTTCTGCTCCTCTTCGACCATTCCAGCGTCGGAAATCTATGACGAAGCGGGCATCATCGCGATCACCCCGGGTTCCACCAACCCGCAAGTGACCGAGCGCGGCCTGAGCGCCATGTTCCGTATGTGCGGGCGTGACGACCAGCAGGGCATCGTTGCCGGCGACTACATCGTCGACGTGCTCAAGGGCAAGAAAGTCGTCGTGCTGCACGACAAAGACACCTACGGCCAAGGCCTGGCGGATGCCACCAAGGCCCAACTGGTCAAGCGCGGCGTGACCCCAGTGTTGTACGAAGGCCTGACCCGTGGCGAAAAAGACTTCAGCACCATCGTCACCAAAATCCGCGGCGCTGGCGCCGACGTTGTCTACTTCGGTGGTCTGCACCCGGAGGCCGGCCCACTGGTTCGCCAACTGCGTGAGCAAGGCCTGAAAGACGTCAAGTTCATGTCCGATGACGGCATCGTTACCGACGAACTGGTGACCACCGCTGGCGGCCCGCAATTCGTCGATGGCGTGCTGATGACCTTCGGCGCCGACCCTCGCATGCTGCCCGACAGCAAGGCTGTGGTAGATGCCTTCCGCAAGGCTGGCACCGAGCCTGAAGGCTACACCCTGTACGCCTACGCTTCGGTTCAGACCCTGGCCGCCGCTTTCAATGGCGCCAAGTCCAACAAGGGCGAAGAAGCTGCTGCCTGGCTGAAGAAAAACCCGGTGAAAACCGTCATGGGCGAGAAAGCCTGGGACTCCAAGGGCGACCTGAAAGTCTCCGACTACGTGGTTTACCAGTGGGACAAGGACGGCAAATACCACCAGCTGGAAAAACAGAAGTAAGGGCTGACGCGATCAGTTAATCACCACCGATCCCTTGTAGGAGTGAGCCTGCTCGCGATAGCGGTTCAACATTCAACAAATCTGTTGGCTGTGAGTCCGTCATCGCGAGCAGGCTCACTCCTACAGGGGCGGGGGTAATCAGGCTGATCGTGGCTGACATTGCTCCGACGTAAATCTGTATTTTTCCTAGAAGAACCGCACACTCAGGGTGTGCAGGTTCTCACTGCGTGAGATTGCGTTATGGATGGTATTTTCCTGCAGCAACTGGTCAACGGTCTGACCCTCGGGTCGGTCTATGGCCTGATCGCCATCGGCTACACAATGGTCTACGGCATCATCGGCATGATCAACTTCGCCCACGGCGAGGTTTACATGATTTCCGCTTACCTGGCGGCAATCAGTCTGGCTCTGCTGGCGTACTTCGGTATCGAATCTTTCCCTCTGCTGATGCTCGGCACCCTGATCTTCACCATCGTCGTCACGGCGGTGTATGGCTGGGTCATCGAGCGTGTTGCCTACAAACCTCTGCGTAACTCCACACGGCTGGCGCCGCTGATCAGCGCCATCGGTATTTCCCTGATCCTGCAAAACTATGCACAGATCGCCCAAGGCGCCAAACAACAGGGCGTTCCGACGCTGCTCACCGGTGCATGGCGGGTTGAAGTCGGTACCGGCTTCGTACAACTGACCTACACCAAAGTCTTCATTCTGGTGGCCGCATTCGTCGGCATGGGGCTGCTGACCTACATCATCAAGTACACCAAGCTCGGCCGCATGTGCCGCGCTACCCAGCAAGACCGCAAGATGGCTTCGATTCTGGGGATCAACACCGACCGGGTGATTTCCTACGTGTTCATCATCGGTGCAGCCATGGCGGCACTCGCGGGTGTGCTGATCACCATGAACTACGGCACCTTCGACTTCTACGCCGGCTTCATCATCGGCATCAAGGCGTTCACCGCTGCGGTACTCGGCGGGATCGGTTCGCTGCCCGGCGCCATGTTGGGCGGGATCATCCTCGGCATCTCCGAGTCGCTGTTCTCCGGCCTGGTCAACTCCGACTACAAAGACGTGTTCAGCTTCTCGCTGCTCGTACTTGTTCTGGTCTTCCGGCCGCAGGGCCTGTTGGGCCGTCCTCTTGTGTCGAAGGTGTAAGCGATGTCTTCAACCACTAAAAAATCCATTGATGTCAAAAAAAGCCTGGTTGAGGCGATTCTGGCCGGCCTGATTGCCTTGATTGTTTTCGGGCCGATCGTCGGTGTCGTGCTCGACGGTTATAGCTTCAACCTTGAAGTGACCCGCGTGGCGTGGATCATTGCCATCGTCATGGCCGGCCGCTTTGCCCTCAGCCTGTTCCTGCAAACGCCCAAGGGTCTGAAGATTCTCGACGGATTCGAGAGCTCCGGATCGGGCGTGCATGTTTTGCCCGCCGATCACAAATCCAGCCTGCGCTGGATTATTCCGCTGGTGGTTCTGCTGGCCGTGGCCGTACCGTTCTTCTCCAACTCCTACCTGCTGGGCGTGGTCATCCTCGGGTTGATCTACGTGCTGCTGGGGTTGGGGCTGAATATCGTGGTTGGCCTGGCCGGTCTGCTCGACCTTGGTTACGTGGCGTTCTATGCCATCGGCGCCTATGGTCTGGCGCTCGGTTATCAATATCTCGGGCTGGGTTTCTGGACGGTGCTGCCGCTGGCGGCGATCACCGCGGGGCTTGCCGGCTGCATCCTCGGTTTCCCGGTGCTGCGCCTGCATGGCGACTATCTGGCGATCGTGACCCTAGGCTTCGGTGAGATCATTCGTCTGGTCCTCAACAACTGGCTTTCCCTCACGGGTGGCCCGAACGGCATGGCGGCGCCGCTGCCGACATTCTTCGGTCTGGAGTTCGGCAAGCGGGCGAAGGATGGCGGGGTGCCGTTTCATGAGTTCTTCGGCATCGCTTACAACCCGGACGTGAAGTATTACTTCATCTACGCGGTGCTGTTTCTCGTGGTGCTGGCCGTGCTGTACATCAAGCATCGACTGGTGAAAATGCCGGTCGGTCGCGCTTGGGAGGCCTTGCGTGAAGATGAAATCGCCTGCCGCTCGATGGGCCTCAACCACGTACTGGTAAAGCTCTCGGCATTCACCATCGGCGCGTCGACGGCGGGTCTGGCGGGTGTGTTCTTCGCGACTTATCAGGGCTTCGTCAACCCGACCTCGTTTACGTTCTTCGAATCGGCGCTGATCCTTGCCATCGTCGTCCTCGGCGGCATGGGCTCGACCATCGGCGTGGTGATTGCAGCGTTCGTGCTGACCGTCGCCCCGGAACTGCTGCGCGGATTTGCTGAATATCGCGTGCTGCTGTTCGGCATTCTGATGGTGTTGATGATGATCTGGCGACCACGCGGGTTGATTCGCATCAGCCGTACCGGGGTCAAACCACGCAAAGGTGCCATTCACTACGAGAGGACTGCGCCATGAGTGAAGTCGTACTCTCTGTTGAAAAACTGATGATGCATTTCGGTGGCATCAAGGCGTTGAGCGATGTCAGCCTGAAGGTCAAACGCAACTCGATCTTCGCCCTGATCGGCCCCAACGGCGCCGGCAAGACCACGGTGTTCAACTGCCTGACCGGTTTCTACAAAGCCTCCGGCGGCAAGATCGAGCTCAACGTGCGCGGCCAGCAGACCAACGTGATTCAACTGCTGGGTGAGTCGTTCAAACCGACCGACTTCGTTTCGCCGAAAAGCTTTCTCAGCCGGATGTACTACAAAATGTTCGGCGGCACCCATCTGGTGAACCGCGCAGGCCTGGCTCGTACCTTCCAGAACATTCGTCTGTTCAAGGAAATGTCCGTGCTGGAAAACCTGCTGGTGGCCCAGCACATGTGGGTCAACCGCAACATGCTCGCAGGCATCCTCAACACCAAGGGCTATCGCAAGGCTGAAAGTGACGCGCTGGATTGCGCGTTCTACTGGCTGGAAGTGGTCGATCTGGTGGACTGCGCCAACCGTCTGGCCGGTGAGCTCTCGTACGGTCAGCAACGCCGTCTGGAGATCGCTCGGGCCATGTGCACGCGGCCGCAGATCATCTGCCTCGACGAACCGGCCGCCGGCCTCAATCCTCAGGAAACCGAAGCGCTGAGCGCAATGATCCGGTTGCTGCGTGACGAGCATGATCTGACCGTGGTGCTGATCGAACACGACATGGGCATGGTAATGAGCATTTCCGACCACATCGTGGTACTGGACCACGGCATCGTTATCGCTGAAGGGGGACCTGAAGCCATCCGCAACGACCCGAAAGTGATTGCCGCCTACCTGGGCGCCGACGAAGAGGAGCTGGTATGAGCCAACCGATCCTCGAACTGAAAAACCTGGACGTGTTTTACGGCCCGATCCAGGCACTCAAAGGCGTTTCGCTGCAGATCAATGAAGGGGAAACCGTCAGCCTGATCGGCTCCAACGGCGCGGGGAAATCAACATTGCTGATGTCGATCTTCGGCCAGCCCCGGGCGGCGAACGGGCAGATCATTTATCAAGGCGTCGACATTACTCACAAGTCATCGCACTACATCGCGTCCAACGGCATTGCGCAGTCGCCGGAAGGACGGCGGGTGTTCCCCGACATGACCGTCGAGGAAAACCTGCTGATGGGCACCATCCCGATTGGCGACAAGTACGCCAAAGAGGATATGCAGCGCATGTTCGAGTTGTTTCCGCGGCTTGAAGAGCGGCGCACGCAGCGGGCGATGACCATGTCCGGCGGCGAACAGCAGATGCTCGCCATTGCTCGCGCATTGATGAGCCGACCCAAGCTGTTGCTGCTCGATGAGCCGAGCCTGGGGCTGGCGCCGATCGTGGTGAAGCAGATCTTCGCGACCCTGCGGGAACTGGCGAAAACCGGCATGACGATTTTCCTCGTCGAGCAGAACGCCAACCATGCGTTGAAGCTGTCGGATCGCGCGTATGTGATGGTCAACGGCGAGATTCGCCTGACGGGTACCGGTAAGGAGTTGCTGGTGAACGAGGAGGTGCGTAACGCCTATCTGGGCGGGCACTGATTCTCATCGTTATACAAAAGCCCCGACGCGAAAGCCTCGGGGCTTTTTTACATCCGTAATTCACCTCAGACCCCCTGTAGGAGCTGCCGAAGGCTGCGATCTTTTGATCCTTAAAAACAACATCAAAAGATCGCAGCCTTCGGCAGCTCCTACATGGAATCCAGCCGTGACATCAAGCGGATTTTGAAATTGTGGAAAACAAATTCCGCAACCTGCCAAAGCGCGACATATAGACGCTGCAAATGGCTGTTTTTCCACAGTTTTGACTTGTCCCCGTTTGCTGTGGAACTGGCTGTGAATAACGTGGGAGTAGCTGGCTGAAGCCCTTTAAAACCGTGGCGTGCAGGCGTGTGGTTGTTTTTTGATCAGGCGTTTTTGCGGGAGCGACAGACGTCTTTGTCAACCTTTTTGTGGGCGCAGCATGGCAGCAGGTTTGATGCGTACAAGCCTGTGGATAAGTCTGTGATTAAACTCTGGAAAGACCCCGCTAAGGGCCGTAGTTACTGGCCTCGCGCAATCACTGCGCCAACCGGGCTGTCGTGCAAAATGCCATGTCCCGCACAGGTATCGCTCCAGGGTCAAGCAAAAAACTTTCTATTTCGCCCGCAAAGCCTTGTGTGGCGTGGCTTTGCGCGCTTCCACTTGCCCCCGGAAACTGTGGAAGGGACTGTGGATAACATGCGTGCACATGGCTACAGGCCACGGTGCATATGGCGTAGCGACGACTGATCAAATTTCATACAGTGTTTACGCTTTTGTAGGAGCTGCCGCAGGCTGCGATCTGTTGATTCTTGTTTTTAAGATCAACAGATCGCAGCCTGCGGCAGCTCCTGGACGGGCAACGGTTGCTGGTTAATCTCGGGCCGGGCATGCTGCCTGCTGATTTTCTATTCCAATGGCTGCCCTCGCGGTCGAAGCAAGGAGAACACGATGTCCAACACCCTGTTTATCACCGGCGCGACGTCCGGTTTTGGTGAAGCATGCGCCCGTCGTTTTGCCGAGGCTGGCTGGAAACTGGTGCTGACCGGTCGTCGTGAAGAACGCCTCAACGCTCTGTGCGCCGATTTGTCGAAACAGACCGAAGTGCATGGCCTGGTGCTTGATGTCCGGGACCGCAAGGCAATGGAGGAGGCGATTGCCAACCTGCCGCCATCGTTCGCCAAACTGCGTGGCCTGATCAACAACGCGGGCCTGGCGCTGGGCGTTGATCCTGCGCCGAAATGCGATCTGGATGACTGGGACACCATGGTCGACACCAACGTCAAAGGCCTGATGTATGCCACTCGCTTGCTGCTGCCGCGCCTGATCGCCCACGGTCGTGGCGCCGGCATCGTCAACCTCGGCTCCATCGCCGGCAACTACCCTTACCCCGGCAGTCATGTGTACGGCGCGACCAAAGCGTTTGTTAAACAGTTTTCGCTGAACCTGCGCTGCGACTTGCAGGGCACCGGCGTGCGTGTCAGCAACATTGAGCCGGGGCTGTGCGAGAGCGAATTCTCGCTGGTGCGTTTCGCCGGTGATCAGGAGCGCTACAACGCCACCTACGCCGGAGCCGAGCCGATCCAGCCGCAGGACATCGCCGAGACGATTTTCTGGGTGATGAATGCGCCGGCGCATATCAACATCAATAGCCTGGAATTGATGCCGGTGAGCCAGACCTGGGCCGGGTTTGCCATCGAGCGTAACAAGGCTTAAGACCGCATAACGGCCATCGCTGGCAAGCCAGCTCCCACAGGGGCTTCGGCCTAGACATAATCTTGTGACCGACTCGATACCTGTGGGAGCTGCGGTGCGACGATTCGACTTGCCAGCGATGGGGTCATAACAGCCAATAAATCCCGATAAGGTAGACTCCTCTCCCAACAACCCCACCGCACCCCGCGGTTTTCAAGGTTTTCAGAGGAGGCTACGTGAGTAACCGAGGTGAGCAGTCGCTGCTCAAACAATCGACCATCCTGATGTTCGCCGTGTCGATTGCCGGGATCGTCACCGGTTTTGTTTCAGGTTCCCAATCCATCCTGTTCGATGGTTTTTTCTCGCTGATCGCAACATTCATCAAAGTACTGATGCTGATCACTGCCAAGCTGATCGCCAAGGAAAGCAATCACCGTTTCCAGTTCGGCTTCTGGCATCTGGAACCCATGGTGCTGCTGATTGAAGGCAGTTTTCTGCTGTTGATTGCCATCTACGCGTTTCTCAACGGCGTGTTCGGCATCATCGACGGTGGACGCGACATTGAGTTGGGGCTGGTGATCATCTATGCCGCGGTGTTTACCGTGGTCGAGTTCGCCTACTTCTTCTATGTACGCCGGCGCAATCGCAAGCTCAAATCCAGTCTGATCCAGTTCGACAACATCAGTTGGCTGGTGGACGCGATGCTTTCTGTGGGCCTGTTGATCAGTTTTCTCACGGCGCTGCTGCTCAAGTCCCAGGGCTATGGCGAGTGGGCGGTTTACGTCGACCCGCTGATCCTGATCGTACTGGCCCTGACCATGCTGCCGCCGGCCTTCAAGATCCTCGGCCCGGCATTACGCGATGTGCTTGGCATCGCGCCGGACACGCTGAATGACCACGTGCGCCAGGTAATGGACGAGGTGAAGGTCGAGCATGGTTTCGACGACTATGTGTCCTACGTGCAGAAACACGGGCGGGCGCGGTTTATCGAGATTCATGTGGTGTTGCCGGCGGATTACCGACTGGAGCACGTCGGGCAACTCGATGCGCTGCGTGAAGAGATTTCCGCGAAGCTGGGCAAACCGGATGCGGCGCGATGGCTGACCATCAGCTTCACGGGCGACAAGAAGTGGATTGCCTGAAGAACGGCTGATGGGAATTGTGTAAGGGAATGTTGTGCTGAAGGGGTTTACTGTGGCGAGGGGATTTATCCCCGATGGGTTGCGAAGCGACCCCAAAAGCCGGGGCTGCTGCGCAACCCATCGGGGATAAATCCCCTCGCCACAAAGACCCCTGTTCCACAAAGATTCCCTCTGCAACAGCAGATCCCTTTGCGCGAAACGTCAGCGAAGATAGTCAGCCAATCCGCGATAGCACGTCGCGAGGTGATACGGCGTGGTGGAAGGCATGTCCTTGCGGCTGACCTCGCCCTGCTCATCGCGGCACTCATGCCAGCCACCGGCATGCAGAAAGCGCTGTTGCAACGCCTGCAATTGATGCAGCACCACGGCTTCGCTGTCGGGGCGCAAGGTCAGCGCACGCAGGTATTCGGCCTGGGCCCAGATGCGCTGGGTTGAATCTTTCGCACGTTCGTCCATTTCCAGATCAAGCATTGCGCGCACCGCACCGGACGGCTGCTCCACGCCGAATTGCTCGGTGAAGGCAAAGGCCTTATCAAGCGCCGCATGCAATTTCGAACCGCGCAGCAGCGCTGACGATTGCAGCAGGAAATACCATTCGAACTGGTGCCCGGGCTCGTACCAGTTATCCACAACGCCCAACGGTTTCTCCATCAACACGCCATGTTGCGGGTCGATGAAACGCTTGTGCATGGCTGTGCATAACTCAAGCAGCGCCTGTTGCGTCGCGCTGTCCTGGCGAACTTGCAGAGTGGCGAGGAAGGCTTCGGCGAGGTGCATCAGCGGGTTTTGCAGCGGGCCGGTTTGCAACGTCATCCAGTCGCGGTCGAGGCACGCTTCGTAAAGGCCATCGCCGGTAGCGAAACGCTGACCGATGACTTCCAGCGCGGCGTTCAACGTCGATTCCACCAGCGGCTCGCGGGATTTTTCCCAGTAATGCGCGCAGGCAAACAGGATGAACGCGTGGGTGTAGAGATCTTTGCGCTGATCCAGCGGTTTGCCCTGCGCATCGATGCTGTAGAACCAGCCGCCGTGCTCGGCATCGTGGAAGTGTCGTTGCAGAGAACGGAACAGCGCGGCCGCGCGTTCTGCTGCGTTATCCACAACGCCGATCAGGCTGGAAAACAGATACAGCTGTCGTGCACAGGCCATCGCCCGATAACGTTGCGCTGGCAACGGTTGGTGCGCGGCGTCGAGTGCTTCGTAGGGCAGTGCCATGTCGGCATTCCAGCCCGGGCCTTGCCAGAGCGGCACGATCACGTTGACGAAGTGCTGCTGCACCTCGGTGAACAGGGCGGTCAATTCAGGCAGGGATTTGGAGCGGGAAGCATGGGGCATTGGCGGACGTCGTCACGGCTGGGGCGATTGCGCGACATGGTAGCAGAGCGGCGGGCTTTAGAGACCCGGTGTCTGTCAGACCGCTACCGCCAGCAGGCTGGCTCCCGCAGTGACTTAAGTGCGCAATGCGACCCTGTAGGAGCTGCCGAAGGCTGCGATCTTTAATGTCAAAATCAAAAGATCGCAGCCTTCGGCAGCTCCTACAGGGGGATGAGGCGTTTAGCCGGCCAGCAACCAGGCACCAGTCATTGCCGAAGCCGCACCCGCCAACCGCACCAACGGCGCCGCCGCTTGCGGCAACACGCGCACCATGCCATAACCGGCGGCATGCAGCGCAGCAGTGGCAGCTACAAAACCTGCCGCATACGCCCACGGATTGCTCATCTCCGGCAATTCCAGCCCATGCGCAACACCATGGAACAACGCAAACAGCGCCGTCGCAGCCACCGCCATAACCAACGGCGGACGCACCGCCAGCGCCACGGCCAGGCCCAGCGCCAGCACCGATGCGGCGATCCCGCTTTCCAGCGCCGGCAGTTCCAGCCCTTCAAAACCGAGCATGCCGCCGATCAGCATGGTGCCGACAAAGGTGCACGGCAGCGCCCAGCGCGCCGCGCCTTGTTGCTGCGCTGCCCACAAGCCGACGGCGACCATCGCTAACAAATGGTCGAGACCGCCGATCGGGTGGCTGATGCCCGCGATCAAACCGCTGTCGCCGTGGCCCGGATGCGCAAAGGCCAGTGCCGGGGTCAGCAGCAGCGCAACGGCGCCGAAAATACGTTTGAGTGTCATTGATAAGCTTCCTTGTTGATAAGTGAATCAGGCTGCGGTCAGCAAGCCCTGGCGTTCGATGAAGGCGATGATTGCGTCCAGACCCTGACCGGTTTTCTGGTTGCTGAACACGAACGGCTTGCCGTTGCGCATGCGTTTGGTGTCGCTATCCATCATTTCCAGCGAGGCACCGACCAGCGGCGCCAGGTCGATCTTGTTGATCACCAGCAGGTCGGACTTGCAGATCCCCGGCCCGCCCTTGCGCGGCAACTTGTCGCCGGCCGAGACGTCGATCACGTAGATGGTCAGGTCGGACAGTTCCGGGCTGAACGTCGCCGACAGGTTGTCGCCGCCGGACTCCACCAGAATCAGGTCCAGGCCCGGAAAACGCCGGTTCAACTGATCGACCGCTTCGAGGTTGATCGAGGCGTCTTCGCGGATCGCCGTGTGCGGGCAGCCGCCGGTTTCCACACCGATGATCCGCTCGGGCGCCAGCGCTTCGTTGCGCACCAGAAAATCGGCGTCTTCGCGGGTATAGATGTCGTTGGTGACCACGGCGAGGTTGTAGCGCTCGCGCAAGGCAAGGCACAGGGCGAGGGTCAACGCGGTTTTACCGGAACCGACCGGGCCGCCGATACCGATGCGCAGAGGTTGTGTGTTCATACAGCTTCTCCAAAATAAAAGGCTCAAAATGACGGGCCCTAGGAACGGAACAGACGGCTGTACTGGCGCTCATGGGCCATGCACGTCAGGGACAGGCCGAACGCGGCGCTGCCAATGTGTTCGGGTTTGATGTGGGTCGCGTCTTGCTGCGCCTGTTGCAGCAACGGCAGCAATTCGCTGGTCAGGCGTTGGGCGGCTTGCTGGCCCAGCGGCAAGGTTTTCATCAGCACGGCGAGCTGGTTTTCCAGCCAGCTCCACAGCCACGCGGCGAGGGCGTCTTGGGGTCTGATCCCCCAGGCGCGAGCAGCCAGCGCCCAGCCGAGCGCCAGATGCGGTTCGCTGCATTGTTCTAGAAAGGTTCGGGCCGGCGCGTCGAGTTCTGGCAAGCCGTTGAGCAACTGCTGCAGCGAATAACCCATCTGCCGACTTTCCAGATGCAACTCGCGAGTCTCGCGGCTGGCACGGTGGGTTTCGCAGATGTGCAGTAATTCGCCCCAGTTTTCCTCGGCGGCTGCCTGGCAATGGGCAAGCAGCAGCGGCGCTTCGAACCGGGCGAGGTTGAGCAGCAACTGATCGCTGATCCAGCGGCGGGCGCTGTCCGGGTTGTTGACGCGGCCGTTATCCACAGCCATTTCCAGGCCTTGCGAATAGCTGTAACCGCCAATCGGCAATTGCGGACTGGCCAGGCGCAGCAGCGCCCAGGCTGGGTTCATAAACGAACGCCGAACTGGTGCAGTTTTGGCGCGTAGTTGAAGTCTTCGTCGCCGTGCCGCGAATGGTGATGGCCGCCGCCGTAGGCACCGTGTTCCGGCTGGAACGGCGCTTCAAGCGCTTCGACCTGCGCGCCGAGTTGTTCCAGCATGGCTTTGAGCACGTAGTCGTCGAGCAAGCGCAGCCAGCCATCGCCGACTTGCAGGGCGACGTGGCGATTGCCCAGGTGATACGCGGCGCGGGTCAGTTCAAAGGCGTTGGCACAGGTGACATGCAGCAATTGTTCGGGGCGGGCGCAGACACGGACGATGCGGCCGTCTTCGGCCTGTAGGCATTCGCCGTCATACAGCGGCGGCTGACCGCGCTCCAAAAACAACCCGACGTCTTCGTTCTCGGCACTGAAACAGCGCAAACGGCTCTTGCTGCGCGCTTCGAAGGTCAGGTGCAACTCGGCGGCCCAGAAGGGTTGAGGGTCGATTCTGCGATGAATCACCAGCATCGGAAAGCTTCCAGCAGTGGACAATACTCAGGCTAGAGCAAGGGGCTTGCCAATCGGGCGATCTGTAGGAAATCCCTGTCGGATCGTAGATGGTGTTGCAGGATGTTGCGGGGATTTGAAGCGTTTTGGTGCATGAAGATTTTTACATGCACCAAATAGGGGCTGTGAAGCTGCACCTTTGTAGGAGTGAGCCTGCTCGCGATTGCGGTGGGTCAGCCAGCCAATATTTCGACTGATACGACGCTATCGCGAGCAGGCTCACTCCTACAGGGGATTTGTAGTGTTGTTGAAAGGGGTATTACTCGGTACTGCCCAGCCCTTGCCAGTGCTTGAGCCCGATAAAGATGAAGCGCAACTGCTGGGTGATCTTCGCCTGCGCCGTCAAATGCTCGGGCAAGGCCTCGGCCGGTGGATCGATGATATCCGGCAGGGTGGCGAACACCGATTTGACGATCAGGTCGGCCACCACGCTCAGGCCTTCGGCGTCCAGGTGCTGGAGCTTGGGCATCATCGTCAGATCGGCCGCGAGGTCGGAACTGATGTTCTCGCGCAGACGGCCAATCGCCTGGCGCACCGGCAACGAACCACCGTACTGCTCGCGCGCCAGAAACAGGAACTGCGAACGGTTGGCGCTGACCACATCGAGGAAGATCCGCACCGACGCATCGATGATGCCGCCCATGACGAATTCGTTATGGCGTACCAAACGGATGGTTTCGCGGAAGGTCTGGCCCACTTCGCTGACCAGCACCAGACCGAGTTCGTCCATGTCGGCAAAATGCCGATAGAAACCGGTGGGCACGATGCCGGCGGTCTTCGTCACTTCGCGCAGGCTCAGGCTGCCGAATCCTCGGCCGCTTTCCATCAAATGGCGGGCAGCGTCCATCAGGGCGTTGCGGGTCTGTTGTTTCTGTTCGGCGCGGGGCAGCATCGCAAGGTGTGTTCTTTGGCAAGACAAGCGCCGCACTCTAGCAAATCGGCTTTATCGGCGTCGAACGGCAGCGGGGCAGGTAGCGGGGAAATAGCGACTTATTAATGGCTGCGGCCAAAAAGGCAAAAGCCCAATCCGGGGACTGGGCTTTTTTTCAGGGCCGCCATGGGCTTAGCTCACAGCGCTGTTGCGTTCGATCACACGGTCACCACCACCTTCGGCGAGAGCTTGGCCTTGTGGGGTTTTGTCGTAGCCGTCTTCGACCAGACCTTTTTCTTCCAGGCGATTGCGACCGTTTTCGGCAAGCGCTTGGCCTTGTGGGGTTTTGTCGTAGCCGTCTTCAACCAGACCTTTTTCTTCCAGACGATTGCGACCGTTCTCGGCAAGTTGACCTTGTGGAGTTTTGTCGTAGCCGTCTTCAGCCAGGGTCTGACCTTGTGGCGTTTTGTCGTAGCCGTCTTCGGCCAGGGTTTGGCTGAACACCGAGTGGCTGTCTTTGACTTGCGGAGTGGCTTGTTCGGCAGCGGGCAGAGCGAAGGCAGTGCTGGCTAGCATCGAAAGGGTAAGACTAAGCAGTAATTGGCGTTTCATGATGGGTTGCTCCTTGGGAGGGCGATAAAGTGGGTACGAGGGCAATGCTACTCTCGATAAGTCGATATAAAAGTTCATAAACGCAATGGTAATAATCAACAGAATTGATTGTTCTGGCGGGAGGCTCTAGAACGGGCCTTCCAGAGGGGCGCTTTTGCACCGCAGTGGGTATTTTCGACCCACTCGCGCCTCGCAAAAGTGCGGGTGGCGGTAACGCTGCCTGACCGATCGGTCGGATTTGGCGCGGCTTTTTGCGCCTTAATCGGTCTTTCGATTAAACCTGCGGGCCTTTTGCCAGTCACAGATTTCATAAGGGGCGCTTTGGCCCGCCGTTTCAGCTGTACGCCGCAGGTTTTGCGTGCAGTCGTGATCAGGAGTTTTGTGCATGACGCGCACCGGAAAAATTTTCAGCTGGACCTTCGCTACCCTCGTACTGCTTCTGGCCGTACTGGTACTGATCATCGTGTTCTTCGACTGGAACCGGATCAAACCGCCGCTCAACGCCAAAGTCTCGGAAGAACTGCACCGACCGTTTGCCATCAACGGCAACCTCGCGGTGGTCTGGCAGCGCGAGCCGGAAGAAGGCGGCTGGCGCGCCTGGGTGCCTTGGCCGCATGTGGTCGCAGAGGATTTGAGCCTGGGCAACCCGGACTGGTCGAAGCAGCCGCAGATGGTCACGCTCAAGCGCGTCGAGTTGCGTATTTCGCCGCTGGCCTTGCTGGGGCAGCGCGTGGTGATCCCGCGCATCGACCTGACCGAACCCAATGCCGAGTTGCAACGTCTGGCCGACGGCCGCGCCAACTGGACGTTCAAGTTCGATCCCAAGGATCCGAATGCCGAGCCGTCGAACTGGGTCGTCGATATCGGCGCCATCAAGTTCGACAAGGGCCACGTCACCCTTGATGACCAGACCTTGAAGACCAACCTTGATGTGCTGATCGATCCTCTGGGCAAGCCGATTCCGTACAGCGATATCGTCGGCGACAAAGCGGCGAAAACCACGCAGGACAAGGTTGGCGCACCGCAGGACTATGCGTTTGCCTTAAAGGTAAAAGGTCAGTATCACGGCCAGAAACTCAGCGGCCAGGGCAAGGTCGGCGGGCTGCTGGCCTTGCAGGACTCGAGCAAACCGTTCCCGCTGCAAGCCCAGGCGAAAATCGGCGATACCAGTATTGAGCTGGCCGGCACCCTGACCGACCCGCTAAACCTCGGCGCCCTCGACCTGCGTCTGAAACTGGCCGGTGACAGCCTCGGCAACCTCTACCCGCTGACCGGTGTGACCCTGCCGGACACGCCACCGTACGCCACCGACGGTCACCTGATCGCCAGGTTGCATGACGAGGCCGGCGCAAAATTCACTTATGAGAAATTCAACGGCAAGATCGGCAGCAGTGACATTCACGGTGACCTGACCTACGTCGCCAGCCAGCCACGGCCAAAACTCAGCGGCGCGCTGGTGTCCAACCAAATGCTGTTCGCTGACCTCGGGCCGTTGATCGGCGCCGACTCGAACGACAAGCAAAAAACTCGCAGCGGCGAGAGCAAGCAACCGGCAGACAAAGTGTTGCCGGTAGACGAGTTCAAAACTGACCGCTGGCGCGCGATGGACGCCGATGTCGAGTTCACTGGCAAGCGTATCGTCCACAGCGAAAAACTGCCGTTCACCGACCTTTATACCCACCTGATACTCAACGACGGCGAACTCAGTCTGGAGCCGCTGCGCTTCGGCGTGGCTGGCGGCAAACTCGATGCGCAAATTCGCCTGAATGGGCGCACCGAGCCGCTTGAAGGCCGGGCCAAATTGACGGCGCGCGGGTTCAAACTCAAGGAGCTGTTCCCGACCTTCGAGCCGATGAAAACCAGTTTCGGCGAGCTCAATGGCGACGCCAATATCAGCGGACGCGGTAACTCGGTGGCGAAGTTACTGGGCGGCGCCAACGGCAATCTGAAGATGCTGATCAATGACGGTGCGATCAGTCGTGAACTGATGGAGCTGGCAGGTCTCAACGTCGGCAACTACGTGGTCGGCAAAATCTTTGGCGACAAGGAAGTGAAGATCAACTGCGCGGCGGCGGACTTCGATATCAAGACTGGTCTGGCGACTACGCAGCTGTTTGTTTTCGATACCGAGAACGCGATTATCTATATCGACGGCACGGCGAACATGGCGACCGAGCAACTGGACCTGACGGTGACGCCGGAATCCAAGGGCTGGCGTTTGATCTCGCTGCGTTCGCCGCTGTATGTACGCGGCAAGTTCATCAAACCCAGCGCTGGCGTCAAACCGGTCCCGCTGTTGTTGCGCGGCGCGGGGATGGTGGCGTTGGGCGTGATTGCCGCACCGGCGGCGGGGCTGCTGGCGTTGGTGGCGCCGAGCGGTGGCGAGCCGAATCAGTGCGCGCCGTTGCTGGAGCAGATGAAGGCCGGGAAGGCACCGGTTACCGTCAAACCAACCAAGTAGGCCAAGATCAAAAGATCGCAGCCTTCGGCAGCTCCTACAGAGGAACGCATTTCCCTGTAGGAGCTGCCGAAGGCTGCGATCTTTTGTTTCTGATTTTTGACCCATCGCGAGCAGGCTCACTCCTACATCTGGAATGCGTTCCAAATGTGGGAGCGGGCTTGCCCGCGATGGCGATTTTGAAGGTTTACAGATCTTTCAGAATGTCAGCCATGTCATCCGCATGCTCTTCTTCCTGCGCGAGGATGTCTTCAAAGATGCGGCGGGTGGTCGGATCTTTCTCGCCGATGTACTGAATGATCTCGCGATAACTATCAATCGCGATCCGCTCGGCGACCAGGTCTTCGTAGACCATCTCCTTCAAGCTGTTGCCGGCTACATATTGTGCGTGGGACAGTTTCGACAGCATGTCCGGATTGAACTCCGGTTCGCCGCCCAATTGCACAATACGCTCGGCCAGTCGGTCGGCGTGCTGGGCTTCCTGAACGGCATGCTCAAGGAACTCATCGGCGGCCGTGCTGGCCTTCAGACCGCTGGCCATGAAGTAGTGACGTTTGTAGCGCAAGACGCAGACCAGTTCAGTGGCCAGCGATTCGTTGAGCAAGCGCAGCACCTCTTCACGGTTGGCGCTGTAGCTTTCGGTCACTGCGCCGTTTTCCACGTGTAGCCGTGCGCGTTCGCGCAGTGTTTTGACATCTGACAGATGCAGGTCGTCGCTCATTTCAGTCTCCTGGAGGCTAATCCGATTGGCGCCACGCTCTACAGGCGCGATCGCCTACCCAGGTTGTGAGTGATGCGCGAGCGGAAAAGTTTTATCGGATCTACACCGAAGCTGCCGAAGGCTGCGATCTTGGCGCCAGGCCAGACAAAAGTGCTTCTTCCTGCAACCACGCAAAAAACGCCCGCACCGGCGGGTGCCGCTCGCGCCCCGGCACACAAAGCGCGCTGTAGCCGGCACCGTCGACTTGCACATCGCCTTGAAATGGCACCAGCAAACCACTGGCGATGCTTTCCGAGACCAGAATATTGCTCGCCAGCACCAAGCCTTGCCCGGCGATCGCCGCTTGCAACGCGTAATGCTCTTCATCGTATTCGCGAATCGCCGGATGCTGATTCAGCCAGTTCGCACCGGACTTTGCGCACCACGCGTCCCAGCCATGGGCATACAGTTTCGAGTTGTGCCAGCGCACGCTGATCAGCGCCGGCGTGCGCCGCGCCGCCAGCGCCACTTGTTCTGGCGAGCCGTAAACCCCGAACGATTCATCGAACAGGCACAAACCGTAGAGATTCGGGTAATCGTCGAGGCTGTAGCGCAGCACGAGATCGACACTGGCGTCCTGATGCAGATCGATCACTTCGCAATGCGTGTCCAGGCGCACATTGATGTTCGGGTGCCTGGCATAAAACCGCCCGAGGCGCGGCACCAGCCACAGCGCGGCAAACGCGGCAGTGGTCGACAGCGTCAGGCTGCTGCCACTGCGTTGCGGGCGCAAGGTGTCGACGCTTTGCGCCACGTCCAGCAGCGCGCCATGCAGGCTGCGGAACAGCCGCTCGCCGCCCTCTGTCAGGCGCACCTTGCGCGGCAGACGTTCGAACAGGGCCACGCCGAGCCAATCCTCCAGCACACGGATCTGATGGGAGATCGCCGTTGGCGTTACCGACAATTCTTCGGCTGCGGCCTTGAAGCTCAGCAAGCGTGCAGCGGACTCAAAGGCGCGCAGGGCGGTCAACGGCAAGGAAGCGAACATTGAAACTCCATGGATGAAATGGATTCATCCCGAATGATTTTTGCTCATTTGAAGTCGGGCGGCTACGAGCTTCAAGCTGCAAGCCACAAGCAGTTGGATTCTAGTCCGGAGGAAGTACAGATGAGCAAAATTCTTGTGATCCATGCCAGCCCGCGCGGCGACCGTTCGCACTCGCGGCGTCTGGCGGAAGGTTTTCTCAGCGCCTGGCAAGTGCGTTATCCACAGCCGCAAGTGACGCGTCGTGAAGTCGGCCGGGCGCTGATTCCAGCGGTCAACGAGGCCTTTGTCGCGGCGGCATTCCATCCCGAGTCCGAAGCTCGGTCGCTGTCGATGCAGGCTGATCTGGCACTCAGCGATCAACTGGTTGGCGAGTTGTTCGATCACGATCTGTTGCTGATTTCCACGCCGATGTACAACTTCAGCGTGCCCAGCGGCCTCAAGGCCTGGGTCGATCAGATTGTGCGATTGGGCCTGACCTTCGATCACACGCTCGACAACGGTGTGGCCCAGTACACACCGCTGTTGCAGGGCAAGAGAGCGTTGATCGTCACCAGTCGCGGCGGTTTCGGCTTCGGTCCGGGCGGTGAGCTGGAGGCACTGAATCACGCCGACCCATGGCTGCGCACGGCGCTGGGTTTTATCGGCATCAACGACGTCACGGTGGTCGCGGCCGAAGGCGAGGAGTCTGCCGAACGCACTTTCGCGGTATCGGTGGCCGAGGCTGAGCAGCGCTTGCTTGAACTCGCGAGGGAGTTCCAGGTGGCCTGATTGTGGCGGGGGTTGCAGGGCTGAAGTAGGCTGAACGCTGCGTTGTCATCATTACAGCGGATGCTTGGCGGGTGTTTTGCACGCCTTGCATCCACTTACCGACCACAAGGATGTTTGCCCATGTCGACGCGTTATCCATTGGTGCTGGTGCCGGGAATGCTCGGGTTTATCCGGCTGGTGCTTTATCCGTATTGGTACGGGATTATCAAGGCGTTGCGCCGTGGTGGTGCAACCGTGATTGCGGTGCAGGTGTCGCCGCTCAATTCGACCGAGGTGCGTGGCGAGCAGTTACTCGCGCGCATCGACGAGATTTTGCGCGAAACCGGGGCGCAGAAGGTCAATCTGTTTGGCCACAGTCAGGGCTCGTTGACGGCGCGTTACGCTGCAGCGAAACGCCCGGATCTGGTGGCTTCGGTCACTTCGGTGGCCGGGCCCAATCATGGTTCGGAACTGGCCGACTATCTGCACAAACACTATCCCGCAGACAGCGCCAAGGGTCGTATCCTCGAAGTGCTGCTGCGTGTTGTCGGCTGGCTGATGGCGTTGCTGGATACCGGTTATCACGGGCCGAAACTGCCCGTGGATATCCACGCCTCGCATCATTCGCTGACCACTGAAGGCGTGGCGCTGTTCAATCAGCGTTATCCACAGGGCCTGCCTGAAACGTGGGGTGGCCACGGGCCGGAAGAGGTCAACGGCGTGCGGTATTACTCGTGGTCGGGTACGTTGCAGCCGGGCAAGACGGATCGTGGCGGCAATCTGTTCGACGGGACCAATCGCAGCTGTCGATTGTTTGCGAAAACCTTTGTCCGTGAGCCGGGGCAGTGCGACGGGATGGTCGGGCGTTACAGCTCGCATCTGGGCACGGTGATTGGCGACGACTATCCGCTGGATCACTTCGACATCGTCAACCAGTCGCTGGGGCTGGTGGGCAAGGGCGCGGATCCGGTGCGGTTGTTTGTCGAGCATGCGGCGCGCCTGAAGGCTGCCGGGCTGTAACCGTTGAGGTGCAGTGAATTAGGTGTGGCGAGGGGATTTATCCCCGATGGGTCGCGCAGCGGCCCCAAAAAAGCGGGGGACGCTGCGCGACCCATCGGGGATAAATCCCCTCGCCACAGAGACCACAAACCCTACAAAAGGTCACATCAGGCAACGCTGAGTTTGCGGCCCAACACCGTCGTCCAGCGCTCGGAAAGAATCACCCCGCCCAACGTCAGCAAACCACCCACCAGGTGATACATCGCCAGTCGTTCCTTCAACACCAGCGCCGCAATCAGCGCGGTAATCAACGGCAGCAAGTTGAAGAACAGTGTGGTCCGGCTCGGCCCGAGGCGCATCACCGCCTGCATCCACGCCAGCGGCGCGACCATCGATGCCAGCAGGCACGCATACAACACCAGCGGAATATTCTGCAGCGTCAGCCCGGTTTTCGGTGAGGCGGCATACAGCGGAAACAACACCACAATCGCTACCAGCACCTGCAAATACAGCAACACCAGCGGGGGCAGGCGCAGCTGCCATTTCTTCAGCAAGGTGCTGTAAATCGCATAGGCGAGCGTGGCGATCAGCATCATCGCATCGCCCAAATTCACGCCGTGTTGCAGCAACGCGCCGAGGCTGCCCGACGACACCACCACCAGCACACCGGCAAACGACAGCACCGCACCCACCAACGCACCGGCAGTCAGGCGCTGGCCGAGGCTGATGATTGCCATGGCCAGCGACATCAATGGCATCAGCGACAGGATGATGCCCATGTTGGTTGCCGTGGTCAGGGTCGCGGCGAAGTAGGCGAGGCTTTGATACACCGCCATGCCGAGCACGCCGAGGACGAAAATCTTGCCCAGGTTGGGGCGGATCTGCGGCCAGTGCGCGATCACTTGTTTGAGCATGAACGGGGTGAACAGCAAACCGGCTAACAGCCAGCGGTAGAAACCGATCTCGGCCGGAAAGATCGCGCCGACCGCGAGTTTGTTGATCACGGTGTTGCCGGCCCAGATAAAGATCGCCAGCAGGGGAAAAGCGTATTGCATGCGTTGAAACCAGTACGTTGATGAAACGTGATTATCCCCTGTCTGGATGCAGCCCTATACTTCGAACCAGACAACCTGGCACTGAAAGCGGACAGCATGAACAGTAAACACATCGATCTGCTCGATTTCAGCGAACTGCCGTCAGCGGTGTACTTCCGTTACGCCGATTTCAACGCCCATGAGTTTGCCGCGCCGCACCGCCATCCGTGGGGCACTCTGGAATACGCCGCTCACGGGGTGTTGCACATGGACGTCGATGGCAGTCGTTTCATGTCGCCGCCGCAATACGCGGTGTGGGTGCCGCCGCAGGTCGAACACAGTTTCTACAGTCATCAACCGGTCAATTACCGGGCGGTCTGTCTCGATCCCAAGGTTTGCGCCGAGTTGCCGGCGCGGGCCTGCACATTGGCGATCAGCGATATCCTCAAGGCGATTCTCAAAGACTTCGCCGCCCGTGACGTGAAGATTCCCGAGCTGGATGCTGATCAGCGTCTGGCTCAGGTGCTGGTCGATCAACTGCAACAGGCGCCGGTGCATGAGTGTTATCTGCCGTATGCAAGCAGCCCCGGATTGCTGGCGATTCTTGAAACGCTGCAAGCGCAGCCAGGCAACAACCAGCCGCTGGCGCACTGGGCTGCGCAGGTGCATGTCAGCGAGCGCACGTTGGCGCGGCAGTTTGTTCGAGAGCTGGGGATGAGTTTCGGTGAGTGGCGCCAGCGTCTGCGCTATCTCGCCGCAATTGAAGCGCTGGAAACGTCGCACAGCGTGCAGGAAATCGCTTTTGATCTCGGCTACAGCAGCGGCTCGGCGTTTATCGCCATGTTCGCGCGGCAGGCCGGTTGCACGCCGGAGCAGTACCGCCGCAGCCACCTGGAAGGCAGGAAGATGTAACAGGATTTGGCTACACTCCAGCAGAGGCCGCCTCCATCGAAGCGGCGACAAGGAGAAAACTCCATGAAGATGTTGCGTGTCCCGTTGTTGATGATTGGTTTGCTCCTGTGTTCCCAGGGTTTCGCCGCCACGGCGCAACAGAACAAAATGACCACCTGCAATGCCGATGCGACCGCCAAGAGTCTGAAAGGCGATGAGCGCAAAACCTTCATGAGCACTTGCCTGAAGGCAGCGCCCGCGGCCAATGACGCCAAGGCCCTGACCCCGCAACAGCAGAAGATGACCACGTGCAACGCCGATGCGAAAACCAAAGCCCTGAGCGGCGATGCGCGCAAGGCGTTCATGAGTGAGTGCCTGAAGAAAAAGTGATCCTCTGACCTTGTGGTGAGCGTGCCGGCCTCATCGCGGGCAAGCCCGCTCCCACAGGGTTTTGGTGGGCTCAGATAATTTGTGTACGACGCAATCACTGTGGGAGCTGGCTTGCCAGCGATGAGGCCAGATAGCCCCCTGAGCTTTTGACTCATGGCCCCGATCAGGCTTGCCCCAGCATATCCCTAGTGCTCCCCCCGGAACGCTGGCAGACTGCCAATCCTTTTACGCCGTTCGTTTTGAGGCTGTATGCCAACGTTTTCTGAGCGTCATGTTGTGTTCTGGGTCAGTTGCATCATCATTTTCGGCGGGTTGCTGCTCGTCCTGCCGCTGCGGTTGTTGCCCAGCCTGCTGGCCGGGTTGCTGGTGTTCGAGCTGGTCAACATGCTCACCCCACAACTGCAACGGCTGATCGAAGGTCGCCGCGCTCGTTGGCTGGCGGTGGCACTGCTCGGTACGCTGGTGGTCAGTGTGCTGGCGTTGCTCTTCGCCGGGGCCATCAGTTTCCTCCTGCACGAAGCGGAAAATCCCGGCGCCTCTCTGGACAAATTCATGGGCGTGGTCGATCGGGCGCGCGGTCAGTTGCCGCCGTTCATCGACGCCTATTTGCCGGCCAGCGCCGCTGAATTTCGTGTGGCCATCGGCGAATGGATGAGCAAACACCTGTCCGATCTGCAACTGGTGGGCAAAGATGCGGCGCACATGTTCGTGACGTTGCTGATCGGCATGGTGCTCGGCGCGATCATCGCCTTGCAGCGCATACCGGACGTGACCAAGCGCAAACCGCTGGCGGCCGCGCTGTTCGACCGTCTGCACCTGCTGGTTCAGGCCTTTCGCAACATTGTTTTCGCGCAGATCAAGATCTCCCTGCTGAACACCTTCTTCACCGGGATTTTCCTCGCGGTGATCCTGCCGATGTTCGGCGTCCATCTGCCGCTGACCAAGACACTGATCGTCCTGACCTTCCTGCTCGGCCTGTTGCCGGTGATCGGCAACCTGATATCGAACACGCTGATCACCATCGTCGGTCTGTCGCTGTCGATCTGGGTGGCGATGGCCGCACTGGGTTATCTGATTTTCATCCACAAGCTCGAATACTTCCTCAACGCGCGCATTGTCGGCGGGCAGATCAGTGCCAAGTCGTGGGAATTGCTGCTGGCGATGCTGGTGTTCGAGGCCGCATTCGGCCTGCCGGGGGTGGTGGCGGGGCCGATTTATTATGCGTATCTGAAGAGTGAGTTGAAGCTGGGGGGGATGGTCTGACCGATGGGCCTGGGTTGCCTGATCTGACGCCATCGCTGGCTTGCCAGCGATAGGCGCAACTGGGTATCTGATCAGTCCATGGCGCCGTAGCGCTTCATCGCCTCAATCGCCAAACCGCTGCCAATGCTGCCGAAGATATTCCCCTCGACGTGCCGCGCTTTCGGCAACATCGCCGAAACGCTGTTGCGCAGTGCCGGGATGCCGCTGGAACCACCGGTGAAGAACACCGTATCCACTTGATCCACGCGCACATTGGCGTCGTTCAGCAGGTTCGTGACGCTGCCGCGCACCCGCTCCAGCAGCGCATCGATCGCAGATTCAAACAACGCCCGCGTCAGCTCCACGCTCAACCCGGCTTCGATGCGGTCCAGCGGCACGTGGCGGCTGTCGGCGTGGGTCAGCTCGATCTTGGTTTCCTCGACTTCCATCGCCAGCCAGTGCCCGGCGCGTTGTTCGATCAACTTGAACAGGCGATCAATGCCGCCCGTGTCTTCGATGTCGTAGCGCATGCTGCCCAGCGCCAGACTCGATTTTTGCGAGTACACCGAGTTGATCGTGTGCCAGGTTGCCAGGTTCATATGATGGCTGGTCGGCATGTAGGCGCCGCTCTTCATGCGGCTGCCGTAGCCGAACAGCGGCATCAGGCCTTGCAGGCTCAGCTGTTTGTCGAAGTCGGTCCCGCCGATGTGCACGCCGCCGGTGGCGAGAATGTCGTCGTGGCGGTTATCCACACCGCGACGCTCGGGCGACAGGCGGACCAGCGAGAAGTCGGATGTACCACCGCCGATGTCGACGATCAGGACCAGCTCTTCCTTTTCGATGGTCGACTCGTAGTCGAAGGCCGCAGCGATCGGTTCGTACTGAAACGACACGTCTTTGAAACCGATCTTTTTCGCCACGTCCACCAACGTGTCTTCGGCTTCCTGGTCGGCCAGCGGATCGTCATCGACGAAAAACACCGGGCGGCCGAGCACCACTTGCTCGAACTCCCGACCGGCGGCGGTTTCGGCGCGGCTCTTCAGTTGGCCGATGAACAGGCCGAGCAGGTCCTTGAACGGCATCGCCGTGCCAAGGACGCTGGTGTCGTGCTTGATCAGCTTGGAGCCGAGCAGGCTTTTCAGCGAGCGCATCAGGCGGCCTTCGTAGCCTTCCAGGTACTCGTGCAGCGCCAGGCGACCGTACACCGGGCGGCGCTCCTCAAAGTTGAAGAAGACCACCGACGGCAGGGTGATCTTGTCGTCTTCCAGCGCGATCATCGTTTCCATGCCGGGGCGCAGCCAGCCGACGGTGGAGTTGGACGTGCCGAAGTCGATGCCGCAGGCACGGGCTGGAGAGGCGTCTTTCATGTCTTTCGGTTCCGGTCAAAAAAACGGCCGCGCAGTGTATGTCAGTGCGCGGCAGATTCGTAGGCCGGTCATCTGCTATTTGATGACTAATCTTGCTTGAAACTCGCCGCTTTGCCCCAAACTTGCTGGCATGGGCCGGCAGATACACCGGCGGTCGCAAGAACCGCCGTCCACTGCCGATAAACTTCTGCAGCGCCACCCGGTCACAAACTTGAGATCGGTCAACCCGGCACGCGCTAATCGGCGCATGCTGGCATGGGCGCGAAATCGATAACGGATGGTGATTCCTTCAATGGACTTCAAAGACTATTACAAGATACTCGGCGTGGAGCCGACAGCAGACGACAAGGCCATCAAGGCTGCCTATCGCAAGCTGGCGCGCAAGTACCACCCCGATGTCAGCAAGGAAAAAGACGCCGAGTCCAAATTCAAGGACGCGTCGGAAGCCTATGAAGCGCTGAAAAGCGCAGACAAACGCGCCGAATACGACGAGCTGCGCCGCTACGGCCAGCACGGTCAGCCGTTCCAGGGACCGCCGGGCTGGCAGAGCCGTGGCGGTTTTGGTGGCGGCGGTCAGGACACCGGCGACTTCTCGGACTTTTTCAGTTCGATCTTCGGCAATCGCGGCCCCGGTTTCGGTGGCGGTGACGGTCGGCAACAACGCAGTGCAGGGCGCCGAGGGCAAGACGTGGAAATGGAACTGCCGATCTTCCTCGAAGAAACGCTTTCGAACGAATCGAAAAAGGTCACCTTTCAGGTGCCGCAATACAACGCGGCGGGCCAGCACGTCAGCAACACCAGCAAAAGCCTGAACGTGAAGATCCCTGCGGGCGTGACCGACGGCGAGCGCATCCGCCTCAAGGGCCAGGGTGCACCGGGTGTGGGTGGTGGCGCGAGTGGCGATCTGTACCTGACCATCCGTTTGGCGCCGCACCCAAAATTTGATGTCGAAGGCGAGAACCTGATCATCACGCTGCCGTTGGCACCGTGGGAGTTGGCGCTGGGTGCCGAAGTGGCCGTGCCGACCCTGACCGGCAAGATCAACCTCAAGGTGCCGGCCGGCAGCCAGAACGGCCAGCGCATGCGCGCCAAGGGCCATGGTCTGAAAAACAAGGCCGGTGAGCGTGGTTATCTGTTCGTGCAGCTCAAAGCCGTCATGCCAAAGACCGCCGACGATGAGGTCAAGGCGCTGTGGCAGGAACTGGCGAAGAAAGCCGCTTTCAATCCGCGAGAGAACTTCTGAACCCAGCGACGGAGTAGCCCATCATGAGCAGCCCCCTGATCGTTCAACTGGACATGGCAGAATTCTGTGAGGCGGCCGATTTGTCGGACGTCTACGTGATCGAAATCGTCGAACACGGCATCCTCGAACCTCAGGGCGCGCAGCCCCGGGAATGGCGCTTCACCGATTACGAACTGGCCCTGGCCAAACGCGCCGCGAAGCTGCGGCGCGATCTCGATCTGGAGTGGGAAGGCGTCGCCCTGGCGCTGGACCTGCTTGAAGAGGTTCGCGAACTGCGCGCCGAGAACAGTATGTTGCGCCAGCGGTTGGGACGGTTGGTGGTCGAATAACCGAATCGCGGTCCCTGTAGGAACTGCCGAAGGCTGCGATCTTTTGACCTTGTTTTTTAAAAGCAGGATCAAAAGATCGCAGTCTTCGACAGCTCCTACAGGGATTGGTGTACGCAGGCCCTTGTAGGAGTGAGCCTGCTCGCGATGAACGATTACGCGGTACGACAGACAGAATGAAAAAGGCCCGGATGGGCCTTTTTTGTCAGAACAGGAAATAGCGCTGAGCCATCGGCAATGTTTCCGCAGGCTCACACCAGAGCAACACACCGTCAGCCTTGACCTGATACGTCTGCGGATCAACGTCGATGTTCGGCAAGTAATCGTTGTGGATCAGATCGGTTTTCTGCACCTCGCGGCAACCTTTGACCACCGCGATTTTCTTTTTCAGACCCAAGGCTTCCGGCAACCCGGCTGCCTGCGCCGCCTGACTGATAAATGTCAGGCTGGTGGCATGCAGTGAACCGCCATAGCTGGCGAACATCGGCCGGTAGTGCACGGGTTGCGGCGTAGGAATCGAGGCGTTGGCGTCGCCCATCAGGCTTGCCGCAATGGCGCCGCCCTTGAGAATCAACGTCGGTTTCACGCCGAAAAACGCCGGACGCCAGAGCACCAGATCCGCCCATTTGCCCACTTCGATCGAGCCGACTTCATGGCTGATACCGTGAGTGATCGCCGGGTTGATGGTGTATTTGGCGATGTAGCGTTTGGCGCGGAAGTTGTCGTTGCCTGCGCCGTCCTGTGGCAGCGGGCCGCGCTGCTTTTTCATCTTGTCGGCAGTCTGCCAGGTGCGCGTGATGACTTCGCCGACGCGGCCCATGGCCTGGCTGTCGGAGCTGATCATCGAGAATGCGCCGAGGTCGTGGAGGATGTCTTCGGCGGCAATGGTTTCGCGGCGAATGCGGCTTTCGGCGAACGCCACGTCTTCGGCAATGCTCGGGTCGAGGTGGTGGCAGACCATCAGCATGTCGAGGTGTTCGTCGATGGTATTGCGGGTGAACGGTCGGGTCGGGTTGGTCGAGCTGGGCAGCACGTTGGCGAAACCGCAGGCCTTGATGATGTCCGGCGCATGTCCGCCACCGGCACCTTCGGTGTGATAGGTGTGGATGGTGCGGCCCTTGAACGCGCCGAGGGTGGTTTCGACGAAACCGGATTCGTTGAGCGTGTCGGTGTGGATCGCCACCTGCACGTCGTACTGATCGGCGACGTTCAGGCAGTTATCGATGCTCGCCGGGGTGGTGCCCCAGTCTTCGTGCAGCTTGAGGCCGATGGCGCCGGCCTTGACCTGCTCGATCAACGGCTCCGGCAGGCTGGCGTTGCCCTTGCCGGTGAGGCCGATGTTCATCGGGAACGCGTCGGCGGCCTGAAGCATGCGCGCCAGGTGCCACGGCCCTGAGGTGCAGGTCGTGGCGTTGGTGCCGGTGGCCGGGCCAGTGCCGCCGCCGATCATGGTGGTGACACCACTCATCAGCGCTTCTTCGATCTGCTGTGGGCAGATGAAGTGGATGTGCGTGTCGATGCCGCCCGCGGTGAGGATCATGCCTTCGCCGGCAATGACTTCGGTGCTGGCGCCGATGGCGATGGTCACGTTGGGCTGCACGTCCGGGTTGCCGGCCTTGCCGATTGCAGCGATGCGCCCATCCTTGAGGCCGACGTCAGCCTTGACGATGCCCCAGTGATCGATGATCAGCGCATTGGTGATCAGCGTGTCGACGACTTCGGCAGCCAGCAGTTGGCTTTGGCCCTGACCGTCGCGGATGACTTTGCCGCCACCGAATTTCACTTCCTCGCCGTAAGTGGTGAAGTCCTGTTCGACTTCGATCCACAGCTCTGTGTCGGCCAGGCGCACCTTGTCGCCGACGGTGGGGCCGAACATGTCGGCGTAGGCCTGTCTAGAAATCTTCATGTGCTCGCCTTGGGATTCAATTGGTTTTGAAATCGCTCGCATTACTCGCTTTCGCGAGCAGGCTCGCTCCTACATTTGATCGCGGTCTCATGTAGGAGTGAGCCTGCTCGCGATGGCTTTCTTGCAGTCACCTGATGACTTAGAGATCACCCATGACCCGCCCGGCAAAACCGAACACCCGCCGATGCCCGGCGTAATCCACCAGCTCGACTTCCCGGCTTTGCCCCGGCTCGAAGCGCACCGCTGTGCCGGCCGCGATGTTCAGGCGCATGCCACGGCTGGCCGCGCGATCAAACGTCAGGGCGTCGTTGGTTTCGAAAAAGTGATAGTGCGAGCCGACCTGGATCGGCCGATCGCCGCTGTTGGCGACTTTCAGGCTGACGGTGCGGCGGCCGACGTTGAGTTCAATCTCGCCGGCCTGGATCTGGTATTCGCCAGGAATCATCACTGGGCTCCTTGCAGAACTTTGTAATAGAGGGCAGTCGGTCGATACGTGCCGTGGGGATCGCAGGCGTAGTCGGGGATGGCCCCGGCGCGGGTGTAACCCAAGGACTTGTAGAAGTCTTCAGCAGGCGAGCCTGCCTCGGTATCGAGGTAGAGCATGCCGCGCTTTTGTTTGGGCGCTTCGAGCTCCAGCGCTGTCATCAATTGCTGGCCGAGACCACGACGACGCGCTTGCTCGCGTACCAGCAGTTTTTGCACTTCGGCGCGGTTCAGGCCATTGGCCTTTTGGCACAGGGCCAACTGCACACTGGCCAGCACTTGCTCGTCGTTGACCACCACCCAAAGCAACACGCTGCCCTTGTTGACGTTGTCTTGCACCTCATCGAAATAGGTGCGGGCCTGCGCGGCATCGAGGTCGGCCATGAAGCCGACACTGGCGCCATACCCCACGGCATCAAGCAGCAGATCGATCAGGCCCTGACGATAATGCGCAAAACTTTCAGCGTTGACGCGGCGCAGTTGGGCGGCGTTCATCGGTGTCACTCCTTGTCGGTGTCGGGCGGCTCCGCGCCAGGGTTGAGGGTCAGTTGCATGAAGGTCAGGTCCAGCCAGCGGCCGAACTTGGTACCGACTTGCGGCATCTGCCCGGTGATGAGGAAACCGGCGCGCTCGTGCAATCGAATGGAGGCGGTGTTGCCGCTTTCGATGGCAGCGACCATGACGTGTTTGCCGCAGGTTTTTGCGCGCTCGATCAGTGCAGTCATCAGTTGCGGACCGAGGCCGTTGCCGCGTTGGTCGTTGCGTACGTAAACCGAATGCTCGACGGTGTGGCGGAAGCCGTCGAAGGGCCGCCAGTCACCGAACGAAGCGTAGCCGAGCACCGTGTTGTCGCTGTCGACGATGACCAGGATCGGGTAAGCCTGAGCCTGGCGTGCGGCGAACCACGCTTGCCGGTTGCCGAGGTCGACGGCCGATTCGTTCCAGATCGCCGTGGTGTTGAGCACGGCATCGTTGTAGATATCGCGGATCGCCGGCAGGTCGGCGTGGAGGGCATCGCGAATGGCGTAGGTCATGGCGCGGCCTCAGACAATCGGTTGGTGGACGGTGACCAGTTTGGTGCCGTCGGGGAACGTTGCCTCAACCTGAATCTCCGGGATCATTTCCGGGATGCCTTCCATCACTTGATCGCGGCTGAGCAGGGTGGTGCCGAAGTGCATCAGCTCGGCCACGGTGCGGCCGTCACGGGCGCCTTCGAGCAGGGCGGCGGAGATGTAGGCCATGGCTTCCGGGTAGTTGAGCTTCACACCGCGAGCCAAACGCCGCTCGGCGACGAGGCCGGCGGTGAAGATCAGCAGCTTGTCTTTTTCGCGTGGGGTCAGGTCCATTTGGAATCAATCTCGGCAGTTAAAGATATTAAGTCGTGCGCACTGTAGGAGCTGCCGAAGGCTGCGATCTTTTGACTTTGTTTTTAAGTGCAAGATCAAAGGATCGCAGCCTCGTTTCACTCGACAGCTCCTACAGGGGGATTGCATTTCAGGGTTCAAATGCGCAATGCATTTCAGGTGTTCCAGATTCGTGGGGGCTGGGCGTCGCGACCCAGCAGGGCGGGTCTGAGCAAACGCCATAAATCGATGAGCCAGGCCCGGGCGAGCAATGCTTCACTGGCCAGACACCGAGCGACCAATAGCCCCGGCAACTGCGTCAGATCCCCGCGCACCTCATGGCCCAGCGAACGACAACGCTCCAGCAGTTCAGCATCAATTTCCCCGGTCACCAGCAACGTCGCAAACACCGGTTGCCCGTCCAGCCCTATGGGCGAATCAAGCAAACCGTCCCCGCCGACAATGCGCTGTCGCTCATGCCAGAGCAATCGACCATCGCGACGAATATCCAGATGACTCTGAAAATGGCCCAGATCAAAGCGCTCGCCACTGGCCGGGCGGCCCAGCGCGACCACGTCCCAGTAGAACAACCGCGCATCGCCTTCAAGATCGATCGAGGTCGTTAGTTCTGCCTGCGCAGCGCTGTAGACGATGGTCTCTTGTGGCAACCATTCCAGCGTTGCCCCGGCAGCTACTTTCAAGTCCAGCTGCTGATACGCAGGGCCTGCCGCGCGGTACCATTTGGCCGCGCCGGGGCTGGTGATCTGCGCCCAGGCGTGCGCCTCGACGCGGGCGCTGATGTCCAGCCGATCACCGCCGGCAATCCCGCCAGGCGGGTGGACGATGATGTGTTGGCACACTTCAGGACCTTCGGCGTACAGATGCTTTTGCACTCGCAGCGGGCCAAGGTGACGGCGCATGACCGGGCGCGTGCAATCGCCGAAGCGCGCGTAGGCCAGCTCCAGCTCAGCGTGCCAGCTCGGGGTAAACAGGGCAGTGGAAATGGGTAAATTCATGGTTTGTAATTATCGTTAGGAAGCTACAGGTTAGATCGTATTGTTAAATCGTGACTAGCCCGCGCACACCTTCGGCCTCCATATTTTCGCCGCGACCCTGTTGCACGATCTCGCCCCGGGACATCACCAGGTACTGATCGGCCAACTCCGCGGCGAAATCGTAGAACTGCTCCACCAGCAGAATCGCCATGTCGCCACGCGCCGCCAGCTTCTTGATCACCGCACCGATTTCCTTGATCACCGACGGCTGAATGCCTTCGGTGGGCTCGTCGAGGATCAGCAGGCGCGGACGGCTGGCCAATGCGCGACCGATCGCCAGTTGTTGTTGCTGACCGCCGGACAGATCACCACCGCGACGCTGTTTCATCTGCAGCAGCACCGGAAACAATTCGTAGATGAACGCAGGGACTTCCTTTGCTTCGCTGCCGGGAAACCGAGACAGACCCATCAGCAGATTTTCTTCCACGGTCAGCCGCCCGAAGATTTCCCGGCCCTGCGGCACATAGGCAATTCCGGCGTGAACGCGCTGGTGCGGTTTGAACGTGGTGATGGGTTTGCCTTCCCAATTCACCGCGCCCTCTTTCGCCGGCAGCAGGCCCATCAGGCACTTGAGCAGCGTGGTCTTGCCCACGCCGTTGCGCCCGAGCAGGCAGGTGACTTCGCCGACCTTCACGTCAAAGCTCAGGCCACGCAGGATGTGGCTACCGCCGTAATACTGGTGCAGCTTTTCGACTTGCAGCATGTCCAAAATCTCCCTAAATCCCTGTAGGAACTGGCGCAGGCTGCGATCTTTTGATCTTGTTTTTGAAGAGCAAAGTCAAAAGATCGCAGCCTGCGGCAGCTCCTACAGAGTGACCTTAGCGGCCTAAATACACTTCGATCACCCGCTCGTTTTCCTGCACCTGCTCAAGCGACCCTTCCGCCAGCACGCTGCCCTGATGCAACACCGTCACGTGGTCGGCAATCGAGCCGACAAACCCCATGTCGTGCTCCACCACCATCAGCGAATGCTTGCCGGCCAGGCTCTTGAACAGTTCTGCCGTGAACTCGGTTTCGGCATCGGTCATGCCCGCCACCGGCTCATCGAGCAGCAGCAGTTGCGGGTCTTGCATGAGCAACATGCCGATTTCCAGAAATTGTTTTTGGCCGTGGGACAGCAGCCCCGCCGGGCGATTGACCGAGGTGGTCAGGCGAATGGTGTCCAGCACTTCGCTGATGCGATCGCGCTGCTCGCCGCTCAGGCGCGCACGCAAACTGGCCCACACCGATTTGTCGGTTTTCTGCGCCAGCTCAAGATTTTCAAACACGCTCAGCGCTTCGAACACCGTGGGTTTCTGAAACTTGCGACCGATGCCGGCCTGGGCGATCTGCACTTCGCTCATCTGCGTCAAATCCAGCGTTTCACCGAACCAGGCCTTGCCGTGGCTGGGGCGGGTCTTGCCGGTGATCACGTCCATCAGCGTGGTTTTGCCCGCACCGTTGGGGCCGATGATGCAGCGCAATTCGCCGACGCCGATGTACAGGTTGAGATTGTTCAGTGCGCGAAAGCCGTCGAAGCTGACGCTGATGTCTTCCAGGGTCAGGATCGTGCCATGACGGGTATCGAGGCCCGGGCCGACGCGTTGGCCGAGGCCGATGGAATCGCGGCTGGTGCCGGCGTCCTTGTTCGGCTCGACAGGAAAGAAGGCGGGTTCAAGCATGAATTCTGCGCTGGCCGTGACTCTCATGATTCACCTCGTTTTTTCAGCAGACCGATCACGCCTTTGGGCAAGTACAGGGTCACGATGATGAACAGCGCACCGAGGAAGAACAGCCAATATTCAGGGAACGCCACGGTGAACCAGCTCTTCATGCCATTGACCACGCCAGCGCCCAGCAACGGGCCGATCAAGGTGCCGCGTCCGCCGAGAGCGACCCAGACCGCCGCTTCAATCGAGTTGGTCGGCGACATTTCGCTCGGGTTGATGATCCCGACCTGCGGCACGTACAACGCACCGGCCAAGCCACACAACACCGCGCTCAACACCCAGACAAACAGCTTGAAACCGCGCGGATCGTAGCCGCAGAACATCAGACGGTTTTCCGCATCGCGCAGCGCGGTCAGCACGCGACCGAACTTGCTCTGCGCCAGACGCCAGCCGATAAACAGACTCGCCACCAGCAACAAAACCGTCGCCAGAAACAGCACCGCGCGAGTGCCGGGTTCAGTGATGCCGAAACCCAGAATCGTGCGGAAATTGGTGAAGCCGTTGTTGCCGCCGAACCCGGTCTCGTTGCGGAAAAACAGGAGCATGCCGGCGAAGGTCAGGGCCTGGGTCATGATCGAGAAGTACACGCCTTTGATCCGCGAGCGGAAGGCGAAAAAGCTGAACACCAGCGCCAGCAATCCTGGCGCCAGCACCACCAGACACATGGCCCAGAGGAAGCTGCTGGTGCCGGTCCAGTACCACGGTAATTCGCTCCACGACAGGAAGGTCATGAACGC
The DNA here is from genome assembly GCF_059695715.1 of Pseudomonas sp. LBUM1668. NCBI lineage: Bacteria > Pseudomonadati > Pseudomonadota > Gammaproteobacteria > Pseudomonadales > Pseudomonadaceae > Pseudomonas > Pseudomonas sp. LBUM1668. Next base: position 664,149 of record NZ_CP166787.1, read on the forward strand.
CGGCAGACCATCGCCGGCAGCCTGACGCATCAGGTACATGCCCATCGCATAACCGCCGAGGGCGAAGAACAGACCGTGGCCCAGCGACAGCAAACCGGCGTAACCCCAGACCAGATCCAGCGCCAGTGCGACGATGGCGTAGCAGAGGATTTTGCCGACCAAAGTCAGGGTGTAAGCGGAGACGTGCAGCGCGCTGTCCGGTGACAACAGCGACAGCAGCGGTAATGCGATCAGCAACGCGAGGATGACGACGCCAACCGCAATCGTGATTTTCGGGCCGGCCTTTTGCGTGGCCGTAACGAGCAGGGGCTGGTTCATCAGTCGATCACCCGTCCTTTCAATGCGAAGAGGCCTTGCGGACGTTTCTGGATAAACAGAATGATCAGCGCGAGGATCAGGATCTTGCCGAGCACCGCACCGATCTGCGGTTCAAGAATCTTGTTGGCGATGCCCAGGCCAAATGCCGCGAGTACGCTGCCGGCCAGTTGGCCAACACCACCGAGCACCACGACCAAAAACGAATCGATGATGTAGCTCTGGCCCAGATCCGGGCCGACGTTGCCGATCTGGCTCAGCGCCACGCCGCCGAGTCCGGCGATGCCGGAACCGAGGCCGAAGGCGAGCATGTCGACACGCCCGGTCGGCACGCCGCAGCAAGCCGCCATGTTGCGGTTCTGGGTGACGGCTCGGACGTTGAGGCCAAGGCGTGTCTTGTTCAGCAGCAGCCAGGTGAGGACAACCACAAACAACGCGAAAGCGATGATGACGATGCGGTTGTACGGCAGCACCAGATTGGGCAGCACCTGAATCCCGCCGGACAACCACTCTGGGTTGGCCACTTCGACGTTCTGCGCGCCGAACAGCAAACGTACCAACTGAATCAGCATCAGACTGATGCCCCAGGTGGCGAGCAGGGTTTCCAGCGGTCGGCCGTAGAGGTGACGAATCACCGTGCGCTCCAGCGCCATGCCGATCGCGGCGGTGACGAAAAATGCGACCGGCAATGCGATCAGTGGATAGAACTCGATGGCCTGTGGGGCGTAGCGCTGGAACATCAACTGCACCACATACGTCGAGTAGGCGCCGAGCATCAGCATCTCGCCGTGGGCCATGTTGATCACGCCGAGCAGGCCGAACGTGATCGCCAGGCCGAGTGCCGCGAGCAGCAGAATCGAACCCAGCGACATGCCGCTGAACGCCTGCCCGAGAACTTCGCCGATCAGCAGTTTGCGTTTGACCTGGGCGAGGCTGGTTTCGGCGGCGGTGCGCACGCTGGCATCGGTTTCGACTCCGGGTTCGAGCAAGCCTTCGAGTCGCGTGCGGGCCAGCGGGTCGCCGGTTTCACCGAGCAGACGCACTGCGGCAAGTCGCACTGCCGGATCGCCGTCGACCAGTTGCAGATTGGCCAGCGCCAGGCTCAGGGCCGCGTGGACACTTTCATCTTTTTCGCCAGCCAGTTGCTGGTCGAGGAATTTCAGCTGCGCCGGTTTGGCGCTTTTCTGCAATTGCTGCGCGGCGCTCAGACGGATTTTGCCGTCGGCGGCGAGCAATTGGTGGCTGGCCAGAGCGGTGTCGATCAGACCCCGCAGGCGATTGTTCAGGCGCAGGGTTTTCGGTTGGCCGTCGATGGTCAACTCGCCTTGTTGCAGCGCGTTGATCAGTTCGATACGGGCCGGGTCGGGCTGCGCGGCCCAGGTTTCCAGCAGTTTGGCTTGTTGCATGGGATTGGCGGCGACGAAGTCTTCGGCGTCGCCGGCGTGGGTGGCCATCGGCAGCAAGATGGCGATGGCGAGGATGAAGCGATAAAGGGCAGTGGGCATATTCAGTCGCCTTGACGCAGACATTGTGGGAGCAGGCTTTTGTGGCGAGGGGATTTATCCCCGTTGGGTCGCGAAGCGGCCCCAAATCCAGCGGTCGTGGTGTATCAGGTAGATCGCGTCGACCGATTTCGCGACTGCTTCGCAGCCGAACGGGGATAAATCCCCTCGCCACAACTGCCCGCTCCCACAGGGATATGTGTCGGGCCAAAAAGTCAGGCCCGACACCCAATGGCTCAGTTGCTCTTCACCGCATAATCCGGCTTCTTGTCGTTGCCATCGATAAACGGACTCCACGGCTGCGCCCGAATCGGCCCCTCGGTCTGCCACACCACGTTGAACTGACCGTCGGCCTGAATCTCGCCGATCATCACCGGTTTGTGCAGGTGGTGATTGGTCTTGTCCATGGTCAGGGTGTAGCCCGACGGTGCGGCGAAAGTCTGGCCGGCGAGGGCTTCGCGGACTTTGTCGACGTCGGTGGATTTGGCTTTCTCTGCGGCCTGCGCCCACATGTGGATGCCGACATAAGTGGCTTCCATCGGGTCGTTGGTCACCGCTTTGTCAGCGCCCGGCAGGTTGTGTTTCTTCGCGTAGGCTTTCCAGTCGGCGACGAATTTCTTGTTCGCCGGGTTCTCCACCGACTCGAAGTAGTTCCACGCCGCGAGGTTGCCCACCAACGGTTTGGTGTCGATGCCACGTAATTCTTCTTCACCCACCGAGAACGCCACCACCGGTACGTCGGTAGCTTTCAGGCCCTGGTTGGCCAGTTCTTTATAGAAGGGCACGTTCGAGTCGCCGTTGACGGTCGAGATCACCGCAGTCTTGCCGCCAGCCGAGAACTTCTTGATGTTGGCGACGATGGTTTGATAGTCGCTGTGACCGAACGGGGTGTAGACCTCTTCGATGTCCTTGTCGGCCACGCCTTTGGAGTGCAGGAACGAGCGCAGGATTTTGTTGGTGGTGCGCGGGTAGACGTAGTCGGTGCCGAGCAGGAAGTAGCGCTTGGCGCTGCCACCTTCTTCGCTCATCAGATATTCAACGGCCGGGATCGCTTGCTGGTTCGGCGCGGCGCCGGTGTAGAAGACGTTCGGCGACATCTCTTCACCTTCGTACTGCACCGGGTAGAACAGCAGACCGTTGAGCTCTTCGAACACCGGCAACACCGATTTACGCGACACCGACGTCCAGCAACCGAACACCACGGCAACCTTGTCCTGGGTCAGCAACTGCCGGCCTTTCTCGGCGAACAGCGGCCAGTTCGAGGCCGGATCGACTACCACCGGCTCAAGCATTTTGCCGTTCACGCCGCCCTTGGCGTTGATCTCGTCGATGGTCATCAGCGCCATGTCTTTGAGCGACGTTTCGGAGATCGCCATGGTCCCGGACAACGAATGCAGAATCCCGACCTTGATGGTCTCGGCTGCCTGGACAGTCCAGGTCATGCCCATCGCGGCAATGGATGCCGTGAGTGTGAAAGCCTTGATCAAACTGCGACGCTTCATTGTGCGATCTCCATGAACGTTAAAGTTTTTTATGGTTGGCAGATGCGGACGACTGAAGGGTGTTTTGCAAGGGCTGTGCCCGGTCGGGTTTGGGCAGGAAAATGTCGTGTTAGAGCGCTTGCGCTGCTGAGCTCTGCACCATGAAGGGACGCACATGAGGCGTTGGTGCAGGCGGTCGCGCCAGAATGGGGCGCGAACAATCCGTGTAGGAGCTGCCGCAGGCTGCGATCTTTTGATGTTGTTTTTCAAGATCAAGATCAAAAGATCGCAGCCTGCGGCAGCTCCTACATGGGGTGGATCAGGATGAAGTCGAGGCGGACTCGGTTTGCCTGCTCAGACGCGACAGCAGCAGTCGATCCAGCAGCCACACCACCACCAGCGAAGCCCCCACCAGCGGAAAAATCACCGCCAGTGCGAGCATGATCACCACGCCGGTTTTCCATTTCGGCAGGTCATGACGCAGCGGTGGCACGCCGAACTTGCCCTGTGGGCGGCGCTTCCACCAGATCACCACGCCACTGACGGCGCTGAGCAGAATCATCAGGCAGATCAGCAGCACGACGATCTGGTTGAAGGTGCCGAACATCTTGCCTTCGTGCAGCATCACGCCGATTTCCGTGGCCCGCGCGACCGTGCCGTAATGCTCGAAACGCACGTCGGCGAGAACCTTGCCGGTGTACTGGTCGACATGCAGCGTGGCGTCATTGCGTGGGTCGTCGGCAAACACGGCGATGGTGAACACACCGGTCGCGGTGGTGGGCAGGGTGATGCTGTAGCCCGGTTCGACTTTGCGTTCAGTGGCAATGTTCTGCACATCTTGCAGGCTGATGCTCGGCGCGGCCGGGCCGGCAGGGGCGGCGCCGTGGGCCATGTGTTCGGCGTGGTCGCCGGACATTGGCATCGGCGTGTTTTCCATCGCCCATGGCACGGTCTGGCGGGTGGCGCTGTTGAGGCTGCGGGCCTCGACGTCGGAGGTCGGCACGTTTTCCCACATCGCCGCCGGGAACACGTTCCACACCTGCGCGTATTGCTTGCCCCAAAAACCGGTCCAGGTCATGCCGCTGAGCAGCATTACCAGCAGCAATGTCGCGCCCCAGAACCCGGTGACCGCGTGCAGATCACGCCACAACACGCGACCGCGACTGTTCAGGCGCGGCCACAAAATTCCTGCCGCCTGACCGCGCGGCCACCACAGGAAAACTCCCGACACCACCAGCACCACGCCCCAACCGGCGGCCATTTCGATCAGCCGGTCGCCGACAGTACCGATCATCAATTCGCCGTGGATGGCGCGGGCGATGGCTTGCAGATTCTGCTTGGCATCCTGCTCGCCGAGGATGTCGCCGTGGTACGGATCGACGAATACGTTCAGCTCCTGCCCGGCATTGGTCACGACAAATTGCGCACTGCGCTCGGCGTTTACCGGTGGCAGGTACTGGGTGATATGACCCTGGGGATAAGCACTTTTGACCCGTTGCAGCAGGTCGTCGGCGGGCACGGTGTGATGACCGGCCGGGACGTTGAGCAGGCTGCTGTACATCAGCGAATCGAGCTGGGGTTTGAACAGGTAAATGATGCCGGTCAGGGCCAGCATCACCATGAACGGCGCGACGAACAGTCCGGCATAAAAATGCCAACGCCAGGCCAGGTTGTAGAAATTCGGTTTGGGCTTTTGCATCACGTTTGCTCCGCTGGGCGAATTTTTTTAGATCAAAAGATCGCAGCCTTCGGCAGCTCCTACAGGATGTCCGCGCTCCAATGTAGGAGCTGGCGCAGCCTGCGATCTTTTGACTTTTTTTGTCAGAAACTCATGTCCACCTTGGTCCAGAGCGTGCGCCCCGGTTCATTGATGGCTTGCGGGTCGTTGGCCGGGTAGCCGAAACCGGCGTTGCCCGCCAGGTTCAGGTGTTCGGCGTAAGCCTTGCCGAACAGGTTGTCGACGCCGCTGCTGACCTTCCAGTTTTTGTTGATCCGGTAGGCTCCGTTGAGCGAGAACACGCCGAAGCCCGAACTCTTGTCGTAATCCTTGCCGACCACGTTGCCCTTGTTCTGGTCGATACGGTTTTGCGCGGCAACCACCCTCCACAGTGCGCCGGCGCTCCAGTTGTTTTCGGTATAGGTCAGGCCCATACGTGCGTCCAGCGGCGGCATTTGTGGCAGGGCCGAACCGTCGCTGCTGTTCTTGCCCCAGGCGTAGGCCAGGGTCGCATCGGCTTTCCAGTTGTCGGTGAGTTTGTACGCGGCACCGAGTTCACCGCCTATGATCCGCGCGTCGATGTTCTCGGCGCGCGAAGTGCTCATGCCCATCATTCCCGGGGTGTAGTCGAAGAGGATGTAATCGCGCACCACGCCGATGTACCCGGAGGCCCATGCCTCAAGATCGGCACTCTTGTAGTTCACGCCGAAATCCAGCTGGGTGGTCTTTTCCGGTTTGATCGAGTCGAACGCATTGACCGAGCCCGCAGGTCCCGACTTCGGCGAAAACAGCTCCCAGTAATCCGGGAAGCGCTGTGCGTGGCCAATACCGGCGTAGAGCGTGGTCGGGCTGTCGGCCAGATCGTGCTCGTAGCGCACGAAGCCGCTCGGCAAGGTGTCGGCGCGGGTGTCATCGGCGGTCGGGTTCGGTCGACTCATCATTCCCGAACCGCTGGTCTGCCGGTAATCCTTGGCCGAAGCGCGGTCAACGCGGGCGCCGGTGATCAGGCGATCACGGTCGGCGGCGTACCAGGTCATTTCGCTGAACAGGCCGTAGTTATGGAAATCGGCGTCCTTGTTGTAGGGCTGATCCTTGTAGGTATCGATGCCCATGCCGCTGCGCTGGCGGTGTTCGTTGGTCTGCGCGTCAAGGCCGGTGATCAGCTGAATGTCAGCCCAGCGCCACGTCGCTTTGATCCGTGCGCCAAGGGTGCGGCGGTCGACGTTGGATGCCATTGGCCCCGCCATCATGCCGGTGCCGGACGGGGTACGCAGGGTGTAGTTGTCCATCACGTGGTCGGCGTAGTTGTAATAGACCTGTGCTTCCAGCTTCTCCAGCACGTCGCTGATGTTGGATCTTTCGACGCGCAGGCCGAGGCTTTCACGCAGGAACTGCGAACCGTCCATGCCGCGTCCGGCGTAGCGGGCTTCACCATCACCCTTGCCGGCGGTGAGCTCGATCAGGGTGTCGGCGTCCGGCGTCCAGCCCACGGCGACATCGCCGTTCCACTTGTCGTAACGCGAGGCGACGATGTCGTTGTTGCCGTCGCGGTAGTCGTCGGAGTGCGCGGTGTTGCCGATCACCCGCACGTAGCCCAACGGACCGCCGGCAGCGGCGTCGATGACTTTGTCGAAGCGACCGTGGGAGCCGGCCAGAATGCTGGCGTTCACCCGCGTGCCGAGTTCGCCGAAGCTCTCCGGTTCACGGTCGAACAGCACGGTGCCGGCCGAGGCCCCTGGGCCATAGAGCACGGTTTGCGGGCCTTTGATCACGGTGAGTTTGTCGTAGGTTTCTGGCGAGATGTACGAGGTCGGCGCGTCCATCCGGCCTGGGCAGGCGCCGAGCATCATGCTGCCGTTGGTAAGAATATTCAGGCGCGAACCGAACATGCCACGCAGTACCGGATCGCCGTTGGTGCCGCCGTTGCGCACCAGCGCAAAGCCCGGAATGGTCTTCAGGTAATCGCCGCCATCGCTGGCCGGCACTGGCTGGCGCGGGTCTTTGGGGTTGGTGACGATGGTCAGTGGCGAGCTCGGGGCGATGGCGGTAATCACCGTCGGGCTCAGTTCTTCGCGGTGATCGGCGTGATCATCGGCCAGCACCAGCGGGGACAGCAGGATGCCGCAAAGGACGGCGATAGCGTGCCTGAAACGAATGCGTGATTCGTTCAAAGCGAAGGACGCCTGGGCAGAGCCCGAGCGGGGAACAGCAGAAAACCTGGACATGACAATTTCCATCAAGCAGTCGTAAACGACACGGCCGGCAGCCTGAGGCTGTCTTCTCAACCGTGTGCAATCAAAGGTGCGTGTTCACGCTGTGACGGGCGGGGCGCGGGGGCGGGCGCCGGGGAAGAAGGTTTGCCCGGCATGACCCAGGCGTGGCGAGGGTGAAGTGAAGGTGTTCAGCGGCAGGATATTGAAGGCAACGAAATCGCCGCCGCCCGTCAATGCCGGGCAATTGAACAGCAGGCTGCAATAGCCGCATTTTTCCCACAGCACATGCTGCGAGGATTGTGGCGGGCAATGTTCGGCGGCGGGTTTTGCGCCATGCCCGGAGTGATCCATGCCGGGCATGTCCATCGACATGTCCATGCTCATTGGCGCGGATGTCGAGGCGTGCTGATTCATCGGCATCGACTGAGAAATCAGTGGGCCGATGAAGATCATCAACATGGCGAACAGGGCGATCCAACTGCCGTTCAGACGGCGGTTGTCGATGGACCTGGCGCGAGGCGGGCGCATGGGTGCGATCAGCCGGGCTGATTACTGAGCGTGCGCGTGGGCCTTGGTATTTTCCGGCGGTTTCTTCTGCACGGCGACTTCGACGGTGACGTCCCCGGCCTTCTCGAAATGCATCGTCAGCGGGAAGCGTTTGCCGTCGCTGAGCAGGCTGCGGTCAGTCGGGTTGAGCAGCATCACGTGATAGGCCATCGGCGCGAAGGTCACGTTGCCGCCCGCAGGAATATCCACGCTCGGCACCTGCTGCATCTTCATCAGGTCGCCCTGCATCACATGCTCATGCAATTGTGCTTCGGGGGCGATGGGCGAGTCGACACTGAGCAAGCGGTCGGCGGTCTTGCCGTTGTTGTGAATCACGAAATACGCCGCAACCGTGGGGGCATTGGGCGGTAATTCCTGTGACCACGGGTGGGCAATTTCAAGCTCGCCAGCCTTGTATTCGTGGGCATGGGCGAAGCACGCAGGCAGCAAGAGCGCAGCGATGACGATGAATTTGTTCAACATGGCAGTTCTCCAGAACGATTTGAAACGCAGATTAATTGCGCGAACAAATCAAACCAGAGGGGAGGCGCGGGGGTTCAGACTCGGCCATTGCTGGCGCGGCGTAGGGGCTTGCAATGAGGCGGGCGCCACACTGCGATTGCTTTCGAAACGCGCAAAATACAGCTGCGGTGGATGTCCCGGCAGCGCCACCAGCGGCGCTGAGCCCGAGCAACACCAGCAATGCTGCATGTTGGAATGGGTGTCATTCGGCGGGGCTTGCTGATCGGTGGTGCCGATGTTGATCGCCACCATTTTCGTCCCGCTGCCAGTGCAGAAACTGCTCCACAACAATTGCTCGGCCGGTGAATTGGCCGCCTGTGCCATCGCTCCCGTCATCGGCATGGCGAGCATGTTGAACAGCACTGCAAAGCAGGCAATCCAGGCAAGCGCGAGCCGTTGTCGGTTCATGGGACAGGTCCATAGGGTGGGCGATCAGGCGTGGCTATTTAGCCTGATCAGGGCCGATAAGTAAAAAAGCGTCGTGCGGTTTGGTGTCGCAGAGCTTCCTGCAAGAGTTTGAGAAGTCTGCGGCCCAGCTCGATTTCGCCGTTATAAATGAGTGTAGCGGCTTCGATTCGCATTGCCTGGGCGAAATCCGAGTCGCTTTCTATTCGTGCTCGGATGGTCTGCATGACGTCTCGGAAAGATACTCGGTTGAGTTGCCCATCGCCCGAGTCTTCGATCTCACAGGCCTTGATGTATTGGCCGAGGTCGGCAGATGTTGTGAGGTGATCCTTAACGTCGAAACGCAGGAATTTTTCTGACATTGGATGTCTATGCCTTTGGAATGAAAGACAGTGAGCGTAGATGCGGACGCTCGACGCTGACAGTCAGTAATTCGTTAAGTTGTTGTGGGCAGTATCTGGCGCGGTTGTAGGATTAAATTCGGACGCAGTCAGATATTCGGTCAAGCCTGGGACATTGTAGGAGTGAGCCTGCTCGCGAAATCGCTGTGTCAGGCAATGAGGTGCCGGCTGTGCTGACGTCATCGCGAGCAGGCTCACTCCTACAGTGGTCTGTGTCATCCGCATAATCTGTGTACACCGGAGCGACGGTGCGACCTTTTTAAAGCCGGTTGAAGGTCGCGAGGGCGGTGATGACTTCGTCGACCGACCCAAACTCCCGATCACCCCCCGGCAACCCCGGCCGCTTCAACACAATCACCGGCACCCCACGCTCCCGAGCCACTTCCAGCTTCGGTTCGGTCGCCGTGCTGCCGCTGTTCTTGCTGATCAGCACATCAATCTGCCGCCGTTCGAATAGCGCCCGCTCGTCCTCCAGCAGGAACGGCCCACGTGCGCCGATGACTTCGCAGCGTTCGTTGCCGGGATAAACGTCGAGGGCGCGCAGGGTCCAGAATTGTTCGGCGGGGATTTCGTCGAGGTGTTGCAACGGTTCGCGGCCCAAGGTGAACAGGGGGCGACGAAACGGTTCGAGGGCGTCGATCAGTTCGGCCCAGTCGCTGACTTCACGCCAGTCATCGCCCGGCTGCGGTTGCCACGCAGGACGGCGCAAGGCCCAGCAGGGGATACCGGTCAGTTGCGCGGCGGTGGCGGCGTTCTGGCTGATTTGTGCGGCGTAGGGGTGAGTGGCATCGAGCAGCAGATCAACGCCTTCATCGCGAATGAACTGCGCCAGACCTTCAGCGCCACCGTAGCCACCGACGCGCACCTGACAGCTCAGATCGCTGGGCACGCGACCCACCCCGGCCAGGCTGTAAATATGTTGCGGGTCAAGGGTGCGGGCAATCGCCAGGGCCTCAGTCACGCCGCCCAACAACAGAATCCGCTTCATGCAAAACCTCCGGCATGGCCGACAATGCCGCCCTGACGATCAATCGCAAATACCTCGACCTGCACCTGCGCTGGCACCACGCTACGGGCGAAACTCAACGCGTGACGGCAGACTTCATCGCCCAGTGCGATCCCCACTGCACTGGCCATCGCCAACGCCTGCTGGCTGGTGTTCGCCTCACGAATATTCTGCTGCAAAGTCTCGTCAGCGCCGATCGCCGCCGCCCAGTCGGCCAGTTGCGGCAGGTCAATGCTGGAATGGCGCGAGTGCAGATCCATGTGCCCGGCCGCCAGTTTGCTGATCTTGCCGAAACCGCCGCACAGGCTGAGTTTATCCACAGGTACTTTGCGTAAATGCTTGAGCACCGCGCCGACGAAGTCGCCCATTTCGATCAGGGCGATTTCCGGCAAATCGTAGACTCGGCGCATGGTGTCTTCGCTGGCGTTGCCGGTGCAGGCGGCGATGTGCAGGTAGCCGTTGGTCTTGGCGACATCGATGCCTTGATGAATCGAGGCAATGTACGCCGCGCAGGAAAAGGGCCGGACGATGCCGCTGGTGCCGAGGATCGACAAGCCGCCGAGAATGCCCAGGCGCGGGTTCATGGTTTTCAGCGCGAGGGCTTCGCCGCCCTCGACGTTGACGGTGACCTCGAAGCCGCCGGCATAACCGGTTTCGGCCGCGAGCAGGCTCAAGTGGTCGCTGATCATCTTGCGCGGCACCGGATTGATCGCCGGTTCGCCCACGGCCAGCACAAGTCCCGGGCGAGTCACGGTGCCAACGCCCGCACCGGCATTGAAGCGAATCCCCGGTTCGGCCAGCAGTCGCACCCGCGAATAGAGCAAGGCGCCGTGGGTCACGTCCGGGTCGTCGCCGGCGTCCTTGATCGTCCCGGCTTCGGCGCCGTCGTCAGTCAACCGGCAGAACTCCAGACGCATCTGCACTTGCTTGCCCTTGGGCAAGATGATTTGTACGGCATCGGCCGAGACTCCGCCGAGCAGCAGCCGGGCGGCGGCGAGGCTGGTGGCGGTGGCACAGCTGCCGGTGGTCAGGCCGCTGCGCAGGGGCGCGGGTTGTTCGGCGGTTTCGTCACGCATCGAAAGGTTTGACCAGATCGAGCAACGTGATCGGCAGCGCCTGACGCCAGGTGTCGAACTCGCCGAGCGGTTGTGCCTGAGCGACATGAATGCGCGTCAGCTCGCCGCCGTAGCGTTCGCGCCAGTGCATCAGGGTGACTTCGCTTTGCAGGGTCACCGCGTTGGCGACCAGTCGGCCGCCGGGCTTGAGTTGTTCCCAGCAGGTTTCAAACACGCCTTCGCGGGTCACGCCACCGCCGATGAAAATGGCGTCCGGGCGCTCAAGTCCCGCCAGTGCTTGCGGTGCCTTGCCGCGAATCAATTGCAGCCCTGGCACACCCAGCGCATCGCGATTGTGTTCGATCAATTGCTGACGGCCGTCATCGGCTTCGATGGCCAGCGTGCGGCAGCTTGGGTGAGCGCGCATCCACTCGATGCCAATCGAACCACTGCCCGCGCCGACGTCCCACAGCAGTTCGCCGGGAGTCGGTGCGAGGCGGGCGAGGGTGATCGCGCGCACGTCGCGTTTGGTCAGTTGGCCGTCATGCTGAAATGCCGAGTCGGGCAGGCCGGCGAGACGCGACAGTCGCGGGGTGTCGGCGTTGGCGCGGCACTCGATGGCGATCACGTTCAGATCGGCAATCGGCGGGTCGCACCAGTCATTGGCGCTGCTGTCGATACGCCGTTCGGCGTCGCCGCCCAGATGTTCCAGCACGCTTATGCGACTCGAACCAAAGCCGCGGTCACGCAACAATTGCGCGACTGCCGCGGGACTGGCTCCGTCATTGCTCAGCAGCAACAGACGCAGGCCGCTGAACAACTGCGCATTGAGCGCCGCCAGTGGTCGAGCGACCAGCGACAACGTCACGACGTCTTGTAACGGCCAGCCGAGGCGGGCGGCGGCCAGCGAGCAGGAGGATGGCGCGGGCAGGATCAGCATCTCGTCGCTCGGCAGTTGCCGCGCGAGGCTGGCGCCGACGCCGTAGAACATCGGGTCACCACTGGCCAGCACGCACACCGCTGCACCGCGCTGCTCAAGCACCGGCGCCAGCGAAAAGGGGCTCGGCCACAACTGCCGCTCGCCGCGAATGCACACGGGCAACAGGTCCAGTTGGCGCTGACCGCCGACGATCCGCGAGGCGCCCATCAGGGCACGCCGGGCGTTTTTGCCCAGGCCCTTGAAGCCGTCTTCACCGATTCCCACAACCGTCAGCCAGGGTGACATCTATATTCCTCTAAACATGCCGTTCCGACGGGCAGACTTTTCATGCCGCCGGACAAAGCAGGCATAATACCGCGCCTTCGCCCGCGAAGCGCCTTTCCCACGCAGCCGGTCAGCCCCTTGAACGAACGCCCGATGTCCACCGCCATACGCCCCTCGGCCTGCCCGGGGTTGCTGCGTATCGTCCAGGCATTGGACGGCGGCATCTGCCGGATCAAGCTCAATGGCGGCTCGATCAGCGCCGATCAGGCTGACGCGGTGGCCAATGCCGCCGAACAGTTCGCTGGCGGGGCGATTGAGGCGACCAATCGCGCCAACCTGCAAATCCGTGGCATCGGCCAGCAATCGGCTGCCCTGATCGACAGTTTGCTGGCTGCCGGACTGGGGCCACGCACCGCCGCAGGCGATGATGTGCGCAATCTGATGCTCAGCCCAACCGCCGGGATCGACCGCCAGATGCGTTTCGACACCCGCGCACTCGCCGAGCAGATTCTCCACACGCTGCAGAGCCATCCACGTTTCCACGAGTTGAGCGCCAAGTTCGCCGTGCAACTCGATGGCGGTGAAGCGCTGGCGATGCTCGAACATCCCCACGACCTGTGGTTGTCGGCGTTCGAGCGCGATGGCGAAACGTTGCTGGCGTTTGGTCTGGCCGGGTGCCCGAGCGATCGCGCGGTCGGCGCGGTGAAGCTGGAAAATGGCCATGCGCTGGTGGTCGCGGTGCTGGAATTGTTCCTCGAACTGGCGCGGCCCGAGCAAACGCGGATGCGCCATTTACTCGAAGAACTGCCGATGCTGGCGTTTCTTGAACAGCTCAGAACACGCTTGCCGATCAAAGCGATCAGCAACTGGCAACGTCTGCCAGGCGCGGACGATCTGCACATAGGCGTTCATCCACAAGGCACAGACACTCTCGTCTACGTTGGCGCGGTGCCGCCACTCGGTCGCCTCGACCCGGCCATGCTGCGCGGTGCCGCTCAACTGGCTCGTCAGTTCGGTGACGGCAGCCTGCGTTTCACCCCGTGGCAAAGCCTGCTGCTGCCGAACGTGACGCAGACCGACGCAAACCAGGTGATCGAAGGCCTCAAACAGCTGCACCTGCTGACCGAGGCCGCTGAGCCACTGGCAAGAATGATCGCCTGCACCGGCACCAACGGCTGTGGGAAAGGCCTGGCCGACACCAAAAGCGATGCCCGTCTGTTGGCGACGCTGCTGGCGCAAGCGCAAAGCGTGCACCTGTCCGGTTGCACGCGTTCGTGCGCCGCCGCGCACTGTGCCCCGGCGACCTTGCTGGCCGTCAGTGCCGGTCAATACGACCTCTATTTTCGCGATGCAGCACAGCCGGGTTTCGGCACGCTGCACGCACGCAACCTTACTATTGAAGCGGCCGCGGCACTCCTTATCGATGCTGCCCGAAGCCCGCTCCCGGAGCCCCCTTGATGCTTGATTACATCCGCGACGGTCAGGAGATCTATCGCAACTCCTTCGCGATCATTCGCAGCGAGGCCAATCTGGCGCGCATCCCCGCCGATCTGGAAAAACTCGCGGTGCGGGTGATTCACGCCTGCGGCATGGTCGAAGCCATCGACGGTCTGCAATTCTCTGAAGGCGCAGGCACGGCCGGGCGCGCTGCGCTGGCCGCGGGTGCGCCGATCCTCTGCGATGCGCGAATGGTCTCCGAGGGCGTGACCCGCGCGCGCCTGCCGGCCAACAACCAAGTGATCTGCACCCTGCGCGACGACAGCGTGCCGGAGCTGGCGCGCGAGCTGGGCAACACCCGTTCCGCCGCCGCGCTGGAGCTGTGGCGCCCGCACCTGGAAGGCAGCGTCGTGGTGATCGGCAATGCGCCGACCGCGCTGTTTTATCTGCTGGAAATGCTTGATGCCGGCGCACCGAAACCGGCGCTGATTCTCGGCTTCCCGGTGGGTTTCGTCGGTGCCGCAGAATCGAAAGCGGCGCTGGCCGCCGACAGCCGTGGCGTGCCGTTTGTGATCATGCAAGGTCGGCTCGGCGGCAGCGCCATGGCGGCCGCGGCGGTCAATGCCCTCGCCACGGAGATCGAATGATGCAGGCCAAAGGACGTTTGATTGGCCTGGGCGTCGGCCCCGGTGATCCGGAACTGATCACCGTCAAGGCCTTGCGCCTGCTGCGCGAATCGCCGGTGGTGGCGTACTTCGTCGCCAAGGGCAAAAAGGGCAACGCGTTCGGCATCATCGAAGCGCACCTGCAGGACGCGCAGAATCTGCTGCCGCTGGTGTACCCGGTGACCACCGAAGCGCTGCCGGCGCCGCTCTCGTATGAACAGGTGATCAGTGATTTCTACGATGAAGCCGCCGAGACGATTGCCGCGCATCTGGACGCCGGTCGTGACGTGGCGGTGATCTGTGAAGGCGATCCGTTCTTCTACGGCTCCTACATGTATTTGCATGATCGACTGGCCACCCGCTATGAAGCGCAAGTGGTGCCGGGCGTGTGCTCGATGCTTGGTGGCGCGTCGGTGCTGGGTGCGCCGTTGGTGTACCGCAATCAGAGTCTGTCGGTGCTTTCCGGCGTATTGCCCCATGAAGAACTGAAGCGACGTCTGGCGGATGCCGACGCGGCAGTGATCATGAAACTGGGGCGCAATTTCCACAAAGTGCGTCAGGTGCTGGAAGAACTCGGCCTGGCCGAGCGGGCGCTCTACGTCGAGCGTGCGACCATGGCCAATCAGAAGATCGTGCCGATCGACCAGGTCGAGCCGATGTCGTCGCCGTACTTCTCGCTGATCATCGTGCCTGGCGAACGGTGGCAAGGCTGATGACTGCATCCACTCCCGCGATTGTCATTCTCGGTCAGGGCAGCCTGGCCACCGCCCGGCGCATTCAGCAGGTGTATCCGGCGGCGCAGATTCACGGCCTCGCCGGGCGTGTCGAAGGTGCCGACTGCACGTATCAGGAATTCGGCGCGACCCTGCGCCAGTTGTACCAGCAGGCCACGCCGATCATTGCCCTGTGCGCGGCCGGCATTGTCATCCGCACACTGGCGCCGCTGTTGCTGGAAAAGGGCGCCGAGCCTGCGGTTCTTGCCGTCGCCGAAGACGGCAGCGCCGTGGTGCCGCTGCTCGGTGGCCTCGGCGGGGTGAATGTCATGGCGCGGGAAATCGCTGCGGGGCTGCAAGTCGCGGCGGCGATCACCACCAGCGGCGAACTGCGCTTTGGCACTTGCCTGCTCAACCCTCCAAGCGGTTATGCGCTGGCGGATCTGGAGTCGGGTAAACGCTTTGTCTCCGATCTGCTGGCCGGGCACAGCGTGCGCATTGAAGGCGCGGCGCCGTGGCTGGAACAGGCGCAACTGCTGGAAGATCCGCAGGCGCAGCGTTCGATTCATGTCGGCAGTGCCGAGCGTGCGGCGAGTGCCAATGAGTTGCTGATCTATCCGCGCAGTGTTGCGGTTGCCGTAAGCGCTGAAGCGGCGGATTTGCCGAATGTGATTCGCGCAGCATTGCAGCAGGCGAACGTCGCGGTTCAGGCACTGGCTTGTCTGCTGGCAGCGGATACCGCGATGGCCTCGGCTGACCTGCGCGAAGCAGCACTTGAATTGAATGTGCCGCTACGGTTTGTCTCGGCGCAAAGCGAGATTGGCGCAATGGCGCGAACTGTGCTGCCTGATGCCCGGATCGTTGAGGCGAACGGCCTGGCCATCGCTATCGCCGAACAGCCACTGGACGTCGCGCACATCGGTCGCCCGCGCGGTCGTCTCGCGGTGATCGGCCTCGGCCCCGGCGCTGCCGAACTGATGGTGCCGGCGGTGAAAGCCGAACTGGCTCGCGCCACCGATGTGCTCGGCTATGAAACCTATGTGCGCATGGCCGGCCCGTTTCGCGACGATCAAGTGCAGCATTGCACCGACAACCGCGAAGAAATGCAGCGCGCCCGCCACGCCTTCAGGCTGGCGGCCGAGGGCCGTTCGGTGATTGTGGTTTCGTCCGGCGATCCGGGCGTATTCGCCATGGCGGCGGCGGTGCTCGAAGCGTTGCACGAGTCGGATGATCCGGCGTGGCACCGTGTCGATCTGGAAATTCTCCCGGGCGTTTCTGCGTCCCTCGCCACCGCTGCCCAGGCCGGTGCGCCGCTGGGCCATGACTTCTGTGTGATGTCGCTGTCGGACAACCTCAAACCGTGGTCGATCATCGAGAAGCGTCTCGATCTGGCCGCTGAAGCGGATCTGGCGCTGGCGTTCTACAACCCGATCTCCCGCGCCCGTCCATGGCAACTGGGTCGGGCCCTGGAAATCGTCGCGCAACATCGCACACCGCAAACCCCGGTGGTGCTGGGGCGTGACATCGGCCGGCCGGGGCAGACCCTGCGCACTACGACTCTCGGCGCTTTGACGCCGGATCAGGTGGACATGCGCACCATGGTGTTGATCGGTTCCTCCACAACTTGCACGTTTGCACGCGCCGGCGGAGGGGAATGGGTTTACACGCCTCGTTGGTATGGTGAAAAGCCGATTGGCTGAAAACTCGCCCATTGATCGGCCAGGGAAGTTGTAAGTAACTTCAACTTGGCGTGACATGGAGTTAATCCTTTCGCACTTAAAGTGCGATAACAAAAACAAGGCCGCGACCCATTCGGGTTCGCGGCCTTGTGCGTTTGCAGGTGAAAAAATCAAAGCTGAACGTGTTGCTGGATCATGCGCTTGTGCACTTTGAATGTTGTTCGATGTTTCGCGTGACACCGATTGAGTTTCTTTCTTGTTTGAGTGCGCCCTGTTTAAACAATAGTTTTGTTTGACGTTTTAACTAT
Organism: Pseudomonas sp. LBUM1668; assembly: GCF_059695715.1. NCBI lineage: Bacteria > Pseudomonadati > Pseudomonadota > Gammaproteobacteria > Pseudomonadales > Pseudomonadaceae > Pseudomonas > Pseudomonas sp. LBUM1668. The sequence goes on from NZ_CP166787.1 coordinate 681,318, forward strand.
TGACTCAAGGATAAATGCATATGGGTGCTATGGAAAGTCATGTAAGCAAGGGCGGATTTATTTCGACTGAAGATTTTTCGATACTGCAACTGGCGTTGTTCGAGTTTGCCGCGTCTGCGGAATACGCGGCGCTGACTGCGCATCATGAAGTTGCCAGTAACACCGTTGATCCTGCCGAAAAACTGCTGGCGGTGAAGTTGTTTCAGGAGAAACTGGGATCACTGCTAAAACGCAGTAAACCGTCCGCACCTGTGGCGATCAATCGGATTCAAGGCGGGTTGACCGAATATATTGCGAGACTTTCGGCGACGGTGGAGATCCTTTCCGGAGCGGCAACACCCGTACCGAACATCATGCACTTCGTTTGGGTGGGCGGCAGTGAAGTTGGTGCGATTCAGCGTGATTACATGAATATCTGGCGCGAAGTGCTCAAGCCTGAGCAGTACCGGTTCAATCTCTGGTACGACAGCGACGCTTTGCTTGCTTTTGAAATGAATCGGGTGATTCTCGACAGCGCACGTATTGATGCGATGGAGTCGGGAGGCGCTCTGGCCGGGAAACCCGGCGAACTGGCACGCATGATCGAGGATCGCGCGCGCGTGTTGAAGCACCAGATGTTCGCGTACATCGAACAACCGCAATGGCGTGGCAGGGCGGATGAGGCCCGTATTGACCTGATGGTGCGGGCGTATGGCAAGGATCGCGCGACGCTTGAGGCCTTTCGCCAAAAGTGTCTGGCTTCGCATCAGGCCATGGCGGGATCGGATCTGGATTTGCGCGACGTACGTCAGGCGTTCGCCGGACACTTTTTACAGGATGTCTATCAGCGCGAAGTGGCCATGCGCGGCAACTTTGCGGCGGCCAGTGATGTGGTGCGTTTGCAGGCCGTGCACCTCGAGGGTGGCCGTTACAGTGACATGGATTACTTGCCACCGTTGGCCGACAAATTGGGTGGCGTGGATATCAGTGGTTTCAATGGAGAGCAGCGATTTGCGGTTCTTAAACTTTTACTGGATCACAACGAGGCGTTGATGCCGGGTCGCGATGCGCTTCGTTACGAAGGCATCGGCGGACAAATTCCTGCCCGGCATGTAGAGGCGTTGACCACATTTGCGCGCAGCAAACCGCGCGCTCTGGATATTTTTGTTGCGCCACGGGACAAGGGGGTTTCACGGCAAGCGATTCGCTTGGGGACTGCGCACAGCGATCCTTCAAGGGGGGAAATGAATGCGCATATGTTGGCCCATCCTGGTAGTGGTATGACCCGCTCCATCATGGAAGTCATACGGGTCAACTACGACTGTCTCACCGAAGTCGAACGGCGGATGGATGCAGCAGGCGCGGGATGGGGAGAGAAAGCACGGCTGAATAAAGTCATCGCCGATGTAATGGAAGAAAAAGCCGCACGAGTCATCGCACTGTCGCATGCGGATGAGTTGTATCTGCCCCGGCTGGAACTGGCGATTCTTCAGTATTACTCAGACGGGATTCGTCCCGAATCGCGCGGCACGATTGTATTGAGCGGTCCGAGTGCTGCCAGTGCAGGGCTCGGTAAGTACGCGGCCACACATCTGCAACTTGCTCAATGGCTGGCCGTGCGCGACAAACTGAAGTTGACGCAGGGCTACAACACATATACCGAAGAGGAACTCGTCAGCGGCTGGACGGTAAACGGTACCGAGGAGGACTGGTTAATAAAAGAAGTGGAAAAATGGCAAACCGGCAAACTCAAGTCGCGTTACGCCGGCCAGTTGGCGGACCTGCTGAAAGAACACACGCTGACGTTCAAGCAAGGCTGGCCGGTGATTGAAGGCAAACCGGTGTTGTTGACTTCAGTATTGCAGCAGTTGATGAATGATTTGGGCGAGCCATTCATTCGCGTCATGAAGGAGAAGTTGAGCGGTGATTTCACCTTCGACACAGCCTTCGCCCTTGATTTTGATACCCGTCAACAGATCATCGCGCAACCCGACAGCCAGATCCCGACGTCCCTTGGCGTCGAGTCCACCAGCAACCTGAACGAACTGTTCACCCACGTCGCCCACGGCTCACTCAAACCTGACCACCTGAGCCCGATGCTGCGCGTGATACTGGGCGGTATTTTCGGCGCTACAAGCCTGGACGCCGCCGGGTTCGCCAGTGTTTGGCAGCAAGTATCGGATATCGCCCACGCAACCACGCAAGACGGTCTGTTCGCTCGCTACAACGCCATCGAGAATGCCGTGCGCCAGCGTCAGCCAGCGGTCAACGAAACCGCCCCGGCGCCGGGTGGCCAGCCTGACAGCCACACTTCGCGCGAGCTCAAGGTGTTTGCCCTGACCGAACCGTTGACGCTCAACAGCTGGCGTGAGCGCGTTGAGCAGATCAACCGCACCGCGCGACGTGAATATCACGCGCAAATCCTCAAGCGCGGCGGGCAGGTGCGTGATCTGTTTTTCAAGGCAGGTGCCATTTCCAGCCGGCAGATGCCGCAGGATTTACTGATGAACACTGCAGGCGATCCGGGTCGGCGCTGCTATCCGCTGGCGCTGCTGACTGCGTCGGCACTGGCACAGGGCGAGTCGGCCGAGCGTGCACTGATCGGGCGTGTGGCCAACGCCGGCAAGACACCGGATGACGCTGATTCACGGGCCTTGCTGCTGGCACTGGATGAGCTGCATCAAACGCCCATCACCGAGCATGGAAGCGCGCGCGGCCTGCTCGGGCTGGAGGGTATCGTGCAGATGCTGCAAGCGAAAACGGCGCCCGCCGTGATGCTGCTCGATACCGGCAATCATGCGCTGTTGGTGGCCAAAGTCATGCAGGGCGATACGCCGGTCTTGCGCTTTTATGACCCCAACTTTGCGATTTTCAGTTTCGCCGCAGCGCCAGAACTGACCTTGGGTATGGCGCTCTACTTGAGCGCCGGAAAGAGCGCGATGGCCAGGCTTTACGGTCTGGACGACATCGCCAAAGCACAATTCAACGTAATCGAATTGGATACCACGAAGATAGCCAGCACCGTGCTTTCTTCCAATCTGCGGCTCGACAGCTTTCTGCAAAGTGAGGCGATTGCCGATGCTCAAGGTGTTTCAATCTGGGAAAAATATTCAGTAGAGCGCACCCGCTCGGTGAATGAAAACGCTCGAATGGGCGCTGGTCTGGCGCAGCTGGACGCTCGCTACTGGACGCAGGAGTTTGCCCAGGCCACCGACCTTTTGCGCGCCGAGCATAAACTGGGACCTGAATACCTGCCGTTGCTGGACACCGTCGAAAAAACGCCGGATGCGGGTTACTCGCTGACCATGGCCGACGCACGCCACCCGCAGAACAGCCTCAAGGTCTCGACCACCGACGCGCGGTTCAGCAAGATCAAACAACACCTTCAGCGTCTGGTGAAAACCCTGGCCGGTGAGGCCACCCATGCGGGGGAAGCCGACGGCGGGAGTCGCTTGAGTTTCGCCTTCGCGATTCAGACGCTGATCACTGAAATGCGCCAACGTGATTACCAGGACGGCGAAGGACAGATGCCGGCATTGGCGATTGCCCTTCAGGTTCAGGTGTATGTGAACTATGCACAACTGGGTTTTGGTGTGGTCAGCGACGCGGTGCAGATTGCCCGGCTGGTGCAACAGGTGTCTGCCGCTGAACAGGCACTGCGACAGGCCCCTGTATCGGGACGGTTGGTCGGTCGTGCTGCCACTGGCGTCGGCTTTGTATTCTCCCTCGCCAATATCGGCTTCGACATTTACAACCTGTCGATTGCCGAAAACCATGAACAGCGTTCGCGGTTTTCCACATCGCTGGCGTTCAACGTCGCAGCGCTGGGGCTGGATATCGTCGCGCTGGCCGCGGGCGGCGTCGTTGGCGGAGCAGCGGCTATTCTCTCTGTCCCCTTGCTCGGTATCGGCATCGGCGTGACGGCCATCGCCAGCAATCTGGGGCAGATCCGGGACAAGGCTACCGCCGTCGGCAATCATCTGCGCGATATCCAGAATGCCTACACTCCCGGCGCCTATACGCTCGAAAACGGGGTTCTGCAGTTCCCGGCCGAGGCGGTCATCACAGGCCTTGATCTGCAAGATAATCAAGTCCGGTTCAACAGCCAGAGTTTTTACCCATGGGTGGGCGGCCCTCTGGAGTTGCCGCATTACACCGCTGCCGCAAAGCATATGCACCGCGCCATCAACATTCGTGAGGCATTGGAGCTGCCCGAAGTCATGACGCTCGACAAGGGCCGAGCCAGCGATCGCCATACGGTCGTGCTGCCGTGTACGCCTGTCTGCTTTTACGGATACGAGTATCAACTGGGGGGCACGGGGCACAAGTACGTGCCCAAGCCAGGAGAGGTGGTTGCGCCGCGTGCCGCGAGTGAGGCCCCCGGGCCACAGTGGTATTCATACCTTTCGCCTCTTGCTGTGGCCATTGAAGCGATTGCCGACAGCTACAACGATGGCATCTATACCCGCTATCCTCAATTACGCAACAGTGCGGCTTACAAGTTGGAGTATGACAAACAAGGTAACCAACGGTTTTACCTGTACAGCACTCCATCGCTAAAACACATCCTCTACAAACTTATCCCGACCCATAAACCGACGAACATAGAAGTGCAACTGGATGAGCATGTCCGTCAGTTGGTAGTCCCGCAGTTGCCGAAGGAATGGAAACAGTGCATTTCTTACGAGATCGTCAGCCGTTCTCCCGGCATCCGTCAGCTCTGGCTGACGCCGGGGCTCGTTGCGGTTTCCCTGCGCAATTACGCAGCGACGCAGTGGATACTTCATGCAGCGTGGGCTGCCGAAAAAAGCATTCGCTTTAACGGCGTGACGCTTAACGTCGACGGAATTCCCATTGAAGGTCATGTGGACTTCATCGAACTGGCCAACGGTGAATTGTTCCGCCTCGACTGGAAAACCGCGCGGTTGGTGCTGGTATCAATCACGCTGCAGCATCCGGTTATGCTGGCCACCTTGTCGACATGGAACATTACGGCTGGCAGAGAAACTTCGCAGGCAGAGGTGAAGGAGCGGATTCGAAGGCTGGTAGCAGAGCAACGCGTCGCCACCGCTTATGTGCCGTTGTACAAGTTCAAGGTGCCGCTGAACGAGGCTAATCAACCGGTGTTCGTCACCGCTTACTATGACGTGGCGAACGCCCAGACGTTCTATGCGCGCAACCTGCCCGAGGCAGTCAATGACGGCGTGATGCTGGCGGCAGTCGACACAAGGCACGCCTGGTTCTATCACCCCGAGCATGCAACGGTCTGGCGCGTCGACGCGATCACCGGCACCGTCAACCGTCGCTATCGGCTGATGAATCCCGCCAGTGGCTCAAGGATTGTCGGTTGTGAACAGACTGCCGGCGGCATTCGGGTGCGGCAAACGATGCTTGAAGTTGTCAGCGGCGTGGAGACCGGTTTTGAATACATTCTGACTGAGTCCGCGACAGTGCTTGAGTGCATCGACACTTCGGCTGCCTGGGGCGATTACACGCCGCGCCGGTCGGTGAATTACTGGCGTTCATTGGTTGATCGCTTCAAAACGCCGCGTGACTACTCCGATAGCCTCTCCGGCATGGCGCCGAGTGTGGCCATTTGGGGACCTGCCCAATTTGTGCAGATACGCAGTCATGTCCAGCAAGCGGTTCGAGATCTGGGCTGGATTCGTCTGGCCGATGGTCTGTATTTCCATTTAAGCCGCGCCAGTGGCCTCGATCTGGATACGGTGATGCTGGTCTGGGATGAAGGTCTGGGCGATCTCCCGCTGTTCTACAGTAAAAGCGCCGGGCTACTGCAACGTGGTGCAGAGACGGATGCCGCGCAAGTCATCGCCAGTGACGTCATCGATGTCAGCAAATTCGGCCAGCGTTACATCGCCACTCGAGAAGACGGCCTGTTGTTCGAGGTCGACAAGCAAGGTGTGATGAATTTTGTCGGTGTCGGGAAGCACTGGTTGCGCAAGCATACGGATTGGCTCGCCGCTTTACCGGCACTTGCTGAAACGTGGAAAGCTGCGCCGTTTTCGATCATTGGGCCTGGCGATGTCAGCAGCGAACATTCACTGGCGATGTGATGTATCGACGGCAAGGTCTTGCTGGCCAATATCACGGGTGCCAGGGAGTTGGATCTGGTTGGACTGACGCCTGACAAACAGGCCGCGTGGCTGCTGGATGGCTGGGGGCGACTCTATCGCCAGCCCCTGATGCAGATGGAAGGTTTGCGCCGGGTGTTTGCCGATGGCAGTCGTCTGTTGCATCCAGAGCATTTGCCACGCGCGGAAAAAGTCTGGTCGCAATGGTCATTTGCCCAAGTGCTGATGGACGGCGAAGGCCTGCTCGGACAATCCCACGAAGGTGTCAACCTGGAGCTGTTCGATCATCAGCCTGCACGTATTGTCAGTTTCGAAAACACATGGTCGGACACAGCCGGGCAACATCCCGAGCAGTTGCAGGAGCGCTTGCGAGCACTTTTGAGCAGGGAGAACCATGCGCCCCTCCTGCCAATCAAAGCGCATCAGGAGCGCTACACCTATTACGTGCCGAAACTGGATCGGCTGTTCGAAGTTGGCGGCCGCGCGGATGGGCAGTGGGCTGAGTTGCTGGGTACTCTCGGTGAGTCGGTGGCACTGCTGTTCGATCCCGTGGACGGCTTGATCTTCAGTCGTGGAGCGGCGACGAACATCTGGCTGCCGGACAGTTACGCACACCGCGACGGTGAGGTGCTGTCGCTTGACGCGAGTGGTGAGGTCAACGATCTCGTGGCGATGCTGCCGGACGGGGTCACCACGTTGGTTCTGGCTTTCGGTGCGTTTACGTCGAGCTACCGAATCTCGGATGAAGCGTGGCAGCGGCTGGACTGCATCGTTGTCGATAGCCGCCGACCGTCCGCTACGCAAGTCGCCGGCGAGGGCACGCTGGTTCTGGACCTGGCCAACAATGAACGCTTGGTGATGTCGCAGGTTGATGGGCAACTGGTGTTCAGCGATCCGGACAATGCGCACAGTCTGATCGTGCGCGCGGCTGAACCGCAGGAGGGGGAAACAGGGATGACAGTGCAAATCAACATTATTGTTGCCGACCACCTGTACACGCTCGCGACTCAGCAGTGGCTGAGCGCTTTGGCCAAAGCGCGGGGTGATAAAGGGTTTGCCACACTCGACGCGGTTGTTGAAAACGTTTGATTTGAATTCGGCAGGGCCGGTGAGCGCCGGTTAACCCTGAGCGACAGCAAAACGCCGCGAACGATACCGTTCGCGGCGTTTTACCGGGTGGTTATTACCGGCGAGCCTGTACTCAAGGCACCAGATAACCCTTGATCCCGGTAAAGATGATCTGCGCCGCCAGTGCGCACACGAACAAGCCCATCAAACGACTGACAATCTGCAGACCCTGATCGCCGAGAATCCGCTCGATGCGGTTCGACAGGTACAGCACCACGCCGACGGTGAAGCTGGCCAGCGCGATACTTGTGATCGCGGTGAGTTTGTCGTCCCAGTGTGGCTGGCTGACGCCCATCACCAACAAGGCGCCGATGGTGCCGGGGCCGACAGTCAGTGGAATGGTCAACGGCACGATGGTCACATCCTGCTGCACATTGTCGGTTTGCACCACCGACTTGCCCTGTGCCATGCCCAGCGCCGATATGAACAACACGCTGCCGGCGCCGATCCGGAAGGCATCCACAGTGATGCCAAACACGTCGAAAATCACTCGCCCGAACAAATACAGCAGAACGCTGGAAACCAGGGTGGCAATCGCCACTTTCCACGCCAGTCGGCGTTGCTCCTTGCGCGAATAACCACGGGTCAGGCTGATAAAGCAGGACAACACGAAGAACGGGCTGTAGAGCACCAGCATCTTCAGGTAAACGCTGAATAACACGTGGAGCATGATCTTGGCTCACGGCAGGAGAATGTGGGGATGGAGTCTATCAGTCGTTCAAGTTTTTGTCGGTAACGTCTTTTTAATATGTTTGGAGTTGCTGTTCGTTTGGTTGTTGGTTGTTGTTTTGTTTGTTGATTATGTTACATCTTTAGGTTGGTATGTTTTTGTTTGGCTGGTTATGGTTGTTCTCACAAGTTCATGAGAGCTTGTTTGAGTAACGATAAGGAATTCGTGATGAGTAACCAAGTGATGCAGCCAACGTTTGTTGATAGGTGTTTGAAAGAAATACAACAATATGATGTCAGTGAGATGCCCGCTATTCGGAGTCGAAGTTTTGCCTCGGGTATTACCGCGGGAGATGCTGTTGTAGTACCGGATAAAGGCTCTGTCGTTGGTGAGGGTATTCTGTCTTTTACGGGTAACCTCAGTGATGTAAATCGAACCGACGCACAAAATGCCTTTCTTTTCGCAAGCCTGGCGGCGAACAAACGGTATCCGCGGGAAGACCAAGGTCAAGAATGGTATCTTCTCTTCCGTAACGTTATGGAAGCCGCGGGCTGGACGTCTATCAGAAAATATTACAATGATCTTGAAGTAGGCGGCACCAGTGTTCGAATGGACAAACTGGTACTGGAGATTCTGGGTTCAGTTCTCTCGGGTGTAGCATTGCCCGGTCCGACTAGTGCATTGATGTTGAAAGTGGCAACCGATGCAATTGCAGCCCTGAGCAAGCGTGAGACCGCCTTGACGCTGTATGAACGAAACCTTCTGAATAACGGCGTGGGTGGTATTTCGACCGGAGCCTGTACCGAAGTAAATGGTGTGCCCTTAATGGCTGTCGGTGCAGTTCGTTTCCTGCGCAGGAATACGTCGGACAAAGTGCTGTTCGTCGATGTGGATGTTCGCAACGTGAAAATGTATCGTGGCGAAACCGTGTTTGAAAAAACACTGATACAGCCAATGCAACTCGCGACTATATACGCACTAAGTTGGGTCTGAATGCGCTTTCTAAAATCGAAGAGTTCGAGATTTAATCAGTGTTGGAAGGGCGGTCGGAGTCGGCTGCCCTTTTTTATATTCAGGAGGGGTGGACATGGTCGATGAATATTTGACGATGGTGGTGGGAAATTCCATTGTACTTGTGCCTGAAGTTGATGGTGCGGCGGCTTACGATGATCTGATCAATTCGATATTGCTTGCACAACTGGTGGCTAATAAAAAGATTGAAAAAACTCCTGAGGTAATCTGGTATGACGCCTGTATGGAAGTTCTCGATGCCTATTGGTTACGACAAAAAAAGTCGAATCAGACATGGGAGTTCAGTTACAACGCAGAAGGACTCGTGCCCGATGTGTTTACCGCCATGTTGACTTACGGCGCGTTGGGTGACGCCCATACAACCGCCGCGGTTCTGGCGCGAGTTGCAAGGTTGCCAGACAAAGAGCCGGCACTCCAACTGCTGCGCAGTCACATGCAACCATTGGTTGAGCCCAAGCCGACCGCAGTTCCAGAGCCGTTGATGGATGTACGTTTACTGGTGATAGTCGCGAAATCCCCCAACTCGATTACCAGCGCGTATGTCGAGTTCAAAACTCGACAGGCACTGAGCCCCAATCCATTCCAACAGTCGTATCAAGCTGATGATCTGCACGGTTTGGTTCACGTGCATCACGCGTGTGCAAACCTTATTGAACAGCTTTACAGCCCTGTGCGTGCCGCGACTGCCTTGAAAGTCAGGGACAGACTTGCGCGCAATGTTGCAACGTTGCCTCTGCCAACGGAGGTGGAATCATGTCGGCTGCGATGACACCGCAGGCAGCGGTGGTGGGCGGTAGCGTCGTGGCATTTGCCGGTAGCCTGCCGGCGTCACATCGAGAAGACATCTTCATGAGCACCGCCTATGCACAAATGACTACGCGTGCGGCAATTGAGGATGGTCTTTCGGCTGACTGGTTCGAGTACTACTGCAAGGTACTCAAGTTTATCGGTTGGGATGTGCCGAAACCGCAAACCTTGACGCCATTGCGCAACAGCTTGATGGCCGGCCAGGCGACGCAACGGATTTCAACCATCATGGGCGAGGAGTTTTCCGAGCCAATGCGTCGTGCGCTGGTGGCAATGGAGCGCAATACATTGGCGCTCAAGCTGTTCGAGTCTACGAGCATTCGTGGCAATGCCGGTTTCTTTCAGATAATTCCCTGCGTCATGAGCGGCCTGAACAAGGTGCAGATGGGCATCTATAATCGTCAGTTCAGGATCAAGCGACAGATCTCAGGATTTCTGTTCGGCGAGGACGAGACGCTGATCCATGACAGCGTCGAACAGATCGCCGCCATCACGTTCAACACCCTTTATTACGCCCAGTTTCGGGAAAAGGTAAAAAAGTCGGTAATAAGCGGCTCGCTCAATTATCTGAGCAGTCTGGAGATCTGAGCGATTCAGAAGGTCGACGCCGTACGATTGTGCTGATCACGTTGGGCCACCCAATGCTCAATCAACTCGCGCAATTGCGACAGCTCGACCGGTTTGGACATGTGCCCGTCCATTCCGGCCTGGCGTGCGCGCTCCTTGTGCTCGGCTAAAATGTGCGCGGTCAGCGCGACGATCGGCGTGCGGATGCGTTGGTTGCTGACTTCCCACGCGCGCAATTGCTGAGTTGCGGAGAAGCCGTCGAGGATGGGCATCTCGCAGTCCATCAACACCAGATCGTACCGTTGGGCTTTCATCGCTTGCAGCGCTTCTTCGCCGTTGCTGGCGGTGTCGGGTTGCAGGTTGAGCTTGCCGAGCATGCCGCGAATCACTTTGGTTGAAATCGTATTGTCTTCGGCAACGAGGATGCGGAAGTCGCTCGGTACTTTGGCCACCGTGGCCGCGCTCACCACTTGCGGCTGGAACACCACCTGGCCTTTGTTGCGCTGGTTGAGTTCGTCCGCCAGGGTGGTCTTGAGCGTATAGCCGGCCACGGGTTTGGCCAGAATCCGTTTGATCCCCGAGTTGCGCGCGATGATCTTGCTCGGCGCGTTGCTGATGCCGGTGAGCATGATCAACAGGATGTCGTGGTTCAGGCTTGGGTCTTCCTTGATCTTGGCTGCCAGTTGCATGCCGGTCATGCCGGGCATGTTCTGATCGAGCAGCACTACATCGAAGTAGTCGCGCAGGTGCGCCTTGGTGCGCAGCAGCGCCAGTGCTTCCTTGCCCGACGGCACGGCGCTGACGTTCAGGCCCCAGGCGCTGCATTGCTGCACCAGCACCTTGCGACAAGTGTCGTTGTCATCGACCACCAGCACCCGCGCGCCTTGCAGCGGGCTGTCGAGGTCGGAGGTCGGGTGTTCAAGGCGATCCGGGTCCAGCGGCAGCGTCAGCCACAAGGTGCTGCCCTGATTGGTGCCGCTCTTGATGCCGAATTCACCCTGCATCAACCGGATCAGTTGCCGTGCGATCACCAGACCCAGATTGCCTCCCAGACGATTGGCCGAAAGGAAATGCTTGCTGTGCAGCTCGGCGTGCATCAGCGCGTCACGCTCTTCCTGCTCCATCGGCTGGCCGCTGTCCTGCACGGCGATGCGCAGGCGTGGTTTGCTGCTGCGCTCATCGAGGGCGACGACGATCAGCACTTCGCCTTCGTCGGTTTTCTTCAGGGCGTTTTCCAGCAGGCTCAGCAGGGTCTGGCGCAGACGGGTCGGGTCACCGCTGATCACCCGCGGCACTTGCGGCTGAATAAAGCTGATCAGTTCGACGTTCTGCTGTTCGGCCTTGGCGCGGTAGATGCTCAGACAATCGTCGATCAAGGCGTTGAGATCGAACTGCACGTCGTCCAGTTCGATCTGCCCGGATTCGAGTTTGGAGATGTCGAGGATCTCGTTGATCAATGTCAGCAGTTCGTTGCCGGCGCTGTGGATGGTCTGCACGTAATCGCGCTGTTTGACCGACAACGGCGTGCCGAGCAGCAACTCGGTCATGCCCAGCACGCCGTTCATCGGCGTGCGGATCTCGTGGCTGATCTTGGCGAGGAATTCGGCCTTGGCGTTGATCTCGGCATTGCTTGCGGCGAGGTCGCGACTGATGCTGAAGCGGCTTTCGGTGATGCTGCGTTGACGCTCGCCCAGCGCAATGCTCATCAACAGTCCGCTGATGCAGATAAACACCATCAACGTCATGATCAGGCCTTGCGGCGCGACCAAGGTCAGGCCCAGCAATGCCGGAAGAATGATCAGCGTACCGATGTTGAACACCACCATGGCGGCCACGAACAACCGCGCCGGGCGGTAGCCCTTCTGCCAGTGATAGGACGCGACAAACAACATGCTCAGGCCGGCGAGTGCTACCAGCGCGTAAGTGATGATGTTCAGTGGCAAGGTGTTGACGAACAACAGCAACAAGCTACAAGTCACGATGAACAGAATGTCGCCCAGCAACAGTTTGTTCAGCGGATGCGGGCCCAGCGGGGCGAAGAAGCGCAGGGCAAACATCAGACCGGCCGGCGCGGTCAGCAGCAACGCGAGATAAGCCCCTGGCGTCTGGATCGCATGCCAGTTCGGCAGCCAGGGGCCGGCGAGGTTGAGCAACAGCAACAGGCTGAGCCCCAACAGGCCCTCGCAGACCGCGAGCCACAGGCTGCTGCGTGAACGGGAGTAGGCGTAACGCACGAGATTGTGCAGCAACAGCATTGCGAGGCAGCCGAACAACAGGCCGAAGATCAGTGTCTGGTTCTGGTCGGCTGCGCTCATGACCGCCGATTGCAGGGTGATGTGCGGGCGCAACTGATGGTCGGAAACCAGCCGCACGTAGACGTCGAGAGGCTTGCCACTTTGCGGCAGGGGCAGCATGAAGTCGCTGCTCGGTAGCGGCCGTTCAGCCTGAGGCTGGTCGGTGCCGGTGTTGCGTTGCTCGATCAACTGGTCGCCGTCGAGCACGTACAGATTGAGGTGTGAAAGGTCCGGGGCGAAGATCCGCAGCACTTGTTCGTGCTTGCCGGGCGCGAGCCTGAAACGCAGCCACAATGCTCCTTCGGGCTGGGCCGCGGTGAGGCGGTCAAGGTCGATGGGGCTGAATTGATTGGTGTAACGGGCTGAGCGAATGTCGCTCAGTTGCAGATTGCCCTGATCGTCGAGCAATACCGACCAGCCACTGCCTTGCGAGGCCTGGGCCGGGAGCATGCAGAGCAAGGTCAGCAACGTGACGGTGAAGCTTATGGCAATCCTGAGCCAGCGCACGGCGAAATCCCTTCTTAGGTTGATGCCAGAGTATAACGACGCGCGGCGGCGGAACAGCCCGGTGAGGAGCGGTACTCCTCACCGGACTTCATGGACAGCTTATTCCTGGGTTTCGCCACGTTCACGGGCAATGGCGCGGTAGCCAATGTCCTTGCGGTAGAAGCTGCCTTCCCAGTCGATCGCGGCCGCCAGCTTGTAGGCTTGCTGTTGGGCTTCACTGACGCTGGCGCCCATTGCGGTGGCGCAGAGTACGCGACCACCGGCGGTCACGACCTGGCCATCTTTCAGTGCGGTGCCGGCGTGGAAGACTTTGCCTTCCAGGCTTGCCGCAGCGTCCAGACCGTTGATCGCCGCGCCTTTGGCGTAGTCGCCCGGGTAGCCGCCAGCGGCCAGCACGATGCCAACGCTCGGACGTGGATCCCACTGCGCTTCGATCTTGTCCAGCGCTTGCGCCAGAGCGGCTTCAACCAGCAGCACCAGGCTCGACTGCAAACGCAGCATCACCGGTTGGGTTTCCGGATCACCGAAACGGCAGTTGAACTCGATGACTTTCGGGTTGCCGGCCTTGTCGATCATCAGACCGGCGTACAGGAAGCCAGTGTAGACGTTGCCTTCATCGGCCATGCCGCGCACGGTCGGCCAGATCACCAGGTCCATCACGCGCTTGTGCACGTCGGCGGTGATTACCGGGGCAGGGGAGTAAGCACCCATGCCGCCGGTGTTCGGGCCGCTGTCGCCGTCGCCGACGCGTTTGTGGTCCTGACTGGTGGCCATCGGCAGGACGTTCTTGCCGTCGACCATGACGATGAACGAAGCTTCTTCGCCGTCGAGGAATTCTTCGATGACCACACGCGAACCGGCATCGCCGAAAGCATTGCCGGCAAGCATGTCGCGCACGGCGTCTTCGGCTTCAGCCAGGGTCATGGCAACGATCACGCCTTTACCGGCGGCCAGGCCATCGGCCTTGATCACGATCGGTGCGCCTTTTTCACGCAGATAAGCCAGGGCTGGCTCGATCTCGGTGAAATTCTGGTAGTCGGCGGTCGGGATCTTGTGGCGCGCCAGGAAGTCCTTGGTGAACGCTTTCGAGCCTTCCAGCTGCGCAGCGCCTGCGGTCGGACCGAAGCAGTCCAGGCCACGGGAGCGGAACAGGTCGACAACGCCAGCGACCAGCGGCACTTCCGGGCCGACGATGGTCAGGGAAACGTTTTTCTCGGCGAAATCGGCGAGTTGCTCAAGGGCCAGCACGTCAATGGCGACGTTCTCGCACTTGGCTTCAATCGCCGTGCCGGCGTTGCCCGGGGCAACGAAAACCTTCTGCACGCGCGGATCCTGAGCCACTTTCCAGGCCAGAGCGTGTTCACGGCCACCGCTGCCAATGATCAAAACATTCATTTCAAAAACCTCAAATTCTGTAAAGCGCTGCAAAACCTCTGTGTGCAAACCCTGTAGGAGCTGCCGGAGGCTGCGATCTTTTGATCTTGATCTCAAAAACAAGATCAAAAGATCGCAGCCTCCGGCAGCTCCTACAAAGCTTCTGCACAGAGGGAGCGTGTATCAGTGACGGAAGTGGCGCATGCCGGTGAACACCATCGCGATGCCAGCTTCATCAGCGGCGGCAATCACTTCAGCGTCACGCATCGAGCCACCTGGCTGGATCACCGCAGTGATGCCGACCTTGGCGGCATTGTCCAGACCGTCGCGGAACGGGAAGAACGCGTCCGATGCCATCACCGAACCGGCTACTTGCAGACCCGCGTGTTCAGCCTTGATCGCAGCGATACGTGCGGAGTTTACGCGGCTCATCTGGCCAGCGCCGACACCGATGGTCTGACGGTTCTTGGCGTAGACGATCGCGTTGGATTTGACGTACTTGGCCACTTTCCAGGCGAAGATCAGGTCGTTGATTTCCTGTTCGGTCGGTGCACGCTTGGTCACGACTTTCAGGTCTTCGCTGCCGATCATGCCGATGTCGCGGCTTTGTACCAGCAGGCCGCCGTTGACGCGCTTGTAGTCCCACGCGGCAGCGCGGTCAGCCGACCACTCGCCGCAGGCCAGCAGACGCACGTTGGCTTTGGCGGCAACGATGGCGCGGGCTTCTTCGCTCACGGAAGGGGCGATGATCACTTCAACGAACTGACGCTCGACGATCGCCTTGGCGGTCTCGGCATCCAGTTCACGGTTGAAGGCAATGATGCCGCCGAACGCCGATTCGGTGTCGGTGGCGTAAGCCAGTTCGTAGGCCTGACGGATGCCGCCTTCGGCGTCCGGGCTCACCGCCACGCCGCACGGGTTGGCGTGCTTGACGATCACGCAGGCTGGCTTGACGAAGCTCTTCACACATTCCAGCGCAGCGTCGGTGTCGGCCACGTTGTTGTACGACAGCTCTTTGCCTTGCAGTTGGGTCGCGGTAGCGATGCCGACTTCGGCAGGTTTGGCTTCCACATAGAACGCCGCGCTCTGGTGCGGGTTCTCGCCGTAGCGCATTTCCTGAGCCTTGATGAACTGGCTGTTGAAGGTGCGCGGGAATTCGCTACGACCGGAGGTCGAGAGGGTTTCAGCGGCCTGATTCACGGTGCCCATATAGTTGGCGATCATGCCGTCGTAGGCCGCAGTGTGTTCGAACGCCTTGAGCATCAGGTCGAAACGCTGAGCGTAGGTCAGGCCACCGGACTTGAGGTTTTCGAGGACGTTGGCGTAATCGCTGGCGTTGACCACGATCGCGACGTCTTTATGGTTTTTTGCTGCCGAACGGACCATGGTCGGACCGCCGATGTCGATGTTCTCGATGGCGGTCGGCAGGTCGCAACCTGGCTTGTTGATGGTCGCTTCGAACGGATACAGGTTGACCGCTACCAGATCGATCGGCTTGATGCCGTGTTCGTTCATGATAGCGTCGTCGATACCGCGACGACCGAGGATGCCACCGTGGATTTTCGGGTGCAGGGTCTTCACCCGACCGTCCATCATCTCTGCGAAACCGGTGTAATCCGCGACTTCCACTGCGGCAACGCCGTTGTCGCGCAGCAGCTTGAACGTTCCGCCGGTGGAGAGGATCTCGACGCCCAGGGCTTCAAGCTCCTTGGCGAATTCGAGGATCCCGGTCTTGTCGGAAACGCTGATCAAGGCGCGGCGGATCGGCAGGCGGGTAGTCTGGTCGGTCATCTCAATTTCCATCAAAAGCAAAGGAAGTCAGCAAAAAAGGCGACCGGTTTTACGCGGGCGCCTTTCTGGTTTGATTGAATGCTTACAGCAGATCGTACTGCTTGAGTTTCTTGCGCAGCGTGCCTCGGTTGAGTCCGAGCAGCTCGCTGGCCTTGGTCTGGTTGCCCTTGACGTAGTTCATCACGCTTTCGAGCAGGGGAGCCTCGACTTCGGAGAGCACCAGGTTGTACACATCCGTGACGGACGCGCCCTCAAGGTGGGCGAAATAATTGTGCAGCGCCTTCTCGACACTCCCGCGAAGGGTCTGACCTTCTTCGCTTGGTGTATTGAGGTGCTGTTTCAAATTCACGTTGTCGCTCACGGGTGCTGTTCCACTCACTAAAGTCTCGGTCATCATCGTCATGCGGCCACCCCTTCTTCGTCCCCTGTCAGGCTCTTGTAATGCTCGGCGAAGAACTCCCGAACATTGGCGCATTGTGTTTCCGTACCATCCAAACGATTGAAGTGGGCGCGAAACTCCTTGGCGCCCGGCAAGGTTGCGAGATACCAGCCCACATGCTTTCGAGCAATACGCACGCCCATCACATCCCCATAGAAAGCGTGAAGTGCGGCCAGATGCTCTAGCAGAATGTGTTCCACCTCGATCAGCTCCGGTGCCGGCAATTTCTCGCCAGTGCGCAGGAAATGATCGATCTCGCGAAAAATCCATGGCCGCCCTTGGGCGGCTCGGCCTACCAACAGGCCATCGGCACCGGTCGCATCGAGCACGTAACGGGCCTTTTCCGGCGAATCGATATCGCCATTGGCAAACACCGGGATCGACACGGCCTGCTTGATCGCGGCAATCGTGTCGTACTCGGCTTCACCTTTATAAAGATCGGCGCGAGTGCGGCCATGCACTGCCAGCGCGGTGATCCCGGCCTGCTCGGCGATCTTCGCCACGGTCAGACCGTTCTTGTTGTCGCGATCCCAGCCAGTGCGGATCTTCAGGGTGACCGGCACATCAACTGCCGCCACGACGGCCTGCAGGATCTCGGTCACCAATGCTTCATCTTTCAACAACGCGGAGCCGGCGGCCTTGTTGCAGACCTTCTTTGCCGGGCAACCCATGTTGATATCAATAATCTGTGCGCCCAGTTCGACGTTGGCGCGGGCCGCATTTGCCAGCATCTGTGCATCACCACCGGCAATCTGTACCGAGCGTGGCTCGGGATCGCCTTCGTGGATCATGCGCATGCGCGACTTGCGGGTGTTCCACAGGCTCATGTCACTGGTGACCATTTCCGAGACCACAAGCCCTGCGCCCAAACGCTTGCAAAGCTGACGAAAGGGCTGGTCGGTGACCCCCGCCATCGGGGCGAGAATCAAGCCGTTCTGTAATGTATATGGGCCGATGCGTACCGCCGACATAGGACTTCCCTGAAGTGGGGCCGGATCATGAGAGTTCGAAAAAGGGTTGGCATGATACCCGCTCTCGATGACTGGATAAAGGCTGAATTGAACAAAATCTGAACAGTTATTTTCTTATCGCCAGCGGTTCGGTAGCCCGGCGCGCAGTCAGAAAATTGCCGTCAATTCAGAAACGATGAAGCGATTCACTCGGGCGAGTGAAAACTCAGGCTGTAATTCACCGCTTTAGGGCCTGGATCGAGAATATCCAGCGCGATGTGGATCGGCGTTTGTGGCGGCATTTCTGCCAAACCTTCGAGATCGCCGCTCAAGTATTCGCCGGGTTTGAAGCGCCGACTGGCGATCAGGTGGCCGTTTAGGTCGGCAAACCGCAGCTCCAGCAGCGGAAACGGCTGGGAGAACGTTGCGCGGTTATAAATGATCGCGTCGACCACCAGCGCGCCGTTGAACTCCGGATGGCTGCGCACTACCAGGTTGCTGCTTTTGATTCTGGCAATGTCGACCTTGGACGGCACCGTGCAGCCGATTTGCGGGCAGACTTGCTGGAACCATGGGCGGTATTGATCCTGCCGCGCCAGTTCGTCGAAATGGTAGGCGATGTACTGGGCGGCGAGGCCACCAGCGGCGAGCAACACCAACAGCAGCCAAAGCAGGCGACGGGCCCAGGGTGAGCGGCGCTTTTGCCAGTCCAGTTGCAGCGGGTCGTCAGTCAGGTCCTGCAAGACTTCGGCGCGTACACCGGGGTCTGCGCGCTCACGTTTTTTGCGCTGCGGTTCGAGCAATGGCAGATCGTCATCGCTGTCGTCACTCGCGGAGAGGCGCTCACGGCGGGCATTCGGATCGATCGGATCGTGCAGGCGCAATTGCGGGATCGCCGGTTCATCATCCAGATCCACCGGCTCCAGCGACAGCGAGGGCTCGGTGCGGGCGGCTTTGATCGGTTCCTCGACAACTTCCGGTTCGGCTTCAGGCTCCGCTCTCTCGTCGGCAGGCTTGCTGAACAGGCTGTCGGGCCAGACCGCTTCATCCGGTTCCGGACTGTCGCGACGGGCACTCAGGGAATCTTCGCGCGGACGACCGAATTCGGTGGTCGGCTGGATTTCCCGTTGTTCGAGGCGGGCGAGTTCTTCGTCCAGGTCGAGACTGTCGAGGTCCAGCTCCGAGGCGCTCCATTGCTTTTGGCTGATGGCGCGGGTGACAGGTGGCTCAACGACCGCGGGCGATTCAACCACCGGCGGTGGCGCAACCGGCAGTTGTTCGGCATTGGCAGGTGCAACCGGCGTCACCGCGTCCTTGCCCGCGTGCTGTTCAAGCAGCTGTTTGGCGGCGTTGAACACTTGCAGGCAGGAGCCGCAGCGAACCACTCCGCGGGCCACGCTCAATTGAGCGTGGCTGACACGGAAGCTGGTTTGGCAATGCGGGCACTGAGTGACGAAACTGTCGGTCATGCGGCGATCCGGATTATGCAGGCGGCCATTCTAGCGCCGACGCCCGGTGATGCGCACCCAGCCATCGCGATTGGCGATCGGGTCGAGATCGAAGTCCTGAGCGTAGGCAGCAGCGACTTCTTCACCTTGTTCGGCAAGAATGCCCGACAGCGCCAGACGCCCGCCGGTCTTGACCAGGCTGGCCAATTGCGGTGCCAGCGAAACCAGCGGGCCGGCGAGGATATTGGCGACCAGCACGTCTGCTTTGACCTGCGGCAGATCTTGCGGCAGGTACAGCGGGAACAGCTCATCGGCGATATTGTTGCGCCCGGCATTGTCGCGCGAGGCTTCCAGCGCCTGCACGTCGATGTCGGTGCCGACGGCTTCTTTAGCGCCGAGCAGCAGGGCGGCGATGGCCAGAATCCCCGAGCCGCAGCCGAAATCCAGCACGTTGCAGTCTTTGAGGTCCTGGCCGTCGAGCCATTCCAGGCAGAGCGCGGTGGTCGGGTGGGTGCCGGTACCGAACGCCAGGCCCGGATCCAGCAGCAGGTTGACTGCGTCAGGCTCGGGCGCGGCATGCCAGCTCGGGACGATCCACAGGCGCTGGCCGAAACGCATTGGCTGGAAACCATCCATCCAGCTGCGTTCCCAATCCTGGTCTTCGATGACTTCGCTGTGATGCTCGGGCAGCGGGCTGCCGGTCAGCAATTCGAGGTGGGCCAGCACGGGTGCAGGCTCGGTGCCGCCTTCGAACAGGGCCAGCAGGTGAGTGTGCGCCCACAGCGGAGTGGTGTTGAGTTCCGGCTCGAAGATCGGTTGATCTTCGGCGTCCATGAAGGTCACCGAAACAGCGCCCACTTCAAGGAAAGCGTCTTCGTAGGTTTCGGCTTGTTCCGGGCTGATGGCGAGACGTACTTGCAGCCAAGGCATGGCGGGCACCTTTGAAAAATATTGATTGCAGACTAGCGGCCTGCGAGAAGCGCGCAAGTTTACGCGAGCGCAGGCGGTTTGTGGGAGCTGGATTTGTAGCGCCAATCCCTTGTAGGAGTGAGCCTGCTCGCGATGGCGATGTTGCCGTCAACATAAATGCTGAATGTGCCAGCCTCATCGCGAGCAGGCTCACTCCTACAGGGTTTTTGTGAAACCTGCAGAAACAACAAAGCCGCCCGAAGGCGGCTTTGTCTGGTGCGGGCTGAAGCTTAGTGCTTCTCGCCAGCCAGCTTGTGCTCGAGGTAGTGAATGTTCACGCCCCCTTTGCAGAAGCCTTCGTCACGAACCAGATCACGGTGCAGCGGGATGTTGGTCTTGATCCCGTCAACCACGATTTCGTCCAGGGCATTGCGCATGCGGGCCATGGCTTCGTCGCGGGTAGCGCCGTAAGTGATCAGCTTGCCGATCAGCGAGTCGTAGTTCGGCGGAACGGCATAACCGCTGTACAGGTGCGAATCGACGCGAACGCCGTTGCCGCCTGGCGCGTGGAAATGCTTGACCGTGCCCGGGCTCGGCATGAAGGTCTTCGGGTCTTCAGCGTTGATCCGGCATTCCAGCGAGTGACCGCGGATAACCACGTCATCTTGCGTGAACGACAGCTTGTTGCCAGCGGCGATGCTGAGCATCTCCTTGACGATGTCGATACCGGTGACCATTTCCGAAACCGGGTGCTCCACCTGAACACGAGTGTTCATTTCGATGAAGTAGAAACGACCGTTCTCGTACAGGAACTCGAAAGTGCCGGCGCCGCGGTAGCCGATGTCGATGCACGCCTTGACGCAGCGAGCCAGAACTTCCTGGCGAGCCTGCTCGTCGATGCCCGGTGCCGGCGCTTCTTCGAGAACCTTCTGGTGACGACGTTGCAGCGAGCAATCGCGGTCGCCCAGATGGATGGCGTGACCCTGGCCGTCGGACAGAACCTGCACTTCGACGTGACGCGGGTTGGTCAGGAATTTTTCCAGATAGACCATCGGGTTGCCAAACGCCGCGCCTGCTTCGGTGCGGGTCAGTTTGGCGAACGAGATCAGGTCTTCTTCCTTGTGCACCACGCGCATGCCGCGACCACCACCGCCGCCAGCGGCCTTGATGATCACCGGGTAGCCGACTTCACGACCGATGCGCAGCGCCGTTTCTTCGTCTTCCGGCAGTGGGCCGTCAGAACCTGGAACGGTTGGCACGCCTGCTTCGATCATCGCGTGCTTGGCCGATACCTTGTCGCCCATCAGGCGAATGGTGTCGGCTTTCGGGCCGATGAAGGCGAAGCCGGAGTTCTCGACCTGCTCGGCAAAATCGGCGTTTTCCGCGAGGAAACCGTAGCCTGGGTGAATGGCGGTAGCGCCAGTCACTTCGGCGGCAGCGATGATGGCCGGGATGTGCAGGTAAGACTGAGAGGCCGAGGCCGGGCCGATGCAGACGGATTCGTCTGCCAGACCCAGGTGCATCAGCTCTTTGTCGGCCTTGGAGTAAACGGCGACGGTCTTGATGCCCATCTCTTTGCAGGCACGCAGAATCCGCAGGGCGATCTCACCGCGGTTCGCGATCAGAACTTTTTCCAACTTCGCAGTCATCAAAGGCTCTCCGCAGTTCAAACGATGGTGAACAGCGGTTGGTCGTACTCAACCGGCTGGCCGTCTTCGACGAGGATGGACTCGATCACACCGCTGGTTTCAGCTTCGATGTGGTTCATCATCTTCATGGCTTCAACGATGCACAGAGTGTCGCCTTTCTTCACGGTCTGGCCGACTTCAACGAAGGACGGCGAGGCTGGCGAAGATTTGCGGTAGAACGTGCCGACCATCGGCGAACGGGCAACAGTGCCGTTCAGCGCCGGGGCAGCAGCGGCAACCGGAGCAGCTGCAGCTACAGGAGCGGCGGCTGGTGCAGCGACCGGCGCTTGCATCGGTGCAGGCGCGTAGTACTGCTGAGCCGGGGTCTTGCTGTGACGGCTGATGCGTACGGACTCTTCGCCTTCCTTGATCTCGAGCTCGTCGATGCCGGACTCTTCCAGCAATTCGATCAGTTTCTTAACTTTACGGATATCCATGAATCATCAACTCCCAAGGGTCGGTCAGGGGCGCTTAACGCTTGTCGTTCAAGTCGTTGCCTGTGTTTCAAGCTGTTCTAGTGCAGCCTCCAGGGCCAGTCGGTAACCGCTGGCGCCAAGGCCGCAGATCACTCCCACCGCTACGTCGGAGAAGTAAGAGTGATGGCGGAAAGGTTCGCGCTTGTGCACGTTGGACAAATGCACTTCGATGAATGGGATGCTCACTCCAAGCAACGCGTCACGTAATGCAACACTTGTATGTGTAAATGCGGCCGGATTGATCAGGATAAAGTCCACACCTTCGCCGCGTGCGGCGTGGATGCGGTCGATCAATTCGTACTCGGCATTGCTTTGCAGATGCAGCAGATGATGGCCGGCTTCACGGGCGCGGCGCTCCAGATCCTGATTGATCTGCGCCAGGGTCGTCGACCCATAGGTACCCGGTTCGCGGGTGCCGAGCAGGTTCAGGTTGGGGCCGTGCAGCACCAGTAGGGTTGCCATCTGCGTTGTCCTTGTCATGAATGAGCAGTCGTCAGAACCCGGCGACTATGCCGCAAAGACTTTATGACTGTCCAGTTCTATGCAATAGCCAGCACGATGGCCGATGTTTGCGCAAAATATGTGACCGCGTGATCTGATCCGGTCATTTGTGGCAATTCCTGTAGGAGCTGCCGCAGGCTGCGATCTTTTGATTTTCAGAAGCAAGATCAAAGGATCGCAGCCTGCGGCAGCTCCTACAGGGAATTTCTTTAGACGCGGAAGGCTTGTACGGCCGTATGCAACTGCCCGCCCAGTACCAACAGGTTTTCGCCTTGCTCGCGGCCTCGGCCGATACGCAGCAAGTTATCCCCACCCAACTGATGAATCCGCTCGCTGTGATCGCGAATCTCGCTGACCGCGCCACTTTGCTGCGCGGTGATATCGGCGATGCGGATTGCTGTGTCGGAAATGGTCTGGATCGCACCGACAATCTTGTCCAGCGCACCGTCCGCCGCTTGTGCCTGATTCGCCGTCGCTTCGGCGTGCTCGACTTGCGCACGCATGCCTTCAACCGATTGCCGGGCAGCGGTTTGCAGGCCGGCAATCAGGGTTTGAATTTCCGCAGTCGCCCCGGCCGTACGCTGCGCCAGAGAGCGCACCTCTTCGGCCACCACAGCAAAACCGCGGCCCATTTCCCCGGCGCGCGCCGCTTCAATCGCCGCGTTCAGTGCTAGTAGATTGGTCTGGTCGGCAATCGAGCGGATCACCGTCAGCACGCCGCCAATGGTCGCCGACTCTTCAGCCAGATGTTCGATCATCTGCGCATTGCCCTGCACTTCGCCGACCAAGGCGTGCAGGCCTGTGAGGCTCTGGCCGATGACGGTCTGACCGTGCTCGACAGCCAAACCGGCATGACGGCTGGCATCGGCGGCCTGACGCGCGTCCCCGGCAACTTGCTGGATAGTCGCCTCCAGTTCGCCGAGCGAATCGCGAATCAGCGCCGTGTCTCCGGCCTGATGTTCGGCGCCGCTGTGCAAGTCGTTGCTCAACTCGGCGAGGGTGCGACTGCTGCCCGCGACTTGTTCAGCATTGCCGCGAATGGTCCCGACCAGATCCACCAGATACGCGCGCAAGCGATTCAGCGAGGCCTCGATGTCGTGCAGCTCGCGGTTGGTCTTGCCCAGTTGAATGTCGCGACTGAAATCGCCGTCGGCCCATACGGACAATGCCGGCGCGAGGTTGGTCAGGGTTCGCGCCAGACGCCGCTGCAAGGTGTCGATCAGCAGCGCAATCAGCAGAATCAGGCCGATCATCACGCCTTGCATCAGCCGCACTTCGCCCTGAATTTGCCCGTGCTGGGCACGCACCACCGGTTCCAGTCCGGCGATGGCGTGTTGTACGGCAGCGATTTTCGCGTGGGTGGCGGTGCTGAGTTCGCTGCGTTTCTGGATTTGCTCGCGGGTGCGTGCAAGCTCTGCCGGGTAGCGACCGAGCAGGCTGTTGAGTTCACGTTTGAGGCCGACACCGGCATCCTCGGCAACGGTTTTTTCGCTGCTTTCGATACCCATCATCGCCGCGAAATCGTCGCTGCTCGATTCGTTGCTGGCCACTACACCCAGCAGGGGCAGGGCATCGATCAACTGTGCTTGAGCGCGGATATTGCTGACTTCGCGTTCAACGTCGACCGCCAGTTCACTGCGCCCGCTGCTGACCAGTTTGTCTCGCGCCAGTGAGAGTTTGCCCAAGTGCTGAGAGGCAGCAAGCAGCGGCGTCAGGTAGGCCGCGTTGCCGCTGGCATAGGCGCTGAGCTGGTCGAGGCTGGCACTCAATTCGCGCTCGGCCTGTAACAGCAATGCCTGCGGATCACCGGCCAGTTTGCCGGCGGCGAGCAAATCGGTTTTGCTGAATTCATCGAGGCCCGACAGGCTCGGACGCAACGTATCGGCCAGCGCCGGCGGCAGTTCACCAAGTTCTTTCTGTACGTTGTCGATGGCCTGGCTGGCACTGCTCAAACGCAAGGCATCGCCACTGGCGAGGTAGTCCTCGACGTTGCGCGCCACCTCGTTTTGAAATTGCTGCGACAGCCCCAGATAACGCTCCATCAACAGATACGGGCGTTCCAGCGCTTTTTGCGACCACCACAGCGTGGCGCCGAGTGCGAGGCACACGGCGACCAGCAGCAGCGTATTAAGATTTGTGAGCAACTTCAGGCGCATGACAGCTACCAACGACAGAAATGGTAAGTGCCTGAATTTATTGCGGTTCTATTACAGGGTTATGACCGAATCGGTGGATTCCGATGAAATAGTGGCACTTTGCTTTGATTCCCGCGCCGTCTGCACCCGGTTACGCCCGGCACCCTTGGCACGGTACAGCGCCTCGTCGGCCTGGCTGGCCATCATCAGGCTGTCGGAATCATCGCGCATTTCCACCACGCCGGCGCTGAAGGTGCACCACAAGTCATGAGGTTGCGCCGGGTAGTGGATTTCGGCGAAGCGCTGGCGGATCTCGTCGAGCACTTTATGCGCGGCTTCCATGTCAGTGTCGGGCATGACGATGGCGAACTCTTCGCCGCCGTAACGGCCGATGAAATCGGTTTTGCGCAAACGTTGCTTGAGGAACAGTGCAAGGCTCTTGATGACACGGTCGCCCATCGGGTGGCCGTGGCTGTCGTTGACCCGTTTGAAGTGGTCGATGTCGAGCATGGCAAAGCTCAGCGGCTTGTTCTCGCGACGGGCGCGGAACGAGCAGTCTTCGAGCAATTGCAGGATGTGCGTGTGGTTGTACAAACCGGTGAGGCTGTCGCGCACCATCCGTGCTTTCAAGTTGCGCGCACGGGCAGCTCGGTTGCGTACGGTGGTGATCAGGTGACGCGGCTTGATCGGTTTGGTCAGGAAGTCGTCGCCGCCCTCGCTCATGGCGTCAAGCTGCTTGTCCAGATCGTCCTCGGCCGACAGGTAAATGATCGGCACGCTCACATAACGGTCGTTGTGGCGGATCACCTTGGCCAGTTCGGTGCCGGTGCAGGCTGGCATGTACATGTCGAGGATGATCAGGTCAGGCTGGAAATCTGCCAGTTCAGCCATTGCCTGAATCGGTTCGATCAAGGTGCGGGTGACGATACCGGCGCTGTTGAGCAGGCGTTCGGTGTGCATGGCCTGGGCGCGGGAGTCATCGATGATCAGCACTTTATAAGGTTCGTACTGGGCGACGCAGGTCAGGACTTCGATCTTTTCCAGCAGGCTCGACGCTTCGAGGGTGCCGGTGAGGAATTCCTGGCCGCCGGCGCGCACGGCCGCGAGGCGCGTCGGGGTGTCGGTTTCGTGCAGGCTGAAAAACAGCAACGGCAACGGTTCCTCCAGCCCGACCTGGGCTTCGGCAGCGAGTTTCAAGCCAACGCCGGCACCACTGAAATCCACGTCCATGACGATCGCGGCCGGCAAGCGCTCGACCATCGATGAGCGAAACGCCGCGACGCTGTCCAGCGACTGGGCGCTGAGGCCAAAGAATTCCAGTTGCTTGGCCAGCCGCTCGGCACGGTCGTGATCCTGCAGCATCACGTAGATGGGCTTGCGCAGCGGCGGCAGGAAGGTCTGGTCGAGCTGATCGCCTTGGCGCAGGCCGGTACGCGACAAGCGCTGCATCAAACGATTGAGGTCGGTGATCAAGCCACTGCTCAGGCGTCCACGATTGGCGTCCACTGCTTCCAGCGACTGACTGATGTGGCGCGCGAGCTGGGTGTGTTCAGGCTGTTCGAAGCGCTCGGCAAAGCGCAGCAGGCGCAGGTTGGCCTCACTCAGTTCGGCGAGGTCGACGGTGGACCATTCACTACGTTGCAGGCGCTGCCATATCTCAAGAATCTGACGTGCCTGATGAATTACCCGCTGGGCAAAGTGGTGCTTGAGACGCTCACGGCTGGGGTCTTCTGGCTCGGTCATATCCTGACTACTAGTTAGGGTGCATGCTGAGATCGACTGGTGGCTCTATGCTAGCACCTCTTTTCCCTTAGACGAGTGTCGTACGTCAATAATCTGTAATGCGTCACTATTCAGTTTCTGACCGAGTGGTTTTGTTTTCGCTCTGGATGTCGGCCAAGTCCCTGTAGGCAGGGCGCCTTAATATATAGCGGCTAATATTTCAGGTGACTCTGTGCGTCTCACACCAATGGGGCAAACGAGGTTTTAATGGCTCTGCGTCGAAATAGCAGATGAATGGCATCAGGGATTCCCTTAGATCTGAAAGATGCGTCGAGCGCCTGCACCATTTGCGGCATATCTTCACGCGCAGGTGCCCGGCCTTGGCACGTTGTTGTATGGTTGTGGTCGAACCGTTGACCCCAAGTGATTGAAAGGATATCGCCATGCTGGACTGGAAAAACCGCGCGGGCAGCGCGCCTGAACGTGCCGCCGAGCCCAAGTCGGCCGCCCGCAGCTATGTCGGCGGGCTGTTGTTCAGCCGTGCGTTGGCCACTCTGCTCGGTATTTATTTGTTAGTGACCATTGGCCTGGGCTGGTACTGGAGCCAGGAGCCGGCGTTATTTCCGGTGGCGCAAAACGCGCAACTGGCCGCCGAGAAAGAAGGCAAGCAGATGGTGATCGGCTACACCACGGTCGAGACTCTGAAGACCGTGGCCGGCACCTTGCTCGATAAACCGGGCGGTTACATTTCCAACGACCGTTTTCCCCCAGGCCTGTGGATGGACAACACGCCGAGCTGGGAATACGGCGTACTGGTACAGGTCCGTGACCTGACCCGCGCCTTGCGCAAAGACTTCGCCCGTTCGCAATCGCAATCGGCCGAAGACTCCGATCTGGCCAAGGCCGAACCGCGTTTCAACTTCGACAACAAGAGCTGGATCCTGCCGTCCAGTGAGTCCGAGTATCAGGAAGGCATCAACTCCCTGAGCCGCTATCAGGCGCGCCTGTCTGACCCTTCGCAGAAAAACGCGCTGTTTTACGCGCGCGCTGACAACCTCAACAACTGGCTCGGCGATGTCGGCACCCGTCTGGGATCGCTGTCGCAACGGCTGTCGGCCAGTGTTGGTCGGGTCAAACTCAACACCGCGCTGAAAACCGAAGTCCCGGCCGTCGGCGAAGTGCCGCAGCTTGACGAAGAAGTCGTCGAGACCCCGTGGATGCAGATCGACAATGTCTTCTACGAAGCGCGCGGTCAGGCCTGGGCACTGTCGCACTTGCTGCGAGCCATCGAAGTCGACTTCGCCGATGTACTGGCGAAGAAGAACGCCACGGTCAGCGTGCGTCAGATCATCCGTGAGCTGGAAGCCTCGCAAGAGCCGGTTTGGAGCCCGATGATTCTCAACGGCAGCGGCTTCGGCGTATTGGCCAACCACTCGCTGGTCATGGCCAACTATATTTCCCGGGCCAACGCGGCAGTCATCGACTTGCGTCAACTGCTCAATCAGGGCTGATACATGAGTCAAAACGCCAAAGAGGCGGCCCATCGCGCCGCCTCGGATGCCGAACAAATCGCCTGGGTCGACGAGCAGGACAACCTGCTCGGCGCCTTGGTGCGTGCCGATCTGCGTGAACGCGGGCTGATCGGTCGCGGCACTTACATCATGTTGTTCAATTCCGCCGGTGAGCTTTGTGTGCACCGGCGAACCTTGAGCAAGGCGATCTACCCCGGTTACTGGGACGTGGCGGCAGGCGGTATGGTGCAGGCCAACGAAACCTATGCCGAGTCGGCTGCCCGTGAGCTGGCGGAAGAGTTGGGGGTCAGCGGTGTGGAACTCACCGCCCACGATCATTTTTACTTCGAGGACACCGGCAATCGTCTCTGGTGTTCGGCGTTTTCCGCCGTGTGGGACGGTCCGCTGAAATTGCAGCCGGAAGAAGTCCTGGAAGCGCGCTTCATTCCGGTCGAACAGGTCATGCAGGAAATCCGGCAAAAGCCTTATTGCCCGGACTCTCTGGCCGCTTTGAAGCGCTATCTGAAGGCGCAGCAAAGCGACGTCGCAAAGAACACATAAATTGGCGCCGATTGGCACTTAGCAATTGGGTTTTTTGCCGTTACACTGCGCGACCTTTTCAAGCTGCACCGAATCGCTTGATGTTGGCCTGCTGACTTATTGTAGGAGCTGCCGAAGGCTGCGATCTTTTGATCTTGCTTTGTAAAGATCAGGATCAAAAGATCGCAGCCTGCGGCAGCTCCTACAGTTCAGTCCACATTCCGGTGCAGTAGCGCTGCCCCTGCCTGAGTGGGGCTTCGCGGTCGATGACCTTGCCCAAGGTTGCGATCAGTCTTTGTCCTCCCAAGAGGATTGCCGGTGGCCAAAAAAGCCGCATCCTTCGCCGCCCTTGGCGGTCTGGTATTTTCCACCGACGCAGGTCGTCATTGCCCGGAATGCAGTCAGCCGGTGGACGCCTGTATCTGCAAACAAACCGTGATCCCTGCCGGTGACGGCATTGCCCGCGTGCGTCGCGAGAGCAAGGGCCGTGGCGGCAAGACGGTGACCACCATCACCGGCGTGCCGCTGGCCGAAGACGCGCTCAAGGAGCTGGCGACAACGTTGAAGAAACGTTGCGGCACCGGCGGGGCGTTGAAGGACGGGATCATCGAAATCCAGGGCGATCATGTCGAGCTACTCTTGGCGGAACTGATCAAGCACGGTTTCAAAGCGAAGAAATCCGGCGGCTAGCAGCCTCTGTGAAAGCCACCAGCGGCTTGATCCGGTTCTGACAGGTTCAGCTCCGGCATCGTCTCCATGGTTTTCACAGAGCCTGTTCATGACCGGTTTCTAAACTCCACGCGGTCCGCGCGGTCTACCGCCGCGCTGACGAATCGTCATTTTCATACTTTAGACTGCGCCGGCCTGAGATCAGGCGACGCACTATGACTTCTTTATAGGGGACTTCGATGTCCGTACGACGCACACGCAAAGACGATGGCAGCCAATGGACAGTTGCGGACAGCCGCAGTGTTTACGGGATCCGCCATTGGGGGGCCGGGTATTTCGCGATCAATGACGCCGGTCGCGTCGAAGTTCGTCCGAACGGCCCGAGCAGCTCGCCTATCGACCTGTTCGAGCAAGTCGACCAACTGCGCAAAAGCGGTTTGTCCTTGCCGTTGCTGGTTCGTTTTCCCGACATTCTGCAAGACCGTGTACGCCAGCTGACCGGCGCCTTCGATGCGAACATCGAGCGCCTGGAATACCAAAGCAAGTACACCGCGTTGTACCCGATCAAGGTTAACCAGCAAGAAGCGGTGATCGAGAACATCATCGCCACCAAGGACGTCTCCATTGGTCTGGAAGCCGGCTCCAAGCCGGAGCTGCTGGCCGTGCTGGCGCTGGCGCCGAAGGGCGGCACCATCGTCTGCAACGGTTACAAGGACCGCGAGTTCATCCGCCTGGCGCTGATGGGCCAGAAGCTCGGCCACAACGTGTTCATCGTGATCGAGAAAGAGTCCGAAGTTGCGCTGGTGATCGAAGAAGCGGCGTCCCTCAAGGTCAAGCCACAGGTCGGCTTGCGCGTGCGTCTGTCGTCGCTGGCTTCGTCGAAGTGGGCGGACACGGGTGGCGAGAAATCCAAATTCGGTCTGTCGGCGGCGCAATTGCTGTCGGTGGTCGAGCGCTTCCGCGCGGCCGGTCTGGATCAGGGCATCCGCCTGCTGCACTTCCACATGGGCTCGCAGATTGCCAACCTGGCCGACTATCAGCACGGCTTCAAGGAAGCGATCCGTTACTACGGCGAGCTGCGCAATCTCGGTCTGCCGGTCGATCACATCGACGTCGGTGGCGGTCTGGGTGTCGACTACGACGGCACACACTCGCGCAACGCCAGTTCGATCAACTACGACATGGACGATTACGCCGGTGTCGTGGTCGGCATGCTCAAGGAATTCTGCGACGCGCAGAGCCTGCCGCATCCGCACATCTTCTCCGAAAGCGGCCGCTCGCTGACCGCGCACCACGCCATGCTGGTGGTGCAGGTGACCGACGTCGAGAAGCACAACGACGAGATCCCGCAGATCGAAAACAAGGAATCGCTGCCGGAAACCGTGCAGTGGCTGGTTGACCTGCTCGGCCCGACCGATATCGAAATGGTCACCGAAACCTACTGGCGCGCCACCCACTACATGAGCGACGTTGCCGCGCAATACGCCGATGGCAAGCTGACCCTGGCTGAAAAAGCCTTGGCCGAGCAGTGCTACTTCGCCGTGTGCCGTCGCCTGCACAACTCGCTCAAAGCCCGTCAGCGTTCGCACCGTCAGGTGCTCGACGAGCTCAACGACAAACTGGCCGACAAGTACATCTGCAACTTCTCGGTATTCCAGAGCCTGCCGGACACCTGGGCGATCGATCAGGTCCTGCCGATCATCCCGCTGCACCGTCTCGACGAAGAGCCGCTGCGCCGCGCGGTGCTGCAGGATCTGACCTGCGACTCCGACGGCAAGATCAACCAGTACGTCGACGAGCAGAGCATC
Organism: Pseudomonas sp. LBUM1668; assembly: GCF_059695715.1. Classification (NCBI taxonomy): domain Bacteria; kingdom Pseudomonadati; phylum Pseudomonadota; class Gammaproteobacteria; order Pseudomonadales; family Pseudomonadaceae; genus Pseudomonas; species Pseudomonas sp. LBUM1668. Next base: position 712,355 of record NZ_CP166787.1, read on the forward strand.
GAGACCAGCCTGCCAGTACACGGCTTGAACGAAGGCGAGGACTATCTGTTGGGCGTGTTCCTGGTCGGCGCCTATCAGGAAATCCTCGGCGACATGCACAACCTGTTCGGTGACACCGACTCGGTGAACATCTACCAGAACGCCGATGGCAGCGTGTACCACGCGGGTATCGAAACTCACGACACCATCGAAGACATGCTGCGTTATGTGCACTTGTCGCCGGAAGAACTGATGACCCACTACCGCGACAAGTGCGCCAGTGCCCGCATCAGTGCCAGCGAGCGCACGCAATTTCTCGATGCCTTGCGTCTGGGCCTGACCCGCTCCTCCTACCTGTCTTCCTGAGACCAGGTTGCTGTCTCGCCGGGTTGTCTGAAATTTTCCCTATTGCTGTGGAAAATTCGGATGACCCGGTGGGATATATCCCAAAATCTTCGCGATATGTTTGGCTATCCCGGTCAGCAAAGTGATCCGGTCTGCTTTTCGCGTAGGTCATTTCCTAAGTTGTACTTCAGCTCTCTACTCGGCCATGGCTCTCGGCGAGAATCCCCGACCGCCCCTCCTGTAGAGATCCGCCTATGTTCGATCCAGTCAACGAGTCGTCATTTCGTCTCGATGTAGCGGGCCTGTCCGACCCTTTCGAAGTCCTGGCCTTTACCGGTAGCGAAGCCCTCAACGAACCTTTTGCGTTCGAAATCGATGTGTTGATCGACGATCCGCAACTGGATCTCGCCGGCCTGCTTTATCGTTCGGCGTTCCTCTGTTTCGGGCCGTCGGGGGAGGGTGTGCACGGGCAGTTGCAGAGCCTTGTCCAGCATGAGCACGGACACGGTTCGCGGTTGAGCCGGATCCATCTGGGACCGAAACTCGCTTGCCTTGACCTGCGCATCAGCCAGCGGATCTTCAGTGGCCGTTCGGTGCCACAGATCATCGAGCAGGTGCTCAGGGAACACGGGATCGTCGGTGCCCAGCGACGCTTCGAATTGCGTGACGACTACCCGGCCCGCACGTTTTGCACGCAATACCGCGAATCGGATCTGCAACTGCTGCAGCGCTTGTGCACACAGGCGCGTATTCACTATTTCTTCGAGCATACCCACGACCGGCATTGCCTGGTGTTCAGCGATGACCCGGCGCATTTTCCGCTGGCTAGCGCCGCGCTGTATCAAGGTGAACAAGACGAAAAAAGTACCTGTCCTGCCGTTCACCATTGGCAGTTGCATGAAGCCATGCAGGCCGGCTCGCAAGGTTTGCGGCAGGCAACGAATGCCGAAGGACGCAGTGATCTTGCGGCGCTGCGCAGCGGGCATTGGCTGCGCCTGGTCGGGCATCCTTTCCCCGAATGCAATCGGCAATGGTTGTTGACCCGAATCGAACACAGCGCTGACCTGTCCCTTGATCTGCCGTACGCCAACCGTTTGTTTGCCGCCGCGCAGTTACCCTCATCGGCGCCGTCGCGCTTGCGCATGCACAGCCTGCAACGGGCCTGGGTGGTGACCGTAGACGAACCGCAACCCGACCGTTTCAGGCCGGTGGCGGTGCAGTTCGACTGGCTCTACCAGGGCGAAGGCGCGGCGCCGAGTCATTGTTGGCTGCCGCTCGCGCCGGCCTTGGCCGAAGCACCAATGGCGGCGTTGGGCGATGGTGTCGAAGTGGTGGTGAGCTTCTTTGAGGGTGACCCGGATCAGCCAATGATCAGCGGCGTTTTACAGTCGTCAGTCGCTGCTGCGCAAACCAGCGATGCGCCAACGCCGCCGCTGCCGGACAGCCTGGCGAGTGAAGGCTTGCAGCAAATGCTGACGTCAGGCGAGCCATTGCTGTTGTTGTGCCTGATCCCAGGAGGCGGCAGTTTCAACCATTGCACAGAGGCGGTTTGCAGTTGTCGGCTGGTCACCACGCTTGAACAGAGCAGCGCAAGATGAGCGGGGTGGCGCTTGAGCCGGTAGCGCAATGGCTGTTGCTCGACGGCGCGGATGCAGCGCGGGCCTTGACGACGCTGAGCAAGGGTTTCGCCGGCTTGCCGAGTTTCAAACTGTTCGACGGCACCGAGTTTGAGCCGGTCAGCGACCACGGTCCTGTGCTGGTCGATATGCGTGACAGTCCGGCGCTGGCGTCGTTGTGTCACAGCGATCCGGATACCTGGCGCGGGCTGTTGCTGGGCAGCGAAGCGTCGGCGCAGGAACTGCTGAGCCACTTGCAGCGCATGCTCACGGTTTCGTTCGGGTTGAGCCATCGGGCCTTGCTCAGTTATTACAACCGCCAGACCGCGAGCTATTTTTTCGACGCCTGCGACGCCGCAGAACTGAGTCGCTGGCTCGGGCCTATCCGCCTGTTGCACTGGTTCGGTGGCACTTGGGCCGACCGCGCCATCGGCAGTCAGGGCTGGCAGCAGTTGCGCAATCCGGGTCTGAGCGTGGAGCCGTTGAGCATCGAAGAAAGCCTTACCCGGCGACAGTGCGAACGCTTGCAAACCTGCCTGCTGGAGCAACACATCTGGCGCTGGTGCCAATCGTTGGGAACTGATTACGCGGCGATCGCCTCCCATGTTCAGCAGGGCCTGGCGCTGGGTTTCAGCGACCGCACCGTGCTCGAAGGCTGGTTGTGGCTACGCTTGCAGCATCCGCGTGCAGTGCTGGTGCCGCCACCGCAGGATTTGACCCAGCAAGAGCGGCTTGAGCATGTGCGGCGCCAGTGGCGCAGCGATCAAATTTGACCTGAGGTTCGGCGCGTATGGCAGGTTTTTTTCGTCAAAGATTCGCTGCAATGTTCGGCGCTTTGTTGCTGTTGGCATTGAGTGCCTGTTCGCCGGTCAAGCTGCTCAATGCGCTGACGCCGGACAGCACGTTCGTCAAAACTACCGGTATTGCTTATGGCGACGATCCACGGCAAAAACTTGATGTGTACGTGCCGCGTCACGCCTTGTCAGATGCCCCGGTCGTGGTGTTTTTCTACGGCGGCAGTTGGAACAGCGGTGCGCGCGAGGACTACAACTTTGTTGGCGAGGCGTTGGCGTCGCGGGGCATTGTCGCGGTTGTGGCGGATTATCGGCTGTATCCGCAGGTGCGTTATCCACTGTTTCTGCAGGACGGTGCGCGGGCGGTGGCATGGACCAAGGCGCACATCCGCGAGTTTTCCGGCAATCCACAGCGTTTGTACTTGATGGGGCACAGCTCGGGTGGCTACAACGCGGCGATGCTGGCACTGGACGGCGATCTGCTCGCTGCGGCGGGCATGTCCCCCAAGGACCTGCGCGGCTGGATCGGTCTGGCCGGGCCATACGACTTTCTGCCGATCGAGAATCCCGCTGTGCGGCCGGTGTTTTTCTGGCCGGACTCACCGCCGCAATCGCAGCCGATCAATCATGTCAGTCGCGGTGCGCCGCCTGCGTTGCTGATCGCGGCGAGCGAGGATGATCTGGTCAACCCGACGCGCAACACCGGCGGCCTGGCGTACAAACTGCGCGCGGCCGGGGTGCCGGTGCAGGATTTCTACTATTCGCGACCCAATCACATAACGCTGGTGGCGACGCTGTCGCGACCGTTACGTGGACTGGCGCCGGTGCTCGATCAGGTGGTCGGCTTCATCAAGCACACGCCGGCTCAGTGAGCGGCGCCGGTGAACCAGCCGTCGTTGCGCTTCAGCCACCAGGCTTGCGCACCGAGGGTCAGGCTGCGCAGCACCATGAACAACAGGAACGTTATCCACAGGCCATGATTGCCCAGACCTTGCAGCGCCCAGGCGAACGGCAGGAGCAACACCACCGTCATGAGCATGCCGTTGCGCATTTCCCGGGCCCGGGTGGCGCCGATAAACAGACCGTCGAGCAGGTAGCTCCACACCGCAACCAACGGCAGCACGGCGAGGTAAGGCAGGTAAACGAATGCAGTGTCGCGTACGTTCTGGATGTCGGTTTGCATCTCGATGAACAAGTGCCCGGCCAGGACAAACAGCAGGGCAAAGCCGAGACTGGCGATCAGTGACCAGCCACCGGCAACCACCAGTGAACGGCGCAAGGCGAGGCGATCACGCGCACCGATGGCGTGTCCGCAAAGGGCTTCGACCGCGTGGGCCAAACCATCCAGAGCATGCGCAGTCAGTAACAAACCATTGAGCAGCAGCGCGTTGGCGGCGACCGTCGCATCACCGAGTCGAGCGCCTTGCACCGTGATCAGAAAAAACACCGATTGCAGCGCCAGGCTGCGGATGAAGATATCGCGATTGACCGCCAGCAGCGGTCGCCAGCTCTGCCACACCTTCAACGCGGCCCAGGCGATGTGCCCGGGATAGGCGCGCAACGCTTTGCGGGTCAGCAGCAAGCCGAGCAGGGCGCCGCTCCATTCGGCGATGACCGAGGCACGAGCGGAGCCGACCACGCCCCAGTCCAGGCCGATGACGAACCAAAGATTGAGGACGATGTTGATCAGGTTCGTCGTCAGCAGAATCGCCAGCGGCGCCCGCGCGTTCTGGGTGCCGAGGAACCAGCCCACCAGCGCATAACTGGCCAGCGCGGCAGGGAGGCCGAACAACCGGGTATGGAAGAACTCGCGAGTGAGCTGATCAAGCTCTGCCGACGGCTGCATGAAATGCAACGCCACGCCGCTCAGCGGAACACCCAGGGTGCCGAGTACCAGCGCCAGACCCATCGCCAGCAGCAAACCTTGCAACAGAATCTGCCGCAGCGCCGCGCCATCACTGCGCCCGGCCGCTTGTGCGGCGAACCCGGTGGTGCCCATGCGCAGGAAACCCATGGCCCAGGCGAGAAAGGTATACAGGCTGGCGCCGACCGCCACTGCGCCCAGTTGATGGGCGTGGGGCAAGTGGCCGATGACGGTGCTGTCGACCAGCGCCACCAGTGGCACGGAAATATTGGAAAGGATCATGGGCGCCGCGAGCACCCAGACCTTGCGGTGAGTCGGGCGGTCGCGCCAGTCGGCAATCAGGTTGGACATGCGGGCTCCTTGGGGGAGCGGGCATTGTAGCGATTCATCTGGCTCGCAATGCGATCCAATGTAGGAGTGAGCCTGCTCGCGATAGCGGTGGGTCAGTCAAAATTGATTTGAATGACCCACCGCTATCGCGAGCAGGCTCACTCCTACAAGGGTTTCGTGGGGTCAGTGAATAATCCAGCTCAACAACCACAACCCCAGCAACAACCAGATAATCCCGGCAATGATCGACGCATTCATGAACGCACGGATCGCCGACCACAACAGCATCAGCCCGACAATCAGGGCGATGATGCTGATGATCGAAGTGTCCATCCCCAACGTCTTGGCCAGGCCGTCGACAAAGTTGCCTCCGGCGTTGCTCAGTATGTTGAACAAACCACTGAGACCATCAACGATAAAGCGGATGACCGCGCCGAGTGCCTGGCCGAGCCATTCGAAAAAGCTTTCTACCTGCATGTGTGCATCCTGAGAAATTGGCATTGAACCTTGGGCCGCAGCACCTATGGCCGAGTTCCGTGGCGGAAGTATGGCGTAAACCTGTAGGAGCTGCCGCAGGCTGCGATCTTTTGATCCTGCTTTTGAATTCAAAAACCAGAAATCGAAAGATCGCAGCCTGCGGCAGCGCCTACATGGGCCTTGCCTTCAAGCAACATCCCCCCGAAGCTATACGCCTCCAGGAGAACCCGATGAACCTTGTTGAACTGACCGAACGCCTGCACGCCATTCGCGATCGCAATGACTGGCGGCAATTTCACAGCCCGAAAAACCTTGCCATGGCCGCCAGCGTCGAGATGTCCGAACTGGTGGAGATCTTCCAGTGGCTGACGGAAGACCAGTCGCGCCAGTTGCCAGCGGACAAACTCGCCCACGCCGGGCAGGAAGTGGGCGACATCGTGTTGTATCTGTTGCTGCTGTGCAGCGAGTTGGGGTTGGACATGAATGAAGTGGTGCGCAGCAAACTCGCCGACAGCGAACGGCGGTTCAGCTGATGAGCGACCGGCATTTCGATCAGTTGGCGACGCGTTTCGCCGAAAAAATCTATGGCGGTGCCAAAGGTGCCATTCGCCTCGCGGTGTTGCAGGCTGACCTTGCCGAAGCGCTGCCGGATCGCCCGTTGCGGGTGCTCGACATCGGTGGCGGTCTGGGCCATATGTCGCTGTGGCTGGCAGAGCGTGGGCACGATGTGACCTTTACCGAGCCGGCCGAGCCGATGCTCGAAGGCGCTCGCCAGCGCTTTGCCGATGCGGGGCAGGCTGCGACATTCATTCAGGCGCCGTGGCAGGAATTGCCCGGCCAGCTCACTGAACCCTACGACCTGGTGATCTGCCACGCCGTGCTGGAATGGCTGGCCGAACCCCACGCGATTTTGCCGGTGCTGCACCAATTGACCAAACCCGGTGGCTGGTTGTCGCTGGCGTTCTACAACCGCGATGCGCTGATCTACCGCAATCTGCTCAAGGGTCATTTCAAGAAGATGCGCAAGAACGTCATGGCCGGCGAAAAGCAGAGCCTGACCCCGCAGCAGCCCCTCGACCCGCGAGAACTTGCAACGCAACTCGAAGGCATGTGGCAGGTCGAAAGCCAGAGCGGAGTGCGGGTTTTTCACGACTACATGCCGGTGGAATTCCAGGCCCGCGTCGAACTCGCGGATTTACTCGAGATGGAGCTCGCCCACCGTCGTCACCCAAGCTTCGCCGGGCTTGGGCGCTACTTGCACTGGATCTGCCGGCCGATCTGATCGGAGCGCGACATGAAAGCTCAATCCGGATTATTGCTCATCTGTCTGGGGTTGGCTGCCTGCCAGGGTAGCAACCCGTATGTGGCGCAGTCGCGGCCCTTGCCCCCGGCGCCGCCGCAAGCCGCCAACACGTTTGACCGCAGTGCCTACCCGGCACCACCGCGTGATTATGGACGCTATCGCAGTTGGGCCTGGCTCAACGGGCAATTGCCGCCGGGCACTGCGTGGGCGGATTCGGCGCAAGTGGCCGAAGCGGTGAGCAATGCGCTGGATCAGCGTGGTTTACGGCCGTTGCACGACAATCGCCCGGCGGATCTCTTCGTTACCGCCGACCTGCGTCTGGAAACCCGCTTGCGTCAAGAGCGGGACGATTACGGCTACTACGGCGGATACGGCAGCTATGATCGTTACGGACGCGGTTACGGCATGTACAACACCGTACCGATCGTCCGTACTTATCAGGAACAGGTCGTGGTGGTGCAAGTCGATCTGTTCGACGCCGTCACCGGTCAACCGGTGTGGAGCGCCAGCGCCGAAACCGCCAACAGGGGCAGCCAGAGCGACCGCACCGATGCAATTCGCGAGGCTGTGGAAAAGGCGATGTCGGCGTATCCTCCGAGTTAGCTTCCTGCCTACGAGTGGAGAAAACCCATGTTCCGCCGTCTCGCTTTACTGGCCATGGCCGCGCTGCTCAGCGCCTGCGCCTCGAACCAGGTCAACCACGACTTTGATGCCAGCCGCGACTTCGCTGCCTATCGCAGCTGGAGCTGGAAAGATCCCGCCCTGCAATATCGCCCGGATGACCCACGGATCAAGAGCGACCTGACCGAACAAAGGATTCGTCAGGCGGTGACCGATCAGCTCGATCAACGGGGTTTGCGTCCCGCAGCGGCAGGCGCCAAGGGTGACGTGAGTGTGCAGACCTACTTGATCGTCGAGGATCGCCAGCAGCAAGTGACGACCAATTACGGCGGCGGTTGGGGTGGCCCATGGAATGGTTACTGGGGCGCGCCGATGTACAACGAAACCCGCAACATCACCTATAAGGTCGCAACCATCCAGGTCGACTTGCTCGATGGCAAGGACGGCAAACTGGTGTGGCGCGGCAGCGATGAGCAGATGCTCGCCAGCAGGCCGAATCCAGAGGACCGCAGCAACGCCATACGCGAGACAGTCGCGCGCATCCTCGCCAACTATCCACCGCGCTAACTCTGTATAAAAAGGGAACCCTTGGGGTTCCCATTTTTTTGCCCAACACAAACTCCCTGTAGGAGCTGCCGAAGGCTGCGATCTTTTGATGTTGATCTTTTAAAAACAAGATCAAAAGATCGCAGCCTTCGGCAGCTCCTACAGGGGATTTGTGACGGTGCCGTTAGCTTATGGCTTGGTGCCAGCAACTTCGCCGCGCCCCGTCTACACTCAAATCCACCCATGGAGGTTGCGCTCGGCGGTGCGCCGGCAAAGGAGTGCGCGATGTCACCTCGTTCACAATTCAACAGCCCGGCCCGACAGCGTGGGGCGATCGGCCTGACGGCGGCGCTGACCCTCGGCGTTGCGGTGTTGATGATGTTGCTGGTGGTCGATACCGGCCGCTTGTACATGGAGCAGCGCAAACTGCAGCGCGTGGTGGATAACGCCGCTCTGGAAGCGGTCAGTCGCGGTGGCAATTGCCTGTCCGGCCTGACGGCAGCCACTTATGCCGGGCAAAGCGCCGTGCGCAATGGATACACCGTCGATACCACCAATACCCTGGCGACCAGTTGCGGCACTTTGCTGACCGGCGCCAACGGGATGCGCACGTTCACCGCTGATGCGGCTCAGACGGCAGCGGTCCAGGTCGCGGCCAGTCGCACGGTGACCACCAGTTTCGCCCGTGGCATACGCGCATTGTTTTCGGGAGCATCGGTCAGCCAGAACACCACGTTGCAGGCTTCCGCCGTCGCCGCAAAACCGCAGCCGACGCTCGCGCAACTGAACATTCGCAGCAATCTGGCGAGCATCGATACCGCCCAGTCGAACATCCTCAACCCGCTGTTTTCAGGGCTGCTCGGTGGCAACGTCAACCTCACCGCGCTGGGCTGGGATGGCCTGCTGAAAACTGATATCAACCTGCTCAAATACCTCGATCAACTGGCGATCAATCTGAATGTCGCGGCCGGTAACTACAGTCAATTGCTCAACACTCAAGCCTCGGTCACACAACTGATTCAAGCCGCTGCGACAGTGGCGCAACTCAACGGCGCGACCGCCGAAGTGATTACCGCACTCGGCGCGCTGCAAGTGGCAGCAATCAACGCGGCGCCGGTCAAGCTCGGCGAGATTCTGCAATTGCAGACCGGTACCACGTCGGCGGGGCTGGATGCCAACCTGCAACTGCTGCAACTGATTCAGGGCGTGGTGCAACTGGCGAATAGCAAAAGCGCGGTAGCGGCGACGTTGCCGATCAGTGTGCCGGGGTTGGCGAACGTTACGGTGCGGGTGAAGGTGATCGAACCACCGCAGTTTTCGGCGATTGGCGACCCGGCCCGAGCCAAGGCCAACCCGCTGGGGCCGGACCGGATTTTTGTGCGCACGGCGCAGATTCGTACGATGTTGTCAGTCAATCTGCCGGTGCTTTCGGGGGTAACCGGGTTGACCAATGCGGTGCTGGGGTTAGTGGGCACATTGACCCCGACTTTGAATGCACTGTTGAGCCTGAATCTGGTGGATACGCTCAACTCCGTGTTGTGTTTGCTGGGCGCTGGTTGCGAACAGCTTGATCCCAAATTGCTGCCATCCCCGCGAATCGATATTGCCCTCGATGCCGGCGGCGCGAAGAGTTACGTCACTGATTACAGTTGCCCGACCGGCAGCACGGGTACGAAAAGCCTGACCGCCCACACCATTACCTCTATCGCCGATCTCAAGGTCGGCCAGATCGACCCGACCAACGCTTTCTCGTCGGTCGCCGAGCCGACGGTCATGCCGCTGCCGCTGATCGATCTGGGCACTGTGACATGTCACAAGATTCTGGGTATCGGCTCGTGCAATCCCGCCACCCATGTGCAATACCGCGCCGGTGGAATCGGGATCAAACTCGACACCAGCGTTGCGCAAAACTCGCAGGACCTGCTGTTTTCCAGCGCCACGCCGTTCGCCACCCCGGCCAACCTGAAACTGCCGCCAAGTATTCGGGCGGTGGTACCTACTAACGATATCGTTGCAAGCCTGGCCAATAGCCTCGCGGGCATCAACCTGATCGTCTACAGGCCGGTGGGCAGCAACCCGCTGGGCGCTATCGTGACGGGCGTGGCGTCTTTGATCAGCGATGTCACCAACCGCCTGCTGCCAGTGGTGACCGGGTTGATCTCGCCATTGCTCGACCCACTGCTCAACAACCTGCTAAAAGGCTTGGGCATCAACCTGATGGACGTCGAAGTCGGCGCCAACATGACTTGCGGGCAGACTGGCAGAGCCTATCTGGTGATCTGATCGCTGGGTGCAATCGGTAGCTCGATACAGAACCGCGCACCCTCAACGCCATTGCGCACGCTCAGGCGTCCGCCCATGTTTTCGATAATGCCGTAACTCACCGACAAGCCCAGACCGGTGCCAACACCCACGGGTTTGGTGGTGAAAAACGGCTCGAAAATGCGCTCCAGCAGGCGCGGATCAATGCCGCCGCCGTTGTCCTCGACGCACAGCCGCACCACATGCTCGTCGCACTCGGCGTGCACGGCGATCCACGGCTGGAAGTCGCGATTGGCCTCACGCTTGCCGAGCAGGGCGTCGCGAGCATTGACCATCAGGTTGATCAGCACTTGCTCAAGCTGATCGACGTAACCGCGCACCTGAACCTGAAAACCAGCGTCTTTGATTCGCAACTCGACACCTTTGCCGCGCAGGCCTTCGGACAATAGCGCCAGCGTGCCTTCAATGGCGTCGAGGGGGTTGAAGGGGTGTTGTTCGATTTCCGAGCGGCGCCCGAACACACGCATGTGATCCACCACTCGCGCCGCCCGTTGCACCTGGGCGTCAATGCGTTTGAGCTTGTCGGTCAGATAGTCGATCTGCACATCGCCGCTGCTCAAGCGCTTGAGCACATTGACGATGGCCATGCGCATCACGTTCAGCGGCTGATTGATCTCGTGCGCCAGGCCGGTGGCCATTTCGCCGAGGGTGGCCAATTTTGCACTCTGCGTCAGTTGCTGCTGGGAGCGGCGCACCTCGGTGTTGTCGCGACCCACCGCTTGCACTTCGAGCAAGCGCCCGTGCTCATCGAACACGCCACGATCCGACCAGACCCACCACGCATGCTCGCGACCGGGCAGGCGCAGATTGATTTCGGCGGTACTCACCGGCAGTTCCGGGGTCAGTTGCGCCAGGCGCTGAACAAAGGCTTCGCGTTGTTCGTCAGACATCCAGCTGCCCAGATTCACACCGGGCAATTGCTCCGGCGCGCACTCCAGATAAGTCGCCAACGGCCGGTTGCCGAAGGTCAGTGTCAGGTCCGGGCGGTAGCGGCAAATCATCGCCGGCGAATCTTCGACCAGAATCCGGTAGCGCTCCTCGCTGGCCTTGACCTGCTCGGCGGCGAGGGTCGCTTCAGTGACGTCCAGCCACAGGCCCACCGCTTCGACGGGCAGGCCGAGATCGTCGCGCAGCAGTTTGGCTTCATCGAGCAACCAGTGCGCCTGACCATGACGGTCGAGCACCCGATAGCGGGCGCTCACCGAGCCTTCGCGCAGCAACTGGCGAGTGCGTTCGAAATAGCGCGGACGGTCTTCGGGGTGGACGTGTTCCACCAGTCGACCATCGGCACAATCGGCGAGATCCCAACCCAGCAAGGGTTGCAGGCTGGCACTGAAAAATGTCGGTTGCAGCGCCCCTTCGACGTAGCGCTGCACGTAGATCACCGCCGGTGAACTGGCGATCAGATTGTCCAGTCGCGCATGGGCGGCAGCGGCCTGCTGCTGTTGATTTTTGATGTCGCTGATGTCGAGCATGAACCCTACCAGTCGGCGTTCGGCACCGATGCCCAGCGACCGGCCTTGCAGGCGATACCACAGCGGCAACGATTGATCGCTGGTTTGCAGGCGCACGCACAATTCCAGCGGCGTGCCGTCATCCTGCAAGGCTTGCAGATGGCTGCGCAGCTCATCGCGATCGGCGGGATGCACGTGGCTGAACCAGTCCTCGATGGAGATTCGCTCACTCTGCAAACCGAGGTTCACCGCCAGTGCTGGCGCCAGTTGCACTTCGGCGCTGGCGCTGCTGACTTCCCACCAACCGGTACCGAGCAGTGCCTGGAGGATTTCCAATCGTTCCAGCTGTTGATGATGACGATGCTCGCGCAGCCGCTCCAGCAGCGGCGCGGCCACGGCGGCGGCCAACAGGAGCCAGTCATGATCGCTCAGGTCGGGTGCCTGTTGCGCCGCGCTATAGCCCGCGCACAACAACCATGCCGCTACGCCTTGAGCGTCGCGGTAGGGCACGGCAAACCCTTCGTTCGGGCCGAGCAGCGCACTCAGTCGCGGCTGCTCGCTTGCCATTAAACGTTGCGGCAGGGCGCCGTTCAGGCTGTCGAGGCCAGTGCCCAGGCGCTGTTGGTCACGCCACACCTGCGGTGCATTCGGCGCCGCGTAGTGCTGATGAATCTGCCAGCCCTGGCCCTGCTCATCGAGCAGGGCCACCGCCAGGCTGGGAATGTGCAAATGCTGACCCAAACGTTGCAACTGTTCGCTCAGCACCTGCGGGAGGCGAGCGAGGCTGCCCAGGCGCAGTTGGTCGCGAATCTGTGTGGCCAGCCACTGGCATTGCTCACGGCTGCGCGCCTGCCGCCGTTCGCCGAGCAGATCACCGATGTCCAGCAATTGCAGAAGCCAGCCGTCACCTTGCGCCTGCACCCAGCCGCGCAAATGCAATGGCGGGCCTGCGAGGCTGTAAAAATCCAGGTCGAGCAGTTGTCCTTGCCAGTCGGCCGGTCGACCTTCCACCGCAAGGCTGCTGTGCGGCAATAAATATTCGAGCAGCGGCGCGGTACGGCTACTGGGCCTTTGTTGCGCAAGCAAATGGCGCAGTGGTCCGCTCAAATGCTCGACGTGGCCGTCGTCATCCACATACAGCTGCAGGCCGACGCTTGGCACTACGGACCTGTTCAGAGGCTGAGGCAGGCCGGGTTGTCGATTGAGCAGGCGGGCGAACAGCTTGTCACCCGTACTCAAAATTGCAGGCTCGAAGAGGCGCGCAGTGTCGCTGGCAGGCGCGGCACTGAACCGATGCCCGGCAGCACCAGAAACGGCAGCGCCTGATTCAATTTGCTGGTGGGATAGTTGATGGTTACGGTCAGCACGCCACCGACATAAGTGATGGTGCTGTCCGAGGTGGCGTTGAAGTCCAGGGCGCCGGGTAGCCAGGCCAGTTGCCGGGCCAGTTCGGTTCTGGCGGTGGTGGTGACGACGGTGGGGTAATTGTCGGTGGCCGGATCAAGCGCCACGCTGCGCCGTACTGCCTCGGCCGTCGATTCGTTGAATGACTGCATCAGCAACAGCGGCAAGCTGTAGCTGACCAAGCCATAAAACACCGCAAAAAAAATGATGAAAACCAAGGCGAACTCGATGGCGACTGCGCCTTTTTGCTTGCGGGGGAGGCCGGATTTCATGACTGCGTCTACCCTGACATTCACTACGTAATATCAGCATAGAATCATTCGGCCAAAACGGACGTTTTTTACCGCATGCACAGCTTTGTCCTACTGATCTGGCTGGCGCTATGCGCGGCGCAGGATGCCCGGCAACGGCATATTGGCAACGCCCTGACGCTGGGTGTCGGCAGCCTCGCTGCGGCGTACTTGCTGTTGACCGGCCACACCTGGCTCGGTGCCGAAGCGGCGCAAGGCGGCTGGGCGGTATTGCTGGCGCTGGTGCTCACTGTTCCCGGTTATATCTTGAAACGTTTTGGCGCCGGTGATGTGAAATTAATGACAGCCTTGGCCCTCGCGACGGACGGTGCGCATCTGCTCGGCGCATTTATCGGCGCGGCGCTGACCAGCGCCCTGTGGATACTGCTGGTGCCAAAACTCTGGCTGCATATGAGTCAAAGGCTTAGAGAACATCTTCGATATATGGCACCAGGAATGTCAAAAAAGCTGCCATTTGCACCGTTCGTGCTGGCTGGAACAGTCCTGACTTTACTCTGGTTCCACTAGTCGCTCGTTGCCACTACTGCTATGTACATAGTCAGAAAGTGCGTCTACTTTCAAATTAACGCTGTACAGCATTGCGCTGTAAGTACAGGAACGGTCAGCCTTTGGCCTGGGCATGGAGTGGCAAGTGAACAAGCTTACGTCTGCAATAAAGGTTCTGGTAGTCGACGATCAGCCGCTGGTTGTCGAAGAACTCTGCGAATTCCTCGAGAGCAGCGGCTATCGTTGCGTGCCTTGCGAATCAAGCAAGCAGGCGATCGAACAATTCATCGAAGACCCTGCCATCGGCCTGGTGTTGAGTGACCTGCATATGCCGGACATGGACGGCATTGAACTGGTGCAGGAACTGCAACGGTTGTCGGGCAAGCACCGTGCTTTCGAAGCCATCATGCTCACGGGGCGCGCCGATAAGCAGGACGTGATCAAGGCATTACGCGCCGGGATTGCCGACTACTACCAGAAACCTATTGATCTGGACGAACTGCTTGAAGGTCTGCAACGCCAGGAAGTGGCACTGCAAGAGCGGCAGAAAACCCTGCAACTGGGCCATTTGAATCAGAAGCTGCAATACCTGTCCGAGTCGATTGACGACCTTTACCAGGACCTCGACAAAGTCCGCCGCGGCCCTGCGCCTGTGAGTGACGAAGCGTCGGGTAATGTCGAAGGGCTGGAGATACCGGCGATTTTCAATCAGCTGTCACCCCGTCAGCTCGATGTCGCGCGGTTGGTAGGCAAGGGCCAGACCAACTATCAGATCGCGTGTGAGTTGGGGATTACCGAGAACACGGTAAAGCTCTATGTCTCGCAGGTGCTGCGCCTGACGCATATGCACAACCGCACCCAATTGGCGCTGGCGTTGTCACCGAGCAACTCGGGACGTCAACGCGTGACCGCGCACTGACCTTTGTCGACCCCGCTCTTGCGCGGGGTCACATACCTCAACCGCCGCAATTCAACCGATAGAGACCTTCGACTTGGGAAACAGGTTGTCGAGGGTTTCCAGCAGGCGCACGTGGTAGATCGGTTTGCGGAACAGGTCCAGTACCTGCAGGCGCAGCATGTCGCTGACATCCTCCATGTCCGCATGCCCGGACGTGACGATCACCGGCAAGTGCTGGCGCGAGGTGTGTTCACGCAGGCGCTTGATCAGCGACATGCCGCTTTCTTCCGGCATGCGCAGATCAGTGATCACCAGGGCGATATCGGGATGGCGGGTGAGATGGTGAAGGGCGAGTTTCACCGACGTTGCGGTATGACAGGTGAAGCCTTCGCCCTCCAGCAACTCCGCAAGCTCCAGCAGTGCGTCCTCTTCATCGTCGACGAGGAGCAACTGCTGGCGTGGAGTGTGTGAAGAGTTCATGGGCAACACCTGCAATGGACTGAGTGCTGACGTTAGAACCCAATGGCTGCATTGACAAGTTAACTGCCGGTGACGGCGGGTGTCAGCGCGGTTTGGATAGCGGTCAAAATCCTGGTGACCTGCGTGCCGATGCCGTTACCGAACGCAGCAATCACCAGCGCCACCAGACCAACCACCAGCGCATACTCGATGGCCGAGGCACCCTCGGTGTCTTTGGCCAGGTTTTTGAAGAACGCGAACTCGGATTTGATTTTTGCAACAACGCGCGAATACGACATGAGGATTCTCCTAGAGCACGCCAGGTGTTGCGCGTTCGCAACATGATTTCCCTGTGCCAGCATCAGCATTGTCGGCATTTCTTGCTCCAACAACTGTAACAACGGATTAACGCTTAAGTAGTAATGCGCCGTTTAACGGCACAAAACGACGTTTGGCGCTTTAGCCCTCTGATTTTCGCGGATATTTGAGTGCGTTTAATGGCGTTTTGTTCGCGCTGCGCTACCGTCAAATAGCGAAATAGTTACTTGTTCATAGCTGCCTGATTGCGAATTTGTCTCGATGGAAGTCACGGGTCATTGCAAAAGACACAACGCAGCAGGAAAGGGAGAGCCGTCATGAACAGTCGCGTCACTTTGGGTCTGGCCGGATTGCTTCTGCTAGGCGCCATCATCGCCGGATACTGGGGGCTGACCTTAAGCCGTCAACCGGCCGTCGAACCGGCCGCAGCGCCCGCTGCTGTCGCTGTCGTAGCACCGAACGCTGCGCCTGCGACACCGGTTGAAGACCCGACCCGTCAACCCGTTGTTGTGCTACTGCGCGATATCGCACCGTTCATGAAAATCACCGCAGCCGATGTCGCGGTGGAAAAACTGCGCACCGCCCCCGCCGGCAGCCTTGGCGCTGTCGAGCAAGTCGTCGGCCGCACACCGTGGCGGCCCCTGAGCGCCGGCAGTTGGTTGAGTGAAGAAAGCTTCGAAGCGGGCAGTCAACTGGCACGCATGATCCGCCCTGGTGAACGCGCATTGGCCGTGGCGGTGGATGAAGTGATTAACGCCGGAGGGCAATTGGCGCCCGGCGATTACGTCGATGTGTTGCTGTTTCTGCGCAAGGACGAAAGCAATTCTCAGGCCTCGGCGCAACTGGTGGTACCTGCGGTGCGCGTGCTGGTCGTCGGCAACCAGATGGGCCTGACCAACGAGGGTCAACCCGCCAGCCCCACGCGTACCGAGGAAGAGCGCCTTAAACAGGAACAACAACGCATGGCTGCGCGCAGCGTGGTGCTCGCCGTGCCGGAACCGTTGCTCAGCCGCTTGATGCTGGCCTCGGGCGCCGGTGTGCTGCGCCTCGCGGTGCGCAGCGCCGATGAGCAGCAACTGGCGAAATACTGGGCCGGCGAAAACGATGTGGCGACGCGGCTCGATACACCGCGCCGGGATTTGCTCGAGTTCAGCCAATTGTCCCTGACGCCCCCGCCCAGGCCACTTGCTGTGGCCGGTCAACCGGCTGCGCGCAAACCCACCGTGGAAGTCATCCGCGGTGCAGAAACCGCCCAACCCACTCCCTGATCCGAGCAAGGACGCCTTTACATGCGCAAACGCTTTACGCCTCTGTTCAACGGCCTGTTTCGAGCCTCGCTGCTGAGCGTCGCCTCGATCGGCACTGCCGTCGCCGCCACCAGTAACTGCGCCGCGCTCGGTCCGTTGCCGGCGACACTGGAAGTCGGCGAAGGCCTGCAACAAGCGCTGCAATCACCCGTGCCTATCACTCGGGTTGCGGTGGGCGACCCGAAAATCGCCGATGTGCGCGTGACCGGCGATCAAGGCGTGTTGCTCACCGGCGTCGCGCCCGGCGCCACCACGTTGATGATCTGGAGTGCCTGCGCCAGCGCGCCGCTGCAGAGCATGGTGTTCGTGCAGGGCAAGGCCAGCGCAGCGATGACGGCCGTTACGCTGCCGGCAACCGATGACCCGAACCTGCCGTCGCAAGTACAGACCGACATCCGTTTTGTCGAAGTCAGCCGCACCAAACTGAAAGAGGCCGGCACATCGATCTACGGTAAAGGCTCCAACAACTTCCTGTTCGGCGGCCCGGGCACGGTGCCAGGCACCGTAGTCAGACCGGGTACGGTGCCGGTCATTGCACCGAGCATTCCGTTGGTCAACGACGCGTTCAACATTGTCTGGGGCGGTGGCAGCAGCAAATTTCTCGGCATCGTCAATGCGCTGGAGGGCAGCGGTTTCGCCTACACCCTGGCGCGACCTAGCCTGGTGGCGTTGAGCGGGCAGAGCGCGAGTTTCCTTGCTGGCGGTGAGATTCCGATCCCGGTGCCGAGCGCCAACAGCAACAGTTACTCCATCGAATACAAGGAATTCGGTATCCGCCTGACCCTGACCCCGACCGTGGTCAGCAACAACCGCATCGCTCTCAAGGTCGCCCCTGAAGTCAGCGAGCTGGACTACAACAATGGCGTGACCATCGGCGGCACCACCGTGCCGGCGTTCACCATCCGCCGCACCGACACCAGCATTTCTCTGGCCGACGGTGAGAGCTTTGTGATCAGCGGGCTGATCAGCACGCGCAACGCCTCTGAAGTGAACAAGTTTCCCGGCCTTGGCGACATCCCGGTCCTCGGCGCATTTTTCCGCAACTCGTCGATCAATCGCGAAGAGCGCGAGTTGCTGATGATCGTCACCCCGCACCTGGTGCAGCCACTGGCCGCGAATGCGCCGCTGCCTTCGCTGCCGGGGGAGAAACTGCGCAACTACGACCCGAACTGGTATCGCCTGTACTTCCTCGAAAACGGCAACTTCGATAAACGCAGCGGATTATCGCAATGAGCCAGAACCTGAGTCAGACCTTCCTCGCCATCACCCGCAACGACACCGACCTTGAGTGGCTGCAAGGTGCGCTGGCGCCACTCGGTCAGGTGGTCAGCGCCGGTGGCGGCAGCCTTGACGAGTTGCTGGCGCTGGTCGATGTAACCTTCGCCAGCCTGGTGTTCGTGGGGCTTGATCGTGATCATCTGGTGGCGCAAAGCGCCCTGATCGAAGGGGTGCTCGAAGCCAAGCCGATGCTCGCCATCGTCGCCCTCGGTGACGGCATGGACAATCAGTTGGTGCTCAACGCAATGCGCGCCGGCGCGCGGGATTTCGTCGCCTACGGTTCGCGCTCCAGTGAAGTCGCAGGTCTGGTACGACGCCTGAGCAAACGCCTGCCGGCGGTGACGCCGAGCACTCAGCTCGGTGGTTTGACCGTGCTCTATGGCGTACAAAGCAACGCCGACGGCGCACTGCTCGCCAACCACATGGCGCTGGTGGTGCAGAAGAGCGGCCAGCAAACCCTGCTGCTCGATCTGGGCCTACCGCGCGGTGACAGCCTGGCCTTGCTCGGGCTTGAGAGTTCGTTCAATTTCGGCGACGCGTTGCGCCACTTGCGGCGGCTGGATGCGACCCTGATCGACAGCGCCTTCACCAGCGCCGAAGCCGGCCTGCGCATTCTGGCTTATGCCAATGGCGACGAGCCGCTGGAGCGCACCAGTGCCGCCGAGTTGTACATGTTGCTCAGCGCCCTGCGCCAACACTTCCAGCACATCGTGGTCAACCTGACCGGCCAGCCCGACAGCGAAGCACTGCGCACGTTCGTCAGCCATTGCGACAAGCTGATCTGGTACACCGACCAGAACGTTCTCGACTGTCGACGCAACCTTGCGGTGCTCAATCTGTGGCGCGAAAAAGGCATGAAACTCGACCACTGCCGGCTGTTGGTGGATCGTTACTTGCGCAACGTCGCACCGGACTCCGACACCCTCGGCAAGACCTTCGGCCTGGAGGTGATCGCGGTGCTCGCCTACAGTCCGGAGATTCGTCTAAACGCAAAAAACCAGGGTGTCAGCCTGTTCGAACTGGCACCGCGTGAAGCCATCAGCCAAAGCCTGCGTACCCTCGGCGAACGTCTGGCGAAACGCTCCGAAGGCCTGGCCAAACCCAAGTCCAGCTGGTTCGACCGGTTGCGAGGCACCTCATGAGCGGCGAACAACTGTTCGGCGGGACGCAGCGCGCCGCCCCCGGCAACACCGACCACGACGGCCTGAAACTGGTGCTGCACCGCTACATCATCGACGCCATCGAAGAGTCGGGGAAAAACCTGCTGGAGGGCTCGCGGCAGGTGCTCTCGCAGTTCGTCATCGACAAGGTTGCCGAATACATTGCACGCCTGCACCTGGCGATTTCCCGTTATGAGATGGAGCGCCTGGCCGAAGAAATCGTCGATGAGCTGACCGGTTTCGGTCCGCTGGAGGTATTGCTGCGCGACAGCGCGGTGACCGAGATTCTGGTCAACGGCCCGCACCGGGTGTTCATCGAACGCGACGGCGTGCTGCACCTGAGCGACCTGCGCTTTATTGATGCACACCACGTTGAACGGGTGATGCAGCGCATTCTCGCGCCACTCGGTCGGCGTCTCGATGAGTCGTCGCCGATGGTCGATGCACGCCTGCCCGATGGCAGCCGGGTCAACGCCATCATTCCGCCGATTGCCCTCGACGGCCCGTGCCTGTCGATCCGAAAATTTCGCAAGGACATGCTCAAGAGCACCGACCTGATGGCAATGCAAACCATCGATCAGGCGATCTTCGACTTCATCCAGGAGGCGGTGGGCAAGCGCTGCAACATCCTTATCAGCGGCGGCACCGGCACTGGCAAAACCACCTTGCTGAACATCCTCAGCCAGTTGATCAATCCCAACGAACGTCTGGTGACCATCGAAGACGTTGCCGAATTGCAGCTCGGCCATCCCCACGTCGTGCGCCTCGAAACCCGGCCGCCAAACGCCGAAGGCCATGGCGAGGTGAAAGCCAGCGATCTGATTCGCAACGCCCTGCGCATGCGGCCCGACCGGATCATCCTCGGTGAGATTCGCGGTGTTGAAGTGGTCGACGTGCTGACGGCGATGAACACCGGTCACGACGGCTCGATGAGCACCGTGCACGCCAACAATGCCCAGGACGCCTTGCTGCGTCTAGAAACCCTGGTCGGCCTGACCGGGCGCACCATCGCCGAACGCACCCTGCGCCAGATGATATGCGCCGCGCTGGATGTGGTGATTCAACTGACGCGCATGCCGGACGGCCGTCGCTGCGTCAGCGAGGTGGTGGAAGTGGTCGGCGTGCGCGATGACGTTTACGTCACCAACACGTTGTTCCGTCTCGACCGCCGCACAGGCTTCGGCTTCATGCGCGAGGCGGTCAACCCGGCTGGCGACAAGTTGCGCCGCGAACCGATGCTCGCGCACTGAGGGCCCACAGCATGCTCAAACCGCTGTTGCTGATCGTGATTTGCCTGACCTTGCTGGGGTTGTCGCTGCGCCTGTTCTACAGCGGCTGGCGTCAGGGCGGGACCGAGCGGGTACTTGATCGGCTTAATCAGGGGCAACCGCAATTGACGGTGGAGGCGCCGCGCTGGGTGGGGCTTGAACGTGCGTTTCTGCGTGCGGGACTGGGCCGGCCGACGGAGCGTATCGGCCTCTGGTTACTGTTGTGGGCCTTTGCGATGCTCATCGGTTTCGCCCTGGCGGGGATGATTGGCTTGCTGGTGTTGTTCGTCTTGCCGCCGCTTGCCCTGCGCGGGTATGTCAGTTGGCGCTATCAACGTCGGCTGCGGCGAATGATTGAACAATTGCCGCAACTGCTCGACCACACTGTGCGAAGCCTGAAGTCCGGACGTACCCTGGCCGATGCGGTGCTCGGAGCCATTGAGGCCAGTGAATATCCGCTCAAGGATGCCATGGGCCGGGTCCAGCGCAGCGTGCAGTTGGGCGTGAGCCTGCCGGACGCGGTGTCGGATCTGGCAGAGCTTTACGAGCGCGATGAATTTCGGCTGTTCGCCCTCGGCCTCAAGGTCAATCATCGCTACGGCGGCAACGCCAGCGAGTTGCTGGAAAACCTGATCAAGATGATCCGCGAGCGCGATCAGGCCGCGCGCCAATTGCGCGCGATGACTGGCGAAACCCGCCTCACCGCGTGGGTACTGGGCTTGCTGCCGATTACCATGGCCGGGTACTTCCTGATGGCCAATCCGGTTTATCTGGTCGCCATGTGGCACGACCCCTCCGGACAGCGGATGCTGGCCACGGCGTTCGGCATGCAGGTGATCGGCAGTCTGTTGCTCTGGCGGATGTTGCGCAGCCTATGACGACGCCACTGATGATCAGCGCCTTGCTCTTGCTTGGCGCCGCGCTGTTGCTGCTTTTCAGCCTGCTGGACCAGCGCCGCCGCAGCCAGCAGATCAGCCGCCGGCTGGAGGGCAACCTGCTGCGGCAGAATCGCTTCGGCAATCTGCTGCAAGTGCTCGGTGACAGCAAGGTCGGCCAGCGCAGCGTCAAAATCGACAACGAAACCCAGGCCCTGCTCAACCGTCTCGGCTGGCGCAGCGCCCGTCAGCGCTCGCTGTTCGCCGCCTGCCAGATTGGCTCGCCGTTGTTGCTGCTGGCGCTGACCGTGCTGCTGCAAGCGGTATTTTTTCCCGCCGTGGAAAAACAATGGATCGCGCCGCTGTTCGCCCTCGGCGTTGGCTACCTGTTGCCCAAGCGACTATTGGTGATTGCCGTCGCCCGTCGGCAAAAACAACTGGCCAGTGAGATCGGCACGTTCATTCCGCTGCTGCGCATCCTCTTCGAATCCGGCATGGCCGTGGAGCAGGCACTGCGCGTGTTGAGCCATGAAGGCCAGGCTTTGTTGCCGGTGCTGACCCAGGAACTACGCCTGGTGTTGAGCCGCGTCGACTCGGGCCTTGAGTTGGGCGCAGAACTGAGCAAAGCCACGCAACTGCTGGCGGTCGACGAGTTCACCGACACCTGCGTGATCCTCCAGCAACTGCTGCATCAGGGCGGCGGCGCGATGAAATCGCTTCTGTCACTCAAGCAACTGCTCGATGACCGGCGCCTGACCCGCCTGCAGGAATACATCTCGAAAATGTCCGCAAAAATGTCCGTCGTGATGATGCTGTTTCTCTTCCCGGCGTTATTGATTGTCCTCGCCGGCCCGGGCTTCACCGCCCTGGCGAAGGCGTTGGGTGCTTGAAGGAGTGGTGATGAAAGCGATGATTGCAGGTGTCTGTTTGCTGCTGCTCGGTGGTTGTGCCAACACCGGGCAAAACCCTTGGCAAGCGCTGACCAATAACACCAGTTGCGCCAAGTTGAGTTCCGATCAACAGCTGTCGTTGAACCTCGCCGATGACATGGCCAACGATGGCAAGCTGCACGCCAGCCTCGCCAACCTGCAAAGCCTGCCGGACAACATCGCTGATGTGCGTCTGCGCAAGGCCAAGGTGTACCGCTTGCTCGGTCGCAGTGAGGCCGAGCCTTTGTATCGCAGCCTGCTCGGTTCGTGTCTGGCCGCCGAGGCCGAACACGGCTTGGGCCAATTGGCAGCGGCGAGGTCCGACTACGGTCAGGCGCAGGCTCATTTGCAACGCGCCGCACGCCTGGCGCCGACCGACGAAAAAATCCGTAACGATCTGGGGGTGGTTTACCTCAACCAGTTGCGCATTGAAGACGCACGCTTCGAATTCCTCACCGCCATGGAGCTCAAGCAGAGCGATCAGTTGGCGGCGCTGAACCTGGTGACGCTGTTGCTCTATCAGAACGACTGGAACCGCGCCGCCGAACTGGTCAGCCGTCTCGGCCTGAGCCCGGCGCAATTCAGCGAAGCCCAGGGCCGCGCGGAAAAACTCAAAGTGCCGAGCCCGGCCACCGCCGCCGTCACGGCGATGCTCAAGTAAGGAGACCGCGATGAGAGCTGCCATTTTTTTTGTTGGCCTGCTGGCACTGCCGCTGACCAGCCACGCCATCGACGCCGGCCCAGCCTCGGCCCAGCAACAGGAAACCGAAGGCTGGCTGCTGCTGCAAAGCCGTAACAAAGTCGCCTCGCCGGTCGTGCAAACCCAGACGCCGACTGAACGGGAACTGGCCATGCAGCGCTGGCTGAAAAGCTACCTGCACGAGATTCCGCAGTATTTCGATCAGGCTGAGGGCGGGGAGGTCGACAGCGGATCGGGGGGCTAGCCCGGTTCACCGCGTTATCGTTCTTCGCGAGCAGCCCAGTCAATACAACTCATGCAGACTGCATATACCCGTGTAGGAGCTGCCGAAGGCTCGGGCCGCGATCGGACGATCTTTTGATCTTGTTCTTAAAGATCACAATCAAAAGATCGCAGCCTTCGGCAGCTCCTACACGGGGGGTATTTCAATTCGGGATGTTTAAGTGTGTGTGGGATTTTCGGAACCCTCCCACAAGGTTTTCAGGTTGTCCGTCGGACGTGCGCTCACTAGTCTTGGGTTGTCGCTGACGTCTCAGCGATCGGGTGTGGAAACCCGCTTAAGTAGATGCATTACATCAGCACCGTAATCGTTGCCGACGTCTTCATTCGTCTGCAAACTGCGTCGCGGCGGCTGTGCGTGGGCAGACTTCGGTCTGGCCGGTTGCCTACTTATCGGTTTTCCACCCCGCGTACAGCTGCCACCTTTTTGCCGTGTGGAAACGACAACAGGTGGCTACGAAGCCAAGTAGGAGTTGTTAATGGACAAGCTGATTCCCGATCCCCCCCTCGAAACCCCCACCCCACTTGCCGACGCCATCCGCGTCGATGAGCAGACAAAAAACCGCGAAGCCATAAAGCGTGCGCTGGATTTCTACCTCTGCCCTGATCCCGTCAAACCTCGCCAGCCGAGCACGATGTTCATGGTCAACCCCAACGTCGATACCGAAAGCCTGCTCGCCCACGCCTGCGAATCACTGGCCAGCGCCAGCGCGGCGGCCAGCAACTTCGCCAACGAACTGAGCGGCTTGCAGCGCAGTACGGTGTTGGGCATCCAGCAGATCATCATGCTCGCCGAACTGGCGGTGAACCGGGCGCTGGATCGAGTCGATCCGCAAAGCTGATCCACAACGAAAACCGCGTCATCGTTCATCGCTGGCAAGCCAGCTCCCACAGGATCTGCATAGTTTTCGAAAATGTCGCAATACCCTGTGGGAGCGGGCTTGCCCGCGATGAGGCCCGCCCAGTCCACCCACCTCATACTGACTACAACCACACGCGTAGGAGCTGCCGAAGGGTGCGATCTTTTGATCTTGTTTTTAAAGATCACAATCAAAAGATCGCAGCCTTCGGCAGCTCCTACACGGGGGGTATTTCAATTCGGGATGTTTAAGTGTGTGTGGGATTTTCGGAACCCTCCCACAAGGTTTTCAAACCACGCCAGCCGAGCACGATGTTCCTGGTCAACCCGAGCGTCGATACCGAAAGCCTGCTCGCCCACGCCTGCGAATCACTGGCCAGCGCCAGCGCGGCGGCCAGCAACTTCGCCAGCGAACTGAGCGGCTTGCAGCGCAGCACGGTGTTGGGCATTCAGCAGATCATCATGCTCGCCGAACTGACGGTGAACCGGGCGCTGGATCGAGTCGATCCGCAAAGCTGATCCACAACGAAAACCGCGTCATCGTTCATCGCTGGCAAGCCAGCTGCCACAGGTTCCGCATCTATCTTGAAAGTGGCATATGACCCTGTGGGAGCGGGCTTGCCCGCGATGAGGCCCACCCACCTCATGCTGACTACACGCACCTGTGTAGGAGCTGCCGAAGGCTGCGATCTTTTGATCTTGATCTTTAAAAACAGGATCAAAAGATCGCAGCCTTCGGCAGCTCCTACAGGGGATTTCTTTTACAACTGATAACTGAAGCTGATGCTGTACCGCGGTTTGCGATTGAAGGTGTCCAGTGCCTCATCCGACATCGCCTTCGCTGCCTCCAACGCAATGTTGTAGTACTTGGCATCGCCAAACCTTAATCCGATCGCTGCCGATGACAGGTTGTTGGCCTGCACCGGCAAGTCATTGAACCAGCTGCGCGAGCGGTCGAGCACTACGTACGGTTGCAGGATTCGCACCCAGTTGCCCTCACGGTTGAAGCTGTAGTTGACCTCGTAAGCCACCCCCCAACCCTTGTCGCCGGACGCCTGGTCATCGGGATAACCGCGACCGAAATTCTGCCCGCCGAACACGGCGCGCTCGCTGTCGGGCAAGGTGTCGTCGCTCCAGTACAACGCTGCCGACAGCACGCCTTGCCAGTTGTCGAAGAACTTGTCGCTCTGCACGCCGGAGAGTCGCGCGCGGAAGAAGTCCAGGTCGATGTCATCGAAGTTGGTATGCGCGCCCAGGCTGTCGAAACCCTGATAGACGCCGGCGCTGAGGATGCGCAACTGGCGGGCATCGGCCTTGCGCCAGTCGCCTTCGAAGGCGAGGGCGCGAATGTCGGTGCGAAACTCCGTGCTGAACGGAAAGTTGATGCCGTCGTAGCGGGTCTTGTCGTCGACCGCGTACAGGCGCGAGCCGGCAGTCAGCAGTTCGTTGGAGGAGGCAATCAGCGGCATGCTGAAACCGATCGAGTAACGGTCGTTTTCGCGGTGGGTATCGAGGCGGCCGCCATTGTTGACCAGCACCTCGGTGCCGGGGTCGGCGCGATAACGCGAGGCCGACAGATTCAGTTGCGTGCCTTCAGCATCGAGGAACTGGCTGTAGTCGAGGCGATAGTAACGTTCGTGGTCATCTCCCGGCGGGAACAGGCCGCTGAGGGTCAGTTGCTCGCCCATGGAGGTTTGCGAATTGCTGCTGACACCGAGCAACGCTTGCGTGCCGTTACGGTTGTTTTCGGTGGCGCTCAGCGTGCTGGTGAACGGTTTGCGGCTGGCCTCGGCGATCAGCGTCGTGGCGCCGTCAGTGGTGCCGGGCGGCGGCACCTGGGCCTGAATCGTGACGCCGGGGATGCGCGTCATCAGCGTGGTGTAGCGCTCGAAGGTCTTGCGGGTCAGCGGCCGTTCGGCCTGTATTTTCGCCACCAGTTTATCGAGCAGGCCTTTGACCCGGCCGACATCACCCTGCATCTGCACATCGCGAACGTAGCCTTCGACCAGCACCACTCGCGCCACGCCGTCGTCGAAATTCTGTTGCGGCAGGAAGGCGTAGGACAACAGATAGCCGTCCTGTTGATAGCGTCGGGTGATGTTGCGCGTCGCCTCGATCAGGTCGGCGAGGCTGGTCTGGTGGCCGATCAGCGGCTTGTAGACTTCGGCCAGTTCGTTGAGCGGATAAATCGTCCCGCCTTCGATCTGCACGGTCCTGAGATTGACCTTGGTTTCCATCAGCAACGGTTGCGCGGTGGCGGCGCCGGGGTCAGGCACTTCCAGCGGCGTGGCGCTCGGGCGATAAGCGTCGGCCGGCAGGTTGGGCACGGGCAGGTTGCGGATGGTTTCGTTGCTGTTGAGAAAGCTGGGCAGGGTGTCGGCGAGGGCGGTGGAACTGAGACTGAGGCACAGCAGGGATGCCATAACGCGCATAGGACACTCCATGGTCAGAACACAGCGAAGGGCTGATTTTCCAAAGAAAAAAGCGGAAGACTCGTGGGAATCTTCCGCCCTCAACCAAGCGTAGGCGCTGTAGGTAAGGCCGTCGAATCGGCCAGGTGCAATTTAGCGATTGTTGCCTCCCAGAGCGCCGGTCAAACCACCGAGCACACCGCCCAGACCGCCAGTTGTGGTGCCGCCGGTGGTGCCTGTACTGGCACCACCATTGACCAGCCCACCGACGGCGCCGACGGTAGCACCTACGTTGTTGACCAGACCGCCGACGGCTGTAGTGACCGGGTTGTTGGTGGCAGCGATCGTGTTGCCGATGTTGCTGACTGCGCCGCCGACCTGGGTGGTGAGACCGGCCACAGGTGCGGAGATACCGGTGGTGGCGCCGACATTTTGGGTCAGGCTGGTGACAGCGCTGGTAACCGGGTTCAGACCAGCCCCCACAGTGGCGCCGACGGTGGCCAGTGGTGAGGTCGGAGCGGTGATCGGTGTGCCCGATCCGCCAAGTGCAGTGTTGAGCGAAGCGATGGTATTACCCAAGCCACCCGCGGTGACACCACCTGCACTGACCACGCCATTGGTGCTGCCAGCATTCAAGCCTGCGCCGACGTTGACCACTGCGCCGCCAACGGTTTGCAGCAGGCCCGTGCCAGCCAGAGCGCCGCCGACACCACCGACACCTCCGCCACCGACACTGCCGCTACTGATCGCGCCACCGACAGCCACGACAGCGCCGCCGACACCACTGACAGCACCGCCTACGGCACCACCGGCACCACCTAAACCACCGACAGCACCACCGATACCTGCGACAGCGCCGCCGACACCACTGACAGCCCCGCCCACAGCGCCACCGATACCACCGACACCGCCGATACCACCGGTACCCGAGCCGGTGCCGTTGGACACCAGGCCACCGGCCTTGCCAACGGCTGTGCCGGTATTGCTCAGCGCACCGCCGACGGTGTTGGTCAGAGCATTGCCGTGACCGGCGTCGGTGACCTTGCCACCCAAGCCGTTCACCGCGCCGCCGACTTGCGAAATCACGCCTTTGAGCGGAGTGCCCAGGCCAGTGGCGCTACCGATTTTGTCAGTAGTACTTTCAACCATGGCTATCACCGGCACCAGTTTGCCGCCAACGGTGTTGGTCAGTTGGCTGGTTGGGCCGGTACTGAGTGATGTGTTCAGCGTGTCGCCGAGCATGGTGACTTTCTCGCCGACGCCATCGAGCAACGGAGCCACTTTGGTGACCACGCCGCCGACCACCGGGACGCGATTGGTTGCGGTCGACAGTTTGCCGCTGAGATCGGACACGCCGTCGCCGACATCCTGTACCACGCCGCCGACCGAAGAGACGGTGGTGGTGAGGCCTTTTGGATCAGTCGCCAGTTTACCGATGCCGTTGGTTACGCCGTCGCCCAGTGTGGAGACAACGTTGCCAGCGGTGTTGGCCGCGCTCTGTACCACGCCACCGACTACAGGCACGCCGCTCAGGGAGTCGCCCACTTGGCCAACACCATCGCCGACGCCGCTGACTGTTTTACCGACATCCTGCACGAGGGTGGTGGTCACCAGCGCTGGGGGGGGATTAGTCGGGTTGGTTGGATCTGTCGGGTTCGTTGGATTGGTTGGATTGGTTGGATCTGTCGGGTTTGTAGGGTTTGTCGGATTGGTAGGATTAGTACCGCCGGTGCCACCCGTTCCTCCAGTTCCACCTGTGCCGGCGGTATCACCTGTTCCGCCAGTGCCGCCAGTGCCGCCAGTGCCTCCGGTATTGCCAGTGCCGCCAGTGCCACCCGTACCGGCGGTGTCACCGGTTCCGCCAGTGCCACCCGTTCCGGCGGTATCACCGGTTCCGCCTGTTCCACCAGTTCCGCCCGTCCCATCGGTACCGGCGGTGCTGTCCTGCGAAGAGGCGCCGGGATTGCTCTTGTGACCGCCACCGCCGCTGCTGCAACCGGTGAGGCCGAGGGAAAGCATCAATGCCAGAGCAATTGCCGATTTGCACCACACGTTTTGAGTTTTCATGATCGAGTTACCTGCACCTGTCACAACGTTCGTCGTCTTCGATGGCCCGCCGATCTGTTGTCGGTGATGCCTCGTCCGTTGTGCCAATCTCAGTCCGGGGGCAGGGTTCGCACCATTCTCAAGTTGGTATTAACGCCTTTATATATAAGGTGCTGCGCAGCGCCTAAGGACTAATACCCACGATATAGACGCACAAAAAAAAGCCTTGAAAATCAAGGCTGGATGTTTGCCGGAGAAGGGGGCGCCGCACGCAAAAACTTAAGTGATATATACACAATTTACAGGCTTGCCCCCGACGCCAACAAAAGGGTTTCAAGCAATCGGCTGCCAGTCACCCACCATGTGCTCAAGTTCCCCCGCGCCAACCAGGCGCAATTCGCCGCTGGACCCTGCCGCGCTTGCGAGCAATGTCACCTCACTCGGCAATCGCACCGGTTTGCGAAAGTGCACCGTGACTTCAAAATTGGCCTTGGGTAAATGATCCGCCAATGCCGCGAGTGTGCGTGCCTTGTTCCACAAGCCGTGGGCGATGGCCGTGGGGAAACCGAACAGCTTGGCGCTGGTCGCACTCAAGTGAATCGGGTTGTAGTCACCGGAGACCTTGGCGTATTGGCGGCCGATGTCTGCTGGTGCTTTCCAGTCCGACACTTCAGTCAGCGCTTGCGACGGTTCCCACTGCTGCTCGACGGCCTCACCGTCGAGTTTCACACCGCGACAGAGCATCTGGCTTTCGGCTTCCCACAGCGGCCCGAGCTGATCGTCCAGTGTGGTCACCAGATCGAACGTCGCCCCCTTGGGATGCGGTTGCAGGTTGTGCACGCGCACGCTGACTTGCGCCCGACTGATCCCGCCCATCGGCCGCAGCACGCGAATGCGGTTGCGCAAATGAATCAACCCCAGCAGCGGAAACGGGAAGTCCTTGGCCGTGAGCAATTGCATCTGCAAGGCAAACGCGAGGATGTGGGGATAAGTCGGCGGCAGCAGGCCATCGTCGACAAAACCGCAGACCTTGCGATAGTCCGCCAGCCGTTTTCCGTTGACGTCGACCCAGCAGCGCAAACCACTGTCGGGCAATTGCGTGCCGGTGATTTTGCGCCGTGTCGCGGCCCTTGCGTACAGCCCGGGCAGACTTGGTTCGCGGTCCAGCGAGTGCCATTCGATGCTCATGCCTATGCCCCCAGAACGCTTTGCCCACAGACGCGCAGCGCCTGCCCGGTGAACGCGCCGGTGCCCGGTTGCGCCAGCCACGCCACCGCTTCGGCGACGTCCTGCGGCAGGCCGCCCTGGCCCAGCGAACTCATACGGCGGCCGGCTTCGCGCAAACCGAAGGGGATGTGCGCGGTCATCTGGGTTTCGATAAACCCCGGGGCCACGGCGTTGATGCTGATGCCGCGCTCCTGCAACGTCGGTGCCCAAGCCTGCGCGAGGCCGATCAGACCAGCCTTGCTCGCGGCATAGTTGGTTTGCCCGCGATTACCGGCGATGCCGCTGATCGAGGCCAGCAGGACCACCCGCGCATCGTCATGCAAGGTGCCGCTGTCGAGCAGGGCTTTGGTCAGTATTTGCGGGGCGTTGAGGTTGACCGCAAGCACCGCGTCCCAGAATTCCGGGGTCATGTTGGCCAGGGTCTTGTCGCGGGTGATTCCGGCGTTGTGCACCAGAATGTCGAGGCCGTCCGGCAACTGTTCGATCAATTGCGCGGCGGCGTCTTCGGCGCAGATATCGAGAGTAATACTGCGACCGCCCAGGCGTGCGGCGAGGGCTTCCAGATCGGACTTGGCCGGTGGCACGTCGAGCAGGATGACGTCAGCGCCGTCGCGCGCGAGGGTCTCGGCAATTGATGCGCCAATACCGCGTGCCGCGCCGGTGACCAATGCCTTGCGTCCGGCGAGTGGCCGCGTCCAGTCGGTCACCGGGGTCGCACACGCGGTCAGGCGAATTACTTGTCCGGAGACAAAAGCGCTTTTGGGCGAAAGGAAAAACCGCAGTGGCCCTTCCAGTTGATCCTCGGCGCCTTCGCCGACATAGATCAGTTGCAGCGTGCCGCCGCTGCGCAATTCCTTGGCCAGCGAACGGGAAAAACCTTCCAGCGCACGTTGGGCGCTGGCCGCGAACGGATCGCGCAAGCTTTCCGGCGCACGGCCAAGAATCACCAGATGGGCGCTGTGCTCAAGGTTTTTCATCAGAGGCTGGAAGAACTCGCGCAGCTGTTTGAGCTGGTCGGTGTGCTGCAAGTCACTCGCATCGAACACCACGGCTTTGAGTTTTGGGCCAAGGCCCGGAATCCACTCAGTGGCCGTCGCCGGTTGCTCGCCGTAACGGTAAATCCCCTCGGTCAAACGGTTGGCGAAAGCACTGATGCGCTCGGTCAGCGGGCCGCCACCGATCAGCAGCGCACCTTCCACCGGCCGCAGGCGCCCGGCCTGCCAGCGCTCCAGTCGCACCGGCGACGGCAGGCCCAAAGCCCCGACCAGGCGATGGCCGATGGACGAGTTGGCGAAGTCGATATAGCGGTCAGACATGGAACGCTCTCCAAAAGTTGGGGTTCAAAGTGTGGACTACCCACGGCAATCAATCGTTCGATCCACGCAATAAGGCCTACGCTAGAACAGCAGAGTAGACCAATGCCCTTGTGGGAGCTGGCTTGCCAGCGATGGCGGACTGTCTGCCAATGAATTTGTTGGATGTGCCGGCCCCATCGCTGGCAAGCCAGCTCCCACAGGGGGCTATGTAATCTGGAATCCAAACAGGAGCTTTTCATGAGTCAGCTGCGCCGCGTCGCGATCATCGGCGGTAACCGTATTCCCTTCGCTCGTTCCAATGGCCCTTACGCCGCGGCCAGCAATCAGGCGATGCTCACCGCAGCCCTCGAAGGCCTGATCGAACGCTACAACCTGCACGGCCAGCGCATCGGCGAGGTGGTGGCGGGCGCGGTGCTTAAATTGTCACGGGATATGAACCTGGCCCGCGAATGCGTGCTCGGCTCACGCCTGTCACCGACCACCCCGGCCTATGACATCCAGCAAGCCTGTGGCACCGGGCTGGAAGCGGCGTTGCTGGTGGCCAATAAAATCGCCCTCGGCCAGATCGATTGCGGCATTGCCGGCGGCGTCGACACCACCTCCGACGCGCCGATCGGCGTCAGCGAAGGCCTGCGCAAAATCCTCCTGCAGGCCAACCGCGCGAAGACCACCGGTGAAAAGCTCAAGACTTTTCTGCAACTGCGCCCGCAACACCTGATCCCGGATTTTCCGCGCAACGGCGAAGCGCGCACGGGCCTGTCGATGGGCCAACACTGCGAGTTGATGGCGCAGACCTGGAATATTGCTCGCGAAGATCAGGATCAATTAGCCCTCGAAAGTCATCACAAACTGGCCGCGTCTTATGGCGAAGGCTGGCACAACGATCTGATGACGCCGTTCCTCGGCCTGACCCGTGACAACAACCTGCGCCCGGACCTGACCCTGGAAAAACTCGCCGCGCTGAAACCGGCGTTCGAAAAAAGCGCCAAAGGCACGCTGACGGCGGGTAATTCCACACCACTGACGGACGGTGCGTCGGTGGTGCTGCTTGGCAGTGAGGAATGGGCGAACGAGCGTGGCTTGCCGATCCTGGCCTACCTGCGCGATGGCGAAACGGCGGCGGTGGACTTCGTCAACGGCGCCGAAGGCCTGCTGATGGCGCCGGTGTACGCGGTTCCCCGCTTGCTGGCGCGCAACGGCCTGACCTTGCAGGATTTCGACTATTACGAAATTCATGAGGCGTTCGCCGCGCAGGTTTTGTGTACGCTCAAGGCCTGGGAGGATCCCGAGTACTGCAAAACCCGTCTGGGGCTTGAGGCGCCGCTGGGTTCCATCGACCGCAGTCGCCTCAATGTAAAAGGCAGTTCACTGGCGGCGGGGCATCCGTTTGCCGCGACCGGCGGGAGGATTGTCGCCAATCTGGCGAAGTTGCTGGATGCGGCGGGGCAGGGAAGAGGGTTGATTTCGATCTGCGCGGCGGGGGGGCAAGGGGTTACCGCGATTATTGAGCGCTAGAAGAGTCCCTCTCCCTCGGGAGGGGGCTGGGGTGAGGGGCAAGGGCCAGAACACCCGATGTCAGATTCTGTCGCAAATGCCCTCCTCACTGTTTACCAACATTTACCACCGGCTCAGCTATGATTCGCTGCGGTCGATTTTTTCGGCACAGTGTGTGCATTCATAAGGTTCACAGGTCGGCAACCCCTCCCCGAAGCGCGAGGATTGCCGTATAACGAGTGACATTCGCGTGTTTGGTAATAAAGGACCCACAATAAAAGCTGATGAAGACTCCAAAACGCATTGAACCCCTGATCGAGGACGGTCTGGTCGACGAAGTGCTGCGCCCACTGATGAGTGGTAAAGAAGCAGCTGTTTATGTGGTGCGCTGCGGCAATCAGTTACGTTGCGCAAAGGTCTACAAGGAGGCGAACAAACGCAGTTTCCGCCAGGCGTCCGAATATCAGGAAGGTCGCAAGGTACGCAACAGCCGACAGGCACGGGCAATGGCCAAGGGCTCGAAGTTCGGCAAGAAAGAAACCGAAGACGCCTGGCAGAACGCTGAGGTCGCCGCGCTGTTCCGGCTGGCCGGCGCGGGCGTTCGGGTTCCGCAACCGTACGACTTCCTTGAAGGCGTGCTGTTGATGGAGCTGGTGGCCGACGAGTACGGCGATGCCGCGCCGCGTCTGAACGACGTGGTGCTGGAGCCGGATCAGGCGCGCGAGTATCACGCGTTCCTGATTTCGCAGATCGTGCTGATGTTGTGTACCGGTCTGGTGCACGGTGACCTCTCGGAGTTCAACGTGCTGCTGACACCAACCGGCCCGGTGATCATCGATCTGCCGCAGGCAGTCGATGCGGCGGGCAACAACCACGCGTTCAGCATGCTCGAGCGTGACGTTGGCAACATGGCTTCGTACTTCGGTCGCTTTGCTCCGGAGTTGAAGAAGACCAAGTACGCCAAGGAAATGTGGGCGCTATACGAAGCCGGCACCTTGCACCCGGCCAGCGTGCTGACCGGTGAGTTCGACGATCCGGAAGAGCAGGCGGATGTTGGCGGCATTCTGCGCGAGATCGAAGCGGCGCGACTCGATGAAGAGCGCAAGCAAGCGATTCGTGCGGCGGACGACGAGCCGAAGGGCAAGTCGGACGAGCCACCGCCTCCCCCGTGGATGCAGTGATTGCTTGAACAGAAACCCGGCTTCGGCCGGGTTTTTTGCGCCCGATACATTCCCATAAGCAACCACAAACATATTTGATGCTGCTGACCTTGTAGGAGCTGCCGAAGGCTGCGATCTTTTGATCTTGTTTTTCAAAGGCAAGATCAAAAGATCGTCCGATCGCGGCCCGAGCCTTCGGCAGCTCCTACAAGGATCGTATGTGAACGCCAACACCCGCTTCATCATCACTGCCCGGCTGATCTCCGATTTCGGCGCCTTCCTCAACATGGTCGCGTTGGCCACCTACGTCTATCTGCTCAGCAACAGCGCCATGAGCGTGGGGATTTTCCTTGCCAGCCGCGTGGGGGGCGGGATTTTCGCCAGTCTGATCGGCACGCGTTTTTATAGACGCTGGAGCGGCCGTCTGCCGCTGATCGCGTTTGATCTGTTGCGCGCCGGCGTGCTCGGTTTGTTGTTGATCGTGCCGGTCAGTCAGCAAGCGCTGTTGTTGCCGGTGATCGCTTTCGCGCTGGGCTTGGGCAATTCGATGTTTGCCATCGGTCTCAACAGTCAGTTACCACGGCTGATCGAGCCGTCGCAGTTGCTCAAGACCAACGCCTGGATCACCTCGGCTTCTTCCGCAGCCATGGTCGGTGGCAGCCTGGTTTCAGGGTTGCTGGTAGCGGGGTTTGGGTTCGAAACGGTATTTGCCTTGAACGCGCTGACCTATTTGCTCGCGGCGTTGTTGATTGTGCCGCTGCGTTTCGAGCCTGTGACTATCAACCCAGCGCCCGAGCGTGGCGAGTGGTCGGCCCTCAAGCAAGGTTTGCGCAGTGCCCCGGTAGTTGCTGCGATGCTCGCGGTGACGATGGCCGACACCTTGGGCAGCGCCGCGCACAACGTCGGATTCCCGATCATTTCCAAACTGCTGTCACCGGATTCAGCAAGCACAACCCTGGGCCTGATGCTGGCGGTGTGGGCCAGCGGCAAACTGCTCGGCGCGCGGATCGCCAGCCGTTTGAAAGGCTCGGACAACATCCATCTCGAGCGTCGGTTTTTTTTCGGGGTGGCGTTGATGTCCTGCGGTTTTATCCTGATGTTCCAGCAGCACAGCCTGTATGGACTGCTGTTGTTTTCGTTGCCGGCGGGGCTGGGTGACGGCTTTTCCGAGGTCGGTCTGATGTCGCGCCTGCAACGCGAGCCCGAGCATTTGCGCCTGCCGATTTTCAGCTTTTTGACGTTACTGCAGATGACCGGCTTCGGCGTCGGCATGCTGATCGCCGCACCGTTTTACTCATGGTGGACGCCGGGTGCCGTGGTCATGTTGTTCCACGGCATTCCACTCGGCACGTTGCTGGCGGTGAAGGGGCTGGCGCTCAGGCGCGGGCGGGTTGCGCGCAGCAGCCCGACGCCAGTTCCTTGAGGATCGGGCAGTCGGGGCGATGATCGCCCTGACAATGCTCGACCAAGTCCTGCAACGTGTCGCGCAACTGGCCGAGTTCGCGGATCTTCTGGTTCAGTTCATCGATGTGTTGCCGCGCCAGCGCCTTCACATCGGCGCTGGCCCGTTGACGGTCCTGCCAGAGGGTCAGCAGCTTGCCGACTTCTTCCAGTGAAAAACCGAGGTCGCGCGAACGCTTGATGAACGCCAGTGTGTGCAAGTCATCGGCGCCGTAGACCCGGTAGCCGCTGTCGGTGCGATGGGCCGCTTTGAGCAGGCCGATCGATTCGTAGTAGCGGATCATTTTTGCGCTCAGGCCACTTTGCCGGGCCGCTTGGCCGATGTTCATCGATGCTCCTCCAGATCCTTGGGTTTCCAGGTTTTCAACAGTAGCGCATTGCTCACTACGCTGACGCTCGACAGTGCCATCGCCGCGCCGGCCAGCACCGGGTTGAGAAAGCCGAACGCCGCCAACGGAATGCCGATCAGGTTGTAGACGAAGGCCCAGAACAGGTTCTGGCGAATCTTCGCGTAAGTCTTGCGGCTGATTTCCAGCGCCGCCGGCACCAGTCGTGGATCACCGCGCATCAGCGTTATGCCCGCCGCGTGCATGGCGACGTCGGTGCCGCCGCCCATGGCAATGCCGATGTCGGCTGCCGCGAGCGCCGGGGCGTCGTTGATGCCATCGCCGACCATGGCCACGACGCCGGTTTTTTTCAGTTCGGTGACGGTGGCGGCTTTGTCGGCTGGCAGGACTTCGGCGTGGACGTTGTTGATGCCCAGAGCCTCAGCCACCACGCGCGCGCTGCCACGGTTATCCCCGGTCAGCAAATGGCTTTGGATATTTCGAGCGGCAAGCTGTTGCACCGCCTCCAGTGCACCGGGTTTGAGGGTGTCACCGAAGGCGAACAAACCGAGAACGCGGGGCTCGGGGCTTTGTTCGATCAGCCACGAAAGCGTACGACCCTCGGCTTCCCAGGCTTTTGCCGAATCCGCCAGATCGCCGGCGCTCAGGCCACTTTCTTCGAGCATTCGCCGATTGCCCAGAGCCAGGCGCCGACCGTCGAGATTGCCAGCGATGCCGCGACCGGTCAGCGACTGGCTGTCGCTGACGTCCGGTACATCCAGCTCACGTTCGGCGGCCGCATCCAGCACCGCTTTGGCCAGCGGGTGTTCGCTGCCGCGTTGCAGGGCGCCGGCGAGTTGCAGCAGATTATTTTCATGACCGTCGATTGCACTGAAATGCGCGATGCGCGGCGTGCCGGAGGTCAGCGTGCCGGTCTTGTCGAACACCACGCTGCTGACTTCATGGGCGCGCTCCAGGGCTTCGGCGTCCTTGATCAGGATGCCGTGGCGCGCGGCCACGCCGGTGCCGGCCATGATCGCGGTGGGTGTGGCGAGGCCGAGGGCGCAGGGGCAGGCGATGACCAGTACCGCGACGGCGTTGATCAACGCGGTTTCCAGCGGCGCGCCGTACAGCCACCAGCCGATCAGTGTCGCCAGCGCCAACACCAGCACGGTCGGAACGAACACCTGGCTGACTTTATCCACCAGTTTCTGGATCGGTGCTTTCGCCGCTTGGGCGTCTTCGACCAGGCGAATGATGCGCGCCAGCAGGCTTTCCGCGCCGAGGGCCGTGGTGCGCACCAGCAGCCGGCCTTCACCGTTGATGGCGCCGCCGGTAACTTTGTCGCCGGGCTGTTTCGGCACCGGCAAGCTCTCGCCGCTGATCAACGCTTCGTCAGCGTGGCTTTGGCCTTCCAGCACTTCGCCGTCGACCGGGAAGCGCTCGCCGGGTTTGACCAACACCCGATCATTGAGGCGCAGAGCGCTGATGGCGACATCCTGCTCGCGGCCGTCAATCACTTGAATCGCCCGCTCCGGACGCAAAGCTTCGAGGGCGCGGATGGCGCTGGCGGTCTGGCGTTTGGCGCGGCTTTCCAGGTATTTGCCGAGCAGCACCAGCGCGATGACCACCGCCGACGCTTCGAAATACAGGTGCGGCATGCGCCCGGCGGCGGTGGCCCATTCGTAGAGACTCAAGCCATAACCGGCGCTGGTGCCGAGGGCGACCAGCAAATCCATGTTGCCGGCTCCGGCGCGCACGGCTTTCCAAGCCGCCACGTAAAACCGCGCGCCGAAGATGAATTGCACTGGGGTGGCGAGGGCAAACTGCGCCCAGGCCGGGAGCATCCAGTGGATGCCGAACGGTTGCAGCAACATCGGCAACACCAGCGGCAAGGCCAGGGCGATGGCACAGATCAGTGCCCAGCGCTCACGTTGCAGACGCTGTTGCTGATTATCGTTTTGAGGGTGTTCGGCTTGCCAGACGCTGGCGGCGTAACCGGCCTTGCTCACCGCGTCGAGCAGGATCTGTGGATCGATTTGACCGAGCAATTCGAGGTGGGCGCGTTCGTTGGCCAGATTGACGCTGACGCTTTTCACCCCGGGGACTTTGTTCAGGGCGCGCTCGACACGACCGACGCAGGACGCGCAGGTCATGCCGTCGATGCTCAATTCGAGGGTCTGTTGCGGCACGCTGTAACCGGCGCGTTCAACCGCGTCCATCAACGCCGGCAGACTGTCCCCGGGCGCCTTGACGCGGGCCTGTTCGGTGGCGAGGTTGACGCTGACGGCACTGGCGCCGCTGACTTTACTCAAGGCCCGCTCGACACGCCCGGCGCAACTGGCGCAGGTCATGCCGGCAATCGGCAGATCGAAAGTGATGGATTCGGACATCGTTCACGCTCCCTGTAGAAGTTGCCTACAGGATCAACCTTGCCATGCGGGCAAGGTCAAGCGCCAATCTTGAGAATGCCGCAAGACAATAAATGTGGGAGCGAGCTTGCTCGCGAAGGCGTCGTGTCAGTCAATATCGTGTTGCAGTCGTTGCTCTGTGTATTTTCGGAAGGCGGGGGCCGCTGCGCGACCCATCGGGGATAAATCCCCTCACCACAAAGGTTGTTCATACATTTTTGGATTTGACTAATAGCCGAGGTCGGCGCGCTTGAGGTACATACCTTCCTGCGTCATCGCAATCCGGTACTTCTGGATATCACCGGCCTGCAATTTGATTTCCTGCGAACCCGGCGCCAGCATTCCCGGACTGCACCCGGCCACTTGCCCCGGCAGCAATTTCAGGCGCAGCGACACGGTGCCCGGCGGCAGGTTGAACGAAGCGCTCTGCTCCTGGAACAGCCGCGCCGACAGTTGATCCTGGATATACACACCGATTTCGCACGAGGTCGCCACTTCAAGACGCTCGCGGGAAATGATCAGCACCCCATAGTCCTCACCTGCGGCGTGCACCGAAGGGATGGCGGCAAAGAGGCCGAGAAAGCCAAACAGGCTGAAAGCTGACCAGCGCATGGCTGAATCTCCTGAATTCATGTCATTGATGGATGCAGCTTGGCCGAGCGCGGCGCCGATTGCCAGCCCGGCAGTTTATTCAAGAACTTGACCTTGCCATCGTGGCAAGCTCGACACTGCCGGCAAACTCACTCAAAGGAGTCATTCCATGCAAGTGTTCAATGTTCAAGGCATGTCCTGCGGTCACTGCGTCAAAGCCGTCACACAAGCCGTGCAGGCCAAGGATC
The DNA here is from genome assembly GCF_059695715.1 of Pseudomonas sp. LBUM1668. Classification (NCBI taxonomy): domain Bacteria; kingdom Pseudomonadati; phylum Pseudomonadota; class Gammaproteobacteria; order Pseudomonadales; family Pseudomonadaceae; genus Pseudomonas; species Pseudomonas sp. LBUM1668. Next base: position 751,228 of record NZ_CP166787.1, read on the forward strand.
CGGCGGCCAATGTGCGCGTTGATCTGGCAGCAAAAGAGGTCGGCGTCGAAAGTACATTGAGTGCCGAACAGGTCATCGAGATCATCAGCGAAGAAGGGTACGCGGTGAAACTTGCCTGATTGTTCTTGACTGAAAAAAGCAAAAAGATCGCAGCCTTCGGCAACTCCTACAGGGGATTTGCGTTGCTCTTGTAGGAGCTGCCGAAGGCTGCGATCTTTTGATCTTGATATCCCGTTTTCTGATTGTTAGCCAGCTATCGGAATGTTCAAGGCGTCCATGCCCGGCTAGACTATCGGGCTGCCGAATTGCCAACCTGGATGCCTGATGAACTTTCGTACCATTCTGATTCTCGGAGCCTTGACCGCTTTCGGTCCGTTGGCGATCGACTTCTATTTACCTGCATTTCCGTCGATGGCGCTCGCGTTCGGCACCGACGAGAAGCACGTGCAGATGACGTTGGCAGCGTATTTTCTCGGTCTGTCCATCGGCCAACTGGCGTACGGCCCGGTAGCCGATCGCTTCGGTCGACGGGTTCCGTTGCTCATTGGTCTGGCGCTGTTCACTCTGGCATCACTGGCATGTGCTTATGCCCCGAACCTGGAATGGCTGATCGGCGCACGTTTCGTCCAGGCGTTGGGCGGTTGTGCAGGGATGGTGATCGCCCGGGCGGTGGTCAGCGATAAATGCGATGCCGTGGGCTCGGCGAAAGTCTTCTCGCAGTTGATGCTGGTGATGGGCCTGGCGCCGATTCTGGCGCCGATGCTCGGCGGGCTGTTGGTCAACACAACCGGCTGGCAGTCGATCTTTTTGGTGCTGACCGGGTTCAGCGCGTTGGCAGGTCTGGCCGTGGCGCTCGGTCTGCCGGAAAGTATGCCCGCAGACATGCCGCGCCAGCCGCTGTCCGGTGCACTGCGTCAGTATGGACGGCTGCTGAAGGATCGGATTTACCTCGGCCACGCCCTGACCGGCGGAATCGCGATCGCCGGAATGTTCGCTTACATTGCCGGCTCACCGTTCATCTTCATCAAACTGTATGGCGTTCCGGCCGAGCATTTCGGCTGGCTGTTCGGTACGAACGCGGCAGGGTTCATTCTGGTAGCGCAGGTCAATGCGCGGTTGTTGGCCAAGCGTGGCCCGGCGTTTCTGCTGTCGCGTGCGGTCTGGGTTTACCTGGCTGCCGGGCTGACATTGCTGGCCGTCAGCGCCTTGCACACTGAAGCACTTTGGCCGTTGTTGATTCCATTGTTCATCTGCGTGTCCAGCCTCGGCTGCATCAGCCCTAACGCTGCCGCCTGCGCGATGAACGGGCAGGGCGCGCGCGCCGGCAGCGCGTCGGCGTTGCTCGGTTGCATGCAATTCAGTGTCGCGGCCGGGGCCTCGGCGCTGGTGGGGGTATTGCACGATGGCACAGCCGTGCCGATGGCCATCGTCATCAGCGTGTGCGGTTTTCTGGTGGTGATCGTCGCGATTCTTACCCGACGTCTGCAAAATGCCCGAGCCCTGGCTCAGGCCCAAGCCCAGGCTTGAACCTCAGCCTGCCGCGCGTTGCTGGCCGTGATCGGGAATCTTGTGTGGCGCGCAGAGTCGCGCTTCGAGGGTGCGAGTGAAGGCCAGCGCTTCGGCTTCACTGCGGAATGTCACGGCGTGCTGGTCGAGTCGAACCTGCCATTGAGACTTTGCCACTTCTTTTATCAGGATCTTCATTGCTGACCTCCCTTGCGTAAAAGATGTATCGCAGAGGTTTCGATTGTAGACCTGAATACGATCGCAATTGTGACAACGGTCAAGCATCTGACTGACGGCAAAAGAAGATCGCAGCCCTTGCAGGAGCTACCTCAGACTGCGATCTTCTGATCCTTAGAAACCTTCTAAAACAATTTTCCCCTTGGCCTTGCCGCTCTCCAGCAATTCATGCGCGCGACGCAGATTCGCCGCATTGATCGTGCCGAAGTGCTCGCCGACGGTCGTCTTCAACGTGCCTGCATCAATCAACTCGGCCACGCGGTTGAGCAGCTTGTGCTGTTCGATCATGTCTGGCGTCTCGAACAGCGAACGGGTGTACATGAACTCCCAGTGCAGCGACAGGCTCTTGCGCTTGAGCTTGGTCACGTCCAGCGACTTCGGGTCGTCGATCAGCGCCAGTTTGCCTTGCGGCGCCAGCGCCTCGACCAGTTGATCCAGATGCTGATCGGTCTGAGTCAGGCTGGCGACGTGGGTCACGTTATTGATGCCGGCGCGTTTGAGTTCTTCGCTCAGCGGCTGGCTGTGGTCGATGACCAGATCCGCCCCCAGTTCGCTGACCCAGTCGCGGGTCTGTGGACGGGAGGCGGTGCCGATCACTTTGAGGCCGGTCAGTTGCTTGGCCAATTGGGTGAGGATCGAACCGACGCCACCCGCCGCACCGACGATCAGCAGGCTCTGGCCATTATCGATATGGCCTTCGCTGACTTGCAGGCGTTCAAAGAGCAACTCCCATGCGGTAATCGCGGTCAGCGGCAGGGCCGCGGCTTCGGCGAAACCGAGGGACTTGGGCATATGGCCGACGATCCGCTCATCGACCACATGCAGTTCGCTGTTGCCGCCCGCGCGGGCGATGGAGCCAGCGTAGAAAACCTTGTCGCCAGCCTTGAACAGCGTCACCTCGCTGCCAACTGCCTTGACCACGCCGGCCACGTCCCAGCCCAGCACTTTCGCGGCACCGTCTTCAGGCGCCACATTCTGCCGCACCTTGGTGTCGACCGGGTTGACCGAAATGGCTTTGACCTCCACCAGCAAGTCGCGCGGGCCGGCTACTGGCTCAGGCAGATCGATGTCTTGCAGTGATTTGGCGTCGCTGATGGGCAGTGAGGCGTAGTAGGCAATGGCTTTCATGGAGGGCTCCGCACAGGTAGTAGAAGATAGGGCTGATGATTAGCTATTTCTCTGCGAGATAAAACCGGCTAAAAGAGCAGTCTCTTTCAATATTTTTTTGATAATCGAGGCTGGAATGCTGCGTTTCGATGACTTGCAATTGTTTGTCCGGGCAGCGGATCTGGGTAGCCTGTCGGCGGCGGCGCGGGTGATGGATATGTCCGCCGCGGTGGCCAGCGCGGCGCTGAAACGTATCGAACAGCAACTCGGTGCGCGTCTGCTCGCCCGTTCGACGCGCAGCTTGCGCCTGACGGCCGAGGGTGAAGGCTTTCTCGAATACGCTCGGGCGGCGTTGAGCAATCTCGAGGAGGGGCGGCGTTTGCTGGCCAGCGGGCAGGATCAGGTCAGCGGAGTCTTGCAGCTGTCGGCGCCTTCCGACTTTGGCCGCAACCTGCTGCTGCCGTGGCTCGACGAGTTCCAGCGCGAGCACCCGAAACTGACCGTGCGCTTGCTGCTCGGCGACCGCATTGCCGACCTGTTTCGCCAACCGGTGGACATCGCCCTGCGTTATGGCGAGCCGGAAGATTCCAGCCTGATCGCCTTGCCCATCGCGCCGCACAATCGTCGCGTGCTTTGCGCATCCCCGGCGTACCTGGCGCGGCACGGCGAACCGCGGCAACTCGAACAACTGGCCCAGCACAATTGCCTGTTGTTCATGCTCGGCAGTCGGGTCCATGACCACTGGAGCTTCACTGACGGCAAGCGCGAAGTCAGCCTTACTGTCACGGGTGACCGCTTCAGCGACGACGCCGACGTGGTACGTCTGTGGGCCGTGGCGGGTGCCGGCATTGCCTACAAATCCTGGCTGGACGTGGGCGCCGATGTTCTCGCCGGGCGCCTCAAAGTGCTATTGCCGGAGCTGCTGTGTGAGCGCGCTCCGCTGAACTTGTTGTGCGCCCATCGCGCACAATTGAGTAAGCCTGTGAACCTTTTAAGGGAGATGCTCGCCAGCCGTTGCGCTGATTTGAGTAGTCAATTTCCCGCTTTCTCGAAAGTTGATCATTAGTCGCAGGTAAATAGAGAAATTTCTGTCAGGAACAATCACCACCCATGCAGTCCACAGCGCGGGACGGCGCGTGCATCCCGCTTATACTAGCGCCCGCCTCATGCCAGTACCGAAACCGGCCCCGAACGCCATCAATGCTGAGCTGCCCTTGTTTAATTCCGGGGACTGCTGCGGTTGCGGGTTCGGCGCCGGAACATGTTGTGTCAATGGCCTGCCTTGCCCCGGCTCAGGGCGTTTTTCGCGTCTTGGCCGCCGACTCATTACTGGTCAAGATGTCTCCGAGCAGTAGACGATACGATTCCACAGGGAGTGAATACATGGAACATGCACCTTGCATCAGCCAGATCGCCACGTTGCTGGCCGACCCCAAGCGCAGCGCGATGATGTGGGCGTTGATGGATGGCTCGGCCCGGCAGACCGAGGAGCTTGCGCTACTGGCAGGGCTGTCGCCGTCGTCGGCCAGCGCGCATCTGGCACGGCTGGCCGCTGGCGGACTGCTGAAGGTTGAAGTCCGTGGGCGTAAACGGTTTTTCCGCCTCTCGGCACCGGAGGTAGGGGCTGCGATCGAAGCGTTGGCCAGCGCCACCATCGCCAGTGCCCCGCGAGAAGTCGCCGAGGTGTTCAAACGTAAGACACCGATGGCCAAGGTTGCGGCGGCGCCGTCTTCACTGTTGCGCGCTCGTTTCTGTGATGACCACCTGGGCGGCACACTGGCCGCCGATCTGTATCAGCGCCTGCTCGACGCCGGCTGGATCGAACAGCTTGAGCAACGCGTGGTGGTGACCCATAAAGGCGCGAACAAGTTGGCCGGCCGTGGCGTGTTCATCCAGGCGCTGGCCCATCGCAACGTGCAGGTGGCCTGTGCCTGCCCGGACTGGAGCGAGCGTCGTCCGCACATGGGCGGTTCACTCGGCGCGGCGTTGCTGCAGTTGTTCATGCAGTCCGGTTGGCTGACCTTGCCCCATGACTCGAGGGCGTTGCAACTGACCGCTATTGGCCAGCGAGAACTGCATCGATTTGCCAAGGAAACAGAGCTGGAACTGGCGTAGCAGAGCGTGTGAAATCTTTGCCTGAGCCCGAATCCATGAGCTAACACTGTACCTGTGGGAGCGGGCTTGCCCGCGATAGCGGTCCGTCAGTCAACAATGATGTTGGAATTGATGGCCTCATCGCGGGCAAGCCCGCTCCCACAGGTTTTTGTATTGCTCTTAAGGTTTTACCAGACGTGCATCGAGGCTGTTCTGCGCCAGGCGTTTGGCCTGATCCTGGGTCATGCCCAAATGTTCGTACAGCGCATGGAAGTTCTCGGTGACGTAACCACCGAAATACGCCGGGTCATCGGAGTTCACAGTCACCTTCACGCCACGCTCAAGCATGTCGAGGATGTTGTGCTGCGACATGTGATCGAACACGCAAAGCTTGGTGTTCGACAGCGGGCACACGGTCAGCGGGATCTGCTCGTCGATGATCCGCTGCATCAGGCGCTCGTCTTCGATGGCGCGTACGCCGTGGTCGATGCGCTGGATTTTCAGCAGGTCGATGGCTTCCCAGATGTATTCCGGCGGGCCTTCTTCACCGGCGTGGGCGACGGTCAGGAAACCTTCGTGACGGGCACGATCGAACACGCGCTGGAACTTGCTTGGCGGATGGCCCATTTCGGAGCTGTCCAGGCCTACGGCAACAAACGCGTCACGGAACGGCAGCGCCTGATCGAGGGTTTTCTCGGCTTCTTCTTCGCTCAAGTGGCGCAGGAAGCTGAGGATCAAACCGCTGGTGATGCCCAGTTGCTGCTCGCCATCCTTCAACGCGGCGGCGATGCCGTTGAGCACCACTTCGAACGGGATGCCACGGTCGGTGTGGGTCTGCGGGTCGAAGAACGGTTCGGTGTGAATCACGTTCTGCGCCTTGCAGCGCAGCAGGTAGGCCCAGGTCAGGTCGTAGAAGTCCTGCGAGGTGCGCAGCACATCGGCGCCTTGGTAATACAGGTCGAGGAATTCCTGCAGATTGTTGAAGGCGTAAGCCTTGCGCAGGGTTTCGACGTCGTTCCACGGCAGGGCGATCTTGTTGCGTTCGGCCAAAGCGAACAGCAACTCAGGCTCCAGCGAGCCTTCCAGATGCAGGTGCAGTTCGGCCTTGGGCAGGGCGTTGAGCCAGTCGTACATATTCTTTTCTCATCAGGTGCAATGACGGCATTCTACAGATGCTTGCTGAAATAATTGGCAAAACCTGACCAAGCGATCCGTCACACCGCTTCCTGTTCCCGTCGATAAGCGTAGGTATCGGCGAAGCGCGACAGCAGGAATTCAGCACAAGTGGTCGTCGGATATTTCGCCGGGTGTTCTGCGCTCTGGCAACCGGGCAGGCACTCGATACGGGTGTCCGGGTGAGGCTCGGCAAAGAACGGCATCGAGTAGCGATCCACCCCGAGCGGGCTGATCACCCGGTGCGGTGTCGAGCGATATCGGTCATTGCTCCAGCGCGCCATCATGTCGCCGAGATTGACCACAAACGTCCCGTCAATCGGTGGAGCGTCGATCCACTCGCCTTTGACGTTCTTCACTTGCAAGCCGCCGGCGCTGTCCTGATAGAGCAGGGTGATGCAGCCGTAATCGGTGTGCGCACCGGCGCCTTGCTGCTCGGCGGAACTGGCGGTGTGACGCGGCGGGTAGTGGATCATGCGCAGCACACTCACGGGCTCAAGAAAGCGCTTGTCGAAGAAGTCGCGTTCGATGTCCAGGGCAAGGGTCATGGCGCGAAGCAGCGTTTGCGCGAGGGCCTGCATGTCCAGGTAGTGTTGTTCCATCAGCGCCTCCCAACCGGGAATTACCGGATGGCGGTTGGGCCCGCGCAAGGGTTTTTCCGCCAGCACTTCGGGATGGTCCGCCGACAGGTGCAGGCCCATGTCAAAGGTTTCTTTGAGGTCGCTGGGTTTGTTCGGGTCGAGCTGTTCGGTGGCGATGGCGCCGTAGCCGCGATGGTGGCGGGTCTGGGTGATGTCGATCTTGAGCTTCTCTGCCGCCGGCAGATCGAAAAAACGCTGCGCATGATCGAGCAGCGCGTCGATGCGCTGGGCTGTGATCGGATGACCTTTGATGTAGAAGAAACCCCACTCGCGGCAAGCGTGGTCGATTTGCTCAGCAACGGCGGGCCAGGCGTTTTGGTTGTCGGTGTAGAGCGGGGCGATGTCGATGATCGGAAGACTGTTCATGCACAATCCTTGAATACGCTGAAGATCAATTGTAGGAGTGAGCCTGCTCGCGATGGCGGTGCGTCATTCGACACATTTGTATCTGACACACCGCTATCGCGAGCAGGCTCACTCCTACAGGGGGGGGCGCTGAGGATTACTTCGGCATCTCAGCCTTCAGGCCTTCCACGTAATAGTTCATCGACGCCAGTTCCGCCGTGGTCGCACTCACACCCGCGGGGATTTTCTCGACCCCGGCCTGATCCTTGATCGGCCCGGTAAACGGCTGCAACGCACCGCTCTTGATATCGGCAATGATCTGCTCGGCCTCGGCTTTGACCGGTGCTGGCACCAGGTCGCTGATCGGCAGTTCAACCGTGCCTTCCTTCAGCCCGCCCCAGTAATCCTGAGACTTCCAGCTGTGATCGATCACGCTTTGAGTCGCCTGAATGTAATGCGGCGCCCAGTCGTTGACGATCGAGGTCAGCACCGCTTTCGGCCCGAAGTGGGCCATGTCGGAGGCGTAACCCACCGCGTAGACACCGCGGCGTTCGGCAGCCTGAATCGGAGCCGGGCTGTCGGTGTGCTGGAATACCACGTCGACACCCTGATCGATCAGCGCGTTGGCGGCATCGGCTTCCTTGCCCGGATCGAACCACGAGTTGACCCACACCACTTTGATCTCGGTGCCGGGGTTGTACTTGTTCAGGGCCAGTTGAATGGCGTTGATGTCGCGGATCACTTCCGGGATCGGGAAGGAGGCGACGTAGCCGATCTTTTTGGTCTTGGTCATCTTCGCCGCGAGGAAGCCGCCGACGTAACGGCCCTCGTAGGTGCGCGCCAGATAGGTGCCGAGGTTCTTGTCCTGCTTGTAGCCGGTGGCGTGCTCGAAGGTCACCTTGGGAAATTGTTTGGCGACTTTCAGCGTCGGGTTCATGTAGCCGAAGGACGTGGTGAAGATCAGGTCGTACTTGTCCTTCGCCATGTTGCGGATCACCCGCTCGGCATCGGCACCTTCGGCGACGTTCTCCACGTAGTTGGTGGTGATCTGCGCGCCGAACTTCTCCGCCAGCGCCTTGCGCCCCTGTTCATGCTGATACGTCCAGCCGTGGTCACCGATCGGGCCGATGTAGACGAAACCGACCTTCAGCGGATCGGCAGCGCTGGCGCTCAGACTTATCCCCAGACCAATGGCGGCGCACAGCAGTTTGTGCAGCGGACGTATTTGCATGAATTGGAGCTCCATTTTGTTGTGTGTGGTCAGGGGCAATGCAAATTGCTGACCAACAGGACAACAAACCCGTCCGGAATCGCATGAAGGCTATCGCGAGCAGGCTCACTCCTACAGGTAATAGCGTTCCCCTGTAGGAGTGAGCCTGCTCGCGATGGGGCCGGTGAGGCCAATAAAAGTGCATCGGTTGAAACGGCTGCTTTCGGCTGGTGCGCTAATGTGTAACGAAACGTTAGCGCCGCGCCGTAGTCAGTAGCTCATTCGAATCTTTGGCAAAAAAGGCCCGCCATGCTCTCAATCCTCAAGCAAGAAAGCTTTCTGCTGCTGGCCCTGCTCGCCGCAGTCGTCGCTTATCCGTTGGAACACTGGATGCTGCACAGCGGCCAGATCGTCGCGCTGACTGCCGGTCTGGTGCTGATCGCGTTCATCGTCGCCGCTTCGATGCGCGTCGCCCATCACGCCGAATTGCTCGCCGAAAAGGTCGGCGACCCATACGGCACGATGATCCTCACGCTGGCCGCCGTGCTGGTGGAAGTGGTGATTCTGGCGATCATGATGAGCAACGAAGCGTCGCCCACGCTGGTGCGCGACACGATTTATTCGGCAGTAATGCTCGACATCAACGGCATCCTCGGCCTGGCAGCGCTGATGGGCGGGATCAAGCATGGCGAGCAGTCCTACAACGACGATTCGGCGCGCAGCTACAGCGTGATGATCCTCACCGCGATGGGCGTGTCGATGGTGGTGCCGGAGTTCATTCCCGAGGCCAACTGGAAGATATATTCGGCGTTCACCATCGGTGCAATGGTGGTGCTTTACGCGCTGTTTTTGCGCATGCAGGTCGGCCCGCACAGTTACTTTTTCAGCTACAGCTACCCGGACAAACGTCGCAAGAAAGAACCGCAGGACGCGCAGGCGAAAGCACCGGGCATCGGCCTGTCGATCGGCATTCTGGTGTTCGGCATTGTGGTGATCGGCGCATTGGCCGAGGTGATGTCCAAGACCCTCGATCTGGGCCTGGAAGGGACGGGCGCTCCTCCAGTGATCACGGCGATTCTGGTGGCGGCGATTTCGGCGGCGCCGGAGATTTTGACCGCGTTGCGTGCGGCGCTGGCCAATCGCATGCAGTCGGTGGTCAATATTGCGATGGGTGCGTCACTGTCGACGGTGATCCTCACCGTGCCGGTGATGGAAGCGATGGCGCTGTATACCGGTCAGCCATTTCAGATGGCAATGACCCCGGTGCAGACGGTGATGATCTTTCTCACATTGATCGTCAGCGCGATCAATCTCAATGACGGCGAGACCAATGCTATTGAAGGCATGACGCACTTTGTGTTGTTTGCGACCTTCATCATGCTGTCCCTGCTGGGCCTTTAAGCCCGCCACACCCCCCCCTGTAGGAGCTGCCGAAGGCTCGGGCCGCGATCGGACGATCTTTTGATCTCGTTTTTCAAAACACAATCAAAAGATCGCAGCCTGCGGCAGCTCCTACAGGGGATCGCGGTGAATCAGGTGCCGGCGATCAACTGGCGAGCAGCCTGGCTGTGATCGGCGATCAGGCCTTTCAGATCCAGCCCTTCGACCTGGCCATCAACCACGCGCCACTTGCCGCCAATCATCACCCGATCCGCCCGGTCTGCGCCGCACAGCAGCAGCGCCGAAATCGGATCGTGGCTGCCAGAGAAGCGCAGTTCATCGAGCTTGAACAACGCCAGATCCGCCTGTTTGCCCACCGCCAGTTCACCAATGTCGGTACGATCCAACAGACTCGCCGAGCCCTTGGTCGCCCAGCCCAGCACGCGCTCCGGGGTGATCTTCTCGGCGCCGTAACGCAGGCGCTGGATGTACAGCGCCTGACGCGCTTCGAGGATCATGTTCGATGCATCGTTGGACGCCGAGCCATCCACGCCCAGACCGAACAGCGCACCGGCGTCGGTCAAATCAATGCTTGGGCAAATGCCCGAGGCCAGACGCATGTTCGAGCTTGGGCAATGACAGATGCCAGTGCCGGCCTGACCGAGGCGGGCGATTTCGTCCGGGTTGAAGTGGATGCCGTGGGCCAGCCAGGTGCGCGGGCCGAGCCAGCCGACGCTGTCCAGATAATCCACGGTGCGCAGGCCGAAACGCTGCAGGCAGAAATCCTCTTCGTCGAGGGTTTCGGCCAGGTGCGTGTGCAGGCGCACGTCGAGTTTGTTCGCCAGTTCGGCGCTGGCCGACATGATTTCCGGCGTCACCGAAAAAGGCGAGCACGGTGCCAGAGCGATCTGGATTTGCGCACCGTCGCCACGCTCGTGGTACTCGTGGATCAGGCGCTGACTGTCGTCGAGAATCACCTGGCCTTCCTGCACGGTCTGCTGCGGCGGCAGGCCGCCGTCCTTCTCGCCGAGGCTCATCGAGCCACGGGTGAGCATGGCGCGCATGCCCAGTTCTCGCACGGTTTCGACTTGCACGTCGATGGCGTTTTCCAGACCGTCCGGAAACAGATAATGATGGTCGGCAGCGGTGGTGCAACCCGACAGCAGCAACTCGGCCAACGCGACTTTGGTGGCGAGGGCGAGTTTTTCCGGCGTCAGCCGTGCCCACACCGGGTACAGGGTTTTCAGCCACGGGAACAACGGCTGATTGACCACCGGCGCCCAGGCGCGTGTCAGGGTTTGATAGAAGTGATGGTGGGTGTTGATCAGGCCCGGCAGGATCACATGCTCGCGAGCATCGAACACTTCATTGCACGGCGCTGACGGCTGTTGACCGGCAGCAAGCACTTCGACGATCACGCCGTCTTGCAGCACCAGACCGCCACGGGCATCGAGCTCGTTGGAGGTGAAAATGGCGAGGGGGTTTTTTAACCAGGTACGGGTCGCAGGCATTGTCGCCGGCTCCTCTGAAAGTGGGTTCAGGGTTGCCAGCTCAGTGTTGCCCTGTCTGCTGATCCAGGTTCGCCGCGACGGACGAGGTGCGCAGTTTCAAACAAATCGTTGCGCCGGGCAAGCCCCACCCGACAGGACAACATCACCAAAATACACAACCCCTGTAGGAGCTGCCGAAGGCTCGGGCCGCGATCGGACGATCTTTTGATCTTAAAAAAATCAAAAGATCGCAGCCTTCGGCAGCTCCTACAGGGGATCATCAATTACCAGGGAATTGTTTCACCCTTGTAGTTGATAAAGTGATGTCCGCCCTTGCCGGTAAACGCATTCACCTGATCAATCAGACCGCGTGTGCTGGTGTCCACATCAAGGTCAGCCCCTTCACCGCCCATGTCGGTCTTCACCCAACCCGGATGCAGCGACAGTACGGTCAGTTTTTGCTCGCCCAATTGCGTGACAAAACTGTTGGTCATCGAGTTCAGCGCAGCCTTGCTCGCCTTGTACAGCGCCAGTTCCGGCGCATCCGGCATGGTCACGCTGCCGAGTACCGAACTCATGAACGCCAGCACGCCGCTGCCATCGCGGATCTGTCCGGCAAAGCGTTGCGCCAGATTGATCGGCGCCACCGCGTTGGTGAAAAACAGCTGACCGACTTCCGCCAGGGTCGCGCCGCCCGGGGTCTGTACGGCCGGGCCTTTGACCCCGGCATTGACGAACAGCAGGTCGAAAGTTTCGCCCTTCAACTGTTGGTTCAAGGCGATCACCGCCTGCTGGTCATCCATGTCGAGCTTCTCGATCCGCACGTTGCCCAGCGCTTGCAGCGCCTCGGCGTTCGAGGGATTGCGCACGGTGGCGGTCACTTGCCAGCCGTCGCCCAGCAGGGTCTTCACCAACCCGAGGCCCAAGCCTCGGGAGGCGCCGATGATCAGTGCGTTTTTTGCCTGGGACATGATGGGTTCCTTGAAAGTCAAAGTTCAGGATTCAATGGACACGCCTGACCGAGCCGTAGTTGCAACTCATGCCGTAGCGCGTCGAGTTCGCTCATGCGGGTTTCAATCAGTAGCAGCTTGTCGCGCAGCAATTGCGCCACAGCGTTTTTCGGATCGGGCGCGTTCCACAGTGCGGCAACGCTGTCGCCGATCTCGCCGAGGGTAAAACCCAGGCGCTGCGCCGTCTTGATGTAGAGCACCAGTTGCAGCATTTCCGGCGGGTAGTCGCGATAACCATTGGCACTGCGTTGCGCCGCGATCAATCCGCGTTGCTCATAGAAACGCAGCGTGTCGCGACTGACTGCGCTGGCCTGTGCCAATTCACCGATGCGCATTTGTGATGCTCTGAAGAGGGCTTGACCCTGGAGCATACTCCAGGCTTTAACGTGGTTGCTCCTCAAATTTCTGGAGCATGGACGATGTGGACTTCAACACAATATCGAAACGTGGTGCGCGGCAGCGCCTGGTACGACCTGATCGTCACGGCGGCGTTTGTGACGCCGTGGAGTTTTGCTTTTTTGCATGGGGTTTTGGCGGCGCTGAGTCAGACGATGGATTTGCCGGGTGAGTTGCCGGCGTTCGCGCCGATGCACATGTTGATGGCGAATATGTTGGGTTCGGTGGTTTGTGTGTGGGCGGTGCTGCGGATTCGTGATCCGCAGGCGCTTTATGGACGTTATGACGCGGTGGCGCGGTTTCTGTTTGCGGCTTGGCAGGGGTATGCCCTGGTCCATGGCGCCAGTTCGATTTTGCTGATTTTCCTCGTCTTCGAACTGGCGTGGGGCATCGCTCAGGTGTTGCCTGTTCGGGCCCCATCGCTGGCAAGCCAGCTCCCACAGGTTCCGGTGGTGTAATCCAGAACGCATTCACACCCGAGATCCCTGTGGGAGCTGGCTTGCCAGCGATGAGGCCCGTGAAATCACCACATTAATGCCCCGCCTGCCAAGGCTGCCCCAACGACACCGGCGCATACAACCGTGTGCGCAGCGCATCGCGCGACAACAACACCAGCACCACAATCGTCGCCACGTACGGCAGCATCGCCAGAAGACTAGACGGAATCGCCAGCCCCAACCCCTGCGCCACCAGGTGCAGGATGCTGGCGAGGCCGAACAGATAGGCGCCCAGCAACAACCGCCACACCCGCCAACTGGCAAACACCACCAGCGCCAAGGCAATCCAGCCACGCCCGGCCGTCATGTTTTCCGCCCACATCGGCGTATACGCCAGCGACAGATACGCCCCGGCCAGCCCGGCCATCGCGCCGCCGAAAAGCACCGCCAGGGTGCGCACGGTCAACACCGGCAAGCCCATCGCACTGGCCGCATCCGGGTTTTCGCCGACCGCTTGAATGATCAGCCCGACACGGCTTTTGATGATCACCCACGCCACCAGCGCAAACAGCGCAAACGACAGATACACCAGCAGATCCTGCGCGAACAGCATTCGCCCGATCAGCGGAATTTCACTCAGATACGGAATCGCCAACGGCTCGAATCCAGCCAATGGTTTGCCGACCCACGCCGCCCCCACGAAAGTCGACAACCCCACGCCAAAAATCGTCAGGGCCAAGCCGGTCGCCACCTGATTGGCGTTGAACACCAGCGCCACCAAAGCAAACAGCGACGACAGCAACATCCCGGCGAGCATCGCCAGCAATACGCCGAGCCACAGGTTGCCGCTATTGAGCGCGACGATAAAACCGATCACCGCACCAAACAGCATCATCCCTTCCTGCCCAAGGTTGAGCACGCCGCTCTTCTCGCAGATCAGTTCACCCAGCGCCACCAACAGCAGCGGCGTGCCGCAACGCACCATCGCGAAGAAAATATTGCTCAGCAGATCGATATCCATCACAGCGCTCCGGCGGTTACGGTGGGGGTCTGTGTGCGCCGTGCCCAGCGCAGATTCAGGCGTGGTCGATAGAGAATCAGCACATCACTGGCGAGCAGGAAAAACAGCATCATTCCCTGAAACAGTTGCGTGATCGCTTGCGGCAGATTGAGGCTCATCTGCGCGTTCTCGCCACCGATGTACAGCAGCGCCATCAGCAAACTTGCGAACAGAATTCCGATGGGGTTGAGCCGCCCGAGAAACGCCACGGTGATCGCCGCGTAGCCATAACCCGGTGACACTTGCGGCACCAATTGGCCGATCGGGCCGGTGACTTCGCAGACCCCGGCAAGCCCCGCCAACCCGCCGCTGATCAACAGGGCAAGCCAGATCAAACGCTTCTCGCGAAAGCCGACGAACCCTGCCGCACGCTTGTCGAGCCCGAGCACTTTGATCTGGAAACCGATAAAACTCTTCTGCAACAACACCCACACCGCGACCAGCGCGAGCAGGGCGAAATACACCCCGGCATGCACGCGGCCATCCTCCAGCAACAGCGGCAAACGGCTGGCGTCGCCGAACATCGCCGACTCGGGAAAATTGAAACCGGCGGGATCCTTCAGCGGCCCATGTACGCAGAACAGCAGCAGGTTCAGCGCGATGTAATTGAGCATGATGCTGGTGAGGATTTCGTTGGCGTTGAAACGTGTGCGCAGCCATGCGGTGAGCCCGGCCCATGCGGCGCCGGCGAGGGTGCCGGTCAGCAGAATCAGCACCAGCGCCCAACGGCTTTGCATGTCGATGATGTTGACCGCCAAGGCACTGCCGGCGAGTGCGCCCAGCAGCAATTGACCTTCGGCGCCGATGTTCCAGATTCGCGCTTGGTAGGCCACCGCCAGTCCCTGCGCGCAGAGCAGAATCGGCAGGGCTTTGACCAGTAATTCCGAAACGCCGTACAAGTCGCTGACCGGCGCGATCAGCAGCGTGTGCAAGGTTTGCAGCGGATCATGACCGAGGGCGATGAACAGCAGCGAACCGCAGCCGAGCGTCAGCGCCGCCGCCAACAGCGGTGAGCACCAGAGCATCAGGCGTGATTGCTGGCCACGGGGTTCGAGGGAAAGCAGCATGTTTGAAACTCCGTTAAACCGTGGCGTGTTGTTGAGGGGCATCGAACTGACCGGCCATCCATCCGCCGACGTCGCTCAGTTGCGTGTCCGTGGTGTTTTGCAGCGCCGACAGCTTGCCGCCACACAAGGCGCCGAGGCGGTCGCTGATCTGGAACAGTTCATCGAGGTCTTCGGAAATCACCAGAATCGCCGCGCCGGCGTCGCGCAAGGCGATCAACGCGCGGTGGATGGTCGCGGCGGCGCCGACGTCCACGCCCCAGGTCGGGTGCGCGGCGATCAGCAGTTTCGGTTGCTGGAGGATTTCCCGGCCGAGGATGAATTTCTGCAGATTGCCGCCGGACAGGCTGCGGGCGGGGGTTTGCGTATTCGGCGTTTTTACCCCAAAGCGTTGAATGATTTGCTGGGCGAGGGCTTCGACTTTGCCGCGTTCGATCAAACCGTTGCTCACCAGCCCTTGTTGGAAGGCTGTCAGCAGCGCGTTGTCGGCCAGACTCAGCTCCGGCACCGCACCATGGCCGAGACGCTCGGCCGGGACGAAAGCCAGACCGAGTTTGCGTCGTGCATCGGGGCGTAAATCAGCAACGGCCTGATGACCGAAACGAATCTTTTCGACTTCGGCCCGTGGCAGCGTTTGCTCGCCACTGAGCAGGGCAAGCAGTTCATCCTGGCCATTGCCCGCGACTCCGGCGATGCCAACGATTTCACCGCTGCGCACCTGCAAGTCGATACCTGTCAGTGAGCAGCCAAACGGGTCCGGGTTATGCCAGCTCAAACCGCTGACCTGCAAAAACACCGCGCCACCGCTGGCCTTTGGATAGTCGCCAATCAACGCCGCCGCTTCGCCCACCATCATCTGCGCCAACTGTTGATCCGAGCATTCGGCCGGTACGCAATGCCCGGCTACCCGCCCGCCGCGCAAGACCGTGGCGCTGTGGCACAAGGCGCGAACCTCACCGAGCTTGTGGCTGATAAACAAAATGCTGCAACCCTCGGCGGCGAGACGGCGCAGGGTGATGAACAAATCGTCGGCCTCCTGCGGCGTCAGCACTGAAGTCGGTTCGTCGAGGATCAGCAGCCGGATGTCCTGCATCAGGCAGCGAATGATTTCCACCCGTTGCCGCTCGCCGATCGACAGGCTGTGGACAAGTCGCTCAGGCTCCAGCGCCATGCCGTAGCGCCGCGAGACTTCGCGAATCTTTGGCTCAAGCTGTTTCGGTGTGCCCGCTGCCGCACCCATTGCCAAGGCAATGTTCTGCGCCACGGTCAGAGTTTCGAACAGCGAGAAATGTTGGAAGACCATGCCGATCCCCAGCTGTCGCGCCTGGGCCGGATTGCGCATGTTCACGCGCTGTCCTTGCCAGAGCATCTCGCCCGCGTCGGCCTGAGTGACGCCGTAGATGATCTTCATCAGCGTGCTTTTGCCTGCGCCGTTCTCACCGAGCAGCGCATGGATTTCACCAGGCGCAATGCTCAGATCAATGGCGTCATTGGCCAGACATCCGGGGTAGCGTTTGCTGATATGGCGCAGTTGCAGGCGCGGGACAGGGGGGGCGATGGACATGACAGGCTCGACTTGCTTGGAGTTGTGCCTGTGGATAAAGCAATTTCCTGGCCATTGAGTCAGGAAGTCCGCCACGCATCGCCTCCCAGCATTTGGTGCAGAGCTGGCGAGGTCAAATCCCGATGATGCCAAGCACCAATTGAGAGCAAAGCTGATGATCAGGCTCCAGTTTTGCTCGTCGGTAATTGATCAAAAAACGAGCAAACCCATTGGAGCTATACAGCATCGGCGACTGCGACAGCCATGAACGGGTTATCCACAGGTTGTTCCACAGTTATTGTGCGCAAGCTGAAATCCCGGGCATAAGCACCGCGGTGCTTTCTTCTAATGGTGATAAACCAAGATAACTGATTGTTTTTGCGTGGGATTTGCATTTGGTCGGGGGAATTGAACGAAAAGTGAACAAATCGCGCAAAGCCGCATGACAGAAGGGTTACAGCGGGATGTGCTCAGGTTATCCACAGCCGGGTGCACAGCCGATGTGGGCAAGTCCGGGTAATAACGGAAAAGGGTGATGCCCTAAAAGATCGCAGCCTTCGGCAGCTCCTACAGGGGAATGCATTTCAAGTGTAGGACCTGCGGAACGCTCGGGCCGCGATCGGACGATCTTTTGATCTTTTATCGTTGAAGCAAAATCCGCCCACGACTCAAATCGGCTAGCTGCGTTTGCAAGACCTCGATCTGCGCTTCCCCCACAGCTAACTTCAACTCAACGCCGTTTGCCGTGAAGTTTTCTTCGACAATCAACCCACCCAGATCCGCCACCCGCAACTTCACCAGCGCCAACTCGGCAAAACCACAGGCACAACTCAACGGCACCCGGCTGATCAACTCGACTTTCGCCGCCGTTTGCAGGCACTTGTTCGCTCCGCCGCCATAGGCCCGGGCCAATCCACCAGTGCCAAGTTGAATGCCGCCGTACCAGCGGATCACCAGCACCGCGACCTGATCGCAATCCTGCGCTTCAATCGCCGCCAGAATCGGTCTCCCGGCCGTGCCGCCCGGTTCGCCGTCGTCATTGCTGCGATATTGATCGCCGAGTTTCCAAGCCCAGCAATTGTGCGAGGCGTTCAAGTCGCTGTGCTGTTCGAAGAACGCCTGTGCGTCAGCGGGACTGCTGATCGGTGCAGCGAAGGTGATAAAGCGGCTTTTGCGAATCTCTTCGCGGTACTCGCAAAAACCGCTGAGGGTGAAAGGCATAAACGTCTTATAGAGAAGGAGTGAGGCCGCAGCCTTTGAGAATGATGCGGATCAGGTTGTTGCCGGCGTCTTCCATGTCCTGCTTGGTCAACTTGCTGCGCCCGCTGACGCGGCAGATCTGCGTGGCGAAGTCGGCGTAATGCTGGGTGCTGCCCCACAACAGGAAGATCAGGTGCACCGGATCCACCGGGTCCATTTTGCCGGCATCGATCCACGCCTGAAACACCGCCGCGCGGCCCTGGAACCAAGCGCGGTAATCCTGGTTGAAATATTCGCTCAGACATTCGCCGCCACTGATCACTTCCATCGCAAAGATTCGCGAGGCTTGTGGCTGGCGACGGGAGAATTCCATTTTGGCGCGGATGTAACGGGTCAGCGCTTCAGCCGGATCGTCTTCGGCGGTGAGAGTGTTGAAGGTGCTGTCCCACAACTCGATGATGTTGCTCAGCACCGCTACGTACAGCCCCAACTTGTTGGTGAAGTAGTAATGCAGGTTCGCCTTGGGCAACCCGGCATTCTGCGCGATGGTGTTCATGCTGGTGCCTTTGTACCCGTGACGGGCGAACTCGTCTTCGGCGGCTTTGAGAATGGTCTCTTCGTTCTTCTGACGAATGCGGCTGGCGGGCTTGCCGCCGTGAGCGGGGACTTCAAAGGTCATAGGCACTTCCGGGTTTGTCTGTGGGTGCAACCAGTTGCGTTGATAGCGCACCCACACGTATCCGACAAGTCCTGAAACGATAAAACCGTTACGCCTGTTCGATCTTGTTCAGCGGCGCATGTACTTCAGTGGGGGCTGGTTTTGCTTCCGGCAGCAGCAGACAAAGGATGATTGCCGTCAGCCCGCCGCTGGTAATCGCCGAGTCGAACAGGTTTTGCACCAGTTTCGGTAGCAGGTGCAGCAGGTTCGGTTGCGCGGCGATGCCCAGGCCGACGCCGAACGACGTGGCGATGATCAGCATGCTGCGCCGATCCAGCGGCGATTGCGCGAGGATGCGCACACCCGCAGCGGCGACGGCACCGAACATCACCAGAGTGGCGCCGCCGAGTACTGGTTTAGGGATCTGTTGCAGCACTGCACCGATCATTGGAAACAGGCCGAGACAAAACAGAATCGCGCCGATGTATAGGCCAACGTAACGGCTGGCAACGCCGGTCAACTGGATCACGCCGTTGTTCTGCGCAAACGTGGTGTTGGGGAAGGCGCTGAACGTTGCGGCGATCATGCAGCTCACGCCATCACCCAGCACCCCACCGCGCAAGCGGCTTATATAAGAAGGGCCGCTGATGGGTTGGCGGGCGAGCATGCAATTGGCGGTGAGGTCACCGACGGTTTCGATGGTGCTGATCAGATAGATCAGCGCGACCGGCAGGAACGCGGTCCAGTCAAAACTGAATCCGAACTTGAACGGTGTAGGAAAACTCACCAGCGGCAAGTCAGGCAAAGGCTGCGGGACCAGTTTCCCACTGAACCACGCCGCCAGGCTGCCGAGCACCAAGCCGATGATGATTGCCGACAACCGCACCCAAGGCGTGTTCGAGCGGTTGAGCAAAATGATCGTCAGCAACACGAACACGCCCAGCGCCAGATTGCCCGGCGCGCCGAAGTCCGGGGCATTGAAGCCACCGCCGAGATCGGTGATGCCGACCTTGATCAGGCTGATGCCGATCAGCGTGATGACAATCCCGGTCACCAGCGGCGTGACCACCCTGCGCAATTGACCAATGAAACGGCTGAGCACGATCTGCACAATCGCGCCGAAGAAGCACACGCCAAAGATCATCGCCAGAATGTCTTCCGGACTGCCGCCGCGCTGCTTGACCAGAAACCCGGCCGACAGCACCGCGCCGAGAAAGGCGAAACTGGTGCCTTGCAGGCAGATCATCCCTGCGCCAATCCCGAACGGGCGGCGTGCCTGAATAAACGTGCCGACCCCGGACACCATCAGCGCCATGCTGATCAGGTAAGGCAAATGCGCGGTCAGCCCGAGCGCCGAGCCGATCACCAGCGGCGGGGTGATGATGCCGACGAAACTGGCGAGCACGTGTTGCAGGGCGGCAAGGGTCGCGGCCAGCGGTTTGGGGCGGTCGTTGAGGCCGTAGATCAAGTCGCTGGACGGTTCAGAATCTGGCTGCATGGCGTTGGGCTTCTTGTTGAAGGATCGGGATTGATCCTGCTTTGCAAAAAGCTGTCCACTTGCTCAGGTTATTGGTTAATTTTGTCTCTAGGGCCTAACGTGGCTGGGCGTTTGTTGGTTTTCAACGTGTTGCCGCCAGACTCTCCAGAAAGCTTTCCAGCACCAAATGAGGGCGCCGGCCCTTGCGCGTGACCGATGCCAGACTCAAATCATAAAAACGTGTATCGGCCTTGAGTGCGCGTAAACGCCCTTGCTGTACCCAAAGGCTGGCGTAATGATCCGGCAGATAACCAATGTAGCGCCCGGTCAGAATCAGAAACGCCATGCCCTCACGGTCGGAAGCGCTGGCGGTGCAGTTGAGCGCTTGATAGTGCGCCTGGATTTCCGCCGGCAAACGAAACGTTGGGGCAATGGCGTCCTGACTATTTAGGCGTTCGTCATCGAGTTGTTTGTCATCGACATAAAACAGTGGATGACCGACCGCGCAATAAAGTAGCGAACGCTCGCTGTACAGCGGCTGATACTCCAGGCCCGACAGCGCACTGGCCTGCGGCACTACGCCGACATGCAGGCGACCGTCCAGCACGCCTTGTTCGACTTCATTCGGCGCAATCATGCGGATCTGGATTTGCACATCCGGCCCGCGCTCCTTCAATTGGGCGAGGGCGTGAGTGATGCGCATGTGGGGCAGGGTGACCAGATTATCGGTCAGGCCGATGATCAGTTCGCCACGCAAGTGTTGGTGCAGGCCATTGACCTCGGTGCGAAAACTTTCCAGCGCACTCAATAGCTGCAGGGCTGATTGATAGACCTCGCGACCTTCTTCGGTCAGCGAGAATCCAGCGCGGCCACGCTGACATAAACGTAAACCGAGGCGTTGCTCCAGATCGCTCATTTGCTGGCTGATTGCCGAGCGCCCGATGCCGAGCACGGTTTCCGCTGCCGAGAAGCCGCCGGATTCCACCACGCTGCGAAAGATCCGCAGCAGGCGAATATCAAAGTCACTGACCTGGGCCAGCGGATCGGGACGGCGGCTGCTCATGTTTAATCGCTCAAAGTTTAGTGATGGTCTAACTGAAGGTTAGAAGAGTTGGATTTCACCGACTTTATCCGCGTGGCAATTTAGCTGCAACAACGACTTTTATCTCCCTGAAGCTTAAGCCCTGCGAGGTTTTGCCCGATGAACATGCCCGAAAACGCTCCGTCGCCACTGGCCAGCCAATTGAAGCTGGACGCGCACTGGATGCCGTACACCGCCAACCGTAACTTCCAGCGCGATCCGCGACTGATCGTTGGTGCCGAAGGCAGTTGGCTCATCGATGACAAAGGCCGCAAGGTGTACGACTCGCTGTCGGGTCTGTGGACCTGCGGCGCCGGGCATACCCGCAAGGAAATTCAGGAAGCGGTTTCGAAACAACTGGGCACCCTCGATTACTCGCCGGGTTTCCAGTACGGCCATCCGTTGTCCTTTCAACTGGCCGAAAAAATCACTGACCTGACCCCAGGCAACCTGAACCACGTGTTCTTCACCGACTCCGGCTCCGAGTGCGCCGACACGGCGGTGAAAATGGTCCGTGCCTACTGGCGTCTGAAAGGTCAGGCGACCAAGACCAAAATGATCGGTCGTGCCCGGGGTTATCACGGCGTAAACATCGCCGGCACCAGCCTCGGCGGCGTCAACGGCAACCGCAAGCTGTTCGGTCAGTCGATGATGGACGTCGATCACCTGCCGCACACGCTGCTGGCGAGCAATGCTTTCTCCCGTGGCATGCCGGAGCAGGGCGGTATCGCCTTGGCCGATGAGTTGCTGAAGCTGATCGAACTGCACGACGCGTCGAACATCGCCGCGGTGTTCGTTGAGCCGATGGCCGGTTCCGCAGGTGTGTTGGTGCCACCGCAGGGTTACCTGAAACGTCTGCGTGAAATCTGTGATCAGCACAACATCCTGCTGGTGTTCGACGAAGTGATCACCGGTTTCGGCCGCACCGGTTCGATGTTTGGTGCCGACAGCTTTGGCGTCACCCCGGACCTGATGTGCATCGCCAAACAAATCACCAACGGCGCGATCCCGATGGGCGCGGTGATTGCCAGTTCCGAGATCTATCAGACCTTCATGAACCAGGCGACCCCGGAATACGCCGTGGAATTCCCGCACGGCTACACCTACTCGGCGCACCCGGTGGCGTGCGCTGCTGGCCTGGCATCGCTGGATCTGCTGCAAAAGGAAAACCTGGTGCAAAGCGTCGCCGAAGTCGCGCCGCATTTCGAAAATGCGTTGCACGGTCTGAAAGGTTCGAAGAACGTCATCGACATCCGCAACTACGGCCTGGCCGGTGCGATTCAGATTGCCGGTCGTGATGGCGATGCCATCGTGCGTCCATTCGAAGCGGGCATGGCCCTGTGGAAGGCAGGGTTCTACGTGCGCTTCGGCGGCGACACCCTGCAGTTTGGCCCAACTTTCAACAGCAAGCCGCAAGACCTCGATCGTCTGTTCGACGCGGTCGGCGAAGTGCTGAACAAGCTCGACTGATTTTTCCTTCTATATATACCTACAAACGGCGGGTGCCCCTCGTGGGCATCCGCGGACAAGAATTCAGGAGTTTTCGATGAGCGTTATCCCGCATTTGATCAATGGTGAACTGGTGACCGAGAACGGTCGCGCGGTTGATGTATTCAACCCGGCTACCGGCCAGGCGATCCACAAACTGCCACTGGCCACCCGCGAGACCATCCAGAAAGCCATCGATGCCGCCAAGGCTGCGTTCCCGGCCTGGCGCAACACGCCGCCGGCCAAGCGTGCCCAGGTGATGTTCCGCTTCAAGCAACTGCTGGAGCAGAACGAAGCGCGCATCTCGCAATTGATCAGCGAAGAACACGGCAAGACCCTGGAAGACGCTGCCGGTGAACTGAAGCGCGGTATCGAGAACGTCGAATTCGCCTGCGCCGCCCCGGAAATCCTCAAGGGCGAGTACAGCCGCAACGTCGGCCCGAACATCGACGCATGGTCGGACTTCCAGCCGCTGGGCATTGTTGCCGGTATCACGCCGTTCAACTTCCCGGCCATGGTGCCGCTGTGGATGTACCCGCTGGCGATCGTCTGCGGCAACTGCTTTATCCTCAAACCGTCCGAGCGTGATCCGAGCTCCACGCTGCTGATCGCTCAGCTGCTGCTGGAAGCGGGCCTGCCAAAAGGCGTAATGAGCGTGGTGCACGGTGACAAGACCGCGGTAGACGCGTTGATCGAAGCGCCGGAAGTCAAAGCGCTGAGCTTCGTCGGTTCGACGCCGATTGCGGAATACATCTACGCCGAAGGCACCAAGCGCGGCAAACGCGTTCAGGCACTGGGCGGCGCGAAGAATCATGCGGTGCTGATGCCGGATGCAGATCTGGACAACGCGGTCAGCGCACTGATGGGCGCGGCTTACGGTTCCTGCGGTGAGCGTTGCATGGCGATTTCGGTAGCCGTGTGTGTGGGCGATCAAGTGGCGGATGCGCTGGTGGCCAAACTGGTTCCACAGATCAAGGCGCTGAAAATCGGTGCCGGCACTTCCTGCGGTCTGGACATGGGGCCGCTGGTTACCGGTCAGGCTCGCGACAAAGTCAGCGGTTATGTGGATGACGGCGTGGCGGCGGGCGCGACTCTGGTGGTCGACGGTCGTGGTCTGAGCGTGGCGGGCCATGAAGAAGGCTTCTTCTTGGGTGGCTGCCTGTTCGACAACGTCACCCCTGAGATGCGCATCTATAAAGAAGAGATCTTCGGTCCGGTGCTGTGCGTTGTTCGCGTCAACAGCCTGGAAGAGGCCATGCAACTGATCAACGATCACGAATACGGTAATGGCACCTGCATCTTCACCCGTGATGGTGAAGCGGCGCGTCTGTTCTGTGATGAGATTGAAGTCGGCATGGTTGGCGTCAACGTTCCTCTGCCGGTGCCGGTTGCTTATCACAGCTTCGGTGGCTGGAAGCGTTCGCTGTTCGGCGACCTGCATGCTTACGGCCCGGATGGCGTGCGCTTCTATACCCGTCGCAAGGCGATCACTCAGCGCTGGCCTCAGCGTGCGAGCCATGAGGCTTCGCAGTTCGCATTCCCTAGCTTATAAGTAGAAGGGCATGCAGAAGGCCGACCTTTTAAGGTCGGCCTTTGCGTTTTCGGGCTTTTTTGACTGATATGACAGAATTATGAAAATAGCGGTTGACGGCAGATTCCAGACGTCTATAATTCGCCCCACTTCCGGCGCAGTCGAAACGGAAAACTCCTTGAGATTCAATGAGTTAAGTAGGTTTCGAGAGCGGGTCGCTTCAGTTCATCGAAGCCTGGAGGGAGTTGAAAGAGCGGTGATGTTTGGCTCTTTTAACGGTTCGATCTTCTCGGTCGAAAGCGGAGAAAAAGAGGTGTTGACAACAGCGAGTAACGCTGTAGAATTCGCCTCCCGCTAACGAGAGATCGGAAGCGCAAGTGGTTGAAGTTGTTGAAGAATTCTTCGAAAACTTCTGAAAATAATCACTTGACAGCAAATGAGGCTGCTGTAGAATGCGCGCCTCGGTTGAGACGAAAGATCTTAACCAACCGCTCTTTAACAACTGAATCAAGCAATTCGTGTGGGTGCTTGTGGAGTCAGACTGATAGTCAACAAGATTATCAGCATCACAAGTTACTCCGCGAGAAATCAAAGATGTAACCAACGATTGCTGAGCCGAGTTTAGGGTTTCTTAAAAACCCAAAGATGTTTGAACTGAAGAGTTTGATCATGGCTCAGATTGAACGCTGGCGGCAGGCCTAACACATGCAAGTCGAGCGGATGACAGGAGCTTGCTCCTGAATTCAGCGGCGGACGGGTGAGTAATGCCTAGGAATCTGCCTGGTAGTGGGGGACAACGTTTCGAAAGGAACGCTAATACCGCATACGTCCTACGGGAGAAAGCAGGGGACCTTCGGGCCTTGCGCTATCAGATGAGCCTAGGTCGGATTAGCTAGTTGGTGAGGTAATGGCTCACCAAGGCGACGATCCGTAACTGGTCTGAGAGGATGATCAGTCACACTGGAACTGAGACACGGTCCAGACTCCTACGGGAGGCAGCAGTGGGGAATATTGGACAATGGGCGAAAGCCTGATCCAGCCATGCCGCGTGTGTGAAGAAGGTCTTCGGATTGTAAAGCACTTTAAGTTGGGAGGAAGGGCATTAACCTAATACGTTAGTGTTTTGACGTTACCGACAGAATAAGCACCGGCTAACTCTGTGCCAGCAGCCGCGGTAATACAGAGGGTGCAAGCGTTAATCGGAATTACTGGGCGTAAAGCGCGCGTAGGTGGTTTGTTAAGTTGGATGTGAAATCCCCGGGCTCAACCTGGGAACTGCATTCAAAACTGACAAGCTAGAGTATGGTAGAGGGTGGTGGAATTTCCTGTGTAGCGGTGAAATGCGTAGATATAGGAAGGAACACCAGTGGCGAAGGCGACCACCTGGACTGATACTGACACTGAGGTGCGAAAGCGTGGGGAGCAAACAGGATTAGATACCCTGGTAGTCCACGCCGTAAACGATGTCAACTAGCCGTTGGGAGCCTTGAGCTCTTAGTGGCGCAGCTAACGCATTAAGTTGACCGCCTGGGGAGTACGGCCGCAAGGTTAAAACTCAAATGAATTGACGGGGGCCCGCACAAGCGGTGGAGCATGTGGTTTAATTCGAAGCAACGCGAAGAACCTTACCAGGCCTTGACATCCAATGAACTTTCCAGAGATGGATTGGTGCCTTCGGGAACATTGAGACAGGTGCTGCATGGCTGTCGTCAGCTCGTGTCGTGAGATGTTGGGTTAAGTCCCGTAACGAGCGCAACCCTTGTCCTTAGTTACCAGCACGTAATGGTGGGCACTCTAAGGAGACTGCCGGTGACAAACCGGAGGAAGGTGGGGATGACGTCAAGTCATCATGGCCCTTACGGCCTGGGCTACACACGTGCTACAATGGTCGGTACAAAGGGTTGCCAAGCCGCGAGGTGGAGCTAATCCCATAAAACCGATCGTAGTCCGGATCGCAGTCTGCAACTCGACTGCGTGAAGTCGGAATCGCTAGTAATCGTGAATCAGAATGTCACGGTGAATACGTTCCCGGGCCTTGTACACACCGCCCGTCACACCATGGGAGTGGGTTGCACCAGAAGTAGCTAGTCTAACCTTCGGGAGGACGGTTACCACGGTGTGATTCATGACTGGGGTGAAGTCGTAACAAGGTAGCCGTAGGGGAACCTGCGGCTGGATCACCTCCTTAATCGACGACATCAGCTGCTCCATGAGCTCCCACACGAATTGCTTGATTCATTGAAGAAGACGATAAGAAGCAGCCCGAAATTGGGTCTGTAGCTCAGTTGGTTAGAGCGCACCCCTGATAAGGGTGAGGTCGGCAGTTCGAATCTGCCCAGACCCACCAATTTTGTGTGGGAAACGCCTGTAGAAATACGGGGCCATAGCTCAGCTGGGAGAGCGCCTGCCTTGCACGCAGGAGGTCAACGGTTCGATCCCGTTTGGCTCCACCACTACTGCTTCTGACGTATGAAAGCTTAGAAATGAGCATTCCATTGAAAGATGGTGAATGTTGATTTCTAGTCTTTGATTAGATCGTTCTTTAAAAATTTGGGTATGTGATAGAAAGATAGACTGAACGTTACTTTCACTGGTAACGGATCAGGCTAAGGTAAAATTTGTGAGTTACTCTGAATTGAGTATTATCGAATTTTCGGCGAATGTCGTCTTCACAGTATAACCAGATTGCTTGGGGTTATATGGTCAAGTGAAGAAGCGCATACGGTGGATGCCTTGGCAGTCAGAGGCGATGAAAGACGTGGTAGCCTGCGAAAAGCTTCGGGGAGTCGGCAAACAGACTTTGATCCGGAGATGTCTGAATGGGGGAACCCAGCCATCATAAGATGGTTATCTTGTACTGAATACATAGGTGCAAGAGGCGAACCAGGGGAACTGAAACATCTAAGTACCCTGAGGAAAAGAAATCAACCGAGATTCCCTTAGTAGTGGCGAGCGAACGGGGACTAGCCCTTAAGTGGCTTTGAGATTAGCGGAACGCTCTGGAAAGTGCGGCCATAGTGGGTGATAGCCCTGTACGCGAAAATCTCTTGGTCATGAAATCGAGTAGGACGGAGCACGAGAAACTTTGTCTGAATATGGGGGGACCATCCTCCAAGGCTAAATACTACTGACTGACCGATAGTGAACTAGTACCGTGAGGGAAAGGCGAAAAGAACCCCGGAGAGGGGAGTGAAATAGATCCTGAAACCGTATGCGTACAAGCAGTGGGAGCAGACTTTGTTCTGTGACTGCGTACCTTTTGTATAATGGGTCAGCGACTTATTTTCAGTGGCGAGCTTAACCGAATAGGGGAGGCGTAGCGAAAGCGAGTCTTAATAGGGCGTCTAGTCGCTGGGAATAGACCCGAAACCGGGCGATCTATCCATGGGCAGGTTGAAGGTTGGGTAACACTAACTGGAGGACCGAACCGACTACCGTTGAAAAGTTAGCGGATGACCTGTGGATCGGAGTGAAAGGCTAATCAAGCTCGGAGATAGCTGGTTCTCCTCGAAAGCTATTTAGGTAGCGCCTCATGTATCACTGTAGGGGGTAGAGCACTGTTTCGGCTAGGGGGTCATCCCGACTTACCAAACCGATGCAAACTCCGAATACCTACAAGTGCCGAGCATGGGAGACACACGGCGGGTGCTAACGTCCGTCGTGAAAAGGGAAACAACCCAGACCGTCAGCTAAGGTCCCAAAGTTATGGTTAAGTGGGAAACGATGTGGGAAGGCTTAGACAGCTAGGAGGTTGGCTTAGAAGCAGCCACCCTTTAAAGAAAGCGTAATAGCTCACTAGTCGAGTCGGCCTGCGCGGAAGATGTAACGGGGCTCAAACCATACACCGAAGCTACGGGTATCATCTTAGGATGATGCGGTAGAGGAGCGTTCTGTAAGCCTGTGAAGGTGAGTTGAGAAGCTTGCTGGAGGTATCAGAAGTGCGAATGCTGACATGAGTAACGACAATGGGTGTGAAAAACACCCACGCCGAAAGACCAAGGTTTCCTGCGCAACGTTAATCGACGCAGGGTTAGTCGGTCCCTAAGGCGAGGCTGAAAAGCGTAGTCGATGGAAAACAGGTTAATATTCCTGTACTTCTGGTTATTGCGATGGAGGGACGGAGAAGGCTAGGCCAGCTTGGCGTTGGTTGTCCAAGTTTAAGGTGGTAGGCTGGAATCTTAGGTAAATCCGGGATTCTAAGGCCGAGAGCTGATGACGAGTCATCTTTTAGATGACGAAGTGGTTGATGCCATGCTTCCAAGAAAAGCTTCTAAGCTTCAGGTAACCAGGAACCGTACCCCAAACCGACACAGGTGGTTGGGTAGAGAATACCAAGGCGCTTGAGAGAACTCGGGTGAAGGAACTAGGCAAAATGGCACCGTAACTTCGGGAGAAGGTGCGCCGGTGAGGGTGAAGGACTTGCTCCGTAAGCTCATGCCGGTCGAAGATACCAGGCCGCTGCGACTGTTTATTAAAAACACAGCACTCTGCAAACACGAAAGTGGACGTATAGGGTGTGACGCCTGCCCGGTGCCGGAAGGTTAATTGATGGGGTTAGCTAACGCGAAGCTCTTGATCGAAGCCCCGGTAAACGGCGGCCGTAACTATAACGGTCCTAAGGTAGCGAAATTCCTTGTCGGGTAAGTTCCGACCTGCACGAATGGCGTAACGATGGCGGCGCTGTCTCCACCCGAGACTCAGTGAAATTGAAATCGCTGTGAAGATGCAGTGTATCCGCGGCTAGACGGAAAGACCCCGTGAACCTTTACTATAGCTTTGCACTGGACTTTGAATTTGCTTGTGTAGGATAGGTGGGAGGCTTTGAAGCGTGGACGCCAGTTCGCGTGGAGCCAACCTTGAAATACCACCCTGGCAACTTTGAGGTTCTAACTCAGGTCCGTTATCCGGATCGAGGACAGTGTATGGTGGGTAGTTTGACTGGGGCGGTCTCCTCCTAAAGAGTAACGGAGGAGTACGAAGGTGCGCTCAGACCGGTCGGAAATCGGTCGTAGAGTATAAAGGCAAAAGCGCGCTTGACTGCGAGACAGACACGTCGAGCAGGTACGAAAGTAGGTCTTAGTGATCCGGTGGTTCTGTATGGAAGGGCCATCGCTCAACGGATAAAAGGTACTCCGGGGATAACAGGCTGATACCGCCCAAGAGTTCATATCGACGGCGGTGTTTGGCACCTCGATGTCGGCTCATCACATCCTGGGGCTGAAGCCGGTCCCAAGGGTATGGCTGTTCGCCATTTAAAGTGGTACGCGAGCTGGGTTTAGAACGTCGTGAGACAGTTCGGTCCCTATCTGCCGTGGACGTTTGAGATTTGAGAGGGGCTGCTCCTAGTACGAGAGGACCGGAGTGGACGAACCTCTGGTGTTCCGGTTGTCACGCCAGTGGCATTGCCGGGTAGCTATGTTCGGGAAAGATAACCGCTGAAAGCATCTAAGCGGGAAACTTGCCTCAAGATGAGATCTCACTGGAACCTTGAGTTCCCTAAAGGGCCGTCGAAGACTACGACGTTGATAGGTTGGGTGTGTAAGCGCTGTGAGGCGTTGAGCTAACCAATACTAATTGCCCGTGAGGCTTGACCATATAACACCCAAGCAATTTGCGTCGAAAGGCCAGATTGCGGTGTGTGAAGACGAAACGAACCGAAAGTTCGATGTTCACAAACACCGAAAGCTATCACATACCCAATTTGCTGAAGCGAGGCCGACTGGTCACGACTCAGTACCCGAATTTCTTGACGACCATAGAGCGTTGGAACCACCTGATCCCATCCCGAACTCAGCAGTGAAACGATGCATCGCCGATGGTAGTGTGGGGTTTCCCCATGTGAGAGTAGGTCATCGTCAAGATTAAATTCCGAAACCCCAATTGCGAAAGCAGTTGGGGTTTTGTTTTGCCCGCAGGAAAGTTCTTACAGCATTCACGGACGTCGTCCGGCTGTCATAGCCTGCCGACAATGCTAAGGTTCTGACCTGGTTTTCGTACTTTTCCAAGGAAGTCTTTATGCCGGACGCCCAGTCCCTCAACGCTGCATTCATGGTGGTTCAGAGCAATAGCCTGGACGAACTGCGCAGCTTGGTGGTCAGCATCATGCGGCGCTATCCGCTGGCTCCCTTGGAGAACGAAATTGCGTTGGTGCAGAGTAACGGTATCGCACAATGGCTAAAACTGGCCCTGGCTGAAGACCCAGAAGAAGGCGACCTCGGTGGCTGCGGCATCGCCGCGGCGATTGATGTGCAACTGCCTGGTAGCTTCATGTGGCAGCTCTACCGCATGGTTTTGGGACGTGAAGAAATTCCGGCCAAATCCCTGCTCGATAAAGCGCCACTGACCTGGCGCCTCATGCGTTTGCTACCCCAGGTCATCGACCGCGCGCATTTCGAGCCGTTGCAACGCTTCCTCACCCACGACACTGATTTGCGCAAGCGTTATCAATTGTCTGAGCGTCTAGCGGATCTTTTCGACCAATACCAGGTGTATCGGGCTGACTGGCTTGAGGATTGGGCCGAAGGGCGGCATCAATTGCGTAACGTCAGAGGCGAAGTAAAACCACTGCCGGAGACCAGTTGCTGGCAAGCCGAATTGTGGCGTGCACTACTGAATGACGTGGGTGAACAAGGCATGGCGCAGAGTCGCGCCGGCGTTCACCAGCGATTCATCGAGCGTATCAACAACCTTGCGAAGGCTCCTGCTGGACTGCCATCGCGAGTGATCGTTTTCGGGATTTCGTCGTTACCGGCCCAAGTCCTTGAAGCGCTGGCCGGACTCGCGCGTTTCAGTCAGGTTCTGTTGTGTGTGCATAACCCTTGCCGTCACCACTGGGCCGATATCGTCGCCGACAAGGATTTGCTGCGTCACCAGTACAAGCGACAGTCCCGCAAGAGCGGAATGCCCGTCGTGCTGGATCCCGAAACACTGCACCAACATGCCCATCCATTATTGGCAGCATGGGGTAAGCAAGGTCGCGACTACATCAACCTGCTCGACAGTTACGACGATCCGAACAGCTACCGCGCCGCATTTCGAGATGGCCGCATTGACCTGTTCAGCGAATCTGAGCCACACAATCTGCTCAATCAACTTCAGGACGATATCCTGGAGCTGCGTCCACTCAACGAGACCCGCGAGCACTGGCCGGCTGTTGATCTCAATGAAGACGACTCGATCCGTTTTCATATTGCCCACAGCGCTCAGCGCGAAGTGGAAATCCTGCATGACCAGCTACTGGCGCGCTTCAGTGCCAATCCCGATCTGCGCCCTCGCGATGTGATCGTAATGGTGCCGGATGTCGACAGTTATGCACCGCATATACGCGCGGTGTTTGGTCAACTCGACCGGTATGACCCACGCTTCATTCCCTTCACATTGGCGGATCAGGGGCAGCGTGGCCGCGACCCATTACTGATCGCGGTCGAGCACCTGCTCAAGCTGCCGGACAGTCGTTTCCCCGTCAGCGAAATCCTCGACCTGCTCGACGTTCCGGCATTGCGTGCCCGGTTCGGCGTAGAAGAGCGGGACCTGCCAACACTGCATCGCTGGATCGAAGGGGCGGGCGTCCGTTGGGGTATGAACGCCGAGCAACGTGCCGGGCTCGGCCTGCCGGATGAACTTGAGCAGAACAGCTGGCATTTCGGCCTGCGCCGAATGCTCTTGGGTTACGCCGTCGGTAGCGCCAACGCCTGCTCAGGGATCGAACCTTATGATGAAATTGGCGGCCTGGATGCCGCATTGATCGGGCCGTTGGTGGCATTGCTTGATGCTCTGGAACTCGCCCATCAGCAGCTCATGCAACCGGCTCAACCCAAAGAATGGGGGCAGCGACTACAAGCGCTGATGCAGCTGTTCTTCAAAGCCAGTAATGAACATGACGACTACTTGCTAACCCAACTGGAAGAGCTTCGCGAAACCTGGCTGGAGACCTGTGAGACGGTAGGTCTGGTAGATGAACTGCCGCTGACGGTCGTCCGTGAAGCCTGGCTCGCCGGACTGGATCAGGGGCGTTTGTCTCAGCGCTTCCTGGCCGGTGCGGTGAACTTTTGTACGTTGATGCCGATGCGCGCCATACCCTTCAAGCTGGTCTGTTTGTTGGGGATGAACGACGGCGATTACCCTCGCGCGCAGCCCCCGCTGGACTTCGATCTGATGGGCAGCGACTACCGTCCTGGAGACCGCTCTCGGCGAGAAGATGACCGCTATCTGTTGCTCGAGGCGCTCCTGTCGGCACGTGATCAGCTCTATATCAGTTGGGTCGGCCGCAGCATTCGCGACAACAGCGAGCGACCGGCGTCGGTGCTGATTGGCCAGTTGCGTGATCACCTCGCCAGCGGCTGGCGATTGATCGACGAAAGCCAGGATCTGTTAGGCGCCATGACCGAAGAGCATCCGCTGCAGCCGTTTAGTGCGCGCTATTTCCATGAAGGCGATCAATTGTTCAGCTATGCCAGTGAGTGGCAGGTGTTGCATCAACAGCATGCGCCCCAAGCCCACGCAGAATTGCTCACGCCCTACATTCAGGAAGAACCTCTGAGCCTAGCCCTGCTACAGGATTTCCTGCGTAACCCGACACGACATTTTTTTACCCAACGACTCAAGGTGTATTTCGAAGCCGCCGAAGCTCCGCTGGCCGATGAAGAACCTTTTGTGCTGGACGCATTGCAGCGCTATACGCTCAGCGACAGCCTGCTCGAAGCCGCTCTCATGCAACCGGACAATATCGATCAGGCACTCGAGGCTCAGGCCCGAAGGCTGCAAAACAGCGGATTGCTGCCCATGGCGGGTTTTGGCGAATGCTTGCAGAGGGAACTGATCGAACCGCTCCCTGACCTGTTGCAGCGTTATCAACAGCTACTGACGTTGTGGCCGACACCGGTGACTAGCGCGATCCCGGTTAATCTCGATTTTCAGGGGTTGCGGCTTGAAGGCTGGCTCGCAGGCCTGCATCAGCGCGCTGATGGTGGCCTGTTAGCCGTCACGACCATTCCCAACAGCATCGGCTCGATCAAAAGTCGTAAGTGGCATCGGTTGACCAAACCGTGGGTCAATCATCTTGCCGCCTGCGCCAGCGGACTTTCACTGACCACGGCATTGGTCGCCAGTGACGACACATTGCTGCTGGAGCCGATGGAACAAGCCCGCGCGTTTAGCTTCCTTGGCGATTTACTCCTCGCCTGGCAGGCCGGCATGCGCCAACCATTGCCGATTGCGGTAAAGACCGCATTTGCCTGGCTGTCGCAGACCGATCCAGTCAAAGCCGACGCTGCTGCCCGTAAAGCCTACGAAGGTGACGGGCAGACCAGCGAGGGCGAACGCCGTGAAAGCCCGGCATTGTCCCGACAATTTGCCGACTTCGACGCATTACTCACGGATGAGACGTTCTCCGGTTGGTGCGACACCCTGTACCGCCCCCTGCATGAGGCCCCTTGGCGGTCATTGTCCAGCGAAGGTCCACGCTCATGAGCACGAAGACACCGCTGGCCCTGGCGTTCCCTCTGCGTGGCAGCCAGTTGATCGAAGCGAGTGCCGGTACCGGCAAAACCTTCACCATTTCTGCGCTCTATCTGCGGCTCATCCTCGGGCACGGCGGCGAATCGAGCGGGTTTTCCCGCGAATTGTTGCCTCCGCAGATCCTCGTGGTGACGTTCACCGACGCCGCGACCAAAGAGCTGCGCGAGCGAATTCGTACGCGACTGGCGGAGGCGGCGAGGTTTTTCCGCGACGAGACTCCAGCACCTGATGGATTGATCGCTGATCTGCGCAATCAATTCGATCCTCAGCAATGGCCCGGCTGTGCCAACCGCCTTGATATTGCCGCGCAATGGATGGATGAAGCCGCCGTCTCGACCATCCACAGCTGGTGTCAGCGCATGCTGCGCGAGCATGCGTTCGACAGCGGCAGCCTGTTTACTCAATCCCTGGAAACCGATCACAGCGATTTGCTGGGTGAAGTGCTGCGCGATTACTGGCGGCTGTTCTGTTACCCGATGCAGGGTGATGCGCTGAATTGGGTTCGTAGCAACTGGGGTGGACCTGCAGCGTTGCTACCCCGAGTGCGTGGACTGTTCGCCAGTGAGCGCGACAGCGATGAAGGCAAGGCACCCGCTGAGCTGATCGAGGAGTGTTTGCAGGAGCGCCGCTCGGCATTGATCGAGTTGAAGATACCTTGGCGTCAATGGGCGGACGAGTTGCTCGCCATCTGTCATCAAGGCGTTGCCAGCAAGACTGTCGATGGTCGCAAGATGCAGGCGCGTTACTTCGAGCCTTGGTTCGAGAAGCTCAAGGCTTGGGCCGAAGACGAGTCTTTGGAACAGCTCGACATCGGTACCGGCTTCACCCGACTGACCCCCGACGGCATGGCCGAAGCCTGGAAGGGGCAGGCCCCGGATCATCCGGGGCTCGATGCCATGCCGGGGCTCAAGTCGAGTCTTGATTCTTTGCCAACGCCTGATGCCGCTGTCCTGCAGCACGCCGCCAAATGGGTCGGCGCGCGCTTCGAAGAAGAGAAGCGCCGTCGTGCCGAAATGGGTTTCGACGACATGCTGCTACGCCTGGATGCCGCGCTGCAATCCGACGGTGGCGAGCGTCTGGCAACGTTGATCCGCGAGCAATTCCCGGTCGCTTTGATCGACGAGTTCCAAGACACCGACCCGGTGCAATACCGCATCTTCGAAAGCATCTATCGCATCGAAGACAACCACCCCGATACCGGTTTGTTTCTGATCGGCGATCCCAAGCAGGCGATTTACGCTTTCCGCGGTGCGGACATCTACACCTATTTACGTGCCCGTCAGGCCACCACCGGCAGACTGCATACGCTGGGCACCAATTTCCGCTCCAGTCACGGCATGGTCAAAGCGGTCAATCATGTATTCGAACGCGCCGAGTCCCGCGAGCTGGGTCGCGGCGCGTTTTTGTTCCGGGAGAAAAACGGCGAGAACCCGGTGCCGTTTCAACCGGTGGAATCGCAAGGGCGTAAAGAGAAACTGCAGATTGCCGGACAAGACATTGGCGCATTGAATGTCTGGCACTTGTCCACAGATCAACCGCTGTCGGGAGCGGTTTACAGACAACAGTTGGCGGCTGCCTGCGCCAGCGAAATAACGGCATTGCTTAATGGCGGGCAAAACGGCAGCGCGGGGTTTGTTCAGGACGGTGAAGATTTCAGAGGGCTGCGGCCTTCGGATATCGCGATCCTCGTCCGTGACGGTAAAGAGGCTCAAGCGGTTCGCGGCGAGCTTGCCGCCCGCGGTGTGCGAAGCGTTTATCTGTCGGACAAGGATTCGGTGTTTGCAGCCCAAGAGGCTCACGACGTGCTGTCCTGGCTCAAAGCCTGCGCCGAGCCGGATGTCGAACGTTCGCTCAAAGCCGCGCTGGCCTGTATCACCCTGAACTTGCCACTGGTTGAACTGGAGCGGCTGAATCAGGACGAACTGGTTTGGGAAGCTCGAGTCATGCAGTTTCGTGGCTATCGCGAACTCTGGCGCAAGCAAGGCGTGCTGCCGATGCTGCGTCGCCTGCTTCACGACTTCCATTTGCCACAGACTTTGATGACACGCAGCGATGGCGAGCGGGTGCTGACCAACCTTCTTCACCTGTCCGAACTGATGCAACAGGCCGCCGCAGAGCTGGACGGCGAGCAAGCGCTGATCCGTCATCTGGCCGAGCTTCTGGCGTTGTCGGGGCAGGCCGGTGAAGAGCAG
Source organism: Pseudomonas sp. LBUM1668 (assembly GCF_059695715.1). Classification (NCBI taxonomy): domain Bacteria; kingdom Pseudomonadati; phylum Pseudomonadota; class Gammaproteobacteria; order Pseudomonadales; family Pseudomonadaceae; genus Pseudomonas; species Pseudomonas sp. LBUM1668. The sequence continues at coordinate 787,064 of NZ_CP166787.1, forward strand.
ATCCTGCGCCTGGAAAGTGACGAGCAACTGGTCAAAGTCGTGACCATCCACAAGTCCAAAGGCCTTGAGTATCCACTGGTGTTCCTGCCGTTCATCTGCTCGGCGAAACCCGTGGACGGCAGTCGATTGCCGCTGCATTACCACGACGCTACGGGCAAGGCTCAGGTGAGTCTCAAGCCGACCGTCGAGTTGATTGCGCAAGCGGACGAAGAGCGTCTCGCCGAGGATCTGCGTCTGCTCTATGTCGCGCTGACTCGCGCGCAACATGCCTGCTGGTTGGGCGTGACGGATCTGAAACGCGGCAATAACAACAGCTCGGTGCTGCACCTTTCTGCGCTGGGCTATCTGCTGGGTGGCGGTGCCTCTCTGGGTGAATCCAGTGGACTCAACCGTTGGTTGCAAGACTTGCAACAAGACTGCCCGGCTATCGACATCGGCGAAATGCCGCAACCCACCGACGAGCATTACCAGCCTCCGCGCAATGACGCCGTTCTCAGTGCCACGTTGCTGCCCAAGCGCAAGGCCAGTGAAAACTGGTGGATCGCGTCCTATAGCGCGCTGCGCATCAGTGATGTGCTGAGTGTCGGCAGTGATGAAGCCCCCGACAGCCCGCAAGCTCAAAAGCTTTTCGATGACGAACGCCTCGACCCGGATGCACCGCGAGAGATTACAACCGGCGGCGCCGATATCCATCGCTTTCCCCGCGGCCCCAATCCGGGAACGTTTCTTCACGGTTTGCTGGAGTGGGCGGGTGATGACGGTTTCGCCGTTTCCCGCGAGGCGCTGGAGGATGCAATTGGCCGGCGCTGCAACCTGCGTGGCTGGGAAGGCTGGATCACCACCCTCAGTGACTGGTTGCAACACCTGCTCAAGTCGCCACTGCCAATCGCTGGCGGGCAGCCACCGGTGATTCTCGAACAACTGACTCAGTACCGTGTCGAGATGGAGTTCTGGTTCGCCAGCCATAAAGTCGACGTGCTGAAACTCGACGAACTGGTACGCCAATTCACCCACAACGGTGTGGCCCGGGTTGGTGCAGAACCGGTGCAACTCAACGGCATGTTCAAAGGCTTCATCGATCTGACTTTTGAACACGATGGCCGCTATTACGTGGCCGACTACAAGTCCAACTGGCTGGGTGTGGACGATCTGGCCTATACCGAGCAGGCCATGGAACAATCGATTCTGGACAACCGCTACGACCTGCAATACGTGTTGTATCTGTTGGCGTTGCATCGTCAGCTCAAGGCACGTTTGCCCGACTACGATTACGACCGGCATGTTGGCGGAGCGTTGTACCTGTTCTTGCGTGGCACTCGCTCAGACAGCCGTGGTGTGTATTTTGCCCGACCGCCTCGTGAGTTGATCGAGCGTCTCGACCGGATGTTCCAGGGCAAACCCGAACCCAAAGCCGAACCCGCATGGGAACAGGGAGTCCTGCTATGAGCCGCACGTTTGCCGATCTGTTGCCGACACCGCTGGCAGCCGACAGCCTGTCGAGACTTTCGCCCCTGACAAGTGCCGATGACTTGCTGTTGTTGCTCACCCGTTGGGTCGAGCGTGGCTGGCTGCGTGCGTTGGACAAGGCATTCGTTGCATTTCTTCACGAGCTTGAACCCGATACCGATCCGTTGGTGCTGCTCGCTGCGGCGTTGACCAGTCACCAACTCGGCCACGGTCATGTTTGTCTGGATTTGTTCGAAACCCTTAAAGCCCCCGATTTTGCCTTGTCGCTGCCACCCGAAGGCGACGTGCAAGGGGGCGTGTTGTTGCTGCCTTCACAATTGCTTGAAGCGCTCGATGGCGCACATTGGTGCAAGGCGTTGGCGGGCAGCGGCCTGGTCGCGCTGGCAGCCGATACCAGCGAAGCCGCGCAGAATCGCCCACTGGTGTTGTCCGGAAAACGTTTATACCTGCGGCGCTACTGGGCTTACGAACGCCGCATCGATACGGCGTTGCGCCAGCGTCTCGCCCAAGGCGAGGCGACGCCGGATGATCTGCCGCAACGGCTCGATGAACTGTTCGGGGTGGCTAAAACCGATGAGGTGATCGACTGGCAGAAACTCGCCTGTGCCCTCGCTACCCGCGGTGCATTCAGTATCGTCACCGGTGGCCCGGGCACCGGCAAAACCACCACAGTGGTGCGCTTGCTCGCGTTGCTGCAAGCGCCAGCGGTGGAGGCTGGTCATCCGCTGCGAATACGCTTGGCTGCACCGACAGGCAAAGCGGCTGCGCGATTGACCGAATCCATCAGCCAACAAGTGCAATCACTGAAAGTCGCCGAAGACGTACGCGCAAAAATCCCCTGCGACGTGACCACTGTGCACCGCTTGCTGGGCAGTCGTCCCGGTACGCGACACTTCCGCCACCATGCCGGCAACCGTTTACCGCTGGATGTGCTGGTGGTCGACGAAGCGTCGATGATCGACCTGGAAATGATGGCCAACCTGCTCGACGCCCTGCCGGCCCATGCACGTCTGGTGCTGCTGGGTGACAAGGATCAGTTGGCGTCAGTAGAGGCCGGCGCCGTGTTGGGGGATTTGTGCCGTGACGCTGAAAGCGGTTGGTATAGCCCGCAGACTCGGCAATGGCTGGAGTCGGTCAGCGGTGAATCGTTGCAGGCCAGCGGCTTGCATGAAGACCTCGACGACTCCCATCCGCTGGCGCAACAAGTGGTGATGTTGCGTCACTCGCGGCGCTTCGGCGAAGGGAGCGGTATCGGCCAGCTCGCACGCCGGGTCAATCAGCAGTTGCCGGATGAGGCGCGTCAGTTGCTGGTAGCGGGGCACTATGACGATGTGTATTCGTTGCCGCTCAAGGGCGAGCACGATCACCAGTTCGAGCGACTCTTGCTTGAGGGCCATGGCGATGGACCGCAAGGCTATCGGCATTATCTGAGCATGCTGCGTGATCAGCGTCCACCGCTCGGCAGGCCGCTCGAGCACCCGGACTGGGTCAACTGGGCCCGGGAGGTCTTGCAGGCATTCGACACCTTCCAGCTGTTGTGTGCGGTGCGCAAGGGGCCGTGGGGTGTGGAAGGTTTGAACCAGCGCATCACAGCTGCGTTGCTCAAGGCGCGCCTGATCGACAACGACCAGCAATGGTACGAAGGTCGACCAGTGCTGATGACTCGCAATGACTACGGTCTGGGCCTGATGAACGGTGATATCGGCATTGCCCTCAAACTGCCCGAGCGCGAGGGTCCTGACGCCGGCAAACCGGTGCTGCGAGTGGCTTTTCCGCGCAACGATGGCCAGGGTGGCGTGCGCTTTGTGTTGCCGAGTCGTTTGAATGATGTTGAAACCGTCTACGCGATGACCGTACACAAATCTCAGGGGTCGGAATTCGCCCATACCGCATTGATCCTGCCGGACGCCTTGAACCCCGTGCTGACCAAGGAGCTGATTTATACCGGCATCACCCGGGCCAAGCACTGGTTCACCTTGATCGAACCGCGTGCCGGAGTTTTTGAAGAGGCCGTGCAGCGCAAGGTAAAACGCTTGAGCGGGTTGATGCTGGAACTGGAGGAGAGCGCCGAGCCCCGAGGATGAAGGTTTCGGTGGATGAGGCTGAGTACTGACCATCCGGTCAGGAGTCCGTGCCTCGCTGGTGATTCTGCGCTGTGCTATCGTTGCGGCATCATCCCGTTACGATCCAAGAGAATCCCTGCATGAAGGTGGCTGTCTGGGCGACAGAGCGCGTGTTTCGCTGCAAGCACGCAGTGCTTGTCGGTCTGCTCTGTTTGCTGGCGGGCGCTGCCGTCGCGCAACCGCAAACGCCGCCGGGCATGGCCGAACAGCGGGCGCAGGCGGTCACGCAAGTTGTACTGGGTATTCTCAGTTACGCACGCTGGCCGGTAGAGCCTGCGCAACTGCGCCTGTGCATCGTCGGCCCCACCGAATACACCGACGATCTGGTCAAAGGCACTACTCAGGCCACCGGCAGGCCCGTTATCGTGCATCGTCTGCTGGCCGACAACCCGGCCATCGTCACCGAATGCGATGCGGTGTATATCGGCAAACTCACCGCAGATGAACGCACTCGGCTATTCGCTTCGCTGACAGGGCACCCGGTGCTGAGCATCAGCGAGTCCGACGATCAGTGCACAGTCGGCAGCCTGTTCTGTCTGCGCGTCGGCGATGAGCAGGTGTCCTTCGAAGTCAATCTCGACTCTGTTGCCCGCAGCGGCGTACGCATTCATCCAAGCGTGCTGCAGTTGTCACGCCGCAAATCGGCGGCACAATGAGACTGTTCAGATCCAATACGCGCCCAACGCTAGGCTCGGTTCTCGGCCGTGGGCACTTGACGGTCGCACTGGTCGCAGTGGCGATGGCCAGTGTCTCGCTGACCCTGCTGGGCGTTCTGGCGTTGCGGGTTTATGCCGATCACAACCTGCATTTGATCGCCCGGTCGATCAGCTACACCGTGGAAGCGGCGGTCGTGTTCAACGACAAGGCTGCCGCCACTGAGTCGCTGGCAATGATCGCATCGGCCGAAGAAGTGGCAGACGCTCAGGTGCTGGATGCTCGAGGGAAACTGCTCGCGCGATGGCAGCGACCGGAAACCGGTCTGATCTCTGAGTTGGAAATGCAACTCGCCCGGGCGATTCTGGAAAAGCCGATCGACCTGCCGATCATCCATCAGAATCGCGAGATCGGACGTGTTCTGCTCACCGGTCACGGCGGCAGTCTGATGCGTTTTCTGCTCAGCGGTCTGGCGGGGATCCTTCTCTGTACCGCCATCAGCGCCTGGGTGGCGATCTATCTGGCACGCCGACAATTGCGCGAGATCATCGGCCCGTTGCGCAGCCTCGCGACCGTGGCCCACGCCGCCCGTAGCGAACGAGCGCTGGATCGGCGTGTGCCGCCAGCGCAGATCGCCGAACTCGACAACCTCGGCAACGACTTCAACGCTTTGCTCGACGAGCTGGAGTCGTGGCAAACCCATCTGCAAAACGAAAACGAGACCCTGGCCCACCAGGCCAGTCACGACAGTCTTACCGGGCTGCCGAACCGCGCCTATTTCGAGGGTCGCTTGATTCGGGCCCTGCGCAATGCCGGCAAACTCAAGGAACGCGTGGCTGTACTGTTTTTGGACAGCGACCGTTTCAAAGGCATCAACGATAACTTTGGCCATGCGGCCGGTGACGCGGTGTTGGTGGCGGTTGCCGATCGGGTGCGCGCGCAGTTGCGTGAAGGGGATTTGGTCGCGCGCTTGGGCGGGGACGAATTCGCCGTACTGCTCGCGCCTCTGCACAAGGTCGAAGACGCCGAACGCATCGCTGACAAGATTCTCGCGAGCATGGACATGCCGATCGCCCTGCCGGGTGATGGCAGTGTCGTGACGTCGCTCAGTATCGGCATCGCGGTTTACCCCGATCATGGCGCCACCCCCGGTGCGCTGCTCAACGCCGCCGACGCGGCGATGTATCAAGCCAAGCGCCTGTCGCGTGGCGCTCAATCCACGGCGGGGTCGGAGTACCCGGTCAATCCCGTTCAAACCAGGAGCTAATTTCCGTGTTCACTTTTTCTGCTCGACTGTTTTCCACGCTGATGTTGATGGCCATATTGGCGCTGACCGGTTGCCAGACCGCCGCGCAAAAAGGCCTGTCTCCGGCGCAGGTTGCCGTGCTCAAGCAACAAGGCTTCGAGCTGACTGACGATGGCTGGGAGTTTGGCCTGTCCGGCAAAGTGCTGTTCGGCAGCGATGTCGAGAGTTTGAATACGCAGAGCACCGAGATCGTCGAGCGTATCGGCAAGGCGCTGCTGGGCGTAGGCATCGAACGAGTACGCGTAGACGGCCACACCGATGCGTCGGGCAAGGAAACCTACAACCAGCAACTGTCATTGCGCCGGGCCAAGAGCGTCGCCAACGTATTGGGCACGGTTGGCATGAAGCAAGAAAACATACAGTTACGTGGGCTGGGCAGCAGCGAGCCGGTGGCATCCAACGACACCGCCGCGGGCCGCACGGAGAACCGCCGCGTTTCGATTGTGGTCAGCGCCGATTAATCGGCGAACTGCATTTCACGAGTCTCACCCATCAGCAGACCCTGATTACGCTCGGTCACCTCACGAATGTAATCCCACAACAGGGTGATCCGCTTGAGCTTGCGCAGATCCTCGCGGCAGTACATCCAGAACTGCCGGGTGATGTCGATTTCTTCCGGCAGCACCGGCAACAAACGCGGGTCCTGCGCGGCGAGGAAGCACGGCAGAATCGCCAGTGAGCGACCTTGCTGCGCCGCGACGAATTGCGCGATCACGCTGGTGCTGCGCAAGTTCGCGCTGGCACCCGGTAGTGCATTCGCCAGGTAAAGCAGCTCCGAGCTGAACGCCAGGTCATCCACATAACTGATGAATTGATGCTTGCCCAAGTCTGCCGGGCGGCGGATCGGTGGGTGTTTGTCGAGATAGTCCTGGGTCGCATAGAGCTGCAAGCGGTAGTCGCAGAGTTTGCAGCAGACGTACGGCCCGTGCTCCGGTCGTTCCAGCGCGATGACGATGTCGGCCTCCCGCTTGGACAGGCTGATGAAGTGCGGCAGCGGCAGGATATCCACCGAGATTGCCGGGTAGGCGTCGACGAAATGGCTCAGTTGCGGCGTGATGAAAAAACTGCCGAAACCTTCAGTGCAGCCCATGCGCACATGCCCGGACAGCGCCACGCCAGAGCCTGAAACCTGCTCGCAGGCCATGTGCAGTGTGCTTTCAATCGACTCGGCGTAACCCAGCAAACGCTGGCCTTCGGTGGTGAGCACGAAGCCGCTGGTCCGCGATTTCTCGAACAGCAACGTGCCTAACGCCGATTCCAGCGAACTGATCCGCCGCGACACGGTGGTGTAGTCGACCGCCAGCCGTTTGGCCGCGGTGCTGGCCTTGCGGGTGCGGGCAACTTCGAGGAAAAACTTGAGGTCGTCCCAGTTCAGCGAACCTAGAGAGGTGATGTTTTTTTGCATGATGGACGGGCTTTTATGTGCGTTCTTATTAGAAGTTTGCACATCTATACTCCAAAAACAGTCCGACAACCAACTCGTGACACACGCCTCATCTCAAGGCGAACCTTTCGCCTTGGCTCCTACGATAAAAACAAGTTTCGGAGACCAGCATGAACGCATCGCTTACGCCCAACGAAACCACGCTGCAGAAGGTCAAGCTGCTGATCGACGGCGAGTGGGTCGAGTCACAGACCACCGAGTGGCACGACATCGTCAACCCGGCGACCCAGCAAGTACTGGCCAAAGTCCCGTTTGCGACCGCCGCTGAAGTCGATGCCGCCGTCAGCGCCGCCCAGCGTGCCTTCCAGACCTGGAAACTGACCCCGATTGGCGCGCGGATGCGCATCATGCTCAAGCTACAAGCGCTGATCCGCGAGCATTCCAAGCGTATCGCCGTGGTGCTGAGCGCCGAGCAGGGCAAAACCATTGCCGACGCCGAGGGCGATATTTTCCGTGGCCTGGAAGTGGTCGAGCACGCCTGCTCCATTGGTAGCCTGCAAATGGGCGAGTTCGCCGAGAACGTCGCGGGTGGCGTCGATACTTACACCCTGCGCCAGCCGATCGGCGTTTGCGCCGGCATCACGCCGTTCAACTTCCCGGCGATGATTCCGCTGTGGATGTTCCCGATGGCCATCGCTTGCGGCAACACTTTCGTATTGAAGCCTTCGGAACAGGATCCGATGTCGACCATGTTGCTGGTGGAGCTGGCGGTTGAGGCCGGTGTGCCAGCGGGCGTGCTCAATGTGGTTCACGGCGGCAAAGACGTGGTTGATGGCCTGTGCACCCACAAGGACATCAAAGCCGTGTCCTTCGTCGGTTCGACCGCTGTCGGTACTCACGTCTATGACCTGGCCGGCAAGCACGGCAAACGCGTGCAGTCGATGATGGGGGCGAAGAACCACGCCGTGGTGCTGGCGGACGCCAATCGCGAGCAAGCGCTGAACGCCTTGGTTGGCGCCGGTTTTGGTGCGGCCGGGCAACGTTGCATGGCCACTTCGGTGGTGGTGCTGGTGGGCGCGGCGAAACAATGGCTGCCTGACCTGAAAGCGCTGGCGCAGAAACTCACCGTCAACGCCGGTAACGAGCCGGGCACCGATGTCGGCCCGGTGATCTCGAAAAAGGCCAAGGCACGGATTCTCGAGCTGATCGAAAGCGGCATCAAGGAAGGCGCCAAGCTTGAGCTGGACGGTCGTGACATCAGCGTGCCGGGTTACGAGCAAGGCAACTTCGTCGGCCCGACCCTGTTCTCGGGCGTGACCACCGACATGCAGATCTACACCCAGGAAATCTTCGGCCCGGTGCTGGTGGTGCTGGAAGTCGATACGCTTGATCAGGCGATTGCGCTGGTCAACGCGAACCCGTTCGGTAACGGCACGGGCCTGTTCACCCAGAGCGGTGCGGCGGCGCGTAAATTCCAGACGGAAATCGATGTTGGTCAGGTCGGCATCAACATCCCGATTCCAGTGCCGGTGCCGTTCTTCAGCTTCACCGGTTCGCGCGGTTCGAAACTAGGCGACCTCGGCCCGTACGGCAAGCAGGTGGTGCAGTTCTACACGCAGACCAAAACGGTCACGGCGCGCTGGTTCGATGACGACAGCGTCAACGACGGCGTGAACACCACCATCAACCTGCGCTGAGGAACGTGCCATGAAAATCGCATTTATCGGTCTGGGCAACATGGGCGCGCCGATGGCGCGCAACCTGATCAAGGCTGGCCATTCGCTGAATCTGGTCGACTTGAACAAAACCGTGTTGGCGGAGTTGGAGCAGATGGGCGGCACCATCCGCGCTTCGGCCCGCGAGGCTGCCGAGGACGCCGAACTGGTGATCACCATGCTCCCGGCCGCCGTGCACGTGCGCAGCGTCTGGCTCGGTGAAGACGGTGTTCTCGCTGGCATCGGCAAAGGCGTGCCGGCGGTGGATTGCAGCACCATCGATCCGCAGACTGCTCGTGACGTCGCCGCGGCTGCCGCCAAACAAGGGGTGGCCATGGCCGATGCGCCGGTGTCCGGCGGTACGGGCGGTGCGACTGCCGGGACCCTGACCTTCATGGTCGGCGCCACGCCGGAACTGTTCGCCACCCTGCAACCGGTGCTGGCGCAAATGGGCCGCAACATCGTTCATTGCGGTGAAGTCGGCACCGGGCAGATCGCCAAAATCTGCAACAACTTGCTGCTGGCGATTTCGATGGTCGGCGTCAGTGAAGCGATGGCGCTGGGCGATGCGCTGGGGATCGATACGTCGGTGCTGGCCGGGATCATCAACAGTTCGACCGGGCGTTGCTGGAGTTCGGAAATGTACAACCCATGGCCGGGCATCGTCGAAACGGCGCCGGCCTCACGTGGGTATACCGGTGGTTTCGGTGCGGAACTGATGCTCAAGGATCTGGGCCTTGCCACTGAAGCGGCGCGTCAGGCACATCAGCCCGTGGTGCTCGGCGCGGTGGCGCAGCAGTTGTACCAGGCGATGAGCCAGCGCGGGGAAGGGGGGAAAGATTTCTCGGCGATTATCAACAGCTATCGCAAGCCGCAGTAACTGTTCAATAAGGCTGTGGTGAGGTTCTTTGTGGCGAGGGGATTTATCCCCGATGGGGCGCGAAGCGGCCCCCTGCATTGCGTCAGTTAAAACGCGTGCTCAGGTGTCACGCATGTAGTGCCAATCAGAATGTAGTAAGTGTTGCCGGGAAACCACGTCGGGTGGTTCCCCGGCTTTTTTGCATCAGGCAAACACGAAATATTTGCGCACCGTCTCGACCACTTCCCACGTGCCTTTCATCCCCGGCTCAACCACGAAGATGTCGCCAGCGCGCAGGTGGATGGGTTCCATGCCGTCGGGGGTGATCACGCAGTAGCCTTCCTGGAAATGGCAGTACTCCCACTTCACATAATCGACGCGCCACTTGCCCGGCGTGCAGATCCAGGTGCCCATGATCTTGCTGCCGTCTTCGCTGGTGTAGGCGTTGAGGTTGACGGTGTGCGGGGCGCCTTCGAGTTTTTCCCATTTGCAGGCGTCGAGTACCGGCAGCGGATGGGTATCGCGCAGAACGGTGATAGGGGCGGTCGCGGTCATGAGAACTCCGGGCTGTGGGCTATGAACTGAAGTCGCACCCTATAGCGCCCGGTCGCCGTTCAGTTGTCTGTGCTCGACATCGAGCTGCTCAGAAACGCGCAGATCGTTAGAGTTTCTCCAGCGGGCATTCGACTCTTGCTCGCTCCAGCTCGACTTCGAACCCCTCGAGTTGGGCGTATTGGCGCGTGAGCTCGGCCATGGTGCGATTGATCTCGCTTTTTTTCGCTTCTATGGCTTGTTGTGCCAACGCCCACGGCATCGCTTCACCGTGATGTCCGGAGAAGATCGCCTGCAACTCCTTGAGGCGAAAACCCATGTCTTTGGCGCACTTGATGAAGATCAGCAGTTCGACACTCTGCTGATCGTAGAGGCGGTAGTTACCCTGTCGCCGGGGTGTGGGCAACAGACCGATCGACTCGTAGTGGCGGATGCTTTTGATGGTGGTGCCGGAACGTTGCGCGGCTTGGCCGATGTACATAAAAGTCCTTTTTTCAACAAGTAACAGCGCGGCGCATTATCGGCAGACTCAGCGGCGGGCGATAGCCTGAGCCTGTTGCAACCAGCTTCTTCGTTGCTGATCGGTTGAGCCGAGCACCGGGCCGAACGTGAGGGTGCGCAGTGGTTTGATCCCGCAAAATTGGAGGGTAGTCTTGCGTACTTCATGCAGTCCGGGCATGCGATAGATCAAGCGGTAATACCAGGGTGGTGTGTCCATGGTCACCAGCAAATGCGCGGTGCGGCCATTCAACAACTTGTCGGGGAACGCTTTGCCTTTTCGGTATTTGAAAGCAAACCCCGGCAGCAACACCCGGTCAAAAAAACCTTTGAGCAGCGCCGGAATACCGCCCCACCAGATCGGGTAAACCAGCGTCAGATGTTCGGCCCAGAGGATGTCGGATTGTGCCGCGTTCAAGTCATCTTCCAGCGTCTGGATCTGTTGATACCCGTCGCGCAACACCGGGTCGAAAACCATCTCGCCAAGGCGCAATTGGCGCACTTCGTGTCCGGCATCGAGTGCTGATTGAGCGTAGCGCTCAGCAAGTGCAGCGCAAAAACTCGTGGTAGAAGGATGGCCGAGAATCAGCAGAATGCGTTTGCCCATGGTCATCGTCCTTGCTGTAAAAAGGCCAAGGATGAAGTCTGCCCCTTAGGGGAGAGTCAAGGCTTTCAGCAGTGCTTTGGCGTAACTCGGCAGCGCGCTGAAATCTCTGGCGCAGAGCATCAACGTGCGGCGCGCCCAAGGCTCGTCGAGGGCAACGCTTTTGAATGAGCGTGGCGTTGCGCGCTCGACGGCAGCCAGCGGCACGATCGCCACTCCGGCGCCGTGGCCGACCATGCGCATCACGCCGTCGAAACCGTCGGCGCGGATGCGGATCTGCATGCGCGAGCCGCTGTGCAAAGCCTGTTCCTCAAGATAGATCGCCAATGCGCTGTCGGCGCTCAGTCCTACGAAGTCGTAGCGCAAGGCATCGCTGAAACTGACCTCGACGGCGTCAGACAATGGGTGATCCAGCGGCAGAATCAGTACCAGCGGATCGTCGCGAAAGGACTGGGTTTGCAGGTCGCTGGTGTCGACCGCGTCGGAAACAATCCCAAGATCCGCCGCCCCCTGTCGCAAGGCGTGGGTGATACGGGCGCTGGGCAGCTCTTGCAGATCGATGTCGAGATTGGGATGGCTGCGCAAGAAGTCCGCGAGCACTTCCGGCAGGTACTCGGTGATTGCGGTGGTATTGCACAACAACCGCACCTGACCTTTGACGCCTTGCGCGTACTCGGCGAGATCCTGCTGCATGCGTTCGGCTTGTTGCAGGAGGATGCGTGCGTGGTGGGCCAACGCTTTGCCGGCCGGCGTCGGGGTGACACCGCGGCGACCGCGTTCCAGAAAGTCAGCGCCGAGTGAGGCTTCCATCGCACGAATTCGCGCACTGGCCGCCGCGAGCGAGAGATGACTGCGGGCGGCGCCGGCGGTGATGTTGCCGGTGTCGAGGATGTGCAGGTAGAGGCGCAGGTCGGTGAGGTCGAAGTGCATGTTGTCAGCCTGGGTTTGCAGTGTCTGGACTGGCCCCATCGCTGGCAAGCCAGCTCCCACAGGGTTTTGTGTGTACTCAGGTTTTGAATGCAACCGATAAACCTGTGGGAGCTGGCTTGCCAGCGATGGGGCCAGTTGCCTTAATGAATTTCTAAGCCTCTTGCATTGGCAGAGGCAGCCTCAGTATATGGCAGATTTCCAGCCCGATTCATCTGGCGCACAGTTGCGCCATGAACACACTCGCAAGCTTCTACCAGAACCTCGGCCTGACCCTTTCCCTGCTGGTCATCGCCACCTTCATGCTCGCCGGTCTGATCAAAGGCGTCATTGGTCTCGGCCTGCCTACCGTCGCCATGGGGCTGCTCGGTCTGGCTATGGCGCCAACACAGGCTGCCGCGTTACTGATTATCCCGGCAACGTTAACCAACGTCTGGCAATTGGCATTCGGCGGTCACTTGAAAGGATTGATCAAACGCCTCTGGCCGATGCTCTTGATGATCTTCCTCGGCACCGCTATCGGCACCTTATGGATCGGCATGGCCGGAGGACATTGGGTGGTGCGCGGATTGGGGGCGGCGCTGTTGCTGTATGCGTTGAGCGGGTTGTTCCTGCCGACGCTGCACATACACCCGCGCCATGAGCCATGGCTCGCCCCGGTCTGCGGGGCGATCACCGGCATCATCACCTCGGCCACCGGGGTCTTCGTGATTCCGGCAGTGCCGTACCTGCAAGCGCTAGGCTTGAATCGCGATGAACTGGTTCAGGCGCTCGGGCTGTCGTTCACCGTCTCGACCCTGGCGCTGGCCGGCGGCTTGCTCTGGCGTGGCGCGTTGGGTGGCGGCGAATTGAGCGCTTCGCTGCTGGCGCTGATTCCGGCAGTGCTTGGCATGTTGCTCGGCCAATGGCTGCGTCAGCAAATCAGCGCGGTGCTGTTCAAGCGCGTGTTCTTCATCGGTCTGGGCGCGCTCGGCGCCCACTTGCTGGTCAGCGGCTAGCCGAAGATTCGCTGAGCATGTCGATCGCGCGAATGTCGAAATCCCGCTCCAGATAGTCCATGCGCTGCTCGGAAAACTCCTTCATGTGCGGCAGGTTCGAGTGCACATCCAGATGTGCCTGGGATGCCCAGATCTCGTAGAAGATGAACAGCGTCGGATCTTCTTTATCGCGCAGCATGTGATATTCGATGCAGCCCGGCTCGGCGCGGCTTGGCTCGACATAGGCGCGGAATAGCGCTTCGAAGGCCGCGGATTTCTCCGGGCGGGTCTTGGCGTGCAGGATGAAACCCTGGCGTTCACTCATCGATAAAACTCCTCAAGTTCAGATGGCGGCCAATCCTACGGCAACAATCTGCGTCCGATTCGTGCGTTTTACTCAAATGTATTTTGCGCAACCACGGCTTATTCCGCGCGAGGCGGATCGTTAATCTGCCGCCATTCCATTTTTCCCTTCTCCCTCCAGCCCAGTGGCTGCGCCGAGGCTTTCTCATGAAAAAAGTTTTGTTACTCAATGGCGGTAAGAAATTCGCCCATTCTGACGGTCGCTACAACACCACCCTGCACGAAGCTGCGCTGAGCGTGCTGGATCGCGGCGGTGTCGACGTCAAAACGACGTTCATCGACGAGGGTTATGACGTCGCTGAAGAAGTCGCCAAATTCCTCTGGGCAGACGTGATCATTTATCAGATGCCGGGCTGGTGGATGGGCGCGCCGTGGACAGTAAAAAAGTACATAGACGAAGTCTTCACCGAAGGCCACGGCAGCCTCTACGCCAGCGATGGTCGCACCCGTTCCGATGCGTCGCAGAAGTACGGCAGTGGTGGTCTGGTCCAGGGCAAGCAATACATGCTGTCGCTGACGTGGAACGCCCCGCAGCAAGCGTTTGATGACCCGACTGACTTCTTCGAAGGCAAAGGCGTGGACGCGGTGTACTTCCCGTTTCATAAGGCTAACGAGTTTCTGGGCATGACCAGGTTACCGACGTTTCTATGTGTCGATGTGATGAAACGTCCGAACATTGAAAATGATGTGGCGCGCTACGAGCAGCATTTGAGTGAGGTGTTTGGCCTCAAGGCTTGAGTGGTTTCGGGCTACTATCGGTTGTAACAGCAAAAGATCGCAGCCTTCGGCAGCTCCTACAGGGGAACGCATTTCACTGTAGGAGCTGCCGAAGGCTGCGATCTTGGCGATTTCAAAGAGGACACCCGTGAAAGCCAGATCCGATGAGTTGCAGATTTTCGTCTGTGTGATCGAGTGCGGTTCGATTTCCGCCGCTGCCGAGCAGGTCGGACAGACGCCGTCGGCGGTCAGTCGCACGCTGTCGCGGCTGGAAGCCAAGCTTGATACCACGCTGATCAACCGCACCACGCGGCGCATGGACCTGACCGAGGAGGGCAAGTATTTCTTTGAGCAGGCCAAGCTGATTCTCGATCAGATGGAGCAACTCGAAGAACGCCTGTCCTCACGCCAGCAAACCCCGTCCGGACGCCTGCGGATCAACGCCGCGTCGCCGTTCATGCTGCACGCCGTCGTGCCCTACATCGACGAATTCCGCCGGCTCTACCCGGACATCCAGCTCGAACTCAACAGCAATGACCTGATCATTGACCTGCTGGAACAAAGCACCGACGTCGCCATCCGTATCGGCACGCTCGCCGACTCGACATTGCATGCGCGTTCGCTGGGTTGCAGTCCGCTGCTGATCGTCGCCAGCCCTGCCTATCTGAAAAAACACGGCACGCCGCTGCAAGTCGCCGAACTGAGCGAGCACACCTTGCTCGGATTCACCCAGAACGAAGGCCTCAATCAGTGGCCGTTGCGTTACGTGCACGGTGACCGCTGGCCCATCACCCCAGCCATCAGCGCCTCCAGCGGCGAAACCGTTCGGCACTTGGCGCTGGAAGGGCAGGGCATCGCCTGCCTGTCGCACTTCATGACCATCGACGACATTCGCGCCGGGCGTTTGAAGGTCGTGCTGGCGGAATTCAACAGCGGTTATCGCCAACCGATCAACGCCGTTTACTACCGTAACTCGCAACTGGCGCTGCGCATTCAGTGCTTCCTCGACTTCATCCAGAGCAAACTCGCAGCCTACGCCAGCGCCGATTTCAAAGGTTGATTCGTGACCTCTGCGCAACAGTGATTTGGGCGAGCGCGGGTTTTTCGGCCGCCGTCGTCGGTCGATACTCGTTCCATCACTTACTCACGCAGGGAGTTTCTCCATGAACGTATTCGTCACCGGCGCTGCCGGTTTTATCGGCGGCTCCATCGCTACCGGTCTGGTTCAGGCCGGGCATAACGTCACGGGTCTGGTGCGCAGCGCCGAACAGGCCGATGAACTCAAAGCACTGGGCATCACCCCGGTGATCGGCACCCTCGACGACCAAACACTGCTCGCCGAACAGGCCCGCGCCGCCGACGCAGTGATCAACGCCGCCAGCAGCGACCATCGTGCCGCGGTTGAGGCCTTGCTCGATGCATTGCGCGGCTCCAACAAAGTGTTCCTGCACACCAGCGGTTCGAGCATCGTCGGTGATGCATCCGGCGGCAAGTCGAGCGACGTCATCTACTACGAAGACAACCTCCCCGAGCCGACCGTCGACAAAGCCGCACGCGTGGCCATCGACAACCTGATCCTCGCCGCAGCGAAGGACGGCGTGAACTCGGCCGTCATCTGCAATACCCTGATCTACGGCCACAGCCTGGGCGTCAACCGCGACAGCGTGCAATTGCCGCGCTTGCTGAAACAGGCGCGCAAAAGCGCTGTGGTTCGCCACGTCGGCACGGGTCAGAACATCTGGTCCAACGTACACATCGAAGACGTCGTCGCCCTGTACCTGCTGGCGCTGACCAAAAACGTCGCGGGCACGTTCTACTTTGTCGAAAGCGGCGAAGCGTCGTTCATCGACATGACCACCGCCATGGCCGACGCCCTGAATCTGGGCCAGCCACAAGACTGGCCACTTCCGGATGCCGAAGCCGAGTGGGGCTATGAAATGGCCAACTACGGCCTCGGCTCCAACAGCCGGGTACGCGGCAAACACGCCCGCGAACTGCTGGGCTGGACGCCGAAACGCACATCGGTGGTTGAATGGATTCGTAACGAAATGGTGTGATTCTTTCAACACCACAATACCTGTGGGAGCCAGCCTGCTGGCGATAGCGGCTGATCATCCAACATCAATGTTGAACATGACGCCGCCATCGCTGACAAGCCAGCTCCCACAAGTTGTCCGCTTTCTGTCTGAAGAAATTTGATCAAACTGTGGGAGCGAGCTTGCTCGCGAAAGCGGTGTGTCTGCCAACAAATATGTTGAATGTGAAAATGTCATCGCCAGCGGGCTGGCTCCTACAGGTTGTCCGCATTCCACCTGAAGAAACTCGATCAACTTGTGGGAGCTGGCTTGCCAGCGATAGCGGTCGACCAGCCAGCATCTATGTTGAACATGACGCCGCCATCGCTGGCAAGCCAGCTCCCACAAGTTGTCCGCTATCTGTCTGAAAAAATTTGATCAAACTGTGGGAGCGAGCTTGCTCGCGATAGCGGTGTGTCTGCCAACAAATATGTTGAATGTGAAAACGTCATCGCCAGCAGGCTGGCTCCTACAGGTAGTTCGCATTCCATCTGAAGGAATACGATCAAATTGTGGGAGCTGGCTTGCCAGCGATAGCGGTCGACCAGCCAGCATCTATGTTGAACGTGCCGCCGCCATCGCGGGCAAGCCAGCTCCCACAAGTTGTCCGCTATCTGTCTGAAGAAATTTGATCAAACTGTGGGAGCGAGCTTGCTCGCGAAAGCGGTGGATCAGTCGACAGAGATGTTGAATGTGACAACGCCATCGCCAGCAGGCTGGCTCCTGCAGGTAGTTCGCATTCCACCTGAAGAAACTCGATCAACTTGTGGGAGCTGGCTTGCCAGCGATAGCGGTCGACCAGCCAGCATCTATGTTGAACGTGCCGCCGCCATCGCGGGCAAGCCAGCTCCCACAGGGTTTTGTGTTGTCAGAAGAGCATGAAAATCCCGCCCCCCAATTTTCATTAATCACGACAAGACATATCCCTGCGCGACACTGCTTGCCTCTCCACGAAAATTACTTTCATGCGGTTTGAAATCTCGATCTCGAAATGATTTATGAGTTTCACAACCCATTCGAACGTGACCCTTTCGAGGAGTACCGCATGACGCCTTCTTTCGGCTATTGGCTGCTGGTGTATGCCGCCGTGGCCATCATCGCTTTGATCGTCTTGATCGCCCGTTATCGGCTCAATCCGTTCATTGTCATCACGCTGATTTCCATTGGTCTGGCACTGGTGGCGGGCATGCCGCCGTCGGGTGTGGTGGGGGCGTATGAGGCCGGGGTCGGCAAGACGCTCGGGCACATTGCGCTGGTGGTGGCGCTGGGGACGATGCTCGGCAAGATGATGGCCGAGTCTGGTGGCGCGGATCAGATGGCGCGCACGTTGATCGACAAGTTCGGCGAGAAGAACGCGCACTGGGCGATGGTCTGCATCGCGTTTCTGGTCGGGCTGCCGCTGTTCTTCGAAGTCGGTTTTGTGTTGCTGGTGCCGATTGCGTTTACCGTGGCGCGACGGGTGGGTGTATCGATCCTGATGGTCGGTTTGCCCATGGTTGCCGGCCTCTCGGTGGTGCATGCATTGGTGCCGCCGCACCCGGCCGCCATGCTGGCGGTGCAGGCGTATCAGGCGTCGGTCGGGCAGACCTTGTTGTATGCAATCGCAATCGGGATTCCTACGGCGATCATCGCCGGCCCGCTGTACGCCAAATTCATCGTGCCGCGCATTCAGTTGCCGGCGGATAACCCGCTGGAAAAACAATTCCTCGACCGCGAACCGCGCGACAAACTGCCGAGCTTCGGCATCACCATGGCGACCATTCTGTTGCCGGTGGTGCTGATGCTGATCGGCGGTTGGGCCAACCTGATTTCCACGCCGGGCAGCGGTTTCAATCAGTTCCTGCTGTTCATCGGCAACTCGGTGATTGCGCTGTTGCTGGCGACGTTGCTGAGCTTCTGGACGCTGGGGATTGCCCAGGGTTTCAACCGCGAATCGATCCTCAAGTTCACCAATGAGTGCCTGGCGCCAACCGCCAGCATCACCTTGCTGGTCGGCGCGGGCGGTGGTCTGAACCGGATACTGGTCGACGCTGGCGTCACCGATCAGATCGTCGGCCTCGCTCATGAATTTCATCTGTCGCCGCTGCTCATGGGTTGGCTATTTGCCGCTCTGATGCGTATCGCTACCGGTTCGGCGACCGTGGCGATGACCACCGCGTCCGGCGTGGTCGCGCCTGTGGCCATCGGTCTGGGATATCCCCACCCCGAACTATTGGTGCTGGCGACCGGCGCCGGGTCGGTTATCTTTTCCCACGTCAACGACGGCGGCTTCTGGTTGATCAAGGAGTACTTCAACATGACGGTCGCGCAGACGTTCAAGACCTGGACCGTGCTTGAGACGTTGATCTCGCTGGTCGCTTTCGGTCTGACCGTCGGCCTTTCTTACCTGCTGTAACCGGAGCCCGCCGCTATGGACATCCTCTACCAGATCCGCGCCCGTCAGGATTCCTTCAGCGCCGGCGAGGGCCGCATCGCTCGTTTGATGCTCGACGACGTCGGCTTTGCCGCCTCCGCCAGTCTCGAAGAGCTGGCGCAACGAGCGGAAGTCAGCACCGCCACGCTGTCGCGATTTGCCCGCACCGTTGGTTGCCGTGACCTGCGTGATCTGCGCCTGCAACTGGCCCAGGCCAGCGGCGTCGGCAGTCGTTTTCTCGACCCGGCGGGCACGCCTGAACAGTCGGCGTTTTATGGCCAGATTGTCGGCGATATCGAAACCACTCTGCGTCAGCATCTGGCCGGGTTCGACGAATCACGCTTCGCCGATGCGGTAAAACTGCTCGGTCAGGCGCGGATGATCCACGCCTTCGGCATGGGCGGCTGCTCGACCCTGTGCAGCGATGAATTGCAGGTGCGTCTGGTACGGCTCGGCTATCCGATTGCGGTCTGCCATGACGCGGTGATGATGCGCGTCACCGCCGCCAGCCTCAACGCCGAACAGGTCGTCATCGTCTGCTCGCTGACCGGCATCACCCCAGAGCTGCTGGAGACCGTCGAACTGGCGCGCAACTACGGCGCGCGCATCCTCGCCATCACTCGCGCCGATTCGCCACTGGCGGAACTGGCCGACATCGTCCTGCCGCTGCAAGGCGCAGAAACCTCGTTCATCTACAAACCGACGGCGGCGCGTTACGGCATGTTGCTTGCCATCGACGTGCTCGCGACCGAGCTGGCGCTGGCCAGTCCTGAAGACAATCAAGAACGTCTGCGGCGCATCAAACTCGCTCTCGACGAATACCGTGGCGGCGACGATCACCTGCCGCTGGGAGACTGACATGCTGTACGACACCCTGATTCGCAACGCCCTGATCATCGATGGCAGCAACGCACCCGGCTATCGCGCTGACGTGGCGATTCTCAACGGTCGAATCGAGCGCATCGGCGACCTGCGCGATGCCCAGGCCACCGAAGAATTCGACGCTGCCGGCCGCGTGCTGGCGCCGGGGTTTATCGACGTGCACACCCACGACGACACCGTGGTCATCCGTCAGCCAGAGATGCTGCCAAAACTCAGCCAAGGCGTGACCACGGTGATTGTCGGTAACTGCGGGATCAGCGCTTCGCCGGTCAGTTTGAAAGGCAATCCGCCGGACCCGATGAACCTGCTCGGGAGCGCCGCGGCGTTTGTTTATCCACGGTTCAGCGATTACCGCGCGGCGGTCGAAGCGGCCAAAACCACGTTGAACGTTGCCGCGTTGGTCGGTCACACGGCGCTGCGCAGCAATCACCTCGACGACTTGTTTCGCACCGCAACCCCTGCCGAAATCGCCGCGATGCGCGAGCAGTTGCGCGAAAGTCTTGAGGCTGGTGCTCTTGGTTTATCCACAGGTCTGGCCTACGCCAGCGCCTATAACGCCTCCACCGATGAAGTCATGCAACTGACCGAAGAACTGACGGCATTCGGTGCGGTGTACACCACTCATCTGCGCAGCGAATTCGCCCCGGTGCTGGAGGCGATGGACGAGGCGTTTCAGATCGGTCGCCACGCCAAATCGCCGGTGATCATTTCCCACCTCAAGTGTGCCGGTGTCGGCAACTGGGGGCGCAGTCCGCAGTTGCTCGCCTCACTGGAAGAGGCAGCGAAAACCCATCCGGTCGGTTGCGATTGCTATCCGTATGCGGCGAGTTCCTCGACGCTGGATCTGAAACAAGTCACCGACGCCCACCGCATCACCATCACCTGGTCGACGCCGCACCCGCAAGTCAGCGGCCGCGACCTGATCGACATCGCCACCGAATGGAACGTGCCGCTGCTCGACGCCGCCAAACGCCTGCAACCGGCGGGCGCGGTGTACTACGGCATGGACGAGGCGGATGTACGAAGAATCCTCGCGCACCCGCTGTCGATGGTGGGCTCTGACGGACTGCCGGAAGATCCGTTCCCGCACCCACGCCTGTGGGGCGCTTTCCCACGGGTACTTGGACATTTCAGTCGTGACGTCGGACTGTTTCCGCTGCACACGGCGGTGCACAAGATGACCGGTCTGTCGGCGGCGCGGTTTGGCTTGAAAGAAAGAGGCGAGATTCGCGAAGGAAACTGGGCGGATCTGGTGTTGTTCGATCCGGCGACCGTGCGCGATGTTGCGGATTTCCATGATCCGCAACGGGCGGCGCAGGGGATTGACGGGGTGTGGATCAACGGTGTTTTGAGTTACAGCGATGGTCAGGCGAATGGCAAGAGGGAAGGGCGGTTTCTTGCGCGGGAAGGAGATTTGCGCAAAGGTTTCAGTTAATCGGAAACTCCTGTAGGAGCTGCCGGAGGCTGCGATCTTTTGATCTACGTCTCATAGTGGCACTGTGCAATTAAAGAAACTCCATCCCAAGCCGAAGTGCTGACATCCAGCCCGGTTACACTCTTGGGCCAACCAGTCAGGGAGCACCCCATGAGCTTCGGCAAAACTACCCCGATCCTGCGGATTTTCGATGAAGCCAAAGCCGTAGAGTTCTACGTCGACTTCCTCGGTTTCAAGATCGACTGGCAGCATCGTTTCGAAGCGAACTTCCCGTTGTATCTGCAGGTGTCGCGTGGCGAATGCGTGCTGCATTTATCCGAGCATCATGGCGATGCCTCGCCGGGTTCGGCGTTGCGCATCGAGACCGATGAGCTTGAGGCGTTTCAGCAGCAATTGGTGGCCAAGGAATACAAGTTTTCGCATCCGCAGATACAGGCGACGCCGTGGGGCAGCCAGGACATGACCATTGCCGATCCGTTTGGGAATCGGTTGGTGTTTACCAATGCGATTTGTGTTTGAGCCTGGAAGCCCCTCACCCTAACCCTCTCCCGGGGGGAGAGGGGACTGATTGGGGGATGCTTGAGCCATACGCCGGCCTGAATCTGCTTTGCTGAATCCATAATCGACTCGCACGTTCAGGTCGATGTACAGCGCCAGACACCTCGGTCGGCCCCCTCTCCCCCCGGGAGAGGGCTGGGGTGAGGGTAAAAAAATCGCAAGCCAAACAAAAAGCCCACTGCCAAACCACTACGGTCTGCCAGCGGGCTTTTTCGCTACTCGGTCGGCACTAATCTGTCCAACACTCGGTTAACCGCCAACTCTGCCAGCATCACCACCTGAGCGATGCCTTGCAGGGTTTTGCGGTGGGTGCCTTCCACCATTGCGACGTGGTTTTGAAGCATGACGGTGGCCGAGCCGAGCGTTTCACTGGCGTCCACCAGCAGGGATTCGTTATCGGACTCGGGGCTGGCCATGTACAGCGCGTTGGGTTTGTAAGGCGCGGCCATGATTTCGACGGTTGGTGGGCCGAGGTAGTGGTCGAGGGCGCGCTCGGCGGCTTCGTGGAGTTTCTTTGAATCGGGGGATTCGTAGGGCGAGGCCGGGTCGGTGACCGGCGGGTTTGGCGTGATTTTGAACATAGCTGTGTTCCCGTTGTTGAGCGGCAACCCTTTTGCTACTAAACGAAAGGGTGGCAGCTGTACGCAGGTTAGTAGACCGGGGAACCCAGCTTAAGCCGGCGCGCCGAAGCGCCCTGCGTACAGCCACCATGAAGCTCAGGTACGAGAGCACCTGTGATGAATGTACGACCAGCCGAGTTACCTCGGGCTACTAAACCCGATCACTGGAAATCAGTGACGGATCCAAGTTACGCAGCAAGGCCAGGGCGCACAAGCCGGTGGATTCTGGCTTAGGCGTAGGCAGCGGCGCAAGGATTTGTGGGTGGTTTCGCGTAACGCTGAGTGTCCTTAAACGTCTGCGCTAAAAGATGTTTATTGCGATCGGAAATTTGGGATTTGCCTGTCGGGTTTTTGGTGCGGCCACTGACGCCATCGCTGGCAAGCCAGCTCCCACAGTGACCGAGTCGTACACAGAATTTGTGGTTCACCGAGAAACCTGTGGGAGCTGGCTTGCCAGCGATGAGGCCCGCGCAATCACCCCCGATGCGTCTGCCGAAACTCCCCGGGCGGCATCCCGCGCCGGCTCTTGAACGTGCGATGAAACGAGCGCGGTTCGGTAAACCCCAAATACTGCGCAATATCCTGAATCGGCAACGTGCTGTTCAACAGATAGTGCTCAGCCAACTCCTGCCGCAGATCATCCAGAATCTGCTGATACGACGTCCCCGCCTGATGCAATTGGCGCTGCAACGTGCGCACCGACACAGCCAGATGCTCGGCCACCTGCTCCTTGCGCGGCAGGCCCTCCTTGAGCAATTGACGCAAAATGCTCTTCACCTGTTGCGCAAGCGACGCGTCCTCCAGTGTCGCCATCAACCCCATTGCATGCTCTTCCAGCGTGCGCAGCAATTGCGCATCGGCCTGACGCAGCGGCAACTGCAAATACGCCGGCGGCACAATCAACGCCGAATACGGTTGATCGAACAGCACCGGGCAATCGAAAAACGCTTCGTACTGCGCCAGCGTCACCTCGTCTGGACACGAATGTTCCAGCCACACTGCCGCTGGCGACATCTGCGTATCAGCGATCCAGCGCGCATATTGCAGCCACGAACCGAGGACGTTTTCCACCAGATGCCGACGAATCCGCGGGCGCTGATAGCGGCAGGTCCAGATCAGGTGTACTTGGCCATCTTGCATCTCGGCGCGGCTGACGCCCATGTCGCCCACCAGTTTTTCGAACGGCATGATGCGGCTCATCGCATCGCCCAGGGTCGCGCAGTTCATGGTGATGTAACCCAAAACACTCCATGAATTGGGCAGCACAAAATTCGCGGCGTTGAGCCCGAACAGCGGATCGCCCGAGTGTTCGCAGAAGTAATCGAGCAACTTTTCATGCGCCTCACCCGGCAAGCGCAGGGTGTTGTCGCTCAACTGCTGCGCCTGCAGCCCGGCCGCCGCCAACGCAGGCTCGATGGCCATGCCCAATTGCTCGGCATGGCGCAGGTACTTGAGCAGCGGCGGAACGGAGGTGAAGCCGAGCGATTGCATGATCGTATTCCCTTGATCAAAGCGTGCGTGAGCGGATGAATGCCTGAAAGGTAATTTGAAACCACGGCTAAAGTAAATGGCTGACGCTTGCGCGACGTTTGACTCAATTGGCTACACGAACTGGCCGGATGCGACCGTGACACTTTTCGGCCGCCGACTAGTATGGACGCCTGAAATATCGCTGATAAGAACCGAAAAAGGACACACGCATGCGACGCTGGAACGGCTGGGGAGATGCAACCACGGTGGTCGAACTGCCGGCCCAGGGCGCGAGTTTTCTCGCCGAACGGTTGGGCGACGGTCGAGCGCTGCCCGATGCGACGCTGGAAACAGCGCTGGCCCGCGTGCCTGAATCGCGGTTGCGGGCTCACACGTTATACAGCGTCGATGCCCATGACCGGTTACTGCACGCTCGCGGCCAGAGCCTGCCGGATTGGCTGGCGTTACGCGAAGGCACGTTGGGCAAATATCCCGATGCGGTGGCGTTCCCTGAGACGGCCGAGCAGATTCGCCAATTGCTGGCGCTCGCCCATGAACAGGACCTGTGCCTGATTCCTTACGGCGGCGGCACGTCGGTGGCCGGGCACATCAACCCGCCGGATTCCGCACGGCCCGTGGTGACGGTTTCGCTGGCGCGGATGAATCGTCTGATCGACCTTGATGAACACAGCTTGTTGGCGACTTTCGGCCCAGGCGCCAGTGGTCCGCAGGTGGAAAGTCAGTTGCGGGCGCGGGGGTACACGCTGGGGCATTTTCCGCAGTCGTGGGAGCTGTCGACGTTGGGCGGTTGGGTTGCCAGCCGTTCCAGCGGTCAGCAATCGCTGCGTTATGGGCGGATCGAACAATTGTTCGCCGGGGGCACGCTGGAAACGTTCGCCGGCCCTCTGCAAATCCCCACGTTCCCGGCCTCGGCAGCCGGCCCCGATCTGCGTGAAGTGGTGCTGGGCTGCGAGGGGCGTTTCGGGATCATTTCCGAGGTCAAGGTGCGGGTCAGCGCACTGCCCGCCGATGAACGTTTCTACGGCGTTTTTCTGCCCAGTTGGACCAAAGCGCTGCAAGCCATCCGCCAATTGGCTCAGGCGCGCGTGCCGCTGTCGATGCTGCGCCTGTCCAACGCGGTGGAGACCGAAACGCAACTGGCGTTGGCCGGTCACCCGCAACAAATCGCCTGGCTGGAAAAGTACCTGAGCTTGCGTGGAGCTGGTGAGGGCAAGTGCCTGCTTACCTTCGGCGTGACCGGCAATCGTCGGCAAAATGCGCTGTCGCTCAGGCAAGCGCGGCAGCATCTCAAAGCCTTTGGCGGCGTATTCACCGGCACCTTGCTCGGCAAGAAATGGGCACAGAATCGCTTCCGTTTCCCCTACCTGCGCGAGAACCTGTGGAACGCCGGTTACGTGGTCGACACCCTCGAAACCGCCACCGACTGGAGCAACGTCGACAACCTGCTCAACCTCATCGAAAACAGCCTGCGCGATGCCTTGGCCGCTGAAGGCGAGCGGGTGCATGTGTTCACTCATCTGTCCCACGTTTACGGTGAAGGGTCGAGTATCTACACCACCTACGTGTTTCGCCCGGCGGCGGATTACCCCGCGACGCTGGCGCGCTGGCAGGCGCTCAAGCACGCGGCCAGCCAGACCATCGTCGACAACCACGGCACCATCAGTCACCAGCACGGCGTGGGCAAGGATCACGCGCCGTACCTGCTGCGCGAGAAAGGCGCGCTGGCGATGGACACCTTGCAGGCGCTGAGCCGGCACTTCGATCCGGCCGGGCGCCTCAACCCCGGCACGCTGTTTCCGGAGTGACGGCCATGACTGCGCAATGGAACGCCGCGTGGCGCCAGCAGATTTTGCCGACGCTGGCCGATCAGACCTGGGATCTGATCGTCATCGGCGGCGGGATCAGTGGCGCCGGAATACTGCGTGAAGCCGCGCGCCGTGGCTGGCGCTGCCTGCTGCTGGAGCAGCGCGATTTTGCCTGGGGCACGTCCAGCCGATCGTCGAAAATGGTCCATGGCGGTTTGCGTTACATCGCCAAGGGGCAATGGCGGTTGACCCGCGACTCGGTACGCGAGCGTCAGCGTCTGCTCGACGAAGCGCCGGGGCTGGTCGAGCCGATGAGTTTCATGATGCCGCACTATCGCGGCGGCTTTCCCGGGCCACGGGTTTTGGGTGGTTTGCTTTCGGTGTACGACGCTTTGGCCGGGCGGCGCAGCCACCGTTTTCATGACGCGCAGCAACTGCGATATCTGGCGCCGGGCGTAAAGGAAACCGACCTGCTCGGCGGCACCTGTTTTGTCGATGCGCTGACCGATGATGCGCGGCTGGTGATGCGTGTATTGAGCGAGGCGCGGGCCGACGGCGCGGTGGTGCTAAACGGCGTGCGCGTTGAGCATCTGCTGCGTGAGGGCGGGCGCGTGCGCGGGGTTCAGGTTGAGGACTGCGAGGCTGGCGCGCCCCTGCAATTGCGCTGCGGCGTGCTGGCCGTGGCCACCGGCGCCTGGGCTGAACGCCTACGACCAGCCGAGGCACCACGGCAATTGCGCCCGTTGCGTGGCAGTCATTTGTTGTTGCCGGGCTGGCGTCTGCCGGTGGCGCAGGCGTTCACCTTTTTGCATGAGCGTGATCGGCGACCGGTGTTTGTTTTTCCGTGGGAAGGCGCGACAGTGGTCGGCACCACGGATTTGGATCATCACGAAAATCTGGATCAAAGCGCGAGCATCAGCGCTGAAGAACTCGACTATTTGTTGGCGGCTTGCGCGCAACAGTTCCCCGGCGCCGAAGTGGTTGCCGCCGATGTGCTGTCGACCTGGTCGGGCGTGCGTCCGGTGGTCGGTGGCGAGGGTGCGAATCAAGACAAACCGTCTAACGAAACCCGTGAGCACGTGCTGTGGCAGGAGCCGGGTTGCGTGACCCTGGCCGGCGGCAAACTGACGACGTTTCGCCCGCAAGCCATCGAAGTACTCAAGGCTTGCGCGGCGATGCTTGATCGGCCGTTTGATGATGACGCCGCGCCGGTGTTCGCCGCCGTGCCGCCGCTGGCGATCGCGGGACTTGGCGCGCAGCAGTGGCGACGTCTGGCCGGGCGGCATGGCCGGGACCTGCCAAGGCTGGCGCAACTGCTCACGGAACTGGGCCACGACACGGTCGGCAACACCGACACCTTGTGGGCGGAACTGGCCTTTGCCTGCGAAGCAGAAATGGTCCTGCACCTTGATGACCTGCTGCTGCGCCGCACCCGATTGGGCCTGTTGCTGCCACGCGGTGGCGAAGATTATTTCGCCGCCATCCGCCAGCTCTGTCAGCCGCGACTGGGTTGGAGCGACGAATACTGGCAGCATGAATTACAGCGTTATCAGGCGTTGTGGCAACGCCATCACGGTTTGCCGGATGCCACGCCTTGATGCCCCTTGAAGAGAGCTCCATGGATAACCACCCGAACAAGCGCTACCTGCTGGCTATCGACAACGGCACCCAAAGCGTGCGCGCGCTGCTCTTCGATTTGCAGGGTAATTTGCTCGGTAAAGGCAAAGTCGAGCTGCAGGCCTATTACTCGGCGCAACCGGGCTGGGCCGAGCAAGACCCGGAATATTACTGGGCGAAACTCGGCGAGGCCTGCCAGCAAGTCTGGCAACAAACCGGCATTGATCGCTCAGAGATTGCCGGCGTTTCCCTGACCACGCAGCGCGGCACCGTGATCAATGTCGATGCCGAAGGCAAACCGTTGCGCCCGGCGATTCTGTGGCTCGATCAACGCCAGAGTGAGGTCGAAGGCGGGATAAAAGGGCCGTGGGGCTGGTTGTTCAAACTGGTCGGTGCGCAGGCCACCGTGGACCATTTTCGCGCCCAGGCCGAGGCCAACTGGATCGCCCGCCATCAGCCCGAAGTGTGGGCGGCGACCGACAAGTTTTTGCTGCTCTCGGGGTTTCTCACCCATCGCTTGTGCGGGCGTTTTGTCGATTCGGTGGGGTGTTGCGTCGGCTACTTGCCGTTCGACTTCAAACGCCTGAAGTGGGCCGCGCCGAGTGACTGGAAATGGCAGGCCCTGGCCGTGCGCCCCGAGCAACTGCCGACCCTGTACAAACCCGGTGAAACCCTCGGCTACATCACCGCGCAAGCCAGCCGCCACACCGGAATTCCCGAAGGGCTGCCGCTGATTGCGGCGGGGGCCGACAAGGCTTGCGAGGTGGTCGGTTCCGGCGTGGTCGATGCGAGCACGGTGTGCCTGTCCTACGGCACCACGGCGACGATCACCAGCACCCGCTCGCGCTATCTGGAAATCGTCCCGCTGATCCCGCCGTATCCGTCGGCGGTGCCGGATCAATTCAACTGCGAGGTGATGATTTATCGCGGTTACTGGATGGTCAGCTGGTTCAAAAACGAGTTCGGTTTGCGCGAGATGCAGCAGGCGAAGGAGCAGGGTATCGAGCCAGAGCAATTGTTCGATGCATTGGTGGATGCGGTGCCACCGGGATCGATGGGTTTGATGCTGCAACCCTACTGGTCGCCAGGCATTCGCGAGCCGGGCGTGGAGGCGAAAGGCGCGATGATCGGCTTCGGCGATGTGCACACCCGCGCGCATATTTACCGGGCGATTCTGGAAGGGCTGGCGTATGCCTTGCGCCAGGGCCTGGAGAACATCGAGCGGCGTTCGAAGGTGTCGGTCAAACGGCTGCGTGTTGCTGGCGGCGGTTCGCAAAGTGATGCGGCGATGCAGCTGACGGCGAACATTTTTGGCCTGCCCGCCGAGCGTCCGCACGTGTACGAAGCGTCCGGCCTGGGCGCGGCGATTTGCTGCGCGGTGGGGTTGGGACTGCATGCGGATTTCCCCACGGCAATCGCGGCGATGACCCGGGTGGGCGCGGTGTTCATGCCGCAGCCTGAGGCGCAAAAAATCTACGAGCAACTGTACAAAGAGGTCTACCTGCGCATGTACCGCCAGCTCAAGCCGCTGTACCAAAGCATCCGGAAAATCACCGGCTACCCCGCCTGAAAAAACACCGCAAATCCCCTGTAGGAGCTTCCGAAGGCTGCGATCTTTTGATGTTGATCTTAAAAAACAAGATCAAAAGATCGCAGCCTGCGGCAGCTCCTACAGGGGAGTGGGGCAAATCGCGGGGATTCTCATATGGCGCTATCGGAGACCTTTTCTGGTGAGATTGGACAGTGTCAGCGGCGGGGGCGGTTGTTAGGCTCATCCCCCTCGGCATCTCCAATAAGAATCACAAGCAATGAAGCTGACATTCCTCCTGTTGCTGCTTTTTGCAACGGCCCCGACTGCTTGGGGCTGGTCGAACCATACGGTGGGCAGCTACCTGGCGTTGCAGGATTTGCCGGCGCTGCGTGACGCTTCAGACATTGAAGTCGAGCCGCTGGAGCAGTTTCTTGCGCAGCAATATCCGGCCGTGGTTGCGCTGCTCGAGCAACAGGAAAGTTTCGCTCGCGAGCACTTCGCCCAGTACCCTCCGCGCCCCGACAATCTGCAATTGCCCGCCGTGCCGGGGGACAATCTGCGCCACGATTTCTTCACCGCGCTGCGCATCAATCCACAGATTCATCTGGCGATGGTGATCCAGCCTTTGCCGGGCAAGGATCTGCCGGAACGCGAACACCTCAGCGCCGAGCAAGTCATGGTCGAGCAAACCCTCTCGCCATGGAATCGGCAGCGCTTCATCGTTGTCGCTGAAGGCGAAAAAGTCGCGCCTCTTGCGGTGCTGGCCAGCGCTGCCGACGAGCCGGATTACGGTCACGACATCAATCTGTTCAGCGACAACCCGGGCGAAGTCGGCGCGGTATACGGCTTCGGCCCGCAGCCTTTTGGCGATGCGCGGTTTCAGTACAGTTCCCAGGCGCCTTTCCACATGGGCTTCTTCCACGAGAGCCCGGTGGTGTATGCCGCTGCCGGTTTTCTCGAGCGCAGTTGGCCGCACTGGCGCGCGTATCAATACATGGGCCTGGCGCGACTGGCGTTTGCCAGCGGTCATCCCTACTGGGGCTATCGCTTTCTCGGCTGGGGCCTGCACCACGTCCAGGACCTGACCCAGCCGTATCACGCCAAGCCGTTGCCCGGCGTCGATCTTGCCAATCTTCTGCTGCTGGAAGGTAAGGCGCTGGCCGGTTTTGCGGGCGACAAACAGGCGTCAATCGAGCGTGTTGCGACGCGGCATATGGAGGTCGAGAAATACCAATCAACCTGGCTGCGACGCTTGCTGCGCGCCGGGCAAGCGCATCCGATGCTCAACGCTTACACCGATTTTTCCCAGGACAAACAGTATCCGCCGTACTCCGTGGACTACCTGCGTGAGGTGGTCAGCGCCGAGTCTGTTGATGACTCCGCCGCGTTCGATGAAGCCATCGGCCAATGGCTGGAAACGGCGCCGGTCACCAGTGATTTCAGCAGCGGCAATCAGTTACGCCGCGAAGATTTCGACCATCCGGCTCTCAATCAACAACTGTTCAGACTGCTCGGCCATTTCGGCGCGCACAGCCGGATTTATGTCAGTGCGGGACTAGCGCCCTAGCCATCGCGGCAGGACAAAAAACAATAAAAACAGGGAAGGAGGAATAGATGATCAGTACTCGATTGCGCCTGTCCGGCGCGGCGCTACCCGGTGTCGGCCTGGCAGGGCTGCTGCAACTCTGCGCGGTCGACGGGGTGCAGGCCGCCGAGTTCAGCGTGCTGGATAAACAGGTCACCGGCTCGTTCGACACGACCTTGTCCTATGGTCGCTTGTGGCGGGTGCAGGGCCGCGACAAAACCAACGATGACGTCAACACCAACGACGGCAATCGCAACTTCGACACCGGGCTGGTTTCCGAGGTTTACAAGATCACCTCAGAGCTTGAGGCCAACTATCAGAACTACGGCTTGTTCGTGCGCGGCACCGCGTTCTATGACACCCAACTGATGGACAAGCGCAACGATTACTACCGCAACAACAATCCGTCACAACCGAGTCAGAGCTACCCGCAGGACGACCGCTTCACCAGCCAGACCCGCGACATCGCCGGCAGCCGTATCGAGATGCTCGACGCTTACGTCCACGGCAGTTGGGACGTCGCGCAGATGCCGGTGACGGCGCGCGTCGGCCGTCAGGTGTTCAACTGGGGCGAGGGGATTTTCTATCGCGGCGGCATCAACACCACCAATCCGGTGGACGCGGCCAAGTACCGTTTACCCGGCGCCGAGGTCAAGGAAGTGCTGGTGCCGGTGGAGGCGCTGAGCTTCAACATCGGCCTGACTGACAGCCTGACCCTGGAGAGTTTCTACCAGACCAACTGGAAGGAAACCCGCATCGATCCGGTCGGCACGTTCTACTCGCAAACCGATCTGTTCGCCGACGGTGGCAACACCGGCTACAACGATTTCAGCGGCACCGCTCTCGACACACCTGTGCCAGGATTTGGCAACGTCATCGGTCTGTACAGCGCATTGGGCAACAACCCGTTGCTCGGCCCGGTCCTGCAATCCACCGGGCTGTACGCCAACGGCGTGACCCCGGCGTACGGCAATACGCTCAAAGTGGCGTCCGTCGGCAAGGACTACAACGCGCGCAACGACGGTCAGTTTGGTTTTGCCTTTCGCTACATCGCCGAACAGCTCAACAGCACTGAGTTTGGCCTGTACCTGGTTAATTACCACGCCAAGGAGCCGACCATTGCGGCGGATCTGGGTGGGTACAACGGCATCGACATGAACGCCCTGACCAACCTGCTCGCCGGTGTCGCCGGCAGTCAGGCCGGGGCACTCGCGAACGGTCTGGCCACGGCGGATGTGATGGGCAACATCCAGGCGCATCGGCGCTATGCCGAAGACATTCGCATGTACGGTTTCAGCTTCAACACCACGTTGGGCGAGGCCTCGGTGTTCGGTGAAGTGGCTTATCGACCGAACCTGCCCATCGGCGTTGCGGCCACCAACGACCTGATCGGCGATCTGGCCAACGGTGCGGCTGCGGCGGTAACGGGCCAGTCGATCAATGTCGGCGGGCAAATGGTCACCCTCGACAGCCAGATCAACAACGCCGAGCGCGTTGAAGCGTTCAATACCTCGTTGGGCACCATCTACAACTTCGGTCCGACCGGGTCGTTCGACTCGCTGTTCGGTATCTTCGAACTGGCCTCCGAGCACCTGCGCGGCAGTAACCTGCAATACACCGCTTTCGACGGCAGCAATCGTTATTACGCTGGCACCGGTAACTATTCCTATGTGTCCGGCGGTGAGCGTGACGATCAGGTCAACCGCGATTCCTACAGCTACACGGCGATGCTCAACGGCACGTGGAACGACGTGTATGCCGGGGTCAACGTTTCGCCGTACGTCGTCTACAAGGACGACTTCAAGGGCAACAGTTATCAGGCCGGCAACACCATCGAAGGTCGCAAGGCCTACACGCTGGGGATCAAGGCCAACTACCAGAACAAGCTCGAGGCCGAGTTGCAGTACACCGAGTTCTACGGCGGCGGGCAGAACAACGGCATTCGCGATCGCGACAACGTCGGGTTCAACCTCAAGTATTTCCTTTGATTGCCCAGAACAAATCTTGCGGCACCCCGGCCCCCTGTGGGAGCGGGCTTGCCCGCGATGACGGCAGCACATTCGACATCAATGGTGGCTGATCCACCGTAATCGCTGGCAAGCCAGCTCCCACAGGTTTCTGCATTCTGGAGAAGATCATGTTTCACATTTCAAGGCTGACAAAAACATCACTAGCGTTGTTGCTAAGTTTGGCCGCCGGCACTGCACTAGCCGCCATCACCCCGCAACAAACCGAGCAGTTAAAAACCACCCTGACCCCCATGGGCGCCGAGCGCGCCGGCAACGCCGCCGGCACCATCCCCGCCTGGACCGGCGGCATCACCCAGGCCCCGGCTGGCTACAAACCGGGCCAGCATCACCCGGACCCGTTTGCGGCGGACAAACCGCTGTTCACCATCACCAAAGCCAATCTCGACCAGTACAAATCCCATCTCAGCCCGGGCCAGATTGCACTGTTCAACAGCTACCCCGACACCTTCCAGATGCCGGTCTATCCTTCGCGTCGATCAGGTTCTGCACCGCAATGGCTGTACGACAACACCCTGAAAAATGCGACCTCGGCCAAGCTGCTCGAAGGTGGCAGCGGGTTCTCCGATGCCTATGGCGGCGTGCCGTTTCCGGTGCCCAAGGATGGCGTCGAAGTGCTGTGGAATCACATCACCCGTTACCGCGGCATCTACGTTGTTCGCCGTGCCTCCGAGGCGCCGGTCCAGCGCAACGGCAGCTTCGCGCTGGTGACCTCGCAGCAGGAAGCGCTGTTCAACTATTACCGTCCCGGCGGGCAGTTCGCCGACCTGAAAAACATCCTCTTCTACTACGTGGCATTTGTGAAAAGTCCGGCACGGCTGGCGGGCGGTGCAGCGCTGGTGCACGAAACCCTCGATCAGCTCAAGGATGCGCGCCAGGCCTGGATCTACGACGCCGGCCAACGCCGTGTGCGCCGCGCGCCGAACCTTGCGTACGACACGCCAATCGCCTCGTCCGATGGCCTGCGCACTGCCGACGACACCGACCTGTTCAACGGCTCGCCGGATCGCTACGACTGGAAGCTCAAGGGCAAGCAGGAAATCTACATCCCCTACAACAACTACAAAGTCGCCAGCCCCGACGTGAAGTACGCGCAACTGCTTACCCCCGGTCACCTCAACCCGCAATTCACCCGCTATGAGCTGCACCGCGTGTGGGTGGTGGAAGGCAACCTCAAACCCGGTTCGCGGCACATCTATTCCAAGCGCGTGCTGTTTCTGGATGAGGACAGCTGGGGGGCTGCGCTGGTCGATCAATACGACGGGCGAGGGGAGTTGTGGCGCGTGTCGATGGCCTACCTGAAAAACTTCTACGACCTGCCCACCACCTGGAGCGCGCTCGACGTTTTCCACGACTTGCAGGCGCGCCGTTACTACGTGCAGAACCTCGACAACGAAGAATCGGAAACCGTCGACTTCGCCCAACCTGTGCCTGAGGACGCGTACTTCATGCCGTCGGCATTGCGCCAACGCGGCACCCGCTAAAGCGCCACACAACATCCCCTGTAGGAGCTGCCGAAGGTTGCGATCTTTTGATCCTGGTTTTAAAAACAAGATCAAAAGATCGCAGCCTGCGGCAGCTCCTACATAAGGCGGGGAAATTCTGAGGTGTCTGTTCTAACGCAATCGCGGGCAAGCCCGCTCCCACACGTTCTGAGTCGAACACAACATTTGTGAACGACTCAGAACCCTGTGGGAGCGGGCTTGCCCGCGATTGGTTTATTGCTTCAGCGCAAATCAACTTCAAACGCGGAAGTGGCTCACCATCTGCTGCAATTGACCACCCAGGCGCGCCAGTTCAACGCTGGACTTGGCGGTTTCATCGCTGGCGGCGGCAGTCTGCTCGGACACGTCGCGCACGTTGATGATGCTGCGGCTGATCTCTTCGGCCACGGCGCTTTGCTGTTCGGCAGCGGCGGCGATCTGCTGGTTCATCGACTGGATGTTCGACACCGTGCGGGTGATGTTTTCCAGCGATGCACCGGCCTTGCGGGTCAGGGCGACGCTGCTGTCAGTCAGGGCGCGGCTGTTGTTCATCACTGCCGAGACTTGCTGCGTACCGTTCTGTAAACCGGCGACCAGGCCTTCGATTTCTTCGGTGGATTTCTGCGTGCGCTGAGCCAGACCACGGACTTCGTCGGCGACCACGGCGAAACCACGACCGGCTTCACCGGCACGTGCCGCTTCAATCGCGGCGTTGAGTGCCAGCAGGTTGGTCTGTTCGGCGACGGCTTTGATCACGTCCATGACGCTGCCAATCTTGTCGCTTTCCTGTTGCAGCACGCTCATGGCTTCGGTGGAACGCACCACTTCGCTGGCCAGACGCTCAATCTGCGTGATGGCCTCGTTCACGACCTTGTCGCCTTCACGGGCTTCGCCGTCAGCCGCAGCGGCTGCTTGCGAAGCCTCTTCGGCGTTGCGCGCGACTTCCTGCACGGTGGCAGTCATTTCGTGCATGGCGGTGGCGACTTGATCGGTTTCGATCTTCTGGCTGTTCACACCGGCGCTGGTCTGCTCGGTAACGGCCGACAGTTCTTCAGCGGCGCTGGCGATTTGAGTAACGCCGTCGCGGATGCCGCTGATCAAGTCGCGCAGGGTGACGCCCATGCGCGCGATGCCTTGTTGCAGCACACCGAGTTCGTCGCGGCGGGTAACGGTAACGTTCTGGGTCAGGTCGCCGCTGGCGATGCGTTCGACCACGGCCAGGGTTTCTCGCAGGGGGCGGGTGATCTGACGGGTGATGATGACGGCAGCAATCACGCCGACCAGCAGGGCCAGCAGGGTGCTGATCAACTGGAAGGTACGCGCCTGAGCGCTTTCGATGTCGCGACGATCAAGCTGAATCTGATACAGCTGCTCGCTCAGGGTCACGATGGTGGCGCCCTGATCGGTCATTTCCTTACGCGCCTGCACGGCTTCGCTGTTGGCGTTTTTATAAGCCATCAACGCGCTGCGATAATTGGTCAACGCCGTTTCCAGCTGACGCAGGGCATCTTGCTGAGTATCAGCGAAATGCACGTTCAGCTGTTTGAGGCTGGCGATCGCCACGTCGATCTGGCCGATGGCTTTGTGCTCGGTTTCCGCGTTGGTGGTGGCGGTGTAACCGCGCACTTCGTAACGGGCGAGGATGAACGCTTCCTTGGCGGCGCTGATGGCCTGGAACTGCTCGAACCGCTGCTCGCTCATGTCCATTTGCTGAACGCGCTTGCTGATCGATTCGATCAGGTTGTATGCGGTATCGGCGTTGACGCCCATGGTGTCGCGCGCAGTGTTGCCGGTGCGATAGGCGTTACGCATTTTGTTCAGGGACGTCTGGTACTCGGCGATGGTCGCCGCCTGCTCCTTGAGCAGTTTGACGTTTTCCGGGCTCTTGAAGCTGCTGATGAGCTTCTGCTGTTGAGCGGCGAAACCGTCGAGGGTGGTCTGCACATTCTGCGCGGCGGTTTCGTCGCCGTTGGTCAGCATGTATTGCAGGCGCACCACGCGCAGTTTGGTCAGGCCGGAGTTGAGCTGGGTGATGTCGCTCATCCAGTTACTACGGTCAATCAGGCCGCCCAGGCTGGTCCAGCCGGTCAGTGCCAGAACGCAGGTCAATGCCAGGACAAGGCCGAAGCCCAGGCCCAGTTTCATGTTCACGCTGATGTTGCCGAACCAGCTATTCATCACAATATCCTCCAGAAACTTGTGTTTCTTGATCGTCGGTAAGCTGGAAGATTGTTGTTTTTTGAGCCAGCAAGGGTGTTAGCAGGTCTGTATCGGCAGCAAACG
Source organism: Pseudomonas sp. LBUM1668 (assembly GCF_059695715.1). Lineage (NCBI taxonomy): Bacteria > Pseudomonadati > Pseudomonadota > Gammaproteobacteria > Pseudomonadales > Pseudomonadaceae > Pseudomonas > Pseudomonas sp. LBUM1668. The sequence goes on from NZ_CP166787.1 coordinate 823,016, forward strand.
CGAGAGCTGAAAGGTTTTTGTCGGACAGAATTTGTAACAAGCCATCCCAAGACTTTTTTCACATGGGTTTCACTGGCTGCCCACGCGGGCGTGGGTAGCTTTGCCGCATCAAATGACAAGTGATGCATGCTGGCGAGGCGGCTTTTGTGGAATTGAGACTGAATCTGTTTGGCGTCAATCGCTCGATCGATCTGAGTGGTCTGGCGCGTTTTCGAAACACCTGGGTGGTGTTGGCGGCATCGCTGCTGGTGATTCCGTTGACCCTGTGGCTGCTCGCACCGGCGGCGGTGCCGGACCTTGCCCACGGCAACATCGCCGGCGCGCGGGCGTTGGCGCAGGGATGGGCCAAGGGCGACATGATCGTGCTGGTGCGCCACGTTGAGCGCTGCGATCACTCCAGGGCGCCGTGTTTGAGCGGCCATGATGGCATCACCGATCGGTCTCGCAGTGCAGCCGTTAGCGTCGGCGCGCAGTTCGAGCAACTGGGTCTGACTAACGCCGATATCCATAACAGCCCGACAATGCGTACCGTGCAGACCGCCGGTTACATGTTCAATCATGCCGCCACTGGCGACGACTGGCTGATCAACTGCAAGGGCCGCATGTTGCGCGATGCGCTTGCCCACAAGATCGCCGGTCGCAACCTGATTCTGGTGACGCACAGCGAATGCATGGAACAACTGGAAAAAGATCTGAAAGTAGCGGGCTCCGACCTCGGTTACGGCGCTTCGTTGTTTGTTTCCGCTGCCAACCCGGCGGTTCCACAGATGCTCGGCTTTATTGAGGCCTCCGACTGGCGCACGGTGACCACGCAATGAATTCTCGTTTTTACGCGTACAACTTCGGCATCCCGCTGGTCTGCGCGGCGCTGGTGTTTTTATTGTTCGACATGACCCGCATCGACATCGCCTTCAGCAACCTTCTGTTCGATCCGCTGACCCAGACCTTCCCGCTCGACAAGATTCACCTGTTCGAAAAGATCACTCACAAATGGGCGCGGATCATTCCGAACTGGACCGCCGAGATTGCCCTGATCGGCGCCATGCTGTCGGTGGTCTGGCCGCTGGTCAATCCGCAGAAGCATCCGCGACTTGGCGCATTTCTTGAACGCAGCAAAGTCGCTCCCGTGCTGCGATTTACCACTGATCACCGTAGGGATTTTCTGTTTGTGGTGGTCGCTTTTGCGGTCTGCACGGGCGTGATCCATTTCCTCAAATCCCACACCAGCGTTTACTGCCCGATCGAGACAACGCTGTACGGCGGCAAAATGGCTCACATCGAGTGGTACAGCAATTTCCAGCTGTTCCATGAAGCCGGAAGTGGCCGCTGCTGGCCGGGCGGGCATGCCTCCGGTGGCTTCACTATGCTGGCGCTGTACTTTGTGGCGCGCCGTTATCAGTGGCGCTTTTCCAGCGCCTTGTTGTGGGGCTCGTTGTTGCTGGGTTTCGTCTACGGCACGACGCGAGTTCTGCAGGGCTGGCACTACATGTCCCACACGTTCTGGGCCGCAATCTTTGTCTGGTTGGCGTGTTTACTGACGGCGCTGGGGTTTTATGGGCGGGCACGGTTGGAGAGACCGGTGTTGCAGAAACATGAACAATGTTTGCCCGCCCAAACCTCGTCAGGGCTGGAAATGCCGTTCAATTGAGCCGCGACTGAATCTGCGTGCCGCCCGACCATAAATCGCCAATGTTGAATAGTTTGTGAATCTCATGCCAGACGTCGTGACCAGCGCTGATCCGGAGCTTCAAAGCCCGGATTGACCAGCGCAGTCAGCACGTGATCCTGCCAACGTCCGGCAATGTTCAGATACGCCTTGGCATAGCCTTCTTGCTCGAAGCCCAGTCGCTCCAACAACCGTGCACTGCGCTCGTTGCCAGGAATGTAGTTGGCCATGATCCGGTGCAGGTTCTGTGTCTCGAACATGTAGCCGATGCTGGTTTCCAGCGCTTCTTGCATCAGGCCCTGACCTTGCTGAGCCTGATCGATGTGGTACCCCAGATAACACGCCTGAAACGCCCCGCGAATGATGCCGCTGAAATTGCAGGCGCCGATCATTTGCTGGCCGTCCACGCTCAGCAGCGCGAAATGCATCGCCAACCCGGCGTCAAAGGCACTGGCCTGGATTTCGAGACGACGGCGAATCTGTGCAGTGGAAAAGTACTCGGTCGTACGGATTGGCGACCACGGCGCCAAATGACGCTGGTTGCGTTGATAGAAATCGCTTTCCAGTTCTGCCTGATCCGGGGCAAGGATGGCGAGCTTCAGGCGTTGGCAGGGCAGGGTCAACAACGGCATCGGGCGCTCCGGGTAGGGGGGGCGAAGGACAGAATTGCCCGGGGCGGGGGAAAACGCAAACCGGTTGTCAGTTGTTGAAGCGTGTTCTGCTTTGAAGCCAAACAACAGGCAAAAAAAAGCCCGCGGGAGAGCCGCGGGCGAACCGTAGTTTCTTGAATGAGCGAGCGGACTTTACAGCGTTGGCTGGGCAGCAGCAGTGAAGAAAAATTCATCTCGATAAACTGCTCCGACCCGGTCTGATCAGCGGTCGGTCCGCGCCCACTTCAGCCATCAATGGCGCACTTCAGGGGGCGGTGAGGTGGGCGACCCCTGTTGCACAACTTGATCCCGTGCCCGGCAAACCACAATCTCGGCCAATGCACTCAACTGCTTGATTGCCACCGCAACATGGCGCTGGGTGCCGTCGCACTCATCCGCAAAGTTTGCGCTGATGAGCGCGAGGGATTCGAGAAGGTCACTGGCATGTGTGAGCAGGGTCATCGTGTCGACATCTTCGCGCACGCTGAACATTTGCTTGAGCGGCACTGTACGACGGGGTTTGCGTTGGTTTGAGCCGGTGACGCTGGCGTGGGTTTTCTGGCCGGGCGTTTGCGCGTCGGCCGGGACCGGACCGACAAGCGTAAGTCGGGTGATTTTTTTCATGACGTAGCTCCGTGGAGTGAACGATCTCTGCGGATGCGGCCTGGCAAACCGCCCGCTGGATGGCAGCGAAGCGTGGAGGGTAGCGCCGTGGAAATTGGTGCACCAGTTCATGAAAGTCGACGCGTGTTGAAGGAAATTTCCTAGGACGTGAAATGTAGGAAAAGAGGGCCGTGAAGAGTAACTGCCGGGTCGTGAATAAGCTGAAATCTTCTTTGATAATATTTTGCAAAGAACTGATGGCGCGATGCTTTGCGTGCAGTCATCATCTGCGGCGATCGTCAGGGCGGACCTCTCTGGCGTGCTGCTCGGATCTCCCTCTGATATCTATCAGGCGTCGCAACACCCGGAAGATTTTTCTACAAGGAGTAGAAAGCATGTTGAATCAGGTTATTCCCTTGGTCTTGGCTACGGCAGTCTGTAGCGCCGAGGCGCAAGTTCAGATTCAGGTAATGCCGGTCCCTGATGACTTGAAGAATCTGAAGCCTGTCGCGATTGCGCAGAGCGACCTCGAAGAGCGTAAGCGGCTTGACCGCATCGACTCGATAATTGAGCGCTTCAGTCTGAAAAAAAACGAAAAGTTCATCTATACGGGTAAGCGCTCTTCGAGTCCTCTTTTGGGGCCTTTGGATGTCGTCTACAAGGTTTATCCGCAAGAGGATGAATTGAAAGTGGTAAGGCTCAACATGCGATTGGGTGATGCCCGTCTTTATGCCGTTGATCCCGAAGATATCCAACCCTACTCAAGCTTCTCATCTGGCCCTCTCGACGCCCGGGTTGCCAGCCATATCCTCAATCCTGGCGCGTCGGCGACCCGGTCCAAAGCCTATTTCAAAGATTGGTACGACACCTATCAGTCGTCGAGAGTCAAATTCGCTCGAAAAATAGTGGCGAGCGATGCCTGTGAAACGGTAACGAGTGTCGACTTCTACAGTTTCAATCTAGATGTATTCACGGCGTTCTGTGGCAACGGTATGACGCTCAGCCAAACGCCGACCGAAATAGAGAACGGGTTGCCGATAGACCCCGCCATAAAGACATGGCAGGTGAAACGGCCTCGGTAAATCAGGCGTTGTGATTCAAGTGCCACGCGTATGCCGAACTGTGCACCTTCCAATGCCTTTGGATTGCGTCCATAAGAAACGTGTCAGAGAGAAAAGATGAACCGTTCACTAACAAACCGGCACTGGCATTTTCTTGCCGCGCTCCTGTTGGTATCCAACATGGCCGCTTGGTTTACGCCCAACGTAAATGCGCAGACGCAAATGCCGGACGCGGCCGGACTGATGCGCGAGGCGCAACGCCTGAACCGCGAAGGCTCGTTGGCACAGGCCTCGGACGCTGCCCGAGCGGCCATGTTGGCCGGCCGCAAAAGGGGTGGGCTCGACTTTACAGAACTTGACGCTGGAGCCTTGCTGATTGATCTGCTGTACAAGCAGGCCCGATACGACGAGGCCCGCAGCGCCGCAGAAGAGCAGATTGCGCACTGGGAGCAACAAGCTGCCGATAGCGGGAGGTCCAGCAGGCGCGACAGTCGAGTCACGCACAGGCTGGGTCAGGCCATCGAAGCGAGCATGATGGCGGGTGAAAGAACCGAGGTCGCACGCCTGCAAGGGAAGCTGTTCGCGGTCGTCAGTCCCGATCCCGGTCTATGGCGCATGTTGCCGGATGAACCGCGCTTGCGCTACGACCTCGCTGACTTCTCGATGCCCCTCATGCTGGGGCAGTGGAAATTGACCAAATTCGAGCCAGCACAAAAACGCGATTCCAACACTATTGTTCTCTATACACAGGAGTTGCCGGGCGGCCGCCTGAGTGCCGAGATTGCCCTGTCTTATGACGAAGCTCAACGCAAGCAGAGCGCAGCCGAGCGGCAAGAGTCGGCGGATGCCTATCTTAAGCGGCACAAGCCAAGCGCACTCGAAACGGCAATGCCCGATCTCTCGTTCGACGGTCTGACTTCTTTTAAGCGGGGAGAGCAGTCGGTATGTGAAGGCGAGGAATGCCTCAATGTTCATTGGCTGGCGTTTCGTGGTGACTGGCGCATGGACATCGATGTCACCTTTGGATTACACGACGAGGCCAAAGCCACTGAGCAAATGCATCAAATGTTTGCCGCGTTGAAATGGCAAAGTGCGCCGCCGCTGTTTCGTGAGCGACCGCTGGCCGAGCAGATTCGGAATATCGAGGTGGCCGCGTCACTTGCGAATGGCGTAGCCAAGGCTGCTGAACTGGCGGAGCAGGCATTGCCCGATGCGCATTTCCCGGAAGAGATTGCGCAGATGCAGACTTACATAGGCGTGGATCAATATCGGCGCGCAAACTTCGACGCCGCCCGCCGAGCGCTGGGTCTGGCCGTGCCTGCCTGGGAGAATTCCTTCATCAATGATGTTTTTTATCGCAATGCGCTGGATTACGCCGCCGACATCGCCTATCGCCAAGGACGAAGCCAAGACGCCGTGGCACTGAATCGCAAACTGATTGAATGGCAGGAAAGTGATGCAACGTTGGGCTGGTCAGTGCCGAAGGATGAAAACGCCTTGGTCAACAACCGCCAAGGCGTGCATTTGCCCTTGCGCGTGGGCGACTACCGTCTACGTCCGGACACACACGGGCGGTTCTACTACGAAAACCTGCAGAGCGGGGCACAAATCGGCCTGACAGTAGGCATGCCACAATCCTCCGAGCAGGAGCTGGAACTGACGCTTCGTTCCTTCATGTCGAAAACTCTGGGGCTGCAAGCCGCAGGTATACGTAAGGCTAAGTTCTCACCCCGGTCGGCTGTGCATGAAGGCGTCTCGGTAATCGGCCAAAAGTGGGAGTTCGAGGTGGCACCGCTGCCGGAAGAACAAGATCATTCCAGCAAAAAACCTGTCTCGGGTGCCGTGCGTAAAACACCGACGAAAATGACGTTCTGGATCGTCGATCGCAAAGAACAAAGGTCGATGCTGCGGGCTCCTGTCACGGACAACAGTCGGTCCAGTGCTGAAGCGGATCAAGTTGCACAGGCGGTGTCGTGGTAGAAGTGGTTTCGGCTCAAGGCACGTGGTCGGCAGCGAAATCAGCCTCCGTACGTGCCTGCAACCGGCCCTTGCGACACGCTATCTGAAAGCGTTCGAAGTCGCTTTCGTTCTGCGCGGTGTAACTTTTCGCGTATTTCAGCAAGGCATCTGCCAGCGCATCGCCCTTGCCGGTATAGCCGCTGATCTGCGCGGCGAGCCCGGACGCTTTGGCATGCGCGCGGGCCAGGGCGCGTCCGCAAACCCGGCCATAAGCAGCAAAAGTCTCGGCGTCGAAGGTTTCCAGGTCGGCGGAAATCTTCATGTCGCGCAATTGCCGCACAGAGAAGTGCCGACCATTGGGCCCGGTGGTCCAGCCCAGAAACAGATCGCTGGCCGCTTGCATCAAGCGTTGACCTTCAACCACGCGCTGACCTTCGTGGCGCACCCGCGATTTGCTTTTGACGTAATCGGCGAGTACCGAGCGCCGCGCCTCCTTGAATTGCAGGAACAGCGGGAATTGCTGATCGTCGGTCAACAGCACCACCAGACACCGCATGCCGACACTGCCCACGCCGACCACTTTGAATGCCAGATCCTGCACATGAAAACGCGACAACAGTTCGCGACGGTCGGGTTGCAGCGTGCACCGATATTCGCGAATGAGCGTGTCACACAGCGGTCGCCAATCGGCCAACCGCAGCCAGTCATCCTCGGCATCCAGCAGGGTAGTTTTTTTGTGCAGATGGAAAATTTCCGGCAAGTCATCGCGAATCATCAGACGCCCATGGGCGTCGCGCTCAATGGTCTTTGGCAGCCCTTGGGCGTGAGTGCGCCGCTCGGCTTTTTCGATGGCGCGTTCCACATGCTCAAGGGTACTTTTGCTCGCCTGCGCGAGCAGATCCGTGTGGGTAATCGACTCGTACCAGGTCTCCATTGAGCTTTGCTCGGCGCACTCAAACAACGTTGCCTGATAGGCACCGATCATGTCGCGGCAGACTGACTCTTCGACCGATTCACCATGGCGCAAGTCCCGCGCAGCGATCACGAAACTCGCCGCCAGCCGTTTCAGATCCCACTCCCACGGACCGGGATGGGCCTGATCGAAATCGTTGAGGCTGAACAGCAGATTGCGTTCAGGCGTGGCGAACCCACCGAAATTCAGCAAGTGAGCGTCACCACAAATCGGCGAAACCAGCCCCATGTTCGCCGTGCCCGACAAATCATGAGCCTGCAACAACGCGTTGCCACGAAAGAATTTGAAGGGCGACTCCAGCATGCGCCCGTAACGCAACTCGACCAGCGACTCGACACGCCCCTGACTCGACGCCTTGATCAGCGGAATCGGATCACGATTCATCTTGCCCGTTGCGGCTTGAGCGCTGCGCGGGCATTTTTTGCGGGCGTCCTTGCCGAGTTGCATACGGTCTTTCAGGGTGTTCATGGCGGCGTTTTCTGGCGGAGTGGGCGCTGTGAGTGTAGAAGCGCTTTTGGGGTTTATCCGCCAGGTTGCAGCGTGCTCTGTCTTGTCGACTGGAAAAGCGTCTCGCTCAATACTCCGTCACCTTGTCCTCACGCAAAATCCACCCTGCTTCTCCCGCCACCAACTTGTACTGAACCTGCCGCATCTTCCCCGTCCGGCCGGCACCCGCGTCGGCGCTGTCGTAAACCGGGAAGCGCTGCACGAGCGTGTTCTCCACCACGGCAAATGAATCTTCACCCTGATATCCGTCGGCGATTTTCGGGTTTTCGCTGATGGGCGGCAGATAGATTTCGCTCAGGGATTTTTTGTTGTTGGCGGAATAGGCGATCAGTTCGCCCGGCATACCGCGCCCGGGTGTGCGAGTGAAGACGTAGATCTCAGGTGAGCCGTCGTTATTCAGATCGCCAATCTCGGCGCGGACGATATTGCCGTTGAGCGTACGGGTCTGCACCGTGTTGTCGATTTCCAGGCCCTTGGGTTCGATGCGCACGATGGATTTGCCGTCGACCTGATCCGCTTTTACATGAAAGTGGATGCCCTGCAATTCCAGGTTCTGGTCGAATGCCGGGTTGTTATCCACAGCGTCGCCGTTGGCGAGGATCAGTGAAATCTCGTAGTCGGCCACTTCATTTCGCCGGGCAGCATTGCGCATGAGATAGACCTGCACCGTGTACTCGCCATCGGCGGGCAGCGAACCGAGAAAGTGATTGCCCGCCATCGAACCGTTGAACAGGGCGTAATCGGAATTTTTGGCGGTGATGTTGAAGTAGGCAGACGTGTTGGTGGGCTTGAAGTCCACGGTCAGTATCTGCCCAGCCTTGGCGTTGAGTTTGTACTCCGCCGTTTTATAGCCCTTGATCGACTGTTTGAACTGCACGCTGCCGTGGCCGCTTTTGTAGTTGACCTGCTGGATTCTTGGCGGGATGTCGGTAGTCGCGGCGTGTGCAGACAGTGAAAGTAGGGCAGCCAGTGCGGCGCCGAGCCAGATGTTCATGAGATTCCTTGGGTTATTGCCAGAGTGCTCCGAAGCATAGATCCGGGGCGGTACGCGCGTCCAACGGGGCTGGTGATCAAATCCCGATCTCCAATCTCCAGATGCGACAAAGCCCGCACTGGGCGGGCTTTGTCGTTGAGAGTTGGTGGGTCGGGGTAAGTTAAACTCGCGTCTAAAGCACCAGTAATCATTGATTCAATCCGAGATCAGTGATTATGGGGATACATCAGGGGATACAAGATGCTGGGATGTTCACCAAAGCTTTTTCAGTTGCCTACCTGAATGATTTTTTCAATTGCGCGGCCTTGTCTTATCAACGACATTTTTACGGCTTGGCCCTTCTTCAGAGAACCCATACGGCTGAACGCCTCTTGATTGGAAACTCTTTCCCCATCCATCGCTATGATCATATCGCCGGTGAGGAGATCCGCTCTGTATGCCGGACTGTCATCGACAATCGCAGTCACCACCACGCCCTGATTTGTTTCCAGCAACTGACGTTCAAGGTCGTTCAGGTTGCGAACGAATGCTCCAATCCGAAATCGACCTTTTACAAAGTAAATAGCGCCGTAATCAGAACGGTCAACGGTTACGGGGATGTACGTCGTGCTGCTCCCGTACGTGGTGGTCGTTGCGTTACCGTAAGCTGATACCGGGCCGCTTGGCCCGTATGCAGTAGCATTCGCGGTGGTGTAAGAGGTGTTTGTAGTGGGGGTAGTGATTGGCATGCTCGAAGTAACAGATCCCGTGTACTGCGGAATGAACACTAGAACTAGGTCTGCACCAACTGCCTGACCCTGTTTTATTGCTTCATCCTCGGAGACCCTCTCACCGCTGTTAAAACTCGACTCGCCAATGACCAGATACCCGCGTTTTGCGTACCTTGCCAACACTTGATCTGTGTCTCCAAATGCCGATCGTTCCACAGCAGGCATTAGCGGCGCGGCTGAGGCGCGAGTTGACGATATCGCTTCAGGGGTTGCGCCTGGGCTAGGGGTGTAGAATTCTTTGTATCCACTAGCACAACCAGCGATGCTGAGTGATGCGCCTATCGCCAACAGCAAATGGATAATATTCTTTCTCATACTTCCCTTCCCTTGCCCGAAAACGCTTAGCTACAGATCAGGGAGTATGGCGTAACGCCTTCACAAGACATAGATGCTCGGGCGGGCTTGCCGAGTGAGACGTGCTCAAGCGCGTTGAGCCGCGAGCGGGCGTATGACGATATTTCAAAATAGGGTTTTTGTTCGGTCGACAGAAGCGGAGAGGATGTTGTTGAAAAGCTGCTGAAGCGGGCGTGAATCCGCAACAATTTTCCAATCTCCAGATGCGACAAAGCCCGCACTGGGCGGGCTTTGTCGTTGAGTTGGTGGAGCCGGGGGGATTTGAACCCCCGTCCGCCAGTACTCCGCTGTCGGTACTACATGCGTAGCCGTTTCTATTAAGTTAACCCTCAGCGACCCGAAGGGCAGGGTGCTTTGGGCGAGTTGTGTAAGTTTTAGCCGCTTCGTCCACAACGTACTGCACGGCGATTCTGTTCTATATGACAATCATTTTGGGTTTACAGACATCCCCTGATGATTGCTGGACCCGAAGGTACCAGAAGGGAAGGCTAAGGCTGCTTACGCAGCGAGAGCGTATTCCCCGTAGGTTTCGTCATTGGCAACTATAAGAAGTTGCAACAGTGGATTTACGAGTTCTGTTACCAACTCGGCATGCACCTAAAGTTTCGCAACCGGCGTCGAATCCTAAACGGCCCCGAACTCATTGCTCTGTACATCTTGGTGAGCAACAAGCCTGCGCAGTGTACGCCAATCGGCGTGTAAGGCCAACCCGAAGGTTGGCCTTGAGGTATGTCAGTTACGTGTTGGGTTACGGATCTGCATTTTCGTCATGAGGCCCGAGGTGATCTCCACGCAATCCTTGTCGTTGCCGGCCGCTTGAGCCGCCAGGGCTTTTTCCTGATCAGCCTTGATGTTGTTCATGGATGTTTCAGGAAGGGATGGCTGACTGGTGACGAAGTCTTTGATGGCTTGAAGATTCCCGGCACAAAGGTCTTTGTCTGCCGCGAACACCGGCGACGTCAGCAGGGCACCAGCGATGAACAATCCAGCAATTGCAGAATGCTTCATGGGTATCTCCTTGAACGGTTGGTCTCGGTGCTGCCGGACGATCTGGCGGCGATGCCGAGTTCGTATCAGGCCGCGTTCGTTTCGGGCCTGTTCAATCGACCGCGACGGCACGCAGGAATTCGGTTTTTTTTACATCTGGTATTGAAATGCCATTCCCTTCAAATAACCGGTTAGGCCGACCGGAATAGATCGGCTCATGGTTGTTTGGCGTCACCCGAGGACTTATCGATTTCTAAAATGATTTGCGATGTTTCCGCAAGACAGTCGTCGATCCTGCCCTGAGCCTTGAGGGCTTGGGCTTTGCTCACGCTGGCCGAGACGCGCGCATTCAGATCGGGCGACGTTTGGTATTGCGACTTGGAGTTGTTGATTTTCTGCAAATTCGCTTCGCACAGGTCGCCAGGCTTTGAATCGGCGAAGGAAGTCGAGGCCATCATCGAGGCAGTAACGAACAGACCTAGCAGTACAGAATGCTTCATTTTTTTCTCCTTGCACTGAGGAATCCGGACTTCGCTGACCGTGAGAACGGGCCATCGAAAGGAGGACAAACCCCGATTATTCGGGGCTTGTTCAGTGGACTACCGTCTCGCGCAAGGGTTCTGATTTTCTTCAGCAGGCCCTCGCTCGAGTGACCCGATCAACCAGATAAACCAGGCTGTGATAGTCGATTCCACCATGTTGTGTCAGCCCGATTTCGCACGTGCGACTCGTGGAAATCCCCTCACTGCAATGCTGCACCGCGTCCTTGAGTGTGCGCAGCGAGTGGCTGTTCAGTTCCGGCGTGGTAAAGCCCTTGTCCCCTGCGAAACCGCAGCAATGAATGCCTTCCGGAATCACCACGTTGTTGCTGCACTTGCGCGCCAGATCAATCAACGCCTGGCTCTCACCCAAATGCTGAGTGCTGCACGTTACGTGAACGGCAATCGGCGCATCCTGAGGAGTGAAATCCAGCCGATCGAGCAGATGCGTACGAATGAAACGCACTGGGTCGTACAGGTCCAGGCGAACATCTCCCACGTCCTGCACCAGCCGCAGCGTGCACGGACTGGTGTCGCAGTAGACCGGATCTAGCCCGCCGCGACTGGCGTGGAGTAACGCGCTGATCAGCTCCTGACGCTTATGTTCGGCCTGTTCGGCATAGCCTTTGGAGGCGAATGGTTGGCCGCAGCAAAGGCTGTCCTGATTGTCGGGAAAGACCACTTGGTAACCGGCCTTTTCCAGCAGCCCACGGGTTTTGTCGTACAGCGACATCTGCTCTTTGTCACCCGCCGCCGGCCCCATGACCCGCGAGACGCACGCTGCCAGATAAACCACGCGCGGACGTTCGTCCGACACGCTCGGACTGAAGCGAATGGCTCTCTCCGGTTGCGGCATCGCGTTTGTCCACAACGGCACCTGTCCCTTGGACAATCGGGTCAGGCTCGCTGATAACTTCGCCAGACGCGGCGCGCCCATCAGCATTCGCGCGCCGTTGGCCACATGCAGAGTAAAGCGCGCGCCTTGCAGCGTCTTGGCGAAATTTCCTTCGATCCAGTCGGCGGTTTTCTTGTGCGTTGCGTGTCGGCCGCGAAGCTTTTTCACCAGCTCGCCGGTATTGATGCCTACAGGGCAGCGTTGCGCACACAATCCGGTGGCAGCGCAGGTTTCGATGCCTTGGTACTCGTAGGCTTTCTCCAGTTCAGTGGTGTCGATGCCTGCGCGTTTTTTCGCCTGAATATCGCGCCAGATCACGATGCGCTGGCGCGGGGTCAGGGTCAGGCCTTTCGACGGGCAAACCGGTTCGCAGAAGCCGCACTCGATGCACTTATCGATAATCTCGTCAGCCGCCGGCAGCGGTTTCAGATGCTTGAGGTGGATCTGCGGATCTTCGCTGAGCACCACGTCCGGGTTGAGAATACCGTTGGGGTCGAGCAGGCGTTTGAGCTGCCACATCAGTTGGTAGGCGTCGCTGCCCCATTCCAGCTCAACAAACGGTGCCATGTTGCGTCCGGTGCCGTGTTCGGCCTTGAGCGAGCCGCCGAACTCCACCGCCACCAGTTGCGCGACATCGTCCATGAACGCTTGATAGCGTGCGACTTCTTCCGGGTTGTTGAAGCCTTGGGTGAAGACGAAGTGAAGATTGCCTTCCAGCGCATGTCCGAAAAGGATCGCCTCGTCGTAGGAATGTTTTTCGAACAGTTCGATCAAGCGGTTTACGCCGATTGCCAGTTGTTCAACCGGGAAGGTCACGTCCTCGATGATCACCGTGGTGCCGGTTTTACGTACGGCGCCGACGGCGGGGAAGGTGTCCTTGCGGATCGCCCAGAGGCGGGCGTTTTCAACTGGGTCTTCGCTGAAGTCGACCTGCTTTTCTACCGGGAAGCTGCTGATCGACGCCATGATCTGCGCCAGTTGTTCCTGTAGCAGCGTGGAAGAGGCGGCGCGGGATTCGATCAGCAGGGCGCAGGCATTGTTCGACAGCTGCTGTACGAAAGCGGGCATGCCCGGTTTGTCCTGCACCGAGCGCAGGCTGCGTCGATCCAGCAGCTCTACCGCTGACACTGGCTGGCTTTTCAGCACGGTGACTGCGTTGCAGCAGGTTTCCACATCCGGGAACACGATCAGCGCTGAAGCCTTGTGCGGATGATCGATGACGGTGTCGTAAGTCACCGCGCTGATAAAACCGAGCGTGCCTTCGGAGCCGACCAGCAGGTGGCTCAAGATATCCACAGGCTCGTCGAAATCCACCAGGGCGTTGAGCGACAGGCCTGTGGTATTTTTCAGACGATATTTGTGGCGGATTCTGGCAGCCAGTTCGGCATTGGCGCGGGTCTCGCGGCTCAACGTCGCCAGGCGTTCAAGCAGATCACCATGGCTTGCACGAAACGCCGCGACGCTGGCGGCGTCTTCAGTATCAAATCGCGTGCCGTCGGCCAGTACCAAGCGGATGCCGGCCAGTGTGTGATAAGTGTTTTGTGCGGTGCCGCAGCACATGCCGCTGGCGTTGTTGGCGACGATGCCGCCGATTTTGCAGGCGTTGATCGAGGCCGGGTCCGGGCCGATCTTGCGTCCGAATGGCGCCAGCCACGCGTTGGCCTGTGCGCCGATCACCCCCGGTTGCAGACGGATTTGCGTGCCTTGGCCGCGTATTTCGCGAGCGTTCCAGTTATCCCCAAGCACGATCAGCACCGAATCGCTGATCGCCTGCCCGGAGAGACTGGTGCCGGCCGCGCGAAAGGTCACCGGTACGTGATCGCGCTGCGCCAATTGCAGCAGCGTTACCACTTCATCTTCGGATTCAACGCGGATCACCAGCTGCGGAATCAGTCGATAAAAACTGGCGTCGGTGCCGAAAGCCAATGTCGACAGCGGATCGTCGAAGCGGCGATCCGCCGGAATCAGTTGTTGCGCATCACGCAGGAAATTCGCCGGAAGCGTCATTGGTCCTCCAGGATCAAAACCACCAGGTCTTTCGGACCGTGGGCGCCGTAGGCCAGCACTTGCTCGATGTCAGCGGTTTTCGACGGGCCGGACACCAGCAACGCGTTGGTCGGCATGCCTTGGGCCCAGTTGAATTCCTGCTGCACTTGGTAGAAGTTGTCGCGGATTTCGCTGGCCTTGAGCAGGGCGAAATGTACGGGCGGTACCAGGCTCATCAGGCGCGGTTCTTCGCGGGTTGGCCAGAGAATCAGGCTGCCGGTGGCGGCAATGGCACCCAGGGTGCCGGTGAGGCTGGCCGGGGTGTCGTTGAACAGCTCGGCTTTCCATTCTTCCATCGGCCGGTCGTAGGATTTCAGTGCCGGCAGATCAGGATTGTTCGCCCAGTGTTCAGTGATTTTTGCACCGTGTGGCGTAGTTGGTGCGATCAACAGGCTCGGCAGCTGACGGTCGTGCAGCAATTGTGCGAGCAGTGCAGGCCATTCTTCGCCAGATGTCAGATGAATCTCGGTATGGACCGCTTCCATCAATTTGCGCAATTGCGGAATGCGCTGTTCGGCGCTGTAGGTGTACGGCTGAGTTACCAGTTCTACATCGAAATCGTCAGCAATCGGCGTGGCGCCGGTCAGACTTTTCCGCAGTTTGGCGAGGATATTTTGCTTGGCGCTCATCAGCGGTCTCCCTGTTTGGCCAGATGCTCGCGGGCCATGTCGTGCAGTGAGCGGGCGGCGGGTTTGGGTGCGCTGTGATTCTGCGTCCATGGGCCGACATTGTTTGGCGTGAGGGCGCGCAAGCGCGTGGCGAAAAAGCCGAACAGCCGATACAACGTTGGCGAGCTATTGAGCCTGGCCCATGCGTTCCAGATAAAGCGTTCCTTGCGCGAATACTTGCTGCCCTGACCGCGCATCACTTGATGAGGGCTGTCCGGGGCTTTGACGTTTTCTTCGCGTAGGCGACGTAGCAATGCGGGGATAGGAATTTTTACCGGACACACTTCACCGCAGGCACCGCACAGCGAAGACGCACTCGGGTGATCCGGCACCTTGGCCAGACCGACCATGTGTGGGGTGATGATTTTTCCTATAGGGCCGGGGTAAACCTCCCCATAGGCGTGGCCGCCGATTCGCGTGTAGACCGGGCAATGATTCATACAGGCGCCGCAGCGAATGCAGCTCAGGGTCTGGCGCAATTCGCTGTCGGCAAAGGCCTGGCTGCGACCGTTGTCGAGCAGCACCAGATGCACTTCTTGCGGGCCGTCGAGTTCATGCTCCTTGCGCGGGCCGGAGATCATGTTGACGTAAGTGGTGATCGGAATGCCCAGCGCCGAACGGGTCAGCAGCGATAACAGCGGCACCACGTCGCGCAGGTTTTCGACGACTTTTTCGATGCCGGTGACGGCGATGTGCACCGGCGGCACAGTGGTGGTCATCCGGCCGTTGCCTTCGTTTTCCACCAGCAGCAGGGTACCGGTTTCGGCCACGGCGAAGTTGACGCCGGAAACGCCGATGTCCGCTTCGAAGAATTTCTGCCGCAAGACTCTGCGACCGATCTGAATGAGTTGGTCAACGTCCTTGGTGTATTCCACGCCAAGTTTGTCGTGGAACAAGGACGCGACCTGACCGGCATTCTTGTGGATCGCCGGCATAATAATGTGTGAAGGCTTCTCTTGGTCGAGCTGGACGATGTATTCCCCCATGTCGGACTCCAGACATTCAATGTCTTGAGCCTCGAGGAAATGGTTCATTTCCATCTCTTCGCTGACCATCGATTTGCCCTTGATCACTTGCCGCGCCTCGTGAGCACGGATGATCGATAAGACGATGCCATTGGCCTCGTCCACCGTTTCCGCCCAGTGCACTGTCACACCGTTGCGGGTCAGGTTCTGTTCCAGTTGCTCGAGCAGGTCGGGCAACTTGGAGAGCGCGCGGGCTCTGATCGAGTTGCCCAGTGCGCGCAAATGTTCTCTTTCGTGGGCATCGCCAAAAGCCGCTGCCCGCTTGGTCATCAGTGAATCCATGGCAGTGCGGAAATTGTTCCGTAACTGCGGGTCACCCAAAGCGTTGTGCGCCCGGGTGCGGAAATCTTCTTCTACGGCGACCGTAGGAATAATCGCGGAAGTGCTCATTGCGCACCTCCGGTTCTTTGCCACAGGAAACTGGCCAGATGTTGGCCGCGCAACGCTTCCTGTTGTTTCTCCAGCGAGCCGTTGATGTTCATCAAACAGCCGCAGTCAGCACTCAAAATCCTGTGTGCGCCGGATTCCTTCAACGCCCGGGTCTTGTCAGCCACCATCGCGCCGGAAATATCTGGCATTCGGACGCTGAATGTCCCGCCGAAGCCACAGCATTCGCTTTCGTGGTCGTGGTTGACCCGTTCCACATTGCTCAACTGCGCCAACAACTCGCGGCCGTGCAGGTGGGTGTTCATCTCGCGACGCGCAGAACACGACGTGTGCAGCGCGACTTTTACCGGCTCGCCGCTGTCCTTGAGCTGCACTTTGCAGACGAACAGCAGAAACTCTGCCAATTCGTAGGTTCGTGCCGCGAGGGCCTGAACCTGTTTCAAGGTTTCTGGCTCGTCCTTGAACAAGTCGGCGTAGTGTTCGCGCAACATCCCGGCGCAGGAGCCCGATGGCACCACCACCGGATAATCCCCGGCGAACAGCGCCAGCTGCGAGCGCGCCACCGTCCGCGCCTGCTCGGTGTAACCGGAGGTGTAGGCCGGTTGTCCGCAGCAACTTTGCCCTTGCGGGTACTCGACCCGAATCCCTTCGCGCTCCAGCAAGTGGATCGCGTCCATCCCGGCTTCGGGGTAGAACAGGTCGACCACGCACGTCCCGAACAGGTAGACCCGCGACGGTTTCTCGCTGGGGTATTGCCGAGGTTCGGGCAGTGGCGGTGCCACGCGGGTCGCGTTCGGCACAGCGTTGTAAAAAAGCTCGCTCATCAGGCGTGTCTCCGGGTTGTCCCGGTTATCCGTCCGCTGAGGCTGCTGAATATAAAGAGCGTTGCTTTCAGCAGCCTTACAGACCGGGTTGTGAATTGCTGACGCCGGAATCACGAACCGGCGTCGGTTATTTCCATGTTGCTTGTAGTCTTCTTGTAGGTTTAGTGCACCAGCATGCCAGTGAGCCAGTAGGCTTGCGCCAGCGTGATCAGGCCGACGATCGTTGCAAAGAATAGGCTGTGCTTGAGGGTGAAGCGGAACAGATCCGACTCTTTACCGACCAGACCGGTCGCAGCGCAGGCCACAGCAATGGATTGCGGCGAGATCATCTTGCCGGTGACGCCGCCGCTGGTGTTTGCCGCGACCAGCAGGGTGTCGTTGACGCCGATCTGGTGCGCGGTGGTGGCTTGCAGCGAACTGAAAAGGGCGTTGGACGATGTGTCGGAACCGGTGAGGAATACGCCCAGCCAGCCCAGGAACGGCGAAAAGAACGGGAACGCTGCGCCAGTACCCGCCAGCACTAGAGCCATGGTCGAGGACATGCCGGAATAGTTGGTGACGAACGCGAAAGCCAGCACCATGCCAATCGACAGAATAGGCCAGCGCAGTTCGTAGAAGGTCTCTTTCAAAGTGGTCAGACCAGTTTTGAAATTGATCTTCAGCACCAGCATCGAGATCAGTGCGGAGAAGAAAATCGCCGTGCCGGTCGCGGAAATCGGGTCAAGTTTGAACACGGCTGGAATGGCGGTCGGAGCGGCCACGATCGGTGCAGTTTTGATCACCAATTGATCAAGATGCGGAATCGCGAAGTTGAACACCCACGCGTACATCGAGCCACCAGCGGCGAACATGGCTTTGAAAGGCTTGAGCGTCCAGATCGTCACCAGCACGGTGAGGATCAGGAACGGCGACCAGGCGATGAAAATCTCCCAGAGGCTGTAAGGGGAAACCGCGGTGGCGCGCTTCTGGCCGAAACCGCCGACGCTGCCGGTGATGGCGGCGCTGGAAGTCGCGCCGGCGATTTGTGCGCCAGCGGTACGTTTTGGCTGCCAGACTTTCAGGAACAGGGTCAGGGAGATCAGGCTGGCCAGGGCCGAGGTGATGTCCGGCAGTTCCGGGCCGATGAAGTTCGAAGTGAAGTACTGAGTAATGGCAAAGCTCAGGCCCGCAACCAGTGCAGCCGGCCAGGTTTCACGCACGCCGCGCATGCCGTCCATCATGAACACCAGCCAGAACGGCACGAATAGCGACAGCAGCGGTAGCTGGCGACCGGTCATGGCGCCGATTTTGAAGGCGTCGATACCGGTGACCTGGCCGGCCACGATGATCGGAATCCCCAGGGCGCCAAATGCAACCGGCGCGGTGTTGGCGATCAGGCACAGGCCTGCGGCATACAGCGGGTTGAAACCCAGGCCTACAAGGAGTGCAGCGGTAATCGCGACCGGCGCACCGAAACCGGCGGCACCTTCCAGAAATGCACCGAAGCAGAAACCGATCAGCAGCACCTGCAGGCGCTGGTCATCAGTAATCGACAGTACGGAGCTGCGAATAACTTCGAACTGACCACTTTTGACTGTCAGCTTGTACAGGAATACCGCCGCGACAATGATCCAGGCAATCGGCCACAAACCATAGGCAAAACCATAACCGGCAGCGGCAAACGCCATGTCGACCGGCATCTGGAAAGCGAAAATGGCCACGGCGATGGACAAGGCGAGCGTGATGCTACCGGCCACATGACCTTTGAGGCGGAACACCGCCAACGCGAGGAAGAAGAAAACGATGGGAATGACGGCCGCGAGTGCGGAAACGCCGAGACTGCCGAGCGGGCTGTAGATCTGTTGCCAGGTTTGCATATGGGGTGGCCCCTAATTGTTGTTGGTCAGGCACTGTCAGCGTTCTTGGTTAATTGGTAAGACCAATTTACAATCGCTGTTGGCTAGGGTAAAAGCCTTGATATGGGTGTGTCAATTTGTCGCCCTGAAACTTTTGTCGAATAAGCGGTGCAGAAGTCATCTGATCCGTTCGAGCGAGCGTTTTCTGGTAGGTGTCGTGATGGCGCCGATAGGCCAGAATAGAGAGCCCGGCGAGCGGTCGGGCTCGTGGAGAAGTGAGTTATGGGGTTTGATCAGATACGTCAGCGCCGTTTGTCTGACGATATTGTCGAGCGGCTCGAGGGGATGATCCTCGAGGGCACGCTGAAGTCCGGTGAGCGGCTGCCGGCTGAGCGCACGCTGGCCGAGCAGTTCGGGGTTTCGCGTCCATCGTTGCGCGAAGCGATTCAGAAGCTGGCCGCAAAGGGTTTGCTGATCAGCAAGCAGGGCGGTGGCAACTATGTGGTGGAGTCGCTGGGTTCGACGTTCAGCGATCCGCTGCTGCAACTGCTCGAAAGCAATCCGGAGGCGCAGCGCGATTTGCTGGAATTCCGGCATACCCTGGAGGCATCGTGCGCCTATTACGCTGCATTGCGCGCAACCGATGTGGATCGCGAACGGCTGACTGCGGCGTTTGAAGAGTTACAGGACTGTTATTCGCGTCATGACGAAGTGAGCCGGGCGGAAGAGGGTGCGGCGGATGCGAAGTTTCATCTGGCGATTGCCGAGGCCAGCCACAACGCCGTGTTGTTGCACACCATTCGTGGGTTGTTCGATCTGCTCAAGCGTAACGTCGTGACCAACATCGGCGGCATGTATAAGCAGCGCACGGAAACCCGCGACATGCTGATCACCCAGCATCGAGAATTGTATCTGGCGATTATTGAGGGACGTGCGGAGCAGGCACGGGAGGTTTCCAGTCGCCACATTTTGTATGTGCAGGAAGTGCTGGAAGAGGTGCGGCAGGAAGTTCAGCGCATGGCTCGGGCGGAGCGGCGCAAGGGAATGTGATTTTTTAAGCAAAAGATCGCAGCCTGCGGCAGCTCCTACACGGGGATTCGTATTTCCCTGTAGGAGCTGCCGCAGGCTGCGAGCTTTGCTTTTGGGGGGAAGACTAGTCTTCCTTGCCCTTGTTGCGCACCGCGCGCTGCAACTCACGACCGGCGTCGCGTTCGCGCTCGGTATCACGCTTGTCGTATTCCTTCTTGCCCTTGCCCAAAGCAATCTCGCACTTGACCATGTGCTTGCTCCAGTACCAGGACAGGCATACGCAGGCGTAACCCTTTTGCTGCACTGCCGCGGCGAGTTTTTCCAGCTCGCGGCGGTTGAGCAGCAACTTGCGCGTGCGCGTCGGGTCAGCGATGACGTGGGTGCTGGCGGTCATCAGAGGCGTGATGTGACTGCCGAGCAGCCAAGCCTCGCCATCCTTGAGCAGCACGTAACTGTCGACCAGTTGCAGCTTGCTTGCCCGCAGACTTTTTACTTCCCAGCCGGCCAGGACCAGACCAGCCTCGAACTTATGCTCGATGAAGTAATCGTGTCGCGCCTTTTTGTTCTGCGCGATGGTCCCTGTTGGGTGTTTCTTCTGTTTAGCCATAGGGGCGGCATTATATGGAGATAAACGGCTGTCGGCTACGGTGATGCTGCGTGCTTGAGCAGGTTGAGTGAATCCCGGACAATGCGGCCTCTTTTTCTAACGCTTGGGCGTGATAAACGATGTCGACAGACAAGGTTTCTGTCCACGGCAGTTGGGCTAGCCGCTGGGTATTCATACTCGCCGCGACCGGTTCGGCCGTGGGACTGGGTAGTATCTGGAAGTTTCCGTACATGGTCGGAGTCTACGGCGGCGGCGCCTTTGTGCTGATGTTTCTGGCATGTATCGCGTTGATCGGGATCCCGGTCATGCTGGCTGAAACCCTTATCGGCCGCCGCGCGCGGCAGAGTCCGGCCAATGCTTTGAAGGTGCTGGCGGTGGAAGCCGGGCATTCGGGCAAGTGGTCGTGGGGCGCCTTCGCCGGGATGATCACGGCGTTGTTGATCCTGTCTTTCTACAGTGTGGTCGGCGGCTGGTCGCTGGACTACATCATCGATATGGGCCGTGGCGACTTTCAAGGTGCCACGGCCGCTCAGGTCGGTGCCTACTTCGGCAATGTGATCGCTGATCCGTGGCGCCTGACACTTTGGCACACGATTTTTATGCTGCTTTCAGCGCTGGTGATCGCCAAAGGCGTGGTCGCCGGGCTTGAACGCAGCCTGCGAATCATGATGCCGTTGCTGTTTGTGATGATTCTGGTGCTGCTCGGCTACAGCATGAGCACCGGGCATTTCATGGAAGGCGTGCATTTCATGTTCGACTTCCACCCGGAAAAAGTCCTCGACGGATTGCTCCCGGCGATGGGCCATGCGTTCTTTTCGCTGAGCGTGGGCGTCGGTTCGATCATGATCTACGGCGCTTACATGCCGAAGAATTCATCGCTTTCTGGCACGGTCGTCGGTGTGGCGCTGCTCGATACGTTTGTATCGCTGGTGGCTGGTCTGGCCTTGTTCCCAATCGTGTTTGCCGCGGGCCTGAACCCGAGCGAAGGCCCTGGCCTGATGTTCGTCAGTCTGCCATTTGCCTTTGGTAACGTAGCGTTCGGTCAGTTGATGGGGGTAGTGTTCTTCGTACTGGTGGCGGTTGCCGCCTGGAGTTCGGCGATTTCCCTGCTGGAGCCGATGGTCGCGTACCTGGTTGAACGCACGAAAATCAGCCGCGCCTGGGTCACATTCTGGTTGGCTTTTACCTGCTGGTTCGTCGGTTTGGGCACTGTGTTTTCCTTCAATATCTGGAAGGAAGCCAAGTTTTTCGTGAACGAAGGCGGGATGTTCCATCTCTATCAATGGGGTGCGGCAAGCGGTCTGGACTTCTTCGGCGTGATCGATTTCTTCACCTCGCGGATCATGTTGCCACTCGGTGGTTTGTGTTTCGTGTTGTTTGCAGGCTGGGTGATGGGCCGTGAAGCGGTGCGCGACGAATTGTCGATCCGCAATCCGGCGCTGTTCGCCCTGTCCCTGTTCCTGATGCGCTATGTGGCGCCCATCGGCATTCTTGTAGTGTTTGCCGCTCAGCTCTGGAAGTAACGCTTACATGACGACACATATTCAACGATCGGCGCTGCTGCCTTACCCGGCGCAATTTCTCTACGACCTGGTCAATGACGTGGCGCGTTATCCGGAATTTCTGCCGTGGTGCTCGTCTGCCGAGGTGTTGGAGAGCTCGGCTGAGCATATGCGTGCAAGTGTCGGCGTGGCCAAGGGCGGCCTCAGTCAGCATTTCGTGACGCGCAATACGCTGGTGCCGGGGCAATCGATCGAGATGAACCTCGAAGAAGGCCCGTTCAATCAGTTGCACGGCGTCTGGGTATTCAAGGTGCTGAACGAGAAGGCCTGCAAGATCAGTCTCGATCTGTCGTTCGACTACGCAGGGCCGATTGTGCGTGCCACGCTGGGGCCGCTGTTCAATCAGGCTGCGAACACGCTGGTGGATGCATTCTGTCAGCGTGCCAAACAGATGCATGGTTGAGTCGGTGATCGAAATAGAGGTCGTGTATGCGGCCGTTGATCGTCAGGTCTTGCGCACGGTCAGTGTTCCCGAAGGGGTAACGGTACGTGATGCCTTGCTCAAGTCCAGAATTGGCGACGAGTTCCCTGAGCTTGATCTGGCGGAATGCCCGGTAGGGATCTTCGGCAAAGTAATCGCTGATCCAGAGGTTCGCCTTATTCAGGCTGGGGATCGCATCGAAATTTACCGACCGTTGCTCGCCGATCCGAAAGAGGTGCGGCGTTTGCGTGCTGCCAAGGCAGCTGAGGCGAAAGCTCGAAATCAGTAGGAAGCCAAACGGCAGACAATAAAAAACCCGGAATTTCCGGGTTTTTTATTGCGTCGCAAATTATTGCGGCGAGGTGTCCAGCGGCTCTGGCGTCGGAACCGGAACGGTTTCTACACCATCAACGTCCTTCTGGATCTGATCCAGCAGGGAGCCTGGCTTGACCGGTTTTTCCGGTGTTGGCTTCTCGGCGTTTTCAGCAGGAGCGGCCACGTTGGTGCCACTGTCCTTGCCGAGAATCGCTTCGTCACGGCTCACGCCCGGCATAAAGTCACCGGACAGGCTGACGAGCTGGTCGTTCGAGTTGAAAATAACACTCATGCGTTCCTGCTGACGTTCACCGCCACCAGGTTGCAGGCTATACAGATAATCCCAGCGATCGGCATGGAACGTGTCGGCAAGCAGAGGGTTGCCCATGATAAACCGTACTTGCGGCCGGGTCATTCCCGGGCGTAACTGGTCTATCATGTCCTGCGTGACGACATTGCCCTGCTGGATGTCGATTTTGTAAACCCCGGGGAATGAACAACCGGCGAGTGCGAGCAGTCCCACAAAGGTGAAACTGGTTAGCAAGAGCTTGGTGTTTTGCATCGGTGGGCGACTTCCACTATCTTGGCTGGGACAACGTAAACGCCGATCATACCCGTATTAAGAGAAGCTGCGAAGCAGCATCGCGAGAAAGCTGACCATGGTTGAAAATAGCGAACTACGCAAAGCTGGCCTCAAAGTGACCCTGCCACGGGTCAAGATCCTGCAAATGCTCGACTCTACAGAGCAGCGTCACATGAGTGCCGAGGACGTCTACAAGGCGTTGATGGAAGCGGGCGAGGACGTCGGTCTGGCCACGGTTTACCGTGTTCTGACCCAGTTCGAAGCCGCTGGCCTGGTGGTCCGTCACAACTTCGACGGCGGCCACGCTGTGTTTGAATTGGCCGACGGTGGCCACCACGACCATATGGTCGACGTGGAGTCCGGTGAAGTGATCGAGTTCTTCGACGAAGAAATCGAAAAACTTCAGAAGTCGATCGTCGAGAAGCATGGCTTTGAGATGGTGGATCACAATCTGGTGCTGTACGTACGCAAGAAAAAGTAAGCATGTCGCGCGAATTTCAGGTTCGCGAAACGAGCGAAGGCGACCCAAGGGTCGCCTTCGTGCTTTCTGCCATTCTTAAACTTTTGCGGTGACGACCATTTTCTTCGCGTGCGCCAGAGACTCTTTGGTCAGATCGATACCGCCCAACATCCGTGCCACTTCTTCTATACGGTCGTTCTTGCTCAGCTTGGAAACGGCGGTGTGCGTTGCCTCTTCCCCGCGTACCTTGTGCACGAACAAGTGCTGATGCCCCTGAGCCGCCACTTGTGGCAAGTGCGTGACGGTCAATACCTGACCGCGCTCACCGAGTCGGCGCAATAACTGGCCGACAATTTCAGCCGTGGGGCCGCCAATGCCCACGTCGACTTCGTCAAACACCAGGGTTGGAACACGAGAGGTCTGCGCGGTGATTACCTGGATTGCCAGGCTGATCCGCGAAAGCTCACCACCGGATGCGACTTTCGCCAGCGCCTTCAGCGGCTGGCCGGGGTTGGCGCTCACCAGCAATTCGACTTGTTCGAGGCCATTAGGCAAGAGTTCGTCGCTGCTGTTGGCGCGCAGCTCAATGGTGAATCGACCGCCAGGCATGCCCAGACGCTGAATCTCCAACTCCACCGCACTAGCCAGGCTGCCGGCTGCCTGATGGCGCAAATCGCTCAGCTCCCGTGCCTTTTCCTGATAGTGGCGGGCATAGGAGGCCAACTCTTCGCCCAATCGCTCAATGGATTCGTCATTGGCATTGAGCGTTTCGATTTCATCCAGCAGTTTTTGCTGCATTTCACCGACTTCTGTCGGCTGGATCCGATGCTTGCGCGCCAGCGTGTAAATGGCGTCGAGGCGCTCTTCCAGATATTGCAGGCGTGCCGGGTCGGCATCGAAGTTATCGAGGAAGCGATTGAGCTCACCGACAGCCTCTTCGACCTGAATCTGTGCGCTGGTCAGCAAACTGCTGGCTTCGCCGAGGGCCACAACGGAATTGTTCACGCTCGACAGGCGATTGAGGCTGGCGGTCAGTGCATTCAGCACATTGCCGGAATCACTTTCGCTGCATTGTTCGACCACTTGTCGGCAAATGCCGAGCAGGGTTTCAGCATTGGTCAGGTTCTTGTGTTCCTGTTCCAGCTGTTCGAGTTCGTTATCGCCGAGCCCGAGGTTTTCGAGCTCTTCGAGTTGGTAGCTGAGCAGTTGATGGCGAGCGCGTTGTTCGTCGCCGGAGTTGGAGAGACGCTCCAGCTCCTGGCGAGTCTGACGCCAGCGCTGCGCCGCCAGTTGTACCTGGCGGGCGAGGTCGGTCGCGCCAGCGTATTCGTCCAGCAGGCGACGATGGGTATCGGTTTTCAGAAGAGACTGGTGTTCGTGCTGGCTGTGGATATCGATCAGTAATTCGCCAAGCGACTTTAAATCGCCTAGCGGGCAGGGCGTACCGTTGATATAGCCACGAGAGCGTCCTTCCGAAGTAATGACCCGGCGCAAGATGCACGGACCGTCGATGTCCAGATCGCGCTCGGCCAGCCAGGCGCTGGCTTCGGGGATATCGGCCAGGTCGAAGGTTGCCAGGATATCGGCCTTGTCGGCGCCCGGGCGGACGACTCCGCTGTCGGCACGATCGCCAAGGGTCAGGCCCAGGGCGTCGAGCATGATCGACTTGCCGGCGCCGGTTTCCCCTGTGATCACGCTCATCCCGCGATCAAGTTCAAGATCGAGATGTTCAACGATGGCGTAGTTATGTACGGACAGGTGCACCAGCATAAAGGCCGCTCCCAGGCTTTAGGTCTGGTTATTTATACAGTGTTTTGTTTGGCGCTGACAATGCCCTCACTTAGGTCGATTCGCTTGAGCGTTTCAAATGCTTAGCTCATCGAGGAATGAAAAAAAGCAGCACTTTTTTGTAGGGTTAATGCTTGAGCCCCCTTGAAGCCTGATTTTGCGGCCCCATATATCGGGACAGAAGCGCGAGTCGAACTCGCGGACGATATTGAAAGGAGAATTCTATGGCTGACGAACAGACAGTAGATAAGCAAAACCCAGAAGCCAATCAGGCGCCCGAGGGTTCGGGTGACGACCTGGCGACCCGTGTACAAGTGCTCGAAGAGCAATTGGCCGCCGCGCAGGATCAGTCTCTGCGTGTTGCTGCCGATCTGCAGAACGTCCGTCGTCGTGCCGAGCAGGACGTGGAGAAGGCGCACAAGTTTGCGCTGGAAAAATTCGCCAGCGACCTGCTGCCGATCGTCGACAGTCTGGAGCGCGGCCTCGAGTTGTCGAACCCGGACGACGAAAGCATCCGTCCGATGCGCGAAGGCATCGAGCTGACCCTGAAAATGTTCCACGACACCCTCAAGCGTTATCAGCTTGAAGCGATCGATCCGCATGGCGAACCGTTCAACGCCGTTCAGCATCAGGCAATGGCCATGCAGGAAAGCGCAGACGTCGAGCCGAACAGCGTTCTGAAGGTGTTCCAGAAGGGCTATCAGCTCAACGGTCGCCTGCTGCGCCCGGCCATGGTCGTGGTCAGCAAGGCGCCAGCGCCAGTTTCGCCTTCTATTGATGAGCAGGCTTGAAATTAGCCGCAAGGCCCCCATTTAGAAGTCAAGCGTTTAAGTGCTACCGCAGTCAGCCACCACTGCTGCGGCATCCAAATCCAAAGTTTCGGGAGAGTTAACATGGGCAAAATTATCGGTATCGACCTGGGGACTACCAACTCCTGCGTCTCCGTGCTGGAAAACGGCAAAGCAAAAGTTATTGAAAACGCTGAAGGCGCGCGTACCACGCCGTCGATCATCGCTTACGCCAACGATGGCGAAATTCTGGTTGGTCAGTCTGCCAAGCGTCAGGCAGTCACCAACCCGCACAACACTCTGTACGCCGTAAAGCGTCTGATCGGTCGTCGTTTTGACGAAGAAGTTGTGCAGAAAGACATCCAGATGGTGCCTTACAAGATCGCCAAGGCTGACAACGGCGACGCTTGGGTTGAAGTGAACGGCCAGAAAATGGCACCGCCACAAATCTCGGCTGAAATCCTGAAAAAGATGAAGAAGACCGCCGAAGATTATCTCGGCGAGGAAGTCACTGAAGCAGTGATCACTGTTCCGGCCTACTTCAACGACAGCCAGCGTCAGGCGACCAAAGACGCCGGCCGCATCGCGGGTCTGGACGTTAAACGTATCATCAACGAACCAACCGCAGCCGCTCTGGCTTACGGTATGGACAAGGCCAAGGGCGATCACACCGTGATCGTTTATGACCTGGGTGGCGGTACTTTCGACGTTTCCGTGATCGAGATCGCTGAAGTTGACGGCGAGCACCAGTTCGAAGTGTTGGCCACCAACGGTGACACGTTCCTGGGCGGTGAAGACTTCGACATTCGTCTGATCGACTACCTCGTTGACGAATTCAAGAAAGAAAGCGGCATGAACCTTAAAGGTGACCCGCTGGCCATGCAGCGCCTGAAAGAAGCCGCTGAGAAAGCCAAGATCGAGCTGTCGTCCGCTCAGTCGACCGACGTCAACCTGCCGTACATCACTGCAGATGCCACCGGTCCTAAGCACTTGAACGTGAAAATTTCGCGTTCCAAGCTCGAAGCACTGGTTGAAGACCTGGTTCAGCGCACCATCGAACCTTGCCGCATCGCCATGAAAGACGCAGGTCTGGACGTTGGCGCGATCAACGACGTGATTCTGGTCGGTGGTCAGACCCGTATGCCGCTGGTACAGAAGCTGGTTACCGATTTCTTCGGTAAAGAAGCGCGTAAAGACGTTAACCCGGACGAAGCTGTTGCCATGGGTGCTGCCATCCAGGGCGCCGTTCTGGCCGGTGACGTGAAAGACGTTCTGCTGCTCGACGTCAGCCCGCTGACCCTGGGTATTGAAACCATGGGCGGCGTGATGACCGCGCTGATCGAGAAAAACACCACGATTCCTACCAAGAAATCGCAAGTGTTCTCGACTGCCGACGACAACCAGGGCGCCGTGACCATTCACGTCCTGCAAGGCGAGCGTAAGCAAGCCACGCAGAACAAGTCCTTGGGCAAGTTCGACCTGGCCGACATTCCACCTGCACCACGTGGCGTGCCGCAGATCGAAGTAACCTTCGACATCGATGCAAACGGCATCCTGCACGTTGGCGCGAAAGACAAGGCCACCGGCAAGACTCAGTCGATCGTGATCAAGGCCAACTCCGGTCTGTCCGACGAAGAAATCGAGCGCATGGTGCGTGACGCCGAGGCGAATGCCGAGGAAGACCGCAAGTTCGAAGAGCTGGCTGGCGCCCGTAACCAGGGTGATGCACTGGTTCACTCGACTCGCAAAATGATCGCTGACGCGGGTGACAAAGTTACCGCCGAAGAGAAAACCGCGATCGAAGCTGCCGTGGTTGCTCTGGAAGCCGCTGTGAAAGGCGACGACAAGGCTGCCATCGAAGCGAAAGTCGAAGAGCTGTCGAAAGTCTCCGCTCCGGTTGCTCAGAAGATGTACGCCGAACAGGCTCAGCCTGCTGAAGGCGCAGCACCGCAAGACGAGAAAGCTGAAAAAGCCGACGATGTTGTCGATGCTGAGTTCGAAGAAGTTAAAGACCACAAGTAAGTTGTTGGTCGGCCGGTTGACTGCCTTCAGGCGGTGACTGGTAGGATGTCGCCGCGCGGGAGCTTGCTCCCGCGTTGGCGTATCTGGAATACGCGAATTTTTACAGCATGCGACAAGGCTCGCGTGTTGGTGGTATGGCCGGGAATGCTCCTGCTTTTCGCGCCGAAAGTACCGCATGAATCAAAGACCAGGATCGTTGAATTGACGTGAGTTGGGTCCGGGCCTGTATTGGGGCTCAACGAGTTTGGCCATCCTCAGGAGGGGTTTGCCGAACGTCCTCAAGAGTGCGAAGAACTTATGGCAAAGCGTGATTATTACGAAGTGTTGGGTGTTGAGCGTGGCTCAAGCGATGCGGACCTGAAAAAGGCCTATCGCCGTCTGGCGATGAAGCATCACCCGGACCGTAATCCCGATGACAAAGCATCGGAAGAACTGTTCAAAGAGGCCAATGAGGCCTACGAAGTGCTGTCCGATTCGAGCAAGCGCGCGGCGTACGACCAGTACGGTCATGCAGGCGTTGATCCGAGCATGGGCGGCGGCGGTGCCGGTTTCGGCGGTCAGAACTTCTCTGACATCTTTGGCGATGTATTCAGTGATTTCTTCGGTGGCGGTCGCGGCGGTTCCCGTGGCGGCGCCCAGCGTGGCAGCGATTTACGCTACACCCTGGAGCTGAATCTGGAAGAAGCGGTGCGCGGCACCTCGGTGAATATCCGCGTGCCGACGCTGGTCAATTGCAAGCCGTGCGATGGCTCGGGCGCCAAGAAAGGCTCGTCGCCTTCGACGTGCCCGACGTGCGGCGGCATCGGTCAGGTGCGCATGCAGCAAGGTTTCTTTTCGGTTCAGCAGACCTGCCCGCGCTGCCATGGCCAAGGCAAGATCATTTCCGATCCGTGCGATTCCTGCCACGGCGACGGTCGTGTCGAAGAGTACAAAACCCTGTCGGTCAAAGTGCCGGCCGGCGTTGATACTGGCGACCGCATCCGTCTGTCTGGCGAAGGCGAGGCGGGAACTCAGGGTGGTCCGACTGGCGACCTGTACGTGGTCATCAATGTCCGCGAACACGACATCTTCCAGCGTGACGGCAAGCATCTGTTCTGCGAAGTGCCAATCAGCTTTGTCGATGCAGCGCTGGGCGGCGAGCTGGAGATTCCGACCCTCGACGGTCGCGTCAAGCTGAAAATTCCTGAAGGCACCCAGACCGGCAAGCAATTCCGCGTGCGTGGCAAAGGCGTTGCTCCAGTGCGTGGCGGCGGTGCGGGCGATCTGATGTGCCGTGTGGCTGTCGAGACCCCGGTCAATCTGAACCGTCGTCAGCGTGAATTGCTGGAAGAGTTCCGCAGCTCGCTGGCCGATGACAACAGCCACTCGCCGAAAACCACCGGTTGGTTCGATGGTGTAAAGCGCTTCTTCGGCGATTTGTAAGGAGTCGGCATGCGACGTATTGCAGTGATGGGCGCCGCCGGGCGCATGGGTAAGATCCTGGTCGAGGCCGTGCAGCAGCGCGCGCCGCTGACCGGGCTGACTGCCGCGATCGTTCGCCCGGGCAGCACGCTGATTGGCGTCGATGCCGGTGAGCTGGCATCGCTGGGGCGAATCGGCGTGCCGTTGTCTGGTCATGTCGAAGCAGTAGCTGATGAGTTCGATGTGCTGATCGATTTCACGCTGCCTGAAGTCATGCTGAAAAACCTGGCCTTCTGTCGTAAGGCAGGCAAGGCCATGGTCATCGGCACGACCGGGCTGGATGCCGCGCAGAAGCGTCTGTTGGCGGAGGCGGGCAAGGATATTCCCATCGTGTTCGCCGCCAACTTCAGTGTCGGGGTCAATCTGTCGCTGAAGCTGCTTGATATGGCTGCGCGTGTGCTCGGCGATGATGCGGATATCGAAATCATCGAAGCGCATCACCGAAACAAGATCGATGCGCCGTCAGGTACGGCGTTGCGCATGGGTGAAGTGATTGCCAGCGCGCTGGACCGTGATCTGCAGAAAGTTGCAGTCTATGGGCGTGAGGGTCACACCGGTGTGCGCGAGCGTGAAACCATTGGTTTTGCCACGGTGCGCGGTGGGGATGTAGTGGGTGATCACACGGTGCTGTTCGCTTGTGAGGGCGAACGGCTTGAGATCACGCACAAGGCTTCCAGTCGCATGACCTTCGCCAAGGGCGCGGTGCGTGCTGCGTTGTGGCTGGATGGTCGTGCGCCGGGTCTTTACGACATGCAAGACGTGCTCGATCTGCATTAAGTGCTCCAGAAACCGGGTTCAAACCATATGTTTGAGCCCGGTTTTTTCCGCCGAGCGACGCCCTGTCGCATTCTCTGCCCTTTCGGGCTCATTGGCGGTAGACCAAAAAAGCCTTTTTCTGTAAGCTACAGCTTTAGTGTGTCCACTAAAAGCGCGCAGAATAATTCAGTGAACAAGCGGGGTGACGTGTCCATACGTCATTCCGCTTTTTTACAACCTGCGATCGCCCTTTCATGCGTTATTTACGGGAGGTCTTCTTGACTAAGCCAGCCATACTTGCCCTTGCTGATGGCAGCATTTTTCGCGGCGAAGCCATTGGTGCCGACGGTCAAACCGTTGGTGAGGTGGTGTTCAACACCGCAATGACCGGCTATCAGGAAATCCTTACCGATCCTTCCTACGCCCAACAGATCGTTACCCTGACCTACCCGCACATTGGCAACACCGGCACCACGCCGGAAGATGCCGAGTCGGATCGCGTCTGGTCTGCCGGTCTGGTCATCCGTGACCTGCCGCTGGTGGCGAGCAACTGGCGTAACACGATGTCCCTGGACGATTACCTGAAGGCCAACAATGTTGTGGCAATCGCCGGTATCGACACCCGTCGCCTGACCCGCATCCTTCGGGAAAAAGGCGCCCAGAACGGCTGCATCATGGCCGGCGACAACATCTCCGAAGAAGCCGCCATCGCCGCTGCGCAAGGCTTCCCGGGTCTGAAGGGCATGGATCTGGCCAAAGTCGTCAGCACCAAGAAGCAATACGAATGGCGCTCGACAGTCTGGGATCTGAAAACCGACAGCCACGCGACCATCGAAGCCTCCGAGCTGCCATACCACGTGGTTGCCTACGACTACGGCGTCAAGGTCAACATCCTGCGCATGCTGGTCGAGCGCGGCTGCCGCGTCACCGTCGTGCCGGCGCAAACGCCTGCTGCCGACGTACTGGCACTGAAACCGGATGGCGTGTTCCTGTCCAACGGCCCTGGTGACCCGGAGCCATGCGACTACGCCATCAAGGCGATCAAGGAAGTGCTGGAAACCGAAACTCCGGTATTCGGTATCTGCCTCGGTCACCAGTTGCTGGCTCTGGCCTCCGGCGCCAAGACCCTGAAAATGGGCCACGGCCACCACGGTGCCAACCACCCGGTGCAGGATCTGGACACTGGCGTCGTAATGATCACCAGCCAGAACCACGGTTTTGCGGTAGACGAAGAAACCCTGCCAGCCAACGTTCGCGCGATCCACAAATCGCTGTTCGACGGCACCCTGCAAGGTATCGAACGCACCGACAAGAGCGCGTTCAGCTTCCAGGGTCACCCTGAAGCGAGCCCGGGCCCGAACGATGTGGCGCCACTGTTCGACCGCTTCATCAACGAGATGGCCAAGCGACGCTAAGCGTTCGCCTTGAGACTGTAGAGAGAAGCCCCTTGAGGGTGGCCCCGCTACCGGCGGCCCCTTCGAGGCTTCAGAAATCGATCAAGACGGCTTGCCGACTGACCTGCGGATTTGAGTGACAAACCCATGCCAAAACGTACAGACATTAAAAGCATCCTGATTCTCGGCGCTGGCCCGATCGTTATCGGCCAGGCTTGCGAATTCGACTACTCCGGCGCCCAGGCCTGTAAAGCCCTGCGTGAAGAGGGTTACCGCGTCATCCTGGTGAACTCCAACCCGGCCACCATCATGACCGACCCGTCGATGGCCGATGCTACCTACATCGAACCGATCAAATGGCAGACCGTTGCCAAGATCATCGAGAAAGAGCGTCCAGACGCACTGCTGCCGACCATGGGCGGCCAGACCGCTCTGAACTGCGCCCTCGACCTGGAGCGCGAAGGCGTTCTGGAGAAGTTCGGTGTGGAAATGATCGGCGCCAACGCCGACACCATCGACAAGGCTGAAGACCGTTCGCGTTTCGACAAGGCGATGAAATCCATCGGCCTGGCGTGCCCGCGTTCCGGTATCGCCCACAGCATGGAAGAAGCCAACGCGGTCCTCGAAACCCTCGGCTTCCCGTGCATCATCCGTCCGTCGTTCACCATGGGCGGCACCGGTGGCGGTATCGCTTACAACCGTGAAGAATTTGAAGAAATCTGCGCTCGCGGTCTGGACCTGTCGCCGACCAAAGAGCTGCTGATCGACGAATCGCTGATCGGCTGGAAAGAATATGAAATGGAAGTTGTCCGCGACAAAAAGGACAA
Organism: Pseudomonas sp. LBUM1668; assembly: GCF_059695715.1. Classification (NCBI taxonomy): domain Bacteria; kingdom Pseudomonadati; phylum Pseudomonadota; class Gammaproteobacteria; order Pseudomonadales; family Pseudomonadaceae; genus Pseudomonas; species Pseudomonas sp. LBUM1668. Next base: position 855,772 of record NZ_CP166787.1, read on the forward strand.
CTGCATCATTGTCTGCTCGATCGAAAACTTCGACCCGATGGGCGTGCACACCGGTGACTCGATCACTGTTGCTCCGGCTCAGACCCTGACCGACAAGGAATACCAGATCCTGCGTAACGCCTCCCTGGCGGTACTGCGTGAGATCGGCGTCGAGACCGGCGGTTCCAACGTGCAATTCGGTATCTGCCCGGACACTGGCCGTATGGTCGTGATCGAAATGAACCCGCGCGTATCGCGTTCTTCGGCCCTGGCTTCGAAAGCCACCGGTTTCCCGATCGCCAAAGTTGCGGCCAAACTGGCTGTGGGCTACACCCTCGACGAACTGTCGAACGACATCACCGGCGGCAAGACCCCGGCGTCCTTCGAGCCGTCGATTGACTATGTCGTTACCAAGCTGCCTCGCTTTGCTTTCGAAAAATTCGCTAAGGCTGACGCGCGTCTGACCACTCAGATGAAGTCGGTGGGTGAGGTCATGGCGATCGGCCGGACTTTCCAGGAATCCCTGCAGAAAGCCCTGCGTGGTCTGGAAGTGGGCGTTTGCGGTCTGGACGAGAAGCTCGACCTGAGCAACCCGGAAAGCATGAGCATCCTCAAGCGCGAACTGACCGTACCGGGCGCCGAGCGTATCTGGTACGTGGCTGACGCTTTCCGCGCTGGCATGACCGTCGAAGAAATTTTCGGCATGAACATGATCGATCCGTGGTTCCTGGTACAGATCGAAGATCTGATCAAGGATGAAGAGAAGGTCAAGACCCTGGGTCTGTCCGCGATCGACCGCGATCTGATGTTCAAGCTCAAGCGCAAAGGCTTCTCCGATCAGCGTCTGGCCAAGCTGCTGGGTGTTACCGAGAAGAACCTGCGGACTCACCGTCACAAGCTGGAAGTGTTCCCGGTCTACAAGCGCGTTGACACCTGTGCTGCCGAGTTCGCCACTGATACCGCCTATCTGTATTCGACCTACGAGGAAGAATGCGAAGCAGCGCCGTCGGGTCGCGACAAGATCATCATCCTCGGCGGTGGTCCAAACCGCATCGGTCAGGGCATCGAGTTCGACTACTGCTGCGTACACGCCGCCCTCGCTCTGCGCGAAGACGGGTACGAGACCATCATGGTCAACTGCAACCCGGAAACCGTTTCCACTGACTACGACACTTCCGACCGTCTGTACTTCGAGTCGGTAACCCTGGAAGACGTGCTGGAAATCTGCCGCGTCGAGAAGCCGAAAGGCGTCATCGTCCAGTACGGCGGCCAGACCCCGCTGAAACTGGCTCGCGCCCTGGAGGCCGCTGGCGTGCCAATCATCGGCACCAGCCCTGACGCCATCGACCGTGCCGAAGACCGTGAGCGCTTCCAGCAAATGGTTGAGCGCCTGAACCTGCGTCAGCCGCCAAACGCTACTGTGCGCAGCGAAGACGAAGCCATTCGTGCTGCGGCCAAGATCGGTTATCCGCTGGTGGTTCGCCCGTCCTACGTGTTGGGCGGCCGTGCGATGGAAATCGTCTACGAAGAAGAAGAACTCAAGCGCTATCTGCGTGACGCAGTGAAAGTGTCCAACGACAGCCCGGTGCTGCTCGACCACTTCCTCAACTGCGCCATCGAGATGGACGTGGATGCGGTCTGCGACGGCAAAGATGTGGTAATCGGCGCGATCATGCAGCACATCGAACAGGCTGGCGTTCACTCCGGTGACTCCGCTTGCTCGCTGCCGCCGTACTCGCTGCCGGCGCACATCCAGGACGAGATGCGCGAACAGGTCAAGAAAATGGCCTTGGAACTGGGCGTTGTCGGCCTGATGAACGTGCAATTGGCTCTGCAAGGCGAAGACATCTACGTCATCGAAGTCAACCCGCGCGCTTCCCGTACCGTGCCGTTCGTATCCAAGTGCATCGGTGTTTCCCTGGCCATGATCGCGGCTCGCGTGATGGCGGGTAAAACCCTGAAAGAAATCGGCTTCACCAAAGAAATCATCCCGAATTTCTACAGCGTGAAAGAGGCGGTCTTCCCGTTCGCCAAATTCCCTGGCGTTGACCCGATCCTCGGCCCAGAGATGAAGTCGACCGGTGAAGTGATGGGTGTCGGTGACACCTTCGGTGAAGCGTTCGCGAAAGCCCAAATGGGCGCGAGCGAAGTGCTGCCAACCGGCGGCACTGCATTCATCAGCGTGCGTGATGATGACAAACCACTGGTTGCAGGCGTGGCTCGTGATCTGATCAACTTGGGCTTCGAAGTGGTTGCCACTGCCGGTACTGCCAAGCTGATCGAAGCCGCAGGCCTGAAAGTGCGCCGTGTGAACAAGGTGACCGAGGGTCGTCCGCACGTGGTCGACATGATCAAGAATGACGAAGTCACGCTGATCATCAACACCACCGAAGGTCGCCAGTCGATCGCCGATTCCTACTCCATTCGTCGTAATGCCTTGCAGCACAAGATTTACTGCACCACCACCATTGCTGCTGGCGAAGCTATCTGTGAAGCGCTGAAGTTCGGTCCGGAAAAGACCGTGCGTCGCTTGCAGGATCTACACGCAGGATTGAAGGCATGAGCATAACCAAGTACCCAATGACAGTTCAGGGCGCGAAAGCTCTGGAAGAAGAACACACTCACCTGACCAAGGTCGTCCGTCCGAAGCTCAGCCAGGACATCGGGACGGCCCGCGAGTTGGGTGACCTGAAAGAGAACGCGGAATACCATGCCGCCCGCGAACAGCAGGGCATGGTCGAGGCGCGGATTCGTGACATCGAAGGCCGGATTCAGAATCAGGTCATCATTGATGTCACGACCATTCCTCATACCGGCAAAGTGATCTTCGGTACCACCGTCGAAATCGCCAATGTCGAGACGGATGAAAGCGTCACTTACCACATCGTGGGTGAGGATGAGGCTGACTTCAAACTCGGCAAGATTTCGGTCGGTTCGCCTCTGGCCCGCGCCTTGATCGGCAAGGAAGAGGGCGATACGGTCGCCGTGAAAACGCCAGGTGGCGTTATCGAGTACGAGATTGTCGAAGTCCGTCACATCTGAAACCGGGCGCCCGCTGCATGCGGGCGCCATGCTTTGGCAGCTGACCCAGATGTTATGGGTTGGCGGTCTCTGGCTGATTCATTTCGGTTTGCAGCCGGCGTTGGTCAGGATTGGCCTGGCGCCGCTGTTGATCGACGAAGTCGCCAGTGCATTTGAAGTGCTGGTGGTGGGTTTTTCCGCCGCATGCGTGATATTTCAGGCTTTGGTGCTTTTACAGGCCGAGGGTCTTGCCAGTCTATGGCGGGATTTTCGCGGGCAGGTGCTGTTGATGGCGTTGTATGCGTGTGCGATGTATGTCGCAGTGCGTGTCGGCTGGCCGGATGCGCAGCGCTGGCAGGTGTTCAGCTATCTGGTGCTGGGGTTTTCCGGGCTGGTGCTGGTGATGCAGCCGGTGCCGGGATGGAGTGGCAGGGTGCGCGAAGCACACCCTTGACCCTTGTCATCACTTGAAGCGATGAACGTTCGACAGTTGCTTGTTGACGCTGAAGTTCTTGCGGTAAAGCAGTGCCATCTTGCCGATGACCTGAACCAGATCCGCTTTGCCGACCTTGCACAGTTCTGCAATGGACGCCAGGCGCGACTCGCGATCGAGGATGTTGAGCTTGATTTTGATCAGCTCGTGATCCGCCAAGGCGCGTTCAAGTTCGGCTAACACACCTTCAGTCAAACCGTTGTCCGCCACAGTCAAAACTGGTTTCAGATGGTGACCAATGGATTTGTACTGTTTCTTCTGCTCTGGAGTGAGCGGCATAATCTGACCCTTTCGTCTGGATTCTGTAAAATGGCGGCCATTTTACCCGAGGGTTCGTGGATCCGCCCAACTAATCACGACCCTTATCATCGAGGTGCCCAATGGCGCGTTCCAAGACAAGCCTTGGTTGGCTGAAAAGACATGTCAATGATCCCTATGTGAAGCAGGCGCAGAAGGATGGCTACCGTTCGCGTGCGAGTTACAAACTTCTGGAGGTCCAGGAGAAATACAAGCTGATCCGTCCTGGCATGAGCGTTGTCGATCTGGGTGCGGCGCCTGGTGGCTGGTCGCAGGTAACTAGCCGGCTGATCGGTGGTCAGGGGCGTCTGATTGCCTCGGACATCCTGGAGATGGACAGCATCCCTGACGTGACATTCATCCAGGGTGACTTCACCGAAGACGCGGTGCTCGCTCAGATCCTCGAGGCCGTAGGTAATTCGCAGGTGGACCTTGTGATTTCCGATATGGCCCCCAATATGAGTGGTACGCCTGAAGTGGATATGCCAAAAGCCATGTTCCTTTGCGAGCTGGCTCTTGATTTGGCGGAGAGGATACTCAAGCCGGGTGGTAATTTTGTGATCAAGATCTTTCAGGGCGAAGGTTTCGATGTGTACCTGAAGGATGCCCGCAAGAAGTTCGACAAGATCCAGATGATCAAGCCGGACTCGTCCCGGGGTAGTTCCCGGGAGCAATACATGCTGGCTTGGGGCTACCGCGGCCGTAGCGAGTAAAACGACGTAATTCGTCCAGGGCGATAGGTTTTTCGCATTTCGCTCCGGGCGCATTAACGAATATTGTGTAGAAAGTGTTTCACAAAGGGTTACAGACGGCGCCTGCCAGAGTTGTAGGTAATGTAGTAAGTTAGGCCGGTGAATATCATGCGAAGCGCGCGCCAGTAGCGGAGCTTGCTTCAGAGGGTAGTTAATTGAACGATATGGCAAAGAATCTGATCCTGTGGTTGATCATCGCGGCTGTCCTGGTGACGGTGATGAACAACTTCTCCAGCCCTAACGAGCCGCAGACCCTCAACTATTCCGACTTCATCCAGCAGGTCAAGGATGGCAAGGTCGAGCGCGTAGCCGTTGATGGTTATGTGATTACCGGCAAACGCAGCGATGGCGATAGCTTCAAGACCATTCGTCCGGCTATTCAGGACAATGGTCTGATCGGCGATCTGGTCGACAACCACGTTGTGGTTGAAGGCAAGCAGCCTGAGCAGCAAAGCATCTGGACCCAGCTTCTGGTGGCCAGCTTCCCGATCCTGGTGATCATCGCGGTGTTCATGTTCTTCATGCGCCAGATGCAGGGCGGTGCGGGTGGCAAGGGTGGGCCGATGAGCTTTGGCAAGAGCAAGGCGCGCCTGCTCTCCGAAGATCAGGTGAAAACCACTTTGGCTGACGTTGCCGGTTGCGATGAAGCCAAGGAAGAAGTTGGCGAGCTGGTCGAGTTCCTCCGTGATCCGGGCAAGTTCCAGCGTCTGGGCGGTCGAATTCCTCGCGGTGTCTTGATGGTCGGTCCTCCGGGTACCGGTAAAACCTTGCTGGCCAAGGCAATTGCCGGTGAGGCCAAGGTACCGTTCTTCACCATTTCCGGTTCCGACTTTGTCGAAATGTTTGTTGGTGTCGGCGCTAGCCGCGTCCGTGACATGTTCGAGCAGGCCAAGAAGCACGCTCCATGCATCATCTTTATCGACGAAATCGACGCCGTCGGTCGCCATCGTGGCGCCGGCATGGGCGGTGGTCACGATGAGCGTGAGCAGACTCTTAACCAGTTGCTGGTTGAGATGGACGGCTTTGAAATGAACGACGGCATCATCGTGATCGCTGCAACCAACCGTCCTGACGTACTCGACCCTGCGCTGCTGCGTCCGGGCCGTTTCGACCGCCAGGTTGTTGTTGGTCTGCCGGACATCCGTGGTCGCGAACAGATTCTCAAGGTTCACATGCGCAAAGTGCCAATGGGCGACGACGTCGCTCCGGGTGTTATCGCACGTGGTACCCCGGGCTTCTCCGGTGCCGACCTGGCCAACCTGGTCAACGAAGCTTCGCTGTTCGCTGCTCGCAGCGGCAAGCGCATCGTCGAGATGAAGGAATTCGAGCTGGCCAAAGACAAGATCATGATGGGCGCCGAGCGCAAATCGATGGTCATGTCCGAGAAAGAAAAACAGAACACGGCTTATCACGAAGCGGGTCACGCTATTGTTGGTCGCGTCGTGCCTGAGCATGATCCGGTCTACAAAGTTTCGATCATTCCGCGCGGTCGTGCGCTGGGTGTGACGATGTTCCTGCCGGAAGAAGATCGCTATAGCCTGTCCAAGCGTGCGTTGATCAGTCAGATCTGCTCGCTGTACGGCGGCCGTATCGCTGAAGAAATGACCCTGGGCTTCGACGGTGTCACTACCGGTGCTTCCAACGACATCATGCGTGCAAGTCAGATTGCGCGAAACATGGTGACCAAGTGGGGCCTGTCGGAAAAACTTGGTCCGCTGATGTATGCCGAAGAAGAGGGCGAAGTGTTCCTCGGTCGCGGCGGTGGCGGCCAGGCTGCCAGCTTCTCCGGTGATACGGCCAAGCTGATTGACTCCGAGGTGCGCAGCATCATTGATCAGTGCTACGGCACGGCCAAGCAGATCCTCACAGATAACCGTGACAAGCTCGATGCCATGGCTGATGCCCTGATGAAGTACGAAACGATCGACGCTGAGCAGATCGACGACATCATGGCTGGCCGCACGCCTCGTGAGCCTCGCGATTGGTCGGGTGGTACTGGTACACCGCCACCTCCAGTTGTCCAGGATGAGCGTCCGGAAACACCGATCGGCGGTCCGGCTGCTGACGTTTAAGGTTTGAAATGACTTTTGCACAGTCCCTGACCCGGTTGCCTTGCGGCAACCGGGTTCTTGATTTGGCCCAGACGCATGTCATGGGTATTCTCAATGTCACTCCCGATTCTTTCTCCGATGGCGGCCGATACAGCCAGCTCGACGAGGCTTTGCGCCACGCCGAAGCCATGGTTGCGGCTGGCGCGACGTTAATTGATGTTGGCGGCGAATCTACTCGCCCTGGTGCGCGCGCGGTGTCACCGCTGGAAGAGCTCGAGCGCGTGGCGCCGATTGTCGAGCTGATCAATCGCGAGCTCGATGTGATCATCTCGGTCGATACGTCGACACCTGCCGTGATGCGCGAAACCGCGCGTCTTGGTGCTGGGTTGATCAACGATGTGCGATCACTACGGCGTGACGGGGCGCTAGATGCGGCAGCAGCAACCGGTTTGCCGGTGTGCCTCATGCATATGCTCGGAGAGCCGGGTGATATGCAGGACAATCCTCAATACAATGATGTCACTCGGGAAGTGGGCGAGTTTCTTGCCGAGCGCATGGCGCAATGTGCATTAGCAGGTATTCCGGCCGATCGAATCATCCTTGATCCCGGCTTCGGCTTCGCCAAAACCCTGCAGCACAATCTAAGCTTGTTCAAGCATATGGAAGCCCTGCATGCGCTGGGCCGCCCTTTGCTGGTGGGTGTTTCGCGCAAGAGCATGATCGGACATGCATTGAATCGGCCTGTGGGCGAACGTCTGTACGGTGGTCTTGCACTGGCTGCGCTGGCGTCGGTCAAGGGGACGCGTATATTGCGTGTCCATGATGTGGCGCAAACAGTAGATGTCGTGCGAATGATCGCGGCCGTCGAATCAGCCGAATAAGAATGATGGAGCACTTATGAGCAAGAAATACTTTGGTACTGACGGCATTCGTGGTCGAGTCGGTGAATACCCGATTACTCCTGACTTCATGCTCAAGCTTGGCTGGGCTGCTGGAATGGCGTTCCGGAAGATGGGGGCCTGCAAGGTGCTGGTCGGCAAGGACACGCGAATTTCCGGCTACATGTTCGAGTCGGCGCTGGAGGCTGGCCTGACATCGGCAGGTGCCGATGTAATGCTGCTTGGTCCAATGCCGACGCCCGCCATCGCTTACCTGGCGCGCACGTTCCAGGCCGAGGCTGGCATTGTGATCAGTGCTTCGCACAACCCGCATGACGATAACGGCATCAAATTCTTCTCCGGAAAAGGCACCAAGCTGCCGGACGAACTGGAGTTGATGATCGAAGAGCTGCTCGACACCCCGATGACCGTGGTCGAGTCGAGCAAGATCGGCAAGGTGTCGCGGATCAACGATGCGTCCGGTCGTTACATTGAATTCTGCAAGAGCAGTGTGCCAACCGGCACCAGTTTTTCCGGCCTCAAGATTGTCATCGACTGCGCTCACGGCGCGACTTATAAAGTTGCCCCGAGCGTTTTTCGAGAGCTGGGTGCGGACGTGGTCGTGCTGTCGGCGCAACCCAATGGCCTGAATATCAATGACAACTGCGGTTCGACCCATATGGGTCAGCTTCAGGCGGCAGTCTTGGCTGAGCACGCTGATCTAGGTATCGCCTTTGATGGTGACGGCGATCGGGTCTTGATGGTCGATCACACTGGCGCAATCGTTGATGGCGACGAATTGATATTCATCATTGCGCGTGATCTGCACGAGCGTGGGAAGCTGCAGGGCGGTGTGGTCGGCACCCTGATGAGTAACCTCGGTCTTGAGTTGGCGCTCGCCGATCTTTCGATTCCATTCATTCGTGCCAACGTTGGCGATCGCTACGTGATTGCTGAACTGCTGGAGCGTAATTGGCTGGTCGGTGGTGAAAATTCGGGGCATGTCGTTTGTTTCAATCACACCACGACTGGTGATGCGATCATTGCGGCTCTGCAAGTATTGATGGCGCTCAAAACGCGTAATGAAGGCCTGGCGCTAGCTCGCCAAGCGTTACGCAAGTGCCCTCAGGTGCTGATCAATGTGCGTTTCGGCGGTGGCGAAAGCCCGCTGGAGCATCCAGCAGTCAAGGAAGCCAGTGCGCGTGTAACACAGGCGATGGCTGGGCGTGGACGTGTGCTCCTGCGCAAGTCCGGCACAGAGCCTCTGGTGCGTGTGATGGTCGAAGGCGAGGACGAAACCCTTGTTCGCGGCTATGCCGAAGAACTGGCAAAACTGGTAACTGAAGTTTCTGCCTGATACGGCTTGCAAGCCATGATTGTGTTGGGTAACATCTGCGCCCACTTTGACCGACGAGGTACAGCATGCGTCGCCCTATGGTAGCTGGTAACTGGAAGATGCACGGTACCCGCGCCAGCGTCGCTGAGCTGATCAACGGCCTTCGTCATCTGGCCTTGCCAAGCGGTGTTGATGTCGCAGTATTTCCGCCTTGCTTGTATATCAATCAAGTGATTGATGGCTTGAAGGGCAAGTCGATTTCGGTCGGCGCGCAGAATTCTGCGGTGGAATCCATGCAAGGTGCATTAACCGGTGAGATTGCACCGAGTCAATTAGTGGATGCAGGTTGTTCCCTGGTGCTTGTCGGGCACTCCGAACGCCGTCAGATAATGGGCGAGCGAGACGGAATGCTGAATCGCAAGTTCGCAGCGGCACAGGCATGTGGCTTGATTCCGGTGTTGTGCATAGGGGAGACCCTTGAGCAGCGCGAAGCCGGTAAAACTCTTGAAGTTGTCGGGCGTCAGCTTGGCAGCATCATCGAGGAGCTGGGTGTAGGTGCCTTTGCCAAGGCAGTAATAGCTTACGAGCCGGTCTGGGCCATTGGTACCGGGCTGACTGCAACACCGCAACAGGCTCAGGATGTGCATAAAGCCATTCGTGAGCAGTTGGCGGCAGAGAATTCTGAAGTCGCACGAGGTGTGCGGCTTCTATACGGCGGCAGCGTGAAGGCGGCCAATGCGGTCGAACTGTTCGGCATGCCGGATATCGATGGGGGGCTCATTGGTGGAGCTTCCCTGAATGCAGATGAGTTCGGTGCGATCTGTCGCGCCGCGGGAAACTGAAAAAATGCTGGAAACAGTCGTAGTCGTTTTTCATCTGCTGGGTGCATTGGGCGTAGTTGCTCTGGTTTTGCTGCAGCAGGGTAAGGGTGCGGACGCTGGCGCGTCTTTCGGAGCAGGTGCTTCAAATACTGTGTTCGGAAGCCAAGGTTCCTCTACCTTTCTTAGTAAGTTTACTGCTATACTTGCCGCCGGTTTCTTCATAACCAGCTTGGGGTTAGGTTACTTTGCTAAAGAGAAAGCTCATCAGCTGACTCAAGCAGGTTTGCCAGATCCAGCAGTGTTGGAAGTACCTAAGCAACAACAACCGGCTTCTGATGATGTCCCGGTGCTTCAAGAGCAAAAGTCGGCTACTCCAGCGACTGACGTACCTCCAGCTCAAGAGCAGAAGTAAGAAGGGTTTCAATGTAGTTTTGCCGAGGTGGTGGAATTGGTAGACACGCAACCTTGAGGTGGTTGTGCCCATAGGGTGTAGGGGTTCGAGTCCCCTTCTCGGTACCAATTAGTCAGGATAGCCCGCTGTTGCGGGCTTTCTTGCAGGTGGAAGGTTAGATTGACCCTATAAGGGATCGGTCGTATACTTCCGCCCCAGCTTTGTCGCGGGGTGGAGCAGTCTGGTAGCTCGTCGGGCTCATAACCCGAAGGTCGTCGGTTCAAATCCGGCCCCCGCAACCAGTTTAAAGAGCCCCTTTTAAGGGGCTTTTTGTTAGCTGGACACTTTCAACGCCGCTGTTCGACGGCGTTTCAAGGATGGGCGTTTCGCCCATTTTTTTATTCTGCATAGCATGCACATACATGCACTAGGGGGTTCAGGTGTCGAGCAAGCTAGAAGAGTTGCAGGCCTTGCTGGCCCCGGTGGTCGTGGCCCTAGGCTATGAATGCTGGGGTATTGAGTTTTCGGCTCAAGGTCGTCACTCGATGTTGCGCGTTTATATCGATAAAGAGGGCGGTGTGCTGGTGGACGATTGCGCCATTGTCAGCCGTCAGATCAGCGGTGTCCTGGATGTTGAAGATCCAATCACCGTTGAATACACCCTCGAAGTTTCCTCGCCTGGCATGGAGCGCCCACTGTTCACTATCGAGCAGTTCGCCCAGTTTGTCGGTGCACAAGTGAAGATCAAGCTGCGCTCGCCTTTTGAAGGTCGACGCAACTTTCAGGGCCTTCTGCGCGGTGTAGAAGAACAGGATGTCGTGGTGCAGGTAGATGACCATGAGTTTCTGTTGCCGATCGATATGATCGACAAGGCCAACATTATTCCCAGTTTTGACTGAGACGCGGATCCCGCGGATCCAATGGCTTGCGAAAGGCGAGGCGTACGATGAGCAAAGAAGTACTGCTGGTTGTTGAGTCGGTATCCAATGAAAAGGGCGTACCGGCAAGCGTAATTTTTGAAGCGCTGGAGCTGGCTCTGGCCACTGCTACCAAAAAGCGTTTTGAAGACGAAGTTGACCTGCGTGTGGAAATTAACCGCCACACCGGGGCATACGAAACTTTCCGTCGCTGGACGGTCGTCGAAGAGAATGATCTTGACGATCCAGCTATCGAAACCTGGCCGAGCAAGGTTGCCGAAACGCATCCTGGTGCCAACGTTGGCGACGTCGTTGAAGAAAAAATCGACTCCATCGAGTTCGGCCGCATTGCTGCACAGACTGCCAAGCAAGTCATCGTGCAGAAAGTGCGTGAAGCCGAGCGCGCTCAAGTGGTCGACGCCTATCGCGAGCGCCTGGGAGAAATCATCTCCGGCACCGTGAAGAAAGTGACCCGCGACAACGTGATCGTCGATCTGGGCAACAACGCCGAGGCGTTGCTGGCTCGTGAAGACATCATTTCTCGCGAAACCTTCCGTGTCGGCGTGCGTCTGCGTGCGCTGCTCAAGGAAATCCGCACCGAGAACCGCGGCCCGCAGCTGATCCTGTCGCGTACCGCGCCGGAAATGCTGATCGAGCTGTTCCGCATCGAAGTGCCGGAAATTGCTGAAGGTCTGATCGAAGTAATGGCTGCGTCCCGTGACCCGGGTTCGCGCGCCAAGATCGCCGTCCGCTCCAAGGACAAACGCATCGACCCGCAGGGCGCTTGCATCGGTATGCGCGGTTCGCGCGTCCAGGCAGTGTCGGGTGAGTTGGGCGGTGAGCGTGTTGATATCGTCCTGTGGGACGACAACCCGGCTCAGTTCGTGATCAACGCCATGTCCCCGGCCGAGGTTGCGGCAATTATCGTTGACGAAGATGCCCATGCAATGGACATCGCCGTTGGCGCAGACAATCTGGCTCAGGCCATCGGTCGTGGTGGTCAGAACGTGCGTCTGGCAAGCCAGTTGACTGGCTGGACCCTGAACGTGATGACCGAATCGGACATCCAGGCTAAGCAGCAAGCAGAAACCGGTGACATCCTGCGCAACTTCATCGACGAGCTGGAAGTCGACGAAGATCTGGCGCAGGTGCTGGTAGATGAAGGCTTCACCAGTCTGGAAGAGATTGCCTACGTACCGTTGGAAGAAATGCTCAACATCGACGGCTTTGACGAAGATACCGTCAACGAGCTTCGCGCTCGTGCCAAGGATCGTTTGTTGACCAAAGCCATCGCTACTGAGGAAAAGCTGGCAGACGCCCATCCGGCCGAAGACCTGCTCTCGCTTGAGGGTATGGACAAGGATCTGGCGATGGAACTGGCGGTGCGCGGCGTAATTACCCGCGAAGACCTGGCCGAGCAGTCTATTGACGACCTGCTCGACATCGACGGCATTGACGATGATCGTGCCGGCAAGTTGATCATGGCCGCCCGAGCCCATTGGTTCGAGTAATTAGGCGCGGCCTGAGGAGAGAAGTGCATGACGCAAGTCACGGTGAAACAACTGGCCGATGAGGTCAAAACACCGGTAGAGCGCCTGTTGCAGCAGATGCGTGAGGCAGGTCTGCCGCACACCGCCGCCGAAGAAAATGTGACTGACAGTGAGAAGCAATCTTTGCTGACTCACTTGAAAAGCAGCCACAAGGCGAAAGTGGAAGAACCACGCAAGATCACGCTGCAGCGTAAAACCACCAGCACCCTGCGTGTGGCTGGTAGCAAGAGCATCAGCGTTGAAGTTCGCAAAAAGAAAGTTTTCGTACAGCGCAGCCCGGAAGAAATCGAAGCCGAGCGCAAGCGTGAACTGGATGAGCGTCGCGCAGTAGAAAATGCTGCCCGCCAGAAAACTGAGCAAGAAGCCAAGCAGCGCGCCGAAGAAGAAGCACGCCGCAATCCTGGCTCTGCGCAAGCCGCTACTAGCGCCGCCGTTGCAGCTCCTGCTGCAGCTGCTGAGCCGGTACGTGAAAGCGCGCCGGTGGTTGCCGCTGCTCCAGCGCCGTCTGCTGACGTTCGTAACAAGCAGAACGAACAGCGCCGTCCGGACAAACCACGTGCCGACGACAACAATCGTCGCAGTGGCGGTGGTGATGGCGAGCGCAAAAACGCTCCGCATCGCGCATCGGTCAAAGAGAAAGCGCCAGCGCCACGTGTTGCGCCACGTACTACCGACGAAGAAAGCGATGGCTTCCGTCGTGGTGGTCGCGGCAAGGCCAAGCTGAAGAAGCGCAACGCTCACGGTTTCCAGAGCCCAACCGGCCCTGTCGTGCGTGATGTGCAGATCGGCGAGACCATCACTGTTGGCGATCTCGCCAATCAGATGTCGGTCAAGGCTGCTGAAATCATCAAGTTCATGTTCAAACTGGGCACTCCAGCGACCATCAACCAGGTGCTTGATCAGGAAACTGCTCAACTGGTAGCCGAAGAACTGGGCCACAAAGTGACCCTGGTCAGCGACACCGCCCTGGAAGATTCCCTGGCCGAGTCCCTGAAGTTTGAAGGTGAGTCGTTCTCCCGTGCGCCAGTCGTGACCGTAATGGGCCACGTTGACCACGGTAAAACTTCCCTGCTCGACTACATCCGTCGTGCCAAGGTAGCTGCTGGCGAAGCCGGCGGTATCACCCAGCACATCGGTGCGTACCACGTTGAAACCGAACGCGGCATGGTCACCTTCCTCGACACCCCTGGTCACGCCGCGTTTACCGCAATGCGTGCCCGTGGTGCCAAGGCGACCGACATCGTGATTCTGGTAGTTGCAGCGGACGACGGCGTGATGCCGCAGACCATTGAAGCTGTTCAGCACGCGGTAGCCGCTGGCGTTCCACTGGTTGTTGCAGTGAACAAGATCGACAAGCCGGGCGCTGACCTCGATCGCATCCGTAGTGAACTGTCGGTTCACGGCGTGACGTCGGAAGAGTGGGGCGGTGAAACGCCGTTCGTATCGGTTTCGGCGAAACTCGGTACTGGCGTGGACGACCTGCTTGAAGCCGTTCTGCTGCAAGCTGAAGTTCTCGAACTGAAGGCAACTCCGTCGGCTCCAGGCCGTGGTGTTGTGGTTGAATCGCGTCTCGACAAAGGTCGTGGTCCGGTTGCAACCGTTCTGGTTCAAGACGGTACCCTGCGCCAAGGCGACATGGTTCTGGTCGGTTCGAACTATGGCCGCGTGCGTGCCATGCTCGACGAGAACGGCAAGCCAATCAAGGAAGCCGGTCCTTCCATCCCTGTCGAGATTCTCGGCCTGGACGGTACCCCGGACGCTGGCGACGAGATGAGTGTGGTTGCCGACGAGAAGAAAGCCCGTGAAGTGGCTCTGTTCCGTCAAGGCAAGTTCCGCGAAGTCAAACTGGCTCGCGCTCACGCCGGCAAGCTGGAAAACATCTTCGAAAACATGGGTCAGGCAGAGAAGAAGACGCTCAATATCGTCCTCAAATCTGACGTCCGTGGTTCGTTGGAAGCTCTGCAAGGCGCTCTGAATGGCCTGGGCAACGACGAAGTGCAAGTGCGCGTAGTCGGCGGCGGTGTCGGTGGTATCACCGAGTCCGATGCCAACCTGGCACTGGCTTCGAGCGCTGTACTGTTCGGCTTCAACGTGCGTGCCGATGCTGGCGCACGGAAGATCGTCGAGCAGGAAGGTCTGGATATGCGTTACTACAACGTGATCTACGACATCATCGAAGACGTCAAGAAAGCCCTGACCGGTATGCTCGGCAGCGATGTTCGCGAGAATATTCTGGGTATCGCCGAAGTGCGTGACGTGTTCCGTTCGCCGAAGTTTGGCGCGATCGCAGGCTGCATGGTGATCGAAGGTGTTGTGCACCGTAACCGTCCGATCCGTGTACTGCGTGAAGACATCGTTATCTTCGAAGGCGAGCTGGAATCCCTGCGCCGCTTCAAGGATGACGCTTCCGAAGTACGTGCCGGCATGGAATGCGGTATCGGCGTGAAGAGCTACAACGACGTCAAAGTCGGCGATAAGATCGAAGTCTTCGAGAAGGTTCAGGTTGCTCGCAGCCTCTAACTCGCGCACTTCAAGGGCCACATCGGGCCGTCGCATGAAAATGCGCGGCACGGTGTCAGGACTCTAAACGCAACGCCCGGTCTGGCTTTTGTCAGGCCGGGCGTTTGCCGCTTTCAGACCTTGCGGGTTTCACCGTGGGGCAGTAACAGGTAACAAATCATGGCAAAAGAATACAGCCGTACCCAACGTATCGGCGATCAGATGCAGCGTGAGCTGGCCCAGCTGATCCGTCGTGAAGTCAAAGATCCGCGCGTCGGCCTGGTGACTATTACCGCAGTGGAAGTCAGCCGTGACGTCGGTCACGCGAAGATTTTCATCACCGTGATGGGGCAGGACAACGCAGAAGACATCGCGCAAAGCATCAAGGTACTGAATGCCGCCGCAGGTTTCCTGCGTATGCAACTGGCCCGCGAAATGAAGCTGCGCAGCGTGCCGCAATTGCACTTCCACTACGACGAATCCGTTGTCCGTGGTGCGCACCTGTCGGCGCTGATCGAACGCGCCGTTGCTGAAGACAATCAGCACGTTGTCGTTCCAGCACCTGAAGACACCAAGGAGTAACTCGGTGGCTCAGGTCAAACGTATCCGTCGTAACGTCAGCGGCATCATCCTGCTCGATAAGCCGCTGGGGTTCACCTCAAACGCCGCGCTGCAGAAGGTTCGGTGGCTGCTCAACGCCGAGAAGGCCGGGCATACTGGCAGTCTCGACCCACTGGCCACCGGCGTACTGCCGTTGTGCTTTGGTGAGGCCACCAAGTTCTCGCAATACCTGCTCGATTCCGACAAGGGTTATGAAACCTTGGCGCAACTGGGCAAGACCACCACCACGGCTGATGCTGAAGGTGAGGTTTTGCAGGAGCGCCCGGTGACCGTTGGTCGCGCCGATGTCGAAGCTGCCTTGCCGAAATTTCGCGGTCAAATCAGCCAGATACCGCCGATGTACTCGGCGCTCAAGCGTGATGGCCAACCGCTGTACAAGCTGGCCCGTGCAGGCGAAGTAGTGGAGCGTGAACCGCGTTCTGTTACTATTGCGCGCTTGGAATTACTGGCCTTCGAAGGCGATACTGCGCGGCTTGCGGTGGATTGCAGCAAGGGCACCTATATTCGTACCCTGGTGGAGGATATCGGTGAGCAACTCGGTTGTGGTGCGTACGTCGCAGAATTGCGCCGTACCCAGGCCGGGCCTTTCACCTTGGCGCAGACCGTTACCCTCGAAGAGCTCGAAGCAGTACATGCCGAAGGCGGCAACGAAGCGGTCGACCGCTTCCTGATGCCATCGGACAGCGGCTTGCTGGACTGGCCGCTGCTGCACTTCTCGGAAGCGAGCGCGTTCTACTGGCTAAACGGCCAGCCGGTACGTGCCCCGGATGCTCCGAAGTTCGGCATGGTGCGGGTACAGGATCACAATGGTCGCTTCATCGGTATCGGTGAAGTGAGCGAAGACGGGCGCATCGCGCCACGTCGTTTGATTCGGTCGGAATGACCGAAACCAGCCTGTGTAACAGCAGGCTGGCGAGTGTGGCTGTTAACAGGCACGGTCACGACTCATTTATAGATACAGGGATTTGTCCCTGGCCTGTTGAAGCTGTTTCCCTGAAACAGTTTCCTGATAAAAGGATTGCCTCATGGCTCTCGACGTTCAAGAAAAAGCTCAAATCGTTGCTGACTATCAGCAAGCTGTTGGTGACACTGGTTCGCCAGAAGTGCAAGTTGCACTGCTGACCCACAACATCAACAAGCTGCAGGGTCACTTCAAGGCCAACGGTAAAGATCACCACTCCCGTCGTGGTCTGATCCGCATGGTAAACCAGCGTCGCAAGCTGCTGGACTACCTGAAAGGCAAGGATCTGGGTCGTTATCAGACTCTGATCGGTCGCCTGGGTCTGCGTCGCTAATAAGCGATTGCGCTCTGAGGTTGGTTGTTTGTCAGACGTCCGCGGTTTTTCGCGGGCTTCCGGCAGGCTCCCAGCCTCAAGTTTTATCTGGATACACGTTTTACCCTGGACAGGCGTTGGGCCGATTCCCGACATTGCCCAAGAATTTCGCAAGAAACCAGTTCCCCAAGAGCCACAAAGAAGGTAGGACACCGTGAACCCGGTAATCAAAAAATTCCAGTTCGGTCAATCGACCGTTACCCTCGAGACAGGCCGTATCGCCCGTCAAGCCTCCGGCGCAGTGCTGGTTACTGTTGATGACGACGTGACCGTATTGGTGACCGTTGTTGGCGCCAAGCACGCTGACCCAAGCAAAGGCTTCTTCCCTCTTTCCGTTCACTACCAGGAAAAGACTTACGCTGCCGGTAAGATCCCTGGCGGTTTCTTCAAGCGCGAAGGCCGTCCTTCCGAGAAAGAAACCCTGACTTCCCGACTGATCGACCGTCCGATCCGTCCGCTGTTCCCAGAAGGTTTCATGAACGAAGTGCAGGTTGTCTGCACCGTCGTTTCCACCAGCAAGAAGACCGATCCGGACGTCGCTGCGATGATCGGTACCTCGGCTGCCCTGGCCATCTCCGGTATTCCTTTCGATGGCCCGATCGGCGCTGCCCGTGTTGCTTTCCACGAAAGCACCGGCTACCTGCTGAACCCGACTTACGAGCAACAGAAAGCATCGAGCCTGGACATGGTCGTTGCCGGTACCTCGGAAGCCGTGTTGATGGTTGAATCGGAAGCCAAAGAGCTGACCGAAGACCAGATGCTGGGCGCTGTACTGTTTGCTCACGACGAGTTCCAGGTTGTGATCAACGCTGTTAAAGAACTGGCTGCTGAAGCTGCCAAGCCTACCTGGGCCTGGGCTCCACAAGCCGAAGCGACTGAACTGCTGGGCGCTATCCGCTCCGAGTTCGGCGCTGCGATCTCCGACGCCTACACCATCACCGTCAAGGCCGACCGTTATGCTCGCCTGGGCGAGTTGAAGGATCAGGTTGTGGCCAAGCTGTCCGGTGAAGAAGGCCAGCCTTCGTCCAGCGACGTCAAAGCTGCATTCGGCGAAATCGAATACCGCACCGTTCGCGAAAACATCGTAAACGGCAAGCCACGTATCGACGGTCGCGACACCAAAACCGTACGTCCGCTGAACATCGAAGTCGGCGTTCTGCCGAAGACTCACGGTTCGGCTTTGTTCACCCGTGGTGAAACCCAGGCTCTGGTAGTCGCGACTCTGGGTACTGCCCGTGACGCACAGCTGCTGGACACCCTGGAAGGCGAGAAAAAAGACCCGTTCATGCTGCACTACAACTTCCCTCCGTTCTCGGTGGGCGAGTGTGGTCGCATGGGTGGTGCTGGTCGTCGCGAAATCGGTCACGGCCGTCTGGCCCGTCGTTCGATTTCCGCCATGCTGCCTGCCGCTGACGTGTTCCCGTACACCATCCGCGTGGTTTCGGAAATCACCGAATCCAACGGTTCGAGCTCGATGGCTTCCGTGTGCGGCGCTTCCCTGGCTCTGATGGACGCTGGTGTGCCGATGAAGGCACCGGTTGCCGGTATCGCCATGGGTCTGGTTAAAGAAGGCGAGAAGTTCGCCATCCTGACCGACATCCTCGGTGACGAAGACCACCTGGGCGACATGGACTTCAAAGTAGCGGGTACCGCCAAAGGTGTTACCGCGCTGCAGATGGACATCAAGATCAAGGGCATCACCGAAGAGATCATGGAAATCGCTCTGGGCCAAGCCCTGGAAGCGCGCCTGAACATCCTCGGCCAGATGAACCAGATCATTGGTCAGTCGCGTACCGAGCTGTCGGAAAATGCTCCGACCATGATCGCGATGAAAATCGACACCGACAAGATCCGTGACGTTATCGGTAAAGGTGGCGCGACCATCCGTGCGATCTGCGAAGAAACCAAGGCTTCGATCGACATCGAAGACGACGGTTCGATCAAGATCTTCGGCGAAACCAAGGAAGCTGCTGAAGCTGCACGTCAGCGCGTTCTGGGCATCACCGCTGAAGCCGAGATCGGCAAGATCTACGTCGGCAAGGTTGAGCGCATCGTCGACTTCGGCGCATTCGTCAACATCCTGCCAGGCAAGGACGGTCTGGTTCACATCTCGATGCTGAGCGACGCTCGCGTAGAGAAAGTGACCGACATCCTGAAAGAAGGCCAGGAAGTGGAAGTACTGGTACTGGACGTGGACAACCGCGGCCGTATCAAGCTGTCCATCAAAGACGTGGCAGCGGCCAAGGCTTCGGGCGTTTAATCACCCCAAAGCTTTAGCGCAATAAAAATGCCCCGCCGTGAAAACGGCGGGGCATTTTTTTGTCTGTGGAAAACCATAAAAAATCGCAGCCTGCGGTGAGCCGTGCAGGCGCTGCGAACTTTGCGTTTGTGAAAACCGGTGCTAGGTTTAGCTCACCGCCCGTGTAGCTCAGCCGGTAGAGCAGCGCACTCGTAACGCGAAGGTCGCAGGTTCGATTCCTGTCTCGGGCACGATCCCCCTTTATTTCACCTTGCGGCTCAGATCCTCGACAGTACGTTTGAGCTGGTCCATCGCTCGGTCCTGATCGTTGATCTTCTGCTTCAGGTTCGAAATTTCACTGCTGCTCGAATTGGAGCTTGAGCCACTGTTGCGCTTGAGCTCTTCAACCTGGCGGCCGAGAGTATCCAGCTCACGATCCTGTTCTTTGACCTTGTTCTTCAAATCGTCGAGTTCTTTGCCGCTGGAACTGGAACTGGAGCCGCTGCTGCGCTTGAGTTCTTCGATCTGGCGCGATTGATCGCTGATGGTGTCACGCATCTTTTTCAGTTCATCGATGCTGATGTCACTTCGGATAACGACGTCTTTGCCGTAATCGTTGTGAATCAGAGGAACCTTGTCGCCATAGGACGGACTGCTGTTGCTCAACTCAACAGCCATTGCGCTTGCCGGCAACGCTAGAGCGGCGATCAGAGCAGTCGTGGACACAACAGAAGAAATTTTCAAAAAGCTGCGCATCACTGGTTTTCCTTGTGAACAGCGGATGTGTGCCGAAGTGGCACATCGCTATGACCGGGGATCGGCATTTATGTTCCGCAGGTCAGCTTTTTGTGAGAGAGATGTAAAGAGCCGTGTAATTCCTCATGCAAACGTCCTATATTCGGTGCCTGCATGAGCATCGCCCTGCAGTTTTCAGATGATCCCGAATGGTTCCGAAGGCCGGACAATCCGCGTCAGAGAGATCCTTGATGATCCAGATCCATCTTCCATTCCTATGATCAACGAGAACGACATGACCGAATTAACTCAAGAGCAACGCCACGAACAAGCGCTGGAAAAATACATTCTGGACGTGCCCGACCTGAAGGAAGAGATCAAGGACTTGAGTCCCGATGATCAGAAAGATCAGATCCAGTGGGCGTTCGAAGATGAAGCTGAAGCCCAGGGTTTGCAGCCGTGGGAGCTGACACTCAAGTACACGAGCACGCCGGAGGAGTTCGAGGCCCAGCGCCTTGTTCTGCACAAAGAGGCCGCTGAGGTGCTGGGCGTCGAGTGGCAAGAATACTGCGAGATGAACAATCTCGTCGTTTGACGAGAGCTACCAGCTCCAGGCCGTAAGCTACAAGTCAAAGCGCAACAGCTTTGGCTTGCAGCTTGCAGCTCTGGACTTGCCGCTGCTGTTTAAAGGCTGAGACGCATCGACAGGTCTACCGCCTTCACATCCTTGGTCATCGCGCCAATCGAGATGTAATCCACCCCGGTCTCGGCGATTGGCAATAGCGTGTTTTCGTTGATGCCGCCGCTGGCCTCCAGTTTTGCCTTGCCGCCGTTCAGGCGCACGGCTTCGCGCATGTCGTCCAGGCTCAGTTCGTCAAGCATGATGATGTCGGCACCGGCCTCTAGCGCTTCCTTCAGCTCTTGCAGACTTTCCACTTCGATTTCCACCGGTTTGCCCGGGGCTATCTTGTGCGCCGCGGCAATGGCTTGCGCGATGCCACCGCTGGCAGCGATGTGGTTTTCCTTGATCAGGAACGCGTCGTACAGGCCGATGCGATGGTTATGGCAACCGCCACAGGTCACGGCGTATTTCTGCGCCAGACGCAGGCCTGGCAAGGTTTTGCGGGTGTCGAGAAGCTTGACCTGAGTCTCGCCCACGAAGTCTGCCAAATACTGTGCGCGAGTCGCCACACCGGAAAGCAATTGCAGGAAGTTCAGGGCGCTGCGTTCACCGGTGAGCAACGAACGGGCCGGGCCTTCCAGATGGAACAGTGGCTGATTGGGTTTTACCCGCTGGCCATCGACTACCTGCCAATGCACCGCCACCCGTGGATCGAGCTGGCGAAACACCGCATCGACCCAAGCCGTGCCGCAGATAACGGCGTCGTCGCGAGTAATGATGGTGGCTTTGGCCAGACGTTCGGCCGGGATCAGTTGCGCGGTGATGTCGCCGCTGCCGATGTCTTCGAGCAACGCACGGCGCACGTTGGCTTCGATTTCGGCGGTCAAATCGGCGAGACGTAGATTCGGCATAACGGGCTCCACAAACAAAGTGATTCGATTATAGGGGCATGGCGCGAGCCAACCCAAGGCAAGAACTTGCGTGCCTGTCTGCATCTGGTCGATTTCTTTGAGCAAACCCTGTTGGGGCGTGGTCAGTTGAGGGGGATCGGGCGGGCATAGGGGAAACCCTGACGCCTATGGCGCTGGGGACATCTTTTGCAAGATAATCCGCCTTGCATTTGACGTCATAGGCTTGACGTCTATTTGGGGCCCAACTTGTAGGACTTTTTGGAGCGATTCCCTTCTGTCTCTGATTGCAATGTTTACTGACATTGCGCTATCGCGAGCAGGCTCACTCCTACAGGGGTTCGCTGTTTCGGCCCAAAAGAAGAATCACCGTTTCAGGAGGCTTGGATGCACAACGACGGGAAAGTGGTGCCTTTGTACAAGGCGTCTACCGATCAGGCGAATCACTCGCCGCTCGCCCGCCTGCCTGTGATTCTGCTTCAGGTTCGTGACAAGGCTGCCCAGCAACTGCGCCACGGGTTGCAGGAGCTGTTCGATAATGCTGACGACACCCTGTTCGAAATGGCTGACCGGGCACGCAACGACGTCGAGCAGAACATCTTTTTTGAAGCGATGCGCGACTTGCGCCTCAAACGCAAAAACATCGAACGCGGCTTTCTCGAGCAGTTTTTCGAAGCCTTTGTCGGCCTGACTCAATACGACCCTGCGCACAACACGCTGCCGCGCCCGTTGCTGTTCGAAGACTCGGCGCCGCGCACCGACGACATGGAACGCACCGTCGCCGTGGAGACCATGGTCGGCCGCGTGCTCAAGCGCGATGGCTTCGCCCTCGGCCAACTGACCGCACGCCTCAACGCATTACTGGGTAACTCCTTTGCCGATCAACACAACCCGCTTGGCCCGGCGCTGCTCTGTGAGTTCTTTTTGCAGGCCGGGCGCAACCTGGGCGTTGAGATCAAGGTCAAGCTGATCCTGCTCAAACTGTTCGAGCGCTATGTGCTGGCCGACACCGAGCAGTTGTATGCCGAAGCCAATCAGTTGCTCAGCGCCACCGGCGTGTTACCCGAGCTGAAACCGGCCCCGGCGCGACGCGCGATTGATCGTGCAGCGGCGAGTATCGGTCGCGAAGAAAGTGCCGAGCCCGTCGCGGCGGACGAGAGTGTCCAGGAAGTTTTCGCTGCGTTGCAGGAGTTGCTGCTGAACGTGCGCGGCAGTGTTGCGCCGAGCCTCGAATCAGCCGCCGCTGCCCAGCCGATCACCACGCGCGACCTGCTGCGTCTGCTCTCGCATTTGCAGCAATATGTGCCGGCGCTGGCGGCGCAGGAAGATTTCGATCTGCGTAACCAGCTCGAACAACTGCTGACGCGGGTCAGCGTCAGAACTGGCAAGTCGCGGATCGTCGGCGGCGCTGATGAGGATGTGATCAACCTGATCGCCATGGTCTTCGACTGCATCCTCGAAGACCGCAATCTGCCGGACTCGCTCAAGGCCTTGATCGCCCGCTTGCAGATTCCGATGCTTAAGGTCGCGGTACTCGACAAGAGTTTCTTCAGTCGCAGCAGCCACCCGGCGCGGCGTCTGCTCAATGAAATCGCCGATGCGGCCATGGGCTGGGGCGATTGTGACGGTGAGGCGCGTGACAGTCTGTATCTGCGCATCGAACAAGTGGTGCAGCGCCTGCTGACCGATTTTGTCGATGATCCGGCGATATTTTCTGAACTGCTCGCTGACTTCCTCGCTTTCACCAGTGATCAGCGTCGGCGCAGCGAACTCCTCGAGCAACGTCTGCGCGATGCGGAAGAGGGGCGGGCGAAAACCGAGCTGGCGCGGCGACGCGTCGAGCATGCGTTGAATCTGGCACTGTTGGGCAAAGTCTTGCCGCCGTCGGTGGTGACCTTCGTGCAAGACGCCTGGAGCAAGGTGTTGCTGCTGACCTGCCTCAAACATGGCGACCAGTCCGCCGAATGGCAGGCTGATGTGCAGACCATGGAGCAACTCATCTGGAGTGTTCAGCGCCACGACGATGCTGAAGCTGGCATGCGTCTGCTGGCGCTGGTACCGGGGTTACTGAAGTCGCTACGCGATGGCCTGACCCGCTGCGCATTCGATCCGTTTGCCACCAGCGAATTTTTCGCTGAGCTGGAAACGCTGCATGTGCGCGTGCTTGAGCGTACTGGTGAGTCTGCTCAGGCCGAGGCGCCGGCGATGATCGAGGTGTCGCAGCAGATCGTCTTGGCAATGGCGCAAGAGGGTGAGTCGGCGCTGACCTCGGTACGTCTGTCCCATCACGACGTTGGCCTGCAGCAGGTGGCTCAATTGCATCTGAGCAGTTGGGTTGCGTTTCAGGAAGACGAGGAAAACACCCTGCGCTGCAAGCTCGCGGCAATTATTGAAGCGACGGGCAAGTACGTGTTTGTCGACCGTACCGGCATGAAAGTGCTGGAGCGCAGTCGCATCGGTCTGGCTCTTGAGTTCCAGCGTGGTGCGGTGCGTGCGCTGGACGACACCTTGTTGTTCGATCGGGCGCTGGAGTCGGTGTTGGGCAATTTGCGGCGACTCAATCGCGCCAAGTGATCGCGCGCCGGGGGCTGATCACGGCATACTGGGCGCCAACACAGTCGGCGTTGAAGGAATCGGTATGCAGTTGGATCCCGCTAGCGGGTGGTTTCACGGGGTGCAGACTTGCCCATCGCCCAACTTCAATGAGCGCCCAGCGGGCGAAATCTCCCTGTTGGTTATCCACAACATCAGCCTGCCGCCGGCGCAGTTCGCCACCGGCAAGGTGCAGGAATTTTTCCAGAATCGTCTGGATGTCACCGAACATCCCTACTTTGCGGGGATTGCCGACTTACGGGTCTCGGCGCATTTTCTGATTGAACGTGACGGCAAGGTCACCCAGTTTGTCTCCTGTCTTGAGCGGGCGTGGCATGCCGGCGTGTCGATTTTTGAAGGGCGCGAAACCTGTAACGATTTTTCCGTGGGCATTGAGCTCGAAGGCACCGATGATCTGCCGTTCACCGATGCGCAGTATCAGGCGTTGACGGCGCTGACCCGCCAGTTGCAGACAGCATTTCCGGCTATCACCGGCGCCCGCATTTGCGGGCACAGCGACATTGCACCCGGGCGCAAGACCGATCCTGGCCCGGCATTCGACTGGGCGCGCTACCGCGCGGCCCTGGCACAAGAGGAAGGACAATGAGTTTTCTGGTGTTACTGCTGGCGCTCTGGATCGAGAAATTCTCGGCCCTGCGCCATCGGGTTCAACGCGATGGCGGATGGATTCGCGAACTGAACAAACTCGAAACCAGCGAGCGACTGGCCAAACAGCCCTGGCTGGTACTGACGATTTTGGTGCTGCTGCCGGTGGCGTTGCTGGCCCTGTTGCTGGTGGTGCTGGAGCCGGTGGCGTACGGCTTGCTGGCCCTGCCGGTGCATTTGCTGGTGGTGATTTATAGCCTGGGGCGCGGCGACCTGCTCGGCGGTCTCGGGCCGTTTCGTGATGCCTGGCGTCGTGAGGATCTGCAAGCAGCGGCGCATGTGGCCAAGCGCGATCTGAATATCTGCGCCGACAGCGGCGAGCAATTGCTCGATCGGGTGCAGGAGCATTTGTTGTGGCAGGCCTATCAAAGCTTTTTCGCCGTGATCTTCTGGTATTTCCTGCTCGGTCCGGTGGCGGCACTGGCCTATCGCTTGTTGGCGCTGGCCCAGGAGCACGGTCAGAATCCGGCGCTGGTCGAACGTGCCGCGCAACTGCGCCATGCCTTTGACTGGGTGCCGGTGCGTCTGTTGGCGGCGAGTTTTGCCTTGGTCGGCAACTTCGTTGCGGTCAGCCGGGTGATGCTGCATGAACTGCTGAACTGGAACATCAGCGCTGCGCAGCTTATTAACAAGGTCGGATTGGCCGCGGGGGAGATCCCGCCGCCGACGGTCGGCCCGGAAGGCGTCAACACCCTCGATTGCCTGTGGGAATTGCTGCTGCGCGCGGCGGTGTTGTGGTATGCCGGGTTCGCCTTGTGGACAGTACTGATTCACTGATTCCTGTCTGAAGATCAAAAGATCGCAGCCTGCGGCAGCTCCTACTTTTGGGTCTGTGTTTCCTGGAAGAGCTGCCGAAGGCTGCGATCTTTTTTGTCGTTAACCTTAAGTTACAAAACCTCCCTTCGATTTGAGCTATACAGAGATGGCGTCCGATAGTGGCTATCTGCTGTCCCCGCGCGCCTGCCAATAAAAACAAGAAAAACCAAAGGGAGACTTCCAGTGAAGAGCTTGCTCTATCCCGCCGTCTCGCTGATGAACCGTCTGAGCTTCGGCATGAAGTTCAGCCTGATCAGCGTGCTGTTTCTGGTGCCGATGCTGGTGACCAATTTCTATCTGGTGCGCGATTCCTATCGTGAATTCCAGGGCACCCGGGTCGAGCTGCAAAGCCTTGATCTGCTCGGCAGCAGCCTGAGCCTGCGCCGCGATCTGGAAACCCTCAACAATCTGGTACAGATCAACGTCACCCTCGGCCAGTCCGGCAAGGCTGGCAATGTCGAATCGCAGATCACCAGCCTCGAACAAGCCGTACTGACACGCCTGCAAGGCCTGGCGGCAATGACCGATGATCCCGAGCAGATCAAGGTGTTCGACGGCAAGCGCGATGAAATGATTGCTGCGTTCAAGGCCCAGCAAGCGGAAAACTCTCTGCAAAGCAAAAGTGCGTTGATCGGCAAATTGTTGGCCAGTGCGCAGATTTTCAGCCAGATCATCACCAGTCAGGCCGGTCTGAGTCGCGACAATCAGGGCGACATCCGTCAACTCAGCGAACTCGTCACCCTGATCACGCCGACTGTGACGCAAACCCTCGGTGAAGGCCGGGCCATGGGTTCGTATTCACTGGGACAGGGTTTCCTCAACAGTTCGTCGAGCACCCGTTTTGACGAATTACTGGTGCAGATCGAAAAGCTCCAGGCCGAATACGCCTTGAAACTGCAGGACGCCCTCGGCTCCAGCAAAGCCGCGCACGAAACGCTCAGCGCTTCGGCTGACATTAGTAAGACCTCGTTGAAGCAGGCGAGCGAACTCTTCGAAGAGCAAGTGGTGATGGCCGACACGCTCGATGCACCGTGGCAGGCGTTTTACGACCAGACCACCGCACTCATCGACAAGACCTACCAGCTCAATGAAGCGACTTTGAAATTCCTCGACACGCAATTACAGCAGCGCCTGACGCAAAACCGCACGCACATGGTCTTGCAGGCTGTGGCGTTGTCGGTGGTGTTCGTGCTGATTTTCTATCTGTATGGCGGCTTCTACGCGTCGACCCGCACCACCCTCAAGCGCCTCGGCGCGATGATGGACAAGGTTGCGGCTGGCGACATGACCGTCAACTTCAAGGCCAGCAGCCGCGATGAATTGGGCGAGTTGGGCGAAGTGTTCAACGGCACGGTAAAGAAGATTCACGACTTGATTGAACGGGTCGGGCAGACCGTTGGCGAAGTTGAACGACAGGCCGGGCAAGTGGAAAGTGTGTCGGCGCAAAGCAATCTGGCTGTTGCCGGGCAACGCTCGCAGATCGAGCAAGTGGCCACGGCCATGAACCAGATGTCGGCGACGTCTCTTGAGGTGGCGCGCAGCGCTGCAGCGGCGGTGAGCAGCGCCCACAGCGTGAATGACGAAACCATCAGCGGTCGTGGTCTGGTGGAGTCGCAGCAGGGCAGCATCGCGGCGTTGGCCAGCGAGATCGATCAGTCAGTGCTGGTGATCAACCAATTGGCCAGTGACAGCCAGGCGATCAGCCGTGTTCTGGAAGTGATCAAAAGTATCGCCGAGCAAACCAACCTGCTGGCGCTCAACGCGGCGATTGAAGCGGCGCGTGCAGGTGAGCAGGGACGCGGTTTTGCGGTGGTGGCGGACGAAGTGCGCACGCTGGCCAAACGCACCCAGCAATCGACCGAAGAAATCGAACAGATGATCGCCAGACTGCACGGCGGCGTGGGGGCGGCGGTCAAGGCGATGGGCATCAGCCATCAGATGGCCAATGGCACGGTCGGGCAGTCGGAAAAGGTTCAGCAGGCGCTGGAAAATATCCTTGGCGCCGTCGGAATGATCGTTGATCAGAACCAGCAAATTGCCGCTGCGGTCGAGCAGCAGACGGCAGTTGCCCATGACATCGACCAGAACATCGTCGAGATCAACCGTGCAGGCGAGCGCACGGCGCAGGGGGCGCACCAGACTGAAGACGCGAGTCGCGCACTGTCCGCCCAGGTCGTGGAACTCAAACAACTGATCAGCGCCTTCCGCGTGTAGGGCATACACAAATCCCGTGTAGGAGCTGCGGCACGCTGCGATCTTTTGATCTTGATCTTGTTCCTGGAAACCCAGGATCAAAAGATCGCAGCGTGCCGCAGCTCCTACAGGGATTTTTATTACCAGCCGAACACGGCGCAGCTATTGGCGGTGCTGGCTGCGGCAAGTTGTTGAGGGGAGATATTCATCAGCTCGGCGAGCGCCGCACAAATTGCCGGCAAATGCGCCGGGCTGTTGCGCACTCCGGGGAACATTGCAGGCGCCATGTCCGGCGAATCGGTTTCCAGCACAATCGAATCCGCGTGTAGGGCATACACAAATCCCGTGTAGGAGCTGCGGCACGCTGCGATCTTTTGATCTTGCTTTGTTCCTGGAAACCCAGGATCAAAAGATCGCAGCGTGCCGCAGCTCCTACAGGGATTTGGATTACCAGTCGAACACGGCGCAGCTGTTGGCTGTGCTGGCGTCGGCAAGTTGTTGCGGGCTGATATTCATCAGCTCGGCGAGCGCCGCACAAATCGCCGGCAAGTGTGCCGGGCTGTTGCGCACTCCGGGGAACATTGCGGGCGCCATGTCCGGCGAGTCGGTTTCCAGCACGATTGAATCCAGTGGCAAATCCGCCAGCACCCGGTGCATGCGCAGCGCTTGCGGCCAGGTCGGCGCGCCGCCCAGCCCCAGTTTGAAACCGAGTTTGATGTATTCCCGTGCTTCCTCACGGCTGCCGGCGAACGCGTGGATGATCCCGGCCCGCTTCAAACGAAAACGCTTGAGCGTGGCAATCACCGCCGCGTGACTGCGCCGCACATGGATCAGCGCCGGCAAATCGAAATCCGCCGCCAGTTGCAGTTGCGCGTCGAACAACGCCTGTTGCCGCTCGCGGTCCAGCGTTTCGATGAAGTAATCCAGACCAATCTCGCCCACTGCACACAACTGCCGATGGCCGCGCAATCGCGTCAGCCAATCGCCGAGGGTGTGTAAATCCTCGGGGCGATGCTGATCCAGATACACCGGATGCAAGCCGAACGCCGCGTACAGATCCGAATCGCTCTGCACCAAATCCCACACCCGCTGCCAGTTACCTTCATAGACGCCCAGCACCACCATCCGCCGCACCCCAAGGGCGCGGCTTTCGGCCAGCAGCGCCGAGCGATCGGCGTCGAAGTCGGGAAAATCCAGGTGAGTGTGGCTGTCGATCAGCTCCACGGATCAGTCTCGGTGAATACGCTGCTTGAAGGTCCGCGCAATCGCTTGCACGCCAGGCTGGTATTGAGACTGCTCGACAGCGGCCAATGCCAGTTCCAGCGCCTTGTCGGCGATCAGCTGATGCTGCTGGGCCATGGCGTTGACCGGCAGTGGCAGGAAGTCGAGCAGTTGTGTGTCACCAAACGTGCCGAGGCGTAGCGGCCGTGACTTGAGCGGGAAGTCATGCAGCGCATCGAACACTCCCTGCAACAACACGTAGGAAGTGGTTACCAGCGCGTCCGGTAAATGCCCCAGACGTTGCAGGAGTTCTTCCATCAATTGCTTGCCGCAGTCACGGCTGAAGGACTCGGCGTGCTCGACCAGCACTTCGCCTTTGAAATCGACGAGGGCCTGTCTGAAACCGGCGGCACGTTCCTGGCTGATGCTCAGTTCCGGGCGCGCGCCGAGCAGTACGATCTGTTTAAGCTGCGGGTCGAGCAGGCTCTGGGTCAGGTGCAGACTGGCCTCGCGGTCGTCGCTGATCACCGAACAAAAATGCTCCGGCTCCATGACCCGGTCGATGGCGATGATCGGCAGCCCCTTGGCCTGCAACTGAAGATAGCTGTCATCACCGGGTGGCAGACAACTGGCGACGATCAGCGCATCACAACGGCGCGCCTTGAACAGTTGCAGCAGTTTGCGCTCGCTGTCCGGCGCATCGTCGGAACTGGCGATCAGCAACTGATAGCCGCGCGCCCGCGCACCTTGCTCCAGCAGCTTGGCGATCCGCGCGTAGCTGGGGTTTTCCAGATCCGGCAGGATAAAACCCAACGTGCGGGTATGCCGGCTGCGTAGCCCGGCCGCTTGTGGGTTGGGCGTAAAGCCGTGCAGATCGACCACCGCGCGCACCCGCTCGACGGTCGCGGTGCTGATGCGTTGCTGTTCGGCCTTGCCGTTGATGACGTAGCTCGCGGTGGTCACGGACACTCCGGCCAACCGCGCGATATCACTGAGTTTCAACTCGGGATTTCCTTGTTATTTCGAGCATGCCGCGAGATTTTCGCCAATCCTACCCGATAAGGGCAGGCGACTTATTGTCTACGCGCATCCGACAAGTTGGACTTCAAGGATGAGACATTATCGAGTAACGTGCCGATCAATCTAGATTAAACGTTTCAGCAAGCGTATTTTCTACGTTTTAGACGCCTTTGGCCGGTTCTGCCGTGAAACCGCCAAAACTGCCCCTGAAAAGGATCGCGCAGAGCGCCTAAGCTGCAACTCATTCAAAACAATACCTGGCGCCATAAAACGCCAAAAAGGAGATCGCATGCTCGAGCTCACTATAGAGCAGATATCCATGGGCCAATCGGCTGTGGATAAACCCGCTGCTCTGCAATTGCTGGCCAGTCATCTGGTGGCCGATGGTCTGGTCGCCGACGGATACCTCGCAGGATTGCAGGCGCGTGAGGCCCAGGGCTCGACCTTTCTCGGTCAAGGTATTGCCATTCCCCACGGCACCCCCGAAACCCGCGAGCTGGTGTTTACCACGGGCGTGCGGCTGATGCAGTTCCCCGAAGGCGTCGATTGGGGCGATGGCCAGATCGTTTATCTGGCCATCGGCATTGCCGCCAAATCCGACGAACACTTGCGCCTGCTGCAACTGCTTACCCGTGCACTCGGCGAGACCGATCTGGGCCAGGCTCTGCGTCGCGCCAGTTCTCCTGAAGCGCTGCTGAAACTGCTGCAAGGCGCACCGCAGGAACTGGCGCTGGACGCGCAGATGATCGGCCTCGGCGTTTCCGCTGACGATTTTGAAGAACTGGTCTGGCGTGGCGCGCGTCTGCTGCGCCAGGCCGATTGCGTGAGCAACGGTTTCGCCGCGGTATTGCAGCAAGTCGAAGCGCTGCCATTGGGCGATGGCTTGTGGTGGCTGCACAGCGAGCAAACCGTAAAGCGTCCGGGCCTGGCGTTTGTCACCCCGGATAAACCGATGCGCTACCTCGGCCAGCCACTGAGCGGTCTGTTCTGTCTGGCCAGTCTGGGCGAGGCGCATCAGGCCCTGCTGGAACGCCTGTGTGCGTTGCTCATCGAAGGTCGCGGGCATGAACTGGGCCGGGCCACCAGCAGCCGTAAAGTCCTTGAAGTGCTCGGCGGTGAGTTGCCCGCCGACTGGCCAAGCGCCCGTATCGCGCTGGCCAATGCCCACGGTTTGCACGCGCGGCCGGCGAAGATCCTCGCGCAATTGGCGAAGAGTTTTGACGGCGAGATTCGCGTGCGCATCGTCGACGGTGAGGATAACGCCGTGTCGGTGAAAAGCCTCAGCAAACTGCTCAGCCTCGGCGCCCGTCGCGGTCAGGTGCTGGAGCTGATTGCCGAACCGAGCATCGCCGCCGACGCCTTGCCTGCGCTGCTCGCCGCCATCGAGGAAGGCCTCGGTGAAGAAGTCGAGCCGCTGCCCGCCGTGAGCCAGCAGCGCGAAGTCTTCGCCGACATCGCCGAAGTGCTGATCGCCCCGGCGTCCGGCACTCAGTTGCACGCGATCCCCGCCGCGCCGGGTATCGCCATCGGCCCGGCGCATATTCAAGTGCAACAAGCCATCGAATACCCGTTGCGTGGCGAATCCGCCAGCGTCGAGCGCGAGCGTCTCAAGCAAGCGCTCAGCGACGTGCGCAACGACATTCAAGGCTTGATCGAACGCAGCAAAGCCAAGGCGATCCGCGAGATTTTCATCACCCACCAGGAAATGCTCGACGACCCGGAACTCACCGATGAAGTCGACACGCGCCTCAAGCAAGGTGAAAGCGCCGAAGCGGCGTGGATGGCGGTGATCGAAGCGGCCGCCAAACAACAGGAATCGTTGCAGGATGCCTTGCTCGCCGAACGTGCGGCGGATCTGCGTGACATCGGTCGCCGGGTGCTGGCGCAGTTGTGTGGGATAGAGACGCCAAGCGAGCCTGAGCAGCCGTACATTCTGGTGATGGACGAGGTCGGCCCGTCCGACGTCGCGCGGCTTGATCCGGCGCGCGTGGCGGGGATTCTAACCGCGCGCGGCGGCGCTACCGCACACAGCGCAATCGTCGCCCGTGCACTCGGCATTCCCGCGCTGGTCGGCGCTGGCGCGGCCGTGCTGTTGCTGGCGCCGGGCACGCCGTTGCTGCTCGACGGTCAACGCGGTCGTTTGCATGTCGACGCCGATGCGGCAACGTTGCAACGCGCCGTCGAAGAACGCGACACCCGCGAGCAACGCCTTAAAGCCGCCGCCGAACAACGCCATCAACCGGCGCACACCACCGATGGTCACGCCGTGGAAGTGTTCGCCAACATCGGCGAAAGCGCTGGCGTGATCAGCGCGGTGGAGCAGGGCGCGGAAGGCATTGGTTTGCTGCGCACCGAACTGATTTTCATGGCGCACCCGCAAGCGCCGGACGAAGCCACCCAGGAAGCCGAATATCGCCGCGTCCTCGATGGCCTCGCGGGGCGACCGCTGGTGGTACGCACGCTTGATGTTGGCGGCGACAAACCGCTGCCGTATTGGCCGATCGCCAAGGAAGAAAACCCGTTCCTCGGTGTACGCGGGATTCGCCTGACGTTGCAGCGTCCGCAGATCATGGAAGCGCAATTGCGCGCCTTGCTGCGGGCCGCGGATAACCGGCCGCTGCGGATCATGTTCCCGATGGTCGGCAGCGTCGACGAATGGCGTCAGGCGCGCGACATGACCGAGCGCTTGCGCCTGGAAATACCGGTGGCTGATCTGCAACTGGGGATCATGATCGAGGTGCCATCCGCCGCATTGCTCGCACCAGTATTGGCCAAAGAAGTCGACTTCTTCAGCGTCGGCACCAACGACCTGACGCAATACACCCTGGCCATCGACCGCGGTCATCCGACGCTGTCGGCACAGGCGGACGGCTTGCACCCGGCGGTGCTGCAACTGATCGACATCACCGTGCGTGCGGCCCATGCCCATGGCAAATGGGTTGGCGTCTGCGGTGAACTGGCAGCCGATCCGCTGGCGGTGCCGGTGTTGGTCGGCCTCGGTGTGGATGAACTGAGTGTGTCCGGGCGCAGCATTGCCGAGGTCAAGGCGCGCATCCGCGAACTCAGCCTGACCCAGGCGCAAACCGTTGCTCAACAAGCCCTCAGCGTGGGCAGCGCCAACGAAGTGCGCGCATTAGTGGAGGCCCTGTAATGGCCAGGATTCTTACCCTGACCCTCAACCCGGCGCTGGACCTCACGGTCGAGCTGCCGATATTGGCGGCCGGTCAGGTCAACCGCAGCGACGAGATGCACACCCATGCTGCCGGCAAAGGCGTCAACGTCGCGCAAGTGCTGGCCGACCTTGGCCATCAACTGACGGTCAGCGGGTTTCTGGGTGAAGACAACCTGCAAGCATTCGAAACCCTGTTCGCCAAACGTGGATTTGTTGACGCATTCATCCGCGTACCGGGCGAGACACGCAGCAACATCAAAATCGCTGAGCACGACGGGCGCATCACCGACATCAACGGCCCGGGGCCGATGGTTGATGCTGCGGCGCAACAGGCGTTGCTCGATCGTCTGGTGCAGATTGCACCGGGGCACGATGCGGTGGTGGTCGCTGGCAGTTTGCCGCGCGGCGTTTCTGCACAGTGGTTGCGTGAACTGATCGAACGGCTGAATCAACTCGGTCTGAAAGTCGCCCTCGACACCAGCGGCGAAGCGTTGCGCGCTGCGTTGCAGGCCAGGCCGTGGCTGATCAAGCCGAACACCGAAGAGCTGGCCGATGCACTCGGTTGCGAAGTGGTTTCCCGCGCGGCCGAGGTACAAGCGGCAGCGCATCTGCATGCTCAGGGTATCGACCATGTGGTGATCTCCCACGGCGCCGACGGCGTGAACTGGTTCAGCGTCGGCTCGGCGCTGCATGCCTCGCCGCCCAAGGTCAGCGTCGCCAGCACGGTTGGTGCTGGTGACTCGCTGCTGGCCGGCATGCTTCACGGTTTGCTCAGTGCCGACACGCCTGAGCAAACCCTGCGCACGGCCACGGCGATTGCTGCGCTGGCGGTCACGCAGATCGGTTTTGGCATCAACGACGTCGCGCAACTGGCGCAGCTCGAACAGGGCGTGCGCGTGCGCCCCCTGACAGAACAATAAGAGGGTTTGTCATGAAGTTAGCCATTGTTACGGCCTGCCCGAACGGCATGGTCACCAGTGTGCTGTGCGCCCGTTTGCTCGATGCAGCGGCCCAGCGTCAGGGCTGGAGCACCAGCGTCGAAGTGGTCGACGCTGCGCACCCCGAACGTGAATTGTCGGCAGCCACCATCGCGGCGGCGGAGTGGGTGTTGCTGGTCGCCACCGGCAACGTCGACATGACACGTTTTGTCGGCAAACGGGTCTTCCAGATTGCACCTGCGCAAGCCCTGCAGGATGTCGAAGCGGTGCTGCGCCGTGGTGCTGAAGAAGCGCAAATCTACGTCGCTACCGAAGCTGTTCCCGCGGCTGTTGCGGCCCGTGCACCGCGCATCGTCGCCATCACCGCGTGCCCGACCGGTGTTGCCCACACCTTTATGGCGGCCGAAGCATTGCAGCAAACGGCCAAGCGTCTGGGCTATGACTTGCAGGTCGAAACCCAAGGCTCGGTCGGCGCGAAAACCCCGTTGAGCGCAGCCGCAATTGCCGAGGCGGATGTTGTGCTGTTGGCGGCGGATATCGAAGTCGCCACCGAGCGTTTCGCCGGCAAGAAAATCTACCGCTGCGGCACCGGCGTTGCCCTCAAAAAATCGGAAGACACGCTGAAAAAAGCGCTGGCGGAAGGCGTGCAGGAAAGCGCTGCCGGTGACGGCAAGGCACCGGCAAAATCCGAGAAAACCGGTGTCTACAAACATCTGCTGACCGGTGTGTCGTTCATGCTGCCGATGGTGGTGGCGGGCGGTTTGATGATCGCCCTGTCATTCGTGTTCGGCATCACCGCGTTCAAGGAAGAAGGCACGCTGGCGGCAGCGCTGATGCAGATCGGCGGCGAAACCGCGTTCAAGTTGATGGTGCCGCTGCTGGCCGGGTACATCGCCTATTCGATTGCCGACCGTCCGGGCCTGGCGCCGGGGATGATCGGCGGTTTGCTGGCGAGTACCCTGGGCGCCGGGTTTATCGGCGGGATCGTCGCCGGGTTTATCGCCGGTTACGCGGCGAAGGCGATCAGTCGTTATGTCGCGTTGCCGCAAAGCCTTGAAGCACTGAAACCGATTCTGATCATCCCGTTGTTCGCCAGTCTGTTTACCGGGCTGGTGATGATTTATGTAGTCGGCAAACCGGTCGCGGACATGCTCGCGGCGCTCACGCATTTCCTCGACAGCATGGGCACCACCAACGCGATTCTGCTCGGTGTATTGCTCGGCGGCATGATGTGCGTCGACCTCGGCGGGCCGATCAACAAAGCCGCGTATGCGTTCTCGGTGGGGCTGTTGGCGTCGCAGAGTTATGCACCGATGGCCGCGACCATGGCGGCGGGCATGGTGCCACCGATTGGTCTGGGTATCGCCACGTTCATTGCTCGACGCAAATTCGCTCAGACCGAGCGCGAGGCCGGTAAAGCGGCGTTCGTGCTGGGGCTGTGCTTTATCTCCGAAGGGGCGATTCCGTTTGCCGCGAAGGACCCGCTGCGGGTGATTCCGGCGAGCATTGCCGGCGGTGCATTGACCGGCGCACTGTCGATGTACTTCGGCTGCAAGCTGATGGCGCCGCACGGTGGGTTGTTTGTGTTGGCGATTCCGAATGCGATCAACCACGCGTTGCTGTATCTGCTGGCGATTGTCGCGGGGAGTCTGTTGACTGCCGTTGTGTATGCGACGGTCAAACGCCCGGAAGCGGTGGAGTTGGCGCTGGAGCCGGTAAAAGCATAAAAGCAAAAGATCGCAGCCTTCGGCAGCTCCTACAGGGGATCGCGGTTCTCTGCAGGAACTGCCGAAGGCTGCGATCTTTTTTGTCATCCCCGATTCATGATCTCGTGCTTAAGTTTTCCTTTTTCCAGGGAGAACAGCATGAGCGATTTCAATGTGGGTCGCCGGCGGGTCATGCAAGTGGTCGGGGCCGGACTGCTGATGCCCGGGTTGGCGCCGGCGGTCATCGCATCGGTCAAGGATCGGCCGCAACTCACCGATGGCGTGCAGTCCGGCGACCTGCAAGGCGACCGCGCGATGATCTGGAGCCGCAGCGACCGCCCGGCACGCATGGTGGTCGAGTGGGACACCCGCAGCCAGTTTCGCAATCCACGGCGGATCGTTTCGGCGTTAGCGGATGCCCGCAGCGACTTCACCGCCCGCGTCGAACTCACCGGGTTACCCGCCGATCAGGCGATTTTCTATCGCGTGTATTTCAAGGACGCCCGCAGCGGCGTCGCCAGCGAACCCTGGCTCGGCCACTTGCGCAGCGCACCCTCGGCGCGGCGTGATATTCGTTTCGTCTGGAGCGGCGACACCGTCGGCCAGGGCTTCGGCATCAATCCGGACATTGGCGGCATGCGCATCTACGAAGCCATGCGTTTGCGCCTGCCGGACTTCTTTATTCACAGCGGCGACACCATCTACGCCGACGGCCCGGTACCGGCGCAGCTGACCACTGAAAACGGCCGGGTGTGGCGCAACATCACCACTGAAGCCAAAAGCAAAGTCGCCCAGACCCTCGACGACTATCGCGGCAATTACCGCTACAACCTGATGGACGAGAACATCCGCCGCTTCAACGCCGAAGTGCCGCAGATCTGGCAGTGGGACGACCATGAAGTGGTCAACAACTGGTCGCCCGGCAAGCAACTCGACGAGCGCTATCAGGAAAAAGATATCCACACCCTGGTCGGCCGCGCGCGCAAGGCCTGGCTGGAATATTCGCCGATGCGTTTGCAGGCGGCTGACGCGGGCGGGCGGATTTATCGCAAGCTCAAGTACGGGCCGATGCTGGATGTGTTCGTGCTCGACATGCGCAGCTATCGCGAGGCCAACGACGACAACCTCGGCGCAGCAAAACCGTTCCTGGGGCGTGAGCAACTGGATTGGCTCAAGCGCGGGTTGAAGGCCTCGAAAGCGCAGTGGAAGGTCATCGCGGCAGACATGCCGATTGGCCTGGGTGTACCTGATGGCGAGGTGAGCCCGGGTGTTGCGCGCTGGGAAGCCGTGGCCAACGGCGACCCGGGACCGGCGCAGGGGCGCGAGCTGGAGATCGCTGAACTGCTCGGTTTTCTGCGGGCGCAGCAGGTGCGCAATTTCGTCTTCCTCACCGCAGATGTGCACTACTGCGCGGCGCATCACTATCACCCGGATCGCGCGGCGTTTCAGGATTTCGAGCCGTTCTGGGAGTTTGTCGCAGGGCCGTTGAATGCCGGAAGTTTCGGGCCTAATCCGCTGGATAAGACCTTTGGGCCTGAGGTGGTTTTCGAGAAGGCACCGACGGCGCAGAACATGTCACCGTTTGCCGGCTTTCAGTTTTTTGGCGAGGTGAATATTGAAGGGCAGAGCGGGGAGATGAGTGTGGTGTTGCGGGATTTGAATGGGGTCAGTGTGTTCGAGAAAAAACTGCAGCCAGTCTGAAACCCCCTGTAGGAGCTGCCGCAGGCTGCGATCTTTTGATCTTGGTTTTAAAAAAGACAAGGTCAAAAGATCGCAGCCTGCGGCAGCTCCTACAGGGGAGAGGGGGTGTCAGTAAACATCGCGACGATAACGACCCTGCTCAATCAGGCGTTCAACTTCAGCTGCGCCGAGGATGTCATTGAGTGCCTGGTCTACCCCTGAAGCCATCCCTTGCAGGCTGCCACAGATGCAGATGACCGCACCCTCTGCCAGCCATTTTTTCAACTCATCCGCCGATTCCCGCAAGCGATCCTGCACATAAATCTTCTCTGCCTGATCCCGCGAAAACGCCAGATCCAGCCGCGCCAGATCGCCGTTGATCAACCACTCCTCCAGCTGCGCACGGCACAGGTAGTCGTGCTCACGATTGCGCTCGCCGAACAGCAACCACTGACGCTGCTGACCATCAGCAATGCGCGCCTTGAGCAGGCTGCGCAACCCGGCCAGCCCCGTGCCGTTACCGATCAGAATCATCGGCAGCGGTTCATTCGGCAGGTGGAAACCGCTGTTACGGCGCACCCGCAAGCTGATGCTGCCGCCCACCGGCGCATGCTCGGTCAACCAGCCTGAAGCGATGCCAAGCGTGCCGTCGGCGTGCTGTTCCTGACGCACGATCAACTCCAGCACACCGTCGGCGGCAATCGAGGCGATCGAATATTCGCGCATGGCCAAAGGCACCATCGCATCGACCAACGACTGCGCATGCAGGCCAACCAGATGCGCGCGGTGCTGGGGCAATTGGCGCGAGGCCAGTGCCACTTCAAGCGGTTCATCGAGGCCGTTGATTTTCACCGTCGTCTCGCCACGAATGCCGAGGCCGTCGAGGAAGTGCTCGATGACCCACGGGCAGTTGCGTGGCAGCACTTCGACCAGGTCGCCGGACAGCCAGCTGCTGGTGTTCGGTGCGCTCAGGCTCAGCAGATAAACCGGCGAACCACTGCTGCCAGGGTTCATCAGTTCACGGCGCAGCAGCGTCCAGTTTTCGTAGGTGGGTGCCTGCCAGGTGTCGACCGGTGCCTGTCCGGTGAGCAAGCCCAGTTGGGTTTGCCAATGACGCAGGGCGTATGGGTCGCCGCTGTCGACTTCCACCGGGGCGAACAGGGTCTTGCCGCCGTGCTCGCTCAGCCACTGATGCAGGCGTCGGGCGAAACCGCAGAAGTGCTGATACTGCCGGTCGCCAAGCCCGAGGACGGCGTAGCTCAAGTTGTCGAGTGTGGATGCTTTGGCCAGCACCTTGCGCTCGAAACTACGGGCGCTGTCGGGGGCCTGACCGTCGCCGAAGGTGCTGACCACGAACAGCGCATTGCTCGATTCGCGCAGATCTTTTTCGCTGACATTCGCCAGCGGCTGCACTTTCACCGGCAACCCGGCGGCCTGCAATTGGCCAGCGGTCTGCCACGCCAGTTGCTCGGCGAAACCGCTTTGGCTGGCGAAGCCGATCAGCCACGCCGGGGTATCGCCGGCCGGCGGTTCGAAGCCTTTGCGCGCATCCTTGATCTGCTTTTTCTTGCGGCGACGATCAAGGTACAGCAGCCATCCGGTGATGAAGAACAACGGCATGCACACCGCCGCGACTGTGATGATGATCCGTCCGACGAGGCCGAAATAGCTGCCGACGTGCAGCGCGTAGATGCTGGTCAGCAATTGCGCCTTGAAGCTCTTGTCGGCATAGCGGTCGACACGTTTGACGATGCCGGTGGCCGGGTCGAGGGTGATCTGGTTCAGCGCGCGATCATGCGGCGAGCTATCGAGCAGGTAGAACACCGTCGCCGGTTGACCGGCCACGGGCGGCATGCGGATGTTGTAGGCAGACAGGCCTGGACCGGCAGCGCTGTAGATGCTGCTCCACATCGCTGAGTAGTCGGCGATGGGTGCCGGGCCTTCCGGCGCCGGGCCACGACCGCCGCGCACACGCTCGTTTTGCGGAGCGTCGGAAAGCAGTCTGGTCAGGCCTTTGTTGTACCACTCGTATGACCACGACAACCCGGTCAGCGCCAGCAGCAGATACACCAACAGGCACCACGTGCCGGCCACCGAATGCAGGTCCCAATTAAAGGCGCGGCCCTTCTTCTTCCAGTCCAGAGTCAGCCACACGCGCCAACTGTTCCACTGCCGAGGCCAGCGCAGGTACAGGCCGGAGAGGCAGAAAAACACCAGGATCAGCGTGCAGGCTCCGGTGATGTTGCGCCCGGTGTCGCCCATGGCGAGGAAGCGGTGCAGTTGCAACATCAGCCCAAAGAAATCCTGGCCGACGGCGTTGCCCATGAACTCGCCGGTATACGGATCGAAGTAGCGCATTTCGCCGCGACGTTCACCCTTGGGCGGGGTGAAGAATACTTTCGCCGCGTGGCCGCTTTCGGTCTCCACCGACAGCATCGAGACTTTCTTGCCCGACGTGGCTTCGATGCGCTCTACCAATTCAACGGGCGGCAGCACGCCGGCGACCTGTTTTTCCACTTGCAAGACCGAGGGGTTCAGCGCCCGCAGGATTTCGTCCTGAAACGAATAGGCCGCGCCGGTGATGCCCATCAGGGCCAGCACCAGTCCTGCGGTGATGCCAAAAAACCAGTGCAACTGGAACAGGGTTTTCTTCAACACGTCACTCGCCGTCCGTTCGGAAATTGTCATCACGGCGCGCATTATGCCGTGGGTTGTCGAGAAGCTTCTTGATTACGCACAAAAGCCCCGTTCAATCGAATGAACGGGGCTCGCTGTTCTGTAGGAGCTGCGGCACGCTGCGATCTGTTGATCTTTCTTTTCAACAGCAAAAACAAGATCAACAGATCGCAGCGTGCCGCCGCTCCTACAGCTTTTAGAAGTGGAAATTGGTGCTCAACAGTGCCGTACGGCCCGCTGCCTGGCTGGCGAAGTGGGTCGAGAAAGCTTTGTCGTAGTAGGTTTCATCGGTCAGGTTCTGCACGTTGAGTTGCAGGTCGACGTTCTTGGTCAGCTTGTAGGCCGCCATCGCGTCGTAGCGAACGTACGAATCAACCATGGTGGTGTTGGCCACGTTGCCGAACACGTCGTCGACATAGAACGCGCCGCCACCAATCGTCAGCTTCGGTGTGACCTGATAAGTGGTCCACAGGCTGGCGCTGTTTTTCGGCGTGTTAGGCAGCTGGTTGCCGTCGGTGGCGCGGTTCAGCGGGCCACCATCGACCTGTTCACTGTCCATGTAGGCGTAACCGGCGAACACCTGCCACTTGTCGGTGATCTTGCCACTGGCCGACAGCTCGACACCCTGCACTCGGGTCTTGCCGGCGTTCTCGTACGAGGTGGTATCGACTTGCACGCGGGCGTTTTCTTTCTCGGTGCGGAAGATGTCAGCAGTCAGCGACAGGCGATCATTGAGCAGGTCCCACTTGGTGCCGATTTCGTAGTTCTTGGTGGTTTCCGGCTCCATGTCGCTGCTCAGCAGATTGCCGGCGCGATCTCTGCTGCCGCCCAATGGGTTGCCGTCCATGCCTTCACCGAGGGTGTTGCCCGGTGGTGTGGCCGAGGTGGCGTAGGAAGCATAAATGCTGCCGTTTTCCGCAGGCTTGTAGACCACGCCGAACTGGCCGGTAACGAACTCGCTGACGTCATCGCCCTTGGCGGTAGTAGCACCGGCGGCGGTGTAGGTCTTGTACTCAGTGTCGAAGTGGTCGTAACGCAGCCCCATGTTCACCAGCCACTGCTCGGACAACTCCAGGGTGTTGAACGCATACAGCGCGTAGGTGTTGGCCTTGGTGTCGGTGCCTGCGTAGTTGCGCGAGATCGCGCCATTCCATGGATCGTTCGGGTTCGGATTCGACAGCGAGGTGCAGTTGTAGCCGCTTGCTGCACCAATCAATCCCGGGTTGCAATTGGTGGTCACGGCGCTGGTTCGCGGCGTGGTGTCGGTGTTGACGTTGTACGAAGACTTCTGGCTTTCCTCACGGGTGTATTCGACACCGGTGGAGAAGCTGTTCTTGAAACCGGCGACGTAGAAATTGCCGAACAGGTCAGTCTGGTTGGTGGTGGTCTCGGTGTTGCTGACCCGCGTATTCGCCCGACGCCAGACGCTGCCGTTGTTGACGTTGCCCTTGCTGTCGTCCGGCTGGGTGAGGATGTAATCCTGCATGCTGGTGCCGTGACGCAGGGTGTTCTTGATGGTCAGCGAGTCGTTCAGGTCATGCTCGATGGCGAACGTCGCGGTATCGGTGCGGCCCTTGCGGAAATCGCGATCCAGACCGTAGAAGTTGCTGTTGTCGCCACCGGCATACGGCTTGTCCGGATTGGACTTGGTGCGTGGGTTCGAAAAGCTGTACGGGATGCCCGAGTCCGGCGTGTCGTTGCTTTCCAGATGGTAGTAATCGAGGTTGACGCGGGTGTCGGTGCCCAGACCAAAGGCCAGGGAAGGCGCGATGCCCCAACGGTCGTAATCGACTTTGTCGCGACCGGCGACGTTGCTTTCGTGGCTCATCAGGTTCAGACGGCCAGCAGCGGTGTCGCTGAACTGGTAGTTGCCGTCGAGGGTGTAACGCTGGGTCTGGTCGGAGCCCCAAGTGAAACCACCGTCGAACGAGTTACCCAGATGAGCCTTCTTGCTCACCAGGTTGATGCTGCCGCCCGCCGCGCCACGACCGCCGATAGCGGAGTTCGGGCCCTTGCTGACTTCAATGTTCTCTACGGCGAAGATTTCGCGGCTCTGCGAACCGGTGTCGCGCACGCCATCAAGGTAAGTGTCGCCCTGGGCGTCGAAGCCACGGATGAACGGACGGTCACCTTGTGGGTTGCCACCTTCACCGGCGCCGAAGGTGATGCCCGGCACGGTGCGCAGGGCGTCCTGCATGTTCAGGGCGCCAGTGTCCTTGAGGACTTGCTGCGGAATGACGGTGACCGAGCGCGGCGTGTCGATCAGCGGCGCGGTGTACTTGGGCGAGGAGGCTTTCTCGACCTGGTAGGACGTCGCGTCCTGCGCTTCGCCAGTGATGGCGGTGGCGTCCAGGGCGATGGCATTGCCGGAAGCTTTGCTGTCGGTCTTTTCGGCGGCAAACACCATGTGGCCGGCGGAACCGGCGGTGATTGCCACGCCAATTGCAGAGGCGAGCAGACGTGGTGAACTGACCGGTAATTGTGCGAGTTGACGTGCCATTTTTATTCCCCTCCCCAAGGATTTGAGGCGGCGGAATATAGGGTAAACGGGTATTCGTATCAATTGCGAAACATTGTTATTCGCACTGAATTTACATTCTTTACAATTTGCCCTTACGGTTTTCGCCTGTTCATTCGTCTTGCAGGTTTTACACAGACAATAAGAATCAATACCATTGCCGCCTCTTTGCCATCAGGTGACATTGCCATGCTGCTGCACATCCCCGGTCTGTTTGAAAAAGACGAAGTGCAGCGCATTCGTGAGGCGCTGGAACAGGCAGATTGGGCTGACGGCAAGATCACCGCCGGTTATCAATCGGCCAAGGCCAAGCACAATCTGCAACTGCCCGAAGGCCATCCGCTGGCCAAGGAAATCGGCGCGGCAATGCTCGAGCGGCTGTGGAAAAATCCGCTGTTCATGTCTGCCGCACTGCCGCACAAAGTGTTCCCGCCGTTAGTGAACTGTTACACGGCCGGTGGCAGTTTCGACTTCCACATCGACAATGCCGTGCGCCAGCCCAAGGGCAGCATCGAGCGAGTGCGCACCGACCTGTCGGCCACGCTGTTTTTCAGCGAGCCCGAGGATTACGACGGCGGCGAACTGGAGATCCAGGACACCTTCGGCACCCAACAAGTGAAACTGCCCGCCGGCGACATGGTGCTATACCCCGGCACCAGCCTGCATAAAGTCAACGCAGTCACTCGCGGTGCGCGTTACGCCTCATTCTTCTGGACGCAAAGTCTGGTGCGTGAAGATAGCCAGCGCGCCTTGCTGTTCGAGATGGACGGGGCGATCCAGCAGCTCACGCAAGACCTGCCTGATCACCCTTCGCTGATCCGCCTCACCGGCACTTATCACAACTTGCTGCGGCGCTGGGTCGAGGTATGAGTTTTCAGCTGCGTCGTCAGGAAGTCCTCGACGGCGAACAACTCAACGCCATGCTCGAAGAGAGCCCGGGTCGTGCGGCGCAGGCGATTCTGTTGGCCGCGGGCGAGGGCGTTGTC
Source organism: Pseudomonas sp. LBUM1668 (assembly GCF_059695715.1). Lineage (NCBI taxonomy): Bacteria > Pseudomonadati > Pseudomonadota > Gammaproteobacteria > Pseudomonadales > Pseudomonadaceae > Pseudomonas > Pseudomonas sp. LBUM1668. Next base: position 899,400 of record NZ_CP166787.1, read on the forward strand.
GAGGCGCAGGCGTTGCTCGGGCAGATCCTGCTCGATGGTCAGGGGATCGCGCAGGATCAACCCTTGGCGCTACGCTGGTTTGGTATCGCTGCTCGGCAAGGGCATCTGATGGCGCGCAACATGCTCGGCCGTTGTAACGAACATGGTTGGGGCTGTGAGGCGGATGCTGCGGTTGCGGTGCAGCACTATCGAATTGCCGCCGAGGCCGGGCTGGACTGGGCGATGTACAACCTCGCCAACCTGCTCGCTACCGGTCGCGGCATCGCCGAGAACCAGGCGCAAGCACTGATCCTGTATCAGTGTGCTGCAAAGCTGGGCCACGCCAAGTCAATGAATCTGTTGGGCCGCTACCTGGAAGACGGACGCCATTGTCCGCAGGATTCACTGGCCGCGCGTGATTGGTATCGCCGTGCGGCCGAGGGCGGTGATTTTCGTGGGCAGTTCAGTCACGCCGCGATCCTCGCCGACGATGGCCAGATCGATGATGCCCTTGTCTGGCTGCGCAAAGCGCTGGCGGGGGGCAATGCAAACTTCCTGCGAGTCGCCGGCGAGTCGCTGATGAATGCACCGCACTTACGCATTCGCGCAATGGCCGACGCTTATAAATTGCGCTTGTCGCAGTTGATGGAATCGTAATGAGTTGGTTTTATCGTTAGTTGTTTTAATAGGGTGGGTGATGCGCCCGGGCGTTAACGGCTTGGCTAAGTAGTTATGCTGTCTTGATTGCTAATATTTAAGCGCTTGTTAGTTTTTATCTTGTTGTCCTAAGGTTGTTTTGCGATATCCGTGATTGAGTTGATTTAAAACTCGACAAGGTCGAATCGCGATTGACTTTAATAAATATTCAAAGCAGACATGGAGTCTCTTGTGGAATTCAGGATAGATAACAAGATTGTTGAAAATGCCGCGAAAGCACCTGTCGTGTTTATCAGTGCCTCGCTCGGTGAAGGTGATGAATACAATCGAGATACCGGTATTCAGCTAACCAAAGAGCAGATTATCAGTTTAAGAAAGTATGAGGTTCTAGGGTTGTCTTTGCCCGTGCGCTTGCAGGATGTTATTGCATACTTGAACTACGGCGCAGGTGATAGCGGCGGCATCGGTCTCAAGCCGGCAGACTTTCTGCGTACATTTAACACTACTTATGATCACGCCAGACGTTGGTCGCCGTTGCGTGAACAAATCATGCTTACGGGCACCGATCTGAAGATTTTTGCCGGCAATATCATCCGGATAGGCAGCGGAATAGTCGAGATCTATGAAGATTTGAAAGTGTCCAGATACCTGGAAGAACACAATATAAATACCCCTGAGCAGTATCTGGAGCTCAAGAGGAAGATACCTGATCTTCCTGATCTCGAATTGCCGGAGGACGATGTTCCGGAAATAAAAAAATACCTCAACGACATGCTTGCCTATGTCAGGCAAAGCCATCAGAAAGCTGAACGGGTCCGTGAACAACTGGACAGTTTTGGCACTGATATGCGCGAGAAAGTGTTGCCCGAGATCAAATTGCGTCTGGAGTTTGTTTCGAGGAATACCTATCAGGCGGACATTAAGGTGCTGCAAGAGGAGATCGACCAACGCTCGAAGGAGATTGATGAACTCAATAAACAATATGATCAAATGGTTCAAGAAGCCATCAAGTCTGCTGTGTCCTCTCCCTTCGCAGGATTGATCCTCGCTATCTATCAGGGCGTAAAGGCAGAAGAGATCCGCAAGGAGCGCAATAAACTCAAAGGCGAACAACAGGCTGCCAATCAGAAAATGGCCAGTAAGAGCCAAACATTGACTTCTTTGAACAAGATACGGGATGACTTGCAAAACCTTGACTATGTAGCGATCGAAGCTGAAGTTGCAACTCAAAACCTCATGTTGGTATGGAATGCGTTGAGTACTTATGTCACGGCATCCCTCAAAGAGGTCGATTCGCTGCATGAGGCCACGTCGTTGCGCAAGTTCAAGAATCAGATCATCTCCATTATCGATCCGTGGGGATATATCAGAACCAGTGCTGATCAACTGCTTGGCGTGTTTGCAGCAGCGGATAAAGAGTATGGAAACACCTTTCGATCGTTCAGGAGTAAGACAGTAATGCTTTCGGCGCAAGATAATACAAGTTCGGAACTGGATGTGGTGGCTCTGCGTCGTCATGCACTCGAGGTGAGTAGAGTTAATACCACGGCGCAAATGCTATTTGCACAGTTCAATTATCTGCCAGGCACAGTCGGCGCCATGAACGATTTGACCGTTGCAATTCAGAAGGCGACGTTTGATATGCGTGATCGGGCTGGGGCGACGATCATCCATTTACGGCAATCGCTGAGCAAGTTGAAAAACAGTCAGGCCGATCTCGGTGATCCTGGGGAAATTGATGAAATTCATGCTGAGATGGAGACGGAGCTAGGAATTATCTTCAACACAATCTCCGAACGATCTCAAGATTTTGAAGATACCCGCAATAGTCTAAGTAAAGCTTACGACCGGGCCACTTCTCAACAATGGATTGCAACACTGCAACGGGATCTGGATGTAACGGAAGCACTCAAGGTCAAATCCGAAGAGAAATTGACCGATCTGGAAGAACAGATGAAATCGGTATCCGAAGGGATCGACTTGATCGCGAAGGCCGGTGTGGAAAAGATCGGCCAGGAAGCGCAATTGACGCTGGATAATCTGAAAGCCCTGGGTTTGGCACCGCCGCAGATTCAAATTGCAATGCTGGCGATCGACAGCCTGAAAAAAATCATCTCCGGTATTGGTGACGCGATCTCGTTCATGAACATGCTGGATGCTTACAACAAGCTCAGGGATAAAGCCGCTGACTTGCGGGGGCAGTTGAAGAAATACAAAAGCGATATCGCCCGGATAGACGGGAAAATTCAATTGGTCAACGCTCTGGATCAACTGGACGAGGGTCGCTGGGGTTATGTGAACGAGTACTCGAATCTGGTTACTGGTTTTGAATCGTTCCGCCGAGACTTCAGGCAGGACAAGTCACAACCTGTCGAGGAGCGGGCTGATACCGCGATTGCCCGGATCACCGACGTCGTCAGGTATCTGAAGGCTGTTCAATCATAAGGAGTGGGGCGGTGGGCTGCGCGCCCATCGCTTCTTGAATAGTTATGGACATACTTTCCTATGACCTTTCTGCTGCGCAGCGGCGCGTGCTGGATCGCTATACAAGGTTTCTCGGCTCTCTTCACACGACCATCAACAACATCCCGGTGGTATTTGCCCGTCGAAAAGCCAGCGGTCATGCACTCGCGGTGTTGGCCGGTGATTCGCGTCTGAACAATGCCCGATTCAATGAGCGCTATTTGCAAGAACTCTGGGGGCGCACAGAAGAAGCCCGGAATCTGTGCAGTGCTTACGTCGCAGACCTCACTATGTTTGCGCAAGAAAACCGGGAAATAACCAGTCGTACTTCGAGAAATGAACCCCTCAGTCAGGTGGATTTCAAGTGGTACAGTTTGTCCCGGTCGCCGACCTGGAGGCTGTTTGCGCCTAACGATGTACCCGATCTGGTTCACGAATTGGTACTGCGGTTTTATCAAATCAGAGCGATGATTCAACAACTGAAATATACAGTCGCCGAGGTGCATGACGAGTCCTTTGGGCTCAGGTCGGTATTTACCAAGGCAATGGATCATCGCTCCTGCCAGTGCCATGCCCAGCCAACGGTTGTCCAGGAATTGTTCCGGGAAGCCCGCACTACGCCGTTTTGGGATATCACTTATTCTTCCGCGAATGCAGTGATTCGGGCCGCAGAATACAAAACTGATATTGGCACTTTGTTCAATGGACTGGCGTCCGTGAGTTCGCAAGTCGGTATGTTTCTTGAGGCGACGGGATCGTACATGGACACTGCGATCAATGAGTTATCAAGGGCAGAACGCGTGTCGAAACTGGGCGAGTTGAATTTCAGACTAGCCGCGACCACGGCATTGGCTGACGAGTTCATGGCCATGGTTAACCAGCTTGAGACTTGGCTGCGCAAATAAAAAAAGGCCCATGCATGGGCCTTTTCATTTAAAGCGTCAGTTAAAGGTAATACGACTTCAGCGGCGGGAAGCCATTGAACTCAACCGCGCTGTAACTGGTGGTGTACGCACCGGTCGACAGCCAGTACATGCGATCACCGATCGCCAGGTTCAGCGGCAGGCCGTACTTGTAGTTCTCGTACATGATGTCGGCGCTGTCGCAGGTCGGGCCGGCGATGACGACTTCTTCCATCTCGCCTTTCTTCTCGGTCCAGATCGGAAACTTGATCGCTTCGTCCATGGTTTCGATCAGGCCGGAGAATTTGCCCACATCGGTATAAACCCAGCGTTCAACAGCGGTGCGCGACTTGCGTGCGACCAGCACCACTTCGCTGACCAGAATACCGGCGTTGGCAATCAACGAACGGCCCGGCTCCAGAATGATTTCCGGCAGGTCATCACCGAAGTCTTCCTTGAGGAAGCGAATGATTTCTTCGGCGTAGGTTTCCAGGCTGTTGGTGCGGGTGATGTAGTTGGCCGGGAAGCCACCGCCCATGTTGATCAGCTTCAGCTCGATGCCGTCTTCTTCTTTCAGGCGCTCGAAGATCACTTTGACCTTGGCGATTGCCGCGTCCCACACGCTGATGTCGCGCTGCTGCGAGCCAACGTGGAACGAGATGCCGTAAGGCACCAGGCCCAGGTCGCGGGCGAGGATCAGCAGGTCCATGGCCATGTCGGTCTGGCAGCCGAATTTGCGCGACAAAGGCCAGTCAGCGGTGGTCGAGCCTTCGGTGAGGATGCGCACGTAGACTTTCGAGCCCGGCGCAGCCTTGGCGATGTTGCGCAGGTCGGCTTCGGAATCGGTGGAGAACAGACGCACGCCCTTATCAAAGAAGTAGCGAATGTCCTTGGATTTCTTGATGGTGTTGCCGTAGCTGATACGGTCGGCGCTGACGCCGCGATCCATCACTTTGTCGAGCTCGTAGATCGAGGCGATGTCGAAGCTCGAACCTTTCTCTTTGAGCAGGTCGATGATTTCGACGGCCGGGTTGGCCTTGACTGCGTAGTAGACCTTGGCGAATTCAAAACCGGCGCGCAGGTCATCGTAGGCCTGGCTGATCATCGCGGTGTCGATCACCACGAACGGGGTTTCTTGCTTGTCGGCGAACGCCTTCATTTTGTCAAAAGTGGCGCGCTCGAAATAATCTTCGACGTTGATCGACATGCTGGGAACTCCTAAGGGCAAACAATAATAAACATGGGTAAAAATGAACGTCCTCCGTATCCCCACTTTGGTTCGCCTACTTCCCAAGGCATGTCGCCGAAAGCAAAAAGGCCATGGGAAATGCAGCTTCTTTCCCTTGGCCTTGCTGTCTCGTCGTCAGTACTTGAGCCGGATGGATCGTTTCCAGCATGGACGTTCGGCGCGAACTTTAGGGCGTGAGGGGCCTGAGATCAACTAAAAATGTCGCGTTTTTGCACGCTTCTGACGTACGACGCGGATATCACTCTTTGTAGCCGACCCAGATGACGAACAGATGTTCCCCACGGATTTTCTGGTGTTAAAAATACCTGCACGTTCGCTGCTTTTGTCTGCTAAATCCTGGGTAAGTGTGATGAGTGCAACATCGGCGACGTTGGGTGCAAGAAGATAGGTCGGGAGGGATTTTGGTTGTGGTGCAGGGGGATTTCGAAGCGCTTTCAACGCTGCGTGTGTTGATATTTTTTGCCGGCCTGTGAAGCCTTCAAGAATTGCACTAAACCTGTGGGAGCCAGCCTGCTGGCGATGACAATTTCATCATCAAAACAGTTTTGACTGGCATTGCCCCATCGCTAGCTGGCTGGCTCCCACAGGTTTTTGTGTTTTTACCAGATAATCAGGCGACTACCGCCTCAGCCGGCGAAACGATGCTGGTCTTGCCGCCGCGAGATTTGCCGGAGCTCAGATACTCGGCAATCGACTCTTGCGTGACCTCACCCAGGAACACCCGGTCGGCATCCATCACCGGCAGCCACGAGCGGTTGAACTCGTACATGCGCGACAGCAGGATGCGCAAATGCTCGTCGTACGCCGCCGTGGCGTTGAACTCGCGAAGATACTGCGCGCAAGTGCCAGTCTGACGGTGCAGGTCGCGACGTCGCACATAACCCAGCGCCTTGTTCTCGGAGCAAGTGACGACGACATAACGACGGTCATGTTCGTCCATCAATTCCAGCGCATCGGCCACCGGGGTTTCCGGGCTCACCGACGGCGCGTTGTCCGCCGCGTCTTCAGCCTTCACCAGCAACAGACGTTTGAGCGTGCTGTCCTGGCCAACGAAGTTGCTGACAAAGTCGTCCGCCGGATGCGCGAGCAGCGTGTCCGGGTGATCGATCTGCAGCAGCTTGCCGGCGCGGAAGATCGCGATCTTGTCACCCAGCTTGATCGCTTCGTCGATGTCGTGGCTGACCATGATCACGGTCTTGTTCAGCGCGCGCTGCATCTCGAAGAATTCGTTCTGGATCATCTCGCGGTTGATCGGGTCGACCGCACCGAACGGTTCGTCCATCAGCAACAGCGGCGCATCTGCCGCCAGTGCGCGGATCACGCCGATACGTTGCTGCTGACCACCGGACAACTCACGCGGGTAACGATGCAGATACTGCTTGGGTTCAAGCTTGATCATGCTCATCAGTTCGCGGGCGCGGTCGTGGCATCGCTGCTTGTCCCAGCCGAGCAGTTTCGGCACCACGACGATGTTCTCTTCGATGGTCATGTTCGGGAACAGACCGATCTGCTGGATCACGTAGCCGATGTTGCGACGCAGGGTCACTTCGTCCAGATCGGTGGTGTCTTCGCCGTTGATCAGGATCTTGCCCGAGGTCGGTTTGATCAGGCGGTTGATCATTTTCAGCGTGGTGCTTTTGCCGCAACCCGATGGCCCGAGGAACACACAGATTTCGCCTTCATTGACGGTCAGGCTCACCGAATCCACGGCTTTGACATCTTTGCCGTTGCTTTGGAAGGTCTTGCTGAGGTTTTGAAGTTCGATCATTTGAGTAATCCTTTTGGAGTCAACGAGCGTTGCAGCCATTGCAAAAACAGGTCGGCGAAGATCGCCAGAAGACTGACCAGCAGCGCGCCGACGATAAGCATCGACATGTCACTGCGGCTGATGGAGGCGAGGATCAACACGCCGAGGCCGCCAGCGCCGATGGTCGCGGCGATGGTCATCACGCCGATGTTCATCACCACGGCGGTGCGCACACCGGCGAGGATCACCGGCACCGCAATCGGCAACTCGACCATGCGCAGGCGCTGGCCGAAGGTCATGCCGATGCCGCGGGCGGCTTCGCGGATGCCCGGCTCAACGCCGGTCAACGCCAGGTAGGTGTTGCGCATGATCGGCAGCAGTGAATAAAGGAACACCGCAGTGATCGCCGGCATCGGGCCGAGGCCCTGGCCAAACTTTGAGTAGAGCGGCAGCAGCAGGCCGAACAGTGCAATCGACGGCACGGTCAGCAGCACCGTGGCACTGGCTTGCAACGGGCCGGCGAGGCTCGGGAAGCGCGTCATCAAAATGCCCAGCGGCACCCCGACGAGGATCGCCAGCGTGACAGCGATGCCAACCAGCGTGATGTGCTGCCAGGTCAGGTGCAGCACCTGCTGCCAGTCGAGATGGGAAAAGGCGTTCAAGAATTCCATGACTTTTCCTCCCTTAATTCAACGGATGTTGGCGCAGAAAATCGGCGGCAACAGCAGATGGGCTTTCGTGATCGACATCGACCCGCGCGTTGAGCTGGCGCATGGTTTCGTCATCGAACAGTTCGGCCAGTGGCTTGAGCTGCTCGGCCAGTTTCGGGTTGGCGTCCAGCGTTGCCTGACGCACCACCGGTGCGGCGGTGTAGTCGGGGAAGTAGTGCTTGTCGTCTTCCAGCAGCTTCAGGCCGAAGGCATTCAAGCGACCGTCGGTGGTGTAGACCAGGCCGGCAAACACTTGGCCGTTGCGCAGCGCCGTATAAACCAGTCCCGCATCCATCTGCCGAATGTTTTTGCGGCTCAGGTTCATGTCGTAGAGCTTGACCATGCCGAGCAGGCCGTCGGAACGATTGGCGAACTCGGTGTCGAGTGCGACCAGATGATTGGTCTTCGCTTCAGCCTGCAACACCTCGTTCAACTGACTGATGTTGTTGATCTGCGGATATTGCTCGGCGACTTTTTTTGGCAGCGCGAGGGCGTAGGTGTTGCTGAATTTCGACGGAGTCAGCCAGATAAGGCCTTTTTTCGCGTCGAGTTCTTTCACCCGGGCGTAGGACTGAGCGCTGTCGAGTTTTTCGGTGACATGGTTATAGGCCACCAGCGACACGCCGGTGTATTCCCAGAGCATGTCCAACTGGCCACTTTCGTGGGCGCTGCGGGCGAGGTTGCTGCCCAGACCGCCGGTGATCTGCGCGTCGTAGCCTTTGCTGCGCAGGTATTGCGCGGTGATTTCGGCGAGCAGGGTCTGCTCGGTGAACACGCGGGCGCCGAGGCGGATAACCGGTTTGTCGGCGGCTTGTGCGATTCCTGCGAACAGCAGGACGCAGCCTAAGATAAAGCTAAGTCGTTTCATGTGAATTCCTTTGCCGAGGCCTTAAGACGGGCGCAAACCGCGTTCCAGCCAGAGACGGCTGGCGAGGGTGACCACGCCATCGAGCAGCAGGGCCAGCAGCGCGGTGCACGCGGCGCCGAGCAGCAGTTGCGGCTGATTGTTCAAGGCGATGCCAGGGAAAATCAGGCTACCAAGGCTGTTGGCGCCGATCAGGAACGCCAGTGGCGCCGTCCCGACATTGATCGCCAAGGCCACACGCACACCACCGACAATGATCGGCACGGCGTTGGGTAGTTCGACCTGCCACAGCACCTGACGCGGGGTCATGCCGATGCCGACGGCCGCTTCCTTGAGCGAACCCTGGACGTTTTTCAGGCCTTCATAGGTGTTGCGCACAATCGGCAACAGGGAAGCGAGGAACAAAGCGAAGATCGCCGGACCACTGCCGATGCCCAGAATCCCCAGGGCGATCGCGAGTACGGCCAGCGGCGGCACGGTGTTGCCGATATTGAAGATCTGCATGAAGCGTTCAGCGCGGCCAACCATGGTCGGGCGACTGAGAAAGATGCCGGCGGGGATGCCCACGACAAGGGCGGCCAGCATTGAAGCGAGGACAAGAATCAGATGAGCTTGCAGGTAAAACAACAAATCGTCGCGGTAGTGTTCGATCGTGTTGATGCCGATCCAGTGGACCAGCAGGGCCAGGAGCGCGATTACCACCGCACCTCCCATCAGCCCTTTGCCATAGCGGATAGCCACAGGCGGACTCCTTTTTTATAGTCGGCGAACGCCGTCGCATGCCATGCCTGGCTGCCGGGAATAAACGTTCGCGAGAAGCAGCTCCCTCAGCACCGGCAAAAAGCGGTCTGAAAGCGAGCCATGAGCGCAGCCTCGTCAGGCTAACTTGCTGATTTTTCAGCCCCTGACGAAAATTCGTAACAGGGGATGGACGTCTCCGAGCGCTGAAAGGTTCCCACATAAGATGCCATCTGGCCACCTGTAGGAGCTGCCGAAGGCTGCGATCTTTTGACTTTGTTCTAGTGCAACAGATCAAAAGATCGCAGCCTGCGGCAGCTCCTACAGGGCTTGCGGCGCCGAGGGACGGTGGTTCGGCGGTCACATTTTAAGCTATACTCGGCGCCCTTTTTTGAATCACCGTCAGGCGATTTCCCATGACCAACCAGGCCGCCGAAGTCGCGAAACGCCGCACTTTCGCCATTATTTCCCACCCCGATGCCGGTAAGACGACGATCACCGAGAAGCTCCTGTTGATGGGCAAGGCGATTGCGATTGCGGGCACGGTGAAATCCCGTAAATCCGACCGCCATGCGACATCCGACTGGATGGAGATGGAGAAACAACGGGGTATTTCCATTACCACGTCGGTCATGCAGTTCCCGTATCGCGACCACATGGTCAACCTGCTCGACACCCCGGGCCACGAAGACTTCTCCGAAGATACCTACCGCACCCTGACCGCGGTGGACTCGGCATTGATGGTTCTCGACGGCGGTAAAGGTGTCGAGCCGCGTACGATTGCGCTGATGGACGTCTGCCGTCTGCGTGACACGCCGATCGTCAGCTTCATCAACAAACTCGACCGCGACATCCGCGACCCGATCGAACTGCTCGACGAGATCGAAGCCGTCCTCAAGATCAAGGCTGCGCCGATCACCTGGCCGATCGGTTGCTACCGCGATTTCAAAGGCGTGTATCACCTGGCCGACGACTACATCATTGTCTACACCGCCGGTCACGGTCACGAACGCACCGAAACCAGGATCATCGAGAAGCTCGACTCCGACGAGGCGCGCGCGCATCTGGGCGACGAGTACGATCGTTTCGTCGATCAGCTGGAACTGGTGCAGGGTGCCTGCCACGAATTCAACCAGCAGGAATTCCTCGACGGTCAACTGACCCCGGTGTTCTTCGGTACCGCGCTGGGCAACTTCGGTGTTGACCACGTGCTCGACGCCGTTGTCGATTGGGCGCCGCGTCCGCTGGCCCGTGTCGCCAACGAGCGCACCGTGGAGCCGGTTGAAGAGAAGTTCTCGGGCTTCATCTTCAAGATCCAGGCGAACATGGACCCGAAACACCGCGACCGCATCGCCTTCATGCGCATTTGCTCCGGCAAGTACGAGAAAGGCATGAAGATGCGCCACGTGCGCACCGGCAAGGACGTGCGCATCGGCGATGCCCTGACATTCTTCTCCTCCGAGCGTGAGCAACTGGAAGAGGCGTTTGCCGGCGACATCATCGGCCTGCACAACCACGGCACCATCCAGATCGGCGACACCTTCAGCGAAGGCGAAGCCCTGAGCTTCACCGGCATCCCGCACTTCGCCCCGGAACTGTTCCGCCGCGTACGCCTGCGCGATCCGCTGAAATCCAAGCAACTGCGCCAAGGCTTGCAGCAGTTGGCCGAAGAGGGCGCCACCCAGGTGTTCTTCCCGGAGCGCAGCAACGACATCATCCTCGGCGCCGTCGGTGTGCTGCAGTTCGATGTGGTCGCCAGCCGCTTGAAAGAGGAATACAAGGTTGAGTGCTCGTACGAGCCGATCACCGTGTACTCCGCACGCTGGATCGAATGCAGCGACAAGAAGAAGCTTGAGGAGTTCTCCAACAAGGCTGTAGAAAACCTTGCAGTCGACGGCGGCGGTCACCTGACCTACCTCGCCCCGACCCGGGTTAACCTGGCCCTGATGGAAGAGCGCTGGCCGGACGTGAAATTCCGTGCGACGCGTGAGCATCACTAACGATCAGTGTCGCTTATTGACCCTCGATACTTAAGACGTGCAAAAAAACCCACAGAATTTCTCTGTGGGTTTTTTTTTGTGCCTCGAAAAGGGACGAAGGCACAGTGTGGCAGATTTAAACTTGTGATCGTATGTTCTGCTCTTTGTCAACTGTCAGGTCTTACAGTGGTGGCTGTGTTTTTTCCATTGTATAAAAGTGTTAGAGGAATTTTTTCTCTAACACTTGGAAGGAGGTGGGTATGTTGCCAGTACAACAAATGACCAAAATATCTGGAACAATTCGGTTCACCGTGGATAAGAGTGAATTTATTGCCAATGAGCTGCTCGGTCATATGGCGGAGGATGGGGGGCTCCAGATAATTGGAAGGTACGGAGATATCGGTGTCGGGTTCAATTACAGAAACGATGGTCCTACCGGGGAAGTATCAGCGGAGTTTGGCGTTGGTGATGGGCGTTTTGCGAATGCTGTCTTGGACAACTGGGAGGAAGGTTATAGCTGGTATTCAATATCTGGAAACTACAAGGGTAATATTGATTTTAAAGAAAGTAGTGTGAAGCTTACTTTTAAAAGTATCGTAAGGAACGATGATGACTGGACACAAACGAAAGAAATAAGTGCAGATATAAACGTAAGGTTTGAACAGTAGTCAGCTGGAAAGAAGATGGTTATTTTGAAGTTGCGAATAGACCCCCCTACGAAAGCAGTGGGGTTTATTTGTTGACAGCGTTGCAATCTTCTTCGGTAGTGAAATTCGATATAGACGTTATCGCCAATGGATCTGCATTCTCAAGGCATTTTCCCTCATTCTGAGACGTCCTATCAGATGAACACTGCTGATCGGAACTTTTTTAACTTGATCAGCATTTGTGTCGCACCTGCACAGGATGGAATCGATCATGAGAAACAGATTGCTACGCGTTTTGTTGCTGTTGAAAGTGATGGTCCTGCTGTCTCTCGGCACCGCAACGGCCTGGGCCGAGTGCGAGGATCATGATTCCCAGGCCTTCAACGGGCAGGTGGGGCATAGCGGGCTGATGCTCGCCAAGTCTGAATCCGAGCCGGGCGATCAGGGGCAGGGTGGAACCGCTGATGACGATGATTCGATGACAGACGAGCCGGACTCTGACGATCCGGACGAAGGCGATAGCCAGACGTAGATTGCAGGCAAAGAAAAACCCCGTCTGCCTCCACTGATACACAGTCGAGGTAGAAGGGGTTTGCTTGGTACGCAATCTCTGAATTCAACATCATCCTCTGTGGGAGCGGGCTTGCCCGCGATTGCGGTGTGTCAGTCGACAAATCAGTTGGCTGACACGACGTCATCGCGGGCAAGCCCGCTCCCACAGGGTTTTGCATGTTTCGCGCAAATGCTTACGCCGCACCATCAAGGAACTGCTCGGCGTAGTGGCAAGCCACCTGCCGATTGTCGAGCAAGCGCAATGCCGGCTCTTCAGTGCTGCAACGCTCGGTCGCGTACGGGCAGCGCTTGTGGAAAGCGCAGCCCGGTGGCGGGTTCAGCGGGTTGGGCAGTTCGCCGACGATCTTGATTTTCGGCTTGTTCGGGTCCGGGTGGATGGTCGGGGTCGCCGACAGCAGCGCCTGGGTGTACGGGTGAAGAGGGCGTTCGTAGATGTCGTTCTTCGGGCCCATTTCCACCGGGCGACCGAGGTACATCACCATCACGTCATCGGCCACGTGTTGCACCACCGCGAGGTTGTGCGAGATGAACACGTAAGCGGTGTTGAACTCCTGCTGCAGATCCATGAACAGGTTCAGCACCTGCGCCTGAATCGACACGTCCAGCGCCGAAGTCGGTTCGTCCGCCACCAGCACTTTCGGTTGCAGCATCATCGCCCGAGCGAGGGCGATCCGCTGGCGCTGACCGCCGGAGAACATGTGCGGATAACGCTGGTAATGCTCAGGACGCAAGCCGACCTGCTTCATCATCGCCTGGACTTTCTCGCGGCGTTCGGCGGCGGACAGGTTGGTGTTGATCAACAGCGGTTCGGCCAGTTGATCACCGACTTTCTGCCGTGGGTTCAACGAGGCGTACGGGCTCTGGAACACCATCTGCACGTCTTTGCGCAGTTGCTTGCGCTGGGCCTTGTCGGCGCCGGCTACTTCTTGCCCGGCGATTTTCAGCGAGCCGGACGACGGCTCTTCAATCAGGGTCAGGGCGCGCGCCAAAGTGGATTTGCCGCAACCCGACTCGCCGACGACCGCGAGGGTCTTGCCGGCTTCCAGTTCGAATGACACGCCGTTAAGCGCGCGCACTGTCGCGTGGCCCTTGAACAGGCCACGGGACACTTCGTAGTGACGGGTCAGGTCGCGGGCGGTAAGTACGACGGCCATTACGCCACCTCCTGGTTCAGCGGGTAGAAGCAGCGGGCGAGGCTGTGGCTTTTCGGATCAAGGGTCGGACGCTGCGCGCGGCAACTTTCCTGCACGTACGGGCAGCGCGGCGACAGCAGGCAACCCTGCGGACGGTCGTAACGGCCCGGGACGATGCCCGGCAGTGTCGCCAGACGATCGGCACCCTGGCTGTGTTCCGGAATCGCCTTGAGCAGCGCTTCGCTGTACGGGTGCGCCGGGATGTCGAACAGTTGCGGTACCTGACCGACTTCAACAGCCTGGCCGGCGTACATCACGCACACACGCTGGGCGGTTTCCGCGACGACCGCGAGGTCGTGAGTGATCAGCACCAGGCCCATGTTCTGCTCTTTCTGCAACGCCAGCAGCAGGTCCATGATCTGCGCCTGAATCGTCACGTCGAGTGCGGTGGTCGGCTCATCCGCGATCAGCAGTTTCGGCTCGCCGGCAATCGCCATGGCAATCGCCACACGCTGGCTCATACCGCCGGACAGTTGATGCGGGTAGGCGTCCATACGGCTGGCCGCGCCCGGGATTTCAACTTTTTCCAGCAGTTCGATGGCGCGTTTGCGCGCTTGTTTGCTGGACATTTTCAGGTGCAGGCGCAGCACTTCTTCGATCTGGAAACCGACGGTGTAGCTCGGGTTGAGCGCGGTCATCGGGTCCTGAAAGACCATCGCCAGGTCTTTACCGACGATCTGCCGACGCTGACGGTTGCTCAGCTTGAGCATGTTCTTGCCGTCGAAATTCAGCGCATCGGCGGTAACGATCCCCGGGTGTTCGATCAGGCCCATCAGCGCCATCATGGTCACGGATTTGCCCGAACCGGACTCGCCCACGATCGCCAGCACTTCGCCCTTGTCGACGCTGATGTCGAGGCCATCGACCACCGGCACAGCGTTCTTGTCGCCGAAACGAACGTTGAGATTCTTGATTTCCAACAGTGACATTTGAATCTCCTCAGGCGGCATTCTTGAGTTTCGGGTCCAGCGCATCGCGCAGACCGTCGCCCATCAGGTTGATTGCCAGCACGCTGAGCAAAATGGTCAAACCAGGCAGGCTCACCACCCACCAGGCGCGTTCGATGTAGTCGCGGGCCGAGGCCAGCATGGTGCCCCACTCAGGGGTTGGCGGTTGTACGCCAAGACCGAGGAAGCCCAGGGCAGCGGCATCGAGAATCGCCGAAGAGAAACTCAAGGTTGCCTGAACGATCAGCGGTGCCATGCAGTTGGGCAGCACGGTGATGAACATCAGGCGTGGCAGACCGGCACCGGCCAGGCGCGCGGCGGTCACGTAGTCGCGGTTCAGTTCGCCCATCACCGCAGCGCGGGTCAGACGCACATACGACGGCAGGGACACCACAGCAATGGCGATCACGGTGTTGATCAGGCCAGGGCCGAGGATGGCGACAATCGCCACAGCCAGCAGCAAGGACGGCAGGGCCAGCATGATGTCCATCAGACGCATGATGGTCGGGCCAATCATTTTCGGGAAGAAACCGGCGAACAGACCGAGCAGAATCCCCGGGATCAGCGACATCACGACCGACGACAAGCCGATCAGCAGCGACAGGCGCGAACCCTGGATCAGACGCGACAGCAGATCACGGCCCAGTTCATCGGTGCCGAGCAAAAATTGCATCTGCCCGCCTTCAAGCCACGCCGGTGGCGTCAGCAGGAAGTCGCGGTATTGCTCGCTCGGGTTATGCGGCGCCACCCAAGGGGCGAACAGCGCGCAGAAAATCACCAGCAACATGAACATCAGGCCGGCAACGGCACCTTTGTTCTTGGAAAACGCTTGCCAGAATTCTTTGTACGGGGACGGATACAGCAGGCTTTGATCGACTGCTACCGCTTGATTTTGAGTTGAAGCTGGAGTGGTCATGGTCATGATCTCAGCGCTGATGACGGATGCGTGGGTTGGCAAAGCCGTAGAGGATATCCACTACGAAGTTGACCAGAATCACCAGGCAGGCGATTAACAGGATGCCGTTTTGCACGACCGGATAGTCCCGGGCGCCGATGGCTTCAATCAGCCATTTGCCAATGCCGGGCCAGGAGAAAATGGTTTCGGTCAGGACAGCACCGGCCAGCAAAGTACCGACTTGCAGACCCACAACCGTCAGCACCGGAATCAGCGCGTTACGCAGACCGTGAACGAACACTACGCGCGATGGCGACAGGCCTTTGGCCTTGGCGGTACGGATGTAGTCTTCGCGCAGGACTTCGAGCATCGACGAGCGGGTCATCCGCGCGATAACGGCCAGCGGGATGGTGCCGAGCACGATGGCCGGCAGGATCAGGTGATGCAGGGCATCGAGGAACGCGCCCATGTCATCGGCCAGCAGCGTATCGATCAGCATGAAACCGGTGCGTGGCTCGATGTCGTAGAGCAGGTCGATCCGCCCGGATACCGGCGTCCAGCCCAGGCTCACCGAGAAGAACATGATCAGGATCAGGCCCCACCAGAAGATCGGCATCGAATAACCCGCGAGGGAGATGCCCATCACCCCATGGTCGAATAATGATCCTCGCTTGAGTGCCGCGATCACCCCGGCCAGAAGGCCCAGAATGCCGGCGAACAGCAGGGCGGCCATGGACAGTTCCAGGGTCGCCGGGAAAAGAGAGGTGAACTCGGTCCATACGCTCTCACGAGTACGCAGGGATTCGCCGAGATCGCCTTGGGCCAGTTTGCCGATGTAGTCCAGATACTGGGCATACAACGGTTTGTTCAGACCTAGGCGTTCCATTGCCTGAGCGTGCATTTCGGGGTCGACCCGACGTTCGCCCATCATCACTTCCACGGGGTCGCCAGGAATCATGCGAATCAACGCGAAAGTCAGCAGGGTGATGCCGAAAAACGTGGGGATCAACAACCCCAGTCGGCGGGCAATAAAACTAAACATCTTGTGTGGTACCTCATCAGCCGGTTAGGCGTGCCCGGCTTCCCTGGGATCAGGGAGGCCGGGAGTTTCTTATCTACTTCACCTGGGTGGTGGCGAAGTTATTAGTTGTCAGGGGGCTGATGTGATAGCCCTCTACGTTGTTGCGCATTGCAGTAAACATACGGGTGTGGGCCATGCTGATCCATGGTTGATCCTGGTTAAAGATCACCTGGGCTTGTTCATACAGCTTGGCGCGTTCGGCCGGATCTACTTTAGCCCGTGCTTCGTCGATCAGCGCCTGGAATTTCTCGTTGCACCAGCGCGCGTAGTTTTCGCCGTTCTTGGCGGCTTCGCAACTGAGCATAGGCGTCAGGAAGTTATCCGGGTCGCCGTTGTCACCCGCCCATCCGGCCGAGACCATGTCGTGCTCGCCGGCCTTGGCGCGTTTAAGCATTTCGCCCCATTCCATGACGCGGATGTCGATCTTGATCCCGACTTTCGCCAGGTCAGCCTGCATCATCTGTGCGCCGAGCATAGGGTTCGGGTTGGTCGGACCGCCGCCGTTGCGGGTAAACAGGGTAAACACGGTGCCTTCCGGAACCCCGGCTTCCTTGAGCAGGGCGCGAGCCTTGTCGAGGTCACGTGGCGGGTTCTTCAGCTCGGTGTTGTAGCCGAGCAGGGTATCCGGGTACGGGTTGACCGCGACGGTCGCGTTGCCCTTGCCGAACAGCGCATTGACGTAAGCGGCTTTGTCGAAGGCGATGTCGATCGCCTTACGCACGCGCACGTCGCTCATGTATTTGTGCTGGGTGTTCATGGCGATGTAGGAAACGGTCATCGCGTTCAGCTCATCAACCTTCAGATTGCTGTCTTTCTTGATGCTCGGGATGTCATCCGGTTTCGGATACAGCGCGATCTGGCACTCGTTGGCCTTGAGCTTTTGCAGGCGCACGTTGTTGTCGGTGGCGATTGCCAGAATCAACGCGTCGGCTGGTGGCTTGCCACGGAAGTACTCGGCGTTGGCCTTGAAGCGCACCTGCGCATCCTTGGCGTAGCGCTGGAAGACGAACGGGCCGGTGCCGACAGGCTTGTTGTTGAGATCGCCGGTCTTGTTGGCCTTGAGCAACTGATCGGCGTACTCGGCGGAGTAGATCGCGGTGAACGGCATGGCCACATCGGCAAGGAACGGTGCTTCGCGGCGGGTCAGGGTGAACTTGACGGTGTTGTCGTCAACCTTTTCCACGTTCTTGAGCAGTTCCTTGAAGCCCATGCTTTCAAAGTACGGGAAGCCCACGCTCGACAGTTTGTGCCACGGGTGATTCGGGTCCAGCTGACGCTGGAAGCTCCAAAGCACATCGTCGGCATTCATGTCGCGGGTCGGCTTGAAGTATTCGGTGGTGTGAAACTTGACGCCTTTGCGCAGGTGGAACGTGTACGTCAGACCGTCATCGCTGATTTCCCAGGAGTCGGCCAGCGCAGGGACCACTTCGGTGGTGCCAGGCTTGAAGTCGACCAGACGGTTGAAGATCGTTTCGGCCACCGCATCGGCAGTGACTGCAGTTGTGTACTGGACCATGTCGAAGCCTTCCGGACTGGCTTCGGTGCAGACCACCAAGGGTTTGGCCGAGACGCCGATGGCGGCGCTCAACAACGCGGCAGCGACGGCCGCACGTAGGGGAAGCATTTTCATCGATAACCCTCTGCAATCGGTTGAAGACAAAAAACCGAACGGCCGACTCATCATGAGTCAGCCGTCGGTTGGCGTTTTTACAGGATGTTGAATGGAACTGTGGTCACGAGACGGAATTCGTTGATGCTGCCGTCGGACTGGTTTTCACTGGCGCGGTGGGTGGTGTAGGTCGCGCGAATAGTGGTGGCCTTGAGCGGGCCGCTTTGCACGGCGTACGAGGAGCCGATGCCGTATTCGTAATGGTGTTCGCCGTCCATTTTGTTCACGTCGTAAGCGGTACCGACGTAGTGAGTACCGTCGATGCCCCAGCCGCGAGCGCTATAGGCGTTGAACTTCAGGCCAGGAATACCGTACTCGGCCATGTTGATGCCGTAGGCAATCTGGAAGGACTTCTCGTTCGGTCCGTTGAAGTCCGACAGCAGGGAGTTGGCCAGGTAGATGCCGTTGGTTTCGTGCAGGTAGTCGAAGTACTCGTTACCGTTCACTTCCTGATACGAGAAGGTCAGGCTGTGCGCCTGGTGAGTCAGACCGAACGACAGCGAGTAGGTGTCGTTGTCGATCTGGCCCATCAACCTTTTGCCTTCGTCGACGGTCTTGTAGTAGTTCAGGCCGGTGGTCAGGCTCAGTACCGAGCTGTCGCCCAGTTCGTGAGTGGCGCCGAAGTAGTACTGGTTCCAGAAGTCTTCAGCCTGGGTTGCGTAGAGGCTGGTTTTCAGGCTCTTGAGCGGCTGATAGTTCACGCCGGCAGTGTTGACGTGGTCGGTTTCAACACCGGTGTTGCTGTATTCGGTACGGAATTTCGACAGGCTCTGCTCGGTACGTGGCGACACGCGGTCGAACGTGGCGAGGTCGAACGACAGATTGTCGAATTCTTCACTGTGGATCGCCACACCTTCGAAGCTCGAAGGCAGCGGACGGTTGCCGATGACATCGACGATCGGGCTGCTGAAGTTCATGCGGCCGGCGGTCAGGGTAGTGTTGGAGATACGCGCCTTGACGTTGGCCAGGCCGAGTTTGCTCCACTGATCGACTGCGTCGCCGTTGGAGTGGGCGAGGGTACGGTTGGAACCGCCCTTGATGTCCTCGCGGCTGCGATCCAGTGCGATGGCGTTGTAAGCCGCCACTTCGGTACTGATACCCACGGTGCCTTGGGTGAAGCCCGAGGTGTAGTTCAGGATGGTGCCCTGAACCCAGTTGATCCGGCGCGAACCGGTCAGGGTTTCGCCGTGGCGCTCGTAATTGAAGGTGCCGCCGCGCTGCTTGTCTTCGTTGGCGTACCAGTTACGGGTCGAACCCGACAGGCTTTGGCCATCGATGAAGCCTTTGGCTTCGGATTGGGCGCTGGTGCTGGCCAGTTGCGTTGGAACGAATGCCTGGCTGACGCTTTCAGCATGGGCTCCGGCGGTGATGCTGCTTATGGCCAGGGCCAGTATCGCGGTGCTGCTCAGTTTCATGGGTGAAGCTCCTTTACTTTCTTTTTATGCCGGCTTTTTTGGGTTGGCCGGTTATTGGTTTAGAACTCATTCACACATCGCAAACGTTTGCAAAAAGCCATATTGGCGAATTTAGGCAAAGCGCTTGCGTGAGGGGGTAGACAGTCCCCCTCAGCGTTGCGGCTAATCGGTTGGGTTAATCGATACTGACACCCGAGAACACGTTGCGGCCGAAAGGGCTCACCTTGAACCCTTCAACCCGAGTGCTTAACGGCTGGTTGACCGTCGAGTGGGCGACAGGCGTGATCGGCACTTGCTGTTTAAGCAACTGCTGAGCCTGTTTATAGAGCGCGGTGCGCTGGTCGCGATCGGTGACGACCTTGGCCTCTTTGATCAGCTTGTCGTAAGCCGGATCGCACCACATGGAGTAGTTGTTGCCGCCGATGGCATCGCAGCTGTATAGCGTGCCGAGCCAGTTGTCCGGGTCACCGTTGTCACCGGTCCAGCCGATCAGGCTGATGTCATGCTCACCGTTCTTGGTGCGCTTGATGTACTCGCCCCATTCATAGCTGACGATTTTCACTTTCAGACCGATCTTGGCCCAGTCGGCCTGAAGCATTTCGG
Source organism: Pseudomonas sp. LBUM1668 (assembly GCF_059695715.1). NCBI lineage: Bacteria > Pseudomonadati > Pseudomonadota > Gammaproteobacteria > Pseudomonadales > Pseudomonadaceae > Pseudomonas > Pseudomonas sp. LBUM1668. The sequence continues at coordinate 919,712 of NZ_CP166787.1, forward strand.
CCATCAGCTTGGCGTTGGGGTTGTACGGTCGCTGTACCGGCATCGCCCACAGGGTGATCTCGGTGCCTTCTTTCACGCCGGCAGCCTTGAGCAGCTCTTTGGCTTTTTCCGGGTTGTAGGCGGCGTCTTTGATGCTGTCGTCGTAGGACCACTGCGTCGGTGGCATGGCGTTGACGGCCAGTTGGCCGGCGCCTTGATAAACAGCGTTGAGAATCCCTTGTTTATTCACCGCCATGTCCAGCGCCTGACGCACTTCGAGCTGGTCGAACGGTTTGTGGCGCACGTTATAGGCGATGTAGCCGAGGTTGAAACCGGGCTTGGAGATCAGTTGCAGCTTCGGGTCGGCCTTCAGTGCTTCAACATCGGCAGGACGCGGATGCAGAGTGATCTGGCATTCGCCGGCCTTGAGTTTTTGCACGCGCACCGAAGCGTCGGTGTTGATCGCGAAGATCAGGTTTTTCAGTTTTACCCGGCTCGGGTCCCAGTAGTGGGGGTTGCCGGTGTAACGGATGTTGGAGTCTTTTTGATAGCTCTTGAACACGAACGGCCCGGTACCGATCGGCTTCTGGTTGATGTCGCTCGGTTTGCCTTCGGCCATGAGCTTGTCGGCGTATTCGGCGGACAGGATGGCAGCAAAACTCATGGCAATGTTCTGGATGAACGCGGCGTCGACGCTGTTGAGCGTGAACTCAACGGTCAGCGGCCCGGTCTTCTCGACCTTGGCAATGTTCTTGTTCAGGCTCATCCCGTTGAAATACGGGAACTCGGTCGGATAAACCTTACGGAATGGCTGTTGCGCATCCAGCATGCGATTAAAAGTAAACAGCACGTCGTCGGCGTTGAAATCGCGTGTTGGCTTGAAGTAAGGCGTTGTATGAAATTTCACACCCTCACGTAGGTGAAAGGTGTACTTGAGGCCGTCCTCGGAAATATCCCACTGGGTGGCCAGGCCCGGTACGACATTGGTCGCGCCTTTTTCAAACTCCACCAAGCGGTTGTACAGCGGTTCGGCGGCATCGTTATCGGTGGCCGTCGTGTATTGCGCAGTATCAAAACCCGCCGGACTGCCTTCGGAGCAAAACACCAGACTGTTGCTGGCGGCGTGGCTTGCAGACGTGGCGGCCAACAGGCCGGCGCCCAGCAATGCGGAAAAAACCAAGGTATGGCGCATGACGCTCCCTCTTGTTTAGTGGTGTTTTGATGCGCCGCGATCCCGTCCAGGGAGGTTGTGGCTACATCAAGCTCAAACCAGTACGAACAGCAAAACCGTTAGCCCACGCAGTCACTGGTCAGAACCCGACGGTAGGAGCCGTGGGTCTGGCAGTAAATGCGTTGAGTCCTAAAGACTCGTAGGAAAAGGCAACACGACCTGTATCTCCCTGGTAAAGCAGGGAGGAAACAGCTGTAGGCAAATTCCTAACTAATCGGCAGAAAAAGCAGCGGCGACGCTGAAAACGTCGCCGCTGCTTTTTTACTTGCTGACGCTGACGCCGTAGAAGGAGTTCAAGCCGAACGGGCTGATCTTGAAGTCCTGCACGTTGGCGCGCATGGGTTGATACACCGTCGAGTGAGCGATAGGTGTCATTGGGACTGCATCTTTGAGGACGTGTTGCGCCTGTTTGTACAGTTCGGTGCGCTTGCCCTGGTCTGTCGTGCGCTTGGCTTCTTTGACGAGGCCATCGAATTTCTTGTCGCACCACTTGGAGAAGTTGTTGCCGCTGAGCGAGTCGCAACCAAACAACACGTTCAGCCAGTTGTCCGGATCACCATTGTCACCGCTCCAGCCAATGATCATGGCCTGGTTCTCGCCACCTTTGGAACGCTTGATGTACTCGCCCCATTCGTAGCTGGTGATCTTCACTTTCAAGCCGATCTTGGCCCAGTCGGACTGGAGCATTTCAGCCATCAGTTTGGCGTTCGGGTTGTACGGACGCTGAACCGGCATCGCCCACAGGACGATTTCGGTACCTTCCTTGACGCCGGCTTCCTTGAGCAGCTGCTTGGCTTTCTCAGGATCGTACTTGGCGTCCTTGATGGTGGTGTCGTAAGACCACTGGGTCGGCGGCATGGCGTTGACGGCCAGTTGGCCCGCACCCTGATAAACCGAATCGATGATCTGCGGCTTGTTGACGGCCATGTCCATGGCCTGACGAACGCGCAGGTCGGCCAGCGGGTTTTTCTCGTCGCTGCCTTTGACCTTGTCCATCACGTTGTAAGCGATGTAGCCCAGGTTGAAACCGGCCTGGTCAGGCATCTTCAGCGACTTGTCTTCTTTCAGCGCTTTCAGGTCAGCCGGACGTGGGAACAGGGTGACCTGGCACTCGTTCTTTTTCAGCTTCTGAATACGTACCGACGGGTCGGTGGTGATGGCGAAGATCAGGTTGTCGATCTTCACATCATCAGGCTTCCAGTAGTCCTTGTTCCCGGTGAAGCGGATGTTGGAGTCTTTCTGGTAGCTCTTGAACACGAACGGGCCGGTGCCGACCGGTTTCTGGTTGATGTCGGCAGGCTTGCCATCTTTAAGCAGTTGGGCTGCGTACTCGGCGGACTGCACCGAGGCGAAGCTCATGGCCATGTTCTGGATGAACGCGGCATCAACTTCTTTAAGGGTGAACTTGACGGTGTGGTCGTCGACTTTATCGATCTTGGTGATGTTGGTGTCCATCCCCATGTCGGTGAAGTACGGGAATTCGGTCGGGTACGCCTTACGGAACGGGTCATCCTTGTTAATCATGCGATTAAAGGTGAACAGCACGTCGTCGGCGTTGAACTCACGGGTCGGCTTGAAGTACGGAGTGGTGTGGAACTTGACGCCTTCACGCAGGTGGAAGGTGTAAGTCAGGCCGTCATCGGAAATGTCCCACTTGGTCGCCAGACCAGGAATCACGGCGGTGCCGCCGCGCTCGAACTGGGTCAGGCGGTTGAACATGGTTTCGGCAGAGGCGTCGAAGTCTGTTCCGGTGGTGTACTGGCCTGGATCAAAACCGGCCGGGCTCCCTTCGGAGCAGAACACCAGGTTAGTCGCAGCGGATGCGAAAGGTGCGGAGGCTAACAAGCCTGCGCCGACTAAAAACGGAATGACCGCGTGTTTAAGCATGTTGGCCTCATGATTTGTTGTCATTTTTTGATTTGAGGTACGACCTCGTGAGTCGTGCCTGCGGATACTTATGCAGGCGCCATACCCAATGCAAGATCCAGAGCGGTCGACGGCCTCAAACGGTGGCACGAACGTACCTTAATGTCGCATCCGTATAACTTTTGACGCATTTGACCGTTTGCGGATGGTTTTTACGGTGCAAATGAAGCCCCAATATGGTGCGTCGGTCACGTTTTGTGCGCTGGCTTGGGGCTGGGTGTTACTTATTTATACCGTTGGTTTTGTAGGATTTTTCTGAGATTTGTGTGGGGGGCTTGTGGGGGCTGGCGTTGGGCTTTTTTGTTGGGGTTTTACTGGGTGCAACTGGGGGTGGTTCTTTTGGTAGCGCCTTTTTGTTTTTGGGGTGTTTTTTTGGGGGGGGGATCCGTTGCTGCGGGTGTGGCTGCTTAGGGTTTCGCCCTGACGGCGAGTCACCTTTTCCAAACGCCGAAAAGGTAACCCAAAAGGCTTTACCCTGACGTCCGGCCCTCGCTGTGGCTCGGGTTCCTTCGTTCCGGGATTGATCCGGGCGCATCGCCTCCGGTTTGCTTCGCTGCACCTCCTCTCGATGTGTTTGGCTTCGCCAAACGGTCGCTGCGCTCCCACCCCCGGATCAATCCCTCCACTCAGCCTGCCGACGGGCGCTCGGGATCAAGAGCTGCACTCGAGCTAACGCTCATTGTGTTGAGTGGTGAGGAGCGAAGCGGGTTGGTGTGTTGCTTTGCTTTTTTGTAGGCCTTCGCCTTTTCGCGATGGCGGCCTGACAGCCGACCAGTTTTCTGGCTGGATGCACACGGTCCAATTGTGGGAGCTGGCTTGCCAGCGATGGCGGCCTGGCAGCCGACCAGTTTCTGGCTGCATGCACCCGGTCCAATTGTGGGAGCTAACTTGCCAGCGATGGCGGCCTGACAGCCGACCAGTTTTCTGGCTGCATGCACCCGGTCCAATTGTGGGAGCTGGCTTGCCAGCGATGGCGGCCTGACAGCCGACCAGTTTCTGGCTGCATGCACGCGGTCCAATTGTGGGAGCTGGCTTGCCAGCGATGGCGGCCTGACAGCCGACCAGTTTTCTGGCTGGATGCACACGGTCCAATTGTGGGAGCTGGCTTGCCAGCGATGGCGGCCTGGCAGGCGACCAGTTTCTGGCTGCATGCACCCGGTCCAATTGTGGGAGCTAACTTGCCAGCGATGGCGGCCTGACAGCCGACCAGTTTTCTGGCTGGATGCACACGGTCCAATTGTGGGCGCTGGCTTGCCAGCGATGGTGGCCTGGCAGCCGACCAGTTTCTGGCTGCATGCACGCGGTCCAACTGTGGGAGCCAGCCTGCTGGCGATGGCTGTGGATCTTTCACCACAAAATGCACGCACAAAAAAACCGGCGATCATTCACTGATCGCCGGTTTCTCATTCAACCCACATCACATCACTGCATCAGCACTTCAATAGAGCCATCAGCGGTCATGCTGACCTGGCTGGTACCCGCTTCAACTTCAGGAGTCACCGGTGCCGAATCCATGCCGGCCGCTTTCATCATCATCGGCGCGCGCATGTACGGTTGTGGATAACCGTTAGCGTTGAGGTTCAGGTTGACGATTTTGTAGCCCTTGCCGCCGAGTGCGTCGGTGGCCAATTGGGCGCGGGCCTTGAAGGCGGTGACGGCTTCTTTGAGCAGCGCGTCTTCGCTGGATTTGCGGGTCGGGTTGGCGATGGCGAAGTCCATGCCGCCCATTTTCAGATCGCCGAGCAGTTCGCCGGTGAGTTTGGACAGGGCGGCGAAGTCGGCGCTTTCCAGACGCAGTTCGGCGCGTTCACGCCAACCGGTGATTTTCTGGCCCTTGGTGTCGTAGATCGGGTAGCTGTTGCGGCTGCCCTGGCGCAGGGTGATGTCTTTGACTTGCTTGGCCTGGGCCAATGCCTTGTTCATGGTGGTGCTGACGTCGGCGGCGAGTTTGGCCGGGTCGGTGTTTTGCTCTTCGGTGTAGAGGGTCACGATCATCAGGTCGCGGGCGACTTCCTGGCTGACTTCGGCGCGCAGGGAAATCTGGTTGTAGTGCAGCTCATCGGCGGCCAGGGCTGGAAGGCTGGCGACGCTGCCGACGGTCAGGGCGAGGAGGGCGGCGCTGCGGCGAAATGTATGCATGAAAGCTCCTTGATGAGGGCGCAGGTTCGTGGGCCTGCGTGAAACCATCAGACTCTAGCTTTAATGATCCGGTTCGCCCAGTTACAACTTCGATACAGATGACTGGTGGCTGCTGCGCAGCCAATCGCCAGCAGGCTGGCTCCCACAGGGGAATGCATTTCAAAATGTGGGAGCCAGCCTGCTGGCGATGGAGTCCTTATAGTCTCCAACCACTTTTCTGCCATGTGGTCGTTTGCCGCACTTTCGCCTCTGGAGGCCGCGGCTTGGTTATACTCCGTGCGATCCGCCTGGAGCGCTCATCAGGAGAGCTCATGCTCGCCCCCGTACAACTGACTTCCGCCACTCGCCAGAACCTCTGGCGGCTGACTTTCATCCGCACGCTGGTGCTCGCCGCGCAGGCCGGTTCCGTAGGCCTGGCCTATTGGCTGGAGCTGTTGCCGTTGCCGTGGGTGCAACTGGCGATGACTCTTGGCTGCTCGATACTGCTTTGCGTGTTCACCGCCGTGCGTCTGCGTACTTCATGGCCGGTAACCGAGCTGGAATACGCCCTGCAACTGGCCTGTGATCTGGTTATCCACAGCGCACTGCTGTATTTCTCCGGCGGTTCGACCAACCCGTTCGTTTCTTATTATCTGGTACCGCTGACTATCGCTGCGGTCACGCTGCCATGGCGCTATTCGGTGATTCTGTCCGGCATCGCGCTGGCCTTGTACACCGTGATGCTGACGCGCTTCTATCCGCTGGAAACCCTGCCGGTTGCCCGCGAAAACCTGCAGATCTACGGCATGTGGCTGAGCTTTGCCCTCGCTGCGGCGGTGATCACTTTCTTCGCTGCGCGCATGGCTGAAGAGTTGCGTCGCCAGGAAGAGCTGCGTGCAATTCGCCGCGAAGAAGGCCTGCGCGATCAGCAACTGCTCGCCGTCGCCACGCAAGCCGCCGGCGCCGCTCATGAACTGGGCACGCCGCTGGCGACCATGAGCGTGTTGCTCAAGGAGATGCAGCAGGATCATCCCGATCCGCTGCTGCAGGACGATCTGAAGGTGCTGCAGGATCAGGTCAAGTTGTGCAAGGAAACCTTGCAGCAACTGGTGCGCGCCGCTGAGGCCAATCGTCGTTTGGCGGTGGAAATGCAGGACGTCACGGTATGGCTCGACGAAGCGCTGAACCGCTGGCACCTGATGCGTCCGGAAGCCAGTTATCGCTTCCACCGTCTCGGTCAGGGCACGGTGCCGCGCATGGCGCCGCCGCCGGATCTGACCCAGGCCCTGTTGAATCTGCTCAATAACGCCGCCGATGCCTGCCCGGAAAACCTCAAAGTGACGCTGGACTGGGACACGGAAGACCTGACCATCAGCATTCGCGATCACGGCGCCGGTGTGCCACTGGCCATCGCCGAGCAGATCGGCAAACCATTTTTTACCACGAAGGGCAAAGGTTTCGGCCTGGGCCTGTTTTTGAGCAAGGCCAGCGTGACACGCGCCGGCGGCTCAGTGAAACTCTATAGTCATGAGGAAGGCGGCACGCTCACCGAGCTGCGCCTGCCCCACGGCGCCCGAGGAGACCAACATGAGTGACGAAATCCAAGTCGAAGGCGAAGAACTGCCGCATTTGCTGCTGGTCGACGATGACGCGACCTTCACCCGAGTGATGGCCCGTGCCATGGCCCGCCGCGGTTTTCGCGTCAGCACCGCAGGTTCAGCCGAAGAAGGCATTACCATCGCGCAGGCCGATATACCGGACTACGCCGCGCTCGACCTGAAAATGGACGGCGATTCCGGTCTGGTGCTGCTGCCCAAGCTGCTGGAACTGGACCCGGAAATGCGCGTGGTGATCCTTACCGGTTATTCGAGCATTGCCACCGCTGTTGAAGCGATCAAGCGCGGCGCCTGCAACTACCTGTGCAAACCGGCCGATGCCGACGATGTCCTGGCCGCGCTGCTTTCCGAGCACGCCGACCTCGATAGCCTGGTGCCGGAAAACCCGATGTCGGTCGACCGCCTGCAGTGGGAACACATCCAGCGCGTGCTCACCGAACACGAAGGCAACATCTCCGCCACTGCCCGCGCCTTGGGCATGCACCGCCGCACCCTGCAGCGCAAACTGCAGAAGCGCCCGGTTCGTCGCTGAACCTGCGCTGAACGACCATCGCCAGCCCTCGCGATAAAACGCGCCGATCATCTATGATCGGCGCGTGTCTGTTCTTATCTATATCGAGCCTTATCCATGAATCAGAACGCTGAATACTCCGCGGTCAACGATGCTGTGCGCGGGCAGTTTTTTCGCAAAGTATGGGCGATCATCACGCCTTACTGGCGCAGTGAAGAGAAGATCCAGGCCTGGACACTGCTGATTGCGGTGATAGCGCTCTCGCTGCTCAGTGTGGGCATCTCGGTGTGGTTCAACACCTGGTACAAGGACTTTTACAACGCGCTGCAGAAGAAGGACGAGGCGGCGTTCTGGCAGCTGATTCTGTATTTCTGTGCGATAGCGGCGGTGGCGATTGTCGGGGCGGTGTATCGGCTTTATCTGACTCAGATGCTGACGATTCGCTGGCGGGCCTGGCTCACTGAAAAGCATTTTTCGCGTTGGCTCGCCGACAAGAACTACTACCAGCTGGAGCAGGGCGGTTATACCGATAACCCGGACCAGCGAATCTCCGAAGACCTCAACAACTTCACCTCCAATACCCTTGAACTGGGTATCGGGTTACTGCGCAATATCGTCAGCCTGGTGTCGTTCTCGATCATTCTGTGGGGCGTGTCGGGCAGCATCGAAGTCTTTGGTATCACCATTCCCGGCTACATGTTCTGGTGCGTGCTGGTTTACGCCGTGGTCGGTAGCTGGCTGACGCATCTGATCGGTCGTCGTTTGATCGGCCTGAACAACCAACAACAACGCTTCGAAGCCGACCTGCGTTTTTCCATGGTGCGGATTCGCGAGAACGCCGAAAGCATCGCGTTGTACAACGGCGAACCGAACGAAAATCGTCGGTTGAGCGCTCGCTTCGGGAATGTCTGGCACAACTTCTGGGACATCATGAAAGTGTCCAAGCGCCTGACGTTCTTCACCGCCGGTTACAGCCAGGCGGCCATCATCTTCCCGTTCATCGTGGCCTCGCCGCGTTATCTCGCTGGCAAGATCGAACTCGGTGAGCTGATGCAGATCAGCTCGGCATTCGGCAACGTTCAGGAGAGTTTCAGCTGGTTCATCAGTGCGTACCAGAGCCTCGCTTCCTGGCGCGCCACTTGTGATCGTCTGCTGAGTTTCCGTCAAGCCATGACCGACAATGAACAACGTGCGCCGGCCATTGATGTGCAGAATCAGGGCAGTGAATTGAAAGTCCACAACCTGGGGCTGGATCTGGCCGACGGCCGCCACTTGCTGACCAGCGCCGACATGACCGTTGAACCGGGTGATCGGGTGATGCTCAGCGGCCGCTCCGGCAGCGGCAAGTCGACGTTGCTGCGGGCGATGGGGCATTTGTGGCCCGCGGGGCACGGCAGCATTCGGCTGCCGGCGGCGCGTTATCTGTTTCTGCCGCAGAAACCTTATCTGCCGATCGGCACCCTGCGCGAGGCCTTGAGTTATCCACAGGCGGGCGACACCTATTCACCCGAACGATACGCGCAAGTGCTGGAAACCTGCCGCTTGCCGCATCTGGTCGCGCGTCTGGATGAGGCCAATCACTGGCAGCGGATGCTCTCGCCCGGTGAACAGCAACGCCTGGCCTTCGCCCGCGCACTGCTTTATGCACCGCACTGGCTGTACATGGACGAAGCCACCTCGGCGATGGATGAAGAAGACGAAGCCACGCTTTATCAGGCGCTGATCGACCAGTTGCCCGAGTTGAGCATTGTCAGTGTTGGTCACCGTAGCAGCCTGAAGCGGTTCCACCCACGGCATGTGCGAATCGACAACGGCCACCTGGTTGAACAAACCGTGACCGCCTGAACCACACAAATCTCCTGTAGGAGCTGCCGCAGGCTGCGATCTTTTGACTTTGATTTTCTGAAACAAGATCAAAAGATCGCAGCCTGCGGCAGCTCCTACAGGGCCGATGTGATCCGGCCGGTGATCGTACAACCCGCTTGAGCTATGATGCCCACAAGCCGAACTTTCGAGACAAGACGTAGACCATGGAAAACCTGATCGAAACCCCGCGCCTCCCCCGCAAGCGCCGCAGCCTGGCTCAGGAATTGGTGACGGTGCTCAGCGAGCAGATCCGTGACGGCCTGCTCAAGCGTGGCGACAAGTTGCCTACCGAGTCGGCGATCATGGAAGCCCATGGCGTCAGCCGTACCGTGGTGCGCGAGGCGATTTCCCGTTTGCAGGCCGCAGGCCAGGTAGAAACCCGCCATGGCATCGGCACGTTCGTGCTCGACACGCCAAGCCCCAGCGGTTTTCGCATCGACCCGGCTACCGTCGTCACCCTGCGTGACGTGCTGGCGATTCTCGAATTACGCATCAGCCTCGAAGTCGAGTCTGCCGGCCTTGCCGCGCAACGTCGCAGCCCCGAGCAACTGGCGACCATGCGCGCCGCCCTCGATGCGCTGAACGACAGCGTTGCCCACGCCAGTGATGCCGTCGCCTCTGACTTTGCGTTCCACCTGGAAATCGCCCTGTCCACCGGCAACCGCTATTTCACCGACATCATGACTCACCTGGGTACCAGCATCATTCCGCGCACGCGACTGAATTCGGCGCGCCTGGCCCATGATGATCAGCAGCACTACATGAGTCGCCTGAGCCGTGAGCACGAAGAAATCTACGAGGCAATCGCCCGTCAGGATTCCGATGCAGCGCGTGCGGCCATGCGTCTTCACCTGACCAACAGCCGCGAAAGACTGCGCCAGGCCCATGAAGAGGCGCAGGCGCAGCGGGGTTAGTCGCTCACGCTTCGATCCGTAGCAGCAACGGCTCTGAATAGGGCTCCAAGCTGGACTCATCCTGAAATTTGTAGCGCAGTTCGATTTCCGAATGCAGGTACGACAGTAGTACCTCTTTCGGAATGTGCAGTTCGATGCCCGTCAGTTTTTCCATCTCGTCCTCGGCGTCATCCCAAGTGCCAGTGTTGACTTCTTCGCTCGCCCATTCGGGCTCCTCGGGGTCATCGCCCAGAATCGCGTAGACGCTCCAGTTCGCCGCAAAATCGCTGGAATCGGGCACTTGAACGATCAGTTCGTCGCTCAACGCCGACAGGTTCACGGTTGCCGTTTCAGGCGTATGAGGCAGAAATTGCGGAAGTTCGGGTGGGGCAAAATCCATCGGGGGCGCTCTCCATGCGAGGTGTGCCGTGATCCATTCACGGCGGGTTTGCACGGTACGAGAATCCCGCCTGTCTCGTTTTAAACCGTCTATTTCCATTTATTGCGATGCCACCTGTAGGAGCTGCCGCAGGCTGCGATCTCTTGACTTTGATTTTCTGAAAGAAGATCAAAAGATCGCAGCCTGCGGCAGCTCCTACAGGGGCTTTGCGTGCCATTGATAACAATCTTGTCGGACAAAAAAGCACTCTCAACGATGAAATGCAGTTGACGGTTATTTTTTAAGTTGTACGATGACCTACAACCTCGGCGAATAGCTGAACGATCCAATCACAAAAAACGTTGCTACCAGGGTGTTCGAATAATGAATCCACAAGAACTGAAGTCCATCCTCTCTGCCGGCCTGCTGTCTTTCCCGGTGACCGATTTCAACGCGCAGGGCGATTTCAACCGCGCGGGCTATATCAAACGTCTGGAATGGCTGGCCCCGTACGGTGCTTCGGCCCTGTTCGCCGCCGGTGGCACCGGTGAATTCTTCTCGCTGGGCGCCAGTGAATACTCGGAAATCATCAAGACTGCCGTCGATACCTGCGAAACCAGCGTGCCGATTCTGGCCGGCGTGGGCGGTTCGACTCGTCAGGCCATCGAATACGCACAGGAAGCCGAGCGTCTGGGCGCCAAAGGTCTGTTACTGCTGCCGCATTACCTGACCGAAGCCAGCCAGGACGGTGTCGCCGCTCACGTTGAAGCCGTGTGTAAATCGGTGAAGATCGGCGTGGTGGTTTATAACCGCAACGTCTGCCGCCTGACCGCGCCACTGCTGGAACGTCTGGCCGAGCGCTGCCCGAACCTGATCGGTTACAAGGACGGTCTGGGTGATATCGAGTTGATGGTGTCGATCCGTCGCCGCCTCGGTGATCGCTTCAGCTACCTGGGTGGTTTGCCGACCGCCGAAGTCTATGCCGCCGCCTATAAGGCGCTGGGCGTGCCGGTTTACTCCTCGGCAGTGTTCAACTTCATTCCGAAAACCGCGATGGATTTCTACCACGCCATTGCCCGCGAAGATCACGCCACTGTTGGCAAGATCATCGACGACTTCTTCCTGCCATACCTCGACATCCGTAACCGCAAGGCCGGTTATGCCGTGAGCATCGTCAAGGCAGGCGCAAAAATCGCCGGCTACGACGCAGGCCCGGTGCGGGCGCCGCTGACCGATCTGACTGGCGAAGAGTACGAAATGCTCGCTGCGCTGATCGACAAGCAAGGTGCGCAATAACAACTCTATAGATAAGGCCGCTGAGCAATCAGCGGCCTTTTGCGTGAGGAGCGATTTCAGTGACTGATTCAAAACGCTACGACAACTACATCAACGGTGAATGGGTCGCCGGTTCCGATTACTCGGCCAACATCAACCCGTCCGAGCTGAGCGACACCATCGGCGACTACGCCAAGGCAGATCTGGCGCAAGTTCACGCCGCCATCGACGCTGCGCGTGCAGCTTTCCCGGCATGGTCGACTTCGGGTATTCAGGCCCGTCACGATTCGCTGGATAAGGTTGGCTCGGAAATCCTCGCTCGTCGCGAAGAACTCGGTACTCTGCTGGCCCGGGAAGAGGGCAAGACCCTGCCCGAAGCCATCGGCGAAGTGACCCGCGCCGGCAACATCTTCAAGTTCTTCGCCGGTGAATGCCTGCGTTTGTCCGGCGATTACGTGCCGTCGGTGCGCCCGGGCGTAAACGTCGAAGTCACCCGCGAAGCGCTGGGTGTGGTCGGTCTGATCACCCCGTGGAATTTCCCGATCGCCATTCCATCGTGGAAAATCGCTCCGGCCCTGGCCTACGGTAACTGCGTGGTTTTGAAACCTGCCGATCTGGTACCGGGCTGCGCTTGGGCGCTGGCCGAAATCATCTCCCGTGCAGGCTTCCCGGCTGGCGTGTTCAACCTGGTGATGGGCAGCGGCCGTGTAGTTGGCGATGCACTGGTGCAGAGCCCGAAAGTCGATGGCATCAGCTTCACCGGTTCCGTCGGCGTGGGTCGGCAGATCGCGGTCAACTGCGTGTCGCGTCAGGCCAAGGTTCAGCTGGAAATGGGCGGCAAGAACCCGCAGATCATTCTCGACGACGCCGACCTTAAGCAAGCGGTTGAGCTGTCGGTGCAGAGCGCGTTCTACTCCACCGGCCAACGTTGCACGGCATCGAGCCGCTTGATCGTCACCGCCGGGATTCACGACAAGTTCGTCGAAGCCATGGCCGAACGCATGAAGTCGATCAAGGTCGGCCACGCGCTGAAATCCGGCACCGATATCGGTCCGGTGGTTTCGCAGGCGCAGCTTGAACAGGACATGAAATACATCGACATCGGCCAGTCCGAAGGTGCGCGTCTGGTCAGCGGCGGCGGTCTGGTGACCTGCGACACCGAGGGTTACTACCTCGCGCCAACGCTGTTTGCCGACAGCGAAGCATCGATGCGCATCAGCCGCGAAGAGATTTTCGGACCGGTGGCCAACATCGTTCGCGTTGCCGATTACGACGCTGCGTTGGCCATGGCCAACGACACCGAATTCGGTCTGTCGGCCGGCATCGCCACCACATCGCTGAAGTACGCCAACCACTTCAAACGTCATTCCCAGGCCGGGATGGTGATGGTCAACCTGCCGACCGCCGGCGTGGATTACCACGTTCCGTTCGGTGGCCGTAAGGGTTCATCCTATGGCTCACGTGAGCAAGGCCGCTATGCGCAAGAGTTCTACACGGTCGTGAAGACCAGCTACATCGGTTCCTGAATGGAGCACGCGGTGTCGACCCCGACACCGCACCCCTGTAGGAGCTGCCGAAGGCTGCGATCTTTTGATCCTGTTTTTTGAGATCAAGATCAAAAGATCGCAGCCTTCGGCAGCTCCTACAGGGAGCAAGCGAATACAACAGATTCACCCGCGCATAAAAATAATCAGTGGGAGTACATCTACATGCAACCGACTCAAAAGCCGACTCACGTCCGCTATTTGATCCTGCTCATGCTGTTTCTGGTGACCACGATCAACTACGCCGACCGCGCGACCATTGCGATCGCCGGTTCCAGCCTGCAAAAAGACCTCGGCATCGACGCGGTTACCCTCGGCTATATCTTCTCCGCATTCGGTTGGGCCTACGTGGCCGGGCAAATTCCCGGTGGCTGGCTGCTCGATCGCTTCGGCTCGAAAAAAGTCTATGCCCTGAGCATTTTCACCTGGTCGCTGTTCACCGTGCTGCAAGGCTTTGTCGGTGAGTTCGGCATGTCCACGGCGATTGTTGCGCTGTTCATGCTGCGCTTCCTGGTGGGCCTGGCCGAGGCGCCGTCCTTCCCCGGCAACGCACGCATCGTCGCGGCCTGGTTCCCGACCGCTGAACGCGGCACCGCTTCGGCGATCTTCAACTCGGCGCAATATTTCGCCACTGTGTTGTTCGCACCGCTGATGGGCTGGATCGTCTACAGCTTCGGCTGGGAACACGTGTTCATCGTCATGGGTATCCTCGGTATCGTCTTCTCGCTGATCTGGCTGAAGGTTATCCACAGCCCGCGCGAACACCCGAGCATCAACGATGCCGAGTTCAAGCACATCGCTGACAATGGCGGCATGGTCGACATGGACCAGCGCGGCAAAAAATCCGACGGCCCGAAATGGGACTACATCCGCCAGTTGCTGACCAACCGCATGATGCTCGGCGTGTATCTGGGTCAGTACTGCATCAACGGCATCACGTACTTCTTCCTGACCTGGTTCCCTGTTTACCTGGTGCAGGAACGCGGCATGACCATCCTCAAGGCGGGTTTCATTGCTTCGTTGCCGGCGATCTGCGGGTTTATCGGTGGCGTGCTGGGCGGGGTGATTTCCGATTACCTGCTGCGCAAGGGCCATTCGCTGACCTTCGCCCGCAAGGCACCAATCATTGCTGGCCTGCTGGTTTCCAGCAGCATCGTCGCCTGCAACTATGTAGATGTTGAATGGATGGTCGTGGGCTTCATGGCTCTGGCATTCTTCGGCAAAGGCGTTGGCGCACTGGGTTGGGCAGTGGTTTCCGACACCTCGCCTAAACAGATCGCCGGTCTGAGCGGTGGTCTGTTCAACACTTTCGGCAACATCGCTTCGATCACCACGCCGATCGTGATTGGCTACATCATCAGCTCCACCGGTTCGTTCAAATGGGCGCTGGTGTTCGTCGGTGCCAACGCACTGGTTGCGGTGTTCAGCTATCTGGTGATCGTCGGCCCGATCAAACGTGTGGTGCTCAAAGAGCCGCCAACCACTGGCGGTGTTGAAGCCAGCGGTAAATTGTCTCAAGCGCATTCCTGAGGAGCGGCGTCATGCAGTTGATTGAACATTCCGACTCGCCGCGCTACATCCGCCTGCACGAGCGGGACAACGTAGTGGTAGTGGTCAATGACCAAGGTGTTCCGGCCGGAACCGAATTCGCCGATGGCCTGGTGACAGTGGATTTCGTCCCGCAAAGCCACAAAGTCAACCTCGTCGATATTCCCGAGGGCGGGCAGGTGATTCGCTATGGCCAGATCATTGGCTACGCGTTGCAGCCGATTCCCCGTGGCAGTTGGGTCAAGGAAGATCAACTGCGCATGCCGACCGCGCCGCCGCTGGACAGCTTGCCGTTGTCCACCGAGGTGCCAGAGACGCAGGCGCCGCTTGAGGGTTTTACCTTCGAGGGTTATCGCAACGCCGACGGCACTGTCGGCACGCGCAACATTCTCGGGATCACCACCACCGTGCAGTGCGTCACCGGCGTGCTCGATCACGCGGTTAAACGCATCAAGGATGAGTTGCTGCCGAAGTATCCGCACGTCGATGACGTGGTGGCGCTGACCCACAGTTACGGCTGCGGCGTGGCGATCACTGCCACCGACGCCTACATTCCGATCCGCACCGTGCGCAATCTGGCGCGCAACCCGAATCTGGGCGGCGAGGCGCTGGTGATCAGTCTGGGCTGCGAGAAGTTGCAGGCCGGGCAGGTGATGCACGAGGACGACGCTTCGGTCGATCTCAGCGATCCATGGCTGTATCGCTTGCAGGATTCCAGTCACGGTTTCACCGAGATGATCGAGCAGATCATGGCGTTGGCTGAGGTTCGACTGAAGAAACTCGACCAGCGCCGCCGCGAAACCGTGCCGGCCTCCGAGTTGATCCTGGGTATGCAGTGCGGCGGCAGTGATGCGTTTTCCGGGATCACCGCTAATCCGGCGCTGGGTTATGCCTCGGACTTGCTGCTGCGGGCGGGGGCGACGGTGATGTTTTCCGAAGTCACCGAAGTGCGCGACGCGATTTATCTGCTGACCTCTCGGGCGCAAACCAAAACCGTCGCCGAGGAACTGGTGCGCGAAATGGATTGGTACGACCGCTATCTGGCCAAGGGTGAAGCGGATCGCAGTGCCAACACCACGCCGGGCAACAAGAAGGGCGGGTTGTCGAACATTGTCGAGAAGTCGCTGGGTTCCATCGTCAAATCCGGCAGCAGCGCGATCAATGGCGTACTTGGTCCGGGTGAGCGTTTTAAACAGAAGGGTTTGATTTTCTGCGCGACCCCGGCCAGTGATTTTGTCTGTGGCACGTTGCAACTGGCGGCAGGGATGAATTTGCATGTGTTCACCACGGGGCGGGGTACGCCCTACGGGCTGGCGATGGCGCCGGTGGTGAAGGTGTCGACGCGCACGGAGCTGGCGCAGCGCTGGCCTGACTTGATCGATATCGACGCCGGGCGGATTGCCACCGGGCGCGCGACCATCGAAGAGCTGGGCTGGGAGTTGTTCCACTACTATCTGGATGTTGCCAGCGGCAAACAGCAGACGTGGGCGGAGAAGCACAAGCTGCATAACGACATCACGTTGTTCAATCCGGCGCCGATTACCTGAGACAGAGCTGCCTTGAAAAGATCGCAGCCTGCGGCAGCTCCTACCTTGGAATGCATTTTTCCCTGTAGGAGCTGCCGCAGGCTGCGATCTTTTGATCTTCAATTGGGCTCAGTGGCTTATCATTAGGCCCCTAACGACGCTCACCCAAGGCTCCCCGGCATGCTGGCAATTTTCCTCGAAACCCTGAACATCACCGCGCCGGTGTTTGCCATGCTGTTTCTCGGTGTGTTACTCAAGCGCATCGACTGGATCAACGACAACTTTATCCACACGGCATCGTCGCTGGTGTTCAACGTCACCATGCCGGCGCTGCTGTTCCTCGGCATTCTGCATGCCGACCTGCACGCCGCGTTGCAGCCGGCGCTGCTGATCTACTTCTCGATTGCCACGCTGGTGAGTTTTGCCGTCGCTTGGGGCTGGGCGATTTTCAAGTGTCCGCGCGAAGATCGCGGCATCTATACCCAAGGCGCGTTTCGCGGCAATAACGGGGTGATCGGCCTGGCACTTGCCGCGAGCATGTACGGCGATTACGGCATTTCGCTTGGGGCGATTCTCGCGGCGCTGGTGATCCTGTTCTACAACACGCTCTCGACCATTGTGCTGGCGGTCTACAGCCCGGTGATCAAATCCGACCCGTGGAGCATCTGCAAAAGTGTGTTCAGCAATCCGCTGATCATCAGCGTGATTGCGGCGGCGCCGTTTGCCTACTTCAAGATCAGTCTGCCGGGATGGCTGGAAACCTCCGGCCAGTATCTGGCGCAAACCACCTTGCCGCTGGCGTTGATCTGCATTGGCGGCACGCTGTCGCTGGCGGCGCTGCGCAAGAGCGGCAACATGGCGCTCAGCTCTAGTCTGGTGAAGATGATCGGCTTGCCGGTGCTCGCGACCTTTGGCGCATGGCTGTGCGGTTTTCGCGGGGCGGAGCTGGGGATTCTGTTTCTGTACTTCGGCAGCCCGACGGCGGCAGCCAGTTTTGTCATGGCGCGGGCGGCGCAGGGTAATCATGAACTGGCGGCGGCGATTATTGTGCTGACCACGCTGATGGCGGCCATCACCACCAACGTCGGTATCTTCATCTTGCAGTGGGGCGGGTGGATCTGAAGGGCAAGATCAAAGGATCGCAGCCTCCGGCAGCTCCTACAGGGGAGCGCATTTCACTGTAGGAGCTGCCGAAGGCTGCGATCTTTTAGCTTTTCTGATAACTGTCGATCACTTCCTGCGCCGCACGAAACGCATCAATCGCCGCCGGCACCCCGGCATATACGGCGCAATGCAGCAGCGCTTCGCGAATCTCTTCCACGGTGCAGCCGTTGTTCAGCGCACCGCGCACATGGCCTTTCAGCTCTTGCGGGCACTTCAGCGCGGTCAGCGCGGCCAAGGTAATCAGGCTGCGGGTTTTCAGCGGCAGACCTTCGCGATTCCACACGCCACCCCAGGCATGCTCGTTGACAAAATCCTGCAATGGTTGGGTGAACTCCGTGGCATTGCCCAGCGCGCGGTCGACAAACACATCGCCCATTACCTGACGGCGGACTTCAACCCCGGACTTCTTCGATTCGGTCATGGCATATCCCTCTTGTGGTGTTGGCGGCGCCAGGCGCGTACGGACGTGAACAGCAGAAACGCCAGCAGCGGCGGCAGAACGTAAAACAGCATCAGCCGCTCCAGTTTGCCGGCCAGTGGCATGCCGGTGGTGAACGACACCACGTGCAGCCCGTACACCAGATACAAACCGAGCAGCAGCAGACCTTCGACGCGGGTCACGCGGTAGCCGGAATAGAACACCGGCAGACACAATGCGGCGACACCAAGCATCACCGGCAAATCGAAATCCAGCGCATTGGGCGAGACAGACAAAGGCATCGGTGCGATCAGTGCAGTAAGCCCAAGCACCCCAAGCAGATTGAACAAGTTGGCGCCGATCACGTTGCCCACGGCGATGTCCCGCTGCCCGCGCAGAGCCGCAATCAGCGACGTCGCGAGTTCTGGCAGCGAAGTGCCGACAGCAACGACAGTGAGGCCGATCACTCGCTCGGAGAATCCAAGGTCGGTGGCCACCACGACCGCGGCGCCGAGCAACAGACGTCCGGCGAACACCAGCATGGCCAGGCCGACAATGATCATCAGCACACTGACGAACCACGACGCCGGCGCAGTTTCAGGTTGTTCCGAATGCGGTCGTGCCGAATGCCGAGACTGACGCAGCAGCAAACCCAGGTACAACGCCAGTGCGCTCAGAAGCAGGATGCCGTCGAGGCGCCCGAGCTCTTCATTCCACGCCAGCAAGAACACCAGCAGACTGGCGCCGATCATCAGTGGAATATCCAGACGCACCAACTGCCGCGACACGCGCAACGGAATGATCAGCGCCGACAAGCCGAGGGTCACCAGGATATTGAAGATACTGCTGCCGATCACGCTGCTGACCGCAATGTCCGGGGTATGCGCCTGTGCCGCTTGCAGGCTGACGGCCATTTGCGGCGCACTGCTGCCAAACGCGACCACCGTGAGGCCGATGATCAGCGGCCGCACATGCAGGCGAGCGGCCAGGCGCACTGCCGCGCGCACCATCAGTTCGGCGCCGAAGATCAGCAGGCACAGCCCGGCGAACAGTTCGATCAGGCTGATCAGCGGCAAATCGGCTAAGGCGAAAATGGTGGGCGCTCCATCAGTCGTCGAGGGCCTGCACACGAACCCGTGCAGTGCCGCTGCGCAGCATACCGAGTTGTTCGGCCGCCCCGCGAGACACGTCGATCAAGCGCCCACGGGTGTGTGGGCCGCGATCGTTGATACGGACCACGACGGATTCATCGTTTTTAAGATTGGTGACTTTCACCCGGGTACCGAAGGGGAGCTGGCGATGGGCGGCAGTCAGGGCATTCTGGTTGAACGCTTCGCCACTGGCGGTGCGTTTACCGTGGTGTTTGGCTCCGTAATAGGAGGCGACGCCGGTCTGGTCGTAACCGTGCGGGTCGATGATGTCGGTGCTGGCGCAACCGGCGAGTAAGGAGAGCAGGGCGCAGCCCAGGAGCAGACGCTTCATTCAAAGGTTTCCCGAAACTAATGCAGGAGTGAGCCTGTGTGGAGGATGAGCTTTCTGTGGCGAGGGGATTTATCCCCGATGGGTCGCGAAGCGGCCGCAATCTCTGAGTACGATTTGTATCTGACAAATCGAGAACTCAGGTTTTGGGGCTGCTTCGCAGTCCATCGGGGATAAATCCCCTCACCACAAACATGCACCAGCCACAGAAGGTTATTCCCCACAGGGGATAGAGCCAGGTTTTAGGTCTGGCTCCATTTTCATCAGCCTTCGAGCTTGCTTTTCAGCAGTTCGTTCACTTGCTGGGGGTTGGCCTTGCCTTTGGAGGCTTTCATGGCCTGGCCGACGAAGAAGCCGAACATCTTGCCGCGTTTGGCTTCGTCTGCCGCGCGGTATTGCTCGACTTGCTCGGCGTTGGCCGCGAGCATTTCGTCCAGCACCGCCGAGATCGCGCCGCTGTCGGTCACTTGCTTCAGGCCACGCTTTTCGATGATCTCGTCTGCGCTGCCTTCGCCGTTGGCCATCGCTTCGAACACTACCTTGGCGATCTTGCCAGAGATGGTGTTGTCCTTGATGCGCTGCAGCATGCCGCCCAATTGCTCGGCCGAAACCGGCGATTCGTCGATGTCCAGGCCTTGCTTGTTGAGCAGGCTGCCCAACTCGACCATCACCCAGTTCGCCGCCAGTTTGGCGTCGCCGCCGATGGCTGCGACTTTCTCGAAGTAGTCGGCTTGTTCGCGGCTGGTGGCCAGGACGCTGGCGTCATAGACCGACAGACCGAATTGCTCCTGGAAACGCTCGCGTTTCTGCGGAGGCAGTTCCGGCAGGGTGGCGCGCACCTCGCCGAGGAACGACTCTTCGATGACCACTGGCAGCAAGTCCGGGTCGGGGAAGTAACGGTAGTCGTTGGCTTCCTCTTTGGAACGCATCGGACGGGTCTCGTCCTTGTTCGGATCGTACAGACGGGTCTGCTGGATCACTTTGCCGCCGTCTTCGATCAGCTCGATCTGACGCTGGATCTCGGAGTTGATCGCCTTCTCGATGAAACGGAACGAGTTGACGTTCTTGATCTCGCAGCGCGTGCCGAATTCAACCTGGCCTTTCGGACGGATCGACACGTTGCAGTCGCAACGCAGCGAACCTTCGGCCATGTTGCCGTCGCAGATGCCCAGATAACGGACCAGCGCGTGGATTGCCTTGACGTAAGCCACGGCTTCCTTGGCACTGCGCATGTCCGGCTCGGAAACGATTTCCAGCAACGGCGTGCCGGCACGGTTCAGGTCGATGCCGGTGGCACCGTTGAATTCTTCATGCAGGCTCTTGCCGGCGTCTTCTTCCAGGTGCGCGCGGGTGATGCCGACACGTTTGACCGTGCCGTCTTCCAGCGCGATGTCCAGGCGGCCCTTGCCGACAATCGGCAATTCCATCTGGCTGATCTGGTAGCCCTTCGGCAGATCCGGGTAGAAGTAGTTTTTACGCGCGAACACGTTGTGCTGACCGATCTCGGCGTCAATCGCCAGACCGAACATCACCGCCATACGCACTGCTTCCTGGTTCAGCACCGGCAACACGCCGGGCATGCCCAGGTCGATCAGGCTCGCCTGAGTGTTCGGCTCGGAGCCGAACGTGGTCGAACTACCGGAAAAGATTTTCGACCGGGTGGTGAGCTGGGTATGAATCTCCAGCCCGATCACGACTTCCCATTGCATGTGTGTCTCCTCAGAAGCCGGTTGGGGTGCGGGTGTGCCAGTCAGTGTTCAACTGATACTGATGCGCAACGTTGAGCAAACGGCCTTCCTGGAAATATGGAGCGAGCAACTGCACGCCGACCGGCAGACCGTCGACAAAACCGGCTGGCATCGACAGGCCCGGCAGGCCCGCGAGGTTGGCGGTGATGGTGTAGACGTCTTCCAGATAGGCAGCGACCGGGTCGCTGTTCTTGGCGCCGAGTTTCCAGGCCGGGTTCGGCGTGGTTGGGCCGAGGATGATGTCGACTTCATTAAAGGCAGCCATGAAATCGTTCTTCACCAGGCGGCGAATCTTCTGCGCCTTGAGGTAGTAGGCATCGTAGTAACCGGCGGACAGCGCGTAGGCACCGACCATGATCCGGCGCTGCACTTCAGGCCCGAAGCCTTCGCCACGGGAGCGCTTGTACAGGTCGATGAGGTTTTCCGGGTTCTCGCAGCGATGGCCGAAACGCACGCCGTCGAAACGCGACAGGTTGGAGGAGGCTTCTGCCGGCGCAATAACGTAGTACGCAGGAATCGCGTGCTGCATGTTCGGCAGGCTGATTTCCTTGATCACGGCACCGAGCTTCTGCAGCTCTTTGATGCTGTTCTGGATCAGCTCGGCAATGCGCGGGTCGAGACCGGCGCTGAAGTATTCCTTCGGCACACCGATGCGCAGGCCTTTCAGCGATTCGTTGAGGCTGGCGGAGTAATCCGGCACAGGCTCATCGATGCTGGTGGAGTCGTTCTGATCGAAGCCGGCCATACCTTGCAACATAATTGCGCAGTCTTCGGCAGTGCGTGCCAACGGGCCGCCCTGATCGAGGCTGGAGGCGTAGGCGATCATGCCCCAGCGCGAAACACGACCGTACGTCGGTTTCAGGCCGGTGAGGTTGGTGAACGCGGCGGGCTGACGGATCGAGCCGCCGGTGTCAGTGGCGGTGGCCGCTGGCAACAGACGAGCGGCAACGGCCGCCGCCGAACCACCGGACGAACCGCCCGGCACGTGTTCCAGATTCCACGGGTTTTTCACCGCGCCGTACCAGCTCGACTCGTTGGCCGAACCCATGGCGAACTCGTCCATGTTGGTCTTGCCGAGGGTCACAGCGCCGGCAGCGGCCAGTTTGGCGACCACGGTGGCGTCGTACGGAGCCTTGAAATTGTCGAGCATCTTCGAGCCGCAGCTGGTGCGAATGCCCTGGGTGCAGAACAGGTCTTTGTGGGCGATCGGCGCACCCAGCAGGGCGCCGCTCTCACCGTTGGCACGGCGTGCGTCGGCGGCTTTCGCCTGCTCAAGCGCCAGCTCTTCGGTGAGGCTGATGAAACTGTTGAGCTGCGGATCGAGCTGGGAAATACGCGCCAGCAGGACTTTGGTCAGCTCTTCGGAGGAAAACTTTTTATCGGCGAGACCGCGAGCGATCTCGGCCAGAGTCATTTGATGCATTGCAGGCTCTTTCCCTTTAGTCGATGACTTTCGGAACCAGATACAGGCCGTTTTCGACCGCTGGTGCGATGGACTGGTAGGCCTCGCGGTGATTTGTTTCGGTCACGACGTCGGCGCGCAGGCGCTGACTGGCTTCCAGCGGGTGGGCCAATGGCTCGATACCGTCGGTATTAACAGCCTGCATTTCGTCGACCAGACCGAGAATGCTGTTGAGGGCCGAGGTGATGTGCGGAAGATCGGCATCATTAAGGCCAAGGCAGGCCAAATGCGCGATTTTTTCCACGTCGGAGCGTTCTAGTGCCATCGGGATTCTCCAGTGGAAAACAGAACGGACGGCGTCCGTGTGTTAGATTGTCGGAACACTACCGCACTTCTACGGTCATAAGGCCGCGATTGTGGGGCTTGGTGCACAGAAAAGCGGCCAATTTAACATATTGGCGCCTTGCCCAAAATCCCTGTCGTTGTTAGAGTTTGCCGCACTTTTTTACCCACGCGTTGCCTAGGGTCCCTTTCCCATGTTCAAGAAACTGCGTGGCATGTTTTCCAGCGATCTTTCCATTGACCTGGGCACTGCCAACACCCTTATTTACGTGCGCGAGCGCGGTATCGTCCTGAATGAGCCATCGGTTGTGGCCATTCGGACACACGGTAATCAGAAAAGTGTCGTTGCTGTCGGCACCGAGGCCAAGCGCATGCTCGGCCGTACGCCGGGCAACATTGCTGCCATTCGTCCGATGAAAGACGGCGTGATCGCCGACTTCAGCGTCTGCGAAAAGATGCTGCAATATTTCATCAACAAGGTTCACGAAAACAGTTTTCTGCAGCCTAGCCCTCGTGTGCTGATCTGCGTTCCATGCAAATCCACCCAGGTTGAGCGTCGCGCCATCCGTGAATCGGCCCTCGGTGCCGGTGCCCGTGAAGTGTTCCTGATCGAAGAGCCAATGGCTGCAGCGATCGGTGCCGGTCTGCCGGTTGAAGAAGCACGCGGTTCGATGGTCGTCGATATCGGTGGTGGTACCACTGAAATCGCACTGATCTCCCTGAACGGTGTGGTTTACGCCGAATCCGTACGCGTTGGTGGCGACCGCTTCGACGAAGCGATCATCACTTATGTGCGCCGTAACTACGGCAGCCTGATCGGTGAATCCACCGCAGAGCGCATCAAACAGGAAATCGGTACGGCCTACCCGGGCGGCGAAGTTCGCGAAGTCGACGTTCGCGGTCGTAACCTGGCAGAAGGCGTTCCACGCGCATTCACCCTGAACTCCAACGAAGTGCTGGAAGCTCTGCAAGAGTCTCTGGCCACCATCGTTCAGGCAGTGAAGAGTGCGCTGGAGCAATCGCCGCCGGAACTGGCTTCCGACATCGCCGAGCGTGGCCTGGTGCTGACCGGTGGTGGCGCGCTGCTGCGTGACCTCGACAAGCTGCTGGCCCAGGAAACCGGTCTGCCGGTGATCGTTGCCGAAGATCCGCTGACCTGTGTTGCTCGCGGCGGTGGCCGTGCATTGGAAATGATGGATAAGCACACCATGGATCTGCTCTCGAGCGAATAAGTCGCCGAGTGCAATACGTGGGTGAGCGCACAGGCAGCACTTTGCAGTGCTGCCTGTTGGCGTTTATCTTCTGTCAGTCTTCATCCAGGCCGGTTTGATGCCGTATGAATAAACAGAACATTTGCCTGGGAGGAGCGGCTTATTAAACCGCTTTTCGCCAAAGGCCCTTCGCTGGGTGTGCGCCTGCTGGTGCTGGCCGTGTTGTCGGTCGCACTGATGGTGGTCGATGCCCGCTTCGACCTGCTCAAGCCCGCGCGCAAACAAGCGTCGCTGGTGTTGATGGACGCCTACTGGATCACCGACCTGCCCGGACGGCTGTGGGACGGTATCGCCAGTCAGTTCGGCAGTCGCACCGAGCTTGTCGCCGAAAACGAAAAACTCAAGACCGAAAACCTGCTGTATCAGGGCCGCATGCAAAAGCTTGCCGCGCTGACCGAGCAGAACGTCCGGCTGCGCGAGTTGCTTAATTCTTCCGCGCTGGTCAACGAAAAGGTCGAAGTGGCCGAGTTGATCGGCATGGACCCCAACCCCTTCACCCATCGCATCATCATCAATAAAGGTGAGCGCGACGGCGTGGTGCTTGGTCAACCGGTGCTCGATGCGCGCGGTTTGATGGGGCAGGTGGTCGAGTTGATGCCTTACACCTCCCGTGTACTGCTGCTGACCGACACCACTCACAGCATTCCTGTGCAGGTGAACCGTAACGGTCTGCGGGCGATTGCCAGCGGCACCGGCAACCCTGAACGCCTGGAACTGCGGCATGTCGCCGACACGGCGGATATCAAGGAAGGCGATTTGCTGGTCAGCTCCGGTCTCGGCCAGCGCTTCCCGGCCGGTTACCCGGTGGCGACGGTCAAGGAAGTGATCCATGACTCCGGCCAACCGTTCGCGATCGTGCGCGCAGTGCCGACCGCTGCTTTGAACCGCAGCCGCTACCTGCTTCTGGTGTTCAGCGACTCACGCACCGCCGAGGAGCGCGCCAACGACGCCGCGCAAGCTCAAGAAGCTCTGGATGCCCATGGCGGCGGTCCGATGCCGGCCTCGGTAGTTTCCCGGCCGTTGGTCATGCCGGCGCCGGCTGCTCCGGCTGCCGAGCAAACCCCGGCTGCTACGACGCCTGCCGCGACCCCGGCCAAACCTGCTGCGAGCAAGCCGCCTGCGGCCGCACCGGCGGCGACCAAGCCCCCGGCGTCTTCTCCTGCCGCCAGCAAACCACCTGCCAAACCGCCGGCAACGGCGCCAGCCACCACTGGGGGACGAGAATAATGGTCGGTGTCAAAGCCTCCCGAAATGGCTGGATCATCTGGCTGACCTTCGTTGTTGGCATATTGCTCAGCGTTTCGCCGTTACCGATCTTCATGGAAATCCTGCGTCCGCTTTGGCTGGCCTTGCTGCTGACGTTCTGGGCGCTTTACATGCCGCACGCGGTGGGTATGGTCACGGCGTTCTGCCTGGGCCTGGCCGAAGATGTGCTGCAGGGCGATCTGTTTGGGCAGAACGCGCTCGTTCTCACGCTGATCACTTTCCTGGTGCTGTCATTGCAGCAGCGCCTGCGCATGTTCCCGATGTGGCAACAGTGTCTGGTGATTCTGGTGATTTTCGGGCTCGCGCAACTAGTGCAGTTGTGGCTCAGTGCCTTGACCGGTAACCGTCAGCCGACCCTGGCGCTGGTGCTGCCGGCACTGACCAGTGCCTTGCTGTGGCCCTGGATCAGTTTCGCTTTGCGTGGATTACGCCGCCGCTACAAAATCAATTGAGCCGGTGAAGCAGGGCACTGAACAGGGGATGTTTTGATGAAGCCGCTTTACCTCGCCTCCGGATCGCCGCGTCGACGTGAATTGCTCACGCAGATCGGCATTCCTTTTTCCGCCATCAGTGCGGACATCGATGAAACGCCATTCCCCGAAGAATCACCGGCGGCCTACGTCGAACGCCTCGCGCGCGGCAAGGCCGAGGCCGGGCGGCGCACGGTTGTGTCGGCTGCGCCGTTTTGCGTTCTGGGCGCCGATACTGCGGTGGTGCTCGATGGCAAAATTCTCGGCAAACCGGTGGACGAAGCCGATGCATGCGCCATGCTGATGATGTTGTCCGGCAAGGAACATGAAGTGCTGACTGCCATCGCTGTGCTCGAAGGCGAGCGCTGCGAGTCGCGGGTGGTGCGCAGCCTGGTACGGTTCCGGCCGATCAGCCGCGAAGAGGCCGCTGCCTACTGGGCCAGCGGTGAACCCCGGGACAAGGCCGGTGGTTATGGGATTCAAGGGCTCGGCGCGGTGTTTGTCGCGGGGCTCAATGGCAGCTATTCGGCGGTTGTCGGGCTGCCCGTTTGCGAAACCGCAGAACTGTTGGGCCATTTCGGCATACCCTGTTGGCAAAACCTGAACGCGCAATAAGCGTCGTACGAACAAGATGCGGCCATTATCGTGAACACGCCTGAACGAGATCCTGCCATGAGTGAAGAGATTCTGATCAACATAACGCCGATGGAATCGCGCGTGGCGGTGGTCGAAAACGGTGTGCTGCAAGAAGTCCACGTCGAGCGCACGCAAAAGCGCGGCATCGTCGGCAACATCTATAAAGGCAAGATTGTCCGGGTACTGCCGGGCATGCAGGCAGCCTTCGTCGACATCGGCCTCGATCGTGCGGCGTTCATTCATGCCGCGGAAATCTCTCTGCGCGAAGGCCCGGCGGTGGAAAGCATCAGCTCGCTGGTGCACGAAGGCCAGAGCCTGGTGGTGCAAGTCACCAAGGATCCGATCGGCTCCAAAGGTGCGCGACTGACCACGCAATTGTCGATTCCATCGCGCTATCTGGTGTACATGCCGCGCACCGCCCACGTCGGCATTTCCCTGAAAATCGAAGACGAAGCCGAGCGCGATCGCCTCAAGCAGGTGGTCACCGATTGTGTCGCCAAAGAAGGCATCAAGGAGGCTGGCGGCTTCATTCTGCGGACCGCCGCCGAAGGTGCCGGGGCCGATGAGATCCTCATGGACATCCGCTACCTGCGGCGCCTGTGGGATCAGATCAACGAACAGATCAAAACCATCGGCGCGCCGAGCGTGATCTACGAAGACCTCGGCCTGGCCTTGCGCACGTTGCGCGATCTGGTCAATCCGAAAATCGAGAAGATTCGCATCGATTCCCGGGAAACCTTCCAGAAAACCACGCAGTTCGTCGCCGAACTGATGCCGGAGATCGCCGATCGACTGGAACACTATCCGGGCGAGCGACCGATTTTCGATCTGTACGGTGTCGAGGACGAAATCCAGAGAGCGCTCGAGCGCAAAGTCCCGCTGAAATCCGGTGGCTATCTGGTGGTCGATCCGGCCGAAGCCATGACCACCATCGACGTCAACACCGGCGCCTTCGTTGGCCATCGCAATCTCGAAGAAACCATCTTCAAGACCAACCTCGAAGCGGCGACCGCGATAGCCCGGCAGATGCGTCTGCGCAATCTGGGCGGGATCATCATCATCGACTTCATCGACATGGAAGATGAAGAACACCGGCGTCAGGTTTTGCGAACCCTGGAAAAACAGCTGGAACGCGATCACGCCAAGACCAACATCATCGGTATTACCGAGTTGGGCCTGGTGCAGATGACCCGCAAGCGCACCCGCGAAAGCCTTGAGCAAGTGCTGTGCGAACCGTGCAGCTGCTGCCAGGGTCGCGGCAAATTGAAGACTGCCGAAACCATCTGTTACGAGATCTTCCGCGAGATCCTTCGTGAAGCCCGGGCCTATCAGGCCGAGGGTTATCGCGTGCTGGCGAACCAGAAAGTGGTGGACCGGCTGCTTGACGAGGAATCCGGGAATGTCGCCGAGCTTGAAGGGTTCATCGGCCGCACCATACGCTTCCAGGTGGAAACCATGTATTCCCAGGAACAATATGACGTGGTGCTGCTCTGAACCCCTGCGTCACCCTTTTTTCACAGCGGCTGGCCTCAGCTTTTCGCAGTATTTTTGCCATGGGAGCCAACTGACATGGACCGTCTGACACGCATTTTGGCCGCACTCACCCGTTGGGGGCTGGGCCTGTGCGCGTTGGTTCTGGTGTTGATGGCGTTGTACGTCAGTCTCGGCCGCGAACTGACGCCGTTGGTGGCCGAATATCGTGCCGACATCGAAGACAAGGCCAGTGCCGCCCTCGGCATGCCGTTGCAGATCGGCGAACTGGAAGGCAACTGGAGCGGTTTTGCGCCGATCCTGTTGGCCCACGACGTGATGATCGGCGACGGTGCCAATGCCTTGCGTCTTGATCGTGTGCGGGCAGTGCCCGATCTTTGGGCCAGCCTGTTGGCCCGCGAAGTGCGCATCGCTCATCTGGAACTCAATGGCCTGAAGGTCAGCCTCAAGGAAGCCGAGGACGGCACCTGGGCGCTTGAAGGTTTGCCGGTGCAGAAGGATCAGCCGCTGGATCCCGAGCAACTGTTCAACCGCTCGCAAATGATCCAGCAATTGTCGGTGCTCGAAAGTCAGGTGACCTTGCAGCCGCTGGATCACCCGCCGATGACGCTCACCTATGTCGGTCTCAATCTGCAGACCGGTGCCAGTCGCCAGCGCCTTGACGCACGCTTGACCTTGCCTGACGGCCAACCCGTCGCGCTGAGCCTGCACACACGGATTCGCCCCAGCCAGTTACGCGACAGCACGGTGGAAGGCTACGCCAGCCTGCCGCAAAGCGACTGGTCGAAGTGGCTGCCGGAGCGTCTGACACAGCAGTGGAATTTCTCCGAAATCAAGGCCGGCGGTGAGCTTTGGGTGAACTGGGCCGAGGGCACTTTGCAAAGTGCCGCGATTCGTTTGAATGCCCCGCAACTGACCGGTGCTTACGCCGAGCGCAAGCCGATCAAGATCACCAATCTGGCGCTCAACGCCTATTACGAAAACAGTGCCCAAGGTGCGACGGTCACTTTCGATTCGCTGGCGATGAATTTCGGTGAAACCCGCTGGGAATCGCGAGTGCAAGTGCAGCAGACCCGCGCCACTGACAAGGTTGAAGAGCTCTGGCACTTACAGGCTGATCGCCTCGACCTGACCCCCATCACCCCGCTGCTCAACGCGTTGGGGCCGTTGCCGCAGGGTGTCGCTACAGCCGTGGAGCGCCTGAAGGTCACCGGCGGCCTGCGCAATGTTCTGCTGGATTTCCGCCCGAATGCCACTGACGGAACCAAATTCGGCTTCGCGGCCAATCTCGATAACGTCGGGTTTGATGCCTATCACGGCGCTCCGGCGGCACGAAATGTCAGCGGCAGCCTCAGCGGTAACCTCGATGGTGGTGAGCTGCGCATGGACAGCAAGGATTTTGTCCTGCACCTCGATCCGATTTTCGCCAAGCCATGGCAATACATTCAGGCCAACGCCCGACTCACCTGGAAGCTTGATAAGGACGGCTTCACCCTGATCGCTCCGTACCTTAAGGTGCTGGGCGAAGAGGGCAAGATTGCCGGTGACTTCCTGATTCGTCTGCATTTCGATCACAGTCAGGAAGACTACATGGACCTGCGGGTCGGTCTGGTCGACGGCGACGGCCGCTACACCGCCAAGTACTTGCCCGAAGTGCTGAGCCCGGCGCTGGATGAATGGTTGCGCACGGCGATTCTCAAAGGCGCGGTGGATCAGGGTTTCTTCCAGTATCAAGGCTCGCTAAGCAAGAACGCCGGGGAGGCTGATCGCAGCATCAGTCTGTTCTTCAAGGTGCATGACGCCGAACTGGCCTTCCAGCCGGGTTGGCCGCATGTCAGCAAGGTCAGTGGCGACGTGTTCATCGAGGACAGCGGCGTGCGGATCTGGGCCAGCAAGGGCCAATTGCTCGACACCCAGGTCAGCAACGTTTTCGTCAATATTCCCCATGTCCCGGCCGGACAGCATACCCATATGTACCTCGACGGTGCGTTCGCGGGTGGTCTGGGTGACGGTTTGAAGATTCTTCAGGATGCACCGATCGGCACTGGCGAAACCTTTGCCGGATGGGAAGGCGCGGGGGATCTGCAAGGCAAGCTCAAACTCGACGTGCCGCTGGACAAGGGCGGCGACCAGCCGAAAATCGTCGTCGACTTCAAGACCGCCAACGCGCGCCTAAAATTGGCGGAGCCGAAACTGGAACTGACGCAACTCAAGGGTGATTTCCGCTTCGACAGCGCCAAGGGTCTCAGCGGGCAGAATATCGCTGCCCGAGCGTTCGACAAGCCGGTCACTGCGCAGATTTTCGCTGATGGCAGCGCCAACCAGCTCAAGACCCGTGTCGCTGCGACGGGGCAGGTTGAAGTCAAGAAACTGACCGACTGGCTCGGCGTCACTCAACCGCTGCCAGCGTCCGGGACGATTCCCTATCAGTTGCAACTGAATCTGGACGGCAACGATAGCCAGTTGATGGTCAGCTCTAACCTCAACGGTGTGGCGGTCGATCTGCCAGCACCGTTTGGCATGGCGGCGGATGTTGGTCGAGACACCGTTTTCCGCATGACCTTGCAAGGGCAGGAGCGGCGTTACTGGGTCAGTTATGGTCAATTGGCCAGTTTTACTTTTGCTGCGCCGCCGGCTGATTTTGCCCAGGGCCGCGGTGAGTTGTTCCTCGGGGAGGGCGAAGCCGTGTTGCC
The DNA here is from genome assembly GCF_059695715.1 of Pseudomonas sp. LBUM1668. NCBI lineage: Bacteria > Pseudomonadati > Pseudomonadota > Gammaproteobacteria > Pseudomonadales > Pseudomonadaceae > Pseudomonas > Pseudomonas sp. LBUM1668. The sequence continues at coordinate 950,504 of NZ_CP166787.1, forward strand.
GGGCGCCAAGGGTTTGCGGGTTCGCGGTGTGCTGTCGGAACTGGACGTCGCGCCCTGGCAGGATCTGGTCAGCAAGTACGCCGGACAGGATCCGGGCGGCAATGCCAAGCAACTGTTGAGCAGCGCCGATTTCAAGATCGGCAAGCTGACAGCATTTGGCACGACGCTGGATCAGGCCTCGGTGCAACTGAATCGCAAACCGGGGGCGTGGAATCTGGCGCTCGACAGTCAGCAAGCCAAAGGCACTGCTGGCCTGCCAGACGCCAAAAACGCGCCGATTGCGGTGAACCTGCAATACGTGCGACTGCCGGCGCCGGATCCGACGGTGCAGGCTGACGAGAATTCGCCTGACCCGTTGGCGTCTGTCGATCCGACGAAAATCCCGGCGCTGGATATCACCATCAATCAACTGTTCCTGGGCCAGGATCTGGTCGGTGGCTGGTCGCTGAAGATCCGCCCGACCAGCAAGGGTATCGCCATGAACAATCTCGACATGGGGCTCAAAGGCATCCTGTTGCAGGGCAATGGCGGCTGGGAAGGTGCACCGGGTTCCAGCACTAGCTGGTTCAAGGGCCGGATCGGCGGCAAGAACCTCGCCGATGTCCTCAAGGGCTGGGGCTTCGCGCCGAGTGTGACCAGTCAAGAGTTTCACATGGACGTCGATGGCCGCTGGCCGGGTTCGCCGGCGTGGCTGGCGACCAAGCGTTTTTCCGGCACCCTCGATGCGTCGCTGAACAAGGGCCAGTTTGTCGAGGTGGAGGGCGGCGCGCAGGCTTTGCGAGTGTTCGGGCTGCTCAACTTCAACTCCATCGGCCGTCGTCTGCGTCTGGACTTCTCCGACCTGTTTGGCAAAGGTCTGAGCTATGACCGGGTCAAAGGCCTGCTCGTGGCGACCAACGGTGTTTACGATACCAAAGAGCCAATCCGCCTGACCGGGCCATCGAGCAACATTGAGCTCAACGGCAAGCTGGACCTGGTGGCTGAACAGGTCGACGCCAAGTTGCTGGTGACATTACCGGTGACCAACAATCTGCCGATTGCCGCGTTGCTTGTGGGTGCTCCGGCGGTCGGGGGGGCGCTGTTCCTGATCGACAAGCTCATCGGCGACCGTGTGTCACGCTTTGCCAGTGTGAAATACACCGTCAAAGGTCCGTGGAAAGAGCCGAAAATCACTTTCGACAAACCTTTTTGAGTAGCATGAGGCAAGCGCCCGTGCAGGAGCTGCCGAAGGCTGCGATCTTTGCTTTTGTTTTATAAGAGCCAGATCAAAAGATCGCAGCCTGCGGCAGCTCCTACAGGTAGTCATTCATTCCAGCCAGGAGCGGCCATGTCTTTAGCGGTGATTCAAATGGTCAGCCAGAGTGACGTGCTGGCCAATCTGGCCCAGGCCCGGCGCCTGCTTGAGCAGGCGGCGGCCGGTGGCGCGAAGCTGGCGGTGCTGCCGGAAAACTTCGCCGCCATGGGCCGTCGTGACATCGCCGATATCGGCCGCGCTGAAGCCCTTGGCGAAGGGCCGATCCTGCCATGGTTGAAACAGGCCGCCCGCGACCTCAAGTTATGGATAGTGGCCGGCACGTTGCCGTTGCCGCCGGTCAATCAGCCCGCGGGCAAATCACACGCGTGTTCGCTGCTGGTCGATGATCAGGGCGAAACCGTTGCACGGTATGACAAGTTGCATCTGTTTGATGTGGATGTAGCGGACAATCGAGGCCGTTACCGCGAATCCGATGACTATGCTTATGGCAGTGGTGTGGTGGTTGCGGATACACCGGTCGGCAAAGTGGGTCTGACCGTGTGTTACGACCTGCGCTTTCCGGAGCTGTATAGCGAATTGCGCGCTGCCGGTGCCGAGTTGATTACCGCGCCATCGGCCTTTACCGCTGTGACCGGCGCGGCACATTGGGATGTATTGATCCGCGCGCGGGCCATCGAGACACAGTGTTATGTGCTGGCGGCTGCGCAGGGTGGAAGCCATCCGGGGCCGCGAGAAACCTTTGGGCATGCGGCGATTGTCGACCCATGGGGCCGTGTGCTGGCGAGTCAGGATCAAGGCGAAGCGGTGTTGCTGGCCGAACGCGACAGCAATGAACAAGCGTCCATCAGGGCGCGGATGCCGGTGACGAGTCATCGGCGGTTTTTCTCGCAGGGCGCACAGCGACCTGCTTCAGAACATGAATTTAAGGCCTAAACCATGAGCGAGTTGTTGTCCTCAGTCAGTAATCACCTTTTGGCGCCCGGCGGCGTGACGATCGAGAGCCTGCAAAGCGTTCTCGGCGATCTGGCGGGCCCGGGCATCGATGCTGCCGACCTGTATTTCCAGGGCCAGATCTCCGAGTCCTGGGCGCTGGAAGACGGCATCGTCAAGGAAGGCAGTTTCAATCTCGACCAAGGTGTCGGTGTGCGTGCGCAGTCCGGTGAAAAAACCGGTTTCGCCTACAGCAACGCGATCACCCTTGAAGCGCTGGGCGCTGCGGCGCGTGCGGCCCGTTCGATCTCCCGTGCCGGGCAGAACGGCACGGTGCAGGCGTTCACCACTCAGGACGTCGCCCAGTTGTATGCGCCGGACAATCCGCTGGAAGTGTTGAGCCGTGCCGAGAAGGTCGAACTGCTCAAGCGCATCGACGTCGCCACGCGCGCGCTCGATCCGCGAATTCAGCAAGTCAGCGTAAGCATGGCCGGGGTCTGGGAACGCATTCTTGTGGCATCGACCGACGGCGGTCTGGCGGCGGATGTGCGGCCCCTGGTGCGTTTCAATGTCAGCGTTATCGTTGAGCAGAACGGCCGTCGCGAGCGCGGCGGCCATGGCGGCGGCGGGCGTACCGACTACCGTTATTTCCTCGCTGAAGACCGCGCCATGGGTTATGCCCGTGAAGCGCTGCGTCAGGCGCTGGTGAACCTGGAAGCGATTCCGGCACCGGCCGGGACGCTGCCGGTGGTGCTGGGTTCGGGCTGGTCCGGTGTGCTGCTGCACGAAGCGGTTGGCCACGGTCTGGAAGGCGACTTCAACCGTAAGGGCAGCTCCGCCTACAGCGGTCGTATGGGCGAAATGGTTGCTTCCAAGCTCTGCACCATCGTCGATGACGGCACCTTGAGCGGCCGTCGCGGCTCGCTGAGCGTCGACGACGAAGGCACCCCGACCGAGTGCACCACGCTGATCGAAAACGGCGTGCTCAAGGGCTACATGCAGGACAAGCTCAACGCGCGCCTGATGGGCGTGGCCCGTACCGGCAACGGTCGCCGTGAATCCTATGCGCACCTGCCGATGCCGCGGATGACCAACACCTACATGCTGGGCGGCGAAAGCGATCCGGCGGAAATCATCGCCTCGGTGAAGAAAGGCATCTATTGCGCCAACCTCGGCGGTGGCCAGGTCGACATTACCAGCGGCAAATTTGTGTTCTCCACCAGCGAGGCGTATCTGATCGAAGACGGCAAGATCACCGCGCCGGTCAAGGGCGCGACGTTGATCGGCAACGGCCCCGAGGCGATGAGCCGGGTGTCGATGGTCGGTAACGATCTTTCGCTCGATAGCGGTGTGGGGACGTGTGGCAAGGATGGGCAGTCGGTACCCGTGGGTGTTGGCCAGCCGACGCTGAAAATCGATGCGATCACCGTGGGTGGCACGGGCGCATAAACAGATGTGTGTAGGCGCTGCCGAAGGCTGCGATCTTTTGATTTTTCAATGGCAAAGATCGCAGCCTTCGGCAGCTCCTACAGGGTGCAAGGCAGGGCGAATATCAACGCAGACCGCGTTGAGTCTCGTCCAGCTCACGGATGTACTTGAAGATTTTACGGCTTGAGGCCGGCGCTTTGTTTTGCGCAACCTCATGCTGAGCCTGACGGATCAGGGAACGCAGTTGCTGGCGATCGGCGTCCGGGTATTCCAGGACGAATTTCTCCAGCACGGCATCATCACCGGCGATAAGGCGGTCACGCCAGCGTTCGAGATTGTGGAAACGCTCGTTGTACTGACGAGTGGAGGCATCGAGTTGATCGAGCAAAATGAGGATCGCGTCAGTGTCCTGATCGCGCATCAGTTTGCCGATGAACTGCAAATGCCGTTTCCGCGCGATATTCGCGGTGTGCTTCGGCGCATCGGCCAAGGCACGGCGCATCGCGTCGGTCAGTGGCAGTTTTGCCACCAAGTCAGGCTTGAGTGTTGTAAGGCGCTCGCCAAGGTCAACCAGAGCATGCAGCTCGCGTTTGACCTGAGATTTGCTTTTTTCTCCCGTATCGAGGGAGTCGTCGTAAGAATCAACCATGGTGGCAGTCCGCAAAGAAACGCCGCCATGATAACCAGTCGGGGGCCGCTTGTCCGGCCCGGTCGCTCGATGGCCCCAGCCGAAAGCAGAATTTGAGTGGAGATGAGCATGAGTGCAGTTCAAAGCGTCGGCCCGCAGGCATTGCCGGCACTGCAGGAACAAGTCGAGCAGATCATCGCCGAAGCCAAGCGCCAGGGCGCCAGTGCCTGCGAAGTCGCGGTGTCGCTGGAGCAGGGCCTGTCGACATCAGTGCGTCAGCGCGAGGTCGAAACAGTCGAATTCAACCGCGATCAGGGCTTTGGCATCACTTTGTATGTCGGCCAGCGCAAAGGCTCTGCGAGCACGTCCGCCACTGGCCCTGATGCGATTCGCGAGACGGTGGCTGCCGCACTGGCGATCGCCAAGCACACGTCCGAGGATGAAGCCTCTGGCTTGGCCGATGCGGCGTTGATGGCCAGGGATCAGCAGGATTTCGACTTGTTCCACGAATGGGACATCACCCCGGAACAGGCCATCGAGAAAGCGTTGCTCTGTGAAGCGGCTGCTTTCGATGCCGATGCGCGGATCAAAAACGCCGACGGCACCACACTCAGCACCCATCAGGGCTGCCGCGTGTATGGCAACAGCCACGGTTTCATCGGTGGCTATGCGTCGACACGGCACAGCCTGAGCTGCGTGATGATCGCCGAGGCCGATGGCCAGATGCAGCGCGATTACTGGTACGACGTGAGTCGTCAGGGCGAGTTGCTGGCCGACCCGGTCAGCATCGGCCAACGTGCCGCGCAAAGAGCGGCGGGCCGCTTGGGCGCGCGTCCGGTGCCGACCTGTGAAGTGCCGGTGCTGTTTTCCGCCGAACTGGCGGGTGGGTTGTTCGGCAGCTTCCTTTCGGCGGTTTCCGGCGGCAGCCTGTATCGAAAATCGTCGTTCCTGGAAGGCACGCTGGGCCAGAAACTGTTTCCCGAGTGGCTGACCATCGATGAACGTCCTCACTTGATGCGCGCCATGGGCAGTGCTTCTTACGACGGAGATGGCTTGGCGACCTACGCCAAACCGTTCGTCGAGAAAGGCGAGTTGGTGTCGTACATCCTCGGTACTTACTCCGGCCGTAAACTCGGCATGCCGAGCACCGCCAACGCTGGCGGCGTGCACAACCTGTTCGTCACCCATGGCGACGAAGACCAGGCTGCATTGCTGCGACGCATGGGCCGTGGGTTGTTGGTCACCGAGTTGATGGGCCATGGCTTGAACATGGTGACCGGCGACTATTCGCGCGGGGCGGCGGGTTTTTGGGTGGAGAACGGCGAAATTCAGTTCGCGGTGCAGGAAGTGACCATCGCCGGCAACATGCGCGACATGTTCAAGCAAATCGTTGCCGTGGGTAATGATCTGGAACTGCGCAGCAACATCCGCACAGGCTCGGTGTTGATCGAGCGAATGACGGTGGCGGGCAGCTAAACCTCCACCCGGTACACAAAAAGGCGCGCCACCCGATCAGGTGGCGCGCCTTTTTTATGCCTGCTTTTGTAGGAGCTGCCGCAGGCTGCGATCCTTTGATCTTGTTTCTAAAAACCAAAATCAAAAGATCGCATCCTGCGGCAGCTCCTACAAAGAGCGCTCTTGTGTTGGTTCTCATTATCATCTAATAATAAATCTCATTATCGAATGAGCCCGGGATCATGAGTTCTGCCTTGCACGAGCAGCCGTACCTCGAAAGCTGGCGCTGGATGAGTCGTCAGATCCGATGCGCGATGGATCCTGACGAACCGCGCCTGATCGAACATTACCTGGCCGAGGGCCGGTATCTGTCTTGTTGCACGGCAACCTCGCCCTGGACTGTCGCTGAAACTTCCTTCCGATTGCTGCTCGACACGGCCACCGACATCGCGTTGCCGTGGCACTGGCGCAGCCTCTGTCTCGATCAAGCCTGGCGCCCCTTGCGTGAAATGGAGCGCCTGTCGCTGTGTAAATGCCGGCTCAAACGCTGGCAATGCTACACCTGGCAACTGGCGACGTGCGAGTTGCAACCCTCGATTCCTCTTATTGAACTGGTGCAAGGATTTACTGATGACCAAGACTCGTATTGAGCGCGACAGCATGGGCGAATTGCAGGTGCCGGTGGACGCTCTCTACGGCGCGCAAACCCAGCGCGCAGTGGATAACTTCCCGATCAGCGGCAAACCGATGCCGACGCAATTCATCCGCGCGTTGATCCTGGCCAAAGCCGCCGCGGCCCGGGCCAACGTCGAACTCAACCAGATCAGCGCCGCTCAGGGCAAAGCCATCAGCGACGCGGCCCAAGGCTTGCTTGAAGGCGATTTCATGCTGCATTTTCCGGTGGATATCTTCCAGACCGGCTCCGGCACCAGCTCCAACATGAACGCCAACGAGGTGATCGCGACCCTGGCCAGTCGCCTGCTCGGCGAGCCGGTCAATGCCAACGATCACGTCAACTGCGGCCAGAGCAGCAACGACATCATCCCGACCACCATCCACGTCAGTGCTGCGCTGGCCCTGCACGAACAATTGCTGCCGGCGCTGCTGCATCTGGTGCAGGTCATCGAGCACAAAGCCGAGCAAGTGCATCACCACGTCAAAACCGGTCGTACGCATTTGATGGATGCGATGCCGGTGCGTATGAGCCAGGTGCTCAACGGCTGGGCGCAGCAACTGAAGGCCAACATCGGTCATTTGCAAGACTTGCTGCCCAGCCTGCAATCCCTCGCGCAGGGCGGGACGGCGGTCGGTACCGGGATCAACGCGCATCCGGAATTCGCTGCGCGGTTCAGCCGTCAACTGAGCCAGTTGACCCATGTGCAGTTCACCCAAGGCAAAGACCTGTTCGCGCTGATCGGCTCGCAAGACACCGCCGTTGCGGTCTCCGGGCAGCTCAAGGCCATCGCTGTGTCGCTGATGAAAATCGCCAACGACCTGCGCTGGATGAACTCCGGTCCCTTGGCCGGTCTCGGCGAAATTGAGCTTGAGGCGCTGCAACCGGGGTCGTCGATCATGCCGGGCAAGGTCAACCCGGTGATCCCGGAAGCGACCGCCATGGTCGCCGCCCAAGTGATCGGCAACGACTCGGTGATCACCATCGCCGGCCAATCGGGCAATTTCGAGTTGAACGTGATGCTGCCAATCATTGCCCAGAACCTGTTGAGCAGCATCGAGCTGCTGGCCAACTCCAGTCGCCTGCTGGGTGACAAAGCCATCGCCAGCTTCAAGGTCAACGAGTCGCGGCTCAAGGAAGCGCTGTCGCGCAACCCGATTCTGGTCACCGCACTCAACCCGATCATCGGTTACCAGAAAGCCGCCGAAATCGCCAAGCAGGCCTACAAACAGGGTCGCCCGGTGATCGACGTCGCGCTGGAGCACACCGACCTGTCGCGCAGTCAGCTGGAAGAGTTACTCAACCCCGAGAAACTCACCGCTGGCGGCGTGTAATCCCCGCAACCGCTTTGGAGGCTCACCATGGAGCACTGGAAACGCACGATCGAACGGGCCAATCGCTGCTTCATGTTGGGCGAGCTGATCGATGCCCGTGAGGCTTACCTGCAAGCGCTGGCCCTGGCGCAAGTGTTGTTCGAACGCTGGGCCGATGCCGACGAAGCGGTGGCGGCCTGCGTCATCTCCCACCACAACCTGGCGGATCTGCACCTGCGCCTGAATCAGCCGGAGGAGAGCGCCGAATACCTTTGCGCAATCCATCAACGGCTGTTGCAGACGATGCAGGACGAACGTCAGCGCCTCGCGCTGCGTGAGGCGGCGCTGCGCCAGAGCAGCAAAACTTACGTCGAGCTGCTGAATTTCATCAGCGACCACGGCGAATACCCGCGTACCCAGCGTCTGTTGCACCCGGATACCGGCAATGCGCGCCGCGCACCAGCCCCACATCACCATGGAGTCCATTGAAATGGCTTTTACCTTGCCTGCCTTGCCTTATGCCTACGATGCCCTGGAGCCGCACATCGATGCGCAGACCATGGAAATCCACTACACCAAGCATCACCAGACCTACATCAATAACCTCAACGCTGCGGTGGAAGGCACTGAATACGCGGGATGGCCGGTGGAAAAACTGGTGGCCAGCGTTCAGCAGTTGCCGGAAAAACTTCGCGCTGCTGTTATCAATCAGGGCGGCGGCCACGCCAACCACTCGCTGTTCTGGGAAGTCATGGTGCCCAACGGTGGCGGCAAACCGGACGGTGTGCTGGCCAAGGCCATCGACGAACAGCTGGGTGGCCTCGACAGTTTCAAGGAAACATTCACCAAAGCTGCGCTGACGCGTTTCGGCAGTGGCTGGGCCTGGCTGAGCGTGACCCCGGAGAAAAAACTGGTCGTGGAAAGCAGCGGTAATCAGGACAGTCCGTTGATGAACGGTAATACGCCGATTCTCGGCCTCGACGTTTGGGAGCACGCCTACTACCTGCGCTACCAGAACCGTCGGCCGGAATACATCAACGCCTTCTACAACGTGATCAATTGGCCTGAAGTGGCTGCGCGCTATCAGGCTGCACTGGTTTAAGTCTCCTAAAAAAACAATTCAAGGCTGACTATGGGCACTGAAACACTGGCGGTCGGAAGCGGGCGTATGTTTCGTTACGCAGTGGGATCGCTCTTGCTGCTGGCAGGCATGACCTTGCTTGCAGCTCACGGACTGCAATGGCTGAATCTGGAACCGAGGCTGTCGCGGGCGTTGCAGGGGGGCGCAATCTGCGCGCTCGGCACCGCGCTCGGAGCGGTGCCAGTGTTGGTGATTCGGCGCATGCCTTTGGCGCTCAGCGACACATTACTGGGTTTCGGTGCCGGGGTGATGCTGGCGGCGACGGCGTTCTCGCTGATTGTCCCGGGCATTGCTGCCGCAGAGAGTCTGGGTCTGACACCGTGGGCGGCGAGTGGCCTGATCTGCTTTGGCATCATGCTCGGTGCGTTCGGCCTGTATCTGGTGGATCGCAAGGTGTCCGGTGCATCACCGGAAATGCTCGTTGGCACCGTCGAGCATCCGGTGATTCCACCGCGGATCTGGTTGTTCGTGTTCGCCATCATTGCCCATAACATCCCTGAGGGAATGGCGGTTGGGGTATCGGCCGGCGGCGGCATGCCGGACGCGGACAGCCTGGCCATGGGCATCGCCTTGCAGGACGTACCGGAAGGACTGGTGATTGCATTGGTATTGGCTGGAGCAGGAATGTCACGGGTCAAGGCGTTCTTGATCGGCGCGGCGTCAGGGCTGGTCGAGCCGGTGTTTGCGCTGTTGTGTGCGTGGCTGGTCAGTCTGGCGCAGGTGCTGTTGCCGTTAGGCCTGGCGCTGGCGGCCGGCGCGATGTTGCTGGTGGTGACCCACGAAGTGATTCCGGAGTCGCGACGCAATGGTCATGACAAGCTGGCCAGTCTTGGTTTGCTGATCGGGTTTTGTCTGATGATGGTGATGGATACGGCGCTGGGTTGAAGATCAAAAGATCGCAGCCTGCGGCAGCTCCTACAGGAAACGCATTCCAATGTAGGAGCTGCCGCAGGCTGCGATCTTTTGATTTTGGCTGTCAGCCGCCTTCGTCGAAGTAGTTGTTGATCAACGCCACCAGCGCATCCAGCGCTTCCTGTTCCTGATGGCCTTCGGTACTCAGATAAATCTTTGTGCCCTTGCCAGCGGCCAACATCATCATTGCCATGATGCTTTTGCCATCAACCGTTGTTTCTGGTGTGCGGCCTACTCTGATCGTGCAGTCGGGATACTGACCGGCAACCCCGACAAACTTCGCCGACGCTCGGGCATGCAAACCCAGTTTGTTGATGATTTCGATTTCCAGAGCAGGCATCGCGGTGTGAATCCTTTAGGTGAGGTCGCGGTGGCGAACCTGGACGTTCTTCAGAGTTTTCTGCAGGGCCTGACCCAGGCGTTCGGTCAGGTAGACGGAGCGGTGGTGCCCGCCGGTGCAGCCAATGGCAACAGTAACGTAGGCGCGATTGCTCGCAGCGAAGCGGGGCAGCCATTTGTGCAGGTAGCTGAAAATGTCCTGGAACATTTCTTCAACCTCGGGCTGCGCTGCGAGGTATTCGGCCACCGGCTCATCGAGCCCCGATTGCGCACGCAGCTCTGGCTTCCAGTAAGGATTAGGCAGGCAGCGCACGTCAAACACCAAGTCCGCATCCACCGGCACGCCGCGTTTGAAGCCGAATGACTCAACCAGAAATGCCGTGCCCGGTTCCGGCTGACTCAGCAAACGCAGCTTGATGGTGTCGCGCAACTGGTACAGGTTCAGATTGGTGGTATTGATCTTCAGATCGGCCAGATCGGCGATGGGGCCCAGCAGGGCTGTTTCATCCTGGATCGCCTCGGCCAGCGAACGATTGGCGTTGCTCAGCGGGTGGCGTCGACGGGTTTCCGAAAAACGCTTGAGCAGGGTTTCTTCGTCGGCATCCAGATACAACACATCGCACTGGATATGGCGGCTGCGCACTTCTTCAAGCAGTTCGGGAAAACGCGAGAGATGACTTGGCAGGTTGCGCGCATCGATCGACACCGCCACCAGCGGTTGCGCCAGTTCAGTGTGAATCAGCGCGCGCTCAGCCAGTTCCGGCAGCAAGCCTGCCGGCAGATTGTCGATGCAATAGTAACCGTTGTCCTCAAGAACATTGAGCGCGGTACTTTTACCCGAGCCGGAACGGCCACTGACGATGATCAAGCGCATGATTACTGCCCGCTCTGCTCGTCCACAACAACCTGGTACAAGGCTTCATTGCTTGAAGCGCTGCGCAGTTTATCGCGCACATCCTTGCGATCCAGCATGCTGGCGATCTGGCGGAGCAACTCCAGATGCGCATCGGTGGCAGCTTCGGGGACCAGCAGTACAAACAGCAGGTCAACCGGCGCACCATCAATGGCGTCGAAATCGATAGGGGCTTCAAGGTGCATCAGGGCACTGATCGGCGACTGGCAACCCTTGAGGCGACAGTGAGGAATGGCGATGCCGTTGCCAAAACCGGTAGAACCGAGTTTTTCACGGGCAATCAGAGCCTCGAAGACATCTTGCATCTCCAGATCCGGCACTTCACGGGCGATCAGGTTGGCAATCTGTTCGAGGGCTTTCTTTTTACTGCCGCCCGGCACGTTCACGAGGGAACGGCCGGGGGTCAGGATACTTTCAAGTCGGATCATGGGGTAGGGGGTTATCGACCGGTCGCGCCCTGGAGCAGGCTCTGGGTCTTTTCCTTATGCTTTTTGAGTTGTTTGTCCAGCTTGTCGGTCAAGGCGTCGATCGCGGCATACATATCGGTATGTTCTGCGTTGGCGACCACTTCACTGCCGGGTATATGCAAGGTGGCTTCGATTTTCTGCTTAAGCTTTTCGACGCACATCGTGACTTGCACGTTGGTGATCTTGTCGAAATGGCGCTCTAATCGTTGAAGTTTCTCATTGATGTAGTCGCGCAGAGGTTCGGTCACTTCCAGTTGGTGTCCACTGATGTTGACTTGCATACAGCTTCTCCTTCGTTGCCAGTGCATAAAGCGGCAGGCCGAAAAGCCTGCCACTGGAACGCTGTAACGTGGCTTACATCAACCGCTTGCGTTCGCTCGAAGGCGCGATCCCGAGGGATTCGCGGTACTTGGCGACGGTGCGGCGAGCCACCTGAATGCCTTGTGCCTCCAGTAAACCAGCGATCTTGCTGTCACTCAACGGCTTTTTCTGATTTTCCGCGGCAACCAGTTTTTTGATGATCGCGCGGATCGCCGTGGACGAGCATTCGCCGCCCTCGGAGGTGCTGACGTGGCTGGAGAAAAAGTATTTCAGTTCATAAATACCGCGTGGGGTATGCATGAATTTCTGCGTGGTCACCCGGGAAATGGTCGACTCGTGCATGCCAACCGCCTCGGCGATGTCATGCAACACCAGCGGCTTCATGGCTTCGTCGCCATATTCCAGAAAGCCGCGCTGATGCTCGACGATCTGGGTGGCCACTTTCATCAGGGTTTCGTTGCGGCTTTGCAGGCTCTTGATGAACCAGCGGGCTTCCTGCAACTGATTGCGCATGAACGTATTGTCGGCGCTGGTATCGGCGCGACGCACAAAGCCTGCGTACTGAGCGTTGACGCGCAGACGAGGTACCGACTCCTGATTCAGCTCGACCAGCCAGCGTTCATTGTCCTTGCGCACAATGACGTCCGGAACGACGTATTCGGCTTCCGTCGATTCGATCTGCGAGCCCGGCCGTGGATTGAGGCTCTGTACCAGTTCGATAACCTGGCGCAGCTCATCCTCCTTGAGCTTCATGCGGCGCATCAACTGGCTGTAATCGCGGCTGCCGAGCAAGTCGATGTAATCGCTGACCAGACGTTTCGCTTCAGCCAGCCAAGGCGTCTTGGCCGATAGCTGGCGCAATTGCAGCAGCAGGCATTCGCTGAGATTGCGCGCGCCGATGCCGGCGGGTTCAAACTGCTGGATGCGGTGCAGAACAGCTTCGATCTCGTCCAGTTCGATGTCCAGTTCCGGATCAAACGCTTCGAGAATCTCGTCGAGGGTTTCGTCCAGGTAGCCCTGATTGTTGATGCAATCGATCAGGGTCACGGCGATCAGTCGATCGGTGTCGGACATCGGTGCGAGATTCAGTTGCCAAAGCAGATGGCTTTGCAGGCTTTCGCCCACTGAAGTGCGCGTGGTGAAGTCCCACTCGTCATCATCGCTGCTCGGCAGGCTGCTGGCGCTGGTCTGGTAGACGTCTTCCCAGGCAGTGTCGACCGGTAGTTCGTTGGGGATGCGCTCGCTCCAGTCGCCTTCCTCGAGGTTATCCACCGTCGGGGCGGTTTCCTGATAGGAGGGTTCCTGGATATCGGTGTTGGGCTTCTGTTCGGCGTTGTCAGCCAGGGGGTCGGTGTTGTCGAAGTCTTCGCCTTCTTCCTGGCGTTCGAGCATCGGATTGGATTCCAGGGCCTCCTGAATTTCCTGTTGCAGGTCCAGGGTCGACAATTGGAGCAGACGGATAGCCTGTTGCAGCTGCGGTGTCATCGTCAGCTGCTGGCCCATTCTCAAGACTAGCGATGGTTTCATGGCAGGGGCTTAACACCTTATTCGCCGGCGCGATGCGCCATCCACTACAGGGCGCCGAAGCGCCAAACTTAAGCAAATTATATGCCTGAAACTGAAGTGTTTGCCTAGAGCGCTGTAACAATTAAAGCGTATTAAATTCTGCTTGAACCGATACAGCGCCCGGGCGGCTCACCGGGCACCTTTACGCTTACAGGCGGAACTCGTGGCCCAGATACACTTCCTTGACCAGGTCGTTGGCCAGGATGGTAGCGGAGTCACCTTCGGCGATCAGCTGACCGTCGTTGACGATGTAAGCGGTTTCGCAGATATCCAGCGTCTCGCGCACGTTGTGGTCGGTGATCAGAACACCGATGCCCTTGGCTTTGAGATGGTGGATGATTTGCTTGATGTCGCCGACCGAAATCGGATCGACACCGGCGAACGGTTCGTCGAGCAGGATGAATTTCGGCGCAGTCGCCAGCGCGCGGGCGATTTCCACCCGGCGGCGTTCACCACCGGACAGGCTCATGCCGAGGTTGTCGCGGATGTGGCTGATGTGGAATTCCTGCAGCAGGCTTTCCAGCTCCTTGCGACGACCGGCCTTGTCGAGTTCCTGACGGGTCTCGAGGATGGCCATGATGTTGTCGGCTACCGACAGTTTGCGGAAGATCGACGCTTCTTGCGGCAGATAGCCGATACCGGCCTTTGCACGACCGTGCATTGGCTGGTGGCTGACGTCCAGATCATCGATCAGCACACGGCCCTGATCAGCCTGAACCAGGCCGACGATCATGTAGAAGCACGTGGTCTTGCCGGCACCGTTGGGGCCGAGCAGGCCGACGATCTGACCGCTGTCGATCGACAGGCTGACGTCACGCACGACCTGGCGGCTTTTATAGGCCTTGGCCAGGTGCTGAGCTTTCAGAGTTGCCATTACTGGTTTTTCTCTTCGGTTTTCTTCTTCGGCTGGATCACCATGTCGATGCGCGGACGCGATTCGGTGACTTTGCTGCCGGTAGCGCGACCGGCGCTGGCCAGTTTCTTCACGGTGTCGTAGACGATTTTCTCGCCCTGGGTGGTGTTGTTGTCTTTATCGACAACCTTGGCCTTATCGATCAGGACGACGCGATTTTGCGCGGCGTGGTACTGAATCGTCACGCCCCAGCCCTGAACTGGCTTGGTGTCGCCGGCAGTCTGCAGTTGTTCGAAGTAGGCGAGGTTGCCGACCGACGTCACAACGTCGATATCACCGGTCGAGGTGCGGGTGATGGTCACGGTGTTGCCTTTGACGATCATCGAGCCCTGAGTGATGATCACGTCACCTTTATAGGTAGCTACGCCGTTCTTGTCGTCCAGCTGGGCATCGTCGGCCTGAATGCGGATTGGCTGCTCTTGATCGTTCGGCAGAGCCCAGGCGCTCACGCTTCCCAGTGCTGCGCCCAGACTGAGCAAAATAGGGAGGGTTTTAACGAGCCTCATACTGTCCTCTTACGTTCGATTGCAGGTGTATCCTGCTTTCCTTCAGGTACGCTTTCATTCCTACGCCAGTCGATACACCGCCAGCGCCCTCGATTCTAACGGGTTGCTCGGTCTGCGCATATTCCCGCTGCGGGAACACTGTCATGCGAGTGGAAGTGATCAGCGTGTCACGTTTCTTTTCATCGGTGCGCTTGATGCGTACCGAATCGATCAATTCGACTTCGGTGCCGCCCGAATTCACTTCGCCGCGTTCGCTGGTCACGTGCCACGGGAAATCCGTTCCGCGGTACATGTTCAGGTCGGGCTTGGTGACCAGCGTGATGTCGGTCGCCTTGACGTGCTCGGCCTTGTCGGACGTCATTTCATACTGCACTTTGCCGTCCGGCAGGTATTGCACGGTATGCGTGTTGGTCGCATACCAGTCGATAGGATTTTCCACAGACGTGGTCGGAGGCTTGTCGAGGAAGCGTTCCGGGCTGATGTTCCAGTAGCCGACCGCTGCAAATAACGCAGCGATGCAGCCGAACAGCAGGAAGTTACGAAATTTTTTGCTGAACATGGTTTGGCTCACAGGTACGCGGCGTTGGCCGCATCGAGGCGGCCCTGGGCGCGCAGGATCAATTCGCAGAATTCGCGGGCAGCACCTTCACCACCTCGGGCGCGGGTAACGCCATGGGCGTGTTCGCGGACGAAATCAGCAGCGTTGGCGACGGCCATGCCCAGGCCGACGCGGCGGATCACCGGCAGGTCAGGCAAATCGTCGCCCAGATAGGCGACTTGTTCATAGCTTAGGCCCAGTTGCTCAAGCAGGCCGTCCAGAACCACCAATTTGTCTTCGCGTCCCTGAAACAGGTGCGGGATGCCGAGGTTTTTTGCCCGGCGTTCGACCACTGGCGTCTTGCGACCGCTGATGATAGCGGTCTGCACGCCGGCGTTCATGAGCATTTTGATGCCTTGACCGTCGAGGGTGTTGAAGGTCTTGAATTCGCTACCGTCTTCAAGAAAGTACAGGCGTCCGTCAGTGAGGACGCCGTCGACGTCGAAAACCGCCAGTTTGATGGCTTTGCCGCGTTGCAGCAGATCGTCGCTCATTTACATCACTCCTGCGCGCAGCAGATCGGAGAGGTTGAAGGCGCCGACCGGGCGATCCTCCTCGTCGACAACTACCAGTGCGTTGATTCGGTGGTCTTCCATGATTTTCAGGGCTTCGGCGGCGAGCATCTCGGGCCGGGCGGTCTTGCCGTGGGCTGTCATCACCTGGTCGATGGTCGCACTGCGAATATCGATGCTGCGATCAAGGGTGCGGCGCAAATCGCCGTCGGTGAAGATCCCGGCGAGTTTGCCGTCGGCTTCCAGAATGGCGGTCATGCCCAGACCCTTGCGAGTCATTTCCATCAGCGCGTCCTTGAGCAGCGTACCGCGTTGCACCTGCGGCAACTCCTGCCCGGCGTGCATGACGTTTTCCACTTTCAGCAACAGGCGACGGCCAAGGGCGCCACCTGGATGGGAGAAGGCGAAATCTTCAGCGGTAAACCCGCGAGCTTCCAGCAATGCCACGGCCAGGGCATCGCCCATGACCAGGGCTGCGGTGGTCGACGAGGTTGGCGCCAGGTTCAGCGGGCAGGCTTCGTGCTCGACGTGAACGTTGAGGTTCACTTCGGCGGCTTTGGCCAGCGGCGAGGCCGGATTGCCGGTGACGCTGATCAACTGGATGCCCAGACGCTTGATCAACGGCAGCAAGGTGACGATTTCGTTGGTCGAGCCGGAGTTTGAGAGGGCCAGGATCACGTCATCACGGGTGATCATGCCCATGTCGCCATGACTGGCTTCGGCCGGGTGAACGAAAAAAGCCGGGGTGCCGGTGCTGGCCAGGGTCGCGGCGATCTTGTTGCCGACGTGCCCTGATTTGCCCATGCCGACCACGACCACACGGCCCTTGCTGGCCAGAATCATCTCGCAGGCGCGTACGAAATCGGCGTCGATATGGGGTAACAAGCCTTGTACGGCTTCCACTTCGAGGCGAATGGTGCGTTGTGCCGATTGAATCAGGTCGCTGGATTGGCTCATGTCAGAAATCGTATAGCCCGATGAAAAGGCGGCGATTATAGCGGTTATGTAGCAAAGCCTCACGCAAGTTCGTCATGCTTTGTCATCCCGTGTTACCAAAACCCGGCAAAAGCGCCTCCGCACCTGTCATCTCGCTGAACACGGGGCGGTACAAGCCTTGGGCGCTTGGCCTTTGCAGTGATATAGTTCGCCGCCAGTTCGGCCTGCCCGGGACGTACGTGCTTTTTAACCAAAGCCAGGCGTCCGAGTGAGAGGCTGCATCGCAAGGAGTTTAGATGAGTGCCGATAACGCCTACGCGGTCGAGCTGAAGGGAGTCTCCTTCAAGCGCGGTGCGCGCAGCATTTTCAATAACGTCGATATTCGCATCCCGCGCGGCAAGGTCACCGGCATCATGGGACCTTCCGGGTGTGGCAAGACCACGCTGCTGCGGTTGATGGGGGCTCAGTTGCGCCCTGCCAGCGGCGAAGTCTGGGTCAACGGTCAGAACCTGCCTGCGCTGTCGCGCAGCGATCTGTTCGATGCGCGCAAGCACATGGGTGTGCTGTTTCAGAGCGGCGCGCTGTTTACCGATCTCGATGTCTTCGAGAACGTCGCTTTTCCCCTGCGCGTTCATACCGAGTTGCCGGAAGAAATGATCCGCGACATCGTCCTGCTCAAATTGCAGGCGGTCGGTTTGCGCGGTGCCATCGAGCTGATGCCCGATGAACTGTCCGGCGGCATGAAGCGTCGCGTGGCTCTGGCCCGTGCCATTGCACTGGATCCGCAGATCCTGTTTTACGACGAACCATTCGTCGGTCAGGACCCGATCGCCATGGGCGTATTGGTGCGTCTGATCCGTTTGCTCAATGATGCGCTGGGCATCACCAGTATCGTGGTGTCCCACGATCTGGCTGAAACCGCGAGCATTGCCGACTATATCTATGTAGTGGGTGATGGTCAGGTGCTGGGGCAGGGTACGCCGGACGAGTTGATGAACTCGGACGAGCCGCGTATCCGTCAGTTCATGTCCGGTAATCCCGATGGCCCGGTGCCGTACCATTTTCCAGCGACGGACTACCGCGCAGATCTTCTGGGGAAGCGCTGATGCGCAGAATTTCATTAATAGAACGCGTGCGCCGGTTCGGCGAAGCGGCGATCGACGCCATTGCGGTGTTCGGTCGGGCGACGCTGTTCCTGTTTCATGCTTTGGTTGGACGTGGCGGCATCAGCGGCGGATTTGGCCTGCTGGTCAAGCAACTGCATTCGGTCGGCGTCATGTCGCTGGTAATCATTGTGGTCTCCGGGGTTTTCATCGGCATGGTTCTGGCGTTGCAGGGGTTCAGCATCCTGTCGAGCTACGGATCGGAGCAGGCGGTAGGGCAGATGGTTGCGCTGACGCTGCTGCGTGAGCTTGGCCCGGTGGTGACCGCGCTTTTGTTTGCCGGGCGCGCCGGTTCGGCGTTGACCGCGGAAATCGGCAACATGAAGTCCACCGAACAGCTTTCCAGTCTGGAAATGATCGGTGTCGACCCGCTTAAATACATTATTGCCCCGCGACTGTGGGCCGGTTTCATTTCCCTGCCGGTGCTGGCAATGATTTTCAGCGTGGTGGGCATCTGGGGCGGTTCGTGGGTCGCTGTCGACTGGCTGGGTGTGTATGAAGGGTCTTACTGGTCGAACATGCAAAACAGTGTGACCTTCACCAGTGACGTGCTCAACGGCGTCATCAAAAGTATCGTTTTCGCCTTTGTCGTGACCTGGATCGCCGTATTCCAAGGCTATGACTGTGAGCCCACTTCCGAGGGGATCAGTCGTGCCACCACCAAGACCGTAGTGTTTGCCTCGCTGGCAGTACTGGGCCTGGACTTTATTCTGACCGCTTTGATGTTTGGAGATTTCTGATGCAAAACCGCACCCTGGAAATCGGTGTCGGCCTGTTCCTGCTGGCAGGGATCCTGGCTCTGTTGCTGCTTGCTTTGCGGGTCAGTGGGCTGTCTCCGACTTCGACCACCGAGACCTATAAACTTTATGCGTATTTCGACAATATCGCCGGTTTGACGGTCAGAGCCAAAGTGACCATGGCCGGTGTCACCATCGGCAAGGTCACTGCAATCGATCTGGATCGCGACAGCTTCACCGGTCGGGTGACCCTGCAAGTGGATAAAAAAGTCGACAATCTGCCGACTGACTCCACAGCGTCTATCCTGACCGCGGGTCTGCTGGGCGAGAAGTACATCGGTATCAGCGTAGGCGGGGAAGACACCGCTCTGAAGGATGGTGGAACCATCCACGACACGCAGTCGTCTCTGGTACTGGAAGACCTGATCGGTAAATTCCTGCTCAATACCGTTAGCAAAGACGCCAAATGAGGAGCTTTTGAATGATCTCTATCTTGCGACGCAGCCTGTTGGTGTTACTGGCGGCCCTGCCTTTGATGGGTAACGCCGTGGCTGCGACTTCGGCCCATGATCTGGTGCAGGACACAACCACCCGGTTGCTGGCCGATCTGGCTGCCAACAAAGAGAAATACAAGCAGGATCCGACCGATTTCTACGCGGCGCTCAACAGCATCGTCGGGCCGGTGGTGGATGCCGAAGGCATTTCCAAAAGCATCATGACGGTGAAGTATTCGCGCAAGGCCACGCCGGCGCAGATGCAAACCTTCCAGGAGAACTTCAAGAAGGGCCTGTTCCAGTTCTACGGCAACGCCTTGCTCGAGTACAACAATCAGGGCATTACCGTTGACCCTGCCAAGGATGAGTCGGGCGATCGCACCAGCGTCAACATGACCGTCAAGGGCAGCAGTGGCGCGGTCTATCCTGTGCAGTACACGCTGGAGAAGATCAACGGCGAGTGGAAACTGCGCAACGTGATCATCAACGGTATCAACATCGGCAAGCTGTTCCGTGATCAGTTCGCTGACGCGATGCAGCGCAATGGCAACAATCTGGACGCAACCATCAACGGTTGGGCCGGTGAAGTGGCCAAGGCCAAGGAAACCACCGAAAAAGCTGCCGAGAAGCCAGCGCAATGAATGAGGCCGCAGTTCGTATGAGTGATGTTGACGAGCTCTTGCTCAGCGGAGTGCTGGATTACCGCACCGGGCCTGATCTGCGCAAGGAAGGTCAGGCGCTGATCAAGTCCAGCAAGGCGTCTTCGCTGGTCATCGACTGCTCGGCCGTAAAGAAATCCAGCAGCGTCGGTTTGTCGTTGCTGCTGTGTTTCATGCGCGATGCACAGGCGGCCGGCAAGGCTGTCAGCATCCGCGCGATGCCCGAAGACATGCGCGAAATTGCTCAGGTCAGTGAACTGACCGAACTGTTGGCGCAACCCTGAACCCGCATCATTAAAGAAGCCCCCCGTCAGAGTCCTGCCATGCGGGGTTCGCAGGCGCGGGGCTTTTTTGTATGATGTCCGACCCGTGCGCACAGGGCGCCGATTGAGGTTGAGCATGCAGGCCGTAGAAGTGAAGAGCTTCCTAGAAGGAAAGCTGCCCGGAACGTTGGTAGAAGTTGAGGGCGAAGGCTGCAATTTCCAGCTGAACGTGATTAGCGATGAACTGGCGGCGTTGAGCCCGGTGAAGCGTCAGCAGCAGATCTATGCCCATTTGAACCCATGGATCACCGATGGCAGCATCCATGCGGTCACTATGAAATTTTTCAGCAGCGCGGCCTGGGCCGAGCGCACCTGAGCCTAAGGGCGTCGAGATTCTTATGGATAAATTGATTATTACCGGTGGCGCTCGTCTTGATGGCGAGATCCGCATTTCCGGGGCAAAGAACTCTGCCCTGCCGATCCTGGCCGCCACTTTGTTGTGCGATGGCCCGGTGACTGTGGCCAACCTGCCGCACCTGCACGACATCACCACCATGATCGAGCTGTTCGGTCGCATGGGCATCGAGCCGGTGATCGACGAGAAGCTCAGCGTCGAAATCGACCCGCGCACCATCAAGACCCTGATCGCCCCGTACGAACTGGTGAAAACCATGCGTGCTTCGATCCTGGTGCTTGGCCCGATGGTTGCCCGTTTCGGTGAAGCCGAAGTCGCACTGCCTGGCGGTTGCGCCATCGGTTCGCGTCCGGTTGACCTGCACATCCGTGGCCTCGAAGCCATGGGCGCAGTGATCGACGTCGAAGGCGGCTACATCAAGGCCAAGGCGCCTGAGGGCGGTCTGCGCGGTGCAAGCTTCTTCTTCGATACCGTCAGTGTGACCGGTACCGAAAACATCATGATGGCTGCTGCTCTGGCCAAGGGCCGTAGCGTGTTGCAGAACGCCGCCCGCGAGCCTGAAGTGGTTGACCTGGCGAACTTCCTCAACGCCATGGGCGCCAAGGTTTCCGGTGCCGGCACCGACACCATCACCATTGATGGCGTCGAGCGTCTGGGTTCGGCTTTCTACAAAGTCATGCCTGACCGTATCGAAACCGGCACCTATCTGGTCGCTGCTGCCGTGACCGGTGGCCGCGTCAAGGTCAAGGACACCGATCCGACCATCCTCGAAGCCGTTCTGGAAAAACTCCGTGAAGCCGGCGCAGAAATCACCTGCGGTGAAGACTGGATCGAGCTGAACATGCACGGCAAGCGTCCGAAAGCGGTCAACGTGCGCACTGCGCCGTACCCGGCGTTCCCGACTGACATGCAGGCGCAGTTCATCTCGCTCAACGCCATTGCCGAAGGCACTGGTGCGGTGATCGAGACGATCTTCGAAAACCGTTTCATGCACGTCTACGAGCTGCACCGCATGGGCGCGCATATCCAGGTTGAAGGCAATACGGCCATCGTCACCGGCATCGAAAAACTCAAGGGCGCGCCAGTAATGGCGACCGACCTGCGTGCTTCGGCCAGCCTGGTGATCTCGGCGCTGGTTGCCGAAGGCGATACGCTGATCGACCGCATCTACCACATCGACCGTGGCTACGAGTGCATCGAAGAAAAACTGCAGATGCTGGGCGCCAAGATCCGTCGCGTTCCGGGCTGATAACTGCATGTGGACACAGGGACGTGTCCGTTGAATTCGTTTCGAATCGAGGTTTTCATCCGTGAAAACCTCGATGTGTGTCCGGCGCCGATTGCGACCGGACATGAGTACCTTGATAAGGACTGACGTTTCCCATGTTGACCATCGCACTGTCCAAGGGCCGCATCCTTGACGACACCCTGCCGCTTCTCGCTGAAGCGGGCATCGTGCCGACCGAGAATCCGGACAAGAGCCGCAAGCTGATCATCCCCACGACGCAGCCAGACGTACGCCTGCTGATCGTGCGCGCCACCGACGTGCCGACCTATGTCGAGCATGGCGCGGCCGACCTCGGCGTGGCCGGTAAAGACGTGTTGATGGAATACACCGGCCAGGGCTTGTACGAGCCACTGGACCTGCAAATTGCCCAGTGCAAACTGATGACCGCCGGCAAGATCGGCGCCGCCGAGCCAAAGGGCCGCCTGCGTGTGGCGACCAAGTTCGTCAACGTCGCCAAGCGTTACTACGCCGAGCAGGGCCGTCAGGTCGACATCATCAAGCTGTACGGTTCGATGGAACTGGCACCGCTGATTGGCCTGGCCGACAAGATCATTGACGTGGTCGACACCGGCAACACCCTGCGCGCCAACGGCCTGGAACCTCAGGAACTGATCGCCACGATCAGCTCGCGCCTGGTGGTCAACAAGGCTTCGATGAAAATGCAACACGCCCGTATCCAGGCGTTGATCGATACCCTGCGCAACGCAGTGGAATCGCGACACCGCGGCTGATTCACCTGCGCGACCTTGAGTCGCGCCCGTCTATCCGCCTCATAGCCAGAATCTCAGGTGCCCAAGCGGAAACGACTGCTAAGTTAGGGCGCCTGAGTTTTTGCCATTCCTATGAGGCTCTCGCTATGACCGCACCGACTGCAATTCGCCGACTCAACGCTGCTGACCCGGATTTCGCGCATCATCTGGATCATCTGCTGAGCTGGGAAAGTGTGTCTGACGACTCGGTCAATCAGCGCGTGCTGGACATCATCAAAGCTGTGCGCGAGCGTGGCGACGCGGCGTTGGTCGAGTTCACCAAGAAGTTCGACGGTCTCGATGTCGCCTCGATGGCTGACCTGATCCTGCCGCGCGAACGCCTGGAACTGGCCCTGACCCGCATCACCGTAGCGCAGCGTGAAGCGCTGGAAAAAGCCGCGGCCCGCGTGCGCAGCTACCACGAAAAACAGAAACAGGATTCCTGGAGCTACACCGAGGCCGACGGCACGGTGCTGGGCCAGAAGGTCACGCCGCTAGATCGCGCGGGCCTCTACGTGCCGGGCGGCAAGGCGTCGTACCCCTCGTCGGTGTTGATGAACGCGATTCCGGCCAAGGTTGCCGGCGTGACCGAAGTGGTCATGGTCGTGCCGACCCCGCGGGGTGAAATCAACGAGTTGGTGCTCGCTGCCGCGTGCATTGCTGGCGTCGATCGGGTCTTCACCATCGGTGGCGCACAAGCCGTTGCCGCGCTGGCCTATGGCACCGAAAGCGTGCCGAAAGTGGATAAGGTCGTCGGCCCCGGCAATATCTATGTCGCCACCGCCAAGCGCCACGTTTTCGGTCAGGTTGGCATCGACATGATCGCCGGCCCTTCGGAAATCCTCGTTGTGTGCGATGGTCAGACCGACCCGGACTGGATCGCCATGGACCTGTTCTCCCAGGCCGAGCACGATGAAGACGCGCAAGCGATTCTGGTCAGCCCCGACGCCGAGTTCCTCGACAGGGTCGCCGCGAGCATCGACAAGCTGCTGCCGACCATGGATCGCGCAGCCATCATCGAAACTTCCATCAATGGCCGCGGTGCGTTGATTCACGTGCGTGACATGGCCCAGGCCATCGAAGTCGCCAACCGCATTGCGCCAGAACACCTTGAACTGTCGGTCGCCGACCCGCAGGCCTGGTTGCCGCAGATCCGCCACGCCGGTGCGATCTTCATGGGCCGCCACACCTCTGAAGCGCTGGGTGATTACTGCGCAGGCCCGAACCACGTGCTGCCGACTTCCGGCACCGCGCGTTTCTCTTCGCCGCTGGGTGTGTACGACTTCCAGAAGCGTTCCTCGATCATCTTCTGCTCCGAGGCCGGTGCTTCCGAACTGGGCAAGACTGCGTCCGTTCTGGCTCGTGGTGAATCGCTCAGCGCTCACGCACGTAGCGCCGAATACCGCATCAAAGACGAAGACTTTCTTCAAGGTCAGGGGAACTGAACATGAGCAAATTCTGGAGCCCGTTCGTCAAGGATCTGGTGCCTTATGTGCCGGGCGAACAGCCGAAGCTGACCAGGCTGGTCAAGCTCAACACCAACGAAAACCCGTACGGCCCGTCGCCAAAAGCCTTGGCGGCAATGCAGACCGAACTCAACGACAACCTGCGCCTGTACCCGGACCCGAACAGCGATTTGCTGAAAAACGCCGTCGCCACTTATTACGGCGTGCAGACCAATCAGGTGTTCCTCGGCAACGGTTCGGACGAAGTGCTCGCGCACATCTTCCACGGCTTGCTGCAACACGATCAGCCGATTCTGTTCCCGGACATCAGCTACAGCTTTTATCCGGTGTATTGCGGTTTGTACGGCATCAAGTTCGACGCGGTGCCGCTGGATGCGCAGTTCCAGATCAACCCGGCGGATTACGCCAAGCCAAACGGCGGGATCATTTTCCCTAACCCGAACGCCCCGACTGGCTGCCTGTTGGCGCTGGATGCGGTTGAGCGGATTCTCATCGCCAGCCCGAATTCGGTGGTCGTGGTGGACGAGGCGTATATCGACTTCGGCGGTGAAACGGCGATCAGCCTGGTGGATCGTTATCCGAACCTGCTGGTGACGCAGACCCTGTCCAAGTCGCGTTCGTTGGCGGGCCTGCGGGTTGGCCTGGCGGTGGGGCATCCGGATCTGATCGAGGCGCTGGAGCGCATCAAGAACAGCTTCAACTCTTATCCGATTGATCGTTTGGCGAACGTCGGCGCGGCGGCGGCATTCGAGGATCGTGAGTATTTCGACAAGACTTGCCGTTTGGTCATCGAAAGTCGCGAGTGGGTTGTCGCGCAATTGCAGGACAAGGGTTTTGAGGTGTTGCCGTCGGCGGCGAACTTCATTTTTGCCCGTCACCCGCAACATGATGCGGCAGGGTTGGCGGCGAAACTGCGCGAGCAGGGCGTGATTGTGCGGCACTTCAAGCAAGAGCGGATTGCGCAGTTCCTGCGGATCTCGATTGGCACGCCGGAGCAGAATCAGGCGCTGATCGACGGCCTCGGCGAGCCTTGAGCCACCGCTGAACCCTGTAGGAGTGAGCCTGCTCGCGATGCGTTTCAGCATTCAACATGTGAGTTGAATGACATACCGTAATCGCGAGCAGGCTCACTCCTACAAGGGATTTGTGTTGATTATTCGTGATGCGGTTCACCCAAAAACGTCAGCGAACTGAACAACCCGCGACTATTCACATCAGCACTGTCCTTCACAGGCACCTCAACCTGCGCCGCAATCACATTCAACCCTTCATTTCGCACCAGCACCTGCGCACGGCCGTCCTTGTCAGTCTCGGTGCTCAGGGTATTCGGTGCACTGCGGTAATCGCCGATCAACTTGACGCCCGCCGCCGGTTTGCCATCAAGCAACACGCGCACCGGCAATGATTTGCCCGGGCCGACGGTCAGCGGATCAACTTCCGGCAGAATCAGCAGCTTGATCTGATCCAGCTTGGGCAGCTTCGCCCCCGGTTGATAGATCGCCAGGCTGTACTTGAACGTCTGCGTCGCCTCGACTGCACCCGGTACTTTGCTGCGACCTTCGTTGATCCACTTTTTGTCAGCGGTTTGCGACCACATTCCGTTATTCAACGCCACGGCCATGACCGCGGGTGTTTTCAGCGGCTTGAGGCGGGCGTGATCGGGCAAGCGCTCGACGCTCACCGGGATCATCTTGCCGCCCGCGTCATAGGCCCACGCGCCGCTGATTTTCTGGGCCTTGAAGGCGTTGTCCTCGGCGCCGTGGCCGTAGATCACTTCGATGTTGCCGCGCCGTTGTTCGGTCCACAGGCCGTGGGCCGAGGCTTGTCCGGCGAACAGCGCGGCGATGACCAGCAGGGTTTTGCCGTATTGCATGGTGACGTCCTTTTACAGATTGAGTGACAGGCTGACGGTGAAATTGCGCGGCTCGCCGGGGTTGACCCAGTAGTTGCTGTAAGAGCGCTCGTAGTATTTTTCGTCGAAAACGTTGTTCAGGTTCAGGCCGACGGTGACGTTGTCGCTGGCCTTGTAATGGGCCAGCAGGTCGACGGTGTGATAGGCCGGCAATTCGAAGTCGCTGCCGGATTCGCCCGAGCGGTCACCGACGTAAGTGAAAGCTGCGCCAACATCCGAGCCGCGCAGATGCCCGTCCTGAAATTCATAAACACCCAGCAGACTGCCGCTGCGTTTGGCCACGCCGAGGATGCGGCTGCCGGTGGGAATCACGGCGTCACCCTGAGTTACTTCGGCGTCGATGTAGGCGAAGGCGCCAATCACCCGCAGGGCATCGGTGACTTGGCCGGTCACCTGCAGATCGAAGCCGCGACTGCGCGCCTTGCCCATCGCGCGGTTGGTGTCGGTGGCCGGGTCGAGCGCGAGGACGTTTTCCTTGTCGATGTGAAAGAAGGCGAGGGTGCTGCTCAGACGTTCGTCGAACAGTTCGTTTTTGATGCCGATTTCGTAGCCGACACCTTCCTCCGGATCGAAGGATTTGCCGGTCGCATCAAGACCGTTGTTCGGTTTGAACGAGGTCGAGGCGTTGGCGAACAGGCCGGTGTTCGGCGTCAGTTGATAGAGCAGGCCGGCGCGCTGGGTGAGAGCGTCGTGGGTCTGACGGCTGTTGGCGTTGCGGCTGTGGTCATTGATGTTTTGTTCGAAGTGTTCGAAGCGTGCGCCGATCATCCCGCGCAATTTGTCGGTAAAGACGATTTGATCCTGCAGGTTCAGCGCATGGCTTTCGAGGTGCTCGAAAGTGTCAGTGCCCGACCGGGCGCCGTTGGGTTTCTGCTGGCCGTAGATCGGTTTGTAAATGTCGATGGCGTAGGGGCCGCCGGCGAGGGTGGTGACGCGCTCGTTCTTGCGGAAGTTCTCGTATTCGCTGCCGATCAGCAGTTCGTGCTGCCATGGGCCGAGGTCGAACAAACCGCGCAATTCCAGTTGAGTGATGCTGTCGTGCCAGTTGGTATCGCGCTCGCGGTAACGGCGGTTGACGGTGTGGCCATCGGCGCTCAACGGGCGACTTTCAGAGGCATCGCCCCAGAGTTTGCCTTCCTTGTAATGGCTGGCCAGGCGCAGTTTCCAGCTGTCGTTAAGATGGTGCTCGAGCGTCGCCTGAAGCAGGTTGTTGTGGTTGTCGATGTTGCCGTCGTTGGGCTCGCCGAGGAACGTCGAACGTGAAACACCGCTCCACTTATTGTTCGGCGCGACGATGCCACGGTCGAACGTCGAGCTGTGGCGGACGATTTCGCTTTCCACCAACAGCGACGTATCCGGGTTCAGTTGCCAACTGATCGAGGGCGCGATGAATACGCGTTTGCTGTCGACGTGATCGCGAAAGCTCTGGTTGTCCTCGACTGCAAGGTTGATCCGTGAGAGCACGTCACCCTGTTCATCGAGCGGGGTGTTGACGTCCAGCGCCGTGCGATAACGATCCCAACTGCCAGCGCTGGTCTGCAACGTGGTAAAGGCTTCGGGCTGTGGTTTTTTGGTGACGATGTTCACCGTGCCACCCGGGTCGCCACGGCCATAAAGGCTGGCCGCCGGGCCTTTGAGCACTTCGATACGCTCGATATTGGCCGCGTCCGGTGTGCTCGGATAGCCGCGATTGGCGCTGAAACCGTCCTTGTAGAACTCCGAGGTGGTGAAGCCGCGCACGCTGTATTCGTAGAGCGTCAGGCCGCCGAAGTTGTTTTGCTTCGATACGCCGCCAGCGAAATCCAGCGCGCGCTCGACGCTGGTGCTGCCCAGATCCTTGAGCACGCTCGCGGGCACCACGCTGATTGCCTGCGGGATATCGCGGATCGCGGTGTCGGTTTTGGTTGCACTGGATGAGCGCGTGGCACGGTAGCCCTTGACCGGGCCGGTGGGGGATTCGTAATCGGAGGTAACGCTGATCGCGTCCAGTTCGAGCGGTTGCGACTCTTCGGCAAAGGCCGCATCGCCCAGCAAAGCAAGGGGTAGACCGAGAGTCAGGCCAAGCAGGGAGGCCTTTGTTCGAGACGACATGTTATGTTGTTCCAATCGTTAGATTGAAACAATATAACATGCCTTTTGAGAATGTCTTTTATTCGCGCCGTCGACGCGAATAATTTTTTACTCTTGTTTTTCCTTCACCGGCGCCGGCGGTGGACGCAGGCCGATTTCCGCCGAGAGCTTGATCTCCTTGCCGTTACGCATCACTTGAATCGTGACCTTGTCGGTCGGTTTGATCCGCGCGACCTGGTTCATCGAGCGACGACCATCGCCGGCCGGTTCGCCATCAATGCTTAGAATCACGTCGCCCAGTTGCAGGCCGGCCTTCTGTGCCGGGCCGTCGCGAAAGATCCCGGCGACGACAATGCCCGGACGCCCGGACAGACCAAACGATTCGGCCAGTTCCTGAGTCAATGGCTGCACTTCGATGCCGAGCCAGCCGCGAATTACCTGCCCGTGCTCGATGATCGACTTCATCACTTCCATCGCCAGTTTCACCGGGATGGCAAAACCGATGCCCTGCGAGCCACCGGACTTGGAGAAAATCGCCGTGTTGATGCCGGTGAGGTTGCCGTTGGCATCCACCAGTGCACCGCCGGAGTTGCCCGGGTTGATCGCCGCGTCGGTCTGGATGAAGTCTTCGTAGTTGTTCAGGCCCAACTGATTACGCCCGGTGGCGCTGATGATGCCCATGGTCACGGTCTGGCCGACGCCGAACGGGTTGCCGATGGCCAGCGCAACGTCGCCGATGCGGATGCTGTCGGAACGGCCGACAGTGATCGCTGGCAGGTTTTTCAAGTCGATTTTCAGGACGGCGAGATCGGTTTCCGGGTCGCTGCCGATCACTCGGGCCAGGGTTTCCCGGCCATCCTTGAGCGCTACGACGATCTGGTCGGCGCCGCTGGTGACGTGGTTGTTGGTCAGGATGTAGCCTTCCGGGCTCATGATCACGCCGGAACCGAGGCTCGACTCCATGCGCTTCTGCTTCGGCGAGTTGTCACCAAAGAAACGGCGGAACTGTGGATCCTCGAATAAAGGATGCGCCGGCTTGTTGATGACTTTGGTGGTGTACAGGTTGACCACCGATGGCGCGGCGATCGTCACCGCATCCGCATAGGACACCGGCCCCTGCTGCACGCGGGTGGTCTGCGGCGCCTGTTGCAGGTTGACGTCGAGGCTCGGCAGCCCGACCCACTGCGGGTATCGCTGAATAATCAACAGAGCGATAAGCACACCGGCCAACAATGGCCAGCCAAAAAAACGCAGCGCCTTGAACATTAAGCACGTCCTGGAAAAGTTGCAGGCGAAGTCAGACCGCCCATAATGTCGCGCATTATACGAGGCCGCGCGTGCCTCTGAACGGGATATTTAGGAGTCTTTCATGGCCGTTGCCCTCAGCACCCTCGTCGAAGAAGCCGACCGATACCTGGCCAGTGCAAAAATTGCCGATTATTGCCCCAACGGCTTGCAGGTCGAAGGCCGTCCGCAAGTGATGCGCATCGTCAGCGGCGTCACCGCGAGCCAGGCGTTGCTCGATGCCGCCGTCGAGGCCGAGGCCGATCTGGTGCTGGTGCACCACGGTTACTTCTGGAAAGGCGAAAACCCCTGCGTCACGGGCATGAAGCAGCGTCGTTTGAAGACTTTGCTCAAGCACGACATCAGCTTGCTCGCCTACCATTTGCCGCTGGATCTGCACCCGGATGTTGGCAACAACGTGCAGTTGGCGCGTCAGTTGGACATCACCGTCGAAGGGCCGCTGGATCCGGACAATCTGAAAATTGTCGGCTTGGTCGGTTCGCTTAACGAGCCAATGACCCCGCGCGATTTCGCCCGCAAGGTTCAGGAAGTGATGGGCCGTGAACCGCTGCTGGTTGAAGGCAGCGGGATGATCCGACGGGTTGGCTGGTGCACTGGCGGTGGTCAGGGATACATCGATCACGGCGTGGCGGCGGGTGTCGATCTGTTTCTCAGCGGTGAAGCTTCCGAGCAGACATTCCACAGCGCCCGGGAAAACGACATCAGTTTCATCGCCGCCGGCCACCACGCCACCGAGCGTTACGGCGTGCAGGCTCTGGGCGACTACTTGGCAAAACGCTTCGCCGTCGAACACATCTTCATCGACATCCCCAACCCGATCTGACTCCCTCCCCTGTAGGAGCTGCCGAAGGCTGCGATCTTTTGCTCTTGTTTTTTAAAAGGCCAGATCAAAAGATCGCAGCCTTCGGCAGCTCCTACAGGGGCGGGTTGGCCGAACTGTGAGGCATATTCATATGCCCTTTCGTTCTAGTTAGCGTCCTGATTAGAAGAGGTCGCTGTGCTAGGATTCCCCGCTCGAACACGGCCCGCTGGCCGTTCATAAGAAAGCTTTCGTGAGTAGCCATGGTCGACAAACTGACGCATCTGAAACAGCTGGAGGCGGAAAGCATCCACATCATCCGCGAGGTGGCCGCCGAGTTCGATAACCCGGTGATGCTGTACTCCATCGGTAAAGACTCCGCCGTGATGCTGCACCTGGCACGCAAGGCGTTCTTCCCGGGCAAACTGCCGTTTCCGGTGATGCACGTCGACACCCGCTGGAAATTCCAGGAAATGTACAAGTTCCGCGACAAGATGGTCGAAGAGCTTGGCCTGGACCTGATCACGCACATCAACCCGGATGGCGTGGCGCAGAACATCAACCCGTTCACCCACGGCAGCGCCAAGCACACCGACATCATGAAAACCGAGGGCCTGAAACAGGCGCTCGACAAGCATGGTTTCGACGCAGCGTTCGGCGGTGCCCGTCGCGATGAAGAGAAGTCCCGCGCCAAAGAGCGCGTGTATTCGTTCCGCGACAGCAAGCACCGCTGGGACCCGAAAAACCAGCGCCCAGAGCTGTGGAACGTCTACAACGGCAAGGTCAACAAGGGCGAATCCATTCGTGTGTTCCCGTTGTCGAACTGGACCGAGCTGGACATCTGGCAGTACATCTACCTCGAAGGCATCCCGATTGTGCCGCTGTACTTCGCCGCCGAGCGTGAAGTGATCGAGAAGAACGGCACGCTGATCATGATCGACGACGAGCGCATCCTCGAGCACCTGTCCGACGAAGACAAAGCGCGCATCGTCAAAAAGAAAGTGCGTTTCCGTACCCTTGGTTGCTACCCGTTGACGGGCGCGGTGGAGTCCGAGGCCGAAAGCCTCACGGACATCATTCAGGAAATGCTCCTGACGCGAACTTCCGAGCGCCAGGGCCGGGTCATCGACCACGATGGCGCAGGCTCCATGGAAGACAAAAAACGTCAGGGTTATTTCTAAGGGGTTGTCATGTCGCACGTATCTGATTTGATCAGCGAGGACATCCTCGCCTACCTGGGCCAGCACGAACGTAAAGAGCTGCTGCGCTTTCTGACCTGCGGTAACGTCGATGACGGCAAGAGCACCCTGATCGGGCGTCTGCTGCACGACTCCAAAATGATCTACGAAGATCATCTGGAAGCCATCACTCGCGACTCTAAAAAAGTCGGCACCACTGGCGATGACATCGACCTGGCATTGCTGGTCGACGGCCTGCAGGCCGAGCGTGAGCAGGGCATCACCATCGATGTCGCCTACCGCTATTTCTCCACCGCCAAACGCAAATTCATCATCGCCGACACCCCCGGCCATGAGCAGTACACCCGCAACATGGCCACCGGTGCGTCTACCTGTGACCTGGCGATCATCCTGGTCGACGCCCGTTACGGCGTGCAGACCCAGACCCGTCGCCACAGCTTCATCGCCTCGTTGCTGGGCATCAAACATATCGTTGTCGCCATCAACAAGATGGACCTCAAAGACTTCGACGAAGGTGTGTTCGAGTCGATCAAGGCCGACTACCTGAAGTTCGCTGAAGGCTTGAAGATGAAGCCGACCAGCATGCACTTCGTGCCGATGTCTGCCCTCAAGGGCGACAACGTGGTGAACAAGTCCGAGCGCTCGCCGTGGTACACCGGCCAGTCGCTGATGGAAATTCTCGAGACTGTGGAAGTGGCGGGCGACCGCAACTTCACCGATCTGCGTTTCCCGGTGCAGTACGTCAACCGTCCGAACCTGAACTTCCGCGGCTTCGCCGGCACCCTCGCCAGCGGCATCGTCAAGAAGGGTGACGAGGTCGTGGTGCTGCCGTCGGGCAAGAGCAGCCGCGTCAAATCCATTGTCACTTTCGAAGGTGAACTGGAGCATGCGGGTCCTGGTCAAGCGGTGACGCTGACCATGGAAGACGAAATCGACATCTCCCGCGGCGATCTGTTGGTGCATGCCGACAATGTGCCGCCGGTCACCGACAGCTTCGAAGCGATGCTGGTGTGGATGGCTGAAGAGCCGATGCTGCCGGGCAAGAAGTACGACATCAAACGCGCGACCAGTTACGTGCCGGGCTCGATTGCCAGCATCATTAACAAGGTCGACGTGAACACGTTGGAAGAAGGTCCGGCGAGCGCGTTGCAGCTCAACGAAATCGGCAAGGTCAGGATCGCGCTTGATGCGCCGATTGCCCTCGACGGTTACGAAAGCAACCGCACCACCGGCGCGTTCATCATCATCGATCGTTTGACCAACGGCACCGTTGGCGCTGGCATGATCGTCGCTCAGCCTGTTTCGCATGGCACCACGACACACCACGGCAAACTGGCGCATGTGGCGACTGAAGAGCGTGCGCAGCGCTTTGGTCAGCAACCGGCCACCGTGCTGTTCAGCGGTCTGTCGGGCGCGGGCAAGAGCACGCTGGCTTATGCGGTCGAGCGCAAGTTGTTTGACCTCGGTCGTGCGGTGTTTGTGCTGGATGGTCAGAATCTGCGTCAGGATCTGAACAAAGGCCTGCCGCAGGATCGTGCCGGGCGCACCGAGAACTGGCGTCGTGCTGCGCATGTGGCGCGTCAGTTTAACGAAGCTGGTTTGCTGACTCTGGCAGCGTTTGTGGCACCGAGTGCCGAAGGTCGTGAGCAGGCCAAGGAACTGATCGGTAAGGAGCGTCTGCTGACGGTCTATGTGCAGGCTTCGCCGACGGTGTGTGCAGAGCGTGATCCGCAAGGTTTGTATGCCGCCGGTAGCGACAACATCCCGGGCGAATCCTTCCCGTATGACGTGCCGCTGAATGCTGATCTGGTGATCGACACGCAGACGCTGAGTCTGGAAGAAAGCGTCAAGCAAGTGCTGGATCTGCTGCGCAAACGTGGCGCGATCTAAGACAGAAGCAGCTGCAAGCTTCTAGCTTCGAGCTGCAAGAAAAAGCCCGCCGATGAGCAATCATCGGCGGGCTTTTTTTGTCGCTTTGAGAATGTCAAAAGATCGCAGCCTTCGGCAGCTCCTACAGGGTGTACGCCGATCTAATGTAGGAGCTGCCGAAGGCTGCGATCTTTTGATCTTTAATTCTTTGGGTATTCGCGGTGCATCTGTTCCAGCAACGCATCCTTGTCCAGCCACAGCTGATTGATCCAGCCCTGAAACTGCAAACGATACTCACCGTCCTGATCGTAATTCTTGCCGATGAACTGCTGAGGAATCTTCAGCTCTTCAAAATGCACCACTACATCTCGCACGTTGCCGCACAGCAAATCCCAGAACCCCGGACGTCCGGCTGGGTAGTGGATGGTCACGTTGACGATCGACTCCAGCTGTTCGCCCATCGCATCCAGCACAAACGCAATGCCGCCAGCCTTGGGCTTGAGCAGGTATTTGAACGGTGACTGCTGCTGCGCATGTTTGCCGTCAGTGAAGCGCGTGCCTTCGACGAAGTTGAAAATTCCCACCGGGTTGTTACGAAATTTCGCGCAGGTTTTGCGGGTGGTTTCGAGGTCTTTGCCTTTTTTCTCCGGGTGTTTTTCCAGATAGGCCTTGGAGTAGCGCTTCATGAACGGGAAGCCCAGCGCCCACCACGCCAGACCAATCACCGGCACCCAGATCAGTTCTTGCTTGAGGAAGAACTTCAGCGGCTGGATGCGACGGTTGAGTACGTATTGCAGCACCAGAATGTCGACCCAGCTCTGATGGTTGCTGGTGATCAGATAGGAGTGGTTGTAGTCGAGGCCTTGCAGGCCGCTGAGGTGCCAGCGCGTGCGGCGCACCAGGTTCATCCAGCCCTTGTTATTGCTGATCCACGCTTCGTGGGTGTGGCTCATCAGCCAACCAGCGATGCGCTGGGTGAAGGCGAACGGCAAGGCCTTGATCAGCGCCACGCAGAACAGGAACGAACACAGCAGAATCGTATTGAGCGCCAACAACAGTGAGGCGATCACGCCGCGCAGCGGTGCAGGTAGGAAATCCAGCATTTACACATCCATAGGTCGGTTGGCGGCTTGAATCGCGGTGAGGGCGATGGTGTAGACGATGTCATCGACTTGCGCGCCGCGCGGCAGGTCGTTCACCGGTTTGCGCAGGCCTTGCAGCATCGGGCCGAGGCTGACGCAGTCGGCGCTACGCTGTACGGCTTTGTGCGTGGTGTTGCCGGTGTTCAGATCGGGGAACACAAACACTGTGGCGCGACCGGCCACCGGACTGTTCGGCGCCAGTTGCCGGGCGACGGTTTCGTTGGCGGCGGCGTCGTATTGCAGCGGGCCGTCGATCAGCAATGTGTGCTGTTGTTCATGGGCGAGCAGGGTGGCCTCGCGGACTTTCTCGACTTCCTCGCCGGTGGCCGATTCGCCGCTGGAGTAACTGATCATCGCCACGCGCGGGGTGATGCCGAATGCCGCCGCCGAGTCGGCGCTTTGCAGGGCAATCTCGGCCAGTTCGGTGGCGCTCGGGTGCGGGTTCATCACGCAGTCGCCGTAGACCAGCACTTCCTCCGGGAACAGCATGAAGAACACCGACGACACCAGCGTGCAGCCCGGCGCCGTTTTAATAAGCTGCAGGGCCGGGCGGATGGTGTTGGCGGTGGTGTTGATCACGCCGGAAACCAGGCCGTCGACTTCATCCAGCGCGAGCATCATGGTGCCAATCACCACGGTGTCTTCCAGTTGCTGCTCGGCCATTGGCGCGTTGAGGCTTTTGGTTTTGCGCAAGGCAACCATCGGCTCGACGTAGCGCTCGCGGATCAGATCCGGATCGAGAATCTCCAGCCCCGGCGGCAACACGATGCCTTGGGCGCGGGCGACCGCTTCGACGTCTTCGGGTTTGGCCAGCAACACACAACGAGCTATCCCGCGTTCCTGACAAATTGCCGCCGCTTGCACGGTGAACGGCTCGCTGCCTTCAGGCAGGACGATGCGTTTGTTGGCGGCCTGGGCGCGCTGAATCAGTTGATAACGGAACACCGCCGGCGACAGGCGCATCTCGCGTGGCGTACCGCAGCGCTGGTGCAGCCAGTTGGCGTCGAGGTGGCTGGCGACGAAATCGGTGATGATCTCCGCTCGCTCGCGGTCATCGATCGGGATTTCCTTGTTCAAGCCGTTGAGCAGGTTGGCGGTGTCGTAGGAACCCGTGCTCACCGACAACACGGGTAAACCGGCCTGCAAGGCGCCACGGCACAAGTCCATGATGCGCGGATCGGGCAGGGTGTCGCTGGTCAGCAGCAGACCGGCCAGCGGCACGCCGTTGATTGCCGCGAGGCTGACCGCAAGGATGATGTCGTCGCGATCCCCCGGCGTTACCACCAGCACGCCGGGCTTGAGCAGCTCGACGGTGTTGCGCATGGTCCGTGCGCAAATGATGATTTTGGTCATGCGGCGGGTTTCATAGTCGCCGGCGTTGAGCACCTGTGCGCCCATCAGGTCGGCGACGTCGCGGGTCCGCGGTGCATTGAGTTCAGGCTGGAACGGGATGCAGCCGAGTAGACGGAAATCACCGCTGCGCAGTAATGGCGAATGTTCCTTCAGGCGCGAAGCAAACGCTTCCATGCTCTCGTCGGTCTTGACCTTGTTGAGGATCACGCCGAGGACTTTCGGGTCTTTCGGACCACCGAACAATTGCGCCTGCAATTCGACGCGGCCGGAGAGTTCGGCGAGCACTTCGTTTTCCGGCGCCGAGACCAGAATCACTTCGGCATCCAGACTTTTCGCCAGGTGCAGGTTGACCCGTGCGGCGTAACTGGCGCTGCGGGTCGGCACCATGCCTTCAACCACCAGCACGTCTTTGCCGACGGCTGCTTGCTGATACAGGGTGATGATTTCTTCGAGCAGCTCATCGAGCTGGCCATCGCCCAGCATTCGCTCGACATGGGCCAGACCCAGCGGCTGTGGTGGTTTCAGGCCGTGGGTGCGCGCCATCAGTTCGGTGGAGCGCTCAGGGCCGGTGTCGCCCGGATGCGGTTGGGCGATCGGTTTGAAAAAACCGACTTTCAGCCCGGCCCGCTCCAGCGTGCGCACCAGCCCGAGGCTGATGGAGGTCAGACCCACACCAAAATCGGTGGGCGCGATAAAAAAAGTTTGCATGCGAATTCTCTAAGGGTGCATGGCAATGGCGATCATCTATCTCTGACAATCTGCCGAAATTCAGTCGCCAAGGTTATCGCTAACCGAGCCTTGAGCGCACCAACCGCAGGCAAAGGGTTGGCCTATTTTTTCAATACGTTGCGCCGGGTCCAGCACCCACGCGCGCGATTGCCACGGTGGCTGGTGGCGCAGGTGCTGAGTGTGGCCACAGGAAAGCTCGGCCACCCAGTGACCGTCCTCGTCCTGATGGAAGCCGGTAATCGTCGAATCCCGTTTGTCCGGGTTGTGTTCGCTTTCGCGCGATTGCTTCGCTAAACTTGGCCTTTCTATATTCTTCTGCAAAAGGTCTCGCCCCATGCTGATCGCCGCCAATAAGGCTGTCTCCATCGACTATACCCTGACCAACGACGCTGGTGAGGTCATCGACAGCTCCGCCGGCGGCGCACCGCTGGTCTACCTGCAAGGCGCAGGCAACATCATCCCGGGCCTGGAAAAAGCCCTGGAAGGCAAAGCTGTTGGTGATGAACTGGAAGTATCCGTTGAGCCGGAAGACGCTTACGGCGAATACGCTGCCGAACTGGTCAGCACCCTGAGCCGCAGCATGTTCGAAGGCGTTGACGAGCTGGAAGTCGGCATGCAGTTCCACGCTTCGGCGCCGGACGGCCAGATGCAAATCGTCACCATTCGTGACCTCGACGGCGACGACGTCACCGTCGACGGCAACCACCCACTGGCCGGTCAGCGCCTGAACTTCAAAGTGAAGATCGTTGCTATCCGTGACGCCAGCCAGGAAGAAGTCGCTCATGGTCACGTCCATGGCGAAGGTGGCCATCAGCACTGATTTTCTGCGCTAAGCTTCGAGTACTGGAGAGGCGCCTGCGGGCGCCTTTTTCAGTCCGCGGCTGTCCTTGGTGGTCTCGCCAAGTGGCTGTTTCGAGTAGAACACGGGAATCTGGAGTTCGTCATGAGTGCTTTTCACGACCTTAAGTTGACAGCCCTGGATGGTCAGGAGCTACCGCTGGCGCCCTTCAAGGGCCAAGTCGTGCTGGTGGTCAACGTCGCCTCCAAATGCGGGTTGACCCCACAGTACGCGGCGCTGGAAAACCTCTACCAGCAATTCAAAGGTAAAGGTTTCAGTGTATTGGGCCTGCCGTGCAACCAGTTTGCCGGTCAGGAGCCAGGCACCGAGCAGGAAATCCAGGATTTCTGCAGCCTCAACTACGGCGTGACGTTCCCGTTGTCGAGCAAGCTCGAAGTCAACGGTCACGAGCGTCATCAGCTCTATCGGCTGCTGGCGGGCGAGGGCGCGGAATTTCCCGGTGACATCACCTGGAATTTCGAGAAGTTCCTGCTTGGCAAGGACGGTCGCGTGCTGGCCCGGTTCTCGCCGCGCACGGCGCCGGATGATCCGACGGTGATTGCTGCCATCGAGAAAGCGCTGGGCTAAAACCCTCAAGATCAAGAGATCGTCCGATCGCAGCCCGAGCCTTCGGCAGCTCTTACAGGGGACTGCTGGCGCTCCGATCTTTTCGTTTGGCTTGCATTCGATTGTGTGGGAGCTGCCGAAGGCTGCGATCTTTTCGTTTCTAATCCTTGATCACCCAAATCAATAGTGCTGTTCAAAGGCTTCGCCTGTCCATATTATCGCCGTCATAAAGTCATTTCCTGCGGAGTCTTCCCATGCCGGTTCAAGCCCTGTTCAAACCGTTCCACCTCGGCACTCTCGAACTGCCGACCCGTGTGGTCATGGCGCCGATGACCCGTTCGTTTTCTCCGGGCGGCGTACCGAACTCCAAAGTCATCGAGTACTACCGTCGTCGCGCTGCTGCCGGCGTTGGCCTGATCATCACCGAAGGCACGACCGTCGGCCATATTGCGTCCAACGGTTACCCGAATGTGCCGCAGTTCTTTGGTGAAGCACCCTTGGCCGGTTGGAAAAAAGTCGTCGACGCGGTGCATGCCGAGGGCGGCAAGATCGTTCCACAGCTCTGGCACGTCGGTAGCGTGCGCCGCATCGGCACCGAACCGGACGCCAGCGTGCCGGCTTATGGCCCGACGGAAAAACTCAAGGACGGTCAGGTCGTCGTGCACGGCATGACCAAGCAGGACATCCAGGACGTGATCGGCGCCTTCGCCCAAGCGGCCAAGGATGCCCAAAGCATCGGCATGGACGGCGTGGAAATCCACGGCGCCCATGGTTATCTGGTCGACCAGTTCTTCTGGGAAGGCAGCAACCAGCGCACTGACGAATACGGCGGCAGCCTGGCCAACCGTTCGCGTTTTGCCATCGAGCTGATTCAGGCTGTGCGTGCAGCGGTGGGCGAAGGTTTCCCGATCATCTTCCGTTTCTCGCAATGGAAACAGCAGGATTACACCGCGCGGCTGGTGCAAACCCCGGAAGCCTTGGGTGAATTCCTCGCGCCGTTGTCCGACGCTGGCGTGGACATTTTCCACTGCTCGACGCGGCGTTTCTGGGAGCCGGAATTCGATGGCTCCGAGCTGAACCTGGCTGGCTGGACGCGCAAACTGACCGGCAAACCGACCATCACCGTCGGCAGCGTAGGCCTGGATGGCGAGTTCCTGCAGTTCATGGTCAACACCGACAAGATCGCAGAACCGGCCAGTTTGGAGAACCTGCTTGAGCGTCTGAACAAAGAGGAATTCGATCTGGTAGCGGTGGGGCGCGCACTGCTGGTCGATCCGGACTGGGCACTGAAAGTGCGCGAAGGGCGTGAGCAGGACATTCTGCCGTTCAGCCGTGAGGCGTTGATGACACTGGTTTAAGCGCTAACCAGCACTGACGCCATCGCGAGCAGGCTCACTCCTACATTGAATCGCACTTCCTCAGGAAGAACGCGGTTAATTGTAGGAGTGAGCCTGCTCGCGATGGCTGCTTCAGAGTCAGCAAAGATTCAGGGCAATGTCGGTGCATTCGGCACCACCAACTCCCCGACACAAGCCCCCCGCAAATGACCTTCAAACTGCTCGATAATCGCCGCCCACCCTTGGCGACTCGCATGTTGGCGCGCATTCAGCCGCACGCAGCGCAACGTTTCATATTTCTCCAACAACCATACCGCCGCATCGCAAAACGCCTCTTCATCGCCCGGCATCGCCAGCACGCCGCTGTAGCCATGGCGAATATGCTGCGCTGCCGCTGCCTGATCGTAGGCCACCACGCCAAGCCCTGAGGCCAGCGCTTCGAGCACGACATTGCCAAAGGTTTCGGTCAGGCTCGGGAACAGAAACACATCGCCGGATGCATAGTGCGCGGCCAGCGCTTCGCCGCGCTGCGACCCGCAGAAAATCGCCTCGGGCAGATCCCTCTCCAGTGCCATGCGTTGCGGCCCGTCGCCGACCACGATCAGCTTCAGAGTGCGTTGTGGATAAGTTTCGCGCAGCTTTTCAAAGCAGCGTTTGAGCAAACCGAGGTTTTTCTCTGGTGCGAGCCTTCCTACGTGAATCACCGCAATATCGCGCTCGCCCAGTCCCCATTGCTCACGCAGGGCATTCAGGCGTTTGGCCGGATGAAACAACTGGCTGTCCACCCCTCGGGACAACAACGCCAGTCGCTCGAAATGCCGCCGCTCCAGTTCCAGTCGCTGACTGATACTCGGCACCAGCGTCAGCGCCGAACGGTTGTGAAACCAGCGCAAATAATGCGTCAGGAGCCGCGTCAGCAGGCCGAGGCCGTATTGGCTGGTGTATTGCTGGAAATTGGTATGAAAGCCACTGACCACCGAAATCCCCAGTCGTCGCGCCGCTCGCAACGCCGACAGACCGAGCGGGCCTTCGGTGGCGATGTACAGCACGTCCGGACGCTGGCGCTTCCAGCGCCGCAGCAACTTGTGCATCGACGATTGGCCCCATTGCAATCCGGGATAGCCCGGCAGCGGCCAGCCCCGGCACAAGAGCAAGGCATCGTCTTCAGTACGCTGCGGATCATCAGGCTGACGTGGGCGTATCAGGTCGACCCGATGTCCGCGCGCACGCAATCCATCGCACAAGCGGCCAAGGGTATTGGCCACGCCGTTGATTTCCGGTGGGAAGGTTTCGCTGATCAGAGTGATATGTAGAGCTGTCGTCATGACCCCAGTGTCGGCTGAGGCCATGTCGAGCTTGTGACGTTCGGATGATGGATTTGTGACGCCGCGTTAGCGCTGGGTCACGAGATTCTCGGCACCGCGCTCACGCACCCAGAACAGCGTCGCCCCGGCCACGGCGGCCGGCATCATGAGGATGTTGACCACCGGAATCAGCAACACCAGATAAACGATCCCGCCGAAACTCATGCTCTGCCAGCGCTTTTCGCGCAGCCAAGCGAGCATTTCGTTCCAGCCCAGTTTGTGGTTGTCCGCCGGGTAGTCGATGTACTGGATCGCCATCATCCACACGCCGAACAACAGCCACAGCGGTGCGGCGACGATGTTCACCACGGGGATGAACGAGAGAATGAACAGGCCGATCGCCCGAGGCAGGAAGTAGCCGAGCTTGCGCATTTCCCGGGCGAGGGTACGCGGGACCATGGCGATCAGTTCGCCCCAGCTGAAGGCCGGGAAGTCGTCGGTGCCACGCACCACCACTTCGACTTTTTCCGCGAGGAAACCGTTAAACGGCGCAGCAATGATATTGGCTAGCATGGTGAACGTGAAAAACACCATCAATGCCACCAGCACCACGAACAGCGGCCAGAGAACGTAGCTGAGGAAACTCAGCCACTCGGGCAGCGATGGCATCAGCGTGTCGACCCACAGGCTGAACTGGTGGCCGGCCAGATAGATCAATCCGACGAACAGCACCAGGTTGATCGCCAGCGGCAGCAACACGAACAGGCGCAGGCCCGGACTGAGAACCAGTTTGAGGCCTTCGCGCAGGTATTGCGGGCCGGACAGAACAGGGGCGGGCATAAGGTGCTCCGAGCAAGGGAAAACGCGCCGACCTTACCGACTTTGCACCACGTGCGAAAGCGCGGCAGAGCGATCGACATTCACTGTAACAAAGACGTCCATCTCGTCAGTGTCTCGGCATAGAGACCACCTATGAGCTGGATTGTTAAACCGTATTTCCTTAATCTTGCCCCCCTCGATACGCTGCACCCAACTTTTTACAGGACTGTCGAGTTCATGCCTTCCCCAAGGTTATCCACAGTCCTTTTTTATTCCGCCGGCAGTCCGGCGTCCGCGCCAGCTGTATTGGCCGGTCAACAGGAGCAGATTCATGTCTGAAGTCCGTCATTCGCGAGTGATCATTCTCGGTTCCGGTCCTGCCGGTTACAGCGCTGCGGTGTATGCCGCACGTGCCAACCTCAAGCCACTGCTGATCACCGGCATGCAGGCTGGCGGTCAACTGACCACCACCACCGAAGTCGACAACTGGCCGGGCGACGTCCACGGTCTGACCGGTCCGGTGCTGATGGAGCGCATGCGCGAGCACGCCGAGCGTTTTGAAACCGAGATCGTTTTCGATCACATCAATGCCGTCGACTTCGCTTCCAAGCCTTACAGCCTGACCGGCGACAGCGCGACTTACACCTGCGACGCCCTGATCATCGCCACCGGTGCCAGCGCTCGTTACCTGGGCCTGCCGTCGGAAGAAGCGTTCATGGGCAAAGGCGTTTCGGCCTGCGCGACCTGCGACGGTTTCTTCTACCGCAACAAACCGGTTGCAGTGGTTGGCGGCGGTAACACCGCTGTTGAAGAGGCCCTGTACCTGGCCAACATCGCCAGCACCGTGACCCTGATCCACCGTCGCGAAACCTTCCGCGCCGAGAAGATCTTGATCGACAAGCTCAACGCTCGCGTGGCTGAAGGCAAGATCATCCTCAAGCTCAACGCCACCCTCGACGAAGTGTTGGGCGACAACATGGGCGTGACCGGTGCGCGTCTGAAGAACAATGACGGCAGCTTCGACGAAATCACCGTTGACGGCGTGTTCATCGCCATCGGCCATACCCCGAACACTTCTCTGTTCGAAGGTCAGCTGGATTTGAAGGACGGCTATCTGATCGTGCAGGGCGGCCGTGAAGGCAACGCCACCGCCACTAACGTTGAAGGCATCTTCGCTGCCGGTGACGTGGCCGACCACGTTTACCGTCAGGCCATCACCTCGGCCGGCGCCGGTTGCATGGCGGCACTGGATACCGAGCGTTACCTGGACGGTCTGCAGAACGCTTCGTTCTAAGATCGCAGGCACAAAAAAACCGGCTTCGGCCGGTTTTTTTATGCCCGTTATTTCAGGCGCGACGCGATTCCAATGTAGGAGTGAGCCTGCTCGCGATAGCGGTTTTACATTCAGCTTATGTATCGACTGACACAGCGCTATCGCGAGCAGGCTCACTCCTACAGGGGATTGTGTTTACAGATCGAAATCAGCGACGGGTCAGGGGTTGTGTTTCGAACTTCACGCCCGCCAGACCCTTCGCGATCAACGCGCGGATATTGCCGTGATCACTGCCCTCAGGCGTGGCCACTACCGAGCGGTAATGCTCGCCGAACGCCAGCAGCGCTTCCTCGTCACTCAAGCCTTCCAGCAATGCCAGACCCAGGGTCTTGCACGAGCCTTCGTTCTGCCCGGCGGCGTTTTCCACGCCACCGTTGTTGAACGCTTGAGGCTGGTAGTCATAGCCCGCGGCGATGAACGCCAGGGTGTCGGCGAAAGCGTGTTCGCCGCTCTTTAGGCTGGCGCGCAGGGTGTTCAGGTCACTCATGGGTTTTTCCTTTGGCGAACGCTGCTTGTTGCTCAGCGCTGGCTTCTTGCTGAAATTGGGCTTTCCACTCGGCGTACGGCATGCCGTAAACCACTTCGCGGGCGTCGTCGAGGCTGACCTCGATCTGGCGCTCATCGGCTTCGGCCTTGTACCACTTCGACAGGCAGTTGCGGCAGAACCCGGCGAGGTTCATCAGGTCGATGTTCTGCACATCCTTGCGGCTGTCCAGGTGCGCGACCAGTCGGCGGAAGGCGGCGGCTTCGAGTTCGAGGCGTTGTTGCTCGTTCATGGGAGTCTCTGCGAGACAGCTTCAAGCGACGAGCTTCAAGCTGCAAGATGGTTGGCGGTGATACGAAGTTTACAGC
Source organism: Pseudomonas sp. LBUM1668 (assembly GCF_059695715.1). NCBI lineage: Bacteria > Pseudomonadati > Pseudomonadota > Gammaproteobacteria > Pseudomonadales > Pseudomonadaceae > Pseudomonas > Pseudomonas sp. LBUM1668. The sequence continues at coordinate 993,972 of NZ_CP166787.1, forward strand.
TTGGCGCTTGAAGCTTGAAGCTAGCGGCTCGCTGCAAGCGTGATCGACACCGACTCGGCAAAGCGCAGCGCGTGCGGCTTGTCGACTTCGACTTCGGCGTACAGCACCGAGGCGTTGGTCATCACCAGATCGAGCAATTCCTGGGTCAGGCGCTCGAGCAGGGCAAAACGATTGCCCTCGACGTGGGCGATGATTGCCTTGGTGATGGTGCGGTAATTGAGCGCGTGGTCGATGTCATTGTCACGCACCGCTTCTTGCGCGGCGTACAGGATGGTCAGGTTGATCAGCACATCCTGCTTGTTGAGGATTTCGTCCTCGTTGATCCCGATAAAGGTGCGCAAGCGCAGATCCTTGACCCGGATACGCGCCATTCCCGGCTGAAGTTGTGGCATTTACTTGCTCCGTCCAATCAATTGCAGGAACTCCTGACGGGTGTTGCTCGAGTCGCGGAAGGCGCCGAGCATGACCGAGGTGTTCATGGTCGAATTCTGTTTTTCGACACCGCGCATCATCATGCACATGTGTCTGGCCTCGATGACCACCGCAACACCGGCGGCATCGGTAACCTGTTGCACCGCATCGGCAATCTGCCGGGTGAGGTTTTCCTGAATTTGCAGGCGTCTGGCGAACATGTCCACCAGTCGCGCGATCTTCGACAGCCCCAGCACTTTGCCAGTCGGAATATAAGCCACATGGGCCTTGCCGATGAAGGGCAGCAGGTGATGTTCGCACAACGAGTACAACTCGATGTCGGCGACGATGATCATCTCGTCGCTGTCGGAGGCAAACAGCGCGCCATTGACGATTTTGTCGACGCTCTGCTCGTAACCGTGACACAGGTATTGCATGGCCTTGGCCGCCCGCGCCGGCGTATCGAGCAATCCTTCACGGTCGGGATCTTCACCGAGGCCAATGAGGATTTCACGGTAGTTCTCGGGCAGGGAACGGATCATCGAACATCCTCGCGGGGCAGCGTTATTTGACGTGCCTTCCGCCATTGACGGTCAGGGTCGTGCCGGTGACATAAGGGTTGTCGAGCAGGTAGCGAAGGCTCTGGTAGATCACTTCGCTACCGGGTTCGATGCCCAGCGCGGATTTGGCCAGGGCCTTGGCGCGGTACGCCGCGTCGTCGTCGGGGTTGAACAATAGCAGGGCCGGCGCAATGCCGTTGACCTTGATCGCCGGCGCATAGCGAGCGGCGAAGGACAGGGTCAGGCTGTCGAGCCCGGCTTTGCTGGCGCAATAGGCGATGTGCTTGCTGCTGCCCTTGCGAGTGACATCGTCGCTGATGTGGATGATGTCGGCGGGTGTCGATTGCTTGAGCAGGTCGGCGCAGTGCAGGTTGATCAGATAGGGCGCGAGCATGTGAATGTTGACCATGCGGTTGAACGCTTCGGCTTCGCTGCCCGGGGTTTCCGCCTGCCAGTCGGAGGCGTTATGCACGATCGCCCGCAGGCTGTCGGTGTGGGTGTTCAATTCGGCGATGAACGCGAGGATGCCGGCTTCGCTGGAAAAGTCTGCGAATACGCCGATGGCGCCCAGATCACGTAGCGTCTGGACACCGGGGCGTTCGCTGCGATAGGTGAAAATGACGCGGTGGCCGTCTTCGAGCAAACGCTGCGCGCAGTGCAGACCGACACGTTGGCCGGCGCCGGTGATCAGGATCGGGGCGGAGGTTGTAGTCATGAACGGCTCGCGTCGCGGTGGGTGCAAAAACTATAACAGCGGCGGGCCTGAAAAGATCGCAGCCTCCGGCAGCTCCCGCACTGCGCCACTGTCGCAACTGTGTAGGAGCCGTGTAGGAGCCATGTAGGAGCATTCGAGTGCAACGAGGCTGCGATCTTTTAGCGGTTCTGCGTAGAGGGTGCGACAGGCAACGGACGCGCAGGCGTGCTGTTCAACCAGTTCGCCAGCAACCGCGTCGACAACGGAATAAAGAAATAAACCATCAGCGGCGTCAGGCATGCCGTGCTGATCAACACTTTCGGCAAAAGGCTCATGTCCACGAGCAACGGACCCACGACAAAATTGAACAACAGCGACACCGGAAAGAATGCCAGCCAGATCGCAATCGCCTGTTTCCAGCGCGGCGGGCGCTGGCCGACTACGCTTGTGCCGAACCAGCCTTCGATGCCACTGACACGATGCTCTTTGGGATGGGCAAACAGATCGCTGCCACGATCCAGCCAGGCGGTACGCGAGGCCGAATGCTCCCACGCATGCAAAGTCTGTTCATCGACAAAGCGGAAGATAATCTGGAATTCGTTATCGCCGGGCGGCGGTGCGAGCACGCCGGAACCCAGATAACCGGGGAAATCGGTGGCCAGTTGTTCGCCTTCGCGCAGCCAGGCGATCAGATCCTGATAGCGGCCATCGGCGACGCGACGCGCAACCATCAGCGTGACGGGTGAAGTAGACATTGTGTATCTCCGTATCTCGATTGCGTCACTCCGGGTAGGAGTTTCGCCTGACGCAAGGCCGGGGTGGAGGCCTGCGCTTTTCAGCAAGCAAGGATTATTCCTGATTTTCGTGTTTAAACCAGAGACTTTCGTCGCATATCTCTACTTGAACGCAATCAGCGCATCGGGGTTAGAATGGGATCCAATTCACCCGTCCGGAAGTTGAGGCCCAATGCCTGTCATGACAGACGCGCACCCAGTTTCTCAGGCATCTGTTGCGCTCGAGCGCGAGGATCTGTTTCCTATCCGTGAAGTCGCGAGGCTGACAGGTGTCAATCCGGTCACGCTGCGCGCCTGGGAACGTCGCTATGGTTTGATCCTGCCGGTGCGCACCGAGAGTGGGCATCGGCTGTATTCGATGACCGAAATCGAGCGCGTTCGCAGCATCGTCGACTGGATCGATCGTGGTGTGGCGGTCAGCAAGATCGGCAAGATTCTCGCCAGGACCGAACCGCTGAAGGTTCTCGCGCACATCATTCCCGATGATCTGGTGCAAGCCGATTATCTGCAATGGCAAGTGCAGCTCCAGCAGGCGATCAGCTCTTTCGATGATCAGCAGCTGGATCGGGTCTACGGTCAGATCTTTTCTTCTTATGCGTTGCCCGTTGTGTTTCAGGACATCCTGATGCCGTTATGGCTGCAGTTGTTGCAGCGTCAGGATGGCTTTGGGCAGACCAGCGAATGGCTGTTCTTCGACGGGTTTCTTAGGGCGCGGGTGTTACACCGAATCATCACCCTGCGTGGCGCACAACCGCGACGGGTGATCGTCAGCGCACTGGCCGGGCAATGCCGGGAGCTTGAGTTGCTGGTGGCGGCGTTGTTTCTGAGTGGCAACGACGCAGGCGTTCGTGTGTTGACCACCGGCCAGCCGCTCGATGAGCTGACCCTCGTTTGCGAGAAGATCAAACCTGACGCACTGGTGCTGTTTTCCAATCACGCCCCGAGTGCCGATTTGCCCCGGCGTCTGAATCGACTGGCCTTGAGTCTTGATTGTCAGCTGATGCTCGCCGGCGATGCGTCTGATCTGGCGCAAGAGAGTCTGGCCGGATCATCTGTGGCGTGCCTGGGTAATGAAGGGATGAACATGCGTCAGCGCATGACGCAGTTTCTGGCGGGGAAGCTTGATACCTGAGAATCAGGTGTGCAGGGCAGGGTGCGTCAAACGATGTTGCTGCAGGATGAACTGTCGAAGACGCTCGGTTTCGTCGCTGTCTGTCTGGCTGAGTTCGTAGGCGTAGAAACCACTCTCGGTTTCGCGCTCGAAATTGCCGCGCAATGCGATCCGCTCATAACCCGAAGGGCTGAACCACAGCGCGAAGTGCTTGGGCGGTTTGGTCTTGTTGCGCACTTCCAGCAGTACGCCTTTATGTGAAACCTCGTGAACCCACAGCGTGCCCGCCTGGCCTTTGGCATTCTCCAGCGCCACCGGCTCTTCAAGTGTCAGCCGCCACGGACGAACCATCGGGCCATCTTCGTAGATGCTTGGCACACCGAGGCGCAGGTGCAGTGCATGAAACTCGTCTTCCACCAGATGCAGTGGAAACGTCATCTGCTGATTTTCGAAGTTGGCCTGAATGGTCACTTGCTCGTGAGCGGCCAGACGCGTGAGCAAATCACGGATCTGCGAACCACCGTTAACCAGCAGACTCGACGTCGCATCCCGCACATTGAGTTGCGGGTTGTGCTGCATGGTCTGGATAAAATCCAGCTCATCCTGGGTCAGGAGCGCGTCGCGTTGCATGGCTAACTCGAAAGGAATAGTTACAAAGTCATTGGTGATTGTAGTTAATGACAACCAGTTCGATGTTTTGTTTTAACCGTTTGTCGCTTTCAAGGCGGCGAGTTCTGTTTCCAGTGCAGCGACCCGGGCCTCCAGCTGCGCGACACGTTGCTGAGCCTTGACCTGCATCGTCACATCTTTTTGCACGCCGACAAAGTAAGTCTGCCCGTCATCGGCATTTTTTACCGTTGAAAGTGACAATTCATTCCAGAACGCCGTGCCGTCCTTACGGTAGTTGCGCAAAATTTCCCGACACGAGCCGTTGGTACGCAATACATCGCGAATGAGCTCCAGGCTCTCCTGATCACGGTCGCCGGCCTGCAGAAAGCGGCAATCCTGATAGAGGATTTCTTCGCTGGAGTAACCGGTGAGACGCTCGAAGGCCGGGTTGACGTAGATCAGGATGTTGTCCCGCTCGCCTTCTTTTTCCGCGACCACAATCCCGTCATTCGATGCGTTGATCACCATTTGCAGCAAGTGAGCGTTGATCATCCTTGAATCCTTTCAGAGCTGGCATTGGCACGCATTCTAGAAGAACGGCGGTGCCTGTCCATAGGACATCAGCGCTCATTGAGAGCCAATCGCAACTTCACGGCTGAGGCTGTTACTATCGCCGCTCTTTTTTTCAGTTTCAGGATCAGATTGATGAAAGTCGCCATCCTCTCCGGTTCGGTCTACGGCACCGCCGAAGAAGTCGCCCGCCACGCCCAGAACCTGCTGAAAGCCGCTGGCTTTGAAACCTTCTACAACTCACGCGTCAGCCTGGCCGAGGTTCAGGCTTTCGCGCCAGAAGCGTTTCTTGCCGTGACCTCGACCACCGGCATGGGCGAGTTGCCGGACAACCTGCAACCGTTGTATTCGATGATCCGCGATCAATTGCCTGCCGCCTGGCGTGGTTTGCCGGGTGCGGTGATTGCTTTGGGCGACGCCAGTTACGGCGACACCTTCTGCGGTGGCGGTGAGCAAATGCGCGAACTGTTTTTCAGCGAACTCGGCCTGCGTGAAGTTCAAGAGATGCTGCGCCTCGATGCCAGCGAAAGCGTCACCCCGGAAACCGACGCCGAGCCGTGGCTGGCGGATCTGATTGGCGCGCTCAAGGGTTGATTGCCGCTCCTTTGTTGGCGCCGTTGCCTTGACATGGATCCAAGGAGTTTGCATGGCTGACCCGTTCAGTCATCAAGCTGGCTGGCAATGCAACTACGCGATCGACTGCGCCTGACTAGACTGCTGACACCAGCAGAACAATAAGAACGCAGAGGTGCATACAGTGAGCGTAGCCCCCGTCCAGTCGTCCCTTAATGTCAAAGAGCAGGTCAGCGCCGCCGAGTGGCAGACACGCGTCGATCTCGCCGCTTGCTATCGTCTGGTCGCGTCGCATGGTTGGGACGATCTGATCTTCACGCACATATCCGCCAAGGTGCCGGGCACTGAAGATTTCCTGATCAATCCGTTTGGCCTGATGTTCCACGAAATCACCGCATCGAGCCTGGTGAAAGTCGATCAGGCCGGCAAAAAGCTCATGGACAGCCCCTACGAAATCAACCCGGCCGGCTACACCATTCACAGCGCCGTGCACGAAGTGCGTCACGATGTGGTTTGCGTGCTGCATACGCACACCGCTTCGGGCGTGGCGGTGTCGGCGCAAAAGCAAGGCGTGTTGCCGATCAGCCAGCAGTCGCTGTTCGTGCTGTCGAGCCTGGCGTATCACGGCTATGAAGGGGTGGCGCTGAATCACGAAGAGAAGGCGCGCTTGCAGGCCGACCTCGGTGAGAACAACTTCCTCATGCTGCACAACCACGGTCTGCTGACCTGTGGCGGCACCATCGCTGATACCTTCCTGATGATGTTCACCTTCCAGCGCGCCTGCGACATCCAGGTGATGGCCCAGACCGGCGGCGCTGAACTGATCGCCATCGAACCGCAGATTCTGGCAGGCGCCAAGGCAATGATCGCCGGCGTGACCAAAAGTGCTCAAGGCATGGGTGGCGCGCTGGCCTGGCCGGCGCTGCTGCGCAAACTCGATAAACAAGACCCCGGATATAAACTCTAATGCCTCTTGCCGAGATTCCTCTGTGTGTCTGGCGTAAACGCAGCCAGACGTTTGTCTTTCGTGGCCAGTCGATCCGCTACTGGACGACGGGGCAGGGTGAGCCGCTGCTGCTGATCCATGGTTTCCCTACCGCCAGTTGGGATTGGCATTATCTGTGGCAACCACTGGCCCAGCGTTATCGGGTGATCGCTTGCGACATGCTGGGTTTCGGTGATTCGGCCAAACCTGCCAATCACCGCTACAGCCTGCTGGAGCAGGCCGATCTGCAACAGGCGCTGCTCGCGCATTTGCAGGTCGAACAGCCGCTACACATCTTCGCTCACGATTATGGCGACAGCGTCGCGCAGGAGCTGCTTGCCCGGCACTACGAAGACAAGATCGAAGTCGCCAGTTGCGTGTTCCTCAACGGCGGTCTGTTCCCGGAAACCCATCGTCCGGTATTGATGCAAAAGCTATTGCTCAGCCCGTTGGGCTGGATGATCGGCCGCGCCTTTACTCGCGACGCACTGGTGAAAAGCTTCCGCCAGATCTTCGGTCCGCAGACCGGGCCGACCGAGAGCGAGCTGGACGATTTCTGGAGCCTGGTCGACAGCAATCACGGCCCGCGGATCATGCACAAGTTGATTAACTACATCCCCGAACGGCGGGTGCAGCGTGATCGTTGGGTGGCGGCGATGCAGCGCGGCGAAGTGCCGTTGCGGGTCATTGATGGTGAAGTTGATCCGATCTCGGGTGCGCACATGGTTGAGCGCTATCGGCAGTTGATACCGGATGCCGACACCGTGCTGTTGCCGGGCATCGGCCACTATCCGCAGATCGAAGCGCCGGTGCAGGTGCTCAAGCATTACCTGGCGTTTCGCGAACGTTTTGCGCTACCACCGCGCAAGGTCGCATGCTCCTGACAGATCAAAAGATCGCAGCCTTCGGCAGCTCCTACACCTATCCCATATAGGAGCTGCCGAAGGCTGCGATCTTTTGATCTTTTGATTTTGCGCGGCACATCATCCCCCAGCCTTATCGCGCACCATTCAGCCTCAACCGTGTTCGTTGTGACCGAAAGCCCCGTGCCTGACACTCGGGGTCACTGTCCCTTGGCCTGCTGGAGTTGCCGCGATGAATGAGTCTGTGCGTTTCGAAGATAAAGTCGTGATTGTCACCGGAGCCGGTGGCGGCCTCGGACGGGCGCACGCTTTGCTGTTCGCCAAACAGGGCGCCAAAGTGCTGGTCAATGATCTCGGCGGCTCGACTCAAGGCGAAGGCGCCAATGCATCTGCCGCTGATCGCGTGGTCGCTGAGATTCGTGAAGCTGGCGGTAGCGCCGAAGCCAACCATGACTCGGTTACCGACGGCGACAAACTGGTGCAGAACGCGCTGGATGTTTTCGGCCGCGTCGACGTCGTGGTCAACAACGCCGGGATCCTGCGCGACAAGACCTTCCACAAAATGGACGACGCCGATTGGGATCTGGTCTACCGCGTCCACGTTGAAGGCGCCTACAAAGTCACTCGCGCCGCATGGCCGCACCTGCGCGAGCAAAACTATGGCCGAGTGATCTTCACTGCTTCAACTTCAGGCATCTACGGCAACTTCGGCCAGTCCAACTACGGCATGGCCAAGCTTGGTCTATACGGGCTGACCCGCACCTTGGCCATCGAGGGCCGCAAGAACAACATCTTGGTGAACGCCATCGCGCCAACCGGCGGCACGCGCATGACCGAAGGTCTGATCCCGCCGCAAGTGTTCGAGCAACTGAAACCGGAACTGGTCAGCCCGTTGGTGGTGTACCTGGCCAGTGAGCAGTGCCAGGAGACTTCCGGGCTGTTCGAAGTCGGCGGTGGCTGGATGGGCAAGGTGCGTTGGGAGCGCAGCCTGGGCGCCGGGTTCGACCCGCGAGTGGGCTTCTCGCCCGAGGATGTAGCGGCGCACTGGCAGCAGATTTGTGATTTCGAAGGGGCGGCGCATCCGAAGGACAATATTGAAGCGCTGAAGGAAATGATGGCGAATTTGCAGAAGTATTCGCTCTGAAAGTGTACGGAGCCGCCAAGACGTTCGCGCTTGGTGGCTCCCGATTTCAAACGTATCTTCTTTCTGTCATATAAGCGGGCGGGGCCCAGTTAGGCCCTTTTACTGCGAGCCCATTTTCCCCGTTTGCCAGCACGCCGGCATTGATCAGCCGCGTATAGGCGTTTTCAAGCGCACCATATTCTTTGAGAAGTTCGCGATTGTGGATTCTTATCATCATGTCCAGATGCGGTGTTGCTTTAATTAAAGCAAACACGGTGACGATATCATCCAAGGATTCATTTTTAACAATCATCTCGACGGTGCTCATTGCCACATCTCCTTCAACAGTTTTTGATAATTACGCTCTCCCTGCTCGAGTGCAGCATTTAGTGCTTCGGTGGTATAAAGAAGAGTTGGGTCATCTTTTAGCTGGAAATCCTCCAAAGTCGCAGTGTGAACGTTATTCCAGATCGGAGAACCGATATCTGGTCTCTCGGTATCACCAAAGCCTAAAGCTTTAAATCGTTCGAACTCTCTTATTTCATGAGTGTAGAAACGTTTGTCAGTGTCAGTGGCTTCAAGTTCTCCACGAGCAATACGCTCCAGCCGATCAAGCATTATTTCATTGGCGTCTGATTGCAGAAATTTCGAAATGTGTAATTTCACGATAATTGTTCCCTCCGCTGAAATGGTTTCCGGTACCCACTGCAAATCTAAAATTTCCCCCCCGATTTGGTCAGGGTTGAAATCACGGCCACTGTATTTACCCTTGACGGTTGCCCCCGCATAAGGACAGCTAAACACCACATAAAGCGGAACAATCCCCGAGTCATCCGGAAACACAATGATGAATCGTTCCCAGCCCTCGACCAGAATAGGATGCAGATCCAGACGCCCTTCAACCGGGACAATCGGTGCGCCGGAATATGCGGTCGACTCGGTTTCGACCATTGGCGATTCGGTCGAGCTGTTACCCGGGGAGATGGCGGGTGTCCAGGTCAGGAAGTCGGTTGGCGAATCCGGGAGCGCGGCCTCGTAAACATCATTCAGCAAGTCGTAAGCCGCATTCAGAACCAGCACGCTCGAGCGAATATGAAAGTCATCGGTCGAGGCGACGAATACTTCCGCGCCAGCGCCGAATGGCCGGACGCCCAAGCCTACCGGCATCTCCAGCGTGCCTTGTCGGTCGGCTATATCGCGCAGTGTCTGGGCAGACTCCGACGACAACTCGGAAAATGGAACGCTCATGGCAAACCGCTCGCCGTTTCCCAGGCGTGACGGCATCAATAAAGCCGCGAAACCTATCAACACCGGGCTGCCGAACAGCGCGGCGCCAGATGCTTTCACGGTCAGTAAACCTGAGCGCAGTGCATTGAGAATTGCGGAAGACGTCGCCGGGGGAAGACGTATGGCTGTCGAAGCAAAGGAGAAATGCGGGCTGGTTGAAGCCACTACTCCTGACGCAGCATAAACACGTTGAATCTCTGGCGAATGGTGCCCCAGATTTTGAGCGTCAGCCTCAGTCGTAAAGTCCGGTTCAATGTCGTGCAGCCCTGGTTCATTTCCCAATTGCTGCTGGTTCTCCAATGTCGCCAGATGAGCTTGGCGTTTGGCTAAGGCGGTCGCGGTTTCAAGGACTTTGTGGCGAAGTTCCATGCTCTTTTTATCTGCTTGAACCTGCTTTTGTATCGCCTCAATGCGCAGTTCCATTTCCGCTTGAAGGCGAGCCTGCTCAGCGGCGAACACCCGTGCGGCTGTTTCAGCGTTGGCTTGTGCTTCAGCCAATGCGATCCTCAATTGCGCAATCCGCTCTCTTTCCCGAGCTTCAGCATCGGCATTGATCCGCGCCACTTCAGCGGCCAGGCGAGCCTGTTCAGCATCCCGGCGTTGTTTCTCTGCGAGTGCGGCCAGCCTTGCCTGTTCCCGAGCGCGGGCTTGCTCTTGTTCTCGGCGTACTGCTTCGGCAAGTTCTCTCTGCCGTTGCTGTTCGGCTGCGATCCGCGCATGTTCTGCAGCCAATCGCTGGGCTTCTTGCGCAGCGGCAGCCGCTTGCGCCTGATCATTGGCCAGCACGGCGGACAGCCAGTTCTGCACGTTGATTTGCTGTTGATTGAGAAGCTGGACAGTCTGATTTAGCAGCCTCGCTTCATGGGCCGCCCGATAGGACTGACTCCATAGCTCTCGCACGGGCGGGCCTGTGCGGTTCGTTCGCCGGATAGCCGAGGCCTGATTCAGAAAATCATTGAAGTTTTTACCCAGCGGATCACTTCCAAAAAAACGATTGGCAATAGTGATCTGCTCGTGAAGTTGAGCGGACTTGCGTTGAATGAGGGTATTTCTTACATCCAGTTCGCGGACTATTGCTGCCGCGGGTGGTAGTGGACTGGTTGACCGTTCCAGCCGTGTTGCAGCGAGTTCATTCTCAATGGATTGAGGCAATAAGAAGGACTTCGCGCTGAACTCCTGTTCCAGGGTAACTTGAGTTTCGTACATTAGTTCGCGGGTTTTATGGTTGGCGCCTGCCGGCCCAAACATGCCGCTATAGGAATAGCCCTGATTGCTTTCCTTGAAGGGGTCGTAATGATCAGGGGCGGGTGCATTAATATGTGTTGCATCAAGTATCAAGGGTGGAGGTCTTTGCATATTCATGTCCTTTTGAATTGCGTGGCGGCTCGCTGGAAAGTAAGCGCGGGCGATAGTGACTTCCGTGTCACCGGCGAATATTTGAGGTGTTTCAAGTTACATCAGAATTGCTGTTGCAAAATCCGAGAAGCTCGTAAGTAACAAGGCGTTGTTTTGAGAGGTTTTTCGCAGACTAATAACGAAGTGAGGAGGATTCTTCTGCGCAGCAGGAAAGGTCCGACGCTTTTCTCGGAATGTTTTTACAGTTCGTAGGGATGCCTTTTCAACAGCCATAAAAAAGGCCGCTGCAAACGTAGCGGCCAAGGTAAGACGTTGGATCAAGGAGCTACAAATCAACGTCAGTGAACACCGGGGCGATAAACCGACTCATCGATTCATCTGAAATCTGTCAGCAGTGGCCTGAATTGCTCAGTAGCCAAGGCTGGGTGCTTTTCGGCGTATGCCGTGAAAGCCCGCTCAGAATACGGTTTCAAATCTGTAGGAAAAATACCGATTCCAGACATGCACTGTTACGGGGCATGCAACAGTCTGCAGTGGCTGATGTGCACCATGCGCGGCACTGATGATCCTCTATCCAGCCGATCCATGGTCGATGCAAAGCCGCGTACTGCATGGGCATTCATCCTTTCGAGCGACAGCGCGAATACCTCCTTGGTGCGCTTATCGGCCCGGTCATGCGGCAGTAGGGTGGGGTCTTCTGTCACTCACCGGGGAAGACGCATGACAACAAAAACAATGCGCGCCATCTTCACACCGCAGGCGCTGGCAGCCGCGGTGGCTCTGGGTTGCTGTGCCCAGGCGCACGCGGTTGCTTTCAATATCGGAGAAATCGAGGGCACGTTCGATTCGTCGCTCTCGGTCGGTGCGAGTTGGGGCATGCGCGATGCCGACAAGTCGCTGGTCGGTACGGTCAACGGCGGGACCGGGCAATCCTCGACCGGTGATGATGGGCGTTTGAACTTCAAGAAGGGCGAGACTTTCTCGAAAATCGTTAAAGGCATTCACGACCTCGAACTCAAGTACGGTGATACCGGTGTTTTCGTGCGTGGCAAATATTGGTACGACTTCGAGCTCAAGGACGAAGACCGTGAGTTCAAGCAGATCAGCGACAGTGGCCGCAAGGAAGGCGCCAAATCATCCGGCGCGCAAATTCTCGATGCATTCGTCTATCACAACTATTCCATCGGCGACCTGCCGGGCACCGTGCGCGCCGGTAAACAAGTGGTCAGTTGGGGCGAAAGTACTTTCATCGGCAACTCGATCAACAGCATCAACCCGATCGACGTGTCGGCATTCCGTCGTCCCGGTGCAGAGATCAAGGAAGGCCTGATTCCGGTGAACATGTTGTTCGGCTCCCAAGGGCTGACCGACCAGTTGACCATCGAAGGCTTCTATCAACTGGAGTGGGACCAGACCGTTGTCGACAACTGCGGCACGTTCTTCGGCGTCGACGTGGTGGCGGACGGCTGTACCAGTGGCTATACCGTCGGCAACCCGGCGATTGCGCCGCTGGTGCCATTGACCACCGCGTTTGGTCAGGGCATTCAGGTCACCCGCGAGGGCGTAGTCATCCCGCGTGGCGGCGACCGCGATGCGCGGGATTCCGGGCAGTGGGGCACGGCGTTGCGCTGGCTCGGCGACGATACCGAGTACGGCCTGTATTTCATGAACTACCACAGCCGCACGCCGACAGTCGGCACCACCACCGCAGGGCTTTCGACTCTGGCGGCATTGCCGGGCATGGTCGGTATTGCCAACGGTCTGGCTCCCGGCAGCGGTGCCGGGCTGGCGCAAAGTGTGATGCTCGGGCGCGGTGGCTACTACCTCGAATACCCGGAAGACATTCGCCTGTACGGTGCGAGTTTCTCTACCACGCTGCCCACCGGCACCGCATGGACCGGCGAGATCAGCTACCGGCCGAACGCTCCGGTGCAAGTCAGCACCAATGATCTGACGCTGGCATTGCTCAACCCGATCGCCGGCGGCGCAGCTTCGCCGATCGCCACCTCACCGGGTGCGGACAACACGGGATACCGGCGCAAGGAAGTGACGCAGATCCAGAGCACCCTGACGCACTTCTTCGACCAAGTGCTGGGCGCCCAACGCCTGACCCTGGTCGGTGAAGCGGCGGTGGTACGGGTCGGCGGTCTGGAGTCGCGCAGCAAGCTGCGTTATGGCCGCGATTCGGTATACGGCCAATACGGTTTTGGTGGCGACACGGACGGCTTTGTCACCTCGACTTCGTGGGGCTATCGCGGCCGCGCCATCCTCGATTACGCCAACGTGATTGGCGGGATCAACCTCAAACCCAACCTGTCGTGGTCGCACGACGTCGCCGGTTATGGCCCCAACGGCCTGTTCAACGAAGGCGCCAAAGCGATCAGCGTCGGCGTCGATGCCGACTATCGCAACACCTACACCGCGAGCCTCAGCTACACCGACTTTTTCGGTGGCGACTACAACGTCCTCGAAGACCGTGACTTCGTCGCTCTGAGCTTCGGCGTGAACTTCTGATCTGCCCGAGAAGGATGAAAGCAATGCGCAAAATGATTCTGCAATGCGGTGTGCTGGCCCTGAGTCTGCTGGCGGCCAACGTGATGGCGGCAGTGTCGCCGGATGAGGCGAACAAACTCGGCACCAGCCTGACTCCGCTGGGTGCCGAGAAGGCCGGCAACGCCGACGGCTCGATCCCGGCATGGACGGGCGGCATCGCGAAAAACGCTGGTGCGGTGGACAGTAAAGGCTTTCTCGCCGACCCGTTTGCCAATGAAAAACCGCTGTTCACCATCACCGCCGCCAACGTCGATCAGTACAAAAGCAAACTGTCTGAAGGTCAGGTGGCGATGTTCAAACGCTATCCGGAGACCTACAAGATCCCGGTCTATCCGACCCATCGCACCGTTGCCGCACCGCCGGAAATCTACGAATCGGCCAAGCGCAGCGCCCTTAACGTTACCACCATCAACGACGGTAACGGCCTGGCCAACTTCACCGGCAATCGCTACTACGCCTTCCCGATTCCGAAGAATGGCGTGGAAGTCTTGTGGAACCACATCACCCGTTATCACGGCGGCAACGTCAAGCGGATCATCACCCAGGTGACACCGCAAACCAACGGCAGCTACACGCCAATCCGCTTCGAAGAAGAGATCGCCGTGCCGCAACTGATGAAAGATATCGATCCGGAAAAAGCCGCCAACGTGCTGACCTTCTTCAAACAGTCGGTGACGGCTCCGGCGCGGCTGGCCGGCAACGTGCTGCTGGTGCACGAAACCCTTGATCAGGTGAAGGAACCGCGCCTGGCGTGGATTTACAACGCCGGTCAGCGTCGCGTCCGGCGCGCGCCGCAAGTGGCCTACGACGGCCCGGGCACCGCCGCCGATGGCCTGCGCACTTCGGACAACTTCGACATGTTCTCCGGTGCGCCGGACCGTTACGACTGGAAACTGGTCGGCAAAAAGGAAATGTACATTCCGTACAACAGCTACAAACTCGACTCGCCGAAGCTCAAGTACGACGACATCGTCAAGGCCGGGCACATCAATCAGGACCTGACGCGCTACGAGCTGCACCGCGTGTGGGAGGTGATCGGCACGGTCAAGGCGAACGAGCGGCACATCTACGCCAAGCGCCACATGTACATCGACGAGGACAGCTGGCAAGTGGCGCTCGCCGATCACTACGACGGTCGCGGGCAACTGTGGCGCGTCGCCGAAGGTCACGCCGAGTACTACTACGATCATCAGGCTCCGGCCTACACCCTCGAAGCGCTCTACGACATTATTGCCGGTCGCTACATCGCGCTGGGGATGAAGAACGAAGAGAAGCACGGCTACGAATTCGGCTTCGAAGCCAAGGCTGCCGACTACACGCCAGCGGCCCTGCGTACAGAGGGCGTGCGGTAACGGTTCTGATACATCGGCTGAACAAAAGGCGACCGCGCGGTCGCCTTTTTTATGGCCGCTAATCAGCGCGCTGAATACTTGTCAACAAGCCGCCGGGAGAGGGCTAGGGTGAGCTCACAACTATAAAAAGGCTCATCCGATGACCGCCATGACTGCTTGTCTGGATCGCCCCGGTTTTCTCCCCAGACTGTCCTCCCATCACCAGCCACGTACGCGATTGAGCGAGCCATTGCTGGAATCGGTGGCCCGGGTCAGGCTCATTTGTGCACCCGCCGGCAGCGGCAAGAGCGCGCTGCTCGCCGAGTGCCTGCTTCAAGCGCCGCAACGTTGCGAAGTGTGCTGGCTACCACTGGCTGGCGCCGCTTTGAGTGTCGACGAATTTTGTCTGCGATTGGCACAGGCGTTGGGACTGGCAGAAACAACGGAGTCCGGTCTGGTCGCTGCGCTGAGTCGCTGGTCGTTGCCGACCTGGCTGTTTATCGATGACTACTGTCGGCTGCCGGAACCTGCGCTTGATGCGTTGCTTGACCGTTTGCTGACGGTCAGTAGCCCGGCGTTCACCTGGTGGATCGGCACCCGCCGACGGCCGCAATGCAACTGGCCGCGGTTGCTGCTCGACGACGAACTGTACGAGTGTGAAAGCGCGACGCTGGCGCTGTCTGCGGACGAAATCGCCCAGGCGCTGCGACATCTGTCGCCCGAGCAGGCAAGCAGTGTGGCTGCACGTATCGTCCAGCGTACCGGTGGTTGGTGCGCCGGGGTGCGCATGGCGCTGCTGCAAAAGTGTGACTGGTCGCAAAGCAATCAGCCGCAGCAACGGGTGGATACGCTGCTGGATTATCTGCAACACGAACTCTTCAATAACCTCACGCCGGAGCTGGCCGAGAACTGGCGGGTGCTCGCGCATCTACCGCGCTTCAATGCCGAGCTGTGTGAGCATCTGTTTGGTGCCGGAGAGGGCGCACAGTGCCTGCGCACCCTGCAAACACTGGGCTGCTTTATCGAGCCGTGGCACGACTCGGCCGACTGGCTGCGGGTTTTTCCACCGTTGTCGCGGGTGATGCGCGACGAACAATGGCCCGCAGGTCGTTCCTGGCATCGGCGGGCGTGTCAGTGGTTTTCCTGGCGGCAGGATTGGCGTTCGGCCTTCGAACAGGCGTTGCTCGCCGAAGAACATGAAATCGCCGTCAGCCTGTTGCAGCACTTCAGCTTCGAGCATTTGTTTGAAGAGCAAACCGTGGTCCTGTTACTGCAATTGCATGAGCAACAGAGTGAAGAGTTGACCCTGAGCACGCCACAACTGGTCGGTCTGATCACAGCTGCATTGCTCTTCGCCGGTCGTTTTGAACAGGCGGCGCAATGCATCGAGCATTTAGGGCGGTTCATGCCGCAGCCTTCGCCAGCTCATGAGCGGCAATTGATTGCGCGTTGGCAAACGTTGAAGGGGTGGTTACTGCATCTGGAAGGGCGGATGGAGGGCGCTCACGAATACTTTTCGCAAGCGTTGGAGGTACTCGATTTCGATAACTGGATCGCTCGGGTGATGTGCTTGTCAGGGTTGACCCAGCAGGCGTTGTTGCGCGGCGAACTGGACGTAGCCCATGCCCGTAATCGTCAGGCACTGTGTCTGGCACGGGCGCAAGGCTCGCTGGTTTTCGAAGCACTGCTGGAGCTTGATCACGGGCAATTGCTCGAACAGCGCGGCGCGGCACCTCGGGCTGAAAGTCTTTTGGCGGGCGTGCATGATTTACTCGTCCGGCAACCGAACCGCCTGACCCCGCTGTTGGGACGGATTGCGCTGCGTCGTGGGCGTCTTGCGCTGAGTCAGGGCCAGGATGTCTTGGCGGCGGATTTTTTCCAGTCCGGTCTGGACGGTTGCGGGCGCAACCATGACAAGCGTGCCCTCTACGGCTATCTGGGGCTGGCGCAACTGGCTGCCAATCAGGCGGATTATGAGAAAGCGTTCGTGTGGCTGCGCGATGCGGAACGGCTGATGCAACAGCGGCAGATTCCAGACACGGTTTATCGTGGCGTGGTGTTGCAAGTCAGCAGTCTGTTCTGGCTGCAGCAGGGCCGTCATGAGCTGGCGTGCGAGGCGATGGCACGTCTGTTACGGCACTATCAAGGAGCGGACGCTTTGCAGGCGCCGCCGGCAACACTCGAGTTGATTCCCCGCGTCGAGTACTTGTTGATCCTTGCTGAGGCAGGGTCAGGCTCGGCTCGCAACCCGATGGGCCGGCTACAGCGTCTGCTCGAAACGGCGCAGCGCTGCAGGATGCTCATTCTGGAAACCGACTTGCATCTGGCGATGGCAGAAGTGGCCTTTTCGCAGGGTGATCAGACTTCGGCGCGCGCCAGCCTGCAGCAGGGTCTGGAGCTGAGTCGTCAATATGGGCTGCATCAGGCGTTGCGTGAACTGCAACTGCGCCACCCGGGGCTGTTGCAAATACTGGCAAACACGGTTTCGGAGCCGGCCACTGTTGAAGTGGCGAGCGGTAGTGGTTTGCTCAGTCAACGTGAGTTGGAAGTTTTACGCCTGATTGCCAAGGGCCATTCCAATCAACAGATTGCAGATGAGCTGTTTATTTCTCTGCACACGGTAAAGACTCACGCCAGGCGGATACACGGAAAACTGGGCGTCGAGCGAAGAACGCAGGCTGTAGCCAGTGCCAAGTTGCTGGGGTTTGAGCTGTAGCAATAGTTTTCAAAGAGATTGTGCAAGAGGAAGCGGCGGGCGACAGCAAAACTGTGTTGCTGCAACCCTTCACAACGTCGCTGACCGGCGGATCGACGCAGGCGGCTAAGCGTCAAACCCCATCCGCCAACTCACGGCCCGCGTCGCAGCCAACAACCGCTGCGCCGCCGGGCCGTTTTCGTCGGCGTGGAACAGCGAGGTCGGGCCAACGATGGTCAGCACCGCTGCAACTTGTCCGACGGCGTTGAACACCGGTGCCGACAAGGCATCCACACCCGGCATCAGCAAGCCGTGGACATGATGCAGGCCGCGCTCGCGGATCTGTTCGCACAACGTCGCATAGGCGGTTTCGTCCTTCAACGGATGCTCGGCGACGGCGATTTCCCGCTCGCGCAATTCGTCGGTTTCCCGATGCGGCAGGTAGGCGCTGAACACCAGTCCTGTCGAGGAACTGAGCAGCGGCAGCACCGAACCCAATTGCGTCACCACCGTCACTGCACGCACCGCCGGTTCGATGTGCACCACGGTTGCTCCCTGATTGCCCCACACCGCGAGGAAACAGGTTTCGTTGAGTTCGTCACGCAGTTCCGACAGAGGCAGGGCGGCGACTTTCAGCACGTCCATACTGTTGAGTGCCGCCAGGCCCACGCGCAGTGCTTCGCGGCCGAGACCGTAGTGGTTGGTCGCTGGATTTTGCTCGGCGAATCCGCTGGCAATCAACGCCTGCAAGTAGCGGTGAACCTTGCTCGCCGGCATCTGCACGTGTTCGGCCAGGCGCGACAGCGAAGTGGAGGGCGACAACTCGGCCAAAGCCTTGAGGATGTCGGTGCCGACTTCGGCGGAGCGGACTTTCTGTTTGCCGTTACTGTCGCTGGTTTTTTCCATGGTGCGGCCGGGTTCCAATACGAATGGGCGTCTTTATAGCTTGACGCTGGATAGCGAGCAAATTACGTTATGCGTAATCGAATTACGATAATAACAACCCCGGCGTGCCGAAACCTCTGAGCCAGAGCGATGGGCCATTGCCGACTCCCTGTTCAGGAGGCTCCATGAACCTCGATTCAACCGCGTCGACGCTGGCTTATCAGTCCGGTTTCGGCAACGAATTCAGCTCTGAAGCGTTGCCCGGCGCGCTGCCCGTTGGCCAGAACTCCCCGCAAAAAGCCCCCTACGGCCTCTACACCGAATTGTTCTCCGGCACCGCGTTCACCATGACCCGCAGTGAAGCGCGGCGTACCTGGATGTACCGGATTCAGCCCTCAGCCAATCACCCTGCATTCGTCAAGCTGGAGCGGCAACTGGCCGGTGGGCCTTTGGGTGAAGTGACCCCCAATCGCCTGCGCTGGAACGCGCTGGACATGCCGGCCGAACCGACCGATTTCATCGATGGACTGGTGAGCATGGCGGCCAATTCCGGCGCCGAAAAACCGGCCGGCATCAGCATCTACAACTACGCGGCCAACCGCTCGATGGAGCGGGTGTTTTTCAATGCTGACGGCGAACTGCTGCTGGTGCCACAACTGGGACGTCTGCGGATTGCCACTGAGTTGGGCGTGCTGGAAGTCGCCCCTCTGGAAATCGCCGTGCTGCCACGTGGCCTGAAATTCCGTATAGAACTGCTCGATCCGCAAGCGCGCGGCTATGTTGCCGAAAACCACGGCGCGCCGTTGCGTCTGCCGGACCTTGGGCCGATCGGCAGCAACGGTCTGGCCAATCCGCGCGACTTCCTCACCCCGGTCGCCGCTTACGAAAACCTGCAACAACCCACCACGCTGGTGCAGAAATTCCTCGGCCAGTTGTGGGCCACCGAGCTCAATCATTCGCCGCTGAACGTGGTCGCCTGGCACGGTAATAACGTGCCGTACAAATATGATCTGCGCCGCTTCAACACCATTGGCACGGTCAGTTTTGATCACCCCGACCCGTCGATCTTCACCGTGTTGACCTCGCCGACCAGCGTGCAC
Source organism: Pseudomonas sp. LBUM1668 (assembly GCF_059695715.1). NCBI lineage: Bacteria > Pseudomonadati > Pseudomonadota > Gammaproteobacteria > Pseudomonadales > Pseudomonadaceae > Pseudomonas > Pseudomonas sp. LBUM1668. The sequence goes on from NZ_CP166787.1 coordinate 1,013,472, forward strand.
GGTCTGGCCAACCTCGACTTCGTGATTTTCCCGCCACGCTGGATGGTGGCCGAGAACACCTTCCGTCCGCCGTGGTTCCACCGCAATCTGATGAACGAATTCATGGGCCTGATCCAGGGCGAATACGACGCCAAGGCCGAAGGCTTCGTGCCCGGCGGTGCCTCGCTGCACAGCTGCATGAGTGCTCACGGCCCGGACGGCGAGACCTGCACCAAAGCGATCAATGCCGAACTTGCACCCGCAAAAATCGACAACACCATGGCCTTCATGTTCGAGACCAGCCAAGTGCTGCGCCCAAGCCGCTTCGCCCTCGACTGCCCACAACTGCAACCCAATTACGACGCTTGCTGGGCCACATTGCCCGCCACGTTCGACCCGACCCGGAGATAACCCATGACTCAGAATTCCATCACCCGCAGCTGGGTTGCGTCGGCCAACGGCCACGCCGATTTCCCGCTGCAGAATCTGCCGCTGGGTGTGTTCAGCATCAACGGTTCAGAACCGCGCAGCGGTGTGGCCATTGGTGACCACATCTTCGATCTGCAAGTTGCCCTTGAAGCAGGTCTGTTCGACGGCGCCGCTCGCAGTGCTGTGGAAGCCACCCGTGGCGGCCAGTTGAATGCCTTCTTCGACCTCGGTCGCGAGGCGCGGGTTGCCCTGCGCGAACGTCTGCTGGAACTGTTCAGCGAAACCAGCACCCAGCGCGGCGACATCGAAGCTCAAGGCGCGAAACTGCTGCCATTGGCCGCCGATTGCCAGATGCATCTGCCGGCGCGCATCAGCGATTACACCGACTTCTACGTCGGCATCGAGCACGCGCAGAACGTCGGCAAACTGTTCCGCCCGGACAACCCGCTGCTGCCGAACTACAAGCACGTGCCGATCGGCTATCACGGTCGTGCGTCCACCGTTCGTGCGTCCGGCACCGACGTCCGTCGTCCTAAAGGCCAGACCCTGCCGGCCGGCGCTACCGAGCCGACTTTCGGCCCATGCGCGCGTCTGGACTATGAGCTGGAACTGGGTATCTGGATTGGTCAGGGCAACGAGATGGGCGACTCGATCGCCATCGGTGATGCCGCCGAACACATCGCCGGTTTCTGCCTGCTCAACGACTGGTCGGCTCGCGACATCCAGGCCTGGGAATACCAGCCGCTAGGGCCGTTTTTGTCCAAGAGTTTCATCACCAGCGTCTCGCCGTGGGTCGTCACTGCCGAAGCGCTGGAGCCGTTCCGCGCCGCACAACCGGCACGTCCGGAGGGCGATCCGCAGCCGCTGCCGTACCTGTTCGACAAGCGCGATCAGGACGGCGGTGCATTCGACATCGAACTGGAAGTGCTGCTGCTCACCGAAACCATGCGCGAGCAGAATCTGCCGGCTCATCGCCTGACCCTGAGCAACACCCGCTACATGTACTGGACCGTCGCGCAAATGGTCGCGCATCACAGCGTCAACGGCTGCCAGTTGCAGGCCGGTGACCTGTTCGGTTCGGGCACGCTGTCCGGTCCGGAAAACGGTCAGTTCGGCAGCCTGCTGGAAATCACCGAAGGCGGCAAAAAGCCGATCGAACTGGCGTCCGGCGAAGTGCGCAAATTCCTTGAAGATGGCGACGAAATCATCCTGCGCGCACGTTGTGCCCGTGACGGTTTCGCCTCGATCGGCTTTGGCGAATGCCGCGGCAAAGTGCTGGCGGCGCGCTGACAGGAGCGGCTCATGGATCTCTACACCTATTACCGCTCGACCTCGTCGTATCGGGTGCGGATCGCACTGGCGCTAAAAGGTCTCGACTATCAGGCGTTGCCGGTCAACTTGATCGCGGCGCCCGGTGGCGAGCATCGGCAGCCGGCGTATCTGGCGATCAATCCACAGGGCCGCGTGCCGGCCTTGCGCACCGATGACGGCGAACTGCTGATTCAGTCACCGGCGATCATCGAGTACCTGGAGGAACGTTATCCACAGGTGCCGCTACTCCCCGAAGACCTTGCTGCCCGCGCCCATGTACGCGGCGTGGCGGCGGTGATCGGTTGCGATGTGCATCCGCTGCATAACGTCAGCGTGCTCAATCGGCTGCGGCAGTCGGGGCATGACGAACCGCAGGTCACGGCGTGGATCAGCCATTGGATCAGCCAGGGGCTGACGACGGTGGAACAGTTGATTGGCGATAGCGGATTCTGTTTCGGTGAGTGGCCGTGCGTGGCGGACGTGTATCTGATTCCGCAGTTGTACGCGGCTGAGCGCTTCAATGTTTCGCTTGAGGCTTATCCGCGGATTCGTCGAGTCGCGACGCTGGCCGCTGAGCATCCGGCATTCATCCAGGCTCACCCGTCCAACCAGCCAGATACACCGTAAGCCTCAACAAATAACCTGTGGGAGCGGGTTTGCCCGCGATAGCGATTTGGCAGGCACATTTATGTCGGATGCGCTGCCGTCATCGCGGGCAAGCCCGCTCCCACAGGGTTTGTGTTGCACCACCAAAAAACCATAAAAACAAAACAGGTACCTCGCGATGCACAACCAGATTGCCAGCTTCCGGGCGGCACTCAACGCCCGTCCTGTGTCTCGATATCAGTGGTTGCTCTTGATCCTGCTCGCCTTGTTGCTGGTCACCGATGGCTATGACGCCCAGGTGCTCGGCTACGTGGTGCCTGCACTGGCGCAGGATTGGGGTCTGGAAAAAGCCGCGTTCGGGCCTGTGTTCAGTGCCAACCTGCTAGGCCTCACTATTGGCTCCCTCGCCGTCACGCCGCTGGCCGACCGTTTTGGCGTGCGGCGAATTCTGCTTGCTTGCGTGCTGATCTACGCCAGTCTGACGCTGCTGATGGTGTTCGCCGACTCCCTGAATTCGCTGATGGTCGCGCGCTTCATCTGCGGCATCGGTATGGGCGGTGCAATGCCTAGCGCGATGGCGCTGATGTCGGATTATTCGCCGCCACGCTTGCGTACCTTGATGGTCACGCTGGCGGCTTGTGGCTTCTCGTTTGGTGGTGCGGCGGGTGGTTTTGTAGCCGCCGGGTTCATCGATCAATTCGGCTGGCAGGCAGTGTTCCTCGCCGGTGGTGTGACGCCGCTGCTGCTGTTTCCGTTTCTCTGGTGGATGCTGCCCGAATCCTTGCCGCGCCTGCTGCGTGATCAGCCACCTTACGCGCGACTGCGCAGAGTTACTGGGCGAATGTTGCCGGACTGGCAACCTCCGCGGGCCTCGGTCGAACAGAATGAACGCGAGCAGGGCAGTAAACTGACCGTGGTCGAGCTGTTCCGCAATGGTTACGCGCGGCCGACCCTGCTGATCTGGGCGACCTTTTTTGTCAGCCTGATCTTGCTGTATTTCATGATCAGTTGGTTGCCGTCGCTGCTGCTGGAAAGTGGCCTGAAACTCAATGAGGCCAATCTGGTGACGTCGATGTTTCTGTTCGCCGGCACCCTGGGGGCGATTTGCATGGCCTGGTTCGCCGACCGCTTGAAACGCAAGGTGCGACTGTTGTCCGGCGTGCTCGCAGGCGCTGCGCTGTGCACCATTGTGCTGGGGCTTAACCACGACAATCCACGTTATCTGGTGGCCTGCGTGTTTGCTGCCGGGTTCTGCATCATTGGCGGGCAACTGACGCTGAACGCTTTCGCCAGTAATTTCTATCCGGCGCATGTGCGCGCCACCGGCACCGGTTGGGCATTGGGTGTGGGGCGATTTGGTTCGATTCTCGGGCCGTTGTTCGGCAGTCTGTTGCTGGCGATGCACATTCCGGTTCAGCAGATTTTCTTCTTCTGCGCGATTCCGGCCATCATCGCCGCACTGCTGATCATCCAGGTGCGTTCGCCCTCGGAGACCGTTGGGCAGCCGGTGGTGGAGCAAGCACTGAAAAGCTGAAGATCAAAAGATCGCAGCCTGCGGCAGCTCCTACATTGGGAAGGTGTACACCCTGTAGGAGCTGCCGAAGGCTCGGGCCGCGATCGGACGATCTTTTGCTGTTAGTGGACGACTGAATTCGGGGGCAGATGCCCGAGTCGTTCGGTCAGGCGCAGCCGTTGGATCGGGTCATCGCTGAGCAACAACGCATGTTCCAGATCAAACCGCTCGGCGTTCGGGCAGTCGAGCCGCTGATACAGGCTGGCCCGGGCCAGATAATCGGCGGCGCCGGCATCGCCCAGTTCAAGCACGCGTTCGGCGTCAATCAGCGCCGCGATGAAGTCATCCTGAGTCAGGTACAACTGGCGCAAATTGCGCGACAAGCGCTGCAGCATCTGCGCCGGCGTGGCAGTCAACAGGTGCTCGGCATTGAGTTTCATGTTGGGCCCGTATTGGCGCTGTAACAGCTCACGACAGTCGTTGGGGTACAAACGGCGACCGCCGCACGGATCGAGCAGATGATCGGCACCGGGCACGCGCAACAGGAAGTGCCCGGGGAAGTTGACCCCGACCAGGGGAATCTCCAGACCGCGCGCCAGTTCCAGCGCAATCAAGGCCAACGCCAGCGGCTGCCCGCGACGGGTCTGCAACACTTTGTGAATTAAAGCGGCCTGCGGACGGAGCGGGGCGAAGTCATCCATGGCAAAGCCCAGATCATTCATGCGCCGCAATAACGGCTGCGCCAACTCACTGACTGGCAACATCGGCAAACCGTAGCTGACACGCTGTTGCAGATCCTTGAACTCCACCAGCAGCGCCTCGGGATCGACTGCTTTTTCGTGCTCGGCGGCCATCCACAGCGCGGCTTCGAACAGCGCGGGCGGTGAACGGTGCAGGCACTCGAAAAAGCGTTGGCGCGGACTCATCGAAATCTCCGTGGAATGCCTCGTTTTTAGCCCCGTCCGTGGCATTCGTCCAGTGGCTCGGTAAACAGGTCGAGAGATATGCCGTAAAGCCGTCGTCTGCACGCCTGCTTATTCCGGTGCGCTCCAGCAATTTTCAAGGGCAAGCCTATACTGGCGTTCTACAAGAAGTGATTCGGGAGCCCAACGATGTTTGCGCTCATGCAAAGCACTCGCCTGGAATCGCTGCACCTTAGCGTCGACCCGGTTTGCGGGTTGAAGGCGGTCATTGCTATCCATAACAGCCGTCTGGGCCCAGCCCTGGGCGGGTGTCGTTACCTTGCCTACCCCAACGACGAATCCGCCGTCGAGGATGCCATTCGCCTCGCTCAGGGCATGAGCTACAAAGCCGCGCTGGCGGGCTTGCCGCAGGGCGGTGGCGTTGCGGTAATCGTGCGCCCGATACATGTTGAAAATCGTGCAGCGCTGTTCGAAGCCTTCGGCCGGTGCATCGACCAGCTCGACGGTCGCTACATCACCGCCATCGACAGCGGCACCTCGGTGGCGGACATGGATTGCATCGCCCAGCAGACCCAGCACGTCACCAGCACCACGTCGGCCGGCGATCCGGCACCGCACGCGGCGATGGGGGTGTTCGCCGGCATTCGCGCCACGGCGATGGCGCGCCTGGGCAGTGACAACCTCGAAGGCTTGCGCGTGGCAATTCAGGGCCTGGGCAATGTCGGTTATGCCTTGGCCGAGCAACTGCACGCCGCTGGCGCCGAGTTGCTGGTCAGCGACATCGACCATGGCAAGGTGCAACTGGCGATGGAACAGCTTAATGCTCACCCGATTGCCAACGACGCGTTGCTCAGCACGCCGTGCGACATCCTTGCGCCGTGTGGTCTGGGCGGTGTGCTCAATAGCCACTCGGTGGCGCAACTGCGCTGCGCGGCGGTGGCCGGTTCGGCGAACAATCAGCTGACGCATCTGGATGTGGCCGATCAACTGGAACGTCGCGGCATTCTTTATGCGCCGGATTATGTGATCAACGCGGGTGGGCTGATTTACGTCTCGCTGAAACATCGCGGTGAGGAATTGACCACCATTACCGCGCATCTGTCGAAAATCAGCTCGCGGCTGACGGAAGTTTTTGCCCATGCGCAGGCGGAGAAACGTTCACCGGCGCGGGTGGCGGATGAGTTGGCGGAGCGGGTTTTGTATCGGTGATGGAGCGAAGATCAAAAGATCGCAGCCTTCGGCAGCTCCTACAGGGGCTGCGATCCTTGATTGGGGGCGGTGTTACTTTGCAGCTTTCGCCGCTTTGGCTGGCTTGACCGGCGCTTCGGCAGATTCGTCCACCTCGGCTTTTTCGACCGGCTCGGCCGGCGCATTGATCAGCTCCGACAGTGCATCAGGCTGGCTCTTGAATGCCCGGGCGAATACATCACGGTTCTTCGCCATGTAGATCCCGGCTTCTTCCACTTGCTGTTCAGTCAGGGACGGAACGGCTTTTTGCAACACATCGGCCAGATATTCGGCCAGTTCGAGCATTTTGTCATGACGGTCAGCTTCGGCTTTATCCATGAACAAGCGCTCCAGATCTCGGCTGCTGCGGTATACCACTTCGACGGCCATTCACCACCTCACATGCCTTCACATTTAGTTGTCTTTGCGACTACTGTATCTATATACAGCGAAAAGGATAAGCGAATCCCTGCGCTTTGGGTAGTGGCATTTCAATGTAGACCGAATTCAGGGTTTGTCAGTCGAGCCGTGTGACTGCCATTCGCAAGCAGGCTCACCCACATGAGCAGGGCATGTGCGACCAAACGCCACAGCGCGGGTTTCGCGGCACATCGCCATGATGCGTGGCCCTGTTTCTGCATGAAATCAGGCGCGTGCAGAAAACCGTCACGTCCAACACGCATCATCCGCTCGAATCGGGCTAAGGAACTTCATCGTGAAAATCAACTGGGCCGAGAAACTGCGGCAAAACGTGCATCAACTGGCCGAGTCCCTGGGCAACCTGTTCGTCGAGACTTTTCACTACCTTGCGCTGTTCGCCATCGGTGCGGTGACCGCGTATGCAGCGGTGATGGAGTTTCTCGGGATGCTCGAAGTCGGGCACATCAAGATCGATGACATTCTGTTGCTGTTCATCTATCTGGAACTGGGGGCGATGGTCGGGATTTATTTCAAGACCAACCACATGCCAGTGCGTTTCCTGATCTATGTGGCGATCACCGCGCTGACGCGATTGCTGATCTCCAACGTCTCGCACCATAACCCGCCGGACATGGGCATCATCTACCTGTGCGGCGGCATTCTGCTGCTGGCATTTTCGATTCTGGTGGTGCGTTACGCGTCGTCGCAATTTCCATCGGTGAAGATCGAATACCCGCAACGCAAAGTCGGTACGGGTTCGAGTGAGCATCCCGATGTCGAGAAGGGCGAGCTTTAAAGACCGGCCGCTGGCCGTGGCTGGCCTTTGATCTGTGGCGGTGGCGGGGTCAGCCCGTCGCCGTTGGTCATGGCTTCGAGAATCGCCATGGCGCTGTGGCCCTGCTCGATGGCGATGCCGAATTGAATGCTCTGCACCAACAGCTTGAGGCGTTTGGGGTCATTGCGCTGTTCGGCGCTGATCATCCGCTTGGCCACGATCCGGCCGCTGTTGGACAGGGTCAACATGATGCTGCCGTCCAGGCCTTGAATGCTCAGGTTGATCTGATAGTCCGGCGCGAAGGCATCGGTAATGATCTGAAAAGGGTTGTCCATGATGCGTCACCGCCTGATTGAACGTGCAGTTGTTGACCGGCCGTGATCGGGTTGGTTCGCCCCACCAGACCATCGGCCATTCCGTGGCCATTTCGCCAAATTGTTTCTATGTAGGAGCTGCCGAAGGCTGCGATCTTTTGATCTTGATCTTCTGAAGAAAGATCAAAAGATCGCAGCCTTCGGCAGCTCCTACAGAGGTAGCAAGGTGCATGCCGGGAAAATTGTCGAACAATGAATACGGCAACAAAAAGGCGAGCACTGGGCTCGCCTTGTTCATTTTTGGCCCGTTTGCGGGCGGGTGATCGCAGACAGTGCAGTCAGGCCGATCAGCACTCCACCCAGTTCACCGCCAGACCGCCGCGCGACGTCTCTTTATATTTGTCGTGCATGTCGGCGCCGGTGTCACGCATGGTGCGGATCACCCGGTCGAGTGAGATGAAGTGGTTGCCGTCACCACGCAGGGCCATTTGTGTGGCGTTGATGGCCTTCACCGCAGCGATCGCATTGCGTTCGATGCACGGCACTTGCACGAGGCCGCCAACCGGGTCGCAGGTCAGGCCAAGGTTGTGTTCCAGGCCGATTTCGGCGGCGTTTTCCAGTTGCTCGGGAGTGGCGCCGAGTATTTCGGCCAGACCGGCGGCCGCCATGGCGCAGGCCGAGCCGACTTCGCCCTGACAACCGACTTCGGCGCCAGAGATCGAGGCATTTTTCTTACACAGAATGCCGACGGCGGCCGCGGACAGGAAGAAAGCGACGACGTCATCGTCAGACGCGTCCGGGTTGAATTTCATGTAGTAGTGCAAAACCGCCGGAATGATCCCCGCTGCGCCGTTGGTCGGCGCGGTGACCATGCGCCCGCCGGCAGCGTTTTCTTCGTTGACGGCGAGGGCGAACAGGTTGACCCATTCCATCGCCGACAGCGTCGAGCTGATCACATTCGGTTTGCCGATTTCCAGCAGGCTGCGGTGCAGTTTCGCTGCACGGCGCGGCACCTTCAGACCCCCGGGGAGGATGCCTTCGTGGCGCAGGCCCTGCTCGACGCACTCGCGCATCACCGACCAGATATGCAGCAGGCCCTGACGGATGTCCGCATCGCTGCGCCAGGCGCGTTCATTGGCCATCATCAGCTCGGAAACGCGCAGATTGTGCTGCTTGCACAGCGACAACAGTTCGGCGGCGCTGGAAAAATCGTAAGGCAACACCACGTCACCCGACGGCGCCACTCCTGACTCGGCTTCCGCCGCTTCGATGATGAAGCCGCCGCCGACCGAGTAGTACGTCTGCGTAAACAGCTCGGCAGATTCGCCAAAGGCTGTCAGAGACATGGCATTGGGGTGGTAGGGCAGGCTCTCGTCCAGCAGCAGGAGATCGCGTTGCCAGTCGAAGGCAATCGACCGTCCGTCGGCGAGGGGCAGTTGCCCGGTGTTGCGCAGTTGCTCAATGCGCGCATCGATGGTCGTCGGGTCGATGCTGTCCGGCCATTCGCCCATCAGGCCCATGATCGTGGCGCGGTCGGTGGCGTGACCCACACCGGTGGCCGACAGCGAGCCGTACAAACGGATTTCGACGCGACGCACATCATTGAGCAGACGTTGATCGGTCAGCGCTTGAGCAAAGGTCGCGGCGGCGCGCATCGGGCCGACGGTGTGGGAGCTGGACGGGCCGATGCCCACTTTGAATAGATCGAAAACACTGATAGCCATGCTAAACCCTTACAAGCAATGGAGGAGGAATCGCTGCCATTTTTTGTCGGACAAGCGCAATGTCGGCGATACTGCCTCGCTCGGTCGGACGTGACCAACGAAACTTCCTAAGACAGCCTTTAGCAGGACTAAACGATGAGTCGTCAATTGCATGCCCAGACCTACGTCTGGCTGCAGGTATTTTCCTGTGCCGCGCGGCACCTGTCCTTCACCCGTTGTGCTGAGGAACTGCACATCACGCCGGGTGCGGTCAGTCAGCAGATCCGCCAATTGGAAGAGCGCCTCGGCTTTCGCCTGTTTCACCGGCGTGCGCGTGGCGTGGAGTTGAGCGCGGAAGGGCAGCGGCTGGCGATCACGGTGAATGAGGCGTACGGCAGCATTGATGCCGAACTGCGTCGACTGGATGCCGGGATGATCAGCGGGATCTTGCGGGTACGTTCCATCCCATCGTTCCTCAGCAAATGGCTGACGCCGCGTTTGCCGCGCTTGCAGCAGCGCTACCCGGACATTCAGTTGCGACTGGTGGCCGAGGACAGCAGCGTGCCGTTGCATGAGGGCGATTTCGATTTGGCCATCGACCTGAACGACGGCAGTTATCCGGGATTGTTATCCACAGCGTTGCTCGATGAGCAGATTTTCCCGGTGTGCGCGCCAAGCCTTTTGCGCGGGCGCCCGCCGCTGCATGGACCGGTGGATCTGGTGCATTTCCCCTTGCTGCACGACATCACCGCCTGGCGCGGCAGCTATGAATATGCGGAATGGGAATTTTATTTGAATGCAATCGGCTTCGAAGGCGCCGATGTGCGGCGTGGGCATACCTTCAATCGCAATCATCTGACCATCGAAGCGGCCATCGCTGGCATGGGCGTCGCGATTGCCCGGCGCACATTGCTCAATGATGAGCTGGAAAGGGGCGCGTTGATCGTGCCGTTCGGGCTGTCGGTGCCCAATCACAAACGTTATGTATTGCTGTATGCGCCGGGCGCGTTGAGTCATCCGGGCGTGCGTGCAGTGCATGACTGGCTGGTGGAGGAGGCGGGGATTTTTCGCGGCTTGCACCCGTTGAACGACGGGCAATTGTGAGCAGAATTTGCCGGAAGGCATGCCGACCCAACTCCCGACCTTACCAGCGCCTTGCTCGGTTGTCCGGCTTTTTTTGCGAATGAATATTTATCTTTTTTCAGGGGTTGAAATGTTCGACGGTCGGGCCGATTGTTGTAACCAAGGGGTCAGGAAATTCAATTCAAGGCCTCTCGCGAGCTAGCTGAAATAAGGGATGAACTATGCAAATCCAAGTCAACAGCGATAACCATATTCAAAGTAGTCAACGACTGGAGGAGTGGGTACGCACCACCATTGAGAGCACGCTCGAACGTTATGAAGAAGACCTGACCCGTGTCGAAGTCCATCTGAGCGACGAGAACGGTGACAAACCAGGTCCCCACGATTTGCGCTGCCAACTGGAAGCGCGGCCAAAAGGCCATCAACCGGTTTCCGTTACCCATAAAGCCGATTCGCTGGAGCTGGCGATCGATGGCGCTGCCGAAAAACTCGAGCACGCGCTGGAACACCTCTTTGGCAAACTGCGAGGTAAACCACGTGCCGCTGTAGTGCCGTTCAGCAAAACAAACGACGCGCTGTTGGAAGAAGAATTTCTAGAGAACGAACAGGCAGCGATCAACAGTTGATGCGCTGAATAGTTAGTCACCCAATGAGGACGGGCCTGCTGATGCAGGCCCGTTTTTGTTTGTGGTGTTGCTGGAGGTTGTGCACGGCTCAGGCTCCAAACCCTCACCCCAGCCCTCTCCTGGAGGGAGAGGGTTAGGGTGAGGGGCTTTTCAAAACATCAGAACGCCACAGAAGTTTGCACATAAACCGTGCGCGGCTCACCCACATATTTCCCCTTGTTGTTGTCATCAAACGACCGCGTGAAGTACTGCGTGTTGAAGATGTTCTTCACGCCCACCGCCACATTCAAATCCGACAATTGCGGTCCGAAATCGTAGCCCGCGCGGCTGCTGAACAGCATGTAGCCCGGGATCTTGCCGGTGCTGCCGTCGGCGCTTTCTTTTGAGGTGTTGGCGTTGTCAGCGAACTGGTCGCTCTGGAAGCTGCTGTCCAGATTCAACTTCCACGGGCCTTCGGTGTAACCGACGCCAACCGTGCCTTTGTGTTTCGAAGAGAACGGCACGCGATTACCCTTGTTCGGTCCATCTTCGCGGATGGTCGCGTCAACATAGGCGTAGGAGGCATACACATCGAAGCCTGACAGTGCCGGGCTCAAGTCATCGAGCGCGTAATTGATGCTGGTCTCGATGCCTTGATGGCGAGTTTCGCCACGGGCGATCACCGAATCGTTGGTCTGGTTACTTTCGTACTGATTGTCGAAGTTGATCAGGAACGCACCGATTTCCGCGCGCAATGCGCCGTTGTCATAGCGAGTGCCGAGCTCCCAGGTGCGGGCCTTCTCCGGTTTTACTTCACCACTGGTCACCCGGTTGGGCATCTGGCTGTACTGCACGCTGCCGAACGAGCCTTCGGTATTGGCGTACAGATTCCAGCTATCCGTCAGGTGATAGAGCACGTTCAGCGCGGGCAGCGCGGTGTTGTAGTCGCCCTTGTATTTGACGTTGGTCAGGTTGTTGGTCTGCTGGGATTCGATCATCTCGTAGCGCACGCCCGGGGTGATCGTCCATTTGCCGATGTCGATGCGGTCGTCGACGAAGAACGCATTGGCCTCGGTGCCGCCCCGAGTGTCGCGGTCGTTACGGCTGTTGGTGGTCGGGTATTCGTTGCTGGCGATCGGCGTGCGATAGCGCAATTCGTGGCCGGCCTCGTTGATGTAGCGGTAGCCGACGCCGACTTCATGGCTGGTCGGGCCGAGATCGAAGCCTTGGGCGAAACGGGTTTCGAAACCGCGCACCCAATACTCGCGTGGCGACAGCGACAGGAAGGTGCCCTGATCCAGATAACCGCTGCGCAGGGTTTTGGTGAAGAACGTGTTAGCGGTGAATTCGCGGCGATCTTCCTGATAGCGATACCCGAAGTTGAACATCGTGCGACGGCCCCAGAACTGGTCTTTGGGGCGCGTCGATTGGTACGGATCGGCATCGTAATCAGCGACGTTCAAACCGCCGGGCATGTCCGCTTTACCTTCGTAATACTGGGCCATGGCGTTGAAGCTGTTGGCGTCGTCGAGCTGGTATTTGCCCTTGAGGATCAGGTCGTCGATTTCGGTGTCGCTGTGTTCGCGCCAGTCGCCACCGCGGGTGCCGGAATACAGAAGGGCGCCGCCCAGACCGTTGGCGTTGGTGCCGCCGGCCAGCAGATTGGCGCTGGTCTTGAAGCCGTCGTGGCTCGACGAAGGGCTGGTCTCGGTCTGAAAGCCTCCCTTGACCGTCGGCTCGTCAGGAATCGCCCGGGTCACGAAGTTGACTACGCCGCCGACGTTCTGCGGGCCGTAACGTACTGCACCGCCGCCGCGCACCACGTCCACGGCATCCATGTTGCCCATGCTGATGGGCGCGAACGATAACTGCGGCTGACCGTAAGGGGCGAACGGCACCGGGATGCCGTCCATCAACACGGTCGAGCGTGCAGCCAGGCGCGGGTTCAAACCGCGGATGCCGAAATTCAGCGCCATGTCATGGCTGCCCGTGCCGTTGTTTTCCGGCGCGTTGACGCCGGGAATGCGGTTGAGCACATCGCGTGCCTGAGTCGCGCCTTGGCGTTCGAACTCTTCGCGGCGGATCACGTCGCGGGCGCCGGGATGTTCAAACACGTTGATCTGCGCCGCGTCGCCGAGCCAGTCGCCGACGACTTTCGAGGTGTCCAGCTCCAGCGCTGCATCACTGACCGGTTGCAGGCTGAAAGCGTTGTCGCCCTCGGTGCGGGCTTGCAAACCGGTGCCTTCGAGCAACGCATCCAGACCTTGCTCGGTCGTGTAATTGCCTTCCAGACCACGGCTTTGCACGCCGCTGGTGACTTGCGAACCGAAAGAAATCAGCACCCCGGCTTCACGGCCAAACTGATTGAGAGCGTTTTCCAGCGCCGACGGTGCGATGTGATACGCCTTGGCATCGCTGGCCATGGCAGCGGGCAGGGCGCTGAAGCTCAGGCTGGCGCCGAGGATGAGATTGCGCAGGCAGCGGGCCAGTGGCGTGAGGCGGGTGAGGGGCATGGTGGATGATCCTGAGAAGGTTGAATCAAGGGGGCTTTCCTTCTCTGTCACGCCAGATCTGAAAAACGGCTCATTTATTTTTGAAGAGCAAAAGATCGCAGCCTTCGGCAGCTCCTACAGGGTGAACACAAATCCCATGTAGGAGCTGCCGCAGGCTGCGATCTTTTGACCTTGCGGTTACACCCGCGCCTCGACGCTGACCCAATACCGGGTAAAGCGCTTCACCTTCACCGGCAAGCTGATTTCCAGCAGATCCAGAATCCGCTCACTGTCGTCCAGTGGATACGTCCCGGAGATCAGCAAGTCGGCGACCTTTTTGTCGCAATTGAGCTGCCCGCGCCGGTAGCGGCCAAGTTCTTCGAGGAAGTCGCCGAGGCGCATATGCGCGGCCACCAACATGCCGTCCGCCCAAGCGCCGCTGTTGGCGTCCAGTGGTTTGGCGTCGCTGGCGGCAGTCGCGGTGAAACTCAATTGCCGAGCGACGGGCAGCAGCATCGGCGCGCGTTCGCTGGTGGCCAGTTCGACGCGACCTGCAAACAGCGCCACCTGTGTGCGATCGGCAAATTGCCGCACATTGAGTCGTGCGCCCTGGGTTTTCAGAATGCCCTGCGCGGTGTGTATTTCGAACGATTGCGCGGCCGTCAGGAGGATTTCGCCTTCGAGCAAGCGGATCAAACGTTGATCGACGCGCACGTCTGCCGCACTGGCCGTGTTCAGTTGCAACTGATCGTCCGCCCCCAGCCCGATCTTGCGACGTTGGCCAATCGGGCTGCGGTAATCGGCGAGCAGCGAAGGTAGCGGATTGTGCTCGCGCAGGCCCCAGGTGGCGGCAGAACCGGCGCCGAGAATCAGCAGCAGTTTCAGTGCCTGACGTCGGCTACCGGACTTCGGCCTGTTCAATGTCGCATGCGCCAGCGGTGAAGAAACACCGCGCAAACGCTGGTTGACCCGTTGAATATGTTCCCACGCGCGGCGGTGCTCACTGTGGGCATCCAGCCACTGTTGCAACGCCAGTTGCTGGCGCGCGTTGAGCGCACCTTGCTGCACTTCCATCAGCCAGTGCACCGCTTGTTCAGCCACTTGCGAGGAAAAATCCGGCGCTTGATTCATAGGGCGAAATAGCAGCGCAGCGCCGCTTTGTTCAGATGACGTTTGACCGTGGCCACGGAAATACCCAGCTCAGCGGCGATTTGCGGGTAGGTCAGGCCATCGACCTGCGCCAATAGAAAAGCGCGTTTGACCTGACGTGGCAAACCATCGAGCAACTGATCCAGCTCGATCAGGGTTTGCAGGATGATTGCTTTGTCTTCCTCCGACGGCGCCACCATGTCCGGCATCTGCGCCAATGTTTCCAGATAGGCGCGCTCCAGATCCTGGCGGCGGTAGTGATTGAACAAAACCCGTTTGGCGAGGGTGGTGAGGAAGGCGCGTGGTTCGATGATCACTGGTGGCTCGCGCGCGGTGAGCACTTTGATAAAGGTGTCCTGCGCCAGATCCGCCGCGCTGTCCGGGCAGCCGAGCTTGCGCCGCAGCCAGCCGGTAAGCCAGCTGTGGTGAGCCTGATAAAGCGATTCGACGGGATGGGCGGATGGCAACGGTAGTGCTCCGGGCGCTTTCGCTCTGCGGCAGAAAGCATGCGTTAGAGAACAAGAATGGTTCGCATTGTAGGGTCGGAGATGGCTGCCCGGCAATCAGATGCTTTTGCATATGAGAATATTTATCATTAAACTCGATCGCCTGTTGGTTCGGCTTGTCGGCCGGACGTTTTTCGTTTCAGGGTCGAAACATGAAAGCCAAACTCGCCACACTCCCGATGTCCTATCGTCTGGCCGTTACCTCGCGGGTGCTGGCGGCGGTGTTTGGCGGCTATCTGGTGGCTGCACTGGCCAGTGTCACCCTGACGATGTGGCTGCCATTGAGCCGCGCCGAAGCGGTAGTGACGGGCATGACCGTTTCTTTTCTGGTCTATCTGGTTGCGGTGCTCTGGTGTTTTGCCTGCCGCACGGCGTGGTCGGCATGGGTCGGTTTGCTGGTGCCGAGTGTGATTCTGGCGACCATTTCCGGCGCGGCGCGCGGGTTGGGTTTCGCATGAAAGAGGGTTTCCGCCAGGCCATGGCATGGCTGCACACCTGGACCGGGCTGGTGTTCGGCTGGTTGCTGTTTGCGATTTTCCTCACCGGAACGCTGGCGTACTTCAATGACGAAACCACTCACTGGATGCAGCCGGAAATCCCCGCACGGCCGATCAATGCCGAAGCGAGCCTGACGCTCGCCCAGGACTATCTACAGCAACATGCTGGCGGTGCCTCACGCTGGCTGATCGACTTGCCTGACGCCCGCGACCCCGGCCTGACCGTGCGTTGGCAACAAGCGCCAGCCAAACCCGGCGAGCGCGGCCGCTTCGAATCGAAAACCCTCGACGCGCAAACCGGTGCCCAAGTGCAGGGCCGCGAAAGCATGGGCGGCGAGTTCTTCTACCGCTTCCATTTCCAGCTGCAGATGCCTTATCCATGGGGCCGCTGGCTGGCGACGATTGCCGCCATGGTGATGTTCGTCGCGCTGATCACCGGGATCATCACCCACAAAAAAATCTTCAAGGACTTCTTCACGTTCCGCCCGCGCAAAGGCCAGCGTTCCTGGCTCGATGGGCATAACGCCGTGGGCGTTCTGGTGCTGCCGTTTCACTTGATGATCACCTACAGCAGTCTGGTGATTTTCATGTCGATGGTCATGCCGGCGAGCATCGTGGCGTCTTATGGCAGCGACGTTCGCAAGTTCTACGATGAGGTTTTTCCTGCGTCGAAAACCCCGGAGCGGGCCAACATTCCTGCGGCACTGGCACCGATGGCGCCGCTGCTGGTCAAGGCCACTGAGCAATGGTCGGGTGGCTCTACCGCACGACTGTCCGTGAGCAATCCGGGCGATGCAAATGCCACGGTGGTGTTGTCCCGCGCGGGCGACCGAGTGGTCCACGATTTCGGTCGCGCGGTGACCTTTAACGGCGTCACCGGGCAGATGCTCGACAGCACGCCGGAGCAACCTGTGGCGATGGCAGTCGGTGGCGCATTTTACGGTTTGCACATGGGCCATTTCGCCGGGCCGGTATTGCGCTGGTTGTATTTCATCTGCGGTCTGGCCGGCACGGCGATGATCGGCACCGGGCTGGTGATCTGGCTCGGCAAGCGTCAGCTCAAACATGCCAAGAGCGGCGTCATGCCGTTCGAATTGCGCCTGGTGGAAGTGCTGAACATTGCCAGCATGGCAGGGCTGGTGACGGCAGTGGCGGTGTTCTTCCTGGCCAATCGGCTGTTGCCGGTGAGTCTGGCCGGGCGTGCCGATTGGGAAGTGAATGCATTCTTTATCGCTTGGGGTTTGAGCGTGGTGCATGCGCTGTTGCGCCTGGGACGCAAAGCCTGGATTGAACAGTTAGCGTTGGGCGCTTTGCTGTTTATCGCGGTGCCTTTGATCAATGCGCTGACCACGCCGTGGAACCTTGGCGTAACGCTGGCGCAGGGCGATTGGGTGCTCGCCGGTTTCGACCTGACGTGCCTTGGGACAGGTGTGTTTCTAGCGTGGGCCGCGTGGAAAATGCAGCGCGCCGGCAGCACCGTCAGCGTGAAAAAAACTCGCCGCGAAATGCCTCGGCCCGTCACGCTTGAGCAAGGGACAAACTGATGCTGCTGGCGCTATTGCTGTGCTACGCCGGGTTCACGGCATTGTGTCTGTCGATGCCTCGGCACCACGATGAATTGCTCGGGCATAAACCGTCGACGCGACGGGGTAGGGGTCTGAAGCTGGCGGGGTGGTCGCTGCTGGGTTTGTCACTTTGGGCGGCGGTCACAGGCAACGGCTGGAGTTTGGGGCTGGTCGACTGGTTCGCGGTGCTGATGCTCAGCGCCCTGGCGTTGGTGCTGTTGCTGCCGTATCGCCCGCGCCTGGCGTTGGCGCTGGCCGGTTTGAGTCTGTTGGCCAGTCCGGTCGCAGCCTGGGCGCAGTGCTGACGTGCTGATCGGTCATCCCCCGGAATCGCGCGACGACGAGCCGCGTGGCGCGCGTGCGCATTTCCTTCAGGTGTTCCTGTCCCAGCGTTCGCAGATGGAAGCGTTGGTGAACCGCCGCGTTGGCTGCCGGGCGACGGCGGCGGATCTGGTGCAGGATCTGTTTCTGCGTTTCTGGCGTCGGCCGTTGGTACAGGTCGAAGAACTCAGCACCTACCTGTTGCGCTGCGCCGGCAACATCGCTATCGATCATCTGCGCAGCGAAGGCACGCGGGTGCGCGTCAACGAAGGCTGGCAACCCGACGAGCCGGACAGCCATGGCAGCGAACCACAAGCGGCGCTCGAAGCCGGCAATGATCTGCGCCATGTCGAAGCGGCGTTGCGCGCCTTGCCCGAACGCACCCGGCAGATCTTTTTGCTCAATCGCATACACGGCCGCAAGTACGCGGACATCGCCAAAGCCATGGGCCTGTCCCAAAGCGCCGTGGAAAAACATATGATGCGCGCCCTCGAGGCCTGCAAGGCCAGCCTGCGCGAACCCGCGCCACGCACGCCAGGGAAAGCACCGTGAAACACACCGACCGCGTCACGCCGACGCCCTCCCAGGAACAGGCCGCGTTTGCCTGGCTGAGCCTGTTGCATGATCGGCCCAGCGCAGGGGATCAACTCACGTTCAGCCAATGGCTGCGCGCCGACCCCGCCCATGCCGAGGCCTACGCACAGGCGCAAGTGGTCTGGGAATTGAGTGAAGGCCCGGCGAAAACTCTGGCCGATGAAGAGGCTTTCGCGCTGCAAGGCTATCTCAACGCTATGGATCGCCCGCGTCGCCAGCCGCTCTTGCGCTGGTCCGGCGGGTTGGCGATGGCCGCGTGTCTGTTGCTGATGATCAGCCTCGGAACGGGCTGGCAACCGCAGCGTTGGCTAGATGATCTCGGCGCCGATTACGTTTCTGCGCCCGGCGAAGTCCGCACCGTAACCCTCGCCGATCAATCACAAGTGACGCTTGATGCGGACAGTGCCATCGCCGTGGATTTCAGCCATGGCGAGCGCCATGTGCAGTTGCGTCGCGGCGCCGGTTTTTTCAGCGTCACGCACACGGGCGATCCGTTTGTGGTCGAGGCTGAGAAGGGCCAGGCACGGGTGCTCGGGACGCAATTCGAAGTGCGTCTGCAACCGCATGGGGCGCAGGTGACGGTGTTATCCGGGCGCGTCGGCGTGACGGCCGATCAAGGGGGCGAGCAGCAGATTCTCACCGCCGGCCAGCAAGTGGCTTACGGTGATGGGACGGCGGAAAAACTCCATGCTGTAGACAGCGAGGCGCAACTGGCCTGGCGCCAAGGCTGGCTGACTTACTACAAATCGACGCTGGCGGATGTGGTGCAGGATCTTCGCCGTTATTACCCGGGGCGAATTGTTTTGCTCAACGATGAACTGGCGGCGCGCAAGGTCAGTGGCAGTTTTCCGAGCAAGGATCCGCAGGCAGTTCTTAATTCCTTGCAGGGGGTATTGGGGTTTGAGCAGCATCGGGTTTTGGGGCAGTTGATTATTTTGCGCTGACAACAAAGTCAAAAGATCGCAGCCTTCGGCAGCTCCTACAGGGTGTACGCACATCTACTGTAGGAGCTGCCGAAGGCTGCGATCTCTTGATCTTGAAAATAATTTCAAAATTGTAGTGAGGTAAACCCGAGCCCCATCCGTGTAGTGACTGAAACTGCGAGTCATTCGCATCCGTTGCGGTTCTACACAGGTCATTGAGCAATGAAGTCCAGGGCAAAATCGGGTTCGGTCAAACAATGGTTGGGCGTTTCGGCATTAAGTTTTTCGGCATTGGCGCTGTTGCCGATGAGCGTCGCACTCGCCGCTGAAACCGTCAGCAGCCAGGCGCAAAAGCAATTCAATTTCGCATTGGTTGCCAAACCGTTGCCGCAAGCCCTGAGCGACTTCAGCCGCGTCACCGGGCAAAGCGTGGTCTACACCGATGAAGCGCCGTACGGCCTCACCGCGCCAGCCGTCAATGGGCAGATGAATGCAGAACAAGCGCTGCAACGCCTGCTTGCCGGTTCCGGCCTGAGCTTTCGCCGCACCGACAGTCACACCCTGGCACTTGAGCCGCAGCCCACCGAAGGCGCGCTGAATCTGGGCGCTACTACCATCACCTCGATGCGCGATGAGTCGACGAGTTACCAGCCGCCGCCAACCAGTTCGGTGATGCGTTCCTCGGCCTCGCTTCAGGAAATCCCGCAGACCGTCAACGTCATCCCCGCGCAGGTCATTCGCGATCAGGCGCCGCGCAATCTCGACGATGCGCTGGCCAACGTCAGCGGTATCACGCAGGGCAACACGCTGGGCAGCACCCAGGATTCGGTGATGACCCGCGGCTTCGGTGACAACCGCAACGGCTCGATCATGCGCGACGGCATGCCGATCGTGCAGGGCCGTGGCATGAACGCCACGGTCGATCGCGTCGAAGTGCTCAAAGGCCCGGCCTCCTTGTTGTACGGTATTCAGGACCCGGGCGGCGTGGTCAATCTGGTCAGCAAGAAACCTGAACTGACGCAATACAATGCGTTGACCTACACCGGGTCGACCTACGGCGACGGCAAGAACGGCAGCGGCGGTACCTTCGACAGCACGGGCGCACTGGGTGATTCCGGGCTGGCCTATCGCATGGTGGTGGATCATGTCGACGAAGATTACTGGCGCAATTTTGGCACGCACCGGGAAACCTTGATCGCGCCTTCGCTGGCCTGGTACGGCGAACGCACCCAACTGTTATTCGCCTACGAACATCGCGAATTCCTCACCCCGTTCGACCGTGGCACGCTGATCGATCCGCGCACCAATCACCCGTTGGATATCTCGCGCAAGCAGCGTCTCGACGAGCCGTTCAACGACATGGAAGGGCGTTCGGATCTGTATCACTTCGAAGCCGATCACGAACTCAACGACGACTGGAAAGCCCACTTCGGCTACAGCTGGAACCGCGAAACCTACGACGCCAGCCAGGTCCGCGTAACCGCTATCGACACCAACAAAGGCACGCTGACCCGCAGCATGGACGGCACCCACGGCGCGATCAGCACCGACCGTTTCACCACCGCCAGCCTCGAAGGCAAGGTCAAGGTGCTGGGCATGCAGCATGACCTGGTGTTCGGCGTCGATGACGAGTACCGCAAGATCTACCGCGCCGACCTGATCCGCCAGAAAAGCCTGAGCACCTTCAGCTACACCAACCCGGTGTACGGTCGTGAAGTCGAGGGCTCCACGGTCAGCGCCGCCGACAGCGCACAGACCGATGAACTGCGCAGCGACTCGGTCTTTGTGCAGGACTCCATCCACCTCAACGACCAGTGGATTCTGGTCGCCGGCGGACGTTTTCAGGAGTACGACCAGTACGCCGGCAAAGGCGTGCCGTTCAAAGCCAACACCGACAGCAACGGGCAGAAGTGGGTGCCGCGCGCCGGTCTGGTGTATCGCTTTACCGACGAGTTGTCGTTCTACGGCAGCTACACCGAATCATTCAAACCCAACTCGACCATCGCCCCGCTGAGCGGCAGCAGCACCGTGCTCGACGGCAGCATCGCGCCGGAAGAAGCGAAGTCGTGGGAGCTGGGTGCGCGACTGGATATGCCGGGGCGCATCACCGGCAATATCGCGCTGTTCGACATCAAGAAACGCAACGTGCTGGTGGCCAATTCCGAAGGCCCGACGACGATTTACAGCGCGGCGGGTGAAGTGCGCTCCCGCGGTCTGGAAGTGGACCTGACCGGTCAGTTGAGCGACCGCTGGAGCATGATCGGCAGCTACGCCTACACCGATGCCGAAGTCACCGAAGACCCGGAATACAAGGGTAAGCGTTTGCAAAACGTGGCAAAGAACAGCGGCTCATTGTCGGCGGTGTATGACTTTGGCAGCGTGATCGGCGGCGATCAGTTGCGCGTTGGTGCCGGCGCACGCTACGTCGGCGAGCGGGCGGGTAACGCGGTGAATGATTTCGATCTGCCGAGCTACACCGTGGCCGATGCCTTCGCCACTTACGACACCAAAATCGAAGGGCAGAAGGTCAAGTTTCAGCTCAATGTGAAGAACCTGTTCGACCGCACTTACTACACGTCGTCGGCGAGCCGGTTCTTTGTGTCGATGGGGGATTCGCGGCAGGTTTCGTTGTCCAGCACATTAGAATTTTGAGGTGGCTGCAAAAGATCGCAGCCTTCGGCAGCTCCTACAGGGGAATGCATTCCAAATGTAGGAGCTGCCGAAGGCTGCGATCTTTTGATCTTGCTCTAACGCAAAAACGCCTGCCGATACTCCCCCGGCGTGCCACCCAACACCTGCCTGAACCGATTGGTGAAATGGCTGGCACTGGCAAACCCGCAAGCCAATGCAATCTCCCCCAATGGCAACGCCGTCCCCCGCAACAACTCTCGCGCCCGGCTCAAGCGCCGCGCCAGCACGTATTGATGCGGCGGTAGCCCGAAGCTCACGCGAAACATTCGCGCAAAGTGATATTCCGACAGCGCGCACAAACCGGCCAATTGCCCGAGGCTGATCGGCTCGGCCAACTGACTGTCGATGAAGTCCACCAGTTGCCGACGCTGGTGCGGTGCCAGCCCGCCCTTGAGGCGCAAACCCTGACGCGCACCGACCTGGCTGAGCAAGGTATGGCTGATCAATTCATGGGCAATGCTGCTGGTCAGCAAACGTTCGGCCGGCTCGTCCCAGTTCAGGTTCAGCAGTTGCCGAAAGCGCTGCGCTTGCTGCGGGTCTTCGAGAAAGGTCTGCTCGCGCAGTTGCATCTCGCGCGGCTCGCGATCGAGCAACGTCACACAACCGAGGGCAAATTGCTCGGCACTGAAATACAGGTGCGCCAGACGGATATCGCCATTGATCACCCAGCCTGATTCGTGATCCGCCGGCAAGATGCACAGCTTGTCCGGCCCGCCCTTGTGGCCCGGCTGACCGCGACGAAACGTGCCAGTGCCACCGGCGATATAGCAGGAGAGGGTGTGATGGCTCGGCGCTTCGTATTCCTGGGCGTCGTGATGATTGGTCCACAAAGCCGCAGACAAGCCGTCACCGAGTTCGGCGCTGTGCACAAGGCATGCGTTCTGCGAGCGGTTAAGCGCTTGGAAGACTTGCAGGTTTTCGATGGTGGCCATGATCGGTTCTCTTCAACGACTTGCATCCTACTCCGTCGCATTCGCGCTGCCAGCCAGTCGGCCGACAAAAGCGCAAGTTTATGCAAGCGGGATTTCCATGTCGCGACGGACACTGAAATCCAATTGAGGAGCGTCTGCCATGAACCTGTCGTTGTATCTGCTGACCGTGCTGATCTGGGGCACCACCTGGATTGCCTTGAAATGGCAATTGGGCGTGGTGGAGATTCCGGTGTCGATCGTCTACCGCTTCGGTCTCGCCGCGCTGGTGCTGTTTGCGCTGTTGCTGCTCAGCCGGCGGTTGCAACCGATGAACCGGCGCGGGCACCTGATCTGCGTGGCGCAGGGCGTGTGTCTGTTCTGCGTCAACTTCATGTGCTTTCTGACCGCCAGCCAGTGGATTCCCAGCGGTCTGGTGGCGGTTGTTTTTTCCACCGCAACCTTGTGGAACGCGCTCAATGCGCGGGTGTTCTTCGGCCAGCGCATTGCCCGCAATGTGCTGATGGGTGGGGGCGTGGGGTTGTTCGGCCTGGGCCTGTTGTTCTGGCCGGAACTGGCCGGCCATCAGGCTACGCCGCAAACCTTGCTCGGTCTTGGCCTGGCACTGTGCGGTACGTTGTGTTTCTCGGCGGGCAATATGCTCTCGAGCCTGCAACAGAAGGCCGGGCTCAAACCCCTGACCACCAATGCCTGGGGCATGGCTTACGGTGCCGCGATGCTGTCGGTGTGGTGTCTGGTCAAAGGCATCCCGTTCGAAATGGACTGGAGCCCGCGTTATGTCGGCGCGTTGTTGTACCTGGTGATTCCCGGCTCAGTGATCGGCTTCACCGCCTACCTGACGTTGGTTGGGCGAATGGGGCCCGAACGTGCAGCGTATTGCACAGTGCTGTTTCCGGTGGTGGCGTTGAACGTTTCGGCATTTGCCGAAGGCTATCAATGGACAGCGCCGGCGCTGGCGGGCTTGGTACTGGTGATGCTGGGCAATGTGCTGGTGTTTCGCAAACCACGTATGTCCGTATTGCCGAGTCAGGGCAAACTGGCCTGAAATTTTTGAGCGTTGCGCGTTCAGCGCTCAACTTTCATAACCATGTAAATCAATACCGGAAGTATAAAGTCGATAATGTGTCGGGCCCAGTCCTTGGCATTCCATGATTGTGAGGTGTCCATGTCGAACCATTCAACGCCGATGGTTTGCAGGCCCACGTAATATATGAATATGGCGATCATCAAACCGATAATCGAGAGTTTCTTGGCGTCGTGGAAGGCTTCTGCTGATTCGTCCAGCTTTTGATAAAGGTGATAAGTGCCCAGCAGGCAGCACACGGTGTAAATCACTTCCAGGGTTATGATGAGCCAGTAAATGCGGTGGTGCAGCATGGGCGATGTGATTGCTCTATAACGAATGTTTTCGTTGGTTTTAGTGGTGTCCATACTGAGGATGTGCCCGACATATTCATAGTTTGACGGGTAGTCAGTGAAATTGCTGTATATCACCAGAATGCCAAAGAAGCTGATGTAGGCCATCAGCATTATTTTGCTGTAACGGACAAGTTGGTCGGTGCTGAGGTTTCTCAAGTTTTATACTCTCCAGAGAGGTTTTTGTCTGGCGAGTTTATAGCGGCAGTGTTTATTTCGTTGTTCAGTAAAGTTGCAAGTTATGTGTTTCGGGAGAATGAACGGGCAAGTGCTGCAGAGCACTTGCCCTGTTTTTTATCCTCGCCAGACCTGCGGGTTGACCAGATCCTGCGGACGTTCGCCGAGCAGCGCGCTGCGCAGGTTGGCGAGGGCGCGATTGGCCATGGCTTCGCGGGTTTCGTGGGTGGCCGAGCCGATGTGCGGCAAGGTCACGGCGTTTTTCAGCTGGAACAGCGGCGACTCGGCCAGCGGTTCTTTTTCGTAGACGTCGAGGCCGGCACCGCGGATGCGGTTGTTTTGCAGCGCCTCGATCAGTGCCGGTTCATCGACCACCGGGCCGCGGGAGATGTTGACCAGAATCGCGCTCGGCTTCATCAGGGCCAGTTCACGATAGCTGATCAGGTGGCGGGTCTTGTCACTGAGTGGCACCACCAGGCAGACAAAGTCGGCTTCGGCCAGCAGTTGGTCGAGGCTGCGAAATTGTGCGCCGAGTTCTTGCTCAAGTTCGGTCTTGCGGCTGTTGCCGCTGTAGATGATCGGCATGTTGAAACCGAACCGACCCCGGCGGGCGACGGCGGCGCCGATGTTGCCCATGCCGACGATGCCGAGGGTTTTGCCGTGTACGTCAGAGCCGAACAGCGGGGCGCCGACGCTGGCTTGCCATTGGCCTGCCTTGGTCCAGGCGTCGAGTTCGGCGACGCGGCGGGCGCTGCTCATGATCAGCGTGAAGGCGAGGTCGGCGGTGCTTTCGGTGAGCACGTCCGGGGTGTTGGTGAGCATGATCCCGCGTTCGTTGAAGTAGTCGAGGTCGTAGTTGTCGTAGCCGACCGACACGCTGGAGACCACTTCGAGTTTTGTGGCGGTTTCGAGTTGGGCCTTGCCGAGTTTGCGGCCGACGCCGATGAGGCCGTGGGCGTGGGGCAGGGCTTCGTTGAACTGGGCGTTGATGTCGCCGGCTTTTGGGTTGGGGACGATGACGTCGAACTCTTGTTGCAGGCGTTCGATCATTGGGGGGGTGATGCGGCTGAAGGCCAGGACAGTCTTTTTCATCGTTTTTGGCTCTTGTTCGGGCTTGATGCCAAGCAAGCTAACATTTTTGTTTTGGGGTGTCTTGGCGGCCTTTGGGCCGACCATGTTCTTGGGGGTTTTGGGTGTATATCCGTTGCTTGGGGTGTTGCTGATCAGGGGTTCCGCCCTTACGGCGGGTCACTTTTTCCAGACGCCGAAAAAGTAACCAAAAAGGCTTGCTCCTACGTGCGGCCCGCTCGCTGGGGCTCGGGGTTCCTTCGCTCCGGGATCGATCCGGGCGCAGCGTCTACGGTTTGCTTCGCTGCACCTCCTTTCGCTGTGTTTGGCTTCGCCAAACGGTCGCTGCGCTCCCACGCCCGGATCAATCCCTGCGCTCAGCCTTCCGAAGTCGCCCGTGGATCAAGATCAAGAGCTTTACTCGAGCTAACGCTCATTGTTGAGTGGGGCGGCATTCGCCGCGTGCGGGTTGTACTCATCTCCCGTGTAGGAGCTGCCGAAGGCTGCGATCTTTTGATCTTGCTGATGGCGGCCTGACAGCCGACCGGTCTTTGGCGGGTGTACTCCTTTCAAATGTGGGAGCTGGCTTGCCAGCGATGGCGGCCTGATAGCCGACCGGTCTCTGGCGGGTGTGCTCCTTTCAAATGTGGGAGCTGGCCTGCCAGCGATGGCGGCCTGACAGCCGACCGGTCTTTGGCGAATGTACTCATTTCAAATGTGGGAGCTGGCTTGCCAGCGATGGCGGCCTGATAGCCGACCGGTCTTTGGCAGATGTACTCATTTCAAATGTGGGAGCTGGCCTGCCAGCGATGGCGGCCTGACAGCCGACCGGTCTCTGGCAGGTGTGCTCCTTTCAAATGTGGGAGCTGGTCTGCCAGCGATGGCGGCCTGACAGCCGACCGGTCTTTGGCGAATGTACTCATTTCAAATGTGGGAGCTGGCTTGCCAGCGATGGCGGCCTGACAGCCGACCGGTCTCTGGCGGGTGTACTCCTTTCAAATGTGGGAGCTGGCTTGCCAGCGATGGCGGCCTGACAGCCGACCGGTCTTTGGCGGGTGTGCTCCTTTCAAATGTTGGGGCTGGCCTGCCAGCGATGGCGGCCTGACAGCCGACCGGTCTTTGGCGAATGTACTCATTTCAAATGTGGGAGCTGGCTTGCCAGCGATGGCGGCCTGACAGCCGATCGATTTTTAGCAGGTTGTATGCGATTCACATTGTAGGAGTGAGCCTGCTCGCGATGACGGTGTGTCAGGCACCACCGATGTTGAATGTGAGCCTGCAATCGCGAGCAGGCTCACTCCTGCAAGGGGTCAGCTGTGTGGCGCGGGTTGGGGTATGTCGACGTTATCCAGCACCCGATTCACCGCCAGTTCCGCCAGCATGATGATCTGCTGAATCGCCAGAATCGTCCGGCGCTGCGGAAGGTCGACGTACGCAGCAATGTCACTGCTCATGAGGCTGGCTTGCGCCAGTGATTCGCAGGCGTGGACGAGGAGGCTTTCGTTGTCTTGGTCCGGCGCGACCTGGAACATGGTGCTGGGTTTGTGGAAGCGCAGGGTCAGGGCGTTGGGTTTGAGGTAGTGGTCGAGGGCGCGCTCGGCGGCTTCGTGGAATTTCTTCGAACCGGCGGCTTCGTAAGGCGTGGTGTTATCCGCTTCGGGTGGATTGGGTGTTGGCTTTTTCAAGGTGAAACTCCATTCGGGATGTGGAGTTCGCCAGACGCTGCGACCAAGCAGAAGGGTGGCGAACCGTACGCGGGTTGGTCGACCAGGGAATGGAAACCCGGCAGGGCCGAGGCCCTCCCACGCACAGCTCGCCATTAAGCAAGCTTGAAAAGTGCGCCATTCTAAACCCGGACGACCAAGTCCGGTCGCTGATTCGTCAGCGACACCCAAAGCCTATCCACCGCACTTCCGACGGACAACCTTCAAAACCTGTCGGAAACTTCCGCGAAAACCACGAAATGTAGGAGCTGCCGTAGGCTGCGATCTTTTGATTTTTAAACATCAAGGTCAAAAGATCGCAGCCTTCGGCAGCTCCTACAGGTTTCACGGTGTGTTGAAAATCACTTGGCGACTCGGGCTCCGGCGAGGCTGCCGCTGAGTTCGTAGGCGGCCAGTTCCGCCTGATGCGCTGCGAGAATTTCCGGCAGGGAGCCGCGCAGGTACTCGACCCACGTCTTGATCTTCGCATCCAGGTATTGGCGCGACGGGTAGATTGCGTACAGGTTCAGTTCCTGCGAGCGGTAGTTCGGCATCACTCGCACCAGCGTGCCGTTGCGCAAACCTTCGATGGCGGCGTACACGGGCAGGACGCCGACGCCCATGCCGCTGATGATTGCGGTTTTCATCGCGTCGGCAGAGTTCACCAGAAACGGTGAGCTATTGATGGTGACCATCTCCTGACCTTCCGGGCCGTCGAATGCCCATTTCTCCAGCGGGATCACCGGGCTTACAAGGCGCAGACAGGCGTGGTTGAGCAGGTCGCTGGGCTTTTGTGCGCAGCCGTTGGCTTTCACGTAGGCCGGTGAGGCACAGACGATGCTGTAGGTGATGCCCAGGCGCTGCGAGACGAAGCCCGAGTCTGGCAGTTCGCGAGCCAGCACGATGGAGACGTCGTAGCCTTCATCGAGCAGGTCCGGCACGCGGTTGGCCATGGTCAGGTCGAAGGTCACGTCGGGGTGTGTCTTGCGATAGCGGGCGATGGCGTCGATGACGAAGTGCTGGCCGATGCCGGTCATGGTGTGCACTTTCAACTGTCCGGCCGGGCGGGCGTGGGCCTGGCTGGCTTCTGCCTCCGCTTCTTCGACGTAAGCGAGGATCTGTTCGCAACGCAGCAGATAACGCTTGCCGGCCTCGGTCAGGGCGATGCGCCGGGTTGTGCGGTTGAGCAGTCGGGTTTGCAGGTGGGCTTCCAGGTTGGAGACCGCGCGCGAAACGTTGGCGGTGGTGGTGTCGAGTTGCACGGCGGCGGCGGTGAAGCTGCCGGCTTCGGCCACGCAACTGAAGGCGCGCATGTTTTGCAAAGTGTCCATGGGGTGCTCTCAAGGCAGATGGCAAATTGTGACACGAAGTTTCGGGGTCGAAACCCCCGACCAAGGAATTATCTCGTTAACGGTAACAAAGATTCACAAGATTCCCAGCTTATCGCCGCTCAGGCCGCCCCCTAGAATTGCGCCGTTCCCTGTAGGAGCTGCCGAAGGCTGCGATCTTTTGATTTTGTTTTAAGGGATCAAGATCAAAAGATCGCAGCCTTCGGCAGCTCCTACAGAGTGAGTAAGCCCCGCCATATCCCCTTCTCAGGAATTCGCAGCTGTGCCGCGTCGCATCAACAGAGCGCTTTTGCCGCTCAGTGTTCTGGCTTTCGCCCTAAGTCTCGGCGGCTGCATTTCAACCGAAGGTATTGCCCCGCAGGGCAAGGCACTGCAAGCCAATGCACTGGCCACCGACGACGCCATCGCCCACGCCGCCCGTGACGCCAATTGGCCCACCGCACAATGGTGGCAAGCCTACGGCGACCCGCAATTGAACCGCTGGATCGACCTCGCCGTACAAGGCAGCCCGAGCATGGCCATGGCCGCCGCGCGGGTGCGTCAGGCCAAGGCCATGGCCGGTGTCGCTGAAGCGGCCGAGTCGTTGCAGATCAATGCTGAGTCGACGCTCAAGCGCCACAACTGGCCGACCGATCAGTTCTACGGTCCGGGCGAGCTGGCCAACACCACCACCTGGGACAACAACGCCGCGCTGGGTTTCAGTTACGCCCTCGACCTCTGGGGACGCGAAAGCAATGCCAGCGAACGGGCGGTGGATCTGGCGCACATGAGCGCTGCCGAGGCGCGATTGGCGCAGTTGGAGTTGCAGAACAACATCGTGCGTGCCTACATCGAACTGTCGCTGCACTACGCCCAGCGCGACATCGTCGCCGCGACACTAAAGCAGCAACAGCAGATTCTCGATCTGGCGCAAAAGCGTCTGGACGGCGGGATCGGCACGCACTTTGAAGTCAGCCAGGCGCAAACGCCTTTGCCGGAAACCCATCGGCAACTCGATGCGCTGGACGAAGAGATCGCCCTCAGTCGCAATCAACTCGCCGCACTGGCGGGTAAAGGCCCGGGTGACGGCGCGCAGTTGCAGCGCCCGACGCTGGCCCTTGGTGCCGCACTGAAACTGCCTTCGGCACTGCCCGCCGAACTGCTCGGTCAGCGTCCGGATGTGGTCGCCAGCCGCTGGCAAGTGGCGGCGCAGGCGCGTGGCATTGATGTGGCGCATGCCGGTTTTTATCCCAACGTCGATCTGGTCGGCAGCCTCGGTTACATGGCCACCGGCGGTGGTGCGCTGGAGTTTTTGAGCGGCAAGAAACTCAATTACAACGTGGGGCCGGCGATCTCGCTGCCGATCTTCGACGGAGGGCGACTGCGTGCCGAACTGGGTGAAGCGTCGGCTGGTTTTGACATCGCCGTGGCGCATTACAACCAGACGCTGGTCAATGCGCTGAAGAATATTTCTGACCAATTGATCCGCCGTGAGTCGATGGACAAGCAGCAAGAGTTCGCCGCCGAATCGGTGGCCACCGCGCAGAAGACTTACGACATCGCGATGATCGCTTATCAGCGCGGCCTCACCGATTACCTCAACGTGCTCAACGCGCAAACATTGCTGTTCAAACAGCAGCAAGTGCAACAGCAGGTGCAGGCGGCGCGGTTGAGTGCGCATGCGGAATTGGTGACGGCGCTGGGTGGTGGGCTGGGTGCGGGTAATGACGTGCCGAGTGACGAGAAAACCCAAGCCCCGAAAACTCCGATGCTCCTGCGTTGAACACCCAACTTACTGCACACCAACCCTGTGGCGAGGGGATTTCTGTGGCGAGGGGATTTATCCCCGATGGGCTGCGCAGCAGCCCCAAACACTGCAATCGAGTTTTCACAGACACACCGCGCTCGCTGGTTTTGGGGCCGCTTCGCAGCCCATCGGGGATAAATCCCCTCGCCACAGGGTTTTCCATGTACCTAAGTAAAACTTCCTGCCGACAACCATGAGCAAGATTAAATGACTCCCTTGCCTGCCCCCCTGCGCTGGCTCTACTCCCTGGAATGGCGTCGCGGTTTTTTTGACTGGGCGCGCAGCGATGGCGTGACCTGGGTCTACATCATCAAGGTGTTGCTCGCCGCGTTCCTCACCCTGTGGCTGGCCATGCGTCTGGAATTGCCGCAACCGCGCACGGCGATGATCACCGTGTTCATCGTCATGCAGCCGCAAAGCGGGCAGGTGTTCGCCAAGAGTTTCTATCGCTTTCTGGGCACGCTGGCCGGCTCGGCGATGATGGTCACGTTGATCGCGCTGTTTGCGCAGAACACCGAGCTGTTCCTCGGCTCTCTGGCGATCTGGGTCGGCATCTGCTCGGCCGGTGCCGCGCGTTGCCGTAACTTCCGCGCCTATGGATTCGTGCTGGCGGGTTACACCGCCGCAATGGTCGGGTTGCCGGCGCTGGCCCACCCTGACGGCGCGTTTATGGCGGCGGTTTGGCGGGTGCTGGAAATATCGCTGGGGATTCTCTGCGCCACCGTGGTCAGCGCCGCGATCCTGCCGCAAACCGCCAGTGCGGCGATGCGCAACGCTCTGTATCAGCGTTTCGGCGTGTTCGCGCTGTTCGTCACCGATGGCTTGCGCGGGCGTAGCAAAACCGAATCCTTTGAGGCGACCAACGTACGCTTTATTGCCGAAGCGGTGGGGCTGGAAGGGCTGCGCAGCGTGACCGTGTTCGAAGACCCGCACATGCGCCGGCGCAATGGCCGCCTCAGCCGTTTGAACAGTGAGTTCATGGGCATCACCACGCGCTTCAACGCCCTGCACCAGTTGCTTGAACGTCTGCGCGGCAATGGCGAAGAACACGTCGTGGCGGCAATCAGGCCGGGTCTGCAGGACCTGGCCGAAGTGCTCGACAGCTTCAGCGGTCGTGCCCTGACCAGTCCCGATGCCGCACGCCTGGCGACGGCGCTTGCGACCTATAAAGAAGGCCTGCCAGCGCGGGTGCGTAGCCTGCGCGCGACGTTTCAGGAGAGTGAGCCGAGCGACGCCGAGCAACTGGATTTCCACACCGCTTACGAGTTGCTCTATCGCTTCGTCGATGACCTGCACAGTTATGCACAGACCCACGCGTCCTTAGCTGATCACCGCCACGAACGCGAGCGTTGGGATGAGCCGTTTACCCCGCAAACCAACTGGTGGGCAGCGGCTGCTTCGGGGATTCGTGCCTCGTTCATCCTGATCGTGCTGGGCAGTTATTGGGTGGCCACCGCGTGGCCGAGCGGCGCGACCATGACCCTGATTGCCGCCGCCACGGTGGGCCTGTCCGCTGCCACGCCGAACCCGAAACGCATGGCATTCCAGATGGCGTGCGGGACGTTCCTCGGCGCGCTGATCGGCTTCTTCGAGATGTTTTTCATCTTTCCGTGGATCGACGGTTTTCCATTGCTGTGCGTGATGCTCGCGCCGGTGATCGTGCTCGGCTCGTTTCTTACGTCGCGGCCGCAATACGCCGGTGTCGGTCTCGGTTTGCTGATCTTCTTCAGCACAGGCTCTGTGCCGGACAAC
The DNA here is from genome assembly GCF_059695715.1 of Pseudomonas sp. LBUM1668. Classification (NCBI taxonomy): domain Bacteria; kingdom Pseudomonadati; phylum Pseudomonadota; class Gammaproteobacteria; order Pseudomonadales; family Pseudomonadaceae; genus Pseudomonas; species Pseudomonas sp. LBUM1668. The sequence goes on from NZ_CP166787.1 coordinate 1,045,278, forward strand.
CTGACGGTCTACAACCCGTACACCTTCATCAATGACTACATCGCCATGGTCATCGGCATGCTGGTCTGCGCAGCTGCCGGGGCGATTATTCTGCCGCCGAACAGCCGTTGGTTGTGGCAACGGCTGGAGCAGGATCTGCGCGGGCAAGTGGTCTATGCGATCAGCGGCAGACTCAAAGGCCTGGCGTCGAGTTTCGAGAGCCGCACCCGCGACCTGCTGCATCAGGCCTACGGTCTGGCGGCCGGTGAGCCGAAGGTCCAGAAGAACTTGCTGCGCTGGATGTTCGTGGTGCTTGAAGTCGGCCACGCGATCATCGAGTTGCGCAAGGAACAGGCGATTCTGCCGGTGCATCCGGCGTATGCCGAGTCGCAGCCGTGGCGTCAGGCAATCCGCGTTATGGGGCGCTCGCTGGTGCGGCTGTTTCTGCACCCCAACGCCAGCAATCTGGAGCGCGCACTGGTCGCGGTCGATCATGCGATCAGTCGTGTTGCGGCCACCGATGAACCGTTCGCGCCGCACTTCGATACCTCGGCGTTGCGTCGGGTGAAGAGCTATCTGCACTTTATCCGCACGTCCTTGCTCGACCCGCAATCACCGCTTGCCGCGTTCGCGCCCGCCAAGCCCGAAGGACTTGCCCATGCCTCGTGAAATCGCCTTCCACGGCGTGTACATGCCAACCATGACCCTGATGTTTTTCATCGCTGCGGCGCTAGCCTGGGCGGTGGACCGGTTCTTGTCGGGGTTTGATCTGTACCGCTTCTTCTGGCACCCGGCGCTGCTGCGCCTGAGTCTGTTTACCTGTCTGTTCGGCGCGATGGCGCTGACTGTCTACCGTTGAGAACGATCTGATGAAAAAGTTTTTCAGCCTGCTCGCAACCCTGCTGGTGCTGGCCCTTGCGCTGTGGATCGGCCGGACCTTGTGGGTGCATTACATGGACACGCCGTGGACCCGCGACGGCCGGGTGCGTGCGGACATCATCAACGTCGCCGCCGACGTCACCGGTGAAGTGGTCAACGTGCCGGTGCGCGACAACCAACTGGTGAAGAAGGGCGATTTGCTCATGCAGATCGACCCTGAGCACTACCGCATCGCGGTGAAACAGGCGCAGTCGCTGGTCGCTTCACGCAAGTCGACGTGGGAGATGCGCAAGGTCAACGCCCATCGCCGCGCCGATATGGACGCGTTGGTGATCTCCAGGGAAAACCGCGACGACGCCAGCAACATCGCAGACGCCGCACTGGCCGATTACCAACACGCGCAGGCGCAACTGGAAGCGGCCGAACTCAACCTCAAACGCACCGAAGTGCGCGCGGCGGTGGACGGCTACGTGACCAACCTCAACGTGCATCGCGGCGACTACGCGCGCATCGGCGAGGCAAAAATGGCCGTGGTCGACATGAATTCGTTCTGGGTCTACGGCTTCTTCGAAGAAACCAAACTGCCGCACGTGCGCGTGGGTGATAAGGCCGACATGCAACTGATGAGCGGCGAAGTGTTGAAAGGCCATGTGGAAAGCATTTCTCGCGGCATCTACGACCGCGACAACCCTGAAAGCCGCGAGCTGATCGCCGATGTGAATCCGACGTTCAACTGGGTGCGCCTGGCGCAGCGGGTGCCGGTGCGCATTCACATCGATGAAGTGCCAGAGGGTGTGCTGTTGGCGGCGGGGATTACTTGCACGGTCGTGGTGAAACAGGACGTTGTGGATAACTGACCGACCGCGTCGTTGCCATCGCGAGCAGGCTCACTCCTACACTGGATCTGCGCTGCGCTAGAGATCTCCTGTAGGAGTGAGCCTGCTCGCGATGAGAGCGACTCGGTGTTTCAGACAGATTCAGACAGCGATCGAGCATTCACTCACTGCAAAACGTCTCGTGCAAATGCAGCCAGACCACGCGCCCGGATTCGAGTTTTTCAAACACCACAGTCGATTGGCGATCAGTGTGCAACCCACTCGCATCCGACTGCTGCTCTCGATAACTCAGCGTCGCGCCACGTTCATGCAACGCAATCCCGTGCAGTTGGCTGAGCTCAATCCTGAACCCGTTCTTCTTGCCTCCAGCTATTTGAAACAGCCCCCGCAAGGCTTCGAAATCAAGCACGCGACCCAGCGGCGAAATCATCGAAAACCGGGGTGAAAAGCGTGTCAGTAATCGCTCCAGAGCGGTCTCGTCCTCTGCCACGGCAAACCATCGCTCTATGGCCTCGTGCGCCTCGATCACTTCGGCAAAGTAGTCGGTGTAGTCAGTCATGTGGATTTTTCCTGAAGGGCAGGTGAGTTCAGCAGCGCGAGCACTTTGCTCGCATCGAAACGCAGCACGGCGGCCATCGGCAAGAGCGTGAGCAGCGCGGCGGCGAGAAAACAATATTTGAAACCGTTGGCGCCGAGTGCGCCCAGCAATGAACTGAGCAGCGCCGCGCCGAGGCAGAAACCGAGCTGGCGATTGATGTTCCAGAGGGCGCTGGAGTGACCCATTTTTTCCGCGCTCATGCCGACAAACGCCAAGGTCTGCGCGGTGACGCTGCACAGGCTGCCGCCCAGGCCCATCAGCGCATAGGCGATTATCAGAGGGCCGGCTGCGGGTTGTTCGATCTGCATCAGCATGACAATGCCCAGGCTTTGCAAAAGCATGCCCGCGATCAGCAACGGCTTGGGACCGACTCGGTTGAAACTGCGTTTGCCAAGCATGATCGCCAGTCCCGAAGCCGCCGCCCAGGACAGCATCAGTGCACCGGTTTGCGCTGCGCCGAAACCGAGGTCGTGCAGGTACAACACGGCAAGCATGTTGGTACCGGTAAAGACGCCCGGCACAAACAGGTAGATCAGCATTGCCAGACGCAATGACGGGTTCTTGATCAGTTGCAGGTCAAGCACCGCACCAGGTTTGTGCCAGCCATCGCGCAAGTACACGCACAAGGTTAAGGCGCTGAGCAGCAGCACGGCGCCAGCCAGGTGGCGGGTTGCGGTTGCGCTTGCCAGGCTCACGGCAATCAACAACAGGCTCAGAGCCGACACGGCCAACAGCAGGCCGCGTGCGTCCAGTGTCGGTCGTACGCGGGTGGGTTGGTCGGGCTTCAACCAGAGCAGGCCGAGCCCGAAAGCCAACAGTGCCATAGGCATGTTCAGGTAGAAAATCCAGCGCCACGACAACGCCTGAACAATCAGCCCACCGGCCGCGGGCGACAGGGCCGGCACCATCAGCGCCACCAGCAGCACCACACCGGTGAAGTGCGCGCGCTGCGTCGCAGGAAACTCTCGGTAGGCCAGGGCCTGACCGACCGGCAGCAGTAACCCGCCACCCAGCCCTTGCAGCAATCGCCAGCCGATCAGGCTTTCAATCGACCCGGCCTGGGCCACCAGTCCGGACGCGATGGCGAACAACAGCAACGAGCCGAGAATCAGCCGGCGCTCGCCCACCCGTGCCGCCAGCCACACGCTCATCGGAATGATCAGCGTCAGCCCGAGCATGTAGGCGTTGGTGATCCACGCCAGTTGCGTCACCGAGGCGTGCAACTGCCGGGCGATGTCCGGGTAGGCAATGCTGGCGGCGAACATGTTGAGCAGGTCGAGGGCGAAACCCAGTAAATACACCAGCGCGACTTTTGAGCGATAGGCCATGGCAACTTCCCTGTGATGAGGCGTGCAGGGTAGGGTGCTTCTGACGATAGGAAAACGCTGGTTTGGCTGCTAGTTTGTCAAAATAATTTTGACAAGGAGCGCCGTGAACATGGTCAGCCTGGACCGTTTTGACACCTTTAAAGCCGTGGTCGAGGCCGGGTCGTTGACCGCAGCCGCCGATACGCTTGGGCAGACGCGAGCGGTGGTGAGCTTCAACCTCAAGCGGCTGGAAGAGGAGCTGGGCGTCACGTTGCTCACCCGTAATACGCGGCAATTGGCGCTGACCGATGCCGGCGAGCGCTTCTATCGGCGCTGTTTGCGCACGCTGGATGAAGCGCGACTGGCCATCGAGGAGGCTCGTTCCGAGCACTCACAGCTAAAGGGCACGTTGCGCATCACCACCACCGTGGAATTTGCTCTGGCGCAGGTGGTGCCGGCGCTGGAAGTGTTTCGTCAGCAGCAGCCGCAACTGAATATTCACCTGTCCACTTCCTCGACCCACGCCGATCTGATCTCTGAACGTTTTGATCTGGCGATTCGCCTCGGACGCATGCACGACTCCAATCTGCGCGCGGTGCAGTTGTCGACGTTCGAGGTGTTTGCAGTGGCGGCGCCGGAGTTGGTCGAACGTTTTGCACCCGTCAGCACCCTGGCGGTGCTGGAGTCGATGCCGACACTGGGGCATGGACGCGTACCGGAAATGACGGTCACCGACCCGGCCGGCAGCGAGCATTTCTATCAGCCAAAACCGGGGACGACCGCGATCGTCGCGGACAACTCGGCAACGCTGCGGGCATTTGCATTGACCGGGCAGGGCGTGGCCATTCTGCCGCAGTGGCTGATCCAGGAAGATCTCGACGCCGGACGGTTACAGCACTTGTTGGCGGACTACCGTTTTGCCCAGCAAGGCGTGTACGCGCTGTACCCGGACACCCGGCATTTGCCGCTGAAGGTGCGGGCGTTCATTGATTTCATGAAAGGCTGGGGTTGAGATTTTGCGGTGATTGCTCCGGCCCAATCGCGAGCAAGCTCGCTCCCACAGGTTATGTAGCATTTTGGGTTTTCGAGTACACCGAAAAACCTGTGGGAGCGGGCTTGCCCGCGATGAGGTCAACCCGGTCTTAGAGTTGCCCACGCAAGCCGAACCGCTTCATCAACGTCGATTCCAGCAACCCTTTGGGCAACAGTGCTGCCAACAACGGCAACGCCCGGCTGCCATTGCCGATGCGGATCAGCCGTGGTGGTTTGCTCTGCTGCACGGCTTTAAGCAGTTCAGCAGCAAAGTCTCGGGCCGGTGTCGGCTTGTCCTGCGAGGCCTTGGCCCGCGCCCGAATGCCTTCACGCAAGGGAAACCATGGCGATTGCTCGTTGATCAACTGCTCGGCCTCGTGCCCGGCGTTCTTTGCAAAGCTCGACTGAATCGCCCCGGGCTGGACTTCCATCACGCGGATGCCGAACGGTGCCAGCTCCATACGCAACGCGTCGCTCAAGGCATGTACGGCGGCTTTCGAGGCACAGTAGGCGCCGGCGAACGGCGTAACCAAAACCCCGGAAACGCTGCCGATATTCACCACCAGGCCTTTGCCCCGACGCAGCACCGGGAACAGCGCACGGGTGACGCCGACAATCGAGAATACGTTGGTTTCGAACTGACGCTGCATGGCGGGCACGCCGCCGTCGAGCAGCGGGCCCATAGCGCCATAACCGGCGTTGTTGATCAGCACATCGAGGCCGCCGTGTTGCTGATTGATTCGCACGCCAAGTTGCTCCAGTGCCACGCCGTCATTGACGTCGAGCTGCACCGTAATAAACCCGGCTGAGGCCAGCGCGGCGACATCTTCAGCCTTGCGCGCAGTGGCCCAGACTTCGAAACCGGCGTTCTTGAAAGCGTCGGCCAGGGCGCGGCCGATGCCGCTCGAACAACCGGTAATCAACGCAACGGGCATGGCGCATTCCTTGTGCAAAAAAAACGGTGGGGGAGGGGTCAGTCGGAGAAACTACCCTGCAATCGCTCGGCGCGAAACTCCAGGGTTTGTGGGCGATAACCGGGCCGCAGCGGCGGCATCGGCAGGCAATCTTCCCAACTGCCGCCAGCCTGCAACTCGCCGGGGCCACGGTAACGCGGGGCAGTGTATTGGTTATCGGCCAGATTGACGGTGTCGCCCGGTGCATAGGCCGCGATGCGCCAGCGCAGTTCGGTCAGTGGCACGTCGTTGCCGTTGTTCATCTTCAGTTGCAGCGGTCGATCTGCCGGGCATTGTTCGGGCGCATAGCTGATGCGTAGTTCCAGGCGTGCCAGTTGCTTGACCTCGCGGTTGTCCAGCCACACCACCCACATCGCCACCAGTGCGAGGCCGACGGCCGCTGCGACCGAAACCGGTAACGCCTTGGCCGGATAGCGCAGCAACAGGATCAACCAGGTGATGACCAGCAAGACGCCGATGAACATGTTTGAACGCTCCTTTAACTCGTGAGCACCATCCTACCGAAGGGACGCCCCAATAGACATTCGTTGCGCAAGCGAATGCACCGTTGGTCGGAACTGTAATTTCTGACAGTAGGCATTCGTGCCGCCCGACTGCTTTGATGCCGACAGACGAAAAGGACGTCGCTACCGTGCGAAGCAGAAATGATGAGCGTGCACAGCAGAACACCGACGCTTTCGGCAAACGACCCGCGTGGATTGCCGGTTCGTACGGTCGACTATTGGCGCACCGAGGTCGTTGAACCGGTTCAAACCCGCGTCAACCGCACTCGGCATGACGTAGCCGGGCGCGCCGTCGCCCAGTGGGATCCACGTTTGTGGGCGCTGCAAATCAGCGATCCGCAGACTCCGGCCAATCTGACCTCGGTTTATTCGCTGAACGGCCAGGTGCTGCGCTCGGACAGCGTCGATGCCGGCATACAGATCGCCTTGCATGGGGGCGGTGGGCAAGTGCTGTTCGATTGGGACAGTCGTGGCACTCGTCGCGAAATACAACACGACCCGCTGCTGCGCCCGTTGGCGGTGTTTGAAGAAGGTGAATCGCAACCTCGGCTATGCGTCGAGCGTTTCATGTATGGCGAGGCCGATACGGCTGACCCGACCCGCAACCAGCTCGGCCAGTTGATTCGCCATGATGATCCGGCGGGCAGTGTGTTGTTTGAAACCTTTGCGTTCAGCGGCCAATGCAGCGAAAACACCCGGCATTTCACCCTGGATTCCGTCACCCCGGATTGGCCCGAGCCGATTGATCAACGTGCGCGGTTGCTGGAGCCCGGCGAGGGCGCAACGACCCAATGGCGTTTCGGGCCACAGGGGCAGGTGATCGAACAGGTCGATGCGCGGGGCAATCGGCAGGGCAGCGACTTCACCCTTGATGGCCGCTTGCGTGCCAGCCATCTGCAACTGAAACATCAGTCCGAAGCGCAGGTACTGGTCAGTGACATTCGCTACAACGCTGACGGGCAAGTCACCCAGGAGTTGGCAGGCAACGGGGTGCGGACGACATTAACCTATCGCCCCGAGGACGGCCGTTTGCTGGAACGTCAGGCGAAGAAGGGCAGCGGTGAAGACTTACAGCTTCTTCGCTACGAATACGACCGGATTGGCAATGTGCTGAGCATCGAGGACAAGGCACTGCCGATTCGCTACTTTGCCAATCAGCGCATCGATCCGGTCAGCCGGTTTACCTACGACAGCCTCTACCAATTGAGCGAGGCAACCGGATGGGAGGCGGGGGCTGCCAGTCAGGGGCCAGAGTCTCTGGACCGCAATGATCCGGCGGCGTTGAGTAATTATCGACAGAGCTATCGCTACGATGAATCCGGCAATCTGCTGGAGCTGACGCATGTGGGCGCGCGCAGCGGACGAAAGCTTAAAGCCGCGCGGTTCAGCAATCGCTGCCTGCCTTTTCGCGACGACGTACCGCCCACTGAAGAGGAGATCGCTGCGACGTTTGATTCCCGTGGAAATTTGCGGGCGCTGGAGGCGGGGCGTTCGTTGACGTGGAATCTGCGTAATCAGCTGCAATTAGTCACGCCGGTCGAGCGGGCCAGTGGACTCAATGACCTTGAGCAATATGTTTATGACGGTGACGAACAGCGTGTACGCAAGATGCGCTCATCGCAGACAAACGCCCGTGGCATTGTTGACGAGGTGCGCTATCTACCCGGGTTGGAATTGCGCGACGACACGGCAACTGGCAGACAGCTGCACGTAATCATTGCCGGAGGCGGCCTCAACAGCGTGCGGGTTTTGCATTGGGACAGTGCGCCGCCGACCGGTTCCAACGACCACTACCGGTACACCATCACCGATCATTTGGGATCAACCAGTCTGGAGCTGGGCGAGGATGCCCGCATCATCAGTCAGGAAAGCTTTTATCCTTTTGGCGAGACGGCATGGAGCAAGGACAGCGAAGTCAGTCACAAAACCATCCGTTATTCGGGTAAGGAGCGCGATGCCACCGGACTTTACTATTACGGTTGTCGCTATTACATGCCGTGGTTGCAGCGGTGGCTGAATCCCGATCCGGCAGAGGCTATAGATGGCCTCAATCTTTTCCGGATGGTGGTCAACAATCCAATATCGCTGATCGACAAAAATGGACTTGTTGCTACGAGCAATTTAACGGGAGTTGGTTCAAGCCGGACCAATGGTCCTTCGTCCGCGCGTCCTCCGATCCCCCCAAGGCCCAATGCATTCCCGACTCCTGGCCGTCCCCAAGTGCCACCACGGCCGACTGCATTCCCGACTCCGATCCGTTCAGCTATGCCCATTCCACCGATTAAAAATATGTCTGCCGAAAAGGAAAACGTGACACCTCGTCCACCCAATCCGCAGGTTGATGTGGGTAGAAGCACGCAAACGTCAGGCCCACTGCCATCCTACGCGAGCAGCAGAAGGACGATTGGCCACCATGAATTGATGATTAGTTCGACAGGCGCGGTGATAGTCATGAGGTCGGATAATCGTTCTCCCGACGATATCCGAAGCGCGGGCGGTTTTTTCCCGAAGGAGCCTAGAAAAGACTACAAGCAAATTTTTCGCAATGACGTCACTAAGCAGGGATGGAATGGACATGCCCGCACACATGTCGGGTTTAGTAACCCACGTTATGTCTCGACAGGCATAGATGACCAATCCGGTGGCTACGCTGGTCAGCGCCGCTACCTCTACCGGATGGAAATACCTGGACTGGAAGAGCGAGCGATCAACGATTCAACCTTGGGACTTGCGGCACCCATGTCGTTTAACCCGAATAGACGTATGGATACTCGGCTCTTGATGAGTGCGACAACGGTGGAAGAATCCGATTTTGTGGCAATGATTCCGGGTACTACATCCGAAATGACTTTCATCAACCCGATTCCGAGTGCATTTATTGTGAGCTATAGCGAAGGAGGAACGGGTTCTTGGAAACCATTCCACTGAGCCAATAAAAACCCCCACCCAACCCGCTGCGGATAGGGAACGCAACGGGCTGGGCGAGGGCTTCTTGTCTTACTGAGCGTTACTGCGCGATGGTTTTCACCGACACGCCGCGCTCGATCGGAGTGGAACGACCGTAGATATCTTCAAAGCGCTCGATATCGTCTTCGCCCAGGTACGAACCCGATTGCACTTCGATGATTTCCAGCGGGATCTTGCCCGGGTTGCGCAGGCGATGCACCGACGCGATCGGGATGTAGGTCGACTGGTTCTCGCACAGCAGGAACACGTTGTCATCGCAGGTCACTTCGGCGGTGCCGCTGACCACGATCCAGTGTTCGGCGCGGTGGTGGTGCATTTGCAGCGACAGGCACGCGCCCGGTTTGACCGAGATGTGCTTGACCTGGAAACGCCCGCCCATGTCCACCGAGTCGTAGGAACCCCACGGACGATAGACTTCGCAGTGGTTCTGGGTTTCGCTGCGGCCCTGTTCGTTGAGGGTGTTGACCATCTGCTTGACGCCCTGGACCTTGTCCTTGTGGGCAATCATCATCGCGTCCTTGGTTTCGACCACGACGATGTTTTCCAGGCCGATCACCGACACCAGTTTGCCGTTGCCGTGGATCATGCAGTTCTTGCTGTCCTGAATCACCACATCACCTTTGGTGACGTTGCCATTGGCGTCTTTCTCGTTGACTTCCCACAGCGACGACCAGCAACCGACATCGCTCCAGCCCGCGCTCAGTGGCACGACGCAGGCACGCTGGGTTTTTTCCATCACTGAGTAGTCGATGGAATTGTCCGGGCAGCAGGCGAAAGTCGCTTCGTCCAGCGTGACGGTGTCGGCGTCATGCTCGCTGCGCTCAAGGGTCAGCAGGCAGGTGTCGTAGATGTCCGGGTCGTGCTTTTTCAGCTCTTCGAGGAAGCGGCTGGCGCGGAACAGGAACATGCCGCTGTTCCAGAAGTAACCGCCGGATTGCACGTATTCGGTGGCGCGTTTGACGTCTGGTTTTTCGACAAAGTGCGAAACGCGGCTGACGCCTTCGGGCAGCAGCGAATCAGCGGTGGATTTGATGTAGCCGTAACCGGTTTCCGGTTTGGTCGCCGGCACGCCGAACAACACCATTTCGCCGTTTTCGGCAGCCACGGTGGCCAGGGCCAATGCTCGTTGCAGGGCTTTCTGGTCTTCCAGTACGTGGTCGGCGGGCAGCACCAGCATCAGTTCGTCACGGCCTTCATTGACCAGCATCATCGCGGTCAGCGCCACGGCTGGCGCGGTGTTGCGGCCAAACGGTTCCATCAGGATGCGCTGGCATTCGAGTTTGCGGTTGGCCAACTGCTCGTTGACGATGAAGCGGTGATCTTTGTTGCAGACCACGATCGGGGTGTCCATGCCTTCGAACACCAGGCGTTCCAGGGTTTGCTGGAACAAGGTGTGTTCGCCGGTCAGGGCGAGGAATTGCTTAGGGAACTGCTTACGCGAAAGCGGCCAAAGACGTGAGCCGCTACCACCTGACAAGATCACCGGAATCATATTGTTTACTCCATAAAATCGATTGGGTTAGAGCCACGAACGCTGTGTCGTTTCACTCTTGTTTTTGTTTCGTACCCAGAGACCGCCGCCATTCCCTGTAGGAGCTGCCGAAGGCTGCGATCTGTTGATCTTGATCTGCAAAAGCAAAGTCAAAAGATCGCAGCCTGCGGCAGCTCCTACAGAGGTCAGCGTCTCTGTGGGAAATTGATTAGCGCGTCGACACCGGGCGTTTCACCCAGACTGGCGACAGGCTGCTGCCGGAACCGGTGACGTACAGCACCGCTGCTTCACCGCGTTCCAGGGCAACCGGCTTCACGTCGCCGACTTTCTTGTCGCCTTCGTACAGCGCCAGGCTGACTTTCACCGGGTTGATTTCACGTTCGCCACGGCCCTTGGCAGCCACGGTTTTGACCACTTCAGTCTTGCCGTCGGCAGTCTTCAGGGTCAGCGGCTTGTCGCTGAGGTTCTGCACGCGCACCAGGGATTTCTGCTTGTTCTTGAACGGCGGCTCTTCGATCAGTTGCGGCGCGCCGGAAGCGTTGTTGACCAGTGTGTAGTAGTGATCACCGGCGAGTTTTACCGGCAGGGTCTGGCTGCCGACCTTGGCGCTGTAGTCGCCGCCCGGCATGAAGCTGAAGTCGCTGCTGGCCAGTGGCGCAACATCGCTCAGGTTGGTGCTGCCAACGGTGGCGCTGACTTCAGCGTTGCTGGCGTTATAGATGCGCACGAAGCTCGAACCTTTTGGCGCCGTAGGGCCGTAAAGGGCAGCATCGCCACCAGCGAAGGCGGGTACGGAAAGCACGCTGAGGCCAGCAACCAGAGCGAAGCTTTTAGCGAGACGGCGAGGAGTAGTAGTGAAAGTCATGGTGTACCTCTCTTTCAGTTTTGCGCCCGGTCGGGCGTCTCGGATTTAGTGTTTGCAGCTACGTTTTGTTGGCGTGCGCCGGCTTGTTTAAGCTCTGCGACCCACTGCGGGTCGGCGTCACCGATTTCGTTGTTCACAGGCAGATAACGTTCAGGAAACTCCCAGATCAGCACCTGTGGCGGGCTGTTCTTGAAGTCATCGCTTTTGAGGTAGCTGAGCATCGGCAGGATCGGGCCGTGGCCGTCTTCGGCGTAGCTCACGACGTCGCTGTGCAGCGCTTGTTTCAGCGCACCGACGAAGTTCCAGTTCGGGTTGGCGCTGTAGCTGGTACCGATCAGCGCGACCGGCACTTCGCTGTTGGCGAACAGTGCGTCGTCACCGCCAGGTTGCTCGCCAGCGGCTACGGTGTTGCGCTTTTGCAGCGGCTCTTGCGCCGGCATCAGGTTTTCGAACAGCGGATCAAGCGGCAGGAACAGACGCAGATCGCCCTTGTGCGTGACCTTTTCCGCTGGCGTGGTGACGAAACGCTGAGGCTCGCCGCTGAGCGGGAACTTGTCGGCGATGGTCTTGGCCAGGGTATTGGCGGCAACTTCGGCACCCTCTGGCGTCCAGTGAGTGTCGGTGCGCAGGAACACTTGCTGACCGTTCTGCTTGGCTTGTTGCAATGGCTTGAGCAGATCGGGCGCAAGGATCTTGTCCGCCGCAACCCGTGCGTGGAAGTCCTCGTAAAGGTTGGCGTGAATGCTCGCCGGTTTCACTTCACCCAGGTGCTCCGGGTACAGACGAACCTTGGCCGGCACGATCGCCATCACCAGTTTCACGCCTTTGTCTTTCAGGGTCTGGCGCACGCCTTCAACCAGCGCGTAGTTGCCTTGCAGGTTCAGCTCTTCGTTAACGATCGGGTTGAATTCCTCATCGCTGTACAACCACTGATCGCGACCGAGCACGACGCCCGGACGACCTTCGTTGAACAGTTTGAAATCCAGCGCGGCCCAGAGGTTGGTGCCCAGACGCTTGATCGGAAACTCTTCGTCGTAATGGGTTTCCACAGCCTTGGTCCAGCGGCCGTTGAGCACCGTCGCGTCGGCGTTGGTGCTGAAGCCGAAGAAGCTGCGAACCGACCACAGACCGAGCACCAGCAAGGTCACCAGGAACAGGGCGATGTAGAAGATGCGTAATGAGCGGGTCATGTCAGATCCCTCAGAACTGGAAGTAAAGGAACGGCGAGAAGCTTTGCGCCGAGAGTTTGAGAATCGAGGCAATGAACAGCAGCAGAATCACGGCGCGCATTGCGTAGCGCGACCAGTCAGCAGTCCAGTAGGCCGGTTGCACCTGGGCTTCGACGCCGACGGTGTAGCCAGGCTCGTGGATGCTTGCCGGGTTGTCGCCGGGCACCGCTTTGATCATTCCTGGAGTGGCAGTGGCAGGGCCGTCGGCCTCGACGTTGACTTCAGGTTTGGCCTTGACCGGTGGCTGATTGGTGTACAGATCACGCAGGCCGAAGAACGCCAGCGTCACGTACGCCACCACCAGAGTTGCCACTTGCAGACCGGTGAGGCTGGCCTGATTGAGTTCCGACAGCGACCATTCGCCGAAGCTGAACATCGCGCCGTACATGCGACCGGCAACGTGCAGGTTCTCTGCGCGGAAGATCACCCAGCCCATCACCACCAGCAGGAAAGTCAGTGCCCAGCGGATCGGGTTGAGACTGCGTGGCGAGGTGTTCAGGCCCAGCGCTTTCTCGATGGCCAGCCACATGCCGTGCCAGGCGCCCCAGACGATGTAGGTGATGTTCGCGCCGTGCCACAGACCACCCAGAAGCATGGTCAGGAACAGGTTGCGATAGGTCATCAACGTACCTTTACGGTTACCGCCAAGGGTGATGTACAGGTAGTCACGCAGCCAGGTGGACAGGCTGATGTGCCAGCGACGCCAGAACTCGGTGATCGACTGACTGATGTACGGCTGCTTGAAGTTTTCCATGAAGCGAAAACCCATCATCAAGCCCAGACCAATCGCCATGTCGCTGTAACCGGAGAAGTCGAAATACAGTTGCGCGGTATACGCCAGCGCACCCAGCCAGGCATCGCCCGTGGTCGGGTTTTGCAGGGCGAAGCAATGGTCGGCAACTACCGCCAGGGTGTCGGCGATGAAGACCTTCTTGATGAAACCCTGCATGAACCGCGTGCAGCCCTCGGAGAACTTGTCGAGGGTGTGCGTACGGTTGTTGAACTGATCGGCGAGGTCACGGAAACGCAGAACCGGGCCGGCGATCAGGTGCGGGAAGATCGCCACGAATGCCGCGAAGTCGATCAGGTTGCGCGTCGCTGGGGTGTCACCGCGATACACGTCGATGATGTAGCTGATCGACTCGAAAATGTAGAACGAGATACCGATCGGCAATAGCACGTGGGTCAGGATGAACGGCGACAGGCCGACCGAGGTCATCATCGCGTTGATGCTGTCGACGCCGAAGTTGGCGTACTTGAAGTAGCCGAGGATGCACAGATCCACTGCCACGCCGAGCAACAGCCAGCGTTGCGCCGGTTTGGTCCGCACGCCGGCAGCACCGACTTTCAGGCCGATCCAGTAGTTCCACAACGTGACGGCAGCGAACAGCGCCAGGAAGTCCACTCGCCACCACGCATAGAACACGTAGCTGGCGAGTAGCAGCAGCAGATTGCGATAACGAATCCCGCTCAGGTAGTACATGCCGAGAAAGATCGGCAAGAACAGAAACAGGAACACGTTGGATGAAAATACCATCCCGATCTCTCCAGTTTTAACCAACAGTCAAGGGCCAAAGCCCCCCCAAACCCCCCACCGAAAAACCGGAGGGCCAACTCAAATCTCAAACCTGATACCTACCCCCTGTAGGAGCTGCCGGAGGCTGCGATCTTTTGATCTGGATCTTTAAAAAACAGGATCAAAAGATCGCAGCCTTCGGCAGCTCCTACAGGGTTTTGTGTTTGGCCTAGGAGCCCTTGTCGCCCTTTTCGTGGGACGGGTCGTAGACCTTGGTCAGATCCCCGCCAAGGCGGAAGGTCTTGAACGGTTGCATGCCGTGCTTCTTCTCGATCACATCGGCCGGGCAGGTGTAGAGGGTGCAGAACGGTTCGAGCCAGGCGAATTTGGAGTCGACCTTGAGGTCGTCCATGTCTTGCTCTTTGCCGTTCTTCTTCTCGAATTCATCCGGGTCTTTCACACCCGACAGCACCCGATCACCCAGACGTTTCAGCGCACTGTTGTTTTCTTGACGCAGATCGACACCATTGACCTGCGCAAAACTGGCGATCATCGCCAGCGGCGGCAGGGCGTAGTTGTGGTAGGCGAGGGCGCGTTGCTGGCGCTTGAGTTCGTTGGGCAGGAAACCGTCGGCGTCGACCTGATTCACGCCGACCTTGTATTCCTTCACCGCCCAGTCAAACAGGTCGCGACGGTTGGTGGCGATGGACGTCGCCATCACCGACCACGCCGCCCAGTACGAATGGTTGTTGGTTTTTTCCAGCGGCAGGTTGTCCCAATCGCTGACGACCTGGTCGGCCATTTTGCTGAACCATGCCTCGATCAACTGCGCTTGCTGCTGGTGTTGAGCCAGCGGATGCGAGTCGGAGAATTTCAGGCGAATGTACGAAGAGGCCATGCTGCCCAGCGCCCATTTGCGCATCGACTTGCCGGTGTGGTTGAAGTCTTTCGACATCAAGGCGTCAGCCTTGGCCCAAGCGGTCAGCCAGTTGAGCGTGCATTCGAGCTGCTCCGGGCGACCGTCACGCATGAATTGCATCACGCGTTTGGCGGTGCCGCGTTCCAGCGTGGTGATGTCTTTGGTGGTGTCGCGGAAGGCTTTTTCCGACTGCACGTTCAGGGTCGAACGGGCCTTGTCCGAGCCTTCGTATTTGCTGCGAAATTGCAGCGCGCCGGTGTACGGCGTCGGCATTGCATCGCAGCCTTCGCTTTTGTCGCCAGTCTTGAATTTATCCACAGGGGCGAAATAGCCCTGAGGTGGACGCAGCGGCGCGGCGGCCTGCGCGGTGCCGGCGAAGATCGCCAGCCCGAGCAGCGTCGGCGCTAAAAGAGTTTTCAATTTCGGATTTCGCATAGCAGACCTCATTGCCCGGCCTGAGCGGTTTGTTGCCCAGCGCCCGGGAATACGTTGCGTTTGCAGATTTTCGCTTCGACTTTCTGTGGCGCGGCGCCCGCTTCCGGGCCCTGAACTTCGACTGCCAGCAGGTTTTGCGAGGCCCAGTCTTCGTCCGTGCGCAACTCAAAGGCGAAACGACCGTCGGTGTCGGAGGTTTCCGGCTTCTCGATCTTGATGTCCTCGTGGCGACCGTTCATGTACCAGAGGGTGGCTTGCAGGGTTTTCACCGAGGTGTCGGCGAAGCGAATGTCGACCTGATGGCTGCTGTTCTGCAGGTTCAGGTTCTTGCTGTTGACCATTAGTTCTTGCTTGCTGCCCGGCTTCAGTGTGGCGCTGCCGGTCATCTGTGCATCTTTGCCTTCGCAGCCGTTGTCGAGCAGCGCCATCATCTGGCGGTAGATGGTTTCCTGGTCGAGGCGATACAGCGGCGAGAATTCCCAGATGAGAATTTTCGGCGGGGTTTTCTGGAACTCGTCGCTGCCCAGGTACTGCAACATCGAGCCTTCCAGACCACCGCCCGGGAACGCGACGTTGAGGATGTCGGCGCCGATCGACTCTTCGAGGAAACCGGCAAAGTTGTAGTTTTTGCCACTGTGCGAGGTGCCGACCAGGGTGATTTGCGGGTTGCCGGAATCACCGAACAGGTCGCCGTCGCCCGCTTCGCCTTTCGGCTCGGTGGTGAACTGGTCCATGTACTGGATCGCGTAACTGGTGCCGCACAGTTGCCCGGCCATGTTGTGCAGGGTGCCGGTCTTGCCCATGCGCCCGGACTTCTTGGTCTCGAACTCACGCTTGGGAATGTCGGCGAAGGCCGGGATCTGCTTGACCTTCTCGGCGACGATTTTCGCCGTGCGCTGCGCGCCGTATGGCGTCCAGTGCTGGTCGCCACGGAAGTAGAAATCGTGGGCGGGCAGGGTGTCTGGCAGCGATTCGTTGGTCAGCGGCGACAAGTCCGGCACCACGTAACCCATCTTGGCGAAACGGCCGAGCATGGTCTTGTAGTTGCCCAACGCTTTCTCGTAATCGAACGCGGCTTTTTCCTGCGGGTTGAGCTTGTTGCGGTTCACCAGACCACGGGTCGGCTGATAGACAATCACCAGCTCGACGCCTTTGCTCTTGAACGCATCGTGCAGTTGCTGCATGCGTTTGTAGCCGGCCGGGGTGGTGTTGAACTCGGTGCGCAGGTCTTCCTGGGTACGGAACAACCAGTCGCCTTGCGCCTGTACCAGCGTGGTGAAGTTCTGCTGATAGCGCGTGGTGTAATTCTTCGCGTCATGCGCTTCCGGGCACAGGTTGCAGCACGGATCAGCGGTGAACCTGGGCGGTGTGACGGCGCTGGCTTCATCTGCGCGGGCGCCATTGCTGGCCGCCAGAATGCCCATGGTCAGGGCCGACAGGCTGAGTAATTTGATCAAGTGTGGGTGCATAAAATTATCCTCAGTCCTGCATTTCGGTCTGGCGTTCGACAGGGTCGATCAGCACGGCTTTCTGCTGGCGCACCAGCAGGTCAAGAATTTCATCCTGGCGCTCGCCGAGGATGCCGTTGAAGCTGATGCCGCTGGATTTGGTCGGCGCCAGCATCGATACGCGATACAGCTCAACACTCAATGGCGAGTCGATCGACAGCGGACCACTGCCATTGGCCGCCAGTTCACCGCCGACCACGATCAGCGATACCTGCGCATCGAACGGATCGAGCTTGATGTCGCGGTCGGTGTCGGTCAGGTCTTTGATGTGGCCGTAGACGCCGGTCAGACCGTTGGCCATGGCGATGTTTTCGTAGAGGCGGATGTTCACGCTGTTACGAATGCGGATGCCGTGGCGCTTGTTGCTGATGACCTTGTTGCCCCACAGCAGATTGTCGGCAGACTCGTAGAGGGTGATGCCGTCGGTGTGGTTCTTGTAAATCTCGTTGTAGGCAATGATGTTGTTGACGCTGTTACGGTCGATCACCAGGCCCGAGAGTTTGTTGTCGTAGCTTTTGTTGTTGAAGATGAAGCTGTCGTTCACTTCACGGGAAATGATGATCCCGTGCTTCTTCTTCGTACCGTAAACGGTGTTCTCGGCAATGATCAGGCCGTGAGAACGGTCGTGTGGGTCGATGCCGTAGACGATGTTGTCTTTGTAGGTGTTGCCCTTGACCACGAAGTCGCGGGTCTCGTAGCAGTAGAAGCCGTACCACATGTCCGAGAACTCGGAACCGACGATCCAGCCAGTCGGCTCGGCGCGCTTGAGGACCTTGGCCATGTTGGGTGTGTACTGGGAAATACTCACGCCGTACGACTTACTGTTGGCGTAGCCGAAGCTGGCCATCTTGCTGTTGACGATGTAAGTCTCGGTGCCACCCCAGGCGAGCAGGAACGGGCGGAATTCTTTCGGCGAACGGAAGGTTGCCGGGCCGTTTTCCTTCTCGCGCCAGCCAGTGATTTTGGTATCACGCACGAACAGCTGACCGTCGTTGACCAGGAACGAACCGGCCTCTTGGGACAGGCGCAACTCCTGAGTCTGGCCGTCGATTTCGAGGATGCCCTTGCGGCCAACCACGATCGGCAACTTCGCCAGGTACACGCCCGGCGAGGTTTCGCTGAAGTACTGTTTGGGCAGTTTCTTCGCCAGATCCTTGAGGTTCATGTAGCCGTCGTCGACGAAGATCGCCTGCGGAATACCGTGCTGACGCACCACCCACTCGGCCATCTTGTTGTCGCCGCCGATGAAGTCCTTCAGAGCGTCTTCCTGCATCATCCGGCGCACACTGACCTTGCCCGCCTTGCTGCGAACGATCTTCGCGGCGGCGGCTTCGGCGGTGTAGCCGGAGATGTCCGGCAGTGTCGGCGCGGCCAGGTTCAGCGCCTCGGTCGGTGCGCTGCTGACGGTGTAGGTCTTGGCTTGTTGCAGCTCTTTCGCCGTGGTCGCTGGCTTCGCCGGCTCCACGCTGGCGAAGGCGCCTGCCGAGGCCAGCAGCATCGCGCCGGCCAGCAGGCTGAGTGAGCCTTTGCGGGCACTGTTCATGTCGGGCACTCCCTTGGCGGTTGGCATCAGAAGCGCCAGATCACGTCGATGAACGCGCGGTGCATGTACGAATCAACCTGCTTGCCGTAGGCATCGCCCGGCTTGAACACGCCGCCACGGAAACGCACCAGGGCCGAAGGCTCATCGATCGACTGGCTCAATGCGGCCGGCAACAGGCCTTGCTTGAAGTACTTGGTGACGACCAGATCCATCTCCTGACCCATGTCCTTGTTGCCGTCTTCAAGCGGCAACGAGGTGCTGGACAAGATTGCGCCGGTGACGTCGTCGGTGTTGTTCTCGACGGCGTTGATACCGTTGCTGCCGACTGGCTTGTTGCCGTCGACGCGCCAGAATTTGTGGTAGATCAGGCTGGCGTCGTACTCGTCGTTGAGCATCCACGAGCCGAACAACGTAGCGGTCTGCATGTTGTTCATTTCGCCACGGAACGCTTCGCCGAAACGGTGAACGCGTGAACGTGTACCGGTGTAGTTCGAGCGGTTGCTTTCCAGACCGGTCTGTTCGTAATCGGCGCTGGCGCGGGCATACGCGGCACCGACTTGCCATTGCGGATCGAGGCGCAGACGCACACCGATGTCAGTGGCCCAGCCGTTGACGTCATCGCTGCGTTTGGCTTGCGTCGGGCGGCTGCCATCGGCATTCAACGCGTTGACCGTGTCGCGGTCGCCGCTCATGCCGGTGATGCTGCCCCAGTAGTTGACGGTGTTGGTGTTGCGCCAGTTGTAGGCGTCGCTGTCGGCGGTCAGGCCGATCCAGCTGATGTCGCCATTCTCTTTCTTGTCCAGCGAATCGCCGGCAACGCCGGGTTCTGGATAGTCGAGTTTGCCGTCATCGTGAGTATGGTGACCGCGAATCCCGACCCAGTTGCCCGGTGTCCACTGGTAAGCGGCATCGGCGTAGGCGTGGAGGCGATCCTTGTCTTTCGGCGCCAACTCTTTGAGGTCAGTGCGGTACTCGCTGAAGCGTTCGGCAACACCGGCGTTGGCACGCAACAGGGTGGTGTCGAAGGTCCAGTTCAGCGCTTCGATGTTGGTGTCGCGCCATTGGCCGTCGTCATTGCGCAGGCGCTGGCGACCGAGCTTGAGCATCTCGCCCGGGTAAGGCGTGAGGCCGCTGTAGCCGACCCAGAATTCGCGCATCGCCAGGTAGTTTTTCTTGGTCTTGCGATCACCGTTGTCGGTGGTCTGGGTGCCGTCGCTGTCGGACTGCTGCAGGGTGTCGGTCTCGATGATGTCGGTCGAGGTCACCGCTTGGCCCATGGCGTAGGCGCTCCACGCGCCGCTCTCGCCGTAGACCCACGGACGCAGGTCAAGGCCGACACCGTTGACGTCGCCGCCGCTGGCGGTACCGAGGTCACGGTCGTCTTCGGACTGGCCGGTGATCTTCACTTCCAGGCCGAAGTTCTTGCTTTCAGTCATCGCGGCCAGTGTCGGGCAAGACCAGATCAGCGCGAATGTGAGGCCAATGCCGGCCTTCACGAATGGATTGAGCTTCATAGTTTTTCCTCGCCGTCTTCTTCTTGCAGGGCGTGCAGTTGCAGCGTGTTCGGGTTCAGGGCGCCACGGCTGGCCTGTTCCTGTTGCAGCAGGCGCTGGGCTTCGGCCAGACGCTCGGGCGGCAATTGGGCAGCGATGGTGGTCGCCAGTTCATCGGCTTGCGGGGTGTTTTGTGCCTTGGCCAGTTGGCTGAAGACATACGCGTTGAGCGGGTCGGGCTTGGTGCCTTTGCCTTGGGAGAACAGTTGGGCGATGGCGAAGTCGGCGCTGTTCTGGCCGTTGCGCGCAGCGGTCAGCAGATGGTCGAGAGCCTTCTGCGGGTAAACCTTGCCCAGGTAACCACGGCGATAGATCTGGCCGAGGTAATAGTCGGCGGCGACTTCGCGGCCGACGGCTTTCTGGAAATGTTCTTCGGCGACCTTCGCATCGGCCGGAACCACTTTGCCTTCGTAGTAGAGCTTGCCCAGCAACAGTTCGGCGCGTGGCTGGTCGGCGGCTCGGCCGTTGTCCAGGTACTTCATCATTTGGTCGACGTCGCCCAGTTCGGGGAAGTCGTAAAGCAATTGCGCGAGGGTGACCCACGACGCCGGGTAGCCCGGAGCGATTGGCTCAAGCAGCGACTGCGCGGTTTTTTCGTCAGTCTTGCCCAGAGTCGAATCGGCCAGTACACGGGCAACCGAATCGACGCGCTGCGCAGTGACGGTGCCACGGCTGTAAGCGGCCTGCATTTGCTTGATCAGCTCGGCCTGTTGTTCTGGCTGGGCACGTTTCTGATAGACCGTGGCCAGTTCGACGTAGCAGATGTCGGTGGTGTTGAGCGCGGCTTTGCAGATTTTTTCCACGTCATCCAGATGCTGGTCGTAAGTGCCCTGGGTGCGATACAGCAGCACCTGCGCCAGACCTGCTTCCGGGTAGCCGGATTTGCGCCACTGATCGATCTGCTGCTGAGCGTTGATGTTCGGGAAGCTGTGCGGGTATTGCAGGTAGAGCATCGCCAGCGGGATCAACGTGTTGCCTTCGCCATTGGCGGCGGCTTTTTTCAGCAGGGTTTCGGCTTCGTGGTGCTCGGCTTCGGTCGAACCGGGCTTGGCCACCAGCAAGCGACCCAGACGTGCCTGAGCACGCGGCGAAACACTGGCCGCTGCGCGATAAGTCGCTTCGGCCTGTTTCATTTGCGCAGGGTCGCGGCTGTCGACCTGGATA
Organism: Pseudomonas sp. LBUM1668; assembly: GCF_059695715.1. Lineage (NCBI taxonomy): Bacteria > Pseudomonadati > Pseudomonadota > Gammaproteobacteria > Pseudomonadales > Pseudomonadaceae > Pseudomonas > Pseudomonas sp. LBUM1668. The sequence continues at coordinate 1,066,577 of NZ_CP166787.1, forward strand.
TCAGCGAGGCCCACTTGCGCTTCGCTGTAGCCCAGATCGGCCAGTTGCTGATAATTCTGCGCAGCAGTGGCGGTATCGCCACGCTTGAGCGCTTCGTTGGCCAGACGCTGATCGGGCAGGCCGGCGCAACCGGCCAGACTGACTGCCAATGCCAAGGCACACACTGATCCTTTGTGGGAGCTGGCTTGCCAGCGATTCAGGCGACTCGGTGTTTCAGCTGGACCACATTGATCCGATCGCTGGCAAGCCAGCTCCCACAGGGATCGTGGCGTTCTGAAAAGACTGGTGATAGTCACAGGCATGTCCTCGACTTAAAGACCGGCAGCCATGGCTTTGTCGATCAGCCAGTTCAGGTTCGGGCCACGGTCGCTGTTCACTTCCACCGGGCGGCCGGCGAGGCTGCTGTCGAGCGACTCGTCAGGCTTGATCTGCACGCGGATGTCGGAGGACAGGTCGGCGCTTTTCAGGCTGGTGCTGCTGACGATCTTGCCGGTGCGGATCTTGTCTTCGCCGGCGATCTGGAAGCTCACCGGGGTGCCCGGACGCACGTCGCCGAACTGGCGATAGGAGAAGCGTGCTTCCACATTGGCCTCGGTGTTGCGCGGCACCAGTTGGAAGATCACGTCGCCCTTGCTCGCGTATTGACCGTCAGCCACCAGTTGCTGGGCCACGGTGCAATCGCACGGCGAGGTGAGGGTGCCGGTCATTTGCTTGCCGAACAGTTCTTCAACCTTGGCGGGCGACAGTTGATCTTCCTGCATGTGGCCCTTGAGCACGTCGAGCATGCTGGTGCTGAAGGTCGCCAGTGGCGCGCCTTTGGCCGCAACGCCGTCGGACTTGATCAGGCTCTGCACGGTGCCGTCACGCGGCATGGTGATGTTCATGCCCGGCACGCTGACCAGACCGGCCTGTGCATGGCTGACGAAGTACATGCCGTACACCGATTTGGCAATGAAACCCGCCGCGATCAGACCGACCGCGAAGATCCCGGCGCTGAACGTCACGGCTTTCAGACGCCCGAACGGGGTCATGCCGTGGCCGCCGTCCTTGACCTTGCGCGCCTTGGTGAAGTTGTCGCGCTGCAGGGTCGCCAGTACTTCACCCATGCTGACGATGTCGCCAGCCAGGTGCGAAGTGATCAGGTGGCGCAGGGTGGAAATATCCTGCGGCTCAAGGTTCTGAAACTGGCAACCCGCGCGGCCGGTCTGGCGGTCAAAGGAACGCACTTGCAATTCGACGTCCATGGCCAGGCCAAGGTTGTCGATGACGAATTGCAGACGCGCCTTGTACACCTCGCCGATAGTCAGCGGCAGTTGGCCGGCGTTGAACGCCAGGCCACCGGCGGACAGGTCGAGGACCCGCGCCTCCATCGGCGTCCGGTCGGGGCCGAAGAAACGCAGTTTGGCCGGGATTTTCACTCGGGCGTGCTGGCGCTGGGCTTCGGATTCATGCACTACGTTGGCGTTGACGGCGGTATTCATAGGGGCGATTTCCTTGTTAATTCAATAGGGGCGGGTCAGACCATCATCAGCAGCACGGCGACGAAAATGCTGCCGGCGGAGAAGGTCATGGTCCGAGACGACCAAGTGTTGAACCAACGTTGAAAGCTGGCGAGATCACGGGTCAGGGAAGTGGGCTGGCGAGTCCAGGATTGTTGGTCGAGGCGGAAGAACACGTAGATCTTCACCAACGCACCGACGATCTGGTTGTAATAAAGAATCGCCGGGTAAGCCGGGCCGATCTTGTGCCCTGAGCAGGACAACAGCAGCGTCAGAATCAGGCGGGTGATGCCGATCCACAGCAGGTACACCAGGATGAACGCGGTGCCGTACTTGAAGCTGGCGATGATTGCCACGGTCAGGCCGAGCAGCGACGTCCACATCGACACGCGCTGGTCGAACAGCACCACCGAGGTGAAGGCGCCGAGGCGTTTCACACCCAGGCCCAGCGCACGCGAGTTCTGGCGCAGGTTGTTGCCGTACCAGCGGAACATCAGTTTGCGGCTGGCCTTGATGAAGCTCTTTTCCGGCGGGTGTTCCACGGTGTGGATCGCCGCGTCCGGCACGTAGAACGTGTCGTAGCCAAGGCGCATCAGGCTGAACCAGCTCGACTTGTCGTCGCCGGTCAGAAACTTGAAGCGGCCCAGGCGCCAGTGTTGCAGCGAGTCGCTTTCCACATCGGCGATGAAGTCCGGATTGGTCACCACGGAGGCGCGGAATACCGACATCCGGCCGGTCATGGTCAGGACGCGTTTGGACAGGGCCATCGAGCACATGTTGATGTGGCGCTGGGCGAAACGCAGCTTGTGCCATTCGCTCATGATGTAGCCGCCGCGCACTTCGCAGAATTCGTTGGTGGTCAGGCCGCCGACGTTGCCGAACAGCTGGAACCACGGCACGGTTTTGCGCACTACGCCTTCGGCGAGCACGGTGTCGCCATCGATCACGGCGACGACCGCGCGGTCGTCCGGCAAGTGACGGGAGATGGCGCGGAAACCGTAGGCCAGGCCATCGCGTTTGCCGGTGCCGGGAATGCGCACGAAGTCGAGTTTCACTCGATCCGGCGGATTCATTCGCGCCCACAGCGCTTTGACCAGCAACTCATCGGACATTTCGACGATGGAGCAGACCATGGTGGTCGGCAGTCCGCAGTCGATCGCTTCGCGGATCACCGAGCTGTAGACCTGCGCTGTGGTCAGCGCGTCGATACGGAAACTGGTGACCATCAGGTACACGTGCGACGGATCTGCCGCCTTGCCCAGCTTGCGCACTTTACGGCGCAGGTGCGGGTAGACGATGTAGAGAAAAATCATGCCGCGCACAAAGTGCGTTGCACCCATCGAGTAGCGCCAGATACCCACGGCGCCAATCAGGAAAATGAAGTCCTTCGACTCGGAGTCGAATGTGGACGTGGGCAGCATCAAGGCCAGGCCCATCAGCAGACTGAGATAAAAAAGCCAGCCGGCGGATTGCAGAAAAAAATGTTTGAGCTTGTTCGACATGACCGTCATCCGAAGGTGAGAAGGCTTCAAGCCGCAAGCTGCGAGCTGCAAGCGAAACGCTTTGGCTTGCAGCTCGAGGCTTGTCGCTTAGGGCTGCTTTACCAGCAGATACCTTCGGTACGGGTGCCAGCGTCGGTGGCTTTGGCCATGAAGCCGACCAGGTCGATGACCTGTTTGCCGTCCGGTGCTTGCTGAGCCAGCGCACGGAACTTCTCGTCGCGGTTGCCGAGGATGATCACGTCGGAGTTGTCGATCACCGAGTCGAAGTCCGAATTGAGCAGGGACGACACGTGCGGGATTTTCGACTCGATGTAGTCCTTGTTCGCGCCGTGAACACGGGCGTACTCGACGTTGCTGTCGTAGATGCTCAGGTCGTAACCCTTGCCGATCAGCATTTCAGCCAGTTCCACCAGCGGGCTTTCGCGCAGGTCGTCGGTGCCGGCCTTGAAGCTCAAGCCGAGCAGGGCGACTTTGCGTTTGTCGTGGCTTTCAACGATGTCGAAGGCGTTCTGCACTTGCGATTCGTTGCTGCGCATCAGCGAGTTGAGCAGTGGCGCTTCGACGTCCAGCGAACCTGCGCGGTAGGTCAGGGCGCGGACGTCTTTCGGCAGGCACGAACCGCCGAAAGCGAAGCCTGGACGCATGTAGTACTGGGACAGGTTGAGGGTCTTGTCCTGGCAAACGACGTCCATCACTTCACGGCCATCGACGCCGACCGCTTTGGCGATGTTGCCGATCTCGTTGGCGAAGGTCACTTTGGTGGCGTGCCAGACGTTGCAGGTGTACTTGATCATTTCGGCAACGGCGATGTCCTTGCGGATGATCGGTGCGTCGAGTTCTTCGTACAGCGATTGCAGAACGTCGCCCGAGGCCTTGTCGAACTCGCCGATAACGGTCATCGGTGGCAGGTCGTAGTCGGCGATCGCGGTGGATTCACGCAGGAACTCAGGGTTGACCGCAACGCCGAAATCGACGCCAGCCTTTTTCCCGGAGCAGTCTTCGAGGATCGGGATGACAACGTTTGCGACAGTGCCCGGCAGTACGGTGCTGCGCACCACGATGGTGTGGCGGGTGGTCTTGTCACGCAGAACAAAACCGATCTCGCGGCACACGGCCTCGATGTAGTTCAGTTCCAGGTCGCCGTTCTTTTTGCTCGGCGTGCCGACGCAAATCATCGACAGGTCGGTATCGCGAATCGCTTCGGCGAAGTTGGTCGTACCGCGCAGACGTCCGTTCTGAATACCTTGCTGCAACAGTTCGCCCAGACCCGGCTCAACAATGGGAGATTTGCCAGCGTTGATCATGTCGATCTTGTCTTTGGCTACATCGACGCCAACCACGTCATGGCCCCGTGCAGACAGGCAACCGGCACACACTGCGCCAACGTAACCCAAACCAAATATGCTGATGCGCATCGCAATTACCTCTGTATATATCAGGCCACTAGAGGGCCGGAGTTAATGGTGTTCAGCGTTCGTTAGTGCACTCGAAAGTGCGACGCACAGGCGCAACAATGCCGTGTGCAGGCATACTAAGTTCCGAGTGTCTAAATAAGTGCACTCAAGATGTGCGCAACCAGGCCTTGTTGTTATGGCATGCCCTGTTATGCAGCCGATCTTCATTGGTGAAGACCTTGGTGCAATCGTTTTTACGCGCTTGATGTCAGGTGGAAGCCTTGTAAATCAAGCGGTTGGGTGCTCAGGCGAGCACGTTTATAGGGGCGTGGCCATGGCCTTGCAGGGGATATTAATGGTGCGTATCTCCTGACCTTCAGTTTGCTTTCAGACTAGTTAGTCATCTAGGCAAGTTGCTGTGACAACTTGGTTACATGACTATCTGCCTTGCGTAAGTTATCTCGTACAAACTCGGCGAGAATCGTTACCGGTGGTATGAGCTATGCATTTGGACGAAGTTCCTGTCCACTCATCGCGAAATCTGAAATTTCTTGAAATATTGTCGAAGATGGCACTAGTCTCAATTTGATGGCACCTTCGTTTCCGACCTTTATTAACAGGCGAATAATCACGTTAGATAGTTTTGTGCCACTACAGTGAAAAAAATTAGGTGCCACTACTGAAAAAAATGATCAGTGTCGAGTGAAACTAATATTAAAAAAGAGGCTGTTGATTTTATGGCGCCATAAAAATGGCGATATGTAGCGAGGGATTTTTGACATCGTGCGAGCTGCACGACTCTCGATAGAAAGAGTCGTGCAATAGGCATGCTTTATTCGGGGGCGTGATCGCGCAAAAACACCAGATTGTCCGGTTTGGATTGTTCAGCACTGTAGCGATAACCCTGAACATCGAACTGCTTGAGGTGGGCTGGATCGTTGATACCTTCCTGGATCACGAAACGGCTCATCAGGCCACGGGCCTTTTTTGCGTAGAAGCTGATGATCTTGTACTGACCGTTTTTCAGATCCTTGAAATCGGCATTGATGATTCGCGCATTCAACGCGGTGCGTTTGACCGCCGAAAAGTACTCGTTGGACGCCAGGTTGAGCAGCAGGTCATCGCCTTGCTCGGCCAATGCTTCGTTCAGCCATTCACTGATGCGCGTGCCCCAGAACGCGTACAAATCCTTGCCACGTGCGTTGGCCAGTTTGGTACCCATTTCCAGACGATACGGTTGCATCAAGTCCAGCGGGCGCAGCAGGCCATAGAGGCCGGAAAGCATGCGCAGGTGTTTTTGCGCGTAATCGAAATTCGCTTCGCTGAAGGACTGCGCATCGAGACCGGTGTAGACGTCACCCTTGAACGCGAGCAGTGCCTGCTTGGCGTTTTCCGGAGTGAACGCTGGCGTCCAGCTGCCGAAACGCGCGGCGTTGAGCCCGCCGATCTTGTCGGAGACGTGCATCAGCTCGCTGATCTGCGCCGGCGATAGCTCGCGCAACTGCTGGATCAGTTCCTGGGAGTGGTCGAGATATTGCGGCTGGGTGAAGCGCTGGGTCGCCGGCGGCGTTTCGTAATCGAGGGTCTTGGCGGGGGAAATCACCATCAGCATGAAGTCGTCTCCTTTAATCGTGGGGGCGATTCTAGGGGGTTGTCGGTGTTGACTCCAGCTATGAGCGTAATAGGTGATCGGTGGTGTCATGGAACAAGATCGCTGCCTCGCTGGGGCTCGAGAGCTCCTACAGTGTGCGCCTGGCATGAAGTGGCCTCGAGTCTGTGGCGTGAACCTGTAGGAGCTGCCGCAGGCTGCGATCTTTTGATCTTTCTTTTGATCCACCCGCGATATAGTGCCTCCCGGGTTTTGTGACGGAGACACCCCATTGCGCATTGTTCTTTTATTCACCGCGTGGCTGTTGAGCTTCGGAGCCGTCGCGGCGCCGGGCGATGTGGCGACGCTGGATCGCGGCACCTGGCCTGAGCAACTGAGCAGCCCGACGCTGTTCGACGTCGCTTCACGGGCGGAAATCCTCATGTTTGCCCGCGGCTTGCTCGGCACCGAATCGATGACGGAGGCCGCGCTGGCTCAGCGTCTGGGCCTGCGCACGGTCAATCTGGACTCAGTCAACAGCCTGCGCGAGCGCCTGTGGCAGCGCTTGCTGGCCAACTACAACTTCGCCCAGCAGAGTTGCGATCAGGACGCCTCTTTCTGCTTCCTCGTCGAAGATTTGCCGACGCTGCGTGAGCAGGCCGCCAAATTCGTCGTCAGCGATGACAGCTATTACACCAAGTGGGCCGAGCCGAGTCGGATCTTCCATTTGCAGTATCTGGACGAACTGCTGCGCAAGGCTGCGCTGTTCCCGCAGACCAGCAGCGAAATCGATCGTTTCGGCGACTATGAGCGCAACGGCGACGAGATGCATGACCGACTGTTTCTGCTGACCTTCGACAGCGCCGCCAACGCGCAACCGGACAACACCGATTGGCTCACCGAGTACCTGCGCAAGTCAAACATGAGCGGCACGTTCTTCATGTTGGGCAAGGATATTCAGGCGCGACTGGGTGACCGTTCCGTGAGCGGCCTGCAAGCGGCGTTCTCGCAGCAATGCGTCGGCGTGCAGGGTTGGGAGTTCCGTTCCCACAGCCATTGGCAGGACTGGCAGGACTCGGTGCGCCGCAGTGCCGATCTGGTGAAGAACAAACTGCCGGAAAACTATGTACCGCTGTTTCGTCCGCCAGATGGCCAGCGGCGCAGCGATGCAAAAGGCTTCTTTAACACGCAGGGCCTGCAAGTGGCGCTTTGGGACATCGATGCCGCGGACGGCGCAGGCAAACTCAAAGGCCCGCAGAGTGCGCAACGAGTATTGACCCTGATGCTGTTGTGGCGTCACGGAGTGATCAATTTCAACATGAAACAGGATGCCGTGAAGACCGCCATGCCTTGGCTGATCACGCAAACTTCGCAAAGCGGCATCGGTTGGGAAGACTGTCTGGACGGGTTTCGCTGAGAAACGAAGGAAGCCCGTAAACATTGGGCTTGGGGCGATTTTTTTACAGGATTCGATGCAGGCGGACTTCCGACTTTAGCGGGGTCTGAACGGTCCGCCAAGGGCTTTTCGTCACTCTGCAAAATAAACTTCAAAAAACCGTCAAAGTGCTTTTTCCTGTCATGGGTTTTGGAGTATTACGAAGACAGACCGCCGAAACCTGCAACACAGGTGGCGTCTTCCAAGACCCACTTTGTGTGCAAGTCACCTGCCTCTTTCAATAAAAGCCCGGCAGATGAATCGGCAGTCACTTCGAGGCGCAGCACTGTAGAGGTATTGCGTCGAATGGCTCTGACAAAGGTGACCGAGTATGGATGATCACGGACGTAGCCCTTCCAACCAGCCAATCCTTTATGTACTCGATACCAACGTACTGATTCACGATCCAAACGCCCTGCTTAATTTCGAAGAACACCACGTCGCGATCCCGATGACCGTGCTGGAAGAGCTGGACAAGCTCAAGAGCGGGCATCACAGCGTTGCCGCCGAATGCCGTCAGGCCATCCGGCTGATCGACAAGACCCTGGGCGATGCCTCCCCCGAGGACGTCGAACTGGGCGTGCCGATTCAGCGCGGCAAGGGTGGTCCGAAAGGCTTGCTGTCAATTCTGATGAGCAAGCAGGCCGAGTCGAATCTGATTCTGCCCGAGCATCTGAACGACAACAAAATCATCAACCAACTCATCGATATGCACACCCGTGACCCACAGAAACCTGTGGTTCTGGTGACCAAAGACATCAACATGCGCCTCAAGGCGCGCGCCTGCGGGATCGCGGCCGAGGACTACAGCACCGACCAACTGGTCGATGACGTGTCGCTGCTGCCCAACGGTTATCACAACATGACCGGCTCTTTCTGGGACCTGGTGAGCAAGGTTGAAACCCGTCAGGACCACGGCCGCACCTGGCACGAAGTGAAGCTGATCGATAACCTGCCAGCAGTGCATATCAACGAGTTCATCATCGATGAACAGGGCTTCGTTGGCTGGATCAAGGAGATTGACGAAGACCGTCTGCTGATTCTCGATCTGCATCAGGAACCCCTGTTGCACCAGGAAGCCTGGGGCCTGAAACCGCGTGACATCTACCAGAGCCTGGCGCTGTATGCGCTGCTCGATCCGGACATCCATCTGGTCAACCTGTCGGGTGCGGCCGGTTCCGGTAAAACCATTCTGGCGCTGGCCGCTGCGATCGAGCAGACCATGGTCAGCAAGCGTTATCGGCGCATCATCGCCACCCGCAGCGTGCAGGGCCTGGACCAGGAAATCGGCTTCCTGCCTGGCACCGAAGCGGAAAAAATGGAGCCTTGGCTGGGCGCCATCACCGACAACCTCGAAGCCTTGCACATGGATGACGAAAACACCCATGGCAGCGTCGACTACATCCTCAGCAAAGTGCCGTTGCAGTTCAAATCGCTCAACTACATTCGCGGTCGCAGCTTCCAGCAGAGCCTGATCCTGATCGACGAATGCCAGAACCTCACGCCGCACCAGATGAAAACCATCATCACCCGGGCCGGCGCGGGTTCCAAAGTGGTGTGCCTGGGTAACCTCGCACAGATCGACACCCCATACCTGTCCGCGACCAGCTCCGGGCTGACCTACCTGACCGAACGTTTCAAGGATTTCCCTAACGGTGTGCACATCACCCTGCAAGGGGTGCCTCGCTCGATCCTGGCCGAATACGCCGAAACGCATTTGTAACCCTTCGAAACAAACCGGGCGGCCGAAAAAGCTGCCCGGTTTTTTTATGGATAAATGCCGATCAAGTGTAGGAGCTGCCGAAGGCTGCGATCTTTTGATTTTGGTTCTAAAAAGCAAGATCAACAGATCGCAGCCTCCGGCAGCTCCTACAGGGAGATATGTGAATCGGTGCGTGCGGAAATTTGACTCGCAGGTTTACAATCCCCGCTCCTGATCAGGAGTAATCCCGTGCTGACTCATCTCGATTCCCAAGGTCGCGCCAACATGGTCGACGTCACTGAAAAAGCCGTGACGTTTCGTGAAGCGACGGCTCAAGCGCTGGTGCGCATGCTCCCCGAAACGTTGCAGATGATCGTCAGCGGCGGCCATCCCAAGGGTGACGTGTTCGCCGTGGCGCGCATTGCCGGTATTCAGGCTGCAAAGAAAACCAGCGATCTGATTCCCCTGTGCCATCCGCTGATGCTCACTGGCGTCAAAGTCGAGCTCAGCGCTGAAGGCGAAGACGCCGTGCGCATCGTCGCGCGTTGCAAATTGTCCGGGCAGACCGGCGTCGAGATGGAAGCGCTGACCGCTGCCAGCGTCGCCGCGCTGACTATCTATGACATGTGCAAAGCGGTGGATCGCGGCATGACCATCGAAAGCGTGCGTCTGCTGGAAAAGGTCGGCGGCAAGAGCGGGCACTTTCAGGCGGATCAAGCATGAAGCTGACGGTTAAGTTTTTTGCCCGTTACCGTGAAGCGCTGGGCGTTGACTCGGTAACGGTCGACGGCGATTTCGCCACCGTCGATGACGTGCGCGCGCTGTTGGCGCAGCGTGACGGCGCCGAGGTATTGAGCGAGCAGAACCTGATGTGCGCGCGCAACGAAGATTTGTGCCAGCTCGACGAGCCGGTGGTCGAGGGTGACGAAGTGGCATTTTTCCCCACAGTGACCGGAGGCTGAGTCATGGCGATTCGTGTGCAGGCCGCGCCGTTCGATCCGGGTGCTGAAGTCAACGCGATGCACGCGGCCAATGTCGGCGTCGGCGCGGTGGTGAGTTTTGTCGGCTACGTGCGCGACTTCAACGACGGGCTGGATGTGGCGGGGATGTTTCTCGAACACTATCCGGGCATGACTGAAAAAGCCCTCGGCAAGATCGCCGTCGAGGCCGAGCAGCGCTGGCCGTTGCTGAAACTGGAAGTGCTGCACCGCATCGGCGCGCTGGAACCGGGCGAGCCCATCGTGTTTGTCGGCGCTGCCAGCGCCCATCGCCAGGCAGCGTTCGACGCCTGCGCTTTCGTCATGGATTACCTGAAAACCCGTGCACCGTTCTGGAAGAAGGAAAACACCAGTGATGGGCCGCGCTGGGTTGAGGGGCGGGACAGTGATCATGCGGCGGCGGATCGCTGGAACAAATAGTCCTGTAGCGTTCTTCAGTCGGTCATCGCTGGCAAGCCAGCTCCCACAGTGTTTTGCGTCATGCACATTTTTTTGTGCACCACTGAAACCTGTGGGAGCTGGCTTGCCAGCGATGAGGCCATCCGCAACACCAAAAACCTCTTAGACTCTCTTATCCCTCGATTGACGATTTGTACTATCGAGTCCAATATGGATTTCCAAGTATAAAAAAAGCTTCAGTCTTGCCGCTCGTAGCTCCCCGCTCCCAGCTGCTCTTCTTCATCTTGCCAAACCAACAACAACCCGCGAGAGAATGAACATGAAGAAACTCCCCCTCATCACCGGTCTGGCCCTCAGTCTGTTGGCGTGCTCCAGCGTCTTCGCCGCCGAGAAAACCCTGCGCATCGGTATCGAAGCTGCTTATCCGCCATTCGCCTCGAAAACCGACAAAGGCGAAATCGTCGGCTTCGACTACGACATCGGCAATGCCTTGTGCGCGCAGATGAAGGCCAAGTGCGTGTGGGTCGAAGGTGAGTTTGATGGCCTGATTCCTTCGTTGAAAGTGAAGAAAATCGACATGGCGCTGTCGTCCATGACCATCAACGAAGACCGCAAGAAGTCGGTGGATTTCACACACAAGTATTACTTCACTTCGTCGCGTTTGGTGATGAAGGAAGGCGCCACGGTCGATGACCAATACGCCAGCCTCAAGGGCAAGAACGTCGGCGTGCAGCGTGCGACCACGACCGACCGCTATGCCACCGAGGTGTTTGAACCCAAGGGCGTCAACGTCAAGCGCTACAGCAACAACGAAGAGATTTACATGGACCTGGCAGCCGGTCGCCTTGATGCGATTTTTGCCGACACCATTCCGCTGAATGACTTTCTGTCGATGCCACGCGGCAAGGGCTATGCGTTTGTCGGCCCGGAGCTGAAGGATCCGAAGTATGTGGGCGAAGGTGCGGGGATTGCGGTGCGCAAGGGTAATAGTGAGCTGGTCAGCGAGCTGAACACCGCAATCGACGGGATTCGCGCGAGCGGCGAATATCAGAAGATTTCCGAGAAGTATTTCAAGTCCGATATCTACGGCGACTGATAGTCCGTTATCGCTGGCAAGCCAGCTCCCACAGTGATCGAGTCGTACACAGATTTTGTGTACATCAAAATCCCTGTGGGAGCTGGCTTGCCAGCGATGGGGCCAGATCAATCACCGCGAATCTTCAGCCCTTTAATTCCTTCAGGTGTTTGTACACCGTCGCCCGCCCCATGTTCAGCACATTGGCCACATAGTTCGAGGCGCTCTTGCCCTTGAACGCGCCTTCGGCGTGCAGCGCCAGCACCAGTTCACGTTTGTGATCGCGGGTCAGCAGATTCAGGCTCAATTGCCGCTCGCGCAGCCAGGCGTGCAGGAACGTGTTGATGCGCTCCTGCCAGTCATCGCGAAACAGTGAGTCGGGTTGCGGGATCAGTTTGCTCGGCGACAGGAACAGATCCAGTGCCGCCTTGGCATTCTCGAACAGCGAAATATTCAGATTGATGCACAGCACCGCCAGCGGCAGGCCTTCGCTGTCACGCAGCACGCTGCTCAGGCTGCGGATTTTCTGACCATCCCAATTCAACTTTTCGTACGGGCCGATGTTCCGCTCGCTGACGTCTTCGCTGAGCATGTCTTCGAGTGACGACTCGTCACCGATCTCGCGTTTGGACAGATTGTTGGCGATGTAATCGACTTTTTGCGTGCGCAAATCGTGCAGCACCACTTCGGCGTGGGGAAAAAACAGCGTGGCGATGGCGTCGGCGATGGCCCGGAAGTTATCCAGTGCCGGGTCGAGTTCGGGGGCGGTCATGACAGTGGAGCTCCAGGCAGCGTCAGCGCCCCCATGAACAGGGGCGCTGCGAGTTTGCCGCAATCGGTTGGGCGCGTCATCCGCAGCGCGGATTAACCGAGCCGGGCAGGGGAGAGCATGTTGCTGCTCAGACCGAACTGACGCAGTTGCTCGGGTAACGGCAGACCCCGTACCAGAGCCGCGCTGGCCTGGCCCATCGCCGGTGACGTCTGGATGCCGTATCCGCCCTGGGCTGCGACCCAGAACAAGCCCGGCACCTGTGCATCGAACCCGCTGAGCAAATCACCGTCGGCGACGAAACTGCGCAAACCGGCCCACGTGCGCGTCGGGCGGCGAATGGTCAGCGTTGTGGCTTCTTCGATCTGATAGATGCCCATGGCGATGTCCAGTTCTTCAGGCTGCACGTCGTGGGGTTCGACCGGGTCAGCATTGGCTGGCGAGCCGAGGAACATGCCGGCGTCGGGTTTCATGTAGAACGATTCGTCGAGGCTGACCAGCATCGGCCAATGATGAATGTCGACGCCTTCGGGTCCGGCGAATATGAATGCGGCGCGGCGTTTCGGTTGCAGGCCCAGCGATTGTGCACCGGCCATTGCGCCGATCTTGTCGGCCCAGGCGCCGGCCGCGTTGATGATCACTGGCGCGCTGAAGGTCTGGCCGTTGGTCTGCACCTGCCAGACATTATTGGCATCGCGCTCAAGGCTCAGCACCTGGCAGTCGGTGTGCACCTCTCCGTGGTTGCGGCGGATACCGCGCAGGTAGCCTTGATGCAGGGCGTCGGTATCGATGTCACAGGCTGTCGGGTCGTAAATCGCCCCGTGGACTTTTTCCCGGCGCAGGATCGGCAGGCGCGCGCAGGCTTCATCAGCGCTGAGCAGTTGCATTTGCGGCACCGTGGCTTTGGCGCTCAGGTACTGGTTGTTGAGTTCGGCGGCGTCACCGGTGAAATCCACGGTCATTTCTCCGCGTGGGGTCAGCAGCGGGTGCTCGCAGAATCCGGCCGGCGGCTGGTCGAAAAACTCACGGCTGGCCTGAGTCAGCGCGCGTACCTGCGGTGTGCCATAAGCAGCGGTGAACAGGGCGGCGGACCGCCCGGTGGAGTGATAGGCCGGGTGAGATTCACGCTCCAGCACAATCACTTTGGCGTGGGGCGACAGCCAGAAACCGGTGGAAGCGCCGGCAATCCCGCCGCCGATGATGATGAAATCTGCCTGGCTCATGAACATCTCCAAAGGTATCGAGGTTCTCTGTGGGATCTGCCTTTTGGCGACACCCACTCTGGAATGCGTTTTCTGTGGATCTGCCTTTGGCGACATCCACTCTGGAATGCGTTTTCTGTAGGAGCTGCCGCAGGCTGCGATCTTTTGATTTTGATTTTCTGAAGGCAAGATCAAAAGATCGCAGCCTGCGGCAGCTCCTACAGGGGATCGAGGTGTCAGTGCTTCAGGCGATAAACCGCATTGGCCAGGGCAATGTCTTCCAGACCCAGTCCGATCGAGCGGAAAAACACGTGGCGGTCGTAATCCGGGCGCGGGACTTTCTCGCTGAGCAGATCGGCGAGGTCACCCATGATCGAATCCTTGCCCCAGCCATGTTGCTCAACAGCAATCAGCATTTCGCCCGCCGAGCCTGGTGTGGTCAGACGGTAGTCGCAGAACACCTGCATGTCGTTGAGGCTTTGCGGTGGCACTTCATGGGCGCGGGGGGCGTTGGTGCTGATCGAGGTGATCAACGCGGGTTTGCTCAGTGCTGCCGGGTCGATCACCGGCCCCGCTGACGAAGTGCAGAGCATGATCACATCGGCATCGGCGAGGGCAGTTTCACGGCTCTTGGCAACCGTCAGCAGGGGAGCAATGGCTTTGAGCTGCGCCTGGGTTTCAGGATCCTCATTCAGGCTCGGCGAATACACACTGATCCTTTGCCAGTCGCGCAAAGACTTCACGTAATGCAGATGCGCCTGTGCAACTTTGCCGCTGCCGATGATCGCCAGTCGCCGCGCATCCAGTGGGGCGAGGGCATCGACGGCCACTGCGGTAGTCGCAGCCGTACGCGCAGTGGTCAGTTCGCCGGCATCGCACAGCAGCAAGGGCTGGCCGGTCTGCATCGACATCAACAATGTCCAAGCGGTCACCAGCGGGCCTTGCTCGCGGACGATGTACGGCGAGGTCTTCACGCCGTACACACCGTCTTCGGCCAGCACTCCCAGATAGTTGATGAAGTCGCCAGCGCCCTGTGGGAATTCCACCAGTTGCTGCGCCGGTTGTACCGCGTTACCGGCAGCGAGATCACGGAACAGTTTGCGCAATGTCTGCGGCACATCAATGCGGGCCAGCAACTCACGGGCCTGGGTTTGGTCGATCACGTAGGGCGTACTGGACATGTCAGGCTCCGGAAGCGAAATCTAAACTTATTTGTCTATTATGGACTTTTAGTTTTGTCGGGCAAGATGCTCCGGAAAAAAAGCCGGGCACAAAAAAAGCGCAGTCCGTTGCCGGCTGCGCTTCTCTTCTATCGTGTCGCTTACTCTGGACGCTTGCGCTCGACTGCACGCAATAGATGCGTTGGAGGTGTTTCACAGCTGATCTTGCGGCCGAGCTTCTCTTCGATGGACGGCAACTGGTAGGAGTCGTCTTCACCGGCAAAGCTGATCGATACGCCATCGGCGCCGGCACGACCGGTACGGCCGATGCGGTGCACGTAATCGTCCGGGACTTCCGGCAGGGTGAAGTTGATGACGTGGCTGATGCCGTCGATGTGGATGCCGCGACCGGCAACATCGGTGGCGACCAATACGCGAATCTTGCCTTCGCGGAAGCCTTCCAGGGTCTTGATGCGCTTGTGCTGCGGCACGTCGCCAGACAGTTGCGCGGCGTTGATGCCATCGCGCACCAGGCGTTCTTCGATTCGGCGTACTTCGTCTTTGCGGTTGGCAAACACGATCACCCGCTCCCAGCCGTTATCGTTGACCAGGTTGAAGAGCAGTTTGTATTTGTCGGCAGCGGCCACGGCAAAGATGTGCTGCTCGACGTTTTCGTTGGCCACGTTTTGCGATTCGATCTCGACGATCGACGGGTCGGTGGTCCACTGCTTGGCGAGGTTCATCACGTCTTCGGTGAACGTCGCGGAGAACAGCAGCGTCTGACGTTCGCTTTTCGGCGGGGTCTGGCGAATGATCTGCCGAACCTGCGGGATGAAACCCATGTCGAGCATGCGGTCGGCTTCGTCCAGCACCATGACTTCGACCATGTCCAGATGCACGTCGCCGCGCTGGTTGAAGTCGAGCAGACGGCCTGGGGTCGCGACGAGGATGTCGCAGTGGCGCGCTTCAAGGTGCTTGAGCTGCTTGTCGAAATCCATGCCGCCGACAAACGTCATCACGTTGAGACCGGTGTACTTGGTCAGGTCAGCGGCGTCTTTTGCAATCTGCACCACCAGCTCACGGGTCGGCGCGATGATCAGCGCACGGGGTTCGCCCATGTAGCGTTCTTTCGGCGGCGGGGTCTGCAACAACTGAGTGATGATCGAGATCAGGAACGCGGCGGTTTTACCGGTACCGGTCTGGGCGCGGCCGATGGCGTCTTTGCCGGCGAGGGTGAAGCCCAGCACCTGCGCCTGGATCGGCGTGCAATAAGGAAAGCCCAGATCCTGAATGGCGTGCATCAGCTCTGGAGAAAGCTTGAAATCGTGAAAACGGGTTTTGCCTTCCTGAGGTTCGACGACGAAGTCTTCGAGTTTCCACGGGATGACCGGTGCCTTGGGCTTGGGTTCGCGACGCGGCTTGAGCGGTTTTGGCGCTTCGCTGCGGGCAGGCTCGGCGGCGATTGGCGCGGCCGGTGCAGGTTGCGGTTGTTGCATCGGTGCCGCTGCGGGAGCGGGGCGGTCGGCCTGCGGGGCATCGTTGCGATGACCGGCGGCGTGCGACGGCGCACGGGTAACTGGCGCGAGCTGCTCAGCCTCGCTTTTACCGAACATTTTCTTGAGTGCTTCGAGCACGGTCATCTCATCAATTGGTTAAGGAATGTACGCCGGCCAGTGTAATGCAAGAAACGGGCGCGGCGTAGTGTGATGATCAAAGGGCGGACGTTGTGCGGATAATCAGCGCAGGCGCTCGCTCAGCCAGGTACCGATATCACGAATTTCCTCGGGTAACACTTCGTGCTCCATTGGGTATTCCTGCCATGTCACGGTGACACCATGGGCCTTCAGATACTCATAAGCAGTGCGGCCCATGGAGTTTTGCACAACGTTGTCGAACTGACCGTGCAACGAAAGCACCGGAATTCGTTGCTGGCTGGCCGATAACTGCAGTTCTTCACTGAACGTCGGCGCATACGTCGACAACGCCATCACGCCACCCAACGGCCCCTGCCACTTCAGAAAAGCGGTGTGATAGACCACGGCGCCACCCTGGGAGAAACCCGCGAGAAAAATCCGCGAGGCGTCTATTCCGCTGGCTCGCTCGTTTTCGATCAATTCAATGACGTGATCGGCCGACGCTTCCAGCTCATCGCGATCGATCGCCCGCGCCGGGCTCATGGCTTTGATGTCGTACCAGCTCGGCATGGCGTATCCGCCGTTAATTGTCACAGGGCGTGTCGGCGCCTGAGGCAGCACGAAGCGTGTGCTCAGCAGGCTTTCCTGCAATGCCTCGGCGACCGGCAGGAAGTCATAGCGGTCGGCGCCGAGGCCGTGCAGCCAGATCACGCAGGCGTCTGCGGGCTTAACAGGCTGAAGAATCAAGGGCTCGGTCATGTCTGCTCCAAATATGTGCGGGCGCTCTCATTGAGTGCGTGATTGAAGTGCGCGCCCGGTTGATCCGTTAAGAAGATGTCGCAAGGGTACAAGTTTTGCTATTGACCTGTCGCTTATGTGCTTCAGCGGCCGGTGTGGTACGGGCTTTGCTATGGCTTGAAGCGTGCAACCGATCTCGCGTCTGGCGGTAACACTATCAGTGAACGCCTGGCGATGGGATGCAAAGAATCCGGTAATGGATGTTCGCCAATGGCCGCCATGGGCTTAGCGAATATGAAAGGGCTACAGCCCGTTCGGCCAATTGGTGAGAAGTGAGTTGTCCATGATGTGGATTTTCTCCTGAAACACTCATAGCGAAGGTCTTTACGTCGGTTGACCCAATAAAAAGCCAACTAGGGTCAACACCGCCTCAAAAGGGTGCGACTGGACTCAAGCTCCGACACAACAAGAGCAAAACTGGAGGTTTGAATGAAGATGTTGAAATCCACTCTGGCGATCGTGACTGCAGCAGCAGTACTCGGCGTCAGCGGGTTCGCTCAGGCGGGTGCAACCCTGGATGCCGTGCAGAAGAAAGGTTTCGTGCAATGTGGCGTGAGCGACGGTCTGCCGGGCTTCTCGGTACCGGACGCTACCGGCAAGATCCTCGGCATCGACGCTGACTTCTGCCGCGCAGTAGCCGCTGCCGTATTCGGCGACGCAACCAAGGTCAAATTCAGTCAGTTGAACGCCAAGGAGCGCTTCACCGCGCTGCAGTCCGGCGAGATCGACATCCTGTCGCGCAACACCACCATGACCAGCTCCCGTGATGCGGGCATGGGCCTGAAATTCCCGGGCTTCATTACCTACTACGACGGCATCGGCTTCCTGGTAAACAACAAGCTGGGCGTGAAGAGTGCCAAAGAGCTGGACGGCGCAACCATCTGCATCCAGGCCGGTACTACCACCGAGCTCAACGTTTCCGACTACTTCCGCGGCAACGGTCTGAAATACACCCCAATCACTTTCGACACCTCCGATGAAAGCGCCAAGTCGCTGGAATCCGGTCGTTGCGACGTGCTGACTTCCGACAAATCCCAGCTGTTCGCCCAGCGCAGCAAACTGGCTTCGCCGAAAGACTACGTGGTTCTGCCGGAAACCATTTCCAAGGAACCACTGGGTCCGGTCGTGCGTAACGGCGACGACGAGTGGCTGGCCGTGGTGCGCTGGACTGGCTACGCCATGCTCAACGCTGAAGAGGCCGGCATCACTTCGAAGAATGTCGAAGCTGAAGCCAAGTCCACCAAGAATCCGGACGTCGCTCGTATGCTCGGTGCTGACGGTGAATACGGCAAAGACCTGAAACTGCCGAAGGACTGGGTCGTGCAGATCGTCAAGCAGGTCGGCAACTACGGTGAAGTGTTCGAGAAAAACCTCGGCAAGAACACTCCGCTGGAAATCGACCGTGGCCTGAACGCCCTGTGGAACAACGGCGGCATTCAGTACGCACCACCAGTGCGCTAATGGTTCTATCGCCCGGCGGGCCAACCGCCGGGTGATGTTCTTGTTCCATTTTTTCCGGGGCACTTCATGCAAAATTCAATCGGCGCACCAAAGCAGAGGTTTAGCCTCAGCGATCCACGAGTGCGCGCCTGGGTATTTCAGATCGTCACTATCGTGGCAGTCGTATCCCTGGGCTGGTTCCTGTTCGATAACACACAAACCAACCTTGAACACCGGGGCATCACCTCCGGCTTCAGCTTTCTGGAGCGCAGTGCCGGGTTCGGCATCGCTCAAACCCTGATCGACTACACCGAAGCGGACAGCTATGCCCGCGTGTTTGTGATCGGTCTGCTCAATACATTGCTGGTGACCATCATCGGCGTGATCCTGGCGACTCTGCTGGGCTTCATCATTGGTGTCGCGCGTCTTTCGCCGAACTGGATCATCAGCAAGCTTGCGACCGTGTATGTGGAAGTCTTCCGCAACATTCCGCCCCTGCTGCAAATCCTGTTCTGGTACTTCGCGGTGTTCCTGACCATGCCGGGACCGCGCAACAGCCACAACTTCGGCGACACTTTCTTTGTCAGCAGCCGTGGCCTGAACATGCCGGCCGCGCTGGCAGCTGATGGTTTCTGGGCGTTCGTGATCAGTGTCGTGGTGGCCATCGTCGGCATCGTGCTGATGTGCCGCTGGGCCAACAAACGCTTTGAAGCGACCGGTGAGCCGTTCCACAAGTTCTGGGTGGGTCTGGCGATGCTGCTGGTGATCCCGAGTTTGTGCGCGCTGATCTTCGGTGCTCCGCTGCACTGGGAAATGCCTGAGCTCAAGGGCTTCAACTTCGTTGGCGGCTGGGTGCTTATCCCGGAACTGCTGGCCTTGACCCTGGCCTTGACCGTTTACACCGCGGCGTTTATCGCCGAGATCGTGCGTTCGGGGATCAAGTCGGTCAGCCACGGCCAGACCGAAGCGGCCCGTTCGCTCGGTTTGCGTGAAGGCCCGACCCTGCGCAAGGTGATCATTCCCCAGGCACTGCGGGTGATCATCCCGCCGCTGACCAGCCAATACCTGAACCTGGCGAAGAACTCCTCGCTGGCCGCCGGTATCGGTTATCCGGAAATGGTTTCGCTGTTCGCCGGCACCGTGCTGAACCAGACCGGTCAGGCGATCGAAGTGATTGCGATCACCATGAGCGTGTACCTGGCGATCAGTATCAGCATTTCCCTGCTGATGAACTGGTACAACAAGCGCATTGCGCTGATCGAGCGGTAAGGAAAAGCGCATGAGTACTCATACTTTCAAACCCGACATGCCCCCACCGAGCAGTAGCATCGGCGTAGTGGCATGGATGCGCGCGAACATGTTCTCCAGCTGGCTCAACACCTTGCTGACGCTGTTCGCGTTCTACCTGATCTACCTGATCGTTCCGCCGATTCTGGGGTGGGCGATCATCGACGCCAACTGGATCGGCACCACCCAGGCCGATTGCACCAAGGAGGGCGCCTGCTGGGTGTTCATCCAGCAACGCTTCGGTCAGTTCATGTATGGCTACTACCCGACCGGCTTGCGCTGGCGCGTGGACCTGACCGTGTGGCTGGCAGTGATCGGCGTGGCGCCACTGTTCATCTCGCGCTTCCCGCGTAAAGCGGTATACGGGCTGAGTTTTCTGGTGATCTATCCGATTGCCGCCTGGTGCCTGCTGCACGGCGGCGTATTCGGCCTGCAAACCGTCGCGACCAGCCAATGGGGCGGTTTGATGCTGACTCTGGTAATCGCCACGGTCGGTATCGCTGGAGCCTTGCCGCTGGGGATTGTGCTGGCGCTGGGTCGACGTTCGAACATGCCGGCGATTCGAGTGGTCTGCGTGACCTTCATCGAGTTCTGGCGCGGCGTGCCGTTGATCACGGTGCTGTTCATGTCCTCGGTAATGCTGCCGCTGTTCCTGCCCGAAGGCATGAACTTCGACAAGTTGCTGCGGGCGCTGATCGGCGTGATCCTGTTCCAGTCGGCCTACGTGGCTGAAGTGGTGCGCGGCGGTCTGCAAGCGATCCCCAAGGGTCAGTACGAAGCGGCCGCTGCGATGGGCCTGGGCTACTGGCGTTCGATGGGCCTGGTGATTCTGCCGCAAGCCCTGAAAATGGTGATTCCCGGCATCGTCAACACCTTCATCGCGCTGTTCAAGGACACCAGTCTGGTGATCATCATCGGCCTCTTTGACCTGCTCAACAGCGTCAAGCAAGCCGCTGCCGATCCGAAATGGCTGGGCATGGCCACCGAAGGCTACGTGTTTGCCGCCCTGGTGTTCTGGATTTTCTGTTTTGGTATGTCGCGCTATTCCATGCATCTGGAACGCAAGCTCGACACTGGCCACAAGCGTTAGGAGTTCTGTAATGAGTGAAGCAATCAAAAAGCCTGTGAGCCCTGAAGGCATTATTCAGATGCAGGGCGTCAACAAGTGGTACGGCCAGTTCCACGTGCTCAAAGACATCAACCTCAACGTCAAACAGGGCGAACGTATCGTCCTGTGCGGCCCGTCGGGTTCCGGCAAGTCGACCACCATTCGTTGCCTCAATCGTCTGGAAGAACACCAGCAGGGCCGCATCGTTGTCGATGGCGTGGAACTGACCAACGACCTCAAGCAGATCGAAGCGATCCGCCGTGAAGTCGGCATGGTGTTCCAGCATTTCAACCTGTTCCCGCACCTGACCATTTTGCAGAACTGCACCCTGGCGCCGATGTGGGTGCGTAAGATGCCCAAGCGCAAGGCCGAGGAAATCGCCATGCATTATCTGGAACGCGTACGCATTCCGGAGCAGGCGCACAAGTTTCCGGGGCAACTGTCCGGCGGTCAGCAACAGCGTGTGGCGATCGCCCGCGCGCTGTGCATGAAACCGAAAATCATGCTGTTCGACGAACCGACGTCGGCCCTCGATCCGGAAATGGTCAAAGAGGTGCTCGACACCATGATCGGTCTGGCCGAAGACGGCATGACCATGCTCTGCGTAACCCACGAAATGGGCTTCGCCCGTACCGTGGCCAATCGCGTGATCTTCATGGACAAGGGCGAGATTGTTGAGCAGGCGGCACCGAACGACTTCTTCGATAATCCGCAGAATGAGCGGACGAAGCTGTTCCTGAGCCAGATTCTGCATTGATGGCTGATGTGTAAAACGAACCCGGCCAAGTGCCGGGTTTGTTTTTTTGGGGTCAGGATACGGTGAGGGTTTCGTGTTCTTTGTGGATGGTGTGCTTGAAGCCTCTCAAGTCTGCACCTTCACCGAGAATTTTCGCATCGGTCAGCAAGTACGGGTAACGATCCAATAGTCGCATCAGCAGCATCAACGCCTTGGGCGGTAGTATTTCGCCGCGTTCGTAGCGAGAGAACGCGTTATGCCCTCCACCGGACAGCAGTTGCACCGTCTCTTTTTGCGTGAGGTGCAATTTGCGCCGAATACGCTTCATCTCGGCGCCGATCATTTGCCTGGCAGCGAAAACCAACTCATCCCCTGCATCACAATAACGTTCTGCGCTATCGGTATCGTGATCCCACTCAACCTCTCCGCACTGCTGGCATTCCCAACCAGAAAGATCATCTACACGGCGCTCCATGCCTTTGACACTCAGGGTTTCGCCGCGCCCTGCAAAATGTCTCATTCCCTCACGTGCACCGCAGCTGACACATTGCTGGGTTTTCATGGGTTTTTCTCCTTGAAGGAGATTACCGGTGGGCCGCCACCGGGGCGGTAGGTCACCTTGATGTAAATCTCCAGATCTTGTGAATGGGTGTGATACACGTCTTGCCAGACCCGATGATCGTCGTAGCTGGTCATCGATTTGTACAACATCCTGTTCTGCAATTCGAAAACGATCTCTTGCATCTCGCTGATGCTGAAGCCGAGATACTCGCCTGAATCTGCCGAGGTCTTTGTGAAGGCTTTTTTTCCAAGCCGCCGGACCTCAGCCTTGATCACCGCCAAGTCGT
Organism: Pseudomonas sp. LBUM1668; assembly: GCF_059695715.1. NCBI lineage: Bacteria > Pseudomonadati > Pseudomonadota > Gammaproteobacteria > Pseudomonadales > Pseudomonadaceae > Pseudomonas > Pseudomonas sp. LBUM1668. The sequence goes on from NZ_CP166787.1 coordinate 1,089,151, forward strand.
AATGGGGCGTGTTCTTCTCCATAAGAAACCAAAGCCCTGTCCCTGAAATTACCCTTAAAGGGTAATTTTGACTAATCGAAAATTCCGCTCCATTTCCCTCCCATTCACCCTAGGTGGTTGCCGTCCTACACGGGTCTGACTACCATGTCGGAAAATTCATCCTATGATTGGATGAAAGGGCGAATCCTATGTCAGACATTTCTCCACTTGTTAAGCGGTCTTTGGTCGATCAGGCCTTGGATCAATTGCGTCAGCGCATCAACAGCGGCACCTGGCAGGTCGGCGAGCGATTGCCGACCGAGCCCGAGCTGTGCGCCGAGCTGGGCATCAGCCGCAACACCGTGCGTGAAGCCATGCGCGTGTTGGCGTTTTCCGGGTTGATTGAAATTCGCCAGGGCGACGGTAGTTATCTGCGTGCGCTGATTGATCCGCTGGACACCCTCAAGGCGCTCTCGCGTTGTTCGCTAGAGCAAGCGCGGGAAACCCGGCACATCCTTGAGGTCGAGGCCATTGGCCTCGCGGCGTTGCGCCGCACCGATGAAGACCTGGTCGCCTTGCGTGAAGCGCTCGGCACCAGCGGCAGTCATTACCACGGCGATCTCGATACCTACATCGCCTGCGATCTGGTGTTCCACCGCCGCTTGGTCGACGCCGCGCACAACCCGACACTCAGCGAGCTATATCGCTATTTCTCCAGCATCGTCGGCGCGCAATTGCGCCAGACGCTGAACATCGTTCCGCGCCGTCAGGAAGTGTTCGACCTGCACATCGAGTTGCTCGATGCCGTCGAACAACGCGACCCGGAACGGGCCAAAGCCTTATCGAGGCAGTTGATCAATGAACCTTGAAACAGAGAAATCCATGCCCCGCAACGAGATATCCACAGCCCCGAAACGCACGGCAGAGCTTGAAGAGCTGCTGATCGATGCCGAGGCTGATGACGAACAAGTGCAGCAAAGCCATCCGCTGGTGCGCCGGCCATGGCTGTTGCTGCTGGGCTTGATTCTGGTGGCGCTGAACCTGCGTCCGGCGCTGTCGAGCCTGGCACCGCTGCTCAGCGATGTTTCAAAAAGCCTCGGGCTGTCTGCTGCGCAGGCGGGTCTGCTGACCACGTTGCCGGTGCTGTGCCTCGGCCTGTTTGCACCGCTGGCGCCGATTCTGGCCCGGCGTTTTGGTGCCGAGCGAGTGGTGTTGGGGATTCTCCTGACCCTCGCAGGCGGGATTATCTTGCGCAGCAATTTCGGTGAGATCGGTCTGTTTGCCGGCAGCGTATTGGGCGGCGCCAGTATCGGCATCATTGGCGTGCTGCTGCCGGGCATCGTCAAGCGCGACTTCGCCAAACACGCCGGCACCATGACGGGCGTTTACACCATGGCGCTGTGTCTCGGTGCCGCGATGGCGGCGGGATCGAGCGTGCCGTTAAGTGAACACTTCGGCAGCAGCTGGGCCGTGGGACTGGGTTTCTGGGTGATACCGGCGCTGGTCGCTGCGGTGTTCTGGCTACCACAAGTCGGCCAGAAACACGGTGCGCACAATGTTGCTTATCGCGTGCGCGGACTGTTGCGTGATCCGCTGGCGTGGCAGGTGACCTTGTACATGGGCCTGCAATCGTCGCTGGCCTACATCGTGTTCGGCTGGTTGCCGTCGATCCTGATTGGGCGCGGTCTGACGCCGACTCAGGCCGGCCTGGTACTGTCCGGTTCGGTGATCGTTCAGCTCGCCAGTTCACTCGCGGCGCCGTGGCTGGCGACTCGTGGCAAGGATCAGCGTCTGGCGATTGTGGTGGTGATGGCGCTGACCCTCGGCGGTCTGTTCGGTTGCCTTTATGCGCCGATCGAAGGCCTGTGGGGCTGGGCGATTCTGCTCGGTCTGGGGCAGGGTGGTGCATTCAGTCTGGCGCTGACGTTGATCGTACTGCGTTCGCGTGACTCCCATGTCGCAGCCAACCTGTCGGGCATGGCCCAAGGCTTCGGCTACACGCTGGCGTCGATGGGGCCGTTTGCAGTCGGCGTTGTGCATGACTGGACGGGCGGCTGGAATGCGGTGGGCTGGATCTTCGGCATCATTGGCACTGGGGCGATCATCGCCGGCCTCGGCGCCGGGCGGACGCTGTATGTGCAGGTCACAAGCGAAAAAATCTGATTCATGTAGGCGCTGCGGCACGCTGCGATCTTTTGATGGTGATTTTAAAGACCAGGATCAAAAGATCGCAGCCTCGTTGCACTCGAATGCTCCTACAGGGTTTGTGCTGAACGAAGACGCTGATGGTATTCGGTGCACGAATGCCGATAGTGTTTCCGCGCTTTGCAGATTATCGTGCTGGCAATCTGTCCATTCCTTGGAGTTTGCCCATGAGTGACGCCCACGCTGCGTTGATCACCCGCTTCTATCAGGCCTTCCAGCGTCTCGACGCCGAGGCCATGGCTGCGTGTTACACCGACGATGTAGTGTTCAGCGATCCGGCCTTTGGTGAGCTGCGCGGGCGTGATGCTGGCGACATGTGGCGGATGCTCACCACTCGCGCCAAAGACTTTTCGCTGACTTTCGACAACGTTCGCGCCGACGAGCGCAGCGGCGGTGCACATTGGGTCGCGACTTACCTGTTCAGCCAGACCGGCAATGTGGTGGTCAACGATATCCAGGCACGCTTCGTGTTCCGTGACGGCAAGATCTGCGAGCACCATGATCATTTCGATCTGTGGCGCTGGTCGCGTCAGGCCCTCGGTTTCAAAGGTCTGCTGCTCGGTTGGACGCCTCTGGTGCGTAACGCAGTGCGTGCCCAGGCGCTGAAGGGACTGAAGGCATTTCAGGCCGGTCGCTGATAAGATCGCGGCCTGTTTCCTACGCGTCTTGATCCCGAAGTGACCAGCCTTAGCGAAAAATCTGTCGATGTTGTCGAGCCAGTGAGCAAATCCTGGTTCGTCTATCTCGTGCGCGCGGCCAACGGTTCGTTGTATTGCGGGATCAGCGATGATCCTGTCCGCCGTTTTGCCAAGCATCAGAGCGGTAAAGGCGCGCGCTTCTTCCTGTCCAGCCCGGCGATGGCGCTGGTTTACACCGAGCTTTGTCGCGACAAGAGCGACGCCTTGCGGCAGGAAAGGTTGATCAAAAAACTGCGCAAGAGTGCGAAGGAGTGTCTGGTCGCGTCTTATCAATCTGACTGATCAGTTCCCATCAGCCAGATCTGTAGGCTGCTAAGTAAATGCGCGCTAAGCTGCCGACTCACTTTCTGAGCGGCGGAGCCGAGCATGTCCGAGTTGATTCTGCATCATTACCCGACCTCTCCATTTGCCGAGAAGGCCCGTCTGCTGCTGGGTTTCAAAGGTCTGTCCTGGCGCTCGGTGAACATCTCGCCGGTAATGCCGAAACCGGATCTGACCGCCCTGACCGGTGGTTATCGCAAAACCCCTGTGCTGCAGATCGGCGCTGACATCTATTGCGACACTTCGTTGATCGCCCGCCGACTTGAGCAAGAGAAGGCACAGCCGTCGTTTTTCCCCGAAGGTCAGGAAATGACCTCCGCGAGTTTCGCGACGTGGGCGGACTCGGTGGTGTTCCAGCATGCCGTCAGTCTGGTGTTCCAGCCGGAATCGGTTGCCGTGCGTTTCGGCAAATTACCGCCGGAAGCGATCAAGGCGTTTATGGCCGACCGTGCCGGCCTGTTCAGTGGTGGCAGCGCCACGCGTTTGTCTACCGAACAAGCCAAGCATCAATGGCTGACGATCATGGCGCGTCTGGAGCAGCAGTTGCAGCGCGAGCAAGGTGATTTCCTGTTCGGCGATCCATCGATTGCCGACTTTGCTTTGGCGCACCCGATGTGGTTTCTCAAGGCGACCCATGTGACAGCGCCTTTGGTGGATGAGTATCCAGCCGTCGTCGCGTGGCTGGGACGTGTGTTGGGCTTCGGGCATGGCGCTGCGAGCGAAATGACGTCCGACGAGGCGCTGGAGGTTGCACGCAATGCGACGCCAGCGGCATTGCCGGATGAACAGTTTGTTGACCCGAACGGGTTCAAGGCCGGGCAGCAGGTGGCAATTGCCGCAACGGATTACGGGGTTGATCCGGTGGTGGGCGAGTTGCTGTTTGCCGGTCGTGAGCAGTTGATCGTGCGGCGCGAAGACGAGCGTGCCGGCGTGGTGCATGTGCACTTCCCGCGGTTCGGTTTCCGTATCGAAGCACGCTAAAAGCAAAAGATCGCAGCCTGCGGCAGCTCCTACACGGATAACATCAATCCGACTGTAGGAGCTGCCGCAGGCTGCGATCTTTTGATCTTGCTGTTATTTCAATGCGGCGAGGATCTCGTCCGGATCAAACCCGCGAATCAACGTGCCATTCACATCGATCAGCGGAATCCCGCGCCCACCCAGTGCCTCGTACGCCTTGCGCGCCTCGCCATCCTTCTCGATGTCGAATTCCTTGAAGGCAATCCCCTTGCTGTCGAGAAAGCGTTTGGTCTGCTTGCAGTAGCCGCACCAGTCTGTGGCATACAGCACGACATTAGCCTGCGCCCGCGTCTGCTCGGCAACCATCTGCGAGGGGTTGAACACCCGCTCGATCTTGCCCCAGTTCTGATAGATCACGACCACCAGCAGAACCAGCGCGACCTTTTTCAGCACATTACCGAGCATCAGTTACGGCGCTTCAGCTGATCGGTCAGAGAGGTTGGCAGACCCTTGATCATCAGGGTGCCGTTCTCTTCGTCGTACTCGATCTTCGAGCCCAGCAGGTGCGCCTCAAAGCTGATCGACAGGCCCTCTGCGCGGCCGGTGAAGCGGCGGAATTGGTTCAAGGTACGTTTGTCCGCCGGAATCTCTGGCGACAGGCCGTAATCCTTGTTGCGGATGTGATCGTAGAAGGCTTTCGGGCGTTCTTCGTCGATCAACTCCGAGAGCTCTTCCAGGCCCATCGGCTCGCCGAGTTTGGCCTGGCTGCTGGCGTAATCGACCAGGGTCTTGGTTTTCTCGCGGGCGGACTCTTCCGGCAGGTCTTCGCTCTCGACGAAGTCACTGAAAGCCTTGAGCAGGGTGCGGGTCTCGCCCGGGCCGTCGACGCCTTCCTGGCAGCCGATGAAGTCGCGGAAGTATTCCGAAACCTTTTTGCCGTTTTTGCCTTTGATGAACGAGATGTACTGCTTGGACTGCTTGTTGTTCTGCCACTCGGAGACGTTGATCCGAGCTGCCAGATGCAACTGGCCGAGGTCGAGGTGGCGCGACGGGGTCACGTCCAGCGAGTCGGTGACGGCCACTCCTTCGCTGTGGTGCAGCAGCGCGATGGCCAGGTAGTCGGTCATGCCTTGCTGGTAGTGGGCGAACAGCACGTGGCCGCCGACTGACAGGTTCGACTCTTCCATCAGCTTCTGCAGATGCTCGACCGCCACTTTGCTGAACGCGGTGAAGTCCCTGCCACCTTCCATGTATTCCTTCAGCCATCCGCTGAACGGGAACGCGCCGGATTCCGGATGGAACAACCCCCAGGCTTTGCCCTGTTTGGCGTTGTAGCTCTCGTTGAGGTCGGCGAGCATGTTCTCGATGGCCGCCGACTCTGCCAGTTCAGAATCACGGGCGTGCAGAACTGCGGGCGTGCCGTCGGGTTTTTTGTCGATCAGGTGGACGATGCAATGACGGATCGGCATGGGCTTCTCGGCTGTTGGATGGGAGGAGGGCAGGCTCCCCCGAAAAAGCGCCCAGTGTACCGCAATCACTGGTTTTGGCGCCGGGTGAGGGGCAAATCCTGGGCGCTGTGCGGCGCTTATGCAGTTTTTTACCGGTTTAGCGTAATAAAGCTGACCAAATGGGTAGCTAGAGGCGGATATTTCCTTGTCTCTGTGCTAGTTTTGCCCGGTCTTACGCGAAGTCACTGCGTTAAGCGTGCAATCAGCATTTGTCAGGTCGAACCAAACCCTGATTTCGGTATCTATAACCCGACTCGTCGTGGTTATCGCCGAGGGTGCCAGATCCAGAAGATCGGGCTCGATGGCTGACACTGCACTCTGCAATCCATATGAATTTGATAGGGAAGGAACACTACATGGCTCTTACTAAAGACCAACTGATCGCCGACATCGCTGAAGCTATCGACGCGCCGAAAACCACCGCGCGTAGCGCTCTGGACCAACTGGGCCAAATCGTTGCCGATCAGCTGGAAAACGGCGGCGAAATCACTCTGCCAGGTATCGGCAAGCTGAAAGTGACCGAGCGTCCTGCCCGCACTGGCCGTAACCCTTCGACTGGCGCTGCCATCGAAATCCCTGCGAAGAAAGTGATCAAGCTGGTTGTGGCCAAAGGCCTGACCGACGCTGTGAACAAGTAAGACGCAGCAAGAAAAAACCGTGCACCGGAGTGATCCGGGCACGGTTTTTTTGTGTCTGCGATTTGGTGAATCTTCACTGGGTCCCTGGCTCGGGCCGCGATCGGACGATCTTTTGATCTGGCTTGTGAAAAAACAAGATCAAAAGATCGCAGCGTGCCGCAACTCCTACACGAACATCATGCAGTGACTCAGTCTTAGCGCGTCCAGCGCTCGCGGCGCCAGATCTGCTGTTCGGACTTGGTCTGGAAGGTCCAGGCGACGAAGCGGCTCTGTTTCTGCCCCTGAGACATCTCCACCACCTGACTTTCCAGTACGCCGGCCTTTTTCAGGGCGGTTTCAATGGCTGGCAGGTTCGAGGCTTTCGAGACCAGAGTGCTGAACCACAGCACTTTGTGCTGGAAGTTGGCGCTCTCGGCGATCAATTGCGTCACGAAACGTGCTTCACCACCCTCGCACCACAACTCGGCCGATTGACCGCCGAAGTTCAGCACCGGCAGTTTGCGTGTTGGATCGGCGCGGCCCAGTGCGCGCCATTTGCGCTCGCTGCCCTTGGTCGCTTCGTCCATCGAGGCGTGGAACGGCGGGTTGCACATGGTCAAGTCGAAACGCTCGCCCGGCTCCAGCAGGCCGATCAGGATGTGCTTGCGGTTCTCCTGCAGGCGCAGCTGGATGACCTTGTTCAGGTCGTTGGACTGGACGATAGCCTTGGCTGCGGCCACGGCCGTCGGGTCAACCTCCGAGCCGAGGAAGTGCCAGCGATATTCGCTGTTACCGATCAGCGGATACACACAGTTGGCGCCCATGCCGATGTCCAGCACGTTGATGATCGCCCCGCGCGGGACCTTGCCGTCGTTCATGCTGGCCAACAGATCTGCCAGGAAGTGCACGTAATCGGCACGGCCCGGGACCGGTGGGCAAAGGTAATCAGCCGGGATATCCCAATGCTGGATGCCATAGAACGACTTGAGCAGCGCCCGGTTGAACACGCGCACCGCGTCTGGACTGGCGAAGTCGATGCTTTCCTTGCCGTACGGGTTGATGATCACGAACTTCGCCAGTTCCGGCGTGGTTTTGATCAGCGCCGGGAAGTCGTAACGACCCTGATGGCGGTTGCGCGGGTGCAGGCTGGCCTTTTCACGCGGTTCCACGGCTTTGGCCGGGGTGGCGGAATCAGGCTTTTTGCGCGGCGGGCGAGGTGTGCGGGGGGCGTTCATGGGCGTGGTCGATTCGGGTATGGCTGAAAGTGGCGGGTATTGTCCCACATTGATGAAGTCTACGCCGAACCCATGTAGGAGCTGCCGAAGGCTTGGGCCGCGATCGGACGATCTTTTGATGTTGATTTTAAAAGACAAGATCAAAAGATCGCAGCCTTCGGCAGCTCCTACACGAGGTTTGTGGTGGGTACAAAAAAAGGGAGGCCATTGCGGGCCTCCCTTTTTCATTGCGATTTGCTGTTACAGGCTGGCAATCCGCGCGTGCTGCTCGGCCAGTTTGCCCAGGGCTTGTTCAGCCTCGGCCAGTTTGGCGCGTTCCTTCTCGATGACTTCGGCCGGGGCCTTGTCGACGAAACCGGCGTTGGACAGCTTGCCGCCAACACGCTGGACTTCGCCCTGCAGACGCAGGATTTCCTTGTCCAGACGCGCCAGTTCCGCAGCCTTGTCGATCAGGCCGGCCATAGGCACCAGCACTTCCATCTCGCCGACCAGTGCGGTGGCGGACAGCGGTGCTTCTTCGCCAGCGGCCAGAACGGTGATCGATTCCAGACGCGCCAGCTTCTTCAGCAGCGCTTCGTTCTCGGTCAAACGGCGCTGGTCTTCGGCGCTGACGTTCTTCAGGTAGATCGGCAGTGGTTTGCCCGGGCCGATGTTCATCTCGCCACGGATGTTACGCGTGCCGAGCATCAGTTCCTTGAGCCACTCGATGTCGCTTTCGGCAGCCGGATCGATGCGCTCTTCGTTGGCCACCGGCCAAGGTTGCAGCATGATCGTCTTGCCCTGGATACCGGCCAGCGGCGCAATGCGCTGCCAGATTTCTTCAGTGATGAACGGCATGAACGGGTGCGCCAGACGCAGCGCCACTTCCAGTACGCGAACCAGCGTGCGACGGGTGCCGCGCTGGCGCTCGACCGGGGCGTTTTCGTCCCACAGCACAGGCTTGGACAATTCCAGATACCAGTCGCAGTACTGGTTCCAGATGAACTCGTACAGCGCTTGCGCCGCGAGGTCGAAACGGAACTGATCCAGTTGACGGGTCACTTCGGCTTCGGTGCGTTGCAGCTGCGAGATGATCCAGCGATCCGCCAGCGACAGTTCGTAGGCTTCGCCGTTCTGGCCGCAGTCTTCGCCCTTGTCCAGAACATAACGTGCGGCGTTCCAGATCTTGTTGCAGAAGTTGCGATAGCCTTCAACGCGGCCCATGTCGAACTTGATGTCGCGACCGGTGGACGCCAGCGAGCAGAAGGTGAAGCGCAGGGCGTCGGTGCCGTAGCTGGCGATGCCGTCAGCGAACTCGTCGCGAGTCTGCTTCTCGATCTTCTTCGCCAGTTTCGGCTGCATCAGGCCCGAGGTGCGTTTCTGCACCAGCGTTTCCAGGTCGATGCCGTCGATGATGTCCAGCGGGTCAAGGACGTTGCCCTTGGACTTGGACATCTTCTGGCCTTGGCCGTCACGCACCAGACCATGCACGTAAACGGTCTTGAACGGCACTTGCGGCGTGCCGTCTTCGTTCTTCACCAGGTGCATGGTCATCATGATCATCCGGGCGACCCAGAAGAAAATGATGTCGAAACCGGTGACCAGCACGTCGGTGGAGTGGAATTTCTTCAGGAACTCGGTTTTTTCCGGCCAGCCGAGGGTGGAGAACGTCCACAGACCCGAACTGAACCAGGTGTCGAGAACGTCGTTATCCTGTTGCAGCGCAACGTCCGGGCCAAGGTTGTTCTTGGCACGCACTTCGGCTTCGTCGCGACCGACGTAGACCTTGCCCGACTCGTCGTACCAGGCCGGAATCCGGTGGCCCCACCACAACTGACGGCTGATGCACCAATCCTGGATGTCGCGCATCCACGAGAAGTACATGTTTTCGTATTGTTTCGGCACGAACTGGATGCGGCCGTCTTCGACAGCAGCAATCGCAGGCTCGGCCAAAGGCTTGGTCGACACGTACCACTGGTCGGTCAGCCACGGCTCGATGATGGTGCCGGAGCGGTCGCCTTTCGGCACTTTCAGGCCGTGGTCGTCAACGCTGACCAGCAGGCCGGCAGCGTCGAACGCGGCAACGATCTGCTTGCGCGCTTCGAAACGATCGAGGCCGGCGTATTCAGCCGGGATCTTGCCGTCGATGCTCTCGTTCAGCGTGCCGTCGAGGTTGAACACCTGACAGGCCGGCAGTACGTGGGCATTTTTGTCGAAGATGTTCAGCAGCGGCAGGTTGTGGCGCTTGCCGACTTCGTAGTCGTTGAAATCGTGGGCCGGGGTGATTTTCACGCAGCCGGTGCCGAATTCTGGATCGCAGTAATCGTCGGCGATGATCGGGATGCGACGGCCAACCAGTGGCAGTTCGACAAACTTGCCGATCAGGGCTTTGTAGCGCTCGTCGTTCGGGTTCACCGCGACGGCGGAGTCGCCGAGCATGGTTTCCGGACGGGTGGTCGCGACGATCAGGAAATCGTTGCCTTCAGCGGTTTTCGCGCCGTCAGCCAGCGGGTATTTCAGGTTCCACAGGAAACCTTTCTCGTCGTGGTTTTCCACTTCGAGGTCGGAAATCGCCGTGTGCAGCTTGGTGTCCCAGTTGACCAGACGCTTGCCGCGATAGATCAGACCGTCTTCGTGCAGGCGCACGAACGCTTCTTTAACCGCTTCGGACAGACCGTCGTCCATGGTGAAGCGCTCGCGGCTCCAGTCAACGGACGAGCCGAGGCGACGGATCTGACGGCTGATGTTGCCACCGGATTCATCTTTCCATTCCCAGATTTTCTCGAGGAATTTCTCGCGGCCGAGGTCGTGACGGCTCTGGCCCTTGGCTTCGAGTTGACGTTCCACCAGCATCTGCGTGGCGATACCGGCGTGGTCGGTGCCCGGCTGCCACAGGGTGTTACGACCCTGCATGCGGCGGAAACGGATCAGGGCATCCATGATCGCGTTGTTGAAACCGTGACCCATGTGCAGGCTGCCGGTGACGTTCGGCGGCGGGATCATGATGGTGTAGGAATCGCCCGCGCCTTGCGGGGCGAAGTAGTTCTCGGACTCCCAGGTGTTGTACCAGGAAGTTTCAATGGCGTGCGGCTGGTAGGTCTTATCCATGCGCGGCGGGACCCTATTGGCATTTATTCAGGAAAAGCCGGGAAGTATAGCGAGCCATGGGGCCGAGGGCGAGCGGGGCAGGACAATGCGTCGACCAGTCTTATGGTTCGACGATTTCCATGTAGTAGCTGCCGCAGGCTGCGATCTTTTGATCCTGTTTTTTATAACCAAAGTCAAAAGATCGCAGCCTGCGGCAGCTCCTACAGGGATCGGGGGTTATTCGTACTGGCTGAGTAGCCGTTCCATGCGCGCATCGAGGCGGCGTTTGATTTCGGTTTCGATGTGCGGCGCGAAGTCGTCGATCACGTCTTGCATGATCAATTGCGCGGCGGCGCGCAGTTCGCTGTCCAGGTGTAGCAGGGCATCCGGGCCTTTATCGACGGTTGCTGCAGGTTGCGCAGCGGGTGCCGGTGGCGATTCAGCGGCTGGGGGGACGTTGCCGACCGAGTCGAACAACATCGGAATCTGTTCCTGCTCACCGTCATCGACCGTATCGGTCAGCAGTGGCGGTTGCAGGTTGTCATCGCCGAGCAACTGGCGGATTGATTCGAGATCATCCAGCAGGTGCGCGGACTTTTGCTGCGGTTTCGGAGTGTCCATTGGAATGCTCAGAGTCGCTGTAATCGGTGGTCTTGCAGAGGATAGCCTTGTTCGCGGTAGAAGCGAAAACTCTCCCGCGCGGCAGCTCGAATCGTCGGATCTTCTACCACCACTTCCGCCACTCGGGCGAATTTGTTGGCGAAGGCCGGGACTTTCAGGTCCAGATTGACCAGTAAATCCTGATGCTGACCGCAGTCATCGCCCAGCCCCAGGACAATCAAACCGTCCGGTTCGCTGTCAGTCGGGCCGTGAGGCACGAAGCTTTCGCCCTTGAATGCCCACAGGCGCGCATCGAGATCATCACGCTGAGCGGCATCGCTGCAATGCAGATAGATGCGGTGACCCATGCGCCAGGCTTTCTCGGTGAGCTTGCAGGCAAAGTCCAGGCGCGCGGAAGGATCGGCGCTGGGCAGGATATAGAAGTCGACTTTGGTCATTGCGGTTCCAGAGCGGCAAACGGCGTCACCCGAAAGTGACGCCGCTCATCAGCGGTTTCAGGCTTTGGCGCGGTCCAGCAGGTACTGGGTCAACAGAGGGACTGGACGGCCAGTGGCGCCCTTGTCCTTGCCGCCGCTGGTCCACGCGGTGCCCGCGATGTCCAGGTGCGCCCAGTTGAGGTTCTTGGTGAAACGCGACAGGAAGCATGCGGCGGTGATGGTGCCGGCCTTCGGCCCGCCGATATTGGCGATGTCGGCGAACGGGCTGTCCAGTTGCTCCTGATACTCGTCGAACAGCGGCAGCTGCCAGGCGCGATCGTCGGCAGTCTGGCCGGCGCTGAGCAGTTGGCTGATCAGTTCGTCGTTGTTGCCCAGCAGGCCCGAAGTATGAGCGCCCAGAGCAACTACGCAGGCGCCGGTCAGGGTGGCGATGTCGATCACCGCTTGCGGCTTGAAGCGCTCGGAGTAGGTCAGGGCATCGCACAGCACCAGACGGCCTTCGGCGTCGGTGTTGAGGATTTCCACGGTCTGGCCGCTCATGGTGGTGACGATGTCGCCCGGACGGGTCGCATTGCCGCTTGGCATGTTTTCGGCGCAGGCGAGGATGCACACCAGGTTGATCGGCAGTTTCAGCTCAAGCACGGCACGCAGGGTGCCGAACACGCTGGCGGCGCCGCCCATGTCGTACTTCATTTCGTCCATGCCGGCGCCCGGTTTCAGGCTGATGCCGCCGGTGTCGAAGGTGATGCCTTTACCGACCAGGGCGTACGGCTTCTCGGATTTCTTGCCGCCGTTGTATTGCATGACGATCAGGCGTGGCGGCTGTTCGCTGCCCTGGCCGACGGCGTAGAACGAGCCCATGCCCAGGGATTTGATCTTCTTCTCGTCGAGGACTTCGACTTTCAGGTCCTTGAACTCTTTGCCCAGATTCTTGGCTTGCTCGCTAAGGAACGTCGGATGGCAGATGTTCGGTGGCAGGTTGCCCAGGTCGCGGGTGAAGGCCATGCCGTTGGCGATTGCAGTGGCGTGGGTCACGGCGCGTTGCACTTCGGCTTGTGCAGCCTTGATGGTCAACAGAGTGATTTTTTTCAGTGCGCGTGGTTCGGCTTTTACGCTCTTGAACTGATCGAAGCAGTATTCGCCGTCGACCAGGGTTTCGGCCAGCAGACGGGTTTTACCGTAGCTGTCGCGGCCCTTGACGATGACTTCGTCCAGCGCCAGCACGGCATCGCTGCCATTCAGGCCTTTGAGAGTGGTGAGGATGCCGGCCACGATTTTGCGGAACGGGCGATCGCCCAGTTCTTCATCTTTGCCGACGCCGACCAGCAACACTCGCTCGGCTTTGAGGTTCGGCAGGCTGTGCAGCATCAGGCTCTGACCGACCTTGCCGGCCAGATCGCCACGCTTGAGTACGGCGCTGATGGCGCCGCCGCTCAGTTCGTCGATCTGTTTGGCAGCAGCGCCGAGTTTGCGGCCTTCGCCGACGGCAACCACCAGGGTGGCGGTTTTCAACGTTTCTGGGCTAACGCTTTTTACAACCAGTTCCATGTCCGGATCCCTGAATGAATGGTCAACACACAGGCGTTCGACGGTGTCCGCAGTCGCCTGCTTATAAATAGAAGAGGCGCAGGCCAAAGCCTGCGACAAGGGCCGCAGTTTGAACCTCGCTCCCCGCGCCTGACAACCCTAGGGGGCGTTCTCAATTAGTTTTCACACCGCGTTGTCGCTTTAAAGCCGGCCATGCAAGGCGCAGGCCGCTGGGAATGGTTGTTCCCTTTCCAAGGCCTGCAACGCAGCCTGGCCGGCTTTAAAGCACAACCCGAAGGGCCGGGCCTGCTGTTGTGCAGGGCTGCGTTGCTCGAAGCTTATTTGGAATGACCAAACCGCGCTTCTCGCGCCTTGCCCTGCACAACAGCAGACCCGGCGCGGTGTGAAAACCAATTGAGAACGCCCCCTGGGCTGGACGATCTTCAACGTATTGCGTGCGTGGATGAGTGTGCGCAGTGACAGGCGCCCTCAATCACAGGATAATGCCGCATCTTTTTCCGACGGCTCTGCGTAGCGGGCCGGTCGATGTGTTTGCTTGTTTGGCCGCCTTAGCCTGACAACCCTGGAGTGTCTGGTTTGATCGTCTTCCGTTATCTGTCCCGCGAAGTTCTGTTGACCCTCAGCGCCGTGAGTGCGGTGCTGCTGGTCATCATCATGAGCGGTCGCTTCATCAAATACCTCGCTCAGGCCGCTGCCGGTCAGCTCGATCCGGGCTCGCTGTTCCTGATCATGGGCTTTCGCCTGCCGGGCTTCCTGCAGTTGATTCTGCCGCTGGGCCTGTTTCTCGGGATCCTGCTGGCCTACGGTCGCCTGTACCTGGAAAGCGAAATGACCGTGCTCTCGGCCACCGGCATGAGTCAGCAGAAGCTGCTGCGCATGACCCTGTTTCCGGCGACGCTGGTTGCGCTGGTCGTGGCCTGGCTGAGCCTGGGTCTGGCGCCGCAAGGTGCCAACCAGTTCCAGTTGCTGCTGAACAAGCAGGACGCGCTGACCGAATTCGACACCCTGGAGCCTGGTCGCTTTCAGGCCCTGCGCGACGGCAGTCGGGTGACTTACACCGAAACCCTGAGCGATGATCGCGTCAATCTGGGCGGCGTGTTCATCTCGCAGAAGAACCTTGGCGCCGATCAGAAGGACCGCGGGATTTCCGTACTGGTAGCCGAATCGGGTCGCCAGGCAATCCGCCCCGACGGCAATCGCTACCTGATCCTCGATAACGGCTATCGCTACGACGGCAGCCCGGGCCAGGCTGATTACCGCGCCATTCATTACGAGAACTATGGCGTGCTGCTGCCCAAGCCGGACGTCAGTGAAGAAGTCACCGACCGTGACGCCATGCCGACTTCGTCCTTGCTGGGCAGCGACGACATCCGCTCCAAGACCGAACTGCAATGGCGCCTGTCCCTGCCATTGCTGGTGTTTATCGTGACCCTGATGGCGGTGCCGCTGTCGCGAGTCAATCCGCGTCAAGGGCGCTTCCTCAAGCTTCTGCCGGCGATTCTTCTTTATATGGCTTACCTGACCATCCTGATTGCCGCGCGCGGCGCCCTTGAAAAAGGCAAGATCCACCCGACGCTCGGCTTGTGGTGGGTGCATGCGATCTTCCTGTTCATCGGCCTCGGCCTGCTCTATTGGGAGCCGCTGCGCCTGAAGATGGCCAGCCGTCGCGCCGCTGCGCTGGAGGTGGCTCGTGGTTAAACTCGACCGCTACATCGGCAGCAGCGTGTTCATGGCGATCATCGCTGTGTTGGCGATCATTCTCGGCCTGGCGACACTGTTTGCCTTCATCGATGAAATGGGAGACGTCAGCGAAACCTACACCTTGGTTGACGTGCTGAGCTTCGTGCTGCTGACCGCACCGCGTCGTCTTTACGAAATGCTGCCGATGGCGGCGTTGATCGGCTGTCTGATTGGCCTCGGCAGTCTGGCCAGCAGCAGCGAGCTGACCGTGATGCGCGCCGCGGGCGTATCCATCGGCCGTATCGTCTGGGCGGTCATGAAGCCAATGCTGGTGCTGATGCTGGCCGGCGTGCTGATCGGCGAATACGTCGCGCCAGCCACCGAAAGCATGGCCCAGGCCAACCGCTCGCTGGCTCAGGGCAGTGGCGACGCGCAAAGCGCCAAGCACGGCATGTGGCACCGTCAGGGTGAAGAGTTCATCCACATCAATGCCGTGCAACCCAACGGCCTGTTGTATGGCGTGACCCGCTACCACTTCGACAAGGAGCGCCATCTGCTGAGTTCGAGCTTTGCCAAAAAGGCCGAGTTCGACGGCGATCACTGGCAGCTCAGCGACGTGTCGACCACCAGGTTCAATGAGCGCAGCACTGAAGTCGTGAACATGCCAACCGAGCGTTGGGATGTGGCACTGAGCCCGCAATTGCTCAGCACCGTGGTCATGGCGCCGGAATCGCTGTCGATCAGCGGTTTGTGGGGTTACATCCACTATCTGGCCGAGCAGGGCCTGAGCAACGGTCGTTACTGGCTGGCATTTTGGGTCAAGGTGTTGCAGCCGCTGGTGACCGCTGCACTGGTACTGATGGCAATCTCCTTTATCTTCGGCCCGTTGCGTTCGGTGACATTGGGTCAGCGTGTGTTCACGGGTGTGCTGGTGGGTTTCACCTTCCGCATCGTCCAGGATTTGCTCGGCCCATCGAGCCTGGTGTTCGGTTTCTCGCCTTTGTTTGCGGTGCTTGTACCGGCTGGGGTCTGTGCGCTGGCGGGTGTCTGGCTGCTTAGACGAGCCGGTTGATGAACAAGCTTTCATCCGCCGTTTAACCTTGAAAACGCCTCGGTCGACAGATCGGGGCGTTTTTGCATGCAATCCGGGTGACAGGTGAACGTGACGCTTGCGCCGTGTATCAGGTACAATTCCCGGCTATTTTTCGGCGGGCTATGCCTGCAGCCTTTTTGAGTGTTGATCCGTGAGTGATTTGAGTCATATCCGCAATTTCTCCATCATCGCCCACATTGACCATGGCAAGTCGACGCTGGCCGATCGCTTCATCCAGATGTGCGGCGGCCTGGCCGAGCGTGAAATGGAAGCCCAGGTACTGGATTCCATGGACCTGGAGCGTGAACGCGGGATCACCATCAAGGCCCACAGCGTCACCCTTTATTACACCGCCAAAGACGGCATCAAATATCAGCTGAACTTCATTGACACCCCGGGCCACGTCGACTTCACCTATGAAGTCAGCCGTTCCCTGGCTGCGTGCGAAGGTGCATTGCTGGTAGTCGACGCGGGTCAGGGTGTTGAAGCCCAGTCCGTGGCCAACTGCTACACCGCTATCGAGCAGGGCCTTGAGGTCATGCCGGTACTGAACAAGATCGACCTGCCACAGGCCGACCCTGATCGCGTCAAGGACGAGATCGAGAAGATCATCGGCATCGACGCCACCGACGCCGTCACCTGCAGCGCCAAAACCGGCCTGGGTGTCGATGAGGTGCTCGAGCGTCTGGTACACACCATTCCTGCGCCAACCGGCAATATCGAAGATCCGCTGCAAGCGTTGATCATCGATTCCTGGTTCGACAACTACCTGGGCGTTGTTTCCCTGGTACGTGTCCGTCACGGCCGCGTGAAGAAGGGCGACAAGATCCTCGTCAAGTCCACCGGCAAGATCCATCTGGTCGACAGCGTTGGCGTGTTCAACCCGAAACACACCGCCACGGCTGATCTGAAGGCCGGCGAAGTGGGCTTCATCATCGCCAGCATCAAGGACATTCACGGTGCTCCGGTGGGTGACACCCTGACGCTGAGCTCGACGCCGGACGTTGAAGTGCTGCCAGGCTTCAAGCGTATCCAGCCACAGGTTTACGCCGGTCTGTTCCCGGTCAGCTCCGACGACTTCGAAGATTTCCGCGAAGCGCTGCAGAAGCTGACCCTCAACGACTCGTCGCTGCAATACACCCCGGAAAGCTCCGACGCACTGGGCTTCGGCTTCCGTTGCGGGTTCCTCGGCATGCTGCACATGGAAATCATCCAGGAACGTCTCGAGCGCGAGTACGACCTGGACCTGATCACCACGGCGCCGACGGTAATCTTCGAGCTGGTGCTGAAAACCGGTGAAACGATTTACGTCGACAACCCATCCAAGCTTCCGGATGTGTCGTCGATCGAAGACATGCGCGAGCCGATCGTGCGGGCCAACATTCTGGTGCCGCAGGAACACTTGGGCAACGTCATCACCCTGTGCATCGAGAAGCGTGGCGTTCAAGTCGACATGCTGTTCCTCGGCAATCAGGTGCAGGTCACCTACGACCTGCCGATGAACGAAGTGGTCCTGGACTTCTTCGACCGTCTCAAATCCACCAGCCGCGGCTATGCTTCGCTGGACTACCATTTCGATCGTTACCAATCGGCTAATCTGGTGAAGCTGGATGTGCTGATCAACGGCGACAAGGTCGATGCCCTGGCGTTGATCGTGCACCGTGACAACTCGCACTACAAAGGTCGCCAGTTGACCGAGAAGATGAAAGAACTGATTCCGCGTCAGATGTTCGACGTCGCGATCCAGGCCGCCATCGGTGGTCAGATCGTTGCCCGGACAACCGTCAAGGCACTCAGAAAGAACGTATTGGCCAAATGCTACGGTGGTGACGTCAGCCGTAAGAAGAAACTGCTGGAGAAGCAAAAGGCCGGTAAGAAACGCATGAAGCAGGTCGGCAACGTGGAAATTCCACAAGAAGCCTTCCTCGCAGTGCTCAGGTTGGATAGTTAGGTCCTATGTCACTAAATTTCCCGCTGTTGCTGGTCATCGCCGTGTTCGTCTGCGGCCTGTTGGCGTTGCTTGATCTGTTGATCCTCGCGCCGCGTCGGCGTGCTGCCATTGCCTCCTATCAGGGCAGCGTCAGCCAGCCTGACGGGGTAGTGGTCGAGAAACTGAACAAAGAGCCGCTGCTGGTTGAATACGGCAAGTCGTTCTTCCCGGTGTTGTTCATCGTGCTGGTGCTGCGTTCGTTCCTGGTGGAACCGTTCCAGATTCCATCCGGCTCGATGAAGCCGACCCTGGACGTCGGCGACTTCATTCTGGTGAACAAGTTTTCTTACGGGATCCGCCTGCCGGTGATCGACAAGAAAATCATCGAAGTCGGTGATCCACAGCGTGGCGATGTGATGGTGTTCCGCTACCCGAGCGACCCTGCCGTCAACTACATCAAGCGTGTAGTCGGCTTGCCGGGCGATACCGTGCGATACACCGCTGACAAGCGTCTGTTCGTCAATGGCGAGTCGATTGCCGAGCAACTGGTCGGCTCCGAGCCGGGCACGCTGGGCAGCGCAGAGCTCTACAAGGAAAAACTCGGCGCTGCCGAGCACCTTATCCGCAAGGAAATGGGCCGCTACCGCACCCCGCCGGATCGTACGTGGACAGTGCCGGCCGGGCACTACTTCATGATGGGCGACAACCGCGACAACTCGAACGACAGTCGCTACTGGGATGATCCGAACATTCCCAAGGATCTGCTGGGCATGGTTCCCGACCAGAATATCGTCGGCAAGGCCTTCGCGGTCTGGATGAGCTGGCCGGAACCGAAACTCAGCCACCTGCCGAATTTCTCGCGGGTTGGCCTGATCAAGTAATCACACACGGCGCTGTTGACCACAGCGCCGAATGCATTTCTGGAGTCGACACAATCGGCTTCGCTATCGCCAGGATTTAATTTTTGAACACAGCGTTAATTGTCCCAGGCCTGCGCCGTACCCCGGCGATGGCGGTGGAATCCAGCTTTGAACACAGCGTGGGTAAACCGTGAGCGCCTCATTAAGCCGTCTCGAGCGTCAGCTCGGTTACACCTTCAAGGATCAGGAGCTGATGCTCCTGGCCCTTACGCACCGCAGTTTTGCCGGGCGCAACAACGAACGCCTGGAATTCCTCGGTGACGCCATCCTCAATTTCGTCGCCGGCGAAGCACTGTTTGATCGCTTCCCGCTGGCCCGCGAAGGCCAGTTGTCGCGTTTGCGCGCACGTTTGGTGAAAGGTGAGACGCTGGCCGTACTGGCTCGCGGTTTCGACCTCGGCGATTATTTGCGTCTGGGTTCCGGTGAACTGAAAAGCGGCGGTTTTCGTCGCGAATCGATTCTGGCCGATGCCCTTGAAGCACTGATCGGTGCGATCTACCTCGACGCCGGCATGGACGTCGCCCGCGAACGCGTACTGGCCTGGCTGGCCGGCGAGTTCGAAGGCCTGACGCTGGTCGACACCAACAAGGATCCAAAGACCCGCCTGCAGGAACATCTGCAATCGCGCGGTTGCGACCTGCCACGTTACGAAGTGGTGGATATCCAGGGTGAGCCGCACTGCCGAACCTTCTTCGTCGAATGCGAAGTTGTCTTACTGAATGAAAAAAGCCGAGGTCAGGGTGTGAGCCGTCGTATTGCCGAACAGGTAGCGGCCGCCGCAGCACTGATTGCCCTGGGCGTGGAGAATGGCAATGACTGATACAAACGCAACTCGCTGTGGCTATGTTGCCATCGTCGGCCGTCCCAACGTGGGCAAGTCCACGCTGCTGAACCACATCCTGGGCCAGAAGCTCGCGATCACCTCGCGCAAGCCGCAGACCACTCGCCACAACATGCTCGGGATCAAGACCGAGGGTGACGTGCAAGCGATCTACGTCGACACCCCGGGCATGCACAAGGGTGGCGAAAAGGCGCTGAACCGCTACATGAACAAGACCGCTTCGGCGGCGTTGAAAGACGTCGACGTGGTGATCTTTGTGGTTGATCGCACCAAGTGGACCGACGAAGACCAGATGGTTCTGGAGCGCGTGCAGTACGTGACCGGCCCGCTGATCGTCGCACTGAACAAGACCGATCGCATCGAAGACAAGGCCGAGCTGATGCCGCACTTGTCGTGGTTGCAGGAGCAGCTGCCGAACGCGCAGATCATCCCGATTTCGGCGCAGCACGGGCACAACCTTGAAGCGCTGGAAAAGGTGATTGCCAACCACTTGCCGGAAAATGATCACTTCTTCCCGGAAGACCAGATCACCGACCGCAGCAGCCGTTTCCTTGCCGCCGAACTGGTGCGCGAGAAAATCATGCGCCAGATGGGCGCCGAGCTGCCGTACCAGATCACCGTCGAGATCGAAGAATTCAAGCAGCAGGGCAAGACCCTGCACATTCACGCCTTGATCCTCGTCGAGCGTGATGGCCAGAAGAAGATCATCATCGGCGACAAGGGCGAGCGCATCAAACGCATCGGCACCGAAGCGCGCAAGGACATGGAGCTGCTGTTCGACTCCAAGATCATGCTCAACCTGTGGGTCAAGGTGAAGGGCGGCTGGTCCGACGACGAGCGTGCATTGCGCTCGCTGGGTTACGGCGACCTGTAAGCGGTACCAAGATCAAAAAATCGCAGCCTTCGGCAGCTCCTACAGAGTTTTGTGTATACCTGTAGGAGCTGCCGAAGGCTGCGATCTTTTTTGCAATCTCCGACCGGGAAACAGCCCTCATGTCGCAAAACCCGCCTCCCGCCCAACCCGCCTACGTCCTCCACTCACGCGCCTACCGCGAAAACAGCGCTTTGGTGGATTTCCTCACGCCGCAAGGTCGGCTGCGGGCGGTGTTGCGCAGTGCGCGGGGCAAGGCCGGGACACTGGCGCGGCCATTTGTGCCGCTGGAAGTGGAGTTTCGTGGCAAGGGTGAACTGAAGAACGTCGGGCGCATGGAGAGTGCCGGAACCGCGACCTGGATGGTTGGCGAGGCACTGTTCAGCGGCCTCTATCTAAACGAGCTGTTGATCCGCTTGCTGCCTTCGGAAGATCCGCATCCGGCGGTGTTCGATCACTACGCCGCGACTTTGTCGGCCCTGGCTGAAGGCCGACCGCTGGAACCCTTGCTGCGCTCCTTCGAATGGCGATTGTTGGATGATCTTGGCTACGGCTTTTCCATGAACACTGATGTTCACGGCGAACCTGTCGCGCCGGACGGTCTCTATCGCCTGCAGGTGGATGCAGGGCTTGAACGCGTCTATCTGCTGCAACCGGGGCTGTTCAATGGCACCGAATTGCTGGCCATGGCCGAAGCCGATTGGTCGGCGCCTGGTGCATTGTCCGCTGCCAAGCGGTTGATGCGTCAGGCATTGGCCGTTCACTTGGGCGGTCGTCCTCTCGTCAGTCGCGAGCTGTTTCGCAAGCCCTGATCTCACGTATGCTGTGCGCCGAATCTTTTCCTTCAGGAGCGCGCATCCGTGACCACCAGCAATCGCATTCTTCTTGGCGTGAACATCGACCACGTCGCCACCCTGCGTCAGGCCCGTGGCACGCGCTATCCGGATCCGGTCAAGGCTGCGCTGGACGCGGAAGAGGCGGGCGCTGACGGTATCACCGTGCACCTGCGTGAAGACCGCCGCCACATTCAAGAACGCGATGTGCTGCTGCTCAAGGATGTGCTGCAAACCCGCATGAACTTCGAAATGGGCGTCACCGAAGAAATGATGGTGTTCGCCGAACTTATCCGCCCGGCGCACATTTGCCTGGTACCGGAAACCCGTCAGGAACTGACCACCGAGGGCGGTCTGGACGTGGCGGGACAGGAAGCGCGGATCAAGACCGCGGTTGAGCGGCTGTCGAAAATCGGCAGTGAAGTGTCGCTGTTCATTGACGCCGACGAGCGCCAGATTGCTGCGTCGAAACGTGTCGGCGCACCGGCGATTGAGCTGCACACCGGGCGTTATGCCGATGCCGAAACCCCGGCTGAAGTCGCTGAGGAATTGAAGCGTGTCGCGGACGGTGTGGCGTTTGGCCTGGCGCAGGGGCTGATCGTCAATGCCGGTCATGGCCTGCATTACCACAACGTTGAGGCGGTGGCGGCGATCAAGGGCATCAACGAGCTGAACATCGGCCATGCGCTGGTGGCGCATGCGTTGTTCGTGGGTTTCAAGTCTGCAGTGGCTGAGATGAAGGCGCTGATTCTGGCGGCTGCCTTGAAGGGCTGAAGATCAAAAGATCGCAGCCTGCGGCAGCTCCTACAGGGGGATCATGCTAACCCCGCAATTTTGCGGCGCATGTGATCCCCTATAGGAGCTGCCGAAGGCTGCGATCTTTTGCTTTTAAAGCGGAGCAGGCTCTTGGGTCGGCTTGGACTTGTCGATCGCCGGCACATGCAGGTTGCCCTCGGCCACTTGATCACCCTCAAGCTGCGGTTGGGTCACCCAGGTAAGAATGTCGTAGTAACGACGGATGTTCGCCACGAAATGCACGGGCTCGCCGCCTCGGGCGTAGCCGTAGCGGGTTTTGCTGTACCACTGCTTCTGCGACAGACGCGGCAGTATTTTCTTCACGTCCAGCCACTTGTCCGGATTCAGCCCTTCCTTGGCCGTCAGTTTGCGCGCGTCATCCAGATGACCGATGCCGACGTTGTACGCCGCCAGTGCAAACCAGGTGCGATCCGGCTCCTTGATCGAATCATCAAGCTGATCCTTCATATAAGCGATGTACTTGGCGCCGCCCATGATGCTCTGCTTCGGGTCGAGGCGGTTGGACACGCCCATCGCCTGAGCGGTGTTCTGGGTCAGCATCATCAAGCCGCGCACGCCGGTTTTCGAGGTGACTGTCGGTTGCCACAGCGATTCCTGATAACCGATGGCGGCGAGCAGGCGCCAGTCGACTTTCTCTTTTTTCGCATAGTTCTTGAAGTGCTGTTCGTATTTCGGCAGGCGCTGCTGCAAATGTTGGGCAAACGTGGTGGCGCCCATGTAGCCAAGGACGTCGACGTGGCCGTAGTAGCGGTCTTTCAAGCGTTGCAAGGTGCCGTTCTTTTGCACCTTGTCCAGATAAGCGTTGATTTCGTTGAGCAGGCTGTTGTCTTCGCCCGGGCCTACCGCCCAGCTCTGGCTGCGCGCATCGCCGAGGTCGAAGGCCACGCGGATGTTGGTGAAGTAAACCTGATTCATTGCCACTTCGTTGGAGTCGACCAGGGTCAGGTCGATCTGGCCTTCATCGACCATGCGCAACAGGTCGACCACCTCGACAGCGTCGGACTCTTCGTATTCGATGCCGGGAAATTTCTGTTTCAGCTCGGCCAGTTGCTCGGCGTGGGTGCTGCCCTTGAGCACCATGATCTTCTTGCCGACCAGATCACCGGCATCGGTCGGCCGCGACTGGCCGTTGCGATAGATGATCTGTGGCGTGACTTCCAGGTAGGAGTGGGAGAATCGCACCTGCTGCTTGCGCTGGTCGCTGCTGACCAGACCGGCAGCCGCCAGTACCGGCCCGTTGGGCTTGCCGATCTGGTTGAAGAGGTCGTCGAGATTGTCGGCGGTCTCGATTTTCAGTTCGACACCCAAATCGTCGGCAAAGCGCTTCACCAGCTCGTATTCGAAGCCGGTTTCACCACTGCGATCCTGGAAGTAGGTGGCGGGGCTGTTTCGGGTAATCACCCGCAGCACGCCATCCTCCTTTACGCGCTCGAGTGTGTTGGGTTTATCAACACAGCCACCGAGCATCAGGAAGAGTCCGGTTGCGATCAGCCATTTGGCGTACCGCGGACGCAAAGCCGTTGGGAAAAACATTTGCGCAGTATACGCAAAGGACTGCGGGCGCCATATCTCGACAGTGCAGGGCGACTCTGCTAGAGATCACAAAACCAGCCGAAACCCCGCAGAAACGGGCCTGAAGGGCATTTTGTTACAGTAAAAATTAACGTTGTTCACTTGTCCCGTAAATTTGACTCTCGAGGCAGAAACACAGATCGACACCCGAGTGCAACCGTGCGTAGCGTTTCGGGTGATGTTGAGGGCGGTTTAGGCTAGAATGCACGGCCTCAAAGCACACCCCTTCCCGAGGCTGTCCCGAAGATGTTGATCCTGCGCGGCGCTCCTGCCCTTTCTGCCTTTCGCCACAGCAAACTCCTTGAGCAACTGAGCCAGAAAGTTTCGGCTGTCAGTGGCTTGTATGCTGAATTCGCTCACTTCGCCGAAGTTACCGGCGTCCTGACCGGCGACGAACAGCAGGTGCTTGCGCGCCTTCTGAAGTACGGTCCAAGTGTTCCGGTTCAAGAGCCGACCGGCCGTCTGTTCCTGGTGTTGCCGCGTTTTGGCACCATCTCGCCATGGTCGAGCAAGGCCAGCGACATTGCCCGCAATTGCGGCCTGAGCAAGATCCAGCGTCTGGAGCGCGGCATCGCGTTCTACGTGGCCGGTCAGTTCAGCGACGCCCAAGCGCAGCAGATTGCTGATGTATTGCATGACCGCATGACGCAAATCGTCCTCGGCAACCTTGAGCAGGCCGCCGGTCTGTTCAGTCACGCCGAGCCGAAGCCGCTGACGGCGATCGACATCCTCGGTGGCGGTCGCGCCGCGCTGGAAAAGGCCAACACCGAGCTGGGTCTGGCCTTGGCCGAAGACGAGATCGACTACCTGGTCGACGCCTTCAACGGTCTCAAGCGCAACCCGCACGACATCGAACTGATGATGTTCGCCCAAGCCAACTCCGAGCACTGCCGTCACAAGATCTTCAACGCCAGTTGGGATATTGATGGTGAGAACCAGGAAAAAAGCCTGTTCGGCATGATCAAGAACACCTACGTGATGCACAGCGAAGGCGTTCTGTCGGCTTATAAGGACAACGCTTCGGTGATCGTCGGCAACGTTGCCGGCCGTTTCTTCCCGAATCCTGAAACCCGCCAGTACGGCGCGGTGCAGGAGCCGGTGCACATCCTGATGAAGGTTGAAACCCACAACCACCCGACCGCGATTGCCCCGTTCCCGGGCGCATCCACCGGTTCCGGTGGCGAGATCCGTGACGAAGGCGCAACCGGTCGTGGCGCCAAGCCAAAGGCTGGCCTGACCGGTTTCACCGTATCCAACCTGCAGATCCCGGGCTTCGAACAGCCGTGGGAAGTGCCGTACGGCAAGCCTGAGCGCATCGTTACGGCGCTGGACATCATGATCGAAGGCCCGCTCGGCGGCGCCGCGTTCAACAACGAATTCGGTCGTCCGGCCCTGACCGGCTACTTCCGTACCTTCGAACAATCGATCACCACCCCGCACGGTGACGAAGTTCGCGGTTACCACAAGCCGATCATGCTGGCCGGTGGTATGGGTAACATTCGCGAAGAACACGTCAAGAAAGGCGAAATCGTCGTTGGCTCCAAGCTGATCGTGCTTGGCGGCCCGGCGATGTTGATCGGTCTGGGCGGCGGCGCGGCTTCCTCCATGGCCACCGGCACCAGCTCGGCGGATCTGGACTTCGCTTCGGTTCAGCGTGAAAACCCTGAAATGGAACGTCGCTGCCAGGAAGTCATCGACCGTTGCTGGCAACTGGGTGACAAGAACCCGATCAGCTTCATCCACGACGTCGGCGCGGGCGGTCTGTCCAACGCCTTCCCGGAACTGGTCAACGACGGCGAGCGCGGTGGTCGTTTCGAACTGCGCAACATTCCAAACGACGAGCCGGGCATGGCCCCGCACGAAATCTGGAGTAACGAATCCCAGGAACGTTACGTGCTGGCCGTTGGCCCTGAAGACTTCGCGCGCTTCCAGGCCATTTGTGAACGCGAGCGTTGCCCGTTTGCCGTCGTTGGTGAAGCCACCGCCGAGCCGCAACTGACCGTGACCGATAGCCACTTCGGCAACAACCCGGTGGACATGCCACTGGAAGTGTTGCTGGGCAAAGCCCCGCGCATGCACCGTTCGGTGGTACGTGAAGCCGAGCTTGGCGATGACTTCGATCCGTCGAATCTCGACATCAGCGAAAGCATCGAACGCGTTCTGCATCACCCGGCTGTTGCGAGCAAGAGCTTCCTGATCACCATCGGCGACCGCACCATCACTGGCCTCGTCGCCCGTGACCAAATGGTCGGCCCATGGCAGGTTCCGGTGGCCGACGTTGCCGTTACCGCCACCAGTTTCGACGTTTACACCGGTGAAGCGATGGCGATGGGCGAGCGTACTCCGCTGGCTCTGCTGGACGCTCCGGCGTCGGGCCGCATGGCCATCGGCGAAACCCTGACCAACATTGCCGCTTCGCGCATCAACAAGATCTCCGACATCAAACTGTCGGCGAACTGGATGTCGGCTGCCGGCCACCCGGGCGAAGACGCGCGTCTGTACGACACCGTGAAAGCGGTCGGTATGGAGCTGTGCCCTGAGCTGGGCATCACCATTCCGGTGGGCAAGGACTCGATGTCCATGGCCACGCGCTGGAATGACAACGGTGAAGAAAAAACCGTGACCTCGCCGATGTCGTTGATCGTGACCGGTTTCGCGCCAGTGGCTGACATCCGTCAGACCCTGACTCCGGAACTGCGCATGGACAAGGGCACCACCGACCTGATCCTGATCGACCTCGGTCGCGGTCAGAACCGCATGGGTGCTTCGATCCTTGCTCAGGTTCACGGCAAGCTCGGTTCGCAAGCGCCGGACGTCGATGATGCTGAAGATCTCAAAGCCTTCTTTGCCGTGATCCAGGGCCTCAACGCCGACGGTCACCTGCTGGCTTACCACGACCGCTCCGACGGTGGTCTGCTGACCAGCGTCGTGGAAATGGCCTTCGCCGGTCATTGCGGTCTGAGTCTGAACCTCGATGGTCTGGCTGAAACGTCGGCCGACATCGCCGCGATCCTGTTCAACGAAGAACTGGGCGCCGTGATCCAGGTTCGTCAGGACGCCACGCCAGACATCCTCGCGCAGTTCAGCGCTGCCGGTCTGGGCGATTGCGTTTCGGTGATCGGTCAGCCAATCAACAACGGCCAGATCAACATCACCTTCAACGGTGACACCGTGTTCGAAGGCCAGCGTCGTTTGCTGCAGCGTACCTGGGCTGAGACCAGCTACCAGATCCAGCGTCTGCGCGACAACGCCGACTGCGCCGAACAAGAGTTCGACGTGCTGCTGGAAGAAGACAACCCGGGCCTGAGCGTCAAGCTGAGCTATGACGTCAACCAGGACATCGCCGCGCCGTACATCAAGAAAGGCATCCGCCCACAGGTTGCCGTGCTGCGTGAGCAGGGCGTCAACGGTCAGGTGGAAATGGCCGCCGCGTTCGACCGCGCCGGTTTCAACGCGATCGACGTGCACATGAGCGACATTCTGGCCGGCCGTGTCGACCTGAACGAGTTCAAAGGTCTGGTGGCGTGCGGTGGTTTCTCCTACGGCGACGTACTCGGCGCCGGTGAGGGCTGGGCCAAGTCGGCACTGTTCAACAGCCGCGCCCGTGATGCGTTCCAGGGTTTCTTCGAACGTAACGACAGCTTCACCCTCGGTGTGTGCAACGGTTGCCAGATGATGTCCAACCTCCACGAGCTGATCCCGGGCAGCGAGTTCTGGCCGCACTTCGTGCGCAACCGTTCCGAGCAGTTCGAAGCGCGTATGGCAATGGTTCAGGTTCAGGAATCGAACTCGATCTTCCTGCAGGGCATGGCCGGTTCGCGTATGCCGATCGCCATCGCTCACGGTGAAGGTCATGCCGAGTTCTCCAGCGAAGAAGCACTGCTGGAAGCGGATCTGTCGGGTTGCGTGGCGATGCGCTTTGTCGACAACCATGGCAAGGTCACTGAATCGTATCCGGCCAACCCGAACGGTTCGCCGCGCGGGATTACCGGTCTCACCAGCCGTGATGGCCGTGTGACGATCATGATGCCGCACCCGGAGCGTGTGTTCCGTGCCGTGCAGAACTCGTGGCGTTCGGAAGACTGGAACGAGGACGCACCTTGGATGCGTATGTTCCGTAATGCTCGGGTCTGGGTGAACTAAGGCCTGTGTACAAGCTCGCTTTTTTTGTTCCTGACAGTCATGTCGAGGTGGTCAAGGGGGCTGTGTTCGCTGCCGGTGGTGGGCGGATTGGTGACTATGACCACTGTGCGTGGCAGGTGCTTGGTCTGGGCCAGTTTCGACCTTTGGACGGGAGTCAGCCGTTCATTGGCGAGGCGGGGCAGGTTGAGCGGGTTGAGGAATGGAAGGTTGAGCTTGTTGTTGCGGATGAGTTGATTGTTGCTGTTGTGGCGGCTTTGAAGCTTAGCCATCCGTACGAGACACCGGCTTATGAGGTGTGGCGGCTGGAAGATTTCTGATCTTCCTTGCTGCTGAAACAGGAAACCCGCAGATCAGTGATTGTCTGCGGGTTTTTTGTTGCCTGCGATCTGCTTTTCTGTAGGAGTGAGCCTGCTCGCGATGGCGCCCTGACAGGCGACCATGCTCTGTCTGATTGAGAGAATATCCATTTCTTCGAGTGCTGCGGCTGGCGGTTTCGCCCTTACGGCGACTCACTTTTTTACAAGCGCCTAAAAAAGTAAGCAAAAAACGCTTGCCCCAACGTTCGGCCCGCTCGCTAAAGCTCGGGGTTCCTTCGCTCCGGTATCCATCCGGGCGCATCGTCTCCGGTTTGCTTCGCTGCACCTCCTCTCGATGTGTTTGGCTTCGCCAAACGGTCGCTGCGCTCCCACCCCCGGATGAATCCCTCCGCTCAGCCTGCCGACGGGGCGGGTGGATCAAGGTCAAGAGCTGCAGCCGAGCTAACGCTCATCCTGTTGGTTGGTGAGGAGCAGGAGCGAGTAGGTGGCGCTGCTTTGCTTTTCTGTGGGAGCTGGCTTGCCAGCGATGGCGGCCTGACAGCCGACCAGTCTCTGAGGGTGTAGCTATCCCCTGTAGGAGCTGCCGAAGGCTGCGATCTTTTGATTTTGATGTTGAAACGTCAAAGTCAAAAGATCGCAGCCTTCGGCAGCTCCTACACGGGGTGTATTTCAATTCGGTATGTTTAGTTGTGTGTGAAACAGACAGAGGATTCCCACAAGGTTTTCAGGTTGTCCGTCGGACGTGCGGTCTCTAGGCTTGAGTTGTCACTGCCAATGCGGTGATCGGGCGTGAGAACCCGGGTAAGTGTCATTCCAGCGCCAGTAGTCCCATAATTGCCGCCAGCTCATTCGCTGCTGCATTTTTATGGTGGCTATGTGCGGGCGGACTTCGGTCCGGCCGGAGGTTTGCTGGTCTTTGCCCGGTTTCTCACCCCGCACATAGCTGCCACCCAATTCGCCGCGTGAGAAACGGTATTTGGATGGCTCCAACCAGCAAGGACCGATCCATGACTAAAATCGTCCCCGACCCACCCGAAACCAAAACCCCACTCGAAGAAGCCCTCCGCGCTGAGGAGCAGGCCCGAAACCGCGAAGCCATCAAGCGCGCCCTCGACTTCTACCTGTGCCCCGAACCCGCAAAACCTCGCCGACCGAGCACCATGTTCATGGTCTGCCCCCAGGCCGACACCGAAAGCCTGCTCGCTCACGCGGTCGAATCGTTGGCCAGCGCAAGCGCCGCCGCCAGCAACTTCGCCAATGAGCTAAGCGGTCTGCAGCGCAGCACGGCATTAGGCATCCAGCAAATCGTCATGCTCGCCGAACTGGCAGTAAACCGGGCGCTGGATCGAGTCGACCCGCAAACCTGACGACCGTGTCACCGTTCATCGCCAGCAGGCTGGCTCCACCGGGGCGTGCACGATCTTGAGAACACTGCACAACCTGTGGGAGCCTGGCTTGCCAGCGATGGCGGCTTGCCAAACGACTTGACTCTAGGGGTTGAGAGCATCCCTTGTAGGAGCTGCCGAAGGCTGCGATCTTTTGATCTTGCCTTTGACTGTCAAAAAACAAAGTCAAAAGATCGCAGCCTGCGGCAGCTCCTACATGGGTGAAGTGGTAGGTCAGACCTTGGCGCCGACCTCGCTACGATTGACCAATGCCTCAATCGCCCCACTCAAACTCGCCGCCTTATCCCCCACCAACAAATGCCAAACCCCACCTTCCAACTGGCTGACACCTTGGCAGCCCAATTCCTTCAACTGAGCCTCGGACAACGCCTTGCCATCCGCCAGCAACAGCCGAATACGGCTCATGGCGATGCAATCCAGTTGCAGCACATTGCCGCCGCCGCCCAGTGCATTCAGCCATTTCTGTGCCTCGGCGCCCGCGACCATCAGCGCTTTCGGCTCTTCGACAACGGCAACAGATTCGGCAATAACAGCACGCCCCAACGCCGGCATCGCCAGGCGAATTTCATCGGCAATGCTGTCGGCCAGCGGCCCGACCACTACCTGCAAACTCCCACCTTTACCCGGACGCACAACCGCCATTGCACCCAGTGCTTTCAGATCGGCATCCGAGGCCTTGTTGCGATCCACCATCTCCAGCCGCAATCGCGTGGTGCAAGCGCCAACAGTCAGCAGGTTTTCAGCGCCGCCCAATGCTTTGATGTAGGCACTGGCGCGCTCGTTTTCAGTCAGTACGGCTTTCTCACTGACAGCGACATCTTCTCGGCCCGGCGTCTTCAGGTTGAATCGACGAATACAGAAATCAAACACGGCGTAATACACAACTGCATAAGCCAGCCCGACCGGGACCACCAGCCAACCATTGGTGGACTTGCCCCAGCCCAGCACCATGTCAATAAAGCCGCCAGAGAACGTAAAGCCCAAATGAATGTTCAGCGCATTGGTGATCGCCATCGCCAGCCCGGTCAGCAGCGCGTGCAGCAGAAACAGCAGCGGCGCCAAAAACATGAAGGCGAATTCGATTGGCTCGGTCACCCCGGTCAGGAATGAAGTCAGCGCCATCGACAGGAAGATCCCGCCCATGACTTTGCGGCGTTCCGGCAAAGCATTGCGATACATCGCCAGGCACGCGGCGGGCAGGCCGAAGATCATCATCGGGAACATGCCGGTCATGAACTGGCCGCCCTTCGGATCGCCGGCGAAATAGCGCGACAGGTCGCCGGTCACTAGTGCGCCAGTGGTCGGGTCGGTGAAGTTGCCGAAGACGAACCACGCCATGTTGTTGAGGATGTGGTGCAGGCCGGTGACGATCAGCAGGCGATTGAACACGCCGAAGACAAACGCGCCGATGCTGCCGCTTTCCATCATCAGGGCGCCGAAAGCGTTGATGCCGTGCTGGATCGGCGGCCAGATGTAGCCGAACACCACGCCCAGGCCGACGGCCGCGAATCCGGTGACAATCGGCACGAATCGTCGGCCACCGAAGAACGCCAGATACTCCGGCAGCTTGATGTCCTTGAAGCGGTTGTACAGTGCGCCGGCCATCAGGCCGCTGACGATCCCGGCGAGCATGCCCATGTTGATGCTCGCATCGAGCACTTTAAGGGTGGAGATCATCACCAGATAACCGATCACCCCGGCCAGGCCCGCGGTGCCGTTATTGTCCTTGGCGAAACCGACGGCGATGCCGATGGCGAAGATCATTGCCAGGTTGGCGAAAATGACTTGGCCGGCGTCGTGAATGATCGCGATGTTCAGCAGATCGGTGTCACCCAGACGCAGCAGCAGGCCGGCGATGGGCAGGATCGCGATCGGCAGCATCAGCGCACGCCCGAGGCGTTGCAGGCCTTCGATGAAGAGTTGATACATGGCGGTTCTCCTTCTTGTTGTTATTAGCGCAGAGGCCAGTGTTGGTGGCAGGCGTGACGTACCGCGGCGGCGCTGCTCAGCTTGAGCAGGTCACGGGCGAGGCGTTGGCATTCGGCTTCGTGCAACTGACGCACGCGATCCTTGATTTCACCGATCTGCACCGGACTCACCGACAATTCAGTGACGCCGAGGCCGATCAACACCGGCGTCGCCAGCGGGTCGGATGCCAACGCACCGCATACACCGACCCAGCGCTTGTGCACCGCCGCGCCTTCGCAGGTCATGGCGATCAGGCGCAGCAGCGCCGGGTGCAATGCATCCACCCTTGCGGCGAGGCCGGCGTGGTCGCGGTCCATGGCCAAGGTGTATTGGGAGAGATCGTTGGTGCCGATCGACAGGAAGTCTGCATGTTCGGCCAGTTGTTCGGCTTGCAACGCGGCGGCCGGGACTTCGATCATCACGCCGATTTCCGGGCGCTGAGTGATGTTCAGCTCAAGGCACAACGCATCGACGCGCTCACGGATGTGCAGCAGTTCTTCGACTTCAGTGACCATCGGCAACAGGATCCGGCAACGCTGTAACGGGCTGATTTGCAGCAGTGCGCGCAGTTGTTGATCGAGGATTTCCGGGCGGGCCTGAGCCAGACGAATGCCGCGCAGACCCAGCACCGGGTTGGCTTCGGTCGGCAGCGGCAGATAGTCGAGTTGCTTGTCGCCGCCGACGTCGATGGTGCGGATGATCACCGACTTGTCGCCCATCGCATCGATGACCGCTTGATAGGCACAGCGTTGTTCTTCGACGTCCGGTGCGGTCTGGCGATCAACGAAAAGGAATTCGGTACGCAGCAGGCCGACGCCATCGGCGCCGTTTGCAAAGGCGTCTTCAGCTTCAGCGCTGGAGGCGACATTGGCGACGACTTCGATGGTCACACCGTTGCGGGTTTCGGCCGGCAGATGCGCTTTGGCTTGCTGCGCATCGCGGCGTTGCTGGCGCTCGATTTGCATTTGTTGGACTTCAGCCAGTCGCTCAGCGCTTGGCGTCAGTTCGAGGCGACCGCCATCGGCATCAAGCACCACCGCGTGGCCTTGCGGTTGATCGAGCAGTGCTGAACCTAGCGCAACCATGCAGGGCAGACCTTTACCACGCGCGAGAATCGCCACGTGAGAAGTCGCGCCGCCCTCGGCCATGCACAAACCGGCGACACCTTGCGCGCTGAGTTGCAGCAGATCCGACGGCGTCAGTTCATGGGCAGCGACGATGGCGCCGGTCGGTACGTCGTAGTGCCAGGCCTCGCCGAGCAGGGCGCGCAACACGCGTTGCTTGAGGTCGCGCAGATCGTTGGCGCGCTCGGCCAGCAGCGCGCTGCCGGTGTGTTGCAGGACTTCGCACTGGACATCAATCGACTGGCTCCAGGCGTGAGTTGCTGCGGTGCCTTGGTTGATGGATTGCTGTGCAGCGTCGAGCAGGGCCGGGTCTTCCAGCAATGCCAAATGCGCGGCGAAGATGGCTTCTTCATCGGCATTACGTTGTTTTTTCGCCTGGGCTAGGGTGCCGTTGATTTCGTTGCGTACCTGGGTCAGCGCAGTCTCAAGTTTCTGCTGCTGTTCCAACAGATCATGATTGCCGGCATCCACTGGCAAGTTGATGGTGTTCAAACGAAATAACGGCCCGCCGACTAATCCCGGTGCGGCGCAAACACCCTGCAACACGCCAGCCTCGGCCGGACGCTTGGGGGATGCACCGCGCACAGGTGCGGCGGCGTGATGATCATCCGGCAGTGCGGTGGCCAATGCGCTGAGCAACGCTTGCAGCGCGGCTTCGGCGTCCGGTCCCTGACAGCTGACTTGCACTTCATCCTGCTCGCCGATCGCCAGCGCCATCAACCCGATCAGGCTGTTGCACGGCGCCGATTTGCCGGCGAAATGCAGCTGCGACTGGCTTTTGAAACGCTGCGCAGTCTGACGAATCAGCGCAGCGGGGCGCGCATGCAAACCGCCTCGATGCGCAACCAGCACATAACCGTTAACCTCAGGCCCGCCGATTTCTTCTGCATTCGCCGCCGAAGCGTTGCGCGCCACGATGTGCAACAACGGCTCGCCGACTTTCACCGGTTTCAGGGTGATCGGTCGCACCTGAAAATCCTGGCTGTTGGTCAGGATCAACAGGCTGACCAGGCTTTTGCATTGCTGGCCGACTTTGTCCAGGTCGTAGCGCAACAGCGGCTGTCCGTTGCTCACTCGCACGCCTTCCTTGACCAGCATCGAAAAGCCTTCGCCGTTCAGCTCAACGGTGTCGAGGCCCAGGTGCAGAAGGATTTCCGCGCCATTGTCGGCGCGCACGGTGAGGGCGTGGCCGGTGCGGGCGACGTGAATGATCACCCCGGCGCATGGCGAATACAGGGTGTCGTTGAGTGGATCGATGGCAATGCCATCGCCCATCGCGCCGCTGGCGAACACCGCGTCCGGGACTTTGGCGAGCGTGAGCACCGGGCCGCTGAGCGGGGCGCTGAGGGTCAGCTCTTTATTGTTGTTGTTTTGCATGGCTCGGTCTCATCAGTAGTTCGGAATTTCGCGATTGCACGGTGTTGCTGAATGCCTGCATCGCGATCTCACGTTTTCGCTGAACCCTGTAGGAGCTGCCGAAGGCTGCGATCTGTTGATCTTGATCCATAAAAACAAGATCAAAAGATCGCAGCCTTCGGCAGCTCCTACAGGTCGCTCATCAGTGGTCAGTGCGTGCGGGTCACTTTGCTCAGGTGGCGCGGTTGATCCGGGTCCATGCCTCGGGCCACGGCCAAACCTGCGGCCATCACGTAGAAACTCTGGATGGCCAGAATCGGGTCGAGGGCCGGGTGTTCGGCACGGGTCAGGGTCAGGTCGCGTTCGCTCACATCATCTGGCGCGGCCAGCAATACCCGGGCGCCGCGTTGACGCATTTCTGCCGCAAGGCTCAACAGACCAGCCTGTTCGGCACCGCGTGGGGCGAACACCAACAGTGGGTAGTGCTCGTCAATCAGCGCCATCGGGCCGTGACGCACTTCGGCGCTGCTGAACGCTTCGGCCTGGATCGCCGAGGTTTCCTTGAATTTCAATGCCGCTTCCTGGGCAATGGCAAAACCGGCGCCACGGCCGATGACCATCAGTCGCTCGCAATCGCGCAGGGCGTCGATGGCCACGCTCCAGTCCTGCTGCGCTGCTGCACGCAAGCCTTCAGGCAAGGCGTTGTGCGCCTCAAGCAGTTCGCTGTCTTCTTTCCAGTGCGCGACCAAACGGGCGCTGGCGCTGAGGGTGGCGATAAAGCTCTTGGTCGCGGCGACGCTGCTTTCGATGCCGGCGAGCAGCGGCACGCTGAATTCACACGCGGCTTCCAATGGCGAATCGGCGGCGTTGACCATCGACACGCTCAGCGCGCCACGCTTGCGCAACAAACGCAGGCTGTTGACCAGATCCGGGCTTTGGCCCGATTGCGAAAAGGCAAACGCCACCTGACCGCTGACCTTCAGCGGGGCCTGCTGCATGGTCACCACCGACATCGGAATCGACGCCACAGGCACGCCCAGTTGCTGCATGGTCAGGTAGGCGAAGTAGCTCGCTGCGTGGTCGGAGCTGCCGCGCGCGATGGTCATTGCCACTTGTGGCGGCTGACGGCGCAGACGCCCGGCGATCTCGATCAGTTGCGGGTCGAGTTGCTGCAGTTGGGCTTGCACGGCCTCGAACGAGGACAGCGCCTCTTCAAGCATTTTTGAAGTCAATGTCTTCTCCTTCGACCATGACGGCGGTCAGTGTGAGTGAGCGATCCAGCCGCACGCAGTCGGCCCAGGCGCCGGGTACAAGGCGCCCGCGTTCGGTGATGCCGAGATAGTCGGCGGGGAATTGCGAAAGACGTTGCGAAGCCTCGGCAATCGGCAAACCGATCTTCACCAGATTGCGCAGGGCTTGATCCATGGTCAGCGTGCTGCCGGCCAGCGTGCCGTCGGGCAGGCGCACGCCGCCCAGGCATTTGGTCACGGTGTGGCTGCCGAGTTTGTATTCACCGTCGGGCATGCCAGCGGCGGCGGTCGAATCGGTAACGCAATACAGGCACGGGATCGAACGCAGGGCGACGCGGATGGCGCCGGGGTGCACGTGCAACAAATCCGGAATCAGCTCGGCGAATTTGGCGTGGGCCAGTGCCGCGCCGACGATCCCGGGTTCGCGGTGATGCAGCGGGCTCATGGCGTTGTACAAATGGGTGAAGCTGGTCGCGCCGGCGTCCAGTGCGGCGACGCCTTCCTCGTAACTGCCGAGGGTGTGGCCGATCTGCATGCGGATGCCGCGACTGCTGAGTTCACGAATCAAAGCGTCGTGGCCGGCGATTTCCGGAGCAATGGTGATCACGCGAATCGGCGCCAACGCCAGATACTCTTCGACCTCGGCCATCAACGCGGTGTGGGCGAAGTTTGGTTGGGCGCCGAGTTTGCCGGGATTGATGTACGGGCCTTCAAGGTGCACGCCGAGCACTCGCGCGCTGCCTTTCGGACGCTGTTCGCAGAACTCGCCGACCTCTTTCAAAACGCTGGAAATCTCTGCGCTCGGTGCGGTCATGGTGGTGGCCAGCAGCGAGGTGGTGCCGAAACGCACGTGGGTTTTGGTGATGGTCTCGAAGGCGCTGGCGCCTTCCATGATGTCTTTGCCGCCACCGCCGTGAACGTGCAGGTCGATGAAGCCCGGCAGCAGATACGGCAGGTCGTTATCTGCCGGATCGCAAGGCACGCCTTCGATCGACACGACTTTGCCGTGTTCGTGAATCAGCCGGCCGCGAATCCAGCCGCTGGCGGTGAGGATGTTGTCTTCGGACATTTTGGTTCTCGCTTATGGCTGCTCTTAACGACGCAGCTCTGCAACAAAGTCGTAGTAGTCGTTGCGGCAATAGGTGTCGGTGACTTCGATCGGCGTGTTGTCTTCCAGATAGCCGACCCGGGTCATCAGCAGCATGGCGGTACCGGGGGCGATGCCGACCAGGGCGGCAAACTCGTCCGAGGCGTTGATCGCCTGAATGTGCTGCAAGGCGCGGACGATCGGTTTGCCGATGCCGTCGAGGTATTCGTAGAGCGAATCGCCCACCGCTTGCGGCTTGGGCATGATCGAGGCGGGCAGGGTACTCATCTCGATGGCCATCACGGTGTCGTCGGCTTTGCGCAGGCGTTTCATGCGCGCGACCTTGTCGT
Organism: Pseudomonas sp. LBUM1668; assembly: GCF_059695715.1. Lineage (NCBI taxonomy): Bacteria > Pseudomonadati > Pseudomonadota > Gammaproteobacteria > Pseudomonadales > Pseudomonadaceae > Pseudomonas > Pseudomonas sp. LBUM1668. Next base: position 1,125,903 of record NZ_CP166787.1, read on the forward strand.
TCGGCGACAGGCTGAGACGGATCAGTTCTTCGTGGGTCGGCAGGGTGATTTCTCGCTCCAGCCATTGCGAGCTGGGCACGAAGCCCTTGAGGCGAAGCATTTCACTGAAGCCGGAAAGGCGTGAAAGAGGTTGTTCCAGGCGTGGGGTGATGAACGTGCCGGAACCTTGCAAGCGCCGGATCAGGCCTTGGTCGAACAACACTTCCAGCGCCTTGCGGGCGGTGACTCGGGAGATGCCGAGCTGCTCGCTGAGATTGCGCTCCGAAGGCATCGCCTGTTCGGCTTTCCACTGACCGGAATGAATCGCCGCTTCCAGGTTGCGCGCCAGTTGCAGGTACAGCGGCGTCGGCTGGGAGTCGTCGGGGCGTAGGACGTGGAGGTCATTCATGTCGGTCATTTCCGGCGCGAGTATTGGATTGTTGTGGCTCGCTTGTGGGGCGGAAATTAATACCACTTGAATACCATGTCAACGCAGTGAAATGGCCATTAGGCCAATGAAATGGCGGGTTTTAGGTCGGTGGGCTTTAAGTGGTATTAGGGATGGACTGTAAAACGCAAAAGATCGCAGCCTTCGGCAGCTCCTACAGTAGGAAGTGGTATCAACCCTGTAGGAGCTGCCGAAGGCTGCGATCTTTTGATTTATTTTTTGCAGGTGACCGGCGGTCGGTGATTAAGGGCGGATTTCGATCATCGTGCCGTCCGGCACCAGACCCCACACTTCGCGCATATCGACGTTGCGCATGGCGATGCAGCCGTCGGTCCAGTCCAGGGTGTGCAGCAGGTCTTCGGGGTTTTCTTCCGTGTCCGGCGTGCCGTGAATCATGATCATCCCGCCGGGCTCGACGCCTTCACGGCGGGCGCGGGCCGAATCGGTGATGTTCGGGTAGGAAATGTGCATCGACAGATTGAATTTCTCGCTGGTCTTGCGCCAGTCGATCCAATAAAAGCCTTCAGGTGTACGTTTGTCGCCTTCTATCAGTTTCGGACCCTTTTTCGCGCCCTTGCCAAGCGAGATGCGATAGGTTTTGAGCGGCTTGCCGTCGGCAATCAACTGCAGACGATGAGCCGATTTGAGCACCAGGACTTTTTCGATCATCGGGGTGTTTGAAGGCGTCACGGTGGTCACGAATGACGCTTGCGAGACCGTAACGAACGACAGGCAGAACAGGGCAAGCAACCAGCGCATTGAAACGATTCCCCAGGAAGTGACGCAAATATGACGTTAAGTGTAGGAGCTGCCGCAGGCTGCGATCTTTTGATCTTCTAGCCGGTGCCGTCGCTGGATCAAATAATGACCGGCTGGGCCAGCGGCGGAATCGATTCGGAACGAACCGGGTAGGTCTCGGCGCGCCGATCCGCGAAGAAGCATTCTAAGGTACGCCCCACCGTGCGGAAAGCCAGCTCGTCCCATGGAATGTCGGCTTCGTCGAATAGTTGCACTTCCAGGCTCTCGGGGCCGGCAGCAAAATCTGGCTCGGCCAGCTCGGCGCGGAAGAACACATGCACCTGACTGATGTGTGGCACGTCGATCAGGGTATAGATGCTCAGGTTGCGCACCCGGGCGCAGGCTTCCTCGGCGGTTTCGCGGATCGCGGCCTGCTCGATGGTCTCGCCGTTTTCCATGAATCCGGCGGGCAGGGTCCAGTAACCGAGGCGCGGTTCGATGGCGCGGCGACAGAGCAGCACTTTAGTGCCCCAGGTCGCGACACAGCCGGCGACGATATTGGGGTTCTGATAGTGAATGGTCTGACAGCTATCGCAGACAAATCGCAGTCGCGAGTCGCCCTCGGGAATGCGCTGGGTCACCGGGTTACCGCACTGGCTGCAAAATTTCATGCTTGGGTTCCTGAAGGCTGCGCCTATCTTGGCGTGCAGCGGTGTCGGTCGGCAAGTTGTCGTTTCGCGACATGGCCCCGTGAGGGGGTTGGGCGGCTGCAATGATTGGTGCATGATGCAGGGTAAGGCACAGATCGAGAACACTCATGCTGGACGAGCTACTGCATAGGGTAAGCAACCACACACCGCGCACGCTGGAGACCGACAAACGTTTCCCCGAGGCCGCCGTTCTGGTGCCGATCACCCGCAGTGACGAGCCGGAACTGGTGCTGACCCTGCGGGCCAGCGGCCTCTCGACCCACGGCGGCGAAGTGGCCTTTCCCGGTGGGCGCCGCGACCCGGAAGATCCCGATCTGATCTTCACCGCGTTACGCGAAGCCGAAGAAGAAATCGGCCTGCCGCCAGGGCTGGTCGAAGTGATCGGTCCGCTTAGCCCGCTGATCTCCCTGCACGGTATCAAAGTCACGCCTTATGTCGGCGTCATCCCCGATTTTGTCGAATACCAGCCCAACGACGCAGAAATTGCCGCCGTGTTCAGCGTCCCGCTGGAATTCTTCCGTACCGATCCCCGCGAACACACCCATCGCATCGACTATCAGGGCCGCAGTTGGTACGTGCCGAGCTATCGATACGGTGAGTACAAGATCTGGGGGCTGACGGCGATCATGATTGTCGAGTTGATCAATCTGCTCTATGACGCGAAAATCAGCCTGCATCAGCCGCCCAAAAGCTTTATCAACACCTGAAGTCATAAGCCATCGTTCGAATGGCCACTCGTGAGCCCTGAGGAAAACAAGATGAAATACCGCTTGGGCGACGCCCGTGTCGAGACCCACCCACAGAGCTGGGTCGCCCCCAACGCTGTGCTGGTGGGCAAGGTCAAGCTGGAAGAGGGCGCCAACGTCTGGTTCAACGCCGTACTGCGCGGCGACAACGAGTTGATCCTGATCGGCAAGAACAGCAATGTGCAGGATGGCACGGTGATGCACACCGACATGGGCTACCCGCTGACCATCGGCACCGGTGTGACCATTGGCCATAACGCCATGCTGCATGGCTGCACAGTTGGCGATTACAGCCTGATCGGCATCAACGCGGTGATTCTCAATGGCGCAAAGATCGGCAAAAACTGCATCATCGGCGCCAACTCGCTGATTGGTGAAAGCAAGGAAATCCCCGATGGCTCGCTGGTCATGGGTTCGCCAGGCAAAGTCGTGCGTGAGCTGACCGAGCCGCAGAAGAAAATGCTCGAAGCCAGCGCCGCCCACTATGTGCATAACGCTCAGCGTTATGCCCGCGATCTGGTTGAGCAGGAAGAATGACTACGCCGGAAAGACCAGTCGCCTCGCCGTGCGTGAATATTTGTGCGCTGGATGAGGCTGATATTTGCACCGGGTGCCAGCGTACGGTGGCGGAGATTACGCGCTGGAGCCGGATGAATAACGATGAGCGGCGGGTGGTGTTGGGGTTGTGTCATGAGCGGGCGAAGGCGAGTGGGTTGGTGTGGATGATAGGTAAGACGCCGGGCCAATAATTCAAGATCAAAAGATCGCAGCCTTCGGCAGCTCCTACAGGTTCAGTATTCATCTGCGGAATGGGCGGCGAACACGGTTAATGCAGGAGCTGCCGAAGGCTGCGATCTTTTGATTCTGCTGTGTCTAAAGTAACCTGTGCGCCAATCTGACAGGTCGCCCCCATGATTTTCCTCATCGCCTACATCAGCAGCGTTGTACTCATCAACTTCGCTTTCTCCACCGCGCCACACCTGGACATCATCTGGTCGGCGTGGGGCGGCTTGGTGTTCGTGCTGCGTGACATGGTGCAAACCCGCTTCGGCCACGGCGCAATCATTGCCATGCTGGCGGCACTGGTGTTGTCCTACGTCACGTCTGATCCGTCCATCGCTCTGGCCAGTGCCACGGCGTTCGCGGTCTCCGAATGCATCGACTGGCTGGTGTTCAGCATCACCAAGCGCCCATTGCGCGACCGGTTGTGGATCAGTTCGGCACTGAGCATTCCCCTCGACACCTTCATCTTTTTCGGCATGATTGACCTGCTGACTCCGCCGGTGATCATCACTGCGCTGGTCTCGAAGTTTGCCGGCGTCACCGCTGTCTGGTTGATCATGGCCTGGCGCGATCGCAAACAGGCCGTCGCCAGCTGAAGCCAAACCCTCGGGTTCATGTAAAATGCCGCGCTTTCTCCCCATGGAAAGCGCGCATGGCGACGCTTTCCTCGATGATCCGCTTCTTTGAGGACCTGAGATGACCCGTATCGGAACTCCATTGTCGCCAACCGCGACCCGCGTATTGCTGTGTGGCTGTGGTGAGTTGGGCAAGGAAGTGGTGATCGAACTGCAACGTTTGGGTGTTGAAGTGATTGCCGTCGACCGCTACGCCAACGCGCCGGCCATGCAGGTCGCGCATCGCAGCCACGTGATCAACATGCTCGATGGCGCCGCCCTGCGCGCAGTGATCGAAGCCGAGAAACCGCACTTCATCGTGCCGGAAATCGAAGCCATCGCCACCGCCACTCTGGTCGAGCTGGAAGCCGAAGGCTTCACCGTGATCCCGACCGCTCGCGCTGCGCAATTGACCATGAACCGTGAAGGCATCCGTCGTCTGGCCGCCGAAGAGCTGGACCTGCCGACCTCGCCGTACCACTTCGCCGACACCTTCGAGGACTACAGCAAAGCTGTTGAAGACCTGGGTTTCCCGTGTGTCGTCAAACCAGTGATGAGTTCGTCGGGCAAAGGCCAGAGCCTGCTGCGCAGCGCCGATGACGTGCAGAAAGCCTGGGACTACGCCCAAGAAGGTGGTCGTGCCGGCAAAGGGCGGGTGATCATCGAAGGCTTCATTGATTTCGACTACGAAATCACTCTGCTGACCGTGCGCCACATCGGTGGCACTACATTCTGCGCACCGGTCGGTCACCGTCAGGAGAAGGGCGACTATCAGGAATCCTGGCAGCCACAAGCCATGAGCCCGGTTGCGTTGGCGGAATCCGAGCGTGTTGCCAAAGCGGTAACCGAGGCGCTGGGTGGCCGTGGGCTGTTTGGTGTCGAGCTGTTTATCAAAGGTGATCAGGTGTGGTTCAGCGAAGTTTCGCCGCGTCCGCATGACACTGGCCTGGTAACGCTGATTTCCCAGGACCTGTCGCAATTCGCCCTGCATGCCCGCGCGATTCTCGGCTTGCCGGTGCCACTGATCCGTCAGTTCGGTCCATCGGCTTCGGCGGTGGTTCTGGTGGAAGGGCAGTCGACCCAGACTGCATTCGCCAATCTTGGCGCTGCGCTGAGCGAACCGGATACGGCGTTGCGTTTGTTTGGTAAGCCAGAAGTGAACGGTCAGCGCCGGATGGGCGTGGCATTGGCGCGGGATGAGTCGATCGAGGCTGCTCGTGCCAAGGCGACCCGTGCTGCTCATGCTGTTGTTGTAGAGCTGTAAACCGAGGCGCGTTCATCGCGGGCAAGCCCGCTCCCACAGGTTGTTTGGTTGCACACAAAATTTGTGATCAACAGAAATCCCTGTGGGAGCGGGCTTGCCCGCGATAGCGGTCTGTCAGGCAATCTGATTCAGATCGTTATTGCGCGTTTCCTTCAAGCACAGCACCGCGATCAAGCTGATCACCGCCGCTCCCGAAACATACCCGCCGACATAACTCAAACCACCCATCGCCACCAGTTTCTGCGCAAAGAACGGCGCCGCCGAGGCTCCGACAATGCCGCCAAGGTTGTACGCGGCCGACGCGCCGGTATAGCGCACGTGGGTCGGGAACAGTTCCGGCAGCAACGCGCCCATCGGTGCGAACGTCACGCCCATCAAGAACAGTTCGATGCACAGAAACAGCGCCACGCCCCAGGTCGAACCCTGGGTCAGCAGCGGCTCCATCAGAAACCCCGAAAGAATCGCCAGTACACCGCCGATGATCAGCACCGGTTTGCGTCCATAACGATCGCTGGCCCAGGCTGACAGTGGGGTCGCTGCGGCCATGAACAACACGGCAAAACACAGCAGCCCCAGGAACGTCTCGCGGCTGTAACCGAGGGTGGACACGCCGTAGCTCAGGGAAAACACCGTCGAGATATAGAACAGCGCATAACACACCACCATCGCCGCCGCGCCCAACAGGGTCGGCGCCCAATATTGGCTGAACAGTTCGACCAGCGGCAGTTTGACCCGCTCCTGGCGCGCCATGGCGTTGGCGAACACTGGCGTTTCGTGGAGTTTCAGACGTACATACAGACCGACCATCACCAGCGCTGCGCTGAGCAGAAACGGAATGCGCCAGCCCCAACTGCGGAACTGTTCGTCATCCAGCGTCATGGCCAGCGTCAGGAACAGACCATTGGCGGCGAGAAAACCAATCGAAGGGCCGAGTTGCGGAAACATGCCGAACCACGCTCGTTTGCCTTTCGGCGCGTTCTCCGTGGCCAGCAGCGCGGCACCGCCCCATTCGCCGCCCAATCCCAGGCCCTGACCAAAGCGCAGCACACACAACAGAATCGGCGCCCAGGCCCCGATGGTGGCGTAACCCGGCAGCACACCAATCAACGTGGTGCACACGCCCATCAACAGTAGCGAGGCGACCAGTGTCGATTTGCGCCCGATGCGATCACCGAAGTGACCGAACAGCGCCGAACCCAATGGTCGGGCGAGGAAGGCAATGCCAAAGGTGAGAAACGCCGAGAGCATCTGTGCGGTGCCGGACGTTTGCGGAAAGAACACCGGCCCGATCACCAGTGCGGCAGCCGTGGCGTAGACGTAGAAGTCGTAGAACTCGATGGCGGTGCCGATAAAACTCGCCGTCGCCACGCGGGTGGCGGAGTTGGTCGGTTGGGCAGGCGCGGTTTCGCTGAAAGCGGTACTGGTCGTCATGCGGTGATCCCTGACAGTCATGAGCTCCGGTGGAGCGAATTATTATGGTTGAGCACCCAGGGATGTGGGATCAGGCGCGAGCGCTGTTTCGAGTAGGAACAGTCGTCGGAGTGAAGCGGAAATCGTCGAGATCCGTGTAGTGCGGGGTAAGCACAAGGTTCGGCGAGGCTTGGGTAAGCCGGCTCGATTATAGGAAGGAGGCTAACAATCAAACAAGAGCAAAAGATCGCAGCCTTCGGCAGCTCCCACATTTGGAATACGTTCCCCTGTAGGAGCTGCCGAAGGCTGCGATCTTTTGATCTTTTGATCTTCTATCTGGCAGGCACCAGAGCAGGTACAGAAGAGGTATGCCAGATCAGCACCTTACTCACCCGGTTCTCCTCGGTCTCGAGAATCTCCAGCCGATAACGCCCGATCTTCAAGCAAACAGCGCTTTCCGGAATGGTCTCCAGCGCCTCGGTTACCAGGCCATTGAGGGTTTTCGGCCCATCGCTGGGCAAGTGCCAGCCCAGGCACTTGTTCAATTCACGGATCGAGGCGGTGCCGTCGATCATCATGCGGCCATCGGCTTGTGGGTGAATGTGCGGATTATCGAGGCTGTGCTCGCTTTCGAATTCGCCGACGATCTCTTCGAGAATGTCTTCCAGCGTGACGATGCCGAGCACTTCGCCGTACTCGTCGACCACCATGCCCAGCCGTCGCTGCTGCTTGTGGAAGTTGAGCAATTGCAGCTGCAGCGGCGTGCTTTCGGGCACGAAGTACGGCTCGTAACTGGCGGCTAGCAGTGCTTCGCGGGTCAGGTCGTCATTGTTCAGCAAGTGACGGATCTGCCGGGTGTTGAGCACGGCTTCAACCTGGTTGATATCACTGTGGAACAGCGGCAGGCGCGTGCGCTTGGTGTTGCGCAGTTGTTCGATGATTTCTTCGATCGGATCGTCGAGGTTGATACCGTCGACGTCACTGCGGGGTACCAGAATGTCGTTGACCGTAATGTTGTCCAGCGCATGGATACCCGACACCGGGTGCGCGCGAACCGGATGCTCCGGGGCATCGTGACGATCAGTCGGCGCATCGTCTTCGCTTTGCTGCACGACCTGGACTTTGCGCACCAGCGGCGTCAGCAGCAAAGCGCTGATACGGCTGAACAGCCAGGCGAACGGATAAACGATTTTCAGCGGCACCGCCAGCAGCGAATTGCCAAACGCCAGCACGGCATCCGGATAGCGCTGGGCGAGGGTGCGCGGGAAGTAATCGGCAAACACCAGCAACACCGCACCGACACCCAGGCACGCCGCCCACGGACCGTTTTCTTCACAGAGGAAAATCGCCAGCAGCGTGGCGATCACCACTGCGAGCGCACGGCACAGGGTGTTGCAGAGGATCAGGCTGTCGAGCGGGAAGCTCAGCTTCGCCAGCGGTTTATCGCTGGCGCGCGAGGCTGTGCGTTGTGCGAGCAGGTGCTGCTGCGCGATTTCGACCGCGGTAAATAGCCCCGACCATAAAACCAGCAGGACAAATACCGCGAGCATCGGCCCTATGGGCAAACCGTCCATTTATGCCGCCCGTCAGATGTGCAGAATGTATTCACGAACCAGTTTGCTGCCGAAGTACGCCAACATCAGCAGGCAGAAACCGGCGAGGGTCCAGCGAATCGCCTTGTGGCCACGCCACCCGAGACGGTTGCGGCCCCACAACAGCACACTGAAAACGATCCAGGCCAAGCACGCCAGCAGGGTCTTGTGCACCAGATGCTGGGCGAACAGGTTCTCGACGAACAGCCAGCCGGAGATCAGCGACAGCGACAGCAGCGTCCAGCCGGCCCAGAGGAAACCGAACAGCAGGCTTTCCATGGTTTGCAGCGGCGGGAAGTTCTTGATCAGCCCGGACGGGTGCTTGTGCTTGAGCTGGTGGTCTTGCACCAGCAGCAGCAAGGCCTGGAACACCGCGATGGTGAACATCCCGTAGGCGAGGATCGACAATAGAATGTGCGCAAGAATACCCGGCTCTTCATCGATGATCTGCACCGTGCCGGCCGGCGCGAACTGCGCCAGCAACACGGTGATCGCACCCAGCGGGAACAGCAGCACCAACAGGTTCTCTACGGGAATCCGCGAGCAGGCGAGCAGTGTCAGGGCGATCACTGCCGCCGCGATAAGACTGGAGGCGCTGAAGAAATCCAGGCCCAGACCGATCGGGGTCAGCAAATGCGTGAGCAGGCTGGCGCTGTGAGCCACCACGGCGAGGACGCCGAGCGTAACCAGCAGGCGCTTGTTCGCCTTGGCGCCGGTGGCCAGACGAGTGCTCTGATAAAGGGTCGCAGCGGCATATAGAAGGGCGGCGGCGAGGGTAGTCAGCAAACTGGGTGACAAGGGGAGCATAAATCCTGTTAGGCAAGCCCGAAAGGGGCTGAGTTTGGCATAGAACCGCCATGACACGAAAGACTCAGGAAGCTGACAGCGAGGTGTCCGCCAGACGCAGTCTTCGCTATAATCCGCGACCTGCCCACGCCGCAGGCTCGCCGAGCACATGTTGATTCCGGTCTGGGCCGCCATTATCCCGGTCTACACAGGGCCTGAAAGGATCGCGCAATGTTTGAAAACTTAACCGACCGTCTCTCGCAGACGCTGCGCCATGTCACCGGCAAGGCGAAGCTGACTGAAGACAATATCAAAGACACCCTGCGTGAAGTGCGCATGGCGTTGCTCGAAGCCGACGTCGCCCTGCCGGTGGTCAAGGACTTCGTCAATTCGGTCAAGGAGCGCGCTGTCGGCACCGAGGTGTCGCGCAGCCTGACGCCGGGCCAAGCGTTCGTGAAGATCGTCCAGGCCGAACTCGAAAGCCTGATGGGCGCAGCCAACGAAGACTTGAACCTGAGCGCCGTGCCGCCCGCCGTCATTCTGATGGCCGGTCTGCAGGGTGCTGGTAAAACCACCACCGCCGGTAAACTTGCGCGCTTCCTTAAAGAGCGCAAGAAGAAGTCGGTCATGGTCGTGTCGGCGGACGTTTATCGTCCTGCTGCTATTAAACAGCTGGAAATGCTGGCCGGTGAAGTCGGTGTCACCTTCTTCCCGTCCGACCTGAGCCAGAAGCCGGTCGACATCGCCGCTGCGGCTATTAAAGAAGCAAAGCTTAAATTCATCGACGTGGTCATCGTCGATACCGCCGGCCGTCTGCACATCGACGAAGAGATGATGGGCGAGATCAAGGCGCTGCACGCCGCGATCAACCCGGTCGAAACCCTGTTCGTGGTCGATGCCATGACCGGTCAGGACGCGGCCAACACTGCCAAGGCCTTCGGCGATGCACTGCCGCTGACCGGTGTGATCCTGACCAAGGTCGACGGCGATGCGCGCGGTGGTGCGGCCCTGTCGGTGCGCGCCATCACTGGCAAGCCGATCAAGTTCATCGGTATGGGCGAAAAGAGCGAAGCGCTCGATCCGTTCCACCCTGAGCGTATCGCTTCGCGGATTCTCGGCATGGGCGACGTGCTCAGCCTGATCGAACAGGCTGAAGCGACCCTCGACAAGGACAAGGCCGACAAGCTGGCCAAGAAGCTGAAGAAGGGCAAGGGCTTCGATCTCGAAGACTTCCGCGATCAGCTGCAACAGATGAAAAACATGGGCGGCCTAGGCGGGCTCATGGACAAACTGCCGAGCATCGGCGGCGTCAACCTGTCGCAAATGGGCAATGCCCAGAACGCCGCAGAGAAGCAGTTCAAGCAAATGGAAGCCATCATCAACTCCATGACCCCGGCCGAGCGCCGCGACCCTGAGCTGATCAGCGGTTCGCGCAAGCGCCGGATCGCCATGGGTTCCGGCACTCAGGTGCAGGACATCGGTCGCTTGATCAAGCAGCACAAGCAAATGCAGAAGATGATGAAAAAATTCACCGCCAAAGGCGGAATGGCCAAGATGATGCGCGGCATGGGCGGTATGTTGCCCGGCGGCGGTATGCCGAAAATGTAAAAAACTGGCCGGTCGTCGCACCGGCGCAGGCCCCGCAAGGATGCGGGATCAACAGCAAACCCGCACTTGGCGGGAGCTGACTGGCCGTTTTCAACGACGGCTCTATAGCAAATCTGCATGGCGTCCGATAGGCCGCCGGAAAAAGACATTTGCAAAAGTCCGGATATTCCTTAGAATATGCGGCCTTTCGGGCACCTATGCCCGCTGTGCCTTTAGATTTGCAGCACCGACTACAGGAACGATGTTCACATGCTAACAATCCGTCTTGCCCTTGGCGGCTCCAAAAAGCGCCCGTTTTACCACCTGACCGTAACCGACTCGCGTAACCCGCGTGACGGTTCCCACAAAGAACAGGTTGGTTTCTTCAACCCTGTTGCCCGTGGTCAGGAAATCCGTCTGTCCGTGAACCAAGAGCGCGTAGCCTACTGGCTGAGCGTTGGTGCACAACCTTCTGAGCGTGTTGCTCAGTTGTTGAAGGAAACTGCCAAGGCTGCGGCCTGAGCAATATGAACGCGACGCCTGCTGTTGCCGATGATTTGATCGTTATTGGCAAAATTTATTCTGTTCATGGCGTTCGCGGCGAAGTGAAGGTTTATTCCTTTACTGATCCGACTGAAAACCTGTTGCAGTACAAAACCTGGACGCTCAAGCGCGAAGGTAATGTGAAACAGGTTGAGCTGGTCAGTGGACGCGGGAGCGACAAGTTCCTGGTCGCAAAGCTCAAGGGTCTTGATGATCGTGAAGAAGCTCGTCTTCTGGCCGGTTATGAGATCTGCGTGCCGCGCAACCTGTTCGCTGAATTGACCGACGGTGAGTACTACTGGTACCAACTCGAAGGTCTGAAGGTCATCGACACCCTTGGGCAATTGCTCGGGAAAATCGATCATCTTCTGGAAACCGGCGCCAATGATGTAATGGTAGTCAAGCCTTGCGCTGGCAGCCTGGATGATCGCGAACGCCTGTTGCCCTATACGGAGCAATGCGTGTTGGCAGTCGACCTCGCAGCGGGCGAGATGAAGGTGGATTGGGACGCGGACTTCTAAGCGTGGCTAACTTGCGCGTAGAAGTGATCAGTTTGTTTCCCGAGATGTTTTCCGCCATTGGCGACTACGGCATCACCAGTCGTGCGGTCAAACAGGGGCTCTTGCAGCTGACCTGTTGGAATCCGCGAGATTACACGACGGATCGGCATCACACTGTGGACGATCGCCCGTTTGGCGGTGGTCCGGGCATGGTGATGAAGATCAAGCCCCTGGAAGATGCGCTGGCTCAGGCCAAGGCAGCAGCCGGGGAGGAGGCGAAGGTTATTTACCTGTCCCCCCAAGGCCGTCAACTGAATCAGTCGGCGGTACGCGAGTTGGCACAATCGGATGCATTGATCCTGATTGCCGGCCGCTATGAAGGCATTGACGAGCGCTTTATTGAGGCTCATGTCGATGAAGAGTGGTCGATTGGCGACTATGTACTGTCTGGCGGTGAGCTGCCGGCCATGGTCCTGATCGATGCGGTTACACGGCTGCTGCCTGGAGCTTTAGGGCATGCGGACTCCGCTGAGGAAGATTCCTTTACGGATGGTTTGCTGGATTGCCCGCACTACACCCGACCTGAGGTGTATGCGGATCAGCGTGTTCCCGACGTGTTGCTAAGTGGCAATCACGCGCATATCCGGCGTTGGCGTTTACAGCAGTCCCTTGGTAGGACCTATGAACGACGCGCCGATCTTCTGGAAAGCCGCTCGCTTTCTGGAGAAGAGAAGAAGCTGCTCGAGGAATACATCCGCGAGCGGGACGATAGTTAACAACGTATCGATGGTAGATCAGTTGATTTACCTTAGGAGCACAGCATGACCAACAAAATCATCCTTGCACTCGAAGCAGAGCAGATGACCAAAGAAATCCCTACCTTTGCCCCAGGCGACACCATTGTCGTTCAGGTGAAAGTGAAGGAAGGCGATCGTTCCCGTCTGCAAGCGTTCGAAGGCGTTGTTATCGCCAAGCGTAACCGCGGCGTGAACAGTGCGTTCACCGTACGTAAAATCTCCAACGGTGTTGGCGTAGAACGTACTTTCCAGACCTACTCCCCGCAGATCGACAGCATGGCTGTCAAACGTCGCGGTGACGTACGTAAAGCCAAGCTGTACTACCTGCGCGACCTGTCGGGCAAAGCAGCTCGCATCAAGGAAAAACTGGCTTAAGTCCAGCTTCCGATGCAGAAAAAAGCAGCCTTCGGGCTGCTTTTTTGTTGCCCGAAATTCACCAAATCTCCCCTGTAGGAGCTGCCGAAGGCTGCGATCTGTTGATCTTGCTTTTCATTCGGAAGCCCGTCACACAAGAGCAGTAACCCCATGACCCCGCGCGACCAGGAAATCGAACGCCGCACCGAACTCTCGGTGACCCGCGTAACCAAAGCCGTCTTTCCGCCGACCACCAACCACCACAACACTCTGTTCGGCGGCACTGCGCTGGCATGGATGGATGAAGTGTCGTTCATCACCGCCACGCGTTTCTGCCGCTTGCCACTGGTGACCGTGTCCACTGACCGCATCGACTTCAATCATGCGATCCCGGCGGGCTCGATCGTTGAGCTGGTGGGGAAGGTGATCAAGGTCGGCAACACCAGCCTCAAGGTCGAGGTAGAAGTGTTTGTTGAAAGCATGAGCTGCGACGGTCGCGAGAAAGCGATTCATGGCCAGTTCAGCTTTGTCGCCATTGATGATGACAAGCGACCGGTGCCGGTGCTTCCGGGATTTGCCGGCTGAGTGTTCCGTGATCGATTGCTCTGTGAAAGACTGTCGACCACCCGCAGTTGCTGCCTGACTTGAGCCTTTATGCCTGCCATCGACCATCCGCAGATTGACCAATTCCTCGACGCTTTATGGCTTGAAAAAGGCCTGTCCGATAACACCCGCGATGCCTACCGCAGTGATCTGGCGCTATTCAACGGCTGGCTGCAGGAAAAGAACCTGGAGCTGATCAACGCCGGTCGTGAGCTCATTCTCGATCATCTGTCCTGGCGCCTGGAGCAGAACTACAAGCCACGCTCTACCGCCAGATTTCTCTCCGGGGTGCGTGGCTTTTATCGGTATTTGCTGCGAGAAAAGATCATCACCGTTGACCCGACGTTACGCATCGACATGCCCCAACTGGGTAGGCCGCTGCCCAAGTCGCTGTCGGAAGCGGACGTCGAGGCGCTGCTGAAGGCGCCGGATCTGAGCGAAGCCATCGGCCAGCGCGACCGCGCCATGCTTGAGGTGCTTTATGCCTGTGGTCTGCGGGTCACCGAGTTGATCAGTCTGACGCTCGAACAGGTCAACCTGCGTCAGGGCGTGCTGCGGGTGATGGGCAAGGGCAGCAAGGAGCGGCTGGTGCCGATGGGCGAGGAGGCGATTGTCTGGGTCGAGCGTTACATGCGGGACGGTCGCAGCGAGTTGCTCGGCGGCCGGCCCAGTGACGTGCTGTTTCCCAGTCAGCGGGGTGAGCAGATGACTCGTCAGACCTTCTGGCACCGGATCAAGCATCAGGCCAAGGTCGCGGGGATCGGCAAGTCGCTGTCGCCGCACACCTTGCGGCATGCGTTCGCCACCCATTTGCTCAACCATGGCGCGGATTTGCGCGTGGTGCAGATGTTGCTCGGGCACAGCGATCTGTCGACCACGCAGATCTACACCCACGTCGCCCGCGCTCGATTGCAGGACCTGCACGCCAAACACCACCCAAGAGGCTGATGCAGGTTCCAATGTTGGAATGCTGACCTGTGGTGAGGGGATTTATCCCCGTTCGGCGACGAAGTCGTCGCAAATCCAGTCAACGCGGTTTGCCTGACTGAATGATGGCGGATGGTTTTGGCGCTGCTTCGCAACCCATCGGGGATAAATCCCCTCGCCACGCTGAGGATTGCCAATCGAGCATCACAGTTTCTCTGGCATCCAGCGCATTCGGCCACCGTGACCTTATGTGTTAGGCTTTGCCGGTTTGCACGATGGACGGTTATGACCCGGTGTTTCGGCACGGGCGTTCTGATCGATCCATTTGTCCGCCTTCAGGAGTTCTCATGCGTCTGACCCAGATTTTCGCCGCCGCAGCCATTGCGTTGGTCAGTACCTTTGCCGTCGCCGATGACGCGGCCAACAAAGCCATTCGTCAAAGTCTCGAAAAACTCGAACTCGAGGTTCCGGTAGAAAGCATCAACGCCAGCCCGCTGCCAGGCATGTATGAAGTCAAGCTCAAGGGCAGTCGCGTGCTGTACGCCAGCGCCGACGGCCAATACATCGTTCAGGGCTATCTGTTTCAGCTCAAGGACGGCAAGCCGGTCAACCTGACCGAGAAGACCGAACGTCTGGGTGTCTCCAAACTGGTCAACGCCATTCCGGTTGCCGAAACCGTGGTGTACCCGGCCGTGGGCGAAACCAAATCGCACATCACCGTATTCACCGACACTACCTGCCCGTACTGCCACAAACTGCACGCCGAAGTGCCTGAGCTGAACAAGCGCGGCATTGAAGTGCGTTATGTGGCGTTCCCGCGTCAGGGCCTCGGTTCGCCGGGCGACGAGCAACTGCAAGCCGTGTGGTGCTCGAAAGACAAGAAAGCCGCCATGGACAAAATGGTCGATGGCAAGGAAATCAAGGCCGCCAAGTGCGAGAACCCGGTTTCCAAACAGTTCGCGCTCGGTCAGTCGATTGGCGTGAATGGCACACCGGCCATCGTTTTGGCTGACGGACAAGTCATTCCGGGCTACCAGCCGGCGCCACAAGTCGCCAAACTGGCGCTGGGCGTCAAGTAATTCGCATCGTCACGGTCAGCCTTTGACGATCATGGTCCGGTGGCAGCATCGCCGGGCCATTAATAGAGAACCGCGAGCACGCGGTTGTTTTCCGGCCGACCCTGCGTCGGCCGTTTTATGGGGAGTTCACAGTGAATCCGGTCAAAGTAGGCATCTGTGGGTTAGGGACCGTCGGTGGCGGTACCTTCAACGTACTTCAGCGCAACGCCGAGGAAATTGCTCGTCGTGCCGGGCGTGGGATCGAAGTGGCACAAATTGCCATGCGCACGCCAAAGCCTCAGTTCCAGACGACCGGTATTGCGATTACCAACGATGTCTTCGAAGTGGCCACGAACCCTGAGATCGACATCGTCATAGAGCTGGTGGGCGGCTACACCGTTGCCCGCGAGCTGGTACTCAAGGCCATCGAGAATGGCAAGCATGTGGTCACCGCGAACAAGGCTCTGATTGCCGTTCACGGTAATGAAATTTTCGCCAAGGCACGCGAGAAAGGCGTGATCGTGGCGTTTGAAGCGGCAGTGGCCGGTGGCATTCCGGTGATCAAGGCGATCCGTGAAGGCCTGTCCGCCAACCGCATCAACTGGGTCGCCGGGATCATCAACGGTACAGGCAACTTCATCCTCACCGAAATGCGTGAGAAGGGTCGCACCTTCGAAGACGTGCTGGCCGAAGCTCAGGCACTGGGTTACGCCGAAGCCGATCCGACTTTCGACGTTGAAGGCATCGACGCGGCGCACAAGCTGACGATTCTGGCCTCCATCGCGTTCGGCATTCCGCTGCAATTCGACAAGGCTTACACCGAAGGCATCACCAAGCTGACCACGGCTGACGTCAACTACGCCGAAGCGCTGGGCTATCGCATCAAGCACCTCGGCGTGGCGCGCAGCACTGACGCCGGCATTGAGTTGCGTGTACACCCGACGCTGATCCCGGCCGATCGTCTGATCGCTAACGTCAACGGCGTGATGAACGCGGTGATGGTCAACGGCGACGCTGCCGGTTCAACCCTGTTCTACGGTGCTGGCGCTGGCATGGAGCCGACGGCTTCGTCGGTGATCGCCGACCTCGTGGACGTGGTTCGCGCCATGACCTCCGACCCGGAAAACCGCGTACCGCATCTGGCCTTCCAGCCGGATTCGCTGTCGGCCCATCCGATTTTGCCGATCGAAGCCTGCGAAAGCGCCTACTACCTGCGTATTCAGGCCAAGGACCATCCGGGCGTTCTCGCTCAGGTGGCGAGCATCCTCTCGGAGCGCGGCATCAACATCGAGTCGATCATGCAGAAGGAAGTCGAGGAACACGACGGTCTGGTGCCGATGATCCTGCTGACCCACCGTGTGGTGGAAAAGCGTATCAACGATGCGATCGCCGCTCTCGAGGCCCTTGCCGGCGTGGACGGTCCGGTTGTGCGGATCCGCGTCGAACACTTGAATTAACAGCAGCGGCAAGTTTCAAGCTTCAAGCTGCAAGTAAAAGCAGAGCCGCTTTTCACTTGTAGCTTGCAGCTCACAGCTTGTAGCTCAAACCGAAGGTTTGCCCCTATGCGTTATATCAGTACCCGCGGCCAGGCACCGGCCCTGAATTTCGAAGACGTCCTGCTGGCAGGTCTTGCCACCGACGGCGGTCTGTACGTCCCGGAAGTCCTGCCACGTTTCACTCAGGAAGAAATCGCTTCCTGGGCTGGCCTGCCGTATCACGAGCTGGCCTTTCGGGTTATGCGACCGTTCGTGACCGGCAGTATTCCGGACGCCGATTTCAAAAAGATTCTTGAAGAAACCTACGGGGTGTTCTCGCACAGCGCCGTCGCGCCGCTGCGTCAGTTGAACGGCAACGAATGGGTGCTCGAGCTGTTCCACGGCCCGACCCTGGCGTTCAAGGACTTCGCCCTGCAACTGCTCGGTCGTCTGCTCGACTATGTGCTGGAAAAGCGTGGCGAGCGCGTGGTGATCGTCGGTGCCACCTCGGGTGATACCGGTTCGGCTGCCATTGAAGGCTGCAAACACTGCGAAAACGTCGACATCTTCATCCTGCACCCACACAACCGTGTGTCCGAAGTGCAGCGTCGCCAAATGACCACGATTTTCGGCGAGAACATCCACAACATCGCTATTGAAGGCAACTTCGACGACTGCCAGGAAATGGTCAAGGCCAGCTTCGCCGACCAGAGCTTCCTCAAAGGCACCCGTCTGGTGGCAGTGAACTCGATCAACTGGGCGCGGATCATGGCCCAGATCGTTTACTACTTCCACGCAGCCCTGCAGCTGGGCGGCCCGGCGCGTTCGGTATCGTTCTCGGTGCCAACTGGCAACTTCGGCGACATCTTCGCCGGTTACCTGGCGCGCAACATGGGCCTGCCGATCAACCAGTTGATCGTCGCCACCAACCGCAACGACATCCTGCACCGCTTCATGAGCGGCAATCAGTACGTCAAGGAAACCCTGCACGCGACATTGTCGCCGTCGATGGACATCATGGTCTCGTCGAACTTCGAGCGCCTGCTGTTCGACCTGCACGGTCGCAACGGTGCAGCGATTGCCGGGCTGATGGATTCGTTCAAGCAGGGCGGTGGTTTCAGCGTCGAGCAAGAGCGCTGGACCGAAGCACGCAAACTGTTCGACTCGTTGGCTGTCGACGATGCCCAGACTTGTGAAACCATTGCCGAAGTTTACGAGCAGACCGGTGAACTGCTGGATCCGCACACGGCCATCGGTGTCAAAGCCGCGCGCGAGTGCCGTCGCAGCCTGGACATCCCGATGGTCATTTTGGGCACTGCCCATCCGGTGAAATTCCCGGACGCGGTGGAGAAGGCCGGTGTAGGAAAAGCTCTCGAGCTACCTGCACATCTTTCTGATTTGTTTGAGCGAAATGAGCGCAGCACCGTTCTGCCGAACGACCTGAAAGCCGTGCAGGCCTTTGTCAGCCAGCATGGCAACCGCGGCAAGCCACTTTAAGCCCGCGAAAGCTGTCACATTTTGAAGCCCGTCTCCTGACGGGCTTTTTTGTTTCTACTGCCACACTGCTCGGGTTTTCACCCACGAAGGACGGGTGAGTCGATCACGAAGGATGTGGCAATGCTGTTTTATAGAGGTTTGAAACCGGCACTGGTTTGCCTGGTCTTTTTCGGGGTGCTGGGACTGATGCACTGCAGTGTGGCGGCGCAATTGGCACTGCAAGAAAACGCCGAGGTGTCTGGCGTCCAGCCTGTCGAGCTGGATGCACGCGAGCGCCAATGGATTCGCGACAACCCCAAGGTGACGGTGGCATCGGTGCAGTACCCGTTGTATCTGTTTCAGGATGAACATGGGCACTGGAGCGGTTTGAACATTGATGTGCTCAAGCGCGTCACTGCGATGACCGGTCTGCGATTTGAGCATCACGAGTCGTTTTCTACCGAGCAAATGCTCGAGCGCCTCGAGAGTGGGCAGGCTGACATGAGTACCACCCTGGCCATGAGCGATGAGCGCAAAGTGTTTCTGGATTTCAGTCACGCATTTGGCGGCGCAGGATGGGTGTTTGTCGGCCGCGCTGGAGCACCATCGGTGGAGTCTCTGGAGCAACTGGCCAAACGGGTGCTGGTGCTACCGGCCAGGCACGCACTGGAGGACATGATCCGCCGCGATTACCCGTCGATCCAGATTCGCTCGGTCAAGACTTACGCCGAAGCGCGAGCATTGGTCGAGAGCGGTGAGGCCGACGCAACCATCGAAAACGAAATCGGTGCGCAGCTTTATCCATTGGGTCTGCTCAAGGTCGGCGCTCTGGTGGAGGGCAAGTGGGAGGCTGATCACCTGGCAATACGCAAGGGCATGCCCGAACTCTTGAGTATTCTCAACAAGGCGCTGGAGGCGTTTCCCGCGGCCGAACTGCGCGCCATTCAACTGAAGTGGCTAGAGGGTATTTCCCTGGCTCCGGTGCCTTCGCTCTGGCAACGGATAATTGAGTGGGGCTGTTGGGCAACGGTAGTCCTTGGCGTGTTTGGACTGCTCTCGCTGGTGTGGAATCGACGGCTGACGGTGGTGATCAAGCAGCGGCGGGCGGCCGAGAAAGACCTTGGCGATCAATTGGCCTTTCAGCATGCGCTGATCGATTCCATGCCCGATCCCGTATTCGTCCGTGATCTGCAAGGGCGCTTGATTATGTGCAACCGCAGTTACGAGGAGGCGCTTTCGGTTCGGCTGGATCAGATTCAGGGGCGGCTGTTGATCGAAATTGATGCCTTGCCCGAAGCGACGGCGTTGATGCTGCACGGCGAGTTCATGGTGCAGTTGCGCACACGCAAGTCATGCTTCATCAAACGGCATTTGCAGCTCAAGAACGGTCGCCGCGAGATCTATCAGTGGACGGTGCCGTTCTACAGTGCCGACGGAAATTTGCGTGGTTTGCTGGGCGGCTGGACGGACATCACTCAGCGTCGGATGGAAAGTGGGTGTCGATGTCAGCATTGAAGATCGGAAATGTCCTATAAGACGCGGCTACTTTTCCGATGGGAGGCTTCAGACGGCTGCCCTAGAGTGGACGATAAATGCGGTGAGAGTCCGCGATTGTCGCTCCAGAGGTCGCCCATGCGCTCGCTTAAAGTCCTGATTCTTGAACCCGATCCGTTTCAGATGATGGCATTGCATCAAATGCTCAATGCCATCGGCATCTACAACGTACTCACCGCGCCGTCGCTGGCAGCGGCCTTGTGTTCGCTGGGGCATCGCGGTGCAGTCGATATCGCCATTTGCGATCCACAGCTCAAGGGCGGCCATGGCCTGGCCTTGATCCAGCATCTGGCGGTGCAGCGTGAGGCGCGTGCGCTGATTCTATTGGGTACGGTCGCACCGAGTCTGCTGAGCGATCTTGAGCCGTTGTTGAGCAAACATCGATTGCGACTGTTGGGACGTCTGCAAACGCCGGTATCGGCGGTATTGATGAGAGGGCTGCTGGACAGCTACCTGATCGCCTCTATGCAACCTGTCGAGGTCTGATGCGTACGGTTATTTTTCTGTCACCTTCGCCGTGCATGCTCTGACAGACCGGTGACACTCCAATGCTTGCGACCGGAATACAGAACTTTCTTCTCGGGCCGATTGTCATTTAATGTAGACATGCCCCAGACACAATGTTTTCGGACTATTGAGTGGAGATCGAGATGGAAAGTATCAGTCTATTGCTCGGTGAGGCTCTGAGCCCGTATCAGGTTTCGTTGTCTCCAAACGGTGCTCATGGCGAATGCCTGGTGAGCTTGAAGAACAGCAGCGGCGCAATTGTGGTGGAGCGCGAATTCAATCAGGCGCAACTGACCGACAAGCGTCAGTTGACCGATGTTGTCGACGGCTTGCACCGTGACATCCTGATTGCCGAAGGGCGCCTGGAACCCTGTGTGATCGCGGCCTTGCGCAATGCCGCTCTGGACAAACGTCCTGTGCTCTAAAGATGAATTATTTTTTGTGGGAACCTTCCTGCATCCCTGTCAGTCAGACCCCGTAACAGCAAGATCAAGCATTGTGCTCCGGTGCTTGTCGCTTGCTGCTACTGGCCTTTATGTAGGCCACGTTTAACCCCGAGTCGTCTCCCCACTTCTCGGGGTTTCTTTTGTCCGCGATTTATTCACTGCGCCGATTGGTGTTCGAAAAACCTTCGGGCCTGTTCGACGTAATCGGTGCGCATCTCAGGATCGAGCCAGTCGGCGTAGCGCTGGTTCAATGGATCGTGAGGCAGAGTGCGAAGCAACTGGTTGATCTCGGTGATCGCCTGGCGCCCCTCAGGTGTGTCGGAGCAGCCGATGTAACCCGAAAGATATTTTCCGTTGTCCCGAATCGGATAGAAGCGCAATTCGTCTTCGGCAATTTGCGCCAGATGAGCCTGATAACGGATCTCCGGCCAGTAGCCCAGCACCACCTGCAAACGACCGAGGCGCTGCATCAGCAGCAGACTGTTAAGGGCGTCGTTGCCGTAATGGGCGGTCAGTGCATCCTTCGGTGCCTGGCGCAGCAAATTATCGACCAGCTCACCGTAACTGCGCTCCGCCACGACGCCGACCTTGTCTTCGCCATTGGCCAGGAGCGCCGCCAGATCAACTTCACCGTCCACCAGAAAAGGCGCCAATACGTCGTGATCTTTCTGACGCACCACCAGCCCATTGCTGACAGCGCGGAACGCGGGGATGGAAAAAGCGATCCATTGCGCGCGCTCCTTGCTCCACATCAGCGACGGATCACAAGTGAAGGATGCTTCTTGAAGCATCTGCATGCCTCGGGCGCGGTTGACCCGCATCAGCGTGTGTTCGTATTGCGGCATGCCGGCGATCAGCATCGGCATAAGGTGGTCGATGACTCCCTGACCCTTTTTCGGACCTTCAAAAATGGTCAGGGGCGGCAGATCGCGCAGTAACCAGACCAACGTCGGTTTCGCCTGTGCCCAGGCTGGCAGGGCCAGCAGAAACAACAGGCCGAACAGCCGCCACGTCCACCAGTGGTGGGCGCGGTTGGCGTTCGATTTCTGCAGGCTTTTCAGCTCAAATGGCTCCGTCTTCACGCAGCCGGGCGATCTGCTTTTCGTCGTAGCCAAGATCGTGGAGTACCTGCGCGTTGTGTTCACCGAGCTGCGGTCCGACCCATTCGGAGGAACCCGGTGTCTCTGAGAGTTTCGGCACAATGCCGGGCATCTTGAAGGGTTTGCCATCCGGCAATTTGGCGTGCAGGAACATTTCCCGGGCCAGGTATTGCGGATCGGTGAACATGTCCTCGGCGCTGAAGATCCGGCTGACCGGTACCTCGGCCTGATTGAGCAGATCCAGCACGGTTTGCAGTGGCAGCGAATTGACCCAGCGATCGATCACGCCATACAACTCGTCACGTCGACTGTCGCGCCCGTCGTTGCTGGTCAGCATTGGGTCGTTGGCCAGATCTTCACGGCCGATGGTCAGCATGAAACGCTTGAAAATCGCATCGCCATTGGCGCCGATCTGCACATGCTTGCCGTCGGCGCTGGTGTGGATAGAGGAGGGCGTGATGCCGGGCATGATGTTGCCGGTGCGCTCGCGGATGAAACCGAACACATCGAACTCCGGCACCATGCTTTCCATCATGGCGAAGATCGCTTCATACAGTGCGACATCGACCACTTGGCCCAAACCGCCGTTGACCTCGCGATGACGCAGCGCCATCAGCGCGCCGATCACGCCCCACAGCGCCGCAATCGAATCGCCGATGGAGATCCCGGTACGCACCGGCGGTCGATCCTCGAAACCGGTGATGTAGCGCAAGCCACCCATGGATTCGCCCACGGCTCCGAAACCTGGTTGATCCTTCATCGGCCCGGTTTGACCAAAACCGGAGAGTCGCACCATCACCAGTTTCGGGTTCAAGGCGTGCAGGGTTTCCCAGCTCAGACCGAGTTTCTCCAGGACGCCGGGTCGGAAGTTCTCGATCAGGATGTCGGCTTCAGCGATCAATTTTTTCAGGATGGCCAAACCGTCAGGATGTTTGAGGTTCAGTGTCAGCGACTTCTTGTTGCGCGCCTGAACAAACCACCACAAGGACGTGCCTTCGTACAACTTGCGCCATTTGCGCAGCGGATCACCGCCGTCCGGCGATTCGATCTTGATCACTTCGGCGCCGAATTCGCCGCAAATGCGCGAGGCAAACGGCCCGGCAATCAACGTACCCAATTCAATGACTTTCACACCGCTGAGCGGTTTATTGGCGAACGGCATACAGAATCCTGTAGGACAAGGCTGAGCGTATACAGCGTTTTAACATAGCCGGCCGTCAGGCGCCCAAAGTTGATCGCCATCAATTCGATGATTGCCTACCGCATCGGTTAGACTTGCCGACTTTCCTCGTATCAAGAAGCCCGTTCATGGCCCAGCCTTCCACCACTTACAAGTTTGAACTGAACCTCACCGACCTCGACCGCAGTGTCTACGAGAGCGTCAAGCAGACCATCGCCCGTCACCCTTCGGAGACCGAAGAGCGCATGACCGTGCGGTTGCTGGCCTACGCCCTCTGGTACAACGAGCAGTTGTCGTTTGGCCGTGGTCTGTCAGACGTGGATGAACCTGCGCTGTGGGAAAAAAGTCTGGACGACCGTGTCCTGCACTGGATCGAAGTCGGCCAGCCGGATTCCGACCGTCTGACCTGGTGCTCGCGCCGTACCGAACGCACCAGCCTGCTCGCCTATGGCAGCCTGCGCGTGTGGGAGACCAAGGTGATTCCGGCGATCAAGAACCTGAAAAACGTCAACATCGCCGCCGTCCCGCAAGAAGTCCTGGAAACCCTGGCCAAGGACATGCCCCGCGTCATCAAGTGGGACGTGATGATCAGCGAAGGGACGATTTTCGTCACCGACGACCGTGGTCAACACGAAGTCCAGTTGCAATGGCTGCAAGGCGAGCGCGGCTGATCTGCCTTCGCTGACTAATCCTACGTATTGAAGAGAAGTATCCGTTACCCCATGCGCATCGAACCTCGCCAACTGCCTGCCACTCTGCCATTTCTCGGTGATCTGCCGCCGCTGCTGACGCGCTTGTACGCGGCGCGGGGTGTGCAGTCCGAGGTGGAGCTGGACAAGAGCCTCAAGCACTTGATCCCGTTTGAGAAACTCAAGGGCATCGAGGCCGCGGTAGACCTGCTGGTGACGGCGCTGGAACAACGTCAGCGCATCCTCATCGTCGGTGACTTCGATGCCGATGGCGCGACGGCCAGCACGGTCGGCATGCTCGGCTTGCGCTTGCTGGGCGCGGCGCATGTCGACTATCTGGTGCCGAACCGCTTTGAATACGGCTACGGCCTGACCCCGGAAATCGTCGAAGTCGCACTGACCCGTGAGCCGCAATTGTTGATCACTGTCGACAACGGCATCTCCAGCGTCGAAGGTGTGGCCGCCGCCAAGAAGGCCGGGCTCAAAGTATTGATCACCGACCACCACTTGCCCGGCGATGAACTGCCGTTGGCCGATGCGCTGGTCAATCCAAACCAGCCGGGCTGCGAGTTCCCAAGCAAGGCGCTGGCCGGGGTCGGGGTGATTTTCTACGTGTTGATGGCCTTGCGGGCGCGCCTGCGCAGCCTCGGCTGGTACGAGAACAGCCCACAGCCGAACATCGGTGAACTGCTCGATCTGGTGGCGCTGGGCAGCGTCGCGGACGTGGTGCCGCTGGACGCCAACAACCGGATTCTGGTGCATCAGGGGCTGGAGCGGATTCGGGCCGGGCGCGCGCGGCCGGGGATCAAAGCGATTCTTGAAGTGGCCAAGCGTGATGCAGCGCGCATCACTTCAACCGATCTGGGATTCATCGTCGGCCCTCGCCTGAACGCCGCCGGGCGTCTGGATGACATGAGCCTGGGCATCGAATGCCTGCTCACCGCCGACACCAACCTGGCCCGGGAAATGGCCGCGCAACTGGATGGCATGAATCAGGATCGCAAATCCATCGAGCAGGGCATGCAGCGTGAAGCGCTGGCCCAACTCAAGGATCTGCCCGTCGAGTCGATGC
Source organism: Pseudomonas sp. LBUM1668 (assembly GCF_059695715.1). Lineage (NCBI taxonomy): Bacteria > Pseudomonadati > Pseudomonadota > Gammaproteobacteria > Pseudomonadales > Pseudomonadaceae > Pseudomonas > Pseudomonas sp. LBUM1668. The sequence goes on from NZ_CP166787.1 coordinate 1,150,841, forward strand.
CGTTTGGCCTGTGTCTGTTTGATCCTGAATGGCACCAGGGTGTTATCGGTATTCTTGCCTCGCGGATGAAAGAGCGTTATTTCCGTCCGACCATTGCCTTCGCCGACGCTGGCGACGGCTTGCTCAAGGGTTCTGGGCGTTCGGTGCAGGGTTTCCATATTCGCGATGCGTTGAGCGTGGTCGCGGCGCAACACCCAAACCTGATCGCCAAGTACGGTGGCCACGCGATGGCAGCTGGCCTGACCTTACCGCAAGAGAATTTTCCGTTATTCGCCGAAGCATTCGACGCCGAGGTGCGCAGGCAACTTCGCGAAGAGGACCTGACCGGACGTTTGCTGTCCGATGGCACGCTGGCCGTTGAAGAATTCCACCTCGAACTGGCCCGCGCCCTGCGCCATGCCGGGCCTTGGGGGCAACACTTCCCTGAGCCGCTGTTCCACGGTGTGTTCCAGTTGGTCGAGCAGCGCGTGGTCGGCGAGCGTCACCTGAAAGTGGTGCTGAAAAGCGAATGCGGCTCGGTGAAACTCGACGGCATTGCGTTCGGTATCGATCGTGATATCTGGCCCAATCCGACGATTCAATGGGTAGAGCTGGCCTACAAACTCGACGTCAACGAGTTCCGCGGCAACGAGACAGTGCAACTGATGATTGCCCACATCGAACCGCGCTGAAGGTCAAAAGATCGCAGCCTTCGGCAGCTCCTACATGGCAATGCGCCCTGTAGGAGCTGCCGAAGGCTGCGATCTTTTCTTGAATTTCCCCCGATCCCCCGTTGTCGACTAGGCTCTAAGCACTGCTTGATTGGCCTTGTGACGTCTTGTCGAATTTTTTGCCCGCGGGGGCGGGTGCTGCACCTTTTCCTGTCACTCGTCGACTTTTCAAACAGAACCCTGGAGCCTGCCCACTGATTTGAGAGGTGCCCCATGAGTCTGCTGCTTGAACCTTTTACCCTTCGCCAACTGACCCTGCCCAACCGCATCGCCGTATCGCCCATGTGCCAATACTCCAGCGTCGACGGCTTGGCCAACGACTGGCATCTGGTGCACCTCGGCAGCCGCGCAGTGGGCGGCGCCGGGCTGATATTCACCGAAGCCACAGCGGTCACGGCCGACGGGCGGATCACCGCCGAAGACCTTGGCCTGTGGAACGACGACCAGATCGAAGCGCTGCAACGCATCACCCGATTCATTACCGCTCAGGGCGCGGTCGCCGGCATTCAACTGGCCCACGCCGGGCGCAAGGCCAGCACTCACCGCCCCTGGATTGGCAAACATGGCAGCGTCAAACCCGATGATGGCGGCTGGACACCGGTTGGCCCTTCACCCATTGCCTTCGACCCGCAACATACCCAACCCAAACAACTGGATGAAGGGCAAATCGCCGACGTCATTCAAGCCTTCGTGGATGCCGCCAAGCGCGCGCTGACTGCGGGTTTCAGTGTGGTCGAAGTGCATGCGGCCCACGGTTATCTGCTGCATCAGTTTCTGTCGCCGCTGAGTAATCAACGGCGGGATCAGTACGGCGGCTCATTCGAAAACCGCATTCGCCTGGTGCTGCAAGTCACCGAAGCCGTTCGCGCTGTCTGGCCGGAAGAGTTGCCAGTGTTTGTCCGCGTGTCGGCTACCGACTGGGTTGAGGATGGCTGGAACCCTGACGAAACCGTGGAGCTGGCGCGTCGCCTGCACACCCTCGGTGTGGACCTGATCGATGTTTCGTCGGGCGGCACCGCAGCCAACGCTGAGATTCCCGTTGGTCCGGGCTATCAAACCCGTTTCGCCGAACGCGTGCGCAAGGAGTCAGGCATCGCCACCGGCACTGTGGGAATGATTACCGAGCCCGCCCAGGCCGAGCATATTCTGCGCACCTGTCAGGCCGACATCATCTTCCTCGCCCGCGAACTGCTGCGTGATCCGTACTGGCCGCTGCACGCCGATGATGACCTGGGGGGGCGCAAAGCCGTATGGCCGGCGCAATATCAGCGCGCGACCCATCGTGATCAGCCGATTCACGAGTCTGATCTGCGTGACTGAGTGAACTGCCAGAAAACAAAAAGCCCCGGCCAGTGATGGTCGGGGCTTTGTTTTTTGTCTTCCGGATTCTGTAGCGCCTCGGGAGCCGCCATCGCTGGCAAGCCAGCTCCCACAGGTTTTGTGGTGAAACACACTTCACATTTCAACTTCGATCCGCGTAGGAGCTGCGGCACGCTGCGATCTTTTGATTTTGACTCAGAAAACCTACAGCAAGATCAGAAAATCGCAGCCTCCGGCAGCTCCTACATGGACCCCGTACAGTCACTAGTTGCCAATGTGAACATAGAATCCATGTGGGGCTGGCTTGCCAGCGATGAGGTCCGTTCAGACGCTATGGAACCATCAAGGGTACTTACGCTTGTCCGGCGCCGGTGGGAAGTACTGGTACAACCAGGTCTCACTCAACGTGCGGTCATTGGTACGGATGAACAACCGCAGCTCAACCGGCTCGACGCTGTCATTGGTTGGATACCAGTCGAACAGGATCCGATAGCCCTTGATGTCATCCAGCACCAGCACGCTGAAGTCCTGAACCTTGCCGTTCGAGCAGGTGATCACCGGCTCAATCCCGGTGCCCTGCGGCAGGCGGTCGAGACCGCCTCCGTTGAAGTCCACGGCGAAACGACGCGCCCAGACTGGCGGATAATGCTCGCCGGGTGCCCAGCCTTCGACGAAACCGCCCATACCGGAGCGCGTGGCGTGCACTCGCGCCAACGGCGTACTCACCGGCGGCAGGGCGCTCCAGTACAGCTTGTAGCCGTAATTCAGCGAATCCCCGGCAGCCACCGGTTTTTTCGGTGTCCAGAACGCCACAATGTTATCGAGGGTCTCGCCGGTTGTAGGAATTTCCAGCAGATCGATAGAGCCTTCGCCCCACGCGGTTGTAGGTTCTACCCACAGGCTCGGGCGCTTGCTGTACCAGTCGACGGTGTCCTGATAGTTGGCGAACTCATGGTCGGTCTGCACCAGGCCAAAGCCCTTCGGATCCGTATCGGCAAACGCGTTGAATTGCAGGGTTGCCGGGTTGTTCAGCGGGCGGCAGATCCACTCGCCGTTGCCACGCCACATCGCCAGGCGATCCGAATCGTGGATTTGCGGGTGAATGGTGTCGCACATACGGCGTTCGTGGGTGCCGCAACTGAACATACTGGTCATCGGCGAGATGCCCAACTGTTCGATGGCAGTACGCGCATTGATGTGTGCGTCGACTTCCATTACCACGCGCTCGGCCTGGCAATCGATGTCGAAACGGTAAGCGCCTGTGGCACTCGGCGAATCGAGCAAGGCGTACACCACAAAACGCGTGGCGTTCTTGTCCGGTGTCTCGAACCAGAACTTGGTGAAGTCAGGGAATTCTTCGCGTTTCTTCGCGTAAGTGTCGATCGCCAGTCCGCGCGCCGAAAGGCCATATTGGCCAGTGGCATCGACTGCACGGAAATAGCTGGCGCCGAGAAACGATAGAACGTCATGCCGATCAAGTTCCGGAGCCTTGAACAACTTGAAACCGGCAAAACCCAGGTCGCCCTTGAGCTGCTGGGTGTCGACCGAGGTGTTTTCATAGTTGAACAGCGCCGGACGGAAATGCACCTCGCGGGCGGTGCGTGTCTTGGCATCGACGCTGTACATGCGCACCGGCTGACGGAAACCCATGCCGACGTGGAAGAACTGCACGTCCAGTTGACCCTTGTTCTCCTTCCACAACGAATGCTCGCCGTCGTAGCGGATCGCGTTGAAGTTTTGCGGGGTCATGGTCGCCAGGGTCGGCGGTAGTACCTGTTTGGTGTCCTGATAGGCGTTGCCAGCGAGTTGCTTGGCTTGACGCTTCAGCGCTTCGAAATCGAAGGCCTGCGCCTCGCCATCGGCGGCGCCACCACTGGGGGCCGCCCAGGCACGACTGGCCAGCAGGCCGGTGGCCGAAAGACCGGTGTAAGCCGCAATGGCCATGGACGCTTTGAGCAAATTCCTGCGGTGCATAAATACAACCTGTCGTGTGCAATCCCGCGCCTTTCCTGGCACGTGCTGGATCATAAATAACGGTTCGGACAAGCCTTCGACCAAACGCAACGGACTATAAACAGATGCCGGATAGCTTAAACCGTTCGATTGTCGAGCAGAAATGATTGATTACAAGGCGCCATCTGGCAATGAAACAAGACATGTCTGTATTTTTTCCGACAGTGCTTTCTGATTTATACGACATATCTGCTTTTATCGACTAATTACTCTAAATAACCCTTTTCAGCACCGATTTAATTTCTATTCTATAGGCATGACCGGCTGCGAACCTTCAGACCGGTGGGGCACTCGACGCTGCTGACAGGGGCAGGGCGATGTGGTGGTTTAGCAGTTCTTTGACGTATTAGAGAAGGACATCGTCCATGGCAAAAATACAAGGCATCACCGACATGTTGGGCATCTTTCCGTGTCTGGGCAGCGGCCGCAGAAGACGCCGGCTAAGCTCCGATGAGCTGAAACTGGTGGAGCGTTATCGAGAGCTTTCGGAGAGTGATCGGATAGCGATGCGCTATCTGGTGGACGCGATGAGGAGTGTTTCGCGGTTTTGAGTTGTGAAATGAAAAAAGGGCGGACTGAACAGTCCGCCCTTTTTTTGCCTGCAGGAAATGCGAGCTAAGCGCGTAGTCACGGGGCTGGGCTTGATAGGGAGGGCGAGCAACATCTGGAAGCACACTTGTAAGTCTGTCCAGGGCACTTTCGAACTAGGCTGAGGGCCTTATAGATCCTGATAACCCCAGTTTGGAGGCGAAACATGAACACCCGTGGCTTGCTCGATCAACTTCTCAAATCCGGCCAGGATCTGTTACAGAACAAGGCCGGCGGATCGCAGAACAAATCGGCTGCCGGTGGCTTGGGCGGCTTGCTTGGCGGGTCTTCCGGCGGCGGAGGCCTCGGCGGTCTGCTCTCAGGCGCGGGTGGTGGTGCATTGGCGGCGGGCGCCATGGGCCTGCTGCTCGGCAGTAAAAAGGCGCGAAATGTCGGCGGCAAAGTGGCTGTCTACGGCGGCCTCGCCGCGCTGGGCGTGTTGGCCTACAAGGCTTACGGCAACTGGAACGCCCAGCAAGGCAAAGCTCCGCAGACAGAACCACAAACCCTCGACCGCTTGCCACCGGCGCAAGTCGAACAACACAGCCAGGCGATCCTCAAGGCTCTGGTCGCCGCCGCCAAAGCTGACGGCCATATCGACGACCGCGAACGCCAACTGATCGAAGGCGAATTCACCAAACTCGACAACGATCAGGAACTGCAACACTGGCTACACGCCGAACTCAACAAACCCCTCGACCCAGCAGACGTCGCCCGCGCCGCTAGCACCCCGGAAATGGCGGCTGAGATGTACATCGCCAGTGTGATGCTGGTGGACGAGGAGAGCTTTATGGAGAAGAGCTACCTGGATGAACTGGCGCGGCAGTTGAAGCTGGAGCCGGGGTTGAAGGTGGAGTTGGAGAAGCAGGTGCGGTTGGCTGCTGTGTAAACGGTACGAAAAAAAAATCGCAGCGTTGGGCTGCGATTTTTTTGCATTTTTGTGGCGATGAAATTACGCGCTTTGCAAATCTACCCTTCAGCGAAACTGCTTAGTAGCCGTAAATGGGGGCATAGTAAGAAAGAGGAGGGTGATTGTTTTCCCATTCTTTAGAAAGTGCGATTCCCTGTTTTATTTCTTCAGGTTGCATTTTTTTTGCAATTTCCACGAGATTCAATCTTGCATCTTCCGGTGCGATTGCTCCGCCTTTGAGGTTTGCTATTAAGTAGGTGAATCCGTAAGCCTTAACCAAATCTAAAGGAAATCCATAAGTGTCAGGAAGATGGGCGATGTTTAGTGCATACCCCCCTAGTGCGTTTATATGTCCGGATTCGGCTGTTTTTTTGAGCCAGGTTCCGATCTCTTCTTTACTGCCATTGTGTTCATATAAATAGTTTGCATACAGGTACATACCCGGGGGGTAACCTCCTTCTGCTGAAGCCTTAAACCATTTTTTAACTGCTTTCTCGCGACTGCCGGGGATCAAGAACCAGCCCTCTCCACTTTTGTAAGCACTAGCGAGTAGTTTTTGAGCATACGTATCACCCGATTCAGCGGCCCTTTCCAGCCATTCCAATCCTTGATTTGCTGTAAACAGCACAACCATTGCCTCAGTGTCACCTTTTTCGGCACGCTCACGAGCAATTCTTAAAGTTTGCTCTCTCCAGTCAATATTACCTTTCCCTGCGCAATCATCTAATAAGTTGCACAGATCCTTTTTACTACTTAGACGTAACATGGCGTATAGGTCGCCCTGATCTGCCGCAGCTACGTACCAGTTTCTGGCTTCCTCCGTCATGTATCGATTACTCAGTCGTATCGCCTCGCCCAGGAAATATTGAGACTTTTTATCGCCAGCCTCGGCCGCAGCTCGCAAAAACGGTTGCGAGGAAGTCCATGCTCCTTGTTGATAAAAAACAATTCCCTTGTCTCTGGTCTTTGCCTCGGACTCTGTCAATTGTCCAGCGGAAGCGTTGGATAAGAAAAGGAATATAAGGAAACTTAAAATTGCTCGATTGATCAATGTTAGATCCGTTGTTAATGGCTTTGAGATCGTTGTTATGGTGTTGAGGCGGGTAAAAAGGGGCAGCAAAATAGGATGGGTTTATTTAATTGTAGTTTTTATTAAATAAACCCATCTCTTTTGTGTTGTTGGTTTTTCTCTGATTGTAGCGGCATGACTAGTAACCGTAAATGGGATCAAAATAAGATAAAGGCGCGTGAGATCTTTCCCAGTCTTTAGAGAACTCCGTTGCTTTTTTTATTTCTTCAGGGCTCATTTTTTTTCTAACTCTGGGAGCAGTCTGTTCGCATCTTCAGGTGCTGTACCTGCCTCGAGTTTCGAAAGTAAAAGCGTCAAGCCATAAGCTTCAGCCAGGTTTTCTGGGTAACCTAGTTCGTTAGATGGGTCTGAAACTTTGTATGCGTAGGTGCCCACTGCATCTATGTGGCTGTGTTCCGCTGCTTTTTTGACCCAGTATGCTATATCTTCTTTACTGCCGTTATGGTCATATAAATAGTTCGCATAGAGGAACATGCCTCTTGGGTTGCCACCTTCAGATGATGCTTTAAACCATTTGATTATTGCTTTTTCTCTACTGCCCGGAATCAAGAACCATCCAGCGCCACTTTTATAAGCGCTAGCCAACAGTTGTTGGGCATAACTGTCACCCGCTTCAGCCGCTTTCTCTAGCCATGACAGACCCTGGCCGGCCGTAAATAGAACAGTCATTGCCTCTGTATCGCCTTTTTTTGCTCTTTCTTGAGCGGTAATCAGAGCATGTTCTCGCCAATCAATCCCGTTTTTATTAGCGCAAGTATCCATGCTTCCGCATAAGTCATTTTTATTGCTTAATCGAAGCATTGCGTATAAGGCTCCTTGTTCGGCTGATGCTTCATACCATTTTTTTGCTTCTGGAGTGGTGTAGCGTTGACTGAGTCTAATCGCTTCTCCCAAATAATATTGGGCGTCACGATCTCCTGCTTCTGCTGCAATTTCCAACAGAGGCTGGGAATCGTACCAGTCACTTTGATGGAAAATGGCGATACCCTTATCCCTAGCATTTTTTTGTGTTGAAGTTAGTTCAGCGCTTGCTGTTCCACACAGCGCCAATGACATGAAAACTAAAAAAGTAAGTTGCTTAATCAATGTTTGGCCCTTTGTAGGTGCTTTTGATTTTTTGGACGGGGGCGAAAGCGGGTCCTTTGTATTCTGTCTGATAACTGCAATGGCCGTTTAAGCGAGCACCCATAGTCGAAACTAGCGATCGATAACGTTTTCTCATTTCGTTTGCACCAACTTGTAAAGACAAAACGCCCTCAGCCATAAAAGTGTCCAGCTTTAGCTTATTTGCACAGTAAACGAACCCAGCCTGACTTGGCCGCGCCCCGTCTCTATTCATGCAAATGATCGCTTCTTCAAATTGAAGAGAGGCGTTAGGTTTGGCCGAAATCCAGGTTAAGCACTTCTCAATAGCTCGCTGTTGAAGAAGATACGCTTGATCTTCGTCGAAGGCTTCAGTTTGCTCTTCATCTTCAGAAGTGAAAGCCTGTGGAGCGTTGCTCAAAGTTAAAAGAAGTGGGCCCAGCGCTTGGGGTTGAAGATTGATCACCCAGTCCCGTATCACTTGCGGGTTCTTATCTCTAACTAACGTATACGCAATCTGCCCACCCCGATCCCCTTCGGTCAGCGCATCAAAAATCTCTTTAACAATTGCATACCCACGCACATACGCAAATACGACATCAATACCTGTGGCGCCAAGGAAACTCAGTTTTTCCATATAGGCTGAGGCTTCCTTATCTACCCAATCGAGATCCTTGTATTGGTTCGCGGCCATTTCCTGTCGCACCAGTTCCGTCAATGCGACGATGCTGTCGTAGCCCACTTCAAAGGTCAAATAACCTTTAACACCCGCACCCCAGACCAGTGAGCCTTTGATCGACAGCAAAAGGTGTCCGTTTTGCATGCGAAGGTGCATATCGCCCGAGATGCCTGCGCCTAGTGCAACCGCCATTTCGACTTCCAGTTTGGCCAACGGGCGCCATTGGTTGGCTAATACGCGATTGGGTACTGGGGCAGGGGGGAGGACGCTGGGTGGCGGGCACCAGAACAGTTTGCCGGTGACTTTGCATCCGGCCTGGGCGCCGGCGAATATCTCGTACTTGGCGAGGTCGCCGGATTTTTCGGCAAGGTCTACACCGACAAGGCTGGTGTAACCGGTTTTTTGATCGAGGGTGAGATCGCGCGACAGCATGAGGCTCGCACCGGCGAATCCCCAGGCCTTGGCTTCCAGATCAAGGGATAATTTGCCGAAGTTGACACTGCGAACGCTGCCGTCGTGGGCGGTGTATTGAGCGGTCCAAGGCTCGGCCTTGGCCCGTTTGGGGTACTCGAATTTCAGCAACGTCACTTCCCCTCGCCATGCAGCCACATCCAGCGCGACCTCAACGTTCGCGAGTTGGGGACTGCCACTTTTCAACGTGGGTCCTTCCATTTTGACTTCGGTCAGCAGGTTGGCACCTTCCGGAAGCAGGCAACGCACCAGTTGAGCCTGCGGGCTGTTGTCAAAAAGCATGAGGTTACGAAGCTGTTTGTCTTCGAAAACCAGGGCTTTGAGGTTTTCGCCCCAGCTTTTTTTCTTGGCTTCGGCTTTGATGCTTTCGACTTTGTAGCCTTTGGCTTCCAGCGCAGCGAAGAATTTTTCTGGCAGGAACAGGCCATGCTCATCGAACCATGGGCCTTTCTCATCGAACTGAAGTGCGCCTTCCTGATCCAGCCAATCACTGAACACACGATCGTCGTCTGCTTCTTTGGCAATCGACTTGGGCAAACTGGTCGCCAGCTCTTTAAGTTGGCCTTGGAACGCGTTGCCACCCGCTTGAGCCAGATGTTTCAGGCTGATGTGGTTAAGGATCGACGTGGAAGAAGCACTGCTGAGTTCGCGCAGGGGAATGTTGGTTTTGGCCAGGCGTTCGAGGGGTTTTGGCTTGTAGCTCTCCGCGTCCCAGAGGAACAGGCGGGGAGGTTTGAGTGCTCGAACGCGTGCTTCGGCAGTGCTCTGAATTCGCTCAGCCTCTGTGTTCAGGTCGTACCACTGCTTTTGCAAGCTGACAAAGAGCACTCCGGGTGGCGCTGACTTGCCACCGGAAGCCGAGACCCATTGGGAATAACGCGCTTCGATTTTTTTCTCAAGCTCATCGCGTTTGTTTGTCAGTTCGATAAAGGCCTGAAAATCCTCGGTACCTGCGTACTGGTCATCAGGGCTGAGTGCGAACTCGGGAACCGCCACCCCGCACTCGGCGAGTTCCACGATGGCATTGATGTATGGGGACATCAGGTCTTTCAGTGCGAGGATGTTGATCTGCACACCCTTGAGTTTCTTTTCGTCGATCTCGCCGGTTTCAATGAGTTTTTTGTGAAGCGCCTTATAGTCCTTCAGATGCTCCCACGCCGACGCAATCTTTTTACTGCCGGGATCGAACATTTTGTAGCCGTGAGCTTTTGCTTTGTCGCGCTCTTCAATGTACTTGTCGATTGCATCGCGAGCCTTTAAAGCACGCGGCGTATAAAAAACTCCGCTTTCTCGCTTGTACCCCAACTCCTTTGCGCTGGCGTCGGATACTTTTTCCAACGCTTCCATGTTCTCCTTGTTTTTATCAATGCGTTGCTGAGCTGCGAACAACTCGCGCTCAGCGTGCATCGTCGCGTCGCTGTCACCCTTGGCTTTTGCCGCGTCCCAATCCTTGCGGCATTGCGCTTTTTTCGCCGTGTCTTCGGGGATTGCCGATTTAGACGCCAGGTAACTGCTACGGTCGTCTGCTTCGAGAAAAGCCTCCGGGCTGGGCGTGAGGAAGTAGTCCATCAACCCCGCGTCGGCGATGTTGCTCATGCGCGTGGCTTTATCAGCGTTGACGGTTTTCTGTTTGAGCAGGCTGACGCTTTCCTTGAGTTTCTCGGACGTGCGCTTGGGCAACAGCCAGAAACGGCGCTGACCGGTGACGTAGATGATGTCGTCATAGCTGCTGCTGCAGCCCGGCTTCTTGTCTTTGCAGAACGTTTCCGCGTCGGCAGTCTTTTTTGGTGGATCGGCCGGAATGACAACAGGTGATTGTTCTGGCGCGGGTGTTTGTTCGGACATACCTGTCATTTCAGCCTTCCAGTTGTTGTACTTTCTCGAATGCCGGCATATCGCTGCTCAGCACGTTCATTACGTCGGCGCGTGCTCGCAACGGGCGTTGGTTCAAGTGCGGCAACAGACGCTCAAGGTGGCGGCCCTCATCTATGCCGTGATCCACCAGCAGTTGCAAATTTTCGGACACGCCCGGCAGTTGTTCATTCGGCAAACTGTTGGTCGATTCGGCTTCGCGGGCTCGAATCCAGTACCACCAGCGCACCTCATCGAACGCTATCAGCGTGTCGCCCTTCAGGTGCAGCGGATATTTTTGTTCGCCATTAGAGGCATCAACTTTTTCTGTTTGTTCCCAAACACGCCATTGTTGATCGTCTCTGTGGGCGGGCGGGGTGTAGACGCTGGCCCAAGGGCCGAACAGAGCTCGGGCGGGTACTGTCAGCGCCAGCGCGCTCCAGAATGCCGGGTCGTAGTAGCGCGCCAGCGAGTCACCATGAGACGGGTCGTTCATGCGCAGGAGGTGACGAGCATGCAATAGCGCGGTCTCCGGCTTTTCACGCGAGGTCAGCAAAATGCCGGCGCGGTTGTCGCGGCATAGCTCAATGGCTTGGGCGGCGGCGGAGCTTCCAGGTGTCAGTTGTAGCCAGATCGGACTGACATCATTCATTTCGGCAAACGGCGTGTCCTGAAACAGCTTTTCAACACCATTCAACCCGGACTGTTGGTAAAGCTTTTCCAGAGCCCGAGGCTGGCGAACGCTGTCGATGATGCCATACAGGGTGCGGTTTCCACTGCTGCCCGATGGCGTGGTGGCCACGGGTTGTTCAAGAAAGTGACTTAACCATTCAGACATGGGCAAACCTCTCGCGAGCAAGCGCCATTGGCTTGCTTTCCACAGATCGGAACAAGGGGGAGGCCTTGAACGCTTTTTCGTACAAATGGGTTGAGCATGGCAGGCACTAACACCGTACCAGCCTTATCCGCATCCGCCTGCTTCAACGGCCCCGGCAGCAACGGCGCAGCGCCCGTGCCGCTACCCGGTCCACCGCCGGAGTTCATATTGATCACCGGCCCGCTCATGGTCACGCCGCCGGCATCGATCTTGATAAAACTACCGCCGCCAATGAGCGTCAGTTCCGCCCCCGCTTCAAGCACGACTTTCATGCCGCTGCTGAGGTGGATTTCCTGGCCGGCATCAATGAACTGCCCAGTCCCAATCTTGATGTGCTGATTCACCCCAACCGTCAGGTGATCGTTGGCGCGCGCTTCGACTTTGCGATCGGCATAAACCGTGTGGTGTTCTTCGGCTTTGAATTCCGTGTAGCTGTTCTGCTCGACGGTGTCATGGCGTTCGTTGCCGACGCGGATTTTCTGGTCATGCTCGACGTTCTCGTCCCAGTCGCGTTGGGCGTGCAGGTAAATCTGTTCCTGACCTTTTTTGTCTTCGATGCGCAGTTCGTTGTAGCCGCCGCCACCCATTGAGCTGAGGGTTTTGAAGGTGCTGCGGGTTTTGTTCGCCGGCAGCGCGTACGGGACGGTGTTTTCCTTGTGGTACAGGCAGCCGCTGATCAGCGGTTGATCGGGGTCGCCTTCAAGGAAGGTGACGAGCACTTCCATGCCGATGCGTGGGATGGCGATGCCGCCGTACTGGGCACCGGCCCAGGCGCTGGAGACGCGGAGCCAGCAGCTGGTTTTGTCGTCCGCCTGGCCTTCGCGGTCCCAATGGAATTGCACTTTGACGCGGCCGTATTGGTCGCAGTGGATTTCTTCACCTTTGGGGCCGGTGACCACGGCACTCTGGCTGCCGAGGATGCGCGGTTTTGGATGGCGCAGGGGCGGGCGGTTGGGCACGTCCCACGGGGTGGCCTGGAAGCGGTTGCGGTAGCCCTGATGGAAATCGTCTTTCAGTGCGGTGGTGTCGCTGGTCACCGACTCTTCCAGCACTTGCGGCTGTTTGCCTTCGTGGAGGACTTCGGTGAGCAGCCAGAGGTCGTTCCATTTGGCTTTCGGGTGCGCGGTCAGCGCGAGGAAATGGCCGCTGACCAGCAACGGCTGATCGCTTTTGCCTTCAGCCAGTTGGAAGTCGCTGCGGTGGCGCTCGAGGGCGCGTTTGGCCAGGTGCTTGCCGCGCTCGCGATCGATGAAACGGCCCGGGTAATCGTAGTCTTCGAGGTCGGGCAGGGCATCGCCACGGTTTTCGCTTTCCAGCGTCAGGCGTGGTTTTTCGAAGTCGTAATCGCGGCGCGTGGTGCGGCTGGTGCGGGTTTCCAGGCGCAGGTCGAAGCGCTTGATCACCGGGTCGCTGGCGACCATGCCGGAGTCTTGCTGATAGGCCACAGGCTTGAGTTTCGGGAACACCGTCTGGTCATCGCCGAACACTAGTTTGTGCGCCGTGGCGCTGTGCTGGAAGTGGTAGTGGATACCTTCTTCTTCGCACAGGCGCTGGATGAAATGCAGGTCGGATTCGTCGTACTGCACGCAGTAGATGCGCTCGGGGTAGATCGAACCGGTCTTGAATTCGTAGGCGTTGCTCTGGATGCCGTGCTCTTCCAGCACTTGGCCGATGATTTTCGGCACTGTGAGGTTCTGGAAGATGCGCTGGTTGACGCGGTGCGCCAGGTACGACAGTTGCGGGCGCAGGGTCACCGAATAACGGGTCAGGCGTTTGCCTGAGTCACCTTGCGCGGCGCGATAGATCTGGCCGTGGATGCCGCTGCCGTCGGGCGACAGTTGCAGGAAGGCCGGTTTGTGCAGCAGGGTTTCGAGGTCCAGCGACGGCTGCTCACTGACCAGCTCCACCTCAAAGAGAAAAGGCTTTACCGAGAGCGGATCATGTTTTCGGTATCAAAGTAACGCATGATATAACTGACCGAGTAAACATGGTCTTTCGAGTTATAAAAGCGATAACTTCTGACATGCTTTATTTTTCCAATTAAGGAAAAAACTGATCCCATTATGTGCCACTTTTTTCTTTAAATTAGACCGGCGGTCTTGCATGCCTCAACAAACGTTGCGCCTTTTTTATCCATTGCGTTTTTTACCGCCTGATTGGCGTTTATCAATGCAGGGCTTGGTTTTGCCCATTGTTCTTTCGGCAAGGGTTGGGACCAAATATCTACTTTTTCCGGTAGAGCGCGACCTCCCTTCCGGTAGCTCCACTCGGCCAGTATGTAAGGCATTTTCCAAAAGCTCAGCACGCGCCAGATGTACCAACGACGTAATGGCCACGGTGTGCGCTTGGGGTAACCATAATGCTCACGCTCCTTGTCCGTAAGTTTGGCCCCTTCGTCGTTCGAATTGCACATCCAGCGAGCGTCATCGCGCTCGATTTCAAAAGTGTGCAGCCCTTCATATGATTTCAGGCGATCACCTGTCGGAGTAAGTCCCAAAGCAGTTAGCATTGGGTTCGGCGTATCTACTATCTGTCCGTCTTCCATGTAGTTTCGGATTGATGTCCACATCCCTAGCGCGTGTGCGTCACTGGGCTGTGGGAGAAGAAGAAACTGCACTTTGTCTTGTTCGGCATCCTCAAGAGCCATCCCAAAGGTGTATTGGCGTGTCGCGCCATAGCTGGTGATACCTTGGGTTTTTGCGACCCAAGCAACCACGCCCTCCCATGGCACCACCAGTACGCGATCAGTATTATGGTCAACGTAGCAAACTTCACGACGTTGGCGATTGAAGCGCACTGGATATTTTTTTGGAGAAAAAATTACGTCGGAAAACATTCCATATAAATAGGCTCCTATTGGTATGGCGAATAAGAGAGAAACACTAGTCGTCACCTGTAAAAAGGTAATTAGATCTGTAAGCGGCTCAGGAAAATTTTCAGGGTAAAAAATAACGCCGGCAAGGATTACTAGGCTAGGCATTATGAAGGCTGTAAACAGCGCCATCCAAATAGCCGCAGCGAGTATTTTTCCTTGCTCAACCATTCCCCAGTTGCTTCCACCTATCTCAAGGAATACGTCATTTATGTCGGAAAAGTTACGGCTAGAACCTTGTGTTTGTCCGGTGTAAACAGGTAGTGGGGCTAAGAATAAGGTTTCGTTTAATCTTCCTGTGCGAATCTCGCCCGCACAGGGTCGCTGACTTTTAATGTCCGGCGCATCTAGTGTTTCTGAAAGCTTGTCACTGCGTTTGAAAATATTTTTAAACATCGACGGTCGCCAGTTCTTCTTTCTTGAATATTTTAAACGTGCCTTTTCCCGTCCCGCTCGGCAAAGTATCAACAGGATCGAGTGTGTACTTGCCCTTGGTAGGGATTCGTACTCCATAGCTCGTGGTGATTCGTAAATCCTTTAAAACGAAGCAGGTGCGATGTATCAAATCGCGTTCTGCTTCCAATTGATAGCCAATGTTGAAGGCTAAAGCAAAGTCGGAAGTTTGCAAGGAGTCACTGATAGGGAGTTTGAGTGTCAGTGCTTCATTTCCTTTGCTGGCGACCATAAACCTTGTGGCCCAAGTGGCAGTACTTTCTTGCCAGCGTAGTGGTGGGAGATTTGGATTGTATCCCCCTCGCATTGGAGCATCACGTTTTTGCTGGTACGCAAGTAACTGTAATTGACGGCTATCCATCTCTTTCGTGCTGACACCCGGGAGGATCAGTTTCAAATAGGTCTGCTTCTCATCGCGGATGAGTTCGCAAGTGGGCTTTTGCACCACCTTTGCCAACTCGCTCCACTCATCTTGGGTACTACGATTCTTTGTCTGGTTTCCCCATGCACTGGATTGCATCCACTTCTGCAGTTCGTCTAAATTGAAATAATTATAAAGTCCTTCACCGATCAGCTGCAGAGCTGTGCCTATTAAACCAATCAAATTAGCGCGTGCACCAATTGACACCAATTCTGGGCTTGCTTCTGCCCAAGCAAATACACGCATTTCAGTCGGTGTTTTTATTACGGTTTTAACAATAGAGCCAGTATGCTTGGCTCCCCATGTACCCGCGCCGATCAATATTGCGTCGCCACTAATTTGTAGCGTTGAGGCACCCAGCCCTTTGGAATCTCCTTGGGCGAGTGCTTTCGTCCACTGGATAGAGTGTTTGCGCAAATCCAGTGAAGCAGATAACACACTAAAACCGAAAGCGCCGATGCCCGCGACACCAGCCCAGCGACCTAGTCGAGTCATAGTATTTAGCTTACCGGCCGTACTTGCCATATCCTCAATGTGCGCTTGGAAAATCGTAACTGAAAGCCCCTGTACTGTGGCAAATCCGGCGCCAGCGATACCAACAAACGCTTCAGTAAAAGACCAGGCATCGCTCGCTGACAAGGAGGTTTTGTCTTTTTTAAGTAGAGTGCTCACTGCCTCGATGAATTTCTGTCCCTGAATGATGAACAGTCCAAAAGCCAGTAAGTCTCCCTTCGACTTTAAGGCTCCGCTCAGAGGTTTATTAAAGGTTCCCATTGATCGAAAATCTCTAACTGTCCTGTCCATTTCCGCACGTAATTGTGGGTCTAAGCCATCGATGACGGTGCCAATTTGTGCGGGGCTGTTACCTCCCACTGCTAGGGCACCACTTAGCTTTTCTTCCAGAGGTATCAGTTGTAGTTTCAGTTGGTCAATTCGCTGCTGGTAAACAGCCTCACTGCCCGCTTGGGCTGAACCTGATGATTGCAGCATCAGTTCCCGATTCCGCAGTTTATAGGTCGCGCTCAATTGATCACGCAAGCTTAGTGATTGTTCGCTGGCCTGATTGTAATTAGCGATCTCCGTGGCCGTTGCTGCCCGTAAAGTTAGGCCTTTGGTGGAAAATTCGCGTAGCAACTGCAATCGTGCGGGGCTGCCGATATTTCGTATATAGGTGTTTGGGTCAATATTTTGCATTCTTTTGAATGCATCATGTGCTTTTTCCAGTTGATCAGCAGCCTTTAGTTGGGTTGCCGGGTTATACGCCTCAGTAAGCATGCTTTGCAAACCGGCGAATTGAGTGCTCAATTTTGCGTAATTGGGTAGGCGCGCAGAGACCAAACTACTGAATTGATTGCCAAGCGCGTCGGCATTTACCAAATTTTCCTTCGCTGACAAAATGCCAACAGCCAAATTGCTCAGGTCAACGAGTTTCTTAGCAATATCAATTTGATCTATCAGTCCTAACGTGTCGAGTCCAGGTACGACTGTTAACAGATTCGATTCTAAATAGGTGGCGAGCTTTTCAACTGCTTTTCTATCGGGGCACATGGCTGCCACGCAGACGAACTCGGTTTTCAAACGATGCTCGATTTGGGCATCAAGATGAAAGTCGTAATACCACGCAGCCCGGTGGAAGAGTCCGTCAGTGAACATCGTCAAGCGATCTTCGCGTATTTTTCCTAGTCGCTTGTTCCAATGTGAGAGGAGATTTTGCTGGCGAGTAACAAATGTTTCCATTTCTTCTCGGTTGACAAGATTCGCGATACCGCGCTGGCCAAGATCCTTGCCATGTAAGGCCTCCCACGTTTGCAGGCTTAGCGTATTGATTGTGCTTTGGTGCTTGCGATAAAGCGGCTGCCCCATTGCATCGGTCATATCGACAAATGCCTTCGCGTAAGGGTTGGTCAATGCTGCTTTTCGCCACTGAGACTCATCGCCATACACACCAGGGTCACGATGGTCGCGACGAGCCTTTAGGTAGTCGTAGATTTTTGACTGTTGTTGCTCGTTAGTTTCGTCTTTCAGCGCTTTGACGTCGGGATCTGTGCCGCTCAGGGCAGTCAGTCGTGAGGCATTAACATCATACAAAGACTGAATGTAGGATCCGGTAAGATACTGTGCCTGGCACTTATCGTCGGCACTCCATTTTCCAAGCCAGTCAGCTACTTTCAATTGTGCGCTGGCAAGATCTCGCATGACACCAATATCGTCGCGCAGCACCAGGAACAGATAATCATCCTTGTACGGGCCCTGTACTTTGCTGGTCAGTGTTTCTATCGCCGTATTTTGAAACAGCGGCTCATATTCCCAATTGTAGGGTTTGCTCTCTTCGGAGTCGGCACCTTCAGGCAGCGCCATGGCCCGGGTTTCGTTCTCAGCCACTTCGGCTAACCATTTTTTTGCCTGCATTTTGCTGAGCAGACTTTTACCTCCCTTCTCAGGGCAGACACTGGCCAATTCGACGGACTGCATTAAGCGCTTTCGTTCATCCTTGGATCTGAGAACTTGAGAGCACTTGAAGGCCGTCCATTGAATTTCCGAGTAACTGGCGTACAACGCATGATTGCGAGGGAAAACCAAGTGTGGTTCACCAATAGAACTGGTTCGGGTGTCGCCCGATACTTCCTGACTGTTCCACAAAAGCTTGGTGATTTGACCTCTTTCGACGCGGTATTCGTGCAGGTAGCCAGTAGAGCCGTCGATTATGTACAAGTAGCCGTCGCGTAACAGCCGGATACCCAGCGGCTGGCTTTTCGTCTGAAATGGCATGGCCAGTTCAGCCTTCGGATCGAGATACTCAACCAGTCCAAAACGCAGCGGCAGTAACTGCACTTTTTTCTTCGCCAATTGGCACTCACCCATGGGAACGCGGGTGTCCTTCGCACTCATGGCCATCGCTGCGTTATTAGCGCTGGGTTTTGGCGGTTGCTGGGTAGTCACGATGGGCTTCCTTGTCGATCAATGGCACGGTTCTCTGCTAATTCGGCCGCGCGCTCCAGACGCTTCAATGGCGCCTCTGGTGTTGACTCCGCCAGCAGGAGAAAAATATCTGGGTGTTCAGTCACAGGTTCACCGGCCAAATACCCGAAAACGTTCGCGTAAAGTGTTATTTCCTGTTCAGAGGCGAAGCCTTGCTGATACGCATCATCTGCAATTTTCTGCGCATACTGACGACGCGCAGGCCCTGCAAAGGATGACATAAAGTCTGGAAAATAAGTCTGCAGATGCTCGCTCAACCCTGAGACGAAATTACGAAACTCGACTTCGCCTAACGCCGTGAGTTCTGAATCCGTCAAACGATAGGTATCGGGTTCGGCATTTGCGGGATCGGGGCGCTGGTGTCGATGCCATTCAGCCGCCACTCCATCCGGCAGGCAGATGTGCGTAACCGGACCAAACCAACGGGCACTGCTGGCTTGCTCCGCCAGTGCGAACAGCGGGCGCATGACTGCTGGGTCGGCAATACGTGGCATGACCTCCACACCACTGGGGTGCTCTACAGTCAGCAGATGGCGCAAGTGGCTCCAGAGTTGGTGAGCATCGGCATCACTGAACAGTAAATAACCCCATTCAAGGGCCGCGTGCTCGCGGAAGTACGCCAATAGCGGATCGTTGGCGCCTTTAAGAGCAATCAAATAGGGGGAGATATCTGCCAGCTCCTGCCAGCGAGTGGACTGGTACAGGCTGTAGGCTTGGTTGTCCCACTGAAACAATTGCTGCGCGAGGTTGGGAACACTGACGCCATCCAGCAGTAGATAGGCTGGGGTTTTCCATGGCAGATCACTCGGGAGCGGCGGTAGTTCGATCATTTACTGTGCCTCCTTTTGCGCGGCTAATTTGGCGGCTTCACACACCGCACAAATCGGCTTCTTCTGCATCAACGCCTGCCGCTGGGCCGGCACCAGCAATTGCCCAGCCTTATCCGCATCCGCCTGCTTCAACGGCCCCGGCAACAACGGTGCAGCCCCCGTGCCGCTACCCGGTCCACCGCCGGAGTTCATGTTGATCACCGGCCCACTCATGGTCACGCCGCCAGCATCAATCTTGATAAAACTACCGCCGCCAATGAGCGTCAGTTCCGCCCCCGCCTCAAGCACCACTTTCATACCGCTGCTCAGGTGGATCTCCTGCCCCGCATCGATGAACTGCCCAGTCCCAATCTTGATGTGCTGATTGACGCCCACGGTGAGGTGATCATTCGCCCGCGCCTCAACTTTGCGATCGGCATAAACCGTGTGGTGTTCTTCAGCCTTGAACTCGCTGTAGCTGTTCTTCTCCACGGTGTCGTGTCGTTCGTTGCCAACCCTAATCTTCTGGTCATGCTCGACGTTCTCGTCCCAGTCGCGCTGGGCGTGCAGGTAAATCTGTTCCTGACCTTTCTTGTCTTCGATGCGCAGTTCGTTGTAGCCGCCGCCACCCATGGAGCTGAGGGTTTTGAAGGTGCTGCGGGTTTTGTTCGCCGGCAGCGCGTACGGGACGGTGTTTTCCTTGTGGTACAGGCAGCCGCTGATCAGCGGTTGATCAGGGTCGCCTTCAAGGAAGGTGACGAGCACTTCCATGCCGATCCGCGGGATGGCGATGCCGCCGTACTGGGCGCCGGCCCAGGCGCTGGAGACGCGTAGCCAGCAACTGGTTTTGTCGTCGGCCTGGCCTTCGCGGTCCCAGTGGAACTGGACTTTGACGCGGCCGTACTGGTCGCAGTGGATTTCTTCACCTTTGGGGCCAGTGACCACGGCGCTCTGGCTGCCGAGAATGCGCGGTTTCGGGTGGCGCAGGGGCGGGCGATTCGGCACGTCCCACGGGGTGGCCTGGAAGCGGTTGCGGTAGCCCTGATGGAAATCGTCTTTGAGCGCGGTGGTGTCGCTGGTCACCGACTCTTCGAGCACTTGCGGCTGTTTGCCTTCGTGGAGGACTTCGGTGAGCAGCCAGAGGTCGTTCCATTTGGCTTTCGGGTGCGCGGTCAGCGCGAGGAAGTGGCCGCTGACCAGCAACGGCTGATCGCTCTTGCCTTCAGCCAGTTGGAAGTCGCTGCGGTGGCGTTCGAGGGCGCGTTTGGCCAGGTGTTTGCCGCGCTCGCGGTCGATGAAACGGCCCGGGTAATCGTAGTCTTCGAGGTCGGGCAGGGCGTCGCCACGGTTTTCGCTTTCCAGCGTCAGGCGTGGTTTTTCGAAGTCGTAATCGCGGCGCGTGGTGCGGCTGGTGCGGGTTTCCAGGCGCAGGTCGAAGCGCTTGATCACCGGGTCGCTGGCGACCATGCCGGAGTCTTGCTGATAGGCCACAGGCTTGAGTTTCGGGAACACCGTCTGGTCATCGCCGAACACCAGTTTGTGCGCCGTGGCGCTGTGCTGGAAGTGGTAGTGGATACCTTCTTCCTCGCACAGGCGCTGGATGAAATGCAGGTCGGATTCGTCGTATTGCACGCAGTAGATGCGCTCGGGGTAGATCGAACCGGTCTTGAATTCGTAAGCGTTGCTCTGGATGCCGTGCTCTTCCAGCACTTGGCCGATGATTTTCGGCACTGTGAGGTTCTGGAAGATGCGCTGGTTGACGCGGTGCGCCAGGTACGACAGTTGCGGGCGCAGGGTCACCGAATAACGGGTCAGGCGTTTGCCTGAGTCACCTTGCGCGGCGCGGTAGATCTGGCCATGAATGCCGCTGCCGTCGGGCGACAGTTGCAGGAAGGCCGGTTTGTGCAGCAGGGTTTCGAGGTCCAGCGACGGCTGCTCACTGACCAGCTCCACCTCGAACACAAAAGGCTGGCTGATGGCTTCCCGACCTTGCAGGGTAAACACCTGGAAATCAGCGGAAAGACCTTCGATGGTCAGGGCAAAGTGGGTTTCATTGGCCGGCGCGAACATCCCTTGTTCCTCGTGCTGTGCAGCGGCGCTCGTCGACGCCCGCAAAAGCGGGTCAACGTACGCTAAATTCTGGAGGGGCGTAAACAACATCGACCAGCAGAGCTGGCCGATGCTTGTAACGATCAGCCGTAATTAAACGACTGGAGCACGCCAGTCATCGGAACCCGAAGTACCGGATACTTCGTGGGTCCAGGTGATTTTGCGGTAGGTGAACTGCACTTCTTCCAGGTGGGTGAAGTGCGAGTTGCCTGGATCCTGGCAGTTGTGCATTTTGTTGTTGATGGCGACGATGATCGCGTCTTCCAGTTTGGTGGTGTAGTAGTGCTCTTGAGTACCTTGAGCCGAAGTACGGAACCACTGGATAACGATTTCGCTCATGCGCTCGCCGGAAGTCAGAGCGGCTTGCAGCAGTGGCGAAGCCTTGTCGTAGACCTTGGTGATCACAACTGGCTTGTGTACGCGCTGACCGGTTGGCTGACCGGATTGCGGGTCACGCGGGATGATCACGTCGTGGCTGAAAGCCTGAACCATGACCTGGTCTTCGTGGCCTTCCTGGTAGGTGTTGCCAACGGAGTCAGCGGTGAATGCGCCTGCAGTGATCAGGCCTTGTTTTTCGCCGGTAACCGACATGTACGCTGGTGTTGCCATGGGGTGCTCTCCTTGCGGATAAATTTAAGGTGCCCGGGAGGCGAAATCGCCCGGTGGGTGCCTGACTGTTATCAAGGAGCGTGCCAGGTTTTGCCAAGTCCCCGGAGGGCGGGGGGCAAAGTGCTCTGGACTGCGGTTGCGAGGGTTTTTTACACGGAATCGAAGGCGAAAGTGCGCAAGAAGTTGCGCAGTACTGCGCAACTTCTTGCGCACTTGGCTGCAGGCCTCGTGAAGCATGGGCTGCAGCGATTTTAAAGGCAAAATATTATGACCATGTGCGCAACTTCTTGCGCAGTATGGCCAAGTGATGGCGCTGCCCGGAAATTGCTGGTTTTGAACAAATGACCAATCCCGCGCCATTTTTTGCCGTTCCGTCACTGGTCAGCCATCTTCCGGTTACTGGAAAGTCCCAAGCCAGAGCCTGTTGTGCTTAACGCCGACAGGTCAGGGGGTTAAAAAGCGTCTTATTAATGAGACACCGCCCTCGGCTATACTCCCCGCATTTCGACCTAGGCACGAGGAATCACTGTGAAGAACTGGACGTTGCGCCAACGCATTTTGGCGAGCTTTGCGGTGATTATCGCCATCATGTTTCTGATGGTGGTTCTCTCGTATTCGCGGCTGTTGAAAATCGAAGCCAGTGAAAACAGCGTCCGCGATGATGCGATCCCCGGGGTTTATTACAGCTCGATGATTCGCGGTGCCTGGGTCGACAGCTATTTGCAGACGCAGGAGTTGCTCGGGTTAAAGGGCGGGCAGGGGATTTCCAGCGAGGATGCGGCGGATTACAAGGCGTTCGAAAACCGCCTGCAAGAACAAATGGCCAACTACCGCAAAACCATGGCCACCGACCAGGACCGTACCGAGTTCGCTGCGTTCGAGAAGTACCACGACGCCTATATGAAAATTCAGGATCAGGTGCTGGACCTGCACGGACGCAACCTGGAGGCCGATGCGCTCAAGTTGTTCAACGAGAAGCTGACCCCGGCGTGGTACAGCGGACGGATGAAGCTCAACGATATCATCGGCGAGAACAAGACCGTCGCCGATCAGGCCATGGCCAATATCGACGAGGCAGTAGCGGCTGCCAAGGTCAGCATGCTCGTCTCGTTGCTGGTGGCTGTGCTGGCGGCCGGTGCCTGCGGTTTCCTGTTGATGCGTGCGATCATGGCGCCGATGAACCGCATCGTGAAAATCCTCGAAATCATGCGTACCGGCGATTTGAGCGGCCGTTTGAATCTCGACCGCAAAGACGAGTTCGGTGCAGTGGAAACCGGCTTCAACGACATGATGACCGAGCTGACTGCGTTGGTTTCCCAGGCCCAACGTTCGTCGGTGCAGGTGACCACGTCGGTGACAGAGATTGCCGCCACCTCCAAGCAACAACAAGCCACCGCCACCGAAACCGCTGCCACGACAACGGAAATCGGCGCAACGTCCCGTGAAATTGCCGCGACCTCGCGCGATCTGGTGCGCACCATGACTGAAGTGTCGACCTCTGCCGATCAGGCCTCGGTGGCCGCCGGTTCCGGTCAGCAGGGTCTGGCCCGCATGGAAGACACCATGCACTCGGTCATGGGCGCTGCTGATCTGGTCAACGCCAAACTGGCGATCCTCAATGAGAAGGCTGGCAACATCAATCAGGTGGTGGTGACCATCGTCAAGGTCGCTGATCAGACCAACCTGCTGTCGCTCAACGCCGCCATTGAAGCGGAGAAGGCCGGTGAATACGGTCGCGGTTTTGCCGTGGTCGCCACCGAAGTGCGTCGTCTGGCGGATCAAACTGCTGTAGCCACTTATGACATCGAACAAATGGTTCGTGAGATCCAGTCGGCGGTGTCTGCCGGGGTGATGGGCATGGACAAGTTCTCCGAGGAGGTGCGCCGCGGCATGTCCGAGGTGCAGCAGGTCGGCGAGCAGCTGTCGCAGATCATCCATCAGGTGCAGGCGCTGGCGCCACGGGTGTTGATGGTCAATGAAGGCATGCAGGCTCAGGCCACCGGCGCCGAGCAGATCAACCATGCGCTGGTGCAGTTGGGTGATGCCAGCAGCCAGACCGTCGAGTCGCTGCGTCAGGCCAGTTTCGCCATCGACGAACTGAGCCAGGTAGCCGTCGGGCTGCGCAGCGGCGTTTCGCGATTCAAAGTCTGATGAGCGAAATCATCGCCAAACGCAGCGCTGCGCAGGTGGCGAAGCAGGCGTTGTTCCTGCTGTTTCGCATTGGCAGCGAGCGCTACGCATTGCGCGCCACCGAAGTGGCGGAAGTGCTGCCGCGCCTGCCATTGAAACCGATTGCCCACGCGCCGCATTGGGTTGCCGGGGTGGTCGCTTACCGCGGCGCGGTGGTACCGGTGATTGACCTCAGCGCGCTGACGTTTGGCAAACCCGCCGAGGCGCGAACCAGTACGCGACTGGTGCTGGTTCACTATCGCCCGGATGAGTCGCACCCAGAGCTACGGCTTGGGCTGATTCTTGAACAGGCCACCGATACCCTGCGCTGCAATCCGGAAGATTTTCAGCCCTACGGCCTCGACAACCGTGAGGCGCCCTACCTCGGCCCGGTGCGTGAAGATGCCCAGGGGCTGGTGCAGTGGGTGAAGGTCAATGACTTGCTCGATGACGCCGTGCGCACGTTGCTGTTTCCCTCGCCGCCGCGTGATCCGGCGCAACTTGAGGCGCAGCCATGAGTAGCGATCAGCGTTTTTTCGACTTCCTCAAGGAGCGTATTGGCCTCGATGTCACCTCGGTGGGCCCGGCGATCATTGAGCGCGCGGTGCGCCAGCGCACGACGCTTTCGCAAGCGGCGCACGCCGACGAGTACTGGCAACTGCTGCAAGGCTCGCGGGACGAGCAACAGGCACTGATCGAGGCGGTAATCGTTCCCGAAACCTGGTTTTTCCGTTATCCGGAATCCTTCGCCACACTCGGCAAACTCGCGCGCCAGCGTCTCGCCGAGCTGAACAACATGCGCGCATTGCGCATTCTCAGCCTGCCGTGCTCTACCGGCGAAGAACCTTATTCGATTGCCATGGCGTTGCTCGATGCCGGGCTTAAACCGCATCAGTTCAAGGTCGACGGCATGGACGTCAGCCCGCTGTCGGTGGATAAGGCGCGGCGGGCGCTGTACGGCAAGAACTCGTTTCGCGGGCAGGATCTGGACTATCGTGACCGTCACTTCAGCGCTGAGCAGGACGGTCATCGCGTCAACGAAACCGTACGCGAGCAAGTGCGCTTGCAGGTCGGCAATGTGCTCGATCCGACGCTGTTGGCCACCGAGCCAGCCTTCGATTTCGTGTTCTGTCGCAACTTGCTGATCTATTTCGATCAGCCGACCCAGCAGCAAGTCTTCGAAGTGCTCAAGCGCCTGACCCACGTCGACGGCGTGCTGTTTATCGGTCCGGCCGAGGGCAGCTTGCTTGGGCGTCTGGGCATGCGTTCGATCGGCATTGCGCAGTCGTTTGCGTTCAGTCGCCACAGCGACCCGCAGCCAGAGCCATTGCCGGTTGCCAGGCCCGTTGCTCTACCGGTCAGCCAACCGATACGCAGCACGCCGCCACCGCCGGTGCGCAATCGACCGTTTGCTGCAGTGACACCGTTGCCAGTAACGAGAAAAAGCGCGAACCCGGACGCGGCCACCTTGCTGGCGAACATCGCCGCGCTGGCCAACGAAGGCAAAAGTGCTGAGGCCCGCGCCGCGTGCGATCAATACTTGCGCAGCCACGAACCCGTGGCGCAGGTGTTCTATTGGCTTGGCCTGCTCAGCGATGTCGCCGGCCTGACGCTCGAAGCCCAGGGTTTCTATCGCAAAGCCTTGTACCTCGAACCGCAACATTCCGAAGCGTTGATGCACCTGGCCGCACTGTTGCAGGCTCAGGGCGACAGCGTCGGTGCCAGACGATTGCAGGAACGCGCCGCCCGCAGCGGCCGCACCGCCGACAGTGAGCGTAAACGATGATCGCCGACACCTTGAACGTCACCCATGAAGACGCCCGGGCCATCGATGATTGCTGGAACCGCATCGGCATCCACGGTGACAAGTCGTGCCCGCTGCTGGAAGAACACATCCATTGCCGCAATTGCTCGGTGTATTCCGCCGCCGCCACACGCCTGCTCGATCGTTATGCCTTGCAGCAGGACGAGCGCGACCCGGTGGCGGCAGTGGTCGAAACCGACCTGAAGACCCGATCGCTGCTGATGTTCCGTCTCGGTGAAGAGTGGCTGGGACTGGCCACGCGCAGCCTCGTTGAAGTGGCGCCGATGCAGGCGATTCACTCGCTGCCGCATCAGCGTTCGCGCGCCTTGCTCGGCGTGGCGAATGTGCGCGGTGCACTGGTGGCCTGCTTGTCGCTGGTCGAATTGCTGGATCTGGATGGCAGCGCCGCGCCGGCGCCCGGCGCGCGGATCATGCCGCGCATGCTGATCATCGCCGCCGATGGCGGGCCGGTGGTCGTGCCGGTGGATGAAGTCGACGGCATTCATGCCATTGACGAGCGAATTCTTGATGCCGCCTCGCAGTCCGGTGCTCAAGCCAGTGCCAAATTCACCCGTGGCGTGCTGCAATTACGGGGTCGCAGCCTGCGTTGGTTGAATGAAGAACAGCTGTTGTCCGCCGTGACCCGGAGCCTCACATGACCCCCGAGCAAATGCGCGACGCCTCGCTGCTTGAGCTGTTCAGCCTTGAAGCCGAAGCCCAGACGCAGGTCCTCAGCGCAGGGCTGTTGGCGCTGGAACGCAACCCGACCCAGGCCGATCACCTCGAGTCATGCATGCGCGCGGCGCACTCGCTCAAAGGCGCGGCGCGGATCGTCGGCGTCGACAGCGGCGTCAGCGTTGCCCATGTGATGGAGGATTGCCTGGTCAGCGCCCAAGAGGGGCGGTTACTGCTGCGCCCGGAACACATCGACGCGTTATTGCAGGGCACCGATTTGCTGATGCGCATTGCGACGCCAGCGAGTGCGCCGCAACCGGCAGACATCGAGGCGTATGTGGCGTTGATGGGGCAACTGCTTGACCCATCGGCCGCGCCAATCCCTGTCGCCGCAACTGTCATGGCCGAGTTGCAAATGGCGGCGCCGACAGCGGTTGAACCCACTTCAGCGCCTTCTATAGAAGCCCCGGTTGAAACATCCGACCCCGTACCCCGCAAAAACAGGCGTACTACTGAGGGGGGCGAGCGCGTATTGCGCGTCACTGCCGAGCGCCTGAACAGCCTGCTCGATCTGTCGAGCAAATCGCTGGTGGAAACCCAGCGCCTCAAACCGCATCTGGCCACCATGCAGCGTCTCAAGCGCATGCAGAACAATGGCCTGCGCGCGCTGGAAAACCTCAATGTCCATCTCAAGGAGCATGCCCTTAGCCTTGAGGCGCTGGAAGCGTTGGAGGATGCGCGGCGCCTGCTTTCCGAGTCGCAACAACTGCTGGCCGAAAAGAACGCCGAACTCGATGAGTTCGCCTGGCAAGCCAGCCAGCGTGCACAAGTGCTCTACGACACGGCACTGGCCTGTCGCATGCGCCCCTTTGCTGACGTGCTCAGCGGTCAGGCGCGGATGGTGCGTGATCTGGGCCGCAGCCTCGGCAAGCAGGTGCGACTGGAAATCGAAGGCGAGAAAACCCAGGTCGACCGCGATGTGCTGGAAAAACTCGAAGCACCGCTTACCCATCTGCTGCGCAACGCGGTCGACCATGGCATCGAAACCCCTGAACAGCGCTTGCTCAAGGGCAAACCCGAGGAAGGCCTGATCCGTCTGCGCGCCTCGCATCAGGCTGGATTGCTGGTGCTGGAATTGAGCGATGACGGCAACGGCGTCGATCTGGAAAAAGTCCGCCGCAGCATCGTCGCGCGCCAATTGTCCCCGGCCGAAACGGCGGCGCAATTGAGTGAAGAGGAGCTGCTGACGTTCCTGTTCCTGCCCGGTTTCAGCCTGCGCGATACGGTGACCGAAGTGTCGGGCCGTGGCGTCGGCCTCGACGCCGTGCAGCACATGGTGCGCCAGTTGCGCGGTGCGGTAGAGCTGGAGCAGACGGCGGGCGAGGGCAGCCGTTTTCATCTCGAAGTGCCGCTGACCTTGTCGGTGGTGCGCAGCCTGGTGGTGGAGGTCGGTGAAGAAGCGTACGCGTTCCCGCTGGCGCACATTGAACGCATGTGCGACCTGGAGCGCGATGACATCGTTCAGGTCGAAGGTCGTCAGCATTTCTGGCACGAAGGCCGGCATGTCGGGTTGGTCGCTGCCAGTCAGTTGTTGAACCGCCCGGCCAGCCAGAGCAGCAGCGAAACCCTGAAGGTCGTGGTGATTCGTGAGCGCGAAGCGATTTACGGCGTGGCTGTCGAACGCTTCGTTGGCGAGCGCACGTTGGTCGTACTGCCACTGGACGAGCGTCTGGGCAAAATCCAGGACATCTCCGCCGGTGCCTTGCTCGATGACGGTTCGGTGGTGCTGATCGTCGATGTCGAAGACATGCTGCGTTCGGTCGACAAACTGCTCAATACCGGTCGCCTGGAGCGCATCGCCCGCCATGGCAATCAAGCCGCAGAAGCCGCGCGCAAGCGGGTGCTGGTGGTCGACGACTCGCTGACCGTGCGCGAATTGCAACGCAAGCTGCTGCTCAATCGCGGCTACGACGTGGCCGTCGCGGTGGACGGTATGGACGGTTGGAACGCGCTGCGTTCGGAGGATTTCGATTTGCTGATTACCGACATCGACATGCCACGCATGGACGGTATCGAACTGGTGACCTTGTTGCGCCGCGACAACCGTTTGCAATCGCTGCCGGTGATGGTCGTTTCGTACAAGGATCGCGAAGAGGATCGCCGCCGTGGACTGGACGCCGGCGCCGACTATTATTTAGCCAAAGCCAGTTTTCATGACGACGCCCTGCTTGATGCAGTGGTCGAGCTCATCGGAGGAGCGCGGGCATGAAAATCGCAATCGTCAACGACATGCCAATGGCGGTGGAGGCCTTGCGCCGGGCGGTGGCCTTCGAGCCGGCGCATCAGGTGGTCTGGGTCGCTTACAACGGCGCCGAGGCGGTGCGTCTGTGCGCGGAAAATACGCCGGATCTGATCCTGATGGACTTGATCATGCCGGTGATGGACGGCGTCGAAGCCACTCGGCGGATCATGGCCGAGACGCCGTGCGCCATCGTCATTGTGACGGTCGACCGCCAGCAGAACGTGCACCGGGTCTTCGAAGCGATGGGGCATGGCGCGCTGGATGTGGTCGATACGCCGGCCATTGGCGCAGGCAATGCGCAGGAAGCGGCGGCACCGTTGCTGCGCAAGATCCTCAACATCGGCTGGCTGATCGGCGAGAAAACGCCGCGCGCGCGTCCGGCGCCTACGCCCCAGCGCAGTTCGGCCTCGCGCCAGCGGCTGGTGGCGATCGGCTCGTCCGCTGGCGGGCCGGCGGCGCTGGAGGTGCTGCTCAAAGGCTTGCCCAAGGATTTCTCGGCGGCCATTGTGCTGGTGCAGCATGTCGATCAGGTGTTCGCTGCCGGCATGGCCGAATGGCTCGCCAGCGCCAGTGGCCTGGACGTGCGTCTGGCGCGTGAAGGCGAACCGCCGCAGGCCGGCGTCGTGCTGTTGGCCGGCACCAACCACCATATTCGCTTATTGAAAAACGGCACGCTGGCCTACACCGCCGAGCCGGTCAACGAGATCTACCGACCTTCGATCGACGTGTTTTTCGAGAGCGTTGTCAGCTATTGGAACGGCGATGCGGTCGGGGTTTTGTTGACCGGGATGGGGCGAGATGGCGCGCAAGGGCTTAAGCTCATGCGCCAACAGGGTTATTTGACCATCGCCCAGGATCAGCAAAGCAGTGCGGTGTACGGCATGCCCAAGGCTGCCGCGGCGATTGATGCCGCCGTAGAAATCCGCCCACTGGAAAAGATAGCGCCACGATTGCTGGAGATTTTCCCCAAATGAACAGTTTTATCCGCAATCCTGGCCCCCGCAGTAATCAGGTGACAGCCCATGAATGATTTACAGATCGACGACATTAAAACCGACGAAAACGCCGCCATGGTGTTGTTGGTAGACGATCAGGCGATGATCGGCGAAGCCGTGCGCCGTGGGCTGTCGAACGAAGAAAACATCGACTTCCACTTCTGTTCCGACCCGCATCAGGCCATTGCGCAAGCGGTGCGGATCAAGCCGACGGTCATTCTCCAGGACCTGGTGATGCCCGGTCTTGACGGCCTGAGCCTGGTGCGCGAGTACCGCAATCACCCGGCGACCAAGGACATTCCGATCATTGTCCTGTCGACCAAGGAAGACCCGCTGATCAAGAGCGCGGCGTTCTCCGCGGGTGCCAACGATTATCTGGTGAAGCTGCCGGACACCATCGAACTGGTGGCGCGCATCCGCTATCACTCGCGCTCCTACATGACGTTACTGCAACGAGACGCGGCCTACCGTGCCCTGCGCGTCAGTCAGCAGCAGTTGCTCGACACTAACCTGGTGCTGCAACGCCTGATGAACTCCGATGGCCTGACCGGGCTGTCGAACCGCCGCCACTTCGACGAATACCTGGAGCTGGAATGGCGCCGCTCGTTGCGCGACCAGAGCCAGTTGTCGTTGCTGATGATCGACGTCGATTACTTCAAGTCCTATAACGACACGTTCGGCCATGTCGAAGGCGATGAAGCATTGCGCAAGGTCGCCACGGCCATTCGCGATGCCAGTGCGCGCCCCTCGGACTTGCCGGCGCGTTACGGTGGTGAGGAATTTGCGCTGGTGCTGCCGAATACTTCGCCGGGCGGCGCACGACTGGTGGCGGAAAAACTGCGCCAGACCGTGGCTTCACTGAAGATTCCACACATTGCGCCCAGCGAAGGGACGAGCCTGACTATCAGCATTGGTCTGGCGACCATGGTGCCGCAGGCGGGCAGCGATTGCCGGTTGCTGATATCGGCGGCCGATCGTGGGTTGTACTTGGCCAAGAACAACGGGCGTAATCAGGTCGGGATCGAGTAACCCGACTCCCACGACAAATGCAAAACCCTGTAGGAGCTGCCGAAGGCTGCGATCTTTTGATCTTTAAAAAATCAAAAGATCGCAGCCTTCGGCAGCTCCTACAGTTCATTAATGCTCGATTCGCCCCGCCAGACGGGCTGCCGTTACAGCCCGATTACGTTATACTCGCCGGCTTTCAAAAGTTCGCCAACGAGTGCTGCCCGCCATGGAAATCAACCCGATCCTGAACACCATCAAGGACCTGTCCGAGCGCTCCGAAACTATTCGGGGGTATCTTTGACTACGATCAAAAGCATGAGCGTCTGACTGAAGTCAATCGCGAGCTTGAAGATCCGAGTGTCTGGAACAAACCTGAATACGCCCAGGAACTGGGCCGCGAGCGCTCTGCGCTGGCGCAAATCGTCGATACCCTCGACGAATTGAACGGCGGTCTGGCCGATTGCCGCGACCTGCTCGACATGGCTGTCGAAGAAAACGACGAAGGCGCAGTGGGCGATGTCGTCGCTGAACTGGCCCGTCTCGAGGCCAACCTGGCCAAGCTCGAATTCCGCCGTATGTTCAGCCATGAAATGGACCCGAACAACGCCTACCTGGACATCCAGGCCGGTTCCGGCGGCACCGAAGCGCAGGACTGGGCCAACATCCTGCTGCGCATGTACCTGCGCTGGGCTGACAAACGCGGTTTCGACGCGACCATCATGGAACTGTCCGCCGGTGAAGTCGCCGGGATCAAGGGCGCGACCGTGCACATCAAGGGTGAATACGCCTTTGGCTGGCTGCGGACCGAGATTGGCGTGCACCGCCTGGTGCGCAAGAGCCCGTTTGACTCCGGCAACCGTCGCCACACCTCGTTCTCCGCGGTTTTCGTCTCGCCAGAGATCGATGACAAAGTGGAAATCGAAATCAACCCGGCAGACCTGCGGATCGACACCTATCGTTCCTCGGGTGCCGGTGGTCAGCACGTAAACACCACCGACTCGGCCGTACGTATTACTCACGTACCGACCAACACCGTGGTCAGCTGCCAGAACGAACGTTCCCAGCACGCCAACAAGGACACCGCCATGAAAATGCTGCGGGCCAAGTTGTACGAGCAGGAAATGCAGAAGCGCAACGCCGCTTCCCAGGCGCTGGAAGACACCAAGTCCGACATCGGCTGGGGTCACCAGATTCGCTCTTACGTGCTCGACGCGTCGCGAATCAAAGACCTGCGGACCAACATCGAACGCAGCGACTGCGACAAGGTGCTCGATGGCGACATCGATGAATACCTGGAAGCCAGCCTGAAATCAGGGCTGTAAAAGACGCAATACAGGGTCGGCTGATTCAACGCGATCCCTGTAGGAGCCAGCCCTGCTGGCGATCCCCGGGCTGCAAGGCCCGGGGGCAACGAACCTGATGGAATATCTAAAGACATGAGCGACCAACAACTCGATCCGCAAGCCCTGCAACAGGAAGAAAACTCCCTGATCGCCCTGCGCAAGGAAAAGCTTGCTGCCGAGCGCGCCAAGGGCAATGCCTTCCCGAACGACTTCCGCCGCGACAACTACTGCGATGCGTTGCAGAAACAGTACGCGGACAAGACCAAGGAAGAGCTGGCAGAGGCTGCAATCCCGGTCAAGGTTGCCGGTCGCATCATGCTCAACCGTGGCTCGTTCATGGTGATCCAGGACATGACCGGTCGCATTCAGGTCTACGTCAACCGCAAGACCCTGTCCGAAGAAACCCTGGCCGCGGTGAAAACCTGGGACATGGGCGACATCATTGCTGCCGAAGGCACCCTGGCCCGTTCCGGCAAAGGCGACCTGTACGTTGAAATGACCACCGTGCGCCTGCTGACCAAGTCGCTGCGCCCGCTGCCGGACAAGCACCACGGCCTGACCGACACCGAACAACGCTACCGTCAGCGTTACGTTGACCTGATCGTCAACGAAGAAGTGCGCCAGACGTTCCGCGTGCGTTCGCAAGTGATTGCGCACATCCGCAGCTTCCTGATGCAGCGCGACTTCCTCGAAGTCGAAACACCAATGCTGCAAACCATTCCCGGCGGCGCTGCGGCCAAGCCGTTCGAAACCCACCACAATGCGCTGGACATGGAAATGTTCCTGCGTATCGCGCCTGAGTTGTACCTCAAGCGTCTGGTGGTTGGCGGTTTCGAGAAGGTTTTCGAGATCAACCGCAACTTCCGTAACGAAGGCGTCTCGACCCGTCACAACCCTGAATTCACCATGTTGGAGTTCTACCAGGCTTACGCCGACTACGAAGACAACATGGACCTGACCGAAGAGTTGTTCCGTGAACTGGCGCAGCTGGTTCTGGGCAGCACCGACGTGCCGTACGGCGACAAGGTGTTCCACTTCGGCGAGCCGTTCGTGCGCCTGTCGGTGTTCGACTCGATCCTCAAGTACAACCCTGAGCTGACCGCCGATGATCTGAACGACATCGACAAGGCTCGCGCCATCGCCAAGAAGGCCGGCGCCAAGGTGCTG
Source organism: Pseudomonas sp. LBUM1668 (assembly GCF_059695715.1). Lineage (NCBI taxonomy): Bacteria > Pseudomonadati > Pseudomonadota > Gammaproteobacteria > Pseudomonadales > Pseudomonadaceae > Pseudomonas > Pseudomonas sp. LBUM1668. Next base: position 1,184,148 of record NZ_CP166787.1, read on the forward strand.
GGCTTCGAAGGTCTGGGCAAGCTGCAAGTGATGATTTTCGAAGAACTGGTCGAGCACAAGCTGGAGCAGCCGCACTTCATCACTCAGTACCCGTTCGAAGTGTCGCCGCTGGCTCGTCGCAATGACGACAACCCGAACGTCACTGACCGTTTCGAGCTGTTCATCGGTGGCCGTGAAATCGCCAACGCCTATTCCGAGTTGAACGACGCGGAAGACCAGGCCGAGCGCTTCATGGCGCAGGTGGCCGACAAGGACGCCGGCGACGACGAAGCCATGCACTACGACGCCGACTTCGTTCGTGCGCTGGAGTACGGCATGCCGCCAACGGCCGGTGAAGGTATCGGCATCGACCGTCTGGTGATGTTGCTGACCAACTCGCCGTCGATTCGCGATGTGATCCTGTTCCCGCACATGCGACCGCAAGCGTAAACGTTTCAGTTAAAAAGCCGCCTAAAACAGGCGGCTTTTTATTGCCTGTCTGGTACAAATGTATCGTTTGGTTACTTTTGAAATAACAGAGGAATGCCTGTCGTGATGGTTGCAATCGCTCAAGAAGGTGCAGCGGGTATCGCCACTGCGGTCGCTGAAAGTGTTCAGTACCAGGGTCGCAAGGCCAGCCGACAGGGCAGTGAGCAGCGTCGTCAGGACATTCTCGACGCGGCAATGCGCATTGTCGTGCGTGATGGCGTGCGCGCCGTACGCCACCGTGCAGTGGCTGCGGAAGCGGCGGTGCCGCTCTCGGCCACCACTTACTACTTCAAGGACATCGATGACCTGCTCACCGATACCTTTGCCCAATACGTTGAACGCAGTGCCGAATACATGGCCAAGCTGTGGATCAACAATGAAGGGCTGCTGCGCGATATGGTCGTCAGCGGTGACGGCAGCCCCGAGTCGCGCTCGCAACTGGCCGATGATATTGCCCGGTTGATGGCCGATTACGTGCAGCGACAGCTGCTCAACCGTCGCGAGCATTTGATGGCCGAGCAGGCATTCCGTCAGGAAGCGCTGCTCAACCCGCGCCTGGCGATTCTGGTGCGCTCGCATCAGCAGATTTTGCTGCAGGGTACCTGCCAGTTGTTTCAGGTCTTGGGCTCGCGTGAGCCGCAGCAAGATGCCAAGGTGTTGACGGCGATTATCGGACGGATGGAATATCAGGGCCTGCTCAACGACGCCGAGCCTTTGGCGGAGGAAGAGATGCTGGGGATTCTGACGCGGTATATGCATTTGGTCCTCGCGTCGGTGTAACGCAATGTGGTCCGCCTGACGCCGGTCCCAATGTAGGAGCTGCCGAAGGCTGCGATCTTTTGATCTTGCTTTTAGAAATCAGGATCAAAAGATCGCAGCCTTCGGCAGCTCCTGCAGAGAAAGGTGATTCAGGTTCATAGGGAGTATCGAATGAAAGCCTGGCGTGGCGTGCTGATCGCCTTGTCGTTCCTGCTGCTCAGTGGCTGTCTGGTGACGTTCAAATCGCCGCTGTCCACCCATGAACCGGCGCCCAAGGGTCTGCTCGGCAAGTGGTCGAGCGTCAATGCCTGGGGCGAGCCGATGAACCTTGAGCTGACCCGTCTGGGCAACAACCGCTATCAGGCCGTCACCTATTTCAAAGCCAAACCCCGCGAGCGCGAAGCCTATCCGTTCACCGTCTCGCATCGTGGCAATCGCTGGTACCTGTCGGCGAAAGTGCCGGCGCAGTTCGGTGGCCACTACACCATCGCCGGTTTCGAACTTACCGACAAACATGAGCTGGTGGTGTACAACCTCGATCTCGAGCAGATCAATCAGGCAATCCAACACAAAGCCCTCGACGGTCAGGCCTTCCAGACCGACGACGGCGATGGCGTTCTGGTCGACAGCAACCTCGACAAAGTCTTCGCTTACCTCGACGATCCGGCCAATTCCGATGTCTTTGTCGAAGCGGCGCGCTATCAGCGTCGGGCCGGCGCCAAATAATTCAAAACATCAGGTTTTTTACAGGAGTTTCGGGTGGACGATTACCAGCAGTCGATACGCATATTGTCCGATCGCATTGTGCTGGCGCAGACGCCAATCCGTGTTCTTGACGCGGTCAAGTGGGACGAAAGCATCCGCAAGGGTTTTCTCAAGGCCAAGGGCAAGGAAATGCCGGCGGTGGATCGCGACTATTACCTGAACCGGCCGCTGGCGTTCGATTCGAGCAAGGTCAAACTGGAATTCCAGAACATCGAGCGCGACATCACTCGCCAGCTCGGCCAGTTCAACCCGGTCGGGCAGATCATGCGGCGCATGTGCAAGGAATATCGCATGGTGGTGCGTATGCTCGAAGCGCGCGGCACCGAAGATTTCGGTCTGATCTCCCAAGAATTGTACGGCGCTGCGTCCGACGCATTCCACGCCGGTGACCCGACCTTGGCCGACCTCGGCCTGATGATGTCCGACTATCTGAACAACATCGATGGCCGTGGCGACCTGAAGGACGAGCCGAAAACCCTCACCGCCAAAGACGCCGTGCACCTGTTGCAAACCCGTCTGAACAAAGTGTTCGGCGAGGCTGAGGAAACCATTCGCGTGTTCGAGTCCGACGGTATCGTTGCCGATGCGGCGGCGGGCGCCGACTACATCAAGATCCGCACTGACGCGATGTTCAACGACCGCGACGTGCGCGCACTGGAAGTTCACGAGGGTCTGGTGCACGTCGGCACCACGCTCAACGGTTTGAACCAGCCGATCTGCACCTTTCTGTCCAAGGGCCCGCCGTCGTCAACGGTGACTCAGGAAGGTCTGGCGATCCTGATGGAAATCATCACCTTCGCCTCCTACCCGAGCCGTCTGCGCAAACTGACCAACCGTACCCGCGCCATTCACATGGTCGAGGAGGGCGCGGACTTCTTGCAGGTGTTCGAGTTTTTCCGTGAGCAGGGCTTTGAAATGGCGGAAAGCTATGGCAACGCCAGTCGGGTTTTCCGCGGGTCGACGCCGACCGGTCTGCCATTCACCAAAGACTTGTCCTACCTCAAGGGCTTTATCATGGTTTACAACTACATTCAGTTGGCCGTGCGTAAGGGCAAGCTTGAGCAGATTCCACTGTTGTTCTGCGGCAAGACCACTCTGGAAGACATGCGTACCTTGCGCCAATTGGTGGATGAGGGGCTGGTGGTGGCGCCGAAATATCTGCCTGACCAGTTCCGTGATCTGAATGCGCTGTCGGCGTGGATGTGCTTCTCCAACTTCCTCAACCATTTGAGTCTGGATCGGATCGAGGCGGACTATTCCAATATCCTTTAGACCCTACACAACCCCCTGTGGGAGCTGGCTCGCCAGCGATGGCGGCGGGTCAGCCAACATCAAAATTGACTGACAGAATGCAATCGCTGGCAAGCCAGCTCCCACAGGGTTCAGGATTGCCACAATTATTGTGTTCCAACCCGAATATTCGCGAGGTTTCACCGGATGAGAATCCTCGGCATCTTTTGCCTGCTCCTGACCCTCGGCGGTTGCAGTTCACTGTTGTTCTACCCAGAGCCTGGCCAGATCTTCACCCCGGAAAAAGCCAAACTCGAATACCGCACCGTCACCCTCACCACCGCCGACGGCCTTAAGCTGAACGCCTGGTGGCTGCCGGCCAAACCGGGTGTCGAGGTTAAAGGCACCGTCCTGCACCTGCATGGCAACGGCGGCAACTTGCCGATGCATTTGGGCGGAAGTTGGTGGTTGCCGAAAAACGGCTATCAAGTGTTGTTGGTGGACTATCGCGGCTATGGCTTGTCCGAGGGCGAACCGAGCCTGCCGGCGATCTATCAGGACATCGACGCGGCGTTCGCCTGGTTGGACAAGGCGCCCGAAATCAAAGGCAAGCCGCTGATCCTCCTCGGCCAAAGCCTCGGCGGCTCGATGGCCGTGCATTGGCTGGTGCAGCATCCCGAGCGGCAGAAACAGCTCAAGGCGCTGGTGCTCGACGGCGTGCCCGCCAGTTATCGCAGCGTCGGCCAATACGCCCTCAGCACATCGTGGCTGACCTGGCCGTTTCAGGTACCGCTGTCGTGGCTGGTGCCGGATGGCGACAGCGCGATCAATTCAATGCCGCAACTCAGCGGCGTGCCGAAACTGATCTTCCACAGCATCGACGATCCGCTGGTGCCTCTATCCAACGGCATCCGCCTGTATCAAGCTGCGCCGCCGCCGCGCGTATTGCAGTTGACTCGCGGCGGCCATGTACAGACTTTCGGCGACCCGGTCTGGCGTCAGGTGATGCTGCGCTATCTCGACGATCCCGAGCACTTCAACGGCCTGCGCCGCCTCGGCGAAATCCCCAATTACCCGCAACCCCCGAATTCTGAAGATGAGAGTCCGCAATGAGTGAAGAACGTAATGCCATCCCGCTGATCATCACGGGTATCTGCAGCATCCTCGGCACCGTTGGCGCCCTGTGGTACTACGGCTACCTGCACTTCGCCAAACCCGAGGATGCGCTGCTACTCAATGAATTCACCATGCTCAAGACCGTGCCGGGCGAAGACTACAAACTCTCGCTGAGCCCGGCACCGCAAGTGGCGCAGTGCATTGATGGCGTGCTGGTGCTGTTTGATACCGAGCAGAAAGGTCTGACCGGCGTGCTGATCAATGCCCAGAAAAAAGCCGTGCGCTGCATGGGCGAAGAGACGCCGCAGAAGCTGGAGCCCTAAAAATCAAAAGATCGCAGCCTTCGGCAGCTCCTACATGGGATTTCATTTCACCTGTATGAGTTGCCGAAGGCTGCGATCTTTTGATCAACAAAAAAGCCCCGCCTGATCACTCAGGCGGGGCTTTTGCGTTACAGCGTGAAGCTTAGTTCGAGCTGACAGCCGAACGTGGCATCACTGGCTGGTTGTCGTTGGAAATGGTCACTTCCACGCGACGGTTCATCGCACGACCGGAAACGCTGCCGTTCTCGGCAACCGGATATTCCTTGCCGTAACCCTGAGCGACGATGCGCGCTGGATCAACGCCCATTTTCACCAGTGCAGTGCGCACGGAATTGGCACGACGCTCGGACAGCGTCTGGTTGTGGCTGGCGGTACCGGTGCTGTCGGTGTAGCCCTCGACGATCACTTTGCGATCCGGGTTCTCCTGGAGGAACTGCGCCAGTTTATTGATGTTCACCAGACCGCTGGATTTCAGGTCTGCGCGGTCGGTAGCGAACAGCACATCACCAAAAGTCACCAGCGTACCGCGATCGGTCTGCTTGGCATTCAGGCTGTCCTGCAACTGCTTGATCTGTTGATCGCGAGCGTCCAGACGTGCCTGGGCGCGTTGGGCGGAGGCGTTCTTCAGATTGTTTTCAGCAGTGCGCAGGGCAATGGTCTGCTTGGCCACTTCAACACGCTGGTTGGTCAGGTAAGCCAGTTGGTCAACCTTGGCCGCGTCTTGCTTGTCCAGGTAGGCCTTGTCGGCCTTGTCCAGGTACTCACTGGCATCTTTGGTTTCCAGCGCCGCGACTTTGCTCGCCTGCGGGTTGGCTTGCAGGCCGGCGTAGTTGGTGCGTGCGTTCTCCAGGTTCGGATTAGGCGGGGTGGAGCAGGCAGCCAAGGCAACGCTTGCGGCCAGAAGAGCGGGAATCATCAGTTGCTTACGCATAATTTGTCGTCCTTTCTATCGGTAAGAGTTTCAGCTTTGCGGTCGGGATGCGCGCTTACTTCACGGTGCGCTGACTTTCCTGACGCAGTTCCTGAACACCTTTCTGGGAATCCTTCACAGCCAGTTCAGCCTTGGCGGCCTGAGCCTTGCGTTCTGCTACGCGAGCGTCCCACTCGGCTTGCTCGGACAGCGTACGAGCTTCTTCGTACTTCTTGTCGTGCATGGCGATTTCGGCTTGCTTGAGTTTGTCCTGCGCCTGCTTCATTTCAACGGCAGCAAACTCGGTACCACCGGCGCTGACGGCGCTGTTGACCGCAGATTGGGTCACGGCGTACTGCTCGGTCGGTGGATTACCGGCGCAACCGGCCAGTACGAAGCTGGTGCCGATTGCCAGGGCGGCCAGTTTCAGACCGCGCAGGTGGGTAAACGAGGTTTGGTTTTTCATGGTCTTCAACTCCATTAGGCATCTCCTGAATACATCTGAATCCATCCTGGTCGAGGAGCCTTAAGCGTCTTGTACAGCGCGTTTTTGAAACGCTCGTTCCAGGAGTGGTTACAGGGTCCGACCGGCGGCTGTTTTCAAAAGTTCAGAAAAGATGGCCTATCGCCTAAATAATTTTTGACCGAATGGACAAGGCTCTAGGACGGGAACTTTGGTGGGCTGGAGTGGTACGCGCGGCTTAAGAAATGAGCAAAAGCGACACAGCATTGAAGGACAAATGTATTCAATGTGGGAGCTGGCTTGCCAGCGATGAGGTCATCAGATTCAGTATGTCAGTGACTGAACTGACGCCATCGCTGGCAAGCCAGCTCCCACAGGTTTTGTGTTGTTCAGTCAGTGTTTCTGCTTGTTTTCAGCAGATGACAAATCCTGCAAATGCCGCCGTGACAGCGCCAGAAAACGCGGCGTTGGCCCGACGTCTTCATACAGCGGATCACCTTCCTCATCCGTCGCAACCACCGTCGAGCCTTTCACATAGGGCAGGCTCGCTTCGAACTCTTCAAGGGCTGCGCCGATCAGTTCGCCGAGCAGTTCTTCGGGGTGGCGTTTGGGGTACATCTCGGCAATCGCTGCCAGACGCGCAGCGGCCTCGACGTCCAGATGAATCGTGTAGCCAGTGTCGGTCAGGCGACCCTTGGCGTTTTCTTCCCAATGCTGGGCGAGTTCACGGATTTTCATGATGACCTCATGTCGCACCTGCTGTAGCAGGCTTGGGTGAGTGTCCGGCGGGGCCGGCGGCAAGCCTTTATGCGGCTTACTGTTGAGACTAGCTTTCGGCCACAAGGTTTAAAGTCCCTTCGTCGCCTGCTTGTAAGAAGCGCCGTAGAGCGGCACTCTCTGCGTCATGCACTCGTTTCTAGGCCGCCCGGATTACCGCTGGAGAACTGCTGATGACCGATATTGATGCACGCTTGCGCGAGGATGTTCACCTGCTCGGAGAGCTGTTGGGCAATACCATTCGAGACCAGTACGGCGAGGAATTTCTCGACAAGATCGAGCAGATTCGCAAGGGCGCCAAGGCCGACCGCCGAGGCTCGATGGATGCAGAACTGAGCGCCAGCCTCAATCAATTGAGCGAAGACGAATTGCTGCCGGTGGCGCGGGCGTTCAACCAGTTTCTCAATCTGGCGAACATCGCCGAACAGTATCAGTTGATCCATCGTCGCGAAGAGTCGCAGCCCGCGCCGTTCGAATCCCGGGTGCTCCCCGAATTGCTCGCCCGCCTGCGCAATGAAGGTCACAGCGCCGAATCCCTCGCCCGACAACTCGGGCGACTGGAAATCGAACTGGTGCTGACCGCGCACCCGACCGAAGTGGCGCGGCGCACGCTGATCCAGAAGTACGACGCCATCGCCGCGCAACTCGCCGCACAGGATCATCGCGACCTGACCAGCGCCGAGCGCGAGCAGATTCAAAACACCCTGCAAAGGCTGATCGCCGAAGCCTGGCACACCGAAGAAATCCGCCGCACCCGCCCAACCCCGGTGGACGAGGCCAAGTGGGGGTTCGCAGTCATCGAACACTCGCTGTGGCAGGCGATTCCCAACCATATGCGCAAGGCCGACAAGGCTTTGTACGAGGCCACGGGCCTGCGTCTGCCGCTGGAGGCTGCGCCGATTCGCTTCGCCTCGTGGATGGGCGGCGACCGTGACGGCAACCCGAATGTCACCGCTGCGGTGACTCGGGAAGTGTTGCTGCTGGCGCGCTGGATGGCCGCTGATTTGTACTTGCGCGATATCGATCATCTGGCTGCCGAGTTGTCGATGCAGCAGGCCAGCGACGCACTCAAGGCCCAGGCGGGTGACAGCGCCGAACCGTATCGTGCGGTACTCAAGCAATTGCGCGAACGCCTGCGCTCCACGCGCAACTGGGCGCATGCAGCGCTGACCGCACCGACGCCGGCGCCAGCGGATGTGCTGCAAAACAATCGTGATCTGCTTGATCCGCTGGAGCTGTGTTTCAACTCGTTGCACGAATGCGGCATGGGCGTGATCGCCGACGGCCCATTGCTTGATTGTCTGCGCCGGGCGGTGACGTTCGGCTTGTTCCTGGTGCGCCTCGACGTGCGTCAGGACTCCGCGCGGCACAGTTCGGCAATGACCGAAATTACTGATTACCTGGGCCTCGGTCGCTACGAGGACTGGGACGAAGAGCAACGCATTACCTTTCTGACCCGTGAACTGAGCAATCGTCGGCCGTTGCTGCCGGCGCATTTCAAGCCGTCCGCCGACACCGCTGAAGTGCTCAACACCTGCAAGGAAATCGCCGCCGCGCCCGGCGCTTCGCTCGGTTCCTACGTGATCTCGATGGCAGGCGCCGCTTCCGATGTGCTTGCCGTGCAGTTGCTGCTGAAAGAGTCCGGCGTACTGCGGCCGATGCGTGTGGTGCCATTGTTTGAAACCCTCGCCGACCTCGACAACGCCGGCCCGGTGATGGAGCGTCTGTTGCTGCTGCCGGGTTACCGCGCACGGTTGCAAGGTCCGCAGGAAGTGATGATCGGCTATTCGGACTCGGCCAAGGATGCGGGCACCACCGCAGCGGCGTGGGCGCAATATCGCGCCCAGGAACGGCTGGTGGAAATCTGCCGTGAACAGCAAGTCGAACTGCTGTTGTTCCATGGTCGCGGTGGCACTGTCGGCCGTGGCGGTGGTCCGGCGCACGCGGCGATTCTGTCGCAGCCGCCGGGATCGGTAGCGGGGCGGTTCCGCACCACCGAGCAGGGAGAAATGATTCGTTTCAAATTCGGCCTGCCGGACATCGCCGAGCAAAACCTCAATCTGTACCTGGCGGCGGTGCTCGAAGCGACGCTGTTGCCACCGCCGCCGCCAACAACGGAATGGCGCCACCTGATGGACGAATTGGCCGCTGATGGTGTCAGCGCCTATCGCCAGGTCGTGCGGGAAAATCCGCAATTCGTCGAGTATTTCCGCCAGTCCACTCCGGAGCAGGAACTGGGGCGCTTGCCATTGGGCAGTCGTCCGGCCAAGCGCCGCGCGGGTGGCATCGAAAGTCTGCGGGCGATCCCGTGGATCTTCGGCTGGACGCAAACGCGGCTGATGCTGCCGGCCTGGCTCGGCTGGGAATCGGCGCTGAGCAAAGCGCTGGAGCGCGGCGAAGGCGAATTGCTCGGGCAGATGCGCGAACAATGGCCGTTCTTTCGCACGCGCATCGACATGCTGGAAATGGTTCTGGCCAAGGCTGACGCCGATATTGCGTTGTCTTACGACCAGCGCCTGGTCGAGCCGGATTTGCTGCCGTTGGGCGCGCAGTTACGCGACCTATTGTCGCAGGCGTGCGCCGTGGTGCTTGGGCTGACCGGGCAGTCGCAGCTACTGGCGCATAGTCCGGACACCCTGGAATTCATCCGCCTGCGCAACACCTACCTCGACCCGCTTCATCTATTGCAGGCCGAGCTGCTCGCCCGCTCGCGACAACAGAATGTCGAGCAGGGCAGCCCGGTGGAGCAAGCGTTGCTGGTGTCTGTGGCGGGGATTGCCGCCGGTTTGCGTAATACCGGCTAAGGTTTTTTCGGCGGGGCAGGGCACCCGGTGCATGTGTCGGGTGCCGCTGGATATCTACTGGAAATGTTTCGCCAAGCGACAGTTAATGATGGGGTTGCGACTTGGGTCACCGCGTCCCGAAGTCGCGGCGGGCGTCGGTTTCTCCGACTTTTGGCGTCTTGTGTGGGCGCAGCCTGCTGTGTATCTTGATCAGCCTTTGGCCGTTTGTGCGGCCACGACCCGTATTTTTCAGGATTCGTCCCAAGAGGCGAGGCCTTTGTTTTGTAAAAGCTTTTTATAAAAAAATTGAGGAGCACATCTAATGCGCGTCATTCTGCTGGGAGCTCCCGGGGCCGGTAAAGGTACTCAGGCTAAGTTCATCACCGAGAAATTCGGCATTCCACAAATTTCCACTGGCGACATGCTGCGTGCAGCGGTCAAGGCCGGTACTCCGCTGGGCGTTCAAGCCAAGAGCATCATGGATGCCGGCGGCCTGGTGTCGGATGACCTGATCATCGCACTGGTTCAAGACCGCATCGCTCAACCTGATTGCGCCAACGGCTTCCTGTTCGACGGCTTCCCGCGCACCATTCCGCAGGCTGAAGCGCTGGTTACTGCCGGTGTCGAGCTGGACGCCGTGGTTGAAATCGCCGTTGAAGACGAAGAAATCGTTCAACGCATCGCCGGTCGTCGTGTTCACGAGGCCAGCGGCCGCGTTTACCACATCGTCTACAACCCGCCGAAAATTGCCGGCAAAGACGACATCACCGGTGACGAACTGGTACAGCGCAAGGACGACACCGAAGAAACCGTGCGTCATCGCCTGTCGGTCTACCACTCGCAGACCAAGCCACTGGTGGACTTCTACCAGAAGCTGTCCGCTGCCAACGGCAAGCCGAAGTACAGCCACATCCCGGGCGTTGGTTCGGTTGAGGCAATCACCGCCAAGGTACTCGAAGCGCTGAGCTGAAAAGTCTGAGCGGCGGCAACATCCACGGCCCGCTTGCGGGCCGTAGTTGTTTATACTGACGCACTTTTTTCCCACCTGTTTTGGAAACATCGATGAGCACCTTGCTGGCCCTGGACACCGCGACTGAAGCTTGCTCCGTTGCCTTGCTGCATGACGGCAAGGTCACGAGCCATTACGAGGTGATCCCGCGCCTGCACGCGCAGAAGCTGCTGCCGATGATCCAGCAACTGCTGGCCGACGCCGGCACCACGTTGCAAGCGGTTGACGCGATTGCGTTCGGTCGCGGCCCGGGTGCGTTTACCGGTGTGCGCATAGCCATTGGCGTGGTGCAGGGGCTGGCGTTCGCGCTGGACCGTCCGGTGTTGCCGGTGTCCAACCTTGCCGTGCTGGCGCAACGTGCATTGCGTGAGCATGGCGTGAGCCAAGTGGCCGCGGCCATCGATGCGCGGATGGATGAAGTGTATTGGGGCTGCTACCGCGAAACGGCGGGCGAGATGCGTCTGGTCGGTGCTGAAGCGGTGTTGCCGCCGCAAGTCGCGGCACTGCCGGCCGATGCCAGCGGCGACTGGTTCGGTGCGGGCACCGGTTGGAGTTACGCCGAGCGTATCGCGGTCAATCTGAACGGTTCTGATGCCGGCATGCTGCCCCACGCCGAAGACCTGCTGACGCTGGCACGATTTGCCTGGGAGCGCGGTGAGGCGATCCCGGCAGATGATGCTCAGCCTGTTTACCTGCGCGACAAAGTCGCCACCCCAAAAGCCCGTTAAGCCTTTAAAAGATCGCAGCCTTCGGCAGCTCCTACAGGGATCGTATTCCAATTGTAGGAGCTGCGATCTTTTGATCTTCCAGACGCCAATCGTCAGTTTCTGACCCCGCGTTTTAAACCTTTTGCGCTTTATGTGTTCTAGTTATCACTCGGCGGTTTGCTAAGTCGGTCAAGTGCCGCTAAATTGCCATCATTGATACCGAGCATGACTTTATGCGTATAGACGGCGTTTCCACTCAGTCCTACCCTATCAAGCGCAAGCCTCGCAAAGGCAATCCGGCGCTGGATGAATCCGTCGACGATATCGACGGCGAGCTGGAATTCCCGACTGAGGAGCAACTGGCCGCCCGCGCTGCCAAAGCCTCCGCGCAACGCCTGGCCAATCTGCCCGCCCGTCAGCAAGACATGATCTACCACCGCACGATGAAGAAAAGCGTAGCGATGGCCCTGGCCAGCTACCTGAGCACCGCCGGTTTTGTGGATTGGGACGCGGACGTGCTGGGCCTCGATCTGTACATCTGATGGATCTGCCTTACTACCTCGGTTGCCCGTCCTGGAGCGAAAACGCCTGGCGCGAGTATCTTTACCCGGTAGACGCAAAAACCTCCGACTTCCTCAGCCTCTATTCCCAAGTGTTCAACGCGGTGGAAGGCAATACGACTTTCTACGCCAGCCCGTCGCCCGCCACCGTGCAGCGTTGGGCCGAAACCATGCCTGCGCACTTTCGCTTCACTGCCAAGTTCCCCGGCGACATCAGTCACGGCGGCGACTTGCGTGAGCAACTGACCGCCGCCGAAATCTTCCTGCAATTACTCAAACCCCTCGGCGAGCGTGTATCGCCGCTGTGGCTGCAACTGTCGAAAAGCTTCGCACCGCATCGGCTGCCGGAACTGGCGGTATTCATTGATGCGCTGGACTGCCCGCTGGCGGTGGAAGTGCGCCACGAGCAGTTCTTCGCCAAGGGCGAGAGTGAGCGATTGCTCAATCGTCTGCTACTTGATCGGGGCGTGGAGCGTATCTGCCTCGATCCGCGTGCGCTGTTCAGTTGCCTGTCGACCGACTCTTCAGTCATCCACGCACAATCGAAAAAACCACGAGTACCGACGCGTCCGGCGGCGTTCACGCAGTTCCCGCAAGTGCGCTTCATTGGCCATCCGGAACTGGAAGCCAACGATCCGTTTCTTGTACCGTGGGTGGCGAAAATTGCCGAGTGGATTGAAGAGGGCCGCACGCCGTACATCTTCCTGCACACCGCCGATAACCTGTTGGCGGCAAAGCTCGCGCAACGTTTTCACGCACAACTGATGCAACGTTTGCCTGGCCTGCCATCTCTGCCTGAGCTATACAGAGAGCCCGCCGCGGAGCAACTTGGCCTGCTCTGAGGCAGATTCGTTTCCTGCCCTGGAGCCAGTCGATGGACGTGCAAGCCCTTACCGAACAAGCCCGTAAAGCCCAAGCCTTCAAAGCCCTGCATGAGCGTCCGGGGATTTTCGTCATTCCCAATCCGTGGGATGCCGGCTCGGCGAAGATGCTCGCAAGCCTTGGCTATCAGGCATTGGCCACCACCAGCGCAGGTTATGCGTTTTCCCAGGGCAAAGCCGATGGCGCCTTGAGCCTGGATGACACCTTGGCCAACGTCCGGGCGATAGTCGCATCGACCGATTTGCCGGTGGCGGTGGATCTGGAAAACGGTTTTGCCGACGACCCGGTCGAGTCCGCGAAAAGCCTGTTGCGTGCAGCAGAGGCGGGCGCGGTGGGCGGATCGATCGAGGACGCCACGGGCCGCGCAGACGCGCCGATCTATTGCTTCGAACACGCTGTGGCGCGCATCGAAGCCGCTGTCGCCGCTGTGCGCACGCTGCCGTTTCCCTTTCTCCTGACAGCGCGGGCGGAAAACTATCTGCACGGCAATCCCGACATCAACGACACCATCCGCCGCTTGCAGGCCTTTGCCGAGGCGGGCGCCGACGTGCTTTATGCGCCGGGTTTGCGCACCGCCGAAGAAGTGATTGCAGTGGTGCGCGCAGTGGCGCCGAAACCGGTCAACGTGTTGATGTCCGGCGGCTTGAAACTCACTGTGCAGCAACTCGAAGAAATGGGCGTGCGCCGGATCAGCACCGGTTCGGCGCTGGCATTGGCGGCGTTCGGCGAGTTCTTCCGCGCGGCTGAAGAAATTCAGCAGTCCGGCACCTTCGGCTTCACTTCGCAGTCGATGCCGTACGCCAAAGCCAATCAGTTTTTCAAAGGCTGAGCATGGGGCGTTGGTTTGCGCTGTTTATTCTGCTGAGCATCGGCGGCGCTGCGATCAGTGTCTGGCGTGGTTGGCTAGAGGTGCCGGCGCAATTCAATCCGTGGGCGCCGCTGGACGTCAAAGCCACGCCTAACTGGCTGACCGGCTACAAGCTGATGCGTTTGCGCGGCGATCCCGAACTCTGCGCCCAGGCACTGCGCAGTTCTGCACTGCGCGTCACGCCGCAGTCCGACAGCCCCGGTGCCAAATGCCCGCTGATCGGCGCTTTGCGCGTGCAGGGCGGCGAGGTGGCGCTGAGCAGCAGTTTCCTCGCCAGTTGTCCGCTGGCAGTCGCGTACGCGATGTTTGAGCGGCACTCGCTGCAACCCGCGGCACAGGCCATTTACGGCCAGAACGTCGCGCGTCTCGATCACCTCGGCAGCTTTGCCTGTCGAAATATCTATAACCGCGAGAGTGGTGCGCTCAGCCGCCATGCCAGTGCCGATGCGCTGGATATCGCCGGTTTTCGGCTGGCCGATGGCCGGACCGTCAGCGTGCTCAGAGACTGGCCCAAGAAAAATCAGGACGCACAGTTTCTGCGTCAGGTGCGCGACGGCGCCTGCGAGGCGTTCAGTGTGGTGTTGAGCCCTGATTACAACGCCGCCCATCGCAATCACTTTCATGTCGATGTCGGGCGCTGGAGCGTGTGTCGCTGAGATTCAAGCGGCGATGCGCAGGTTCTGCAGAACAATCGGGCGTGCCCAGCCGTTATCGAAGTCCAGGGCTTTCTGCTGCTCGACGATTTCTTCCGGCGGGAATGGCGGGTAAGGCTTTTGCAGCAGGTCCAGGTCGAACTCGGCAATCGGCAAATACAGCGGACGCTTCTGCGGCGCGGCACCCGGTTCCGGAATCGGTTGACCGTTGTTGATCACGATCGGGCGAACCCAACTGCTGTCGAAGTCCTGTTGCCCTTGCTGAGCCTTGATTTCTTCTGGCGGGAACGGTGGGAACGGTTTGTCCAGCAGCTCCATTTCGAACTCGGCGATCGGCAAAAACAGCGGCTCTGGCGGACGCACCTGGGTTTCAACTACATCGCATTCGCGCTGGCTGATGATGTGTGCGTGCAGTTCGCTGCCGACGGTCGGTTCTTCCGGGCTGGTCAGGTCAACCGGGGGAAACGTGCCGCAGGCCGGCACCACATCACTCGTCTGTTCGGCCATCGCCTGGGCAAAGAAATCCTGCCACAGGTGGCTGACGCCGCTCAGTGCTTGAGTGTTATGACGGCTGAAATCGCCATGGGGCGAGATGTAGCCAATCGATGTGGGAAGAATGCCTGACATTTTTTTCGGTTGACGCTCAGCTCTGGCAAAATGCGCGTTGAATGAGTTATCGGCGGTTTTTGCCGATCCTTAAATTTTTGAGCGTGTTTTCCAATGATTGAGCAACCCGCGGCCTGCCGCATCCATGTCGAAGCCCTCGGCCCGACGTTCGCTGTGCAAGCCGAGCACTGGGCCGAGCGCCTGGGCCTGCCGCTTGAGGTGGTCGACGGCGAGTTTGCCTTGCAGGTCGGCGAACAGGGTTTGCAATTGCAGCAACTGGGGCCGGACGCGCCGGGGCCGGTGCGCGTGGACTTCGTCGAGGGTGGCGCGGCGCATCGTCGGTTATACGGCGGCGGCAGCGGGCAGATGATCGCCAAGGCTGTCGGCGTCGCTCAAGGCGTGCGCCCGCGGGTGCTGGATGCGACGGCGGGTCTGGGCAAGGATGCGTTCGTGCTGGCGAGTCTGGGTTGCGAGATGAGCCTGATCGAGCGTCAGCCGCTGATCGGCGCATTGCTGGAGGATGGTCTGGCGCGGGCGGCGGAAGATTTCGATGTGGCGCCGATCGTGGCGCGGATGAAGTTGCTCAAGGGCAACTCCATCGAGGTCATGCGCAACTGGGAAGGCGAGCCGCCGCAGGTGATCTACCTCGACCCGATGTTTCCGCATCGCGAGAAAACCGCGCTGGTGAAGAAGGAAATGCGCCTGTTCCGGCCACTGGTTGGTGATGATCCGGATGCCCCGGCGTTGCTCGAAGCGGCGCTGGCGCTGGCGACGCACCGGGTGGTGGTCAAACGCCCGCGCAAGGCACCTTGCATTGAGGGGCCCAAACCGAGTCATGCGCTGGATGGCAAGTCCAGTCGGTATGACATCTATCCGAAGAAGGCGCTCAAGGCCTGATACCGAGTCGCCTCCATCGCTGGCAAGCCAGCTCCCACAGGTTTTCGTGGTGTGCACACAATTTGTGATCACACTCCAATCCCTGTGGGAGCTGGCTTGCCAGCGATAGCGGCAGTGCAGACAAGGCAGAAGCTAAGGTCTGTAAGCCCGCATAAACAACCCCACAACTTCCCGCACATGGCTCTCTGAAGCCTCTTCGCCCAACGGCTCACCACAGCCATACAACAAGCGGAAATTCCCCGCGCCCTTGATCAGGCAGAAAAAATGCTCCGCCGCATTGCGTGGCAGATCAATGCTCAGCGCGCCGCTGTCATGGATCTGCGTCAACAACCGCTCCATGCCCTGCACCATGCGCTGCGGGCCTGCCTCGAAGAAGATCAGCGACAGCTTCGGATCCTGACTGCCCAGCGCCATGATCAGGCGATGCAGATTCACCGATTCATCGCTGTTGATCAGTTGATGAAAGCCTCGGGCAATGTTCAGCAACACCTTTTCCACAGCGATGCCTGCCGGTAATTCGAAGAACAGCGGCGGCAATTGCTCCTCGCATTTGGCCATCACGGCGGCAGAGAACAGCGTCTCCTTGTCGTTGAAATGGCTGTAAACCGTCAGTTTAGACACCCCCGCCTCGGCGGCGACCGCGTCCATGCTGGTGTTGGCGTAGCCATGACTCAGAAACAGAATTTTCGCCGCATCGAGGATGGCCTGGCGCTTGGCCAGATCCTTGGGGCGGCCCGGGCCGTTTGGAGCTGAAAGATTGTTCGACATTCTTCGCTTTTATTACTGGACTGGTGAGTTTGCTATTAATAACATACCCGCCAGTATAATTATTCCAAGCACCATTAGCGAAAGGTCCGTCATCATGTTCCGCCATGCACTGCACCTCACGTGGCCATTTGCATTGCCAGTCAGTCTGGTTTTTTTATTGTCCGCGTGCGGCCAGGAAGAGGTGACGCAAGTCACCGTACGACCGGCCATGGTGGTGCAGCCTGAGCCTTCGGCGCAGGCGATGGAAAGTTATCCGGGCGAGGTGCGTGCCCGCTACGAACCCGATCTGGCGTTTCGCATAGGGGGCAAAGTCAGCCGACGACTGGTCGACGAAGGTCAGCGCGTGAAGGCAGACCAACCCCTCGCCGAACTCGATCCGCAGGACGTGCGCCTGCAACTGGAAGCCACCCGCGCTCAGGTTTCCGCCGCTGAAGCCAATCTCAACCTCGTCCGTGCCGAGCGCGACCGCTACAAAACCCTGATGGATCGGCAGATGGTCAGCCGCTCCGCGTACGACAACGCCGAAAACCTCTATCGCTCCGGCGAAGCCCGCCTCAAGCAGATCAAAGCCGAATTCAACGTCTCGACCAACCAGGCCAGTTACGCCGTGCTGCGCGCGCCACAGGATGGCGTGGTGGCCAAGCGTTCGGTCGAAGTCGGGCAAGTGGTCGCGGCCGGGCAAACCGTGTTCACCCTCGCCACCGATGGCGAACGTGAAGTGCTGATCGGCCTGCCGGAGCAGAGTTTCGGACGCTTCAAGGTTGGGCAACCGGTGACGGTCGAACTCTGGACCCAGCAGAACCAGCGCTTCGCCGGGCAGATTCGTGAGCTGTCGCCGTCTGCCGATCCGAAATCGCGCACCTTCGCCGCGCGAATTTCTTTTACCAGCGGCAAGGTCCCGGCCGAACTGGGCCAGAGCGCCCGGGTGTTCGTGCAATCGGCCGATGCCGTGTCGCTGTCGGTGCCGCTCTCGGCGCTGACCGCTGAAAATGGCGCGACCTACGTCTGGGTCGTTGGTGCCAACAACACATTGAAGAAAACTCCGGTGCGTGTCGGCCCGTTCGGCGAGAAAGTCGTGCCGGTGCTCGAAGGCTTGAACGCCAGTGATTGGGTGGTCGCCGCAGGCGTGCATGTCCTGCTCGAAGGGCAGCAGGTGCGCCCCGTGGATCGCTCCAATCGTGTGGTCAATCTGGCGGACAAGGAGTAAGCCCCGATGCGCTTCAACCTTTCCGAATGGGCGCTGCGTAATCGCCAGATCGTACTGTTCCTGATGCTTTTGCTGGCCATCGTCGGTGCGTTGTCCTACACCAAGCTCGGCCAGAGCGAAGACCCGCCGTTCACCTTCAAAGCCATGGTCATCCAGACCCGCTGGCCGGGCGCCACGGCAGAGGAGGTTTCGCGTCAGGTGACCGAGCGCATCGAAAAGAAACTGATGGAAACCGGCGAGTACGAACGCATCGTTTCCTTCTCGCGTCCCGGCGAATCTCAGGTCACGTTCATTGCTCGCGATTCGATGCATTCCAAAGACATTCCAGATCTCTGGTATCAGGTGCGCAAAAAGGTCAGCGACATTCGTCAGACGTTGCCGCCGGGGATTCAGGGGCCGTTCTTCAACGATGAATTTGGCACGACCTTCGGCAATATCTACGCACTGACCGGCGACGGTTTCGACTACGCCGTGCTCAAGGATTACGCCGACCGCATCCAGATTCAACTGCAGCGGGTCAAGGATGTCGGCAAGGTCGACTTGCTTGGTTTGCAGGACGAAAAGATCTGGGTCGAGCTGTCCAACGTCAAACTCGCTACCCTCGGTTTGCCGCTGGCGGCGGTGCAACAGGCGCTGGAAGAGCAGAACGCGGTGTCCACCGCTGGCTTCTTCGAGACGGGCAGCGAGCGCTTGCAGCTACGGGTCACGGGGAATTTTCAGACAGTCGAGGAGATCAAGAACTTCCCGATCCGCGTCGGCGACCGGACCTTCCGTATCTCCGATGTTGCCGACGTGCGTCGCGGTTTCAACGATCCGCCGGCGCCGCGCATGCGCTTCATGGCTGAAGACGCGATTGGTCTGGCCGTGGCGATGAAGGACGGCGGCGACATTTTGGTGCTCGGCAAGGCACTGGAAGGCGAGTTCTCGCGGATCCAGAAAAACCTTCCGGCCGGCATGCAATTGCGCAAAGTCTCCGACCAGCCAGCAGCGGTGAAAACCGGGGTCGGCGAGTTTGTTCAAGTGTTGGTCGAGGCGCTGGCGATCGTGTTGCTGGTGAGTTTCTTCTCCCTTGGCGTGCGCACCGGCATGGTCGTGGCGCTGACCATTCCGCTGGTGCTGGCGATGACCTTCGCCTGCATGTATTACCTCGGCATCGGCCTGCACAAAATCTCCCTCGGTGCGCTGGTGCTGGCGTTGGGGCTGCTGGTGGATGACGCGATCATTGCCGTGGAAATGATGGCGATCAAAATGGAGCAGGGCTTCGATCGAATTCGCGCGGCCAGCTACGCCTGGACCAGCACCGCGTTCCCGATGCTCACCGGTACGCTGATCACCGCTGCAGGCTTCCTGCCGATTGCCACTGCGCAGTCCGGTACGGGTGAATACACCCGCTCGATCTTTCAGGTCGTGACGATTGCGTTGCTCGCTTCATGGGTGGCGGCGGTGGTGTTCGTGCCGTATCTGGGGGAAAAACTCCTGCCGGATCTGGCGAAAATTCATGCGGCCAAACACGGCACTGCCGATGGTCAGGCGGACCCGTATGGCACACCGTTTTATCAGCGGGTTCGGCGTTTGGTGGAGTGGTGCGTGTCGCATCGCAAAACCGTGATCGTGTTGACGGTCGGGCTGTTTATCGCCTCGGTGGTGCTGTTCCGTTTCGTGCCGCAGCAGTTCTTCCCGGCCTCCAATCGGCTGGAATTGATGGTCGATCTGAAACTGGCCGAGGGTGCGTCGCTGGCCAATACCACCGGCGAAGTCAAACGCCTGGAAGCGATGCTCAAGGAGCACGCCGGTATCGACAACTATGTGGCATATGTCGGCACCGGATCACCGCGTTTCTACTTGCCACTGGATCAGCAACTGCCGGCGGCGAGCTTCGCCCAGTTTGTCGTGTTGGCAAAAAATATCGAGGAGCGTGAAGCGCTGCGGGGCTGGCTGATCAGCACGCTCAACGAGCAATTCCCGGCACTGCGTTCGCGAGTCACGCGTCTGGAAAACGGCCCGCCGGTTGGCTATCCGGTGCAGTTCCGCATCACCGGTGAACACATCGAAGAAGTCCGCGCACTGGCGCGCAAAGTGGCGGCCAAGGTTCGCGAAAACCCGCATGTGGCCAATGTGCATCTGGATTGGGAGGAGCCGAGCAAGGTTGTGTACCTGAATATTGATCAGGATCGCGCTCGGGCACTTGGGGTGAGCACCGCCAATCTGGCGAAATTCCTGCAGAGTTCGTTGACCGGATCGAGTGTCAGTCAGTATCGCGAAGACAACGAATTGATCGAGATTCTGCTGCGCGGCACGGTGCATGAGCGCACTGAGTTGTCGTTGTTGCCGAGCCTGGCGGTGCCGACTGATAACGGTCGCAGCGTGGCGTTGTCGCAGGTCGCCACGCTCGAATATGGTTTTGAAGAAGGCATCATCTGGCACCGTAATCGTCTGCCGAACGTGACCGTGCGTGCGGACATTTATGGCAAGGAGCAGCCGGCGACGCTGGTGAAGCAGATCATGCCGACGCTTGATCCGATTCGCGCTGAATTGCCGGACGGTTATCTGTTGGATGTCGGCGGTACTGTGGAGGACTCGGCGCGCGGGCAGGCGTCGGTGAACGCCGGGGTGCCGATGTTTATTGTCGTGGTGCTGACCTTGCTGATGGTGCAACTGCGTAGCTTCTCGCGCACGGCGATGGTGTTTTTGACGGCGCCGTTGGGGTTGATCGGGGTGGTGCTGTTTCTAATGGTGTTCCGTCAGCCGTTCGGGTTTGTGGCGATGCTGGGGACGATCGCGCTGTCGGGGATGATCATGCGCAATTCGGTGATTCTGGTGGATCAGATCGAGCAGGATATCGCCTCGGGGCTGAGGCCTTGGCAGGCGATTATCGAGGCGACGGTGCGGCGTTTTCGGCCGATTGTGCTGACGGCGTTGGCGGCGGTGCTGGCGATGATTCCGTTGTCGCGCAGTGTGTTTTTTGGGCCGATGGCGGTGGCGATCATGGGCGGGTTGATTGTGGCTACGGCGTTGACGCTTTTGTTTTTGCCTGCTTTGTATGCGGCTTGGTTCAGGGTTCGTCGGGAGGGGTGATCTTCTTGGGGCTTGGCGGCCTTTGAGCCGACCATGCTCTGGGGGTTTTGGGTGAATATCCGTTTCTGCGGGTGTTGCCGCTGGCGGTTTCGCTCTTACAGCGAGTCCCTTTGGCAAACGCCCCAAAGGAACCAAAGGTCTGGGCCCCGGCGTTCGGCCCGCTCGCTGGGGCTCGGGGTTCCTTCGCTCCGGAATTGATCCGGGGGCATCGCTTCCGGTTTGCTGCGCTGCACCTCCTTTCGATGTATTCGACTTCGTCGAACGGCGCTTCGCGCCCACCCCCGGATCAATCCCTCCACTCAGCCTGCCGAAGGGGCCGGTACGGCAAGATCAAGAGCTGCAGCCGAGCTAACGCTCATCCTGTTGAGTGGTGAGAAGCGAAGCGGGTGCTTTTTTGCTTTTGCTTTCCTGTGGGAGTGAGCCTGCTCGCGAAGGCGGCCTGACTGCGGACGTGTTTCTTTCAGACGTACGCGATCCAACTGTAGGAGTGAGCCTGCTCGCGATGACGGCCTGACTGCCGACGTGTTTCTTTCAGACGTATGCGATCCAACTGTAGGAGTGAGCCTGCTCGCGAAGGCGGCCTGACTGCGGACGTGTTTCTTTCAGACGTACGCGATCCAACTGTAGGAGTGAGCCTGCTCGCGATGACACCCTCACAGCCACCCAATCTCTGCCTGAGTGCACGCGCCGAAATTGTGGGAGCTGGCTTGCCAGCGATGGCGTCCGCCAGCCGCTCAATCTCCACGTGATGTACTCAATCCACTGTGGGAGCGAGCCTGCTCGCGAAGGCGGTTTCGCAGCGTTCGCTACATTGCGATCAGTCTGTTATTGCGAAATACGCCGGTGAAGGATGGGCGTTGTTATCTGCATACCGAGGACTTCGAGCGTTGGCATCCTCGCAGTGGCGGTTTGCCAGGTAACCAAACTATCGCGGATGTATTGACTCCTCTGTAGGAGCTGCCGAAGGCTGCGATCTTTTGACTTTGAGTTTCTGAAAGTTAAAACCCAGATCAAAAGATCGCAGCCTTCGGCAGCTCCTACATGGGTGCGATATCAACCATAAAAAAGCCCGCTGGACCTGTGAAGGTCAGCGGGCTTTTTGTTGGGAGGGGAGTTTAGAGCGTCCCGAACACCTTCTTCGCCAGCCCCGTCGCCGCAGCAGCCGGGTTCTTGCGAATGGTTTCTTCCTGCTTGCCGATCATTTCGAACAAGCCGTTGAGCGCTTGCTCGGTGACGTAGTTTTCGACGTTGGCACTTTTCGCGTCGACAACGCCGAAAGTCGCGGCCTGGCCGGCGAAGGCGTTGTATTTCTGTGCCACGCCAACTTTGTCGGTGGCTTGTTTGACGATGGGCAGGAATTTGGCGCGGATCTGTTCGCGGCTGGATTTGTCCAGGTACTGGGTGGCCGAGTCGGTGCCGCCGCTGAGGATGCCTTTGGCGTCGGCGACGCTCATTTTCTTCACGGCGTCGACGAGGATCGGCTGGGCCTGGGTTACGGCAGTTTCCGCGGCTTTGTTCATGGCGGTTTCCAGCTCTTCGACCTGGGCGCCCATGCCGAAGGCTTTCATCTTGCTGGCGGCTTTGCCGAGTTTGCCCGGCAGTTCGATTTTCACGTCAGGGTTGTTGCTGAAACCGCCAGGGGTACCGAGTTGTTTGACGGCCAGTTGCGCGCCTTGGGTCAGGGCGTCCTTGAGGCCGCCGGTGGCGTCTTTCTGCGACAGGTCGGCGAGCGACAGCGCCAGTACGTTGGCGGAGATCATCAGGCCCGCGCACAGGCCGGCGAAGCGAAGGGTAGGGCGGAACATGGCAGCTTCCTTGGTAGGCAATTAGCGAATGGCGTCGACGCGGATTTTCAGCGGCTGCGGATCGTTGCCGTCGAGTTGCACGGCGTGGTTTTCGGTGGTGATGAACATCAGTTCACCGTTGACCTCGATGCGTGCGCTGACCGAATAGCGGTGGCCGGGTTTGACTTGCGCCGGATCGTAGGTCAAGTGAAAAGGCAGTGGCACCTGACCCTTGACCGCGCCTTTCTGTTCATCGAGCACCACGGCCGGGGCGTCGGCCAGCGATACGTCTTGCAGGCTCACGCTCAGGGTCGCGCTCGGTGGCAGGGCGATGCGTTGCAGGTAGAACACCTCACCGTCGAGGCTGGCCTTGCCGGCGGGTGTGGTTGATTGGCAGGCGCTGAGCAGCGTGGCGGCTGCGAGAATGGTCAGTTTTTTCATGGTGTTCTCCTTTCAATTGTAGGAGCGAGCCTGCTCGCGATAGCGGTGTGTCAGACGACAGTGACGGCGACTGACACGACGCCTTCGCGAGCAGGCTCACTCCTACAGGCTTTCATCAGGCTTCGGGCTGAGTGGTGGTCTGGTCGGCCGCATCTTCACTGCGATGCAGCGCCACCTGACGGATCGACAAGCGAATCTCCGCCGGCAACACGCGTTTGGCCGCGCCTTCGGCCAGTTCGCCGAGCAGTTCGTGGTAGCTCAGTTTGCCGGCTTCGTCGCGACGCAAAACGTCGAGGTCGAGCAGGGTCTGGATGAAATGGCGGAACAGGCTCTTGTCGAAGAATTCCGGGGCATTGAGGCCGTGCAGGATCGACAGGCGCTGGGCCATGACGGTGCACAGGTCTTCCAGTTCTTCGGCGCTGATGGTGTTTTGCCCGGCGTTGAGCAGCAGCGAAACCGTCATGTAGAAACGTTGCAGCGTCTGCGCGATGCTTTTCGACAGCAGGGTCAGCAACACGAAGTGCCGCGAACTTGGCGCCGGGCGCATGTACACGTCTTTCTCGAAGCGCAGCAGACCTTGTTCGACAAACGCTTCCAGCCACTGATCGACCACGGCGTCGAGTTCGTCCAGCGTCCAGCGGATGAACAACTCCGATTGCAGGTACGGATACAGGGCACGGGTGTAGCGCAGGATCTGTTCGCGGCTCATGCGCGAGGTGCTCTGGAAGAAGCTCGCCAGCAGCGACGGCAGCGCGAAGATGTGCAGCACGTTGTTGCGGTAGTAGGTCATCAGGACGGCATTTTGCTCGTCGAGATAGAGAATCTTGCCCAGCGCATCGTTCTGCTCGGACAGCAGGTCCATGTCCTTCACATGTTCGATCAGCGCGCGGCCATCGCCTTCGGGCAACGTGGTGTGCGGCGAGTAGGGAACCTTGCGCAGCAGCGCCAGATACAGATCCAGCACGCGCGCCATGGCCCGATCGTCCAGCGCCAGGCGTGTGGTCGACAGAAGGGCGAGCGCGACCAGATTTACCGGGTTGATCGCCGCCGCTTCGTTCAGATGCTGCGCGACTTTTTCGCCGAGGCGATTGGTGGTTTCGTTGAGCCACGCCGGTTTGAATTGCGGACCGAGTTCCTGCTGGCGCCAGTCCGGCTGCTCGCTGTCGAGGAATTCCGCCAGTTTGATCGGTTCGCCGAAGTTGACGGCGACCTGACCGAAGCGCTGCTTGAGTGCGCCGATGACTTTGAAGATGTCGAAAATCGACTCTTTCTTCTTGCTCGCGCCACGCAGTTCGCCGAGGTAGGTGCGACCTTCCAGCACCCGCTCGTAACCGATGTACACCGGCACGAACACAATTGGCATGCGCGATGAGCGCAGGAAACTGCGCATCGTGATCGCGAGCATCCCGGTTTTCGGTTGCAGCATGCGCCCCGTGCGCGAGCGGCCGCCCTCGACGAAGTACTCGACCGGGAAACCCTTGGTGAACAGCGTGTGCAGGTATTCGTTGAACACCGAGGTGTACAGCGGATTGCCCTTGAATGTGCGGCGCATGAAGAACGCGCCGCCACGACGCAGCAGGCTGCCGATCACCGGCATGTTCAGGTTGATCCCGGCGGCGATGTGCGGCGGGGTCAGGCCGTTGCGGAACAGCAAGTACGACAGCAGCAAGTAGTCGATGTGGCTGCGGTGGCACGGCACGTAGATCACTTCGTGACCCTGCGCGACTTTCTGCACGCCTTCGATGTGGTTGACCTTGATGCCGTCGTAGATTTTGTTCCAGAACCAGCTCAGCACCACTTCGAGAAAGCGGATCGCGGTGTAGGTGTAGTCCGAGGCGATCTCGTTGCCATAGCGCAGGGCCTGGGCCTTGGCTTTTTCCGGCGAGATGTTTTCGCGTTCGGCTTCGTCGAGGATCGCTTGCTTGACCAATGGCTGGTTGAGCAGGCCTTTGACGAGGTTACGGCGGTGGGAAATGTCCGGGCCGATGACCGCGGCTTTTAGATTGCGGAAGTGCACGCGCAGGATTCGCTGGGCCATGCGCACGGTGCGCTCGTGGCCCTTGTTGTGATCGATCAGTTCGCGCAGATGGATTGGCGCGGAGAATTGCACGCGGGTCTTGCGCCCGAGAATCATGATGCTCAGCAGGCGACGCAAGCGCCCGGTGACTGCCCAACTGTCGGCAAACAGCAGTTTCCACGGGCTCGATTCGCTATCCGGCGACTGACCCCAGAACACGCTGACCGGAATGATCTGCGCGTCTTCGGCGGCGTTCTGGCTCAGCGCGCTGACGAGTCGCGTCAGCGTCGGCGGCGCGCCGCGTTTGTCCTGACGGCCGAGCCAGTCCGGTTCCGGCGTCAGATAGAAGAACGCCGCCGGTTCCAGCAAATTACCCACCGACACTGGCAGCACCGGACGCGGCAGACCGGCCTTGGTGCACTCGGTGTCGAGCACGGCCAGATCGGTCAGCGAAGGGTTTTGCAGGACGTAGAACACCGGACGACTGCGGTCGAGGTTGAGAGTGAACGACGACTGGTTGATCGTCTCGGAGCGAACCCAGAGATACAACAGTCGGCGCAAGGTGCCAAACACAAGACGGCGGAACGGGGAACGGGTCATACGGCTTCTGCATGAGTGGATAAAACCGAGCAGGCGCTCGGGGCGGACAGTTTGCCGTATTAGGCGAAAATCGGCAAAAAAGCGGCGAAGTAATCTCCTGTTGAGAGTTTTCGCGCCTGTCATATACTCGGCGGTCTGTCGCCGGGGCCCTTTAAAGGTCGTCGGACGCAGGCTGACGTTCCTCAAAGGCTTTCCTGCGAAAAGCCTGTCCAATAATAAAAAAGGAGTATGAACAGATGGCAACACGTGAAACCGGCAACGTGAAGTGGTTCAACGACGCCAAGGGCTACGGCTTCATTCAGCGCGACGACGGGGTGGACGTATTCGTGCACTACCGTGCAATTCGCGGCGAAGGACACCGCTCGCTGGCGGAAGGTCAGCAGGTCGAGTACGCGGTGGTGACGGGGGAGAAGGGTTTGCAGGCTGAGGATGTTGTGGGTCTGTAAAAACCAGGATCAAAAGATCGCAGCCTTCGGCAGCTCCTACAGTTTGGAATGCATTCCCCTGTAGGAGCTGCCGAAGGCTGCGATCTTTTGCTGGTTAAGCGGTTTTCCAGGTGATCTCTTCTTCACCGTCTTCGCTGATGCGCATCCAGCGATCCGCCGTCTCCTCACCTTCTTCCTCGACCCACGTGCCCGGCGCGCAACGCACTTCGACGTTCAGCGCGGCAAAGGCTGCGCGGGCGCAGGCGATGTCGTCGTCCCATGGGGTCTGGTCGCTTTCCAGGTACAGGCTGTTCCATTTGCCCACGGCTTTCGGCAACCAGGTGACCGGGACGTTGCCGGCCTTGCACTTGTAGGTCTGGCCTTTCTGTACCCAGTCGCTGCACGGGCCCAGCGCGGCGCCGAGCCATGCGGCGATGGCCTTGTGGTCGACGTCGGCGTCTTTCAGGTAAATCTCGATATCCGGTTGGCGCATGGATGTCCTCACTGCGGGTCTGAAAAATCCATTCGCGGATTTAGCCGGCCCCGGGCATTTGCCCGAGACCAATAGTTATTGAAGAACGAAATAATCGTAGCGCATCGACACGGTGGTCTCGAACGGCTCGGCCTGCTCGATCACTGCCGCGCGACGCTCGGCACTGGCGCGCCAGCCGTGGGGTGTCATCGCCAGGAGGTTGGCGCGATCCTGCGGCTTGTCCAGCGTCAGCTTGAATTCCAGGGTTTCACTGTGCGCCAGCGCCATGCCTTGCGGCACCAGGGCCAGATGCTTGTCGTCGGTGTATTCGCGCACTTCGTCGTACAGGCTTTCGCGCAGTTCCATCAAATGGCCGCTGGTCGGGCCGACTTTCATCAATCCGCCGCCGACGCTCAGCAGGCGTTTGGCCTCTTCCCAATCCAATGGACTGAAGACGCTGGCGAGAAACTGGCAGCTGCCCGACGCCAATGGCACGCGGGCCATGCTGGCGATCAACCAGGTCAGTTGCGGATTGCGTTTGCAGGCGCGTTTGACGGCTTCCCGCGAGATATCCAGTGCGTAGCCATCGGCATCCGGCAGGGCAGCGGCGATCTGCGCGGTGTAGTAACCCTCACCACAACCAATGTCGACCCAGCGTGCCGGCGCGTAACTCGCCGCCAGCTCGGCCAGACGCTTGGCCACCGGCGCGTAATGGCCGGCGTTCAAGAAATCACGGCGGGCCTCGACCATCGCCTGATTGTCGCCAGGATCGCGGCTGTTTTTGTGCTGCACCGGCAGCAGGTTCAGGTAACCCTGCCGCGCACGGTCAAAACGATGCCCGGCGGGGCAGGCCACGCCGTTGTCCACCGCATTCAGCGGCTCACTGCAGATCGGGCACGCGAGCATCAGGCGAGCAACTTGATCATGGTCTGGTAGTAAATCTCGGTCAGTACATCGAGATCGGCTGCCAGCACGCGCTCGTTGACCTGGTGAATGGTCGCGTTGACCGGGCCCAGTTCAACCACTTGCGTGCCCATGGTCGCGATGAAACGACCGTCGGAAGTGCCGCCGCTGGTAGACGCCTTGGTCTCGCGGCCGGTGATGTCCTTGATGCTCGCCGACACCGCGTCGAGCAGCGCGCCCGGCTCGGTGAGGAACGGCAGGCCGGACAGCGCCCAGTCGATGTGCCAGTCCAGGTCATGCTTGTCGAGGATGTCGGCCACGCGTTTCTGCAGGCCTTCGACGGTCGACTCGGTGGAGAAACGGAAGTTGAACACTGCCACCAGATCACCCGGGATCACGTTGGTCGCGCCGGTGCCGGAATTGACGTTGGAAATCTGGAAACTGGTCGGCGGGAAGAAATCGTTGCCGTGATCCCAGTGCTCGGCGGCCAGCTCGGACAGCGCAGGCGCGGCGAGGTGGATCGGGTTCTTGGCCAGATGCGGATAGGCCACGTGGCCCTGAATGCCTTTGACGGTGAGCTTGGCGCCCAGCGAGCCGCGACGGCCGTTTTTCACCACGTCGCCGACCAGCGTGGTGCTCGACGGTTCGCCGACGATGCACCAGTCCAGACGCTCGTTACGCGCGGCCAAACGCTCAACCACAGCCTTGGTGCCGTGGTGCGCCGGGCCTTCTTCGTCGCTGGTGATCAGGAACGCGACCTTGCCTTTGTGGTTCGGGAAGTCGGTCACAAAGCGCTCGGCGGCGACGGTCATCGACGCCAGGCTGCCTTTCATGTCCGCCGCGCCACGGCCGCAGAGCATGCCGTGTTCATCGATCAGCGCGTTGAACGGGTCGATCTGCCAAGCAGTCACCGGACCGGTCGGCACCACGTCGGTGTGACCGGCGAAACACAGCACCGGGCCATCGTTGTCGCCGTGGGTAGCCCAGAAGTTATCCACATCTTCGATGCGCATCGGCTCCAGTTTGAAACCGGCATCGCCCAGGCGCTGCATCATCTGCTTCTGGCAATCGGCGTCGACCGGCGTCACGGACGGACGGCGGATCAGGTCGATGGCGAGTTGAAGGGTCGGCGAAAGGTCGGCGTGGGCCGTCATGTAATAACTCCGGGGTGCGCACGGTAAACCTGTAGAAGCTGCCGAAGACTGCGATCTGTTGATCTTGCTGTTGATTTAAAAAACAAAATCAAAAGATCGCAGCCTGCGGCAACTCCTACAGGGTTTGTTGGCATTGAAAAAGGCGACCATTCTAAAGCAAAACGGCGACCCGAAGGCCGCCGTTTGACGTTATCCAATAACCGATTACGCGGTTGCCGGCTCAGGCGCCGCTGCAGGTTTTGGCAGCGACGACAGGAACGCCATGATCAACGCCGCCAGATACGGCAGCGACTGCACCAGCAACATGACCACCCAGAAGCGCATGTCGTTGCTCGGCATGCCGTTGACCAGATAAATCCCCAGCGCCGCGCCCCACAACAGCAGCATGATGAACAGCTCTTCGCGCGCTTCGGAGATCGCCACCCAGAAACCGTGGTTGTCAGCGTTTTTCGGCGTGCGGAAGAACGGAATGCTGCTGGTGAAGAAACCGTACAGCACCGCTTTGGCGATGGTGTGCGACAACGCCAGCCCGGCCAGTGCCGCGCAGAACGCATCTTTCAGGTTCACGCCAACGGCGCGACGGTACAGGAAGATGATCTTGCCGACCTTGAACACGAACAGCGCCAACGGCGGGATCGCGAAAATCAGCAGCGGCGGATCGACCCGTTGCGGCACGATGATCATCGCCGCCGACCACAACAGCGCGCCGACGGTGAAGAAGATGTTCATGCCGTCCGCGACCCATGGCAACCAGCCCGCGAGGAAGTGGTAGCGCTGGCCGCGAGTCAATTCGGTGTCCTTGCCGCGCAGCAGGCTGCCGGTGTGACGCTTGATGATCTGAATCGCACCGTAGGCCCAGCGGAAGCGCTGCTTCTTGAAGTCGATAAACGTATCCGGCATCAGGCCCTTGCCGTAGCTGTCGTGGTAATACGCCGCCGACAGGCCTTTTTCGAATACACGCAGACCGAGTTCGGCATCCTCGCAGATACACCAGTCAGCCCAGCCCAATTCTTCCAGAACCGAACGGCGAGTCATGGTCATGGTGCCGTGCTGGATGATCGCGTCGCGGTCGTTACGGGTGACCATGCCGATATGGAAGAAGCCCTTGTATTCGGCGTAGCAGAGCTTCTTGAAGGTGCTTTCGTTCTGGTCGCGGTAATCCTGCGGCGACTGCACCACGGCGATTTTCGGGTCGGCGAAGTGCGGCACCATGTGCTTGAGCCAGTTCGGCGACACGCAGTAGTCCGAATCGATGACCGCGATCACTTCGGCATCCTTGGCGGTGTGCGGAAGCAGGTAGTTCAGCGCGCCGCCCTTGAAGCCGGCCAATGGCGAAACATGGAAGAACTTGAAGCGCGGGCCGAGGGTTTCGCAGTAGTCGCGCACCGGCTCCCACACCGCCGGGTCCTTGGTGTTGTTGTCGATGATCAGGACTTCATAGTCCGGGTAATCGAGGGCGGCCAAGGCGTCGAGGGTCTGTTTGACCATCTCCGGCGGCTCGTTGTAGCACGGCACATGGATCGACACTTTCGGCCGGTAGTCCGAATCACCCACCACCGGCAGGAATTCGCGTCGACGTTTGTGAATCCACACCGCTTCAGCCAGTTCATGGGCCTCGGTGAGTAACACGATGAACACCCCGAACGCACCGAGCGCCAGCAGGAAACCCACCGTCAGACTGAACCACGTGCTGTATTGCAGGCTGTAGTCGTAACCGATCCACACCAGCACCGACCCGCAAAGGAAGGCGATAAAGGTCAGGAACACGCGTCCGCGCTGACGCAGCGCCGAGCCGTCGATCATCAGCAACGTCAGCGACAACAGCGCCAGCACCACCGAACCGACTGCCAGCACGCGCCATTGCGGGATCGCGACCACCGGGCCTTCGAAATTGAATTTCTGCTGACGCGCGGCGTTGAACACGCCCCAATACGCGCCGACCGAACCTTCATCGCTGGCCTTCCACGGCTGGTCGAACGCTTCGATCACGAAGTAGTTGAAGCCCTGACGGTTGAGTTTGTTCACCAGCGTACGCAGGTAGATCGCCTGATCCGCCGGCGACGCATCAGCGCCACCGCGCATGCGGCCGTTGCTTGGCCAGCCGATTTCGGACAGCAACAACGGTTTTTTCGGGAACATCTTTTTCAGGTCGCGGGCGCGGTCGAAGACGAACTGGCCGGCCTTGTCGACCGGGATGAATTCCCAGTACGGCAGAACGTGAGCGGCGATCAGGTCAACGTGCTTGGCCAGCTCCGGGTGTTCTTCCCAGACGTGCCACTGTTCGGACGTGGTGACGGGTACTTTCACCGCAGCGCGCACCCGGTCGAGCAGTACGCTGAGTTGTTCAGCGGTGATTTCCTTACGGAAGATCGCCTCGTTACCGACCACCACGCGAACCACACTGCGCGACGTATTGGCCAGTTCGATGGCACGAGTGATTTCGCGCTCGTTGCGCTCCTGATCGGGGCTGATCCAGATCCCCAGGGTCACGCGCAGACCGAACTCTTCAGCCAGTTTCGGAATGTCTTGCAGGGAACCGTCGACCGAGTAGATCCGGATGTTATCCGTCAACTTGCTCATGATCTCGAGGTCGCGGCGCATCTCGTCGTCAGACGGATACTGATCCTTCTGTGGGTACTGTCCCTGCTGGAACGGCGAATAAGAGAAACCGGAGATCTGTTCCGGCCAATTGGGCGCGGAGACCGGGCGATTGATCAGCGCCCAGAAACCAGTGAACAGGGCGGCGATTGCCAGAACCACCACCAGGTTGAGACCAAATTTACGCGATGACATAGCTGTTTCGGGTTCCAAAGGCTGTGGAACGAAGGATCGGTAGGCTGTACCCCACAGGGGCGCGCATCCTACACCGACAGTTCGCCGGTCGTACATCAGACAGGGAAATGGCTCACATTGGGCAAGCCTCTTTGACTTAAGTTCTTACACTTGTAGATCGAAGGTTAAAACTTGTCGCTGCGTAGCCCTATAATGCGCGCCGGTTTTTGGGGTAATGGTCATGAGTACAGAAGATCCGCGGTTTGCAGGCATCGCCCGTTTGTATGGCATCGAAGGCATGGAGCGCTTGCGCGCGGCCCACGTGGCGATCGTCGGCGTCGGTGGCGTCGGCTCCTGGGCGGCGGAAGCCATTGCCCGTTGTGGCGTCGGCGAGATTTCGCTGTTCGACCTCGACGACGTCTGTGTCAGCAACGCCAACCGCCAGTTGCACGCGCTGGACAGCACCGTCGGCAAACCCAAGGTCGAGGTGATGGCCGAGCGTCTGCGCGGGATCAACCCGGACTGCACGGTGCACGCCGTGGCGGATTTCGTCACCCGCGAGACCATGGCCGAATACATCACGCCGAATATCGACTGCGTGATCGACTGCATCGACGCGGTCAACGCCAAAGCTGCGCTGATCGCCTGGTGCAAGCGCCGCAAGATTCAGATCATCACCACCGGTGGCGCGGGTGGGCAGATTGATCCGACGCTGATTCAGGTCTGCGATCTCAACCGCACGTTCAACGATCCGCTGGCCTCGAAAGTGCGCTCGACATTGCGCCGCGATTACGGCTTCTCGCGCACCGTGACCCGCCATTACAGCGTGCCGTGCGTGTTCTCCACCGAGCAACTGCGCTATCCGAAACCGGATGGCAGCATTTGTTTGCAGAAGAGTTTTGTCGGCGACGGCGTAAAGCTGGACTGCGCGGGCGGGTTTGGCGCGGTGATGATGGTCACGGCGACGTTCGGCATGGTCGCGGCGACCAAGGCTGTGGACAAGATTGTGGCGGGTGTTCGGCGCCCGGCGGAGCGGGTCAAACCTGAAGTGCAGTGAAAGCAGTTTTTGTGGCGAGGGGATTTATCCCCGATGGGTGGCGAAGCCGCCCCAAAGCCTATGGATGCGGTGTGACTATGAAAAACTGGGGCCGCTTCGCGACCCATCGGGGATAAATCCCCTCGCCACAGGGGAATTCCATTTCAGGATTAACCTGCGAGCGCATTCATCCGCTGAAGCACAGCATTCAGGCCATTGCTGCGCGAAGGTGATAATTGCCGGGACAGCCCCAACTGACTGAACCAGTCCGGCAAATCCACTTGCTGCAACTCATTAGCGGTCAGGCCATTGACCCGCAACAGCAGCAACGCCACCAACCCACGAATCATGCGCGCATCGCTACTCGCGGCGAACTGCCAGTGGCCATCCTGTAACGCGCCGACCAGCCACACCTGGCTCTCACAGCCATGTACCCGATTGGCGTCGCATTTGTCCGCGTCATTCAACGGCGCCAGACGATCACCAAACTGCATCAACAACCGCGCCCGCTGTTCCCAACCTGCCGCATTCTGAAAGGTTTGCAGCGCCTCGGCAGCCTCGACCGGCAAACTCATCGCAATAACTCCAGCGCCTGATCCAGCGCTTCAAAGAAGCGTTCCAGATCCTCGGAATCGTTGTACAGCGCCAGCGACACCCGAATCGCCCCGGCCAGCTCAAAGCTTTTCAGTAACGGCATCGCGCAATGGTGCCCGGCGCGCACGGCAATGCCTTGCTCGGTCAGCAGGTGCGCCAAATCAGCGTTGTGTACGCCTTCAACGACAAAACTCGCCAGCGCCAGTTGCGGTTTGCCCAGCAGGCGAATGCCGTTACGCGCCGCGAGGCCACGCAACAGATAGTCATGCAATGCCGCTTCGTGCGCCGACACCGCGTCCTGATCAAGACCTGCCAGATAGTCGAGGGTCGCACCGAGGCCGATTACGCTGGCAATCGGTGGAGTGCCCGCCTCGAAACCCAGTGGAGCAGGGCGGAAACGTGCGTCGTGATAGTTGGCTTCCAGGACCATTTCGCCACCGAACTGCCACGGTTTCAGCTGTTCAAGCGCAGTGTTGCGCCCAAAGAGCACGCCGAGGCCATCGGGGCCGTACAGCTTGTGGCTGGAAAACACATAAAAGTCGCAACCCAGTGCCTGCACGTCATGCCGACCGTGGACCACACCTTGCGCGCCGTCGACCACGGTCAGCGCGTTGTGCGCCTTGGCCATGCCCAGCAGCGCCGGCAATGGTTGCCACGCGCCGAGCACGTTGGACAACTGACTGACCGCCAGCAGACGCGTGCGCGGGCCGATCAGGTGCACAGCGGCGGCGAGGTCGATCAAACCGTCGACATCCAGTGGCAGGATCACCAGTTTCAGTTGACGACGTTGTGCCAGTTGCTGCCACGGCAGCAGGTTGGCGTGATGCTCCAGGGCGCTGATGACAATTTCATCGCCCGGCTGGAAAAGATGTTCCAGGCCATAAGCCAGGAGATTCAGCGCGCTGGTGGCGCCGTGGGTAAAGATGATCTGTCCGCTGTCACCGGCATTCAGCCATTGCGCAACTTTCAGTCGACTGTCTTCAAATGCCTGCGTGGCATGGGCGCCGGGCAAGTGTTGTGCACGGTGCACATTGGCCGCGCCGTTGGCGTAGTAATGCGTCAGCGCGTCGAGCAGGGCTTGAGGTTTTTGCGTGGTGGCGGCGTTGTCCAGATAGGTCTGGTCTTGCCGTTGCAGAGCGGCGATGGCCGGAAAATCGGCACGCCAAGGGGAGGCAATCATCACAGTTTTTAGCCCTGGTGAAGAGGGGCGGGATGTACGCCAGACCCTGTAGGAGTGAGCCTGCTCGCGATGGCGTCTGTGAGGGCGCTAAAAGCATCGCGAGCAGGCTCACTCCTACAATGGATCGTCTAACGCTTAGTTGTGAGCGTGCAGCGCTTCGTTCAGCTCGATCGCCGATTTGTGGGTTTTGCATTCCACGGCACCGGTTTCCGAATTGCGACGGAACAGCAGGTCGGTCTGGCCGGCCAGTTCACGCGCCTTCACAACTTTAACCAGATTGTTGTGCTCATCCAGCAGCGCGACTTTGGTGCCGGCGGTCACGTACAGGCCCGACTCGACGGTGTTGCGGTCGCCCAACGGAATACCGATACCGGCGTTGGCGCCGATCAGGCAGCCTTCGCCAACCTTGATCACGATGTTGCCGCCGCCCGACAGGGTGCCCATGGTCGAGCAACCGCCGCCCAGGTCCGAACCCTTGCCGACGAAGACGCCAGCCGACACGCGGCCTTCGATCATGCCCGGGCCTTCGGTGCCGGCGTTGAAGTTGATGAAACCTTCGTGCATCACGGTGGTGCCTTCGCCCACGTAAGCGCCCAGACGCAGACGCGCGGCGTCAGCGATACGCACGCCGGCCGGTACGACGTAGTCGGTCATTTTCGGGAACTTGTCCACCGAGAACACTTCCAGCAGCTCGCCACGCAGACGCGCTTCGAGTTGCATTTCGGCCAGTTCGCTCAGGTCGACAGCGCCTTGGCTGGTCCACGCTACGTTCGGCAGCAGCGGGAAGATCCCGGCCAGGCTCACGCCGTGCGGCTTGACCAGACGGTGCGACAACAGGTGCAGCTTCAGGTACGCCTCAGGCGTGGAGGTCAGTTGCGCGTCTTCGGCCAGCAGAGTGGCGACCAGCGGCTTGTGGCTCTCGGCCAGACGGGTCAGCAGTTTGCCCTGAACGGCGTCGATGCCTTTGACCGCTTCAGCCAGTTGCGCAGCCTGTGCGGTGGTGAAGGTGATGGCCTGATTGCCTTCGGTGTAACCGAGGATCGGTGCAACAGCAGCGACCAGTTCGGCCGAAGGATTAAGCAGTGGCTGCGCGTAAAACACTTCGAGCCAGGCGCCCTGGCGGTTTTGCGTGCCGACACCGAAGGCGATGCTGAACAGAGAGTTGGACATGTGAATACCTCTACAAAGAGTGACGGGCTGCTTACTTCAGAGCGGCCGCGTAGATATCTGGCTTGAAGCCAATCAGGGTTCGGTCACCGAGATCGAGCACCGGGCGCTTGATCATCGAGGGTTGGGCGAGCATCAGTTCGATGGCTTTTGCTTGGTCGAGATCGGCTTTACGTTCGTCGTCGAGTTTGCGAAAGGTCGTGCCTGCGCGGTTCAACACCGTTTGCCAGCCGTGCTCGTCACACCATTGGGTCAGGTGTTCGCGGTCGATACCGGCGGTCTTGTAATCGTGAAAGTCATAGGCGACAGCGTGTTCATCAAGCCAGGTGCGCGCCTTTTTCATGGTGTCGCAGGCTTTGATGCCGAAAAGGTGCAACGTTTTACTTGAAACGGTCAAGGAATTGCCCCCTTTACAGGTGCTGGAAAAAAATGGTGTCGGATTATGCCATGACCAAACGGTTTCGCGGCGCCGAGGTTTATCTGCCACCACAAAACCCTGTAGGAGCTGTCGAGTGAAACGAGGCTGCGATCTTTTGATTCTGTTTTTAAACATCAAAAGATCGCAGCGTGCCGCAGCTCCTACACGGGGATCAGTGTCGGCGTGCGACATAGGTGCAACGGTCAGGCGCAGCCTAAACGGCTAATATGGCAGTTCAACGCTGTCGATTGTCCGAGATTCTGATTTATGCAAACCGCTTACACCGTCCTGATCCTGCTGATGCTCGTCAGCGTCTCGCGTCTGGTCGGACGGGTCATCCCGCTGCCGCTGCCTCTTGTGCAAATTGCCGCTGGCGCCTTGCTGGCCTGGCCGACCCTCGGTTTGCACGTGGCGCTGGATCCCGAACTATTCCTGTTTCTGTTCCTGCCGCCGCTGCTGTTCTCCGATGGCTGGCGCATGCCCAAGCGCGAACTCTGGCACCTGCGTGGCCCGATCCTGACGCTGGCCGTCGGGCTGGTGCTGTTTACGGTGGTCGGCGCCGGGTACTTCATTCATTGGTTATTGCCGACAATTCCGCTGCCGGTGGCATTCGCGTTGGCTGCCGTGTTGTCGCCAACGGACGCGGTGGCTGTTTCGGCGATTTCGCAAAATCGCCTGCCGACGCCGCTGATGCACATGCTTCAGGGCGAAGCACTGATGAACGATGCGTCGGGTCTGGTGACGTTCAAGTTTGCCTTGGCCGCGGCGGTGACTGGCGTGTTCTCGCTGGCCACCGCCAGTTTGACATTCGTATTGGTGGCGGTCGGCGGCCTGGCCGTCGGTGTGGCGCTGAGTTGGCTGGTCGGGCGTTTGCGGTCGTGGATGATCACTCGCGGGTGGGATGATCCCGCGACCCACGTCGTCTTCATGTTGCTGCTGCCGTTTGCGGCTTATGTGTTGGCCGAACGCCTTGGCGCCTCGGGCATTCTCTCCGCGGTGGCGGCGGGGATGATGCAGAGCTGGCTCGACCTGCTGCCGCGTCAGACCAGCACGCGATTGCTCAATCGCAGCGTTTGGTCGCTGCTGGAATTCGCTTTCAATGGCTTGATTTTCCTTCTGCTCGGTCTGCAATTGCCGGACATCATCAAAGCGGTGGTCAGCCATGAACCGACGTTGTGGCCGGCGTTGTTTTACCGCTGCCTCGATGTGATCGCAATTTTCCTCGCACTGGTGCTGCTTCGGTTTATCTGGGTACAGAGCATCTGGCGCTTATCGGTGTTGTTGCGGCGGTTGCGTGGTAAAGGTGCGCTGACGCAAGTGCCGACTGCGCGATCCTGCTGGCTGCTGACCGTCGGCGGCGTGCGCGGTGCGGTGACACTGGCGGGTGTGATGTCGGTGCCGATGCTGATGGGAGCGGATGCGTTCCCCGAGCGTGATCTGCTGATTTTTATCGCCGCGGGGGTGATTTTGCTTTCGCTGGTCTCGGCGTGCATCGCACTGCCACTGTTGCTGCGCGGCATCCAGAAGAGCCCGGACGACAAGCGCCGGCAGGAAGTTCGTGATGCCTGGCGCAAGACCGCCGAGGCGGCCATTCACTCGCTGGAAACCGAAGAGCTTGCCCCGCAGGACGCCGCGCAGGCAGCACTGGCGGCGGAACTCAAGGCGCGCATCATGTCCGAGTACCGCCATCAGCTCGATGTTTTCAACGACTCCGCCGAAGCCCAGGCGCTGGCATTCCAGATGGATCTGCTGGAGCGCCGTTTACGTCTCAAGGCGCTGCGCGCGCAACGCCTGGAGTTGTATAGCCTCAGCCGACAACATCAGATTGGTGATGATGTGCTCAGGGAAGTGCTGGGGGAGCTCGACCTGAGTGAGGCCAACCTCGGACAAGTCAAATAGACAGGTCACCGTAATCGATAGGTGGATAAATCGCTCTGGCGAAGGCCTTGTCGCCTTCGCTGAGCGTCTGGTTGATCCCTGTTTCCCAATTGTTTCGAGTCATGAAACTGGCGATCTGGTAATGCATGATCGAATCTTTATCGTAGGTGCCATAAATAATCATCCATTCGTTGATATAAAACAGATTGCGATCAACGTCCTTGTTACTCCATCCATGGCTCTCGGTGAAATACTTGTAGATCGCGGGTTTGTTCCATTGAATATTGGCTTCGGGATGCAAGTGGGCATGCTGGAAACCTAATGCATGGCCAAACTCATGAAGCATTGTTCGATCAAAGTCTGAATCGTCCGGCTTGACAGCGATTTTCAGAGTCGCTGTTTTTTTATCCGCGCGGAGTGCGTCGGTACCAACCATTGACTCGCTTTGTTTACTGCCGACTGCAATGCGAATGTCACCTTCGCCATCATCCACGAGTTCTATCGCAAGGCTGATAAAAGGCTCCCATTGCCGAATGACACGCTCTATACGATATCTGAGTTCATTGGGCACCTCTGGCATAAACGATATTTTCAGGGTGCTGGCGTTTTCCCATAACTTGCTGGATGCCACTGAGCGTTTGGGCCGTCCTTCGGATATCGCGGCGGTATTCTGTTCCTGAGTCGATGGCGTCGTTAATTGTTTTACATAGTGCATGATCAACATCCGTGTTGGGTCTGAGTGTTTGCGGCAGTGTGGCAGGGCAATGAAGTTAATGTATTTGAAAGGTATCAGGGGGCGGATGTTGTAACTTTATGCTGTGAACATTCGTTTTGACTGGATTTGTGGCGGTGGGGTGTTTGAAGGGAGTCGTGATGTATTGGCAGGCAAGTTATAAGCGTGTTCGTCGTAGGTGGCTGTAGCACGCTGGATCAATGTCCGCGCCAGGTTGCCTGGCGCGGACCTTCATGCTTACTGTTGACGAGTAATAAAGGCGCGAATCCGTTCGGCGGCTTCAACACACTCCGCCAAAGGCGCTACCAGCGCCATTCGAACGCGGCCGGCGCCCGGATTGACGCCATCGACATCGCGCGACAGATACGAGCCCGGCACTACGGTCACATGTTCTTCGGCAAACAGATCCCGGCAGAACGCCGCGTCGTCACCTTTCACGTTTGGCCACAAATAAAAGCTGCCATCTGGACGCTGCACATCCATCACCGGACTGAGGATTTCCAGTACCGCGTCGAACTTCTCGCGGTACAAGGTGCGGTTGGCGCGTACATGCTCTTCGTCATTCCACGCGGCAACGCTGGCCAGTTGCGTTTGCACTGGCATGGCGCAGCCGTGGTAGGTGCGATACAGCAGGAAGCCCTTGAGGATATCGGCATCACCGGCAACGAAGCCGGAGCGCAGGCCTGGCAAGTTGGAACGTTTGGACAGGCTATGGAACACCACGCAACGCTTGAAATCCTTGCGACCCAGTTCCACGCAAGCGGTGAGAAGGCCCGGCGGCGGGGTTTGCTCGTCGAAGTACAGTTCGCTGTAGCACTCGTCGGCGGCGATCACGAAGTCGTGTTCATCCGCCAGGGCGATGAGTTTTTTCAGGGTGTCGACCGGAATCAGCGCACCGGTCGGGTTGCCCGGCGAGCACAGGAACAGAATCTGGCAACGCTTCCAGATGTCCGCTGAAACAGCGTCGAAATCCGGATTGAAACCGTTATCGTCCAGGCACGGCAGGTAATGCGGTTTGGCGCCGGCCAGGAACGCCGCGCCTTCGTAGATCTGATAGAACGGGTTCGGGCTGACTACAAGCGCGTCGTCGCCACGGTTGACCACGGTCTGGGTGAAGGCGAACAACGCTTCACGGGTGCCATTGACCGGTAGCACGTTGCGCGCCGGGTCGATCCAGCCGCTCGGGACGCCGAAGCGGCGTTCGCACCAGCCGGCGATGGCTTCGCGCAGGGCCGGGATGCCGAGCGTGGTTGGATACACCGCCATCTGATCCAGGCTGTTGGCCAGCGTTTCGGCGACGAAGCCTGGCGAACGGTGTTTCGGCTCACCGATGGACAGCGCGATCGGGCGCTTGTCCGGGTTCGGGGTCACGGTGCCGAGCAGGGCGCGGAGCTTCTCGAACGGGTAGGGCTGGAGCTGGTTCAGAGCGTTGTTCATGCGGGCCTCGTTCAATGTGGGGAGAGGTCTGTAATTAGAGATCTGTGGTGAGGGGATCTATCCCCGATCGGCTGCGCAGCAGTCGCAAATCATTGAATGCGGAGTACTTGGTACACCGTGATGGCTGATTTGGGGACGCTTCGCGACCCATCGGGGATAAATCCCCTCGCCACAGAAAAACCGTCACATACGTCTGTGTCCACCGGGGAAATGGTTAATTCAAATCAAATACTGATACGCGAAAGATTGATATCGGGTTCGTGGCTGACGCTCAACTGCTCGACAATCGCATCCTGCAAACGGCTGCACAGCAGCGGATCGGACAAAGGCTGATTTTTCGCATCAGTAATAAAGAACACGTCCTCCACTCGTTCGCCCAATGTTGCAATCTTGGCGTTTTGCAGCGACAGGTCGAACTCCAGAAAGATTCCGCCGATTCGCGCCAGCAGACCCGGTCGGTCAGGTGCGGTCAATTCCAGCACGGTGACCGGGCGTTGCGCGTCGTTGTGGATAGTGACCTGCGGCGCGAACGCGAAATGCTTGAGCTGGCGCGGCACCCGGCGCTGAATGATCGTCGGGTAGTCGTCCGGATTGCGCAGGGCGTCGGTCAAACCGTCGCGGATCTGCTTGATCCGCACAGGGTTGTCGCCGATGGATTCGCCATCGTTGTCGAGCACGATGTAGGTGTCGAGGGTGAACTGGCTGCTCGAGGTGATAACCCGGGCGTCGTGAATGTTCAGGTTGAGCTGATCCATTGCCGCCACGGTCACCGCGAAGAAGTCGTGCTGATCCGGTGCATAAATGAAGATTTGTGTGCCGCCCTCGAACTCGCGCTGGGTGGTTTCCTTGATCAACACCAACGGCCCGCCATCGACGGGTTGCTGGAGGATCGCATCGCTGTGCCAGGCCACGTCGCCGGCGGTGTGGCGCAGAAAATAGTCGTCGCCCAGTTGTGCCCACAATTGTTCGACGTCGTCCGGATCGGTGCCGCCGCGCACGAGGATGTCGAGTGCCGCACTCTGGGTCTGGCGGATCTGCTCTTCGCGGTCCACCGGGTTCTCCAGGCCGCGACGCAAGGCCCGCTTGGTTTCGGTGTAGAGCTGGCGCAACAGGCTGGCGCGCCACGAATTCCACAGCGTCGGATTGGTCGCGTTGATGTCGGCCACGGTCAGCACGTACAGATAGTCGAGACGGGTTTCATCGCCGACCGCTTGCGCGAAATCGTGGATTACCTGCGGGTCGGACAAATCCTTGCGCTGAGCGGTGGTCGACATCACCAGGTGGTTCTGCACCAGCCAGACGATCAGGCGGCTATCCCACACCGGCAACTGATGGCGCTGGCAGAACGCCTCGGCATCGATCGCGCCGATCTCCGAGTGATCGCCATGACGGCCCTTGCCGATGTCGTGATACAGGCCGGCGAGATAAATCAGCTCGGGTTTCGGCAGCTTGGCCATGAGCTTGCTGGCCAACGGGAATTTTTCCGACACCTGGGTGTACTGAAGCTTACGCAGGTGTTTGATCAGGTTCAGCGTGTGCGCATCGACCGTATAAATGTGGAACAGGTCGTGCTGCATCTGCCCGACGATAAAACCGAACTCCGGCAGGTAGCGCCCGAGAATGCCGTAACGGTTCATCCGTCGCAGATTGCGATGGATGCCGATCTTGCATTTGAACAGCTCGATAAACAGGCTGGTGTTGCGGATGTCGTTGCGGAAATCGTCGTCGATCAGGTGACGATGCTCGCGCAGCAGGCGGATGGTGTCGGCGCGCACGCCTTTGATTTCCGGCTGCTGGGCCATCAGCACGAATATCTCGAGCATGGCGAACGGGGTGCGGCGGAACACATTGTCGTTGCGCGCTTCGATGTAGCCGTCATGTAGCTGGAAACGCGAATTGATCGGTTGCGGCGGCGCTTCGTCTTCCGGCGCGAGGATGACTTCCTCGAAGTGCTGGATGATCAGGTCGCTGAGCTGGGCGATGCTCATGACCACCCGGTAATACTGCTGCATGAAGTTTTCGATGCTGTGCTTGGCGTCATCGCCTTCGAACCCCAGCAGCGTCGCAATCGAACGCTGATGATCGAACAGCAGACGGTCTTCGGAGCGTCCGGCGAGCATGTGCAGGGCGTAGCGCACCTTCCAGAGAAATTCCTGAGAGGACGCGAGCAACGCGTTTTCGCTCTCCACCAGAAAACCTTCGCCAGCGAGTGCACGTAAATTCAGCGTGCCGTACTGACGACGGGCGACCCACAGAATCGTCTGAATATCCCGTAGTCCACCGGGCGAGCCTTTGACGTTGGGTTCCAGGTTGTATTCGGTATCGTTGTACTTGTGGTGACGAGCCTTCTGCTCGGCGCGTTTGGCCAGGAAAAATTCCTTGGCCGGCCACATGTGCGCAGTGCTGGTGACGTCGAGCATGCGTTGGCGCAAACGCTCGGGGCCGCTGATGGTGCGGCTTTCCATGAGGTTGGTGACC
Organism: Pseudomonas sp. LBUM1668; assembly: GCF_059695715.1. Classification (NCBI taxonomy): domain Bacteria; kingdom Pseudomonadati; phylum Pseudomonadota; class Gammaproteobacteria; order Pseudomonadales; family Pseudomonadaceae; genus Pseudomonas; species Pseudomonas sp. LBUM1668. Next base: position 1,226,463 of record NZ_CP166787.1, read on the forward strand.
ACGGTCAGGTCGGCGCGCGCCTCTTGCGCGCACTCGTCCACCGAGCGAACGCTCTGACCGACTTCCAGGCCGATGTCCCACAGCAAGGTGAGAAACCGCTCGATGGAATCGCGGAAAACTTCGTGATCGGCGCTGTCCAGCAGGATCAGCAAATCGATGTCGGAATAGGGGTGCAATTCACCTCGGCCGTAGCCGCCGACTGCGACCAGCGCGATGTCCGCGTCTTCGCTCCAGTTGAACTGCTCCCAGGCCTTTTGCAGGATATTGTCGACGAACCAGGCACGGTCCTCGATCAGCCGACGAATATCACGACCGCTGCGAAAACGTGCGTCGAGCACGTCGCGGGCCTGGCGAATCGCCTTCTTGAAGGCGGCGATGGGGCTCGCTTTCAGGGCCAGCTCAGCCTGGAACTGGCCACGGTCGAAGAGTTCGGGATCCACCTGCGGCATCGATTGGCTTTCCTTCTATAAGGCTGGGAGCGTTTGTGGATCAGGCCGAGATGCGTGGAATGGTGTCATCGGCACGCAGGGTGAAGATCTCGTAGCCGGTGTCGGTGACCAACAGGGTGTGTTCCCACTGGGCCGAGAGCTTGCGGTCCTTGGTGATCGCGGTCCAGCCGTCGCCCAATACCTTGGTGTCGGCCTTGCCCTGATTGATCATCGGCTCGATGGTGAAGGTCATGCCGGCCTTCAGTTCCATGCCAGTACCGGCGCGGCCGTAGTGCAGGATCTGCGGCTCTTCGTGGAACACCTTGCCGATGCCGTGGCCACAGAACTCACGAACCACCGAGAAGCCGTTCTTTTCCGCGTGTTTCTGGATGACTTCACCGATGTCGCCGAGGCGGCAGCCAGGTTTGACGATTTCGATCGCCTTGTACATGCATTCTTGGGTGATTTGCGACAGGCGCTCAGCCCATACCGGGACTTCGCCGACATGGAACATGCGGCTGGTATCGCCGTGGTAACCGTCCTTGATCACGGTGACGTCGATGTTCAGGGTGTCGCCGTTTTTCAGCGGCTTGTCGTTCGGGATGCCGTGGCATACGACGTGGTTGATCGAGGTGCAGATCGACTTCGGATAGCCCTTGTAGTTGAGCGGGGCAGGGATGGCCTGCTGCACGTCGACGATGTAGTCGTGGCAGATCTGGTTCAGTTGATCGGTGGTAACGCCCGGTTTGACGTGTTCGGCAATCATTTCCAGCACATCGGCGGCCAGTTTGCCGGCGACACGCATGCCAGCGATGTCCTCGGGAGTTTTGAGGTTGACGGTCATACAGGCTCTCTTTGCGCTCGGCGGCGCTTGCTGATACGGATAGGGCGGCAGGTGTACATTTTGCGACCCTGAAAAACGCGATTCTAACAGACGAGAGGAGCAAATCCGCGCCTGCGTGCATCGCTTCTGTCTATACAATGGTGCCCGCGGCGCCGATTCCAAGGGGGCTGAGCCCATGTCCTTGGTGTGATTGCAGATTTCGAGTTCCGTTTCTGCCTTCCTTGTGATATAAAATGCGCCGCTTTCCGGGGATACCCCGAAAGGCTTAAATCCACACACGTGTCGACACGATGACCTGGGTGCTTTTGGCTTTATGCCACTGGTTGGTCATTGGGATACGTGGAGGCCAAACCCGACTTATTAAGGAACTATCATGTCCCAAGTCAATATGCGCGATATGCTGAAGGCCGGTGTGCACTTCGGTCACCAAACCCGTTACTGGAACCCGAAAATGGGTAAGTACATTTTCGGCGCGCGTAACAAGATTCACATCATCAACCTTGAAAAAACCCTGCCAATGTTCAACGAAGCTCTGACTTTCGTAGAGCGTCTGGCCCAGGGCAAAAACAAGATTCTGTTCGTCGGCACCAAGCGTTCCGCTGGCAAGATCGTTGCTGAAGAAGCAGCACGTTGCGGTTCGCCGTACGTCGATCACCGCTGGTTGGGCGGCATGCTGACCAACTTCAAAACCATTCGTGCTTCCATCAAGCGTCTGCGTGACCTTGAAGTTCAAGCCGAAGACGGTACTTTCGCCAAGCTGACCAAGAAAGAAGCGCTGATGCGCACTCGTGATCTTGAGAAGCTGGATCGTTCGCTGGGCGGCATCAAGGACATGGGCGGTCTGCCAGACGCACTGTTCGTGATCGACGTTGACCACGAGCGCATCGCGATCACCGAAGCCAACAAGCTGGGCATCCCGGTAATCGGCGTTGTCGATACCAACAGCAGCCCGGAAGGCGTTGACTACATCATCCCAGGCAACGATGACGCAATCCGCGCTATCCAGCTGTACATGGGTTCGATGGCTGACGCTGTTATCCGTGGTCGCAGCAATGTTGGCGGCGGCACTGTAGAGTTCGCAGCTGAAGAAGCTCCGGCAGCTGCAGCTGAGTAATTGACGCCCTGGCGTTGACTCAGTAAGCAAAAAGGGGGCTTGGCCCCCTTTTTGCCACCTCGAAAACCATTTGTTAACAGCGCAGCTACAGCATCTGTAACGTGCAGCGGCTAACAAGGGTGATTCGGGAAGAATTGAACGCCCGTTCGATCGGGTGGAATGGTTGAAAACCTATCCAAGAGGAATTTGAAAATGGCAGAGATTACTGCAGCGTTGGTTAAAGAACTGCGTGAGCGTACCGGCGAAGGCATGATGGATTGCAAAAAGGCCTTGACCAAGGCCGGCGGCGACATCGAAAAAGCCATCGACGACATGCGTGCTTCGGGCGCCATCAAGGCCGCCAAGAAAGCCGGCAACGTAGCTGCTGAAGGCGCGATCGCTCTGGTAGAAGACGGCAAGTCCGCCGTTCTGCTGGAAGTGAACTCGCAGACCGACTTCCTTGCTCTGCAAGACGACTTCAAGGCATTCGTTGCTGCCAGCGTCAAAAAAGCATTCGACGAGAAGCTGACCACTGTTGAGCCTCTGATCGAATCGCAAGAAGCTGATCGCCTGGTACTGGTCGGCAAGGTTGGCGAAAACGTCAACATCCGTCGTCTGGTTCGCGTTGAAGGTGATGTTGTTGGTGGTTACCTGCACGGCAACAAGATCGGTGTTGCAGTTGTTCTGAAAGGCGGCGACGTTGAGCTGGCCAAGGACATCGCTATGCACGTAGCGGCGACCAACCCAGAATTCCTGCTGCCATCGGAAGTTTCCGCTGAAGCGGTTGAGCGTGAGAAGGGCGTTTTCCTGAGCCTGAACGCTGACAAGATCGCTGGCAAGCCAGAAAACATCGTTGAAAACATGATCAAAGGCCGTATCAGCAAGTTCCTGGCTGAAGCGAGCCTGGTTGAGCAGGCGTTCGTCAAGAACCCTGAAATCAAAGTCGGCGACCTGGCCAAGAAAGCCGGTGCTGAAATCGTTTCCTTCACCTACTTCAAAGTAGGCGAAGGCATCGAGAAGCCGGTCGACAACTTCGCTGAAGAAGTTGCTGCCCAGCTGGCTGCCGCCAAGCAGTAAGACGGTTTTCAACTGTCGCCCGAAAGAGGCTGCCCGCTCACGCGCGCAGCCTCTTTTCAGATGGGGTAACCAATTATTTATTGGTTTCCACTTGGAACTGACTTACAAAGCCATGTTCCGATGGCGCTGAAGCAGCGCCAAGCTAGAGTGAACGCCAGCTGAAAACAGCTCGCAAAGAATTTTAAATACGCCGCAGGAGAGATTCGCAATGGCTCAGCAGGGCAGTGGTTATCAGGCTCGCTATAAACGCATTCTACTCAAGCTTAGCGGCGAGGCCCTGATGGGCTCGGAAGAGTTCGGGATCGATCCAAAAGTGCTGGATCGGATGGCGCTGGAAGTCGGCCAACTGGTCGGCATCGGCGTACAGGTCGGTCTGGTGATCGGCGGTGGCAACCTGTTCCGCGGCGAAGCCTTGAGCAAAGCCGGTATGGATCGGGTGACAGGCGACCACATGGGCATGCTGGCCACTGTGATGAACGCCCTGGCCATGCGCGACGCGCTGGAACGTGCGAATATCTCGGCAATCGTCATGTCGGCCATTTCGATGGTGGGCGTGACCGATCACTATGATCGCCGCAAAGCCATGCGTCACCTGAACTCCAAAGACGTCGTGATTTTCGCAGCCGGTACCGGCAATCCGTTCTTTACCACGGATTCGGCAGCCTGCCTGCGTGCAATCGAAATCGATGCCGATGTCGTGCTCAAGGCGACCAAGGTGGATGGCGTCTACACCGCAGATCCGTTCAAAGACCCGCATGCCGAGAAGTTCGATCATCTGACTTATGATGAAGTACTGGATCGCAAGCTGGGTGTAATGGACCTGACAGCTATTTGCCTGTGCCGCGACCACAAGATGCCGCTGCGCGTATTCAACATGAACAAGCCTGGCGCCCTGCTGAACATCGTGCATGGCGGCGCTGAAGGCACCCTGATCGAGGAAGGTCAACAATGATCAACGAAATCAAGAAAGACGCTCAAGAGCGTATGCAGAAATCCCTGGACTCTCTGGCCCATGCATTTGGTCAGATTCGTACCGGCAAGGCTCACCCAAGCATTCTGGGTAGCGTAATGGTCCCGTACTACGGCGCTGATACGTCCATTACCCAAGTGGCCAACATCACCGTTAAAGACTCGCGCACCCTGCAAGTCGTGGCTTTCGAGCGCAACATGCTTGCGGCTGTCGACAAGGCAATCCAGAGCGCTGGTCTGAACCTCAACCCGACCAACCTGGGCGAGTTGTTGCTGATCTCCATGCCTGCCCTGACCGAAGAAACCCGCAAGGGCTTCACCAAGCAGGCACGCAGTGCCGCAGAAGACGCTCGTGTTGCCGTGCGCAACATCCGTCGCGATGCGCTGGGTGATTTGAAGAAACTGGTTAAAGACAAAGAAATCAGCGAAGACGAAGAGCGTCGCGCTGCTGCCGATATCCAGAAGCTCACCGACAAGGCTGAGGCTGATATCGACGCGGCTACCAAGCAGAAAGAAGCGGATTTGATGGCCGTATAAGGGTCGAGTTTTTAATGGACAAGACCAAGCAGACTGCGCCGTCCGCGGTGCCGCGCCATGTCGCGATCATCATGGATGGCAACAATCGCTGGGCGAAAAAACGCTTTATGCCGGGTGTCGCCGGGCATAAGGCGGGCGTGGATGCGGTTCGTGCGGTAATCGAGGTGTGTGCCGAGGCCAAGGTCGAGGTGCTCACCCTGTTCGCTTTCTCCAGTGAAAACTGGCAGCGCCCGGCCGATGAGGTCAGCGCTTTGATGGACCTGTTCTTCAAGGCGCTGCGTCGTGAGGCCAAGCGCCTCAACGACAACAACATCAGCTTGCGCATCATTGGCGATCGCTCGCGCTTTCATCCGGAGCTTCAGGTCGCGATGCGCGAAGCCGAGGCCATGACCGCGGGTGCCAACCGTTTTATCCTGCAGATTGCCGCCAATTACGGCGGTCAGTGGGATATCGCACAAGCTGCACAGCGTCTTGCACGTGAAGTTCAGGCCGGGCATCTGCGTCCGGAGGACATCACTCCGGATCTGCTGCAAACCTGTCTGGCAACCGGTGATCTGCCGTTGCCGGATTTGTGCATCCGCACCGGTGGCGAGCACCGCATCAGCAACTTCCTGTTGTGGCAACTGGCTTACGCCGAGTTGTACTTCTCCGACCTATTCTGGCCGGACTTCAAACACGATGCCATGCGCAACGCGCTGGCCGATTTCGCTTCGCGCCAACGTCGCTTCGGTAAAACGAGCGAACAAGTCGAAGCTGGAGCCCGGGTTTAATGCTTAAACAACGAATCATCACCGCGCTGATCCTGCTGCCGATCGCCTTGTGCGGGTTTTTCCTGCTTGAAGGTTCCGGTTTTGCGCTGTTCATCGGGCTGGTCGTGAGCCTGGGCGCCTGGGAATGGGCGCGGCTGGCGGGCTTCACCGCACAATCGTTCCGCGTCGGTTTTGCCGCCGTCGTCGCATTGATGCTGTTCGTCATGTATGTGCTGCCCGGTCTCGCACCTTGGGTGCTCGGTGCTTCGGTGCTGTGGTGGGCGGTCGCGACGTATCTGGTGCTGACCTATCCACGTTCCAGCGAGCATTGGTCCAGTGCAGCCACCAAACTGGTGATCGGTTTGCTGATTCTGCTGCCGGCCTGGCAAGGTCTGGTACAGATCAAGCAATACCCGCTGGGTAACTGGCTGATCATGGCGGTCATGGTGTTGGTCTGGGGCGCAGATATCGGTGCCTATTTCTCTGGCCGTAAATTCGGCAAGCGCAAGTTGGCTCCTCAAGTCAGCCCCGGCAAGAGCTGGGAAGGCGTTTACGGCGGTCTGGCGCTGAGCCTGGTGATCACCGCGATTGTCGGTCTGGTGCGTGACTGGACGGTGGCCGAGTTGCTCAAGGGCCTGATTGGCGCTGCGCTGATCGTGTTTATTTCGGTTGTGGGAGACCTGACCGAAAGCATGTTCAAGCGTCAGTCCGGCATCAAGGACAGCAGTAATCTGCTGCCCGGTCACGGCGGCGTGCTTGATCGCATCGACAGCCTGACCGCGGCCATTCCGATCTTCGCCGTGTTGCTGTGGATGGCTGCGCCGTGAGTCGCCCGCAACTGATTACCGTTCTGGGCGCGACCGGCTCGATTGGTCTGAGCACCCTTGATGTGATTGCGCGTCATCCTGAGCGTTATCAGGTGTTCGCGTTGACCGGTTTTACGCGCCTCAGCGAATTGCTGGCCTTGTGCATACGTCACGTGCCGCAATTTGCCGTGGTGCCGGAAGTCACAGCAGCTCGCGGTTTGCAGGACGATTTGCGTGCAGCCGGTCTGGCGACCCGTGTGCTGGTGGGTGAGGCAGGTTTGTGTCAAGTCGCTTCTGCGCCGGAAGTCGATGCGGTCATGGCGGCGATTGTGGGTGCCGCTGGCCTACGTCCGACGCTGGCTGCTGTCGAAGCAGGCAAGAAGATTCTCCTGGCTAATAAAGAGGCGCTGGTAATGTCCGGCGCCTTGTTCATGCAGGCCGTACGCAAGAGCGGTTCGGTGCTACTGCCGATCGACAGCGAACACAATGCGATTTTCCAGTGCATGCCACAGGATTTCGCCACCGGATTAAGCAAGGTCGGTGTCCGTCGGATTTTACTCACAGCCTCTGGTGGACCGTTCCGGCAGACGCCCATGAGTGAATTGGCACATGTTTCGCCTGAGCAGGCGTGTGCGCATCCGAACTGGTCGATGGGCCGCAAGATCTCCGTGGATTCGGCCAGCATGATGAACAAAGGTCTTGAGTTGATCGAGGCCTGCTGGTTGTTTGATGCAAAACCGGCGCAGGTCGAGGTGGTCATTCATCCGCAAAGCGTGATTCACTCGCTGGTCGATTATGTCGACGGTTCGGTCCTGGCGCAGTTGGGCAATCCTGACATGCGCACGCCGATCGCCAGCGCGCTGGCCTGGCCGGAGCGTATCGACTCCGGCGTCGCGCCGCTGGATCTGTTTGCGATTGCGCGTCTGGACTTCGAGGCGCCGGATGAAGAGCGCTTCCCGTGCCTGCGTCTGGCGCGGCAAGCGGCCGAGGTGGGCGACAGTGCACCGGCGATGCTCAATGCGGCCAACGAAGTAGCGGTGGCCGCGTTTCTCGACGGACGGGTTCGTTACCTGGAAATCGCGAGTATCATCGAGGACGTCTTGAGTCTTGAGCCGGTCGTAGCGCTGGATGATCTCGATGCTGTGTTCACGGCGGACGCGAAGGCCCGAGTTCTGGCCGAGCAATGGTTGGCTCGTCACGATCGATAGGTTTTGCAACACAATGGTTTCAAGCAGCACTGAACGGGATTGCGGAGAAAGTAGATGAGCGCGCTCTATATGATTGCCGGCACCCTGATCGCCTTGGGTGTGCTGGTCACCTTTCACGAATTCGGCCACTTCTGGGTCGCGCGTCGCTGTGGCGTCAAGGTTCTGCGCTTTTCCGTAGGCTTTGGCATGCCGCTGCTGCGCTGGCACGACAAGCAAGGCACCGAGTTCGTCATCGCTGCGATTCCGCTGGGTGGCTACGTCAAGATGCTCGACGAGCGCGAAGGCGAAGTGCCGGTTGATCAGCTCGATCAGTCGTTCAATCGCAAGTCCGTTCGCCAGCGTATTGCTATTGTCGCGGCCGGCCCTATCGCCAACTTTCTACTGGCCCTGGTGTTTTTCTGGGTATTGGCGATGCTCGGTAGTGAGCAGGTGCGTCCGGTTATCGGTGCGGTCGAATCCGGCAGTATCGCCGCGAAGGCCGGTTTGGGTGCAGGTCAGGAGATCGTTGCGATCGATGGCGAGCCGACTTCCGGCTGGGCTGCCGTCAATTTGCAGCTGGTTCGCCGGCTCGGCGAAAGCGGCTCGTTGCAGGTGCTGGTGCGCGAGCAGGGCTCTACGGCGGATTTGCCCCGTGAACTGACGCTGGATGAGTGGCTCAAGGGTGCTGATGAGCCGGATCCGATCCGCTCTCTGGGGATTCGTCCATGGCGTCCAGCCTTGCCGCCTGTACTTGCCGAACTTGATCCAAAAGGCCCGGCCCAGGCCGCTGGCCTGAAAACCGGTGATCGCCTGGTGTCTCTTGACGGTCAGGCGCTCAATGACTGGCAACAAGTGGTCGATACCGTTCGTACGCGTCCTGATACCAAAATCTTGCTGCGAGTCGAGCGCGATGGTGCTCAAATCGACGTCCCTGTGACCTTGGCGGCGCGCGGTGAGAGCAAGGCGCCCAGCGGTTATCTGGGTGCAGGCGTAAAAGCGATCGACTGGCCGCCGGAGATGATCCGCGAAGTCAGTTATGGGCCGTTGGCCGCGATTGGCGAGGGTGCTCGTCGCACTTGGACCATGAGCATCCTCACGCTGGATTCGCTCAAGAAAATGCTGTTCGGCGAGCTCTCGGTAAAAAACTTGAGTGGACCGATAACCATTGCTAAAGTGGCGGGCGCTTCTGCCCAGTCGGGCGTCGCTGATTTCCTGAATTTCCTTGCTTATCTGAGTATTAGCCTGGGTGTTCTGAATTTGCTGCCCATTCCTGTACTGGATGGGGGGCATTTGTTGTTTTATCTGATCGAGTGGGCGCGTGGTCGTCCCTTGTCGGATCGGGTGCAAGGTTGGGGGATACAGATCGGTATCAGTTTGGTGGTCGGGGTGATGTTGCTTGCTCTGGTCAACGATCTGGGTCGACTGTAACGCTTCGCTGAATTGCGAATCTGCCGCATTTTGCGGCAGTTTGTTTATTGCCAGTTGGAATAAGAAAGGACTTCATGAAACGTCTGCTGCTAACTGCGGTTCTCACCGTATTGATGATCGCCGAAGTTCACGCCGAGTCCTTCACCATCTCTGATATTCGCGTCAATGGCCTCCAGCGGGTCTCCGCGGGTAGTGTCTTTGGTGCCTTGCCGTTGAACGTCGGCGAGCAGGCGGATGATCGTCGCCTGGTGGAATCCACTCGTGCGTTGTTCAAAACCGGTTTCTTTCAAGATATCCAGCTGGGCCGCGAAGGCAACGTTCTGGTGATCACGGTCGTCGAACGTCCGTCGGTTGCCAGTATCGAGATCGAGGGCAACAAGGCGATCTCCACTGAAGACTTGATGAAAGGCCTCAAGCAGTCCGGTCTGGCCGAAGGCGAGATCTTCCAGCGTGCCACCCTCGAAGGCGTGCGTAACGAACTGCAGCGCCAGTACGTCGCGCAAGGTCGCTATTCGGCTACGGTCGATACCGAAGTGGTATCCCAGCCGCGTAACCGCGTCGGCCTGAAAGTGAAGATCAACGAAGGCACCGTTGCGGCCATTCAGCACATCAACGTGGTGGGTAACACGGTTTTCCCTGAGGAAGACCTGACCGACCTGTTCGAGCTGAAGACCACCAACTGGCTGTCGTTCTTCAAGAACGATGACAAATATGCCCGTGAAAAACTATCCGGTGACCTGGAGCGTCTGCGTTCCTACTATCTGGATCGCGGCTATATCAACATGGATATCGCTTCGACCCAGGTGTCCATCACCCCGGACAAGAAGCACGTCTACATCACTGTCAACGTGACCGAAGGCGAGAAGTACACCGTTCGCGACGTCAAACTCAGCGGTGACCTCAAAGTCCCTGAAGACCAGGTCAAGTCCCTGTTGCTGGTGCAGAAAGGCCAGGTGTTCTCGCGCAAGCTGATGACTACCACCTCTGAACTGATCACCCGTCGTCTGGGTAACGAGGGTTACACCTTCGCCAACGTCAACGGCGTGCCTCAGCCGCACGATGATGACCACACTGTGGACATCCTCTTTGCCGTCGATCCGGGCAAGCGTGCCTACGTCAACCGCATCAACTTCCGTGGTAACACCAAGTCGGAAGACGAAGTGTTGCGTCGTGAAATGCGTCAGATGGAAGGTGGCTGGGCTTCGACTTACCTGATCGACCAGTCCAAGACCCGTCTTGAGCGTCTGGGCTTCTTTAAAGAAGTCAACGTCGAAACCCCGGCCGTTCCGGGGGTCGATGACCAGGTTGATGTGAACTACAGCGTTGAAGAGCAGGCTTCGGGTTCGATTACCGCCAGTGTCGGTTTCGCCCAGAGTGCCGGTCTGATCCTCGGTGGTTCGATCACCCAGAACAACTTCCTCGGTAGCGGTAACCGCGTCAGCATCGGTCTGACCCGAAGCGAATACCAGAGCCGCTACAACTTCGGCTATGTTGACCCGTACTGGACCGCCGATGGTGTGAGCCTGGGTTACAACGCGTTCTACCGCACCACTGACTACGATGAACTCGATGCCGATATCTCGAGCTACTCCGTAGACAGCCTGGGCGCCGGTGTCAACGTTGGCTACCCGATCAGCGAGACTTCGCGACTGACCTTCGGTCTGTCTGCTCAGCAAGACACGATCAATACAGGTAAATACACCGTTGACGAGATTTTTGACTTCGTCAAACAGGAAGGCGACAGCTATCTGAACTTCAAGGCGTCGGCCGGCTGGTCCGAGTCGACCCTTAACAAAGGTGTACTGCCGACCCGTGGCCGTTCCCAGAGCCTGACCCTGGAGAGCACCATTCCGGGCAGCGACCTGTCGTTCTTCAAACTTGATTACCGTGGTCAGTTGTTCCAGCCACTGAGCGAAAACTACACCATGCGTCTGCACACCGAACTCGGTTATGGCGACGGTTACGGTTCGACTGACGGCTTGCCGTTCTATGAAAACTACTATGCTGGTGGTTTCAACTCGGTTCGTGGTTTCAAGGACAGTACGCTTGGCCCGCGAAGCACGCCAAGCCGTGGCGCAGGTGTGACCGGTAACACCGGTACGCTGGCCGACCCGGATCAGGATCCGCTGCCGTTCGGCGGTAACGTGTTGATCCAGGGTGGTGTCGAACTGCTGTTCCCGCTGCCGTTTGTCAAAGATCAGCGTTCCCTGCGTACTTCGGTATTCTGGGATGTGGGTAACGTATTTGACTCCAAGTGCGAGAAGACTACCAACGCTACCGTCGGTTCGACTTCCTCCACTCAGTGCAACGACATCAGCCTGAGCAACATGGCAAGTTCCGTCGGTGTAGGCGTGACTTGGGTTACCGCGCTGGGTCCTCTGAGCTTCGCGTTGGCCATGCCGATCAAGAAACCGGATGACGCTGAAACTCAAGTGTTCCAATTCTCCCTCGGCCAGACGTTCTAAGCGTCTGCCCCAAGATAACGACAATGGATTTTGTAGGAGTGCATCGTGCGTAAGTTGACTCAATTGGTTCTCCTGGCCTCCGTACTGGTGGCAGGCCCGGCGTTCGCCGACATGAAAATCGCCGTCCTGAACTATCAGATGGCTCTGCTGGAATCCGATGCGGCGAAGAAGTACGCCGTGGATGCCGAGAAGAAGTTCGGTCCTCAACTGACCAAACTGAAGACTCTGGAAAGCAGCGCCAAAGGCATTCAGGATCGTCTGATGGCCGGTGGTGACAAGATGCAGCAAGGCGAGCGCGAGCGTCTGGAGCTTGAATTCAAGCAAAAGGCCCGTGATTTCCAGTTCCAGTCCAAGGAGCTGAACGAAGCCAAAGCCGTTGCCGACCGCGAAATGCTCAAGCAACTGAAGCCAAAACTGGATGGCGCCGTGGAAGAAGTCATCAAGAAAGGTGGTTTTGACCTGGTGTTCGAGCGTGGCGCAGTCATCGATGTCAAACCTCAGTACGACATCACGCGCCAGGTTATCGAGCGCATGAATCAGCTGAAGTAACCCATGACCGTGACTATCAAGCTCGGCCAGTTGGCCGAGTTCCTCGGCGCCACCCTGCGTGGCGACCCGGAGAAGCAAATTACTGGGCTAGCCACTTTGCAAGAGGCTGGCCCAGCTCAGTTGAGCTTTCTGGCAAATCCGCAATACCGCAAATTCCTGGCAGGCTCGCAGGCGGCAGCGCTGTTGCTCAAAGAAGCTGATGCCGAAGGTTTTGCCGGCAATGCGCTGGTGGTGCCGGATCCTTATCTGGCCTATGCACGCATCTCTCACTTGTTCGATCCCAAGCCAAAAGCCACTGCGGGTATTCATCCTTCGGCGGTGATAGCAGCTGATGCGGTGGTTGATCCAACCGCCAGCATCAGTGCGTTTGTGGTGATCGAGGCAGGTGCGCGGATTGGTGCGCAGGTCACTCTGGGTGCCCATTGTGTTATCGGTGCACGCAGTGAAATTGGTGAAGGCGGCTGGCTCGCGCCGCGCGTGACCCTGTATCACGACGTTCGTATCGGCAAGCGTGTGGTTATCCAGTCGGGTGCCGTAATCGGTGGTGAAGGCTTCGGCTTTGCCAACGAGAAGGGTATCTGGCAGAAAATCGCCCAGATTGGTGGTGTGACCATCGGTGACGATGTGGAGATCGGCGTGAATACCGCCATCGACCGCGGTGCGTTGGCCGATACAGTGATCGGCAATGGTGTAAAGCTCGACAACCAGATCCAGATTGCTCACAACGTCCAGGTCGGTGATCACACCGCGATGGCTGCGTGCGTGGGTATTTCCGGCAGCACCAAAATCGGCAAGCACTGCATGCTGGCCGGTGGTGTCGGTCTGGTCGGGCACATTGATATTTGCGACAACGTTTTCCTGACCGGGATGACCATGGTGACCCACTCGATTACCGAGCCGGGTGCCTATTCTTCCGGCACAGCCATGCAACCGGCTGCCGAATGGCGCAAAAGCGCGGCACGCATCCGTCAGCTCGATGACATCGCGCGACGTTTGAAACAGCTGGAAAAGCGCGTAGGGGAAGTGACCCCTGACGGCAATGCTTCATCTGATGGCTGATACCATTTCCATATCAAGTGTGCACAGCCGCTAGACTGCCTCCTTGATTTGCTAGAGGAGTGCGCGTCAGTCGCGCTCCCAATCTTTACATAGGCTTCCCCCCGAAATGATGGACATCAACGAGATTCGCGAATACCTGCCTCACCGTTACCCGTTCCTGCTGGTGGACCGGGTGGTGGAACTGGACACTGAAGGCAAGCGAATTCGCGCCTACAAGAATGTCAGCATCAATGAGCCGTTCTTCAATGGTCACTTCCCTGCGCACCCAATCATGCCGGGCGTGCTGATCATCGAAGCGATGGCTCAGGCTGCCGGGATCCTCGGTTTCAAAATGCTCGACGTCAAACCGGCCGACGGCACCCTGTATTACTTCGTTGGTTCGGACAAACTGCGCTTCCGCCAGCCAGTCAAGCCTGGCGACCAGTTGATTCTTGAAGCCACGTTCATCAGCTGCAAGCGCAAGATCTGGAAATTCGAATGCCAGGCTTCGGTTGATGGCAAGCCGGTCTGCTCGGCCGAGATCATCTGCGCGGAACAAAAAGTATGAGTTTGATTGACCCTCGCGCAATCATCGATCCGTCTGCCGTTCTGGCTGACGGCGTCGAGGTCGGCCCGTGGTCGATCATCGGCGCAGGTGTGGAAATCGGCGAGGGTACCGTGATCGGGCCGCATGTGATTCTCAAAGGCCCGACCCGCATTGGTAAACACAATCGCATCTACCAGTTTTCTTCGGTAGGCGAAGACACACCCGATTTGAAGTACAAGGGTGAAGAAACCCGCCTGGTGATCGGTGACCACAACGTCATCCGTGAAGGCGTGACGATTCACCGGGGTACCGTTCAGGACCGTTCGGAAACCACGCTGGGCGATCACAATCTGATCATGGCTTATGCGCACATCGGTCACGACAGTGTCATCGGCAATAACTGCATTCTGGTCAACAACACCGCGTTGGCTGGCCACGTGCACGTCGATGACTGGGCGATCCTCTCCGGGTTCACCCTGGTTCACCAGTATTGCCACATCGGCGCCCACAGCTTTTCCGGTATGGGCACGGCAATTGGCAAAGACGTTCCGGCGTTCGTCACCGTGTTCGGCAACCCGGCCGAAGCGCGCAGCATGAACTTCGAGGGCATGCGCCGTCGCGGGTTCAGCGAAGACGCTATCCACGCGCTGCGCCGTGCTTATAAAACCGTTTATCGCCGAGGGCTGACAGTTGATCAGGCCTTGGCCGACCTGGCAGAGCCTGCTGCTCAGTTCCCGGAAGTCGCTGTGTTCCGCGACTCCATCGAGTCATCGACTCGCGGCATCACCCGCTGATCATGGCCAGTCTGCGTATTGCGCTGGTGGCGGGGGAGGCTTCCGGTGACATTCTCGGTGCCGGTCTCATGCGTGCCCTCAAGGCACAACATCCGTCAGTCGAGTTCATCGGTGTCGGCGGTCCGTTGATGGAGGCCGAAGGCCTGACTTCCTACTTCCCCATGGAGCGCTTGTCGGTCATGGGGTTGGTTGAGGTGCTCGGCCGGCTGCGCGAGTTGCTCAAACGTCGCAAAAAGCTGATTGCCACGCTGATTGCCGAGAAGCCTGACGCGTTCATTGGCATCGATGCCCCGGACTTCAACCTCAATATCGAACTCAAGCTGCGTCAGGCCGGGATCAAAACCGTGCATTACGTCAGCCCGTCGGTGTGGGCATGGCGGCAGAAGCGCGTGCTGAAGATTCGCGAAGGTTGCGATCTGATGCTCACGCTGTTCCCGTTTGAAGCCAAATTCTACGAAGAGAAAGGCGTGCCGGTGCGGTTCGTCGGTCACTCGCTGGCCGATGCCATACCGCTGCAAGCCGATCGCGCCGCAGCGCGTGCCGAGTTGGGTTTGCCCGACGGACCGCTGGTCGCGTTGATGCCCGGCAGTCGTGGCGGTGAAGTCGGTCGTCTCGGCGCGTTGTTTCTCGATACGGCGCAACGCCTGCGAGCCCTGCGCCCCGGTGTGCGTTTTGTCATGCCGTGCGCCAGTCCGGAGCGCCGTGTGCAGCTTGAAGAGCTGCTCGCCGGCCGCGACTTGCCGGTGACCTTGCTTGATGGCAAGTCCCATCTGGCCCTGGCTGCGTGCAATGCTGTGCTGATCGCTTCCGGCACGGCGACCCTTGAAGCGCTGTTGTACAAGCGGCCGATGGTGGTTGCGTATCGCCTGGCACCGCTGACGTTCTGGATTCTCAAGCGGATGGTCAAGAGCCCGTACGTGTCTCTGCCGAACCTGCTGGCCCAGCGCCTGTTGGTGCCGGAATTATTGCAGGATGATGCGACAGTCGAGGCGCTGGCGCAGACCCTGTCGCCATTGATCGAGGGCGGCGAAGAGCAGACCCGTGGTTTCGACGAGATCCATCGCACACTGCGGCTGGATGCTTCCAACCAAGCGGCGGATGCCGTGCTGAACCTGATCGGTCAAACACGATGAGCAAGAAAGTTATGCAGATGGGCCTGGATTTCACTCTGGTTGCCGAAGTTGAAGAACTGGTCGCTGGCGTCGATGAAGTCGGTCGTGGCCCGTTGTGCGGTGCGGTGGTGACGGCGGCGGTGATCCTTGATCCGAACCGGCCGATTCTCGGTCTCAATGACTCGAAGAAACTCACCGAAGCCAAGCGTGAAAAGCTTTATGACGAGATCATCGAGAAGTCCCTGAGCTGGTGCATCGCCCGCGCCGAAGTCGAAGAAATCGACGAGCTGAACATTCTGCACGCGACCATGCTGGCCATGCAGCGCGCGGTGGCCGGGCTGCACATTCAGCCGAAACTGGCGATGATCGACGGCAATCGCTGCCCGCACTTGCCCATGCGCGCCGAAGCGGTGGTGCAGGGCGATGGCAAGGTTCCAGCCATTGCGGCGGCATCGATTCTGGCCAAGGTCAGTCGTGACCGCGAAATGGCCGCATTCGAGTTGATCTATCCGGGTTACGGTATCGGCGGCCATAAAGGCTACCCGACGCCCGTTCATCTGGAAGCGTTGGTTCGCTTGGGCCCGACGCCGATCCACCGGCGCTCGTTCGCCCCGGTGCGTCAGGCTTATGAGGCACTGGAAGGTCTGACGCAGGTTTAGTCGCAAGGCTGATGTTTTGTTCAAGGCCCGGTACAATCCGGGCCTTGTTGTCTCTCTGTAACTGGACAGGATCACTATGCCGGCTTCATTCGTTCATCTACGCCTGCACACTGAATACTCCCTGGTCGACGGGCTGGTACGGATCAAGCCGCTGGTCAAGGCGCTGACCGCCATGAACATGCCGGCGGTTGCGGTCACTGATCAGAACAACATGTGTTCCCTGGTCAAATTCTATAAAAACACCATGGGCGCAGGCATCAAGCCGATCTGCGGCGCCGACCTGTGGCTGTCGAACAAGGATCCGGACGCGCCCCTGAGCCGGCTCAGCCTGCTGGTGATGAACGCCAAGGGCTATCGCAACCTCACCGAGTTGATCTCGCGCGGCTTCATCGAAGGCCAGCGCAACGGCATGATCATCATCGAGCGTGAGTGGGTTGCCGAGGCGAATGAAGGCCTGATCATGCTCTCCGCCGCCAAAGAGGGCGAGATCGGTATGGCGCTGATCAGTGGCAACCCGGCCGAAGCCGAGGCCCTGACGCGTGAGTGGATGTCGGTGTTCCCGGACCGCTTCTACCTGGAAATCCAGCGCACCAGTCGCCCTAACGATGAAGAACAGTTGCACGGTGCCGTGGCCCTGGCCGACAAGCTCGGCGCGCCGCTGGTGGCGAGCAACGATGTGCGCTTCATCAAGCAGGAAGATTTCGCCGCCCACGAAACCCGGGTGTGCATCGGTGAAGGCCGTGCCCTCGACGATCCTCGGCGCTCAAAGAATTACAGCGATCAGCAATACCTCAAAAGCGCCGAGGAAATGGCCGAGCTGTTCAGCGACATTCCCGACGCAATCGAAAACACCGTCGAGATCGCCAAGCGCTGCAACATCGATGTAAAACTGGGCACGCACTTTTTGCCCAACTTCCCGATTCCCGATGGCATGACCATCGATGAGTATTTCCGCAAGGTGTCCTTCGATGGTCTGGAGGAACGGCTGGCGGTTTTGTTGCCAAAAGACACCACCGAAGATTACGAAACCAAGCGTCAGGTCTACGTCGACCGGTTGAATTTCGAGCTGGATATCATCATCCAGATGGGGTTTCCCGGTTACTTCCTGATCGTTATGGACTTTATCCAGTGGGCCAAGAGCAACGGTGTACCGGTAGGCCCGGGCCGTGGATCGGGTGCCGGCTCGCTGGTGGCCTATGTGCAGAAGATCACCGACCTCGATCCGCTGGAATATGACCTGCTGTTCGAACGTTTCCTTAACCCGGAACGGGTATCGATGCCCGACTTCGACGTCGACTTCTGCATGGACGGGCGTGACCGGGTCATTGACTACGTGGCCGAGAAATACGGCCGCAACGCGGTAAGCCAGATCATCACGTTCGGTTCCATGGCCGCCAAGGCTGTGGTGCGTGACGTGGCGCGGGTGCAGGGCAAGTCGTATGGCCTGGCGGATCGTCTGTCGAAGATGATTCCGTTCGAAGTCGGCATGACCCTGGAAAAAGCCTACGAACAGGAAGAGATCCTGCGCGATTTCATCAAGGTCGATGAAGAAGCCGCGGAAATCTGGGAGATGGCGCGCAAGCTCGAAGGCGTTGTGCGTAACGTCGGTAAACACGCCGGTGGTGTGGTGATCGCGCCGACCAAGCTGACTGACTTCTCGCCTATCTATTGCGACGAGGCCGGCGACGGTCTGGTGACCCAGTTCGACAAGGATGACGTTGAGGCTGCCGGTCTGGTGAAGTTCGACTTCCTCGGCCTGCGAACCCTGACGGTCATCGACTGGGCGTTGAAGACCATCAACCGCGACCGCGCCAAGGTCGATCAGCCGCCTCTGGACATCGCGTTCATCCCGCTGGACGACAAGCCGACCTATCAGCTACTGCAAAAAGCCGAAACCACGGCGGTGTTCCAGCTCGAGTCGCGCGGCATGAAAGAGCTGATCAAAAAGCTCAAGCCCGACTGCCTGGAAGACCTTATTGCACTGGTGGCCCTGTTCCGTCCGGGCCCGTTGCAGTCAGGCATGGTTGACGACTTCATCAACCGTAAGCACGGTCGCGCCGAACTCGCGTACCCGCACTCGGACTACCAGTACGAAGGCCTCAAGCCGGTATTGGCGCCGACCTACGGCATCATCCTGTATCAGGAACAGGTGATGCAGATTGCCCAGGTCATGGCCGGTTACACCCTCGGTGGTGCGGACATGCTGCGTCGGGCCATGGGTAAGAAAAAACCCGAAGAAATGGCCAAGCAGCGCGGCGGTTTCATTGAGGGTTGCAAGACCAACAATATCGATGCGGACCTGGCCGGTAACATTTTCGACCTGGTGGAAAAATTCGCCGGTTACGGCTTCAACAAGTCTCACTCCGCCGCTTACGGCCTGGTCTCGTACCAGACCGCTTGGCTGAAGACGCATTACCCAGCGCCGTTCATGGCGGCGGTGTTGTCGGCGGATATGCACAACACCGACAAGGTCGTCACCTTGATCGAAGAAATTCGCACCATGAAGCTGCGTCTCGACGCGCCGGATGTGAACACTTCGGAATTCAAGTTTACGGTGAACGACGACGGCCGCATCGTCTATGGTCTCGGCGCAATCAAAGGCGTCGGCGAAGGCCCGGTAGAGGCAATTACCGAGGCGCGTCAGGCGGGGCCGTTCAAGGATCTGTTCGACTTCTGCGCCCGCGTCGACCTCAAACGCATTAACAAGCGCACCCTTGATGGCTTGATCCGCAGCGGTGCGCTGGATCGTCTCGGTCCGTATTTCCACGACGAACAAAAGGCTTATCAAGCCAACATCGACCGCAACCGCGCCGTGCTGCTGGCGGCGATGGAAGAGGCTATCAAGTCAGCCGAACAGACCGCCCGTACCCGCGACAGTGGCCACGCCGATCTGTTTGGCGGGCTGTTCGTCGAGGAAGACGCCGATGTGTATGCGGTGCATCGCAAGGCCAAGGAGCTGACCCTCAAGGAGCGCCTCAAGGGTGAGAAAGACACTTTGGGCCTGTATCTGACCGGCCACCCGATTGACGAATACGAAGGCGAAATTCGCCGTTTCGCCCGTCAGCGCATCATCGA
Organism: Pseudomonas sp. LBUM1668; assembly: GCF_059695715.1. Classification (NCBI taxonomy): domain Bacteria; kingdom Pseudomonadati; phylum Pseudomonadota; class Gammaproteobacteria; order Pseudomonadales; family Pseudomonadaceae; genus Pseudomonas; species Pseudomonas sp. LBUM1668. The sequence goes on from NZ_CP166787.1 coordinate 1,245,820, forward strand.
CCTGAAACCGGCGCGCGATACGCAAACCGTGGCGGGGATGATCATTGCCCTGCGGGTGATGAAGAACAAGAAGGGCGACAAGATGGGTTTCATCACCCTCGACGACCGCTCCGGGCGGATCGAGGCGTCGCTGTTTGCCGAGGCGTTTCACTCGGCGCAGTCGCTGCTGCAGACCGACGCGATGGTGGTGGTCGAAGGCGAAGTCAGTAACGACGACTTCTCCGGTGGCTTGCGCCTGCGGGTCAAGCGGGTGATGAGCATGGAAGATGCGCGCACCAACCTCGCCGAGAGCCTGCGTCTGAAGTTGCAGACACAGGATCTCAAAGGCGATCAGCTACGCTGGTTGGGTGATCTGCTCAAGCGTCATCGCGGGGCGTGCCCGATCACCATGGAGTACACCAGCCCTGATGCGAAGACCTTGCTGCAGTTCGGCGAGACCTGGCGAATCGATCCGGCGGATGCCTTGATTCAAGCCCTGCGTGACCAGTTCGGGCGAGACAACGTCTTCCTCCAATACCGTTGACCGGCAGGTGCCATCATTGCACTTGCCCGCAACCTGAATTTTTAATCTCGACCTCAGCGCGCCTCTCCCTTAAGGTAGGGCGCGAATAGACAACCGGCCGGCCCAAGCTCATTTGGGACACGACCCAAGACGGACGCCTATGAACCCGAATTTTCTAGATTTCGAACAGCCGATCGCCGACCTGCAAGCCAAGATCGAAGAGTTGCGCTTGGTCGGTAATGACAATTCGCTGAATATCGGCGATGAGATCTCCCGCCTGCAGGACAAGAGCAAAACGCTGACCGAAGACATCTTCGGCAAGCTGACCAGCTGGCAGATCGCGCGTCTGGCGCGTCACCCGAAGCGTCCGTACACCCTGGACTACATCGAACACATCTTCACCGAGTTCGACGAACTGCACGGCGACCGTCATTTCTCCGACGACGCTGCAATCGTTGGCGGTATTGCCCGTCTGGACGACCAGCCAGTGATGATCATCGGACACCAGAAGGGCCGCGAAGTACGCGAGAAGGTTCGCCGCAACTTCGGCATGCCGCGTCCGGAAGGCTACCGTAAGGCTTGCCGTTTGATGGAAATGGCCGAGCGTTTCAAAATGCCGATCCTGACCTTCATCGACACCCCGGGTGCCTACCCTGGCATCGACGCTGAAGAGCGCAACCAGAGCGAAGCGATCGCCTGGAACCTGCGTGTCATGTCGCGTCTGAAAACTCCGATCATCGCCACCGTCATCGGTGAGGGTGGTTCCGGGGGCGCATTGGCGATCGGCGTTTGCGATCAGTTGAACATGTTGCAGTATTCGACCTACGCGGTAATTTCGCCGGAAGGTTGCGCCTCGATTCTGTGGAAAACCGCTGAAAAAGCGCCGGATGCCGCTGAAGCGATGGGCATCACCGCCGAGCGTCTGAAAGGCCTGGGCATTGTCGACAAGGTGATTGGCGAGCCATTGGGCGGCGCGCATCGTGACCCGGCAGCCGCTGCGGCGTCGATCCGTGCCGAGCTGAGCTCGCAACTGGCGATGCTGAAGAAGTTCGACAACGAAGCGCTGCTCAAGCGCCGTTATGATCGACTGATGAGCTACGGTCTCTAACCGAACTCGTTGCCTGTGTAGGAGCTGCCGCAGGCTGCGATCTTTTGATCTGGTTTTTTCAAGATCAAAAGATCGCAGCCTGCGGCAGCTCCTACAGGAATCTTTGAGAAGTGATCGATCTTTATGAATCCTTCGAAAAGTGATTTGCCATCCCTGCTACTGCTCAATCTTGCAGCCTGGCGCAATGCTAGGAACTGGCGCGTCGCTTTCTCCGGCGGCCTCGACTCAACTGTCCTCCTGCATCTACTGGCCAATCTCGCCAAAACCGATTCCCTCCCAACGCTAAGCGCCATCCACATCCATCACGGCCTCCAGGCTGCGGCCGATGCCTGGCCGGAACATTGCCAGTCGGTCTGCGATGCGTTGGGTATTGCGTTGCAAGTGGAGCGGGTAAAGGTGCAACCGGGCGCGAGTCTGGAGCGGGCGGCGCGGGATGCGCGTTATTCGGTGTTCGGTGCGGTAACCCAGGCCAATGACGTTTTGCTGACCGGGCAACACCGCGACGATCAGGCGGAAACCCTGTTGTTTCGTCTGTTGCGCGGTGCCGGCGTGCGCGGGCTTTCGGCAATGCCGGCGCAACGTCCGTTGGGGCAGGGCACGTTGGTTCGGCCTTTGCTCGACGTCACTCGCGCAGAGCTTGAAGCCTACGCCGCGGCGCACCAGTTGCAATGGATCGAAGACCCGTCAAACGAAGATCGGCAGTTTTCGCGCAATTACCTGCGTCATCAGATCGTGCCGCTGCTGACCGGGCGCTGGCCGCAAGCGCAAGCCAGCATGGCCCGTAGCGCCGCGCATTTGCGTGAAGCGCAAGGCTTGCTGGATGAGCTGGCGCAGATCGATCTGGCGCACGCCAAAGCCTCAACTAATTTCGACTGGCTGGGCGTACCCTCGCTGGAATTGGCACCTTTGGCGGAGCTGTCTCCCGCCCGTCAGCGAAATGCACTGGGCCACTGGCTCCAACCACTGACTCGGTTGCCTGATACTGACCATTGGTCGGGTTGGGCGAATCTGTGCGAAGCCGCCCACGATGCATCGCCGGTCTGGCGTCTGGCCGATGGCGAGTTGCACCGCAGCGCCGGTCGACTCTGGTGGCTGAGTGGCGACTGGCTGCGTGCGCCAGTGATCGGCAGCGAGTGGCACGCCCCGACATCACCGCTACGCTTGTCCGATAACGGCTGCGTCGTGCTCAGTGGCCAGACGCCTTGTGGGCCGCTGCGCATTGCTTACCGTCGGGGCGGCGAAGTGATGCTTCTGGCCGATCGTGGCCATCGTGATCTCAAACGGTTACTCAACGAGCGTGCGGTGCCGGCCTTCGTGCGTGGCAGATTGCCGCTGCTGTTTCGCGGTGAAGAATTGCTCGCGGTGGCGAACCTGCCGGGCCTTGATGGCAATGTGCAGGACGGCTGGAAATTGCATTGGCAGCCAACGGACGAAGATCTAGGTTTGAGATGAAAGGGGCATTCCGGTAGACTACGCTCCCTTCTTGATACAACTTCTGTGGATTCGCCTGAATTGCAGGAGTTGCCGATTACCAAGCAGTCTTTGCTGGGCGATTCCAAAAAATGTGTAGCGAGCAACGTACCGGTGTTTCATCTGCCGGTCTGTCCCAACGCGGCGGTTTTTTTGAAAGGTGCACTGTGATTAATGCAGGTGATCGGGGGCTTCGGCCTTCCTTCGCTTTCCCCGGCGGCTCGTACCGCTTTAACGCAGACTTCTAGGGTTTTTCATGACGCGCTACATATTCGTCACGGGCGGTGTTGTTTCTTCATTGGGGAAAGGCATTGCCTCGGCTTCATTGGCGGCTATCCTGGAGGCGCGGGGGCTTAAGGTCACCATGCTTAAGCTGGATCCGTACATCAACGTCGACCCGGGCACCATGAGCCCGTTCCAGCATGGTGAAGTGTTCGTCACCCACGACGGCGCCGAAACCGACCTGGACCTGGGCCACTACGAGCGGTTCATCCGCACGACCATGACCCAGAACAACAACTTCACCACCGGCCGTGTTTACGAGCACGTGTTGCGCAAAGAGCGCCGTGGTGACTACCTGGGTGCAACCATCCAGGTGATTCCGCACATCACCGACGAAATCAAGCGCCGCATCATCAAGGGTGCAGGCGATGCCGACGTGGCGATGGTCGAAATCGGTGGCACCGTGGGTGACATCGAGTCGCAACCGTTCCTCGAAGCCATCCGTCAGCTGCGATTCGAAGTCGGCGCCAAGCGCGCGATGCTGATGCACCTGACGCTGGTGCCGTACATCGCCACCGCTGGCGAAACCAAAACCAAGCCAACCCAGCACTCGGTCAAGGAACTGCGTTCCATCGGCCTGCAGCCTGACGTGCTGGTTTGCCGCTCCGATCACCCGATCGACATCTCGTCGCGTCGCAAGATCGCGCAGTTCACCAACGTTGAAGAGCGTGCGGTTATCGCTCTGGAAGACGCCGACACCATCTACAAGATCCCGGGCATTCTGCATTCGCAGGGTCTGGACGATTTCGTCGTCGAGCGTTTCGGTCTGCAATGCGGCGGTGCCGATCTGTCCGAGTGGGAAGCTGTGGTTGACGCCAAGCTGAACCCGGAACACGAAGTCACCATCGCCATGGTTGGCAAGTACATGGAGCTGCTGGACGCCTACAAGTCGCTGATCGAAGCGATGAGCCATGCGGGCATCAGTAACCGTACCAAGGTCAACCTGCGCTACATCGATTCCGAAGACATCGAAAACCAGGGCACTGCGCTGCTTGAAGGTGTTGACGCCATCCTCGTACCGGGCGGCTTCGGTCTGCGCGGCGTGGAAGGCAAGATCACTGCCGTTCAGTACGCTCGCGAAAACAAGGTTCCTTACCTGGGTATCTGCCTGGGCATGCAAGTGGCGGTCATCGAGTTCGCTCGTAACGTCATGGGCTGGAAAGACGCCAACTCCACCGAGTTCGATCGCGCCAGCGGCCACCCGGTTGTCGGCCTGATCACCGAGTGGGAAGACGCCACCGGTGCCGTGGAAGTGCGTACTGAAACCTCCGATCTGGGCGGCACCATGCGCCTCGGCGCTCAGGAATGCCTGCTCGAAACCGGCTCCAAAGTGCACGATTGCTACGGCAAGGACGTGATCGTCGAGCGTCACCGTCACCGTTACGAAGTGAACAACAACCTGCTGCCGCAAATCATCGAGGCCGGCCTGAAGATTTCCGGTCGCTCCGCCGATGCTGCACTGGTTGAAGTGGTTGAAGCACCGGATCATCCATGGTTCGTCGCTTGCCAGTTCCACCCTGAGTTCACCTCGACACCACGTGATGGCCATCCGCTGTTCAGCGGCTTCGTCAAAGCAGCGTTGGCTCAACACCAGAAGAAGGCGTAACCCCGATGGCACAGAAGATCATCCGCGTCGGCGACATCGAGATTGCCAACGACAAACCCATGGTGCTGTTCGGCGGCATGAACGTGCTGGAAAGCCGTGACATGGCCATGCAGGTTTGCGAAGAGTATGTGAAGGTCACCGAAAAACTCGGTATCCCTTACGTGTTCAAGGCCAGTTTCGACAAGGCCAACCGTTCTTCTGTGACCTCGTATCGCGGTCCTGGCCTGGAAGAGGGCATGCGCATCTTCCAGGACATCAAGCAGGCTTTTGGCGTGCCGATCATCACCGACGTCCACGAGCCTGAACAGGCCGCGGTCGTCGCCGAGATCTGCGACATCATCCAGTTGCCGGCCTTCCTGTCGCGCCAGACCGATCTGGTCGTGGCGATGGCCAAGACCAACGCGATCATCAACATCAAGAAAGCCCAGTTCCTCGCCCCTCAGGAAATGAAACACATCCTGAACAAGTGCGTTGAAGCGGGTAATGATCAACTGATCCTCTGCGAGCGTGGTTCGAGCTTCGGCTATAACAACCTCGTGGTCGACATGCTCGGCTTCGGCATCATGAAGCAGTTCGAGTACCCGGTATTCTTCGACGTGACCCATTCGCTGCAAATGCCTGGCGGTCGTTCCGACTCCGCCGGCGGTCGCCGTGCGCAGGTTCTGGACTTGGCCAAGGCTGGCATGAGTCAAGGTCTGGCAGGTCTGTTCCTCGAAGCTCACCCGGATCCGGACAACGCCAAATGCGACGGCCCTTGCGCCTTGCGTCTGGACAAACTGGAGCCATTCCTGGCCCAGCTCAAAGCTCTGGACGAACTGGTTAAGAGTTTTCCGACGGTAGAAACCGCGTAAACCTCAATTCTCCGGTAAAGTACCGCACGATTTGTCGCTCATGCCCTCGGGCATGAGCGTTATCGTCTGCAAATCTGCCCGCTGCACCCCCTTGCCGACGGTAAAAAGATTTCCTCTAGCTGCGTCGTTTTCGTCAACTTTGGAGTGTTTACAACAATGGCAAAAATCGTCGACATCAAAGGTCGTGAAGTTCTCGACTCCCGTGGCAATCCCACCGTGGAAGCGGACGTGCTTCTCGACAACGGCATCATCGGCAGCGCATGCGCGCCGTCCGGTGCATCCACTGGCTCGCGTGAAGCACTCGAGCTGCGTGATGGCGACAAGAGCCGTTACCTGGGCAAGGGCGTGCTTAAAGCGGTAGCCAACATCAACGGTCCGATCCGCGATCTGCTGCTGGGCACCGACCCAAGCGACCAGAAAGCCCTCGATCACGCGATGATCAAGCTCGACGGCACTGAAAACAAAGCGACCCTGGGCGCCAACGCCATTCTCGCCGTGTCCCTGGCTGCGGCCAAGGCTGCTGCACAGGATCAGGACCTGCCGCTGTACGCTCACATCGCCAACCTGAACGGCACCCCGGGTGTGTACTCGATGCCGGTTCCGATGATGAACATCATCAACGGTGGCGAGCACGCCGATAACAACGTCGACATCCAGGAATTCATGGTTCAGCCGGTTGGCGCCAAGTCTTTCTCGGAAGGTCTGCGCATGGGCACCGAGATTTTCCATCACCTCAAAGCTGTGCTGAAGGCTCGTGGCCTGAGCACCGCTGTCGGCGACGAAGGTGGTTTCGCGCCTAACCTGGCTTCCAACGAAGACGCGCTGAAAGTGATTTCCGAGGCCGTTGCCAACGCCGGTTACAAGCTGGGCACCGACGTGACCCTGGCTCTGGACTGCGCGGCCAGCGAATTCTACGAAGACGGCAAGTACAATCTGTCCGGCGAAGGCCAGGTGTTCACTGCTGAAGGTTTCGCCGACTACCTCAAAGGTCTGACCGAGCGTTACCCGATCATCTCCATCGAAGACGGTCTGGACGAGTCCGACTGGGCTGGCTGGAAAATTCTCACCGACAAAATCGGCGAGAAAGTGCAGCTGGTGGGCGACGATCTGTTCGTGACCAACACCAAGATCCTGAAAGAAGGCATCGATAAAAAGATCGCCAACTCGATCCTGATCAAGTTCAACCAGATCGGCACCCTGACCGAAACCCTGGAAGCCATCCAGATGGCCAAGGCTGCCGGTTACACCGCAGTGATCTCGCACCGTTCCGGCGAAACCGAAGATTCGACCATTGCCGACCTGGCTGTGGGCACCTCGGCTGGCCAGATCAAGACCGGTTCGCTGTGCCGTTCCGACCGCGTTTCCAAGTACAACCAACTGCTGCGTATCGAAGAGCAGTTGAATGGCAAAGCCAAGTACAACGGTCGTAGCGAGTTTCGCGGTTAAGCGCAAACTGATAAAAGGACACCGGATTGTGTCGAAAAAGTCGTGACAGCGATGGATTTGCCACTAATCTGATGCCTTAACAGCACAAGCCTGGATTTTCCAGGCTTCGTGCTATCAGATGCTGCAAAGTTTTGGCGTGGCTGTCTTTTTTCACTGGATACCTGATATTCGATGCGCAGTCCTTACTGGTTGTTTCTCGTTTTGCTCCTGCTGCTGGCCGGTCTGCAGTACCGCCTGTGGGTGGGCAATGGCAGTCTGGCGCAAGTCGCCGAGCTGAATCAGCAGATTGCTGATCAACATGCCGAGAACGAAGGTTTGCTGGAGCGCAACCGGGTGATGGACGCTGAGGTCAGCGAGTTGAAGAAAGGCATGGAGACCGTTGAAGAGCGGGCTCGTCACGAGTTGGGCATGGTCAAGGACGGCGAAACCCTTTACCAGTTGGCCCAATGATCAATTCCTTGCCGGCCTTCTGGGCCGTGATTCCTGCCGCGGGCGTCGGTGCCCGAATGGCCGCGGACCGTCCCAAGCAATATCTGCAACTGGGCGGGCGCACAATTCTCGAACACAGCCTCGGCTGTTTCCTCGATCACCCGAGCCTCAGAGGGCTGGTGGTCAGTCTTGCTGTCGATGATCCTTACTGGCCGAACCTGGCATGCGTCAACGATCCGCGTATTCAGCGCGTTGACGGCGGTGCCGAGCGTTCCGGTTCGGTGCTCAATGCCTTGCTGCATTTGCACGCGCAAGGTGCGGACGATGAGGACTGGGTGCTGGTGCACGATGCGGCACGGCCCAATCTGAGTCGCGATGATCTCGACAAATTACTCGATGCGCTGGCGGATGACCCTGTGGGTGGTTTGCTGGCGGTTCCTGCGCGCGACACCCTGAAGCGGATCGACAAGCACGGTCGTGTGGTTGAAACAGTTGACCGCAGTGTGATCTGGCAGGCTTATACGCCGCAGATGTTCCGCCTCGGTGCACTGCATCGCGCGTTGGCGGACAGCCTGGTGGCAGATGCGGTGATTACCGATGAGGCATCGGCGATGGAGTGGGCGGGGCAGGCACCCCGTCTGATCGAAGGGCGTGCGGATAACCTCAAGGTGACCCGACCGGAAGATCTGGAGTGGTTGCGTCAGCGTTGGGCTAACCGCCGCTAAAAGATTGCGGCCTGCTGCACTCCTACAGTGGTTTTTGTCGCGGTAAATCCCCCTGTAGGAGCTGCCGCAGGCTGCGATCTTTTGGTCTTAAATCCGATACTCCGGCCGTTCGGCCAACCCCTCCTTAAGAAAGTCCACCAACTTGCGCACCTTCGGCGACAAATGCCGCTGCTGCGGATACAGCGCCCACACCGCGGTATTCGGCGGCTGATGCGCCTCCAGCAACGAAATCAATGCGCCGCTGTGCAAATGCTCCAGCACGTAATAGTCCGGCAACTGACACAACCCGACCCCTTGCAAAGCAGCATCCAGCACCGCTTGCCCGCTGTTGCAACGCCAGTTTCCCTGCACTCGCTGGGAAAATTCCCGCCCGTTTTGCTCAAGCTGCCAGATGTCCGTGCTGCCGATCAGGCAATTATGCCGGCTCAGTTCCGACAAGCTGTGTGGGCGGCCGTACCTTTCCACGTAGGAAGGTGACGCGCAAAGATACATACGCCTTGGCGCCAGGCGCGTCGCGACCAGTCGTGAGTCTTGCAAGCGTCCCAGTCGAATCGCCAGATCCAGCCCCTCATGCACCAGATCGAGTTGCCGATTGCTCAGCTCTATATCGATGCGCAGTTGCGGGTAGAGCCCCATGAACCGTGTCACCAGCGGCACGATAAATCGCTCGCCATAGGCAACAGCGCACGTCATGCGCAGCATGCCTTTGGGTTCGCTGGTCAGATCGCCCACCGCGCGCAGGGCTTCTTCGCGTCCGTCCTGCAAGCGCTGGCAGTGTTGCAGGAATGTCTGCCCGGCTTCGGTCAGCGTCACCCTGCGGGTACTGCGATAGAGCAGGCGTGTTTGCAAACGCTCTTCCAGTCGTACGATTTGTCGACTGATATGCGAGGAAGAAACCCCAAGACGTTCGGCTGCAGCGGTGAATTGGCTGCATTCGGCTACGGCGACAAACTCGTCGATGCCTTCCCAGCGGTTTTCGGACATCAGGATTATCCCTGTATGGCAATAATGTTTTGCTTTTGGCCTGATTATTAATCGTCAGGCCATGTATTACACTCCTTGTCTGCTTTTTTTATTTAATGGATTCACTGGAGAGTCAGCATGATCAAGTCGCGCGCAGCCGTTGCCTTCGAGGCCAAGAAGCCGCTGGAAATCGTAGAAGTTGATGTCGCCATGCCCAAGGCCGGTGAAGTGCTGTTGCGCGTAGTCGCTTCCGGTGTTTGCCATACCGACGCCTACACCTTGTCCGGCGCTGACCCGGAAGGGATTTTCCCTTCGATCCTCGGCCACGAAGGCGGCGCCATCGTTGAGGCGATCGGCGAAGGCGTGACTTCGGTTGCTGTAGGCGATCATGTCATCCCGCTCTACACCCCGGAGTGTGGCCAGTGCAAATTCTGTAAGTCGGGCAAGACCAACCTTTGTCAGGCCATTCGTGCGACCCAGGGCAAAGGCTTGATGCCGGATGGCACTTCGCGTTTTTCCTACAAGGGCGAAACGATTTTCCACTACATGGGTACTTCGACCTTCTCGGAATACACCGTGTTGCCGGAAATCTCCGTGGCCAAAATCGCTAAAGACGCACCGCTGGAAAAGGTCTGCCTGCTCGGTTGCGGCGTCACCACCGGTATCGGTGCAGTGCTCAACACCGCCAAGGTCAAACCGGGCGACACCGTGGCCATTTTCGGTTTGGGCGGCATCGGTCTGTCGGCAGTCATCGGTGCGGTGAAGGCCAAGGCCGCGCGCATCATCGCCATCGACATCAATCCGGCCAAGTTCGAAATCGCCAAGCAGCTGGGTGCGACTGATTGCGTAAACCCTAAAGACTTCGACCGTCCGATTCAGGAAGTCATCGTCGACATGACCGATGGCGGCGTCGACTTTTCCTTCGAGTGCATCGGCAACGTGCAACTGATGCGCGCCGCCCTCGAGTGCTGCCACAAAGGCTGGGGCGAGTCGGTCATCATCGGCGTTGCCGGTGCCGGTCAGGAAATCGCTACCCGCCCGTTCCAGTTGGTCACCGGTCGCGTCTGGCGCGGTTCGGCATTCGGCGGCGTACGTGGCCGCAGCGAATTGCCAAGCTACGTCGACATGGCCCAGAGCGGTGAAATCCCGCTGGATACTTTCATCACCCACACCATGGGTCTGGAAGATATCAACAAGGCGTTCGACCTGATGCACGAAGGCAAGAGCATTCGTACCGTCATCCATTTCTGATCAATCGTGATGTCATGGCTACAAGTCTTGAAGGCTTGTGGCTGTGACCGCGTAGGAGTTTTTACATGAGCCTGGAAAACATCTCCTGTCAGAAGAGTTTTGGCGGTTGGCACAAGCGCTATCGTCACCGTTCCGACGTGCTGGGCTGCGACATGGTGTTTGCCGTGTACCTTCCGCCGCAGGCGGAGCAGGGCGGCAAGCTGCCAGTGTTGTACTGGCTGTCGGGGCTGACCTGTACCGACGAGAACTTCATGCACAAGGCCGGCGCGTTGCGCATGGCTGCTGAACTCGGTCTGATCATCGTCGCGCCGGACACCAGCCCGCGCGGTCCCGATGTGCCGGGTGATCCGGATGGCGCGTGGGACTTTGGTCTCGGTGCCGGGTTTTATCTGAATGCCACGCAGGAGCCTTGGTCGCGGCACTATCGGATGCATGACTATGTCGTGCAGGAATTGCCTTCACTGGTTGAAGCGCATTTCCCTGCGTCCGATAAACGCAGCATCAGCGGCCACTCCATGGGTGGCCACGGTGCGTTGGTGTGTGCCTTGCGCAATCCGGGACGTTATCAATCGGTGTCGGCCTTTTCGCCGATCAACAACCCGATGGATTGCCCGTGGGGGCAGAAGGCATTCTCGCGTTATCTGGGTGAAGACCGTTCGAAGTGGAAAGAGTGGGATGCCTGCGCGCTGATCGCCGAGGCTGACGAGAAGCTCCCGCTGCTGGTCGATCAAGGTGATCGCGATGATTTCCTCGCGACTCAGCTCAAACCCGAAGCCTTGCAACAAGCGGCAAAACAAGCGGGTCATCCGCTGACGCTGCGCTTGCAACCGGGCTACGACCACAGCTATTTCTTCATCTCAAGCTTTATAGACGACCACTTGCAGCATCACGCACAAGCCCTTCGGGGCTAATGCAGGTAGAATCACGCCCTGACAAAAATCGGGGCGTTTTTTTTATGCGTATTGGCCACGGCTATGATGTGCACCGTTTCGCTGAAGGCGATTTCATTACTCTGGGCGGCGTGCGCATTGCACACAGCTTCGGGCTGCTCGCTCATTCCGACGGTGACGTCCTGCTGCACGCCTTGAGCGATGCCTTGCTCGGCGCGGCTGCGCTGGGTGATATCGGCAAACACTTCCCGGATACCGACCCGCAATTCAAGGGCGCCGACAGCCGTGCGTTGTTGCGTCATGTGGTCGGTCTCATCCATGCCAAGGGCTGGAAAGTCGGCAACGTCGATAACACCATCGTTGCCCAGGCGCCGAAAATGGCCCCGCATATCGAATCGATGCGCGCACTGATCGCCGCGGATCTTCAAGTTGAGTTGGATCAAGTGAACGTGAAAGCTACCACCACCGAAAAGCTTGGCTTTGTCGGTCGCGAAGAAGGCATCGCCGTACACTCCGTTGCCTTGTTGCTGCGCGCATGAATGAACTGCAATTGCTCGGCCCGCGCGCCTACGGCGAACCCCTCGGCACCGCGGTACTAAAAGCCATCGCTGAAGATTTTCAGGTGGATGAAGTGCTGGATATTCCGTTCAGCGGCGACGGCGAACACCTGTGGATCTGGGTGGAAAAACGTGGCCTGAACACCGAAGAAGCCGCACGGCGTATCGCCAAGGCTGCCGGTGTGCCGCTGCGCACTGTCAGCTACGCCGGTCTCAAGGATCGTCAGGCGCTGACCCGCCAGTGGTTCAGCGTGCAACTGCCGGGCAAGGCAGATCCTGATCTGTCGGCGGCGGAAAACGACACGTTGAAAATCCTCAAAACCACTCGCCACAAACGCAAGCTGCAACGCGGCGCGCATTCGGCGAATGGTTTCACGTTGCGCCTGACGCAATTCGCCGGCGACAAAGCCGCGATTGAAGAGCGCCTGCAACTGATCGTCAAACAAGGTATTCCCAATTATTTCGGCGCCCAGCGTTTCGGCCATGACGGCGGTAACGTCGTCGACGCCCGTTCGTGGGCGGCGCGCAAGGCCCTACCGGAGCAGCGCAATGTGCGCTCACGCCTGCTGTCGACGGCGCGCAGTTTTCTGTTTAACCAGGTGTTGGCTGCACGTGTGGCGGATGGCACCTGGCAACGTGCGCTGGTTGGCGATCTGCTGGCTTTCACCGATAGCCGTAGCTTCTTCCCGGCCGGTGAAGCTGAATTGAGCGACCCGCGTCTGGCGATTCTCGATCTGCACCCGACCGGCCCGCAGTGGGGTGAAGGTGACTCCCCGGCCGCTGGCGCTGTCCATGATCTGGAGCAGGGGATTGGCGCGCGTGAAGCGGATCTGCGCGATTGGTTGATCAACGCCGGCATGAGTCACGAACGTCGCATCCTGCGGCTGCCCATTGGCGGGTTGACGTGGCATTATCCCCAGCCTGACATTCTGCAACTGGAATTCGTCCTCCCGGCCGGATGCTTCGCCACTGTATTAGTGCGCGAGCTCGTTGATCTGGTGCCGGTGGGGCAGACGGACAGCCCATGCGTATTCTGATTTCTAACGATGATGGGGTAACCGCACCCGGTCTTGCCGCGCTTTATGCTGCGCTGGCGGATTACACCGAGTGCGTGGTTATCGCCCCTGAGCAGGACAAAAGCGGCGCCAGCAGTTCGCTGACGCTCGACCGTCCGTTGCACCCGCAATACCTGGCCAACGGCTTTATCAGCCTCAACGGCACGCCAACCGACTGCGTACATCTGGGCCTGAATGGCTTGCTGGAACGCCAGCCGGACATGGTGGTTTCCGGGATCAACCTCGGCGCCAACCTTGGCGATGACGTGTTGTATTCCGGTACGGTGGCGGCGGCCCTTGAAGGACGTTTCCTCGAGCGACCGTCGTTCGCCTTCTCGCTGGTCTCACGCCAGGTCGATAATCTTCCTACGGCAGCCTACTTTGCGCGCAAACTGGTCGAAGCCCACGCCGGGCTCGATCTGCCGCCGCGCACGGTGCTCAACGTGAACATTCCCAATCTGCCGATCGACCACATTCGCGGCATCCAGCTGACCCGACTGGGGCACCGTGCCCGGGCGGCGGCGCCGATGAAAGTGGTCGACCCGCGTGGCAAGGCCGGTTACTGGATTGCGGCCGCCGGCGATGCCGAAGATGGCGGCCCGGGCACCGACTTTCATGCGGTGATGCAGGGCTATGTTTCGATCACGCCGCTGCAACTCGATCGCACCTTCAATGATGCCTTCAGAAGTCTCGATGGCTGGCTGGAGGGACTGCGCTGATGGCTCGCGAACACGAAGACAGAATGCGCAGCGGCATCGGCATGACGTCCCAGCGCACGCGGGAACGTTTGATCCAGCGTCTGTATGAAGAAGGTCTGTCCAACGCCAAGGTGCTGGAAGTCATCCGGCGCACGCCGCGTCACCTGTTCGTCGACGAAGCGTTGGCGCACCGCGCTTATGAAGATACAGCGCTGCCGATCGGCCATAACCAGACCATCTCCCAGCCTTATATGGTGGCGCGCATGAGCGAGCTGCTGTTGGAGGCTGGTCCGTTGGACAAGGTGCTGGAGATCGGCACCGGTTCCGGTTACCAGACTGCCGTGTTGTCGCAACTGGTTGAGCGGGTGTTCTCGGTCGAGCGCATCAAGGTCTTGCAGGATCGGGCCAAGGAACGTCTGGTCGAACTCAATCTGCGCAACGTGGTGTTCCGTTGGGGCGACGGTTGGGAAGGCTGGCCGGCGCTGGCACCGTACAACGGCATTATTGTCACCGCCGTGGCCACCGATGTGCCGCAAGCGTTGCTTGATCAACTGGCACCGGGCGGGCGCCTGGTGATCCCGGTCGGTTCCGGAGAAGTGCAGCAATTGATGCTGATCGTGCGTGAAGAAAATGGCTTTTCTCGACACGTTTTAGGCGCCGTGCGTTTTGTGCCTTTGCTTAATGGCCCACTGGCCTGAGCATTTATTCAACGGCGCTGAATTCCTTTCGTTGGCCTTGGTCTTACACCGGCAGCGATCGTTTAAACGCAGCAGATTGTCAGCTTGCAAACGTGTGCGTGAAGCGATTTCGCTTCATTAAAGGTAAAGCCGATTCGGCCCGTTATACTTGCGACACCTCATGCCGGAGTTCGGCATTCGAATTTTTCAGCCACCACAAAGGGAGCGGCGGGTGAGTCTCACTGTCATTGCGCAGCGTATGGGTAACACGAGCTTTCAGCGCCTGGTGACTGGCCTTGTCTTGAGCACCTTGCTGGTGGGTTGCTCCAGCACCAAATCGAGCAATGTCCGGGTGGTCGATCGCAACGGCGCGGTCGCACAGCGTCCTACCGTGACGACCGGCCAATATGTAGTCCGTCCGGGCGATACGATGTTTTCCATCGCATTTCGCTACGGCTGGGACTACAAAGCCCTCGCGGCACGGAACAATATTCCTACGCCGTATACGATCCATCCGGGTCAGACAATTCGCTTCGACGGGCGTACCGGTTCTACGCCGACTGCCGTGGTGAGCAGCGCCAGTTCTTCGCCATCATCGTCCAGCAAAACCACCGTAATCCGGCGCCAGGCAAATGGCACGACGACCACCACAACCCGCGGTTCTACGAGCGCTGTACCGTCCGTCGCCAACAAGCAAACCCCGGCTCCAATGCCTCCAGCCGGTCCGGCCCCGACCGGCTGGGGATGGCCATCTAATGGCATTCTGATTGGTAAATTCTCTTCAAACGGTAGTTTGAATAAAGGAATTGATATCGCCGGAGATTTGGGACAGCCTGTTTTAGCTGCGTCTGATGGGACGGTGGTTTACGCCGGGAGTGGCTTAAGGGGCTACGGCGAATTAGTCATCATCAAACACAGCGAAACCTACGTCAGTGCTTACGGACATAACCGCAGGCTGTTGGTTCGGGAGGGACAGCAGGTCAAAGTCGGACAGACAATTGCCGAAATGGGGTCAACGGGTACAGACCGGGTGAAACTGCATTTTGAGATTCGCCGACAAGGTAAACCAGTAGATCCGCTGCAGTTCCTGCCAAGGCGTTGATTTGCAATCCAGCCTGTTCCGTCGCGTAGAGGGGACAGGCTCCAGCGTTGCCAAGGATAGAGGCGTCGCTTGAGCTTGGGGTCGAACTCACCAAAGGACTATAACAATGGCTCTCAGTAAAGAAGTGCCGGAGTTTGACATCGACGATGAGGTTCTCCTTATGGAGACCGGCATCGATTCGGAATCTTCGATGTCGAATGATGAAGGGGCTGCTCCACCTTCCGTTCGTTCCAAATCCAAACAATCCGCCACACTTAAACAACATAAATACATCGATTACACTCGGGCACTTGATGCCACGCAGCTGTATCTCAACGAAATCGGCTTTTCCCCATTGCTCTCCCCCGAGGAAGAAGTTCATTTTGCGCGCTTGTCGCAAAGTGGCGATCCGGCGGGGCGCAAGCGCATGATTGAAAGTAACCTGCGGCTGGTGGTGAAAATCGCCCGGCGTTACGTCAATCGGGGGCTGTCGCTGCTGGATCTGATCGAAGAGGGCAACCTCGGCTTGATCCGCGCGGTAGAAAAGTTCGACCCCGAGCGCGGCTTCCGCTTCTCGACCTACGCGACCTGGTGGATTCGTCAAACCATCGAGCGCGCGATCATGAATCAGACCCGGACCATCCGGTTGCCGATCCATGTGGTCAAGGAGCTCAATGTGTACCTGCGTGCTGCACGGGAGCTGACGCAGAAACTCGACCACGAACCTTCACCCGAAGAAATCGCCAACCTGCTGGAAAAACCGGTGGGCGAGGTCAAGCGCATGCTGGGCCTGAACGAGCGTGTTTCTTCGGTCGACGTCTCGCTGGGTCCGGATTCGGATAAAACCCTGCTGGACACACTTACCGATGATCGTCCGACCGATCCGTGCGAACTGCTGCAGGACGATGACCTGTCGCAGAGCATCGATCAGTGGCTGTCGGAGCTGACCGACAAGCAGCGCGAGGTGGTCATCCGCCGCTTCGGCCTGCGCGGCCACGAGAGCAGTACGCTGGAAGATGTAGGCCTGGAGATCGGCCTGACCCGGGAACGGGTAAGACAGATCCAGGTAGAAGGGCTCAAGCGCCTTCGCGAAATCCTTGAAAAGAATGGCCTGTCGAGCGAGTCGCTGTTCCAGTAAGCGCTTCAAACGACCGCCCGCAAAATGCCCCGACTGGTTCGGGGTTTTTTGTTGCCTGAAATCCACGTCGAATCGCGACGTTGTGTGTAGGAGCCTTCGGCAGCTCCTGCAAAAGATATCGGGCGAGATTTGTAGTCTCACTCTGTAAGCCTTTGCTTACTGTTTCGTAAGTGTTTGTTATTTTTACACGGCAGTAGACGTCGATATTTCCAATGGTCTGTTTTTAACTTATTGATTCGTATAATTATTTTCTAATATGAAACGCTTGTGACAGACCGTTTAAGCGTCCAGGACCTGTTGCTCTTACCTAAGAATTCTCTAGTATCCGGGTTGTGTCGACGGACAGACACGCCCTTCAAGGAAGAGGGGAAAGGACATCGCAGGATGCGATTCATCAGGACGATGAAAGGGAACACAGGGAATAGGGAAAAAATGTGGGCGGGTCAAACCGCCCCTTTTTTTGTCTGCAAAAAAGTAAAAACCGCAAAAGCAAAAAGGCCCGCAAAGGGCCTTTTTATCGAGCGCGTGACAAATCAGCGTTCGAGGTCTTTGATCTTGCCTTTGACGCCATCCCACTCTTCGGCATCCGGCAGCGATTCTTTCTTCTCGGTGATGTTCGGCCAGATTTCCGCCAACTCAACGTTCAGCTGGATGAATTCCTGCATCTCTTCCGGAACTTCGTCCTCGGAGAAAATGGCTACGGCCGGGCATTCTGGTTCGCACAGGGCGCAGTCGATGCACTCATCCGGGTGAATCACCAGGAAGTTCGGGCCTTCGTAAAAGCAGTCCACCGGACAGACTTCTACGCAGTCGGTGTACTTGCACTTGATGCAGTTGTCGGTGACGACGAAGGTCATTTCTAGTTCTCTCCTCAGGCGGCGGCAGCGTTGCCCCTTCACGGTTGGGGTCGCCAGGTTCGGGAGCGATGTCTGCTGGCCAGGCTATTAGCCAGCAGCATCCCAAACCGCGCGAGATTCTAACAGCTTGAAGCCGTTTGCGTTATATCCGCTTCTTCAGTGCTTATATCCGGTTCTTCAGCGCATAGAGCATTTCCAGAGCACGACGAGGAGTCATGTCGTCGATATCCAGTTTGGCCAGCTCATCCAGTACCGGGTGCGGCAGGCTGGCGAACATATCGCTCTGTTGCGGCGCTGCGGGTTTTCCCTTGACCGGTTTCGGCGCTTCATGGGGAAGAGCGGTCTCTTCCAGTCGACTGAGATGTTCCCGCGCCCGCACGATGACTTCGCTCGGTACGCCCGCCAGTTGCGCGACCGCCAGGCCGTAGCTCTGGCTTGCAGGCCCTGGCAGCACATGGTGCAGGAACACGATGCGCTCATTATGTTCGGTCGCGTTAAGGTGGACGTTAGCCACCAACGGCTCGGCTTCCGGCAACACGGTGAGTTCGAAATAGTGCGTGGCGAACAGCGTGTAGGCGCGCAGATGCGCCAAGCGCTCGGCCGCAGCCCAGGCCAGTGACAGGCCATCGAAGGTGCTCGTGCCGCGTCCGACTTCGTCCATCAGCACCAGACTGCGTTCGGTGGCGTTGTGCAGGATGTTGGCGGTTTCGCTCATTTCCACCATGAAGGTCGAGCGGCCACCGGCCAGGTCATCACTGGAACCGATCCGGGTGAAGATCCGGTCAACCAACGACAGTTCGCAACTGGCCGCCGGCACGAAGCTGCCGATGTGTGCCAGCAGCACGATCAAAGCGGTTTGCCGCATGTAGGTGGATTTACCGCCCATGTTCGGGCCGGTGATCACCAGCATTCGCGTGTTGTCATCCAGACTCAGGTCATTGGCCACGAACGGCGTGGTCAGGACTTGCTCGACCACCGGGTGACGACCCTGGGTGATGCGCATGCACGGCTCGCTGACGAAACGCGGGCAGTTCAGATCCAGATTCAGTGCGCGTTCGGCGAGGTTGCTCAGCACGTCCAGCTCGGCCAATGCGCCGGCAGTGTCCTGCAGCGGTGGCAACTGGCTGATCAGATCTTCCAGCAGCGCCTCATAGAGCATCTTTTCACGAGCAAGGGCGCGGCTCTTGGCCGACAGCGCCTTGTCTTCGAACTCTTTCAGTTCTGGCGTGATAAAACGCTCGGCACCTTTCAAGGTCTGGCGACGGATGTAATCCGCCGGTGCCGATTCGGCTTGCTTGCTCGGCAGCTCGATGAAGTAGCCGTGAATACGGTTGTAGCCGACTTTCAGGTGGGACAGCCCGGTGCGAGCCTTTTCCCGGGCTTCCAGATCAATCAGGAACTGGCCGGCGTTTTCGCTCAGCGATTGCAACTCGTCGAGTTCGCTGTCGTAACCGGTCTTCAACACGCCGCCGTCACGTATCACCGCAGGCGGGTTGTCGATAATGGCTTTTTCCAGCAGTGCCGCCAGTTCAGGGTAAGTGCTGGTGGTTGTCGCCAGACTTTGCAGGTGCGGCGCTTCCAGATCGGTCATCGCTACTTGCAGTTCCGGCAGCGCGCCAAGGGCATCGCGCAGGCGCGCAAGGTCACGCGGACGCGCATTGCGCAGGCCGATTCGCGCCAGGATTCGCTCGATGTCGCCGATTTCCTTGAGCTGCGGCTGCAGTTTTTCAAAACGATAGCGGTCGAGCAGGCAAGTGATCGATGTCTGACGCGCCAGCAGCACGGTCAGATCACGCAGCGGGCGGTTCAGCCAACGGGTCAGCAGACGGCTGCCCATGGCGGTCTGGCAGCGATCGACCACCGATTGCAGCGTGTTGTCGCGGCCCCCGGCCAGGTTGGTGTCGAGCTCCAGATTGCGCCGGCTCGCGCCGTCGAGCACAACCGTGTCATCTAGACGTTCGTGGCGCAGGCTGCGCAGGTGGGGCAGGGCGGTGCGTTGGGTTTCCTTGGCGTAGGCCAGCAGGCAACCGGCAGCGCCGATGGCCAGGGTCAGGTTTTCGCAACCGAAGCCCTTCAGGTCCTGGGTGGAAAACTGCTGACAGAGACTTTTCAGCGCCGAATCACGCTCGAAATCCCACGGCGCACGACGCCGCACGCCACGGCGTTTTTCCGCCGGCAGATCCCGCGGCCAGTCATCCGGGATCATCAGTTCCACCGGGTTGACCCGCTCAAGCTCTGCCAGCAGGTTTTCCCAGCCCTTGATTTCCAGCACGGTGAAGTTGCCGCTGGTGATGTCCAGCACCGCCAGACCAAACAGGCGCTCGTCGCCCAGCACGGCGGCGATCAGGTTGTCGCGGCGCTCATCGAGCAGCGCCTCGTCACTGACCGTGCCCGGTGTGATGATCCGCACCACCTGACGATCAACCGGCCCTTTACTGGTGGCCGGATCGCCGACCTGCTCGCAAATCACCACCGACTCGCCAAGCTTGACCAGTTTCGCCAGGTAACCTTCCGCCGCGTGGTAAGGAATCCCACACATCGGAATCGCCTGTCCCGCCGATTGCCCGCGCGCAGTCAGCGTGATGTCGAGCAGCTTGGCGGCCTTCTTCGCGTCTTCATAGAAGATCTCGTAGAAGTCACCCATGCGGTAGAACATCAGCTGATCCGGGTGCTGATTCTTCAGGCGCCAGTATTGCTGCATCATCGGGGTGTGGGAGGACAGATCGGAGACGGCTTTATTCATCGGATTGTCAGGCAACTCGTTAAAAGATGTAGGGCAAAAGCGGGGACAACGGCCGGGCTTTTCCGCGATGGGCGCAAGGTTAACATGGGGAGTCTGCTCGACGCAGGCATCGCGAGTCGCTGTGCATTTGCTTCGTCGAAAAGACGCTATATGCATTGATTATGCAAATCAGCATTTGTCTTCGCGAATAACTTCAAGCAATATGCGCGTTATGCAAAAACGCAACGTATCCTCCGTCTTAAGAGCACTGCTCGATCAGCACGGGATCTCCCCCACGGAGCTCCACCGTCGCACCGGCGTGCCTCAATCCACTCTCTCGCGGATTCTCAGCGGGAAGATCGTCGATCCTTCGGATAAACATATTTCGAAGATCGCCGAGTACTTCGCCGTGAGCACCGATCAGTTGCGCGGGCGCGCGGATGTCGCGCCGTCGGCGGGTGCCGGTCGCGGTGAAGTACACGCAGAACTCAAGGACATAATGCTGTGGGACGACGACACACCTGTCGATGACGACGAGGTGTCGGTGCCGTTTCTTCGCGAGGTTGAATTGGCAGCAGGATCAGGAAGATTCGTCATCGAAGAGAGCGAGCGCTCTAGCCTGCGCTTCGGCAAGCGCAGCCTGCGCCATAACGGTGTGCAGTTCGACCAGGCCAAATGCGTGACCGTGCGTGGCAACAGCATGTTGCCGGTGTTGCGTGACGGCGCCACCGTGGGTGTCAACGCGGGCAAGTGTGGCATCGGCGACATCATTGATGGTGATCTGTACGCGATCAACCACAACGGCCAGTTGCGGGTGAAGCAGCTCTATCGCTTGCCTACCGGCATTCGCCTGCGCAGCTTCAATCGTGACGAGCATCCGGACGAGGACTACAGCTTCCAGGAAATCCAGGAGGAGCAAATCGTCATCCTTGGTCACGTCTTCTGGTGGGGCATGTACGCCCGGTAATCACACCGCTTTCAGATGAAACCCGCCATCGGCGGGTTTTTTTTCGCCTGTCAAAAGACCTCGGAACCTTGATCTATGCGGCTTTCATGCGTGAGCGCATTTCTTGCGCATAAATAAATGCATTTGTGCATTGACTGTATATGCATCCATGCATATTATTGCCACCAAGCCGCTCGACAAAGCGGCTGGAAACGAAAGCTCTTTAGTTCCACAAGAACAGGCAGCGATGAACCGGCCTTAACGGTTCAGAGGGTTGGCAACTGACCCGGGTGTGCAGCGTAAAGCACCAGAAGCAGTTATCCGGCGGGCAGGGACCGCGGTCGGAAAAACAATCTGAATGGACTCGTACCGCGCCAGTAGCGCCGAAAAGTCAGCTTCCTTTTTTGAACACAGGATTTAAAGGAAGGCGAAGGAGCGCATTACTGAAAAGCCCGGCCAATGGTCGGGCTTTTTGGAATGCCTGCCTCGTTTGGCGCATTACGCCGTATCACCGGCGTGAAGGCGCCTTCGTTATTGGATGTGATCCCACGGCATTTCCCCTGATACAAAACTCATAATCGAGAGAAAACATATGTTGAAGAAATACCTCGTTCCGCTCCTGTCCTGCGCTGTGCTGCTCGGCACGGGTACAAACATTCTTGCAGCCAACCTGTTGGTCAATGGCAGTTTTGAACAATCGACATGCGGTGGCGGCTGCATTCTGGACACTCCGGCGAAAGCGAATGCCATCACCGGCTGGACAACTTTTTTGTCCGGTGCTGAGTACTTCAATATGCCGAATGCGTTTGGCGGCTCTGTGGCTGCGGATGGCGTGATGATCGTTGATCTTGCCAATTATGTTTACGGCAATGGTGGTGGGATTCAGCAGAACTTCGCCACCGCGGTAGGTGCCAAGTATCGACTGACCTTCAGTGCGGGTAACTCCCGGTTTGCCAGCCGCTCCGGCGACGGTGTCGTACAGGTGAAGGTGGCTGGACAAGCAGTCACATTTAACACACCGACGGCTAAGGGCGTTGCAGTTGAGTGGGCCCCCATCACCTACGATTTCACCGCAACTACGTCGCAGACTACAGTGGCGTTTTCCAACGAGCAGAGCACTAACACCAACTTTGCCTTTATCGACAACGTCATTGTTGAACGTCTGTAACGGCTATAGCCAGAAAGCTGCTGTGTTTACTTCAAGCGTGAAAAGCGCCACCGATCGGGTGTTGCCTGCTCACGCCCCTTTCTTTCATCAATCACCCTCAGGAGGCGTGACATGACAAGCGAGCAACAAGCGTTGGCGGAAATGCCGATCTGGCTGGTCATCCTCCTTGCCGTAGTGGGCGGGGTGTCCGGCGAAATGTGGCGCGCCGATAAAGAGGGCGCCCGTGGTTGGTCACTGCTGCGGCGCCTGGCCCTGCGCTCCGGCGCCTGCATGATCTGCGGCGTGTCGGCGATCATGCTGCTGTATGCCGCAGGGTTGTCGATCTGGGCCGCCGGCGCGTTCGGTTGCCTGACCGCCATGGCCGGCGCCGACGTGGCCATCGGTCTATACGAGCGCTGGGCCGCCAAGCGCATCGGCGTCTGCGAAGTTCCGCCGCGCGACCAGCCTTAACCCTGACTGCTTCTCCGTGCCGCCATTTTGGCGGCAGGGCTGCGCGTGGACGATTGAAAAGGAGGTCATGCATGCCCACACCGATCCAGCAGCCGTCGCAACTGTTTACAGCCATCGCGACGACGCTGCGCAACACCGCCGCGCTCAATATCAATGTCGGCAATCACGACGATTTCACTGCACCCGGCGAACAAGCCTGGGTACTGATCGACATCGAACGTAATGCACCGGGAGAGCGCGCCGCCAACGGGCGTATTGCCCATGTGTTGACGTTGTCACTGCAAGTCATCCCGGCGCTTTCCGCGAGTGCTTTTGCAGCCTGCGATCTGATTGCCGTGTTGAAAAACCTGATCACCGACAACCGCTGGAACCTGCCCGGCGATCAATGCGATCTGCCGATGAACATCGATGGCTTGCCGTCATTGCTCATCCGCACAGAGCAGCCATACAAAGCCTGGACGTTGTCATTCAACCAGACCCTTTACCTCGGTCCGACCTTGCTCGACGACCCGCTCGGCATCCCGAAATTCGCCCGCACCTGGGAAGTCAGCAACATCGACGACCCCGACCAATACACCACGCTGGAGGCCTGACCGATGTTTGACGCATTACTGCGCATGCAACTGGGCCCGATCATCGAACGGCTAGCCGAGATGGAAGCGGAGATCGAAGACCTGCACCGACGTGCCGAAAGTTTCTGCCGCATCGGCGTCTGTCAGGAAGTCGACGCCGCGAGCAACACCTGCAAGGTCAGCCACGGCGGATTGCTTACGCCATCGATCAAGTTCTTCAACCCCAGCGCTGGCGCTCAAAGCGAATCGCGGATACCGACGGTGGGTGAGCAGTGCCTGCTGTTCAATTACGGCAGCGGTGAAAGCGGCGCACAGAGCGTGGCTTTGTTCGGCTTGAACAGTGATCGTTTTCCGCCCACCTCGACCATACCGACGCTGACGCGCCGCGTGCATCAGGACGGCAGCGAAAGCGCTTACGACGACGCCACGCACACGCTGAATTGGCTTAACGGCCCGGCGGCTTTCAACGGGTCTCGTAAATCGCTTGAACTGAGCATCGGCCCGGCGCGACTGACGCTGACCCCGCAGGTGATCAACCTGCAACTGGGCGCCGTCGGCCTGACCATCGACGCTTCGGGCGTTCACTTCAGCGGCCCATTGGTGGATCACCAGGGCCGTGTCATAAGCCCCTGATCTAAGAGCCTCCCATGATCGGAATCGACAGAGACAGCGGGGCCACGGTCGACGACTGGCTGCAGTTTGTGCAGCGCGCGACCCGGGCCCTGACCACGCCGCTGGGCACTCGGCAAAAAAGGCCCCTCTATGGCTCGATGATCCCCACGCTGCTGGGGCAGAACCTCGGTGACGACGTGCTGCTTCTGGCCCAGAGCCACGCGGCGCAAGCGTTCTACAACAAGCAAAACGGCATCGATGATTTTCAGCCGCAAGTGATTGTCGCCAGCCGTCAGGGCGCCGGCCTGTTGCTGCGTTTCGCCGGCACCTGGAAAAACCGTCAACAGACATTCGAGGTAGTGACATGAGCATGTTGATCCCCGGCCAGAACCAATTGGCCGAACCTTCGCTGATCACCGTCGAAGCCTTCGAAGATTTGCTCGCCGAGTTCAAGACCTTCGTCGTCGAATACGTTGGCGCCCGAGCACCGGACAGCGCAGCGAAACTCAAGAGCAGCCTGGAAAACGAAAGCGAACTGCTGACGCTTGCGCTTGAAGCGTTTTGCGTCCGGCTGCAAACCCACGAACGCAAATACAACGCCCGCATCAAGCAGATGCTGGCGTGGTGGGCGACCGGCAGCAATCTCGATGCACGGCTGGCCGACATGGGCCTGGAGCGGCAATTGCTCGATCCGGGCGATCCGGCAGCCTTCCCGGCGGTGCCGGCGATTTATGAAAGCGACGACGATGCGCGGCTGCGTTATTACCTCGCGCCGCATGCCCCGGCGGCGGGTTCGCGGATGCAGTATCGCCGCGAAGTGTTCACCCTCGGCGAGCGGCCGACGGTGAAAGTCGAGTCGTCCGATGCGGGTGTGGTGAACGTCACTTACACCTTCAACCCCGACGGCCTCGCCGCGCAGGTCAAGGATGGTAACGGCCGCCGCACAGCGCCCGGCGAAGTGCAGGTCACTGTGCTTTCCCGCGACGGTGACGGCACGCCTTCCGAAGCATTGCTCAACGGCGTTCGCCAACACTTTGCCCGGCCCGATGTTCGCCCGGAAACAGATCGGGTCACGGTCAAGGCTGCCGACATTCAGCGCTACAAAATCCGTGTCGTCGCCAAGATCAACTCTGGCCCCGATTCGGGCCTGACCCAAGTCGCTGCGCAACAACAATTGCAGGCCTACGCCGACAGTTGTCATCGCCTTGAAGGGCGGGTCGATCCGAGCTGGATCGACTACACGTTGCACAGTGCCGGCGCCGTGCAACTGCAAATTCTTGAGCCGGTGGATTCGATCATCACCAGCGCGTTTGAAGCGCCGTACTGCACGGCGGTCGAAGTCGAGGTGCTGACCATATGAGCGATCAAACTCAGCGCCCGACGTTGCTGCCGGCGAACAGTTCGGCACTGGAGCGAGGGCTGGATCTGGGCTTCGGCGCATTGCTTGATCGCATCGCGCCGCCGTTTCCCGAACTGATGAATCCGAGCGAAACGCCTGTCGCGTTTCTACCGTATCTGGCAGCCGATCGTGGCGTCGCCGAATGGAGCACGACTGCACCGGAAGCGGAAAAGCGCCTGACCGTCGAACTCGCCTGGCCCACCGCGCGCCAGGCCGGCACACGCAAAGCGCTGGAGAACGCCGCCAAGGGTTTGCAACTGCGCCCGGAAATTCGCGCCTGGTACGAACAGACACCGCCCGGCGCGCCGTACAGTTTTTCCGTGCGCGCCTTCAGCGACCAACCCTACAGCGCAGCAATCGACGCTCGTCTCGACCGCCGTCTGGCGGATGCCAAGAGCGAACGGGACATTCTGTCGGTGTCGGTCGGGTTGAGCGCATTCGGCAGCCATTACATCGGCGCCGCGACCTTCTGCGGCGAACTGACCACGGTTTATCCGGTGTTCATCGAAGGGCTCGAAACCTCGGGAGAGGCGTTCATGGCTGCCGGCATGTACACCGTCGAAACATCCACTATTTATCCTCAGGGGGCCTGAATGGCTGACTATTACACCCTGCTCACCAACGCAGGGATTGCCTACGAAACGGCGTGCAAGGCCGCGGGCACGCCGATCAAGTTGACGCAGATTTCCGTCGGTGACGGCGGCGAGGGCGGGGTCTACAACCCGGCCGCAACCGCCACCGCGCTCAAACGCGAAGTCTGGCGCGGGCCGCTCAATGCGCTGTTCCAGGACGAGAAAAATCCGAGTTGGCTGCTTGCTGAAGTGACCATTCCGCCGGATGTTGGCGGTTGGTATGTGCGGGAAGCGGGGCTGTGGACGGACACTGGCGTTCTCTACGCCATCGTCAAATATCCGGAGTCGTTCAAACCGGTTCTGGCCAACTCGGGGTCGGGTAAAGAGTTCTACATCCGCTCGATTTTCGAGACCAGTAACGCGTCGCTGGTGACGTTGTTGATTGATGACACGGTGGTGAAGGCTACTCGTGCATGGGTCATGAGTTATCTGGCTGAAGAACTCGGCAAACTTGATGGCAAGCAGTCGGTGCGCATCGCTGCAACTGGCAACGTGGTGATGAAAGGCGCACAGCAGATTGACGGTGTGGCGGTAATTGCCGGTGATCGCGTGTTGCTGGCGAACCAGACTTTGGCCAAGGACAACGGCCTATGGATTGTTGCCAACGGTGACTGGGTTCGAGCGAACGATGCCAGCACCAGTGCCAAAGTCACGCCGGGCCTGACGGTCATGGTGGAGGAGGGCACGGCGAACGGTGATTCGCTCTGGCACCTGACTACCAATGCGCCGATCACCCTCGGGACTACGGCGCTGACGTTCAAGATGCTGGCAGGGCGCACCGGGATTGCTGCCGGTACTTACAAGAGTCTGACCGTTGACGAATACGGCCGGGCGACGGCTGGTGCGAATCCCGAAACGCTGGCCGGGTTCGGTATTAAGGATTCGTACACCAAGGCTGAAGTTGAAGCGTTGATTGCCAAGGCGTCGGCGTTGCCGGTGGGTTCGATAGTTGCGTTCCCGGTTGATGCACCACCGCCGGGTTTTCTGGAGCTGGATAACAGCGTCAAGAGCAGTGCGACTTACCCAGACTTGAGCGCTTATTTGGGCGGCAAGTTTAATAAGGGGGATGAGGGTGTTGGGAATTTCCGCTTGCCTGAGACGCGTGGGGAGTTCTTGCGTGGTTGGGATCATGGGCGGGGTGTCGACAGTAACCGCGCGGTCGGCAGTTACCAAATTGACACTTTGCAAAATATAACCGGTGTCTTTGACGGCTATCTTGACATCACGTCGGCAAGTGGTGCGTTTGAAAAAAGTAATCTGAACACTGCGCCGAATCCCGTTAGCCAAAAAAACGCTTATCACGCCGTTACGTTTGATGCCTCCAAGGTAGCGCGTACCTCTTCTGAAACACGTCCACGCAACATTGCTGTCGTTTGGTGCATCAAAGCCTGGAACGCGTCTGTCAATCAGGGAAACATCGACCTGGCTGCGTTGGCTGTAATGGCGCAGCAAGCGACTGAACTGAATCAGGGCACAGCAAAAATCGCCACCCAAGCCCAGGCAGACGCGGGCACTGATGACAAAGCCGTAGTCACTCCCAAAAAAATGCGTTGGGGATTTTCAATTGGCATTTCTGAGAACTTGGGCAGTAGCTACGTTGTATTTCCGACGTGGCTCGGAGGTTTGATCATTCAGTGGGGTATGACGAACGCAATCGCATCCGGCGCAAATTACCTCCAGGCCTTTCCGGTAGCGTTCCCGTTGTTTGTGCCAGCAGTGTTTACGACTTATCCCAATGCTGCAGTGGATGCGCCGACGAGCTCGACCTATATCGGTCAGGTTCGAGCTCAGAGTAAGGCAAACGTGACCATTCGCAACATTGGCCCCACCCCGGCACAATTTTATTTTCTGGCTATCGGCCGTTGAGGCAGAGAACCAGTCGAGGGTTAGCTATGAAGTTCGCAACATTTAGTGAAACCGGTGAGTTGACCGGACGTTATGACTCGGCCCTTCACTCAGTCATTCCTGAACAAGCGGTCGAACTGAGCGATGAAGTTTTTCTCGCCACCAGAACCGATCAAACGGGTGAGTGGAGGCTGTTAGATGGACAGGTCGTAAAAGTACCCTTCGCAATAGCGGAGCCGAATTACCCCGAACTGTTCGCGCAAACGCGGTTCTTGCATGAAACACACGGTATCGCTGTAGAGGGATTGAATATAGAAACAACTCGCGACAGTCAGGCACTTATTGCCAGTACCGGACTGTCAGCGATTCTCGACCCGGAGTACCGATGCAACTTTAAAACGCTGGATGGGTTTGTCCAGCTCGACGCAGCGCAAATTCTGAACATTGCCAGATCTGTCCGGGCTCACGTCCAAGCCTGTTTTGACAGAGAGCTGGACCTGTTGAGTGCATTTGAGTCCGGTACTTACACAGACCAAATGCTCGTGGACGGCTGGCCCGATTCTTCCACGGACACGCCGGTCTCCGCGCATCCATAAACGCCCCGAACCCCGGGGCGTTTTCTTATCCGCCAAAAAAAACCAACACCCGCCAAAGCCCCTCCCCGAGGGGCTTTCCCGTTCATGGAGAAACGAAAAATGGCAACCCGCCAAACCTACACCGTGCTCGTCCCATTCCCCACCGGGGGTGGTCACTGGTCGAGCATCGGTCAAGACCTTGATCTGCTCGACGTCGAGGCGAGTGCGTTGCACATCGCTGGTCGACTTGAACTGAAAACACCCTCCACTCAGGCCATAAAGGCCGCTGCCAAGAAGGCTGACTAAACATGGCTGAGGTTCTGAACTTCGAGCACAACGGCATTACCGTCAATGCCACTGAATCCCCCGAGGCCATGGGTGGCCTGGGTGACAACGTTATCGGTCTGGTCGGCACCGCGCCAAAGGCTGATCCGCTGATTCCGCGCAACGCACCGTTCCGCATCAACAGCTTCACCACCCATGCACTGCTCGATCCGACCGGTTCGGAAGAGGGCACCCTGTATCACGCCGTCTACCAGATCCTCAAAGTGGTCAAGGTGCCGGTGTATGTCGTGATCGTCGAAGCGGGTGCGACCCCGGCCGATACCGTTAACGCAGTGATCGGCGGCGTCGAGCCGGCGACCGGCCGCAAGCTCGGTCTGGCGGCGCTGGGCAGTGTCCCGGAAGACCTGACCATCATCGGCGCGCCGGGCTTCACCGGCACCAAAGCGGTGGCCAGCGAGTTCGCCTCGTTCGGCAAGCGCATCAAGGCCCGTGTGGTACTGGATGGCAAGGACGCTTCGGTCGCTGACCAGGTTCTGTACAGCCAGGAACTCGGCGGCGCCGACCTCGGTTTCGACCGTTGCCTGGTGGTGCACAACATGCCCGCCGTTTACTCCAAAGCGGCGAAGAAAAACGTCTTCCTGTCGCCTTCCAGCCTGGCGATCGCCGCGCTGGCCAAGGTCAAGCAGTGGGAGAGCCCGGGCAACCAGGTGACCTACGCCGAAGACGTCTCGCGAGTCGTCGAATACAACATCCTCGACACCTCCACCGAAGGCGATCTGCTCAACCGCTACGGCGTCAGCTACTACGCCCGCACCGTGCTCGGCGGCTTCTCGCTGCTGGGTAACCGTTCGATCACCGGCAAGTTCATCAGCTACGTCGGCCTTGAAGATGCGATCAGTCGCAAGTTGGTGAAGGCTGGCCAGAAAGCCATGGCCAAGAACCTGACCAAGTCCTTCATGGATCAAGAGGTCAAGCGCATCAACGACTGGCTGCAAACCCTGGTTGCCGACGAAACCATTCCCGGCGGCAGCGTGTATCTGCACCCGGAACTCAACAGCGTCGAGAAGTACAAGAACGGCACCTGGTACGTGGTCATCGACTACGGCCGCTACGCGCCGAACGAACACATGGTTTATCAACTCAACGCCCGCGATGAAATCATCGAGCAGTTCCTGGAGGACGTTCTCTAATGTTTACCAACCGCGTAAGACAGGCCATCGCGGCCACCCTGCAAGGCTTGCCGCTGTCGGCGACCGTAGAAGAATTTACTCCGCCGAAGATTGAGTTCGAGATGGAGAACATGACTGGTGGCCGCTTCATCATTGAAGAAATGGCCAAGAGTGCCAAAGCGTTGGGCGCCACGCTCAAACTGCAAGGCATGGGCGCTGAAGTCATGCTTGCGTTGGGCGTGAAGCTGGGCGACGACATCCTGCTGAACGTGCGTGAAGCCGGTCAGGATCAGGACGGCAACACCTGGTTCACCTACCACACAGTCGGCGGCAAACTGAAATCTCTGGCTGAAGATGCCGTGAAGATGGGCGGCAAAGCCCTGACCACGCTGGAACTGTCCTGCCGCACCTACAACCGTCTGGAAAACGGCGTACCGGTGATCGACATCGACGTGCGCACGCAGAAGTTTGTGCTCAACGGCGTCGACATCCTCGGCGATGCGCGGCGTGCGGTGTTGATGCCGTAACCCCTCCCGACACCGCAAAAACCTGTAGGAGTGAGCCTGCTCGCGATGAGGCCAGCACATGCAATATCGATGTGACTGAAACACCGCTATCGCGAGCAGGCTCACTCCTACAAGGAAATGGCTACACCCCCCAAGAATCACCAAGGAATTCATTCATGTCGTGGATGCCACCCAAGCATGACCTGTTGTCGCCGATTACCGGTGACGACGGCTCGCAGATCGAAACGATCCAGCTCAAGCCGCTGTTCTACGCCGCGCAGAAAGACGCGCTGGAACGTGCCGGCGATGACGAAGACGATCAGTTCTTCGAACTGGCGCTGCTGGCCACCGGGCTCTCGGTCAAGGAACTCGACCAGCTCAAGCGCCCGGACTTTGTGAGCATCGCTCAGTACGTGCACGAAATGTCGACCCGTCCGGCGTCGCACTTTCTCGACCAGGTCGAAGACGCGGAAAAATCCGCCGATCCCGACCAGGTGCAGTTGCTGCAACCGCTCGCCATCACCGGTCGCACAGTCACCTCGCTGAGCCTGGAAATGCCAGTACTGCGCGCCACCAAAGTGATGAAGAAACTGAAAACGGCCAAGGAACGCGCCGAATTCATCACCGCCCATTGCACCGGCCTGATGATCCCCGATCTGGCCCAGTTGACCGTCCCTGACTGGACTCAGTTGCAGGTGCGCATAGACGATTTTTTAAACCAGCCGGCGGCCTACTTTCGGAACGCGACATCGAAGTAATCCTCGATATCGTCCCGCTCATTTACCCGGTAAGTGAGGCGGAAATTCTGGAATGGGACGCCGAAAAGGCGTTGCGCCGCTACGACATAGCGATCACTCGCCTTGGCGTGAAACAGGAGTAGAGCGGCATGGCAGAGAGCAAATATGCGCTCGTGCTGACCACCATGAATGGCGGCGCAGGGTATAACGCCACGGGCCCGGCAAGTGGGCAGTTGGTAATCGATGCGCTGGCCAGACCTCTGGCGGAACTGAAGTTGGCGGTCTTGACGGCGAGCCAGGATATTCGGCTGCTGATCAAGGAACAGGTCAGACTGCGGGATGTTATGGCCGCGCTGCAATCGCTTGCGAAGTTCAATTTAGCGGCTCCAGCAGCCGTTGCGGCGAGTGAGCCGAAGTCAAAACTCACGGCTGCAATCGAGCAGCGTCCACCCCCCGCATCTATGCAGCCAGCCATGGCACTTCAGACGGCCATGGCCAGACTCAAGCAAGTGCCAGGGATGAGCAGCGACCTCAAGAGCATGGAGATTGCCAACCGTGAACTGGCCAGCGAAAAGTCGATGGCCGGCAGTGGCGCTACCGCTGTAAGCCTGGCCGAGGTTGAGTATGCAGCCGGCAAGTCTGGTGTTGGCGCCAATCTCACAGGCGACGCGAAGGAAAAGGAACTGCTTGATTTCGGTCGCGATGCCGCGACGAATGCGACAGCGTTTGGCATTGAACTCAAGGCTGCAGGGGAAATGCTGGCCGCATGGCGAACCTCGCTCAAACTGGATCGTGCACAAAGTCAGAATCTGGCCGATGCCACCAGTCATCTCGGGAAATACTCGCCGAAAGCAACGGCAGCCGAAATTGGCTCAGTGGTGCAGAGTTCTGGCGAGGCAGGCGTTGCAGCGGGTATTGCGCCCGAGCAATTGGCCGCACTGGCAGCCTCTCTGCTCAATGCCGATGTGGACAAGGCAACTGCCAGCGCCTCGGTGAAAAGCATTAGCGCGGCGCTGGCGAAGGGCGCCAAAGGCACCGCTGATGAGCGCGCGGCCTGGGCAACACTTGGACTTCAGCCAGACAAACTGACCGATGATGTGCCGCAAACCCTTTTCAGGACTTTGGAGGCGCTGAAGAAACAGCCGGCCAGCCAACAGGCCGCACTGCTCAAAACGCTGTTCAACGGCGATGAAGGCGTAAGCAAACTGCTGGAAAAACCGCAGGACGTCGGCCAGACGTTTGCACTGCTGACGGCTAAAAAACCGCTCGATCCACAGACCGAGTTGCTGAAGAAGTTATCCGGCGGTAGTGAGGGCTTACATCAGTTGATGGCACAACCATCGGCTGACGGAAAGGCGTTCTCACCGCTTCCCCTCCAAGGACCGACGCAAAGCCTTGAGCCGCAATACAAGGGTGCGGTGCAAAGGTCAGCTGATGCGGCAGGGGGCAGCGTACAACAAAGCCCGGACGCATACGAAGCCAGCAAAATTCGGCTGACGAAAGCCGTGGCCCCGAATGTGCAAATGCCGGATTGGCTCACCGCCAGCATGAACTTGATGGCGGACAAAGCCGAAGCGAATCCGAAAGTAGCGACGGCCCTGGCACTTGCGGCGGCGGGCATTACGTCGATGGTGGGGGCATTGCTGGCCAAGGCGTTTGACAACTTTACGGGAAAGCTTGTGAAGTCCGCGGCGGCCAGATTACCCGCGGGGCTTGGCAAGTGGATCGCCGATGTCGATGTTGCCGATATCAAGCCTGACACCTCCCCTGACACATCCAAAGCCCCCAAGGACAAACGTTCAACGGATAAGCCGGGCTCCACAGGGACCTCCGGCAGACGGGGTGGGCTGAGACCTCGCCGGGTCCGCATCAAATCCAGGATTCAAGGCAAGGACGCCAATCGGCCCTTGCTGAGCCCCGGCGATTTTGTTGCTCCCAGACCTGTGATCAGCGCACCCGGACCCTGGCCCGGCAGCATGACGGCATTCGCCGGTTCATCGAACGCCAGTTCAATGCGCGCAGCACCGTTGTCAGGGTCCTACGCCAAGGCAGGCAGGTTAGTCGCCAAAAAAGCACCACCACTGCGCCTGCTCAGCGCCGGTTATGAAATGGTCACTGGCGTGATGAAAGGGGACACCCGCTCGGTCGTGTCGTCCGGCGCCTCGTTGGCCGGGGCTTCTGCCGGCGCAGCCATCGGAGCGGCGATCGGCACTTTGATTCTGCCGGGTGTGGGCACCATGGTCGGCGGTTGGCTCGGAAGCATGGCCGGCGCTGAGATCGGTGCTTCGCTGGGCGACAAGCTAGGGGCTCAAGTCGATCGGCTTGATTCACCTGCGCAGGTCAGTAAAGAACTGACCGCAGTCGCGGCGACGCCTGCGGCCACCGTCGCGAATCAGCCTGTCACGCTCAACTCGACCATTCACATCAATGGGCAGGATCAGGCCAGCGCTCAGACACTGGCCAATCTGGTGGTGCAAACGACGATGAGCCAGTTGGGCCAGATCATGCCGACCAACCCCCTCGCCACCCGCCGTGACGCAGCCCTGACCGATGGAGTCGCCTGATGAAACAACAAATGGCACTGGGCAGTTTCATCTTCGGCCTGTCGCGAAACTTCGCCTACAGCACGCTGGCGCGAAAATCCGATGGCGGCTGGACGGAACTGCCAATCCTCACCAGTAAACCCAAGTCCAGCCAGACCGGGCAAAAGCCGGAAACCCTGACCATCAGCGGCACCTCGATGTACGCCGTCGCCATGGAGCGCCTTGATGAACTGCGTGCGCTTCAGGCCCTGCGGGTGCCGCTGCCGTTGATTGACGGTATCGGTCGTAACTGGGGCCTGTGGCGGATCAACAGCATCGATGAAAACCAGAGCGAGGTCATCGATGACGGCACCGCGATGTTGATCAAGTGGACCCTCGGATTATCGGAGTTCAACAATGCGTAAGGTTCGAAGCGTGGCCGGTGATTCGGTGAATCTGCTGCTCTACCGCGAAACCGGTCGCAGCGATGACGCCGCCGAAGAGGCGCTGTGGAAACTCAACCCGACCCTGGCCGAATACGGTCCGATCCTGCCCGCGGGCGTGTGGGTCGTACTGCCGGAACTGGAGACGAAAGCGGCCGCGGTCAAAGCGCTCACGGCCTGGGATTAAGGAGGCTGCATGGCACTCGGTTTTACCCCGGCAGTAAAAATCTACGGGGCCAATGCGGTCCTGCTTAATCAACGGCTGATCAGTTGGAAACACATCGATGCGGCCGGTTTCGAGTCCGATCAACTCACGTTGACGATCGATCTTGAAGGCCTCGAAGGGTTACCGAACCTGGGCGGGAAAATCGGCCTGGAGGTCGGTTATCTGGAATCGGGAATGGTTGACAAGGGGCAGTTCAAAGTGACGCGCCTGACACCGACCCTGTTCCCGTTTCGCCTGACCCTGGTGGCCACTGCGGCGCCGTTCAGCAAGGATGATGAAACCGGCTTCAAGCAGCGCCGAACCGCCAGTCACGGGCCAACGACGCTGGGTGGATTGTTTCGCGAACTGGTGTTGCGACACGGCTTTTCACCGCGTGTTGCACCTGAAGTTTCGTTGATCAAAATCGCCCACGTCGACCAGTCCAACGAAACCGACATGGGATTCCTGACGCGCCTGGCCAAAAAGTACAACGTGATCGCCAAACCCTACGACGATGTGTACGTGCTGGCGCGGCCCGGTCAGACCAAGTCACTGTCGGGCAAAATTTTGCCCAACGTCATCTTGTCAGTCACCAGCAACAACCGGCCCGGCGATCATGCCTTCATCAGCGCCACGCTGGAGGAATCCGCCCGCGAGCAGGCCAAAGGCTGCAAGACCTGTTTTGTGGATGCGGCTACAGGCGTATTGCGCTGGATCGAAACGGGGCTTGCACCGTTCAAGACTATCCGCCAGAAGCAACCCAATGAAGCGGATGCCATCGCCGTCGGCGAAGGCGAAGTGCGCAAGATGTTGCGGCACAAGTACAAGGTGAAAATCACCTGCCCGGGTGATCCAAGGCTGGCTGCCGAAGGCCTTGTGCTGCTCGACGACACATGGCCGGACTTCATGCGTGGGCGCTGGTCGATCGACAAGGTCACTGCCAGCGGCAATCGCGAGAACAGCTATCGCTGTTTGATCGATGCGACTTGCCTCGATCCCAAAGCTGAAGACAAGGACTGATTAACACCTTTCTCGCAGAGATGGAGATTTCTGTGGGAGCGGGCTTGCCCGCGAAGAGGCCGGCACATTCGAAAGAGATGCTGGCTGACACACCGCCATCGCGGGCAAGCCCGCTCCCACAGGTTCTTGCAGTGTTCTGCAGACCGCATTTCACTCGACTCTGGAACACCCTCATGAAGATCACCCCGATCCTCACGCAGTTGCGTGCGCAATGCCCCAGCCTGGCCAGTCACATTGCGGTAGGCGTCGATCTGGTATTGCTGCAAGGCAATCCCGACCTGCCGACACCTTCGGCCCACGTGCTGCCACTGGCCGATGTGGCCAGTAGCAGCACCGCACAAAACCTCATCACTCAACCGATCCGCGACCGCTTCGAAATCGTCCTCGTGCTTGATGCCACCGACGCTACAAAAGCGCTGAATCTGTTGCACGACCTGCGCGGCGAACTGTGGCGCGCGCTGGTGGGGTTCAAGCCTGACAACGACTACAACGCCATCGTTTATGACGGCGGCGAAATGGTCTCGATCAACAGCAGCCGCGTGTTTTACCGGTTGCGCTTTTTTGCCGAGTTCCAGCTCGGTCGCAACCTGCCCGGTCAACCTGCGCAGAGCTGGCACGAACGTGAACTGGACGGTTTGTCGTCCTTTACCGGGGCCACCGTGCGAGTCGATGCGATCGACCCCGCCGACCCCAACCTGAAACGCCCGGGCCCCGATGGGCGCGTGGAAATGACTTTCTCTTCTGAGGTAACCCCATGAGCAATCGCATCACCGTGCTGCCGGCCGCTGGCCGCGCCGTACCTGACCCGGAGGCGGGCGATCTGCTGCCCCTCGAAGGCCGTGAAGTGCTGGACAGCGCCTGGTGGCGCCGACGTCTGGCCGACGGCGATATCACACTCAAAACCGCAAAAGCGGCTAAACCACAGGGAGCCAAATAATGGCGATCGGATTCAGCAACATCCCCGCGGACATTCGTGTACCGCTGTTCTATGCCGAAATGGACAACTCGGCCGCCAATAGCGCGAGCTCGACCATGCGCCGTTTGATCGTCGCTCAGGTCAACGATAACGTCGCCCCGAGCGAGGTCGGCAAACTGGTGCTGGTCTCCAGCATTGCACTGGCGAAAAGCATTGGTGGTCAGGGCTCGATGCTCGCCTCGATGTACGAGACCTTCCGCAAGGCTGACCCGATCGGCGAGATCTGGTGCCTGCCGCTGCACAACGCTGAAGGCGCCGTCGCCAAAGGCGTGCTGACCCTGACCGGCACCGCGACTCAGGCGGGTCTGCTCAACCTGTATGTTGGCGGCGTGCGTGTGCAAGCCACCGTGGTAAACGGTGCAACCGCTGCTCAGGCAGCCACTGCGCTGGCGCAGAAAATCAATGCCAGTGCCGATCTCCCTGTGAGTGCGGCAGCGGCCGACGGTGTGGTCACCCTGTCTGCCAAATGGACTGGCGACAGCGGCAATGACATCAGCCTGCAATTCAATCGCCTGGGCAAGAGCAACGGCGAAGAAACCCCGGCCGGCCTGACCAGCGCAATCACCGCCATGACCGGTGGCGCCGGCGTGCCCGATCAGATCGCTGCTGTCGCGGCACTGGGCGACGAGCCGTTCGAGTTCATCGCACTGCCGTGGTCGGATCTGGCCACCCTCAACACCTGGCAAGCGGTCATGGATGACAGCACCGGTCGCTGGTCGTGGGCCAAGCAACTGTTCGGTCACGTCTACAGCGCCAAACGCGGCACCGTCGGCACTCTGGTCGCTGCAGGCCAGGCGCGCAACGATCAGCACATGACCATTCAGGCGCTGGAACCGGGCGTTCCGCAACCGGTCTGGGTACAAGCCGCCGCACTGGCTGCACGCACCTCGGTGTTCATCTCCGCCGACGCCAGCCGTCCGACGCAAAGCGGCAGCCTGCCGGGTGTCGATCCGGCGCCGGCGAGCGAGCGCTTCACCCTGACCGAGCGTCAGTCGCTGCTCAACTACGGCATCGCCACCGCGTACTACGAAGGCGGCTACGTGCGCATCCAGCGCTCGATCACCACCTACCAGAAAAACGCTTACGGCCAGGCTGACAACTCCTACCTGGACAGCGAAACCATGCACCAGTCGGCGTTCATCGTGCGTCGTCTGCAAAGCGTGATCACCAGCAAATACGGCCGGCACAAACTGGCTTCCGACGGCACCCGTTTCGGTGCCGGCCAGCCCATCGTCACCCCGAGCACCATCCGCGGTGAGTTGATCGCCCAGTACGCCAAGCTCGAACTGGAAGGCCACGTCGAGAACGCCGAGCTGTTCGCCGAGCACCTGATCGTCGAGCGCGACGTGCAGGACCCGAGCCGCGTGAACGTGCTGTTCCCGCCGGATTACATCAACGGTCTGCGCGTGTTCGCACTGCTCAACCAATTCCGCCTGCAATACGACGACGCGGCTTGATCGCAGCGTTCGACGTCAAGCATTCAGCCCACCTCGCGTGGGCTTTTTTATTGAAGGGAGTAACACCATGGGTCAACTGATTGCAGGCACTTGCTACGTCAAGGTCGACGGCGCACAACTGACTATCAATGGCGGCTGTGAAGCCCCGTTGATGGCGGTCAAACGCGAAACCGTCGTACCCGGTTTCTACAAGGAAACCGACATCGCACCGTCGTTCAAAGTGACCGCGCTGCACACCGCCGACTTCCCGCTGAAGAAGCTGATCGAAGGCACCGATATCACCGTCACCTGCGAATTCAGCAACGGCAAAGTCTACGTGCTGGCCGGCGCTTATCTGGTCGAAGAGCCGGTCTCCAAAGGCGATGACGCCACCATCGAACTGAAATTCGAAGGCATCAAGGGGACCTGGCAATGAGCGGCGCCGTGAAGCTTCAAGTTGCGATCGAAGCTCACGGCGAGCCTCTGACCGAACTCGTCCTGCGCCGTCCGACGGTGCAGGAAGTGCGAGCGATCAAGGCGTTGCCGTACAAGATCGACAAGAGCGAAGAGGTCAGCCTCGACATGGACGTCGCGGCCAAATACATCGCCGTGTGCGCCGGCATTCCGCCGTCGTCGGTCAACCAGTTGGATCTGGCTGACCTCAATGCGCTGAGCTGGGCTGTTGCGAGTTTTTTCATGAGTGCGGCGTCGGCGCCATCACCGACCTGATCGCAGTCGCCTATGACCTGGCCTGGTTCTGGAAGGTTGACCCCGAACAGATGATGGCCAGGCCACTGGATGTGCTCCGCGAATCGCTGGAGCACGCGCAACGGATCAATGCGATGCAGCAGGTGCAGTGATGGCAGACGAAGAAAAGAAAGTGAAAACTCCGGTGCTGATCACGGGCATCGATGAACTGTCGCCCAAACTTGGCGCCCTTCGGGCCAATGTCGAGAGCTTCAAGAAAAACCTCGAGCAGACCGGCCTCGGCAAACTGGACATCAGTGGTCTGTTCAAGGGCGGCAGCGTGATTACGCCGTTCGTGGACGGGATCAAGTCGGCGGCGGCGTTTCAGGGCCAACTGACCGAGGTCAGCGCAACGGCAAAAACTGTCGACCTGCCCGCCGCACCGAAAGTCGCTGCGCAGAACATGAACGTGTTCAGTGCGTCGATGGAAAAGGTTTCCACAGCGGTGAATGCTGCGCTGGTGCCGGCAGTCGGTGCGGTGGTGATAGGAATGGAGCCGCTGCTCAAGGGGGTCGGCAGCTTGCTCGCCGATAACCCTGAGCTGGTGCAAGGTTTGGCGGCTGGGGCTATCGCCTTCTCGGCGATGCAAACCGCCGTGGCGGGTGCGACCCAGGTGTTCGACGTGATGAGCATGGTCATGAAGGCTAACCCCATCATGCTGATTGCCACGGGCATTGCATTGGCGGCGGGTTTGATCGTGGCTTACTGGAAGCCGATCTCGACCTTCTTCATGGGGCTCTGGCAAAAAATTGCTCCGGTAGTCATGCCGATGGCCGAGTTTTTCAAGACGATGTTCAGCTATACGCCACTGGGCCAGGTGATCAGCAATTGGGGGCCGGTCACTGAGTTTTTCTCGTCGTTCTGGGAGGGCGTCAAGGCTGTTGCGGTGCCCGTCATCGAGTTCTACAAATCCCTTTTTGCCTGGACCCCCGCAGGTCTGATCGTGAATAACTGGGGAATCATCACCCCGATATTCGCGGCGATTTTCGGGCGTATCCAGGAGAACGTGGCCTCGACCTTCGCGGCTATCAAGGAGGTTTTTGGCTGGACGCCGCAAGGCCTCATTGTGAATAACTGGGGACCGGTCGCCGGGTTGTTCGCGGCCATCTGGGATTTGCTATCGGCGCTGGTTGTGCCGCTCAAAGAAGCGTTGCGCAGCATATTCAACGACTACGTTCCGATGGACAGAATCAATGAGCTCTGGGGGATGGTGCCTGCGTTCTTCGCCGAGAAAACAGAATCCATTCGCGCCGTGATGATGGCGCTGGGAGCCATTTTCGGCTTGCCGTTCATGGGTTCACCGCTGGAGATGTTTGACTTGAAGTGGTCACCGTTGACCGACCGTATCCGTGAGTTTGCGGACAAGATCGAGGCGTACATGGCGCCGATCAGGGAAATGCTAGGTGGCAGTTTCGGCGGGTTTATCACCAAGATTACCGGCAAGATCGAAGGGCTGTCTGAAGCCCAGAAAAAAACCAATAAGGAAGGCAAGGGGGAACTGGCACCGGCGTTCTTTGGCAGCAATAGCGAGCCTCAGGAAAACGTATTGTCGGGCCCCGCCAACTCGCTGGAAAAACCTGCATTGCAGGCCGGCTCACTGTCACAAACCTCCAACACGCTGATCCAGCAAAGCGCCGCCAACAACCGCACGCAACTCGAGGGCGGCCTCACCGTGCGCTTCGAAAACGCGCCGGCCGGGCTGCGCACCGATCAACCGCAAACCAATCAACCGGGCCTGGCGCTGTCGTCGCGCATCGGCTATCGCTCACTGTCGGCAGGAGGTTCCAATGAACTGGCGTGACCGCTTGTTGCCGGCATCCTTTCGCGGTGTCGGGTTCTGGATCGATCAGGCGAAAACCCCGGTCGGTCGCAAAGGTCAGTTGCACGAGTATCCGCAGCGTGACCTGCCGTTTTTCGAGGACCTCGGCCAGCAGGCCAAGACCCACGATCTGACGGCATTTATCGTCGGTGCCGATTGCCTGGAG
This sequence comes from Pseudomonas sp. LBUM1668, assembly GCF_059695715.1. NCBI lineage: Bacteria > Pseudomonadati > Pseudomonadota > Gammaproteobacteria > Pseudomonadales > Pseudomonadaceae > Pseudomonas > Pseudomonas sp. LBUM1668. The sequence continues at coordinate 1,286,358 of NZ_CP166787.1, forward strand.
CAGCGCGACAAGCTGCTCAAGGCGCTGGAGGCGGGCAGCGGTGAGCTGGTGCATCCATGGCTCGGACGCGTGCAAGTCAAGGTTGGCGAGTGCGACATGACCCACACCCGCCAGGACGGTGGGTTGGTTACGTTCGCGCTGAAGTTCTATCCCGATCAGCCGTTGCCGTTTCCGACGGCAACCGTCAGTACGCAGAAAGTCTTGCTGGCCAAGGCCGACACTTTGCTCGGTTCTGCGGTGGCACGCTTCGAACAGGCGATGACCTTGATCAAGGCTGCGCGGATCGGTATCGCCAATCTGCGCAACAGCCTGACCGGGGTTTATGAGGTGATCAAGGAACAGCTCAAACCGCTGATCGAGCAATACAAACAGATCACCGAACTGGTCAAAGCCGTCAAGGAATTGCCCAAGGAAGTGGCGGCGGAGTTCAAGGGTTTGCTCGGCGATATCAAGGAGCTGAAGGCGTTCGCGAAGGAGGGCTACCGTGGCGTGATTGCCGACGTGTCGCAACAACTCGAAGCCATCCGCAAGGCCGATGCACCGAAGCTCACCACCGGCAAGGACACCACCGCGGCGGCGCAAGCCATGGCGGATCTGGTGCAGGACACAATGCTGGTCAAAGTTGCGCAATGGGTGGCATCGATGCCGGTAGCGACCACCCCGGTCAAGCTGCAATCGACGCCATCGGTAGGCCAACAGGCGACGAGCCCGGTGGCCCGGCAGGAAGTCCCGGTCAGTGACGACATGCAGGCTCTGCGTGACGCCGTGGCCGTGGCGATCAATCCAATGCTGGACAAGGCCGACCCCGCGCACTTCCAGGCCATCAGCGATGTGAAAGAGGCGCTGATTGCGCATCTCAAGGCTGTGGCGTCGTCCGGTGTGCGGCAAGTCAACAAATCCTTTCAGGAGAGCTTTCCGGCGGTGGTCGTGGCCTACAAGCAATTTGGCGATGCAACTCGGGTGACCGAAGTGACTCAGCGTAACGGGATATCTCATCCGGGCTTCTCGCCCAACGACGTGAAAGTCTCCGGGGAGTGAACCATGAGCGAGATGGACAACCGCGTTACGTTGATAGTCAACGACATGGAGTACGGCGGCTGGAAAAGCGTGCAAATCACGGCTGATCTGGAGCGCCAGTTTCGCACCTTCAAACTCGACATCACCTGGCAATGGCCGGGGCAGACGGTTGATCAGCGGATCAAGCCCGGCGACCCGTGCGAAGTGAAGATCGGCAAGGATCTGGTCCTCACCGGTTACGTGTTCAAGGCGCCCATTACCTACGACGGTCGGCAGATCAGCCTGAGTGTCGAGGGCAGTTCCAAGACTCAGGACCTGGTCGATTGCGCCGCCACCAATCGGCCCAATCAATGGCAGGAGCAACCGTTGCTGAGCATCGTCCAGGCGTTGGCGATGGAGTATTCGCTGACGGTGGTCAACGAAATTCCCGAGACCTCGCGGCTGGCCAAGCACACGATTGTGCCGGGTGAAACGGTGTTCCAGTCGATCGACCGTTTGCTCTCGTTGTTCCGGGTGTTTTCCACCGATGACGAGCAAGGCCGGCTGGTACTGGCCAAGCCCGGCAGTGGCGGGCGCGCCAGCGATGCACTGGAGCTGGGCAAAAACATCCTGTCGGCCAACGCGGCGATGGATTACAGCCAGGTGTTTTCCGAATACCGGGTGATCGGTCAGCAAAAAGGCTCTGACAAGAAGAGCGGGGCGGCCGTCAGCGAAGTTGAATCGACGGCGGCCGACCTGAGCTTCAAACGTCGACGCACTACGATCATCAACGAAGGCACCGCGCTGACGTTTGAGCTGGCGCAACAACGTGCCCAATGGGAAAGCGCCACCCGCATGGGGCGGGCGCAAACCACCACCTATCAGGTGCAGGGCTGGCGCCAGGCCAACGGCGATCTGTGGCGTCACAACACGCTGGTGAAGGTCAAGGATCCGGTGCTCGGGTTCGATGGCGACATGCTGATCTCCAAAGTGACGTATGCGTTGTCGGCACAGGGCTCGGTGACAACCCTGCAGGTTGCGCCGCCGCATACCTTCGATCCTGATCCTTCGCCCCCCCAAAAGACCTCATAGCCCCTCAAAAGATCGCAGCCTTCGGCAGCTCCTACAGGGGCCCGATTTACAGCTGTAGGAGCTGCCGAAGGCTGCGATCTTTTGGCGTCGGCCCCGTTCTCACAGGAACCCAAAATGAGCCTACTGACACGCCTCCTGGCGCGCGGCACTGTCGTGCTCGCCAATTCGGCATCCAAGCTGCAATCGCTGCAAATGCGCCTCACCGCCGGCGAAGTCAACGATGACCTCGAGCACTTCGAACCTTACGGCTTCACCAGCAACCCGCTGGCGGGCGCCGAAGGTGTCGTCACATTTCTGGGCGGTGACCGTTCCCACGCTATCGCCCTGGTGGTCGCCGATCGCCGCTATCGCTTGCAATCGCTGGCCAGCGGCGAGGTGGCGATCTACACCGACGAGGGCGACAAAATCCATTTCAAGCGTGGGCGGATCATCGACATCGAAACCGCCACGCTGAACATCCGCGCCAGTACCGCTGTGAACTTCGATACGCCGGTGATCAACCAGACCGGCAAGATCGTGTCCACCGGCGATCAACTCGCCGGCGGCATCAGCCAGATCAAACACGTGCACGTTGGCGTGCAGGCCGGCAACGGCCAGACCGGCGCACCGGCAGGAGGCCAGTGATGTTTATCAGCCAGAACCTCCACGCCGCGCTGACCCGCGCCGTGCTTATCAGCCTGTTTAGCTGGCGCCGCGCCGCCGATGACGACGCCCTCGACGACGAAGAGCGCTACGGCTGGTGGGGCGACACTTTTCCTACCGTTGCCGACGATCGCATCGGCTCACGCCTGTGGCAGTTGCGCCGGGTCAAATTGACCCGACAGACCCAGATGGACGCCGAGTTTTATGCCCGCGAAGCCTTGCAATGGCTGATCGACGACGGCCATTGCAGCGCCATCGACATCATCAGCGAACGCCTCGACGCCCAGCGCCTGAACCTGCGCACGGTCCTGACCCTGGCCGACGGTGAACGTCTGGACATCAACCCCGATAACAGTTGGCAGGTGATCTATGCCGTTTGAAACCCCTTCGCTGCCGGTGCTGATCAAGCGCACCCAAAGCGACCTGGCCGGCGATTCGCTGCGCCAGTCCGATGCGCAAGTGCTGGCCCGCACCTTGGGCGGTGCCGCTTATGGCCTGTATGGTTATCTCGACTGGATCGCCGAGCAGATCCTGCCGGACAAGGCCGACGAGTCGACCCTGGAACGCATCGCCGCCCTGCGTCTGAACCAGCCGCGCAAACCCGCGCAAGTGGCCAGCGGCAGCGTCAGTTTTACAGCAACGGCCGGTGCGGTGCTGGACGTGGACACGCTGCTGCAAACGAACGACGGTCGCACGTACAAAGTGACCACGGCGCGCACCACCGCCAACGGCATCAACACCACGACCATTGCCGCGCTGGATGCCGGCAGTTTGGGTAACGCCGATGCCGGTCTGGCATTGACCCCGGTGCAGCCGATTGCCGGCATCGTTGGCAACAGTTTTGTGGTCCTGGCGCCGGGACTCAGCGGTGGTGTGGCGCGCGAAAGTCTGGAATCGCTGCGCTCGCGGGTGATCCGTTCCTATCGCGTCATCCCGCACGGCGGGTCGGCCAATGACTACGAGACCTGGGCGCTGGAAGTGCCCGGCGTAACCCGCGCCTGGTGCCGTGGCGGTTTGCTCGGCCCGGGCACGGTAACGGTGTTCATCATGCGTGACGACGATCCGCAACCAGTGCCCAACGACGAGCAACTGACCGAGGTTCAGGACTACATCGAACCGCTGCGCCCGGTCACCGCCGAAGTGCATGTGCAGAAGCCGATTCAAGTGCCGGTGGTGTATCGCTTCAAGAGCGTCAACCCGGACACCACCGCCGTACGTGCCGCCGTCGAAGCGCAGTTGCGCGACTTGCACAACCGTGAAGCCGATCTCGGCGTGCCGTTGCTGATCAGCCACATTCGCGAAGCCATCAGCAGCGCTGGCGGCGAATTCGATCACACGCTCACCGCACCGGCCGCCGATGTGCCTGCCGGCCAGAGCGAACTGCTGACCTTCGGAGGTTGCGTATGGGGGGCATAAGAACTGCCGCGCAATACCAGGCGCAACTTCGTGCACTGCTGCCTTCGGGGCCCGCGTGGGACCCGGAACGGGTTCCGGAGCTTGAAGAAGTACTCCAAGGCGTCGCCGTCGAACTGGCGCGCCTCGACGCCCGCGCCGCCGATCTGCTCAACGAAATGGACCCGGCCGGCGTCAGTGAATTGGTGCCGGACTGGGAGCGGGTGATGAACTTGCCCGACCCTTGCCTTGGCGCGGAGCCGCTGTTCGACGACCGCCGTCTCGCCGTTCGCCGGCGCTTGCTCGCGGTCGGCAGTCAGGCCGTCGGTTACTACCTCGAAATCGCCAAAAGCCAGGGCTACCCCAACGCCAGCATCACCGAACACGAGGCCCCACGCATGGGCCGTGCGCGTTTCGGTTCGGCACATTTCGGCACCTGGGAAGCGCAGTTCATGTGGACGCTCAACACCGGCGGTCGGCTGCTGCTGGGTCGACGTTTCGGGGCGAGTTACTGGGGCGAACGCTTCGGCGTAAACCCGGGCTCGGCGCTGGAATGCCTGATCCACCGCAGTGCGCCAGCGCACACCAAAGTGCACATCAACTATGACTAGGGAGTGATGGGATGGATTATCCGAACAGTGTGCCCAGCGCCGGGTTGGTGAACGGGAAGTTTGTCGATGAGAACCCGCTGATGGGAACGCCGGGCTCGTTGATTCCGGCGGAGTGGGGCAACAGTGTCACGCAGGAAATCATTAACGTGATCAGGGCCGGGGATCTGGCGCCGGATGAAAACAAATACGATCAGTTGTTGCAGGCGATTCAGTCCGTAACATCCAAGGGCTGGAATCAGGATCTGGCTTTGCCTTTAGTGGCATTGCCGCTGCCGACGGTCGCCACCTCCGATGGTCGTTTGCCAGTCAGTCCGGCTGCGGCATCCACCAGCGGTGGCAGAGTTTCGATTTCTGCCGGTACGTTTATCAGCCTTGGCCAGGAAGTGGTGAGCGGCCAATTGGGGCGTTCACGCACTTTCGTGACTTCGTCCTGGAGCAGTGCGGATCTTCTGCCCAGCAGCCATTACTTTCTGCGTGCGCAGGTCATCGGTGGTGTGCTGACGTTCTACATGCAAAGGGGTGGCATCCACGACGTGGTGCCGGAGTCACTGAAAGGGGCACTCAACGGTGCTACCGGTGGCGGATTCCAATCCACGGCGCTGGACATGTGCCTGGCGTGGGTGGTGACCGGTGCGCCGGGTTCCGTGCCTACGGTGCGCACCATTTACAACAGGGCACGCTTGACCTGGACACAGACCGTCAACGGCACTGGGGCAATATTCCTTCCGCTTGATCCTCATGCACGTTCTGCTCGTCTGGTTGCTGGTAACCCGACTCCGTCGTCGACGGCAGTGACAACGGTTGCCTTTCCGTCAACTGGTTGGGCCGGAGGCAACTATTGCTTTCTGTCGCCCATTATCGCCGGCAGCTCCAATAACCCGGGTGGCTGGAACCCGGCCACGGTTGCACCGTGCGTGTTGTTCAGTAACAACATCGTCAATGACGTTACGGTTTCCAGTCTGACTGCGAGTTTCGATCACGCCAATTTGCGCTCGCTCTGGCAGTGCTATCAGGCTGAGCACAACCTTGGACAATCGGTTGCCGACAGTGACGAATTATTGCTGAGCATGGGCATCAAGAGCCATCCAGTCACCGACTACAGCGTTGGTATCGCGATCAACTTTTCTGACGCCGTGAACGTCCAGCTTTCGTGGGAGCTTATTCGATGATCGTTATTCAAGAACTTCACCAGTTCGATGGCGAGTTACGTGTTCCCCAGCCTTCAACTGCCCACGACTGGGATGGCGAACAGTGGGTACTGAGCGCTGATAAAAAACGTGTTTTGGACGAGCAGGAAACTGAACACCTGTGCACCAAAGTCGATGCAGCCGCCGACAACGCTCGCACGGCACTGGCCGGCGACCCGCTCAAAGCCATGGAATACGCCCAGGCTGCCGCCGACGCCCAGGCTTATCAGGACGCTGGTTACCCGAAAAAAGAAGTACCGCTGTCGATCGCTGCGTGGGTAGTCAAAGGTCGCACGGCGAAACAGGCGGCCGAGCAGATCCTCGGTAAAGCCGAGCAACTTACCGATCACCTGCTGGCTCTGCGCACCTTGCGCCTGAAGGCCAAAACGCAGATCCGCGCGCAAGCGACCAAGGGCAACATCGATCTGGCGCGCAGCGCCGCCGATGAAGCGATTGCGTCGATCCGCGAACTGGTCAGCGCACAGGCCACCTGAGACACCAATCTGCCTCACGCAAGCCCACTTCACCGTGGGCTTTTTGTTTTCAGTAAAAGACCGCGGACGAGGTTGCAGTGGCAGCGCTCGGGACGCGGCTCATTTGTTATTTCAGAGGAACGAACAGTTATGGATTACCCAAAAAGCATCCCCAGCGTCGGCCTTGTCGATGGCCGCTTCGTCGATGAAAACCCGGTGGCGGGCACGCCGGGTTCGTTGATTCCGGCGGTGTGGGGCAACAGCGTGACTCAGGAGATCCTGAGTGTGATCAGCGGCAGTGGGTTGGTGGCTTCGGAAGCGGATAACAGCCAGTTGTTCAAGGCGATTCAGTTGATAGTCGGTAATGCCAGCCCGATGCGTTCGGTCATCACTCGACTTGCTGCTTCCAAAACGCTGACCGAGCAAGAACTCGGTCTCGTGCTGATCGACGCGAGCCCGACTCCGCTGACCGTGCTGTTGCCGCCGGCTGACGTCTCACTCGGTGTGCGCGATGTGATTGTTCGTCGTGTGGACAACAGCGGTAATCGCTTGGTGATCCAGGCATCCGGCACTGACCGCGTCCGTTTTCACACACATCTTTCACCGAGTGGCTATCCATTTTTCGCACTGATGGGCGGTGGTGACTGGTGGCATTTACGCAGTGATGGTGCGGGAGGCTGGTGGCCGGTCGGTCGCTTTGACAGCACTGCCTTGGGGAGGCCGTTTTTTGAAACCACCACGGTGCTTAACCCCGGAGGTTATGGCGTTCCCAATGGCGATCTGTTCAAACGTGCTGAGTGGCCTTGGCTGTGGGATTTTGCCCAGTCATCCGGTGCGTTGACCACTGAGGCCGGGAGAACGGGAAGGGAAGGAGGTTGGACCAGTGGAGATGGTTCCTCGAACTTTCGAATTCCCGAAATTCGCGGCGAGTTTTTGCGGGTACTGAGTGAAACCAGAAACGTTGATGCCGGGCGGTTGGCCGGCAGTCTGCAAACACATGCCTTGCAAAGTCATAACCACTATCTACCGACTGGCACAGGCGCTTCTTTCAAGCCTGCCCCGGCGATTCCGGATCCGGTGTGGGACGTTGGCACCAACGTCAACTTTTCACCGACTACCACGACAGTCGCAACTACCTATCCTAACCCTGCATTCGACTCGGACACCTACATTGGCAATATCGGCAATTTCGCGGGTGAAACCCGCCCGCGAAATATTGCCTACCCCGCTCGTATCAAACTGATTTGAGGTAAATATGTTCAATTATTTGATAGACGACAGCGGCGCACTGACCGGGCCTGTCGAGTTCCCCCTTGTGCCGGGTATCGGTGTGCAATTGCCGAGTAACGCTGTGACATTGAGTATCGAACTGTCGCCGGCCCCGAGCGGATATGCGTGGGCATATGACAACGGGTCTCTGCAACAAAAGCTCGATTTACGCGGTGACGTTTATCGCACCAATACGGGCATTCGAGAAGTCTGGACAGCGTTGGGCGATATACCCGAAGGCTTCACCAAGCTGCCATGGCCGGGCGGATTTCATGCGTGGGTCGATAATGCGTGGCAGATCGATCAAGCCGCGCAATTGGCCGATCTCAAACGTGTCGTTCTCGTCAAGCGCGACACGCTGCTACGCGAAGCAGTCCTGCGCATCGCGCCTCTGCAATACGCCGAAGACATTGGCGACGCCAGTCATGACGAACAGCTGCTCCTGCTCGAGTGGAAGCTCTACAGCGTCGAGCTCAATCGCATCGAAAAGCAGCCCGGTTTTCCGCAAGAAGTGAGTTGGCCGGTGATCCCCGGCGCCTCCGTCGTCAACTGATTAGTACATAAGGAAATGTACAGTGGACTATCCAAAAAGTATCCCCGGCGTTGGCCTGGTCAACGGCGGTTTTGTCGATGAAAACCCCGTGACTGGAACACCGGGGTCATTAATTCCGGCAACTTGGGGCAACAGCGTCACGCAGGAAATTCTTGAAGTCATCAAAAGCTCGGGGGCGGTCGCGGACGAAGCTGATAACACTCAGCTAAGAGCAGCAATCAATACGCTAATCTCGAAAAAATACAGTGACAGCCTGGCTGGACAGGAGGACGCGGAGTCTGGTGCCAGTGCTACCAAATTGATGACCCCGTTGCGCGTATTCCAATCCATTGCGAAAAAGATCCAGCAGGCAACAGAGTCCATCGTTGGCACAGCAAAAGTCGCCTCTCAGGCAGAGGTTAATGCTGGCGTAAGTGACACGACTATTGTGACGCCGAAAAAACTCAGACTTGGCTTCATGGTGAGGCTGGGGATTTCAGGCTACATCGTTTTTCCTTCCTGGATGGGTGGATTGATCATCCAGTGGATTAACGGCAGTGCCAGTCAGTCGGGCAACAACAATTGTGGCGATCTGAATATGTGGCCGCTGGCATTTCCCAATGCGTTGTTTCTTGCAGTTGCCACACATGAAGGTACATCAACAGCAACGTTTTTGACGTGGAACGGTGTTTCAACGGTGAATCCGCGCGTGGGCATCAACGTACGCTGTCCTGATTATCCGGGTGTCTCCATTTCCGCGCGCACCATCGGGATAGGGTATTGACTATGTATTATTTTTCTCCCGCAACTTCTGGCTTCTACCACTCGGATTTACATGGGCCGAATATCCCGGCCGATGCGTTTCAGCTAAGTGAAGGTGAGTACTGCGCGCTGGTGTCGAACGCCCCTAAAGGCACGGTTCTTTCTCTGAACATTGACGGCCGCCCGGAAAGGGTTTTACTCGCCGTACAAACCGACGATGGTTTAGAACGCGCCTGGCGAAACAAGGCGCTGGAGTCGACTCAATGGCTGGTACTTCGCGACGTTGAAGAAATGGAAGCCGGCGAGGGTACGACACTGCGCACGGAGGAGTTCAAAGAACTTCTCGCTTACCGGCAGGCACTGCGCGATTGGCCAAACGATCCTGAATTTCCGGATACACGCTCTCGGCCGGTCGAACCCGACTGGCTGGAAGTGTTGCTGCGTACAAATGGCTGAGCAGTCTGCCCTTTGGCAGCGCAGACGCAGCCCGAACTAAAAAGGAAAATTAACGTGGATTATCCAAGAAGTGTGCCCAGCTCCGGCTTGGTCGACGGCAAATTTGTTGATGAAGATGCGATAGCCGGAACACCGGGATCGCTGATTCCGGCGATCTGGGGCAACAGTGTTACTCAGGAAATACTCAGCGCGATTACCGCGGCGGGTTTGAAGCCAGACGAGCAGCAGACTGATCAGTTGGCTCAGGCGATTCGGCAATTGTCCAAGCCCGACCCGCTGCAACAGTTTCCGGTTCAGGTGTATCGCAGAAATCTGTTGATCAATGGCGGGTTCGATATCTGGCAGCGCGGTGCAATCAACCAAGGGCCAAACATTGGCGGCTATGTGGCCGATCGTTTTCGTTGCGATTGGAATGGCAATGCCGCCGTGACCATCTCTCGCTAGGACTTCGCGCCGGGCCAGCCAGAAGTGTCCGGTGAGCCGAGTTATTTTTTACGCTGGCAACAAACCACCGCTGGCGTCGGTGCAACCGAGCACAAGGTTTCCCAGAGCATTGAATCGGTCCGGACACTGGCCGGGAAAACGGCCACCCTAACCTTCTGGGCGCGATCTGATGCTGCTCGACCGTTAAAAGTGGCGATAGGTCAGTACTTTGGGACCGGTGGTTCGGAGGCGGTCGTAAAAGTCGTCGATATTTTTCAATTAAGCACTGCCTGGGCCAAGTACAGCGCAACATTCCAGGTCCCGGCTATTGCGGGAAAGATGCTCGGTGCCAATGATTACCTGCGGCTGGCTTTCGATCTTCCGCTCAATGTTTTACAGACGGTCGACTTCGCAAGAGTCCAGTTGGAGGAGGGACCGATCTCCACGCCATTCGAATATCGTCCAGCCGCTGAAGAGATGATGCTTTGTCAGCGTTACTTCGAGAAGTCTTTTGCCAACCGTTTAGCGATTCGTGCAAACAATGGCGTTGGTACATGCATTGTCACGTTTACTCAGGCAGCGGCTGCAAATAACGGTCAATACGGAATGGTCGTAGACATGCAGGTGCAGAAGAGAGTGCAGCCTACTGTTGTCCTGTATTGCCCCGGAAATGAAAGTAATCAGGTTTGGAATTACTCGGCGGGAGTGGCCTGCACGGGAACAACTGTACAAAGTGTGACACAGCGCAGTTTTGCGATCGGCACTGTGACGCCTGTAAACAGCCAGCCAGGTAACGGATTGCAGATTGAATGGACAGCAGACGCTGAAATCTAGGAGTGAACCCATGACCTATCAAATGACAACTTACGGAGTGCTGCGCATTGAGGATTCAGCATTTATCCCGCAGGACCTGACCAACCGGGACTGGCTTGAGTATCAAGAGTGGTTGCTGTCTGGTGGCCTGGTTTTGCCATTGAATGAAACACTCGAAAAGACTGCCTCGGATAGCTCCGTGAAAACTCTGGCAAAAAAATGGCTGGCAGGTATCAGTCGTCAACCATGATTCAATCCCGGCATCCAGGGAGGATTACGCATTATGCAAATCACTGAAAAAAACCTTTTAAACATCATGCCAAACGCCCGCAGCCAAGCGGGCGTTTTTGTTTCTGCGCTCAATAGCGCCATGGCTAACCGTCGCATCGAAACGCCCAAGCGTATTGCTGCATTCCTCGCGCAAATCGGTCATGAATCGGGGCAGTTGCAATACGTGCGGGAACTGGGCAACAACCAGTATCTGAGCAAATACGACACCGGCACGCTGGCGTTACGTCTGGGCAACACGCCCGAGGCCGATGGCGACGGGCAGAAGTACCGCGGTCGCGGGCTGATCCAGATCACCGGCCGTAGCAACTATCGTCAATGCAGCGACGGGCTGTTCGGCGATGAGCGTCTGCTGTCCTTGCCGGAACTGTTGGAGCAGCCGCAATGGGCCGCTGAATCCGCCGCGTGGTTCTGGGAAAAGAATGGCTTGAACGAGCTCGCCGATCGCGATCAGTTCAACACCATCACCCGGCGTATCAACGGCGGGTTGAACGGCTTGCAGGATCGACTCGAAATCTGGGCGCGGGCGAGGGCGGTGTTATGCCAATTCCCTGGCGAGTGATCGGCATCTTGTTGCTGGCCGCTGGTGCGTTTTCCGCGGCTTGGCAGTTTCAGGAGTGGCGCTACGAACGGCAACTGGCCGAACAGGCTCGGTTAAACGCAGAAGTCCTCAATCAACTGACCCTGACCGCAGCCACCGCGCAACAAGCCGAGCAGGATAAACGCCTGGCACTGGAGCAGCGGCTCGCGGCCAGTGAACGAACCCACTATCGAGCGCTAAGCGATGCCCAACGTGATCAGGATCGCCTGCGCGATCGTCTTGCCACTGCTGATGTGCGCCTGTCAGTCCTCCTCGACGCAGGCGACGTTGCCGCAGGATGTGCAGTGCCAGCCGCCTCCGGCACCGGCGGCGTGGATCATGCAACCGTACGCGCCCGACTTGACCCGGCGCATGCTCAACGAATTGTCGCCATCACCGACGAAGGCGATCGCGGACTGATTGCCTTGCAGGCTTGTCAGGCCTATGTCAGAGCGTTGGCGCCCGAACATTTTGAATAAGCTTGTGTATTGAAAGCACAACCGGCTCGTGTACGGTGGTACGCATTCCACACGATCCGGAGAGCACCGTGAAAGAGATCACTCAACTGGCAGCCGAGCTTGGCCGACGTCTGCAAGTGCTCAATGCCCACGTCACCACCGCCGAGTCCTGCACCGGCGGCGGGATTGCCGAAGCCATCACGCGGATTCCGGGCAGCTCGGCGTGGTTCGAGGCCGGTTACGTGACGTACTCCAACCGGCAGAAAACCCAGCAACTGAATGTGCCGGCCGAGTTGTTCGACTCGGTGGGCGCAGTCAGTCGCGAGGTGGTCGAGGCGATGGTGCGGGGTGCGCAGGCACAGAGCCTGGCGCGGTTCGCCGTAGCGGTCAGCGGTGTGGCCGGGCCCGACGGTGGCACGCCAAACAAACCGGTGGGCACCGTGTGGCTGGCTTGGGGCGTTGGCGATGCGGTTTCCAGTGAAGTGCAGCACTTCGCGGGCAATCGCGATGAAGTCCGCCGACAAACGGTGAAGGCCGCGCTAGAAGGGCTCATGCGACTAGCGGCACGAGAAATCGAAAATCAGGGGTAGGCGATCCGCGAACGCTGTGGAATAATACTGGCTACTTATACAGGTGTTGGCCGTCAGGCCTTATTGATTACGTGAGGACTTTAATGGACGACAACAAGAAGAAAGCCTTGGCTGCGGCCCTGGGTCAGATCGAACGTCAATTCGGCAAGGGTGCCGTGATGCGTATGGGCGATCAGGACCGTCAGGCGATCCCGGCTATCTCCACTGGCTCTCTGGGTCTGGACATTGCACTCGGCATTGGCGGCCTGCCAAAAGGCCGTATCGTTGAAATCTACGGTCCAGAATCTTCCGGTAAAACCACACTGACACTGTCCGTGATCGCCCAGGCTCAAAAAGCTGGCGCGACCTGCGCATTCGTCGACGCCGAACACGCCCTCGACCCTGAGTACGCCGGCAAACTGGGCGTCAACGTCGATGACCTGCTGGTTTCCCAGCCGGACACCGGTGAACAGGCTCTGGAAATCACCGACATGCTGGTGCGCTCCAACGCCGTTGACGTGATCATCGTCGACTCCGTGGCTGCACTGGTGCCGAAGGCTGAAATCGAAGGCGAAATGGGTGACATGCACGTGGGCCTGCAAGCCCGTCTGATGTCCCAGGCGCTGCGTAAAATCACCGGTAACATCAAGAACGCCAACTGCCTGGTTATCTTCATCAACCAGATTCGTATGAAGATCGGCGTGATGTTCGGGAGCCCGGAAACCACCACCGGTGGTAACGCGCTGAAGTTCTATGCCTCGGTTCGTCTCGACATCCGCCGTACTGGCGCGGTGAAAGAAGGCGACGAAGTGGTCGGCAGCGAAACTCGTGTCAAGGTTGTGAAGAACAAGGTCGCTTCGCCGTTCCGTCAGGCCGAGTTCCAGATTCTTTACGGCAAAGGCATCTACCTCAACGGTGAGATGATTGATCTGGGCGTGCTGCACGGTTTCGTCGAGAAGTCCGGCGCCTGGTATGCCTATGAAGGCACCAAGATCGGTCAGGGCAAGGCCAACTCGGCCAAGTTCCTGGCAGACAATCCGGAAATCGCCAAGAAGCTCGAGAAGCAACTGCGTGACAAGCTGCTGGCCCCGGCAGCAGACGTCAAGGCTTCGTTGGCCAAGGACAAAGTCGACGATATGGCTGAGGCCGATGTCGACGTTTGAAGTCTTTGAATGACACTTGTACTCGATACCCTCGTCGCGGTGCGGCGAACCGCCATGGACCTGCTCGCACGTCGCGAGCACGGTCGAGTCGAGCTGACGCGTAAACTGCGTCAGCGCGGCGCTGAGGCGGAAATGATCGAAACAGCCCTCGACCGTTTGACGGAAGAAGGGCTGCTTTCCGAAACCCGTTATCTTGAAAGCTTTGTTTCCTACCGAGCCCGTTCCGGTTATGGCCCTCTGCGAATTCGCGAGGAGCTGAGCCAGCGTGGTTTGCAACGTGCCGATATCGAACTCGCCCTGCGCGAAAGCGGTATCAGTTGGCAGGAGCAACTTCAGGAAACCTGGCAACGGAAATTCTCCGGGCATTTGCCGATTGATGCCAGGGAACGGGCCAAACAAGGCCGGTTCCTGGCGTATCGGGGCTTCTCGATGGAGATGATCAACCGCTTGTTCAGCGGTAGAGGGATGGACGATTAGAACGGTTGCAACGAAACGGCCCGCTATGAAAATAGCGGGCCGTTTTTTTTTGCCTTCAAATTACCTTCGAGGGTTCTCTGCTGCGTTGCGCGGCTTGCGGTTGGGAGTGGGCCCAGTTTTCCGGCAAGTTGATGTAGTCGACCAGTTCCCTCAAGCGCCCTTGATTGCGGGCGGTGAAGGCAAAAGCCAATCGCGCCAGATGGCTGAACTGGGCGTCGTCGTGTTCTTCGCCGCTGTAAACATGCTGATGGAAATGGCCGCTCAAACACAGATCGGCAAAGGCTTCCTGCATATGCTCCAACGCCTGATCGCTGAGCTTGTGATTCATGCGAATCACGAATTGCCCCTTGAGCCACCGACTGGAGTGGAAGTTGCTGTAAAACTGGGTGATCTGTTCCACCGCTTCCTCGACGGTGTAGACCAATCGCATCAGCTTCATGTCGGTTGGCAGGATGTAGCGGTTTTCCTCCAGTTGCTGGCGGATGAAATCCATCGCGCCTTGCCAGAACGTACCGCCCGGTGAGTCGAGCAATACCACCGGAACCAGTGGGCTTTTGCCGGTCTGGATCAGGGTCAGCACTTCCAGTGCTTCATCCAGCGTGCCGAAGCCGCCCGGGCACAGCACCAATGCGTCGGCCTCCTTGACGAAGAACAGCTTGCGGGTGAAGAAGAAGTGGAACGGGAGCAGGTTGCCGGTACCGTCCACGGTCGGATTGGCATGCTGTTCGAAGGGCAGGGTGATGTTGAACCCGAGGCTATGGTCACGCCCTGCGCCTTCGTGGGCGGCGGCCATGATGCCGCCACCGGCACCGGTGATGACCATCATGTCCGAACTCGCCAGTTTCGCGCCGAGTTCCCGGGCCAGTGCATACAGCGGGTGCTCAACCGGCGTGCGCGCCGAGCCGAACACGGTGACCTTGCGCCGGCCCTTGAATTTTTCCAGAACCCGAAACGCCTGCTCCAGCTCGCGCAGGGCTTGCAACGTGATCTTGGCGTTCCAGCGGTTGTGGTCTTCCTGGGCCATGCGCAGCACCGTCAGGATCATGTCTCGGTAGATGGGAATATTTGGGCTGTTGGGAGAAACACGGCTGAGTTGTTCTTCGACCTGGCTGATGAGGTCGGGGCCGCTTTCCTGAAAATGACGGTTTAGGAGGTCATTCGGTTGGTAAGGCATTCAACGTCTCCTTCTGCACGGAGCGGGCCGCCCTGACGCGCGGCGTCAGGGCTGCGCTGCGAAAACACACAATCGACAGTTCCTTTTCCTGCCGCTGAAAATTGATTGTGAATACTCTGAATCTAGACCCTTGCGGGTGATTTCGCTGATTTGATCATTGCGCTGCAGCGTTGCGGATGGCAATCGCTTGTTGATTGTTCGGTCGATGGCTTCACCGCTCGTCCGAACGTGCGCCGAACGGCGAACCCTCTGATTAACTAACCTACAGGCACCTTGCTACAACTTGGCATTACTGACCGTACGCAAGGAGCACGCTATTCAAGGATTTGTGGGTAGCAAGGAGGCGGGATACATGGCCAGAGTGGTTCTGGAAATCGATACGCAGCTGTATCGGATGTTGAAAGCAGCAGCCGAGACGAACCAAGTGAGTCTCGAAGAGGAGTGCTGCCGAAGGCTGGCAGGCGGGGAGCGTCGTTCGCGTTATTTACAGGCCCTGGTGGCCGAATTGCGCGCCGAGGATGAACAGCGGCGCGCCAATTCGCGATGATTACTTCTTTTTCGCCGGAGCGGCTTTCGGGCAATCTGAATCCTGGTAGCTGGCAGCGCCAACAGCCTTGTTGGTTTTCACTTCGGTAAATTCGTAACGCATGATCGCGCCTTTGGCCATCAGCTTGCGGAACGATGGGTTGTTGCAAACCGAAGCACCCAACTGGAAATACACGGCTTTGGGGTCTGCGCGCATTTTGTCGGCGTGGCTCTTTTGTACGCTCAGGTGATTGATCAACTGAGTGCCTTCAACGGTGTAGCCCTGATCAAGAATGTCTTCGTTGATTGCCCGTGGCGTGCCGACGCTGCTTTGGGCGGCGACGTTGCGCAGCTCTCTGTTCAGATTCTGCTCACTCAAGGATGCAGCTTGAGCGGTGAAGGACGACGCCAGCAGAATGGCAGCGGTGGGAACGATAAGGCGCAGCATGAAACTCTCCTGGTTCAGTGACTGGTGTTTCGACCAGCCACGTGACTGTGCGTTCAGTGGCGGCGAATTATAGGGGAGCCAGTCTGGACGGTACAGGTTTGTCCCTGTCGCTCTGGTAAACTTGCGGTCTTTATTGCCCTGCCGAGTGTTGTTCGTGTCGAGTTTCCCTGCTGTGTGGCGCCGCCCGTGATCAATCATGCCCCCAACGCCGTAGCCCGCCTGCGCGATCAGCGCGAGGACGAGGGCATCAAGCCGATTCAGGCCCGAGGCTTTCGCTCCGAGCGCTGCCGCGACTGTCGGGTGATCATCAGCCATTGCCTGTGCGCCTGGCGGCCAAGCGTCGACTCCCGCTCGGGTGTGTGCCTGATCATGACCGGCAAGGAAGTATTCAAACCGAGCAACACCGGTTGGCTGATTGCTGATGTGGTACGGGATAACCACGCATTCATCTGGTCACGTACCGAGCCTGACCCGCAGATGCTGGCGCTGCTCAATGACCCACAGTGGCAGCCGTACCTGGTGTTTCCCGGGGAATATGTCGAGCCGTCGCGGGTGACCAACACCGTCGAACTCGATAGCAGCAAGCGCCCGCTGTTTATTCTGCTGGACGCGACCTGGACCGAGGCGCGCAAGATTTTCCGCAAGAGCCCGTACTTCGAGCGCTTGCCGATTCTCAGCCTGCTGCCCGACAAACTGTCGCGCTACCGTTTGCGCCGCTCGACCCGCAGCGAGCACCTGTGCACCGCCGAAGTCGCAGCACTGTGTCTGGAACTGGCAGGTGACAGCGACGCCGCATCGGCACTGGACGCTTATTTCGATGTGTTCAGCCAGCATTATCTGGGTGCCAAACAGCAATTGGATATGAATGAAGCAACGCCGGCCCACGCCGAGTTGCAAGCCTTTATACGAAAGCCGCAGGCGGACTTGGCCCAATAGTGGCCCATACTGCACATTGCTGCGGCCGTGTTGCTTGACCACCCTGTCTTCGCTGGGCATGCTTGGCGCCGATTAGGGTGCGGCCAAGGTTTGAAACGCCGTGTTTGCTGGTTATTGGCGTTGAACGTGCCCCTATGGATGCCGCTGCAAGCGGCATCTTGAGTTGCTTTGGCCAGAGCCGAATAGACCGGGTCTGCCATCAAAAAACAGGATCATTTGAAAAATGGCCACATACGACATCCTGATTGCCGATGATCACCCCCTGTTTCGTAGCGCCCTGCATCAAGCGGTGACGCTGGGCCTTGGCCCGGATGTACGGCTGGTGGAAGTGGCGAGCATCGCCGAGCTGGAAACGCGACTGACAGAAAAGGCTGACTGGGATCTGGTCCTGCTGGATCTGAACATGCCCGGCGCTTTCGGGTTTTCCGGGTTGGTGATGTTGCGCGGCCAATACCCGCAAATTCCGGTGGTGATGGTCTCGGCGCAGGAAGAAGCCTCGGTGATGGTCAAATCCCGCGAGTTCGGCGCCAGTGGCTTTATTCCCAAGTCCAGCGACCTCAGCGTGATTCAGGAAGCCGTGCGCAAAGTGCTCGATGGCGATGTGTTCTGGCCACCGCAAGCTTTTGAAGCGGTCAGCGTTTCTGCCGAAGCCAAAGCCGCCAGCGATGGCCTGGCCAGCCTGACACCCCAGCAGTTCCGAGTATTGACCATGGTCTGCGAAGGCCTTTTGAACAAGCAGATTGCCTATGAGTTGAGCGTGTCGGAAGCGACCATCAAGGCTCATGTCACGGCGATCTTTCGCAAGCTGAATGTGCGTACACGAACGCAGGCGGCATTGCTTCTGCAACAACTTGAGTCAATTGCGAGCCAGTAATGGCTGGCGCGTTCACGCTTTTTTGACTTTGGTTGATCTAGCTTTCCCACTCCTTTTTGGTTGGTTTCTACTTTATGTCACCTTTCAAGGGCCAGACCGGCCTGAAACGCATCCTCAACGCCTCCGGTTACTCGCTGGACGGACTGCGCGCAGCCTTTACCGGCGAAGCGGCATTCCGCCAACTGGTGCTGCTTAATGTGGTGCTGGTACCACTGACGTTCTTTCTGAATGTCAGCCGTGTTGAACAGGCGCTGTTGATCGCCGTGTGTCTGCTGGCGCTGATCGTCGAACTGCTGAACTCGGCAGTGGAAGCGGCCATCGACCGCATCTCGCTGGAGCTGCACCCACTGTCCAAGAACGCCAAGGACATGGGCAGCGCCGCGCAATTTGTCGCGCTGAGCATGATTGCGCTGGTGTGGGCCGTGATTCTGCTTTAAGCGATAGTCGGCAAGACGATCTCGTCGCTGCGCTGAACCCCGGCGGTGAAAGCGCGGCACAGTTCGAGAAACTCGCGCATGGCCGAGGTCTGGTACTTCTGTTTGTGCCAGATGAAGTAGAACTGCCGCGCCAGATCCATATCTGGCGTTTCCACCGCCACCAGGCTCCCGCGCCGGAATGCATCACGCAGCGCCAGCCGCGAAATGCAGCCAATCCCCAGCCCCGATTCCACTGCGCGTTTGATCGCTTCGGTGTGCTCCAGCTCAAGCCGGATATTGAGTGCGCTGCGATGGTGACGCATGGCCTGATCAAACGTCAGGCGCGTGCCGGAGCCTTGTTCGCGCAGAATCCACGCCTCGTGCGTCAACTCTTCCATGCTCGCGCTGCCGCGTTTGGCCAGTGGATGCTGCGGCGCGCAGAACACCACCAGTTCATCCTCGACCCAGCTCTGCACTTCGATGTCCGGATGGCTGCAATCGCCTTCGATTAGACCCAGATCAATTTCATAGTGAGCGACCTGTTGCACGATGTTAGCGGTGTTCTGAACGTGCAGCTTCACCTGGCTTTCCGGATGGCGCTGCATGAAGCTGCCGATCAGCAGGGTCGCCAGGTAATTGCCGATGGTCAGCGTCGCGCCGACGGCCAGCGAGCCGAAACCGGACTTGCCGTTGAGCAGGTCTTCGATCTCTTTGGCCTGATCGAGCAGGGCCACCGCTTGCGGCAACAGCTGTTTGCCGAGGGCGTTGAGGCTCAGCCGTTTGCCGGCGCGGTCGAACAGCTGGCAGCTGGACTGGCGCTCCAATTCGGTGATCGAGGTGCTCGCGGCCGATTGTGAAAGGTTGAGCAGACCCGCAGCACGGGACACGCTTTCCTGCTGGGCGACGGCGACGAAGACTTGCAGTTGACGGAGAGTAAATCGCATATCGATATAACCGATAACCCTTATCTTAATAATCCAGTTAACAGATATTGTCGTCGCTATTAGAATGCGATGCAATTGCGCACCGTCGGCCTGCCATCATTGGCTTCAAGAGACGCGCAGACCCAATATCCAGGAGTCAAACGTACATGAGCAACATGAACCACGAGCGTGTCCTCAGTGTTCATCACTGGAACGATACCCTGTTCAGCTTCAAGTGCACCCGCGACCCGGGCCTGCGCTTCGAGAACGGGCAGTTCGTGATGATCGGCCTGCAACAACCAAATGGCCGCCCGCTTATGCGCGCTTACTCGATCGCCAGCCCGAACTGGGAAGAGCATCTGGAGTTCTTCAGCATCAAGGTGCCTGATGGCCCGCTGACTTCGCAGTTGCAGCACCTGAAGGAAGGCGACGAGATCATCATCAGCAAAAAGCCTACGGGCACGCTGGTACTGGATGACCTGAAACCTGGCAAACACCTTTACCTGCTCAGCACTGGCACCGGTCTGGCGCCGTTCATGAGCGTGATCCAGGACCCTGAAACCTACGAGCGTTTCGAAAAAGTGATCCTGTGCCACGGCGTTCGCTATGTGAATGAAGTCGCCTACCGCGAATTCATCACCGAGCACCTGCCGCAGAACGAGTTCTTCGGCGAAGCGCTGCGCGACAAGCTGATCTACTACCCAACCGTGACCCGCGAACCGTTCGAGAACGAAGGCCGCCTGACCGACCTGATGCGCAGCGGCAAGCTGTTCAGCGACATCGGCCTGCCGCCGATCAACCCGCAGGACGACCGCGCCATGCTGTGCGGTAGCCCGAGCATGCTCGACGAGACCAGTGAAGTGTTGAACAGCTTCGGCCTTAAAGTCTCGCCGCGCATGCGCGAGCCGGGTGATTACCTGATCGAGCGTGCGTTCGTCGAGAAGTAAGCACCACTGAAAAGCCCCCATTGCCTGCACAGGTAATGGGGGCTTTTTCATGCCTGAAACATTTCCTTGTAGGAGCTGCCGAAGGCTGCGATCTGTTGATCTTGATCCATTAAAAACAAGATCAAAAGATCGCAGCCTTCGGCAGCTCCTACACAAAGCAAAAGCCCGCGTTGCCCGAAAAGGCAGCGCGGGCTTTTTGGTTTTCGGGGCTTACGCGTTGGCGGGGATGACTTCGAGGACGCGAATCTGCTCCGGCACCGGGTAATGCCAGCGCACGTCCAGATCCCAGAATTGTGCGCCGTATTCACGTTCCGGCGCTGGCGTCTGATACGCCGGGCGCGGATCCTGCGCCAGACACTGCTCGATCAACTCAACCAACGGCTCGGCCAGGCGCTGTGCGTGTGTGTGCGCTTGTTGCAGCGCGGTGTCCGTCCACTGCACGTCAATCAGTTGCGGCGCAGCGCTGGCGATGCTGTTGGAGGCGTCGGGGATGATGTCGGCGTAAGGCACGTAAGGTTTGATGTCGAGAACCGGCGTGCCGTCGAGCAGATCGATACCGGAGATGAACAGGCGATTGGCTTCGACCTTGTCCAGTTTCACCACGGATTGGCCAATGCCATTCGGACGATGGGTGGCGCGAGTGGCGAACACGCCCATGGATTTGTTGCCGCCGAGCCGGGGAGGGCGCACTTTCAAGCGCGGTTTTTCTTCCAGAGCCTGATGGAACAGGAACAGCAGCCAGACGTGACTGACCTGTTCCAGACCCTGCACGGCGTCACCCTGATCGAACGGCGGCACCAGTTCCAGCACGCCACGGGCGGCGGGCGCCAATTGCGGTTGGCGCGGGATGGCGAACTTCTCCTTGAAGCAGGAGCGGACAAAGCCGATGGGGGAGACGCTGTAAGTCATGGTTTGAGGTCGAGACGGGGTAGGGTGGGAATGATGCCCTAAAGATCAAAAGATCGCAGCCTTCGGCAGCTCCTACAGGATGTTCGCCGATCCTGTGTAGGAGCTGCCGAAGGCTGCGATCTTTTCCAATCGGCTACGCCGATTTCAGAGGCTGAACCCACCATCCAGCGGAATGATATTCCCGGTCATGTACGCCCCGGCCGTGCTCGCCAGACTGATCGCCAGCGCTGCCATTTCTTCTTCGCGCCCCCAACGTTTCATCGGAATCAGCGCCGTGTCTTCGGCCAATGCTTGCTGATCATTGCCAATATGCTGGGTCATCTTGCTCGGGAATCGGCCCGGTGCGATCACGTTGACGTTGATGTGCTGGCTCACCAGTTCGCGGGCCAGAATCCGTGACAACTGATGCAAGGCAGCCTTGCTTGGCCCATAGGCATAGGCCTGCTCGCCGAAGGAAGAAATCCCCGCCACCGATCCGATATTGATGATCCGCGCCGGATTCGCCGCTGAGCCGGCCTGGCGCAATAGCGGCAGAAACTGCTGGATGCAACTGAACACCGACGTCACGTTGAGCTGCATGACTTTCTCCCAGCCCTTGACCGGGTAGCTCTCCAGCGGCGCGCCCCAGGTGGTGCCGGCGTTGTTCACCAGAATATCCAGGTGAGTGATCTGCTCGGCCAATCGAGCGGCCAACTCCTGAACGCCTTCTTCAGTCGCCAGATTCGCTGCCACGCCGTGGCATATGCCCAACGCGCCGAGTTCTTCGGCCGTTTGATGACAGGCCTCGGCATCCCGGGCGCAGACGAAAACCCGGGCGCCGGCCTCGACAAAGGCCTTGGCGATCATTTTGCCGATACCACGAGTGCCGCCGGTCACCAGAGCGGTGCGGCCTTGCAGGGAAAAGTATGGGTGCATGGCGAATCCTGAATGCTAGGGATCAATACACCCTAGTCGTCAGCCACGAAAAGCGGAGCCACTATTTTTGCGAGGAATGGGGATTCATACAGCCGAGCCTCAAGCCGCCGCCCGGGCGGCTCAAGGCTGGCGGGGCTTACTGCGGGCGAACGCGCAGAGTCAGGCCCTTGAGGAAGTTGCGCAGCAGTTGATCGCCACATGGGCGATAGTTGGTGTGGCCAACCTTGCGGAACAGTGCGCTCAGCTCAGGCTTGGACACCGGGAACTCGGCAGCCTTGAGGATTGCGTGCATGTCGTCTTCTTTCAGTTCGAAGGCCACGCGCAGCTTTTTCAGAATGATGTTGTTGGTCACCGGCACTTCGATCGGCTGTGGCGGACGGCTTTCGTCCTTGCCACGTTTGAAGATCACCAGACCGTCGAGGAAGTGCGCGATGACTTCGTCCGGGCAGCGCACGAAGCCTTCTTCGTCTTCTTCTTTCTTGTCGAGGTATTTCACCAGGTCTTCTAGGGCGATTTCCATGCCGCCGGTCTTGGTGATTTCAATGACTTTCTTGTCGCTGATGTCGAGCATGTAGCGCACGCTGCGCAATACGTCGTTATGAATCATGTGGGCAATCCTGATCTTTCGCTGTGGGCATCGCGCGGGGCGCTGCCGAAAATGTGGGGCGGCAAAACAGAGTCGTCAGAACTTCTCTTTGCCGGACATGTAGCGCCATTGGCCGACTGGCACCTTGCCGATGGACACACCGCCAATGCGGATGCGGCGCACGCTGATAACCTTCAAGCCAACGGCCTGGCAGAGCTGGGCGATGATCCCCGGCTGCGGGTTTTTCATGGCGAAGCGCAGGCGGTTTTCGTTCTGCCAGCTGGCTTTGACCGCCGGCAACTCCTTGCCCTTGTGGGTGAGGCCGTGGGTCAGGCGGTTGAGGCCGTGAGCGACCATCTCGCCCTCTACTTCAACCACGTATTCCTGCTCGATCTTGGCGGAGTCGGCGGTGAGCTTGCGCAGGATTTTCCAATCCTGGGTGAATACCAGCAGACCGCTGGCATTGGCCTGCAGGTCGGCGCTGGTGCTCAGGCGCAGGAAGTGTCCGCGCAACGGGCGTTTGCCGTAGCGGTGTTCTTCGCTCAGGGTTTCGGCGCTGATCAGCTGCATTGCGCTGTCGGTATCCATGCCGGCAGGGACGTTGAGCAGAATAGTGACTGGCTCAGGCGCGGTGGCCTTGGCGTCTTTGTCGAGCTCGACCTTTTGGCCTTCGACCTTGAATTGCGGCTCGTCGATGACTTCGCCGTCCACGGTGACCCAGCCGCCCTCAATGAACAGCTCGGCCTCCCGGCGGGAGCAACCGACCAGTTCGATGAGGCGTTTGGAGAGGCGAATCGGGTCAGTCATGACAGGGCCGTAACAAAAAAGGGGTGGGCATTGTACCTGTGTGGCGCCGGTTAAGCCCGGTTCCATTTCGGTGCGTTCGCATTACTTGTGGGAGTTGGCTTGCCAGCGATGGCATCACCTCGATGTATTTGCCAGACCGCGGCGTCTGCATCGCTGGCAAGCCAGCTCCCACAAGGATCTATATTGTGTCAGCCGTTACCTGAGCGTTGCTCGGTCTGGCGCAAGCGCATATGCAGCAACGGATACGGCTGGCCCATGCCATCGACCTCCGAACGTCCGATCACTTCGAAACCCTGCTTGAAGTAAAACCCCAGCGCCTGCGGGTTCTGTTCGTTGACGTCCAGTTCATCGGCGTTCAGGTGCTCCATGGCGTAACGCAATAATCGCTTGCCCAGGCCTTGACCGCGATGCGCGGGGTCAATAAACAGCATTTCTATCTTGCCCGCTGCAACGCCGGCGAACCCGGTGATGTGCTGGTGGCTGTCCTTGGTGCAGATAAGCATTACCGCGTCGAGGTAGCGGGTGAGCACCAGATTGCGCAGCAGCTCTATATAGCTGTCCGGCAGAAAATCATGGGTCGCGCGGACCGAGGCCTCCCAGACCCGGGTCAGTTCCTGATAATCGCTGAGTTTCGGCGTGTGGATGACCGAATGGTGACGCATGCGCGTTTGCCTCTTGTCCGTTTCAAGGGAGTCCGTCCCCCGGTAAACGATAGCCGTAAAAAAGCCCCGCATCTTCAAGAAAAGAGCGGGGCTTTCTGACGCGGCGAAAAAATCCTGTAGGAGCTGCCGAAGGCTGCGATCTTTTGATTTTAAGAAACAAGATCAATAGATCGCAGCCTGCGGCAGCTCCTACAGTGGTGTGCGGGGTTAGATCTGCTCAGCCCACAAGTCGTATTCGTCAGCGTCAGTCACTTTGCACCAGACCTTGTCGCCCGGCTTGAGGTTGCTGCCGTTATCGATAAACACGTTGCCATCGATTTCCGGGGCATCGAAGAAGCAGCGGCCAACCGCGCCTTGCTCGTCGACTTCGTCCACCAGCACTTCGATTTCGCGGCCAATGCGCAGTTGCAGGCGCGCCGAGCTGATGGCTTGTTGGTGCGCCATGAAGCGATCCCAGCGATCCTGCTTGACGTCGTCCGGCACGATGTCCAGATCGAGGTCGTTGGCCGGTGCGCCTTCAACCGGCGAGTACTGGAAGCAGCCGACGCGATCGAGCTGGGCTTCGGTCAGCCAGTTCAGCAGGTACTGGAAGTCTTCTTCGGTTTCGCCCGGGAAGCCAACAATGAAGGTCGAACGGATGATCAGGTCCGGGCAGATTTCGCGCCAGTTCTTGATCCGCGCCAGGGTCTTGTCTTCGAACGCCGGGCGTTTCATCGACTTCAACACTTTCGGGCTGGCGTGCTGGAACGGGATGTCCAGGTACGGCAGGATCTTGCCGGCGGCCATCAATGGGATCAGCTCGTCGACGTGCGGGTATGGGTAAACGTAGTGCAGACGCACCCAGACGCCCAGCGTGCTCAGCGCTTCGCAGAGTTCGGTCATGCGGGTTTTCACCGGCGCGCCGTTCCAGAAGCCGGTGCGGTATTTCACGTCGACACCATAAGCGCTGGTGTCCTGCGAGATCACTAGCAGCTCTTTGACGCCGGATTTGACCAGACGCTGGGCTTCGTCGAGCACGTCACCTACTGGACGGCTGACCAGTTTGCCGCGCATCGACGGGATGATGCAGAAACTGCAGCTGTGGTTGCAGCCTTCGGAAATCTTCAGGTAGGCGTAGTGGCGCGGGGTCAGTTTGATGCCTTGCGGTGGCACCAGATCGATCAGCGGGTTGTGGTCTTTGCGCGGCGGCACGACGTCGTGCACAGCGTTGACTACCTGCTCGTACTGCTGCGGACCGGTCACGGCCAGCACGCTCGGGTGCACGTTGCGGATGTTGCCTTCTTCCACGCCCATGCAGCCGGTGACGATGACCTTGCCGTTCTCCTTGATCGCTTCGCCGATCACTTCCAGAGATTCAGCCTTGGCCGAGTCGATAAAGCCGCAAGTGTTGACCACCACGACGTCGGCGTCCTGGTAAGTGGACACCACGTCATAGCCTTCCATGCGCAGCTGGGTCAGGATCCGTTCGGAGTCGACCAGAGCTTTCGGGCAACCCAGGGATACGAAGCCAACCTTGGGATTGGCTGGCGCAGGAGTGGTGGACATGTCTAACCTCGGTATTTTGTGACATCGATTGCCTGACGCGGGAATCGACGGATGGGCGCTTAGGGCGCGCCTCTGATCAAAAAGTGCGCAATTCTATCGACGAGCAGCTCTCTTGACCAGCTTTATGCAGGGAAATACGACGAGTGCTGCGCTATGCTTCGCGCCGTTGAGCTTTACCAATTTTTTACAGTCAACAAATCGTCTGTAACAACAGGTAAAACAGCGCATGCTGCACCACAAAGCATAGTGCTTCATTCGAAGAAGCCGGTCTGGAATCAGGAGTTGTTGGATGGGTCAGGCAAGTAGTCACGCGGCAGGCGCCGAGGGTTCGGCCTCTAAACCGCTGAGCATGCTGGTCGCGGCGGTCGGGGTGGTTTATGGCGACATCGGCACGAGCCCGTTGTACACCCTCAAAGAAGTGTTTTCCGGCGGTTACGGTGTGCCCGTCAATCACGACGGGGTGCTGGGCATTCTGTCGTTGATCTTCTGGTCGCTGATCTGGGTCGTGTCGATCAAATACATGATGTTCGTGTTGCGCGCCGACAACCAGGGCGAGGGCGGGATCATGGCGCTCACCGCGTTGGCACGGCGAGCGGCGGGGGAGCGCAAGAAGCTGCGTTCGCTGCTGGTGGTCTGCGGGCTTATCGGTGCGGCGCTGTTCTACGGCGACAGCATGATCACCCCGGCGATTTCCGTCCTGTCGGCGATTGAGGGTTTGGGCCTGGCGTTCGATGGCATCGATCACTGGGTGGTGCCGCTGTCACTGGTCGTCCTGGTCGCTTTGTTTTTGATTCAGAAGCACGGTACGGCTCGCATCGGCATTCTCTTCGGGCCGATCATGGTCACCTGGTTTGTGGTGCTTGCCGCCCTGGGTGTCTATGGCATCAGCCATTCGCCTGAAGTGCTACATGCGTTGAACCCGATGTGGGCAGTGAACTTCTTCGTCGTTCATCCGGGCATGGGTGTGGCGATTCTCGGCGCCGTGGTGCTGGCGCTGACCGGTGCTGAAGCGCTGTATGCCGATATGGGGCACTTTGGTCGCAAGCCGATTGCCCGCGCCTGGTTCATTCTGGTGTTGCCGGCGCTGGTGCTCAATTATTTCGGGCAGGGTGCGTTGCTGCTGGAAAACCCGGAAGCGGCGCGTAACCCGTTCTACCTGCTGGCGCCGAGCTGGGCGTTGATTCCGCTGGTCGGGCTGTCGACGCTAGCCACAGTGATTGCTTCGCAAGCGGTGATTTCCGGCGCGTTCTCCCTGACCCGTCAGGCGATTCAGCTCGGTTACATCCCGCGCATGTACATTCAGCACACCTCCAGTGACGAGCAGGGCCAGATCTACATCGGCGCGGTGAACTGGGCGTTGATGGTTGGCGTGGTGCTGCTGGTGCTGGGCTTCGAGTCCTCTGGCGCGCTGGCCTCGGCTTATGGCGTGGCAGTGACCGGTACCATGCTGATGACCACCATTCTGGTGTCTGCAGTCATGCTGCTGCTGTGGAAATGGCCTCCGATCCTCGCGGTGCCGGTGTTGCTCGGCTTCCTGCTGGTGGACGGTCTGTACTTCGCCGCCAACGTGCCGAAGATCGTTCAGGGCGGTGCGTTCCCGGTGATCGCCGGTATCGCGCTGTTCGTGCTGATGACCACCTGGAAGCGTGGCAAGCAACTGCTGGTCGAGCGTCTGGACGAAGGCGCGCTGCCGCTGCCGATCTTCATCAGCAGCATTCGCGTGCAACCGCCGCACCGCGTGCAGGGCACCGCGGTGTTCCTCACTGCGCGTTCCGACGCCGTGCCACATGCGTTGTTGCACAACTTGCTGCACAACCAAGTGCTGCACGAGCAGGTTGTGCTGCTGACCGTGGTCTACGAAGACATCCCGCGCGTGCCACCATCCCGGCGGTTCGAGGTGGATGCCTTCGGTGATGGCTTCTTCCGGGTCATCCTGCACTTTGGCTTCACCGACGAACCGGACGTGCCGCAGGCGTTGAAGCTGTGCCATCTGGATGATCTGGACTTCAGCCCGATGCGCACCACTTACTTCCTCAGCCGCGAAACGGTGATTGCCTCGAAACTCGAAGGCATGGCGCGTTGGCGCGAGGCGCTGTTTGCGTTCATGTTGAAGAACGCCAATGGCAATCTGCGCTTCTTCAATCTGCCGCTGAACCGGGTGATTGAGTTGGGGACGCAGGTGGAGATGTAATCCCGTCCCATTGAAAAGCCCCCGTTGGCCTAGTGGCTGGCGGGGGCTTTTTTGTTTCTGGCTTAATCCACAAATCCAGATCAAAAGATCGCAGCCTTCGGCAGCTCCTACAGGTTTCGCATTCCATGTAGGAGTTGCCGAAGGCTGCGATCTTTTGATCTTCAAACCTCTACAAGCTTTCAGGCATCTCTGCTTCAGACTCGGTCTTCGTGCGCGAAGGTCGTGGCAGCAGCGCCTGTATCACGTCGTCAATCAGAGTTGTAGAGGAAGGGGGGTGAAGCCGATGGTTTTAAGATCAGATTGATTACTCATGTTCAATTCCCTTGATTTCGAGAGCTGCCGCATTCGATCCCTACAAGGTCTGTCGGCGTCATCCGATATTGCGAGACTGGAAGTAAACGAAACTACACGCCATTGGTGATTTACGGGGTTGACGATTCAATGTGACTTGCCGTTTTTGGCTTCATCGAGAGTCAAGATATTTACGAGTGCATGTATAAGGTTTCTGAATCCAGCGCAATTCCATTGTAGGAGTGAGCCTGCTCGCGATAGCGGTGTATCAGTTGGCAAATAGGTGGCTGACACTCCGCTATCGCGAGCAGGCTCACTCCTACAGGGGAATGGGGTCATCGTCCGAGATGTAAAAAGCCCCCGAAACTGCGAAGTTGCGGGGGCTTTTTGTGGGTGTGGCTCTGATCACTCTTCAGCGACCGAGTCCTTGCTCTGACGCTTCTGGATCAAGTCCACCAGACGCTTGGCCAGCGCCGGGTAGTTCTCATCGAAGTGATGACCACCCGGCAGTTTCACCGCCTCGCCGACAGCAGTCTTGTCCGTGCAGCCACTCTCATCCGTCTCTTCTTCACCATAGATGCACACAACCTTGGTCGGTGGCAGTTTGGCCATTTCCGGGCCGGTGGCGGCTTCTTTGCCGGCGTTGCCGAGCCAGCCTTCGACTTCGATTTCGAAGCTGCCGGTGCGGGCGAAGGCCAGCAGGATGATGGCGTCGACGCGTTGCTGTTCGGTGTCCGGCAGACGGTTGTAGATCGCTGGCAGAACGTCAGCACCGAACGAGTATCCGGTGAGGATGAAGCGCTTGGTGCCCCATTTCTGCCGGTAGTGCTGCATCAGTTCGGTCAGGTCCAGTGCGCTTTGTTCAGGGCTTTTGTGCTGCCAGTAGTAGCGCAGGGTGTCGATGCCGACGACTGGGTAGCCGATCTTGGCCATCTCGCCCGCCACGTCGCGGTCGAGGTCACGCCAGCCGCCGTCGCCGGAGAGGAACAGGGTCACGGTGTCCTTGGCCTGACCGGCCGGCACTTCAACCACCGGGATCGCCAGACCACCGTTGGCCTTGTCACCACCGACGAGGATCTTGCGCAGTTCGTTGTTCAGCACTTGCGGCAGGTTGATGTCGTAGTCGCTGATGCTGGTTTCAGCGTTCGGTTGATCGCGCACGAAACCCGCGCTGGCGTCGTCCGGGTTGTCGTTCCATGCCACCAGCCAGTGGCCGTGGGCGGCGGCTTTCGGCAGCAGGTGAGTACAACCGGGTTTTTCCAGCGCGAGGTCGACAGAGATGGCCTGAGCCTTGTCGTCCTTTTGCTCGGACAACCAGCGCCAGGCCAGCACGGCGCCTGGGCCGATGCCGCTAACGAGTGTCGCTGGGCCGTTCAGTTCGCGCAGACCGGTTTGCAGGGCGCGGCTTTGCAGCAGGCAGTCCTTGGGCAGAATCACCTGAACAATCTGCGCCGAGGCGCTGCGGCTCAGGGTGCTCAGCTGTTTGTCGCTGAGTTTCTGCTCTTCGGTGACGGCCACCAGCACCTGCGCCTTGGGTTGGGTGCCAGGGATGACGCGGGTGATGGCAGTGCCATCGGCCGGTTTCAGCTGTTCGAGGGTCGGTTCCGGTGCCGGGCGTTTGAGGTACCAGAAACCGCCGCCGGCAATCACGGCCAGCACGATCAGTACAGCCAGGATGTACTTCAGGGAGCGTTGAATCATCAGCGTTTCACCAATCCAGTCAAGCCGCCCGCGATCAGGGCAGCAGTGTCGGCCAGCGCCACTAGCGGATCGAGTCCGGCGGGCACGGCCATATAACGGGGTTCCCAGTCAGGCTGGAACTTGTCTTTGAAGCGGCGCAAGCCTTGGAAGTTGTACAGCTGCTCACCACGGCGGAAAACCATCGAGCCCAGACGCTGGGTCAGCGGTGCACCACGCCGGGGTTGCAACCCCGACAGCGGCACCATGCCCAGGCTGAAGCGCGCGTATCCGTGACTCTTATAGTGTTGAATCAGGCCGACCATCATGAATTCCATGGTCAGTTTTGGCGCGTCCGGGTGCGCGCGCATCAGGTCGAGACTGGCCAGGTCATGGCTGTAGGTCTCGAGCAGGTTGGCGAACGCTACCGGGCGGCCTTCGAAGCGAATTACCGCGATGCGGAAATGCTTCAGGTAATCGTCGCTGAAACGGCCGAGGGAGAAGCCTTTCTCGCGCACGTTCTTGCCGGTCAGCCAGGCATCGGAAATCACCTTGAGCTCATCCATCGGCGCCTGACCCGGTTCATGGATCTCCAGCGACAGGCCGTCACGGGTGCCACGGTTCCAGGTGTAACGCAGATCCTTCATCTCCTTGCCCTTGGCTTCGAGGTCAAAGCGGATGAGGTCGACCCGCGCTTCTTCGCCAAGCTTGATCGCAGTCAGGCCGATGTCCATGTAGTACGGCAGGTTTTCTGCGCGCACTTGATAGAACACAGGGCGGGCGTGATGGATGTCGCAGAGGTCGCGGAATTGCCAGATCATCTCGGCCCGTTGCTGGCCGGGACCGATCGGGTCGTACAGGGCTACCAGGCTGCGGCCACGGCGGGCGTACATCAGGAACGCTTCGTCGTTAGGGTGGAACAGCAGCGCCTTGTCACCGGTCAGCGCGAGGCCGCCATCGGGTTGCGCCGAGGCCATCAGAATTTTCGAGGCGCGTTCCAGTTCGTCGGGGGTCGGCAAATGGATCACCGGGCGCGCAGTGCGCAGCAGCCAGGTCAGGGCGATCACGATCAGCAACACCGCAGCGCCGAGCAGAGAACGCAGACCACGCGGGGCATCAGCGTCGAGGGTGAACTGCCACCACAATTGATGGCTGTACGGCACGTCTTGATAGGCGAACAGCAGCAACCACGCTGAAGCACCCAGCACACACAGGCTGGCTACCAGATACAGCGGCGAGAACGGCAGTTCGGTCAAGCGGCTCGGGCGATAGAACGAGCGGCGGAACACCGCCAGCAGACTTGCCGTCAGCGTCATCAACAAGGCTTCTTCCCAGTCGAAACCCTTGAGCAGCGAGAGCAGGGCGCCGACCAGCAACAGAATGGTGGTGAGCATCCACGCCGCCGACAACCGGCGTCGCAAGCCTTGGGCCAGCAACAGACAGAGCACGCCGATCAGGCTGGCGCCGAAGTGCGAAGCGTCGACCAGTCGATGCGGGATCAGAAAACCGATGTGTTCCAGGCGCGTATCGATCTCTGGAGTGGCGCCGGAGAACAGCAGCACCACGCCGGACAGAAATACCAGCACCGCCAGAATCGGAGCAGCCAGACCGGATGCGGCGCGCATGGTCTGGGTCTGAAACAGCCGTTGGCCTTCGTTGATCAGCAGCAATACGCAAGCCACCAGCAGCGGCGCCACCACGTAGATCAGGCGGTACAGCAGCAATGCAGCAGCAAGTGGCGCGGCACCGAGTTGGTTGGCGAAGGCGGCCAGCAGAATCGCCTCGAACACCCCGACGCCGCCCGGCACATGGCTGAGTACACCAGCGGCCAGGGCCAACAGATACACCAGCAGAAACGCGCCAAACGGCGGGGCTTCCGGCAGCAACAGATAAAGCACGGTGGCGGCAGCGGCAACGTCGAGGGCGGTGATCACCAGTTGCAGGAACGTCAGGCGTCGACCCGGCAGGCGCAAAGTGCGACGGCCGGCCTTGACCAGCAGGTTGTGCGCGAATGGCTGTTCCGGCAGGCGCCGACGATAGATGCCGATCGCCAGAATCGCGCCCAGCAGGAGTACGGCGCCAGCAACAGTACCGAGCAATCCTTCAGATAACCCCAAGGCCTGGGATGCGCCGGGCAGATCGCTGAGGGTCGCGAGTGCGGCCAGCGGTGGCAAAGCGCAGCCCAGCGACAGGCTGGCGAACAAGGTCATGTGCGCAACTTCCGATGCGCTCACGCCTAGCCGTGCATATAAACGGTAGCGCACCGAACCGCCGGACAGCAGCGACAGGCCGATCGCATTACCGATCGCAAACGCGGTAAAGCCGCCGAGGGCCAGCGTGCGCGGTGGCAATGTCACGCCAGCGTAGCGGGCGGCCGACCATTCATAGCCCAGCAGAATAATGAAGCCGACCACGGTCGCACCGAAAGCGCCGAGCAGGGCAGGTTTCGGCACGTCGAGAATCGAGTCGTGCAAGGCATCGAGATCGAGTTCGGCGAGCAGGTGGCGACAGGCAATCAGCGCAATGGCAAACAACAGCAGAGTGACCGCCAGACCGATGGGCTGACGGTATTTGCTTAACCGATCCAGCAAGCGCAAACGCTCGGGTTTGATCGGGTGTTCCGCTGTGACATTGCCTTGTGGATCAGACGAGTTGGCGCGCATCAATCACCTCTTGGATTGTGCGCGACAGGATGGAGGTATCCAGCCAAGTTACCAATCCCTGTAGAAAAAAATAATCACAAAATATTACGCCTCTCACCGAGGATCGGCGAGGGCAGTCATGGATTGCAGGCGTCTGCGCCGCGACTCAAGCATAGTCGCAACTCGACGTGTCTGATGATCCTGGACGGTTCACTGCACGATGACAGCTCATTGTTGCGAAAGGACTTTTTCAACAGATACAAAAAAGGCCACTCTTTCGAGTAGCCTTTTTTGATGTTTGGTTGCGGGAGCCGGATTTGAACCGACGACCTTCGGGTTATGAGCCCGACGAGCTACCAGACTGCTCCATCCCGCGTCTGTGTGGCGGCATTCTACAGGCGAACGGCGGAGTGTCAACCGCTAATCCTGAAAAGGGTCAAATAAGCGTGATATCGCGTCAAACGGTCGCAGGTGATGGGTAACCATTGGAAATGCAACGAATTCCCGTCTGGGGGAGGGCGCTGCTTACAGTCTTGTTTTGTGCAAAACAAGCGCGCACAAAAAAGGCCACTCTTTCGAGTAGCCTTTTTTGATGTTTGGTTGCGGGAGCCGGATTTGAACCGACGACCTTCGGGTTATGAGCCCGACGAGCTACCAGACTGCTCCATCCCGCGTCTGTGTGTCGGCATTCTACAGAGGATCGCTGGGGTGTCAACCTTCAATCTGGATAAAATTCGTTGAGGTTCAATCGGTTAGCGCTTTTATTGAACGCTTGAACAGGCCGCAGGGCAGGTGGAGCAAGGCTTTCAGCTCTATTGGCGGTCGTTCTTTGATTGAGAAAATAAATTCACTGGAGCTTTCCTACAGAAGGAAAAGAACATTCTGACCACTGGTGCTATATACAGTTGTGAGTGAGATACTGCCGATCCGGTTCGCCACGTTTCCTTTTCTGACATGACTCAGCGAAAAATCATCCACGTCGACTGTGACTGTTTCTACGCCGCCATCGAGATGCGCGATGACCCGCGTCTGGCCGGCAAGCCGTTGGCGGTGGGCGGGTCGGCGGATCGGCGTGGGGTGATTGCCACCTGTAATTACGAGGCGCGGGCGTATGGCGTGCGCTCGGCCATGTCCTCCGGCCACGCTCTAAAGCTGTGCCCCGACCTGACCATCGTCAAGCCGCGCATGGATGCTTACCGTGAAGCGTCAAAGGAAATTCACACGATCTTTGCCGATTACACTGACTTGATCGAGCCTTTATCGCTGGATGAAGCCTACCTCGACGTGTCGGACAGCGCGCATTTCGGCGGCAGTGCCACGCGCATTGCCCAGGACATCCGCCGCCGCGTTTCCAATCAGTTGCATATCACTGTCTCCGCAGGCGTGGCGCCGAACAAGTTTCTGGCGAAGATTGCCAGCGACTGGAAGAAGCCCAACGGTTTGTTCGTGATAACCCCGGATCAGGTCGAAGACTTTGTCAGCGGCCTGCCCGTCAGCAAGCTGCACGGTGTGGGCAAAGTCACCGCTGACAAACTGGGCCGACTCGGCATCGTCGACTGTCAACACCTGCGCGAATGGGACAAGCTGGCGCTGGTGCGCGAATTCGGCAGTTTCGGTGAACGAATGTGGAGTCTGGCCCGTGGGATCGATGACAGGCTGGTGCACAACGACAGTCGTCGTCAGTCGATCAGCGTGGAAAATACCTACGACACGGATCTGCCGGATCTGCGCAGTTGCCTGGACAAGTTGCCCGAGCTGCTCGAAACCCTGAAAACCCGCATGGCCCGTATCGATAGCAGTTATCGACCCGGCAAGCCGTTCGTCAAAGTAAAGTTTCACGACTTCACCCAAACGACACTGGAGCAGGCCGGGGCAGGGCGGGATCTGGGCAGTTATCAGTTAATGCTGACGCAGGCGTTCAATCGCGGAGGCAAACCGGTGCGGTTGCTTGGGGTCGGGGTGAGGCTGGAGGACTTGCGGGGCGGGTTTGAGCAGATGGAATTGTTTGAGCGTTGACCTGTAAAAGCAAAAGATCGCAGCCTTCGGCAGCTCCTACGTTGGAATGCATTTTCCTGTAGGAGCTGCCGAAGGCTGCGATCTTTTAATAACGCTTAATTCGGTCCCGGATCCGCGACCAGTCGCCCGGCATCCTTGGTCAGCGACTTGAGAAACTCAGCCTGCAACTCAGGATCGTTACGCGTCAACTCGATCAGGCTCTGTTCCAGTTCGCTGGCTTCTTCTTCCAGCCCCAGTTCCGAGAGACGTTTGACCCGATGGACCCACTCGCTGACCTCGTCATCTTCCAGATCGTCGTAGATCAGCCCGTGCGCCTCCAGCAATTTTCCGCGCAGGTGGCTGCTGATCATCAGGGATGAGTCAGAGTGCACGTCATCCTTGGCATCCTCGACGCTGATCTGCAATTTGCCGACATGATTGAGATCATTCTCGGCAAACGGACTGTCGAGCAGGTTCAGACGCAACACGCCGTTACGGTCGGTGGTCATCTCGAAGGTCTGCTTGCCAGCCTTGACCTGCACGGGACGCTCGCTCCACGGCAGGCTCGAATACTCCGTGCGCTTGTCACGCTGGATTTCATCGATGCCGGCCAGGTTCTGTTGCGCACGACCGTTGGATTGCACGTTCATGAACGGGTTGAGCCCGGCAAAACCGTAGCTGAGCCAGTCCCGGGTCACGCTGTCCGGCAGGTTGCCGAGCGCGAAGACGTTGACCACGTTCGCGCCGACGCCACCGACCACCGCTACCGCACCCAGCGGAATCTCGTAGACCTCGCGCCAGGGTTGGTAAGGCGTGTAACGATCGTAACGGCGGGTGACTTCGAACTCGGTGACTTCGAAAGTCTTCTGCTCGTTGATCTTCACGCGTCGCTGCGGCAGCTCAAGCACCTTGGGCTCACCGACATCAATCTGCAGGCGGTGATCGAGCAGTTTTCGCTCGACCCGCTCTTCGTGCTCACTGCGTTGTGACATGTGATTGGCACAGCCGCTGACCAGCAGGGCACCGCACAAGGCGGTGCCTCCGAGGCCCAAGGTGTTTCGCTTGAACATGACGTCTCTATCTGGTTTCAGCGGCGGATACGGGCCTGAAGGAAGGACAATACGTCAGCCACCGGCAGCGCTTGCGCCTCGCCCTCGGTACGGCTCTTGTATTCCAGGTTACCTTCGGCGAGGCCGCGGTCACTGACCACGATCCGGTGTGGAATGCCGATCAGTTCCATGTCTGCGAACTTGATGCCCGGGCTGGTTTTCTTGTCGCGATCATCCAGCAGCACTTCGAAACCGGCCGCAGTCAGTTCTGCGTACAGCTTGTCGGTGGCTTCGCGCACCTGCTCGGTTTCATAGCGCAGCGGTACCAGAGCGATCTGGAACGG
The DNA here is from genome assembly GCF_059695715.1 of Pseudomonas sp. LBUM1668. NCBI lineage: Bacteria > Pseudomonadati > Pseudomonadota > Gammaproteobacteria > Pseudomonadales > Pseudomonadaceae > Pseudomonas > Pseudomonas sp. LBUM1668. The sequence goes on from NZ_CP166787.1 coordinate 1,322,397, forward strand.
TGCCAGTGTGTCGCTCCAGATGATGCCGTTGGCGTCGTTGTTCTGCTCGATGGCCGCAGCCACCACGCGGGACACGCCAATACCGTAGCAACCCATTTCCAGGGTGACAGGCTTGCCGTTCTCGCCCAGCACTTCGCACTTCATCGCTTTGCTGTACTTGTTGCCCAGCTGGAAGATGTGCCCGACTTCGATGCCGCGCGCGATTGCCAGGGTGCCTTTGCCGTCCGGGCTTGGGTCGCCTGCAACCACGTTGCGCAGGTCGGCAACGGTTGGAACCGGCAGATCGCGCTCCCAGTTCACGCCGAAGTAGTGCTTGTCGTCGATATTGGCACCGATACCGAAGTCGCTCATCAGTTCGACCGAGCGGTCGATGATGATCGGCAGTGGCAGGTTCAGCGGGCCGAGCGAACCGGCGCCGGCGCCAATCGCGTCACGCAGTTCGGCGTCGGTGGCCATGACCAGCGGGCTGGCAACGCCAGGTTGCTGGGCAGCCTTGATCTCGTTGAGTTCGTGGTCGCCACGAATCACCAGAGCGATCAGCTTGCCTTCTTCTTCGGCGCGCACGATCAGCGTCTTGATGGTCTTCTCAATCGGCAGATTGAATTTTTCCACCAGCGCGGCAATGGTCTTGGTGTCTGGCGTATCGACCAGGCGCAGCTCTTCGCTCGCAGCCGGGCGCGAAGTTTCGCGTGGCACTGCCTCGGCCTTCTCGATGTTCGCCGCGTAGTCGGAACCGTTACTGAAAGCGATATCGTCTTCGCCAGACTCGGCCAGTACGTGGAACTCGTGGGAACCGGCGCCACCGATCGAGCCGTTGTCGGCCTCAACCGGGCGGAATTTCAGGCCCAGGCGAGTGAAGATGTTGCAATACGCCTGGTGCATGCGGTCATAAGTGACCTGCAGCGACGGCTGATCGGCGTGGAAGGAATACGCGTCCTTCATGATGAATTCACGGCCGCGCATCAAACCGAAGCGTGGGCGGATTTCGTCACGGAATTTGGTCTGGATCTGGTACAGGTTGATTGGCAGCTGCTTATAGCTGCTCAACTCGTTGCGCATCAGATCGGTGATCACTTCTTCGTGGGTCGGGCCCGCGCAGAAGTCACGACCGTGGCGGTCTTTGAAGCGCAGCAACTCAGGGCCGTATTCTTCCCAGCGCCCCGATTCCTGCCACAGCTCGGCCGGTTGGGTGCTCGGCATCAACACTTCCAGAGAGCCGGCGGCGTTCATTTCTTCGCGAACGATGGCTTCAACCTTGCGCATTACCCGCAAGCCCATGGGCAGCCAGGTGTACAGGCCCGAGGCGAGTTTGCGGATCATGCCGGCACGCAGCATCAGCTGGTGGCTGATGACGACCGCATCGGAAGGCGTTTCTTTCTGTGTGGCGAGCAAAAATTGACTGGTGCGCATGGTTGGCCGTTGTCGGTTGCTATGACTGGAAATGACGGAGCAGTGTACCGGCGAGTTTTGCTGACGTACAGAAGTGCGGCCGGCAGTGAGGTTCAACGGCGGGATTCCTCCCGCCGTTGGCGAAACGTCTTACGATTCTTCCGCAAGCGGCGTCGGCGCAGGCTCGGGCGTTGGCGTCGGGCCTTCGCGGCGGCTTTCCTGGAACCAGTGCACCGCGATCAGCACCAGGGTCGGCACGCCGAGCAGTGCAGTGATCAGGAAGAAGTTGTGGTAACCGAATTTCTCGACCATTACCCCGGAATAGCCGCCGATCAGGCGCGGCAGCAGGAGCATGATCGAACTGAGCAGCGCGTATTGCGTCGCGGAGAACTTCAGGTTGGTCAGGCTCGACAGATAAGCGACAAATGCAGACGTCGCCAAGCCGGAGCTGAAGTTGTCCAGGGAAATGGTCACCATCAGCATCTGCAGGTTCGGGCCCATGTCGGCGAGCATCAGGAACAGCAGGTTGGTGCCCGCCGACGCTGCGCCGCCGATGAGCAGGATCGGCAGAATGCCGAAACGCACAATCAGCAATCCGCCCATGCCGGCGCCGACGAGGGTCATGATCAAGCCGAATATCTTGCTGACACTGGCAATCTGATCCTTGGTGAACCCCTGGTCGATATAGAACACGTTGGCCATCACGCCCATCACCGTGTCTGACATTCGATAGGTGGCAATCAGCCCGAGCAGCAGCAGCGCTTGCCAGCGGTAGCGCAGGATGAAGTCGTTGACCGGCGTCAGCACCGGTGCCAGCCCGCGACGCCCCATGGCCGACAGGCACAATGCGGTGAGCAGCGTATAGAGGATGGCGCGCAGGAAGGCACGGTCTTCCAGCAGCAGGTCAAGCAGGCTGGCGCCTTCGAACAGCACGCTGGCGAAATCGGTGTTGTAGAGCTGGGTGAACATCGCTGGCACGGACACCAGCAAGACGATCAACACGAACACGGACATCAGCTGATGCATAAAGGTGTAGCGCCCGGCCTGCAACTGCGTGCGCAACGGTACAGGCGGTTCGCGCATGAACAGCGTTGTCAGCAGGGCAGGGACCATTAGCGCGCCAAACAGCAAGTAGGTGCCGGCCCAGGCCGAGTGCTGATAGTTGAAACCGGTTGAGCCAAAACCTTCAGCGAAAAACAGTGCGCCGGCAGTCGCCAGCAGCGCTGCTATGCGATAGCCGGACATATAACTGGCAGCGAGTGCGGCTTGCCGGCTGTCATCGGCAATTTCCAGGCGATAGGCGTCGACCGCAATGTCTTGGGTAGCGGAAGCGAAGGCAACGATCACGGCAATGGCGATCAGCCAGGACAGGTGCTTCTGCGGATCGCAGAAACCCATGCCGATCAGGCCCAGGATCACCAGTGACTGCGAAAGCACCAGCCACGAACGTCGACGGCCAAGCTTGCCCAGCAACGGCAAACGCCATTGGTCGAGCAGCGGTGACCAGACCCATTTGAATGCGTAGGCCAGACCGATCAGGCTGGCATAGCCGATGGTTTCACGGGCCACGCCGGCTTCACGCAGCCAGACCGACAGCGTTGAGAACACCAGCATGTACGGCAGGCCGGCGGCGAAACCCAGCAACAACAGCACGAGCGTCGAAGGACTGGCATAGGCGGCGAGCGCGGCGCGCCAGGTTTTACGGGGCATGGGCTGAAGTCTGCCTCAAGATTGCGGGAACAAAGCGCGCACTCTAACCGCTGTGCTCTACCGGACGCCAGCCATGGCGTTGAATATCCACACGATTGTTCAGGACGGTGATGCCCTCCATGCGCAATCGCGCGCGTTGTTCATCGCCCGATGGACTGCCCACCGGCAGGCTGATCCGACCGCCGGCACCGAGAACGCGGTGCCAGGGCAGTTTGGTATCGCCGGGCAATTGGCTGAGCGTGCGGCCGACCCAGCGGGCGGCGCGCCCCAACCCGGCGAGGTCAGCCAATTGACCATAGCTGACGACTTTGCCGGCGGGCACTTGCGCAAGGGTCGAGTAGAGCGCCGTGCGTCGGATTTGCGCCTCGCTGTCGCCTTCGTGGATCGGGTCTGTCACGTACGCAGTTCCTGAACAGGATCGAATTAATGCATGAAGCGTAAACCCTGATCGGCCAGTTGAGAAATGAACTCAATGGAAATAGTCCGGTCAGTCCTTGTCAGGGTCTTATTCCTCCGGATAATGCCGATCCTTTTACGCAAACTTGAGCCCTCGATTCGCTTATGTTTTCCAGAACCTTGCTGTGCCTTGCTGTTTGTAGCGCATCCACGCCCTTGCTTGCCGACACCGTCTGGATGAAGAACGGTGACAAGCTGACCGGCACTATCACTGTGTTCGACGGCGGCAAGCTGTTGATCCAGACCAAATATGCCGGGGCGGTCACGATTGACTGGAAAGAGGTCAAGACCCTGGACAGTGATCAGCATCTGCTGGTCAAGCAGGACGCCTACACGGGTGAAGTCTCGAAGTCGCTGACCGCGGCTGAAGACGGCAAGGTCACCCTGGCCAATGGCGAAGCACCCAAAACCGTGGAACTGGCGAGCATTCAGCAGATTCTCAAGCCGAAGCCGGTGGTCGAGGATCTGGTGTGGAAGGGTAATGTTGATCTGGCGCTGGACTATCAGCGTGCGGAAAAGGACACCGACGATTACGACGTCGGCTTCAAGACCTCGGCGCGTCATGGTCGCTGGCGGCACATCGCCGAAGGCGAATACAACCGTGAAGTGCAGGATGACGTGACCACCACTGACAACTGGCGCGCCGAGTACTCCCTCGACCGCTTCCTGACCGATCAGTGGTTCTGGCAGGGACGTCTGAACTATAAGCGCGATCACATTGAAGAGCTGGCGCGCCAGCGTGTTGTCGGTACCGGTCCGGGCTACCAGTTCTGGGATGATGAATTGGGTGCGTTCTCGCTGGGCTCGCTGCTTAACCGCACTGATTACGAATACAAGGATGGCAGCAAGGACAACTTCTATTCCGTTGCCATGAAATGGGACTACAACCGCTACCTGATCGGCAAGAAGGTCGAGTTCTTCACCAACGGCGAAGTTGGCAAGCCGTTGTCCAACGTGGCCAATTATGCGCTGGATGCCGAGATGGGCTTGCGCTACAAGGTCACCGAGTGGGCCTCGCTGAACCTGAAGGCCGAGCGTGACATCATCAGCGGCACCAATGATGCAGATTTGAACAAGACCCGTTATACCGCTGGGTTTGGCGTGGCCTGGTAACGTAAAGCAAAAGATCGCAGTCTTCGGCAACTCCTGAAGCAGGAGGAGTTGCTGAAGGCTGCGATCTTTTTTTGCGCCTGCAAAACAGACGCCCACAAAAAAGCCCCGCTTTTAAGGGCGGGGCTCTTTTCTAAAAAAGCTACAAGTTAGATAACTTGTACTTCCTCAGCTTGCATGCCTTTCTGACCGCGGGTAGCGATGAAAGAAACCTGTTGGCCTTCTTTCAGGCTTTTGAAGCCGTCGGATTGGATAGCTTTGAAGTGAACGAACAGGTCGTCACCGGATTGTGGAGTGATGAAGCCGAAGCCTTTTTCATCGTTGAACCACTTAACGGTACCGGTTTGGCGATTAGACATGGTGTAACTCCTTGAACAAAGATAACTGCGACGCAGGAATTGCCCTGGCCGAGACTGAGTGCAAAGAGCAGGAAAAATTCTTGTAGATGGTTGGATCGAAATTCAACATATCGTGTAGAGATTCTCAGTGACACAAGCAACACAGTGACGCCACCTTAACCGGTTTTTCGGAACGTGCCAATGTTTCTTGCAAAGGTTTCTGTGATTTCAGGATCAGCGGTTCTGCGGATCGTCGCCACGCCCCGTATTTCCGGGGAGTTCGGCGAGAATTGCTCGACGGACTTTGAACGCGGCGGCGCGCCCGGTAAGATGCCGGACAGAATTTTTCCACCTCGCTATTCAGGACACCCGCCATGAGCATCAAATCGGACAAGTGGATTCGCCGCATGGCGCAGGAACACGGCATGATCGAACCGTTCGTCGAGCGCCAGGTGCGCGGCAACGATGACAACCGTGTGATTTCCTACGGTGTGTCGAGCTACGGTTACGACGTGCGTTGCACCAACCACTTCAAGGTGTTCACCAACATCAACTCGGCCATCGTCGATCCGAAAAACTTCGACGCCGGCAGCTTCGTCGACATCCACAGTGACGTTTGCATCATTCCGCCGAACTCCTTCGCCTTGGCCAGCACCGTCGAATACTTCCGTATTCCACGCAATGTACTGACCATCTGCCTGGGTAAAAGCACCTACGCGCGTTGCGGCATTATCGTCAACGTCACCCCGCTCGAGCCTGAGTGGGAAGGCCACGTGACTCTGGAATTCTCCAACACCACCAATCTGCCGGCAAAAATCTACGCCAACGAAGGCGTGGCGCAGATGCTCTTTCTTGAGTCTGACGAGGAATGTGAAGTTTCCTACAAGGATCGCGGCGGCAAGTATCAGGGCCAGCGTGGCGTGACTCTGCCGCGGACCTGATTCGTCCATCCGGCGGATGTCGGGAATTCTTTGGCGGGCAGACACTCTATGGGGTGTACTGCCCGTTTTTGTTTCTGGCAAAACGGGCCTTCGCCGAGGAGTGCCCCATGAAGATCGATCCGCATATCAGTGCCGAACTGGCAAGGCTTGAGCCCAATCAGATTGGCGTTTTGGCCTGGTCCTTGTTGGCACATCCGCCCATTAGCATGGCCGGCGGGATTCCTGGTCAGCCTGATCCTGATACCCCCAACGAACAACCGACCGAGCCGGGCGAACCGACCCTTCCGGATGAGCCGCCACCCGCACCTGTCGCCTGACTTGCATTAAAAAACGCGCTAAATGACGCGCTGAATGAATGGTCAGTCAGTAGGGGTCTATCAAGACTTCAACTGACTGGCCATATTTCGTTGTCACCAATGACAAAGATCCTGCAGCTCTCGTCGCGTTCGACCCGATAACCACCGGTAAACGCACCGAACGCTGGCATCAGGCTGATGCGTTCGCCCAGTTTGAAACAGGCCAGGCGCAAGCTCTGCCGGCCTTTGCCGTGTAGCCGATAGACCGGGTGCACGTGTCCGGCCAGCACATGTCTTTCGGCGTGGGGATCGGGTTCGTGTTGTAAGGCGAACGGGCCGAGCAACAGTGGCTCCGGCACGACGCGAATGTTCAACGATGCGGGCGGGTCACCTGCGCGTTTGTCGTGATTGCCACGAATCAGCGTCATCGGCAGATCAGCGTGGCGCGCCCGCCAATCGGCCAGCGCAGCTAAAGTGCCCACCGCGTGAGAGCCGGGCCCATGCAAAAAATCGCCAAGAAAGATCAGTTGTCGGCAGGGCAGTTTCGCCAACAGTCGATCAATCACGGCGATGTTGCTCGCCGTCGTGCCCTGCGGGACCGGCTGGCCAAGGCTGCGATAGGCGGCAGCCTTGCCGAAATGCACGTCGGCGATCAACAGCGCTTGTTGCTCCGGCCAATACAGAGCCTTTTCCGGTAACAACCAGAGTTCCTCACCAGCCAGACGAACCGGGTAGGGCGCATTCATTAGGCCTTGCCCTTGTCGGCTGATTGCTCCAGATCACCGACCATCCGTCTGATTCGGTCAGCGAGTTTTTCCGAACTCATGCTCTCGCGCATGCGCTCCACCAGCAGCGGAAACCCCAAGGGTGTAGGACGTTTGATCAGGTGTACGTCGAGTTTCATGCGATTGATGTGCTCCAGCGTCTGTTCAAGCCTGTGAATATCCAGTTCCTCTCGTAGGACTTCTTCCCCGGCCTGCGCCAGCAGCAGGTTGTCGGCGTCATATTGTTTGAAGACCTCGAAAAACAAACCGCTGGAGGCCTGCACCTGGCGAGTACTTTTTGGCGCGCCGGGGTAGCCGGCGAACACCAGCCCGGCAATTCGGGCGATTTCGCGAAAGCGCCGCAGAGCCAATTCGCCGGCGTTGAGGCTGGCCAGAACATCGCGCAGCAGATGTTCGGGGCTGAACAGTTCGGCATCGAGTTGCTGCGACCAATCAACCGGTGTGGCGCTGAGCAACTCCAGACCGTAATCGTTGACCGCAATCGAAAACGTCACCGGCTGGCGCTGACTGGCACGCCACGCGAGCAGGCTGGCAAGCCCCAAATGCACTTGGCGACCGGCAAACGGATAGAGGAAAAGGTGCCAGCCTTCGCGGGATTTCAGCACCTCGACCAGTAAGTTGTTCGTCGTGGGCAGGCCAGACCAGCGCGCCTGGGTTTCCAGCAAAGGGCGCAGGGCCTGCATTTCCGGCCCGACAAAATCACCCTGTGCAGCGGCGGTGAAGCGTGTCACTACTGCCTCGGCCAATTCATTGGAAAGCGGCATGCGCCCGCCATTCCAGCGTGGTACAGCGGCTTTTTTCGCGGTGCTGCGTTTGACGTAAGCGGTCATGTTCTCCACGCGTACCAGCTCCAGCAAACGTCCGGCAAACAGAAAGCCATCGCCTGGCTTGAGCCGCGCAATAAAACCTTCTTCGACGCTGCCCAACTGCTTGCCACCGCCACCCTTGCTCCAGAACTTCAGCTGAATGCTCGCGTCGCTGACGATGGTGCCAATGCTCATGCGGTGCCGCCGCGCCAGCCGCGCATCTGGCACGCGCCAGACGCCGTGCTCATCCGGTTCGACTCGTCGGTAATCCGGATACGCCGTCAGAGACATTCCGCCATGGCGTACGAAAGCCAGCGCCCACGCCCAATCCGCTAGTGTCAGGTCGCGATAAGCCCAGGCGCCGCGGACTTCTTCGTACAGCGCCTCGGGTATAAATCCGCCCCCCAGCGCCATGCTGACCAAATGTTGTACCAGCACATCCAGTGGTTTGTGCGGTGAGCGTCGCGGTTCGATACGCCGTTGCGCCACGGCATCGCGGGCAGCGACGGCTTCGATCAGCTCAAGGCTGTGGGTCGGCACCAGCGTCACCCGCGAGGTGCGTCCCGGTGCATGGCCGGAGCGCCCGGCGCGCTGCATCAGGCGGGCGACTCCCTTGGCCGAACCGATTTGCAGCACGCGCTCCACCGGCAAAAAATCCACGCCCAGGTCCAGACTGGACGTGCAGACCACTGCCTTCAAATGGCCGTCCTTCAACGCCTGTTCCACCCAGTCGCGGGTGTCGCGGGACAGCGAGCTGTGATGCAAGGCGATCAACCCGGCCCAGTCCGGCCGCGCTTCAAGCAGCGCCTGGTACCAGATTTCCGACTGCGCCCGGGTGTTGGTGAACACCAGGCTGCTGGCGCAGGCGTCGAGTTCGGCGACTACTTGCGGCAGCATCTTCAGACCGATGTGTCCGGCCCAGGGAAAACGCTCGATGGTCGGTGGGAGGAGGGTGTCGACCTTGAGGGATTTATCACTCTGGCCCTGAATGCTGACGCCACCGCCCTGTGGGATCAGCACCTGCTCGGCGTGGGATTGATTACCGAGCGTGGCGGAGACGCCCCAGACGATCAGGTCTGGCTGCCAGTAACGCAGGCGGGCGAGGGCCAGTTGCAGTTGCACGCCGCGTTTATTGCCGAGCAATTCGTGCCATTCGTCCACGACGATCATGCGCAGGGTCGACAGTGCGCTTTGTGCGTCGGCGCGGGCGAGCAGCAGCGTCAGGCTTTCCGGAGTGGTAATCAGCGCGGTCGGCAGACGTCGGCTCTGGCGCGCACGTTCGCTGCTGCTGGTATCGCCGGTGCGCAGGCCGATGCTCCACGGGATCTGCAGATCGGTCACCGGCGTTTGCAAAGCGCGGGCGGTGTCGGCAGCGAGGGCGCGCATCGGCGTAATCCACAGCACGGTCAGCGGTTCGGCAACGGGTTTGCGTTTGCGCACAATTTCAACAATAGGCGCGGATCGAGCAAAACGGTTGAGCGCGGCAAACCACACCGCATAGGTTTTACCGGCGCCGGTGCTGGCGTGGAGCAGTCCGGATTGGCCGTTTTTTACCGCGGCCCAGACCTGTTTCTGAAAGACGAAGGGCTTCCAGGCGCGGTTGCTGAACCAGATTTTTGCAAGGTCGGGGGATTTCGCCATGCCGGCTGCGCGCGCTCTGGAGGTGTTCTTCCAGTGACCGCGCGGAGATGGCAAAGGTTTAATAACAGCGCAAATCCCCTGTAGGAGCTGCCGAAGGCTGCGATCTTTTGATGTTGATATTTAAAAACAAGATCAAAAGATCGCAGCCTTCGGCAGCTCCTACGGGGGGGATACCGTAGGTACGGGGGTTATTTGAGGTTGCCGCTAAGAAATTGCTTCAGGCGTTCGCTTTTTGGATTGCCGAGTACGTCTTCCGGGGCGCCTTCCTCTTCCACCAATCCCTGATGCAGAAACAACACCTGGCTGGACACCTTGCGGGCAAAACTCATCTCGTGCGTCACCATGATCATCGTCCGGCCTTCTTCTGCCAGGCCCTGAATCACCTTGAGTACTTCACCCACCAACTCCGGATCGAGCGCCGAGGTCGGTTCGTCGAACAGCATGACTTCCGGCTCCATCGCCAACGCTCGGGCAATTGCCACGCGCTGTTGCTGGCCACCGGAAAGAAACGCCGGGTACTGATCCGCCACGCGCGCCGGCAAGCCGACCTTGTCCAGATAGCGCCGCGCGCGATCCTCGGCTTCCTGTTTGCTGCAACCCAGCACCCGGCGCGGGGCCATGGTGATGTTTTCCAGCACGGTCATGTGGCTCCACAGATTGAAGTGCTGAAACACCATCGCCAGTCGCGTGCGCAGGCGTTGCAGCTCATTTGCGTCAGCGACGTGCATGCCGTGATGGTCGGTGACCATGCGGATGGCCTGGTCATCAAGGCTCATGGCGCCGGCGTTGGGTTGTTCGAGAAAGTTGATGCAACGTAAAAACGTGCTTTTGCCCGAGCCGCTGGCGCCGATCAGGCTGATCACGTCGCCGGTCCTGGCCTTGAGCGAGACGCCTTTGAGCACCTGATGGTCGCCATAGCTTTTGTGCAGGCCTTCAACGGTCAGTTTGTACATGGGACAGACATCCTCAAGGCGAAAGTAGGTAGCCGCTGCGATAGGCTTCGGCGCCCGCGACGTGGGCGATCACCATGCCGGCCGTGGCCATGCGCCGTAGCGAACGGGCGTACATCAGGCCGGCAGTGGTGCAATGAACGGGGGTGATGCGATCGTGGATCGGGTCGATGATTTCGGCAATCTGTTGGCCTGCCTCCAGGTATTGCCCCGCCGTGGCGGTGTACACCAGCAGGCCGCCGACCGGCGTGGTCACCGGTTCCACCCCGGCCAGTGGCGTGGCGGGGTACGGCAATGGTGGCTGCGGTTTTGTCTCACCGACGATGGCATCGGACTGGATCAGATAGTCAATCAGTGCCTGACAGTCGCGGCTGGCCATGGGGTGATTGACATCGCCCTGGCCGCGCAACTCGACCGTCACTGAAAAACTGCCCAGCGGAATCTCGAACTGTTCGCCGAAACGTTCCCGCAGTTGCCACCACAGCAGGGTGAAACACTCATCGAACGACTGTCCGCCGGAGTCAGTGGCCAACAGACTGGCCTGCGACCCCAAGTAACGCGCCAGCGGCTCGACCTGCGGCCACGCTTCGGGCGTGGTGTAGAGGTGAACCACAGATTCGAAATCGCAGTGCAAGTCCAGCACCATGTCGGCATCGCAGGCCAGCCTTTGCAGGGTCAGGCGCTGTGATTGCAGTTGTGTGCTGGCGGTCTGGCGGGCGAGGGCGTGGCGCAGGCTGGTGCGGATAAGTTCGAGGTTGCGTTGCGGGTCATCGCCAAGCTTGCCCTCGATGGCATTGCCGATTTCTTCGCTGAGGTCGACGAACCAGCGATTGAAGTTCTGCCCGCTCTCCAGTTCGTAGCGGCCCAGTGGCACGTCCATCAGCACTTGTTCGAGGCCGATCGGGTTGGCCACCGGTACCAGCACGATCTCGCTGCGCAGACGGCCGGCCGCCTCCAGTTCCGCCAGGCGCTGCTTGAGATGCCAGGCCACGAGCATGCCGGGCAATTCATCGGCATGCAGCGAGGACTGGATGTAGACCTTGCCTCTGGCCTGTTCCGGGCCAAAGTGGAAACTGTGAATCTGTCGTGCGGTCCCCGGCAGCGGGGCCAGCAGGTCATGTATCTGGTGTCGCATGTTCTTTCTCTTTAATCCTGAAAGCGGGGCTTAGTGAGTCGGCCCGAGGAAGGCCAGCCATCGGCGTTCGGCGAGGCGAAACAGACCGACCAGCGCAAAAGTAATGGTCAGGTAAATCAGCGCGGCGATACCGAACGATTGAAAAGTCAGGAAGGTCGCCGAGTTGGCGTCCCGGGCGACTTTCAGGATGTCGGGGATGGTCGCGGTGAAGGCCACGGTGGTCGAGTGCAGCATCAGGATCACTTCGTTGCTGTAGTAAGGCAACGAACGACGTAGGGCCGAGGGCATGATCACGTAGGCATACAGCTTCCACCCCGTCAGACCGTAGGCCTTGGCCGCTTCGACTTCGCCGTGGTTCATGCTGCGGATCGACCCGGCGAAAATCTCCGTGGTGTAGGCGCAGGTGTTCAGGGCAAACGCGAGAATCGTGCAGTTCATCGCATCGCGAAAGAAGCTGTCGAGAATCGGCTGTTCGCGTACGGCGGCGAGGCTGTAGATGCCGGTGTAGCAAATCAGCAGTTGAATGTAGAGCGGCGTGCCACGAAACAGGTAGGTGTAGAACTGCACTGGCCAGCGGATATAGAAGTGCGGGGAAACCCGAGCGATCGACAGCGGAATCGACACAATGAAACCGATGAAGATCGACGCACTGAGCAGCCACATCGTCATCGCCAGCCCGGTGATGTTCTGGCCGTCGGTATAAAGGAAGGCTTTCCAGTATTCCTGCAGGAGTTCGATCATCGTACGGCCTCCCGGGAACCGGCGGCATAACGGCGTTCGAGCCAGCGCAGGATGAAATTCGAGGCACTGGTGATCAGCAGATAGATCAACGCGGCGAGGACCAGGAAGTAGAACAGTTGATAGGTGCTTTTACCGGCGTCCTGCGCGGCTTTGACCAGATCGGCCAGACCGATGATCGACACCAGCGCCGTGGCCTTGAGCATCACCATCCAGTTGTTGCCGATGCCCGGCAGGGCAAAACGCATCATTTGCGGGAACACCACGAAGCGAAAGCGCTGGCCGCGTTTGAGGCCATACGCCGTGGCGGCTTCAACCTGCCCGCGCGGTACGGCGAGGATCGCACCACGAAAGGTCTCGGTGAAATACGCGCCATAAATGAAGCCCAGGGTCAGCACGCCGGCGCTGAACGGGTCGATCTCGATGTATTCCCATTCCATGTAATCGGTCAGCGACGTCAGCCAGGTTTGCAGGCTGTAGAAGATCAGCAGCATCAGCACCAGGTCCGGCACCCCGCGGATCAGCGTGGTGTAGAGCTGGGCGGGCAGACGCACCAGTTTGACTTTTGACAGCTTGGCACTGGCGCCGAGCAGGCCGAGCAACACGGCCACCAGCAGCGACATCGCCGATAATTTGATGGTCATCCAGGTGCCTTGCAACAGCAACGGGCCGAAACCCTGAAGGCTGAACGCGGAGAGCCCCAGATTTTGTAAGAGGTTTTCGAACATAAATCAGCAACCTGAGCGGATGGAAAAGGCGCCCATCGAGGATGGGCGCCGGGGCATTATTTGCCGCTGTACAGATTCAGATCGCCAAAGTGTTTCTTTTGAATCTCGGCGTATTTGCCGTCGTCGTGTAACGCTTTGATACCTTTATCCAAAAGCGCTTTCAGCTCAGTGTTACCTTTCTTAATACCGACAGCAGTTTTGGCCGGCAGCAATTCACTGTCGACTGGCTTGCTGACTTCGTAGCCTTCGCCTTTTGGCGACTTCAGGAAGCCCAGTTCGGCTTGCAGCATGTCCTGAATCGCGGCATCGAGACGACCGGAAGTCAGGTCGGAGTAAACCTGGTCCTGGTTCTGATAGGCCTGAGTCTTCACGCCAGCCTTGTCCAGCACGGCTTTGGCGTAGGCTTCCTGAATGGTGCCTTGCTCGTAGCCGACGGTTTTGCCCTTGAGGGACGCAACGTCTTCGCTCAGGCCGGAACCTTTCTTGAATACGTAAGCGGTCGGGCCGGAGAACAGTTCGCTGGAGAAATCGATGACTTTTTCGCGGGCCGGGGTCACGGTCATCGACGAGATCACACCGTCGAATTTGTTGGCCTTGAGGCCCGGAATCATGCCGTCGAAGTCACTTTCGACCCACTTGCACTTGACCTTCAGTTCGGCACAGATCGCGTTGCCCAGATCAATGTCGAAGCCCACCAGGCTGCCGTCGGCCGCTTTCGACTCAAACGGTGCGTACGAAGGGTCAACGCCAAAGCGCAGCTCTTTGTATTCCTTGGCCAGCGCGGAGCCAGCGGCCATGCACAACGCCAGTGCAGAAAGGGTCAGCAATGCTTTTTTCATTATTCAATCCCTAAGAACCAATATGAGCGCTTGTGGCGCAGAATTATTGTTACTGGAACGCGTACGACCTATAGAAAGTAGCAATTTCCGAACCAGAGTCCCGAACAAGTGTTTTAAAAGGTTGGGATTGATCGAAGAGGCGGGGATTGGTGCACGGAAATGGGCGGCGTAAAAACCCTGCACCATTTCAGTTCGTGACTAGAGATTGAGGGCACTTGTGGTGAGGGGATTTATCCCCGATGGGCAGCGAAGCTGCCCCAGCATTCCCTCAAGCGGACCGCATACTCGGATTTTGCGACTGCTGCGCAGCCGATCGGGGATAAATCCCCTCGCCACAAATGGCTGTCACTCCAGATAAAGCAATGGATAGTAGGCTTTAACTGTCGTTGAATATGGGGTCAGGCCAGCAGATCCTGCAACGTCGCCAGGCTATCCGCCTCGTCCACAGTCTTGTCCTGCCGCCAGCGCAGCATCCGTGGGAAGCGCACGGCGATTCCGCTCTTGTGCCGGCGCGAGAGGGCGATGCCTTCGAACCCCAGCTCAAATACCAGGCTCGGTTTCACACTGCTGACCGGGCCGAATTTTTCCACAGTGGTCTTGCGCACGATGCTGTCGACCTGACGCATTTCCGCATCCGTCAGCCCTGAATAGGCCTTGGCGAACGGCACCAATGCGCGCTGACTGGACTCGGGCGGGCCGTCCCACACGGCGAATGTGTAATCGCTGTACAGGCTGGCACGGCGGCCATGACCGCGTTGTGCATAAATCAAAACCGCGTCGACGCTGAAGGGGTCGACCTTCCATTTCCACCACACACCCATGTCCTTGGTGCGACCGACGCCGTACATCGCATCGCGCGCCTTCAGCATCATGCCTTCGACGCCCAGGCGCCGGGAGGCTTCGCGCTGACGGGCGAGGTCGAACCAGTCCGTGCCGGTCAAAACTGGCGAGGGCAGCAGAACCGGGCTGTTGCAACGGGCGATGACATCTTCCAGTTGCGCGCGGCGCCGGGCTTGCGGCTGATTGCGCCAGTCTTCGCCTTGCCATTCCAGCAAGTCGTAAGCGAGCACCACCACCGGTATGTCTTCGAGGATTTTCTTGTCGAGGGTCTTGCGCCCGATTCGCTGTTGCAGCTGGGCGAACGGTTGCACCGCGGGCGGCTCGGTCGATTGCGGATCAAAGGCATCTTCGGTGTGCGGACGGGTGCTTTTCCACACCACGATTTCGCCGTCGATCACCGTGCCATCGGGCAAGCCGTGCACCAGCACATCCAGTTCGGGGAAGCGCTCGGTCACCAGTTCTTCGCCGCGCGACCACACCCACAAGCGGCCATCACGCTTGACCACTTGCGCGCGAATGCCATCCCACTTCCATTCCACCTGCCAGTTGCTCGCCGGGCCGATCAGCGCTTCGAACTCTTCAACGGGTTGCGCCAAGGCATGCGCGAGGAAAAACGGGTACGGCTGGCCGCCGCGCTGGGAATGCTCGTCGGCAGATTCCGCGGCGATCAATTTGAGATAACTGGCGGCGTTCGGCCGATTGGACAGATCGGTGTAACCCACCAGACGCTGGGCCACGCGTTTACTGTCGAGCCCGGCCATCGACGCCAGTGCGCGGGTCACCAGCAGTTTCGACACGCCAACGCGGAAACTGCCGGTGATCAGTTTTATGCACAGCATCAGGCTCGCCCGATCCAGTTGCGCCCACAGCGCAGGCAACTGCCGGGACAGGAACTCCGGGGTTTCACCGCGCAGGGGTAATAATTTGTCCTCGATCCATTCGGCGAGGCCGGCGTCGGAGCTGTGCGGGTTTTCCGGCAGCACCAGCGAAATGGTTTCCGCAAGGTCGCCGACCGATTGGTAGCTCTCCTCGAACAGCCATGGCGTCAGCCCGGAGACCGCGACCGCCAGTTCGCGCAAGATCCGCACCGGTACCAGTTGCCGCGGCCGGCCGCCGGACAAGAAGTACACCGCCCACGCCGCATCCTGCGGTTCGGCCTGGGCGAAATAGGCCTGCATGGCTGCCAGTTTGGCGTTGCTGGACGTGGTGGCGTCGAGTTCTGCGTACAACTCGGCGAAGGCTTTCATGCGGATATCTCGGAAATGGTCGGTGTGGCAGCGCTTTCTTCTTCGTCATCGCCGTATTCGGTGTTGAAGCCTTGGGCATCGAGACCTTGCTCGCGCAGATGGCGCACGAGTACGCCAATCGAGCCGTGGGTGACCATCACCCGTTCGGCGCCGGTCTGGTTGATCGCCCACAGCAAGCCGGGCCAGTCGGCGTGGTCGGACAGCACGAAACCGCGGTCGACCCCGCGCCGCCGCCGCGTGCCGCGCAGGCGCATCCAGCCACTGGCGAACGCGTCGCTGAAGTCACCGAAGCGCCTCATCCAGGTGCTACCGCCCGCTGAAGGCGGGGCGATGACCAGGGCCTGGCGCATGATCGGATCGCTTTTTTTCACATCGCCGGCGTAGATCGTCGGCGGCAGGTACACGCCGGCGTCGCGATAAACCCGGTTCAACGGTTCGACGGCGCCGTGGCTGAGGATCGGCCCTAGGCTTTCGTCGATGCCGTGGAGGATTCGCTGGGCTTTGCCGAAGGAATAGCAGAACAACACGCTGGCCTTGCCGGCGGCGATATTGGCTTTCCACCATTCGTTTATTTCGCTGAACACCTGCGCCTGCGGCTGCCAGCGATAGATCGGCAGGCCAAAGGTCGATTCGGTGATGAAGGTGTGGCAGCGCACCGGTTCGAACGGCGTGCAGGTGCCGTCCGGCTCGATCTTGTAATCCCCTGAGGCGACCCAGACTTCACCGCCGTATTCCAGACGCACTTGCGCCGAGCCGAGCACGTGACCGGCCGGGTGAAAGCTCAAGGTGACGCCGTGGTGTGTCAGGCGTTGGCCGTACGCGAGGGTTTGCAGGTTGATGTCCTGTCCCAGGCGCGCGCGCAGAATCCCTTCGCTGGCGCTGCTGGCCAGATAATGCTGGTTGCCGGTGCGGGCGTGATCGCCGTGGGCATGGGTGATCACCGAACGCTCGACGGGGCGCCAGGGGTCGATATAGAAATCCCCGGCGGGACAGTACAAACCTTCCGGGCGCGCGATAACAAGGTCCATGTCGTTACCAGAATGGGGGGCTTGTTAGCTATGAGGTTGGTGCGAGGGTGGAAGTTCTATTGGATTTTCAGGGGTGAAAATCAAAAGATCGCAGCCTTCGGCAGCTCCTACACAGACAAATGTAGGAGCTGCCGAAGGCTGCGATCTCTTGATCTTTCCGTTACTTGCCCGGTGTCAGGGTCAGACGCGCCTTCCCATAAACCCGATCAAAGTTCTGCGGCTGCATCGGCAATCCGATGTACTGCCCCTTCAACCACTGATCGATGCCATTGAGGTAGTTCGGGCTAAGCGGATTCCCCGACTGCCCGGTGCCGTTCTGCCCCATCAGCGGTTCGGCCTGACCGAAGTCGACGATAAAACGCATCGACGGCGCACGGGTGGTAGCAAAGTCTTGGCCCCACGCAAATGCCGAAGTATTCAAAGTCGTGTGATCACCACCCGCGGCCAGCGGCCCGCGAACGGTCTGGCCATTGGCGTTCTTCCACGCATAGCTGTGCAATTTGCCCCACTGCCAGGCCTTGTGATCGCCGCCCAACTGACTGTCGCCAGCGGTAATCGCCGCCGCGAAGCTGCGGGCGAGTATCACGGCTTTGTCTTCTTTTTGCGGCGTGCGCAGGTCATCCCAGAACGGACTGTCCTCACGCTCCAGCAAATGATCGGCCTGCGCCGCATAGGACAAGTCGCCGTTGGCGATAAACGCTTTCCACGCCGGGCTCGACTCGGGGCCGAGTTCGTCGAGGAAGATCTGCTTCATGCTTTCTTGCAGGAACAGTTCATAGATCGCCGCATCGGCCGATGTCGGGCTGAGTTTGCCGTCGAACGCCATCAACCGCGTGAACGCCTCACGCGCCTTGCTGCGATCAGCTTCCGGCAGGGCATCAATCGCCTGTTTCAGCGGCTGTTTCATGCCTGGCGCTTCGAAGACTTTCTTCAGTTTGGCGGCGAATGTTGTGCTCTGGTCGTATTGCATGGCGATCACGCTGCGGCTGTCGTGCTTGCCGCTGCCGGCCAGTTCTGCCAGGCGCTCGCCGCGTTCCGGCGCAGCCCAGGAGTTGGACAACTGCATGCCGTAACCATGCGGGATCACGCGCTGGTTGGCGGTGCCGAGCCAGCCTTGCGCCGGGTCCTGATCGTAGGGGTGCAGCATCGGGTCGGCGTAACCGTCCCAGTCGTAGCGACCTTCCCAACCCGGCGATGGCAGCAAGCCTTCGCCTTCACGGCGATTGGGGAAACGCCCGGTGACTTGCCAGCCGATGTTGCTGGCGTCGGCGAACACCAGATTCAACGCGATGGCGCGGATTTCCCGGCTGGCGTCCGAGGCGCGTTCAACGTTCTGCGCACGGCTCAGGTCAAAAAAAGCGTCCAGCGATTTATCGTCGGTGAAACTTGGTGTCTGCAAGGCCAGACCGTAGCCGTTGCCTTGCGCCGCAGCCTGGGCACTGTTGAGCAGTGCGCCGTGACGGGTTTCGTACACCGCTTCACGAATCGGCCGCTGGCCTTTGACGAAGTAGGTTTCGTTGCGCACGCCCAGTGGCTGCCATTTGCCATTGACCTCGTAGGTCAGGCTGCTGCCCTGGCGACGGATTTTTTCCAGGAACAGATCCTGGTTGTCACCGAGCACGCTGCTCATGCTCCACGCCACTTTGCCGTTGAAACCACCGAGCACCATCGGCAGACCGGCTACGGTCACGCCGGCAGCCTGATATTTCGGCGCGCGGATCTGCACGAAAC
This sequence comes from Pseudomonas sp. LBUM1668, assembly GCF_059695715.1. Taxonomy (NCBI): domain Bacteria; kingdom Pseudomonadati; phylum Pseudomonadota; class Gammaproteobacteria; order Pseudomonadales; family Pseudomonadaceae; genus Pseudomonas; species Pseudomonas sp. LBUM1668. The sequence goes on from NZ_CP166787.1 coordinate 1,341,105, forward strand.
TCCACAGCGACGGCGCGGCCAATGGGCCATGACTGTCACTGGCCAAAAGACTTTTGCCGCTGCGGCTGCGTTGCGGGGCGATGGCCCAGTTGTTCGAAGACGTGGCGCCCAGCAGGTTCAACGTCGACAGCTGCTGGCTGGCGCTGCTCAATTCGCTCAGGCCGGGGATCTGCCCGTTGAGCTTGAGGCCTTGCAGCTTGTCGGCTTCGCCCAGCGGCAGGTTTTCGTCGGGCGCCGAAGGGGTCAGCCACGCGAGTTTGTCGGTGGTGACGGTCTGTGCCAGCACCAGCGAAGCGATTTCTTCCGGCAGGTTGGCCGACTGGCTGAAGTTCAGCAGGGCGAAAATCAGCGCTGAATCTTCCGGTTTCCAGTATTCAGGCTTATAGCCGCTGGAGGCGAGGTCGCCCGGCAGCTTGTCGGCGTAGCGGAACAGGTAGGCGTTGACGCCCCGCGCATAGACTTCGAAGAAGCGCTTGAGCCGCGGTGACGAGGCTTTGTACAGCTCACCGGCGCTCTTCTTCAGATTGACCGCGCGCATGTAGCGGTCGGCGTCGAGCATCGACGCGCCGGACATTTCCGCGAGACGGCCCTGAGCCAACAGACGCAGGGTGACCATCTGATTGATGCGGTCGCTGGCGTGGACATAGCCGAGGGCGAACAGCGCGTCGTGGAAGCTGTTGCTTTCGATCAACGGCATGCCCATGGCATTGCGGCGCACTGAAACGTTCTGCGCCAGACCCTTGAGCGGTTGCACGCCGGAGGTGGGCGGGAGGGTGTCCTGAGCGTTCCAGGTCTGACAACCGGTCAGGCTCAAAACACCGGTCACTGCTGCGGCAACGCCGAACCGGGGAAGAAAATGTGTGAGGGCTGGCGAGGCCATGGCAAAGCTCCTGCGGGGGGTAGCGTCAGTAAAGGCGCTACGTTAGTGAGCAGGAGGATGCCGCGCAAGCGGGGCGAGTGGTTATTTCTTGCCACTGATCGATGATCGTTTCATGGCTTGCCTGGTTGAAGGCAGGGATGTTGAAGTACGGGAACTCAAATGACGCTTATGAGAAGACCACCATGGAGCTTCAGGCCAACGCTGCACTGATCATCATCGACCAGCAAAAAGGCATCCTGCATCCGCGTCTGGGGCGGCGCAATAATCCGCAGGCCGAAGAGCGCATTCTTGATCTGCTTGGGTTCTGGCGGGATAGCGCAAGGCCGGTGATTCATGTGCAACACCTGTCGCGCTCGCCGGATTCAGTGTTCTGGCCCGAGCAGGAAGGGGTGGAGTTTCAGCAAAGATTTTTGCCCGGTGATGGCGAATGGCTGATTCAGAAGCAAGTGCCGGATGCGTTTTGTGCCACTGGACTGCAAGCGCGGTTGCGTGAGGCGGGGATCGGGCAGTTGATCATCGTGGGCGTCGCGACCAACAACTCGGTGGAATCCACGGCGCGCACGGCGGGAAACCTGGGGTTTGAGGCGTGGGTGGCGGAGGATGCGTGCTTCACCTTCGACAAGGCCGATTATTTCGGCACACCGCGTTCAGCTGAAGAGGTGCATGGGATGTCGCTGGGGAACCTGCATGGGGAGTATGCGACGGTGATTAGCGTTGCGCAGATTCTGGCGGCCGGCTGACGCCGTTATCGCGAGCAGGCTGCTGCGGTTTACTCGACACGCAGCCCTGTAGGAGCATTCGAGTGCAACGAGGCTGCGATCTTTTGATCCGGTTTTTTTACCATCAAGGTCAAAAGATCGCAGCGTGCCGCAGCTCCTACAGTTGATCGCATGCTATCTGGATAAATTCGATCAACTGTGGGAGCTAGCTTGCTCGCGAAGGCGATCTGTCAGGCGAAGAAGCTCTTCGCCCAGATCATCACGCCCCGTGGCACTTCTTGAATTTCTTGCCGTTGCCGCAAGGGCAAGGGTCGTTGCGGCCGACGTCTTTCAGGGCGTTGCGCACCGGTTCCTGGTGGGCGTGGCCGCAGTTCGGACCGTGGACATGGCCGTGATCGTGGTCGTGATGATGGTCATGATCATGATCGTGGTTGCAATCAGGGCCATGGACATGAGGTTGTTGGGTCATCGGTGTTGCTCCGGAATTAAATCGGCGGGGATTATCACGCCATTGCGCTCAAGGTGCACGTAGTGAGCGATGAATAAACCGGTTTCCATTTCCCCCTGCAATCGATAGGGAATCTGCTGCTTCGAGTTTTTCAGCATTTTCACTACGTCCTTTACCTTCGGCCACAGGTTGGTTCGGATCGGCACTTTGAAGTACGCGCTGTGTTTGGGGCCGACGGTAAACCAGTGCTCGTGCTCGCCTTCAGTCAGCAGCATGTCAGCCAGATGAATACGGTATTCCAGACCGCGCACGGTCAGGTCGCTGTCGTTGGGATTGTCGACGCGAAAGTGCAGGATGAACTTTTGCTCGAGAAGTTTGGCGCGCACCACTTCTACTTTCACCAGATGCACGGCAGGGTCGCGGGTATCGTCGGCGAACCACGAGACGCAGCCGCCGAGCCCGAGAAACAGGAAAAAGGCGAGGGATTGCAACGCGCGTCGTTGAGCAAACATGGAGTAGCTCCTTTTGTTGCTCAGTCTAGCCCTAAAAGATCGCAGCCTGCGGCAGCTCCTACATGGGATTGCATTTCACCCTGTAGGAGCTGCCGCAGGCTGCGATCTTTTGATCTTTCAAATCAAGCGCCAAAATACCCCGCACAGCATTTCTTGAACTTCTGCCCGCTGGCGCACGGGCAACTGTCGTTGCGCCCCAGTTTCAACTGCACCGTGGGGTCGATGAAATACCAACGCCCGGCATTTTGCACAAATGAAGAGCGTTCGCGGTGGCTGTGTTCGCCCTGGCTGTCGTGCCAGCGCGCGGTGAAGGTGACAAAAGCATGTTCCGGCTGGCCGCCGAAGACTTCCGAGCTTTCGACGTCAAGGCCCAACCAGGTGCTTTGCGCGCTCCAGGCGCTGATCGATTGTCGATCCAGCCCCGCCTGCTGGGCGGGAAGGGTGGTGGCCACCAGATAGTCGATCAGCCCCAGCACGTAGGCGCTGTAGCGCGAGCGCATCAAGGCTTCGGCGCACGGGGCCGGGAGGCCTTCGTGATAATGACCGCAGCAGGCATCCAGCAGATTGCCGCTGCCGCAAGGGCAAATGGCTGTACTCATCGCATTACCACCAGTATTTCCCGAAGTTTTCCGGATTGGCCCAGAACCGTGAGTTGAGCCAGTCGGGGACTTGTTTGTAGTCAAGCAGGTCATAGGTGAACAGGGTCAGAACCTGCTCGTCGCGGGCAAAACGTTCGCTGGCTTGCAGCGCCAGCGAATAGAAATCGGTTTCCTGCCAGCCACTGGCTGACAGATCCGCCAGCACCGCAATGCGACTGGCGTTGAGATTACGAATGCCGCCCAGCAGATTCAGGCCGTCGCGCTTGGGTAGATGTTCCAGGCAATCGACGACAAGGGCCAGATCGAAACGCCGCGCCGCCAGTTCAGCAGGCAAGGCGCCGGGGGCGGCATGGGCCACGCAAGTATCCGGGTGGGCTGCTTTAAAAGCGGCCAATGCCGGGAATTCACTGGCGCCGATCAGCAGCAGACGCGCCGGGGCATAGCGATCCAGCAAAGCGGCTAACGCCTGTTGGGGCGTGCGGGAAGAAATGACGGCGTTCATCGAAGCTCCTCAATCAGACCGCCAAGACTAGCCTGCCTGACTGCGGCGGCAAAGAGCCCTGTCTCGCAGAGTTTCCAGCAAAAGCGCCAAAGTCCTGTGAACACTATCGCAAACAGCAGTGGCCTATCGCTGGCGGAGATTAAAACTCCGGTCTTTACTCCCTGAATCGGTTTTAAGCCGATCCCTCAGGAGAAAACTAGATGAGCATAGTTCGGACAGCATTACCCTTGGTTCTGCTAACCAGTGTGTTGACTGGTTGCGCAGGTTTGCAGAAAACCGACTGGCCGACCTGTGCGGGGGTCGGAGGTGTCATCGGTGCCGGCCTCGGCGCGACCGAGAGTTCGGCGTGGGCGGGCTACGGCGCGCTGATTGTTGGTGGTACGGCGGCGGCGTATTGCTGGGTTCATGGTGATGGCGACGAAGATGGCGATGGCGTGCCGGACAGCCGCGACAAGTGCCCGGGCACCCCGAAAGGCGTGCAGGTCGATGCTAACGGTTGCCCTCCACCTGTCCCTGAGCCGGTGGTTGAAGAAGCGGTAGTGGTCAAAGAAGAAACCATCGTCATCCGCGATGTTCACTTCCAGTTCGACAAAGCCACGCTGACCGGCGCTGACAAAATGGTGCTCGACAAGGTCGCCACGCGCCTGAAACAGGAATCCTCGACAGCTCAGCTGACCGTCACCGGTCACACCGACAGCGTGGGCAGCGATGCCTATAACCAGAAACTGTCGGACCGTCGCGCGCATTCAGTGGTCAAGTACCTGGTCGAGAGCGGCATACCGCAAGGCAGCTTCGTTTCTGTGACCGGTGCCGGTGAAAGCCAGCCAGTTGCGGATAACAAAACCGCTGACGGTCGTGCACAGAACCGTCGTACTGAAATCAAAATCAACCGCTAGTCCTCTTGCATCCGCGGCTTGTGCAGTCGCGGATGCGGGTCTTTACTCCTGTGTAACCGGTATGGGCCGGTGACACAGGAGCTTTCACAATGACTGTTTTCTCAAGGTCCGTCTTGCCGGTGCTGCTGCTTGGCAGTTTGCTTACCGGTTGCGCCACGCACAGCGATGGCACTGCACCCCTCAATCAACGTACGTGGCCGATCTGCAGCCTTCTTGGCGGGCTAGTCGGTGGCGGACTCGGCGCTATTGAAAGCGCTGGCTGGGCCGGTGGCGGCGCAGCACTGGGGATTTTAACCGGCGGACTGATCTGTTATGCCCAGGACGGCGATGAAGACGAAGACGGCGTATTCGACCGTCGTGACCGTTGCCCTGATACCCCGGCCAACACACCGGTCGATCACCGTGGTTGCCCGCTGCCGCAATATCCGGTCGTTGAAAAACCGGTCGAACCGGTCCCGCAGACCGAAGTCGTCACCTTGAGCGATGCCGGCGACGTGTTGTTCGCATTCGACAAGTCCGACCTGACCCCAGCGGCGACAGCCCAGCTAGATACGCTGATGGACAAACTGCGCAACGCCGACGTGGTGAGCATCAAGGTGATCGGACATACCGACAGTAAAGGCTCCGATGCCTATAACCAGGCATTGTCGGAACGGCGCGCCAGCAGTGTGGCGGCTTACCTGCTGAGTCAGGGGCTTTCACCGAACAAACTCACCAGTGAAGGGCGTGGCGAGGGTGAGCCAGTGGCTGACAATGCAACGGATGAAGGGCGCGCGCAAAACCGTCGCGTGGAGTTACATATCAATCGTTAGGATGGGTCTGTAGTCCGCAAGCTAGAGCTGCCGGACGGCGATCAGCGTCGATCCGGCAGCCATTTGGCGGCTGCGTAATGATTTTTCATTTTTGCCTCTGGCTTATCCCCCGCAGAAGCCGTTACTGTGCGCCCAAAGAATAATTCGCAACACGGGGGAGCGTATGAAAGTGTTCTGGGGGCTGGGGCGATTATTGACCCTGCTGTTCTGCTGCGTGGTGCTGGCTAATCAACTGGCGCCGTTCGTACATCCGCTGCACCTGTTGGTCAATCTGGCCGGCGGTCTGCTGTTGCTGATCCATGTGCTCGAAATGCTGCTGTGCAATCGCAGTCTCAAGGGGCGCCCGCACCCTTGGCGTGATCGTGGCCGCATTCTGTTGTTCGGCGTATTCCACCTGCAAACCATCCCGGCCCCGGCCGCTCCGGAGGCTTCTTCCCATGCGTAAACTTTGTCTGCTCGCTGCATTTATCAGCCCCTTGGCCTGTGCCCAGGTGGTCAGTGTCGAAACCAATTCCCTGATGCGCCTGCCCAACACCGCCGGCACCTTGCAACTGGAAAAACTGGAAGTGGCCGATTACGGCACCTTGCTGATTCCCGCCAATGTGACTGAACTGAGTGTCGGTGAGTTGCGCCTCGGCCATGAAGCGCGGATCGCTATCGTGCCGGGTGAGCAGGCGCTGGACATGAAAGTCAATCGCGCAGAACTGAGCGAAGGCAGCCGGATCACCGCTCGCGGTGCCCCGGGCACTTATGAAAAAGCCGCCCGCGCAGGGCGCAATCTGAACCTGCAATTCAAGGCATTGAACGCACCGCAGCTGCAAGTCGATGCGCGCGGTGGCACGGGCGCGCCGGGGTTTGTCGGGCTCGATGGCGGCAACGGTGAAGATCCAGGCTGCACCTATGGCTCGGCCGGGCACGGTGCCGATGGCAGTGACGGCAGCGATGGTCAGCCAGGTGCTCCGGGTGCGCTGGTGCGTCTTGAAGTGCCGCGCGAGTTTCCGGTCGAGCTGATCAAGGTCAATGTGGCTGGCGGCGCCGGTGGCCCGGCGGGTGTTGGCGGCAAGGCGGGGAAGGGTGGCAAGTCCAAGGGCTGTGTCGTGTACCGCGCCGATGGCGGCAAGAGCGGCAAGGCTGGGGCTGATGGTCAGCCGGGGCCTGTGGGGGCGGCGGGTGCTGTGACTGTGCAACGCCTCTAAAGAACACCGAGATTCAATTTGTGGTGAGGGGATTTATACCCGATGAGCCGCGAAGCGGCCCCTGCTTTTCAATCTAAAAGCGGGACTGCTGCGCAGTCCATCGGGGATAAATCCCCTCGCCACAACAGTGTTCACAGTGCAAAAAAAGTGTGGAGCAGGTCACATCATCGGCCGAGCCGCCGCAATCGCCACCAGCACCAGCCCGACAATCAGATTAAGTCCCACCACCCGCCGAATCCGCCCCAGCACCGCCGCTCCCGCCGGCCAGTCCTTCGCCTCGACCGCTTTGCGCAACTCGGGCAGCATCAACCCCTGAATGCGGATAAACAGCGCGGTCATCACCACGTACAACCCGATCATCACCTGCACGTATTTCGGCGCGGTCTCGAACCCGACTTGCTGCAGATGCAGCATACCCACGCCGCTGATCGGCAGAACGATCACCGCAACCCAGACCCAGCGGAAAAAACCTTGAAACACTTCCACCCACAGGGTCAGTCGGTTGGGTCCGTCCAGAGCCTTCACAGCCGCGGGGCGCAAGACCATCCAGGCGAAAAACATGCCGCCGACCCAGACTAAAGCGGCCAATACATGCAGGGGATAAACGAGGCTAAAAGGTGTCATTGGGGCACTCCGTTCTGCGCGGGATTAATTAGCGGGGTATGATAGCCGCCATCCGAAACCACTGAAAATTTATCCAGCGTTTTTTGCGCCCGACAATTCATGATCAGCACTGAACTCAAAACCACGATCCAGGGCGCCTACTCGCGTTTTCTAGAGGCCAAGAGCCTCAAGCCGCGTTACGGCCAGCGCCTGATGATCGCTGAAATCGCCAAAGTCCTCGGGGATATCGACACCGACGACGAAGGCCGGCGCAGTGGCGACCCCGCGATTGTCGCGGTGGAAGCCGGCACCGGTACCGGCAAAACCGTGGCCTACAGCCTGGCGGCGATTCCGACGGCGAAAGCTGCCGGCAAACGCCTGGTGATCGCCACCGCGACCGTGGCCCTGCAAGAGCAGATCGTCTACAAGGACTTGCCTGACCTGATGCGCAACAGCGGGCTGAATTTCAGCTTCGCGCTGGCCAAGGGCCGGGGCCGCTATATGTGCCTGTCCAAACTCGACATGCTGTTGCAGGAAGGCCACGCGCAAACTGCCACCGCGCAGCTGTTCGAAGAGGAAGGTTTCAAGATCGAGGTCGATGAGGCCAGTCAGAAGCTGTTCACCAGCATGATCGAGAAACTCGCCGGCAATAAATGGGACGGCGACCGCGACAGTTGGTCGACCGCGCTCGAAGACGCCGATTGGGCGCGACTGACCACCGATCACAGCCAATGCACCAACCGCCATTGCCCGAATTTCGGCCAGTGCGCCTTTTACAAGGCGCGCGAAGGTATGGGCAAAGTCGATGTCATCGTCACCAACCACGACATGGTCCTTGCTGACCTGGCGTTGGGCGGCGGCGCGGTGCTGCCCGACCCCCGCGACACCATCTACGTATTCGACGAAGGCCATCACCTGCCGGACAAGGCTATCGGCCATTTCGCCCATTACACGCGCCTGCGTTCCACCGCCGACTGGCTGGAAACCACCGCCAAGAACCTCACCAAACTGTTGGCCCAACACCCACTGCCGGGCGATCTTGGCAAGCTGATCGAGCAAGTGCCGGAGCTGGCGCGTGAGATCAAGGCCCAGCAGCAGTTCATGTTCAGCGCCTGCGAGCAAGTTGCCGATTTCAAACCCGGCGAAGACGTCGAAGGCCGTGAGCGGCCGCGCCATCGCTTTGTCGCCGGGGTCATTCCCGAGCACATGCGTGAAATGGGCATCGAGCTGAAAAAAGGCTTCTCCCGTCTCAATGACCTGTTCACGCGCCTGACCGACCTGCTCAAGGAAGGCATGGATGGCGAGGTCAACATCGGCATAGCCAGCAATCAGGCCGAAGAATGGTATCCACTGTTCGGCAGCCTGTTGTCGCGGGCGTCCGGCAATTGGGAACTGTGGACCGCGTTCACCGCCGAAGACCCGGAAGACAGCCCGCCCATGGCGCGTTGGCTGACCCTGGCCGAAAGCGGTTCGCTGTTTGATATCGAGGTCAACGCCAGCCCGATTCTCGCCGCTGAAACCTTGCGCCGCAGTCTGTGGAATGTCGCCTATGGTTGCCTGGTCACCTCGGCAACCCTGACCGCACTCGGCACGTTCGACCGCTTCCGCATGCGCGCCGGTCTGCCGAAGAAAGCCGTCACCGCCGTGGTGCCGAGCCCGTTCCATCACGCCGATGCCGGCGTATTGCGCGTGCCGGACCTGAAGGCCGATCCACGCGACGCTCCCGCCCACACAGCGGCGATCATCCGTGATTTGCCGGACCTGGTCGAAGGCTCACGCGGCACGCTGGTGCTGTTTTCTTCGCGCAAACAGATGCAGGACGTGTTCGACGGTCTCGACCGCGACTGGCGCAAGCAAGTGTTCATTCAAGGCAACCTGTCGAAACAGGAAACCCTGAACAAGCACAAGGCGCGGGTCGATGGCGGCGATTCCAGCGTGCTGTTTGGTCTGGCCAGTTTTGCCGAGGGTGTGGACTTGCCGGGTGCCTATTGCGAGCACGTGGTGATCGCCAAGATCCCGTTCTCGGTGCCGGACGATCCGGTCGAGGCGGCACTGGCGGAGTGGATCGAAGCCCGGGGCGGCAATCCGTTCATGGAAATCTCGGTGCCCGATGCCTCGCTGAAACTGGTTCAGGCCTGCGGTCGTCTGCTGCGTACCGAAGAAGACCGCGGCACCATCACCTTGCTCGATCGGCGGCTGGTCACCCAGCGCTACGGCAAGGCGATCCTCAATGCGTTGCCTCCTTTCCGTCGTGAAATATCCTGAGACATCGGTGGGCAGTTTTGCCCGCCGCGTTGTCTATCTCTCTGCCATCGCTTTTCCATTGGCCATTTGGTCGTTAGGGAGAACTTCGTTCTTATGATCCGCCGTTCGTTGCCTGCCGTATTTGCCTTGATCTTTGCTGCTCCGTTGCTGGCGGCGCCTGCTGGCCAGCAGACGTTGTTCAACTTTGTCCGTCCCGCCGACGTGGTGAAGATCGCCACGGAAAACGCCGACCTGCCGCAAGCCAACGCCGAGCAAACCGCTGAAGGTGAAGTGCTGCGCCGGGTGACGTTCAACGCCGCGGCGCGTCCGACGTTGCGTCTGACCCCGCAAACCGGCGCCTGGGACTGGTCGCAGTCCGGGATGATGAGCCTGCGCATTCAGAGCGCGATGAACTGGGCCGTGACGGTCTACGTGCAGATTCAAAGCAACAACGGCCAGACGCTGACCAGTCGCGTCGATCTGCCGGCGGGCCCGGCGCAAACCTTGCTGGTGCCGTTGGTGGCAAGTTCTCCACTGAGCCAGGGCATGAAGGCCGGCCCACCGATGCCGACGACCATAGATGGCCAGCGCATTCTGCTGGCCAGCAGCAGCGGTGAGATTGATCGCAGCCAAGTGGTATCGGTGAGCCTGTCGATGGATCAGCCGAAAGTTGCCCAGAGCCTGCTGCTCGAGCGCTTTGGCGTGCAGGACGGCGAGGGGATCACGCAAGCGGTGTACGGCAATCTGGTCGACGCTTACGGTCAATCGACCCGCAGCAAATGGCCAGAAAAAGTCACCAGCGACGAACAACTCAAATCCGCCGCCGCCAAGGAACAGCAACAGCTGAAAACCTGGCTCGCCGAGCGTGAAAAGTCCTCAGTGGACAAGTTCGGTGGCTGGAGCAAAGGTCCTGCGTTCAAGGCCAGCGGTTTCTTCCGCACCGAAAAACGTGACGGCCGCTGGTACCTGGTGACGCCTGAAGGGCATCCGTTCTACTCCCTCGGCGTCAACACCGTCAGCCCTGAGGTCAATCAGACCTACGTGGCCGGTCGCGAGTGGATGTTCGAATCCCTGCCCAAACCCGGCGAACCTCTCGCCGGCCATTTCGGCGAAGGCGATAACCGTGGCGGCAACGGCGCCGATCAGGGACGAGGCTACGGCAGCGGGCGCTGGTACGATTTCTACGGCGCCAACCTGCAACGCTTGAATGGCGAACCGTGCAAACCCGACAGCGACGCCAAGGCCGGTGTGGCCGAAGCGGCCAAGGCTGGCGCGGTTGAGGAAACCGCCGTCAATGCTGCAGAACCGATTGCCACCTCTGAGCAACCCAAGGCTGGCGTCGCTGAGGCGGCCAAAGCGGAATCGGTTGCGCCAGCTGCCCAACCGCCCGCTGCCACGCCGTGTACTGCCACGATCGACGAGCAGAAGTGGGCCAGCCATACCCTCGATCGTCTGCAAGCCTGGGGTTTCAACACCCTCGGCAACTGGAGTGCAGACGCCGTGGTCAATGCCGAGCGCGTGCCGTACACATTGCCGCTGTCGATTGTCGGCGATTACACCAGCATCAGCACTGGCAACGACTGGTGGGGCGCGATGCCCGATCCGTTCGACCCGCGTTTTGCCATGGCGACCGAGCGTGCCGTGGCCATCGCTGCCCGCGATCATCGCGACGATCCGTGGCTGATCGGCTACTTCGCCGACAACGAACTGGCGTGGGCCGGTCCCGGCGACGATGCGCAATCGCGTTACGCGCTGGCTTACGGCACGTTGAAAATGACCACCGACGTACCGGCCAAACGCGCGTTCCTCAAGCAGTTACGCGACAAGTACCGCAATCAGGCAGGGCTGTCGAAGGCATGGGGCATCGATCTGCCGGCGTGGGAATTGATGGAAGATCCGGGTTTCGTGCCGCCCGTGCCGAACCCTGAGCATCCGGAAATCGAAGCCGATTTCAAATACTTCCAGAAAGTCTTCGCTGACACTTATTTCAAGACGATCTCCGACTCGCTGAAATGGCACGCCCCGAATCAATTGCTGCTCGGCGGCCGTTTCGCAGTCACTACCCCGGAAGCAGTGGCGTCGTGCGCGCAGTATTGCGATGTGTTGAGCTTCAACATGTACACCCTCAAGCCACAGGACGGTTATGACTTTGCCGCGCTGGGCGCTTTGGACAAGCCGGTATTGATCACCGAGTTCAACTTTGGCTCGACCGATCGCGGCCCGTTCTGGGGCGGCGTGACGCAACTGGCCAAGGAAGAGGATCGCGGCGCGGCGTACGCCAATTTCCTCAAACAAGCGCTGAACGAGCCGTCGATTGTCGGCGTTCACTGGTTCCAGTTTCTCGATCAACCAGTGACCGGGCGTTTGCTGGACGGCGAGAACGGGCATTTCGGTCTGGTCGGTGTGACGGATCTGTCGTATCAGGGATTTGTCGACGCGGTGCGCAAAGGCAATTTGCAGGCTGTCGATCAGATGGGCAAAGAGGCCGCGAAACCGGCGGCTGCAGCGGTTCATGAGGCTGAAGGCGGTCGTAAGGGTGAGGCGGGTAAAGGGCCAGGGGCTGGACACTCGGGCGGGCATTCCGGAAATGGCCACTGAGTTTTAGATAGCCAGGATCGCAGCCTGCGGCAGCTCCTGCATGAGAATGCGTTCTGTAGGATCTGCCGCAGGCTGCGATCTTTTGATCTTCGGTTAGAGATGACCACCCAGCCCACAGCTGTTCCCAAATCCCTCAAGGGCTGGAACAATGCGGGCCACTTTGTAGAGCGTTTTCGCGGGGGAGTTGCGGGTGCAGATTCAGGGACATTACGAGCTTCAATTCGAAGCGGTGCGCGAGGCTTTCGCCGCACTGTTCGACGATCCCCAGGAACGCGGCGCAGCCTTGTGTATTCAGGTCGGCGGAGAAACCGTCGTCGATCTCTGGGCCGGTACGTCCGATAAGGATGGCGCCGAGGCCTGGCACAGCGACACCATCGCCAACCTGTTCTCCTGCACCAAAACCTTCACTGCCGTCACCGCGTTGCAACTGGTTGCCGAAGGCAAACTGCAACTGGATGTGCCGGTCGCACGCTACTGGCCGGAATTCGCCGCCGCCGGCAAAGAATCCGTCACGCTGCGCCAATTGCTTTGCCATCAGGCGGGTCTGCCGGCCCTGCGCGAACTGCTCGCGCCCGAAGCGCTTTATGAATGGCAAACCATGGTTGACGCCCTTGCGGCTGAAGCGCCGTGGTGGACGCCGGGCACCGGTCACGGTTACGCCGCGATCACGTACGGTTGGCTGGTCGGCGAATTGCTCCGCCGTGCCGACGGTCGTGGGCCGGGTGAATCGATCGTCGCTCGTGTCGCCAAGCCATTGGGTCTGGATTTCCATGTCGGTCTGGCGGATGAAGAGTTTTATCGCGTGGCCCATATCGCTCGCGGCAAGGGCAACGCTGGCGACGCCGCCGCTCAGCGTCTGCTGCAAACGACGATGCGTGAACCCACCGCGATGACCACTCGCGCTTTCACCAATCCGCCGTCGGTACTCACCAGCACCAACAAACCGGAATGGCGCCGGATGCAGCAACCGGCGGCTAATGGCCACGGCAATGCGCGCAGTCTGGCCGGGTTCTACGCGGGGCTGCTTGATGGCAGCCTGCTCGAAAGCGACATGCTGCAAGAGCTGACCCGCGAACACAGCCTGGGCGAAGACAAGACGCTGTTGACCCGCACCCGTTTTGGTCTGGGCTGTATGCTCGATCAACCGGACGTGCCCAACGCCACCTACGGCCTCGGCCCACGGGCGTTTGGTCATCCGGGGGCGGGCGGTTCGATCGGCTTTGCTGACCCGGAGCACGATGTCGCGTTTGGTTTTGTGACAAATACTCTTGGACCGTACGTCTTGATGGATCCGCGTGCGCAGAAGCTCGCGCGGGTGCTTGCCACTTGTCTGTAAAGTATCACCCGGGGTTCCAGGGCCGGAACCTCGAAAGGTTTTTCGATTCAAAGCGTCTGTTTATCCGGGCGAAAGTGCTCTGATTTTTCATTACTTCATTTTGTGGATTTTCAATGTCAGCTAAAACGACTCTCGCCCTGGCCCTGTGTGTTGCGATCACCGGTTGTGCACAGACTCCTAAAAACGACGCGGACGGCGGCACCTGGTGGCCGTTCGGTTCTTCCGACAAAGTGGCGGCCAATGAGCCTGCTCCGACTCCAGCCGCAGCTCCGGCGCCGCTGAAGCCTGCCGCCACCGCGCCGGTTGCCAAGGCTGAAAGCAGCAATCCCTGGTACTGGCCGTTCGGCTCTGATGATGCAGCTGTCAAAGCAGACATGAAGGCCGAAGTAGCACCTGAAGCCAAGAAACCGGTCACCGTAGCCAAGGCTGAAGCTGACGCAGGTGGAAAATGGTGGTGGCCGTTCGGCGGCAAGGATCAGCCTGTGACCAAAGCGGTGCCGATGCCGGATCCGAAAGTCACCCAGGCCTGGCTCGACGACTACGAGCCGCGTCTGCGCACCGCCATCAAGGACAGCAATCTGCAACTCGAGCGCCGTGAAAACGTGCTGGTGGTCACCGCGCCGGTCGAAGGTTCGTTCAACCCGGATCGCCCGGCAATGTTGCTGCCAGTCACCCTCGGCCCGTTCACCCGTGTGGCGAAAATCCTCGAAGCCGACCCGAAAACTGCCGTGCTTGTACTGGGCCACAGCGACACCAGCGGTGCAGCCCCGGCTAACACCAAACTGAGTCAGGAACGTGCCCAGGCCATTGCGGCGATTTTCCGCCTCAGCGGCTTGCAGCGTGATCGCCTGATGCTGCGCGGCATGGGCTCTGAGGCGCCACGTGCCGCCAACGACAGCGTTGAAGGGCGAGCCTTGAACCGTCGTGTTGAACTGCTGGTCACTCCGCAAAACATCATGGTTGCGTTGCTCAGCAAATACAACATGCCGGCGCCGAAGCCAGTGACTATGGTTGCTGCGCAAGAGGTCAAGCCAGTAGCCAAACCAGTAACACCAGCCCCGGCCGCGAAGAAAGCTGCTGTACCAGCCGCCAAAAAGGCCCCAGCCAAGAAAGCTGCCGCCAAGGCACCGGCGAAAAAGGCTCCAGCCAAAGCTCCAGCGAAGAAGACCGCGCCAGCCAAAGCCGCCGCGACCGACAAGAAAGTCGCCGCCACCGATGCCGCCAAGAAGTGATCCGCTAACGAAAAGGAATGCGCCATGACCCAGGCTCTGGCAGATATGCGTCGTGATTACACCCGTGATGGCCTGACCGAGGCGCAAGCCCCGGCCGAGCCGTTTGCGCTGTTTCACCAGTGGTTTGCCGATGCGGTGAAAACCGAGCAGGCGCCGGTGGAAGCCAACGCCATGACCGTGGCCACAGTAGATGCGGACGGGCGTCCGCATTGCCGCATTCTGTTGCTCAAGGGCCTGGACGAGCAGGGTTTCACCTTCTTCACCAACTACGAAAGTGCCAAGGGGCAGCATCTGGCGGCGAATCCGTTTGCGGCCATGACCTTCTTCTGGCCGACCCTTGAGCGCCAGGTGCGTATCGAAGGTCGGGTGGTGAAGGTCACGCCTGCAGAGTCCGATGCGTATTATCAAGTGCGTCCATTGGGCAGCCGTCTCGGTGCCTGGGCGTCGCCGCAGAGCCGGGTGATCGGCGGGCGAGGGGAGCTGGAAGATTTGCTCAAGGCCACCGAGCAGCGCTTCAGCGATACCCAGCCGGATTGCCCGGAACACTGGGGCGGTTATCGCTTGCTGCCCGAGCGAATCGAGTTCTGGCAGGGCCGTCCGAGCCGACTGCACGATCGCCTCAACTACCGTTTGCAAGGCGCCGACTGGATTCTTGAACGTCTGGCACCTTAAGCAGTCTACCGAGCGAGATAGCCTGCCGCTGCGGCCTCCAGCCACATCGGCAGGTCTCTACGCTTGATCTTCAGCGCTTGAGCGCGGGCCAACTGATCGAGCATGAAGGCACGTTTGCCTTCATCCTTGCCGGCCAGTGACAGCGCCAGGTCGCGGTCCATCCAGCGTTTGATCCGCAAGTACAACCACCCGTGGAAGTACAGACCGGCGACGGTGGTAACGACGATGATGAAGTAATCCATGAAAATCCTCGGGGCGGTGGCGCAGGATCGGCCATTTGGCGCTAAGGTAGGGCTTCTGACAGAAGCGCACAGGCGTCTGTACCTTGCCTGAATGAAAGCCAATTTATCCGCACTGTGTCGTGACAGACGTCAAGCTGCGGAGTTTAATGAATAGATGTTCTTTTGGAGTTGATGCTATGCGTAAGTCTGTTCTGCTGATTGCTTCCTTTTCCACGATGGCGATGTTGCTTACCGGCTGCCAATCGAGCCTGACCGGCGACTCCTACTCCCGTGACGAAGCGCGTCGCGTGCAGACGATTCGCATGGGCACCATCGAATCCCTGCGTCCGGTCAAAATCGAAGGCACCAAGACCCCGATCGGCGGCGCAGCAGGCGCTGTGGTCGGCGGTGTTGGTGGCAGCGCTATCGGCGGCGGCAAGGGCAGTATCGTTGCTGCTGTCATCGGTGCGGTGGCGGGTGGTCTGCTCGGTTCCGCAACCGAAGAAGGCCTGACCCGTACGCAAGGCGTGGAAATCACCGTTCGTGAAGACGACGGCAGCATGCGCGCCTACGTGCAGCAGGTTCAGGAGAATGAAGTGTTCCGTGTTGGTGAGCGGGTACGGATTTCGACTGTTGACGGGACTAGCCGCGTTTCGCACTAAGCGGAATTTAGGGTAAAGAAAACCCCGATCAGGTGACTGGTCGGGGTTTTTATATATTTACCGGGTGTTCACGTTACACGTCAGCTGGAAAAAGCACTGATGGTCATGAACTTTTTTGGCGAGTAATTTTTCCAACGCCTCAAGCTGATGCACTTCAAGATCGTAGCCTTCCCAGCCCCATTGTTCTTCCGTCCAACCCATGATGAGTTTTATTTTTTCATCATGTCCGCACGGAAGTTTTTCCTCGAATACGAGAAGGTCAGTCGTTTTGTCGAAGGCCTCAATGATGTAGATCATGTGCAGTACTACCAGTTGTCGCTGTACTCAAAAGCAATTTGATAGTCGTATATGTCCATGGCGATAGGGTGCTGAAAAAAAGGCTGAATAATGTCGACCCAGTGTCCTAGGACATTGAATCCTCCATTGTTGATATTGTTTTCCACTGGGATCCCCAATGCATTTAGTACGGACTCATCGTCGCCTAAATCCTTGGACAATTCCTCGCCTTGCCCAATGGCGGTTCTCTTGTCGTACCACTCCAAAACTATTTTCAGTCCCATCATTACCTCACAAGTATTTTTTTCGGATGCTTCTTTCAGGCTTGGGATCTTCTCGTCGTTCCCCTGTCGCAGGGTCAAACGCTCCCAAATGGGCTCCATCACTTGCACGATATTCTTCCAGTTCACCGTGCATTGAGTCCCATTCGTAAATTCTCTTGCCCTTGGCATCTGTCCATCGTTTTCGAAGTCCTCCACCACCTTGTACCGGATTCATTTTTTTGGCGGTCTTCAGACCGGGGAACGCGGTGATTTCTTCTGTTTTCGGAGGTTGATGATAGCTATGTCCCGCGGTCGCTAAACCTTTACGCGCCTCGTTGATTACGATGTAGAGCGGTTTGACACCCGAACCCACCGGAAACACCAGAATGAAATCCTCGTACTCCGGCGGATAAACCGGATTTACCAGAATCCCATCCGCCGCTTTCGTCGGTGGAAAAACCCAGATATGCGGTGCCTGCGGGGCGGCCTCCAGCGCCGGAATACCGAGGATGTCTGAGCCATCCACGGCCGGGGTCCAGATCAGTTCGACACCTCTATCTTTGTCCAGAACCGCGACGAACTGGCCGTCGCGCACGATGAATTGCACGACATCCACCATTTCCCAATCGCGATTCTTACCGGTATAGAAGGCGTATCCCTTGAGGCGACCGTCGGCCTGCTGTTCGATTCGCAGGCGTACGCGGGTGCGGGCCTGTTTGAGGGCGCGCAGTTGATCGTCGGTGTAGAGAGCGCTGTCGCCAAGGCTTGACGGCATGAATAGCGCGACCAATCCCACCAGGGTGGCCGCTGCGGTACTGGCGGCGACGGCAGGTAACGCTTCGAAGGCAGAGCCGGCCAGAGTAAAACCACCGATCCCCGTTGGGGTGGCGGTCGCGCTGATTTTCTTCAGCGCAACAGCGCCGTTCGCATCAGCCTCACGGGCGCCCAGCAGAATCAGCTCGCCGTAATCCTTCAGGCTATCGGTCGGCACCATCCCGGAAGGGTTGGAGTAATCAATGATCGCGTCTGGCAACTTGCAGGACTTGGCGAATACGCAGCCGGCGCGGATGGGTTCGGGCTTTTTGGCGGCAACTTCAAGGGCTCGCTCAAACGCGTCCTGTCGCGCCAACATGGCGTCATAAGCGTTTTGTCGGGCGTCGCGTTCAGCGAGTTCGCTGGACGTCATATAGCGGTGAGTGACGTGATGGCCGTCACCCGCGGGTGGGTTGGAAACCCGGGGAATGTCCTTGTTGCGAGCCACTGATCGTCCTTGCGTTCATCCATCGACAGTCCCTTGGAAAGGGCTGCACGACGTTAACGAAGCACGGGAGTTGTGGCTGTAGGACGAGTCGCTAATGAGGTGGGGATTGTTCGCTACTTATGTGAAGAGCGCGTAACTTATGGCGAGGGAGCAAGCTCCCTCGCCACAAAAGCCCTTCACAAACGTTTTATGTATTCGGCAAAGCAGTGCTCTTGCGGCTCGCCGCCGCCGTCACTGCATAACCAATCAACGCGGCGAACAGCGAGCCGGTCAGAATGCCCATTCGGTCCATGCCCGCGTACTCACTGGCACCCGGAACGAAGGCTAGCGAACCGACAAACAGGCTCATGGTGAAGCCGATTCCGCAAAGAATCGCGACCCCCAGCACCTGACCCCAATTGGCGCCCTGAGGCAGGGCGGCGATGCCCATCTTCACGGCCAGCCAGGTCAGGCCGAACACACCGACGGTCTTGCCCAGCAACAGGCCCACTGCAATGCCCATGGGTACGTGATGGGTGAAGCTTTCGACGGTGACGCCACTCAGCGACAGGCCAGCGTTGGCGAACGCGAACAGTGGCAAGATGCCGTAGGCGACCCATGGATGCAGCGCGTGTTCGAGGGTCAGCAGCGGCGAAGGCTCGGCGTTTTTCGTGCGCAACGGAATGCAGAAGGCCAGGGTTACGCCGGCCAACGTCGCGTGCACACCGCTCTTGAGTACGCACACCCACAGGATCAGGCCGATGATCATGTACGGGCCAATCTTGACCACGCCGAGGCGGTTCAGCGCCACCAATGCGGCAATGCACGCCGCTGCGAGACCCAGTGACAGGGTTGAGAGATCGCCAGAGTAGAAGATCGCAATGATCACGATGGCGCCGAGGTCATCAATGATCGCCAGCGTCATCAGGAACAGCTTCAACGACACCGGTACGCGTTTGCCAAGCAGGGCCAGCACGCCGAGGGCGAAGGCGATGTCGGTGGCGGTCGGGATCGCCCAGCCGTCGAGGGCAGCAGGGTTGTCGCGGTTGAGGAACCAGTAGATCAGCGCCGGCACCAGCATGCCGCCAATAGCGGCCGCACCGGGCAGGACGAGCTGCGATGGCCTGGACAACTGACCGTCAAGCACCTCGCGCTTCACTTCCAGGCCGATCAGCAGGAAGAACAGCGCCATCAAGCCGTCGTTGATCCACAGCAGCAAGGGTTTAGCGATTTTCAACGCACCGATCTGCGCCACCACCGGGGTGTCGAGCAGGCCCGTGTACAGCCACGACAGCTGTGAGTTGTTGATAATCAAAGCGAGGATGGCCGCAGCGATCAGTAATAGACCGCTGGCAGCTTCCAACTGAAAGAAACGCGTGAAAGTGCTACGCAGAGGCAAGGTCGCTCTCCATCGATAAGTCAAAAAGGTGGAACACCCTAACCCGTACCGTTAGTTGTTAAAACAAAAGTTATATTCTTTTTTGTTATATGTCGTTACAACGCGTCTGCTGCAAAAGCCAAGGTCAGCCTAGCAGTTGCCTGACACATTGAGACTCAGCTGTATCTGTGCGTGATGCAGGAATTTTCCTAAGCTTGCGACAGAGCCTTCGAGGAGGCTGAACTCCTGCCCGATTCGACCGAGAACCCTGACCATGAGCGACAACCGACAGTGGGCCCGCGAAGCCATCCGCATCATTGAAGCGGATTTTCAGCGCAGCGCCGACACCCACCTGATCCCCTTGCCGCTGCCGGGTTTTGCGGACATCGAGTTGTATTTCAAGGACGAATCCAGTCATCCGACCGGCAGCCTCAAGCATCGTCTGGCCCGCTCATTGTTCCTCTATGCACTGTGTAACGGCTGGCTCAAGCCCGGTGCGCCGGTGATTGAGGCGTCCAGCGGTTCGACGGCGATTTCCGAAGCGTATTTCGCGCGCATGCTGGGTCTGCCGTTTATTGCGGTGATGCCGGCGACCACGTCCAAAGAGAAAATTGCCCAGATCGCTTTCTACGGTGGGCAAAGCCACCTGGTGAAAGATCCTACGCAGATTTACGCCGAATCCGAACGCCTGGCTCGCGAGCACGGCGGCCACTTCATCGACCAGTTCACCTATGCCGAGCGCGCCACTGACTGGCGGGCGAACAACAATATCGCCGAATCGATCTTCCAGCAGATGCGCTACGAGCAGCATCCCGAGCCGAGCTGGCTGATTTCCAGCCCCGGCACTGGCGGCACCACCGCTACCCTCGGCCGTTACGTACGCTACCGCCAGCACTGCACCCGCGTGTTGTGTGCGGACGCCGAACGGTCGGTGTTCTTCGATTACTACCAGACTGGCGACGCCAGCCTGCGCCTGGATTGCGGTTCGCGGATCGAAGGCATCGGTCGGCCACGGGTGGAGGCGTCCTTCCTGCCCAAGGTGATCGATGCGATGGTCAAGGTGCCGGACGCCTTGTCACTGGCGGCCATGCATTATCTGGCGCAGCGGCTGGGACGGCACGTCGGTGGGTCGAGCGGGACCAATCTGATTGGCGCACTGATGGCGGCGCAGCAGATGAACGCGGCGGGGGAATCGGGTTCTATCGTGGCGATTCTGTGCGATGGCGGCGAGCGTTATGCCGACACCTACTACGATCCGCAATGGCTCAAGGCTCAGGGGTATGAGCTGGACGGGTTGATCAAGGCAGTGGCGGCGAGTGCCGAGCGTGGTGAGGCGCTGCCGACATCAGTGCTGCGCGCCAACATCTGACACACCGAAAACAAATGTAGGAGTGAGCCTGCTCGCGATGGCGTAATAACATTCAACACAGTTGTTGACTGGAATACCGCGATCGCGAGCAGGCTCACTCCTACAGTTTTTTGTGTTAGTCAGTTAAACCTAGAATATCCCGAGCCACAGCCTCGGCAATCCGAATCCCGTCGACACCCGCCGACAGAATCCCGCCCGCATAACCCGCGCCTTCACCGGCGGGGAACAAGCCCTTCACGTTCATGCTCTGCAGCGTTTCGTTGCGCGTGATGCGCAGTGGCGACGAGGTGCGCGTCTCGATCCCGGTCAACACCGCATCGTGCAGCGAGTAACCGCGAATCTGCTTCTCGAACGCCGGCAAGGCTTCGCGGATCGCTTCAATAGCGAAATCCGGCAGCGCCAGCGACAGATCACCCAACGCGACCCCCGGCTTGTACGACGGTTCGACTTCACCCAGTTCGGTCGAAGGAATGTCGTTGATGAAGTCGCCGACCAGTTGCGCCGGCGCCTTGTAATCGCTGCCGCCGAGGACGAACGCGTGGGATTCGAGGCGTTCCTGCAACTCGATCCCGGCCAGCGGGCCGCCCGGATAATCGACTTCCGGGGTGATGCCGACAACGATGCCGGAGTTGGCATTGCGCTCGTTACGCGAGTATTGGCTCATGCCATTGGTGACCACCCGGTTCGGCTCGGAAGTCGCCGCCACCACGGTGCCGCCCGGGCACATGCAGAAGCTGTAGACCGAACGGCCGTTCTTGGCGTGGTGCACCAGTTTGTAGTCGGCGGCTCCCAACTTGGGGTGGCCGGCGTACTTGCCCAGACGCGCACGGTCGATCAGCGATTGCGGGTGTTCAATACGGAAACCCACCGAGAACGGCTTGGCCTCCATGAACACGCCACGGCTGTGGAGCATGCGGAACGTGTCGCGGGCGCTGTGGCCGAGGGCCAGAACCACATGTCTGGAGTGCAGGGTTTCGCCGCTGGCCAGTTGCACGCCGACCAATTGGCCGTCTTCGATGAGCACGTCGCTGACGCGCTCCTGGAAGCGTACTTCGCCACCCAGCTCGCGGATCTGCTCGCGCATGTTTTCAACCATGCCGGTCAGACGGAACGTACCGATGTGCGGCTTGCTGACGTAAAGGATTTCTTCCGGGGCGCCGGCCTTGACGAACTCGTGCAGAACCTTGCGGCCCAGGAACTTCGGATCCTTGATCTGGCTGTACAGCTTGCCGTCGGAGAATGTGCCCGCGCCGCCTTCGCCGAACTGCACGTTGGACTCAGGGTTAAGCACACTTTTACGCCACAGGCCCCAGGTGTCCTTGGTGCGCTGACGGACTTCGGTGCCGCGTTCCAGAACGATCGGCTTGAAGCCCATTTGCGCCAGCAGCAGGCCGGCGAAGATTCCGCAGGGGCCGAAACCGACCACGATCGGGCGCTGGTTCAGGTCACTCGGCGCCTGGCCGACGAATTTGTAGCTGACATCCGGCGCCACGTTGACGTTACGGTCGTCGGCGAACTTGCCCAACACCTTGGCCTCGTCGCGCACGTTGAGGTCGATGGTGTAGATGAAGCACAGTTCGGAGGACTTTTTGCGCGCGTCGTAGCTGCGCTTGAACAAGGTGAAATCGAGCAGGTCATCGCTGGCGATGCCCAGACGCTGCACGATGGCAACGCGCAGGTCTTCTTCGGGATGGTCGATTGGCAGCTTGAGTTCAGTGATTCGTAACATGGCGAGGATCCGGGTTCGCGGGGCGCACAACTGCGCCAGGGCGTTTGAAGGCCGGGATTATAAGCCGCAAAGGCCGGATCCGGTGAGGCTAAAACACTCAGTCGTTACGCGATCCGCCGAAATACCCGCAGCCGCGCTGCACCTGGCCATCGATACGCAGCTCGGCGCTCATGTGCTGCACGCTGCCAGTGCTGCTGTCGACGCAGCGCTGCGGTGCGACCCACAATTCGATGCGCTGATTGTTGGCTTCACTGCTCAGATTGAAGCGGCCATCGCCCAGTTGCTCTTCAACATAAGGCACGGCGAGTGGTGGCTGACCGTCGCGGTCGATGACCATGCCTTTGCCGCTGACCTTGACGTTCCATTCCGGGCCATGGCCGGCAGCACGCAGGATCAATAGCTTGAAATTGGGGTCATCGCAGGCTGTGCCGGAGCGCTCGACGCGATACAACTGAGTCAGATCGAGTCGGTCGCCGGCGACCTTGCCGCGCACGTCGGCGAACAGCTTGCCTTGTTCATCGGCGAGGGTAGCGGCCTCTTGCAGGACGCTGGTGCCGCCGATGTCGTTGACCACGTATTGACGTTGATCCTGACACGGCTGGAACACCAGTTTGCCGTCGGCTGCGGTCAGTTGCCCCTGCATCCGCGTCTGCCCCACATGCGAGGCACTTTCACGCTGGCCATCGAACAACTGGCACGCGGCGAATAACGGCAACAGGGCAACAAGGACTAACGAACGGGCAACACGCATCTTCGACTCTCCAGACAAGTGCCGCCACGTTACGCAGCCTGTCAGGCAAATGCAAAAAGCGCCTACAGGGAAACGCATAATCTCCTGTAGGAGCTGCCGAAGGCTGCGATCTTTTGATCTTAACCTACGTGAAACGTCTGACCGGTTTGCAGGCCTTCGACACTCTTGGCGTAGGCCAACGCCACATCTGCCGCAGGAACTGGCTTGTAGCCACGGAAATACGGCGCGTAACTGCCCATCGCTTCCAGCAGAACGGTCGGGCTGATCGAGTTCACCCGCAGACCGCGCGGCAGCTCGATGGCGGCAGCACGGACGAAGCTGTCGAGGGCGCCGTTGACCAGCGCAGCGGAGGCGCCGCTGCGGATCGGATCGTGGCTGAGTACGCCAGTGGTGAAAGTGAACGAGGCGCCGTCGTTGGCGAACTCTCGGCCGATCAGCAGCAAGTTGACCTGGCCCATCAGTTTGTCTTTGAGACCCAGTGCAAAGCTGTCCTCACTCATCTCACCCAGCGGGGCGAATGTCACGTTGCCAGCGGCGCAGACCAGTGCATCGAAGTTGCCGGTCTGCTCGAAGAGCTTGCGGATCGACGCGCTGTCGCTGATATCGACGTGGAAATCACCGCTGTTGCGGCCGATTCGGATGACTTCGTGACGTTGCGACAATTCTTTGTCCACGGCCGAACCGATGGTGCCGCCAGCGCCTATCAACAGAATTTTCATCGTGCTGTGCCTCAAGTGATTGAACGAGGTTTCAATTTAGAGTGGTTTTTCCTGTGGATAAACGCGCTAATGGGCAACCTTTGGTTTTCAAATGGAAACAATCCATGAGCGAAATGGATGATCTGGCCGCGTTTGCCGTGTTGATCGAGGCTGGCAGTTTCACCTTGGCAGCGCAGCAACTGGGTTGCAGCAAGGGCCAGTTGTCCAAGCGCATCAGTCAGCTGGAAGCGCGGTTTTCCGTGGTCCTGCTACAGCGTACGACCCGACGTTTGAGCCTGACCGCCGCCGGTGCGGCATTGTTGCCACAGGCGCAGGCACTTGTAGTCCAGGTGGAAAGGGCACGTCAGGCATTGGCGCGGTTGAAGGACGACATGGCCGGCCCGGTGCGTATGACGGTTCCGGTTTCGCTGGGAGAAACCTTCTTCGACGGTCTGCTACTGGATTTTTCGCAGCAATACCCCGAGGTGCAGATCGAGCTGGAACTGAACAACAGCTATCGCGATCTTTCGCGGGATGGTTTTGACCTGGCGATTCGCAGCGAGGTCGCCAATGACGAACGACTGGTGGCCAAACCGCTGCTGGCCTGGCAGGAAATGACGTGTGCCAGTCCTGACTATCTCGAGCGCTTCGGCGAGCCAATGACACCCCAGGCGCTGGCCGAACACCGCTGTTTGCTCAACAGTCACTACAGCGGTCGTGAGGAATGGTTGTACCACCAGCAACACGAATTGCTGCGGGTGCGGGTGTCGGGGCCGTTCGCCAGCAACCATTACAATCTGCTCAAAAAAGCCGCGCTCACCGGCGCCGGCATCGCCCGCTTGCCTTCGTACCTGTTGCAAGCGGAACTGGCTGACGGGCGATTGCGCTGGCTCCTGCGCGACTACCAGACCCGGCGCATGCCGATGTATCTGGTGCATCCGTATCAAGGCGGGTTGCCGAAACGCACGCAGGTATTGGCGGACTATTTGATTGGCTGGTTCAAACGTAGCGGCGAGGCGTTGGATCGCCTGTCTCAATAAAATCGACTCCCCCGTGTAGGAGCTGCCGAAGGCTGCGATCTTTTGACTTTTAAGATCAAAAGATCGCAGCCTTCGGCAGCTCCTACAGGGATCTCAGCGATTCGACGATTTTGGCCATTACAGGGGATTCAGCGGTTGTAGTGTCGGGCAATCAGATGATCAATCGACAGCCTGCCCGGGCCACGGGCCATCAGGAACAGCAACACCGCCGCCCAGGTGCCGTGAGTCGGATAGGCATCCGGATATACAAACAACTGAATGGTCAGGGTCATGCCCAGCAGCGCCAACGCCGAAAAGCGTGTAGCGAAGCCAATCAGGATCAGAACAGGGAAGAAGTGCTCAGCAAACGCTGCCATGTGCGCCGCAATCTCGGGGGAAAGCAGCGGCACGTGGTACTCGCTTTCGAACAGCGGAATCGTCGAATCAGCCAGGCGCGGCCAGCCCAACTGAAAGGTGCCGTCGACCAGATCGATGGCCAGGCCTTCGACCTTGGTCTGGCCTGATTTCCAGAACACCGCTGCAATCGAGAAGCGCGCCAGAAAGGCGATCAGGCTGTGGGGGATTTTTTCCAGCAGCGCGATGGCGCGGATGATCAGGTTATTCATGGCTGTTCCTTGAATTTCAGATGAGTGATGGCGTTGTGCGCGATCAGCAGACCGAGGGTTTGAGCCAGATCGAATGGCGGGCTGTTTTCCGCTGCCGCCAGCAGTGGCTGGCCTTCGATCAAATGGCGAATGAATGTGCTGGCGCCGGGTTCAAGCGCAAACACTTCAACCTCCAGACCGTTGCGCAGTACCAGTGCGTGCTGTTCGCAGGTGAGGTCGATGCCAGCAAGTGTTGCCTCCTGCTGATGCGCCGCCCAGATCGCAACCACTGCATGGGCTGAATCCAGCAGGTGCAGGGACGGATGCAGTTCGAAACGCAGGTCGCTCAACACCTGCGGAGCGTTCAGTGCCTCTGCGATCTGTTCCGGGCGCACGGGCTCGGCATCGGCGGCGTGGTAGGCGCGGGTGCGCAGGTGTTCCAGGCGCGCGATGTCGGCCAGATAGGGCACGCTGGAGGCCGGCTCAAACGCGACTATGAAATCCGCAAAATCTTCGCCGTAACGGCTCATCAGCGGACTTCGCGGCGGCTGGCCCCGGACGAAAATGGCCGCCATGGCACGAAAGAATTCCTCGCCAACCAATTGCATGACCACCGGGTAACTGTCCGCCAGCGCATTGATCAACGAACTCTGCACGTTGTTGCGATACACCGCGAAACGGCTCTCAGGATCGGCGCCGTTGGCACTGCACAAGCCTTCGGGGCAGGGCAATCCAGCGTTGAGCAGCGCGGCGCAGAAGGCGGCGTGAGTGCTCATGACGTACGCCTCGCACGCAGCAACAACTCATCGGCCTGCTGCGCCTCGGCCAGCAACACGTGGAACGGTGGCACCTGATTGTCACGCTCGATCAGCGTCGCCACCGGGCCAATGCGTTCCAGCACTTGGCGGTACAAATCCCAGACCGCTTGATCAATGGGCGCGCCGTGATCGTCGATCAGCAAGCGGTCGCCGAGGCTGTCGGAATCTTCGGCAAAGCCGGCCAGATGAATTTCGCCGACCGCGTGCAACGGCAACGCATCGAGATAAGCTAAGGGATCGCGCTGATGATTGACGCACGACACGTAGACATTGTTGACGTCGAGCAGCAAACCGCAGCCGCTGCGCCGGATCACTTCAGCAATGAAATCCGCTTCGTCGATGGTCGAGCGTTGGAAGGCCAGATAAGACGCCGGATTCTCCAGCAGCATGGGGCGTTTGAGGGTGTTCTGCACTTGGTCGATATGCTCGCAAACACGTTTCAGCGTCGGCTCGTCATACGCCAGCGGCAACAGATCATTGAGGAACACCGGGCCATGGCTGGACCACGCCAGATGTTCGGAAAAGGATTGCGGTTGATAGCGCTCGATCAACTCACCGAGACGCTGCAAATGCTGAACATCCAGCGGCCCTTCAGCACCAATGGACAGTCCGACACCGTGCAACGACAACGGATATTGCTCGCGAATCAAACCCAGGAAATGGTGAAACGGGCCGCCAGCGACCATGTAGTTTTCGGCGTGGACTTCGAAAAAACCGATGTCCGGCCGTGAACCGAGCACTTCGCGAAAGTGCCCGGTCTTGAGCCCCAACCCGGCGCGGGGCGGGAGCGCTGCGCAGGCTGCCTGAGTGCGGGGGAGGGCATGGTCGTGGGTTGTGAACATGATCGTCACTCAGGCAGGCGGCAAGTCAGGATTTGGCTTTGAAGGCGTCCATCTGACCGAAGCCGGTCGGCGAGGTTTTGCTCTCAGTGGTGGCGCAGGTGCCTTCCGGAACGAGTTTCCAGGCGTTGGCCTGGTAATCCATTTTCGAGGTGCCGGCACAGGTGGTGCCAGCGCCCGCCGCGCAATCGTTCTTGCCTTTCAATGCCACGCCGAAGCATTTTTCCATTTTGGTGTCAGCGGCCTGAGCGGTCGAAACGCTAGCGATGCTCAGCGCGGAACCAAGGGCCAGAACCAGGGCGGTGGCGGACAGGGTGCGGGTAGTAGCAGTCATGGTGTTTCTCCAGATTCAGCTTGGGTTGTACAAGCGAAGTGCGCTTGCTTGTCCCTCTAGAGAAACGACACGGCGATGCGTTACAGCCCGTACAAATCTTTTTCAAAAAATACGCTGCCCCTGCGGTAGCTCCTGCATCGACCGAGGCGAGTTGTTGCGCGTGTTCTATAGTCAGTTCAACGGCCATTTCCACAGGCCGATTTACCAGGACGGTATCTCATGACAATGGATCGCTCAGACTCCGGTGTGCTATCGCGTTGGATTCCTTCTTTCGCCCTGGCCTGCACACTGCCTTTACTGTGCACTACGGTTGCCGCCCAGCCGCCGCTTGATCCGCAGGACACGCTCAGGCGAATCAACCACAACTACAACACCCTCAAGCAAGAGTGCCAGGAGCCGGATACCGGTGCCGCGCGTGGTCTCTACTATTGCAGTGGCGTGACCTTGCGCATGGTCAACGACGGGCCCTTCAACCCGTGGGACTACAGCCCTTATGCGGTCAAGATCGGTGCGACTTCCTACTCCTGGATCCGCAAGGATCTGAGCACCCGGATCCTCATTCATCCGGCCGGTTTGATCCTGCGTAACCCGACCGATGCTGCAGCGTTGAATCTGCCGGTCAAGGAGCAGGGCTTCACCTGCATCTACGCGTTCGATGGCGGTACCGGGCCGGAGCGCAAATGGTATGGCTGCGGCTTTTTCGACAGCCGTGAGCCTCCACGTGCGGCCCAAGGCGTGTTGAATAACCGCAATGCCGCTCTGGCCTACGGCACCTGCGCTGAAGCCGGCGTCAGCACCGCCGAGCAGTGGACGCAGAAGTACACCGGGCTGATGAAGGGCCCTATCCAGTACAGCCAGTGTTCCTGGAACGCGGAAAAGCCCAGTGACTGGAACGCCATGATCCGTGTGCACGAATCACGACCGAACACCACCAACAGAGACCCCTTCGCGTTCAGTGGCCAGGTCAACGAGTTCATGTTGAAAAATGCCACGGCGACCAACGACGGCAGCGAAAACATGAAGTACATCGATGCCTTTATCTACAACGTCAACAGCACGCAGAACTTCGCCACCCGTGGTGATCAGGCCGCGCCGAAACCGGAGAACGGTCTGAACAGTGCGCGCAGTTTCCAGAGAAAACTCCAGGCCCAAGGCTACAGCGTGCCGATTCTGCGACTGGACTTCACCAAACCTGCGGAGCAGCGTTTCAGCTATGTCGCGGCTGATCAGGCGATAGACCTGACGGCGGCTGGCGGTGAGCCGTCGACGCCGACGCCGGCTGCGTCTGCACCGAGCTACATCGCTTCGGCCAACTGGATCAAGCGTTACGACCCCGGCACCCGCAAGGATGAATGGAGCTTGAGCGTCGTCCCCACACCAGCAGGGCGCGCGTTGCCAAACGAGCAGCTCGGCGCTTTGTACGACCAGTTACTTGCTCGCAACGGCGCCGACAGCAATTGGCGTGACAATGAAAAATCGGCCGGCAGCATGCGTCAGCAATTGAGCTGTGTTCTGGGTAATTACCGCAACAAAACGCCGTGGAATCTCGAGCCATTCCGACCGGCGTTATCGGACAGCGAAACGCGGGCTGCGGGTTGCAATCCGCTCCAGCGTTGAAGGTGTGTGTTGGCTAATCAAGGAGATGCAAGCCATGAAAAAACGCTTGAACAGAATCGCTCCATTACTCATGTTCCCGCTGTTGGTGCAGGCGACATGGGCCAATGCCGAGTCATGCGACGAGACGCTGAAAAAGGTTGAGTCGTTGTACAACAAAACAGTCGACAGTTGCGGTCAGGATCCCGCCTCGGACTGTTCGGGATTGCTGGTCAGGGGCACGCACCGCGCCGACCCTGCCAAGGGGCAAAAATGGGACGTCTGGAATCCCAGTCCGAAAGCCGTGGAGATAGGCACTTTTGCCGCCTCGTACATGCGGGCCGACGGCATCAGTTATGAAGACCCGGGGATGAGTACTCAGAATGGTTATCTCATTACGCCAAGGGATCTGATACGCGACCCCGAGACACCAGTGCATGTCTATTGCGCTTTTCCCAACGACGCCTGGACTGACTTTCGCAATGACCGCGGCTGTGGTGACAACAAAAACACCGCGCCAACCGAGGCTGTTTGCCAGTCCATGGCGCCGCCCATCCTGAGTCCGAATGCCTGGCTGGCGCACTTCAGCAAATTCAACAATAACCGCCAGCAAGACCAGTTGCAGTGTGGGTTCAACATGCGCAATCCGATGAGCAGCAAGGAACGGGTCGATGCCTTTCGCAACTTCCTGGGGGCGCGCAAAGTCATCAATAGTCGTGAGTTTCAAACCCAGACTGAATTGCGACTGGGCAATCCAAAGACCGATGAGCTACCCATTCTGGCGTTTTTCTACAGCGATCAACGTGGCTTGAACGACGCCATGGCCAATCAGCGCGATTACAAAGCCAAAACAGGCAAGGATCGCAACATCATCAAGATCGATTTCCCCAGAACGCCAGTCGCCAAGGCCTCTTTCTCATGCATTCAGACCTCGACGCCACCGGCACAGCAATTCTGTGGCAAGTACATCGAATCCAGCACCTGGGTACAACGTCCCGATCCGAAACTCGGGCCGAACACCTGGTCGCTTTCGGTGGTACCGACCGCTTGCGGCCGGGCAATCAAGGATGATCAGACCGATCGCATGTTTGCCGAGTTGTACAACAAGCATAAAGACGATCAGCAATGGCGCGAGTACAGCGTCAATGGCGGCTCCCTGCGTCGGCAGATGGTTTGTCATCTGGCAGCCACCTACGACGGCAAGCCTGTCAGGAACAAGCCTGAGTGGAACCTTGAACCGGCACGGCCTTACGTTGATCAGGCGACGGCGATAGCGCAACACTGCAATCCGTACTGAGGCGGATTATCTGACGGCCCGTTGCTCTGTAGGAGCTGCCGAAGGCTGCGATCTCTTGATTGTAAAAAACAGATCAAAAGATCGCAGCCTTCGGCAGCTCCTACAGGGGAATTTGACATGCATGAAAAAACGGCCCGAAGGCCGTTTTTTTATAGGGCGAAACCATCAACCGCCGAGGTACGCCTCGCGTACTTTCGGGTCGGTCAGCAGGGCTTCACCGGTGCCTTGCATGACCACGCGGCCGTTCTCCAGAACGTACGCGCGGTCGGCGATTTTCAGCGCCTGGTTGGCGTTCTGCTCGACCAGGAACACCGTTACACCGTCCTTGCGCAGCTGTTCGATGATGTCGAAGATCTGCTGGATGATGATCGGTGCCAGACCCAGCGACGGCTCGTCGAGCAGCAGCAGTTTCGGCTTGCTCATCAGCGCACGGCCGATGGCGAGCATTTGCTGTTCGCCACCGGACATGGTGCCGCCGCGTTGGGCAAAGCGTTCTTTCAGGCGTGGGAAAAGTCCGAGAACCTTGTCCATCTGTTCCTGATAGTCGCCCTTGTCGGTGAAGAATCCGCCCATGGCGAGGTTTTCTTCAACGGTCAGACGGGCAAACACCCGACGACCTTCCGGGACCACGGCAATGCTCTTGCGCATGATCTGCGACGAGTCCTGGCCGATCAGTTCCTCACCCATGTAGCGGATGCTGCCGCTGTGCGCTTGCGGCGAACCGCACAGCGTCATCAGCAGCGTGGACTTGCCGGCACCGTTGGCGCCGATCAGGGTCACGATCTCGCCCTGACGGACTTCGACGTTGACGCTGTGCAGGGCCTGGATCTTGCCGTAGAAGGTGGAAACGTTTTCGAACTGCAGCATTTACGCTTCCCCCAGGTAGGCTTTGATCACTTCAGGATTGTCGCGGATCTGTTCCGGCGTGCCGTCGGCCAGAGGCGTGCCCTGGTTGATCACAACGATGTGGTCGGAAATGCTCATGACCAGTTTCATGTCGTGCTCGATCAGCAGCACGGTGACGTTGTGCTCTTCACGCAGCATGCTGATCAGCGCTTTGAGGTCTTCGGTTTCCTTCGGGTTCAAGCCCGCGGCTGGTTCGTCGAGCATGAGGATCCGCGGACGGGTCATCATGCAACGGGCGATTTCCAGACGACGTTGCTGACCGTACGCCAGGGTGCCGGCGGTACGGTTGGCGAACTCCTTGAGGTTGACCTTATCCAGCCAGTACTCGGCAAATTCCATCGCCTCGCGCTCGCTTTTGCGGAACGCCGGGGTCTTGAACAGGCCGGACAGGAAGTTGGTGTTCAGGTGACGGTGCTGGGCGATCAACAGGTTCTCGACCGCCGTCATGTCCTTGAACAACCGTACGTTCTGGAAGGTGCGCACCACGCCTTTGAGGGCGATCTTGTGGCCCGGCAGGCCCTGGATCGGCTCGCCGTCGAGCAGGATGCTGCCGCCCGATGGCTGGTAGAAACCGGTCAGGCAGTTGAACACGGTGGTCTTGCCCGCGCCGTTGGGCCCGATCAATGCAACCACCTGTTTTTCCTTCACGGTCAGGGCCACGCCGTTGACCGCCAGCAAGCCGCCGAAGCGCATGCTCAGGTTTTCGACTTTAAGGATCTCGCGGCTCATTTTCGCAACTCCATGTGTGGGCGTTGCATCGGCAGCAGACCTTGTGGACGCCAGATCATCATCAACACCATCAGGGCACCGAACATCAACATGCGGTACTCGCTGAACTCACGCATCATTTCCGGCAACAGGATCATCACCACGGCAGCGAGGATCACGCCCAGCTGCGAGCCCATGCCACCCAACACGACGATGGCGAGAATGATCGCCGACTCGATGAAGGTGAACGACTCAGGTGTCACCAGGCCTTGGCGCGCAGCGAAGAAACTGCCGGCAAAACCGGCGAATGCAGCACCGAGGGTGAACGCGGAAAGCTTGATCACGGTTGGGTTGAGACCCAGCGCGCGGCAAGCGATTTCGTCTTCACGCAGCGCTTCCCACGCACGGCCGATCGGCATGCGCAGCAGGCGGTTGATGACGAACAGTGCCGCCAGCGCCAGCAACAGGGCAACGAGGTAAAGGAAGATTACCTTGTTGATCGAGTTGTACTGCAGGCCGAAATACTCGTGGAAGGTTTGCATTCCTTCTGCGGCTTTGCGTTCGAAGGTCAGACCGAAGAACGTTGGCTTGTCGATGTTGCTGATGCCGTTCGGGCCACCGGTGATGTCGGTCAGGTTACGCAGGAACAGACGGATGATCTCGCCGAAGCCGAGGGTCACGATCGCCAGGTAGTCACCGCGCAAACGCAATACCGGGAAGCCCAGCAGGAAACCGAACGTCGCCGCCATCAGGCCGGCAATCGGCAGGCAGATCCAGAAGCTCAGGCCGTAGTAGTGCGACAGCAGCGCGTAGCTGTAGGCGCCGACGGCGTAGAAGCCGACGTAACCAAGGTCGAGCAGACCGGCCAGACCGACGACGATATTCAGGCCCAGGCCGAGCATCACGTAGATCAGGATCAGCGTGGCAATGTCCACCGCGCCACGGGAGCCGAAGAACGGCCACACCAGCGCCAGCAGGATCAGCGCAATGATGAAATAGCGCTGGGTGGTCGGCAGGGTCAGGAAGTTGCTGGCCTTGGCCGGGATCAGCGGCATGCCCGGCGAGGAACGCCAGGCCTTGCTGATCTGCTGGTTGAACAGCACGCGCAGGAACATCAGCACCGAGCAGATGGCGATAGTCGCCAGAACAGCCGTGCTGGTGTTGTGCACTTCCAGATTGATGCCGACGATGGTCAGTTTCAGACCGAGTACCGGGTAGGCCACGGCCCACACCAGCAAGGCACTGAACAGTGCCTGTTTAAGATTCCTAGTCATACTTTCTCAACCTCCGGACGGCCCAGAATGCCGGTCGGACGGAACAACAGCACCAGAACCAACAAGCCGAAAGCCACGACGTCCTTGTACTGGTCGCCGAAGATATCGGCACCGAAAGCTTCCGCCACCCCAAGCACCAACCCGCCGAGCATGGCGCCGGGGATGCTGCCGATGCCGCCCAGTACCGCGGCGGTGAAGGCTTTGAGGCCGACGAGGAAACCGGCGTTCGGGTTGATCACCCCGTATTGCATGCTCAGCAGCACAGCCGCGACGGCCGCCAGCGCAGCACCAATGACGAAGGTCAGGGCGATGATGTTGTTGGTGTTGATGCCGAGCAGGTTGGCCATCTTGATGTCTTCGGCACAGGCGCGGCAGGCGCGGCCCAGACGAGAGCGAGAGATGAACAGTGTCAGGCCGAGCATGGCGATCAACGTGACTACAAACACCACGATCTGCATGTAGGAAATCAGCACTTCTTGTGCGCCACCTGGCCCGAAGACAATGTTGCCCGGAATCAGGTTGGGGATAGCTTTGTCCTTGGAGTCTTGCGCCAGCAGAACGGTGTTCTGCAGGAAGATCGACATACCGATGGCGGAAATCAGCGGGATCAGACGGTTGCTGCCGCGCAGAGGGCGGTAGGCGATCCGTTCGATGCTGTAACCGTAGGAACTGGTCACGACGATGCTGGCGATGAACGCCGCCGTCATCAACAGCGGGACACTGTCGAGTCCCATCATGGTGAGCCCGGCGATGGCGATGAACGCCACGTAGGAGCCAATCATGTACACCTCGCCGTGGGCGAAGTTGATCATTCCAATGATGCCGTAAACCATCGTGTAGCCGATGGCGATCAGGGCATACATGCTGCCAACGTTCAGGCCGTTAACCAGCTGTTGGAAGAAGTGATAGATGTCAGGCATTACAGCGCTCCTAAAAACCTGATACGCATTTCACTGGTGGAGTCATTTTCCCGCCCGGCCCCGTGGATCTTTATCCACTTCGAATCCGGGTTTTGCCAGCGAACCGCTGATGACGGTTTTGAGATTTTCAGGTGGGGAGACTGGCGGATCACGCCAGCGCGGCCCTATACATTCGTAAAACAAAGCCCACGGCACGCCGTGGGCTTTATTGGCAGTCAGTTTGGCAATGCCTTACTGAGGCGAAACCTCGGTTTTAGGTTTGCCGTTGTGCCACTCGTAAACTACGAATTTGAAGTCCTTCAGGTCGCCCTTGGCGTCGTAGCTCAGGTCGCCAGTCGGGGTCTTGAAGGTGCCGGCGTGAATGGCTTCAGCCACTTTGGTCGGGTCTTCGGACTTGGCAGCCTTGATGCCTTCGGCAATCAGGGTCACGGCCGAGTAGGACGGGAACACGAACGGGCCGCTCGGATCCTCTTTCTTCGCCTTGAATGCATCAGCCAGGGCGATGTTGGCAGGGTCCTGGTCGAAGGATTTCGGCAGGGTCACCAGCAGGCCTTCGGCAGCATCTTTGGCGATCTGGGTGATCGAGTCGTTACCCACGCCTTCCGGACCCATGAACTTGGCTTTCAGGCCTTTTTCCTGAGCCTGGCGCAGGATCAGACCCAGCTCCGGGTGGTAGCCGCCGTAGTAAACGAAGTCGACGTTGGCTTGCTTGAGTTTGGCAATGATGGCCGAGAAGTCCTTGTCGCCGGCGTTGACGCCTTCGAACACGGCAACTTTGGTGCCTTTCTTCTCAAGGGTGGATTTGACGGCAGTGGCGATGCCTTCACCGTACTGCTGCTTGTCGTGCAGCACGCCGACGATTTTCGGTTTGACGTGGTCGGCGATGTAGTTACCGGCGGCAGGGCCCTGGGCGCTGTCCAGACCGATAGTACGGAAGATCATTTTGTAACCACGGGCGGTGATGTCCGGGCTGGTGGCAGCCGGGGTGATCATGATCACGCCTTCGTCTTCGTAGATGTCCGAAGCCGGTTGAGTGGAGCTGGAGCACAGGTGACCGACCACGAACTTGACGCCGTCGTTGACGACCTTGTTCGCAACCGCTACCGCTTGTTTTGGATCGCAGGCATCGTCGTATTCAACGGCTTGAAGTTGCTTGCCGTCGACGCCGCCCTTGGCGTTGATCTGTTCGATGGCCATTTTCGCGCCACTGAACTGCATGTCGCCATATTGGGCTACTGGACCGGTCTTGGGACCGGCGATACCGATCTTGATGGTGTCAGCTGCGAACGAATGGCTGGCAACCCCGGCCAGAACCATAGCGGCAAACAGTTTGGAAATCTGCTTAGTAGCCTTAGTCATAGTGCTCCACTCTTACTGTTGTAATTTTTTTTTGAGTTCTGGCGCCGTAGCAGCAGAACCGGGTCAGATATCTTTGCGATACCCTCCGGAAATACCCTCGGCAACTGTACCGGTACAGTGTAGAGCGCCGGTTGTTGGCCTGGGAAGCAGGCGCCGAGGGACAAAACTTGAGGGTGTCGCATTTTTGAATGAAAAAGACAGAATTGCGGCGGGGCGTTCGACGGCATATATCCCAATCAACAGCATTCCTTGGCCTTCCTGCTCTTTTCGTTCGGTTCAGCTTTTTGCAACCGGGTTTTTCTGGCGGACCACCGACGTTATTATTCGCGTCGATTTCTTTTCCGGACAGTTCCCATGAATCAAGAACCTAGCACCCTCTATGCCAAGCTGCTTGGTGAAACCGCATCTATTACCTGGAAAGAGCTGGAGCCGTTCTTCGCCAAGGGTGCCCTATTGTGGGTCGACCCGAGCCTGGATCTGATCGCCGCCGCCGAAGCCGTGGCCTCTGACGAAGGCGAGAAAGTCGCCGCCTGGCTGGCCGAAGACAAGCTCGCCAAGCTGTCTGAATCGCGGGCGCTGGATCTTTTCGAGCGTGATCCTGCGCTGTGGGCCGTGGTGGTCAGTCCGTGGATTTTGATCCAGGAAAGGGCGGGCGAATAATTGGTTGCACCTTGTTGGTGCGCGGCATCAGCCAAAGAAAGTGTGTAGCCGAGTAGCGTGATGGCATGTTGCCGTAGAGATTCGCCACAGGCGGGGGTGGCATAACGGTGACGTAAACGTAACGGGCACAGTTGAATGAGCAGCCTGACGGCTGCTTAATTGTTTCTGGATGTTGGAAAGGCTGAAGCCTTCAGTGAATTTGAAGGCCTCATCGCTGGCAAGCCAGCTCCCACAGGGTCGGTGTTGAACACAAAATCAGCGCACAACCACAAAACCTGTGGGAGCTGGCTTGCCAGCGATTGCGGCGACTCGGTCTCGGATCAGACCGTAAACGACTTCCCGGTATGGTTATTCAGCGAAATAACCTTGGTCTTGCCAATCCGGTGACGGTAGATCTCGCGCAGGTATTTGATCGACTTCTTCACGCAATCACGCGACAGACGAATGTCGTTGATCGAGACGAACTTCTCTTTATCGTTGATCAGTTCGCGGTACTTTTTCTCGTACATCGGTTTGATCGCGTACCAGTTGGTGTCGAGGATTTTCGCCGGGTTTTCGAATTCGTTGAGCAGTTCGTCGATGCGGTTTTCGTCGAATTCTTCATTGATGATGAAGTCGAGGATCGAGTTGTCCAGCGTCTCGTCGAAACGGTACGGATTCTTCGCGAAGCAGCGCTTGATGAACGCGACGATCAAGGTCAGGAAGTCGTCCGACAGGCACGGGCTCTTGGCGATCAACGTGGTCAGCGACAGGTTGGCCGAGGCGCCGATCACCAGCGCGTAGCGCTTGAGCGTGGTGTTGGGGAACAGGCTGTTGAGGTGCGTCTTCAACCGGTTCAGATCCATGTACGACAGCTTGTAGTCCTTGGGCAGCGAAACGATCGAGACCACCGACGAGCAGTTCTTGAAGAAATGCAGGTCGTGCAGGGCAGCGGCGTCGTAGCCGGAATTCTTGTACTGCTCGAGCGAGGCGCGATAGCGCTTGGATTCGATCGGCAACAGGCTGATGCCTTCGATGGCCTGAGTGACCTTGTTGAAGTGCGGCAGGTCGATCGAACGGAAGAACAAGTCGTCGATGTTCAGACGCTGCGGTTCTTTATCGAACACCTTGAACTTGTCGCTGCTCGGTGGCGGGGTTTCCGGCACCACCGATTCGGCGTAGGCAATCGCCACCGGGCCGGCCAGGCTCATGAACAGGTCGTTGGCGTCGAGGCGAATTGTTTCGCCGATGTCGATGCCGGCGCGACGGAAGTAGTTCTGGTCGTAGTCGGTAGTGACGGCCTGCGCCGTCAGAATGTTGAAGATCTGCTGCGAGATGTACTGGTTGGCGTGTTTCTCCATGGCATTGACATCAATGTTCTGGATGTTGCCGTCATCGCTTTCTTCGGCGTAACGCATGATGTCGTTGGAGATCAGCATCATCGCGTTCCATGGGCGAATACGGCCCATGACGCTGGCTTCGCTGCTGTCTTCATTGTCGAAGTTGTAGGAGAAATCCCATTCTTCCGAAAGGTATTTGCACAGCAGGCGACCGGCGTTGATGTGCAGCGCCTCGGACATTTCGCTGCGGTGATCGGAAATGTTCGGCAGCACGCAGATGCCGCTGGTGAAGATCGGCTCGAACACGAATGAATGACCGCTTTTGCCGTCGTGCTCGTCCATCGGTTTGGTGTCGAACGTCTTGTTCATGTACGAGTGCTGCTGAGCCAAGCCAAACTCCGAAGCCATCCCCGAACCCGTACCGCCACCGGCACTGAAGATCGAGAAGTACAGGCGCGACTGGTTGGCCTTGATGCCGCAGCTGTCGATCAGGTACGAGTGGATCATTTTCCAGTCAGGGCTGGAGAAGCGCTGGGTGTCCTTGTTAAGGATGATCTTCGCCAGGTATTGGCCGAGGATCGGCGCGTTACCGGCGCCACCGGCGTGGACTTCGGACAAGTCCATGATCTTCATTTTGCTGTAGTCGCGCAGGAAGCCGCTTTTCTCGCCCTTGCGCGAGAAACGGATGCGCCCGGCGATGTCCTTGTCGAGGTCGCCGAGCATCACCAGCGGTTCCACCAGGAACACCGGTTTGCTGCTTTTGTTAGTGCCGAGTCGCAGGTTGTTCTTGATCCACTGCGCCGGGCTGTAGCCCTTGTCGGCCGAACGCCGGTCGGCTGCACGGTCTTCGTTGTTGAATTCGTTGAGGTAGAACTTGCGCGCGTTGTACACCAGCTCCGCCACATCGAGGGCGATGTTGGAGCCGCAGCGACCGAGGCCGATCAGGCACACCGACGGGAATTCCTGATCGCTGTGCTGCTCGTTGTCGCCTTCCAGGTGCGGCGGGCGCGGGAACACCATGTCGCGCAAACCGTCGAGGTTGTCGAGGATGCGGTCAGTATTGGTTTCGGTGAAGTACAGGTATTGCTGAGTCGACAGCGGGCGCGAGGGAACCGATGGCTTGGACGATGACGGGCTGTTGGCAGCCGGGCTCAGGGTCAGATCGGCTACCGCAGTGGCGGGATTATTTTTAGAAGTCATTGTGCGCCATGTACCTGGACTGGGTTGGCCCGGTGACTGAATGTCAGCGAACCTCACGGAATAAGATCTCGCGTCTTTTTTGCGCGAATTTGGCCCGGGCTTCAGGGACTTGGCCTGACTGTCGCTCGGGGGAATCCTTTCCTGATCGTTGATGAATCGGCCATTATTCGGCGATCTTTAATCAAAAGGAGGCTAAATGATGTCATCGCTACCTTCGTTGGGATTTGCCGGAATCGGCCTGATGGGCCTGCCGATGTGCCGACGCCTGCTGGCGGCGGGTTATCCGCTGACGGTGTGGAACCGCAATCCGGCCAAGTGCGAGCCACTGGTCGCGGCCGGGGCCCGACTGGTCGCCAGCCCTTCTGAGCTGTGCGAACACGCCGACGTGGTGATGCTGTGCCTGGCGGATACCGCCGTGGTGCGCGAGGTGGTATTTGGCCCGGCCGGTGTCGCCGAGGGCGCGAAGGGTGGCCAGTTGCTGGTGGATTTTTCCAGTCTCGAACCCACGGCCACTCGTGAGATGGCCGCGCAATTATTGAGTCAAACCGGCATGGCCTGGCTCGACTCTCCGGTGTCGGGCGGGGTGGTTGGTGCCGAGGCTGGCAGTTTGGCGATCATGGTCGGTGGTGAGGCGGCAGATCTTGAGCGCGTACGCTCGGTGCTGCTCAATCTTGGTCAGCGCGTCACGCACATGGGCGGCGTGGGGGCCGGTCAAGTGACCAAGGCCTGCAATCAGATGATCGTCGCCTGCAATGCACTGGTGATCGCCGAAGTGGTGGCACTGGCCGAGCAGGCGGGGGTCGATGCGAGCTTGATCGCAGAAGCGTTGGCCGGTGGTTTTGCCGATTCGAAACCGTTGCAGATCCTCGCCCCGCAAATGGCCGAGAGTCGTTTCGAACCGGTGAAGTGGCACGTGCGCACGCTGCTCAAGGATCTCGACACCGCCGTGAAATTCTCCCGCGAGCAAGGTTCGGCCACGCCGATCAGCGGATTGGCCGCACAACTGATGCGCCTGCATGGGGCGCAGGGTTTTTTGGCGAAGGATCCAGCGACACTGGTGCAAATGTACCGCGCGCCAGAATCAACGGATTGACCGTAAGTGAATGTTTGCGCTGATTGATTTCTTCCAGCACCGGGCGCAGCTCGTCCAGCGGCACCGGGCGGCTGAGCAGGTAACCCTGAATGAAATCGCAACCCGAGCGTTCGAGGAATTCGTACTGCTCCAGGCTTTCGACGCCTTCGGTGACCACCTGCAAGTGCAGGGTGTGGGCCATGACGATGATCGCCTGGACGATCTCCATGTCTGCCGTCGCGGTGGGAATGTCGAGAATGAACGAACGGTCAATCTTCAGCGTGTTGAGTGGCAAGCGCTTGAGGTAAGCCAGTGACGAGTAGCCGGTGCCGAAGTCGTCGATCGACAGCGACACGCCGAGGGCGCGGATCTGCCGTAACAGCACCAGGGTATTGGCGATATTGCCCATCAAGGCATTTTCGGTGACTTCCAGTTCCAGTCGTTCCGGAGCGACGCCAGCGGTACGCAGCGCATGTTCGATTTCGTCGGCCAGTTCATCGCGAGCCAGATTCAACGGCGAGCAGTTCCAGGCGATTTTCAGTTCTTCGCAGCCATGTTTCGACAGCTCGCCCAGGTCCTTGCAGGCCCGGCGCAGCACCCAGTTGTCGAGTTCGGCAATGAGGCCGTTGCTTTCCGCGATGCTGATAAAAGCGTCAGGCGTCAGCAGACCACGAGTCGGATGCTGCCAGCGGATCAGCGCTTCGAGCTTGGTCACCCGACCGGTTTTCAGTTCAAAGATCGGTTGGTAATACAGCATCAGGCCGTTTTCTTCGCGCAGTGCGTGGCGCAGTTCTTCTTCGAGTTGCAATTCGAGGGTCGCGCGGTTTTTCAGGCTGGAACTGAAAAAGTGCAGGCCATTGCGCCCGGCGCCCTTGGATTGATACAGCGCCAGATCGGCGTGCTTGAGCAGTTCTTCGCAGGTGCTGCCATCTTCAGGAAACAGACTGATGCCGATGCTGGTGGTCATCACCATGCGGCGTCCGGCCAGTTCTATGGGCTCCTTCATCTTGGTCATGATGCGCTGGGCCATGTTGCGCGCCTCTTCGCGGTCGCGCAGGCTGATCAGGATGCAGAACTCGTCACCGCCGAAACGTGCGACCACGTCTTCGTGGCTGCGCACTGAACCTTTGATGTGACTGGCGATGACCTTGAGCAGGGCATCGCCGGCGTCGTGGCCGAGGCTGTCATTGATGCGTTTGAAGTGGTCGATGTCGAGAAACATCACCGCGAGCATACCGCCTTCGGTGGTTTTCTGGCTGAGCTTCTCGGCAAAGATCTGATTGAAGCCGCGGCGGTTGATCAGGTTGGTCAGGGCGTCGTAGTTGGCCACTTGTTGCAGCGCCATGCGCGCCTGATCAAGTTGGCTGAGCAGGGCGTTGACGCGGCGCAGGTCGTTTTCCTTGTTCTGCAGTTTCTTGTCGGACAGCGCCGCGCTGATCGCGCTGCTCAGAATCAGCAGGATGATCAGCGCGACCGTCAGGCCCAGTTGCAGCTGGCTGGTATCGACCGGCGTCGCGGGCAGGCTGCCCTCGGGCAGCACCAGTTGCAATGCTGCCATCCCGGTGAAATGCATGCTGAAAATGCCCGCGCCGAGAATCAGCGCCGCGCTGTATTTGAGCAGTTGATGAGCCATGCCACTGCCTTCGCGCAGATAACCGGCTACCCACAGCGCGGCGAAACTGGCACCGATGGCGATCGCAATCGACAGCGCAAACAGGGACGGTTCGTAGTACGCGGTGGCGCGCGATTGCATGGCGGCCATACCGACGTAATGCATGCCGGCGATGCCGAGGCCGATGAGCAGTGCGGTTTTCAGGTAGAGCATCAGACTTGGCTGTGCATGGCTCAGCGTGTACATCGCCAGCCACGAGGCGAGCAGGGCGATCAACAGGGAAAACAGGGTGATCGGCAGGTCGTACTGGATTTCAATCGGCGCCTGAAAGGCAAGCATGCCAATGAAATGCATGGCCCAGATGCCGCCGGCCAGACAGGTGGCGCCTATCCAGCGCCACAATCGCTGTGAACTCGGGTCGTCGGCGTGGGCAACCCGCTCGGCCATATCGAGGGTGGCAAAACTCGCTGCGCAGGCAACCAGATAGGCCACCAGCACCAGCAAGGGGTTGTGTGTGCAATCAAGAATGACCTGCCCGCTCTCTGGCAGCTCGGTAACAAACTGCAAACCAAGCCACTCCATAGCACGCCCCGTCTCTGAAGTCCTTACCGCGCGGTTAACGCTGGCTGAAGACAGAAGTATAGAGGCGGTTTTCGGAGAGCAAGCGATAGTGGCACATTGGCGCTAATGATTTCGGCATTAGCGTCATAGCGATTGGCGCTAAGGGTCAGGCGCTCTTCTCAAAGGGGATTTCGGCCCAGTCCGGTTGCAAGGGGGGCAGCCCGAAACGGGCGCGCGCCTTGTCGCAATCGACATTCTGCTCGCCGTTTTCCCAAGACGACTCGAATTCACGGCAGGCGCTGGAGCGTTTGTCATAAATCGAACAGCTGACGGTACTGCCAACGTCACCCTCCAATGCGGTGCATCGCGGCGATTTGCAGTCGGTGCCGTTCATCGCCACCCGGCTGGGAGAGATTTGGGTCACCAGCTCATCGGGCACTGTGCCCCCGGACGAAGCACATTCACCCCAGAAAAAAGACACGCGAAAATGGGAACAGCAGGCACCGCAATTCAGACACGGACTGACTTCGGACATTGGGGAGGGTATCAAAGGGATTGATCGGGAGATCCGGACGGATCCGGCGGCCATTCTAGGCTTCGCAACGGCAATGGGAAGGGGGGCTTGAAACTATTTTTTTGTGGCAAGGTTTTGCCGCAAAAGCCCCGGATTCACGGGGATTTCAGACTTATCAAGGGCTTACGTTTCGTTACAGTGACATTGCCCTATATCAAGCAGACGAATGATCACAGACAGCCGCCACCGCGCTGACTAGATTGCAGGTTCCGGGCTCGGATGCGTTGGCAGTGAAGCCCCATAACAATAAAGAGACGGACCCATGCAGAACTCGACCCAAGCGGCGAATGCCTGGCGCATTCTGTTCCTGCTGTTCCTTGCCAACCTGTTCAACTTCTTCGACCGCACCATCCCGGCGATCATCATCGAGCCGATCCGCATGGAGTGGCACCTCAGCGACTTTCAGCTGGGCATCGTCGGTACGGCGTTCACCATTGTTTACGCGATTGCCGGGTTGCCGCTTGGGCGCATGGCTGACACGGGTTCACGCAGCAAGCTGATGGGTTGGGGGCTGGCGACGTGGAGTGCGTTGACCGCCGTCAACGGGTTGGTCGGCAGTTTCTGGAGTTTCCTGATCGTGCGCATGGGCATCGGCATTGGTGAAGCCAGCTATGCGCCGGCGGCCAACTCGCTGATCGGCGACCTGTTCCCGGCCCATCGTCGGGCGCGGGCCATGGGCATTTTCATGTTGGGGCTGCCGCTGGGTTTGCTGCTGGCATTCTTCACCATCGGCTGGATGGTCAAGGCGTTCGATAGCTGGCGCGCGCCATTTTTTATAGCCGCCGTGCCGGGCTTGCTGCTGGCGGTGTTCATGTTTTTCATCAAGGAACCCAAGCGCGGTGCGGCGGAAAGCGTGCAGGTGTCGCAGGAGAAAGTCGACAAGCCGATCCGCCGGATCCTCGCTGTGCCGACTTTCCTGTGGCTGGTGATGGCGGGGCTTTGCTTCAACTTTGCCACTTATGCCTGCAACTCGTTTCTGGTGCCGATGCTGCAGCGTTATTTCCTGATGCCGTTGCAGGAAGCGGCGGTGGCGACCGGTGTGATCGTTGGTGTGACTGGCCTGGTCGGCCTGACCCTCGGCGGCTGGATTGCCGACAAGATTCATCAGCGGGTGGCTAACGGTCGTCTGTTGTTTGCCGCATTCAGCCTGATCATCTCGACACTGTGCACGGCTTGGGCACTGCATGCCGGGCGGATCGAGATCGGTCTGTTTGTTGCGGTGTTCAGCCTGGGTTGGCTGTTTGCCTACAACTTCTACACCTGCGTGTACACGGCGATTCAGGACGTGGTCGAACCGCGCCTGCGGGCCACGGCGATGGCGTTGTTCTTTGCCGGGCTGTATTTGCTGGGCGGGGGATTGGGGCCAGTGGTGGTGGGTGCGTTGTCGGATCATTTCGCGCATACGGCGATGCTGGCGGCCGGAGCGCAGCAGATGACCGAAGCGTTCAAGGCTGTCGGGTTGCATGACGCGATGTACCTGATTCCGGTGGCGCTGTTGCTGACCATGGTGTTTCTGTTTTTGGCGGCGCGGTGTTTTGTGCGCGATGCGCAGCGGATGAAGGAGGGGTTGGTGGCTGTGGTTGAGCCAGAGGTTGTAGCGGCAACTGCTTAAGATCAAAAGATCGCAGCCTTCGGCAGCTCCTTGTATGTTGCCCTCACACCAGTCGATTGAGATCTAAGCTCGCTGGTGCGGACATACGAAGATGTGTTTCTGGGGGAGACCGATCGCTCCTGAAGGCAGGACTTGCTCCTGACCTTGTCTGTAGAGAGGTCCCCCCGCCTCATTGCCCACCACGAAGAGTATCGAGAAGCCGACAAGTCGGACTTCGCATTACAAGGTTGCAGTGGCATGAAGTTCGAGGTCAGGGGAACCAGAATGCATTTCTAACCCAGTTCTCTCGGAGTTGAAAGCATGAGCATGCATGTCGGTTTGGATGTGGGGTCTCGTACGACCGCCATGGGCTGGCGCAACCACGGCCGTTTTGCAGGGGCCTGCAACATCGACCAAACGCCCGCCGGGCGTAAAGCAGCGGTCAACAAGCTGCTCGAGCTCAAGCCTTTATCTGTGGTAATGGAAGCCACTGGCATCTATTACCTGGATTTGGCCATGGAGCTCACTGCAGCGGGTTTGCCCGTTTCGGTTATCAACCCGAAGAGCTTTCATAACTTCGCCAAGCTGATGCTGAAGAACAGCAAAACCGATGCGATCGATGCCCAATTGTTAGCCGAATACGGCGAGCGCATGAGCCCCGGATTGTGGACACCACCCACGGCCGTACAGTTGGAACTTCGGGCTATCGGAAGGCATATCAATCGTTTGACGTGTCATCGCACCCGAGCCAAGAACGAGCTGCATGCGCTGAAAGCCACTCAAACAACCCTAACGATGTTGATTGAAGACGAAGAAGAAGCCATTGAGGCATTTGACAAGCGAATCGAGCGTTTCAGACTCGCAGGTCGGGCGCTGATCGACAATTGCCCGACGCTAA
The DNA here is from genome assembly GCF_059695715.1 of Pseudomonas sp. LBUM1668. Lineage (NCBI taxonomy): Bacteria > Pseudomonadati > Pseudomonadota > Gammaproteobacteria > Pseudomonadales > Pseudomonadaceae > Pseudomonas > Pseudomonas sp. LBUM1668. The sequence continues at coordinate 1,386,100 of NZ_CP166787.1, forward strand.
GCGCCCAGTTCGGGCACATGATCGCAGCGCCGGGCATGGGCGAAGTTTCAGTATTTGCGGCACTGGCTGAATTGACGACCTTGCCAGTGACACTTAAGTCCGCGCAGGTCAGCCGACATGCAGGACTCGATGTGCGGCTTACGCAATCAGGTACCAGCATCGATAAACCTGGACGGATAAGTAAGGGCGGAAACGCCTACCTACGCTCAGCGATGTACATGCCAGCGCTGACTGCCATACGTTGCGACAGCAACGTGAAAGCCTTTTACGAAGCGTTGATCGGGCGAGGGAAGAGAAAAATGCAGGCTGTCGTCGCCGTCATGCGCAAATACCTGACCGGCTTGTGGGCCTGTATGCGAGCTGGCGAAGACTTCAATACGGCCAAGCTTTTTAGCGAAAAACACCTCGCAAAAGCTTGACCGTGAACAGAGTATCTACAGGGTGCGCACATTCCAATGTAGGAGCTGCCGAAGGCTGCGATCTTTTGCTTTGCTTCTGAGATAAAAAAAGGCCCGCATCGCTGCGGGCCTTTTTGTTTTTTAGCGGTGAAGGAGGGCGGTTTAACCCGCCACCAATACCCGGATCGCTTCCAGGCGCAACGCCGCTTTATCCAGCATCGCCAGGCCCTGCTCACGCTGCTCGCGCAACGCAACCAGTTCGCTGTCACGTACGGTCGGGTTGACCGCTTGCAGCGCGGTCAGGCGCGCCAGTTCTTCGTCGGTGTCGGCCGCCAGACGGCGACGCGCCTCGGCCACGCGCTCGGCGTGACGCGGAGTGATCTTCTCTTCACCGGCATTGATCCGTGGCGTCAGCTGGTCGCGCTGGGCCTGGATGAACTTGTTGGCGCTGGCCCGTGGCACGCTTTCGAGCTGATCGTTCAGGGTCTCGAACGAGACGCGTGACGACAAGTCGTTGCCGTTGGCATCCAGCAGGCAGCGCAGGGCGGCCGGCGGCAGGTAACGGCCCAGTTGCAGCGAACGCGGGGCAACCACTTCGCTGACGTAGAGCAGTTCCAGCAACACGGTGCCCGGTTTCAGCGCCTTGTTCTTGATCAGCGCGACGGCGGTGTTGCCCATCGAGCCGGACAGCACCAGATCCATGCCGCCCTGCACCATCGGGTGTTCCCAGGTGATGAACTGCATGTCTTCGCGCGACAGCGCCTGGTTGCGATCGTAGGTGATGGTCACGCCTTCGTCGTCACCCAGCGGGAAACTGGCGTCGAGCATCTTCTCGCTTGGCTTGAGGATCAGGGCGTTTTCCGAATGGTCTTCGCTGTCGATACCAAACGCATCGAACAGGGTTTCCATGTAGATCGGCAGGGCGAACTGATCGTCTTGCTCGAGGATGTCCTCGACCAACTGATCGCCTTCGCCCGAACCGCCGGAGTTGAGTTCCAGCAGACGGTCACGACCGGTGTGCAGCTCCTGTTCCAGACGCTCGCGCTCGGTGCGCGCCTCGTCGATCAGTGCTTGCCACTCGCTGTCGTCGGCTTCTTCGAGCAGCGGCAGCAGGCGCGGGCCGAACTGATGCTGCAAGGCATTGCCGGTCGGGCACGTGTTGAGGAACGCATTCAGCGCTTCGTGATACCACTGGAACAGGCGCTCTTGCGGGCTGGTTTCCAGGTACGGCACGTGCAGTTCGATGATGTGCTTCTGACCGATCCGGTCGAGACGACCGATACGCTGTTCCAGCAAGTCCGGGTGCGCCGGCAGATCGAACAGCACCAAATGGTGTGCGAACTGGAAGTTGCGACCTTCACTGCCGATTTCCGAGCAGATCAGTACCTGCGCGCCAAATTCTTCGTCGGCGAAGTAGGCGGCGGCGCGGTCACGCTCGAGGATGTTCATGCCTTCATGGAACACCGTGGCCGGGATGCCGGAACGCACGCGCAGGGCGTCTTCCAGATCCATCGCGGTTTCGGCGTGGGCGCAGATCACCAGCACTTTGGTGCGCTTGAGCATTTTCAGCTGATCGATCAGCCACTCGACGCGTGGGTCGAATTTCCACCAGCGCTCTTCTTCGCTCGCGTCCGGCTGCGCCTGGAAACTGACTTCCGGATACAGTTCGGCGTGGTCGCCCAGCGGCAGTTCGAGGTATTCGTCCGGGCACGGCAGCGGGTACGGGTGCAGATTGCGCTGCGGGAAACCCTGCACGGCGGCGCGGGTGTTACGGAACAGCACGCGGCCGGTGCCGTGGCGGTCGAGCAGTTCACGCACGAGACGGGCGCTGGCTTCGGTGTCGCCATCGTTGACTGCGGTCAGCAGGGCTTCGCCTTCGTTGCCGAGGAAACCGTGGATGGTCTTGTGTGCTTCAGGCGACAGGCGCCCTTTGTCCAGCAGCTCCTGAACGGCTTCGGCCACCGGGCGATAGTTTTCGCTCTCGGCGCGGAAAGCGGCCAGGTCATGGAAACGGTTCGGATCAAGCAGGCGCAGGCGAGCGAAGTGGCTGTCCTGACCCAGTTGTTCCGGGGTCGCGGTGAGCAGCAACACGCCGGGAATCACTTCGGCCAGTTGCTCGACCAGCGAATACTCGGAGCTGGCCTTTTCTTCGTGCCAGACCAGGTGGTGCGCTTCGTCGACCACCATTAAGTCCCAACCGGCGGCGAACAGTGCGTCCTGGGCTTTCTCGTCTTCGACCAGCCACTCCAGCGCAACCAGCGCCAGTTGGGTGTCTTCGAACGGGTTGGCGGCATCGCTTTCGATGAAGCGTTCTTCGTCGAACAGCGCAACTTGCAGGTTGAAGCGGCGGCGCATCTCCACCAGCCACTGGTGCTGAAGGTTTTCCGGCACCAGGATCAGCACGCGATTGGCACGGCCCGAGAGCAGTTGGCGATGGATCACCAGACCGGCTTCGATGGTTTTACCCAGGCCCACTTCGTCCGCCAGCAAAACGCGCGGCGCGATGCGGTCGGCGACTTCACGGGCGATGTGCAACTGGTGCGCGATCGGTTGCGCACGCACGCCGCCCAGGCCCCAGAGCGAGGATTGCAACTGGCGGCTGGTGTGTTCGAGGGTGTTGTAGCGCAGGGAGAACCACGCCAGCGGGTCGATCTGCCCGGCGAACAGACGGTCGCTGGCCAGACGGAACTGAATGAAGTTCGACAGCTGGGTTTCCGGCAGGGTGACGGCTTCGTTCTGCGCGTTGAGGCCGTGATAGACCATCAGGCCATCGACGTCGTCGACTTGCTGGACGGTCATCTTCCAGCCTTCGAAGTGGGTAATGCTGTCACCGGGCGAGAACCGCACGCGGGTGAGGGGCGCATTCCGTAGCGCGTACTGGCGGGTTTCGCCAGTGGCCGGGTAAAGCACGGTCAACAAGCGGCCGTCCTGTGCCAGAACGGTGCCTAAACCAAGCTCTGCTTCGCTGTCACTGATCCAGCGTTGCCCCGGTTGATACTGCTGCGCCATGCTGCCTGACTCCCACCTTGAAAAAGCGGGCTATCTTAACGGAATGCGACCCTGAGGCCAAAGGAATACTGGGGTAGGAGCTGCCGAAGGCTGCGATCTTTTGATCTGGGGGAACACTTGGAATCTGTGTTGTCCCATTAAAAGATCGCAGCCTGCGGCAACTCCTAGAGGTGCCAAGTGCGTCACAGATTTTCGACCAGTGGCTCAAGGCGCCTTCGCCGCAGCCGATAGCCTGCTGACAGGAGACCCCTTATATGTTGCCACCGATGCTCCCCTTGAGCGTTGTGCCAGTCACTTCCCAGCAGGATCCGATCCGTCAGCGACCGGACATCCCTCCTGTAGTGCCGGTGCAGGAAAGCTCAAACGAAAGCACGATCGATCTGCAAAAGCGTGATCCTGAAGAGGACGGTTTGCTGCTGCGCGAAGAACAGCGTCGCCAGCAGGAACGTGATCGCCGTCGCCGCGAAGCCGATGAAGACCCCGAAGAACACCTCGCTGTGCCCGGCAACGAACTCAATGCCGACAACACCGTGCCCGTCGTGCCGCTGATGGAAGATCAGCCGCGTCAGGGTTTGTGGGTCGATATCGAGATCTGAGATTCGTCGTTTACATGAATTGATGTAGAGCGTTGGTGCTGGCGACTGGTCAGCGCTGGCGTCAGGCTGCATTATTGGCGCAGTCCTGCCGTTGTCGCGGCAGTTGTGATTATTTTTAGCGATGTGTGTTGCCATGAGCCAAGACGACAAACTGATCGACCTCAATGCTGAGCGTGCCAAGCGCGTACATGACATCAAAGAAAAGCGCTTGAACGAAGTGCGCAATGCCTTCGAGCAGGCGATGCCGTTGGGAAAAGCCAAGAAAAAGTCGAAAAACAAGCCGAAAAAGCGTTGATCTCCCCCTGCATCCTTTGATGCAGGTCAGTTATTTCCTCTCCTTTAGTTTTTGTGTTGGCCGGAGTTGATCCTGGTCAATGGTTGCGCCTGCGTGTTTGGTTAACTTAGTTCCATCGCAGCAGAGCAGGGCCGGGAGGCCAGTCATGTTTTTCGATAACGTGGTTTTTGCCGGAGTGCTGACCGTTGGCCTCATGGTTCTGTTTTTTGCAGGGTTTGGATTTTTTATCTGGAAGGATGCGAATAAGCGCAAGAAGTGATTCTTCTGGATTGATGAGCACGCAAGGCATTTTGGGCGACTTCGGTTGCCCTTTTTTTTTGCCTTGGCGGCTTGGGGGCCGACCAGGTTGTTGGGGTTTTGGGGGTATATCCGTTTTTTTGGTGATGGCGGGTTAGGGTTCCGCCCTTACGGCGGGTCACTTTTTCCAGACGCCGAAAAAGTAACCAAAAAGGCTTTGCCCTGACGTTCGGCCCACTCGCTGGGGCTCGGGGTTCCTTCGTTCCGCGATTGATCCGGGCGCATCGCCTCCGGTTTGCTTCGCTGCACCTCCTCTCGATGTGTTTGGCTTCGCCAAACGGTCGCTGCGCTCCCACCCCCGGATCAATCCCTCCACTCAGCCTGCCGACGGGCCTGAAGATCAAAAGCTCAGCCGAGCTAACGCTCATCCTGTTGAGTGGTGGGGGAGCATGCGGTCGGCTCTTGTTTTGTGTTGGGTTCGCCCCTCACCCCAACTCTCTTCCGAGGGAGAGGGGGCCGATTTCTGTTGGTTTCAGAACTTATATTCGACTCGGAACCCCAGTCCGGCATGCCTCTACCAAAAAAACGCGGTCAGTCCCCTCTCCCTCCGGGAGAGGGCTAGGGTGAGGGGTTCTTGATCTGGCCTTTGCTCTTGATCTGGCTTTTGATTTGTTGCCCCTTCGGCAGGCCGAGCGAAGGTGTTCATCCGGGGGTTAGGCGCGTAGCGCCGTGCGGCGAAGCCGCATACATCGAGAGGAGGTGCAGCGCAGCAAACCGTAGGCGATGCCCCCGGATGGACACCGTAGCGAGGGAACACTGAGCCTAAGCGAAGTGCCGTACGCCGGGGCAAAGCCTTTTGGGTTACCTTTTCGGCGTTTGGAAAAGGTGACTCGCCGTAAGGGCGAAACCGCCAAAGGCAACCCCCGCAGCAACGGATATGCCCCCAACCCCCCAACCCCCCAAACCAAAAAAAGGCGCGATCCTCTCGAATCGCGCCTTTTTCATTTCCAGCTATCTATCAGCTACCCAGCGCCTTGGACGCCAGCCAGAACAACCCGGCCGACAGTGCCACGGTCGCCGGCAAGGTCAGTACCCACGCCAGAAGAATGGTGCGAACCGTCCCGCCTTGCAGGCCGCTCTTGTTGGCGACCATGGTACCGGCCACGCCCGAGGAGAGGACGTGAGTGGTGGACACCGGCAGGCTGAAGATGTTGGCCATACCGATCAGGGTCGCGGTAGTGATCTGCGCCGACATGCCTTGCGAGTAAGTCATGCCTTGCTTGCCTATCTTCTCGCCGATGGTCAGTACTACGCGTTTCCAGCCGACCATGGTGCCCAGGCCCAGGGCCAGAGCGACCGCCAGAATCACCCAGAACGGGGCGTATTCGGTGGTGGTGGTCAGGTCTTTGCGCAGTTTGTCGAGGTCAGCCTTTTCGCGTGGTTCCAGGCCAGGCAACTTGCCGACTTTCTTCGCAGTGTCGTCCAGGCACAGCAGGTAGCGACGGACTTCAATACGGCTGTCCGAAGACAGCGAGTGATAGTCCGCAACACCTTTAAGGGTGTGCAGCAGGGCAGTGATGGTCGGTTCGGTCTGCTGCGGGTTGCAGCGGAATTTCTCCGGCAGGTCGCCTTCTACGCTCTTGCCCAGGGCCAGGAATTCACCGAGGGATTCGGAATTGCGCTGGTAGAACTGGCTCAGGTGCAGGGTTGCGTCGCGGGTACGTTCGATCTGGTAGGTGGTGCTGTTCAGGTCGAGGACGAACTGCGCAGGTACGATACCGATCAGCACCAGCATGATCAGGCCGATGCCTTTTTGACCATCGTTGGAGCCGTGCACGAAGCTTACGGCCATGGCCGAGATCACCAGAACCAGACGGTTCCAGAACGGTGGGTGCTTCTTGTCGTCGAGTTTGCGGCGCTGTTCCGGCGTCTTGTGCATCTTCGACAGCGGGCGCCACCATTTCAGACCGATCAGCACCAGCGCCGCGATCAGGAAACCGGCCATTGGCGAGAACACCAGCGAGGCGCCGATGTCGATCGCCTTCTGCCAGTTCACACCATCGGCCAACGGAATGTCGTTGATCAGGGCGTTGGCCAGGCCGACACCGAGGATCGAACCGATCAGGGTGTGCGAGCTGGACGCCGGGATACCGAAGTACCAGGTGCCAAGGTTCCAGGCGATTGCCGCGGCGAGCAACGAGAACACCATCGCCAGGCCATGGCCGGTGTTCACATTGATCAGCAGCTCAACCGGCAGCAAATGGACAATGGCATACGCCACGCCAACGCCACCCAGCAGAACGCCGAGGAAGTTGAACACGCCGGAAAAGAATACCGCCAAGTGCGGCGGCATGGCTTTGGTGTAGATAACAGTGGCTACCGCGTTAGCGGTGTCATGAAATCCATTGATGAACTCGAAGGCGAGGACGAATGTCAGGGCGAGCAGGAGGCTCACAAGCACCCAAGCATCCAGTCCGCTGAATAAATCGATCATGAAGGTTTTCTGACCCGGTCGTAAGGGGGCGCGATTATGCCAGAAAAGTCTCGAAATCGATGCCCTACCTGCTCATCAGTAACACTCTTATTCGAATTAATTTGTTGCAGCGCATTAAAACCAAGCGGCGCGCAGGGTCTTTCAAGTTACTGATTTTATTGAGGAAGTCCCATGATGGCAGGGTTTTTTACCCATAAAACAAGGGCTCATACGCTTGTCTGAAATATAAATGAAACCTGTAAGAAGCTCCCTATCACCCTGTAGGACGGGGCAATGGCTGCTGCCCGCGGATAGCGGGCGCACAGGGCATCATCGTCACACCGCGCTTGTAAACGGTGCGCACTGACCCTCGGATATCAAAACCGGTTGGCTCATGGCTCTTCGGCTTTGAGTTCCTTTTCGATCTTTTCGATTTCCTGCTTGAAGACCTGATCCTGAACGGTGGGGCGCTTACGCCACGCCTTGCGTTCGGGTTCGGGCTGAGCGGCGTAGGTGGTGACTTCCCCGCCGTAAACTTCCTTGTAACGTTGTTCCTGGCGCTCAAGTTCCGCGCGCAGTTCGTCTTTCGTCACAGTGCTACCTGTATGAGTTGAGTTAAATGTCTGGTGAAACGCACTGCAACGAATCGATTGAGCGAATCTACCGAAGGCCAACACCTGAACAGGCGTTGCTGGGATCGGCAAGACGATCAAGACTTGCGTGTAGCAGGCGGCTACGGCACCAGATTAAAACTGACGCAGCATCAGTTTCCAGTTTCCAGTTTCCAGTTTCCAGTTTCCAGTTTCAGCGAGCGTTGGCGTTACATTGACTATAAGTGCCAGGCGCTGGCCGGGGCCGACAGCGATGGACATCGCGTCAGCGGGTGGCGACCTCGGTATTGCAAAACGGGGTCCCACTGAGGTGCATTATAGCGGTCGATTCGGGAATGACTATCTTTGCCAAGTTAAAAACGGTTCTGGATGTGTGATTCTTTTGTTACTCGCAACTTTTATCGGTAGTTGAACTGCGCACAGACCGTTATTTACGAAGTGATCTGTTTTTGGCGTCATTTAGTCGGTCAACTAAGGCGCTGACTCCGTGGTCCGTCGAAGTTCAGTAGACGTCGAGAGGGATAGGGTTATCCGCCGCGTGACCGATTGCGATAATCGGTCGGCGGTTCGATAATCGCCCAATCTTCGCGCCGCCACCCTTGTGCATCCCGCCGCGAGCCGATTGTATAGCCATCGATCCGAGCCGGATAAGGACCTGAAATGAACGATCAAATGCGCAACTCCTTCACTTCCGTGGCACCGCCGATCGTCGCCTCGCCGGCCAAACGCATTCAGGCGCTGACGGGGGATCCGGATTTCATGACCTCGCTGGCCCGAGGCCTGGCGGTGGTTCAGGCATTTCAGGAGCGCAAACGGCACCTGACCATCGCCCAGATCAGCCACCGTACGGAAATTCCCCGCGCTGCCGTGCGGCGTTGCCTACACACCTTGATCAAACTCGGCTACGCCACCACGGACGGTCGCACCTACTCGCTGCTGCCCAAAGTACTGACCCTCGGCCACGCTTATCTGTCGTCGACGCCGCTGGCCGTGTCCGCCCAGCCGTACCTCGACCGCATGAGCGAGCAACTGCACGAAGCCTGCAACATGGCCACGCTGGAGGGCGACGACATTCTGTACATCGCCCGTTCGGCGACCACCCAGCGTTTAATCTCGGTGGATCTGTCGGTGGGCGGGCGCCTGCCGGCGTATTGCACGTCGATGGGGCGGATTCTGCTGGCGGCGCTGGACGACACGTCGTTGGGTGAATATCTCGACCACGCCGAACTCGTTGCCAAGACCAGTCGCACGATTCACACCCCGGACGCCTTGCTCGAATGCTTGCAGCAAGTGCGGCAGCAGGGCTGGTGCATTGTCGATCAGGAACTGGAACAAGGCCTGCGCTCGATTGCCGTACCAGTCTATGACGCCTCGGGCCAAGTGGTGGCAGCGCTCAACGTCAGCACCCACGCCGGTCGCGTCAGCCGCACCGAGCTGGAACAGCGCTTTCTGCCGGGCCTGCTCAGCGCCAGTCGCGACCTCAGCGCACAACTGTTTGCCTGATGAAGCTGTTCGATAAACGCACAGTGTTGCGTTTATCGAATTGACGCTAAAACCCTTGGATCATTAATGTCGCGGCAGCGTCATCCGGCGCCGATGTGAATGAGCCCGCCGGACTGCCGACCCCCATAATAATGACAAGAGGCAACTCACCATGCGCATGCTCCCCGACTGTCTCCGCTCTGATCGCTGTTGCCGGATTCAACGCAACGCCTGATCCCGACCTTCTATTCTTGTGCCTGTGCCGCTCTCTGGCCGGCCGCCGTTCGACTGCGTTTTTTGCGTGGAATAAAAATAATGAACCAGCCTCAGTCCGCTGTGGGTAACTGCCTCGATGTGCAGACCTTCATCAATGCTCAACCAATCTCGCGCTATCAGTGGCGAGTGGTAATCCTGTGTTTCCTGATTGTGTTCCTAGATGGCCTCGACACTGCGGCGATGGGCTTTATTGCCCCGGCGTTGTCGCAGGATTGGGGCATCGACCGCGCCAGCCTCGGCCCGGTGATGAGCGCCGCGTTGATCGGCATGGTCTTCGGCGCACTCGGTTCCGGGCCTTTGGCTGACCGCTTCGGGCGCAAAGTCGTGCTGGTCGGGGCGGTATTTCTGTTCGGCGCGTTTAGCCTGGCCTCGGCTTACGCCACCAACATCGAAGAGCTCCTAGTCCTGCGTTTCCTCACCGGGTTGGGTCTGGGCGCCGGTATGCCCAACGCCACTACGCTGCTCTCGGAGTACACCCCGGAGCGCAAGAAGTCGCTGTTGGTGACCAGCATGTTCTGCGGCTTCAACCTCGGCATGGCCGGTGGCGGCTTCATTTCGGCAAAGCTGATCCCGGCGTTCGGCTGGCACAGCCTGTTGCTGATCGGCGGGATTCTGCCGCTGATTCTCACCGTGGTGCTGGTGTTCTGGCTGCCGGAATCGGCGCGCTATCTGGTGGTGCGCAACCGTGGCACTGACAAAGTGCGCAAGACGCTGGCGCCGATCGATCCAGTTACCGTCGCCCAGGCCTCGAGCTTCAGCGTGCCGGAACAGAAAACCGTCAAGGCACGCAATGTGTTCGCGGTGATTTTCTCCGGCACCTACAGCACCGGCACCTTATTGTTGTGGCTGACCTATTTCATGGGCCTGGTGATCGTCTATCTGCTGACCAGTTGGCTGCCGACGCTGATGCGTGACAGCGGCGCGAGCATGGAGCAGGCAGCGTTCATCGGTGCGTTGTTCCAGTTCGGCGGGGTATTGAGCGCGGTCGGCGTAGGCTGGGCGATGGATCGGTTCAATCCGCACAAGGTCATCGGCACTTTCTACCTGCTGGCCGGGGTGTTTGCCTACGCGGTGGGGCAGAGCCTGGGCAACATCACGATACTGGCGACGTTGGTGCTGGTGGCGGGGATGTGCGTCAACGGCGCGCAATCGGCAATGCCGTCACTGGCGGCGCGGTTTTATCCGACCCAGGGTCGGGCGACCGGTGTGTCGTGGATGCTCGGGATCGGCCGTTTTGGCGCGATTCTCGGGGCGTGGATGGGCGCGACGTTGCTGGGTCTGGGCTGGAATTTTGAGCAGGTGTTGACGGCGTTGGTGATTCCGGCGGCGTTGGCGACTGCTGCTGTCGTGATCAAGGGCGTGGTCAGTCATGCGGATGCCACCTGACAGGTTGGTGTGAAGCGAAAAGATCGCAGCTCCTGCATTGGGAATGCGTACCCCTGTAGGAGCTGCCGAAGGCTGCAATCTTTTGCAGGCAACACAGAACGATAGGCTGGCAACAATCTGTTCGATAAACGAACACTCAGTCGATTATCGGATTGTTTGGTGTTTTTCACAGGCTTAATCTTCAGTGACTCCGGCGCTGAACCTCGCGCCTTTTTATCACTGGCGATCCACTACAAAAACGGGAGCCCGCTCCATGGCTGAGATCCTTTCGCTGCACGACGCGGTGAAGCAGTTCGTCAACGACGGCGATACCGTCGCGCTCGAAGGCTTCACTCACCTGATCCCTACGGCGGCGGGTCATGAAATCATTCGTCAGGGCAAGAAAGATCTGACGCTGGTGCGGATGACGCCTGACTTGATCTATGACCAACTGATCGGCGCAGGTTGCGCGCGCAAACTGATTTTCTCCTGGGGCGGTAACCCGGGTGTGGGTTCGCTGCACCGTCTGCGCGACGCGGTCGAGAAGCAATGGCCGCAGCCGCTGGAAATCGAAGAACACAGCCACGCCGACCTGGCCAATGCCTACGTAGCTGGCGCTTCCGGCCTACCGTTCGCCGTGCTGCGCGCCTACGCCGGTTCCGACTTGCCGAAGGTCAATCCGCTGATCAAGTCCGTCACTTGCCCGTTCACCGGTGAAGTATTGGCGGCGGTGCCATCGGTGCGCCCGGACGTCACGGTGATCCACGCGCAGAAAGCCGACCGCAAAGGCAACGTGCTGCTGTGGGGCATTCTCGGTGTGCAGAAGGAAGCCGCACTGGCCGCCAAGCGCTGCATCGTCACCGTCGAAGAAATTGTCGATGACCTTAATGCCCCGATGAATTCCTGTGTTCTGCCGACCTGGGCCCTGAGTGCGGTTTGCCACGTACCCGGTGGCGCGCATCCGTCCTACGCCCACGGTTACAACGAGCGCGATAACCGTTTCTATCAGGCGTGGGATCCGATCGCCCGCGACCGTGAGACGTTTACTGCGTGGATCAACGAATACATCCATGGCAGCGCTGATTTCAGCGAATTCCAGGCCAAGTTGGCCGCTGCGTCGGAGGCCAAGTAATGACTTACACCACCAATGAAATGATGACCGTCGCCGCGGCCCGTCGCCTGAAGAACGGCTCGGTGTGTTTCGTCGGCATCGGCCTGCCATCCAAAGCCGCCAACCTCGCACGCCTGACCTCGTCGCCAGACGTGGTGCTGATCTACGAATCGGGCCCGATTGGCGCCAAGCCAAGCGTGCTGCCGCTGTCCATCGGTGACGGCGAACTGGCGGAAACCGCTGACACCGTGGTGCCGACCGGTGAGATTTTTCGCTATTGGTTGCAGGGCGGACGCATCGACGTCGGTTTTCTTGGCGCGGCGCAGGTCGACCGTTTCGGCAATATCAACACCACCGTGGTCGGCGACTACCACGCGCCGAAAGTGCGGCTGCCGGGTGCCGGTGGCGCGCCGGAGATTGCCGGTTCGGCGAAGAGCGTACTGATCATCCTCAAACAGTCGGCGCGCTCGTTTGTCGACAAGCTCGATTTCATCACCTCGGTCGGTCATGGCGAGGGCGGTGATTCGCGCAAACGTCTGGGCCTGCCGGGCGCTGGCCCGGTCGGCATCATCACCGACCTGTGCATCATGGAGCCGGAAGAGGGCACCCATGAGTTCGTGGTCACCGCGCTGCATCCCGGCGTGACCCGCGAGCAGGTAGTCGCCGCCACCGGTTGGGCCATCCGTTTTGCCGACAGCGTCGACACCACCGCCGAACCGAGCGAAGTCGAACTGACCGCGCTGCGCGATCTCGAAGCGCGCACCGCGGCGGCCCACGGTCAGGCACCAGGAGAAGCATGATGCGTGACGTTTATATCTGCGATGCGATTCGCACCCCCATTGGCCGTTTCGGTGGTGGTCTGGCCACCGTGCGCGCCGACGATCTGGCCGCCGTGCCGATCAAGGCACTGATGGAGCGCAACCCATCGGTGGACTGGAATGCAATCGACGAGGTGTTCCTCGGTTGCGCCAACCAGGCCGGCGAAGACAACCGCAACGTCGCGCGCATGGCGTTGCTGCTGGCGGGCCTGCCGGAAACCGTGCCGGGCGTGACCCTCAATCGCCTCTGCGCTTCGGGCATGGATGCGATTGGTACGGCGTTCCGTGCTATCGCCAGCGGCGAGATGGAACTGGCGATTGCCGGCGGCGTCGAGTCGATGTCCCGCGCGCCGTTTGTGATGGGCAAGGCTGACGCGGCGTTTTCGCGCAACATGAAACTGGAAGACACCACCATCGGCTGGCGTTTTATCAACCCGTTGATGAAGGCGCAGTACGGCGTCGATGCGATGCCGCAGACCGCCGACAACGTCGCCGATGACTATGAAATTTCCCGCGAGGATCAGGACGCTTTCGCCCTGCGCAGTCAGCAACGTACTGCGGCCGCGCAGGCTGCCGGCTACTTCGCCGAAGAAATCGTCGAGGTGCGGATCGCACACAAGAAGGGCGAAACTGTGGTCAGCCAGGATGAACATCCGCGTGCCGACACCACGATTGAAGCCCTGAGCAAACTGAAACCGGTCAACGGCCCGGAAAAAACCGTCACCGCCGGCAATGCCTCCGGGGTTAACGACGGCGCGGCCGCGCTGATTCTGGCCTCGGCTGACGCGGTGAAAAAACACGGTTTGACTGCCCGCGCCAAAGTGCTGGGCATGGCCAGTGCCGGGGTAGCGCCCCGGGTGATGGGCATCGGCCCGGTGCCGGCGGTGCGCAAACTTATCGAGCGCCTTGGTGTGGCGGTCAGTGATTTTGATGTGATCGAACTCAACGAAGCCTTCGCCAGTCAAGGCCTGGCAGTGCTGCGTGAATTAGGGCTGGCGGACGATGCCGCGCAGGTCAACCCGAACGGCGGCGCGATTGCCTTGGGGCACCCGTTGGGCATGAGCGGTGCACGGCTGGTGCTGACTGCCCTGCATCAGTTGGAAAAGACTGGTGGCAAGAAAGGTCTGGCGACCATGTGCGTCGGAGTCGGCCAAGGTCTGGCCCTGGCCATCGAACGCGTCTGACGCAGCCGTGACGAAGAAGAACAGAGGAAAGCGAAATGTCTGACAAGCCTGGTTACCGTCGCCCGCAGGAAGGCACCCAGCCTGAGTACCTGCACCCGGCGTATCAATCCACCAATCTGCGCTCGCCATCGAAGCCGTTGGTGTTTCTGCCGCATTCGCTGTCGGAAATCACCGGTCCGACCATCGGCGCCGAGCGAGTTGCCGAGAAGGACAACGACCTGACCGCCCAACATGAAGCTGAGCCGCAGGGTGAGCGCATCATCGTTCACGGCCGTGTGCTCGACGAAAACGGTTTGCCGGTGCCGGGGATTCTGGTGGAGATCTGGCAGGCCAACGCCGCCGGTCGCTACAACCACAAGCGCGATCTGCACGACGCGCCGCTGGACCCGAACTTCACCGGCACCGGTCGCACCGTCACCGATGCCGACGGCTGGTACCAGTTCCAGACCATCAAGCCCGGCGCCTACCCGTGGGGCAACCACCACAATGCCTGGCGCCCGGCGCACATCCACTTTTCGCTGTTCGGGCCGAGCATCCTCACCCGGCTGGTGACGCAGATGTATTTCCCCGGCGATCCGCTGCTGGCCTACGACCCGATCTACAACTGCGTGCCAGACACGTCGGCCAAGGAACGCCTGATCGCCAGTTTCGATCTGGAAAAAACCATTCCGTCCTACGCCCTCGGTTATCGCTGGGACATCGTGCTGCGCGGGCGTGAAGCCACGCCGATGGAGAAATAAGATGACGCTGACTGCGACCACGTCCCACACCGTCGGGCCGTATTACCACATCGGCCTGACCTGGCTGAACCGCGAAAACCTCGCCAATGAACAAACCCTCGGCGAGCGCGTGGCGATCACCGGTCAAGTGGTGGACGGCAACGGCGATGTCGTCAACGACGCCATGCTTGAAGTGTGGCAGGCCAACGCCGCTGGCAAGTACGACCACCCGGAAGACGAGCAGGACAAACCCCTCGATCCGCATTTCGAAGGTTTTGGCCGAGTGCCGGTGGATGCCGAAGGGCGTTTCCGTTTCACCACGATCAAACCGGGTACGGTTGAGGGCCTGAAGGGCTCGACCCAGGCGCCGCACTTGGTGGTGTTGGTATTTGCCCGTGGGTTGGTGAAGCACTTGCTGACGCGGATCTACTTTGAGGGTGAGCCGGCCAACGTTGCTGATCCGCTGCTCGAATGCGTGCCGGCCGAACGTCGTGCGACGTTGCTGGCCAAGCCGGATGCGTCGGGGGTTTATCAGTGGAATGTGATTTTGCAGGGCACTGAGGCCGAGACTGTGTTCTTCGATTATTGAGATCAAGAGCAAAAGATCGCAGCCTTCGGCAGCTCCTACATTTGGAACGTGCTTTCTGTAGGAGCTGCCGAAGGCTGCGATCTTTTGATGTTCCAGCTTGTGGAACGGGACTGTTGCAAAGTGTGTCTAGACTCTCACTGTCCCTATTGAGTAAAAAATAATGACAACCCAGACCTCCCATTACACCGGCGAAGAGCGCAGCAAGCGCATTTTCGCGATTGTCGGCGCTTCGTCCGGCAACCTCGTCGAATGGTTCGACTTCTACGTCTACGCCTTCTGCGCGATCTACTTCGCCCCGGCGTTTTTCCCCTCCGACAATCCCACCGTACAGCTAGTCAACACCGCGGGTGTGTTCGCCGCAGGCTTCCTGATGCGCCCGATTGGCGGCTGGATTTTTGGCCGGGTGGCGGACAAGCACGGCCGCAAGAACTCGATGCTGATCTCGATTCTGATGATGTGCTTCGGTTCGTTGCTCATCGCCTGCCTGCCGACTTACAAGGACATCGGCGTCTGGGCGCCGGTGCTGCTGCTGTTCGCACGTTTGCTGCAGGGCCTGTCGGTTGGCGGCGAGTACGGCACCACCGCGACCTACATGAGCGAAGTTGCGCTCAAGGGCCAGCGCGGGTTTTTTGCCTCGTTCCAGTACGTGACGCTGATCGGCGGACAATTGCTGGCGGTGTCGTTGGTGGTGGTGCTGCAACAGTTCCTCACTGAAGAAGACCTGCGTGCCTACGGCTGGCGGATTCCGTTTGTGGTCGGTGCGGTGGCGGCGCTGATTTCGCTGTTCCTGCGCCGTTCGCTGAAAGAAACCACCAGCAAGGAAATGCGCGAGAACAAGGACGCCGGCAGCATCCGCGCGTTGTTCCGCGATCACAAAGCCGCGTTCATCACCGTGCTCGGTTACACCGCTGGCGGTTCGCTGATTTTCTACACGTTCACCACGTACATGCAGAAATACCTGGTGAACACCGCCGGCATGCACGCCAAGACCGCGAGCTACATCATGACCGGCGCGCTCTTCCTTTATATGTGCATGCAACCGCTGTTCGGCATGCTCGCCGACAAGATCGGCCGACGCAGTTCGATGCTCTGGTTCGGCGCCCTCGGTACGTTGTTCACCGTGCCGATCCTGCTCAGCCTGAAAAGTGTCAGCAGTCCGTTCCTGGCATTCCTGCTGATCACCGTGGCGCTGGCCATCGTCAGCTTCTACACCTCGATCAGTGGTCTGGTGAAAGCCGAAATGTTCCCGCCGGAAGTCCGCGCCCTCGGCGTCGGCCTGGCGTATGCGGTGGCGAACGCGATCTTCGGTGGTTCGGCGGAATTCGTCGCGCTGAGCCTCAAGGCTGGCGGTATGGAAAACGTCTTCTACTGGTACGTTACGGCGATGATGGCAGTGGCTTTCCTGTTCAGTCTGCGCTTGCCGAAGCAGGCGAAATATTTACACCACGATCTGTAAACCCATTTGCGCGGGCCGCGATGGCCCGCGCTGGCAAGGATTTTTATGACTCAGCGACCGGGCAATCAACTGTTCGATGCCTACTTCACCGCCCGCGCTATGCGCGAAGTGTTCTGTGATCAGGGCCGTGTGCAGGCGATGCTCGACGTCGAAGCGGCGCTGGCCCGGGCCGAGGCGCGGGTCGGTTTGATTCCGGCAAGCGCCGTGGCGCCCATTGAAAGCGCCTGTCGCGCCGATTTGTATGACTTCGCAGCGCTGGGCGAGGCGATCGCCACGGCGGGTAATTCGGCGATTCCACTGGTCAAGGCGTTGGGCAAGCAGATTGCCGCAACCGACGCCGAGGCCGAGCGTTATGTGCATTTGGGCGCGACCAGTCAGGATGTGATGGATACCGGACTGGTCCTGCAATTGCGCCAGGCGCTGGATCTGATCGAAAGCGAGCTGGCGCAACTGGCTGATGCTCTTGCTGCGCAGGCTCAGCGCCACGCGGCAACGCCGATGGCCGGGCGCACCTGGTTGCAACACGCGACACCGGTGACTCTGGGCATGAAAATCGCCGGATGGCTCGGCGCCGTGACCCGCAGCCGCCAGCGTTTGCGCGAATTGAAACCTCGTTTGCTGGTGCTGCAATTCGGCGGAGCCTCGGGCACCCTCGCGGCATTGGGCGAGCAGGCATTGCCGATTGCCCAGGCGTTGGCCGAAGAACTGCAACTGACCTTGCCGGAACAGCCGTGGCACACCCAGCGTGATCGCGTGGTGGAGTTTGGCGCGGTACTTGGTTTGATCGCCGGCAGCCTCGGCAAACTTGGCCGCGACATCAGTCTGTTGATGCAGACCGAAGCCGCGGAGGTGTTCGAGCCGTCGGCACCGGGCAAGGGCGGCTCTTCGACCATGCCGCACAAGCGCAATCCGGTCGGCGCCGCCGTGTTGATCGGCGCGGCGACGCGTGTGCCGGGGCTGGTGTCGACGCTGTTTAGCGCCATGCCGCAGGAGCACGAGCGGAGTCTGGGTCTGTGGCATGCCGAATGGGAAACCTTGCCGGAAATCTGCTGCCTCGTCTCGGGCTCACTGCAACAGGCGCACCTGTTGGCGGATGGCCTGGAGGTAGACGTCGCACGCATGGCGCGCAACCTCGACCTGACCCAAGGGCTGGTGCTGGCCGAAGCGGTGAGCATCGTGCTCGCCCAACGGGTTGGCCGCGACACCGCGCATCACTTGCTCGAACAATGCTGCAAACGTGCCGTGGCCGAACAGCGTCACTTGCGCGCGGTGCTCGGTGACGAGCCGCAAGTCACTGAGCAATTGAGCAGCGCTGAACTGGATCATCTTTTGAACCCCGCCCATTACCTCGGTCAGGCTCAGGTCTGGGTCGAGCGTGCGGTGGCCGAACACAACGCTTTGACTGTCTGAAGGAGAGGGCTGTGGCTTTCGTTCAACTCGCCGATGGCGAACTGCACTATCAAATTGAAGGCCCGGTCGATGCGCCGGTGCTGGTGCTGTCCAACTCGCTGGGCACCGACCTGCACATGTGGGACGTGCAGATGCCGGCATTTACCGAGCACTTTCGCGTGCTGCGTTTCGACACCCGCGGGCACGGCAAGTCGTTGGTGACGCCGGGGCCGTACAGCATCGAGCAACTGGGTCACGACGTGCTCGGGCTGCTGGATGCGCTGCACATCGAGCGCGCGCATTTCTGCGGACTGTCGATGGGCGGGTTGATCGGTCAGTGGCTGGGAATCAATGCCGGGCATCGGCTGCACAAACTGATCGTGTGCAACACGGCAGCGAAAATCGGCGATCCGTCGGTGTGGAATCCGCGCATTGAAACCGTCCTGCGTGACGGTGCGGCAGCAATGGTTGCGCTGCGCGATGCGTCGATTGCCCGTTGGTTTACCCCAGACTTTTCCCAAGCCCATCCGGCGGCGGCCAAGCAGATTACCGACATGCTCGCGGCGACTTCTCCAGAAGGTTATGCGGCCAATTGCGCGGCGGTGCGTGATGCCGATTTCCGGGAACAACTGGCCTCCATCAACGTGCCGCTGCTGGTGATCGCCGGCACTGAAGACGCTGTGACGCCACCGTCCGGTGGCCACTTTATCCAGGAGCATGTGCGCGGTGCGGAGTACGCCGAGTTCTACGCGGCGCACCTTTCAAACGTGCAGGCAGGTATAGCTTTCAGCGATCGCGTGTTGGCTTTTTTAAAGGCTCAGTGAGGAAGTTTTTGTGGACGAGAAACAACGTTACGACGAAGGCATGCAGGTCCGCCGCGCGGTGTTGGGCGACGCGCATGTCGATCGCAGCCTGACCACCCTGACCGAATTCAATTCGGAATTTCAGGAGATGATCACCCGCCACGCCTGGGGCGACATCTGGACCCGCCCGGGCTTGCCTCGGCATACCCGCAGCCTGATCACCATCGCGATGCTGATCGGCATGAACCGCGAGGGCGAACTGAAACTGCACCTGCGCGCGGCGGCCAATAACGGCGTGAGCCGTGGCGAGATCAAGGAAGTGATCATGCAGAGTGCGATCTACTGCGGGATTCCGGCGGCGAACGCGACGTTTCATCTGGCCGAAGCGGTGTGGGATGAGCTGGGTGTTGAATCCCGGGAGTAATTGTCGGGTTTGAAAAGATCGCAGCCTTCGGCAGCTCCTACAGGGGATTGCATTGCAGATTGTAGGAGCTGCCGAAGGCTGCGATCTTTTGATTTTCAGACTGTGGCCACAATGAATATTCGCTTGAACGGAAACAACGTATGCCCATTCCGCTCCTGCGGATAATGCGCATGCACCCGCATCAGAAAGTGGTAAATGAAGCGCGCCTGTTCCGCTGAATCCAGCGCCTGCATCACCGGCCGCAGCGCCGAAACTTTTATCCAGTCATACACCGGCGACTTGCCGTCCACCACTTGCAATTGCTCGGTCTCCCAGATGTCCAGCGACGTGGTCAGCGGTGCGAGCAAACGGTAGTAATCCTCAAGTGACAACAACGGCCGCGCTGCCATGCGCTGGCGCAGTTGCGGTGTGCCCAGTGGCGTGTTGCCGGGGCCGGCATCGTCGAGGGTGTCGAGCATCAATCGATACCACAATGCATCGCGCCAGTCCGGCATGTGCGCCGCCAGGCAACCTCCATAATTGAGCTGACCCAGCAGGTTCGGCAGTAACGTTTCATGGCCGTTGATGAAATGCAGAACCGCTGCTGCGAACAGCAGGTCAGCAGGTTGTTTGGGTCGCCAGTCGAGCAGATCGCAGTGCTGCCACGATGCGTTGATCGGCAAGCAACGCGCCTGTTCGAGCATTTGCGCGGAGCTGTCGACCCCGTGCAATCGGGCTTGCGGCCAACGCTCAGCCAACAACTGCGTGGCAATGCCCGTGCCGCAACCAAGGTCGTAAATATGCTGGGGTTTTGCCAGGTCGATTCGGTCGAGCAGTTCATTGACCGGCCGTTGCCTGAGACGGGAAAACTGCTGGTATGCCTTGGCGTTCCAGTCAGGTGCTGCGTTGAGTCGAGCGATCATGAGGTGGTCCTCCGGTGATCAGCAGTGTCTTCCGTGACAACCTGGCTCAAGTCTTGGGAGGACCAACTACAACAGCAACGGAAGCGGGGAGGGTTGTTTGCCTGAGTCCTTCAGGTTTTTCAACTCTACTCGCCAGCAAAAAAAGCTCCAGCCGGCCTGACGGGTGGCGTCCTGATACGGCCTTTTTTGTAGGAACTGCGGCACGCTGCGATCTTTTGATTCCATTTTTCAAGATCAAAAGATCGCAGTGCCTACAGAGGGGGAGGTTAGAGCAAACTGATCGGATAGCTGACGATCAAGCGGTTCTCATCAAACTCGTTATTGCTGAAGTCCCGGCGCATGGTCGAGTTGCGCCACCTGACGTTCAAATCCTTGAGTGTGCCGCTCTGCACGGTGTAGCCCAGTTCCGATTCGCGGCCCCACTCCTTGCCGTCGGTAATGGTTCCGGTGTGTACGTTATCGCCGCTGATGTAGCGGTTCATCAGCGTCAGACCAGGGACGCCGAGGGCGGCGAAGTTGTAGTCGTGACGTACCTGCCAGGAGCGTTCTTGCGCATTGTCGTAGCTGGCGTTGTAGCTGTCGTTGGCCAGGGTGCCGCCGCTGGTGCCGTTGACGCGCATCCACGCGCTGTCACCGGTGAGTTTCTGCAGGCCGACGTAGAAAGTATTGCCGCCATATTTGGCTGAGAACATCCCGGACCAGGTCTTGTTGTCTAGCTCCCCGGCGCGCGCGCTGCCGTCGTCCTTGCCGTAGAAAAACCCGAGGTTGGCGCCCAGGGTCCAGTCGCCCAGTGGCTGGCTGTGGATCAGATTGATGTATTGCTGGCTGTAGATGTCCTTGAGCTCGGCATTCCACAGACCGATCTGCGTGCGTTTTTCGTTGAACGCATATTCACCCCCCTGGAAGTTGAAGCGATCAGAGGTGAACGCCGTTTTGCCGGTCATCGACATGTCGCTCATGCTGCTGTCGTCGCGCGGGCTGTTGGCGCGGAACTGGCCGCCGTAAAGCGTCAGGCCGTCGATTTCCTTCGAGGTGATCTGACCGCCACGGAAGGTTTGCGGCAGCGAGCGACCGTCGTCGGAACGCAGGATCGGCAGTACCGGCATCCATTCGCCGACCTTCACTTCGGTCTGCGACAGCTTCGCCTTGAACGCGACGTTGGTGCGGCCGAAGTTGTCCGCCGGGCGACCGTCATGATCCAGCGGCAACAGCTGGGTGCCGCCAGTGCCTTTGCCGCCATCGAGTTTCAGCGAGTACAGCCCGAGCACGTCCATGCCGAAGCCGACGGTGCCTTGGGTGAAGCCGGATTTGGCGTCGAGGATGAAGCTTTGCGTCCACTCTTCGGCCTTGCCCTGAGCCTTGGTCGGGTCGGTGAAGTTACGGTTGATGTAGAAGTTGCGCAGGTTCAGGTTGACCTTGGCGCCTTCGACAAAACCGGCTTCTTCAGCCGCAACGGGCAAAGCCGCGCAAGCCAGTGCCAGGGCGATCAGGCCGGGGAATGCGTACGGCGCAGTTGGGTAGGTCATTGCAGTTTCTCTTGTTATTTTTTTTGGGTCGAACGAGTTCCGGTGCCGGCGCTCTTCGCGGCGGGCATTGGATTGCAGATTTCGCAATAAGCGGCGGTGATCAGCCGGACAGGGCAGGGCGCGGGGGCATGGTGTCGAACCTGATGTTTTTGATTTTGTGGGACGAATGGTGCGGGGCGCAGAGAGCGGGATTCAATCGGGGAAAGCGGGTTTTGGGCGATTACCGAACAAGATCAAAAGATCGCAGCCTTCGGCAGCTCCTACATTTTGGAATGCGTTCTCCTGTAGGAGCTGCCGAAGGCTGCGATCTTTTGATCTTCAAAAACAAAAAGCCCACCAAAAAGGTGGGCTCTCTGTATTTAGCAGATGATCAGAACAACTTCATCTTCGGTGCTTCTTCTTTCAGCGGTTCGTTCTGCGCAGTCTGTGCATTCCAGCCACCACCCAATGCCTTGTACAGGTTGACCGCACTGGTCAGCTGCGCGAGGCGGTCGGTGATCAGCGCTTGTTGGGCGCTGAACAGCTGACGCTGGGCATCGAGGAAGGTCAGGTTGCTGTCGACACCGATGCGGTAACGACGCTCGGCCAGGCGGTAGTAATCCTGGTTGGCCTGTACGAAATCACGCTGCGCCTGCAATTGCTCGGTGTAGGTCTGGCGTGCGGCCAGGCCATCGGCGACTTCCTGGAAGGCCGTTTGAATGGACTTCTCGTAGTTCGCCACGCCAATGTCCTTCTGGATCTTGGCGTAGTCGAGGCTGGCGCGCAGGCTGCCGGCGTTGAAGATCGGCAGGTTGATCTGCGGCTGGAACAGCCACGTCCCCGAACCACCCTTGAACAGACCGGACAGGTCCGGGCTCAGGGTGCCCGCGTTGGCGGTCAGGCTGATGCTCGGGAAGAACGCTGCACGGGCGGCGCCGATGTTGGCGTTGGCGGCCTTCAGGTTGTACTCGGCCTGAAGGATGTCCGGCCGACGTTGCAGCAGGTCCGATGGCAGGCCCGGCGGTACGTCGCTGAGCAGGTCATCGGCCAGCGGTTTGGCCGTTTGCAGATTGGCCGGGATGCCGGTGCCGAGCAGCAGGGTCAGGCTGTTTTCGTCCTGAGCCACCTGGCGGGTGTAACGCGCCAATTGCGCACGGGCGTTTTCCACCGAGGTGCGCGACTGCGCCAGATCCAGCGCCGAAGCCACACCGACTTCATTGCTGCGACTGGTCAGCTTGTAGCTTTCTTCAAAGGCACCGAGGGTGTCCTGAGTCAGCTTGAGCAGTTCCTTGTCGGCCTGCCAGGTCAGATAGGCGTTGGCGACGCTGGCGACCAGACTGATCTGGGTGCTGCGACGCGCTTCTTCAGTGGCGAAGTATTGTTGCAACGCTTGTTCACTCAGGCTGCGCACCCGACCGAACAGGTCGAGTTCGTAGGCGCTGACGCCGACAGTGGCGGAGTACGAACTGCTGATCATCGACTCGCCGGTCTGCGACGCACGCGCCGGCAGACGTTGACGGCTGCCGCTGCCATTGGCCGAAACCGCCGGGAACAGGTCGGCACGTTGAATGCGGTATTGAGCCGCATAGGCGTCGATGTTCAGTGCCGCGACGCGCAGGTCGCGGTTGTTTTCCAGCGAGACCTGGATCAGCTGTTGCAGGGCCGGGTCATGGAAAAACTGCTTCCAGCCCTGCTCGGCAGCGGCCTGCGCCGGTGCCTGGGCCGGCGAGTACGCCGGCCCCTGCGGGTACTGGCCTGCGACCGGAGCCTCAGGCTGCTGATAGTCAGGTATCAGCGAGCAACCGCTCAGCACGAAGGCGGCGACTGCGAGGGAGAGTAGCGACTTGCTCATTGGCCAGCCTCTTTAGGAGTTTCAGTAGTCTCATCCTGGTCGGCTTTTTTACGCTGACCGATGGACGACACAGTAACGAAGAACAGTGGGACCCAGAAGATCGCCAGGATCGTGGCCGTCAGCATACCGCCAATTACGCCAGTACCGATTGCATGCTGGCTGCCCGAACCGGCACCGGTCGAGATTGCCAACGGTACAACACCGAGGACGAAGGCCAGCGAAGTCATGATGATCGGTCGCAGACGCATGCGGCAGGCTTCAATCGCCGCTTCGCGCAGACTGCGCCCTTGCTCATGCAGCTCCTTGGCGAACTCGACAATCAGAATGGCGTTTTTCGCTGCCAGACCAATGGTTGTCAACAGACCCACCTGGAAGTACACGTCGTTGGACAGACCGCGCAGGCTGGTGGCCATCAACGCACCGATGATCCCCAGTGGCACCACGAGCATGACCGCGATCGGAATCGACCAGCTTTCATACAGGGCCGCCAGACACAGGAACACCATCAGCAGCGACAAGGCGTACAACGCTGGCGCTTGCGAACCGGACAGACGTTCTTCATAAGACAGACCGGTCCAGGAGATACCGACACCCGACGGAAGTTTCTTGGCAATCGCTTCGACTTCCGCCATGGCCTCACCGGTGGAGTAACCCGGCGCCGGAGCACCCAGCACTTCTACCGCTTCCACACCGTTGTAGCGTGCCAGCTTCGGCGAGCCGTAGATCCACTCGCCTTTGGCGAATGCGGAGAACGGAACCATGGTGCCGGACGCGTTGCGCACATACCACTTCTTCAAGTCTTCCGGGCTCATGCGCGAGTCCGGCTGGCCTTGCACGTACACCTTCTTCACGCGACCGCGGTCGATGAAGTCGTTGACGTAGCTACTACCCAACGCAATCGACAAGGTGTTGTTGATGTCGTTGATGGTAACGCCCAGGGCGCTGGCCTTCTCGTCATCGATTTCCAGCTGGAACTGCGGCTCGTCGTTCAAGCCGTTCGGACGCACCTGGGTCAGGACTTTGCTCTGTGCCGCCATGCCAAGGAACTGGTTGCGTGCTTCCATCAGTTTTTCGTGACCGATACCGGCACGGTCTTGCAGGAACACGTCGAAACCCGTGGCGTTACCCAGCTCCAGTACTGCGGGTGGTGCGAAGGCAAACACCATCGCATCGCGGAAACTGAAGAAGTGCTGTTGAGCGCGGGCGGCCAGTTTGAACACGCTGTTTTCGGCGTCTCGTTCGCCCCATGGCTTGAGCATGATGAACGCCATACCCGAGCTCTGACCACGACCGGCGAAGTTGAAGCCGGTTACGGTGAACACCGAAGCCACCGCGTCAGCCTCACCGCCATCCTTGTTCGGACGCAGCAGGTACTCACGCATTTCATCCACGACCACCTGCGTGCGCTGCGCACTGGAGCCGGCCGGCGTCTGCACCTGGGCGAACAGAACGCCCTGGTCTTCTTCCGGCAGGAACGCAGTTGGAATGCGAGTGAACAGCCAGATCATGCCGACGACGATCAGCAGGTAAGCCAGCAAGTACGGGGCCTTGCGGGTCAGCATGTTGCCGACACCGCGTTCGTAGCTCCGCACGCCGCGGTCGAAGTTGCGGTTGAACCAGCCAAAGAAACCTTTCTTCGGCGTACCGTGCTCGCCTTTCGGAATCGGCTTGAGCATGGTAGCGCAGAGCGCCGGGGTGAAGATCAGGGCAACCAGTACCGACAAGGCCATGGCCGAAACGATTGTGATCGAGAACTGCTTGTAGATCACACCCGTGGAACCGCTGAAGAACGCCATCGGCAGCAGTACCGCCGACAGTACGAGCGCGATACCGACCAGTGCGCCCTGGATCTGGCCCATGGACTTTTTGGTCGCTTCCTTTGGTGACAAGCCTTCCTCGCTCATCACCCGCTCGACGTTTTCCACCACAACGATGGCGTCGTCCACCAGCAAGCCGATGGCCAACACCATGCCGAACATGGTCAGGGTGTTGATGCTGAAACCGGCAGCGGCGAGGATGCCGAATGTACCGAGCAAGACCACTGGCACGGTCATCGTTGTGATGACTGTGGCGCGGAAGTTCTGCAGGAACAGGAACATCACCAGGAACACCAGCACCACTGCTTCGATCAGCGTGTGAACCACACCTTTGATCGACTCGGTGACCACTGGCGTGGTGTCGTAAGGGAACACCACTTCCATGCCTTGCGGGAAGAATGGCTTGAGGCTGTCGATAGTGGTACGCAGGGCCTTGGCCGTGTCGAGGGCGTTGGCGCCGTTGGCCAGTTTTACCGCCAGGCCGGATGCCGGACTGCCGTTGAACTGGGCGCTGATTGCATAGTTCTCACCACCCAGGCCCACATTGGCGACGTCTTTGAGGCGGACCTGCGAGCCGTCCTTGTTGACCTTGAGCAAGATCTCCTTGAACTGCTCGGCGGTTTGCAGACGCGTCTTGCCGATGATTGTGGCGTTGAGTTGCTGGCCTTCAACGGCAGGCAAACCGCCGAGCTGACCGGACGAAACCTGAACGTTCTGCGCCGCGATGGCGGTTTTCACGTCGACCGGGGTCAGGTTGAAGTTGTTCAACTTGGCCGGGTCGAGCCAGATGCGCATCGCGTACTGGGCACCGAAGACCTGGAAGTCGCCGACACCCGCAGTACGGGAGATCGGGTCCTGCATGTTCGACACGATGTAGTTGGACAGGTCGTCCTTGCTCATGCTGCCGTCACGCGAAACCACACCGATCACCAGCAGGAAGTTTTTCACTGCCTTGGTCACGCGGATACCTTGTTGCTGCACTTCCTGCGGCAACAGCGGGGTAGCGAGGTTCAGCTTGTTCTGAACCTGCACCTGCGCGGTGTCGGAGTTGGTGCCTTGCTCGAAGGTTGCGGTGATGGTCATGCTGCCGTCGGAGTTACTTTCCGAGGACACATAACGCAAGTTGTCGATACCGTTGAGCTGTTGCTCGATCACCTGGACCACGGTGTCCTGCACGGTTTGCGCCGAGGCGCCCGGGTAGGTCACGGAGATCGCAATGGCCGGTGGCGCAATGCTCGGGTACTGGTTGATCGGCAATTTCAGGATCGAAAGTGCCCCGACCAACATGATCACCAGGGCAATTACCCAGGCGAAAATCGGACGGTCGATGAAGAATTTTGACATGGGTTACTCCCCTTTGCCGCCGGCGGCTTTATCAGCTGCCTGTGCGGGGGCCGGGTTCTTTGCGCCGACATTGGTCGCTTCGGTCGGTTTGACCTCGGCACCGGGTTTGACGTATTGCAGGCCTTCGGTGATCAGGCGATCGCCAGCCTTCAGGCCGTCTTCGATCAGCCACTGGCTGCCGACGGTGCGGCTGGCCTTGAGCTGACGCAGTTCAACTTTGTTGTCCGGGCCGACGACCAGCGCGGTCGGAGTGCCTTTGAGGTCGCGGGTCACGCCTTGCTGTGGCGCGAGGATCGCGGCGCTGTTCACACCGGCCTGCAACTGAGCGTGGACGAACATGCCAGGCAGCAAAGTGTGATCAGGGTTCGGGAACACGGCACGCAGGGTCACGGAACCGGTAGTCGGGTCGACCGACACTTCGGAAAATTCCAGCTTGCCGTCGAGCTTGTACTGGCTGCCGTCTTCCAGGGTCAGTTTGACCGCTGCCGCGTTGTCACCGGACTTTTGCAGACGACCGCTTTCCAGCTCGCGGCGCAGCTCCAGCAATTCAACCGAAGACTGGGTCACGTCGACGTAGATCGGGTCCAGCTGCTGGATCGTCGCCATCGCGTCGGTCTGGCCGTTGCTGACCAGCGCACCTTCAGTGACCGAAGAGCGACCGATGCGACCGGAAATCGGCGCGTAAACCTTGGTGTAGCGCACGTTGATCTGTGCGGACTGCAAGGATGCTTCCGATTCCATGCGGTTGGCCACGGCAGTGTCGTATTCCTGACGGCTCACGGCTTGCTCATCGACCAATTGCTTGTAGCGGTCGGAGATCGACTTGGTCGAACGCAGGTTGGCTTCGGCGCTTTTCAGGGTCGCGTCATAAACCGACGGATCGATCTGATACAGCTGCTGGCCGGCTTTGACATCGCCGCCTTCCTTGAACAGACGTTTGAGAATGATGCCGTTGACCTGTGGTCGCACTTCAGCAATGCGGAACGCACTGGTGCGGCCCGGCAGTTCGGAGGTGAGGGTAAACGCTTGTGGCTGCAGGGTGACGACGCCGACCTGAGGAGGCGGAGCGGCCGGTGCCGCTTCTTCCTTTTTACATCCGCTGAGTAGCGATGCCAGGGCGACGGCAGTGACCAGAGCGGTAACAGCTGGCTTGAATTGCATGAAGATCCTCGGGTCAGGCGCGCAAAAAGCGCACAAGAAGTGTGGAAGGGTAAAAAAATGCTATCGAGTGGATAAGTAGCTTGCTAAGTAATATACTTACGTTCATGGTTGTTTGTAAACACCTTGACTGCGTACCCACCCTGTTACAAAAGTCGTTGCAAGGTTTGAAATTGTAGGCTGGGGAGCCGATTCAAGAGAGATCGACCCCCTCTTTGTTCAGCGGATATTCAATCCATCCCTGAAATATCCTGTTTGAGGTTTTACTGCCATGGTCCGTCGTACCAAAGAAGAAGCTCAGGAAACGCGAAGCCAGATTCTCGAAGCGGCAGAGAAAGCGTTCTATGAAAGGGGCGTGGCCCGCACGACTTTGGCGGATATCGCGACAATGGCCGGCGTCACGCGCGGCGCCATTTACTGGCATTTCAGCAACAAGGCCGATCTGGTGCAGGCCATGCTCGACAGCTTGCATGAGCCGCTGGATGAACTGGCCAAAGCAAGTGAAAGCGAAGACGAGCTCGACCCGTTGGGCTGCATGCGCAAATTGCTGATTCATTTGTTTCATCAAGTTGCGCTGGACCCGAAGACCCGTCGCATCAACGAAATTCTGTTTCATAAGTGCGAGTTCACCGATGAAATGTGCGATCTGCGCCAGCAGCGCCGGACGGCCAGTCTCGATTGCAATCTGCGTATCGGGTTGACCCTGCGTAATGCGGTGAATCGCGGCCAGTTGCCGGAAGATCTCGACACTGCCCGTGCGGCCATCAGCATTCATGCCTATATTGATGGCCTCCTCTATGGGTGGCTTTTGGCGCCGGACAGCTTCGAATTGCACGCCGAAGCCGAGCGCTGGGTCGATACAGGGCTGGACATGCTGCGCCTGAGCCCCAGCCTGCGCAAATGAACAATGTGTAATTGGCACAGCTTATGTCAATTGGCCTGCTTTTATATACGTTTGCGGCGCGAAGTTTATACGTAGTGAATTACGGATTTTGTAGGGTTTTTGTGTCGAGCGTGTGAACAAGTGTGAGGCGTTGGCCCTCACCCTAGCCCTCTCCCAAGGGAGAGGGAACTGACCGAGGTGATCTTTCAAGTTGCGCCGACTTGAAATACCGAGCCGAACTCAGGTTTGAAAGCCACACCAATCGGCTCCCTCTCCCTCGGGAGAGGGCTGGGGTGAGGGGCCAGGTCTCACGCCGCGCAATCAGTCTCCAGGCGAACACAAAAAAGCCCCCGACTCTCACAAGTCGGGGGCTTTTGCGTTGCTGCGTTAAGGCTTACAGGGTTGGATAGTCGATGTAGCCAACCGGGCCTTTAGCGTAGAAGGTTTCCGGGTGTGGCTCGTTCAGCGGCGCATCAGCTTTCAAGCGCGCTGGCAGATCCGGGTTGGCAATGAACGGTACACCGAACGCCACGGCGTCAGCCTTGCCGCTGGCCAGCCATGCGTTGGCGCTGTCCTTGGTGAAGCGCTCGTTGGCGATGTACGGGCCGCCGAAGGCTTCTTTGAGTTGCGGGCCGAGGCTGTCGGCGCCTTCTTTCTCGCGGGAGCAGATGAACGCGATGCCACGCTTGCCCAGCTCACGCGCCACGTAGGTGAAGGTTTCAGCCAGATTATCGTCGCCCATGTCGTGGGAATCAGCACGTGGTGCCAGGTGCACGCCGACACGACCGGCGCCCCAGACTTCGATTGCCGCGTCAGTCACTTCCAGCAGCAAGCGGGCACGGTTTTCCAGGGAGCCGCCATAGTTGTCGGTGCGCTGGTTGGTGCTGCTTTGCAGGAACTGGTCGAGCA
Source organism: Pseudomonas sp. LBUM1668 (assembly GCF_059695715.1). Classification (NCBI taxonomy): domain Bacteria; kingdom Pseudomonadati; phylum Pseudomonadota; class Gammaproteobacteria; order Pseudomonadales; family Pseudomonadaceae; genus Pseudomonas; species Pseudomonas sp. LBUM1668. Next base: position 1,415,705 of record NZ_CP166787.1, read on the forward strand.
GGTAGCCGTTGGCGCCGTGGATTTCCACGCCATCAAAACCGGCCGCCTTGGCGTTTTCGGCACCGATGCGGTAAGCGTCGACGATCTCGGCGATTTCAGCGGTTTCCAGTGCGCGCGGGGTTGGGTAGTCGGCCATTGGACGCACCAGGCTGACGTGACCTTTGGGCTGGATAGCGCTCGGTGCGACTGGCGCTTCACCGTTCAGATACGAAGGGTGAGAGACCCGACCCACGTGCCACAGTTGCAGGAAGATCTTGCCGCCGGCAGCGTGAATGGCTTTGGTCACGTTGGTCCAGCCGCGCACCTGATCGTTGGACCAGATGCCTGGGGTATCCGGGTAGCCGACGCCCATCGGGGTCACCGAAGTCGCTTCGCTGAGAATCAGGCCGGCGGAGGCGCGTTGTACGTAGTACTCGGCCATCAGCGCGTTCGGCACACGGCCTTCGTCAGCGCGGCAACGGGTCAGTGGGGCCATGATGATGCGGTTGGCCAGCTCGATGTCGCCCAGTTTGATCGGATCAAAAATAGTTGCCATGAAATACAACCCTCTTAAGTGAAGTGGTTAATCAGTGAGTCGCGGGGGCCAGCTCGGCATTGCCGTTCTGACGGAAAGTAATCAGGGTCACCAGCAGGGCAAGCACTGCCAGGGCAGCGGCGGCCAGAGGTACGCTGGTCAGGCCGAAACCGTGGGCGATGACGCTGCCGCCGACCCAGGCGCCGAGGGCGTTACCGACGTTGAACGCGCCGATGTTCAGGGTCGAGACCAGGTTCGGTGCAGCTTTGCCGAAGGTCACCACGTTGATTTGCAGTGCCGGTACGGCTGCGAATGAAGCAGTGGCCCAGAGGAACAGGGTGATTTCAGTCGGGATCAGCGCGACGCTGGTCCAGCTCAACACCGTGGAAATCACCGCCATCGCCACGAACACGCCAATCAGGGTGGCAGCGAGGCGTTTGTCTGCGAGCTTGCCGCCGATGATGTTGCCGACGGTCAAGCCGAGACCGATCAACAGCAGCGTCCAGGTCACGCCTTTTGGCGAGACGCCGGTGACATCGCCGAGCAGTGGGGCGACGTAGGTGAAGAGGGTGAACATCGAGGCGGCGAACAGAGCGGTCATGCTCAGCGACAGCCAGATACCGGCGCCTTTGAGGGCGGCGAGTTCGGCGCGCATGTCGAGCTTTTCTTCGTCACGTTTGGCCGGCAGGAAGCGGATCAGGCCGATCAGCGCGATCACACCGATCACGGTCACTGCCCAGAAGGTCGAACGCCAGCCGGCTTCCTGACCCAGCGCGGTGCCCAGCGGCACGCCGAGGACGTTGGCCAGGGTCAAACCGGTAAACATCAGGGCGACGGCCGAAGCGCGTTTGTTCGGCGCCACCAGACCTGCCGCCACCACCGAACCGATACCGAAGAACGCACCGTGGCACAGCGCGGTGACGACACGGGCGAACATCAGCACGTTGTAGTCACTGGCCATTGCACAGAGCAAGTTGCCGACAATAAAGATGCCCATCAGCGCGACCAGTGCAGCCTTGCGCGGCAGTTTGGCGGTGGCCAGTGCCATGAACGGCGCACCTATGGCCACGCCCAGGGCGTAGCCGGTCACCAGCCAGCCGGCGCCGGGAATCGACACACCGAGGTCGGCCGCCACATCGGGCAGCAGGCCCATGATGACGAATTCGGTGGTGCCGATGGCGAAGGCGCTCAAGGCGAGTATGAGTAGCGAGAGGGGCATCGTTGTTTCCTTGTGGGCTGGCTGACGTTAAGGGTCAGAGCTCTTTACTGAGTGTGCTGAGGAACGCCTGAATCACGTCCTCGTTACGTTTGAAAAAATGCCATTGCCCTGCCTTCTGGCTGCTGATCAGTCCTGCGCGTTGCAGGGTTGCCAAATGGGCGGACACGGTTGATTGCGACAGGCCGCAACGTTGATCGATCTGCCCGGCGCAAATGCCGTACTCGTGGTTGTGCAACTGTTCCGGGAATTCGCCTTTCGGGTCTTTCAGCCAGTTGAGGATGTCTCGCCGTACTGGGTGTGCCAGGGCTTTTATTATTTCGTCGAGGTCAAGGTTCATGGCAGGGGGCTCGGTGTGTAAAACGCTATATCGCGATTAGGCGAACTTTAAATCGCTAGTTCGCGATATACCAATATGATTTTGATCTGATGACCGTACAAATCGGTATATCGGGTTATAACGATACGTTGGGTGTATTGAAACGAGGGCGCGGTGCTAAGCTGCGCCCATGAACTATCTCGCACATTTGCACCTCGGTGGCCAGCGCCCCGATCAACTGCTCGGCAGTCTGTATGGCGATTTCGTCAAAGGCCGGCTGCAAGGGCAGTTTGCCCCGGAGGTCGAGGCGGGGATTCAACTGCATCGACGGATTGACGTGTTCACTGATCGCCATCCGCTGGTGGACATCGCGCTGGGGCGGTTTTCCGATACCCGTCGGCGTTATGCCGGGATCGTCCTTGATGTCTTTTTCGACCATTGCCTGGCGCGGGACTGGCGGTTGTACGCTGATCAACCACTGGCGCAGTTCACCAGTGACGTTTATCGGGTGTTGTCCCGCGAACCGCAATTGCCCGAGCGCCTGGCGAAGATTGCGCCGCACATGGTCGCCCATGACTGGTTGGGCTCGTATCAGGAATTTGAAGTGCTTGATCAGGTGCTGCGCGGGATTGCACGGCGGTTGAGCAGGCCGGAGGAGTTGGCGGGGGCGATGCAGGAATTGCGGCGGTTGTATGAGCCGCTGAGTGAAGATTTTGCGTTGTTCTATCCGCAGCTTCAGGACTTTGCGGCGTCGCAGGGATAAGCAAGATCAAAAGATCGCAGCCTGCGGCAGCTCCTACAGGGGATCGGTATAGGAGCTGCCGCAGGCTGCGATCTTTTGATTTTCAGGCGGCGATCAGCTCGCCTGCACGACGCGGTTCGGCAGGTTTCGCCACCTCGCCAAACAACACCTTCTGCACCGCCTGCTGCGCTTCAAACGCCAGCGCTGCACGTTCCCGTCCCTCGCAAGCGATCGGCTTGAGCAGATGCACTTCGACATCGCCGCAATCATTGCTGAACAGACGCATCAGGTGCGACAGCAGATCATCGTCACCAATGAACGGTGCCAACGTATCGACTTCGCCGTCACGCAGATAACGGATCGCCACCGGTTGCAGCATCACCTCTGAATCAATCGCCGCCGACAGCAAGCGACCGTGAAAGGTGCGCAGTGATCGGCCATCGGTGGTCGTGCCTTCCGGGAACATCAGCAGTGAATGATCGGTTTGCAGGTGCCGGGTCATCTGTTTGCGGATCAACTGGCTGTCGCCCGAACCACGACGGATAAACAGGCTGCCAGCCTTGGCCGCGAGCCAACCCGCGACCGGCCAGGTGCGCACTTCGGCCTTGGACAGAAACGACAGCGGTGTGAGCATGCCCAGCAGCGGAATATCGGTCCACGACACATGGTTGCTGACCCACAACATCGGCTGCTTTGGCAGTTCACCGTGGACGGTCATGCGAAAGGGCAGGGCATTGCTCAAACGCGCCATGAAAAACCGCGACCAGCGCTGACGACGTTCCATCGAATGCGCCAGGCCAATCCTTTCAAACACGCCGAACAGACTGGCCATGGTCAATCCCAGCGACACCACCAGCAGCACTCGCGCGATCCGCGCGTACACCCGCAACCGGCTCATCACACGGCCGCCTTGAAGTGCTTGGCGTAGCGCGGGCAGAGTTCGTCGCGCTTGAGCAGGATGAACACGTCGGCAACCTGGAAGTCTTCGTCCCAGCACGGCTCGCCGCAGATCTTCGCGCCAAGGCGCATGTAAGCCTTGAGCAGCGGCGGCATTTCGGCGATCACGTTAGATGGAATGTCGAGGCTCGGCAGCGGTTTTTTTGGCTCGGCACGCAAGTTTTCAGTGCACAGATAGCGTTCGCGCAGACGCTGCATGATCGCGTGGGCCTGTACGCCACCGTCCTGCATCGGGATGCTCGCGCAACCCATCAAATAGCTGTAGCCGCCCTCGTTCAATACTTCGGCCAACTCACCCCACAGCACTGCAATCGTCCCGCCGTTACGGTAGGCCGGGTCGACGCAGGTGCGGCCGATTTCCAGGATCGGGCCTTGCAGATGGGCGAGGCCATGCAGGCTGAATTCTTCCTCGCTGTAGAACTTGCCAAGGCTGCTGGCAGCGGTGTGATCAAGCAACCGCGTGGTCGCCACCAAGCGACCAGTGTTCAGGTCACGCACGCCGATGTGGCTGCAGTGAACATCATAGTCATCCATGTCCAGACCCAGTTCTGCGCCTTTCAGCTTGGCGTTGAACTCGCCGCTGAAGACGCTGAATCGCAAGGCCTGGGCTTGCTGCAAGGCCTCGGCGCCGATCAGGCGTTCGGCTTGCAGGCGGCGTTCATTGCCGGTGTCGCTGATGCGGGCGATCTGAGTCATTTGAATCTCCGTACGGGCCTTGAACCCGTCGTGGGTTGCAGCCGATCGACTTTCTTTATGCAGCCGTGTTGTGCAAAGTCAGGCTATGTAGCCCCGGTGTCATCGCCATGAACCTTTGGTGATGCTTATATGACAGCCCACAAGGAGCCTCTTATGCCCTGGCCAGATCTGTTGCAAAGCCGTGAACGATTGCCCGCCGTTGCTGACTTGGCCGAGGGTTTTGCGACGTTGTTGCAGCAGTTGGGCAACGTCACGCCGTTCGAATTGGCGGTGGCGGGCGGGCGGCGGATGGCGACGCCAGGGCTGGCGTTTCTGGTCGGTTATCAAGCGGCATTGCGCATGTTGTGGCCGAGCGCACCGCTGAGCCTCGGCGCGTTGTGTGCGACCGAACAGCGCAGCTTGCGTCCGGCCGACATGCAGACGCGGCTGACGGATTTGCGCTTGAGTGGCGCCAAGGATTTCGTCACGGCCGGCGATGCGGCGGACTGGTTGCTGATCGCCGCACGCAGTGAAGAAGCCGGCGCAACGCCGCGCCTGAGTCTGGCGGTGGTGTATCCCGGCGAGCCCGGTGTGACGGTGGAAAAACTGCCGGCTCTGCCGCTGATACCCGACATCAGCCATGGCCGGCTGCATCTCGATGGCGCGCTGTGCGAGTTGCTTGCGGGGGACGGCTGGGATGCTTACGTCAAACCGTTTCGCACGCTGGAAGATGTCTACGTGCTGAGCGCGATGACCGCTTGGTTGTACGGCGTCGGGCAGGACAGCGACTGGCCGCAGACGCTGCAACTGCGCTTGCTGGCGCTGCTGGCCGGGTGTGCGGAGATGAGCCGGCAGGCGCCGAACAATCCGGCGGGGCATGTATTGTTGGCTGGGTTGTTTGCGCAGTTTGATGCGCTCAAGACCGAGATTGACCAGGCGTTAAGCGAAGGTGATCCGGAATGGGCGCAGATGTGGCGGCGCGATCAGGCGGTGATGCAGTTGGCCTCCGGTGCCAGAGCAAAGCGCTTGGCCAAGGCTTTGGCGGTGATTTGACTGGCCTCATCGCTGGCAAGCCAGCTCCCACAGGTTTTTGTGATTGCCACAGATTGTCTGTTCACCATTGACCCTGTGGGAGCTGGCTTGCCAGCGATGACGGCCTGATGAACAGTCAAGATCTCCAATTTGTCATGAACCCCGACTAGTCTCAGCAGGTTCTCTCCAAGAGCCCTCACCATGTTCAAAGGCCTGTCGCTGTTTCTGCTGCTGATCAGCTTCACCGTTCAGGCCGAATCATTGCCCGGCGAACAATGGCTGGTTGGTCCACAGATCACAGCGGTTGAAGATCTTCAGGCTTACGCCTTCCCACCCCGCGACGACACCACCCGCCAGGGCATTCGCACCGATGCCTTGTTGATCGTCCGCGACGGCCAGATCATCTACGAACGCTACGCCGGCCCGACTGACGCGCAAACCCCACACCTGACCTGGTCTATCAGCAAAAGTCTGATGGCTGCGGTGCTTGGCGTTGCCTACGGTGAAGGCCTGTTCAAGCTCGATGATCCAGCCGTGAAGTTCTACCCGGCGCTGGAAAAACACCCGGCGATCACCCTTGCCGATCTGCTGCATTGGGCCTCGGGCATCGACTGGCAGGAAGACTATGAATACGCCCCGCTGAAATCTTCGGTGGTGGCGATGCTCTATACCCGTGGCCATCGTGACATGGCCGCGTTCACCGCCAATCACGACACCTACGCGCCGCCGGGACAGGCCTTCCGCTATTCCAGCGGCGACAGCAATCTGCTGGCGGCAGCGTTGAGATCCATCGTCGGCCCGCAGCGTTATCCCGACTATCCATGGACTGCTCTGTTCGAGCCTTTGGGCATTCGCAGCGCGGTGTGGGAGACGGATGCGAGCGGCACGTTTGTCGCGTCGTCTTACGCCTATCTCACCGCGCGGGATCTGGCGCGTGTCGGTTTGTTGATGGCCCGCGACGGACGCTGGAATGATCGGCAATTGCTGCCCAAGGAATGGCTCACCTTCAACCTGCAACCCTTCGCCGGTTACAAGGCCCATCAGGACGAAGCCGTGCCTGGCGGCCAGTGGTGGCTCAACCGCCCGGCGGATGGCGCGCCATCGCCCTGGCCCGACGCACCGCCCGATACCTTCGCCGCGCTGGGGCATTGGGGCCAGGCGCTGTACGTCATCCCCAGCGAAAAACTGGTGATCGTGCGCTACGCCGATGACCGCGATGGCAGTTACCGCCACAACGAACTGCTCAAGCGTGTGCTTGCGGCGGTGCGACCGTGAAACGGTTCTTGCTGGTGCTGCTTGTCGTGCTGCTCGGCTGGATCGGCTATGAGCGCGAGAACCTCTGGGCCTTCCCGGACATCATCAGCGCCTACACAGCGAAGGAATATTGTTCGTGCCGCTATGTGATGAATAACGACGCCGAATATTGCCGCGGCTATGTGAAGCAGTGGCTGCCGACCAGCGGCTTCAGCGATGACGCCGCCAGCAAAACCATCACCGTCAGCGGCATGGGCCGCAGCAATAGCGCCCAGTGGCTGGGCGAACGCCAAGGCTGCCGCCTCAATCCCTGAAACACACGATTCGTCTGCAAATAAAGAACCCTGTGGGAGCTGGCTTGCCAGCGATGGCGGTGTGTCATTCAGCAAAAATTTCACCTGTGCCGGCCTAATCGCTGGCAAGCCAGCTCCCACAGGTGAAGCGTCAACAGTGGAACCCCGTAGCTGCCGAAGGCTCGTGCCGCGATCGGACGATCTTTTGATCTTCGATTTGCAATCACGCCCCAGCCAGTTAATGTTCGGCTCAGGTTTATCGCCCCCACGAGTCCGCAATGTTCAACCGCTCCCTCTACAAAACCCTGTCCTGCCTGCTGCTGGCCGCCGCTGCGTTGCCGGCGCAGGCCAATTGGTATCTGGACGGCGAGTCGTCACGGCTGTCGTTCGTCAGTACGAAAAACGCCCATATCTCCGAAGTGCAGCGCTTTCTGGTGCTGCATGGCAAGGTCGACCCCAACGGTCGCGCCGAGGTCGAGGTCGAGATGGATTCGATCAACAGCGGCATCCCGCTGCGTGACGAGCGCATGCGCAAGGAGCTGTTCCAGATCGAGCAGTTTCCCGACGCGACCATCACCACCCAGATCGACCTGCGCCCGATCAACGATCTGGCCCCCGGTGCGCAGCTGGAATTGCGTCTGCCGCTGACCGTCAACCTGCATGGCAAGCAACACGAATACCCGGCCGAGCTGCTGGCGACGCGTCTGGATGATCGACGCTTTCAGGTGGTGACACTGGAGCCAGTGGTGATCAATGCCGAGGATTTCGATCTCGCCCCAGGGCTGGAAAGCCTGCGCAAGTTGGCCGATTTGTCGGCCATCAGCCTGTCGGTGCCGGTGGGTGCGGTGCTGATTTTCACGGCGCGCTGACATGCGCGGCGCGATCTTCCCTTGGCGTGACGGCAACCGGTTCGAGCTGTTGATCGACGGCCCGCAATTCTTCCCGCGCATGCTTGAACAAATTGCCAGCGCCCAGGAGCAGATCGAACTTGAGCTGTACCTGGTCGAGGCTGGCGCCTGTGCCGAAACCATCGTGCAAGCGCTGGTGCTGGCCGCCGAACGCGGTGTGCGCGTGCGCTGTCTGTTCGACGACTACGGCAGCCTCGCGTTTACCCTGAACCTGCGTAAACGCTTGACCCACGCCGGGGTTGAGCTGCGCTTCTACAATCGCCTGCACTGGCGGCGTTGGGTCGGCAATTTCTATCGTGACCACCGCAAACTGCTGCTGGTTGATCAGCGGCTGGCGGTGGTTGGCGGCACGGGTGTCACCGATGAGTTCTGGACGCCGGGGCACGACACCAGCGAGTGGCACGAAGTGATGGTGGAAATCAGCGGCCCGCTGGTGCTCGACTGGCAGCTATTGTTCGACCGCCAGTGGATCGCCAACCGCCATCGCCGTGCCTGGAAGCCATCCGCGCATGTCGGCTTGCCGCGTCTGCCCAAGGTGCCGGACATGGGCGAGGGCATGGGCCGCGTGGCTTACGCCGACGCCCGCCAGCACCGCGACATTCTGCAATCACTGTTTCGCGCGCTGAACAGCGGGCAAAAACGTATCTGGATGGCCACGCCGTACTTCCTGCCGACCTGGAACATCCGCCGCTCGCTGCGCAAGGCCGCTGCCCGAGGTGTCGACGTGCGCCTGCTGTTGACCGGGCCGCGCACCGATCACCCGTCCGTGCGCTACGCCGGGCATCGCTACTACCCGCGACTGCTCAAGGCCGGCGTGCAGATCTACGAATACCAGCCGTGCTTCCTGCACCTGAAAATGGTGCTGGTGGACGATTGGGTGAGCATCGGTTCGTGCAACTTTGATCACTGGAATTTGCGCTTCAATCTGGAGGCGAACCTTGAGGCGCTCGATCCGTCGTTGACGGCAGCGGTGGTGGCGAGCTTCGAGAAGGATTTCGGCTTGAGTCAGCGCGTGAGTCTGGAGGAGTGGCAGAGGCGGCCGTTGTGGCGGCGGGTGAAACAGAGGATTTGGGGCTGGGTGGATCGGTTGGTGGTCAACATGCTCGACAGACGCGGCTAGCCGCCACCCCCGCATTCCCTTGTAGGAGCTGCCGAAGGCTGCGATCTGTTGATCTTAGAAATCAACATCAATCGCAGCCTTCGGCAGCTCCTACAGGGTATCCCACGCAGAGCGTGGGAACGTTCAGGCGCCGGTACTACAGCAACTCAAAGCTCTGCTGCTTCACATCCTGAGAATCCAGGCCGATCTGCACGTTGAACTTGCCGGGCTCGGCCGCGTACTTGAGTTGGGCGTTGTAGAACTTCAGCTCCTCCTCGGTGATGGTGAAGTGCACGACTTTCTGTTCGCCGGCCTTGAGCATGATTTTCTGGAAGTTCTTCAGTTCTTTCACCGGGCGAATCATCGAACCGGTGACGTCCTGAATGTACAGCTGCACCACGGTTTCGCCGTCACGCTTGCCGGTGTTCTTCACCATGACACTGGCGTCGAGCTTGCCGGTGGCGTTCAGGGTGGTCGAGGACAGCGCCATGTCGCTCAGGCTGAAATCGGTGTAGCTCAAACCGTAACCGAACGGGAACAGCGGGCCCGTCGTGTCATCGAAATACTGCGAGGTGTAGTTGCCCGGTTTGCCCGGTGTGAACGGCCGGCCAATGCTCAGGTGGTTGTAGTAGGTCGGAATCTGCCCAACAGAGCGCGGGAAGGTCACCGGCAGTTTGCCCGACGGGTTGTAGTCGCCGAACAGTACGTCGGCGATGGCGTTGCCACCTTCGGTGCCGCTGAACCAGGTTTCCAGAATCGCGTCGGCCGACTGGTTCTCTTCGAGAATGGTCAGTGGGCGGCCGTTCATCAAGACCAGCACCAACGGCTTGCCGGTGGCTTTCAGCGCGCGGATCAACTCGCGCTGTGTTTGCGGGATGTTCAGGTCGGTACGGCTGGACGATTCGTGGGACATGCCACGGGATTCGCCCACCGCTGCGACGATCACGTCAGCATCCTTGGCGGCTTTCACCGCTTCGTCGATCAGCACGTTGGCCGGGCGCGAATCATCAACCACTTCCGGCGCATCGAAGTTGAGGAAGTTCAGGTAATTGAGCACCTTCTTGTCGCTGGTGATGTTGGCGCCACGGGCGTAGATCAGGTTCGCCTTGTCGCCGATCAGTGCGTTCATGCCGTCGAACAGGGTCACCGATTGCGCCGGACGACCGGCGGCAGCCCAACTACCCATCATGTCGATCGGCGCCTTGGCCAGCGGGCCGACCAGGGCGATTTTTGCAGTCTTCTTCAGTGGCAGGGTTTCGTTCTGGTTCTTCAGAAGCACCAGGCTGCGACGCGCAACGTCGCGGGCCTCGGCGCGGTGCAGGCGGCTTTCGGCGTAGGTGTCGGCCGGATCATCCTCAGCTTTGCCGATGCGCAGGTACGGGTCCTTGAACAGGCCCATGTCGTACTTGGCCGCAAGGACTTCGCGCACAGCGTTGTCGATGTGTTTCTGTTCGATCTCGCCGGACTTGAGCAGCCCTGGCAGCTCTTTGCCGTACAGGGTGTCGTTCATGCTCATGTCGATGCCGGCCTTGATCGCCAGTTTCGCCGCTTCGCGACCGTCGCGCGCCACACCGTGCTTGATCAGTTCAAAGATCGCGCCATGGTCACTGACCGCCAGGCCCTTGAAGCCCCAATCCCTGCGCAACAGATCGTTCATCAGCCAGGTGTCGGCGGTGGCCGGAATGCCGTTGATCGAGTTCAACGCCACCATCACACCACCGGCGCCGGCATCGATCGCAGCACGGTACGGCGGCAGGTAGTCCTGGTACATCTTCACCGGGCTCATGTCGACGGTGTTGTAGTCGCGACCGCCCTCGACCGCGCCGTACAAGGCAAAGTGCTTGACGCTGGCCATGATGCTGTCGGCCGTGTTCGGGGCATCGCCCTGATAGGCCTTGACCATGACTTTGGCGATGCGCGAAGTGAGGTAGGTGTCTTCACCGAAACCTTCGGAGCTACGACCCCAGCGCGGGTCGCGGGAGATGTCGACCATCGGCGCGAAGGTGAGATCGAGACTGTCGGCAGCGGCCTCTTTGGCGGCAACGCGCCCGGACTGGCCGATGGCGTCCATGTCCCAGCTTGAAGCGAGGGCCAGCGGAATCGGGAAAATCGTACGGTGACCGTGGATCACGTCGTACGCAAAAAACATCGGAATCTTCAGGCGACTGCGCATGGCAGCGTCCTGCATCGGACGGTTTTCCGCGCGGGTGATCGAGTTGAACGTGCCGCCGATGTTGCCGGTGGCGATCTCCTTGCGGATCAGCTCGCGGGGCATTTCCGGGCCGATGCTGATCAGGCGCAACTGGCCGATCTTTTCGTCGAGGGTCATTTGCTTCATCAGGTTGCTGATGAAGGCGTCCTTGTTTTCCAGAGGTACCGAGGTCTCAGCGGCCAATACTTGATGACTGGCCAGACTGACGAACAGGCCCAGCAAACACAGCTTCTTCATGAATGTTTTTCTCAAGGGCACAAACGGCAATGCAATGCCGGCCAGCCAAAATTTAGGGAGCGACTATTGTTGTTCGGGTGCGGGCGCAAAAACGCCAAGCCAAAAAAGCACCGTTGACCGCAGGCAGTTCGACCGCGCAGGCACTTTTTAGCCCATTGACCGGTCGCAATCCAGTGGCGCGGCCGATTATGCCCCAACCGCTGGCTGAGAAGGTTTCGCGCTCGGCTTTTTAATGAAATGTGTCAGGGAGCATCACTGCAATGAATGTAAGTCCAACCTATCGCTCGCGTTTGCAGGTCGCCACATTGTTGATGCTGGCGACGTTGCTGACCGCGTGTGGCATCAACAACATCCCGACCCTCGACGAACAGGCCAAGGCCGCGTGGGGGCAGGTGCAGAACCAGTACCAGCGTCGCGCCGACCTGATCCCCAATCTGGTGGAAACGGTGAAGGGCTATGCCGCCCACGAAAAGGAAACCCTGACCGCGGTGATCGAAGCCCGGGCGAAAGCCACGTCGATTCAGGTTGATGCCAGTACCCTCGACAATCCCGAGAAGCTCAAGCAGTACCAGCAGGCGCAGGATCAGTTGAGCGGCGCGTTGAGCCGTTTGATGGTGGTGTCCGAGCGTTATCCGGATCTGAAGGCCAATCAGAACTTCCTCGCCCTGCAATCGCAGCTCGAAGGCACGGAAAACCGCATCGCCGTGGCGCGACGCGATTTCATTCTGGCGGTGCAGAAGTACAACACCGAGATCCGCACCTTTCCCGGTCGGCTCTGGCACAGCGTGATGTACAGCGACCTGCCGATGCGCGAAACCTTCGAAGCCACCACGCCCGGTGCGGAAAAGGCTCCGGAAGTGAAGTTCTAAACAATCCTGTGTAGGAGCTGCCGCAGGCTGCGATCTTTTGATCTTGTTTTTAAAGATCAGGATCAAAGGATCGCAGCCTGCGGCAGCTCCTACAGGGAGATCGGTGGGGGATATTCATGCGTGTGTTGAAAATAGGCCTGGTGCTGATGCTGTGGCTGTTCGCCGTCAGCGCCCGGGCCGAGTTGACGTTCCCGGCGCTGAGCGGGCGAGTGGTGGACCAGGCGCAGATGATCGAGCCGTCGGTGCGCGCGCAATTGAGCCAACAGTTGCAGGCCCACGAACAGGCAACCGGCGAGCAATTGGTCGTGGTCACGTTGCCCGATCTGCAAGGCACCACCATTGAGGATTATGGCGTCCAGCTCGGTCGCCACTGGGGCATCGGGCAAAAGGACAAGAACAACGGCGCGCTGCTGATCGTCGCCCGTGACGAGCGCAAATTGCGCATCGAAGTCGGTTATGGCCTGGAAGACCGGCTGACCGATGCGCAAACCTCGGTGATCATCCATCAAGTCATCACGCCCGCGTTCAAGACCGGTAATTTCAGCAAAGGCATCAGCGATGGTGTGGCGGCGATGCTGGTTGTGCTGGGCGGCAATCCGCTGGACGAACCGTCGACGGTGTATGAGTCCAGCGGGGACCCGCAGAGCGATTTCATCTCGCGGCATCCGACGTTGTTCGTTTTTCTGGTGATGTTGTTCATCCTGACGGTGTTTGTCTGCCAGATGCTCGGTATCCTGCCCACCGGCCGTGGCGGCTCCGGTGGCGGGGGAGGTTTTGGCGGTGGCGGCGGATTTGGTGGCGGCGGTGGCGGTGGGGGCTTCAGCGGCGGCGGGGGCAGTTTCGGCGGCGGTGGTTCGTCCGGCGGCTGGTGACATTAAAAGAATAATGAGCAGGCACTTTTTGACATGGCATTACTGACTGAACACGAACAACGCAAAGTCGCCGAGGCGATTGCACGGGTCGAGCGCGACACCGATGCCGAACTGGTGACAGTGCTGGCGGCTCGCGCCGATGACTACGCGTACATCCCGCTGTTGTGGGCCAGCCTGCTGGCGCTGGTGGTGCCGGGCGTCGTGCATTACCTGACCGGCTTGCTGACCCTGCGCAGCCTGCTGCTGGTGCAGTGGGGCCTGTTCATTGTGCTGTGCCTGCTGTTTCGCCTGCCGAAGATCACCACACATCTGGTGCCACGCCGGGTGCGCCACTGGCGCGCATCGAACCTGGCGCGGCGACAGTTTCTCGAACAGAACCTGCATCACACCGTGGGCAGCACCGGCATGCTTATTTTCGTCTGCGAGGCCGAGCGCTACGTGGAGATTCTGGTGGATGAGGGGATTTCGAAGCGGTTGGGCAATGAAAGCTGGGATGTGATTGTCGCGGCGTTTACCGAGCAGGTACGGCAGGGGCGCACGCTAGAGGGGTTTGTCACTTGTATCGAGGCATGTGGGGAATTGCTCAAGGTGCATGTGCCGGTGACGCAGGTGAGGAATGAGTTGCCGAATCGGTTGGTGGTGTTGGGGTAGATCTTCTGATTTTGCCGTTCGGTAAATAAGAGCGTGTCCCCAACCCCCATCCCCCCTAAAATACCCGCCATTCCCGATTCGCCCCGCCCGAGGCCGCTTGTTCATGTCCGTTACCGCCCCTTCCGCGCCATCTGCCAAACCCGCGCCGGACCACCACGCCCAGTTCATCGAGTTGCTGCAAACCAGCCTCGAGCAGAACGGTTTCATCAAACTGGTGCTGGCCAAATACGTCGGTGAAGAAGCGGACTTGCAGCGCGTCATCATCAAACCGGTGACCGTTAAAGCTCAGCCCTGCCTGTCGTTCGTGTATCGCTACAAAACCCGCGACATTACCAAGAACCTGCCGCTTGAAGACGGCGTGCATGCGATCGCAGCGCTGCTGCCGGCCTCGTTCAAAAATGCGCATTTGCTGGCGCTGACTGACGAAGCTCAGCTCGAATACAGCAAAAAGGGCAAGAGTTCGCTGTTCAAGAGCAAACCTCAGCAATTGCGTGAAGCGCCGTCGGCAGAGCACAACCGCGAGAAAAACCGGTTTCTGGACCTGAACCGGCCGTTTCTCAAGGATCTGGGCGTGACCAACGCGCAGCACGAGCTGATCCCGGCGATGTCACGCAAGTGGAAGCAGATCAACAAGTTCATCGAAGTCTTCAGCCATGCCCTGACATCGTCACCGCTGGCGCTGGACAAACCGGTGCGGGTCGCGGATTTCGGTTCGGGCAAGGGCTACCTGACGTTCGCCATCCACGACTACCTGCGCAATACCTTGAAGGCCGAGGGCGAAGTCACGGGCGTCGAGTTGCGTGAAGAAATGGTCAGCCTGTGCAACGCCGCGGCGGCAAAACTGGATCATCCGGGCCTGGTGTTCAAATGCGGTGACGTGCGAAGCGTGGCGCCGAGCGAACTGGACGTGATGATCGCCCTGCATGCCTGCGACATTGCTACTGACTACGCGATCCACACCGGCATCCGTTCGGGCGCGTCGATCATCATGTGCTCGCCGTGCTGCCACAAACAGATCCGCCTGCAGATCCAGAGCCCGGCGCTGCTCAAGCCGATGCTGCAATACGGTTTGCACCTCGGTCAGCAGGCGGAAATGGTCACTGACAGCCTGCGCGCGCTGTTCCTTGAAGCCTGTGGTTACGAGACCAAAGTGTTCGAGTTCATCTCGCTGGATCACACCAACAAGAACAAGATGATTCTGGCAGTGAAACGCGCCGAGCCGGTGGACCCGGCTCAGCTGTTAGTGAAAATCCAGGAGTTGAAGGCGTTCTACAACATCAGCGAGCACTGCCTGGAAACCTTGCTGCGCGCTGACGGCTACCTCTCCTGACCCACGACTGAACGCCTGTATCGACCTGCATCCCTGTAGGAGCTGCGGCACGCTGCGATCTTTTGATCTTGTTTTTAAAAGACAAAGTCAAAAGATCGCAGCCTTCGGCAGCTCCTACAGGTGTCCGTGTACGAGTGCCTGGCGCGTCAGGCGTAGTAGCCGGTTGTTACCCGCCCCGACAGATAAGGTCTACCTTCAATACTCCCAAGCATTTCCCAGAGGAGTCCTCCCCATGGCCGCAAAAAAAATCCTGATGCTGGTCGGCGATTACGTCGAAGACTACGAAGTGATGGTGCCGTTCCAGGCCCTGCAAATGGTCGGGCACACCGTCCACGCGGTCTGCCCGGATAAAGCCGCTGGCCAGACCGTGCGCACCGCGATCCATGACTTCGAAGGCGACCAGACCTACAGCGAAAAACCCGGTCACCTGTTCGCGCTGAATTTCGATTTCGCCAAGGCCAGCGAGGCCGATTACGACGCGCTGGTGATCCCCGGCGGTCGGGCTCCGGAGTACCTGCGTCTGAACGAAAAAGTCCTCGATCTGGTGCGTGCCTTCGACAAGTCCGGCAAACCGATTGCAGCGGTCTGCCATGGCGCGCAGTTGCTGGCAGCGGCGGGCATTCTTGAGGGGCGCGAGTGCAGCGCCTATCCGGCTTGCGCGCCTGAGGTCCGACTGGCGGGCGGTACGTACATCGACCTCCCGGTGACGGACGGCCACGTGCAAGGCAATCTGGCGACTGCTCCGGCGTGGCCGGCGCATCCGAACTGGCTGGCCGGTTTCCTCGGTTTGCTGGGCACCCAAATCACCCTGTAACGAGGTTTCGTCCATGTGCGAGCTCTACGTCAAGGCTGACCCGATCCTCTATGAATCGCGCTCTCGCTCGCTGCGTATTTGCGGGGTGGTGACGACGTTGCGCCTGGAAAATCAGTTTTGGGACATCCTCGGCGAAATCGCCGAGATCGACGGCATGACCACCAATCAACTGATCGCCAAGCTGTATGAAGAGGTGATGGATTACCGCGGCGAGGTGGTCAATTTTGCTTCGTTCTTGCGGGTGAGTTGTACGCGGTATCTGAGTCAGCGGCGGGTGGCGGTTCCGGAATTGTCGGTGGTGCGGGCGGTGGTGAAGTAGTCGAGTACAAGTTGACCCCATCGCGAGCAGGCTCACTCCTACAGGGAAATGCATTCCAAATGTAGGAGCCAGCCTGCTGGCGATGAGGCCGGAACAGGCGACAGAAGTCTGAGGTTGGTCTTTACTCTGAAGCGCGAAACCTCTCATCCGCCAAGGAGAAACGAGCATGTCCGGATGGTACGAAGTGAGTAAAAGCAGCAACGGCCAGTTCAGGTTTGTGCTGAAAGCAGCCAACGCCGAAACCATTCTCACCAGCGAGCTCTACACCACCCGCGCGGCAGCCGACAGCGGCATTGCGTCAGTGCAGACCAACAGCCCGCTGGATGAGCGCTATGAGAAAAAGTCCACCAAGGATGGTCATCCGTACTTCAATCTCAAAGCCGCCAATCATCAGGTGATCGGCAGCAGCGAGGCCTACTCCTCGGATGCGGCGTGTGACAAAGGCATCGCCAGCGTCAAGGCCAACGGCCCGACGAAAACCATCAAGGACAAGACCCTGCCAGTCCTCTGAACAGCGTTGGTTTCAGTCGTCAAAGTAATGGCGACTGATTTCTGGCAATGTGCCACTATCTCGTTTATTCTCCGTGACCCATCCATGGAGGGCGGCGTTACTGACTCTTTCGTGGACTTCTGAATTTTTACGCGAGAGTTTGTTCTTCGATGATCCGTTTACTCGCTGTCTTGACAGCGCTGCTCTGCCTGAGCGGCTGCTACAGCATGTCCCCGACCCATATTGACGATGAACTGAGCCCGACCGCCGATTCCGGCGTGGCCTATGTAGTGGGCGTGGTCGGCATCTGGCCTGAGGCGAAATACGGCGCTCATGAACAAATGCTGATGATCCGCAAGCGCGGCAGCGATGACTTCGCCACCGCGCGCCTTCACAACGAGTTTTACGCTCGTACCGCGCGGGACGTGCGCGAGACCGGTCACGGCATCGGCACGTTGTTTGTCATGCCGCTCAAACCCGGACGCTACGAGATTTACAACGTGCGCTTCGATCAGGGCCAGTCGGTGAGCTGGAGCCGTGAAGACTTCACCGTCGGTCTGCAACTGGAGGCTGGCAAGGCTTATTACATCGGCGACTTTCGCGCCGGCTGCCTGATCGGCCGAAGTACGTCGTGCCTGTTCCTGCACAGCGATCATCTGGAGCGCGACGCGGCGCTTGTTCGCGCCAAGTACCCGCAAGTGCCGGGTCTGCAACGTCTGGATATGCCTAATCTGTACACGGCCACGCCGTTCATTCGCGAAGAGAACGGCACCAGTGCCTCGGTCTATAAAGCAATGCTGTCAGGGAAACTCTAATGCGCATCAAGCTTCTGTTTCTGGGATTGCTCCTGTTGCTCGGCGGCTGCCAGGTAACCCATAGCCTCAAGACTCCCGAAGTTGACTACAACCAGCAACTGCCGGGAATCAACGTCGAAGTCGTAGGCATGCCGAGCTGGATGTTGCGCGACGATCTGCGTCGGCGCGGCACCTTTGACGAGGTCAAGGCCGGTCGCAGCGTGGATGGCTACAACCTGCTGGTGATCGCCAATAGTGATGTCGGCGGGATGCAGCCGCAGATGTTGCTGAGTGCCTTTACGATGTTTCTGGTTCCGGTGCCGGTGAGCTGGGACAGCACGGTGGTTTTCAGTCTCAGCCACGGCAAGGAAATTCTGGGTGTGTACACCGTGCACAACCACAGTGAATCCTGGCGCGGTGTCTTCAATGCCTCGGGCGGGCAGTTCGAACACCTGCAATTGGTCACTGACACGTTTATCGCGCAGATCCTCAAGGATCAGCCCTTCCAGCGCGAAGCGATGAAAAACGCCGCCAGTTTGTAACCCGCGACCATGAAAAATCCCGCCCGGAGTGATCCTGGCGGGATTTTTATTTAGCGCAAAACGTGGAGCAAGCCGTTGAGTTGAGTTCTTGCGGTGTCACTCAGTGGAAATACCGGCAAGCGCGGATCGCCCACCTCAAGCCCGGTATCGCGCAACCCAGCCTTGATCGTCGCCGGCAAACCACCCTTGAGGATGAAATCCAGCAGCGGCAACTGGCGATAGAACAGCGCCCGCGCCTTTTCCAGATCACCCGCCAGTGCAGCCGCGTACAAGTCCAGGTTCAACTGCGGAATCAGGTTCGGCGCCGCCGTGCACCAGCCTTTCGCCCCGGCGGCGAAGGCTTCCAGCGCCAGCGGGTTGCAGCCGTTGTAGAACGGTACCTGACCTTCGCCAAGCAGTTGCAGCTTATGCATGCGCTGGATGTCGCCGGTGCTCTCCTTGACCATGGTCACGTTTTCCACGGCATTGACGATGCGCAGAATCAAGTCGACCGACATGTCGGTGCCGCTGGTGGCCGGGTTGTTGTAGAGCATGATCGGCACGCCGATGCTGTCGCCAATGGCGCGGTAGTGCGCGAGGATTTCCGCTTCAGTGAGCTTCCAGTACGACGTCGGCAGCACCATCACCACATCGGCGCCGTGAGCCTCGGCAAAACGCGCCCGACGCACAGCTTTGGCGGTGGTCAGGTCGGACACGCTGACGATGGTCGGCACGCGTTTGGCCACGTGTTTGATGCTGAACTCGGCAACCTGATCCCACTCGGCATCGCTCAGGTAAGCGCCTTCGCCGGTGCTGCCCAGCGGGGCGATGGCGTGGACGCCACTGTCGATCAAGCGATCGATCGATTGACCCAGCGCCGGCAAATCCAGCCCTTCGCCGTTGGCGCCGAACGGGGTGATGGTGTAGCCGATGATGCCGTGAATATTGGACATGGGGGTGTCTCCGTAAAAAGGTTTCAGTTCAGGCAATCGGCGTGTTGGCGCAGGTTCTGCCGGGCGTAATAGTTGAAAGCGGCGGCGTGGCGCTTGGGTTTCGACACCCAGTCATGCGCCTCGCGACCCAGCGCCGGAGTGATCGGTTTGATCGTCCCGGCCGCCATCGCCAGCAGTTGCAGCTTTGCCGCGCGTTCGATCAGTTGCGCGATGACACACGCTTCTTCAATCGTGCTGCCGCTCGACAGCTGACCATGGTGCGAAAGCAGGATCGCGCGTTTGTCGCCCAGTGCGCCGGCAATCAGTTCGCCTTCTTCATTGCCCACCGGCACACCTGGCCAGCCTTCAAGAAACGCGCAGTCGTCATACAGCGGGCACAGGTCCATGTGCGAAATCTCAAGCGGTACTTCCAGCATCGACAGCGCGGCAACGTGCGTCGGGTGTGTGTGGATGATGCAGTTCACATCGGGCCGGGCGCGATAAACCCAGCTGTGAAAACGGTTGGCCGGGTTGGCCATGCCGTGGCCTTCAAGGACTTCCAGGTCTTCGTTGACCAGCAGCAGGTTGCTCGCGGTGATTTCGTCGAAACCCAGGCCCAGTTGTTGAGTGTAATAGGTGCCCGGCTGCGGGCCACGGGCGGTGATTTGCCCGGCCAGGCCGGAGTCGTGACCGCTTTCGAACAGGATCCGGCAGGTCAGGGCCAGCTTTTGCCGGTCTGTCCACGTATTATCCGCCAGGGTGTTTTGCATCTGGGTCAGCGCATGCTTGACCAATTGCTCTTTGGGTAGTGCTAATGTCTTGGCCATGTCTGTGTCCTTTGGGTGATTGCAAATGACACGAAAGAGGCTATATGACACAAAGTGTCATTGGCAAGCACAAATCGTCGCTTCCTTGATGGAATAACCGCAGCGCATGTCTATCCGTTTGAAATTATTGAGAAAAAAACTTGGCGTAACCCTTGAGGCGCTGGCCGAAAAGTCCGGCATGACCAAGAGTTATCTGTCGAAAGTCGAGCGCGGGCTGAACACCCCGTCGATTGCTGCCGCGTTGAAACTCGCCAAGGCGCTGAATGTGAAAGTCGAGGAATTGTTCTCCGAAGACAACGTCAGCCTCGACAACTACAGCCTGGTACGCAGCCACGAGCGCCAGTCACTGGCGGCCAATGATCAGAGCCCGGGTTATGCGGTGCTGGCGCATCAGGTCAGCGAGCGCAACCTGCTGCCGTTCATCATCTACCCGCCGAGCGAGTTCACCGACAAGACCTTCAAAGAGCATTTGGGCGAAGAGTTTCTGTTCGTCCACGAAGGGCAGGTTGAAGTGGATTTCATGAACGAACGAGTGCTGCTGGAACGCGGGGATGCGTTGCACTTCAATGCGCAGAAACCGCATCGGATTCGCTCGGTGGGCGAGGTGCAGGCGCAGTTGCTGGTGGTGGTGCACAGCTCAGAAGAATGAACCGAAAATCAAAAGATCGCAGCCTGCGGCAGCTCCTACACAGATCAATGTAGGAGCTGCCGCAGGCTGCGATCTTTTGATCTTGCTTCAAACCTCGACCGGCACCGACAACTTCGGACTGCCCAGCGCATGCGTCTTCGCATCGAAAAACCGCAACTGCGCCCCCGTTCCCTCAAACACCTTCGCGTAGTGGCGCTTCTGATGCTGAATGAACGCCGCGCTGCGCGGATAAATCGAGATCGCCACAACCGCAGGCTTCGCCAGGCGCAATGCCCGCACGATGTGGTTGTCCTGCTCGCCCAAGGCATGGCCGAAGATGCACAGGCTGTCGCCATGGCCCAATAACTGCTCGTAACAGAACGACAGGTAATCCGAGCTGCGAATGGTCTTGAGCTTGTCGGCGCTCGGTCCTTCGGTGACGAACAGCGGCACGTCATCCAGCGTCTTGATCGTGTTGTTGATCGCAAAACTGCCGAGCAGCGTGCCCTCGGTCGAGGTCAGTTTGCGCGCGGTGCCATCCTGATTGCGTACCAGATGCAGGCCGCCGTGCAGGTACAGCACACGCGGTTTGGAGGTAGCGGTTTCGCTGATATCGAAACTCGCGTTGGCGCCATTGAACAGATCGTCGATGGCCTCGCTGCGATGCTGGATCGCCCAATAGTTGAGCAAGTCGTAATTGGTGGTGAACACCGTGCGATAGCGCGCCAGTTCTTCATTCAGCGTGGTCAGCGTTGAGGTTTGAACCAGCCGCCACGGAATGTGAATGGCGTGCACGGTGTTGATCAGCGCTTCCTTGATCGCGTAGTAACGGTTGCGCGGTGCGGCCGAGCTGACGGCCAACGCCTTGTTCACCCGGCTGGTGGTTTTCAGTGCGCTGAGGACCTGCTCGAAGCTGTGCGTCTGCATGGCGTCGAACACCGCCAGTTCCGACGCGCTCAGTGGCTTTTCTTCAACGGTGCGGGCGTTTTCGAACAGCGAGTCGTAACCGAAGTCGTCCCAAACGGCCCGGCTGGCGCCGTTACCCACCAACAAACCGTTGAAGTCGGTTGCGGCGCGCAGGGTGTTCCAGTCTTCGAGGGTGGCGTCGACATCCAGAAAATCGCTCATTACTTGGCACATCTCAAAACATAGGGGCTGATGGACGGCGACTTTATCACGAGCGGACATTGAGCCAGATCAACATACGCCGTGACCGATCGGTCGATCCTGTGTGTATCCGTCGGATCGCAGTTGTCGATTCGGCCCAGTCAGGAGAAACACGATGAGCAGCACCTTCTTCATTCCGGCGGTCAACATCATGGGCAATGGATGCCTCGACGAAGCCATGGTCGCGATCCGCAACTACGGTTTTCGCAAGGCGCTGATCGTCACCGATGTGGGGCTGGCCAAGGCTGGCGTGGCGGCCATGGTGGCCGAGAAACTGGCGATGCAGGACATCGATTCAGTGATTTTTGACGGTGCCAAACCGAACCCGAGCATCGCCAATGTCGAGTGCGGTCTGGGC
The DNA here is from genome assembly GCF_059695715.1 of Pseudomonas sp. LBUM1668. Taxonomy (NCBI): domain Bacteria; kingdom Pseudomonadati; phylum Pseudomonadota; class Gammaproteobacteria; order Pseudomonadales; family Pseudomonadaceae; genus Pseudomonas; species Pseudomonas sp. LBUM1668. The sequence goes on from NZ_CP166787.1 coordinate 1,437,735, forward strand.
CTGCTCAAGGAAAGTCACTGTGATTTCGTGGTGTCGCTGGGCGGCGGGTCGCCTCACGACTGCGCCAAGGGCATCGCACTGTGTGCGACCAATGGCGGGCAGATTCGCGATTACGAAGGCGTTGATCAATCGAGCAAGCCGCAACTGCCGCTGATCGCCATCAACACCACCGCCGGCACCGCCAGCGAGATGACCCGTTTCTGCATCATCACCGACGAATCGCGTCACGTGAAAATGGCCATCGTCGACCGCAACGTCACGCCGCTGTTGTCGGTCAACGATCCGGCGCTGATGGTCGCGATGCCGAAAAGCCTGACCGCCGCCACCGGCATGGATGCCCTGACCCACGCGATCGAAGCCTACGTCTCGACCGCCGCCAACCCGATCACTGATACCTGCGCGCTGAAGGCCATGACCCTGATCAGCAACAACCTGCGCCTGGCCGTGCGCGACGGCAGCGATCTCGCCGCACGGGAGAACATGGCCTACGCGCAGTTCCTCGCCGGCATGGCGTTCAACAATGCCTCGCTGGGCTACGTGCACGCGATGGCGCACCAGTTGGGCGGTTACTATGACTTGCCTCATGGTGTCTGCAACGCTGTGCTGCTGCCGCATGTGCAGACGTTCAATGCGCTGGTGTGTGCCGACCGGCTCACCGATGTCGCCCACGCCATGGGTGCCGATGTTCACGGTTTGAGCCCGGAAGAGGGCGCGCAGGCGGCGATCACTGCGATCCGTTGCCTGGCCAGAGATGTGGAAATTCCGGGCGGCTTGCGGGATCTGGGCGCGAAGCTTTCCGACATCCCGATCCTCGCCACCAACGCTTTGAAAGACGCTTGCGGGCTGACCAATCCACGCGCGGCGGATCAGCGGCAGATCGAGGAGATTTTCCGCAACGCGTTTTGAGTTCGGGCGAAGATCAACAGATCGCAGCCTTCGGCAGCTCCTACACCGGTCCCATGTAGGAGCTGCCGAAGGCTGCGATCTTTTGCTTTACTGCGGTGACAAAACCCTCACTGTCGAATCCCCCAACTGAATCAAAACCACCCCCGCAATCAGCAACACCGCGCCAAATACTCGCGTCAATGTCAGCTGTTTTTCCACCAACCCAAACAGCCCGAAGTGATCCAGCACCATCGAGGCAATGACCTGTCCGGCCAACGCCAGCGCGACAAATCCCGACGCACCGAGTCTGGGCAAAAGCATCACCGCCAGCGCCACAAAGCAAACGCCGAACGCGCCACCGGCCCATATCCACAAGGGCGCCTTGCTGATGAACGCCACTGACGGCAACGGCAAGCGCAACGCCAGAATCACCGGCAACAGCACCAACACACTCACCAGCAGCGAGGCCAATGTTGCCCACAACGGATGTCCCAGCCCTCGCGCCAGATTGCTATTGATCGCACTTTGAAACGGCACCACTGCGCCGGCGAAAGCGGCCAAGGCGAGCAAACCGGCCCACTGCAACGTACTCATGATCATCCTCCAACAGGTTTTGCTGGACTCTAGGCTATTCGCCGCGCAGATTTAAATTACGTTTTGTCATCAAGAACATGCACCAGATGAATGATCTGCGCCGTATCGACCTCAATCTGTTGGTGATCCTCGACGCATTGCTCAGCGAGCAACACGTCACCCGCGCCGCCGAGCGCCTGCACCTCAGCCAACCGGCGGTCAGCCATGCGCTGGCGCGATTGCGTGACTTGCTTGGTGACCCATTGCTGGTGCGCGCAGGTTCTGGCCTTGTGCCCACCGCGCGGGCCCTGGAGCTGGTCGCGCCATTGGCCGAAGCGCTGGCCCAGGTGCAGTCGCTGCTGGCTCCCAACACCTTTGATCCGGCGAGTGCGCGCCGCACCTTTCGCGTGGCGATGTCCGACTACGGCGCGGCGATCATCCTGCCCACGCTGATCCGCACCCTGCGCCGCGAAGCCCCGGGCATCGACTTGCAAATCAGCCACGCCAGTCGCGAAGGCATGCTGGAAGGGGTGCTCAACGGTGATATCGACGTGGCCGCCGGCGTGTTCCCGGAAATGCCCAACGAATTGCGCAGCACGCTGCTGTTTGAAGAGCGCTACGTGTGCCTGCTGGATCGCGCCAGTTTGCCTGCCGACGGCGTTCTGGACCTGCCGACCTACCTGTCCCGCCCGCATGTATTGCTGGAAATGCGTGGCAGCGGCACGCCGGAAATCGAACGCGCGTTAACGTCACTGCGTGAACGCCGTCGCGTAGCCATCAGCCTGCCGCACTGGAACGTCGCGCCACAGTTCATCAGCGGCACGGATCTGATTCTCACAGTGTCGTCGCGGGGGCTGCGGGATATTGATCCGCGCGAACTTGTCGTCGTGCCGCCGCCATTCGAGATTCCGCCGTTCACGTTTGTGCTGGCGTGGCATAAGCGCCGAGGCGGCGATCAGGCGTTGAATTGGTTGAATCGCAGGATTGAGGAGGGGATAGTGCGCGGCTGAAACGATATCAAGGAGCGGGAAGTGACAGTGAAGTCTGGATTGATCGGGTGTGTGGTGTTGGGCGGGTGGTTGATGGCGGGGCAGGTGTTTGCGGCTTGCACGCCGCCAGCGGTTGCGGGGGAGGATGTCTCTGCCTGCAAGGATTGGCCGGCCTACCCGGGGCTGACCATCAGCGCCTCGACGCGGTTTGAGCCCGGCACTACCGAAGCGCTAGGTACCCACGATCTGGACGTGTCCGTGTTGCAGGATGGCCAACCGACTCCGGTGGCGACTTATCACCAGGCCGCCGCTTTCGTAATGGATGGCGTCCACTTGAAGGATCTGACGCTCGACACGGCGCGCTACAAACTCGCTCCCGAACTTCGAGCCTTTGGTGTCCGCGCAAAGCTCGCTAACGGCTCTCGTCTCAATCCCGTGGAGGAATATCAACTGTCGCTCTACGTGAAGGAGGGCGAGACGTTACGTCCTGTCCTGCGTCAGTTGGTGGTTTATGAGTATGGCGGCGAGTGGGATGACAACTGCGCTGGACAGCGTTTTGAAATTTCAAGAACCGTCGATATCGCTAAAACGAGCTCCAACGGCTATGCAGATTTAATCGTCAATACCCAGGAAAAAGGCACGACAAGTGTGGTTGAAGGCGACGCTTGTGAAGACAAGACGACGGTACGCAAACCGGTTTTGACAACATTGCATTACGACGGAAAGACTTATGTCCTGCCGCCAGGTTTCAAGGGTCTTTGATTGACCTGCCACACACGACTCTTATCAAGGAAGAACCATGCTCACCCCCACCAGACTCCTTATCGCCCTCGGTATTCTGGCCATCACCGCCCAAGCCCAGGCCGCCTGCACCACCAAGGCCTTCGACGGTCAATCGATGTCACGCTGCATCGTCTGGCCAGCCTTTCCGACGCAGGCGATCGCGGTCAAGTCCACGTACCTGGCTGACGCTGGCGGCGACGATGCCGGGGTGTTCGATCTGGACCTGTCGATCGTCAACGCCAGCAATGCAAACCCCATCGCCACCTACCGCAAACCAGGCGCTTACAACTCCGATGCCGTGCGCTTCGATGACCTGCGCATTGACACCGGTCGCTACCGACTGGCGCCGAATGTTCGCGCGTTTGGTCTGCGCTCGAAGTTCGTGCACAGCTCCCATGCCATTCCCTACGAAAAAACCGATCTGGCGTTGTACGTCCGCGAAGGCAACAACCTGCGTCCGGTTCTGGAAGGCTTGGTGGTCTACAAAAACAACGGCGAATTCATGAGCGATTGCGAGGGCTATACCAATCAGGTCCGCAGGACTGTCGAGATCGGTCCATCAAGTCACCACGGTTTCGCCGATTTGATCATCACCACCAGCGCCAGCAAAATGAACGACGCCAAGTCGGGCAACGAGTGCGTTTCCAAAACCACTCACCTGAAGAAAACCCAAATCACGTTGACCTACGACGGCCAGCAATACGGCGTACCTGAAGATCTCAGAGGTTACTGAACCAATGCTCACCGGACTCAACCACCTGACCCTCGCCGTCAGCGATCTCAATCGCAGCCTGGCGTTTTACCGCGATGTGCTGCAGTTGCGGGTCGAGGCGACGTGGGACACCGGCGCTTATCTGTCGCTGCCGGGGTTGTGGTTGTGCCTTTCGCTTGATGCGAAGCGCAATGCCCAAGCGTGCGCCGACTACACCCATTACGCCTTCAGCCTCAGCGCGGCGAATTTCCCGGTTTTGGTACAGAGGCTAAAAGCGGCAAATGTTCAGGAATGGCGGGATAACCGCAGCGAAGGTGCTTCCTTCTACTTTCTCGATCCTGACGGCCATCAGCTCGAAGCCCACGTCGGCGATCTCGCTTCGCGGCTGGCGGCGTGTCGGCAAAAACCGTACGCTGGCATGCGTTTTTACGACGTGCCGTGATCAGACAGTTTTCGCTGATATAGACTGGCCGCCACGTATTCTCGCGTTTGCAGGTTACCCATGACTCCATCGTTGCTAATGGCCGTGCTGGCCTCGGGTTTCATTTACGGCATCACGCCCGGGCCGGGCGTGCTGGCGGTGTTCGGCATTGGCGCGGCGCATGGGCGGCGTGCCGGTGCAGGATTTCTTTGCGGGCATTTGCTGGGCGATGTGGTGTGGTGCAGCACCGCACTGATCGCGATTGTTGGCGCACGGGAAATCGGCAGCACCGCGTTTGATGTGCTTGGCGTACTGAGTGGCTTGTACCTGTTCTGGCTCGGTTGGCGTGCAGTGCGTGCGCAACGGCGCAGTGATGATCAACCCCAGGGCGCGGCGCGCAATCCCTTCTGGCACGGCATTTTGTTCGGGCTGACCAATCCCAAGGCCTATCCAGTAGCAGTGGCGACGTTTACCGCGCTGCTGTCGAGCCGCGCCGAGCTGCTCAACTGGTCGATGTTGCCAGCGCTGATCGCCCTGAGTTTCCTTGGTGGACTGCTCGCCTACGCGATTCTGATTGGCGTGGTTGGCGCGCAGCGAGTGCGCACGGTGTACCAGCGTCACGAACTGCTCATCACTCGGTTGTGCGGCGTGATGTTCATCGGTTTCGCCATCAATGCGCTACTGCATGCGTTGCCGGGATTGATGCCGAACAAGGCTTGATCTATGCAGCGCGGGGTTCACCGTTCGTCGCAGCGATGGCAATTTTTCTAAACCTTTGTCGGTAAGAAAATTCTCAATCTAGGCGGGCACCTGCTCGCTACGATCAATACCAAGAGGTAGAGAATCATGCCTAATTCAAGAAACTCGAACTCGGGAAACTTCGCCAACGATCGAACGAAGGCTTCTGAAGCTGGTCGCAAAGGTGGGAAAACCACCACAACGACGGTCGATAAAGAGCCTGCGAAAACAGAAACGGGCCGCAAGCCTGCTCAGAAATCGAAGTAGTCGGTGAAGGTAGTTTTGATTGAGAGGCGGGGGCGCAAGCTCCCGCTTGAATTCAGCAAGAAGGAGGGCGCGACCATGAGCCGGATGGCCACCCAGTTACGACGTTTAAGTTTTTTCACACTGTTGGGATTGTTCACCAGCAGTGCTTTTGCCCAGTCGCCTGCCGAATTCATCAACGATGCTTCCGCCAAAGGCATGGCCGACATCGAAGCCAGCCGTCTGGCGCATCAGAAGACCGAATCCAAAGAGGTCAAGGATTTCACCATCGTCGTTATCAACGACCGCACCACGGCCAATCAACATCTGGCGAAGATTGCGAAAAAACTCGACCTGCCCGTCGCGCCGCGTGAAGAAATGGCCGACAAGGCCAAAGAATTGATTCCTGAAGTGAAAGATGGCGCAACCTTCGATCAGGCGTACGCCGCCAGTCAGGTGAAAGCCACTGAAGAGGCAATCCAGCAGATTCAGCAGGAGGCGCAAACCACCACCGTGCCTGAGATCAAGGCCTTCGCCGATGAGACGTTGCCTAAGTTGCAGAATCATCTGCAGATGGCTCGGTCGCTGCAGGCTAGCCGCTGACCTGAACAAAAGATCAAAAGATTAAAAGATCGCAGCCTGCGGCAACTCCTACAGAGGATTTGTGTAGGAGCTGCCGCAGGCTGCGATCTTTAGAATTTTTGCATCAGCACTCATTCAAATCCTGCTTCGTCTTACCCTTGTCGCCCAACCCCTCAAGATTGAAAACCTCTCCCTCACCCAAACTGCGGTAGTGCTTGCGGAGCGCTTCCAACTGCTTCAGATCCAGCGCTTCGAGCCCCAACATCGCGTTTTGTGCTTCCTTGTTTACCCGCAGCAACTCATCAAGTTTCAAATGCAGAATGTCGGTGTCGCGGTTCTGGGTGTTCTGGATCAGGAACACCATCAGGAACGTGATGATCGTCGTCGAGGTATTGATGATCAGTTGCCAGGTGTCGTTGTAACCGAAAATCGGCCCACTCATTCCCCACAACCCAATCAGGATCAACGCCCCCATGAACGTCTTGGGACTGCCGGCCCACAGGGCAAGCTTCTGGGAAATCTTCGCGAATTTCATAGCCGTAATCCTTGTTGTTGGGTGCCTGAAATTCAGACACTGACGGCTTGATGAAAATTCTACTTACAAATCCAGGAAACCTGCGCGACGTTGGTAGGGGAGCCAGTTTTAGCTGGTAACGGTATCGTGGCAGCACTCGCTTTTTGCCATGACAGGAGAACGCAATGAGTTGGTCCGCCAAACAGTACGTCGCTTTCGAAGATGAACGCACCCGCCCGGCACGCGATCTGCTGGCGGCGATTCCTACGGCTGAAGCACGATCGGTGGTCGATATCGGTTGCGGTCCGGGTAACTCGACCGAGTTGCTGGTGCAGCGTTTTGCTGGGGCGACAGTCAGCGGGCTGGACAGCTCGGCGGACATGATCGCTGCCGCACGCAAGCGCTTGCCGCAGTTGCAGTTCGATGTCGCCGAGATTGATCGATGGGCCGATGAAGGCCCTTTCGATGTGATCTTTGCCAATGCGGTATTGCAATGGGTACCCGATCACGCGGCGTTGCTGCCGGCGCTGGCGGGCAAGCTTGCGCAGGGTGGCAGTCTGGCAATCCAGATGCCGGACAATCTCAATGAACCCTCCCACCGCTTGATGCGTGAAGTCGCGGCGAATGGCCCGTGGGCAAGCAAACTCGCTGACGCTGCCGGACAGCGTACGGACATGGCGAGCGCCAACGAGTACTTTTCGATGCTGCGACCGCACTGCGCGCGGGTCGATGTGTGGCGGACCACGTATCACCATCAGTTGTCGGATGGCGCTGCGGGGGTGGTTGAGTGGTTCAAGGGCAGTGGGCTGATTCCGTTTCTGAGTCCGTTGACTGAAAGCGAGCGGACGCAGTATCTGGAGCGGTATCTGGCTGAGGTTGAGAAGGCTTATCCGGCGTTGGCGGATGGCTCGGTGCTGTTGCCGTTTCCGCGGTTGTTTATGGTGGCCACGCGCTGAGGGCAGATACGATTTGTGGTGAGGGGATAAATCCCCTCGCCACAATTATTCCGTTTGCGCAGTCCTAGCGCTGCACCGCCACCAGCATCATCATCGGCCGCTCCCGCTCTTCCGCCAGCGCGGGTTGCGCCGCTACTTCTTCATCGCTCGGGCCCCATTCGTTAACGTGGCGAATGGTGAAACCGGCATCGATCAGCGAGTTGAGCAATGTGCCGACGGTGCGGTGCTGCTTGATCACACCTTCTGCCAGCCAATTCGTCACCCGTTCTCCTTCAATCTGATAACTGTCCAGCGGCCAGCGCTTGCGACCTTCACTGTCGATCAGCCAGCCGGGATTGCGCGGTGCCATGAATATCGGGTGTTCGATGGAAAACACAAAATGCGAACCCGGTTTCAGCGCTGTGTAGAGGTGGGCAAACAGTCCTGGCAGATCCTTGATGTAGTGCAACGCCAGCGAGCTGTAGGCCAAGTCGAAACTGCACGCGGGCAAGTCGAGCTGTTCCAGGTCGGCGCGTTCGTAGCGGATGTTTGCCACCGAAGTGGTGTCGCGTGCCCGCTGCAGCATTTTCTCCGAGACGTCCAGCCCCAGCACATTGTGCGCGCCTTGTTCGCTGGCCCAACGGCTGAACCAGCCATAGCCGCAGCCCAGATCCACCACGTGCAAACCGTGCATGGAGGGCAGCAATACCTTGAGCGCAGGCCATTCCGGCGCGGCATCGAGGCCGCCGATGGAGCGGTTCATCTGGCTGTAGCCCTGGAAGAACCCAGGGTCGTCGTAAATGTTTTGAGTCATGGCTCAAGTGCTCTTTTGAGTTAGGTTGTCAGCGGCAAACGGACCGCAGTGGGTTCCCTCGAAAGTGATGACGCGTATTCGTCGATGGCCGCGCAGGGGGAGGGTGGTGGTAAATCTGATGCTCCGCGGATATCAACCCTGCTGCAATACCTTCAAAGCCGCCGAAGCCAGAAACCCCGAACGACTCTTCTCCTCCGGGTGATGCAAAACATATTCATCAATGCGGTTGAGCAAATGTCCAGGCAGCGTGATGTTGAGTTTCTGGGCTTTACCCAAATACTTCACGACATCAATATCCACCACTGCCCACGCGCATCCGGCGAACTTCGGATTGGCCACATGGAGCCCCAACTTACTGGCAGCCGGAATCGGCGCACCGTCCTCGGCCAGAATCTCGAAATGCCCCTCGATGGCTTCGCGAGCCATGGCAACGGCATCATCCAGATCGTCGCCAGCCGAAAAGCAGCCGGGAATGTCCGGCACTTCCACGCCCCACGCGTGTTCTTCATCACCTATTGAAATCGCAATCGGATAGAGCATATTCGTTGATCTCCATGGTTGCTGACTGAGCCAATCAAAGCAGCGCTTGCTTCAAAATACTGATGGCCGTTTTCTTCAGCAGATCTTTCGTCGGATGCGGCACCGTGACCAGTCCAGGCTTGGTCGGATGCTTGAAGTGATGGTGACTGCCTCTGACTCTCACTAAATACCAACCGTCTGCGACAAGTTGACCTATTAAAAACGGCTATTCACAACACCTCCCTGTGGCGTGCGTGGTGGGTACTATACCTACCGATGATCCGCGGGCAACAATGTAATAACCGAGCGGTCATCCGTTGTTAATCAGCTCAGTGGTTTGAAGCAGTCTAGATAGGGAGGCAAGGGAGGCATGGAGAGTGTGTTGCAGGCTTTTGCGTTGTTCCAAATGTCAGATGTAAACCTTTTTTCGGGCACAAAAAAACCGGCCATCAAGGCCGGTTTTTTCTGTTCCTGCATCCCCCGTCAAACCACAACGTGAGACCAAAATTGAGTGGAGCGGGTAGAGGGAATCGAACCCTCGTCGGAAGCTTGGGAAGCTACTGTTCTACCATTAAACTATACCCGCTCAGAGCGGCTGACTTTGTACCAGACTCGGCCACGGATTTGAAGTTTTTCTTTCTGCGCACGGCATTACAGCACTGAATCGGTCGATCGCGAGCAAGCACTGCGGGGTGGTAAACAAAACACTCAGCCCGGCAGTCTTGCTCGCGATGACGCGCTTTCAAATGGCCAATGCATGTTGATCCTGTACAAACGAGTAACGCGTTCGGCTCGCCTGCGGTGCCGGTTTCAAAAAGCCCAGCAAGGCGTTCTGGCTGTCGCGGCACGCAGCTTTGTGCTCCATGTCGAGAAAGTGCCCGGTGGCTTGCACGGTGCTGAAGGTGCTCTGTGCCACGTGGTTGCCGAACAGGCGCGCATCCTCGGCGGCGGTGTATTCGTCCCATTCGCCGTTGAGAAACAGCACCGGCACGTTGATTTTCTTCGCCGCGTCTAAATAGCACTGACGATCGCTGTGCAGCACGTCGCTGATGTGGAAGTGCATCTGCCCGTATTCGTGCTCCGCCAGGCTGCTGACGTGGCGATAGTTGAAGCGTTTGAACAGTGACGGCAGGTGTTTGCCGATAGTGCTGTTGACCAGATGCCCGACTCGATCACCGTCACGCTGGCCGAGGTAATCGACGCCGCGCTCCAGGTAATCAAGCATGTGCGCGTTGATCACCGGCGAAAACGAGCTGATCACCGCTTTTTCGATGCGCCGTGGCTGGTTTGCAAGGGCAACCAGAGTCGCGGCGCCGCCCCAGGAGAACGACAGCACGTGTTCGGCGGCGAAGTGGTCGATCAGCTCCAGCAGAATTTGCCCTTCAACGTCCTTTGTCAGATGTTTCTCGTGGCGGTTGTGGGCTTTTGACCGGCCCGCGTAGGGCTGGTCGTAGCAGACCACGTTGAATTGCGGGTGCAGGTTTTTCACAGTCTGTGCAAACGACGCAGTCGTGGCCATCGAGCCGTTGACCAGAATGATGGTCTTTTCTGCGGCGTCTGCGCGATAGAACTCCGTGTAAACCCGATACTGACCCTGTATATCCAGCACAGCGATTTCTGGCCTCATGTCATAAGACTCCTGGCAAGCAAGCGGGTATGCGCGCAAATAGACATTGCACGAGCTTTGTGACAGGTAGGCATACGCCTGGAATTTGCTTGGCCCATGTCGATCCATGACTGCGGTCGACGGGTATTGTTATTGGCGGGCAGTCTGCCGGCTGAGGCGCAGCCCTGGGGGCTGACGACCGGCAAAAAGTTTCTTAGAAGTATGGTGTGACTCGTCGGTCACATTTCGTCCGACGTCCTGATTCAAGCAGGGGGAGCAGGATCGCGCAAGTGCCATTGGCAAATTGTTCGACAACTTCTGCTGAGCGGTCACAGGCTTAGAACAAATGAATCTCTTCGGTGCGCAAAGCGCGGTACTCGCCCGGTTTTAGCGCGTCATCGAGCCGCAGCGGGCCCATGGATTCGCGGTGCAGACGCAGCACTTTGTTGTTGAAAAAGCCAAACATGCGCTTCACCTGATGGTAGCGGCCCTCGACGATGCTCAGGCGTGCCGAGTGTGATCCGAGGAGCTCCAGCTGCGCAGGTTGCGTGGTCAGGTTTTCGAAGGCGAAGTAGATGCCCTCGGCAAACTTGCTCGCATATTGCGCGCCGATTTCCTGCTCGGTCTCGACGTAATAGACCTTTGGCAATTTGGTTTGCGGCTGGGTCAGGCGGCGCGACCAGGCGCCGTCGTTGGTGATCAGCATCAGCCCGGTGGTGTTGAAGTCCAGGCGTCCGGCGATGTGCAGCTCGTCTTTGTCCGGTTCATTGATCAGGTCTAGCACGGTCGGATGTTGCGGATCGCGAGTGGCGCTGACGCAGCCCGGTGGCTTGTGCAGCATGAAGTAGCGCGCCGGTTTGCCGAGTTGCAGCACTTCGCCATCGACTTCGACGCAACTGAATTCCAGTACCTCTGAATGCGGGTCACTGACGACTTTTCCGTCAACGCGCACGCGCTTTTCCACCAGCAACAGGCGAACCTGCTGACGGTTGTAGCGGGGCAGATTGCTGAGGAAACGGTCGACGCGCATGTTCAGGTTTCAACGAATCAGGGGGCACGCATCTTACGGGATCGGCTGACCGGCCGCTTGCAGTTGCGCCTCGACCTGCGCGCATCGCGGGCACAGGCAGGATTTGTCGCGCAGTGCTGGTGGCAAGGCCTGGAGCACCGCCGGATCAATGCTCACGCCGTAGCACCAGCAGGCGCGATCGGCGGTGCGCGGGTCAGCCAGGCTGCAATTGTTGCGGGCGCCGCAGGCCGGGCAGAGGTCGGGTTTAACGTCAGATTCAGGCATAGGTCGAGTGAGGCATTTCCACGCAGGTGCGGTTGCGGCCGTTTTGACTGGCCCGGTACAGCGCATGATCGGCCCGCGACGGCAGACTGTGCAAGGTGCCATTTACATAGAAATTGCGCCGATCCTTGTAGGAGTGAGCCTGCTCGCGATCGCGGTGTGACAGTCACCAGGATGTGACTGATAAACCGCGATCGCGAGCAGGCTCACTCCTACAAGGGGAAGGGGTCAGGCCAGGGTTTTCAGGTACGCCCGCCAGCCACCCAAATGGCTGATATCCAAGGCACCTTCCAAACCATACGGCTCACAGATAAAACCGCTTTCCCAACGACCATCCGCCAGTTGCACTTTGCCCAACCCGAGCGGTGCGGGAATCCCGGTGAGGAACGAGCCCAGCTCGCTGCTCGGCAAGTCCCAGACTTCCACCGCGATCGCCACGCCGCCAGCCTTCACCCGAACCATGCCTGGACGCAACGGCGGGCCGCCGGCCAAGGCGTGCAGTTGATAGTCCGCAGAGCTGAATGTCGTCTCGAGCAACCGCCCGCCACGCTGAGTAAGTTGCCAGTTCAACGCCAACCCTTGCAGATGTGCGCCGCACACGACGATTCGCGCACGGTCATGGCGCGCGACATTGGCGGGTGTTGGCAACATTGAATCTTGCTGACGCTGCAATGCGTCCGCCACGCTCAGCAGATACTGATCGGTAAACGCCCGGCCAAAAAGGGTCACACCCCACGGCAAACCGTTGCTCATGAATGCGCTCGGCACGGCGACGGCAGCGTAATCGAGCAAGTTCATGAAGTTGGTGTAGTAACCCAGTTCGGAATTGCGCAGCACCGGTTCGGCGTCCAGTTCGGCCAGCGTCACGGGGCGGCCGATGGTCGGCGTCAGCACGCAGTCGAGGTTTTCGAGCGCCTGGTCACACAGGGCTTTAAGGGCTTGCAACCGGTATTGCGCGCGGAACGTTTGCACGCCAGTGACTGCCGGGGCTTTCGCCAGCACAGCGCGGATCACCGGCAGCACCGCTTCAGGCTGCTGCTCCATCAGTTCTCCGGCAACGCTGTAACGCTCGGCAACCCACGGCCCGTCATACAGCAGGCGCGCAGCTTCGAGAAACGGAGACAAATCCAGTTCGACTGCTTCTCCCCCCAACGCTTGCAGCCGTTCAATGACGTCGCCGAACAGTCGCGGGCCTTCTTCGCAGCCGAAAAATTCCAGGTCCTGCGCGCGCGGTACGCCGAAACGAAACGGTCGTGGCGCACCGAATGCCGAGCCGTCATTCCAGGACGGATTGCGGCGACTGTATTCGTCGCGCGGATCAAGTCTGGCGGTCAACGCCAGCAACTGACTGGCCTCGCGTGCCGTCGCCGTAAACGTGGTGACGCAGTCCAGCGTGCGGCACGCCGGCAGCACACCGGCCGTGGAGATAAGTCCTTTGCTGGCCTTTAACCCGACCAGATTGTTGAGCGCCGCCGGTACCCGACCGGAGCCGGCCGTGTCGGTGCCCAAGGCAAAACTCGCCACGCCCAACGCCACCGCCAGTGACGACCCGGCGCTGGAACCGCCGGACGGATATTCCGGCAACACGCTGTTGGGGCATGCGCCGCAAGGTGAGCGGCTGCCGTTGAGGCCGGTGGCGAACTGGTCGAGGTTGGTCTTGCCCAGCGGAATCGCGCCCAACGCCAACAGTTGCTCGACGATGGTCGCCGAGCGTTCCGCCACGTAGGCGAACGCCGGGCACGCAGCGGTGGTGGCAATGCCCGCCAGATCGATGTTGTCCTTGATCGCAAACGGCACACCAAACAACGGCAAAGCTTCAAGATCGCGACCATCGAGGGCGGCCAGATAAGGCTCCAGCTCTTCGAGGCTGAGCAGGTGGATGAACAGGTGATAGTCGGGATTCAGCGCGGCGGCTTTTTCGCGCAGCAGCGGCAGCAGTTTGCGCGGCGTGGTGTCGCCATTGCGGTAGGCCTGGCGCAGAACATCGAGTTGCAGATTCATGAATTTATCCTTTTCGAAATAGGTTTCAGTCGAGTTCCAGCACCACGACCCGCTGTCCGGCGCGCACCGCCGATCCGGGCTGCACACGAATCTCGCGCACCACGCCGGCCATCGGCGCGAGGACTGGGATTTCCATCTTCATCGACTCCAGAATCACCAGCACATCGCCCGCTTGCACGCGGCTGCCGGCTTCGACTTGCACCTGCCAGAGGTTGCCGGCGATGTGGCTGTCGACGCTTTGCTGACCGTTGGCCAGGGGCGCGTCTTCGGTGGATTCGGGTATGGCTTCTTCACTGTCGAAATGCGCCTGACCGCTGGCGATCCAGCGTTCGCGCTCGGCGTTGAATGCGCCCTGTTGCTGGCGTCGAAACGCGCCAATGCTCTCGGCTTCGTGATTGAGAAAAGCCTGGTAGTCGGCGAGGTTGAGTTGGCTGTGTTCGATGTTCAGATCGAACCGCCCGAGGGGAAAGTCGCGGCGGATGCGCAGCAGTTCTTCGGCGCTCACCGGGTAGAAGCGAATCTGGTCGAAAAAGCGCAACAGCCACGGTTTGCCATCGAATGCCGCGACCTCGCGATAGCGATTCCACATCTGCAAGGTGCGCCCGACGAACTGGTAGCCGCCGGGGCCTTCCATGCCGTAGACACACATATAGGCGCCGCCGATGCCCACCGAGTTTTCGGCGGTCCAGGTGCGCGCCGGGTTGTATTTGGTGGTGACCAATCGGTGACGCGGATCAAGCGGTGTGGCTACCGGTGCGCCGAGGTAAACGTCGCCAAGACCCATCACCAGGTAACTCGCATCGAACACCGTGCGTTGCACTTCGTCGAGGTTGGGCAGGTCGTTGATGCGGCGAATGAACTCCAGATTGCTCGGGCACCACGGCGCGTCCTTGCGCACGGTGGTCATGTATTTTTCGATGGCCAACTGGCAGGCCGGATCATCCCAGGACAATGGCAGATGCACGATGCGTGACGGCACTTGCAGGTCTTGGGCGGCGCACACCGCATCCCACTCGCCAGCGACAATGCCGAGCAGATCGGCCAGCGGCAATTGCTCAGGCTGGTAGTGCACTTGCAGCGAGCGGATGCCGGGCGTGAGGTCGATCACGCCCGCCAGGGCTTTGCTTTCCAGCGCCTGCATGAGGGCGTGGGCACGAAAGCGCAGGACGAGGTCGAGCTCGGGTGCGCCGATTTCCAGCAACAGATGCGTGTCGCCGGATACGCGCCCAACGAGATGCATATCGCCCTGACCCAACTCCAGAACCACAGGCGACAAAAGTCCTTGTGGGAGCTGGCTTGCCAGCGATGAAGTTGATGCGGTGTCTGGACGGCCCCCATCGCTGGCAAGCCAGCTCCCACAGGTATCCCATTGGCAGGCGAGATCGCGGGCGGTCTTGAGGTCGACCGGGATGAACTGGATTTTATCGCCAGCCTTGAGCTGTCCCAGTTGCCACAAATCCGCTTCGATGACCGTCACCGGGCACACAAACCCGCCGAGACTCGGGCCGTCGGGGCCGAGGATTACTGGCATGTCACCGGTAAAATCCACCGCGCCGATGGCATACGGATTGTCGTGAATGTTCGACGGATGCAACCCGGCCTCGCCACCGTCGGCGCGCACCCATTCGGGCTTGGGCCCGATCAACCGCACGCCGGTACGGCTGGAGTTGAAATGCACTTCCCACTGGGTCGCAAAGAAGGTGCCGATGTAGTGTTCGGTGAAGTATTCCGGCGCCCCGTGCGGGCCATAGATCACGCGAATCTGGCGTACTGTCGGTAACTCGCTGACATGATGTTCGGCAAGTTGTTGCCCAGCGCTGCGATCAGCCAACGCGGGCACGTGCAACACGTCACCGGCGCGCAATGCTCGACCGGCATGCCCGCCGAACTGGCCGAGGGTGAAGGTGCTTTTGCTGCCCAGGTAATCCGGTACCTGCACGCCGCCGCGCAGGCACAGATAACTGCGCGCCCCGGCGCCGCTGATGATGCCAAGGGTCAACGTCGTGCCGGCCGGAATCAGCAATGCGGTGTTCATCGGCACCGTTTCACCATCGAGCGTCAGGGCAATCGGCGCGCCGGTCACCGCCACAACGGCATCGCAGTTGAATCGCAGCAACGGCCCGCTCATGGTGATTTCCAGCGCCGCCGCCCCATCGGCATTGCCCAGCAGACGATTGCCCAGACGCAACGCGCGGCTGTCCATCGGCCCCGATGGCGGCACGCCGACCGCCCAGTAACCGAGGCGGCCGGGGTAGTCCTGCACGCTGGTTTGCGTGCCGGCGCTGAGCACTTCGAAAGTGTTGGCGCGATACACCAGACCTTCGAGACACCGGGTCCACGGCTCACCACTGGCGAACGGCGTGTCCATCAGAATTTGCCGCAAATAGTCGCGGTTGGTTTCCACGCCGTACAACACACTGGCGCCCAGCGCTTGATGCAGTTCGGTGCGCGCCTGTTCGCGGCTCGGTGCCCAGGTGATGACCTTGGCGATCATCGGATCGAAGTACGGCGGGATCTCGCATCCAGCCTCGACCCAAGTGTCGATGCGAAGTTGAATCCCGTTGGCCGGCGCGAATTCCACGGCGGTCAGCAAGCCCGGACTCGGCTGAAAATCACGCCCCGGATCTTCTGCATACAGGCGTGCCTGAATCGCGTGGCCCTCGGGTTTGAGCTCGCGAAACAACTCGGCCAACGGTGGAAGATCGCCCGCCGCCAGTTCGACCATCCAGCGCACCAGATCGACGCCCCACACCTGCTCGGTGACGCCGTGTTCCACCTGCAATCGCGTGTTCACTTCAAGAAAGTAAAAACGCTGCGCCTCGCTATCGAAGACAAATTCGACGGTGCCGGCGCTGCGGTAATTCACCGCTTTGGCCAGTTTGATTGCGGCGACGCACAGCTCATCCGCCATGCCGGCCGGCAGATTGGGCGCTGGGGTTTCTTCGAGAACTTTCTGGTTGCGCCGCTGCACCGAGCAGTCACGCACGCCGAGGGCGATGACCTCACCGTGACCGTCACCGAACACCTGCACTTCCAGATGTCGAGCGCGCTGAATGTACTTCTCGATGAACACGCCAGCGTCACTGAAATTGTTCTGGCCGAGGCGTTTGACCGCTTCGAACGACTCACTCAGTTCGCTGGCGTTGCGGCACACGCGCATGCCGATACCGCCTCCGCCGGCGGTGCTTTTGAGCATCACCGGGTAACCGACCTGTTCACAGGCGATCAGTGCGGCGTCGAGGCTGTCGAGCAGTTCGCTGCCTTCGAGCATCGGCACGCCGTGCTGTTTGGCCAGAGCGCGGGCCGTGTGCTTGAGGCCGAACACCCGCAGTTGCTCCGGTGTCGGGCCGATGAAGGCGATGCCTTGTGCTGCGCAGGCTTCGGCGAACGCAGCGTTTTCCGAGAGGAAACCGTAGCCGGGATGAATCGCCGTGGCGCCGCTGGCTTTGGCAATTGCGAGGATTTTATCGACCGCCAGATAAGTGCCGGCCGCCGCACCTTCGCCGAGGCTGTGCGCTTCATCGGCCTGGAGGATATGCAGGCTGGCGGCATCGGCTTCGGAATACACGGCCACACCCTTGACCTGCAGTTGCGCGAGGGTACGCAGGATCCGGCAGGCGATGGCGCCACGGTTGGCGATGAGGATTTTTTCGAACATGGCTTGTCCCCTGGAGCCGCCCGAATGCGCTGGCTCGACTGGGAGGCGGGCCGTCCCGCCGTTTGTAAAAGGTCCTCGGGCCGTCCCGAATGACTGAATTGCACCCGTCCCCTGTAGGAGTTGCCGAAGGCTGCGATCTTTTGATTTTGCAGATGAAGATCAAGATCAAAAGATCGCAACCTGCGGCAGCTCCTACAAGGGCGCGGTTATTTGATGCACTGCCCGGATCGGGCCTGACACAAGGCAAACAACCACCGCCGCAACCGGCGCATTTTCAGTTCCATACCAGTAGCTCCGCAGGTGTCGGGTTGTAGGCGTTGCACGGGTTGTTCAGTTGCGGGCAGTTGGAGATCAGCACGATCACGTCCATCTCGGCGCGCAGGTCGACGTATTTGCCCGGTGCAGAAATCCCGTCTTCAAAGGTCAGCCCGCCGTCGGCCGTCACCGGCACATTCATGAAGAAATTGATGTTCGGGCCGATGTCGCTTTTGCCCAGCCGACCGTCGTGGACACAGGCGCGCAGGTAGTTGTCGCGGCAGCTGTGCATGTAGCGTTTTTCCAGGGCGTAGCGCACGGTGTTGCTCTCTTGCGCGCAGGCACCGCCGAGGGTGTCGTGACGCCCGCAGGTGTCGGCAACAATGGTCAGCATCGGCTTGCCGAGATTGGAAAACAGCACGCTGCCGGTGCTCAGGTACACGCTGTTCTGCCGGCGCAAAGTGCGTTGCACGTCGTAGCGTTCCCTGGGATTGGCGACGCTGTAGAACAAGGTGTCGACGGCCTGATTGCCCTCAAGATCGAGGATGCGCAGGGTCTGGCCAGCCTTGACCTCCATCAACCACGGCTCACCGGCAGGGATGGTGGCCCGGTAGACGGCGCTGTCGGGATGTCGGTTTTGTGCAGCTGTAGCAGGGGCGATGGCAAGTGACATGGCAGCGATCCTCAGGCAAACAAACGGTCGGTGTTGATAAAGCCGCGCTCGTTCTCCGGGCGCGAGGTGCGGCAGTGTTCGGCGACGCTGGCGTCGGCGTTCATCCAGCTCAGCTTCAGCGGTTTTGGCGCGTATTCGGGCGAGGGATCCATCGGGTGTTGCAGGGCGGTCAGCACCACCAGCGTGTCCATTGGCGCGTACAGCTCGATGTAATCGCCGGCCTTGGCGTTGCCCTCGACGAAGTGAAAACGCCCGGCCTCATCGACGTTGACCCGGCTGAACAGATTTAGGGGCATCAGCAGGTCGGACAGGCCCAAGCCCCACTTGCCGAGTTCCACCAGCAGGTTGTCGGTGCCGTTGCGGAAGAAGCCGTTGCGCAACTCCTGATAACGGCCCTGACCGTATTTCTGCGCGACTTCTTCGGCGCAGAGCACGCCACCGAGGCTGTCGCTCCAGCCGCAGGTGTCGGCGGTAATCGCCGCGAGTACGCGGCCCATGTCCGAGTACAGGCAATGGCCGGCGGTGAGCTTGGCGGTGTGCTGGCATTTGAGGCTGTCGGGCAGGTTCAGCCGCTCGGTTTTTTCGTTGGCGTTGAGCAACGTCAGGCTGACGTTGGCGCCGCCGCGCAGGTTGGTCAGGCGCAGCAGTTGGCCGCGCTTGAGGACGAAGGAGCGGTGGCCGCCACCGGGCAGCATTTCCTCGGCGAAAGGTGGGAACAGTTGGGTCGAATCAGTCATCGGATCATTCACAGGATCAGTCCTCTCAAGCGGTTCGAAGTACGCCCGCCAGTGGCTCCGGCAAGGCCTCGACGGCGGCGCGTTGGGCGCGGCGGTCGCTGTTCAAAGGGATGTCGTAGGTGATGCGCGCGCCATAGGCGCCTGGGGCGTGCGGGTCGACACGGACTTTGTCGAAGACCAGTAATCGCGTGCCGAGGCTGAAGCCCTCCGACAAGTCATGGGTGACCATGAACACCGTCAGTCGCGTCTCGCGCCACAGTTCCAGCAGCAGCGCGTGCATGTCTTTACGAATGCCCGGATCGAGCGCGCCGAAGGGTTCGTCGAGCAGCAACACGCGCGGTTTCATGATCAGCGCCTGCGCAATCGCCAGGCGCTGTTGCATGCCGCCGGACAACTGCGCCGGATATTTGTCCAGCGCATGGCCCAGACCGACCTTGTGCAACAGCGCCGAGGCCTGTTCGCGGGCGTCTTTTTTCGCGCTGCCGAACAACCGACCGAGCAGTGGCGCGCGGGGCAGTTCAAGGCCGAGGGCGACGTTGTCCAGCACGCTCAAATGCGGGAACACTGAATAGCGCTGGAACACCACGCCACGGCTGGCATCCGGTTCGCTGGCCAGCGGTTGACCGTCGAGCAGGATCTCGCCGCGACTGGCGGTTTCCTGGCCAAGCAGCAAGCGCAGGAAGGTTGATTTTCCGCAACCGGACGCACCCACCAACGTGCAGAACTCGCCTTCGTTGACGTGCAGGTTCAGGCCTTCGAGCACGACTTGATCGGCGTATTGCTGCCAGACGTTTTTCACCGTGATGAAGCTCATTTGGCCGCCCCCTCATACCAGGGAAATGCCCGCCGGGTCAGGGATTTGAGGCCCCAATCCATCAGCCAGGCGAGGAGGGTGATCCACACCACGTACGGCAGGATCACGTCCATCGCCAGATAACGGCGTACCAGAAAAATCCGGTAGCCGAGGCCGTCGGTGGAAGCGATCGCCTCAGCGGCAATCAGAAACAGCCACGCCGAGCCGAGCATCAGCCGCAACGAGATCAGCAGGCGTGGCAACAGTTGTGGCAGCACCACGCGCAGTATCAGCGTCCAGGTCGAGGCGCCGAGGGTCTGCGCCTTGATCAGCAGTTCGACGGGAATGTCCCGGGCACGCTGCTCCAGGTCGCGGGCCAGTGCCGGGGTAATGCCGATCACGATCAGCATCACTTTCGACAACTCGCCCAAGCCGAACACGATGAACAGAATCGGCAGGATCGCCAGCGGCGGCACCATCGACAGCACCGTCAGCAATGGCGACAGCGGGGCGCCGAACAGCGGCAGCGTGCCCGCGGCGATGCCCAGGCACAGCCCGGCCAGTGCCGCGATACCGAGGCCGATAGCCAGGCGCCGCACACTCGACAGCGTGTCCTGCCACAAAAGATAGTCGCCGGTGCGGCTGTCGGCATTGAAGGCCAGACGTTTCACCGCATCGGTCATCTGCACGGCACTGGGCAGCAGTTTGTCGTTGGGGTTTTCTGCCAGTCGTTCGGCCGAGCCCATGAAGTAGGCGAACAGCAGCAAAGCGAACGGCAGAATCACCAACAGCAAACGACTCGGGCGATCGGGGTGGCGATTGATCAGGCGCATGGCCAAATCCTCCGTGGCTTACAGCTTGGCGTCGGCGGCCATCTGCACGTAGGTCGGATCGAAACGCAGCTTGAGGTTGCCGGTGTCGCCGCTGGTCACGCCGTTGGCGAAGGCCATGCCCACCGCACTGGTGTCTTTGGCACCTTCACCGAGCAAACCGTGCTGGAACGAAAACTCGGCGACTTTGCGCATGGTTTCCGGTAGTTGCTTGCTGGTGGCGAAGCTCAGCGCTTCACTCGGTGTGGCGAACAGTTTGGTCGTGGCCAGTTGCGCCTGGAAGCCGGCCAGATCGGTGCCCGAGGCCTTGGCCATGTGTTCCAGCGCAGCGTTGCTCGCGGCGTTTTTCGCGTTCATCAATTCGACGACTTCGAACCAGGCGCCGGTCAGTGCTTTGCCCAGCGCCGGGTTGTCTTTGAGGGTGGCGCTGTTGACCACCATCATGTCCATGATCTCGCCGGGAATCTGGCTGGAGTTGAACACCTCGGTGACGCCGGGTTTGGCCTTGATGTCCGAGAGCATCGGGTTCCAGGTGGTCACCGCGTTGACCTGATCGGTATTGAAGGCGGCGGAGATGTCGGCATCGGAGGTGTTGACCACTTTCAGGTCTTTCTCGCTCAAGTCGACCGAGTCCAGCGCCCGTGCCAGCAGGTAGTGCGACACCGAGAGTTCGACCAGATTGACGTCCATGTCCTTGAGGTCGGCAACCTTCTTGCCGTCGCCCTTGAGGACGATGCCGTCGTTGCCGTTGGAGAAATCGCTGACGATCAGCGCGGTGCTGTCGACGCCACCCGCCGCTGGAATGGTCAGCGCATCCATGTTGGTCATGGCGCAGCCGTCAAACTGGCCTGCGGTGTACTGGTTGATCGATTCGACATAGTCGTTGAGTTGCACTACGTCGATCTTGATCCCGTACTTCTTCGCCCATTTGTCGACGATGCCTTGGCTGCCGGCGTATTCCCACGGCATCCAGCCGGCATAGATCGTCCAGCAGACACTGAAGTGGTCTTTCTGCGCGGCAAAGGATTGGGTGCTGAGCAGCGCGGCGAACGCGGCAGCGAGCAGGGCGGGGAAACGTAGTCGGGACATAGCGGATTCTCCAGTTGAAAAAGGGCGGACAGGAAGGCAACGCGGCACCGCGAACGGTGGCTTGTCTCCCGGGCTTTTGTCCCGCCGTGTAACCTCAACTGGAGGTCGCCAACTCTCGGACCAGTCACTCGCGATTGCGAGCCGGAACCCTAGTCAGCCATTGCAAATTGTGGTGCCGCGAACCTGTGATGACTCCTGCACGGGTTTTCTATAGCGAGAGGCGTGCCAAGTCGGCGCAAGCGCTCTGCCACGCGGCTATCACGTTGAAAGTCTATGCGCAGGTATCAGCAAGGTGCGTTGTGTTGGTGCGCGGCTGCACCGTGATGCAGCGTTCACGCCGCTGATCTGAAGTTGGCCAGGATATGGTTTATCACGGCGGCGGATATCACGCTGACCACCATTAATCAGCAGATGAATGACCGCGTTCTGCGAGTGAACAAGGTTTCATAAATCACTTGTTTCAACTTGTTGCGGAATCGCACCAGATTCGGAAATCGGTGTCTGATCTTTCGTCAGTCACCGAATAAAAGACTGACGCCTGCCAGCGTCGCTGGTGTGGCTACCCGCGGTCCAGGAGGCCGCCATGTATCGACGAATTCTTCTGCTTGCTGCGTTGATGTTTTCCGTCACCGGTTGTGCCCCGTATTCGTACGCGGACACTTATTACAGGTCTGAGGTCTACACATCACCCGCACCGGCGTACTACAACACTGGCGGCACGTACTACTCGGCTCCGCGCTATTACCAGCCAGCGCCGCGTTACTATCAGCAACCGCGTTATTACCAGTCGGCGCCGCGCTACTATCAACCGTCGCCGCGTTACTACGAGAGCCGTCGCTGGCACGGTAATGATCGCGGACGCTGGGAAGGCCACCGTCGCGGCGGTTGGGACAATGACCACCGCGGTCGCGGCAACTATGATCGCCACAGCGGACGCGGCAATTACGACCGCCATAGCGGTCGCGGCGACCACAACGGACGTGGCAATCGCTGGTAACTGACCCGCAAATAAAAGCGGCGCATGATGCGCCGCTTTTTTGTGCCTGCGATTCAGTCAGTAAGCCGTCAGATCCGCCAACGGATGCCGCCCCTCCCACGCTTTATGAAAATGCGCCTCAACCACTGCATCCGGCACGCTGCTGATGTCCGGCCAATGCCAGTGCGGCTTTTGATCCTTATCGATCAACCGCGCCCGAACCCCTTCGCTGAACTCCGGATGCCGGCAGCAATTGAGGCTCAGGGTGTATTCCATCTGAAAGACTTCGGCCAGCGACATGTGCCGCGCGCGGATGATCTGTTGCCAGACCAGATGGGCGGTCAGCGGCGAGCCTTCGCTGAGGGTTTTTGCCGCGCGGGCGATGAGCGGGTCGCTGCTGTCGCGTTGCAGGCTGATGGCTTTCCAGGCGCAGGTGACATCGCTGACATCGAGCAGTTCGTCGATCTGCCGACGACGCGGCAGCCACTGCGCCTCAGGCATCTGCTCTACGGCTTCCTGCTGCAAGGCCTTGAGCAAGCTGTTGAGTTGCATGTCGGTCTGTTCCTGCCAGTTGAGTTGCAGCAGGCCTTCAATCAGCTCCGGTTGTTGCTCGTCGAGCAGAAAGCGGTCGGCCAGATCGAGGTCGATCGCGTCACGGCCATTCATGTGCGCGCCGGTCAATCCGAGGAACAGACCGAGCTTGCCCGGCAACCGCGCCAGAAACCAACTGGCGCCGACATCCGGATACAGCCCAATGCTGATTTCCGGCATCGCCAGACGGCTGCTC
Source organism: Pseudomonas sp. LBUM1668 (assembly GCF_059695715.1). Taxonomy (NCBI): domain Bacteria; kingdom Pseudomonadati; phylum Pseudomonadota; class Gammaproteobacteria; order Pseudomonadales; family Pseudomonadaceae; genus Pseudomonas; species Pseudomonas sp. LBUM1668. Next base: position 1,461,139 of record NZ_CP166787.1, read on the forward strand.
GGCGTGACGATCCGCGTACTGGCGCCTTGCAACAGACCCATGCCGCCACCCAGCACATAACCGTGGCCCCAGCAGATCAGTGGTTTCGGATAGGTGTGCAGGCTGTAGTCCAAGCGGTATTCGGCCGCAAAAAACTGTGCTGCCAGCGGCGGGACTTCACCGGGATGTGCGCGACAGGCTTCCACCAGGCTGCGCACTTCACCGCCAGCGCAGAAGGCTTTGGCGCCGTTGCCGCGCAACAGCATGCAGACGATTTGCGGATCCTTGGCCCAGGCGTCCAGTTTGTCGCTAAGGGCGTTGATCATCGGCAGGGACAGCGCGTTGAGCGATTTTTCAGCATCCAGGCTGGCGATACCGATGCGGGCGCCGTTGGTGCCGCAGAGTTCTTCGAAGTGCAGATTCATCGTGACCTCGATCGGAAATTTGCACGATCAGTATGATCGCTGCGTGGGAAAGTGCCGGATCTGCATCAGATCAATTGACAAGCGTGGCCGGCTTTCCTAGGGTTCGCCCCATTGTTTTTGCCGGGTATGACCATGACTGCTGACGACCGTATCAAACTCGAACCGAGCTGGAAGGAGGCACTGCGTGCTGAATTCGACCAGCCTTACATGGCAGAGTTGCGCAACTTTCTGCAGCAGGAACAGGCGGCCGGCAAGGAAATCTATCCGCCACGGCCGCTGATTTTCAATGCGCTGAACTCCACTCCGCTGGATAAAGTGAAAGTGGTGATCCTCGGCCAGGACCCCTACCACGGCCCGGGCCAGGCCCACGGCTTGTGTTTCTCGGTGCAACCGGGCGTGCCAGCGCCGCCGTCACTGGTCAACATCTATAAAGAGTTGAAACGCGACCTGAACATCGACATCCCCAGCCACGGTTACTTGCAGAGCTGGGCGGATCAGGGCGTGTTGATGCTCAACACCACCATGACCGTCGAGCGCGCCAACGCCAATGCGCACAAGGACAAGGGCTGGCAGTTTTTTACTGACCGGATCATCGAACTGGTCAGCGAGCGGCAACCGCATCTGGTGTTCATGCTGTGGGGCGCCCATGCGCAGAGCAAGCAGAAGCTGATCGATGCGACCAAGCACCTGGTGCTTACTTCGGTGCATCCGTCGCCGCTGTCGGCTTATCGTGGCTTTCTGGGATGCGGGCACTTCGGCCGGACCAACAAGTTTCTTGAGCAGAATGGCGAGACGCCGATTGAGTGGCGGTTGCCGCCGGTTTGATGTTGGCCTGAAGGGCCCCATCGCTGGCAAGCCAGCTCCCACAGGGTTTTGCGGTGTGCACATAATCTGTGGGAGCTGGCTTGCCAGCGATGGGGGCAACTCGGTCTTACTCGGGATTACGATTCCAGTATTTGAACAACGGCTCCGCCAGAAACAGCACGAACAACAGCCGCATCACCTGCATCGCCGTCACCAGCGGCACCGACAGTTGCAGGGTCTCCGCCGTCAGGCTCATCTCGGCGATACCACCGGGCATCATGCCCAGCGTCAGCGAACGCAGATCCAGATGGGTTAAAGCGCTCAATCCCAACGCCGCCAGGGTCGCAATCAACATGGTCAGTGCCGTGCCGATCAACGTGCGGCCCATGAATGACGGCGCACGCCTGAAAAACTGTCGATTGAAGTGACAACCCAATCCGCTGCCGATCAACCACTGGCCAATCTGACTGCCGCCATCGGGCAAGCCGATGTGCAGATCCCAACCGATGCTCACCGCCGCACTCACCAGCAACGGCCCGAACAGCCATGGATTGGGTTGACGCAGACGCTGCCAGATCCAGGCGAGCAGGGCGCCCGCCGGAAACAGAATCGCCAGCCAGCGCCAATCGACGCTGCCGGCATGAGAAATCGGCGTGCCGTCGCCAAGCAAATACTTGAACGCGGCCGGCACACATAAAACCACCACCAACACCCGCAAGCTTTGCCCCGCCGCGACATGGCTGAGCATCGCGCCATTGCGTGCGCCGAGGTTGACCATCTCCCCGGAGCCACCGGGCATGCTGGAGAAAAACGCCGTGGCGCGATCCTCACCGGTGCGGCGCATCAACCACACGCCAACCACCGCCGACAAACTGGTGACCAGCGCACCGAAGAAGATCAAACCGAAATGACTCAGCACCTGCTCCATCACCACCGGGGTGAAGTGCAGGCCAATGCCGATGCCGACGATCCACTGGCCGCATTTACGCCCGCCAGGGATCTCCGTCAGTTGCCACGGGGTCAGGCAGCGCACGAGGATGATCGCCAGCAACGAGCCGACCATCCATGGCAGCGGCCAGCCGATCTGGCTGGCGAGGTAACCGCCAAGCAGACCGACCAGCGGGGTTCCCCACCAGGACTTTAGCGACAGCCGATCAAACATCGGCAACAGCGCGCCGAGCGACCGAACGTTTGCGCCAGATGCGCAGCAGCGGCACTAGCAACATGATCGCGGTCAGTACCCAGACCCCGAAGGTGATCGGGCTCGACCAGAGGATTTCCAGTGCACCGTTGGAGATCGACAGCGCACGACGCAGGTTCTGCTCCATCAGACCACCGAGGATGAAACCCAGCAGAACCGGCGACAACGGGAAGTCGAGCTTGCGCAGGATGTAACCGAAGATGCCGATGCCGACCATCAGGAACAGATCGAAAGTGGTCGCGTGTACCGCGTAGACGCCGATCCCGGTGATGATCGCGATGACCGGCACCAGTGCCCAGTTCGGCACGGCGAGGATGCGGGTGAAGATGCGGATCATCGGAATGTTGAGGATCACCAGCATGATGTTGGCGATGAACAACGAAGCGATCAGGCCCCAGACGATGTCCGGTTGTTGCTGGAACAACAGCGGGCCCGGAGTGATGTTGTACAGCGACAGCGCGCCGATCATCACCGCCGTGGTACCCGAACCCGGCACGCCCAGCGTCAACATCGGCACCAGTGCGCCACAGGCCGAAGCACCGATGGCGGTTTCCGGCGCAGCGAGGCCACGGGCATCGCCCTGACCGAATTTGCCGCTGGTACCGGCGATGCGTTTTTCGGTCATGTAGGCCACGGCACTGGCCAGCGTCGCGCCGGCACCCGGCAACACGCCCATGATGAAGCCGAGCAGGCCGCAACGGATGTTCACGGTGAACACCGACGCCGCTTCCTTGAAGTTGAACATCATCCGGCCGGTAGCTTTTACCGCTTCTTGGCCGCGATGGGTTTTCTCCAGCAGCAACAGAATTTCGCTGATCGAGAACAGGCCCAGCACCAGTACGACGAATTGAATCCCGTCGGTCAGGTGAATGTTGTCGCCGGTGAAGCGGTACACGCCGCTGTTGGCGTCGATGCCGACCGTCGACAGGAACAAACCGATCAACGCCGCAATAAACGTCTTCAGTGGTCGATCACCGGCCATGCCGCCGAGGCAGACAATCGCAAACACCATCAGCACGAAGTATTCCGCGGGGCCAAAGGCAATCGCCCATTTCGCCAGCAGTGGGGCGAACAGCACCATGCCGCACGTGGCGATGAAGGCGCCGATGAACGAACTCCACGCCGACAACGACAGCGCCACACCGGCCATGCCTTTGCGCGCCATCGGGTAGCCGTCGAGCGTGGTCATTACGGTAGAGGCTTCGCCCGGAATGTTCAGCAGGATCGAGCTGATCCGGCCGCCGTATTCGCAGCCCAGATACACCGCCGCCAGCAGAATCAATGCCGACTCCGGCGGCAGGCCGAGGGCGAATGCGATCGGGATCAGCAGCGCCACGCCGTTGATTGGGCCCAGCCCCGGCAGCAGGCCGACAACGGTGCCGATCAACGTGCCGCACAGCGCGGTCACCAGGTTGTAGGGGCTCAGCGCGACGCCGAAGCCCTGATCCAAATAGCCAAGAGTATCCATATCAGTTCTCCAGAACGTCGAGCAGGCCGAGGGGCAGCGGAACGTCCATCACACGGTCGAACAGCAGGTAAAGACCGATGGCCATCAGGGTGGTCACCACGATGCTCGGCACCCAGCGACCGCCATACAGGCGCGCCATCGGAATGCCGATCAGCATGCTGCTGAGAATGAAGCCCAGCGGTTCGAAGAGGCCGGCGAACACCAGCAACAGCACGACGCAGATGCTGATCTTGGTCAGCGTCTGGCGATCCAGTGGCGGCTCGTCTTCAGTGTGTTCGATCGGCGTCGGGCGGAACACCATGTACAGCAGCGCCGCGCCCATCAGGCCGAGCATCAGCAGAGGGAAGGCGCGCGGGCCCACCGGTTCGTAGGAAAAAGCCGCTTGGTACGGCCACGCCATCAGTGCCAGGCCGACACAGGCCAGCAATAGCACCGAAGCGAAAATGCGTTGTAAGAGCATGGGAAACTCCTGTGCCGCGGCCCCGCGAACGGGGGCCGCAGCCGCTAGACAGAGACGATCACTGAATCAGGCCGAACTCTTTGGCCAGCACTTTGTAGTCCGCAACCTGCTTCTTCACGTAGGTGTCCAGTTCCGGGCCGGTCATGGCAAACGGGAACAGTTCACGCTGATCGCGCAGCTTGGCGAACTCATCGGAGGCCAGCAGCTTGTCGAACGAATCCTTCCACCAGGCGTAGTCTTCATCGCTGACTTTTGGCCCCAGGTAGAAACCGCGAACCACCGGCCAGACGATGTCGTAGCCTTGCTCGCGAGCGGTCGGGATGTCTTTCATTTCCGGTTCGTCGAGACGCTTGTCGGAGAAGACTGCGAGCAGGCGCATGTCCCCGCTCTGGATGTGCGGCATGGAGTCGGAAATATCGGTGCTGCCGACCTGAATGTGGCCGCCGAGCAGCGCGGTGGCGATTTCGCCGCCACCTTCGAGGGCGACGTAACGCAGTTCGCGCGGGTTGATCCCGGCAGCCTTGGCGATCAGTGCGGTTTGCATCCAGTCCTGGCTGCCGACGGTGCCGCCGGAACCGATGACCACGGAGCCGGGATCTTTCTTCAAGGCCTGAACGAGATCGTCGAGGGTCTTGTAGGGCGAATCGCTTTTCACTGCGATGGCACCGTAGCTGGTGCCGACTGCCGCGAGCCAGCGCACGTTGGTCTCATCGAAGCGCCCGAACTTGCCTTGCGCCAGGTTCAGTAGCGAACCGCTCGACCACGCCACCAGCGTGCCGGCATCGGCTGGCCGCTGCGCAACCACTGCGTTGTAAGCCACCGCGCCAACACCGCCGGGCATGTAGGTCACGCGCATCGGTTTGGACAGCAGTTTTTCGTTGACCAGCGCGCTCTGCACCAGTTTGCAGGTCAGGTCGAAACCACCGCCGGGCGACGCCGGCGCGATACATTCCGGACGCTTCGGTTCGGCCATGAGTTGGCCAGCGAACAGCACGCAACTGGCGGCGAGTGCAACTTTACGCAGTGACAGGTTCATTCGATTCTCCACGGTTTCTTGTTGTAAGGCTTTATGTAGGAGCTGCCGCAGGCTGCGATCTTTTGATCTTCCGATCACAGCACCCCGGCGTTTCAATCAATTACCAAAGGGCAACGCTATAGCTCACCAGCAGACGCACTTCATCGGCATCGCGAGCGGAGTAGTTGGAGCGGTAGGTGGCATTGCGCAGGCGCACAGCGACGTCCTTCAAAGCGCCGCTTTGTACTACATATTTGATCTCGGTGTTGCGCTCCCACTCTTTGCCTTCTTCGCCACTTTTGAGCTTGATGTTGTCACCGCTCAAGTAACGACTCATGAAGCTCAGGCCGGGAATGCCAAGTTTGCTGAAGTCAAAGTCGTAGCGCGCTTGCCACGAGCGTTCTTCGGCGCCGGCGAAGTCGTTGATCTGCACGAAGTTGACCAGGTACGGGTCGCTGCCATCGACATAGGGGAAAGCGCTGTCGCCGGACATGTGCTGATAACCGGCGCTGAACTTGTGGCCGCTCAGGGCATAGCTGACCAGGCCGTTGAGCGAGCGGTTGTCGATCTCGCCGCCACGGGCCGCACCTTGATCGTCACTGACGGCAAAACGCAGGTCGGTGGCAAACGTGCCGGGACCCATCGGGCGCGAGGCAACCAGGCCGAAGAAGTGCTGGTTGTAAACTTCGTCGAGTTGCGCGAAGTGGTAACTGCCGGTGATCTTGTCAGTGAACTTGTAATCCACGCCGCCAAAATCGAAGTGCTTGCCGGCAGCGGTGCCAGCAAAGCGGCTGTTCTTGTTGTTGAGCGCAATGTCCTCGAAATCGGTGCTGTCGCGATCCTTGGCTTTCTCCAGACGCCCGCCCGTGAACGTCAGATTCTTGATCTCTTTGGAGGTCAGCAAGCCGCCTTCAAAGGTCTGCGGCAGGATGCGTCCGTCGTTGGGCTTGAGGATCGGCAGTTCGGGAATCAGGCTGCCGATTTTCAGTTCCGTGGCAGAGATTTTCACTTTGCCGGTCAGGCCGAGTTTCGAGTATTCGTCCGCCGCGCGCCCGTCGTCGTGGGTCGGCAACAGGCCGGTGCCGGTGCGGTCCGGACTCGAATCAAGTTTCACACCGAGCATGCCCAGCGCATCGACACCGAACCCCACGGTGCCGTCGGTGTAGCCCGATTGCAGATTGAGCATGAAGCCCTGAGCCCATTCATCGCGTTTGGATTGCTGGGCGCTGGTGCCGTCGCGAAAGTCTCGGTTGAAATACATGTTGCGGGTTTCGAAGGTGGCGCTGCTGTCTTCAATGAAGTCGGCAAAACTCAACGGCGAAAAACCCGCGAGGGCGGTTGCACTGGCGAGGGCGGTGTGGCGGAGACGGGAAGGGCGAACAGGCACAAGGACCTGGGACTGCATGGACGGCATGCGGGTGTACTCCGATTATTGTTCTTATTGGTCGAAAACGCTTCGTGGCGTTTTTCGTAGCGCTGTGTGGCAGCAGCGACGGCAGTCGAAACTGTCCGTAGGCCGACTCTAACGGCCTAACCTTTCGCTAACCTTTCAGCTGACTTTCAATGTTTTCGGGCTTCACAGTGGCGGTTGCGGCTGTAAACTCCGCGGCAAAGAGTGGCGTCGGCCATCCCTGAACGAGGTAAAAATCCATGCGTGTTCTGCTCGTCGAAGACCATCTGCAACTGGCCGAAAGCGTCGCCCAGGCGCTCAAGAGCACCGGTCTGACCGTGGATGTGTTGCACGATGGCGTGGCTGCCGATCTGGCGCTGGGCAGTGAGGAATACGCCGTGGCGATCCTCGATGTCGGCCTGCCGCGCATGGACGGCTTTGAAGTGTTGGCGCGCCTGCGGGCTCGCGGGAAAAATCTGCCGGTGCTGATGCTGACGGCGCGCAGCGATGTGAAAGATCGGGTGCATGGCCTCAATCTTGGCGCCGACGACTATCTCGCCAAGCCGTTCGAACTGACCGAACTGGAAGCCCGGGTCAAAGCGCTGTTGCGACGCAGTGTGTTGGGCGGTGAACGCCAGCAGCGCTGCGGGGTGCTGGCCTATGATCTCGACACCCGACGTTTCTCTCTCGGTGAGGAACTGCTCACGCTGACGTCCCGCGAGCAAGCCGTGCTTGAAGCGCTGATCGCCCGGCCGGGGCGAGTCATGAGCAAAGAGCAACTGGCCGCGCAAGTGTTCGGTCTGGACGAAGAGGCCAGCCCCGATGCCATCGAAATCTACGTGCATCGCTTGCGCAAGAAACTCGACGGTCAACCGGTAGCGATCGTGACCTTCCGCGGCCTCGGCTATCTGCTGGAAAGCCGCGATGCATAAGCCCAGCAGCCTGCGCTGGCGATTGCTGTGGAACCTTGCGTCGTTGCTGGTGGTGTTGATGCTCGCCAGCGGCTTGAGTGCTTACTGGAATGGTCGCGAGGCGGCCGACACCGCGTATGACCGCACATTGCTGGCTTCGGCGCGAACCATTGCCGCCGGCCTTTCGCAACGTGATGGCAGCCTGAGTGCCGACGTGCCTTACGTGGCCCTCGATACCTTCGCTTACGATAGCGCCGGACGCATTTACTACCAGGTCAACGACATCCATCAAAAGCTGATTTCCGGCTACGAAAACCTCCCCGGGCCACCACCCGGTACGCCAAGAACTGACAGCTACCCGGCGCTGGCGCGTTTTTACAATGCCACATACAAGGGGCAGAACGTGCGCGTGGTCAGTCTGCTCAAGGCAGTGAGCGAGCCGAACATGAACGGCATGGCGGAAATCCGCGTGGCCGAAACCGACGAAGCCCGGGTCAGCATGGCGCGCAGTCTGGCGGCCGATACGTTGTTGCGATTGGGCATGTTGGCGATTGGCGCCTTGCTGTTGGTCTGGTTTGCCGTCAGCGCCGCACTGCGTCCGCTGGAGCGCCTGCGCACGGCAGTCGAGGAACGCCAACCCGATGACTTGCGGCCATTGCCACTGGTGGAAGTGCAACATGAACTCTGGCCGCTGGTGCGCGGGCTCAACCATTTCACCGAGCGCCTGCGTGGTCAGTTCGAGCGTCAGGCGCAGTTCATCGCCGACGCGGCGCATGAGTTGCGCACACCACTGGCGGCGTTGAAGGCGCGGCTGGAATTGGGGCTGCGTTCAAATGACCCGCAGGTCTGGCGGACGACGCTGGAATCTTCGGCGCAAGGCACCGATCGCCTGACCCATCTGGCCAATCAATTGCTGTCGCTGGCGCGCGTCGAAAATGGCGCCCGAGCGATTGCCGAGGGCGGTGCGCAGTTGCTCGATCTGAGTCAGTTGGCCCGCGAGTTGGGCATGGCCATGGCGCCACTGGCGCACAAACGCGGGGTGGCGCTGGCGCTGGAGGCCGATGAACCGGTGTGGCTGCGCGGCGAGCCGACGCTGCTGAATGAGTTGTTGAGCAATCTGGTGGATAACGCCCTGGCGCATACGCCACCGGGCGGCAATGTGATCTTGCGCGTGCTGACCCCGGCAGTGCTTGAGGTTGAGGACGACGGGCCGGGAATTCCGCTGCAAGAGCGCGATCGCGTGTTCGAGCGCTTCTACCGGCGTAATCAGCAGGTGGCGGGATCGGGATTGGGTCTGGCGATTGTCGGCGAGATCTGCCGGGCGCATCTGGCGCAGATCACGCTGCATGATGGTGAGCAGGCGGGGCTGAAGGTGCGGGTGAGTTTTATTGCCGGGTGAATTGTGTTGATTGCGTTGGCCCCATCGCCAGCAGGCTGGCTCCCACAGCGGATTTGTCTCAATCACAGATCCAGTGTGGGAGCTAGCCTGCTAGCGATGGCAGCACCAAGGTCTTGGATCAGTAAAACATCGAGCGCGATTCTTCCAGATCCGCACACAGCGCCTTGTTTTCCGGATCAATCCCAAGCTTCCTGAACGCCGGAACACTCAGCGGATCAATCCGCGCAAACGGATGGTCAGTGCCCTTGTGGCAATACAGGCTCGCCACCTGCACCAGATCGACGTAATCGATCTGCGCCGAGTCGCGTTTGAGATCCTGATACAGCCCCGGCAGCTCCACCAGTCGTTCCGGAAAGTCCCACACGCGTAGCAGCTTGTCGCCCAGCAACGGATGAAGCTGGTCGATTACATGGTTGAGGCTGACCGAATCCGCGAGCAGTTCATAGTGGTCTTCGGCGTAGGTCAGAATCGGCAGCACGCCGATCTGATGCACCAGCCCGCCCAGCGCCGCCTGATCCGGCTTGAGCTGGGTGTAACGACGACACAACGCATAACTGACCCCGGCGATTTCCAGGCTCTTGCGCCAGACTTCGCGCATTTTCTGTTCCACCACCTCGGAACTGGCGTGGAAAATCTGCTCCATCACCAGACCGATCGCCAGGTTACTGCTGTAGTTGATGCCCAGGCGGGTGATGGCGGTGTGCAGGTCGGTGACTTCCTGCGCCGCGCGCAGCAGAGGGCTGTTGACCACTTTGATCAGGCGCGCGGACAGCGCCGTGTCACGGCCAATAACTTTGCTCAGCTCGCTGACGCTGATTTCCGGATCTTCAGCAGCCTTGCGAATTTGCAAGGCTACTTCCGGCAGTGTTGGCAGAACCAGGTCATCTTTATCGATGGCCTCAACCAAATCCTGTTGGATCTTATCCGCCAGTTCGTTCATTTAGGCTCTCTAGGGTGTTGCAACAAATGCTGCGATCAGCGCTGGATTTCGCGGTCGCGATCCAGTTCGTAGGGCAAATCGAGCAGATGCAGCGCAGGCCCTTCGAGGGTGCCCAGATGCAGATCACCCGCTTCTGCAGCTTCGGCCTGCAACACTGCCAGTAGTTCAATGTTTTGCCCGGCGTTGGCAGCCAGTACGACTTCGCCGATCGAGCTGTTGTGGCTCGGCGCGAACAATGGCGTGCCGGGTTCCGGCAATTGTGCGGCGTCGAGGCTCAAGCGATACAGACGGCGCTTGAGTTTGCCCAGGTACTGCATGCGCGCGACGATTTCCTGGCCGGTGTAGCAACCCTTCTTGAAACTCACGCCGCCGACGGCTTGCAGGTTGAGCATCTGCGGGATGAACAGCTCGCGGGTGGTCGGCATGACCTGACCGATACCGGCGCGGATCTGGCCGAGCAACCACTGGTTCAGTTCACCTTCAGGCAGGGTGATCGACAACTTGCGGCGGATGGTTTCAGCTTGATCGGCGGGTACCCACAGTTCGGCACGATCCGGCGAGACGCGAATTGCAATCAGGCCGTCGTTGCGTACCACGCTGTCGGTCTCAATCGGCAGATCCAGGCCGAGACTGCTCAGCGCTGCATCGCCCGACCTCAGTCCGAAACGCACCCAGGCGGCGCTTTCGTCGTTCAGTTTCGACTTGGAGAACACCGCGTACTTTTTCAGGTCCGCCAGTTGCGGCTCGAGCAATTCGCTGGCCATCGCCAGCAGCACACCGTCACCTTCGAGCAGAATGCGGAAACTCGACTGCATCCGGCCTTTTTGCGTGCAGCGAGCGCCCAGGCTGGACGCTGTTTCGCTCAGGTAATTGATATTGCAGGTCAACTGGCCTTGCAGGAATTTTCCGGCATCCGCGCCGCGGACCGCGAGAACGCCTTCATGAGACAGGGTGCAGAAAAAAGCAGAATCGGCCATGGGTCTTCGCAGGGTAAATAGACTGGGGCACATCATAAGGGCGCGTTGTTGAAATGGGTAGTTGATAAAGGATCGGTGGTGCCCGACCAAAGCCGACTGTGCGAGCGGCATCGGGGCTGTATACTTGCCGCCAAATTTGAGGAGGGCCCCATGGTCGAACAAGTTGAACTGAATCGCCTCTTTTGGCACAGCCGTCGCGGCATGCTTGAGCTTGACGTGTTGCTGGTGCCATTTGTGCAGGAGGTTTACGCAAACCTGAATCAAGTTGATCGCGATCTGTATGTCCGTCTGTTGACTTGCGAAGATCAGGACATGTTCGGCTGGTTCATGGAGCGCAACGAGTCCGAAGATCCGGAGCTGCAACGCATGGTTCGCATGATCCTGGATCGTGTTCAGCCCAAGTAATACGTTCGAATGCCGCTGGCATGCCTCACGGCAGTTGCTGGCGGCGTATCTGTTGGCCCAGGCATTCGCTCTGGGTGCCTTGTTTGTGCTTTCAATTCCCTTGTGGGCGAGCTTGCTCGGGGCTTTCGGTTGCCTGCTTCACGGGTTTTGGGTGTTGCCGCGGCAGATTCTGCTCAGTCATCCCAAGGCAATGCGCGGATTGCGTCGAGACGGCGACGGCTGGCAATTGTGGAATCAGGCGGATGGCTGGCAAGCGGTGCAGTTGCGGCCGGACAGCCTTGCACTGCCGCTGATCGTGGTGCTGCGTTTTCGTTTGCGCGGTGAGTGGCGCGTCAGATCGATCTGCGTGCCACGGGACTCGCAGGCGACGGATTTGCATCGACGCCTGCGAGTGCGGCTCAAGTTCAGCCGACGTAGGTGGGCGGCACCAGAATAGTGTCGAGCGCTTCGGGCAGCAGGTCCGGGTAGTCGAGGGTGTAATGCAGGCCGCGACTTTCCTTGCGTTCCATGGCGGAGCTGATCATCAGTTCCGCCACTTGCGCGAGATTTCGCAGCTCGATCAAATCGCGACTGACTTTATAGTTGCTGTAGAACTCGTCGATCTCGTCCAGCAGCAGACGCACCCGATGTTGAGCCCGTTGCAGGCGCTTGTTGGTCCGCACGATGCCAACGTAGTCCCACATGAATCGCCGCAGTTCATCCCAGTTGTGCGCGATGATTACGTCTTCATCAGAGTCGGTCACCTGGCTGGCATCCCAGACGGGTAGGGTGCTTGGCGCTGTGACGTCATCCAGTTGCGCCAGAATATCTGCCGCCGCCGACCGGGCGTAGACGAAACATTCCAGCAACGAGTTGCTGGCCATGCGGTTGGCACCGTGCAGGCCGGTGAAGCTGGTTTCGCCGATGGCGTACAAACCCGGCACATCGGTGCGGCCATGCTGATCGACCATTACGCCGCCGCAGGTGTAGTGCGCCGCGGGTACGACTGGAATCGGTTGTTTGGTGATGTCGATGCCAAAACCCAGGCAGCGCTCATAAACAGTCGGGAAGTGAGTCTTGATGAACGCTTCGGGTTTGTGGCTGATGTCGAGATAGACGCAGTCGACGCCCAGACGCTTCATTTCATGGTCGATGGCCCGGGCGACGATGTCACGCGGTGCCAGTTCGGCGCGCTTGTCGAAGCGATACATGAAGCGTTCGCCGTTCGGCAGCTTCAAATGCGCGCCTTCACCACGCAGGGCTTCAGTGATCAGGAAGCTCTTGGCCTGCGGGTGATACAGGCAGGTAGGGTGAAACTGATTGAATTCCAGGTTCGCCACCCGGCAGCCCGAGCGCCAGGCCATAGCGATGCCATCACCGCAGGCGCCGTCGGGATTGCTGGTATAGAGGTAAACCTTGGCCGCGCCACCTGAGGCCAGAATCACGAAGCGCGCACCGTAGGTGTCGACTTCACCGGTCGCGCGGTTGAGCACATAGGCGCCGAGGCAGCGATCGCCGTCCATGCCCAAACGTCGTTCGGTAATCAGATCGACCGCTACCCGCTGCTCCAGCAGTTCGATGTTCGAGCGCTCTTTGGCTTGGGCCAGCAAGGTTTTGAAGATCGCAGCGCCGGTAGCATCGGCTGCATGGATGATGCGCCGGTGACTGTGGCCGCCCTCGCGGGTCAGATGGAATTCGAAACCGCCGTCCTCAGTGCCGGACTGTTCGTCGCGGGTGAACGGCACGCCTTGGTCGATCAGCCACTGGATGGCTTCGCGGCTGTGCTCGACGGTGAAGCGTACGGCGTCCTCATGACACAGGCCACCGCCAGCATTCAGGGTGTCATCGACGTGGGATTCGACAGTATCGGTGTCGTCCAGCACGGCAGCGACTCCGCCCTGGGCCCAGAAAGTCGAGCCATTGGCGAGATCACCCTTGCTCAATACGGCAATGCGCAAATGACCTGGCAGGGTCAGCGCAAGACTCAAACCGGCAGCACCGCTGCCAATGACCAGAACATCGTGTTGGAACTGTTGGCTCATTTCAGCATTCCGCTCAAAGCGACCCGGATCGGGGGTGGCGCATGACACCTGGATCGGCGAGTCAAGTCAGCCACACAGCCCACTAGTATATAGAGGGGTGGGGCGGCACAATAGCCGGGCTCAGATGGCATTGTGAAACTACTGTGACGGAAAAATCCGGGTGCTTCGTCGGAAGTTTTTTCCTGCGGTTTTGGGAAAAGACGACTGTATCGGCGTTGAAACAGTCTTTTTCCGTCCAGAGTCGCCCAATGTCGGGCGGGTGCGGCTATAAATAATTGGAACTTTTGCCAAAAGTCCAAGATCAATAGACGGTGCCAGAAATAGGGACAGTGTCGGTTTCAGTGAGGAATCTGCGATCCGGGGTTCCTGCCGGCGAAACCGATGACAAGATTATTCGCGCAGCCGGTTTATCCCGCGCTGCGTTTTTCGTGCGTGCCAAATCAGAGCCCGCAGGAAACTTGCTTGGAGGGGGAGAACTTTTGCGAAAAGCCCGAGTCTATGTTTGCAAGTCTGGTCGTTTAGTTATGCAAGTCTCCTTCGGGCCTATCGAGGAGTGTTCATGCTAACCCAGGAAGAGGATCAGCAGCTGGTCGAGCGCGTTCAACGTGGCGACAAGCGAGCTTTCGATCTGCTGGTGCTGAAATATCAGCACAAAATTCTCGGGTTGATCGTGCGTTTTGTGCACGACACCCATGAAGCCCAGGACGTAGCTCAGGAAGCCTTTATCAAGGCGTATCGAGCACTTGGAAACTTTCGCGGTGACAGTGCGTTTTATACGTGGCTGTATCGTATTGCCATCAACACGGCAAAGAATTACCTCGTTTCCCGTGGCCGCCGGCCGCCGGATAGCGATGTAAGTTCTGAGGATGCGGAGTTCTACGACGGCGATCATGGCCTCAAGGATCTCGAGTCACCAGAACGAGCACTATTGCGGGATGAGATCGAAGGCACCGTCCATCGAACCATTCAGCAACTTCCAGAGGATTTGCGTACGGCTTTAACTTTACGTGAATTCGATGGTCTGAGTTACGAGGACATTGCGAGCGTCATGCAGTGTCCGGTGGGTACCGTGCGCTCCCGGATTTTCCGCGCTCGGGAAGCCATCGATAAAGCCCTGCAGCCGTTGTTGCAGGAAAACTGAGACAGCGGCGACAGCCAAGAGAGGAACGCCATGAGTCGTGAAGCCCTGCAGGAATCGCTGTCCGCAGTGATGGATAACGAAGCGGACGAACTGGAATTGCGTCGAGTGATCAATGCACTGGACGATGTCGAAACCCGTGAAACCTGGGCTCGTTACCAGATCGCTCGGGCAGCCATGCACAAGGATCTGCTGCTGCCACGTCTGGATATCGCTGCGGCAGTGTCTGCTGCGCTGGAAGACGAAACGGCTCCGGCCAAAGTATCTCGCAGCCCATGGCGCAACCTTGGCCGTCTGGCCGTTGCAGCCTCGGTGACTGTTGCCGTTCTGGCCGGTGTTCGCCTGTACAACCAGGACGAAATCGCCGGTGTTGAACTGGCTCAGCAATCCAATCAGCCAACCCTGGCCACTCCACAGGTCAAAGGCCCGGCTGTGCTGGCAGGCTACAGTGAGAGTTCCGAAGCCACTGGTCCTATGGCCAACGGCGTTTTGCAAGGTCAACCGGGCTGGCATGATCAGCGTTTGCCAGGCTACCTGCGCCAGCATGCTCAACAAGCTGCGCTCAAAGGTACTGAAAGCGCGTTGCCTTATGCACGTGCAGCAAGCCTGGAAAACCAATAAGGAGGATCATGCGCGCCATACCTCTACTTTCGCTTCTGCTCAGTGGCTGGTTTGTTGTTCCAGCCCACGCTGACGAGGCCCAGGACTGGTTGACCCGTCTGGGCCAGGCCGAGCAGCAGCGAAGCTTTCACGGTACTTTCGTTTACGAGCGTAACGGTAGTTTTTCTACCCATAACATCTGGCATCGTGTCCAGAATGGTCAGGTCCGCGAGCGTTTGCTTCAGCTCGACGGTTCGGCACAGGAAGTCGTGCGCATTGATGGACATACTCAATGCGTCAGCGGCACCCTGATTGCAGGGCTGGGAGATACTCCGAACACTGCCGCTCGTCCTCTCGATCCCAAAAAGCTGAAAAACTGGTATGAGCTTGCCGTCGTTGGCAAGTCGCGCGTGGCTGGCCGAGACGCAGTGATTGTATCGCTGACGCCTCGTGACCAGCACCGTTACGGTTTTGAGTTGCACCTGGACAAGCAGACCGGTTTGCCGCTGAAGTCGTTGCTGTTGAACGACAAGGGGCAATTGCTCGAACGTTTCCAGTTCACCAGCCTTGATACTGACGATGTCCCGACGGATAAAGACTTGCTGGCACACGCCGACTGCAAGGTTATTAACCTTGACAGTGACAAGGCCTCTGCCGCCAAGACCGCTCAGATGTGGCATTCGGACTGGCTACCGCCGGGTTTCGAACTGACCAGCAGCACGTCCCATAAAGATCCGCAAACCAAGACTCAGGTTAGCAGCCTGATGTATGACGATGGTCTGGCGCGTTTTTCGGTTTTTCTCGAGCCTTTGAACGGCGCGACTGTTACCGACACCCGGACCCAGTTAGGTCCGACTGTCGCGGTTTCCCGACGCCTGACTACACCCGAAGGCGAGATAATGGTGACGGTTGTCGGAGAGATTCCGATGGGCACCGCCGAACGAATCGCGCTGTCGATGCGTAATCAAGATGTCTCTGCAACCAGCAAGCAGTGAGCTGATTCCATTCATTTCCACTTCGTCGTCGAGACCTGGAAATGTTTGCTGAGCATTTTCATTTGCAAATACCCCAAAAGTTTTTTATAGGTCAGAGCCTCACGGCTCTGGCCTTGTTTGTTGTTCCCGGAACAAAAATGCCGGACTGTGGTTTCCGGTGTTCCTTGCTCCATATCGCTTAACCCTGCTCGTCGTAACGGGAGCTGTATGTCGATACCTAGCTTGAAGTCTTATCTGTCCATTTTCGCCACCGTGCTGTTGCTCGGTCAGGCGATCCCTGCTGCGCAAGCGGCCGATCTGCCTGATTTCACCCAACTGGTCGAACAGGCTTCGCCGGCCGTGGTGAACATCAGTACCACGCAGAAACTGCCGGATCGCAAAGTTAACCAGCAGATGCCTGATCTTGAAGGCTTGCCGCCAATGCTGCGCGAGTTCTTCGAACGCGGCATGCCACCTCAGCAGCGTTCGCCGCGTGGCGATCGTCAGCGTGAAGCGCAGTCGCTGGGTTCGGGATTCATCATTTCTCCGGATGGCTACATCCTGACCAATAACCACGTGATTGCCGATGCCGATGAAATTCTCGTCCGTCTGGCTGATCGCAGCGAAATGAAAGCCAAACTGGTCGGCACCGATCCGCGTTCCGACGTGGCCCTGCTGAAAATCGAAGGGAAGGATCTGCCGGTACTCAAACTCGGCAAGTCTCAGGATTTGAAAGCTGGCCAGTGGGTGGTGGCAATCGGTTCGCCATTCGGCTTTGACCACACCGTTACTCAAGGCATCGTCAGCGCCGTTGGCCGCAGCCTGCCGAACGAAAACTACGTGCCGTTCATTCAGACCGACGTGCCGATCAACCCGGGCAACTCCGGTGGCCCGCTGTTCAACCTGAACGGTGAAGTGGTCGGGATCAACTCGCAGATCTACACCCGTTCCGGCGGCTTCATGGGTGTGTCGTTCGCGATCCCTATCGATGTGGCGATGGACGTTTCCAATCAACTGAAGAGCGGTGGCAAGGTCAGCCGCGGCTGGCTGGGTGTGGTCATCCAGGAAGTGAACAAGGATCTGGCCGAATCGTTCGGTCTGGATAAACCGGCCGGTGCGCTGGTTGCACAGATTCAGGATGACGGTCCGGCTGCCAAGGGCGGTCTGCAAGTGGGCGACGTGATCCTGAGCATGAACGGTCAACCGATCGTCATGTCTGCCGATTTGCCGCATCTGGTTGGCGCACTGAAGTCTGGCGCCAAAGCCAATCTGGAAGTGATTCGTGAAGGCAAGCGCAAAAACGTCGAGCTGACGGTAGGCGCGATCCCGGATGAAGAAAAAGAGCTGGATGCGCTGCCGAAGTCTGGTGCTGAAACCAGCAGCAACCGCCTCGGCGTTGCCGTGGCCGAGCTGACTGCTGAACAGAAGAAAACCTACGACCTCAAAGGTGGTGTGGTGATCAAGGAAGTTCAGGACGGTCCTGCTGCCCTGATCGGTCTGCAACCAGGTGATGTCATCACTCACCTGAACAACCAGGCCATCGGCTCCAGCAAGGAGTTCGCCGAGATCGCCAAGGCGCTGCCGAAGAACCGTTCGGTGTCGATGCGCGTTCTGCGTCAAGGCCGTGCGAGCTTCATCACCTTCAAACTGGCTGAATAATCCGGATTGAGCGGTAAATAAAAAACCGCCTCGAAAGAGGCGGTTTTTTTATGCCTGAAGCTTTTTCATCGCGACGAAGCGTCAGCCCATCATGTCCTTGACCATGCGCTCCTGCTCCATCAGTTCGCGCTGGCGGGCATCGATCCGCGAGGACAGCGGGAAGTTGCTGCCAGCCTTGCGCTTGGCGAAATCCAGTTGCTGGATCGCCTGACGGTAATCGCCGACCAAGGCAAAGTATTCGGCGCGCGCCTGGTGCAGGCCAATGATGTTGCCAGACAAGCCACGGGTTTCGGCAACCTGATACCAGACATCCGGATCATCCGGGCGAGTCTTGAGCAATCCCTCCAGCGCTTTTTCGGCATCGGCCGCGCGGTTCTGCTTGAGCAGAAGATCGACGCGAACCTGATTCAGTGGATAGTTGCCGGGGTATTGCGTGAGCATTCGGTCGACACGCGACTGGGCATCGGACAGGCGATTGTTGGTGATGTCCAGATCGACCTGAGCGAGGTTGTAGATGATCTCGTTCGGCGCTTTGGTCAGCAACTGTTTGAGGTTCTCCCGCGCCTCGTTCAACTGACCGCCCTTGATCTGCGCGATGGCCAGACCATAGCGGGCCACGTCGTTTTGAGGGTTCTCGTCCAGTTGCGCACGGAAACGCTTGGCGCCCAGTCCTGGTGTCTCTTCGTAGATCAACTGCACGCGGGCGCGGATCAACTGATAACGCTTGGTATCTTCGATGCCGCCGGGCCTGGCCTGTTCGGCGCGGTTGCGGGTGTCGGCGATACGCGATTCGGTCACCGGGTGAGTCAGCAGGAATTCCGGTGGTTTGGCATCGAAGCGATATTGACGCATCAAGCGCTCGAACATGGTTGGCATTGAGCGTGGGTCGTATCCGGCCTTTTCCAGGTTGAGGATGCCGATACGGTCGGCCTCCTGCTCGTTCTGGCGGGAGAACCGCCGCTGCTCCTGAAGCGCCGCTGCCTGAGTACCGGCAATGGTCGCGATCCCGGCGTCACCGCCACCGGCCGCTGCAATCACAATACCGGCTAGCAGCGCCGCCATCATCGGTACTTGCATGCGTTGCGAAGCTTCGACGCCGCGCGCAAAGTGGCGTTGCGACAAGTGAGCCAATTCGTGAGCCAGCACCGAAGCGTATTCGCCCTCGGTCTGTGCGTTGAGGAACAAGCCACCGTTGACCCCGACCACGCCACCCGGTGCCGCGAAGGCGTTGAGCTGCGGGCTGTTGATCAGGATGAACTCCAGGCGTCGGTCGCTGACCTGGCTGGTCTCCACCAGCTTGTAAACGCTGGATTCGACGTAGTCTTTGAGTTGCGGATCATTGAGCTGTGAAACCTGGCTGCGCAACATGGCCAGCCAGGCGCGACCGAGCTGGTATTCCTGTTGTGGCGAGACAATGGCAGAACTGGCGTCGCCGAGTGACGGCAGATCGTCGGCAAAGCCTGGTGAGGCGAGCAGGCAAGCGAGCGTCAGCAGGGTAGGGCGCAGAAAAGTCATGCACAAAGCCTTAGAAGACAAAGACCTTACTGTAGCCGGACACCGGGCTTGCGACCAGATATTCTAGGCTGCTCGACTGACCTGATCCGGAGTGACGCAATGACTGACGCTGTAGCCCATGACGCAGAGCTGGACGCCAGCGGCCTGAACTGTCCGTTGCCGTTGCTCAAGGCAAAAATGGAACTCAACAAGCTTGCAAGCGGCGCGGTGCTAAAGGTGATCGCCACCGATGCGGGCTCCCAGCGCGACTTTCGCACCTTTGCCAAGTTGGCCGGGCATACGCTGCTGCGCGAAGAAGACGAAGCAGGCGTCTACCGTTACTGGTTGAAAAAAGCCTGAAGGCAACAGCGTCGCGCAAGGAGCGGGTGGTGGCGCCGGTGCTTTAAAGCAAAAGATCGCAGCCTGCGGCAGATCCTACAGTTTTCGGTGTCGCCGCAAAATATGCGATCTAACATCGAAAATGTAGGAGCTGCCGCAGGCTGCGATCTTTTGATCTTCAGGCTTTATTCAGCGCTTCAGCAGCAGCCAAAACAGCATCAACATGCCCCGGCACTTTCACGCCCCGCCATTCCTGGCGCAGCACGCCGTCCTTATCAATCAGGAAAGTGCTGCGATCAACGCCCAGGTATTCCTTGCCGTAAAGCTTCTTGAGCTTGATCACGTCGAACAACTGGCAGACGGCCTCGTCCTTGTCGCTGATCAGCTCGAACGGAAATTCCTGCTTGCCCTTGAAGTTCTCGTGGGACTTCAGGCTATCGCGGGAGATGCCGAAGATTTCCGTGTTGGCAGCCTTGAACGCCGCGTACTGGTCACGAAAGCCCTGGCCCTCGGTGGTGCAGCCCGGGGTGCTGTCCTTCGGATAGAAGTAGATCACCACTTGCTTGCCCTTCAGGGCAGAAAGGCTGACGGTTTGCCCACTGGTGGCAGGTGCTTCGAAATCTGCAACCGGTTGGTCGATGACAACAGCCATGAAAACTTCCTTACATTGGGTTCTGTGGACGCCAAGGTTCGATCAGCGCATCCAGGTTCATCGCGTCAGAGAAATCCAGGAACTGATCACGCAGCCAACTGATCTGGGTGCCGGCCGGCAGGGTCACGGTGAAGGTGGCGTTGAGCATGGTGCCGCCGGTCTGTGGTGCCTGATACGTGTCGCACGTCAGGTTTTCCAGTTCGACGTTGTGATCCATGAAGAACTGGCACAGCTCATTGATGATGTCCGGACGATACGCCGAGCTGACGTAAGCCACGTATGGCAGCGCCTGCGGACGGTTCTCCAGTGGTGCGCTGCGCACCACGTTGACGGTAAAGGCGTGCTTCTTGGCAAGACCTGACAGGCTGCCTTCCAGGCGCGCGAGGGCGTCCCAGCTGCCAGAGACTTCGAGAATCAGTGCGCTGCACTCGCCATGGCGGGTCAGACGGGATGTAACCACGGCGCAGCGATTTTCATGGCTGGCGCGGCACAGGACGTTAGTCAGCTCCATGGGGTTGGCGCCGAGGGCACTGATGACAAGGAATTGTTCGCGAACTGTGGGGGTGGACATGCAGCATTCCTAAAGCGATGAGCGGTCGGTAGGTTTACGGGCGTTGATCGCCGCAGAGTGCCCGTGTGCCCATTAAGGCTGTCCGTTCAGAAAGCCCCGGCAAGCGCTCGCGGCTCGCTCCACTCAACGGGAGCGCGTCGATGCGACGCTGGAACGGGGCCTGGGAGGCCGAAAAGGGAGGCTGAAACCCGGCGTACAAGCTGATCAGTACCGATCAAAGTCTGAAGGGTAGCGAAAAGCGGCGCCAAGGGGAATGGCGGCAGCGCAGTACTTTGCTTGTGCAAGCATCTTGGCGCCAGTACCATTACCGCTCTCTTTTTCCGGCAGGAGCGGTTTCATGATTGCGGGCAGTATGGTGGCACTGGTCACTCCCATGGATGCACAAGGGCGTCTTGACTGGGACAGCCTCAGCAAACTCGTGGACTTCCACCTCAAGAACGGCACCCATGCCATTGTCGCGGTCGGTACTACCGGCGAGTCGGCAACCCTTGATGTAGAAGAACACATCGCCGTCATCAAAGCCGTGGTCAAACAGGTTGCAGGCCGTATTCCGGTCATCGCCGGCACTGGCGCCAACTCGACTCGCGAAGCCGTCGAGCTGACCCGCAACGCCAAAGAAGCCGGTGCCGATGCCTGCCTGCTGGTCGTTCCGTACTACAACAAGCCGACTCAGGAAGGCTTGTATCAGCATTTCAAACACATCGCCGAATCGGTCGACATTCCACAGATTCTCTACAACGTTCCTGGCCGCACGTCTTGCGACATGCAGGCCGAGACCGTGATTCGCCTGTCCACCGTGCCGAACATCATCGGCATCAAGGAAGCCACCGGCGACCTGGTTCGTGCCAAAGCGATCATCGATGGCGTGAGCAAGGACTTCATCGTGCTGTCCGGCGATGACCCGACCGCCGTCGAACTGATCCTGCTGGGCGGCAAGGGCAATATCTCGGTTACTGCCAACGTCGCTCCGCGCGAAATGGCTGATCTGTGCGAGGCCGCGCTCAAGGGCGACGCCGAGACCGCACGGGCCATCAACGAAAAACTGATGCCGCTGCACAAAGACCTGTTCATCGAAGCCAACCCGATTCCGGTGAAATGGGCTTTGGTTGAAATGGGCCTGATGCACGAAGGCATCCGCCTGCCACTCACCTGGCTGAGCACTCCTTGTCATGAAACGCTTCGCTCGGCCCTGCGCCAGTGCAGCGTCCTGGTTTAATTGAGGAAGTACAACGCATGAAGCGAATGGCCGGACTTTCCGCACTTGCCTTGATTATCTCCAGCACCAGTGGCTGCGGATGGGTCTGGGGGCCGGAAGGTTATTTCCGCGACCGTGGTAGCGATTACCTGCAAGCGCAACAGACTGCACCGATGCAACTGCCAGCGGATGTCAGCACATCCAAGCGTCTGGATCCGCTGTTGCCGATCCCGCGCAACGTCGCTGACGACACCGCCAAGGGCGAGTACGTGGTTCCGCGTCCTCAGCCGTTGTCGGCCGTTGCCGATGCCAGCGACTACTCGCTGCAGAAGAGTGGCGATACCC
The DNA here is from genome assembly GCF_059695715.1 of Pseudomonas sp. LBUM1668. Classification (NCBI taxonomy): domain Bacteria; kingdom Pseudomonadati; phylum Pseudomonadota; class Gammaproteobacteria; order Pseudomonadales; family Pseudomonadaceae; genus Pseudomonas; species Pseudomonas sp. LBUM1668. The sequence goes on from NZ_CP166787.1 coordinate 1,483,501, forward strand.
GTTGGGTCGTGGCCCAGCATCCACCGGCCGAAGTCTGGCCAGTGGCTGTGCAGTTCTTCCAGGACAACGGTTTCCGTCTGGATGAACAGCGTCCACAAACCGGCGAATTCACCACTACCTGGCAGCATTCCGACGAGCTGTCGGCAGCAATGGCCAAGCGCCTGAGCGCAGCCGGCGTCAGCACCGACAGCGAAACCCGCGTTCGTGTGCGGATCGAGCCCGGCGTGCAGCGTAACACCAGTGAAATCTACGTGGTCAGCGCCGAGCGTCCTGCCGGCAGCAGCGCCGACGTGGCCTTCACCAACCGTTCGGTCAACACGGGTCTGGACGCCGCTCTGGTCGACGACATGCTCGCGAGCATGAGCCGTATCTCCGAGAAGGGCGGTTCGGTGTCGATGTTGGCGTCCCGTGATTTCGATACCCCGAGCCGCGTCAGTCTCAACGAAGACGGCAGCGGTAACCCGGTGTTGAACGTCGGTACCGACCTTGACCGTGCCTGGTCGAGCGTTGGTCGCGCACTGGAGCAAGGCGAATGGCGCGTTGAAGACATCAACCGCAGCCTGGGCCTGTACTACATCAACCTGGCCGAAAAAGCCGAGAAGAAAGACGACAAGCCTGGTTTCTTCAGCAGCCTGTTCGGCAGCGCGCCGAGCAAGGAAGAAGTTGAAGCCCGTGCCGAGCGTTATCAGGTTCGCCTGAGCAAGGTTGGCGAGAACATTCAGGTCACCGTCGAGAAAAACATCAACACCGTTGCGCCTGCCGATGTGGCGCGCAAAGTGTTGAGCGTCATTCAGGACAACCTGGGCTGATCACATGCGTTTTGCCGTTCTCGGCAGCGGTAGCCAAGGGAACGGCACGCTGATCGCCAGTGCTGATACGTATGTGCTGGTGGATTGTGGTTTTTCCCTGCGGGAAACCGAAAAACGCCTGTTGCGCCTGGGTGTAAACCCGGCGCAACTGAGCGCGATACTCGTAACCCACGAACATGCCGACCACGTGCATGGCGTGGGTTTACTGTCTCGGCGTTACAATCTGCCGGTCTACCTCAGTCGCGGCACACTGCGCGGGATGCGCAAACCGATTGAACCCGCAGGCTTTCTGGCCGGCGGCGAGCAACTGCAGATCGGTGCACTGAACATCGGGGTCATTGCCGTGGCCCATGATGCGCAGGAACCGACCCAGTATGTATTCAGTGACATCGAGCAGCGGCGCTTCGGCCTGCTGACCGACCTGGGTTCCTACTGCGAGCGGGTGCTGGAGGGTTATCGGGATCTCGATGCGTTGATGATCGAATCCAACCATTGCCGTGACATGCTGGCCCGTGGTCACTATCCGTACTTTCTCAAGCAGCGGGTGGGCGGCGAGCTGGGACATTTGAACAACCATCAGGCGGCATTCCTGGTGTCGGAGCTGGGTTGGCAGGGGCTGCAACATCTGGTCCTGGCTCATCTGAGCAGCAAGAACAACTTGCCGCAGCTGGCCCGACAATGTTTTGTCGACACCCTTGGGTGCGACCCGGACTGGCTGCAACTGGCCGATCAAGATTCAGGGCTCGACTGGCGCCACATCGCCTAGCCCACCTACTTAGCAAGCGGAGCCCATCATGGAAAAACGTGAAGAACTCTACCGCGGCAAAGCCAAATCGGTTTACAAGACCGACGACGCTGACCGCTTGATCCTGCTGTTTCGCAACGACACTTCGGCGTTCGACGGCAAGCGTATCGAACAGCTCGACCGCAAAGGCATGGTGAACAACAAGTTCAACGCCTTCATCATGCAGAAGCTCGAAGCGGCCGGCATTCCGACCCAATTCGACAAACTGCTGGGCGACAACGAGTGCCTGGTGAAGAAGCTGGACATGATCCCGGTCGAATGCGTCGTGCGTAACTACGCTGCGGGCAGCCTGGTCAAGCGCTTGGGTGTGGAGGAGGGCATCAAGCTCAATCCGTACACCTTCGAACTGTTCTTGAAGGACGACGCCAAGGGCGACCCGTTCATCAACGAATCCCACGTTGTGGCATTCGGCTGGGGCACCGCCGAGCAACTGGTTCGCATGAAAGAACTGTCGCTCAAGGTCAACGAAGTCCTGAGCAAACTGTTCGACGACGCCGGCCTGCTGCTGGTCGACTTCAAGCTTGAATTCGGCGTATTCAGCGACGGCTCCATCGTCCTGGGCGACGAGTTCAGCCCGGACGGCTGCCGTCTGTGGGACAAGGACACCAAGAAGAAGATGGACAAAGACCGCTTCCGCCAAGGCCTCGGTGACGTTATCGAAGCCTACGAAGAAGTCGCCAATCGTCTGGGCGTACCGCTTTAATCGACGCAAGCATCTGATAGCACGCAGATTTTTTCGAAAGAGGGTTTGCTTTCGGTAAAAGTGTTGTTATGATGCGCGCCGTTGGAGAGATGCCAGAGTGGCCGAATGGGACGGATTCGAAATCCGTTGTACCTTCACCGGTACCTAGGGTTCGAATCCCTATCTCTCCGCCATACATAGAAAAGCCCCGTAGATGAAAATCTACGGGGCTTTTTCGTTTTTGGTACAGGCCATCAAGACCTGCTCCTGCATCTGCCGACGCCGTTTTATCAAACGCAGAAAAAGCCCCTCAGGACGAACCTGTGGGGCTTTGCATTTCAGCAGGGTCTACATCAGACCCTTTGGCGGTCCACTCACGGCTGCGAGTGCCCCAGCTTCAATTCGATCAGCTCATAAACTTCCTTATGCGTCGAGTTATGCAGCGACTTGTCCTTACACGCCGAGGCGAGGAGGTTTCTGACTTCCTCCTGGGCGTGTGGGTACAGGCCGGCGACGTAGTCGGTTTCATGCGGTTGGGTGCAGTTGAAGTGCTTGTCGTCTTTTGCTTTATCTCTAGCCATTGTGTAGCTCCTTTTGAATTTGAGTGATCAGGTGAAACAGGACCAAATTGCCCCATCCGCCGCAGAGCGTAGGAGAGGAAAGGAGGCCCGCCAGTCGTTCAAGCAAAAAAGGAAAGGGCTGTAGGACGGTGTCGCGCGGTGACTCTCGCGGTTAAATTTCCTTGACCGGTGTATCCCCCTGCGCACCCTTGATCAACTCGATCACGTGTAAACAATCCGCCTTGTTCACATACGACTCGCCGCTGGCGATGGTCTCGTGATTGCCTGCGCGCAGCCTCCAGCGCCATTGGCCTTTGCCTGTAGTGGGGGTGCCTCTGGATTGCCTGTAAATCTCGAAATACATTCAGTTCGCTCCATGCGATTAATACGTGCGACAGCCTGTGTGGCGCATCGACGCAAGCCTAGCGCAGGCGGTTTTTTTGGCCATCGGACATTTGTTTCCAATCGTTCACGGATGTTTCTGAAGGGCTTGAGCCAGAGCGTCTGGTGTGTTCGGTTGATCGGCTGTATGGCGTCTTTTTTCCACAGACTTTTCCGCGCACCCATGAGGTTTTTTCGTCAGTTGCTCGATCTTGAGTTGGTCATCTGGCCGGGTTTGAATCGCCTGCCGGTGGACCGACGCATCATGGCGATGGACGCCGCCCCCCAGGCCTTTCTACACTGCCTGCCAGTTTGGGGAGCAGGGGGCAATGGATGAACCGCAATGAACTACGCAAGGCCGACATCAACCTGATGGTGGTGTTCGAAACCTTGATGCTCGAACGCAACGTGACCCGCGCGGCGGAGAAGCTGTTTCTCGGCCAGCCGACCATCAGCTCGGCGCTCAATCGCTTGCGCACGATGCTCAACGATCCGTTGTTTATTCGCGTTGGCCACCGTATGGAGCCGACGGCCCGCGCCGAAGACATCTTTCGCCACCTCAAGCCTGCGCTGGATTCGCTGTCAGTGGCGCTGAGCCTGACCCGCGATTTCGATCCGGCGGTGAGCACCATGACCTTCCGCATCGGCCTGTCTGATGACGTCGAGTTCGGTCTGCTGCCGCCGCTGTTGCGCGCGCTGCGTCAGGAAGCGCCGAACGTGGTGTTCGTTGTGCAGCACGTCGATTACTGGCGGATTCCCGATTTGCTCGCTGCCGGCGACATCACCGTTGGCATCAGCCAGACCCGTGGCCTGCCGGCCAATGCCAAACGCAAACTGCTGCGGCACATTCAGCCGAGCATCCTGCGTGCCGACGCCTCCGATACACCGCTGACCCTCGATGAGTACTGCGCGCGCCCGCATGTGCTGGTGTCCCACACGGCCAACGTCAGCGGCTTCGCCGATGAGTGGCTGGCAGAACTTGGCCGTACCCGTCAGGTGGTGCTGTCGGTGCCGCAATACAGCGCGTTGCCGGCGCTGTTGGCCGGTACTGACCTGATCGCCAGCCTGCCGGATTACACCGCCGCAGCCATGGCGACCTCCGGGTTGCTGTTCAAGGAACCGTTCCCGTTCAAGACGCCGACACTGGACCTGTCGATGGTCTGGCTCAGCCACGTCGACAGCGACCCGGCCGAGCGCTGGTTGCGCTCGCGGCTTGAAGCGTTCATGAGTGAGCGCCCCCTGACCCCGGCGTGACAAAAAATCTCTGCCCTTCGTTATCGCGCGGTCACTGCGCGGTACCCCTGTAGGAGCTGCGGCACGCTGCGATCTTTTGATCTTGATATTTGAAAAGCAGAATCAAAAGATCGCAGCGTGCCGCAGCTCCTACAAGGATTTGCATTAAGCCGTCTGTGTTATATGTACGAACTTTCACCCCACTGACTGGAGCATCCCCATGCCACACCTGCACATGGAATACACCGCCAACCTGCCGCAGTTGAACGCCGACCTCGCGTTGATCCGGCTAAACAACACGTTGGTGGGTTCCGGTCAGTTCGCCGCGGAGTTCGATATCAAGAGCCGTGCGGTAAAGGTTGAAACCTTCAAGGTCGGCACGGCCATGGGCGAGCGGGCGTTTGTGCATGTGAAGCTGGCGCTGCTCAGCGGTCGTTCGGCCGAGACCAAGAAGCAGCTGTCGCAAAGTCTGCTGGCGGTGTTGCAGGAACTTTGCGAATGGCCGGCCGGCGTCGAGGTGCAGTTGTGTGTGGAGCTGTTGGATATCGACCGCGAGTCCTACAGTAAAACCGCCATCGGTGTTTAGTTAGCCTGCTTCCAGCTCGCTGCACACCTTGATCACTTGCTCGCGTAGCCACACGTTGGCGCTGTCCTGATCGGCGTTTTGGCTCCATTGCATATCGAGGGTGAATCCCGGCAGGCCATTGGGCGCCTCACAGTGATTAAACACCGCGTCGTTGGTGAGTAAACGCTGGATGCGCCGGGGCAGGGTGAGGATGAAGTCGGTGCCGGTGATCATCTTCAATGCGGCGCTGTAACTGTTCGAACGCGCGACGATCTGGCGTTTTTGTGCCTGCCGCGCCAGCCAGCCGTCGACCATATTGGTGGTGGACATCCAGGGTGTCGGGAACACATGCCGCCGCTCGGTGAACGCTTGCAGGCTCAGGCGCGGCTCCAGTGGCGTGGCGCGTTTGTCGAAGACGCAGACCAGGTCATCCTCCAGCAGCATTCGCGATTTCAGGTCAGTGTGGTGGCGGTGAAAGTTGGGGCCGAAACTGATCACCAGATCGAGGCTGCCGTCGCGCAATTCGTCGGCCGGGACGTCAGTTTCGAACTTGTGCATGTTGACCATTACCGGCAAGTCATCGAAGTCGAAACGTTTCAACAGGCGCGGCAGAATCAATTGCTCGAAGTATTCCGGGGCGCAGATGTTGAACGTGACCGCTTGCTGGGTCGGGTTGAACACCGGGGCGCCGGCGTGGCACAGGTTGATACTTTCAAGAATCTTCTGCACATGGCCGTACATGCTGCAGGCCTTGTAGGTGGGGCGCATGCCCGTGCGAGTGTTGATGAATAGCTCGTCTTCGAAACTGGTGCGCAGTTTTTTCAGGCAATAACTGACGGTGGACTGACTGACAAACAGCGTTTCCGAAACATCGGTGACGCTGCTCTGCTCGTACACGGCGACAAACACCATGAGATCCTGCATGTCGAGTTTTCGAAGCAAGTTACTGTTCAGCATCCGTACTGTCTCGCTGTGCTCCTTGCGCTGAATACGCGCAAACGTGTGCGAACGATCCTAACGGAACGATGGTGCCAGGACAAAGCCTTGTAGGACATTTCACGGACAGTTGTGGGACAGAAAGTTTTAGCAACACGACGTCATCAATCAAACCGCTGAAACATGGCCAGAAGCCTCTAGCCGATCAATGAAACTGTCGTGCGTAATGCCGGGGATCGAAACGCCGCACCATGACAAGCATGACCACCATCACTGCGGTCAGTGACCACCACGCCCATTCGAAGCTGCCCAGATGATCGCGGATCATCCCGGCCAGCAGTGGCGAGAGCCCGGCAATCAGATAGCCGATTCCCTGGACGAAGGCGGTCAGACCTCCGGCGCGCTGCGGGTTGTCGAGATGGTCGAGCGAGACGATCAGACTCATCGGAAACACACCGCCAATCCCCAGCCCCAGCAGGCACGGCCACAACAGGCTGAGGTATTGCGGGCTGAGGATCAGTCCATAGAAGCCGCCGATGATCAGCCCGAGAAGCACCGTCAGCACCACACGACGATCACGGCTGCGATTGGCGATGGCGGGCACTACCAGACCGGAAATCACCTCCATGGCGGTCAGAAAACCTAACAACAGCCCGGCGTTTTGTTCGCTCCAGCCTTTTTCGACGTAGTACGGCGCGAGCCAGGCGAGAACGCACGTGTAGGACGCTGTCCCCAGGCCGAAGAAGATCGCGAGTAACCAGGCGCGGGAATGTGTGACGAAGGATTGTTTTCTTACAACTGGCGCCGGGGCCCGAGGCGTATTCGCGCGCTGTGCCCACCAGAACAACAATGCCAGCAATGCCAGCCCTGCCCATATCGCCAGACCGACGCGCCAACTGCCCGTGCGTGACATGACCAGTGGTGCAAACGAGGCGGCGATGGCCGCGCCGCCCATGATCGAGGTCACATACAGGCCCATGCACAGCGCTACGTTGTCGGGAAAACGCGATTTGATGAACGCTGGCATCAAGGCCTGAATCAGTGCGATTCCGAACCCGGCGAGCACGGCACTGACAATCAGCTCGGCGGCCGAATCAACAAACAGGCGTGCCACGGTCGCCAGGCCAATGATGACCAGCGACATCAGTACCGTGCGTTGCTCGCCGAGGCGCTGGCTGATGCCCATTGCGAAAAACATCGCCAATCCCATGGCCATGACAGGGAGCATCGTCAGCAGCGAGGCGACGCTGAAACTCAACGCAATATCGCCACGTATCGCAGATAACAATGGTCCGATTGCCGCCATCGATGGGCGCAGGTTAAGGCCGACCAAGACGATGCCGAGCATCAGCCAGGTTGCGGGGCGCGCGGTGATGCGGACGTTTTCCATTTTCAGACCTTAAAACCGAAGGCTGACGATTAGGCGCGCACTCACCTGACTGGGGCAAACCAGAAAATCCACGACCCCACCTAAAAATCCAATAACCCCGCGATCCCCTGTAGGAGCTGCCGAAGGCTGCGATCTTTTGCAAAAAAAGATCAAAAGATCGCAGCCTTCGGCAGCTCCTACAGGAAGATCCTGCGATTCGCTGAACCAGACCTGAATCATTCGCAAATACTTCGCAAGTTTTGGCGTATAGCCATCAACCAACTATTCGTTGGCTTCTTTTTCACAAAAAATTGATGGTTGCCTGCTTAAAGTTTGTGCTGTCTGAGTCAATGAACTTTTCACAATTGGCGATGGCACTTCTCTTCAGGAATATCCCTAACCATGTTGAAGTTAAAAGCCGTGCGCCCGGAATGGGTGACGTTGTGTGCCAGTGCGTTTTTTTTAGCTGGATTCAACTTTGTGCTTTGGCAGCACCTGTTCGCGATTACCTCGGCGGATGGCAAGGGCATTGCCATGCGCGTTGCTTTCGGGGTGATGATCTTCGCGGCCTTCAACATTGTGCTGACCTTCCTGGCGTTTCGCCGAGTATTGAAACCCGTACTGACGTTGATGTTCCTGATCAGCGCCGGCGTGGCATATTTCATGAGCCAATATGGTGTGTTGATCGATGCAGGAATGTTACGTAACTTCGCTGAAACCAATGTCACCGAAGTTCGCGACTTGCTCTCTTTCAAGTTGCTCGCTTACATAGTCTTTTTGGGTGTTCTGCCGTCCTGGTTGTTGTGGAAAGTTCCGGTCGACTACCGCCGTTGGCACCGCGAGTTGTTCAGCAAGGTTATTGTGAGTTTCGCCTCAGTGGCGGTCATCGGTGGGGTGGCGCTGGCCAACTACCAGGGTTTGTCATCCTTGTTTCGCAATCACCACGAATTGCGCCTGATGCTGGTGCCGAGCAACTACATCGGCGCGGCGGCCGGCTATCTGCGTGAACAAGTCGCTTCTGCGCAGCAGCCATTCGTCAAGATCGGCGAGGACGCCCAGCGCGATGTTGCCTTGCAGAATCATCCGCGCAAATCCTTGACCGTATTGGTAGTGGGTGAAAGTGCGCGGGCGGAGAACTTTGGCATTCTGGGGTACGACCGCGACACCACGCCAACACTCGACAAGGAAGCAGGGCTGATTGCGTTTACCGATGTGCATTCCTGCGGCACGGAAACGGCAGTCTCAGTGCCGTGCATGTTCTCCAACATGGGCCGCAAGAACTACGACGCCAGTAAGGCGAAGAATGAAGAAGGTTTGCTGGACGTACTCAAGCGCGCCGGGATCGACGTGATCTGGCGCGATAATCAGTCGGGCTGCAAAGACACCTGTAATCGCGTCACTGTGCAAGACGTCAGCAACTTGAAAGACCCGACGCTGTGCGCCAACAGCGAGTGCCGCGACGAGATTCTCCTGCAAGGCCTGCAAGGTTTTATCGATCATCTGGACAAGGACACCGTGCTGGTATTGCACCAGATGGGCAGCCACGGCCCGGAGTACTTCAAGCGTTACCCGAAGGAGTACGAGCACTTCACCCCGGTCTGTGAAAGTAATGCGCTGAACAATTGCAGTCGCGAAAGTATCGTCAACGGTTACGACAACACGCTGGTGTACACCGACCATGTGCTGTCGAGTCTGATAGATGTGTTGCGCAGCAATCAGGACAAGGTCGATACCGCCATGCTGTATCTGTCTGATCACGGTGAGTCGCTGGGCGAGTACAACCTGTTCCTTCACGGCACGCCTTACATGCTGGCGCCGGAGCAGCAGAAACATGTCGCCATGCTGGCGTGGTTCTCCGACAGCTATCAGAAGTCCTACTCGGTCGATACGCATTGCCTGCAAATGAGTCGCGACAAGCCATTGAGCCAGGACAATCTGTTTCATTCGATGCTGGGCCTGCTGGAAGTGCACAGCTCGGTGTATCAGCAGGATCTGGACATGTTCGCGGGCTGCCGTGGCGCGGTGATCGACGGGGTGTTGGCCAAAGAGTGAGCCAGCAGACTCACCCTGTAAGACTATTCTTCCTTCAGGCGGGAGATTTCATCAAGCTCTTGTCCAGTTGAGGCGCGGAAAACGCCAGTGGCGATATATACTGCGCGCCATTCTTCAAGGGAGAGCCGTGTGGCCATCGATATTCACTGGATTCGCGACAACGAAAGCCTCGCGCAATTTTGCGCCGAGTGGCAGCAGCTGCCTTTCGTGGCCATCGACACCGAATTCATGCGGGTCGACACCTTCTACCCGATTGCCGGCCTGTTACAGGTTGGCGACGGCAAACGCGCCTACCTGATTGACCCGCTGAGCATCAATGCCTGGCAACCACTGGCCGCACTGCTGGAAAACCCGGCGGTGCTCAAAGTCCTGCACGCCTGCAGTGAAGACCTCGAAGTCCTGTTACGCCTGACAGGCAGCCTGCCAGCGCCGATGTTCGACACGCAATTGGCCGCCGCTTATCTGAATCTCGGGTTCTCGATGGGTTATTCGCGGCTCGTGCAGTCAGTGCTCGGTATCGAACTGCCGAAGGGCGAGACTCGCTCCGACTGGTTGCAGCGTCCGTTGTCCGACACGCAAATCAGCTACGCCGCCGAAGATGCCGTGCATCTGGCGGAGGTTTTCGTACAGTTGCGCCCGAAACTGTCTGACGACAAGTTCGCCTGGGTACTGGAGGACGGCGCCGAACTGGTCGCCAACCTGCGTCGCGAAACCGATCCGTACGAGGTTTACCGTGACGCCAAACTGGCGTGGAAACTGTCCCGTGCGCAGTTGGCCGTGCTGCGCGAACTGTGCGCCTGGCGCGAACGCGAGGCCCGTGCCCGCGACCTGCCGCGCAACCGTATCGTGCGTGAGCATTCGCTATGGCCGCTGGCCCGCACGCAACCGGATTCCCTTGGTGCGCTGGGCAAGATCGAAGACATGCACCCGCGTACCGTGCGTCAGGACGGCGAATTTCTGCTTGATCTGATCAAGCGCTCTGGCAGTGTGGGCCCTGATCAGTGGCCTCCGGCTGTTCCGGAGCCGTTGCCGATCGAAGCGGCTGCGCTGATCAAGCAACTGCGCGCCCTCGGTCAGGCCGAAGCTGAGCGCCTGGATATCGCCCCGGAACTGATGCTGCGCAAGAAAACCCTCGAAGCCCTGGTCAAAAGCGGCTACCCCGAGGGTCCTTACCAATTGCCTGAGTCGCTGCGTGGCTGGCGCCGCGAACTCATGGGCCAGAAGCTGCTCGACAGCCTGGCCACCGCCGGAGAACAGCCTTGAAACGTATTTGCTCCATTTACCAAAGCTCGAAACGCAGCGGCATGTACCTTTATGTGCTCAAGAGCGATGAGCTTGAGCGTGTGCCGGAAGCCCTGATGCTGGCGTTCGGCAAGCCGAAACACTCGTTCAATCTGGTGCTGTCGCCCGAGCGCAAACTGGCTAGCGAAGACATCGTCGTGGTGCTGGAAAACCTCGACAAGCAGGGCTATCACCTGCAAATGCCACCCGCCGAGGACGAGTACATCGAGCACTTGCCCGAAGAGTTGTTGCGCCGCAACGACCCAATGTGATCGGCGAGGCCCTGTCCTGGGCCTCGTTAACCCTGGAACTGTTTTTAACGCGATGGCCGCGATGAATGTGGTGGCCATCTGCACGATTTGCGAAAGGTTTGAAGATGCGCGTTCTGATTGCTGAACACGACCACGCGATATACGCCCGGCTGCTGCAACAGGCAGCGCCGGAGCTCGAAGTGCTGACCAGTGGCGACTCCGCTGAACTGGCTCAACTGGCTGCCGACTGCCCGGTGTGGCTGGGACAGCCGGATTTGCTCGCGACCTTGTTGCGCCAAGGGCATCAACCGCAATGGCTGCAATCGACCTGGGCCGGCATCACACCGCTGCTCGCCGACGGCCTCTGCCGGGATTATCGCTTGACCCGCGCGGTGGGGATTTTTGGCCAGGTGATGGCTGAATACGTGCTGACCTACATGCTCGGCCACGAACGCGAAGTGCTGGCACGGCTGGTCAGCCAGGTCGAGCGTAAATGGGACAACCGCACCGGTCAGAGTCTGGTCGGGCGCAAAGTGCTGATCGTCGGCACCGGCGACATCGGCCAGAGCGTGGCGCAGTTTCTGCTGCCGTTCGGCGTTGAGCTGTACGGCATCGCCAGTAGTGCCCGCGAGCAGGCGCCGTTTGTCGAGGTCGGCTCAATGGCGGATCTGCCGCGACTGGTGGGCGAAGTGGATTACGTGGTCAACCTGCTGCCCAATACCGAACACACCCACGATATCTACGACGCGGCGCTGTTCAAGCAATTCAAGCCGACCGGGTTGTTCATCAATGTCGGGCGTGGCGTGGCAGTGGTCGATGCGGATCTGGTGGAGGCCCTGAAGGAAGGTCATCTGGCGGGCGCGGTGATCGACGTCTGCCGTCAGGAGCCACTGCCGCAACGTCACCCGTTCTGGACAGCGTGGGGCTTGCTGCTCACCGGCCACAGCTCGGCACCGACTTCGCCGGCGTTGATGGTGCAGTTGTTCGTCGACAATTTGAAGGCGTATCAGGCAGGTGAAGCGTTGCGTGGTGAAGTGGATTTCACCCGCGGCTACTGAGTTGACATCAAAAGATCGCAGCCTGCGGCAGCTCCTACAGGGGAATATGTGCACTGTAGGAGCTGCCGCAGGCTGCGATCTTTTGCTTTTAGAGGGTGAAATCGCCTTCAGCCGCCATTTCACTCAGCGGGCGACGCGGGCTCGGCTCTTCGCGCGCTTGCAGGTAATCCGCGAGGGTTGCCTTGTCACCCAGTTTGCCAACGGCAACCGCCGCGTGCAGCGCGTAACCTTCAGGAATGTTCAGCTCCTTGCGGGTCAGTTCCTGATCGAAGCCAGCCATGCCGTGGGTGTGCCAGCCGCTGATGCTCGCTTGCAGCGCCAGATGGCCCCACGCCGAACCCGTGTCGAAGGTGTGCCACAGCGCCGGAGTTTCTTCAGTGGCGCCCGGAGCGGTGAAGGTGCTCTTCGAAATCACGATCACCAGTGCCGAAGCGTGCTGCGCCCAGCTACGGTTGAACTCATTCAGCAGGCCCAGATAACGTTCCCAGTTCGGCGTGTCGCGGCGCGCATAGAGAAAGCGCCACGGCTGCGAGTTGTAAGCCGAAGGCGCCCAGCGCGCGGCTTCGAAGAAACTCAGCAGGGTTTCTTTCGGGATCGCTTCGCCGGTGAAGGCGCGAGGCGACCAGCGATCGGTGAACTGTGGGTGAATGGCGTAATCGGCAACGCGAGTGTTGGCACTCATCAAGAGATTCCTTGCGACGTTTGAGTAAGAAATTCGAATGAAAACCCGGCGGGATCAGTTGCGCTGAACGATGGGGTTTCCCGAGCCATGGCAGTTCACCGGGATGCAACGCGGTCGAGCATTAATGGCTCCCGGGCAAGGCTCCTGCGACTGGCAAAGCTACGCGCTGCCACAAAAACTGACAAGTGCAGTGCAACCGGCAGTCGCCAGCGCTTGGCCCGCAGGGCCTTGGGCACTAGACTGGCGCCTTTTCACCACCTGATGTTGATGCTTGAGCCATGGCCGCCAAAGTCGAACCGTTCTGGATACGCAAAACCCTCGATCAACTGGATCCGGAGGAGTGGGAATCGCTGTGCGACGGCTGTGGTCTGTGCTGCCTGCAAAAACTTGAGGATGAGGAAGACAACAGCGTTTATTACACGCGCATCGCCTGCAAACTGCTGGACCTGAAAACCTGCCAGTGCAGCGATTATCCGAACCGCATCAAGTTTGTCCCGGACTGCATCCAGCTAACTCCCGGCCAGGCTGAAGAGTTCAAATGGCTGCCGCCGACCTGCGGTTATCGACTGGTCAGCGAAGGCAAGGATCTGCCGTTATGGCATCACCTGGTGTGCGGCGACCGAGATGCGGTGCACCACGAAAGGATTTCCCAGTCCGGACGCATGCTCGCCGAAGGCAGCGTGGCGGAGGATGACTGGGAAGATCATCTGATTTTCCGCGCGGGCTAACGGGCAAGCGTTTTCAATAACGCGTTGCTCCAGTCATAACGCCATCGCTGGCAAGCCAGCTCCCACAGGTTTATCTGAATGCCACAGATCCTGTGAACACTCCAAAACCCTGTGGGAGCTGGCTTGCCAGCGATGAGGCCGTGAGCCTCATCAACGACTCTGGATCAAACCCCGGCTTTCGGCGATTTCACCGAATCATTACCAGTAACAGTTGCAGTGCTGGTCGCGGCCTCGGCATTGGCCTTCAGCTTGCTCAGCTCTTCACCGGCGCGCTCGATCTTGGCCCGCACGTTGTTCATGTCCTGACGGCTTTTCTCGAACAGACTTTTCACCGAACTGTGCCCGGTAATGCCGCGGGCCATGGCCACACCGCCAATCGCCACCTGAATCAACCCGAACACACCGCCACGGCGCAAGCCCTTGCCGACCATCACTACGCCGCCGGCCAGTGAGCCAATGCGCTCCCAGCCCTGAACATTCTGGTCGGACGAGGACTGAAACGGGGTGGATTCGATACGCTCGACGCGTTTGAGCTCGGTCATGATCTTTCTCCAGGCAATGAATAATGGTTAAACAAGCTGACTGCCGGAGCGGTCAGCTTGTTCCATCGGATGTGCGACGCTTCAGCGGAATTTTGGCCCGGAGCGGGTGTTCAGGCCCTTGGCCATGCGGTCGTAGAGCACAACGTTGACTGTTGCGGCGAGGTTCATACAGCCGGTGGTCGGGATGTACACGACGTCTTCGCACCAGTCGCGAATCTCTTTGTCCAGCGAGCCGTCTTCGGGGCCGAAGATATACAGCGCGCGATCCGGGTGAGTGTATTCCGGCAGCGGGCGGGCGCCTTCGACCAGTTCAACGGCAACCGGCACGCAGTTGAGCGGGAGGATCTTTTTCAGATCATCGATGCCGATCAGCGGGATGTCGTAATGCACGCGTTTGGTGTCGGTGACGAAATCGGCGGCGCGTTCATAGCGCTTGCCGGTATAGAACACCGACGCCACGCCGTAACAGCCTGCGGCGCGCATCACCGAACCGACGTTCTCAGGTGATTTGGGGTTGTACAAACCAATGCAGCTGTAACGTTTGTCTGCCACGAGCGGGGAGCCTTCGGGAAAAAGAGGGCGATTATACGGGGATAAGATCTAAAGATCGCAGCCTTCGGCAGCTCCTACAGTTGGATGGCGTACACCCTGTAGGAGCTGCCGAAGGCTGCGATCTTTTGCTTTAATCTTCTTTCTTCATCAACCCGGCCAGCGCGGCAAACGGGTTATGCGTCGCCTTGGCGATTTTCGGCGTGCTCAGCGAGCCCTCGCTGAAGTATTGCTGGTCGGTATAACGCGAGTGCTCGTTGTCGTGGCAATACAAGCACAGCAACTCCCAGTTCGAGCCGTCCTGCGGGTTGTTGTCGTGGTTGTGGTCGCGGTGGTGCACGGTCAGTTCGCTCAGGCGCTTGCCGGAAAACTCACGGGTGCAGCGGCCACACACGTGCGGGTACATCTTCAGGGCCTTGTCGCGGTAGCCCATTTCCTTGTCGCGCTGGTTGTCGGCGAGGATGCGATCGAGCTTCGACGTGTTGGTGGGGGTGGACGAACTCATGGGTTCACCTTTGTAGAAGACTAAAGACGGTTATGTTCGCAGTTTAGCTCAGCCCTTGAGCTTCTCGGCAATCCAGATGGTGTGGCGCGTGCCTTTGTTGCCGTGGGCGAAGACCTGCACTTCTTCGGCCTTGAAACCGGCCTTCTTCAACTTGTCGGAAAACTGCCGATCGGCGCTGGCCGACCATACGGCAAGTACGCCTTTGGGGCGCAAGGCCTTGGCGCAGGCGTTCAGTCCGGCGGCGGAGTACAACCAACTGTTGGCCTTCTGGGTCAGGCCTTCAGGGCCGTTGTCGACGTCGAGCATGATCGCGTCGAAACCGTTCGGCTCGCTTTGCAGCACATTGGCAACGTCTTCCTGGCGGATCACCGTGCGCGGATCGAGCAGCGGGCGGCCGGATTTTTCTCCGAGCGGGCCACGGTTCCACTCGACCACGCCCGGGACCAGTTCAGCGACCACGACTTCGGCGGTTTTGCCCAGATGCTTGAGCGCAGAGGCGAGGGTGAAACCCATGCCCAGGCCACCGATCAGCACCCGCGAATCCGGACGCCCGGCGACCTTGCGGCAAGGGATCTCGGCCAAGGCATCTTCAGAGCCGTGCATGCGCGTGTTCATCAATTGCCCGCCGTCGCCGCCCTGGATCTTGATGACAAAATCCTCGCCATACTCGAACAGGCACAGGGCACCGCCGCTTTCAGGGATCGGGGTGGTGTCGAGCAGAACAAAACGTTTCATGGAAATCTCTACAAGGGGGAAGGCAAGCAGGCCCGTTGGGAGTAGCCTGAGCGCAGACTAAGGCCAAACGGAGCCCTTGATGAAGCGCACCATTCTAACGGTCATTGCCCTGGCCGCGCTCGCGATTACTGCGGCGCAGGCGCAGCAGGCCATTCCGATCAGCCCGGCGCCGCAACCCGGCTCGCCCGGCACCGCAACGCCAACGCCATACCCGCAGATCACACCGATCAACATTCCCAAATCGGGAGCCGGCAGTGGCAGCCCACCGCTGGTGCCGATTGAAATGCCCAGCCCGCCGATCAAGGATCAACCGGTGCCAGGCATCGAGCCGACCGGCACCAAAGCGAAAACCCCGGGCGGTTAAATCTGCTGCGCCGCCAGTTGGCCATCGGCCATGCGCAGGCGTTTGGACAGCGAGACGGCGAGGGCGCGGATGATCTTGGCGGCGATCTTCGGTGCGTCGTTGAGCATTTTTTCCAGCGAATCCTTGCCCAGGTTGAGCAACTGACAATTGCTCGCCGCGATGCACGTCGCCGAGCGTCGCTCGCCATCGAGCACGGCCATTTCACCGAATGCCCGGCCGCTGCGTAGCGTGGCCATGGTAATGACCTGGCCGTCGGGCCCGGTTTTTTGCACGGCGACCTGGCCGGTGTGAAGAATGCACATGAAGCTGCCGGCATCGCCTTCGCGGAAAATCGCCTCGCCCTCAGCCACGGTACTGATGCTGAAGTAGCCGGATGCTGCGGCAAAGTCCGCCAGCGCCAATTGATCGAACAGGCCGCAGTCCATCAGCCAGTCGCGGATTTCGTTGTTCAGTAAGGTTGGTTCTGACATGTCATTACTGTCTTTATTGTTTTCTCGGTTTCAGGCGCTATATAAACCCTGTAGGAGCTGCCGCAGGCTGCGATCTTTTGATCTTGCCTGTTAAAAAACAAGATCGAGAGATCGCAGCCTTCGGCAGCTCCTACATTGGATTTGTGGTGTATCGGCCCTTTGGGTCTTGAGTTAAGACCCAAGTGACCGATGGAGTTCCTCAGGCAAGCCCCAGAACCTTGAAAACAAATGCATATTCGAGGGCTACGTCACGTAATCCCTGATATCGCCCGCTCATCCCGCCATGCCCAGCGCCCAATTCGGTCTTGAGCAGGAGAACGTTGTCGTCGGTTTTTGTCGCCCGCAGCCTGGCCACCCACTTGGCCGCTTCCCAGTACTGCACGCGGCTGTCGTTGTAGCCGGCGATGACCAGCGTTGCGGGATAATCCTGCGCGCTGACGTTTTCGTACGGCGCATAGGCCTTGATCCGCTCATAGACGTCCAGGTCTTCGGGATTGCCCCACTCGTCGTATTCAGTGACGGTCAGCGGCAGCTCCGGGTCGAGCATTGTGTTGAGTACGTCGACGAAAGGCACTTCGGCAATCGCCACACCAAACAGATCCGGCCGCTGGTTAAGCACCGCGCCAATCAGCAAACCGCCGGCGCTGCCACCGCTGATCGCCAGCTGCGGCGCAGTGGTGATGCCGTTGAGGATCAAGAACTCGGCGCAGGCGATGAAGTCGCTGAAGGTGTTGTGTTTGTGTTCCTGCTTGCCGGCGCGATACCAGGCTTCGCCCAGCTCACCGCCGCCGCGCACGTGGGCGATGGCGAAGGCCATGCCGCGATCGAGCAGGCTCAAACGGGCATGGGAGAACCACGGGTCGAGGCTCGAACCGTAAGCGCCGTACCCGTAGAGGTACAGCGGCACCGGTTTGCCGACCATTTCACGCTTCATCACCAGACTGATCGGCACTTGCGTGCCGTCCGGCGCGGTCGCCCAAAGGCGTTGGCTGACATAGGCGTCGGCGTCGAACGGGCCGAGCACCGGGGTTTCCTTGAGGACGGTTTGCTCGCCCGTCGCCAGAGTCAGTTGGCGTACCTGAGCGGGGCGATTCAAGGCCTCGTAGCGCAGACGAATGCGATCGCTTTCAAATTCCAGACTGTTTTGCACGTAGAGGCTGTAGGCCGCGTCCGGCAATTGCACGCGATAAGGCGTCAGGCCATGTGGGTGAACTTCAATGATCGGCAAGCCACCTTCGCGCAGGCTCAGGGTCATGGCTTCGGTGTTGAGGGTCACGCCGTCGAGCATCACCGTGTCGCTGTGCGCGATCAGGTTCTGCCAGTCGGCCTCGCTCGGCGCGACACCCGTATCCGGCGCTTGATACAGCGAGAAGTTGATGCCGTCGCGGTTGGTGCGGATGAACCACGTCCACGCGCCATCGAGCATGCCGTGATCGACATCGTATTCATGGTCTTCGACCCGCGGCGCCAGACAAGTGAACGGCAGGTGCGGCTGATTGGCGTCCAGCGCCCAGACTTCGCTGGTGGTCTTGCTGCCCAGCGACAGCAGCAATTGCTGCTCGGAGCTTGAGCGGTAGCAGTGCAGGAAAAAACGCCCGTCCGGTTCGTGGAAAACCTCTTCGGCCGCGGTGCCGTCGAGGCGATAGCGGAACAGTTTGTACGGGCGATGAGTGTCGTCGAGGGCGCCGAAAAACAGCGTCAGGCTGTCGTTGGCCCACGTCATGCTGCCATCGCAGTCTTCGAATTCCAGTTCGCTGACCTTGTCGTTGGACAGTTCCTTGACGAACAGGGTGTAAATTTCATCGCCCGAGGCATCGACGCTGTAGGCCAGACGCTGGTGATCGGGGCTGATGCTGAACGCCCCCAGCGAAAAGAAACCGCCATTGGCCAGCGCGTTCGGGTCGAGCAGCAGCTGTTCGCGGCTTTCGTCGAGCGTCAGGCTGTCGTCCGCCGGGCGCGGGCAACGGTAATGCCGAGCGTATTCATCGCCCGCCGTGGTGCGCGTGTAATAAAGGTACGGCCCCCACGGCGAGGGCAGGGACAAATCGGTTTCCAGGATGCGGCCCTTGATCTCTTCGAACAGGGTTTCGCGCAGCTCGGCCTGATCGGCGGTTTGCGCTTCCTGATAGGCGTTTTCAGCCTTGAGGTAATCAAGCACCGCGTCGGTGTCGCGTTCCTGCAGCCAGGCATACGGGTCGGCACCGGCCGCCTTGCGGGCAATCGGGGCACTGATGACGTTGGCGGATTGGGGCATGGAAGGCTCTCGGACAATGTACGGAATTAGGGTTTTCGCCACTCTGGATCGCGCCGCTGACCTTGTGGGAGCCAGCCTGCTGGCGATGCCGGACTGCCAGACAACATCAATGTTGAATGTACCAGCCTCATCGCCAGCAGGCTGGCTCCCACAGGGGATGCGGCTGGCCGTCTGGCATTGTGACAAGCCTGGCGGGCGAAAAGTCGTTACTATAAGCGCCTCTTTGCCTGCCTTGCCATGGACACCATGACCGAGAACGACTATCTGATCGCCTGGGGCCTCTACGGCTTTGCCGCTGTAGGCTGCCTGTTGGTATGGATGCGCCTGACCCGCTGGATGTGGCGCTGGTTGCGCGAACCACTTCGTGTACTGATGGCAGTGTTGCTGTTCAGCCCGACTGTCGTTGATCCGGTGAAGGAAATGGTCGCCCCGGCCATCGCCATCACTGCGCTGGATCTGGCGTTCAAGGTGGGCAACAACGCGTGGCGGGCGGTCTCCGATCTGTTCATGTACGGCATGATCGCCTTCGGCATCTACCTGATTTACGTGCTGATCCGCTTGCCGATCGAGCGCGCGTCCAGAGCTCGCCGCGAACAGGCTGAAGCTGCCAAAGCCGCAGCCCGCGCCGATGATCGTGACGATGATCAACCCTTCGGCGCCGCCGGAGACGACCGCTACGGCCGCCCGCCGGTACCGAACAATCCGCAGCGCATGCGGGTCGAGCCGCGTCTGTAATCCCGAGAGTCCGCACATGTGTGAATTACTGGGCATGAGTGCCAACGTGCCGACCGATATCGTCTTCAGCTTCACCGGGCTGATGCAGCGCGGCGGGCGCACCGGCCCGCACCGCGACGGTTGGGGCATTGCGTTCTATGAAGGCCGTGGCCTGCGGCTGTTCCAGGACCCGGCGGCGAGTTGCGAGTCGGAAGTTGCCAATCTGGTCCAGCGCTATCCGATCAAGAGCGAAGTGGTCATTGGCCACATCCGTCAGGCCAATGTCGGCAAGGTCTGCCTGTCCAACACTCACCCGTTCGTCCGCGAACTGTGGGGACGCAACTGGTGCTTCGCGCACAACGGCCAACTCGCCGACTTCACCCCGATCAAAAGTTTCTACCGCCCGGTTGGCGATACCGACAGCGAAGCGGCGTTCTGCGATTTGCTCAACCGCGTGCGTGCAGCATTTCCCGAACCGGTCGATATAGAAGTGCTGTTGCCGGATCTGGTCGCTGCGTGTGCTGAATACCGCAGCAAAGGCGTATTCAACTGCATGCTCAGCGACGGCGACTGGCTGTTCTGCTATTGCACGACCAAACTGGCACAGATCACCCGGCGCGCACCGTTCGGTCCGGCGCGGCTCAAGGATGTCGACGTGATCGTCGATTTTCAGGCCGAAACCACACCCAACGATGTGGTGACGGTCATTGCGACTGAACCGTTGACCGAAAACGAAACCTGGACCCGCTACGAACCGGGCCAATGGAGCCTGTGGCGACGCGGCGAATGCGTCAGCCAAGGCAAGACCGAATAAGGATTTGCACCCCATGTTGCTCAGTTATCTACGGCTGGTGTTGTTTGCGGCGGGCCTGTTGATCGGTGTCCAGGTGCCGGGATTCATCAACGATTACGCGAAACGCGTCGAGGCGCATCTGATCGAGGCGCAGACCGGTCTGCGCGGCTTTCAGGGCACTGCCGAGCAGTTTTTCAAAGGAGACATTCAGGCGCTGGTCGCGCATTACCGCGCCAGTGAAGACCCTGTGTTTCGCAGCGATGCCGACAGCCTGAGCACCATGCTCAACCGTCAGATTGCACTGGATAAGCAATTTCAGGCGATGCAGGGCCCTTGGTACATCCGCTTCCTGCAAGTGGTGCTGGCCGCCGATCCGGATATTCGCAAGGAAACCTGGAATGGCTACAGCTACCAGATTCTGCTGACGCCGGAAGCCATGATCTGGGGCATGAGCGGGGCGTTGCTGCTGTCGTTCGGCATCGAATGCCTGTTCCGTCTGATCGACTGGGTAGTGCTGGGCGGCAGACGCTTGCGCCAGAGCCGGCCGATCGAAGACCGCGACGTGCGCGGCCTCTAAGGCCCACGATCAAAAGATCGCAGCCTGCGACAGCTCCTACAGGGAAATGCATACCCTCATGTAGGAGCTGCCGAAGGCTGCGATCTTTTGCTTCTAAATATTCAGCTTGATGTAACCCGTGCCCACCTTGCGCGCATACCCCGCCAACACCTGCTGACACAACGTCACGATCTCCTCGACCCACTCAACCCCCACCCGCCACGACACCACCACCTGCAACGCCGGCGGCGTCTTGTCGATGCCGAGCAAAATCAATTCCCCGCGCGCCAGCTCCTCGGCCACCAACACCGGTGGCAGCGCACCAATGCCAAACCCGTCACGCAGCAACCGGGTAATCGCCGACACCGAATTCACGCAGTTCAAGCGCGGCGCCAACACGCCGCTGGCCTGCATCAGCGCCAGAATGTCTTGATGCGGTCGCGAGTTTTTCGAGTAGGTGATGATCCGCTCCTGCGCCAGTTCGGCGAGATCGGCGTAGTCGCGGTTGTAGATCGAATTGCTGGCGACGATCCAGCCCAGCGGATGGCTGGCCAGTTCCAGACTGCGCACGCTTTCATGGCGTACCAGATCGGTTTGCAGGATCAGATCGAGAAAGCCTTTTTGCAGCTGATCGCAGAGATTGAGCGACGTATCCGCCACCAGCTCGATTTCAACTCGCGGATACAGCTCGGTCATCTGCGCCACCAACGGGCTCAGCCACGTGTGAATCACCGTGTCCATGACACCGATACGCACACGGCCAACTTTGCTCGACCGAGTCTCGATCGATTGCTTCAGTGCTTGCATGGTGTCGAGCATCTGCTCGGCATAGTCCAGCACTTTCAAGCCTTCGGGCGTCAGACTCACGCCACGCGAATCACGCAAAAACAGCTTCACACCGAGTTCGCCTTCAAGCACCGCGATGCGGCTGGAAATCGACGCCTGGGTGGTGAACAGCTTGTCGGCGGTCAGACGAAAACTCTTCAGCCGGGCGACCCAGACAAAGGTCTCGAGAAACTTCAGGTTCATGGGCAAGGCTCGGGTGACAAATTTTTCTTATGCCTAAGGCGGGTTTTTATTCGTTGGACGCAGCAGGGCTACGGGACGAAAAATCGACGCATCCGGTTCCCACGATAGGCGTCGTCGGGGCTGCGAACAAGACCAATAAAAAACCTGCGGAGATTTGCCATGAGTGCTCCCGACACTATCGATCTACCCAAGCCATCGGCGCGTCCGGGGCCGTTCGACTGGTATCGCAACATCAACCAACAGGAGCGCCGCACGTTCTGGAGCTGCAAGATCGGCTACGGTCTGGACGGCATGGACACGCAGATGCTCAGTTTCGTCGTGCCGACCCTGATTGCGATGTGGGGGATCACGACCGGTGAAGCCGGGCTGATTCATACCAGCACCTTGATCGCCTCGGCCATCGGCGGTTGGGTCGCCGGCATTCTCTCCGACCGGATCGGTCGAGTGCGTACGCTGCAACTGACCGTGTTGTGGTTTGCCTTCTTCACCTTCCTCTGCGGCTTCGCGCAAAACTACGAACAACTGCTGATCGCCCGCACCTTGATGGGCTTCGGTTTCGGCGGTGAATGGACCGCAGGCGCGGTGCTGATCGGCGAGGTGATCCGCGCCAAGGATCGCGGTAAAGCCGTCGGCATGGTGCAATCCGGTTGGGCGCTGGGCTGGGGGCTGACAGCGATTCTGTATGCGCTGCTGTTTTCGGTATTGCCACCGGAAGATGCCTGGCGGGCGCTGTTCATCCTCGGCATCGTGCCGGCGATTTTCGTGATTTTCGTGCGGCGTCTGGTAAAGGACCCGGAGATCTATCGCGAGGCCAAAGCTGCGCAAACTCCGGAAAATCAGGCGAAGTTCTACGAGATATTCGCCCCCGGCATGCTCTTCACCACAATTCGTGCGTCGTTGCTGACCACCGGTGCGCTGGGCGGCTACTACGCGATCACATCCTGGCTGCCGACCTTCCTGAAGAACGAGCGTGGCTTGAGTGTGCTCGGCACGGGTGGTTATCTGGCGATGGTCATCGTCGGCTCTTATGTCGGCTATGTGATCAGCGCCTATCTGACGGACCTGTTGGGCCGCAAAAAGAACTTCATCCTCTTCGCCGTCGGTTCGTTCACCATTGTTCTGCTGTACACGCAATTGCCGGTAAGCAACGGCGTGATGCTGTGGCTGGGCTTCCCACTGGGGTTCTTTGCTTCGGGGATCTTCAGCGGCATGGGCGCGTTCCTCACTGAGCTGTTCCCCACGCGAATTCGTGGTTCAGGCCAAGGTTTCTGCTACAACATCGGCCGGGCGCTGGCGGCACTGTTTCCGCTGTTTATCGGCCTGCTCAGCCAGAAAGTGCCATTGAGCGTGGGCATTGGTGCCTTTGCGGCGGTGTCTTACGGCGTGGTGATTATTGCGGCGTTGAGCCTGCCGGAAACTCGCGGCAAGCAACTGGATGCTCAGTAACTGATAACCTGCGGGGCATTGCCCAACGGCTTTGTCCTACGGATAGAAAGACAAGGAGCTACAGGAGTGTTTACCGTGAGCCGCCTGTTATTGAACTGCGACATTGGCGAGAGCTTCGGCAGCTGGACCATGGGTCTGGATGACGAAGTCATGCCCTTCATCGATTGCGCCAACGTGGCCTGCGGTTTCCATGCCGGCGATCCGGGCATCATGCGTAAAACAGTCAGCCGTGCGCTCAGCCACGGCGTGCAGATTGGCGCGCACCCGGCGTATCAGGATCTGGTCGGATTCGGTCGCCGCTCCATGGCCTATTCCGCGCAAGAGTTGCAAGACATCCTGCATTACCAGATTGGCGCCCTCGACGGCATCTGCCGAGCCCAGGGCGCGCGGGTCAGTTACGTCAAACCCCATGGCGCGATGTACAACGACATGATGGCCAACCCTGCGCAGTTGCGCGCAGTGATTCAGGCCGTTGCCGCCTACGACCGCGCGTTGCCGCTGATGCTCATGGCGACCCGCGACAATACGGCGGCGCAGCAACTCGGTGACGAGTACGGCGTGACCCTGTGGTTCGAAGCCTTCGCCGACCGCGCCTACGACAGCGCCGGCCGACTGGTTTCACGGCACCAGCCGGGCGCTGTGCATCACGACCCGCAAAAAATCATCGAGCAAGCCTTGATCATCGCTCGTGGTGATGCGCTCACTGCCAGCGATGGCAGCGCCTTGCATTTGCAGGCCAACACCCTGTGCGTGCACGGCGATAACGCCAGTTCGGTGGCTGCCGTGCAGCGCATCCGTGAGGCCTTGAATCAGCAGAGCGCGCCATGAATCCAAGGATTGAAGTGGTGGCGCTGGATTGCTTGATGCTGCGCCTGTTTGATGAAATCGCTGAGTCCAACATGCCGTGGATGCTCGCGGCCAGCGTGCGGTTGCGTGAAGTGTTCGGCGCGCAGCTGATTGACCTGGTGCCGTCCTACACCACGCTGATGGTGCATTACGATTTGACGTCGTTGAGTCCGAAGCAAGCGCGGGAATTGATCGCCGAGGCGTTGATGAATCTGTCGCCAGATGCGCGAACTGTCGGCCAGTGCCATGTGTTGCCGGTCTGGTACGACCTGAGTGTCGGGCCCGAGCTGAGCTTGCTCGCCGAGCGCAGCGGTCTGGCGGTGGAGGAGGTGATTCGTCGCCACAGTGCCAGGGAATACCAGGTGTTCGCCCTCGGTTTTGCGCCGGGTTTTGCTTTCATGGGGTTGGTCGAAGACGTTCTGGCAGCGCCGCGTCTGAATACCCCGCGCAAGAAAGTCGCCGCTGGCAGCGTTGGTATTGCCGAGCGGCAAACTGCCGCTTATCCCGTCGTATCGCCCGGTGGCTGGAACCTGATCGGGCGCACCCCGACGAAGCTCTTTGATCGCAATCGTGACGGCTACAGCCTGATGCAGCCCGGTGACACGGTGCGGTTCGAAGCGGTGAGCCATGCCGAGTTCATCAACCTGGGCGGTGATGACACGCCACTGGAGGCCTTGGCATGAGCCGAATGACGATTGAAACCAGCACACCGCTGTGCCTGTTGCAGGACGCCGGGCGCTTTGGGGTGCGACATCTGGGCGTGACTCAGGGCGGCGCGGCGGATTGGTGTTCGATGGGTTGGGCCAACTGGTTGCTGGGTAATGGACTGGATGTGCCGGTGATCGAAATCACCCTGGGCGGGTTTGCGATGGTGGCCGAAGAGAACTGCTTGCTGGCGCTGGCCGGGGCTGATCTTGGGGCGCTGATCGACGGCCAGGCGTTGGCGCCTTGGCGCAGTTTCAAATTGAGCAAAGGGCAGACATTGCAGTTCACCCAGCCATTGCTCGGCGCCCGGGCTTATCTGGCGGCGCCCGGTGGTTTCGACGCGCCAAAAGTATTGGGCAGCAGTGCAACGGTGGTGCGCGAAGAACTTGGCGGACTCGATGGCATGGGCTTGCCCTTGGCCAAGGGCTCGACGCTGAGCTATCACGGCAAAGCCGCTCAACTGCGCGAAGTAACGCATCAGCAGCAACCGGACCTGCGCTCGAATGAGCCGCTGGATCTGGTGCTCGGTGCGCAAATCGGTCAGTTCAGCGGGCAGAGTCTGTTTGACGTGTTCAACAGCGCCTGGACGCTCGACAGTCGCGCCGATCGCATGGGTATTCGCCTGTTAGGCAAGGCGTTGCAGTATCAAGGATCGCCGATGATTTCCGAGGGCATTCCGCTGGGCGCGGTGCAGGTGCCACCGGACGGGCAGCCGATTGTGTTGCTCAATGATCGGCAGACCATTGGCGGCTATCCGCGGCTGGGGGCGTTGACGCCGTTGGCGTTGGCGAGATTGGCGCAGCGCCTGCCGGGGGCGCAGGTGCGGTTGCGGCCGGTGGTGCAGGAAGTTGCGCATCGCGAACATGTCGAGTATTTGCAGCGTCTTGGTTGAAGATCAAAAGATCGCAGCCTTCGGCAGCTCCTACAGGGGAAACGCGGATTCCTCTGTAGGTGCTGCCGAAGGCTGCGATCTTTTGCTTTTACTTGGACAAAAACCGCATCCCTTCTTCCAGCCCACGAAGGGTCAGCGGATACATCTGATCCTCGATCAAATCCCTGACGATATTGGTCGACGAGGTATACCCCCACGTATCTTTCGGATACGGGTTGATCCAGATGAGCTTTTTGTACTTCGCCATGAACCGCTGCATCCACACGTATCCCGGCTCTTCGTTCCAGTGCTCGACGCTGCCGCCGGCCTGGGTGATTTCATAAGGCGCCATGGCGGCATCGCCGATGAAGATCACTTTGTAGTCGGCACTGTACTTGTGCAGCAGATCCTGGGTTGAAGTGCGTTCGGAAGTACGGCGCATGTTGTTTTTCCACACCGACTCGTACACGAAGTTGTGGAAATAGAAATACTCCAGATGCTTGAACTCGGTCTTGCAGGCCGAGAACAGTTCCTCGCAGATCTTCACATGCGCATCCATCGAACCGCCGATGTCGAACAGCAGCAACAGCTTCACCGTGTTGCGGCGTTCCGGACGCATCTGAATGTTCAGCAGACCGGCATCCTTGGCGGTGTGGTCGATGGTGCCGTCGATATCCAGCTCTTCTGCGGCGCCTTGGCGGGCGAATTTACGCAGGCGACGCAGGGCAACCTTGATGTTGCGCGTGCCCAGTTCAACCGAGTCGTCGAGGTTTTTGTATTCGCGCTGATCCCAGACTTTTACCGCTTTGCCCTGGCGCTTGCCGGCATCGCCGACCCGAATGCCTTCCGGGTTGAACCCGCCGGAGCCGAACGGACTGGTGCCACCAGTGCCGATCCATTTATTGCCGCCGGCGTGACGTTCCTTCTGTTCTTCCAGACGCTTCTTGAATTCTTCGATCAGCTTGTCCAGACCACCCAGGGACTGGATTTGCGCACGTTCCTCATCGCTCAGCGAACGCTCGAACTCCTTGCGCAGCCAGTCTTCGGGAATCAGCGCCTGCAGGTGATCGTCGAGTTTTTCCAGGCCATTGAAGTAAGCGCCGAACGCACGGTCGAACTTGTCGAAATGCCGTTCGTCCTTCACCAGAATCGCCCGCGACAAGTAGTAGAACTCGTCCATGTCGGCGAAGGTAACGCGCTGTTTCAGCGCGTTGATCAGGTCGAGCAGCTCGCGCACCGACACCGGCACCTTGGCTGCACGCATTTCGTTGAACAGGTTGAGCAACATGGCATCAGCCTCTTAGCTTAGCGGGTGCCGCGACGGCTCATGAACGCCAGGCGCTCAAGCAGTTGCACGTCCTGTTCGTTCTTGACCAAGGCCCCTGCCAACGGCGGAATCGCCTTGGTCGGATCGCGTTCACGCAGCACTGCTTCGCCGATGTTGTCGGCCATCAGCAGCTTCAGCCAGTCGACCAGTTCCGAAGTCGATGGCTTCTTCTTCAGGCCCGGCACCTTGCGCACGTCGAAGAACACGTCCAGCGCTTCGCTGACCAGATCCTTCTTGATGTCCGGGTAATGCACATCGACGATTTTCTGCAGGGTGGTGCGGTCGGGGAAGGCGATGTAGTGGAAGAAGCAGCGACGCAGAAACGCGTCCGGCAACTCTTTCTCGTTGTTGGAGGTAATGATGATGATCGGGCGCTTTTTGGCCTTGATCGTCTCGTCGATTTCGTAAACGTAGAACTCCATCTTGTCGAGTTCTTGCAACAGGTCGTTCGGGAACTCGATGTCGGCCTTGTCGATCTCGTCGATCAGCAGAATCACCCGCTCTTCAGACTCGAAAGCCTCCCAGAGCTTGCCTTTTTTCAGGTAGTTGCGCACATCGTGGACTTTTTCCGTGCCCAGTTGCGAGTCGCGCAGACGGCTGACCGCGTCGTACTCGTACAGGCCCTGATGCGCCTTGGTGGTGGACTTGATGTGCCAGGTGATCAACTTGGCGTTGAACGATTCGGCCAGTTGCTCGGCGAGCATGGTTTTGCCGGTGCCCGGCTCGCCCTTGACCAGCAGCGGCCGCTCCAGGGTGATGGCGGCGTTGACTGCCAGCTTCAGGTCATCGGTGGCGACGTAGGCCTGGGTGCCTTCGAACTTCATCTGCTAATCCTCGAACGGTAACGCCGACCTGAACGGGCAGGGCGGGGGCGAAATAATCGGATGCCCCGACTATAACGCGCAGCCCGGTCGACTGTGAACGCAGACGGCTTATTCAGTCTCTGAATGGGGCGTCACATGTTGACTCGGTCTCGGCCGAAGGCCAGTATTCAGGTATCGCCGATTTGGCGATAGGCTGCGCGGCATGTCTACCAAATACAGATTTCGCGATAAATACAGAATTCAGCTGCGCGAGAAGGATCACCCCCCGCCCCATGTCCACCTGACCGGTGGCGGAGTGGATGTGATGCTTAGCCTGGAAACCGTCGAGGTCATGATGGGCAAGGCGCCGCTGCTGATCATCAAAGAAGCACAAGCGTGGATCGCGGCCCATCAGGTGCAATTGCTGGAGGACTGGAAACGATGTTACCCATGAAGCGGCCGCGACTGTCAGCGGTTCAGGCACTGAGCGCTTACCACTTGGCACTGACCTTTATAGATGGTCAACAACTGATGCTCGATCTGAGCAATGATTTGCATACCTTTCCGGGCCTGCAGCCCTTGCTCGCTGCAGAAGTGTTTTCGACCGCCATGCTGGCTGATGAGGGTTGGTGCGTTGAGTGGCTGGAGCCGGATATCCAGATTGGCGCAGATACGTTGTATCTGGACGCCCTGGCGCAAAATGCAGCTGACGAAAACACCCGTATTTTCATCAGTTGGCGTGCGCGTACCGGATTATCGTTGAATCAGGCTGCCGAGGCGCTGGGTGTCAGCGCCCGCAGCATCAGTCGCTACAGCAATGGACGGGAAGCCGTGCCGCGCTCTTTGGCGCTTGCCTGTCTCGGTTGGGATTCATTGCAGCGAGGGTCAACGCTGGCGGCGGAGGAGTCCGGCCGATATGTCGTTAACCGTAAGTCCTAACCCTCATCCGGCTTCGGCCGCTCATACCGGGCATTGAATGCCTGAACAAATCCATTGCGCAAAATCTGCAAAAACGCTTCGAATGCGTTGATGTTCTGCTGGTGCACATTACCGCTAAGTTGTACGCGGGTAGCGAACTGGTTTTTGACCTGATTCTTCAACACGGTTTCGGTACCGCCGACCAGTGCTTCCCAAACCGAGCGGAACAGACCTTTGTTCTTGTTCTCGACGTCTTGCTGCCAGTCGAACACATCGACGTCGCGCAGCAGCGGTTTGATGTAACCGGTGACTTTGGCTTTTTCGGCTTTTGCTTCAATCACCACGTCGCCATGCCCGGCGTTGAAATCGAACTTGCCATAGGCAGAAGCGAAATCATTCATGCGCTTGAGTTCGATGTCTTTTGCACGGAGTCGAAACTCGAAGTCTTCGAAGTTGCTCAGCGGATCAAAGGTCGCCGTGGTTTCCAGAGGGGCATGGCCAAGTAACAAGGCTTTGCCCTCGAAACGCGCATCACGTTTGCCTTCGGTGTCGACCACGTTGGTCAGGTTATAGATGCTGGCATCGATGTTGGTTGCATTCATGTTCACCGGCGGTTTGGAGTTGAAGTTGCGGAAAGTGATTTTCCCGTCGCTGATGCGTACTTCGTTGAGCGTAATCGGCAGGAGTTTGCCCAACTGCTCACGCCAGTCAGTGCCTTGACCGGTCTGGGAATTCTGTTTGTTGGCGCCGCCGTCGACAAAGTTGATTTCAGGATTGAAGAACTGCACTTCGCCCACCACCGCATGGTCGTACCACAGCGAGTGCCAGCTCACCGCGAGATCAATCACCGGTGCATTGACGAACGGCACCGGCACCTTGCCGTCGACTTTGACGATTTTCAGGCCGTTGATCTTGTAGGCGCCGCGCCACAGCGCCAGGTCGACGTCGGTCACCTGGCCACGGTAATCACCCATGTCCGCCAGTTTGTCATTCAGATAGTCGCGCACCAGGTAGGGCAGGGCGATGTGCAAGGCGACCAGTAACACAATGACGGTGACGAAGGCCCACAACGGCCAGCTGTAACGACGCTTCATGGTGGCGATTCCCGAACGATATAAAGCGATTGACTGCGCACGTCGACAGACGTTCGACCCGACTGGACTGTGATGGGCAACAGGCATACCTTGGAGCGCTAAATTCAATGCTGCATAAGGACCCAGCCATGAGCCGTATCTTTGCTGACAATGCCCATTCCATCGGCAATACGCCGTTGGTGCAGATCAACCGTATCGCGCCACGCGGTGTGACCATCCTGGCCAAGATCGAGGGGCGCAACCCCGGTTATTCGGTCAAGTGCCGGATCGGCGCAAACATGATCTGGGACGCCGAAAGCAGCGGCAAACTCAAGCCGGGCATGACCATCGTCGAGCCGACGTCGGGCAACACCGGCATTGGCCTGGCCTTCGTGGCTGCAGCCCGTGGCTACAAGTTGATGCTGACCATGCCGGCGTCGATGAGTATCGAGCGCCGCAAGGTTCTGAAAGCGCTGGGCGCCGAACTGGTGTTGACCGAACCGGCCAAAGGCATGAAAGGCGCGATCGAGAAGGCGTCGGAGATTGTTGCCAGCGATGCCGACAAATACTTCATGCCGGCGCAGTTCGATAACCCGGCCAACCCGGCCATCCATGAAAAAACCACCGGCCCGGAAATCTGGAACGACACCGATGGCGCCGTTGACGTGCTGGTGGCTGGTGTTGGTACCGGCGGAACCATTACCGGCGTTTCGCGGTATATCAAGAATACCCAGGGCAAACCGATTACTTCGGTGGCGGTGGAGCCTGTGGCTTCGCCGGTGATTACCCAGGCGCTGGCCGGTGAAGAGATCAAGCCGAGCCCGCACAAGATTCAGGGCATCGGTGCCGGTTTTGTGCCGAAGAATCTGGATTTGTCGATGGTCGACCGCGTCGAGCTGGTCACCGACGAAGAGTCAAAGGCCATGGCGCTGCGTTTGATGCAGGAAGAAGGGATCTTGTGCGGCATCTCTTGCGGCGCGGCGATGGCGGTGGCGGTTCGTTTGGCGGAGACGCCGGAAATGCAGGGCAAGACTATCGTGGTGATCCTGCCGGACTCGGGTGAGCGTTATCTGTCGAGCATGTTGTTCAGCGATCTGTTCACCGAACAGGAGAATCAGCAGTAACCAGGCAAGTAAAAGATCGCCCGGTTACGAGCGATCTTTTGATCCTGTTTGTGACCTTGGTCGCGCAAGTCTGATTTGGATCAGCCAAGGTTCAGGAGCCTTATGTTAATAAATGCTTTGTTACGCAATCCTTAACACTGAATTTTAGGTTGAACGGGTTTTGCCTCAGGCCGGTAGTGTTTATCATGGCCGGCTGCCATGCCGGGTAAAGGGCATTGTGCAGCGTTGTTTTTATTCAAGGAGTTGTTGATGACCTTTTCGTTAGCCGCCAAGGTGTCGGTGCTGCTGCTGTTTATCGGCAGCATCCTCTATGTGCATCTGCGCGGTAAAGCGCGCCTGCCGGTGCTGCGCCAGTTCGTCAACCACTCGGCACTGTTCGCCCCGTACAACGCCCTGATGTACCTGTTCTCCAGCGTGCCATCCAAGCCGTATCTGGATCGCAGCAAGTTTCCGGAGCTGGACGTACTGCGCGACAACTGGGAAACCATCCGCGACGAGGCCATGCACCTGTTCGACGAGGGTTATATCCGCGCGGCCGAGAAGAACAACGACGCTGGATTTGGCTCGTTCTTCAAGAAGGGCTGGAAGCGTTTCTATCTCAAGTGGTACGACAAACCGCTGCCATCGGCCGAGACCCTGTGCCCGAAAACCGTGGCTTTGGTCAGTGCCATTCCAAACGTCAAAGGCGCGATGTTTGCGCTGCTGCCCGGTGGCAGTCACCTCAATCCGCACCGCGATCCGTTTGCCGGTTCCCTGCGTTATCATTTGGGCTTGTCGACGCCCAATTCCGATGATTGCCGGATCTTCGTCGACGGCCAGGTCTATGCGTGGCGCGACGGTGAAGACGTGATGTTCGATGAGACCTATGTGCACTGGGTCAAGAACGAAACCAGGCAGACCCGAGTCATTCTGTTCTGCGACATCGAACGTCCGCTGAGCAATCGCCTGATGACCCGCATCAACCGCTTCATCAGCGGCTGGCTCGGCCGCGCGACCGCACCGCAAAACCTCGACGACGAACGCGTCGGCGGGATCAACCAGGCCTATGCCTGGAGCAAGCGCTTCAGCGACAAATTCAGCGGCGTGGTCAAACAGTGGAAGCGCCGTCATCCGAAGGCTTACCGAGTGATGCGCCCGGTACTGGCGGTGGTGGTGCTGACGTTGCTCGGGTATTGGTTGTTTGGTTGATGCTGGATGCAGAATGAAAAAAACCGCTCCTTGTGAGCGGTTTTTTATGCCTGTGCAAAATTTACAGGCGGCCAGCGGCCAGTAAGGTTGGCTCTTCGGTTTCAGTGCCTGCTACAAGTAATTGCAGGAGACGCTGTTGGCTGGCGGTCAGCGCTACCTCACCGGATCGATCTTTTCGGGTGAAGGCTTCTTCGTCGATTTGCTCATTTTGCTTCCTGCATTGATCGTTAATTGAACACAGCTTGTTCCCGCATGTCGCTGCTGACCCTTTGTCCAAATCATTGCAATCGATGTGCCGCGCTGGTTATAGTCGGCGCTCGTGAGCCGCACGACTCACCACCCCATCCCAAGAAGATCAGCCAAAATGCCTGCATCCCACATCAACGCGGTAGTCGATTCAGCGGTCAACGCTGGCGTCGTGCCGTGCGGGAATCAGCAGCCAAGGCAGATCAGTCATTACCCCCCCACCTGTCAGTAGCACGCCGGTGCGCGCAGTTGCGCCGCCACCGCCGGGCGTTGGCGTTTCGGGCTGATCGGCATTTTTTGCTGACCCCCGTGCCCGCCTGAAAAACCTACTGAATTTCAGCTTCGGCTGAGTTGGCTATTTGCCTGACTACAGGTGGTATTCATGTTTGTCCTTTCAAAAAAATCCGCGCTCGCGGCGGCGTCCACGAGCCTGTTCGTTCTGCTGTGGAGCAGCGGGGCGATCTTCTCCAAATGGGGCCTGGCCCACGCGTCACCCTTTGCCTTCCTGTTTATTCGCTTTGCCATCGCCCTGTGCGGGCTGGTGCTGCTGATTCCATTGCTGAAACTGAAACTGCCCAAGGGCGGCAGGCCGATGCTGTTTGCGATCGCCACGGGCGTAGTGTTGTTGGGGGCTTATCAGATTTTCTATCTGCTGGCCCTGAACACCAGAATCACCCCGGGTGTGATGGCGACCATCATGGGCGTGCAGCCGATTCTGACGGTGGTATTGATGGAACGGCAGCGCTCGGCGAGCCGGCTGTTCGGGCTGGCGCTTGGCTTGGCGGGACTGGTCATGGTGGTTTACCAGGGCATCGGTCTGGCCGGCATGTCGTGGGCCGGGATGCTCTTTGGTTTGTTGGCGCTGGCGAGCATGACCCTGGGCTCGATCATGCAGAAACGCATCACCGACAATCCCCTCGGCACGCTGCCGGTGCAATACCTGGCCGGGCTGTTGTTATGCGGGATCTTCGTGCCGTTCCAGCCGTTTCATTTCGAACACAGCGCGGGTTTCATCGTGCCGGTGTTGTGGATGGGGCTGGTAGTGTCGGTGCTGGCGACGCTGCTGCTGTATCGCTTGATCGCGCGGGGCAATCTGGTGAATGTCACCAGTCTGTTCTATCTGGTGCCAGCGGTGACAGCGGTGATGGATTACCTGATTTTCGGTAATCGCCTGGCGGCATTGAGCGTGCTGGGGATGCTGTTGATCATTGTCGGGTTGGCATTCGTGTTCCGCAAAAACCAATGACGCGACCCCTGTAGGAGTTGCCGCAGGCTGCGATCTTTTGATCCTGATGTTTAAAGTCAAAAGATCGCAGCCAGCGACGGCACCTACAGTTTTTTCACCACCGCCGGCTTCAACACCAGCCACAACGCCAACGCAATCAACACCCCGCCGTACACGTGAGCCATCGACAACGGCTCATCCAGCAACAACGCGCCCCACAACACTCCGAACGGCGGAATCATGAAGGTCACGGTCATCGATTTGACCGGGCCGATGGAGCTGAGCAGGCGGAAGTAAATAATGTAGGCAAACGCCGTGCAGCCCAGGCCCAAACCGAGCAGCGACAGCCAGACATTCCAGCCACCCCAACTCGCCGGCGGTTGAGTCACCACGCTGTAACCGAACAGCGGCAACAGGAACAGTGTCGCGCCGAGCATGCTGCCCACGGCTGACAGACGACTGTCCAACCCGCCGGCCTGATCCAGCCAGCGCCGCGCGAGGAATCCGGCAAAACCATAACAAGTGGTCGCGAGCAGGCAGGCGAGGGCGCCCAGCAGCAATTGCATATCGAAGGCCACGGGACCGGCGCGCGTCAGCACGCCGACACCGAACAATCCGAGAAACACGCCCGCCAGTTTGGCCGCAGTGAGTTTCTCGCTGAAGAACAACCCGCCGATCAATACGCCCATCAAGGGCGTGGTGGCGTTGAAGATCGCCGAATAACCGGCTGGCAGCACTTGAGCTGCAACCGAATACAGCGTCGCCGGTATCCCCGAGTTGATCACGCCGAGCAGCATCACGGTTTTCAGCTTGCCCTTAAAATCCCAGCTGATGCGCATCAGCCCGAGGATCACCAGCAGACCGACGGCAGCGATCGATACCCGAAAAAACGCCGTCGGAATGGTGCCGATCACTGGCGCAATAATGCGCATGAACAGAAAACTCGCGCCCCAGATGGCAGCCAGCGACAACATACGGAAAATATCGACAGGGCTCACGGCGGGCTCCTTGCTTGATCGGGACGAGAGTGTTGCCGAGCCTCCTGACGATGGCAACCGCTAATCGGGCATTTAAATTTCCCCGGCAGGAATGCCTGACAAAAAATGCCACGCCGTACGTCTGCGCTTCGGTTTTGGCCGAAATTGCACTTCTCCTCATGCCGGTTCCGTGGCTAAGCTCAAGCCTTCACGAATGCACGCAGAGGTTTCATCTATGCCGCAGCAATGGCCCGCCACCGACATCGCCCGCATGATCCTCGATGGCTTTGATGATTACCGCGAGCATTTCCGCCGCATCACCGACGGTGCCCGGGAGCGTTTCGAGCAGGCGCGCTGGCAGGAGACGCAGACTGCGTCAGCGGCGCGAATCAACCTCTATGAGGAAAAAGTCGGCGAAACCATCGCCCGACTGCGCGAATACTTCGACGACGAAACACTGATGAATGTCAGCTGCTGGCCGCTGGTGAAAAGCGCCTACATCAGCGTCATCGACCTGCGCTTCGACGATGAACTGTCCGAGACCTGGTACAACTCGATTTTCTGCGGACTGTTCAGCCATGACCTGATCAGCGACGGCTGCATGTTCATCCACACCACCCGCCCAAGCCTGCGCCGTGCGCGGGCTGCACAAACCCGCACGTACAAGCCGCAAGGGCAATTGTCGGGGATGCTGGCGAGCATTTTTGCCGACTACCGTTTCAGCGAGGATTACGCTGATTTGCCCGGTGACCTGCGCCGCCTCGAAGCGCAGTTGCGTGAAAACCTGCCGGACTGGGTGTGCAAAGACCCGGAACTGAGCGTCGAGCTGTTTTCCTCGGTGCTGTACCGCAACAAGGGCGCGTACCTGGTCGGGCGCATTTACACCCGCGACGAGCAATGGCCGCTGGTGATTCCGCTGCTGCACCGCGAAGGGCGCGGGATTCAGATTGATGCGCTGATTACCGACGAAGCCGATGTGTCGATCATCTTCTCTTTCACCCGCTCGTATTTCATGGTCGATGTGCCGGTGCCGGCCGAGTTCATCGGTTTTCTGCGGCGGATTTTGCCGGGCAAACACATCGCCGAGTTGTATACCTCGATTGGCTTTTACAAGCACGGCAAGTCCGAGTTCTATCGGGCGCTGATCAATCACCTGGCCAACACCGATGACCAGTTCATCATGGCGCCGGGCGTGCGAGGCATGGTCATGAGCGTGTTTACCCTGCCGGGCTTCAACACCGTATTCAAGATCATCAAAGACCGGTTTTCACCGTCGAAAAACGTCGACCGTGCCACGGTGATCGAGAAGTATCGACTGGTGAAAAGCGTCGACCGGGTAGGGCGCATGGCCGATACCCAGGAATTCGCCGATTTCCGTTTTCCGCTGAGCAAATTCGAGCCGGCGTGCCTCGAGGAATTACTGGAGGTTGCGCCGTCCACGGTGTCGGTGGAAGGCGACACTGTGCTGATCCGCCACTGCTGGACGGAACGGCGGATGACCCCGCTCAACCTTTATCTGGAAAATGCCAACGATGCGCAGGTGCATGAAGCGCTGGAAGATTACGGGCTCGCGATCAAGCAACTGGCGGCGGCGAACATCTTTCCCGGCGACATGTTGTTGAAGAACTTCGGCGTCACCCGTCACGGGCGGGTGGTGTTTTATGACTACGACGAAATCTGTTTCCTGACCGAAGCCAACTTCCGCCACATCCCGCAACCGCGTACGCCCGAGGATGAAATGGCCTCGGAGCCGTGGTATTCGATCGGGCCGCTGGATGTGTTTCCCGAGGAGTTTCCGCCGTTTCTGTTTGCTGATTCGGGGCAGCGCAAGTTGTTCGATCAGTTGCATGGCGAGTTGTATAACGCCGATTACTGGAAGAGCCTGCAAGAGGCGATTCGCGCCGGCAAAGTGATTGATGTTTTCCCGTATCGGCGTAAAGGCCTCGATAACGAATAACTCACCACCCCTGTAGGAGCTGCCGCAGGCTGCGATCTTTTGATCTTGCCTTTATAAAACAAAGTCAAAAGATCGCAGCCTGCGGCAGCTCCTACAGGGGAAGCAGGTCAATCGAGGGTAAATCTGCGACAATTGCGTCCTTGCGCCACTACATGACCGAATTGCGTACCCGATGACCGACGAATCGCCCTCCATCGACAAACTGTTGAAAAACCTCGATCACGCCATGCTCGCCGACCGCCACCGCCACCGGCTGCGGCGGCAGTTGCTTGAGCTGCGCAAGAATCCCGATGAGGCCAAGCTGGCTCAATGGGTGACGCGCATGCAGGCGTCTTGTGATCAGGTGCTGGCGCGCAAGGCCAGCCTGCCGGTCATTCGTTACGACGACAGCCTGCCGATTGCGGCCAAGCGTGACGAAATCAAAAAGGCGCTGGAGCAGCATCAGGTCCTGATCATCGCGGGTGAAACCGGGTCGGGCAAGACCACCCAGTTGCCGAAAATCTGCCTGGAAATCGGACGTGGGCAACACGGTCTGATCGGCCACACCCAGCCGCGCCGGATCGCTGCGCGCAGCGTCGCCAGCCGCGTCGCCGAAGAACTCGGCACGCCGCTCGGTTCGCTGGTCGGCTATCAGGTGCGTTTCGAAGATCAGAGCGACTCCAACACCCTGATCAAACTGATGACCGACGGCATCCTGCTGGCGGAAACCCAGAACGACCGCTACCTCGAGCGCTACGACACGATCATCGTCGACGAAGCCCACGAACGCAGCCTCAACATCGACTTTCTGCTCGGTTACCTGAAAACCCTGCTGCCGCGTCGCCCGGATCTGAAAGTCATCATCACTTCGGCAACCATCGATCTGGAACGTTTCTCCAAGCACTTCGACGATGCGCCGATTGTTGAAGTCTCCGGCCGCACCTTCCCGGTGGACACCTGGTATCGCCCGCTGACCCTGGAGCAGGACGAAGAGGGCAACCGTGTCGAAGATGACCTGACCGTGGATCAGGCGATCCTCGCCACCCTCGACGAAATCGCCGCTTACGAGCGCAGCGAACGCCGCAGCCCCGGTGATGTTTTGGTGTTCCTGCCCGGCGAACGGGAGATTCGCGACGCCGCCGATATGCTGCGCAAGGCGCAGATCAAGCACACCGAAATTCTGCCGCTGTACGCGCGCCTTTCACCGGCCGAGCAGCAGCGGATTTTCCAGTCGCACCCGGGGCGTCGTGTGGTGCTGGCGACCAACGTCGCCGAAACCTCGCTGACCGTGCCAGGCATCCGTTACGTGATCGACAGCGGCACCGCGCGCATCAGCCGCTACAGCTATCGCGCCAAGGTCCAGCGCTTGCCGATCGAAGCGATTTCCCAGGCCAGTGCCAACCAGCGTAAAGGTCGCTGTGGCCGGGTCGAGCCGGGTATTTGCATCCGCCTCTACAGCGAAGAAGATTTCATCGGCCGCCCGGAATTTACCGATCCGGAAATTCTGCGCACCAACCTCGCCGCGGTGATTTTGCAGATGCTCCATCTGCGCCTCGGCGAAATCACCGCGTTCCCGTTCATCGAGCCGCCGGATGGCAAAGCGATCAGCGACGGTTTCAATCTGCTGCAAGAACTCTCGGCGGTCGATCGCAACAGCCAGTTGACCCCGCTCGGCCGCCAATTGGCGCGCCTGCCGGTGGACCCGCGCATGGGTCGCATGCTGCTCGAAGCGGCCAAACTCGGCAGTCTGCAGGAAGTGCTGATCGTCGCCAGTGCCATGTCGATTCAGGACCCGCGCGAGCGTCCGCCGGAGCGTCAGCAAGCCGCCGATCAGGCCCACGCGCAATGGAAGGACATCGACTCGGACTTCGCCGGGCTGGTCAATCTTTGGCGCGGTTTTGAAGAGCAGCGCCAGGCGCTGACGGCCAGCCCGCTGCGTAACTGGTGTCGGAAGAATTTCCTTAACTATCTGCGTTTGCGCGAGTGGCGCGATTCCCATCGCCAGTTGAGCCTGATCTGCCGCGACATGCAGTTGAGCCTGAACAAAGAGCCGGCGGATTATCAGAAACTGCACAAAGCGGTGCTGGTGGGGCTGCTCAGCCAGATCGGCCAGAAAACCGAGGACGGCGATTACCTCGGCGCCCGTCAGCGACGCTTCTGGATTCATCCGTCGTCAGGCATCGGCAAGAAGCGCCCGCAATGGCTGATGACCGCCGAACTGGTGGAAACCACCAAGCTTTACGCGCGGATGGTGGCGAAGATCGACGCCGACTGGATCGAGCCGCTGGCCGGGCATCTGATCAAGAAAAACCACTTCGAACCGCACTGGGAAAAGAAGCGCGGCCAGGTCGTGGCGTTCGAGCAGATCACCCTGTTCGGCCTGATCGTGGTCGGCCGCCGGCCGGTGCATTACGGCCCGGTCGATCCGGTGGTCTCGCGTGAATTGTTTATCCGTGAAGGTCTGGTGCGCGGCGAGATTCAATCCAGAGCCAAGTGTCTGTCTGCCAACCAGAAGCTGCTGGAACAGCTCGACGAACTCGAAGCCAAGGCCCGTCGTCGCGACATTCTCGCCGACGAAGAAACCTTGTACGCCTTCTACGACGCGCGCCTGCCGGCAGAGATTCACCAGACCGCGACCTTCGACAGTTGGTATCGCATCCACAGTCAGAAAGATCCGCAGCTGTTGATCATGCGCGAAGAAGACGTACTGGCTCGCGAGGCCAGTGAAGTCACCGCACGGGATTACCCGGACACCCTGCACATCGGCGATCTGGAACTGGCCCTGACCTATCACTTCGAACCCAATCACCCGCGTGACGGCGTGACCTTGCGGGTGCCGGCTCCGCTGTTGCCGATGTTGCCGCCGGAGCGTCTGGAATGGCTGGTGCCGGGGTTGATCGAGGCCAAGTGCATCGCCCTCGTGCGTAACCTGCCCAAAGCGCTGCGCAAGAACTTCGTGCCGGTGCCGGACTTCATCAAGGCTGCGTTGCAACGCATGACCTTCGCCGAAGGTTCGCTGCCGCAAGCTCTGGGCCGTGAGCTGTTGCGCATGACCGGCGCACGGGTCAGCGATGAGGCGTGGGCAGAGGCTGAGCAAGGGGTCGAAGGACATCTGCGGATGAACCTGGAAATCGTTGACGGCCAAGGCAAGTTTCTTGGCGAAGGACGCGATCTGGCCGAGCTGACCGCGCGTTTTGCAGAAGCCAGTCAGGCCGCACTGGCCGTGCCGCAGAGCGCTAAAAGTCAGCAGCCGGTGGAGGCGAAAGTCTTTGCCCCGGTGGCGGAAAAGACTCAGCAGAAGATCGCCGGGTTGTCGATGACGGTGTATCCGGCGCTGGTGGAAGAGGGCGGTACGGTCAAGGAAGGACGATTCTCGACGCCGGCCGAAGCCGAGTTCCAGCATCGTCGTGCGTTGCAGCGTCTGTTGATGCAGCAATTGGCCGAGCCGGCCAAGTTCCTGCGCGGCAAGTTGCCGGGGCAGACCGAACTGGGTTTACTCTACCGCGATCTGGGTCGGGTCGATGCCTTGGTCGAAGACATTTTGCTGGCCAGCCTCGACAGCTGCATTCTGGAGGGCGAAGACCCGTTGCCGCGTGACGGCGCAGGGCTGGCGGCATTGGCCGAGCGCAAGCGCGGGAGCTGGACTGAACACGCCGAGCGTGTGGCGCGGCTGACGCTGGAGATCCTGAAGATCTGGCACGGTCTGCAAAAGCGCTTCAAGGGCAAGATCGACCTCGCCCAAGCCGTGGCGCTCAATGACATCAAGCAGCAGATCAGTCATCTGGTCTATCCGGGTTTTGTCCGGGAAACGCCGATGCAGTGGCTCAAGGAATTGCCGCGTTACCTGAAAGCGGTCGAGCAGCGTTTCGAGAAACTCGGCGCGCAGGTGCAGAAGGATCGGGTCTGGAGCGGCGAACTCGCTGGCCTCTGGGCGCAATACCAGACTCGCGCCGCCAAACACGCCCAGGAAGGCAAACGCGATCCGCAGCTTGAGCTGTACCGCTGGTGGCTGGAGGAATATCGGGTTTCGCTGTTCGCCCAGCAGCTTGGGACGAAAGTGCCGATCTCCGACAAGCGCCTCAATAAGCAGTGGACTCAGGTAGAACCCTGATGTGCGCCTGGCAATAATCCTGTAGGAGCTGCCGCAGGCTGCGATCTCTTGATTTTGTTTTTCCAGATCAAGATCAAAAGATCGCAGCCTGCGGCAGCTCCTACAAGGAATGCGTTTAGCGTGAAAAGGGGCCAAAACCTTGGGTTTATGGCAAACTTCGCGACCATAAACGCCGCGTTCGCGACTCAGAGCCTTTGGCCGTGTCTCGGATCGGAATAAAGCGATGCCAGGTTTGCGTCCCCCGGATGGGAATAGACCCTTTGTGTGTTGGTACGACGGTTCCAGCACTTTCTGCCTGAACAGATTAGAGAAACGACCATGCATAACGTCGTCATCAGCGGCACCGGCCTGTATACCCCGGCCAACAGCATCTCCAACGAAGAGCTGGTGCAGTCTTTCAATACCTACGTCGCACAGTTCAACGCGGACAACGCCGAGGCCATCGCCAGCGGCGAAGTCCAGGCACTGACCGAATCCAGCGCCCCGTTCATCGAGAAAGCCTCGGGCATCAAGAGCCGTTTTGTCATGGACAAGGACGGCATTCTTGATCCGCAGCGCATGGCCCCGCGCCTGCCGGAGCGCTCCAATGACGAATGGTCAGTGCTCTGCCAGATGGCCATTGGTGCTGCCGAGCAAGCCTTGCAACGCGCCGGCAAAACCGCTGCCGACATCGACGGTGTCATCGTTGCCTGCTCCAACCTGCAACGCGCCTACCCGGCCATCGCCATCGAAGTCCAGGAAGCGCTGGGCATCCAAGGTTTCGGTTTCGACATGAACGTGGCCTGTTCCTCGGCGACCTTCGGCATTCAGGCAGCGACCAACAGCGTGCAACTGGGCCAGGCCCGGGCGATCCTGATGGTCAACCCAGAAGTCTGCACCGGTCACCTGAACTTCCGTGATCGCGACAGCCACTTCATCTTCGGCGACGCGGCCACTGCCGTGATCATCGAACGCGCCGATCTGGCCACCTCCAAGCACCAGTTCGACGTGGTCAGCACCAAACTGCTGACCAAGTTCTCCAACAACATCCGCAACAACTTCGGTTTCCTCAACCGCGCGGCGGAAGAGGGCGTCGGTGCGCGCGACAAACTGTTCGTGCAGGAAGGCCGCAAGGTGTTCAAGGACGTTTGCCCGATGGTTGCCGAGCTGATCGGCGAGCATCTGCAAGAGAACCAGCTCAACGTCGGCGACGTTAAGCGCTTCTGGCTGCACCAGGCCAACCTGAGCATGAACCACCTGATCGTGCGCAAGCT
The DNA here is from genome assembly GCF_059695715.1 of Pseudomonas sp. LBUM1668. Taxonomy (NCBI): domain Bacteria; kingdom Pseudomonadati; phylum Pseudomonadota; class Gammaproteobacteria; order Pseudomonadales; family Pseudomonadaceae; genus Pseudomonas; species Pseudomonas sp. LBUM1668. Next base: position 1,525,453 of record NZ_CP166787.1, read on the forward strand.
GCTGGGCCGCGAAGCCACCGAAGAAGAAGCGCCGGTGATCCTCGACACCTACGCCAACACCAGCTCGGCGGGTTCGGTCATTGCCTTCCACAAGTATCAGGATGACCTGGCCGCCGGTTCGCTGGCGGTGCTGAGTTCGTTCGGTGCGGGTTACTCGATCGGTAGCGTGATTCTGCGCAAGCGTTGAGTTTGCCTTGAAAAGATCGCAGCCTGCGACAGCTCCTACACTGACGGTTTCAAACCCGTTGTTGTAAGTGCTGCCGCGGGCTGCGATCTTTTGCGTCCTATCAACTGAAACGAGGCGTCAATGGCCGTTACGGACGACACCCAATTGCTTGAGCGCTTGTTGGCGGGTGAACAAAAGGCTTTCAAGGAGCTGGTCACGACTTATCAGAGCGCCATGCGTGCCGTTGCGTATGCGATCGTCGGCCAGCGTCATGTCGAGGAAGTGGTGCAGGATGCCTGGCTGTCCGTGGTGCGTCATATCGGCAGCTTCGAAGGGCGCTCCAGTCTCAAGACCTGGTTGCTGACCATCACTGCCAACTCGGCCAAGAGTCGCTACAAGCAAAATCGCCGCGAGGTGCTGCTCGATGACTTGCCGTCGCCCCACGGCACTATCGACGACGACCGTTTTTCGTCCCGCGACGGCCATTGGCTGGTGGCGCCTTTCGCCTGGCACCAGGACACCCCCGAGGCGTTGTTGACCGAAGGCGAACTGCGCGAATGCCTGGAGCACACACTGTTGAGCCTTTCGGAACTGCAAAGCAGCGTTTTGCTGTTGCGTGAGCGTCAGGGCGTGGAGCTGGAAGAGATCTGTAATCTTCTGGACATCTCGCTCTCCAATGTCCGCGTGCTGCTGCATCGGGCACGGTTAAAGGTCTTCGCGACCGTGGAACATTTTGAGGAGACAGGAGAATGTTGACCTGCAAGGAGCAAGTGGCACGATCCAGTGATTATCTCGATGGCCAGCTGAGTTTTGGCGAGAAGCTGATGGTGCGTCATCACCTGATGTTTTGCCGCAATTGCCGGCGTTTCATTCGCCAGATGCGGTTGATGCAGGCGACGCTGAAGGCCATGCCGGAAAAACCTGAAGAGGGTGTCGATGCTCTGGCCGAACGCCTGGCTGAACAGCGCCGCAAAGACGGCCCTTTGTAGGAGCTGCCGCAGGCTGCGATCTTTTGATCTTGTTTTTAAAGATCAAGATCAAAAGATCGCAGCCTGCGGCAGCTCCTACAGAGGGCTTTGCGCATTCTGAAATAGCCCCGCGTGGGTGAAACGAACGGATGATGGGGATCGTCCCGCCCACGTCAGGCTATTGATTGCTGCTATTTAGAACTTGGCTTCCGCATCCAGCTGCAGGGTGTTGGCATCTGCATCACGCTGGGTACGGCTGGCGAAGTCTGCCTTGGTCAGGAAGTACGTCGCGCCGACAGCGAAGTTCTTGTCGATGTCGTAACCGACCTTGAACTTGTGACCACGCGAACCTGTGGTGCCGTTGGCAAAGTCGGAGTCGGTGAAGGCGCCGACCACGGCGTTGCGCTGCACGTCACGATAGTTGTAGTCGAGGTTGAAACCAAAGACCTTCGACTTGGCGCCGAGCAGCCAGGCAGTGTCCTGATCGGTCACGGCGTCGTTGTTCTTCACGTACTGACCGTAGAACGACAGAGGCATTGGCAGACCGCCGATGTCGACCTGGCTGAAACCTTCGTACAGGCGGAACTCGTTGTTTGCCGAGTTGCCGTTGACCGCCAGGGCGCACGGCGTCGAAGTGCCGGTGCAGCGGCTGTCGTCGTCATTCTGATAAGCGTAGACACTGCCGCCCAAGGTCAGCTTCAGGTTGTCGGTGATATTGAAGCGGCTACCCAACTGGCCGGCGGTCAGGCGCAGGTCGTGACGGAACTGCACGCCGTCGCCATCGACGTTGTCCTTGAGGTTGTAGTTACCCAGGCTGCCGAACAGTTCGGCGCTGCTGCCCAACGGGTATTTGTAAGTAACGGCCAGGCCTTCAGGGTTGATGTCGCTATCCCAGATCACGTCGCCCATGCTCACCCACGGTTGCAGCATCTTGCCGCCGATCACGTGCAGGTTCTTGATTTGATCGGGGTGGTAATCGATGTAGCCCAGATCCAGCCAGATCTGCTTCTTGTCGAAGTAGTTGTCCTGATCCTGGTTGGTCGAACGCGCATCGTCGCCGCCGCCGGTGGCGATACGGATGCCGGTGTCCACTTGCGGATTGATCTCGGTGTAGGCACCCAGACGGGCACGGATGCGCTGACGATCCTTGTCGCGACCGCCGTTGTTCGGTTCGCCATCGATTTTGATGGTTTCCTGACGGATACGCACGTCACCCTTGAACTGAGTTTTTGCTGCCCAGGCCAGTTTCTGGTCGAAAGCGCTTTGTTCGTTGGTCTTCTTCGCGACAGCCGCGACTTGTTCGTTGGTCTCTTGCTGCGCCTGCTGCGCGATTTGCTGAGCCTTCTGATCCTTGGCCAGTTCAGTTTGCAGTTCAATGTACTGCGCCTGGGAAATCGAACCGTTAGCCTTGAGCATGTCGAGCAGTTTGGCGTCGACTGCAGCACTGGCCGGAACGCTCATGGCCAGCAACAAGCCACCGCACAGGGCCGCCGCAGTTTTCGTGGAAGCAAGACGCATAGCAATCTCCGAAGATGAGAGGGATGGCTTAACCATCCTGGGCACAACCGACAATCGAGGTCGGAAAACAGTGTCCGGGTTAGAACCCGGCGCTCTAAAAACAGGCGCCAGTATCGCGATGGTTTATGACAGAGCGGTGGCACAGTGATGGCAGGTTGATGACGATGTGCGTTCGTCGCGAACTATTGAGCTAGAGCGCTGTCGGCCGATTGCGAGTGTGTAATGCAACGCAATCGGCGATACTCGCCGGGCGCTGGAGTCCTGTTGTGGAGAGCTTGTTGATGCCGTTGCAACGCCTGCAAAACCTGTCAGAAATTGCCCCGCATGCCTGGGACGCACTGGTGCCGGACAATCAGCCGTTTCTGCGCCATGCGTTTCTCAGTGCATTGGAAGACAGCGGCAGCGTCGGCCCCCACTCCGGTTGGCAGCCGGAGCATTTGCTGCACATCGAAGACGATCGGCTGGTCGCGGCGCTGCCCGGTTATCGCAAGTGGCATTCCTACGGCGAGTATGTGTTCGATCATGGCTGGGCCGATGCCTGTGCACGCGCCGGGATCGATTACTACCCCAAGCTGTTGACGGCGGTGCCGTTCAGTCCGGTCAGTGGGCCGAGGCTGCTGGCCGCCAGGGTCGAGGACGGTTTCGAGCTGCTCAAGAGCCTGCCCGGTTACCTGGAAATAGAAGAGCTTTCCAGTGCCCACATCAATTTCACCGATGCGTTCACCGACGCTGCCATGGCCGAACAGCCGGGCTGGTTGCAGCGCATTGGCTGTCAGTATCACTGGCAGAATCGCGGCTATCGCGACTTTCAGGACTTTCTCGACGTACTCGCTTCGCGCAAGCGCAAACAGATGCGCAAGGAACGCGAGCAAGTGGCGGGGCAGGGCTTCGAATTTGAATGGCTGGAAGGACGAGAACTGGACGAGGCGCAGTGGGATTTCGTCTACGCCTGCTACGCCAATACCTACGCGGTGCGCCGGCAAACACCGTATCTGACCCGGGAGTTTTTCAGTCTGTTGGCCGAGCGCATGCCCGAAGCGATTCGCGTGGTGCTGGCCAAACAGGGCTCACGGCCGGTGGCCATGGCGTTCAGTCTGGTGGGGGGCGACAGTTTTTACGGACGTTATTGGGGCTGTCTGGCCGAGTTTGATCGGCTGCACTTCGAAACCTGTTTTTATCAGGGCATGGACTACGCGATTGCCCAGGGTTATCAGCGTTTCGATGCCGGTGCTCAGGGCGAGCACAAGCTGATTCGTGGCTTCGAACCGGTGATCACGCATTCATGGCATTACCTGCGCCATCCGGGACTTAAGGCGGCGGTCAAAGATTTCCTGCAGCAGGAACGCGCCGGTATTCTGGCCTATGCCGAAGAAGCGCGAGCCGCTTTGCCCTACCGCCAAACCTGAATCCCTTGTAGGAGTGAGCCTGCTCGCGATAGCGGGGTGTCGGTCAACATTGATGGGGCTGACAGACCGCTATCGCGAGCAGGCTCACTCCTACAGGTTTTGTGCTGATCGGGTATATCAATCGATCCCGACAAACCCTCCGGTCTGATGCGCCCACAAGCGGGCATACAACCCACGGTGAGCCAGCAGTTCAGCATGGGTGCCGCTCTCGGCGATCTTGCCGTTTTCCAGCACCACCAAGCGATCCATCCGGGCGATGGTCGAGAGGCGGTGGGCAATCGCGATCACGGTTTTGCCCTGCATCAGGGTTTCCAGGCTTTCCTGAATCGCCGCTTCAACTTCCGAGTCGAGTGCCGAGGTCGCTTCGTCCATGATCAGGATCGGCGCGTCCTTGAGCAGCACTCGGGCAATCGCGATGCGCTGACGCTGGCCACCCGATAGCTTCACACCGCGCTCGCCGACATGGGCGTCGAAACCGGTACGGCCTTCTGCGTCGGATAACAACGGAATGAACTCGTCAGCGCGGGCCTTGTGCACCGCATCCCAGAGATCGGCGTCGGTTGCATCAGGTTTGCCGTACAACAAGTTGTCGCGGATCGAACGGTGCAGCAGCGAGGTGTCCTGGGTAATCATGCCGATACGTGCGCGCAGACTTTCCTGGCCGACTTCGGCGATGTTCTGCCCGTCGATCAGAATGCGCCCACCCTCGACGTCATACAGACGCAGCAGCAGATTGACCAAGGTCGATTTGCCGGCGCCGGACGGGCCGATCAGGCCGATTTTTTCACCCGGTTTGATGGTCAGGTTGAGGTCGCCGATGATCCCGCGCTTCTTGCCGTAGTGAAAATCCACATGCTCGAAACGCACTTCGCCATTGGCCACGGCCAGTGGTTTGGCCTGCTCCTGATCGGTCACGCTGACCGGTTGCGAGATGGTGCGCAAACCGTCCTGGACCATACCGATGTTTTCGAAGATGCCAGTGACCACCCACATGATCCAGCCGGACATGTTGACGATGCGGATCACAAGCCCCGTCGCCAGGGCAATGGCACCGACGGTGATCAACGATTGCGTCCACAACCACAGCGCCAGAGCGGTGGTGCCGACGATCAGCAGGCCGTTCATGGTGGTAATCGCCACGTCCATGCTGGTGACTACGCGGCCGGCCATTTGCGCCTTGACGGTTTGTTCTTCGATGGCTTCCTTGGCGTAATGCTGTTCGAAGTTGGTGTGGGCAAACAGCTTCAGTGTGGCGATGTTGGTGTAGCCGTCGACGATCCGCCCCATCAGTTTCGAGCGCGCGTCGGAGGCTTCCACCGAGCGCTCTTTCACCCGGGGCACGAAGTAGTAGAGCGCGCCGATGTAGCCGACGATCCACACCAGCAGCGGGATCATCAGGCGCCAGTCGGCTTCGGCGAACAGCACCAGCGCACTGATCGCATAGATCACCACATGCCACAACGCATCGACGGCTTGCACCGCTGAATCACGCAGCGAGTTGCCGGTCTGCATGATGCGCTGGGCGATGCGCCCGGCGAAGTCGTTCTGAAAGAAGTTGAGGCTCTGCTTGAGCACATAACTGTGATTCTGCCAGCGGATCATGCTGGTCATGCCGGGGCTCAGGGTCTGGTGCACCAGCAGGTCGTGCAGACCAAAGAAAATCGGCCGCAGGACCAGCGCAACCACCACCATCCACGTCAGTTCGAGGGCGTGGTCGCTGAAGAAATTCGGGTTGGGTGTGCCCTGGGCCAGGTCGATGATGCGGCTCAGGTAACTGAACAGCGCCACTTCGATCAGCGCGGCAAACAGGCCAACGACCAGCAGGGCCGCGAAACTCGGCCAGACCTGCTTCAGGTAGTAGGTATAGAAGGGCCAGACACGATCTGGAGGGGCCGCCGTCGGGGCGTCGCGGAATATGTCGATCAGTTGTTCGAAACGGCGATAGAGCATCAGATAACCGCCCGGATACGGGCTCTCCTTTTATCAGTGTGAGCGGCGTGGCCCGAGGCCGCCGCCGCTCGAAATGCCCCGCGAAACTTAGTCGATGCGCTTGGCCGACTTGATGATCACAGGGTCGACAGGCACGTTCTGCATGCCGCCTTTGGTGGTGGTTTGCGAATTGACGATGATGTCGACCACGTCCATGCCCTTGACCACTTTGGCGAATACCGCGTAACCGGCATCACGGCCCGGGTCGAGGAAAGCGTTGTCAGCCACGTTGATGAAGAACTGGCTGGTGGCCGAATCCGGGTTGGAGGTGCGGGCCATCGACAAGGTGCCACGAACGTTGTGCAGGCCGTTGCTGGCTTCGTTCTTGATCGGTGCCTTGGTGTCTTTCTGCTGCATTTGCTGGGTGAAACCGCCGCCCTGAGCCATGAAGCCCGGGATCACACGGTGAAAAATCGTGTTGGTGTAGAAGCCGCTGTCGACGTACTCAAGGAAATTCTTGGTACTGATCGGCGCCTTGACCGGGTCCAGTTCGATTTCGATCTGGCCGTTGGTGGTGTCCAGCAGCACGTGCGGCGCTTTGGCCGGGGTGGCAGCCATCAGGTTGGCGGCAAACAGCACGGTACCGGCGGCGAGGGCGATTTTTTTCAGCATGGGTCAGTGATCCTGAGGATGAATATCGGCTGCGGCGAGAAACTCCAGCAGCGTTTGATTGAAGCGTTCGGGTTGATCGAGCGGGGTGGCGTGGCGCGAATCGGCGATCACCACCAGCCGCGCATCGGGCAGCAGTTTTACATAGGTTTCTTTCAGCGTAACGGGTGTGTAGTCACGGTCGGCGCTGACGATGAGCGTTGGACAGGTCACCCGGGAAAGTCGTTCCTGAACGCCCCAGCCAACAATTGCATCGAAGCTGGCGAGATAAGCACGTTTGTCGTTTTTTGCCCAGCGTTCGGCCATTTTCTGCCGCAGATCGGCCTGTTCCGGCTTGGGGAAAAGTTTGCTGCCCAATGCCTTGCCGATGGTTGCCAGGCTGAGCACGCGCATCAGGCTCCAGCGTTTGAACCACTGCCAGTAGTCGTCGCGCGAACGCAGTTTGACCTCGGGCGCGCTGTTGACGATGGTCAGGCTCTTGAGCAGTTGCGGCTGATCGACGCCCAGCTGGAAACCGATCATGCCGCCCATGGACAGGCCAATGTAGTGCACCGGGCCGAGGTTCAAGTGCTCGATCAGTGCGACCAGATCGGCGCTGAATCCGGCGATGCTGTAGCGCTCGCGGGGTTTGTCCGAGCGTCCGTGGCCGCGGATGTCCGGGACGATCACCCGGTAGTGCGCGGCCAGTGCGGGAATCTGCATTTCCCAGTCCAGCGTGCTCGAGCCGAGCCCGTGGACCAGCAGCAACGGCGCGCCGTGGCCATATTCCTCGTAGTGCAGGTTGCAACCGTCGTGTTCGAAATACGCCATCGGTGAACTCCGTGTCAGGCTTGTTCAGGGGCGGCGAACGGTGCATCCAGCGGCAACGTGTCGAAGGTGCGCAGCAGTTCGATGAGGATTTGCGTCGCCGGGCCCAGCGGTTTGTCCTTGTTCGAGTACAGATAGAAACTCGGGTTGCGACTGCCACCCTGATCCAACGGTAGCAGCTTGAGCGAGCCTTCTTTCAATTCCCGTTCGATCATGTGCCGTGGCAACCAGGCAAATCCCAAACCGCTGCTGACGAAGGTCGCGGCGGTGGCGAGACTGCCGACGGTCCAGCGCTGTTCCGCGCCGAGCCAGCCGACATCCCGTGGTTGTTGGCGGCCGGAGTCGCGGATGACCACTTGCATCTGGGTTTCCAGGTCCTGGAAGCTCAGTTCGCGGTTCAAACGATGCAAAGGATGTTCCGGATGGGCGACGGCAACGAACTCGACATCGCTCAATTCTGCGCCGAGGTAACCGGGAATGCTGAACCCGGTGATAGCCAGGTCAGCCACGCCTTCAAGCAAGACTTCCTCCACGCCCGACAGCACTTCTTCGCGCAGGCGTACCCGGCAGCCACGGCTTTGTGGCATGAACGCGGTCAGTGCGCGGACGAGGCGAGCGCTGGGGTAAGCCGCATCGACGACCAAACGTACTTCGGCTTCCCAACCTTGCTCCATATGGTGGGCGAGGTCTTCCAGTTGGCTGGCCTGTTTCACCAGTTGTCGCGAGCGGCGCAGCAGGACGCCGCCGGCCTCGGTGAGCACTGCTTTACGCCCGTCGATGCGCAGCAACGGCACACCGAGTTGATCCTGCATGCGGGCGACGGTGTAGCTCACCGACGATTGCGAACGGTGCAGGGCCTCGGCGGCCTGGGCGAATCCGCCGTGGTCGACCACGGCCTGCAATGTTCGCCATTGATCAAGGGTCACGCGGGGCGCTTTCATCAATAGCTCCTCTTGTCCTAAGCTGGCTGTCCCTCATGGAGACTGCCGAATGAAAAAATTCTGTTGTGTGCTGCTGGCGCTGCTGCCGCTGACGGCGTTTGCGTATCCGATCGACGTGCAGAAAGACCTCAACGACATGAAGATCGACTACGAGACCTTCGACACCGATAACGACATCGGCTCGATCCGGGTGGCCAACTACGGCGATGTCAATGCGACCTGCAAAGCGGTGTTCAATAATGGTCCGGAAGCGCCACGCACCCGTACCATCGATGTGCCCGCCGGCAAACACAAGAACGCCACGGCCAAGTTCACCCGCGAGATCATCAAACTGCGCATCAAGCTGACCTGCACGCCGAAGTAAAAATTTTCCCCTGTAGGAGTGAGCCTGCTCGCGATTGCGGTGTTCCATAAAATGGATGCTGTCCGACACACCGCCATCGCGAGCAGGCTCACTCCTACAAAGGCATGCGTGAGCTTATAAACGAATTATTCGATGCTTTGCAGCAATTATTTGCGCTTTTTCATCGATACGATACTGATTAACCTTCACTCCATCGACCTACAACATTCTCGGATGGAGGCTACACAACATGTCCCGCGTTCTGATCATCGAAAGCAGCGCCCGCCAGCAAGACTCGGTTTCCCGTCAACTGACCCAGACCTTTATCAGTCAGTGGAAAGCGGCGCACCCAGACGATCAGATCACCGTCCGTGACGTCGCCGTAAACCCGGTTCCGCACCTCGATATCAACCTGTTGGGCGGCTGGATGAAGCCTGCCGAGCAGCGCAATGACAGCGAACAAGCATCGCTGGACCGCTCCAATGAATTGACCGACGAACTGCTCGCCGCTGATGTGTTGGTGATGGCGGCGCCGATGTACAACTTCGCGATCCCCAGCACCCTCAAGGCCTGGCTCGACCATGTGCTGCGTGCCGGCGTGACGTTCAAGTACACCGAAACCGGCCCGCAAGGCTTGCTCAGCGGCAAGCGTGCCTACGTGCTGACGGCTCGCGGCGGCATCTACGCTGGCGGCCCGGCCGACCACCAGGAACCTTACCTGCGTCAGGTAATGGGTTTCATCGGCATCCACGACGTGACCTTCATCCACGCTGAAGGCATGAACCTGGGCGGCGACTTCCAGGAGAAGGGCCTGAACCAGGCCAACGCCAGGCTTTCTCAGGTCGCTTGATATGTTAATCGCCAGATAATCACTGGATGTTCTAGTGCTCTGGCGCAACCCCTTCAAGGCTTTACGCGCATCGAACCTCCCTTTGCACTTGTTGCTCCTGAGTGCTGTAGCCCGATTGAACGCATTAGCGAGATCGGGCTTTTTTTTGCCCGGGATTTGAACCCCCCCCTGTATGAGCTGCCGCAGGCTGCGATCTTTTGATCTTGTTTTTTTACAATCAAAAGATCGCAGCCTGCGGCAGCTCCTACAGGGGATTTGTGTTGGTTCCAGAAAGTAAAACCCGCTATCGTCGCCGCCATTCAAAACAGGGGCGACCATGGGCTATCTACTTTTTGTCACGCTGATCCAGGCGTTTTCCTTCAGTCTGATCGGCGAATACCTGGCCGGGCATGTCGACAGTTACTTCGCGGTGCTGGTGCGTGTGGTGCTGGCCGGGCTGGTGTTCATCCCGCTGACTCGCTGGCGTTCGGTGGAGCCGGCGTTCATGCGCGGCATGCTGCTGATCGGCGCGTTACAGTTCGGCGTGACCTACGTCTGTCTGTATCTGAGTTTCCGTGTGCTGACGGTGCCGGAAGTGCTGCTGTTCACCATCCTCACGCCGCTGCACGTGACCCTGATCGAAGACGCGCTGAACCGGCGCTTCAACCCGTGGGCGCTGATCGCGGCACTGGTGGCGGTGGGCGGGGCAGCGGTGATTCGCTTCGACAGCATCAACCCGGACTTCTTCATGGGCTTCCTGCTGCTGCAACTGGCCAACTTCACCTATGCCGCCGGGCAAGTGTTGTACAAGCATCTGGTGGCCAAACACCCGAGCGATCTGCCGCACTACCGGCGCTTCGGTTTCTTCTACCTTGGTGCACTGGCGGTGGTGTTGCCGGCGTTTCTGTTGTTCGGCAAATCGAACTTCCTGCCGGAAGCGCCGCTGCAATGGGGTGTGCTGGTGTTCCTCGGTCTGGTCTCGACCGCGCTGGGGCTGTACTGGTGGAACAAGGGCGCGTGCATGGTCAATGGCGGTACATTGGCGGTGATGAACAACCTGCATGTGCCGGTGGGCTTGCTGCTGAATCTGCTGATCTGGAATCAGGATGAGGAACTGGGAAGGTTGTTCCTTGGCGGGAGTGTCATCCTTGCCGCTGTATGGATCAGCCGACTGGGTATCCGACGCACCGCATAACCCCTTGTAGGAGCTGCCGCAGACTGCGATCTTTTGATCTTGCTCTTAAAGATCGCAGCCTGCGGCAGCTCCTACAAGGGATCGGGGGTTACATGACGTGTTTTTCAGGCTCGGGGATGTGGCTCGCGCCCAACACCGCCGGCAATAACCCCGAGCGCAAATCCCCGCCACTCGGCTGCTGATACAGACTCAACCCAAACTCCGGCAGCACTGCCAGCAGGTAATCGAAAATATCCCCCTGAATCCGCTCGTAGTCCGCCCACACCGTGGTGCGGGTGAAGCAGTAGATTTCCAGCGGAATGCCCTGCGCCGTGGTCTGCATCTGGCGGACCATGCAGGTCATGTTCGGTTGAATTTCCGGGTGGCTCTTCAGATAAGCCAGCGCATAAGCGCGAAAGGTACCGATGTTGGTCATGCGCCGGCGATTCGCCGACATCGCCGCGACATTGCCCTGTGCCTCGTTCCACGCCTTGAGCTCGGCTTTCTTGCGGCCCATGTAGTCGGTCAGCAGATGCACCTGGGACAGCTTTGCTTCCTCATCATCGCGGATGAAGCGCACCCCGCTGGCGTCAATGAACAGACTGCGCTTGATCCGCCGGCCACCGGATTGCTGCATGCCGCGCCAGTTCTTGAACGACTCGGACATCAGACGCCAGGTCGGGATCGAGACGATGGTCTTGTCGAAGTTTTGCACCTTGACCGTGTGCAGGGTGATGTCGACCACGTCACCGTCGGCGCCGACTTGCGGCATTTCGATCCAGTCGCCGACCCGCAGCATGTCGTTGCTGGTCAGCTGCACGCTGGCGACAAACGACAGCAGCGTGTCCTTGTAGACCAACAGGATCACCGCCGACATTGCACCCAGACCCGACAGCAGCAAGAGCGGCGAACGATCGATCAGCGTGGCAACGATGATGATCGCGCCAAACACGTACAAGACCATTTTCGCCAGTTGCACGTAGCCTTTGATCGAGCGCGTGCGGGCATGTTCGGTGCGTGCGTAGATGTCGAGCAAGGCATTGAGCAGGGCGCTGATCGACAGCAGCAGGAAGAGGATGGTGAACGACAACGCGACGTTGCCGAGAAAGGTCATCGCGGTTTTGCTCAGCTCGGGCACCAGATGCAGGCCGAACTGGATCACCAGCGATGGCGTCATCTGCGCCAGTCGCTGAAAAACCTTGTTGTGGCGAAAGTCGTTGATCCAGTGCAGGGCGGGTTGGCGACCGAGCATGCGGCTGGCGTGCAGGATCAGATAACGCGCCACTCGTCCGAGCACCAGCGCAATCACCAGTAAAACCGTCAAGGCCAGACCGGCCTGCAAAAGAGGATGCTGTTCGAGGGTGCCCCAGAGGTCCTGGGCGTTGAGCCAGAGCTGTTTGAAATCCATGAGAGAAACGATTCTTCTGTAAGGCGCGATGGGCGATTAGAGCATTTAAGCCGCTGTGTATTACCGTAAGAGACAAATCGAGCAACAAAAAAGCCACTGATTCACGCCGTTTGTATAAAGAAACTCGGCCTGAGCGCTCGAAACCGGTAACCTATGCAGCTGTTTTTTTGCATATCTTCGAGGTAGCACCCGTGTTTTCCCAATTCGCCCTGCACGAACGCCTGCTAAAAGCTGTGGCCGAGCTGAAATTTGTCGAGCCAACGCCTGTGCAAGCCGCGGCCATTCCGCTGGCGCTCCAAGGGCGTGATTTGCGGGTGACTGCACAAACCGGTAGCGGCAAGACCGCCGCTTTTGTCCTGCCGATCCTCAATCGCCTGATCGGCCCGGCCAAGGTTCGCGTCAGCATCAAGACGCTGATCCTGCTGCCGACCCGCGAACTGGCCCAGCAGACCTTGAAGGAAGTTGAGCGCTTTGCGCAGTTCACTTTCATCAAGTCCGGCCTGATCACCGGTGGTGAAGACTTCAAGGTCCAGGCCGCCATGCTGCGCAAGGTGCCGGACATCCTGATCGGCACCCCGGGCCGGATGATCGAGCAACTGAACGCCGGCAACCTCGACTTGAAAGAAGTCGAAGTACTGGTGCTCGACGAAGCCGACCGCATGCTCGACATGGGTTTCTCCGAAGACGTGCAACGTCTGGTCGACGAATGCCCGAACCGTCAGCAGACCATGCTGTTCTCCGCCACCACCGGTGGTTCGGGCCTGCGCGAGATGATCGCCAAGGTGCTGAACAACCCTGAGCACTTGCAGCTCAACGCGGTCAGCCAGCTGAATTCGACCACCCGTCAGCAGGTGATCACCGCTGACCACAACCAGCACAAAGAACAGATTGTGAACTGGCTGCTGGCCAACGAGACCTACCAGAAAGCCATCGTCTTCACCAACACTCGCGCCATGGCTGACCGTATCTACGGCCGTCTCGTGGCTCAGGAATACAAAGCGTTCGTGCTGCACGGCGAGAAAGACCAGAAGGATCGCAAACTGGCGATCGACCGTCTGAAGCAGGGCGGCGTGAAGATTCTGGTGGCGACCGACGTTGCGGCCCGTGGTCTGGACGTTGATGGTCTGGACATGGTGATCAACTTCGACATGCCACGCAGCGGCGACGAATACGTGCACCGTATCGGTCGTACCGGCCGTGCCGGTAACGACGGCCTGGCGATCTCGCTGATCTGCCACGGCGACTGGAACCTGATGTCGAGCATTGAGCGCTACCTGAAGCAGAGCTTCGAGCGCCGCACCATCAAGGAAGTCAAAGGCACCTACGGCGGACCGAAAAAGGTCAAGGCCTCGGGCAAAGCCGTTGGCGTGAAGAAGAAAAAAACCGACGGCAAGGGCGACAAGAAGAAAACTGCCGCCAAGACGCCGACCAAGCGCAAGAGCGTCAACCGTCCCAAGCCAGACTCTCTGGTGAGCAGCGACGGCATGGCCCCGCTCAAGCGCCGCAAGCCAGCAGAGCCAGCGGCTGAGTAAGTCGTTTCAGGCGCATAAAAAACCCGGACAGTGTCCGGGTTTTTTTATGGCCGGGATTTGTCAGCTCCCGAGCAGACCGCTGGTGTCGGCATCAAAGCGTTGCTTTGCCTTGTCAGCGGCCGGTTTCAGCAACGCGAGCAGCGCGGCCTCGCTGTACAACCGGGTGACCGCCAGTTCCTTCGGCGTCGGCTCAATTGGAATCAACACATCTTCACCGTCCGCGTGCAGCCAGATCGCCACAACGTGCAGTGCCGAGACAAACAACAGTCGCGGTTCCACGGTTTTGCCCTGCAATTGCGGCGACTGCTCCGCCAGTTTCAACGCGCCGACGGCAGCGGCGGCGAGCGTCCCGTGGTTCAACGAGGCGAACTCGACGTGGCCGCGAACTTCGGCCAGTTGCGCATCGGCAATCGTCACGCCGTCGGCGAACACCAGGTAATGCCAGTCGCCCATCCGCGCGTCTTGCAGACCTTTGCCGTTGCTCAAATCCTCCAGTCTCAGCGAGTAACCGCGCCAGGCCTCACTGAGGCTGATCTTCGCAGGTGAGGCGTTGGTGAATTGGCGGTTGGCGCCAAAGCCTTGGGTTTGCAGGGCCGTTTGCAGCGCCGGACGCAAGGTCTGTACGCCGTTGGAAGGCGCCTTTGGATAAGTCAGTTGCATGATCTCGCCCTCTTAGTTTTTTACGGTGAAGTAAGTGTTGGTCCAGTTGCCGCCGCCGTTGTACGAACCGGGGAAGGCGTTCAGCGCGCGGGTCGAATAGCCGTAGATCGAGTCCGCGACCAGGACGTAGTTGCCGTTGGTGCCATAGATCGTCAGGAAGTGCGCGCCGCCGCCGTACCAGGCACAGCGCAGGCCGACCGGGCGGCCCATGTTGATCTGGTTCTGAATGGCCGACATCTGCAGCGAACCCTGATTCATGCCGTTATAACTGCGCGTGGTGCGCAGGGCGGTGTCCAGGTAGCCATAGACGTTGCACGGCCCCGGCTGATTGCAGCAGTTGCGGTTCAGTTCCGAACTGGCCACACCGCACTGGGTCCACGACCCGGTGCCGTAGTAGTTGCCGACTGAAGCGGAAACGGCCGCCCAGCACCAGTTGGTCTGGGTTTGCTTTTGCATCGTGAAGTTGAGGCTGCCAGCGGCGAGTGCGCGGTTCTGCGCCGCAGCTTCGACTTCAACCAGTTGCGGGTCGACCAAATGGCCGATAAGACACCTTGGCAGGGTCTCGCCGGTAAAACGGTTTGCTTCATTGGTTAACATTTTTCAATCCTCCATGAGTGAAAACAAGCGTCCAGCTTGTGAGTGTGCTGCGGTGTTGCTGAGCGATCGGTGTGTAAGGGTTGCCATGTTGGATGGCGCGTTCCGATCTCCTTGCTCAAGGTAACCTTAGTCTGGATATGCATTTGTGCAATAAAATAAATGCATTGATGCATTTTTAAGCTCAAAAGATCGCAGCCTTCGGCAGCTCCTACAGGTGAACCATCAATCCCATGTAGGAGCTGCCGAAGGCTGCGATCTTTTGGCGTTTAGCTGTCTGCTTTCTTCTCAGCCGAATTCAGCTCTTTCAAGCGCTGATCAATCAACTGGCACTTGTCCGGCAAATCCGCACTGGCCGTGCCCAGGTCCATCTTCTGCAATTCCGCGTTGATCTCTTTGGCCTTGGCTGGATTCTGTTCGGTGAGCCGGGTGACTTCCTTGGCCAGTTGTTCGCGTTTAGCGGTGGCTTCTTCCGGCGTGCAGGCCCAGACGGGCAGGGCGCAGGCGAGAGTGGCAGCGAGTGTGAGCTTGATCAGGGTTTTCATGGGAGCAGGCCTCAGTTCCGGTTAAGGCGGGTTAAACGGTTGAGGGCTTTGGCCGGTTAAAAGTTCAGTCTCGCTCCCATCAATCCTCCGCAGACTTTATGGGAGCGACACTTCCAATGGCGATGACACGGCATCAAAGACTAACTTGCGTGGCAGCTACTGGATTGGTTTCCACCTTCATAGCGATCATGATGCCGCACCCATTCCATGATCTCGTCCTCATTCCTGCCCTTGGGCGTAAGGTCGAGGTAGTTGTAGGCGCCGACCAACATGTCCAGTCCTCGGGCATACGTTGAGTAGGTGTGGAAAATCTCACCTTTATCATTACGATAAAACACACTCAGCCCCGGCATTTCCTCTTCGGCACTGTCGGTTTTTTCGTAGTTGTAAGTAGCCTTGCCAGCCGCAACATCTTCAGCGCGCGCGCAAACGCCGAAGTCATAGTTGAAGTCGCAACCTTCTGACGACACCCAGTCGAACTTCCAGCCCATCCGCCGTTTAAAGTCCTGAAATTCGTTGAACGGTGCATGGGAAACAGCCACCACGGCGAGGTCGTGATGGGCCAGATGCTGATTGGCGCCATCGATGTGGTCGCTCAAAAACGAGCAACCCTGACAACCTTCCTCCCAGTCTTTGGCGAACATGAAGTGGTACACCACTAATTGGCTGTTTTTGCCGAAAAGGTCGGCGAGTTTCATTTCGCCGCTGGGGCCCTGGAAGTGGTAATCCTTGTCGATTTTCATCCAAGGCAATGCTCGGCGTTCAGCGCTGAGGCGGTCGCGTTCCTTGGTGAACGCTTTTTCATGAGCCAGGTGCTGCTTACGAGCGGCAAGCCATTCTTCGTGCGATACCACTGGATGATTCTCAACGTTCATGATGATTTCTCCTGCGGGGTTGAAACCGTCTGTTTCAGACTAGTCGTTTAACCCGCCGGGAATTCGACAGACCGCCGGTCGGTCGCCGCGCAAAATGAGGCTGAACGGCTGCAGCGCGCCTGGGTCACAACCTATGAACGCGCCCAAAATCACGCGCACCGGAGGTTGAATCAGGATGACGACTTATAACTGGGATTTGATTGAGCGATTGCTGCATGAAGTGCAGAACAGTGCTGGCGAAAGCTTCGCCCCTCGAAAATACGCTGAGGATTACGCGGCGGCGAAGGCCAGTGCCGGCGAGCCGATCGAGAATCTGGATCACTTGAAAACGCTGGCTTGCGAGTATGAAGGTTTGTTGCTTGATCGTGGATACATCGAGCCGCGTTCCGATGATGAGGGCAGCACAGGTAACAATTTCAAGCTGACCCCGCGTGGGGCGAGCCTGTTGAGCCTGATCGACAGCAGCATTCCAGGCAATGATCATCCGCGCGAAGTACTGGACGATCAGGAAGATGCGCTGGATGAAGTGACATTTGATGAAGTGGCATCCAAAGCACAGATCGCCTAAAAGCAAAAGATCGCAGCCTTCGGCAGCTCCTACACAAAACCATGTAGGAGCTGCCGAAGGCTGCGATCTTTTGATCTTCTAACCCTGTTTTGCAGCCTTCAAACACTTCAGATCATTGAAGTCTTTACGCACTCCCTCGATCTTCTTCAGCAATCGCTCCCGCTGCTGCGGCGTACTCTCAGCCATCAGATCGACCGCCAGCGCTCGTCCTTGTGTCTCGGTGTTGGCGTAGGCCTTGCGGTAATCCGCGGTCCATAAACTCTCGCGATTGATCAGAAGGGTCTCGATGCGTTGTGGGAATTCGGGACTTTTACGCTGCGCAACCGCCGCGCTGAACTGCTTCTGCCAGTGCTCACGATTGGCAATCCATTGGGTGTTCTGATCGCCCAGGTCGTTGGACCAAGTCGCCACTCTCTGTTTTTGCGTCGGGCTTAGCGGGCCGAGCCAGTCGTTCAGGCGTTTCTCCATGCGCTCGCCACGTTCCTTGATCTGCTCGGCCAGTGGCGGTTTGACGTAATCCTGCTGGCGTTTGCGCAGATCCTTGGCAAACGCGTCGTTCATCTCCGCTACCTGCTTATCGTCCAGGCCTTGCAGAAGTTCGATGGCTGATGGGGTGATCTCCCGCGCAGTTTCGGCAATGGCTTTCTTTGCTTCCACGGTGCGCGCCTGAAGCGCTTCGTCAGTGACCTGATTAGTTTCGACCATCGTTTGCAAACGATCCAGCCAGTCGAGATAGCCCGGCAATTGCGTGGTGCAGTGCCAGCTCAGGTGTTCCTGGAGGCGCTCGTTGAACCAGCCTTTTTGCTCGCCGTTCATGTCCAGGTAGTCGCCGAGCGTCCACGGGATGATCACGTCGAGATTGCGATACGCCAGGCCGACGCGGCTGCAGGCGCCAAGGGCAAGGGTGCAAATCAGCAGGGCAGCGATGTGTTTGAACCAGCGAGACATGGGCGAATCCTTGCGATGGCTAGCCGTAGGGTCTGATTCTCATGTGAACGTAGAATGAACCCGGCAGTTCAGCCAATCAATAGAACGCGCGTGCAGCCTTGAGTGTGACGAGGCCATCGCACTCGCTGTTGTGCCCGGAATAGGCCGAGCAATCGCTGCCGCTGAGGCTGGAGTTGCTGTAGATCAGGTCGAGGTCGACGCCCATGAAGGGCCGGGACAATTTCACCGACCAGTCAGTAAAACTGCTGACGTAACCACCGTCTACCGCGACCGGCGAATTCAACTGGTGGGTGGTGTATTTCATGCTGACACCAATGCCGAACGGCTGATTACCGCTGAGGTCGGCGAACAGCGTGTTGTTCTGTTTATCCGGGTCGTTGCTCAAGGCAATGCCGAATCGGCTGCCGAGCAGGGTCAGGCCGCCGAATAATTCCTGGCTGTCGAGGGTGTCCACTTTGGGATAGCTGTAGTGGATCATCCCCACTTCGTAGCCGAGGGTTTCGTCGAAAGGTTGTTTAAAGCCGACGTAGGAATCGATTTCGAGGTTCTTGCCCGGCGTGATGCCCATGCTCGGTGCGTATTGGCCGATATAGATGCCACTGTCGTGACTAAGGTCGAGTCCGCCATGAAACGAGCCAGTGGACGCCGGTTTGACTAGTCCTTGCGCCATGCTGCGAGAGGGAGTGGTGCCCAGCTTGAGGTCGAAGTCGCCGAGCTCGCGCTGGAAAATCTGCGCGTGCACAGGCGGGCAAGCCAGCAGGGCTACAAGCAATAAACGGGAATTTTTACGCATGCGTCACTCCATGAACAGCGAGCGCAGGGCTGCGGACCTGCTGAAACGCTTGATCTAGACGTGTGCAAGGATACCGACGAATGATCGGCATTGATGGCCGTTCGTCGATTGTCAAAAATTAGATGAGTTTTTGTTTAAAGCGAAGGGGGGGATTGCGCGGTGCCAGTCCAGACGCTTCGAAGCTCAAAGCGCCTAGGGACGGGTGTATTACCGGGGATTACTTCTTGCCCAGGCTGATCTGCTTGGACGGACCGAACGTCTGGCCGCTGACGCCTTTGGCAATTTGCTGGATCTCGCCGCCGGACTTGAGGAACAAAGCGATCTGATCGTTGATCGATTCGCTTGTTTCAACGGCTGGGGCTGGCTTTGCTTTGCTGGTGGATGCTTTTACACGCATGGCGGCCATTAACCTGTAGAAGAGTAACTCGGCCAGGCATCGTACAGTAATTGCTTGACAATAGCTCGGTAAATATCCCCCGGAATAACCAACCGCCAAGGTGGATTATTCTCGGTTAAATATTCGAAATAATTCGCTAACCTGCTGTTTTAGTTAAAAACATCTATGCATTGCGGCGCTGTGGCGGCCTTGCGCTGGGCACCGAATCAGTCTGACGAGTGGCACCGCGCGCGTGCCCGACCAAGGAGAATCAAGGCGTTGCGCAGATTTTCCCGGCCTCGCCGTTTTGCCGGCGAACGTTCCCGGTAAAACCGGGTAGAATGCCGCCCACGCAATGAGGGTTCTGGAAAATGGCTTTAGTCGGGCGCTACAACAGTTTGCAAGTGGTTAAACACACTAACTTCGGTTTATATCTGGACGGCGGTGCCGACGGCGAAATTCTTTTGCCTAACCGTTATATCCCTAAAGATATTCCCAGCGAAGATGAAGACTGGCTCAACGTATTTGTTTATCTGGATAGCGAGGACAAACTTCTCGCTACCACTGAAAAACCGAAAGTTCAGGTCGGTGAATTCGCCAGTTTGAAAGTTGTTGAAGTCAACAGTATCGGCGTGTTCCTCGATTGGGGCTTGCCGAAGGATCTGTTGCTGCCGTATTCCGAAGAGAAGCGTCAGATGACTGCCGGCGAATATTGCGTGGTGCATGTCTACCTCGACAAACACACCCGTCGCATCACCGCCACTGCGCGACTGGATCGCTACCTCGACAAAACCCCGGCCAGCTACAGCCCGGGTCAGGAAGTTGATCTGCTGGTTGCCGAAGCTACCGATATGGGCTTCAAGGCAATCATCAACAACAAACACTGGGGTTTGATTCACAAGAACGAAATCTTCAAGTTCATGCGCGCCGGCATGAGCGAAAAAGGCTTCATCAAGGAAGTGCGCGCCGACGGCAAGATCAGCCTGAGCCTGCAACCGGTTGGCCAGGAAGCGGCGAGCAGCCTGAACTCGAAGATTCTGGCCAAGTTGCGCGAAAATGACGGCACCTTGCCGGTCAGCGACAAGAGCGATCCGGCATTGATCAGCAGCCTGTTCGGTGTCAGCAAGGGTAACTTCAAGAAGGCCATCGGTTCGCTGTACAAGGAAGGCAAGATCGTCATTCATGCGGATCGTATTGAACTAAGCTGACCGCGCACCAGCCCCATGTAGGAGCTGCCGAAGGCTGCGATCTGTTGGTCTTCAACGGCAGAAGATCGCAGCCTGCGGCAACTCCTACATTGAGGGTGGTGTGATGAAGAAAGCGCTGATTGCTTATGTTGCAACGCTGGTGACATTTCTGTTGCTCGACGGGATATGGCTCGGCCTGTTGATGGCGCCGACATATCGCGAACTGCTCGGACCGTTGATGCTTGAAAAACCGCTGCTCTTACCGGCAGCGGTTTTTTATTGCCTGTATGTTTTCGGTTGCGTGGTGTTTGTGGTGTTGCCTGCGCTGAACTGGCAGAGGGCAGCGAAGATGGGCGCACTGTTGGGGCTGGTAGCGTATGGCACGTATGACCTGACCAATTGGGCGACATTGCGCGGATGGTCGGTGCAGGTGTCGTTGATGGATTGGTCGTGGGGGACGTTCGCCACTGCTGTGGCTTGTACTGTTGGTTTTCTAGTGGCGAAACGGCTGGTGAAGTCATACTCCTGAACAGCGTTGATTGAGCTGGCCTCATCGCTGGCAAGCCAGCTCCCACAGGATTCTGTGACAAACCAGGAGTTGTAGGCAACGCGGACGTTGTGGGAGCTGGCTTGCCAGCGATTGGCGGCGCAGCCGACAGCCATTCACCACTGACGCAGCAGACAAACTAAATGTCTTTCCCAGACGGCTTTTTCTGTCGCACTGGTTAATAATCGACGCCACGACCCTTCGCCCCGGACATTGATCCGGGGTTTTGTTTTGACCAATGGATGGCTGCCATGTTGTGTGTGTTCGAGGTGTTGCGGTGATTGTCGAGCGGCGCAATGCCGACCGTTTTGCTTTGCAGGTGATGATCGGTCTGTGCCTGATTTGGGGTGTGCAGCAGGTGATGATCAAGTGGGCTGCACCTGACATCGCGCCGGTGATGCAAGCGGCGGGGCGCTCGGGGATTTCTGCGCTGCTGGTCGGATTGCTGATCTGCTGGAAGGGCGGTTGGGATCAGGTAGGCAGCACCTGGCGCGGCGGCTTGCTGGCCGGTGCGTTGTTCGGGCTGGAGTTCTTCTTTATCTCCGAAGGCTTGCAACTGACCACGGCAGCGCACATGTCGGTGTTCCTCTACACCGCGCCGATTTTTACCGCGCTGGGCGTGCATTTTCTGTTGGCCAGTGAGCGTTTGCGACCGTTGCAGTGGCTGGGGATTTTGCTCGCCTTCATCGGTATCGCGATTGCGTTTGCTGGTGGTGTGTCGTGGGACAACCTTGATCGGCGCATGTTATTGGGCGATGCCTTTGGTGTATTGGCCGGCGCCTGCTGGGGCGCGACCACGGTGGTGGTGCGCGCATCGCGCCTGTCGGAAGCCCCGGTGACGTTGACCCTGTTCTATCAGTTGATCGTCGGCTTCGTCGGCCTGCTGTTGATTGCGCTTTTCAGCGGCCAGATCGGCCATGTCAACCTGACCGCTGTGGCGGTGGCCAGCGTGCTGTTTCAAGGGCTGGTGGTGTCGTTCTTCAGTTACCTGGTGTGGTTCTGGTTGTTGCGGCGTTATCTGGCGGCCAACCTCGCGGTGTTCTCGTTCATGACGCCACTGTTCGGCGTCACCTTCGGCGTGTTGCTGCTCGGTGAACAACTGAGCCTGAACTTCGTCATCGGCGCTGTACTGGTGTTGCTCGGCATCACGTTTGTCAGCGCCGAGCAGTGGCTGCGTCGGCGTTTGCGCAAAGCGCTGGGCCAGTAACCGTCGATTGCATCGCCAGACCGCCAGCAATCAGCAAACCACTGCCGGCTATCACCAACGCCGGTTGCAAGCCACCGCTGAAATGGCTGCTCAGCGCGGCCAGTAACGGGCCGCTGAGCTGACCAACGGCGAAGCAGGCGGTGAGCATGCCGGCATTGCGCTGGGTGGCGTGCGGCGCCAGTTCCCGCGAGCGTTGCATGACCAGTTGCATGCAGGCCAGGAATGGCGTCCCGCAGAAGATCACGCCCAGCGCCAATCCCCAGCCGCTGCCCAGCAAGCAGGCGAACACCCCGGCGGCTTGCAGCCATAACGTCGCCATCAACCAGTGACGCGTGGTGTGCGGATCGTGACGACGCAGGCTCACCAGCAAGACGCCGATGGCGGCGCCGAGGCCGAAGCACGGCCAGAACAGATCGGCCTGCCATTGCCCGTGAAACTGCGCGTTGGCCATTTGCGACAGGAACGTGGCCGGAATGATGTAACCGATGCCGTACAGCGCGTAAATCAACGCTAGACGGCCAATGCCACGACTCGCCGGGCTGACGGCCGCTGCATCAGTTGCCTTCGCGGCGACCGGTTGTGGCAGGAGTCGCCAGACCCCCAACATCATCACCAACGCGGCCGCGGCATAGATCAGCCACAACGTCGCGGACGTCTGGTTCAACAAATGTGAGACCAGCGCCAGCAACCCTGTCAGAAAAATCCCCAACCCCGGCCCGGCAAATACCAGCGCACCCAGTCGTGGGCGACCCGCTGCCACCGCCAGTGGCTGACTCAGCGCGGTAATCATCACCAGCACCCAGGCACTCGCCACACCGGTTCCGAAGCGCAGCAGCAGATGTGCCCAGAAGCCATTCGCCCAGAACGACGCCAGCGTCAGCAGCACACACAGCCACAAGCCGCCGTGCAGGCGCCGCTGAACCTGTTGCGGACGATGGGCAAACATCGCATCCACCGCACCGAGCAGGTAACCGAGGTAATTGGCCGCGGCAATCAGACCGGCGGCAGTCAGGTCAAACTGCCCCTCGCTGAGCAGGTGCGGCATTTGCGGGGTGAGGGCGAAGCGCCCGATGCCCATGGCCATCATCAGGGCGACGAAGCAGGCGGATAAGCGAATCAGCGGCGACATGGTCTGGATTCCGTTGGCAAGATCAATGACCGTCAGGCTAGGACTGATTGACTTTCTTTAAAATTGAATAATAGTGAGTAACTTGTTCTGTTCTGGAGAAAGGTTGTGGAGTTCAGCCAACTGCGGATTTTTCAGGCGGTCGCCGAGGAAGGTTCGATCACCCGCGCCGCCGAACGCTTGCACCGCGTGCCGTCGAACCTGTCGACACGGCTCAAGCAGCTTGAAGAGCAAATGGGCGTGGAATTGTTCGTCCGCGAGCGTCAGCGTTTGCAGCTATCGCCTGCGGGAAAAGTCTTGCTGGACTACACCGGCAAGCTGTTCGCCCTGCGCGATCAGGCCAGCGCGGCGGTAATGGGCGGGCAACCGGCGGGGGATTTTGTGCTGGGCACGATGTACAGCACCGCCGCTATCCATCTGCCGGCATTGCTGGCGCGCTATCACAAGCAGTATCCGGCAGTGAACCTGCAAGTACAGTCGGCGCCGAGCGGTGAGTTGCTGGAAGGTTTGCTCACCGGACGCCTCGACGCGGCGTTGGTAGACGGGCCGCTGCAACTGGCCGGGCTCGACGGCGTGGCGCTGTGCGAGGAAAGGCTGGTGCTGATCACCGAGATCGATCATCCGCCCGTGCACAGCGCCAGTGATGTCGAAGGGCGGTCGGTGTTCACCTTTCGTCGTGGCTGTTCCTATCGCATGCGGCTGGAGGCATGGTTTGCCCATGCCCACGCGGCAATGGGCCGGGCCATGGAGATCGAGTCCTATCAAGGCATGCTCGCCTGCGTGATTGCCGGCAGCGGGGTGGCGCTGATGTCGGAGTCGATGCTGGCCAGCCTGCCAGGGCGCGAGAGCGTAGCGGTGCACCCGCTGGCCGAACCGTTCGCGGGTGCGACAACGTGGCTCATGTGGCGCCGGGGCATGGTCGGCGCCAATCTCAATGCGTGGATAGAGGTGCAGCAAGCCGTCTATCCCGCACCTTTGGTTGAATCCCTGGAAATGGCTTGAACCAATGGCAGCGCACTCTGTTCAATTCAGTAACAGATCATTGCGGATTTGGCCGAGCATTGCGTAGGACTTCGGACTATTATCAGTGCGAAGCGGCCTCAGAATTCCGGCCGCTCAGCACCACCCTGAAGGGGGCATGACGATGAAAGAGAAAATTCAAAACTGGCTGCATGATTTGGGTGTTGCCCTCGGCTTGATCGAACCGCCTCTGCAACCGGTACCGATCCGCACGGACGACGAACAGCGTCGGCGCCAGCCTCGTCGGCGGTAATGTCCCTGATGTGAAGGGTCAAGAGACTCAAGATCAAGAGATCGCAGCCTTCGGCAGCTCCTACAGAGAACAGTGTAGGAGCTGCCGGAGGCTGCGATCTTTTGCTTTCAGTGCCCCAGATCATCGGTAAGAACCGGCTCAAGTCATTCACGCTTTCCTCCAGGCAAAAAAAACGGGTGTGGCAACCGACGCCACACCCGTCGAAGAAAGCAATCGTTCGTTACATCAAGCTCAGATCGCGCTGGCGACAGTAGCGGGGCGCGGCGACACTAGGCTGACCACCACAAAACTCACCAGACCCACAGCCAGGCTGTAGTAGATCGGTGTGTTGGCGTCCAGACCGTCCTTGAACATGAACAGCAGCGCCGTGGCAAAGCCCAGGCCCATGCTGGCGATAGCGCCGGCGGTGGTTGCACGTTTCCAGAAGATCGCACCGATCAGTGGCACCAGCATGCCGCCCACCAACAGGTTGTAGGCCAGGGTCAGGGCGCTGATCACGTCGTTTACCACCAGCGCGATGCCGAGCACGACGATGCCGGTCAGCAGGGTGAACAGACGGTTGATGCGCAGGCTCGATGGCTTGCCGCCGCGCAGTTTTGGCAGCAGGTCTTCGGTCAGCGTGGTGGCGGCGGCGAGCAGGCCGGCGCTGGCAGTGGACATCATGGCGGCCAGTGCGGCAGCGATCACCAGACCCCGGATACCGTCCGGCAGCGACAGTTTGACGATCGCGGCGAAGGCGTTGTTGACGTTGTCCAGATCCGGGATCAGTACGTGCGCGGCCATGCCGATCAGTGCACAGGCGAGGCCATAGATGATGCAATAGATGCCCGCGATGCTGCCGGCGTATTGCGCGACTTTGGCGGTCTTGACGGTGAACACCCGTTGCCAGATGTCCTGACCGATGAGGATGCCGAAGAAGTAGATCATGAAGTAGGTGATGATCGTGTCCCAACCGATGGTGGTGAAGCTGAATGCGGTCGCAGGCAGTTTCAGCACCAGTTCATCCCAACCGCCGACGCGGTACAGGCAGATCGGCAACAGGATGAACATCAGGCCAACGGTCTTGATGATGAACTGGACGATGTCGGTGAGGGTCAGCGACCACATGCCGCCAATCGCCGAATAGATCACCACCACGCCACCACCGACGAGTACCGAGACCCAGAATGGCAGGTCAAACAGCACTTGCAGGACGGTGCCGATCGCCAGAATCGAGGTCACGCCGATCATCAGCGCGTAGGCCAGCATGATGACCGCGCTCGCCGAGCGGGCCATCGGGTTGTAGCGTTTTTCCAGAACCTGGGTCACGGTGTAGATCTTCAGCTTCAGCAGCGGTTTGGCCAAAAACAGGTTCAGCGCAACGATGCCGCAACCCAGTGCCGCGCACAGCCAGAAACCGGAAATGCCATGCACGTAGCCCAGGCGCACGGTGCCGACAGTGGACGCACCGCCAAGCACCGTCGCGGCCATGGTGCCCATGTACAGGCTCGGGCCGAGGTTACGACCGGCAACGAGGAAGTCCTCGTTGGTCTTGGCCTTGCGCATGCCGAAATAGCCGAGCAAAAGCATGCCGGCGGCGTAGATGAGGACGACGAATAAATCCAAAGCCATGATGGCGTGTCTCCGATTGTCTTTTTTATGTTGAGGCTGAATTCAGTTCCCTTGTAGGAGTGAGCCTGCTCGCGATAGCGGTCTGTGAGTCACATCTGTGTGGGATGTGCTGCAGTCATCGCGAGCAGGCTCACTCCTACAGGGGATTTGCGTCAGGCGGCCTGACGCAGTTCGGTTTTCTCAGCGGCTTCGCGGCGGACATCCTTGGGCCCAAACACTTCGCGCGGTTCCGGAAACAGGCGCAGCAGTGTCAGGTACACCACCGAGGCCAGCCCCAGGGTCACCGGCAAACTGATGTCGATGCCGCCCGCCAACTCACCCAGCGGACCGACGAACTGCCCCGGCAGGTTGACGAAGAACAGACCAACGGCCGCGCTCGGGATCCACGCGCCCAGGCCCCGCCAGTTCCAGCCGTGGGTGAACCAGTAGCGTCCGCCTTGTTCGCCGCGCGTGAACACTTGCAGGTCATCCGGGCAGTAAAAGCCGCGACGCACCACCAGGCCGATGATCATGATCACCATCCATGGCGTGGTGCAGGTGATGATCAGCACGGCGAAGGTCGACACGCTCTGCACCAGGTTCGCCGCAAAGCGACCGATGAAGATGAAGGCAATCGACAGCACGCCGATCAGTAACGTCGCCTTGACTCGCGAGAGCACCCGCGGGAACACACTCGACATGTCCAGACCGGTGCCATACAGCGACGTGGTGCCGGTGGACATGCCGCCGATCACTGCAATCAGGCACACCGGCAGGAAGAACCAGCTCGGCGATACCGCCAGCAGCCCGCCGACATAGTTGTTGGCCGCAATGTAGTCCGGCGCCTTGATCGCCACGATGGTCGCGGTGGCCAGGCCGAACAGGAACGGAATCAGTGTCGCCAGTTGCGCGGCGACCACTGCGAACATGATGCGGCCCTTCGGCGTTTCGCGAGGAATGTAGCGAGACCAGTCGCCGAGGAATGCACCGAAGGAAATCGGGTTGCTCATGGCCACCAGCGCGGCACCGATGAACGCCGCCCAGAACCCGGCCTGACCCATGGCCACACTGCCGGCGTACTGGCTGTCGAAGGCGGGGGCAAAGGCAAAGATGCCGAGCAGGAACAACAGGCTCGCGGCCCACACCGCAATGCGGTTGACCCACAACATGAAGCGAAAGCCGTAGATGCAAACCGTCAGCACCAGCAGCGCGAACAGCCCGTAGGCCAGGCCGAGCGTGAGGTCGGTTTCCGGCAGGTCGAGCAGGCGTTTGGCGCCGCCAACCAATGCATCTCCCGAACTCCACACCGAGAGCGAGAAGAACGCGATAGCGGTCAGCAACGACAGGAAGGAACCAACGATCCGCCCATGCACGCCGAAGTGCGCACCGGAAGACACGGCGTTGTTGGTGCCGTTGAGCGGGCCGAACAGCCCCATCGGCGCCAGAATCAGCGCACCGACCACCACACCCAGCACAATCGCCCAGACGCCAGCCTGAAAAGACAGACCGAACAGCACCGGGAAGCTGCCGAGTACAGCGGTGGCAAAGGTATTGGCGCCGCCGAAGATCAAGCGAAACAGGTCGCTGGGCCGGGCGTCACGCTCATGATCCGGGATCTGTTCGACCCCGTTTGTTTCAATGCTGCGAAGGCTTTTTTCGTTGTTGTTGTTATTCATGATCTGCTCCGATCATAAAGGCGCGCTCATCGTGCGTGAGCGTCACCTGTTTTGGCTAAGGGGGTGGCAGCCCTTCCGGCATTGCGGACAAATGTTCGTGGCAGGCCAGCCAATGGCCTTGTTGTTCTAGGCTCGACGTTTGTTTCTTGAAAACAATCGTCTCGCGCTCCTGGCTGAAGTGTTGCTCCCCTTGCATGCGCAGCTCGGTGGCCACGTCATGGATGAAAACCGCCACGTCACCTTGCAGGCTGACGAAGGCGTTGCTCGAGGTGCAGGAAAGCACCTCGAAGCCATCCTCGGCGCGCCAGCCGTCCCACAACGCCTGATAGGCATCGCGCGACAGCAGTGGCTGTTCGAGGGTGTAGAACACGAAGCTGGCGTCGGCGCTGAATGCGCCGAAGTAGGCTTCGCGATCATTGCGTGCGAAGGCTGAAACCAGTTCGGCCGCCGCATGCAAAACCTGATCATGTTCGTTCATGAACCGATCCTCAGCGATGGACTACGCCAGGCAGTACGCAGAGCATTTCGTACAGCAGGTTGGCGGCCAGCAGCGAGGTGTTGCCGGTGGTGTCGTAAGCGGGCGAGACTTCTACCAGATCGCAACCGATCAGGTCGAGGCCTTGGCAGCCGCGAATGATCTCAATCGCCTGAATGGTCGTCAGGCCACCGATTTCCGGGGTGCCTGTGCCAGGTGCCCAGGCCGGATCGATGCCATCGATGTCGAAGCTCAGGTACACCGGACCGCCGCCGACTTTCTCGCGGACTTCGGCCATCAGCGGCGCCAGCGACTTGTGCCAGCACTCTTCGGCCTGCACCACGCGGAAACCCTGATTACGGCTCCAGTTGAAGTCATCAGCGGTGTAACCCTGGGCGCGCAAACCAATTTGCACCACGCGATCGCAGTCCAGCAGGCCTTCTTCGACTGCGCGTCGGAAGGTCGTGCCGTGGGCGATTTTCTCGCCGAACATGTGGTCGTTGACGTCAGCGTGAGCGTCGATGTGTACCAGACCCACCTTGCCGTGCTTTTTGTGAATCGCACGCAGGATCGGCAGGGTGATGGTGTGGTCGCCACCCAGGGTCATCGGAATCACGTTGTGTTCGAGGATGTTGTCGTAGGCTTCTTCAATGATGCGCACGGCGTCGAGCAGGTTGAAGGTGTTGATCGCGACGTCACCGATGTCGGCAACCGACAGCGAATCGAACGGCGCAGCGCCGGTGGCCATGTTGTACGGGCGGATCATCACCGATTCGGCGCGGATGTCGCGCGGCCCGAAGCGGGTGCCGGGGCGCAGCGAAGTACCGATGTCCAGCGGCACGCCTACAAAGGCAGCGTCCAGGCCGGCAGCGGTTGGCAAGTGGGGAAGTCGGAGCATGGTGGCGATGCCGCCGAAGCGCGGCATTTCGTTGCCGCCCAGTGGTTGGTGAAGAATCTTGTCCACGGGTAGGGCCTCATCGTCTTTGTTTTATTTATGTCGGCGCGCCGTTCAGCAAAGGTTCGGACGCCGCTGTGAGGCCGATTCTGCGAAATGTAGTGAAAGGGAAGAATCGCTACGGGCAAATACTTAGTTCAGATTTTTCTAAACTAATGGCAAGGCCCACGCTAGACTTCTCCCACTGCTGATTGCCTCTGCAGGAGCTGCCGAAGGCTGCGATCCTTTGATCTTCAGCGGCCCCAAGGCTGGCAAAAATCAAGATCAAAAGATCGCAGCCTGTGGCAGCTCCTACAGGGTTGTGGTTTAAATCTGGATGATGTGTGGAGTAAACATGGCCAACGCTTTACCCGACCTGAAACTGTTACGCATCTTCGTCAGCGTCGTGCGCCATCAGGGTTTCGCCAACGCCCAGCAGGAACTCAACCTCTCGACCTCGGCGATCAGCACCTACATGAGCCAGCTCGAAGCCGCGCTCGGCCTGGTGTTGTGCCATCGCGGCCGCGGTGGTTTCAGCCTCACCAGCAAAGGGGAACTGTTTCATCAGGAAACCCTGCGCCTGCTCGCCGAGCTCGAAGGTTTCGAACAGTACGCCGCCGCGCTCAAGGGCGAGTTGCGTGGCACGCTCAATCTAGGAGTCATTGACTCCACCGTCAGCGACAAGGCTTTACCGTTCGCCGAAGCCATCGGCGCCTACAGTCAGGAACACCCGGCCGTGCATTTGCACCTGTCGGTAATGAGCCCCTACGAACTGCAACTCGGCGTGCAGGACAACCGCCTCGATCTGGCCATTGGTGCGTTCTCCACGCGCATGAGCGGTCTGATTTACATGCCGCTGTACCGTGAGCAGCACTGGCTGTATTGCAGCAGTCGTCACCCGTTGTTTAACGAGCGACGGATTCCCGAGCAAGTCATCACCCAGCAACGCATGGTCGGTCGTGGCTATTGGAGCCAGGCAGAGCTGGCTCGCCACGGTTTCAAACACAGCGCGGCGACGGTAGAAAGTATGGAGGCGCAGTTGATTCTGGTGCTGTCCGGCGCCTACATCGGTTATCTGCCGGAGCACTACGCCCAGGCCTGGGCCGACAAGGGCGATTTGCGCGTGTTGCTGCCAGCGACCTTCGGCTACCAGGCGCCATTTTCGATGATCATGCGCCGTGGCCGCAGCCGGGAACCGCTGATTCAGACTTTCCGCGATTTGCTCAAAGCACAGCTCAACCAGGCGTAAAAATGATGTCCAGAGTCCAATGCCCGCGCTGCCTGCGCCCACAAACCCATTGCCTTTGCCCATTGATCCCGAGCCTCGACAGCCGCACCCGGGTGTTGCTGTTGCAGCATCCGAGCGAAGTCAATCATGCGTTGAATACTGCGCGTCTGGCTGCGCTGGGGCTGACCAATGCCGAGCTGATTGTCGGTGAGGTATTTGAGGATTTGCCGACACTGCTGGACCAGCCGGGCTATCAGGCGCGGCTGCTGTTTCCCGCGGACGATGCGCAGCCGATGCAGGCTTATGGCGCGTCTGATGAACCGCTGTTGCTGGTCGTGCCGGACGGCACCTGGCGCAAGGCGCGCAAGATGCTGCACCTAAATCCACTGTTGGCGGCGTTGCCACGGGTGACGTTGGCGCAGGGCGGGGTGTCGCGGTATCGGTTGCGCAAGGCACCGGGGCCCGGGGCGTTGTCGACCATCGAGGCGATTGTGCAGGCGTTGCAAACGCTGGAAGCGCCGACGTCTTTCGAACCGTTGCTCAAACCATTTGAAGCGTTGATCGAGGGGCAGATTGCAGCGATGGGGGAGGAGACTTTTCAGCGTAATCATGCTGAAAAATGATCGGTGTTTTTGCTGGCCTAATCGCTGGCAAGCCAGCTCCCACATTGTCCCGTGTCGAATACAAAATCTGTGAACATCACAAAAACCTGTGGGAGCTGGCTTGCCAGCGTTAGCGCCAGATCATTCACCACAAAATCCAGATCAAAAGATCGCAGCCTGCGGCAGCTCCTACATGGGTTATGCGCACGCCACAGCTTTTGTAGGAGCTGCCGAAGGCTGCGATCTTTTGATCTTATCTTTCACGCATCGCCTCGGTCCGCGCCTTCAGCACCGGTTTCAACAGATAATCCAGCACACTTTTCTCCCCGGTAATGATGTCCACCGTCGCCACCATCCCCGGAATGATCAGCAGCGGCTTCACATCTCCACCAAGGTGATTTTTGTCGGTACGCACCTGAATCAGGTAGAAGCTGTTGCCCTTGTCATCAGTAATCGTGTCGGCACCAATCAGCTCAAGCTTGGCGCTCAGGCCACCGTAAATCGTGTAGTCGTAAGCACTGAACTTGACCATGGCTTTCTGGCCCGGATGCAGGAACGCGACGTCTTGCGGGCGCACTTTGGCTTCGATCAGCAGGTTGTCTTCCAGCGGCACGATTTCCACCATGTCGCTGCCTGGCTGGACGACGCCGCCGATGGTGTTGACCTTCATCTGCTTGATCACCCCACGCACCGGCGAGGTCACCGTGGTGCGCGTCACACGATCGTCGATGGCGATGCTCGAGGCGGTGATTTTTGACAGGTCGGTGCGTTTCTCATTCAGCTCTTTGGCGGCTTCCGAGCGGAAGGTTTGCTCCGATTCGTCGATCTTGCTGCGGATTTCGGCAATCGCCGATTCGGCCCGTGGGATCGCCAGGGTTGTCGCACTCAGCGAGCCGCGAATCTCCACCGCACTGCGCTTGAGCCGCAGGATTTCCACCGGTGATACCGCACCGCTTTTGACCAGCGGCTCGGACATGTTCATCTCTTGTTGCAGCAAGCCGAGGCTAGAACTGAACTGGCCTTGCTTGGAGCGAAATTCCGCCAGTTCCTGAGTCTTCTGCCGCAGTTGTTCGCTGAGGGTACGTTGCTCACTGGCCAGTCGGCGCAGGCGTTGTTCGTGCAGCGAGCGTTCGTCTTCAGCGACTTGCGGGGCCTTGGCGATCACCTCGGCGGAGAGTTTGAACGGCCGCCCCTCGGCCTCTGCCGACAGCCGTTCGACCTGTGCGGTCAAGGCATATCGATCAGCCTCGCTTTCACCCTTGTTCGACAAAAAACGCGTGTCATCCAGACGCAGCAGGGTGTCGCCCTTGTTGACCATTTGCCCTTCACGGACGAAAAGCTCGGTGACGATCCCGCCCTCAAGGTTCTGGATCACCTGAACCTTGCTCGACGGAATCGCCTTGCCTTCGCCCATGGTCACTTCTTCGAGCACGGCGAACTTGGCCCAGACCACAGCGCTGATCAACAGGGCTGCCGCGAGCCACACGGTGATCCGCGACCAGCGCGGCGAATCCTGCAATGAAGCCCCGGCAGTTTCCGGCATGAACTCGACCTCGGCGCTTTTGCCGAAACTGTCGAAGTAGCCGCGCTCTTTCGAAGATGAAGCTGACATGCGGCGATACCCCTCAATAAAGAAACACCAAACCGCCCCACAATTCTGTGGTCAGAAAACTTCCCTGTGGTGAGGGGATTTATCCCCGATGGGGTGCGCAGCGCCCATGAGATTTTTGGGGCTGCTGCGCAACCCATCGGGGATAAATCCCCTCACCACAGATTTGTGAGGGCCACAAATCATGTGCGGGCATTTAAACCGCCGCCGAGCCGACGCGGCCCTTGCGCAGTGCTTCGATGACCGCTTCTTTCGGGCCGTCAGCGACGACCCGGCCGTTATCCAGCACCAGCAACCGATCCACCAGGCTCAGCATCGAGGTGCGGTGGGTGACCAGCAGCAGCGTTTTGCCTTGTACCCATTCGTGCAGCTTCTGGCGCAGTTGGTCTTCGCTGCTGTTGTCCATGGCGCTGGTGGGTTCGTCGAGCAACATGATCGGCGGGTCGAGCAGCAATGCCCGGGCCAGCAATACGGCTTGGCGTTGGCCGCCGGAGAGCAATTGCCCGCGCTCGCCCACCGGCCGGTCGAAGCCTTGCGGGTGCTGGCGCGCGAGTTCGGTGACGCCGGTCAGCTCGGCGACTTCGAGCATGCGTGAATCGCTGATGTAGCGCGCACCAAGGGTCAGGTTGTCGCGCAGGCTGCCGGCCAGCAGCGGCAGATCATGGGCGACATAACCGATCTGCTGGCGCAGGTCAGCGACATCCAGTTGCCGCAGGTCGAGACCGTCGAGCAGCAATTGGCCTTCTTCGGGTTCGTAAAAGCCCATCACCAGCCGTGCCAGGGTACTTTTGCCGGAACCACTACGGCCGATGATGCCGACCCGTTCACCGGGTTTGAGGCTGAAACTGACGTTGCTCAGCGCCGGGGCATTCTGGCCGTTGTAGTGGAAGGTCACGCCGTTGACGTCCAGTGCGCCTTGCAGTTGTGTGCGTTCCAGTGGCCGCTGTTTGCCGTCGCGCTCTTGCGGTAACGACATCAGCGCATCGGTGCTTTTCATGGTCAGTTGCGCTTGCTGATAACGGGTAATCAGCCCGGCAATCTGCCCCAGTGGTGCGAGCACGCGGCTGCCCAGCATGTACGTCGCCACCAGTGCGCCGACGCTCAGGTTGCCGGCGATGATGCTGTAGACCCCAGCGACAATCGTCGCCATCCCCGCGAACTGTTGGATGAACAACGTGCCGTTGGTGGCGAGTGCCGAGAGGTTGCGCGCATGGCTGTCGAGGCGGGTGAGGGCGCCGTGGGTGCTTTCCCATTTGTGCTGGCGCTCGCTTTCGGCGCTGCAGGCCTTGAGTGTTTCCAGGCCACCGAGGGTCTCGATCAGCAAGGCCTGGCGTTCGGCTCCGAGGCTCAAACTCTTCTGCACGGTGTCACGCAGACGCACCTGAATGATCATCGCAAAGATGATCGTCAGCGGAAACGCCAGCAGCGGAATTACCACCAGCCAGCCACCGAGCAGGCCGATCACCACCAGCATCAGCACCACGAAGGGCAGGTCAATCAGGCTGGTCAGGGTAACCGCGGTGAGGAATTCGCGCAGTCCCTGAAAATCGTGAATGCTCTGGGCAAAACCGCCGATGGTAGCCGGCCGAGCCTT
Organism: Pseudomonas sp. LBUM1668; assembly: GCF_059695715.1. Taxonomy (NCBI): domain Bacteria; kingdom Pseudomonadati; phylum Pseudomonadota; class Gammaproteobacteria; order Pseudomonadales; family Pseudomonadaceae; genus Pseudomonas; species Pseudomonas sp. LBUM1668. The sequence continues at coordinate 1,559,550 of NZ_CP166787.1, forward strand.
CATCGACATACCGGTGATACGTTCAAACAAGGTCGCGGAAAGGATCACATCGGTTTTCTTGCCTGCGCTGTCCAGCAGGTGTGCACGCACCACTCGCAGCACCAGTTCGAAACCGGTGCCGATCAACAGGCCGATCGATAACACCCACAGGGTTGAAGTGGCCTGATTGGGCACCACGCGGTCGTAGGTCTGCATGACAAACAGCGGCACCATCAGGCCCAGCAGGTTGATCAGGAAACTGGCAAGAATCGCATCGCTGTACAGCCATTTCGACAGCTTCAGGGTGTCGCGAAACCACGCATGCACCCGCGGCACCAGCGGCGAGCGCAGGTCTTCGAGTTCATGCCGTGGCCGCGCGAACAAGGCCTGGCCGCTGTAGTGCTCGCTGAGTTCTTCGCGGCTGACCCACTGCTCGCCGCCATCGGCTTCGCTGGGCAGGATCAGCGCCTTGCCGTCATCGCCAAAGCGCCGCAGCACGGCGGTGCGACCGTCGTTGAGCAGTAGCAAAATCGGCAGATTCAGCGGGGAGATATCTTTCAGCTCACGGCGTAACAGCCGCGCCTGCAACCCGGCCCGGGCCGCTGCGCGAGGCAGCAGATCCAGGCTCAGGCGTTGTTTGTTCAGGGGCAGTCCGGCACTCAGGCTGGCGCGACTGACAGTCGCGCCATGGAGTTTGCAGAGGATCAACAGACCGTCGAGTAACGGATCATCGAAGCTCAGCCGCGGATCGACCCCGGCGTTGCCGCCTCCGGCCATGCTAGTCATATTGATCGCCCCTGGTTGTGTGCACATCGCCCTGTGTAGGAGCTGCCGCAGGCTCGGGCCGCGATCGGACGATCTTTTGATCTTGGAAAACCAACATCAAAAGATCGCAGCCTGCGGCAGCTCCTACAGAAGGGTTATTTCAGCTCTGGCAGGCGTGCTTCGTTTTTGACTTCGGCAGAAGCAATCGCATCTGCTGGCAGGACCACTCGTTGCTTGCTCAGCAACTGGCCCATGTTGGCCAGCACGCGGTACATCGAATATTCCTCGGTGTAGCGAATTTCGGTGTAGCGACGGTTGGCGTTGTAGAGCTCGTTTTCACTGTCGAGCAAATCGAGCAGGGTGCGTTGGCCGAGGCCGAACTGATCCTGGTACGCCATGCGTACACGCTTGGTGGTCTCAGCGTATTCACGGGCGGTCGGGGTTTGTTTCTTGGCATTTTCCATGGCGTTCCAGGCCAGACGAATGTTCTCGTTGAGCTGGCGCAGAGCGTTGTTGCGGATGTCCATCGCCTGATTGATGTCGTGCGCATTCGCCGCCAGTCGCGCCTTGTCGCTGCCGCCACGGAACAGGTTGTAGTTCATCACAATGCCCACGCGCCACTCGTTGTCGTGGCCTTCGTCACCCTGCACGTTGTTGTTCGCGCCAACTGCAGCCTCAGCATCGAAGCGTGGGTAGAACGGCGACTTGGCGACTTCGTACTGGCTCTCGGCCGACTGCACGTCAGCCTGCGCCGATTTCAGGTACGGGTTGTTGTCGACCATGCTCTGCTGGGCTTCGCGCAGTTGGGTGGGCAGTTCACCGCGGGTCGAGGCCGGGGTTTCGAGTTCATCAGGCATGCGCCCGACCACGCTGTAGAAGTTGGATTCGGCGTCAGCCAGATCAACTTCGGCGGTGTCGAGGTTGTTTTGCGCCAGCGCCTTACGGGCGACCGATTGGTCGGAGTCGGCGCTGCTGCCGACGCCGCGCTCGGTACGCAGGCCAATCTGATCGTTGACACGCAAGTGCGCTTGCAGGTTGTTCGTCGCCAGTGTCACCAGTTCACGGCGCTTGAGCACTTCGAGGTAGACCTCGATGGTGCGCAGGGCCAGGTCCTGAGCGGTGCCTTGCGCGTAGTAGGCGCGCGAGTTGGACACGCCTTTGGTGCGCTCGACTTCGTTGGCAGTGTTGAAGCCATCGAAGATCATTTGCCGCATGCGCAGCTCGGACTGGGTGTAGGTGAGGATTTCGGTGTTGTGATTGCCGAAGGCCCGGGTGTTGGTGTTGTCGCTGTAGCCGCGACCGTAGGCCGCGTTCAAATCGACGGATGGATAGAAGCCACCCTTGGCGACTTTGACTTGCTCATCAGCCGAAAGGCGAGCGTCCACGCGCGACGCAAGTTCCGGGTGGGTAGCAATAGTGCTTTGAATCGCCTCGGTGAGGTTCATGGCCTGGGCTTGAGAAGTGCAAGCCATGGCCAGCAAAACCGCGCTGCAGAGGGGGGTTAGAACGCGCATGGGTGCATCTCCCTGAGTCCTGATGGTGTGTTACTGTCGCCAAATATTTGACGATATTTTGAGGTCTAAGCGTTTCACTCTTGTAACAACAGAGCTAAGAACATCCTGAAGCGTAGCTAAGAAAAAATTTTCATAAGGCTTATTCCGAAAAAAACTTATGCGGTTTGTAAAATGCAGCACATTGTTCATCTCGAAAGCCTTTGTTTTGTGCGCTTTAGGGAGCGCAAAAAGGCTTGAGGAAAGTTCCATTCACTTTGCGACATACGGCGAAGTACTGCTGAAGGGGAGGGACGCGTAGCGGTCGATGAGCGACAGATTTTTGTCACTCGAGTGATTCAACACCGTTACGTAGCGTTAGCAGGTTGGTTGTCTCGATCAGGGTTCGGAGGTGCTTGAAAGCACTGATATTTCCTGCTCGGGTAAGACCTGCGAGACGAACTGTCGAGGGTGCGAGCGTCGCCACGACAACCCGATTGAGCCATGGGCTGCTTCGCGAACCAGTGCTGACGGTGGTCAGCAGCGGAGGATTTCACATGGCAACGCTCATCGGCACAGTTACCAAGGTTATTGGTCAGGTTTTCGCTCAAGGCATCGACGGCACTCGTCGCGAGCTGGTTGAGGGGGATCGCCTGTTTGCTGGCGATCAACTGATCACCGGGGCCGAGGGCGCGGTTGCCGTTCATCTGCAAAATGGCCAGGAATTGACCTTGGGTCGCGGCAGCAGCCTGACCATGACCGGCCAACTGTTGGCCGGCCAGGCAGCACACGTGAACGCCGCTGAGGCGCTGACCCCAAGCGACGCACAACTGACCGATGTCGAGCAGATCCAGAAAGCCATCGCTGCCGGTGACGACCCGAGCAAAACCGTTGAAGCCACCGCTGCAGGTCCGAATGCCCCAACAAGTGGGGTGCCGGGTGAAGCGGGTGGCGGCCACAGCTTTGTTTTGCTGGAGGAAGTCGGCGGGCGAGTTGACCCGATCATCGGCTTCCCCACTGCCGGCTTCAATGGCATTCCCGAGTTTCCTGAAGAACGCCGCAACGCAGTCATCGACAATGGTGACAACGGCGACGATATCGGCGCGCCTGTTGTCCCGCCGCCACCGGTGAACAATCCGGTCACGCTCGGCGGGCTTGCGGTCGCCGGCGGTGAGCTGAACGTAAACGAAGCCAATCTGCCCGACGGCTCTGCCGCCAATAGCGGAGCGTTGACGCAAAGTGGCAGCTTCACCGTATCGGCACCGGACGGTCTGACCAGCCTGAGCATCGGCGGCATCAACCTGATCAACGGTGGCGTGGCCGTCGGCTTTCCGCAGTCGATCACCACGCAACTGGGCAACACGCTGACCATCACCGGGTACAACCCGGCGACCGGCGTGGTCAGCTACAGCTACACGCTCAACGGCAACGAAACCCATGCTGCCGCCGACGGCGCGAACAGCCTCAGCGAACAGTTCACCGTGATCGCCGGCGACAGCAATGGCGACACCGCCACGGGAACGCTCGACGTCAACATCACCGACGACGTGCCGGTCGCGGTCGATGACAACAATGGCACCGCTTCCGAAACCTTGTTGACGCTGACCGGCAACGTGCTGACCAACGATGATCAAGGCGCCGATCGTGTGCCGGTCGGCCCGAATGCTGGCCCGATCACCCCGGGTACTTTCACCGGTACCTACGGCACCCTGGTGCTCAATGCCAACGGCACTTACACCTACACGCTGAACACCAGCGATGCTGATTTCAAAGCCTTGACCGGCGGCGGTAACGGCACCGAAACCTTCGCTTACACCCTGACCGATGCCGACGGCGATACCAGCACCGCGAACCTCGTCTTGCAGATCCATAACAACGACGATCCGGTGATCATCAACGGCCTCGATGTGAACGGTGGCGAACTCACCGTTTACGAGCAAAATCTCAGCGACGGCAGCGCGCCGGATTCATCCGCGTTGACCCAAAACGGCACCTTCACCATCACCGCATTGGACGGCGTTACCACGCTGACTATCGGTGGCATCGCCGTGGTCACCAACGGCATCGCCGCTGGTTTCCCGCAATCGGTCACCACGCCGCTGGGCAGCACGCTGACCATTACCGGTTTCAACGCGACGACTGGCGTGGTCAGTTACAGCTACACCCTGGTCGACAACGAAGCGCACGCAACCGCCAACGGCGCGAACAATCTGCCAGAGCAATTCGCCGTCACCGTGGTCGATGACAACGGCACCACTGCCAACGGCACCCTCGATGTGAACATCGTCGACGACCTGCCAAGCGCCGTGAACGACAGCAACACGTCGACCGCATCGGAAACCCTGCTAACGCTGACCGGCAACGTCCTGACCAACGACGTGCAAGGCGCCGACCGCGTAACCACTGGCCCGATCACCGCCGGTACTTTCACCGGTACCTACGGCACCTTGGTGCTCAACGCCAACGGCACTTACACCTACACGCTGAACACCAGCGATGCTGATTTCAAAGCACTGACCGGCGGCGGTAACGGCACCGAAACCTTCGCCTACACCCTGACCGATGCCGATGGCGACACCAGCACCGCGAACCTCGTGTTGCAGATCCATAATAACGACGATCCGGTGATCATTAACGGTCTGGATGTGAACGGTGGCGAACTCACCGTCTACGAGCAAAATCTCGGTGACGGCAGCGCGCCTGACTCTGCGGCGTTGACCCAAAACGGCACCTTCACCATCACCGCACTGGACGGCGTCACCACGCTGACTATCGGTGGTATTGCCGTGGTCACCAATGGCGTGGCCGCCGGTTTCCCGCAATCGGTCACCACACCGTTGGGCAGCACGCTGACCATCACCGGGTTCAACGCAACGACTGGCGTGGTCAGTTACAGCTACACCCTGGTCGACAACGAAGCGCACGCAACTGCCAACGGCGCGAACAATCTGCCAGAGCAATTCGCCGTCACCGTGGTCGATGACAACGGCACCACCGCCAACGGCACCCTCGATGTGAACATCGTCGACGACCTGCCAAACGCCGTGAACGACAGCAACACATCGACCGCATCGGAAACCCTGCTAACGCTGACCGGTAACGTCCTGACCAACGACGTGCAAGGCGCCGACCGCGTAACCACTGGCCCGATCACCGCCGGTACTTTCACCGGTACCTACGGCACCTTGGTGCTCAACGCCAACGGCACTTACACCTACACGCTGAACACCAGCGATGCTGATTTCAAAGCACTGACCGGCGGCGGTAACGGCACCGAAACCTTCGCCTACACCCTGACCGATGCCGATGGCGACACCAGCACCGCGAACCTCGTGTTGCAGATCCATAATAACGACGATCCGGTGATCATTAACGGTCTGGATGTGAACGGTGGCGAACTCACCGTCTACGAGCAAAATCTCGGTGACGGCAGCGCGCCTGACTCTGCGGCGTTGACCCAAAACGGCACCTTCACCATCACCGCACTGGACGGCGTCACCACGCTGACTATCGGTGGTATTGCCGTGGTCACCAATGGCGTGGCCGCCGGTTTCCCGCAATCGGTCACCACACCGTTGGGCAGCACGCTGACCATCACCGGGTTCAACGCAACGACTGGCGTGGTCAGTTACAGCTACACCCTGGTCGACAACGAAGCGCACGCAACTGCCAACGGCGCGAACAATCTGCCAGAGCAATTCGCCGTCACCGTGGTCGATGACAACGGCACCACCGCCAACGGCACCCTCGATGTGAACATCGTCGACGACCTGCCAAACGCCGTGAACGACAGCAACACATCGACCGCATCGGAAACCCTGCTAACGCTGACCGGTAACGTCCTGACCAACGACGTGCAAGGCGCCGACCGCGTAACTACTGGCCCGATCACCGCCGGTACGTTCACCGGTACCTACGGCACGCTGGTGCTCAACGCCAACGGCACTTACACCTACACGCTGAACACCAGCGACGCTGACTTCAAAGCCCTGACCGGCGGCGGTAACGGCACGGAAACCTTCGCCTATACCCTGACCGATGCCGATGGCGACACCAGCACCGCGAACCTCGTGTTGCAGATCCACAACAACGACGATCCGGTGATCATCAACGGTCTGGATGTGAACGGTGGCGAACTCACCGTTTACGAGCAAAACCTCAGCGACGGCACCAGCCCGAACACCCCTGCGCTGACCCAGAGCGGCACGTTCACCGTGACGGCCATCGACGGTCTGCAAACCCTGACTGTCGGCGGCATTGCCGTAGTGACCAATGGCGTGGCCGCAGGCTTCCCGCAATCGACCGTCACACCGCTGGGCAGCACGCTGACCATCACCGGTTTCAACGCAACGACTGGCGTGGTCAGCTACAGCTACACCCTGGTGGATAACGAAACTCATCCGAACGCCAATGGCGCCAACAGCATCACCGAGAACTTCAATGTCGTCGCGACGGACACCGATGGCAGCACCGCCAACGGGCAGATCAACGTCAATATCGTCGATGACTTGCCGAGCGCGCATCCCGATGCGGCGTCGGTGGCGGAGGGCGCCACTGTCAGCGGCAATGTCCTGAACAACGATATTGGCGGTGCCGATGGCCCGGCCGTGACAGGCGCGGTGGTTGGCGTGCGCGTCGGTGCCGATACCTCAACTTCGGCCATCGGTGGCCTGAACTCGCAGATCAACGGCACCTACGGCTACCTGACCCTCGATGCCAACGGCAACGCGGTTTACCACAGCAATCCCAACACGGTGAATGGCCCAGGTGCAGTGGATGTGTTCACCTACACCGTGCGTGATGCCGACGGCGATGAAAGCACCACCACCATCACCATCGATGTCTCCAACAGCAAACTGTATGCGGTCAGCGACACCGACGTCACCGTCTACGAGAAAGCGCTGGACCTGACCAAGGACGGCGTGGATCTGGCGCCCGGCACCGTCACGGGCAGCGACCCGACCAGCACCAGCGAAACCGCGTCCGGCACGTTGGTCGGCTCGGTCAACGGTGCCGTCGGCGCGATCAGCTATGCGCTGGTTGGCAGCGCCACCGGCAACTACGGGCAGATCGTCCTCAACCCCAACGGCACCTACACCTACACCCTGACATCGCCAGCGACCACCACACCGAATGCCGATGACGGTGCCAACACCCTGACCGAAACCTTCACCTATCAGGCCACCGATTCGCTGGGCAACATCGTCACCAGCACCATCGTCGTCAGCATCGTCGATGACGTGCCGCAAGCGATGAACGACAGCAATGCCAACAACGCCTCGGAAACCCAACTCACCCTGAGCGGCAACGTGCTGACCAACGATGTGCAAGGCGCAGACGTGGTGGCGACCGGCCCGATTACCCCCGGCACTTTCACCGGCACTTACGGCACGCTGGTACTCAACGCCAACGGTACTTACACCTACACCCTCGACGCCACTGACGCCGACTTCAAAAACCTGCAAGGTGGCGGCAACGGCACCGAGACGTTTACCTACACCCTGACCGATGCCGACGGCGATACCAGCACCGCCAGCCTGGTGCTGAACGTCCACAACAATAACGACCCGGTGGTGCTCAACGGCCTCGACGTCAATGGCGGCGAACTCACCGTTTACGAGAAAAACCTCAGCGACGGCACCAGCCCCAACACCCCGGCGCTGACCCAGAGCGGCACCTTCACCGTGACCGCTCTTGATGGCCTGCAAACCCTCACCGTCGGTGGCATTGCCGTGGTCACCAATGGCGTGGCCGCAGGCTTCCCGCAATCAACCGTCTCGCCGCTGGGCAGCACTTTCACCATCACCGGTTATAACCCGGCCACTGGCGTGGTCAGCTACAGCTACACCCTGGTCGATAACGAAACCCACCCGAACGCCAACGGTGCCAACAGCATCACCGAAAACTTCAACGTGGTAGCAACCGACACCGATGGCAGTACCGCCAGCGGTCAGATCAACGTCAACATCGTCGATGATCTGCCGACCGCCAAACCCGACACCGGCTCGGTGGCGGAGGGTGGCACGGTCAACGTCAGCGTATTGGGCAACGACGTCAACGGTGCCGATGGCGCGGCCACGGTGATCGGCGTGCGCGCCGGCAGCAATACTGCAACCTCGGCTGTTGGCGGGCTCAACAGCAACATCAACGGCGCCTACGGTTACCTGACCCTCGATGCGGCGGGCAATGCCGTTTACCACAGCAACCCGAACTCGGTGAGCCCACCGGGCGCCACTGACACCTTCACCTATAGCATCCGCGACAGTGACGGCGACGAAAGCACCACGACCATCACCATCAATGTCGCCGACTGCAAACTCATTGCCTCGGTCGATCAGGACGTGACTGTCTTTGAAAAAGCCCTCGACCTGAGCAAGGATGGCCAGGATCTGGCGTCCGGCACGGTCACCGGCAGCGACCCGGGCAACACCGGCGAAACCGCCAGCGGCACGCTGGTCGGTGCGGTCACCGGCGGCAGCGGCGCGCTCACTTACACCCTGGTCGGCAGCGCCACCGGCACTTACGGGCAGATCCAGCTCAACGCCGACGGCACCTACACCTACACGCTGACTTCGGCCCCCAAAACCTCGCCGAACGCCAACGACGGGCCGAACACCCTGAGCGAAAGCTTCACCTACAAAGCCACCGATGCGCTGGGCAACACCACCACCAGCACCCTCGTCGTCAACATCGTTGATGACGTGCCAAAAGCCGTGGCCTCGGATCGCTCGGTGACAGCCGTGGAGATCGATTCCAACCTGCTGATCGTTCTTGATATCTCCGGCAGCATGGCCGATGCCTCGGGTGTGCCGGGCCTGTCGCGGCTGGCGCTGGCCAAGCAGGCGATCAGTGCCTTGCTCGACAAGTACGACGATCTGGGCGACGTCAAAGTCCAACTGGTGACCTTCAGCAGCAACGCCACCGACAGAACCGCCGTGTGGGTGGACGTCGCGACAGCGAAGACGATTCTCGCGGGGCTGACGGCCGGCGGCGGTACCAACTACGATGCTGCCGTGGCGGTGATGCAGACCGCGTTCAACACCTCGGGCAAACTCACCGGGGCGCAGAACGTCGGCTACTTCTTCTCCGACGGCAAACCCAACGAGGGCGACATCAACGCCGCCGATGAAGCCGCGCTGAAAAATTTCCTCGATGCCAACAACATCAAGAACTACGCAATCGGCCTCGGCAGCGGCGTGAGCAACGCCAACCTCGATCCGCTGGCTTATGACGGCATCAACCACACCAACACTAACGCGGTAGTGGTCACCGACCTCAACCAGCTCAACTCGGTACTGTCGGGCACCGTGCAGGGCGCGCCGGTCACCGGTTCGTTGCTGGGCGAGGGCGGCACGTTCGGCGCCGATGGCGGTTTCATCAAATCCATCGTGATCGACGGCACCACCTACACCTATGACCCTAAAGCCCTCAGTGGCCAGGGGTCACTGATCGCGAGCGGCGGCGTCAATCACGGCACCTTCAACACCGCAAACAACACGTTGAGCATTGCCACCAACAACAGCGGCACGCTGCTGATCAACCTCGACACCGGCGAATACACCTACACCTCGCAGAAAACCACCGCTGTGGTGCTCACCGAAAATATCGGCTTCACCGTCAGCGATAACGATGGCGATCTGGCCAGCTCGACGCTCACCGTGAAAGTGATCCCCAATGCACCTCCGGTGGCGATGGACGACCACGTCATCACCAACGTGCTGTCGGGCAACATTGTGGTGCCGGGTGAGCTGTTGCTGGCCAACGACACCGACCCCAACGGCGATACCCTCAACGCGACACCAACCAGTTTCAACACCGGTTGGGTTTCGAAAGCGGCGGACTTCACCGGCACCGGCGCGATTAATTTCACGGGCACCAACGTCAATACGGCGGCCAACCAGAATCTGGCCAACGTCCGTAGTGCGTTCTCGGCGAACGCGGCAACCATGACCGCCGTGCTGGTGGTCAGCGGCTACCTGGGCGCCGTGACCAACAGCAATGCCAACGATGAAGACCGCATCACCGTCAACCTGCGTCAGGGTGAAACCCTCAACCTCGACCACAATCTGGCGGCCGGTAACGTCGGCATGGAGTACTCGATCAATGGCGGCAGCTGGATCGCGCTGGCGGACGGACAAACCCTCACTGCGACGTCGAACGCGGTCTACCAGATCCACATCACCAACCTTACCAACCCCTCTGGCGGCAACGTCAACGGGTCGGAAAACTACCAGTTGACCATGAAGCTCAACTACGCCGGGGCCCAGGACATCGCCCCGGACTATCACGGCACTTACACCGCCAACGATAACCACGGCGGCAGCGACACGGCCAACGTGAGCATCAGTTACCAGGACGGCCACACTCTCACCGGTACAGCAGGCGATGACGTGCTGGTGGCGGGCACCGGCAACAACATCATCAATGCCGGCGACGGCAACGACGTACTGACCGCAGGCTCAGGCAACAACGAACTGCACGGCGGCGCTGGCAACGACTTGCTCTACAGCGGCGCCGGCAATGACCTGCTCGATGGCGGCAGTGGGACCGACACCGCGAGCTACGCCCATGCGACTACCGCCGTCACCGTCAACCTCGGCCTGCTCGGTGCGCAAAACACCCTCGGCGCCGGGACGGACACCCTGACCGGTATCGAAAACCTCGTCGGCTCCAACTTCAACGACAGCCTGACTGGCGACAACAATAACAACGTGATCAACGGAGGTCTGGGCAACGACACCCTCAATGGGGGCGGCGGCGATGATTTGCTGATCGGTGGTTTAGGCAACAACACCCTGACCGGTGGGGCAGGGGCCGACACCTTCCAGTGGCTCAAAGGCAACAGCGGCCACGACTTGATCACCGACTTCACCCCCGGCACCGACAAGCTCGACCTGTCGCAACTGCTGCAAGGTGAAAACGGCACCACGTCGTCCCTCGACGACTACCTGCACTTCAGCGTCAGCGGCAGTGGCGCCTCGGTCATGACCAGCATCGACGTGAGCGCCATGGCCGGCGCCACGCCGAACCAGACGATCGATCTGGCCGGCGTCAACCTCGCCAGCCACTACGGCGTCACGCCTGGCGCCGGTGGGATGATTGCCAGCGGGCACGACACAGCGACGATCATCAGCGGCATGTTGAATGATCATTCGTTGAAGGTGGATACGGTTTGATCTGAGGCAGAAACGACAAAACCCGCCGTCCCGATCATCGGGGCGGCGGGTTTTTTCATGCCTCAGACAGGTGACCCGTGTAGGAGTTGCCGAAGGCTGCGATCTTTTGATCTTGCTTCTAAAAAAGTCAAAAGATCGTCCGATCGCGGCCCGAGCCTTCGGCAGCTCCTACAGGGAGGTATTTGCCCTCAGGCATAAAAAAACCGCCGTCCCGTTCAATCGGGACGGCGGTTTTTTGTTTCATCACGAAACGTCAGGAATCGCGGCGCACAAGCCGGCGGATTCTGGCGTAGCTGTAGGCAACGACGCAAGAATCTGTGGCCGAAATCCGTGTCGGCAGGTTTCCTTTAAACGTTTGTTGTTTATTCCGTGTCGACCTGCCAGTTCGGCGAAATCTCCGACGAGCGGTAGCAATACCTGTAATTTCTGACAGTAGCCGCTTTCTGACGATGCGCGCTAAATGAAGCCAGCCATTCGAAAGTTGTCGCAGTGCGACAGCTTGCGAACCAGCAAGCCTCAACATTCGTCAGGGAATACGTGCGATGTCAGCTCACAAAACGCCGAACGATGAAACGACTCTCCCGAGTGGGCCGCGTGCTGATATTCCAGCCCCCAAGGTGCCCTTGGTGCTGGATCCGAATGATCCTCTGGGGCTACTGCCGCTGCGAGCATTGACGCGGGATCTGGAGGTCACGTTTGAAGGCCTGGACTTCAGCACCTTTCCCGGGAGCGTCGATTTGGTGGAACTGGGTTTCATGGCGCGTGGCGCCGATTTCATCGCTGTCAATGAGCGTGAGTACCCATCCAGTATTCCTGTGCAACAGCCGCAAACCCTCACTATTCCCAGGAGCCTTTTAATCCAGGGAGCTTACGACGTTTCGATCTGCTTTTCTCCCAGCATGGTCAACCCTGCGGAGTCCCTGAGGAAAAGCATCACTATTGACACCACCCAGCCCAATTTTGGCCTCCAGCCCCATGCGGTCATTTTTCCTGACGAGTTGAACGGTGCCATCACAGAAAGTTATCTGACGCAACACGGACAGGTCATCGTCGAGGTGCCGTTTTACTTAGATGTCACAACGGGCGATCGAGCAGTCTATTTCTGGACGGACACGCAGGATCCGAGTGACCGCGAAGTTGAGATCGGCGAGCAGGAATTCAGCGAGCAGGAGATTATCGACGAGCGTTTGCTGATCACGGTGCATGCCGATGAGATCCGCGCGTGGGGACACGGTGATCGCTATATGTATTACCGGCTCAGGGATCGCGCGGGTAATACCGGGCCAAATGCGAGGCGGGCGGCGATCTTTGTCGATCTCTCGCCGCTTCCAGGTGCGCTGCTACCTCCCGAGGTGCCTTTGACGCGCAATTTGCTCGACCGTCAACAGGCCCGCGAAGGCGTTCAGGTGAAAATTGAACGTTATGATTTCGCGGACGCGGCGCATCGAGTCGCCATCGACTGGGACGGCACCGCACTGGCAGAGATACCGGTCGACCCCAGCGGTTTTCCGTTGGAGACCACTGTCCCGTGGACGGCCATTCACGCACGGGGCAATGGCCCTTCACGACCCAAAGTGAGTTATCGCATCCGTCTGGCAGATGGCAGCTACACCGCATCTTCGCCTGACATTTCCGTGGCACTGGACTTGACCATAGCCGGCCAGGATCACGTGGACGCCCCGGCATTGCTCAATGAAACCCTGGTCAAACTGGAAATTCGCGGGCAAAAGTCCGATCTCGCCAACCAGTTGCGCAGTGTGGACTTCGGACTGCCGGCAAGAGCGTTACTGGTGCTCTACGACAATCCTCAGCCTTATGAGGAAATCGATGTGTATTGGGGGCCGATTCCGACGCCCGTGGCGACTTATCCGGTGAAGGCGGGTGATGTATCAGGCAGCCTTGTCGAGGTTGAAATCCCCTGGGAGCACATCCTGCCAGAACTGCAGAATCCGAATTTGCCGGTTTACTACGTCACCCGCAATGGTGTGAATGAACAGTACTCACGCAAGACCGAAGTCAAGGTGTCGATTGTCATCATCGAAAACCTGAAGGCACCGACATTCCCTCATGCAGGAAAAGAAGGCGTCTTGCATTGTTGTTCCGTTCCTCGCTTGTGGGAAGGCGTTACGGTTCATATAGCGGGCAACCCACACTTCGCAGCAAGGGATGAAGTGATTGTGCACTGGCAAGGATGTCGTGGGCTAAACGGAACTGACCCGATTGTGGACGCCTATCACGAATTTTCGAAAATCATTGATCCTGCGGAAGTTGCAAATGGCTTCGATATCGTCGTAGCTGATTACGAGAAGTTGATAGCACCTATGGTGAATAACGGTTCGGCCCTTGTCTGGTACATCTTGTACAAAGGAGATGATGGTATAGGTCGGTCGCGTCCGGATTTTGTAATTATCAATAGAACCATGCCCAGTGGTGAGATCTGTTCGCCAACGAATGAGGTTTTTTGCCGGGAAGTGAATTCCTGAGCAAATAAGCAGTAGGTGGAAGTCAGGTGTGGCGGATCAAGTTTTTATTGATCCGAGCGTTTGGTTGTTTCGCGAGTATGAGTTTTCAAATATCTGCTTTAATGATCAGGAGATGGATAATGACTGTCTATGAAAAGAATGCTAAGGGAAAATCCGGCAGAGCTGCAGTAAATACCATCCGTGCCGCCAAATCGGCTCGAGCGATAATGCCGCCGGTGTTTCAGGGGTTGTTGCCATCTGTTCCAGGAGATGAAGATAACAAGTTACCGAAAGCTCGGCAGAATGTTGATAATGACATCGTTATCACTCTGCCGGTGTTGTCTCCTCCACCGGTAGACCGTACGCCGGTAGACTTGCGTTTGTTGTGGCAAGGTGTGCCAGTGGGCGAGCTCAAGGAGCTGGAAACACCGTTAAACCTTCAGGAAACACTGACGTTGCCTTCACTTTATACAAGTGCTGAAGGCCTGTACCTGTTGAGCTATGAAATGTTAGTTGTTAATGATCCCACCAAAGATATCCCCTCTGTCCAGATTCTTATTGATAAGACAGCGCCTAATCAGAATGGCAAGGGAGCGGTCATACAGCTACCCGCCGAATATGATGATTTGCGTATTACAAAAGAGCGCCTGGAGGACAATCCAGAGATTATTTTAACGATTCCTCTACACCCTGATCGAAGAAACGGTGATATTGCCAACGTCTATATGGGGGCGAGTTTCCCGGCCGCGTTTATTGGCGCCTATGTGGCCCCCGATGACGGCAGTAGCGCAATGACGGTAACACTGAAAAAGCTGCAGGTCGAAAACGGCCGCGAGGGCGCGCGAATCATCTATTACACCTGGACGGATCGTGTCGGTAATGAGGGGCCGCCCTCCAGTGAACTCAACATTGTTGTCGAACTTACTTCGGCCCCCGCCAACCTGAAACCACTTGTAGTGCCTGCGGCGGACGCCCCTGACCATCTAATCACCCTAATGGAAGCCTACCCCAATGTTGGCGTAACCATTGAGGCGTATGACAACGTAGGTCCGCTCGATGAAGTGGCTTTGCTTTGGGATGGAATTGCGCAATCACGCCAACGGGTCGTCGATGCAGGTTTCCCGATAATTTTCGACATTCCCTATGAGCATGTGAAACGAAACGGCCTCGGGCATAGACCTGTCTCTGTGCGCTACTCCGTATGGCGGGGGGATCAGGAATACCCTGAACTGACTGCGGTGCCTGTGTTTGTCGATCTGCGACGCCCAGGTACAGCGCCACCTGATCCTGAGAACCCGGAAGTCGGAAATCCAAACCTGGCACCTGTGTCGATTCAAGCGGCAAATACTGTCGAGCCCAACAAATTTGAACTGGACGATGCGGGGCATGATGGTACGGCGACGACAATTATTGATAACGTCCGCGTGGATGGGGATATTTATCAATTGTATTGGGGGGGCGTAGCTGTTCCAGGAGGACGTTATGAAGTTGACGGGACGGAATTAGATGATCAAGAAATAGAGTTCATCATTCCACACGATTTTATTACAGCTCAAGGTAATAATCCGGCAGTACCGGTGCATTACGAAATTACCAACCCATCGTTGTCGGATGACAACGCCAACCCGTCGTTACGTCAACTTGTCAGTGTCTACGTCGTTGCAATTACCCTGCCTGAGCCGGTGATTAACTTTACTGAATTCAAGCGTGGTCAGGAATATTTAACCTGCTCGTCATTAAGGTCTATTGCTGGTCAAGGGCTTGTAGCTGTAATCACTGTACCCGGGGGAGCGCCTCTTGAGGATCAAATGGAGTTGAAGTTTATCTGGGATGGTTTTGGTTGGGATGGCACGGCGCCTGTTCCATTACCGCCCTATGAATTCACAAAGATATTGTCCAACAACGAGCATCTAAACGGGTTCACAGTGTATTTACCATACGACAAAGCATTGATGCCGATTCAGGATGGCACGGGAAGTATCAGGTATCAGGCTACAGTCGGTGCGCGTGAGGAAACCTCGGCTAAGCACGAGTTGCGAGTCATTGCGCGCGATGGTGCTGGAGCTGTCTGTCGGATATTTTGATGAGTAAATAAGTAGTTCATTAAAAAGGAAGACGTCAGTCTTCCTTTTTTTATTTCTACTGTCGTGTTTGTTTGCGGTCTGGAGTTTCTGCAAAGACGTCGTGCGGAAGTAGGACGCCAGCTGTGGAGAATTCGCTATTCAGTATCGGACTAATCCTACATTCGGCGGGAAGTTTTCGCATTAAGCTGCCGGCGGCTAAATAGCCATCCTCATCGGGCGGCAAAAAACTGGAGCATGTTGTGAAAATTCTACGAACGAAATTGGTGCTTTTTTCTCGAGGGCCTATAACTTTTATGGCGCTTTCACCTCTGTTGTTTATCAGTCCACCCCTGATGGCATTGACAAACGTGGGAGCGGGCGAAAATGTAACTATTGTTGACAGTACGCCTGTTGATAATTATCTGGTGCGCAACGGCGGGGTGTTAAACACCGAAAATGCGCAAACCCATGAAGTGTTTGTACAGAGCGGTTCAACCATCAACGCTACAGGCGGCGCTTTTGTGGGGCGCAATCGCAATAGCGGCATTACCCTGACCAACAGTCAGGCATCACTGACCGGGGTAACGTTGAGCAGTGATGGGTCGGCGCTGACGCTGAGGCGTGAGATAGGCTCACCCACTGGTTCTTCTGCCGTGGTCACGGACAGTGTCATACGGGGCGGTAAATCGGGTGTACTGATCACTGGATTGAGTACGCTGGAACTTAACGGCGGTGAAGTCACGGGTTTGCTGGCGGACAGCGTCGGAATCGACATTTTCGCAGGCGAGGTTCGCGCCAACGGCACAACCATCAGTGGCGGCGCCAACGGTGTGCGGATGGCTGCAAGCAGTGGCAATCTGACTGACACCCTTCTGACGCTCAATGGTGCCACGCTGGAGGGACGGGAGTCGTCGGCCATTCTCGTTCAGGAAGGCGTTCAGGCACAGATCAGCGTTCTGAATAACTCGCAACTACTGGCTGGCAACGGCATTCTGCTCGATGTTCAAGATGCATCGGCGGCGGCCATGACGGTTATCGGCAGCGCGTTACAAGGCAATATCAACGTTGCTGGCGGCAGCACTGCCAATCTCACCTTTGATCAGAGTTACATGACGGGCGACGTACTGGTCGATGACAGCTCGAAAGCCAGCCTCACTCTGGACAATCATTCGCAGTTCACCGGTCGCCTGGACAATGTCGCCAGCGTCATCCTGGATAATTCTTCCCAGCTCACCGGCCAACTGGACAACGTTGACAGTGTCACTCTGCAAAATCATTCGCAGCTCTCCGGTCACTTGAGCAATGTCGACAGTGTCATCGTGGATAATTCTTCACGGCTCACCGGTGACCTGGAAAATATCGGCAGTGTCACTTTGCAAAATCGTTCAGGGCTCTCCGGTAACCTGGAAAATGTTGACAGCGTCACCCTGGATAATTCTTCCCAGCTCTCCGGTCGCCTGGACAATGTCGACGTCCTCGCCCTGGATAATTCTTCACAGTTCACCGGTCACCTGGACCATGTCGACAGCGTCACCCTGGACAATTATTCACAGCTCACCGGTGACCTGGAAAATGTCGGCAGTGTCGCCCTGCAAAATCATTCACAGCTCACTGGTGACCTGGAAAGTGTCGACGGCGTTACCCTGCGAAATCGTTCACAGCTCACCGGTCGTCTGAACAATGTCGACAGCGTCACCCTTCAAGATCATTCCCAACTCACCGGACGCCTGGACAATGTCGGCAGCGTCAATATCAGCAGCAACTCGAACTGGACGATGACCGCCAACGGTTCGATCGGTGCCTTGAGTCTGGATGGGGGCAGTGTCACTTTTGGCGCAGCGGATGCGCCCACTTCTTATCGCCAGCTGAACGTCGGTACGCTTTCGGGCAACGGCACGTTTGTCATGAAAGGCGATTTTGCCAGCGGTGAGCGTGACTTCCTGAATGTGACGGGCGCTTCGGCGGGTGATTTTGGTCTCGCAGTGGCTGCGTCGGGGCTGGATGCAACCTCGCCACAGCAATTGATACTGGCGCGTACCGCCACGATCGATGCGGCGCAGTTTGCCTTGGCGGGCAGCGGTGTTGTAGACGTCGGTACCTGGTCTTACAGCCTGAACAGCCGAGAGAATGACGACGGCGGCAAGGATTGGTTTCTGGATCCTGCCACCGAGGTGATCAGCCCGGGTGCGAGTTCCGTGCTGGCGTTGTTCAACACCGCACCCACCGTGTGGTACGGCGAGCTAAGTTCGTTACGCAGCCGCATGGGTGAATTGCGATTCAACGGTGGCGAGGCGGGCGGCTGGATCCGCACCTACGGCAATAAATACAACGTGGCCGCCGGGTCGGGTGTGGGCTATCAGCAACAGCAGCAAGGGTTGTCCCTTGGCGCTGATGCCCGGATCGGTGAAAGTCAGGTATTGGTCGGGGTGCTGGCGGGGACGAGCAAGTTCGATCTGGACCTGGACCGTGGCACTTCAGGCACGGTGAAAAGCTACTACGTCGGTCCGTATGTAACCTGGCTCGACAGCGAGACCGGTTACTACTTTGACGGCGTGCTCAAGTTCAACCGGTTCCGCAATGAGTCCAAGGTCAATCTCAGTGATGGCAGCCGCACCAAGGGTGACTATGACAATTGGGGCGTGGGCGCATCCGCCGAGTTCGGTCGGCACATCAAACTGGCTGACGACTACTTCATCGAGCCGTTCACACAATTGTCGGCAGTGCAGATTCAGGGCAAGCAATACACCCTGGATAACGACATGGACGCCGATGGCGACCGCATGCGTTCGTTGGTCGCCAAGGCGGGGGCCACGGTCGGGCGCAACTTCGCGTTCAATGATGGCGCCATCGCCCAGCCTTACCTGCGTGCGGCAGTCGCACATGAGTTTGCGTCGAACAACGAAGTGAAGGTCAACGACAATGTGTTCAACAACGACTTGTCAGGTTCTCGTGCCGAGTTTGGTGCGGGGGTGGCCGTCGCCCTGTCCGCGAAATGGCAAGTGCATGCCGATTTTGATTATTCAAAGGGTGAGCACATCGAACAGCCTTGGGGGGCGAATGTGGGCGTGAGGTTTAATTGGTGAGGTGCAGTTAAAGGATTGGTGTGCTGGTCTGTGACAATAAAAAACAATTTATCGGGACTTTCAAAAACCGCTGCTCTTTGACCTGAGCAGCGGTTTTTTTGTGTTGCCAATGGGGCGAACCATGCCCGCGAGCAGCAGGGGACGAAGCGGGGGGAGCAGTTAAAGGCTTCCGGATGCCGTGTCGCGACTCCTTCAGAGCGGTGTCGGTTGTCGGTGGGGCGGTTTGATTGATTAGACCTTTGCGTGGAGAGTTGCACACCTGTCAGATCTGACAGACGCGTGATGATTTCCGATGAATGGCGGGGCGCTTGCGGGGATTGTTGGAGAGTGACTCAATGCTTGCGCAGAGTTTTTTGCCGCAAAATGTAGACCGTGACAAGCACTGCGCTGGTCAACATGAACCCTCGCGCCCATGGGAGTGGCACCAGATAGCAAGAGAACAGAATGCTCGCCCACATCAGCCCGATCGCGTAGACCTTGCCCTTGAGTGGAATGCCGTTGCCATCGAGATAATCGCGAATCCATGGCCCGAGCCGGGGATGCTCGACCAGCCAACGATAGAAACGCGGAGAACTGCGGGCGAAACACGCGGCCGCGAGTAGCAGGAAGGGAGTGGTGGGCAAAACGGGGAGAAAAATCCCGATCACCCCCAATGCCACGCTGAGCCAGCCGATGGCCAGCAGGCAGTAGCGCAACATCAGGGGGCGGTTGCCTATGGGGTTGTCCATAGGCTGAATCTTAGTGGTGGCGTGGCTTGAGGATCGCCGGTTTTTCGTCTGGCGCCTGGCACAGCAGGTATAGCGCGGTCAGGGCTTCCGGGATCTGCACGATCATGTCGTCCATCAGATTGGCGTCACTGGCGATGTCTTCGAACTCTGGCTGCTCGTCGAACAGGCCCGAACCGACCATGATCGGCAGGAGCATTTCGCTGACTTCTTCTTCGGCAGTTTCGAACCAGGCGGCTTCACGCAGGAACACGCCTTCCATGAAGCCGATGCACCAGCCGCGCAATTCCGAATCGTCCGGATCTTCGCCCAGATCCAGCTCGCACGGCAGTTCGAACTCTTCGTCGGACGCCAGTTGACGGGCGATGTGCGCCTTGAGGCCGATCAGGGTGGCTTCGATCTCGGCACGCTGAGCTTCGTCGCTGTAACGCGGCTCTTCAGCGAACAGGGCGTCGATCCATTCACGCTCCGGGACGTCTTCGGAGCAGATCGACAACGCGGTCAGGTAACCGTGGGCGGCCACGTAATCCAGCGCCTCGTCGTGCAGCTCGTCGGCGTCGAGGAAGACTTGCAGGCGGGTCAGTTGCTCAGCGAAGGACATTACGTTGCTACCTTGGGGAATCAATAATGCGGGAATTCTAGGCCTTCTTGCGTGCTCAAGCCAGCCGCATGGCATTTTTACAGGGCTGACCCCGTGTAGGAGCTGCCAAAGGCTGCGATCTTTTGATCTTGTCTTTAAAAACAGAATCAAAAGATTGTCCGATCGCGGCCCGAGCCTTCGGCAGCTCCTACAAGGGCGCAAAGAAACTGTCGACGGGTGTCGCCCTGTGCAGGGGAGGGCTCGGGTATACTGCCGCGTTTTGCGATCCCTGCCCGCATTGTGGTTGTCGTGCAATGCGTTCTTACGTTTTGTTTAAGCGGCCCTGGCGGTTCTGAACCAGCCTGAGCAGGGATGTATCGGTAGATTTTTGGAGTTTTTATGCTCGAACAGGCACAACGCGTCCTCAAGGACATCTTCGGCTACGACAGTTTCCGTGGCCGCCAGGGTGCAATCATTGAGCGCGTGGCCAGTGGCGGTGACGCGCTGGTATTGATGCCTACCGGTGGCGGCAAATCCCTGTGCTTCCAGGTCCCGGCGCTGCTGCGCGAAGGCCTGGCGGTGGTGGTTTCGCCGTTGATCGCCTTGATGGACGATCAGGTCGCCACCCTCGAAGAGCTGGGCGTGGCGGCCGCCGCGCTGAACTCTACGTTGAGTGCCGAACAGCAGCGTGATCTGGCAACGCGGATCAAGCGCGGCGAAGTGAAGATGCTCTATCTGGCGCCCGAGCGTCTGGTGCAACCGCGCATGCTGTCCTTTCTGCAAAGTCTCGACATAGCGCTGTTCGCCATCGACGAAGCGCACTGCGTATCGCAGTGGGGTCATGACTTCCGTCGCGAGTATCTGCAGCTCGGGCAACTGGCCGAGTTGTTCCCGACTGTGCCGCGCATCGCGCTGACCGCCACCGCCGACAAACGTACCCGCGAAGAAATCGTCGAACGCCTGCATCTGCAGAACGCCGAGCGCTTCCTGTCGAGCTTCGACCGACCGAACATTTTTTATCGCATCGTGCCCAAGGAACAGCCGCGCAAGCAGTTGCTGGCGTTTCTTGCCGAGCGACGCAGCGATGCCGGCATTGTCTATTGCCTGTCGCGCAAGAAGGTTGAAGAAGTTGCGACATTCCTGAGCGATCAAGGCTTCCCGGCGCTGCCGTATCACGCCGGTCTGCCCAACGAGCTACGCGCCTTCAACCAAAAGCGTTTCCTCAACGAGGAAGGCCTGATCATGGTCGCCACCGTGGCGTTCGGCATGGGCATCGACAAGCCCAACGTGCGTTTTGTGGCCCACCTCGATCTGCCGAAATCCCTCGAAGCGTATTACCAGGAAACCGGGCGCGGTGGTCGTGACGGTCTGCCGGCGGATGCGTGGATGGCCTACGGTCTGCAAGACGTGGTGATGCTCAAGCAGATGCTGCAAAACTCTGAAGGCGACGAGCGCCACAAGCGTCTGGAGCAACACAAGCTCGACGCCATGCTCTCGCTGTGCGAAGAGACCCGTTGCCGTCGTCAGACGCTGCTGGCGTATTTCGACGAGCAGATGGCCGAACCTTGTGGCCATTGCGACAACTGCGTCGACGGCGTGCAGACCTGGGACGCTACCGAGCCTGCACGTCAGGCGTTGTCGGCGATCTTTCGCACCGGTCAGCGTTATGGCGTCGGCCATCTGGTCGATGTGCTGCTGGGCAAGGACAACGAAAAGGTTCGCAGTTTCGGTCATCAGCATCTGTCGGTGTACGGCGTAGGCAAGGCACTGAGCGAAAGTGAATGGCGCTCGCTGTTCCGTCAATTGGTTGCGCGTGGGCTGGCCGACGTCGACCACGAAGGTTATGGCGGCTTGCGTTTGAGCGACTCCTGCCGACCACTGCTCAAGGGCGAAGTGACCCTGGAACTGCGCCGCGATCTCAAACCGCAAGTCACCGCCAAGAGCGGCAGCAAGAGCCAGGCCAGCCAGTTGGTGCGCGGCGAGGAGCGCGAGCAGTGGGAAGCCCTGCGTGCGTTGCGGCGCAAACTGGCCGAAGAACACGGAGTGCCGCCGTATGTCATCTTCCCGGATTCGACATTGCTGGAGATGCTGCGCAGCCAGCCAACCTCGTTGGCGGAAATGGCCCGGGTCAGCGGCGTCGGTGCGCGCAAGCTGGAGCGTTACGGCGATGCTTTCCTCGAAGTGCTCGGCGGCGAGGTCGAGGCACCGAAAGTGGTGGCCGACGTGCGTCACGAACTCATCACCCTGGCCCGCGCCGGCATGACCCCGATGCAGATTGCCGGGCAGTTGCAGTGCTCGGAAAAGAACGTCTACAGCATGCTCGCCGAGGCGATCGGCAAGCAGCAGTTGTCGCTGGAGCAAGCCCTGGACTTGCCTGAAGAGCTGATGGGCGAAGTGCAGGACGCGTTTCTCGACGGCGAAGGCGAATTGCCGCCGGTCGCCGAAATCGCCGAACTGTTCGCCGGTCGTGTTCCGGAAGGCGTGCTGTATTGCGTGCGGGCCGCGCTGCAATCCGAGTTTGAAATGTAATTCGGGCCCGAGCCCCTCATCGGAACGCCGCCCGCCCAGCCCTCTCCCAGAGGGAGAGGGGGCCGACCGAGGTGTCTTGCGGGTTACATCGACCTGAAGGCCTGAGTCGATAATGGATTCAGTAAAGCCCTTTCAGGTCGACGAAATTCTTCAGCATCCCCCAATCAGTCCCCTCTCCCTCTGGGAGAGGGTTAGGGTGAGGGGCTTTTCAAGATGTAACGATTCAGTACAGAGCGACACTTGCCTATAGCTGCAGCTCATGCTTAGCTGACTAATAATTAGTTTTTCTCTATTACATCAGTCTAACCACGAGTGTTTTATGCCGTTAACCGATCAACACCGCTTTGGCATGCAGTTGGCCCAGATGTCCCGCGGCTGGCGTGCCGAGCTGGACCGGCGTCTGGCCGGCCTAGACCTGTCCCAGGCACGCTGGCTGGTGCTGCTGCATCTGGCGCGTTTCGCAGAAGCTCCGACCCAGAGTGAGCTGGCGCGAAGCGTTGGTGTCGAAGGCCCGACCCTCGCACGCTTGCTTGATAGTCTGGAAAGCCAGGGGCTGGTGCAACGCCAATCCGTGATGGAAGACCGCCGGGCGAAAAAAATTGTCCTTTGTGCACCGGCCCTGCCGCTGATCGAACAAATCGAAACCATTGCTACCAAACTGCGCCACGAATTATTCGACGGTGTCGACGAGGCGGATTTAAAGGTGTGCATGCGTGTTCACGGGCACATTCTGGCCAACCTGGAAAAATCTTGAGGCATAACCGCGTACCAGTTTTTTGAGAGATCGCACTGAGCAGACTATAAGAACTACTGGGCAATATCGTGTTCGTACCGGATGTGCGAACGCATAGAAGTCGGTTTTGCTTATTTAAGGGATGCTCATGCTCGCAAGTTGGCACATGGTACTGCGCGTTTACGCCAAGGGATTATTGGTCGCTGGCGCATTCGGCTATTCGACCTTGTCGATGGCTTTGGGGCTGGGCGAGATCTCGGTTCATTCAGCCCTCAATCAACCGCTCAAGGCCGATATCGCTCTGCTTGATGTTGGCACGCTGACGCAGAACGATCTGTCGGTGAGCCTGGCCACGGCTGAAGAGTTTGGCCGTGCCGGGGTCGAGCGGGTGTTTTTCCTCAACGACCTCAAGTTCACACCGATCCTGCATGGCAATCGCCAGATGATCCGGGTGACCTCCAGCAAACCGGTCAACGAACCTTTTCTGAATTTTCTGGTGCAGCTCAATCAGCCCAATGGCCGCTTGCTGCGCGAATACACGGTGCTGATCGATCCGCCGGGCTCACCGGGTATCGTCCCGGCTACCGATGAGCCAGACCCGCGCGCGCAATCCTCTGCATTCCCCACCGTCGAACCCGTGAGCGCGCCACCACAGGCAGCACAGGGCAAACGCGTCATGCCTGCCGCGCCTCAAACTGCATCGACGCCATCCAACGATGCACTGGCCGAACAACTGGCCGCCAGCGTGTTGCAGAACCAGCAGTTGCAAAAGTCCCTTGATGAGCTGAACGCCAGACTGCAGGCGCAGGATGTGCAGATTGCCGACGGCAGGAAGCAGGTCAGTGATCTGCAAACACGCTTGATCGAGCAGCAAAAGGCACCGCCCGCGCCCGCAGCGACACCGGCGCCAACACCGATAACTGCCGCTGCGCCAATCGAGTCCGCAGAGGACGGTTGGAATTGGCCATTGCTCGGTGGCTTGCTGTTGCTGGGGGCATTGGCCGGGTTGCTCGTGCACCGTCGACGCCAGCAACAGCAGCAGGGCGATGCACCGCTGCCGTTGTTGCCGGCGCGCAATGAGCCCGATGTGGACGAAACCGATTCCTCGCAAGAAACGGCCGAACCGGTCAGGACGCAGGCCTCCGCCGATCACCGTGAAGAGCCAGCGGCGGGTGATGTGCTGGAAGCCGTGGCGATTTACCTGGCCTATGGGCGCCTCGGCGAAGCCGTTGGACTGTTGCGCGATGCGCTGCACAAAGAGCCGGAGCGCACTGATCTTGGTTTGCAGCTACTCGAAGTGCTGGGGCGTCAGGGCGATAGTGCCGCGTTCGAGCAGCAGGAAAGTCATTTGCGTGAGCAGGGGGTTGATGCACAAGCCTTGCAGGATATCCGCGCTCGGCATCCGAAGCTGTTGGGCACCGCGCCGTTGGCGGCAGTTTCATCAGCGGCGATAGGCATTGCTCCGGTCATCGTCACCGCCCCCGCGTTGCCCGAGGACAATTTCGAGTTGAATCTGGATGCGTTGTCGATGGACTCCAGTTGGGATCTGGAAGATAGCCGTCCGGCACAGGCTCAGTCCGCAACAGATGACTCCAGCTACTCTTCCAGTTTGGAAGTGTTGCCGCAGGACTTTGACCTGCCGGAGACCGCGGCCAGTGAAGACGCGGAGCTTGAATGGATCCCGGAGCCTGAGGCGCAGCCGCTGGACGATGACTTCCTTGAAGCATTCACCGATCCGCTGCCGTCGCTGGCGTTGGAGCCGTTGGATTTACAGATGCCAGCGCCAGACGAGGCGGGGGCGGGGAAGCTCGAACAGGCGCAGACCTGCATCGATGACGGAGACATCGACAGCGCGATTGCGTTGCTCAATGAGTTGCTCAAGGACGGGGATGAGCCATTAAAGCAAACCGCGCGGACCCTTCTGGCAGGGATCCGCTGATCCCTTGTAGGAGCTGCCGCAGGCTGCGATCTTTTGATCTTGATTGTAAAAAGCAGGATCAAAAGATCGCAGCCTCGTTTCACTCGACAGCTCCTACAGGGTTTTGTCAGCAACGCTGAAACCTGTGGGAGCGGGCTTGCCCGCGATGGCAATAGTCCAGGCAACGTCCATCCTCAATCTTGATCAGAATGTCTGCCCAAGATTCAAATACACCGCCTGCTCATTCGCGTCATTGAGCCCGTAACTGAAATTCAACGGCCCCAGCGGTGTATCGAAGCCAATAAACACACTCGCCGCATTGATGTAACCACTGTCGAACTCGTTGTCGTTGTTCCACGCTCGCCCACGTTCCAGCGATCCGCCGGCGTACAGCGGGAAGTCCAGCGGCAGATACGAGCGCGGTGTCAGCCGGCGGTAATACACCGCCCGCATCAGACTGATGTTCTGCCCGGAAATAGCATCCTCGCGAAACCCCGACAGCTGCCGCGCGCCACCGAGCAGGAAGCTCGACGTCACCACATTGGTGTCGTCGAGGGTACGGCCATAGCGACCGCCCAGAATCAATGTGTCCGGTCCGCGGCTCATGGCTTTATCGAATTTGAATTCCCACTGCCGATAACGCGTATCCGAGCCCAGGCTTGGGTCGAATTGCAGGAATGTCAGGCTGACGTCCTTTCCTTCATGGGGGTAGTAGACGTTGTCCAGTGAATCGTAGGAATACTTCAGCGAATAGAAGCCTTCGTTGAAATTCTCGCTGGGCAGATCCTGGTCGCCAATACGCACATCGGCCTTGCCCCAGGCCTCACCGACGCCGAAGCGCACTTCGCCGTTGTTGCCGATTTGCCGGCCGACATTCAGGGCCATGCCGTAACGCTCGACGCGGTACTGGGCGACCGGATCATTGTCGAGCACCGCATCGACGTTTTGCGCCTCGAACACCACCGACGGCGCGATGAAGTAGCGCGAGCCAACGTCCAGCGGCTGATAGAACTCGCTGTACAGTTCCTGCTTGTCGCCAATCTGCACCCGCGTCAGCCATTCCGCGCCGAGACGATTGATGCCGTTTTTGCGGTAACTGGCACCGAGATTGAAAGCGCTGCTGCCGCGCATGTCGTCTGACAGGTTCAGGCCGACCCTCAGGTAATCGGTGCCACTGCGTTTGCCGCGGGCACTGATGACCAGGGTGTGATCCTGCCCCTTGTGCGCCACGCGGTACTGCACCTGTTCGAAGTAGTCGAGGCCGTACAAGGTGCCCATGTCCGAATGCAATCGACCCAGATCCAGCGGCTCGCCGATGTGTTGGCGAATGTAATAGCGGATCACGTCGTCGTCGACTTTCGAATCGTTCTCGACCTTGATCGCGGTGATGATCGGCGTGCGTTGCCCCGGCGCGCGAGCGGCATTGAGTTCGGCGTCCTGGGACTCGGCTGGCTTGAGACTGGCGAGGCGCGCATCAAGGATTCGGGTTGCGCGATAACCCGCATCGATCATTTCCTGGGCGCGGCCGAAATCAGTCACGCCGAAGCTTGCCAGCGCCGGCTGGATCAATACGTCCGTCGGTTTCAGCGCGGCCAGTTGTTCTTCCGAGTTGCGCCGGGTCATCAGGGTGATCGACTGGTTCAGCACATCGACCACGGTGTTCAGTTGCTTACGGCTGCGTAGCGGCGTACCGATGTCGACCACGATGGCGATGTCGACACCCATTTGCCGCGCGACATCGAGCGGAATGTTGTCGGTCATGCCGCCGTCCACCAACAGGCGGCCGTCGAGTTCGACCGGCGCGAACACCGCCGGGATCGACATGCTGGCGCGAATTACCTGGGGCAGATGGCCCTTGCGAAACACCACTTTTTCGCCGTTGGCGATGTCGGTGGCCACGGCACGGAAGGGGATGGGCAGCTTGTCGAAGTCTCGCGTGTCGCTGGTGTGAGCCAGCAAGCTTTCCAGCATCAGTGCCAGATTCTGCCCCTGAATCACGCCCAATGGCAGGCCGAGGCTGCCGTCGTCGCGAAAGCTGAGTTTCTGTTTCACCAGAAAGTCGCGGTCATCCTGTTTGCGCCGAAACGGCACGTCTTCCCGGGGCGGCGCATCGGACAACGCTTGCTGCCAGTCGATGCCAAGGGCGAGTTTTTCCAGTTCATCAATCTTGTAGCCCGACGCATACAGGCCGCCGACCACCGCGCCCATGCTGGTGCCGGCAATCGCGTCGATCTTGACGCCTTGCTCTTCCAGCGCCTTGAGCACGCCGATGTGCGCCAGACCACGAGCAGCGCCGCCGGACAGCACGAGGCCGACTTTCGGTCGCGGCGTTTCGCTGGCAATCACGAACAATGGAAGAAAACCAAGCAGCAGGCAGAACAGCAGACGGCGCATTGTGAGTCTCGGGGCAAGCGATAAAGCCGAGTATTATAGCGGCGCCCTCTGTCTCCGGAGTTTCATTGAACATGACTGTCGCAAAAGCAGAAGTTGTCATCACCTATTGCACCCAATGCCAGTGGCTGCTGCGCGCTGCGTGGCTGGCGCAGGAGCTGCTCAGCACCTTCGGCGACGACCTCGGCAAAGTGTCACTGGTGCCGGGCACCGGCGGGGTGTTTCACATCACGTGTGATGGCGTACAGATCTGGGAGCGCAAGGCTGATGGCGGCTTTCCGGAAGCCAAGGTGTTGAAGCAGCGGGTGCGCGATCAGATCGATCCTGACCGCGACCTCGGTCATAACGACCGCCCTCAGTGAGACGCGGCTTCGGCGGCGACGGTTTTTTTGTCGGCATTGCCTGACATTCGCGCAGACACCACGATGGCGACGATGATCAGCGCACCGCCGAGCAGCATGCGTAAGGTCGGGTTCTCATCGAAGAGTAGCCAGGCGATCGTGATGCCGTAAACCGGTTCCATGGCGAACACCACAGCGGCGGTGCGTGCCTTGATCACTGCCAGACTGGCAACGAACAGACTGTGCGCGACGCCGGTGCAGAACACGCCGAGCAGGGCGATCCACAACCAGTCCAGCGCGCGCACTTCGCTCAGTTGCGGCGCCGCCACCGGCAGCAGACACAAAGCCACCACGACGTTTTGACAGAGCGCCGCCTGCACTGCCGGGATTCGTCCGGAGCTGGCGCGGTTGGTCAGCGACAACAAGGAAAACAGCAGCCCGGACAACACCGACCAAAGCAAGCCTATGGTCGCGCCGCTGCCGAGATCGAACGCGGGCGTTACCAGCACCAGACCGACGCTTACCAGCACCACCAGCAGAATCTCATTGGCGCGGATGCGCTCGCGAAAGATCAGCCCTTCGAGAATCACCGTGAACGCGGGGAAACTGGCAAAGCCAAGCGTCGCGATGGCTACACCCGCGACCTTTACCGAAAAGAAAAAACTTACCCAGTGCCCGGCCAGCAATACACCGCTGAGCACGAGACGCCGCCAGTCCACGGCCTGAAGTTTCTGCCAGCCGTGCTGGCTGGCGAATCGGGCAAAAAATGCCAGCGCGATGACGGCGAAAGCGGCACGTCCAAACACAATCACGGCAGGGGAGGCAGCGGCGAGTTTGCCGAACACGCCGGTCAGGCCGAACATCAAAGCGCCGATATGCAGGGCGCCGAGGGCGGTACGCGGAGTCATCGCAATCCTTCTATTCAAACCCAGTTTCAATGTAGGAGCTGCCGAAGGCTGCGATCTGTTGATTTTGTTTTTCCGATCAAGATCAAAAGATCGCAGCCTTCGGCAGCTCCTACATATTGAAACGTGAAGAAGCCCATAAATCTGTCGGCAAACTATCGTCCTTTGTCGCCAGCCTCGCGCCGCAACTGGCCCGGCGATGCGCCAAATTCGCGCAGCACCGCGGCCGCAAATGCACTTTGCGAGCTGTAGCCGACCCGACTGCCGATTTCGCCAATCGGCAGCACAGTCTCACGCAGCAGGGTCACAGCCTTGTGCAGGCGCCGACTGCGGATGTAATCCATCGGCGTCTGTCCGCATTCGGCCATGAAACGTGCATGCAGACGCGCACTGGACAACCCGGCGACCCGCGCCAGATCGGCGACTTGCAACGGGTGAGCAGCATGTTGCTCGATGTGCGCATCCAGCGCCGCGTAAGGCAGGCGCCGGGCGTTGAGTTCGGCAGGTTGCGCATGATTGAGGCTGGCCAGCAGCAACACCGCGCCTTGCTGTGCAATCAGCGGATCGCTGACCGGGTTGTTCGCCAGCCAACTGACCAACTGGCTTTGCCCGGAATTCAGCGACAGGCGCGCAGGGTTGTCGAGCAAACGACGGCTGGCCTCGGCATGGGCACCGAGAGAGTCCGTCAGCCATTGCCCGTCGGGGATATCCAGCACCAGACAATGGCTGCCTTGCGGACTGCCGCAAGCGTGATGAGCGCCGGATGGAATCACCACGAAACTCTGCTGACGCACCTGACTGCCACAGCCCTCGACCTCGAAATCCAGCGCGCCGGACAAGCCGAACACCAGTTGTGCATGGTCGTGGCTATGGACGATCAGGTCGTGAGTGTAATGACGCAGGGTGAGGATCGGTCGCATGGCAGGTCGTCTCCGAAGTGACCGACAGTCTACACCGGCGCCCCTTGAGTACGTTGTCACAGGACTGACTCACGCTTGTCATGGTCGATTAACCCGGCCGGTGCACTCTTGCGAAAACATCGCAGAGGGTTGCCCATGACCAGCGCCGAGCTCGCCAGACCCAGCCGCAAACAACGGGTGCGAACCTTGTGGATTTCCGACGTGCACCTGGGCACGCGGGATTGCCAGGCCGAGCATCTGTCGCAATTTCTCAAGGGCTATCACGCCGACAAGGTTTATCTGGTCGGCGACATCATCGACGGCTGGAAACTGCGCGGCGGCATGTACTGGCCGCAGGCACACACCAACGTGATCCGCCGCTTGCTGACCATGAGCAAGCGCGGCACCGAGGTGATCTACGTCACCGGCAATCACGATGAATTCCTGCGGCGTTACTCGAAGCTGATTCTGGGCAATATCCAGTTGGTCGACGAGGCCGTGCACGTCACGGCGGACGGTCGCCATTTGCTGGTGATACACGGTGACCAGTTTGATGTGATCACCCGCTATCACCGCTGGCTGGCCTTCCTCGGCGACTCGGCCTACGAAATTACCCTGACGCTCAATCGCTGGTTGAACCACTGGCGCGCGCGATATGGCTACGGTTACTGGTCGTTGTCGGCGTACCTGAAGCACAAGGTGAAGACGGCGGTGAGCTTTATCAGTGATTTTGAAGAAGCCATTGCCCATGAATGTGTGAAGCGCGAGTTGCACGGTGTGGTGTGCGGGCACATTCACCATGCCGAAATTCGCAAGGTCGGCGAGGTGGATTACCTTAACTGCGGCGATTGGGTGGAGTCGTGCACGGCGCTGATCGAGCATTGGGACGGCACGATCGAATTGTATCGACTGGCGGATGCGCAGGCGCGGGAGGCGCAGCTCAAGGCTGCCAAAGTTGCCGAACTCGCCTGAAAAGCAAAAGATCGCAGCCTTCGGCAGCTCCTACAGGGGGACACATTCCAATGTAGGAGCTGCCGAAGGCTGCGATCTTTTGATCTTAGGCCGTGGTGTGTTCTTCCATCGCCGCCTTGTAGATCGAATTCTTCGGCTGGGCAAACAAACGCTCCATCATCGGCTCAAAGAAGCTCAACGGCAGCGTGTCGTACTCCGGATCAAACGCCGCCGCATCGTATTTGGCGCAAAACTCGGCGGTCGCCTGAAACTGCGGGTGCTCCTTGAACTGCTCGCGCAGATGCCGATCCATGCCCAGATGATGAAAGAAGTAGTAACCCTGAAACACCCCGTGTTTCTCGACCATCCACAGGTTCTCGGCACTGACGAACGGCTTGAGAATCGCCGCCGCAATGTCCGGATGGTTGTACGAGCCTAACGTATCGCCAATATCGTGCAGCAGGGCGCAAACCACATATTCCTCGTCACGGCCATCGCGAAAGGCGCGGGTGGCGGTTTGCAGCGAGTGGGTCAGGCGATCCACCGGGAAACCGCCGAAATCACCTTCGAGTAATTTCAGGTGGGTGGTAATGCGTGCTGGCAACTGCTTGGCGTAGGCGCTGAAGTCTGCGGCGATAATCGCCCAGTCTTCCTGGGTGCCATCCTGCATATGGGTGAAGCGGGCACTGGCGTTCATTGGCAATCCTCGTTGTTGCTTGTTTTTTAGAACGCCACGCGACCCAGAATCATGTCGCGGTACATGACGAAGTCGCCCAGCAGGCTATAAAGCGGATGCTGGAACGTCGCCGGTCGGTTCTTTTCAAAGAAGAAATGCCCCGCCCACGCGAAGCTGTAACCCGCCAGCGGCAGGGCCAACAACAGCAGCCACGCGCCTTTGGCGATGGTCAGCGCGAGAATGAAAATAACCAGGGTCGTGCCAATGAAATGCAGGCGACGGCAGGTGCTGTTGCTGTGCTCGCTGAGGTAATACGGATAGAACTCAGCGAAGCTGTTGAATTGTTTGATGTTTTCCACGACTGCGTTCTCTGTGGTTATTGTTCTGGCGACGAGTTGTGCTGCGGGTAGCTTATTTGAGTCTAGAGTGAACATTGGTGTGGGCCAGTGACAATCGGCGCCACTTTAGTATCCTTCGCAAATCAGGCCGTAGCATGCGGCCCCTCATGTAAAAGAAAAACACCATGAGCGAACGAACGACTTCTGCAAGCTGGGCGATGGGGATTGTCAAAGCATTGGAGATGGACGGCCTGGATTGCCGGGTTCTGTTCAAGCAACTGGGGCTTGATTACTCGGCCCTGGATGATCCGGATGCGCGTTTCCCGCAAGACTCCATGACCCGGCTCTGGCAACGGGCGGTGGAGGTGTCAGGCAATCCGGCCATCGGTCTGAACATGGGCAAAGTGGTGCGCCCGGCGTCGTTTCATGTCGCCGGTTACGCGCTGATGTCCAGTAATACCCTAGTCGAAGGCTTTCAACGGCTGGTGCGCTATCAACGAATCATCGCCGAAAGCGCCGACCTGAGTTTTCGTCTGCTGGATGAAGGCTACGCGCTGATTCTGACGGTGCACGGCGATCATCTGCCGCCCACCCGGCAAAGCGCCGAAGCGTCGCTGGCCTGCGCGCTCGCCCTGTGCGGCTGGCTGAGCGGGCGCACGCTGCATCCGGTCAAGGTGTTGCTGCAGGGCGATGAGCCGGCTGATCTGCAACCCTACAAACACGCTTTCCATGCGCCGCTGGTGTTCAGCGCGCCTTACGATGCGCTGATCTTCGAACGCGCTGACATGGAGGCGCCGCTGCCCACCGCCAACGAGGCCATGGCGCTGCTGCACGATCGCTTTGCGGGAGAGTACCTGGCGCGGTTTTCCGAAAGCCGCGTGACCCACAAGGCGCGGCAGGTGCTGTGTCGGTTATTGCCTCAGGGTGAGCCCAAGCGCGATACGGTGGCGCAGACTCTGCACCTGTCGCAACGCACGCTGCAACGAAGGCTGCAGGAGGAGGGCACGAGTTTTCAGCAGTTGCTCGATGACACCCGCCGCGAACTGGCCGAACAGTACCTGGCGCAGCCGAGCATGACCCTGCTGGAAATCGCCTATCTGTTGGGCTTTGCCGATCCGAGCAACTTCTTTCGTGCCTTCCGTCGCTGGTTCGACAGCACGCCCGGTGATTACCGGGCGCGGTTGGCCAAGGCGCCCAACGCCGTCAGTGACGCCAAAAGGCCGGTATACACAGTACAAACACCGTAATGATTTCCAGTCGGCCGAGCAGCATGCCGGCCGACAGGATCCACTTCGCGGCATCCGGCAGGGTGGCGAAGTTGCCCGCCGGGCCAATGGTCTCGCCAAGGCCGGGGCCAACGCCGGACACGGTGCTGGCGGCGCCGGTCAGCGCGGTCATCCAGTCCACGCCCAGCAGCGACAGGAGCAGGGCGATCACGCAGATGGTGATGGCGAAGAAGAACGAAAACGTCAGAATCGAACGCACGATCTCTTCGTCGAGCCGGTGACCGTTGTACTTCTGCTTGATCACCGCACGGGGATGGATCAGCTGATTAAGGTTGGCCTTGAGCAGGATGTAGGCGACCTGGAAGCGGAAGATCTTGATCCCGCCCGCCGTCGACCCGGAGCAGCCGCCGACAAAACCCAGATAGAAGAACAACATCAACGAGAAGTTGCCCCACAGGCTGTAGTCGCCGAGGGCAAAACCGGTGGTGGTCAGCACTGACGTCACGTTCAGCGCCACATGGCGCAGCGCATCCAGCCAATGCAGTTGGGTCGTCCACCAGTACCAGGTGCCGAGCACCAGCCAGGTCACCAGCAACATCGCCAGCATGCCCTGCACCTGCTGATCCTTGATCAACGCTTGGCGATTGCCGCGCATCGTCGCCACGTACAGGGTGAACGGCAGGCTGCCGAGAATCATGATGACGATCGCCACCCAGTGCACCGCCGGTTGCGTCCACTTGGCCAGGGATTGGTCGGAGGTCGAGAATCCCCCCGTGGAAATAGCCGACATCGCATGATTGATAGCGTCGAACAGACTCATCCCGGCCCACCAGAACGCCAGGCTGCCGAGGATGGTGA
Organism: Pseudomonas sp. LBUM1668; assembly: GCF_059695715.1. Classification (NCBI taxonomy): domain Bacteria; kingdom Pseudomonadati; phylum Pseudomonadota; class Gammaproteobacteria; order Pseudomonadales; family Pseudomonadaceae; genus Pseudomonas; species Pseudomonas sp. LBUM1668. Next base: position 1,593,638 of record NZ_CP166787.1, read on the forward strand.
TGCCGACATACGCCCCCACGATCAGCCGCGCCACCATGTGCGAGCGGGGCATGACCTTTTCCGAGCGATCCGACGATTCGGTCTGGAACAGGCGCATGCCACCGATTCGCAGCAGCGGCAGAATCGCGACCGCCATGCCGATAAAGCCGATGCCGCCTATCCAGTGCAGCAGCGAACGCCACATCAGAATCCCCGGGGACATGTTGTCGAGGCCGTTAAGCACGGTAGCGCCGGTCGCGGTAATGCCGGACATGCTTTCAAAAAACGAGTCGGTGTAGCTGATGTGCTGAGTCAGCAGGAACGGCAGCGCGGCAAAAATACACACCACCAGCCAACTGCTGACGGTCAGCAGGTACATGTCACGCGGGCGCAGGTGAATGTGTTCAGGGCGGCCCGGAATCACCAGTGCGAGGCCGGCAACGAAGGTGATCATGCTCGCCCAGAGGAACGACGGCAGATCGCCGGTGCGGTCGAAAATCACCAGGGTGGCCATCGGCACGACCATGGCAATTGCCAGAGTGATCAGGAAGATGCCGATGATGAAACCAATGATCCGTAAGGTCGGCAACGCCATGAAGTCTGCTCGGGCTGATAGGGGAAGGGCGCCATTCTACCCGTGGGGCAGGGCATGTAAACCGGCATCCTTTTGGCAGATACCGCTAGAATAGCCGCATATTTTTTTCAGGAGGTGGCCGATGCAGGCTCTCGACGCTTTGCTCAACCGTGTTTCCGTTCCACGACTGGTCGAACCGGCCCCCACCGCGCAGCAGCGCGAAGCCCTGTTTGCCGCCGCGTTACGTGCGCCGGATCACGGGCACTTGCAGCCGTATCGCTTTTTGACCGTCGAAGGCGCTGCGCGCGAGCAGATGGGCGAACTGTTGGCTGAAGCTGCGCAAAAGCAGGAAGGCGAAATCACCGAAGCCATGATCGACAAGGCGCGCAACGGCCCGCTGCGTGCGCCGCTGGTGGTTGTGGTGATCGCCAAACTGCAGGAACACGTCAAGTACCCGAAGGCCGAGCAGTTGCTGGCAGCCGGGTGTGCGGCTCACGGGATTTTGCTGGCGGCGTATGCGCAGGGGATTGGTGCAGTCTGGCGCACCGGTGATCTGGCGTATTCGCAGCATGTAGCGAAAGGCTTGGGGTTGGTAGAGGGCGAGGAGGTGATTGCGTTCCTGTACCTCGGTACACCGCAGAAAGAGCCGCGGGTGGCGGAGAAGGTTGATCTGGCCGAGTTTGTCAGCGCTTGGCCTGCCAGTTCCTGACACACCGCGATCGCGAGCAGGCTCACTCCTACAGGTTTTAATCAGGGCTGGACGACAGCCCCCGGCACCAGCGGCAATTCCATACTGGCCACAAACCCGCCGTCAGGATGATTGGCCAGCACCAGACTTCCGCCATGCCGCTCCGCCGCACGCCTTGCAATCGCCAGGCCCAGCCCATGACCCGCCGCCGTCTGCCCCGGCGCTCGATAAAACGGCTCACCCAACTGACTCAGGTGTTCGGCCTGAACCCCCGGGCCATGATCGCGCACACTGACCACAATCCGCTCACCCTGACGCGAGGCCTGCATTTCAATCGCCTGACCCTGCGGATTGAAGCGCTGCGCATTGCGTAGCAGGTTGTCCACGGCGCGCTCGATCATGGTCGGCCAGCCTTTCAGACTCAGCTGCGGCTCGATATCCAATCGTACGGTCTGTTCCGGCGATGCCAACTGCGCATCCTTTTGCAGGGCGCTCAGCAACGTATTCAAATCCACGTCTTCAGCGCTGGCGTTGTCGGCATCGACCCGTGCCAGCACCAGAATTTCACTGATCAGCGCTTCCAGGCGATCGCATTCGCGAGTTAGTCGTGGCCAGAGTTTTTCGCGTTCTTCAGGGTTGGCCCGTTCTGCCAGTGCCAAGGCAATTCGCAGCCGCGCCAGCGGTGAACGCAGTTCATGAGAGACGTCGCGCAACAACTGACGCTGACTGCCGATCAGGCTTTGCAGGCGCGCACCCATGCGGTTGAAGTCGTTGGCGAGCACGCCGAACTCATCGCGGCGGTTGGCCAGTTTGGCCAGGCTGTTCTGCTGATAAGTAGCCTGCCCCAGATCATGCACCGCGCCGCGCAAACGGCTGAGCGGACGGGTGATGGAGAAAGTTACCAGCAAGCTGAACAGGGTCAGTACCACCAGCGCAATGCCCAGCGCACTCAATGGCCAGAGCAGGCTTTCGCGGTGCCAGGAGTCGAGTTCGGGGTGTGGGATGCGGTAGATGAACAGGTAGGTATCACCGGTTTTTTCACTGGTGAACTCATCGGTCAGGCGCCGCCAAGGCAGGCGTCGGTCATCGTTGTTCTGGCGGGCTTCGAAGGCTGCGGCGCGACGGGGAAAGGTACCGCGCACCACCGGGTCACCGCTTTCGTTCAGCACTTGAACGTCGATGTGGTACTGGCGTTTGCGTTGTTGGAGGATGTCCTGAGCGGCTTCTTCGCCTTGTGCTTCGTAGCTCTGCGTCCACTCAGCCGCGAGGGTGTTGAGGCCCGGATGGCGACTGAGGATCCACGCGTCCTGATTGAGCATGTGCCCCAACAGAATGGACAGCCCGGCAACCAGAGCAATGGCCAGCCAGAAGCTTGCGAGAATACGCCAGAACAATGACCGCACAGAAAATCCTCAATCAAACGCGTAACCCCTGTAGGCGCAGCGTGCCGCAGCTCCTGCAGGGGGCGGATGTGAACAGGCCCGACGGTGTTAGCCGTCGGGCCTGTGGTTAAAACATTATTGCGCTTTTTGCGGCTGTTGCGCTTTCCACGCCTTGAACTCAGCCCATTCGGCGCGACGCTCGGCCTTTTTCTTCTGAATCTCGTCGAATTTCTTCTGTTGATCCGGTTTCAGCACGGCGCGGACATCGGCCTCGGCTTTCTTGTGATTGGCCGCCACCTCGTCCTTCATGGCTTTCTGGTCAGCCGGCGAGAGTTTTTCCAGGTACTTGTCGACCACTTGCTTACGCTCGTGCATCTGCTCGCCCATGATCTTGCGGATCTGCTCGCGTTGTTCGCGGGACAGGTCGAGTTGGCTGTACGGGCCTTTGCCGTGCATGCCGTGCATCTGACCGCCGTGGCGTGGGCCGTCGAGCGGGCCATCCATCGGACCGCCGTCTTGCGGCATGGCCATGGCGACGGTTGGCAGAGCGGCAGCGAACATCAGAGCGATAAGAGTCTTGCGCATGGTGTATCTCCTTGTCTCGTTCCCGGTACGTTCCGGATGAGTTCAGATTACGCAGATCAAGGTCAGCGGCGGTCAGCGCTATGTAAAGCTTGGGTAAACACGATTTGTCATCAACCTTACAAACATCCCCCTGTGTAGGAGCTGCCGAAGGCTGCGATCTTTTGATTTTGCTTTTCACAAACAAGATCAAAAGATCGCAGCCTTCGGCAGCTCCTACAGGGGACGTCGTTTTATCGAGCATCCTCGTTTGTGGAGGTCAGAGGCAGTAGAAGTAACCGCGGCTGCGCAGGGCAACGATGCGCGGGCGCCCGTCGGGGTGCGGGCCGATTTTTTTGCGCAGGTTGCTGACGTGCATGTCGAGGCTGCGGTCGTACAGGGTCAGCTTGCGGCCGAGGGCGATCTGCGCCAGTTCCTGTTTGTCCAGCGGCTCGCCGGGTTGCTTGAGCAACGCTTCGAGCAGACGGCTTTCGGAAACGGTGAGGGTCAGTTCTTTCTCGTCGATGCTGACCACGCCGCGCACCGGGCTGAAACTCAAGTCGCCCAGCTCAAGCTGCGTCGACACGGCGGCCGGGTGGCTGCGGCGCAGTACGGCGCGCAGGCGAGCGGTCAGCTCACGCGGATCACACGGTTTTGCCAGGTAGTCGTCAGCACCCAGTTCCAGACCGAGGATGCGGTCCAGCGGTTCGCCACGGGCCGAGAGCATCAACACCGGCATATCGGCGTGATCGTTGCGCAATTGCTTGAGCAGTTCCAGACCGCTGCCATCGGGCAGCATCACGTCCAGCACCACTGCCGCCGGGGCCGCTTCGGCCAAGGCCTTGCGGGCGCTCTGGCCATCGTGGCAGGCACGTACCTGGAAGCCTTCCTGGCTCAGCCAACTGCTCAGGAGCTCACACAGCTCCTGGTCATCATCAATAATTAACAGCTCGCTCATGACTCACTCAATTTAACCATTGCCGACGTTTTCGGCTTGCGCCACTGGCAAAGATACCGCAGAGCAGCGCCAATAGCGCTACTCCGGCGCCAGTGACGAACCACTGCTGCTGATCGGTCAACAAGCGCGGCAGCGGGCTGGCCTGGGCTTCCTTGAGTTGCAGCTTGAGGCGCTGGTTCTCTTGGCGCAACCGGGCGAGCTGAGCGCTTTCACGTTGGTTGTCGGCATTTTGCAGTTGTTTGCTCAGTTCTTCCCGCTGCTGCTCGCTTGTTTTGAGGCGCTGTTGCAACTCGGTGATCTGGCTGCCGGCACTTAATGACAATGGCGTGGAGCTGCCGCCTTCGGTGGTTTCATCACCATGGGCGGGCGCCATGATCGACAACGTGACCAACATCAGACACAACGGACCCTTGCGCATCGCGACACCTGTTTCCAAATGGATATTGGGCAGGTTGTCGGCAGGCAAACGAGAATAATGAGCGATTGAGAGCTGCAGGAACCAGGAAGGTTCATTGCGCCGGAGCAGACGTGTTTTTGGTGCTGGTGATTTTGTGATGCAGGGGGCTTGGCAGGACAAGGGACTTGGGGGGGGGGGGGCAGGTGACTTTGTGGTGCAAGGGAATTGATGGTGCAGGTGACTTTGTGGCGAGGGGATTTATTCCCGATGGGCTGCGAAGCAGTCCTGAAAAAGGAGTATGCGGTGTGTCAGGCACACCGCATCGAATGGCTTTTGGGGCGGCTTCGCCACCCATCGGGGATAAATCCCCTCACCACAGGAATCCCCTTTGCAACAGGGCTCTCCCTTGCCAAAGGAATCCCCTTTGCAACAGAGGTCTCCCTTGCCACAGGAATCCCCTTTGTCACAGCAATCCTGTAAGGGCCTGACTCAGCGTTAAGGCAGGACTTGCTTGAACGGCTTCACGACCACGTTGGCATAAACGCCTGCCGCGATGTACGGATCGGCATCTGCCCAGGCTTGTGCGGCGCTCAGGGAGTCGAACTCGGCGACGATCAGGCTGCCGGTGAAACCCGCTGCGCCTGGATCATTGCTGTCGACGGCCGGGTGCGGGCCGGCCAATACGATGCGGCCCTCGCCCTTGAGCACTTGCAGGCGTTCCAGATGCGCAGGGCGCGCGGCCAGGCGAGCTTCCAGTGAATTGGCGACGTCGGTGGCAATGATGGCGTAGAGCATGTCAGTCCTCGGTTTTTGGTGTTGTGGTATCGGCGTCATGCAGGTGACGGGACAGGTAAATGCCCTGTGCGACCAGGAACAGCACGGTCATGCCCAGGCTGCCGAACACCTTGAAGTCCACCCAGATGCTCTGGAAGGTAAAGGCGACGAACAGGTTGGCGGCCCCGCAGAACAGGAAAAAGGCGATCCAGGCGATGTTCAGGCGGGTCCAGACCGGATCCGGCAGGGTCAGCGCGTGGCCCATGATGCGTTTGATCAGCAGGCGGTCACCGATGAAGTGGCTGCCGATGAAGGCGACGGCGAACAGCCAGTTGACCACCGGGGCTTTCCATTTCAGGAAGGTCTCGCTGTGGAACGCCAGCGTCAGGCTGCCGAACACGAGGCAGGCGATCAGGGTCAGCCATTGGCTCTTTTCCAGCTTGCGCTGTTGGATGAAAAGCGCGCCGTAGACCACCAGGGAGCTGATGATCAGCATCGCGGTGGCGCTGTAAATACCGCCTACAGTCACTTCATGGCCAGCGATGTCGACGACCCGTGGATCAAGTTTGTAAACGATGAAGAACAGCAAAAGCGGGATGAAATCGATGAATTGTTTCACAGTGAGAGCCAGAAGCTGGATGTGGCGGCATAATAACAAACATATGGGCGCGCGATAGCGCCCGCTGATTTGAGGTTACAACTCCCCGTGAATGTTGATTTGCACTGCCATAGCACGGCCTCCGATGGCGCCCTGGCGCCTGCGGTTCTGGTTGCGCGTGCGTTCGAGAACGGCGTGCGAGTCCTGGCCCTGACCGACCACGACACCCTCGAAGGCCTTGCCGAAGCGCGCACGGCCGCGACCGAACTGGGGATGCAACTGGTCAACGGCGTCGAGTTGTCCTGCACATGGGGCGGGGCGACCATTCATGTGTTGGGTTACGGTTTCGACGTCAACGCCGCGCCGTTGGTCGACGCGATTGCCAAATTGCACGATGGCCGTTGGCTGCGGTCGGAAGAAATAAGCCGCAAGCTCGCCCTCAAGGGCATGCCCGGTGCCCTCGACGGCGCAAGGCAGATCCAGCAGGAACTGGGCGACAGCGGCAACGCCCCGGCCCGTCCGCATTTCGCCGACTGGATGGTGCGTGAAGGTTTTGTAAAGGATCGCGCGGAGGCCTTCCGCAAGTGGCTCGGCGCCGGCAAGCTGGGCGACGTCAAGCAGCACTGGCCAACGCTTGAAGACACCGTTGGCACACTGCGCGCTGCTGGTGCCTGGGTCAGCCTGGCGCATCCGTGGCACTACGATTTCACCCGCAGCAAACGCCGAAAGCTGATTGCCGACTATATTCAAGCAGGCGGGCATGCAATCGAGGTGGTCAATGGCCATCAGCCCGCGGAACAGGTGGGCAGCCTGGCAATCCTTGCCCGTGAGTTCGGTCTGCTGGTCAGCGCCGGCAGTGATTTTCATGGCCCTGGAGGTTGGTCCGAGATCGGCCAGTACCGGCCGGTTCCGGAGGACCTTCCACCCCTGTGGTGTCGGTTCAAACATGACACAGTTATTGCCGCCGTCTGAACAGGTAGAGAACGTGAGTCAATTTTTCCAGATACATCCGGAAAACCCGCAAGCGCGCCTGATCAAACAGGCGGTCGAGATCATCCGCAAGGGCGGGGTGGTGATTTATCCAACGGACTCTTCTTACGCCATTGGTTGCCAAATCGGCGACAAGACGGCCATTGAGCGCGTTCGACGCCTGCGTCAGCTCGACGAAAAGCACAATTTCGCGCTGATCTGCAGCGACCTGTCGCAACTGGGCAACTACGCCAAGATCGACACCGGCACTTTCCGCATTCTCAAGGCGCATTTGCCAGGGCCGTACACCTTCATTCTCAACGCCACCCGTGAAGTGCCGCGCCTGTTACTGCACCCGAAGAAGCGCACCATTGGTCTGCGCGTTCCCAGCCATCCGATCGCCCTGGCGCTGCTGGCCGAGCTCGGCGAGCCGCTGATGAGCGTGACGCTGATCATGCCCGGTGATGAAGATCCACTGACCGATCCATACGAAATGCGTCAATTGCTTGAGCATCAAGTGGACCTGATCATCGACGGCGGTTTTGGCGGCATCAAGGCCTCCACCGTGATCGACCTGACCGGCGACGACCCTGAAGTGGTCCGCGTCGGTTGTGGCGATCCGACCCCGTTCATGGTCGAGGCCTGAATGTCCGCAGTGGAAACCGTTGCCGATCCCCAGGCCGGCGCGCAGCAGGAGCTGCCGTTCGCCATGGTCTATGGCCAGGCGGTCATGGAAATGCCGCTGGACCTGTACATTCCGCCGGATGCGCTGGAAGTCTTTCTTGAGGCCTTTGAAGGCCCGCTCGACCTGCTGCTGTACCTGATCCGCAAACAGAACATCAACATCCTAGACATCCCGGTGGCGGAAATCACTCGCCAGTACATGGGCTACGTCGAGTTGATGCAGTCGGTGCGTCTGGAGCTGGCCGCCGAGTATCTGGTGATGGCCGCGATGCTCGCCGAGATCAAATCGCGCATGCTTCTGCCACGGGCCGAAACCGTCGAGGCGGAAGAGGACGACCCGCGCGCCGAACTGATCCGTCGCCTGCAGGAGTACGAGCGTTTCAAGGCTGCTGCTGAAGGCATCGACGGCTTGAGCCGGGTTGGCCGTGATGTGGTCGTGCCCAAGCTCGACGCCCCCGAAGCCCGGGCGCGCAAGCTGTTGCCCGACGTGGCGCTGGAAGAGATTTTGATGTGCATGGCCGAAGTGCTGCGCCGTGGCGACATGTTTGAAAGCCATCAGGTCAGCCGTGAAGCGCTGTCCACCCGCGAACGCATGAGCGATGTGCTGGAGCGGCTCAAGGGCGGCGGTTTTGTGCCGTTCGTCGAGCTGTTTACCGCCGAAGAAGGTCGCCTGGGTGTGGTGGTGACCTTTATGGCGATCCTTGAACTGGTCAAGGAATCCTTGGTCGAGCTGGTGCAGAATGAGCCGTTCGCCGCGATCCACGTGCGAGCCCGAGCCGAATAACGAGTCGAAACATGAACCTGACTGAACCCCGCGAGCTGGCGCCCCTGCTTGAAGCCTTTCTGTTGGCCTCGGGAAAGCCGCAATCCCTTGAGCGCCTTTTTGAACTGTTCGAAGAAGGCGAACGACCTGAACCGGCAGTCTTCAAGAAAGCCCTGACCCTGTTGGGCAAGTCCTGCGAGGGCCGGGCGTTCGAGCTCAAAGAGGTCTCGTCCGGCTATCGCTTGCAGATCCGCGAGAAGTTTTCGCCGTGGGTCGGGCGCCTGTGGGAAGAGCGGCCGCAGCGTTATTCCCGGGCCTTGCTGGAAACCATCGCGCTGATCGCCTATCGCCAGCCGATCACCCGTGGCGAGATCGAAGATGTACGGGGCGTGGCGGTCAACAGCAACATCGTCAAAACCCTGCTCGAACGCGAATGGATCCGCGTCGTCGGCTACCGCGATGTGCCCGGCAAACCGGCGATGTTCGCCACTACCAAGGGTTTTCTCGATCACTTCAACCTGAAAAATCTGGAAGATCTGCCACCGCTGGCCGAATTGCGCGAGATGGAAGCCGACCCGATCCTCGATTTCGACGATGCCCCGGTGCCGCAAGGCTTGCAGGAACTGGCCGACGCCAGCGCCGAGCCAGAGGAAGAGAAAGAGGAGACCAGTTTCCATACGCTGTTGCTGGAGCTGGACAGCATGGAGGAGGGGATCAAGACCGACTTCGACGATTTGTTGCGTGATGGCGCCGATGTCGAAACGCCGTCGACCGAAGCAGAAACCCAGATCGAGCCCGAGATCAAGCCCGAGATCGCCGAGCCGACGATTGAAGTTGAACTAGAAGAAGAGCCGCAAGCCGAACCTGAAGAGGACATTCTGGGAGTAGCCGAAGCACGGGAAAAACTGCTCGCTGCCGTGGCGGCTCTGGAACAGTCCGCGCCAGAACCCGAACCGGAACTCAGCGAAGAAGAAGCCGAAGCCCGTGCCCTGGCCGAAGCCATCGAAGCCGAACGCCGCGAGTTCGAGGACTGAGGTGAAGCTGAAAAGATCGCAGCCTGCGGCAGCTCCTACAGGGTTACGCATTCCAATGTAGGAGCTGCCGAAGGCTGCGATCTTTTGATCTTTCAAAGGTGCCCTGATGAGCTCAACCAAAGACCCCTGCATCAGCCTCTGCAAATTCACCGACGACATCTGCCTCGGTTGTGGGCGCAGCAAGCGCGAAATCAAGGCCTGGAAGAAACTCGACAAGGACGACAAGCGCACCGTACTGGCCGAAGCCGCGTTGCGCCTGATCAAACTCGGTGGCGCCGGTCGGCGGAAAAAGAAATAACCTTGGCCTGATCGACTAGTCTCTGATGCGCGATGCCGCACATCCGCGTATGATTCGCGACCCTTCGCCGATCCCTTCGGTGAAGAACCCAGATTTTTATGCTTCAGACGCCCAGCTCAGGACGGCTGAACAGACCACACCGGGAGGTGCCCAGATGAGTGACATCAATCAGAAAGACGACCAGGAAATCGGCCCAGCAGGCGAAAAACTGCAGAAAGTCCTCGCCCGTATCGGCGTCGGCTCGCGCCGTGACGTGGAAGCCTGGATCACCCAGGGCCGGATCAAGGTCAATGGCAAAGACGCCACCCTCGGTCTGCGCGTCGACATTCTCGACGCCATCACCATTGATGGCAAAGTGATCAAGCGTGAAGAAGCTGCCGAATCGGTGCGCCGCGTGATCATGTACAACAAACCCGATGGCGAGATCTGCACCCGTGACGACCCGGAAGGACGTCCGACCGTGTTCGACAAGCTGCCGCGTCCGAAAGAAGGGCGCTGGATCAACATCGGTCGTCTCGACATCAACACCACCGGTTTGCTGATGTTCACCACTGATGGTGAGCTGGCCAACCGTCTGATGCACCCGTCCTACGAGATGGACCGCGAGTACGCCGTACGTGTACGCGGTGAAGTCGATGACGAAATGATCGAACGTCTGAAGGCAGGCGTGGTGCTGGAAGACGGTCCGGCCAGGTTCACCGACATCAAGCAGGCGCCGGGTGGCGAAGGCTTCAACCACTGGTATCACTGCGTGGTGATGGAAGGTCGTAACCGTGAGGTTCGTCGTCTGTGGGAATCCCAGGGCCTGGTGGTCAGCCGTCTGAAGCGCGTGCGTTTCGGTCCGGTGTTCCTCAACTCCGATCTGCCGATGGGCCGCTGGCGCGAAATGAGCCAGTACGAAGTCGACATTCTGAGTGCTGAAGTGGGTCTGACACCGGTTGCGATGCCGCAACTGAACGCCAAGAGCAAAGACAAGCTTGAGCGTTTGCAGCGCAAATCGTCGCGCCCGATGGGCAAGACCGAGCGCGTGCGTACGCTGCGTCCAGCCGCTGGCGCTCCGACCGGCCCGCGTCCATCGCGCGAGCCGCACATCGAAGGCGAGCGTCCGGCCCGCAAGCCGGTTGCCCGTGACGGCGAGCGCGCTCCGCGTCCGGCCAACGGTCGCACCGAGCGTGGCGAACGTGGTGCACCTGCCGGTCGTGGCACGCCAGTGGCGGATCGTCCAGCGGACACCACCAACAAGCGTCCGGCCAAGCCTGCACCGAAGCGTCCGGGGATCAAACTGGCCGACGACAAGCCATCGGGCAAGCGTCGCGGCGCACCGGCAGGTTCCGGCCAGCGTCCGGGTTTCGGTCGCAAGAAACCGGAATAAGGCAGCTGTGAGCTTCTAGCGACAAGCTTCAAGCTGAAGCAGAAACGCCAACCGCAGGGTTGGCGTTTTTTTTCGTCTGGCGAAAGGTATGTGGTGCTTTTGAGGGCCTCATCGCTGGCAAGCCAGCTCCCACAGGTTTTTGTTGCGTTGCATAAATCCTGTTAACACCGCAGATCCCTGTGGGAGCTGGCTTGCCAGCGATTAGGCCAATGCAGCCCGATGATTTCCAGGATCAGAACACAAACCGCCCATCAAACACCGGCTTGTCATCCAGCGCCAACACCCCTCCGGAGAAGATCAGGTCCAGGTGATGGCTGCCCTTGGCCCCGCCACCGAGCCCCAGATGCAAGCCACAATGGCGTTCCTCGAACCCGGCGTTGCGCGCATACAGGTCTTTCACGCCTTCGTTGGTGCCAATCCCCAGTTCCTCGATGCGCCGGTTCGACGGATTCGCATCCAGGTATTTGTTGAAGTCATGCTCCAGGCCCGGCACATCCGTGGCGATGCGGCTGATGGTCGAGTTTTCGATCCACAGTTCCAGCGGCGATTCCAGCACGCCGTACTTGCGCGCAAACGGAATGGTGCTGAGGAAGGTGCCCTTGAACTTCACATGGCCGTTGATTTCTTCGCTGTGGGTGGCGATTTCACCGGGGGCCAGGTCGAAGTTGCCGACGCCGTTGATGTCGGTCCACTTCTTGATGCTGCTCAGCGGCGCTTCAAACCGTGAGCCGTGGTCATCGGTAAAGCTCAGCGTGGTGGCATGCGACATGCGCTGGATCAAATGGCTGTTCAGGCCCGCGATGCGTTGCGGGGTAACGCTGAACGTATCGTAAAAATAATCGCCGTAATCCTTGAACAGCAGCGACTTCTTCCAGTTTTGCGCCATGACCGCTTGCAGCGCGCGGACAAACTCCGGGCCGTCGGGGCGCGGGTTGGGCAGGGTGGAAGAGTCGTAGAAGAAAATGTACAGATCGCTGTCGGTAATCGCCGAAGTCAGCGCTGCGGTGCTATCCAGGTCCAGTCGCCGGGCGCTGAAGCTGAAACGCGGATGATCGCCGGCCTGTTCGGCGATCGCGCCGGTCAGGGCTTCGTAATCAGCGGTGTGGCCGAGCAATACCTTCGCCGAGTCGAGGCCGGCGAGGGCTGGATGATGTTCGAGGTAGTAAAGGAAATGCGAGATCGCGCGGGGCTTATCCATGAGTCCTCCCTGACTGACCGTGAAGAAAGTGGCAGGCACGACCGGCCGGATCGTGCCTGCCCGGTGATGTCTTTACAGAGGCCACATCGCCGTGCCGAACGGAACGACCGCGTCGGCTTGCATCATTTCTACGGCGGCCTCGTGGGTCGGTGCTTCAAACCATTCGTCCAGTTGCAGTTCGCTATCCAAGTCTTTTTCCAATGCTTGCATGGTCGATCTCCTAGATGACTTTCACGGTTGTGACTGGCCGGTCGAGTTGGCCGGCAAGACGTGAAGAACCTAGTTCAGGGATTTTTATAATGCAAAAAATCATTCATTTAATTTTTAAATAGACTTTTTATTCTGTTTTTTGACAGCGGTTTTCTTATTTAAAAACAAAAAACTAAAAGGGCGGATTCGTTAGCAAGCTAGCGACCGTCAATTTGCAGACGTCTGACAGAAATTTCTGAATTGGAAACTCTTCGTTACGGACTGTAAATAAATGTTTACGAAAACAGCGATAAAGCCCAGTGAAAGGAGGCTGTTATCAAGGCTGTAAGGAAAACCTGCCGAAGCCCCATCGGTCGCGGGCTGCGCAAGGCTCTGGCGCGCTTGTTTCAGAGGCGTTTGAAGGGTGAGATGCGCCTCATGCCTGCCGTGCAGGTGCATAACAAGAAGGAGGCGCAATGAACGCCGTGACTGATTTCCACTTCTCACCGTGGGACGATTTTTCCACCGTTCCCGTCGATGGCCCGCAAAGGCCTGACTCAATTTTTGCAGCCGCTCGAGCGTCTCGAGGCGGACACACGCAATCCCGGCAACCGACACGCTGATCCAGCGGGGTCTGGCGGCAGGGGGTTAGCGGTGTACAATGCGCCGCGTTTTAACTGTGACCCTCTGCGTAATCGCATGAATCTCAAGGCTATCCGCCTTGTTCACTCCGCCGCGCCACAAGCGTGTCGGGTTCGATTTCGTCACAGATAAAAACAAACAGGTGACGCATGACCGTTGTAAAAAAGCTGAACTCCTGGTGCCTGCGCTGGGGTTTGATCGGGGCTGCCTGAAATCGCAACCTTGCAGCAACGTCTACTGAACATCATCAAACCTTGCGTGAGACCTTTTTCATGAGTGGACAACCCTCGCAATCAGGCGAGCTGAAACGCGGCCTGAAAAATCGACATATTCAACTGATCGCCCTCGGTGGCGCGATCGGTACCGGATTGTTCCTCGGCTCGGCCGGGGTCCTGAAATCCGCCGGCCCGTCGATGATCCTCGGCTACGCCATCTGCGGCTTCATCGCCTTCATGATCATGCGCCAGTTGGGCGAGATGATCGTCGAAGAGCCGGTGGCCGGTTCCTTCAGCCATTTCGCACACAAGTACTGGGGCGGCTTCGCCGGTTTCCTGTCGGGTTGGAACTGCTGGATTCTGTACATTCTGGTGGGCATGTCGGAGCTGACCGCGGTCGGCAAGTACATCCACTACTGGGCGCCGGATATCCCGACCTGGGTGTCCGCTGCCGGTTTCTTCGTGCTGATCAACCTGATCAACCTGGCCAACGTCAAAGTCTTCGGTGAAGCCGAATTCTGGTTCGCGATCATCAAGGTCGTGGCGATTGTCGGCATGATTGCCCTCGGCAGTTACCTGCTGGTCAGCGGCAACGGTGGCCCGCAAGCCTCGGTCAGCAACCTGTGGTCGCACGGTGGTTTCTTCCCCAACGGCGTCAGCGGTCTGGTGATGGCCATGGCGATTATCATGTTCTCGTTCGGCGGCCTGGAAATGCTCGGTTTCACCGCGGCCGAGGCCGACAAGCCGAAAACCGTGATCCCGAAAGCGATCAATCAGGTGATCTACCGGATCCTGATTTTCTACATCGGCGCCCTGGTGATCCTACTGTCGCTGACCCCATGGGACAGTCTGCTGGCAACCCTCAACGCTTCCGGCGATTCCTACAGCGGCAGCCCGTTCGTGCAGGTGTTCTCGATGCTCGGCAGCAACACCGCCGCGCACATCCTCAACTTCGTGGTGCTGACCGCTGCGCTGTCGGTATACAACAGCGGCACCTACTGCAACAGCCGTATGCTCCTGGGCATGGCCGAGCAGGGTGATGCGCCGAAAGCACTGGCGAAAATCGACAAGCGCGGCGTGCCGGTGCGTTCGATTCTGGCCTCCGCGGCGGTAACGCTGGTGGCGGTGCTGCTCAACTACCTGATCCCGCAGCATGCGCTGGAACTGCTGATGTCGCTGGTTGTGGCGACCCTGGTGATCAACTGGGCAATGATCAGCTTCTCGCACTTCAAGTTCCGCCAGCACATGAACAAGACGAAGCAGACACCGTTGTTCAAGGCGCTGTGGTATCCGTACGGCAACTACGTTTGCCTGGCGTTCGTGGTGTTCATTCTCGGCGTGATGCTGTTGATCCCGGGCATTCAGATCTCGGTGTACGCGATTCCGGTGTGGGTCGTGTTCATGTGGGTCTGCTACGTGATCAAGAACAAGCGTGGCGCGCAGCAGGCGCTGCACGCGGCGGGTTCAGCTGCGAAGTAAGCAAGCGGCACAAACAACAAACCCGGCCAATGTGCCGGGTTTTTTGTTGCCTTTGTAGGAGCTGCCGCAGGCTGCGATCTTTTGGCTTTTAATCACCAAGATCAAAAGATCGCAGCCTTCGGCAGCTCCTATAGGGTTGATGGCGTATCCTGCACGCTCTGAATACGGACGCTTTTCCATGCTGGTGATTTCCAACAATGTGCATCTGCCGGATGCCGAGATCGAATTGACGGCCATTCGCGCCCAAGGCGCTGGTGGGCAGAACGTCAACAAGGTCTCCAGTGCCATGCACTTGCGCTTCGACATTACGGCCTCGTCCTTGCCCGAGTTCTACAAGGAACGGTTGCTGGCGCTGCGCGACAGTCGCATCACCAGCGACGGCGTGTTGATCATCAAGGCCCAGCAATACCGCACGCAGGAAGCCAACCGGGCCGATGCGCTAGAGCGTCTGGTGGAGTTGATCCTCAGCGCCACCAAAGTCGAGAAGAAGCGTCGCCCGACCAAGCCGACCCTCGGTTCAAAGAAGCGCCGGCTCGAATCGAAAACCAAGCGCGGCAGCATCAAGGCCGGGCGCGGCAAGGTGGATTTTTAGTCTTCGCGGTATTTCGCGGTGTGCTTGTACAGATACACGCTCAGCGCCAAACCGCTCAGTGAGGCGAGGGCGGCGAACAGGAAGATCGAGGCGAAACCGAAACCGGCAGCAACGGCGCCGGCAATTGGCCCGGTGATCCCCAGCGACAGGTCGATGAACAGCGAGTAGGCGCCGACTGCCGCGCCACGGCTGGAGGCTGGCACCAGATTCACCGCTTCCACGCCCAGCGCCGGGAACACCAACGAGAAACCGAAACCGCTCAATGCCGCCCCCGCCAATGCCCAATGCGCATCGGGCGCCATCCACAGCAGCAACAGTCCCAATGTTTCTACCGACAAACAGGCAATCGCCACGCGGAAGCCGCCGAGGCGATTGATCAGGTTGCCGAACAGCAGCCGCGCGCCGATGAAACTGGCGCCGAACAGGCTCAGGCACAACACCGCGTTGTCCCAATGCTGCGTGGCGTAATACAGGGTGATGAAGGTGGCGATGGTGCCGAAACCGATCGAGCCGAGTGCCAGTCCGCAGCCGTGCGGAAAAACCCGCCCAAGCACATGCATGAACGGCAAGCGCTCACCGGCCACCACCGGGGCGGCGGTTTTCGGCCACGCCAGCAGCAAGCCCAGCGCGGCCAGCAAGATGATGCTTACGCCCATGCTCCACAAACCCAATCGACTGACCAGCCACACGCCTAACGGCGCACCGATGGCGATGGCACCGTAACTGGCGATGCCATTCCACGAGATGACTTTGGCGGTGTTCGCCGCGCCGACGCGGCCGATGCCCCAGCCAATCGAGCCGGAGCCAACCAGGCTTTCCGCGCTGCCCAACACCAGGCGCCCGATCAACAGGCTGATCAGGCTAAGCATCGGCAGGTTTGGCGTCCACGCGGAAATCAGCATGAACACGCCGCTAAGGCCACAACCGGCCAGGCCATACATGACGGCCAGTTTGCTGCCCTTGTTGTCGATGATCTTGCCGGCATACGGGCGGCTGAGCAGGGTAGCGAGGTATTGCACGCTGATCACCAGCCCGGCGACGACCGCGCCAAAACCCAGATCGCTGTGGACATAGCCCGGCAGCACTGCGAGCGGAATGCCAATGTTCAGATAACCGATAAAGGTGAAGAGGACGATGGAAACGACTTGCAGCGTGACCGCCAGGGGGCGCTGGGGCTCGGACATAGAGGACGACATGGGTAAAGATCCACGGGAGCAGCACAATAGATAGGCTGCTCATGATACCGGCGAGAAATAATCTGGGGCGGGAAAAGTAAAACTATTTGCCGGGCGGCGACTTCAGGGTTTGGCAGGAGCAACCAGTTGGGTGGTGACCAGTGCAGCGAGGGCATTTTCTTCGCTGCCGAAACGGGCGAGCAGGGCGGCTTGTTTCTCGGGAGAGAGGCGGCTCCAGATCTCGATCATTTTCTCGGTGGCGCCGATCAGGACAGCGGCTTGGCTTTCGGAGAATTCGTCGGTCATGGCGGGCTCGGTTCAGGCAGTGTGGAAAGCGCATATTAGCGCTTTCCACACGGTCTGTACGGCGGGTGTTGCTTACTCGTCGCTGTCGGCCGGACGGCTTTCAGCTGCTTCTTTGGGCTCGGCCTGTGCGGCGCCGGCTTGTTGCATGGTCGTCTGCTCAGGCTCGTGCAGGCTTGGGAAGGGGAGATTAGGAATCTCGTGCATGGTTGCGCTCCTCGCTAAGTCTGTTGATAGATCTGGTAGATCCGCGCTTTCAGAAAGCCTGCGCAGGATACAGCAGGAAAAATGACAATCAGACTTTTAATTCAATTTATTGCGACAAATGGCCGCAGGGGGGCGGCGGAAAGCAAAAGGCTGCTGCAAAAACACATGTAGGAGCTGCCGCAGGCTGCGATCTTTTGATCTTGTTTTAAAAGCAAGATCAAAAGATCGCAGCCTGCGGCAGCTCCTACATTGGATTGATCGTTCCCAGGCGGAGCGTGGGGACGGTCAGTACAGGGTGTTGCGGTGTCTCGCCTAGTTGCAGACTTCGGCGATGGCCTCGGCCAGCAGCGCCAGGCGTGTCGCATCGATGCCGGCAACGTTGGCCCGACCCGAACTCACCATGTACACACTGTGATGCTCGCGCAGTTGTTTCACCTGCTCCGGCGACAAACCGGTGTAGGAGAACATCCCGCGCTGCACGCCAATGTGTGCAAAACGCTCGCGCAACCCGTGCGGCTCCAGCGCTTCGACCAGGCCGCTGCGCAGCTGCGCAATACGCAAGCGCATGGCTTCCACTTCATCGGCCCAGCGGGCTTTCAGCTCTGGATCGGCGAGGATAGTCGCGACCACAGCTGCACCATGATCCGGCGGCGTCGACCACAGATTGCGGGCGATGTTGGCCAGTTGGCTGCGGATGTCGATGAGCTTGTCAGCGCTTTTCGCGCAGACGATCAGCGCACCGGTACGGTCGCGATACAGGCCGAAGTTTTTCGAGCAGGAACTGGTGATCAACAGCTCAGGCAGTTCAGCGGCGAATAACCGGGTTGACCACGCATCCTGCTCCAGACCATCGCCAAAGCCCTGATAGGCGAAGTCGATCAGCGGCAGCAAATCACGACTGCGCACCACGTCCAGCACACGCTGCCAGTCGTCGTGGCTCAGATCGAACCCGGTCGGGTTGTGGCAGCACGCATGCAGCAACACCACGTCGCCCTTGGGCACATCATTGAGCACCGCGAGCATCGCTTCGACGTCGAGACGGTTGTCGCTGCCCACATAAGGGTAGTGACTGACCTTGACCCCGGCCGCCGCGAAAATGGTTTCGTGGATCGGCCAGGTCGGATTGCTCAGCCATACGCCTTTGCCCGGCAGGCATTGGGCGATGAAGTCGGCAGCCAGACGCAGGGCACCAGTGCCGCCCGGCGTCTGAGTGGCGCCTGCACGCTGTTCGGCGAGCAGTTTCGAGTCGGCGCCAAGCACCAGCTCGTTGATGACCTTGCCGAACAACGGATTGCCGTGGCCACCGATGTAGGTCTTGGTGTCTTGGCTTTCGACCAGCCGCGCCTCGGCGATTTTCACCGCTTCCGGGATCGGCGTCAGGCCTTGGGCGTCCTTGTAGACGCCAACGCCCAGGTCGAATTTGCGCGGGTTAGGGTCCTGCGCATACGCCTCCATCAAACCGAGGATAGGGTCGCCGGGTACCCGGCCGATGGCGTCGAAGTGCATTACTTGCGCCCTTCAGCGGTCTTGGCCACTTCATCCGTGCGCGCAGCCATGATGAAGTCGTTGCGGTGCAGGCCTTTGATCGAGTGGCTCCACCAGGTCACGGTGACTTTGCCCCACTCGGTCAGCAGGCCCGGGTGGTGACCTTCGGCCTCGGAGATCTCGCCGACGGCGTTGGTGAAGGCCAGTGCGTGCTTGAAATTTTTGAACAGGAACAGTTTTTCCAGTTGCATCACGCCATCGCGAACTTCGATGTTCCAGTCAGGGATCTGCTTGATCAGGATCGGCAGTTCTTCGTCGCTGACTTGTGGCGCATCGGCGCGGCAGGCTTCGCAGTGGGCTTGGTTCAAAGTAGACATGGTGGGCTTCCTGAAATCTGGAGGTGTTTTTTTATATTGGCCGTCAATGCCGCCACGCTAAAGCAAAGTGGCGGCAACTGACAGACTCACTTGTCAGCAAAAGTGGCGGGTCACGCCGCTTTCGGTTTTGGCGGAAATTTCGGCGCATGCAGACCCAGCTGCATACCTTGTCTGACCATGGCCATGATGTCTTCATGGGCCACATCGAACAGGCGCTTGAGGTTCGGCAGGACAAAGTACAGCGGTTGCAGGATGTCGATGCGATACGGCGTGCGCATCGCTTCCAGCGGGTCGAATGCCTGATGTTCGGGCTCGTCCGACAGCGAATAAACAGTTTCTTTCGGCGAAGACAGGATGCCGCCGCCGTAGATGCGTTTGCCTTGCGGGGTGTCGACCAGGCCGAACTCGATAGTCATCCAGTACAGGCGCGCAAGATAAACGCGCTCTTCCTTGGTCGCTTGCAGGCCAAGTTTGCCGTAGGTGTGGGTGAACTCGGCGAAATACGGGTTGGTCAGCAGCGGGCAGTGACCAAAAATCTCGTGGAAAATATCCGGCTCTTGCAGGTAGTCCAGTTCTTCGCGGGTGCGAATAAAGGTGGCCACGGGAAATTGTTTGCTGGCGAGCAATTCGAAGAAGGTCTGGAAGGGGATCAGCGCCGGGACGCGGGCGACCTGCCAACCGGTGGTCTCGCCGAGCACCTTGTTGATCTCGCCCAGTTGCGGGATGCGGTCGTGGGGCAGACCGAGTTTTTCGATACCGTCCAGGTACTCCTGGCACGCACGACCCTCGAGCACTTTCAGTTGGCGAGTGATCAGCGTGTTCCACACCGCGTGTTCTTCGGCGGGGTAGTCGATAAAACCTTGCGCATCGGGCTCGCGGGCCACGTATTGCGTCTGCTTCATACTGCTCTCCTGCTAGGGGAATTCGTTCTTGTTATGTCCAGCGATGGACTCAGAATTACCTGAGAGTGTGGCGGTGTGCAGTAGGTTGAATCGTACGGTCGTAGGAAATTTCTGTGGATTTCGTAAAGTATTCGTTACGGTTTTGCGGATATCTCGCAATTACGGCGATTCTCAGGTTTGAAAAGGTCAGCGGCTGTCACATAATCTTGACAACTATCTGCGCGCCTCGACAGAAAGTCTGGCGCCGTCCCCTGTAGGAGTGAGCCTGCTCGCGATAGAGGTGTGTCATTCAAAATCAATGCTGCCTGATGTATCGCCATCGCGAGCAGGCTCACTCCTACAGGTTTCTCATCGTTAATCCGGGCCTTTTATATGCGTATCAAAGTCCACTGCCAGAACCGCATCGGCATCCTGCGCGACATCCTCAACCTGCTGGTGGCGTACGGGATCAACGTCGCGCGCGGCGAGGTCGGTGGTGAGCATGGCAACGCGATCTATCTGCATTGTCCGAACCTGATCAATATCCAGTTCCAGGCGCTGCGGCCGAAATTCGAAGCGATTGCCGGGGTGTTCGGCGTCAAGCGCGTAGGGCTGATGCCGAGCGAGCGCCGGCACATGGAATTGAACGCTTTGCTCGGTGCGCTGGAGTTTCCGGTGCTGTCGATCGACATGGGCGGCTCGATCGTCGCCGCCAACCGCGCGGCGGCACAGTTGCTCGGCGTGCGGGTCGATGAAGTACCGGGGATTCCACTGTCGCGCTATGCCGAAGATTTCGATTTGCCGGAACTGGTGCGGGCGAATAAATCGCGAATCAACGGCATGCGGGTCAAGGTCAAAGGCGATGTGTTTCTGGCCGACATCGCTCCGCTGCAATCGGAACACGACGACAGCGAAGCCATGGCCGGTGCGGTGTTGACCCTGCACCGCGCCGACCGTGTCGGCGAGCGCATCTATAACGTGCGCAAGCAGGAGTTGCGCGGGTTCGACAGCATTTTCCAGAGCTCCAAAGTCATGGCGGCAGTGGTGCGTGAAGCACGGCGGATGGCGCCGCTCGATGCACCTCTATTGATAGAAGGCGAAACCGGCACGGGCAAGGAGTTGCTGGCGCGCGCCTGTCACCTCGCCAGTCCGCGCGGGCAATCGCCGCTGATGGCGCTCAACTGCGCGGGTCTGCCGGAGTCGATGGCCGAGACCGAACTGTTCGGTTATGGCCCCGGTGCTTTTGAAGGTGCGCGCGCCGAAGGCAAGCTGGGTCTGCTGGAATTGACGGCAGGGGGGACGTTGTTTCTCGATGGCGTGGGTGAAATGAGTCCGCGCTTGCAGGTGAAACTGTTGCGCTTTCTGCAGGACGGCTGCTTCCGTCGCGTCGGCAGTGATGAAGAGGTTTATCTGGATGTACGGGTGATTTGCGCGACGCAGGTGGACCTGTCCGAATTGTGCGCGCGGGGCGAGTTTCGCCAGGATCTGTATCACCGCTTGAACGTGCTGTCGCTGCACATTCCACCGCTGCGCGAATGCCTCGACGGTTTGACGCCGCTGGTAGAGCACTTCCTCGATCAGGCCAGTCGGCAGATCGGCTGTCCTCTGCCAAAACTGGCGCCAGCGGCGATGGATCGGCTCAGCCATTACCACTGGCCGGGCAACGTGCGGCAGTTGGAAAACGTGCTGTTCCAGGCCGTTTCGCTGTGTGACGGCGGTACGGTTAAAGCCGAACATATTCGTCTGCCGGATTACGGCGTGCGTCAGCCACTTGGCGATTTTTCGCTGGAGGGCGGGCTGGACGAGATCGTCGGGCGCTTCGAAAAAGCGGTGCTGGAGCGATTGTATTCGGAGCACCCGAGCAGTCGGCAATTGGGCAAGCGACTTGGCGTTTCGCACACGACCATTGCCAATAAATTGCGTGAGTATGAGGTGGGCAAGAACATCGAGTCCTAGGGACAAAAGATCGCAGCGTGCCTCAGCTCCTACATTTGAAATGTAATCCCCCCCTGTAGGAGCTGCGGCACGCTGCGATCTTTTGATCTGTTGCCGCGAAGCGGCACAACACCGCCGGTTTTTCGACTTCGATACATTTCCCCTTTCTCCGCAATCCCCCTCAAGTCCTTTGTTTACCGGGCTTCGCCCTGCCAGAAAAAAGTTGGTCTGCAAATTGCTTATGGCTCAGCAGTACAGCAGTGGGCGGCAAACGTCCGGCATGCAGAGGAAAGAGCGTGGACAAGTACCTTTATGTGGCAATGACCGGCGCGAGCCAAAACGCGCTGGCGCAAAGGGCTCATGCCAACAACCTGGCGAACATTTCCACCAACGGTTTTCAGCGCGACCTGGAGCAGGCGCGTTCGATGCCGGTGTTCGGTGACAGCTTTCCGGCGCGCGCGTTTGCCATGAGCGAGCGGCCCGCCACCGACTTCACTCCGGGCTCGCTGGTGCAGACCGGGCGTGACCTGGACGTCGCCGTGACCGGCAACGGCTGGATCGCCGTGCAGAACCCGAGCGGCGGCGAAAGCTACGTGCGCACCGGCAGCCTCAACGTCGATGCCCTCGGTGTATTGCGCGCCGGCAACGGCATGCCGGTGATGGGCAATGGCGGTCCGATCGCCGTGCCACCCGAGCAGCAGATCGAAGTCGGTGAAGACGGCACCATCAGTATTCGCGCGATGGGCGAAGGCCCGCGTGTGATGGCCGAAGTCGACCGGATCAAACTGGTCAACCCGGACATCAAGAGCATGAATAAAGGCCTCGACGGCTCGATCTACACCAAGGACGGCCAGCCGGCGCAGGCCGATGCCAACGTCAAACTGGTGTCGGGTTTCCTTGAGTCGAGCAACGTCAATGCCGTCGAAGAGATGACCTCGGTGCTGGCCCTGGCCAAGCAGTTCGAGTTGCACATCAAGATGATGAACACCGCCAAAGACGACGACCAGGCCATGGCTCGGGTCTTGCAGATCAGCTAATTATCAGAACGTCGCGCCGTAAAACAGGCGCACGAGGAGAATCGAATGCTTCCGGCTCTATGGGTTGCCAAAACGGGTCTGTCCGCTCAGGACACCAACCTGACCACCATTTCCAACAACCTGGCGAACGTTTCGACCACGGGTTTCAAACGTGACCGCGCCGAGTTCCAGGACTTGCTGTACCAGATCAAACGCCAGCCAGGCGCCCAGTCGACTCAGGACAGCGAACTGCCGTCGGGTCTGCAAGTGGGTACCGGTGTGCGCATCGTCGGCACCCAGAAAAACTTCACCGCCGGCAGCCTGCAAACCACCGAGCAGCCGCTGGACATGGCCATCAACGGTCGCGGTTTCTTCCAGATCCTGCAGCCGGACGGCACCACGTCCTACACCCGTGACGGTACGTTCCACCTCGACTCCAATGGCCAGATCGTCAACGCCAGTGGTTTCGCTCTGGAGCCTGCGATCGTTATCCCGAACGACGCGCAAACCTTCACCGTCGGCAATGACGGCACCGTTTCCGTCACGCTGCCGGGCAACGCCGCCTCGCAAGTGATCGGCAACCTGCAGACCGCTGACTTCATCAACCCGGCCGGTCTGCAAGCCGTGGGCAACAACCTGTTCCTGGAAACCGCCGCTTCCGGCGCGCCGCAGGTCGGTACTCCGGGTCTGGCCGGTTTCGGCACCACGCTGCAGAACACCCTGGAAACGTCCAACGTCAGCACCGTTGAAGAGATGGTCAACATGATCACCACTCAGCGCGCTTACGAGATGAACTCCAAGGTGATCTCCACCGCCGACCAGATGCTCTCGTTCGTAACGCAGAATCTGTAATCAAGTCTATGAGGCGGCCATGAGGTCGCCTGCAACACCGTGAGGTAGGGTCATGAATCGCTTTGTATCTGTTCTGGCATTGAGTGGGGTCGTCTCGCTCGCGGGCTGCGTCGCCCCGACGCCCAAGCCCAATGACCCTTACTACGCTCCGGTGTTGCCGCGCACGCCGTTGCCGGCGGCTGCCAATAATGGCTCGATCTATCAGGCCGGTTTCGAGCAGAACCTGTACAGCGACCGCAAAGCGTTCCGGGTCGGTGACATCATCACCATCACCCTGAACGAGCGCACCCAGGCGAGCAAGAACGCCAACTCGCAGATGGACAAGAACAGCGACAACTCGGTCGGTCTGACCTCGTTGTTCGGTTCCAGTCTGACCACCAACAACCCGATTGGTGGCGGCGACCTGAGCCTGAACGCCGGCTACAGCGCCGACCGCTCGACCAAGGGTGACGCCAAGTCGGGACAGAGCAACAGCCTGACCGGTTCGATCACCGTCACCGTCGCCGACGTTTTGCCTAACGGCATCATCGCTGTGCGCGGCGAGAAGTGGCTGACGCTGAACACTGGCGATGAGCTGGTGCGAATTGCCGGCATGGTCCGCGCCGATGACATCGCTACCGACAACACCGTGTCGTCGACTCGCGTCGCCGATGCACGCATCACCTATTCGGGTACTGGCGCATTTGCCGACACGAGTCAGCCAGGCTGGTTCGACCGCTTCTTCCTCAGCCCGCTGTTCCCTTTCTAGGTGGCTACGTTGAATCTGAAAAGCCTCATGCTGGCCGCGCTGTTGTTGCCGGTGGCCTTCACTGCACACGCCGAACGGTTGAAAGACATCGCCAGTATTTCCGGCGTGCGTTCCAACCAGTTGATCGGCTATGGCCTGGTGGTCGGGCTTAACGGCACCGGTGACCAGACGACACAGACTCCGTTCACCCTGCAGACCTTCAACAACATGCTCTCGCAGTTCGGCATCAAGGTGCCGCCGGGTTCGGGCAACGTGCAGTTGAAGAACGTCGCGGCGGTTTCGATCAGTGCCGATCTGCCGGCGTTCGCCAAGCCGGGTCAGCAGGTCGACATCACCGTTTCGTCGATCGGTAACTCCAAGAGCCTGCGCGGCGGCACACTGTTGCTGACCCCGCTCAAGGGTATCGACGGCAACGTCTACGCCATCGCTCAGGGCAACCTGGTTGTCGGTGGTTTCGACGCCGAAGGTCGTGACGGTTCGAAGATTACCGTCAACGTTCCGTCGGCCGGTCGCATCCCTGGCGGTGCGTCGGTTGAGCGTTCGGTGCCGAGCGGGTTCAACCAAGGCAACAGTCTGACGCTGAACCTCAATCGCTCCGACTTCACCACCGCCAAACGCATCGTCGACAAGATCAACGACATGCTCGGCCCTGGCGTCGCACAAGCCATTGACGGCGGTTCGATTCGCGTGACCGCGCCGCTCGATCCGAGCCAGCGTGTCGACTACCTGTCGATCCTGGAAAACCTCGAAGTCGATCCGGGTCAAGCCGTCGCCAAAGTCATCATCAACTCGCGTACCGGCACCATCGTCATCGGCCAGAACGTGAAGGTTTCGCCAGCCGCCGTGACTCACGGCAGCCTGACCGTGACCATCACCGAAGACCCGATCGTCAGCCAGCCAGGCCCGTTGTCCAACGGCCAGACCGCTGTCGTGCCGCGTTCGCGAGTGAATGCCGAACAGGAAGCCAAACCGATGTTCAAGTTCGGCCCGGGCACCACCCTCGACGAGATCGTTCGTGCGGTGAACCAGGTCGGCGCGGCACCGGGTGACCTGATGGCGATTCTTGAAGCACTGAAGCAGGCCGGCGCGTTGCAAGCCGACCTGATCGTGATCTGAGGACGGCCACTATGGATATGCGCAAAAGCGGTGTGGTCGGCAGCAGCGATTCGGGTTCCTACTCCGACCTCAATCGTCTGAATCAGCTCAAGGTCGGCGACAAGGACAGCGATGCGAACATGCGCAAGGTTGCGCAGGAGTTCGAATCGCTGTTCCTCGGTGAAATGCTCAAGTCGATGCGCTCTGCCACAAATGCGTTGGGCGAAGACAATCCGCTGAACACGCCGGCGGCCAAGCAGTATCAGGAAATGTACGACCAGCAACTGGCCGTTTCCATGTCCCGCGAGGGTGGTGGTATCGGTCTGGCCGACGTGCTGATGCGCCAGATGTCGAAGAACAAACCGATGGCGCCGGGCGAGGCTGAAGCCGCCTCCGCTGCCAAGCAGGAAGCCGCGAAAGCCGCTGCCGCCAATGTCGCCACACCGATTGCTGCCGGCACCGTCGGCACTGGCCCGTTGTCACGCCTCAATGGCGAGCGTCCGCTGTGGGCCTCGCGTTCGGTGCATGCACCGAACACCCAGCTCGCGCACAGCAATGACATGGCGCTGATCAATCAGCGTCGTCTGGCCTTGCCGCCGAAACTGGCTGATCGTTTGCTCGCAGGGCTGGTGCCGTCGGCCACGCCTGCCGCGACAACTCAATTGCCGCAACGCGCCACGACTGCTGCCGTCACTGGCGCAGGCCCGCTGTACAACGGCGACTGGCTGGCGCGTGCCGAGGCCGAGAAAGCCTCAGGCGGCCAGATGCAGGTTTACGGCCGTGCGATGGCGCAGATTCCGCTGGCGCCGGCAAAAAAAGCCTTCAGCTCTGCCGACGAATTCGTCAACACCATGCTGCCGATGGCCAAGGAAGCCGCCGACCGTATCGGTGTCGATCCGCGTTACCTGGTGGCGCAAGCCGCACTGGAAACCGGTTGGGGCAAATCGGTCATGCGCGCGCAGGACGGCAGCAGCAGCCACAACCTGTTCGGTATCAAGGCGAGCAGCAACTGGCAGGGCGATTCGGCCCGGGCAATCACCAGCGAGTTCCGCAATGGCGCGATGGTCAAGGAGACGGCCGAGTTCCGTTCCTACGCCTCGTACAAGGACAGCTTCCACGATCTGGTGACTTTGCTGCAGTCCAATAATCGCTATCAAGAAGTGTTGAAGTCGGCCGATAACCCAGAACAGTTTGTACGCGAGTTGCAGAAGGCCGGTTACGCAACCGACCCGAACTACGCGAGCAAGATTTCGCAGATAGCCAAGCAGATGAACAGTTTTGAAAACTACGCTGCGGCGGGCGTTTCCACCACGCCTTTATAGGCACAAGGTATAAGGTCTGAACCATGAGTTTGCTCAATATCGGGATGTCGGGGCTGTCGGCTAGCCAGTCCTCTTTGGCTACGACAGGCAACAACATTGCCAACGTCGACACCGCCGGTTATTCGCGCCAGCAAACCGTGCAGGGCACTAAATCCTCGCAGCAGTTCGGCAGCGTTTTCATCGGCACGGGCACAACCCTGGCCGACGTGCGCCGGGTCTACAACTCGTACCTGGAAACCCAGTTGCACACCGCGACTTCGCTCAACAGCGAATCGGCGTCGTATCTGGCGCAAGCCAAACCACTGGACGGCACGCTGTCCGACGTCAACACCGGCCTGACCGGTGTGTTGCAGAAATTCTTCACCTCGATGCAGGGTGTATCGACTTCCGCCACCGATGACACTTCCCGTCAATCGGTGCTGACCGGCGCACAGGCGCTGACCGGTCGCTTCAACTCCATCGCCAAGCAGTTGAGCGACCAGAACACCACGATCAACGGCAGCCTGAGCGACATGACCGCCCAGGTGAACAAACTGGCCAACTCGATCGCCGCGCTTAACCAGAAGATCGGTGAGATCTCCACCAGCGGCGGTGCGCCGAACGATCTGCTCGACAGCCGTAATGAGGCCGTGCGCCAGTTGTCCGAGCTGACCGGCGCGCAAGTCGTCGAGCGTGGCACCAGTTTCGATGTGTATGTCGGCAGCGGCCAGCCGCTGGTCATCGGCAACACCACCAACTCACTCAGCACCGTGCCGAGCAAGGATGACCCGACACGCATGGGCATCCAGATGGATCGCGGCTCGAGCACCATCGACATCACTTCGGTGATCAGCGGTGGCGAAATCGGCGGTTTGCTGACTTATCGCAAAGAAGTGCTCGACCCGTCGCTCAACGAGCTGGGGCGTGTAGCGCTGGTCATCGCCGATCAGATCAACAGCCAGCAAGCCCAGGGCATCGACAAGAACGGTGACTTCGGCGCGGCGATTTTCAACAACATCAACAGTGCCGCGCTGATCAGCCAGCGCAGCATTGCGCAGTCGGGTAACAGCGCAGGCTCGGGCAACCTTGACGTCACCATCAAGGACACCGGCAAGCTGACCACCAGCGATTATCAGGTGACGTTCACCAGCGCCACCGATTACACCGTCAAGCGCTCTGACGGTACCGAGATGGGGACGTTCAGCACCAACACGACGCCACCGCCGGTGATCGACGGCTTCAGCCTGGCCCTAAAGGGCGGCGCATTGAGCGCGGGCGACAGCTTCAAAGTGACGCCGACCCGCAACGCGGCAGCGAGCATTCAGACGGTACTGACCGATCCGAAGAAAATCGCGGCAGCGGGTCCGTTGACTGGTGTGGCCAGCGCCAACGGTCTGGGCACTTTTACCCAGCCGACGCTCACCAGCAAGATCGATATCTACAACCCGACTGCCCAGGCTGACATGCAGGCGGCGCTGAAGAATTCGACGCCGGTCAAGCTGGTGTTCGGTGCGGTCTCCGGGGGCAGCCAGTCTTACACTTTCGTGGATGCCAAGGGCGGTCTCATCAGCAGCGGCACTATCGTTCCTGGTCAAGCGAACACGCTGGACCTGAAAGTCGGCATCGTTGATGCCAGCGGCAACCCGGTGCTGGACACCAGCGTTACGCCGAACGTACAGAAAACCTTCTCCATGCAGACCACCGTTGGCGGTACGCCGAAGCCTGGCGAAACCTTCACCATGAACCTGACCGGTGCGGCGTCCTCGGACAACCGCAATGCGCAATCGCTGGTTGGCCTGCAAACTGCGCAGACCGTCGACACCGGTTCGGCGAGCAAAGGCATCAGCCTGACCGACGCCTACAACAAACTCGTGACAAACGTCGGTACCAAGACCGCACAAGGCAAGTCCGACGTTGAAGCCACCACGGCGATCCTGACGCAGGCCGCCGGTGCGCGTGATTCGTTGTCCGGGGTCAACCTGGATGAAGAAACCGGCAACCTGGTCAAATACCAGCAGTACTACACCGCGTCTTCGCAGATCATCAAAGCTGCGCAGGAAACTTTCGCCACGCTGATCAACAGCCTTTAAGGAGTCGTAATTCATGCGCATTTCCACCGCCCAGTATTACGGAACGCAAGCTGCGGACTATCAGCGTAACTTCAACAAGGCGCTGGCCAGCGCCAGCGAGGCGAGCAGCCTGCAACGCATCAACACGGCCGCCGATGATCCGGTCGGTGCCGGTCGTTTGCTGCAGCTTGGTCAGCAGGCCGCGCTGCTTGAGCAGTACACCACCAATATCAGCAGCACCAAGAGTGCGTTGACCGTGCAGGAATCCACGCTGGATGCCATCACCACGGCGTTGAGCCGCGCCAAGGAAATCTCCCTGGCCGCCAACAACGGCACGATCACCGACAAGGATCGCCAGGCTTACGCGTCGGAACTGGGCGAGATCCAGAAACAAGTGCTGGGCCTGATGAACTCCAAGGATGCCGACGGCAACTACCTGTTCTCCGGTTCGAAAACCGACACCGCACCGTATTCGCAAAACACCGACGGCACCTATTCCTACAACGGTGACCAGACCACCATCAATCTGGGCATCGGCGATGGCCTGGCGGTCGGCACCAATACCACCGGTTGGGATGCATTCCAGCAGACCATCAACACCGGTCGCACCAACACCACCATGACCGCACCTGCGGTGGATGACGGTCGCGTTGTATTGTCCAACGGTACCGTTGGCACCGCTGCCACCTATAACTCGACGTTCACCAGTGGTCAGCCGTACACCGTCGCCTTCGTCAGCAGCACGCAGATGAAGATCACCGACGCGCTGGGTAACGACGTCACTGCTGACGCCAGCAAGAACGGCGTGATCAGCAACACCAGCGGTAGCAACCAGAGCTTCAGCTTCCGCGGTGTCGACATGAAGCTGAACCTCAACCTGAAGGCCGGTGATACCAACCCGGATGCGGTCATTGCCGGGCACAGTTTTCAACTGGCGGTGACCCCGGACACGTTCACCACTTCGCGTAGCCCGGGCAACTCTTCGACGGCGGTGATCACCGGTTCCAGCATCACCGATCAGGCGGCCTACACCGCGGCATTCCCGCAGGGTGGGGCGATCCTCAAGTTCACCAGCGCCACTGCGTTCGATCTCTACGCGGCGCCGGTAACCGCTGACAGCAAGCCTGTGTCTTCGGGCACTGTGGCCGGTAGCAACGCGACGGCAGCCGGTGTGACGTTCGCTCTGGGCAGCGCCCCGGCAGCCGGCGATCAATTCTCGATTCAGCCGAATAACCACCAGACTCAGAACGTGCTCGACACCCTGGGTCAGATGATTACCGCGCTGAATACGCCGATCGATGGCGACCCGGTGGCCAAGCAGAAACTGCAGGGCGCCATGGAAGCCGGTATCGGCAACATCGACGCCGCCACCAATCAGATCGGCACTGCTGTCACGTCTATCGGTGCGCGCGGCCAGTCGCTGGATATGCAATCCGCCACCAACGACAGCCTGAGCACGGCGAACACCACGACCCAAGGCTCGATCCGTGATTCGGACCCGGCTGAAGTCATGACCCGCCTGACCTTGCAGCAGACCATGTTGCAGGCCGCGCAACTGGCGTTCAGCAAGATCAGTCAGTTGGGGCTGTTCAACAAGATCTGATCCTCAACGGGCGCATAAACGCCCGTTTACCCTGTCCCTCAGTCATGTTTTTTTGCGGTATCAAGGGCTCGCTTTTCCGGGCGGGCTCGTACCGCCTGTGAGCCCGCCGTGAATTCACTTCCTCTTGTCAGCCTTGTTATTCCTGCCTTCAATTCGCGCTTTTTCGAGCGGGCATTGCGCAGCGCCGTCAGTCAGGGCTATGGCAATCTTGAAATCATTGTGTGCGATGACAGTCGCGGCAGTGAGATCGAAGACATCGTTGCGTCGGTTGTCGAGCAGTCCGGCGTCACCGTGCGTTATGTGCGTAATCCGCACACGTTGGGAATGATCGGCAATCTGAAAGCCTGCCTCGATCAGGCGCAGGGCGAGTTCATCAAGTTCTTGTGTGACGACGATCATCTGTTTGCCAGCTGTATCGAGTATCAGGCTCGCGTGCTGGCCGAACGTGACGAGGTCAATCTGGTGCTGGCCCAGCGTCTGTTCTGGGACGCCGACGACATGGTGCTGCCTTCACGTCTGGAAAATACGCCACTGTCACCAATCAGTGGCTTGTTCAAGGGTGACGACTTGCTGGCAATCTTCGAGGCGTTCCCGGCGAACATCCTCGGTGGTTTCAGCAGTGCCATGTTCCGTCGCACCGATGTTCTGGAGTTGTTGCCGGCGCTGACGCAGCCCGAGCACTGCTTTGTGGCGAGCCTCGATTTCGCGCTGTTTGTGTGTTTGATGCGGCGCGGCAACGTGGTCGTGTCCAACCACGTGTTGAGTGTCGAACGCCTGTATCCCGATCGTCTGAGCGGCCAGCAAGCCATGAAAGACGCGCTCGAAATCGAGCGGCAATGGCTGATGCAAATGCTCAAGGCGCGCAGCGGAGAATCTGCGCCAGCAAAGGGTTGGGTACGTTATGTGCCGTTGCCCAAGGCAGATGATTCGCCACGGGTCTGGGAAGAACTGCCGCTGAGCCGCACGCTCGGCACCAAACAGAGCGCTCAGATATGGGCGGTTGGCAGTAGCAGTCTGAGTTTTTCCGAACTCTATACGCAATGGCTGGAGTGCCGCACGCTCAGTGACGTTCAGCGCAGACTGTTGCCGGACACGCTGGCAGGCTGGCCGTCCACGCCGCGAATCGTGCCCATCGTGGTTGATGATCAGGGCAGTTCTGCAGCGCTGGAACGTACGCTGGAGAGTCTCGCCGCGCAGGTCTATGCGCCCGAGCTGACACTGGTGTTGTCTTCTACTTGCGCTGAGCCGGTACTGGACGGACGTGTATTCCATTTGCCGCTGCAAGACGATCGCCTGCAGCAGATCAATGAATTGCTGCCACAGCTGCAGGGAGCCGACTGGTTTTATCTGCTGCGTTCCGGTGATCGTCTGGTGCCCCCTGCCTTGCTGATGATGGCCGAGCGAATCGCCTTCAACAGCGATTTGCAGTGTCTATACAGCGATGAAGGCAGTTTGCGGGCGGGTGAGTCGGTGGAGCCGGCATTCAAGCCCGACTTCAACCTCGACCTGATGCGCACCTACCCTTATGTCGGTCGCGCCCTGGCGTTCCAGCGTAATGCCTTTGTGGCGCTCGGCGGATTCGATTCGACGTTCACTGAGTTGGCGCCTCACGACCTGTTGTGGCGGATGGTCGAAGATCAGGGCACTCAGGTGGTCGGGCATCTGGCCGAGATTGCCATCGAGTCGACATTCGATTTGGCCGAGTGGCTATCGCTGCCGCAAGTGACTGAAAGCAA
This sequence comes from Pseudomonas sp. LBUM1668, assembly GCF_059695715.1. Taxonomy (NCBI): domain Bacteria; kingdom Pseudomonadati; phylum Pseudomonadota; class Gammaproteobacteria; order Pseudomonadales; family Pseudomonadaceae; genus Pseudomonas; species Pseudomonas sp. LBUM1668. Next base: position 1,625,767 of record NZ_CP166787.1, read on the forward strand.
CCCGCGATTGCTGACGGCCCATCTTGATCGTCTGGGGATCGCCCACGACATGCGTCGCGGCAGCGTCGAGCTGCTCAATCGAGTCGATTACCGGCATGTGAGCCGGCCGTTGGTCTCGATCATCATTTCTACCCGCGACAAGATTTCGGCGCTGCAGCGCTGTGTCGAGAGCCTGCTGGAGAAAACCGCGTACAGCGAGTACGAGCTGTTGCTGGTCGACAACGGCAGCGAGACAGCCGAGGCCCAAGCCTGGCTGGCCGGTATGGCGCAACTGGGCAGCGAGCGAGTGCGGGTGCTGACATACCCGCAGCAAGGCAACGTCGCAGCCTTGCGCAATTTTGCCGTTGCCCAGGCGCGGGGCGAGTACGTGCTGCTACTCAACCCCTTTGCGGTGATCACTCAGGGTGACTGGCTCGATGAGTTGCTCAACCACGCTCAGCGTCCGGAAGTGGGCATCGTCGGTGCCAAGCTGTTCAATCCCGATGGTTATGTCTTGCATGCCGGGCTGGTGCTGGGTTTGCAGGGGCCGGCAGGTGTGCCGTTCTATGGTCAGGCGATGCAGTCCGCCGGGTACATGTTCCGATTGCAAGCGGTTCAGGACCTGAGTGCCGTCGGGGCTGATTGCCTGATGGTGCGCAAGTCGGTGTTCGATGCGGTTGACGGTCTGGATGAGCAGAGTCTGCCGCGCACGCTGCATGAAGTGGACCTGGCCCTGCGCGTCGCCCGGCAAGGTTATCTGGTGGTCTGGACCCCTTACGCGGTGCTGGCGCTCGGGGCGCAACCCGTCGAGTCGGTCATTGATGAAGCCGCAATCTCACATAGCGAGCAGGAAAAAACCTTTTACAAGCGCTGGCTGCCGGTGGTTGCCCGTGACCCGGCCTACAATCCCAACCTGTCGTTGAACGGGGCCACCCGTTCGAGTTTCACGCTCGAGCCGGGCCTGCGCAGTGGTTGGAGTCCTTTCAGCAATAGCTCCTTGCCGAAAATTCTCGGGCTGCCGATCAATGCCTCCGCCGTCGGGCACTATCGTGTCACCCAACCACTGATCGAACTCGAAGCGGCAGGCAGGGTGCAGGGGCAGATTCGCTATAGCGTGAACCTGCCGCCGATTGTTGAAATCGAGCGTCTGTCACCTGATGTGATTGTTCTGCAAGGCCGTTATGCCGAAGCGCCGATCAACGAGATGCCAGTGCTGCGCGACTACTTCAATGCGCGGCGAATCTATGAGCTGGATGACTACGTGATCGATGTTCCCCACCGCAATGCGCATATCCGCAACATGCCGGACAAGCATCAGATGGAGCGTCTGGTTCGCCGTGCGATCGGCATGTGCGATCGCGTCGTCGTCTCGACTCAGCCGTTGGCCAACGCATTGTCGGATATGCATCACGACATTCGTGTAGTGCCCAACATGTTGGCCAAGGAATTCTGGAGTAACCTGCGCAGCCAGCGCCGGACCTCGAAAAAACCTCGCGTCGGCTGGGGCGGCGGTACCAGTCACCATGGTGACCTGGCGGTGATCGCTGATGTCGTGCGCGAACTGGCGGATGAAGTCGACTGGGTATTTTTCGGCATGTGCCCGGACGACCTGCTTCCGTACATGCATGAGTTTCACGGGGTAATCGCCCTCGACGCGTATCCGGCGAAACTGGCCAGCCTCAATCTCGATCTGGCCTTGGCGCCGCTGGAATTCCACATTTTCAACGACTGCAAGAGCAACCTGCGTCTGCTGGAGTACGGCGCCTGCGGTTACCCGGTGATTTGCACCAACACCGAGGCCTACCAAGGCTATCTGCCGTGCACACGGATCAAGACCAACACCACGGACGAATGGCTGCAGGCAATCCGCATGCACCTGGCCGACCCGGACGCCAGCTATCGCATGGGTGACGATTTGCGCGAAGTCGTGCTGCGCGACTACATTTTGCGCGGCGATAACTTGCGTTATTGGGAAAACGGTTGGCTGGCGGATTGATCGATTTGCGTTGGCCACCATGAAGAAAACAGGCGACTTGGCAGTCGCCTGTTTTTTTTTGCTTGTGCGGTTCGTGTTTGCATCAACCTCGATACATTTTTATTACCACAGCTAAAGCTGTAATCGTTTCCTGTCGATATCAACACATTCGGCTCTTTTTGACGTTCGCTGCGACGACGTGATCGCCACGCGAATCGGTACCGGTTTCACAACAAGGCAAGGAAGAAATAATGGCTGTAATAAACGGGACAAACGGCGCGGATACGCTGACGGGTACCAGTGGTGATGATGAGATCAATGGGGGGGCCGGCAATGACATCCTCATTGGCGGCGCCGGTGCGGACAAATTAAATGGCGGTGAGGGGTTCGATACTGTCGATTACTCGGCTTCCTCGGCCGGCATCAACGTCGACATCCGACCAGGCACAGGCCTGGCAGGCGTTGGTGGTGATGCACAGGGAGATACCCTGACCGGTGTTGAAAAAGTCATTGGCTCGGCGTTCAATGACAGTTTCACCACCGACGCTTACCTCTTCGCCACTTACGAGGGCGGCGCCGGGGATGACATCTATTACGTCAATGGCGGCGGCGTGACGGCCATCGAGCAAGTTGGCGGCGGCAACGATGAAGTGCGCGTGACCTACAAAGACCACACACTGGCAGCCAACATCGAACGCCTGACTTACACCGGCACTGGCTCGTTCACTGGCTGGGGCAATGCCCTCGACAACGTCATCACTGGCGGCAGCGGCAACGACGTGTTCTACGGCGGTGGCGGTGCCGACCAGTTCATCGGCGGCGCCGGTCGCGACACCGTGTCGTACCTCGACAGCACGGTTGCCATGAACATCAACCTGAAAACCGGCGTCGTCTCGGGGATCGGCGCGGGCGATACCTACAACGGTATCGAGGTGATCGCTGGCTCCAAGTACAACGACACCTTCGTGGTTGATAGCCGAATCAGTGGCGTCGACGGCGGTGAAGGTTTTGACACCGTCGATTACTCGACGTCGGCTGCAGGCGTTAACGTCGATATCCGTCCGGGCGCTGGTCTGGCAGGTGTCGGTGGCGATTCGCAGGGCATTACCCTGACCGGCGTCGAAAAGGTCATTGGCTCGGCGTTCAATGACAGTTTCACCACCGACGCTTACCTCTTCGCCACTTACGAGGGCGGCGCCGGAGATGACATCTATTACGTCAATGGCGGCGGCGTGACGGCCATCGAGCAAGTGGGCGGCGGCAACGATGAAGTGCGCGTGACCTACAAAGACCACACACTGGCAGCCAACATCGAACGCCTGACTTACACCGGCACTGGCTCGTTCACTGGCTGGGGCAATGCCCTCGACAACGTCATCACTGGCGGCAGCGGCAACGACGTGTTCTACGGCGGTGGCGGTGCCGACCAGTTCATCGGCGGCGCCGGTCGCGACACCGTGTCGTACCTCGACAGCACGGTTGCCATGAACATCAACCTGAAAACCGGCGTCGTCTCGGGAATCGGCGCGGGTGATACGTTCAACGACATTGAAGTGATCGCTGGCTCCAAGTACAACGACACCTTCGTGGTTGATAGCCGAATCAGTGGCGTCGACGGCGGTGAAGGTTTTGACACCGTCGATTACTCGACGTCGGCTGCAGGCGTTAACGTCGATATCCGTCCGGGCGCTGGTCTGGCAGGTGTCGGTGGCGATTCGCAGGGCATTACCCTGACCGGCGTCGAAAAGGTCATTGGCTCGGCGTTCAACGACAGCTTCACCACTGACGCTTACCTTTTTGCCACCTACGAGGGGGGGGCGGGTGACGACACTTACTACGTCAACGGCGGTGGCGTAACCGTTATCGAACAGGCTGGCGGCGGTAACGATGAAGTACGGGTCAGCTACAAGGACCATACGCTCGCGGCCAACGTCGAGCGTCTGACCTACACCGGTACCGGTGCGTTTACGGGCATCGGTAATGCCCTCGACAACATCATCACTGGCGGCAACGGAAACGACGTGCTGTATGGCGGCGGTGGTGCCGACCAGTTCATCGGCGGTGGTGGCCTGGACACCGTGTCTTACGCCGACAGTACCGTAGGCGTCAGTATCAACTGGAAAACCGGGATCAATACCGGGATCGCGCTGGGTGACACCTACAACAGCATCGAAGCGATGCGTGGTTCGAATTTCAACGACGTATTTGTTGGCGGCACCGCTTCCCTGGTGCTCGATGGCGGTACAGGCTTCGATATGGTCAGCTACGAGTCGTCCGACAGTGCGGTCACCATCGACCTGAAAACCAACGTCAACGCCGGTGATGCTGCGGGGGATACCTTCGTCGGGATCGAGCTCTTCCAGGGCAGCAATTTTGCCGACACGTTGTCCGGTACCACGCTCAACGACAACTTCGTCGGTGGCGGTGGCGCCGACGTGATCGACGGCCGTGAAGGGATCGACACAGTCTGGTACGCCAACAGCGCTGCGGCGGTGAACATCAATCTGCAGTCCGGCGTGAATACGGGCGGTGATGCGCAGGGCGATGTGCTGATCAATGTCGAGAGCATTATCGCGACCAACTTCAATGACACGCTGACAGGCAACGCGCTTGCCAACAGTTTTGAAGGTGGTCTGGGTAATGACGTGATTTATGGCGGCGACGGCAACGATGTCATTTACGGTAGCTACAACACCCAGCTCGGACCTTTCGCGGTCGATGTTGCTGCCAGCGGGCCGCAGGCTGACATGCTGTACGGCGGCAATGGTAATGACCGCATCATCAGCACGGGAGATGACCGTGGCACCTTCGCCTATGGTGAGGATGGTTTTGACACGATTTTTGTCGCCAGTGGCACTGCAGTTGGCGGCGCCGGCAATGACGATCTGCTTGGTACGGGTAAGGGCTTTGCCTTGCTCGGTGGTGCCGGCAATGATGATTTGACCTTTGGCGCCTTGTTCACTCCAGTCGGGCAGATGAAAGCCAGTGGCTTTGGCAACGGCGGAGAGGGTGATGACACCTATTACGTCAACACCAACCTGCTGGTGACTATCCGGGATGACGGGCTTAGCACCAATGACACCTTGATCCTGAATAACGTCCGGTCGGCCAGCACGTTGCAGCTGGCGCGGGTGGGTGATGACTTGTACCTCAGCGATGGATATTCCCCGCCGACCGATCCAACCGCCCAAGGGGTAAAACTGCAGGACTGGTTCGCTGGTGGCAACACCATCGAGCACTTCAAAGCGGCCAACGGTGATGTTCTGCCGATCAATGGAGATGGGTTCAGCATGTTTGGCTGATTCATCCGCCTTGTGGCTTTGAAGGTATTTTGAGCTGTAACGAAGGGAGCCCGACCGTGGCAGGTCGGGCTCCCTTTTTTTATCCGGGCGCTCGTCGCTGTCCCCTGTGATGGTATTCGGCGGGTCTGCGAGCTGGCGCGTTTCCTGCAAGTCCCCCTCAAATCGCCATAAAACGAGCGCTCGCGGGCATCCCACCTGCGCCCGAATCGGCAAAAAGGTTAGCCAGTAGGCCGCAAAGCTCAAGAAAGCTGTGTGCAGCCCGGTGACGAACAAGAGGGGAGACGATGAAGGCAGTTATTTTGGCGGGTGGCCTCGGCACGCGCATCAGTGAAGAGTCGCACCTCAAGCCCAAACCGATGATCGAGATCGGTGGCAAGCCAATTCTCTGGCACATCATGAAGCAGTATTCCGCTCACGGAATTCACGACTTCGTGATCTGCCTCGGCTACAAGGGCTACGCGATCAAGGACTTCTTCGCCAACTACTTCCTGCACACCTCCGACGTCACCTTCAACATGCGCGAGAATCGCATGGACGTGCATCAGAATTACAGCGAGCCATGGAGCGTCACGCTCATCGACACCGGCGAAGAAACCATGACCGGTGGCCGTCTCCTGCGCGCCGGTCGTTACCTGCAGGATGAAGAAGCGTTCTGCTTCACCTACGGCGACGGCGTTTCCGATCTGAACATTCGCGAGCTGGTCGATTACCACAAGGCTCACGGTCGCTTGGCGACTGTCACTGCGGTGCAGCCACCGGGTCGATACGGTGCCCTCGAACGCCAAGGCGATCAGGTCCTCGGTTTCACCGAAAAACCTCGTGGCGACGGTGGCTGGATCAATGGCGGTTTCTTTGTACTGTCGCCAAAAGTGTTGCCGTACATCGCGGGTGATCAAACCACTTGGGAGGCCGAGCCGTTGGCCCGCCTGGCCCAGGACGAACAGCTCAAAGCCTTCGAACACGATGGTTTCTGGCAACCCATGGACACCCTGCGCGACAAGAACCATCTCGAAGCGCTGTGGCAGAGCGGGGAGGCCCCATGGAAGCAATGGGCCTGAGTGCGGATTTCTGGCGCGGCAAGCGTGTGCTGGTCACCGGGCACACCGGTTTCAAGGGCAGTTGGCTGACCCTGTGGCTGCAAAGCCTCGGCGCGCAAGTCAGCGGCTTTTCACTGGATCCGTCGACCGAGCCGAGCCTGTTCGAACTGGCGCGGGTGCACGAAGGCATCGATGATCAGCGCGGTGATCTGCGTGATCTCGGTGCCTTGCTCGAAATCATTGCCGATACCGAGCCGGAGATCGTCCTGCACCTGGCCGCCCAGCCGCTGGTGCGCGAAGGCTATCGCGATCCGCTCGGCACTTATTCCAGCAACGTCATGGGTACGCTGAACCTGCTCGAAGCGATTCGTCAGGTCGGCTGCGTACGTGCCTGTGTGCTGGTGACCACCGACAAGGTTTACGCCAACAAGGAATGGCTGTGGCCGTACCGCGAAGACGAAGCCCTCGGTGGCCACGATCCTTACAGCAGCAGCAAGGCCTGTTGCGAACTGTTGGCGCAGTCTTACGCGGCCTCGTTCTTCCCGGCAGACAAGTACGCCGAGCACGGTCTGGCCCTGGCCACGGCGCGTGCCGGCAACGTTTTGGGCGGTGGTGATTTTGCTCCCGAGCGACTGATTCCCGATGTACTCAAAGCCTGGACGGCAGACGAGCCGGTGACCCTGCGTTACCCGCAAGCCGTGCGCCCGTGGCAACACGCGCTGGAACCATTGGCCGGGTATCTGCAACTGGCTGCCGGCCTCTACGAGCAAGGCCCGGAGTACGCCGGTGCGTGGAACTTCGGCCCCGGCGAGGCGGACATGTGCAGCGTCGGCGAAGTGGTCGAATTGCTCGCCAGCCGCTGGCCGCAAGCGCGCGGTCTGCGCATCGAGCCGAGTGAACTGCACGAGGCCGGTCTGCTGCGTCTGGACAGCAGCCGCGCACGCCAACTGCTCGGTTGGCAGCCGCGCTGGACCTTGCAGCAATGCCTGACGCAAACCCTCGACTGGCATTTGGCGTGGCAGAACGGCGACGACATGCGCGCCGTCACCCTCGGCCAACTGAACCTGTACCGAGGCGCGCTGTGAGCGAGTTTTCCTTGCAGGCATTGCCGCTGGCCGGATTGTTCAGCGTGCAGCACAAACGCTTCGAAGATCAGCGCGGGCACTTCGCCCGGTTGTTCTGCGAGGGCAGTCTGAGTGCGTTTGGCAGTGAGTTTCATATCCGTCAGATCAACCATTCATGCACTCGCGAGAAGGGCAGCGTGCGCGGTCTGCATTATCAGAACGCGAATGCGCCGGAAGCCAAACTGATCACCTGCCTGCGCGGCGAAGTGTGGGATGTGGCGGTTGATTTGCGTCCGGACTCGGAAACCTTTTTGCACTGGCACGCCGAGCATCTGAAGGCCGGCGACGGTCGCAGTCTGTTGATTCCGGCCGGGTTCGCCCACGGTTTCCAGACGCTGACCGAAGACGCCGAATTGCTCTACCTGCACAGCGCTGATTACGCGCCGGAGCACGAAGGCGGTCTGTCGGTGAACGATCCACGGCTGGCGATTGCCTGGCCGTTGCCCGTCAATAATCTGTCAGCGCGGGATTCCAGCCATCCCGCGCTCGATCAACACTTTGCTGGAGTGCGTCTATGAATTGCCGTGGGTGCGCCGCACCGCTGAGCCTGCCGCTGATCGACCTCGGCACCTCGCCACCGTCCAACGCCTATGTGCATGCCGATCGGCTGGAACAGGCCGAGCAATGGGTGCCGCTGAAGGTCGCCGTGTGCCAGCAATGCTGGCTCGTGCAGACCGAGGATTACACCTCCGCCGACAGCCTGTTCGACGCCGAGTACGCCTACTTCAGTTCGTTCTCCAGCACCTGGCTAACCCATGCAGAGCGCTATGTGGCCGAGATGGTCGAGCGCTTCGGCCTGACCGCCGACAGCCGCGTGGTCGAAGTCGCTGCCAACGACGGTTACCTGTTGCAGTACGTCGCCGGTCGCGGCATCCCGTGTCTGGGCGTCGAGCCGACCCGCAGTACTGCGCAAGCGGCGCGGGAAAAGGGGCTGGAAATTCGTGAGCTGTTCTTTGGTCGCGACACCGCCGCGCAGCTGAAAAGCGAAGGCTGGGCTGCTGACCTGATGGCCGCCAACAACGTGCTCGCGCATGTGCCGGACATCAACGATTTCCTCGGCGGTTTCGCCTCCTTGCTCAAGCCAACCGGCGTGGCCACGTTCGAATTCCCGCAACTGCTGACGCTGATGGCCGGCGCGCAGTTCGACACGCTGTATCACGAGCATTATTCGTATCTGTCGCTGACGGCCGTGCAAACCCTGTGCGAGCGCAACGGCCTGGAAGTATTCGACGTCAGCCAGTTGAGCACTCACGGCGGATCGCTGCGGGTGTTCGTGCAGCGCAAGGACGATGAGCGTCGCCCGGTGCAACCAGCGGTGCAACAACAGTTGCAGGCTGAACTTGATGCAGGGGTGAAAACGCCCGAGTACTACGCGAGCCTCGCGCCTGCCGCCGAACGGATCAAGCATGAATTGCTGCGCTTTCTGTTGCAGGCCAAGGCTGACGGTAAACGTGTGGTCGGTTACGGCGCGGCAGCGAAGGGCAACACCTTGCTCAACTACGCCGGGGTCAAACCGGACCTGCTCGCTTGGGTGGCCGATGCCAACCCGCACAAACAGGGCAAGTTTCTGCCGGGCAGTCGCATCCCGATTGTTGGGCCGGCGCAGATCGATATCGAAAAACCCGACTACGTGCTGGTGCTGCCATGGAACCTGCTGCACGAAGTCAGTCAGCAATTGGCGCAAGTGCGTCAGTGGGACGGCCGCTTCGTGATCGCCGTGCCTGAGTTGAAAGTGCTGTGAAGGTTCTCGTAACCGGAGCCACGGGCTTCGTCGGTCGGCATCTGGTCGCGGCATTGCTGGTGCGCGGCTGCGCTGTTCGTGCAGTGGCACGCAACGCAGAAACCGCGCAGGGCATGCCGTGGATCAACGATGTCGAGTTCGTCGCAGCGGATATTCACGCTGCCGATCTCGATGTTGCCGCGTTGACCGAAGGCGTCGACGTGCTCGCGCATCTGGCCTGGCCCGGGTTGCCGAACTATCGGGCGTTGTTCCATTTCGAGCACAACCTGATGGCCGATTACCGCTTTATCAAACGTGCGGTCGAGGCGGGGGTGAAGCAGGTGCTGGTCACCGGCACCTGCTTCGAGTACGGCATGCAAAGCGGCCCGCTCAGCGAAAACACCGAGCCACGGCCGAGCAATCCGTACGGTCTGGCCAAGCACACCTTGCACCTGTTTTTGCAGAGTTTTCAGCAAGAGCATCCTTTCACCCTGCAATGGGCGCGGCTGTTTTACCTGCATGGCGAAGGGCAGAACCCCAACAGTCTGTTGGCGGCGCTGGACCGTGCAGTCGATGCCGGTGAGGCGTCGTTCAACATGTCTGCGGGCGAGCAGTTGCGCGACTTTCTGCCGATTGCCACCGCGGCCACTTACCTCGCCGCGATCCTGCATCAACGCGACTTCGACGGCGTGATCAATTGCGCCAGTGGCCAGCCGATTTCAGTAAGAACCCTCGTCGAGCAACGCCTGCGCGAACGCGGCGCTTCGATCGATTTGAACCTGGGGCATTACCCCTACCCGACACACGAACCCATGGCGTTCTGGGCGGTGGTCGACCGTTTGCAAGATCTGCTTGAGGTGCAGCAGAGCAACTGATGTGCCTCGAAGCGAATGCCTTTGGCAGCGTGACTATCAAATGACTTTTCAGTGAGACCGGACAATGAGCGATAACGTAATCAAAGCCTTCGAGGCGGAGTGCCAGGCCGAAGTGATTGCCCAGGGCCAGGACAAGGACCTGAAGGCGTTGGCCCAGGAGTTCTACAACCAGTCGGCCAAACACAAATACACCTACCACTTTTCGTGGATGGGCCGTCCGATCATTCAATTGCCGCAAGACATGATGGCGATGCAGGAGCTGATCTGGCGGATCAAGCCAGACCTGGTGATCGAGTGCGGTATCGCCCACGGCGGTTCGATCATTTACTACGCCTCGCTGCTCGAATTGCAGGGCCACGGCGAAGTGCTGGGCATCGATCGCGACATCCGTGCGCACAACCGTGAGGCCATCGAAAGCCATCAGATGATCAAGCGCATCAGCATGATCGAAGGCTCAAGCCTCGATCCGGCAGTGGTCGAGCAGGTTCGTCAGGCGGCGGCCGGCAAGAAAGTGATCGTGGTGCTCGATTCCAATCACACCCACGACCATGTCCTCGAAGAACTGCGTCTTTACGCACCACTGGTTTCGGCTGACAGCTACTGCGTGGTCATGGACACCGTGGTTGAAGACATGCCGGCCGATGCCTTCCCGGATCGCCCGTGGGGTCCGGGTGACAACCCGAAAACCGCAGTTTGGGCCTACCTGAAAGAGAACCAGGATTTCGAGATCGACCAGCAGATGCAAGACAAGCTGCTGATCACGGTCGCCTCTGACGGTTACCTGCGTCGGGTTCGTTGATCCGTTCCATCATTAAAGTGTTTTTCGGGCGGTTTCGCCGGTAGTGGGGAGAAGTTATGCAAGGCAAGTACGGTTCTGAAAACAAGCTGCCATTGAGCGAGTTGCTGACGGTGGTACTGATCACCCACAACCGCCCGGCTTTTTTGCGTCGAGCGCTGCAGTACTACAGCGGCCTGCCTTGCAAGGTTTTGGTGTTGGACTCTTCTTCCGAGCGCCCGGAAGGTGATTTCTCCGCGGTCGATTATCAGCACCTGCCGCAATTCGCCTACTGGGGGATGCAGGCCAAACTGACCTACGGTGTCGAGCAACTGACGACGCCGTATATGGTGTTCGCGGCTGACGACGATTTCATCCTGCATGAATCGCTGGCCGAGTCTGTCAACTTCCTGGAAGCCAACCGCGACTACGGGCTGTGCCACGGCTACTGCCTGATGTACCTGGCGCTGGCCGGCAGCGTCAGCTACTACCGCCGCGACAAGAAAATCTGCGAGGACTACGCGTCGGAGCGTGCCGAGGATCGTGTTCTCGACTTCATGCACCAGTACGTGCCGCCGTTCTATGGCGTGTGCCGTACCTCGATCATCAAGGACTGGTACGCGGCATTGCCGCCGGGCTCCAGTTTCGAATGGCAGGAAATCGGCCACACCTACTACCTGCTGGCGAACGCCAAGGCGCGCATCCTGCCGATTCCTTATGTCGTGCGCGAGATCAACATCGGTTTCTCCGACCACAACACCGAGGTCTACCACGCGCTGTCGTACACCGACACCAAATCTGTGACCGAGCGCGAAGCCTTCGCCGAATTCCTCGCCTCCTTGCCGACCGGTATCACCGATCTCGACCAGGCGCAGCGCAAGGCGTTGGCCCTGGAAAGCTTCGCGGCCATGACGGACAGCCTGGAATCCGGGCGTGCGTTGACGACCGAGCTGATTTTCGAGTCCGCCTGGAGCAACCTTACCAAGGCACCAGAGCGCAAATTCGGGCCACGCCAATACGTCGAGATGCCTTTCTACAACGAGCGCTTTTTTGACTTGCTGACCCAGTTCGAGTTTTTGCTGCACGCGATGCCGGCCGGTCGCATTCAGCTGGAAAAACTCGAGGGTGTATGGACCCGGCAGGAATACCTGCTGCAGGCACGCAATAACGATACGGCGGAAAGTGTCGTCGACCGGTTGTGGCAGGCCCATGACAGCAACGCGTTCAACCGCGCTGTGCTCAAGCGTCTGTCGGCGCAACTGCAAACCCTCGGCGAAGACGAGCAAGCGCAGAAGATAGCTGAGTGGGATGCTCGTCTGGGGGCAGTGGCGGACACCGATCATTACCCGGTCTTCAGCAAGATGCGCTCGGGCCGTTTGCTCGACTGGCTGGCGGCTCGCAAGCCGGACGCCGAACAGACTGCGTTGATTGCCAGGCATCTGGCGGCGAACAATGGCGGTCCACAATTTGGCATCTTCCTGCTGGATCTGGACAACAACGTCGAGAAGCTGCAAGTGACACTCGACAGCCTCGTCGAAGGTCACAGCAAAGCTTTCAAAATTGTCGTCTTCACCACGGGCGAGCCGCAGAGTGCGACCACCTCACAGAACACCTTGCACTTTGTCCGGGTCACGCCGGGCAGCCTCGTCGACAAACTGAACCTGAGCGCCGCGCAATCTCCATGCGACTGGTTGCTGCTGGCGAACGTGGGTGATGAATTCACACCGAGCGGCCTGTTGCGCGCCGGCCTGGAACTGATGTCGGCCACGGGGCTTCGCGCGGTGGCCACTGATGAAATCCAGCGCACTGAAGAAGGTGCGCTGGTGGACGTGTTCCGCCCTGGCTTCAATCTTGATTTGCTGCAGAGCATCCCGTCGCTGATGGCACGCCATTGGCTTGTGCGCCGCGACGTGCTGCTGGAGGTCGGCGGTTATCAGGCCGACTTCAGCAAAGCGATGGAGTTCGACCTGCTGCTGCGCATCATTGAGCAGGGTGGCCTCGACGGTCTGGCGCATCTCGACGAGCCGTTGTTGATCACACAAGCAGCAGCGCTGGAAGAAAACGCCCACGAGCGTCAGGCGTTGTTGCGCCATCTAGGCAATCGCGGCTACGAGGCCAAAGTGACTTCGGCGGCGCCGGGCACCTGGCAGATTGATTACCGCCACACCGAGCAGCCGATGGTGTCGATCATTCTGCCGGTCATTGATGACTTGCCAGTGATGCGTCGCTGCCTGGAAGGCCTGCTGCTCAGAACCCGCTATAACCGCTATGAAGTACTGGTGGCGGCAAACGCTAATCAGTCGGCAGCGGTCAATGACTGGCTGGGTGCATTGCGCCATCCGAAAGTGAACGTCTTGCGCGCCGATCAAACACTCGGCGAAGTGGCGCTGTATAACGCTGCCAGCGAGCAGGCGCAGGGTGAATACCTGGTGCTGCTGGCCGCTGACGCAGAAGTCGTCAACCCGAACTGGCTCGATTCGTTGCTCAACCATGCCCAGCGTCCGGAAGTCGGGATCGTTGGTGCCAAACTGGTCAGCCGTGACGGGAAAATTGCCCAGGCGGGTTTGATTCTCGGTCTGAACGGTGGCGTCGGTTCGGCGTTCATCGGCGAGAAACACAGTGCTGCGGGTTACATGCAGCGCCTGTCGGTTGAGCAGAACTATTCGGCCGTGTCGAAGGTGTGCCTGATGGTGCGCAAAGAGTTGTTCAATGCGCTCGGTGGTCTGGATGAAGTGACCTTCGCTGATGGCTTCAGTGATGTCGATCTGTGCCTCAAGGTCGGGCAGGCTGGTTACCTCACCGTGTGGACGCCGCTGGTCCAGGTGCTGCACACCGGTGAATTACCGCAAGCCCCTGAGGCGCTGGCCGCATTGCGTGAGAAATGGAGCAGCGCTTTTGCCCAGGATCCGGCTTATAACGCCAACCTGGCCCTGACCGGCAAAGGCTTTACCTTGGCTGAAAACACTTCGATCGATTGGTCGCAGTTGCTGGCTTGAGTCCGTCGGACAGGGAACAGGAATTACACATGTTCAACGGTAAATCGATTTTCATCTCCGGCGGCACGGGCTCGTTCGGGCGCAACTTCATCCGCCGCTTGCTGGAGCAGTACCAGCCCAAGCGCGTGGTGGTGTTCTCTCGTGATGAGCTCAAGCAATACGAAATGCAGCAGACGTTCAACGCGCCGTGCATGCGTTACTTCATCGGTGACGTGCGTGATGCTGACCGTCTGCGTCAGGCCATGCGCGGCATCGATTACGTGGTGCACGCCGCCGCGTTGAAGCAGGTGCCGGCGGCTGAATACAACCCGACCGAATGCATCCGCACCAACGTCAACGGCGCGGAAAACATCATCGCCGCGGCCATCGATAACGGTGTGAAAAAAGTCGTGGCGCTGTCCACCGACAAGGCGGCCAGCCCGATCAACCTGTACGGCGCGACCAAGTTGCTGTCGGACAAATTGTTCGTCGCCGCCAACAATATTGCCGGCGAGCAGGAAACCCGATTTGCCGTGGTGCGCTACGGCAACGTGGCCGGTTCGCGGGGCTCGGTGGTGCCGTTCTTCAGCAAGCTGATCGCCGATGGCGCGCAAGAGCTGCCGATTACCGACGAGCGCATGACACGCTTCTGGATCACCCTCGACCACGGTGTGCAGTTCGTCCTCGACAGCTTCGCGCGGATGCACGGTGGCGAAGTGTTCGTGCCGAAGATTCCGTCGATTCGCATCGTCGATCTGGCCCGTGGCATGGCTGAACATCTGCCGCACAAAAACGTCGGCATTCGTCCCGGCGAAAAACTCCATGAGTTGATGGTGCCGCTGGACGATGCGCGGATGACCATTGAGTTCGAGGATCACTACACCATCCAGCCGTCGATTCGCTTTACCAGCGTCGATGTCGATTTTGCCGTCGACAAACTTGGCGAGCAGGGTCGCGCGGTGAGTGAAGATTTTGAATATCGCTCCGACACCAATCCGCACTTCCTCTCGGTCGGACAGATCGCGGCGCTGCACGCGAAGCTCTCGGTATGATCCCTTACGGTCGGCAGAGTCTCGATCAGTCGGACATTGATGCCGTCGTCGAGGTGTTGCAATCGGACTGGTTGACGCAAGGGCCGACCATCGAGCGCTTCGAGCAGGCTGTGGCCGAGCGTTGCCAGGCCGATTTCGCCGTGGCGGTGTGCAACGCCACGGCGGCGCTGCACATTGCGTGTCTGGCGGCGGGTCTTGGCCCGGGCGACCGCCTGTGGACCACGCCGAATACCTTTCTCGCCTCGGCCAACTGCGGGCGTTACTGCGGCGCTGATGTGGACTTTGTCGACATCGACCCGCTGACCTGGAACCTCGATGCTTACGCGTTGGCGGCGAAACTGGATCAGGCTGAACAGGACGGCAAACTGCCAAAAGTCTTGGTGGCGGTGGCGTTCTCCGGGCAGAGCTGCGACATGCGCAAGATTGCCGAACTCGCCGAGCGCTACAACTTCACCGTGATCGAAGATGCCTCCCACGCGGTCGGCGCTTCTTACGCCGGGCGTCCGGTGGGTTGCGGTGAATTTGCGGCAATGACCGTGTTCAGTTTCCATCCGGTGAAGATCATCACCAGTGCCGAGGGCGGCATGGTCCTGACCAATCGCCCGGCATTGGCCGAGCGCCTGCAACGCCTGCGCAGCCATGGCATGACCCGCGATCCGCAGCAGATGACCGAGCCCAGCCACGGCCCTTGGTACTACCAGCAGATCGAGCTGGGCTTCAATTACCGGATCACCGATCTGCAAGCCGCGCTGGGCTTGTCGCAACTGGGCAGGCTGGACGACTTCATCGCTCGGCGTCGTGAGTTGGCCGCGCGGTACGAGCAGTTGCTGACGTACTTGCCGCTGACGTTACCCAGCGCTCAACCGGACGCGGAATCAGCCTGGCATTTGTATGTGGTGCGCTTGCAGACCGAGCGCATCAGCCTCAGTCACCGTCAGGTGTTCGAGGGCTTGCGCGCGGCCGGGATCGGCGTGAATCTGCACTACATTCCGGTGCATCTGCAGCCTTACTATCAGGCACTGGGTTTTGCCGAGGGCGACTTCCCCCAAGCCGAGCGCTATTACGCCGAAGCGATCAGTCTGCCGATGTTTCCGCTGCTGACCGAGGAGCAGCAGGATTACGTGGTCGAGCAATTACGCCGGCTGCTGATTGAGGAGTAGGACAACGTGAGCAACATCGCAATCATCCCGGCGCGCGGGGGCAGCAAACGCATACCGCGCAAGAACCTGGCGCTGTTCGCTGGCGTGCCGATGATTGTCCGCTCGATTCGCACGGCGCTGGATTCGGGCTTGTTCGATCAGGTTGTCGTCAGCACCGATGACGAAGAAATCGCCGAGATCGCGCGGGCGCACGGGGCTGATGTGCCGTTTTTGCGCCCGGCCGATCTGGCGGATGATTTTACCGGCACCGCCGCAGTGATCGTGCATGCCTTGCAGCAACTGCCAGCCTTTGATTACGCCTGTTGCGTGTACGCCACGGCGCCGTTGTTGCAGGCGCGTTATCTGCGTCAGGGCTTTGAGTTGCTGGCGCAACAGCCGGATAAATCCTTCGCCTTCTCCGTGTGCAACTTCGGTTTCCCGGTGCAACGTGCGCTGACGCTGGACGGGCAGGGCGCGCTTTCGGCGTTGTACCCGGAATTTCGTGAGACCCGTTCGCAGGATCTGCCCGAAGCGTTTCAGGATGCCGGGCAGTTTTATTGGGGGCGCACGGATGCGTGGCTGCGCGGCGAGGTGGTTTATTCTCCCGCCAGCCTGCCAGTAATTCTCCCTCGGCACCTGGTGCAGGACATCGATACGCCTGAAGACTGGAAGCGAGCCGAATACCTTTACGCCGCGCTCAAGGCCGGCGGAGAGTTGCAATGAGAGTCCTGATTCGCGCCGACGCTTCGCCGACCATCGGCAGCGGCCACATCGCCCGCTGCCTGACGCTGGCGCGGGTGCTGCGCAAGCAGGGCAGTCATGTCGCGTTTGCCTGTCGGCAGTTGCCGGGGCATCGACTCGATGCTCTGAGCGCCGAAGGTTTCGAGACTTTTGCGTTGCCCGGTCGCTATCCCGATGAAGACCCGCAGCAGGCCATCGAGTCGATGCTGCCGTGGCAGGCCGACATCGATGCGTTGGATTTGCTGCTGGAAGATCACGCCGAATTCGACTGGATCATTGTCGATCATTACGGCCTCGATCATCACTGGCAGACCGCCGCACGCCGTTGGGCGTCGCGTATTGCGGCTGTCGACGATCTCGCCACTCGGCGCTACAGCGTTGATTTGCTGCTCAATCAGAATTTGTCCGGCCTCAGCGAAAACTACACGCCGTTGTTGCCCGAGGGCTGCCGCACACTGCTCGGCCCGCGCTATGCCATGTTGCGTGAAGAGTTCGACTGCCCGGCGATCGAAATCAAACCCGAAGCCCGGCGAGTGCTGGTGAACTTCGGCGGTTTCGACGCGGCGATGCAGACCCATCACGCGATGTTGGCGTTGGCCGATTTTACTGAACTTGAAGTGGACTTCGTCGCCGGTGTCGACAACCCGGCATGGGCGCAGATGCAGGCACTGGCGCAAACGCGGCCGAACTGGCGTCTGCACAGTTTTGTCAGCGACTTCCATCAACGCATGACCGAGGCCGATCTGTTTATCGGCGCCGGTGGCGGCACCAGTTGGGAACGTGCGGCGTTGGGTTTGCCGACGATCTGTATAGCGGTGTCGAATAACCAGCAGGTCAACGGTGAAGTCATGGCGGCAGCCGGTGCGCACGTGTTCATGGGCGCGCGCGAGCAGGTCAGCGTCGCGCAGTTGCGCGACGCGATTGGTTTTGTCGCCGCTAATTTTTATCTGCGCCAGAGCCTGGCCGAACGTTCCCGGCAAATGGTCGATGGACGCGGTGCATTGCGAGTCGCCGCGGCATTGGCCGATGCTGTGCCCAAGTTAAGTCACGCCACGCTGGACGATGCGCAGTTGCTGCCCGACGGGCTGAACTCCAGTTTGAATAAAAGGGAACACCGTTCATGAGTAGTTTCAAGATTGGCGACCGTCTGATCGGTGCCGACGCGCCGCCGTTCATCATTGCCGAGATGAGCGGCAATCATAACCAGTCGTTGGACGTGGCCCTGCAAATCGTCGAAGCCGCCGCCAAGGCCGGCGCGCACGCCCTGAAACTGCAAACCTACACCGCCCAGACCATGACGCTGGATCTGGCCGAGGGCGAGTTTTTCATCAAAGACCCGGGCAGCCTGTGGGCCGGCACTTCTTTGTACGACTTGTACGAGCAGGCCCACACACCGTGGGAATGGCATGCGCCGATATTCGCTCGCGCCAAGGAGCTGGGGATGCTCGCGTTCTCGACGCCGTTCGATGACACGGCCGTGGATTTTCTAGAAAGCCTCGACGTGCCGGCGTACAAGATCGCCAGTTTTGAAAACACCGACCTGCCGTTGATCCGCCGTGTCGCCGCCACGGGCAAGCCGCTGATCATCTCCACCGGCATGGCCAGCATCGCCGAACTTGATGAAACCGTGCGCGCCGCCCGTGAAGCCGGTTGCAAGGATCTGGTGTTGCTCAAGTGCACCAGCACTTATCCGGCGACTCCGGCAAACAGCAATGTGCGAACGATCCCGCATCTGCGTGAATTGTTCGGTTGCGAGGTGGGGCTGTCCGATCACTCGATGGGTGTTGGCGTCTCGGTGGCGGCCGTGGCGCTCGGCGCGACGGTGGTGGAAAAGCACTTCACCCTCGACCGTTCGGCGGGCGGGGTGGATGCCAGTTTCTCGCTGGAGCCGGCCGAGATGGCCAGCCTGGTGGTGGAAACCGAACGCGCATGGCAAGCGCTCGGCAAGGTGCAATACGGCGCAACCGAAGCCGAACTCAAGTCGGTGGTGTATCGCCGCTCGCTGTACGTGACCGCCGACATGGGGGCAGGTGACCCCTTTACGCGGGACAATCTGCGCGCCATTCGTCCCGGCCTCGGTCTACCGCCCAAGCACACCGATGCCGTCCTCGGGCGCTGCGCTCGCACGCCGATCAAGCGCGGTACGCCGCTGGATTGGTCATTGGTCGAATAACCCAATCTGTAATGGATTCGGCAAAATAGCGTGACCTGCGAGTCATAACGCGCATCTTCACTGTATTGTATTGATCGGGGAGATGGCGCCTGGCCCGTTTTTGGTTCCAGTGATAGCCCTTTGCGCTCCCCTTGGTTGCCCGTCGTGGCAACCATTTTCTGTTTGTCGGCGCCCCTCAAATCCTTGCGAGCGGTGGTCTTGGGCTGTTTTTTATTGGGAAGCCGTAATGATTGGCATAAAAAGCATTGCGAGCTACGTTCCTGTAGCCGGCGTGGACAATTACGCACAAGGTGCAAAATTCGAGAAGGATGAAGAGTTCATCCTTGGCAAGATTGGCTCGGCATTCCTGCCGCGCAAAGACGCTGATCAAGAAACCTCCGATCTGTGCGTGGAAGCAGCCAATGCGCTGTTTGCCAGCAACCCTGGACTGAAGCGTGAATCGATCGATGCCTTGATCGTTGTCACCCAGAACGGTGATGAAGAAGGCTTGCCGCACACTGCTGCGATCGTGCAGGACAAACTAGGTCTGCCGACCAATGTCGCCGCGTTCGATATTTCGTTGGGTTGCTCCGGTTATGTCTATGGCATCTACGCGATCAAGGGTTTCATGGAAGCCGCAGGCCTGAAGAACGGCCTGCTGATCACCGCCGATCCGTATTCAAAAATCGTTGACCCGGAAGACCGCAACACCACCATGCTGTTCGGTGATGCGGCCACTGCGACCTGGATGGGGGAAGATCCGACCTGGGCACTGGGCAAGGCCAAGTTCGGCACCGACGGTTCCGGCGCGCCACACCTGAAAGTCACCGATGGCGTGTTCTTCATGAACGGTCGTCAGGTGTTCAACTTCGCGCTGCTCAAAGTCCCGGCGCATCTGCACGAGTTGCTCGATGATTCCGGTCTCAAGGCCGATGACATCGACGCCTTCTGCATTCACCAAGGCAGTGCGGCGATTGTCGATGCCGTGGCGCGGCGCTTTGAAGGCGAGCCTGAGAAGTTCATCAAGGACATGGTCGAGACCGGCAACACCGTGTCGTCGAGTATTCCGCTGCTGCTGGAAAAACACGTACTCGATTCCGCCTGGCAGCGCGTCGCGCTCAGTGGTTTCGGTGTCGGTCTGTCGTGGGGCTCGGCGATCATCTTCCGCCCCTGAGCCTGATTAAAAACGGCGGATACAAAAATAGCGTTCAAGGTTAACCTTGAACGCTATTTTTTTGCCTGAAACGGAGCGCGAGGCGCCATGAGCGAGTTTTTCCAGGCCAACGCCGAAGTCCTTCAGCGCCGCTGGCCGACGCTGTTCGAGCGCTTGATGGCCGAAGACAGTGCGGCGGTTCAGGTTGAACTGGTGCAGGGGCTCGGTTCGACCCTGAGCGTCAATGGCGTTCAACTCACCAGTCGCCATGACCGTACTCACGAAGCCCGTATTCAGGCAGCCAGCCTGGCGGATAAAGCGCAATTGCATGTCTATGGCACCGGCCTGGGCGATTTGCCTGCGGTGTTGCTGGAGCGCGCGGGGCTTGAGCGGTTGTATGTGCATATCCTTAACGGCGCGTTGTTTGCGTTGGTTCTGCAACTGCTCGACCAGCGGCAATGGCTTGACGACCCTAGGGTGGAATTGATGTATGCCGGCGAGCATGCAGATATCTACACGCCGTTTTTTGCCCTGCCGGCCGAGATGCTGCTGGCTGATGACTTCAACGCGAAGATCCGTGATCGGCTGGTCAGTGAAGTGCACCTGAGCTTCAACAATCGTGAGTTCGATCCGCAGTCGCCGGTCATTCAGCAGCGCTTGCAGGATTGCTTGCCAGTGTTGCTCGGCGATGACGATGTGGCGCAACTGTTTGGCACTTGCGTCGACCGGGAAGTCTACGTGATCGCCACCGGGCCGACCCTGGAGGGGCATTTCGAACGGCTGGCGAAAGTGCGGGCTCAGGCGCAGCGTCCGCTGTTCATTTGTGTCGACACTGCTTATCGACCGCTGCGTGAGCACGGTGTGGTGCCGGATCTGGTGGTGAGCATTGATCAGCTCATCAGCTTCCGTCATCTGCCATTTGAAGAGTCCGACGGTATTCCTCTGGTCTATTTGCCGATGAGCGACCCCGAGGTTTTGCGCGCCTGGAAGGGCAAACGCTACGGCGGCTATTCCGCCAGCCCGGTTTATGCCGCATTGCGCGAGGAATATCCGCGCGGCGAACTGCATGTCGGCGGCAGTGTGATTCACCCGGCGGTGGACCTGGCGGTGAAAATGGGCGCAACGCGTATCACTCTGTTCGGCGCCGACTTCGCCTTCCCGATGAACAAGACCCATGCTGGCTGGAATGACGGTGAGCTTGGGCCGAGTGTGAGCCAGGCGCGGCATTGGGTGCGTGACGGGAATGGCCAGCGCGTCAGCACCCAACTCAACTTCCGTGGCTACTTATGCGTTCTCGAACGCTTCATCGCCGCCCATCCCCAGGTTGAGTTTTTCAATAGCAGCAGAGGGGGCGCGCTGATCGCCGGGGCGCGGTTCAATCAGGAGTTTGTGCAATGACGGCAATGGCGCAATGCATCAACGAGTGCCGTGATTGCGCGGGTCTGTTTCGACTGGGACGTGACGTCGAGGCGGCGCTAAGCATGGTCGACGTCTTCGAGGGGGCGCAGCAGTTGCTGCAGTTCGCGCCTGCGGATGCCCGGCAGAGGTGGGCGCAGGTGCTGACGCAAATGCTCGATTGTCAGGAGCGTCAGGACTGGTTGGGACTGGCTGACTATATGGAGTATGAACTGATCGAGCTGCTGCAAAGTGTGCCGGCCTGAAAGCAAGCAAGCGCGCTGGCCCGCCGGTTTGCGCGCCGGTCGGTTTTATGACGTCATTTTTTCGTGGGTGAAGGGCGGCTAAGCCTTTGTTTTCTCGGGGGTGGCAGGGTGATGGCAAATATTTTTTAAAAAGCCCTCAAGCAACCTGCATTCCCGACGATAACTATTACGAAGGTTCTCTAGGCCATACCCGGCGGTTGCCAGGGCCGGAAGCCGCAGTACCCAACCAACGAGGAATTCGTCATGGCTTTAACAGTAAACACCAACACCACATCGTTGAACGTTCAGAAAAACCTGAACAAAGCTTCCGACGCTCTGTCGACTTCGATGCAGCGCCTGTCTTCCGGCCTGAAAATCAACAGCGCTAAAGACGACGCCGCTGGCCTGCAGATCTCCACCCGTATGCAATCGCAAATCCGCGGTGGCAACCAGGCTATCCAGAACGCCAACGACGGTATCTCCGTTGCTCAGACCGCTGAAGGCGCTCTGCAAGCTACTACCGACATCCTGCAGCGTATGCGTGAACTGGCTGTTAAAGCACGTACCGGCACCAACGGCACTGCTGACCAGAAAGCAACCAACCTTGAATTCGCCGACATGTCCGACGAAATCAGCCGTATCGCTGCTTCCACCAACCTGAACGGCAAAAACCTGCTGGACGGTTCGGCTGGTACTGTGACTCTGCAAGTTGGCGCAAACACCGGTACTGCCAACCACATCGACCTGGTACTGAGCTCCAAGTTCGACGCCGTGAGCCTGTCCGTGGACAAGGCTACTCTGGCTCTGACCGGTACTGACGCTGCTAACGCCGGTGTCAACATCGACGCCGCTATCACTGCAATCGACGCTGCTATCGCTGCGATCGGTGATACCCGTGCCAGCCTGGGTGCTTCGCAAAACCGTCTGACCAGCACCATCTCCAACTTGCAGAACATCGTTGAGAACACCACTGCTGCACAGGGTCGTGTACAAGACACCGACTTCGCCGCAGAAACTGCTAACCTGACCAAGCAGCAAACTCTGCAGCAGGCTTCGACCTCCGTTCTGGCTCAAGCCAACCAACTGCCTTCCGCTGTACTGAAACTGCTTCAGTAATTTCGGAACAAGTTTGGGCGGGGGAGTGCGCTAGTCGTGCTCTCTCGCCTTTTTACGTCAGGAGGTGATGAGCATGGACATGAGCGTGAAGCTTAACCTGTCTTATCCGGCTCCCAAGCCAGTAACGCCGGTTGCTGACAAACCGTCAGAGACGCCTAAAGTTACCAAGGCTGAAGCTCCGGTCGCTGCCAAGAGTCAGGATACGGACGATGCCAAGTTGAAACTGGCAGTGCAGGAGATCGAGAAGTTTGTTCAATCGATCAAGCGCAATCTGGAGTTCTCCATCGATGAGCATTCCGGGAAGGTCATCGTCAAGGTGATCGCAAGCGAGACGGGTGAAATCGTTCGACAGATTCCCTCCGCAGAAGCCCTCAAGCTGGCAGACAGCCTCGCCAACGCAAGTCATGTGTTGTTCGACGCCAAGGCCTGATAGCTGGCATGAATAATGTTTGTACGTTCTCAAGATGCGTGTAGCGGTCAAAAGAATGGCAACAATCTGAAGGGAGATGCACATGGCAAGTCCAATTCTACCGGGTTCCGGACTGGGTTCCGGCCTGGACATCGGGGCTATCGTTACTGCACTGGTCAACGCCGACAAGGCACCAAAGCAGACGCAAATCGATACCGCGACCAAAACCAACACGCTGAAGATTTCCGGTGTCGGTTCGTTGAAGAGCGCGCTGACTGCGTTCCAGACGGCAATGACCAATCTGGGCAGCAAGACCAATCCTGCATTTGCCGGCTTCACCGCGACTTCGGCCAATACCGCCGTTCTGAACGCCACCGCCGATAGCACCGCGGTTTCGGGTAATTACAGTGTTGTCGTGAACCAACTGGCCACCGGCTCGAAAATCGCCAGTGCCTCTTTCGCCGGCGGCGCCGCCAGTGCCATTCCGACTGGTACCTTGAAAATCAGTCAGAATGGCACTGATTACAACGTCGACATCCCGGCCAACGCCACTTTGCAGACTACCCGTGACGCCATCAACAAGGCTCAGGGCGCCAACGGCATCTCCGCCAACATTGTGACCGACAGCACCGGTGCTTCGCGCCTGGTGATCAGTTCGAACAAGACTGGCGAAGGTTCCGACCTCAGCGTCAGCGGTATTGCCGGTCTGGAAATTGATGGTACCCAGCCGCTGGGGACCAGTCCTGCGGCAGGTGCTGCGGGCGCCGTCAACGGCGTTGCGCAAAATGCCAAGTTGACCATCGACGGCCTTCAGGTAACCAGCAAGAGCAACACGGTGACCGGTGCAATCAGTGGTCTGACCCTGAATCTGACAACGGTCAGCGCTGGCACACCGCCGAGCACTCCAACGGTTATTGGCGTGGATGCCAACACCAAAGGGCTGCAGGCATCGATTCAGTCATTTGTCGACGCTTACAACACGTTGAAAACTACCATCGACACCTTGTCCAAGGCGACGCCGGACGAAGATGGCAAGCTGACCGTACAGGCGGCGTTCACTGGCGATGCGATGCCGCGTTCGCTGATTGCCAGTGTTCGTGCCGAGTTGACGGCAACGGGTGCTGGCGGTCCGTTGGCCGTGCTGTCCCAACTGGGTGTGATGACCGACCGCAACACCGGTAACCTGAAGTTTGATACCGCCGCCTTCACCAAAACCATGGATCAGCCAGGCATGACGGGTCAGGTCCAGCAATTGTTCACGGGTACCGACGACACCAATGGTCTGTTGGCACGTATGAGCAAGGCGGTGGATCCGTACCTCAAACCGCCAGCGAATGACAAACTCGGCACCAGTTTGCTTGATCAGCGCATGGCCATCCTCACCAAGAACACACGCACCCTGACCGACCAGCAAGTGGCGTTGGATGTGCGTGTAGCCAACCTGACCAAGGTGTTGACTGCCAAGTACAACGCCATGGACTTGCTGGTAGGGCAGATGAAGGCCACAGCCAGCAACATCACGTCGTTCTTCAGCACGCTGAACGCTCAGCAATCCGCGAAGTAACAGGCGAGCATGACAAAAACCCGGCTACGCTTTATCGGCGTGCGCCGGGTTTTTGTCTTTTTGATCTAAAGTTCTGTGATTCGTTGGCGATACACTGGTTATACGAGTCATTGTGGCAATGAGGTAGAACATGAATCCAATGTTAGCCCTTCGGCAATATCAGAAAGTCGGCGCGCATGCGCAGACGTCCGAAGCGAGCCCGCACCGTCTGGTGCAGATGTTGATGGAGGGTGGCCTGGAGCGCATCGCTCAGGCCAAAGGCGCCATTGAACGCAAGGATATTTCTGCCAAATGCACGGCCATCAGCAAGGCCGTTGGCATCATCGGCGGCTTGTGTGAAGGCCTGGATCTGGAGAATAGTGCCGATTCGGTGGGTGAGCTCAACCAGCTTTACATCTACATGATGAAGCGACTTGCCGAAGCCAACCTCAAGACTGATCCGCGTATTCTCGACGAAGTTGCCGGTTTGCTGCGCACCGTAAAGGAAGGCTGGGACGGCATCGCTCCATCAGGCCCCCAGTTTTAAGGAGATCACCATGAGTCTTGTATTGCAGCGAATTGCCGATACCCGTGAAGCATTGGTCAGTGCCTTGGCCGAGCGCAACTGGGAAGCCATTGGCGAGCTGGATCTGGCTTGCCGTTCCTGCATGGAAGACGTCTTGAGTGAGGCTTCGATGGATGAGGTCGCGTTGCGCGACAACCTTGAGGAGTTGCTCCATGTCTACAAGGAGCTTCTTGAGGTGGCCATGGGTGAGCGGCAAGCGATAGCCAACGAGATGTCGCAGATCACCCAAGCGCAGAAGGCGGCAAAGGTTTACCATCTGTTTGGCTAATTAACCTCCAGTTAATCCAGACATGTGCGCCATAAATTTGACTGTGCACGGTTTTTTGACTTAACTAGTGGCTGTTTTCAGATTTCAGGCGTCTACAGGCACATGGTGTCCTGCAAGCGTGTCGCTTGCCCCATTTTTCGGGCATTGAGTTGACTAGGGAAGTTGCTATTGCATGTGGCGTGAAACCAAAATTCTGCTGATCGATGACGATAGCGTTCGCCGCCGCGACCTGGCGGTGATTCTAAATTTTCTCGGCGAAGAAAATTTACCCTGCGGCAGCCATGACTGGCAGCAGGCAGTCGGCTCTTTGTCGTCTAGTCGTGAGGTCATTTGCGTACTGATCGGGACTGTAAATGCTCCTGGCGCGCTTTTGGGCTTGCTAAAGACACTCTCAACCTGGGATGAGTTCCTTCCGGTTTTGTTAATGGGCGATAATTCTTCCATTGACTTGCCTGAAGACCAGCGTCGCCGAGTGCTTTCGACCCTCGAAATGCCGCCCAGCTACAGCAAATTGCTCGACTCCCTGCACCGTGCCCAGGTCTATCGCGAGATGTACGACCAGGCCCGCGAGCGTGGCCGTCATCGCGAACCCAATCTGTTCCGCAGCCTCGTCGGCACCAGCCGGGCGATTCAGCACGTGCGCCAGATGATGCAGCAAGTGGCCGACACCGACGCCAGCGTGCTGATCCTCGGCGAGTCCGGCACCGGCAAGGAAGTAGTTGCGCGCAACCTGCATTACCACTCCAAGCGCCGCGACGGGCCATTCGTACCTGTCAACTGCGGGGCGATCCCGGCGGAATTGCTGGAAAGCGAACTGTTCGGCCACGAGAAGGGCGCCTTCACTGGCGCCATCACCAGCCGAGCAGGGCGCTTCGAACTGGCCAACGGCGGTACGCTGTTCCTCGACGAAATTGGCGACATGCCGCTGCCGATGCAGGTCAAACTGCTGCGCGTGCTGCAAGAGCGCACCTTCGAACGTGTGGGTAGCAACAAGACCCAGAGCGTCGACGTGCGCATCATCGCCGCGACCCACAAGAATCTCGAAAGCATGATCGAGATCGGCACATTCCGCGAAGATCTCTACTACCGCTTGAACGTGTTCCCGATCGAGATGGCGCCGCTGCGCGAGCGTGTCGAAGACATCCCGCTGCTGATGAACGAACTGATCTCGCGCATGGAACACGAAAAGCGCGGGTCGATCCGTTTCAACTCGGCGGCAATCATGTCGCTGTGCCGTCACGGCTGGCCGGGCAACGTCCGCGAACTGGCCAACCTGGTGGAGCGCATGGCGATCATGCATCCGTACGGGGTGATCGGCGTGGTCGAGTTGCCGAAGAAATTCCGCTACGTCGACGACGAAGACGAGCAATTGGTCGACAGCCTGCGCAGCGATCTCGAAGAGCGCGTGGCAATCAACGGTCATACGCCGGACTTCTCCGCCAATGCCATGTTGCCGCCGGAAGGCCTGGACCTGAAGGACTACCTCGGTGGCCTGGAGCAAGGCCTGATTCAGCAGGCGCTGGACGATGCCAATGGCATTGTGGCACGCGCGGCAGAGCGCTTGCGCATTCGCCGTACCACGCTGGTGGAGAAGATGCGCAAGTACGGCATGAGCCGGCGCGACGGTGACGAACAGGCGGAGGATTGACGCCTGTTTTTCAACTGCTTCATTTATAAGCAGTTTTTTTTAGGCACGGGTATTGCTACATCCCTCGCAACGTTCCGTTTAACTGACGGTCAGCCAAGCGAGAGAGCACAATGCCCCAAGCCGCCCAGATCTCTGCCTCCAATCCCGAGGGGCAACCTTCGTCCGTAGAGCAGGCAAGTCGCCAGGGCCTTGAGCAGGCATTCGAACTGTTTAATCAGATGTCGAGCCAACTGACTGACTCCTACAGCATGCTTGAAGCGCGGGTCACCGAGCTCAAGGGTGAACTGGCTGTGGTCAGTGCCCAGCGCATGCAGGAGCTGGCGGAAAAAGAACGTCTGGCCAACCGTCTGCAAAACCTCCTTGATCTGTTGCCTGGTGGCGTCATCGTGATTGACGGTCATGGCATCGTGCGCGAAGCCAATCCCGCCGCCATCGACTTGCTCGGTCTGCCGCTGGAGGGCGAGTTGTGGCGCCATGTCATCGCTCGCTGCTTCGCCCCGCGTGAAGACGACGGTCACGAAATCTCCTTGAAGAACGGTCGACGCCTGTCGATTGCCACGCGTTCGCTGGATGCCGAGCCTGGGCAATTGGTGTTGCTCAACGACCTGACAGAAACCCGTCATCTGCAAGATCAACTGGCGCGCCACGAACGCCTGTCCTCGCTGGGACGAATGGTGGCCTCGCTGGCTCATCAGATCCGCACGCCATTGTCCGCCGCTTTGCTTTATGCCAGTCATTTGACTGAGCAGGAGCTGCCGGTCGCCACTCAGCAACGTTTTGCCGGGCGCCTTAAAGAGCGCCTGCACGAGCTGGAGCATCAGGTGCGCGACATGTTGGTGTTCGCTCGCGGCGAATTGCCGCTGACGGATCGCCTCACACCCAATGCCTTGATGCAGGCGCTGCAAGCTGCGGCCCTGACCCACGTACAGGACCTGCCGATTCGCTGGCAGTGCGACAGCCATGCCGGCGAGTTGCTGTGCAATCGTGACACGCTGGTCGGCGCGCTTTTGAATCTGATCGAAAACGCGATTCAGGCCAGCGCCGGCGAGGTGCGGCTGAAAGTGCATTGCTACACCCGCGACAACACCCTGCGGCTATGCGTCAGCGATTCCGGCAGCGGAATCGAACCTGCGGTTCTGGCGCGACTCGGCGAGCCATTTTTTACCACGAAGGTCACCGGCACTGGCCTGGGCCTGACCGTGGTCAAAGCGGTGGCGCGAGCCCATCAGGGAGAATTGCAGCTGCGCTCGCGAGTCGGGCGCGGCACGTGCGCGCAGGTGATCCTGCCGCTGTTTTGCGCTGTACAAGGAGCTGAGTAAAAGACATGGGCATCAAGGTGTTGCTGGTTGAGGATGACCGTTCGTTGCGCGAGGCGCTGGCCGATACGCTGCTGTTGGCCGGCCATGATTTTCACGCGGTCGGCAGCGCTGAAGAAGCGTTGACGGCGGTGGCGCGCGAAGCGTTCAGTCTGGTGATCAGCGACGTCAACATGCCCGGTATGGATGGTCATCAATTGCTCTCGCTGCTGCGTGCGCGTCAGCCACAATTGCCGGTGTTGCTGATGACTGCCCACGGCGCCGTCGAGCGTGCCGTCGATGCAATGCGTCAGGGGGCGGCGGATTATCTGGTCAAGCCGTTCGAGCCCAAAGCCTTGCTCGATCTGGTGTCGCGACATGCGCTGGGCAGCATCGGAGCAACTGACGTCGAAGGCCCGATTGCAGTCGAGCCGGCCAGTGCCCAGCTTCTGGAGTTGTCGGCGCGAGTAGCGCGCAGTGATTCCACGGTGCTGATCTCCGGTGAGTCCGGTACCGGCAAGGAAGTGCTGGCGCGCTACATTCACCAGCAATCCCATCGTGCCACTCAACCGTTTATCGCAATCAATTGCGCCGCGATCCCCGACAACATGCTCGAAGCCACGTTGTTCGGTCACGAGAAAGGTTCGTTCACCGGCGCCATTGCTGCGCAGCCGGGCAAGTTTGAGCAGGCGGACGGTGGCACCATTCTGCTCGACGAAATTTCCGAAATGCCTCTCGGCCTGCAAGCCAAGCTGCTGCGAGTGTTGCAAGAGCGTGAAGTCGAACGGGTCGGCGGGCGCAAGCCCATTACCCTGGATATCCGTGTGGTCGCCACGACCAACCGTGATCTGGCTGCAGAAGTGGCGGCGGGGCGTTTCCGTGAAGATCTTTTTTACCGTCTGTCGGTTTTTCCCCTGGCGTGGCGTCCACTTCGCGAGCGCACTGCCGATATCTTGCCGCTGGCTGAGCGGTTGCTGGCCAAACACGTCAATAAAATGAAGCATGCAGCGGCGAAACTTTCGCCTGAGGCGCAAGCGTGTCTGACCGCGTACCCGTGGCCGGGCAACGTGCGTGAGCTGGATAACGCGATTCAGCGTGCATTGATCCTGCAGCAGGGCGGCGTGATCCAGCCGCAGGATTTCTGCCTGGCAGGGCCGGTGATGTTTGCTGCATTGCCTGTGTCAGTGCCGACGCCTGCGGTGATTCGTGAAGTCGAGATCGATGCGGATTCGGCCGGTGCCTTGGGTGATGACCTGCGCCGCCGGGAGTTTCAGATGATCATCGACACCCTGCGCAGCGAGCGCGGCCGCCGCAAGGAAGCGGCGGAAAAACTCGGCATCAGCCCGCGCACCCTGCGCTACAAGCTGGCGCAAATGCGCGATGCCGGGATGGACGTCGAAGGTTATCTGTTCGCCACTTGATCGCTGGCGCAATGTTTGAAAACGCTTTTCTGAAAGGGCCGGCCTTGAGCTGGCACCCTTGTTGCTAATACCTGTGTACCCGCCGAGTGAGTGTCAAAAAATTGCGGGCCGCCCAAGAGAGTAGACCATGAGCCAAGGTATTGAATTCAATCGGTTGATGATGGACATGAAGGCTATGAAAATAGACGCCATGTCTGCGCCGAAATCGACGACCGCTGTCCCTGAACTGTCGGGCAGCAGCTTTTCCGACATGCTCGGTCAGGCGATCAACAAAGTCAGCAATACCCAGCAGGCGTCGACTCAGTTGGCCAATGCTTTTGAAGTGGGCAAAAGCGGCGTCGATCTGACGGACGTGATGATCGCTTCGCAAAAAGCCAGCGTGTCGTTCCAGGCTCTGACCCAGGTGCGCAACAAACTGGTTCAGGCCTATCAAGACATCATGCAGATGCCGGTATAAGGACGAGATTGAGTCATGGCAGAAGCAGTCGCCGATAACGTTCCGGCCAAGGCCACCCCGATAGACGGCAAACCGCCGTTGTTCGGCCTGTCCTTCCTGGAAAACCTCTCCGAGATGACCATGCTGCGTCAGGTGGGCCTGTTGGTCGGCCTGGCTGCGAGCGTGGCGATTGGCTTTGCCGTGGTGCTGTGGTCGCAGCAGCCGGATTACCGTCCGTTGTATGGCAGCCTTGCCGGCCTGGACGCCAAGCAGGTCATGGAAACCCTGGCCGCAGCCGACATCCCTTACAACGTCGAACCGAGCTCCGGTGCCTTGCTGGTCAAGGCCGATGACTTGTCCCGTGCGCGGCTCAAGCTCGCAGCCGCTGGTGTCACTCCCAGCGACGGCAACATCGGTTATGAAATCCTCGACAAGGAACAGGGGCTGGGTACCAGCCAGTTCATGGAAGCGACCCGTTATCGTCGCGGCCTTGAAGGTGAGCTGGCACGAACCATTTCCAGCCTGAATAACGTCAAGGGTGCCCGCGTGCACCTGGCGATTCCGAAGAGTTCGGTATTCGTGCGCGATGAGCGCAAGCCAAGTGCTTCGGTTCTGGTCGAGCTGTATTCCGGTCGTTCGCTGGAGCCGGGTCAGGTAGTGGCGATCATCAATCTGGTGGCGACTTCCGTTCCCGAGTTGAGCAAATCGCAGATCACCGTCGTCGACCAGAAGGGCAACCTGCTCTCTGATCAGGCGGAAAACTCCGAAATGACCATGGCCGGCAAGCAGTTCGATTACAGCCGCCGCATGGAAAGCATGCTGACCCAGCGCGTCCACAACATTCTGCAACCGGTGCTGGGCAACGATCGCTACAAGGCTGAGGTCTCGGCCGATATCGATTTCAACGCTGTCGAGTCGACTGCCGAACAGTTCAACCCGGATCAACCGGCGTTGCGCAGCGAGCAGTCGGTCAACGAACAACGCACCGCCAGCAATGGCCCGCAAGGTGTGCCGGGAGCCTTGAGCAACCAGCCGCCGTCGCCGGCTTCGGCGCCGCAAACCACCGCAGGTGCAGCCGCTCCGGCCGCCATGGTGCAGCCAGGTCAGCCATTGGTTGACGCCAACGGCCAGCAGATCATGGATCCGGCCACCGGCCAGCCGATGCTCGCGCCGTACCCGGCAGACAAGCGTCAACAATCCACCAAGAACTTCGAACTCGATCGTTCCATCAGCCACACCAAACAGCAGCAGGGTCGCCTGAATCGCCTGTCGGTGTCGGTGGTGGTCGACGATCAGGTCAAGGTCAATGCGGCCAACGGTGAAACCACCCGCGCGCCGTGGACCGCCGACGAACTGGGCCGCTTCACGCGTCTGGTGCAAGACGCGGTCGGCTTCGATGCCAGCCGTGGCGACAGCGTCAGCGTGATCAACATGCCGTTCTCCGCCGAGCGCGGTGAAGTGTTTGCCGAAATTCCGTTCTACTCCCAGCCATGGTTCTGGGACATCGTCAAACAAGTGCTGGGTGTGTTGTTCATTCTGGTGCTGGTGTTTGGTGTGCTGCGTCCGGTGCTCAACAACATTACCGGCGGCGGCAAAGGCAAGGAGCTGGCCGGTTTGGGCAGCGACGTGGAACTCGGAGGCATGGGCGGCCTGGACGGCGAACTGTCCAACGACCGCGTGAGCCTCGGTGGTCCGCAGAGCATTCTGTTGCCGAGCCCGAGCGAGGGTTATGACGCGCAACTGAATGCAATCAAGAGCCTGGTGGCTGAAGATCCGGGCCGTGTGGCTCAGGTCGTGAAAGAGTGGATTAACGCAGATGAGTGATAACCGAGCCGCAACCCTCAAGCTGACCAAGGTCGACAAAGCGGCGATTCTGCTGCTGTCCCTGGGTTCGACCGATGCTGCGCAAGTGCTGCGCCACATGGGCCCCAAAGAGGTTCAGCGTGTGGGTGTGGCCATGGCCCAGATGGGCAACGTCCATCGTGAGCAGGTCGAACAGGTCATGAGCGAGTTCGTCGACATCGTCGGCGATCAGACCAGCCTGGGCGTCGGCTCCGACGACTACGTGCGCAAAATGCTCACCCAGGCACTGGGCGAAGACAAGGCCAACGGCCTGATCGACCGCATCCTGCTCGGTGGCAACACCAGCGGCCTCGACAGCCTGAAATGGATGGAGCCGCGCGCCGTTGCCGACGTGATCCGTTACGAACACCCGCAGATTCAAGCGATCGTGGTCGCGTACCTCGACCCGGATCAGGCCGGTGAAGTGCTCGGCAACTTCGACCACAAGGTGCGTCTGGACATCATCCTGCGCGTCTCGTCGTTGAACACTGTGCAACCGGCGGCATTGAAAGAACTCAACCAGATTCTCGAGAAGCAGTTCTCCGGCAACTCGAATGCCTCGCGCACCACCCTCGGTGGCATCAAGCGTGCGGCCGACATCATGAACTTCCTCGACAGCTCGATCGAAGGCCAGCTCATGGACTCGATCCGCGAAGTCGACGAAGACCTGTCCGGTCAGATCGAAGACCTCATGTTCGTGTTCAACAACCTTGCCGATGTCGACGACCGTGGCATTCAGGCGCTGCTGCGCGAAGTGTCCTCCGACGTGCTGGTACTGGCCCTCAAGGGTTCGGACGAAGGCGTCAAAGAGAAGATCTTCAAGAACATGTCCAAACGTGCCGCCGAACTGTTGCGCGACGACCTCGAGGCCAAAGGCCCGGTGCGCGTCAGCGACGTCGAAACCGCGCAGAAGGAAATCCTCACCATCGCCCGCCGTATGGCCGAAGCCGGAGAAATCGTGCTCGGTGGCAAGGGCGGCGAGGAAATGATCTAAGCCCATGGACAAGCACGACGACGATGTGACGGATCTGATCCGTGCCCGCGATGTCCGCGGTTTCGAGTCCTGGGCGATGCCCAGCTTCGATCCGCCAAAACCGGAACCCGAGCCTGAGCCCGAGCCCGAACCGCCGGAAATGGAAGAAGTGCCGCTGGAAGAAGTCCAGCCACTGACCCTGGAAGAACTCGAAAGCATCCGTCAGGAGGCCTATAACGAAGGCTTCGCGACCGGCGAAAAAGAAGGTTTTCACAGCACCACGCTGAAGGTGCGCCAAGAGGCCGAAGTCGCCTTGGCGGCGAAACTGGCCAGCCTTGAGCAATTGATGGCGAACTTGTTCGAGCCCATCGCCGAGCAAGACACGCAGATCGAAAAATCGTTGGTTGATCTCGTTCAGCACATCACCAGACAGGTGATCAAGCGCGAACTGGCCATCGATTCGAGCCAGATCGAACACGTCATGCGCGACGCCCTCAAGCTGTTGCCGCTGGGTGTCGACAATGTCCGTCTGTTCGTCAATCCGCAGGACTTCGAACAGGCCAAAGCCCTGCGCGAACGTCACGAAGAAAGCTGGCGCATTGTCGAAGACGAAGCGTTGATGCCGGGCGGATGCCGGGTTGAGACGGCGCACAGCCGCATCGATGCGAGCATTGAATCGCGTGTGACGCAGGTCATGGACAAACTGTTCGATCAGTTGCACGAACAGGCCCTGCACCCGGCTGAACCGGACTTGGCTCTGGACATTGCCGAAGACGTCAAACCGGCTACCGTGACTGACGAGCCGCTCGCGGACGCCGACGATGCGCCTTGAACGCACCAGTTTCGCCAAGCGCCTGAGCACTTACGCCGAAGCCACCGAAATTGCCGGCGCGCCGATTCTTGAAGGTCGCCTGCTGCGCATGGTCGGCCTCACGCTGGAAGCCGAAGGCCTGCGCGCCGCCATGGGCACGCGCTGCCTGGTGATCAACGACGACAGCTATCACCCCTCGCAGGTGGAAGCGGAAGTCATGGGTTTCTCCGGCAGCAAAGTCTTTCTGATGCCGGTCGGCAGTGTTGCCGGTATTGCGCCGGGCGCCCGCGTGGTGCCGTTGGCCGATACCGGTCGCCTGCCGATGGGCATGAGCATGCTCGGTCGTGTGCTCGATGGCGCTGGTCGTGCGCTGGACGGCAAGGGCGGCATGAAAGCCGAAGACTGGGTACCGATGGACGGCCCGACGATCAACCCGCTCAACCGTGACCCGATCAGCGAACCGCTGGACGTCGGCATCCGTTGCATCAACGGTTTGCTGACGGTCGGTCGTGGCCAGCGTCTGGGGCTGTTCGCCGGTACCGGTGTCGGTAAATCGGTATTGCTGGGCATGATGACGCGCTTCACCGAGGCCGACATTATCGTCGTCGGCCTGATCGGTGAGCGGGGGCGGGAAGTGAAGGAATTCATCGAGCACAGCCTCGGTGAAGAAGGCCTTCAGCGCTCGGTGGTGGTTGCCTCGCCGGCGGACGATGCGCCGCTGATGCGTTTGCGCGCGGCGATGTACTGCACACGTATCGCCGAGTATTTTCGCGACAAGGGCAAGAATGTCCTGTTGCTGATGGATTCGCTGACCCGTTTCGCTCAGGCCCAGCGGGAAATCGCCTTGGCCATCGGCGAGCCGCCTGCGACCAAGGGTTATCCGCCGTCGGTATTCGCCAAACTGCCGAAACTGGTGGAGCGCGCCGGTAATGCGGAGAAGGGCGGGGGTTCGATCACTGCGTTCTACACCGTATTGTCCGAAGGCGATGACCAGCAGGACCCGATTGCCGACTCGGCGCGGGGCGTGCTCGACGGTCACATCGTGCTGTCGCGGCGTCTGGCCGAGGAAGGGCACTACCCGGCCATCGATATCGAAGCGTCGATCAGCCGGGTAATGCCGGCGGTGGTCTCGGCGGAGCATATGCAGCGTGCGCAGTATTTCAAGCAGCTGTGGTCGCGTTATCAGCAGAGTCGCGACCTGATCAGCGTCGGTGCCTACGTTGCCGGTGGCGACCGCGAGACCGACCTGGCGATTTCCCTGCAAGCGCAGTTGGTCAGGTATCAGCGTCAGGGCCTGAACGACAAAATCAACATGGGCGAAAGCCAGGCATATCTCGAAACCCTGTTCGCTCCTGCGGCGGGCGGGTAACCGCTCATGGCCGTCAGCCGAGCCGCGCGCCTGGCGCCGGTGGTAGACATGGCCGAGAAGGCCGAGAAAACCGCCGTGCAGCGCATGGGTTACTTTCAAGGCCAGGTCAAGGTCGCTGAAAGCAAACTCGCCGACCTGAACGCCTTTCGTCTGGATTACTCCGAGCAGTGGATCGTACGCGGCAGCACGGGCGTGAGCGGGCAATGGCTGCTCGGCTTTCAGGGGTTTCTTGCGCAACTCGACACGGCCGTTGATCAGCAGCGCCAGAGCCTGGTCTGGCACCAGAACAATCTCGACAAGGCGCGTGACGAATGGCAGAAGGCGTTCGCCAAGGTCGAAGGCCTGCGCAAACTGGTCCAGCGGTATCGCGAAGAAGCGCAACGCCTGGAAGACAAGCGCGAGCAGAAGTTGCTGGATGAGTTGTCCCAGCGTTTGCCACGGCATGATCCGTTTTAAACAAGATAAAAAGATCGCAGCCTTCGGTAGCGCCTACACTGACCCCTGTAGGAGCTGCGGCACGCTGCGATCTTTTGACTTCGCTCTGCGCCTTGCCCCAACCCTGTCCAAGTGCTAAACCTTGTAGACGTTTGTTAATGACAAGGAAGCCAGTCAATGTCAGTCGTTACAGAAGTCTCTCCCGATGGTCACAAGGCAACGATTTCAGTCAAAGGACGATTCGATTTCGGTCGTCATCAGGAATTTCGCGAGTCCTACGAGCGACTCAATCAAAAGCCTGAGTCCTTCGTCGTCGACCTGAAAGAAGCCACTTACCTCGATAGTTCTGCGCTGGGCATGCTGCTTCTGCTGCGCGATCACGCCGGTGGCGATGAATCCGATATTCGCGTGGTCAACAGCAACTCCGACGTGCGCAAAATCCTCGCCATCTCCAACTTCGACAAACTGTTCGACATCAGTTGACGGCCATGCAGGCCCAAGAGCCGCTGATAATCCTGATCGCCGAAGACAGCGCTGCCGATCGGCTGCTGCTGTCGACCATCGTCCGTCGTCAGGGCCATGAAGTATTGACGGCGGCCAACGGTAGCGAAGCCGTCGAAATCTTCCGTCGCCAGCAACCGAGTCTGGTGCTGATGGACGCGATGATGCCGGTGATGGATGGCTTCGAAGCCGCGCGGCAGATCAAGGCACTGGCCGGGGAAACGTTGGTACCGATCATCTTTCTGACCTCGCTCACCGAAAGTGAAGCGCTGGCTCGCTGTCTGGAGGCTGGCGGCGACGACTTTCTGGCGAAGCCCTACAACCAGGTGATCCTTGCCGCCAAAATCAAGGCGATGGATCGCTTGCGCCGCTTGCAGGCCACGGTGCTGCAACAGCGCGACCTGATCGCCAAACATCACGACTACCTGCTTAATGAGCAACGTGTTGCCAAAGCGGTATTCGATAAGGTCGCGCATTCCGGTTGCTTGAGTGCGCCGAACATCCGCTATCTGCAATCTCCCTACGCGCTGTTCAACGGTGATTTGTTGCTGGCGGCGTACACGCCAGCGGGTGACATGCATGTGCTGCTCGGCGATTTTACCGGGCACGGCTTGCCGGCTGCGGTGGGGGCCATGCCGCTGGCGGAAGTGTTTTATGGCATGACAGCCAAGGGTTACGGCTTGTCCGAAACCCTGCGAGAGATGAATGCCAAGCTCAAACGCATTTTGCCGGTCGACATGTTTTGCTGCGCGACGCTGCTGTCCCTGAGCTTTCAACGGCGCTCGGTCGAGGTGTGGAACGGCGGCATGCCGGACGGCTATCTGCACCGGATTGCCAGTGGCGAACGCATACCGTTGGCCGCACGGCATCTGCCGCTGGGTGTGCTCAGCCCGCAAGCATTTGATGGCGGTACGCAAGTGCATCCGATGGCCGTCGGTGATCGGGTCTTCCTGTTGTCCGACGGGGTGATCGATACCAGCGATGCCAGCGACCAGTTGTTCGGCGTCGAGCGCCTACAGCAAGTATTCGCCGCCAATCGTGAGCCGGATCGGCTGTTCGAGGACATTGAGCGGGCACTGCGGGATTTTCGCGGCGAGGCTCGTGACGATGTCAGCATGGTCGAGGTCAGTCTGCTGGAGCCTGCGCAGGTTAATCCGCCGGCGCCGGTGTATTCGGACAGTGGCCAATTGAGCCCGCTGGACTGGTCGGTGAGCTTCGAATTCCGCGGCGCTACGCTCAGGCGTTACAACCCGTTGCCCTACCTGCTGCAGTTGCTTCTGGAAGTGCACGGCCTGCGCACGCAAAGCGGCGCGTTGTACAGCGTGCTCGCGGAGTTGTATTCCAATGCGTTGGAGCACGGGGTGTTGGGGCTCGATTCCAGCCTCAAGCGCGATGCCGCAGGCTTCGCCCGCTATTATGAACAGCGCAACGCGCGTCTGGAGGTCTTGCAGGACGGCTATGTGCGTGTGCATTTGCAAGTCAGACCGCAAGGCACAGGTGGCTGTCTGGTCATTCGTGTCGACGACAGCGGCAAGGGATTTGATGTGGCGCGGGTGATGGAGCGACCGCTGGACGGTGTCCGTTTGTCGGGGCGTGGTGTCAGCGTAGTCCGTCAATTGGGGCGCAACGCCAGTTGGTCGGACGAAGGTCGTAGTGCTCACGTGGAGTTTTTCTGGGAGGTTGAGGCATAATCGGCGCAATTCTTGATCAAGGAGTGAGCAAGTGGCAGATAAACAAGTTGATCGCGAGGTACTGCATACCTTGCGCGAAGTGATGGAAGACAGTTATCCGGACCTGCTGGATACCTTCCTGAGCGATTCCGAAATCCGTTTGCATGAGCTGCAAAAGACCGCTGATGCCCGGGTTCTTTCGGAGGTTGCTCACAGCTTCAAGGGCAGCGCCAGCAATATGGGGGCTGTTCGACTGGCAGCGCTGTGCCAGGAGCTTGAGTCCGACGCAAAAAACAAGAGCGCGGCAGAAAACGTCAAACTGGTGGCTGAAATCAGCGGCGAATTTGCCAATGTGCGCCCTGTTTACGAAAACGAGCGACAGCACATTCACCTTCACTGACGCCTCCGTTCGGCGCTTTTCTCAAGTGTCGGGCCAATATGGCCCGGCGCTTGCTAATAACTCCATAACTGTACCTTCGATCCCAGTGCAGCGGAGACCGTTTCATGCCTGCGACCCCCAACATTGTTCTTCAGAGCGCCGCCCAGGCCAAGGCTCAGGCCGCGTCTGTCAAAACGTCGGCAATGGCTGCAGACGCCGGGGCCAAGGCTTCAAGCTTCGCTAAAGTGTTCGCCGATCAGGGCTCAGGCAAGCCTGCGGTCACTGCTGACAATTCGGTGAAATCGACGCGCGACAAGGTTGCAGACACCAGCAGCAAAAAGGACGTCGGCACCGATCAGTCTGCCGCTCCCGAGCCGACGGTTGCCGATAGCGGCAAGGCGTTGCCTGCTGATCAAGCGGCATCGAGCGATGACAAGGCTGCCAGCGACGATGGCGCACAGACGCCGGTAGCCGACGCCACTGTCGTTGATGCCCCAGTGGTCGACCCGGCGCTGGATCCGGCGTTGGCTGCCATCGTGCAACCGGCCGTAACGGCGCCCGTGGTAGCGGCTCCAGTGGTTGCAGCGGCCGCACCGGTCCAGGACGAAACCCCGGAAGTTGCCGTGCTGCCGGGTATGGTCAAAGACCCGGCGGCCAGCGCTGACAGCGATTTCGACCCTTCGGCCGATCCGCTCGACTCGTTGCCTGCCGTGCGTATGGCGATGGAGCAGGGTGGTCATATTTCCGCCGCCAGCCAAGCGCAGCCCAAAGCTGCGCCAGCGCAGGTCGACGGTGAATTGACCTCGGCGCAGACTTTTGCCGCAGGCATGGCCAGCATGCTTGACGTGCAGACCGACAAGGACAGCACCAGTCAGGGCGGTGAAAAGGCCTTCAGCGGTCTGCTCGATGATGGCCTCAAAGACCTCAAGTCCGCCACCAGCGATACCCGCGTCGATGACTTCGCTAACCGTCTGGCAGCGCTGACCCAGGCGGCTACACCGAAGACCGCGAACGCTGTGCCGGTCAATCAGCCGATTGCCATGCATCAAAGCGGCTGGACCGAAGAAGTGGTCAACCGCGTCATGTATCTGTCGAGCGTCAATCTGAAGGCGGCGGACATTCAGTTGCAGCCGGCCGAATTGGGTCGTCTGGATATCCGCGTGAACATGGTCCCGGATCAGCAGACCCAAGTGACGTTCATGAGTGCGCACCCGAGTGTGCGTGAGGCGCTCGACGGCCAGATGCATCGCCTGCGTGAGATGTTCAACCAGCAGGGCATGGGCCAGGTCGACGTCAACGTGTCCGACCAGAACCGTGGCTGGCAGGGTCAGCAAGGTCAGGAGCAGGCGCAACAAGGCCAGAGCGGGCGTACCAATGCTGGCGGCGGTCGACTGGATTCGGCGGATGAAGAACTGGCAGCTGCCGCTGTTGCTGAAGCAGCCGTTCAAACCACCAGCGTGATCGGCACCAGCGCTGTCGATTATTACGCCTGATCCGGAATTAACCACAATACCTGTGGGAGCTGGCTTGCCAGCTATAGCGATGGCACATTCGATATCAATGTGTCAGACACATCGCCATCGCTGGCAAGCCAGCTCCCACAGGGTCTTGCGTCGATCAACTGTTCCCTCGGTCCTTCCTTCCAACACTTCTGGCATAACACTTGCTCTTGCCTTGCCGTGCGACTGTGAAAACCCGAATAGTGACGGATTATTGGCATGGCGAAGAGCGAAACAGCAGCAGTAAAAGACCCCGCAACCAAAGGCAAACTCAAGCTGATCATCGTGATCGTGCTGGCGTTGTTGTTGGCCATTGGTGCGTCCGTGGGGGCGACCTGGTTCTTCATGCACAGCGCTCAGAGCAAGCCTGCCGATGCCGCCGAAGCTGCGCCGGTCGGCAAGCAGCCGGCGATTTTTGAGCCGATGGCGCCAGCCTTCGTTGCCAACTACAACCAGAACGGCCGTCAGCGCTACATGCAGGTGAGCATCACCATGCTGGCGCGTAACCAGGCCGATCTGGAAGCGCTGAAAGTGCACATGCCGGTGATCCGCAACAATCTGGTGATGCTCTTCTCCGGTCAGGATTTCGCCACCTTGGCGACCCCGGTCGGCCAGGAAATGTTGCGCCAGAAGGCTACCGCCAGCGTGCAGGAAGTGGCGCAGAAAGAGCTGGGCAAAGTGGTGATCGAACAGTTGCTTTTCACTAATTTCGTACTGCAGTAGGAACACGACATGGCCGTGCAGGATCTGCTGTCCCAGGATGAAATCGATGCGCTGTTGCATGGCGTCGACGATGGTCTGGTACAGACCGATAACGCTGCCGAACCCGGCAGTGTCAAAAGCTACGACCTGACCAGCCAGGATCGCATCGTCCGTGGACGCATGCCGACTCTGGAAATGATCAACGAGCGTTTTGCCCGCTACACCCGCATCAGCATGTTCAACATGCTGCGCCGCTCGGCGGACGTTGCCGTCGGTGGCGTACAGGTGATGAAGTTCGGCGAATACGTGCACTCGTTGTATGTGCCGACCAGTCTCAACCTGGTCAAGATCAAACCCCTGCGCGGCACCGCGCTGTTCATCCTCGACGCCAAACTGGTGTTCAAACTGGTGGACAACTTCTTCGGCGGCGACGGCCGTCACGCCAAGATCGAAGGGCGTGAGTTCACCCCGACCGAACTGCGCGTGGTGCGCATGGTGCTGGAGCAGGCCTTCGTCGATCTGAAAGAAGCGTGGCAGGCGATCATGGAAGTCAATTTCGAGTACATCAACTCGGAAGTGAACCCGGCCATGGCCAACATCGTCGGCCCGAGCGAAGCGATTGTGGTCTCCACCTTCCACATCGAACTCGATGGCGGTGGCGGCGACCTGCACGTGACCATGCCGTACTCGATGATTGAGCCGGTGCGTGAAATGCTCGACGCCGGTTTCCAGTCGGACCTCGACGATCAGGACGAGCGCTGGGTCAACGCCCTGCGCCAGGACGTGCTCGATGTCGACGTACCAATCGGCGCTACCGTTGCTCGTCGCCAGTTGAAACTGCGCGACATCCTGCACATGCAGCCGGGGGATGTGATCCCGGTCGAGATGCCGGACGAAATGATCATGCGCGCCAACGGCGTGCCGGCCTTCAAGGTCAAGATGGGCTCGCACAAAGGCAACCTCGCGTTGCAGGTGATCGAGCCGATCGAGCGTCGCTGAAGCGGCGCTTTCACCCCCCACATTTAGCTGAATTTTTGCCCGCCGAGGACAAATGATGAACGACGATATGAACGCCCAGGAC
The DNA here is from genome assembly GCF_059695715.1 of Pseudomonas sp. LBUM1668. Lineage (NCBI taxonomy): Bacteria > Pseudomonadati > Pseudomonadota > Gammaproteobacteria > Pseudomonadales > Pseudomonadaceae > Pseudomonas > Pseudomonas sp. LBUM1668. Next base: position 1,667,390 of record NZ_CP166787.1, read on the forward strand.
GATCAGGCACTGGCAGACGAATGGGCTGCTGCCCTGGAAGAAACCGGTGACGGTCAATCCGAAATCGACGCACTGCTGGCGGCCGACGCATCCAGCGGCTCGCGTCTGCCGATGGAAGAGTTCGGCAGCGTGCCGAAGAACAACGATCCGGTGACGCTGGACGGCCCGAACCTGGACGTGATCCTCGACATCCCGGTGTCCATCTCGATGGAAGTCGGCAGCACCGACATCAACATCCGCAACCTGCTGCAACTCAACCAGGGTTCGGTGATCGAGCTTGATCGTCTGGCCGGTGAGCCGCTGGACGTGCTGGTCAACGGCACGCTGATCGCCCACGGCGAAGTAGTGGTGGTCAACGAGAAGTTCGGCATCCGCCTGACCGACGTGATCAGCCCAAGCGAACGCATCAAGAAGCTGCGCTGAGTGAAAAGGTTTCTCTGGGCTCTGCTGGCTTTGCCCCTGTGCGTGTTGGCCGCCGAACCGGTTACCGGCAACGCTGCGCCTGCCGCTGCTACCGCGCCGATGGTCAACAGTGGCGTGGCCGGGCAATTGACGCAGTTGGTGTTCGGCCTGCTGCTGGTGTTGGGGTTGATCTTCTTCCTCGCCTGGCTGTTGCGTCGGGTGCAGCAGGCGGGGCCGGCGGGCAAAGGGCAGGTGATCGAGCTGATCGGCTCGCGCGCGCTCGGCCCGCGTGACCGTCTGATGCTGGTGCAGGTCGGCAACGAGCAGATTCTGCTTGGCTTGAGCCCCGGCACCATCACCGCGCTGCACGTGCTCAAAGAGCCGGTCGAGGTGCCAGGCACCAGCGAGAAAGCGACGCCGGAATTCGCCCAGCATCTGCTGAGAATTCTCGGCAAGGATCAGAAGGATAAGAAGTAATGGGTGCGCTACGCATCGTCTTGACGCTGGCCCTGATGCTGGCCGCGCCGCTGGCGTTCGCCGCCGATCCGTTGTCGATCCCGGCGATCACGCTGGGCACCAACGCCGACGGCGCGCAGGAATATTCGGTCAGTCTGCAGATCCTGCTGATCATGACCGCGCTGAGTTTTATTCCGGCGGCGGTCATCCTGATGACCAGTTTCACGCGGATCATCATCGTCTTCTCGATCCTGCGTCAGGCCCTCGGCTTGCAGCAGACGCCGTCGAACCAGATCCTCACCGGCATGGCGCTGTTCCTGACGATGTTCATCATGGCGCCGGTGTTCGACCGGGTGAACAAGGATGCGCTGCAGCCGTATCTGGCGGAAACACTCACCGCCCAGCAAGCGGTGGAAAAGGCTCAGGTGCCGATTAAGGACTTCATGCTCGCGCAGACGCGCACCAGCGATCTTGAGCTGTTCATGCGCCTGTCCAAGCGCACAGACATCGCTACCCCGGATCAAGCGCCGCTGACCATTCTGGTGCCGGCGTTCGTCACGTCCGAGCTGAAAACGGCGTTCCAGATCGGCTTCATGATCTTCATTCCCTTCCTGATCATCGACCTCGTCGTGGCCAGTGTGCTGATGGCGATGGGTATGATGATGCTCTCGCCGCTGATCATCTCGCTGCCGTTCAAGATCATGCTGTTCGTGCTGGTGGATGGCTGGGCGCTGATTATCGGCACCCTGGCCAGCAGTTTCGGAGGTGTCTCGCCATGACGCCGGAAGTCGCGGTCGATATCTTTCGTGAGGCGCTGTGGCTGACCACACTGATGGTCGCGATTCTGGTGGTGCCGAGCCTGTTGGTGGGCTTGCTGGTGGCGATGTTTCAGGCGGCCACGCAGATCAACGAACAGACGTTGAGCTTTCTGCCGCGTCTGCTGGTGATGCTGGTGACCCTGATTGTCGGCGGTCCGTGGATCGTGCAGACGTTCATGGAATACATCATCGAGTTGTACAAAAACATCCCGATGGTCATCGGCTAAGCCATGCAATCGCTGCTTCAGCTGACCGACACCCAGATCAGTTCCTGGGTGGCGACGTTCATGTTGCCGCTGTTTCGGGTCGCGTCGATGCTGATGGTCATGCCGGTATTCGGCACGACCCTCATCCCGCGGCGCGTGCGACTGTATTTCGCCGTCGCGATCACCGTGGTGATTGTCCCCGGCCTGCCGCCGATGCCGGCAGTGAGTCCGCTCGATCTCAGTGGCTTGCTGCTGATTGCCGAGCAGATTCTGGTCGGCGCGGTGCTCGGGTTTTCCCTGCAACTGTTTTTCCAGGCGTTTGCCGTGGCCGGGCAGATTGTCGCGATCCAGATGGGCATGGGCTTCGCCTCGATGGTCGACCCGGCCAACGGCGTTTCGGTGGCGGTGATCGGGCAGTTTTTCACCATGCTCGTGACGTTGTTGTTCCTGTCGATGAACGGCCATCTGGTGGTGTTCGAAGTCCTCACTGAAAGCTTCACCACGCTGCCGGTCGGCAGTGGGCTGATGACCGCGCATTATTGGGAGTTGGCCGGCAAACTCGGCTGGGTCCTGGGGGCGGCGTTGCTGCTGGTGCTGCCGGCAGTGACCGCGTTGCTGGTGGTTAACATCGCCTTTGGCGTAATGACCCGCGCCGCGCCGCAACTGAACATTTTTTCCATCGGTTTTCCGCTGACGCTGGTGCTCGGGCTGTTCATCGTCTGGGTCGGGCTGGCAGACATTCTCAATCAGTATCAGCCGCTGGCCACCGAGGCCTTGCAGTTGCTACGCGAACTGGCACGGGCGCGCTGAGTCATGGCAGAGAGCGAAAGCGGTCAGGACAAAACAGAAGACCCCACGGAGAAACGTAAAAAGGATTCCCGTGAGAAGGGCGAGATTGCCCGCTCGAAAGAGCTCAACACCCTCGCTGTAATGATGGCTGGTTCCGGCGCGCTGTTGGTGTTCGGCGGCATGCTTGCCGAAGACCTGATGGACCTGATGCGCCTGAACTTCACGCTGTCACGCGAAGTGATCATGGACCAGGGCTCCATGGGGGCGTTTCTCTTGCAGTCAGGGAAAATCGCCTTGGTGGCGATTCAGCCGATCATGATCACTCTGCTGTTGGCCGCACTGATCGGACCGATTTCCCTCGGAGGCTGGCTATTCGCGGCTGGCTCCATGGCGCCCAAGTTCAGCCGGATGAACCCGGCGGCGGGCCTGAAGCGGATGTTCTCGATGAAAGCCATCATCGAACTGCTCAAGGCGCTGGCCAAGTTTTCGATCACCCTGTCCGTGGCCCTGATGGTGTTGGCTGCGGACGTCGATGACTTGCTGCGTATTGCCCATGAACCGCTCGAGCTGGCGATCATTCACAGTGTGGTACTGGTCGGCTGGAGCACGCTGTGGCTCGCCTGCGGTCTGATCATCATCGCTGCGGTCGATGTCCCGGTGCAGATCTGGGAGAGCATGAAAAAGCTCAAAATGACCAAGCAGGAAGTGCGCGACGAACACAAGGATCAGGAAGGTCGGCCTGAAGTCAAACAGCGCATCCGCCAGACCCAGCGCGAGATGTCCCAGCGGCGCATGATGGCGGCAATTCCCGACGCCGACGTGGTCATCACCAACCCGACCCACTACGCCGTGGCGCTGAAATACGATTCGGAGAAGGGCGGCGCGCCGATGCTGATCGCCAAGGGCAGCGACTTCCTGGCGCTGAAGATCCGCGAAATCGCCGTGGCCAACAACGTCATGCTGCTTGAATCGCCAGGGTTGGCCCGGTCGATCTACTACTCCACCGAACTCGATCAGGAAATCCCTGGCGGGTTGTATCTGGCCGTTGCCCAGGTATTGGCCTACGTCTACCAGATCCGCCAATACCGCGCGGGCAAGGGCAAGCGTCCGGATCCGCTCAAGGATGATTTGCCGATTCCTCCGGACTTGCGGCGCGATTCCTGACATTACCGTGATGAAACAAAAAAACCGCCGTCCCGATTGAACGGGACGGCGGTTTTTTTATGTCAGGCCAAATGCCAATCCAACATTCACAGAGGTCATTGTGGCGAGGGGATTTATCCCCGTTGGGCTGCGCAGCAGCCCCTAAAAACTGAGCGTGCGGTATTCCTGATGTACCGAAGTTTGAGGTTTTACGACTGCTGCGCAGCCGAACGGGGATAAATCCCCTCGCCACATGGGATCTGCGTGGGGATTAGTTTGGCAACTCCAGATTATCCAGCACGCGATTCACCGCCAGCTCGCCGAGCATGATCAATTGCGCAATCCCCAACAGCGTCCTGCGCTGCGACGCTGGCAAGAGGCGGGCGAAGTCAGTGGCGATGGTTTTGGCTGAGGCGAGTGTTTCGCAGGCGTCGACCAGCAGTTCCTCGTTTTTGAAGTCTGCGGTAACGGCGTACATCCTGCGGATTTTGCGTGGCGGTGGGGTGGAGTCGGGTGGGCAGAGGTAGTGATCGAGCGCGCGGTCGGCGGCTTCGTTGAGTTTTTTGGAATCGAGGGATTCGTAGGGGGAGGTGGGGTCGGTTTCGGGCGGGTTGGGTGTTGGTTTGATCATGGTGAAGCTCCTTTGAGGTGGAGCCGCCAAATCCTGTCGCTAAACAGGAGGGTGGCGGCTGTACGCAGGTTAGCGAACCGGTCAAAGGCACCCGGCAGACCCGAAGGTCTCCCGCATACAGCCACCATGACGAAATCGCGAAAATACAGATCCGCAACGAAGCCTGGAACGCTGATGCACCTTTGACTTGAGTTCGAGTCGCTAAACCCGATCGCTGATTCGTCAGCGACCGATCCACGATAGAGATCCGGCCCAAGGCGCACAAGCCGGCGGATTCTGGCGTAGCTGTAGGCAAAGGCGCAAGACTTCGTAGCCTGGAACCCGTGTCTGCAAGTGTCTTTTAAACGTCCTCGTTTAGAAGCAACAGACTGCCACCAGCTGCATGCGATGAATGGCGGGAACGTCTCAGACGAAGACGATCTCGTAGGGCAAGCCCCTTCGCTCCAGAATCACCGGCGGCAGCATCGGAGCATGCGGATGGCCGGCTCGTCTGGAGTCGGCTGGCGTCAACTTCGCCAGCCACTGGCGGAATGATTGCGAGCGGGCACGATACAGCGACGATCATCAGCTGCACGTCGAATGATAATTCGTTGAAGGTGGATACGGTTTGATGGCGTGCTGAAACGACAAAACCCGCCGTCCCGATCAAAGGGGCGGCGGGTTTTTTTATTTGAAGACAAATATTCTCCTGTAGGGGCTGCCGAAAGCTGCGATTTTTTCATCTTGCCCGTCAAATACAGCCTCAGAAGATGCAGGCTCGTTTCACTCGTCAGCTCTAACGTCAGCCCGAGCACATCCATTAATGCTCGTAAATTTGCTAGCTCAACTCAAAAAATATTACCCCTTGAACACTTGAATATGGGCTTCGGCCAGTGAAGGTTTTACTAATATTGTTGTACACTAGCGTCAATCCACCAATTACTTCTCGCTGGCACCAAACTGTGTAATCACTCCCTTTCGCAAATTCGAAAAACGGCTTTTTCCAGCAGAGTTCAAGTGCGGCTAAAATTTCCGGATCGTATGGCGCGCGATGTACTTTCAGTATTTCTAAGTAGTCGGAGTGATTTGCTGGCCCCCCCCCACTTACCCAAGGATGATAGACATTCGAAACGGCAACTAAATACGTTGCTGTCGCGTTGTTTTGATCGGTCACGATAATATTTGCGTTGCCATTTCTAAGGCCGGTTACTTTGCCGGTCTGGCTGTTCACTTCAGCGATAAGCGGGAATGTCGAGCTGTAACGGTATCCTGGTGTTCCTCCCTGAGCTTGGCGTGTTCCTGTGTTTCCTGGAAAGTCCACGCCATTAAGTTCGCCTCTATGTAAGGAGCCAGGAGTTTGAGTATTTAACCTTACTCCGTCCAGTCGCATAATAGTAGTATCAATCGTCAAGGGGATTTTCAACTTTACGTTATAAGCTCTGAGAGGGAAGTTTATCGCCGTCTTTTCATCATTGTTCTTATCCAGTGCAGCCTTGAAAACCAATTTGAGTTCACTGCCATCTTTCAACTCTTTCAGATAACTATAGGGCGCAGTGACCGTGTGGTAACCAGCAGTTAACCAGCTTTCATGAACCTGGTTGCTCGCGCCGGTCAGTAGTGTGTGGTTATGAGCTGCTCCCTGTGTATTGGTGCCTTGCAAATAAAGCCATACTGGCTGCCCCAGCGCTATGTGAGGCCATGCATCGACGCGGACGCTGGCACCGCCGGTCACATTCTCTATCACCAACTCAGGTCCTTCACCGCCGTTCGCTGCCTGCAACAGCCGTGGTTGTTTCAGGTGACCGACCGCCAGGGCTCCTACGTTGAGCAGAAAGGATGCCGAAGGTTTCGATGTGCTGCCATTGCGAATTACGTTGTAGTGCACCGTGACTGCCTTGCCCAGGTTGTAAGCCACCACCTTGTTGTCCAGTTCAATGGATTTCGCTCCCACCGTACCGACCTGCACAGGAGGAGTGGTGTGAGAACCACCCGCGGGCGTGCCGGCGGCCCCCGTCCACGTTACGCTGATCATGTCGGTGGCCAGCATACCGGGGTACTGGGGGATGATCGCCGTCAGCGTGTCCTTGGCCGCGATGGGGTTCAGGCTGTCTCCAATAGCTTCCTTGATGTCGGGCGCTTCCAGCTCCAGCGCCACGCCGACATGAAACTCCAGCGCATTGGAATAACTCGTCCCTCCCGCCGCCCGTTTGATGGAGTAAGACGCCGACACCATCCCGTCTTCATTGCCCTTGATCCATTTCGCGTCGATGTTGAACGAAATCGGCCGGCCGGCGGTGAATGAGCTCAGCGTGACCGAGTCGCTGTGCCCCCCGGTTTTTGTGCCGAACCATTGGTAGGTCGCTACGTCGCCTATGGCCGTGTCCGTGTATTCCACGGTGAGGGTGGTGCCGTTGGTGTCGGGGGGCAGGACGCCGTCGACGACGCCGTCCACTTTTGGTTCTGGCAACTCCAGGCGCGGCTCGCCGATTTGCAGGATCTCGGCGTGGATCGATTCGCGGATGGCGTGGGTCTGGTTGATCCGGTTCATCGTGCCGAGCACCGAGTCGTCGATGAGCACCCGGTAGTACAACTCCAGCTGGCCGCCGGTGATCGGGGGCAGGTGCTCCGAACCACGGATGTTCATAAACAGCGGCTGTTTGGCCGTGACGTCGCCTTGGGTGATTGAGCGCAGCAACAGATCGGGCAGGTAGGGGGTCAAGTCCGGGCGGGTGCCGAGCCAGAACAGCTGGATCGCCTGACCTTCGGCGAAGGAGTCGTCGAACGGAATTTTGATGCGCACCGTTGCCAACTCCGGATCGAGCGCACCCGACACCGCATCCAGCGCAACTGGCGCCGCGAGCCGCTGCAACTCGCCGATGACGCTGATGAACCGGGTCTTGGATCGCAGGTCGGGGGAGCCATCGGCCTTTTTCACCCGGTAGGACATCGCGAGCAGGGACTGGGCCATTAGCCGCAGTAAAGCGTTTGGCACCGGCATCAGGTGAACGCTTGGCAAGTTGAACAACGGCTCGCCCGTTATCTCGATATCGATCGGGGCGCCCTCCATCGGAGTGCACCTGAGTCGCAATATGATGATGTCGCCCTCTTTGAATTTGTCGAGGTCAAAGGCCACGATCTGCGCATTGCTGTGGGTACCCTTCAGGTCCTTGACATCCAACACGTTGTTCACGGCTCTTTCGTGCAGCGGCGCCACCAATCGGGTTGCGTCGGTGGTGACCACCACGCGTTGCGCAAAGCTCCAGTCCGTGGAGCGGTTGTCCACCAGGTCGTAGACCTCGAAGGCCACCGCCAGACCCGTCTGATCGGAGTCTTCGGCCTTAAGGATGATGTCCTTGTCGATGTGAACGATGATCTCGTCTTTGCCCTCGGCCTGTTCATGGGTCAGCCGATCACTGAGCACAAAGACGCCACCCCAGGACACCTGGATCTGATCACCGGTTGCCGCGTTCGGATAAGGTGGCAAGCCGTCATCGTTGCCGATGGTGATCGGCACGCCGGCGGCGACGTTGTCCTTGTCAATGCCGCCTTGGATGATGTCCTTCGGGATGCTCATGATCAGCTCCGAATGGCCCGGCCCTTCGGTTTCGTCATGGCCGCCGGGGCGGGTGAGTTTGATCAGAACGTCCATTACCTCCGAAGGCTCGGCGCCCTGGTTGAGGCGGGTGACGGTGTAGGAAATGGTGTGCGTCCCTTCGGTGAGGCGTGCCGAAGGCACGAACATCTGCAGTTCTTTATCGACCTCGTCCTTGTCGATGGTGACTTGCCGGACCTGATCGCCGCCCATAATGATCGTCAGTTTGTCGCCAACCCCCATCAAGCTCCACGGCCCGGCCCGGCACAACAAGCCCTGGCGGGGAAAGTTATCAAGCGCAGCGGCCCGGTTGATCCCCCATACCATCGGCCTCAGGGACACCGGGCCGGTGCGGCCGGGGATGTCGAGTTCCTTGTGGACCAGGGTGCTGTTGTCGGGCATTTGAGGGGTGGACATGGGCGGGAACTCCGGTCGGGTAGGTGACGGAGTGATTGAACGCGGGTTGGGGGATTTTCACACCTGTCAGATCTGACAGGTGTTTGCCATTTTCCGACCAGCGGCCGTCCGTCGCGCAGCCAAAAAACAAAAGTTTAAAGCCTGCGTAGAAGTTGGAAAGCTTCTTGCAGTACCCGCCGTGAGCCCGCTCTGGGCGTCAAAAGTTTGCTTTAAAGGAACGGGGAAAACCGGTGGATCGCTCTCAGTTACTCAACAGTGCTCGCTCAAACGTTGCCGACCTCAGTCGAGGCAATCTGGGCGTGCCGTTGTTGCTGCTGGTCATGTTGGCAATGATGATGTTGCCGATTCCGCCGTTCCTGCTGGACGTGTTTTTCACCTTCAACATTGCCTTGTCCATCGTCGTGCTGCTGGTGTGCGTTTACGCCCTGCGCCCACTGGATTTTGCGGTGTTCCCGACCATTCTGCTGGTAGCAACGCTGATGCGCCTGGCGCTGAACGTGGCGTCGACGCGGGTGGTGATGCTCCACGGTCAGGATGGCCACGCTGCCGCCGGTAAGGTGATCCAGGCCTTCGGTGAGGTGGTGATCGGCGGTAACTACGTGGTCGGTATCGTGGTTTTCGCCATTTTGATGATCATCAACTTTGTCGTGGTGACCAAGGGTGCCGGGCGGATTTCCGAGGTGAGCGCGCGTTTCACCCTCGATGCGATGCCCGGCAAACAAATGGCAATCGACGCCGACCTCAACGCCGGTCTGATCGACCAGAATCAGGCCAAGTCGCGTCGTCAGGAAGTCGCCCAAGAGGCCGAGTTCTACGGTTCGATGGACGGTGCGAGCAAGTTCGTCCGTGGTGACGCCATTGCCGGCCTGCTGATTCTGTTCATCAACCTCATCGGCGGCATGGCCGTCGGTATCTTTCAGCACGGCATGACCTTTGGCGATGCCGGTCGGGTTTACGCCTTGCTGACCATCGGTGACGGTTTGGTGGCGCAATTGCCATCACTGTTGTTATCGACAGCGGCGGCGATCATGGTGACCCGTGCTTCCGGTTCGGAAGACATGGGCAAGCAGATCAACCGTCAGATGTTCGCCTCGCCGAAAGCGCTGGCAGTGGCTGCGGGTTTGATGGCGGTCATGGGCCTGGTGCCGGGCATGCCGCACTTCTCGTTCCTGAGCATGGCCGCACTGGCTGGCTTCGGTGCTTACCTGTTCTGGAAAAAACAGAACGTGGCCAAAGTCGTCGCGCTGGAAGAGGTCAAGCGTCAGCAGGAACTGCTGCCATCGCCGGCCCGCGCCATGGAAACCAAAGAGCTGGGCTGGGACGACGTGACGCCGATCGACATGATCGGCCTGGAAGTCGGCTATCGCCTGATCCCGTTGGTGGATCGCAATCAGGGCGGGCAATTGCTGGCGCGGATTAAGGGCGTGCGCAAGAAGCTCTCGCAGGATCTGGGCTTCCTGATGCCCACTGTGCATATTCGTGACAACCTCGATCTGGCGCCGAGCGCGTATCGCCTGACCTTGATGGGGGTGATCCTGGCTGAGGCCGAGATCTACCCGGATCGCGAACTGGCGATCAACCCCGGCCAGGTCTACGGCGCGCTCAACGGTATCAACGCCAAAGATCCGGCTTTCGGTCTGGAAGCGGTATGGATCGAAATCAGCCAGCGCGCGCAGGCGCAATCGCTGGGCTATACCGTTGTGGATGCGAGCACCGTGGTCGCGACGCACTTGAATCAGATTCTGTACAAGCACTCCAGCGAGCTGATCGGCCACGAGGAAGTGCAGCAACTCATGCAATTGCTGGCCAAAAGCTCGCCAAAACTGGCGGAAGAGCTGGTGCCGGGCGTGGTGTCGTTGTCGCAGTTGCTCAAGGTGCTGCAAGCGTTGCTGGCCGAACATGTGCCGGTACGCGATATCCGCAGCATTGCCGAAGCCATCGCCAACAACGCCGCGAAGAGTCAAGATACCGCCGCGTTGGTGGCCGCTGTGCGGGTCGGCGTATCTCGCGCAATCGTCCAAAGCATTGTAGGCACTGAGTCTGAGCTGCCAGTTATCACTCTGGAGCCAAGGTTGGAACAGATATTGCTCAATAGTCTGCAGAAGGCAGGACAAGGCTCGGAAGAGGGCGTTCTGCTGGAGCCAAGCATGGCCGAGAAGCTGCAACGTTCGCTGATCGAAGCGGCGCAGCGGCAGGAAATGCAAGGTCAGCCGGTGATCCTCTTGGTAGCCGGCCCGATCCGCGCGATGCTCTCGCGCTTTGGCCGCCTGGCAGTCCCTGGATTGCACGTGCTGGCCTACCAGGAAATACCGGACAACAAGCAAGTGACGATCGTTGCGACAGTAGGGCCCAACGGCTGAGGTAGTGGTTTATGCAAGTTAAGCGTTTTTTCGCCGCCGATATGCGTCAGGCCATGAAGCTGGTTCGTGATGAGCTGGGCGCTGATGCCGCCATCATTGGCAACCGCCGCATTGCCGGCGGCGTCGAACTGACGGCGGCGCTGGATTACAAGTTGTCGGCGCTGGCGCCACGGGTTCCGAACATGGAACTCGAAGACGAGCTGCGCAAGACCCAGTCGCGCATCGTCACCGCTCAGGCCGAATTGAGCCTGCGTGGCGAGGCCGACGGCGACACCAATCGCCAGTTGTTCGCCGGTTTGCCAATGACCGCCGGCCTGCCGCTGACCGCTGCCGAACCGTTGAGCGAGCCGACTTATGCGGCCCCGGCGCGTCCGGCCCCGGCACCTGCGCAATCGTCCGGCGGGATTGATCCGCGCGCACTGGACTCGATGCGTTTTGAATTGAACAGCCTGCGCGAGCTGATGGAAGTTCAGCTCGGCACCCTCGCCTGGAATCAGCTGCAGGGCAGCCGCCCAGCGCAAGCCAACCTGTATCGCCGTCTGCAACGGATTGGCCTGTCCGGCCCGTTGTCGCGCGACCTGCTGGCGATGATCACGGATATCGAAGAACCGCGTCAGGCCTGGCGCATGCTGCTGGCGCACCTGGCGCGGATGATTGCCGTACCGGAAGTCGAGCCGCTGGAAGAGGGCGGTGTGATTGCCATGGTCGGCCCTGCCGGCATGGGCAAGACCACCACGCTGGCCAAGCTTGCTGCCCGTTACGTGCTCAAGTACGGCGCGCAGAATGTCGCGCTGGTGAGCATGGACAGCTTCCGCATCGGCGCGCAGGAACAACTGAAGACCCTGGGCCGGATTCTCAACGTGCCGGTAACGCACGTCGATCCGGGTCAGTCGTTGGTGCAGGCCCTGGACCCGCTGCTGCGCAAACGCGTGGTGCTGATCGATACCGCCGGCCTGCAGGCCAGCGATCCGGCACTGCGCATGCAGCTCGAAAGTCTGGCCGGGCGTGGCATCCGTTCAAAAAATTATCTCGTGCTGGCAACCACCAGCCAGAAACAGGTTCTAACCGCCGCTTATCACAGTTACAAGCGTTGCGGGCTCGCCGGGTGCATCCTGACTAAACTGGATGAAACGGCCAGCCTTGGCGAAGTGTTGAGCCTGGCGATCAGTCATGAATTGCCGGTCGCGTATCTGACCGATGGCCCACGGATTCCGGATGATTTGCATCTGCCGCGCCGTCATCAACTGGTCAGCCGCGCCGTCAGCGTGCAAATGCAGGAAGAACCCAGCGAAGAAGCCATGGCTGACATGTTCGCTGATATCTATCACAGCCCGACCAAGCAGGTAGGCTGAGGTAATCATGAACCGTTTTTGTACCTACATCGATGGTCTGCCATGCATTGTTCCGTTTGTGAACGCGCAGCCAGTAATGTGGCCTCCGTCTATGCAAGACAAGGTAAAGAAATAACATGGGCAGCATGCATCCCGTACAGGTGATCGCGGTGACCGGCGGCAAAGGTGGCGTCGGCAAGACTAACGTGTCAGTGAACTTGTCTCTGGCGCTGGCAGAGCTTGGCCGTCGGGTCATGCTGCTGGACGCCGATCTGGGGCTGGCGAACGTCGACGTTCTGTTGGGCCTGACGCCCAAACGCACCTTGGCCGACGTGATCGAAGGCCGCTGCGAATTGCGCGACGTGCTGTTGCAAGGCCCGGGCGGAATTCGCATCGTGCCTGCCGCATCGGGCACTCAGAGCATGGTGCATCTGAGCCCGGCTCAGCATGCCGGTCTGATTCAGGCGTTCAGCGACATCGGCGACAATCTCGACGTACTGGTGATCGACACCGCTGCGGGTATTGGTGACTCGGTAGTCAGTTTCGTACGCGCCGCGCAAGAAGTGTTGCTGGTGGTCTGCGACGAGCCGACTTCGATCACTGACGCTTACGCGCTGATCAAGTTGCTCAACCGCGATTACGGCATGAACCGCTTCCGCGTCCTGGCCAACATGGCGCAGAGCCCGCAGGAAGGGCGCAACCTGTTCGCCAAGTTGACCAAGGTCACGGATCGCTTCCTTGACGTGGCCCTACAATACGTCGGCGCCGTGCCTTACGACGAAAGCGTGCGCAAGGCCGTGCAGAAACAACGTGCGGTCTACGAAGCCTTTCCGCGCTCCAAGTGCGCTCTGGCGTTCAAGGCAATTGCACAGAAGGTCGATACCTGGCCGCTGCCTGCCAACCCGCGCGGCCACCTTGAATTCTTCGTCGAGCGCCTCGTGCAGCAAACGGCAGGGCCTGTCATATGACCGCAAGCGGTATGAACTACTACAAGAAGTCGGCACGTGATGCGCAGTACGAGTTGATCGAGCGTTACGCGCCACTGGTCAAACGCATTGCCTATCACTTGCTGGCACGGTTGCCGGCGAGTGTGCAGGTCGAAGACCTGATCCAGGCCGGGATGATCGGCCTGCTCGAAGTCTCGACCAAATATGACGCCAGCAAAGGCGCCAGTTTCGAAACGTACGCGGGCATTCGAATCCGCGGCGCGATGCTCGACGAAGTGCGCAAAGGGGACTGGGCGCCACGCTCGGTTCACCGCAATACCCGTATGGTCAGCGACGCAATTCGCTCGATTGAAGCTAAAACCGGCCGTGATGCTAAAGATCACGAAGTTGCGGCCGAACTCCAATTGAGTCTCGATGATTATTACGGGATTTTGAATGACACCTTGGGCAGCCGCCTGTTCAGTTTCGACGACCTGTTGCAGGACGGCGAACACGAAGGGCTGCACGAGGATGGCGCGAGTGCTCATCTTGAGCCGTCACGCGATCTGGAAGATGAACGCTTCCAGGCAGCGCTGGCGGACGCGATTGCCAATTTGCCGGAGCGTGAGCGACTGGTGTTGGCGCTGTACTACGACGAAGAGCTGAACCTCAAGGAGATCGGTGAAGTCCTTGGCGTCAGTGAGTCGCGGGTCAGCCAGTTACACAGCCAGTGCGCGGCCCGTTTGCGGGGGCGTTTGGGGGAGTGGCGAGCGCGCTGAAGGCAGTGTGGGGACACTGCGAACGAGGCTGGTGCGGTGATGAACGGCACCGGTCTTGCTCTGTTGTGCTCCAGACAGTCTTTGAGTGTTACGCCGGATTGAATGAAATGGCGCGTCCAGGTGCTGGGCGCGTTTAAGACTGCTTGGAGGTCGAATTGGACAAGAACATGAAAATCCTCATCGTTGATGACTTCTCAACGATGCGGCGGATCATCAAGAACCTGCTGCGCGATCTGGGGTTCACCAACACCGTCGAGGCTGACGATGGCATTACCGCCATTCCGGTTCTCAACAGCGGCAGCATCGACTTTCTGGTAACGGACTGGAACATGCCGGGCATGACCGGTATCGACCTGCTGCGTCACGTGCGCGCCGATGAAAAACTCAAGCACCTGCCAGTGCTGATGGTGACCGCTGAAGCCAAGCGCGAACAGATCATTGAAGCAGCCCAGGCCGGTGTAAACGGCTATGTGGTGAAACCCTTCACGGCCCAGGCGTTGAAAGACAAAATCGAGAAGATTTTCGAACGCATCGGTTGAGAAACTGCGCCACGGGGGAGCTATGGACCACAACGAATCTTCACAGGGCGATTTTGAATCGACCCTGAAAAAACATGCGGTCGAACTGGTCGAAAGCCTTGAAAAGGGCAGGTTCGGCGACGCTGTGCAATTGATCCATGAGCTCAATCAGACCCGTGACCGTGGCCTGTACCAGGAAGTTGGCAAGCTCACACGTGAACTGCACAGTGCGATCGTCAATTTCCAGATTGATCCGAACATGCCGCAGGCCGAGGAAGTGTCGCAAATTACCGACGCCACCGAACGCCTGGGCTATGTGGTCAAGCTGACGGAAGCCGCGGCCAACCGCACCATGGATCTGGTGGAAAACGCCACGCCGGTGGTCAATGGTCTGGCTGAGGAAGCCCAGTCCTTGAGTACCGATTGGGGTCGTTTCATGCGTCGTGAGGTCGGAGCTGAAGAGTTCCGCGAACTGGCGCGCCGGGTCGACGGTTTTCTGTCACGCAGCACCACGGGCAACCGTGCGGTGTCGAGCAATCTGAACGACATCCTGCTGGCTCAGGATTATCAGGACCTCACCGGTCAGGTGATCAAGCGTGTGACCCAACTGGTCACCGAAGTCGAAAGCAATTTGCTCAAACTCGTGCTCATGGCCAGTCAGGTGGACCGCTTTGCGGGCATCGAACATGACCGTGCGGCGATGCTCGCTGAAAAAGATCCACAAAAACATCTCTCGCAGGGTGAAGGTCCGCAGATTCATGCCGATAAACGAGAAGACGTTGTGTCCGGTCAGGACGATGTGGACGATTTGCTATCCAGCCTTGGATTTTGAAGTTTAGGTTTTTAGACCTGTTAGGAGCACCCCCTTAATGAGCTTCGGCGCCGATGAAGAGATCCTTCAGGATTTCCTGGTTGAGGCCGGCGAGATTCTTGAGCAGCTGTCAGAACAATTGGTCGAGCTGGAAAGCCGCCCGGATGATGCTGATCTGCTCAACGCAATTTTTCGCGGTTTCCACACTGTAAAAGGGGGCGCCGGCTTCCTTCAGCTCAATGAGCTGGTTGAGTGCTGTCACATCGCCGAAAACGTGTTCGACATCCTGCGAAAGGGTGAGCGTCGCGTTGATTCAGAACTGATGGACGTTGTGCTCGAAGCACTGGATGCGGTGAACGGCATGTTCACCGAAGTGCGCGAGCGCAGCCCGATTACGGCGGCTACGCCTGAACTGCTGGCCGCTTTGGCGCGCCTGGCCGAGCCGCAAGCGGCTGATGCCGTCGCGGTTGAAGAAGTCGTCGAGGCACCGGTTGCCGAAAGCGATTCGGGCGACATCACCGATAACGAATTTGAACAGTTGCTGGACTCGCTAAACGCCGTCAAGGCGCAGGCCGAAGCCCCGGCGGCTGCCGCTGCGCCTGCTGCAACCGAAGCGGCCAGCGATGAAATCACCGATGCCGAGTTCGAGTCGTTGCTCGATCAACTGCACGGCAAAGGCCAGTTCGCGGTTGATGCTGTGGCCCCAGCGGCGGCGGCCCCTGCGGCCCCGGCCAAGGGCGACAGCTCGGACATCACCGACGACGAATTCGAAGCACTGCTCGATCAGTTGCACGGCAAGGGCAACTTTGCCGTTGATGCGCTGGAATCGGCCATTGCCGCGGTGCCTGCGCCTGCTGCTCCGGCGGCGGCTGCGGCCGGTAGCGACCTGATCAGCGATCACGAATTCGAATCGCTGCTCGACGAATTGCACGGCAAAGGCAAGTTCACTGAAGTGGGTACCGCGTCTGCCGGCAGCACTGCCGCCGTCGCCACGCCTGCCGCCAAGGCCCCCGCCGCAGCGCCCAAGCCTGCGCCGAAAGCCGAATCGCCAAAACCTGCGGCCGCTGCTGCACCGGCTCCGGCCCGTGCGCCAGCCGCGCCACCGCCGGAAAAACCGGCCAGCGAAGCCGAAACCACCGTGCGGGTCGACACTGCGCGTCTCGACGAAATCATGAACATGGTCGGCGAGCTGGTGCTGGTGCGTAACCGTCTGGTGCGCCTGGGTCTTAACAGCGGCGACGAAGCCATGCAAAAGGCTGTGTCGAACCTCGACGTGGTCACGGCTGACTTGCAGACCGCGGTGATGAAAACGCGGATGCAGCCGATCAAGAAAGTCTTCGGGCGCTTCCCGCGTCTGGTTCGCGACCTGGCTCGTCAGCTCAAGAAAGAAATCAACCTGGAACTGGTCGGCGAAGAAACCGACCTCGACAAAAACCTTGTCGAGGCCCTGGCCGATCCGCTGGTCCACTTGGTGCGCAACGCGGTCGACCACGGCATCGAGTCGCCGGAAGAACGCGAAGCTTCGGGCAAGGCCCGTGGCGGCAAAGTGGTGCTGGCCGCCGAGCAGGAAGGCGATCACATCCTGCTGTCGATTTCCGATGACGGCAAAGGCATGGACCCGAACGTCCTGCGCGCCATCGCGGTAAAACGCGGTGTGATGGACAAGGATGCAGCCGATCGCCTGAGCGATACCGAGTGCTACAACCTGATCTTCGCCCCTGGGTTCTCGACCAAGACCGAGATCTCCGACGTGTCCGGCCGCGGTGTCGGCATGGACGTGGTGAAGACCAAGATTTCCCAGCTCAACGGTTCGATCAACATCTACTCGACCAAGGGCCAGGGCTCGAAGATCGTCATCAAGGTGCCGTTGACCCTGGCGATCATGCCGACGCTGATGGTCATGCTGGGCAATCAGGCGTTTGCGTTCCCGCTGGTCAACGTCAACGAAATCTTCCACCTCGACCTGTCGACCACCAACGTCGTCGACGGTCAGGAAGTGGTGATCGTGCGGGACAAGGCCTTGCCATTGTTCTACCTCAAGCGCTGGCTGGTCAGCTCCGCCGCTCACGAAGAGCAGCGCGAAGGCCATGTGGTGATCCTTTCGGTGGGCACTCAGCGGATCGGCTTCGTCGTCGATCAACTGGTCGGCCAGGAAGAAGTGGTCATCAAGCCATTGGGCAAAATGCTTCAGGGCACTCCGGGCATGTCCGGCGCCACCATCACTGGTGACGGCCGTATCGCGCTGATCCTTGATGTTCCGAGCATGCTCAAGCGTTACGCCGCACGGCGTATTTGAATCCGGGGCGGCGGGGCGATAGCGTCCCGCTGCACCTAATGGAGTGTTTATGGCAGTCAAAGTCCTGGTGGTGGACGATTCGGGTTTTTTCCGCCGCCGCGTCTCGGAAATTCTTTCAGCGGATCCGAGCATCCAGGTTGTCGGTACGGCAACCAACGGTAAAGAGGCGATCGATCAGGCCATGGCGCTCAAGCCTGACGTGATCACCATGGACTACGAGATGCCCATGATGGACGGCATCACGGCAGTGCGGCACATCATGCAGCGCTGCCCGACCCCGGTGTTGATGTTCTCCTCGCTGACCCACGAAGGCGCCCGGGTAACCCTGGATGCGCTGGACGCTGGCGCGGTGGATTTCCTGCCGAAGAATTTCGAAGACATCTCGCGTAACCCCGAGAAGGTCAAGCAACTGCTGTGCGAAAAGGTGCATAGCATCTCGCGCAGTAATCGTCGTTTCAGCGCTTACAGCACACCTGCGCCTGTTGCTGCTCCAGCCCCTGCACCGACACCGGCCCCGGCCGCATCGAGTTACAGCAGCCACAGCAGCCACACCAGCAGCGCACCGGTACGCCCGGCACCTGCTCCGGCACCGACGCGCGCGCCGGTTGCCAGTGCTTCGTCGCCGGCACCGAAACGCAAGGCCTACAAACTGGTCGCCATCGGTACTTCGACTGGCGGCCCGGTTGCCCTGCAACGCGTGCTGACGCAGTTGCCGGCGAATTTCCCGGCGCCGATCGTGCTGATCCAGCACATGCCGGCGGCGTTCACCAAAGCCTTTGCCGAACGTCTGGACAAGCTCTGCCGCATCAGCGTCAAGGAAGCCGAGGATGGCGACATCCTGCGTCCTGGCCTGGCGCTGTTGGCACCCGGCGGCAAGCAAATGATGATCGACGGCCGTGGCGCGGTGAAAATCCTGCCGGGCGACGAGCGTCTGAACTACAAGCCGTGCGTGGACATCACCTTCGGTTCTGCAGCCAAGTCGTACGGCGACAAAGTTCTGGCGGTCGTGCTGACCGGCATGGGCGCCGACGGCCGTGAAGGCGCGCGCCTGCTCAAGCAGGGCGGCAGTTCGGTATGGGCGCAGGACGAAGCAAGCTGCGTGATCTACGGCATGCCGATGGCCATCGTCAAAGCCGACCTCGCTGATGCGGTGTACGGTCTGGACGACATCGGCAAGCACATCGTCGAGGCGTGTATCTGATGGATGTTCTAAGCCTTATCGGGATCATCATGGCGTTCGTCGCCATCATCGGCGGCAACTACCTGGAAGGTGGTCACCTCGGTGCGCTGGCCAACGGCCCGGCGGCACTGATCGTACTGGGCGGCACCATCGGTGCCGCGCTGCTGCAATCGCCGATGAGCGCGTTCAAACGCGCAATGCAGATCCTCGCCTGGATCTTCTTTCCGCCACGCGTGGACCTGGCTGGCGGCATCGACCGCGTGGTCAACTGGAGCCTCACCGCGCGCAAGGAAGGCTTGCTCGGGCTGGAAGGGGTGGCTGACGCCGAACCTGACAACTACTCGCGCAAAGGCCTGCAACTGCTGGTCGATGGCGCCGAGCCGGAAGCGATCCGCAGCATCCTCGAAGTGGATTTCTACACCCAGGAAGCGCGCGATATCGAAGCCTCCAAAGTCTTTGAAAGCATGGGCGGCTACGCGCCAACCATCGGCATCATCGGCGCGGTGATGGGCCTGATCCACGTGATGGGCAACCTCGCCGACCCGACGCAACTGGGCAGCGGCATTGCCGTGGCGTTCGTTGCGACGATCTATGGTGTGGCCAGTGCCAACCTGATCCTGTTGCCGGTGGCGGCCAAACTGAAGTCCATCGCGTTGCGGCAGTCGCGTTATCGCGAAATGTTGTTGGAAGGGATCCTGTCGATCGCCGAAGGTGAAAACCCGCGTTCTATCGAGCTGAAGCTTCAGGGCTTCATGGATTGATGGGGGTAATGGACTATGGCTCGTCGCAGGCATCAGGAAGAACACGTTAATCACGAGCGCTGGCTCGTGTCCTACGCCGACTTCATTACGCTGCTGTTCGCTTTCTTCGTGGTGATGTACTCGATCTCGTCGATCAACGAAGGCAAGTACAAGGAAATTTCCGAAGCGCTGGTCGGGGTCTTCACCGACTCCGACCGCGCGCTCAAGCCGATTCCGATTGGCGACGAGCGACCGAAGACCGTGACCCCGGCCAAGCCGCTGGTCAAGGACGCCGAACAGATTGACGCCGGTATCGCCGGCGGCAGTGATCCGCTGAAAAGCATTGCCGACGACATCAGTGCCGCGTTCGGTGACCTGATCAGCTCCAATCAGATGACTGTGCGCGGCAATGAGTTGTGGGTCGAGATCGAACTCAACTCCAGCCTGTTGTTCGGCAGCGGTGACGCCATGCCGAGCGACATCGCCTTCAACATCATCGACAAGGTTGCCGCGATCCTCAAACCGTTCGACAACCCGATCCACGTCGAAGGTTTTACCGACGACCAGCCGATCCGCACCGCGCAGTACCCGACCAACTGGGAGCTGTCCTCGGCGCGCTCGGCGAGCATCGTGCGCATGCTTGCGATGCAGGGCGTCAACCCTGGCCGGCTGGCCTCGGTGGGCTACGGCGAATTCCAGCCAGTGGCGAATAACGCTACCGCCGAAGGCCGGGGAAAAAACCGTCGCGTGGTGCTGGTGGTGTCGCGCAATCTGGATGTGCGCCGCAGCCTGACGGGTACCGGAACCGCTCATGCGCAACCGGATGCCGCACTGAAGCGCGCTGGCACACAAACTGCACCGACCCCGGTCAAGACGCCGGGACGCGAGAGTGCCGTCAATTCTCCGTCACCCGCATTAATACGCTGAGCCATGTCTCGGCCGAGCATCTCGGTCGGGAGGAACGAACTGAATGAGAGTCTGGGCAGTCGCCAATCAAAAGGGTGGGGTCGGTAAAACCACCTCTTCCATCGCTTTAGCCGGATTGCTGGCCGAGGCGGGCAAGCGCGTGGTCGTGGTCGATCTCGACCCGCACGGCTCGATGACCAGCTATTTCGGCTATGACCCCGACAGCCTGGAACACAGCAACTACGACCTGTTCCTGCACAAGGGCAGCGTGCCGCAAGGCTTGCCCGGGCAGTTGCTGCTGTCGACCAGTGACGAACGCATTTCCCTGCTGCCCTCGAGCACCGCACTGGCGACGCTTGAGCGCCAGTCGCCGGGGCAAAGTGGCTTGGGGCTGGTGATCGCCAAGAGTCTGGCGCAGTTGTGGCAGGACTTTGATTACGCCGTCATCGACAGCCCGCCGTTGCTCGGCGTGCTGATGGTCAACGCCCTCGCGGCGAGCCAGCAACTGGTGATCCCGGTGCAAACCGAACACCTGGCCGTCAAAGGACTGGAGCGCATGGTCAACACGCTGGCGATGATCAACCGCTCGCGCAAACAGGCGCTGCCTTTCAGCATCGTGCCGACGTTGTTCGACCGTCGTACGCAGGCCTCGATGCATACCTTGCGCGTGCTGCGCGACAAATTTCCCGACGATATCTGGCAGGGTTATATCCCGGTCGATACGCGTCTGCGCGACGCCAGCCGCGCGGGTGTCACGCCATCGCAATTCGACGGCAAGAGCCGTGGCGTGCTGGCTTACCGCGCGCTGCTCAAGCATCTGTTGGCGCAACAACTTGTTGCGCAGGTGGCTTGAGATGATTTTGCCCTGTGTAGGAGCTGCCGCAGGCTGCGATCTTTTGATCTGGCTTTGCAGCGCTTCTGAAAAGATCCAAAGATCGCAGCGTTCCGCAGCTCCTACAGGGGGTTGTGTATGAATCGGCCGGTGAAGTTGACCTCCAAGCCGCAGATGGCGTTGCAGTCCTATCTGGACAGCTTGTTGGAGGAGATCCCGGACGAGTTGCCGGTGCAGGTCGCCTCGCAGCCTGAGGTTATTGAAAGCGCCGAAGCGCTGGATGAGTTCCAGGCGGCGGTGCTTGAAGAGCAGGCGCGCGATGCCGAGAAAGCGGCAAGGCCTGTTGCGCCGGTGGCTGCGCCCGCCCCGGTGGTCAGGGCGCCCGTGGTATTGCTCGAAACGGCTGAACCTGTGCGCGTCGTGTCGACCCTCGCGCCGCTTCTGCAAACGCAGTTGCTGCAAGCTGTGCCTGAACCCGTCGAGCCAGAGCCAGAGCCAGAAGCGCCAGCGGCCGAACCGGTTGTTCAAGCGCTCGTCACGCCGCTGGTGGAAGTGCATCTGCCGCCAAGCAACACACCGCCGCCGGTCGACACCGACGGCCGCCCGGCCTGGGCCTCCGAAGCTTTCGAATGCCTGCTGTTCGATGTCGCCGGGTTGACCCTGGCGGTGCCACTGGTCTGCCTGGGTTCGATCTACTCGCTGGCCGGTCACGAGCTGACGCCGCTGTTCGGTCAGCCGGAATGGTTCCTCGGGATTCTGCCGAGCCAGGCCGGCAACCTGAAAGTATTGGACACCGCGCGCTGGGTCATGCCGGATCGCTATCGCGATGACTTCCGTCAGGGCTTGCAGTACGTGATTTCGGTACAAGGTTACGAGTGGGGCCTGGCGGTGCATCAGGTCAGTCGTTCGTTGCGTCTTGATCCGAATGAAATCAAATGGAGAAGTCACCGGGGTCAGCGGCCATGGCTTGCCGGCACCGTGATTGAACACATGTGCGCCTTGCTCGATGTTGCCGCACTGGCCGAGTTGATCGCCAGCGGCGGGGCAAAGCACATGCCCGGCAGTAAGCCGAACCACAAACCGACATAACAGACAGTACCGGCTTCGATATGCCGGAAAACGAAACATAAACCGCCACACGCGGTACTTCGAGGGGCTAGGGTATGAACGACAAGGCGACGGCGGCAAAGGGTTCTGAAGATCCGATCCTGCAATGGGTAACCTTCAAGCTGGACAACGAAACCTACGGCATCAACGTGATGCGCGTTCAGGAAGTGCTGCGCTACACCGAGATCGCTCCGGTGCCGGGTGCGCCGAGCTACGTGCTGGGCATCATCAACCTGCGCGGTAACGTGGTCACTGTGATCGACACCCGTCAGCGCTTCGGCCTGAACAGCGGCGAGATCAGCGACAACACCCGTATCGTCATCATCGAAGCCGACAAGCAAGTCGTCGGCATCATGGTCGACAGCGTGGCCGAAGTGGTTTATCTGCGTCAGTCGGAAATCGAAACGGCGCCAAACGTCGGCAACGAAGAGTCGGCCAAGTTCATCCAGGGCGTGTGCAACAAGAACAACGAGTTGCTGATCCTGGTCGAGCTGGACAAGATGATGAGCGAAGAAGAATGGTCGGACCTGGAGAACATCTGATTGATTCTCGAAGTTGCGGTCATTGTCCTGTTCCTCTTCTGGGCAGGCACGCTGGCAATGTTTGTGTCGTACATCAAGGCGCAAAAAGTGATTGCTGCACAACAGGCTCAGGGCGATGCGCTGCGTGATCAGCGCATCAAGGAGCTGGCCAAGCGTGTTGACGATTATCAGAACGGCAATGTGCACATGGGCGAAGCCCTGCACGAACTGCGTGCGGTAGTCGGTCCGTTGCCGGACAAAATCGTTCAGCTGGAACAGCGCGACCCGTCCAGCCTGTCGTTCGCCCAAGCGGCGAAACTGGTGGGGATGGGCGCGAGCGTTGATGAGCTGACTCAGTCCTGTGGCTTGACCCAGGCTGAAGCGGAGTTGATGCGTAAGCTACACAAGAACTGAAGCAAGCAAGATCAAAAGATCGCAGCCTTCGGCAGCTCCTGCACGGAATTCGCATTTCCCTGTAGGCGCTGCCGAAGGCTGCGATCTTTTGCTTTTAAGGCTTAATAATCATCCCCGCGCTCGGTGATGTCCTTCTCGACCATCGGCGCATCCGGGTCGTGTCCCTCGGGGAATTTCCCCTTCAGATTCCATGCAAACGCGATGATCTCGGCGATGGTGCGGTAGAGCTCTTCGGGAATGCTGTCGCCCAATTCCATTCGTGCCAACAGTCGCACCAGCTCGGCGTTCTCATAGATCGGCACTTCACAGTCGCGGGCGATCCGCAGGATTTCTTCGGCCAGTTCGTCATCACCTTTGGCGGTGAGCGTCGGGGCGTGGTTGCCGTCGTATTTGAGGGCGATGGCCTGGCGTGGAGCGGTGGCGTCATTCATGCGGTTTCATCAACCCAGCGGTGGTCGAGACGGGTTTGATTGCCTTGTGGCGGGGTGCCGTGGTGGCAGTCGATATCGCCAACGTTTAGCCCACGATCGAGCAGGCGCTGGCGCAGCGCGAACAGATTGTTTTCGATCAGATCGGCGGTGTACGGCCGTTCGGCCCACAGCTGGCCCGACAGACTGCCGGCGATCAGTTGCGCCTGAATCTGCATCGGCCCGAGCGGTTCCATGTCGAACGCCAGGTCGACGCGCCACAGTTGTTGTTTGGGCTCGCGTTCGTCGCGGCGCTCGTTCGGTTGCGGTTCTTTCTCCGGCGCTTCTTCGCGTTGAAACTTGACCTGCAACGGCACGATGTCTTGCAGGTTGCGCATGGGGATTTCCAGCTGCCAAGTGCTGAGCAGCCGCCCATCGTCGGTGACGCCAGTCTGTTCCAGGCTCGACAACTGATGGCTTTGCAAGCGCGATACGGCAGCAGCGGCGAGGCGCAGCAAATGCTCCAGATCACCTTCGCCGTCCTGGCTTTGCAGCAAGCGGTCGGGCAGCGGGAAACTGCTTGGCAGCGGTTTGGCGCTGACCTGGCCGAGCATGCCGAGGGCGTTGCGTACGAAACTCGGCATCGCCTGCGCGAGGGTGTTGGCGGCGATGATGGCGTTGAAACTGGTGCTGCTCGGCAGGCCCGGGGTCAGTTGTGCGATCAGCTTGAGCAGATCGGCTTTCATGTCCGGGGCCAGCGTCGGGATTTGTCCGGTCAGCAGTTTGGCTTCCAGAAACATGCCGCTGTTGGCTAATGCCTGTGCGACGCCTTTGGCGGTGCTCAGTTGTTGCACGTTTGGCAGGCTGGCGAGCAGGCGATCTACCGCAGCGCGCAAATCCGTCGACGTTTGATCGGTGTCGGCTGGCAGGTTTTGCAGCGCGTTCAGCAAACCGGTCAACGAAGCCTGACGACTTTGCTGGCCGAGCAACTGCTGGCTCACCGCTAATTGCTCCTGACGGTTGCTCAGCGGCAGGAATTTCAACGTTTGCGAATCTTCGACCAGCGCCGAGAGCAGGGTGCCGATGCGCAGTGGCTGTGGGCTTTCGATGGTCAATGTGCTGCCACTCAAGGCGGTATTGAGCAGGCTGACCATCGAACGAAACACCGTCGCTTGCCCCGGCGTTTGCGGGAGCACCTGAGAGGTCAGCACTTTGCCTTGCAGCAAGGTGCCCACGGGCAGTTGCGCGGTATCGATGCGGGTGAGGGTGGCAACGCTGCTGGCAATGGCCTGTTGCACGGTAATCGCCAGATTCCCCGCCGACGGCTGGGTGATCGCCAGACTGGTGCCTTGCGCCAGCGGTAGATTGCTGGTCGCTTGCACGGTGGTCTGGCGGCCGCTGTCCAGCGTTACCTTGAGCAGCAGTTCAAACGTCTGATCCGCCTGCTTGAGCGACAACACCTCAGCCTTGGCGCTCTGGCCGGTCCCGATCAAGCCTTCGACCGGTGTCAGCAGCTTGAGCAACTCACCGACCTGCGGGCGAACGGTCGCCGGGGTGGTCGTCGGGAGCGGGAGGATGTTCATTTCGCCTGTCATACGCGGACACAACCTGAGGAAATTGCACTCTTGAGAGTAAGGCACGACATGTATAATGCCGCCCGTCTTGCGCTTCGTTCAAAAAACATAGCAATTGTTTGACGCAGCTCTCTAGATCGAGCCGTCATTGCATTTATGCTGCATCTCTTTAACGGCCGTACCAGAGCCGACTTGAACCGTATAAGGCCCGTGATCCCTTGACCAGTCCTGTCCTGCAAACCGTTGCCCTCGCGTGTGAACGTGATCTGAGGCTGCTCTTCGAAAATCTCGAATTGCGACTCGTCAGCGGCGATATGGTGCAGATCAGCGGCCCTAACGGCAGCGGTAAAACCAGTTTGCTGCGTTTGCTGGCCGGTCTGATGCAGCCGACCGAAGGTCAGGTCCTGCTCAATGGTCTGCCATTGACCGGACAGCGCAGTGAACTGGCGCGCAATCTGTTGTGGATCGGCCATGCCGCCGGGATCAAGGACTTGCTGAGCCCGGAAGAGAACCTGTCGTGGCTCTGCGCCCTGCATCATCCCGCCGAACGCGACGCCATCTGGCAAGCCTTGGCAGCAGTAGGATTGCGCGGATTCGAAGATGTTCCCTGCCACAGTCTGTCCGCCGGTCAACAACGCCGCGTGGCGCTGGCGCGACTGTATCTCGATAGCCCGCCGCTGTGGATTCTCGATGAGCCATTTACCGCCCTCGACAAGCAGGGCGTGGCGCAACTCGAAGAGCATCTGGCCGGACACTGCGAGCGCGGCGGTCTGGTGGTGTTGACCACGCACCACACCCTGACCCGGACGCCTTCGGGTTATCGCGACATCGATTTGGGGAGCTGGGCAGTATGAGCGTGTTCGGCCTGCTGGTTGCCCGTGAATCACGACTGCTGTTTCGCCGCCCGGCGGAGCTGGCCAATCCACTGATTTTCTTTGCCATCGTCATCGCTTTGTTCCCGCTGGCCGTCGGCCCGGAAACTCAAGTGTTGCAAAACCTGTCCCCGGGGTTAGTCTGGGTGGCGGCGCTTTTGTCGGTGCTGCTCTCGCTGGACGGGCTTTTCCGCAGTGATTTCGAAGATGGCTCCCTTGAACAGTGGGTCCTTTCGTCGCACCCGCTGCCACTTCTGGTCTTGGCCAAGGTGCTGGCACACTGGCTCTTTTCCGGTCTGGCGCTGGTTTTGCTCTCACCCTTGCTGGCGTTGATGCTCGGTTTGCCTGCTGCCTGTCTGCCGGTATTGCTGCTGTCGTTGCTGCTGGGTACGCCGGTGCTGAGCTTGCTCGGCGCGGTGGGCGCGGCGTTGACGGTGGGTTTGAAGCGTGGCGGCCTGTTGCTGGCGCTGCTGATTCTGCCGTTGTACATCCCGGTGTTGATCCTCGGCAGTGGCGCCTTGCAGGCAGCCTTGCAAGGCATGCCGGCGACCGGTTATCTGCTGTGGCTTGGGAGCCTGACCGCCCTGGCGATAACCCTGACACCCTTTGCAATAGCGGCTGGCCTGAAGATCAGCGTCGGCGAATAATAATGAGGTCTGGTTAAAAATTAACCGCTTTTTTTCAAGAAAGGCATGACCCAAATGCCAGCTCACACCGATGAGCGGCACCCGTGATGGATACAGTATGAACTGGACCTGGTTTCACAAGCTCGGCTCGCCCAAGTGGTTCTACGGCATCAGCAGCAAGTTCTTGCCGTGGTTGAGCATTGCAGCGTTGCTGCTGATTGGTGTCGGCGTTGTCTGGGGCCTGGCCTTTGCGCCGCCGGATTATCAGCAAGGCAACAGCTTTCGCATCATCTACATTCACGTGCCCGCCGCGATGCTCGCTCAGTCGATCTACGTGATGTTGGCGGTGTGCGGTGTGGTCGGGCTGGTGTGGAAGATGAAACTGGCCGACGTCGCCCTGCAATGCGCCGCACCGATTGGCGCGTGGATGACTGCCGTGGCGCTGGTCACCGGGGCGATCTGGGGCAAACCGACGTGGGGCTCGTGGTGGGTCTGGGATGCGCGCCTGACTTCGATGCTGATTCTGCTGTTCCTGTATTTCGGCCTGATCGCGCTGGGCAATGCCATCAGCAACCGCGACAGCGCCGCCAAGGCCTGCGCGGTGTTGGCCATCGTCGGCGTGATCAACATCCCGATCATCAAATACTCGGTGGAGTGGTGGAACACCCTGCACCAAGGCGCGACTTTCACCCTCACCGAAAAACCGGCGATGCCCGTCGAAATGTGGCTGCCGCTGCTGCTGACGGTGTTGGGTTTCTACTGCTTCTTCGGCACCGTGCTGTTGCTGCGCATGCGCCTTGAAGTGCTCAAGCGCGAAGCCCGCGCCAGTTGGGTGAAAGAAGAAGTGCAGAACAGTCTGGAGGTCGCGCGATGAGTTTTGCTTCATTCGGCGACTTCCTCGCCATGGGCCATCATGGCCTGTATGTCTGGTCGGCCTACGGCATCTGTCTGGCGGTACTGGTCCTCAACGTCGCGGCGCCCATTGCCGCCCGCAAGCGCTATCTGCAACAAGAGGCGCGTCGTCTGCGCCGGGAGAACGGCAAGTGAATCCGCTGCGTAAAAAGCGTCTGATCATCATTCTGGCAATTCTGGTCGGGGTCGGCGCGGCTGTCGGCCTGGCCTTGAGCGCGCTGCAGGAAAACATCAACCTGTTTTACACGCCAACCCAGATTGCCAACGGCGAAGCACCACAGGGCACGCGTATTCGCGCCGGCGGCATGGTCGAGGCCGGCTCCCTGCAGCGCTCCCCGGATTCGCTGGACGTCAGATTCGTCGTCACCGATTTCAAGAAATCCGTGACCATCACCTATCGCGGCATCCTTCCGGACCTGTTCCGCGAAGGGCAGGGCATTGTCGCCCTGGGCAAGATCAACGCCGACGGTGTCGTCGTCGCCGATGAAGTGCTGGCCAAGCATGACGAGAAGTACATGCCGCCGGAAGTGACCAAAGCGTTGAAAGACAGCGGTCAATCCGCTCCGACCCCAGTGAAGGAGGGTTGATTGATGACTTCCGGTATTTTTATTCCCGAGCTCGGCCATCTGGCGATGATTCTGGCGCTGTGTTTTGCGCTGGTGCAGGCCGTGGTGCCATTGGTCGGTGCCTGGCGCGGTGACCGCTTCTGGATGAGTCTGGCCCAGCCGGCCGCGTGGGGGCAGTTCGCGTTTTTGCTGTTCGCTTTCGGCTGCCTGACCTACGCGTTCATGGCCGATGACTTCTCCGTCGCCTATGTGGCCAACAACTCCAACAGCGCGTTGCCGTGGTATTACAAATTCAGCGCGGTGTGGGGCGCCCACGAAGGCTCGTTGTTGCTGTGGGCATTGATCCTCGGCGGCTGGACGTTCGCCGTGTCGGTGTTCTCGCGCCAGTTGCCGCAAGTCATGCTCGCCCGCGTCCTGGCAGTGATGGGCATGATCAGCACCGGTTTCCTGCTGTTCCTGATCCTCACGTCCAACCCGTTCAAACGCATCCTGCCGCAAATGCCCAGCGATGGCGCCGACCTGAATCCCTTGTTGCAAGACATCGGCCTGATCGTGCATCCGCCGATGTTGTACATGGGTTATGTCGGATTCTCGGTGGCGTTCGCGTTCGCCATCGCGGCATTGATGGGCGGTCGTCTTGATGCGGCGTGGGCGCGTTGGTCGCGTCCTTGGACGATTGTGGCCTGGGCCTTCCTCGGTATCGGTATCACCCTCGGTTCGTGGTGGGCTTACTACGAACTCGGCTGGGGCGGCTGGTGGTTCTGGGACCCGGTGGAAAACGCCTCGTTCATGCCATGGCTGGTCGGCACCGCGCTGATTCACTCGCTGGCGGTTACCGAGAAACGTGGCGTGTTTAAAAGCTGGACGGTGTTGCTGGCGATTGCCGCTTTCTCGCTGAGCCTGCTCGGTACGTTCCTGGTGCGTTCCGGTGTGCTGACTTCGGTGCACGCATTTGCGTCCGACCCGGAGCGCGGCGTGTTCATCCTGATCTTCCTGCTGTTTGTCGTCGGTGGTTCGCTGACTCTGTTTGCATTGCGCGCGCCGGTCGTAAAAAGCCAGGTCGGCTTCAACCTGTGGTCGCGGGAAACCCTGCTGCTGGGCAACAACCTGGTATTGGTCGTGGCGGCGTCGATGATCCTGCTCGGCACCTTGTACCCGCTGATTCTCGATGCCTTGAGCGGCGCCAAACTGTCGGTCGGGCCGCCGTACTTCAACGCGCTGTTCATTCCGTTGATGGCGCTGTTGATGATAGTGATGGCGGTGGGCATGCTCGTGCGCTGGAAAGACACTCCGGTGAAATGGCTGTTGAACATGCTGGCCCCCGTGCTGCTCGGCAGCGTTGCTTTGGCCGTCATCGCCGGTATTGCTTACGGCGATTTCAACTGGGCGGTGATCGCCACCTTCCTGCTCGCCGCGTGGGTATTGCTGGCCGGTGTGCGCGACATCTTCGACAAGACCCGCCACAAAGGCCTGATCAAGGGCCTGCCAACCCTGACTCGCAGCTACTGGGGCATGCAGATCGCTCACCTCGGTATCGCCGTTTGCGCGTTGGGCGTGGTGTTGTCGAGCCAGAACAGTGCCGAGCGCGACCTGCGTCTGGCACCGGGCGAGTCGATGGATCTGGGCGGTTACCAGTTTGTGTTCGAAGGCGCCAAGCACTTCGAAGGGCCGAACTTCACGTCCGACAAGGGCACAATCCGGGTGATCCGTGACGGCAAGGAAATCAGCGTGCTGCACCCTGAGAAGCGTCTATACACCGTGCAGAACTCGGTGATGACCGAAGCCGGGATTGACGCCGGTTTCACCCGTGACCTCTACGTCGCATTGGGTGAACCGCTGGAAAACGGCGCGTGGGCGGTGCGCGTACACGTCAAACCGTTCGTGCGCTGGATCTGGTTCGGCGGCTTGCTGACCGGTTTCGGCGGGTTGCTGGCGGCGATGGATCGACGCTACCGAGTCAAGGTTAAAGCCCGTGTGCGTGAAGCGCTGGGCATGGAAGGAGCGGCTGCATGAGACGTTGGTTGATGCTGGTGCCACTGGCGATTTTTCTGCTGGTGGCGGTATTCCTTTATCGCGGTCTGTACCTTGATCCGGCGGAACTGCCGTCGGCGATGATCAACAAGCCATTCCCGGAGTTTTCCCTGCCAAATGTGCAGGGCGACAAGACTTTGACCAAGGCTGACATTCTCGGCAAACCCGCGCTGGTCAACGTCTGGGGCACCTGGTGCATTTCCTGCCGGGTCGAGCACCCGGTGCTGAACAAATTGGCCGAGCGCGGTGTGGTGATCTACGGCATCAACTACAAGGACACCAACGCCGATGCCTTGAAGTGGCTGGCCGAGTTCCACAATCCTTATCAGCTCGACATCCGTGACGACGAAGGCTCGCTGGGCTTGAACCTCGGTGTTTATGGTGCGCCGGAAACCTTTTTCATCGACGCCAAGGGCATTATTCGCGACAAGTACGTCGGTGTGATCGACGAGCAGGTCTGGCGCGAAAAACTCGCGGCGAAGTACCAGGCGCTGGTCGATGAGGCCAAGCCATGAAGCGCTTTTTAGCTGCCCTGGTGCTGGGCTTGAGTCTGGTCGGCGTGGCTCACGCGGCCATCGACACTTACGAGTTCGCCAAAGAAGGCGACCGCGAGCGTTTCCGCGAACTGACCAAGGAACTGCGCTGCCCCAAGTGCCAGAATCAGGACATCGCCGACTCCAATGCCCCGATTGCCGCCGACCTGCGCAAAGAGATTTTCCGCATGCTGGGCGAGGGCAAGGACAATCAGCAGATCATCGACTTCATGGTCGACCGCTACGGTGATTTCGTCCGCTACAAACCTGCACTGAACGCCAAGACCGCGCTGCTGTGGTTTGGCCCGGCCGGTCTGCTGCTCGGTGGTTTTGTGGTGATCGCGGTGATCGTCCGCCGCCGTCGCGGACAACGCGCCGAGACACCGCAATCGCTGTCTGCCGAAGAACGTCAGCGCCTCGACCAACTGTTGGATAAAAACCAAGAATGATTGATTTCTGGCTTGCCGCAGGGCTGTTGCTTCTGGTCGCCCTGAGTTTTCTGCTGATCCCGGTGTTGCGTGAACGTCGCGCCCAGCGTGAAGAGGATCGTACTGCCCTGAACGTCGCGCTCTATCAGGAACGCGTTGCCGAGTTGCAAACGCAACAGGCCGAGGGCGTACTCGATGCCGCGCAAATGGACAGCGGCCGCGCTGAAGCCGCGCGTGAGCTGCTCGCCGATACCGAAGGCGTTACCGCGCCGCGGGTGTCCCGACTGGGCAAGCCGTTGCCGCTGCTGGCTGCCGTGTTGGTGCCGGTATTGGGCCTGGCGCTGTACTTGCACTTCGGCGCCGCCGACAAGGTTGAACTGACCCGCGAATTCGCCCAGGCGCCGCAGTCGATGGAAGAGATGACCCAGCGTCTGGAGCGCGCCGTTGCGGCGCAACCGGATTCCGCTGAAGGCCTCTACTTCCTCGGCCGTACCTACATGGCTCAGGAGCGTCCGGCGGACGCGGCGAAGATGTTCGAGCGCGCCGCCAACCTCGCCGGTCGCCAACCTGAGTTGCTTGGTCAGTGGGCGCAGGCACAGTATTTTGCCGACGGTAAAAAGTGGTCTGACAAGATTCAGGCCCTGACCGACGAAGCGCTGAAGGCTGACCCGAAAGAAGTCACCAGCCTCGGCCTGCTGGGCATCGCCGCGTTCGAAGGCGAGCGTTATCAGCAAGCCATCGATTACTGGAACCGTTTGCTGGCGCAACTGCCGCCGGACGACAAATCCCGGGCCGCACTGCAAGGCGGGATCGAACGAGCAGCCGAGCGTCTTAAGGCCAGTGGCGGCACAGTCGCTGAGGCCACAGCGCCGAAAGCTGCTTTGTTGAAAGTCAGCGTCGAACTGGCCAGCGAACTCAAAGGCAAGGTGCAGCCGGGCGACAGCGTGTTCATTTTCGCCCGCGCTACGTCTGGTCCGCCGGCGCCATTGGCGGCCAAGCGTCTGACCGTCGCTGATCTGCCGGTGACTGTCGAACTGGGCGATGCCGATGCAATGATGCCGCAGTTGAAACTGTCGAACTTCCCTGAAGTCCAACTGGTTGCGCGCGTCTCCCGTGCAGGCAAACCGACTGCTGGTGAATGGGTCGGTCGCAGCGGGCCTCTGCCCAGCAGCACCACCGCGCCGCAAAAACTGACCATCGACCGCCCGGATAAATAACCGGAACCACAGGAAAGCACCGACATGCACACCATCGCCCGAATCACAGTCCTCACACTGGCCCTGGGCTTGAGTGCATGTGCGGTGCAACGACCGGAACCGACCACCAACCTGCCGCCGATTCCGCCCTCACAGCCAAGCCCGACCCCGTCGACTTCGCCGGCCCCAGGCAAAAGCATCCCGGCCAAACCGGCAAAACCCGTCCCGCGCACCTCGGCCAGCTTCGCCCCACCACCGGGCGGCAACAGCCACTGGGATCAGAAACTCGGCGTCTACGTCCTGGACGATCAGACCAACACCTTCTATCGCCAGCGCACCTACTACCGCTGGAACAACGGCTGGAGCCGCGCGGTCAGCCCCAACGGCCCATGGGAAGACACCAACATCCACGGCGTGCCGCCGGGGTTGGGCAAGAAATTCGGGCAGTAAATGAAAACGGCGATCCTCGGATCGCCGTTTTGCTGTGTGCCTGTTGGGTTCACACAGAAATTGCTCAAGGAAGTGCTGCGCAAAGCTCAGGGTTTTGCGGTTCCAATCACACCCTGTAAAACAACCAGACGTCGCACTGCCACTTTCTGTGCTTGAGTAAAGATAACTCTAGAGTTATTTTTAACGGGCCTTGGCAAGGAGGCGATTGGTGCAAAGCAGGTTATTGATCAAGGAGCTGGAGGAAGCAGGTTGGACGCTGGATCGTGTCACCGGCAGTCATCACATCTTCAGGCACCGTTACAACCCGAACACGATTCCCGTCCCGCATCCGAAAAAGGATTTGCCATTGGGAACGGTCAAAAGCATCAGGAGGCGTGCCGGGTTGGACAACCCGCCAGCCAGCTATGAAGGAGATCCATAATGCAATATCCAATCTGCATCGAGTGGGGCGATGAGAGCACCGCCATTGGTATTCAGATCCCCGATATTCCTGGCGCCGTAACGGCCGGGGATACCTTTGAAGATGCCTACAACGCGGCAGTTGAGATCGCGCACATCATGCTGCAAGAGATTGTGGCGGATGGGCATTCGGTTCCGCTGCCAACCTCGGCGGCGGCACATCGCAATAATCCGGAATTTGCCGAGATGGGCTGGGGCATGCTTGAGCTGGATATCTCGCCGTATCTGGGCAAGACCGAAAAGGTCAATGTGACGCTGCCCGGTTACGTGATCCAGCGAATCGACCGTTATGTGCGCGAGCACAACGTCAAAAGCCGCTCCTCGTTTCTGGCGGATGCGGCGATGGAAAAATTGGTTCGGTATTGACGACAACGCCCCCACAGGGTCAGTGCTTAACCTGTGGGGGCGAGTCTGCTGGCGATATTTTTAGCGTGTCAGGCAGCTGCCAGTGAGCGCTTTTCGGAAACACTCAAAAACCGCAACAACGCCAGCAACGGAAACACACTGCCGACAATCACGATCCACAACCAGCCACCATGCTCATACACCGCGCTGGCCACCGACGAGCCGAAAGCGCCGCCGATGAAGATGCTGGTCATGTACAGCGCGTTCAGACGACCACGGCTTTTGGCGTCCAGCGAGTACACCGCACGTTGGCCGAGCACCATGTTCATCTGCACGCAGAAGTCGAGGACGACGCCGGTCACGGCCAGGCCGATGACGCTGTAGGCCGGGTGTATGAAGGCGGGCAGGAAGCTCAGACTGGCGAACAGCATGGCCAGCAAGGACGCGATGCGTGTGTGGCCGGCATCGGCCAGGCGGCCGCTGATTGGCGCGGCGATGGCACCGATGGCGCCGACCAAGGCGAAGATCGCGATCTCGGTTTGCGACAGGCCATGATTGCGCGCCAGTTCCAGCGGCACTGCGGTCCAGAACAGACTGAACGCGGCGAACATGCAGCCTTGGTAAAACGCACGCTGACGCAGCACCGGTTGTTGGCGCAGCAGTGTCCACAGCGACCCGAGCAGTTGCCCGTAGGTGGCGCTGTGATCCGGTTGGCGCTTGGGGACTGTCAGCGCCAACACCACGCTGATCGCCGCCATCAACGCCGCCGCGATCATGAACATTGCCCGCCAGCCCAGGTGGTCAGCGACCACGCTCGACACCGGCCGCGCTAACAGGATGCCCAGCAGCAAGCCGCCCATGATCCCGCCGACCACTCGGCCTCGGGATTCTTCCGGTGCCAGATGTGCGGCCAGCGGAATCAGAATCTGCACCGACACCGAACTGAAGCCCACCAGCAACGAGATCAGCAGAAACAGGTTGGGCTGATCGGTGAACGCCGCAGCCAGCAGGCTCGCAATCGCCACGACGGTGGTGATGATCATCAACCGACGGTTTTCCAGCAGGTCCGCCAATGGCACCAGAAAGAACAGGCCCAGCGCGTAGCCGATCTGCGTCAGCGAGACGATGAAGCTGGCCATGGTGTCGGTCAGACCGATGTCTGGCGCGATCAGGCCGATGATCGGCTGCGCGTAGTAGATGTTGGCAACGATGGCGCCGCAGCAGAATGCGAACAGCAGCACCATGCCTCGGGTCATTGCGTGAGTCGTGGCGGTCATAGGGTTTCTCGATCCAGCGAAAGGAATGCGGTGAGGCTATGGGACAAACCGGGCGGGCAGAAGACGCCTTGGGTTGATATCAGTTATCAAGGTGCGCGATGTTGGGGTGTTTCAGCGTGTCATCCTGGGTGGACCTTGCGTCCGACCGATGAGCGTCGATGATACATTCACTTACATCTGTTCGATAGCGTGCTTATGATCACAAGCTCCCCCCTCACCCTAGCCCTCTCCCGAGGGAGAGGGAGCTGATTGGGGGATGCTTGAGAAATACGCCGACCTGAACGAGCGTGACCGAATCCATAATCGCCACAATCTTTCAGGTCGACGCATGACGCAAAACAACGCGGTCGGCCCCCTCTCCCTCCGGGCGGTCCGACGTTTCGGGAGGGTTGGGGTGAGGGTGAATTCTGGCCACAAAAAAGGCGACCTGCCGAGGTCGCCTTTTTCATCACCGCTTAAACCTTACTGCCCCGTGTAAATCTGATCAAAAACCCCACCATCATTAAAGTGCGTTTTTTGCACGGTGCGCCAGTCGCCAAAAGTCTTCTCCACCGAGAGGAAATCAACTTTCGGGAAACGATCGGTGTACTTCGCCAGCACCGCCGGATCACGCGGACGCAGGTAGTTGGCGGCAGCAATTTCCTGGCCTTGTGGCGACCACAGGTACTTCAGATATTCATCAGCGGCCGCACGCGAGCCTTTCTTGTCGACGACTTTGTCGACCACCGAAACCGGTGGCTCGGCCTCGGCGGAGACACTTGGGTAGACGACTTCAAACTGATCCCGACCAAATTCGCGAGCGATCATTTCGGCTTCATTCTCGAAGGTTACCAGCACGTCGCCGATCTGGTTGGTCATGAACGTGGTGGTGGCGGCGCGGCCACCGGTATCGAGCACTGGCGCTTGCTTGAACAGTTTGCCGACGAAGTCCTTGGCCTTGTTCTCGTCACCGCCGTTCTTCAGCACATAGCCCCATGCCGACAGGTAGGTGTAGCGACCGTTGCCCGACGTTTTCGGGTTCGGCACGATCACCTGTACGCCGTCCTTGAGCAGATCCGGCCAGTCTTTCAGGGCTTTCGGGTTGCCTTTGCGGACGATGAACACGGTGGCGGAAGTGAACGGCGCGCTGTTGTTTGGCAGGCGCGTGACCCAGTTCTCCGGCACCAGCTTGCCGTTGTCGGCGAGGGCATTGATGTCGGTCGCCATGTTCATGGTGATGACGTCAGCTGGCAAGCCATCGATGACCGACCGCGCCTGCTTGCTCGAACCGCCGAAGGACATCTGCACGGTGATGTTTTCGTTGTGCTCGGCTTGCCAGTGTTTCTGGAACGCAGTGTTGTAGTCCTTGTAGAAATCGCGCATCACGTCGTATGAAACGTTGAGCAGGGTCGGTGCGGCTTGAGCCACGCTGCCGAACGCGAGACCAGCGGCGAGAAGTGAGGCGCCAAAGAGTTTTTTCACTGCGCATTCCTTGTTGTTTATGTATGTAGGAGCTGCCGAAGGCCTGCGATCTTTTGATCTTATAAACAAACATCAAAAGATCGCAGCCTTCGGCAGCTCCTACAGGGAGTGATGTTTAATTGCCACTGACTATAACGGGCAGCGCATAGTCCTTTAAAGATTAAAAAGCTCTTTGCTTATTCCAATTTTTTGAACAGTGCATTGCCACATCGCGAGCAAAAAGCGGCGCCATGTTCGTGGCTGTTCTTTTTGCACACCGGGCAATCATGTTGCAGCTGTTCGCCGCGCATGGCGTTGGCCAGCTCGGCGGTGAAAATCCCGGTGGGCACGGCGATGATCGAGTAACCGGTGATCATCACCAGCGACGAAATCACCTGACCCAGCGGCGTTTTCGGCACGATGTCGCCAAAACCCACGGTGGTCAGCGTCACGATAGCCCAATAGATGCCTTTGGGAATGCTGGTGAAGCCGTGCTCCGGGCCTTCGATCACGTACATCAACGTACCGAACACCGTCACCAGCGTGCAGACACTGACCAAAAACACCACGATTTTCTGTTTGCTGCCGCGCAGCGCCGACATCAAGTAGTTGGCTTGCTTGAGGTACGGGCTGAGCTTTAGCACGCGGAAAATCCGCAGCATGCGGATGATGCGAATAATCAGCAGATACTGCGCATCGCTGTAATACAGCGCGAGAATGCCCGGCACGATCGCCAGCAAATCCACCAACCCGTAAAAACTGAAGGCATAGCGCAGCGGCTTGGGCGAACAGTAAAGACGCAGGATGTACTCACCGAGAAAGATGATCGTGAAACCCCACTCGATGTAGGCCAGCACGTTGGCGTAGTTCTGGTGAATGCTGTCGATGCTGTCGAGCATCACGATCACCAGGCTGGCGAGGATGATCAACAGCAAAATGCCGTCGAAGCGCCGCCCGGCGAGGGTGTCGCTCTGGAAAATCATGACGTAAAGCCGTTCACGCCAGTTGCTGCTGCTGTCCATGAATAATGCCTGAATCAAAGATCAGCGCAGCCTAGGTTGATTCTCCCCTTGAGCGCAAGGCGTGCTGTCGACGTTGGCTTTGCCAAGCATCTGGATACCGGCGCGGATCAGCCAGCAGGCCAGGATGAACGGCGCGGTCAATGTGGCCAGCCCCATGGCGGCGAACAGCGGTGTGATCAGCAATGCCAGGACGATGCCGAGCAAGGGCAACCACGGTTGTTCGCGTTGAGCACTGAAGGCGAGGGCGGCGAGTACGGCGTTGTAGCTGCCCAGGCCCAGCAGCGCGGAACCGGTTTCGTGGTGCAGCAAACTGGACGCGAGACCGATTGCAGAAGCCAGCAGTGCCCAGGCAAAAGCGCGGCGATCAGCGATCAGCAAACCGATGGCAATCAACACCCCGGCCAATGGATGCCCGAGGAACATCACCTGACCGAGCCCTTTGAACTCGGCAGCGAGCAGATTGAGCAGGTTCATCTCGACGTGAGCCATCGGCGCCGACGGTTCGGCGAACAGCAGTAACACCCAACTCATGGCCACGAACGGCGAGGTGTAGGCCGGTATGGATCGGTTGCGGTACACATGTTTGAGCCATTGTTGCGTGAGCATCGCGCTTAAGCCGCCGGCGGCAAGAATCAGCGGCGGCAGCAGCGGTGACCAAGGGAAATAGAGGCTCAGCAACAAGCCGAGCAGAACACCGTTGTAACTGAACAACCCGGCCTGGCGATCAGCCTTGGCGTAGTTGCGCCGTTGCGCAGTCAACAATCCGGCGACGGCGCCCAGCAGCGCACCGGCGAACAGCACAGGCGCGGTCAGCAGGATCGCCAGCAGACACAGCAGGCCGCACAGTGGATGGCGCTGGAGAAATATCTGACTGAAACCGTTGAGCAAAGCCTCGGCCCAGTCGGGGCAGTGGGTATTGAAATGTCTGGCAGGCATGTCGAAAAAATCTGGGCAGTTGGAAAATCAAAAGGTCTTGCGAGTAACTGTGGCGAGGGGATTTATCCCCGATGGGCTGCGAAGCAGCCCCTAGTCGGTGAATGCGGTTTTTCTGTGAAAACCGTCGGCCCCCAAAAGCGATGACTGCTGCGCAGCCAGTCGGGGATAAATCCCCTCACCACAGGTTTTTGTACTTACATCGAAACTGTTGTTAAGAGCAGAAGTGTTGCTTAGATCAATGTTTCGATCCGCAGCGAGTTCGTCGACCCCGGCTGCCCAAACGGCACGCCCGCGGTAATCAGCAGCGTGTCGCCACGCTCAGCCATACCCTGCGCTTGAGCGATTTCCAGCGCTGTCGAACACACCTCATCGACCTGACGCAGGCGATCGTTGACCACCGAGTGAATGCCCCATGCCACGCTCAAACGGCGCGCGGTCTGCAGGTTCGGCGTCAGGTTGAGGATCGGTGCTTTCGGCCGTTCCCGCGATGCACGCAGGCTCGATGCGCCCGACTCGCTGTAGTTGACCAAAACGGCTACCGGCAACACGTTGCTGATGCGCCGGATCGCGCAGCTGATTGCATCGGAAACGGTGGCCTCAGCCTTCGGCCGACTGACGTCCAGTTGCGTCTGATAATCCGGACCGTTTTCAACCTGGCGGATTATCTTGCTCATCATCTGCACGGCTTCCAGCGGGTACTCGCCGGACGCGGTTTCCGCCGACAGCATCACCGCATCGGCGCCTTCGGCCACGGCGTTGGCGACGTCGGTGACTTCGGCGCGAGTCGGGGCAGGGGAGAAGCGCATCGACTCGAGCATTTGCGTCGCGACGACGACAGGTTTGCCGAGTTCGCGGCAGGTGGTGATGATGTTTTTCTGAATCTGCGGCACGCTCTCGGCCGGCACTTCCACGCCAAGATCACCGCGAGCCACCATGATCGCGTCGCTCAGTTCGGCGATTTCACGCAGTTGCTCAACCGCCGACGGCTTCTCGATTTTCGCCATCAAAAACGCCTTGTCGCCGATCAGCGCGCGGGCTTCGAGAATGTCTTGCGGGCGCTGCACAAACGACAGCGCGACCCAATCCACACCCAGTTCCAGGCCGAAGCTCAGATCGCGGCGATCCTTGGCGGTCAACGGGCTGAGTTCGAGCACCGCTTGTGGCACGTTCACACCTTTGCGATCCGACAGTTCGCCGCCATTGAGCACGGTGGTGTCGATCGCGTCGGCGTATTTGGTCACCACGCGCAGGCGCAGTTTGCCGTCGTCGAGCAGCAGATCCATGCCCGCTTCCAGCGCTTCGATAATCTCCGGATGGGGCAGATTGACCCGGCGCTCATCGCCCGGTGTCGCGTCCAGATCGAGACGGAATGCCTGACCGCGATGCAACTGCACCTTGCCGTCAGCGAATTTGCCGACGCGCAGTTTCGGCCCTTGCAGGTCCATCAGAATGCCCAGCGGATAGTTGAGCTGGCGCTCGACTTCGCGGATCCACTGATAGCGCTTGGCGTGGTCGGCGTGATCACCGTGGCTGAAGTTGAGGCGGAAGATATTGACCCCGGCCTCGACCAGTTCGCGGATAGCGTCAATGCCATCGACCGCAGGCCCGAGGGTGGCGAGGATTTTGACCTTTTTATCAGGCGTCATGATTTAGAGTTCTCAAGGATCAGGATGGCGCGGAAGTCGTTGACGTTGGTGCGGGTCGGCTCGGTGACGATCAGCGCATCGAGTGCCTGGAAGTAGCCGTAGCCGTTGTTGTTATCCAGCTCGTCGCTGGCGCTCAGGCCAAGGGCGGCGGCGCGGGCGTAGCTGTCCGGGGTCATGATGGCGCCGGCGTTGTCTTCCGAGCCGTCGATGCCGTCAGTGTCACCGGCCAAGGCGTAGACGCCGGGCTGGCCCTTTAGGCTGTCGGTCAGGCTCAGGAGGAATTCGGCATTGCGGCCGCCACGGCCATTGCCGCGCACGGTCACGGTGGTTTCGCCGCCGGAGAGAATCACGCACGGCGCCGCCAATGGCTGGCCGTGATTGATGATCTGGCGGGCGATGCCGGCGTGGACTTTCGCCACTTCGCGCGACTCACCTTCCAGGTCGCCGAGGATCAGCGTGCTGAAACCGGCCTGACGGCATTTCACCGCGGCGGCATCCAGCGATTGCTGCGGACGGGCGATCAACTGGAAATGACTGCGCGCCAGGCTCGGGTCGCCGGGTTTGACGGTTTCCGACTCGGGGCTTTGCAGCCAGGTGCGTACCGACGCCGGGATCTCGATGCCGTAGCGTTTGATGATCGCCAGCGCTTCGGCTGACGTGCTCGGGTCGGCCACGGTCGGGCCGGAAGCGATGACCGTGGCGAGGTCGCCTGGTACATCGGAAATCGCATAGGTGTAAACAGTTGCCGGCCAGCAGGCCTTGCCGAGGCGGCCGCCCTTGATCGCCGAGAGGTGCTTGCGCACGCAGTTCATCTCGCCGATGGTCGCGCCGGATTTGAGCAGGGCTTTGTTGATCGACTGCTTGTCGGCGAGCGTGATGCCTGCGGCTGGCAGGGCGAGCAGGGCAGAGCCGCCACCGGACAGCAGGAAGATCACGCGGTCGTCTTCGCTCAGGTTGCTGACCAGTTCCAGCACGCGTTTGGCTACGGCCAGACCGGCGGCGTCGGGCACCGGATGCGCGGCCTCGACCACTTCGATTTTTTCGCACGGGGCGCCGTGACCGTAACGGGTCACAACCAGGCCTGTGACTTCACCTTCCCAGCAGCGCTCGACCACTTGCGCCATGGCAGCGGCGGCTTTGCCGGCGCCGATGACGATCACCCGACCGGTGCGGTCGGCTGGCAGATGGGCTTCGAGGACTTGCTGCGGATGAGCCGCGTCGATGGCTGTGGCAAACAGCTCGCGCAGCAGTTGTTGCGGATCGACCGACATGGCGGGCTCCCGGAATTCTTGTTATTGGGATAAAGCGACAACGGTGTAGCGACGCGGTCCTTGTGGGAGCTGGCTTGCCAGCGATTCAGGCGCCGCGGTCATTCAGGCAGACCGAGTTGATGCCATCGCGGGCAAGCCCGCTCCCACAGGGAGCGAGTCATAGGCGCAGATTATTTCTTGTCGCGAATCGAGAAGTTGGCCATGTGTTCCAGACCCTTGATCAGCGCCGAGTGGTCCCAGTTGCTGCCACCGATGGCCGCGCAGGTGCTGAACACTTGCTGGGCGTTGGCGGTGTTCGGCAGGTTGATGTTCAGCTCCTTGGCGCCTTGCAGGGCCAGGTTCAGGTCCTTCTGGTGCAGGCTGATGCGGAAGCCTGGATCGAAGGTGCCTTTGATCATGCGCTCGCCGTGCACTTCGAGAATCTTGGACGAGGCGAAACCACCCATCAGCGCTTCACGCACCTTGGCTGGATCCGCACCGTTTTTCGAAGCGAACAGCAGTGCTTCGGCGACAGCCTGAATGTTCAGGGCAACGATGATCTGGTTGGCAACCTTGGCGGTCTGACCGTCGCCATTGCCACCGACCAGGGTGATGTTCTTGCCCATGGCCTGGAACAGCGGCAATGCGCGTTCAAAGGCATCGGCGTCGCCACCGATCATGATGCTCAGGGTCGCGGCTTTGGCGCCGACTTCACCGCCGGACACTGGTGCGTCGAGGTATTGCGCGCCTTTCTCGTTGATCTTCGCCGCGAAAGCCTTGGTGGCGGTCGGCGAGATCGAGCTCATGTCGATGACGATTTTGCCTTTGCTGATGCCGGCCGCAACACCGTCGGCGCGGAACAGCACGTCATCGACCTGCGGGGTATCCGGGACCATGACGATGATGAATTCAGCTTCCTGCGCGACTTCGCGCGGGTTGGCCAGAGCGACGGCGCCAGCGGCAACCAGGTCGGCAGGTGCGGCGTCGTGATGCGCCGACAGGAACAGGCTGTGACCGGCTTTCTGCAGGTTCGCCGCCATTGGGTGGCCCATGATGCCGGTGCCGATAAATCCGATTTTAGCCATGAGAAAATCCTCTTGTTTTTGTCTTGCCCCCTGTAGGAGTTACCGCAGGCTGCGATCTTTTGATGTTGCTTTTGAAGATCAAGATCAACAGATCGCAGCCTGCGGCAGCTCCTACAGGGGTGATGTGTTTGATTAGATTGCGTTGTGGGTTTTTAACCAGCCCAGACCCGCTTCAGTAGTGGTCAGCGGCTTGTACTCGCAGCCCACCCAACCCTGATATCCGATGCGGTCGAGGTGTTCGAACAGGAAGCGATAGTTGATCTCGCCAGTGCCCGGCTCGTTACGCCCCGGGTTGTCCGCGAGCTGCACATGGTTGATCTCGCCCAGGTGCGATTGCAGGGTGCGGGCCAGATCGCCTTCCATGATTTGCATGTGATAGATGTCGTATTGCAGGAACAGATTGGCGCTGCCGACCTGTTCGCGAATCGACAGGGCTTGCGCCGTGTTGTTCAGGTAGAAGCCCGGAATGTCACGGGTGTTGATGGCTTCCATCACCAGTTTGATGCCCGCCGCTTGCAGCTTGTCGGCGGCGTACTTGAGGTTGGCGACAAAGGTCTTTTCAACGGTGGCATCGTCAACTCCCTGCGGACGGATACCGGCCAGGCAGTTGATCTGGGTGTTGCCCAGCACTTGTGCGTAAGCAATCGCCAGATCGACCCCGGCGCGGAACTCTTCAACCCGGTCCGGCAGGCACGCGATACCGCGCTCGCCCTTGGCCCAGTCACCGGCCGGCAGGTTGAACAGCACTTGGGTCAGGCCGTTGGCGTCGAGCCTGGTCTTGATTTCGGCAGAGCTGAAGTCGTACGGGAACAGGTATTCAACACCACTGAAACCAGCCTTGGCGGCGGCGTCGAAACGGGCAAGGAAATCCTGTTCGGTGAACAGCATGGACAGGTTGGCTGCGAAACGCGGCATGGTGGTCTCCCGTTGCAAATTAATGTTGATGGCCCGTGTAGGAGCTGCCGCAGGCTGCGATCTTTTGATCTCGATCTTCAAAACCCAAGATCAAAAGATCGCAGCCTGCGGCAGCTCCTACAGAGGCATCAAACCTGCGGATCAATCAAGCATCGAAATCGCCGTTGGCGCATCGTTGCCGACCAGCGCCAGGTCTTCGAATTCGTTGACGGCGTTGATCTCGGTACCCATGGAGATGTTGGTCACACGCTCCAGAATGATCTCGACGATCACCGGCACCTTGAACTCTTCGATCATCTGTTCGGCCTTGCGCAGGGCAGGGGCGATTTCCGATGGTTCGAACACACGCAGTGCCTTGCAACCGAGGCCTTCGGCGACTGCGACGTGGTCAACACCGTAACCGTTGAGTTCCGGCGCGTTCAAGTTGTCGAAGGACAGTTGCACGCAGTAGTCCATTTCAAACCCGCGCTGTGCCTGACGAATCAGGCCCAGGTACGAGTTGTTCACCACGACGTGGATGTAAGGCAGTTTGAACTGAGCGCCGACCGCCAGTTCTTCGATCATGAACTGGAAATCATAGTCCCCCGACAGGGCCACGACTTTACGGCTCGGATCGGCCTTGACCACGCCCAGTGCTGCCGGAATGGTCCAGCCCAACGGACCTGCCTGGCCGCAGTTGATCCAGTGACGCGGCTTGTAGACGTGCAGGAACTGCGCGCCGGCAATCTGCGACAGACCAATGGTGCTGACGTAGCAGGTGTCTTTGCCGAACACCTGGTTCATCTCTTCATACACGCGCTGCGGTTTGACCGGCACGTTGTCGAAGTGGGTCTTGCGGTGCAGGCTGGCTTTGCGCTGCTGGCAATCCTGCAGCCAGGCACTGCGGTTTTTCAGCTTGCCCGCGGCTTGCCACTCACGGGCGACTTCGATGAACACGGTCAGCGCGGCAGCGGCGTCGGACACGATGCCCAGGTCCGGTGTGAATACACGGCCGATCTGCGTGCCTTCGATGTCGACGTGAATGAACTTGCGACCTTCGGTGTAGACGTCAACCGAACCGGTGTGACGGTTGGCCCAACGGTTACCGATACCCAGCACCACGTCGGATTTGAGCATGGTGGCGTTGCCGTAGCGGTGCGAAGTCTGCAGACCCACCATACCGACCATCAACGGGTGATCGTCAGGGATGGTGCCCCAGCCCATCAGGGTCGGGATGACCGGGATGCCGGTCAGTTCAGCGAACTCGACCAAAAGATCACTGGCGTCGGCGTTGATGAT
The DNA here is from genome assembly GCF_059695715.1 of Pseudomonas sp. LBUM1668. Lineage (NCBI taxonomy): Bacteria > Pseudomonadati > Pseudomonadota > Gammaproteobacteria > Pseudomonadales > Pseudomonadaceae > Pseudomonas > Pseudomonas sp. LBUM1668. Next base: position 1,711,792 of record NZ_CP166787.1, read on the forward strand.
GCCACCACCGGCCACCAGCAATGGACGCTCGGCCTGGTCAAGCAGGGCCAAAGCCTTCTCGACCTGAACGCGGGTAGCGGTCGGCTTGGCCAGTGGAAGTGGCTGGTAAGCGTCGATATCGAATTCGATTTCGGCCATCTGCACGTCGAACGGCAGGTCGATCAGCACTGGGCCTGGACGGCCGGAGCGCATTTCAAAGAACGCTTTCTGGAACGCGTAAGGCACTTGGCCCGGTTCCAGCACAGTGGTTGCCCACTTGGTGACTGGCTTGACGATGCTGGTGATGTCGACAGCCTGGAAGTCTTCCTTGTGCATACGGGCGCGGGGTGCCTGGCCGGTAATGCAGAGGATTGGAATCGAGTCGGCCGAGGCGCTGTAGAGCCCGGTGACCATGTCGGTACCGGCAGGGCCGGAAGTCCCGATGCACACGCCGATGTTGCCGGCCTTGGTGCGGGTGTAGCCCTCGGCCATGTGCGAGGCGCCTTCAACGTGGCGAGCAAGGACGTGATCGATGCCACCGACTTTCTGCAAGGCGGAGTACAGCGGGTTGATGGCAGCGCCCGGAATGCCAAAAGCGGTATCAACCCCTTCACGGCGCATCACCAGAACGGCGGCTTCGATTGCTCTCATTTTGCTCATGGTTTTGTGCCTCTTTACGTTTTGTAATTGTATACAAGTGGCTTTGCGCAGAGTGTATTCACGGCGGACGGCGCAGGTCAATCCATTTTCTCAAGCGACTGTTTCATTCGTCGGAAGCCGGTTCTGCTGTGGCTTTTCGTCGCATGTGGCGCTTTTCGAGAATTATTGTATACAAAAAAATAACTCATTGTGTTCTATTTGTTTGCATCGGACTGCGGCATTCAAGCGCAGCTCCACGACTTTCCCTATAACAAAATGAGGACGGCACCATGAGCGCTTTAACCTTGAAAGTCGCAGTCAACCTGGTCAACGAAGCCATCAACGCAGGGCGGGGCATCAATGCCGCGCCGTTGACCATCGCGGTACTCGATACGGGCGGGCACTTGATCGCCCTGCAACGCGAAGACGGCGCCAGCCTGCTGCGCCCGCAGATCGCCATCGGCAAAGCCTGGGGCGCGATTGCGCTGGGCAAGGGTTCACGCCTGCTGGCAGTGGATGCTCAACAACGCCCGGCGTTCTTCGCGGCACTCAACAGCATGGGCCAGGGCAGCGTCGTGCCGGCACCGGGTGGAGTGTTGATCCGCGATCAGGCGGGGGAGGTGTTGGGTGCGATCGGCATTAGCGGCGACCTGTCGGATGTTGATGAACAGGTGGCGATCAAAGCGGTGCAGGCGCTGGATTTGAAGGCGGATGCGGGGGTGGTTGCTTGATTGGTGATGACTGATTAACCGCTATCGCGAGCAGGCTCACTCCTACAGGGTTTGTGGTCGGATACAAAATGTCTGAACACTCAAACCCCCTGTAGGAGTGAGCCTGCTCGCGATTGCAATCTCCTGGACACATCCGGCCAACAGTTTGCTCAACCTACCTGAATCCACAGAACTAGTCTTCCTCTGACATTGTCACGGGAGGCAAAGGAATGCCGGATCTACCTGCTGCACACCGATTACGAGCCGGGCGCTATGGCGAAGCCAATCGTATCTACCTGTTGACCACAAACACACTGAACCGGGCACCGGTTTTCAAGGAATTTGCCTTGGGCAGGCTGGTCGTCGATCAATTTCGAAATGCGCAGAATCTCGGCTTGGCAAACTCACTGGCGTGGGTGGTCATGCCGGATCATTTTCATTGGTTGATTGAATTGCAGCAGGGCTCTTTGAGCGAATTGATGCAGAAGACCAAATCGATGAGTACCAAAGCGGTCAAGCAGCGTACCGGGCGAAATATCAGTCTCTGGCAGAGAGGGTTCCATGATCGGGCGCTACGGCGGGAAGAGGATCTGGTGAAGATGGCGAGATATGTCGTGGCCAATCCATTGCGGGCAGGATTGGTTGAGAAGCTAGGCGACTATCCGTTGTGGGATGCCATTTGGGTTTGAACCGGCACCGAGTCGCCTTGATCGCGAGCAGGCTCACTCCTACAGGTGAATGCATTCCAAATGTAGGAGTGAGCCTGCTCGCGATAGCCGCATCGCGGTGTCTCAGTCCGGCTCACACCCCTTCAACACCAACCGAATAATCGTCTGCGCCGCCGCTTCATAATCGGCTTCATCCAGCTTGTCCTTGCCGGTGATCGCCGAGATCTGCCAGTCGAAGTCGGCGTAGGTCTGGGTCGCGGCCCAGATGCTGAACATCAGGTGGTTGGGGTCGATCGGGGCGATCTGGCCGCGGTCGATCCAGGTCTGGATGCAGTCGATGTTGTGCTTGGCCTGGCCGTTGAGCTGCTCGACCAGGTCGGCGCTCAGGTGCGGGGCGCCGTGCATGATTTCGCTGGCGAATACCTTGGAGGCGAAGGGCAGGTCGCGCGAGATGCGAATCTTCGAGCGGATGTAGCCGCTGAGCACTTCGCTCGGCACGCCGTCCGCGTTGAACGGAGTCGAAGCCTGCAAGATCGGCACGATGATGCTTTCCAACACCTCGCGGTAGAGGTTTTCCTTGGATTTGAAGTAGTAGTAGACGTTGGGCTTGGGCAATCCTGCCTTCGCGGCGATGTCGCTGGTTTTGGTCGCAGCGAAGCCCTTGTCGGCAAACTCCTCACTGGCAGCACGCAGGATCAGTTCTTTGTTGCGCTCGCGGATTGTGCTCATAAACCCGGTGGTTCCTTGCCTGTTCTGGCGGTTGCGCATGGTAGCACCGGCCTCGCGCAGCGCTCAACAATGCCCCATGTGGCCTGCGGTCGCGTTATGCTTCGCAACATTCATACATAGAAGGAAACAGGATTCATGGCAGGAAGCAGTTTGCTGGTGCTGATTGACGATATCGCCGCCGTTCTGGATGACGTTGCGTTGATGACCAAAATGGCCGCCAAGAAGACCGCCGGGGTGCTCGGCGATGATTTGGCGCTCAACGCCCAGCAGGTCTCCGGCGTGCGCGCCGAGCGGGAAATTCCCGTGGTGTGGGCGGTGGCCAAGGGTTCGTTCCTCAACAAACTGATTCTGGTGCCGTCGGCGCTGGCGATCAGTGCGTTCGTGCCGTGGCTGGTCACGCCGCTGTTGATGGTCGGTGGTGCGTATCTGTGTTTCGAAGGTTTCGAAAAGCTCGCGCACAAATTTCTGCACAGCAAGGCTGAAGATGACGCGGATCATGCGCAACTGAGCGCAGCCGTTGCCGATCCGGAAACTGATCTGGTGGCGTTCGAGAAGGACAAAATCAAAGGCGCGATCCGCACCGACTTCATCCTTTCGGCAGAAATCATCGCCATCACTCTGGGTGCCGTGGCCGGCGCCCCGCTGACCCAGCAAGTGATCGTACTGTCCGGCATCGCCATCGTCATGACCGTCGGTGTTTATGGCCTGGTGGCCGGCATCGTCAAGCTCGACGACCTCGGTCTGTGGCTGACCCAGAAGCCTGGGCAAATGGCCAAAAAAATCGGCAACGGCATTCTGGTCGCCGCGCCCTACATGATGAAGGCCTTGTCGGTGATCGGCACGGCGGCGATGTTCCTGGTCGGCGGCGGCATCCTGACCCACGGCGTGCCGGTGGTTCACCACTGGATTGAAGGCATTGGCGCAGCGGCGGGCAGCGCGGGGTTTGTGGTGCCGGTGTTGCTCAATGGCGTAGCGGGGATTATTGCCGGTGCGGTGGTGCTGGCGGTTGTGTCGGTAGTCGGCAAGATCTGGAAAGCTGTGAAAGGCTAAAAAGATCGCAGCCTGCGGCAGCTCCTACAGGGTGTACATCCTCCCAATGTAGGAGCTGCCGCAGGCTGCGATCCTTTGATCTTCATGAAAAAGGCCATTCGACTCGCATCGAATGGCCTTTTTTGTACCTGCCGAATCTACTCGGCAATCTGCAACTTGCGCGACTCGGTGTACACGTAGCGCACTTTCTCGTACTCGAACGGTGAGTTCAGCTGACCGTAGCGGAAGCCGGTCTGGTAGCGCTTGTCCACCGCGCGCAGGGCCCAGACTTCCGGGTGGTTGGAGCTGACTTCCGAGACGTTGAGGAAGTTGATCGCCGATTCGGCGGTGTAGTCCACGGCCAGGCCTGCGGTGTCGCGGATGTTCGACGGGCCGAAGATTGGCAGCACGAAGTAGGCGCCGCCCGGTACGCCGTAGAAGCCCAGAGTCTGACCGAAGTCTTCGCTCTGGCGTGGCAGGCCCATGGCGGTGGCCGGGTCCCAAAGGCCGGCGATGCCGATCGTGGTGTTGAGCAACAGCCGCGCGGTGGTTTCCATCGAGCGCTGGCCTTTGAACTGCAGCAGGCTGTTGACCAGGTTCGGCACATCGCCAAGGTTGTTGAAGAAGTTGCTCACTCCGGTGCGCAGGAAGCTTGGCGTGACGTAACGATAGCCATCGACTACAGGCAGAAACACCCACTGGTCGAAGCGATAGTTGAAGTGGTAAACCCGACGGTTCCACGACTCAAGCGGGTCATAGACGGCCAGCGCATTGAGCGTCGAACGTTCGAATTCACGCTGGTCCAGGCCCGGGTTGAATTTGAGTTTGGTCAGCGGTTCCTTGAAGCCGTCGCTGTCGACCACCACCGGTGCATTGGCTTTGCTGTTGTCGGCCTGGGCCACGCCTGCACAGAGGAACGCTGCTACCAGCAGGAGATATTTAGCCACGGAAGAACTCCAGCATCGCGTCGCTGTTGACGCGGTAGTTAATGTTGCCGCAATGGCCGCCCAGTGGGTAAACGGTCAGGCGATCGCCGAAAGTCTTGCGCAGGAAACCGAGGTCGCCCGGGCCGAGGATCACGTCGTCGGCGTTGTGCATCACGGCGATTTTCGGGCTGTCGTGCAGGTAATCCTTGAGTGCGTACAGGCTGACCTGGTCGATCAGTTGCAGCAGGCTGCCGCCGTCGGTGCGCGCGCGCCACATCGGAATGACCTGTTCGGTCAGGTAGCAATCGAAGTCGCATTGCAGCGCACGCTTGAGGAACGGCGTGAGGCTGGTGCCTTCAGTGATCGGGAATTTCGGCGGGGTGATCAGGCCGCGACGGTTGATCAGGTCCGAGGTAAAGGCAATGTCGGCTGCCGAGAAGCGGAACGACGTGCCGATCAGCATCGCCATCTGCTCGTTGCTCAGATGCTGCTTGGACTGCTGGAAGTCATAAAGCAGGGCGTCATTGAGATCAATGTAGCCTTTCTGCTGGAAGTAGCGGGTCAGCTTGGCCAGCACCAGTTCATAGAAGGTGGTGCTGTTGTTGATGCCTTTAACCTCGGTCTGCACGAGTTTGTCGAGGTTGGTGATCGAGGTGTAGAGATTGACCGGCGGATTGAGCAGCAGGACTTTCTTGAAGTTGAAGCTGCGGCGGGTCTCGTCCAGGTGTGCGACGAATGCGGCATCCAGCGCACCGAGGCTATAACCGGTGAGGTAATAGTCAGTGACCGGCACATTCGGGTTTTGCGCCCGCACGGCCTGCATCACCCGGTACATGTCTTCGGCGTCTTCTTTGGTAATGCCCGGCGTAGCGAAGCGAGACGCAGCGCTGATGAAGTCGAAACTGGTCGGTGAAGACAGCTGCACGACGTGGTAGCCGGCTTTGTAGTAAAGCTTTTTCAGGTATTCATTGAGCGTGCTGTCGAAGCGCGCACCAGTGCCGGCGATCAGGAAGATCAGCGGTGCGGGTTTGTCCTGTTCGGCGATGCGGTAGGTCAGCTTCTTCACCGGCCAGAAGTTGTCCGGCAGGATGAACTCGCGCTCCGGACGCAGGGTGACGCTGCGGTCCGACTGATTGATGTCGTCATCCAGCGGCAGCTCCGGGCGCAAGTCCGGCGGAGTCGTGGCGATGGTCGCCTCGAACGGGTTGGTCAGAGGGTAGCCATAACTGGCGGCGTCGATATCCACCGCCAGTGCGGACGCACTCAAAATAAGGCCGCTGAACAGCGCGGCGAAGCGCAAGGAATGGAGCATGACGAGATCCCTAAGAGGAAGGTGCCGAATGAAGTTCGCAGGCTATGACCACCGGGTTTGCGCCAAAGTGCCATGCCGCGGCACCAAACAGGCAGAATTCGGAGTAATAGTAGCTGGACGATACACTTTGCACTGATTGAATGACTAGTTAACTGTTGTTATTGCTTGCGTATGGTTGGCGGCGGATTAAGCTGGCCGCCGATTTCCGAAGACTGGAGTGCTTAATGTCCCGCCGCTTGCCTGTGATTCTGTTACTCGTTTTGTTGCCATTGTGGCTGGCCGCCAGTTATGGCGCGCGTTATGGCTTCATGGAAGACGGCAAATGGGTGGGGATTTGCGTCGATGAGGCCAGCCGTTGGGAATGTCAGTTGCGAGCTAATCTTGGGTTGATGATTCACTTCAAGGTATTGGGCTGGGCGGCGCTGGGTTGTGCGCTGATCGGTTTTGTCGTGCCGGGGCGGGCAGGGTGGTGGTTGGCGGTGTTGGCGCTGGTGTTCGGGCTGCCGGCACTGGCGTTGTACAACACGACGCTGGCGGTGTTTGCTGTGGTGATTGCCGGATTGCGCCTGGTCAGATCATCCCGCAGCGCCTGATAGTCAGTCATCGCGGGCAAGCCCGCTCCCACAGGGATATGGGGTAACACAATATATGTGCACGACTCAAAAAACTGTGGGAGCTGGCTTGCCAGCGATGAGGCCGGTACAGACGCTGAGGATCAGCGGCTGCGAACCCGCAAGCACCGCCACAACGCCACAACCATCAACCCACTGACCAGCGCCCAGCCCAAAGCCTGCTGATTCTGCATCCCTTCCAGATACAACTGCGGCGCAATGCCGGCTCCGATGATAAACGTCAGCAACGCAATCTCCCGACGCGGCACGCTCACCGGTCGGCACAGATAAACCAGCGCCGGCAGCACAAATGCCATGCTGGCAAAACTGCGATAGCGCGCATCGAAAACCATCTCGAGCATCATCACCGCCGCCGCAAAACCGGCTGCCGCCACTAGCCATCCGGCACGCCGTTCCAGCAGATTGAAGATGCGTTCACGCCAGCCCGTACGAGCGCTCAAGGTCAGCGCGGCATGCGCCAGCACCAACAGATTCAAGGCCGTCAGCAACCCGACCCACAGCCATTCGCTGGCAAAGCGGGTGGTCACAAATGCCAGATCACCCCAGGCGCCTATCGAGCAAGCGGCAAGGGCGCCCAACAGCGGCAGCACCAGTGCCGAGCGCGTATTGCGCACTCGACCACCGAGGAACAGCGTGCCAAGGAAAATTAGCCCGCCGACCGCCAGCCACTGCTTCCAGTGCGGCACGTTCGTCACCGGCCCCGCGAGTATGCCCTTGTCCTGGCGGTCGGCATCGAACAGCCCCCAATACCCGCCAACCGCGCCTTCACTGGCACGCTTCCAGGGCTGATCGAAAGCTTCGATCAGGTTGTAATGCCAGCCTTCTTTCTCGGCCATCGCGACAAAACCACGAATGAACTTTGCTTCGTTGACCCGGCTCGGCAGTGCCGTCTCGCGCTGGCGACCTTCACTCGGCCAGCCGGTTTCGCCAATCATCACGTCCTTGGGCGCGAACTTGTTGCCGAATACCTGGCGCACCTGCGCCACGTGTTGCAGCGCCGCATCGATATTCGACGGATCGTCTTCCCAGTACGGCAGCAAGTGAATGGTCAGGAAATCCACCGCTGGCGCGACTTCCGGATGCTTGAGCCAGAATTCCCAGACATCGGCGTAGGTCACCGGTTGTTTGACCTGACTTTTGACCTTGTTGATCAGTTTCACCAGTTGCCCGCCGGTGACTTCCTTGCGCAGCAACACTTCGTTGCCGACGATCACCGCGCTGACTACGTCCGGGTTGGCGTTGGCCGATGCGATGAGCAGGTCGACTTCCTTCTCGGTGTCTACCGGGTTGCTGTTGACCCAGGCGCCGATCATCAACTTCAGACCATGTTTGCGCGCCAGATCGGGCATTGCTTCAAGGCCGAACATCGAGTAGGTGCGGATGCATTCGAAGCGGGTGGCGAGCAGGGCGAGGTCGGCGTCCATGCGCTCCGGGCGCAACTTGAACGGTACGTCGAATGGTGACTGGTCTTTGTCGAACGGGGTGTAGGAGGCGCATTGCAGCTTGTGCGTCGGCGTCGCGGCGTCCGGCAGGATCACCGGTTTGCCGAGGCCATACCAGAAGCCGCCGAAGGCAAACAGTCCAAGCAGGCAGGCGAAGAGATACGGGAGAAAAGCAAAGCGGGACGTCGCGGACATGGTCAGGCCGAGTGGCTGCAAAGCGACGCATGTTACCTGCATTTATCCGGCGGTTGGTGGCTCGCATGATTTTGACATGCAAAGTTCGGGCGGATTATTTGGCGTCATTTATATCGAAGCGGTTAATGGCCTTCTAATGTCGTTTCTCGTTGCCTTGAGGTCGCAGGCAGAGCAGGTCGCCTCGGGCGTCAGGTTGATGATCGAAAGCGTCAGTACTCCACTGATGTCCGGCCGAGTTTGCGATGAGGCGTGATGGGGGCGCTGTGCACCATAACAATACGTTGACGATGCCCGGCATCCGTCGGGCGCAGCATTTCGGGGAAGTAACGATGAAGATGCGACGACTTTTAAGCGCAGGTGCCGCTCTGGCGCTTGCGATGAGCTCCACTTTCGCCAGCGCTGAAAAACAGACCCTGAACATCGGTTACGTTGACGGCTGGTCCGACAGCGTCGCGACCACCCATGTGGCGGCCGAAGTGATCAAGCAGAAACTCGGCTACGACGTGAAGCTGCAAGCCGTCGCTACCGGGATCATGTGGCAAGGTGTGGCCACCGGCAAACTCGACGCCATGCTCTCGGCCTGGCTGCCAGTGACCCACGGTGATTACTGGACGAAGAACAAGGATCAGGTCGTCGACTACGGCCCGAACTTCAAGGATGCAAAAATCGGCCTGATCGTGCCGGAGTACGTCAAAGCCAAATCCATCGAAGACCTTAAAACCGACGATACCTTCAAGAATCGCATCGTCGGCATCGATGCCGGTTCAGGCGTGATGCTCAAGACCGATCAGGCGATCAAGGATTACGGCCTCGACAAATACTCGCTCAAGGCCAGTTCCGGCGCCGGCATGATCGCCGAACTGACCCGCGCCGAGAAGAAAAACGAATCCATCGCCGTCACCGGTTGGGTGCCGCACTGGATGTTCGCCAAGTGGAAACTGCGCTTCCTCGACGACCCGAAAGGCGTTTACGGTGCAGCTGAAACCGTGAACAGCATCGGCAGCAAAGAGCTTGAAACCAAGGCGCCGGAAGTGGCGAAGTTCCTGAAGAACTTCCAGTGGGCCTCCAAGGACGAAATCGGCGAAGTGATGTTGGCGATCCAGGACGGTACAAAACCTGACGCCGCCGCAAAAGCCTGGGTAGCCAAGCACCCGGAGCGCGTGGCTGACTGGACTAAATAACCTGAAATAGCTTTTTCACCGCGAACCCTGTGGGAGCGGGCTTGCCCGCGATAGCGGTCTGTCAGTTGGCTAATCAGTCGACTGGCATGACGCAATCGCTGGTAAGCCAGCTCCCACAGTTTTTGTGTGTGCTCAAGAATGGCGAATACGTCATGGCGTTCTACTACTAAGGTCGTCTGGAACCTGGCTCGCAGCCGCATACAGTGGATATCGTTCCAACAATAATCTGTGCTGCGAGGATAAAAACAATGAACGACAGCATTTACCTCTCGATTCAAAACAGTCCCCGATTCAAGGAACTGGTTAGCAAGCGAGAAAAGTTCGCCTGGATTCTTTCGGCGATCATGCTTGGGCTTTACTCCGGTTTCATCCTTCTGATTGCTTACGGGCCGCATCTTCTGGGCGCGAAGATCAGTCCTGAGTCCTCCATTACCTGGGGCATCCCGATCGGTGTCGGGCTGATTCTTTCGGCTTTCATCCTGACCGGTATCTACGTAAAGCGCGCCAATGGCGAGTTCGACGACCTGAACAATGCGATTCTCAAGGAGGCTCAGCAATGATCCGGCGTCTACTGGCTCTACTGAGCGTTGCAGCTTTCGCACCGGGTGCCTGGGCGGCTGATGCCTTGACCGGTGCGGTGGCCAAACAGCCGCTGAACATTCCTGCGATCCTGATGTTCGTGGCATTTGTCGGCGCCACTTTGTACATCACCTACTGGGCCTCGAAGAAAAACAACTCCGCGGCCGACTACTATGCGGCGGGCGGCAAGATCACCGGTTTCCAGAACGGTCTGGCGATTGCCGGTGACTACATGTCGGCGGCGTCCTTCCTGGGGATTTCCGCGCTGGTGTTCACCTCCGGCTACGATGGCCTGATCTACTCGATCGGCTTCCTGGTGGGCTGGCCGATCATTCTGTTCCTGATCGCCGAACGCCTGCGTAACCTGGGTAAATACACCTTTGCCGACGTGGCGTCCTACCGCCTCGGGCAAACCCAGATTCGCTCGCTGTCCGCCTGCGGTTCGCTGGTGGTGGTGGCGTTCTACCTGATCGCGCAAATGGTCGGTGCGGGCAAGCTGATCCAGCTGCTGTTCGGTCTGGATTACCACGTAGCGGTGATTCTGGTCGGTGTGCTGATGTGCATGTACGTGCTGTTCGGCGGCATGCTGGCAACCACCTGGGTGCAGATCATCAAGGCTGTGTTGCTGCTGTCCGGTGCATCGTTCATGGCACTGATGGTGATGAAGCACGTCAACTTCGACTTCAACACGCTGTTCTCCGAGGCGATCAAGGTGCACGCCAAAGGCGAAGCGATCATGAGCCCGGGCGGTCTGGTCAAGGATCCGATTTCGGCATTCTCGCTGGGTCTGGCGTTGATGTTCGGTACCGCTGGCCTGCCGCACATCCTCATGCGCTTCTTCACCGTGAGTGATGCAAAAGAAGCCCGTAAGAGCGTGCTGTACGCAACGGGGTTCATTGGCTACTTCTACATCCTGACGTTCATCATCGGCTTCGGCGCGATCCTGCTGGTCAGCACTAACCCGGCCTTCAAAGATGCTGCTGGCGCGCTGTTGGGCGGCAACAACATGGCGGCGGTGCATTTGGCCAACGCGGTCGGCGGTAGCATCTTCCTTGGCTTCATCTCGGCGGTTGCCTTCGCGACCATCCTCGCTGTAGTGGCAGGCCTGACCCTGGCGGGTGCTTCGGCGGTTTCTCACGACCTTTACGCCAGTGTGATCAAGAAGGGCAAGGCGAACGAGAAGGACGAGATTCGCGTTTCGAAGATCACTACGATTGCATTGGCGGTGCTGGCGATTGGTCTGGGCATCCTCTTCGAGAGCCAGAACATTGCGTTCATGGTTGGCCTGGCGTTCTCGATCGCGGCGAGCTGTAACTTCCCGGTACTGCTGCTTTCGATGTACTGGAAGAAGCTGACGACTCGTGGGGCGATGATTGGTGGCTGGTTGGGTCTGGTCAGCGCTGTTGGCCTGATGATTCTCGGCCCGACCATCTGGGTGCAGATTCTGCATCATGAGAAGGCTATCTTCCCTTATGAGTACCCGGCGCTGTTCTCGATGATCATTGCGTTTGTGGGGATCTGGTTCTTCTCGATCACTGACAAGTCGGCGGCTGCGGACCGGGAACGTGCGTTGTTCTTCCCTCAGTTTGTGCGTTCGCAGACGGGGTTGGGGGCGAGTGGGGCGGTTTCGCATTGATCGCTTGATGGTTTTGTAATGTTGTTCTGAATGCCCCGGTTGAGAGATCGGGGCATTTTTTGTGGGCGGTTATCGGGCAGACTGTGTTTTTGGTGTGGGTCGTGTACATATCCGTTGCTGCGGTGACGGCGGCTTAGGGTTCCGCCCTTACGGCGGGTCACTTTTGACAAGCGCCTCAAAAGTAACCAAAAACGCTTGCTCCTACGTACGGCCCGCTCGCTGGGGCTCGGGGTTCCTTCGCTCCGGGATCGATCCGGGCGCAGCGCCTACGGTTTGCTTCGCTGCACCTCCTCTCGCTGTGTTTGGCTTCGCCAAACGGTCGCTGCGCTCCCACGCCCGGATCAATCCCGGAACGAAGCCTTCCGACGTCGCCTTGCAGATCAAAAGCTGCAGCCGAGCTAACGCTCATCCTGTTGAGTGGTGAAAAGCGTGCGGTTGGCTTTTGATTTTCTGTAGGAGTGAGCCTGCTCGCGATGGCGGCCTGACAGCCGACCAATATCTGGCTGGTGCACCCATTCCCAATGTAGGAGCTGCCGAAGGCTGCGATCTTTTGATCTGTTTTTGGCTTTGGCTTTGGCTTTGGCTTTGGCTTTGGCTTTTGATTTTTTGCCCCATCGGCAGGCCGAGCGTAGGTGTTCATCAGGGGGTAGGCGCGCAGCGCCGTGCGGCGCAGCCGCATTCATCGAGAGGAGGTGCAGCGAAGCAAACCGTAGGCGATGCCCCCTGATGGACACCGTAGCGAGGGAACACTGAGCCTCAGCGAAGTGCCGAACGCCGGGGCAAAGCCTTTTGGGTTACCTTTTCGGCGTTTGGAAAAGGTGACTCGCTGTAAGAGCGAAACCGCCAGCGGCAACACCCGCAAAAACGGATATGCCCCCAAACCAAATGCCCCAAAAACGCCACAAACAAAAACGGCCCCTATATAAATAGAGGCCGTTCCCGGTACAACTTAAAACGTTATCGCAAGACAAATCTTATTTGCGGTCTTCCAGCTTGGTAATGTCACGCGACTCGTAGCCGGTGTACAACTGGCGCGGACGGCCAATCTTGTACGGGCTCGAGAGCATTTCTTTCCAGTGGGAGATCCAGCCGACAGTACGTGCCAGCGCAAAAATCACGGTGAACATGCTGGTCGGAATGCCGATCGCCTTGAGGATGATCCCCGAGTAGAAGTCGACGTTCGGGTACAGCGAGCGTTCGATGAAGTACGGGTCGGTCAGGGCGATCTCTTCCAGGCGCATGGCCAGTTGGAGTTGCGGATCGTCGTTGATACCCAGTTCCTTCAATACCTCGTCGCAGGTCTGCTTCATTACAGTCGCGCGAGGATCGCGGTTCTTGTAAACGCGGTGACCGAAGCCCATCAGCTTGAACGGGTCGTTCTTGTCCTTGGCCTTGGCGATGAACTTGTCGATGTTGGACACATCGCCAATCTCGTCAAGCATGGTCAGAACGGCTTCGTTCGCACCGCCGTGGGCAGGGCCCCACAGTGCGGCGATACCAGCGGCGATACAGGCGAACGGGTTGGCACCCGAAGAACCCGCCAGACGCACGGTGGAAGTCGATGCGTTCTGCTCGTGGTCGGCATGGAGGATGAAGATCTTGTCCATGGCCTTGGCGAGCACCGGGCTGATCGGTTTGATCTCGCACGGCGTGTTGAACATCATGTGCAGGAAGTTTTCCGCGTACGTCAGGTCGTTGCGCGGGTACATCATGGGTTGACCCATGGAGTACTTGTAAACCATCGCTGCCAGGGTCGGCATCTTCGCAACCAGACGGATCGCGGAGATTTCGCGATGCTGCGGGTTATTGATGTCCAGGGAGTCGTGGTAGAAGGCCGAGAGGGCGCCGACTACGCCGCACATGACGGCCATTGGGTGGGCGTCGCGACGGAAACCGTTGAAAAAGGTTTTCAGCTGCTCGTGAACCATGGTGTGGTTTTTCACGGTGCTGACGAACTGGGCCTTCTGTTCTGCGGTCGGCAGTTCGCCGTTGAGCAGCAGATAGCAGGTTTCCAGGTAGTCCGACTTTTCAGCCAGCTGTTCGATCGGGTAGCCGCGGTGCAACAGAATGCCGTTGTCGCCGTCGATATAGGTGATCTTCGATTCGCACGAGGCGGTCGACATGAAACCAGGGTCGAAAGTGAAGCGGCCCGTGGCCGTCAGGCCCCGAACATCGATTACATCGGGACCAACGGTGCCGGTTAAAATGGGCAGCTCGACGGGGGCTGCGCCCTCGATGATCAACTGCGCTTTTTTGTCAGCCATGTGGCCTCCTATTTATGCTTGAACCATCAGACAGACCCCCCACGCAGGGCCCGCACCACTATAGTGAGATAAATTCGAATGTCAATTTGCCTAAAGTCTTGCTCCAGAAGGCTTTAAGTGCCCTTTTTCCTCGAAATTGACTGCCATTTACGCCTTTTATACGACTTGTGCAATGCGCTATTTGGGGTAGGTGATTGCGTTGTCATTAGTAGCCTAACTGTCTATACTCGGCCACCGACCGCCAAGGGCTTTTGGGCCTGCTTTATTGGGGGTCGCATCCCTGGGTGGTGGTTACCTGACCAGTGCACTCCCCAACAACTTTGCCCTGATTGTTAGGGGCTCTTCAGTGTGAAAAAAAAGCCGTGAAAAGCCAACGACCTGTAAACCTAGACCTAAGGACCATCAAACTCCCCATCACCGGCGTTACGTCGTTTCTTCACCGTGTTTCCGGCATCATCCTCTTCCTGGGCCTTGGCTTCATGCTTTATGCATTGGGCAAATCCCTGGGTTCCGAGGAAGGTTTTGCCGAGGTGAAGGCATGCTTGACCAGCCCGCTGGCCAAGTTCGTAGCATGGGGCCTCCTGTCCGCTCTGCTGTATCACCTGGTAGCCGGTGTGCGCCACTTGATCATGGACATGGGCATCGGTGAGACGCTGGAAGGCGGCCGCCTGGGCTCGAAAATCATCGTCGCCATTTCCGTGGTGCTGATCGTTCTGGCAGGAGTTTGGATATGGTAACCAGCGTTACGAACCTTTCGCGTTCGGGCCTCTATGACTGGATGGCGCAACGTGTGTCTGCGGTTGTTCTCGCGGCTTATTTCATCTTCCTGATCGGATACCTCGCAGCGAATCCGGGCATTGGCTACGACCAGTGGCACGGCCTGTTCGCCCACAACGGGATGCGTATCTTCAGTCTGCTGGCCCTCGTTGCCCTTGGCGCTCACGCCTGGGTCGGCATGTGGACCATCGCGACCGACTACCTGACGCCAATGGCGCTGGGCAAGTCCGCGACCGCAGTACGTTTCCTTTTCCAGGCAGTATGCGGCGTTGCGATGTTCGCTTACTTCGTCTGGGGTGTGCAGATTCTCTGGGGTATCTGATTCATGGCTAACATTCCAACGATTTCTTTCGACGCCATCATTATTGGTGGTGGCGGTGCTGGCATGCGCGCTGCGCTGCAACTGGCACAGGGCGGTCACAAGACTGCCGTGATCACCAAGGTTTTCCCGACTCGTTCGCACACTGTATCGGCTCAGGGTGGCATCACCTGCGCAATCGCGTCTGCCGATCCGAACGATGACTGGCGCTGGCACATGTACGATACCGTCAAGGGCTCCGACTACATCGGTGACCAGGACGCTATCGAATACATGTGTCAGGAAGGCCCGGCTGCCGTTTACGAGCTGGACCACATGGGCATGCCGTTCTCGCGTACCGAACAGGGCCGCATCTACCAGCGTCCGTTCGGCGGTCAGTCGAAGGATTACGGTAAAGGCGGGCAGGCTGCCCGTACTTGCGCCGCTTCCGACCGTACCGGTCACGCGCTGCTGCACACCCTTTATCAGGGCAACCTGAAAGCCGGTACCACGTTCCTGAACGAGTACTACGCTGTCGACCTGGTGAAAAACGCTCAAGGCGAGTTCGTCGGTGTGATCGCCATCTGCATCGAAACCGGTGAAACCACCTACATCCGCGCCAAGGCTACTGTTCTGGCAACCGGCGGTGCAGGTCGTATCTACGCTTCCACCACCAACGCCCTGATCAACACCGGTGACGGCGTCGGCATGGCTCTGCGTGCTGGCGTGCCGGTACAAGACATTGAAATGTGGCAGTTCCACCCGACCGGCATCGCCGGCGCCGGTGTACTGGTTACCGAAGGTTGCCGTGGTGAAGGTGGATACCTGATCAACAAGCACGGCGAGCGTTTCATGGAGCGTTATGCTCCGAACGCCAAAGACCTTGCCGGTCGTGACGTTGTTGCCCGCTCGATGGTCAAGGAAATCATCGCGGGTAACGGTTGCGGTCCGAATGGCGACCACGTGCTGCTCAAGCTCGATCACCTCGGCGAAGAAGTGCTGCACAGCCGTCTGCCAGGCATCTGCGAGCTGTCGAAGACTTTCGCACACGTTGACCCGGTTGTTGCTCCGGTTCCGGTTGTTCCGACTTGCCACTATATGATGGGCGGTGTTCCGACCAACATTCATGGTCAGGCGATCACCCAGAACGCTGAAGGCGAGGACGAGATCATTCATGGTCTGTTCGCGGTCGGCGAAGTGGCTTGCGTATCGGTTCACGGTGCCAACCGTCTGGGCGGCAACTCGCTGCTCGACCTGGTGGTGTTCGGCCGCGCTGCCGGCCTGCACCTCGAGAAAGCGCTGACCGACGGCATCGAATACGATGACGCTACCGAAGCTGATATCGACGCTGCCCTGTCGCGCCTGAACGCACTGAACAGCCGTACCGATGGCGAAGACGTCGCAACACTGCGTCGCGAGCTGCAAAGCTGCATGCAGAACTACTTCGGCGTGTTCCGTACCGGCGAATACATGCAGAAAGGTATTGCCCAGCTGGCAGACCTGCGCACCCGTATTGCCAACGTGAAAATCAACGATAAGTCGCAAGCGTTCAACACTGCACGTATCGAAGCGCTTGAGCTGCAAAACCTGCTGGAAGTCGCTGAAGCCACTGCCATCGCGGCCGAAGTCCGTAAAGAGTCCCGCGGCGCTCACGCCCGTGAAGACTTCGAAGATCGTGACGACGAAAACTGGCTGTGCCACACCCTGTACTTCCCGGGTGACAAGCGCGTCACCAAGCGTGCCGTGAACTTCTCGCCGAAGACTGTTCCGACTTTTGAACCTAAGATTCGGACTTATTAAGGGTGGCCGCCATGTTGAAAGTCAGCGTTTATCGTTACAACCCTGATCAGGACGCCGCGCCGTTCATGCAGGAATTCCAGGTCGATACCGGTGGTAAAGACCTGATGGTGCTGGATGTGCTGGCCCTGATCAAAGAGCAGGACGAGGGTTTCTCCTATCGTCGCTCTTGCCGTGAAGGTGTTTGCGGTTCCGACGGCATGAACATCAACGGCAAAAACGGCCTGGCGTGCATCACGCCGTTGTCCGCTGTCGTAAAAGGCAACAAGTTGATCGTTCGTCCGCTGCCAGGTTTGCCGGTTATCCGTGACCTGGTTGTCGATATGAGCATCTTCTACAAGCAATACGAGAAGGTTAAGCCATTCCTGCAGAACGACACGCCGGCTCCGGCCATCGAGCGTCTGCAGTCCCCTGAAGAGCGTGAAAAGCTTGACGGTCTGTACGAGTGCATCCTGTGCGCTTGCTGCTCGACCTCTTGCCCGTCCTTCTGGTGGAACCCGGACAAGTTCCTGGGTCCGGCCGCACTGCTGCAAGCTTATCGCTTCCTGGCAGACAGCCGTGACACCAAGACGTCCGAGCGTCTGGCTTCGCTGGATGACCCGTTCAGTGTTTTCCGCTGCCGGGGCATCATGAACTGCGTCAACGTATGTCCGAAAGGCCTGAACCCGACTAAGGCCATCGGTCACATCCGTAACATGCTGCTTTCGAGCGGCGTGTGATTCAGCTGCTGTAACCGCTGCACCGTAGAGGCTGTGGCGCGGGCTTCAACCCGCGTCATGGCTATAACCAGAGCAGCAGCCATAAGCTGCGGCTCTTATTTTGAAGAAATGAGACAAGCAGGGGCATCCGGGCTGGTACCCGGACTATCAGTGTGATCCTAGGTGGCTTGTTTTAGTCGCTGCATTCGGACTTCTGCAAGTTTGCTCGGTGTCGACATCGATGGTGTTCCCCTAACCGAGGGTGACCAAGCATGCAAGAAAGCGTGATGCAGCGCATGTGGAACAGCGCCTACCTTTCAGGTGGAAACGCTGCCTATGTGGAAGAGCTTTATGAGCTCTACCTGCACGACCCTAACGCTGTGCCAGAAGAGTGGCGCACCTACTTTCAGAAGCTGCCTGCCGACGGCGGCTCTGCCACTGATGTTTCGCACTCCACAATTCGCGATCATTTCGTGCTGCTGGCAAAGAACCAGCGCCGCGCTCAACCGGTTTCCGCCGGCAGCGTGAGCAGTGAGCACGAGAAGAAGCAAGTTGAAGTGCTGCGATTGATCCAGGCCTACCGTATGCGTGGCCACCAGGCAGCCCAGCTTGACCCGCTGGGGCTGTGGCAGCGTCCTGCACCTGCAGACCTGTCGATCAATCATTACGGCTTGACCAATGCCGATCTTGATACGACCTTCCGTGCCGGCGACCTGTTCATCGGCAAAGAGGAAGCGAGCCTACGCGAAATTCACGAAGCGTTGCAGCAGACATATTGCCGCACCATCGGCGCTGAATTCACGCACATCACCGATTCCGAGCAGCGTCAGTGGTTCCAGCAGCGTCTGGAAAGCGTGCGCGGCCGTCCAACGTACTCCGCCGACATCAAGAGCCACCTGCTCGAGCGCGTCACCGCCGGCGAAGGTCTGGAAAAATACCTGGGCACCAAATACCCGGGTACCAAGCGTTTCGGTCTGGAAGGCGGCGAAAGCCTGATTCCGATGCTCGACGAACTGATCCAGCGTTCCGGTTCGTATGGCACCAAGGAAGTCGTGATCGGCATGGCCCACCGTGGCCGTCTCAACGTGCTGGTCAACACCTTCGGCAAAAACCCGCGCGAGCTGTTCGACGAGTTCGAAGGCAAGAAGAAGGTCGAGCTGGGTTCCGGTGACGTTAAATACCACCAGGGCTTCTCGTCCAACGTGATGACCACCGGTGGTGAAGTTCACCTGGCCATGGCGTTCAACCCGTCCCACCTGGAAATCGTTTCCCCGGTGGTCGAGGGTTCGGTTCGCGCCCGTCAGGATCGTCGTAACGACCCTACCGGTGAGAAGGTTCTGCCAATCTCCATCCACGGCGACGCGGCATTTGCCGGCCAGGGTGTGGTGATGGAAACCTTCCAGATGTCGCAGACCCGCGGTTTCAAGACCGGCGGTACCGTGCACATCGTGATCAACAACCAGGTTGGTTTCACCATCAGCAACCCGCTGGACTCGCGTTCCACCGAGTACGCGACCGACGTTGCGAAAATGATCCAGGCGCCGATCCTCCATGTGAATGGTGATGATCCGGAAGCCGTATTGTTCGTGACTCAGCTGGCCATCGACTACCGCATGCAGTTCAAGCGTGACGTGGTGATCGACCTAGTCTGCTACCGTCGTCGCGGCCACAACGAAGCTGACGAGCCAAGCGGCACCCAGCCTCTGATGTATCAGCAGATCACCAAACAGCGCACCACCCGTGAGCTGTACGCTGACAGTCTGACCCAGAGCGGTGTGCTCGACGCTGAGCGTGTTCAGGCGAAAGTCGACGAATACCGCAACGCGCTGGACAACGGTCTGCATGTAGTAAAAAGCCTGGTCAAAGAGCCGAACAAAGAGTTGTTCGTGGACTGGCGTCCGTATCTGGGCCACGCCTGGACCGCGCGTCACGACACTCGTTTCGACCTCAAGACCCTGCAGGAACTGTCCGCCAAGCTGCTGGAAATTCCGGATGGCTTCGTGGTTCAGCGCCAGGTCTCGAAAATCTACGAAGACCGTCAGAAGATGCAAGCCGGCGGCCTGCCGATCAACTGGGGTTACGCCGAAACCATGGCGTACGCGACCCTGGCGTTCGAAGGTCACCCGATTCGCATGACCGGTCAGGACATCGGCCGCGGTACGTTCTCGCACCGTCACGCTGTTCTGCACAACCAGAAAGATGCTGGCACTTACATTCCGCTGCAGCACCTGTACGACGGTCAGCCACGTTTTGACCTGTACGACTCGTTCCTGTCGGAAGAAGCCGTTCTGGCGTTCGAATACGGTTACTCGACCACCACGCCGGATGCGCTGGTGATCTGGGAAGCCCAGTTCGGCGACTTCGCCAACGGTGCCCAAGTGGTTATCGACCAGTTCATCACCAGTGGCGAGCACAAGTGGGGCCGTCTGTGCGGTCTGACCATGCTGCTGCCGCACGGTTATGAAGGTCAGGGTCCTGAGCACTCTTCGGCTCGTCTGGAGCGTTACCTGCAGCTGTGCGCCGAGCACAACATTCAGGTAGCGGTACCGACTACGCCGGCTCAGATCTACCACTTGCTGCGTCGTCAGGTGATTCGTCCGCTGCGCAAACCGTTGATCGTCCTGACTCCGAAGTCGCTGCTGCGCCACAAGCTGGCCATCTCGACGCTGGAAGATCTGGCCGAAGGTTCGTTCCAGACCGTGATCCCGGAAATCGATGTACTGGACCCGAAAAAGGTCGAGCGCGTTGTTCTGTGCAGCGGCAAGGTCTACTACGACCTGCTGGAAAAACGCCGTGCCGAAGGCCGTGACGATATCGCCGTCGTGCGTATCGAGCAGCTGTACCCATTCCCTGAGGACGACTTGATTGAAGTCCTGGCTCCTTACACCAACCTCAAACATATCGTTTGGTGTCAGGAAGAGCCGATGAACCAGGGTGCCTGGTACTGCAGCCAGCACCACATGCGCCGCATCGTTGGCAAACACGATAAATCTCTCGTACTCGAGTACGCGGGCCGTGATGCCTCTGCTGCACCTGCTTGTGGTTACGCATCGATGCACGCCGAGCAGCAGGAAAAACTGCTGCAAGCCGCGTTTACCGTTTAACGCCTTCGCGCACCTGAAACCGAATTTAAGGAACTACAGATAATGGCTATCGAGATCAAAGCCCCCACTTTCCCGGAATCGGTTGCCGATGGCACCGTTGCCACCTGGCACAAGCAACCGGGCGACGCCGTCAAGCGTGACGACCTGATCGTCGACATCGAAACTGACAAAGTCGTACTGGAAGTTCTGGCTACCGCCGACGGCGTACTGGGCGCAATCGTCAAGAACGAAGGCGACACCGTTCTGTCCGACGAAGTCCTGGGCTCCATCGAGGCGGGCGGCGCTGCTGCCGCTGCTCCGGCTGCCGCTGCTGCTCCGGCCGCTGCCCAAGCTGCCGCTGCACCTGCTGCCGGCACCGACGAAGACGCTATCGCCGCTCCTGCTGCACGCAAACTGGCTGAAGAAAACGGCATCAACCTGGCGTCCGTCAAAGGCACCGGTAAAGATGGCCGTGTAACCAAGGAAGACGTGGTTGCCGCTGTTGAAGCCAAGAAAGCTGCTCCGGCCGCTGCACCTGCCAAGGCTGCTGCGCCATCGGCTGCTGCTCCTGTGTTCGCCGCTGGCGATCGCGTCGAGAAGCGCGTTCCGATGACCCGCGTTCGTGCCACTGTGGCCAAGCGTCTGGTTGAAGCTCAGTCGAACATGGCGATGCTGACCACTTTCAACGAAGTCGACATGACTGAAGTCATGGCGCTGCGTTCGAAGTACAAGGACCTGTTCGAGAAGTCGCACAACGGCGTACGTCTGGGCTTCATGTCGTTCTTCGTGAAGGCTGCTACCGAAGCGCTGAAACGCTTCCCGGCTGTCAACGCTTCGATCGACGGTGCCGACATCGTTTACCACGGCTATGCCGACGTAGGTGTTGCTGTTTCCAGCGACCGCGGTCTGGTGGTTCCGGTTCTGCGTAACGCCGAACTGATGAGCCTGGCTGAAATCGAAGGCGGCATCGCCACCTTCGGCAAGAAAGCCCGTGACGGCAAACTGTCGATGGACGAGATGACCGGTGGTACCTTCACCATCACCAACGGTGGTACCTTCGGTTCGATGATGTCGACCCCGATCGTCAACCCGCCGCAGGCAGCGATTCTGGGCATGCACAACATCATCCAGCGTCCGATGGCCATCAACGGTCAGGTCGTGATCCGTCCGATGATGTACCTGGCACTGTCCTACGATCACCGTCTGATCGATGGCAAAGAAGCTGTAACCTTCCTGGTGACCATCAAGAACCTGCTGGAAGATCCGGCTCGTCTGTTGCTGGATATCTGATAGAAGCAGTCGCGTGTTGCAGGCGATGTATCGCCGGAAACGGTGGTACGGCCTGCAGCGCGCGGCTTGAAGCTTTTCGCTAAAGAGGATTTTTTGAATGTCGCAGAAATTTGACGTAGTAGTGATCGGTGCCGGCCCTGGCGGTTACGTAGCTGCCATCAAGGCCGCGCAGCTGGGTCTGACCACTGCCTGCATCGAGAAGTACACCGACGCCGAAGGCAAGCAAGCCTTGGGCGGCACCTGCCTGAACGTCGGCTGCATTCCTTCCAAGGCGCTGCTCGACAGCTCCTGGAAATACAAGGAAGCGAAAGAAAGCTTCAACGTTCACGGTATCTCGACCGGCGAAGTCAAAATGGACGTCGCTGCGATGGTTGGCCGCAAGGCTGGCATCGTCAAGAACCTGACCGGCGGCGTTGCGACTCTGTTCAAGGCCAACGGCGTTACTTCGATCCAGGGCCACGGCAAACTGCTGGCCGGCAAGAAAGTCGAAGTCACCAAGCCAGACGGCTCGGTAGAAATCATCGAAGCTGAAAACGTCATCCTCGCGCCAGGTTCGCGTCCGATCGACATTCCACCGGCTCCGGTTGATCAGAACGTCATCGTCGATTCGACTGGCGCGCTGGAATTCCAGACCGTACCCAAGCGTCTGGGCGTTATCGGCGCTGGCGTAATCGGTCTGGAACTGGGTTCGGTTTGGTCGCGTCTGGGTTCGGAAGTGGTTGTCCTGGAAGCTCTGGACACTTTCCTGATGGCAGCGGACACCGCTGTTTCCAAGGAAGCGCTGAAAACCCTGACCAAGCAAGGTCTGGACATCAAGCTGGGCGCTCGCGTGACCGGTTCTAAAGTGAATGGCGACGAAGTCGTTGTGAACTACACCGATGCCAACGGCGAACAGACCATCACTTTCGACAAGCTGATCGTAGCCGTTGGTCGCCGTCCGGTGACCACTGATCTGCTGGCTGCCGACAGCGGCGTGACCCTGGACGAGCGCGGTTTCGTGCACGTTGACGATCACTGCGCCACCACCGTACCGGGCGTTTTCGCCATCGGTGACGTGGTTCGCGGCATGATGCTGGCTCACAAGGCTTCGGAAGAAGGCATCATGGTTGTCGAGCGCATCAAGGGCCACAAAGCCCAGATGAACTATGACCTGATCCCTTCGGTTATTTATACTCACCCGGAAATCGCGTGGGTTGGCAAAACCGAGCAGGCCTTGAAAGCTGAAGGCGTTGAAGTTAACGTCGGCACCTTCCCGTTCGCCGCTTCTGGCCGTGCCATGGCCGCCAACGATACCGGTGGTTTCGTCAAGGTCATCGCGGATGCCAAGACTGACCGCGTATTGGGCGTGCACGTGATTGGTCCGAGCGCTGCAGAACTGGTTCAGCAGGGCGCGATCGGCATGGAATTCGGCACCAGCGCTGAAGACCTGGGCATGATGGTTTTCTCCCATCCGACCCTGTCTGAAGCCTTGCACGAAGCTGCTCTGGCTGTGAATGGCGGCGCCATCCACATTGCCAACCGCAAGAAGCGTTAACAGACAATAAGAAACCACGGCGGTAACGGCCCGTCGTGAGCCTTGCGAGCAAGACTCACCGCGGAATGTCCGCTGGACGCAGTCTTGCGTAGCTCAGCTACGCAAGCAGCAGTCACAGGTGGCGCGGCACTCATCACGAGCGCAGCGCCGAATGCGCAGTACCTAACGAAGACGGTAAAAAGCATGAATCTTCACGAGTATCAGGGTAAGCAGCTGTTCGCTGAATACGGCCTGCCAGTTTCCACTGGTTACGCAGTAGACACCCCAGAAGCAGCAGCAGAAGCTTGCGACAAAATCGGCGGCAGCGAGTGGGTTGTCAAAGCCCAGGTCCACGCCGGTGGTCGCGGTAAAGCGGGCGGCGTCAAGCTGGTTCGCAGCAAAGAAGACGCCAAAGCCTTCGCACAGCAGTGGCTGGGCAAGCGTCTGGTGACTTACCAGACTGACGCCAATGGCCAGCCAGTCACCAAGATCCTGGTTGAATCGTGCACTGATATCGCTAAAGAGCTGTACCTGGGCGCTGTCGTTGACCGTTCGAGCCGTCGCATCGTGTTCATGGCTTCCACCGAAGGTGGCGTGGACATCGAGAAAATCGCTCACGACACTCCAGAAAAAATTCTGAAAGCCACTATCGATCCACTGGTTGGCGCTCAGCCATTCCAGGGTCGCGAGCTGGCATTCCAGTTGGGTCTGGAAGGCAAGCAGGTTGCTCAGTTCGCCAAGATCTTCGTAGGTCTGGCCAAGCTGTTCAAGGATCACGACCTGGCTCTGCTGGAAGTGAACCCGCTGGTGATCAAGGCTGACGGCGATCTGCACTGCCTCGACGCCAAGATCAACATCGACGCCAACGCAATGTACCGTCAGCCTAAGCTGAAGACTTTCCACGATCCGTCGCAAGACGATCCGCGCGAAGCGCACGCTGCCAAGTTCGAACTGAACTACGTAGCGCTGGAAGGCAACATCGGCTGCATGGTCAACGGTGCTGGCCTGGCCATGGGTACCATGGACATCGTCAACCTGCATGGCGGCAAGCCAGCCAACTTCCTCGACGTAGGTGGTGGCGCTACCAAAGAACGCGTAACTGAAGCGTTCAAGATCATTCTGTCCGACACCAACGTCGCTGCAGTACTGGTCAACATCTTCGGCGGCATCGTTCGCTGCGACATGATTGCCGAAGGCATCATCGGCGCTGTGAAAGAAGTCGGCGTGAAAATCCCGGTTGTTGTTCGCCTTGAAGGTAACAACGCTGAGCTGGGCGCTAAAGTACTGGCAGAAAGCGGTTTGAACATCATCGCTGCTACCAGCCTGACCGACGCTGCTCAACAAGTTGTCAAAGCTGCGGAGGGCAAATAATGAGCGTCCTGATCAATAAAGACACCAAAGTTATCTGCCAGGGTATTACCGGTTCGCAAGGTAGTTTCCACACCCAGCAAGCCATCGAATACGGCACCAAGATGGTTGGTGGTGTAACTCCTGGTAAAGGCGGCACCGAGCACCTGGGTCTGCCAGTGTTCAACACCGTGAAAGATGCTGTTGCTCAAACTGGCGCCACCGCCAGCGTGATCTACGTTCCAGCTCCTTTCTGCAAGGACTCGATCCTGGAAGCGGCTTTCGGCGGCATCAAGCTGATCGTCTGCATCACCGAAGGCATTCCTACCCTGGACATGCTGGACGCTAAAGTTAAGTGCGACGAGCTGGGCGTAGTCCTGATCGGCCCTAACTGCCCAGGCGTGATCACCCCAGGCGAATGCAAGATCGGCATCATGCCAGGTCACATTCACTTGCCAGGCAAGGTCGGTATCGTTTCGCGTTCCGGCACCCTGACCTACGAAGCTGTGAAGCAGACTACTGACGCCGGTTTCGGTCAGTCGACTTGCGTCGGCATCGGTGGTGACCCGATCCCGGGTTCGAACTTCATCGACATCCTGAAGCTGTTCCAGGAAGACCCGAAGACCGAAGCGATCGTGATGATCGGTGAGATCGGCGGTTCGGCTGAAGAAGAAGCTGCTGCCTACATCAAGGCACACGTGACCAAGCCGGTTGTTTCCTACATCGCTGGTGTGACTGCTCCTCCGGGCAAGCGCATGGGCCATGCTGGCGCAATCATCTCTGGCGGCAAAGGCACTGCAGACGAGAAGTTTGCTGCCCTGGAAGACGCAGGCGTTAAAACCGTGCGTTCGCTGGCAGACATCGGCAAGGCTTTGTCCGAGCTGACCGGTTGGGCTGTCAAGTAAGCCTCGCGCTTAGCTGACGCTTTACCAGGCAAAGGCCACCTTCGGGTGGCCTTTGTTGTTTCTGGCATATGAGAATCATGAAGGCCTTTGTGGCGAGGGGATTTATCCCCGTTGGGCTGCGAAGCGGCCCCCTTGCTAATGACCGCAGTCAGTCAGGTATCTTCATTGAGATTTTTTGGGGCTGCTGCGCAGCCCAGCGGGGATAAATCCCCTCGCCACAGGTTTCCAGTGGTGAAGCAAGGATTTGGTTTTGAGCCACACATTACTGAGTATGAAAAATAGATACGTAAACGCGACACAGAAACGTCGGGTATCGGATAGTTCGCCCTCAAACAGTGCGTTTGTCAGGCAAATTCGTTAGGCTAGCAGCCATTTTTGCGTCTGCCGCCCACAAGGCATGCACCGCGCGTTACGGGTCAGTCCCATACGGATCGACAGCATTTCCCTAATCCCACAGGGCAATCCCCCTCTAAATTCCGATTCAGTAGTGTGGTATTTCCTTAATGAAAGTTTTGAAAGGTCAGGACATCCTGGCACTTGGTTTTATGACATTTGCCCTGTTTGTTGGGGCCGGTAACATCATCTTCCCGCCTATCGTTGGCTTGCAGGCCGGACCTCATGTCTGGATGGCGGCGCTGGGCTTTTTGATCACCGCGGTCGGTTTGCCGGTGATTACCGTGGTTGCACTGGCCAAGGTCGGTGGCGCGATGGATGCCCTGAGCAGCCCGATCGGCAAAATTGCCGGTGGCGTGCTGGCTGCCGCGTGCTACCTGGCGGTCGGCCCGTTGTTCGCTACCCCGCGTACGGCGACCGTGTCGTTCGAGGTGGGCCTGGCGCCGTTGACCGGCGAGAGCCCGTTGGCGCTGTTCCTCTACAGCTCGGTTTATTTCCTGCTGGTGTTCTTCATCTCGCTGTATCCGGGCCGTTTGCTGGATACCGTTGGGCGCTTCCTCGCGCCGTTGAAGATCATTGCGCTGGCCGTGCTGGGCATCGCTGCCTTCGCCTTGCCGGCCGGTGATATCGGTCACGGCACGCCGGAGTACGTAGCGGCGCCGTTCTCCCAGGGTTTCATCAATGGTTACCTGACCATGGATACCCTCGGCGCACTGGTGTTCGGTATCGTCATCGTTAACGCGATTCGCTCCCGTGGCGTCGAGTCGCCAGCGCTGATCACCCGTTACGCGATCATCGCCGGGCTGATTGCCGGTGTCGGTCTGGCGCTGGTGTATGTCAGCCTGTTCCGTCTCGGTTCGGGTAGCCATGAAGTGGCCGTCGGTGCCACCAACGGCGCGGCGGTATTGCACGCTTATGTGCAACATACCTTCGGCTCGTTGGGCAGCGGTTTCCTTGCGGTGCTGATCTCGCTGGCGTGTCTGGTGACGGCGGTGGGTTTGACCTGCGCCTGTGCCGAGTATTTCAGCCGTGTGCTGCCACTGTCCTACAAGACGCTGGTGATCATCCTGGCGGCGTTCTCGCTGCTGGTGTCCAACCTCGGGCTGACCAAGCTGATTGCGTTCTCGATCCCGGTGCTGACCGCTATCTACCCGCCGTGCATCGTGTTGGTAGCGCTGAGCTTCTGCAAAGACTTCTGGCATGAGCATGGCCGCATCCTCGGCCCGGTGATGCTGGTGTCGTTCCTGTTCGGCCTGATCGACGCGCTGAAAGGTGCCGGTCTCGCCGACGGGCTGCCGTCGCAGCTTTCCAACCTGCCTCTGAGCGAGCAGGGTCTGGCCTGGCTGGTGCCGTGCGTGATGACTCTGGTGGTCGCGGTGGTTTGCGATCGCCTGCTGGGCAAGCGTAGCGAAGCCATTGCCTGACGTCGTCTTCTGACCTGCCACAAGCGGGTCATGAACGCTTAAACAGAAATGCCCCGTATCAATCGATACGGGGCATTTTTTATGGGCATCAGGCAGTGTCTTTTTCCCTGAGCTAACGTCGAAGGGTTGCACAGGTTTTAGGTAGGAGTGAGCCTGCTCGCGATCACGGTGGCACATCCAGAACAGATGTGACTGACAGACCGCTATCGCGAGCAAGCTCACTCCTACAGGTATCGTGTTCACACATCACAAGGAACCGCATGTCGTTCATCCAGGCCAATCTGATCCATCTGCTCGCCGCACTCTGGTTTGTCATCTGCTGGGGCGGCTATACCCGATACGCCAGCTGGAAGGCTCGCGACACCGCGTGTCTGGCCAGCGTGCTGCACTTGTACCGCGAAGACTGGATGCGCCGCATGTTGCTGCGCGACAACCGCATCGCGGACGCCAGCGTGATCGGCAACCTTGAGCGTAACGCCTCGTTCTTCGCTTCCAGCACCCTGATCATCCTCGCCGGTATTCTCACCGTGCTGGGCGCATCCGATCGCGCGGTGTCATTGCTGGCGGATATTCCAATGGTGCAGCAGGCCTCACAAGGCATGTCCGAGATCAAGTTGCTGTGCCTGGCAATGGTATTTGTCTACGCGTTTTTCACGTTCAGTTGGTGCATGCGCCAGTACAACTTTGCGGCGATTCTGGTGGGCTCTGCGCCAATGATCGGTGAGCGCCAAGTCTCGGAGCTGGAGCGCAAAGCCTTCGCTTCGCGAGCGGCGCGAGTGATTTCAATGGCGGCCAACCAGTTCAACTTCGGCCTGCGCTCGTACTACTTCGGCATGAGCATGTTGGCGTGGTTTGTCAGCCCTTGGTTGTTCATGCTGATGAGTGCCGGAGTGGTCGTCGTCTTGTACCGCCGCGAGTTTCATTCCGACGTTCTCGATGTCATGGTCTATACCCCTACAGAGGCGCCCATTCCCGAGGCGAGCAAAGAGGTTGTTTCATGAGTATTCCGTTCTGGTGTGTGTTTATCAGTGCCCTGTTGATTTATATCGCGCGCCTGCCGGTGGGCAAGGCCATGAAAGAGCAGGGCGGTTATAACAACCACTTGCCGCGTCAACAGCAGGCACAGCTGACCGGTTACGGTGCGAGGGCGCTGGCGGCGCACCAGAACAGCATCGAGGCGTTCATATTGTTCGCAGTGGGAGTGCTGATGGCGCACACCACGCAAACGGCGGGATGGCTGATCGATACATTGGCGATCATTTTTGTCATCGCGCGGATCATCTACCTGTGGCTCTACCTGGCTGATAAGCCTGCGTTGCGCAGTCTGGTCTGGCTGGTCGGTTTAGTGTGCTCGTTGTTGCTGATGATTAGTCCGACTTTTAGAACTGTCCTGCTCTAAGGCCGTATTGGCGGTAAATCACAGACAAAAGAAAACCCGCACTTGGCGGGTTTCCTTTTTTCACACCAGAAAGCGAATTACTGCTTTTTGGCGGCTTCTTCTTGTGCAGCTGCGTTCGATTCAGCCTGAGCTTTGGCAGCTTCGGCGTTTTCTTTCGCAGCGTCGTTCACTTTATCCTGAGCTTTGTTCATGTCTTGCTGAGCTTGTTCAGCATGTTGGTTTGCATCTTGAGCTTTGTCCTCGGATTTTTTATCGCAGGCAGCGAGACCGAGGGAAGCGGTCAACATCAAGGCAATAGCTAAAGTCTTACGCATGGGGTGTTTCTCCTTATGGAAAATAACTACTGGCCTTAAGAACTCAGCGCCGAGGGTTAAGTTCCTCATTTGTTTCAGATATATAAGATCTTTTTTCAGTGGAACTTTTACGGTTTTTCCTACTACTGGCAAAAGGCTCTAACGAGAGTAATTATCATATGGCTGAAAACCCCGTTTTTGAGCGTGCGACGCGATTTCTTTCGGCGTTGCGCCACTGCCAGGTCCTTGGGTTGCAAGTGCACAGCGCCTCTGCCGATGGGCTCACGGTGATCCTGCCATACAGCACGAAAATCGTCGGCAACCCGCAGACAGGCGTGATACACGGTGGCGCTATCACTTCGTTGATGGACACTGCATGTGGCATGTCCACCCTATGCGTGCTGCCAGAGTTCGAAGTCTGCCCGACCCTCGATCTGCGCATCGACTACATGCACGCCGCAGAACCCGACAAAGACGTTTACGGCTTCGCCCAGTGCTATCGAGTGACGACCGATGTGATCTTCGCTCGCGGCTTCGCCTACCAGGATGATCCCGAGCAACCGATTGCCCACGTCGTTGGCACTTTCATGCGCATGGGCAAAAACATCAGGGGCACCAAGGGTTTTGGTGGCGCTATCAGGGGGGAGGGCCAATGAGCGACGACCTCAAGCTTCAGTTGCAGCGGGCCCATGCGCAGGGCGACTACGCGCCGCTGCTCAAGTTGATTCCGTACGCCGGGCTGATCGGCATCGAGTGCTCACGCGTGGGCGATGACTTGCTGTTCAAGCTGCCGGCGAACAAGGACAACATTGGTAACCCTTTATTGCCGGCGATTCATGGCGGGGTGATTGCCGGGTTCATGGAACTGGCCGCAGCCCTGCATTTATTGATTTTCACCGGGGCACCGGGCGTGCCGAAGATCATCGATTTTTCCCTCGATTACCTGCGCGCCGGGCAGTTTCGCGACACTTGGGCCAGGTGTCAGGTCTGTCGCCAGGGGCGGCGGGTGGCTAACGTTGCCATCACGGCGTGGCAAAGTACCGAAAGCGAACCGATCGCCACTGCTCGGGCGCACTTCAAAATCGATGAGCCCTTGAAATCCTGAACACTGCCCCAAACTCAGATGACAACCCGCCGCAGACCATTTCGGGTCGCGGCCACTGCCATCTGATTGGAGTTTGATGACCATGAGTGTGGAAACTCAAAAGGAAACCCTGGGCTTCCAGACCGAGGTGAAGCAACTGCTGCACCTCATGATCCATTCGCTGTATTCCAACAAGGAAATCTTCCTTCGCGAATTGATCTCGAACGCCTCTGACGCTGTCGACAAGCTACGCTTCGAAGCCCTGGCCAAGCCTGAGTTGCTCGAAGGTGGCGCAGATCTGAAAATCCGTGTGAGCTTCGACAAGGACGCCAAGACCGTCACCCTCGAAGACAACGGTATCGGCATGAACCGTGACGATGTGATCGCCCACCTGGGGACCATCGCCAAGTCGGGCACCGCCGATTTCATGAAGAATCTGTCGGGCGATCAGAAAAAAGATTCGCACCTGATCGGCCAGTTCGGTGTGGGCTTCTACTCAGCCTTCATCGTTGCCGACAAAGTTGATGTGTACAGCCGTCGCGCCGGAACTGACGCCAGCGAAGGCGTGCACTGGTCGTCGAAAGGCGAGGGCGAGTTCGAAGTCGCCACCATCGAAAAACCAGAACGCGGCACCCGCATCGTCCTGCACCTCAAAGCTGCAGAAGACGAGTTCGCCGATGGCTGGCGTCTGCGCAACATCATCAAGAAGTACTCCGACCACATCGCTTTGCCGATCGAGCTGCCGAAAGAAGTCACGGCTGCCGAAGGCGAAGAGGCGCCAGCGCTCGAGTGGGAAACAGTCAACCGCGCCAGTGCTCTGTGGACCCGTCCGCGCACCGAAGTGAAGGACGAGGAATACCAGGAGTTCTACAAGCACATCGCCCACGATTTCGAGAACCCGCTGGCCTGGAGCCACAACAAGGTTGAAGGCAAACTCGAATACAGCTCGCTGCTGTACGTGCCGGCCCGCGCACCGTTCGATTTGTATCAGCGTGAAGCGCCGAAAGGCCTGAAGCTGTACGTGCAACGCGTGTTCGTGATGGATCAGGCCGAGTCGTTCCTGCCGCTCTATCTTCGCTTCATCAAAGGCGTGGTCGACTCCAACGACCTGTCGCTGAACGTGTCGCGGGAAATTCTGCAGAAAGACCCGATCATCGACTCGATGAAGTCGGCGCTGACCAAGCGTGTGCTCGACATGCTGGAAAAACTGGCGAAGAACGAGCCTGAGCAATACAAGGGCTTCTGGAAGAACTTCGGTCAGGTCATGAAAGAAGGCCCGGCAGAAGACTTCGCCAACAAGGAAAAAATCGCGGGTCTGCTGCGTTTCGCGTCGACCAACGGCGACGAAGGCGAGCAGATTGTCGGTCTGGCCGATTACCTGGCACGCGCCAAGGAAGGTCAGGACAAGATCTACTACCTCACCGGCGAAACCTACGCGCAGGTCAAAAACAGCCCACACCTGGAAGTCTTCCGCAAGAAAGGCATCGAAGTGCTGCTGCTGACCGACCGTATCGACGAGTGGCTGATGAGCTACCTCAGCGACTTCGACGGCAAGTCCTTCGTTGACGTGGCACGCGGTGACTTGGATCTGGGCAACCTGGACTCGGAAGAGGACAAGAAAGCCGCAGAAGAAGTCGCCAAGTCCAAAGAAGGTCTGGTCGAGCGTCTGAAAACCGCGCTGGGCGATTCCGTCGCTGAAGTGCGGGTTTCCCATCGTCTGACCGATTCGCCGGCCATTCTGGCCATCGGCGAACAGGACCTGGGTCTGCAAATGCGTCAGATCCTCGAAGCCAGCGGCCAGAAGGTGCCGGATTCGAAGCCTATCTTCGAATTCAACCCGAGCCACCCGCTGATCGAGAAACTCGACGGCGAGCAGAGCGAAGAGCGTTTCGGCGACCTGTCGCACATCCTCTTCGATCAGGCAGCCCTGGCCGCCGGCGACAGCTTGAAGGATCCGGCCGCTTACGTGCGCCGCCTGAACAAGCTGCTGGTCGAACTGTCGGTTTGATGAAGTTGTAAAAAAACCCGCTTCGGCGGGTTTTTTCATTCTGGTGTTCAAATAATCAGGAGTCAGAAATGAGCCAAGTCACAGTACGTTCCGTGATCTATCAGATTGATGGTCAACCTTATGAAGGTCGGCTTGCATTCGACGCCGAGCACAAAGGCGCGCGTCCGGGTTTGTTGATGGCGCCAAACTGGATGGGCGTCAGCGCTGGCGCTGAAGAAATCGCCAAGTCAGTGGCGGCCAAGGGCTACGTGGTGTTGATCGCTGATGTCTACGGTCAGGCCGTGCGTCCGCAGAACGCTGATCAGGCGGGTGCGGCGATGATGCCGCTCAAGGATGATCGCGCACTGCTGCGCACGCGTATGCAGGCTGCGTTCGAGCAGTTACAGACGCAGGGCGAAGCGGCAGTGGATACTTCGAAACTGGCGGTGTTCGGTTTCTGCTTTGGCGGCTGCTGTGCGCTGGATCTGGCGCGTACCGGTGCGCCGGTGAAAGCGGCAGTGTCGTTCCACGGCACGCTGGATTCACCGAATCCTGCGGATGCGCAGAACATCAAGGGTTCGGTGCTGGTGCTTCACGGCGCGTCCGATCCGTTGGTGCCGAAGGAGCAACTGCCTGCCTTCGAAGACGAGATGAACGCGGCGAAGGTGGATTGGCAATTGCTGAGCTACGGCGGTGCGGTGCACTCATTTACCGACCCGCACGCCAATGTGCCGGGCAAGATGATGTACGACGCGAAGACCGCCAAACGGGCGTTCAAGTCGATGCATGACTTGCTGGATGAAGTGTTCAGCGGCTGATTGTTTCAAGGTCAAAAGATCGCAGCGTTCGGCAGCTCCTACATTGATCCTGTATAGGAGCTGACGAAGGCTGCGATCTTTTGCTTTAACGTCTCAACGCGGTAACTCGATCCGCTCACTTTCCCCCGGCACCGTCGGCCATTCCCCGGCCGCCCATTTACGCCGAGCCTCATCAATCGCTGCCGGATCACTCGCAACAAAATTCCAGTTGATCCGCCTCGGTCCGTCCAGCGGCGCGCCGCCGAACACCACGGCGTGAACATCGCTCTCGGCAAACAGACTCATTTCTTCCCCAACCGGCAACACCACCAGCGCATGCGGTTCGACCGTTTCGCCGTTCAGTTGTGCATCGCCACTCAATACATACAGCGCCCGCTCTTCATGCTCTGTGGGAATCAGCAATGTGGTCGCTGTTTGCATCTTCACTTCGGCATACAACGTAGGAGAAAGCACCGGAACTGGCGATTCCAGACAAAAGCCTGACCCGGCAATCATCCGAATCTGCACGCCGAGGTTATCGCTGACCGGCAAGGTCGCTGCCGGGTGATGGCTGTAATGCCCCGGGCCTTGTTCATGATCCTTGGGCGAGGCCAGCCAGATCTGCAAACCGTGCATCGTGAAACTCTGATCCCACAGCGGCGCCGGCGTGCGTTCAACGTGAGCAATCGCGCTGCCGGCGGTCATCCAGCTGACATCGCCAGCGCTGACTACCTGATCAGAACCGAGGCTGTCCTTGTGCTGGAGTTGGCCTTCAAACAGATAGGTAAGCGTCGACAGACCAATGTGCGGATGCTGTCGGATGTTCATGCCTTTGCCCGTCGGATAAACCGTTTCGAGCATGTGATCAAAAAACACGAAAGGCCCGACGCTGCGGCATTTGGCTGACGGCAACGGGCGAAGAATCGGCTGGCCTTCGACGTCTTCGGCTCGCGGGCGGATGATCAGGGGTTGCGTGTCCATGGTGCATTCCAGGCTGAGCGGGTGATGCCAGAAGCATAACCCGCCGCTGGCATCAGGATGGTTATTGGCTGTCGAAGCCTTGTGGGGCATGGGTTTCGATGCTGACTTCGCTGGTGGTCATGAGCTTGTGGATCGGGCAACGGTCGGCGACTCGCAGCAGTTCCTCGCGCTGGGCGTCGGTGAGCACGCCTTTGAGGGTAAGGGTGACGTGCAGGGCGTATTTGCCTTTCTGTTCTTCACTGTTATCGCGTTTGACCTCGACACCCACGCCGGTCAGCGGGATGTCTTTCTTCTTCGCGTACATCTTCAGGGTCAGGGCCTTGCAGGCGCCGAGTGCGGCGTCGAAGTAATCGTGCGGCTCTGGCGCCGTGCCTTCGCCGCCGGCAGAGGCCGGTACGTCGGCGAACAATTCGTGTTCATCGATCTGGACAGTGTGACGAAAACCTTCAGCGGAGACGGTATTGACGGTAACGGTCATGTGAACCTCACTGGCAGCAGGAAAAGTCGTTCGATCAAAAAGACCTTGCAGTTATAGAGCATTCCCACCGACACGCGTTCCACTTTCCTGCGGGATGAACCCTTGGGGGCAGGGCGGGGTCTAGGCTATGCCTACTTGCCGGAGATTAATTGTGTCCCTGTATCGTTTGAGTCTTGCCTGTTTGCTGGTGCTTGCCGGTAGCGCCAGCGCCCGCGAATACACCTACAGCGATGCGCACCTGCACTACGTGGATTTTTTCCAGGAAACCGCCGGCATGCCGAAATTGCTGACGGCCATGAAGGAAAATTCCATTGAGCATGTGATGATTTCCGGCATTCCCGTGGCGAAAAAGTGGCACGAGGACGAACCGAAGCGCCCGCGCTATTACGCCGGTGATGATGCCGACGCCTATTGGTACAGCGCCACCGACGTGATCGTCGCTGATGCCGTGCAAAAACTGACGCCTGAGCAGCGGCCGTACTTTCATCCGTTCCTGTCAGGCTTCAACCCGAACGACAAGAATTCCGCTGCGCATATTCAGCGCATGCTCGAACTGTATCCGGGGCTGTGGCAAGGCATTGGCGAAGTGTTCACACGGCATGACGACCTGACGGCGCTGACGTCCGGAGACACGCCGCGCGCTAACAACGAGGCGATGACCAAGATTTATCATCTGGCGGCAGAAAACGATCTTCCGGTAATGGTGCATTCCAACATCACCTCCAAGCGTGAGAGAAATCCGCTGTACCTGCAGGAAATCGAACAACCGCTGCGTAATCACCCGCACACGCGGTTCATCTGGGCGCATGCCGGCACAAGTGCGGAAATACATCGGCACCAGACACAACTCGACTTTCTCCTGCCGACCCTCACGCGCATGCTCGAGGCATATCCGAATCTGTTCATTGATCTGTCGTGGAGCATGCTCACGCCGTATCTGCTGGATGACCAGGGCAAGCCACGCCCGGAATGGCTGGCGCTGGTTGAAAAATACCCAGAGCGCTTCATGCTCGGCTCGGATGTTGTAGGGCGATTCAACAAGCTCGGTGAGGAAATGCACAACTTCGCGCCTTTCCTTGATGCGCTTCCCGACGATGTTGCACAAAAGGTCGCTCGCGATAACTTCCTGGCGATATTGCCGCGAACAGCGCTCAAGTCCGGCAAATCGCGCTGAATCGTTAATGCCGAGGGTTAGAAGTATTAAGGCGTTTTGATATCACGTTTTCGTCTTACGCAAATTTCTGCCGGGCCGATACCTTCTAGAGCAACCCGCTGTAGGTTGATGCAGCGCTTCTGGAAGGAACCAAAGCAATGAGTATCCGTAGTCTCAATATTGCCCCGCGCGCCGGCCTCGGTTTTGGCCTGTTGGCGTTGATGGTGTTTGCCCTTGGGGCGTTCGCCCTGCTGCAAATGTCGAACATGCGCGCCCAGTCCGACGAGGTCGACAACAACTGGCTGCCGAGCGTGATGGCGGTCGGCGAGATGAGTCAGGACATGTTGCGCCTGCGCGCGCTGACCATGCGCCTGTTGCTCAATCGTGATCCGCAGGCATTGCAGCAGAATGTCGCCAAGCTCAATGACCTGCTCGGGGTACTGAATGAGGCCCAACAGCGTTATGACGTGCTGATCGTGCTGCCTGAAGAGCGCCAATTGTTTGATCGCTTCAAGGTGGCCGAGCAGCAATATCTGGAGCTTCAGGCGCAGGTCATGCAGTTGTCTGCGCAGAATCGGGTGGAGGAGGCGGCGCGCATTCTCAATGGCGAGATGAGCCCGTTGGCCGATGAAATCGCCGTACTTCTGCGTCAGCTGGTTGAACTGAACAAACACAATGCCAATCTCGCTACCGAGGCCGCGCGGCTGGTGTTCACTCATTCGCGGGTTTGGGTCGGGGTCATGATCGGCGTTACCGCGCTGATCACCATCGGTCTGGCGCTGTTGCTGACGCGCAGCATCGTATTGCCACTGGCGCAGTCCTTAGGTGTGGCGCAAGTGGTGGCCGGCGGAGATCTGACCGGCGACATCAACATCTCTGGCAAGGACGAGCCGGCGCGGTTGCTGCAAGCGCTCAAAAGCATGCAGCACAACCTGCGCGACACGATTCGGCAAATATCCGAGTCGTCCAGTCAGTTGGCTTCAGCGTCGGAAGAGCTGAGTTGCGTCACGGAAGACGCTACGCGTGGGCTGCATCAGCAGAGTCTGGAAATCGAGCAGGCGGCGACAGCGGTAAATCAGATGACCGCCGCGGTGGAGGAGGTGGCCAGCAATGCTGTGGCGACATCCGAGGCCTCGCGCGAATCCGATCGCATTGCCCAGCATGGCCGCCAGCAGGTGCAGCAGACCGTATCGTCAATCGAATCTCTCGCCGAGGACGTGACGGCCAATGCAACCCAGATGGAAGATTTGGCGCAGAAGGTTCATGGCATCAGCAAAGTGCTGGATGTGATCCGCTCGATTGCCGAGCAGACCAATCTGCTGGCGTTGAACGCGGCGATCGAAGCCGCACGGGCTGGCGATGCCGGGCGCGGTTTTGCAGTGGTGGCGGATGAGGTGCGGGCGCTGGCGCATCGCACTCAGCAGTCGACTCAGGAAATCGAGCAGATGATCGGTGGCATTCAGCAAGGTACGGATTCAGCGGTCGATTCGATGCAGCAGAGCAACGTGCGGGCGCGTGCGACGCTGGACCTGGCCAAGTCGGCCGGAACTGCGCTGGAGGAGATTGCCTCGGCGTTCACCTTGATCAACGAGCGCAATCTGGTGATCGCCAGTGCTTCTGAAGAGCAAGCGGCGGTGGCGCGGGAGGTGGATCGCAATTTGATGAATATTCGCGATCTGGCGATGCAGACGTCGGCGGGGGCGAATCAGACCAGTGCGGCGAGCCAGGAGTTGTCGCGATTGGCGGTGGATTTGAACAGCATGGTGGCCAGGTTCTCGGTCTAAATGCACCCTCCCGAAATATCCCTGTAGGAGCTGCGGCACGCTGCGATCTTTTGATCTTGAAAACAGGATCAAAAGATCGCAGCTTCGTTTCACTCGACAGCTCCTACAAGGGGTTGTGTCGTTGCAGAAATCGCAGGCAATAAAAAGCCCCACAATCGCGGGGCTTTTTTACATCGCGTCGGATCAGCTGCCTTTCACAGCCTTGCCGTTGACCGTACCGTCCTGGAGCATGATGTTGTACTCCTTGCCGTCGGTTTCAACTTGTTGCAAGCGAACCAGCAGGTAATCCCAGTCCTTGGCAAACCAAAGGACGGTGATGCGCTTGCTTTGTGTCGGGTCGCGTACGCGCTCGACCTTGATCGCATCGATCTTGCCTGCCTTGGTGTCGACTTTTTCCGAGCCAAGCACGCGGAAGTCATAGGTATCGATTTCGCCGTCATCGACCACTTGGTAGCTCATGGTCTTCTTGCCGGCGGCAACATCATGTTGCAGTGCCAGCTGATAAGTCGATTTGTCGACCATGCCACGGTTCAGCGGGATTTTCACCGCATCGCCACGGTCGGTGCCGGTGACCAGTTTGTTGGTCCAGTCGAAGTCCAGATCAGCCTTCTTGGCCTTGCCCAGACCGCCACGTTCGAAGTGGTAGGACTGCGGCAGCAGCGTGTCTTTGTCCAGGGTCAGGGTGCTGGTCTCAGTGAGGCTGGCGATCATCATCGACGCCTTGAAGCTGAGCGTCCAGACGCCTTTGGCATCCTTGGACAGGCTGCGTTCGGCAGTGCCGCTCATCGGCAGCTGTTTCCAGTCGGCGGTGTAGCTGGCGGAGAACGGTTGAAGGTCTGCCGCCTGCGCGAAAGGCAGGGCGAGCAGTGCGCAAGCAAATAGCAGGGCGCGACGCATAATATCTCCTAGTGTCGAATCAAATGGCCGCTGGCCGCGAGTAACTGGCCGTCCAGTGAAGCACCTGCGTCCCCGAGTGCAAGCCTGCCTTCGGCAAACCAGCGTACAGCCATGGGGTAGATCAAGTGTTCCTGAGCATGCACTCGCTGCGCCAGACTCTGCGGCGTGTCGTGCAACTCTACCGGTATTACTGCCTGTACGACCAGTGGTCCGCCATCGAGTTCCTCGGTGACGAAGTGGACGGAGCAGCCGTGCTCGGTGTCGCCGGCCTCCAGCGCGCGCTGATGGGTGTGTAACCCTTTGTATTTGGGCAGCAGCGAAGGATGGATGTTGAGCAGGCGACCCTGATAGTGGCGAACGAAGTCAGCGCTGAGAATACGCATGAAACCGGCCAGTACCACGAGTTTGGGATTGAATTCGTCGATCAGTTCGATCAGGGCAGCATCGAAGGCCTCGCGACCTTCGAAAGCCTTGTGATCCAGCGAGCGGGTGGCGATACCCGCGTCACTGGCGCGTTGCAGGCCGTAGGCGTCGGCGCGGTTGGAAATCACCGCAGCGATGCGGACCGGGCTTTCGCCGGTCCGCGTGCTGTCGATCAAGGCCTGCAAGTTACTGCCGGTGCCGGACAACAGCACCACGACATCACAGGTTGCGGACATTAATGAGCCTTAAGGTTCTTCAGTTCGACCTGAGCAGCGCCTTCGGCAGCGACTGCGATCTGACCGATGACCCAAGGCTGTTCGCCAGCGTCACGCAAGGTGTTCAGGGCAACTTCAACGTGCTCCTGAGCGACGCAGATGACCATGCCGACGCCGCAGTTCAGAACGCGGTGCATCTCGGTCTCGTCAACGTTGCCTTTCTCTTGCAGCCAGTCGAAGACGGCCGGGCGATTCCAGCTGGCGACGTCGACCACGGCCTGAGCGCCTTTTGGCAGAACGCGCGGGATGTTGTCGAGCAGGCCGCCACCAGTGATGTGGGCCATGGCTTTGACTGCACCGGTGTCTTTGATCAGCTTGAGCAGCGGCTTCACGTAGATGCGGGTTGGGGCCATCAGCAGGTCGGTCAGCGGTTTGCCGCCGAGCTGGATGTTTTCGATGTCGGAACCGGACACT
The DNA here is from genome assembly GCF_059695715.1 of Pseudomonas sp. LBUM1668. Taxonomy (NCBI): domain Bacteria; kingdom Pseudomonadati; phylum Pseudomonadota; class Gammaproteobacteria; order Pseudomonadales; family Pseudomonadaceae; genus Pseudomonas; species Pseudomonas sp. LBUM1668. Next base: position 1,751,203 of record NZ_CP166787.1, read on the forward strand.
TCGATGATCTTGCGGATCAGCGAGTAGCCATTGGAGTGCGGGCCGGACGAAGGCAGGGCGATCAGCGCGTCACCGGTGGCGACTTTCGAGCCGTCGATGATTTCGGCTTTTTCCACGACGCCGACGCAGAAGCCGGCCAGGTCGTAGTCTTCGCCTTCGTACATGCCAGGCATTTCAGCGGTTTCGCCGCCAACCAGCGAGCAACCGGACAGTTCGCAGCCGGCGCCGATGCCGGTCACAACCTGGGCAGCGGTCTCGACGTTGAGTTTGCCGGTGGCGTAGTAATCGAGGAAGAACAGCGGCTCGGCGCCGCACACCACCAGGTCGTTGACGCACATGGCGACCAGGTCGATGCCGATGGTGTCGTGCTTGTTCAGGTTCAGGGCCAGGCGCAGCTTGGTGCCGACGCCGTCAGTGCCGGAAACCAGTACTGGCTGCTTGTAGCCGGCCGGGATTTCGCAGAGGGCGCCGAAACCGCCCAGGCCGCCCATGACTTCCGGACGCGCAGTGCGCTTGGCGACGCTCTTGATGCGTTCGACCAATGCTTCACCGGCGTCGATGTCTACACCGGCGTCCTTGTAGCTCAGGGAGGGTTGCTTGCTCATGATCCAGGCCTTTAGGGGGGATTCAGGGGTAACGACCGAGTTCAGCGGGGCGCCGAAGTCGATGGGGCGATAGCCTCACGCGAGTTTCGAGGTGCCCGGCTGTTGCCGGTCTGCGAAGGCGCGCGATTTTATCAGGCTTGAGGGGCAGCGGCCATCCTCGTACCGACGGGCAGGGCCATATCACCCGAAATTTTTTGCAATTGAGGCGTACGGCTGCCTGTATAAGGTGTGGCAATTAACCGTCTATCGTTATCAATGTGCAAAAACTTACCGCCGCCGTGTGAATGTTTGGTGTTGGCAGATTGTCACAGCCTTGCTAAATCGGTTCACGCGGCCTGTTCCAGCCGCTCCTGTCGACGGGAATTCTCCATGCGTTTTTGTAAATTGTTGTTTGTGGGCTGTTTGTCTGTGGTCAGCCTGGCGAGTCATGCCGAAAACCTCAAAGGCCTTTATCAAGTGCGTGAGCCGGTCCAGGGCCAGGCTCCGGAGGAGCGCGAGCGCGCTACTCAGGCCGCGCTGGATACATTGGTATTGCGCCTGACCGGTGACCCAAAAGCTGCGCAAAATCCGGGGTTGGCAGCCGTTCGCAAGGATCCGCAGCAGATCATCAGTCAGTTCGGTTTTGACGCCGGGCCGCCGGAGGTGCTGAAAGTCGATTTCGATCCGAGCAGTACCGAGCAGGCATTGCGTCGCGCCGGACTGTCCCTGTGGGGCGCCAGTCGGCCGTCGATACTGAGCTGGTGGCTGAACGACTCGGCTGAAGGTTCGAGTCTGGTGGGTGATGGTCAGGCGGCTGCAGCGCCGTTGCGCACAGCCGCTCAGCATCGTGGTTTGCCATTGCGTTTGCCTTTGGCCGATCTGAGTGAACAACTGGTCGCCACGGCGCCGGCACTCGAAGGCACGGATGCCGCGCCTTTGCGCGATGCTTCGGAGCGCTATAACGCTGACGCCTTGCTGGCTGTGCATGCGCGTGAAGAGGGTGGTCAGTGGCAGGCCAAATGGCATTTGTGGCTAGGTGATCAAAAAGAAGCGGGCAGTGTGCAAGGGGCGGATCAGGCAGCCGTTGCGGATGCAGTGATGCTTGCGGTTGCCCAGCGCCTGGCGCCCCGCTTTGCTGCCAAGCCTGGGGCAAGCGGGCAGCAGACCCTGGAAGTGCAGGGCATGAATCTTGAACGTTACGCCGCGTTGTTGCGGTTACTTGAACCGTTTGGCGTGCGTCTGAAAAGCGTTGATGGCGATCGCATCGTCTATCGGGTCAATGGCAGTGCCGATCAGATGCGCGCGCAGTTGTCGCTGGCCAAGTTGCAGGAACTGCCAGCCGAAGCTCCGGCTCCGGTGGCAGCGCCGCAGCCGGCGGTGGCAGGTTCAGCACCGGTCGCGGCTCCGGCCCCGACACCTGCAGCGCCGTCATTGCGGTTTCGCTGGTAAGTCTTTCCTTATATAGAAGCAGTAGGAGTGGTACATGGCCGATACGCGGCGTTGGTTTTGGCTCGGTGGGGTAGTCCTGCTTTGCGTGTTTGTGTGGTTATTGCACTCGATCCTCACGCCGTTTCTGGTGGCGCTGTTGTTGGCGTATCTGTTCGATCCGCTGGTGGATCGCCTGGAGAAGCTCGGTTTGTCGCGCACCTGGGGCGTTATCGCGGTGTTCACTTTGTTCACGCTGATCGTCACCGCGCTGATGCTGGTGTTGGTGCCGATGCTCGCCAAACAGCTGCTGCGCCTGTACGAACTGATGCCGCAGATGCTCGACTGGTTGCAACACTCGGCGGTGCCGTGGGCGCAATCGAAGCTGGGGCTGTCTGACGGCTTCTGGAAATTCGACAAGGTCAAAGCAGCGATCAGTGAGCACATGGGCCAGACCACCGACATTGTCGGCGTGGTGCTGAGCCAGGCGACGGCTTCGAGTCTGGCGCTGATCGGCTGGCTGGCCAATCTGGTGCTGATCCCGGTGGTGAGTTTCTACTTGCTGCGCGACTGGGACTTGATGATGGCCAAGATCCGCAGCCTGTTGCCGCGCGATCGTGAGCCAACCATCGTCGCGCTGGCCGGTGAATGCCATGAAGTGCTGGGTGCATTCGTGCGCGGTCAGTTGCTGGTGATGGTGGCGTTGGGGGTGATTTACGCCGCGGGGCTGATGATTGTTGGCCTGGAGCTGGGGCTGTTGATTGGTCTGATCGCGGGGCTGGCGGCGATCGTGCCGTATATGGGCTTTGTGATCGGCATCGGTGCGGCGTTGGTTGCCGGTTTGTTCCAGTTCGGTGGTGATCTGTATCCGATGGTCGGGATCGTCGCCGTGTTCATGGTCGGTCAGGCCCTGGAAGGCATGGTGTTGACCCCGTTGTTGGTGGGCGATCGGATCGGCCTGCATCCGGTGGCGGTGATCTTCGCGATCCTGGCCGGCGGCGAGCTGTTTGGCTTCACGGGTGTGTTGCTGGCGCTGCCGGTGGCGGCGGTGATCATGGTGCTGTTGCGTCATATGCACGATTTGTACAAGGACTCTGACATTTATAGTGGCGCTGACGAGCCGGAGCTGTAGTGGCGAGGGGCGACCCGGCGAATAGCCGGGTTGGCCCGTGTCTTGCGGGGAATGCTGGATCGAATGCGTCAGAGAAACTGTCATAAAACCAGTGTGTTAACGCAAACCTTTGATTTTGCTTGGACTCTGTCGCATTGTGCGCTCAGCTTCACGGGTATAAACTTCGCCAACTTTACACAGAGGCCACTAACGGTTCCTTTGAGAACTGTTCAGTCAGCATGAAACCGATTCAGCTGCCCCTAGGTGTGCGTCTGCGTGACGACGCCACCTTCATCAACTACTACCCAGGCGCCAATGCCGCTGCACTCGGCTATGTCGAGCGCCTATGCGAAGCCGACGCCGGCTGGACGGAAAGCCTGATCTATCTGTGGGGCAAACACGGCGTAGGGCGTACGCATTTGTTGCAGGCTGCTTGCCTGCGTTTCGAACAGATGGGTGAACCGGCGGTGTATCTGCCGCTGGCCGAGTTGATGGATCGCGGCACCGAAATTCTCGACAACCTTGAACAGTACGAACTGGTTTGCCTGGATGACTTGCAGGTGATTGCCGGCAAGGCTGATTGGGAAGAGGCGATGTTTCATCTGTTCAATCGTCTGCGTGACAGCGGTCGGCGCTTGCTGATCGCCGCGTCCACCTCGCCACGCGAACTGCCGGTCAAACTGGCGGACTTGAAATCACGCCTGACGCTGGCGCTGATTTTCCAGATGCGCCCACTCTCCGATGAAGACAAATTGCGTGCCCTGCAATTGCGCGCATCGCGTCGTGGTCTGCATCTGACAGATGAAGTCGGGCATTTCATTTTGACTCGCGGCACTCGCAGCATGAGCGCGCTGTTCGAACTGCTGGAGCAACTCGATCAGGCCTCTTTGCAGGCTCAGCGCAAGCTGACAATTCCCTTCCTGAAAGAAACGCTCGGTTGGTAGCCAACCCTTGAAAATTGCGGCATGCAGCACGCTTCGGCATATTGCAGGCGCCAGAAAATCCGCTTTTCTGCACAGTGTGCAGACCGCGTATCGGTTCAAATGGGCTTAAGCGCTTAGATGTAAACGAGAAACCGAGAAGTCACAAAAAGATCGATTGAATTTGCAAATGAGGATGATAGCGGGCATAGTCTCGGCTTCTTTACAACTATCAGCCACGGTCGTGCCCATGCTAAAGCGCTTCGCACCCCTCGTGCCTCTCGCACTCGTCACCCTGTTGTACGGTTGCGCTGCTCATTCTCCAGTTCAAGAGCAGCCACAACAGGTTAAAAATTCTGCTACTGCCCAGTCTTCCGTTATTTACCAGGAAGAGCTGGACACCGAAAAAGAACTGTCGGATTTCAACGGCAACAAGCCTTACCAGCTGCCAGTTCTGGCCGACAGTATTCTCGAACGCGGCATGTCCCTGATCGGTACCCGTTACCGCTTCGGCGGTACCTCTGAAGCCGGTTTCGATTGCAGCGGTTTCATCGGCTACCTGTTCCGCGAAGAAGCTGGCATGAACCTGCCACGCTCCACTCGCGAAATGATCAATGTGGATGCGCCGCTGGTGTCGCGCAAAAACCTTGAGCCGGGCGATCTGCTGTTCTTCGCCACCAATGGTCGTCGTGGACGTGTCAGTCACGCCGGGATCTACCTGGGTGACAACCAGTTCATTCACTCCAGCAGTCGTCGCAGCGGCGGTGTTCGCATCGACAGCCTGGGTGACAGCTACTGGAGCAAGACCTTCATCGAAGCGAAACGCGCTCTGGCTAACGCTCCAACCGTAGTCACTGCTCGCAAGTAACTCCCCGATGTCGCTGCGTTCGCGGCGACAATCAGGCTCCCGGCAACGGAGTAGACCTATACTTTACAAGGTGAAGTTAAAGTCTTACTTGAAGTTTGCCGCGTAGCCGCTAGAATCCTGAATCTATATTGATGGCAAACCGCCTGCGTGCTGACGCAGGCGGTTTTGTTTTCTGTCCCTCCGGCAGAAAAAGCCGCAGCCAGATCAGGATGTTCTGCTTATGACCATGTCGGCCCGCCTCACATTGATCTTTTTCGCAGCGCTGCTCAGCGCCTGCGCCAGCCGTACGCCGCCACCAGCACCCGTGGTGCGCGCTCCGGTGGTATTCGGCCCCTCGCAATCATTCTCGCCCGCTGCTGAAGACGTGCTGTTCCGCGCGCTCGGTCTGGTTGGCACGCCTTATCGCTGGGGCGGCAATACACCGGACTCGGGATTTGATTGCAGCGGGCTGATCGGTTTTGTTTACCGTGATGCGGCGGGTATTTTGCTGCCAAGAACCACGCGCGACCTGATCGTCATGCAGGCGCCGAATGTGGGTAAGGAAGGTTTGCAGACAGGTGATCTGATCTTCTTCGCCACCAATGGCGGTTCGCAGGTCAGTCATGCGGGGATTTATGTCGGGGAAGGGCGCTTCGTACATGCGCCGGCAACCGGCGGCACGGTGAAGCTCGACAGCCTGTCCAAGGCTTATTGGCAGAAGGCTTATCTGAGTGCGAAGCGGGTGTTGCAGCCGGAGCATCTGGCGCGTAACCCGTAATTGAGGTCGACGCTGATCCCTGTGGGAGCGGGCTTGCCCGCGATGGCGGTGGATCAGTCAAAGAATGCTCTGGCTGAAGAGGCCTCATCGCGGGCAAGCCCGCTCCCACAGGTGATGTGTGCAGCGTTAGTGTATTTACTTCGCTGAAGACACCCGCCACACCTTGTTCCCCACATCATCAGCCACCAGCAAGTCACCTTGCTGGTCGATCACCACGCCCACCGGGCGACCCAGTGCGTTCTCGTCCTTGTCGAGGAAACCGCTCAGCACATCCACCGGCTGGCCCGTCGGTTTGCCTGCCGCGAAGGGTACGAAAATCACTTTATAACCACTGTGCGGCTTGCGGTTCCAGGAGCCGTGCTGGCCGATGAATGCGCCTTCCTTGAATTGCGCTGGCAGCTTGTTGCCCTCGGCGAACGTCAGACCCAGCGAAGCGGTGTGCGGGCCAACGGCGTAGTCCGGCGCAATGGCTTTGGCGACCAGGTCGGGGTTCTGCGGTTCGACGCGCACATCGACGTGCTGGCCGTAATAACTGAACGGCCAACCATAGAAGCCACCGTCCTTGACCGAGGTGATGTAGTCCGGCACCAGATCGCTGCCGATTTCGTCGCGCTCGTTGACCGCGGTCCACAACGCGCCACTGGTGGGCTCCCACGCGAGGCCGTTGGGGTTGCGGATGCCCGATGCGAAGATGCGGTGATTGCCGGTTGCGCGGTCCACTTCCCAGATCGCTGCGCGGCCTTCCTCTTTATCCAGACCGTTTTCGCCGACATTACTGTTCGAGCCGACTGTGACGTACAGCTTGCTGCCGTCCTTGCTGGCGATGACGTTCTTGGTCCAGTGATGGTTGAGCGTGCCGCCAGGCAGATCGACAACCTTGATCGGCTGCGTCTTGATTTCGGTCGCGCCGGGTTCGTAGTTGAAGCGCAGCAGGCGATCGGTGTCGGCGACGTACAGGTCGTTGCCGACCAGTGTCATACCGAACGGTGAATTGAGATTCTGCAGGAATACCGTGCGCGTTTCGGCCACGCCATCATGGTCGGCATCGCGCAGTAGAGTAATGCGATTGGGGCTTGGTACGCCGGCGCCGGCCTTGCCCATGACTTTTTCCATGACCCAGCCGCGCACGCCTTTGCTGTCATCAGGTTTGGGCGGTGCGTTGGTTTCTGCTACCAGTACATCGCCATTGGGCAACACATAGAGCCAGCGCGGATGATCGAGGCCTTCGGCAAACGCGGCGACTTGTGTGCCTGCCGCAGCGGTCGGTTTACCGCCCGCGGGCCAGCCGACCGCCGGGGCGATATTCACCGTCGGGATCAGGGTTTTGTTAGGTTCGGGCAGTTTCGGTGACGGGCCGGTGCCGTCGATGACCTGCAGGCTGGACGATTCACCACAGGCGGCGAGCCCTCCGGCGAGGGCGATGACGAAAACGAGCTGGGGCTTGCGCATTGCTGATCTTCCCTATGAATGCATTCCTAGTCATAGAGGAGCGCGCAAGCCCGATGGTTCAACTGCTCAGCCGCGGGCTTCTTTGAACAGCACGGCAATGCCCGGGTGATAGTTGCCGGCTTCATTGCGCAATTTGCGATAGGCGTAGGGGAAATACCAGGCGACGGCGCAGGTGTGTTCCTTTTGCAGGTCGTCGACCATGTCCTGCAATTCTTCCGGGCTGGCGCTGTGCTGGGCTTTTTGCGGGGCGACAAACAGGCAGCCGAGTTTGAGGTCGCTGGCGTAGCTGAGGCGTTTGGCGTCGTTGGTGATATCCAGCAGGGGTTGAGTCAGGTTGAGGTTGTTGACGCGTGGCCAGCGTTGCGTGGCCTGGATAAAAGCGCGGTCTTCGGCACCCGCCAGGAACAGATCGGCGCGGGCGTTGCGCTCGCCTTCCTCGTTCTGCTTGCGGGTGGCGGTGTCGCGCAACGTCACCAACTCCGCCATCCAGGCGGCCGCACAGAGCAATCCGAGATTGGCTTTCTCGTCATGCCAGTAGGGCGTGTCACTGTCGCCGCGCACGGCGTTGTAGCGGTCGATACAGTCAAACCAGCGTTCTAGCACCGGGCGCAGGAATTCCAGGCGCGGATTGCTGATGATCATGCCTTGCATCGTAATCATCCTTATTGTTGTGGTGTGCTTTTGCGGCAAAAGCATGGCTCTTTGATATCATTTGTTTCAGCGTGGCACAAGATTGGCGTCGGATAATTGATCGGCGGCAGTTATTCGCCCGATGACCCCCTCTTTAATTGACGCTCCACCCCCAACCCTCTAACCTTCGCGGCTTGTTTCAGGTGCTCTGTGACCTGCGTCGACAGAGTGAAACAGGGAAGCCGGTGAGGGTTGTCTTCAAGCGAAGAACAACCACGATCCCGGCGCTGCCCCCGCAACGGTAAATGAGTGAAAACTGCGTCTTGTGCCACTGCTTAACAGCGGGAAGGCGCGCAGTCAGGCGAACGCCGCTCATGAGCCCGGAGACCGGCCTGATCCATCCAGCGGCATCACGGTGGGCGATGCCAGGCTTTTTGCCGTCTATTCTTGTGCCTGCCCGCCGTTATCCAGCCTCAACGGAGAGCTCCCCCATGACTGATTCCCCCGAGCGTGACGAACGCCATCTGGCGCGTATGCAGCGCAAAAAAGCCGTGATCGATGAACGCATCGCCAACTCGCCCGACGAGTGCGGCCTGGTGCTGGTGCTGACCGGCAACGGCAAAGGCAAAAGCAGCTCGGCGTTTGGCATGCTCGCCCGCGCAATGGGCCACGGCATGCAGTGCGGCGTGGTGCAGTTCATCAAGGGCCGTAACAGCACCGGTGAAGAGCTGTTCTTCCGCCGCTTTCCCGAGCAGGTGCGTTTTCATGTGATGGGCGAGGGCTTCACCTGGGAAACCCAGGATCGCCAACGCGACATCGCCGCCGCCGAAGCTGCATGGGCGGTGTCGCGCGAGTTGCTGCGTGATCCGTCGATCGGTCTGGTGGTGCTCGATGAATTGAACATCGCCCTCAAGCACGGCTACCTCGATCTCGATCAGGTGCTGAGCGATTTGCAGGCGCGTCCGCCGATGCAGCACGTGATCGTCACGGGTCGCGGGGCCAAGCCGGAAATGATTGAGATGGGCGACACGGTCACCGAAATGGGCATGCTCAAACACGCCTTCCAGGCTGGTATCAAAGCGCAGAAAGGCGTCGAACTTTGAATCAGCCACGTCACTGCCCGGCGGTACTGATCGCCGCGCCGGCCTCCGGTCAGGGCAAGACCACCGTCACCGCCGCGCTCGCTCGTTTGCATCGCAATCAGGGGCGCAAGGTGCGCGTGTTCAAGTGCGGCCCGGATTTCCTCGACCCAATGATTCTCGAGCGCGCCAGCGGAGCGCCGGTTTATCAATTGGACATGTGGATGGTCGGCGAGCAGGAAAGTCGTCGTCTGTTGTGGGAAGCCGCCGCCGAAGCCGATCTGATTTTGATCGAAGGCGTGATGGGCCTGTTTGACGGCACACCGTCGAGCGCTGACCTGGCGCGGCATTTCGGCGTGCCGGTACTCGGTGTGATCGACGGCACCGCGATGGCGCAGACCTTTGGCGCATTGGCGCTGGGCCTGGCGCGTTATCAGCCGGACTTGCCGTTTGCGGGCGTGCTGGCCAATCGCGTCGGCACTTTGCGTCACGCGCAACTGCTTGAAGGCAGCCTCACCGAGGGTTTGCGTTGGTACGGCGCGCTGTCCCGCGAGACCGGGATCGAGTTGCCCAGCCGTCATCTAGGTCTGGTGCAGGCCAGCGAACTGAACGACCTGGATATTCGCCTCGACGCCGCCGCCGAAGCGATTGCCAGCAGTTGCGAGGTAGCGCTGCCACCGGCCGTGGAGTTCGCGGCGCCGGAAGTGATCGCTGCCGAACCGCTATTGCAAGGTGTGCGAATCGCTATCGCCCATGATGAGGCGTTTGCCTTCACCTACGGCGCCAGCCTCGATTTGCTGCGGGCGATGGGTGCCGAGTTGAGCTTCTTCTCGCCGATCCGCGACACGCAATTGCCTGAGGCGGACAGTCTGTATCTGCCGGGCGGCTACCCGGAATTGCACCACGTGGCGTTGTCGCAGAACACTGCGATGCTCGACGCGATCCGCGCGCACCATGCGGCGGGCAAACCATTGCTGGCCGAGTGTGGCGGCATGCTTTATCTGCTTGATTCGCTGACTGACGTTGAAGGCACCTGCGCCGAACTGGTCGGTTTGCTTAAGGGCGATGCGGTCATGCAAAAGCGTCTGGCGGCGTTGGCGCTGCAAGCGGTTGATCTGCCGGAGGGCTCGCTGCGCGGGCACACGTATCATCACTCCCTGACGACGACTGAATTGACCCCGATTGCTCGCGGGCTGAGTCCGAATGGCGGGCGTGGGGCTGAGGCGGTTTACAGGGAAGGGCGGATGACGGCTTCTTATGTGCACTTTTATTTTCCGTCGAATCCTGAGGCTATCGCTGCACTGTTTGCGCCTCAACTTGAGGCCGCCATCGCTGGCAAGCCAGCTCCCACAGTGGGCGGTGTAGTGCCTGAAGAATCGCAATCCCATGGGGTAACTGGCAAGCCAGCTCCAAAAGGGAGCGGTGGAATGCCTGAAGAAACCCGATCCCCTGTGGGAGCTGGCTTGCCAGCGATGGGGCCATGACAGACAACGCATTCTCCGAAGCCGAACGCGCAGCGGTCTACAAAGCCATCGCCGAACGCCGCGACATGCGCCACTTCACCGGTGGCACCGTCGCGCCCGAGCTGCTGCGCCGCCTGCTCGAAGCCGCGCATCAGGCCCCGAGCGTCGGCCTGATGCAGCCGTGGCGCTTTATTCGTATCAGCGACCGAGCCCTGCGCGGGCAAATCCAGAACCTCGTTGAAGAAGAACGTATCCGCACCGCCGAAGCCCTCGGCGAACGCAGTGATGAGTTCATGACCCTCAAGGTCGAAGGCATCAATGATTGCGCCGAAGTATTGGTCGCCGCGTTGATGGACGATCGCGAAAAACACATCTTCGGTCGCCGCACGTTGCCGGAAATGGACATGGCCTCGCTGTCCTGTGCGATCCAGAACCTGTGGCTGGCGTCCCGCGCCGAAGGTCTGGGCATGGGCTGGGTCTCGCTGTTCGAGCCGCAGGCGCTGGCCGATCTGTTGAAACTGCCGGAAGGCGCCAAACCTCTGGCCGTTTTGTGCCTGGGCCCGGTCAAGGAATTCTATCCGGCGCCGATGCTGGTACTCGAAGGGTGGGCGCAGGCGCGTCCGCTCAATGAGTTGCTGTACGAAAATTATTGGGGAGTGAGTCAATGAGTGTGGCGTTGTTGAGTGTCGCCGCGGTTGCGCTGGATGCGCTGCTGGGTGAACCGAAACGCTGGCATCCGCTGGTGGCGTTCGGCAATTTTGCCGGGCGCATCGAGCAACGTTTCAACGCCGGGGGGCGCGGCTGGCGCAGTCATGGCGTCACCGCGTGGGTGATCGCGGTGCTGCCGCTGACGTTGCTCGCCACCGCATTTTCCTGGGCGCCGTATGTTGGCTGGATCGTCGAGATTCTCGCGCTGTATTGCGCTCTCGGCATGCGCAGCCTCGGCGAGCATGTCGAGCCCGTGGCCAAGGCGTTGCGCGCCGATGATCTGGATGAGGCGCGCAAGCGTGTCGGCTATCTGGTCAGCCGCCAGACCAGCGAACTCGACAGCACGGCGGTTGCCCGTGCCGCCACCGAGTCGGTGCTGGAAAACGGCAGCGATGCGGTGTTTGCCGCGTTGTTCTGGTTTGCCGTGGCCGGCGCGCCGGGCGTGGTGCTTTATCGCTTGAGCAACACGCTTGATGCGATGTGGGGTTATCGCAACGAACGTTTCGAGCGATTTGGCTGGTGTGCGGCAAAAATCGACGACGTCCTCAATTACATTCCCGCGCGCCTTGTGGCGTTGACCTACGCGCTGCTGGGCAAAACCCGACTGGCCTTGAAGTGCTGGCGTACACAGGCGCCAAAATGGGACAGCCCCAACGCCGGCCCGGTAATGGCGGCGGGTGCCGGTGCGCTGGGTGTGGAGCTGGGCGGCCCGGCGATCTATCACGGCGAACTGCATGAACGTCCGCAACTCGGCGAGGGCTTACCTGCCGATGCCGATTCAATCGACCGTGGCTGGCAATTGGTCCAGCGCGGGGTATGGTTATGGCTGCTGATTCTCTGCGTGGGGGCTGAATTCTATGCTTGAGCACGGTGGCCGACTGCGCAAGGCTGCACTCGATTACGGCATCGCCGAAGCGGATTGGCTGGATCTTTCCAGCGGTCTGGCGCCGTGGCCGTTCCCGATCCCGGAGATCCCACTGCGAGCCTGGGCGCGCTTGCCGGAAACCGACGATGGCCTGGAACAGGCTGCGTGTGATTACTACGGTGCGGCGCAGGTGCTGCCGGTGGCCGGTTCGCAAATGGCCATTCAGTTGCTGCCGCGTTTGCGTCGGGCCGGCAAGGTCGGCGTGTTGTCGCCATGTTATGCCGAGCACGCGGAGGCCTGGCGCCGCAGCGGTTACATCGTGCGCGAAGTGCTGGAGCAGGAAGTCGAGTTCTTTATCGACAGCCTCGACGTACTGGTGGTGGTCAATCCGAACAATCCCACCGGCCTGAGCCTGACCCCGGCGCGCCTGCTCGACTGGCATGCGCGACTGGCGCAGCGCGGCGGCTGGCTGGTGGTCGATGAAGCGTTCATGGACAACACGCCACAATTGAGTCTGGCCGCGCACACGCATTTGGTGGGCCTGGTCGTACTGCGTTCGTTTGGCAAATTCTTCGGTCTGGCCGGCGTGCGACTGGGCTTTGTGCTGGCCGATCGCAAGTTGCTCAAACTGCTCGCCGAGCAGGTCGGGCCGTGGGCGGTCAGCGGGCCGACCCGGGTGCTCGGCCAGGCGTGTCTGCAAGACACCGAAGGGCATGCACGCCAGCGGATACGCAGCGATGAAGCCAGTGAGCGGCTGGCCGCGTTGCTGGCGCGTCACGGCTTCAAACCCCAGGGCGGTTGCGCGCTGTTTCAATGGTTGATCACCGATCAGGCGCAAGTGCTGCACGAATTCATGGCCCGACGCGGCATCCTCCTGCGCCTCTTCACACACAACAGCAGTTTGCGTTTCGGCCTGCCTGCCGATGCCGCTCAAGAGTTGCGCCTCGAACAAGCGCTGCAAGCGTTCGCCAAGGAAACCCGATGACAACCCTGATGGTGCAAGGCACCACTTCCGACGCCGGTAAAAGCACACTGGTGACGGCACTCTGCCGCTGGGCCACCCGTCAGGGTGTAGCGGTGGTGCCGTTCAAACCGCAGAACATGGCGCTCAACAGCGCAGTGACGGCTGATGGTGGCGAGATCGGTCGCGCGCAAGCGGTGCAGGCGCAAGCGGCGAATCTTCAACCGCACACCGACATGAATCCGGTGCTGCTCAAGCCGAACAGCGACACCGGCGCGCAAGTGATCATCCATGGCCGCGCCGTCACCAGCATGAACGCTGTCGCCTATCACGACTACAAAGCCATCGCGATGCAAGCCGTGCTGGCCTCCCACGATCGCCTCAGCGCTGCGTATCCGCTGGTGATGGTCGAAGGCGCAGGCTCGCCGGCGGAGATCAATTTGCGCGCCGGCGACATCGCCAACATGGGTTTTGCCGAGGCCGTGGATTGCCCGGTGCTGCTGATTGCCGACATCAATCGCGGCGGCGTTTTTGCCCACTTGGTCGGCACGCTGGAGCTGCTGTCGCCGAGCGAACAGGCGCGGGTCAAAGGCTTCATCATCAACCGTTTTCGCGGCGACATTGCGTTGCTGCAACCGGGCCTCGACTGGCTGGAACAGCGCACCGGCAAACCGGTGGTCGGCGTGCTCCCTTACGTAATGGATCTGCACCTTGAGGCCGAGGACGGCATCGATCAGCGCCAGACCGACAAGGCCGAACACGTGCTGAAAGTCGTGGTGCCGGTGCTGCCGCGCATCAGCAACCACACCGATTTCGATCCGCTGCGTTTGCATCCACAGGTCGATCTGCATTTTGTCGGCCCGGGACAGGCGATTCCGCCAGCCGATCTGATCATTCTGCCGGGCTCGAAAAGTGTACGCAGTGATCTGGCGTATCTACGGGCCAATGGCTGGGACGCAGCGATCAGTCGCCATTTGCGTTACGGCGGCAAAGTGCTGGGTATTTGTGGCGGTCTGCAAATGCTCGGCGAGCACGTGCACGATCCGCTGGGTCTTGAGGGTGCGCCCGGTTCCAGTGCCGGTTTGGGTTTGCTCGCCTTTGAAACGCAGCTCGAAGCCGAGAAGCAATTGCGCAACGTGCGCGGTCGTCTCGCGCTGGAAGATGCCGAAGTCAGCGGCTACGAAATTCATGCTGGCATCACCACCGGGCCGGCACTGGAGAACGCGGCGGTGCGGCTGGATGACGGTCGTTGTGACGGCGCGCAGAGTGCTGATGGTCAGGTCTTCGGCACTTATCTGCATGGCTTGTTCGAATCGCCGGCAGCCAGTTCGGCGTTGCTGCGCTGGGCCGGGTTGAGCGATGTGCAAACGGTGGATTACCACGGGTTGCGTGAGCGCGATATCGAGCGTTTGGCGGATCTGGTGGAGAAGCATCTGGATACCGGGTTGTTGCGTCAGCTCTGTGGGATTTGAGGTGAATTTAATGGCCTCATCGCTGGCAAGCCAGCTCCCACAGGGGGCTGAGGTGATCCGGCTACCGCGATCACTGTGGGAGCTGGCTTGCCAGCGATGGGGCCGGTTGCCTCAACAGATAATTTTCAGGATGTCCCTATGCTCCAACTGATCCTCGGCGGCGCCCGCTCCGGCAAAAGTCGTCTGGCCGAAAAACTCGCCACTGACAGCGCATTGGCCGTCACCTACATCGCCACCAGCCAGCCGCTGGACGGTGAAATGAGCGAGCGCGTCGCCCATCACCGCGCGCGCCGTCCCGTCGAATGGGCACTCATCGAAGAGCCGCTGGAACTCGCCCGCATCCTGCGTGAAAACGCCAGCGTCGAGCGCTGCCTGTTGGTCGATTGCCTGACCCTGTGGCTGACCAATCTGCTGATGCTCGAAGACGCCACACGCCTCGCCGCCGAACGCGAAGCCCTGCTGGACTGCCTGGCGTCACTGCCGGGCGAAATCATTTTTGTCAGCAACGAGACCGGAATGGGTGTCGTGCCGCTGGGCGAATTGACTCGCCGCTATGTCGATGAAGCCGGTTGGCTGCATCAAGCCCTGGCTGAGCGCTGTCAGCGTGTCGTGCTGACCGTCGCCGGCTTGCCCCTGACTCTGAAAGGACCTGCGTTATGACTCAAGCCTGGTGGCTCAATCCGTGTAAAGCGGTGCATGCCGATATCGTTGAACAAGCAGCGGCACGGCAGCAGCAACTGACCAAACCGGCCGGTTCGCTGGGACGTCTTGAGTCGGTGGCGGTGCAACTGGCCGGCCTGCAAGGGCAGGTCAAACCGACGCTTGCGCAGGTCTGGATTGCGATTTTTGCCGGTGACCACGGTGTGGTCGCTGAAGGCGTGTCGGCATTCCCGCAGGAAGTCACCGGGCAGATGTTGCTCAACTTCGTCAGCGGTGGCGCGGCGATCAGCGTGCTCGCGCGTCAACTCAATGCGCAGCTGGAAGTGGTGGATCTGGGCACGGTGACGCCGTCGCTGAACCTGCCGGGTGTGCGCCACTTGAACATCGGCCCGGGCACGGCGAATTTTGCCAAGGGCGCGGCGATGACTCAGGCCCAGGGCGAATTGGCGTTACAGGCCGGTCGCGACAGTGCACTGCGAGCGAAAGCTGCCGGCACTCAGCTGTTCATCGGCGGCGAAATGGGCATCGGCAACACCACGGCAGCCAGTGCGCTGGCCTGTGCCTTGCTCGACTGTCCGGTGGCCCATCTGACCGGCCCCGGCACTGGCCTGAATGCAGAAGGCGTCAGCCATAAAGCGCATGTGATCGAGCGCGCCCTAGCGCTGCACGCGGCCCAGCGCGGTGATGCATTGCAGACGCTGTTCAACCTGGGCGGTTTCGAAATCGCCGCGCTGGTCGGCGCGTATCTGGCCTGTGCGCAGGAAGGTGTTGCGGTGCTGGTCGACGGCTTTATCTGCACAGTCGCTGCGCTTGTCGCGGTGCGTTTGAATCCGGCCTCTCGCGATTGGCTGCTGTTCGGCCATCGCGGGGCCGAGCCGGGCCATCGTCACGTGTTGGAAACCCTGAGCGCCGAACCGCTGCTCGAACTGGGTCTGCGCCTGGGCGAGGGCAGTGGTGCGGCGTTGGCGGTGCCGTTGTTGCGTCTGGCGTGTGATCTGCACGGGCAGATGGCAACGTTCGCGGAAGCGGCGGTGGCGGATCGTCCGGCATGATTTTGCGACTTGATCTGCTGCGCCATGGTGAAACCGAACTCGGCGGTGGTTTGCGCGGCAGCCTCGACGATGCACTCACCGAAAAAGGTTGGGCGCAAATGCGCGAAGCGGTGATCGCAGGCGGGCCGTGGGATCGCTTGGTCAGTTCGCCGTTGCAGCGCTGTGCGCGGTTCGCCGCTGAGTTGGGTGAGCAGCTGAATCTGCCGGTGCATCTGGAAAAGGATCTGCAAGAGCTGCATTTCGGCGCGTGGGAGGGGCAGAGCGCGGCGGCGCTGATGGAGACGGATGCCGAGGAGCTAGGGCTGTTCTGGGCCGATCCGTATGCATTTACGCCACCGCAGGGCGAGGCGGTCAGCGATTTTTCCGCGCGGGTGCTGGCGGCCGTTGCGCGCCTGGAAACGGAATACTCCGGTGAGCGGGTGTTGCTGATCAGTCATGGCGGTGTCATGCGCCTGCTGCTGGCGCGGGCGCGGGGATTGCCGCGTGAACAATTGCTCAATGTCGAAGTTGCGCACGGTGCGCTGTTTTCGCTGAGCGTCGAAGCCGATGGGTCGCTCAAGGAAGGTCGCTGATATGTTGCCGCTGTGGATCGCCCTGCAATTTCTCAGCAGTCTGCCGATTCGTCTGCCGGGGATGCCGGAGCCCGAACAGCTCGGGCGTTCGCTGTTGTTCTATCCGCTGGTAGGGTTGTTGTTCGGCGTGATTCTGTGGGGGCTGAACCTGGTGTTGGCGGGCGCGCCGCTGCTGTTGCATGCGGCATTGCTGTTGACGATTTGGG
Organism: Pseudomonas sp. LBUM1668; assembly: GCF_059695715.1. NCBI lineage: Bacteria > Pseudomonadati > Pseudomonadota > Gammaproteobacteria > Pseudomonadales > Pseudomonadaceae > Pseudomonas > Pseudomonas sp. LBUM1668. The sequence continues at coordinate 1,767,985 of NZ_CP166787.1, forward strand.
TATTGCTCAGCGGCGCATTGCACCTTGATGGTCTGGCGGACAGCGCCGATGCCTGGCTCGGTGGCTTCGGTGATCGCGAACGTACCCTGACGATCATGAAAGATCCGCGCAGCGGGCCGATTGCGGTGGTGACGCTGGTGCTGGTGTTGCTGCTCAAGTTTGCCGCATTGCTGGCGCTGATCGAGCAGCAGCAAGGCTTGGTTTTGATCATCACGCCGCTGCTTGGGCGGGCGGCGTTACTGGGGTTGTTTCTGACCACGCCGTATGTGCGCAAGGGTGGGTTGGGGCAGGCGCTGGCCGATCATCTGCCGCGCAAGGCAGGTTGGTGGGTGCTTGCGGGCAGCGCGCTGGCCTGTGTGGCGATTGCCGGGTTCCAGGCAATTATTGCGCTGCTGGTAGCGGTCGGCGTGTTTGTCTGGCTGCGGCATGTGATGATGCGGCGGTTGGGCGGCACGACCGGCGATACGGCCGGGGCGTTGCTGGAATTGCTGGAGATGGCGGTGCTGGTTGGAATCGTGCTGCTTTAACGTCAAAAGATCGCAGCCTTCGGCAGCTCCTACAGGGTAAGCATCCCAATGTAGGAGCTGCCGAAGGCTGCGATCTTTTGATCTATAACTTGATTTAACACAGTCGCGGGTATATACACGCATCATGCTTCCTTCTCAGTGTTTGTGCACCAACCTGCGTCGCGCCGCTCGTGGCGTCAGCAGGCATTACGACGGCGCTCTCGATGGCTTCGGGATCAACGTTGCCCAGTATTCTTTGCTGTGCAATCTGCAGCGTCTGGATCAGCCGAGCATCTCCGAACTCGCCGAAGCCATGGGCCTGGATCGCAGCACCCTCGGGCGCAATCTGCGGGTGCTGGAAGGCGAAGGGCTGGTGGCGCTGGCCGAGGGTGAAGATATGCGCAACCGCATCGTCTGCCTCACCGAAACCGGCGCGCAACGACTGGCAGCAGCCTTGCCGGCCTGGGAAGCGGCGCAACAGCGATTGATTGATCGTCTGGGTGCCGAGAAGCGTGAAACCTTGCTGAAGTTGCTCGACGAACTGGCTTGATGCCAGTTTTTTCGAGCTCAAGCGGGTATATACCCGCGACTGGAGAATAATAATGACATCGATGTGGCGTACGTGCGGTTGGGTGTTGCTGGGAAGTGCGTTGATCCTGGCGTTGTCATTGGGCGTGCGACACGGCTTTGGCCTGTTCCTGTCACCGATGAGCGCGCAGTTCGGCTGGGGCCGTGAGGTATTCGCCTTCGCCATTGCCTTGCAGAACCTGATCTGGGGTCTGGCGCAGCCGTTCACCGGCGCGCTGGCCGACCGTTTTGGCGCGGCGAAAGTGGTGCTGGTTGGCGGTGTGCTCTACGCCGTGGGTCTGGTGTGCATGGGCTTGTCCGATTCGGCGGTGACATTGTCGTTGAGCGCCGGCCTGTTGATCGGCATCGGCCTGTCCGGCACTTCGTTCTCGGTGATCCTCGGCGTGGTCGGGCGGGCCGTGCCGCCGGAGAAACGCAGCATGGGCATGGGCATCGCCAGTGCCGCCGGGTCGTTCGGCCAGTTCGCCATGTTGCCGGGCACGCTCGGGCTGATTGGCTGGCTCGGCTGGTCGGCCGCGTTGCTCGTGTTGGGCCTGTTGGTGGCGATGATTGTGCCGCTGGTGAGCATGCTCAAGGACAAGCCGCTGCCGGTACTGGGCCATGAGCAAACATTGTCTGAAGCGCTGCGCGAAGCCTGCTCGCATTCGGGATTCTGGCTGTTGGCGCTCGGTTTCTTCGTCTGCGGGTTTCAGGTGGTGTTTATCGGCGTGCATTTGCCGGCGTATCTGGTCGATCAACATCTGCCGGCCACCGTCGGCACTACGGTGCTGGCGTTGATCGGGCTGTTCAATATCTTCGGCACGTACACGGCCGGATGGTTGGGTGGGCGAATGTCCAAACCGCGTTTGCTGACCGCGCTGTACCTGATGCGGGCGGTGGTGATCGTGCTGTTCCTGTGGCTGCCGGTGACGACCACGACGGCCTATCTGTTCGGCATGGCCATGGGCTTCCTGTGGCTGTCGACGGTGCCCTTGACCAACGGCACGGTGGCGACCTTGTTCGGCGTGCGAAATCTGTCCATGCTCGGTGGCATCGTGTTCCTGTTCCATCAGCTCGGCTCGTTCCTCGGCGGCTGGCTGGGCGGGGTGGTGTATGACCGTACCGGGAGTTATGACTTGATCTGGCAAGTGGCGGTGCTTCTGAGTGTGCTGGCGGCGGCTTTGAACTGGCCGGTGCGCGAGCGTCCGGTCGAACGTCTGCAACCCGGTACGAGCGCCGCATGAGCCGTTTCTGGCCGCGAATCGTCATTACGGCACTGGCTGCTGCATTGTTGGCGCTGGTGTGGTGGGGCTGGCATCAGGGCGGCCTGGCCTTGATGCAATTAGGCATGAGCATTTGCTAGAGGCGGGCTTGGCGAGTAACGTCGAAGGCTGATGACTTGCTCAAGGATGCTCGACATGTTGATGCGCTGGTGTGCTGTTCCCGCGTTGCTGATGGCGTTGACTGGCCTGGCCCAGGCGGCTGAATGTCCGGAATTATTGCAAGGCTCGCTGCCCAAGTTGCGCGCCAAGGAATCCATCGATCTGTGCAAGCAATACGCGGACAAACCGCTGGTGGTGATCAACACCGCCAGCTTCTGCGGTTTTGCGCCGCAATTCGAAGGCCTTGAAGCACTCAATCAGCGCTACAAGGCGCAGGGGCTGGAGATGCTCGGCGTGCCTTCCAATGACTTCAAGCAGGAGTCCAAGGACAGCGTCGAGACTGCCAAGGTCTGCTACGCCAATTACGGCGTGACGTTTGCCATGACCGAGCCACAGAAAGTCCGCGGCGATGATGCCACGCATATGTTTCAGGTGCTGGCCGCACAGAGCAGCGCGCCGAAGTGGAATTTCTACAAATACGTGGTGGATCGCCAAGGCAAGGTGATCGCCAACTTCTCCAGCCTGACCAAACCGGATGATCCGGAGTTTATTGCTGCGATTGAGAAGGCCATTGCCTCAAAGCCGCTGAAACCCTAAAACTCAGGGCGTTTGCGCTTTCGCTGTAGGAGCTGCGGCACGCTGCGATCTTTTGATCTTTAACAGCAGGATCAAAAGATCGCAGCGTGCCGCAGCTCCTACAGGGGTTAACAAGTCAGGCACAAAAAAGCCCCGCTTTCTGCAAAGAGAGCGGGGCTTTTTAGTGGGCGAGGGGTTAGCCTCGCCCTATAGCATCAGAAGCGGTAGGTAGCGCCGACACCGAAACCGTTTGCCGAGTTTTCATACTTGGCGTTGTAAGTCTGGCCACGCGCGTTTTCGTTGCGAACGTTGACCGACTCTTCCTTCAGGTACGAATAAGCGACGTCGATGGTCAGGTCTTCGGTCGGGCTCCAGCCGGCACCAACGCTGAAGATGGTCCGGTCGCCGGTCGGGATGCGTGGCGAACGGTCGACGTTGTTGGTCGGCGACTGGTCGAAGGTCAGACCGGTGCGCAGCACCCATTCCTTGTTCAACTGGTACGAGGTACCGATGGCGTAAGCCCAGGAGTCGTGCCAGTTCTGGTCTTCGTTGATTTCGCCGAACTGACCGGCCAATGCAGGCTGAACGCCGGAGTTCTCGACGGTGATTTTATCCAGCTGACTCCAGCGGGTGAAAGTCGAACCGGCGTAAACAGTCCACTGATCGTTGATCGCTTGAGTGACGGACAGATCCACCGACTCAGGCGTGGTGATCTTCAGCGAAGCGTCGTACTTCTGGCTGGAACTCAGACCGGCCAGGCCCAGTACGCCGTAGTTGACCTTGGTGTCGCCTTCGAGCTTGTAGTCGACTTTCGAGTGGTAGGTCAGGCCCACGCGGGTGGAGTCCGTCGCTTGTACCAATACACCGATGTTGTAGCCCAGCGCGGTGTCGTCACCCTTGATCTTGACCTTGCCATCGGGGAAGGCCTGGGTGATAGACAGGTTGGATTCCAGCTTGCCGTCGATACGGTTGATGGTCGGACCGAAACCGATCGACACCTTGTCGTTGAAGGCGTAGCTGATGGTCGGCTGGAAGGTGATGACTTGCACTTCCGACTTGCTGCCGAAATAACGGCCGGCGAAGTTGTTTTCGTAGTCGGTGATCAGGCCGAACGGCACATAAACGCCGAAACCGAATGCCCAGTGATCGTCGATTGGCTTGACGTAGTAGCCCATAGGTACGGCGGTGAAGGGCACCATGTCGCCTTTGTTGCTCCCACCATTCGGGCTGGAGCTGGCGTTGCTGATATCGGTCGATGCGTCGAGGAATGCAGCGCCGCCGGTGATTTGTTCGCGCTTGATGCGCGACATGCCGGCAGGGTTGCCATAAACAGTGCTTGCGTCGTCGGCAGAAGAAGATCGCCCGGCGTACCCAGTCCCCATCCCGCTAATGCTGTGTTCGTTGATGGCAAAGCCAGCGGCGAAAATCTGCGTGGATGCCAAGGTAACGGCAAGGCTAAGGGTGGTTTTGAGCATTACTTTTTTCATTATTAGAACTCCTGGTGATCACCGGGGCGAAAATTACCAACATTTTCGTCCCAGCGCTATAGCCTGTATGCCTTGAGTTAGAGCGGTTTTGTAGGACAATCCGACCAAATTCGCGACCTGTTACACGATCTTGCGGAACTGGACGGTCAGCAAGCGACCTGATTCACCGGTGAAACACACGTCTGCCAGGCACAGGTGAAATCGCGCAGACGACCCTGAGGCTGGAAGGTCTGACGCCAGATACGCGCCATACCGAGCAAGTCGGTCGGGTCGGGGAGGGTAGGGTTTTGTTCTTCGACCAGCAGCCAGGCGATAGCTGTGGCGTAACGCAGGTTGACGGTCAATTCCAGGTGCGGTCCGCTGAGAAATGCGTGTTGGCTGGCGAGTCCGCGAACCAGGCTGGCGCGCTCCGGATCAAGCGCCAGGTAGTCATCCCACAGTGCTTGATGGCGGTGCTCGGCAATGCAGTAGAGGCCGTGCCCGCGGCGGTCATGCAGGGCGGAGCCGAGGGCGGACTGGCTGGCGGCGATGCCCAGCAACAGGGATTCGGCAGTTGCGCAGTGACGTCCCAGATAAATCAGCGTGGGGCGGATCACGTAGCGGCACAGTTCGCTGGCAGCGATACCCATAAAGCCCTCGGATCTTGTTATTGGGCGGCGATACCTGAAGGGGCCTTGGCAGCGGTGGATCGGCTCAGGCTCGCCGGAAGCGGATCACGCCGCTTGAGTTGAAGTGTAGTGTCATATTCGCGACGTAAAGGCCTGTTTTTAAAATATTTCCGGCTGCACGTTATAACCGTTATATCCAATGGTGCTTAAGCGCCAAGGCTCAAAAGTGAAACATCAGGCAATAAAAAGCCCCGCGTTTTAAGCGAGGCTTTTGCTTCTTGCAGTCTCTCAGGCAACAAGTGCCTGACGAGTACGATCAATGACAGCCTGCAGCGGTTCGGCGCTGGAGTACTGATCGGGATACAGACGCTCACTGTGGCGGGCGATCCCGTGTTCATTGACCAGTGTGAAGCTGAAGCAGCCTTTGCGAGCGGCCATGATCAGGCAGTTCATTGGAGCAAAGGCGTTGGTTAGGGCGCGAATGGCGTCCTGAGTGTGGATTTGAGTCGACATAGTTATTAGGTGTTCCTACAAATGACACGGATAAGAACCGTGCAACGTTAAAACGTTCCAGTAACGTCGACCACCATTGGTCGAACGAAGAACCCGACTGGAACAAAGCAGCCAGTTTGAAGCGCTGATGAGTTGGCGCGCTTGGGCTGGCAGGTAGGTACTTAGGAGGACAGGCAACACATCAAGGGCAAAGGTTCTGGGCCCGGGGTGAAGATCCTGATCAATTTGCAGGTTGGTTCGGTCAGAGTAAATGGCCTTCGCAACACCCTTTGCATGATTCAAAGGCTGTGTTGTCGCAAGATTTACCTGGAAACCATCGAGAGGTCGTACCCGCTTTTTCGGTAAGGCTTCTTGATAGAAGGCTCTCCGTTGGGGATATGTTCGACCGGGATTGACTTTCAGCTTGGTACTAACGCCGCGGATAGTAACGGATCGAAAATGGTAAAGCAAACCCTGCGCCAAAAAAGATTGTGTTCAACAGGAAAATCACAGGGTGGCATTGCCGGCCTCATCGTGAGCAGGCTCACTTCTACAGGTAGCGCAGCCATTGTGGGGGCGAGCTTGCTCGCGAAGGCCCTGATCAGGTAACAAATGAAAACGCCAGGTTGACCATTCGTCGCCACAAAACCGTGCGCGGTTCCCGTCGAGAAGCCGTTTATCCCCAGCCTGAAGCGCAAAACGACCCGAAAAAGCGCATCGATATAACCGGGTAACAGGTACTTGTGCACATTAGTTGCACAGGCTGTAACGGCACTGTCATATCAAACCTGACTCTCGTGGCTGCCTGTATCGAAAGTTTAAGTCAATGAAAAACATCGCTTTTTTTTGTTGGTGAAAAAATCGTCAGTTTGACTGCGGGCCCCATTCCATAAGGCTTTGCGAGGGTTGGAGGGCGGTTGTCCACTGACTTATCCACAGCTTCTGTGGATTGTCCCGAGCGCTTGCTCTAGGACGGGCGTGCCGGGTTTTTTTTCGACTTTACCTGTAAGAAAAAGAGAGTAGAGTGGCGCGCCTTCCGATCTGTCCCACAGTGCTTTATGAAGTTTCGCTCAGTATCAGACCCTGTTACCTCACAAACCCCTCATGTTATCCCGCCCAAGCGATTTTCCGTGCGCGTGGCCGAATGGCTGCTCGACAGTCCGCGCCTGAGCGAAAGCCACAATGCCAAGCACCTTGCCGGCCGCCTGCTCAAGCAACCGGCGCGCGAAGGTGTGGTCGCCGCGCAAAGCCGTCTCGGCCAGTTGATGTGTCGCGAGTGTGGTAATGCGCGGGATCGCCGCATCGGTCAGGACCTGCTGCGTCAGGCTGCTCGTGCTGGCGATCATCGTGCCCAAGTCGAACTCGGTCTGCTCGAAGACTGAGCTGTCCAAGTTCTGACACCTTGGTTACCCTTCAGGCTTTAACCGATCGGCAGGAGTCGCTATGGCTATGGACTTGACCAGCGTATTGCTCGGTCTCGCAGGCGCTGGGCTGCCGTTGTTGGCTTTGGCCTGGCAACTGCAACGTCGGGCAAGCAACGGGCAAGCGCAGGTGGCGTTGCTGGAAGAGCGGTTGGCCATGGCGCAACTGGCGCAGGACGGGCTCAACGCGCAACTGGATGCCGGCCGTGATGAAATCGCCGACCTCGGCCAGGCCAACGCCGCCAAGCAAGCAGAACTGGCAGCCCTGCGCCGCGAAGTCGAGCTGTTGCAGATAGAACGTGACGACGCCCGTGACGCTTCCCACGCCTGGAACCTTGAGCGCGCCAACAAGGAAGCCGAACTGCGCCGTCTCGATGCTCAGGCGGCTTCGCTGAACGCCGAACTGCGCGAACAGCAGGAAAGCCATCAACAGCGCCTCGACGATCTGCAAGGTTCGCGTGATGAATTGCGGGCGCAGTTCGCTGAACTGGCGGGCAAGATCTTCGACGAGCGTGAGCAGCGCTTTGCCGAAACCAGCCAACAACGACTCGGTCAGTTGCTCGATCCGTTGAAAGAACGCATTCAATCCTTCGAAAAACGTGTGGAAGAAAGCTATCAGGCCGAGGCCCGCGAACGCTTTTCGCTGGCCAAGGAACTGGAGCGTCTGCAAGCGCTCAATCTGCGTTTGAGTGACGAAGCCACCAACCTGACCCGTGCCCTGAAAGGCCAGAAAACCCAAGGTAATTGGGGCGAGTTGATTCTCGAACGCGTGCTGGAACACGCAGGCCTGGAGAAGGGCCGCGAGTATCAGACGCAGGTCAATCTCAAAGGCCCGGATGGCGAGCGTTTCCAGCCAGATGTGGTCATTTATCTGCCGGGCGACAAACAGGTGGTGGTCGACTCCAAGGTCAGTCTGACGGCGTATCAGCAATACGTCGCGGCCGAGGACGACACCCTCGGGCAGATCGCGATCAAGCAGCACGTGCTGTCCCTGCGCAATCACGTCAAAGGCCTGGCCGGCAAGGATTACAAACGGCTTGAGGGCCTGCACAGCCTCGATTTCGTTTTGCTTTTCGTGCCGATCGAAGCCGCGTTTTCGGCGGCATTGCAGGCCGAGCCGTCGCTGTTTCAGGAGGCGTTCGACCGCAACATCGTGATCGTCAGCCCAACCACGTTGCTGGCGACATTGCGCGTCATCGACAGCCTGTGGAAGCAAGAGCGCCAGAGCCAGAACGCCCGCGAAATCGCCGAGCGCGCCGGGTGGCTTTACGACAAGTTCGTGTTGTTCATTCAGGATCTGGACGAAGTCGGCAATCGTCTGCAACAACTGGACAAAGCCTACAGCTCGGCGCGCAATAAACTGACAGAAGGGCGCGGCAACCTGGTCAGCCGCAGTGAGCAGCTCAAACTGTTGGGGGCACGGGCGAGCAAAAGTTTGCCGGCGGACTTGCTGGAGCGGGCTATGACGGATGTTGATGGGTTGGTTGAGTTGCCTGAATAAAGATCAAAAGATCGCAGCCTCCGGCAGCTCCATGAACTTCGGTGTAGGAGCTGCCGAAGGCTGCGATCTTTTGCTTTTAAAGCGGTAGATACCGACTCAACAACGCCCGCAACGCCGCCGGTTTCACCGGTTTCGCCAGATAATCCAGCCCCGCCGCATGCACCTGCGCAATCATCTCCGGGCGCCCGTCGGCGCTGATCACCACGCCTGGTACGGGCTCGCCAAGACGCGTGCGCAACCACGCCATCAACTCGGTGCCGGTATCGCCGTGATCCAGGTGATAGTCGACCAGCGCCAGTTGTGGCCTTACTCCGTCATTCAGCAACGCCGCGCATTCCTCGCGATTGCGCGCTGTCCAGACCTGGCAGCCCCAGCGGCTTAGCAGGCTGTTCATGCCGATCAGAATGCTGTCTTCATTGTCGATGCACAGCACCTGCGCACCGTTCGGCAACTTGCCGTTCAATTCGACAGCGGCACTGGCCGGTACGGTTTGCGTGCGCGCATACGGCACCGTAACGCTGAACACACTGCCGCGCCCCGGCCACGAGCGCACGCGTAAGGTATGGCCGAGCACGCGACACAGACCATCAGCAATTGCCAGCCCAAGCCCCAGGCCTTTTTCGGCGCGCGTCTGATGGCTGTCGAGACGTTTGAATTCCTCGAAAATTACCTGCTGCTTGTCTTCCGGAATGCCCGGTCCGCGATCCCATACTTCCAGGCACAACTTCCCGCCGCGCCGACGTACACCGAGTAGGACCGGGCCTTTGGCATAGCGGAAAGCGTTGGTCAGGAAGTTTTGCAGAATCCGCCGCAGCAACTTGATGTCGCTGTCGATGCGCATGTGGCTGCCACGCACACGGAAGGTCAGACCTTGCTCCTGGGCCAGCGCCTTGAACTCGGCGCCGAGAATGTCGAACAGTTCATTCACCGCAAAGGACTTGCGATCGGGATTGATCTTGCCGTTTTCCAGGCGGGAAATGTCCAGCAAATCGCTGATCAGATCCTCGGCCGAGCGCAACGAACTGTCGAGATGCTGCACCAGTTTCTGCGCCTCGCTGCTCAAGCCGTCGTCTTGATGGGAGAGGGCGGCGGAGAACAGTCGCGCGGCGTTCAACGGCTGCATCAAGTCATGGCTGACCGCCGCGAGAAAGCGGGTTTTCGATTGGTTGGCGGTTTCGGCGGTGCCCTTGGCTTCGGTCAGCGCGACGTTGAGTTGCGACAGTTCCTGGGTTCGCTCGCTGACCCGTTGTTCCAGGCCTTCGTTGGCCTCGGTCAGCGCCTGTTCGGCTTCACGGAACGCGGTGATGTCGGTGAAACTCATGACGAAGCCGCCACCGGGCATCGGATTGCCGATCAGCTCGATCACCCGGCCGTTGGGGAACAGGCGTTCGGAGGTGTGCGCGCGGCCCTGACGCATCCAGTGTAAACGGCGCGCGACATGCACTTCTGCCTCGCCGGGTCCACACAAGCCACGCTCGGCGTTGTAGCGAATGATGTCGGCGATTGGCCGGCCGACGCTGATCAAGCCGTCCGGGTAGTTGAACAACTCCAGATAACGTCGGTTCCAGGCGACAAGCTTCAGCGACTGGTCGACCACGCTGATGCCTTGGGTAATGTTTTCAATCGCGCCTTGCAGCAGCGCGCGGTTGAATTGCAGGACTTCCGAGGCTTCGTCAGCGATTCGGACTACGTCCTCCAACTGCATTTCCCGACCTTCGATGGCGGCTTTTACCACCGCTCGCGTCGAAGAAGCGCCAAGCACACCGGCCAGCAAGCGTTCGGTATGGGCGATCCATTCGCCGTCGGCATTTTGGTTCGGGTTGAAAGCCTTGCCTTGGCGGTAGGCGAATCGAATGAAGCTTTGACGGGCGCGCTCCTCACCGACAAACCGCGCCGCCAGTTGCAGCAGATCGTCGATCTGCACCGACAGCATCGACCGCGCATTCGGTCGGGCGCTGATCTCCTGGCCGATGAAACGCCCAGCCTGCCAGTGCTCCGACACCCGCGTGCGGGACAGCACCGAGACCCACGCAAACAGCGTGAAGTTACCGGCCAGCGACAACACCACGCCTTGGGTCAACGGACTGATCGGCAGGTTCAGCGGATTACTGTGCAGCCACGCCAGCCCCGGGAAACTGCTCAGCGACCAGCCGAGACTGTGAGCGGCAATCGGCAAAACCAGCGTGTAAAACCACAGGAAGGTGCCGGCGGCGAGCCCGGCAAACACGCCGCGTCGGTTGGCCTGTTTCCAGTACAGCGCGCCGAGCATGGCCGGCGCCAGTTGGGTCACGGCGGCGAAGGCAATCTGGCCGATGGTTGCCAGGCTCGCCGTCGAACCGAGCAGGCGATAGCTGACGTACGCCAATAGCAGAATCACCACAATGCTCACGCGGCGCACCGACAGCATCCACTGGCGGAACACCTCAAACGGGCGCTCGGCGTTATTGCGCCGCAGCAGCCACGGCAACAGCATATCGTTGGAGACCATGGTCGACAGCGCCACGCTGGCGACAATGACCATGCCGGTGGCCGCCGATGCGCCGCCAATAAACGCCAGCATCGCCAGCGCCGGATGGGCCTGCGCCAGCGGCAGACTGATCACGAACGAGTCGGGTAATACGTCGCTCGGCAGCATCATCTGACCGGCCAGAGCGATCGGGACTACAAACAGTGCAGCCAGCGCGAGGTACGCCGGGAACACCCATTTGGCCAGGCGCAGATCCTGCGGATCAATGTTCTCGACCACCGTGACGTGAAACTGCCGTGGCAGACAGATGATCGCCATCATCGCCACGCCTGTCTGTACCACCATCGACGGCCAATTAATGGTTTCTTTCCAGTACTCCTCGAGGCGCGGGGCGAGCATGGCTTGATTGAACAGGTCGTCGAAACCGTCGTAGAGGCCATAGGTGACGAACGCGCCGACGGCGAGAAAGGCGAACAGCTTGACCAGCGACTCAAAGGCAATCGCCAGCACCATGCCGCGGTGGTGCTCGGTGGCGTCGAGGTTGCGTGTGCCGAAGACGATGGTGAACAGCGCCAGCACCAGTGACACGATCAACGCGGTGTCCTGGGCGCGCGTGCCCATCGCGTCCGCACCGGCGCCGATCAACAGGTTCACACCGAGGACGATGCCCTTGAGTTGCAGGGCGATGTAGGGGAGGACGCCGACCAGGCAGATCAGCGCGACGACGACCGCCAGCGATTGCGATTTGCCGTAGCGCGCAGCGATGAAGTCAGCGATGGAGGTAATGTTCTCCTGTTTGCTGATCATCACCATTTTCTGCAGGACCCACGGCGCGCCGACCAACAGCAGGATCGGCCCGAGGTAAATCGGCAGGAATGACCACAACTGTTCAGCCGCCTGGCCGACCGCGCCGAAGAATGTCCAGCTGGTGCAATACACCGCCAGCGACAGGCTGTAGACCCACGCGCGCACTCGCGGCGGCAACGGCGTGCTGCGACGGTCGCCGTAGAAGGCGATGGCGAACATGATGGCCATATAGGCCAGGGCGACGGCGGCGATCAGCCCGGTGGACAACGACATGCAACACTCCCGACTAAAGACTCCCCGGCACTCCTGCCCGGGCGGACAGTCTCGCATGCGCGCGGCGGTTAGTCAGTGTCGACCAAGGTCGAGGCGTGGCGGGGTGTCGCAGGAATGGAACCGGGCGGTTCTGCGGTGACCGTTAAGGTCTCATCGCGAGCAGGCACCGCAAGATTCAGTGCCTGAATCGGAAATCCTGTAGGAGCTGTCGAGTGAAACGAGGCTGCGATCTTTTGATCCTGTTTTTAAGGATCAGGATCAAAAGATCGCAGCGTGCCGCAGCTCCCACAGGGATGTCGGTGTCAGTCCTGCTGCAACGCGATATCAATCAACCGATGCAATTCATCCACCTCCAGCGCCGCCGCTGAAAACAGAATCCTGAACACGACCGGCGCCACCACCTGATTGATCAACCGATCGACACTGGGCGCCGCCTCATCGGGATGACGCTCGATAATGGTCTGCAACTGTGCCCCGATGATCGCCACGCAATACCCCGGCGTGGCGCTCGCCTGCACGTCGCGCATCATGTTGCGCCCAGGCTCGGAGCTCATCTCGTCGAGGTATTGCTCGGCCCATGCGCGGATGTCGCTGCGCAGGCTGCCGGTTTCTGCGGGCTCGCTGTCGGGGCGCATGCGGGCGAGGGCGACGTCGGCCAGCAATGCCGCCAGATCGCCCCAGCGCCGATAGATCGTCGACGGCGTAACGCCCGCCCGCGCCGCAATCTGCGGAACGGTCACGGTCGAGCGCTCCTGCTCTTGCAGCAGTGCGCGGACTGCCGAATGTATCGACTCTTGCACCCGGGCACTGCGACCGCCGGGGCGTAAACCTTCTTTAATAGCCATGCGTCAGACCTTAACACAAAGAATTTGCTTTAAGCGTTGGGCGGTAGCACACTCCGCAAAAGCAAAAAATTAGCTTTTGCGGAGTGTGCACATGATTAGCCCCCAGTCTCGATTAGCGTCCAACCGTCCCAGCCTGTGGTTTCTGGCGGTCACCTTACTCAGTTTTCTCGCCGCTTCCACCGCGCCGACGCCGCTGTACCACCTGTATCAGGATCAACTGCACTTCTCGGCAGCGGTGCTGACCCTGATTTTCGGCGTCTACGCCCTGAGTCTGTTGGCGGCGCTGTTAACCGTCGGTTCGCTCTCCGATCATCTGGGACGCAAACCGGTGATCTTCACCGCCGTGTTGCTCAATGCACTGGCGATGTTGCTGTTCATCAGCGCCGACAGCGTGACGTGGTTGATCAGCGCGCGCGTGCTGCAAGGCTTCGCCACCGGCATGGCGACAGCGGTCCTCAGCGCCACATTGCTCGACATCGACCGTCAGCAAGGGCCGTTGATCAACAGCGTCGCGCCATTGCTGGGCATGGCGCTGGGCGGCATGGGTTGTGGCTTGTTGGCCGAATTCGCGCCGGCGCCGTTGCAACTGACCTATTGGTTACTGCTCGCGCTGTTCGTGGGGCAGGCACTGTATGTATGGCGGCTGCCCGAAAGCGTCACCCCGCAAGCGGGCGCATGGGCGTCGTTGCGACCGACACTGCATGTGCCGGTTCAGGCCCGCGCAACGCTATGGCGAGTCCTGCCGCTGAATACCGCGACCTGGGCGCTCGGAGGTTTTTACGCATCGCTTGCACCGTCGCTGGTGCGCACCGCCACTGGGTCCACTTCCAACCTGATCGGCGGCGCAACCGTCGCGGCATTGACCGTGACCGGGGCACTGATGATCTTCACCCTGCGCAATCGTCCTGCCACGCGCGCTTTGCAACTGGGCGCAAGCTTGCTGCCGATCGGGCTGGTGCTGATTCTGCTCGGCGTGCACAGCGCCAGCCTGTCGCTGTTCTTCCTCGGCACACTGGTGGCCGGTTGTGGTTTCGGTGCCGGATTTCTCGGCGCGGTGCGCAGCCTCGTACCGCTGGCCTTGCCCCATGAACGGGCCGGGTTGATGTCGGCGTTTTATGTGCTGAGTTATCTGGCGTTTTGCTTGCCGGCGCTATTGGCAGGGCATTTCACCCATCGCCTGGGGCTGCTCGCGACGACCGATGTGTATGGCGCGGTGCTGATCGTGCTGGCAGTGGCGGCGCTGTTGCTAAGCCTGCGCGTTCGACCGGCCAAGGTGTGCGGCGCTCCATAACCACCGCGCTTTCGGTTAGCCTTGCGCAGCCATTCTGCCAACGGATCGACTCATGAAGATTATTCGCAGCAAAACCTTCACCGCCGAGCGCGCCTGGGGTGCCTTGGACATCGCCAACATGAACGGCATCACCACGCGCCTGCACTGGACTGATCAGCCGTATAAATGGCACGTCAACGATGGCGAGGAAGTGTTCGTGGTGCTCGATGGGCGGGTGCAGATGCGCTATCGCGAAAATGGTGAGGAAGAGCAAGTCATGCTCGAAGTCGGTGACATCTTTTACGCCTCGGTCGGCACCGAACACGTTGCCCATCCGCAGGGTGTGGCGCGGATTTTGGTGATCGAGAGCGAAGGTAGCGTTTGACTGTTTATCTGGCTCATTATCGATAAAGCAGATAACAGTTAGAGATATTACCCGTTATATAGATATTCGATTCGGATCTACCATGGACTCAACCTCACCAGAGGAAGAGGAATCCATGATGATTTGCACCAATAGCACCAAACCCGGCTTAAAGCCGCTCAGCCAACTTCAGCACCCGCGTGAAGTGATCCGCCAATTCACGCCGAACTGGTTTGCCGCAACCATGGGTACCGGAGTGCTGGCACTGGCCTTGGCGAATTTGCCGGTCGCGATCCCCGGTTTACACGCTGTGGCTGAAGGGCTGTGGCTGTTCAACATTCTGTTGTTCAGCTTGTTTACCGTTGCCTACGCCGCCCGCTGGATTCTGTTCTTCGACGAGGCGCGGCGGATTTTCGGGCATTCAACCGTGTCGATGTTCTTCGGCACCATTCCCATGGGCCTGGCGACGATCATCAACGGCTTTCTGCTGTTCGGGCTACCGCGTTGGGGCGAGGGTGTGATCCAGCTTGCCGAAGTGCTGTGGTGGCTCGATGTGGCGATGTCGCTGGCCTGCGGCGTGTTGATCCCCTACATGATGTTTACCCGTCAGGAGCACAGCATCGACCAGATGACAGCCGTTTGGCTGTTGCCGGTGGTCGCAGCAGAAGTCGCGGCGGCCAGTGGTGGTCTGCTTGCACCGCACCTGACCGATGCCCACTCGCAACTGGTGGTGTTGACCACAAGCTACGTGCTCTGGGCATTTTCCCTACCGGTGGCGTTCAGCATTCTGACCATCCTGTTGCTGCGCATGGCCCTGCACAAACTGCCCCACGAAAACATGGCCGCATCGAGCTGGCTGGCACTCGGGCCAATCGGCACCGGTGCCCTGGGCATGTTGTTGATGGGCGCTGAAGCACCGGCGATTTTCGCTGCCAATGGAATGCCGGGCGTTGGCGAAATCGCTTCTGGCCTTGGTCTGGTGGCCGGAATCACGCTGTGGGGTTTCGGGCTGTGGTGGATGCTGATGGCGTTGCTGATCACCGTTCGCTATCTGCGTGACGGCATTCCGTTCAACCTCGGCTGGTGGGGTTTCACCTTCCCGTTGGGCGTGTATTCGCTGGCGACCCTTAAACTCGCCAGTACGCTGAACCTCGGCTTTTTCAGCGTGGTCGGCTGCATGCTGGTGGCGTTGTTGGCGGTGATGTGGCTGATTGTCGGCAAGCGCACCGTGCAGGGCGCGTGGCGCGGCGAGCTGTTTGTCTCGCCGTGCATTGCAGGTTTGAAGAAATAACCTGAAAAGTTTAGGTAAGGTGTGGCCTGGATCGCGGATCGGGATTCCAATAAGCAGTATCCAGGCCTCTCTACCTTAAACATCAGGGAAACACGGAAGATGAGTCACCCCTCACAGTTCAACCTGCTGCGCACCCGGCGCTTCCTGCCGTTCTTCATCACGCAGTCGCTCGGCGCGTTCAACGACAACGTGTTCAAGCAGTCGCTGATCCTCGCCATTCTCTATCGGCTGACCATCGAAGGTGACCGTTCGATCTGGGTCAACCTGTGTGCGTTGCTGTTTATTCTGCCGTTCTTCCTGTTTTCGGCGCTGGCCGGGCAGTTCGGCGAGAAATTCGCCAAGGACGCGTTGATCCGTCTGATCAAACTGGCGGAAATCGCCATCATGGCTGTGGGATCCGTCGGTTTCCTCTTCGATCATCTGTCGCTGATGCTGGTGGCATTGTTCGCTATGGGCACTCACTCGGCGCTGTTCGGGCCGGTGAAATATTCGATCCTGCCGCAGGCCTTGCGTGAAGAAGAACTGGTCGGCGGTAATGGTCTGGTGGAGATGGGCACGTTCCTGGCGATTCTGGCCGGCACCATCGGCGCCGGGGTAATCATGTCGTCGACCCACTACGCGCCGCTGGTGTCGATCGCCATCGTCGGCATTGCAGTGCTGGGTTATCTGGCCAGCCGCAGCATTCCCCGCGCGGCGGCTTCATCCCCGGATATGCGCCTGGACTGGAACATCTTCAGTCAGTCTTGGGCTACTTTGAAACTTGGCTTGGGCCAGACGCCGGCGGTGTCGCGCTCGATAGTCGGCAACTCGTGGTTCTGGTTTGTCGGGGCGATTTATCTGACGCAGATCCCGGCCTACGCCAAGGAGTGGATGCACGGCGACGAAACCGTGGTCACCTTGATCCTTACCGTGTTCTCGGTCGGGATCGCGCTGGGTTCGATGCTCTGCGAGAAGCTTTCCGGGCGCAAAGTCGAGATCGGTCTGGTGCCGTTTGGTTCGTTCGGTCTGACCGTGTTCGGCCTGCTGCTGTGGTGGCATTCCGGCGGAATTCCCGACAGTGTCACTGGCCATAGCTGGATTGAAGTGCTGAGTTTCGGCCACACCTGGGCTGTGCTGTTCGACATTCTCGGCCTCGGCGTTTTCGGTGGTTTCTATATCGTGCCGTTGTATGCGTTGATCCAGTCGCGCACTGCCGAGAACGAGCGGGCGCGGGTGATCGCAGCGAACAACATTCTCAACGCACTGTTTATGGTTATTTCGGCCATCGTGTCGATCATGCTGCTGAGTGTGGTCGAGCTGTCGATCCCGCAACTGTTCCTCGTGGTGTCGCTGCTCAACATCGGCGTCAATGCCTACATCTTCAAGATCGTCCCCGAGTTCAGCATGCGTTTCATGATCTGGCTGCTCAGCCACTCAATGTACCGCGTCGAACATCGCAACCTGGACGCGATTCCGGATGAAGGCGCGGCGTTACTGGTGTGCAATCACGTTTCGTTCGTCGATGCGTTGCTGATCGGCGGCGCAGTGCGTAGGCCGATTCGCTTCGTCATGTACTACAAAATCTACAACTTGCCGGTGTTGAACTTTATCTTTCGCACGGCCGGGACGATTCCGATTGCCGGCCGCAACGAAGACATCCAGATCTACGAAAAGGCCTTCAGTCGTATCGCTCAATATCTGAAGGACGGTGAGCTGGTGTGCATCTTCCCTGAGGGCAAGTTGACGACCGATGGCGAGATCAATGAGTTCAAGGGCGGGCTGACGCGGATTCTGGAAGAGACACCGGTGCCGGTGATTCCGCTGGCGTTGCAGGGGTTGTGGGGGAGTTTCTTCAGTCGCGATCCGAACAAAGGCGTGTTTCGGCGGTTGTGGTCGCGGGTGACGCTGGTGGCGGGTTCTGCTGTTGCGGTGGAAGCGGCTGAGCCGGTGAAGTTGCAGGGGTTGGTGGGGGAGTTGCGTGGCACCGTTAGATAATCGGTGATTGTGCTGGCCTCATCGCTGGCAAGCCAGCTCCCACAGGGAGCTTCGGTGAACACCGGTTTTGTGTACACCAACGAAACTGTGGGAGCTGGCTTGCCAGCGATGGGGCCAGCGGCCTAAGCGCTGACCTTGAGCCCGATCAAACCCGTGATGATCAACGCCACACTGGCCAGCCGAATCAGCGCCATCGACTCACCAAACAGAATGATCCCGGCAATCACCGTGCCCACGGCACCGACGCCCGTCCAGATCGCATAGGCCGTGCCCAGCGGCAATTCCTTCATGGCAAGGCCCAGCAAGCCAAGGCTGATGGCCATGGCTGCAATGGTCAGTGCCGTGGGGAGTGGACGGCTGAAGCCATCGGTGTACTTGAGGCCGACGGCCCAGCCGACTTCGAACAGGCCGGCGAAAAACAGAATGATCCAGGACATGAAAGACCTCCATCGATTGACGGGGTCGTCCCCAGATTAAAACTCGATCGAGCCGCAGGGTCGTCCCCGCGTTGCGCAACATATTGACGAGCATTAACCCGGGGATCAAGTTCTGACGTCAGTCAGCCGCCTGTCGGGCCAACGTTTCGCGATCGTCCTTCTCGCTCATTCGCCGGAAATACGTCGACAGCAGCGCCCCGGAAATATTGTGCCAAACGCTGAACAACGCGCTCGGTACCGCCGCCAGTGGCGAAAAGTGTGCACTGGCCAGCGCGGCGCCCAATCCCGAATTCTGCATACCCACTTCCAGTGCCAGCGATTTGCGCTGCGCCAGCGGCAAGTTGAACAAACGCCCGGTGAAATAGCCCAGCAAGTAACCGAAGCTGTTATGCAGCATCACCACCGCCATGATCAACACACCGGATTCGGCGATCTTCGCCTGACTGGCCGCCACTACGGCGGTGACGATGATCACGATGCTCACCACCGACACCAGCGGCAAAACATCCACCGCATGACGAACCTTGTCGCCCAGCAAACGTTGCGCAACCACGCCAAGAACAATCGGCAACAGCACCACTTGCAGGATCGACCAGAACAGCTCCATGAACGACACCGGCAACCACGCCGAGGCCAGCAGCCAGATCAGCGCCGGGGTCAGCAGCGGAGCGAGGAGGGTGGTGACGGCGGCGATGGCCACCGACAACGCCAGATCACCGCGGGCCAGCCAGGTCATCACATTGGACGACGTGCCGCTCGGACAGCAACCGACCAGAATCACGCCGACGGCGATCTCCGGTGGCAGATGAAAAATCTGGCAGAGCAACCACGCCATGCCCGGCATGATCACGAAATGTGCGACCACGCCCAGCGCCACACGCCAGGGTTGGCGGGCGACGGCGGCGAAGTCATCAAGTTTGAGAGTCAGGCCCATGCCGAACATCACCAGCCCGAGCAGCGGCACGATCGCGCTTTTCAGGCCGAGGAACCACGCCGGTTGCAGGAAGGCCACAACGGCGAAAATCAGAACCCAGTAAGCGAAGGTGTTGCCGACAAAGCGGCTGAGTGCAGCCAGTGCGCGCATGGCTTGTTCCTTGTTATGTGAAAGCGTTAGGAAGCTAAGCATACGTCGCCAGCAAAAAGATCGCAGCCTCCGGCAGCTCCTACAGGAAAAATGCATTCCAGTTGTAGGAGCTGCCGAAGGCTGCGATCTTTTAAGCTTTCACACAAAAGGCAGGTCAGATCCCCTGCGGAGTCTCTTCGCCACCCAACGCTTCAACCAGCGCCGGCAGGAAGTCGCCGAATGTCAGCATCATCAGTGTGAAGCTCGCATCCAGCTGGCCGAGGGCCTCTTCGCCGCCGTCCTGTTCCGCCTGATCCTGCAACAGATCTTCGAACTTCAGGCGTTTGACGGTCATCTTGTCGTCGAGCATGAACGACAACTTGTCCTGCCAGGCCAGCGACAGTTGAGTAACGACTTTGCCGGTGCTCAGGTGCAGCTGGATTTCTTCGCTGGTCAGGTCCTGACGCTTGCAACGCACGATACCGCCGTCTTCGTGGGTGTCGCGCAGTTCGCATTCGTCCAGCACATAGAAGTCGTCGGCGGCTTTCTGCGTGGTGACCCATTCGGTCATGGTCGCGGTTGGCGACATTTTTACGGTCAACGGGCGAACGGGCAGGGTGCCGATCACTTCTCGCAGGGTCGACAGCAGGTCTTCGGCGCGTTTCGGGCTGGCCGAGTTGACCAGGATCAGACCCTGTTTCGGTGCAATGGCAGCGAAGGTCGACGAGCGACGGATAAAGGCGCGCGGCAGGAAGGCCTGGATGATTTCATCCTTGATCTGATCGCGTTCCTTCTTATAGACCTTGCGCATCTGCTCGGCTTCGATCTCTTCGACCTTTTCCTTGACCGCATCGCGTACGACGCTGCCCGGCAGAATGCGTTCTTCTTTACGCGCAGAGATCAGCAGGAAATCACCGCTGACGTGCACCAGTGGAGCATCTTCGCCTTTGCCGAACGGCGCGACGAAACCGTAGGTGGTCAACTCCTGGCTTGCACATGGACGCGCCAGTTTGGTGGCCAGTGCAGTTTCCAGCGCCTCGGCATCGACAGGCAGGTCTTGGGTCAGGCGATAGATAAGCAGGTTTTTGAACCACATGGGGTGAGTCTCTCCTTTATACAAAGGGGGGCATTATTGTCTTCGCCGTGGCATAGGCCAACCCTTCTCTAAGCCTTTGGAAGGCCTCGGAAAATTATTTAAAAAAGTGCTTGCCAGAGGTGGGGTCGCTCCGTAGAATGCGCGCCACACCGAAGCGAAGGGTGATTAGCTCAGCTGGGAGAGCGTCTGCCTTACAAGCAGAATGTCGGCGGTTCGATCCCGTCATCACCCACCATTCGTTTCATGTGTTACGCGCAGCGGTAGTTCAGTCGGTTAGAATACCGGCCTGTCACGCCGGGGGTCGCGGGTTCGAGTCCCGTCCGCTGCGCCATATTCGGTAACCTGGAACGCTGAACGCCAGGTCACCACGGAAAAACCCGCCAAGGCGGGTTTTTTTCTGCTCCAAGGTTGTACCCGCGGGATGTGTCGTTTCACCGGTTTTCGGATTTATTTGAAAAAATATTCAATTAAATCAACACGTTACGAAAGCTTGTGGCATAATGCGTCCCGTAACGAAGCGAAGGGTGATTAGCTCAGCTGGGAGAGCGTCTGCCTTACAAGCAGAATGTCGGCGGTTCGATCCCGTCATCACCCACCATTCGTTTCAAGCGTTTCGCGCAGCGGTAGTTCAGTCGGTTAGAATACCGGCCTGTCACGCCGGGGGTCGCGGGTTCGAGTCCCGTCCGCTGCGCCATATTCGGTAATCTGGAACACTGAACGCCAGATCACCACAGAAAGCCCGCCTAGTGCGGGCTTTTTGCTGTCTGGCGTTTGAGTATTTTTCGCTGCGTATATCTATGTAGTGCCTGCCAGCCAAGCCGCTTTCGGACAATGGGCAACGATGTTCATGACTCATTTCGCGTCATGACTCCGTTCAATAGCCTACCGAGAGACTGACCCTATGCCTGAAAGCACTGCTGTAGAAACCCCCAAATGTCCGTTGAACAAAAAAAACCTCCTTGCGCAAAATCCGGCGTTCCGGACGTCGGACGACGCTGCCGCGTATTTGCATCGATTGGAGTTCGAATCCAATACCGAGGTGCGCTGGTACATTCTGAAAAATGAGCAGGGACAATACGTTTGTAAAGAGTTTGCTAAACCCTTAACAGAAACATGGCCTCCATCTACCATTTTCAAAAGTCCGCCCGGTCATTCGATCGAGGCAAGTTTTCATCGGAATGTACCCCTCTCGCCCAACACGTTTAATACTCTTGAGGAAGAAAGTACTCGCAACGAATTCTTCAGGATTTACGATGTGTGGCTTGTTACACACTCCGAGCGCCGGTGTTCCAAGTGTTACGTGTCGTCAGATGGCGGTCTCCTCTCATACACATCCACCTCATCGGCATACGAAGAAGAGCTCACTCCCATCATCAGCAACGGCGCTAACGGACTACCTCAGCTGTTTCGGGCAAAGTATGAGAAAGGTTGGCTACCGGCCAGTATCTGGATCCTGTTGGCAATAGCCGCGGGTGAAGTCGCCACGGTCGTAAAAGGTGATAAGTGGGTTCACCGGGGGGAACTGACGCCAGACTGGAACTGGGACGATGAAATCGATCCGGAGCAGGAAGCTGATAAGCCACTCGTCGAACTCATGCCTGTTTGCGGGCCTATCCTCAAGGATGTCACGGGCGTCGCGAATTACCTGCGAATGCAGCAAAAGTCTTGCTCGTCTTCCGGACAAGCCGTCGGCATCGTTCTCAAACACAAGAACCGTGACGAGTATCTTGTAACCGCTGGCGAATTCACCGATTACGCCAGTTTCGATCGTGCGGTGATCTTCCCCAAGGATGTCCATGGCAATCCACTGCTTCCTGATGGCTTCCAGGTAGATGGCTTTTATCACTCGAGCAATCCATTGCCCCTGGACCGTTTACCCCCGCAGGATGTTGATCTCTACAAAAACTTTTTCTCGCCCGCCGACCTGAAAGTCGGGCTGCAACGACTGAACGCAGCACCCCATCAACAACTGTATCTGATCACCCCCGACGGTGCGGTTCTGAGCTTTTCCTTTCCCAACGTGCTCATCAGGCGACTGATCGCCGAAATGTCGGAGGACTTTGAGGAGGATCTGATCGAGGGGGTGACGACCCCGCGGATGTTTGTCGACAAAGTCGTATACGCAGGAGAGTTGGATGTTCTCTTGCCAAGCAAGACCTGGCCGACTGTCGGCCAAGTCTTCCCATCGGCCCCCAGGGAGGCTAAATGCCGTCACTCGGCAGGAAAGATCCTTCGACATTGCGCTGATGACGGTAGTCGCTGACTGCTTCGTACACCGCTTTGCGCAACCGATTGATCCCGCCGATAGGCCGATGCGCTTCAATTCCGAACCACGGATTGAACGACAGGTTATCGCAGGCCAGATTCAGCGCCGGGTTATCGAAATCCTGCGGTGGCAGGGTGATCCGCGCGACCGTTTCGAAGGGCGAATCCTGTTCGCGCCATTCGATGCTGGTGTCCTCGATCGGCATGTAATCATGGGTATCCTGACGCTGAATCTGCAGCACGAAGCAGGCGGGTACGCGATCTGTCGACAGCTGTTGATTCAACGCGCTGCGCAGAAAGTTCGGCAGGTCGTGATTCTGTTCAGGCAACTTGTAAGCGGGGCAGTTATCCGGATCGGGTGCTACACGAAACTTTGCATTCGCCTCACCGAATTTGTAGGGCGAAACCGAGAAGTATGTGGTCGCCGTCGGGCTATCCGGCGGCGGCGACAATGTTGCCAGCGCAATAAACAAATGGCGGATATGCCAGGTGCGGGGATCCCACCCGGGGAAAAACGCCATGACCTTTTTGCCGTCAGCCTGCGCGGCCACATTCTGACGGTACTCGGCGACATCGCTGACAAAGAAGTTCGGGTGGCTGAACATCACGAAGTCTTGTTCATGTTGCTGCTGGCGGTTGTCGAGCAACTGTTTGCCGGGAACGTCGAACAGTTTGATCGCCATGCCTCGGGCATCGCGCATGCTGTCGAACTGCGGATAGGCGTTGCCGTTGGACAAGCGAATCATCGCCTGCCAGGTTTTACCCGGCTCGCTGAACACGCCTTGGCGCAATGACTGAGTCAGTTCAGGCAAAACCTTCACTTCAGCTTTTACGCAACCATGTGCCTTGGCGTGAGCATCGCGCAGATAGCGTGTGCCTTCGCGGTGTTGATCGACAATGCGCACGGCCGTCTGGATCACGTCCTGAGTCATGCCTGCTTCACTGGCCGGGACCTGCTCCAGTGCCGACACCGGGCCACGATGCTGCCAGGCGAACCATGCCGTGGCGACGGCCCAGCCGAGCACGCCGATGGCGAGCAGGATCAGCAGGGTTTTGCCCAGCAAACGGCCTAGCCATAACCAGATTCGGGCCAGTACCGGCAGTTCTTTTTCAAAGGTCGAAATCATGGCAATTGCGCCTCCAATGGGCCGCCGAGAACTTTCAGATATTCCAGCAATGCCCAGCGCTCCTCAGGTTGCAGCAGTCGGCCGATGACGCCATTGCCACGTTCGCCGGCGCGGAACTCATGACCGCTGTTGCGATTGCCGCTGATGCGCGTATCGAAAAGGAAACCGTTGGTGAAGGCTTCGGTGCGATAGCCCAGGTGCCGCGGGTCGTATTCGAAGGTGCCTTTATAGAAGGTGGTAGCCCGCTCATCCTGCGGCGACAGCAACTGATAAAGGTTTGGCACTGAGCCGTTATGCAGAAACGGTGCAGTGGCCCAGACGCCGGCCAATGGACGCGCCTTGTAGGCGAGCTTTTCGCGCACGCCGATGGGCAGACCGAAACCGTCGAGGCGGGGTTTCTCTTCAGGGCTGACGTTTGCCTCGCGATAGGCACGGTTTTCGACGAATGCGGTGACGTACGCCAGGCCTTTGGCTACCGACAACTGGCTCAGATCCAGCGGCTCTTTGGGCGAGGGATGCAGTTTCACGTCCATTTTTTCCAGCTCCTGCAGATTCCATTGCAGGGCTGTCAGGTCGAAACGGTGACTGGCTACGTTGTTGGCCGCGTTCGGATCGGTGCCGATCACCGCGACGGGCAACATGTGCAAATGCTGCACCCAGCGGTCGCCTTCCTGAGTCTTGCGCGGGACGTGGCAACTGGCGCAGTTTTCGGCAAACAGCGTACGGCCCTTGCCGGCCAGCGGCTTGTCGACGGTACCGAACAAGTCTTCGGGCCAGGTGGGTGGTTGCAGGCGTTGCAGGGTTTCTTCGATTTTATGCAGGTCGCGCACGCGCACGCTGGAGGCGTAGCGATCATCGCCTTGCAGCGGCTGGCCGTTGGCATCGAAGAAATTCAGAGTCGCGCCGACGCCCAAAGCCTCGCCAATATTGCGCGCCATCGGTTGTTGCGCCGAACCGTTCCACTGCACCCAGTCGAACGTCCACATGTCCCACAGTTGCGGGTAGTCCACTGGCGCGTTGGCCACTCGATAGTTGGCGGGGGAAATGGCGTCGCCGAATGTCGCGTTGGCAATTCGCCCGAATGCATCGGTACGGCCCGGGCCTTCCTCGGTTGGGTAGAGGCCGCGGTGAGTGTCGTTCCAGGCAACTTTCACGAAGGTGTCCAGCGAGGCTTTGAAATCCTTGCGCAGCTGTTCGTGGCGAGCGTCGTAGTCATCGTCCAGAACACTTCGGGCGAAGCGTTCGAATTTCCACGGGTTGTAGTAAGTCGAGGTCAGACTGGCGACCAATGCCTGTCCGAAACTGCCACCGCGTAATGTAGGAACGCTGGAAGGCAAGACATGCTGTGCCGTACCGCCGTCGATGCGCACAGCCTGACCGTTGAATCGCAGTTCACCGGTGTGGCAAGCCGCGCAAGTTATGTCCAGATATTGTTCGGAGTTGCCAGGGTTCTGGTGTCGTGCGAAACCGACCGGAAGGTTGCCGGGGTTGTTTGACGTGGCTTTCTGCTGCGGATCAATCAAAAAACCAAAGCGCGCGAGGTATTCCGGGGAGGCGAAACGCTGCTGCGAGAATGGCAGCTCCAATGCCTGGAACCATTCATAGCGCAGCCCTTTGACCTGTGTGCCTTGGGGCGTGAAGTAATAGGTCTGCCGCTCCTGTTCAGTCCACTGATTCAGGTAATGCACCTGTTGGGCGGGGATATAAACCGGCAATTTCGGGTTGGCGACGTAGTACAAAACCACCGCCAGGACGAGTCCCAGCAGGAGCGCGATCAGGGTCAGCACACGGAGTAAGAGGCGCAAGTTAAACATCCTTGTCAAATTGTTGCGCTGTTATGCCTGAGCCTGACCTTATGCGGCAAGTGGCCATTACGCCAGATGTTGGAGCAAGGAGAGTCGGTCGTTGTCGGCGGCAGATGACAGAAGCTTCATCGTGTCTGCGCCCCAATGCGTTTTAATCCCTGAACTTATCGGAAGTTTCCTGCTCTCATGCCGGTAGCCATTGGTCGTGGCGGCCTGATAAGCTCGCGGCTTTACTCGATTGCCCTTTCGGCGCATGAACAAGGAAATAGCATGAAACAGCATCGGTTGGCGGCGGCGGTAGCCCTGGTTAGCCTGGTACTTGCGGGTTGTGATTCGCAGACCAGCGTAGAGCTGAAAACCCCGGCGCAAAAAGCTTCCTACGGTATCGGCCTGAACATGGGCAAGAGCCTTGCTCAGGAAGGCATGGATGATCTGGACTCCAAAGCGGTAGCCCAGGGCATCGAAGATGCCGTCGGCAAGAAAGAACAGAAGCTGAAAGATGAAGAGCTGGTCGAAGCTTTCGCCGCGCTGCAAAAGCGTGCCGAAGAGCGCATGGCCAAGATGAGCGAAGAGTCGGCATCCGCCGGCAAGAAATTCCTCGAAGAAAACGGCAAGAAGGCGGGTGTGACTACCACCGCTTCCGGTCTGCAATACGAAGTGGTCAAGAAAGCCGACGGCGCACAGCCCAAGCCTACCGACGTAGTGACCGTTCACTACACTGGCAAGCTGACCAATGGCACCGTATTCGACAGCTCCGTCGAGCGCGGCAGCCCGATCGATCTGCCGGTGAGCGGCGTGATTCCGGGTTGGGTTGAAGGTCTGCAACTGATGCACGTTGGCGAGAAGTACAAACTGTACATCCCTAGCGATCTGGCTTACGGCGCGCAATCGCCAAGCCCGGCAATCCCGGCCAACTCGGTTCTGGTCTTCGACCTGGAACTGCTGGCCATCAAGGATCCAGCCAAAGAAGACGCCGCTGCCAAGTAACCGGTAACGGCTTCGACAACAACGCCTCGCTTATGCGGGGCGTTGTTGCATCTGGACCTTGACAAGGGTAAACAGAGCGAACCGATGCCGGTCAGAAGAGTCATAGCCTTTAAGGCTGCCCGCACTAGACGCCCTGAGCCGCCAAGTCAATGAAATATTGGGGTTTTTTATGTGAGTAAAAAACGCCCGATCTGAGCGCAGCCCTTATAAAACGGGGCTCTCAGCGCGCAAATGCAGCTCTGTTCACAAGGTTATCCACAATTTGTGTGGATAACATTTCAACGGGAGGAATAGATGAAAGCTCCGTGGAATTTCGCTCGATTCCTGCCTCTGGCTGGCCGTCTGCTGGCTCGCGGTCGTCTGCCGACCTTGCTGTTCGCCGTGGCCAGCAAAGGCGCCGCGCAAGGTAATCGGCTCGGCAAGCTCAAGGATGATCTGCGTTTGCTGCAGGCATTGTGTCTGGCTTACTGGCGCGGTGATTATCGGGCGATCAGTGGCAAAGCCCTGGTGTCAGTAGTCGCGGGCCTGATGTACTTCCTCAGTCCGGTCGACGCGATTCCGGATTTCATCCCGGTATTCGGCATGCTCGATGACATCGCTGTCCTCGCCTGGTTGATGAAAGTCCTCGACGATGAACTCAATGCCTTCCGGCTCTGGCGCAATCGTCAGCATCCGGAAAAACTCGCGGTCGCCGAACGCTTGCCCGATACCCCCGAACAACTTCAGCTCCAGGGTCCGAAAAAGCCCTGATTCAACCAGCCTGCGCACAGATAGATACCCCTCGCGACCTTGGCCGCTGTTAGGATTACACTTCTAGGGAAAAGCGCCGACTCGCTAAGTGTTGTTGTCCTACGGGGTAGACATGGATATTCAGATAATTGCACGCGATGGCGAGCCCGAATACGCGGTTCTGCCTTGGGCTCAGTATCAGGCTCTATTGAAAGCAGCAGGCATCAAAGAAGCACCGTCGCAGCAGGCTCCAGAGCCGCTCGCGGCAACACCGGACCCGATTCTTCCAGGTCTGGATCAACTCCGCAGTTTGCGCGAAGGGAAGGGCATCGCCATCGAGGCGCTGGCCCGCACGGTAGGCATCAGCCCGTCATATCTGGCCATGATCGAAAGTGGCGAGCGTCTGCCAGACGCCGCGATTCGTCGTAGCCTCGCTTGGGAGCTGACGGTGCCAGGGTGGAGGGATGAATCGTGAGCGTACGCATCAGTCGTCAACATTGGGATGGATTACTTGGGGAGCTGGATCAGGCGCGCCGCCAGCGTCATCTATTGACCTACCGCGCGTTACTTGAACGGCTGCAATTGCCGACACCGGCGATGCAAACCTTGACCGCCGCGCTTGAGCATCTGGCCGCGCTGGATGCCAAGGCCGAGCAGCCGTTGCGCAGTTCGCTGGTTATCAGCCAGGGCGCGAGTCGTTTGCCACGCACCGGGTTTTTTGAATGTGTCGAACGTCTGGGGCGGTTTTCCGGGCCGTCCGATGGCGTTGCCGCAGCGTCCTGGCATGCATCGGAAGTGGTCAGGGTTTTCGAATATGAATACCCGGAATCAGCGGAGGCCTGAGTGTTTTTACGACTCAAGGCGCGGGCCAGTTATTGGCTGGCTCGCAGGCTGTTTCACTGGTCATGGTTTGTGCGCCAGCCTCGCGGGTGGCGCTGGCTTGAAGGTCAGTTTGCGCGCATGGCCAACCTCGGCGATGTCGGCGCGCAAAGCTTCTATGGCCACATCCTGACCTTTCGCGGTGTGGGGCTGGGAGCGCGTGAAGAAGGCGTGCGCCTGTTGCGGTTGGCGGCTCTGGCCGGCGATGGCAAAGCGGCCTATCAAGTCGGCATGATCAGTCTCGCGGGTACAGCGAGCAAAGCGCCAGACCCTGACGAAGCCGCGCGCTGGTGGGGTATGGCCGCCAAGGCCGGGCACCCGTTGGCCGAGCTTAAATTGAAAGAGCTGGGTGCTGGAGATTCAACGCAGTAAATCCAGTTGTGTCGTCCGATAAACGGGGCGTGAGGGAAACCTCACGCCCCGTTTGCGTTTTGTTGTCCGTTTAGGTTTTTGCTGTTTTGCAGATAAGTCCTACAGTCATCGCCTACTTGCCTGACTTCTTTTCTGACTGATCCCCCGCACAGTTCCCGCGCCTAATTTTTGCGCGAGGGAACGCTCATGTTCGACCCGGTCATTCAGTTCATCTCGCACAGCCGCGTGCGTTGATGGAAGCCATCACCCGCATCGAGCAAGCGCTCGACAGCTTTCCAGACACCCTCAGTCTTTACCGCGAACAGCTCAAGCATTGGGCCAGCCGCACAGCCGACACCGTCAGCCACGCCGCGGATCTGCCGTCGCTGGTAGGCATGGAGCGGTTGATCCGCTTCGGTGAAAACAGTACCGCCGTCAGCAGCAGCGACAACGAATTCTTCTCCAATGTCGTCCAGTGCCCGAAGGGCGGATTGATGCTGATCGAGAGCAAGTTCGAATCGGTCTACGACATCCCGTTGGGCAATATCGTGGTCGATGTGGTGGCGATGGATGGCGGCGAATCGACGCCCGTCACCCTCGATGCCAAAGGCAAAGGTGTATTCGAAGGCACACCGGGCAAGTTCTATCGCGTGCATGTGCACAGTGAAGTCAGTGAGGATCAGGTCGAGGAGCTATTCAAGTCCTACGACGGCTTGAGCGGTGAACTGGATGGCTGGTTGCGCAACGAATGGCAGGGGTTCAAGCCGCAGTGGTCGCAGTCGGTGGCGACGGCGGCAGGCAACGGCATGTTGGCCGGTAGTTGGGCGGCGATCGAAGGGGTGTGGGACAGCATTGGAATGCTGTCGGACATTCTCAAGGATCCGGGCAAGTTTGCGGAGCAGTTGGGCAGTGGCGCGACTGACCTGATCAATCTGGCTAAAACGGCTCCTGAGGTCATGGAGCAGCTTCAGTTGCTGGTCAGTGACGAGGCCGCGCTGTGTTTGCTGTTACGTACCGCCAGCCTTTGGCTGGAGATGCTCCCACCCAGTGAAGTCGCCGGCAAAACCGCAGAAGCGGTGTCGATGGTGATGGTGCAGGTGCTGATCGATGTGCTGATCGCCGTCGCACTGACGTTCGCGAGTGGCGGCGGCGGAATCGCTTATCTGACGCTACGGCTGGCAGGTCACGCGGTTCAACTGCTGTCGGCGCTGGTGCGGTTGGTGAAGGCGATGTTCGGCATCGTCAGCGGCTTCATCAAGTACGTTGATCAATACAAGACCGTTGCCGCGCGCGGGATCGCCGCCAGCGTGAAAAAAGGCCGGATGCAATTGCGCTGGAATGCCAAGCGCAACGCCTCGTTGAAGCAAAACGAACACCACGACGATTCCCCGGATCAGGCAAAAAACCCCAATGGCGACAGCGCCGATTGCGTGCCACTCACCTGCAGAGACGGCTGCCCGGTTTCGATGGTTACCGGTGAGGAACTGCTGACTCTGACCGATGGCGTGCTCGACGGTTTGTTGCCATTCGAGTTCACAAGGCTGTATCGCACCAGTGCCGCCGAAATCGACCTCGGGCTGGGGTTTGGCTGGAGCCATTCGCTGGCGCATCGGCTGGAGTTCGATGGCGATGGTGTTGTCTGGGTTGACCATGAGAACCGGCGTACGCGGTTTCCGTTGCCGAGTGTTGAGCGGCCGGCGATTCATAACAGTTTGTCGCGAGCGGCGATCTTTCTCGGGGATGAACCGGAGGAATTGATCCTCGCGCTGGCGGGGGACGCGGCGCGATTTTATCACTTTCGCGCCGGGCGGCTGACGGCGATCAGTGATGCGTATGGCAATCGTCTGCGCGTTGTTCGCGATCGGCAGGATCGGGTTCAGCGTCTGGACAACGGCGCGGGTCGGGCGCTGTTGTTGCGGTATGACCGGGCGCATCTGATCGCGGTTGATTACCAGCGCTTTGACTCGGCGCTGAACCTTGCCGAGCCTTGGCACACCGAACACACCCTCGTCAGTTACCGCTACGACGCCTATCAGCATCTGGTCGAGGCGCGTAACGCGGTCGGCGACAGCGAGCGTTACGACTACGACGATCAGCACGTCATCCTCCAGCGCCAACTCACGGGCGGCGCGAGCTTCTTCTGGGAGTGGGAACGGTCAGGAAAATCGGCACGTTGCGTCAGGCACTGGGCGTCGTTCTCGCAAATGGACACGCGTTATGTCTGGCATGACGACGGCAGCGTCGTCGTGCATCACGTCGATGGCACCGAAGAAACCTACGTCCACGATGACCGCGCACGACTGGTGCGCAAGGTCGAGGCCGACGGCGGTGAACACCTCAAGGCCTACGACGCTGCGGGCCGTTTGGTCGCCGAGCAGGATCCCTTAGGCGCCGTCACCGAATACCGCTACGACGATGTCGGACGGCTGATCGCGCTGCTTCCGCCAGACGATGAACCAACGTCCTACGAATACCGCAACGGTTTCCTGCACAGCCGCTCACGTGGCGACGCGGTATGGACCTACCGGCGCAATGCTCAGGGCGATGTCACTGAGGCGGTCGATCCTGATGGTCAGGTCAGCCATTACCACTACGACGCTCGCGGGCAGTTGCTGTCGATCCGTTACCCGGACACCAGTCGACACGTGTTTGTCTGGAACCCCCTCGGCCAGTTGGTTGAAGAAACCCTGCCTGATGGTGGTGTGCGACGTTTTTCCTACGATGCGCTAGGGCGGCGGAGCACGACTCAGGACGAACATGGCGCGATCACGCGTCAGCACTGGGATGCCGTTGGCCGACTGATCCAGACGACTTCTCCGACAGGCGCCACCCGCGCCTACAGCTATGGCGCCTACAACCAGGTTACTGCCGAGCGCGACGAACTCGGGCGCATCACCCGTTTCGAGTATGACGACGACCTGCACCTGGTCTCGCGCCGGATCAACCCCGACGGCACGCGGGTGCAGTACCGCTACGACCATGCGCAGTTGCTGATCACCGAAATCGAAAACGAGTCCGGCGAAAAGTATCGGCTGGACTACACGCCGACCGGACTGATCCGACAGGAAACCGGCTTCGACGGGCGGCGTACAGGCTATGCCTATGACCTCAACGGTCATCTGCTGGAAAAGACCGAATTCGGCGATGACGGCTCGGTGTTGGTCACGGGCTATGAGCGCGATGCGGCCGGGCGCCTGCTGGTCAAGACCTTGCCTGACGGGGTCAAGGTCATCTATCAGTACGACCGCCTCGGTCGGCTGACTGGCGTCGACGACGGTCAGAAACATCCGTTGGCCTTCGAATACGACCTGCAAGACCGGCTGATCACCGAGCACCAAGGCTGGGGCACGCTGCGTTACGCCTACGACGCCTGCGGCCAGCTCAAGCGCATGCGCCTGCCGGACAACAGCAAGCTCGATTATCAGTACGCCAAGGGCGGCGCACTGACCGCCATCCACCTCAACGGCGCGCCGCTGACGCAACACGTCTATCAGTCGGGCTGCGAACAACAACGTCAGCAAGGCTTGCTGCTCAGCGAATATGCCTACGACGATCAGGGCCGCCTGCTCGCCCACGCCGTAGGCCATCAGCACGATTCGCTGTACCGTCGCGATTATGCCTACAGCGCCAACGGCAATCTGGAGCACATTGCCGACACCCGTCACGGCCAGCGTACCTACGGCTACGACGCCCTCAATCGCCTGATCCGCGTACGCCACTCACGCGACGAACTGCCGGAATTCTTCGCCCACGACCCGGCCGGCAACCTGCTCATGCAGGACCGCCCCGGCCCCACGCAGATCAAGGGCAACCGCCTGCTGATGCAGGGCGATCGCCACTACGACTACGACGCCTTCGGCAACCTGATCCGCGAACGCCGCGGCACCGCGCAGAAACTCGTCACCGAATACCGCTACGACTGCCAGCACCGCCTCATCGGCCTGACCCGTCCCGACGGCAAAACCGCGACCTACCAGTACGACGCCTTCGGCCGGCGCATCCGCAAAACCGTCGACGGCGAAAAAACCGAGTTCTTCTGGCAAGGCGACCACCTCGTCGCCGAAAGCAGCAACACCCAGCACCGCAGCTACGTCTACGAACCCGGCACCTTCCGCCCGCTGGCGCTGCTCGACGGCAAAGGCCCGAAAAAGGCCTGCCCGTTCTACTACCAACTCGACCACCTCGGCACCCCGCAAGAACTCACCGACTACAGCGGCGAAATCGTCTGGTCGGCGCAATACGACGCCTACGGCAAAGTCGCTGCGATCACCCTCGCCGGCGAGGAATACCTGGATCAACCGCTGCGCTTTCAGGGGCAGTATTTCGACGCGGAAAGCGGCCTGCACTACAACCGGCACCGGTACTACGACCCACGACTTGGACGGTATCTGACGCCGGACCCGATCAAATTGGCGGGTGGGATTAATCAGTACCAGTACGTGCCGAATCCGACGGGGTGGGTGGATCCGTTGGGGTTGACGTCGAATTGTCCGCCGCCGAAGAAACCGGGTTGTGAGATGCCGGGAGGGATTGGTGGGGCTAAGGTTGATGAGGGTGAACCAGCGCTGCCGAAGATGACGGCGGAGCAGCGTAGGGCGAGGATTGATGAGTTGGCAGAGGAGAATGCTTATCGGCGTTTGGATGAAATGGAGAAAGCTACGCAAGGCGCACACTTCATGGAGAAACATGGCAAGCAGACCACGCTGGCTTCTCAGCGGGAGCGTTCAATCACGGGAAGAAACCCAACAACTGGAGATATTGAGGTTTACACCAACGGGAGACGAGCGGGGCAGCCAAAAATACCCAGTGCGGCCACTCATTTTTTTAGCAATCGAGACCAATTGAACGCCATACATCGTGCTCAGCTTATTTTCAGGCGAAATGGGCAACTGGCGTCGAAGGAACCGATGAATATGGGCAAGATTGTTGGTGAAGGTTACAAAAGGGGCGGATTGGTTTACGGGCGGCAAACACACGCGGTAGTGATCCTTGATAGAGCAGGTATGCCGATAACCTCTTATACGGAGTTTCTGGAATGAAACGTAAGCCTGAATATTTTGTTTTGCGCGGTCTGCTTTTTCTATTTGATATAGAGAATACTCACGACGATGCTCGGGAAAAGATCATTGTTTCAAAGAATGTTAATGATGAAGATGAGCTCGCTGAGCTATTTGATATTCTCATGAGGCCTGAGTTTCTCTCTTATACATTTGGAGAGCGCGAGTGGTGTATCGACACGTTAAAGCACTATGTGGAAGTCGGTGATAGTTTCGATGCGGTATTTACGAAAATTACAACCTACTTCGATGACGATGTAGAGGATCAGCGCAAATTTATGACGGTTTTGCTTGAATGCTTAGAGAAATATCAGCTGGGAAGTTTAGAGGATGGTAGTGCCAATGATTGAGGTCATTCAAGGTAGATGGTCATTCGACGACTTTAAGCGGTGGACTCGCGGAGAATCAAATGCTGAGCTGTTTGGTGATCTGTATAGTGAAGATCCCGATGCAGTGGATCTAAATATTTTGGGCGAGTGCGGAGATGCAGGCTTGCTTGAATTGATCTCAAATCCAAATTGCAGAGAGCGGCTAAATTTTGCAAACCTGTTGGTTCTTAGTCTTTGTAATATTTTTAGGTCGGGTGGAGGTTTGCCGTTTCAATTTTCAAGATTTCTGGGTATTGAAAGTCGTGAGGCGTATTTTGACGGCGTGATGGAACAGGCAGGGCGAGTGCACGAAAAGTGTAGGGTGATTAATTCTATGAATAGTTCTGGCGATCCTGCCATAAGGTCATTTTATAAGCAGATAATGGATTTTCGACATGACAAGGTGAGTCTTGTGAATGGCTTTTATCTTGATTGTACAGCGCGATTTGATTTGAGACAGTTTCATGATCCTCGAGGAAGTTTTGAAAAAGTGCGTCAGTAGCGATATTGAGGCTATATGCACAAAGTTTTCGCGAGCAAGCTCGCTCCCACAGAGATTTGTGTTGGTGGAGAAATCAGCGTTGGCCGATTAGTTGCGGTGCGTGGACGCCGACGGCGGTGATAGTGTCGAGCAAATGCACGCTATACCCCGGAACATTCTTCGCATGATGCTTCGCCTGCGAAGCCATCTCCGCAAGCTGACTGGCGTCGAGTTGTGCGCAGGCTTCGGGATGCAGGTGCACCACGCCAATGGACAGTGACAGCAACGGAAACTCCTGCCGCACCCCTTGGCGATTCGGGGCGATGAAGCAGCCAGCCTCCAGATGTTCGGGGCGATAGAAGCGTCGGCATTGGCTTTGGAAATCATCCAGCAATTGATTGAGCCTTTTGCGCCAGTCTTCGGGGCCGAGGACGAGGAGGAAATCGTCGCCGCCGATGTGGCCGACGAAGTCGCGGGAGGGGTCGACGCGTTCGTTGAGGCATTGCGCCAGGCACAGCAGGACTTCGTCGCCGCGGCCGTAGCCGTAGATGTCGTTGAAGGGTTTGAAGCTGTCGATGTCGACGTAGCAGATGACGGACTCGCGGCCTTGCTGCAGCAGGCGGGTCAGGCATTGCTGGATCGGCACGTTGCCGGGCAGCAGGGTCAGCGGGTTGGCGTAGCGCGCCTGCTGGATTTTCAGTTCGGTGATCAGTTTCAGCACGTCGATCACCCGGCCGAGGCCGAGGTAGCCGCCGTTGAGGGTGATGATGAAATCTTCTTCGATGCGTTGACGGGCACGGCTGGTGATCAGGCGGCTGACCTGCTGCAGCGACTGACTCATTTCCACGGCGAGGAAGTCGTCGTTCATCAATCGGCTGATCGGTTTGCGCGCGAACAGATCGGTGGCAAACGGCTTGAGCAAGGCATCCGACAGGGAGTGGCGGTGGACGATGCCACACGGCTGACCTTGTTCGTCGAGCACTGCCAGCGAGTTGAGATTGGCCTGGCGGCGGAAGGCTTCCAGCACGGTGGCGGTCGGGTATCGCGAGGTACGGCGGGTTGATCGTTGAGCAGAGCGCTGAGGTCGCTGCCTTCGTCGTTCAGCGCTACGGCGCTGCTGTCGTGTTTGGGCATCAAGGCCCGGGCATCGCGGGGTGGGTGCTCTTGTGGGCGGCCGAGCAAGTAACCCTGCACCAGGTCGACACCCATTTCAGTCAGCACCGCCAGTTCTTCCGGCAGTTCTATACCTTCGGCAATGACCTGCGCCCGTGAGGCTTTGGCGATTTGCAGGATCGACCCGACGAACTCACGCTTCAAGGCATCCTGATGAATTCCGTCGATAAAGTGCCGGTCGATTTTCACGTAATCCGGGCGCAGTTCCGACCACAGGCGCAGGCTCGAATAGCCGGCACCGAGGTCATCCAGTGCAATCGAAAACCCCATCGCCCGATAGTGATGCAGCGCAGTTTGCAGCAACTGGAAATCGTCGATCGGCGTCTGCTCGGTGAGTTCGATTACCACTTGGCTCGGCGGAATGCCGAAGTCCTGCAGCAATTGCAACGTGCGCCCCGGCTGGTGCGCGGCTTCGAGCAAGGATTCCGGCGAGACGTTAAGAAACAGCTTGCCCGGCAGTTGCTGCTCGTTGAAACGGCGGCAAGCGCTTTGGCGGCAGGCGATCTCCAGTTCGCTCAGGCGCCCGGCCTGACGCGCAACGGCGAACAAAGCGATAGGCGAATGCAGCGGGCTGTTGGACGGGCCACGGGTGAGGGCTTCGTAGCCGAGAATGCGGCGCTCGGAGAGACAGATGATCGGCTGAAACAGGCTGTGTAATCCGCTTTGAGTCAGGATCGAGCTCAAGGCACTCAGCTGTTCGGTCGTGGTCATGGCAATCTCTGGCGATAAAAAAAGGACTGGGAGCGCTCTCGATGAAGAGAGTGGCTCCCAGTCCTTTATTGCACGACAGAATGATGACTGTTTGATGACGATCCGGGGATCGTCAGCATTAAATCGCCATCACCTTACTTCTTCGCGACCTGGTTGCTCAGCTTCAGGTAGTCCAGCAGCACGCGCCCGGTTTCGCTCAGGTAAGCGTCGTCTTCTGGTTTGACCTTGTCCGGCTCGGCTGCGGCGAGAGCATCCTCGTCTTCTTTCTTCAGCTCTTTGAGCGGCTCTTCGCCCTTGGCCTTGCGACGGATGTTCTCCATCACCAGTTGCTTGGCATCGATGTCGGCATGCTGGGCACGGCGGTCGGCTTCGTTGAGGCTGACGGTTTTTTCCAGCATCAGTTTCTGCGCCAGGGCCAGCTTGTCACGGATGAACACGAACTCGGCATCCTTGGCGGTGCGCGTGTCATGTTCGGACTTGAGCTGTGCCAGGTACGGTTTGAACGGATCGGCTGCCGGTTTGATCGCCGCGCGGATGGTATCCCACGGCATGGCTTCCGGCAGGGCGCTCTCGCCGATTTCCTTGGTGTCGATCAGCGACGGGTAGTCGATGTCCGGCAGGACGCCCTGATGCTGGGTGCTCTGACCGGAAACCCGGTAGAACTTGGCTAGGGTCAGTTTCAGTTCGCCATGGTTCAGCGGCTGAATGGTCTGCACGGTGCCTTTACCGAAGGTCTGGCCGCCGATGATCAGTGCACGGTGGTAGTCCTGCATGGCGCCGGCGAAGATCTCCGAAGCCGAGGCGGACAGGCGGTTGACCAACAGTGCCATCGGACCTTTGTAGAACGCGCCCGGGTTTTCATCTTCCAGCACGTCGACACGGCCATCAGCATTACGCACCAGCACGGTCGGGCCCTTGTCGATGAACAGGCTGGTCAGCTCGGTGGCTTCCTGCAGGGAACCGCCGCCGTTGTTGCGAAGGTCGATCACCACGCCGTCGACTTTGTCTTTCTGCAGTTCGGTCAGCAGTTTCTTGACGTCACGGGTGGTGCTCTTGTAATCCGGATCACCGGCACGGAACGCCTTGAAGTCGAGGTAGAAGGCTGGAATCTCGATCACGCCGAGTTTGTAATCCTTGCCGTCCTGTTTCAGGTTCAGCACGGATTTTTTCACGGCCTGGTCTTCGAGCTTCACCGCTTCACGGGTAATCGGCACGATCTTGGTGGTCTGGTCGTTCGGTGCATTGCTGGCCGGAATCACTTCCAGGCGCACCACGGTGCCTTTCGGACCGCGGATCAGCTTGACCACTTCGTCCAGACGCCAGCCGACCACGTCGACCATCTCTTTGTTGCCTTGGGCAACACCGATGATCTTGTCGGCCGGAGCCACCATTTTGGTCTTGTCGGCCGGGCCTGCTGGCACCAGACGCACGACTTTCACCTGATCGTTGTCGCTCTGCAACACGGCGCCGATGCCCTCGAGGGACAGGCTCATGTTGATGTCGAAGTTTTCCGCGTTATCCGGCGACAGATAGTTGGTGTGCGGATCGTAGGACATGGCGAAGGTGTTGATGTACGCCTGGAAGATGTCTTCCGGACGGGTCTGATCCAGACGCGACAATTGATTCTTGTAGCGCTTGGTCAGGGTTTCCTGGATCTGCTTGGGCTCTTTGCCGGCGATCTTCATCCGCAGGACTTCGTCCTTGACGCGTTTGCGCCACAGGTCGTCGAGTTCGGCGGTGGATTTGAGCCAAGGTGCGTCCTTGCGATCAATCAGCAAGGTTTCCTTGGTGTTGAAGTCCATCTTGTCGACGCCTTTGTTCAGCTCGGCAAGGGCGAAGTCCAGACGCGATTTGACGCGATCCAGATAGCGCTTGTAGATGGTGAACCCGGCGTTGAGGTCGCCGCTTTTGAGGAAGTCGTCGAACTGGGTCTTCCACTTGTCGAATTCGGCGATGTCGCTGGCCATGAAGTAGCTGCGCGACGGATCCAGCAGCTTGAGGTAGCTGTCGTAGATGATTACCGAGCGCGCATCGTCGAGCGGCGGCTTGCTGTAGTGGTGACGCTTGAGCAACTCGACGACGTTCAGGCTGGCGATCACTTCGTCGCGATCAGGCTGTAACTTGTCCCAGCTGTTGGCTGCGAATGTATTGCCCGACACCGGCAACAGGCCGATACCGATGAAAAGTGCTAGGGCGGTGCTGGGGAGCAAATGCTTCATGCTGATTCGACGCGGGGACAATTGATAACGCATATTAGGCCGTCTTTGAAGTCGCCGGTTCTACAAGAGCCGGTCGCATAATGCAAAAAGCCCGGCGCTACAGCTTCGGGCTCAGTCCAGACTCACTATGGAGGCACTGTGAAGGCATTGCAAGGCGTGGAAGGTCAAGTGGCATGGGTTGAAGAGCCGAGTCCTACATGTGATGTAGGACAAGTTCGCATTCGCGTGGCGGCAGCGGGCCTCAATCGAGCCGATTTATTACAGAAGGCAGGGCTTTATCCTCCTCCGCCAGGTGCCAGCCAAGTACTCGGTCTTGAGTGCTCGGGGGTGATCAGCGAGGTCGGCGCAGGTTCGTCCTGGCAGGTAGGCGACAGGGTTTGCGCCTTGCTGGCCGGGGGCGGGATGGCCGAAGAGGTGGTGGTCGACGGGCGGCATGTGCTGCCGGTTCCGGAAGGTGTTTCGCTGATCGAAG
Source organism: Pseudomonas sp. LBUM1668 (assembly GCF_059695715.1). Lineage (NCBI taxonomy): Bacteria > Pseudomonadati > Pseudomonadota > Gammaproteobacteria > Pseudomonadales > Pseudomonadaceae > Pseudomonas > Pseudomonas sp. LBUM1668. Next base: position 1,807,036 of record NZ_CP166787.1, read on the forward strand.
CGGCGGCATTGCCTGAGGTTTACGCAACAGTCTGGCTGAATGTGTTTCAACTTGCGGCGCTCAAACCGGGTGAGAAAGTTCTCTTGCACGCCGGAGCGAGTGGAATCGGTTCAGCCGCCATTCAGCTGTGCAAGGCGTTCGGCAATCCGTGCTGGGTCAGCGTCGGTTCGGCCGAGCGATTGGCCTACTGTGAAAGTCTGGGGGCGCAGGGCGGGGTAGTGCGCACGGATGATCTGGAAAGCTTGCGCGACTTTGGCCCGTTCGACGTCATTCTCGATCCGGTCGGTGGCAATTATTCGGCGCTGAATCTCAAGCTGATGGCGCTGGATGGACGCTGGGTGTTGATCGGTCTGATGGGCGGCCGCGAGGCGAAGCTGGATCTGGCGCAAGTGTTGGCCAAGCGCGTGCAACTGCTCGGCTCGACATTGCGCAGTCGTAACGATCAGTTCAAGGCGGATCTGTTCAGTGACCTGAGCCAGCATGTGTGGCCGCTGTTTGCCGAAGGGCGGTTGAAGCCGCAATTGGCAAAGGCTTTCCCGGTGAAAGATGCGGAGGCGGCGTTTGCGGAGCTGGCGAGCAATACGGTGGAGGGGAAACTGGTTTTGGTGATTGACGACAGCCTTAGCTGAAGAACGGCAAGATCAAAAGATCGCAGCCTTCGGCAGCTCCTACATTGGCAAAGTGAACGCCCTGTAGGAGCTGCCGAAGGCTGCGATCTCTTGCTTTTACTTCCAGATATGAATTGGCCAGCCGGCCTTTTCGGCATGCTCAAGCAACACTGGATCCGGGTTGACCACGTGCGGGAAATCCACCTTCAGTAACAACGGCAGGTCATTGCGTGAGTCGGAATAGAAACTCGCGCCCTCCAGATTTTCTTCTTCGGCATCCAGCCATTCCAGCAAACGGGTGATCTTGCCTTCGCGGTAGGTCAGGGTCCCGACGGTGTGACCGCTGTACACGCCGTGCGCGACTTCCAGTTCGATGCCGAGAATTTCGTCGATGCCCAATCGATCGGCAATCGGCCTGACCAGGTGCGTGCCCGACGCCGAGATCACCAGAATCCGGTCGCCGGCCTTGCGGTGGGCGGCGATGGTTTTGGTCGCGTCGCTGAAGATGATCGGCTCGATGAAGTCTTCCACCCACGGTCCGACCAGGTGCTCTACTTCTTCCGGCGTGCGGCCGATCAACGGCTCGAGGCTGAACTCCATGTAATCTTCCATGCGCAATTTGCCATGGCTGTAGGCATCCATCAGCTCGTTGTTCTTGCGCATGAACGACTCGGGGTCGACCCACCCCAAGCGTCCCATCTGCTCGCTCCAGAGGGTGGCGCAGTCGCCGTGAATCAGGGTTTCGTCCAGATCAAAAATTGCCAGGGCCATCAGTGCGATTCTCTCTTCAACGTCAGCAAAGTCATCAGGCTACCTCACACAGGGCCGTCGGATCGATGGAAAGCGCCAGACGCTGACCGTCGGGATGCAGATCGGCGGCCGAGCGATTGAGCACATCCACTACCAGTTCCACCCCGCGCGCTTCAACGCGATAACGGATGACGTTGCCAAGCAGGCTGTGGCTGCGTATCTGCGCGTCGAGCTCGCCGTTGAGGCTCAACTCGATGGCTTCCGGGCGAATGGCGATGCGGTGATTGATCGGGCGCTGCAACAGCTTTGATGCTTCATCGGCGTCGAGCAGGTTGTAGTTACCGATGAAGCCAGCAGCGAACACATCAACCGGCGCCGTATACAGGGTTTCAGCATCGCCACTTTGTACGATTTTTCCCTGATTCATGAGGAAAATCCGGTCAGACATAGTCAGCGCTTCTTCCTGATCGTGTGTGACGAAGATTGTGGTCAGGCCAAGTTCGCGCTGGATCTGACGAATCTGCTCGCGCAGGTGTTTGCGAATTCGCGCATCAAGCGCCGACAGTGGTTCATCCAGCAACAACAGTCGCGGGCGAGTCACCAGCGAGCGGGCCAAGGCAACGCGCTGGCATTGGCCACCGGACAGTTGATGCGGATAACGGCCGGCGAAGTCGTTCAGTTCAACAAGTTTCAACACCTCGGCAACCCGTTTGTGGCTGTCGTCGGCGTTGACCTTTTGCATGCGCAGGCCGAACGCGACGTTCTGCTCCACGGTCATGTTGGGGAACAGCGCATAGCTCTGGAACACCATGCCGATGCCACGCTTCTGCGGACTGAGCGGCACGATATCGACGCCATCAAGCAATATCTTGCCGCCATCCACCGATGTCAGGCCGGCGATGCAGCGCAGCAGGGTGGATTTACCGCAACCGGAGGGGCCGAGCAGGGTGACGAATTCACCCTTGTTGATTTCGCAGTCGATATCGCTGAATACGGTAGTGCCCGCATAACTTTTCTGCAGATGTTGGACGCTGACATAGCTCATTCGCTTTTGTCCTTGTTCAAGATGTTGGCGATCCAGGTCAGGACCAGCACGAATAAGAAGTAGGAGATAACCAGCGCACTGGTGAAGTGACCGCTGCTGTTGCGCATGTTGTTCAGATAGACCTGCAGGGTTTCGTAGCGGGTGCCGACGAGGATGTTGGCAAACACGAACTCACCGAACAGGAACGAGAACGACAGCAGCAACGCCACCATCAGGCCTTTGCGCAGGTTCGGCAGTACCACCAGAATCGCCGCCTGAAAGGTGCTGGCACCGAGCAGTTGTGCAGCGTCCATCAGGTCGCGCAGGTTGATCGCTTGCAGGTTGTTGGTAATCGCCCGGTACATGAACGGCAGCGCCACGGTGAAGTAGCAACCGATCAGAATCCACGGCGTGCCCACCATCGCCATCGGCCCGGAACCGTAGAGTTGCAACAGGCCCACCGACGACACCACTGGCGGTACCGCAAACGGCAGCAGGATGAGGATGTTCATCAGCGCATCGAGTTTCGGGAAGTGGTAATGCACCACGAACAACAGCGGCAGGATCAACACCACCGACAGCACCAGCGCGCCGACACACACCAGTAGCGACTGGCCGAAGGCGTGGAGGAAGCGCGGGTCGCTCCACAACTGGAGGTACCACTTGAAGGTAAAACCGCTGGGCAGAATGGTCGCTGACCAACTGCTGGCAATCGAGTAGATCAGCGTGCCCACCAGCGGCAGCAAGAGGATGGCGAACAGCAGGTAGACCACGACGCGGTGGTAGACGCCGACCGGGCCGGATTCAACGCGAGACATGGTAGCTCCTCTTCAACAGCAGTTGATGCACGACGGTGACGATGGTCATCAGCGCGACCAGCACCACGGCCAGCGCACTGGCCAGATTCGGATCGAGCGAAATATCGCCGGACACCATCGCGGCAATGCGGATCGGCAGCACGTTGAAGTTACCCGTCGTCAGCGCATACACCGTGGCATAAGCGCCGAGGGCGTTGGCCAGCAGGATCACGAAAGTACCGAGCAGTGCCGGGGTCAGCACCGGCAGGCCGATGTGTCGCCAGAACTGCCAGCCGTTGGCGCCGAGCAGTGCGGCTGACTCGCGCCAGTCTTCGCGCAAGGCGTCGAAGGCCGGGTAGAGCAGCAGCACGCCGAGGGGAATCTGGAAGTAGGTATAAAGGATGATCAGCCCGGTTTTCGAGTACAGGTTGAAGTCCTCGATGATCCCGGCCTGTTTAAGCATGATCGTGATGCTGCCGTTGAAACCGAGCAGGATGATGAAAGCGAAAGCCAGCGGCACACCCGCAAAGTTGCTGGTCATGTTGGCGAAGGCATTCACAAAGTTGCGCAGTTTCGAGTCAACCCGGCGTAGGGAATACGCACCCAGTACCGCAATGATGATGCCGAATACGCTCGACCAGAAACTGATCTCGAGGCTGTACTGGATCGCCTGCAAATAGAATTTTGAACTGAAGATTTTCGTGAAGTTTTCAACGCCCCAACCGAACTCTTCCGATTGCAGGCTGTTGATCATCACCCAGATCAGCGGGGCAATTTCGAAGACGATAAAGAATAAAGCGAAGGGCACCAGGCACAGGGCTGCCAGCCATTTGCCGCGAGTCATTGAGTTCACTTGAGCAGCTCCCGGCACACGGGTTTGTCGTGGGGCACGCCGAGCAGTTCGCAGACCGTGCCGCAGATTTCGGTCTGCTTGGGGGCGGCGTCTGCGTTGAGGCTGAAGGCGTCACCGAGGACGAACAGCGGCACTTGGCGTTCTTCCGGCAGCAGGCCGTTGTGCGAGCGGTCGTTGTTCATGCCATGGTCGGCGGTCACCAGCACCTGGTAACCCGCGTCGAGCCAGCCCTGCAAATAGTCGGCGAGGATGATGTCGGCCGAGCGCGCGCTGTTGCGGTACTGCGAGCTGTCGAGGCCGTGCTTGTGCCCGGCGTCGTCGATGTTCATCGGGTGGATCAGCAGGAAGTTCGGCGCGTGGCGCAGGCGCAGGTTTTCCGCGTCGGCGAACAGGTGCGAATCCGGGTAGTGATCGTTCCAGTAGAAATGCCCGTGCTGGATCGGCAGCGATGGATCGTCGGTGTGACGGTCGCGTGCGGCCACAAATGGCGAGCGGTTGTACAGCTCACTGACCCAGTGATAAGCCGCTGCGGCAGTTTTCAGGCCGGCGTCGCGGGCGTAGTGATAGATGCTGCGCTGATTGGACAGACGCGAGACGTTGTTGTGGACGATGCCGCTGTCGATGGGCGGCACGCCGGTAAGAATGCATTCATAAAGCGGTCGGGACAGGGCCGGCAACTCGCACTCCAACTGATAGAGCGCGGCGCGTCCTGCGCCAACGTAAGCCTGCAGATGCCCCATGGCGTGGCGCGCGACTTCATGGCTGAGGCCGTCGAGCACGACAAGGATGACGTTGTGCTTCATAGGGGCGTTGACTCCGAAAACCAAACTTGAACCGATTGATGTAGGAGCTGCCGCAGGCTGCGATCTTTTGATCTTGCCCTTTAAAAGCCAAATCAAAAGATCGCAGCCTGCGGCAGCTCCTACAGATGAAGGATTACTTCATCTCTACGATGACTTCTTCGTTCCACTTCTGTGGCAGGGCTTTCGAGGTCTTTTCCCAGGCATCGGCGTCCTTGATCGGGGTGACCTTTTTGTACTGCTCGTTCGGCAGCAGTTTGGCCTTCACGTCTTCCGGCAGTTGCAGGTGTTCGGCACGGATCGGACGCGCATTGCCGCGGGCGAGGTTGGTCTGGCCGGCGTCGCTGAAGATGTATTCGCGGGTCAGCTTGGCGGCGTTGGGGTTTTTCGCGTACTTGTTGATGATGGTGGTGTAGCCGGAAATCACCGAACCGTCGGACGGGATCAGTACCACGTAGTCATCCGGGTTGGCCATCTTGGCTTTGTAGCTCAGGCCGTTGAAGTCCCAGACCACGCCGACTTCGATCTCGCCTTTTTCCATGGTGGCGATGGTCGGGTTGGCCATCGACAGACGACCTTGCTTGGCGATGTCTGCGAACAGCAGCAGGGCAGGCTGGATGTTTTTCTCGTCGCCACCGTTGGCCAGTGCTGCGGCGAGAACGCCGTTGGCGGCTTGTGCGGCGGTGCTCACGTCACCGATGGAAACCTTGTATTTGCCGCCCTTGAGGTCAGCCCATTTGGTTGGCACTTCGGAACCGTGCAGCAGCTTCTTGTTGACGATGAAAGCGATGGTGCCGGTATAGGCCAGGGCCCAGTTGCCGTCCTTGTCCTTGGCCCAGTCCGGGATTTGATCCCAGGTGCTTGGCTTGTAGGGTTGCACCACGCCTTGCTTGACCGCGATCGGGCCGAAGGCAGCACCGACGTCGCCGATGTCAGCGCTGGCGTTGTCTTTTTCTGCGGCGAACTTGGCGATTTCCTGGGCCGAGCTCATGTCGGTGTCGATGTGTTTCAGGCCGTAATTCTTGGCAAGGTCTGCCCAGGTGCCTTTCCAGTTGGCCCAGTCATCGGGCATGCCGACGCTGTTGACGGCGCCTTCCGCTTTCGCAGCGGCTTCGAGGGTTTTCAGATCGGTGTCGGCTGCCATGGCGGCGGTGCACATAGCAATGGTCGAGCCTAACAGTGTTGCCAGGAAAAGCTGTTTCATTCCGAAGCTCCTTGGTCGTGTTCAACGCTGCGATTGCGGTTTGTGTTGGTCTAGGTCAGCAATACCTGAGCCAATTTAAGGGGACTGGATGACACTTTGATGTCGGTGGCCTTGCGTCAGGCCTTTTATTTGCCCGGTTTTGGCGGCTGCTCGATAAGCGTAGACCATGCCCAAAGCCGCGGAGGGCAGGGATTTGGCCGATGTATTGCAAGTCGTGAGTGCGACCGTTGAGCAGTTTTGTCATCTCTCGGTCATCTGCACTGCCTAGGCTTGCAGCACATGGAAACGGCGTGATCGTCGTGCAGTCTTGCCCCGAAACAGTGCTGGTCTAGTCCAGATAGGTAACGTTGATGCGCGATGAGGCAACAAAAGCGGTGACAGCGATTGGCCAGGTGTTGCAGGAGCAACTCGACCACGGACTTTTGGCGCCCGGCAGCAAGTTGCCGGCCGAGCGCAAGCTCAGTGAGTTGTTTGGCACGACGCGGATTACTGTGCGTGAGGCGTTATTGCAATTGGAGGCGCAGGGCCAGATTTATCGTGAGGAGCGGCGGGGCTGGTTCGTTTCGCCGCCGCGTCTGGCGTACAACCTGATGCAGCGCAGCCACTTCCACGCGATGGTCAGTGCGCAGGGGCGGGTACCTTCAACCGAGGTTATTTCGGCCCGATTGCAACCGGCTTCGGCGGCGGTGTGTGCGTGGTTGCAACTGCCGGCGTTGTCGAGTGTGATTCAGATTTGTCGGTCGCGGCGGATTGATGGGCGGCTGGTGCTTTATGTTGAGCATTATTTGAATCCGCAGTTTTTTCCGGGGATTCTGGAGTTTGACTTGAATCAGTCGATTACCGAGTTGTATGCGCGGCATTACGATTTGCACTATGGGCGGGTGCGGTTCGAGATTGTGCCTACGTCGTTGTCGGTGGATGCGGCGGCGGCTTTACGGGTGTCGGTGGGGAGTCCGGGGTTGCGGATTGCTCGGGTTAATTATGATCAGCATGAGCGGTTGATTGATTGTGATCTGGAGTTTTGGCGGCATGATGCGATTCATGTTGGGGTTGATGTTGTTTGAGCGCTTTGGGTTTGAGTGAATATCTGGTGCTTCGGGTGGTGCTGATTAGGGTTCCGCCCTTACGGCGGGTCACTTTTTCCAGACGCCGAAAAAGTAACCAAAAAGGCTTGCTCCTGCGTGCGGCCCGCTCGCTGGGGCTCGGGGTTCCTTCGCTCCGGGATTGATCCGGGGGGCATCGCCTACGGTTTGCTTCGCTGCACCTCCTCTCGATGTGTTCGACTTCGTCGAACGGTCGCTGCGCTCCCACCCCCGGATCAATCCCTCCACTCAGCCTTCCGACGTCGCCCGTGGATCAAGATCAAAAGCGGTACTCGAGCTTGCGCTCATTGTGTTGAGTGGGGCGGCATGCGCCGCGAGCGGGGTGTACTCATTTTCTTGTGGGAGCTGGCTTGCCAGCGATGGCGGCCTGACAGCCGACCTGATGCTTCCGGATGTACTCAATCCAATTGTAGGAGTGAGCCTGCTCGCGAAAGCGCCCTCGCATTCACCTCAAGCTTATTTGCCCGCCCCCGCATTGGCATACAAATAATCCGTCGCCAACGAGGCCAGTGTCCTCACCCCCACCACCAACGCTGACTCGTCCACAAAGAATCCCGGATTGTGATTCGGCGCAGCCTTGCTCATGTCTTGATCCCTTGGCGTCACGCCGAGAAACACAAACAGCCCCGGCGCTTCCTTGGCAAAGAACGAGAAGTCTTCCGCGCCCCCCACCAGCGGTGCATTCACCACATCATCCTTGGCCGCCCATTTCAGTGTCGGCAGCATCTTCTCCGTCAGTGCCGGGTTGTTAATGGTCGGGTCGTATTTTTCGATGATGGTGACGTCGGCTTTCGCGCCACCGCTCTCGGCAATTTTCTCGACGGTCTGGCGTACGTCTGCGTGCAGCTTTTGGCGGATGCCATAGTCGTACGAGCGGATGGTGCCGGTCATGTCGACTGATTCGGGGATGATGTTGTAGCGCGTGCCGCCATTGATGGTGCCGATGCTGACGACCGACGGATAAGACGAAATATCGGTGCGGCGGCTGACCACGGTTTGCAGGCCGACGATGGTTTGTGCACCGACGGTGATCGGGTCGATGCCGTCCCATGGGCGGCCGGCGTGGGTTTGTTTGCCGAGGATTTTGATACGCAGGTCGTCGGAGCTGGCGAGGGTGGCGCCAGGGCGGTAGGCGATCTTGCCGGCGGGGATGCCGGCCCAGACGTGCAGGCCGAAGACCGCATCGGGTTTCGGCGATTTCATCACGCCTTCCTCGACCATCATTTTCGCGCCCCAGGTGTTTTTGCCGTCGGGAATGAAGTCGCTTGGGCCCTCTTCGGCCGGCTGGAAGTAGAACACCACGGTGCCGGGCAGAGTGTCGCGCATGGCTGTGAGAATTTTCGCTGTGCTGAGCAGGATTGCGGTGTGGGCGTCGTGGCCGCAAGCGTGCATGACGTCGACTTCTTTGCCGAGGTAGGTGCCTTTGGCTTTGGAGGCGAACGGCAGGTCGGCGACTTCCTTGACTGGCAGGGCGTCCATGTCGGCGCGAAGAGCGACGGTCGGGCCGGGCAGGCCACCCTTGAGGATGGCGACTACGCCGGTGCGGGCGACGCCGGTTTTGACTTCCAGGCCCAGGGCTTTCAGTTGTTTGGCGACCAGTTCCGACGTGCGTTGTTCCGTGTTGCCCAGTTCCGGGTGGGCGTGGATGTCGCGGCGGGTTTCCAGCAGTTCGGGTTCGAGCTGTCTGGCCTGTGCGGCGATCTGTTCACGGGTGCTTTCCATCGTCGCCGCACTGGCGTGGCTGGCGAACAGAGTGAGCAAAACGGCTTGGGCAATACGTGTCAGCTGCATCGGGTTTCTCCATGGTTATTGTTTTTCTGGCTTCCCTGCCTGTGACCCAAGTATCGCTGCGAAGTGCTATTCCTTCGGCTGGCCACCACCGGCGGTGATCACTTGCACGCTCATGCGTGGGGTCGCCAGATCCAGCCCCGCCTCATCCAGGTGCCGTTTGAGCGACAAGTTGAACGCCCGCGAGACTTCCCACTGTTTGATCGGCGCAGTCTTGAACCGCGCGCGGAGGATCGCACTGCCGGACTCGAAGCTTTCCACGCCTTGAATCTCCAGTGGCGACCAGATGTTGCGACGTTGCAGGGGATCGGTGCGCATTTTCTGGCCAACGTCGCGCATCAGTTTGATCGCGTCGTCGATTTCCATGTTGTAGGGCACCGCCACGCGGAAGATCGCGTAGCCGAATTCCCGCGAGTAGTTTTTGATGCTTTTGATTTCGCTGAACGGGATGGTGTGGACGATGCCGTCGATGTCACGCAGACGCACGGTGCGGATGGTCAGGCCTTCGACGGTGCCGAGGTGGCCGCCGACGTCGACGTAGTCGTCGATGGCCAGTGAGTCTTCGATGATGATGAACAGGCCAGTGATCAAGTCCGCGACCAGTGACTGCGCGCCGAAACCGATGGCCAGACCGATCACACCGGCACCGGCCAGCAGTGGCGTGACGTTCATGCCCATGTTCGCCAGGGCGACGATCAGCGCGATGATGAAAATCGTCACGAACAACACGTTGCGGATCAGCGGCATCATGGTTTGTGCGCGGGCGTTGGCCAGGCCTTTGCGTGAGCGGGTGAGGGCGTGGTGCACGGCGGTGTCGGCGAGTATCCAGATCAACCAGGAGAAAATCAGTGTGCCGATCAGGCTGAACAGTTTGACGCTGATGTCATGGCCGTCACCTTCGGCAAAACCGATCAGCGACTGGCCCCAGACGCGCAGGCCGAGTTCGATGAATACCAGCCACACGAACAGGTGCGCGAGGGTATAGAAGAAGTTTTTCAGGCGCTCGGAATAGAGCGCGTGACGTTTCGGCCCGCGTTGCGGTTTGAGTGAGTGACGGCGGACGAGGCCGTTTATCACCATGCACAACACCAACAGCACGGTGCAGATCAGCGACTGGCGCAGCGCGGTGCTGGTGTCGCCGGCGGAGACGAAAGTGGCGAACAGCGAGATGCCGACCAACACCAGCGCCGGCACGTACCAGAAGGTGCCGAGGATTTCGATGGTGTCGCTGAGGGCGCGGCGGGTCAGGCGGCGTGACAGCGGCTGGTTGCGAATCAGGTGCGCAATCGGCCGGCGAAAACGCAGGATGAACAACCCGGTCGACAGCGCAGCGAGGACATTGGCGATGGTCGCGGCGGTGTGCGCCAGATGCACGCCGAGCCCTTCGATCAGTCGCGGGTCGCTCAGGGCTTCACCGAATGCGGCGAAGCTGCCGATCAGCCACAGTGGCCGAAACGCCTGGTGGCGCAGGATGTACAACGCGCGATGGCGGTGCGGGCCGTCGAGCAGGGAAAAGGCGATGACGCAGATTGCCGAGAAGCAGGTGCCGACCACCAGCGCATAGGCCAAGAGCATCGCCAGACTTTTGCCCAGCGACGATGGCAGCGCGTAGCTCATGTAAACGGTGATCACCAGGGCGATCAGCCATGGCCCGAGTTTGCGCAAGGCGAAGCGCAACATGTCGAGGGCCTTGGGGTGTTGCGGCAGTTCTTCGGTGAGGCCGAAGCGCATGCGTACGCGATGACCGAGCCAGATCAGCGCGGCGGCGAGCAGGCTCCAGACCATCAGAATTATGGCGAAGGCAAAGATGATCGGCAGCCATTCGCTGGCCGGCAATATCAGCGCCTTGAACTCATCCTTGGCCAGTTCGAACTCGTTGGACCAGCGCGTCACCGGGCTGTCGGCGCCGGAAAACTGTTTCTCGAAACTGGTCAGTGTGCCGCCAATCAGGCCGAGCACGCCTTGTTCGGGTGAGGCCTGGGCTTTTTTCGTGGCGTCGCGAAGTTTCTTCAGATCGGTCAGCAACTGCGCGCGCTGCTTGTCGTTTTCCAGCGACTTGATGACTTCGTCGAGGGACTGGCCGAGCGGTTCCTGGGCCTCGGGCTGCGCCTTGCTGGTGTTGAGCAGGCCCGGCAGACCGACCGCGTGGGCAGGCGCCACTGGCAGCAACGTCATCAGGCAGATGAGGAAAATACAGGGCAGAGCAAACAGACGAGCAAACACTAGGCGGTCAACCTCGCAAGGGGCGGATTCGCTGAAGTGTACGAGCCCGCCGAAAGCAATGCGAGCCGGGCACAGGTTTATTCGTTGAGTTTGGCGAGGATCTTGTAAATCACGGTGGCGAGGATCGTCAGCATGCCGATCCACATCGCGAACACACCCGCGTTCTTGTCGCGGAAGTTGAAGCCGATGGCCAGCAGGATCATTCCGCACAGGATGGGAATGAGCATGGCGTGGAAAGAGGACATCGAGATCATGGTGACTGCCTTGTCGAAATGAATGATGTAAGTCTAGGCCGCTTTCGGTCACGCGGTGTTGATCAATGTAGGAGCTGCCGCAGGCTGCGATCTTTTGATCTGGTTTTTAAAGATCAAAAGATCGCAGCCTTCGGCAGCTCCTACAGGGGTACGATCGTCGCGCAGGATTACGGCAACTCGCGGCAGGCGTAGAACGCGCTCAGCACTTTGACCAGGTGCGCCAGGTCATGGCTGCCGCACAGTTCGCGGATCGAGTGCATGGCGAACGTCGGCAGGCCGATGTCGACGGTGCGCACGCCCAGGTGGCTGGCGGTGATCGGGCCGATGGTCGAGCCGCAGCCCATGTCGCTGCGCACCACGAAGCTTTGCACCGGTACTTCTTCGGCCATACACAGATGACGGAAGAACCCGGCGGTTTCGCTGTTGGTGGCGTAGCGCTGGTTGCTGTTGACCTTGATCACCGGGCCGGCGTTGAGTTTCGGGCCGTGGTTGGCGTCGTGCTTCTCGGCGTAGTTCGGGTGCACGCCGTGGGCGTTGTCGGCCGAAACAAGCAGGGACTTCTGAATGGTACGGACGAACTCGTCACCTTCGGGCAGCAGACGACGCAGGGTCTGTTCGAGCATCGGGCCGTCGGCACCGCAGGCCGAGCAGGAGCCGACTTCTTCGTGGTCGTTGGCGACCAAGACACAGGTCTCGTCGGTTTCGGCAGTGAGCAGGGCTTGCAGGCCGGCGTAGCACGACAGCAGGTTGTCGAGTCGCGCGCCGGCGATGAAGTCACCGTTCAGGCCAATGACTGCAGCACTTTGCGTGTCGTAGAAACTCAGCTCGTAATCAAGCACGACGTCGGCGTTCAGACCGTGTTCGCGAGCCAGTTGATCGGTGAGCACGGCACGGAAGTCGACACGCTCGTCACCGGCGAACTGCGCAAGAATCGGCGGCAATTCGGTCTGCGCATTGATCGCCCAGCCCATGTTGGCTTCACGGTTAAGGTGAATGGCCAGGTTGGGGATGATCGCGATGGGCGCCTTGAAGTCGATCAACTGGCTTTCGACTTTGCCGTCGCGGCGGAAGGTTACGCGGCCAGCCAGCGAGAGGTCGCGGTCGAACCACGGCGCCAGCAGCGCACCACCGTAGACTTCAACGCCCAGTTGCCAGAAGCCCTGACGTTGCAGTTCCGGTTGCGGCTTGACCCGCAGGCAGGGGCTGTCGGTGTGCGCGCCAACCAGACGGATGCCACCGTGCAGCGGCGAGTTGCGGCCCATTTTGATCGCGACAATCGAGGAGTCATTGCGGGTGATGTAGTAGCGGCCATTGGCCTCGGTGGTCCATGGCTCGCGCTCGTCGAGGCGCACAAAACCGGCAGCCTCCAGACGTTGCACCAGGCTGGCGGTAGCGTGGAACGGGGTAGGGGAGGCCTTGAGGAAGTCGATCAGGCCTTGGTTCAACTCTTCGCGCATAAGAAGCTCCAGACAGCAATGGGCGGGAGTTTAACGCATTGACCAGGGAATTGAATCTGAACCGGATCCTTGTAGGAGCTGCCGCAGGCTGCGATCTTTTGATCTTTTTTTTGATTTACGAAACACAAGATCAAAAGATCGCAGCCTGTGGCAGCTCCTACATGGGGTTTGTCAGAACGGGGCCGGGCACTCGAAGCGCAGGCGTTCGCCGGTTTGCGGATGGGTGAAGCTGAGCATGCTCGCGTGCAGGCACAGGCGTGGCCAGGCGGCGAGCGCTTGCTCGTGTGCGTAGAGACCGTCACCGAGCAGCGGATGACCGATCGACAGCATGTGCACGCGCAACTGGTGCGAACGGCCGGTGATCGGCGTCAGCTCGACGCGACACCAGTCGCCACAACGCTCCAGCACACGCCAGAAGGTCAGCGCATGTTTGCCGAATTCGTGATCGACCACGTGACGTGGCTTGGTTGGCGGATCGTAGCGCAGCGGCAAGTCGATGCTGCCACTGTCCAGTTCTGGCTGACCCCAGGCCAACGCGGTGTAGGCCTTTTCCGTTTCGCGGTCGTGAAACTGGCGCGACAGTTCGCGGTGAGTGTCGGCGTCACGGGCGAGCAGAATGATCCCCGAGGTTTCCCAGTCCAGACGGTGCACGATGCGTGCTTCCGGGTAGCCGTTTTCCTGCAGACGGGTAATCAGGCAGTCCTTGTTGTCGTCGGCGCGGCCGGGAACCGAGAGCAGCAGGGTCGGCTTGTTCACCACCAGTACGGCGGCGTCCTGATGGAGGATGTGGATGTTGGACAACGGCATTAAAACAGCCTCGTAACAAATGCCAACGGCGGCTCAAAACCACTGACAACCCCTGTAGGAGCAGCCGAAGGCTGCGATCTTTTGATCTTCTTAACGACAAGATCAAAAGATCGCAGCCTTCGGCAGGTCCTACACGAGCATCAACAGTCCGAGCCGCCGTGGCGACTGCCGGATCGACTTAACGATCAGGCAGGGTGATGTTGAGTTCCAGAATCGAGCAACTGCCCTGGCTTTCCAGTGCAACATGTACGTCGTCGTTACCGATGTTGACGTACTTGCGGATCACGTCGACCAGTTCCTTTTGCAAGGCTGGCAAATAATCCGGCGTGCTGCGCTGGCCGCGCTCATGCGCCACGATGATCTGTAGACGCTCTTTCGCTACCGAGGCGGTACTTGGCTTTTTGTTGGCACGAAAGAAGTCAAAAAGGTTCATTACCTACCTCCAAACAGGCGCTCGAAGAATCCCTTCTTCGTAACATCGAGGAAACGATGTTCTTTTTCTTTGCCCAGCAGACGATCAACGGCATCGCTGTAGGCCTGACCGGCATCGCTCTGGTCGTCGAGAATAACCGGGACACCCGAGTTGGAAGCCTTCAGGACAGCCTGGGATTCCGGGATGACACCCAGCAGGGTCACTGCCAGAATTTCCTTCACGTCTTCAACACCCAGCATTTCGCCATCACTGACACGCTGCGGGTTGTAACGGGTCAGCAGCAGGTGTTCCTTGATCGGCTCTTCGCCTTGTTCGGCACGACGCGACTTGCTGGCCAACAGGCCGAGCATGCGGTCGGAGTCACGTACCGAGGACACTTCCGGGTTGGTCACGATGATCGCTTCGTCGGCGAAATACATCGCCAGGTGTGCACCTTTCTCGATGCCCGCCGGGGAGTCGCACACCACGAAGTCAAAGTCAGCCTTGAGTTGCATCAGGACTTTTTCCACGCCTTCGACGGTCAGCGCGTCTTTGTCGCGGGTCTGACTGGCGGCCAGTACGTAGAGGTTTTCCAGGCGCTTGTCTTTGATCAGGGCCTGTTGCAGGTTGGCTTCGCCGTTGACCACGTTGACGAAGTCATACACCACGCGGCGCTCGCAACCCATGATCAGGTCAAGGTTACGCAAGCCCACGTCGAAGTCGACGATCACTGTTTTGTGGCCGCGCAGAGCGAGGCCGGTACCGATAGCGGCGCTGGTGGTGGTCTTACCCACACCACCCTTGCCGGATGTAACCACGAGAATCTTGGCCAAGGTGTTTCACCCCTAAGGAAGAAGGACTGTTTAGCCCCTGAAAAACATCTCTTGAAAACTACTGCAGTCGGACAGCCTTGGCTGGAATTTGGCTTTTGGCCTTTTTCCTACTTCGTTTGAGCCGTTTTCGCTACGTTTTAGAGATGCTTGGAAAATGCGGCAGTATCCGTTAAAGCCGAATGATGTTCAACACGTCGCCCGACAGGCTGACCTGTACGCCCGAGCCCCACATGGGGTCGCGACGCAAATCTTCGGAAACCTTGTAATGACCGGCGATGGAGATCAGTTCAGCGCTCAATTGCTGACAGAAAATCCGTGCCTTGGTGTCGCCCTTCACGCCGGCCAGCGCACGGCCACGCATCGGGCCGTATACATGGATGTTGCCATCGGCGAGAAGTTCCGCGCCCGGACTGACCGACGAAACCACAACCAGATCGCCACCCTGGGCATATATCTGTTGGCCACCACGCACTGGCGTAGTGATGACACGGGTCGGTTTGATGGTCGGCTCTGGCGGTTTTTCCGGCTTCTTTTTGACTTCGGGTTCCGGGGCTTCCAGCGGTCGCTCACGGGCGCCGGACGGCGGCAGCACCGGGATGTCGATGGCGATGGCGGCGGCGATGTCTTCGATGCGGCTGGCGCGAATCGCCAGGGTGCGCAGGCCATGTTGACGGCACACGCGCATCAGCCCCGGCAGATCGACGGCGCCTTCGCCGGGCGGCAGTTTGTCCAGCGCCAGGACCAGCGGTGCATTGCTGAAAAAATTGGGCGCCTGTGCGACTTTGGCGGCCAGTTGCCGATCAAGGCTTTCGAGGTCGTTGCGGGACAGCTCCAGCACGGTAATGGCCAGCATGCTGCCCTTCAACTGGAACACGGGATCTTGGTCTGGCGAGTGGATTTGGCTCATATCGGCATACAACGGCTTGTCACTAAAAGTGCCGAGACTTATAACGAGAACGCCCGCGAGCCGCAAGCCGGGTCGAACGATGTAGAATGCGCAGCCACTGTATTTACGGAAGCTTTAATGGATCGCCCGCGTTTTCGAAAAGCATTTCTTGCTCCACGCTTCTGGCCGCTCTGGTGCGGTCTGGGGCTTTTGTGGCTGATCGTGCAGTTGCCGTATCCGGCACTGCTGACCATCGGTCGAGTTTTGGGCGCGTTGATGTATCGCGTGGCCGGCGACCGGCGGCGCATCGCCAAACGCAATCTGGAATTGTGCTTCCCGGAAAAGTCCGCCGCCGAGCGCAAACGCCTGCTCAAGGAAAACTTTGCCTCTACCGGCATCGCCTTTTTTGAAATGGCGATGAGCTGGTGGTGGTCCCGCGAGCGCCTGGCAAAACTGGCGCACATCGAAGGCCTTGAACATTTGCAGCAGGCCCAGCGCGAAGGTAAAGGCGTGATTCTGATGGCGGCGCATTTCACCACTCTGGAAATCGGCGCGGCGCTGCTCGGCCAGCAACACACCATCGACGGCATGTATCGCGAACACAAGAATCCGTTGTTCGATTTTGTTCAGCGTCGTGGGCGCGAGCGGCACAATCTCGATTCGCTGGCGGTGGAGCGCGACGACGTGCGCGGCATGCTCAAGTTGCTGCGCTCAGGCCGGGCGATCTGGTACGCGCCGGATCAGGATTACGGCGCCAAGCAGAGCATCTTCGTGCCGCTGTTCGGCATTCAGGCCGCGACTGTGACCGCGACCAGCAAGTTTGCACGGTTGGGCAAAGCGTTGGTGGTGCCGTTCACTCAGGAGCGTCTGGCCGACGGCAGCGGTTACCGCATGGTGATCCATCCGCCGCTGGAAGGTTTCCCCGGTGAGACCGAAGAGGCCGACTGCATCCGCATCAATCAGTGGGTCGAGAGCGCGCTGCGGGCCTGCCCCGAGCAATACCTGTGGGCGCATCGCCGCTTCAAGAGCCGTCCGCCGGGCGAGCCGAAGTTGTACGCCAAACGCGGTTGATTGACCCATCCCCCTAAGCACCATGGAGTGTTGCGATGAGCCCTGCTGAACCGGTCACAGGTTTGATTCTTTCCGGCGGCGGGGCTCGGGCGGCGTATCAGGTAGGGGTGTTGGCGGCGATTGCAGAGTTGCTGCCATTGGGCGCGGACAATCCCTTTCCAGTGATCGTCGGCACGTCGGCCGGGGCGATCAACGCGGTCAGCCTGGCCAGCGGCGCCACCGATTTTCGCGCCGCCATCGAACGCCTCACACTGTTCTGGCAGGGCTTTCGCAGCCATCGCGTGCTGCGCAGTGACTGGCCTGGCGTGATCCGGCAGGCCAGTCGGTTTGTCAGCCATAGTTTGCTCGGCATCGGTCGACAGATGCCGGTGGCGCTGCTCAACAGTTCGCCGCTGCGTGAACTGCTCAATGAAAAACTGCACCTGCCCGGCATTGCCGAATCCATCGCGCAAAAGCAATTGCGCGCCGTGGCGGTGACCGCATTCGGCTACGAATCGGGGCAGGCGGTGACGTTCTATCAGGGCGGTGGCGTGATCGATGCGTGGCTGCGTCATCGACGCATTGGCGTGCCGACGCAGTTGTCGGTGGAGCATCTGTTGGCCAGTTCGGCGATTCCGTTGCTGTTCGCCCCGGTGAAGATCGGCGAAGAGTATTTCGGCGACGGCGCGGTACGCCAATCGGCGCCGATCAGTCCGGCGCTGCACCTGGGCGCGACTCGCGTGCTGGTGGTGGGCGTCAGCGGCAACCCGCGCGGGGTTGATCCGCAGCAGCCGCTGGAACGCACCTACACCGGTCAGCAGCCGACGCTGGCGCAGATCGGCGGGCACATGCTCAACAGCACGTTCATTGACAGTCTGGAGAGTGACATCGAGTTGCTTGAGCGCTTGAACCAGTTCAGTCACCTGATGCCCGATGGCACGCCGACCCGCGCATTGGGCGTGGCGCCAGTGGAGGTGCTGGTGATTTCGCCAAGTCAGCCGATCGATGAGATCGCGGCGCGGCATCGCCAGGAATTGCCGGCGGCGTTGCGGTTGTTCTTGCGTGGGCCGGGTGCGACAAAGACGAGTGGGGCAGGGGTGTTGAGTTATCTGCTGTTCGAAGCGGGGTATTGCAGCGAGCTGATTGATCTGGGGCGGCGCGATGCGTTGGCCAAGCGTGAGGAGCTATGCCGGTTTCTCGGGCTAACCGAGGCGATGGTTCCGGCCTGAGATCGGTGGTGCGGCCAATCGCTGGCAAGCCAGCTCCCACAGGTTTTGTGTCAGATTCAAATTGTATGAACGACACAAATCCCTGTGAGAGCCAGCCTGCTGGCGATGCTTTAAAGCAAAAGATCGCAGCCATCGGCAGCTCCTACAGAGGAATGCGGTCCCCTGTAGGAGCTGGCGAAGCCTGCGATCTTTTGATCTTTATCAGAAGTGGAACTTCACCAGGAAGTTGGTCACGCTCTGATTGGTCTTGAACGCACCGGTGTCGTCGATGCCGTACTTGTCTTTCCAGTAGTCGTACTCAATACCGACATACAACTGCTTCTCGCCATAACTCAGCGCCTTGCCCAGGTCGTATTTGACCTGTGGGTTGAAGTGCAGGTTGGCGTGGTAGTCGCCTTTGGAGTTGGAATCGTTGTCGGTCACCCAGTCCATATAGCCGTCGATCAGGATGTTCGAATTGCCCACCGGCACGGTGTAGGACCACACCGGTGTGATCTGCCAGACGTTGTCACCGGCGCGCGAGCCTTCGGTGTGACGCTGGTAGAAGTTCAGCTGGAAGTAGTCGAAGCCCGGGATGGCCAGGTCGAAACCCGGACCGATCAGGTACGACTCGGTGTCACCCTCGCCGAACTCGTAAGTCATCGCCAGCAGGACGTCTTTGATCGGGCCGAACTCGATCTTCTGGTCGAGAACCTTGCCCAGCGAGATGCGTGGCTGGAACTCGCCATAGTAGGTGTTCGGACCGTTGTTGAAGTCCTTTTCACCGTTGTAGAAGATCTTGTCGAGGAAGAAGAAGTTGTCCCCGTACTTCCACCCGTCAGCGTGTTCAAAGGTGACGGTCTGCTGGATGCGCGGGTTGACCTGGAAGTCCTTGCCGTAAAGGTAGGTCAGGCTGTTGTCCTGCCATTGCAGGAGGCCTTCGGCCATGGCCTGCCCCCCGGCCAGCAAGGATCCCGCAAGCATCAGGCTGGTGCACATACGTTTCATTCGGTTGCTCCCAAAGTAGGTGTTCCACGTTTATTTTTTTTGATCGGCGCTCTGGTGTGGCGCCTTTTTTCGTTGCTGCAAAAAGTCATCCGATCGGTCAGCTTGTTTGCTGTTAGCAAGAGCTGAGCCAAGGCTTTTCGAAAAGCAAAAAAACGCCCTTCGGCTGCTGAAAAACAGTCGATTGAGCGTGTTTTCGGGATGCCTCGGTACTGGCCGGGGCCGGGATAAGTTGGCTTTTCGGTCAGGAATTAAATCCGGGCTTTTTTTTAGACCGAATTCAAGAGGCCGCGGAGAATACTGACTCCTCGGCCAGCTCTCAAGTGCCCCGCAACAGAGCACCGACGACAGGCATGGGGCACGGTTGCGGGCCATCTCAGAAGTGCACCTTCACCAGCAGGCTGGCGGTGTTCTGATTGGTGTCGAAGTTATGGCTGTTTTCGACGCCGTATTTGTTCTTCCAGTAGCTGTATTCGGTGCCGACATACAGCTGCTTCTGACTCCAGCCCAGGGCTTTGCCCAAGTCATATTTGATCTGCGGATTGATGTGCAGGTTGGCGTGGTAGGTGCCGCGCGAGTTCTCATCGTTGTCGACCACCCAGTCCAGATAACCGTCGATCAACAGGTCGGAATTGCCTACCGGAATGCTGTAGGACCAGCCGGGCGTGATCTGCCAGACGCCATCGCCGGGGCGTGGG
The DNA here is from genome assembly GCF_059695715.1 of Pseudomonas sp. LBUM1668. Classification (NCBI taxonomy): domain Bacteria; kingdom Pseudomonadati; phylum Pseudomonadota; class Gammaproteobacteria; order Pseudomonadales; family Pseudomonadaceae; genus Pseudomonas; species Pseudomonas sp. LBUM1668. Next base: position 1,826,796 of record NZ_CP166787.1, read on the forward strand.
CCTTCGGTCTGGCGGCGGAAGATGTTCAGGGTGACGTAATTGAAGCCAGGCACTTTGAGGTCGAAGCCGGGGCCGATCAGGTAGGCCTCGCTTTCACCTTCGCCGTATTCATAGGTCATCGCCAGCAGTACATCCTTGATCGGGCCGAACTCGATTTTCTGGTCGAAGATCTTGCCGAACGAGAAGCGCGGGGTGAATTCACCATAGAACGCGTGCGGGCCTTTGTTCGCGTCTTCTTTGCCGTTGTAGAAGATCTTGTCGACGAACAGAAAGTTGTCGCCGTACTTCCACTTGTCGGCGTGCTCGAAGGTCACCGTCTGCTGGATCGACGGGTTGATCGCGAAATTCTTGCCGTACAGGTAGCTGAGGCTGTTGGTCTGCCAGAGCAATAAATCGCCGGCCATGGCCTGGGATGCGGCGAGCAGGCCGCCGCTCAATAGCAAACTCGATTGCGTGCGAATCATCTGTTGCTCCCTCTTGTTTTTATTTTTAAGGCGCAGAGCTGTCTGACCCCTGTAGGAGTGAGCCTGCTCGCGATGGCGTTGTTTCAGTCAACTGGTGTGTTGAATGTCATACCGCGATCGCGAGCAGGCTCACTGCTACAGGGGTTCTTCGGTGTTGCTGTTAATGCGAGTGCGCGTTGCAGTCGTTGATCGCCGCGCGCTCGGCGCCGCCTAGAATGTTGAACAGCAGGTTCAGCGTCAGCGCGCTGAGCGTTGCCATGGCGATGCCGCTGTGGGTGATAGGGCTCATCCACATCGGCAGGTGTGCGAAAAACTCCGGACGCACCACCGGGATCAGGCCCATGCCGATGCTCACCGCCACCAGCAACTGGTTGCGACGGTCACCGATGTCGGCTTCTTGCAGAATCTTGATCCCGGTCGCAGCGACCATGCCGAACATCGCAATCGCTGCACCGCCGAGTACCGCTGGAGGAATCGACGCCACCAGGAACGCGGCTTTGGGCAGCAGGCTCAAGACGATCAGCAAACCGCCGGCAACGATGGTGACCGAACGGCAGCGCACGCCGGTCATCTGCACCAGGCCGATGTTCTGCGCGAAGGAGGAGTGGGTGAAGGTGTTGAAGAAACCGGCGAAGAACGAGGCGCCCGCATCGCACAGCAAACCGCGACGCAACATGCGCGGGCAGACTTCCTGGCCGGTGATTTTGCCCAGCGCGAGGAACATCCCGGTGGACTCGACGAAGATGATTACCACCACCAGACACATTGAAAGGATCGGGGCGAGTTCGAACTTCGGCATGCCGAAATGCAGCGGAGTGACGAACTGAACCCACGGCGCAGCGGCCATGCCGCTGAGGTCGACCATGCCGATCGCGCCGCAAAGGACGTAACCGAAGCACATGCCGATCAGCACGGAAATGTTCACCCAGAAACCGCGCATGAAGCGGTGGACCAGCAGGATGGTGGCCAGCACCAGTGCGGCAATGGCCAGATAAATAGGTGAGCCGAATTGAGCCGCATCGGCACCGCCACCGGCCCAGTTCACGGCCACGGGGAACAGCGACAAACCGATCGAGGTGATGACGGTGCCCGTCACCAGCGGCGGGAAGAAACGTACGACCTTGGACATGAACGGCGCGATGATCATGCCGAAGAATCCGGCGGCGATTGTTGCACCGAAGATGCCTTGCAGACCGATACCGGGCATGCCGGCCATGGCGACCATGCTGCCGACAGCGGCAAAACTGGCGCCCATCATCACCGGCATGCGAATGCCCATCGGGCCGATACCGAGCGACTGCACGATGGTGGCAATACCGGCGACCAGCAGGTCGGCGTTGATCAGGAAGGCGATTTCTTCACGACTCAGGCCAGCGGCCTGTCCAATGATCAGCGGCACCGCGATGGCACCACCGTACATCAGCAGAACATGTTGCAAACCGACCAGGATCAGTTGCAAAAGGGGCAAACGCTGAATGGCGGGTGCGTCGGGGATGCGCGCTTTGGACAGCTCGGACATGCAACACCTCGGATCTTTTTATTCTTGTGATTAACAGCTGCCGGGTGGCTCACAGCTGTTTCTTTGCATCATTCGTATGTGTGGTCAGAGGAATTTTGTGGCGAGGGGATTTATCCCCGATGGGCTACGAAGTAGCCCCAAAACCTGCAATCGCAATACATCAGGCAGATGGCAATGACAGGTTCTGCGACGGCTGCGCCGCCGATCGGGGATAAATCCCCTCGCCACAGGTAAATCCTCAAGCACAGGCAAATCCCTTCACCTCAAAAGCCTGCTGTTAAGCAGGCTTTTGTGTGGCTTAGTTGGTCTGGGCTCCCTGGGCGATCCATGCACCGATCAGGTCACGTTCCTGCTGGGTCATCTGTGTGATGTTGCCCAGTGGCATGATCTGCGTGGTGATGGCTTGCGCCTGGATGCGCGCCGCGTTCTGGCGAATCTGCTCAGGTGTGTCGAGCATCACACCGGCCGGAGCTGCGCTGAACAACGGGCTGGTCGGCTTGGCCGAGTGACAAACTGTGCAACGCTCTTGAATCACGTTGTGCACTTTGTCGAAGCCTGGGCCGGCGTTGGAGGCTTGCGCTGGTGCTGCTGCAGGTTCGGCAGGTGCAGCAGGTTGCGCCGCTTCAGCCGGTTTCAAGCCACCGCCCACTGCAGTTTCCGGCAATGGCTGGTACTCGATTTTCGCTGGCGCCTTCGCCACTTCGGGGGCGGTGGACATCGGCGCGGGGCCGGTGACGTACGCCAGAGTGATCATGCCAACGGCTGCAACAGGCAAAGTCCAGGCGAACTTGTGGCTGTCGTGACGGGTGTTGAAGTAGTGACGCACCAACACCGCAAACACCGCGATCCCGGCCAGGATCAACCAGTTGTACTGGCTGCCATACGTGCTCGGGAAGTGGTTGCTGATCATGATGAACAGCACCGGCAGGGTGAAGTAGTTGTTGTGACGCGAACGCAGCAAGCCTTTGGCGGGCAGCGCCGGATCCGGCGTGCGGTTCTCGGCAATCGCGGCGACCAGTGCACGTTGCGCCGGCATGATGATGCGGAACACGTTACCGACCATGATGGTGCCGATGATCGCGCCAACGTGCAGGTACGCACCACGACCGCTGAACACTTTACTGAAGCCATACGCCGCGCCGATGATCAGCACGAACAGGATGAAGCCGAGCAGGGCAGGGCGTTTACCCAGCGCCGAGTCGCAAAGGAAGGAGTAGACGAACCAGCCGACGAACAGAGAGCCAATGCCCAGCGCAACGCCTTCAGGGCCGGTCAGGCTGCTGCCCGGTGCCAGCAGGTACAGCGTCGGGTTGTAGTAGAACACCACGCACAGCAGCGCGATCCCCGACAACCAGGTGAAGTAGGCCTCCCATTTGAACCAGTGCAGGTTGTCCGGCATGGTCGGGGGAGCCAGTTTGTATTTTTCCAGGTGATAGATGCCGCCACCGTGGATCGCCCACAGATCACCGGCCAGACCGGTTTTCGGGTTGACGCGGTTGAGGTTGTTCTCCAGCCAGACGAAATAGAACGACGCGCCGATCCAGGCCACGCCAGTAATCATGTGAACCCAGCGCACGCTCAGGTTCAGCCATTCCAACAGATGTGCTTCCACAGTCTTTACCTCTCGCCTGTCACTCTGTTGTCGAGTGATCAGACCTTCTCTTATTGGTGGGGGGCGAGGATCAAACGCTCATCCTCTTTGAAAAAATGCTCATCGCAGTTATTGCCTGTGCCACTGCGATCAACCACCAGGAAGTCATCCCGCTTTTCGATCGTCAGCACCGGATGGTGCCAAACGCCGCGATGGTAATTAATGCCCTGCCTGCCGTTGGTGACGAAGGCGCGGACCAAGCCTGATACAGGTTCATCGCCAACGGGCGCGACCACGATCAGAAAGGGGTTGCCGAGCAGCGGAATGAAAGCCTGGCTGCCCAGCGGATGGCGTTCCAGCATGCAAACGGTCAGCGGCATGTCCTGCGCGTCGGCGCGGAAAATGCTGATGATCGCGTTGTCCTCAGGCTGAGCGGTTTCGACCGTCGCCAGTTTATGGAAGCGCATGGTCGAACCGTTGTTGATCATGAAGTGATCGCTGCCGTCGGTTTCGATCACGTCACCGAAAGGGGCGAAGGCTTCTTTGCTCAGCGGTTCAATCGTCAGTGTGCGCATGCTGTTCTTCTTATCCGAATTCTGTGTTGTTCAACTTGTCAGTGCGTCTTGCGCGATCCCTGTAGGAGCTGGCGAAACCTGCGATCTTTTGATTTTGTTTTTAAGATCAAAAGATCGCAGCCTGCGGCAGCTCCTACAGGCTCAGCATTACTTCGCGACCTTGCCCAGTACGCGCAGGCGACTCACACCACCATCCGGGAACACGTTCAGGCGGATGTGGGTGATCGGGCCCAGAGCCTTGATCTGCTCGACGAAGGTGTGTTCGGCGTGCATTTCCAGTTTCTGGCTTGGCAGCAGATCGCGCCAGAACAGCGACTGGGTTTCGATCTGGCTGTCAGTACCGCCCTTGACGAACGCGCCCTGGATCGAGCAAGTGTCCGGGTAGTTGCCCTTGAAGTGCAGGGTGTCGACGATGATTTTTTCGATCTCGCCCGGGTGGCCCAGTGCGACGATCACCCAGTCATTGCCCGGCGTGCGACGACGTGCAGTTTCCCAGCCGTCGCCCATGTTGATGCCACGGCCCGGGTTGAGGATGTTGCTCATGCGGCCGAAGTGTTCGTCGGAGCAGGCGAGGGCGCGGCCACCGTTAAGGGCTGCTGCCAGGTCGATTTGCTCGTTGTCGCCAACGGCCGACCAGTCACGATGCGGCACACCGTACACGCGCAGACGGGCAACACCACCGTCCGGGTAGATGTTGAAACGCAGGTGGCTGAACGCTTTGTCGTTGCTGATTTCGTGGTAGTGGTGGCTGTTGCCTTGCAGCTCGACGGCCGACAGCACTTCAGTCCACTGAGTGTTTTCATCAGGCTCGCCCGACGCCAGGAAGCACGCTTCCAGAGAGGCCGATGGCGGGTAGTTGCCGGTGAAGAATGAAGTGTCGATGTCCACGCCTTTGATCGAACCCGGTACGCCCAGGCGGATCACGGCGCTGTCGAAGCCTTCGAAGCGCTTGCGGCGCGATTCCCAGCCGTCCATCCACTTGCCGTTGTCATCGAACACGCCCTCCTTCCATACGGCCGGGGTCGGTTGGAACAGACGATTGGCGTCTGCGAACCAGTCATCGGTGACCGAGATGATTTTGGTGCCCAGACGGGCATCGGCCAGGTTGACGAACTTCTCGAAAGGTACGGCGTAAGCTTTCATTCTTCTTGTCTGCCTTTAAATAAGTTGGCTGGGGATGCTTGCAAGACCCTGGGCATTCTCCGCGTTTGACATGCTCGGGTCAGGCTTCGCTAGAGGGTCAGTAAACGGAACAGGGCGATCTTGTTGATCTCCGCCAGCGCGCATTTGAATTCGGTTTCCGCCGAATTGTGAATGCGCGTTTCGAACGCCGCGAGGATCTGATGCCGGTTGCTGCCTTTTACCGCCATGATGAAGGGAAACTTGAACTTGGCTTTGTAGGCGTCGTTCAGCTCGGTGAAGCGCTGGAACTCTTCGGCCGTGCATTGGTGAATACCGGCGCCAGCCTGTTCATTGGTGCTGGCTTCGGTCAGTTCGCCCTGGACGGCGGCTTTGCCGGCCAGGTCCGGGTGAGCGTTGATCAGTGCCAGTTGACTGGTGTGATCGGCGCTCAACAGGATGTCGCTCATGCGCTGGTGCAGGGTTTCGATCTCGTCGATCGAGGCGTCTGCGCCCAGGTCGTAGGCCTTCTCGGCCACCCATGGCGAATGCTCGTAGATGTCGGCGAAGGCTTTGACGAAAGCGTCGCGGCTCAGGGTCGACGGTTGCAGGGTTTGAAAGCGGCTCATTTGGCGGCCTCTTGGTACGGGTGGGTTTCGTGCCAGTGACGTGCGATGTCGACGCGACGGCTGAACCACACCTGTTCATGACTTTTGGCGTATTCGATAAAGCGCTTGAGCGAAGCGATGCGACCCGGACGGCCGATCAGGCGGCAGTGCAGACCGATCGAGAGCATCTTCGGCGCTTCGGCACCTTCGGCGTAAAGCACGTCGAACGCGTCCTTGAGGTATTCGAAGAAATCGTCGCCCTTGTTGAAACCCTGCACTTGCGTGAAGCGCATGTCATTGGTGTCGAGGGTGTACGGGATCACCAGGTGCGGCTTGCCGGTCGGGTTGTTCGGTTCCCAGTAGGGCAGGTCGTCGTCGTAGGTGTCGCAGTCGTAGAGGAAACCACCTTCTTCCATGACCAGACGACGGGTGTTCGGGCCGGTGCGGCCGGTGTACCAGCCCAACGGGCGCTCGCCGGTGAGTTCGGTGAGGATGCGGATGGCTTCGAGCATGTGCTCGCGTTCCTGCGCCTCGTCCATGTACTGGTAGTCGATCCAGCGATAGCCGTGGCTGCAGATCTCGTGACCTGCTTCAACCATTGCACGGATCACGTCCGGGTGGCGCTGGGCGGCCATGGCGACGGCGAAGATGGTCAGCGGAATATCGAATTCCTTGAACAGCTTGAGGATCCGCCAGACGCCGGTGCGGCTGCCATACTCGTAAAGCGATTCCATGCTCATGTTGCGCGCGCCTTGCAGCGGCTGGGCGGCAACCATTTCAGAGAGGAAGGCTTCGGATTCTTTGTCACCGTGCAGAATGTTGCGCTCACCGCCTTCTTCGTAATTGAGCACGAAAGACAGGGCAACGCGGGCATTGCCCGGCCAGTGTGGGTGAGGAGGGTTACTGCCGTAACCGATCAGGTCGCGTGGGTAGTCAGCGCTCACTGCAGTCTTCCTTCTTGTTCATGACTTATTCAAAGTCGGGATTACGTGGCTGCCTGGCGATGAGATTGCAGGCTGGCGTCACAGCGATGGGCTGATTGTATACAACTTTAATCGCACTTTGTAAGCCTGAATTTTCGCATTTTTCACCGACTGTCATCTTTTGCTGCTATTGGCGTGAGCCTGCAAGAAACCTGCCTGACCAGTCAGTTAATGGATGTGAGGTGCAATGTTCAGGCGCTTGAGGGGCAGATTGGGAGAAAAGTCCCGGATGGCGGGGGTGAAGGAAAAAATGTCGTTTTTATTGTGTACAATTTTTTTGAAAAGTGTCTTAATCAATCGCTCGCCGCAGCTTTTCGTGCTCCGAATCGGTGCGGTCTCCTTTTCAACTGACTTCGGGAGGCGCGAAGTCTGACTGCACCATGCAGGCAGGCGCGCAGAATCAATGGGACGTTTGACTACACACGTTTTGGACGCTGCACACGGTTGCCCGGGCAGCTCGATCAAGGTCGAGTTATACCGCGTTGAAGATTCGCAGCTGGAATTGGTCGCCAGCGCGATCACCAACAGCGATGGCCGGGTCGATGCGCCGCTGTTGCAGGGCGATGACTACCGTACCGGGGTTTATCAGGTTCAGTTCCACGCCGGCGATTACTACCGCGCCCGTGGTGTGCAACTGCCGGAGCCGGCGTTTCTGGATGTGGTAGTGCTGCGGTTCGGCATCTCTGCCGAACAGGATCACTACCACGTTCCATTGCTGATCTCGCCTTACAGTTACTCCACGTACCGGGGCAGCTGACCCCCAAGCGGCTGCCCCCACCGGGAAGCGACTGCGCATATAGCTTCTTTGGTCTTTCGCCCGCTCACACTGCGGGCTTTTTTTATTCCTTTGAAGTCGTTATGCGCAAGTCTCCGATGTTGCCAAACGGTCTGGTCAACAATCAGTTATCAGGCAGGGTTATCTTGAACATATCTGGATTCAGATGCGAGCATTGCCCCGTTACTCTTAGCTGCGAATAGTTGATTTCACGCGTTCTGTCGCTGTCCAGAATCCACTTGCGGTTTGCCAGGCTGTACAACAGGTTACCCGCGGTGCCATCGCTCATTTGTATGTTTCGCACTTTCAACTCCTTGTTGGCAATGGGGGCAAAGTCCTCCGGCATAAACGTGCCTGATGGGTCGAGCGGTTCGAAAAACCTGGCGTCCAGACTGTTTATATAGATCCGGTCGAAAGACAAATCCACCGTGTGGATGATGCCTCGGGAGGTGATGACGAAAATCTCGTCAATGAGGTCATCGGCGCCGTATTCCGGCAAGAAAATCGTGGTACTCCCCAGGTACAACTGGTTGTTGACCAGTTCAATCCTGGAATACCAGTGCTTGGTGGTGTCCAGGAACCACGTGGAAGAGTTGTTCAGTCGCGTTTCGGCAGTGGCCATCCCTCCAGGAGTCGAAAGGCGCATGACCCGGCCAACATTAACGTGGACCAGATAGGTTCCCCCCATGCCTTCGAGATTGTCGACGGAAGTCTGTGCGCTGGATAAAGGCATATTTACGCAGGCTGAAACCTGATCCAGCTTAGGTGGTAAGGATTCGGGAAGATTAAAATTGACATCGCTTTTTATTGTTCGCGTTAGCTCCAGATTATGGAGAGTGTCTGTAAGTGCGTAAACCTGGTGTTTGAATTTTGCCTCGACGGAGGCCTCATCGAGGTGCGGCGTGAAGGATTTTCCATCTCTGAACAACAGCATGTATCCGTGAATGGACACTTTGTCTTTGGCCTTTTTCAGTGCCGCATCAAGCGTCGTTGCCGGGTAAAAGCCAGCCCCCAGTATGTGCAACAGGCATTTGTCGAAATAGAAAAGGAAGTCGCATGAGACGTCGAATTTGCCTTCTACGTTGGTCTTGCTCATTTTGAAAACTGCGTGAGCGCTGGTCATCTCGGTACTGTCGTAATCTAGAAAAATACGCGTCCCAAAGTAAGCGCTCGGAGAAGCCCCTGTGAAAAGCTGGACTTTTTTGGCAATTCTCTGGATATACAAGCTGGTGTTCTGGTTAAGCGGTACGTACCAGGCGTCTAATTTTAAAAAGAAGGTGTGTTCCGGTAACCCGGGTTTGAGGATGTCGGCTTGTATGACGACGGGATTGCCTTGTTCAATTTGTTCGGGCAGGTCGGCTTTGAAGTAGCAGTCATCCTGGGTGATAAAGGTCAATTTGTTATTGATCAGGATACGCTTGCCATCGGCTTCTTTATAAACGTCGTTGATGCAGACAGTGCTGCGGTGTCGGTGGAAATCGAATGCCAATGTGAGTACGAGGCTGTTCTCCCTGATTTCCATTTTTTCAATCAGATCCGTTCTCCAGCCTAGCTGGATAAAGCTGTCGTCTACGCCATCCTCGGTAATGCAGATGTCCCCCGATCGCAGCGACACATGGTAAATATCAATGCCGGCCTCTCCAGAGGCCTGTGTCCCTCCATGGAGCAAATGAATCGAGTCATCGCCAGCACCGGCGAGGATTCTGTCGCTTCCCCTGGACTTGATGTCATTGGCTTTATCGGTACCCGTGACAATACTTACACCGTTAGTCAGTGTTTGTACGTTCTCGATACTTTCAAGCGTTGCCCTTAATGGATAACGCTGGCTACTCGAGGATCCCGGAGCTGAATCCGGGAAATGGATATTCAAAGTACCCACAGACAGGTCGATGTCAAATCCCCGGCCTTTCTCGGAAAAAAACTGTTTGCCATCCAGAATCAACGTATCGTTGCCGGCACCACCCCTTAGCGCGGAGGGTTCATTTTTGGTAACGTATCTTGTGATCTCTTCCTGGGATTCATCGAAGATGAAGACATCATCTTTTTCACCGCCAGTGAGATCCTTTTGCCCTTCGCCGTAATAAAAATAGTTGTTTTTTTTCAGTACACCTTTGATGGTGTCTTTACCGTCGCTGATTTTCCATATGACACCTTTGTTTTCCCCAGGGGTACCCAATACCGCACCCGGTGTGGAAGCTGTGACGCCTTCACGAGCATCAATCGTATCGTCGGTACCAACGACTTCTACGGATTCGACGATTCGGCTGGTGGGTAATCCCCAGAAGTTTTTTTCGAATACTCTTGTTCTTGGTCTGATCTCGTGTTTATAGCTCCCGTTAACAACGGCCTCCACGATGTCTTTATGCGTAACGTCGAGCATCTCTCTGGAGGCTGATTCCAGCTCTTGGGCGGTTTCGATTTTGGCTCTGGCAAGCATGTAGCGGCGACTGATTTCTATATCGATCACACCGCCGGGAAGAAAGGAAAACCAACCGGTACGCCAACGCTCCTCAACGGTGAGTTCGATGTAGTCGTCGATATCATCCACGATCCGCACCGCGCCGTAGATTTGCGAGCCGAGAACCATGATGGCGCAGGCGGCCAATCCCAACGGGCCTGCCATCGAAAACCCGGCCATGGCGGCACTGGCGAGTATTAACGTCATGGCGGCACTGGCAATGTTCAAGCCACCGTTGACGTAGTGATCCATGGCTTGCTTGCCGTCCGTATTGCCCGCAGCGGTAAACTCCATGACTGCACTGGCAATATCAAAAGGCACCGTGAATATTGCGCCAATGAGTCCGCCTGCACGGGCGAACCGCAATCCGGCTCTGGTTTTGGCAAAATCCCTCAAGGCACTGTTGCCGGCACTTATCATGTGCTGGCCGACTTTGGTGACGGCGACGTCAGTTACAATCGAGGCAACTTCTGTGCCGATTCCGACGCTGTTGAAGATAATTGCGGTCTCGTCATTGTTTTTTATAGCATCGTTGATACCGCGAACGCCCATGAACAGGCCGAAGAGCTGGAAGCCAACGCTTGCGCCGATCATGGTGTAGTTTTTTAAAACTCCCAGGCCTGCGCCCCCTCGTTTTTTCTGATAGGCCAGTCGCAGATCGAGGTTCTGTGTGGAGTTCAAAATGCGCGTCAGCTTTTCGTGATAACTGCCTGCTTCCACAGTTACATCGGGTTCAACCCTGATCACGGGAGGGCTTTGGCGAGAGCGCATGGTGGACATTTCGAAGAGCATTGTAGGCAGTAAATAGTCATCCCCGAATGCAGAAATCTTCATGCGTTTCTCGATTTCCGGGTAACTGAACTGGAGAGCATTTATGAAAGCGCGACTGGGTGTACGAAAATGCGTGTTGTAACCGTTTAGAGGATTGCCATTGACAGTGGCCCCCAGCGCATCCAGGCCACGGCGAGTTATTGTGTACGGACCAATCTTGAAAGGACCGTATAGATCATCAAGCATCTTCAACTGACCCGGTTTGCGCAGAAGATGAGGTGCCTTGGTGTTGGCTGACTGATCGGCGATGTCAGTGGTGAAGTCCATCGTGGTCGGCGTACGTTCGTTTTTGTGAATGCCCATGTCAGAGACTTTAATGTCGTCTTCCAGTGGGTAGTTCATTTCAGCGGACTGTGTAGACATTTAAACATCCTTGTTCATCGTCGGTGGCGCCGCGGCGCGCTGTGTTCTAGTCAAGAGGTTGCGAGCAATGCACGCTTTATGACGCGCACTAAAATAAACGCTTCTCTCGAATAAGTTTTATAAAGAGTTTTACTAAAGGTACGGTGTGTGAATGGATATTACCCAGCGTCGCTGATTCAGTTCAGCTTGGTGATAACCAAGTTGCTCTGTTCATTGTCTCTGGCGAGGAGCCCGGGGTTCACTTTTTCGGCGCTTTCATTGAATGTGTCCTTGATCATCATCAGCGTTTTCGTTCTTCGGTTGTCCGCAAGTTTTGTTCAGCCTTCACGGATTATGAAAAGGGTCGTCTGGCCCGAAGCGTCTGTTTGAACACCGCCGAGCAGATAAACAAGCCTGTTTGAATCCCGATAAGTGGCTAATGGCTGTTGTTGTGAGCCGATGGCGGTGTCAAACAGCGAATCAGTCGACTCGCTGAGCGGCGTTGCCGATCGATGTAGTCGGCCGTTGGTGATGGGTGGTAGTTGCAACACGAATACGACATCCAGGTTTTCCCGATAGAACAGCAACGCCTCATCACTTGATGACGGGAGTGCTGGACTGACGATGTACCCGTCGGCTTGCAATACCTCACTGAACAACTTGCGCAATTGCGCGATGGTCGGCGTCGTGGCGTACTCATTCCAGAGTCGGGGGAAACGCGCGGGATCAAGCTCCAGGTGTTGCAGACTCTCGCCCGGCGACGAGGCAATCGTCCACGAGGTGGCGTGGCGGGTATCCGGTTCGGCGCTGAGGTCGGGCAACATCATTAGCGGGTCTGCGAGTTTGCCGGGTGTCGGTGGCATGAGATGCCTGGCAGCCCAGTAACGGAACGTCTGGTTCAGTGTCGCCAGACCATGGCCGGTGATGATCTCCGCAGCGTTTGCCTCATTGAACAGGGTTCGAGCGAGAGTGCTTACCGATTGATCCGACAAGTATTTGAAGGTTCTGGAGATGTATTGCGTGATGGGCATCTGGAAGGGGAATTGCGTATCGAGAACAATCCACTGGCCATTCCTGTTAATCGCCCATTTGGGTTGCAACGATGGGTTATCCCGTAGCATCTCTTCGAAGGCGTCGTACAGCGCCGGGGAAAACAGGGGGTGTTGCAGATAGACGAGTTGCGAATCGGCGTTCAGCTCCTGCGGCACCACGCGATAATAGTGCCCGTCTATTTCGATGTGTTGGCCCAGACGCGGCAGCCGTTGTTTGCCCCATTTGCGCCACAGGCCATTAGGTAGATTGCGCGCGTGCTGATCAATCGAAAGCAGGCCTTCAATCAGCGTCTGGTTGGGCGGCAGGTCCTCCATAGGTGTCGCAGGATCATGCCTGTCTTGCGCCAGGCTCTCATGGATCGGATTCTTGTGACGCCAGAGTGGCGTGTCGGGAATGCGTTCAAAGTAGATATCAGGTGAATCGGCTACCTTCGGATAAGCCTGCTGATATTCACCCTCGGCGTTCTTTCGCACCATGACCGTTCCCTTCACGGTATCGACGTAGGTTTTGCGGTGTTTGTCATAACGGATGCCGTCGGGTGTATCCAGTGCCGAAGTAAGCCGGGCTGCGTCGGCGGGCTCAAGATAGGTCGGAAAAACGGTTGCAAGGTAATCAACCACGAGGGTTGCTGACGCGTCTTTCTCGTGTTCCTCCGTCAGCCAATCCGGGCGTTCGAAGTTCCACGTTGCCTGACGTTCTGATTTGGAAAGGAACAGGTCGGGCAGCGTTGGTGTGTTGAGGGGAATCCGATAGCGATTGTCGGGCTGGCGCCTGACATGAATATGGCCGGCATTTTCCACGTGCGCATATAAGTTGCCATCCGGGTCCGTGAACAGGCCGCTTTCCGATCCGAGGGCGCTCAGCAGGTGCGCGTTTTCGGCAGGCCAGGTAAGTGTTCGCAGCACCGAAGCCACTGTTGTCGGTTCGGAAACGGGGATCTCAGTGACCTGTAACGATGATTGGCGCAAACGGTCGTCGTAAAGCGCGTGCGTGATGTCTGCGAATGTTCGTGTGGGTTCCGGCCTTATCAATGGCGGGATATCGATATTCAGCCGACCGCCCTCAGGCACATTGGTTATGGGACGGTTGCTTATTGGGCGGGTATCCGGAAGGAAGATGCCCGGTACCAGTTTTGTAGGTTTGGCCATTAATGTATCTCGATGTCTGAATGTTTGTGGTGAGGCACCGCAGGGGTGCCGCTTAGCCTTCTCTGACGATGAACAGCGTCGGCCCCGAGGCAGAATGTTGGATGCCCCCGAGCAGATAAATGATTTCGTCCCTTGCCAGGTGGGTATTAAGTGCCTCTCTGCCCGCATCACTCAGTCGGGCCTGGAAATCTGCGCGAGTGAGTTCGAAACCGACAGCCGTGGGACGCATAACGGTGTCTGCGGTGATGGGGGGGAATTTCAAAACGAATACCGCACGGACGCCTTCACGGTGAAATATCAATGCAGCTTCGTTCAGCGGCCGTGAAGTCGAGTAGACGACGTATCCGTTGTCTTGCAGCAGCGCGCTGAACAGGTTGCGCAGGCTGGCAGGCGTGGCGGTCGTCTGGTATGCCTGCCATAGCCCGGGAAAACGTTGTGGATCAAAGTCCAGGCGTTGCAATAGATCTGGTCTGGGGGGAGGCAGGGTCAGTCTCCAGCCGGGTGTCACACTGTCGGACTGGATTGGCGTTCTGGGCAACATCACCAACGGATCGGAAAAAACATGCGGCGGTGGTTCGTAGGAGGCTCGGTTCATCCAGTGGCGAAATGTCAACGCCAGCGTCGAAAGTCCCTGGTTGTTAATACCGTCAGGCAAGCTGACGCGGTCGAATAGGGTCCTGGCAATAGCCTGCACCGAATGATCCGAGAGGGTATTGAATGTCCTCGAGACGTATTGAGTCATGGGCATTTCAAACGGTGGCTTATCCAGTACCTTCCACTGATCCACACCTTTCAAGGCCCATTTCGGCTGGTGCGAAGGGGTCTCGCGCAACATCTCTTCGAACGCATCAAAGCGTTTGGGTTTGAACCCGGGATGTTGCAAGTACACAAGTCTGGTCTCGGGGCCCAGGCCCTGATCCACAATCGAATAATGCTTTCCTTGTATTTCAATTGACTCGCCCGACTCGGGTTTTGTGGTCTTTCCCCAGTTTTCCCAATGACGCGTCGACAAGTCCAACGGGCTCGGCGGTGTGGAGAGAAGGTGTTGTGCCAGCGCCTCTGCTCCGGCCTCGCTGTCGGTTTCGCTCGCAAGGCGTGCTCGCTTGCTCGGACCGGCAATGGCGTCCTCCGGGTTAATAGCAAGGTCAGCTTCCGGGTGAGTGCGCTTGGCGGTCATTTCGGCTGGGGTCAATTCACGCCATTTCTGCTTGTCTGGAAGGTATTCGACCCAATCCCCGGTGGGGCTTGCTTCTCTTGAGTTTGTCTGCCGGTAATCGTTCTGTACTTTGCGCACCATGACCATTCTGCCGTCTTCCATTTCGACGTAAGGCTTTTTGCGTTTGTCGTAGCGAATGCCCTCTGGTGAAAGGGGTTTTTGTTTCAGTTGCTCCGCCAGCACGGCATCGAGAATGAACGGGTGTTGTAGACCAAGGCTGGCTGATGCGTCGGCACCTGAAATACGCGAGGCGGTGGACACGCCTTGCGTTGACACTTGCCGTGTCGGGGACGGGCTTTGCAGGTCAGGCATCGGGCTGACGAGCGCGCTGGATTGCTGCCGGGAGGCACCTGACCAAAGACTCGCTGAAGATGTATTGAATGTCGGATCCGCACCCGTACCCTCCATACCGGGGAGAACAGGTCCCAGGTCAACGCGGCTGCCTGCCAGCGAATCCGGCGAGGGTGTTCTGGAGCTCGGCGGTACGCTGGATGAGGACGAGCCAGGAATTTTCTTCGGCGGTGTTGCCATTGCATTACTCCATTGAATTGCTTCGCGTAAGACGCGATTCCAAGGGAGTGATGTTCGCCAACCGGAGGAGGGGGCGTGCGGTATATATGTCTTGCCTGGAAAGCAAACGATTCAAACCATTTCGGTGAAGGTTTTGAAGGGGCTGTCTGGGTGTCAGGCCGTTGTGACAATCCCCGTCTTTTGGGAAAAAATTACGCCGCCACCGCGTATTGCGATGACGACGTAAGGTCTTGAACACGTGCCGGTATTTAACAACCGGAAAACGGCATGAGTAGCCAGGGGAAGGCTCAACCCTCGCGGACGATGAACGGCACTTTCTGATTTGCAGGAGTCATCTCAATGCCACCCACGAGATGAATGGTCTTTCCGTTTTGCAGCATCAGGCTCCAGTCTGTCGTGTGCGACGTGGTCGTGGACGTGTCTGCGACCCTGGATCTCAATGCAGAGAAGGCCTGCTCAGCACCGGGTTCGACCCATCGTTTAAGCGTTCCCTCGACAGGTGCTGAGGGGAGTTTCAAGACAAAAACCACGTCTAGACCTTCCCGTTTGAAGATCAACGCATCCTCGGCGAACATGCGACTGGTGCGATCTACGGTATAGCCGCTGTGTTCCAGAATATTGCTGAACACCGCGCGCACACTTGAGTCTGGCCGATTCAGCTCATTGTTGAACTGTGCATTGACACGATCGGTGTCGAAATCAATGCGATGCAACGCAACGTCAAACTGCGGCGGTAGCGCGAGATCATGGCTGTTCGAACCTGTGCTTGATCTCCTTGGCAGAGTGGGCAGCAGCAGCAAAGGATCAAAAAGTTCTGGCGGTGGCAGGTCTGGGCTGGCTCGGTGCTTCCAGTGATGAAATGTCAAAGCCAGCGTCGAAAGTCCCTCGCTGTCGATCCCGCCTGGCAGGCTGGAGCGGTCGAATACGGTCCTGGCAATGGCCTGCGCCGAATGATCCGAGAAAAGGTTGAATGCGCTCGAGACGTATTGAGTCATGGGCATTTCAAACGGTGGGTGGTTATCCCGTACCCTCCATTGCCCCTCTTGTCTCAAGGCCCATTTCGGCTGACGTGAAGGGTCAACGCGCAACATGTGTTCAAACGCATCAAAGCGTCCGGGTTTGAACTCGGGATGTTGCAAGTACACCAGGTTGGGCTCGGAGCTTCGCTCCTGAGCCACAATCGAATAGTGCTTTCCTCCTATTTCGATTGACTCGTCCGACTCGGGTCTTGTGGTCTTTCCCCAGTTTTCCCACTGACGCAGCGACGAGTCCAACGCGCTCGGCGGCGTGGAGAGAAGACGTTGCACCAGAGCCTGTGTAGTGGCCTCGTTGGTGAGGCGTGCTCGCTTGCTCGGACCGGCCGTGGCGTCCTCCTGGTTGAAAGCAAGGTCAGCTTCCGGGTGAGGGCGCTTGGCGGTCATTTCGGCTGGGGTCAATTCACGCCATTTCTGCTTGTCTGGAAGGTATTTGACCCAATTCCCGGTGGGGCTTGCTTCCCGGGAGTTTGTCTGCCGGAGACCGTCCTGTCCTTTGTGCACCATGACCATGCTGCCGTCTTCCATTTCGACGTAACGCTTGTTGCGTTTGTCGTAACGAAAGCCCTCCGGTGAAAGGGGATATTTTTTCAGTAGCTCCGCCGGCTCGGCATCGAGAAACAACGAGCGTTGTGTAACAGCGCTGGCTGATGCGTCGGTACCTGAAGTACGCGAGGTGGCGGACATGTCTAGCGTTGACACTTGCCGTGTCGGTGAAGGACTTTGCAGGTCAGACATAGGGCTGACGAGAGCGCTGGATTGCTGCCGGGAGGCACCTGGCCGAGGGCTCGCTGAAGATGTTGCGAGTGTCGGATCCGCACTCGCCCCCTCCATACCGGGCAGAACATGTCTGATGTCAACGCGGCTGCCTGCCAGCGGATCCGACGAGGGTGTTCTGGAGCTCGGCGTTACGCTGGATGAGGACGAGCCAGGAATTTTCTTCGGCGGTATTGCCATTGCATTACTCCATTGAATTGCTTCGCGTGAAGCACGGTTTCAAAGGAGTAATGTCCGGCAATGGAGGTGCGAAGGTGCGGTGTATATGTCTTGGTGTGAAATTTTTTCGCCTGTGAATCAGCAGGCCGTGCCTGGTTGCAAGATTTTCATATGTACATGGCAGGAAGTAACTGCCCATTGCGGCGAACAGCTTTTAGTTGTCTGCCACATAGGGAGGATAGTTGGAGCAGCCTTGGAGGCTGCTCCAGCTATATCGCGTTTGGAGAGCGTGGGTAAGTGAGTAACTTCAAGCGGCCGTGGTCACAATTCTCTGATGATGAAAACAGACTGGCGACCGAATACGTCGCGGTGGGCACCACCCTGTAGCCAGACGATTTTGTTAGATGTACTGGCATCCATGAGGGCTTTATACGCAGTGCCGCCAACCCTCGCCCGCAGATCTGGGTCGGCGAGCACCGCCGCACCCGGGGCGGGGGAGCCACCCACTTCAACCGCATTACCGTTAACTTGTGCCAGCTTCAGGTAATAGACCGTGGTGCGCGTCTTTCCCAGGAACACCAGCGTCGACGAATCCAGGGTGGTGAAGGTTGCAACTTTATAGCCGGCGCGCCCGAGCACGCCCCTGACCAGCAATCTCAGGTTGGCCAATGTTGGATCTTGAAGGTAGATCGTCCAATCATCCCGGAAACGCTGCGGGTCAAACGTCAGGCGTTGCAGCGGACCGTTCACCTCGGGCGGCAACAATATCGTGGCTTTGCCGCCACTTTCTACCCGGGGCAACACGGGTAGCATGTCCATCGGTTCCGCGAACCAGGATGCAGCCTCCTGAGGTTTGAGCCGCCACTGGTCAGTCATCCGCTGCAGCTTAAGCAAGCCGGCCGATGTGATCGTGCGGGAGTAGTCGGCGCGCTCGAACAACATTCTGGCGACGGATCGTGCAGTGGAATCCGAAAATTCGCTGAACATCTCCCTGACCGATTCTGTCAGGGGCTGGGTGAATGATTTCTCGCCGACGTGAACTTTCAAAGGGCTCTCGCTACTGCGCCAGACCGGCACGGGTTGAAGGTCCGGGGCCTCGTACAACATGCGTTCAAACGAATCGAAGTGGGTTGGCGAAAAATCCGGATGTTGCAGAAAATACACGCGAGTGGCGTCGTTCGCCTGGGTTCCCACCGGAACGATAGGGTAGTGGTGGCCGTTAAGGGCGAGTGATTCGCCGGTCTCGGGCTTGGCTTTCTTGCCCCAGGCTATCCATTCGTCTATGAACCGCCACATTTTCTGCCCGGGAATCTGCTCGACCATTCGGCCCGTCGGGATGAGGCTTTGAGGGGATCTGTGTTGATAGCTTCCGTCGGGGTGACGATGAACCATGATGGTGCCCTCGATCGTGTCGACGTAGGGACGGCTGGCCCGGTCGTAACGGACACCCTGCGCCGAGTTCTCGCTTGGTGTCAGGGTGTCTGCCAAAAATGTCGGTAGGAACTCGAGAGCCTCGGGCATTGTGACTGTGCGCGTTACGCCAGCCCCGGGCATTGCGACAGTGCGCGGTACGTCTGCATCGAGTAAACCTTGTAAAGGGAGCCAATTGGCATCCCAACGGGCTTCACCGTCGATTTTTCTGAAGGTGTACGCTACTCCCGGCGATGTCACCATCGGACTTTGGTATTCGCCATCTGCGCGGCGCACGACGCACATGTAATCTTCGCCGCCGACGAACGCGTAAATCATGCCGTCAAAAGCTTCGAACAGACCGCTGTTGCCCGACACGGGGCGCAGTTCGTGGATTTTGTCCTTTGGCCAATTAGAGGCCTTGATGGCGGCCAGTATTCGATCCTGTGGCGAATACAGCATGGGCGTTACGACCATGGCCGATTGCGAGCCAGTGCCGCTTGAAGAGGATGAAGTCGGCTGTACGACGGATGTCGAGCTGTGGCCTGGAGTAGCCCTCCCAACGTGAGTGGCTGTGATCGGATCGGTAGGTAATTCCGCACCCGCCACTGGCCGTGAGGCAGAAGAGGAGGGGGGGGTCGTGGATGCGCTGGTTTTCTTGGGTAGCTTCATGGATCTGTTCCTGAATAAAGGGGTGATGTCATCAGCGCTCTCTGATGATGAAGACCGAGTCGGGTTTCGAATCGACGTTGAGAACGCCACCCAGCAGCCAGATCAACTGGTTTTTCGCATCGGCCGCCACCACCGCGTCGTAGGCTGGCTTGCCAATGCAGGCGGGCAGCAAGGGGTCAAAAAGCTCGGTGCCGGGATAGGTATAAAGGGTGATGCCATTGCCCTCGACCGCCGCCAGTTTCAAGATGAACACATCAGCTGTCGCCAGACTGCGGAATACCAAAGTGGGTGGTTGATGCTGAGGTGTCAGCCGGAAGACGTCATAACCGGCACGCACCAGCAGACCACCGGTCAATTGCCTCAAGGCCTTGCTGGAAGGGCTTCTGAGGTAGAAATTCCAGTCTTCGGGAAAAAGCTTCGGATCAAAGTTCAGGCGATGCAACGGTGCCTCCGCCTGGGCGTTGAGCGTCAGGTAGGTCGTTCCGTTCCGTTCGATTCGCGGGGCCTCGTGCAACATGAGCATTGGGTCGCCGAGTAGCGGGACGCCAGAGGTGGCTTTGGGATTCAAGCTCCAATGGGCCAGGACCTGACGGATATTGTTGAGGCCCGTGGAAGTGATTTGCGGTGAATTATCAGCGCGCTCGAACAAGGTTTTGGCGACCGACAGCGCCGTTCCCTCGGAGAATTCGGTGAAACGCTCGGCGACGGACCGCGACAACGGTTTACGAAAAAGCTTGTGCGCCGGTGGAACTTCCATGGAGTGGTTGCTTTTCGGAAAGACGGCAACCGGCTGAAGTTCAGGCGTGTCGCGCATTACGCGCTCGAAATCATCGAAGCGGCTGATCGGAGAATTTGGGTTTTGCAAGAAGTTCATCCCCGCCAATTCATCGGGAGCTGAACCCGGCGGCAAAACCGTGTAATCAAATCCGCCAAGCTTGACCGATGGGCCAGTCGGGAGGTCGTTGTAATGTACCCACTGCATCCAGTGATAAGGACTTTCAACGGTCGTTTGGGGAAAGAGCTGCGCCGTATTCGAGGCTTCCATCGGGTCGGATGACTCGCCAGCCTGTTCCAGCCTCGGTCGTTTCACCTGGGTGGCCGAAGTGTCAGCGTCCATGTCGGGCGACTCATGGATATACAGCCGCGGACTTTCCGGAGATGGAGGCCGTTCCGGAATTCGTCGCCACAGAACGGTGCCGGGGATTCGCTCAACTAACGGACCCGATGCGACCCGCTCATTGACGTCGCTGGCCTGATAATCACCGTCGTCATTTTTGCGTATCAGCACCGTACCTTCGCCATCAATATCAGCGTAGGTTCTGCCCAGTTTATCGTGACGAATACCGTCCAGCGGGCTTGCGGGTTCCAGCAGGTTCGCCAGTTCGGGAAGTAAAAATTTGAATGGTTGTGCGCTTGTGTCCAGCGGCGTCTGTACAGGTTTCTTCACCCAGCCTGGACGTTCGATGTACCAGTAGGGTTCACCGGCGATCCTGGCAAGAATCGGCCCCGGCACCCCGGGTGCGAACGGGAAGGGAACCTGATACTCGCCCTGGCTGGTACGCTCGACTACTGTTTTGCCCAGACCCTTTATATCGGCAATCAACGTGCCATCGGTTACGACGAATAACCCTGTGTTTCTCCCGAACGGCATCAGCTCGCCGACACGGTCTTGCGGCCACATGATCATGTTAAGCGCGGACTTGACTATCGGGGGGGTAGCCGGCCTGACCGATCCCGGAATTTCAGTCACGATAATCTCGGACTGCGGGGGATGTTGAAACGGATGCTCAGTGCTGGCGCGTCGGCCAGCATCGGGACCAGAGACATTTCCAGGTAGATCTGATACCTGGTTACGGGGGCGGTTGGCGGCGGCCGAGTTGTCTTCGGTTCTGATTAAGCTTGAGGTGCCGTCTTTGTTGGATGTATTGATTTTCTTCGTCGGCTTTAACATTAATACACTTCGAATTGATGAATTATTATTGGGCGGTAATAAGGATTAATATTTTTACACTGAGGGCGACTGACGTTTTGCAACGGTCGTGCATCAGGTTTATTGGACTCGGTAGCTGCAAAATCACCTGGGCACAGTGAAACGCGGGCCAAGGCCAGGCACTAATGGCAGTGAAAAGAGGGCGGGGAAGGGGCGGCGAAAAAACAATAGTTCAACGCCGGGATGTTGGCATGAATTTCGATAACGCGGATTTGCAGATGCTGGGCCATATAGAACTTCCTTGTTCTGGTATTGGTTGTCAGTTGTGCAGGAATATAGAGAGGGATTTTGGTTGGTGTATATCGAAGTGTTGTTACGTGGTGTTGCGGCGTGCATCGAATTGAATAGAGTTACTTCATGATTCAGTTGAATTGATTTTTGTCAGCGTTTGTAACTGCTGTAGTTCGTTAAACAGTATTAACAGCAGTTACAACCCCGTCGCTCAATCGTCGTCTTTCTCAGGAATGGCTGCTGAGCAAGGACGCCGCGCCTGCGCCGCCAAACAACCCGGCGCTGATCCGGTTGAACCAGCTCTGACCTTTGCCGCTGCGCAAATAACGGGCTGCACCATGGGCGCTCAGGCCGTAGGCGAGTTTGCATAGCAGATCGAGGAGGGTCCAGGTTGCAATCATTACCAGCAACTGCGGCAGAAATGCTTGCTCGGCGCTGAGGAATTGCGGCAAAAACGCGGCGAAGAAGAGGATGTCTTTCGGGTTGCTGGCACCCAATACAAACGCACGGCCGAACAGTGCGCGAAAGCGTGGCACCGGCGCCGCTTGCGGTACTTCGGCGGCCACTGATGGCTGGCGCGATTGCTGCCAGCTCTGCCAGGCGAGGTAGAACAGGTACAGGGCACCGACGATTTTCAGCGCGCTGAACAGTTGTTCCGAAGCCAGGAGCAGTGCGCCCAGACCCAGCGCGGAAGCGCTGAGCAAACAGATCGAGGCAATCACGCCGCCAAGAAACGCCGGGTACGAACGGCGCAAACCGTAATTCAGGCTGTTGCTGATCATCAGCAACGACAGTGGTCCCGGAATAAGGATCACCACCAGCGCAGCGCCGCTGAACAGCAGCCAGGTTTCCAGACTCATCACGTTCTCCTTTTTTAGTTGTACTCAAGAATGTGCAAAAGCCCCACCCGCAAGGGTGAGGCCGTTTTGAAGCTTGAACCGCGTGCCGCTTACAGGAAGATGAACTTGGCGAAGAAGATCGCGCAGAGCACCCACAGGCTGACGGAAATTTCCTTGAATTTGCCGGTGCCGGCCTTCAGCGCCACATAAGTGATGAAGCCCAGCGCAATACCATCGGCGACCGAAAACGTCAGCGGCATCATGATCGCGGTGACGATGGCGGGAATGGCGTCGGTGGCTTCGTCCCACTCGATGTGGGCCATGCTGCCCATCATCAGCATTGCAACGTAGATCAGTGCACCGGCGGTGGCGTAGGCGGGAATCATGCCGGCCAGCGGTGCAAAAAACATCGCCGCTATAAATAGCACACCTACGGTGACGGCGGTAAGACCAGTCCGACCACCAGCGGCCACGCCAGCGGCACTTTCCACATAACTGGTGACGGGCGGAACACCGACTACGGCTCCGAACACACTGGAAGCACTGTCGGCTTTCATGGCGCGGGAGAGGTTTTCGATGCGACCGTCCGCGTTCACCAGATTGGCACGCTGGGCAACGCCCATCAGAGTGCCGGCGGTGTCGAACATGTGCACGAAGAGGAACGCGAGGACCACGCTGATCATGCTGACGTTGAATACGCCGGCCACATTCATCGCCATCCAGGTCGGTGCCAGGCTTGGCGGTGCCGACATGATGCCTTGATAGTGCACGAGGCCCAGGCCCCAACCGGCCAGGGTGACGGTGATGATGCTGATGAGGATCGCGCCAAATACGCGGTGGTAGCTGAGAATTGCGATCATCAGGAAGCAGACCGCGGCGAGCAGTGGGCCAGCTTCATGCAGAGAGCCCAGTTTGAGCAGAGTCGCCGGGCTATCGACGACGATGCCAGCGGTTTTCAAACCGATCAGCCCGAGAAACAAACCGACACCGGCGCCCATCGCATGGCGCAGGCTGACCGGAATGCTGTTGAGCAGCCATTCGCGGATCCGCGAGAAGGTCAGAATCATGAACAACACACCCGAGACAAACACCGCACCGAGCGCGGTTTCCCAGTTGTAGCCCATGGTGCCAACCACGGTGTAGGTGAAGAACGCGTTGAGGCCCATGCCCGGCGCCAGACCCACCGGCCAGTTCGCGTACAGGCCCATCAACAGGCAGCCCAGTGCGGCGGCGATACAGGTGGCGACGAAGGCGGCCCCGTGGTCAATCCCGGCATCGGCCATGATGTTGGGGTTGACGAAGATGATGTAAGCCATGGTGATGAAGGTTGTCAGACCGGCAATCAGCTCGGTCTTCACCGTGGTGCCATGCAAGCTGAGTTTAAACAGGCGCTCAAGCAAGCCATTGCGTAACGGCGGCGAGAGATCCAGCGTCGATGCTTCGGATTTGCGGCTTTCCACAGCGAGTACTCCTCAAGAGTTTTATTGTTATTTCCAGGGCCGGACCCATGAGGGGTGGCAGCGGCCCTTTGAGGCATACGCGAATTTGTTGACCATGCGGTCAGGAACTCGCACGCTGTGGATTATGCTTTTGTGTACAAATAAAGCAAATATTGTTTTCTGTTTTGTTTACGAAATGTCCGTCAATAGGGATATATCGCCCTTGCTAGCCTCATCGCTGGCAAGCCAGCTCCCACAGTGTTTATTTGTGGATCCGAATTCTGTGGTCAGCTCATAACCCCGTGGGAGCTGGCTTGCCAGCGATGAGGCCAGAGCATTCAATCAAAAGTCGCCTGACTGTCCCCCAACGCCAGATTCACCGCCAACCAACCATTCACCGCCACCTCCCCAGCCTCGGCAAACACCCGCTCCAGCAATTTCACCTGTTCACGCCGCAACACCTGTTCAAACTTTGCCCCTTCCGCAGTCAACGCCAGCAGTCGCTTACGCTTATCCGTCTCTGACGCGACGCTGTCCACCAGATGCATTTCCTGCAATTGCCGCAACGGCATGTTCAGCGCCTGCTTGCTCACGCCCAGCAAGGCCAGCAACTCCTTGACGCTCAGATTCGGGTAGCGGGCGATGAAAAACACAATGCGCTGATGCACCCGTGACAAACCTCGGCGCTCGAGCATTTCGTCAGCCTTGGCGGTGAACGCCTGATAACCGAAGAAAAACGCTTCCATGGCCTGCTGCTGACTGCTGGGGTTTTTAAGGTCAATCATGTTGACGTACTCGCTCAAGCTGTCGTAATTTCAGTCAACAAGTTTGACTCATTTTTCACACGCCTTGCTACCGGTGACCTCCATGGCTTTTTCCGAACGTGTCTCGCGCCTTAAAAGTTCTCTGATCCGTGAAATCCTCGCCGCGGCACAGCGCCCGGAAGTGATGTCGTTTGCCGGTGGCCTGCCCGCCGAAGCCATGTTGCCGAAAGTCGAATGGGCCGACATGCCCCTGTCGCTCGGTCAGTACGGTATGAGCGAGGGCGAGCCAGCATTGCGTGAAGCCTTGGCAGCAGAGGCGAGGGCGCTGGGGTTGGCCTGCGAGGCGAGTCAGGTGCTGGTGGTCAGCGGCTCTCAGCAAACGCTGGATCTGGCGGCAAAGCTGTACATCGACAAAGGCACCGAGATTCTGCTGGAGGCGCCGACTTACCTGGCGGCATTGCAGATCTTCCAGCTATTCGGAGCTGATTGCCTGACTGTGCAGCAGGAGGCCGACGGCCCGAACCTGGCGCAACTGCGCATTCGCCTGGAACAGCATCGTCCGGCGTTCATCTACCTGATCCCGACGTTCCAGAACCCGTCTGCCGTGCGCTACAGCGAGGCCAAGCGCGCAGCCGTCGCCGCTCTGCTCGACGAATTCGGCGTGACCCTGATCGAAGACGAACCGTACCGCGAACTGACGTTCGATGGCGGCAGCGCCAAGCCGATCACCGCACGCCTGAAGAAATCCAGCTGGATCTACACCGGCACCGTGTCGAAAACCCTTCTGCCGGGTTTGCGTGTCGGCTACCTGATCGCCAGCCCGGATCTGTTCCCGCATCTGCTCAAGCTCAAGCAATCAGCGGACCTGCACACCAATCGCATCGGCCAGTGGCAGGCGTTGCAGTGGATCGGCAGCGAAAAATATCAGCAGCACTTAACTGAATTGCGCGGCTTCTATCGTGAGCGTCGCGATGGCTTTCAAGCGGCACTGCAAATGCACTTTGCCGATCTGGCCGACTGGAACGTGCCACAGGGTGGGCTGTTTTTCTGGCTGACGTTGAAACAGCCGCTGGACACGCGAACGTTGCTCAACGAAGCCTTGGCCAATGATGTGGCGTTCATGCCGGGCGAGCCGTTCTTTCCCGATCCGGACAACCATCATGGGCATTTGCGTTTGAATTTCAGCCACATCGACCCGGCGCGACTGGATGAAGGGCTGAAGCGATTGGCGGCGGTGGTGCGCCAGGCGCAAATGGAAAAAGCGGCTTGAAAACAAATAAACCGGCTCGAGGGCCGGTTTATTTTTGTCTGGGACTTGCGGTGTCTTTACTGGCCTCATCGCTGGCAAGCCAGCTCCCACAGTGATCTGTGGCGTTCACAGAACCTGTGGGAGCTGGCTTGCCAGCGATGAGGACATCAGCAACACCACAATCCATCAGACCGCAGCAAACCGCTTGTCCAGATAATCAATAATCACCTTGGACTCATACATCCAGGTCGTCTGCCCATTCTCTTCAATGCGCAGGCACGGCACCTTGATCCGGCCGCCCTGTTCCAGCAGCGTCTGACGATCCTGCTCGTTGTTCTTCGCATCCTTCAGCGCCACCGGCACGTTCAAACGACGCAGGGTACGGCGGGTTTTTACACAGAACGGGCAGGCGTGGAACTGATACAGGGTCAGGTCTTTGGCAGCCGTATCGACTTGCGCCTGAGCAGCGGCGGGGCGCTGTTTCTTGCCCGGACGGGTGATGAAGTCGACGAAAATAACCAGTTGGCCGAGGCCGACACGAAGCGCTTTGACGAACACGTTGAAAGCCTCACGGTGCACATTGAGAAAGGCGCGCAGCTTACCCGATTTTTCACGGGCGAAAAAAAACCGGCGATCAACGCCGGTTTTTTTGTGTGACGAGTTACTTGATCAGGCTGAGGAATTCGCTGCGGGTCGCAGCGTTTTCCCGGAACTCACCGAGCATCACCGAAGTGATCATCGACGAATTCTGCTTCTCGACACCGCGCATCATCATGCACATGTGCTTGGCCTCGATCACCACGGCAACGCCCAGCGCACCGGTAACTTGCTGCACCGCGTCGGCGATCTGGCGGCTGAGGTTTTCCTGAATCTGCAGGCGACGGGCGTACATGTCGACGATCCGCGCGACTTTCGACAGGCCCAGCACTTTGCCGCTCGGGATATACGCGACGTGAGCCTTGCCGATAAACGGCAGCAGGTGGTGTTCGCACAACGAATACAACTCGATGTCCTTGACCAGCACCATTTCGCTGTTGTCGGAGCTGAACAGGGCACCGTTGGTGACCTCTTCAAGCGTCTGTTCGTAACCGCGGCAGAGGTACTGCATGGCTTTGGCGGCACGCTTTGGCGTGTCGAGCAGGCCCTCGCGGGAGACGTCCTCGCCCAATTGGCCGAGAATCGCGGTGTAGTTCTGTTCCAGTGTCACAGGGGCTGATTCCATAAGGGTTTCAGAGGGGTACTGTTTCTGCCTGTACCAATTTTGTACCAATCAAGCTGTTTTCGAGCTTCCCGAGCTCACCCCAGTCAGTGCTGGAGTTTATCCATCGGGCGTAGGTCGATAGCAACATCTGAACGCTATGACCGAGCTGAGTGGCAATAAACGCAGGGTTCATACCCGCCATGAGACACATGGTAGCGTATGTGTGTCGGCAGTTGTATTGCCGACGGGCGCGAATGCCCAATTCAATCAATGCAGCCTGGAAGTGTTTGTCGGTCACGCTCGATTGTTGGATGAACTCGAAGTTCTTGGTGGGCGGGAACACATAGGTCGATTCGGTGCGTTTGCGCCGGCTTGGCAAAGCACGTTGCTTTGCCAACAGTTCGGCCTGCTCGATGGCGTGCAGTGCTCGGCTGTTGAGCATGACCTGACGTCCGGTGCGGGTTTTGGTTCGCTCCTCGATCTTGTAATCCGCGACGATCCGACACACGTTCACCAGTCGCTTTTCCTTGTCGACCTCTTCCCAGCGCAGCGCCGCGATCTCGCTGGGGCGCATGCCGGTGTAGAAGGCGAACTCGAAGTAGGCCGCGTAGATCCGCATCGAATGGGTCAGCGTTTTATATAGGTGATCAATGATCTGGTTGGCCTCGCTAACCGTGAACGGATCGATGGGTTTCTTGGCCTTTACCGGCAGCTCGATGGACTCCACCGGGTTACGGTTGATCAGGCCATCTTTTACTGCGGTACCGAACACCGTGGTCAGGCGCTGAATCGCCGCGCGCTTTACACCCGGCGTCGGCCATTCTGTATTAGCTACTACCTTGCGCAGCATCACTGACGTGATGCTGTCGATGGGCAGCATTGCCAAGTACGGCATCCAATACAGATTGAGCGAGCCGAGGTAGTTTTTGCGTGTCCCGGCCACGATCTCGCGGCTGTTGAGCCACTCCTGGGCATACTCCCCGAAACGGGGAGTCGCTGAGTAGGTGGCATAAGTGGAGTTGGGGAACAGCTCAGCGTATCGCTGATCATCCAGCACGCCATGCTTGATCAGGCTGGTTACGTTAGCGCGTAAGTCGGCGGCAGCCTTAATCCCCTTCGGCGTTTGGGGATAGGGGAGGGTTTCGCAACGGCGTTGCCCGTTCCAGGTGAAGCGAATGCGGATGGACTGTCCAGCAAATTCAACTCCGGTGGGCAATCCCATTGGCTCTCGAGCCATGCTTCGTATCTCCTTAGACTGTAATAAATGCGGCTATCGATGCTGTTCCAAACCCCTTTGGGAATGACGCCTCGGGCGCGCTTGCCTTGCAATGCCCGGCGCGTGGTACCGACCAGTTCGGCCATCTTGTCTTCTGGAATCTTGTCGAGGTGATAGGTCGGCAGCGATGGTTCTGCCGCCTCATCACACTGCGTATCCCCCTCGGCAAGCTGCGCGGGCGAGCGTTTCTGAGCGTTCAGCGTTGCATTGGGAGGCGCTGCCCGGCGCAGCTTTTGGTGTGGGGTAAATGCCTCGGTAGCGGCTTGAGGAAAAGCATTAATGCCTGCTGCTGCGCAGCAGAGGCTTTTAATTTCGTGGGTATCGACTCGCGTGTCGTCGAAGAGCAAAGCAGTCGACATTCGTGCTCGCACGCGAGATTGTTCGCCGCATTGCTCTGAGATCCGATAATGAGTTGGTCCGAAGTAGGAGAGCGGGCCGTTCATGCTGCTTCTCCTTCACTTGCTGCGTGCAGAGAGCAAGCCATGGCGAGAGCTAGTTGGCGCAAGGCTCTGGTTTCGCGTTCCAGTTTTTTTTTCCTGGTACGGAGTGCGGCGAATGTCTCGGCTGCGATCCTGAGCTTCTCGGCGATATCCAGCAGTATTTGACGCTCTAATTCGCCGAGGCGCGGATCCTTATCCTGTTGCTTGCATCGCTGTACCAGGCGCTGATGGTCTGGCTGGAAGAAGTCGAGCTTTGCTCGTAGTTCACGAATGGGCTTGACGCTTTCGGCGCGCTGAATTTCGTCTCTTTCTTTTAGTCCTGCAGATTTTCCGTCGATGTGGCCCATCTTGTAACCAGCCCAAATAAGTAGTCCGGCGAAAGCGATCAGGGTGATGAGTGCGCAAATTTGAATTGCTGTCATGTTATGTGCTCCTCGTAAGTCATTGGCTGGTGGTGACAACCGTCAATGGTGTGGGTGCCGTTTGGCGTTGGCCGTCCTGCTGTCGCTGCATATCTTCATCAGCCTTGTAGGCGCGGATGTCGATCAGCGAGGCAACGTGGCGGATGTGCGCGTACTTCAGCGCCTTGCGGCTGGTGTCCAGCGTGGTGATCGGGAGCTGGATCCGGCCGCTGTTGATTTCTGTCACGAACGACTGCTCGTTGAGATTGCGAAAGTACTGCTCGCGGATTTTTTCCAGCGGGATCAGGACGTCACCAAAGATTCGATAGAGCAGTTCAACGGTGGCCGATTCGGGCGCCGGATGCAGGCGAAGCGGATTCTGTGCAGCGTTACTCATGGCCTTGTCGAGCCTCCTTGCGTTGCTGTCGTGCCGGGTGGTTCCAAGCGTTCAGGCAGTGGCGTTTAGTTAGCTCGCGCAGATGTTCGGGCACTTCGAGGAGCGCGGCGTTTCGCTCCTGGCGTGTGTGCATGGCAACGATCTGGCGGGCGTACTCCCTAGGCCACGTCACGGCGGTCTGCCGGGATGGCGGGTAGATCGATGTCTAACTGGTCGGCCAGCCAGCGAATGCCGGCTTGCATGACGCGGGTCGACTGGCTGTACTGCATTCCGCATTTTTCGTCATACCAGGGGCTGTCCTTGACCCGCAGATACGCTTTGTCGCGCTTCGGGTCCGCCGGCAGGTTTCCCTTGAGCAAACCTTTTTCCCGCATGAGAGCGATCAGTTTCGGGCGAGTGAGGCCGAGTTGTGCGGCTGCTTGGGCTAGAGTGCGTTCCATATCGTCCTCTTCATGCCGCATGCGCAGCAGGAGTGGCCGCTGCAGCAAGGTGGTTGATGGACTCGATGAGCCTTGCGTAGATCTCGGCGTCGGGTTCGTACAAGGTGAAGCAGCGCGTATGCGGACTCTTGTTGCCGATGCTCAAGATGGCGGTGACGCCGCGGCGTGTTTGAGTGCGATGCAGCGCCACATGCAGAGGAAGTTCAAAACCCATGTCGAGGCTCAGCACGCCCCCGGTGTGCACCAGTTCGAACACACGCTGCTTGTCCAGGACATCAAAATGGCCGTATTGACGATCGGCATGCGGGAGATGCACCAGGTCGCTGGAGTTGCTCGCGTCGAACGGACCGTTGGCAATCTCTTCAATAAAGCCGGCCAGTTTGAGGTGCATCTTCTTGTCGTTCTGCAGGGTCAGCGTGTGGCGTTCGCTGCCCAGCTCCACGACAAAAGTGCTTTCCACTGCGCCGCGCTCAACCTTGAGACGGAATGCCTGGCATTCACGCTTCTGTGCTGTGCGCAGGACGTGGTTGAAGGTCTCGGTCAGGTTGACCTGGGCGTTTAGCAACTGCAGGGTGCGGTTGTCGATTTTGTACTTGGTCATGCCGCGTGCCCTCCACCGTTTGGATCGATAGGAGAGGGCTGGCAGGACTTGGAAACAAGCTTGGGTTTGCTGTTATGAATGACGACCATACAGCCCGTGGCGAGCTGCAGCTGTTCGATCAGTTTGCGATTGCTGACGCATGCCGGATGGACATGCAAGGTTGCGGTGGTACGCATTGGTATTGCCTCGCTCTGTGGTAAAGAGTGAGGCGAATATCACGCAATGTGCTTGTTTGTGTCAACACAAAATGTGATTAAATTAGCGCGGCACTGTGTAGAAAGCGTGATGACTTCAATATTCCGCC
Source organism: Pseudomonas sp. LBUM1668 (assembly GCF_059695715.1). NCBI lineage: Bacteria > Pseudomonadati > Pseudomonadota > Gammaproteobacteria > Pseudomonadales > Pseudomonadaceae > Pseudomonas > Pseudomonas sp. LBUM1668. The sequence continues at coordinate 1,857,633 of NZ_CP166787.1, forward strand.
TACGAGATGGATTTCCTCCACCTCTTGTTCTGCAATGTGAAGAGTTTCGTAATCGGTATTGACGCTATCCAACCGGTACATTCCGTCTCGGAGATAAATAAACTCTTTGATCATCGCTTTGCCGAAGGACGTTCGAACCATGACCTCGTCACCGCTACTGAAGCGTTTGTTCGGCTCTATAAGAACGAACTCCCCATTTTTTATGCGGGGCATCAGGCTATCGCCCATGACTCTTATGCCATAGGCATCTGGGTCATCGCTATGAATGTTTAGGTAGCCTTCACCTTGCCCTGGGGGCGGTTCTACCGTGTTGAAGAAGCCCTGATTCCCAAGCTGCGCGTTTGATAGCACAGGCACCTTCCCATCCTTAGCCCAGCCTACAAGGCTGCTAACAGGTTGGTCTTTGTCTTTCGATCTTCCGTAGTCCCTCACAAGACGGTCTTCAGACCGAATCCGACCTTGAATGGCGTCTGAGTACGACTCAACGTCGGAACGATTTTTTCCTGCTACCAAGTCTGGAAAAGATACTCCCAGTGCTGTCGCTATCTTTTGCAAGTCGTGGAGATTGGGCTGACGAGCCCCTTTCTCGTAATTGCCTATCCGAGACTGGGATTCCCAACCGCAAGCGAAAGCAAGGGCTTGTTGGCTCATGCCCTTGGCTTTGCGGTATTGCTTAATACGTTCGCCGAGTGTGTTCATGTGCTTTTTTTACCACGCTCTGAAATTATTTATCATCACTTTGCGTGTTGAAATGTCTGCGATTCGTGATTAAGATGGCTCCGGCTAATTGGAGGGCATCATGAATCTGATCGCTGAACATCGAGAGAAAGCTGGAATCAAGCAAAAGGAACTCGTCGTAGCTCTTGGATGGACTCAGGCACGTATAAGCAATTACGAAGCAGGACGTCGAATCGCAGGGCTTACTGAGTGCAGAGCCATAGTCAGAGCGCTCAATAAGTTAGGAGCGCCGTGCAGTCTTGATGACGTATTTCCTCCGGAAATGGAAGAGTCCCAAGCCGCATAGAAAAAAGGCGACCCAAGGGTCGCCCAGTTTCTCCGGATAGCATCACCACAATGCTATCGGGTCGCGATGTCAGTAGGTGCGCACACCACATGCCGCCGACTTTCATCGCGTTTCCAAGGCATGGAAGCCTTGGTGTTGCTGCCGTTCTTACCACAGAGCTGGCAGCTGTTGCGCCAGGGGTGAACAACGGATTGTTCGCCCCGGCACGGTGCCGGTTATCCCCTGCAAGGGTTCCCGGCGTTTGGGCCATACCAAGCCACGCGGCAAATGTATCACCAACTTCTGTCGCGCGGCACTGGCAACTTTTAGGATTAATGCCATGAGCCGAATTGCTCTCAGTTCTCTGGAACGGGCGCAGCGGGAAATCCTGCCGCTCGATTTAGCGCTGTACCACGCCGCTCGCGATTACCCGGGCGGCGCTGCTGCCATTGCAGCCACCACTGGCCGTAACCCGACCACGCTGCAGCACAAATTGTCGCCGACCCATCCGAGCCACTCCATCAATATTCAGGAGTTTGGTGAGATCCTCGAACTGACCAAGGATCGCCGCATTCTCGATGCGGTGCATGCGCTGGTCGGTGACACGATCTGGCAGGAGCTGGCCGACACCTACACCAACGACATGCCCGAGACCCTGACCACGGGGATCGCCGAATACTTCCGCCAGGTCGCTGATCTGGCCGAGACCTGGGCCAAGAGCATCGGCGACGGTGTGGTGACTGATCAGGAACTGGCAGCGATTCGCCTGCAGGTGTTCCGGGGCATTCAAGGGCTGCTGGGTTTGTTCAACCGCGCCACCTACGTCAACCAGACGACGCGAGGTGCCGACCGTGGCTGACATCGCCGATTTCGCCAACGATCTGGTGCAGGAACGCATCGATCAGGCCATGGCGGCGCGCAGCGCTGCCAAAGCCGAAAGCGCTGCTCATTCCTTGCTGTTCTGTGAAGCCTGCGACGACCCGATCCCGGAAGCGCGTCGCCTGGCCTCACCGGGTTGCTCGCAGTGCATCAGCTGCCAATCCCTCTCTGAGCGGGGGATTCAGCATGCTCGATGAAGTGTTGGGGCAATTCGCCGATTACGGTCTGGAGCCAGCGCAACCGCTGGTGTTCGGCAAGCTGACCCGCTGCAAGACTTCGCAGGACAAGGGCAAGGAAAAGAACGGCTGGTACGTGGTTCACGAGCAGCGCACGGAGAAGGGCGATACGCTGATCTTCGGCGCCTTCGGTGACTGGCGTTCGGGCGAGACACAGAAGATCAAGGTCAAGGCCGGTCGCATGTCCTCCGAAGAGCGTGAAGTGATGCGCGCCCGCCAGGAAGAAGCCAAGCGCCGCGCCGCCGAAATCGCGAGTAACGCTGCGCGGCGGGCCGCGAAAAGGGCGCAGGGTTTGTTCGAGCGCATGCCGACCACCGGCCGCAGCGACTACCTGGACCGTAAGCAGATCGTTGGTATCAAAGTGCGTTACGCGCCGCGCACCGGTGCGGTATTGGTGCCGATGAACAATGCCCGTGATCAGATCATGGGCCTTCAGGTGATCTTCCCAAACAAGCAGGAAGACACCGGCCGCGACAAATCCTACTGGCCTTACGGGATGGCGAAGGAGGGTACTTTTCACCTGCTCGGCCCGCATCCGGTACCGGGCGAACCGGTGCTGGTGTGTGAGGGCTACGCCACCGGCGCCAGCCTGCACATGGCGACGTCGCTCGCCGTAGCGGTAGCATTCGATGCGGGCAACCTGCTGGCCGTGTGCAAGGTCATGCGCGAGCGCTTCGCCGGCTGCCCGCTGATCATCTGCCGCGATGACGACTGGAAGACCACCAAGCCTAACGGCGATGCGTGGAACCCGGGTGAGGAGAAGGCCAGCAACGCCGCGTTGATCGTTGGTGCACAGGTGGTTGCGCCGATCTTCTCAATTGAGCGTCACGACAAGTGGACCGACTTCAACGATCTGCACGTCGCCGAAGGTTTGGACGCGGTTCGCCGACAAGTGCTTGCTGTGGTCCGCCCACCCGCTGCCGGTGGCTGGAAAGATCAGCTGGCTCGCAGTGAGAGCGGCGCCTTGATCGCGCACATGCAGAACGTCGAACTGATCCTCGCTAACGACGAGCGCTGGGCCGGCGTGATCAGTTACTGCGCCTTCAGTTCGAAGATCGTCAAGCTGCGTGCGGCGCCTTATGGCGGTGGTACCGGCGAGTGGGCCGACATCGATGATGTGCGCGTTATGAAGTGGCTCGCGCAGCAGTACAACCTGCGTGTGAAGTCCTCGCACGTGATCGAAGCCGTCAGCGTCGTGGCCCACGACCACGCCTTTCACCCGGTGCGCGAGTACCTGAAGAAACTGGAATGGGATCGTGTGCCGCGCCTGGAGCGTTGGCTGACCGATGTGATGGGGGTGAAGACAACCGACTACACCTCCAAGGTCGGCAAACGCTGGATGATCTCGGCCGTGGCGCGGGTGATGAAGCCCGGCTGCAAGGCGGATTCGGTGATGATCCTCGAAGGCGTACAAGGCGCCGGTAAGTCGACCGCCATGAGCGTGCTCGGCGGTGAGTGGTTCATGGATACACCGTTTGCTCTCGGTGACAAGGACGGCTTTCAGGCGATCCGCGGCAAGTGGATCGTCGAGCTGGGCGAACTGGACAGCTTCAACAAGGCCGAGAGCACCAAGGCCAAGCAGTTCTTCTCGGCGTCGACCGACACCTACCGCGAAAGCTATGGCCGCAGAACGCTGGACGTGCCACGCCAGTGTGTTTTCGTCGGTACCACCAACCAGGACGAGTACCTCAAGGACGCCACCGGCAACCGTCGTTATTGGCCGGTGGCCTGTACCAAGGTCGATGTGCCGTTGCTGCGCGAGATTCGCGACCAGCTGTGGGCCGAAGCGGTGTTCTGCTTCGAGGCCGGCGACCTTTGGTGGGTCACGCGAGAAGAAGCACCGATGTTCAGCGAGGAGCAGGACGAACGTTTTGTGGTGGACGAATGGGAGACGCCCATCCTGACCTGGCTCGAAGAGTCGCAGATCGGCGAGACCACCACCGGCAGCGAGGTAATGAGTCAAGCACTCAAGCTCGACCCAGGGCATTGGGGCAAGCCCGAGCAGATGCGCGTCGGCGCAATCCTGCACCGGCTCGGCTGGCGACGCTTCCGTCTGGGTGCGTTGAACAAGAGCGGTCAGCGGCCATGGGCGTACAAGAAGCCCGAGCACTGGGGCAGGGCGTCTGCGCTGCAACGGGACGAGTTCGAGGAGCCCTGCTTCGATGATTAAGGCAATCGATATGGCCCTCAAGCAATGGGCGCAGGAGCTGCACAGCGACGAGGTAGCTGCCGGTTACTCGGGCGGCAACATGGTCGCCATGATGATGGAGAGCGGTGGCCAGCTGGTGCGCGGCAGGCGCGGGAGCAGGGTGCCGCTCGAGGCGTCTTTGGACATTGAGCGCATCGTCAAGAAACGCCTCGATCCCGAGCTGATGACGGTGGTGCAGGTGCATTACTTCCAGCCAGACGCGCCCTTGGCGGCACGTCTGACGCGCAGTGGCTGCACGCGCAACGTCTACTACCAGCGTCTGCACGACGCCCACATCGTGGTCGAGCACTTCCTCCTGGGGGAGGCGGCTTGATCGTGGGCACTCCTTTGGCTCACGCCGTCCCACCGACCTGCGTCCGTCCTACTGCTTTTGCAGTCATGGGACGGGCGCAGGCCCCGTCGTTGTTGGACTGTCCCACCGTCCCACCTCTTTTGTTTCCCACCCGTGTATGCGTAGCGGGCACAGGTACGCGCGTTCACGCGCACGCGTGCTTTTTAAATTTCTCTCTATACACGAGAAAAGAGAAAGAAAAGTAGGACGGTGGGGCAACGCCCCAATCTGCGGGGCTTTCAGACGTCCCACCTTGTTTTAGAGAAGTGGGACGTATGGGACGCCGCTAAAACAACAGAAGCAAAAGCCAGCCGGGTTGAGATATTCACCGACATTCGCCAGCCGTTCACCGGACGTAAGCCACACATTCACCGGATGGCATTAAAACGGCCTTGCTGCCACCAGAATCGAGCTGTAAAAAGGGGCCATCTTCGATGGGTGCGACCGCAAAGCGCGGCAGGCCACCCACCACCTGACCCGGCCATAGCGCCGGGTCTTTTTGTTTAAGGGGCAGGGCAATGACGAACGAACAACAGGCACTGGCAGAGATGCCGATCTGGTTGGTGATTGCCCTGTCGTTGGTTGGCGGCGTGTCCGGCGAGATGTGGCGCGCTGACAAGGACGGGACAAGAGGCTGGGCGTTACTGCGCCGCCTCGCACTTCGGTCCGGTGCCTGCATCGTCTGCGGCGTATCAGCGATGATGTTGCTGTTCGGCGCGGGCCTGTCGATCTGGACAGCAGGCGCCCTCGGTTGCCTGACCGCAATGGCCGGCGCCGATGTCGCGATCGGCTTGTACGAACGCTGGGTAGCCAAGCGGCTGGACCTGAGCGAGGCCGAGCCGAAGGCATGAGCCGGGCAGGCCGGGTAGGGCGCCGTTTTTTCCGGGTCCTCCCTGAGGGCCGCCCCCTACACGGGTTATCGAACTCGCGGAATCTCTCTAGCTGAAACCTTTGCAGGGATGTCCGTCTTTCCAAACGGATGGGGCAGGGCATGGCACTCGGATGCAGGCTCGACCGACCAGATCGGCAGAAAACCGCCGGGGACCCTGGAGACTTTCAAAGGACACGGGGTCGGAAACCCGCGGGATCATGTTAGTGGGAGGCCCGCCAGCTTACTGAAATTTCAATCCATTGAAATCTTGAAAGGATTCATTGAAAAGCCGCTGAAAAGGAGGGCTTATGACCGCAGCCACGTACCTATCCAAGAGCGCCTTCGCCGCACGCATCGGCCGGTCGCCGAGTTACATCACCTGGCTGAAGGAAAACGGTCGACTGGTCCTGTCCCCCAATGGCAAGCAGGTCGACGTTATGGCCACCGAAGCATTGATCCGCGATACCGCTGATCCGAGCAAGGCTGCCGTCGCTGCTCGCCACCAACAGGAGCGGCTTCAGCGTGATGTGTACAGCCACGTCGCTGCACAATCCGAGTCGACTAACATGGCTGCGCCGCCGCCCGCTGATCCAGCTCATGGGCAGACTCCAGACTTTCAGAAAGCAAGAGCGCATCGCGAGCATTACCTGGCGCGGATGGCTGAGATGGAGTTTCGCAAGGCACAGGGTGAGCTGGTAGAAATCAGCTTTGTACAAAAAGCCGCTTTTGAAACTGCACGTTCACTCAACCACTCGCTGATGAGTCTCTCGCCGCAGTTGGCACCGCAGTTGGCTGCACTGTCTGATCCATGGGAAGTCGAACGACAGCTGACTGCTGCACTACGTCAGCGGCTCAACGAAGCAGCTCAAGTGTCCAGTGACGACTTCGGATTCGCATTGAGCGAAGTCTAACGATATGTGTGCTGATTTGAGGTCACTCGATTGACATCGTGCTCGTGTGCCAATGACCTCATATTTTAGTGCTCATTCTGAATTCCAGAGCTGCTTGACTTGGATGGTCTGACACGTTTTCGGGAAGGGTCAGGAGTCTTTGATCCAGCGAAGCATACTCACTACATTTCCGAAGGCGTTCCGAGATCTGAATCGACAAATTCGTTGGCTCGATCCAAATCAGTCCCAGATCGAACAGCGTATGAATGTCAGCTCGTAGGAGCAGCCCGTTCGAGATCACATCCGTCTGATCACCCTGGTAGGGGTGGATATGCGCGGCCTCAAGCGCGGGTTCAACTTCGCACCCCGTTATGGCACACGTACTTTTGTAGGCTTTCAGCAACATGGTCCTAAAACGAGTCTGGCCTCGTCGCTGAACGATTGAGGCGAAAGTCCGCTCGCGTGAGTCTTTGACGTCTGTAGGATCGAATGCACCTTGACTGCCCAGCTTCAGTTCCATTTCATTCAGATCGACGTCGTAGCTATCGGCGCCTTCGCGTTTTAAAACGAATGAGGTAGGTTTAGAGCCAGAAGCGTCTTCGTAGCAAAAAGCTCCTTCGTATCGGAAACCCGCGCCGGAGTACTCTGTTCTCGACCGACGATGGAAGACCAACAACTCCAACCCCAGTTGCTTATGCTGGAAAATGAGATGGTCAGTGCGTCCCTTGGATTGACCTTCCATGCGCAGCGTGTCATCCGTAAGGGTATCAACGTACTGGGTTCGGTCAGGTGTCTTCTGTTCAGTCACAAACAACCAAACCGAATCGTATCCCTTGGGCCGAAAGATACCGGTTTTGAGGGTGGCGTCTTTGATTCCGAAAAGCTGGCTGAGATCGTTTCTTGTGTAAATCGCGCCGGGCGTTAGTCGCGCTGATGACAGGTTTTCCATTGGGCGTTCGGCTCCGTTGATGATCATAAAAGCAAATGTGCTGGTCCTTTTAACCTCGGACGTTGAGTCTACATTTGCTTACGGTATACCTACGACCCATGCACATTAAACAGGGCCGTCTGGGTCAAACGCATGAGCGCTCTCCAACTGTCGTACGAGCCTGAACTGGGCCCACATTCATGATTCAAAAATGCTTTGTTCGGTGTTGGAAGCGGAGGGGGATGTGGATTAGCTGTGCCGCGAGGTATGGATATCGGCGGTCTTGGTGCATGAAAACGAATGAGTAGTGAGCATGTCGCGTCTCATGTGCGAACTAGGATACTCTTCTCGCACTCGCTTACATGAATCAGCAACTGTCTGCAGCGGCCCTAGGGATATTGCCAAGCCATAATTACAGGAGTTCAAAATTGAATAGACGTTCGCGTGAGGCGCCCGCAAGACAGAAGAGTGTCCGGAAGATAACGTTAGTGACGTTCACACTCGTTGTTTTGATTGCGGTGGTTGCTGTCTCAGCAATCGTTCAAAATCGAGGGTTACGTGTTGAGGTGACTCCCAAACAGATAGGCTTAACGTTGCAACCAGCGGCGCAACCCAGCCCCTCTTTGTCCACTTACACTCCCTCCTCACCCATCGTTACTGGACCTGGTGCGCATGTCGTAACTGAAGCCAAAGGACCGAACAAGTCTCAGGCTGCTGGTACCACTCCGAACAGCGGGATGTCCACCCACGGTGCGGCCTCACCAATCGTGACCGGGGAAGGCGCGGTGGTTAAATCCACTGTCGATACACGACCATGATGAAGGAAAAAGTTTGCTGGGCGGTGATGATGATTTCGGTGCTTGCGTTGCCTCAGTTTGCTCTGGCGCAATCTCAGAATATGCAAACCACTGGACCGTGCTCGTCGATCGTTACTGGTGCGGGTGCATCCGTTAGCAGCACGTGCATTGGCATCACGAAAGAAGTGTTGAAGCGTCTTAGCGAAACCACAGCCGTGAGCAAGGGCCGCGGGCTTATTGTTAAAGAGGCTTGGCTCAGTCCTACTGTGATGTTCGGACAAACCAGCGATGGGCAAAAAGTAAATGAGCAGGTCTATATCACAGTCCGTGTCACCAACATTACGGCGGCGCCAATGCTCCTGACGGCAGCTAAATGGGAGATTGTGCAGGCGAGGAACTTGTCGAAGGGCGGCGCGTCATTCTTCTCCAAGAATTTGTTATGGCCCGTGATTTCGATGAGCAAGCCGATCAAAATCGATGCTGGAGAGCAGGTTGATGTCGAGTTCGCCGAGGGACTTGAACTGAATGGGATGGCGAGCCGCATTCGTAAGAACCGAGATATAGACACTGCTTATACGTTGCCTGCGAACCCAATGCGGATCAACGGCGACCGATACGTCAATTGGTTCGCTGAGCAGATGGGCCTGCTGTACGGCGAAAAAGCCCAGTTGCGGCTCACGCTTTATGAGGGCGACTACAAAGCTGCCGCCAGCGTTCTAGTGCCACTTAGCCAGGGCGTGGACTTTTACTACCATGGAGAGGCGGTAGACCAAAAAGGCAACGTTCAGTACGCGCCTCGCCTGGCTTACGATGCCTTTCTGGGTCAGTACCTAGAAATGCGCGAAAAGATGGAGCCAGGCTTTCGTATAAACACTCCGCCAACGAGGGTGATCGAGGTGATACCCGATCCTAACGTTAGGGGTAAGCAAAGGTATCGGGATCTCGGAGTTCAAGAGCAGCCGGAGGAGTAACGTGCTGCGTTGGAGTTTAGGGATAAAGCTTTCTGGAGAATTTCAACAGCAGCGTTAAGTCTGGTTGCCCAGACTTAACGCTGAAACGATGGGTGATAGTCGGCTCATCTTCATGAAATTCCATTCAGAAAACTCCTTTCGCCCAACGTGTCGTGAAACCTTCTAAGGAAATCGATAACCGCATCGTCAGTGCCCCCGCGCTTCTAGTCGCTTGACTCTACAACCTCAGTAGGAGCACGAGACTCATTTCTTTTTTTGGTTACCTTGCGGCGTTCGTTAGAATTCCAGTAATCTACTAATAGGCACATTCGGTAGGTGCCCGCCGTCCACTTTCAGCAAAGCAATAGCGCTATCGTGATTTCACCCGTTTCATACAAACCCTGTATTGGGTTCTCGTAGTGGACAACAGGCCCAGCCCTTGGAGGCTGATATGCAACACGCCCTTACTTTCGCTGACGTACAAAGCGTCAAGCGCCTCGCGAAGCAACTCAAACAAGCGCATCCAGAACTGCCGCACGGTAAGCGATTAGACCTTGCCGCGGCGGAGCTTCTCGGTGTTCGCAATTATAAAGAGCTGAACAGCCGGTTTCAGGCAGTGATTGATCAGTACCTGGATTCACCAAGTGGTCCGAACGCTGTCGCACATTGCCTTTACTGTGATTTCCGATTTGCTGCTGATCTTAGAAGCGATCAGAAGGAGCATCGCGAGATTCATGAGCGGATCATGGAGGTTCACGAGATCACTGGCTATCGCCCAGGAACTTACGTGGAGCGAGAAACCTTGAAAAAGGATGGCCACTCCAAGGCGCGCAGTGCCGATCTCTTGGAAGATCGTATTGAGGGTGCGCTGCTAGTTTTGCGCGGATGGTTTGATCGTTCATACAACAATACTATCGAAGCAGGACAATGGCGTAAGCACCCTTCCTTCGAGGTATACGTGGCCATGATGGTCCCGTATATGGAAGAGCTTTTTCCTGAATTGGCTCCCTCTCTTTCGCAGCGCTACGGTCGTACTCCTGGCGTGATTGCACGCGGCCAGACCAACTGGGCGCTGCGATAGTAAAAAAATAAGGCCCAGCTTCGGCTGGGCTTTTTACAGGTCAGGTCTCGACGACAGGGCTATCAACACTCGCCAGGCTCCCGTTATTGGATGGCTGCTGGAGGCTGCACCACTGCTTGATAGCTACTTCCGCTCCATACGCGGCAGTTCTTAGCACCGAGCGCGCTTCACCCATACATGTATAAAAGGTCGTCGATCAGCTCTAGCTCCTGCTGTGTGTACTGGACTTTGTTGTACCGTCTAATGTCCTCAAGCACACCTCTGATCGGAACTTGACGCGAAGGGTCCTGAACGATTTCGATCAAATGGTCGTAATCGGGATCTCTTCCCTTGAGATATTTTTCAATCAGTTCTTTGAGCGCTACGCGCGCCTCTAGATCGGTTAGCACTGTTACTTCTCCGGCAAAATCGTGACTTCATCTGCTTTGATGATGGTGGTGGTACCCGGTTTCGGAATAAGTTGTCGCGCACCACCCGTACCGTAGCCAGGGTACGCTTTTGTGAAGGGTTCCAGGTTCGGACCTTTACCACCAAGCTCATATGGCACTGTAACGGTTGGCACGCCGTCCTTATAGAGTTGCAGCGTGTCGAACTTTAATCGCAGGCGACCATCACTCCATGCAGGGTCAGGGTCAGCAGGAGTGATGTGCTTCGGCGCCCTCATTTGCAATGCTTCCGTAGCCGCGTCTCCAGTCTCAAATTTATCGAACCCGAAATACGACAGTCGTGCGTCGCCTGTGTTGATCGTGTTCTGCGCGTGAGTATTTACGGTTCCGTCTGCGTCCTTGTATCCCATGTATCGATATGCCGTCGAAGGTAAGGTCGAGTCCGGTCCGGATGGGCCAACATAAAAATCGGGCTTCGACTCGACGACCGCCGGCGGGGTGACGTCTCCAGTCTTTACGCTGGAGTCTGCAAGGGTAGGGGTAGTGCTTGGAGAAGATGATCCTCCAGGCTTGGGGCAGTTCGCAGCGGGCTTCAGTGGTGCCTTTTTCGCAACACCAGAAACCGCTTTAGTTATCGCCCTGAACATTAAGCCGAGCGGGTCCACCCAGCCGGTAGGGTTTGGTGCGTACTGGTAGTTGTTTAGGCCACCTGCAAGCTTGACCGGGTCTGGGGTTAGAAACCTTCCTGTGCTCGGGCTGTAGTAGCGATGGCGGTTATAATGAAGCCCTGTCTCTGTATCGAAATACTGGCCTTGAAACCGCAGCGGGTTATCGATCTCCGAGACATCCAGCGCAGCCAGGTTGCCGTAAGCTCGATACTTGGCCGACCACATAATCGCGCCGCTGTAATCGGTGAGCTCTTGCGGCGTGCCCAAGTGATCGAGCTGATAATAGAACGGCGCGGCTTTCAGTGGGCCTTCACCGTCGAGCATCGCCAAAGGGCGGAAGCTGTCCGGCTCATAGACATAAGTGCGATATCGATTTTCACTACTCTCGACAATCAGCCGTTCGCCTTGCCAGAGGAATTCGGTGGTGTGGCCATCGACTGTTTTCTCGATACGGCGACCGAAGGCATCGTACTTGTAGGTCGCGATACTGCCACCGGGTAGGCTGACGCCGATCAAGCGATGCTGGCAGTCATAGCGGTATTCGGTGACTAGCTTCTGCCCGGTACCTCGGCGCTCGCGAATCAGGTTTCCGTAGGCGTCGTAGTCGTAGTGACGGTCGCCCTGCATGAGCAGCCGGTTGCCTTGGACGTTCGCAAGGTTGGCGGTGCCTTCGTTATTCTGGCCCAGCAGATTGCCGGCTGGGTCGTGCGCGAAGCTCTCCGGTGTTGCACCCCGAACGTTGATCAGGCGATCCAGTGGATCGTAGTGAAAGTTGCGTGCACCTTTAAGGCTGTCATTGATGCCTGCGAGGTTACCTGCTGCGTCGTAGTTATATCGGCGCTGCAGCACGATGCTGTCGCGTTGGCTAACGTTGTGCGCCTGCAGTCGACCCTGATCGTCGTATTGATACTGACTCAACAGCAAGCCTTGTTGACGTTGCTGTTCACGACCAGCCTTGAACTGATGAGATGTCAGGCGAGAACCGTTGAGGTCAATGCTACTGAGATTGCCCCCGGGCAACCGGCGATAGTCGAGCTTGCTACCGTCCGGTAGACGGTAATGTTTGAGTTGGCCGACGCTGTCGTATTCGTAGCGCAGGGTGCCCCAACCCTGGTGCTCGGTAATCAGCCGATCGTGGGAGTCGTATTCATAAGCCAGTGGCCAGTGACCGTCATCGACATTGACCAGGCGACCGAGCGCGTCATAGCTGTAGTGAATTTCCTCACCATCAGCCAGTGTTTTCACGAGCAGGCGGCCAGCGGAGTCACGCTGATATTCGGTGATCAGTTCGCTACCGTCGTCGCCGTACTCAGTTTTCTTCAGTAGGTTGCCATTCAGGTCGTATTCGTAGGCAGTACGGCGACCATCAAATCCAGTTTCCTGCTGTATGAGCCCGTTTGAGTAATAGTCGAGCTGATAATGTTCGCCGCGCTCGTTTTCGATCTCAGTCAGCAGCAGGCGTGAGTTGTCGTAGCGATAGCGCAGCTCACTGCCGTCCGGGTTAATGCGGCGGCTGACAAGTTGCAGATTGTCGGCGTATTCGTAGCGTGTGATACGGCCTAGTTCATCGCGCTCGGCTGTGACCTTGCCGTAGGCGTTATAGGTATAAGTGCGGGTCGCACCGCCAGGCTGTGTGGTCTGCGTCAAGCGGCCAGCCGCATCCCATTGGTAATGGGTGATCGAGCCGTGTTCGTCCTGGCGGGTGATTTGACGACCCAGTGCGTCGTAGCGGTATTTACGACGACCACCATCGGGCAATGCTTCTTCGAGCAATTGACCCAGTCCATTCCAGGCGAGCTGATGCCGTCCGCCGTCTGGATGAACGATCTCTAGCACACGACCTTTGGCATCGTAGCTGTAGTGTGTTTCGTTGCCGTCAGGATCTGTCTGGCGGGTGATATCGCCTTGGCTATTTCGCTGGTATTTCCAGCTCGCTTTACCTCGGTGAATCTCACTCACAAAGCCATGTCGATATTCGTAGAACGTCGGCGCATCTTCAGGAGGAATAACAACGGCAAGCAGGCCGGCATCGTTGTAACGGTATTCGGTAATTGCTCCGAGAGGATCCTTTTCTGCAATCAGCCGACCTTTGTCGTCATAGGCCTTCTGAGTCTCAGCGCCGTCCGCAGCGGTCTCGCTGATGAGTCGAGCATTTTCGTCATGCACGTAAACTTGCTCGCTACCATCAGCGTTTGTAACGGTAACCTTGCCGGCATCGTCCCAAGCGTACTGCGAGTCCATCTGCGAAAAACTGGCCCAGTGACGGATGCTGCGTGACGATTTGCCTTCGTTTTCCCACTCCCAGAAAAAGCTCGCACCACCGGCCAGTTGTCGTTCCAAAATGACGTGATGGTCGTTGTAACGGTAGTGTTCAGTTTCACCGGCAGCATTGGTGGCGCTGATGAGCTGGCCTTGCGCGTTGTACCGATAGGTCACCAGCGTTTGAACGGTGATCCATGGCTCCTGTCGTTGACCCTGATCCGTGTACTCAGCACGGCGCTGCTGATAATCCACGGCAACGATATGACGGTCTTCGTGGCGGACTAAAAGGGAGCGTCCGGCGTTGTTGTCGATGCGTTGGATTCGGTCAGCGAAGTCGTAACTCAGCTGTAACTGGTTGTTGTACGCGTCACTGATGGTGATCAAGCGGCCCGCACGGAAATGATAAAAGCGCGGATTCTGCCCGGCCTGCGTCAGGATGAGTTCGCCTGGTGTCGATCCCAGGTAGATGGCCGCTTTCGACAGGCTGTTGATAATAACGGGGCGTTGCTGCGTCGGCATGGGAAAACGAGTGGTTCGGTTTTCGTTATCCGTCCACACGACGCCCTCATCATCCAGATCCAGTCGATGAGAAAGAGCGTGGCTCCATCCAAACCCAAGGCGGCTGTCGATCTCGACCGCACTGGTGCGATAAAGGCGCGTCCACTCAAACGGTAGCAGGCCATCGAGTTGGCCATCGGTGAGAGTCAGTAATTCTTCGCCCGTGACCATCGAGACCGGGCAGCCATTGGTGCAGGTGTCTTGCGCCGGCGCCGCACTCTTGTCGTCAGGATTCTTCGATTGTTTCGAGGCGTCATCAGGGCGCTTGCCGTGTTCAACGGTCGTGTTACGTTTGCCATCAAAACGTAGCTGCGCGACTCCTTTTTCTACTCGCGTCGCTACTCCACGAGCGGCGACCGCGACGTATTTACCGACGTAACCCATGAAGCCCTTGATGATGCTGAATAACGACTTCACGAATCCGGTGACAGCTTTGACGATGATCTGGCCGTACTTCGCTAAACGTGCGGCCAGATAAAATAGCCCGGCGCCTTCGGCTGCGACGGTCAATACGACCGAAATTACGATGTCGATGAGAATTCCGATGACGGCTGCAGATGTCATCTTCGCCGTTTGCCCAGCCGCCTGCGTGGGTGGCAATGCTGAAACCCAGATAGAAGCGCAATGCACTATCAAGAACAGCGCGGCCTCGTCGCTGGCAAGCAACATGGCCTGTTTCATCACATCTGGCGCCTCTTTGGCCAGCTTGATCAGTTCCTCTGCACCGGCCCCTAAATCCTCTGCGAACTTTTTAGGGTTTTGAAGGATGTCCAAGGCCTTTGAGATGCCATCCCAAACGCCTTTGATAGCTTCCCATCCACCTTCGAGAATGCCGACCCCAATTGCCATCGCTTTGGCTGACGCACTCTGATTCGACCACTGCGGTTTGAAGCCTGCCCATTCTTTGCGCAGGAATCCTTCGAGATCGGCAGCTAAGCCGTCGTAGGATTTGAACAGCGTGTCGATCTGCGCAGGCGTCACCTGATCGTGGACGTGGATTTTATAGGATTTTCCAGGCTGTCCCTGAAAACTGCCTTTACCCTGTTTGTCCAAGGTAATCGTCGACTTGGCGCCCCCGTCCACGGCAATGATATCGACTTTGATATCGCCGACAGGAATGTCGAAAACCGATTCGAATTTGCTCTCAATCAGCAGTGGCCCTACAAGCGGGCACTTGGCGACGTATGAAAAATCACCATCAGTCATGCTGACAGACTTGCTGGAGTCACCGGCCTTGATCACGCGCTCCATACCAAGCAGGGAGGGCATGTCAGCTGCTCGGCTGGCTTTGTCAGCAAGCTGTGCGTACCAGCTCTTGGTTTCCTCGCGGTACAGCTTGAGGCTGTTTTTGAAAGAGTCCAATTGGGTTTCGATAGTGGCAACGCGATCCATCAGCCTTGCTCCAGAATCAGGTGGTTTAACAGCGCTTCTTTAAGGTTTTTCGGCGCATCCGGACGGCGCACGAAACGGCTGACTTTCAGCTTCAGGTTGTTCTCTGGCCAAGCGTTGTAAATGTCCGGACGTTCTTCTTCGAGCCATTGCAGGAGATTGCCAATCAGTGTCGAAGAGTTTTCCTTGGTCAAACTGTCCAGCAACGGCTTCGGCACCTCCCACCACGGCCAGTCCCGCACCTTCGGCACAACCCGCGTGCCCACTTCCAGCGTCTGCCCATTAATCAAATACCGCTCAAACACCGGCAGCACTTCCCCAGCCTTCTCCCCAAGCCCCCGCAGAATCGGATAAATATGCCGGCCATCCCAAAACCGGAAAAACACCTCGGTGCCATCCGGCATTTTCACCTGCGTCAGGCTGCGCAGATGTTCGAACACTTCGTTCGGCTCTGAACGCGACACCGCCAGCCAGCCCCAGTCGAGGGCGTCGGTTTCGGCGATCCATGGCAGGAAGGCGGAGTTGGCTTTGAGTTCGGTGAGGTAGGGCATCACCGGTTGCCAGGTGGAGTAGGGCGTGCCGCCCCAGATCGGGATGAGCTGGGCGGTGGGTTCGGTGAGGTACAGGGTTTTCAGGGCGTCGGCGTCGCTGGCCGCGCTGATGATCAGGTACAACCGCTCGCCACTTTGCAGCGGCTGTTGCGCCAGCCAGTCCTTGGGGGTGATTCGTTCAGATGGCACAGGCACCTGCCTTGCATTTTTCGCATTCTTCGCAGAACGGCGCGTTACGTTTGAGGGTGTTGATCTGCGCCGGGGTCAGGACTTGGCCAGCCTTGTCTGCATCCGCCTGTTTCAACACGCCGGGCATCAACGGCGCAGCACCAGTGCCGCTGCCCGGGCTGCCGCCGGAGTTCATGTTGATCACTGGCCCGCTCATGGTTACACCGCCGGCGTCGATCTTGATGAAGCTGCCGCCGCCGATCAGCGTGAGTTCCGCACCAGCCTCCATCACCACTTTCATGCCGCTGCTCAGGTGGATTTCCTGGCCGGCGTCGATGAATTGGCCGGTGCCGATCTTGATGTGCTGGTTCACGCCGACGGTGAGGTGGTCGTTGGCGCGGGTTTCGACTTTGCGGTCGGCGTAAACGGTGTGGTGTTCTTCGGCCTTGAATTCGCTGTAGCTGTTTTTCTCGACAGTGTCATGACGTTCGTTGCCGACGCGGATTTTCTGGTCGTGCTCGATGTTCTCGTCCCAGTCGCGCTGGGCGTGCAGGTAGATTTGTTCCTGGCCTTTTTTGTCTTCGATGCGCAGTTCGTTGTAGCCGCCACCGCCCATCGAACTCAGGGTTTTGAAGGTGCTGCGGGTCTTGTTCGCCGGCAGTGGATAGGGGACAGTGTTTTCCTTGTGGTACAGGCAGCCGCTGATCAGCGGTTGGTCGGGATCGCCTTCAAGGAAGGTGACCAGCACTTCCATGCCGATGCGCGGGATGGCGATGCCGCCGTACTGGGCGCCGGCCCAGGCGCTGGAGACGCGCAGCCAGCAGCTGGTCTTGTCGTCGGCCTGACCTTCGCGGTCCCAATGGAACTGGACTTTCACCCGGCCGTATTCGTCGCAGTGGATTTCTTCGCCTTTCGGGCCGGTAACTACGGCGCTCTGGCTGCCGAGGATGCGCGGTTTCGGGTGGCGCAGCGGCGGGCGGTTGGGCACGTCCCACGGCGTGGCCTGGAAGCGGTTGCGGTAGCCCTGATGGAAATCGTCTTTCAGCGCGGTGGTGTCGCTGGTCACCGACTCCTCAAGCACTTGCGGCTGCTTGCCTTCGTGCAGGACTTCGGTGAGCAGCCACAGGTCGTTCCATTTGGCTTTCGGGTGTTCGGTCAGGGCGAGGAAGTGGCCGCTGACCAGCAGTGGCTGATCACTCTTGCCTTCGGCGAGCTGGAAGTCGCTGCGGTGGCGTTCGAGAGCGCGTTTGGCCAGGTGCTTGCCGCGCTCGCGGTCGATGAAGCGGCCCGGGTAATCGTAGTCTTCGAGGTCTGGCAGGGCGTCGCCACGGTTTTCGCTTTCCAGGGTCAGACGCGGTTTTTCGAAGTCGTAGTCGCGGCGGGTGGTGCGGCTGGTGCGGGTTTCCAGACGCAGGTCGAAACGCTTGATCACCGGGTTGCTGGCGACCATGCCGGAGTCTTGCTGATAGGGCACAGGCGCCAGTTTCGGGAACACCGTCTGGTCGTCGCCGAACACCAACTTATGCGCGTTGGCGCTGTGCTGGAAGTGGTAGTGAATGCCTTCCTCTTCGCACAGGCGCTGGATGAAGTGCAGATCCGACTCGTCGTATTGCACGCAGTAGATGCGCTCGGGATAGATCGAACCGGTCTTGAATTCGTAGGCGTTGCTCTGGATGCCGTGTTCTTCGAGGACCATACCGATGATTTTCGGCACGCTGAGGTTCTGGAAGATGCGCTGGTTGATGCGGTGCGCCAGATACGCCAGTTGTGGGCGCAGCGTCACCGAATAACGGGTCAGACGCTTGCCGGAATCGCCTTGCGCGGCGCGGTAGATCTGGCCATGAATGCCGCTGCCGTCAGGCGACAGCTGCAGAAAGGCCGGTTTGTGCAGCAGGGTTTCGAGGTCCAGCGACGGCTGCTCACTGACCAGCTCCACCTCGAAGACAAAAGGCTGGCTGATGGCTTCCCGGCCTTGCAGGGTAAACACCTGAAAGTCGGCGGAAAGCCCTTCGATGGTCAGGGCAAAGTGGGTTTCATTGGCCGGCGCGAACATCCCTTGTTCCTCGTGCTGTACAGCGGCGCCCGTCGACGACCGCAAAAAAGCGGCTCAACGTACGCGAAATTCTGGAGGGGCGTAAACAACATCGACCAGCAGAGCTGGCCGATGCGTGTAACGGTCAGCCGTAATTAAACGACTGGAGCACGCCAGTCATCTGAACCCGAAGTACCGGATACTTCGTGGGTCCAGGTGATTTTGCGGTAGGTGAACTGCACTTCTTCCAGGTGGGTGAAGTGCGCGTTGCCTGGATCCTGGCAGTTGTGCATTTTGTTGTTGATGGCGACGATGATCGCGTCTTCCAGTTTGGTGGTGTAGTAGTGCTCTTGGGTGCCTTGAGCCGAAGTGCGGTACCACTGGATAACGATTTCGCTCATGCGCTCGCCGGAAGTCAGAGCGGCTTGCAGCAGAGGCGAAGCCTTGTCGTAGACCTTGGTGATCACAACTGGCTTGTGAACGCGCTGACCGGTTGGCTGACCGGATTGCGGGTCACGCGGGATGATCACGTCGTGGCTGAAAGCCTGGACCATGACCTGGTCTTCGTGGCCTTCCTGGTAGGTGTTGCCAACGGAGTCGGCGGTGAAAGCGCCGGCAGTGATCAGGCCTTGTTTTTCGCCGGTAACCGACATGTACGCTGGTGTTGCCATGGGGTGCTCTCCTTGCGGATAAATTGAGGGTGCCCGGAGGCGAAATCGCCCGGTGGGTGGCTGACACCTATCAAGGAGCGTGCCAGGTTTGCTGAAGTGCCCGGCTGGCGGGGACGCCACGGTGCTCGGTGATCATTCGGGGCGATTTTCAGCGGGAAAGTCGGGAGAAAGTGCGCAAGAAGTTGCGCAGTGCTGCGCAACTTCTTGCGCACTTGGCTGCAGGCCTTGCAGCGCCTGGCCTGCAGAGCATTTACCCCCTGAAATATTACGACCTACTGCGCAACTTCTTGCGCAGTATGGCGTTAAGCCATGATCAGCGTATGTATCGTTCTAGAGTCCAGAGCAATGTGAGGAGCTGGCTGCTTTCGGCCAAAAGCGGTCCCTTGCCGGTACCCTTCAGACCAAATATTAGCTATGAACATTAGTACATGGGTTGGAGACGGCAGTCACTGTCGATGCACGCCTATACTGTGCGACTCAGTATCTGTAGTCCTACCGTCGAAAGCGTATTTGCGGCTCCGGTATGACAACTTTTAACGCATTGATGAATTGACCTTATGAGATTCCATCCCGATGGCCCTTCGATACCAGATATCCTCCTGGAGCGCTGTGATGCTGGCCGCGTCGTATTTCTGTGCGGTGCTGGAGTTTCGTTACCATCTGGAATGCCTACTTTCGTCGGTCTTACTCGGCACGTCATTGAATTTTTTGACCCGCCAGCCGATTCAGAAATTATGGCCGCGTTTCGGCCATGGCTGGATGATCAATCTGCTGCGAATGTCCCACTCGACCAAATTTTCAACCTCCTCCACCTTGAATACGGTAAGGATGAAGTTAACGCTCTGGTCACGGAGCGGCTAAGTGCTCCTCTACAGATCAAAGATGTTGGACGTGAACACGATCTGATTAAGCGGATTTCTTCAAGTCAAAACGGCGTGCCACAGATTGTCACGACGAACTTCGACCGATTGTTCGAGGTCGGGCATGTGGGGGGGCATCTGGTCTGGCACGTGCCACCTGCTTTTCCCGACCTGAACTTCGGATCGAAAATTGAGGGGATCACGTATCTTCACGGGCGACTGGTGGAGGCAGCCTCTGAAGCTCATCCCTACGTGCTTAGCAGCGCGGACTTCGGACGTGCATACCTCTCAGAAGGATGGGCTACCAACTTCATCAGGCACCTCCTAGAACGACATACCGTCGTTTTAGTCGGCTATCAGGCAGAAGACCCGCCCGTCAAATATCTTCTTCAGGGCCTTAACCATGACGGCCAGTATGATCGATCTCGACTCTATGCCTTTGACCGTGGGCTTCCTGAGGACATCGAAGCCAAATGGCGTGACCGAGGGGTTACAGCCATAGCCTATTCCGATCACCCGGACTTGTGGACGAGCATGGAAGCTTGGGCAGAGCGAGCCGATGATCCTCGTAGATGGCGTGCATCCGTAATCGCTCAATCCCAGCAGGATCCGAAAGTCCTTGCCCCTCATGTGCGCGGCCAAGTTGCTCATGCCCTTCGCACGGTACAGGGCGCCAGATTATTCTCGGAAGCTGATCCGACTCCGCATCCTGAATGGGTATGTGTGATGGATGCGTATGTGCGATCGGCTGAACGAGTACGTGACTATGGCGTTGATGCAGAGACCTTTGACCCTTTGGTCGCATACGGACTTGATGACGATCTGAGCAATATCTCTGATGAAGATCGCAAGCAGGGTGTAAGCAACGACAATCTATTAGCTTGGCGGGACGAAGACGACAATCCACACGAGTTTCATCGGCTCGGTGGGCGTCAA
Source organism: Pseudomonas sp. LBUM1668 (assembly GCF_059695715.1). NCBI lineage: Bacteria > Pseudomonadati > Pseudomonadota > Gammaproteobacteria > Pseudomonadales > Pseudomonadaceae > Pseudomonas > Pseudomonas sp. LBUM1668. Next base: position 1,878,289 of record NZ_CP166787.1, read on the forward strand.
GCAGAAGGTTTCGAGGCGACGCCAATAAGGCTTGCTCACCTTATCACCTGGGTCAGCAAGGCCATCGTAAGCCCTGTGCTGGCCTGGTGGGCGATTCGACAGAACGGTCTGCATCCACGACTTCTTCAACAAATCGAGTGGCAATTGGATCACTCAAAAACTCTCGACAAACGAGCGCACCATATCTGGAATCTCATCCTCGAACACCATCGAGATCCTCGCAATCGTCAGTGGGATGGCGAATGGTTTGGCCTGAGGGAACGGATCAGTGTGGAAGGATGGACGGCTAGTGTCCTAAGAGAATTCCGGAAGGTTACGACTCCGCGTTTGGAGATCAAGCGACCGATTGGCCTGGGGCAGTCCAAGCCTCCGTCAGCATCCTGGATGGACATTCACCTCGGCGACCTCGGTCAGTATGAAGTCATGTTTCTTGATAAGCACGACGAAGATTTAGACATCCCCGACGACCTACTACCACAGGTATTTGGCATCCTGCAGGAGCAGCTTACTTTCGCCTCAGGGCTATTGGGGGATATCGAGACCATGTACTTCCGTACACCGACCTGCTATCCGGGACGCGAAGTCGACGGGAAAAAGTACATCACGAAACCCGCGGAGGCGGTGGCTTGGTTTGTTCAACTTTTCGATCAAATGATTGCCAAATGGCCTGTACTTGCAATAGCGCATGCGATGACTTGGCCCGCGACGGAGCGGTACTTTTTCCGAAAGCTCAAGCTTTATGCCTTCAGTAAAGTCGACCTCTTCGAGGCCGACTCGATTGCCGAGCAAGTGTTACTTTTAGATCAAGAAGCTTTTTGGGACATTGATGTGGCCCGAGAGCTGCTTTTTCTGATCGTTGACCGATGGAAAGAATTCTCTGAGACGAGTCGTAATCAACTCATCGACCGCATCTTGACAGGCCCCGGCCAACAGGCCCACTGGTCCGACGAGGAGTTCCATCGGCTGCGAGGCGAGTTCGCGGCTAGATACGCGAGATATCTCGAACTTCAAGGTTGTGAACTTGCAGCTGCTCACAGTGAACGGCTTGCCGTGATGACTGGAGGAATTCCTGATTGGAACGACGGCTGGGCGACTTCAACGGTCATCGAGCACGGCTCGTACACCGGCTGGGTTGACACAGACGAAAAACCAGACGCAGTCTTGGATCTCCCCATAAACGAGGTAGTTCCGAAGGCAAAGGAAGAGTTGAAGCATGATTTTGGCAGCTTTACTGAGAGGCGACCCTTCACTGGCTTGGTAAAAGTCAAACCGCGAAAGGCATTGTCTGCGCTGACGATTGCTGGAAAGGCTGGCGACTATCCTGAGGCACTCTGGTCGTCCATGATCAATGAGTTTCCGGCAGACACCACTGCCAGGCTGAGACGGGTATTCCTGAACCGAGTAGCACATCTCCCACAAGCATTTATCGCCAAACTGAACCATACCTTGGGCCGATGGCTCCAGCAGAACCTGGTGACAATGCTTGAGTTTGATGCTGATCTCGGTTGGCGGGTATACGATCATATCGTCGAAGGCATCTTGAGCGGTGGAGCAGAGGCAGCGAAGAGTGGTCTTGGTAAAACCCACCAAGGTGGAAAACTGATCGAACAGTCTTTGCGCACATATGGCCATGCAATCAATGGCCCGGTCGGCATGTGTACTGAGGCCCTATTAAACGCAGTGCCCAGAGAGCTGCAGGAGGTCGCGGGCTCACTAATTCCAGACCACATCAAGTCTCGAATTGAACGCCTCTTAGCTGCGCGTGGTGAAGGCTCAGATCATGCCGTATCAATATTAAGCAGGATGCTGAACTGGCTCGTGTTTATAGACCCGGTCTGGGCTGAGGAACGATTTGTTCCAATGTTGGCGTTCGAACATCCAGCGTCGGAGCCCGCATGGAACGGTTTTCTTTACAGTAACCAAGTGCCTCGACGATCGTTGCGAGAGATCATCAAACCGCTCCTACTCAACCTATTCCCGTGGGTCGAAGGATTTTCATGGGATCGAGATCTCTCAATCGGAGCTGCGCAATGGCTAGGCTACATGCGCATATTCTACACAAGTGAGACAAGCGGGCTCTCCGAAGGAGAACTTCGTTCAGTCTTTCGAGCTATGTCCGATGACACTCGAAACCGATTCATCTTTTGGTTGGGTCAAGTTGGGCAGAAAAACGAGAACGGCTGGATCAAGCACGTCATTCCTTTAATCAACAAAGACTGGCCCAGAGAACGCCGATACAGAACCTCAAAATCGATGAGAGCTTGGATAGGCTTGCTTGATGACACCGGCGATAGCTTTCCCGCAGTTTACGAAGCGGTAAAGAAATTCTTGGTGGCGGTGGAGACAAATGACCATCCGTTCTACCGGTTCACTCGAGATTTAAAGGATGAAAAGCCGATCACCGTTTTGTTTCCTGAAACAACGCTGGATTTAATCAACAGAGTTACACCCCAGGTTCTCACACGTCCTCCATACGAGTTGCCGAAGGTGCTAGCTCTGATCGCGGAAACCCAACCTGACCTGAAATCAGACTCGCGTTATCTACGCCTTGTCGATCTTGTTGAGCGAAGCTGAATCTTGGTCTTCCAAGTCGAAAACTCAGCGACTCTCCTCGGACTTCCTGGGTACCCGACGACTGTTTTTGACCGCACGAACTCTGGTGAGCCGTCCGCTTTTGGCCGATAACCGCCTCTTGTAATATCTGATATCTTCTAAATAATAAGTTGCGATATGGGAGGGTAGCGTAGTGATGTCATTAGTGACGGTTCGCAGGAGCGGATGGGGGCGACTAGATGAACATGAGCAGCGGGATGAGATTAAGTCTGGAGATTTGGAGTTGTTGGAGCAAGCCATCAGCGTAATTGGGCCTTGGCACTATATGCATGGCGACGTAAAAATTAAAATTGAGTGCGATTTTTCCCCTTTTGTTGAAGCTTACAAAATAAATACTGAATCGCTCAACATGGTGGGGGCAGTTCGTAATTTATCCATAGAGCAAGTTGAATCTGCTTTGTTTCCAGAGTTGGAGTTTGTGGTAAGGGTAACTTTTGAGAGTGGTGCGGACCTCGGTCGACAACAATGGTATGCTAGCTACTTTGTTGAACAGTTCCTATATGATATTTTTTTCGTCCTAAATATTGCTCGCCCAGGTGTATGCGATTTTCTTGGTGTGCGTATCGATGCAGGAAGAGGGTTAGTTAGTGAGTTGCGACTTTCAGCAGATTGTTTTGAGTCAGGATTTAGAAGTTTTCTGACAGGAAGTTCACTGTTCGCGCCTCGAATATTGCCTCTATCATCGGTTGTTTATTGGTACAAGAAGCTCAATGTCGGGGTCAGGCAAAGAGCCGAGTCTGGAGTGGAGAAAGCAATTTTCTCAGTTTTGCATATTTGCTGCGGGACAGATGTAGATGTAGTTTGGATTATTTGGGCCTTTCATGCATTAGAGGCCATTTATGGTACAAAGGTAGGACAGGGGTTCACTAATCTAGTTGAACGGATCTCAGTACTCTTAGAGCTAGATGCTCAGGGCAAAGGAGTATTGAAAAAACGCTTGCGTGAAATGTACGACTACCGAAGTTCTTTTGTGCACGGCGGGTACAGAGTACACCACCCTATGAAAAATGAAATTATGGATCAAAGATTAAACGAGGATTTCAGCGAGCTTTTTGAAATATCGCAATTCGGCTTTAATTTAGTTGTTTTGTCACTGCAAGCCTTGGTGGAGAACGGTTGGTACGGACTGAAAATTAAAGAGGAAATGTCTGGCGTGTTGCCAGATGATTTTTCCGTGTAGAGGGTCTTGAATTTCATCTTCACAGCATGAGTCGCCCAGAATTTGGTAGGGATTCCTGGAGGTCCGCTTTTGGCCGTATCATGCCGATTGGAGCCATTCACGGCAGGCTGCTAACGGCCAGGATTTCCTGACTGAACGGCAGGAATAGGATGATGTTAGTCATTCACGCCCCATCTCGTGAATGACCGCTTCGACTGGGACTGGCCAGGCTTCGTTTCAGAGCAGCGCTCAATAACTTAGCTGCATCTACCGTCTCTTGCTGGACGCCTAGGGTTATGCTGAAGCAGTTTTCTTGGTATCAGTTGGCGTCAACTACTTAATGCATTCACATGGCTCCAAAAATGTCCAAGAAACCGAATCCATCAACCTCTGTAGCTCCTGCAACTGCGCCGGCGGAAGGTGAACGTCGAGCACTCCGTGGATACATTGGCCAGTACGAGCGGGCGGGCGCTGCCATTTATGCCGCGCTCGAGCGCGACGAGCTGCTCTGGATCGGCGTCGCAGACCGCAACGCGGGTATTGCCGACGACTTGGTGCTCGGTTTCGATGGGGTGGTGGTCGGTCACCAGTTCAAGACGTCCAAGTTCCCAGGCACTTTCACTGTTGAGACGCTGTTTACTGGTGCCAACGGCCTGTTGAGGCCCCTGGTTCATGCTTGGCAGTGCCTGCGCAAGGACAACCCGGGAAGCCGGGTCGAGATTCGCCTGGTTGTTAATGACTTTCCGTCGATTACTGACAAGCCAGGCGATGGCACGCCGCCCCACAGCGCGGCATTTCTTGAGCAACTCCAACAGCATCCAAATCGGCCGCTAGCGGATTGGTGCACGCAGGAATGGAGTCGACTGATCAACCACCTGCGCCGTGAAGCCGGCCTGGACGATGACAACTTCGAATTTTTTTTGCACAGCCTCCGTGTGGTGTGCGGAGCTGCGGCGGACTTCATCCAGTCGCACAAATTGAACGCCGAGCAGGCGCGGCAGGCATCCGAGATTGCAAGCGTACTGCCCAAGCTAGTCGCCGATGCCCGCGACAAAGACAGGTGGACGCGTGACGAGCTGCTTCGTGAGCTTGGCTGGCGCGACCCCTCCAAGACGCTGCTCATCCACCGGTTCCCAGTCGGCGCCTATGTTCAGCGCAACCGTGATACTGAGGCCAAGCTGCTAGCCGCGCTGCATGCCGCCGCCCAGGGCTACGTCTCACTCATAGGACCGCCTGGCTCCGGGAAGTCCACTCTCCTGCAGGTTGCGCTGGCCACTGAGGCTAATATCCGGCTCGTTCGCTACTTGGCGTACGTGCCAGGTGCTGCTCAAGGCGTGGGTCGCGGGGAGGCCGACAACTTCCTGACTGACGTCGGCACACAGTTACGCAACAGCGGTTTGGTTGGACTTCGTCTTCGCGACGACTCGCTGCATGAGCGCCGAGAGCAGTTCGGCGTCCTGGTACAGCAGGCTGGTGAACGCTTCGACCGCGACGGGATCCGAACATTCATCGTCGTCGACGGGCTCGACCATGTGCCTCGCGAAGAGCGGCCGACCAATTCGCTTCTGGGCGAGCTGCCTCTTCCCGCTGCCATCCCCAACGGGGTTGTGTTCATCCTCGGCACGCAGCGGCTGGATCTCGCGAATCTGAAGCCCGCAGTAAGAGAGCAAGCGGAGAAAAGCGAGCGACAGGTTCGCATGGGACCTCTCGGCCGCGAGGAGGTCGCCCGGATGGCAGAGGCGCTTGGCCTGCCTGCCGAGATTCCAAGATTGGATCTAAGCAATCTATCGCATGGCCACCCGCTGGCAACGCGCTACTTAATTCATGCGCTGCTGCACGCGGACGAAGCCGGCCGTAAGCACCTTCTCAGCGGTGGGATGCCGTTCGACGGCGATATTGAGACCGTGTACACCGCTGCTTGGCGCGAGATCGCAAGCGATGTCGATGCCATGGACGTGCTGGGCTACATCGCTCGTGCTGAGGCACCTGTGGACCTGCGGCTGCTGGCCACAATGGTCAAGGAGTCCGCGATTGAACGCGCTCTGATCGTTGCACGGCACCTGCTCCGTAGTTCATCCCAGGGGTGGAGCGTCTTCCACAACAGCTTTCGGCTGTTCGTCATCGCTCAACCTCGAACCCGCCTCGGAAGCGTCGATGCCGAATACTCGCAGCGCGTGTACCGCGACCTCGCCCAGTTGGCGAAGAACGCGCCGCCCGAATCGGCGCAGTACTGGCTTGAGTTGCGCTACCGCGCCCGTGCCGGCGACGGTGCCGATGTACTTGCGCTGGCGATGCCCGCTCGCTTCAGGCAGCAACTGGCTGACGGGCGTTCTATCGCCGAGATCCACGCCGATATCCGCCTGGCTCTGCTGGCAGTGCGTGGAACGCACGATGCGACCGCCTTCTCACGGCTGCTGCTGTGTCGTGACGAAGTGGGGCGGCGGGAAACTGCCCTTGAGTACGCCAACCAGCTTCCGCTGGCGATGCTAGCGGTTGGGGACATTGATGCAGCCCTGGCCTTCGTGCAGTACTTCCCCAGCCAGGGCTACGAGATCGTCGACGCCCTGTTAGCGCGAGGGGACTTCGAACGGGCGAAGGAACTGTTTGAAAGCCTCGAGCCACTGTCGCAGCTCCATACGTCCAAGTTCCAGAACCACGGGCACGACCACAACATAACGGAATTCGAGAGGTGGGCAAGGCGCGCCGTCCACTTCCGAGACACCGAGCAGATCCAGATAGCGATTGACCACCTCGCCGCAGAGGGGCTACGCCAGCCCGAAAAGGTGGATCCGCAGACTGTCGCCGCGCTGCAACTGCATCTGAGGAGGGAAGCCGCAGAGGCGATGCTCCTTCAGAAGGTTGGCGCCGATCCACAAGACCTCTGCAGCAAGCTCGGGGTAGCCAACGAAGACAAACCTTCGGTGATGGTTCACGCAGGTCTTGTGGCCAGTCGGCGTGGCGACGTTGCGCAAGCGCTTGCCCTGTTTGATGCTGCCGCCGCCCTTCCTGGCTTCGTAGAGGTACCCAACGGCTACCGACGCCGGATGGCACTAATTGCATTCGAAGCTGACCGTCGTTACCTAGCCGAGGCCCTGTTCGACAAGCTGGTCGCACCGATGATCTCTATGTGCGACGACGAGACGGACCTGGCTGGGCTGGGTAATCTGGTCGGTGCGGTGATGCATCACGCGAGGCTTTGCACGCTGCTCAATAAGCCGCTGCCAAGCGCGATACCGTCGAAGCACACCTTCCTTCATCCGTTTCAGCAGCACGCCTCGACGATAGGCGTGCTTCTAGGTCGCGCCGCCGTCGACAACGCGTCCGTGCCGGCCGGCAGCATCCAGGACGAAGCCCGCATTGCCCTTGGGTACGTCCTACGTCTGACATCAGAAGGCGGCAGCGAGTCATATCGCATCCAGCAGGCCTTCAAAGCGATCCCCATGCTCGTGCCAGCGCTGCTGAGGCTCGGCGCCAAGCGCGGCGAGACTGAGTACCGTGCGGTACTTCGGGAAATTGACGCAGCCATCGCCTCATCGACGCTGGGGGGCACTGCGTACCTGCGACGCAGATTGGCCGTCGATGCGTATAGGGTTGACGGTGACCGGGTGGCGGCCGTCGATCGACTCAACGCACTCGTGGCGGAGCTTCAGGAGAGCACGCCGAGCGAGCAGATCGACGGGTTGGCCGATCTGGCCATCGCGTTGGCTGCGGTCGGGGACTTAGAGCGGGCCAAACAGTTGCTGGCGACGGTTCCCGAGCAATGCCTTGGCTACGCGTTGGCCCCCAAGAAAGACCCGCAGTACGCAATCTGGCGAGACATCCTGGTCCTTGCGAACGCCGCTGACCCGGAGAACCGTGTCAAGCGAGTATCGACCTTAATGCGCCAGGTCGGCGGCATGACCGAAACGGAAGGGTCGTCGGCCGCGCATCGTTTGACGATGCCGCTAATCGAGGAAGCGACGCAGGTCGGACCTCGCTTCGGCTTCGAGGTGTCAAAGACACTGGCGGATTGGAATCTGATTGGCTGGCCGAACCGTGTTGACCTGCTCATGACGGGGATGGTGCGGCGAAGCCCTGAACTCGTCTTGGCTTGCGCGACGGTCTGGTGCGGTCTGTGTCTGCCGTTCTACATGGAACCGTACTACCGGGACCCGCACCACGTCGGTGACTTCATCGACATCGCCGCCGACGCCGCGGGGCCTATACAGATTGAACCGCTCGCGCGGATGTTTTTGGCGGTGATCGAGGTAGCCAGCAGGGCACACGAGAGGGTCGGACTGCTCCAGCGCCTTCGCACCGCTGCCGGAAGATATGGGTTTTCATCTGCCGAGCTCGACGCCGCCGTAGCCCGTTGGACGTCAGAAGCGCCGGAACCTCGACACTCGTATACGCCAAGCAAGTACGACTCGGAGACCACTCTCGAGCAGCTTGAGCGCGCGTTTGAATCGGATGGCGACGAACTGAACTACAACGCCCCGTACCGTTTCAGAGATCTGGCCGAGACGGCCCCGCTTCATATGGCGCGGAGGATATTTGAGCGCTGGCAGGTCTTGCAGGACGACGCGCGCTGCCGCTTCCTGATGGTTAAAAGGTTGGCTGCGGCGGGGGAGGTCGAGTACGCCAAGAAGCTGATGCAAGGCTACGAGTCAAGCAAGGACCCCTGGAGTTCCTGGAGCCAGTGGATGGGTGGCGGTAAGTTCTTCTACTTTGAGGCGAAGAAGCTCTTGCAGGGACCATCCACATGCCCAGCCGCCTTCGAGAACATTGTCGATTCAGTAACGGCGGGCCAGGAGAACACCCAGTCACTGCTGACAGAGCTGGATTCGATACTGCCGGTAATCAGCGCGACGCCGGATTGGCCGGCCATCTGGTCGCTACTTGAGGAGCAGATGGCCTGCACTCGCGAGTTCCAGCTGGGGCGACCCTTCCAGCCGAGCGAGCTACCGCTCAGCGACACGGAACTTTTGGAGGATCTGCTGCACTTTGCCTATCGGCTGCCCGTTGCAGAAGTTCAGCGACACGCACGCAATTGCACGTTGAGCCTGGCAAGGCAAGCCGGACTCGGCCAAGCTTTGTTCAAGTCCCTTATGCGGCGACTTATAGCCGGCGAATTAGATGCCCCCTTGCATGCGCTCGGAACTCTGCTGGCTGCTGACAGCGCGGACCTTGCCCCCGAGTTGGGCAGCGCCGTGGCTGCGTTGGTCAGTCACCGTGACATTGCGGTGGCAGAGTCAGCCGCGCTCTTGTCGCATCGGTGGAGGCAGGCTGTCCCCTTGGACGCGATACCACTGCCGCTTTTCTATCGCCTTGAACTCGAGCACGCGCCAGAGGGTGACCAGGCATTCACGGACGAAAGAACTGGTGCAATGCGCGTCGAGTCGCCGCTTGGCTGGACCGAGATGTTGCGCTCGACGGCACGTCACATCGCGAAGGCGGCAGGCATTGAGGAGATGACAGTCCGCCGACGCGCGGCGATGTTCATCCAGGATTGGGGTGGACTTGAGGCATTCGGGCCCTCTGGCACCAAAAGGCTTGAGACTCAGCTTCGCGTGCTCGACATGCAGATCACTTACCTGAAGCCCCACGCCTACATTGCCCTTGCCGCACTTCGCCACGTCGCAGGAGAACTGCGGCTGGCCGGCAAATTGAAAGGCAGCGACATGCTCACGCTTTTGGAACGTTTGGGCTGCCCGCTTCCGCCTCGACCGCTGAAGCTCCCACGAGGGCGCCCCGAGTGGATCCGAATGCCGCTGTTGAACCGAAGTGCGGGTTGGTCCGAGCGAGAACGGAAGTGGATTGACGAAGTCGACGGTGACGTTGCCCCCTTCCCAGCAGACAGCCACGGCCAAGTCGTGGCCGAAGTATCCCGCTTCAAGATTCGCAAGCCACGGCTGTCGGAGCACCTGCTCTACCGCTTTAGAGCACCCTCGGCAGAGATTGACAGTGAAGACTTCGATGACGGCTATGCCAGGCTGCCCATCGCTGTTTGGCTAGGCCAGTACGTCGCATTTGACAATGATCTGGCGCCAACGCTGGTAAGGAGAGTTGCTTGCTCGGTGGACATAGGCTTTGACGCAGCGGCCTATTCGTTCGTTTTGTGCCCGAATTGGGTGAAGCGGCTTCGCTGGAGCGCGCATGACGAGGAGGCCAGCGTCTTCCTCGACCCGAGCGGCGCTGTGGTCGCAAGGCTCTACTGGTGGCGTGATGCGGGCCCGGTTGATATCGCTGCGGAGTCTCTGTGGGGCGAGGGTTGCTACCTCGTTCTGACGTCAGCAGGCATCGCACAGGTCACCGCTGCCCGTGGGAAGCCGGACTTGGATATCAGCGTGTTCGCAAGCAGGCAGATCATTCAACCGAGCAGCTACGGGCAGTCTCTCTTGAAGACGGCGAAGAACGGCTACTCAATCTAAGCCATGAAGATTCAGCGGCGATGCCAAGCGATAGGGGCCATGCTGGCTCGAGCTGGCTATCCCGTAGGGCTGCTTCCGGCCTGTGGCCAGCGTTCGTAGTACCCTAATGATCGATCGCTCCTCCTGCGAAGCATCCATCGGACTTTCCAAATCGAGCTTCTGCTTTGGGTCGATTTGAGCCGATTACGACTGGCTGCTATTGGCCGACAGCAGCCTATTGCTCCACTGCAAGCATGTCGATTGCATCAAATCTGTCAGTTGAAATTGAAGGGAGGAGGGCGATCTAAAGGTAGGGTTGTGGAAATGACCGAAAAGATGCGGAAACGATCCAGAGACGAAATAGGAAATTCCGGAATGCCAGAAACGACAAAGCCCTGAATAACCAGGGCTTTGTCGTACATAAGATGGCGGAGGCGATGGGATTCGAACTCCTGGACCTGTTACAGTCGACGGTTTTCAAGACTGTCGACGGGCGAGAATCAAATACTCCGTCACATCTTCGAACAGTCTCAGTTTCTTGGACGTAGATGTAGATCCTCAGTCAATATAAGAGCGGATAGCTTTCACAACTCAACACTGAAACCCTGAAGACCGACGTTTTCGGCAAAGCGCCTCACAGCCGTCAAGCTGGCCCAAGTGCGCAGTCGCTCACGCCGTGAGCGCACCGCCCTCAGCGTGCACCGCTGCCGCCCACCTTGGCCACCAGGTAGCCACGCCCCGCGTGTTGTTCGACCAAGGCGCGCAATACGTCTTCGTGAATGCCTTCGCCGATCATCTATTCAGTTCCCGCTGACGCGCCTGTACAGCGCGGTCGAATATCAGATACAGCCCTTCGATGGCCCCGAGGTTGAGTGCTTTCACCGTTTCAATGCCCAGGGTGAAACCTTCGGCTCGGTCGGCGGCGTGCAGCGTGTCGGCCAGGGGGCTTGCCTGGACGATGCCAGCGAGCAACTTCAGCGCTTGCGCATGCACAGAACGCGGCAGGTCAAGTGCCGCAAATTCGTCGTGGTCAATCATTGCCATTGCCACCCATTCAGGGCCCCGGTTCCTCAAGCGCCAAGTCGTACTGCTCGACGTCGATCAGCAGCCAGCCGCCGGTGGGTTGGTTAGACCCGTCGATCATGAGCCCCTGCACCATTGTTCCATGCGGCAGCATCACCCGCAGCGCGTTGGCCTCCTTGGGGCCTTGCAGGTAATGCTGCAATTCAACGCGGACGCGACCGGAGTCCACATTAATGAGGCGCACCGGGCATTCGAGACTGGTTAGCTCGGCCGGCTCCCGCCCCAGATAGCGGGCCAACACGGTAACGGCGGCCAGACCTTGATAAACGCACAGGGGCATCCCTTCAAAAAATGAGCGGCTGCAGCAAGCCAAACGGTAGGAGAATGGTAGACCCGTCCTGGTACGTCTGATTTCCACGGCGCATAAAAAGGGTCCCCACGCCTGCGCCAGGAGTGGGGGCCGATTCAACATAAACGGCGATCTGTTCATTGGATGACAAAAGCCGCCATCAGACGTACGCGCCGTCCGCACTTCTGACATATACAAACCGATAGACGGTGATTTCGGTCGGCACTTCGCATTGAATTCCTTTTTTTTTTGGACGATCCATTGGTCATTGAGGAGCATGTTTATGAAGTGTATGTGCTGGATTTGTTGGGAAAATGCGGAACGTCGTTCTCTCGCAGGCGACTGGGTGAACATCGAATGTCACGCCTGCGGCCGCTATTTCATCAGCAGGCAACTGATGCGAGATAACGCAGGCAAGATTCTTGACGTGAAAGCAATGAGATACCTCATTGCTAACGCGGTAGCTGCCGGAGTAGCGCCCACCGTAAGCTACGGAACGGCTCGATTCGTGGAAGCCCGTAAGCACTCGGTATGACCGTGTGGGTACGAATGGCGGTGCTCCCCTCGCACCGTTCTAGTCTTCGGATAGCGCTTCGGTAAACCGCCTCGGCCGGCTATTCGGCTTTGTTGACATAGTTATTATTTAAGTGGACACTGTCTACAAGTAAACACAACCGAATACAACGTATACAAGCCGTCCTGGAGCGATTATTATGGCCTCGCCTGTCCTGTCTTTTCGTGTCGAATCCGAGCTTATCAACCAGCTTGATCAACTCGCCGAAGCAACTGATCGGGATCGCCAATATCACCTCAAGCGTGCGCTAGCACGTTATGTTGAGTCGGAATCTTGGCATTTTCGAGCTGTAGCTGAAGGCATTGCTGATGCAGAGGCAGGCAACCTAGTCGACTTGGATGCCGTGAAGGCTAAGTGGGTGGCCCGTGCCGAAAATCGCATTAACGAGCAAAGCGGACAGTGATCTCGACGGTATCTATGAGCATTACGCACCGTTGCTGGGTGCTGAAGTGTCAGAAGGCATCGTGTTTCATATCATCGATGCTTTGACTATGCTTGAGACCTTCCCGCAAATGGGTAAGGCCTCGGATATTCCAGATTGCCGGGAGCTGATAATCTCGAAATATCCCTATCGAGGGATTTATACGCTCAAGGGCGCGACGATCAGGATCTACCGAATCCTACATCAGCATGCCGAACGCCCTGAAGACTGGTGATAGATACCAAAAAAAACCGCCGTTGAGGCGGGATTTTTTTGTGTTCGATTTGTGTTTGGCTCAGCCCCAGACACTACAGCTCTTGGACCTCATCAGCTCCATGTAACTGCATAATGACTCCCTATTGGCATACGCTGCTCCGGTTTGGCGCAGCAGGGTCTTTTCTACTCGTTCCTTTGGCCAACGCCCACAGCAATCGATTCAGAAAAAGTATAACGGAGCATTTCCTAGCACTCGCGCAATCGCATGATCGCGTCAGTAATCGCTCTTGCGTTTTTGTCTAGAGTTTCCAGCGCTATAACGGCGTTATCAGCGACATCGTCTGCGCCCGCCCCAGAAATCCAATGGGTGATTTCTTCGATCGCTGCGCCTAACGCGTGCTGGTTGTGCAATAGCAACGTCAATGCGTCCGCAGTTGTGACGTTAGAGTCTGAGTTGTTTGGCATGCGCATCATCCTTGATCGAAAGTTCGTAAGCCTTGTTCGGGCGTCCAGGTCAGATTAGCCCAATCGCTTTTCCATGCGGCTTGTTTTGCGCACCAAATTCGCGCATCTGTCCCAGAGCTGTTCAATATGACCTTTTTTCAGACGACAAAAACCACAAAGCTACAACTTTCCCCCATGAAAATCAGTAGCTTGCGTTTACGCAGTGTGGCGGTGAAGGAGACATTCGAACTCCCAGCCAAGCGAACAGGCGAAGTATGTATCCCTTACAGGCGCGGCCTCTCATCCGGGCAGCTTCATGGGACACTTCTTGTTTGCTGCTTAGAAATTGCTACAACGCAACGCTGCTGTGAGCCTCTAGCCAATCAGCGCAGGGAACAGGCGGATTGGACGAATTCAATCGAACGCCGGTCTAGAAGTGCTATCTCCTGCCGCTTCGAATCTTGCAAAACTCGAATCGAGTAGCTGCCGGAAAGCATCATCGATCTCACCAAGAGGGTGAACTTGCAGGTCTGCAAGCGTGGCCTCAAAGATTTCTCGTCCGCCTAAATCCATCGAACGCTCTAATAGAGAAGTGACTACTTCCTCTGATTTGTTTTGGAGGTGACTGCAGTACGCGAGGTTGCCCAATATGATTGAAGAGTGAGGTCTTATTTTAGAGGCATCAGTAAAATAATTGAATGCATTTTCCAACTGCGTAATGCGGACGGCTGTATTTTGCCATTGCGCTTTGGCTCGGCAGAGAAGGCTAAATCCTTTACTGTTAATGCCAACAGCAAAAGCATCTTTTACTTCAATTGAGTCGTCATGCCCAAACGTATTTATAAATTTTTCATAAGCGCTGTCAAATTTTTCAAATTCGCGTTGAGTGTCAAATGATTTGGCGGAGTTTATAAGTGCGTAAGCGGCCAAATATCTAATTTTGGGATCGTCGTGCGTCTTGTATTTTTCGAATACCTCTTCGTAAAGAGGTAGAGCGTCGTTTAGGCGGTTCAGTTTGTCTAGGCTTATGGCTTTGTTATAGCAGGCCTCGATGAAATACCCAACTAAGTCAGCTCGCTTTTCATTTTTTTGGAAGAAATGCAACATTTCTTCGCAAGTTTTAAGTGCTCTATCGTATTTTTCTAAGTGACCGAAGCTAACAGCCTTCGCGTTTAATGCTTTAGAAATTTGTATGTGGGCATCGGCTGTTGGGGATTTTTCCAACAATTCGATGACATCGTCGAATAATTGAATTGCCTCTGCGTAGCGCTTTAACTGACTTAAAACATTGCCGGCGTTGAGTAGAGCTTGAGCTTTTTCTTGAAGGGTAGCGGAAGCCATGTTTGCAGCGTTAGACCAAAGGCTAACTGCTCTTTCTTTATCGCCTCTTTGAAACGCGTCAAAGGCTAGGTAGTTCCAGTCCTGATAGTCAAAGTCATTTTCTGCTTTGTTTTTTGTTGCTTGCGCTGCGACTGTGAGAGCTGGCTCAGCAATGAAAGGCTTTTCCTCGCTCGATTTCTGCGTATCGCTGAGAGAGGTCTGGAGTTTTTGCATCGCTTGCTCAACAAGGTCGTGATTTGTCTTGAGCATATCCATATGAGAATTAAAGCTTGATTCGGCTTGGCTCTCCAGCGATCGTAGTGTGACCTGTAGGGTGTCGATGCGCGCTTGTAAATCATCGGTATGCGTTTTGAACCAATCATTCGCGGTTTTTTTTGCTTCAGATTGAGCTTCTTTTTTTGCCTTGTTTTGAACGGAAAAATAGCCAGCTAAACCGCCCAAAGCTAAAACTATTCCTAGCCCGCTGAGGAGTGTATTCAAAATATTTAGACTCTGATCTATATGAGAGTTTTGGCTTTCAAGTCGTTTGTCCTGGCTGTCAATTCGCGTTGATAAAATCAGAATATCTTTTTGTAACGCTCCTTTCGTTGCTTCAAGACGTAAGGATGTTGTTTCTTTTAAGTGAGATAGCTCCTTGTCTTCCGGTTTGTTTGCAGCCATCGCATGGTTTGCGAAAGTTAAGGAGGTTGAGAAGCTTAGGGCCGCTAGGGAATAAGAGAATATAGTTGATCTGCGCTTTGGCATTGAAGCCTACTCCCTGTGACTTAAGTTGTAACTAAGGTTATTGTCTGCTGTGACGAATGAAGCTCTCAGCAATGGGTAAAAGCTGTTGGATCGTGATTACGTTGCGGGACACACCCACTTAAGCAAGGCATCTTTCATGGAATCCATCCTTGAGAAGCGATGCGGAGATCATCGTGTGCATAGACCAGAAACGGTAAGGCTTGTGGCCACAAATTACGAACGAAAAGCATTTATCAGCCCATCAATTATCGGTACGAATTTTTCTGCATGAGGAGATGGCATGTCGACGCTTTCAGGCCAGTCTGCAAGGTGTTGAGCAAACATAAACTTACGCGTTATTGGACTGCTGTCTGCTGATTCGGCGCGTTTAAGTGCATCGAGAAGGCCTATTCTTTTTTCTTTGACTAACTGGAGCAACTTTTCTAGTTCTTCTATGGTTAGAAAAAACATTCGATGTGGCGGTATGCGTAAATGTGGGGGGTAAAAGTCTAAAATTCGATTTAGCGCATCTTCTCCAATGGCGCTTCCTAAGCTAATCCCATTGCCTATATACAGTTCTTTATAAGTAACCACAATTAGGTAGTTTTCTGTTCGTGCTTTAACAATCGGGTCAAGGTTGGTTGCTTCAGCAATTTGTTTGTTAGTGGCATGTACCTGATCAACAGCTTTTATTAATGAGCTCGTAGTGGCGCCCCGCACTACTTCCTTCAAGTGTGTGGCTTTCCCGCGAGTCGCCATTTCGACCGCTTTCGCCTCAATATAAATATTTGCATCTCCGTCAACGATTAAGAAGTCAACAACCTTGCCCTTACTCCCAAGCTTGTTTTTGAGGGCTTTCTCATCGGAATAATTCAAATTCGAGGATGCGATCAATCGCCCGATATAAGCTTCAAAACGGCGACCAAAATGTAATCTAAATTTTTCATGGTCTGCTTTTTTTAGGGTGTCAAAAATGAAGTGTCCTAGGTTGCTAGTAAGTATTTGAGGGTAAACACAGCAGTAGTTATCAGAACTTCTAATTAGAGGAAATTCTAAAAAAGGAGTCTCCTCAAGAAATTCTGTAACCCGACGCCTCTTTGAGTCTGATGCGCGTAGCTTGCCGGGCAAATCACCTATGTTTATCGATATATTCCTTAGAAATGCATCCACATCTTGAGGGGCAATCTCATGCTCGATTGGCGCGAAGAAATCCCGCTTAAAAACAGGAGGTGAGTCTTCGTCCATAAAGTGGCTCATGAGGCATAAGGATATTTTTACAAAAGACGCAAGTGGTAGGCCAGCGACTTTAAGAAACGCTGTCTGAAAAAAATGATCAAAGCTGACATCCAAAAATAGTTCATTTTGACGCGCAACTGCATCCAAGTTTATAGATTGCTGATACAGGAACTGTTGAGCAGCTACGGCTCGAAAAAAAAGAGTTAGGTCTTCAAATTGACTAGGTTTTCTGCCGACCCACGATAATTTGTAAACCCTATTCAAAAGGCGATCAAACTGGGCTTCATTTATTTTTGGTCGACCTCTTCGAACTACCTCTTCATCCATGAACGCCCATTTGAGCAGAACTAGGTGAATCCAAGGCTGCTTTCTGATTTGATCCACCTGTTTTGCTTCTGGGCGAAAAAGGACGCCCAAGGAGGCTGACAGAACGCTAAGAGGCTCATACAAACGCAATGTGTTTCGCACTGGTTTATATAGGCGATAGAACTCTTCATCGGTTATAGGCTTCGCGTTTACAGTGCTATTTGGTTCTTCCTTTGCCTGCACGATCTGTCCTCACATTGTCGCGTCTGATGGTCAAAAAATGTCGATCCGCTTCTCAAGATAACAAAAGTCATCTCGTGGGTATTTTTTTGCCGAAAGCTGCTGCTGAAAGCTTTGCTAGATTGGTCCTCACCAAAGTAAAAGCCCCGCATCATCGTTGACGATTCGGGGCATTTAAGTTGTTTATTGATCACAGATTCCGTACCAATTTCTGTACCATTCACTGCGCCTTGGCATCGGATGCCTGGTTGTTCTGAGGGCTAACCTCTTGATTTCATTGCCCCTGACAACTTACGGAATACCCCGAAACATGGCGGTGTAATTCTGTTCCAAGGACATGAAACTACCTGTGGGGATTTTCGCAAAGGGCAAGGGTACGGTGGCGGACACGCCCCTGCAAGTTCGGTGTGACGCGATTATTCGTCGCGGCCTTCCATCATGGTGCGTTTGAGCATCACGTAAACCGCGCCGGCGCCACCATGTTTGGCCTGACATGAGCAGAAACCCAGCACTTGCGCGTGCTGGCGCAACCAGGTGTTGACGTGGCTTTTGATCATTGGCCGCTTGCCGTCCAGCCGCACAGCCTTGCCGTGGGTGACGCGCACGCAGCGGATTTCGAATTTGGTCGCTTCGGCGAGGAACGCCCAGAGGGTTTCCCGGGCCTTTTCCACGTTCATGCCGTGCAGGTCGAGGCTGCCTTCGAACGGGATCTGCCCGACCTTGAGCTTGCGCATCTGACTTTCCTGAACCCCGTCGCGAGCCCACATCAGCTCGTCTTCCGGGCCGACGTCGATCACGAACTGATCCGACAGACCGTCAACGGTAGCTTGGTCGGTGCGCACGGTGGCCGATTGGCGCAGCTTGGCGATCTGGGCGCGGTCAGTCTTGGGTTTGCCGGTGTCGGCGCGATCGTGCTTGATCGGCTTGACGCCGCGCAGCTCGTTTTTGAACAGGGAAAAATCGTCGTCTTGCATGTCAGCCTCCGCGAAGGGCGGCCAGTTTACCCAAGTCGAAACAAAACGGCCCGGCAAAAAGCCAGGCCGTCGATCAGTCGTGTTTTTTCATCAGGTGCGGGGACATGTTCAGTTCCCGCGATTGCCGTGCGCGACGGCGGCAGCGACGCCATAGGGCGACACCGAAATACAGAAACAGCAAACCGACCGCCAGAATAATCGCCGAGCCCATGGGCGTGGCGTTCAAGTCACCGAGCGCCGGCGGGCGTCCCAGCAGGCTGGCAGCACCGGCCATCGCCAGCAGCACGCCAAACGTCGCCAGAATGGCGGCGAATGCTGCGCCGAAGCGAAAACGCCAGTTGCTTTGGCCTTTGGGCCGCAAGCGGCGTGCGTCAAATCCATCGGATAACTTCATTCCGACCTTCCTCAATGGTATCGGCCCTTCGACCGGGAGTTGACCGGGTTGTTCCTGAGGCTATGGCATTTGCGGCAAATGAGAGGCTTTTGCGGATGAGCGGCGGCATGAGCCGCTCATCAAGCGGCGATCAGATCAGGTCTTGAGTCAAAGCGAGCGTGGCGAAGTTGTCGGCCATGATCGCCATTTCCGCCTCCTGTACGAGTTCGGCGCTGAGTACACGGCCCTTGAACGGCAAGTCACGGGTGGCGCAAGCGTCTTCAACCAGGGTACAGCGGAAACCCAGGTTCTTCGCTGCGCGCACGGTGGTGCTGACGCTGGAATGGCTCATGAAGCCGCAAACGATCAGGTCCAGCGAGCCGAGGTTTTGCAGGCGATCGAGCAATTCAGTGCCGTGAAACGCGCTCGGCAGCAGTTTGCCGATGATGGTTTCATCACCTTGCGGCTCAAGGCCGGGGATGAATTCGCCGCGTTCACCTTGCGGGTCGAACAGGCCACCGACGGTGCCGAGGTGACGCACGTGCACAATCGGCCGACCGGCTGCACGGGCTGCGGCAACCACTTGTTTGATGTTTGCGACGGCCGCGTCCATGCCGCTCAGGGCCAGCGGGCCACTGAGATATTCTTTCTGGGCATCGATGATGACCACGGTCGCATGGCTCAGTGTGGCCGCTGCGTAACCGCGACCGCTGAGTTGAAACATCGTTTTTGGAACGGACATTCTGGGGCTCCTTGGGGTGGGGCTTTTGCGGCATTGTCCTCTGGCTGAGCGGTTCTGTGAATCGCTACCATCGTAGGCACCGTCGTTATTGGCCTGCAGCCTTGTCAAGTTACACGTTCTGTTCAATAGCGGATAAGAAAAACAGAACAGTCCTACGGTCGGCCCGGTGTTTTTCCTGCGTCGTCGTAGCGCGTTTTGGCTGGTAGAATCGCCAGTCGTTTTTTCTGGAGTTCTGCCCCGTGATCACTTCCCGACTTCGTACCCTGCGCGACCATATCCGTTGGGCCGTCAGCCGCTTCCATGGGGAGGATCTGTTTTTCGGCCATGGCACCGACAATGCGTGGGACGAAGCCCGCCAGTTGGTGCTGGGGGCTCTGCACCTGCCGTGGGAAATCGCCGATAGCTATCTGGATTGCGCGCTGGAAGACGATGAGCTGGTTAATCTGCAACGCCTGCTCAAACGCCGCATCGAAGAGCGCATTCCAACGGCTTATCTGTTGGGTGAAGCGTGGTTCTGCGGCATGTCGTTCATTGTCGATGAGCGTGTGTTGATTCCGCGTTCGCCGATTGGCGAGCTGATCGAAAACCGTTTTGCGCCTTGGATCGGCGATGAACCTGCGCGAATTCTTGACCTGTGCACCGGCTCCGGTTGCATCGGTATCGCCTGCGCTTACGAGTTCCAGAACGCTGAAGTCGTGCTGGCGGACCTGTCGTTCGAAGCGCTGGAAGTGGCCAATCAGAATATCGAACGCCATGGCGTCGATGAGCGCGTGTACACCGTGCAGGGCGATGGCTTTGATGGATTGCCGGGTCAGCGTTTCGACCTGATCGTGTCGAACCCGCCTTACGTGGATGCCGAAGATTTCGCCGACATGCCGGACGAATATCAACACGAACCGGAGTTGGGTCTGGCCTGCGGTGATGACGGTCTGAACCTGGTGCGACGGATGCTCGCCGAAGCGGCGGATCATCTGACCGAGAAGGGTTTGCTGATTGTTGAAGTCGGCAATAGCCAGGTGCACGTTGATGCGCTGTACCCGGAAGTCGATTTTGCCTGGCTTGAGTTCCAGCGCGGCGGGCATGGCGTGTTCATGCTGACCGCAGAGCAGTGCCGCGATCATCAGGCGCTGTTCGCGTCACGCGTATAACCCTTTAAAAGCAAAAGATCGCAGCCTTCGGCAGGTGTACACCATCCCCGTGTAGGAGCTGCCGCAGGCTGCGATCTTTTGATCTACCGGTGTGTCGCAATCCAGATCAACAACCCCGCCTGAAACACCGCGAACGCCACCAGACACGTAATGGTGAACCGCAGCCCAGCGTCTTCGCGCTTGAACTTGCTGACCTTGTCTTCCTGCTTTTTGAGCTTCACTTCCTGCTCGGCCAGATTCTGCTCAGCCTGCTGAAGCATCTGCGCCGCTTCAAGAATTTCGACGACTTGCAGCTTTTCGCTGTTCCAGTCACCCAGCAAGTCACCGACCTGCACTTCCTTGACGCTGCCCTTCAAATGCTGCGCATCGGCGTACGCCACATCAAAACCATGCACGCGCAGGAAATGATCGCGACGCAGGCGAGTGTCCTCGTTCAACGCGTCCTTGTTGTTCAAGTCCATGCCGTCGACGGTGTAGGTGGGCCAGCGTTTTTTCGCCCAGTTGATGCCTTGCGCAGCGACGAAACGGCCGATGCCACGGTTCAACGGTTCGATCTGCAAGCCGCTGTCCGGGCCGAAATGCACACGTTTGGTGGTGTGATTGACCCACACATCGAGCAGATTCTGTTCTTTGCGCACGCGCTGGCCAGGCAACTTGATCGCCATGCGCATCAGGCTTTGTTCTTTGCTGTTGCGTTCGGCGTAACCGAACTCGACAAAGCGCAGCGGCCGGCCACCGGTGTTGCGGTCGGTCTGCAAGGGGGCCAGGCGGAGCATCTTGTGGTGCTCGGCGTGGACATCCGCCCACGGCAGCTCGACCGCTGGCGGTGCGTCTTTTTCAGCGGTGGTGTCGGGTGAAGTCTGCGTATCAGTCATAACGGCGAGATCCTGTCCAAGCCCTGCTTGTCACCAGCTATTGCGCTGGCGACAAAGGCTTATCGGCCGTTTTCTTCAGGACTGGAGGGGGATCAGGCGGGAAAACTGCCTGAAACGCCCCCAGTTGAGGCTTAACGGGTGCGAAGTCCGTCAATAAACTCGATGATTTGCGCACCAAGCTCCGCAGCCAGCGGCAAGTTTGGATCCTTGTAGGAGGCCAATTGCCGCTTCATGTCGTTATGCACGATGCGCAGCACATGGTTCATGCCTTCGATCACCACCAGTTCGGCATCGGGTTTGGCAGCCTTGAGCAATTTCGCGTCTTCGGTACCGACCTGCATGTCATTGCTGCCCTGGACAATCAGCGCCGGCATTGGCAATTGTGCGAACGCTTTAGCGGGATCCTGACGGAATAGCGAAATCAGATACGGCTGCACGCTCGGACGGAATATCACTTGCAGCTGCGCCGGTACGTTGTCATCGACGTGACCGGCCTTGAGGCTGTCGAGCAGTTCATTGCTGCGCAGCATCAGCGGCGGCGGCAGGCTGCGGGCCAGTTGCTCGCGGATCACCTGATCGACCGGCCGGGCACTGCCGGACAAGGAAATCACGGCGGCCGCGTCTACTTTTGGCGCAGCGAGGGTGGCGATCAGCGCGCCTTCACTGTGACCGAGCAGAATCAGTTGACCGAAACGCGGATCAGCCTTGAGCTTTTGTCCCCACGCCACCGCGTCGGCCGCGTAGGCCTCGACAGACAGATTGCGCTCATCCGGCGTCGCCGCCAGGCTCGCAGCCACGCCGCGCTTGTCGTAACGCACGCTGGCGATGTTGTGTTTGGCCAAGACCCAGGCCAGCCGTTTGAGGCTGTCGTTGCGGCCGCCGTCAGGGTTGTTTCCGTCACGATCCGTAGGACCTGAGCCAGAAATGATCAGGACAACCGGCACAGGCTTGTCGGATTTTGGCAGCAACAGCGAGCCGAAAAGTTCGCCGCTGCCGGTGTCCAGAGACATCGGGCGCTGTAGGACAGTCGCCTGGGCAAAGCCAGTAAAGAGGGTAAGACTCAAGATCAGAACTCGCAGCATCATCACGCCATCATTCGCCAAGGTGCCGGTTGGACTCACCAGCACCACTAAGGTTCGAGGATGAACTACTGGGTTAGCCTGCGTATACTGGCGCGCATCAAGAATTCGGGTTTGATTTCACGGAGCGTCCTGCATGTCCGGCAATACCTACGGCAAGTTGTTCACTGTCACCACCGCTGGCGAAAGTCATGGTCCGGCGTTGGTCGCCATTGTCGACGGCTGCCCGCCGGGCCTGGAGATTTGTGTCGCAGACCTGCAACGCGACCTCGATCGCCGCAAGCCCGGCACCAGCCGCCACACCACCCAGCGCCAAGAGCCCGACGAAGTCGAAATCCTTTCCGGCGTGTTCGAGGGGCGCACCACCGGTTGCTCGATTGGCCTGCTGATCCGCAACACCGACCAGAAGTCCAAGGACTACTCGGCGATCAAGGATCTGTTCCGCCCGGCTCACGCCGACTACACCTATCACCACAAATACGGCGAGCGCGACTACCGTGGCGGTGGCCGCAGCTCGGCGCGCGAGACCGCGATGCGTGTGGCGGCGGGTGCGATTGCGAAGAGATTCCTCGCCACCCAGGGCATCGTCATTCGTGGCTATATGAGCCAGCTCGGCCCGATCGAAATCCCGTTCAAGACCTGGGATTCGGTTGAAGAGAACGCCTTCTTCAGCCCTGACCCGGACAAAGTCCCCGAGCTGGAAGCCTACATGGACCAGTTGCGTCGTGATCAGGATTCGGTCGGAGCGAAAATCACCGTGGTCGCCGAAGGCGTGATGCCGGGACTGGGCGAGCCGATTTTTGATCGTCTCGACGCCGAACTGGCCCATGCGCTGATGAGCATCAACGCGGTCAAAGGCGTGGAAATCGGCGCCGGTTTCGCCTGCGTTGCCCAGCGCGGCACCGAGCATCGTGATGAAATGACCCCGGAAGGTTTCCTCAGCAACAACGCTGGCGGCATTCTCGGCGGTATCTCGTCCGGTCAGCCGATCGTTGCGCATCTGGCACTCAAGCCAACATCGAGCATCACCACCCCGGGCCGTTCGATTGATGTCGATGGCAACCCGGTCGATGTGATCACCAAGGGCCGTCACGACCCTTGCGTGGGTATCCGCGCCACGCCGATTGCCGAGGCGATGATGGCCATCGTGCTGATGGATCACCTGTTGCGTCACCGTGGGCAGAACGCCGATGTGCGCGTAAACACGCCGGTGCTGGGTCAGCTCTGATGGCAGATATCAAAGCCGCTGCGGCTTGAAGGGCGTGGCGGCGCTTCCTTACTGGCGGCTGTCCAGTTTTTATCTGTTCTATTTCGCCTTGCTCGGTTCGACGGCGCCGTTTCTGGCGCTGTACTTCGATCATCTCGGGTTCAGCGCCGCGCGCATCGGCGAACTGGTGGCAATCCCGATGTTGATGCGCTGTGTGGCGCCAAACATCTGGGGCTGGCTGGGTGATTACACCGGCAAACGTCTGGCCATCGTGCGCTTCGGCGCGGTGTGCACGTTGCTGACCTTCTCGTTGATTTTCGTCAGCAAGAGCTACGCCTGGCTGGCGATGGTCATGGCTTTGCACGCGTTCTTCTGGCACGCGGTGTTGCCGCAGTTCGAAGTCATCACACTGGCGCATTTACAGGGCCAGACCTCGCGTTACAGCCAGATCCGCCTGTGGGGCTCGATTGGTTTCATCATCACCGTGGTCGCTTTGGGGCGTCTGTTCGAATGGCTCAGTCTTGACATCTACCCAGCGGCGCTGGTGTTGATCATGGCCGGCATCGTCCTCAGCAGTTTGTGGGTGCCGAACGCGCAACCGGCGCAGGGTAACCGACCGGGCGGGGAGGGCTTTCTCAAACAATTGCGCAGCCCTGGCGTGCTCGCGTTTTACGGCTGCGTGGCGCTGATGCAAATGAGCCACGGCCCGTATTACACCTTTTTGACGCTGCACCTGGAAAAACTCGGTTACACACGAGGCGTGATCGGCATGCTCTGGGCGGTCGGTGTAGTCGCTGAAGTACTGATGTTCATGGCCATGAGCCGGATTCTGGCGCGGTTCTCAGTACGCCGGGTGCTGCTGGCCAGTTTTCTGTTGGCGGCCCTGCGCTGGTTACTGCTAGGTTCGTTCGCCGAGTTTCTCTGGGTTCTGCTGTTTGCGCAGGTTCTGCATGCGGCGACTTTCGGCAGTTTTCACGCCGCTGCCATCCAGTTCGTGCAACGTAGCTTCGGTGCGCGTCAACAGGGGCAGGGCCAGGCGCTGTATGCGGCACTGGCCGGCACCGGCGGTGCGCTGGGCGCGTTGTATTCCGGCTACAGCTGGAATGCCCTCGGGGCGACATTGACCTTTAGTATTGCCAGTCTCGCGGCGCTCGCGGCTGCCGTTATCATTGCCACACGGATGCAAGAGGACAGGCCATGAGCCTTACGCGTGAACAACTCGCCCAGCAAATCGTCGACGCCGGGCGTTTCCTTTATGGTCGCGGCTGGTCACCGGCCACCAGCAGCAATTATTCGACGCGCCTGTCGGCCAGCGAAGCGTTGTTAACCGTGTCCGGCAAGCACAAGGGTCAGTTGGGACTGGACGATGTGCTTGCCACCGACCTGTCCGGTAACAGCCTGGAGCCGGGCAAAAAACCGTCCGCCGAAACCTTGCTGCACACCCAGCTCTACAGCTGGCGCCCGGAGATCGGTGCGGTGCTGCACACTCATTCGGTCAATGCCACGGTGCTGTCGCGCCTGACCCCGCAAGACTTTATCGAGTTCGAAGACTACGAACTGCAAAAAGCCTTCAGCGGCATCTCGACCCATGAATCCCGGGTGCGCGTGCCGATTTTCGACAACGATCAGGACATTGCGCGCCTCGCTGCCAAGGTGCAGCCTTGGCTCGACGCCCATCCCGATTGCGTCGGTTATCTGATTCGCGGTCACGGCCTCTACACCTGGGGTGCGCAGATGAGCGATGCACTGCGCCAGATCGAAGCCTTTGAATTCCTGTTTGAATGCGAGTTGAAAACCCGCAGCGTCATGAACCGCCAAGGCTGACTTCACCCGAAGTCGCCCATTTGCCTGATGAAATGCTGTGCCCGACCGGTCTGTAAGAACCGGACGGCAAGGCCGATACCGAGGAATTGCCCCAATGAGCAGCCTGTCCGTCTATCACGTTTCCAGCCCTGAAATTCCGAACAAGGTGCTGACCCATCTCGAAGACATCGCCTCGACTCTGGCCGAGCAGGGCGTGCGCTTCGACCGCTGGCAAGCCACCGCGAAGATCCAGCCCGGCGCCACGCAGGAAGAGGTGATCAGCGCTTATAAAGAGCAGATCGACAAACTGATGACCGAGCGCGGTTACATCACCGTCGACGTCATCAGCCTCAACAGCGACCATCCGCAAAAAGCCGAACTGCGTGCCAAGTTCCTCGAAGAACACCGCCACGGCGAAGACGAAGTCAGATTTTTCGTCGCCGGCCGTGGGCTGTTTACTCTGCACATCGACGATTACGTCTACGCCGTACTCTGCGAGAAGAATGACCTGATCTCGGTACCCGCCGGCACCAAGCACTGGTTCGACATGGGCGAGCATCCGCACTTTGTCGCGATTCGCCTGTTCAACAACCCGGACGGCTGGGTTGCCAATTTCACCGGCGAAGACATCGCCGGTCGCTTCCCGCGTCTGGAGGACTGAGCCCATGTCGATCAAAGTCATCCTCACCGACATCGAAGGCACCACCAGCGCGGTCAGTTTCGTCTTCGACGTGCTGTTTCCGTACGCGGCCAAACACCTGCCGGAATTCGTGCGCCAGAACGCTGAGCGTGCCGATGTCGCGGAGCAACTCGACGCCGTACGCCGTGACAGCAATGAGCCGCAGGCCGATGTTGAGCGGGTTGTTGAAATCCTTTTGAGCTGGATTGCCGAAGACCGCAAAGCCACGCCGCTCAAAGCGTTGCAGGGCATGGTCTGGGAGCAGGGTTATCAGGCCGGGCAGTTGAAAGGGCATGTTTACCCGGATGCCGTTGAAGCACTTCAACGCTGGCACGCGGCCGGTTATCAACTGTTTGTGTACTCGTCGGGCTCGATCCAGGCGCAGAAGCTGATCTTCGGCTGCTCGGAAGCGGGTGATCTGACGCCGCTGTTCAGCGGCTATTTCGACACCACGTCGGGACCGAAACGTGAGACGCAGTCTTACACGAACATTCAACAGGCAATTGCGGTTGAGCCTGCGCAGATTCTGTTTCTGTCGGACATCGTCGAAGAGCTCGATGCCGCTCAGTCTGCCGGTATGCAGACCTGCGGTCTGGCCCGCGAAGGCGGGGAGTTGGCGGGTCACGTAACCGTCGACAGCTTCACCGGAATCGAACCGGAAGCGTTCTGACGTCTACGCAAAACACTGTGGGAGCCGCGGCACGCTGCGATCTTTTGATCTTGTTCTTAAAAAAATCAAAAGATCGCAGCGTTCCGCAGCTCCTGGATAAATCTGAGCACAAAAAAACAGGCCGTGAAGCGAAAGCTCCACGGCCTGTTTTGTTTAACGAGTTCTTAAGCAGTTACAGCGAGTGATAAGTCGGCAGGGCAAAACGCTGCTGGCTCTGCAGCATCGCAATCTGCGGCAACTCGCTGGCCTGTTCGGCCAGGTCACGACGAATCGCACTGATCGCCCACGACAGTTGGTCGCCGGCATGCAGTTGCTGATACGTCAGTGCACGTTTGAACACTTTGCCGTCGGCACTACGCAGCGTCAGCAAAATCCCGCCATCGGGACGCGGCGAGGTGGTGACGTCGAAGTTGGAGAATAGGGAGGTAAATTTCTCTTGAATCAGGCTCATGTTTTCAGCTCCGTATGCACTTGAATGGCAAGCATGCAAAGGAGGTTGCAGTGATTGTGCCAGCATCGGATAAAAATAAAACTGTTATAAATCAATGGCTTAAGAACAAGATGATTTTCTGGTGTCGTGCAAACTGCATGAATGGCCATCGTGCATCCTGCATTTTGCGGGATCGTTCAGGAATTAACGGAACCAATCGAGCTTTTCTGAATCATCGACATCGCCACCGCCCGGGCGGATACAAAACATTGCAAAAACCGCGTGTACAGCCCGAGAAGCGCTGACGTACTTTCAGTCTCGACCCTCGCTCGAATGCGTCGGTCGCATCAGCCCGACAATAAAAAAACATCGGCCACCACGCGAAGGTCGAACGGGGAGCTTCCATGAGTCACGCGCCAAGCGACACGATTACCTGGGGCATGATGCTCCGCAAGCTGCCGATGATTGCCAAGGCCATTCCCCGAGTGGTCAAGGGCATGAAGGTCGCCAACGTCACGGATCCGACCCAAAGCTGTGGCCTTGGCTGGACGTTCGAACAAGCGACTCTGCGCAACCCCGATGGCCCGGCGTTGTTGCAGGGAGAGGTGGCGCTGAGTTATTCACAGGTCAACCAGTGGGCCAATCGCATCGCCCACTATCTGAGCGAGCAAGGCATCGGCAAGGGCGATGTGGTCGCGGTTTTTATCGAGAATCGCCCGGAGTTGCTGGTGACGATTCTGGCACTGGCCAAGGTCGGTGCCGTCAGCGCGTTGCTCAATACTTCGCTGACCCGTGACACGCTGATTCACAGCGTGAATCTGGTGGCGCCGGTGGCGATTGTGGTCGGCGAAGAACTGCTGCCGGCGTTCGCAGCGGTGCGCGATCAGGTCTCGATCGCAGCGCAGCGCAGCTGGTTTGTCGCCGATCAGGACACCAGCAACCACCCGGGCATTGCCCCCGAAGGCTACGTCAACCTGATCAGCGCCAGTGTCGATGCTTCCAGTGAAAATCCGCCAAGCAGCCAACAGGTATTTTTCGACGACCCGTGTTTCTACATTTACACCTCCGGCACCACCGGCCTGCCCAAGGCCGGGGTGTTCAAGCACGGTCGCTGGATGCGCAGTTCGACCAGCTTCGGCATGATCGCGCTGAACATGCGCCCCGACGATGTCGTCTACTGCACCTTGCCGCTGTACCACGCCACGGGTTTGTGTGTGTGCTGGGGCTCGGCGATCAACGGCGCATCGGGTTTTGCGATACGCCGTAAATTCAGCGCCAGTCAGTTCTGGAGCGACGTGCGCCGCTATCGCGCGACCACCATTGGTTACGTCGGCGAGTTGTGCCGCTATCTGGTCGATCAACCGGCCAGCGCCGACGACAACCGTCACGGCGTGCGCAAGATGATCGGCAACGGCCTGCGCCCCGGCGCCTGGGCCGAGTTCAAGACCCGCTTTGCCGTCGAGCACATCTGCGAGCTGTACGCGGCGAGCGACGGCAATATCGGATTCACCAACATTCTCAACTTCGACAACACCATCGGTTTTTCGCTGATGGCCTGGGAGCTGGTGGCTTACGACCATGACAGCGGCCAGCCGATCCGCAGTGCTGACGGTTTCATGCGCAAGGTCGGCAAGGGCGAGCAGGGCTTGCTGCTGGCGCGGATCGACGAGAAGGCGCCACTGGACGGTTATACCGATCCGCAGAAGACCGCCAAGGTTGTGCTGCACGATGTGTTTAGCAAAGGCGATCGCTTTTTCAACACCGGCGACCTGCTGCGCAACATCGGTTTCGGTCATGCCCAGTTTGTTGATCGCCTCGGCGACACCTATCGCTGGAAGGGCGAAAACGTCTCGACCACTGAAGTCGAAAACCTGCTGCTGCAACATCCGCATATTTGCGAAGCAGTGGCGTACGGGGTGGAAATTCTCAATACCAACGGCCGCGCGGGAATGGCGGCGATTACCCCGGCTGAATCCCTCGCGACACTGGATTTCGCCGAGTTGCTGGCATTCGCCCGGCAACGTCTGCCGGCCTATGCGGTGCCGTTGTTTTTGCGGGTGAAGGTAAAAATGGAAACCACCGGCACTTTCAAATATCAGAAAACCCGCCTGAAAAATGAAGGCTTCGACCCCGGCCAGACAGGCGACGATCCGATATTCGCCTGGCTACCCGGCACGCAAACCTATGTGCAGGTGACCGATGAAGTGTTGGCTGAAATTCATCAGGGCAAATACCGCTATTGATTCTGGCTATGGGTAAATTTCAGAAAAAGGGGGTGACAGCCATCGTCGCGCTCGGGAAACTGTCGGCTTTCCGATTGACCGAAGTGGAGTTGCCCCATGTCCGACCAAAGCCGCCAGATGACCCCTGAAGAAGCTGCCGAATTCTCCGAGCAGGTTTTCAACAAGGCGCGCGACGGTGATGCGCTGATGCTCGATCGACTGGTCAGCGCCGGTTTGCCGGTGAACCTGAAAAACAGCAAGGGCGATACCTTGCTGATGCTTGCCAGCTATTACGGCCATGTCGACGCAGTGCAAGTGCTGCTTAAACACAAGGCTGATCCCGAGATGCGCAATGCCAACGGCCAGAGTCCGATTGCCGGCGCGGCGTTCAAAGGTGATCTGGCAGTGGTCAAGGCGTTGGTAGAGGCGGGCGCGGAAATCGAAGGCTCGTCCTTTGATGGCCGGACTGCACTGATGATGGCGGCGATGTTCAACCGTGTTGAGATCGTTGACTACCTGATCAGCAAGGGCGCCGACCCGAAAGCCAAGGATGCCAATGGCGTTACAGCGGTCGATGCGGCGCGGACCATGGGTGCGGTTGACACTACGGCGCAGCTGGAGAAATTGCTGGCCTGACGGGCCTCAAAAGATCGCAGCCTTCGGCAGCTCCTACACAGATCACCGGCGATGCGCGCAATCATGTAGGCGCTGCCGAAGGCTGCGATCTTTTGCTTTGTGCGCTATCCTCCGCGCCCTCAAAATCCATCTTCGCCACAGGATCCGCCCTCATGAAAGCCGCACTCGTCGAACTCATCAGCAAAATCAGCTCCGGCTGTATGGGCGAGGACGAGATCCTGAAAGTGGCGGACGAAGCTGCCCAGGCCTACGCCGATGCCGGCGCTTTTCTGGCGGCCAACCCGGACATCAACTACGACGACACTTTCCCGATCGCATTGGGCGAGTGGGTTGTGGTCGGCAGCCTGCCGGAAACCGTGTTGTTCCAGGCTGACACCTACGTCGACCTGTTCGCTCAGATCGTCGCCTCGTTCGGCCCGACCGTGGACTTCAACCTCAAGCCCAAGCAACTGGCCAAAACCGAAGCGCTGACTGCGCTCAACCGCATTCAGGTGCAGATGAGCAGCCTGAACAAGGAAAATGGCGGTTACACGCTGATGAACTTCAGCCAGTTGCTCGACGACGAGCTGCAAGTGGTGCTGGTCTACGGCAACGACGTGCCGCGAGTCCTCGAGTTGTGCGCGCAAGTCGGCATTGCCGCTGCGCCTTCTCTGGAAGCCTTGAAGGTCGCCGTTCACGTTTGAGCACAATAAAAGGGAACCCTGCACGCGACCGTCTATCCTAAAAGTGCATGCCACTATTCTGGAGCGACACCATGGGTTCCACGTTCAACGGTCTGATTGGCCTGATCATTCTTGCCCTCGATATCTGGGCCATCATCAATGTGCTGAAAAGCGGCGTCTCCACCGGGATGAAAATCGTCTGGGTGCTGCTGATCATCCTCCTGCCAGTGCTGGGCCTGATCATCTGGGCGATTGCCGGGCCACGGGGCAGCGTGCGGATCTGACGCACTACCCTGTAGGAGCTGCCGAAGGCTGCGATCTTTTGATGTTGTTTTTTAAAATCAGGATCAAAAGATCGCAGCCTTCGGCAGCTCCTACAGGGGCTTGTGTTCAGCCGATGAAGTGAGGTTCGACCTGTCATCTTCGGCAACGTAGAATGCGCGCCTTTCCCGGGCAATCGTCTCCACGAGCAACGCCCGTGCATTCATCGGAGCACTTGACCATGACCGTCACCAAAACCAGCGAGTACCTGGAAACCCTCTACGAAGGTTACGGCCAGCGTTTTCGCATGGAAAAACTGCTGCATGAAGTGCGCACCGAACACCAGCACCTGGTGATCTTCCAGAACCCGCGCATGGGCCGGGTGATGGCACTGGACGGCGTGATCCAGACCACCGAAGCCGATGAATTCATCTACCACGAAATGCTCACCCACGTACCGATCCTCGCCCATGGCGCCGCCAAGCGCGTGCTGATCATCGGTGGTGGTGACGGTGGCATGCTGCGCGAAGTGACCAAGCATGCGGGCGTCGAGCACATCACCATGGTCGAGATCGACGGCACCGTGGTCGAGATGTGCAAAGAGTTTCTGCCGGAGCATTCCAAGGGCGCCTACGACGATCCACGGCTGAATCTGGTGATTGATGACGGGATGCGCTTCGTCGCCACGACCACCGAAAAATTCGACGTGATCATTTCCGACTCTACCGACCCGATCGGCCCGGGCGAAGTGCTGTTCTCGGAAAACTTCTATCAGGCCTGCCATCGCTGCCTGAACGAAGGCGGCATCCTCGTGACCCAGAACGGCACGCCGTTCATGCAGATCGAAGAAGTCAAAACCACCGCCGGTCGCCTGCGCAGCCTGTTCCCGGACTGGCATTTCTATCAAGCGGCGGTGCCGACCTACATCGGCGGTTCGATGACCTTCGCCTGGGGCTCGACCAACCCGGCATACCGCAAGCTGAGCCGTGAAACCCTGCAACAGCGTTTCATCGGCAGCAGCATCGTCACCCGCTACTACAACCCGGAAATCCACATCGGCGCGTTTGCAATGCCGCAGTACGTATTGCAGGCGATCAACAAGCCAAGCAACGACTAAACATCATGGTGCGCCTGTAGGAGCTGCCGCAGGCTGCGATCTTTTGATCTTGTTTCTGAAAGTCAAAAGATCGCAGCCTGCGGCAGCTCCGACAGTAAATTTTTTATTTTCATCCTCGCGCGCTGCATTCCTTTTGAACGATCAATCCCTCTAAAAGTCGAGATAGAGGTAAGCCCATTTGCGGGTTTGATCGAGGAGGCACCGATGCAAAAGTGGAAAGTCACTTTCGTGGACGATCATGGTGAAGTTGTCGATGAGGTGTTCGAGCGTGCGGAATGCCCAAGCGATGACGAAGCCGCTCGACTGATCAAGGCGCGGCTCCTGCCCGTTGCTGCCGAACTGGATCTGAACGATCTAGAAGGGCGCACCGCCGATGCCGGCGTGAAAAACCTGAAAACCCAGAACGCCATCGAAATCCGCAGCATCACTCCAATCTGAATACTTCCTGTCACTTGAAGCACCAGGCCTTGGCAGCGGCTCTATCTTGGGGCTACTCTGCAAGCGAGATCAGCGAATGGATCGCTAAGGTCTGGTCTTGTCAGCTACATGCTTGTTTCCCGCAGCAACCACGTTGCAGTAGTACTTTGGCCAGTAAGGCCCGGGGCGGGAATACGGAAAGTCTATCCATCTATCCGAGGGGGACGATTCATGAGCACAGCCTATCAAGAAGACATCAGCAGCAATGTTCTGCGCCGCATGAAAGAAGGCGGTTTCGATTTTTCCCGATTCCATCCCATCGAGTTCTACGCGATTTTCCCGGACGAGGAGCGGGCGCGCAGGGCAGCAGGAAAATTTCGCGGTGAATCCATCAATGCCCAGGTCAGCGCGCGCGACGACGGCGCGTGGTCTCTGGAATTAAGCAAAGTGATGTACGCAACCTATGACGATATTGGCGATTTCGAGCAGGGCTTTTCTGCCGTGGTCGAGCCGTTGGGCGGCATCATCGAGGGCTGGGGCGTGAAGCAGGAGGTGCGCAGTCGCTACCGTCTGAACTGATCTCTTGAAATAAATAACTGTTCAGCAACGGCTGACCTTTGGGTCGGCCGTTTTCGTTTCTGAAAATCAAAAGATCGCAACCTTCGGCAGCGCCTACCCCAATCACCTGTAGGGGCTGCCGAAGGCTGCGATCTTTTGCTTTTGCTTTCAAAACGTTTCAAGCAGGCAAAAAAAAGCCACCGCAGAGGGTGGCTAAAAGGGAAGACCGATAAGGAGAGGAAACCGGTCAGGGTCAAGGCTTTGCGGGCTGCGTTGGCAGTGCGGATCAGTGGGGCTGAAGAATTCTGCGTAGAAGTTTTTTCAGCGAATGCGCGGATTATCCGCAGCCAGCCGCAAGCAGTGAAATCAACTCTGACTATGCTGGTGATAGGCGATGCAGTGCGTCGCAATGAAGCGGGGGCGATCAGGTGGGGGCATTTGCCGCACAGGAATGGTGCGGTGCCTGCGACGTGAATATCCAACCAATTGATATCAAAGCGTTTATGCCGATGGCACGGGCCTTGCGAAGGCCTGTAGGTCCGGGTGACAAGGAGTACGGCATGATCCGCACCTATTTTGATGAGATGTACGATGCCGGCGGCCTGGTTCGCCCGCATTACCGGGAATTTGCCCGTTGGCTGGCCGATACGCCTGATGAGCTGCTGGCGCAACGGCGCCGCGAGGCCGATCTGCTGTTCCATCGCGCCGGGATTACTTTCACGCTCTATGGGGACGAGCAGGGCACAGAGCGCCTGATTCCTTTCGACACCATTCCGCGCAGCATTCCCTCCAGCGAATGGCGGATCGTCGAGCGCGGCTGCATCCAGCGGGTCAAGGCGTTGAACATGTTCCTCGCCGATCTCTACCACGAGCAGCGCATCATCAAGGCCGGGATCATTCCCGCCGAGCAAGTGCTGGCCAACGAGCAGTATCAGTTGGCGATGCAGGGTCTGGATCTGCACCGCGATATCTATTCGCACATCTCTGGCGTCGATCTGGTGCGTGATGGCGACGGCACCTATTACGTGCTCGAAGACAATTTGCGCACTCCGAGCGGCGTGAGCTACATGCTCGAAGACCGCAAAATGATGATGCGTCTGTTCCCGGAACTGTTCGCCGCCCAGCGCATCGCGCCGATCGACCATTATCCGAACCTGTTGCTCGACACCCTGAAAAGCTCCAGCCCCATCGATAACCCAAGCGTGGTGGTGCTGACGCCGGGGCGCTTCAACAGTGCGTTTTTCGAGCATGCGTTTCTGGCGCGAGAGATGGGTGTTGAACTGGTGGAAGGCGCGGACCTGTTCGTGCGTGACGACAAGGTCTTCATGCGCACCACCGACGGCCCGAAAGCCGTGGACGTAATCTACCGCCGCCTCGACGATGCGTTCCTCGATCCGCTGGCGTTCAATCCGGACTCGATGCTCGGTGTGCCGGGGCTGCTGTCGTCCTACCGCTCCGGCAATGTGGTGCTGGCGAACGCCATCGGTACCGGCGTGGCGGATGACAAATCGGTCTATCCGTTTGTCACCGACATGATCCGCTTCTATCTCGATGAAGAACCGATCCTGAAAAATGTGCCGACCTGGCAATGCCGCAATCCGTCTGAACTCTCCCACGTGCTGGCCAATCTTCCAGATCTGGTGGTCAAGGAAACCCAGGGCTCCGGCGGTTACGGGATGTTGGTGGGGCCGGCGTCGACGAAAGCGGAAATTGACGCCTTTCGCGAGCGGATCAAAGCCAAACCTCACGCGTATATCGCACAACCGACGCTGTCACTGTCGACCTGCCCGACCTTTGTCGAAAACGGCATTGCGCCACGTCATATCGACTTGCGCCCGTTTGTCTTGTCGGGGCGCGAAACCCGGGTCGTACCCGGTGGTTTGACCCGTGTCGCGCTGCGTGAAGGCTCTCTGGTGGTGAATTCCTCCCAGGGCGGCGGAACCAAGGACACCTGGGTGGTCGAGGATTGAAGGAAGCTTGCCATGTTAAGTAGAACTGCCTCGGATCTTTATTGGATGTCGCGTTACCTGGAGCGGGCGGAAAACCTCGCACGGATGCTCGACATCAGTTACTCGCTGTCGCTGATGCCGCAGGACGGTCGCGGCGACGGCTTGCACGAGCTGGCGATGCCGTTGCTGATCACCGGCACGCTTGACGATTATCTGGAGCGTCACGGTGCGCTGCATGCCGAACGTCTGCTGCACTTCTTCGCCCTTGATGCGGCCAATCCGGCGAGCATCTACAGCTGCCTCGGCGCGGCGCGGGCCAGTGCTCATGCGGTGCGTGGGCGCATCACTGCCGACATGTGGGAAAACATCAACGCCACGTGGCTGGAGATTCGCGGGATCGCCGAGCAGGGCCTGAGCCGCTACGGCATGAGCCGTTTCTGCGAGTGGATCAAGGAGCGTTCGCACCTGTTTCGCGGTGCGTCCTACGGCACGATCATGCGTAACGATGCGTTTCGTTTTATTCGTCTGGGCACCTTTATCGAGCGCGCGGACAACACGTTGCGGCTGCTCGATGCGCGCTACGAAATGGCCGGTGATCAGGCCGAAGCCGTCAGCGACGGCACTGCCCACGCGTATTACCAGTGGAGTGCGTTGCTGCGAGCGTTGTCATCATTCGAGGCTTACACCGAAATCTATCGTGACGCCCCGGGTGCCCGGCATGTCGCCGAGCTGCTGCTGTTGCGTGCTGACGTACCGCGTTCGCTGCGCGCCTGTACCGAGGAGATCGACCAGATTCTCGCGCAGTTGCCGGGTGCCAACGGGCGACCGGCGCAACGCCTGGCGGCAGAAATGGACGCGCGTCTGCGCTACACCGGCATCAACGAAATTCTCGAGGAAGGCCTTCACGCCTGGCTGACCGAATTCATCCCGCTGGTGCGCCAGTTGGGTAACGCCATTCACAGTTCCTACCTGGAGGCTGCATGAGACTTTCGATTAGCCACGAGACCACCTATCACTACGAGGATCAGGTGCGGGCGAGCATCCAGTACCTGCGGCTGACCCCGCACGACAGCGAGCGTCAGCACGTGCTGAGCTGGCAGCTCGACCTGCCGCGCCCGGTGCGCGCGCAACTCGATCCGTTCGGCAACATTCTGCATGTGCTGACCATGGACGAGCCGCATGAGGCGATCATCATCGGTGCACGTGGTCAGGTTGATATCGACGAATTGCGCGAGGCCGAACACGAGAGCCAGTCGGCGCTGCCGTTTCTGCGCTTCACCCGGTTGACCGAGGCTGACGAGGCGCTAAGGGCGTTCGCGGCGAAGTCCTGCAAGCAACGCCGTGACCGAACGGCGCTCATCGATTTGATGCACGGTCTGAACCAGCATATGACGTATACGCCGGGTTCAACTGAAGTCGACACCAGCGCCATCGAGGCCTTCGCCGGACGTGCCGGGGTTTGTCAGGATCACACTCATGCGTTTCTGGCGTGCGCACGCAGTCTTGGGATTCCTTCGCGATATGTCTCGGGGTATCTGTACAGCGAAGATTGCGAACACCTGGCAAGTCATGCCTGGGCCGAAGCCTGGCTGGATGACGCCTGGTACAGTTTCGACGTAACGAACCAACTGGCGCGGCCGGAGCGACACCTGAAACTGGCGGTGGGCCTGGATTATCTGGACGCCTGCCCGGTACGCGGTATGCGCCGGGGCGGCGGGTGCGAGCAAATGCATGCGAAGGTGTTCGTTTCGCCGACCCCAATCATCTCAGTCCAACAACAGTAGGATTCACACAAATCCCCTGTAGGAGCTGCGGCACGCTGCGATCTTTTGATTCTGTTTTAAAGATCAAAAGATCGCAGCGTGCCGCAGCTCTTACAGGGTTTTGTGCGGAACAGTTGATCAGTGCTTAGCCTTGCGCCCCACCATGTGTTTCAGATAACCCACTAACATCTGCAAATCCCCCTCCGGCAGCACATCCGCCGAAAACCCCGGCATCTTCGCCTGCGGCCACTGGCGCAAACTCTGCGGATCACGGATGTAATGCTTCAAGAAATCCGCGCCGAAATACTCGGTCGGGTTATACGGAATATTCAGATCCGGCCCAAACTGCGCATCCCCCGCGCCGTTCAAGCGATGGCAGGCCAGGCAGTTCTTCTGAAACAGCGCGAAACCCTGATTCACCGGATCATCTGCTTTCAGCGCAGGGTCCGGCAACAGGGCAGGGAAGCGCTCAGCCACGGGTGCCATGCGCTTGATGCTGGCCACTTCAAAGGGCCATTGCTCGGGGCTGATGTTGCCGGCCTGCGGATCGGTCCACACCAGATAGAACGGCCCGGCGCTGTGCTTGCCCGCCGACAATGGTGGCCACGGATGCGCGGGGTCTTCAATCGCCAGCCAGGCCCGCGCGCCTTGGGTGTTGAGCAACGGCGCAGCTGCCAACTCGGCTGCAAAGCCATCCAGCGCCACCGCTTGCAGATGATCCTCAGGTTTGATTCCGCCCAGCAACGCCGCCACGGGCACGGCCCGATAAGTCATGTCCTTCTTGTAGGACACGTCGTTTTTTACCGTGAGGGTTTGCACCTGAGGATGCTTGAGCAGCTCCTCGGTCTGCCAGATGCGGCTGTTTGCGCCCAGCTGTAAATCCAGCTGTGCGGCAGACAAGGGCATGCTGAGCAGCAAGGCCCCAAACACAATGAGCGCTTTCAAATGATCGCCGTCCATGTCGTGGAAAGTGCGCAGATTGGCACAGCCACGCTGGCCCGGGTAGCGAGCCAGTCACATTTTACAGGGGCGATAACCAGCATCTGCCGCTCGATTCAGCCGATGACCTTGGTCAGATTCGGCAAAATCAACAACAGCGTCGTGGCGAAAAGAATGAGCCCTGCTTGACGAACTTTCGGTTGTTTGAACATGGCTTGACCGCCTTTATTGTTATTTCCTGATGCCTGCCTGCATATCCATGACGGCAAGCGATGCACTTCCTGTTAAAGAACGCCTGCCTCGGCAAAACCCGACGACCATGACGTACATGTCTTACCTTAGGGCCCGCGTCACGCTTGGCTTAGATCCATTTCATATGGACTTCCAGCTGTTAGCGATTAAAAAGGCATGAGGCGTATTGCCAGCTCCGTCGCCGCCCGCTTGCTAGACAACTCGCTGACCTGAACCGGTTCACCCGATACCCGATGACCGTCCGTCTGAGCGTGTGCGTCAACACCATTGAGCGCTGTGGTCATTGAATACTTGAGTGCGCGAGCCAAGAGTGGGAGCACAAGAATTCACTCACCGCACAGGTTCGAGGACGTCATGACCCAAGCTTTGATTTTCGATGCGTTACGCACACCGCGCGGCAAAGGCAAGGCCGATGGTGCCCTGCACAGCGTCAAACCGGTGAACCTGGTGGCCGGGTTGCTGACTGCATTGCAACAGCGCACGGCGCTGGACACCAGCCAGGTCGATGATGTGGTGCTGGGCTGCGT
The DNA here is from genome assembly GCF_059695715.1 of Pseudomonas sp. LBUM1668. Lineage (NCBI taxonomy): Bacteria > Pseudomonadati > Pseudomonadota > Gammaproteobacteria > Pseudomonadales > Pseudomonadaceae > Pseudomonas > Pseudomonas sp. LBUM1668. Next base: position 1,916,606 of record NZ_CP166787.1, read on the forward strand.
CACACCGATTGGCGATCAAGGCTCGGACATCGCCAAAACCGCCGTGCAAGTGGCCGATTGGGACGTCAGCGTGGCTGGCGTGCAGATCAACCGTTTCTGCGCCTCGGGTCTGGAAGCGGTGAACCTCGGCGCGATGAAAGTGCGTTCGGGATTCGAGGACCTGGTGGTGGTCGGCGGCGTCGAATCGATGTCACGCGTGCCGATGGGCAGCGACGGCGGCGCCTGGGCGCTCGACCCGCAAACCAATTTGCACGGCCACTTCACCCCACAAGGTGTCGGCGCCGACCTGATCGCCACCCTCGAAGGCTTCAGCCGTCAGGACGTCGATGCCTACGCGCTGCACTCGCAACAGAAAGCCGCACGGGCGCGGGCCGATGGCTCGTTCAACAAGTCACTGGTGCCGGTGCAGGATCAGAACGGCATCATCCTGCTCGATCACGATGAATTCATTCGTGCCGAGTCGACCCTGGAAGGGCTTGGCAAGCTCAAGCCGAGTTTCGAAATGATGGGCCAGATGGGTTTCGACGCGACGGCGCTGCGGGTTTACAGCCATGTCGAACGGATCAACCACGTCCATACACCCGGCAACAGTTCCGGGATCGTCGATGGCGCGGCGCTGATGCTGATCGGTTCCGAAGCCAAGGGCCGGGCGCTGGGCTTGCAGCCACGGGCGCGGATTGTCGCCACGGCGGTGACCAGCACCGATCCAACCATCATGCTCACGGGCCCCGCGCCGGCCACTCGCAAGGCACTGGCCAAGGCCGGCCTGCGCGTGGAAGACATCGACCTGTTCGAGGTCAACGAAGCGTTTGCTTCGGTGGTGTTGAAGTTCATCAAGGACATGGCCGTCGATCCGGACAAGGTCAACGTCAACGGCGGTTCCATCGCCATGGGCCATCCGCTCGGCGCCACCGGATGCGCGATCCTCGGCACCTTGCTCGATGAACTGGAAACCCGGCGCCTGCGCTATGGCCTGGCGACGCTGTGCGTCGGCGGCGGCATGGGCATTGCCACCATCATCGAACGCCTCTGAGCCCCGAATTCAAGGAACCTTGTTATGAGCGAAGCCATTCGTTACGAAAAAGGTCAGGACGGCATTGTCGTCCTCACCATCGACATGCCGGGCCAGAGCGCCAATACCATGAACGCCGTGTACCGCGAGGCAATGGCCGCCTGCGTTGCCCGGCTTGTGGCTGAAAAAGAAAGCATTGCCGGCGTCATCATCACGTCGGCGAAGAAAACCTTCTTCGCCGGCGGCGACCTTAATGAGCTGATCAAGGTCGGCAAGCCTGAAGCCAAAGCCTTCTACGACATGGTGCTGACCCTCAAAGGGCAATTGCGCACCCTGGAAACCCTCGGTAAGCCGGTGGTCGCGGCCATCAACGGCGCGGCGCTCGGCGGCGGATGGGAAATTTGTCTGGCGTGTCATCACCGGATCGCACTGGACGATGCGTCGGTGCAACTTGGTCTGCCGGAGGTGACCCTCGGCTTGTTGCCGGGTGGCGGCGGGGTGGTGCGCATGGTGCGCATGCTCGGCATCGAGAAGGCGCTGCCGTATTTGCTCGAAGGCAAAAAGGTCCGTCCGCAACAGGCTTTGCAGGCCGGATTGATCGATGAGTTGGCGGCTGATCGCGATGAGCTGCTGGCCAATGCGCGTGCCTGGATCGCTGCCAATCCTACGGCGGTGCAACGTTGGGATGTGAAGGGTTATCAGATTCCTGGCGGCACGCCGTCGAATCCGAAAGTCGCGCAGATGTTGGCGATTGCGCCGTCGATCCTGCGCACCAAGACCCAAGGCACGCTGCCGGCGCCGGAGAAAATTCTGTGTGCGGCGGTGGAAGGCGCGCAGGTGGATTTCGACACGGCGCACTTGATTGAAACCCGCTACTTCACAGAATTGACCACCGGCCAGATCTCGAAAAACCTGATCGGCACGTTCTGGTTTCAACTCAACGAAATCAACGCAGGAGGCTCGCGGCCGCAGGGCTTTGCGCCGTTCGTTACGCGTAAGGTCGGCGTGCTCGGCGCCGGGATGATGGGCGCGGGGATCGCTTTTGTCAGCGCCTCGGCGGGTATCGAGGTGGTGCTCAAGGACATCAACCTTGCTGCTGCCGAAAAGGGCAAAGCGCATTCGGCGGCGCTGCTCGACAAGAAAGTCGCCCGTGGTCAGATGGATACTGCGCAGCGGGACGCAGTGCTGGCGCGGATTCATACCAGCGACAACGATGCTGACCTGTCCGGTTGCGATTTGATCATCGAGGCGGTTTTTGAAGATCGTGAACTCAAGGCGAGGGTCTCTTCGGCGGCGCAGAAAGTGGTCGGCGCCGACGCTGTGATTGCCTCCAACACGTCGACCTTGCCGATCACCGGGCTGGCGACGGCGGTACCGGATCAAAGCAAATTCATCGGCCTGCATTTCTTCAGCCCGGTGGAAAAAATGCCGTTGGTGGAAATCATCAAAGGCGCGCAAACCAGCGACGAAACCCTCGCTCGCGGGTTTGATTTCGTCCTGCAAATCAAGAAAACCCCGATCGTCGTCAACGACAGTCGCGGCTTTTTCACCTCGCGGGTGTTCGGCACGTTCACCAATGAAGGCATTGCCATGCTCGGTGAAGGCGTGAGCGCGCCGATGATCGAGACCGAAGCGCGCAAGGCCGGGATGCCAGTCGGGCCTCTGGCGATCTCCGACGAAGTTTCCCTCAGCCTGATGAGCCATATCCGCAAGCAAACCGCCAAGGACCTACAAGCAGAAGGGAAACCGCTGATTGAACACCCGGCGTTTGCCGTGATTGACTTGCTGCTCAACGAATACAAGCGCCCGGGCAAAGCCGCAGGTGGCGGTTTCTACGAGTATCCGGCTGGCGGCCAGAAACATTTGTGGCCTGAACTGAAAACGTGTTTCGAGAAAGCTGACGGGCAGATTTCTCCGAAGGATGTGCGCGACCGCTTGCTGTTTGTGCAGGCCATCGAAACCGTGCGCTGTGTGGAGGAGGGCGTGCTGACCTCGACGGCGGATGCCAACGTCGGCTCGATCTTCGGTATCGGTTTTGCGGCATGGACCGGCGGTGCGTTGCAGTACATCAACCAGTATGGAGTAAAGGATTTCGTCGCCCGCGCGCAGTATTTGGCCGAACAGTATGGCGAGCGTTTCGCACCGCCGGCGCTGCTGCTGGATAAAGCGGCAAAAGGTGAGATGTTCTAAGGGCGACGAGCATTCCGGGGCTTGCCTTGCCAGGGTGTTTCAGGGCAGGCTCTGGGGTGTTCATTATTCCCATCACGTGTCAGGTATTTTTTATGTCGCTACGCATCTGCATCCTGGAAACCGACATCCTGCGTCCAGAACTGGTCGATCAATATCAGGGTTACGGGCAGATGTTCCAGCGCCTGTTCTCGCAGCAACCGATTGCCGCCGAGTTCACGGTGTACAACGTGATGCAGGGCGAATACCCGAGTGACGACCTGACGTTCGATGCGTATCTGGTCACTGGCAGCAAGGCCGATTCTTTCGGCACCGACCCGTGGATCGAGACCCTCAGGGAATACTTGCTGACCCGCTACGAGCGTGGCGACAAGCTGCTCGGCGTGTGCTTCGGTCATCAACTGCTGGCGCTGTTGCTGGGCGGCAAGAGTGAACGTGCCACGCAAGGCTGGGGCGTCGGCACCCATAACTACAAACTGGCGGCCAAGGCGCCGTGGATGAGCCCGGTGCGTGAAGAGCTGACACTGCTGATCAGCCATCAGGATCAGGTCACCGCACTACCGGAAAACGCCACGGTCATCGCTTCCAGTGATTTCTGCCCGTTCGCGGCTTATCACATCAATGACCAAGTGCTGTGCTTCCAGGGGCATCCGGAATTCATTCACGACTACTCGCGCGCGTTGTTGGATCTGCGTCAGGAAGCCTTGGGTACACAGATTTACAGCACGGGCGTGGCCAGCCTGGAGCAAGAGCACCATGGTGCTACGGTCGCGGAATGGATGATGCGGTTTGTGGCGCACAAGCCAGCAACTGTTTAACAGCAGATCAAAAGATCGCAGCCTGCGGCAGCTCCTACATTGGGATCAGGTACACCTGTAGGAGTTGCCGAAGGCTCGGGCCGCGATCGGACGATCTTTTGGCTTTTACAACCATCCGGACTTCTTGAAACTCGCCCACAAACTCACACAACCCACCGTGATAAAACTCAGCACGCCAAAATAGCCGTAATGCCAGGTGAGCTCCGGCATGTTCTGGAAATTCATCCCGTAAATCCCCGCCACTGCCGTCGGAAACGCCAGAATCGCCGCCCATGCGGCAAACTTGCGCTGCACCACGCTCTGCCGTGACGCTTCCAGCAACACTCCAATCTCGATGGTCTGGCTTGCAATGTCTGCCAGTGTCGTCAGGTCTTCCATCTGCCGTGTTACATGGATCTGCACATCGCGGAAATACGGGCGCATGTTCTTGTCGATGAACGGGAAGCTCAGTTTTTGCAGTTCCTCACTGATCTCCACCATCGGCGCCGCATAGCGGCGCAGACGCACGACATCACGGCGCAATCCGTGCAACTTCTGAATGTCGTGCTCGTTCAACGCACTGCACAGGACGTTACGCTCCAGCTCATCAATCTCGGCGTGGATCGCTTCGCCCACGGGCTGATAGTTTTCGATGACAAAGTCGAGCAGCGCATAAAGTACGAAATCTTCCCCATGCTCCAGCAACAGCGGACGCGCCTCACAACGTTGGCGGACATGGGCGTAGGACGCCGAGTGACCGTTGCGTGCGGTAATGATGTAGCCCTTGCCGGCGAAGATATGGGTTTCGATGAACTGCAGAATCCCGTGTTCACGAATGGGCGAGTAGGTGACGATAAACAAAGCGTCGCCAAAGGTTTCCAGCTTCGGTCGGCTATGTTTTTCCAGGGCATCTTCGATGGCCAATTCGTGCAGGTTGAATTGGCGCTGCAGATTGGAAAGTTCCTGAGCGTCCGGCTCTTCAAGGCCGATCCACACAAAGTGACCGGGCTTTTCAGCCCAGGCCGCGCCTTCATCCAGGGAAATATTGGTGACTTTCTTACCCGCGCTGTACACCGCAGCAGCAACAACTCGACCCATGGTGGTGATTCACTTCTTCTTGGCAGATGACAGGGAAACAAGGCTTCAGCTTAGCCGTGTCGCTGCTTGAGAGTCAGTGAAATCTGCACAGTTCACCCGGCAAAAGAAAACCCGCACAGGGCGGGTTTGTTTTTCAGGCGGCTTGTAGTTGCCGATCCATCGCTTCGATGCATTCGCGCATCTGCTCGCGGCACTGCTCGATAAGCATGGGCATGTCGTCCATGGTCAGCCCGGCAGTGGGAATTGCCGGCAGCGAGCGTATGAGGATTTTCCCGCTGCGCCAGCGGTTCAGGCGCATGTGCTTGACGTAGCTGCTGACACATACCGGAACGATCGGCACACCGGCAGCAATCGCCATCTGGAACGCGCCTTTTTTGAAGGGCAGCAGCTCTTCGCCGAGGTTGCGCGTGCCTTCGGGAAACACCCAGATCGAGGTCTTTTCGTTCTGCAACGTATTCGTGGTGGTAACCATCGACTGGCGGGCTTTCTGCGCGTTCCCGCGGTCGATCAACACATTGCCGGCTAGCCAGAACAGTTGCCCGAACAACGGCACCCATTTCAGGCTCTTCTTGCCGATGCACACGGTACGGCGCGGCACGACATTGCCGAACACGAACAGATCATAATTGGACTGGTGGTTGGCGATGATCACGCAACTGTCGGGCTTGTTTATCAACCCGCTGACATCGGTCTTCACGCGCAGACGCAAAATGCACATCGCTGGCAGAGCGTAGAGGCGGGCGCACAGACGGCTGTTGTCCGGATTGAATGGACGGCACAGACCGAGGACAACTCCAAGCACACCCGCCAGAATAAAGTGCAGGCCCATCAACAACATACGAAACACGAACAGCATTTTCAGGCCCCACCGGGACAAAAGGTGGCGCAGTGTACGGATGTGCACTGTTTTCGGCAATTGCCACTATAGAGTCCGGAGAAAGCCGATGTTTAAGCGCATGTTTCCAAGCCGGTCGTCAGACGCGTCCTAGAGCAGCCACGGCATGTTCAACCGAGCGTGTAAGAAAAAGCCCGACACGACGGTCGGGCTTTTCTTTATCGCGTGAGCCGGGTTTAACCCAGATGCTCCTGATCCTGGATGATCGCGTTATCCAGGGTTTCCAGCAGCGCCTTGCGCACCTTCAGTTTGGTGTTCTTGTGCGCGGTCATGTTGATCTTCTTCAATTGACGTGCGGCGGCGAGGGCGGCGCCTTGCAACTCTTCTGCCGACACTACCTTGTCGAGGAAACCGGCATCCACAGCACTTTGCGGATCGAACATCTCACCGTTGATCACCGAACGGTGGAACGCCGAGCGACGCAGGCGATCACGGGCCAGTTCGATACCGGCGTGGTGCATGGTCATGCCGATCTGCACTTCGTTCAGGCCAATGCTGAACGGGCCATCGACACCGATGCGGTAATCGGCAGACAACAGAATGAACGCGCCTTTGGCCACGGCATGACCCGGGCAAGCAACGATCACCGGGAACGGGTGAGAAAGCAGACGACGGGCCAAAGTCGACCCCGCGGTGACCAGCGCCACGGCTTCTTTCGGGCCGGCGGTCATCACCTTCAGATCATAGCCGCCGGACAAAATGCCTGGCTGACCGGTGATGATCACGATGGCACGATCAGTCACTGCCTGATCCAGCGCCGCGTTGAACGCTGCAATCACGTCCGGGGAAATGGCATTGACCTTGCCGTTACTCAAGGTCAGGGTCGCGATACCGTCTTCGAGGTGGTAGGAAATCAACTCACTCATGACGCTATTCCTTGTAAGAAAGATGGGCAGACGTTACCCACCACCGCAGGCCAGGTAAAGCGCCGTGACTGACCCGCCGGTCACCGTTTCCCGGTGTAGCCAGCGCGGTGAGCCATTCTGCTTCTATATAGAAGGAGCGCCCTCACCGGAGATTGGCCGGTTTGCCATGGCTCGTCGGCGGGGAAATCCACTTTTTCTCTTAACCGCATGAAAATTCTGAAAAAAAGTTTGCCATCGGAAAAGCTTTCGACTACATTAGCGCGCCTCGACAGACAGAACATGTTTGAAGAGATACGGTGAAGTGTCCGAGTGGCTTAAGGAGCACGCCTGGAAAGTGTGTATACAGGAAACTGTATCGAGAGTTCGAATCTCTCCTTCACCGCCATATTCAGTAAACACAAACCCCTGATTTTCTTAGAGAAAATCGGGGGTTTGTGGTTTTTGGTGTCTGGAATTTGCCGACGTGTGCGATGTGGTCGGCTGATTCTGGTTTGAGCATTACAATCGCGGCTTTATTGCCAGTAAAAGGACGACGTTCATGATCATCTCCACCACTCACGCCATCGAAGGCCGGCAGATCACCGCGTATCTGGACATTGTCAGTGCCGAGTCGGTGCAAGGCGTCAACGTGATCCGTGACATGTTCGCCGGTATGCGCGACTTTTTTGGGGGACGGTCGCAAACACTGGAGCGGGCATTGAAAGAAGCGCGGATTCAGGCAACGGACGAGATCAAGGAACGAGCGCGTGCCTTGCAGGCAGATGCGGTGGTCGGACTGGATTTCGAGATCAGCATGCCGGCGGGCAAGGGCGGCATGGTTGTGGTGTTTGTGACGGGAACAGCGGTGAAGCTGCGCTGAGCGGGCCGCCGCGGCGTTGGATTTTAGCGGGCCATTCGTCGGGCGTTGGTCAATCTGAATCACAAGTCCGGTAATGACCGGCTAGTCTCAAAATCCTGAGGGGTCGATATTTTTCAGGCGAGAGGGTTTTGCCGGTGTCGACCTGTTACGAAGGGGAGAGGGCATGACTGCACCGTATATCGAAGACGATGGCGCTGAATTTTCCTTCAACAACTGCGTACGCTGCGGACAGAGCGAGTACCAGTCGGGCTTTGGTGAAGACACGATTCAGAACGCCAAGATCAAATCCGCAGCGCCGAAAGGGCCGAAGGCGAAATTCCTTCCCAAGGTGGCGCGGGCCAGAAAATAAGCTTTCTCGACATAAACCCCGTCATTGAACGGGGTTTTTTTACGTCAGATCGGTGGCTTCCGAAACGTTCTGCGAATGGTTTAAAGATCTCGGTTTTTTTTCACAAACTTTTCACGTAGTCCGGATTAAGGTGAAGCCATCCGTTAGAAAGCAAGTCTCCAGCCCGTCTCCCCAGCGGGCTTTTTTTTGCCTGTCGTAAAACCTTTTCCAGAATCGCGGTCAAATCGGCGCCAAGTGCTCGCTGCGCTTTGGTTTCGTCTGGACTTTTGCCCTTTGGCGACATTAAATCCCGACCCTTTTTGTATCTCTGTTTTTGAGGTTTTCGTCATGCGTTTAGCACTCCCTGCTTTGGTTCTTGGCCTTTTCGTGGCTCAAGGTGCAATGGCTGCCGGCGACGGCACTGCGGCATTGGGCGGTGGTCTGGGTGGCGCGCTGGGTAATGTGGTCGGCCAGAAAATGGGCGGCAGCACCGGTGCCGCGATTGGCGCGGGCGTAGCAGGCGCAGCGGGCAGTGCGGTGGCGGCACGCAAGGGCAGCCGGACCAAAGCGGCCATTGGCGGCGGTGTCGGCGCGGCCGGCGGTTCGGTGATTGGCAACAGCCTCGGCGGCAGAAATGGCGCTACCATCGGTGCTGGTCTGGGTGGTGCCGCGGGCGGCGCGGTGGGCAGCAACCTGTCCAAAGGCCACAAGCGTCACTGAGAGTGATTGCGTGTCAGAAAAAGCCCGACTCGATGTCGGGCTTTTTCGTTGCTGAACGTTTTTCCCGCAAACGCCTCCAATGGGTTATAAGCCCTTGTACGGGCGGACTGTCCCGCTTCGGGAACTGTGAGGTTCAAATGCGATTGTCATTATCTGCACTGTTTTTCGGATTGCTGGTTGCTCAAGGCGCTATGGCTGCCGGCGACGGCACGGCCGCCGTCGGTGGCGGCCTGGGTGGTGCATTGGGCAACGTGGTCGGTGGACAACTCGGTGGTAGCACTGGCGCCGCAGTGGGTGCAGGTTTGGGCGGCGCTGCGGGCAGTGCCGTCGGCGCGGATAAACGCAGTCGCACCGAAGCCGCGATTGGCGGCGGCCTCGGCGCCGCTGGCGGATCAGTGATCGGCAACAGCATGGGCGGCTCGACCGGTTCGGCCATCGGTGCAGGCTTGGGTGGCGCGGCAGGTGGCGCGGTCGGCAACAACCTGGGTGACGATGGCGGTAAGTCTCATTCCGGCGGTGGCGGTCATAAACACAAGAACAAGCATAAGAACAAACATCATTAATTGATGTTTAAACAGAAACCCGGCCATGTGCCGGGTTTTTCGTTTCTGCTCACCGGACTCGGGAACGATTGGCGGCAGGGCGTTTCGAACGTCATACACTCCCCCGAATTCCCGAGGTATGCCATGACTCCCGAAACTGAAGGCAAGGAAGAAAAAGGTCCAAGTGGGCTGCCTTTCATCAACGATCCGGGGAATGAAGATCCGGGGTCGGTGATGGGTGATGCGAAGGTGCCGTTGAATGATTCGGATGATGCGCTGGATGATGAGTATGACGAGGAGGAGGATGAGCAGTGATCCGGCCTACGCTGGGACGAATGTGGTGTTGACGTGAATCTGGAATTTTCAGGGCCTGTTTTTTTCAGGCCCCTTGAGAGGTGTGAAATGAGTGATGATCTGAAGAGCGACGAGGTCGATGACACGCCGGAGTATCCGTTGCCTTCGCCTACGGATCCGCTGGGGCGGGATGATTTGCCGTTGGAGGATGAGGAGGGCGATGAGTTGGGTGAAGATGCTCCAAAAGACTAATGATTGGTCAATTACTTCTTTTTTTCAGTAAAAGATTAATGTGTGCCAGCCATTCGGCCCCATTTGGCCATTCATGCCAATAGCAGTAACAACATCCTATTTCCTTCAATAAGAAGTTTCGTAAGTCAGGCTCTGTAATATTCATAGTCAGGAGCGCCGCAATTTCCTTCGCTACATTTAGGAGTACGGCTGCTTCGGAATCTGCAATGAACGACTTGATAATGTCATCTGCCAAATCGGACTCACACATCCAGCCTTCATGGAAATATGCGCCGAGGAATTGAAAAAGCTCAGGGAAGGAATCATTTGTCATTTACGATGCCTTGGGCGGTGAGTATGACGCGAGGATGAGTGCTGAGGTTTTTTTGTAGTGGGTTGAGCGTTTGGATTTGTTTTTAAGGGCCTGAGTCAACAGGCCCTTTTTGTGTTCGTGTCTAATCGGTTTCTTTTGAGTCAGTCAATACATACAGGTTGCTGACGGCTGACATTTTTTTGATTTTTTTTAGCTTTATATATTCTTCGAGTTCTTTTTTAATGATTTCTTCGTCGCAATATTTTTTATGTTTGGATGGTCTTTCACGGGCAAAGTTGTATAAGCGCCAAGTATCAAACCCATTAATCTCACCGTTAGGGCCATAGTCAAAATCTACGCTTCCTGTCGATAAATTGATGCGGCAGCCAATACCATGCAATTCATATTTAACGCCTCGAGTGACTTTTCTGCATCGCTTTATTGCCTTGGTGCGCCAAAGCCTTCGAATGTCTCGAGTGCCAAATTTGCACTCAAATATCGCCGTGCTGGAGTCCACCATGGAGATGAAGTCATTTATCAGGATTTCCAAAGTTTCATTTTGATTGCTCATCTTCTTCTCCGATGCTCCAATCTGTCTAAACCTACGTTGTTTGCTGACTCTATTACCTCTTCAATACTATTTAGAGTTCTGTCGTACTTTAAGAGATCGGTTGTGAGCCTAATGGTCACATTTGTCGAAGTTTGCCGTGCAGCTGCTGCGCGATGGTGTCCGTCCAGAATATATAGGTTGCCGTCATGTTCTATGACGTCGATGGGGACTTCTGAGTCGTATCCGTTGCGCATTTTGATTTTATAATCCTCGACTGTCTTGGTTGAAGTCTTTCCCTCTATTGTATGTACTCGCTTCAAAGTTTTTGGATCTATATTGTGAGCAATGGCCGGTAGGTTCGGCTCACCCTCATCTACCTTAGCGCCACTTACATCAATCGGCACCTTACAACCCGGCTTAACCGGAGATGCTTTATTGCGCCGAATCGTCAGGGTGTGCGGCAGGAGTTTCCGCTGCTGTCACTATCGATCGGCGTGGTGCATCTGCATCCTGAAACTTGCGCACAACACGACGCCAGCCAGCTCGCGGAGATGGCTTTGCAGGCTAAGCATCATGCGAAGAATGTTCCGGGGGTATAGCGTGCATTTGCTGGACACCACCACCACCTTCGGCCTCCACACCCTGCAACTAATCGGCCAACGCTGATTATTCGAACAAACTCAAAACTTTTAGCCAGTTTATGCCAATTTAAATATTTACCAATTTAATTGATCTTCAAGACTAGCCTTTCGCAAATCATCTTCCCATACGATCGTAGCCAACCTAAATATATCCTCAAAAAAAACTCTGAAACTTAGCATCTCATCCCAGCCATCCGGGAATGAAGAGTACGCCTCCGGATCATATTTAAAAAACGATTCAAAATCATAATCCGCTTCATTTAAGGCATTTTCTAGTGACTTATAAATCAAATATTTATGTCGATACGACTTCCTTGTAGGTAAGCAGTAATCAAGTATTATTCTTTCCCTATCAGCGGAATCATTGGGATCAAGCTTTTCCAGCCTTTCCCCTAAAGTTTCTTCTCGATCATAAATATCGACGCCCGCCAAAAAAAAAGCGGGAGTAGGGTTAAATGGCTGACCGGTATCTGGATCTATAAACATTGCTAGCCTACTTAATAGGGTAAAGCGTGAATGGAACACCTGTTTCTTTATCAAATTTCATTTCAAATCTATTCATTTTAATTAGCTTGGGATTCTGAACAGATTTTGAGTTCGGTATGTACCCCTCTCCCGCCCCCGGAAGATCCATCCTCACAATGTCTGCCAATTGAGCATCTTTTCCCGTGAACCGTGGCAGGCCATTTTCAACTCGCGTAGTCCCAAGAGTATAGGCCTCCAGCATTAGTTCGAAACTATGAAACCTCGAACTTGGATTTCCCTGTCTGTTTTTCGGTGTTTTCCCTGTTATTGGATTCGTACCATCAATAGCTCGCTGCTTCCACTTGGCATTTGAAATCTCTGGATCATGCTTTCCAACCATATGCATGCCCTGACTGTCGTTCAATCTTATAATCTCTTTCTTGGCTTTCTCTTCGGCTGTGAGCTCTGGAGCCGGCAGCGCAGGCTCACCCTCATCTACCTTAGCGCCACTTACATCAACCGGCACCTTACAACCCGGCTTACCCGGTGGAGGACAATTCGAACTCAACCCCAACGGATCCACCCACCCCGTCGGATTCGGCACGTACTGGTACTGATTAATCCCACCCGCCAATTTGATCGGGTCCGGCGTCAGATACCGTCCAAGTCGTGGGTCGTAGTACCGGTGCCGGTTGTAGTGCAGGCCGCTTTCCGCGTCGAAATACTGCCCCTGAAAGCGCAGCGGTTGATCCAGGTATTCCTCGCCAGCCAGAGTGATCGCGGCGACTTTGCCGTAGGCGTCGTATTGCGCCGACCAGACGATTTCGCCGCTGTAGTCGGTGAGTTCTTGCGGGGTGCCGAGGTGGTCGAGTTGGTAGTAGAACGGGCAGGCCTTTTTCGGACCTTTGCCGTCGAGCAGCGCCAGCGGGCGGAAGGTGCCGGGTTCGTAGACGTAGCTGCGGTGCTGGGTGTTGCTGCTTTCGGCGACGAGGTGGTCGCCTTGCCAGAAGAACTCGGTTTTTTCGCCGTCGACGGTTTTGCGGATGCGCCGGCCGAAGGCGTCGTACTGGTAGGTCGCGGTTTTGCCGTCGGGACGGGTCAGGCCGATGAGGCGGTGCTGGCAGTCGTAGCGGTATTCGGTGACGAGTTTCTGCGCGGTGCCGCGGCGTTCGCGGATCAGGTTGCCGAAGGCGTCGTAGTCGTAGTGGCGATCGCCCTGCATCAGCAGGCGGTTGCCCTTGATCTGTGTGGGGCCGGGGCGGTCCTGCATGAGCAGGTTGCCGGCCGGGTCGTGGGCGAAGGATTCCGGCAGTTCGTCACGTGAGTGGCGTACGCGGATCAGCCGATTGAGGGCGTCGTAGCCGTAGGTGCGCTGGCCGTGGCGAGTGTCGGCGATGTGCTCCAGATTGCCGTTGGCGCTGTAGGCATAATCGCGGCGGTACAGCGAATCGTGCTGATGGCCTACGGCGTGGGCGAGCAGGCGGCCCTGATCGTCGTAGGCATATTCGCTGAGCAGCAAGCCTTGCTGACGTTGTTGTTCGCGGCCCGACTGATAGACGTGTTGCGTCAGCGGCGCGCCGTTGAGGTGGATGGCGGTCAGCGCGCCGCCCTTGGCGTACTGATAATCGAGCTTACTGTTGTCCGGCAGGCGCATGCGTTTGAGCTGGCCGCAGGCGTCGTAGGCGTAACGCAGCGTGCCCCAGCCTTGGTGCTCGGTGATCAGCCGGTCTTGCAGGTCGTATTCGAAGGCCAACGGATGTTTCTGACCGTCGTCGACGCCAGTCAGCCGACCGAGGCGGTCGTACTGATAGATGACCTTGATCCCGTCAGGCAAGGTCTTGACCAGCAGGCGCCCGGCCGTATCGCGCTCATAGCCCGTGACCAACACCGAGCCGTCATCGCCGAATTCGGTCTTTTCCAGCAGATGACCGTTGAGGTCATAGGCATACCCTGTACGCCGCCCGTCGAAGCCGGTTTCCTGTCGGATCAGTCCGGTCGGCGTGTAGTCCAGTCGATACTTTTCGCCGGACTCGTTTTCAATTTCGGTGAGCAGCAGTTGCGCATGGTCGTAGCGGTACTGCACCCGCGTGCCGTCGGGGTTGATCCGGCGCGAAACCAGGTGCAGGTCATCGTCATACTCGAAACGAGTGATACGCCCGAGTTCGTCGCGCTCGGCAGTAACCTGGTTGTAGGCGCCGTAGCTGTAGGCGCGGGTGGCGCCTGTCGGAGAAGTCGTCTGGATCAGTCGGCCAACGGCATCCCAGTGCTGACGCGTGATCGCGCCATGTTCGTCCTGAGTCGTGCTCCGCCGCCCTAGCGCATCGTAGGAAAAACGTCGCACACCACCATCGGGCAGGGTTTCTTCAACCAACTGGCCGAGGGGGTTCCAGACAAACACGTGTCGACTGGTGTCCGGGTAACGGATCGACAGCAACTGCCCGCGAGCGTCGTAGTAGTAATGGCTGACCTGACCATCGGGATCAACCGCCTCAGTGACATCGCCCTGAGCATTGCGCCGATAGGTCCATACCGCGTCGCCACGTGAGCGGCTGTGCAGGAAACCGTTGCGGTACTCGTAGGACGTTGGCACATCGTCTGGCGGAAGCAGCGCGATCAGCCGTCCGACATCGTCGTAGCGGTATTCGGTGACCGCGCCTAAGGGATCCTGCTCGGCGACCAAACGGCCCGCAGCGTCGTAGGTCTTGAGGTGTTCACCGCCGTCGGCCCCGACCTTGCGCACCAGCCGTGCGCGGTCGTCGTGGACGTAGGTTTCTTCGGTGCCATCGACGTGATGCACGACGACGCTGCCGTCGTCATTCCAGACGTAGCGCGTGTCCATCTGCGAGAACGACGCCCAATGCCGCACGCAACGTGCCGATTTCCCTGACCGTTCCCACTCCCAGAAGAAACTCGCGCCGCCCGTGAGTTGGCGCTGGAGAATGACGTGCTGATCGTCGTAGTCGTAACGCTCGCTGTCGCCGACCGCGTTACGCGCTTCGACCAAGTGCTGATAGGCGTCGTAGCGGTAACTGACGAGGGTTTGCTCAGTTGTCCATTCAGCCTGCTGAAAAGTCTGATAATCGACGGCCACCAAATGCTGGCGGTCATACCGCAACAACAGCGCCCGACCCGCGCCGTTGTCCAGACGCTGAACCCGATCCTGCCGATCCCGAACAATGCGCAGACGATTGCCATACGCATCGCTGATCGCCGTCAGCCGCCCGGCGCGAAAGTGATAAAACCGCGCCGCATCCCCCGCCAGCGCGAGGATCAGTTCTTCCGGTTCATCCCCGAGAAAGATCGCCGCTCGCGACAGACTGTTATGAATCGCCGGCCGCTCAACGCTCGGCAACGGAAACCGCGTACGCCGGTTTTCATGGTCAACCCAGACAACACAATCGCCATCGAACTCCAGTCGATGCGCCAGCGAATGACTCCAGCCAAATCCCAGCCCGAGGTCGATCTCGGCGGCACTGGTGCGATAAAGCCTTGTGAACTCAAATGGCAACAAACCATCAAGCACGCCATCGCTCAGAGTCAGCAGTTCCTCACCGGTAACCATCGACACCGGGCAGCCGTTGGTGCAGGTCTGCGGCACACAATCGGCGCTGTCGCCGTTGGGGTTTGTTGCTTGGTCGGACGCGTCATCGTGAGGCTCATGGCGCTCCATCCGGCTCATGCCATGCGACTTGTCCCGCGCGAGGGGCGCCGGATTCGGCACCGTCAAAACCACGGAATCGGCCTGACGAATGTTCAGTGGAATCGACGGCGTCGGTTTCAGCTCAACGTCACGCACATTGAGCACCAGCGGTTTCAAAGCGCCGGCATGGCGAGTCAAATCAGGCGAGGAATTCAGTTCAGCCAGGCGCAAAGCAGAAGCCGCCAGCCATTCCCGCGCGCGCGGCGATTTGATTTTCGCCAGCACTTTGCTGCTCAAACGCAGCTGCACGCCAATGCCGCCAGAGACGCGCATCAACAAGAAACTGATCAACAATTCGACACGGACTTCTGCGACCACTTCCGCCACGTATTGCGGCGGCAGCATCTTCAGCCAACTGGTGAACGCCGCCAGATGAATGAACAAAAGCGGCTCGTCGCTGAGCATCAACAGGCCGTTGGCTATCGCCTCGTGGGAAGCCTGCAGCAAACCGTCCAGCTCAATGTCGCTCAGATAATCCAGCAGCTTTTCGCTATTGGCCTGCAAGTCGGCGAGCAGGGCGAATAGTTGTTTGATGTCATCCCAGACGCCGTGCAAGGCATTGTCGAAGCCGCGCCAATCGGCCTGTTGCAGTTGACCGAAACGCTCGCGGAATCCGGCGCTGGAAAACTCCGTCCAAAGCGGCTGAAACCCTGCCCATTCACCACGCAACCAGTCTTCCAGGCCACTGATGACACTTTCATAAGAGGCATACAGCGCCCGGACATGCCGGGTAGAAACATCAGGAAAGAAGGTGATGCGATAACGCTGGCCCCGGTCGCAATCGCTCACCTCCAGAATGCCGCTCGGGCCGATTTCATAACGTTGCGGTTCGCCGAAGGACAACACGCCGCCGACGTCGGCAATCACCGGTTCGAGTGTCAGCGGGGTGTTGCCGATCGGTACAAAGCGAGCGGCTTCAAACATGTGCACCAGGGTCAAGGGGCCGCTGGCCGGGCACATGAACACTGAAGAACTGATGGGTTTACGGCTGTTGACGGGCGCGCTGAGGTTGACGTCGTTGCCGACTTTGAACACCTGCTCGATGTCCAGCGCCGAGCCCATCCAGAACTGTTCGGCCCAGGCTTCGTAGTTGTTCAGGCACAGGCGAAACTCCCGGATCAGGGTTTCAAAGTCCGGGTGCTCAGGATTAAGGGCGGCAACCACCAGCAGGCCGATGCTGTTGTTCAGGGGCAGAAGCCGATTGGGTGGAAGCATTCGCAGTCACTCGCGCATGTGAATAAAGGTGCGCGGACTTTGCGGGGGATCAAAAAGGAAAGAAGTCGGGAAGGTAGGCAATATCTGTAGGGCGTTTCGCTATTTGCCTGCGATCAGTTCATCGCTTGAGAAGATATTGCCCGTTGCTCAATGTCGGCCGTGCTCGTTATGCTGCTGAACCCATTAATCAGATCCGAGCAGCGGCGCTACCCGCCGCCTGGGATGTCTTTGATAACGGATCCGATGATGAATGCACCGCTGAAGGCGTTCGGCCCGATCAAGGCCGTGATTTTCGATATGGACGGTTTGCTGCTGGACACCGAAGGCATTTACACCGAGGTCACCTCGATGATTGCCGAGCGTTACGGGCGCACCTTCGACTGGAGCGTCAAGCAGAACATCATTGGCCGCGGTGCCAACGATCTGGCGAACTACGTGGTGCAAGCGCTGGATCTGCCGATCACAGCCGAAGAGTTTCTGGTGATCCGTGAGCCGTTGATGCGCGAGCGTTTTCCCAAGGCCCAGGCGATGCCGGGAGCCGAAGAACTGGTTCGTCACCTCAAAGCCCACAACATTCCAATCGCCGTGGGCACCAGTTCGTCACGACAGTCGTTCGGTCAGAAAACCACGTTGCACCGCGAGTGGTTTGCGCTGTTTGATTTCATTGTCACGGCGGACGATCCGGAAGTCGGCGCAGCCAAACCCGCGCCGGATATTTTCCTCACCGCGGCCCGTCGTCTCGGGGTCGCTCCTGAAGATTGTCTGGTGTTCGAGGATTCGCCGTTTGGGGTTACCGCAGCGAAAGCGGCGGGCATGACGGCCATCGCCATTCCCGACGCCGCCATGGCCGATGAAAAATACGCCCACGCCGACGGGATTCTTCGTACGTTGAAGGCGTTTACGCCAAGTGCCTGCGGTTTGCCGGCGCTGGAATGGGCTTGATCGAGCGGTAACACGATCAACCAAAAAACGCCGCCCCTCCGTTAAAGGAAGGGCGGCGTTTTTCGTACAGTCGATTGAGAAATATCAGGCGCCGAAGCCACCGTCGATGGTCAGGCTGGCACCGGTGATGTAACCGGCTTCCGGGCCCACCAGGTAGGCGACGAAGCTGGCGATTTCATCGGCGGTGCCGTAACGACCTACAGCCATGAGCGGGATCAGGCTTTCGGCGAAGTCACCGTGCGCCGGGTTCATGTCGGTGTCGACCGGGCCGGGCTGCACGTTGTTGATGGTGATGCCGCGTGGACCGAGATCGCGGGCAAGGCCTTTGGTCAGACCCACCAGTGCCGATTTGCTCATTGCGTAAACACCGCCGCCGCCGAAGGGCATGCGGTCGGCGTTAGTGCTGCCGATGTTGATGATGCGTGAGCCTTCGCCCATGTGCTTGGCCGCCTCCTGCGAGGCGATGAATACGCTGCGTACGTTGATCGCGAGGGTTTGGTCGAAGTCTTCCAGCTTGAAGTCTTCCAGTGGTGCGATGGCCAGCACACCGGCATTGTTGACCAGAATGTCCAGACGTCCAAAGGCTTCGACGGTGCTGCTGACCGCATGGCGGATGGCGGCGGCATCGGCACTGTCGGCCTTGATCGCGAGGGCTTTGCCACCGTTGGCGGTGATGCTGTTCTGCAACTCTTCGGCTTTGGCGGTGGAGCTCACGTAGGTGAAGGCTACTGCAGCGCCTTCAGCGGCCAGACGTTTGACGATAGCGGCGCCGATGCCACGGGAACCGCCTTGAATCAGAGCGACTTTGCCGCTGAGGTGTTGAGTGGTCATGTTCGATCTCCAGACTGTTCAAGGCGGGACTGCCTTGTTGTTGGAGCCGAGTATCGACCTCTGACCGACAGCCGTGTAGACACTGCTTGCTATAGTCTGTGTAAACCAGAAGTTTATAGTGGTCCCTATGGAAACCTTCAGCAGTATCGAATGCTTTGTCCGCAGTGCCGAAGTCGGCAGCTTTGCCGAAGCCGCACGGCGATTGAGCCTGACCCCGGCGGCGGTCGGCAAAAGTGTGGCGAAACTCGAGGCACGGCTCGGTGTGCGGTTGTTTCAGCGCAGCACTCGCAGCCTTACGCTGACAGAAGCGGGGCAGCTGTTTTTGAGCGAGGTCAGCGCCAGCCTGACCACGATCCAGAACGCGGTGTCCAATCTCGCCAGCGCCGGAGGGCAACCAGCAGGCACTTTGAAAGTCAGCATGGGCACGGTGTTTGGCCGTCTCTATATCGTGCCATTGCTGGGTGAGTTTCTGCGGCGATTCCCGGCGATCAACCCGGACTGGCATTTCGATAACCGTCAGGTTGATCTGATTGCTCAGGGTTTCGATGCTGCCATTGGTGGCGGTTTCGAGCTGCCCCAAGGCGTGGTCGCGCGGCGACTGACGCCCGCGCATCGAGTCTTGGTGGCCTCTAGCGATTACCTGAAAGCAAATGCTCCGATCACCGAGCCGGACGATCTCAAGCAACACGACGGGATTTTGATCCGCTCCCCGCAAACCGGACGTGTGCGTTCCTGGCATCTGACGCACCGCACTCGACAGCACAGCCCGCTGACACTCAAGGCACGAATGACCATGAGCGATTCGGAGGCTGCCTGCGCCACAGCTGCGCAAGGCCTGGGGATTGCACTGGTGAGCATGCCGTTTGCGGTGGGTTATCTGGAGGCGGGCACATTGCAGCGTGTGTTGCCGGATTGGTTTGTCGATGACGGCAACATCTCGATCTACTACGCCGAGCACAAATTGTTGCCGGGCAAGACTCGGGCGTTTGTCGATTTTGTGATTGAGCAGTTTTTGGAGCAGGGGTTGGTGCAGCGGTTTAGTGCTGTTTGAGCAAGGCTTGGGACCGAGTTGCGGCCATCGCGGGCAAGCCACGCTCCCACAGGTTTCGCGTCGTACGCAAAGTGTGTGAGCAACGCAGAACCTGTGGGAGCGTGGCTTGCCCGCGATGAACGATAACGCGGATTACCGTGCAAACCGCCCCGGCCAGCCAATAATCGTCTTCGGCCGCGGCGTCGCATAAGTCCGCACTTTCGACGTCGACAACCGCAAACGCACCAGCGATTCCGCAACCATCACCGCCGCCGTCACGCCATCCACCACCGGCACGCCCGTGCGCCGGCGAATCTGTTCATCAAGCCCGGCCATCCCGCCGCAACCCAGGCAGATCACCTCGGCCTTGTCCTGCGTCACCGCCAACTCAGCCTGATGGACGATTGCTTCCAGCGCGCGTTGCGGTTCGTGTTCCAGCTCCAGAACGGCCAAGCCACTAGCCCGCACTGACGCGCAGCGATCCCACAGCCCGGACAGTTTCAGTCGATCCTCGATCAACGGCACGGTGCGATCCAGCGTGGTCACCACCGAATAGGCATGGCCGAGAAACATCGCGGTGCTGGCCGCCGCATCGGTGATGTCCACCACCGGCACGTTGAGCAATTCCTGCAAACCTTCGCGACCGTGTTCGCCGTAACCGGCCTGAATCACCGCGTCGAACGGTTGGTCGTAGGCCATCACCCGGTCCATCACGGCGATGGCCGCCAGATAGCTTTCGAAATTGCCTTCAATCGAGTCGGCGCCGAAGTAGGGCGTCAGGCCGACGATTTCCGTACCGGGTGACGCGACAGCCTGCGCCGAGCGGGCAATGGCATCGGTGATGGATTCGGTGGTGTTGACGTTGACCACGAGAATGCGCATGGAGAGTCCTTATAGCGGGCAGTTTGCGGCCCGAAGTGCGGGCCGCGAGGAGTTAATGGCAGACGTTGTCGACAGCGATGCATTCGCCGCTGACGTCGGCGTAGTCAGGCTGGCGTTTGGCGATGATCAGATAGAGCAATCCGGCGATCCCGGCACCAATCAGCCAGGAGAACGGCGAAACACTCTGGAAACCCGGTACCAGCGCCAGGACGATGGCGATCAGCGCGGCAGGAATAAACGCCGCCACTGCACGGAAATTGACGCCGTGGCTGTAGTAATAAGCGCCGTTGGGATCTTCGCTATAGAGCTGCGGGACATTGATCCGGCCTTTGCGGATCAGCCAGTAGTCGACCATGATCACGCCGTACAACGGCCCGAGCAGGGCGCCGAGACCGGAGAGGAAATACACGATCACCAACGGACTGTTGTAGAGATTCCACGGCAGGATCAACACGGCGATGGCCGCGCTGATCAGCCCGGCGCGGCGGAAGGTCAGGTACTTCGGCGCCAGGTTACTGAGCACAAATGCCGGGGCGACGAAGTTGGCCATGATGTTCACCGCCACGGTGACGATCAGGAAGGCCAGGCAACCGAGGACCAGAAAGAAGGTATTGGGAATCGAGGCGATGATTTCGGTCGGGCTCTCGATGATCCGGCCGTTGATCTGAAACTGCGCGCCGCACAGCAGGACGGTAATCGCGGCGAACACCAGAATGTTCACCGGCAAACCCCAGAAATTTCCTACCTTGATGGTCTTCCGGCACGGCGAGGAACGAGCGAAGTCGCAGAAATTGAGAATCAGCGTGCCATAGATCGCCAGCCACAACGCGCCGCCGGCAAAGATGTTGCGCCACATCTCACCACCGGTCAGCGGGTCGCGAGTCGACCAGGCGATGGTCGCGTTGGCCTGCGTGTACATCCAGGCGGCGAGGGCCGCGACGGTCACCAGAATCACCGGCCCGGCAAACGCTTCATAGCGGCGGACCATTTCCATGCCGTAGGCGAGGATCGCCAGTTGCACGAGCCAGATCACCACGAAACACACCCAACCCAACGTCGACAGCCCGAGGATCGAATTGTGGTCGTACTCGGCGAATCCGGGATGAACCGCCGTGAGCAAGACGCGAAATACCACCGATGCCAGATACGTCTGAATGCCGAACCAGGCGATGGCGATAACAGCACGGATCAACGCAGGAATTTGCGCCCCGTGGATGCCGAAACTGATCCGGCTGATGACCGGAAACGGCACGCCGGTTTTCTGCCCCATGTACCCGGACAGGTTCATGAAGAAATACACCAGCGCCGCGCCGATCCCCAGCGACAGCAGAATCTGCCAGCCACCCAAGCCCAAGGCATACAGGCCAATGGCGAACGAGTAGTTGGCGATGTTGTGCACATCGTTGGTCCACAACGCGAAGATGCTGTATTTGCCCCAGCGTCGCCCCTCGGCCTTGGTCGGTGCCAGGTCGCTGTTGTGCAAGCGGGGGCTCAGTTGCAGGGGGTCGACCAGTCCGTCGTGGGGGGAGGGGTGATCGAGTGCAGAGGCGGGCAGATTCAGCGCGATGTTATTGGAGAGACTTGTACGCATTCCGGCAGGCTCCTGATGTTCAAGGCCGCGATGACTGTGCATAAGCCGTCAGGCTCGACAAATCTTCGTCGCGGCAGTGAAACCATCACAGGTTAGGGGCATCTGCAGCCTGTACGGGATAGGGCGCTTCAGGCTTGCGGATCGAAAGTGTGTTTATGTTTTGCAGTTTTGTATACAAAACATGTATGCACCAAAGCCAGATTTGTGCCAGTTACCCACATATGAAATGCGCGTCTCATTTCGAAAAGTTATCGAAGATCCTTAAGTCGTTGAAAATAATTGGTTAAAAATTGACCGATTGAACAGGTATTTATTTTTTGCGAGGAATTTTGGCGGACGCCAGAGAGAAGGGAGTCGTAGAGCGCGTGTAACTTTTCAGGGCGCAGAAACAAAAAAGTGCACACATAAATGGCACCGATGGTGACATTTGTGTGTACACGTTTTTAGAGTCGCTACAAATCCCTGTAGGAGTGAGCCTGCTCGCGATAGCGGTGTACCAGTCGATGAATTTTTTGGCTGATACACCGCTATCGCGAGCAGGCTCACTCCTACAAGGGAAAATCAGCGTGGCAGGAATTTACGCCTTGCTGATGATATTCCCCGCATGCAACCCGCATTCCTTCTGGGTCGCTTCTTCCCACCACCAGCGGCCTTCGCGCTCGTGCTGGTTCGGCAGGACAGGGCGGGTGCAAGGCTCGCAACCGATGCTGATAAAACCGCGTTCATGCAGGCTGTTGTACGGCAGCTCAAGCATGCGGATGTAGCCCCAGATCTCTTCGCTGGTCATCTGTGCCAGTGGGTTGAATTTGTACAGGGTACGTTCCGGTGTCGAGAATGCGCTGTCGATTTCCATCACGGCCACGGCACTGCGCGTGCCCGGGCTCTGGTCGCGGCGCTGGCCGGTGGCCCAGGCTTTGACGTCGGAGAGTTTGCGCCGCAGCGGCTCGATCTTGCGGATGCCGCAGCATTCGCCATGGCCGTCCTTGTAGAAACTGAACAGGCCTTTTTCCTTCACGAACGGTTCCAGTTTCGTGTAGTCCGGCGAGACGATTTCGATGTCGATCTTGTAGTGCTCGCGCACTTGCTCGATGAAGCGATAGGTTTCCGGGTGCAGGCGGCCGGTGTCGAGGCTGAACACTTTGACGTTCTTGTTCAGCTTCCAGGCCATGTCCACCAGCACCACATCCTCGGCGCCGCTGAAAGATATCCACAACTCATCGCCAAACTCGGCGAACGCGAGTTTCAGGATGTCCTGAGCGGATTTGTTGGCATAGGTCGTGGCGAGTTCCACGACATCGAACGTTGGGCTCATCAGGGCGGCTTCCTACAGGTCGGTGGCGCTGGGCGCTCTATATGGCGGCGATGGTAACAAAAAAGCTGCGCGAGTTGGCGCGTGCTGTGCGTTGCACGGCCGTGGTGGAGCCGCTAGAGTTCGGCCTCGCTCGACTCAATAATCAATACAAACGGGAGTGTCTTGTGGAAATTGCTTGCCTGGATCTTGAAGGGGTGTTGGTGCCGGAAATCTGGATCGCTTTCGCCGAAAAAACCGGAATCGAATCCCTCAAGGCCACCACCCGGGACATTCCCGATTACGACGTGTTGATGAAGCAGCGCCTGCGCATCCTCGATGAACACGGCCTGAAGCTCTCGGACATCCAGGAAGTGATCGCCACGCTGAAGCCGCTGGACGGCGCGGTGGAGTTCGTCAACTGGCTGCGCGAGCGCTTCCAGGTGGTGATTCTGTCAGACACTTTCTACGAGTTTTCCCAGCCTCTGATGCGCCAGTTGGGCTTTCCGACGTTGCTTTGCCATCGTCTGATTACCGATGAAACAGGGCGGGTGACCAGCTATCAGTTGCGTCAGAAGGATCCCAAGCGTCAGTCGGTGCTGGCCTTCAAGAGCCTGTATTACCGGGTGATTGCGGCGGGTGATTCGTACAACGACACGACGATGCTGGGCGAGGCGGATGCGGGGATTCTGTTCCATGCGCCGGACAATGTGATCCGCGAGTTCCCGCAGTTTCCGGCGGTGCACACGTTTGCTGAACTGAAACAGGAATTCCTCAAGGCCTCGAATCGCGAACTGTCCCTGTAAACCCAATCCCTGTAGGAGCTGCCGCAGGCTGCGATCTTGGCTTTTTAAGATCAAAAGATCGCAGCCTGCGGCAGCTCCTACAGGGGGGTTGTGGTGTTCAGAGGTTCTGCAGGGTTTCGAGGAGGATTTTCACTTTGGTAATCGACTCCTGATACTCCGCCTGCCAGTGCGAATCGGCAACAATCCCGCCGCCGCCCCAGCAGCACACCTGCCCATCCTTGACCAACAGACTGCGAATCGCGATGGAGCTGTCCATCTCGCCGCGCACATCCAGATACAGCAACGACCCGCAATACAAGCCGCGGCGGGTTGGCTCCAGTTCGTCGATGATCTGCATCGCACGAATCTTCGGCGCGCCGGTGATCGAGCCGCCGGGGAAGCTGCCGGCGATCAGGTCTAACGCGTCGCGATCCTGCGCCAGTTCACCGGTCACGCTGCTGACCAGATGATGGACGTTGGGATAACTCTCCAGACTGAACAGCTCCGGCACCCGCACCGAACCGATGCGGCAGGTGCGCCCCAGATCGTTGCGCAGCAGATCGACGATCATCAGGTTTTCCGCGCGGTCCTTGGGACTTGCCAGCAGTTCGGCGGCATTGGCGGCGTCTTCGGCCGGCGTCAGACCGCGTGGGCGGGTGCCTTTGATCGGACGGGTTTCCACCTGACCCTGGCTGACTTTGACGAAGCGTTCCGGCGACAGGCTTAACACCGCACCACCGTCCGGCAAGCTCTGGAACCCGGAAAACGGCGTCGGGCAGGCTTCGCGCAGGGCGCAATAGGCCAGCCATGGATCGCCCTGGCAGGTAGCGCGGAATCGTTGGGCGAAGTTGACCTGATAGCAGTCACCGGCCTGAATGTACTGCTGGATGCGTTCGAAGGCCTGGCGGTAATCGTCTGCCGAGAGGTCGGCGCTCATCGGATTGTTCAGTTTGAACGGGGCCAGCGAGTCAGCGGGCAGTTGAGTGAACAACGCAATCAGGCGCTGCTTTTCGCTGTCGACGATGGACGGGTGGAAAACCAGTTGGCTGGTAGCGGTCTGGTGATCGCTGATCAGCGCCCAGGCATATAGGCCAAATCGTGCGTCGGGCAATTGCAGATCATCTCGCGCCTGACTTGGCAGGTGTTCCAGATGTCGACCGAAGTCGTAGCTCAGGTAACCGATCAGCCCCCCGGCGAACGGCAGTTCATGCGTAGCGGGCAATTGCGCCTCACCCAAACGGCTCAGGTTATCGCGCAGACGTTGCAGGAAAAGGCTGCCGCTTTCGTCCGGCATGACGGCCAGTTGTTCCAGCGGCCAGGCGCTGAGCAAGTCATACCGGCCACGCTCGGCACTCGGCCGACCGCTGTCGAGCAGCACAGCGCCGGGGGCGTTGCGGATTGCCGCAAAGTAGTCGGCGGGATTGGCGCGGTAGGGGAGCGGGTGTACGGAGCAGGTCAACATGGGCGGGGCAGATCGGCCGTTGAAGCGGGGTGGGGATTGTAGTCCTCTGGGGAGCTTGCTCCTAGAGGGATGTCGGGGAATGGTAGATTGGCGGCAAGATTGACTCGTGCGGTGGCAGGGAGTCCGCTATCGCGAGCAGGCTCACTCCTACATTGGAATGCGTTCCCCTGTAGGAGTGAGCCTGCTCGCGATGGCCGCGACTCGGTTTCGGCTCAGCCCTCTACCGCAGGAATATGCCCAAACATTTCCTGAGTAAACGCCACCCGCTCTTCAACCGACTCAGTCACCCCGCGCGCCTTCAATTCTTCCAGTCGCGCTTCCACCGCATGGGTACGCAACGTCAGGCCGCAATCATTGGCGATCTGGATATTCAGCCCCGGCCGCGCATTCAGCTCGAGAATCAGCGGGCCCTTTTCCTGATCCAGCACCATGTCCACGCCGATGTAACCCAAGCCACACAGCTCATAACAACCGGCAGCGAGCTTCATGAAACCGTCCCAATAGGGCAGTTGCACGCCGTCTACTGCGTTGGTGGTGTCCGGGTGTTTGGTGATGATGTTGTTCAGCCAGGTACCGCGCAGGGTCAGGCCTGTCGCCAGATCCACGCCGACGCCGATGGCGCCTTGGTGCAGGTTGGCCTTGCCGCCGGATTGACGGGTCGGCAGGCGCAACATCGCCATTACCGGATACCCCATCAACACAATGATGCGGATGTCCGGCACGCCTTCATAACTGATGCTCTTGAAGATCTGGTCCGGGGTCACGCGGTATTCGATCAGCGCGCGATCACGGTGGCCGCCCAGCGAGTACAGGCCGGTGAGGATGCTCGAGATGTGATGCTCGAGCTCTTCGTGGGCGAGGATCTTGCCCGAGACCGTGCGATAGCGGCCCTCGAAACGGTCGGCGATGACGATGATGCCGTCGCCGCCAGCGCCTTGTGCCGGCTTGATCACGAAGTCGCTGCGCCCGCCGATGATCTCGCCGAGTTTGTCGATTTCCTTCTCGGTGGAGATCACGCCATACAACTCCGGCACGTGAATGCCGGCCTCGATGGCGCGCTCCTTGGTGATGATCTTGTCATCGACGATCGGGTACAGACTGCGCTTGTTGTACTTGAGCACGTAGTCGGCGTTACGCCGATTGATGCCCATGATGCCCCGGGCTTCCAGGGCCTTCCAGGTCTTCCAGAAACCGAACATCAGCTGTCAGCCTTCTTCAGGAACGCCTTGAAACGCACCAGTTCGGTCAGGCGGTAACCGCGATAACGACCCATCGCCAGCATGAAGCCCACCAGAATCAGCAGGATCGCCGGGAAGGTGAACACGAAGTAGACCAGCTCTGGCACGGTCATGATCAGGTGCGCCAGAGACGCTGCGAACAAGGTGCCGATCGCAACTTTCATCGCATGGCTGGCACCGCGTTCTTCCCAGGTGATCGACAGGCGTTCGATGGTCATGGTCAGAATCACCATCGGGAACAGTGCTACGGACAAGCCGCGTTCCAGACCCAGTTTGTGGCTGAACAGACTGATTGCCGCGATCAACACCACGACAAACGTCAGCACCACCGACAGGCGCGGCAGCATTTGCAGCTTCAGGTGTTCCAGATACGAGCGTAACGACAAGCCCAGCGCGGTAATCACGGTAAACAGCAGGATGCCAAACCCGAGCTGCGTTTCACGGAAGGCGAGGGCGATCAGCACCGGGGTAAACGTGCCGAGTGTCTGCAAGCCGATCAGGTTGCGCAGGATCAGGATCACCAGCACGCCGATCGGGATCATCACCATGATCATGAAGGTCTGCTGGGTTTGCAGCGGCAGGCCGTACAGCGAGTATTCGAGGAAGTTGGCGTCAGTGTTTTCGTCAGTCAGCTTTGCCAGACGAATCGCGTTCATCTCGCTGTTGTTCAGGCTGAAGGTCACGTTGGCTTTCTTGCCGCCGTCGACGGTGATCAGGTTTTCATCGCCGGTCCACCACAGCAGACGGTCGGTCGGCAGGCCCTGTTCGCCGGTTTCCGGATTGAAGTACAGCCAGTCCGTGCCGTTGAAGCTGCGCAGCCACAGTTCAGGCGTTTGCGGCTGATCGGCGACGAGGCGGATGGTGTGGACTTTTTCCACCGGGACGTGGGCGATGGACAGCAGCAGCTCGACGATCTTGGCTTTGTGCGGCGTCGATGGATCGCCAGCCAGCAGCAGTTTGACGTTGTCGTCGTTGACGTTGTTGACGCGCTTGATCGCTTCGCCGATGAAGGTTTCAACGTCGGCCGAGTGCTGGCGAATCGGTGCGAGCAGCGATTCGGCGGCGATTTTTTCCGGGCCTTCGATGACCATGCTGTCGCGGAAGGTCGGGCCTTTGGTCTTGGTTTTTTCTGCGGTGTAACGCTTGGTCAGTACCAGACGGTAATAAAGGGTCTGATTGCCCTTGGCGCGTCGCGCCGACCAGGTCACTTTGCGGTTGCCGTCGACGCGGTTCACCGACACGCCGTAGTTATTGGAGATGAAGCTCTCGTTGAGGCTGACGTAATCGCGGCTCAGCGGCGGCACGAACATCTGGATCTTCACCGGGTCTTTGGTGCTGGCGACGAACTCGACTTTGGCGTCGATGTTCCACAAGTCGTCGGTGGCGTCTTCGGTCACCGGGATGCCGAGTACGAAAATCTGATAGGCCGTAACCGAAACGCCCAGGAGCACCAGAATGGTGATCAGGATTTTCAGGTGGAAGGTTAGAGAACGCATGGAAATTACTCGGCGGTATGAGCGGCGATGGTGCAAGCGGGTTTGCCTGCAGCGTATTTAAGACTGGGGTCGACCAGCGCGTCGAAGCGTTTCAGCGCTTCGGAACCGATCAAAAGCGGGTATTGGAACGCACTTCGGTCGGTCAGGTTCACTTCGATGCTGCGCATTGCCGAACCCATGCAGATATCCAGTTCGATCACCGGGCGCGCGGTGTACTTTTTGCCTTCTTCCGGGTCGTAGTCGCCGGCGCGGCGCTTGATCTTGCTGACGCGGGCCAGCGGACGTTCGATCGGGTGCGAATGCGCGGCGTCGATCGCCAGGTAGAAACGTACCCAGGATTCACCATTGCGCTTGAAGCGTTTGATGTCGCGGGCACTCAGCGAGGCGGTTTTAGCGCCGGTATCGAGTTTGGCCGCGACTTCCAGATTGATGCCGTCAAGCGAAGCGTATTCGTTGAGGCCATACACGGTTTTTTCCCCCGCGGCGGCAAGGCCGGGCAGGCAAAACAGGGCGAAGAATGTGGGAAAAGGCTTGAGTCTCATAAATCCTGGTGCGCAGCGTTCCGTTTTCGGTTCAGGTGCCTGGCAAAACTTGCGCAGGTCCCTTCGTGTGCCTTTCAGCTTTTTATGACAAGCCGTACAAATGGCCAGCAAATGCGGGCGGCATTCTAGCACGGTGGGTTTATGGCGCCAGCGCTTGGGCCGGTCTATAAAAGATCAAAAGATCGCAGCCTTCGGCAGCTCCTGCATTGGATTTGCGTGCGCCCTGTAGGAGCTGCCGAAGGCTGCGATCTTTTCCGGTTATTAGACGATTGTCGACAATACCTATTTATCCTTTGACTGATTCGGCCGAATTCGCTAGTTTTTGCCGCATTGGATTTCAAGGTGTCGACAATCATGCTGGATCAACTCGATCCCCCGGTCATCAGCGGCGACGATTCCGAGACGCTCTCGGAAAACGTCTTTCGACGCATTCAGGCGGCTATCGTCAGAGGTGAGATTGCTCCGGGCAGCAAGATCTCCGAGCCTGAGCTGGCACGCACCTATGGCATCAGCCGTGGGCCGTTGCGTGAGGCGATCCACCGTCTGGAAGGTCAGCGCCTGCTGGTGCGCGTGCCGCACGTCGGTGCGCGAGTGGTATCGCTGAGCCATGCCGAATTGCTGGAACTCTACGAAATCCGTGAATCCCTCGAAGGCATGGCGTGCCGTCTGGCGGCTGAACGCATGAGCGTCGAAGAAATCGATGAGCTGCGTCGGGTGCTGGAAACCCACGAGCGCGATGCGGCATTTCAGGCAGGCGTCGGTTACTACCAGCAGGAAGGCGATTTCGACTTCCACTACCGCATCATCCAGGGCAGCGGTAACCGCACGCTGACGCAGATGCTCTGCGGCGAGCTCTATCAACTGGTGCGCATGTACCGCATCCAGTTCTCGACCACGCCGAACCGCCCGCGCCAGGCCTTCGCCGAACACCACCGGATTCTCGATGCCATCGCCGACCGTGACGGCGAACTCGCGGAATTGTTGATGCGCCGTCATATCGGCGCCTCGAAACGCAACATCGCCCGTCATTACCAGGACGGCGCCCACAATAAGACAGCCACTGAACGAGGTGAGTCATGAGTTCCAACCCGAACACTCCAGGCCAGCGTTTCCGCGATGCGGTCGCCAGCGAGCACCCTTTGCAGGTGGTCGGTGCGATCAACGCCAACCACGCGCTGTTGGCCAAACGAGCCGGTTTCAAGGCGATCTACTTGTCCGGTGGCGGGGTGGCCGCAGGTTCCCTCGGCGTGCCGGATCTGGGCATCACCGGTCTGGATGACGTGCTCACCGACGTACGGCGCATCACCGACGTCTGCGACTTGCCGCTTTTGGTGGATGTCGACACCGGTTTCGGTTCTTCGGCCTTCAACGTGGCGCGTACCGTCAAATCGATGATCAAGTTCGGCGCGGCGGCGATCCACATCGAAGACCAGGTCGGCGCCAAGCGCTGCGGCCATCGTCCGAATAAAGAGATCGTCAGCCAGCAGGAAATGGTCGACCGCATCAAGGCTGCCGTCGATGCCCGTACTGACGACAGCTTCGTGATCATGGCGCGTACCGATGCGCTGGCCGTTGAAGGTCTGGAGTCTGCTCTGGATCGCGCCGCGGCGTGCATCGAGGCCGGCGCCGACATGATCTTCCCGGAAGCCATCACCGAGCTTGAGATGTACAAGCTGTTCGCCAACCGCGTGAAAGCGCCGATTCTGGCCAACATCACCGAGTTCGGCGCAACGCCGCTGTACACCACCGAGCAACTGGCCGGCGCCGATGTGTCGCTGGTGCTGTATCCGCTGTCGGCGTTCCGCGCGATGAACAAGGCTGCGGAAAATGTCTACACCGCGATCCGCCGCGACGGCACGCAGCAGAATGTCATCGACACCATGCAGACTCGCATGGAGCTCTACGATCGCATCGATTACCACACGTTCGAGCAGAAGCTCGATGCGTTGTTTGCGGCGAAAAAATGAAGATCAAAATATCGCAACCTCGTTTCACTCGATAGCTCCTACATGGATCTTTGTAGGAGCTGCCGCAGGCTGCGATCTTTTACAAACAACACCGAAATTGCAGATTCCCTAACAAATTCAAAAATTGGAGACAGCAATGGCCGAAGCAAAAGTACTCAGTGGCGCCGGGCTCCGGGGCCAGGTTGCCGGGCAAACCGCACTGTCCACCGTAGGCCAGGCCGGTGCCGGGCTGACCTATCGCGGCTACGACGTGCGCGAACTGGCAGCCGATGCGCAATTTGAAGAAGTGGCGTACCTGCTGCTGTACGGCGAACTGCCGACCCAGGCCGAGCTCGACGCTTATCAAGTCAAACTGAGCAAGCTGCGCGACCTGCCGCAAGCGCTGAAAGAAGTGCTGGAGCGCATCCCCGCCGACGCCCACCCGATGGACGTGATGCGCACCGGTTGCTCGTTCCTTGGCAACATCGAACCGGAGAAGGACTTCTCCGAGCAGCAGGACAAGACTGACCGTCTGCTGGCCGCGTTCCCGGCGATCATGTGCTACTGGTATCGCTTCAGCCACGATGGCAAACGCATCAACTGCGTGACCGATGAACAATCCATCGGCGGCCACTTCCTGCACTTGCTGCACGACAAGAAGCCGAGCGAACTGCACGTCAAAGTGATGAACGTGTCGCTGATTCTCTACGCCGAACACGAATTCAACGCCTCGACCTTCACCGCCCGCGTTTGCGCGTCGACCCTGTCCGATCTGTATTCCTGCGTCACTGCGGCCATCGGTTCGTTGCGCGGCCCGCTGCACGGCGGCGCCAACGAAGCGGCGATGGAAATGATCGAACGCTTCTCAACGCCCGAAGACGCGATCAAAGGCACCCTCGGCATGCTCGAGCGCAAAGACAAGATCATGGGCTTCGGCCACGCTATCTATAAGGACAGCGATCCGCGCAACGAGGTGATCAAGGGTTGGGCGAAAAAGCTCTCTGATGAAGTCGGTGACAAGGTGCTGTTCGCGGTTTCCGAAGCCATCGACAAGACCATGTGGGAGCAGAAGAAACTGTTCCCGAACGCCGACTTCTACCATGCCTCGGCGTACCACTTCATGGGCATCCCGACCAAGCTGTTCACACCGATCTTCGTCTGCTCGCGCCTGACCGGCTGGGCCGCGCACGTGTTCGAACAGCGTGCCAACAACCGCATCATCCGTCCAAGCGCCGAATACGTCGGCGTAGAACAGCGCAAGTTCGTGCCAATCGAACGTCGCTGAATGGTGAGCTGACCCCGACCTTGAGCCACACCGAAAACCCTGTAGGAGCTGCCGAAGGCTGCGATCTTTTGATTTTGAGTTTTAGAAGCAAGATCAAAGGATCGCAGCCTTCGGCAGCTCCTACAGGGGATCGGGGTCGGTTCAGGGTTGGTGTCAGCCCCCACCCTTTGAAACTCCCGTGACCCGAGTCCTGACCCGATGAACACAGAATTTCGCAAGAACCTGCCCGGCACTCCGCTGGATTACTTCGACGTCCGTGCGGCTGTCGATGCGATCCAGCCCGGCGCCTACGACACCCTGCCGTACACCTCGCGCGTGCTGGCGGAAAACCTTGTGCGTCGCTGCGACCCGGCCACGCTGACCGAATCCCTGAAGCAATTCATCGAGCGCAAGCGCGACCTCGATTTCCCTTGGTTCCCGGCGCGGGTTGTCTGCCATGACATTCTCGGTCAGACCGCACTGGTCGATCTCGCCGGTCTGCGTGACGCGATTGCCTCGCAGGGTGGTGATCCGGCGCAAGTCAATCCGGTGGTGCCGACGCAACTGATCGTCGACCACTCGCTGGCGGTCGAGGCGGGGGGCTTTGATGCGCAGGCGTTCGAGAAGAATCGCGCCATCGAAGATCGTCGCAATGAAGACCGTTTTCACTTCATCAACTGGACCAAAAAAGCCTTCAAGAATGTTGATGTGATCCCGCCGGGCAACGGCATCATGCACCAGATCAACCTGGAGAAAATGTCTCCGGTGATTCAGGTGCGTGACGGCGTGGCGTTCCCCGACACTTGCGTCGGTACCGACAGCCACACCCCGCACGTCGATGCGCTGGGCGTGATCGCCATCGGCGTCGGCGGCCTCGAAGCCGAGAGCGTAATGCTCGGCCGCGCCTCGTGGATGCGCCTGCCAGAAAGCGTCGGGGTCGAACTGACCGGCAAGCTGCAACCGGGCATCACCGCCACCGACATGGTGCTGGCGCTGACTGAATACCTGCGCAAGCAGAAAGTCGTCGGCGCGTGGCTGGAGTTCTTCGGTGAAGGCGCTGCCGCGCTGACCCTCGGCGACCGCGCAACCATCTCCAACATGGCCCCGGAATACGGCGCCACCGCGGCGATGTTCTACATCGACCAGCAGACCATCGACTACCTCAAACTCACCGGACGTGAAGATCAGCAAGTGCAGCTTGTCGAGCACTACGCCAAGACCACCGGTCTGTGGGCCGACAGCCTCAAAGGCGCGCAATACGAGCGCGGCCTGACCTTCGACTTGTCGTCGGTGGTGCGCAACATGGCCGGGCCGAGCAACCCGCACGCTCGCGTTGCGACTTCGGATCTGGCGGCCAAAGGTATTTCCGGTCAGTGGGATGACGTGCCGGGGCAAATGCCCGATGGTGCGGTGATCATCGCCGCCATCACCAGTTGCACCAACACCAGCAATCCGCGCAACGTGATTGCCGCCGGCCTGATCGCGCGCAATGCCAACCGACTCGGATTGACGCGCAAACCGTGGGTCAAATCCTCGCTGGCGCCGGGTTCGAAAACCGTGGCGCTGTACCTCGACGAAGCGGGGCTGACCACCGAACTGGAACAACTCGGTTTCGGCGTCGTGGCGTTTGCCTGCACCACGTGCAACGGCATGTCCGGCGCACTGGACCCGGTGATCCAGCAGGAAATCATCGACCGCGATCTGTATGCGACTGCCGTGCTCTCGGGCAACCGCAACTTCGACGGCCGCATCCACCCGTACGCCAAGCAGGCCTTCCTTGCATCGCCGCCCTTGGTGGTCGCGTATGCCATCGCCGGGACCATCCGTTTCGACATCGAGAAGGATGTCTTGGGCGTGGTCGACGGCAAGGAAATTCGCCTCAAGGACATCTGGCCGAGCGACGAAGAAATCGACGCCGTGGTGAAGTCTTCGGTCAAGCCTGAGCAGTTCCGTCAGGTCTACATCCCGATGTTCGCCATCCATGAAGACACCGGCCCGAAAGTCACGCCGCTGTATGACTGGCGCGAGATGAGCACCTACATTCGCCGTCCGCCGTATTGGGAAGGCGCGCTGGCCGGCGCGCGTCCGCTCAAGGGCATGCGCCCGCTGGCGGTGCTGCCGGACAACATCACCACCGATCACCTGTCGCCGTCGAACGCGATCATGCTCGACAGCGCCGCCGGCGAATACCTGGCGAAAATGGGCTTGCCGGAAGAGGACTTCAACTCCTACGCCACCCACCGTGGCGACCACTTGACCGCCCAGCGCGCGACGTTCGCCAACCCGAAACTGTTCAACGAAATGGTCTTGGAAAACGGCAAGGTCAAGCAGGGTTCGCTGGCCCGTGTCGAGCCGGAAGGCAAAGTCATGCGCATGTGGGAAGCCATCGAAACCTATATGGAACGCAAGCAGCCGCTGATCATCATCGCCGGCGCCGATTACGGTCAGGGTTCGTCCCGCGACTGGGCGGCCAAAGGCGTGCGTCTGGCGGGTGTCGAGGCAATTGCCGCGGAAGGTTTCGAGCGTATCCATCGCACCAACCTGGTGGGCATGGGCGTGTTGCCGCTGGAGTTCAAGGCGGGCACCGACCGTCACACCCTGGCCATCGACGGCAGCGAAACCTACGACGTGATTGGCGAGCGCAAACCGCGCGCCGACCTGACGCTGGTGATCCATCGCAAGAATGGCGAGCGCGTCGACGTGCCGGTGACCTGCCGCCTCGATACCGCTGAAGAAGTGTCGATCTACGAGGCCGGCGGCGTGTTGCAACGCTTCGCGCAGGACTTCCTCGAAGAGTCGGCGGTTGCCGTTTAAATCATCGGATGTGGGCATGGGACTTCAAGTCCCATGCCCTCGTTAAGGAGCACCATGGTTCACGTTCCGCAAATCAAGATTCCCGCCACCTACATGCGCGGCGGTACCAGCAAAGGCGTGTTCTTCAGCCTGAAAGATTTGCCTGAAGCGGCGCAGGTTCCAGGCCCCGCCCGCGACGCCTTGCTGCTACGCGTGATCGGCAGCCCCGACCCGTACGACAAGCAAATCGACGGCATGGGCGGCGCCACTTCAAGCACCAGCAAAACCGTGATCCTGTCGAAAAGCACTAAGGCGGATCACGACGTCGATTACCTGTTTGGCCAGGTCTCCATCGACAAGCCGTTCGTGGACTGGAGCGGCAACTGCGGCAATCTGTCGGCGGCGGTCGGTTCGTTTGCGATCAGCAACGGCCTGGTCGACGCCAGCCGCATTCCGCACAACGGTATCGCCGTGGTGCGCGTGTGGCAGGCCAATATCGGCAAAACCATCATCGCCCACGTGCCGATCACCAACGGTGAAGTGCAGGAAACCGGTGATTTCGAACTCGACGGCGTGACCTTTCCAGCGGCCGAAGTGCAGGTGGAGTTCATGGAACCGGCGGCAGAAGAAGAGGGCGGTGGTGGCTCGATGTTCCCCACCGGCAACCTGATCGATGAGCTGGAAGTGCCGGGTGTTGGCACGTTCAAGGCGACCATGATCAATGCGGGCATTCCGACGATTTTCGTCAACGCCGAAGACATCGGTTACACCGGCACCGAACTGCAAAGTGCGATCAACAGCGACCCGAAAGCCTTGCAGATGTTCGAGACCATCCGCGCTTATGGCGCTTTGCGCATGGGCCTGATCTCGAGTCTTGATGAAGCGGACAAGCGCCAACACACGCCGAAAGTCGCGTTCGTCGCCAAGCCTGCGGATTACGTGGCATCCAGTGGTAAAGCGATTGCTGCCGGTGACGTTGATTTGCTGGTGCGTGCGTTATCGATGGGCAAATTGCACCACGCCATGATGGGCACGGCTGCGGTGGCAATCGGCACTGCGGCGGCCATTCCCGGGACGCTGGTGAACCTTGCGGCGGGTGGCGTTGAGCGCAGCGCCGTGCGTTTCGGCCATCCTTCCGGCACGTTGCGCGTGGGCGCCGAGGCCAGTCTGGAAAACGGTGAGTGGGTGGTAAAAAAAGCCATCATGAGCCGCAGTGCGCGCGTCCTGATGGAAGGCTATGTGCGCGTCCCTGGTGATTCTTTCTAAACGACAACTTCCCCTGTAGGAGCTGCCGAAGGCTCGGGCCGCGATCGGACGATCTTTTGATCTGGTTCTTAAAGGAAAGATCAAAAGATCGCAGCCTTCGGCAGCTCCTACATGGGGGTCGCATTTCAATTCTAAAAGTCCATTGCCTGAACCGAGGTCCCATCAACGAACCACTTAAAGAGTGAATCGAACATGAGCGCCAACGTCGACCTGAACAACCGCCCCGACTACGACCGTGTCCTGCAGGACATCGCCGACTACGTTCTGACCTTCAAAGTTGAATCCACCGAAGCCCTGAACACCGCCCGCCACTGCCTGATGGACACGCTGGGTTGCGGTCTGCTGGCGCTGCGTTTTCCCGAATGCACCAAGCACCTTGGCCCCATCGTCGAAGGCACCGTCGTGCCGTTTGGCGCTCGAGTGCCGGGCACCAGCTATCGCCTTGATCCGGTGAAAGCAGCGTGGGATATCGGTTGTATCGTGCGCTGGCTCGACTACAACGACACCTGGCTCGCCGCCGAGTGGGGGCATCCGTCGGACAACCTCGGCGCAATTCTCGCGGTGGCCGATCACCTCTCGCAGAAGCGCTTGGCCAACGCTGAAGCAGCGCTGACGATTCGCGATGTGCTGGAAGCGATGATCATGGCTCATGAGATTCAGGGCGTCATTGCTCTGGAAAACTCCTTCAACCGCGTAGGGCTTGATCACGTCATTCTGGTCAAAGTCGCCTCGACCGCCGTGACCGCCAAACTGATGGGCGCCAATCGTGAGCAGATGTTGTCGGCGCTGTCCCATGCATTCGCCGACGGTCAGGCGCTGCGCACCTACCGTCATGCACCGAATGCTGGCTCGCGAAAATCCTGGGCAGCGGGGGATGCGTCCAGCCGTGGCGTGCGTCTGGCCGACATCGCCATGCGCGGCGAAATGGGCATTCCCGGAGTGTTGAGTGCCAAGCAGTGGGGCTTCTACGACGTACTGTTCAGCCACACCAACAGCGATCTGGCGTTGAAGCCGGAAGACAAACGCGCCTTCGCTTTCTCACGGCCATTCGGCAGTTATGTGATGGAAAACGTCCTGTTCAAGATCAGCTTTCCCGCCGAGTTCCACGCGCAAACCGCGTGTGAAGCCGCGGTGACGCTACATCCGCAAGTGCGCAATCGACTGCACGAAATCGAGCGAATCGTCATCACCACCCACGAATCGGCGATCCGCATCATTTCCAAGGTAGGGCCGCTGGCCAACGCTGCCGACCGCGATCACTGCATTCAATACATGACCGCTGTGCCGTTGGCCTTCGGCAATCTGGTCGCCGAGCAATACGAGGACGATTTCCACAAAGCGCATCCGATCATCGATGTGCTGCGCGAGAAAATGCTTATTGTCGAAGAGCCGCGTTTCACCCGCGAATACCTCGAGGCCGACAAGCGCTCGATTGCCAACGCCGTGCAGGTGTTTTTCAAGGACGGCACCAGCACCGACAACGTCGTGGTGGAATACCCGATCGGCCATCGCCGCCGCCGTGCGCAGGGCATTCCTTTGCTGGAAGACAAGTTCAAGGCGAACCTGGCAACACGCTTCACCGGCCAGCGCAGCGCCGAGATCTTCGCGCTGTGCAAAGATCAGTCGCGGCTGGAAGCCACTCCCGTAAACCGCTTCGTAGACCTTTTCGCGATCTGACGCAAACCCTGTAGGAGCTGCCGCAGGCTGCGATCTTTTGACTTTGATTGTAAAAAAACAAGATCAAAAAATCGCAGCCTGCGGCAGCTCCTACACGGACGATTTGCGCCATTTTTCGATGGGCAGTTTGGTGATCGCAAAACCACCCAACAAAATCGCCGAATAGATCATCAGTTCCCGGGACAGGGTTTGCCCTTCGTACCAGGCGCCGATGATCACGGCAAACACCGGGAAAATGATAAACACGAACGACAGAATGATCGGGCTCAGGCGTTTAAGCAGCAAAAAATAAACGATGAAACCACCCACCGACGCTACCAGCCCGAGATAGAGCAGGGCAGCCCATGAGCGCGCGGTCACGTCCTGGAAGCTCGGCGCTTCGAAGCCCAAGCCGACAATAAATAACATTAGCCCGGCGATGCCGATCGGCAGCGTGTTGTAGGTGATCACGCTGATGGCGCTGCCGTGCTTTTTCGTCACTACGTAGCACAACGCATGCATGACCGCTGCGCAGAGAATCGCCAGCACACCAAGCCATTCCGCCTGATCCAGATGCAAGCCTTGGCTGCGAATGATCATGAACAAACTGGCGAAGCCGATGGCGATGCCGAGCATTTGCGACGGATAGATTTTCTCGCGCAGAAACACCGCCGAAAACAGCAGGATAAACACCGGCATGCAACTGAACAGCAGCGCCGTCAGGCCAGACGACACGTGCATCTCGCCATAGTTGAGCAGGTAGTAGGGCAGGCTGAAATACGACAGCGTGACGAACACAAAAAACCAGCGACTTTGGCGCGGAAACAGCAGGGGTTCCTTGCGCAACACCGCGAAGCTGAGGAACAGCGGGAAGGCAATCAGAAAGCGCAGGCCAGCGGCGGTGAGTGGAGGCACGCTTTCCACGGCAATCTTGATCCCCAGCCATGTGGTGCCCCAGCTCAGGCAAACGATGAGAAACAGGCTGCTGGTGATCAATCCGGCAAGCCAGGGTTTGCTGATGTTCATCGGTGAGCTGATGGCGGTCGACATGTTGGGTGCTCCGAACGGGGAATTGACCTCACCACTGAAAAGGTCTATTCCTGATTGAACCTGTTTTCAATACGCTATTCGGGGCGAGAATGAGTGTCAAAGCAAGTATTGCCATGGTGTCAATCCTGCGTGACGGCCTCGCCCATGGCGCAGGTGTCAAGTACAAACGCTTGGCCGATGCGGTCGAAAAGGCCATCGGCGAGGGCGTTATCGAGGCAGGCAGCAAGCTGCCACCGCACAGGCTGTTGGCCGATAGTCTTGGCGTCACCATCGGCACCATCAGTCGTGCTTACGGTGAGCTTGAGCGTGTCGGATTAGTCGTTGCCCGCGTAGGAGACGGCACCTATGTGCGTCAGCGCGGGATGGAACGGCCGCAGGACAAAGGCTTTCGCAATGTCAGCGACGAGCCGCCAGCGTGTTTCGACATGAGTCGCAACCAGCCGATCCCCGGCCAGGAGGCAGCGTTCATGCGCGAATGTATGGTCGAGCTGGCCAATGATCCGGGCCTGTTACAGCAATTGACCGGGTATACCGCCGAAAGCGGATTGGCCAGGCATCGGGTGGCGGGGGCGGTGTGGTTGCGCCACGGGAATTTCGTGCCGCACGCCGATCAGGTGCTGTGCGTCAACGGTGGTCAGCACGGTTTGCTGTGTGCCTTGATGGCTTTGCTCAAGGCCGGCGACACGGTCGTGACCGAGCATTTGTCCTACCCCGGATTGATCAGCGTCGCACGTCAACTCGGGATAAAACTCATCGGCGCCGCGATGGATGACGAAGGACTGTTGCCGTCGGCGCTGGAGGATATTTGCCGTCAGCATCGGGTAGCGGCGGTGTATTGCACACCAACGATCCAGAATCCTACAGCCGCCGTGATGTCGATCCCACGGCGCGAGGCGATTGCCGAGGTGTGCCGCCAGCACAATCTGCTGATTATCGAAGACGAAGCCCATGCTGTGCTCGACCGCCAGCGCCCGCTGCCATTGAGTTATTACGCTCCTGAGCGCTCGGTGTTGATCGGTAGTTTGAGCAAGGCTGTTTCCGCCGGGTTGCGAGTCGGTTATCTGCACGCGCCGCAAGCGTTGATCGGGCGCATCAGTTCAGCCATTCGTGCGACGTGCTGGATGGCTAATCCGCTGTCGATGGAGGTGGCGAGCCTGTGGATCGAAAACGGCATGGCCGAACGCTTGCTGGATGAGCAGATCACGGAAATTGGCCGCCGCAAGGCGTTGGTTGCGGGCGTAATGGACGGCTTGAGCTACAAGACGCACAGCTACAGTCCGCACTTTTGGGTAGAGGTGCCGGCGTTGTGGCGAGCGTCGCAGATTGCTGCAGAGTTGAAAGAAAACAACTATCTGGTGGCGACCGCTGAGGCGTTTGCGGTGGGGCATGCGGCGGTGCCGCAGTTTATTCGGGTGAGTGTGTGTAATACGGTGGGGGATGACAGCATGTTGCTCGCAGGCTTTGAGGCTCTGAAGCACGCCTTGACGGAACACAATCCTGTGTAGGAGCTGCCGAAGGCTGCGATCTTTTGATGTTGATGTTTAAAACAAGATCAACAGATCGCAGCCTTCGGCAGCTCCTACAGGGGGCATGCGGGGTTACTTGAACCGCCGCTCCACCCCTTTCTCCACCAGAATCTTCGCCGAAATCTCTTCCACCGAAAAATGTGTGGAGTTGATGTTCGGGATGTTTTCACGGCGAAACAGGTTTTCCACTTCGCGCACTTCGAATTCGCACTGGGCATAGCTCGAATAGCGGCTGTTGGGTTTGCGCTCGTTGCGGATCGCGGTGAGGCGGTCCGGGTCGATGGTCAGGCCGAACAGCTTGTGCTGATGGGCGCGCAGGGCGGGCGGCAGTTGCAGGCGCTCCATGTCGTCTTCGGTCAGCGGGTAGTTGGCCGCGCGGATACCAAATTGCATGGCCATGTACAGACACGTCGGCGTCTTACCACATCGCGACACGCCCACTAGAATCAGATCGGCCTTGTCGTAATAGTGCGTGCGGGCGCCGTCATCGTTGTCGAGGGCGAAGTTCACCGCCTCGATCCGCTCCATGTAATTGGAGTTGTGCCCGATCGAATGCGACTTGCCGACGGTGTAGGAAGAATGCTCGGTCAGTTCCTGCTCAAGCGGGGCGAGGAAGGTCGAGAAAATGTCGATCATGAAACCATTGGACGTTGCGAGAATCTCACGAATGTCCTGATTGACGATGGTGTCGAAGATAATCGGGCGAAAGCCGTCGGTTTCGGCGGCTTTATTGATTTGTTGTACCATGGCCCGCGCTTTATCCACGCTGTCGATGTACGGTCGCGTGAATTTGCTGAAGGTAATGTTTTCGAACTGCGCCAGGAGGCTTTGACCCAGGGTTTCGGCAGTAATGCCGGTGCCATCGGAGATAAAGAAAGCAGATCGTTTCATTTGCACCTTGGGCCTTAAGCTAATAACGAATCTTGGATATGATAGGCGCGATTTGCCGGCCGCCATTGGCCAGCATTCTCACTTATTTTCCAGGTCCAGGCCATACAACCGGCCAACGCTCCCCCGAGCAGCCGGTTTCTGAGCTTTTCCAACACAGTTAGTGGAGAGATCACCTTGGTAGAGTACGTAGTTTCCCTCGATAAGCTCGGCAAACACGATGTTGAGCATGTGGGGGGCAAGAACGCATCCCTGGGCGAGATGATCAGCAACCTGGCGGGTGCCGGTGTGTCGGTCCCCGGCGGCTTTGCCACCACCGCTCAGGCCTATCGCGACTTCCTCGAACTGAGTGGCCTCAACGACCAGATCCACCAGGCCCTCGACGCGCTCGACGTTGATGATGTCAACGCACTGGCCAAGACCGGCGCGCAGATCCGTCAATGGATCATGGACGCCGAATTCCCGGAAAAACTCAACGCCGAGATCCGCACCGCGTTCGCCACGCTGTCGGCCGGCAACCCTGACATGGCCGTTGCCGTGCGTTCTTCCGCCACCGCCGAAGACTTGCCGGACGCATCCTTCGCCGGTCAGCAGGAAACTTTCCTGAACATCCGTGGCGTGGAAAACGTTATCCGCGCTGCCAAAGAGGTGTTCGCCTCGCTGTTCAACGACCGTGCGATCTCCTACCGCGTGCATCAGGGCTTCGACCACAAACTGGTCGCCCTGTCTGCCGGCGTGCAGCGCATGGTGCGTTCGGAAACCGGTACTGCCGGCGTGATGTTCACCCTCGATACCGAATCCGGTTTCCGTGACGTGGTGTTCATCACCGGCGCCTACGGTCTGGGCGAAACCGTCGTACAAGGCGCGGTCAACCCGGACGAATTCTATGTCCACAAGGGCACGCTGGAGGCCGGTCGTCCGGCGATCCTGCGTCGCAACCTGGGCAGCAAAGCCATCAAGATGATCTACGGCGAAGTCGCCACGGCCGGCAAGTCGGTCAAGACCATCGACGTCGACAAGGCTGATCGCGCGCGTTTCTGCCTGTCCGATGCTGAAGTCAGCGAGCTGGCCAAGCAGGCGATGATCATCGAGAAGCACTACCAGTGCCCGATGGACATCGAGTGGGCCAAGGACGGTGACGACGGCAAGCTGTACATCGTGCAGGCCCGTCCGGAAACCGTGAAAAGCCGCACCCAGGCCAACGTCATGGAACGTTACCTGTTGAAAGAAACCGGCACCGTACTGGTTGAAGGTCGCGCCATCGGCCAGCGCATCGGCGCCGGTAAAGTGCGGATCATCAAGGACGTGTCCGAGATGGACAAAGTCCAGCCGGGCGACGTACTGGTTTCCGACATGACCGACCCGGACTGGGAACCGGTAATGAAGCGCGCCAGCGCCATCGTGACCAACCGGGGCGGGCGTACCTGCCACGCGGCGATCATCGCCCGTGAGCTGGGCATTCCGGCCGTTGTCGGTTGCGGCAACGCCACCCAGTTGCTGAAAGATGGCCAGGGCGTAACCGTGTCCTGCGCTGAAGGCGACACCGGTTACATCTTCGAAGGTGAACTGGGCTTCGACATCAAGAAGAACTCCGTGGACGCCATGCCTGATCTGCCGTTCAAGATCATGATGAACGTCGGCAACCCGGACCGCGCCTTCGACTTCGCGCAACTGCCGAACGCCGGTGTGGGCCTGGCCCGTCTGGAATTCATCATCAACCGCATGATCGGGGTGCACCCTAAAGCGCTGCTGAACTACGACGGTCTGCCGCAGGAAATCAAGGACAGCGTCGACAAGCGTATTGCCGGCTACGATGATCCGGTTGGCTTCTATGTCGACAAACTGGTCGAAGGCATCAGCACCCTGGCAGCAGCGTTTACGCCGAAAAAAGTCATCGTGCGTCTGTCGGACTTCAAGTCCAACGAATACGCCAACCTGATCGGCGGCAAGCTCTACGAGCCGGAAGAAGAAAACCCGATGCTGGGCTTCCGCGGCGCTTCGCGTTACATCAGCGAATCGTTCCGCGATTGCTTTGAACTCGAATGCCGCGCGCTGAAGCGTGTGCGCAACGAGATGGGCCTGACCAACGTCGAAATCATGGTGCCGTTCGTGCGTACCCTCGGCGAAGCCAGTCAGGTTGTTGATCTGCTCGCAGAGAACGGCCTGAAACGCGGCGAAAACGGTCTGCGCGTGATCATGATGTGCGAATTGCCATCCAACGCGATTCTGGCTGAAGAGTTCCTCGAATTCTTCGACGGTTTCTCGATCGGTTCCAACGACCTGACTCAGCTGACGCTGGGTCTGGACCGTGACTCCGGGATCATCGCGCACCTGTTCGACGAGCGTAATCCGGCCGTCAAGAAGCTGCTGTCGAACGCGATTCAGGCGTGCAACAAGGCTGGCAAATACATCGGCATCTGCGGTCAGGGCCCATCCGATCACCCG
This sequence comes from Pseudomonas sp. LBUM1668, assembly GCF_059695715.1. Lineage (NCBI taxonomy): Bacteria > Pseudomonadati > Pseudomonadota > Gammaproteobacteria > Pseudomonadales > Pseudomonadaceae > Pseudomonas > Pseudomonas sp. LBUM1668. The sequence goes on from NZ_CP166787.1 coordinate 1,960,240, forward strand.
GATCTGGCGCGCTGGCTGATGGAGCAGGGCATCGAAAGCGTGTCGCTGAACCCGGACACCGTGCTGGAAACCTGGTTCTTCCTCGCGGAAGGCCAAGCGCAGGCTTGATGGTTATGTGAACGGGCCGCTCTACTGTAGGAGCGAGCCTGCTCGCGAAGACGGACTGACATTCAACATCGATGTCGACAGATGTACCGCTTTCGCGAGCAAGCTCGCTCCCACAAGGGGTAAGGCTTTGAGATTGAAGTAGGGCGAGCGCCTCCGGATGCCGCCCTTTTTTGTGCAAGAGCATTATGCAAAGCAGCAGTAACCTATTTCCTGTCGCCCTGATCAGCGCCGAGCGGCGCGGCGATCTGAGCGAAGACGTTTATCGTCTGAAACCCGGCAACAGCCCGGACTGGTCCGTAGAAATCGCCGTCACCCGTTTGGGCATGGCCGATGAACCGGCGGTGCGCGGTGTGCCGGTCATTCTGTTGCACGGCAGTTTTTCCAACCGACGCTTCTGGTTCTCGCCCAAAGGTCTGGGGCTCGGCGCTTATCTGGCACGGCTGGGCTTCGACGTGTGGATCCCGGAGATGCGCGGTCACGGCTTATCGCAGCGCAACGAGGAATACCGCAGGAACCGTGTCGCCGACTACGCCAGGTACGATTTGCCGGCAATCGCCGCATTCGTGCGTGAGCAGAGTGGGCAGGTGCCGCACTGGATTGGCCATTCGCTGGGCGGCATTACCCTGGCGGCGGCTCTCGGTGGCGAGTATCTGGGCGAACCTGCCGTAGCGTCGGCAGCGTTTTTTGGCACTCAGGTCAGCCGTACTTACTGGCCGCTGAAGATTCCGCCGGTTGAATGGAGCGGTCGCTTCATTCTCAAGCGTTTCGCGCAGTTGTCGGGCTCACGCCTCAAGCGCGGACCGGAAGATGAGCCCATTGGCCTGGCCATCGAGAGCATGCGCTGGTACGGCCTGTTCGGCCGGTTTGGTGACAAGGACAAAGACTGGTGGGCCGGTCTGGCTGATGTTCAGGTGCCGGTGCTGGCGGTAAGTGCGGCGGGGGATCATCAGGATCCTGCGTGGGCTTGTCGCAAACTGTTCGAGCAGATGGGTTCTGAGCACAAACAGTTCATCAATCTGGGGCGCGAACAGGGCTTCAACGATAATTTCGGCCATGTCGAAATGTTGGTGAGCAAGGCTGCACAGACGCAGGTATGGCCACTGGTGGCACGCTGGTTGAACGATCAGCACACGCCGTTACTGGGTGAGAAGCCGGATCTGGCGGCAGCGGTCTGAGTCGCGAGGCGCTGAAAAAAGGCCATTTCGTTCGGGTCGGCTTGCGGCTAAGATATGACGCATTGTGCGGTTCTGGTCACTTTTAGTGGCTGATTTGCTATTACGTTTCAGCGTTTGTTCAGGTTCGTTCAGCGACCCTTGCATGAACTAAGGTAAACAGCGACTGCCGGAACTCGTCTCACAAGAGTGCGTCATCCTTGATCGTCTTCCTTTTTACAGGAGTTTTTCGATGAACCATTACCTCACGCCTGACCTGTGCGACGCCTATCCGGAACTGGTCCAGGTGCTGGAACCGATGTTCAGCAATTTCGGCGGCCGTGATTCATTCGGCGGCGAAATCGTGACCATCAAATGCTTCGAAGACAACTCGCGGGTCAAGGAGCAGGTCGAGCTCAAAGGGAATGGCAAGGTACTGGTGGTCGACGGTGGTGGTTCGCTGCGTCATGCCCTGCTGGGGGACATGCTGGCCGAGAAAGCCGCGAAAAACGGTTGGGAAGGGCTGGTGATCTACGGTTGCATCCGCGACGTCGATATCATCGCGCAGACCGATCTGGGCGTGCAGGCCCTTGCTAGCCACCCGAGGAAGTCCAACAGGCGCGGGCTCGGCGACCTTGACGTTCCAGTAACTTTCGCCGGTGTGACGTTCCACCCGGGCCACTACATTTATGCGGACAACAACGGCGTGATCATCTCGCCGAGCCCGCTGAAGATGCCTGAATAAGCTTTTGACAAAGGGATGAGGATGTTCGAGGAAGAAAACGCGCAATGGGGGCTGGTGCATGCCCTGGTGCTGGACGGTAAAGGCGGTGCGCGTTCGATAGCCCGGACTGAGCTCGACGATTTGCAGCTACAGGCCCATGAAAGCCTGTGGCTGCACTGGGATCGCAGTCATCCGCAGACCCAGACCTGGCTGCGCAAATCCAGTGGCCTGAACGAATTCACCTGCGACTTGCTGCTGGAAGAGAACACTCGACCGCGCCTGTTGCCGTTGCCGGATTCCGAGTTGCTGCTGTTTTTGCGCGGCGTGAACCTCAATCCGGGTGCCGAACCGGAAGACATGGTTTCGGTGCGGATTTTTGCCTCTGCCCAGCGTGTTATCTCCCTGCGTTTGCGTCCGTTGCGGGCCACGGATGAACTGCTGACGATTCTGGCAGAGGGCAAAGGCCCGAAAACGTCCTCTGAGCTGATCCTTTATCTGGCGCAATTCCTCACTAACAAGGTGCAGGATCTGGTCACTTGCCTCTCGGAAATCGCCGATGAGGAAGAAGAAAAGATGGATACCGACGAACGGTATACCCCGGAGCACGGATCGATTTTGCACATCCGTCGAAGGGCGGCCGGACTGAAGCGGTTTCTCGCTCCACAACGGGATATTTTCGGCCAGATGACGCGGATAAAACTGCCGTGGTTTGTCGATGATGATGCCGATTACTGGAACGAATTGAACAACAGCCTGACCCGCTATCTGGAAGAACTCGAATTGACCCGAGAGCGCGTGGGGCTTGTCCTGGAGGCAGAAGACCGGCGTTTGAGCGTGCGCATGAATCGCACGATGTACCGCTTCGGCATCATCACCTGCATCTTTTTACCAATGAGTTTTATCACCGGTCTGCTGGGTATAAATGTGGGCGGAATTCCGTTCGCGAGCAGCCCTTATGGTTTCCTGATCGCCTGCTTGACGGTGCTTGCCATGGCCTTCGGCCAATGGTGGTTATTCCGTCGTTTGCGCTGGGTCTGAACATGGCGCATGTGACCCGACCAAATCTGCCCGCGTCTTTCACAGACATCACGAGAGGTGCGTATGCACGATCCGTTTGAACAGTCTTTGCGCGACATGCTCAACGCCTCGCCGTCCAGCCGTGACGACGATGCGTGCCTGGGCCGCGTACTCAAAACCGCCAACCGTCAGGTCGGCGCCGGCGATCTGTTCAGCCTGCTGGGCCGCTGGCTGCCCGCGCTGATGATCGCCCTGAATAACGGATCGGCCCACGTCTCGCCGGTTTCCCGTCTTCGTAAACCTACCGCTCGCACTGCTGATAAGGCTGATTGAATATGGAACTTGATCTCTGGACTCAGAGCCTCGTCACTGCAATGACTGCGTTGTGGACCAAAGTCGCCAACTTCATCCCGAACCTGTTCGGCGCACTGGTGGTGCTGCTGTTGGGTTTCGTCGTGGCCAAGCTGCTCGATACCTTGCTGTCCAAACTGCTCGCCAAATTGGGCCTTGATCGCCTGATGGGCGGCACCGGGCTGACCAAGTTGCTGTCGCGCGCAGGGCTTCAGGTTCCGATCTCGACACTGATCGGCAAGATCGTTTACTGGTTCGTTCTGCTTATTTTTCTGGTTTCTGCAGCAGAATCCCTTGGCCTTGAGAGAGTTTCAGCTACGCTCGATATGCTGGCGCTGTATTTGCCGAAAGTATTTGGCGCAGCCCTGGTGTTGCTGGTGGGTGTTTTGCTCGCGCAATTGGCCAATGGGCTGGTGCGTGGGGCGGCAGAAGGCGTAGGCCTGGACTACGCTTCGGGGCTGGGGCGAATCGCTCAGGGGCTGGTGATCATCATCAGCATCTCGGTCGCGATCAGTCAGCTTGAGGTCAAGACCGACCTGCTGAACCATGTGATTGTCATTGTATTGATTACCGTTGGTCTGGCGGTTGCGCTGGCCATGGGGTTGGGAAGCCGGGAAATTGCCGGTCAGATTCTTGCGGGAATCTATGTGCGTGAGTTGTACCAGGTTGGGCAACAAGTGCGTGTTGGCGAGGTCGAAGGTCAGATCGAAGAGATCGGCACGGTTAAAACCACATTGCTGACCGATGAGGGTGAGCTAGTCTCTCTTTCCAATCGGATCCTGCTGGAACAGCATGTGAGTAGCCGCTAATCCGGCAAACCCTGCTAATGTATGCCGCCGCGAAAGCCAGCCGAAGCTGGTTGCGGCGGACATTGACCTGACTGTCGGCACGACTTGTTTTGAATAAAGCCCAAACGTTATCTACGCGCTACGACCCCCGCGAGCTCTCTGATGAGGAGTTGGTCGCGCGCTCGCATACCGAGCTGTTTCACGTGACGCGCGCCTATGAAGAACTGATGCGGCGTTACCAGCGAACATTATTTAACGTCTGCGCGAGATATCTTGGGAACGATCGCGATGCAGACGATGTCTGTCAGGAAGTGATGTTGAAGGTGTTGTATGGCCTGAAGAATTTCGAGGGGAAATCGAAGTTCAAAACCTGGCTGTACAGCATCACTTACAACGAATGCATCACGCAGTATCGGAAGGAACGGCGAAAGCGTCGCTTGATGGACGCATTGAGTCTTGACCCCCTCGAGGAAGCGTCCGAAGAAAAGACGCCAAAACCCGAGGACAAGGGCGGGCTTGATCGCTGGCTGGTGTATGTGAACCCGATTGACCGCGAAATTCTGGTGCTACGATTTGTCGCAGAGCTTGAATTTCAGGAAATCGCAGACATCATGCACATGGGTTTGAGTGCTACAAAAATGCGGTACAAACGCGCTCTAGATAAATTGCGTGAGAAATTTGCAGGCATTGCTGAAACTTAGTTCAGCGCAAATATCTCTTACGTGTAGGCAAGTTCTGATAGACTTGCCGCCGAGTTGTCCCCCGGTTTGCGGGACTGCTTCACAATCACCAGATGGGGATTTAACGGATGAAACTGAAAAACACCTTGGGCTTGGCCATTGGTTCTCTTATTGCTGCCACTTCGTTCGGCGCTCTGGCACAAGGCCAAGGCGCAGTTGAAATCGAAGGCTTCGCTAAGAAAGAACAATTCGACAGCGCTCGTAACTTCAAGAACAACGGCAACCTGTTCGGCGGCTCGATCGGTTACTTCCTGACCGACGACGTTGAACTGCGTCTGGGCTACGACGAAGTGCACAACGTACGTGCCGACGACGGCAAGAACGTAAAAGGCGCTAACACCGCTCTGGACGCTCTGTACCACTTCAACAACCCGGGCGACATGCTGCGTCCGTACGTTTCGGCCGGTTTCTCTGACCAGAGCATCGACCAGAACGGTTCGAACGGTCGTAACCGTTCCACCTTCGCCAACGTTGGCGGCGGTGCCAAGCTGTACTTCACTGACAACTTCTACGCCCGTGCTGGCGTTGAAGCTCAGTACAACATCGACCAGGGCGACACCGAGTGGGCTCCAAGCGTCGGTATCGGTGTGAACTTCGGTGGCGGCTCCAAGCCTGCTGCTGCTCCAGTTCCAGCACCAGCTGAAGTCTGCTCCGACAGCGACAACGATGGCGTTTGCGACAACGTTGACAAGTGCCCAGACACCCCAGCCAACGTAACTGTTGACGCTGATGGCTGCCCGGCAGTTGCTGAAGTTGTTCGTGTTGAGCTGGACGTTAAATTTGACTTCGACAAATCTGTTGTTAAAACCAACAGCTACGGCGATATCAAAAACCTGGCTGACTTCATGAAGCAGTACCCATCCACCACCACTACTGTTGAAGGTCACACTGACTCCGTCGGTCCTGACGCTTACAACCAGAAACTGTCCGAGCGTCGTGCAAACGCCGTTAAGCAAGTTCTGACCAACCAGTACGGTGTTGAATCGTCCCGCGTTCAGTCTGTTGGCTACGGCGAATCCCGCCCAGTTGCTGACAACAAAACTGACGCTGGCCGCGCTGTAAACCGTCGCGTAGAAGCGCAGGTTGAAGCTCAAGCTAAGTAATTAGCTGCCGCTCTGAGAAAAGCCCGGCTTAGGCCGGGCTTTTCTTTGTCTGCGATTTGGTAAAGCGCCAGCACTTACAAGGCGTGTGCACTCCCAATGTAGGAGCTGCCGAAGGCTGCGATCTTTTGATCTTCTGCAACAGCAGCGACAGCACCAATCACCAGAATCGCCGGGCTCTTCAATTCAAAGACGCCGGCATCTTCTTCCATCGCCATCAAATCACTTCGGCACTCGCGCTGATGTGGCAGAGAGGCGTTTTCGATCATCGCTACCGGCGTATCCTTCGCCATCCCGCCCGCCAACAATTGCTCACGAATCTCGCCAAGCTTGGCCACACCCATGTAGATCACCAGCGTCGTTCCGCCTTGCGCCAGTGCCTGCCAGTTCAATTGGCTGTCATCCTGCGTATGCGCCGTCACCAGCGTCACGCCGCGCGCGACACCGCGCAGGGTCAGGGGGATATCGCACTGCGTCGCACCGGCCAGCCCGGCAGTGATGCCGTTGACCAGCTCGACCTCGACACTACGCTCGCGTAACCACTGAGCCTCTTCACCGCCACGACCGAAGATGCACGGATCACCGCCCTTGAGCCGCACCACGCATTTGCCGTGACGGGCGTAGCGCAACATCAGACGATGGATGAAGGCCTGCGGCGTCGAGCGGCAGCCACCGCGCTTGCCCACCGCAATGATTCGCGCGGCGGGGCAGTGTTCCAGCACGGCGTCGTTGACCAGGTCATCAATCAGCACGACATCGGCCTCACGCAAGGCGCGCACCGCTTTGAGGGTCAACAGTTCCGGATCACCAGGGCCTGCGCCCACCAACCAGACTTTCGCATTCATGGTGTCTTCCCTCATCAAATGACGGCAACCGGCTGCACGTTGGCAGCCAGCAAGCGCTTTATTTCCGGGACGCATGAGCCGCATTGCGTGCCGCATCCCAGTTGATTTTTCAAACCCTGCAGGTCAAGTCCTTGGCCAATACCCGCGCAGACTGCGTTGAAGCTGACGTTATTGCAGTTACACAAGGTTTTATCGCGACTGACCTGCGCCCCGGCGTTGCCCGGCGGCGCGCTCATTGGCGCCAGCAGCCAGCGTCGCAGTTGTTCATCCGCGCGACCTTCCAGCCACAAACCTTGCAGCCAGTGTTGTGCGAGGGTTTCGCCAGCCAGGCGAATCGCGGTAATCCGGCCGTTCTCAATGCGTACACGTTTGCCGATGGCCCGGCGCGGGTCGTCATAGGCCAATACAGGGCCGTCGATCAGCGACAGACATTGGTCGATCTCACCCAGCAACTGCGGGTCCGGTGCCGCGCCGCTGGCAGCGCGTATCAGCAATGCCGGACGTTCACGTCCGACGAGGCTCAGACTCACGTAGGAAAACGCCTCGCACAGTGGTCGTAGCGTCTCGAAGTGCCGTTGAACGTCACCCTCGATCAGTGCGAAGAGTTGCCACGGCAGATTGACCGGTTCCAGGCGCACACCGCTGTGCTTGAGTTCCGGTTGCCTGGACAACGGGTCGAAGGCTGGCTGCGTCAAGCTATTCACGCCGCCCTTGAGAAAACGATCGCCCCAGTGCATCGGCAAAAAAGCCTGGCCCGGACGCACACCGTCATCGCTACCCACCGCGACAATCACGGCGCCGCGACGACTTTTAAGATTGACCAGATCGCCTGACTGCAAACGGTGCCGGCGCAGTTCGTCCGGGTGCAGGCTCAATACCGCTTCGCTGACATGGCCGAACAGTTGCGCCGCCGTGCCGGTGCGGCTCATGCCGTGCCATTGATCGCGCAGGCGGCCGGTGATCAGCGTCAGCGGGAAGCGCGCATCACGCTGCTCCTTGGCGGCGCGGTAAGGGTCGGCAATGAACTGCGCGCGGCCATTCGCTGTAGGAAAAATACCGTCGCTGTACAACCGTGCTGTACCTTGCCGGGCGCCGGCGGGGAAGGGCCACTGTTGCGGCCCGATCTGGTCGATCAGTGCATGACTGATCCCGGAAAGATCCAGATCACGCCCGCGGGTGAGCAATTTGAACTCATCAAACAGCTGCGAAGGTTGATCGAAGGTAAACAGGCTCGGTCGTTGCGGGCGCAGACGTTTCTCCAGACGCTGTGCGAAATCCACCGTAATCGCCCAGTCTGGCCGTGCTTCACCCGGTGCGAGAATGGCTTTGCGTACGTGGGAAATGCGTCGCTCGGAATTGGTCACCGAACCTTCCTTCTCGCCCCAACTGGCGGCGGGCAGTAACAGGTCGGCGAATGCAGCGGTTTCAGTGGTGCGGAAGGCTTCCTGCAACACCACGAACGGACACGCCTCCAGCGCTGCGCGCACAGAGTGTTGATCCGGCATCGATTGCGCAGGGTTGGTGCAGGCTATCCACAACGCCTTTATCTTGCCGCTGCGCACCTGTTCGAACAGTTCGATAGCACTGAGCCCGGTGTTTTCCGGCAACCGATCAACGCCCCAGTAAGCCGCGACTTCAGCGCGGTGCTCGGGGTTGGCCGCGTCACGATGGCCGGGCAGCAGATTGGACAGACTGCCGGTTTCCCGCCCGCCCATGGCATTTGGCTGACCGGTGAGAGAGAAAGGTCCTGCACCCGGACGACCGATTTGCCCTGTGGCCAGGTGCAGATTGATCAATGCGCTGTTTTTTGCGCTGCCGGCGGTGGACTGGTTCAAACCCATGCACCACAGCGACAGAAAGCTCGGCGCAGTCCCCACCCATTCAGCGCATTGCTGCAGTTGCTCGACACTGATCCCGCACAGCTGCGACACCATCTGTGGCGAGTAATCGCGCACCAGACTTTTCAGCTCGGCCAGACCTTCGGTGTGGGCGGTAATGAAGTCGCGGTCGATCCATTCTTCCCACAACAGCAGGTGCAAAATCCCATGGAACAACGCGACATCGGTGCCAGGCAGAATCGCCAGATGCAGGTCGGCCAGATCGCAGGTGTCGGTGCGCCGTGGGTCGATAACGATGACTTTCATCTGCGGACGGCGCGATTTGGCCTCTTCGAGCCGACGAAAAAGTACCGGATGGGCGTAGGCCATGTTACTGCCGACGATCATCACGCAGTCACTGAGTTCCAGATCTTCGTAGCTGCACGGCGGTGCGTCGGCGCCGAGACTGCGTTTGTAGCCGACCACGGCTGAAGACATGCACAGGCGTGAATTGCTGTCGATGTTGTTGGTGCCGACCAGCGCCCGCGCCAGTTTGTTGAAGGCGTAATAATCCTCGGTCAGCAGCTGTCCGGAAATGTAGAACGCGACGCTATCCGGGCCGTGTTCGGCGATGGTTTCGGCGAACACATTTACCGCATGGTCCAGCGCCGTGTCCCAGTCGGTGCGGCTGCGCGCGAGGCCTTTGCCCAGGCGCAGTTCCGGGTATAACGCTCGGGCTGCGAGGTCGCCGGTCAGGTGCAGGGTCGAGCCTTTGCTACAGAGCTTGCCGAAGTTGGCCGGATGCGCCGGATCGCCACTGACGCCGAGGATGCGCTCGCCGTCATGTTCGATCAGTACGCCGCAGCCGACCCCGCAATAACAGCAGGTCGAGGCGGTCGTCTGGCGGTTCATCAGATAGCGTCCCGCAAGGCCAATTGCACACGGCCATTTTCAACCCGCGCCGCGTGATGGTGGGCGCATCCGATATCAGGCGCCTGGGCTTCACCGGATTGCAGGTCGATCTGCCAGTTGTGCAGCGGGCAGGCCACACGTTTGCCGTAAATCAAACCTTGTGACAGCGGACCGCCCTTGTGGGGGCAGCGGTCGTCGAGGGCGAAAACTTCGTCGTCACTTGTACGAAAAATCGCGATGTCACCTTTGGGTCCGGCAATGATCCGCGAACCGAGGGTATTGATCTCTTCCAGGGCACAGATATCGAGCCAGTTCATGCCGGCACCTCCAGGATTTTCACAGGGATCACGTCGAATTCTTTCTTCAGTTGCGGCTGCGCCAGGCGCTCTTTCCACGGGTCCTGCTCAAACGACAGGGAGAACTGCAGGCGCTCGTTCAAAGCTTTGCGACGTTCCGGGTCTTCAAGCACGGCTTTCTTAATGTGCTCCATGCCGACCCGTTGCAGGTAGTGCACGGTGCGTTCGAGGTAGAAGGCTTCTTCGCGATAGAGCTGCAAAAACGCGCCGTTGTATTCGCGGACTTCTTCGGCAGTTTTCAGCTTGACGAAGAATTCGGCGACTTCAGTTTTGATCCCGCCGTTGCCACCGATGTACATCTCCCATCCGGAATCGACGCCGATGATTCCTACGTCTTTGATCCCCGCTTCCGAGCAGTTGCGTGGGCATCCGGAAACCGCCAGCTTCACTTTGTGCGGCGACCACATGTTGAACAGGTCATGTTCAAGCTCGATGCCCAATTGCGTCGAATTCTGCGTGCCGAAGCGGCAGAACTCGCTGCCGACACAGGTTTTCACCGTGCGAATCGATTTGCCGTAGGCGTGGCCGGAGGGCATGTCGAGATCTTTCCAGACACCGGGCAAGTCCTGTTTCTTGATGCCCAGCAGGTCGATGCGCTGACCACCGGTGACCTTGACCATCGGCACGTTGTACTTGTCGGCGACGTCGGCAATTCGGCGCAATTCCGAAGGGTTGGTCACTCCGCCCCACATCCGTGGTACCACCGAGTAGGTGCCATCTTTCTGAATGTTGGCGTGGGCGCGCTCGTTGATCAGGCGCGATTGCGGATCGTCCTTGGCTTCGCCCGGCCACGTGGAAATCAGGTAGTAGTTGAGCGCCGGCCGGCACGTCGCGCAGCCGTTTGGTGTGCGCCAGTTGAGGTAGCTCATGGTGCCGGCGATGGTCAGTAGATGTTGCTCGCGGATCGCCTGGCGGATCTGGCCATGATTGAGGTCGCTGCAACCGCAGATGGCTTTTTCGCTTTTCGGTTTGACGTCTGCCGCGCCGCCGACGGTGTTGATCAGGATCTGCTCGACCAACCCTGCGCATGAGCCGCAGGAACTGGCCGCTTTGGTGTGTTTCTTCACCTCATCGACGCTGAACAGGCCGTGTTCCTGAATGGCTTTGACGATGGTGCCCTTGCACACGCCGTTGCAGCCGCAGACTTCGGCGGTGTCGGCCATGACCATGGCTTTGTCCTGGCCCTGATGTCCTACGTCGCCGAGGGCGTTTTCGCCGAACATCAAGTGATCGCGGATCTCGCCGATGGCGTGATTCTCACGGATTTGTCGGAAATACCAACCGCCATCTGCCGTATCGCCATACAGACAGGCGCCGACCAAAACGTCATCCTTGATCACCAGTTTTTTGTACACCCCGCCGATCGGGTCGGAGAGGGTGATGGTTTCGGTGCCTTCGCCGCCCATGAAGTCGCCGGCGGAAAACAGGTCGATGCCGGTGACCTTCAGTTTGGTCGACGTGACCGAACCCTGATAACGGGCGAAACCCAACTGCGCGAGGTGGTTGGCGCAGACTTTGGCTTGTTCGAACAACGGTGCGACCAGGCCATAAGCGATACCGCGATGGCTGGCGCATTCGCCGATGGCATAGATGCGCGGGTCGTAGGTTTGCAGGGTGTCGTTGACCAGAATGCCGCGATTGCACGGGATGCCGGCCTTTTCCGCGAGTTCTGTGTTGGGGCGGATGCCGGCGGCCATGACCACCAGATCGGCGGGGATGATGTCGCCGTTCTTGAATTGCACCGAACCGACCCGACCGTTACCGGCGTCGTGCAGGGCCTGGGTCTGTTCGCACAGACGGAAATGCAGGCCACGGGATTCGAGAGCGCTTTGCAGGAGTTGGCCGCTGGTCTTGTCCAGTTGCCGCTCCAGCAGCCACTCACCGAGGTGCACGACGGTGACGTGCATGCCGCGCAGCATCAGGCCGTTGGCGGCTTCGAGGCCGAGCAGGCCGCCGCCGATCACGACGGCGTGCTTGTGGGTTTTTGCGGTGTCGATCATTGCCTGGGTGTCGGCGATGTCGCGGTAACCGATCACGCCGTGCAAGGTGTTGCCGGGAATTGGCAGGATGAACGGCGTCGAGCCGGTGGCAATCAGCAGACGGTCGTACTCGGCTTCAGTGCCGTCCTCGGCAATCACCCGGCGCTTGACCCGGTCGATTTCCACCACTTTGCGGTTGAGCAGCAGCTTGATGTTGTTTTCCAGGTACCAGTCGAGGTCGTTGAGCACGATCTCTTCGAAAGTTTGCTCACCGGCCAGCACCGGCGACAACAGGATGCGGTTGTAATTGGTGTGCGGCTCGGCGCCGAAGACCGTGATGTCGTACAGCTCGTTGCTCAGCTTGAGCAGTTCTTCGAGGGTGCGGACGCCGGCCATGCCATTGCCGATCATCACCAGTTTGAGTTTTTTCATCAGGTTCTCCGGGGAGCTGCGGCTGGCCTCTTGTGGGCTTCAGGCCTTGCTCGAGAAATTTTGCGCAAACAAAAAAAAGGCGTCCCGCTAGTTGCCTAGCGAGGACGCCTTTGTCCTGGTCCCGTTCTCTCGGGGAGCACAACCTTCGTCGTTGAAGGTTGGGCTTTATGTGTGTGTTGAAAGGATTAATGCAGTGGTTGTGCCAAGTATTCCCAATCCCGTGATTACGGGACTTTTCTGCCAGGAATGGAATTTTTCTGCACTGTCTGGAGGCGTGTTGCGCGATTTTGAGGCGCAAAGTCAAAAGATCGCAGCCTTCGGCAGCTCCTACACGGGAATCGTGCACATCCTGTAGGAGCTGCCGAAGGCTGCGATCTTTTCAAGGCTGATGAAACAACAAAACCAGCAGCACCAGATTCCCCAACAACGCCACCAGTGCCATCGTCCGCCAGACCTTTACCGGCTCACGCTCCAGCAGTGGTCTGGGGCGTACGCTCAAACTGCGCCGCTCGCCTTGTTCCAGCACCAACAACCATTCTTCCGCCGTTTCAAAACGCTGTTGCGGATCGGCAGCAACACCGCGCTCCAGGCTCTGCGCCAACCACTCCGGCAGATCGGGGCGGTAGCGACTGGCACTGACCGGTAAGCCAAATCGCGGCCGTTGAAAGGCTTCGATCTCGCCATAGGGAAAATGCCCCGTGAGCAGGAAATACAAGGTCACGCCCAGCGCATACAGGTCCTGTTGAGCGCCGGGCGGGTCACCGCGAAAGGCTTCCGGGGCGATATAACTTGGGGTTCCCGGTAACGTCGAAACAGCGTCTTCGGACAGGCCGGGGCAATAGGCCAGACCAAAATCCAGCAGGCGCAATTCCCCATCGTCACCCAGCAGCAAATTCTCCGGTTTGATATCCCGGTGCAGAATCTGCCGTCGATGCAGCAGGCCCACTGCACGCAGCAGCCGCTCAGCCAGTTCCTGCCACTGCGCCAATGGCAACGGGCCGCTTCGCTGGAAAAGCTGCGCCAGGGTCGTCCCCGAATATTCCCGCATCACGTAGTACAAATGCTGACGCTGAAGGCACCCATGGACTTCAGGAAAATGCCGACCGGCCACGCGTTTCAGAAACCATTCCTCCGAAAGAAGCGCTTGCCCGGTCTGTGGATCATCGGCCAGTCGTGCGGGCAGGGTTTTCAGCAACCATGGCTGACCTTGGTCGTCGCGCACGCGATAGAGCAGTGATTGCTGACTCTGGCTGACAACTTCTTGCACTTGCCAGCCTTCGAAGGATTGCCCGGATTTCAGAGGCGGGGGCAACGGCCATTGCTGCAAATGCATCAGTGCATCGCCGATGCTCGCTTCACCGACGGCATCGATCTGCACCAGCAAGGCGCTGGCGTTGTCCTGGCTGCCGGCAAGATGCGCGGCGTTCACCAGTGTGTTTGCCGCGTTGTTCAGGTCTGGCTGGTCGCGCAGGATCGCCGCAATGGCGGTATCGCCCAAGGTCGACCACACGCCGTCGCTGAGCAGCACGAAACACTCGCCCGTGCGTAATTCGCCGTCGAGAAAATCCAGCACCAGATGCTGATCAAGCCCTAACGCACGCTTGAGCACATGCTGCATGCCCGGCTGCTCCCAGACATGATCGTTGGATATCCGCTGCAAGCTGTCGGCATGCCAGCGATAAACCCGGCAATCGCCTACATGGGCCAGGGTAAAGCGCCTACCGCGCATGACCAAAGCGCTGACAGTGGTGAGCAACGGTTGCCCACCGCCGTTGGCCTGCAACCAGCGATTTTGTGCCAGCAGCAGGCGATCCAGTGCCTGGGCCACGCTCCAGGTTTCCGGGGTGGCGTAGTAGTCGAGGGCCAAGGCTTGCAAGGTCGAGCGCGCAGCCAGTCCGCCATCGGCGCACTGGCTGACACCGTCAGCGATGGCGAACAGGTAACCCTTGCTCGCCGCCAGCGCCGGTGCTGGCGTGACTAGACGCAGGGCGTCCTGATTCTCCGCGCGCGGGCCGGTGGCGCTGGCTTCGGCGAAACTCAGTTGCAGGGCCATTCAGTCCTCAGACTCGAGCCGCAGTCACGGCAGCCGAACCCCAGGTGGTTCTCCAGCGACGTTTGACGCCGTGCAGGCCAAACCACGCCAGCACGCCAAGGCTTGCGAACAACCACAGGGCCAGTTGATAGCTGCCGGTGCTTTGTTTGATCGCGCCCATGCCTGCCGCCAGCGCGAAACCGCCGATGCCGCCAGCCATGCCAATCAACCCGGTCATCACGCCGATCTCAAGACGAAAACGCTGCGGCACCAGTTGGAAAACCGCCCCGTTGCCTGCCCCCAAACCGAGCATGGTGCAGACGAAAAGTGCCAGCGCCGCGTAGGAACTTGGCAGATTGAAGCCGACCGCTGCGATGCAGATAGCCGCCACGGTGTACATCGCCAACAAGGTGCGAATGCCGCCGAAACGATCCGCCAGCGCACCTCCCAATGGCCGCATCAGGCTGCCACCGAACACACAGGCAGCGGTGTAGTAGCCGGCGGTGACCGGGCTCAAGCCGTACTGATCGTTGAAGTAGCCGGGCAGGGCGCTGGCCAGGCCGATGAAGCCGCCGAAGGTGACGCTGTAGAAAAACATGAACCACCAACTGTCGCGGTCACCGAGGGCTTTGAAGTAGTCGGCCATGGACTTGGCTTTCGGACGTTGCGGGGCGTTTTTTGCCATCCAGGCGAACAGCACCAGCGTGAGGATCAATGGAATCACTGCGAAGCCGAAGACGTTGCTCCAGCCGAAGGATGCGGCCAGTACCGGCGCGAGCAGTGCAGCGAACACGGTGCCCGAGTTGCCCGCGCCGGCAATGCCCATGGCTTTGCCTTGATGCTCAGGCGGGTACCACTGCGATGCCAGCGGCAGCGCTACGGCGAACGAAGCGCCGGCCATGCCGAGGAACAGACCGAGGATCAGCGCCTGTTCGTAACTGTGAATACCGAGTTTCCAGGCGCCGAACAGCGCGCAGATGACGATGACCTGGCCGATCAGCCCGGCGGTTTTCGGCGACAACCGATCCGCCAGCATGCCCATCGCGAAGCGCAGTACGGCGCCGGCAAGGATTGGCGTGGCGACGACCAGCCCGCGCTGTTGCGTGGTCAGGTGCAGGTCGGCGGCAATCTGCACCGCCAGCGGGCCGAGCAGGTACCAGACCATGAAACTCAGGTCGAAGTAGAGGAAGGCCGCGAACAGGGTCGGGGTATGGCCGGATTTCCAGAAGCTTTTATTCATCGCGCACCTCAGCTGTAAAGAGTCTCGAGAAGGAGTCATGAGTCAGCAAAGTGGGGCGCCGCCACGGCCGCACCACCGGCCCCGGGCTGTGGGGCCAAAACGCAAAAACGCCGCTACCTGATTCGCCGGGAGGGGCGAGCGGGTCAGCGACGTCTTTGTCGTAGGTGGGGCAACCGCCGTTGGTTACCTGTATGGAATGCTTAGCGAGATTTGTGCCAAGGCTTAAAGATCGCTGCCTCGTTGCACTCGAAAGCTCCTACAGGGGGAGCATCGAACTCCTGTAGGAGCGGCCGAAGGCTGCGATCTTTTGATCTTGCTGGTTATTCAGCCGAGTAATTCACTCATGGCAATAATCTGCTCCGCCACCTGAATCAGCTTCTGCTGGCGGCTCATGGCCTGGCGCCGCATCAGGGTGTAGGCCTCTTCCTCATTGCAGTCCTTCATCTTCATCAACAGTCCCTTGGCCAGTTCGATGCGCTTGCGCTCCGCCAGTTGCTGGTCGCGGGCGTGCAACTGCGCACGCAACGCCTGATCACTTTCAAAGCGCGCCATTGCCACATCGAGAATCGGCTGCAAGCGTTGTGCGTGAATGCCTTCGACGATGTAGGCACTGACCCCTGACTTGATCGCCTGACGCATCACGCCGGGGTCATGTTCGTCGGTAAACATCACGATCGGGCGTGGCTGGTCGCGGCTGACCAGCACCACTTGCTCCATTACATCGCGGCTCGGTGACTCGGTATCGATCAGGATGACGTCCGGGCGCACCGTTTCGACGCGTGCGGGCAGGTCGATGGTCAGGCCAGACTCGTCAATTACCTCGAAACCGGCCTCGGTCAGCGCGGCTTTCAGGCGTCCGACTTTTTTCGCTGTGTCGTTGATCAGCAGAATGCGCAGCATGTTGGCGGTCTCCTGTCAGCGGCGGGCGAGAAGGGGAGCGTCGTCGCTCAGAGCGTGCAGCTTGAAGCTGCGCGCATAACCGGCCGGATCGCTGCCGTCCCAGACCTTGCCGTCGAGCAACTGACTGCTGCGCATGTCCGTGCCCCACGCGGCAACACCAACCGCGGTCGCCGCGTCGCGATAGAGGCCCAATTGCTGGACCTGACGCGCCACGGCGAGGTAATCCGGGTCTTCGCGCAGCAAACCCCAGCGGCGGAACTGGGTCATGAACCACATGCCGTCGGAGAGATAAGGCAGATTGACTTCGCCATTGCCGTGAAAGCGCAAGGCGTGAGGGTCCTGCCAGCGATTACCGAGGCCGTCGGCGTAGTCGCCGAGAAAGCGCGGTTCGATGCACGAAACCGGCGCGTCGAGATAATCCGGGGCGCTGAGCAATTGCGCGGTGCTGCGGCGATTTTCCGGGCTTTCTTCGATGAATCGGCTGGCTTCGAGGATCGCCATCACCAGCGCGCGCGCGGTGTTCGGGTATTGCTCGACGAAGGCGCGGGTGCAGCCGAGGACTTTTTCCGGGTGATCGGGCCAGATGGTCTGGCTGGTGGCCAGCGTAAAGCCGAGATCCTGCTGCACCGCGCTGGCGGCCCACGGTTCGCCGACGCAAAAGCCGTCGATTCGTCCCGCTTGCAGGTGCGCAACCATTTGCGGCGGCGGCACCACCACGCTGTCGACATCCTGTAACGGATGAATGCCCTGGCTCGCCAGCCAGTAATAAAGCCACATCGCGTGTGTGCCGGTCGGGAAGGTCTGGGCGAAAGTCAGTTTTGCGCGGGATTGGTGCACGTGGCGATCCAGCGCTTCAGGACTGCTCACGCCGAGGCTTTGCAGGCCGTGGGACAGGTTGAGGCTCTGACCGTTTTGGTTGAGGCCCATCAACACGGCCATGTCGGTGGATGCGACGCCGCCGATGCCCAAATGCACGGCGTAGATCAAACCGTACAGGCTGTGGGCGGCATCGAGTTCGCCGCTGACCAGTTTGTCGCGCAAGTTGGCCCATGAAGTCTGGCGCTTGAGGTTCAGGGTCAGGCCATAAGGTTGAGCGAAACCCTGAGTGGCGGCCACCACCACCGAGGCGCAATCGCTCAGGGCCATGAAACCAAGGTTGATCGCAGTCTTTTCCGGAGCATCGCTGCCGTTGACCCAGGCCAGCGGCCCGACGGAGGGTTCATTCATCGCATGCACCTGCAAAAGCCGCCTTCAAAAAAAACGCCGCCACCGGTTTTGCGCAGGCAAAACCCCATGACGACGCCATTGTCCCGGCCCGTACGCCGTCATTGGCGAGCGGGCTGATGGCAAGAAGGGTGCAAGGCATATGCCAGTCGCGTCGATTTGCGCGTGCGCCTCGCGCGGTGGGTCGATGCCCGGCTATAATCGCCGCCTCTTTTCGCCGCCCGAGTCATCGCCGCCCATGTACACCCTGGCCCGTCAGCTGTTGTTCAAACTTTCCCCGGAAACCTCCCACGATCTGTCGCTGGATCTGATCGGCGCGGGTGGGCGTTTGGGCCTCAACGGTCTGCTGTGCAAGGCGCCAGCGAAGGTGCCGGTGACGGTCATGGGCCTGGAGTTCCCCAACCCGGTGGGTCTGGCGGCGGGTCTGGACAAGAACGGCGCGGCCATCGATGGCTTCGCGCAGTTGGGTTTCGGTTTTGTCGAAATCGGCACCGTGACCCCGCGTCCACAACCGGGCAACCCGAAACCACGGATCTTCCGCCTGCCGGAAGCCGAGGCGATCATCAATCGCATGGGCTTCAACAATCTGGGTGTGGATAACCTGCTGACGCGGGTAGCCGCGGCCAAATACAAGGGCGTGCTGGGCATCAACATCGGCAAGAACTTCGATACCCCGGTTGAACGCGCGGTTGACGATTACCTGATCTGCCTGGACAAAGTCTACGCCCACGCCAGTTACATCACCGTCAACGTCAGCTCGCCGAACACCCCGGGCCTGCGCAGCTTGCAGTTCGGCGATTCGCTCAAGCAGTTGCTGGCTGACCTGGCCACTCGTCGCGCCGAACTGGCGCTGCGCCATGGCAAGCATGTGCCGCTGGCGATCAAGATTGCCCCGGACATGACCGACGAAGAAACCGCGCAGGTCGCGCAAGCGCTGATCGAAACCGGGATGGACGCGGTCATTGCCACCAACACCACGCTGAGCCGTGTAGGCGTTGAAGGCATGGAGCACGGTGACGAGGCGGGCGGCCTGTCCGGTGCGCCAGTGCGGGACAAGAGCACCCACACCGTGAAAGTGCTGGCGGCTGAGTTGGGTGGGCGTTTGCCGATCATTGCGGCGGGCGGGATTACTGAAGGCAAGCATGCTGCTGAGAAGATCACTGCGGGTGCCAGTCTGGTGCAGATTTACTCGGGCTTCATCTATAAAGGCCCGGCGCTGATTCGTGAATCCGTCGACGCCATCGCCGCCCTGCGCAAATAACCCAGGCTGTCCCGGTCAATGTAGGAGCTGCCGAAGGCTGCGATCTTTTGATCTTGATGTTGATTTTAAAAAAACAGGATCAAAAGATCGCAGCCTGCGGCAGCTCCTACAGGGGTAGTCGGCAGACATTCGAAAGGCAAATCGACCGGGCATAAAAAAGGGCTCCTCGAAGGAGCCCCTGGGCCGTAGCCCGCCGTCCGGGAAGGACGTGCGTGGTTAATGCGTTACAAATTCAGATTGTCGTGTCGGAATAAATGCCCTGTGTCAGCCGACGGCGTGAAGTTCGTTGAGTCTGTGGATTCCCGCAGTGCCGGTCATACCGTCCCAGTTGTCGCCGCGTCCTTCTCGCCAGCCGTTAATCCAGGCTTGGCGTACCGACGGTAGAGTAAATGGGCAAAGCTCACGGGATTTGCCACCAACGCCATATTGATATCCGCGCAAAAATGCTCTTTCCAACGGATCACGCTTAAGTCTTCTCATAGGGTGTTTCCCTCACTTGTTGACTGTATGTGTCGCGTTGACCTCAACCGAGGTCTGGCAGAAAAACTCTGCCGGGGGCGGCTCGCTGCCGGCGTGGCGAGCCAAGGTGTTGACGCCGTTGCGACGTCAACCTGTGGTCATTTCTAACCAATGAGTCACACCGATGGAATGACCGTTTTGTCATAAGGACGTAACGAAAAGGGTGCTACGGCAATAAGTAACTGCGTATTTGTTCAATGATTATTGAGCAAACCCCGGTATGATCGGCACCGCGCTGCATGATGGGGTTAATCCTTTAGTGAGAATGACCCACGTTTACACTGGGGTACTATTCGACGAAGGGTTGTTTTGAGTCATTTTGTTGCTTCAACATTTTTCTCTGTCCTTGCATCTAAGCTCTTTTAACCCGAGCAGCAGGGATGGGACGGCACACCTTCGTGCCACGCGGGCGTTCTTTTAGAAAAGCGCCTGATTGAAAACCGGATCGGCAATGCGTTGTCGGTTCACATAGCCAAAGGCTCTGGAAATACCATGTCCGACCAATTCGAACTCTTCCTCACTTGCCCCAAAGGCCTTGAAGGCCTGCTCATCGAGGAAGCCGTCGGGCTTGGCCTTGAAGAAGCCCGCGAGCACACTTCCGCCGTGCGTGGCATGGCGACCATGGAAACCGCTTATCGCCTGTGCCTGTGGTCGCGCCTGGCCAACCGCGTGCTGCTGGTGCTCAAGCGCTTCCCGATGAAGGACGCCGAAGACCTGTATCACGGCGTGCTCGACGTCGAGTGGCAAGACCACATGCTCAGCGATGGCACCCTGGCCGTTGAGTTCAGCGGCCACGGCTCGGGCATCGACAACACTCACTTCGGCGCCTTGAAGGTCAAGGACGCCATCGTCGACAAGCTGCGTACCCCGCAGGGCGACCGTCCGTCGATTGACAAGCTCAATCCGGATCTGCGCATTCACCTGCGCCTGGATCGCGGCGAAGCGATTCTCTCCCTCGACCTCTCCGGCCACAGCCTGCACCAGCGCGGCTACCGCTTGCAGCAAGGTGCAGCGCCGTTGAAGGAAAACCTCGCAGCAGCAATCCTGATCCGTTCCGGCTGGCCGCGCATTGCTGCCGATGGCGGCGCGCTGGCTGACCCGATGTGCGGTGTTGGTACGTTCCTCGTCGAAGCGGGGATGATCGCCGCCGATATGGCGCCGAACCTGCGTCGTGAGCAGTGGGGCTTCACCGCATGGCTGGGCCACGTGCCGGCGCTGTGGAAAAAACTTCACGAAGAAGCGACCGAACGTGCCGCCGCCGGTCTGGCCAAGCCGCCGCTGTGGATTCGTGGTTACGAAGCTGACCCACGCCTGATTCAGCCGGGCCGCAACAACGTTGAACGTGCCGGCCTGAGCGAGTGGATCAAGATCTACCAGGGCGAAGTGGCGACGTTCGAGCCGCGTCCGGATCAGAACCAGAAAGGTCTGGTGATCTGCAACCCACCGTACGGCGAGCGTCTGGGTGACGAAGCCAGCCTGCTTTATCTCTACCAGAACCTCGGCGAGCGTCTGCGTCAGGCCTGCCTGAACTGGGAAGCGGCGGTGTTCACCGGTGCGCCGGATCTGGGCAAGCGCATGGGCATCCGCAGCCACAAACAGTATTCGTTCTGGAACGGCGCACTGCCGTGCAAGCTGCTGCTGATCAAAGTCACCCCGGATCAGTTCGTCACTGGCGAGCGTCGCACCCCGGAACAGCGTCAGGTCGAGCGTGAGCAAGCGGCTTACGACCAGACGCCGGACGAGCCACAAGAGCGCAAATTCAACAAGAACGGCAACCCGATCAAACCCGTGCCTGCACCGGCGCCGGTGGTCGAGCAGGCGCGCTTGAGCGAAGGCGGGCAGATGTTTGCCAACCGTCTGCAAAAAAACCTCAAGGCACTGGGCAAGTGGGTCAAGCGCGAAGGCATCGATTGCTACCGCGTTTACGATGCGGACATGCCGGAATACGCGATGGCCATCGACCTGTACCACGACTGGGTGCACGTTCAGGAGTACGCCGCGCCGAAATCGATCGACCCGCAAAAGGCTTCGATCCGCATGTTCGATGCGTTGGCAGCGATTCCGCAGGCGCTGAACATCGACAAGAGTCGCGTGGTGGTCAAACGTCGCGAGCGCCAGAGTGGCACCAAGCAGTACGAACGTCAGGCTGCGCAGGGCAAGTTCAATGAAGTGACCGAGGGCGGCGTAAAGTTGCTGGTCAACCTCACCGACTACCTCGACACCGGGCTGTTCCTGGATCACCGGGCGATGCGCCTGCGCATTCAGAAGGAGGCGGCCGGCAAGCGCTTCCTCAATCTGTATTGCTACACCGCGACCGCCAGTGTGCACGCGGCCAAGGGCGGTGCGCGCAGCACCACCAGCGTCGACCTGTCGAAAACCTACCTCGACTGGGCGCGCCGCAACCTGTCGCTGAACGGCTTCTCGGACAAGAACCGTCTGGAGCAGGGCGACGTGATGGCGTGGCTGGAAAGTTGCCGCGAAGAGTACGACCTGATCTTCATTGATCCGCCGACCTTCTCCAACTCCAAGCGCATGGAAGGCATTTTCGACGTGCAGCGTGATCAGGTGCAGTTGATCGACCTGGCCATGGCCCGCCTGTCGCCGGGCGGCGTGTTGTATTTCTCCAACAACTTCCGCAAGTTCCAGCTGGAAGAGAACCTCGCCGAGCGTTACGCGGTTGAGGAAATCAGCGCGCAGACCATTGATCCGGATTTCGCGCGTAACACCAAGATTCACCGCGCCTGGAAAATCACGGCTCGTTGACGCTTCAAACGATTGGATCCACAGAGCCTTGATTTTTAAAGGCTCTTGGATCTGATCAACGCTAGCCAAATTGATGGCTAATAGCTATAAACTCACTCATGGCCAATGGGGGTTTCCCCCGCAATGCTGACGTAGTGAGTTGCCCTTATGTCGTTGCACCCCGTGCGTCCGAAGATCCTGGGTTTCATCAGCGAAGACGTCTCGGCCTGGCTGGTCGCGATGCTGGTATTGCTCGCCGGCGGGATACTCACGGGGCTGCTTGCCTGGGCCACTTATAGTCAGTTTGAGCAACAACTGCGTCAGCGCTTTCAGTTGCTGGCCAATGAGCGTTACAGCCGCATCGAAGAGCGATTTCAGGACCAGGAGCAACGCCTCGACAGCCTGCGCCGCTTCTTCACCAATTCCCGATCGGTGTCTCGCACCGAGTTCGATGGTTACACCCGACCCTTATTACTGCGTACCCAGGCCTATTCGTTTGCCCTCAGGGTCAGTGCTGCCGAGCGCGCCGAATTTGAGCAGAGCGTGCGTGAGGAAGGCCTGAGCACGTTTACGATTCGCGAACTTAATGAGCAGGGCGAGTTGCAACTGGCGGGCGCCCGAGATGAATACGTGCCGGTGTTATACAGCCAGACCCAAAGCCGTCTGGGCTCGCCGCTGGGCTACGATTTGCTCGCGCAACCGCTGCGCCGCGACGCCCTGCAGCGTGCCGATGAGCTGCGTAATCTGGTCGTTTCGCAACCGATGCATCTGGTCAGTGTCGAGCCAGCCTATGCCCGCGGGGTCTTGCTGATGGCGCCAGTCATTCGCGAGGGCCAGCAAAAGCCTTTCGGCTATGTGATGGCAGTGATCAGCATGCGCCAGTTGCTGGCAGACGGTTTGCCGGACGCGTTCCATGACTACCTTTCGGTGCGCATTCTCGACCTGTCGATCCCTGATCAGCGCGAGGTGCTCTACGAATCGAGCAACGATCCGGCACCCAGTGCGCTGGCCACGACGCGGCTGGTACGCATGGCCGATCACGACTATCAGGTTGATATTCTGCCGAGCGACGCGTTCATGCAGGCCAACCACTCGTCGGTGGGCAGTGTGCTGGTTCTCGGTGGATTGCTCAGCCTGCTGCTGAGCGCGTTGCTCTATGTGCTGGTCAGCCAGCGCCAGCGTGCCTTGCATCTGGTCGAGCAGCGCACGCAAGAGTTGCACGACAGCGAACAGGAACTGCGCGGCACTCACGGGCAGTTGCGCGGCGTGCTGAATGCCGCAACGCAGGTGGCAATCATCGCCACCGATCTGCGCGGGGTGATCAGCACGTTCAACCCCGGCGCCGAACAGATGCTGGGCTACCGCAGCGACGAAGTGGTCGGCCGAATGACCCTGGAAAACCTGCATTTTCCGCGCGAACTGATGGCCCGCGCCGCGGAATTGAGTGCGCGTTACGGTAAAACGATTCCGACCTGTCAGGCGATGCTGGTCGAGGGCGGCGAAGTCGGCGGGCACGAGGCGCGCGAGTGGACGCTGATCTGCCATGACGGCACTCATCTGCCGGTGAACATGCTCGCCACCCCTGTGCTTGATGAGCAGGGCCTGTGGGTCGGGCATCTGGCGATCTGTATCGACATCACCGAGCGCAAGCGTGTGCACGAGGCGCTGGCGGCGCGTGATGTACTGTTGAAAAAGCTCAGCGCTCACGTGCCCGGCGGCATTTACCAGTTCAAGATGGAATTCGACGGTCGTTTCAGTGTGATCTACGCCAGCGACGGCATCCGCGAGATCTACGAACTCGAACCGGATGTGCTGCTGCTCGATGCCGAGGCAATTTTTTCCCGTATCTATCCGCAGGATGTGATCCGCGTGCGCGCCTCGATTCGGGCATCAGCGCACAACCTCAGCCCATGGCGCGAGGAATATCGCGTGCAGTTGCCTGCACGCGGTCTGCGCTGGGTACGCGGCGAGGCGACGCCGGAGGAGCTGCCGGGTGGTGGCGTGCTGTGGCATGGCTACATCTCGGACATTTCCGATTTGAAGCGCGTGGAGGAGGAACTGCGGGCGCTGTCGATCACGGATTCGTTGACCGGTATCCACAACCGTCGCTATTTCCAGGAGCGCCTGACCACCGAAATGGCCCGGGTGGAGCGCGGCGGCGGTGAGCTGTCGGTGATCATGCTCGACATCGACCATTTCAAACGGATCAACGACCAGTACGGCCATGCCGTAGGCGACCGCGTGCTGCAAGCCGTGTGCGAGCGCATCGGCCATCGCTTGCGCCGCACGGATGTGTTCTGTCGCTTGGGTGGCGAGGAATTCATGGTGCTCTGCCCGGACATCGACGGCGAACACGCGCACATGCTCGCCATGGAATTGTGGCAAGGGTTGCGCAGTGCGCCGGTTGATGTGGTCGGCGTGGTGACCGCCAGTTTCGGTATCGCCAGTTGGCGACCGGGGGAGGGCGCTGATTCGCTGCTGCTGCGCGCGGATTCAGGGGTGTACATGGCGAAGCAGCGCGGTCGGGATCGGGTTGAGCGGCAGATGAATTGATTGGGTGAAACGAAAAGATCGCAGCCTTCGGCAGCTCCTACGGGGTTTCGCATTCACCTGTAGGAGCTGCCGAAGGCTGCGATCTTTTGCTTTTAAAGGACGGAAGCAGTCTGCGGCAGCTTCGGCTGGCGATACAGATCCAGCAGCACCTGATCCAGCACCGACGATGCACCAAACGGCGCTTTGTCGTTGAGGATCGCCACCACCGCCCACGTGTTGCCGTTGACGTCGCGGCTGAAACCGGCAATCGCGCGCACGGTGTTCAGGGTGCCGGTCTTGACGTGGGCTTCGCCGCGCATGGCGGTGGTCTTCAGGCGTTTGCGCATGGTGCCGTCGGTGCCTGCAATCGGCAGTGAGCTGATGTATTCGGCGGCATACGGGCTGTGCCACGCGGCTTGCAGCATGTTGGCCATCTCACGGGCGCTGACCCGTTCGGCACGGGACAGGCCGGAACCGTTCTCCATCACCAGGTGCGGTGCGGTAATGCCTTTTTTCGCCAGCCACTGACGGACCACGCGCTGCGCTGCCCTGGCGTCGTCACCGTCGGCGTCGTTGCGGAATTTCTGGCCCAGGCTCAGGAACAGCTGCTGAGCCATGGTGTTGTTACTGTATTTGTTGATGTCGCGGATGATTTCCGCCAGATCCGGCGAGAATGCGCGCGCCAGCAGTTTGGCGTTGCTTGGGGTCGGCGCGAGACGGTCCCGGCCCTGAATGCTGCCACCCAGCTCCTTCCAGATCGCGCGAACGGCACCCGCGGTGTAAGTCGCGTGGTCGAGCAGCGACAGGTAGGTCTGCGAGCTGCAACCTTCACCCAACTGGCCGCCCACCGTCACGGTCACGCTGCCATCGGGTTGTGGCACCGGGTTGTAGCGCACGCCGCCAGTGCATTGCTTGGAAGGGAGAGCCTTGACCGTGTTTTCGATGCGGATGCTGGCGATCGGCGGTTCCACCGAGATCAACACTCGGCCACCGTCATTGCGGGCGACGAAGCGCAGGGCCTTGAGGTTGACCAGCAGCGAGTCGGGTTTGACCAGAAACGGTTTGTTCTCGTCATTGCCGTCATCGTTGAATTCCGGCAGTTGTGGCTGCACGAAGAAATTGCGGTCCAGCACCAGATCGCCAGTGATCTGTGTGACGCCATTGGCACGCAGATCGCGCATCAACAGCCAGAGTTTTTCCATGTTCAGCTTCGGATCGCCGCCACCTTTGAGGTAGAGGTTACCGTTGAGGATGCCGCCGCTCAGGGTGCCATCGGTGTAGAACTCGGTTTTCCACTGGTGGTTGGGGCCGAGCATTTCCAGCGCTGCATAGGTGGTCACCAGTTTCATGGTCGAGGCCGGGTTGACCGACACATCGGCGTTGAACACGGTGGCTGTGCCTGGGCCGTCGAGCGGAACCATCACCAGTGAAAGGGCGTTAGGCTGCAGTTTGCTCGCCTTGAGGGCCTTTTCGACGTTGGGGGTGAGGGCGGTATTGACTGGGGCAGCAGAGACAGGCAGGGCCAGAGGAAGAAAAAGGCCGGCGAAAAATAGTGGACGCAACGATTTGATCATATGAAATAAAACCCTGCAAAAGAGGGGGAGAAAAACGAGGACATGGATGAAAAAGTCCTCAGTGGTCACGAAAGTGTCGGCATTATGCCCCAAGGTGTAACCGCTTGTGCCGTCCCCGGGGTGGCTAATCAGTGATTTTTTTACAGGCGGTCGGCCATAGTGTCCAGAGAGTCGGGCAAATGACGTCTTAAACTGGTAAAGTGCCGGCCGTTATTACTTAAGAGGATTGTTCCAATGGCGACTAACCGTTCCCAGCGTCTGCGCAAAAAACTGTGCGTTGATGAATTTCAAGAGCTGGGTTTCGAACTGAACCTGGACTTCAAAGAAGACTTGTCCGAAGAAGCCATTGACGCTTTCCTCGAAGCCTTCATCAAAGAAGCCATGGAAGCCAATGGTCTGGGTTATGTTGGCGGCGACGACTTCGGTCTGGTATGCCTGCAGAAGCGTGGCTCGGTCAACGAAGAGCAGCGCGCTGCTGTTGAAGCCTGGCTGAAAACCCGTAGCGAACTGACTGAAGCAACCGTCAGCCCGCTGCTGGACGTCTGGTATCCGGAAAAGCCGATCAACGCGGCTAAGTGATACTGAAAAAAACGGCGACCTGAGGGTCGCCGTTTTTTTTCGTGGATCAAAAGATCGCAGCTCCTACAGGATTTACACATAGCCCGTGCAGGAGCTGCCGAAGGCTGCGATCTTTTGATCTTACGCTTTACGCCAATTCAAAATCAGCAGCGTCACAACCCCCGCAACAATCCCCCAAAACGCCGAACCGATGGAAAACAGCGTCAGCCCCGATGCCGTCACCATAAACGTGATCAGCGCCGCTTCGCGTTCCTTCACTTCAGCCATCGCGATGCTCAAGCCATTGATGATCGAGCCAAACAGCGCCAGGGCGGCAATCGACAGCACCAGTTCCTTCGGCAGCGCGGCAAACAACGCCGCCAAAGTTGCGCCGAACACTCCGGCGATCCCGTAGAAAATCCCGCACCACACTGCTGCGGTGTAGCGTTTGTTGCGATCTTCATGGGCGTGCGGCCCGGTGCAGATAGCCGCGCTGATGGCGGCGAGGTTGATGCCGTGTGAACCGAACGGCGCCAGTAATAACGAAGCGATACCGGTGGTGGTGATCAGCGGCGAGGCCGGGACGGTGTAGCCGTCGGCGCGCAGCACGGCAATGCCGGGCATATTCTGCGAAGTCATGGCCACGACGAACAGCGGAATGCCGATGCTGATGGTGGCCGCCAACGAAAAGTGCGGCGTGGTCCACACCGGCGTTGCCACCTCCAGATGAAAACCGCTGAAGTCCAGCAGTCCCATGAAGCCCGACAGCGCGGTGCCGATCAGCAGTGCGGCGAGCACGGCATAGCGGGGCGACAGGCGTTTGACCAGCAGATAGGTGAAGAACATGCCCAATACCAGGCCGGTGCGGTGTTGCGCGGCGACGAAGATTTCGCTGCCGATCTTGAACAGAATCCCCGCCAGCAAGGCTGCCGCCAGTGAGGCCGGGATCTTCTTCATCAACCGTTCAAAACTACCGGTCAGCCCGCAGATCGTCACCAGCACCGCGCAGGTAATGTAGGCGCCGATGGCTTCGCCGTAGCTCACGCCGCCAAGACTGGTGATCAACAGCGCCGCGCCGGGTGTCGACCAGGCAATGGTGATTGGCGTGCGATAGCGCAGTGACAGGCCGATCGAGCACACCGCCATGCCAATCGAAATCGCCCAGATCCACGAAGAAATCTGCCCGCTGGTCAGGCCCGCCGCTTGCCCTGCCTGGAACATCAGCACCAGGGAGCTGGTGTAACCGGTCATCATCGCAATGAAACCGGCGACGATGGCGGAAGGCGATGTGTCCGCGATGGGGCGCAGTTGCGTGTGCGTGGCGTCGTTCATGACGGCGGTGTTCCTTATATCGATGACATTATTTCCCTGTAGGAGCTGCCGAAGGCTGCGATCTTTTGATCTTGCTTCTACAAAACAACATCAAAAGATCGCAGCCTTCGGCAGCTCCTACATGAGCAGATCGCGTTTGGGCGGCGGATTCTGTGATGAAGCCTAAACTTAAAAGTAACGGATCGTTGCAATACAGCGGTGGTCACAAACAGCCGTACAGTCGTGTTGCCACCATTCATTGTGTACAATCGCGCTGTTTTTTACGCGATACTTGCCAGCGACCTACTGTGCCGTATTACAGTCACGGTCTATTCGCCGCAGTTCTCCCGACTCGAGTGCCCATGAACGAACAGTTGCAACCCCTCAAGAAACAACCGCGAGCAGGCAAAGCCGGCCGCAGCGGGACCCAGGACGATATTGTCTACGCGCACATCTTCGAGGCCATCCTCGAACAGCGTCTGGCGCCCGGCACCAAGTTGAGCGAAGAAGCGCTGGGGGAAATCTTTGGGGTCAGCCGCACCATCATTCGCCGTGCGCTGTCGCGTCTGGCCCATGAAGGTGTGGTGCTGTTGCGGCCGAACCGTGGCGCCGTCGTTGCCAGCCCGAGCGTGGAAGAAGCGCGTCAGGTGTTCATGGCCCGCCGCTTGGTCGAGCGCGCGATCACTGAACTGGCCGTGCTACACGCCACCGCCGAACAGATCGCCGAATTGCGCCAAATGGTCAACGACGAGCGCGACAGCTTCTCGCGCGGTGATCGCGGCGCCGGTATTCGTCTGTCGGGTGAGTTCCACCTGAAACTGGCGGAAGCGGCGAAGAACGCGCCGCTGGTCAGCTTCCAGCGCAGCCTGGTCTCGCAGACCTCGCTGATCATCGCTCAGTATGAAAGCGGTAACCGCTCGCACTGTTCCTACGACGAACACACCCAACTGATCGACGCCATTGAAGCGCGTAACGGTGAGTTGGCGGTGGATCTGATGATGCATCACATGGATCACATCGACAGCAAACTCAATCTCGATGAGGAAGGCGCGTCGGATGATCTGCATGCGGTGTTCTCGCATTTGTTGCAGACCAAAAAGCCGGGGCGTCCAGCGGCCAAGCTCTGAGCTGATACCGAGTCGGCCCCAATCGCTGGCAAGCCAGCTCCCACAGGTTTCTCGGTGTATCGCAGATTTGGTGAACCCCACAAAACCCTGTGGGAGCTGGCTTGCCAGCGATAGCAATCTGACAGGCAATAAAAATCCCCCGGACTGAAAAGTACCGGGGGATTTTTTTGTGCCTGTGAAAACTTAGCGTTGATGCACCAGCGCACCCGCCGCATACGTCTGCTGCACCGTCCGGTCATCTCCCAGCGTCATCAACACAAACAACGTCTCGGCAATGTTATTCGCCTGTTTCAAGCGATAGCTCAGCAACGGCGTGGCGTTGTAATCCAGCACCAGGAAGTCAGCGTCGCTGCCCGGTTGCAGGTTGCCGATCTTGTCTTCCAGACGCAGCGCCCGCGCGCCACCCAAGGTCGCCAGATACAACGACTTGAACGGACTCAAACGCGCGCCCTGCAGTTGCATCACTTTGTAAGCTTCGTTCAGTGTTTGCAGCAACGAGAAACTGGTGCCGCCGCCAACGTCAGTGCCCAGGCCCACGTTCAACTTGTGCTTTTCGGCCATCGGCAGATTGAACAAGCCGCTGCCGAGGAAGAGGTTCGACGTCGGGCAGAACGAAACGGCCGAGCCGGTTTGCGCCAGCCGCGCACATTCGTCGTCGCACAGGTGCACGCCGTGGGCGAATACCGAGCGCTCGCCGAGCAGCTTGTAGTGATCGTAAACGTCCAGGTAGCCCTTGCGCTCCGGGAACAGTTCCTTGACCCACTCGATTTCCTTGAGGTTCTCGCTGATGTGGGTCTGCATGTACAGATCCGGATATTCGGTCAGCAATTGCCCGGCGAGCGTCAGTTGCTCCGGGGTGCTGGTCGGCGCGAAACGCGGGGTGACCGCATAGTGCAGGCGACCCTTGCCGTGCCAGCGCTCGATCAGCGCCTTGCTCTCGACGTAGCTGGATTCAGCGGTGTCGGTGAGATAGTCCGGCGCGTTGCGGTCCATCATCACTTTGCCGGCGATCATCCGCAGATCGAGTTTCTCGGCCGCTTCAAAGAATGAGTTCACCGACTGCGGATGAACGCTGCCGAACACCAGCGCCGTGGTGGTGCCGTTGCGCAGCAGTTCCTTGACGAAAATGTCAGCGACTTCATCGGCGTGCGCCTTGTCGCCGAACTGGCTTTCGCACGGGAAGGTGTAAGTGTTGAGCCAGTCGAGCAGTTGCTCGCCGTAGGCGCCGACCATGCCGGTTTGTGGCAGGTGGATGTGGGTGTCGATAAAGCCCGGGGTGATCAGGGCGTCCTGATAGTGATTGATATCGATGTCCGCCGGCAGCGTCGGCAGCAATTCACTGGCGTGGCCGATGGCGCTGATCTTGCCGCCATCGACCACCAGCAGGCCGTCCTCGAAATATTCGTAGGAGGCTTCGATGCCGACTTCGGCAGGGTCGGCAATGCTGTGCAGGATGGCGGCGCGGTAGGCTTTGCGAGTCAGAGGCATGAGGGTTCTCTAATCAGTTTGAGGCTTTGAGTTTGGTGGCCGGACTGCGGCGCGAAAGGGGCAGCAGTTTGGCAATCGGTTCGGCGCTGGCTGTGTGCTGGCCGAAATTGGCGTTATAGGTGGCGATGATTTCGCCGGCGATGGAGATGGCGATTTCCACGGGCAACTTGCCTTTGACTTCGCCAATACCCATCGGGCAGCGCATGCGTTGCACGACGCTGGCGTCGAAGCCGCGGTCACGCAGACGGTGTTCGAACTTGGCGCGTTTGGTCTTCGAGCCGATCAGGCCGAACCAGGTGAAATCGTTGCGCTTGAGGATGGCGGCGGTGAGTTCCAGATCCAATTGATGATTGTGGGTCATGACGATGCAATAACTGCCGGCGGGCAGGTCATCGATTTCATCCACAGGCTCTTCGGCGACGATTTTACGGACGCCGTGGGGAATCTGCGCGGGGAATTCTTCTTCCCGGGAATCGATCCAGCGCACCCGGCAGGGCAGGCTGGCGAGCAGCGGCACCAAGGCGCGACCGACATGGCCGGCGCCAAACACGGCGATCTGCGCCTGCACCTGGCCCATCGGTTCGAACAGCAACACCGTGGCGCCACCGCAGCACTGACCCAGACTGGCACCGAGGCTGAAGCGCTCCAGATGAGTATCCTGCTTGCCGCTGGCGAGCATCTCACGGGCGATCTGCATGGCTTTGTATTCCAGGTGCCCGCCACCGATGGTGTCGAAGATCTGGCGGGCGCTGACGACCATTTTCGAGCCGGCATTGCGTGGCGTCGAGCCGAGCTCTTCGATGATCGTCACCAGCACACAGGGCTCACCCTGGTTCTGCAGGTCGGCGAGGGCGTCGATCCAGTTGTACATATCCACCTCGACATCTTTGTTATCTGTTCGGGCCTCATCGCTGGCAAGCCAGCTCCCACAGGATTTACGGTGTGACGCCTATCGGTTAAACACCACAAAACCCTGTGGGAGCTGGCTTGCCAGCGATGGCCGCGCCTCGGTCTTAAAGCGAAGCCAACTCGGTTTCAGCTTCGACGGCTTTCACAGCCTTAAGCTGCCGCATCTGCTCACACCCCCACAACACCCGCTCCGGGGTCGCCGGGGCGTCGATCTTCGGCTGATGCTTGTAGTCACCGAGGCTCGCCACCGCATCCTTGATCGCACACCACGCGGCAATGCCGAGCATGAATGGCGGCTCACCAACGGCCTTGGAGTGGAACACGGTGTCTTCCGGGTTCTTGCGGTTTTCTACCAGTTTCACTCGCAGATCCAGCGGCATGTCCGCCACGGCCGGGATCTTGTAACTGGCCGGGCCGTTGGTCATCAGCTTGCCTTTGTTGTTCCAGACAAGCTCTTCCATGGTCAGCCAGCCCATGCCCTGGACAAAACCGCCTTCAACCTGACCGATGTCGATGGACGGGTTCAGCGAAGCGCCGACGTCGTGGAGAATGTCGGTACGCAGCATCTTGTATTCGCCGGTCAGGGTGTCGACGATCACCTCGCAGCACGCCGCGCCGAAGGCGAAATAATAGAACGGACGGCCACGCGCCTGGCTGCGGTCGTAGTAGATTTTCGGGGTCTTGTAGAAGCCTGTGCTCGACAGCGACACCTGATTGAAATACGCCTGCTGGATCAGCGCTTCAAAGGTCAGAATGTGGTCGCGAACACGTACGTGGCCGTTATGGAATTCGACGTCTTCCTCGCTGACTTTGAAGTGCCGTGCGGCGAACTCAACCAAGCGTTGCTTGATGATCTCGGCGGCATTCTGGGCGGCTTTACCATTGAGGTCAGCGCCGCTGGAAGCAGCGGTTGGCGAGGTGTTTGGCACCTTGTCGGTATTGGTCGCGGTGATCTGCACGCGATCGATTTCGACCTGGAACACTTCAGCCACAACCTGCGCGACTTTGGTGTTCAGGCCCTGGCCCATTTCGGTGCCGCCATGGTTCAGGTGGATGCTGCCGTCGGTGTAGATGTGGATCAAGGCGCCTGCCTGGTTCAAGAAACTCGCGGTGAAGGAAATACCGAATTTCACCGGGGTCAGCGCCAGGCCTTTTTTCAGGATCGGGCTGTTGGCGTTGTAGCGACGGATCGCTTCGCGGCGCTCGTAATACTGGCTGCTTTCTTCCAGTTCCGCGGTCATTTCCTCGAGCATGTTGTGCTCGACGGTCTGGTAGTAATGGGTGACGTTGCGCTCGGTCTTGCCGTAGTAGTTGGCCTTGCGCACCGCGAGTGGGTCTAGGTTCAGGTGACGGGCAATCGCGTCCATCACTTCTTCGATCGCGACCATCCCTTGCGGCCCGCCGAAGCCGCGATAAGCGGTGTTCGAGGCGGTGTTGGTCTTGCAGCGGTGACCGTTGATGGTCGCATCGCCCAGGTAATACGAGTTGTCCGAATGGAACATCGCGCGGTCGACAATCGACGCCGACAAATCCGGCGAGTAGCCGCAGTTGCCGGCCAGTTCCATGTTGATCCCGTGCAGGCGCCCGGTGCTGTCGAAGCCGACGTCGTATTCGACATAGAACGGGTGACGCTTGCCGGTCATCAGCATGTCTTCGACGCGCGGCAGGCGCATTTTGGTCGGCTGGCCGGTGAGATGCGCAACCACTGCGCACAGGCACGCGGGGCTTGCCGCCTGAGTTTCCTTGCCACCGAAACCACCGCCCATGCGGCGCATGTCGACGACGATTTTGTTCATGGAGACGTCGAGCACTTCAGCGACCAGTTTCTGCACTTCGGTCGGGTTCTGCGTCGAGCAGTAAACGATCATGCCGCCGTCTTCGGTAGGCATCACCGAGGAGATTTGCGTCTCCAGGTAGAAGTGTTCCTGACCGCCGATGTGCAGCGTGCCTTGAATGCGATGATCGGCCGTCGCCAGTGCGGAGACCGAATCGCCGCGCTGGTGGGTGTGGCTGTCGAGGACGAAGTGGCGCTTGCGCAGCGCTTCGACCACATCCAGCACTGGCTCGAGGTCTTCGTATTCGATGATTGCGGCCATCGCAGCCTTGCGTGCAGTTTCCAGATCTTTCGCCGCCACGGCGAGCACCGGTTGCCCGACAAACTGCACGTCGTCGATGGCCAGCAACGGGTCGCCCGGCATCAGCGGGCCGATGTCTTTCAGGCCCGGGACGTCTTCGTGGGTGATGGCGATGCGTACGCCTTCGAAGGCATAACAAGGCTTGGTATCGATGCTGATGATCTTCGCGTGAGCGCGGTCCGACAGGCGTGCGTACAGGTGCAGCTGATTGGGAAATTCCAGGCGATCATCGATGTACTGCGCTTCACCGGACACATGTTTGGCGGCGCTGTCGTGCTTGACGCTGCGGCCGACACCGGTGGTCAGGTCCTGGGCGAACAATTCGGCCAGCTCAGCCTGGGTCTTCTCTACGGCGTGATGGTTAGACATAAGCGGTCACCCGAGTCTCGATGTGCGGTGTTTGCAGTTCGATGAAGTATTTACGCAGCAGGTTCTGCGCGCTGAGCAGGCGATATTCCTTGCTGGCGCGGAAGTCCGAGAGCGGCGTGAAGTCTTCGGCCAGGGCAGCGCAGGCGCGTTCGATCACAGCGTTGTTGAATGGCTGACCAACCAAAACCGCTTCGCAATGCGCGGCACGTTTCGGGATCGCGGCCATGCCGCCGAAGGCGACGCGGGCATCGTTGATCACACCGTTTTCGATGCGCAAATTGAATGCGGCGCAGACGGCGGAGATGTCGTCGTCCAGACGCTTCGAGACTTTATAGGCGCGGAACAACTGCTCGGCGCTGGCACGCGGGACGATGATCTTCTCGATGAATTCGCTTTCCTGACGCGCAGTGACGCGGTAATCGATGAAGTAGTCTTCCAGGTTCAGGGTGCGCCGGGTTTCGCCTTTGCACAGCACGATCTGCGCGCCG
The DNA here is from genome assembly GCF_059695715.1 of Pseudomonas sp. LBUM1668. NCBI lineage: Bacteria > Pseudomonadati > Pseudomonadota > Gammaproteobacteria > Pseudomonadales > Pseudomonadaceae > Pseudomonas > Pseudomonas sp. LBUM1668. Next base: position 1,994,969 of record NZ_CP166787.1, read on the forward strand.
AGGGCGATCAGCAGGGGCGGCGAGTCACCGATCGGCGAGGCGTTGCCGATGTTGCCGCCGAGGGTGCCCTGATTGCGGATTTGCAGGGAAGCGAAGCGATGCAGCAGTTCGCCGAAGTCCGGATACTCTGCGTTCAACGCTTCGTAGCAGTCGGAGAGGCTGGTGGCGGCGCCGATTTCGATGCGGTCATCGAAACTGTCGATGCGCTTCATTTCGGCGACGTTGCCGACGTAGATCATCACCGGCAGCGTGCGGTGGAACTGGGTGACTTCCAGCGCCAGGTCGGTGCCGCCCGCCAGCAGGCGTGCTTGTGGGTAAGCATCGTAGAGATCGGCCAGATCGGCGACGGTCAGCGGCACCAGGCAGCGCTTGTCGCCGCTGTTGAGTTCGCCGATATCGGTGGGGGCAATGGCTTTGAGGCGGGCGATGGTGTCCGCTTCGCGGGCGTCGAACTGATCCGGTTGCTTGGCGCAGCACGACTGCTCGGCAGCGGCCAGAATCGGCCGGTAGCCGGTGCAACGGCAGAGGTTGCCGGCCAGCGCTTCGTGGGCCTTGGCGTTATCCGGCGCATCGCTGTTCTTTTGCAGCGCGAACAGCGACATGACGAAACCGGGGGTGCAGAAACCGCACTGCGAACCGTGGCACTCGACCATGGCTTTCTGCACGCTGTGCAGTTCGCCTTTGTGCTTGAGGTCTTCAACGCTGATCAATTGCTTGCCGTGCAAGGACGAAACGAACGTCAGACACGAGTTGAGGCTGCGATAGCGAATATGTTCGCGGCCAGCGTCATCCGTCTGCAACTCGCCGACCACGACGGTGCAGGCGCCGCAGTCACCGCTGGCGCAACCTTCTTTGGTGCCGGATTTGCCGACGTGTTCACGCAGATAATTGAGCACAGTCAGATTCGGGTCCAGGGCGTGCTCGCTACGGAGTTCCTGGTTAAGTAAAAACTGGATCACGGAAGGCCTCGCAGACTCATTATTGTTGTTAAGCGACTTGAGCCGAATTTAGCAGCTCTGACTTTTCGGTCAATGGTTTTCTGACTTAAAGGTCAAGAAAATCCATTTCGTCGATCTACAACCTGTCTATTCAGTATTGACCCTCATCGAGTCCCCTGCCTTTTTGCGGGAATCGTGCCAAAAACCGCTGAGTGGGCACTCCGCCATGACCTTGCATTTGCGCTACACTGCGCCGCTTGTGCAGATCGATAGAATTTGAAGGACACCATGACGTTCAAGGCCCCGGACAGCCTCGCCGAGCAAATCGCTCACCACCTCGCCGAACGCATCATTCGTGGCGAAATGAAGCCGGGAGAGCGCATCCAGGAACAAAAGGTCACGCTGGCGCTCAACGTCAGCCGCGGTTCGGTCCGCGAAGCCTTGCTGATCCTCGAGCGCCGCCACCTGATCGCGATCCTGCCGCGCCGTGGCGCGCATGTCACCGAGCTGACGGCGCACAAGGTGCAGAGCCTGTGCACGCTGATGAGCGAGTTGTACATCCTGCTCGGCAACTCGGTGGCCAATGGCTGGCAGGTCCAGTCGGACATGGCGCCGTTCGTGCAGATCCAGCAGCGCCTGACCGCCAGCTACGAGCGTCAGGACATCCGCACGTTCGTCGATGACAGTTTCAACGTCATGCGCGCCGCCTATCCGTTCGCCAACAACCCGTACCTGCAAGAAACTGTCGAGAACCTGCAACCGGCCATGAGCCGTGCGTACTTCCTCGCCCTCGAACAGCGCAAGGCCGAAATGAGTGAGTTCCTCGAACTGTTCGAGCGCTTGCTGGCTGCCGTGCTCGCCCGCGATTTGCCGCAGATCCGCATCGTGCTGACGGCTTACGCCCAGCGCAGCTGCGATCTGGTGGTGTCTGCCCTGACGGTCGCCTAAGCGTGCGGCTCAAGTGCATCAAACTGGCGGGATTCAAATCCTTCGTTGACCCGACCACGGTGAACTTCCCCAGTAACATGGCGGCGGTCGTCGGGCCGAACGGTTGCGGCAAGTCGAACATCATCGACGCCGTACGCTGGGTGATGGGCGAAAGTTCGGCGAAAAACCTGCGTGGCGAGTCGATGACCGACGTCATCTTCAACGGTTCGACCAGCCGCAAACCGGTGAGTCAGGCGAGTATCGAACTGGTATTCGACAACTCCGACGGCACGCTGCTGGGCGAATACGCGGCTTACGCGGAGATTTCGATTCGCCGCAAAGTGACCCGCGACAGCCAGACCACTTATTACCTCAACGGCACCAAATGCCGTCGTCGTGACATCACCGATATTTTCCTCGGCACCGGTCTGGGCCCGCGCAGCTACTCGATTATCGAGCAGGGGATGATCTCCAAGCTGATCGAGTCCAAGCCTGAAGACCTGCGTAACTTCATCGAAGAAGCGGCGGGGATCTCCAAGTACAAGGAGCGCCGGCGCGAGACCGAAAACCGCATCCGCCGCACCCATGAAAACCTCGCCCGTCTGACCGACCTGCGCGATGAGCTCGAACGTCAGCTCGAACGCTTGCACCGTCAGGCCGAGTCCGCCAAGAAGTATCAGGAATTCAAAGCCGAGGAGCGTCAGCTCAAGGCACAACTGTCGGCCCTGCGCTGGCAGGATTTGAACGATCAGGTGGGGCAGCGCGAGTCGATCATCGGCACCCAGGAGATCAGTTTCGAAGCGCTGGTCGCCGAGCAACGTAACGCCGATGCGGCGATTGAACGCTTGCGCGACGGGCATCACGACCTGTCCGAGCGCTTCAATCTGGTGCAGGGGCGTTTCTATTCGGTCGGTGGCGACATCGCCCGGGTCGAGCAGAGCATTCAGCACGGCCAGCAACGTTTGCGTCAGTTGCAGGACGACTTGAAAGAAGCCGAGCGCGCGCGACTGGAAACCGAGTCGCATCTGGGCCACGACCGCACGTTGCTGCTGACCCTCGGCGAAGAGCTGGACATGCTCACCCCCGAGCAGGAAATCACCAGCGCTGCCGCCGAAGAAGCCGCCGCTGCACTCGAAGATTCCGAAAGCGTCATGCACGGCTGGCAGGAGCAGTGGGACACCTTCAACCTCACCGCTGCCGAACCGCGGCGTCAGGCCGAAGTGCAGCAGTCGCGCATTCAGCAGCTCGAAACCAGCATGGAGCGCCTGGCCGATCGCCAAAAGCGCCTCGGCGAAGAGCGCGCGTTGCTCTCGGCGGACCCCGAAGACGCGGCGATCATGGAACTCAACGAGCAACTCGCCGAGTCCGAAGCGACCCTTGAAGATTTGCAGACCAGCGAAGAAGCCCAGGTCGAAAAGCTTGAGCAACTGCGTCAGGAATTGCAGCAAGCACTGACCGCGCAGCAGCAGGCGCAGGGCGATTTGCAGCGTCTCAATGGTCGCCTTGCCTCCCTTGAAGCCTTGCAGCAAGCGGCGCTCGATCCGGGCACTGGCACCGCCGAATGGCTGAAGGAACACAACCTCGCCGAGCGCCCGCGTCTGGCCGAAGGCCTGAAGGTCGAGGCCGGTTGGGAGCTGGCGGTAGAAACCGTGCTCGGCGCCGATCTGCAAGCGGTGCTGGTCGATGATTTCAGCGGTTTCGATTTGTCCGGTTTTACTCAGGGCGATTTGCGCCTGCTCAGCCCTGGCACCGACGGTGTTCGTGTGGCGGGCAGTCTGCTGGACAAAGTCGAGGCGCAGATCGATCTGTCGCCGTGGCTCGGTCAGGTCAAACCGGTCGACAGTCTGGAGCAGGCATTGGCCATGCGCGGCCAGTTGAGCGCCGGGCAAAGCCTGATCAGCCGCGACGGCTATTGGGTCGGCCGGCACTTTCTGCGCGTACGACGGGCCAGCGAAGCCGAAAGCGGCATGCTCGCCCGTGGCCAGGAAATCGAAGCGCTGCACCTTGAGCGCGAAGAGCGCGAAGCCACGGTCGAAGCCATGGAAAACCGTTTGCAAACCCTGCGCGCGCAGCAGCGTCAGCAGGAAAACGGTCGTGAACATCTACGGCGTTTGCTGCAAGACGAAGCGCGTCAGCAAGGTGAACTGAAAGCGCAATTGTCCGCCGGTAAAGCCAAGGCCGAGCAGCTGACATTGCGTCGTACTCGTCTGGATGAAGAACTGGTCGAACTCGGCGAACAACGTGCGCTGGAGCACGAACACATCGGCGAAGCGCGCATGCATTTACAGGAAGCCCTCGATGCGATGGCGCTGGACACCGAGCAGCGCGAGTTGCTGCTGGCCCAGCGCGACAGCCTGCGCGAACGCCTCGACCGCGTGCGTCAGGAAGCGCGGCAGCACAAGGATCACGCGCACCAACTGGCCGTGCGTCTCGGCTCGCTGCGCGCGCAGCACGACTCCACGCGCCAGGCGTTGGAGCGTCTGGAAATGCAGTCCGAGCGTCTGACCGAAAAGCGTGAACAGCTGAGTCTGAATCTGGAGGCGGGCGAAGCACCGCTGGAAGAACTGCGCCTGAAACTCGAAGAGCTGCTCGACAAGCGCATGACCGTCGATGAAGAACTCAAGACTGCGCAGATCGCGCTCGAAGATGCCGACCGCGAACTGCGCGACGCAGAAAAGCGCCGCACGCAAGCCGAGCAGCAATCGCAACTGATCCGTGGTCAGCTCGAACAGCAACGCATGGAGTGGCAGGCCCTGACCGTGCGCCGCAAGGCCCTGCAGGATCAACTGCTCGAAGACGGCTACGATCTCAACGGCGTGCTTGCCACATTGACGGCGCAAGCCAGTGAACGCGAAGCCGAAGAAGAACTCGAACGGATCAACGCGCGGATTCAGCGTCTGGGCGCGATCAACCTCGCGGCCATCGACGAATACACGCAACAATCCGAGCGTAAACGTTATCTGGATGCGCAGGACGCCGATCTGGTCGAAGCGCTGGAAACCCTGGAAAACGTTATCCGCAAGATCGACAAGGAAACCCGTAACCGTTTCAAGGATACCTTTGATCAGATCAATGGCGGATTACAGGCGCTTTTCCCAAAAGTTTTCGGTGGTGGACGCGCGTATTTGGAACTGACGGGCGAAGATCTACTCGATACAGGGGTGACGATCATGGCGCAGCCGCCAGGGAAGAAGAACAGCACCATCCATTTGCTCTCCGGCGGGGAAAAAGCCCTGACCGCGCTGGCACTGGTTTTTGCGATCTTCAAGTTGAACCCGGCGCCGTTCTGCATGCTCGATGAGGTTGACGCGCCGCTGGATGACGCTAACGTTGGACGCTACGCACGCTTGGTCAAAGAGATGTCGCAGACCGTGCAATTCATCTATATCACCCACAACAAGATCGCCATGGAAATGGCCGAACAGTTGATGGGCGTGACGATGCATGAACCGGGTTGTTCGCGACTGGTCGCGGTGGATGTCGAGGAGGCAATGGCGATGGTGGATGCCTGATTCGGCATCTTGTGGGAAAGGTATTAGGGGTTTGTAGGACTTTTTTACCGGGCTCGACTTGCTGGCCAATCGACATATTCGCGCAAGCCGATGAGACAGACGGTGTAAAGTTGTCTATGGTCGTGCTAGTTTAATGTCAATTTTTCGTATACGTGGGCAAAACGCCTGTCAGAACATAGAGTTGGCGCCACGTTTTAAAGCGGTTTGCACAGTGTAAACCCCTTATTTTTCAGCATTTTTTATAGAGGCACGGGATTACATGGAAATCGGTCTGCGCGAGTGGCTGATCGTCATCGGCATCATTGTGATAGCCGGTATTCTTTTCGATGGCTGGCGCCGGATGCGCGGCGGCAAGGGAAAACTGAAATTCCGTCTTGATCGAAGTTTGTCCAACCTGCCGGACGAGGACACCAGCCCAGAGCTGTTGGGCCCGGCCCGCGTACTGGACACACACAAGGAACCGCAACTGGACGAGCACGATCTGCCGTCGGTGAGCATGCCGGCCCGCGAAGCACGCGAGCCTCGCGAATCCGGCGCCAAACGTGGCAAGCGCGGCAGCAACGGTCCGGCCCAGGGCGACCTGAACCTCGATCTGGATCTGGACGGCGGCCCGAGCTTCAGCAGCCGTGACGACTTCGTAGAAGACGCCAAGCCAGCGCCTGCTATGGTCGAAAAGGATCAACCGCAAGCCGAAGAAGTTCTGGTGATCAGTGTGATCTGCCGCGACGCCGCCGGCTTCAAAGGCCCGGCGCTGTTGCAGAACATTCTGGAAAGCGGTCTGCGTTTTGGCGAGATGGATATTTTCCACCGTCACGAAAGCATGGCCGGCAACGGTGAAGTGCTGTTCTCCATGGCCAACGCGGTCAAGCCGGGCATCTTTGATCTGGACGATATCGACCATTTCAGCACCCCGGCGGTGAGCTTCTTCCTCGGCCTGCCAGGCCCGCGTCATCCGAAGCAAGCCTTCGACGTGATGGTGGCCGCAGCCCGCAAGCTGTCGCAGGAATTGAACGGCGAGCTGAAAGATGACCAGCGCAGCGTTCTGACCGCGCAGACCATCGAGCATTACCGTCAGCGCATCGTCGAATTCGAGCGCCGCGCCCTGACCCACAAGCGTTAAGGCTGAAGATCAAAAGATCGCAGCCTCGTTTCACTCGACAGCTCCTACAGGGTTTTTGATTTCTGTAGGAGCTGCCGAAGGCTGCGATCTTTTGAATCCGCCGCGAATGATGTATTGAAATGGAGCAGCCTCGGCTGCTCTTTTGCTTTATGAGAGAACACCCATGACCGCCGCCAAAAACCGCATTCTAGAGCTGCGCGCTGAACTCGATCAGCACAACTACCGTTATCACGTCCTCGATGAGCCGAGCATTCCGGACGCCGAGTACGACCGGTTGTTTCATGAGCTCAAGGCGCTGGAAGCGGCCAACCCCGACCTGATCACCAGCGATTCGCCGACCCAGCGCGTCGGCAGCGTGGCGCTCACCGCGTTCACGCAGGTGCGTCACGAAGTGCCGATGCTCAGCCTCGGCAACGCGTTTGAAGAAACCGATATGCGCGAGTTCGACCGTCGGGTGACCGAAGGTCTGGATCTGCCGGCCGGCGATCTGTTCGGCGGCAGTTCGGTGGTGGAATACAGCTGCGAGCCAAAGCTCGATGGCCTGGCGGTCAGCCTGCTGTATCAAAATGGCGTACTGGTGCGCGGCGCTACGCGCGGTGACGGCACCACTGGCGAAGACATCAGCGTCAACGTGCGCACGGTGCGCAATATCCCACTGAAGCTGCACGGCGAAGGCTGGCCGGCGACCCTGGAAGTGCGTGGTGAAGTGTTCATGTCCAAGGCCGGTTTCGAGCGCCTCAACGCCTCGCAACTGGAAGTCGGCGGCAAGACCTTCGCCAACCCGCGTAACGCGGCGGCCGGTAGTCTGCGTCAGCTTGACTCAAAGATCACCGCCAACCGTCCGCTGGAATTCTGCTGCTACGGCATTGGTCAGGTCTCTCACGATATTTCCGACACGCACATCGGCAACCTCAAGCAGTTGCAGAAGTGGGGCATGCCGATCAGTCATGAACTGAAACTGGCCAAAGGCATTGGCGAATGCCTGGATTACTACCGCGACATCGGCGCACGGCGTAACTCGCTGACCTACGAAATCGACGGCGTGGTGTTCAAGGTCAACAGCATTGCCGATCAGCGTGAGCTGGGTTTCCGCGCTCGCGAACCACGTTGGGCGATCGCGCATAAATTCCCGGCTATGGAAGAACTCACCGAGTTGCTCGACGTGGAATTCCAGGTTGGCCGCACCGGCGCTGTCACCCCGGTGGCGCGTCTGAAACCAGTCAAGGTTGCGGGCGTCACCGTGGCCAATGCCACGCTGCACAACATGGATGAAGTCGCACGACTGGGCCTGATGATCGGCGACACCGTGATCATCCGCCGCGCCGGTGACGTGATTCCGCAAGTGGTGCAAGTGGTCACCGAACGCCGTCCGGAAAATGCGCGGCCGGTGGCGATCCCGGAAAACTGCCCGGTCTGTGGTTCACACGTCGAGCGCACGCAACTGATCAAGCGCAGCAAGGGCAAGGAAACCGTCAGTGAGGGCGCAGTGTATCGCTGCGTCGGGCGGCTGGCCTGTGGCGCACAACTGAAACAGGCGATCATTCACTTCGTCTCACGTCGTGCGATGGACATCGAAGGCCTGGGCGACAAGAGCGTCGAGCAATTGGTCGACGAAGGTCTGGTCAGCTCACCGGCGGATCTTTACGCATTGAAGTTCGATGACATCGTCGATCTGGAAGGCTTCGCCGAAGTCTCCAGCAACAAACTGCTGGCAGCCATCGCCGACAGCAAGACGCCGGGGCTGGCGCGCTTCATCTACGCGCTGGGCATTCCCGATGTAGGCGAAGAGACCGCCAAGGTGCTCGCACGCTCGCTCGGTTCGCTGGAACGCGTGCAGCAAGCCTTGCCGCAAGTGCTGACCTACCTGCCGGATGTGGGTCTGGAAGTGGCACACGAGATTCACAGCTTCTTTGAAGATGCGCATAACCAACAGGTGATCAGCGAATTGCTGGGCCATGGTTTGCAGATTCAGGATCAAGGCGAGTTGGGCGCCGAGTTCGCCGCCAGCACCACGCTAGGTGGCTTTCTCGACAAGCTGCACATCCCCTCGGTCGGCCCGGGCGGGGCGCAAAAACTGGCGGACAAGTTCGGTTCGCTGGAAGCCGTGATGAACGCCGACTGGCTGGACATGCGTCAGGCGTTGCCGGAGAAGCAGGCGAACTCCGTGCGTGAATTCTTTGCACTGCCGGAGCATCGTCAGCTTGCCGAGGCTTCCGAGAAGCAACTGCGTGATTTCGGCATGCACTGGCAGAGCGAGAAGAAAGTCGTCGAAGGCTTGCCGCTGTCCGGCGAGACCTGGGTGCTGACCGGCAAGGTCGAGTTGATGAGCCGCGATGTCGCTAAAGATCACCTCGAAAGCCTGGGCGCGAAAGTCGCTGGTTCGGTCTCGGCGAAAACTCATTGCGTGGTCGCAGGCCCCGGCGCCGGTTCCAAGCTGACCAAGGCCAATGAGCTGGGCGTGAAAGTGATGGATGAAGAAACCTTTATCGCCTTCCTCAAAACCCACGGCGTCGCCGTTTAAGATCAAAAGATCGCAGCCTGCGGCAGCTCCTACAGGATGAGTGTTGCGCCACGCTGATGTGGATGCGCATTGATCCTCTGTAGGAGCTGCCGCAGGCTACGATCTTTTGATTTATCCCCAGCAAAGCGCGGGAACGATGTTGTCATGGCAATGATCTAGTCTTGGCAAGCCCCAGGGAGAGATCGCCATGTACCGCTTTTTCGAGCAGCTCAGTTCTCGCATCGTCGCGCCGTTCATGGCCGAGTCCTCACGCAACAGCAAAGTCTGGCCGTGCCGTTGCGGTCAGTCGCTGTTCTTTCGCAACAGCCAATGTCTGGCCTGCAACGCTTTGCTCGGTTATCAACCCGAAGCGAGTCGCCTGACCTCGCTGCAACCTGGATCGCAGGAGGGCACCTGCACACTGGACGCCGACCCTGATGCCGGCTTGTTTCGCCGCTGCGCCAACCTCGACACCGCCGCTGCGTGCAACTGGCTGCTGCCGTTCAACGGTCACGACGAACTGTGTATCGCCTGCAACCTCAATCGCACCATCCCCGACCTGTCCATCCCGGAAAACCCCGAGCGCTGGCGCAAAGTCGAAATCGCCAAGCGTCGCTTGGTCGCGCAACTGATCACCCTCGGCTTGCAGGTCATCCCGAAAACCGTGGATGAGGACACCGGGCTGGCCTTTGACTTCATCGGCGTCGACCTCGAAGGCAATGCGCCCATGACCGGCCACGCCAACGGCCTGATCACCCTCGACATCAAAGAAGCCGAAGACGCCCACCGCGAGCAGGTGAGGGCGCAGATGCACGAACCGTATCGCACGCTGCTCGGGCATTTTCGGCATGAGGTCGGGCACTATTACTGGGATCGACTGGTCGCCAATGGCCCGTGGCTCGACTCTTTTCGCAACCTGTTCGGCGACGAGCGCGCCAGCTACGCCGAGGCGCTCGACCGCCACTATCAGCAGGGCGCGCCGCTGGACTGGCCGCAGCACTACGTCAGCGCCTACGCGACCATGCATCCATGGGAGGACTGGGCGGAAACCTGGGCGCATTACCTGCACATGATGGACGCCGTCGACACCGCGCTGGGTTTCGGCATGAGCGCGCGCGAGATGGACTTCGACTATCAGCCTTTTCCGACTAGTACGTTGTACGACCCGGAACACCCCGGTGGGGAGGCGTTCCTGTCATTCGTCAACGCGTGGATCGAACTGGCAGGCATGCTCAATGAACTGTCACGCAGCATGGGGCAGCCGGATTTCTATCCGTTCGTGTTGCCGGCGCCGGCGATTGCCAAGCTGCATTTCATTCATCTGGTCATTCAGCAGGCGGGCGGCAGGGCGGATGAAGTATTAGCCGCGCAATAAGATCAAAAGATCGCAGCCTTCGGCAGCTCCTACATGAGGCGCATACCCCTGTAGGAGCTGCCGAAGGCTGCGATCTTTATGTCCTTGAACAGACTCATGTTTTTTTATCCACCCGAACGGTTGTAACTTCGTCTCAGATAGGTACAATGGCGCGGCTCGCCGACAGGCAAGCGTCGTTATGGTGACCCCATCGGTCCCCCCGCAACGATTACCCGTGAACCTGGTCAGATCCGGAAGGAAGCAGCCACAACGGGAACATTGTGTGCCGGGGTGTGGCTGGTGGGGTTACCACCTTAACGAACAATCGAACGCTTCAACCGAACTGCATGGGTTTCGCCCACTGCGGTTTTTTTGTGCCTGGGATTTATCAAATCAGCAAAAATCCCCGTTGTTGACGGGGGACCCTGTGGGAGCTGGCTTGCCAGCGATAGCGGTGGTGCAGATTCATTTATTTGACTGATATTCCGCCATCGCTGGCAAGCCAGCTCCCACAGGGTTATGGGGTGTTTTCGGGTTTGCCGGTGTACAGCCGGATAATCTCATCAATCTCCCCCGACATTTTCATCCGCAACAACGTGCGCAATATCCTCTGCACTGGCACGTTCGGATCATTCCTCACATAGCAACCGACATGCTGTTCCTGCAGCACCGCCACACCTTGCAGTTGCTGCTCCGGCGTCAGGCGTTGGTTGAACCAGTCCAGCGTCCACTGGTTGCTCACGGCGTAGCGATAACGCCCGGCCAACAGTTTTTCCAGCACCTGTTCCTGATTGCGCGCGTCTTCGCGTTGCAGTTGATCGGCATCGAACAGCGGTTGCAGGGTAGGGTAGGTGTAACCGAGTACGGTGCCGATCGACTGGCGGGGCAGGTCAGCCGGATCGAGTGTGTTCGGCAAACCCTGGCGGCTGATCAGCAAATCACGCTGAAACAACAGCGGCAGGCTCCAGATGTAATCCCCGGACTGATTCGGCAGCCACGACTGAGCGGCATAGCAACGCACATCAATCTCGCCGTGCTCCATGGCGCTTTGTACTCGGGCGCGGGGCAGGACGCTGAACTGCGCTGGCACGCCGACCTGAGTGGCCAGGCTGAGCATGATGTCGTAGAGGATGCCTTGTGTCGGTCGGCCGCGTTCGTATTGCACCATCGGCATCGCCCAGCTGTCGGGCATGGCGAAGCGCAACGGGGTTTGCGCTGCCGTCACATTCAGGCTGATCCCCAGCAGTGCCCCCACGGCCCAACGCATAAACGCTCCGGTAATTCCCGATCCCGAGCCGATAAAAGCCTCTGCTGATGCAGCTTAGCCATATTAGAGAAGGACACCGGATGCAATTTTGCCCTTGCTCCGCTAGCATTAGCCGCTTCAGCTTCCTTCGTTGCGACGGTTTTCGATGAGTTATCAGGTTCTTGCACGTAAATGGCGTCCGCGCTCGTTCCGCGAAATGGTCGGCCAGACCCATGTGCTCAAGGCTCTGATCAATGCCTTGGACAGCCAGCGGCTGCACCACGCGTACCTGTTCACCGGTACGCGGGGGGTGGGTAAAACCACGATTGCGCGGATCATTGCCAAATGCCTGAACTGTGAGACAGGTATCACTTCCAGCCCGTGTGGCGAATGTTCGGTGTGCCGCGAAATCGATGAAGGCCGTTTTGTCGACCTGATCGAGATCGACGCCGCCAGCCGCACCAAGGTCGAAGACACCCGCGAGCTGCTCGATAACGTGCAGTACGCGCCGAGCCGTGGGCGCTTCAAGGTCTACCTGATCGACGAAGTGCACATGCTCTCCAGCCATTCCTTCAATGCGCTGCTCAAAACCCTCGAAGAACCGCCGCCGTACGTCAAGTTCATTCTGGCGACCACCGACCCGCAGAAACTTCCGGCAACGATTCTTTCGCGCTGCCTGCAGTTCTCGCTGAAGAACATGACGCCTGAGCGCGTGGTCGAGCATTTGACCCACGTCCTCAGTGCCGAAAACGTGCCGTTCGAAGACGACGCGCTGTGGCTGCTGGGTCGCGCCGCTGATGGCTCGATGCGTGATGCCATGAGCCTGACCGACCAGGCCATCGCGTTCGGCGAAGGCAAGGTTATGGCCACCGACGTGCGGGCGATGCTCGGCACGCTGGATCACGGCCAGGTCTACGACGTGCTGCACTCGTTGATCGAGGGCGATGCCAAGGCGTTGCTCGAAGGCGTGCGTCACCTGGCGGAGCAGGGTCCGGACTGGAACGGCGTGCTTTCGGAAATTCTCAATGTGTTGCACCGCGTGGCCATCGCTCAGGCGTTGCCGGATGGTGTCGATAACGGCCATGGCGACCGTGATCGGGTGTTGGCATTGGCGCAGGCGTTGCCGGCCGAAGACGTGCAGTTCTATTACCAGATGGGCCTGATCGGGCGCCGCGATTTGCCGCTGGCACCCGACCCGCGTGGCGGCTTCGAAATGGTCTTGCTGCGGATGCTGGCCTTCAGGCCCGCAGACACCGCGGACGCCCCGAGGCAACCGCTAAAGCCAGTGGGGATCAGCCAGGCCACAGTTGATTCCGCAAACTCCGTGGCTGCCGCGCCTAAACCTGCGCCGGTGGTCGCTGCGACTGTTGCGCCAACGCCAACGCCAGTGGCTGCACCTGCACCTGCGCCTGCGCCAGTGCCGGCTCCAGCGCCAGTCGCCGCACCGGCTCCCGAGCCTGTGGTTGCAGCTGAGCCGGAGCCTGCGCCGGAACCTGAACCCGAGCCAGTCGCTGTCGAAGCTGTCATCGATCTGCCCTGGAACGATCCGGTAGAACCTGAGCCCGAGCCGGTGCAGCAACCTGCCGTCGAGCCCATGCTGGAAACCGCCGCTGAGCAGCCTGATCTGCCGCCGATGCCGCTGCCGACCCCCGACAGCGTCGTCCCTGACGCGCCAGAGTGGGCCGCCGCGCCGATCCCTGAGCCGAGCGTTGCCGAAGTCGATGCCGCCACACCGGGCATGGACGCGGACGATGAGCCGCCGCTGGATGAGGATTACATCGAGCCGGACATCGATTCGGCCTACAGTTACCTCGACGAACTGGCCAGCGAACACGCCGCAGAGCCGGCTCCGGAACCCGAGCCAGAGCCCGCCGCGATGCCGGCCACAGGTCTGGCGTTGCAGTGGCTGGAGTTGTTCCCTAAATTGCCGATCTCCGGCATGACTGGCAGCATCGCCGCCAACTGCACATTGATCGCGGTCGATGGCGACCATTGGTTGCTGCACCTGGACCCGGCGCACAGTGCTCTGTTCAACGCCACTCAACAGCGTCGTCTCAACGATGCGTTGAACCAGTACCATGGCCGCACGCTGGGCCTGACCATCGAACTGATCAAGCCTGAGCAGGAAACCCCGGCACAGGCTGCCTCGCGTCGGCGCGTCAACCGTCAGCGCGAAGCTGAAGAATCGATCCACGGTGATCCGTTCATCCAGCAGATGGTTCAGCAGTTCGGCGCGGTCGTGCGAAGCGATACTATTGAACCTGTCGACGCTCTGGTCGCTCAGGGCTAATAACTGAAGGCGTTCGGTGTTAATCGCCGGGCGCTGTTTTTGATCCAAGTACTTTTGAGGTGATTCCCATGATGAAAGGTGGCATGGCCGGCCTGATGAAGCAGGCGCAGCAGATGCAGGAAAAAATGGCCAAGATGCAGGAAGAACTGGCCAACGCCGAAGTCACCGGTAAAGCCGGTGGCGATATGGTCACCGTGGTGATGACCGGTCGTCACGACGTGAAAAGCGTGAGCATCGACCCAAGTCTGGTTGAAGGCCTGAGCGAAGACGACAAGGAAATGCTCGAGGCCGTTGTTGCCGCCGCCGTCAACGACGCCGTGCGCAAGATCGAAGCCAACAGCCAGGAAAAAATGGGCGGCATGACTGCCGGCATGAACCTGCCAGCGGGTATGAAACTGCCATTCTGATTCGCCATCCGGCGGCAGATGAGCTACACAAAATGCCAGGCATTGCGCCTGGCATTTTTGTTTCTGGCAGATTTCAACGTGTGTAACAAAATCTTTGCCAGGCCAGGCTCCTGTAGGAGCTGTCGAGTGAAACGAGGCTGCGATCTTTTGATTCGGGCTTTTAAAATCAAAAGATCGCAGCGTGCCGCAACTCCTACATGGATAGTGTGCAGCGACGAAACATCGAACCCGCCACGGCCACAAAGGTCTGCTCCCTATACCCCGGAATTCATCATTCAAAGGAGACGCTGACATGTCCGACCCTCTGACCCTCAACCAGCGCTTTGTGCTGGCCTCGCGCCCGGTTGGCGCGCCGACCCCCGAGAACTTTCGCCTGGAGCGCGAAGCCCTGCCGGATCTTGAAGATGGCCAGGTGTTGCTGAAAACCCTGTACCTGTCGCTCGATCCCTACATGCGCGGGCGCATGAGTGACGCTCCGTCCTACGCCGCCCCGGTACAAATCGGTGAAGTGATGACCGGTGGCGCTGTCAGCCGAATCGAGCGTTCGCGTCATCCGAAATTCCATGAAGGTGATCTGGTCGTCGGTGCCACCGGTTGGCAAAGCCACAGCATCAGCGACGGGCGCGACATCATGCCGATCCCGTCCGGGCTGCCGAGCCCGTCGATGGCCCTTGGGGTGCTGGGCATGCCCGGCATGACCGCGTACATGGGCCTGATGGACATCGGGCAGCCGAAAGAAGGCGAAACTCTGGTGGTGGCTGCCGCTTCCGGCGCTGTAGGCTCGGTTGTCGGCCAGGTGGCGAAGATCAAAGGTCTGCGCACGGTCGGCGTGGCGGGTGGCGCCGAGAAGTGCAGATACGTGGTCGAGGAATTGGGCTTCGACGCTTGCATCGATCACAAGGCTGCGGATTTCGCCGAGCAACTGGCCAAGGCCTGTCCCGATGGCATCGACATCTATTACGAAAACGTCGGTGGTCATGTTTTCGATGCCGTGGTGCCGCTGCTCAATCCCAAGGCGCGTATTCCGCTGTGCGGCCTGATTGCCGGTTACAACGCCCACGAAGCACCGCAAGGCCCGGATCGTTTGCCGATGCTGCAACGCACGTTGCTGACCAAGCGTGTGCGGATTCAAGGTTTCATCGTGTTCGATGACTACGGCGATCGTCAGCCGGAGTTCATCAGCCACATGGTGCCGTGGGTGCGCGACGGCAAGGTCAAATTCCGTGAAGACGTGGTGGAAGGCCTGGAGCAGGCGCCCGAGGCGTTTATCGGTCTGCTGGAAGGACGCAACTTCGGCAAACTGGTCGTGCGGGTTGCCCAGGACTGAGTATTTGACGCTGGCCAGAGGCGCGGGTATAAACCGCGTCTCGTTGTTTTGTCGGACTTTTTACCCATGAGCTTCAGCCCTTTGATTCGCCAACTGATCGACTCCCTGCGAATTCTGCCGGGTGTAGGTCAGAAAACCGCCCAGCGCATGGCGCTGCAGTTGCTCGAACGTGACCGCAGCGGCGGTACGCGCCTGGCCCAGGCGCTGAGCCAGGCCATGGAAGGGGTGGGGCATTGCCGCCAGTGCCGTACGCTGACCGAAGACGATCTGTGCCCGCAGTGCGCCGATACCCGCCGCGACGACACGTTGCTGTGCGTGGTTGAGGGACCGATGGATGTTTACGCGGTCGAGCAAACCGGATTCCGTGGGCGTTACTTCGTGCTCAAGGGGCATTTGTCGCCGCTGGACGGCCTCGGGCCTGAGGCCATCGGCATTCCGCAATTGATCACGCGGATTGAAGAGGCGGGTACGTTTACCGAAGTCATCCTGGCCACCAACCCGACGGTGGAAGGTGAAGCGACGGCGCATTACATCGCTCAGTTGCTCAACAACAAAGGCCTGATCGCTTCGCGAATTGCCCACGGTGTACCACTGGGTGGCGAGCTGGAGCTGGTGGACGGCGGCACGCTGGCGCATTCGTTTGCCGGGCGTAAACCGATCGCTCTCTGAAAAAAGCAAAAGATCGCAGCCTTCGGCAGCTCCTACAGGGGAATGCATTTCAACTGTAGGAGCTGCCGAAGGCTGCGATCTTTTGATCTTCTGCATCTTGAAAACCAAGCAAGCGCTCGGTTAACGTCAGCGAACTCTTCGATGGAGTTCGCCCATGCCTGCCTTTCAGGAATACTTCGACCCCAGCCACCAAATGGTCCGCGACAGCGTCAGACGTTTCGTCGAGCGCGAGGTCCTGCCGGATATTGATGCGTGGGAAGAAGCCGAAAGCTTCCCCCGTGAGCTGTACTTGAAAGCGGGTGCCGCCGGCATCCTCGGCATTGGCTACCCCGAAGCACTGGGCGGCAGCCACGAAGGCGATCTGTTCGCCAAGGTTGCCGCCAGTGAAGAGCTGATGCGCTGCGGCTCTGGCGGCCTGGTGGCCGGGCTGGGTTCGCTGGATATCGGCCTGCCGCCCATCGTCAAATGGGCGCGACCTGAAGTGCGCGATCGCGTTGTGCCGCAAGTGCTCAGCGGCCACAAGATCAGCGCGCTGGCCGTCACCGAGCCCGGCGGCGGCTCCGATGTCGCCAACCTGCAAACCCGCGCCGTGCGCGACGGCGACTTCTACCGCGTCAGCGGCAGCAAGACCTTTATCACCAGCGGCGTTCGCGCCGACTTCTATACCGTCGCGGTGCGTACTGGCGCGCCGGGTTTTGGCGGCATCAGCCTGCTGCTCATCGAGAGGGGCACGCCGGGGTTCACCGTTGGCCGGCAGTTGAAGAAAATGGGCTGGTGGGCGTCGGACACGGCTGAATTGTTCTTCGACGATTGCCGGGTGCCTGTAGGAAACCTGATCGGCGCTGAGAACATGGGCTTCGCCTGCATCATGGGCAACTTTCAGAGCGAACGGCTGGCGTTGGCACTGATGGCCAATATGACCGCGCAGCTTGCGCTTGAGCAGAGCCTGAAGTGGGCACGCGAGCGTGAAGCGTTTGGTAAGCCGATCGGCAAGTTTCAAGTGATCAAGCATCGCCTCGCCGAAATGGCCACGGCGCTGGAAGTGTCGCGCGAGTTCACCTACCGGCAAGCGGCGAAAATGGCGGCGGGGCAGAGTGTGATCAAGGAGATTTCCATGGCCAAGAATTTTGCCACGGACACCTCGGACCGAATCACCACCGAGGCCGTGCAGATACTCGGCGGGTTGGGTTACATGCGTGAAAGTCTGGTGGAGCGGCTGTACCGGGATAACCGCCTCTTGTCGATCGGCGGCGGGACGCGGGAGGTGATGAACGAGATCATCAGTAAGCAGATGGGGCTTTAGAAGCAAAAGATCGCAGCCTTCGGCAGCTCCTACAGGGAAATGCACATTTCAATGTAGGAGCTGCCGAAGGCTGCGATCTTTTGATCTTTATTACTTGTCAGTCAAAGCAAACTGCGTCAGGCAGAACGTCGGAATTCCCATATCCTGCAGACGCTGCGAACCGTTCAGCTCCGGCAGATCAATAATCGCTGCCGCCTCGTGTACTCGTGCGCCCATGCGGCGAATCAGGTTGGCCGCCGCAATCAGCGTGCCGCCAGTCGCGATCAAATCATCGAACATCACCACCGAGTCGCCTTCACACAGGCTGTCGGCGTGCACTTCCAGGAAAGCTTCGCCGTACTCGGTCGCGTAACCTTCAGCCAGTACGTCGGCCGGCAGTTTGCCCTGCTTGCGGAACAGCACCAGCGGCTTGTTCAACTGATAGGCCAATACCGAACCGATCAGAAAGCCGCGAGCATCCATCGCGCCGATATGCGTGAAGTCGGCTTCGACGTAGCGGTGAGCGAAGCTGTCCATCACCAGGCGCAGGGCCGTTGGCGACTGGAACAGCGGGGTGATGTCGCGAAAGATCACGCCCGGTTTCGGGAAGTCGATCACGGGGCGGATCAGGGATTTGATGTCGAAGGAGTCGAAGACCATCGTCGAGGTGTCCTGGCAGGGCTGCAAACGGCGCAGTATACCCGCGGCTGAATCGATTCGCTCGGCCGCGGGTCGAGATCAGCCTTCCAGCGAACCGCCAGCCAGAGCGCAGAGCTGGATCGGGTCGAGAATGTGGATCTCTTTGCCTTCGGCTGCGATCAGTTGGTTTTGCTGGAAGCGGGTGAATACGCGGGACACGGTTTCCACCGCCAGGCCCAGGTAGTTGCCGATTTCATTGCGCGACATGCTCAGGCGGAACTGATTGGCCGAGAACCCGCGAGCGCGGAAGCGTGCCGACAGGTTGACCAGGAAAGTCGCGATGCGCTCATCGGCGGTTTTCTTCGATAGCAGCAACATCATTTGCTGGTCGTCGCGGATCTCGCGGCTCATCACGCGCATCAACTGGCGGCGCAGCTGCGGCAGTTGCAGGGCCAGTTCGTCGAGGCGTTCGAAAGGGATTTCGCAAACCGAAGTGGTTTCCAGTGCCTGAGCGGAGACCGGGTGTTTCTCGGTGTCCATGCCGGACAGGCCGACCAGTTCGCTCGGCAGGTGGAAACCGGTGAGTTGTTCTTCGCCGGCATCGCTCAGGCTGAAGGTTTTCAGGGCGCCGGAGCGTACTGCATAAACGGAATCAAACGTGTCGCCCTGGCGGAACAGGAACTCACCCTTTTTCAACGGGCGGCCGCGTTTCACGATTTCGTCCAGCGCTTCCATGTCTTCCAGATTCAGAGAAAGTGGCAGGCAGAGGGGGGCCAGGCTGCAATCCTTGCAATGGGCCTGGGTGTGAGCGCGCAGTTTGACTGGCTCGGACATTTCTTCAATCCTTGTGGGAAAACACACATAAGCCGTAAGGGTAACTCACGGGAGGACGTTCAGGCCAGTTTATGGCGAGTTTGTCCCACGGGCGTAAAGCCGCAGGGCAATTGGCCGATAAACTGTTATCAGAGCTTTGGAAGGAACCGGTTCAATGGCTGCCATTGGTACGCTGGGCCCCGCTAGCAGCGGTGTTGAGGCATTGTCGGAAACGTTTAAAAACGCCGACGGCAAAGACCGCGACGCCGACTCGACTACACAGGCAACCCCGACCTTGGTCGAAGGCGTCAAAGTGTCGCTGTCCGGTGCTTCAATCGAGCGATCGGCCGGTTCCGGTGGCGATAATCGCGACATCGAAGAGAGCGGCTTGCCCGAGAACATTCAGCAACTGCTGAAGATGATTCGTAAATTGCAAAAACAGATCGCCGAGAAAAAGGCGCTTATCGAAAAGATCATGGCCGACAAGCGCCTTTCCAACGAAGAAAAGATCATCAAGGTTGGCGCGCTGCGCGGCGCCATTGCCGCGTTGAACACCGGTCTCATCACCGCCAATCTGGCTTTGTCCAAAGTGGTGGGGCAGTCGGGTCTGACGTCTGATCAGAACCTGAAAGTGGGTTCGCTGTTGATGAAAAACTAAATTACCCGCGAAAAGCGCTGGCGATTCTGCTGTTCAAGGTAGGCGTCGAACACCATGCACACCGAGCGCACCAGCAGTCGTCCGGCTGGCAATACTTTGATTTGCTCGCGATCAAGGGTGATCAAGCCATCCTTGGCCATCTCTTGCAGTTGAGGCCACAGAGCGCCGAAGTAACCTTGAAAATCGATGTTGAACTGTTGCTCGATCTCGGCGAAGTCCAGGCTGAAATTGCAGATCAGTTGCTGAATCACCGCCCGCCGCAACCGATCATCGGCATTGCACACCAGGCCCCGACTGGTCGCCAGTTGCGCTGAGGCGAGGGTGTTCTGGTATTCGTTGAGGTCGCTGCTGTTCTGGCAGTACAGGTCGCCTATCTGGCTGATCGCCGACACGCCCAATCCCACCAGATCGCAATGACCATGGGTGGTGTAGCCCTGGAAGTTGCGCTGTAAGGTGTGTTCTTCCTGAGCGATCGCCAGTTCGTCGTCGGGCAGGGCGAAGTGGTCCATGCCGATATAGCGATAACCGGCGGCGGTCAGTTGTTCGATGGTGCGCTGGAGCATTTCCAGTTTTTGCGCGGGGCTCGGCAGGTCATGGCCGTTGATCCGCCGCTGCGGCATGAAGCGTTCCGGCAAGTGCGCGTAGTTGAACACCGAGAGCCGATCCGGTTGCAGGCTGATGACTTCTTCCACTGTGCGGGCGAAGTTCTCCGGGGTTTGTTTGGGCAAGCCGTAAATCAGATCGATGTTGATCGAGCGAAATTGCAGCGTGCGCGCGGCGTCGATCACCGCGCGGGTTTCTTCCAGACTTTGTAGGCGATTGACCGCTCGCTGCACCACCGGGTCGAGGTCTTGCAGGCCGATGCTGACCCGGTTGAAGCCCAGTTCGCGGAGCAGGCCCATGGTCGACCAGTCGGCTTCACGCGGGTCGATTTCGATGCCGTAATCGCCGGAGTCATCGTCCAGAAGATTGAAGTGCTTGCGCAGATGCGCCATCAGTTGGCGCAGTTCGTCGTGGCTGAGAAAGGTCGGCGTACCGCCGCCAAAGTGCAGTTGCTCGACTTTCTGCGCCGGGTCGAGGTGGCAGCCGATCAGCTGGATTTCCTGCTCGAGCCGTTGCAGATACGGCAGGGCGCGGCCGCGATCCTTGGTGATGACCTTGTTGCAGGCGCAGTAGTAGCAAATGTTCGCGCAGAACGGCACATGCACGTACAACGAGAGCGGGCGCTGGGCTTTACGGCTGTCGCGCAGGGCATGGAACAGGTCGAACGTACCGACCTGACTGTTGAATTGCAC
The DNA here is from genome assembly GCF_059695715.1 of Pseudomonas sp. LBUM1668. NCBI lineage: Bacteria > Pseudomonadati > Pseudomonadota > Gammaproteobacteria > Pseudomonadales > Pseudomonadaceae > Pseudomonas > Pseudomonas sp. LBUM1668. Next base: position 2,015,946 of record NZ_CP166787.1, read on the forward strand.
GGCCGTCGGATACGAGGTGTAACGCGGCCCCGCCAAGTCGTAGCGGCGGATCAAATCGGTGTCCCAACGAATGGCGTCGAGCATGCGGGCATTCCCCCGGATAGGCTGGCAGTGTGGCGAGTCTATCGGGGTGCGGCGATGGGGCTGTTGATTTGCATCAACAGCATAAGATCAAAAGATCGCAGCCTGCGGCAGCTCCTACAGGGGGACACATTCCAATGTAGGAGCTGCCGAAGGCTGCGATCTTTTGATCTTGTGCTTTTAATGCCCCATCAACCAATGCTGATGCGGGCCGGGCAATGTCCAGATCCCGAACAGAATCACCAGCAAACCCCCCGTCATCCGCACGCTGCGCTTGCGCAACAGCGCCGTCACCCGTTCGGCGGCGAGGCCGGTGGCCAGCAACACCGGCCACGTACCGAGCCCGAATGCGAGCATCAGCAACGCACTGTCCAGCGCATTGCCCTGGCTCGCTGACCACAGCAACGTGCTGTAAACCAGTCCGCACGGCAGCCAGCCCCACAGTGCGCCAAGCAGCAAGGCGCGGGGCAAGCTCGACACCGGCAGCAAACGGTTGGCCACTGGCTGAATGTAGCGCCACAAACCGCGCCCCAGGCTTTCGATGCGGGTCAGACCGCTCCACCAGCCTGCCAGGTACAGGCCCATGGCAATCAGCAGCACGCCGGCCAGTACACGCATGAATAACGCGGCCGGGCTGTTGGCCACCGCCCACCCGGCGAGGCCGATCAGCAATCCGGCCGTGGCATAGCTGAGAATGCGCCCAAGGTTATACGCCAGCAGCAAGCGAAAGCGACGACTGCGTTGTTCCTTGGGGATCGCCAGGGTCAGTGCGCCCATCAAGCCGCCGCACATCCCCAGGCAATGGCCGCCGCCGAGCAATCCGAGGATCAGCGCCGACACCAGCAGTGGCGCCAGCTCAAGCATGAGGAGGGGCCTTGTCGTCCGGTTTCTGCGCGCGGGCTTCGTCCACCGCTGCGGTGTGGTTCGGGTCCTGATCATCGAACAGGATGCTGTGGGCCGGACCGTCGAGGTCGTCGTACTGGCCGCTGTCCACCGCCCAGAAGAAGATGTACACGGCGATGGCCACGATCAGCAGGGCGGCCGGGATCATCACGTAGAGAGCTGGCATCTGTACTCCATGCCCGCGCGGCTCAGGCCGGCAGCGGACGGGTTTCTGATCGGGCGCAGGCGTGCGGCGAACTCGGCAGGCGAGTCAGGCGCAGGGCGTTGAGCACCACGGTCAACGAACTGATCGACATGCCGACCGCGGCCCACACCGGGGTGATCCAGCCGAGGGCGGCGAACGGCAGCATGAGGCCATTGTACAGCGCGGCCCACAGCAGGTTCTCGATGATTACCCGACGGGTGCGCCGCGCCAGCGTGAAGGCTTGCACCAACGCATCGAGGCGATTGGACAGCAGCACTGCATCCGCGCTGGTCTTGGCCAGATCGGTGGCCGAGCCCATGGCCACGCTGATGTCGGCGGCGGCCAGCACCGGCACATCGTTGACGCCGTCGCCGAGCATCAGCACTTTGCGACCTTCCTTGTGCAACTGTTGCAACACTTGCAGCTTGTCATCCGGGCGTAAACCGCCGCGGGCCTCATCAATGCCCAGTTCGGCGGCGACGCTGGCGACCATCGGCGAACTGTCGCCGGACAGCAACAACGTGCGCCAGCCACGCGCCTTGCACGCGGCGAGCAGGGCGGGCGCATCGTCGCGCAGACGATCGTCGAGCACGAACCACGCCAGTGGCCCGGAACCATCACCGAGCAGCAGCCATTGGCCTGGCTCATCCGGCATCGCCGGGATAGCCGCGGCACTGAGGGCGCAGACAAATTCAGCCTGGCCGATACGCAAACGTTGCTCGCCGACAACGCCTTCGAGGCCAAGCCCCGGCGTGCTATGGACGTCTTCAGCGGCCAACGGTGCACGGCCGAACGCACGGGCAATCGGGTGTTCCGAACGGTTTTCCAGCGCGGCGGCGAGGCTCAGGCATTGGTCGCTGTCGAGTGCGCCCAGAGGACGGATCGAGCGCAGCACCAGGCGACCTTCGGTGAGCGTGCCAGTCTTGTCGAAAATCACCGTGTCGATCTGATTCAAGCCCTCCAGCACATGGCCGCGCGTCAGCAGCAGGCCGAGTTTGTGCAGGGTGCCGGTGGCAGCGGTGAGCGCCGTGGGTGTCGCCAGTGACAGCGCGCAAGGGCAGGTTGCGACCAGCATGGCAAGGACGATCCAGAACGCCCGCGACGAATCCAGCTCCCACCACAACAGGCCGATGACGGCCGCAGCGATCAGTGACAACAGTAAAAACCATTGCGCGGCGCGATCGGCGATTTCCGCCAGTCGCGGCTTTTCGGCCTGAGCGCGATCCAGCAGACGAACGATGGCTGACAGCCGGGTGTCTTGCCCCAAGGCCAGCACTTGCACGGTCAGCGCGCCTTCGACGTTCAGTGTGCCGGCAGTGACCGCATCGCCCGGTGCACGCGGTTGCGGCAGGTATTCACCCGTCAGCAGTGATTCGTCGATGCTCGACTGGCCGTCAAGAATCTTCCCGTCCGCCGGCAGGATCGATCCGGGTTGCACCAGAATTCGCTCGCCCACCCGCAACTCGCTGAGGAGGATGCGCTCGCTCTGGCCGGTCTCATCGAGACGCAGGCACGAGGCTGGCAACAGGTTGACGAGCTGTGCGGTGGCGGCCGCAGTGCGTTCCCGGGCGCGACGTTCCAGATAGCGTCCGGCGAGCAGGAACAGCGCAAACATGCCGACCGCATCGAAATACAACTCGCCGACGCCGGTGATCGAGGTCCAGATTCCGGCGATATAGGCGCTGCCGATCGCCAGTGAAACCGAGACATCCATGGTCAGATGCCGCGTACGCAAATCACGCATGGCGCCCTTGAAAAACGGCGCGCAACTGTAGAACACGATCGGCGTGGTCAGGAACAACGCGACCCAGCGCAGGATGGTGTGCAGCTCGGGGCTGAGGTCGATGTTGAATTCCGGCCAGGTGGCCATGGTCGCCATCATCGCCTGAAACCACAGCAGCCCGGCCACGCCGAGTTGGCGCAGGGCCAGACGGTTTTCGCTGGCCAGTTGCTCGCTGGCGCGGTCAGCCTGATACGGATGCGCGGCGTAACCGATGTGGCGCAGTTCAGCGAGGATCTGGCTGAGCGGTAACTGCCCATCGGCCCAGCTCACGTGCAGGCGATGGTTGGACAGGTTCAATCGCGCCTCGGCCACGGCGGGCAGCGTGCGCAGGTGTTTCTCGATCAGCCAGCCACAGGCGGCGCAACTGATGCCTTCCATCAACAGAGTGGTTTCGGCCAGGTCGCCTTCGTGGCGGACGAAAGGTTTTTGCACGTCGGCACGGTCGTACAGTGCCAGTTCATCGACCAGTTGCACCGGCAGCGCTTCGGGGTTGGCCGAGGCTTCGCTGCGATGCTGATAGTAGCTTTCGAGCCCGCCGGCAACGATGGCTTCAGCCACGGCCTGACAGCCAGGGCAGCAGAATTCGCGGGGCTCCCCGAGTACGACAGCGGTAAAGCGGCTGCCGGACGGAACGGGCAGGGCGCAGTGGTAGCAGGGGAGTGGGGTGGTCATCGGATATTCACTAATACTGCTGAATCATTACCGCCTCTGTAGGAGCCGCCGCAGGCTGCGATCTTTTGACCTTGCTTTAAAAACAAAATCAAAAGATCGCAGCCTGCGGCAGCTCCTACAGGGAACGGTTTATTTTTTCAGGTCTTCCGCGCCCTGCAGTGGTTCATCACCCAGCAGCAGATCCTTGTCGTGGCTGACCAGTTCTTCCTCGAACATCCGCCAGATGTGCTCGTCCTGCGTGCCCAGCAACTCCACAAAGCGGCGACCTTCGACTTTATCGTTCAACTGGCCGATGTAACGGCCCGATTCAGTTTCGCTGCGGGTCAGGACAATCTTGCGATCCTTCTCCGGCTGAGTCGGCGAGATCAGATTCAGCTCGAGGGTTTTCGGTTGGCTGTCGCCGCTCAAACGCAGATTGACTTCGCCGGTCACGTCATCCAGTTGCACCGCCGCGCGCATGTTCAGGGTCTGGGCCAGCAACTCGCGGTCCAGCGAACGGTTGATGCCTTTGCCGGCCTCGTAGTAGTTGTCGTTGACCAGGTTGTCCGGGTTGTTCACCGCGATGGTCACCATGGACAGGGTCAGCGTCACCGAACAGGCCAGAATCGCGATGATGATCCATGGCCAGAGGTGCTTGTACCAAGGGCTTGCGGCGTTTGCTGCGGGCATGTTCAGTTCTCTCAACGAATTTGTGGGCCGATGAATCGGCTCTTGGCTTCAACGTGGACGCTGTCGTCATCGGCATCCTTGAGGATGAATTTCACCTCGTTGGTGCTCGACGGCAATTGTTCCGGCGCGCTCGACAGTTCGACCGGCATGGTAAAGATATCCCCGGCGGCGACCTTGATCTCGCGTTTGCCTTGCAGGCGCAGATCCGGCAGACCACTGGCTTGCAGCAGATAGGTGTGGTCGCGCTGATCCTTGTTCATGATCTTCAGGCTGTAGACGTTTTCGATCCGGCCCTCGGCGTTCTCGCGGTACAGCACACGGTCCTTGCTGACGTCGAAACCGACCAGCGAGCGCATGAAAAACGCGGCCGCCAACAGGCTGATCATCGCCAGCAACACCACGGCATAGCCGATCAGGCGTGGCCGCAGTTTATGGGTTTTCTGGCCGGACAGGTTGTGTTCGGTTGTATAGCTGATCAGGCCGCGCGGGTAATCCATCTTGTCCATGATGCTGTCGCAGGCGTCGATGCACGCGGCGCAGCCGATGCACTCGATCTGCAGGCCGTCGCGGATGTCGATGCCGGTCGGGCAGACCTGGACGCACATGGTGCAATCGATGCAGTCGCCCAGGCCCATGGCCTTGTAATCGACGCCTTTCTTGCGCGGGCCACGGCTTTCACCACGGCGCGGGTCGTAGGAAACGATCAGCGTGTCTTTGTCGAACATCACGCTCTGGAAGCGTGCGTACGGGCACATGTAGATACACACCTGCTCGCGCAGCCAACCGGCGTTGCCATAGGTGGCGAGGGTGAAGAAACCGACCCAGAAATACGACCAGCCATCGGCTTGCCCTGTGAAGAATTCGAACACCAGTTCGCGGATCGGCGAGAAGTAGCCGACAAAGGTCATGCCGGTGACGAAACCGATCAGCAGCCACAGCGAGTGTTTGGCGAGTTTGCGCAGAAACTTGTTGCCGCTCATCGGCGCCTTGTCGAGCTTTATGCGTTGGTTGCGGTCGCCTTCGGTGACTTTCTCGCACCACATGAAAATCCACGTCCAGACACTTTGCGGACAGGTGTAGCCACACCAGACGCGCCCGGCATAAACGGTGATGAAAAACAGCCCGAACGCGGCGACGATCAAAATTCCCGACAGCAGGATGAAATCCTGCGGCCAGAAGGTCGCGCCGAAAATGAAGAACTTGCGTTCCGGCAGGTTCCACCACACGGCCTGATGGCCGCCCCAGTTCAGCCACACCGTACCGAAATACAGCAGGAACAGACCGGCGCCGCCCATCATCCGCAGATTGCGGAACAGACCGGTGAAAGCACGGGTGTAGATTTTTTCTCGAGAGGCGTAAAGATCAACGCTGTTGTTCGCGTTTTTACTCGGTGGCGTGACGTCGTGTACCGGAATCTGGTTACTCATCATTGCATCCCACGGCAGTGGAAAAATGCCTCGGTCGATACGTGCCAACCGGGGTCAGAAAGGGCGTTGCAGTGGCGCAATGATACGCCTGTCACGCCGATGAACGGGTGCGACCTTTGGTCGCGTTGGGGAAAAAATCTGGATGGTGTAGCGAATGCGAAAAAGCCTGATGCAGGTCAATTGACTATAGACGAATCCTTTGGACCGCCGTCCGCTCTTTCAACCGAAGCGCAGCGAAAGATGCTGCCGACGCGGGGCAGGGATGTGTGCCTCTTCACCCTCCATTTGGACGGCTTCGTTATCGGCGGGAAGGGTTGGGTCGGATACATTGTTTTGTTCGTTCAAGTTGAACATTCTTGTTTTATAAAACCGATAGTAGATTGAGTGTTGCTGTCGTCGCTGTTGAGCACTATCGGCTAACGCAGTACTGGTCTGATGTAATGATGTTGCCATGTGTGAGTCGGGTTTTTTAAAGTTATTTATTATCAGTCAGTGCAATGGCTTTGGTCGAAAAAACAGTTGGGAAATATCATCTTTTAATTGTCCTGCTTGTGGGGGTTGATTTGGTTTCTATCTGGAATAAATTGCACTGGCAGCACTGCGGTGCTGAATAACTTAACTTTAAAGATTTTAAGAGTGCTCTATGTCCTTTATAAAAAACATCAGGCTGCTTTATGGCCTGCTTTTGAGTATTGCCGCATTAACGGTCAATGCCTCAGCAATTACGCTGCCTGATCACATTGTATTTACGTCGGATCCACAGTTTCCCTGGACCGAAAATTCGGATACCGGCGTCGATGAGTCCGCTTCCGAGCGTGACAAGCGCTCGCGCTGGCTGATCGAAACTCAATACTCGGACGTTGCCAGTTTCAGAAAATACTTCAGTGTTGATCCGAACCATATTCCGGTCATGATCAATGGTGACATGACCGCTTTCGGTCATGGCGGTGAGCGTCGCACTACCCGGTCGATTCTGGATAACAAGTTGAGCGGCATTTACGATTATGGTTTGGGTAATCATGATTATGAAAACAATATCAATGATTGCAGTTTTCCAGAGAATAACTGTGCGGCAGGCAGTATCAATGATCTGAAGGAGCGCTATTGGGGGAAAGTGAGTATGGACCTGGCGGCGCGCAGTGAGAGTGGCGCCAAAGTGTTTTATGGAAGTCTTGCTTATTCGAAAACATTTGGCGATGTCCATCTGGTTCAGTTGAATAATGAACCCACGTACTCGGTGAAGTTTGTCTCGGGGTTTCCTCTGTTTCGCGTTAATTTCGAAATTACTGATGCCCTGGACTGGCTGGAGCGAGACCTGCAAAAGGCCCAGAGTCAGGGCAAGATCATTTTGCTTAATATGCACAAACCGGATCGCTGGCAGGGCGACGATCAAAAAATTGCCCGATTCAGGGCAATGGTCGAACGCTATCAGGTGACTGCCGTATTTGCCGGTCACTACCATAATGATCCGGGGGGTTATACGAGTTGGAGAACCCGCGAATATTTTGGCGATGTGCCCGTTTTCCTGAGCGGTGGGGCGTCAAATCAGACTTACTTGATCGCGAGCTTCGCCGCGGATCGAAAGTCGATCAACGTGCATCAGGTAACCGGCAACAGCTGGCCATCACGCAAGGTCATCGCCACTGTTCCGGTTCGCTGAATGTATTCATGGACTGAAACCAAAACGGCCCCGTCAAATGACGGGGCCGTTTTTTATTGCTTCAGGCGTTGGCCTTACTCGGCCTTCGCTTCCGCTGCTTTCTCACCGTGCGACAGGCTGTAAACATAAGCCGCCAGCAGGTGAACCTTGTCGTTGCCTTGCAGCTGTTCTTGCGCAGGCATCTGGCCTTGGCGACCGTAACGGATGGTCTGCTGCAACTGCGCGAAGCTCGAACCGTAGATGAACGCGCCCGGGTGGGTCAGGTCAGGTGCGCCCATTGCTGGCGTACCTTTACCGGCCGGACCGTGGCAAGCCACGCAGTTGGCGGCGAACAGTTTCTGGCCATTGGCAACGTCTGCCTTGGCGCCTTCCGGCAGCTTGCGACCATCGAGGTTGGTGACCACGAACGCGGCCACGTCAGCCACGCCTTGCTCGCCAATCACTTCAGCCCACGCCGGCATGACCGCGTGACGGCCGCCCATGATGGTGGTCTTGATGGTTTCCGCTTCGCCGCCCCAGCGCCAGTCGGCGTCGGTCAGGTTAGGAAAACCGTAGGCGCCCTTGGCGTCGGAACCGTGGCACACCGAGCAGTTGGAGGCGAACAGGCGGCCCCCCATCTTCAGCGCTTGCGGGTCCTTGGCCACTTCTTCGATTGGCATGGCAGCGAACTTGGCGAAGATCGGACCGAACCTGGCGTCCGAGCGAGCCATTTCCTTTTCCCACTCGTGCACGCCTGTCCAGCCGGTCTGGCCGTTGGCGAATGCAGTCTGTTTTTCGGTATCGAGGTAGTTGTAGCCCGGCAGCAGGCCTTTCCAGTTACCCAGGCCCGGGTACAGCACCAGATAACCCAGCGCGAAGATGATGGTGCCCACGAACAGCATGAACCACCATTTCGGCAGCGGGTTGTCGTATTCCTCGATCCCGTCGAACGAGTGGCCGACCGTCTCGTCCGTCTGCTCGCTGCGTTGGCCCTTGCGGGTCGACAGCAACAGCCAGGTCAGGGCGAAGATGGTGCCAAGACTGAGGACTGTGACGTACAGACTCCAGAATGTAGTCATTCTTTGTTACTCCTAGAAGCTTGCTCGACGTGCTTGATGGCTTCGGGATCATCCGCAAAAGGCAGCAAGGTCGCGTCTTCAAACTCCGACTTGCGCTTGGGGCTGAACACCCACAACGCCAGACCGATAAAGGCCACCATCACAACAACGGTGCCCAGGCCACGAATCATCCCGATATCCATCTAATTCACCGTTTGCTTTTGATGATGGTGCCCAGGCCTTGCAGATAGGCCACCAGCGCGTCCATTTCGGTCTTGCCCTTCACGGCATCCTGAGCACCGGCGATGTCTTCATCGGTGTAAGGAACGCCGAGCGTACGCAGGACCTCCATTTTCTTGGCAGTTTCCTTGCCGTCGAGCTTGTTTTCCACGAGGAACGGGTAAGCCGGCATTTTCGACTCAGGCACCACGTTGCGCGGGTTGTATAAGTGCGCACGTTGCCAGTCATCGGAGTAGCGACCGCCGACACGGGCCAGGTCCGGGCCGGTGCGCTTGGAGCCCCAAAGGAACGGGTGGTCCCAGACGCTTTCACCGGCAACCGAGTAGTGACCGTAGCGTTCGGTTTCGGCGCGGAACGGACGGATCATCTGCGAGTGGCAGCCGACACAGCCGTTAGCGATGTAGACGTCGCGGCCTTCCAGTTCCAGGGCCGGACGCGGCTTCATGCCCTCGACCGGCTTGTTGGTAACGTCCTGGAAAAACAGCGGAACGATCTGGGTCAGGCCACCGATGCTGACGGCGATGACCATGAAGAAAGCCAGCAGGCCAATATTCTTCTCGACAGCTTCATGCTTCATCAGTGAGCTCCAACGACAGCGATCTGGGCAGCGGCTTCGGCTTCAGCCGGGTTCGAGGCGCGCACGGTGCGCCAGACGTTGTAAGCCATCAGCAGCATGCCGCTGGCGAAGAACGCACCGCCAAGAGCGCGGACGATAAAGCCCGGGTGGCTGGCTTGCAGCGCTTCGACGAACGAGTAGGTGAGGGTGCCGTCATCGTTGATTGCGCGCCACATCAGACCCTGGGTGATGCCGTTGACCCACATCGAAGCGATGTAGAGCACGGTACCGATGGTCGCGAGCCAGAAGTGCGCGTTGATCAGGCCGACACTGTGCATCTGCGCACGACCGAACAGTTTCGGAATCATGTGGTAGATCGCGCCGATCGAGATCATTGCCACCCAGCCCAGAGCGCCGGCGTGTACGTGGCCGATGGTCCAGTCGGTGTAGTGCGAGAGCGAGTTGACGGTCTTGATCGCCATCATCGGCCCTTCGAAGGTCGACATGCCGTAGAACGCCAGCGAGACCACCAGGAAGCGCAGGATCGGGTCGGTGCGCAGCTTATGCCAGGCGCCCGAGAGGGTCATCATGCCGTTGATCATGCCGCCCCAGCTTGGCGCCAGCAGGATGATCGACATCGCCATGCCCAGCGATTGTGCCCAATCCGGCAGCGCGGTGTAGTGCAAGTGGTGCGGGCCGGCCCAGATGTACAGGGTGATCAGTGCCCAGAAGTGCACGATCGACAGGCGATAAGAGTAAATCGGACGTTCGGCCTGTTTCGGCACGAAGTAATACATCATCCCCAGGAAGCCGGTGGTCAGGAAGAAACCCACGGCGTTGTGGCCGTACCACCACTGGATCATCGCGTCGGTCGCGCCCGAGTAGGCGGAGTAGGACTTGAACAGATTCACCGGCAGGGAAGCGTGGTTGACGATGTGCAGCATTGCGGTCACGACAATGAAAGCACCGTAGAACCAGTTACCGACATAGATGTGTTTGGTTTTGCGCTTGGTGATGGTGCCGAAGAACACCAGACCGTAGGTGACCCAGACAATGGCCAGCAAAATGGCGATCGGCCATTCCAGTTCCGCGTATTCCTTGGTGGTGGTGTAACCCAGCGGCAAGGTAATGATCGCGCCGACGATCACCGCTTGCCAGCCCCAGAAGGTGAAGGCGGCGAGGCTGTCGGAAATCAGTCGCGTCTGGCAGGTTCGCTGCACGACATAGTAGGAAGTGGCGAAGAGTGCACAACCACCGAAGGCAAAAATCACCAGGTTTGTGTGCAACGGGCGCAGGCGTCCAAAGCTCGTCCACGGCAGACCGAAGTTCAATTCCGGCCAGACCAGTTGCGAGGCGATGAAAACACCGAGCCCCATGCCAAGGATCCCCCAGACCACCGTCATGATGGCGAACTGGCGGACTACCTTATAGTTATAAGCAGTCGGACTGATTGCTGTGCTCATTCTAAGGTTCCACGGTTTGGGTATTTTATTAGGATGTAATTCGGCCGCAAGTATGGGCAAAGCAGGGGGTCATTGCAACGCGCCATGACCTGGGTCAATGCTTTCCAACGCTGATTCTGCGGCCTTTCCATGCGCCGCGTAAGGACAAAATCAGCCTCGGACAAAATGTCGCAGCGGATGAAAAAAGCGAGGGGTTCAGGTCGCTTGTAACGAGGTGTGTTCAAACACTCCGTTCGGCTGACAGAAGGCAATCGGCTCGACAGCCGGTATCTACCGGCGTTTGCGGCGACATCAGTCAGCCATTTCGCAGAACACAGCGGTTAGGGTCGACCTGGAACCGGCGCGAACCAGTCCTCATCGAGCAAGCGTAGACCCGAATCGGGGGAACCGAAAGGCGAGGGTGTGAAGGGTGCGACAATGCGTCGCAAAGGGGCAGGAAACTGCCGCACCGTAATCGGTGCGGCAAAGGTGTACGCAATGCAGTTTATTTATTGTCTTCAGTAATAAGTTTTTCTGTGCTCAATCCATTGCTCAAGCTGTACACATAAGCTGCGAGCAATTGCACCTTGTCATTACCCAGTAGCTCCGTTTGCGCGGGCATATGGCCCTGACGACCGTGGCGAATGGTCTGTTCAAGCTGAGTGAGGCTGGTGCCATAGATAAACCCGGCCGGGTGCGTCAGATTCGGCGCGCCCATGGCTTCAGTGCCCTTGCCGGTTGCCCCGTGACACGCCACGCAAGTGGTGCTGAAGGCTTGCTGTCCGGCTTGCAGATCAGCCTTGCTGTCGGCGGGCAATGGCAAGCCAGCCAATTCGTGACGAACATACGCTGCAACGTTCTTCACGCCAGCTTCGCCCAACACCTCGCCCCAGGCCGGCATTGCTGCCACCCGGCCACCCATGATGGTGGTCTTGATCGTGTCGGCATCGCCGCCCCAGCGCCAGTCGCTGTCAGCGAGGTTAGGGAAGCCGAACGCGCCCTTGGCGTCGGAGCCGTGGCACACCGAGCAGTTGGACGCGAACAGACGGCCACCCATTTTCAGCGCTTGCGGATCCTTCGCCACTTCTTCCACCGGCATGGCGGCGAACTTGGCGAAGATCGGGCCGAATTTGGCGTCAGCCTTGTTCATCTCCTTTTCCCACTCGTGCACGCCGGTCCAGCCATCCTCGTAACCCGGCAGGATGCCTTTCCAGTTGCCCAGACCCGGATAAAGAATCAGGTAACCCACGGAAAACACCAAGGTGCCGGCGAACAGCATGAACCACCACTGCGGCAGCGGGTTGTCGTATTCCTCGATGCCGTCAAAGCTGTGGCCCATGGTCTGGTCGACGCTGCCCTTGGTCTCGCCCCGGCGGGTGCCGATCAGCAGCCACGTCAGGCCGATCAGGCTGCCGATGGTCAGTACGCAGATCCACGTACTCCAGAAGGTGGTCATGGCCGGGTACTCCTTGGTTCAGGTGCTTGGGTTGTTTCAGATGCTGGGGTAGTGTCGGGTTGCGGTTCGTCGGCGAACGGCAGCAGGCGCGCTTCGGCGAATTCCGGATTGCGCTTGCCGTTGAACACCCACAGGGTCAAGCCAACGAAGGCGACGAACACCACAACGGTGCCTAAGCCACGAATCAGTCCTGCACTCATTTCAACGACCATGGCTCACCTCTTGCTCTTGATTGCAGTGCCGAGCACTTGCAGGTAGGAGATGAGCGCGTCCATTTCGGTCTTGTCCTTGAGGCTGGCCACCGCGCCGCTGATGTCGTCGTCGGTGTACGGCACGCCGAGGGTGCGCATGGTCTTGAGCTTGGTTTCGGTGTGGCTGCTGTCGACCGCTTGCGTGACCAGCCACGGGTAGGCCGGCATTTTCGATTCCGGGACAACGTTGCGCGGGTTGTACAAATGCGCGCGGTGCCAGTCATCCGAGTAACGCGCGCCGACCCGTGCCAGATCCGGCCCGGTGCGTTTCGAGCCCCACAGGAACGGGTGATCCCAAACGCTTTCCCCGGCCACCGAGTAGTGCCCGTAACGCTCGGTTTCAGCCCGGAACGGCCGGATCATCTGTGAGTGACACTGGACGCAGCCTTCGCGGATATAGATATCGCGACCTTCCAGTTGCAGCGCCGTGTAGGGCTTCATGCCCTCCACCGGTTTGTTGGTGACGTCCTGGAAGAACAGCGGGACGATCTGGGTCAGACCGCCGATGCTCACGGCGAACACCATCAACAGCATCAGCAGGCCGACGTTCTTTTCAATCGTTTCGTGTTTCATGGCGGACTCCTCAGGCCATCTGCGCGGCGGCAACGACGTCAGCAGGCTGCGAGGCCCGCACCGTGCGCCAGGTGTTGTAAGCCATCAGGAACATGCCGCTGAGGAAGATCGCCCCGCCAACCAGCCGCACGACGAAGCCTGGGTGGCTGGCCACCAGGGTTTCGACGAAGGAGTAGGTCAGCGTGCCGTCCTCGTTGACCGCGCGCCACATCAGGCCCTGAGCGATGCCGTTGACCCACATCGAAGCGATGTAGAGCACGGTGCCGATGGTGGCGAGCCAGAAGTGCGCGTTGATCAGGCCGACGCTGTGCATCTGCGCCTTGCCGAAGATTTTCGGGATCATGTGGTACAGCGCACCGATGGAAATCATCGCCACCCAACCGAGAGCGCCGGCGTGTACGTGGCCGATGGTCCAGTCGGTGTAGTGGGAGAGGGCGTTGACAGTCTTGATCGCCATCATCGGACCTTCGAAGGTCGACATGCCGTAGAACGCCAGCGACACCACGAGGAAGCGCAGGATCGGGTCGCTGCGCAACTTATGCCAGGCGCCCGAGAGGGTCATCATGCCGTTGATCATGCCGCCCCAGCTCGGTGCCAGCAGAATCAGCGACATCACCATGCCCAGCGACTGTGCCCAGTCTGGTAGAGCGGTGTAGTGCAAGTGGTGTGGGCCAGCCCAGATGTAGAGGGTGATCAGTGCCCAGAAATGCACGATCGACAGGCGATACGAATACACCGGACGCTCGGCCTGTTTCGGCACGAAGTAATACATCATCCCGAGGAAACCGGCGGTGAGGAAAAAGCCTACGGCGTTGTGGCCGTACCACCATTGCACCATCGCGTCGGTGGCGCCGGAGTACAGCGAGTAGGACTTGGTAAAACTGACCGGAATTTCCAGGTTGTTGACGATGTGCAAAATCGCCACGGTGATGATGAACGCGCCGAAGAACCAGTTGCCCACATAAATGTGTTTGGTCTTGCGCTGCATGATCGTGCCGAAGAACACGACCGCGTAGGCGACCCAGACAATGGTGATCAGGATGTCGATCGGCCATTCGAGTTCAGCGTATTCCTTGGAGCTGGTGTAGCCCAATGGCAGACTGATCGCCGCCAACAGGATCACCAGTTGCCAGCCCCAGAAGCAGAATGCGGCAATCTTTGGCGCAAACAGTTGGGTCTGGCAGGTGCGTTGTACCGAGTAGAACGAACTGGCGAACAGCGCGCAGCCGCCGAACGCGAAGATCACCGCGTTGGTGTGCAGTGGGCGCAGACGGCCGAAACTGGTCCAGGGTAAATCGAAGTTGAGCTCGGGCCAGACCAATTGGGCCGCGAGAAAAACCCCGAGCCCCATGCCGACGATGCCCCACACCACCGTCATAATGGCGAATTGGCGGACCACCTTGTAGTTGTAGGCGGTACTGATAGAAGTGTTCATGGTTCCCCATCCACGGTTCAGCCGAAGTGACCGCGCGCAAAAGAGCCGCAAATCCTTCGCCTGGAGTTATAGGCAGACTAAAAGCGAGGCAAGCATGAACAAACAGCACAAGGCCAGTATTGACGGGGATCAATGGGCGCAGTGCGTGCTCGATCATGGATGGCTGTGGGATGCCGCCAGTGGTGAGGCTTCGGCGACGTTGATCCTCGCGCATGGGGCGGGGGCGCCGATGGACAGTGAGTGGATGAACGACATGGCTGGGCGCCTTGCTGCACTTGGGGTGAACGTGTTGCGGTTTGAGTTTCCTTATATGGCGCAGCGGCGGGTTGATGGGGTGAAGCGGCCGCCGAATCCTGCTGCCAAATTGCAGGAAGTTTGGCGTGAGGTGTTTGCTGAAGTGCGACGTCATGTCACTGGGGTTTTGGCCATTGGCGGGAAGTCGATGGGCGGGCGGATGGCGAGTCTGGTGGCGGATGAGTTGGGGGCTGATGCGCTGGTGTGTTTGGGGTATCCGTTTTATGCGGTGGGGAAGCCGGAGAAGCCTCGGGTTGAGCATTTGGCTGGGTTGCAGACGCGGACGTTGATTGTTCAGGGGGAGCGGGATGCGCTTGGCAATCTTGCGGCGGTTGAGGGGTATTCGTTAGCGTCGGGGATTGAGGTGTTTTGGTTGGGGGCGGGGGATCATGATTTGAAGCCGTTGAAGGTTTCGGGATTTACCCATGAGCAGCATTTGGCCAGTGCCGCGCAGAAAGTATCCGAATTTCTCAAGGGGTGACCGGGATTCTGAACTTCATGGAGATCGGCTCCCTTCCCCCTCGCCCCTTGGAGGAGAGGGCTGGGGTGAGGGAGATGGATATTAGCTGCGACACAGTTTTCGTTTTGGGTACATATCCATTGCTGCGGTAACGGCCGCTTAGGGTTCCGCCCTTACGGCGGGTCACTTTTTACAAACGCCTAAAAAGTAACCAAAAACGCTTGCTCCTACGTGCGGCCCGCTCGCTGAGGCTCGGGGTCCCTTCGCTCCGGAATTGATCCGGGCGCAGCGTCTCCGGTTTGCTGCGCTGCACCTCCTCTCGCTGTGTTTGGCTTCGCCAAACGGTCGCTGCGCTCCCACCCCCGGATCAATCCCTCCACTCAGCCTTCCGACGTCGCCCGTGGATCAAGATCAAGAGCGGCAGCCGAGCTTGCGCTCATCCTTTGAGTGGGGCGGCATGCGCCGCGTGCGGGTGGTACATATCATCCCTGTAGGAGCTGCCGAAGGCTGCGATCTTTTGATCTTGCTGTTGCTTTTTGTGGGAGTGAGCCTGCTCGCGATGACGGTCTGACATCCAACCAATCCCTTACTGAACACTCAATCCATTGTGGGAGCTGGCTTGCCAGCGATGGCGGCCTGACAGCCGACCAATCCCTTACTGACGCACCCAATCCAAATGTAGGAGCGAGCCTGCTCGCGATGACGGTCTGACATCCAACCAATCTCTAACTGAACACACTCAATCCCTTGTGGGAGCTGGCTTGCCAGCGATGGCGGCCTGACAGCCGACCAATCCCTTACTGACGCACCCA
This sequence comes from Pseudomonas sp. LBUM1668, assembly GCF_059695715.1. Taxonomy (NCBI): domain Bacteria; kingdom Pseudomonadati; phylum Pseudomonadota; class Gammaproteobacteria; order Pseudomonadales; family Pseudomonadaceae; genus Pseudomonas; species Pseudomonas sp. LBUM1668. The sequence goes on from NZ_CP166787.1 coordinate 2,031,881, forward strand.
ATCCAAATGTAGGAGCGAGCCTGCTCGCGATGACGGTCTGACATCCAGCCAATCTCTAACTGAACACACTCAATCCCTTGTGGGAGCTGGCTTGCCAGCGATGGCGGCCTGACAGCCGACCAATCCCTTACTGACGCACCCGATCCAACTGTAAGAGCGAGCCTGCTCGCGAAAGCGGCCTCAAAAACAACATCAATACAACAGGGGAATTTCCAGTTTTCTCTATCAGTAAACGCAATCCTGCAAGCACGTTTAAATCACACAACCCGTTACGCCATCGGGCCTACAACTCCTTGCGCCGTTACCTACGCGTACGCCAGAATCCGCCGGCTTACACGGCTATGGGGCGGGCGGTATCGTTTCCTTGTCACTGAAAATCAGTGATCGGGTTTGGTAGCCCGCTTTAAATTGTCGTTGTCGCGACACCTTCGATGCTGTCTCCTTTTTTGAGATATGGCTTTGTATGGTGGGCATGCGTGGGGCTCCTCTGTGAGCGCCGGGTTACCCAATTTGCCCGGTCTACCAACCCACGTATGGCCGCCACCCGCCGTTTGGTAGCGAGGGTGATGGCTCCCGTTTTTTCAAATTGGAGCTTTATCTATGTTCAAAATCACACCAAACCCACCACCCACAGATCCTATCCCCCACGACCCAGCGCTTAGCCCGCAAAAGATCAAAGAAGCAACCGATCGCGCCCTCGATTACTACCTCAAGCCCGACGACCTGGCGGCTCCGCCAACCTCGCCCAAGTTTCGCCCCGTCTTTCTCGTCGACCCCACCCTGGATGACGAAACCCTGCTCGTCGAAGCCTGCGAGTCGCTGTCTTACGCCCATGCCATGGCCGGTAACATCGCCCACTCAATCGGCGGCCCGGAGCGCAAACCGCTGCTGGCGCTGCAACAGGTGATCATGCTCAACGAACTGTTGGTCAATCGACTGCTGGATAAGCTGAAGTTGCCTCAGTAATTTCGCTGGCTGTTATGGCCTCATCGCGAGCAGGCTCACTCCTACAAGGGATTGTCGTTGGACACAAAAGCTGTGGTCACCGCAGATCCCTGTAGGAGTGAGCCTGCTCGCGATGACGGTCTGCCAGATGCCATTAATTTCACATAGGCAATAAAAAGCCCGGACAGCTTTCGCCGTCCGGGCTTTGAAGATCAAAAGATCGCAGCCTGCGGCAGCTCCTACATTGGAATGCATGTTCCTGTAGGAGCTGCCGAAGGCTGCGATCTTTTTGATTTACTGGGTAATGGGTAGCCTGCCAGTGATCACAAATTTATCGAACACTTTCTGACCATCGCGCGCAGCTTGTCGAACATCAAGGAATGTCAGCTCATCACGAACTTTCTGTTTTGCGGGTTTTCGGGCGGGGGTTGTATTCATGCTGGCCGGTCTGTGTGATTGGGTAGCGACCGGCAAACAATAGAACCTGGCCTCAACGAGCACCAGTCGGCGCATTCTGGGCGAGTTGTAGGCAGTGTCTGCATTGCTTGAGTGAGCTCGTCGTCGGCAGAGGAGGCCTCATCGCGAGCAGGCTCACTCCTACAAGGGATTGTCGTTGGACACAAAAGCTGTGGTCACCGCAGATCCCCTGTAGGAGTGAGCCTGCTCGCGATGGCGGTCTTCCAGATGCCATTGATTTCACATAGGCAACAAAAAACCCGGAAGCTTTCGCCGTCCGGGCTTTCAAGATCAAAAGATCGCAGCCTTCGGCAGCTCCTACATTGGAATGCATGTTCCTGTAGGAGCTGCCGCAGGCTGCGATCTTTTGCTTTTAGCGGTTAAACCGCTCCACCAACGAGTACTGCGTATTCGCCGTCTTGGTCAGCTCTTCACTCAGCAACGCCGAGTTATGCGCCTGTTCCGACGTCTGATCCGCCAACTCCGAAATATTGCTGATGTTGCGGCTGATCTCTTCAGCCACCGCACTTTGCTCTTCCGTCGCCGCAGCGATCTGCGTGGTCATGTCGGTGATATTAGCCACCGCTTCGCTGATCCCGACCAGTGCCTGATCCGCTTCCAGCACCCGCGCCACACCTTCTTCGGCCTGGCGATGCCCGGCTTCCATGGTTTGCACAGCGCTCGAAGCAGTCTGCTGCAGCTTGGCGATCAGGGCGTGAATCTGCCCGGTCGATTCGCTGGTGCGTTGCGCCAGTTGACGAACTTCGTCCGCCACGACGGCAAAACCACGGCCCATTTCGCCGGCACGGGCCGCTTCGATGGCGGCGTTGAGCGCGAGCAGGTTGGTCTGGTCGGCGATGCCTTTGATCACATCGACCACGCCGCCGATTTCGTCGCTGTCTTTCGCCAGTTGGGTGACGGTCAGACCGGTTTCACCCACAACAACCGACAAGCGCTGAATGGCTTCGCGGGTTTCGCCGGCGATGTCGCGTCCGCGACCGGTCAGGCGATTGGCTTCCTGAGTGGCATCGGCGGTGCGTTGTACGTGGCTGGCCACTTCCTGCGTGGTCGCGGCCATCTGGTTGACGGCGGTGGCGACTTGTTCGGTTTCCACGCGCTGGCGTTCCAGGCCGGTCGAGCTGCTGTGTGCCAGAGCGTCGGACTGCTTGGCCTGATCGGTCAGGTGCTCGGCAGTGTCCTGCAGTCGGGTCAGGCAGGTTTTCAGACGGGCTTCCTGACTGAGGATCGCCATTTCCAGACGCGCCTGAGAGCCACGGCTGTCGGTGTACATCTGCGCGATCAGCGGGTCGGACGTGGTCTGTTCGGCCAGACGCAGCAAGCGCTTGAGGCCTCGCTGCTGCCATTGCAGACCCAATAGGCCGAGTGGAACCGACAGACCAGCGGCGAGGGCAAAGCCCCACTGCGAGTTCAGGGTTGCGCCGATGACGAAGCTCAGTTGGCTGACCAGAATGAACGGCAGCCAGTCTTGCAGCACCGGCAGCCATTTATCGCTGGAAGGAATCGCCGACTTGCCCTGGTTGATGCGTTGGTAAAGCGCTTCGGCACGGCGGATCTGTTCGGCGGTGGGTTTGATCCGCACCGACTCGTAACCGACCACCTGATTGCCGTCGAACACCGGTGTTACATAGGCGTTAACCCAGTAATGGTCACCGGTCTTGCAGCGATTCTTGACAATGCCCATCCATGGCAAGCCTTGTTTCAGTGTGCCCCACATGTGCGAAAACACCGCAGCCGGGACGTCGGGGTGACGGACCAGGTTGTGCGGCGCACGGATCAGTTCCTCACGCGAAAACCCGCTGATCTCGACGAAAGCGTCGTTGCAGTAGGTGATCACGCCCTTGGCGTCGGTTGTGGAAATCAACCGTTGCTGAGCCGGGAAAGTCCGTTCGCGTTGTGTAGTGGGCTGGTTGTTACGCATGGTTGTTCAATCCGCAAGGCTTTGAAAGGTTGTCGGCGCTGTCAGGAAATTATTGAATTTTTCTTTCAGTAATCAGCACGGCGTCGCAAAACGCGGCTTGCCTCAACCGGCCAGCATCGGATAGGTGAACAAGCCAAAATGCAGCACATTCAGCCCGAAGTGTGTGGCGATCGCCGCCCCGAGTCCGCCGAAACGGTAGGCCAGACCATAGCCGACACCCGCCAGTCCCGCCAGTAACACCCAAGTCCAGCCCGCACCGACATGCGCCAGCGCGAACAGTGACGAGGCGAGCAGCAGCGCGAGGTTTTCGCCATACGGCAGGTGTTTGAAGCGTCGGCTGAAACCGCCTTGTATATAGCCGCGAAACAGCGCTTCCTCGACCAGCGTCACCAGCAGCAGATTGTTCAGCACCCACAGCCACGCCTGATCTGGCCATTTCGGTGCCCAGGCGATAACGCCCAGCAACAACGCACCGCCGAGAGCGAGGATCGCGCTTAACGTCAAGGCGAGGGCGGTCGCGTACACGGTCAGGCGCAATGAGCGCCGCGCGACAATCCACGGGCAGACCAGCAACAGCCAAAAGCCAACCAGTGGTTTGTCCTGATTCAGGTACATCGAAAAGCGCACAGCGTTATCAGTGAAACGCTGCGGATCAATAGCGCGGCCGTTGTAAAAACCCGGCAACCAATGCATCGCCAACGCCAAAGTCATCACGATGAACAGGCCGTGGCCGAGGTAGCGTGCGAACGGCACTTGTTGCTGGCGTACCGCGTACCCGGCGAACAGCAGCAGGCCGACGGAAATCAGTGCCAGCCAGCCGAGTTGGCCGTAGCTGAGCGCCAATCCGTAGCCGAGGCTGAGCAGCGCCAGATAAAGCCAAGGCAAAGCCTTCATCGAAAGTCCCTGTGAAAATGGGTGGAAGGGCTTTCTACACGGCTGGGCGGCGGAAAGCAAAAGTCAAAAGATCGCAGCCTCCGGCAGCTCCTACAAGGATCGCATTCGCCGCCAATTGCGCGGATAAACGCCGGATCTGTAGGAGCTGCCGCAGGCTGCGATCTTTTGATCTTGCCTTTAAAGCAGGTTGAGTTTCGCCGCAGCACGCTCAGTAATTTCCGTGCGCAGTTTCAACGATGGCGCCGCTCGCAACCGGGCCTCATCGACGATTGCACTCGGCGCTGAATCCGGCGAGCCTGAGTTAAATGGCGGCGCCGGCGCATACTCAAGTTGCAACTGCACCAACTGCGCCGTGTCGGCATCAACCAGCTCAGCCGCCAGCACCAAGGCAAAATCGATCCCTGCGGTAATCCCGCCGCCAGTAAACAGATTGCCGTCACGCACCACCCGATCCTTTACCGCAATCGCCCCCAGCGTCGGCAGCAAGTCGTGATAAGCCCAATGTGTCGTCGCGCGTTTGCCATTTAACAGACCCGCCGCGCCGAGCACCAGCGAGCCGGTGCACACCGAAGTCACGTAACGCGCCTGCGCGGCCTGGCGTTTAATGAAAGCCAGCGTCTGCTCATCCTCCATCAACGGCCCGACGCCACCGCCACCGGGCACACAGATCACATCCAGATCAGGACAGTCCTCGAAGGTCGTGGTCGGTTTCAGCAGCAGACCGGTGCTGGCCGTGACCGGCATCAGATCCTTCCAGATCAAATGCACCTGCACACCCGGCAACGACGCGAGCACGTCATAAGGACCGGTCAGGTCGAGTTGTTGAACCTGCGGAAACAACAGAAAACCGATCTGCAACGTCATGGGGTTTTTCTCCATTGAGGGGGTGGACGGCTTCACTGTAGGCGCGTAGGTTCTGGCGCATACGCCAATCACCCCACGAATTACGCCAAATGCCCAAAGCCATTCACGTACTCGCGTTTGCCAACATGCAGATCCTCGACGTCACCGGCCCGTTGCAAGTGTTTGCTTCGGCCAATGACCTCTGTCGTCAACGCGGCCTGCCGACGCCTTATGCGCCAAGTGTGATCGCCAGCGAAGGCGGAGCGGTGATGTCGTCCGCGGGGCTGGCGGTGCTTGCCGAACCGCTACCTCAAGAGGCCAGCGATACGCTGATCATCGCCGGCGGCTGGGGCATTTATCCGGCGGCGGAAGATCTGCCCCTTGTGGATTGGGTGCGCCAACATGCAGCGAAATGTCGGCGCGTGGCTTCGGTGTGTACCGGCGCATTTCTGTTGGCGGCCAGCGGCTGGCTCGACGGTCGACGCGTCGTCACTCACTGGACGCGTTGCGAGCAACTGGCGCAGCAGCATCCGAAGTTGCAGGTCGAGGCCAATCCGATCTTCATCAACGACGGCCCGGTCTGGACTTCGGCGGGCGTCACTGCCGGCATCGACCTGGCACTGGCGATGGTCGAGCAAGACCTCGGCAGCGACATCGCCCTGGACGTCGCCCGCCATCTGGTGGTGTTCCTCAAACGCCCGGGCGGGCAGTCACAGTTCAGCGTGACTTTGTCACTGCAAAGTCAGGGCAATCGTTTCGATGATCTGCACGCATGGATTGCCGAAAACCTGACCTGCGATCTCGGCATCCCGACCCTGGCCGAACAGGCTGGCATGAGTGAACGCAGCTTCGTCCGCCATTACCGCGCCGACACCGGCCAGACCCCGGCGCGTGCGATCGAACTGATCCGCGTTGAAACGGCTCGACGCTTGCTCAGTGATACGGGACTGCCGGTGAAGCGCATCGCTGCCAATTGCGGGTTTGGTAGTGAGGAAACATTGCGCCGGAGTTTTCTGCGGGCGATAGGGGTGACGCCGCAGGCGTATCGGGAGCGGTTTTCGGTCAGCGCTGCAACAATCAACACTGAAGTCATCGCGCGATGCTGAACCTGTGGCGAGGGAGCGAGCTCCTTTGCCACAGATGATTCAGGCCTCAACTTCCGCCACCTGATTAAAATACTTCGTCCGATCCGGCGTAAACGTCACCACCATTTTTGTCCGCGAACACGTCAACGAACGCTCCTCAGCCAAATTGATGTCCAGATCTTCCCCACGCAACCCTTGCCACTGCGCGAGGTATTTCAGTGAGCCGTATTTTTCGTTTTTCTTCAGGCTGCGGCTAACGCCACCTTTCCAGCCGAGGACGGGCAGTTCGTTGGCGAGGCAGCGTTGGGCGAGGTCGGGGAAACGGGCGGCGCGCTGGCGGCCGATTTCCCAGCATTTGATCAGGCCTTTATCGGCGGCTTCCCAGAGCTGGGTGCGGGTCAGGCCGGTGCGTAGGGCGCTGTCGATGTTGCGCTGGACGTGCTGGGACATTCTGTTTCCTTGAATTCGGGTTTTGTTGGACAGCTCCGCTGTGCCCGTTGCGGTGGATGGTAGGGGCGGATGTAACAGCTGGCAACAAGGTATTTCGGGGTGTAAGTGCAAGTTGCGGGGGAGGGAGGGAACAGGGGGTGTTTAATGTTTGTAGGCACGAAGTTGCATTCTTTGTGGCGAGGGGATTTATCCCCGTTCGGCTGCGCAGCAGTCGCAAAGCCAGTGAATGCGGTAGTTCTTGAGTATTGAGTTTGCAGATTTAGAGGCCGCTTCGTAGCCCAACGGGGATAGATCCCCTCACCACAGGGGATTGCCGCGTGTAGGACCTGCTTTGATTGGAGCAGGCGTGCGGGATATTTCCGACAGACTCCGGCGACTTTTACGGCTGCCACTCACTCTTTTCCCCACTCAACCGCCGATCGAGAAAACTCGCCGCACTGATCAACGCCAGATGCGTCAGTGCCTGCGGTGTATTGCCCAGATGCCGCCCATGGCTGTCGAATTCCTCGGCGTACAGCCCCAGCGGATTGGCGTAACGCAGCAGCTGTTCGAACTCCAGATGGGCCTTTTCCACCTGGCCGGCGCGGGCCAGGCATTCGACGTACCAGAACGAGCACGCGGCGAATGCGCCTTCGGTCCCGGCCAGACCATCAATGCCTGCCTCTTCGTTGCGATAGCGATAAACCATGCCGTCGCGCACCAAACTCTTTTCGATGGCCTCAAGTGTCGATAGCCAGCGTGGATCCTTGGCGCTGACGAAACGCACCAGCGGCATCAACAGCATCGAGCCGTCGAGTGCGGTGCCGCCCTTGTACTGGACGAAGTGCCCGCGCTCTTCATCCCAGAAGTTGTCCCAGATGTCGGCGTAGATCGCCTGGCGGGTCTGGTCCCATTGGGCGAACGGTGCCGGCAACGAGCGCTTCGAGGCGAGGCGAATCGCTCGGTCCAGCGCCACCCAGCACATCAGCCGTGAGTGCAAAAAGTGATGCTGCTCACCGCGCATTTCCCAAATGCCTACATCCTTGGTCTGCCATGTCTCACACACCTGGTCGACAACTTCGCGCACATGTTTCCAGCCTTCGTGGGAAATGGCGTCGCCGTACTTGTTGACCAGGTACACCGCGTCCATCAGTTCGCCGAAGATATCCAGCTGAATCTGGTCATACGCGCCGTTGCCGATGCGCACCGGTTTCGCGCCGCCATGCCCCGACAGATGCGCAAGTTCGGTTTCCGGCAGTTCCTGTTGACCGTCGATGGCATACAGAATGTTCAGTTTCATCGGCTGGCCGCAGCAATCACTGACCCGTCCGCGCAGCCAGCCCATGTAGGCGTTGGCTTCGCTGACGAACCCCAGGCGCATGAACGCATAAACGGTAAACGAGGCATCGCGGATCCAGGTGTAGCGGTAATCCCAGTTACGCTCGCCGCCCGGGGTTTCCGGCAGGCCGAAAGTGGCGGCGGCGAGGATCGCGCCGTGTTTGCGTGAGGTCAGCAGCTTGAGCGCGAGCGCCGAGCGGTTGACCATTTCGCGCCAGCGTCCGCGGTAGATCGACTGGCCGATCCAGTCGCGCCAGAACTTCAGCGTGCGTTCCATACAGAAATCGCCGGCGCCCTCGACGAAACGCGGATCGTCGGTCGCACCGAGCATGAACCCGGCCGTCTGATCCTGTTTCAGCGTGAAGCGTGCGACAGCTGCGTCTGCGTCAATCTGCATCGGCTGATCCGACGCCAGACGCAGCGTCGGTTGTCCGGTTGCGCTGAACAGGACATCTTGCTGATCCGCCTGCGCGCGCGTGTCGGCGCGGGCGTAGTCGTGGCGCACGGCGCAGCGCAGGTGGAACGTTGCCTCGCCACTGACCACGCGCACGCGGCGCATCAGCAGCGGCAGGTCATCTTCGCTGTCGCCCACTGGCAGCATGTCTGTGATTTCCACCACTGCGTAGTCACTGAGCCAGCGGGTTTGCAGGACATTGGTGTCGGGCAGGTAAATCTGCTCACGTCGCGCATCGGGCAAGTCTGGTGCGAGTTGGAAAATCCCCGCGTCGGGTGTGTCCAGCAACGAGCAAAAGATCGACGGACTGTCGAACTCCGGCCAGCAGAAAAAATCCACGCTGCCCTTGTCGTTGACCAGCGCTGCACTGCGCATGTCGCCGATGATGCCGTGGGCGTCGATCGGGCTTTGTCGTTCTTGATGATGATCAGCCATTGCCGCGAAACTCCGGATAGAGACTCATGCCGCCGTCGATGAACAGGGTGGTGCCGACGATGTAATCGGCGGCGTCGGAGGCGAGGAAAACCACGGCGTTGGCGACGTCATCGACGTCGCCGATGCGCCCATAGGGAATCAGATCAAGCAGCTTTTCAGCCGCTGCACCTTCGGTGGCTTTTTCATTAATGGCCGTACGAATCGCCCCCGGCGCAATGCCGTTGATGCGAATGCGCTGATGGCTGACTTCCTGCGCGAGGGTCTGCATCAACTGATCGACACCACCCTTGGACGCGGCGTAATTGACGTGCCCGGCCCACGGAATGCGCTGATGCACCGAGCTCATGTGAATAATCTTGCCGGCGGCGCGGGACACACCCTCGCGAACGCCCTGACGATTGAAGATCCGCAATGCAGCGCGGGCGCAGAGGAACTGGCCGGTGAGGTTGACGCCGATCACTGCGTTCCAGTCTTCCAGGGTCATGTCCACCGCTGCGGCGTCTTTTTGCAGTCCGGAATTGGCCACCAGAATGTCCAGTGCGCCGAAGGCGTCGAGGGTCTGGGCGAACAGCCGTTCGACCTCGTCTTCCTTTGATACATCGGCGCCGATGGCCAGCGCCTGACCGCCGTCCGCGATGATTTGTCGGGCGAGGGCTTCGGCGGGTTCGGCCTGGCGGTTGTAGTTGATGACCACTGCAGCGCCAGCGGCGGCCAGGGCTTTGGCGGCCGCGTGGCCGATGCCGGAGCTGGCGCCGGTGATGAGTGCAACTTGTCTGGCTAGGGAGATCTGCATGCAAAGGCGCGCCTTGTGTGAGGGCCTATTTAGCTGACCGACGGCCAGCCTTGAGAGTTCAGCCAGAAGATCAAAAGATCGCAGCGTGCCGCAGCTCCTACAGATGATCACATTCACCTGTAGGAGCTGCGGCACGCTGCGATCTTTTGATCTTCTGGCCCTTCACATTCCACCAACAATTCCCCGCTTCCACACCCTTCATCCATATGGCAACTTGGCCGCCCCTGACGAGGCTGTGACCGATGGCAAATCCCTACCGCGAATTATTCAATGCCCCCGGCGCCCGCAATTTTGTGTTGGCGGGGATGATCGCGCGCATGCCGATTTCCATGACCGGCATCGGTGTGATCACCATGCTTTCGCAGCTGTACGGCGGGTACGCGTTGGCCGGTGCAGTGGCGGCGACGTTTGCCTTGGCCACGGCGTTTTGCGCGCCGCAGGTGTCACGGCTGGTCGACCGGTTTGGCCAGGGACGGATTCTGCCGCTGTCGGCGTTGATCGGCGGCGGGGCGCTGCTGATGTTGCTGCTGTGCACGCGTCTGCAGGCGCCGACCTGGACGCTGTTCATCTTCGCCGCGCTGGCCGGTTGCATGCCGAGCATGTCGGCGATGGTGCGGGCGCGCTGGACTGAAATCTATCGTGGCCAGCCACAATTGCAGACGGCGTATGCGCTGGAGTCGGTGCTTGACGAGGTCTGTTTTATCGTCGGCCCGCCGCTGTCGGTGGGGTTGTGCGTTGCAGTGTTTCCCGAGGCTGGACCGTTGGCAGCACTGTTGGCGCTGACGATTGGCGTGACTGCATTTGTCGCGCAGCGCAGCACCGAACCACCCGTGCACCCGCATGCGTCCGGGCATCATGCCTCGATCATTCGCTCGACCGACATTCAATGGCTGCTGGCATTGATGATCGCCATGGGCATCATCGTCGGTGTGATCGATGTGGTCAGCGTCGCGTTCGCTCAGCAACAAGGGCAACCGGCGGCGGCGAGTATTGTGCTGTCGGTGTATGCGATCGGCTCCTGTCTGGCCGGAATTGCGTTCGGCGCGATGCGTTCGAAACTGCCGTTGCCGCGACTGTTTCTGTACGGCGGAGTGGCGACAGCAGTGACCACGTTGCCGCTGTTGCTGGCGAGCAATATTTTTGGCTTGTCGGTAGCGGTTTTCATTGCCGGGCTGTTCTTCTCGCCGACGCTGATTGTGGCGATGGCGTTGATCGAGCGCATCGTGCCACCGGCCAAACTCACCGAAGGGCTGACCTGGCTGGTGACCGGTTTGAGTATTGGCGTGGCGGTAGGCGCCGCCGGGTCGGGTTGGCTGGTGGATGCGTTTGGCGCCCGCAGCGGATTCTGGCTGGCGATTGCGGCGGGGGCGGTGGTGTTGGGCTCTGCGGTGCAGAGCTTCCGGCATTTGAAGTGATCGATCCGCGGACTAATTCCAGTCAGGCCTCATACGTTCTCTTTTACAGATAACCCATTGAGGTAAACGCGGTGACAAAGCTGACACTGCTGTGCCTGCCCTATTCGGGCGCCAGCGCCATGGTTTACAGCCGCTGGCGGCGCCAATTGCCGTCGTGGATGCAACTGCAGCCGGTGGAATTGCCCGGGCGCGGCGCCCGTTACGACGAACCCCTGCAAATCGATATGCGTGAGCTTGCCCGGCAACTGGCCCGTGAGTACAAACCCGGTTTGCAGGCCCCCTATGCGCTGTTCGGGCATAGCCTCGGCGCACTGCTGGCTTGTGAAATGGCTCACGCCTTTCGCGAACTTGGCGTTGCTGAGCCGGTGGCGCTGTTTGCTTCCGGAACCGCGGCGCCAAGCATGCGCAGCGATTACGACCGAGGTTTCGCCGAGCCGCGCAGTGACGAAGAACTGATCGAGCAGTTGCGCGCCTTTCAAGGCACCAGCGAAGAAGTGCTCGCCAATCAGGAACTCATGAGCCTGACGCTGCCGGTGCTGCGTGCCGACTTCATGATGTGCGGGCGTTTCACTCCGATCGACCGACCGCTGCTCAGTTGCCCCGTGCACGTATTGGGTGGCAAGGAAGACCGGGCGACCACCGAACAATTGATCGGCTGGAGCAAAGAGACCCAGGGCAGTTTCTCGGTGGACATGATGACCGGAGGGCACTTCTTTATTCATGAACACGAGGCCCGGGTCATCCGCACGATCAAGACCCATCTGGAAGTCCATCACCGGCGCCATGCGCAATCGGTGGCGCCCGCGTATTAACGCGCGGCTCTCCTATCAAATGATTACTGGAGGCCAGTCATGGCTGTTGCTGTGGGATTTTCCGTTCGGCCGCTGTTGCCGCATCGGGGGCGCTTGCCGCTATTGGTGGAAGCGACCGATCCGGACACCGACCTGTTGGCGGTGTTCGACGAATTGAAAGTGTTGGTCGACGAACATTTGTTGCGCGACGGTGGGTTGCTGTTCCGCGGATTTCGCCTGGACGGGGCCGAGCCGTTTCGTCAGTTCGCGGCCAGCTTCGGTCATCCGCTGTTGAATTACGAGTTCGGTTCCACGCCGCGCACCAACGTGACGCAAGGGGTTTACACCTCCACCGAATACCCGGCGCACCAGAGTATTCCGCTGCACAACGAGCAGGCCTACTCCCGCGACTGGCCGATGAAGATCTGGTTCTACAGCATGATCGCGGCGAAGTCCGGTGGCGAAACACCGATTGCCGACAGTCGCGAAGTCTATCGGCGTATTCCGCTGGCGATCCGTGAGCGCTTCGTCAGCAAAGGCCTGATGTATGTGCGCAACTTCGGCAACGGGCTGGATGTGGCCTGGGAAGATGTGTTCAACACCGACGACCGCGATGTCGTCGAAGCTTACTGCAAAGCCCACGGCATCCTCTGCGAGTGGAAGGATGACGGTGAGTTGCGCACCCGCCAGACCTGTCAGGCGGTGGCGGTGCATCCGGTGACCGGCGACCACGTCTGGTTCAATCAGGCGCATCTGTTCCACATTTCCAACCTGCAAGCGGAAGTGCGTGAAAGCCTGTTGGACATCGTCGACGAAGAAGACTTGCCGCGTAACGTTTATTACGGCGATGGCTCTCCTATCGAAGATGAAGTCCTGGCTCAGATTCGCGCGGTACTCGACGAGTGCGCGATCAGCTTCCCTTGGCAGGAGGGTGATGTGCTGATGCTCGACAACATGCTGTCGGCTCACGCCCGTTCCCCGTTCGAAGGCCCGCGCAAAGTTATTGTCGCCATGGCCGAGGGGCATGCGATGGACGTGCGCTGAACGATCCGGTGGTTTGCTTGAATAAATGCCGAAGCCGTTCCTGTAGCGGCTTCGGCATTTGTGCGTCTGGCGCAGGTTGCCGCTGGGCCGGTATTGCGCCGGGTTGCTAAATCATTGCGTTTGTCATTCGTTCTTGTTGATACGACCGGGCCTCCTGGTCACGCCGCCGATCAGCAAGGACCCCATGCATGAATGCCGCAGACGCACAGAAACTAGCCCGCCGTTTTATCGAATTGCCGCAGGACAAACGACGTTTGTTTCTCGCCGGCATGGCTCGCGAAGGCATTGATTTTGCGCAGCTGCCCATGACGGCCTGTGAGGGAATCGCCGAGCGCGAAGGGCTGTCTTACGCGCAGCAGCGGATGTGGTTTCTCTGGCAGTTGGACCCGCAAAGTGCCGCCTATAACCTGCCGATGGCGGTACGCCTGAACGGCGCGTTGCAGGTGCAGGCCCTGGAGCAGGCGTTCAGCCTGCTGGTGGCGCGGCACGAATGCCTGCGCACCACCTTCGGTCAGGCCGGCGAACGTGCCTTCCAGCGTGTGGCCGAGCCGCAGGCATTGCAACTACCGCTCACCGATTTGAGCCGCGTGCCCGAGGCGCAGCGCTGGCCGCTGGTGCAACAGCACATGATGGCCGAGGCCACGCAAGCGTTCGACCTGGAACACGGCCCGCTGTTGAGCCTGCGGCTGTTGCGTCTGGCCGAGCAGGAACACGTGCTGCTGCTGACCTTGCACCACATCATTGCCGACGGCTGGTCGATGAACATTCTCATCGATGAGTTCATGCGCACCTACGACGCCCTCGTTGCGGGGCGCGAGCCGTCGTTGCCGGCGCTGATTGTGCATTACCGCGATTATGCGCTGTGGCAGCGCAGCTGGCTGGAGGCGGGTGAGCGCGAGCGGCAACTGGATTACTGGCGCACACAGCTGGGCGACGAGCATCCCGTATTGGAATTGCCGACCGACCGCGCCTATCCGGCACAATCGAGTCATCAGGGCGCGCGTCTGGAAACGGTGATTGATGCCGCGCTGCGCCAAGAACTGAAAAGCCTTGCCCAGCGTCAGGGCGTGACCCTGTTCGTGGTACTGCTGGCCGCGTTCAAGACCTTGCTGCATCGCTACAGTGGCCAGACCGACATTCGCGTCGGCGGTCTGATTGCCAACCGCACCCGCAGCGAAACCGAAGGCCTGATCGGCTTCTTCGTCAACACGCAGATTCTGCGCAGCGAAGTCACCGCGCAAACCCGCTTCGCCGAGCTGTTGCAGCGCCTGCGCGAGGCTGCGCTAGGCGCCCAGGTCCATCAGGAGCTACCGTTCGACGCCCTGATCGAAGCCCTGCAACCGGCGCGCAGTCAGAGCCATAATCCGCTGTTCCAGGTGATGTTCAACCACCAGCCGCTGGTGACTGACTTGCAGCACGTGCAGCTTGAGTCCGGTTTGCAGGTGGACTATCTGAGCGAAGCGCAATTGGCCGGCAGCGGTCGGCAACACGCGGCCACCAGCGACCTGATGCTCGACACCCGCGAGGAGGGCGAGCAACTGTTCGCCGCCTTCACCTACGCCACCGATATCTTCGATGCCGCGACCATCGCCGCAATGGCCGGGCATTGGCGCAACATTCTTATGTCCGTCTGCCACGACCCGCAGCAATTCGTCGGCGACGTCGCGCTCCTGGCAGATACCGAGCGTAAACAGCTGATTCAGACCACTGCGTCGGAACCTGATTTCGCCAGCGTGCAAACCCTGTTTGAAGCGCAAGTGGTGCGCACGCCGCAGGCTGCGGCGGTGATTCTGGCGAGCGAACCGTCGCCGTCACTCACCTATGCCGAGTTGAACACCCGCAGCAACCGTCTGGCGCATCAGTTGCGTGCGCGGGGTGTCGGCCCTGACGTGCTGGTCGGCGTCGCGTTAGGGCGCTCGCTGGAACTGGCGGTGGCGTTGCTGGCGGTGCTCAAGTCCGGCGGCTCCTATGTGCCGCTGGATCCGCAAACCCCGGCCGAACGCCTGCGCCATGTGCTGGATGACAGCGGCCTGAAACTGCTGCTGACCGACAGCGTCAGCCTCGCCAGCCTGCCGCCCCTCGACGGTGTCGATTGCCTGTGCCTGGAGCAACTGGCCGACAGTGACGACGTCGACAATCTGTCGGTGACGGTCGCAGCGCAAAACCTCGCCTACGTGATCTACACCTCCGGTTCCACCGGGCGGCCGAAAGGTGTCGCGGTCAGCCACGGTGCGCTGAGTGAGTTCATCGCCCGCGCCATCAGTTACAGCGACCTGCGCGAAGGTGACCGCGTCCTGCAGTTCGCCACCAGCAGTTTCGATGGCTTCGTCGAGCAGTTTTTCCCACCGCTGTGCCATGGCGCTGGCGTGGTGCTACGCGATGCACAGCTGTGGGACAGCGCGACGTTGCATCGAGTGATAGTCGATCACGGCATCACTTTGGCCGATTTGCCGGCCGCGTACTGGTATTGGCTGGTGCAGGAATACGCCGCTAATCCACCGGCCGATTTCGGTGCGTTGCGCCAGATTCACGTCGGTGGTGAGGCCATGGCGGTGGACGGTTTGCGTCTGTGGCAACAGGCCGGTTTGGGCCATGTGCGTTTGCTCAATACCTACGGCCCGACCGAAGCCACGGTGGTCTCGACGATTCATGACTGCACGGCACTGACGGCGGACGCTGTGTCGTGGCGCGGCATTCCCATCGGCCAAGGTCTGGATGACCGTCGCCTGTACGTGCTCGATGATCATTTGAACCTGCTGCCGCAAGGCGCGGTGGGCGAGTTTTACATCGGCGGCCCGGGCCTCGCCCGTGGTTATCACCGTCAGCCGATGCTCAGTGCCGAGCGCTTTATCGCCGACCCGTTCGCCGCTGGCCAACGCCTGTACCGCACCGGTGACCGTGCGCGACTGCGTGCCGATGGTGCGCTGGAGTACGTCGGCCGGGTCGATCATCAAGTGAAGATTCGCGGTTTCCGCATCGAACTGGGCGAAATCGAATCGCGCCTGCAGCAGTGCTCAGGGGTTCGCGAAGCGGTGGTGCTGGCAGTGCCGCTCAGCGGTGGCCAGCAACTGGTGGCGTACGTGGTCTGCGATCGGGCCGTATTGGAAAGCGCCGCCACTCAGTCGGCGTTCCGCCAGCAAATACGCGCCGCGCTGCAAGCCCATCTGCCGGACTACATGGTGCCGGGGCACTTGCTGTTGTTGCCGAATCTGCCGCTGACGCCAAGCGGCAAGCTCGACCGCAAGGCGTTGCCGGCACCGGATCCGAGCCAACTGCAAGGCGACTATCGCGCACCGCAAACGGACACCGAACAGCAACTGGCGCAGATCTGGGCAGAGGTCCTGCAAGTGTCGCGGGTCGGTCTGGATGATCACTTCTTTGAGCTGGGCGGCCACTCGCTGCTGGCCGCACAAGTGATTGCGCGTATCAAAAGTCAATCGGGCGTGGTGTTGCCGCTACGCAGCCTGTTCGAAAAACCGTTGCTGGCTGATCTGGCGGCGGTGCTCGCGCAACTGGCTGACAGTGCAACGGACGACGACTGGTCCGACATGGATCAGTTCATGAATGCTTTGGAAGGAGAAGAAGTATGAGCGGCACTATGGCGGAGCGCATCGCGAAAAGGTTCGTCGGCTTGCCGCTGGAGCAGCGTCGGCTGTTTCTGGCCAAACTGCGCGAGGACGGCAAGGATTTCAGCCTGTTGCCACTGCCAGTCAGCCGTCACGAAGTCACGCCGATTCCGTTGTCGTTCGCGCAGCAGCGCTTGTTGTTTCTCTGGCAGCTGGAACCACAAAGCGCCGCGTACAACATGGCGGCCGGCCTGCGTCTGAACGGGCGTCTGGACGAAGCGGCGCTGCAACGCTCCTTCGATTTTCTGGTGGCGCGCCATGAAGTGCTGCGCACGGTGTTCCAGACCGACGGCGATCAGCCGCATCAGGTGATTCTCGATCAACAACCGATTGCGCTGGAACGCATCGACCTCACGGCGCTGCCTGCTTCTGAGCGCGAGCCTGCCTTGGCGCAACAGGTGCAAACCGTCACGGCGCGGCCGTTCGATTTGCGCCACGGGCCGTTGCTTCGAGCCAGTCTGTTTGCCTTGGCTGACGAAGAGTTCGTGCTCGTGGTGAGCATGCACCACATCGTCTCCGACGGTTGGTCGATGGACGTGATGGTCAAGGAGTTCGTGCAGTGCTATCAGGCGTTCAGCCTGGAGCGCGAGCCGCAATTGCCGGCACTGGCGTTGCAATACGCCGACTATGCGATCTGGCAGCGGCGCTGGCTGGAAGCCGGCGAGGGCGAGCGCCAACTCGATTACTGGCGCCAGCAGCTGGGCGAGGAACATCCGCTACTGGAAGTGGCGCCGGACTTCGCCCGACCCCTGACACAGAGCTTCGAAGGCCAGACTCTGAGCTTTGACTTTGGTGCGGACCTGTCGCGGCAACTCAACGCGTTTGCCCGCAGTCAGGGCATCAGTCTGTTCATGCTGGTGCTGGCGGGTTTTTCGCTGTTTGTGTCGCGACACGCCGGGCAGCGCGACATTCGTGTCGGTGTGCCGAATGCCAACCGTGGACGTGCCGAAGTCGAAGGGCTGATCGGCTTCTTCGTCAACACTCAGGTGCTGCGTTGCGAGGTGGATGAGCGCGGCAGTTTCACGGATCTACTGGCGCGGGTGCGTGAAGCATCGTTCGGCGCCCAGGCGCATCAGGAGCTGCCGTTCGAACAACTGGTGGACGAGTTGGTCGCTGAGCGAACCCTGGGCCACAACCCGCTGTTTCAGGTCAAGTTCAACCAGAACGTCGGCATGCAGAAGCAGCGTGCGATGGCCCTGCCCGGATTGAGCGTGGCGGAGTATCCGCTGGACAAGGACGGCACCCACTTCGATCTGGCGCTGGACATCACCGACGACGGCACGCTGATTCACGGTCAGATGACTTATGCCAGCGACCTCTATCGCGCGCAGACTGTTGCCGGTTTCGTGCCGGCCTTGCTCGGTCTGTTCAGTGAATTGCTGAAAACGCCGCAAGCGCCGCTGCACAGCGTCGCGCTGATCTCACCTGTGGCACTGCCAACAGTTGCCGAGCCGGCACTGTCGGTGTTGCAGCACTGGGATCGTGAAGTCGCCCGCCAGCCTGAAGGGGCGGCTGCCCGCGATTTGAATCAAGTCTTGAGTTATCGGACGCTGGATCAGGCGGCCAATCGCCTGGCCCATCATTTGCGCGCCCAAGGCGTGCGCGACGGCCAACCGGTGGCAGTGCTGATGGAGCGTTCGCTGGATTGGCTGACCTGTGTGCTGGCGATCTTCAAGGCTGGCGCGGTGTACATGCCGCTGGACGTCAAGGCGCCGGACGCACGCTTGCAGCAGATGCTCGGTGCTGCCAACGCGCGGATACTGTTATGCGCCGAAGGCGATGCACGTGTTTGCGGGCTGGCGGTTGACGGCTGTCAGGGTATCGCGTTTACACCGCAGCAGTGGCAGTCAATGGCGGGCACCTGTCCAGCCGTGACGTTGTGCGCTCAATCGCCGGCGTACGTCATCCACACCTCCGGTTCCACCGGACAACCCAAAGGTGTGCTGGTCAGCCACGGTGCGCTGGCCAGCTATGTGCGCGGTGTGCTGGAGCGTCTGGCGCCGGCACCGGACGCCAGCATGGCGCTCGTCTCCACCATCGCGGCGGACCTAGGTTTTACCGTGCTGTTCGGGGCGCTGTGCTCCGGGCGGCTGCTGCATGTATTGCCGGAGGAACTGGGCTTCGATCCGGATCGCTTTGCCGAGTACATGGCCACGCATCAAGTGGGCATGCTGAAAATCGTCCCGGGCCATCTGAGCGCTTTGTTGCAGGCCTCAGGGGCTGCTGACGTATTGCCGGAACACGCGCTGATCGTCGGCGGTGAGGCGTGTGCGCCGGCACTGGTGGAGCGCGTGCGTCAGCTTAAACCGGGCTGCCGCGTCATCAACCACTATGGACCGAGCGAAACCACGGTGGGCGTGTTGGCCCATGAAGTCGGTGATCTGACCCTGACGCGCGGCGTACCGGTCGGTAGCGCATTGGCCGGAGCTCACGTTTATGTGCTCGACGACGTACTGAACAACGTTGCCGATCAGGTAGCCGGCGAGCTGTACATCGGTGGTGACAGCGTGGCGCTGGGTTATCTGAACCAGCCGGGGCTGACCGCAGAGCGTTTCCTCCCGGATCCGTTCGGCGCGCCGGGTGCAAGGGTTTACCGCAGCGGTGACCGCGTACGTCGCAATCGTCAGCAATCGATGGAATTCATCGGCCGCGCCGACGATCAGGTCAAGGTGCGCGGTTATCGCGTGGAGCCGGCGGAGGTCGCGCGCGTGCTGCTCGGGCTCGACGGTGTCAGTGAGGCGGCGGTGCTGGCGCTGCCACTGGATGACGATCCGGCGCGGCTGCAACTGGTGGCGTGGTGCGTGCCGGCGGCGAGTCTGACATTGCAGGCGCAGGCGCTGCGCGAGCAACTGCAAGCGTGTTTGCCCGATTACATGGTGCCGGCGCAGATCGTCCTGCTGGAGCAACTGCCGCTGACGGCCAACGGCAAACTCGACAAACGTGCCTTACCGGTGCCGGGGGTGATCACTCAGCATTTCGTCGCGCCGGTGGGTGAGATCGAAGAGAAGCTGGCGGCGATCTGGGCTGATGTGCTGAAGCTTGAGCGCGTCGGCAGCACCGATAACTTTTTCGAGCTGGGCGGTGATTCCATCCTCAGTCTGCAAATCATTGCTCGGGCCAAGCGCCAGGGCATCAAGTTGAGCCCCAAGCAACTGTTCGAAAAACAGACGGTCGGCCAGTTGGCTGCTGTGGCCAAACTGATCGAAGCCAAACCAGCGGTTGCCAGCGCGCAGCCGGCGCGTGGGCCGCTGCCATTGCTGCCGATTCAGGCGCGCTTCTTCGAGACCGAGATTGCCCGGCGTCAGCACTGGAACCAGTCAGTGATGTTGCAGCCGACTACCACTCTTGACGCCAATCACCTGCGCACCGCGCTGACGGCGCTGGTTGAACAGCATGACGCGCTGGCGCTGAATTTCCAGGCGTCGGGCGATACGTGGCAGGTACTGCCGCAGACCCAGCGTGACCCGGAGTTGTTGTGGGTGCGCGAACTGGACAGTCTGGCGTCGTTGCCGGCCCTTGCCGATGAGGCCCAGCGAAGTCTGGATCTGCAACAGGGGCGTTTGCTGCGCGCCGTGCTGGTGAACCTGCCGGACGCCGAGCAACGTTTGTTGCTGGTCATCCATCACCTTGTGGTGGATGGCGTGTCGTGGCGCATTCTGCTGGAAGATCTGCAGCACGCTTATACCGCGCTCGCCACCGGTACCGCGATGGTCTTGCCGGGCAAAAGCACTTCGCTGCACAGCTGGGCTGAACACCTGCAGCGTTATGCGCAGAGCGAGGCGCTGGTTGCTGAGAGCGAATACTGGCGCATAACCCTGGAGGCGGGTGACGCGCAACTGCCACAGGATTTCCCGCAAGAGCGTCAGACCCGTGGACAAGCGGCCCGGGCCAGTTCGCGCCTGAGCCAGGCGCTGACTCACAAGCTGCTCAAAGTCGCCCCTGCTGCCTATCGCACACAAATCAACGACCTGCTGCTGACCGCGCTGGCGCGGGTGTTGTGCGACTGGAGCGAACAGCCTTCGGTATTGGTGCAACTTGAAGGGCACGGTCGCGAAGACTTGTTCGATGAAGTCGATCTGAGTCGCACGGTCGGTTGGTTCAGCAGCCTGTTCCCGGTACGTCTGACCCCCCAAGCGCAGCCGGGCGCATCTCTTTGCGCGATCAAGGAGCAATTGCGTGCGGTGCCGGGCAAAGGCATCGGTTACGGCGTGCTGCGCTATTTGACCCGATCCGCCGAATTGCAGGGGCTGGCTCAGCCACGGGTGACATTCAACTATCTGGGCCAGTTCGACGGTGCGTTCAATGCCGACGAAGGCGCCTTGTTTATTCCGGCAGGTGAAAGCACCGGGGCCAATCAGGACGCCGCGGCGCCGCTGGGCAACTGGCTGAGCGTCGATGGTCAGGTGTACGGCGGTGAACTGGAACTGACCTGGACTTTTGGCACGGGCATGTACCGTGCCGAAACCATCGAAGCCCTGGCCGAGGCCTATCGTCGTGAGCTGGAGCGTTTGATCGAGCATTGCTGCGACAGTGGTGAGGCCGGTGTAACACCGTCGGACTTCAGTCTGGCGAGCCTGACCCAGGCACAGCTGTCGGCACTGCCGATCCCGGCCCGCGACATCGTCGACCTCTACCCGTTGTCGCCGATGCAGCAGGGCATTCTGTTCCACAGCGTCAACGATCCGGACAGCCCGGCCTACACCAACCAACTGCGTGTCGATGTACAGAATCTGGACACCGAGCGTTTCCGTCAGGCCTGGCAGCAAACCGTCGACGCCCACGAAATCCTGCGCACGGCTTTCGTCTGGCCGCAAGATGCCGCCGCTGCGGTGCAAGTGGTTCGCCAGAGTGCGCAGATGCCATGGCGCTTGCAGGACTGGCGTGGTCGCGATGACCTCGGTACGGCGCTGGATCAACTGGCCAGCGACGACCTCGCCAGCGGTTTCGATCTGACCGCCGCGCCGCTGTTGCGGGTGACGCTGGTGCGCACGGACGACTCGACGCATCACTTGATCTACACCTGCCACCACATCCTCATGGACGGTTGGAGTACCTCGCAGTTGTTCGGTGAAGTGCTGCAGCGTTATGCCCGCATAACCCCGGCGGTCGGGCAGGGACGCTATCGCGACTACATTGAATGGCTCAGCCAGCGCGATCAGCAGGCCAGCCGCGAATTCTGGACGACGGCCCTGGCTGACCTTGAAGAGCCGACGCGTCTGGCCAATGCCGTGTCTGGCGGGCAGCGCAGTGCCAGTGGTTACGCCGATCACGAGCATGTGTTCAGTGAGCAACTGACGGCTGATTTGAACCGTTTCGCCCGCGAGCAGAAAGTCACCCTCAACACTCTGGTGCAAGCCGCGTGGCTGGTGCTGTTGCAGCGCTATACCGGTCAGGACAACGTCGCGTTCGGCGCGACCGTGGCCGGGCGTCCGACCGACTTGCCGGGCGTCGAGCAGCAGATCGGTCTGTTCATCAATACCTTGCCGGTGGTGGCAGCGCCGTCCGCCGACATCGTCGTCAGCCAGTGGCTGCAACAGGTGCAGAGCCTCAATCTGGCGCTGCGCGAGCACGAACACACGCCGCTCTACGATATCCAGCGTTGGGCGGGAGCGGGTAATGGGGCGTTGTTCGACAGCATTCTGGTGTTCGAGAACTACCCGATGGCCGAAGCCCTGCAACAAGGTCCGGCCACCGGCCTGACGTTCTCGGCGATTCGCCGTCAGGAGCAGACCAACTACCCGTTGACGCTGGTAGCGGTCACCGGTCGCGAGCTGAGTCTGGGGGTCAGTTACGATCAGGCCAGTTTCGAGGTACAGGCGATCAGTGCCTTGAGCGCGCAGCTTGAAAGCCTGCTGAGGCAATTCCTCGCCGATGCCACGCAACCGTTGGGAACCCTGGAATTGCTCGCAGAGCCCGAGCGTCAATATGCGATCGATTGGGGGCGGGCCGATGTCAAGGCGCTGGATTCACGCAGCGTGCTGGAACACATCGCCGCACAAGTGCAGCGGCAACCGCAGGCGGACGCCATTGTGTTCGCCGAGCAACGGATCGATTACCAAGGCCTCGATGTCCGGGCCAATCGCTTGGCGCACAAGCTGCAAGCACTGGGGGTCGGGCCAGAAGTGCGCGTGGGGGTGTGCATGCGTCGCACACCGGACATGCTCGTGGCCTTGTTGGCAATTCTCAAGGCCGGTGGCGCTTATGTGCCGCTAGACCCGGATTATCCACAGGAACGTTTGCTGCACATGCTCGATGACAGCCGCGCCGCGGTGCTGCTCACCGAGCCGGCGGCGCAGACGATGTTGCCCGCAGCGCTGAGCGCACAGGTGCCGCTGGTGGAAGAAAGCGCGCTGAGCGAATTCCCGTCCACGGCTCCGCTGGCGAAAGTGTCGGCGCAGAATCTGGCGTACGTCATCTACACCTCCGGTTCCACCGGCAAACCGAAAGGCGTGGCCATCACCCATGGCAACCTCTCGGCGCTGATTCAGTGGTCGGCCGGGGTCTATTGCGAGGAGCAGCTGCGCGGCGTGCTGGCCTCGACGTCGATCTGCTTTGACCTGTCGGTCTGGGAGATCTTCGTCACCCTCGCTTGCGGTGGTTGCCTTGTGCTGGCGGACAACGCGCTGGCGCTGGCCGATTTGCCGGCCCGCGAGCAGGTCACGTTGATCAACACAGTGCCTTCGGCAATTGCCGCATTGCAACGCGCCGGGCAGATTCCAGATTCGGTCACCACGATCAATCTGGCTGGCGAACCGCTCAAGCAAAATCTGGTGGACAGTTTGTACGCAAGTACATCGGTCAAGCAGGTCTACGACCTCTACGGGCCGTCAGAGGACACCACTTACTCGACCTTCACCCTGCGTACCGCGCAAGGGCAGGCCAACATCGGCCGGCCGCTGGAAAACACCGTGGCTTATCTGCTCGACAGCCAGTTGCAGGTGCTGCCGAACGGCGTGGCCGCCGAGCTGTATCTGGGCGGTGCCGGGGTGACCCGTGGTTATCTGATGCGCGCGGCACTGACCGCCGAACGCTTTGTGCCGAACCCGTACGCCAGCAACGGCGAACGGCTCTACCGCACCGGCGACCTGGTGCGCCAGGGCAGTGATGACAACATCGAGTACATCGGTCGGGCCGACCATCAGGTGAAGATTCGCGGCTTCCGTATCGAACTCAGCGAAATCGAAGCGCGGCTATTGGAGCAGGACGATATCCGCGAAGCGGTGGTGCTCGCTCAGGACGGTGCCGCCGGCAAACACCTGCATGCCTACGTCGTGGCGGCGCAGGCGGTGACGGATCAGCACGCATTGACGGAACGCTTGCGCAACGCGCTGGCCAGCCGCTTGCCGGCGCACATGGTGCCGGGACACTTGCACCTGATCGAAGCCATCCCGCTGACCCCGAACGGCAAGCTGGATCGCAAGGCCTTGATGGCGTTGGGCGACAGCCCGACACAGCAGCACTATCAGGCGCCGCAGACCGATTTGCAGTGGGAGGTGGCGACGGTCTGGCAAGAGGTGCTGGAGGTCGAACAGGTGGGCCTGGCCGACAACTTCTTCCAGCTCGGCGGGCACTCGTTGCTGGCCACGCTGGTGGTGACCCGGATCAAGGAGCGTCTGGGCGACAAGGTGCCGCTCAAAGAGCTGTTCGAAACCGACACCCTCAAGGCGTTCTGTGCGCGGATCGAGGCCTTGCGCGTCGAAATGTCGCCCGTTCAGGATGAATTGGCTAAATCCCTGGAGGCCCTCAAACGTCTATCCCTCGATGATCTGGAAAAACTGATTTCTTGAGAGGGAAAAACGCGTGCAAGAGTTAATCGAGTCGGTAGGACAACTTTCGGCTAAGCAAAGAAAGGCTCTGGCGGTTCTGCTCAAGCAGAAAGGCGTCAACCTCTTTGACATTGCCCCGGTTTTCAAGCGCACGGCTGAAGAGCCGCTGTTGCTGTCCTACGCTCAGCAACGCCAGTGGTTTCTCTGGCAGTGGGCGCCGCACAGCGCGGCCTACAACATTCCGACGGCCCTGCGTTTGCAGGGGCCGCTGGATGTTACTGCGCTGGAGCGCAGCGTCCAGGCGCTGATCGAACGACACGAAACCTTGCGCACGGTGTTCACTCAGGAAACCGGGCAACCCTTGCAAGTGATCCTGCCCGCAGGACCCTTTGCACTGGAGATCCATCAACTGAGCGCTGCGCTGGCGAACGACCCTGAGGCTTCAATTCAGGCGTTCGTGCAGACCCAGAGCCAGAAAACTTTCGACCTGGAGCACGGCCCGCTGTTGCGCGCGGCCTTGCTGCAAGTCACCCCGCATGATCATGTACTGGTGCTGACCCTGCACCACATCGTGTCCGATGGCTGGTCGCTGCAAGTGATGATCGAAGAGCTGGTGCAGCTTTACGCTGGCTTCAATCTCGGTCACGACGCCGGTCTGCCGGCATTGCCGATTCAATACGCCGACTACGCCTTGTGGCAGCGGCAGTGGATGGAGGCCGGTGAGCAGGAACGGCAACTGGCGTACTGGCAGGAGAAGCTGGGCGGCGAGCAACCGGTGCTGGAACTGCCGATGGATCGCCCGCGCTCCATCGAGCAAAGCTTCGCCGGCGCCAGCCATAACCTGATTCTCGACCCGACGCTGAGCAACGCGCTCAAGGCCTTTGCGCGCAAGGAAAATGTCACGCTGTTCGTCTTGCTGCTGGCCTCGTTCCAGGCTTTGTTGCACCGTTACAGCGGGCAGGCCGACATTCGTGTCGGTGTGCCGGTGGCCAACCGTGGGCGGGTCGAAATCGAGCGTCTGATCGGCTTCTTCGTCAACACTCAGGTGCTCAAGGCCGACATCGACGGGCAACTGCCGTTTGTCGAGCTGCTGCGTCAGGTCAAGCAAACCGCACAAGAAGCGCAAGCCCATCAGGACTTGCCGTTCGAGCAACTGGTCGAAGCGCTGGAGCCGGGCCGCAGCTTGAGCCACAGTCCTTTGTTCCAGGTGATGTTCAACCACCAGGCCGAACGCCGCGCGAGCGTCGAGACGCGTCTGAACGGCTTGAGCATCGAGCCACTGGAATGGCAGAGCCAGACCGCGCAATTCGACCTGACCCTCAACACCACCGAACAGGCGCATGGCATCGAAGCCGTGCTCAAGTACGCCACCGATCTGTTCGACGCGGCAACCATCGAGCGTCTGGCGCAACACTGGACCGCACTGTTGCAGGCCATCGTCGCCGAGCCGACGCAGCGCATCGGCCAGTTGCCGATACTCGATGGCAGCCAGCAGCAACAATTGCTCGCACAGTGGAACCCGGCGTTGGTCGAGCAAACGGTCGAGCAATGCATTCACCAAACCATCGAAGCCCAGGCCGAACGTCATCCCGATGCGGTGGCCGTAACCTGCGACGGGCAACGCCTGACCTACGCAGAACTCAATCGCCGCGCCAACCAGTGGGCGCATGTGCTGATCGCGCGTGGCGTCGGCCCGGACGTGCGCGTCGGTGTCGCCGTTGAGCGTTCGCTGGACATGATCGTCGCCATCCTCGCGGTGCTCAAGGCCGGAGGTGCCTATGTGCCGCTGGACCCGGGTTACCCGGATGATCGCCTGAGCCACATGATCGAAGACAGCGGCATCGAGTTGCTGCTGACCCAAGAGCATCTGCTGGCGCAACTGCCGGTTCCGCAAGGGCTGGCGTGCCTCGATCTGAATCAAACGCCAGAACATGGCAACGACACCAGCCCGGTGTGCCTGACTACGCCGGATAATCTGGCCTACGTCATTTACACCTCCGGCTCCACCGGCAAACCGAAGGGCGCGCTGCTGCCGCACAGCAACGTCATGCGCCTGTTCAGCGCCACCGAACACTGGTTCGATTTCGGTCCACAGGACAGCTGGACACTGTTCCATTCCTACGCCTTCGATTTCTCGGTGTGGGAGATCTTCGGTGCGCTGCTCTATGGCGGCAAACTGGTGGTGGTGCCCCACGACGTCAGCCGCTCCCCGGAGGATTTCTACACCCTGCTGTGCGACGAAAATGTCACCGTCCTGAACCAGACGCCGTCGGCGTTCAAGCCGTTGATGCAGGTGGCCAGCGAGTCGACACGCGATAACGCGCTGCGTTATGTGGTGTTCGGTGGCGAGGCACTGGAAGTGCAGAGCATGCGCCCGTGGTTCGAGCGTTTCGGCGACTGTGCCCCCACGCTGATCAACATGTACGGCATCACCGAAACCACCGTGCACGTGACTTACCGGGCGTTGTCGCTGGCCGACTTGCAGCATAGCCACAGCAGCCCGATCGGCGAACCGATTGTCGACCTGTCGTGGTACTTGCTCGACAACTCGCTGAACCTGGTGCCGCAAGGCTGCATCGGCGAGTTGTACATCGCCGGCGCCGGTCTGGCCCGTGGTTACCTGAATCAGGCGGGAATGACTGCTACGCGGTTCGTGCCGGATCCGTTCAATCCGCAGGCGGGTGAGCGTCTGTATCGCACCGGTGACCTCGCGCGGTTGCGCGGCGACGGTGTGATCGAATACATCGGCCGTATCGACCATCAGGTGAAGATCCGCGGCTTTCGTATCGAACTCGGGGAAATCGAAGCGCAACTGCTCAAGCACCCCGAAGTGCGCGAGGCGGTGGTGCTGGCGGTCGATGGCCTCAGCGGTCAGCAACTGGCGACCTGGATTGTCGCCAACGAGGCGCTGGACGCCGAAGGGCAGGGCGCGCTGCGCGAATCGATCAAGGTTCACCTGCGCCAATCCCTGCCGGATTACATGGTTCCGGTCAGTTGGGCGTTCCTTGAACGTCTGCCGCTGACGGCCAACGGCAAACTCGATCGCAAGCAACTGCCACAGCCCGACGTGGCCCAGGTGCAGGAAGCGTACGCGGCACCGCGCAACGAACTGGAACAGCGTCTGGCCGAGATCTGGCAGGACGTGTTGAAGGTCGAGCGGATCGGCCTCAACGACAACTTCTTTGAGCTGGGCGGCGACTCGATCATTTCGATTCAGGTGGTCAGCCGCGCCCGTCAGGCGGGCATTCGTTTCACCCCCAAGGACATTTTCCAGCACCAGACCGTGCAGCGTCTGGCCACCGTCGCGCAACAAAGCGATACGGTGCAGACCCAGCAGGGCGAGGTGCTGGGCGACGCGGTCCTGACGCCGATCCAGCATTACTTCTTCAACAGCGACATCCCGGCGCGGCATCACTGGAACCAGTCGATCCTGTTGACTCCGGCCACCGCGCTGCAAGCGGCACCGCTTGCGCAGGCGTTGCAGCATCTGCATCGGCACCATGACGCCCTGCGCCTGCGTTATCGCCAATCCAGCGATGGCTGGCAACAGAGCCATGCGCCTGCGGAGCAAGCGCAAGCGTTGCTGCGCACCTTTACGCTGGACGACAGCGCGGCATTGCCGGCCTTGTGCCTGGACTTGCAACGCAGCCTCGATTTGCTCGATGGCCCGCTGATTCGCGCGGCGCTGGTCGATTTGCCGGACGCCAGCCAGCGCTTGCTGCTGGTGATCCATCACCTGGTGGTCGATGGTGTGTCGTGGCGGATCCTGCTGGAAGATCTGCAAACCGCGTATCAACAACTGAGCACCGAGCAAGCCGTGCGTCTGCCGGCCAAGACCAGCGCGTTCAAGGAGTGGGGCAAGCGTCTGCAGGAGCATGCCCGCAGCGCTGAGCTGGAAAGCGAACTGGATTACTGGCGCGGGCAGCTGCGCGATGTGTCGGTCGAACTGCCGCTGGACAACCCGCAGGGCCAGTTGAGCAACCGTTTCGAACGCAGTGTCGATACGCGTCTGGACGCCGAACGCACCCGTCAGTTGCTGCAACAGGCGCCAGCGGTTTATCGCACCCAGGTCAACGACTTGTTGCTGACCGCGCTCGCCCGGGTCTTGTGCCAGTGGACCCACACCGACAGCGCACTGGTGCAGCTTGAGGGGCACGGTCGTGAAGACCTGTTCGACGACGTCGACCTGAGCCGCACGGTGGGTTGGTTCACCAGCATGTTCCCGGTGCGCCTGACCCCCGACGTCAATCTCGAAGCGTCGATCAAGGGCATCAAGGAGCAACTGCGCGCGATCCCCAATAAAGGCATCGGCTATGGCTTGCTCCGTCACTTGGGCAGCCCCGAGGCGCAAGCTTCCCTGAACCCATTGGCGCAACCGAAGGTGACGTTCAACTACCTCGGCCAGTTCGACAACAACTTCGACGCCGACGCCCTGTGGGTGCCGGCCACCGAAGACAAGGGCGCCGGCCAGGACGAAAACGCGCCGATGGCCAACTGGCTGACCATCGACGGCCGGGTCTATCAGGGCCAACTGAGCCTGACCTGGACCTACAGCAGCGATGTTTTTGAAGAGGCCACCATCAACGCGCTGGCCCGCGCGTATGAAGTGGCGCTGGGCGAGTTGATCGACCATTGCCTGAGCCACCCGAGCGGTGGTTTGACGCCGTCCGACGTGCCACTGGCGGGGTTGTCCCAAGCGCATCTGGACAGCCTGCCGATCGCTGCTCAGCGCATCGAGGACATTTATCCGCTGGCGCCAATGCAGCAGGGCATTCTGTTCCACAGCCTGTACGACGCCGATGCCAGCGCCTATGTCTATCAGATGCTGCTGGACATCGACGGCCTCGACGTGGCTCGCTTCCAGCAAGCCTGGCAGCGCGTAGTGGATCGCCATGAAGTGCTGCGCGCCGGTTTTATCTGGGGCCGCGACGGCCTCGATGCGCCGCTGCAAGTGATCAACCGGCAGTTGACCCTGGAAATGCCGGAAGTCGATGTGCGCGGTGTGACGGATCTGCCGGCCGTGCTCGAAGCGCGGGCGCAGGCCGACCGTGAGCGCGGTTTCGATCTGCAGAACCCTCCTCTGTTGCGCCTGTGCCTGCTACGTACTGCCGATGACCGTCATCGTCTGATTTTCACCTGCCACCACATCCTCATGGATGGCTGGAGCAACTCGCGGATGTTCGGCGAGGTATTGCAGGATTACGCCGGTCACCCGGTGCCGAGTGCACAGGGTCGTTACCGCGACTTCCTGGTCTGGCTGCAAGGTCAGGACAAGGCCGGCGCAGAGGATTTCTGGCGCGGGCAACTGGCTGAACTGGACGAGCCGACCCGTTTGGCCTCGGCCTGCCATGGACGTACCGTGCCGGGGCCGGGCAAGCAAATGCATCGTCTGCATTTCGACGAAGTCTTTACTCAGCGCCTGAACAGTTTCTCCCGTCAGCAGCAAGTGACCCTCAACAGCCTGGTGCAAGCGGCGTGGTTGCTGGTGCTGCAACGCTACACCGGCCAGGCCACCGTTGCGTTTGGCGCAACCGTGTCCGGGCGCCCGGTTGATTTGCCGGGCATCGAGCAGCAACTGGGTCTTTTCATCAACACCTTGCCGGTGATCGCCAGCCCGCAGGCCACGGTCAGCGTCGGCGACTGGGTGCGCAGTGTGCAGGACAAGAACCTGTTGCTGCGTGACTTCGAGCAGACGCCGTTGCAGGACATCCAGCGTCTGGCGCAACTGAGCGGCGAAGCGCTGTTCGACACTTTGCTGGTGTTTGAAAACTATCCGGTGTCCGAAGCATTGGAAGCCAATCCCGGTGGCCTGCGTTTCGCAGGTTTAGAACACCGCGAGCAAACCAACTACGGCCTGACCCTGATCGCCGGGGCCAGCGACGTGTTGAATCTGGACTTCAATTACCTCACCGAGCACTTCGCCGAGTGCAGCGTGCAGGGGCTGGCGGCGCATATGCAAGAAGTGCTGCGTCAGTTCCTTGAGGCGCCGCAACGGCCGTTGGGCGAGATCGGCCTGCTGTCGGTCGCTGAACGCCAGACACTGGCGCAGTGGAACGACAATCACGCCACGTATCCGGCTGAACGTCTGATCCCGCAAAGCTTCGAAGCCCGCGTGCAAATGCATCCGCACGCACAGGCCCTGAGTCACGCCGGCGTGGCCCTGAGCTACGCCGAACTCAATCAGCGCGCTAACCAGTTGGCGCGTCATCTGCAGGTGCTCGGGGTCGGCCCCGAAATCCGCGTGGGCGTGGCGATGCCGCGTTCGGCGGAACTGGTGATCGCCCTGATGGCGGTGCTCAAGGCCGGTGGCACCTATGTGCCGCTGGACCCGGATTATCCGGCTGATCGCGTGGCCTACATGCTCGACGACAGCCAGGCAAAAGTCCTGCTGACGCAACAGTCGCTGCTGGCGCAATTGCCGCAGACCGACGCCGAAGTGGTACTGGTCGAGGCGGGCGGTCAGGCGTTTGCCGAGTTGTCTTCGGACAATCTGCCGGCGCAGGGCGACTCCGCCAATCTGGCGTACGTGATCTACACCTCCGGTTCCACCGGTAAACCGAAAGGCGTGGCCATCGCTCATCGCAATGTGCAGGCGCTGATTCACTGGTCCGCCGATGTCTACAGCGAAGACGATCTGCAAGGTGTACTGGCCTCGACGTCGGTGTGTTTCGACCTGTCGGTGTGGGAGATTTTCGTCACCCTGGCGCGTGGCGGTTCGATCGTCATGGCGCGTAATGCGCTGGAGCTACCGGACTTGCCGGAGCGTGATCAGGTACGCCTGATCAACACCGTGCCGTCGGCGATTGCCGCACTGCAACGCATCGGGCAGATTCCGCAGGGTGTGCGCATCATCAACCTCGCTGGCGAGCCGCTGAAGCAGAGTCTGGTCGATACCCTTTACCGCGAAACCTCGGTGGCTCACGTCTACGACCTGTACGGACCTTCGGAAGACACGACCTATTCGACCTGGACTCGCCGCGAGGCCGGTGGTCAGGCGAACATCGGTCGGCCGTTGGTCAACACCACGGCGTATATGCTCGACGGCCAATTGCAGCCAGCGCCGATTGGAGTGGCGGCCGAGCTGTATCTGGCTGGCGATGGCATCACCCGTGGCTACCTGTTCCGCCCGGGCCTGACCGCCGAACGTTTCGTGCCGAACCCGCTGTCGAAAACCGGCGAGCGCATGTATCGCACCGGCGACCTGACCCGCTTCACTGACGACGGCCGTATCGAATATGTCGGGCGCATCGACCATCAGGTGAAGGTGCGCGGGTTCCGCATCGAACTGGGTGAAATCGAAGCGCGTTTGCTGGCCCACAACAGCGTGCGCGACGGCGTGGTGCTGGCCGTGGATGGCCCGAGCGGTCAGCAACTGGTCGCGTACGCGGTACCGAGCGACAGCAGCCTGAGCCTCGAAGAGCAGGACGCTCTGAGCCAGGCGTTGCAGGACGTGCTCAAGGCGAATCTGCCGGAGTACATGGTGCCGGCGCAGTGGCTGTTCCTCGAGCAGTTGCCGCTGACCCCGAACGGTAAACTCGACCGCAAGGCATTGCCGGCACCGGACGCCAGCCAGTCGCAGCGCGATTACGTGGCGCCGTCGACGCCGCTGGAGCAACAACTGGCTGAAGTCTGGCAGGACATTCTCAAAATCGAACGCGTCGGCGTCACCGACAACTTCTTTGCCTTGGGCGGCGATTCGATCATCTCGATTCAACTGGTCAGCCGCGCGCGTCAGCAGGGGATTCGTTTCACCCCGAAAGATTTGTTCCAGCAGCAGACCGTGCAGAAACTCGCCAAGGTGGTCTCGGTCGATCACGCCGACTCCCTCAGCGACACCCCGGCGGACTATCCGTTGGCCCAACTGGATCAAGCGCAGCTCGATGCATTGCCGATGTCGGCTGACATGATCGAGGACGTCTACCCGCTGTCGCCGATGCAGGAAGGCATGCTCTTCCACACGCTGTCGGATAACGGCAGCAGCCTTTACATGCAACAGGTCAGCCTGCCGATCAAGGGCCTGGACGTGGAGCGTTTCCGCAAGGCCTGGGAGTTCGTGATCGTGCGTCAGGCGATTCTGCGCACCAGTTTTCATTGGCAGGATGGCTTGGCCAAACCGTTGCAGGTGGTGCATCGCCACGCGCCGTTGCAAATGCAGGTGCTCGACTGGCGCGAGCGCGACTTCAGCGAAGCGGCTATCGCCGAGTTCGCCAGCGATGACCGCGCCCTGGGCTTCGACCTGGCCGATGCGCGCTTGCAACGGATCACCCTGCTGCGCCTGAGCGACGATCAGTATCAAATGATCTGGACCAGCCACCACATCCTGATGGATGGCTGGAGCAGCTCGCGCCTGTTCGGCGAGGTTTTGCAGTACTACGCCAAGGGCGAAATCATCGGCGAGAACGGTCGTTACCGCGACTTCATCGCCTGGTTGCAGGCGCAGGATCAGGACGCTCAGGAGCTGTTCTGGAAGGCGCGTCTGGCCGTGGTCAACGAGCCGACGGCCCTGAGCCAGGCGATGCATCCGCGCCACAGCGTCGATGTCGCCGGCCACGATGCGATCTATTCCAATTGGGACAAAGCGCAAACCGCGGGCCTGTTGCAGTTCTGCCGCGATCTGCGCATCACCCCCAACACGCTGATTCAGGGCGCATGGCTGCTGCTGCTGCAGCGCTACACCGGCCAGCAGACGGTGACCTTCGGTGCCACAGTGTCGGGACGTCCGGAAAGCCTGGCGAATGTCGGCAACATGCTGGGTCTGTTCATCAACACCTTGCCGATCATTCAGACGCCGCAAGCGGATCAGCGTCTGGCGGACTGGCTGGGCGAAGTGCAGGCCTACAACCTCGACATTCGCGATTATTCCCAGGCGCCGCTGGCCGATGTACAACGCTGGTCCAACCTCGGTGGGCAGGCGCTGTTCGACAGCATCGTGGTGTTCGAAAACTTCCCGATCGACGACCGTTTGCAGGAAGAAAACGACACCGACCTGACCTTCGGCAAATCCATCGGCCATGGCGTGACCAACGTGCCGATGGACCTCGCGGTGATGCTCGGCGACGAGTTGTCGATCGAGTATCTGTACCTGCGCAGCCACTTCAGTGCCGACGCCGTTGTCGGTATTCGCCAGACCATGGAGAACACGATTGCCGCGATGTTGGCGGCACCGTACGAGCGCCTCGGCAACTTGCAGCGCCTGAGCAACGAGCAATGGCAAGCAGCACAGGCCTGGAGCGCCGAACCGGCTCACTCGCATCAAACGACCCTGTTGCCGGAACTGATCAGCCGTCACGCGCAACAGCAGCCGCAGGCGATTGCCTTGCAATGCGCGGGGATGAGCCTGAGCTACGGCGAACTCGAACAGCGGGCCAATCGTCTGGCTAACTGTCTGATCGAACACGGTGCCGGGCCGGAAGTAGTGATCGGCGTGGCCTTGCCGCGTTCGCTGGAGATGGTGGTGAGCTTCCTCGCCGTCCTCAAGAGCGGTGCGGCGTACGTGCCGCTGGATATTGAGTATCCGCCGGAGCGTCTGGCATACATGATCGAAGATTCGGGCATGGCACTGCTGCTGACCCAGAGCAGCCTGCGCGCGACGCTGCCGGCGCCGGAAGGTCTGCTGCGCCTGGAAATCGATCACCTTGATGAAAGCCGCTACGCCGACCACGTTCCCGACTGCCGCGTTCACGAGCAGGGTCTGGCGTATCTGGTCTACACCTCCGGTTCCACCGGGCGTCCAAAAGGCGTCGCGGTCACCCAAGGCCCGCTGAGCATGCACTGTCAGGCGATTGCCGAATTGTACGAAATGGACGCCAGCAGTTGCGAGCTGCACTT
The DNA here is from genome assembly GCF_059695715.1 of Pseudomonas sp. LBUM1668. NCBI lineage: Bacteria > Pseudomonadati > Pseudomonadota > Gammaproteobacteria > Pseudomonadales > Pseudomonadaceae > Pseudomonas > Pseudomonas sp. LBUM1668. The sequence goes on from NZ_CP166787.1 coordinate 2,065,962, forward strand.
CATGTCGTTCGCCTTCGACGGCGCCCATGAACGCTGGCTGAGCACGTTGTACAGCGGTGGCCGTCTGGTGATTCGTGACGGCTGCCTGTGGACGCCGGAGCAAACCTACGAGGCCCTGCACGATTACGGCATCACCATCGCCTGCTTCCCGCCGGCCTACCTCAAACAACTAGCTGAATATGCGGCGGCCAGCGGCATTGCGCCGCCGCCCGTGCGGATCTATTGCTTCGGCGGTGATGCGGTGCCGGATCAGACTTTCGAGCAGGTCAAGGCTGCGCTGCGTCCCGAGTACTTCACCAACGGCTACGGCCCGACCGAAACCGTGGTCACGCCGATGCTCTGGAAAGTCCCGGTCAGCCAGCATTGCGAAGCGGCCTATGCACCGATCGGCCGCGCCGTCGGCGCGCGTTCGTTGTACGTGCTGGACGAGGATTTGAACCCGTTGCCGCCCGGTTTTGCCGGTGAGCTGTACATCGGCGGGTACGGTGTCGCTCGGGGTTATCACGGGCGTGCGGACCTGACCTGCGAGCGCTTTGTACCGAACCCGTTCGCGGCGGGCGAGCGCTTGTATCGCAGCGGCGATCTGGTGCGTTTGCGTACCGACGGTGTGGTCGATTACGTCGGCCGTATCGACCATCAGGTCAAGGTGCGCGGCTTCCGCATCGAACTGGGCGAAGTCGAAGCCAGTCTGCGCCAATTGCCATCGGTCACCGATGCACTGGTGATCGCCCGTGACAATGCCTCTGGCAAGCAACTGATCGGTTATGTGGTCACCGCAACTGGCGAAGACATCGGCGATGAACTCAAGGCTGGCCTGCGTGCTTCGTTACCGGAATACATGGTGCCGGCGCAGATCGTCTGCCTGGATGCTTTCCCCGTCACGCCAAATGGCAAGCTCGATCGCAAGGCGTTGCCGGAACCGGAATTCAAAACCGAGGAATACATCGCGCCGCGCAACGAGCAGGAAAGCTTGCTCGCGGACATCTGGGCGCAGGTGCTGCAGGTCGAGCAGGTGGGTATCAGCGATAACTTCTTCGAACTGGGCGGCGACTCGATTCTGAGTTTGCAGGTGATCTCCCGCGTCAGAAACCACCCGACGTTGCAGATGGATCTCAAGCTGCGCGACCTGATGCGTTATCAGACCATCGCCGGCATCGTCGAGCAGGAAGTGGCGAAGGAGGGCACGGCCCAGCCACAGACGGACGTCACGCAAGTGGCCACCGAGGGGCTGTTCAATCTCTTGCCGATTCAGGAGTGGTTCTTTGCCGAAGGCATGGCCGAGGCGCATCACTACAATCAGTCGCTGCTGCTGAGCGCGCGCCAGCCGCTGGATCTGGACGCACTGGAGCAAGCGCTGAGCTGGGTCGAGCAACATCACGACTCGTTGCGTCTGCGTTTCAGCCACGAAGGCGGACGCTGGTTGCAACGCTACTGTGACCTCAACGAACAGGGCGAAGTGTTGCTCTGGCGTCGCGAAGCGGACAACAGCGAGCAGGTCGAAGCGCTGGCCAACCTCGCCCAGCGCAGCCTGAAACTCGACGACGGGCCGGTCTGGCGGGTGATGCACGTCGCCTTGCCCGATGGCCAGGCGCGATTGCTGGTGTTGATTCATCACTTGGTGGTCGACACCGTGTCCTGGCGGATTCTGCTCGACGATTTGAAAGTGGCCTACGAGGCGTGCGTGCAGGGGCAGGAGCCGAAACTGCCGATTCGCACCAGCAGTTATCGTTCGTTCGCCGAGGCGTTACAGACCCAGGCGCCGGTGATCGCCGAGCAGGAACTGTCGTATTGGCTGGAGCAACTGGATCAGCCGGGCGTCGATCTGCCGTGCGACAACCCGCGCGGCAAAAACCTCGTGCGCCAACAAGCGCAGGCGCGGCTCAAACTGTCACGCGAACACACCGAACAACTGCTCAAACAGGCCCCGGCGGTGTACGGCACGCAGATCAACGATCTGCTGCTGTCGGCACTCAGTCGCGCGCTGTGCCGCTGGAGTCGACAACCGTCGGCGCTGATCCTGCTCGAAGGCCATGGTCGCGAAGACCTGTTCGAGACCATTGATCTGAGCCGCAGTCTGGGCTGGTTTACCAGCATGTTTCCGGTGCGTTTGCGTCCGGACAGCGATGACATCGGCCGTTCGATCGTCAACGTGCAGGCGCAATTGGCAGCGGTGCCGCAGAAGGGCATCGGCTACGGCGTGTTGCGTCATCTGGCGGGGGCCGAGGTGTCCCGGCAACTGGCCGAGCTGCCGCAAGCGCGGGTCACGTTCAACTACCTGGGCCAGTTCGACCAGAGCTTCGACGAGCAGGCGTTGCTGGTGCCGGCGCTGGAAGAAACCGGTGACAACTACAGCCTCAAAGCCAACCTGGGCAACTGGCTGGAAATTGTCGGCCAGGTCTATGACGGTCAGTTGGCCATGCGCTGCATCTACAGCAGCCAGCGGTATCGCGCCGGCACCATGGATGCCTTGATGAACGATTTCCAGCGTGAGCTGGAGGCGTTGGTCGAGCATTGCATGGCACGCGTGGGCTGATCGGCAATTGCACTGACTCTTGTGGGGGGCGTCGCCCGTGCGCGCCCCTTGTTTGCTCATACAAGGACCTTATCGATGTCGTTACACCCTGATCTGGAAGCCTTCCTCGACCTCGCTCAAGACAGCCAGGACGCCGGCCTGCCGGCCATGCACCAATTGACCCCGAGCGAAGCCCGGGCGACTTTCGAGCAGACCACGGCGCAGTTGCGCTGGCCTGTGCCCGAAGATCTGCACGTTACACCGGTCGACACCCTGGCTCGCGACGGTGCGCCATTGGCGTTGCGTCTATACCGGCCCAATGGTGCGTCTGCGCCGATGCCGGTGCTGGTGTATTTTCACGGCGGCGGTTTCGTCGTCGGCAGCCTCGACTCCCATGATGGTGTGTGTCGTGAATTCTGCCGACGTACGCCCTGTGCGGTGCTTTCGGTTGGTTATCGGCTGGCACCGGAGCATCGCTTTCCTACGGCGCTGGAAGATGGCGAGGATGCCTTGTCGTGGCTGGCGGAAAACGCTGCGGGCCTGGGTCTCGACACCTCGCGCGTAGCGTTTGGCGGCGACAGTGCCGGTGCTACCCTGGCCACCGTGCTGGCTGTACAAGCGGTGGTACAGCCGTCGACGGTGGCCATCGCGCCCAAGGTGCAGTTGTTGTGTTATCCGGTTACCGATGCGTCGCGCACTCATGATTCACGCTTGCTGTTCGGCGAGGGTTATCTGCTGGAGAACGATACGCTGGACTGGTTCTATCAGCACTATGCCCGCAGCCCGCAGGACTATTTAGACTGGCGCTTTTCGCCATTGCTGGCGGAGGACTTGCGTGGTGTGGCTCCGGCGATTGTGCTGTTGGCCGGGTTTGATCCCTTGCTGGATGAGGGGCAGGCTTATGCGGATAAATTGCGTGAGCACGGTGTGAGTGTTGAGCTTGAGCATTGTTCGGGGTTGACCCATGACTTGCTGCGTATGGCTTGCGTTATGCCTGATGTTTTGCAGGTGCATGAACGCCTGAGCCGGGTTTTGGCGCGGGCTTTGGGTTGATTGTGGTTTGGTGGTTTGGTGGTTTGGTTGGGGGGAATATCCGTTGCTGCGGGTGTTGCTGATTAGGGTTCCGCCCTTACGGCGGGTCACTTTTGGCAAACGCCCGGAATGCCGGCCCAGCCAAAAGTAACCAAAAGGTCTGTGCCCTGACGTTCGGCCCCTCGCTGAGGCTCGGGGTCCCTTCGTTCCGGGATTGATCCGGGGGCATCGCTTCCGGTTTGCTTCGCTGCACCTCCTTTCGATGTGTTTGGCTTCGCCAAACGGTCGCTGCGCTCCCACCCCCGGATCAACCCCTCCACTCAGCCTGCCGACGGGCTCCGAGATCAAGATCAAGAGCGGTACTCGAGCTTGCGCTCATTGTGTTGAGTGGGGCGGCATGCGCCGCGTGCGGGTTGTACTTGTTTTCTTGTGGGAGCTGGCTTGCCAGCGATGGCGGCCTGACAGCCGACCAAGTTTTGACAGATGTACTCAACCCCCTTGTAGGAGTTGCCGAAGGCTGCGATCTTTTGATCTGCTTGGCTTTGGCTTTGGCTTTGGCTTTGGCTTTGGCTTTGGCTTTGGCTTTGGCTTTGGCTTTGGCTTTGGCTCTGGCTCTGGCTTTTGACGTTGCTTTTGATCTCCAGACCCATCGGCAGGCTGAGTGGAGGGGTTGATCCGGGGGGGGGGAGCGTAGCGACCGTACGACGCAGTCGTATACAGCGGAAGGAGGTGCAGCGAAGCAAACCGGAAACGCTGCGCCCGGATCAATCCCGTAGCGAAGGAACCCGAGCCTTAGCGAGGGCCGTACGTCAGGGTAAAGCCTTTTTGGTTACTTTTTCGGCGTCTGGAAAAAGTGACCCGCCGTAAGGGCGGAACCCTAATCAGCAACACCCGCAGCAACGGATATTCACCCAACCCCCAAGAACATGGTCGGCCCAAAGGCCGCCAAAAAAAGCCAAAAAAAAGCCAAAAAAAAGCCCCACCAAGGCAGGGCTTTCTTAAAAGCGAAAAATCAGAAGTCAGCCTTCACCGACATCACGAAATTACGCGGATCACCATAAAAGTTACCGAACCCTTCGGTACCAATGGTCGAGTAGTAACGCTTGTCAAACAGGTTATTCCCGTTCAACGCAACCGACCAGGTGTCATCGATACGGTAGCCAATGCGACCGTTCCACACGGCATACCCGGCACCATCAATGTTGTCACCGCCCAAGGGCGAAGTCCGGTAGTTGCCCGTCTGCGCATTAACGCCAGCACCAATCGTCACGCGATCCAGCGGCCCGCTCAGGCTGTAGTCACCCCACACACGCAACAGATGACGCGGCACGTAGGAGTTATAGATCACGCCGTCTTGGGTGGCGTCAGCATCCTCCAGCACTTTGGTCTGGGTATAGGTATAGCCAGCCAACAATTGCAGGCGATCAATCACCTCACCGCTGACTTCAGCCTCGAAGCCCTGCGCGCGCACCTTGCCGGAGTTGATCGAGCAAGAGCTGTCTTCGCAGCGAGGGTCATCCTGAGCCGCATCTTTCTGAAGGGTGCGGAACAGGTTGAAGGAGCTGTTCAGACGTCCGTCGAACCACTCACCCTTGATCCCCAACTCGTAGCTCTGGCCAACCAATGGCTTGAGGGTGCTGCCATCGATAGTCTTGTAGGCGCCTTGCGGGGTAAAGATGTCGGTGTAGCTGGCATACGCAGTCAGGTTGTCGTTGAGGTCGAACAGCACACCGGCGAACGGCGTGACCTGCCCGGTTTCCGTGGACTTGGTGTTGACCTGGGTGCCCTCACCGCGGAAGTACTGCACCGAGTCGGTGTCGGACTTGTACCAGCTCACACGGCTGCCCAGTACGAGGGTCAGCGGATCGGCGAGTTTCAGGCGGGCGATGGAGTAAGCGCCGTACTGCTTGATGTGCATGTCCACCGGGCCGCCACGGGAGGCATTGGCCAGGTAGTAGCTTTCGTCCGGTTGCGGGATGTGGTGGTTGGGGTTGAGCACGTTCTGCCGTTGGGGCAGGGCGGCTACCGCGTAGAAGTCATCCTTGTGCGAGCGGCTGGCGTTGGCGCCGACCGTCAGTTCGTGTTGCTGGCCGAAGGCGTCGAATTTGCCATCCACGTAGGCATCGAAGCCGTAGTCGCGCTGGTCGTAGTCGTAAATGCTGCCCAGCATCAGCGTGTTGGAGGCGGTGGCACCGATCGGTACTGCGCCGCTCGGGAACGCGTATTCCATGTCCTGAGTGTTGCGCGAGTAGACGCCGGCGACCTTGAGCGACCAATCGTCGTTGAATTGGTGTTTCAGGTCGGCGAAGTAAGTGGCGCGTTTGCTGCGCTGGTTGTTCCACGCGGTGTTCAGGCACGTGGAGCGCTTGAGGTGCAGGTCGGAGCCGTCGGCGTAACGCGGCAGACCGCCCCAGCACGGCGTGGCATCGACGTCTTCCCAGGCGAAGCCCAGGCCCAGGGTAGTGTCGGGGCTGAGGTCGAAGTCTAGGGCGCCGTAGTAGATCTGGTCCTTGCGGCTGGCCACGTCATAGAAGTACTGACGGGTCTGTTCGGTGACCACGGCGCGACCACGGATGGTGCCAGCGTCGTTCAGCGGGCCGCCAGTATCGACCTGACCGCGATAGTTGTCCCACGTCCCTGCCGACAGCGACAGTTGCGTGTGCGCGGTGTCCTGGCCGCGCTTGCGCACGAAGTTGACGCCACCGGCTGTGCCGCCTGCGCCTTTCATCATGCCCGCCGCACCGCGCAGGATTTCCACGCGGTCATAGATGGCCATGTCGCTGTTGAAACTGTCGGCCTGTACGTAGCTGCTGCCCATATCCAGCGGCACGCCGTCGTACTGATATTGACCGGTCATGCGGAAACCGCGGGAGTAGAAATACTTGCCGCCCATTGGCGAGTCGTAAACGGTGATGCCCGGCGTCTTTTCCATCACCTGTTCGATGGTGTTGAGGTTCTGGTCGTCGAGCATTTTGCGGGTCATCACCGTGACCGATTGCGGTGTTTCCTTCAGCGAGTGCACACCCTTGCCGATGGTCACTGCGCCTGTAGTGTAGGAGTTGCTGCCCTCGGTGGTGGCGGTCAGGTGCTGGGCGTTGACGTTGGTCGGTGCCAACTCCATCGCATCGCCTGTGGTCGGGCCGAGTACCGTGACGGTATTGCCGTCGCGCTGATAGCTGATGCCAGTGCCCTTGAGGATGGCTTTGAGCGAGTCGTCATCCTGATACCGGCCGCTGAGCGGGCTGGAGCGCAGACCTTGCAGGTTTTCCGGGCTGTAGATGATTTGCAGGCTGGTCTGCTGGCCCAGCGCCTGGAGCGCCTGCGCGAGTGGCTGAGCCGGAATGTTCAGGGTCCATTCCTGCGCCTGGACGTAAGGGGCGGCAGCGACAGTCAGTGCCAGACCCAGACCGGTGCTGGCCAGTCGGGAGCTTGTCGCGCCGTGCATCAGCAGGGCTCGAGTCAGAGGGCGAAGCATGAAACGGGATGCGGACATGAGGTTAAGACCTTGGCAGGTATAGTTGTTAATGGTTCTTATTCATCTCATTAAGACGAGGAAGCCGCGGCAAACCGGAAAATTATTTTTTCCAGCCTGGCCACGGCCTCTTCAATCAAGCAGTTTGCAGTTCGCTTTTGACCTTGCCGGCCTCCATGCGCACAAGCTGATCGGCAACGTCGAAGTAACGGTCATCATGGGAAATCACGATGATGGTTTTGCCCAGACGTTTCAGGTCGGGCAACAGTTCGGTGTAGAAAATGCGCCGGAACGTCGGATCCTGATCCGCCGCCCATTCATCGAACACCAGCACCGGACGCTCTTCGAGCCAAGCGTTGACCAGCGCCAGTCGCTTGCGTTGGCCGGTGGACAAATCGGTGGTGCTGAAGGCGCCGTCGCGCACGCTGACCTTGTGCGCAATCTCCAGACGCTCCAGGTAGCGCGTGGCGTCCTGCGGGACTTCGCGGTCGCCCTGAATCAGATCATCGAACAGGTAATAGTCGGCAAAGATGGTGGTGAAGTTCTGCCGGTAATCATCGCGGTTGAGCGCGGTGATCGGTTGATCGTTGACGCGGATTTCGCCCTCGGTCGGTGCATAGAGACCCAGCAACAGTTTGATCAACGTGGTTTTGCCACAACCGTTTTCGCCGACAATGAACACGATGTCACCCTGTTCGATGCGCAGGTTGACTGGCCCCAGACGGAACGGTTCGCTGCCTTCCACTGGTGGGAAGGCGTAGCGCACATTGTTCAGTTCCAGACTGTTGACGACGCCGGGTTTCTTGCCCTGATCCTCCAGCAACAGATGCGGTTCGGGCGAGGAAAACTGCTCGCTCAGCTCGGCGATGCGGCGGAAGGCAATTTGTGCGCGGCTGATGATCGGCAAGGTGCTGACCAGATGTTCCAGCGGCCCCTTCATGTACAGCAGCACCAGGACAAAACCGCTCATCACCGCTTTATCGCCGCTAGGCCAGAAGGATTGCAGGGCCAGCGCCAGGCCGATCACCACGAAGAACAGCATCGAACCGAACGACTTGGCGATGACGAAGGTGTTGATCGATTTGATCTGGGTGTCGCAGATTTTTTCTGCGGTTTTCTGAATCCCGGCGACAAACATGCGCTGACGCCGTGGACGATGAATGCGCAGTTCCTTGGCACCCTCGGCAATCGCGTTGTAGTGCTTTTGCAGTTCATCTTCGCAATCACGGGCGGCGTAGAAACCGCGCATGCCCTTGGCCCGGGCAATCGCCTGAATGGTCGTGCCGATGGCGATGGCCACCAGCATCATCAGGAACATCGGCCACGACAGCATCGCCAGATAACCGAGGCAGCCGAGGGTGACGGTCATCGAAATCGCCAACGGCGCAAAGGCGAAGGCGAAGTCACTGATGGTGTCGACGTCGTGAGTCAATACCGGGATCAGGCGATGGCTGCGATAGCGTTCGATCTGGTCGATCGGCGCCGACAGCACTTTTTCCCCCAGTTCCTTGCGCAGCTTGGCAATGATGTGTTGGCCGACATAGTTGGTGCCGATGTCGGACAGAATCGTCGTCAGCAGCGCCAGTGCACACAGGCCGGCGAAGATCATGACTACGGTGCGGGTCAGGCCGTCGTCGGAGTGCAGGGCATTGTTGATGGTCGCCAGCAGCACAGTGACACTCAGGCCGCCGATCATGCCAAGCACGATGGACGCAGAGACGATCAGGCGGAAGGGCTTGAGCAGGGCGAACAATTCGTTGATCGCCCCACGCGTAGGCTTGGTCATGGAGGATTCCTGCTTCGATGCGGAGGGAGTGCCGGTACTTAAGGAAAACGAATGGTCACGGACTTTCTTTAAACGACCGCAGGTGGGCTGCGGTCGCGTGAGGCGGGATCAGAGGTCGCGCACTACTCGAAACCCGAGCCAGTCGCCCTTGCTGGTTGGCCAGCTGCTGTTGCGGTTGCCGGAACGGGAGAACACCGGCGCTTCGCCCCAGTCGTTACCGCGCATGACCTGGCGCTCGCAATTTTCCTGCGTCCATGGGCGACCGTCGCTCGGTACGTCGGAATAATCCTTGTGATAACAGTCGGCGGTCCATTCGTAGACGTTGCCGTGGGCGTCATAAACGCCAAACGCGTTGGCCGGGAAGGTGCCGGCCGGTGAGGTGAAGTTGTAGCCGTCGGCGGCGCCATAGGTGTTGGCGTGTTTGGATATCTGGTAGTTGTTGCCTTCATCGAACGGGAACGGGAAGGGCCCGGTGCTGCCACCGCGGGCGGCGTATTCGCGGATCGATTCGCTTTGCAGGCGATAAGCGTTGCCGGTCTTCTTCGACAGCCAGTCGATGTAGCCTTGGGCTTCAGCGACGTTCATGCACACGGCCGGATCGCGCGCCGTCTGTTTGAATTCGGGTTTGCCGGCCGTGCAGCGACGACCCGGACGATCATCGAAGTCATAAGGTTTGTTGCCGGTTTCGCGCACATACGCGTCCCATTCGCCCACCAGCACCTGGAAGCGGCTGATGGCGAACGGTTTGCTGAAGGTCACTTCGTGGCGTGGGCCTTCGTCCGGTTCGCGACCGACTTCGTCGTCCGGGGTGCCCATGGTGTAACTGCCGGTCGGCAACACCACCATTTCCGGGCAGTCCTTGCAGTCTTTGAACACTTTTCCGGGTGCCGGCGGGGTGGCAGCTTGAGCGGCGCCGGGCAACAGGCCGGCGCACAGCGCAGTCAGAGCCAGGGCGGGGAGCGCCTTGAAAGTGAAGCGGGTGTGAGGCTTTTTCATGAGTCGTCTCTGTGAAAGGAAAACTGGAGTCGAGGAATCAGGCGCGCAGTTTTTTACCGAGGATGTCCATGAACCGGTCGACTTCGGTTTCGTTGTTCAGCAGCCCTGGCGACGTACGAATCACCGGACCGACATCGCGGCTGACGGCATCGCAGATCACCCGGTTGTTCATCAGGTAAGCGGCCACTTCATCACTGTCCTGGCCCTTGACCCGGAAAAAGCTGAAACCGGCGGAAAACTTCGGATCGAGCGGGGTTACCAGTTCGATGTTCGACTGTTCGCGCAGGCGCTGTTTCAGGTAGCTGTTGAGCTGATGGATGCGGGCCTGCACGTCGGCCTTGCCCAGTTGCAGGTGCAACTTGAAGGCTTCGTCCAGCGCCCAGCGATGTTCGAAGGCGTGGTAACCGCCCGGGGTCATGGTGTTGGCGAACGTCGTGGCTTCGGAAAATGTCGGTACGCTGGGGCTGATGTACTTGAGCTCTTCGCTGCGGCTGCAAACGATGCCGGTGCCGCGGGGGCCGAACATCCACTTGTGGGTGCCGGCAATGAAAAAATCGCAGTTCATCTTCGCGAAGCTCAGGTCATCGACACCGAAGCCGTGCACCCCGTCGACCACGTAAATCAGCCGATCCTTGTCGTCGCGTCCGCGATTGTGTTCATCGACCAGACGCGAGATGTCGGCGATCGGCAATTTCACTCCGCTGCCCGAATGCACCCAGGTCATACCCAGCACACGGGTTTCGGGGCGGATGTTGCGGTTGATGGTGTCGAGTACCTGATCCAGCGAAATGCTTTGCGAAGTGTCGAACAGCTTGAGTTTGCGAACTTGTGTGCCGTCGCGCCGGCTACGGAATTCGAGAATGTTGCGGGTTGAGTAATGCTCGTGAACCGTGGTCAGGATCTCCTGATCCGGGCGAACATGTACGCCGCCATAAATCATCGCCAGGCCTTCGGTGGTGCTGCCGGTGAGAGCGATCTGGCTCGGTTTGGCTTGCAGGTACTTGCCGGCCCAGACCCGCACGTTTTCTTCGCGCTGCTCGGTGACGCCCAGGTCCCAGTCCATCGCCAGTCCCGGATTCAGATCCAGCGCTGCGCGATGGCGTTCGATGGCCTCGCGCACGGGGCGGGGATGTGAAGTGACCAGAAAGTTGGCGAAGTGAATGGCCTGCGGATCCTGATCGAACAACTGGCGCAATTGCGTCCATTTGTTGCCCGGCAGCGCAGGGTGAGGGGTGGCAGCGGTCGCGCACGCAAGGCTCGAACCCAGGGGCAGGGCAGCGGCGAGTACGCCGGCCTGTTTCAGGAATGTACGACGGTCAGTCATGGCTTGGCCGCATCCTGACGGGAAATCAGCGTGGGTTTTGCAGCCTTTTGCACTTGATCCCAAACGCGCAGGAAGTTGCCGCCCCACAGCTTGGCGATGTCCGCTTCGGAATAGCCACGCTGGATCAGCTCGGCGGTGACGTTGCGGATTTCGCCGACGTTTTCCCAGCCCTTGATGCCGCCGCCATCGTTGAAGTCCGAAGCGATGCCGACGTGGTCGATGCCGATCTTGCGCACGGTGTAATCGATGGCGTCGCCGAGATCCTTGAGGGTCGCTTTCGGCTCTTCTTCAAGAATGCCGTAGAGGCCGCTGGCGTATTGCCCGAGTTTCTGTTCGGACCAGGCGGTGATGATCGGATCGCCCGGCATCAGGGCCATGGCCAGGTTCGGCAGTGGCGGCAGGTCGAAGCGTGCGCGCAGGGCGTTGAGTTTGTCCTGGGTGCCTTGAGTCAGCGGTTTGAGGTACTGCGAAAAGCCGACCACCTGCACTACGCCGCCATTGTTTTTGATCAGTTGCAGCTCTTTGTCGCTGAGGTTGCGTGGAATATCCACCGCCGCTCGCGGCGCTGAGTGCGAGGCGACAATCGGCGTACGACTCAACTGCACGACTTGCTCCAGACCTTTGGTCGACATCTGCGAGACGTCGATGATCACCCCCAGGTCGTTCAAGCGATGCACGGCTTGTTTGCCGATGTCGGAGAGACCGTCGAGCGCGTCGGGAGAGTCATTGAAAAAGGGCAGCGGGCGCGAAGAGTCGGCCCAGCTGTTGTTACCGATATAGCTGAAGCCGAACATGCGCATGCCGCGTCCGGCCCACAAGTCCAGTTTGCTCAGGTCGTTGCCCAGTGGATAGGCGTTGAGCATGCTGATGAAAATCGCAAATTTGCCTTCACCGTGCAGACGGCGGAAATCATCCGGGGTATAGGCGATGCCGACCTGATTGGGGAAGTCGCGCACCATCCCGGAAATGATCTTGTAGCGCACTTCCTGCTGGTTGCGCGCTTCCTCGACAAAACCTTCGGTCGGGCGGTGCGGTGCATTCGGGCCGTTCCACATTTCCGGCCAGCCAAATACGGTCAGTGCCGCGCCGGACAGCCGTCCACGGTTGGCCTTGATCAGGTCGAACTGCCCCGAGCCATCCTTGTCGGCTTCGTTGCCGTGAGTGCCGAAGCTCAACGGCACGGTGATGTGGCTGTCGAAAGACAGGATGCGGTCCTGCAGTTCGGTCGCCTGCTTCATCACTTTGACCGGATAGCCGGTGTTGTCCCGAAACCAGTAATCCCAAGCCAGAAACCCTGCGCCGGCGCTGATCGCCAAGGCCAGCGGCAGGCCGATAAATAGAGCCTTTTTCGAACGCGGTTTTGTCATTGCCATCTCATTCAGGTTCGCCGTCGAGGTTCAGGCGCAGGGGCCTTTGCTATCTGGGAGGAACGAGCGGCGGAGCGGGTAATTTAGGGACGGAAGGTGAAAAGGCGACGGCGAATGCCGGGATCTTTCGCCGCGGCCATAAATTTCCTCGGCGAGCAAACGTTCTAGCTTGGATAAAGCCTGCTTCATGGCTGACACAGGTAGGGCAATGACGATCTCTCGACGCTGGTTCATGGCGGGCATGGCACTCACGGGCGCCGCGCTGCCTGCCGCTTTTTATGCACATCGTGAACTGACCCGTGAGGAGTTTCCGATCACCCCGGGAGAGGCCACGGTCGACCTGGCGGACACGGCCGGTCAGCAGTTGGCGGACAGTTTGCGCGGCGTTTGGGACATTCGTTTCACTGGTGCTGCCGCTGGACTGGATGGCTTGCCCAATGAAGGTCTGGAGCTGTTTCTCGACATTGCCCACCGTGGCCGCGGTTTGCGCGGTTATCTCGACACGGGGGCTAACCTGCGTTCCGAGGCGCCAGTGCGTTATCAAGTCATCGGCGATCTGGCGCCGGGTAATGGCGCCGAGATGTTCTGGCGTCTGATGCGCAGCGATGCGCCGCAAGCGCCGGCGGTGTACGAATTTAAAGTAAAACTGGACGAAGTCTGGGCCGCGTTCGGCAACGCTGGCAGCGGCACGTTTACCGGGCAAGTGCTGCGACTGGATCGCGCGCTGGGTCTACCAGAACTCGACAATCACTTCATCGCGATCAAGCGACGGTTTCCCGAAGCCCGAGAAAGAGTCGGGTTGAATCCGGCGTTTCTGGCGTGGCTGGTAGCGCCCGAACATCGGCTGTTCCATCAGCTCTGGCACGCGTCGCGGGACAAGTGGCACAAACTCTCCGAAAAAAAACGTGATGCGTTACGTGGTATCGGCTGGCAACCTGGCCCACGGGACAAGGAGCGTGATGCCCGTGGGCCGCGTAAGGATCGCAACGGCTCGGGCATCGATTTTTTCTTCATGCATCGACACATGCTGGGCAAAGCCCGTTCGATGCAAGACTTGCCGTCATGGCAGGCATTCCCCATGCCGCAGCCGGAGCTGGAGCGTGACCGTCAGGGCTTCGCCCGCTACTTCGACAATCACGACGGCAACGCATTGCCGCCAACGTGGCTGACCGAAGGCGACGACGAGTACACCAAGTGGGTCAGCGACATCAAAGCGGCCGAAACCTATCACAGTAATTTTCAGGTGTGGGAGTCGCAGTACCGCGATCCGCGCTACTTGTCGAAACTCACCCTCGGCCAGTTCGGCTCGGAAGTCGAACTGGGCCTGCACGACTGGTTGCATATGCGCTGGGCATCGGTGGCCCGCGACCCGTCCAACAACATTCCAGTGCCGATGGCGCGGGATCAGGCGGATTTCGCCGCGCGTTGGTATGCCCCGGAAAACGACTTTCTCGGCGATCCGTTTTCCTCCCATGTGAACCCGGTGTTCTGGCGTTTTCATGGCTGGATCGATGATCGGCTTGAAGACTGGTTCCGCGCCCACGAGCGTTTTCACCCGGGGGAAGTCAGTCGCCTCGAGGTCAACGGCGTGCCGTGGTTTGCGCCGGGGCGCTGGGTTGAGGTCGATGACCCCTGGCTGGGCCCCGACACTCACGGCTGCAGCAGCGTGCCCGGCCTGCAAGTCGGGCGCTCGGTAGAGATGGACCCGGAAACCATGAAGCTCGCCCTGCGCATCACCTTCGGTGACGAAGACAACATGGCCGACCTGTTCCGTAAGGTGCCGCAGCGGCCGTGGTACGCCAGGCATTTGAAGGTGAAAGGCCGGCAACTTTAAGCGTCACCCATCCGACACAACGCAATACCCCCTGTAGGAGCTGCGGCACGCTGCGATCTTTTGATCTTGTTTTTCTAGATCAAAAGATCGCAGCGTGCCGCAGCTCCTACAGGTTTTTGGTTCGGTAAAAGAGAGTGTGAGTGTTCGCTGTCAGATAACTTGCCAGCCACCACCCAGCGCCTTGTACAAGGCAATGCTCGCCTGCAGTCGCGACAGGCGCAGTTGCACGTTCATGTCCTGCGCCGCATACAAGGTGCGCTGGGTTTGCAGCACGGTGAGCAAGTCTTCGGCACCCGCCTGATAACGGCTTTGCGCGATGTCGAACGCGGTTTGCGCCTGACTCAATTCTTCGCTTTGCCACTGCCGTTGCTCATCGAGGCCACGGATGGTGCTCAGGGCTTTTTCGACATCGGCGAAGCCATTGATGATCGCCCCGCGATAGGTCTCCAGCAATTCATCCTGACGGGCCTTGGCCTTGTCGCGTTCGGCGCTCAAGCGCCCGTTGTTGAAGATCGGCGCCGTCAATCCGGATGACAGGTTGTAGAACGTTGTGCGCAGCAGATCCGCCGCCAGATCGGCACCGGTGCCGAGGCTGGCGGTGAGGGTGATTTTTGGCAGCATGGCCGCGCGGGCTGCGGTGACATCAGCCTGGGCCGCCGCCAGTCTGGCTTCTGCGCTGGCGATGTCCGGACGTCGACTCAGCAGATCGCTGGGCACGCCACTGGCGATGTTTGGCCACTGCAATTGCGCGAATGCCTGCTGAGGCGAGGACAGCGCCTGCACCGGTTGACCGAGCAGGGCGGCGAGGGTGATCAGCGCTTCGCGGGCCTGTTGCTGCACCAGCGGCAATTTACGCTGTTGCTCGGCCACCAGACTTTTTTGCTGGGCCAGTTCCAGCGCGGTGGCGCTGCCTGCGTCGAAGCGGGTTTGCACCAGGTGCAGCACGTTCTGCGCGTTGGCCAGATTGAGTTCGGCAATGCGCGCCTGCTCACGCAAGGCGAGCGCCTGGGTGTAGCTGTTGGCGACGCCGCTTTGCAAGGTCAGCTCGACCGTGGCGCGATCAAACTCACTGGCCTGCACACCGAACACGGCGCTGTCACGGGCGGCTCGTTTACCCCCCCAGAAATCGATTTCGTAACTGGCGCTCAGCTCGGCGTCGTAGTAATCCAGCGAGCGATTGTCCGGGCTGACATCCAGTTGGCTGTAGCCTTTGCCGTGCAGAAGCTTCTGCCGATTGGCATTGATTCCGGCCTTGAGTTCGGGCAGCAGCGGGGCCCCGGCAATCGTCGCGCTGGCCTGCGCCTGTCTGACGCGGGCAACGGCCGCGCCGAGGTCATGGCTGCCCAGTCGTGCCTGTTCGACCAGTTGATCGAGTTCGCGACTGCCGAACTGCGTCCACCATTGGCGATTGCTTTGCACCGCGCCGGGATGGTCTGGCGATTGCCAGGCGGGCGGTGATTGCACGCCGCTGTCAGGGCGTGGCGCAGGGCTGCTGCAGGCCGCCAGTAACAGGCTGGCGGCAAGGAATGTCAGTTGCGCTTTCATAGGTTGATCATTCACTGGTAAGGGCTGTGACCGGGTCGAGCCGGGCGGCTTTGCGGGCAGGCATGAAGCCGAAGATGACACCGGTGACCAGGGCGCAGGCGAAGGCGCCGATTACGGCCATCCATTGAAATGCGATTGCTACGCCGCTGAACGACAGAACGCCGCCGACCAGCATCGCCAGGCTGATGCCGGCAATGCCACCGACCACGGAGAGCATCACCGCTTCGGTCAGGAACTGGCGCAGGATGTCGCGCTGACGGGCGCCGGTGGCCATGCGAATGCCGATCTCGCGGGTGCGTTCACGCACGGTCATGAGCATGATGTTCATCACGCCGATGCCGCCGACCAGCAAGGAAATGGCGGCGATGGCGCCGAGCATCAGTGACAGCGTGCCCTGGGTGCGAGCCTCGGCCTGGATCATGGCGGCGTTGTTGGTCAGCTCGAAATCCTTTTTGCCGTTGTGCCGGCGTAGCATCGATTGCTCGATGGCCTGTTCGGCGTCTTTGACCTTGCGTGCGTCCCTGGCGGCGATCACGACATATTCCGGGTTGCGACTGCCGAACAGGCGCGTACTGGCCGCCGAGTACGGCACGGCAATCCGGTTGTCGCTGTCCGAGTCGCCGGAGCTTGAGCCTTTTTCCGCCAGCACGCCGAGCACCTGGAACGGAGCGTTTTCAATCAGGATGTATTGACCGATCGGGTCAGCCACGTCCTTGAGCAATTTGTCGCGAACCTTGGTGCCGATCACCGCGACTGCGGCGGCGCTGTCTTCATCGGCCTGAGTGAAGTAGCTGCCCTGTACCACCGGCCAATTGAAGATGATCGGGAAATTGGTGTCGTTGCCACCGACGTAGCTGGAGTGGTCGGCGTTGCCGAAGCGCACGCCGGCGGTCGAGCCGTTGACCGGCATGATTCGTTCCACCTGGGGCAGGGTTGCAAGTTCGGCAACGTCATCGAGGGTGATGATGCCCGGTGGCGTGCGCGGGTTGGGTGCCGCGCCGCTGAGGTAAATGATGTTGGAGCCGAACGCCCCCATTTGCGCCATCACCTGGCGTTTACTGCCTTCGCCGACCGCCAGCATCACCACCACTGACGCGACACCGATGACAATCCCCAGCAGCGTCAGCGCGGTGCGGAAACGGTTGATCCACATCACCCGCCAGGCCGCTTGCACGGCATCCAGCAGTTCGCCCTTCCAGGCACTGGTCTCGGTGCTGCCGGCGCTCAGGCGCTGGCGCAGATCCACTGCCTGCAAGGCGCCGGAATTGGCGGTACGGGCAGGGGCACCTGGTTGCTCGGCGGTATCGCTGATGATCAGGCCGTCACGAATTTCGATAATGCGCTTGGCACGTTGCGCCACTTCGCGATCATGAGTGATGAGAATCACCACATGGCCCTGGCTGGCGAGCTCGTCGAGCAGGGCCATGACTTCTTTGCCGCTGTGGCTGTCGAGGGCGCCGGTAGGTTCGTCGGCGAGAATGATGTGGCCGCCGTTCATCAGTGCTCGGGCAATTGATACGCGTTGTTGTTGACCGCCGGAGAGCTGGTGCGGGCGATTGCCGGTGCGGCTGCCCAGCCCCAGGCGTTCCAGCAATGCGCTGGCCCGGGCGTGTCGTTCGGCCGCAGGCGTGCCAGCGTAGATGGCCGGCATCTCGACGTTTTCCTGTGCGGAGCCGGACGGGATCAGGTGATAACCCTGAAACACAAAGCCGAATGCCTCGCGACGCAGCCACGCCAGTTCGTCGGTGTCCAGTTGCGCAACGTCTTCACCGGCAAAGCGGTATTCGCCGCTGGTCGGGCGATCGAGGCAACCGAGGATGTTCATCAGCGTCGACTTGCCGGAGCCGGAGGCGCCGACGATTGCCACGAATTCGCCGGCGTGAATCGACAGATCGATGCCGCGCAATACCTCCACCAGCGGGCTGTCGTTGCCGCCGTAGGCTTTGCGGATCTGGCGCAAGTCAATCAGGGGCGTTTGCATTCAGCCTCCGTTGCCGACAGCGGGAGCGCTGAGAATGTGATCGCCTTCGGCCAGGCCCTCGAGGACTTGTGTACGTAACCGGTCGCTGATGCCGGTGCGGACTTCGCGCGACTGGATTTCCCCGTTGGCTGCGACGATCTGCGCCAGTTGCCATTGCGGGCGCGAGCCCGGTTGCAAGGCAGTGCTCGGCACTGTCAGGGTGTCCTGCGCGTGTTGTGCGACGAAGAACACCTGAGCGGTCATGTCGGTCATGAGGGCGTTGTCTGTGTTGTCGACGTCGAGCAGTACGGTGTAGAGCACCACTCGCTCACTGCCACTGCGACCGCCGGTGGGGCTGCCGCCCTGATTTTGCTCAAGAGGGCGCGGGGGCACCGGCAGAATCTGCCGCACCGTGCTGCTCCAGCGCCGGCTGCCACCGCTGAGGGTGGTGAAGTAGGCGGTCATACCGGGTTTGACGTGGCCGATGTCCGCTTCGGAAACTTCGGCCCACACCGTCATTGGCGACAACCGCGCGATGCGCAGGATCAGTGGCGTCTGTTGTTGCGCGTTGAGTGTCTGGCCTTCGCGCGCGCCCACAGCGACGACGGTGCCGCTCATTGGTGCAAAGATGCGCGTGTAGCCGAGCTCCGCTTCGTCGCTGCGCAGGCTTGCCTGGGCCTGACGAATCTGTGCCTGAAACATGTCAATGCGTGCCTGGGTGGCGCGGACTTCGGCACGGGCGGTCTGCACGTCCTCCTCGCGGGTGGCGCCGCCGGCGGCGAGTTTCTGTTGGCGCTGGTATTTCTGCTGCGCCAGGTCGTGCTGAGCGCGCTGTTCCTGTAATTGGGCCTTGAGGTTTTCGATGGAGAAACGACCTGCGTCGAGTTTGGCTTTTTGCGTCGACGGATCGATTTCCACCAGCAGTTGGCCTTCCTTGACCGCATCACCTGCCTCGACGTGGATCTTCTGGATTTGCCCCGAGGCCTGCGCGCCGACGTCTACATAGCGTCGCGGCTGCAAAGTGCCCAGTGCTGTCACGCTGTTTTCGATATTGCTGCGGGTCACTTGTACGGTCGCCAGGTTGTCGCGTCCCGGCGGCAGGACTTGCCATGCGGCGACGGCGATCACGGGAATCAGACAAAGGGCGGCGAACAAGGCGCGTCGGGCGGGGCGGGGACGTTTCATGCAGGGTTCCGGCCAGTGGGTTCGGCCCGACGTTCAGCAGGTGCACGGAATGTTCGGGCACTTGAACGCTGTCGCAAGGCACGACAGAAACGGGGAGCTGTCATGTAAACGATGAATGTACGAGGGAATTTAAGCGCTAACACATCAGGTAACACGTGCCCGTCCGACACTATTCGGCAGGTATGTGGAAACAAGACTTTAAATCTATATGAGAATTACTATAAATTACGCACCTAAGTTGCCACTATCTTGCTACTGCCTGTCAGCGCAGGGCGGATGGGTGAGCCCAAGGACAAAAACCGCGTCGTTGCGGCCAGGAGTCATGTTGGAAAACTACTATCGCGAGCTGGTGTGTTTCCTGAACGCCAAGCTGGGCAACCGTCAGGTTGCCGAAGATGTGGTGCATGACGCCTATCTGCGGGTGCTGGAACGCTCCAGCGACACGCCGATCGAACAACCCCGGGCGTTTCTTTATCGCACCGCGCTGAATCTGGTCATCGACGATCATCGACGCAATGCCTTGCGGCAGGTCGAATCCCTTGAAGTGCTCGACAATGAAGAGCGTTATTTCACCCCGTCTCCCCACGGCACCCTCGATCACGGTCAACGCCTGGAGATGCTCCAGCGAGCGCTGGCAGAATTGTCACCGCTGTGTCGTGACAGTTTTCTGCTGCGCAAGATCGAAGGTCTGTCCCACAACGAAATTGCCGAGAGCCTCGGTATTTCCAAAGCGCTGGTGGAAAAACACATCGTCAACGCCATGAAACATTGCCGGGTGCGGATCCAACAATGGGACGCCCATTGATCCTTCCCCGTTAAATTTTTTTTCACCGTCCTCGTTCCTACTCAACAGACGACCTGCTGTCCTGCTTCGGGCCGGTCAGGTCATTCAGGCTTTATCCCCGAGGTTGAGGGGTTCATCCAGAGGACACTGGAAATGACACAGGCAATTGCATCGCCCATCGTTCACGACCTGATCGGCGTCGGTTTCGGCCCTTCGAACCTGGCGCTGGCCATCGCGCTGCAAGAGCGCGGGCCGACCCAGGGCGAACTGGATGTGCTGTTCCTCGACAAGCAGGCCAACTACAGCTGGCACGGCAATACGCTGTCGACCCAGAGCGAGTTGCAGATTTCCTTCCTCAAGGATCTGGTGACCCTGCGCAATCCGACCAGCCCGTACTCGTTCGTCAATTACCTCAAGTACCACGGTCGTCTGGTTGACTTCATCAACCTCGGCACCTTTTATCCGTGCCGCATGGAATACAACGATTACTTGCGTTGGGTCGCCGGACAGTTCTCCGGGCAGAGCCGTTATGGCGAAGAAGTGCTGACCATCGAGCCGGTGCTGCACAACCATCAGGTTGAAGCGCTGCGGGTGATTTCCCGTGGCAGCGACGGCCAGCAACATGTACGCACCACCCGTTCGGTGGTGGTCAGTGCCGGTGGCACGCCGCGTATTCCGGAGGCGTTCAAGGCGCTGAAGGGCGACAACCGTGTGTTCCATCACTCGCAATACCTGTCGCAGATGGCCAAGCAGCCGTGCGTGAACAATCAGCCGATGAGCATCGCGATCATCGGGGGCGGGCAGAGCGCCGCGGAAGCGTTCATCGACCTGAACGATTCGTTCCCGTCGGTGCAGGTCGACATGATCTTGCGCGGCTCGGCCCTCAAGCCTGCGGACGACAGCCCGTTCGTCAACGAAGTGTTTTCGCCGGAGTTCACCGATCTGGTGTTCCAGCAGAACAGCGCCGAGCGTGAGCGTCTGGTCAACGAGTACCACAACACTAACTATTCGGTGGTCGACATCGACCTGATCGAACGCATCTACGGCATCTTCTATCGCCAGAAGGTTTCCGGAATTGCCCGTCATGCGTTCCGCACCCTGACCACCGTCGAGAGTGCTACCGCCACCGAACACGGAATCGAGTTGGCGGTACGCAACAACGCAACCGGCGAAGTGACTGTGCGCAACTACGACGCCGTGGTACTGGCCACCGGTTACGAGCGTCAGATGCACCGCAAATTGCTGGCGCCGCTGGAAGAATATTTGGGCGAGTTCGAGGTTGATCGCAACTACAAACTGATCACCGACGAGCGCTGCAAGGCTGGCATTTACATGCAGGGCTTCTGCCAGGCCAGCCATGGTTTGAGCGACACGTTGCTGTCGGTGCTGCCGATTCGTGCCGATGAGATTGCTGGTTCTTTGTATGAGCATGGCAAGCATCGTGGGCATCGTTCGATGGCGGATTTGCTATTGGCGACTGCCAGCTAAAATCTGCGCCGCCTGCTACACCGCCATCGCTGGCAAGCCAGCTCCCACAGTATTTTGTGCGATGTCAGCTATCGCTTACTCAACACTGATCCCTGTGGGAGCTGGCTTGCCAGCGAAGGCGGCAGATCAGGCAACATCACCTTTGATGAGCCACCGCCTTCGCGAGCAGGCTCGCTCCCACATTTGGATCTTTGATGAATACAAAAACTGTGTTCGCAGGAGATTCCCTGTGGGAGTGAGCCTGCTCGCGATGGGGTCTTTGAAAACACCAGAATTTCACAATCCTGAACCCTTCCTGAAGAACCCCGACATTCCCCGCCACACTGCCTTTCACGGGTTTACTCTCCAGACATCGAGGCGTAAGCTTCGCGCGTTTTCATCAATAGCGGAGACCCACAGTGGGTACTTGTTCGAGTGACAGTTGTCGGCCGGTCTCGGTAACCGGCAGATTCTCGGCAAGATAACGCGCATTTTTTTGCCGTTGTCTCGCCGTAAAAGCGAGCAGCGGCATCCCGTGCATGGCCAGTCCTTGGTCATGTCTCGACGTCCTTCTCATCGACGCTGAACAGAGCGTGATGTCGACTTTAAAGTCGCCATCGCAGCCCTATCGACACGCCTGTCTTTTCTGATCGGCGCGCCATGCCTTGCCGTGCCGGTTTTCCCGGCGGACGAGGCGCGGTTGTACCTGCTTGACGGTTTCCCGGCTGACTATAGGGGCAACAGCCATGAAACTTACGCTCAAGGAATTTTTCGCAGGTTTTCTGCGTACCCGCCACATCGCCCGGCACTTCCGCCGCCTGGCGTTGCTGGAAACCATCAACGACACCACGGTCAGCCGTGAAGTCCCGCCAACCCTGGCCAATACGCTGGTCGATGCCGCGCAAAGCGACAGCTCGGCATTGCTGTCTTCACTGGGTACGCACTCCGATGGCCTTACCGATTTCGAAGTCGATGCACTGCGTGCGCAATACGGTCTCAATGAAGTCGAACACGAGCAGCCGCTGCCGTGGTGGACCCACCTATGGCACTGCTACAAAAACCCGTTCAACCTGCTGCTGACGCTGCTTGCAGTGATCTCGTGGCTGACCGAAGACATGAAAGCCGCCGTGGTGATTTTCTCCATGGTGGTGCTGTCGACGCTGCTGCGCTTCTGGCAGGAAAGCAAATCCAACCAGGCTGCCGACGCGCTTAAAGCGATGGTCAGCAACACCGCGACGGTGATGCGCCGTGATGCACCGCGAAGCGAGTTGCCGATCAAGCAATTGGTGCCGGGCGATCTGATCGTGTTGTCGGCCGGCGACATGATTCCCGCCGATTGCCGGGTGCTCAGCGCCAAAGACCTGTTCGTCAGTCAGGCCGCGATGACCGGTGAATCGATGCCGGTGGAGAAATTCCCGCGTCAGGCGGATCGCGATACACGCAATCCGCTGGAGCTGGACAACATCCTGTTCATGGGCACCAACGTCGTGTCTGGCACTGCGGTGGCGGTGATTCTCACCACCGGCAACAGCACCTATTTTGGTGCGCTGGCGCAGCGGGTTGGTGCGACTGATCGGGCGCCGACTTCGTTTCAGCAAGGGGTCAACAAAGTCAGCTGGCTGTTGATCCGGTTCATGTTCGTGATGGCGCCGCTGGTGCTGTTCATCAATGGTTTCACCAAGGGCGACTGGTCCGAAGCACTGCTGTTTGCACTGTCGGTTGCGGTCGGACTGACCCCGGAAATGCTGCCGATGATCGTCACCTCAACGCTGGCCAAAGGCGCGGTGTTTCTGTCGCGTAAAAAAGTCATCGTCAAACGCCTCGACGCGATCCAGAACTTCGGCGCCATGGACGTGCTGTGCACCGACAAGACCGGCACGCTGACCCAAGACAAAATCTTCCTCGCGCGTAACGTTGATGTCTGGGGCGAAGATTCTGACGACGTATTGGAACTGGCTTACCTGAACAGCTACTACCAGACCGGTCTGAAAAACCTGCTGGACGTGGCCGTGCTGGAACACGTGGAAGTCCACCGTGAATTGAAGGTCGGCACAGCGTTTCGCAAGGTCGATGAGATCCCGTTCGACTTCAATCGCCGGCGCATGTCGGTGGTGGTGGAAGGGTGCGGCCAAGCGCATCAGCTGATCTGCAAAGGCGCGGTGGAGGAAGTGCTGGCGGTGTGCAGCCAGGTGCGTCACGGCGACGTCGATGAAGCCTTGAGCGATGAATTGCTGACCCGGATTCGTCAGGTCACTGCAGCATTCAACGCTGAAGGCTTACGCGTGGTGGCAGTAGCGGCACGCTCGATGCCTGAAGGGCGCGACACCTACAGCCTGGCCGATGAACAGGAACTGACGTTGATCGGTTACGTGGCGTTTCTCGATCCACCGAAGGAAAGCACCGCACCGGCGCTCAAGGCTTTGGCCGAGCATGGCGTGGCGGTGAAAGTGCTTACCGGTGACAACGAGTTGGTCACGGCGAAAATCTGCCGCGAAGTCGGCCTCGCTCAGCAAGGCCTGCTGATGGGCAACGACATCGAGCGCATGAGCGATGCCGAACTGGCTGTGGCAGTGGAAACCACTAACGTTTTTGCCAGGCTGACGCCGTCGCACAAGGAGCGCATCGTGCGCATCCTCAAGGGCAATGGCCATGTGGTTGGTTTCATGGGTGATGGCATCAACGACGCGCCGGCGTTGCGCACCGCCGACATCGGTATTTCCGTGGACAGCGCGGTCGATATCGCCAAGGAAGCGGCCGACATCATCCTCCTGGAAAAGAGCCTGATGGTGCTGGAGGAGGGCGTGCTCGAAGGGCGCCGCACCTTCGCCAACATGCTCAAGTACATCAAGATGACCGCCAGCTCCAACTTCGGCAACGTGTTTTCGGTGCTGGTTGCCAGTGCGTTTATTCCGTTTCTGCCGATGCTGCCGATGCATCTGCTGGTGCAAAACCTGCTCTACGATATTTCGCAGATCGCCATTCCGTTCGACAACGTCGATGAGGAGATGCTGAAGAAACCGCAGCGCTGGCAGCCGGGCGATGTCGGGCGCTTCATGCTGTTTTTCGGGCCGATCAGTTCGATCTTCGACATCACAACGTTCGCCTTGATGTGGTACGTGTTTGATGCCAACACCCCGGATCACCAGACGCTGTTCCAGTCCGGCTGGTTCGTGGTGGGCCTGCTGACCCAGACGCTGATCGTGCACATGATCCGCACGCCGAAGATTCCGTTCGTGCAAAGCCGTGCAGCGCTGCCGCTGCTGGTGATGACCGGGATCATCATGGCGGTCGGCATCTTCCTGCCGATGGGGCCGCTGGCGCACTACTTCAAATTGCAGGCGTTGCCGTCGATTTACTTCGTGTTCCTGCCAATGATTCTGCTGGCGTACATGGCGCTGACTCAGGCGGTGAAAGGTTTCTACATCCGCCGGTTCGGCTGGCAATAACACCCAGGCTGCGATCCTTTGATTTTTTCAAGATCAGAAGATCGCTCCCCCTGTAGGAGCTGCCGAAGGCTGCGATCTTTTGATCTTGGTTTTTAGAAGCCAGATCAAAAGATCGCAGCCTTCGGCAGCTCCTACAGGGTATGTGTTTTCAGCCCCCAATAAGGGGCTGTGGTTTATTCAAGGATTTCATCATGCAAGCCATCAACAACCTCAACCTGAGCTCACTGCTCGACACCCTCGTCAGCCTCAGCGCAGCTTTCCTTCTCGGCGGGCTGATCGGCTTCGAGCGCCAATACCGGCAACGTACAGCCGGCCTGCGAACCAATGTGCTGGTGGCGGTCGGCGCGGCGATTTTTGTCGACATGGCCAACCGTCTCGCCGGGGCCGAAGGCGCGGTGCGTGTGGTTGCCTACGTGGTCTCCGGCATCGGTTTTCTCGGTGCCGGGGTGATCATGCGCGAAGAGGGCAACGTGCGCGGCCTCAACACTGCTGCCACCCTGTGGACCTCTGCTGCGGTCGGTGCCTGCGCCGGTGCCGACCTGCTGGCCGAAGCGGTGCTGGGCACGCTGTTCATCCTCGCCGCCAACACTTTGTTGCGGCCGATCGTCAATAACATCAACCGCCAGCCACTGGACGTGGTCTCGGCCGAAGTCACCAATATCGTCTACGTGATCGCCCGACGTTCACAGCAAAAAGCTGTGCTCGCCTTACTCGAAGCCGAGCTGGAACGCAGCAACTACCCGGCCAGCGACGTCGACGTGCACGCCTTTGGCGCCGATGAAGTCGAGATCGAAGCGACCCTGGCGACCACTTCGGTGGACGGCGATGAACTGGATGCACTGATCGCGCGGATCTCGACGTCGGCGCTGGTGGTGCAGGCATTCTGGAGTCCGAGTACCACTGAATGACGTTACCAAAGGCATCCGCTGCCTTTGATCAATCAAGTAAGCCACTCCGGGTCATTGCGGTGTGGCCTTCTTCTTGTTTGCCGCCAGAAAATCCCGCTCGTTTATCAGACTTGTCTTACATGTTTTACGGCGCCCATTGATTAGAGTGTTCCGCTGATTGGAAACATCTCCTACGGCCGCCGAAATCAATGTCCTACAAACACTGGCGAATTCTCGTTGCTGAAGAGCAACTCATCGCGCACAACCGAATCTGCAAGTCCCTCAATGAACTGGGATATCGCACGCTCACACCGGTGCGTTCGTTTCGTGAACTGCTGGGCGTGACCCATTACTCGTTCGAACCGTTCGAGCACTTTGATCTGCTGGTCATCAACGGTGAGCTGATCGCTGCCGCCGGGATTGATCCGGTGCGGTTTTTCCAGAGCAACTCGCAGATTCGTCACGGTGTGATTTATGACGCACGCCGTGGCCAGGCACAGGCAGAAACGATTTATGCCAACCAACGACGCCAGTTGACGCTGATCCGTACTGCGGATCGGCAAACCCTGGCTGCACTCCTCGAACAACTCGATATTTAGGATATTTCCTATGGGATTTGGGACTTTTCCTAACGAGTTCTACGCACAAACACAGGACACTTGTGTGAATTTCACCATCCGCGAGGCAATGATCATGCCCCTTCAGCCGCTTCGAATTCTGGTGCTTGAAGATCACGCGTTCCAACGCTCCGTTGCGGTCAGCATCTTGCAAAGCCTGGGGTGTCGGCAGATATACGAAGCCAGCGATGGTGCGCAGGCACTTGCCCTGTTGGAGGACATCGGCTGCGTCGACATTGCCTTGTGCGACTTGCAAATGGAGGGCATGGACGGCCTGCAGTTCTTGCAACGCGTCGGCGCGTCCGGGCAGGTCAAGTCGGTCATCATCAGCAGCTCGTTGTCGGTCGATCTGCGCCGGGCGGTACATCAAATGGTGACGCTGCTCGGTCTGGATCTGCTGGGCGATGTCGGCAAACCACTGCATACCCAGGTGTTGGCCGATCTGCTGGAAAAATATGTTGAGCGGCCGAGCCTTCGCGAAACAGCGTCGGCGGTTGTTACTCTGGCCAGTGAGGTGTCCGTGCGGCGGGCTTTGGCCGATGGGCAGTTGCATGCCTGGTATCAGCCAAAATTCGATCTGCGCAGCGGTGAAGTCTGCGGTGCAGAAGTGCTCTGCCGCTGGCTGCATCCAACCCGGGGCATTATTTCGCCCGCGCAGTTCATGCCAGTGCTGGAACGCTGTGGCCTGCTCGACGAGTTGTTGTTCTCTCAGCTCGATCAGGCTTTGGATATTCAGCGAAGCGCCCGGGAGCAGGGTTTCGTCCTGAATCTGGCGTTCAACCTGCAAGCCGTGCAGTTGGCCAGCGCTGAGCTGACCGCGACCCTCAAAGGCATTTTGGCGCGCCACGCCACCCAAGGCGCGGGCCTGACCTTTGAGCTGACCGAAAGCGGTTTGCTGGAGGCGCCGGCTACCAGCCTGGAAAGCCTGGTGCGGTTGCGGATGATGGGTTGTCGCTTGTCGATCGACGACTTCGGTGCCGGATTTTCCTCGCTGCAACGGCTATGTCAGTTGCCCTTTAACGAGATCAAGCTCGACGCTGATTTCATTCGTAACCTTGAACGTGAACCCCGTTGCCGCGCAGCGATCAGCAGCACTTTGGCGCTCGGCGAAACCCTCGGCATGACCGTGGTGATCGAGGGCATCGAGACCGATGCGCAACGCCGCGAACTGCTGGCACTGGGCTGCACGCAAGGGCAGGGCTACTGGTACGCAAGACCGATGGCCGGAACCGATTTGCTGAACTGGCTGCAACGGCGCAGTTATCAGCAGATCTCGGGCGAATGACGTTTTTTAGGAAAAGTCCTACAGAACCTGCCGTTGAGGTTGCGTAGTCTTGCCGCACCCAGAAACCTGATCACCGGGAGATTGACCATGATCAATAAAGCTCTGCGTATTCTTATCGCTGATCCGCAGCATTTTCACCGGATGAAAGTCGAGCGTCTGTTCAACAGCCTCGGCTACTACCGCGTTGCCCCGGTGCAGAGTATCGCCGAACTGTTGACGTTGGTGGACTACGGCTGTGAACCGTTCGACGTGGTGGTCATCAACGCTGAACTGGCGATGGGATCGCTGGATCTGCTGGGGTTTTTCCTCGACAACCCCCAGGTGCGTCATGCGCTGATCTACAACGAACCCTCGGCGCCGTTGCAGGTGAAATCAGGTTTTGCGCAGGAAAACGTGCAGATCAGTCATGCGGTGTTGCCCGGCGAGCAGGCAATCAGGCACTTGATGGCGCTGGTCGATGCGGCCAAATGGAAACAGGATGGCGTTGAGCAGCGTCGGGCATATGCATAAAAACACCCTCACCACAACTGTCAGATCTGACAGGTGATTTCCATTCCATTGCGTGTAACAGTCGCTGCGCAGCCATTGAGTCTGGATCAGCCGATCCCGGTGGTCTTATTGCCAGATTTTGTAGCGGGAGTGGAAATGAAGTCAGCGCTGATCGTCGACGATCACCCGGTGGTGCGCGCCGCCATCCGAATCGTGCTGCAAACCGAAGGTTTCAAGGAGATTCACGAGGCGTCCAGTGGCAACGAGGTGGTGCAACTGATCCGCGAACACCGGCCCCGGCTGGTCGTGCTTGACTTGCATCTGCCAGCACTCGACGGGCTGGACGTACTGGCCCGAATCAAGGCCAACGACCTTGCGTGCCGAGTTCTGGTGTTCAGTTCTCACGACCCGTTGTTTTACCAGGAACGTTGCCTGCGCGCCGGGGCGATGGCTTACGTAACTAAAACCAACCAATTGCAACAGTTGCACAAAGCGATACAGGCGGTGATGTCGGGCTACACTTATTTTTCCGCGATGCCCGACAACGTCAGCGTGTTGAATGCAGTGCAAGCCACGGAAAAACAGATGATCGATCAGCTCTCTGATCGAGAGTTGAGCATTTTCGTGCAACTGGCGCAGGGCAAGGCCAACAAGACGATTGCCGAGGACATGCACCTCAGTCACAAAACTGTCAGTACCTACAAAACCCGACTGATGAAGAAGCTCGGCATGGGTACAGCGGTGCACTTGCGCGATTTCGCCAAGCGCAATCATTTGATCTGAGTAGCCGGACATGAGCCAGGGAGGGCGTATCTGTTGGCTGTGGCTAAGCCTTGTAACCTCTTGCTGGGCGAGTGAAACGCCGCAGGTTCTTGAGGTGCTGACCCGGTCCGGCCTGGACCATGTCCAGGTTCGTCTGGACGAACATGACCGCCATTGGCTGCGTCAGCATCCGGTGTTGCGCATGGGCATTTCCGGTCGCGATTACCCACCGTTCGAGATCACCCGCAATCAGCATGAACTGGAAGGGCTCACGGCCGATTACGCCGACCTGCTGGCGCAACTGCTTGGCCTGAGAATCGAAGTCCAGCGTTTTGCCAACCGGGATGCGGTGATGGCGGCACTCAAACGTGGCGATCTCGATGTGCTGGGGACATCCAACAGCTTTGAGATCGCAGATCCTGCGATCGTTCTATCCCGACCCTATGCCGAAGATCAGCCAATGCTGGTTACCCGGCTCGAAGAGTCCATGCCGTTGGATCTCGCCGGCAAGCGTATCGCCATGGTCGAGGACTATATGCCGCTGGCGACGGTGCAGATGTTCTACCCCGAAGCGAGCGTGCAACTTTACTCCGCGGCAATGGATGCACTGGGAGCAGTGGCGTTTGGTGCAGATGATGTTTATCTGGGCGACTTCATCAGTGCCAGCTACTTGATCAACACCAATTATCGCAATGACCTGCGATTGGCCGGGCCCGCGGGGCTTGATGCCAATCCATTCGGCTTTGCGCTGATGCGCAGCGATGTGCGCCTCAAACGTCTCGTCGACAAGGCGTTGGCGGCGATTCCCATGGAGCACCGGCAGCGTATCGAACAGCGCTGGAGTGTCGGTCTTGCCGAGATGGCTGAACAAACACGGGTGCAGCTCAGTGCCGCAGAACAGCAGTGGCTGGATCAACATCCGGTGGTGCGGGTCGGCGGCATCGAAGATTTCGCCCCGCTGAGTTTTTTCGACGCGGATGCCCGTTTCAGTGGGCTTGCGGCGCAACTACTCAACCTGATCAGTCAACGCAGCGGCCTGAATTTCCAGATCGTGCGAGGGCTGTCGCTGGATCGCCAGATCGAGCAGATGAAGGCCGGTGAGCTTGATGTGTTGCCCGTGGTGACGCCCAGCAGTGAGCGTGAAAACGAACTGCAATTCACTCGGGCCTATCTGAACAATCCGTTCGTGCTGGTCAGTGCGACAACGGCGGCGAGCCCGCGCAATCTTGATGACCTGATGGATAAACGGCTGGCGATTTATCGCGGCCACCCGTTGCGCGGTTATTTGCAGGAGCGCGTATCGGCATTACGTTTTGTCGAAGTCAAAAGCCCCGCCGAAGGCATGGCGTTGATCGCCAGGGGGCAGGCAGACGCCACCGTGAGTTCCTTGCTGGTGGCTCGATTTCTGATCGCCCGTCATCATCGCGAGCGTCTGCGTATTGCCAGCACCATTGGCGATCAACCAGCCCGAATTGCCTTGGCCACCGCACCGCAGTCTTCCATGTTGCATTCGATCCTGAACAAGGCGTTGCTGAGCATCGCTCCGCAACAGATGGACGAACTGATTGCCCGCTGGGGCCATGATGTGGTGGTGGAAGAGAGCTATTGGCTGCGTCATCGCCGCGAGATCCTGCTGGGTTTTGCGGGGGCGGCAAGCCTGCTGTTGGCGGCGCTGATCTGGATCGGTTTTCAGCGCAGGCAGATCCGTCAGCGTCAGCAGTGGTTACAACAATTGCAGCAAGCCAAAGACACTGCGGACGACGCCAATCGGGCCAAAACCACGTTTCTGGCGACCATGAGCCATGAAATTCGCACGCCGATGAATGCACTGATCGGGATGCTTGAGTTGGCGCTCAAACGCGCCGATGAGGGCGTGACGGATCGCCTGGCCATTCAGGTGGCATCCAATGCCGGGCAACAGTTATTGGCACTGATCGGCGATATCCTCGACATCGCGCGCATTGAAACCGGGCATTTGTCCCTGGCCCCCGAGCGGGCCAACCTGCGGGAGCTGGTGGTGTCAGTGTGCCGGGTGTTTGAGGGGCTGGCGCGACAGAAGCGCTTGCTGTGGCATGTCGAGCTCGGTGCGCACAGCGATGTCGATGTATTGATTGACCCGACGCGCTTCAAACAAGTGTTGTCGAATTTGCTCAGCAACGCGATCAAGTTCACTGAGGAAGGTGAGGTGAGCTTGTGGCTGACGGTGACGGCGGTATCGGCCGAGCGACTGACCGTGAAAGTGCTCATCGAAGACAGCGGGATCGGCATCAGTGCGCAGGACCGGCAACGGTTGTTCAGCCCTTTCGTACAGGCGAGCAAAAACACTCAATCGGCGCGCGGTGGTTCCGGATTG
Organism: Pseudomonas sp. LBUM1668; assembly: GCF_059695715.1. Taxonomy (NCBI): domain Bacteria; kingdom Pseudomonadati; phylum Pseudomonadota; class Gammaproteobacteria; order Pseudomonadales; family Pseudomonadaceae; genus Pseudomonas; species Pseudomonas sp. LBUM1668. The sequence continues at coordinate 2,097,065 of NZ_CP166787.1, forward strand.
GGCTTGGTGATCAGCCGCAGCCTCTGCGAAATGATGGGCGGCTCGTTGCACCTCGACAGCGAGCCGGGGCGCGGTACACAAGTGCAAGTCAACCTCGAACTGCCAATGCTGGCCGCCATCGCGCATGCCCCGGCATCACCGTTTACGCAGGATATGCCAGTGTGCTCACTGAGCGTTCTGGTGGTGGACGATCATCCGGTGAACCGTTTGTTGCTGTGCTGGCAGTTGAGTGAACTGGGCCACCGGACGATTGCCGCCGAAGACGGCCATGAAGGACTGGAACGTTGGCTGGCACAGCCATTCGACGTGGTCATCACCGACTGCAACATGCCGCGGCGCAACGGCTATGAACTGGCGCGGGCCATCCGTGACGAAGAAGCCGCTAGCGGCCGCGCGCCCTCTCTCTTGATCGGATTTACCGCCAATGCTCAGGTCGAGGAGAAGGTTCGTTGCATTGATGCCGGCATGGACGAGTGCCTGTTCAAACCGATTCGCTTGCACGACCTGCAGCAGGCGTTGACGGGTGCCAGCCAGTGCGACAGTGGTGTCGAACCGGTCGAGGGCACGACCCTGACAGAAATCGACCTGAGCGCGCTGGAGCAGATGGCCGGCAATGATCATTCGATGATTGATCGCCTGCGTGCAGAAGTTTTGCGCAGCCTGCACCACGACCTGCAACGCCTCTACGATCTGAACCACGAGAATGACAGTGACGGGTTGCGCGAACTGGCCCATCACATCAAGGGCGGCGCGCAGATGGTGGGGGCGGCGCGTGTGGTGTCGGCGTGCGCGGGTGTTGAACAGGCATGTATCGAGGCTGAAGCCGTTGCCGTGGTCAAGGCGATCCATACGCTGCGCGAGGCCATGAACAGCCTGGCGCAGCGTCTTCAGGGCTGAGCATTCAATCGCGCTGATTAATCCCAGGCAGGCGCAATGCCTTTGGGGCTGGTAAGGCGATGGCCGCGATCCAGCGTGGCGATTTGCGCCATGTCGGCATCGCTCAGCGTCAGGGCCGTGGCGCCGAGATTGCTTTGCAGGTTGGCGCGTTTGGTCGATGACGGAATCACCGCGTAACCCGACTGCATGGCCCAGGCCAGAGTGACTTGCGCCGGGGTGACGTGCAGGCGTTCGGCGATCTGCTGGATCAGAGGATCTTTCAGCACTTCGCCATAGGCGAGGGTCATGTATGAGGTGATGTGGATGCCCTGACTCCGGGCGAACTCGGCTACTTTGCGGTTTTGCAGATACGGATGCAGCTCGATCTGATTGGTCGCGATGTTGTCGGCGCCTACGGCAGCAATGGCCTGTTTCATCAGGTCGATGGTGAAGTTGGAAATACCGATCTGCCGGGTCAGGCCCAAACGCTTGGCTTCCAGCAGGGCCGTCATGAACTCTTCGACGGGCACTTGATCGTCCGGCGATGGCCAGTGGATCAACGTCAGGTCGAGGTAGTCGGTCTGCAGTTTTTGCAGGCTCTCTTTGAGGCTGGCAATCAGGCGCTCTTTGGCGAAGTTGGCAACCCAGATCTTGCTGGTGATAAACAGCTCTTCACGTGGGATGCCGCTAGCGGCGATGGCCTGGCCGACGTCGGCTTCGTTCTCGTAGATCTGTGCGGTGTCGATGACCCGATAGCCGAGCTCGAGGGCGGTGCTCACCGAATCGATGACCACCTGGCCTTGCAGGCGAAACGTACCAAGACCGAAAGCGGGAACAGACATGAAGACTCCAGAGGTTGCAGTGGGAATGGGGGGAGTATCCGCGTCTGCGGCCATGGGAAAAACCGTTGGCGGGGCAAAGCACTGTTGATCAGAAGTCATGAATCAATTCCGAGACCTGTGATGTCTGGCTTGGCCTCTTCGCGAGCAAACTCGCTCCCACAGGGAATTGTGTTGGTGCTGAATTCTATTTACACCCCCGAAACCTGTGGGAGCTGGCTTGCCAGCGATCGCCGCGACTCGGTCTTGAGGCTGTCGAAGTTCACTGTCCTCCAGATAGAACGCTGAAGCTGATTTTTGCCGTCTAGTGCAATCATCGTCATGCAATTAAGCTCAATTCATTGCGTTATTCACACCTTTGGAGCCAATCATGAAAAACATCATCGGTATTTACACCAGCCCTCGCGGCCATTGGGTCGGCGATGGTTTTCCGGTTCGCACACTGTTTTCCTACGACAACCTTGGCAAACACATCAGCCCGTTCTTGCTGCTCGATCATGCGGGGCCTGCTGAATTTACGCCTACCACCGAGCAGCGCGGCGTGGGTCAGCATCCGCACCGTGGTTTTGAAACCGTGACGATTGTTTACGATGGTGAAGTGCAGCACCGCGACTCAACCGGCAGCGGTGGCACCATCGGCCCGGGCGACGTGCAATGGATGACTGCCGCTTCCGGGATCCTGCATGAGGAGTTCCACTCGGAAAACTTCGCCAAAACCGGTGGCAAGCTCGAAATGGTTCAGCTGTGGGTCAACCTGCCGGCCAAGGACAAAATGGCTGCGCCGGGTTACCAGACAATTCTTGATCACGACATCCCGAGCATTGCGCTCAAGGACAATGCCGGTAGCCTGCGTTTGATCGCCGGTGAGTTCGACGGTCACACAGGTCCGTCGCGCACCTTTACGCCAATTGATGTCTGGGATATGCGCTTGAACGCTGGCAAGTTGCTGGCGCTGGATCTGCACGAAGGACGCAATACTGCGCTGGTGGTGTTGAAAGGTTCAGTGCAGATCAATGGACAGGAATCGGCGGAGCAGGGGCAACTTGTGTTGTTCGAGCGCGACGGCCGTCAACTGACTCTCGAAGCTGGAACCGACGCCGTGGTGTTGTTGCTGAGCGGCGAGCCGATCGACGAACCGATCGTTGGCCACGGCCCGTTCGTGATGAACACCGAGCAGGAAATCCACCAGGCCTTCGCTGACTTCCAGTCCGGGCGTTTTGGCCGAATGCACGGGTAATTCCAGCCACACCAAACCCTGTAGGAGCTGCCGAAGGCTGCGATCTTTTGATCTGGTTTTTAAAGATCAAAAGATCGCAGCCTTCGGCAGCTCCTACAGGGGGCTTAGTGTTTTTTTGAAGGCTGAAATCAATTACTCCTACACTGTCCCCAATCTGTGCGATCTTCGCGCGATTGGCCTTCGTCGGAGTTGTTTGATGCTGTCTCTGCTGACTGAACATCCGTTGTTTTGCGCGTTTATCCTGATCCTGCTCGATCTCGGACTTTGGCGTCTGATCAGTTCCCGTGGCAGTGAATGGAAACTGCTTGTGCGGGTGCTGATTTTCACGGTGTTCAGCCTTCTGCTGTTCAATGAAGGTCTCAATCCGATGGAGCCCGCGCCGTGGGCCGACAACGTTCCGCTGCACCTGGCGGCGACCGGGTTGCAGATCGGCTGGTGGTTATTCGGCGCGCGCACGCTGACGGTGTTGATCGGTGCAGTCATGATGCAGCGGGTCGGGCACACCGGGCGGCTGCTCCAGGATTTGCTCGGCGCGGTGATTTTCCTGATAGCAATCATCGCGGCATTGGCGTACGTGCTGGATCTGCCAGTCAAAGGAGTGCTGGCGACTTCCGGCGCGCTGGCGATCATCGTCGGTCTGGCCTTGCAGAGCACGCTGAGCGACGTGTTTTCCGGGATTGTCCTCAACACCACCAAGCCGTATCAGCTGGATGACTGGATTTCCATCGACGGCACCGAAGGCCGGGTCACTGATATCGACTGGCGTGCCACGCGTCTGCAAACCAGTCAGGGCAGCATGGCGGTGATTCCCAATTCGTTGGCGGCCAAGGCCAAGATCATCAACTTCAGTCGACCGAGCAACATGTTCGGCGTATCGGTCAGCGTGCAGGTCAGCCCCCATGCGCGGCCCCATTCGGTGATCGATGCGCTAGAGCGGGCGATGCAGGGCTGTCGGCAACTGCTCGACACACCCGCTCCGAGCGTTGCGTTGAAAAGCTCCGGCAGCAACGGCGCCGAATACGAGATCAGCGGTTTCGTCGCCTCGATGAGCGAGAAACGGCTGGTGCGCAATCAGCTGTTTGATCTGGCGTATCGGCACTTGCAGGCATCCGGGGTCAATCTGCTGTCGAGCGATGAAGGCAACGCACCGACCCAGTCGTCGCGACCGCGGGCGTTGCTCGACAGCTCACCGATCTTTGCGACGTTGCGCCAGGAAGAAAAGGACACCTTCAGCCAGAACATGGTCCTGCAGACTTTCCGCGCCGGGGAGGTGATTCTGGCGGGCGGGGAGGTCAGCGATCACTTGTTCATTGTCGAGTCCGGGGTGGTCTCGGTGACATTGAAACGTCACGGCACACCGTTCGAGTCCGGGCGCATGGGCCCGGGCGAAGTGATTGGCGAGGCCGGAATTCTCGCCGATACGTCGCTGCCGGCGGACTTCACGGCAAAAACCTTCTGCGCCCTGTATCGCATCGAGAAGTCCTATCTCAAACCGTGTCTCGATGCGCGGCACGACATCAACGATGCAATGACAGCGCTGTTTGATTACCGTCTGCACAAGGCGCAATCGCTGACCGAGGAAGCGCCCGTGGTGGTGCCAAAGAAAGGCTTTTTGCAATGGCTGCGCAGTCGCGCCTGAACCCTTCAGCGCTGTTGCCGCACGCCGTAGCGGAACGATTCAATGCAACCAGTGCGAGGCCGACAAGGTCAGAATTTTCACAACCTCTGGCACGAGCCCCGGACGATGAAAAACCTGCGGATCGCCACCTTCAACGTCAACGGCCTGCGCGCGCGGCTGCCCAATCTGCTGGAGTGGCTCAAACGCGAGCAGCCGGACATCGTTTGTCTGCAAGAACTCAAATCGCTCGACAGCGCGTTCCCTGCCGCCGACCTGGAAGCTGCCGGTTACGGCGCGATCTGGCACGGTCAGGCGGCTTGGAACGGTGTGGCGATCCTCGCCCGCGATGCGCAACCACTGGAGAGTCGGCGCGGCTTGCCCGGTGATCCCGAGGACAAGCACAGCCGTTATCTGGAAGCGGCGGTGCACGGCGTGTTGGTCGGTTGCCTGTACCTGCCCAATGGCAACCCGCAACCGGGGCCGAAATTCGATTACAAACTGGCGTGGTTCGAGCGGCTGATCAGCTACGCGAAAGACCTGCAAAGCAGCGATCACCCCGTCGTACTGGCCGGCGACTACAACGTCGTGCCCACCGACATGGACATCTACAACACCCGCTCATGGCTCAAAGATGCGTTGCTGCAACCCGAAAGCCGCGAGTGTTATCAGCGATTGCTGGATCAGGGCTGGACCGATTCGCTGCGGCATCTGTATCCCGAAGAGCGCCTCTATACCTTCTGGGATTATTTCCGCCAGCACTGGCAGAGCAACTCTGGCCTGCGCATCGATCATCTGTTACTCAATCCGGCGCTGAGTCCTTACCTGCACGAGGCCGGCGTAGATGCCTGGGTGCGCAATGAACCGCACGCCAGCGACCATGCACCGACATGGATTCGCATCGGTTCACGGAAAAAACGCTAGGGGCGATTGGTGAAATCAATTGTCGAATTCAGTGCCCGATACCGTATACATGGCGACCATCAACGCAGTGACCTGCGGCCCCATGCATAAGGACTGAGCAATGAGTGAGCCCCGCCTGACGAGTCTGAAACGGTATCTGCAACGCCTGGGTTTCGAGGCACCACCGCCGCCGACCCTGGAAACCCTGCGCGAGTTGCAATTGCGCCATACCGGCGCTTTCACCTTTGAAAATCTCGCAACGGTCACCGGCACTCCGGTATTGATCGATCTTGCCTCGATTGAGCAGAAAGTCTTGCACGGTGGTCGCGGCGGTTACTGCTACGAACTCAATCATCTGTTTTTTGCCCTGTTGCTTGAACTGGGCTTCGACGTTCGGGCCATCAGCGGGCGAGTGGTCATGAATCAGCCCGAAGGCACCTGGACCGCGCGCACCCATCGCTTGAGTCTGGTAACCCTCGGCGGCGTGCGCTACATCACCGATGTCGGCTTCGGCGGCATGGTGCCAACCGCACCGTTGATGCTGGATACCGAGGCCGAGCAAGCCACACCGCACGAGCCGTATCGCATCGAAAAACAACCCGACGGCTACATGCTGCGCGCCAATGTCGGGGGCGAATGGCGGTCGATGTACCTGTTCGATCTGCAACGCCAGGAAGACATCGATTTCACCATCGGCAACTGGTATGTCTCGGCGCATCCGCAATCACCGTTCGCCAATCGCCTGATGGTTGCGCGTACTGGCGATGGCTGGCGGCGTACATTGAACAATGGCAGTTTCGCGATCCACCGCATCGGCGCCGAGAGCGAGCGGCGTGATGTAGCGGATGTGGAAGATCTACTCGATCTGCTTGAGGTTGAGTTCGGGATACAGGTCGCGAGCCCAGAATTGTTGAGGCCGGTGCTCAGACGCCTTATCGAGTCGGGTCAGGGATCCTCAGCGTAAGCATCGACCTGGATCGTAAAGAGATTGATCTTGGCCCACGACTCTCGTTGCCCGACCTCTGTTTCCTCTGAGCCAATGCTGATCAGGTAGTTGATGCCTGTTGCCGGATCCTTGAAACCATTTTGGGTCGAGTCCCAGGAGCAACAGGCGCGCGTGATCGGCGATATCCCGAAGTGCTGTTCAAGGTACTGTTCGGCTTTCGAAGCATTGGCCCCGGATACTTCATAGCTGGCAGAAAATGGCTGGCCCATGCGGTCAAGCGCCTGCTTGCAGCCTTTGAATTCAACAAACGATGGCTTGTCTGCGAGCTTCGACAGAAAGTCATCACAGCCAAAGTCGGCACTGGCGCTGTTGGCAATTACCAACAACAGCGCGGGTATCAATCGGATCAGGAACAGCCGAATCATTTATTTCTCCACCAGCAGTTCGCCGACATATTTCCCGCCTTCACCTTTGACTCGCCGGCAAATGAGGTAATCGTAAACATCGTTCCATTTGATCAGCTCATAAAAAGTGACGCAGCCGTCGGACAAATGGCCGACATGGATGTAACGGCTACTGTTGCCTTTCGTGCCTTGCAGTTCGATTGGAAACCAGACATCCGTGCAATGCAGGCTGCCTTTGGTCTTATAGCCGCCGGTTGAAATGTTCCCGTGAGAGCGGTCGGGTGCCATGATCCGGTGGCGGCCGGGCGGGATCGGTGTGTATTGGCCACCCCACTGACTATTGAGTGTCACCTTTGCCGTGATGCCGTTGAAACTGACCTGGGCCCATTGCTGAAGGAGTTTACCCTTGAACTCCGATACGGCATGGGCCGGTGCGCCGGTGTATTTGACCTTCACAGTCGCCGGCCCTGTGGGCGGCGTGTCCATCAGGTACTTCAAGGCATTTTCGGTCTTCAGGCTGGCGGTCTGCCCGACGAATTCAGAGTTGCCATCGGCAATCCGGAAGTAGGTTCGACCACCTGACTCCTTGGCGAGGGTCACTTTGGTGAATTCGCACAGCGCGACGAGGGTGCCCTTCGGTTCGAGCTTTACGCTTAGCCAGCCGTTGTCGTCAGCGCGTTTGGTGTATTTGGTGACCACGGTAGACGGGTGGGTACTGCCGCCCTGCCTGTTCGAGGAGGCTAGATTATTGTTCAGGATCGCAAGCGCCATGCTGGTTACAACTCCTTCAGATAATTTTCAGCAGACTGGTTCCATCTGTTCAGGCCAGGTCGTCGGGTTCCAGATGCAACAGTTCGGTTGCCCTGGTGGAAACGCGTTGGGTCAGCCCCCGTTCATTGGTGACTCCGCGGAAAATCTTGCCTGAGGCGGTGGTGATTTTATAAGCGAAGTCCGGCACAGGCTCGCCGTCGGCGTCCGACAGGGTGAATTGCTCGTCGAAGCCGAGGTTGATCGGGGGGACTGGGCTGACCGCTGCGCCACCGCCACTTTGGCCAATGATGACTGTGCCGGAGCCGCCGACGATGACATCGCCGTGAGTGCCAAGGCTGCCTTGCGTAGCGGCATTTTTTCCGTTGATGAAGACCGTTGCCGAAATATTGCCACTGATTGTGCTGCCGCAAGAGGCAGGATCTCCGAGGCGCGCGGCTGGCAATCCATCGAAAAAAACGTCGGGCGAGCCGGCAGCGATTTTCTGTGCGGCATGCCCTGGGCAGTTTGTGGCGTCTGTAGCGCGTGCGGCTGGTTTTCCACTCATGCTGAATTCCTTATCTGATCCCGGAAAGGGTTTCCGTTAATCCCTACGGCATGCCGCCGATCCTGCCACGCGCCGAGGTTGAGCTCAATAGCTCTTCGCGGTACCGGTTTCGGACAACTCGAGATGATTTTTTGTATACAAAGCGATAGACACTTGTCGCGACTTTTGAATACAGTGTGCGCATAACAAAAACCAGGGAACCCCCCCACCATGAAAACGCCCCATGTTTCACACCAACGGCCCGAGGACGAAAACCTCGGGGTCGGCGCGAATATGGCTTACGGCCTGCAACATGTTCTGACCATGTATGGCGGTATCGTCGCGGTGCCACTGATCATCGGTCAGGCGGCCGGGCTGTCGCCCGCAGACATTGGTTTGTTGATTGCTGCTTCATTGTTTGCGGGGGGGCTGGCGACACTGCTGCAAACCCTGGGTCTACCGTTTTTCGGCTGTCAGTTGCCGCTGGTACAGGGTGTGTCGTTCTCCGGCGTTGCGACCATGGTCGCGATCGTCAGCAGTGGCGGGGAGGGTGGCTTCCAGTCGGTGCTTGGCGCGGTGATTGCCGCGTCGCTGATCGGGTTGTTGATTACCCCGGTGTTCTCGCGCATTACCAAGTTCTTCCCGCCGCTGGTGACCGGCATTGTGATCACCACCATCGGCCTCACGCTGATGCCGGTGGCCGCGCGCTGGGCCATGGGCGGCAATAGCCACGCGCCGGACTTCGGCAGCATGCAAAACATTGGCCTGGCGGCGGTCACGCTGGTACTGGTGCTGCTGCTGAGCAAGGTCGGCAGCTCGACCATCTCGCGCTTGTCGATCCTGTTGGCCATGGTGATCGGCACGGTGCTGGCGGTGTTCCTCGGCATGGCGGACTTCTCCAGCGTCACCACCGGCCCGATGTTCGGCTTCCCGACGCCGTTCCATTTCGGCATGCCGACCTTCCACTTCGCAGCGATCCTGTCGATGTGCATCGTGGTCATGGTGACGCTTGTGGAAACCTCGGCGGACATTCTCGCGGTCGGTGAAATCATCGGCACCAAGGTCGACTCCAAGCGTCTGGGTAATGGACTGCGCGCGGACATGCTGTCGAGCATGTTTGCGCCGATCTTCGGCTCGTTTACCCAAAGTGCCTTCGCCCAGAACGTCGGGCTGGTGGCGGTGACCGGGATCAAGAGTCGTTTCGTGGTCGCCACCGGTGGTCTGTTTCTGGTGGTCCTCGGCCTGCTGCCATTCATGGGCCGAGTGATCGCGGCAGTGCCGACTTCGGTACTCGGCGGCGCAGGTATTGTGTTGTTTGGCACCGTCGCCGCGAGTGGTATCCGTACGTTGTCGAAGGTTGATTACCGCAACAACGTCAATCTGATCATCGTCGCGACCTCAATTGGTTTCGGCATGATCCCGATTGCTGCGCCGAGCTTCTACGATCAATTCCCGAGCTGGTTCGCGACCATTTTCCACTCGGGCATCAGCTCGTCGGCGATCATGGCGATCCTGCTCAACCTGGCGTTCAACCACTTCACAACCGGTAACTCTGACCAGCAGTCGGTGTTTGCGGTAGCGGAGGAGCGAACTCTGCGCTATCGCGATCTGGCGGCGCTGCGTGAGGGTGACTACTTCTGCGACGGCAAACTGCATGACTGCGATGGCAAGGAAGTGCCGGTGATCGAAGTGGATGCAGATCACGACCATGGTCACGGTGCCCCGAAGGTGCAGGTGAAGAGCAGCGAACATGTTTGATCGCTGATCGAATAAAAAGGCCGATCTGTTGGAAGACAGATCGGCCTTTTCGTTTTCGTGGAGATCAAAAGATCGCAGCCTTCGGCAGCTCCTACAGGGGGAGTGCATTTCAAACTGTAGGAGCTGCCGAAGGCTGCGATCTTTTGATCTTTTCGAGCGCCCACAAAAAAGCCCCTGAACCTTTCGATTCAGGGGCTTTGCTATTTGGCTCCACAACCTGGACTCGAACCAGGGACCCAGTGATTAACAGTCACTTGCTCTACCAACTGAGCTATTGCGGAATTGGTGCGTATGTTACTGATTCAAAAAGAGAAGTCAAGCGTCTGTTGTTGAATTGTGCAATTCGCCAGGACGGACGGTGGTTTATCGGCGATTGGCGGTTACCAGAATCGCCTCAGGGGTCTACCATGGCCGCCCGGAAGTGGTCACACGCGCTGCCGGCCATTCGCCGAAAAGGTACGCGCCATGAATCACACATCACTGCACATCGAGGTGCTCGCATGACCACCGCTCAAATCAGCCTGCCAAAAGGCGTCGGCCCGCACGCCGAAAAACTCTTCGATGCAATCACCCAGGCCAGCACCGCTGAAGAACTGAACCGCGCTGGCGGCAAGGCTGAGGGTTTTGTCCTCGGCCTGGAAACTGCCAAGGCCATCAAAAGCCAGATCGCCGAATCGCTGTACGTTGTCTATGACGATGCCGCCAGCCAGCGTGCGAGCGAACTGGCTTAACTGCCGAAGGTGATGGTGCCCATCATCAGCTTGGCGTAAGCCGCGGTGGTCGCCAGTTGCACCAGCCACAAGGCCAGGCCGCCGAGAAACACCCCGGCCGCCACTTGCAACACTAGGCTTTTTTCGCGTTTGGCCGGGGCGCGGGGGATGAAGTCATCCAGATCGTCACGGTCGGCGCGCAGGTTGTCGTTTTTCATGGGTTTCTCGCAGAATTCTGAGGTGTTCACAAACCCTGTAGGAGTGAGCCTGCTCGCGATAGCGGTGTGTCAAGCAATGAAGCTGCAACTGACAAAGCGCTATCGCGAGCAGGCTCACTCCTACAGTTTGGATTTGTGTGCAGTTTAGAGGGTGTGGACTGTTTACCGGCACAAATAAAAACGGGAAGCCCGAAGGCTTCCCGTTTTTCATCACAATGCGAAATCAGATGACCTGAACAATCGCATCCGTTACAGCCTTGATGTTGCTCTGGTTCAGCGCAGCGACGCAGATACGGCCGGTGTCCAAGGCGTAGATGCCGAACTCGTTGCGCAGGCGATGAACCTGTTCAGTGGTCAGGCCGGAGTAGGAGAACATGCCACGCTGACGGCCGACGAAGCTGAAGTCGCGCTGCGGTGCTTTTTCTGCCAGCAGGCTGACCATTTGCTCGCGCATGCCGCGAATACGCAGGCGCATTTCCGCCAATTCCGCTTCCCACTGCGCGCGCAGTTCCGGGCTGTTCAACACGGCGGCGACGATGCTTGCACCGTGGGTCGGCGGGTTGGAGTAGTTGGTGCGGATCACGCGTTTGACCTGCGACAGCACGCGTGCGCTTTCTTCTTTCGACTCGCTGATGATCGACAGGGCGCCAACGCGCTCGCCGTACAGCGAGAACGACTTGGAGAACGAGCTCGAAACGAAGAACGTCAGGCCCGATTCTGCAAACAGGCGCACAGCCGCGGCGTCTTCGTCGATGCCGTCACCGAAGCCCTGATATGCCATGTCGAGGAACGGCACGTGACCTTTGGCCTTGACCACTTCCAGCACGTTGTTCCAGTCCGCCGGGGTCAGGTCGACACCGGTCGGGTTGTGGCAGCAGGCGTGCAGGATAACGATCGAGCCGTTCGGCAGGGCGTTGAGGTCTTCGAGCATGCCGGCACGGTTCACATCGTGGGTGGCGGCGTCGTAGTAACGGTAGTTCTGCACCGGGAAACCAGCAGTTTCGAACAGCGCGCGGTGGTTTTCCCAGCTCGGGTCGCTGATCGCCACAACAGCGTTCGGCAGCAGTTGTTTGAGGAAGTCGGCACCGATTTTCAGTGCGCCGGTCCCGCCGACGGCCTGAGTGGTGATAACGCGACCGGTGCTGATCAGCGGCGAGTCGTTACCGAACAGCAGCTTTTGCACGGCCTGGTCGTAGGCGGCGATGCCATCGATCGGCAGGTAACCGCGCGAAGCGTGTTGAGCGACGCGAATCGTTTCGGCTTCGATAACGGCGCGCAGAAGTGGAATTCGCCCCTCTTCGTTGCAGTAAACACCTACGCCCAGGTTGACCTTGGTGGTCCGGGTATCGGCGTTGAATGCTTCGTTGAGGCCCAGGATTGGATCGCGGGGTGCCATTTCGACAGCGGAGAACAGGCTCATTTTTGCGGCGGCTCTGAATGGGGAGTGGAGGGACGTGTCGCGCTCCAGCCGGATGCACTAGAGCGGTGCACAAACGGGGAGCTAGTATAGAGGCCATCACCGAGCAATGGCGACAGGCGATTCGGCTTTTAGGGTAAGTTTTTCCGATTATTTCTTGACCGTTAGTCGATTGAGCGTGTCAGAGTTTTTACCGGATGTAGGACGTTTGCCTTGAAAGCCAAGGCAATCGCCACCACATTCAGCACAATCCAGCTTTTTCTTGCGCGACATCGGTCGTTTGCGGTCGTCCCCGTGGTGTTCCGCTTTGCTCGGAACCCCGCGATCCCAGAGGTGTGTATGTCCGAATTCCAGCTAGTCACCCGCTTTGAGCCCGCCGGCGATCAGCCGGAAGCCATCCGCCAGTTGGTTGAGGGCATCGAGGCCGGGTTGGCGCACCAGACGCTGCTCGGTGTGACCGGCTCGGGCAAGACCTTCAGCATCGCCAATGTCATCGCGCAAATTCAGCGCCCGACTCTGGTGCTGGCGCCGAACAAAACCCTGGCCGCGCAGTTGTACGGTGAGTTCAAGGCGTTCTTCCCGAACAACTCGGTCGAGTATTTTGTTTCCTACTACGACTACTACCAGCCCGAAGCGTATGTGCCGTCGTCCGACACCTTCATCGAGAAGGATGCGTCGATCAACGACCACATTGAACAGATGCGCCTTTCCGCGACCAAAGCGCTGCTGGAGCGCAAGGACTCGATCATCGTTACCACGGTGTCGTGCATCTATGGTCTGGGTAGCCCGGAAACCTATTTGAAGATGGTGTTGCACGTCGATCGCGGCGACAAACTCGATCAGCGTGCGCTGCTGCGACGTCTGGCCGACCTGCAATACACCCGCAATGACATGGATTTTGCCCGCGCGACCTTTCGCGTACGCGGCGATGTGATCGACATCTACCCGGCGGAATCGGATCTTGAGGCTATCCGCATCGAATTGTTCGATGACGAGGTCGAAAGTATTTCCGCGTTCGATCCGCTGACCGGCGAAGTCATCCGCAAGATGCCGCGCTTCACTTTTTACCCGAAAAGCCACTACGTGACGCCACGCGAAACCCTGCTTGGCGCCATCGAGGGGATCAAGGTCGAGTTGCAGGAACGTCTCGAATACTTGCGCAGCAACAACAAACTGGTGGAAGCCCAGCGTCTGGAGCAGCGCACCCGTTTCGATCTGGAGATGATTCTCGAACTGGGCTACTGCAACGGCATCGAAAACTACTCGCGCTATCTCTCGGGTCGCGACTCCGGTCAGGCGCCGCCGACCTTGTTCGACTACCTGCCGGCCGACGCCTTGCTGGTGATCGACGAATCCCACGTCAGCGTGCCGCAGGTCGGCGCGATGTATAAAGGTGACCGCTCGCGTAAGGAAACCTTGGTGGAGTACGGTTTTCGGCTGCCGTCGGCGCTGGATAACCGGCCTATGCGTTTCGACGAATTCGAAGGCATCAGCCCGCAAACGATTTTTGTCTCGGCCACGCCGGGCAATTACGAGGCGGAACACGCCGGTCGCGTTGTCGAGCAACTGGTGCGTCCGACCGGCCTGGTGGATCCGCAAATCGAAATCCGTCCGGCGTTGACTCAGGTTGATGATCTGCTCTCGGAAATCACCAAGCGTGTGGCGCTGGAAGAACGGGTGTTGGTCACCACGCTGACCAAGCGCATGTCGGAGGATTTGACCGATTACCTCGCCGATCACGGCGTGCGCGTACGTTATCTGCACTCGGATATCGACACCGTCGAGCGGGTTGAAATCATCCGCGATCTGCGCCTCGGCACCTTTGATGTACTGGTCGGGATCAACCTGTTGCGTGAAGGCCTGGACATGCCGGAAGTGTCGCTGGTAGCGATCCTCGATGCCGACAAGGAAGGCTTCCTGCGCTCTGAGCGCTCGCTGATCCAGACCATCGGCCGTGCGGCGCGTAATCTCAATGGCCGGGCGATTCTCTACGCCGATCGCATTACCGGTTCGATGGAGCGCGCGATTGGCGAAACCGAACGCCGTCGCGACAAGCAGATCGCTTTCAACCTGGCCAATGGCATCACGCCTAAAGGCGTATTCAAGGACGTTGCCGACATCATGGAAGGCGCCACGGTGCCCGGCTCGCGCAGTAAGAAGCGCAAGGGTATGGCCAAGGCAGCCGAAGAGAACGCCAAGTACGAGGCCGAATTGCGCTCGCCAAGCGAGATCACCAAGCGGATTCGGGCGCTGGAAGAGAAGATGTATCAGCTTGCCCGGGACCTGGAGTTTGAAGCAGCGGCGCAGATGCGTGATGAAATTGCCAAGCTGCGCGAGCGTCTTCTGGCTGTTTGATCGTGCGGTGAATTATCCGGCCTCATCGCGGCCAGCGGGCCTGACAGACACAAACCTGGCTTAAATGCCGTGCCCGCTGGAGCGGGGCGGGTGTCGCCTGTTACCATTCGCCGCTTATTGATCTTTGCTTTTCATTCTTTTCGAGACATGCCATGACCACCGTCCGCACTCGCATCGCGCCATCGCCTACCGGCGATCCCCATGTAGGTACCGCTTACATCGCATTGTTCAACTACTGCTTTGCCAAGCAGCATGGCGGTGAGTTCATCCTGCGGATCGAAGACACCGATCAGTTGCGTTCGACGCGCGAGTCCGAACAGCAGATCTTCGATGCCCTGCGCTGGCTCGGCATCGAGTGGAGCGAAGGCCCGGACGTCGGCGGCCCGCACGGCCCGTATCGTCAGAGCGAGCGTGGCGATATCTACCAGAAATATTGCCAGCAACTGGTTGAGCTGGGTCACGCTTTCCCGTGCTTCTGCACGGCAGAGGAGCTGGACCAGATGCGCGCCGAGCAACAGGCGCGTGGCGAAACTCCACGTTACGACGGCCGCGCGCTGCTGCTGTCCAAGGAAGAAGTCGCTTCTCGTCTGGCCGCTGGCGAGCCCCACGTGATCCGCATGAAAGTGCCGAGCGAAGGCGTCTGCGTGGTGCCGGACATGCTGCGTGGTGATGTCGAGATCCCGTGGGACCGCATGGACATGCAGGTGCTGATGAAAACCGACGGCCTGCCGACGTACTTCCTCGCCAACGTGGTCGACGATCACTTGATGGGCATCACCCACGTACTGCGCGGCGAAGAATGGCTGCCGTCGGCGCCAAAACTGATCCTGCTTTACGAGTACTTCGGCTGGGAACAACCGGAGCTGTGCTACATGCCGCTGCTGCGTAACCCGGACAAGAGCAAGCTGTCCAAGCGCAAGAACCCGACCTCGGTGACTTTCTACGAGCGCATGGGCTTCATGCCGGAAGCGATGCTCAACTACCTGGGCCGCATGGGCTGGTCGATGCCAGACGAGCGCGAGAAGTTCTCGCTGCAGGAAATGGTCGACAACTTCGACCTCAAGCGTGTGTCCCTCGGCGGGCCGATCTTCGACATCGAGAAACTGTCGTGGCTCAACGGCCAGTGGCTGCGTGATCTGCCGGTGGAAGAGTTCGCCAGCCGCTTGCAGACCTGGGCGCTGAACCCGGAATACATGATGAAGATCGCGCCGCTGGTTCAGGGTCGCGTAGAAACCTTCAGTCAGGTTGCACCGCTGGGCGGGTTCTTCTTCGCTGGCGGCGTGAATCCGGATGCCAAGCTGTTTGAATCGAAAAAGCTCTCGGGCGATCAGGTTCGGCAGTTGATGCAGTTGATTCTGTGGAAGCTGGAAAGCCTGCGTCAGTGGGAGAAGGACAGCATCACCGCGACGATTCAGGCCGTGGTTGAGTCGCTGGAGCTGAAACTGCGTGATGCGATGCCGTTGATGTTCGCGGCAATCACCGGCCAGGCGAGTTCGGTGTCGGTGCTCGATGCGATGGAAATCCTCGGGCCGGACCTGACCCGCTTCCGTCTGCGTCAGGCGATCGACCTGCTGGGCGGTGTGTCGAAGAAAGAAAACAAAGAGTGGGAAAAACTGCTGGGCGCTATCGCCTGATCCCCTGTAGGGGCTGCGGCACGCTGCAATCTTTTGACGTTGGTTTTTAAAAACAGGATCGAAAGATCGCAGCCTGCGGCAGCTCCTACAGTCTGCGTAGGTTGTAAACCTCCCGAATTTACGGGGGGAGGGCGGTAAGTGATTGTTATGTCGGCAAAAAACTTTGAAATATTTTAAAAATAAGTTTGACAGCCCTCGGAAGCGCCATTAAGATTCGCCCCGTCCTCAGCGATGACATCAACGATGAGGGGCTTTAGCTCAGCTGGGAGAGCGCCTGCATGGCATGCAGGAGGTCAGCGGTTCGATCCCGCTAAGCTCCACCAATTTACACTTCAAGGTCTGGCCACACCGGCCTTGAAGCGATCAACACTCAGCGTTGATCAGTTGTATAGAAGGGTTTGCGTCCCCTTCGTCTAGTGGCCTAGGACACCGCCCTTTCACGGCGGTAACAGGGGTTCGAGTCCCCTAGGGGACGCCAGTTTTACAGAAGTGATGTTGCAAGATGTCACTCCGCCGCGAGGCGAAAAATCCGGGGCTTTAGCTCAGCTGGGAGAGCGCCTGCATGGCATGCAGGAGGTCAGCGGTTCGATCCCGCTAAGCTCCACCAATTTTACAAGTTCAAGGTCTGGCCACACCGGCCTTGAATCGATCAGATCTCAGCACTGATCAGTTGTATAGAAGGGTTTGTGTCCCCTTCGTCTAGTGGCCTAGGACACCGCCCTTTCACGGCGGTAACAGGGGTTCGAGTCCCCTAGGGGACGCCACGATTACCCGCTCTGCGGGATTTTATAAGGGTCATTCAATTATTGAATGGCCCTTTTGTTTGTCTGGCGTTTGGCCAACTCTCCTTTTTCCTTACACTGTGCTTCAGACCAGCGGTCATATCCTTGACTTGCAGAATATTATTATGCGAATAATATTCTAGTCGTAATATTCGGAGGCAACGATGAACGATAAAAAAGCTCAAACCCGCGAACGCATCCTCAAGGCTGCCAGCGCCGCACTGATCCAGCGCGGCCCGGCAGACCCTAGCGTGGGCGAAGTGATGGGTGCAGCCGGCCTGACCGTCGGTGGCTTCTATGCGCACTTCGAAAGCAAGGACGCGATGATGCTCGAAGCGTTCAAGCAGTTGCTGGGTCGGCGGCGCGACCTGATTGCCGACATGGACACCGAATTGACTGGCGAAGAACGCCGTGCGCTGGTCGCTGCGTTCTACCTGTCGCGCAAGCACCGCGATTCCAGCGAATCGGCCTGTCCGATTCCTGCCTCCATTGGCGAACTGGGCCGTTTGCCGGAGTCGTTCCGCATCGCGCTGAACGAACATCTGGAATTGATGATTGCGCAGTTGGCGTCCAGCCCTGAGGACACCGACAAAGCTTTGGCCGACGTGGCCTTGATGGTGGGTGGTCTGGCACTCGCAAGAGCGCTCGGCCCCGGAGACTTATCCGATCGATTGCTGCGCGCTGCCAAGTCGGCGGTGCGTTGACCTGAAGGCAGCACGCCTGAGGAGAGAGCGATGAACACGTTGAAGTGGGTTCGTGGCGTTAATGGCACCTTGGGCTGGATTGCACCGCAACGGGTGGCGAGCAAAATGCGCCTGGCGTTCATGACGCCGCGCACTCTGCCGCTGCGCGATTGGGAGTTGCCGCTGCTGGCCAATTCCGAACGGATCACTTTGCGCTTCGGCCTCTCCGCACTGCGCTGGGGGCACGGTCCGACGGTGTTGCTGATGCACGGTTGGGAAGGGCGACCCACTCAATTTGCTGCACTGATCACCGCACTGGTCGACGCTGGTTATACGGTGGTTGCACTCGACGGCCCGGCCCACGGTCGGTCGCCGGGGCGTGAGGCCAACGTTGTGTTGTTTGCCCGCGCCATGCTTGAAGCTGCTGCCGAACTGCCGCCCTTGCAAGCTGTTATCGGTCACTCCATGGGCGGCGCCAGTGCGATGCTCGCCGTGCAATTGGGCCTGCGTACCGAAACCCTCGTCAGCATCGCCGCCCCTGCTCGCATTCTTGGCGTGCTGCGCGGTTTTGCCCGCTACGTGGGAATGCCGCCCCGAGCGCGTTCCGCCTTCATTCGCCAGGTTGAGCAAGATGTCGGCATGCGTGCCGCCACCCTTGACGTCGCGCACTATCAACTGGATATGCCCGGGCTGATCGTGCATGCCGAGGACGACAATTTTGTCTCGGTCAAGGAATCGCAATTGATCCACGAATCCTGGTTCGACAGCCGCTTGTTGCGCCTCGAGAGCGGTGGTCATCAGCGCGTGCTGGCCGACCCTCGGGTGATTGATGGTGTGTTATCACTGCTGACCGGCCGCAGCCTTCAGGCGCGCCAATCGGCGTGAGCATCCGTTACACTGCCCCGGTTGAATAATCTGACCGGGAGTGGGGCATGGGCTGGGATCGGGCGACGCCGTTTACCATTGATCTGCAAGTGGGCGCCGAGGACATCGACGGGCTGGGGCACGCCAACAACGCGGTGTACGTGACCTGGCTCGAACGCTGCGCCTGGCGCCACTCGCAGCGTCTGGGGCTGGATCTGGTCGAGTACCGGCGGCTGGATCGCGCGATGGCCGTGGTGCGCCACGAGATCGATTACTTGGCGGCGGCCTATGAAGGCGACGAGCTGCAATTGGCGACCTGGATCGTCGATTGGGATCAACGCCTGAAAATGACCCGGCATTTCCAGCTGATCCGCCCAAGCGACCAGACCACGCTGCTGCGCGCCCAGACCACATTCGTCTGCATCGAACTGTCCACCGGCAAGCCCAAGCGCATGCCGGCGGAGTTCATCGAAGGCTATGGCCCGGCGATCCAAACCCCAGAATCAGCGTAAATCCCTGTAGGAGCTGCCGAAGGCTGCGATCTTTTGATGTTGGTTTTTAAAGACAAGATCAAAAGATCGCAGCCTTCGGCAGCTCCTACAGGTGGTCGTGGGTTTAACCTGCGCAATCCAGTAAACTGCCGCACGTTTTTCCTCAAGTAGTGTTTTCCCCATGCAAATTGCTCTGGCGCCCATGGAGGGGTTGGTCGACGACATCCTTCGCGACGTGCTGACCCGTGTTGGCGGCATCGACTGGTGCGTGACCGAATTTATTCGCGTCAATGACCAGTTGCTCACCCCAGCCTACTTTCACAAGTTCGGCCCGGAACTGCTCAACGGTGCCCGCACCGCGTCCGGTGTGCCGTTGCGTGTTCAGCTGTTGGGTTCTGACCCGGTGTGTCTGGCGGAAAACGCTGCGTTGGCTTGCGAACTCGGCTCCGAAGTGATCGACCTCAACTTCGGCTGCCCGGCCAAAACAGTCAATAAATCCCGTGGCGGTGCGGTGCTGCTTAAAGAGCCCGAGTTGCTCAATCAGATCGTCGAGCACGTGCGTCGCGCCGTACCTGCGCACATTCCCGTCACGGCCAAGATGCGTCTGGGCTTCGACAGCCCGGATGGCTCGCTGGTCTGTGCCACGGCGCTGGCCGAAGGCGGTGCCGAGCACATCGTGGTTCACGCCCGGACCAAAATGGACGGTTACAAACCCCCTGCGCACTGGGAATGGATCCCGCGCGTGCAGGAAGTGGTCAAGGTGCCGGTGTTCGCCAACGGTGATATCTGGAGCGTCGAGGACTGGCGTCGTTGCCGCGAAATCAGCGGCGTGGAAGACATCATGCTTGGTCGCGGCCTGGTTTCGAGGCCGGATCTGGCCAGGCAAATCGCCGCTGCACGCGCCGGTGAGGAAGTGGTCGAGATGACCTGGGCCGAGCTGCTGCCTCTGATCCAGGATTTCTGGCTGCAAGCCAAAGCGCAGATGACCGCGCGTCAATCGCCGGGCCGTTTGAAGCAGTGGCTGGCCATGTTGACGCGCAATTACCCTGAAGCGACCGAGCTGTTTACCGTGCTGCGCCGTGAGACGGAACCGGATCACGTCTCGCGTTTACTCGGTCTGCCGGTCGCCGAAGTGGCCTGAAAAAAATCTGCAAATACTCTCTTGAAATCAAATCAGCGGTCCCTATCTAAGGGTTACGCGATGCCGAATTCGGGTCGCGGAGATAAAAAACCTTGCTGATTGTTTTCAGGAGATTTGAACCATGAGTACTGCATTTTCCCTCGCGCCACTGTTCCGTTCCTCGGTGGGTTTCGACCGCTTCAACGACCTGTTCGAAACGGCCCTGCGCAACGAGCCCGGCAGCAGCTATCCACCCTACAACGTGGAAAAACACGGTGACGATCAATACCGCATCGTCGTAGCCGCGGCCGGTTTCCAGGAAGAAGACCTGGAGCTGCAAGTCGAGAAGGGCGTGTTGACCATCAGTGGTGGCAAGCGTGATGCCAACGAAGGCGTGACGTTCCTGCATCAGGGCATTGCCCAGCGTGCTTTCAAGCTGTCCTTCCGTCTGGCCGATCACATCGAGATCAAGGCTGCCGATCTGAGCAACGGTCTGCTGAGCATCGACCTGTTGCGGGTGATCCCGGAAGAAGCGAAGGCCAAACGCATCCCGATCAACGGGACGCAAAAACCGGTTCTGCAGCACTGATTCACGCGCAGACACACAAGCGTCTGAACAAGCGTTGAGCCGCTGAACGAAGGCCCCGATACGTCGGGGCCTTTTTTGTGTGCGCTGAAAACCGGCTTTGCCGCCCGGCGGCGGTTTCTCTACAATCCGCCGCAGTTTTGCCGACCTCCTATTACTCACTCGGTCGGCCTGGAGCCTTTTTCATGGATGAGATTCAACAGCGTTGGCTGTGTGCCCTGTCTGCACCGATGGCGGCGCTCAATCCTGGAGCCGGGTACGACGATCCGGCTTTCTGCGACGACAACTACATCGATCTTAAAGACAGCTGGGGCATCGACAACCGGCAGCAGTTGTTCGACATGATCGAGCGTATGGCCGATGACGGCCACGCCACGCACCTCGAAGCGGCTTATCGGGCGTGGCAGCGTTGTCTGCCGGGTGAGTGGCAGGCATTGCTTGAGCGCCTCGAATCGCGAGAGCGCATCCTGCATGAGTTTGCCAGTCGCACGTTTGGCAGTTGCGGGCCGGGTGGGATCTTGTCCTGGGACTACGGGCGGATGGGGTTTCTCTTGCGTTGCGCCGTGCGCAACCAGTGGATCGATCTGGTAGAAAGCAATTGGTTGCATGGTCGTCTGGCCGTCAGAGCGCAATACCATTACGGCAGCTGGATGGCTTACTTCAATGGCTTCCTTGTCGGCCGTTCCTTCTGGTGTTGCTTAAGTAAAAGTGACGATGAGCTGGCGTTTGAACTGGATCGACAAGGGCAGAGTTCGCATAACCTGCTGATTGCCCGTGGGCTCGACCGGAACATCCCGCAGTTCCTCGCGGACTTGCCTTGGCAGATGGCGCTTGATCTGTCGCAACGTCCCGAATCGCTCAAGGAGTTCGACTGGTCATGAGTTGCTGGATCCGCTTGGGCATCGAGCCCACCACCGACGAAACCCTCATTCGCAACGCCTACCGCACACGCCTGCCGGAACATCACCCGGAGACCGATCCCGAAGGTTTTCAGGCGCTGCGCATGGCCTACGAAAAAGCGCTGCGTCTGGCGCGCGAAGGCGATGAAGAAGAACCAGAAGAATTCGAGGAATACGCAGAGCCGGAACAGACAATCATCGAGGTGCCGCAGGCCTTCGTCGATTTCTGCGAGTTGCTTGACGATCCTCTACGGCGCTTCGACTTTGCAGCGTGGCAGGCGTTTATCCGAGGGCTGGATCAACTGCCGCTCGAGTCTCTCGATGACCTCAGTTGGGGCTTGTACCATCGGCTGGCTGACGCCGGGCCGCTGTCCTATCGTTGCGCGAACCTGTTGGCCGAGCGCATGGCCTGGGACCAGCAGTTGCTGGATCTGTCGTTCGACGACGCAGAGCGTGTCGAAGCATTTCTGCAACGGATCAAGGCGGGTGATCCGTTCGATACGGATCTGATGAGCGCCTGGTCAGAAGCCGCGCAGACCGAATCCCTGTGGTACGCGCGCAGTCTGGATTTCATCTTCTCTCAGCGTCCGCTCCATGAGTTCGCCGACTTTGCCAGTCGGCACACCTGCCTGCCGTTGCCGAACGATGAAATGTACATCAAGCGGTTAGTGACGCAGTTCACTCAGGCGGGCATGGGTGGTGCAGGGTGGCTGCAGTGTTGCGAAGAGCAGCAGGGCAAACATCCTGAGGATGTCGATTGGCTCTACCTGCTCGCCTGCCAAAGCACTCTACTGGGCCTGGACGATCAGGCGTGGCCGTGCTGGATCCGGCTCTGGCAGGAGCATCGTCATCCGAAGGCTGAAAGCCACTTGATGGCAATGTGCGCAGAACGTCAGCCTGACTTTCTGCCTCTGCTGATTCAGGCATTTGATCGAGCGCAGGTTTTCAGTGGCTGGTCCCGCGAGCTCGACCATGTCAGTCAGCAATATGGCAGCCCTTCACAAAGACCGGAAACCCTGGCGCGATGGCTGGGGATTGGCGGCCTCGAACTTCAGGGCCTGGCCAAGGCCTTCGTCGACTGGCGCATGGCCGACGATGAACTGCCGTTGCTGGCACTGTTGCTTGGCAACCATGACGACCCAAGGTTGCAGCGCCTCTATCGACATGCCTGGGCACTGCATCGCGGTGACGTGCCGCTGTTACAGCAAATGCTCGACGAACCGTTTTCGGTGGATGCCCTTGAGGCGTTGGTGCTGAGCGGATTCAAGCAACAGGCCGAGCAGCATGTGCGTTGGTTGACGCAAGCACCGATCCCGTTGGCGATGAGTGCCTACACCGATGCGAACGCGGTTTTGCCACAACTGCCCGAAGCCCTGAAAGAAGGTTTTGCGCACAGCCTCTGCCGACTCTGGTTACGCAGATTGCGTCCTTACAGTCGCACCGCGCTTGAGCGCATTGCCGAAGATTTCAAACTGAACGATGCGCGCGCCACCCTCGATTTGTCAGAGCTGGCGCTGCTGCTGCAACTGAGTCAGGGCGATGTAGAGTTGCCGTCGCCGGGGGCGGCTGAGGCGCTGTGGCAATGGCACGCTCAAACGCTGTTTCTGTTGGTGTTGCTGGGGCAAGCCGAGCGTTGGTTGCCATTGATCGACGTGCGACTGCTGGAGCAACTGCCTTACAACCCGGCCCATCCGCTCAGCCGGTTGCAGCCGTTATTGCAACGCTTGTTGCGTGAGCAGGGTAACTGCGAGGGCTTGCTTGGCCTGCTGCAAACGGCGGACCCGGTGCATGCGCTGCTGGCCCGACAAATGTGCGGTGTGCAGGAAGCGCTCGCCAGCCTGCGACTGTTGAGCAACGACCGCCTGTTCGAATGCATGCGCAGCGATTTGAGTGCATTTGACGACGATCTGCTTGGGCGGATGCTGTTGACGGCCGTGCTCTATCACTGCGGATTGTTCGACGCCAAACAGCGGCGCTTCCTGCTCGACAGAATGACTGAAGTCGTCAATCCCCAGGATTGGTTCGACGGTTTCCGCCACAGTCTGATCAAAGGCGAGCCAACGCGCCCACCACGCGAGGCTCTGGAAGACGAAGGCGTTTACGACATCGATGGGTTTTACCTGGCGCTCGACGTGCTCAAGGACCTGGTGCTTTACGGCAATGCCGGCGTGCCGCGCCAGAAAACCCTGATGCGCCTGCAACGCGCCAAGGACGATACGCAGAACGGGCTCGGTTTACGGTTTGCCTTCAGCGCATTGCTGTCGTGGTCGGAGCGCTTGTTGTTGGCCAAGGCCGACACACGTCCAGTTGCCGCCACGGCGTTCTGGCGTCTGGGCACACGGCTGGGGCGTGAGGCATTTATCGGGCAAGTGATCGGTATCGTGTTGCTGACGCCGCTGCTGGCATTGTTCAGCGGCTCAATGACTTCGGCCTTCGTTGTGTTGGCCGTGGCGCTGCTGCTGTTGCTCAGCGCCATGCTGCGGCGCCTGCACGACATGGGCCGCGGCGTCGCGACCTTTCTGGTGCTCGCGGGGCTGACACCGGTTTTGCCGTTTCTGCCGCTGGTGCTGTTCGGTTTTCCTGGCGAGAAGCTGCCCAATCGCTACGGCGTGCCACCGGAAAGTTTCCGTGAGGATCCTTTGTCCGGTGGGTTGCAGGCAGCGTTGCGCCGGCTCATTGGCTAGAGGCGCAACTCATCCAGCGCGCTGTTGAGCTGTGAGCGGTGGCTGGCGATCTCTGACGATTGCTGGCCGCCGAGCACGGTGGTGAAGCTGTGCAGCCATTCGGCAATGCGCTCGCGTTCCGTCCCCAGGCTCTGCATCCATGCGCGCTCCAGGCGTGCCAGCAGCGTGCGGTTGGGTAATGCATCGCGCGGGTGAACCTTGAGCGCGGCGAGCCGCTCATGACTGTTTTGTCGGGCTTGTTCATCAAGTCCGGTGGGGCTGCGGTCGATGCTGTGACTGTACCGTGCACCTGTTTCCAGCAGGGTGACGTCAACTTCGAGCAAGCCATTGATGTCGTAGCTGAAACGCACATCCAGTTGCTGGATGTGCTCGGTGGGCATCAGCGTGACATCGAAAGCGTCGATAAGAATGTTGTCGCGTACCCATGGACGTTCGCCCTGATACACCGCAATGCGGATTTTTTCCTGCCGCGGATGCGTCGTGTAATAGCGCTCCACCCGGGACGTTGGAATGATGGTGTTGCGCTCGATGATGGGCGAGAAGGCGCCTTCGATCCCCTTGCCGCGCATGGTCTCGATACCCAATGTGTAAGGGCAGACGTCCGTCAGGATCAGCTCTTCCACCGCACCGTCGCGCGCCTTGCACGCCGCTTGCGTCGCCGCGCCGAGCGCGACAATGGTGTCGGGATCCAGATGACGATAAGGCAGGCGCCCGAACAGCGTGGCGACCATCTGCTGCACCGCCGGCATTCGCGTGGCACCGCCTACCAATACCAGGCTGTCGAGATCACGCGGTTTGAGCCGGGCATCGCGCAGGGCTTGTTCGATCGGTGCGCGCAAACGGCCGAGCAGTGGCTCCCAGATCTTCACCGCAGCGGCTTCATCCAGCGACCATTCAAATGTCTTGTCGGCGTGGCGCCAGCTCAAATGCTGCGTGCCTTCACCGAGTTTGCACTTGAGCTGCTCCAGCGCGTCACCGAGGCTGGCCATGCCTTGCGCATCGACCATTGACGGGGTCAATTGCCAGGCCTTGAGGCAGGCCTGCAACAGCGCGGCGGTGAAGTCTTCGCCGCCGAGGAAGTTGTCGCCGGTGGACGCATGCACTTCGATCAGCGGCAGCGCATATTCCAGCACCGTGACATCGAAGGTGCCGCCGCCCAGATCGAAAATCAGCGTGCGTTCGAACTTCTGCTCATGCAGCCCATAGGCCATGGCGGCAGCGGTCGGCTCGTTGATCAGGCGCGTCACGGACAAACCAGCCAGCTCGGCGGCAAACAGCGTGCGTTTGCGTTGTTCGTCACTGAAATACGCCGGTACGGAAATCACTGCCTCGGATACCGGGTGGCCGAGAAAGGCTTCGGCGTCCTGCTTGAGTGAGCCGAGCACCAGTGCCGACAATTCTTCGGGGCTGAATTGACGACTGCCGAGTTCAATCTGCTTGTCGCTGCCCATGAAACGCTTGAAAGCAGCGGCGCTGCGTTCCGGGTGCGTAGTCAGTCGGGCGCGCGCGGCTTTGCCGACCAGAATCGTGTCGTCTTCATCGAGGCTGACCACCGACGGCGTCAGCACGTCGCCGAGGGCGTTGGGAATCAACCGGGCCTGACCGTCCTGCCAGACGGCGATAAGACTGTTGGTGGTGCCAAGGTCGATGCCCAGCAGGGCCGGGCGGGGGAGGGTTGCATCCTGCATGATTGATCTCGAAACGGCGCAAAAAACGCGACCCTACAGGTTGCCGCCAACACTGGCAATTGTTGGCCTGGTGCAAGCTGAGCGCGTTATGCCAGCAGCTTTTTCAAGCCCTCCAGCGGCAATGGCCGACTGTGCAGATAACCCTGATACAAATGGCAACCCAAGCCCTGCAAAAACGCAAGCTGCTCCGGGGTTTCCACGCCTTCGGCAATCACTTCGAGTTCCAGGCTGCGGGCCATGGCAACGATGGCGCGGATGATCTCTGCGTCGTTCGGGTCAGTGGTCGCATCGCGGATGAACGACTGGTCGATTTTCAACGTATCAACCGGCAAACGCTTGAGGTAAGTCAGCGATGAATAACCGGTACCAAAGTCGTCCATGGCGAAACTCACACCGAGCTTTTTCAGGCGGCGCATCTTGCTGATGGTGTCCTCCAGGTTCTGGATGACGATGCCTTCGGTGATCTCCAGTTTCAGCAGCGAGCACGGCAGGCCGTGGCTGACCATGCTGTGTTCGATACGCTCGACGAAGTCGTTCTGGCGAAACTGTCGCGGGCTGATGTTGACGCACAAGCTGAAATTGAGCGGGTCGACCAGTTTCAGGGCGATCAGTTGTTTGAACGCCGCACAGGCTTCATCGAGTATCCAGGTGCCGACTTCCAGAATCAGACCGCTGTCTTCCAGAACCTTGATGAACTCGGTCGGTGACTGTGCGCCGAGTTTCGGGTGGTTCCAGCGCACCAGGGCTTCGGCGCCGATGATGCGGTTGTCCTGCGCGTCGATTTGCGGCTGGAAATGCACCCTGAATTCGCCGCGCGACAGCGCCAGGCGCAAGTCGGTCTCCATGCGCAGGCGTTCGCTGGCCGCTTTCTGCATGGTGTTGTGATACATCTGCGTGGTGTTGCGCCCGGAATCCTTGGCTCGGTAAAGGGCAATGTCGGCACGCTTGAGCAGGTCGGTCGGGGTCGAGCCGTGATCGGGGATCAGCGCCACGCCAATGCTCGGTGTCACTTGCAGGCGCTGGCCGTCGAGGAACATCGGCTCCGACAGCAGTTCACGCAGGGTGTCGGCCAGTTCGCGTACCTGCAAGCTGACTTCATTGCGCGTGCCCTCCAGGCCGCTGAGCAACACCACGAATTCATCGCCGCCCAGGCGCGCCACCGTATCTTCCATGCGCACGCTGGCTTCGAGCCGCGCCGTGATGATCTTCAGCACGGTGTCACCGACCGGATGGCCGAGTGAATCATTGATGTGCTTGAAGTGATCGAGATCGAGAAACAGCAAGGCGCCGCGCAGGTTATGGCGTTTGAGCAGGGCGATCTGCTGGCTCAGCCGATCCATCAGCAACGCACGGTTGGGCAGGTTGGTCAGCGGATCGTGGTAAGCCAGATGACGGATTTGTGCTTCAGCGTTTTTCAACAGGCTGACGTCTCGGGCGGTCAGCAGCAGGCACGCCGTTTCATTCAGGGTGATCGGCTCCACCGAGACTTCCACCGTGAGGATTTCCCCGCGCTTGTTGCGCCCGAGCATTTCCTGATGGTGCACGCGGCCCTTGATCTGCAGTTCGGCGAGCAGGGCCGAACGCTGTTTTTCCTCGGCCCAGATACCGACCTGATGCACGGTTTTGCCCACCACTTCATCGGCGCGATAGCCGGTGAGGCGACAGAAGCCGTCGTTGACCTCCAGATAGCGGCCGGTGTCGCGCTCGGTGATGGTGATGGCGTCGGGGCTGGAGTGAAACGCCTTGGCGAACTTCTCTTCGCTGGCTTTCAGGGCCGCTTCCGAGCGTTGTTGCTGAGTGATATCGCGCAATGTGGTGACGATGCACGGTTGATCGCCGACGCTGATTTGCCGACTGGAAATCACGCAGGTTAACGACTGGCCGTCCTTGTGCTGGACGATGATCGCGACGTTGCTCAGGCCTTGTTCGCGGATCACCCGTTCGATGCGTTGCAGACTTTTCGCCGACGCGTCCCACAGGCCGATGTCTTCGGCGGTGCGGCCGATTACGTCGGTGGCGCTCCAGCCAAAGGTCTGGGTGAAACTGTTGTTGATTTCAATGAACTCGCCGCTGTCCTGACGGGTGACGCAGATCGGGTCGGGGCTGACCTGGAACAGCGTGGCGAATTTCTCTTCCGAGGCCACCAGACGTTGTTCGCGTTCGACCTGATCGGTGATGTCGAGCAAAGTGCCGGCCATGCGCAACGGCGCGCCGTTGTCGTCGCGATAGAGGCGGGCGCGGCTTTCCAGATAACGTGAGCTACCGTCGGGCAATTGCACGCGATACGTCAGTTGATAATTGCCCGCAGGGCCTTCGCGCAGACTGCGATAGGCGTCGCGCATGCTGTCGCGCTCCTCGCCGGGCACACCTTCGAAAAACTCGTCGAACGATTCATGGAAGGGTTTCGGGTCGAGTCCGTGCAATTGCGCGGCGCGCGCCGAGCCATAGAGCATGCCGCTGGGAATGTGCCAGTCCCAGGTGCCGAGCTGCGCCGAGTCCAGCGCCAGGTCGAGGCGTTCCTGACTGTCTTTCAAGGCGTGTTCCGCAGCTTTGCGCTCGGTGGTGTCGAGGAACGTGCTCAGCAGATAAGGCTGGCCTTCAAGTTCGACCTTTTGCGCGCTGAGGATGCCGTCATGGATCTGCCCGTTGCTGGCGCGAAACTGCACTTCCATGCTGATCAATTCGCCCTTGGCCTTGGTCTTCTTGACCAGTTCGCCGCGCTGCTCAGGGTGCACCCACAGGCCCAGTTCCAGAGTGGTGCGGCCAATCGCGCTTTGCACCGGCCAGCCGAACAGGCTTTCGAAATACTGGTTGGCTTCGCTGATCAGGCCGTCTTCCTGGCGGGTCAGCAGAACCATGTTCGGACACAGATGAAACAGTGTGGCGAAACGTTTCTCCGAGCTGCTCAGGGCTTGTTCGCGTTGCCGCTGGTGGGTGATTTCGCGAATCACCCCGATCATTCGGGGGCGGCCGTTTTTGTCTGGCAGCAGGCTGCCGTTGATCTCCAGCCAATGCAGGCTGCCGTCGGGCCAGCGGATGCGGTGATGCATCGCCTGTTCCAGCGGGGCGCCGGCAATCACCGCGTGGAAGGCACGGACGGTTTTCGCCCGGTCTTCGGGCGGCAGCAAATCCAGGTATTCGAGATCTGCCGGCAGCGGCTGGCGCGGATCGAAGCCGAACAATGCCTGCGTGCCCCGTGACCAACTGATCTGACCGCGCTCGATGTCCCAATACCAGGCGCCGAGCCGTGCGCCGTTGAGCGCTGCGAGCAATTGCGGCGCGCTCTCCCAGCTCTGCTCGGAATGTCGCGGGTCAATCGCTTGAATGCGCGGCATCGGCGGAATTCGGTCAACAGATTTCGGCATCGTTAACAGGCCTTGAGCGGGTGGTGGCATTTAGGCACAGAGACAGCGGCACTATAGGATTAGCACAAGTTAGCCCTGAGTCCCTGGCAGATCGATTTGTGCATCCAGCAAGGCCATAAACGCTCTTGCTGCATTCGATAGCGTCCGTTCGGTGTGCACGATATAGCCTAGCTGGCGACTGAGCTGTATGCCCGGCAATGCGATGCTTGCCACCTGTTCATCAAGCATGGTGCGCGGAAGTACGCTCCACGCCAGGCCGATGGAGACCATCATCTTGATGGTTTCCAGATAGTTGGTGCTCATCGCGATGTTCGGCGTCAGCCCTTGGGCCTCGAACAAACGTTGGACAATATGGTGTGTGAATGTGTTGCCGCCGGGGAAAACCGCCGGATGGCCGGCAATGTCCGCCAGACTGACGGCGCCGTTGCTGATCAGCGAATGCTCCGGGGCGACCACAAAATCCAGCGGGTCATCCCACACCGGCGTGGCTTTGACCAGCGTGTGCGGCTCGGGGGCTAGAGTGATAACCGCCAGTTCCGCGCGGCCGTGGAGTATTTCTTCGTAGGCCACTTCCGAATCGAGAAACTGAATATCCAGCGCGACCTGTGGGTAGCAGCGGGTGAACTCCCTTAATAGCGGCGGCAAGCGGTGCAGGCCAATGTGATGACTGGTGGCCAATGTGAGGCGGCCGCTGACTTCGCCGGTCAGGTTGGTCAGTGCGCGGCGGGTGTCGTCCAGCACATTGAGAATCTGATAAGCGCGCGGCAGCAGGGCGCGGCCGGCCTCGGTCAGGCCGACTTCGCGACCCAGTCGATCGAACAGGCGCACCTTGAGTTGCTGCTCCAGACCGGCGATACGCTTGCTGATGGCCGGTTGCGTCAGGTGCAGCCGCTCACCGGCGCCGGAGAAACTGCCGGTCTCGGCGATGGCGATAAAAGCATTGAGGTTAGCCAGATCCATGGTGGTATTCCAGTTGGTTATCCAAAGCATAAAAAATATGAATTTGAGTTATTTAATCTAACCCCATAGGATCGACCTCACAAGCCAAAGGGTTATTGAATCTCTCAAATACCCAGGGCATAGAAACAAGCTGATGAGGAACCGTCTGATGGCCGGCAAAACGCTCTACGACAAGCTCTGGGATTCGCATTTGGTCAAGCAGCGCGACGATGGCTCTGCGCTGATCTACATCGATCGTCACATCATTCACGAAGTGACTTCGCCGCAAGCCTTTGAAGGTCTGCGTCTGGCCGGGCGCAAGCCTTGGCGCATCGATGCCAACATTGCGACCCCGGACCACAACGTACCGACGACCCCGGAGCGCAAGGGTGGCATCGAAGCCATTGCCGACCAGGTCTCGCGTTTGCAGGTCCAGACCCTCGATGACAACTGTGATGAATACGGCATCGTCGAGTTCAAGATGAACGACGTCCGCCAAGGCATCGTCCACGTGATCAGCCCGGAGCAGGGCGCGACCTTGCCGGGCATGACCGTGGTCTGCGGTGACTCGCACACCTCGACCCACGGCGCGTTCGGCGCGTTGGCTCACGGTATCGGCACTTCCGAGGTCGAGCACGTGCTGGCCACTCAGTGCCTGGTCGCCAAGAAAATGAAAAACATGCTGGTGTCCGTCGAAGGCCAATTGCCGTTCGGCGTGACCGCCAAGGACATCGTCCTCGCGGTGATCGGCAAGATCGGCACCGCCGGCGGTAACGGCCATGCCATCGAATTCGCCGGCAGCGCGATTCGCGATTTGTCCGTCGAAGGCCGCATGACCATCTGCAACATGTCCATCGAAGCCGGCGCCCGCGTGGGTTTGGTGGCGGCGGATCAAAAGACTGTCGATTACGTCAAGGGCCGTCCGTTCGCACCGAAAGGCGCCGAGTGGGAGATGGCGGTCGAGTCCTGGAAAGACCTGGTGTCCGACGCCGACGCCAAATTCGACACCGTGGTCGAACTCGACGCCTCGCAGATCAAGCCGCAAGTCAGCTGGGGCACTTCGCCGGAAATGGTCTTGGCCGTTGATCAGAACGTGCCGGACCCGGCTAAAGAGATGGATCTGGTCAAGCGCGACTCGATCGTCCGCGCCCTGAAATACATGGGTTTGACCGCCAATCAGGCGATCACCGACATTCAACTCGATCGCGTGTTCATCGGTTCCTGCACCAACTCGCGGATCGAAGATTTGCGCGCCGCCGCAGTGATTGCCAAGGGTCGCAAGGTGGCTTCGACCATCAAGCAAGCCATCGTCGTGCCGGGCTCGGGTCTGGTGAAGGCGCAGGCCGAGTCTGAAGGTCTGGACAAGATTTTCCTTGAGGCCGGTTTTGAATGGCGTGAGCCCGGTTGCTCGATGTGTCTGGCGATGAACCCGGATCGTTTGGAGTCCGGCGAGCATTGCGCCTCGACGTCCAACCGTAACTTCGAAGGCCGTCAGGGCGCCGGTGGCCGCACCCACCTCGTCAGCCCGGCCATGGCTGCTGCGGCGGCGGTGAACGGTCGTTTCATCGACGTTCGTGAATTGATTCAGGGAGCACAGTAACGATGAAGGCATTTACCCAGCACACTGGTCTTGTCGCGCCTCTGGATCGTGCCAATGTCGACACCGACCAGATCATTCCGAAGCAGTTCTTGAAGTCGATCAAGCGCACCGGTTTCGGCCCGAACCTGTTCGATGAGTGGCGTTACCTTGATGTTGGCCAGCCGTATCAGGACAACTCCAAGCGCCCGTTGAACAAGGACTTCGTGCTCAACGCCGAGCGTTATCAGGGCGCCAGCGTATTGTTGGCCCGCGAGAACTTCGGTTGCGGCTCCAGCCGTGAACACGCGCCATGGGCGCTGGAAGAGTACGGTTTTCGCAGCATCATCGCGCCGAGCTACGCCGACATCTTCTTCAACAACAGCTTCAAGAACGGCTTGCTGCCGATCATCTTGAGCGACGCTGAAGTCGATGAATTGTTCAAGCAGGTCGAGGCTGAGCCGGGCTATCAATTGCAGGTCGATCTGCAAGCGCAAACCGTGACGCGTCCGGATGGCAAGGTTTACCACTTTGAGATCGATGCGTTCCGCAAGCATTGCCTGCTCAACGGTCTGGACGATATCGGCCTGACCTTGCAGGACCACGAAGCGATTGCGACGTTTGAAGCGAAGCATCGCGTGAGCCAGCCGTGGTTGTTCCGCGACGCGTGATTGATTCGAGATTGATGTAGTCAGGGCCGGCCCCATCGCTGGCAAGCCAGCTCCCACAGGTTTTGTGAACACCGCAAATTACTGTGGGAGCTGGCTTGCCAGCGATGAGGCCGGAACAAGCACCACAAGATTCAAGGAAAGTCCCCATGACCAGCACCGCCCAGCACAGTCAGGTTGTACAAAAGCAATTTGGTGAACAGGCCGCCGCCTACCTGAGCAGCGCCGTTCATGCGCAAGGCACTGAATTCGCCTTGCTACAGGCTGAACTGACAGGGCAGGGCGAAGCGCGGTTGCTGGACCTGGGGTGTGGCGCCGGCCATGTGAGTTTTCACGTGGCGCCGCTGGTCAAGGAAGTGGTCGCCTACGACCTGTCGCAGCAAATGCTCGACGTGGTGGCTGCTGCTGCCTTGGATCGCGGCATGAGCAATATCTCCACGGTCAACGGGGCCGCCGAGCGTCTGCCGTTTGCCGATGGCGAGTTCGATTTCGTCTTCAGCCGTTATTCGGCGCATCACTGGAGCGATCTCGGTGTGGCCCTGCGCGAAGTACGCCGGGTGTTGAAGCCGGGTGGTGTGGCGGCGTTCGTGGATGTGTTGTCGCCGGGTAGCCCGTTGTTCGACACTTACCTGCAAAGCGTCGAAGTGCTGCGCGACACCAGTCACGTGCGCGATTATTCTGCCGGCGAGTGGTTGCGGCAGGTCAGTGAGGCGGGTTTGCATACGCGTAGCACTGCGCGGCAACGTCTGCGTCTGGAATACAGCAGTTGGGTCGAGCGCATGCGCACACCTGAAGTGATGCGCGCCGCGATCCGCCAGTTGCAGCAGTCGATGGGCAACGAAGTACGCGAATATTTTGAGATTGATGCCGACGGCTCGTTCAGTACCGATGTGATCGTACTGATGGCCGAACGATAAGAATTTTCCGGGCGCGCCAGTTGAGGGCGCACCGACTGAAGACACGAGGAAAGCATGAGCAAGCAGATTCTGATTCTCCCAGGCGACGGTATTGGTCCGGAAATCATGGCCGAAGCGGTCAAGGTGCTGGAATTGGCCAACGACAAGTACAGCCTGGGTTTCGAGCTGAGCCATGACGTGATCGGTGGCGCGGCCATCGACAAGCACGGCGTGCCACTGGCCGACGAAACCCTCGACCGTGCCCGCGCTGCCGATGCCGTCCTGCTGGGCGCTGTCGGTGGCCCGAAATGGGACACCATCGAGCGTGACATCCGCCCTGAGCGCGGTCTGCTGAAAATCCGTGCGCAACTGGGCCTGTTCGGCAACCTGCGTCCGGCGATCTTGTACCCGCAACTGGCCGATGCGTCGAGCCTGAAGCCGGAAATCGTTGCCGGTCTGGACATCCTGATCGTCCGTGAGCTGACCGGCGGCATCTACTTCGGCGCGCCACGCGGCACCCGCACGCTGGAAAACGGCGAGCGTCAGGCCTACGACACCCTGCCATACAGCGAAAGCGAGATCCGCCGCATCGCCCGCGTCGGTTTCGACATGGCCATGGTGCGTGGCAAGAAGCTGTGCTCGGTCGACAAGGCCAACGTGCTGGCCTCCAGCCAACTGTGGCGTGAAGTGGTCGAGCAGGTCGCCAAGGATTACCCGGAAGTCGAACTGAGCCACATGTACGTCGACAACGCGGCCATGCAACTGGTGCGCGCACCGAAGCAGTTCGATGTGATCGTCACCGACAACCTGTTCGGCGACATCCTCTCTGACGAAGCGTCGATGCTTACCGGTTCCATCGGCATGCTGCCGTCGGCCTCGCTCGACTCCAACAACAAGGGCATGTACGAGCCTTGCCACGGTTCGGCGCCGGACATTGCCGGCAAAGGCATTGCCAACCCGTTGGCGACCATTTTGTCGGTGTCGATGATGCTGCGTTACAGCTTCAATCTGCATGACGCGGCCGATGCCATCGAGAAAGCCGTCAGCGTGGTTCTGGATCAAGGCCTGCGTACCGGCGACATCTATTCGGCCGGTTGCAACAAAGTCGGTACGCAGGAAATGGGCGACGCAGTAGTCGCCGCGCTGCGGAATCTGTAATCTCTCGGGCCCGCTGCGAAATTCAATACAAAGCAGCGGCCCACTTTTCAAGAAGGTGTAGTTGCGATGAAACGTGTAGGTCTGATCGGTTGGCGCGGTATGGTCGGTTCCGTGCTCATGCAGCGGATGCTGGAAGAGCAGGATTTCGATCTTATCGAGCCGGTGTTTTTCACCACTTCCAATGTCGGTGGCCAAGGCCCGTCCGTGGGCAAGGACATTGCCCCGCTCAAGGACGCTTACAGCATTGAAGAGCTGAAGACCCTCGACGTGATCCTGACCTGCCAGGGCGGCGACTACACCAGCGAAGTGTTCCCCAAGCTGCGCGAAGCCGGCTGGCAGGGTTACTGGATCGACGCGGCTTCCAGCCTGCGCATGAACGATGACGCGGTCATCATTCTTGATCCGGTCAACCGCAAGGTCATCGACCAGCAGCTCGATGCGGGCACCAAGAACTACATCGGCGGCAATTGCACCGTCAGCCTGATGCTGATGGGGCTGGGCGGTCTGTTCGAAGCCGGTCTGGTCGAGTGGATGAGCGCCATGACTTATCAGGCTGCCTCCGGTGGCGGCGCGCAGCACATGCGTGAACTGATCAAGCAAATGGGTGTGACCCACGGCGCTGTTGCCGAGCAACTGGCTGACCCTGCCAGCGCGATCCTGGATATCGACCGTCGTGTGGCTGAGGCCATGCGCAGCGAAGCGTACCCGACCGAACACTTCGGCGTACCGCTGGCTGGCAGCCTGATCCCGTGGATCGACAAGGAACTGCCGAACGGCCAGAGCCGCGAAGAGTGGAAGGCCCAGGCCGAGACCAACAAGATTCTCGGTCGCTTCAAGAGCCCGATCCCGGTCGACGGCATCTGCGTGCGCATTGGCGCCATGCGTTGCCACAGCCAGGCGCTGACCATCAAGCTGAACAAAGACGTACCGATCGCCGACATCGAAGGGCTGATCAGCCAGCACAACCCTTGGGTCAAACTGGTACCGAACCAGCGCGAGATCAGCATGCAGGAGCTGAGCCCGACCAAGGTCACCGGCACCCTGAATGTGCCGGTCGGTCGACTGCGCAAGCTGAACATGGGCACCCAGTATCTGGGCGCTTTCACCGTCGGCGACCAACTGCTGTGGGGCGCGGCCGAACCGCTGCGTCGCATGCTGCGGATTTTGCTTGAGCGTTGATCGTTTGAAGTCATAAAAGAACCCGTGCCTTGTGAGAGGTGCGGGTTTTTTTATGCCTGAAATTTCTTGAGTGTCATGTCTGGCCTCATCGCTGGCAAGCCAGCTCCCACAGGGGGCTGTGTGGGACACAGATGTTATGCACATACCTGAAACCTGTGGGAGCTGGCTTGCCAGCGATGAGGCCAGACCTGACACTGCAAATCCCGGCAGAAATTGCCTGTGCGCCAGTCACCCGGTAAAGTGCCGCTCCCCCCGTTTCGCCAGAGGCTCGCACCATGACCCAGACCCTTGATATTGCCGTGATCGGCGCCACCGGTACTGTCGGCGAAACCCTCGTACAGATTCTTGAAGAACGTAATTTCCCGGTCGGCAACCTGCACCTGCTGGCCAGCAGCGAATCCGCCGGCAGCTCGGTGCTGTTCCGCAACAAGAACGTGCGCGTGCGTGAGGTCGACGAGTTCGATTTCAGCAAGGTCAAACTGGTGTTCTTCGCTGCCGGTCCAGCCATCACCCTGAGCTACGCCGCCCGCGTTCACGCCGCCGGTTGCTCGCTGATCGACCTGTCCGGCGCCTTGCCGGCAGATCAGGCGCCGCAAGTGGTGCCCGAAGCCAATGCTGCTGTGCTCGCCGGCTTGAAAGCGCCGTTCCAAGTCAGCAGCCCGAGTCCGTCGGCGACCACTCTTGCCGTAGTGCTCGCGCCGTTGCTCGATCTGATTGATCTGCAATACGTCAACGTCACCGCCAATCTGGCTGTTTCTGCCCAGGGTCGTGAAGCCGTCGCCGAGCTGGCACGCCAGACCGCCGAGCTGCTGAACATGCGCCCGTTGGAGCCAAAGTTTTTCGATCGGCAGATGGCGTTCAACCTGCTGGCTCAGGTCGGCACGCCTGACGCGCAGGGCCATACGCTACTGGAAAAACGCCTGGTGCGTGAGTTGCGTCAGGTGCTGGCGCAGCCTTTATTAAAGATTTCCGCAAGTTGCGTTCAAGCCCCGGTGTTTTTTGGCGATAGCCTTAGCGTGACCTTGCAGTCAGCGCAGGCCGTCGACCTGAAAAAGGTCAATGCCGCGCTGGAAGCTGCGTCGGGCATTGAACTGGTCGATGCCGGTGATTACCCGACGGCGGTCGGTGACGCGGTGGGGCAGGACGTGGTCTATGTCGGTCGTGTTCGCAGTGGTGTCGATGACCCGGCGGAACTTAATCTGTGGCTGACGTCAGATAACGTGCGCAAAGGCGCAGCACTCAATGCTGTGCAGGTTGCCGAGTTGTTGATAAAAGACCTGCTGTAAAAGATACTTGGCAACAATTTGTCGACTGATTCTAGCTGGGCGCTATGCTTGGCCGAAGCAGTTGATAACGAGTCACCCTCCGGGACTTTCCGGGGCATCAAAGAAATGATCGCGCGCGGCAGTCTGTCGTCGTCGCGCGCAATGCCTTACGGCAGCGGTATTCAACATCTTCTCGCTGGCCGAGGAACGTTCAAACAAAGGATGAGGCTATGGTTCAAGTTCGCAAACTGGTGTTAGCAATAGCGGCCGCCTCGGCGCTGTCCTCCGGTATGGCGCATGCCCTCGGGCTCGGGGAGCTGACCCTGAAGTCGACCCTGAACCAGCCGCTGGTGGCTGAAATCGAGCTGCTCGACGTCAAGGATCTCACCGCTGCCGAAGTGGTGCCGAGCCTGGCCTCGCCGGAAGACTTCGCCAAGGCCGGCGTCGACCGCCAGGCCTTCCTCAATGATCTGACGTTCACGCCAGTGCTTAACGCCAGTGGCAAAAGCGTGCTGCGGGTGACCTCGAGCAAGCCACTGTCGGAACCGATGGTGAAATTCCTCGTCCAGGTGATGTGGCCGAACGGCCGCTTGTTGCGCGATTACAGCGTGCTGCTGGACCCGTCGAAGTTTTCGCCGCAGACCGCTGACGCCGCTGCGCAACCGGCGCCGTCGCAAACCATCACGGCGCCGACCACCGGCGCCACGCACTCGACGCAATACACCACCACCCCGCGCGACACCCTGTGGGAAATCGCGGCGAAGGCCCGTACCGGCGGCTCGGTGCAGCAGACCATGCTGGCCATTCAGGCGTTGAACCCGGATGCGTTTATCGGCGGCAACATCAACCGCCTGAAAGTCGGCCAGGTCCTGCGTCTGCCGGATTCGGTGCAAAGCACCGCGCTGCCACAGTCGGCGGCCATCGCTGAAGTCGCAGCACAAAACGAAGCCTGGCGCCAGGGCCGTCGTTATGTGGCCAAGCCTGGCACCGGTCAGCAGCAACTCGATGCGACCAACCGTGGTCGTGGCAATACTGGCGCTGCGTCTGTCGCGCAAGACAACCTGAGCCTGGTTTCCGCTGAAAGCGCCAAGGCCCGCGGCAAAGGCCCGGCGGGCGACGCCAAGGCCCTGAGCGACAAGCTCGCGGTCACTCAAGAAAGCCTCGACACGACCCGTCGTGACAACGAGGAACTGAAAAGCCGCATGACCGATCTGCAGAGTCAGCTGGACAAGCTGCAGCGTCTGATCGAGTTGAAAAACAATCAACTGGCGAAGATGCAGGCCGAAGGGCCGGGTGCTGCGCCAGGCGCCAATCCGGCGGTGCCTGCGATCACTGCCGAGTTGGCCGCCACACCGCCAGCGACACCGGCAGAAGCAGCGCCGACGCCGGAGTCGGCCATTGCACCACCGGCCGAGACGCCAGTTGAGCCAGTGGTCGAGCCGGTGGTCGAAACCACACCTGCCGCTGATGACGAAAAAACCTTCAACGAGCTGCTGACCAATCCGATCTTGCTGGGTCTGGTCGGTGGCGGTGCCGTGGTCTTGCTGTTGTTGCTGTTGCTACTGGCCCGTCGCCGCAAAGCTCAGCAGGAAGCCGAGAAGCATGTGCGCATGGCGCGCGCTCTGGCTGAGGAACAAGAGTTCTCCGCCGAGCACGATCTGCCGGAAAGCAGCTTCGAAGGTCTGGAAACCCCGGCCGCGAGCGTCAAGCTCAACACGCCGGCTCCAGCGCCTACGCCTGCGCCAGTAGTCGCCCCGATTGTGGCGCCAATCGTGATGGCCGAGCCAATCGCCGCACCGCTGGTTGCCCCGGCAGGCGAGCGCTCCGATGATGTCCTCGACAAGGCTCAATCGCACATTAACGCCGGACGTCTGAATCAGGCTGCTGCGTTGCTGGAAGAGGGCATCAGTCTTGAGCCGCAGCGCAGTGATCTGCGTCTGAAGCTGATGGAAGTCTATGGTCAGCAGGGCGATCGCGATGCTTTCGTAGGTCAGGAGCGTCAGTTGGTAGCCAATGGCGACAACTTCGCCAAGGTCGAAGAGCTGAAAAGCCGTTTCCCGGCCATGGCCGTAGCGGTCGCCGGTGGTTTGGCAGCCGCCGCCATCGCTGCCGAGCTGGACGCCCACTACGTCAAGGAATTGCTGCTGGATGAGCCAGAAGCGCCTGAGCCATCGCCAGTTGCGGACGATCTGGACAGCGCGTTCGACCTGAGTCTGGACGATCTCGACAACATCACTCCGGTTGAGCCGGCGCCAATCGTTGAGCCCGAAGCGCCGGTCGAACTGGACGAGTTCCCGTCGGACGACGATCTGAGCTTTGAATCGGTGCTGAAAGAGCAGACCGACATCAAAGAGAATCTCGATGATCTGTCGGATTTCGACCTGGATCTGGACCTTGGCGCTGAGCCGGCTCCTGCTCCGGCACCGTTGGCCGATGATGACTTCCTGCTGGATCTGGATGACGGCGTGAAGGATCTGTCGCCGGTAGAGCCACCCGTCGTCGCCGATGTGCCGCAGGATGATCTGGAGCTGCCAGCCGATTTCGACCTGTCGCTGGCTGACGAGATGGACTCCAATCCGGCGGCCGAGCCTGATGCATTTGCCGCCGAACTGGATGACGTCAACGCCGAGCTGGATCGCCTGTCGCAGAGCATTGCCGAGCCGACGTTCACCGAGGCCGATGCGGCGCTGGGTGATGATCTGGGTGAAGACGATTTCGACTTCCTCGCGGGCACCGACGAAGCAGCCACCAAACTTGATCTGGCGCAGGCCTACATCGACATGGGTGACAGCGACGGCGCGCGCGACATCCTCAACGAAGTGTTGACCGAGGGTGATGAGAAGCAGCGCGGCGAAGCCAAGGAAATGCTCTCGAGCCTTTAATAAATCTGCGGTAAACAAAACGGCAGCCCGGTGAGGCTGCCGTTTTTGTTTGGGGCGGAGTGTGTGTTGTTCTGGCTATTGTCATCGCTGGCAAGCCAGCTCCCACAGGTATTGTGTGCGCCGCAGAAACTGTGGGAGCTGGCTTGCCAGCGATGAGGCCCGATCAGGCGACAGAGATCTCTCTGGCATCCCCGGTCCACAGCCTTATAATGCTCGCCTTTGCAAAAACAGCAGGCTGTCCCACCTTGGCAAACATAGATAACCCGGTCGCCGAAATGGCCCCCGACGGCTTTTACCGCGTGGCGCTGGGCGTTGAATACAAAGGCTCGCGCTACAGCGGCTGGCAGCGTCAGTTAACCGGTGTGGCGACGGTGCAGGAAGCGCTTGAAAAAGCCTTGTCGAAAGTCGCCAACGCGCCCGTTTCCTTGCAGTGCGCCGGGCGTACCGATGCGGGTGTGCATGCCTGCGGACAAGTGGTGCATTTCGACACTCAGGTCGATCGCTCGCTGAAGGCCTGGGTGATGGGCGCCAACATCAACCTGCCTCACGACATCAGTGTCAGTTGGGCGCGGGTGATGCCGGCGAATTTCCATGCGCGGTTCAAGGCCATCGCCCGGCGCTATCGTTATGTGATCTACAACGATCAGATTCGCCCGGCCCATCTCAATGAAGAAATCACCTGGAACCACCGCCCGCTGGACGCCGAGCGCATGGCTGAGGCCGCGCAGTATCTGATTGGTACCCACGATTTCAGTGCGTTCCGTGCCGGCCAGTGCCAGGCGAAATCGCCGATCAAGAAGATGCATCACCTGCGCGTGACCCGTCACGGCAAGATGATCGTGCTCGACATCCGCGCCAACGCATTCCTGCACCACATGGTGCGCAACATCGCCGGCGTGCTGATGACCATCGGTGCTGGCGAGCGGCCGGTCGAGTGGATGAAAGAAGTGCTGGAAAGTCGCGAGCGCCGGTCTGGCGGTGTGACAGCGCATCCCTACGGTTTGTATCTGGTGCAAGTCGAGTACCACGACGAATTTCCGCTGCCCGAGCGTTTTATCGGTCCGCATTTCCTTACGGGTTTCTCCGAACTTGACGGCTGACGCCCTCGAACGCTTTTGTTACCATCCGGGACTTTCCCGGATTCTGCCTCGGAGTTTTTCTCGATATGTCAGCCGTTCGCAGCAAGATCTGCGGGATTACCCGCATAGAAGATGCGCTGGCCGCCGTCGAAGCCGGGGCTGATGCGATCGGATTCGTGTTTTACGCCAAAAGTCCGCGCGCAGTCTCGGTCCAGCAAGCGCGGGAAATCATCAAGGCCTTGCCGCCGTTTGTGACCACCGTGGGTCTGTTCGTCAATGCCAGCCGCTGCGAGTTGGGGGAAATCCTCGATGCCGTGCCGCTGGATCTGCTGCAGTTCCATGGTGACGAGACCGCCGAAGAGTGCGAGGGTTGGCATCGACCTTACATCAAGGCGCTGCGGGTCAAGGCCGGCGATGACATCGCCGCGGCTGTCGATGCCTACCCAAGCGCCAGTGGCGTGTTGCTCGATACCTACGTCGAAGGCGTGCCCGGCGGAACCGGCGAGGCGTTCGACTGGTCATTGATTCCGCAAGGTTTGAGCAAGCCGCTGATTCTGGCGGGTGGTTTGACCCCTGAAAACGTCGCAGGCGCCGTGGCTCGGGTAAAACCCTATGCAGTAGATGTCAGCGGTGGGGTAGAGGCGAGCAAGGGCATCAAGGATCACGCAAAAGTTCAGGCGTTTATCGGCGCCGTCAGGGGCATTTAGGCCTGTGCATGATGTGACGGCTGGCACACTGCCGCCGTCCACAGCTTGGTACAAAAGAGGCTGAGGGTTTTTGGGTTGTACGAAGGTCAGTTTTACTGACCCGGCCATCCTTGATCATCGCCACACATGAATTTAGCTGAAGGGCATACGCGGGGCTGCGAACCAGAGCGTTCGAGCCGCCGGTACTGGAGAAAGAAAGCATGAGCAACTGGTTAGTAGACAAACTGATCCCTTCGATCATGCGTTCGGAGGTCAAGAAGAGCTCGGTGCCTGAAGGTCTGTGGCACAAATGCCCGTCCTGTGAGGCTGTGCTGTATCGTCCGGAGCTGGAAAAGACCCTGGACGTTTGCCCAAAGTGCAACCACCACATGCGCATCGGCGCACGTGCGCGCATCGACATCTTCCTCGATGCCGAAGGTCGCAACGAACTGGGCGCCGATCTGGAGCCGGTTGACCGTCTGAAATTCCGTGACGGCAAGAAGTACAAGGATCGCCTGACCGCTGCGCAGAAGCAGACCGGCGAAAAAGACGCGTTGATTTCCGTCAGTGGCACCCTGCTGGGCATGCCGGTAGTGGTTTCGGCGTTTGAATTCAGCTTCATGGGCGGTTCCATGGGCGCCATCGTCGGTGAGCGTTTCGTACGCGCTGCCAACTACGCGCTGGAAAACCGCTGCCCGATGATCTGCTTCGCCGCTTCCGGTGGTGCGCGCATGCAGGAAGCCCTGATCTCGCTGATGCAGATGGCCAAGACCTCGGCGGTGCTGGCGCGTCTGCGCGAAGAAGGCATTCCGTTCATCTCGGTGCTGACCGATCCGGTTTACGGTGGTGTTTCCGCCAGTCTGGCAATGCTCGGCGACGTGATTGTTGGCGAACCTAAAGCCCTGATCGGCTTCGCCGGTCCGCGCGTTATCGAGCAAACCGTGCGCGAGAAGCTGCCGGAAGGCTTCCAGCGTAGCGAATTCCTGCTGGAGCACGGTGCGATCGACATGATCATTCATCGTCAGGAACTGCGTCCGCGTCTGGGTAACCTGCTGGCACAAATGACGGGTAAGCCAACACCGACATTCGTTGCTGCGCCAATCGAGCCGATCGTCGTTCCGCCGGTGCCTGCCAACATATGACCGAGCGCACCCTTGGCGAGTGGCTCGCCTACCTTGAGCAGTTGCATCCGTCGGCCATCGACATGGGTCTGGAGCGTTCGCAACAGGTAGCGTCCCGCATGGGGCTGGGCCAGCCGGCGCCTCGGGTGATCACGGTCACCGGCACCAACGGCAAGGGTTCGACCTGCGCTTTCGTGGCTTCATTGCTGCGGGCGCAGGGCCTGAGCGTTGGTGTCTACAATTCTCCGCACCTGCTGCGTTACAACGAGCGGGTGCAGCTCAATGGCGTCGAAGCCACTGACGCACAGCTGTGCGAAGCTTTCGCTGCGGTCGAGGCCGGGCGCGGCGAAACCTCCCTGACTTACTTCGAAATGGGCACCCTGGCGGCGTTTTGGCTGTTTCAGCAGGCCGGGCTCGACGCTGTGGTGCTGGAAGTCGGTCTGGGCGGGCGCCTGGACACGGTCAACGTGGTCGACGCCGATATCGCGCTGGTCACCAGCATTGGTGTCGATCACGCCGATTATCTGGGTGATACCCGCGAATCCGTAGCCTTCGAGAAGGCCGGCATCTTCCGTCAGGGCAAGCCTGCACTGTGTGGCGATTTGAATCCTCCGCAACCGTTGCTCGACAAGGCGCGTGAGCTGGCGTGCCCGTTCTTCCTGCGTGGGCGCGATTTCGATCTCGGCATCACTGATCAGAACTGGCAGTGGCGCGGTACCGATGCGCAGGGTCAGGTTGTCGAGCTGCATGATTTGCCGCTGCTCG
This sequence comes from Pseudomonas sp. LBUM1668, assembly GCF_059695715.1. NCBI lineage: Bacteria > Pseudomonadati > Pseudomonadota > Gammaproteobacteria > Pseudomonadales > Pseudomonadaceae > Pseudomonas > Pseudomonas sp. LBUM1668. The sequence goes on from NZ_CP166787.1 coordinate 2,140,647, forward strand.
ATCTGCCGATGGAAAACGCCGCGCTGGCGTTGCAGGCGTATCTGCTGCTCGGTTTGCCGTGGAATGCACAGCAGATTGTGGCGGCCTTGCGGGCGACGCGAGTTGTCGGGCGTCTGGATCGCCGTTCGTTCGAATGGAATGGCAAGCGCCTGAATCTGTTGCTGGATGTTGGTCATAACCCGCACGCGGCGGAGTATCTGGCTCGACGTCTGGCCTCGCGGCCTCCGGTCGGCAAGCGTCTGGCGGTGTTCGGTCTGCTGGCGGACAAGGATCTGGATGGTGTTATCGGCGAATTGAATGCTAGTGTCGAGCACTGGGCCGTGGCGCCCTTGGATTCGCCGCGCGCACGTCCGGTTGCAGAATTACATGCGGCATTGCAGAACCTTGGCGCGTCGGTCACGTCTTACGACAGTGTTGCCGCCGCACTTGAAGGGCAGTGCGCAGTCGCAACCAGCGACGATGAGATTCTGTTGTTCGGATCATTTTATTGTGTCGCCGAGGCCCTTGAATGGCTGGCCCGGCGCTCCACGGAGGAAGCGGCAAATGGCTTTGCTGGATAAAGCGTACAAACAGCGCATGGTCGGTGCCCTGGTGCTGGTGGCGCTGGCGGTGATTTTCCTGCCAATGCTGTTTTCCCGTCAGGACGAACAGCGTCAGGTGACCGTAGAGGCCCCGGCTGCTCCGCATGCGCCTGCCGTGCCGCAGGTGCAGTTGGAACCGGTCGCCGTTCCCGAGCCGCAAGCCTTGCCGCAAGAGCCCGTGCCAAGCGATGACGAAATCGCCGAGCAAGTCGCGCCTTCTGCGCCGATCGCCCCGGCACCTGTTGTGCCGGCCCAGATCGCCAAGCCTGCCGCGCCGCCGCCGGTGTCCAAGCCGATTCCTGCGCCTGCCCAGCCGATCGCTTCAGCGACAACCAAGCCTGATACCACTCAGAGCCGCGTCGACGCCAATGGTCTGTCGGTCAGCTGGTCGGTGCAACTGGCCAGCCTGTCGAGCCGCGCCAGCGCCGAGAGTCTGCAGAAAACGCTGCGCAGCCAGGGCTACAACGCTTACATCCGTTCAGCCGATGGCAAGAATCGGGTGTTCGTCGGTCCGCTGATCGAGCGCGCCGAAGCCGATCGTCTGCGTGATCTTTTGAGCCGTCAGCAGAACCTCAAGGGTTTTGTCGTGCGCTTCCAGCCCGAGCGTGGCTAGGATCTATCGATTCGATTGAAATGCACTGAAAATCGCAGCTTACCGACAGCCATGCGCTCTGCTAAAATGCGCCGCCTTATCCGTCTGTAGGCTGCACTGTGCCATTTACCTGGGTTGACTGGGCGATCGTTGCAATCATCGCCATCTCCGCATTGATCAGTTTGAGCCGCGGCTTCGTCAAAGAAGCATTATCGCTGGTGACCTGGATCATCGCAGGAGTCGTCGCCTGGATGTTCGGTGGTTCATTGTCCGAGTACCTCGCCGGATACATCGAAACCCCATCGGCTCGCGTGATCGCGGGCTGTGCCATCATGTTTGTCGCCACGCTGATCGTGGGCGCAATGATCAATTATCTTATCGGCGAGTTGGTTCGCGTCACCGGGTTGTCCGGGACCGACCGCTTCCTGGGAATGGCCTTCGGCGCGGCGCGTGGCGTGCTGCTGGTGGTCGTCGCAGTCGGGCTGTTGAGCCTGGGGCCGGTACAGCAGGACGGGTGGTGGAAAGAATCTCAGCTCGTGCCAAAATTTCTATTGGTCGCCGACTGGTCCAAAAACCTGATTCTCGGGTGGAGCAGTCAGTGGCTTGCCAGCGGAATCAGCGTACCCGCTGAAATTCCGTTCAAGGAGCAGCTCTTGCCGTCGGCCAAAACGCCACAGTGAGTGTTGTTCAGTTCAGATCCATTAAGTAGGGGTTGCGTCGCATGTGTGGCATCGTCGGTATCGTCGGTAAGTCGAACGTCAATCAGGCGCTGTATGACGCGCTAACCGTGCTCCAGCACCGCGGCCAGGACGCTGCCGGTATCGTGACCAGCCATGATGGCCGGTTGTTCTTGCGCAAGGACAATGGCCTGGTGCGTGACGTGTTCCATCAGCGTCACATGCAACGCCTGGTCGGCCATATGGGTATCGGCCACGTCCGTTATCCAACCGCGGGCAGCTCGACTTCGGCCGAAGCCCAGCCGTTCTACGTCAACTCGCCTTACGGCATTACGCTGGCGCACAACGGTAACCTGACCAACGTTGAACAGTTGGCCAAAGAGATTTACGAATCCGACCTGCGTCACGTCAACACCAGTTCCGACTCGGAAGTGCTGCTCAACGTGTTCGCCCACGAGCTGGCCCAGCGCGGCAAGCTGCAACCGACCGAAGAAGACGTGTTCGCTGCCGTGACCGACGTGCACAACCGTTGCGTCGGCGGTTACGCGGTAGTGGCCATGGTGACCGGTTACGGCATCGTCGGCTTCCGTGACCCGCACGGCATCCGCCCGATCGTGTTCGGCCAGCGTCACACCGACGAAGGCGTCGAGTACATGATCGCCTCGGAAAGTGTTTCCCTGGACGTGCTCGGTTTCACCCTGATTCGCGACCTGGCACCGGGCGAAGCGGTCTACATCACTGAAGAGGGCAAGCTGCACACCCGCCAGTGCGCGACCAACCCGTCCCTGACCCCGTGCATCTTCGAACACGTCTACCTGGCGCGTCCGGATTCGATCATCGATGGTGTTTCGGTGTACAAGGCTCGCCTGCGCATGGGTGAGAAGCTGGCCGAGAAGATCCTGCGCGAGCGTCCAGAGCACGACATCGACGTGGTCATCCCGATTCCGGACACCAGTCGCACCGCTGCGCTTGAGCTGGCTAATCACTTGGGCGTGAAATTCCGCGAAGGTTTCGTCAAGAACCGTTACATCGGCCGCACCTTCATCATGCCGGGCCAGGCTGCCCGCAAGAAATCGGTACGCCAGAAGCTCAACGCCATCGAGCTGGAATTCCGCGGCAAGAACGTGATGCTGGTCGATGACTCGATCGTGCGCGGCACCACCTGCAAGCAGATCATCCAGATGGCCCGTGAGGCCGGCGCGAAAAACGTCTACTTCTGCTCGGCCGCTCCTGCGGTGCGCTTCCCGAACGTCTATGGCATCGACATGCCAAGCGCCCATGAACTGATCGCCCACAACCGTTCGACTCAGGACGTGGCTGATCTGATTGGCGCTGACTGGCTGATCTATCAGGACTTGCCTGACTTGATCGAAGCGGTCGGCGGCGGCAAGATCAAGATCGAAAACTTCGATTGCGCAGTGTTCGACGGCAAGTATGTCACCGGTGACGTCGATGAGGCGTACCTGGACAAGATCGAACAGGCTCGCAATGATCTCTCGAAGGTCAAGACCCAGGCGGTCAGTGCGATCATCGATCTGTATAACAACTGAGTTTCCACCGGCCCTGAGGGGCCGGTTTTGTATCTGGCAAAAGACTTTTTATTTATCGAGAACAGGCAAGGAGTGACAGCATGAGTCAGGAATGGGATGCCGGTCGTTTGGATAGCGACCTCGAAGGCGTAGCGTTCGATACCCTGGCCGTACGTGCCGGTCAGCACCGTACGCCGGAAGGCGAACACGGTGATCCGATGTTCTTCACCTCAAGCTACGTGTTCCGCACTGCCGCCGACGCAGCAGCACGGTTTGCCGGCGAAGTGCCGGGCAACGTTTACTCGCGTTACACCAACCCGACGGTTCGTGCGTTCGAAGAGCGCATTGCTGCGCTGGAAAGCGCCGAGCAAGCTGTTGCGACGGCGACCGGTATGGCCGCGATCATGGCGGTGGTGATGAGCCTGTGCAGTGCTGGCGATCACGTGCTGGTCTCGCGTAGCGTGTTTGGCTCGACCATCAGCCTGTTCGAAAAGTACTTCAAGCGTTTCGGCATCGAAGTCGATTATGTGCCGCTGGCAGAGTTGCCGGCGTGGGATGCGGCAATCAAGCCGAACACCAAACTGCTGTTCGTCGAGTCGCCATCCAATCCGCTGGCTGAGCTGGTCGATATCACTGCGCTGGCTGAAATCGCCCACGCCAAAGGCGCAATGTTGGTGGTCGACAACTGCTTCTGCACGCCTGCGTTGCAGCAGCCGCTGAAGCTCGGTGCGGACATCGTCGTGCACTCGGCGACCAAGTTCATCGACGGCCAGGGTCGTTGCATGGGCGGCGTGGTTGCCGGTCGTAGCGAGCAGATGAAGGAAGTCGTCGGTTTCTTGCGTACCGCCGGGCCAACGTTGAGCCCGTTCAACGCGTGGATCTTCCTCAAAGGTCTGGAAACCCTGAACCTGCGGATGAAGGCGCACTGCGCCAACGCCCAGCAACTCGCCGAATGGCTGGAGCAACAGGACGGTATCGAGAAGGTGCATTACGCCGGTCTCAAGAGCCATCCGCAGCATGAGCTTGCCCAGCGTCAGCAGAAGGGCTTTGGTGCGGTGGTGAGTTTTGAGGTCAGGGGCGGCAAAGAGGGCGCGTGGCGCTTTATCGATGCCACCCGGTTGATTTCGATCACCGCCAACCTCGGCGATAGCAAAACCACCATCACCCACCCGAGCACCACGTCCCACGGCCGTCTGGCGCCGCAGGAGCGTGAAGCGGCGGGTATTCGTGACAGTCTGATTCGCGTTGCGGTCGGTCTGGAAGACGTGGCTGATCTGCAAGCCGATCTGGCGCGCGGTCTGGCGGCGCTGTGATCGAGTTGTCCACTGCGAAAGCGGGTACCCATGGCCGCGTTGCGCTGGTCACGGGCGCCGCGCGCGGCATTGGTCTGGGCATCGCCGCGTGGCTGATCAGCGAGGGCTGGCAAGTGGTCCTGACCGATCTCGATCGTGCGCGCGGTTCGAAAGTGGCGAAGGTGCTGGGCGAACACGCCTGGTTCATCGCCATGGACGTTGCGGATGAAGGTCAGGTGGCACTGGGCGTGGCTGAAGTGCTGGGGCAGTTTGGTCGCCTTGATGCGCTGGTGTGCAACGCGGCGGTGGCTGATCCCCACAACATCACCCTGGAAAGCCTTGATCTGGCCTACTGGAATCGGGTGCTGGCAGTGAATCTCAGTGGGCCGATGCTACTGGCCAAGCATTGCGCGCCGTATCTGCGGGCGCACAATGGCTCGATCGTCAATCTGGCGTCGACCCGTGCCGGACAGTCCGAGCCTGATACCGAGGCGTACGCGGCGAGCAAGGGTGGGTTGTTGGCCCTCACTCACGCGCTGGCCATCAGCCTCGGGCCGGAGATTCGGGTCAACGCCGTCAGCCCGGGCTGGATTGATGCGCGGGACCCGTTTGCACGTCGTGCCGAACCGTTGGCCGATACCGATCACGCTCAGCATCCGGCGGGCAGGGTAGGCACGGTTGAAGATGTCGCGGCGATGGTCGCGTGGCTGCTGTCGAGGAATGCCGGGTTCGTCACCGGGCAGGAATTCGTCGTTGACGGCGGCATGACCAAGAAGATGATCTACAGCGAGTAGGGTGCGAAGCTGCGATCTCTGTGGGAGTGAGCCTGCTCGCGATAGCGGTCTTGCGGTTGATGGCTTCTTCAGGAATGACTCGATTTTGTCTTTTTCAGAAAAACTTCAATCCTGCTATTGACTTAGGTTCGCTACCTGCGTAAATTTCGCGGCCTCGGAGATGCAAACGGGTGATTAGCTCAGCTGGGAGAGCGTCTGCCTTACAAGCAGAATGTCGGCGGTTCGATCCCGTCATCACCCACCACTTCCGGGTAGCTTGCGAAAGCAAGAGGGTAGGCTGAAAGTGCCTGCACCGACGCGCAGCGGTAGTTCAGTCGGTTAGAATACCGGCCTGTCACGCCGGGGGTCGCGGGTTCGAGTCCCGTCCGCTGCGCCATATTTAACGAGTCAGACGCTGTCTGGTTCGCGATTGAAAAGCACCGAAGCTTTCAATCAAAACGAGTTACTTGAGCGAAAGCTCAAAGCGATACGCAGCGGTAGTTCAGTCGGTTAGAATACCGGCCTGTCACGCCGGGGGTCGCGGGTTCGAGTCCCGTCCGCTGCGCCATATCTGCCTCAAGGCCCACTGAACGCCTTGAAGCACCGAAAGCAACCATTGGTTGATTCGGAATCGATAGCAAAGACCCTGGTCGAAAGACCGGGGTTTTTTGTGTCTGAAATTTGACCTTCCTCTTTCCTCTCTCCTATTTACGTCCCTGCACGATACCCCTGTAGGAGCTGCGGCACGCTGCGATCTTTTGATTTTGATTATTAAAAAACCAGATCAAAAGATCGCAGCCTCGTTTCACTCGACAGCTCCTACAGAGTTTTGTATTCGCAAAGATCTTGCGCGCAGAGTTTTCTATCGGCTTGCTGCGGTGCCACGTCGCATTGATTTTTTGATTCTTTAGTCAGAATTATGTAACTGGTTGTTTGCTGCGAGCCAAGAAACCTTTAAAGTTAACCTTTCGGTCAGCTTTGCACTGTCAACACAGCTCTTTGCTTCGCCAGAAAGAGCTTCTGCAAGACTCGAGATTCCCAGTAGATAACCAGAAGGGCGGACAAATAACCGTCCAGAGGATGATCCATGTCCAACCGTGAAATATCCCGGCGCTCATTCCTTCAGGGCGGGCTGGTAGCGGGAGTGAGCGTCACGCTCACGCCGCTCAGCAGTCAGGCGCTGGCTGCCTTGATGGAAAACAGCGTCACCGTGCCGTCCGAGAAGTGGCTCGGCAACAACGGTAAGGCGCGTCAGCGTAACGATGCACTGTCCAAGGTCTGCGGCAGTAAAGTGTTCGCCCGTGACATCCGTTCCAAGGACATGCCGGGCTGGCCTGAACAGCAAGGCCACGCCATGCTGCTGAAAACCATCAAGGCTGATCGCATCTATGCCGGCTACGACCTGTCGTGGCTTGGCGCAGACTTGCAGCCGGATCGCATCGTTACCGCTGCTGACCTGGACAAGGACGGCATCGTCTTTCCGGAAGAGCACGCTCCGGATCCGCTGTTGCCGGAAGGCAAAGTGCCGATGTTCATCGGGCACCCGGTGGCAATCCTGATCTGGAACGATTTCGAGCGTTTCCGTCAGGCCAAGAACCAGCTCAAATTCAATGACAAGGCGATTCGTTACGGTGCTCAAGTGCCGTTCTACGAGCGTGACCCCTACGGCAGCTTCCGTTATGTGCGCGTCGGCGGCCCGACCTCGGCTGATGAAGACGAATTCGCCAGCCTCAAGGATTCGATCCTGTTCCCGATGCTGAAAAACCGCCGCCCGGTGTGGAATGCATCGCCGAATTTGCATGGCAACCTGACCGAGCGCGGATTGTTCTACGCCGATCGCATGAAGAAAGAGATCGACACGCCGCCGGACAACTGGCTGGTGTTCGATGAGCGCTACAAGACTCCGTCGATCGAGCCGGCCGCCATGGAGCCGGACAACGGCAACGGCTGGTATGACCCGAAGACCAAAACCCTGCACTTTGTCGTTGCGACCCAGTGCCCGCTGGAAACGGCGACCGATACCGCGAAAATGATCGCGCCGTCGCGCTTCGGCCTGGCCAACCTGAACATGCACCCGGGTTACACCGTGGGTTACGGTTCCAAAGACCACAACATCTTCGTTTACTACGCGGCCCTCGCTGCGCTGTACGGCGCCGGTGTGCCTGTGCGTCTGGCCAACGACCGCTACGAGCAGTTCCAGAGTGGCATCAAGCGTCACCCGTTCGACATTCGCTACCAATTGGCCGTGGACAAGAACGATTACAGCTTCAAGATTTTTCGCTCCGAAATGAGCGTCGACGGCGGTGGCCGGATCAACTACAGCCCGTCGGTAGCCGCAGTGGGTGCCACGGCAGCGCAGTCGATCTACTACATGCCGCAGAATGACCTGCAAGTTACCGCTTATCACTCGCGCGGTGTTGAAGCGGGTTCGATGCGCGGCTACGGCACCCTGCAAAGCATGGCGGCGACCGAAATGATGGTCGACGAAATCGCCAATCGGCTGGGTGTTGACGCGATCGATCTGCGTCGCAAGAACGCTCTGCGTTCCGGCATGAAAAACACCCAGGGTGCGATCCCGGCCGGTGCATTGCGCTTGCACGAGATCCTCGACAAGGCCTCGGTGCACGAAGTCTGGAAAAACCGCGACGCGATCAAGAAGCAGCGCGAAGCGGCAGACCCGGATAACTGGTATGGCGTTGGTTTTGCCATTTGCCAGAAAGACTTTGGCACCGGCTCCGAAGCGCCGATGGCCAGCATCGAATTCACTGCCGACGGTCGCATTACCCTGCGCCACATCGGCATCGAAATCGGCACCGGCATGTCCACTTCGCAAGCTTTGGTCGTTGCCGATTTCCTCGGTAGCCCGGCGCACGAAGTGAAAACTGGCGAAACCGAATGGAAGGAAATGCAGCTGATCACCAGCGGCAACCCTTACATCATGAGCCAGGCCGAGCAAGACAACCTGCTGCGCAACCCGCGCTGGGTGGGCAAATTGGCCTCGGCGTCGTCCGCGACCAACTCCGCTTACTACTTCAGCCACGCCACCCGTGAAGCGGCGCGTGTGTTGTTCAATCACGGTCTGTGGCCGGCGGCGCTGGAGATCTGGCGTCAGGGCCCTTATGGCGGCCAGGCCAACCCTTACGTGGTGCGACGTGAAGACGCGCATTGGGTCGATGGCAAACTGACCGCTAACGGCATGCAGCCGCTGAGCTTCGAAGAGCTGGCCAAGCGCGCGCACGAGCGTGGTTTGGTCACAGCAGCGACAGTCCACGGTTTCAACCGCTGGAGCTGGGCCGAGGCTGAGTACAGCATCGACGGCGTGAAAGAGCGTCTGCCGCTGGACGGTCTGGCGGTGAAGTATGGCGACGGGGCACCGAAGGCCAAGCAAGCGTTGATGAGTACTGCCGGTTTCCACTTGCTGGATCGTCAGAACATCAACTATCCGGTGACCCAACTGAACAACGCTGCCGTGACTTACTACAGCCCGGTCGCCACGCTGGTCGAGTTGAAGGTCAACAAAGGTTCGCTGGAAGTCGAAGTGCTCAATCACCATTCGTGGGTCGAGTGCGGGCGTGTGTTGGTCGAAGAACTCGTCAAGGGCCAACTTGAGGGCGGTATCGCCATGGGCATCGGCCACGCATTGATGGAAGAAATGCCGCTGTACGAAGGCGGGCCGGGGGAGGGTGACTGGAACTTCAACCGTTACCGTCTGCCGATGGCGCGTCACGTTGCGGTGTGGAAACAGACGGCGGAAATTCTGCCGCCGCTGTCGCCAAGCGATCCGTCCAAAGGCATCGCCGAAGTGGTGATGATCCCGGTAGTCGGTGCCATCGGTAACGCCGTGGCGCACGCCATCGGTAAACGTGTACGCGATCTGCCAATCACTGCTGCGCGCATCAAGGAGGCCCTCAATGGCTAACCGTCCGCTTCAACTGACCCTCAATGGTCAATCCGTCGGCCCGGTGGACATCCCTGATGACCTGCCGATGATCGACTACCTGCACGAATACAAGAATCTCACCGGCTCGCGCCTGGGCTGTGGTCAGGGTATCTGCCACGCCTGCGTCGTGATCGTCGACAACCCGGACGGCACCAGCGAAGAAGTGCGCACCTGCATCACCGGCGCGCATTACTTCGAAGGCAAGAAAGTCCGCACCATTGAAAGCCACGCCAAGCGTGACGAAGATGGTCAGGTCACTGAGCTGAATCCGATCCAGCAGCGTTTCGTCGACGAGTTCGCCTTCCAGTGCAGCTACTGCGCACCGGGCTTCGTCAATGCCGCGACCGTGCTGGTGGAAAAGCTGCAACGCCAGCCGATCGTCAAAAGCCAACTGGAACAAGTCATCGAGGACAGCCTCGGCCATCACATCTGTCGTTGCACCGGGTACGTGCGTTACTACAACGCTACCCGCAATGTGCTGACCGATCTCGGCCTGGTCAAGGAGGGTTAAGCATGAAGCTTTTATTGACCCGCCTGACCCTGGCGGTCGGGCTGGCTGCGCCGCTGTTGTTGGCGCACGCTGATGATCAGGTCAAGCGCGGCGAGTATCTCGCCCGCGCTGCCGACTGCGTGGCCTGCCACACAGCGCCGGGTGGTGCGCCGTATGCGGGTGGCCTGCCGATCGTCTCGCCGTTCGGCACGATCTACGGCACCAACATCACGCCGAGCAAAGAGCACGGCATCGGTTTGTACAACGATGACGAGTTCTTCGCTGCATTGACCGCAGGCAAGCGCCGCGACGGTGCGAATCTGTATCCGGCGATGCCGTACACCTCCTATCACCTGGTGCCGCGGGAAGATTCGGACGCGATCCATGCGTATCTGAAAACCGTTGCACCGATCGAGCGTGCGGCACCGGTCACCAGCCTGAGCTTTCCGTTCAACGTGCGTCTGGGCCTGATGGGCTGGAACATGATGTACGGCAAAGATGTGAAGCTGGATTCGGGCGAAGGCAAAAGCGAAGCGTGGAAGCGCGGCCAATACATGGTCGACGTTCTTGGCCACTGCGGCGAATGCCATACGCCACGCGGCCTGCCGGGCGCGATGCAGATGGACAAGCGCATGACCGGCGGCATCCTCAACGGTTATCTGGCACCGAGCCTGTTGGCCACCGATCTGGCCGCTCGCGGCTGGAATCATCAGGATCTGAGCACATTCCTCAAGCACGGCATGAGTGCGCAGGGCACGATGTTCAACGAGATGTTCCCGGTGTTCCACAACAGCACTCAGGGCCTGACCGATACCGATCTGGCGGCGATGGCCACGTTCCTGCTCGGTGATCAGCCGCCGGCAGCCAAAGCGCTGGTCGAAGTGCCAGTGGACAAACTCAGCGCGAGCGCCCAGCGTGGCCGTCAGGATTACTTGAACGTCTGCGCCGGATGTCACGCGGTCGGTGGCGAGGGCAAACCGCATATCGCGGTGGCCATGCGCGGCAACACCACGCTGCGTCTGGAAGATCCACGCAACTTGCTGCGCGTAATCGAAGATGGTATCGGCGAACAGAAGTTCTCCGGTTTCGAGCACATGCAACCGATGCCGGGTTTTGCCGACAAGCTCAGTCCTGAGCAGTTGACCGATCTGCTGAACTACCTGCGCCAAGGTTGGGGCGGTCAATCCGCCGAGCTGGCAGTGAGCGACGTGCAGAAGCTGCAAGCCGACGCCCCGACCATCGAGCACAAGGCGCACTGACATGCAGCATCTCGATCTGCAAGTGGTGCGACGTGCGCTGGAGTGGTCGGTGGCGGGGCAGCGCATCTGGCTCTGCACCGTGCTGACCACCTACGGCTCGGCACCGCGTGCGCCGGGTTCACTGCTGGCGGTGAATGATGGTGGACAGTGGATCGGGTCGCTGTCCGGCGGTTGCGTCGAGGAAGATTTTCTCGAACGCGTCGCCGAAGGTGCGTTTCTCGATGCGGTCAACGTTGTGCGTTACGGCGAAGGTGACGATCCGCGCTCGCGGGTCAGCCTGCCCTGCGGTGGCATTCTCGATGTGCTGGTAGAGAAATTTGACGCCGACTGCGAGGTGCAGGCGCATCTGCGCGAATTGGAGTCGGCACTGCTCGGTCAGCGTCGATTGATTCGCGAGGTCGATCTGGCCAGCGGTGCGCGCAGTCTGTTCGCTGATCGCGAGCAGGGTGCGCGTATCGAGCGGGAGATTGATCGGGTGCGGATCCGCATCGGTGCGGCGCAGCGTCTGTTGCTCGCCGGATATTCCAGCGTGGCGCAGGCCTGCGCCGAGTTTGCGGTCGGCCTCGGTTTCGAAGTGATCCTCTGCGATCCGCGCGATGAAGTGCTCGAAGGTGTGGTGCTCAATGGCGTGGAGATTCGGCGGCAACTGCCGTCGGTGTTCATTGCCGATGGAGGCTGCCATCGCGATACCGCGGTCGTGGCGCTGACCCATGATCCGCGCATCGACGATCTGGCGATGATGGAGGCGGTGCGGACCGAAGCGTTCTACATTGGCGTGATGGGCTCGCTGCAGACTTCGCAGAAACGCTTCGAGCGTTTGCGTCGGATTGGCGGGCTGGGAGAGGGCGAGTTGGCGCGGATTCACGCGCCGATCGGTCTAAACCTGGGCAGCAAGACGCCGGCGGAAATTGCGTTGGCGGTGCTGGCGGATATCTTGCGCATTCGCAGTGGGATTGCTCGGGATCAGCTCTGATACGGATTTTTAGATCCATCTGTGGTGAACGGATCTGTGGTCAGAGAGGGTATCTGGGGGTTAGGGGATTTATCTGTGGCGAGGGGATTTATCCCCGATGGGGCGCGCAGCGGCCCTGCTTTTGAAAAGCAGAGGACTGCTGCGCAATCCATCGGGTATAAATCCTCTCGCCACAAATGCTTCTGTGGTCAGAAAACCTGATCAGAACCCATATCTGTCGCGCAAGCCGTAATACCAGGCCCCCAGCGCCGCAAACGGCGTACGCAGCAGTTGCCCGCCCGGGAACGGATAGTGCGGCAGATCAGCAAACGCATCAAAACGCTCCGCCTGACCACGCAACGCCTCAGCCAACACTTTGCCGGCCAGATGCGTATAGGTCACACCATGGCCGCTACAACCCTGCGAGTAATAGATGTTGTCGCCCAGGCGTCCAACCTGCGGCAAGCGCGACAGGGTCAGCAGGAAGTTTCCGGTCCAGGCGTAATCAATCTTCACGTCCTTGAGCTGCGGAAAGGCCTTGAGCATTTTCGGGCGGATGATCGCTTCTATGTTTGCCGGATCCCGTGCGCCATATACCACGCCGCCGCCGAAGATCAGGCGCTTGTCGCCCGTCAGGCGGTAGTAGTCGAGAAGGTAATTGCAGTCTTCGACACAATAATCTTGTGGCAGCAGGGTTTTCGCCAGTTCCTCGCCCAGCGGTTCAGTGGTGATTACCTGAGTGCCGCACGGCATCGATTTGGCCGCCAGTTCCGGCACTAGATTGCCGAGGTAGGCGTTGCCGGCAACGATGATGAACTTCGCTCTGACCTTGCCTTGCGGCGTGTGCACAACCGGGTTGGCGCCGCGCTCGATCCGCACGGCGGGCGATTGCTCATAGATAGCGCCGCCCAGCGATTCGACCGCTGCTGCTTCGCCTAGCGCCAGGTTTAGCGGATGAATATGGCCGCCACTCATGTCGAGCATGCCGCCGACGTACTGATCGCAGGCCACGACCTCGCGAATACGACGTTGATCGAGCAGTTCAAGCTGCGTATGGCCGAAGCGTTCCCACAGACGCTTTTGCGATTCCAGGTGGCCCATCTGCTTGGCTGACAGCGCCGCGAACACGCCGCCGTCCTTCAAATCGCACTGTATGTTGTACTTGGCGACGCGCTCGCGAATGATCCGGCTGCCTTCGAAGGCCATGTGGCCAAGCAGTTGCGCTTGCTGCGGGCCGACGGTGCGTTCGATCACATCAATGTCGCGGCTGTAGCTATTAACAATCTGGCCGCCGTTGCGCCCTGAAGCGCCGAAACCGACTTTGGCGGCTTCCAGCACGGTCACGCGAAAACCGTTCTCCAGCAGAAAAAGGGCGGAGGACAACCCGGTATACCCGGCACCAATCACGCAGACATCCGTCTCCACATCATCCTGCAAGGCTGGACGTGCCGGTACGGCATTCGCCGACGCCGCGTAATAAGACTCTGGGTAAAGGGTGTTCGCCATCCTGCAGCCTCTGTTTAATATATTTTACGAGTGCGCCGATCCTACCCGAGTTGAAAAACCTCCGCCAGCCACGGAAAAATCTGTGTCGCTGGGTGGAAATTAAATATTTTGCATATTCATAGGGTTAGGTGAAAAAAAGGTGTTGACACCCCTCCGGAATTCCGTAGAATGCCGCCTCACAGCAGGCACGTAGCTCAGTTGGTTAGAGCACCACCTTGACATGGTGGGGGTCGTTGGTTCGAGTCCAATCGCGCCTACCAAACAAAATCCGCTCTGCTGGGCGGTCTAGAAGGGCTCACCGAAAGGTGGGCCCTTTTTTGTTGTCTGGGGTTTGCAAACCCTTTGCAAAATCCTCGCTTCAGAACACCAACTCGACACTCACCTCGACGTACGCTTACCTTCTCTTTCCAGATTGATGAGACGGCTTCAGCGCTAGCGCATATAGCCAGTCATTCCGTCGCGTCAAACTCTCATTCCTTAAAAATAGTGTGGATATTGAATGAGTTACGAGTTTTTTTAACCGACCGGTTATCGAAAAAATATTGTCGCTGAAGCGATTAATCAGTAATATCCGCTCCGCGTTCACCACCACGGTTTATGCATTTTTAATCCCAAGCTTCCATCAGCTGCTTGGGATTTTTTTTGCCTGCGATTTGGCTTTTGCAGCACTTCTCTATTGCGTTCCTCGGCGTCACCACTGGCGATGTGGCACGAGCGAATCTCCATTTTTTCGACTACTACTGACTGGCCGATTTTCAACTCTCTATAAAGGAGTGTGTCGATGCTGGGTCATTGGTTTCTCGCGGCTATTCATCTACTGGCTTTTGCCCTGGGCTTTTGGGCGGTACTGACGCGTGGAACGGCGTTCAGTCGTTTGGCGACCGGTGCGGGGGAGGTCAGGCGCGTGTTGCTCGCCGATAATCTGTGGGGCATCTCTGCGTTGATTCTGTTGATAACGGGCGGGATGCGTGCCTTTGGCGGGTATGAGAAGGGCACTGACTATTACCTTCACCAGCCACTGTTCCATCTGAAGATGACACTGTTTGTACTCATTCTGCTGATAGAGCTCGCGCCGATGATCACATTGGTCAAATGGCGCATCGCGTCAGCGCGCGGTACGGCACTCGATACCGGACGTGCAAAGTTGTACGCGCGAATCAGTCATGTCGAGGCGTTGTTGCTGATGCTGATGGTGGTTGCCGCCACCGGCATGGCGCGTGGCGTGACATTCGCTTAGGAGGGCGAATTCCCTGTGCTCTATCGGAATCGTCCGACAGCCAGCCTTTGGAATGGCCGGTAATATCGAGCGGTAACAAGGGATAGGGAGAACGAATCGGAAGGGGATAGGTGTGTCAGGCGCCGTGCCCAACAGAGTGGGGAGCGGGTGGCAATACGGCGCGTGTATCTCTAGCCAGTCATTGTGCTGGGCAAACGAACTGGCTACTGACTGCGATGCGGCTCAGGGTGTCTGTGGTTTGTCCGGAGCGGTCAGACCAGCCTGAATGCGCTGGTAGATCTCTTCACGGTGCACCGCAACGTTCTTCGGAGCGTTGATGCCAATTCGTACTTGCTGGCCGCTAACGCCCAGGATGGTGATGGTGATGTCATCGCCAATGTTTATGCTTTCACCGACTTTGCGGGTGAGTATCAGCATGGTCTTCTCCTTGATTGCTTTGTAGGGCACCTGATTCAGACAGTGCAGAGGTCGGTGGTACGTATAGATTAGTGCGAAGTCTCACGGTTTGGGTGCCTCTTTCTGACGCGCAGATGCGGCATTAATTCCCAGGGCGTAACTATACAGAGGCTGCAATCATCAATCTCGTTGTTTCGTGCCCATTTTGCGGGGCTCGCGAAGTATTTATGAATGGTAAGATCGCCGCTTTGAGATTTCCGAGGAAACCGTTGTGCGCAAATTGGTCTGGATGGTCGCGGCACTGGCATTGGCAGGATGTGGTGAAGGCAAGAGTGTAGACGCGCAAAAGCCGAAAACGGTGGTCGCGGCTGCTCCTGCGGTGGCCTCCGCTCCACAGTGGGATCTCGAGGTGCGCGGCGAAACGCCTCAGGCTGTCAGTGATCTGAGCGGCTGGCTGATCGAGCATGCGTTTGTTCCAACGGTAATCAAGGACAGCAGCGGTAAAGCGCGGATTCTGATTGGCCCGTTCAACACCAAGGCAGAGGCTGAAGCTCGTCAGGTGCAGGTCGATGCAGCATTGGTAAAGGCCAAAAAACAGAATATTGAATCGGTGGTGATCGAGCATCCGATCCAACCGTAAACTTTGCTTTCAGCGGAGCAGCCTAAAGGGCGTCGGATGCGATTCGTCTTATACGAGTCACTTACGATTTCTTGAAGGAGCTCCGCATGGCCTCCGCCAATCCCTACAAGCTCTTCAGTGCTGTGCTGCAGCGTAAAACCCTGTTGAGTCCGCACTTGATGCGGATCACCTTCGCCGATCCAGAAATTGCCAACATGGCCACCTGGGCACCCGATCAGCGCGTCAAACTTTTTTTCCCTGCCGCAGATGGCTCTCCTGCAAACCTTGCGCAGGAGGAAGGTTGGTACGCGCGTTTCCGTTCGATGTTGGCGAGCCGTCGCCCGGCGATGCGTACTTACACGATTCGTCATCTGCGTACCGAACAAGGTGAGGTCGACATTGATTTCGTCTTACACGGTGAAACAGGACCGGCTTCGCGCTGGGCGTTGCGAGCGCAGCCGGGCGAGTCGATGCAGATCCTTGCGCCTGACAACCGTTTTTCTGCGAAGGAAGCCGGAGGGTTCGAGTGGCGGCCGCCGAAGGCTCTCAAGCAAGTATTGCTGGTTGCCGACTCGACGGCGTTGCCGGCAGTCATGGGCATTCTTGATGAGTTGGCCGCCCTTGCCGAACCACCCCAGACGCAAGCTTTCTTCGAAGTCGACAGTGCACAAGACATGCTTCCAGTGCCCGACTGGCCGGGGCTTACAGTGCAATGGTTGATCCGTCAGCAGGCAGGTGCGACCGTCGCCGGGACGCTGATGGTTGAGGCGGTGCGGCAGGCGACCTTGCCAATTCATGCTTCGTCAGCGAACCAGGCCATCGAACTCGCCGAGGTCGATATTGATAAAGACATTCTTTGGGAAATCGCCAATACGGCCGAAGAAGGATTTTACGGCTGGATCGCCGGCGAAAGTGCGGCCGTCATGAGCTTGCGCAAATACCTGATCAAGGACTGCGGGATCCCTCGTGAATCGCTCAACCTGATGGGGTATTGGCGCTACAACAAATCTGGCAGCTAGCCACAAAAAAAGGCCTCGAACATAACGTTCGAGGCCTTTTTTGTGCTGCGATCAACCGCAGGCTTTCAGGTTTATCGGGCCGACAAATTCATTGCCGCGCCCCATTACGCACGCCACGCTCTGATTGCGCTGGCGTTCCCAGTCTTGTACCGGGTAGGTCTTGTCCCACGCCTCATACAACTGCCGATCCTGTTTCGACAGACGCAAGCCGTATTGCTTGCTCATGTAGAAATAGGTGCGGGCAATCATGCCGCGAATTGAAGGGCGGGGCATGACCTTCTTGGCCTTGAAGTCGACCTGGGTCAGGCAAGAGCCGTACTGACCGGATTGCACTGGCAGCCAGCCGTAGCTGAAATTGCTGCGATCGCCATTGACCTCGCCAATGCTCGGTACCAGGTTATGCAGGTCGGCTTCGGCCTTCTGGTAGGTTGGATCGTAGCGTGTGCAGTTCTTGCGTCCGCCTTCCTGCCAGCATTGGCGCTGATGGCCAAACTGCCAGGCGGGCACGATGTGCTCCCATTCGATACGTGACGCGCGCTTGGCATTTTTGCGCGGTACATAACCGCAAGCTTTCAAATCAACTCTGTTGCCAGTGTATTTGCAGCCGCAATAGAACTCGGTGGACTGCGGTGCGTACAGTTTCCAGGCGACCTTCTTGGCTTCAGAAAATGTGCGAGGTGCGCCCGCTTGGGCGCCCATGGCGATGAACAGCAGGAGCAAAGCAAAACAGCGGACAATCATTGAATCAATCTTCCTTCGGCACAACCCAAAAAATCTGCACGCCACCATCGTCGCGGTAGGCGAGGGTGACGTTGTCGTTCTCGTCGATTTCCTCGAGCAGGCGCTCCCAGTCATCCATCGGCTCGTCCGGCAGGCGGAAGATCAGTGCGGCTTTGGCTTTCTGTGCGGTGGGGGAATTGATGATTTTTTGAACGCGCATACCCATGCGTTCATAAGCGTCAGGGGAGGTGGCCACGAGGTTATCCTTATTAAGCTGTACGTGCATACAGTATTTAACTGTAAGCATTTTCGCAACTGCTTAAAATTCAAGAAAATCCTCTGACAGCGCTTTTCCTGTTTTGGTGTAGGACGAGTCGAAATTTTTGTAGGGAAGATGCACGGAGATTTGTAGGCGACGCACCACCCGCGAATCAGGCGGGTGGTGCGAGGATTGCCCCATCAAGAGTTGATCGGGCGAGGGTCAATCAGTATTCCCAGAACATCCGTTGCAGCTCTTTGCTGTCGTTGGTTTTGGTCAGTGCGACCATCGCCAGGATGCGGGCTTTTTGCGGGTTCAGGTCGTGAGCGACAACCCAGTCGTACTTGTCGTCAGGTTGTTCGGCATTGCGCAGAACGAAGCCGCCAGCGTTGACGTGGGACGAGCGGATGATTTGCACGCCATCTTTACGCAGGGCTTGCAGTGAAGGGACTACGCGCGAGGACACCGAGCCGTTACCCGTGCCTGCGTGGATGATGGCTTTGGCACCGGATTGGGCGAGTGCCTTGTAGGCGGTATCGCTCACGTTGCCGTAGGAATAGGCGATTTCTACGTCAGGCAGGCTCTTGATGTTTTTGATGTCGAACTCGGAATCCATGGTGTGACGCTTGGCTGGCAAGCGGAACCAGTAGGATTTGCCTTCAACCACCATGCCCAGTGGGCCCCAGGCACTTTTAAAGGCCTCGGTCTTGATGTTGATCGTTTTGCTCACGTCACGACCGGACTGGATTTCATCGTTCATGGTCACCAGTACGCCTTTGCCGCGAGCTTCTGGGCTGCTGGCCACTGCTACGGCGTTGTACAGGTTGAGCATGCCATCAGCGGACATGGCGGTACCCGGACGCATCGAGCCGACGACGATAATTGGCTTATCGGTCTTCTCTACCAGGTTAAGAAAGTAAGCGGTTTCTTCGAGCGTGTCGGTGCCGTGGGTGATGACGATGCCGTCGACATCTTTGCTGTCAGCCAGCTCGGCGACGCGGCGGCCCAATTGCAGCAGGTTGTCGTTAGTGATGCTTTCCGAGGCGATCTGCATGACTTGTTCGCCACGCACGTTAGCCAGTTTGCTCAATTCGGGAATGCCGGCAATCAATTGCTCGACGCCGACTTTGGCCGCTTGATAAGTGGCGCTGTTAGCTGCACTGGCACCGGCCCCGGCAATGGTGCCGCCGGTAGCGAGAACCACGACGTTGGCGAGTTTGGTCTGAGTTTCGACTTCTTTGGCCTGAAGGGCAGTCGGCAGGAGCAGGAGGAGGGCCAAGGCGCCCGGAACGAAGGTGTTGAAAGCAGATTTCATTATTTTTCTCTCTAGTAGTGAGACAGTGCTGATGCAGGTTCATCTAGATGCGCCCCGAGCCGATCTGGATGCCGGGGTACGGTGAAGGGAGCAGGATCTGTACCAGCCGTACTATGCGTCAGAGAAATGTTTAACCTGATGATTTACATCAATATTTTTTTATTCTAAAAATAGCGTCTGGCGTCGGATATCCGGTTTTCCGAACAATGTGAGCTTTCATGTTCGGCTCTCCGAAAAGGACTACTGCTTCTGTCGAACGAATCGGGTTGCCGTTTCTGGAATGGGTGCTAAAGAATCCTTCGCGCTGGCCGATGCGTGTTCAGGGAAACTAATATTTAGGGAGTTCTCATGTCACTGACGATCGGTTTATCAAATCCCGCGGCTGTCACCATCGGCGGCAAGACTGCTGCGACGATCAATGCATTGAGTGAGGCGGAAGCGGACGCTTCCGCTGAGGCGCTGGGCACTGAGAAAGAAGCGAGCAATCAGGTCCGAACCGGTGGTCCCGCGCAGGAAGACAGCAAAGCTGAAAGCGGCGACAACCTGAGTATCACGGTCAAAATGCTGCTGAAGCGGATGCAGGAATTGCAGAAGCAACTCCAGGAACAGCAGCAGCAACTGGCTGCGGCCCAAGCTCAGAGCTATCCGACTCCGGAGGCCAAATCCCAGGCGGTCATGTCCATTCAGGGGCAGATCATGCAAACCAGCGGCGCGCTGACGGAAGTCGCGGGTGCGCTGCTCAAGGAGATGTCCAAGGACGCTACAAGCGGTAACCTGGTCAGCACAACGGCCTGAGCAACGGAGAGCGAGTTGGAAGACTCGTCCTACAATAAATGGCGATTTCCGATTGTTGACAAATCGCGGCGAGGTTCGCATAGTTCGATCTACGCAAACGTTTGCGCGGCTTCGACGGGGTAGTACTCCATCGTTGGAAGCGCTATAGCTTACGCCAGCGCAAGCGTTGCTCAAAATAATCATAAGATCGGAGTGAACCCATGAAGCTGCCATTCGCTGGACGTCTTCTTGCTGTCGCTATGCTGGCTGCCACAGCCGCTGCATTACCCGTCTCTTCGGCGTTCGCCGAATCTGCTGAAAAACCCAAAGTCGCACTGGTCATGAAATCCCTGGCCAACGAATTCTTCCTGACCATGGAAGATGGCGCCAAGGCCTACCAGAAAGAACACTCTGCCGATTTCGACCTGATCTCCAACGGCATCAAGGACGAAACCGACACTGCAGGCCAGACGCGCATCGTCGAGCAAATGATTCTGGCGAAGGTCAATGCTTTGGTCATCGCGCCTTCTGACTCCAAGGCCATGGTGCCGGTGATCAAGAAAGCCGTCGATGCCGGTATTACCGTGATCAACATCGACAACCAGCTCGATCCGCAAATCGTCAAAAGCAAAAACATCAGCGTGCCATTCGTAGGCCCGGACAACCGCAAAGGTGCGCGTCTGGTTGGTGAATATCTGGCCAAACAGCTGAAGGCCGGTGACGAAGTCGGCATCATTGAAGGCGTGTCCACGACCACCAACGCCCAGCAGCGTACCGCTGGCTTCAAGGATGCGATGGAGGCGGCGCAGATCAAGGTGGTTTCCCTGCAGTCCGGCGACTGGGAGATTGATAAAGGCAACAAGGTTGCCGCGTCGATTCTCAGTGAGTACCCGGATGTCAAAGCGTTGCTGGCCGGTAACGACAGCATGGCAGTCGGTGCCGTTTCCGCCGTGCGTGCTGCGGGCAAGGCAGGCAAGGTGCAGGTTGTCGGCTACGACAACATCAATGCCATCAAGCCAATGTTGAAGGACGGTCGCGTACTGGCGACTGCCGATCAATATGCCGCCAAACAAGCTGTGTTCGGTATCGAGACCGCGCTGAAAATCATCAAGGGCGAGAAGGTCGACAGCGGTACCAATGGCGTGATTGAAACGCCGGTCGAACTGGTCACCAAGTAAGTCCTCTGGCGATACAACGGCGCTCGTCCGCCCGGGCGAGCGCATGGAGATTTTTATGTCAGTTTCCGCTCCGAACGCTGTCCTCTCGGTCAGCGGTATCGGTAAGACCTATGCGCAACCGGTGCTCACAGGCATCGATTTGACGCTGATGCGCGGTGAAGTACTGGCGCTGACCGGCGAGAATGGCGCCGGTAAAAGCACCCTGTCGAAGATCATTGGTGGCCTGGTTACCCCGACCACGGGGCAGATGCAGTTCCAGGGCAAAGACTATCGCCCGGGCAGCCGTACCCAGGCTGAAGATCTCGGCGTGCGCATGGTCATGCAAGAACTCAATCTGTTACCGACATTGTCGGTGGCGGAGAACCTGTTTCTCGACAACCTGCCGAGCAACGGCGGCTGGATCAGCCGCAAGCAATTGCGTAAGGCAGCCATCGAAGCCATGGCGCAGGTAGGGCTCGACGCGATCGATCCGGACACGCTGGTCGGCGAATTGGGTATCGGGCATCAGCAGATGGTCGAAATCGCCCGCAACCTGATTGGCGATTGCCATGTGCTGATTCTCGACGAGCCGACCGCGATGCTCACGGCGCGTGAAGTCGAAATGCTTTTCGAGCAGATCACTCGCCTACAGGCACGCGGCGTCTCGATCATCTACATATCCCACCGTCTCGAAGAGTTGGCCCGAGTCGCGCAGCGCATCGCTGTGCTGCGAGATGGCAACCTGGTGTGCGTCGAGCCGATGGCCAATTACAACAGCGAGCAACTGGTCACGCTGATGGTCGGCCGCGAGCTGGGCGAACACATCGACATGGGCCCGCGCAAGATTGGCGCCCCGGCGTTGACGGTCACAGGCCTGACTCGTTCCGACAAGGTGCGCGACGTCTCGTTCGAAGTGCGTGCCGGGGAGATCTACGGGATTTCCGGCCTGATCGGAGCAGGGCGCACTGAACTGCTGCGGCTGATTTTTGGTGCCGACGTCGCTGACAGCGGCACAATTGCACTGGGCTCGCCCGCGCGAGTGGTGAGCGTACGTTCGCCGGTCGATGCGGTGCGCAATGGCATCGCGTTGATCACCGAAGATCGCAAAGGCGAAGGCTTGCTGCTTAGCCAATCGATCAGCGCCAACATTGCCTTGGGCAACATGCCGGAAATTTCCAGTGGTGGTTTCGTCAACAACGGCGACGAAATCTCACTGGCGCAACGACAGATCGACGCGATGCGCATCCGCAGCTCGAGCCCGACACAGTTGGTTTCGGAACTGTCCGGTGGTAACCAGCAAAAGGTCGTGATCGGTCGCTGGCTGGAGCGTGATTGTTCGGTGCTGCTGTTCGATGAACCGACCCGTGGCATCGACGTCGGTGCCAAGTTCGACATCTATGCCTTGCTCGGTGAGCTGACGCGCCAGGGCAAAGCGCTGGTGGTGGTATCCAGTGACCTGCGTGAATTGATGCTGATCTGCGACCGGATCGGTGTGTTGTCGGCCGGGCGTCTGATCGATACCTTTGAGCGCGACAGCTGGACCCAGGATGATTTGCTTGCTGCCGCGTTCGCCGGCTACCAAAAACGTGATGCGTTGCTCAACGAAGCGGCGCCTAGGGATCTCCCATGAAAACTGCATCTCCTGCCAGCAAGCGTAGTGGCAACTTTTACGGACTGGGCACCTATCTGGGGCTGGCCGGTGCACTGCTGGCGATGATTGCGCTGTTCTCGGTCTTGAGCAGCCACTTTCTGTCCTATAACACTTTCAGTACGCTGGCCAACCAGATTCCCGACCTGATGGTGCTGGCCGTCGGCATGACCTTCGTGTTGATCATTGGCGGCATCGATCTGTCGGTGGGCTCGGTGCTGGCACTCGCGGCATCAACGGTCAGCGTGGCCATGCTCGGTTGGGGTTGGAGCGTGTTGCCGGCGGCGTTGCTCGGTATGGCGGTGGCGGCATTGGCGGGCACCGTGACGGGTTCGATTACCGTGGCCTGGCGGATTCCTTCGTTCATCGTTTCTCTCGGTGTGCTGGAAATGGCCCGTGGTCTGGCTTACCAGATGACCGGCTCGCGCACGGCTTATATCGGTGATTCGTTTGCCTGGCTGTCGAACCCGATCGCTTTCGGTATTTCACCGTCGTTTATCATTGCCTTGCTGGTGATTTTTATTGCGCAGGCAGTTTTGACGCGCACCGTGTTCGGTCGTTACCTGATCGGTATCGGCACCAACGAAGAAGCGGTGCGGCTGGCGGGGATCAATCCAAAACCCTACAAGATTCTGGTGTTCAGCCTGATGGGCCTGCTGGCCGGTATCGCCGCGCTGTTCCAGATTTCTCGCCTGGAAGCGGCGGACCCGAATGCCGGCTCAGGCCTGGAGCTGCAAGTGATTGCCGCGGTGGTGATCGGCGGCACCAGCCTGATGGGTGGACGCGGTTCGGTCATCAGCACGTTCTTCGGTGTGCTGATCATTTCCGTACTGGCGGCCGGTCTGGCGCAGATCGGTGCAAGCGAACCGACCAAGCGCATCATCACCGGTGCGGTGATTGTGATCGCGGTCGTGCTCGATACCTATCGCAGCCAACGCGCCAGTCGGCGGGCTTGAAACATGGCGACAATCAAGGATGTGGCGGCGCTCGCGGGAATTTCCTACACCACCGTGTCTCACGTGGTGAACAACACCCGACCGGTCAGTAAGGAAGTCCGGCTGAAAGTCGAGGCCGCCATCAAGAGCCTCGACTACGTGCCGAGTGCGGTGGCGCGCTCGCTGAAGGCCAAAACCACTGCAACCATTGGCTTGTTGGTGCCCAACAGTCTCAACCCGTACTTCGCCGAGTTGGCGCGGGGCATTGAGGATTACTGCGAGCGTAATGGCTACTGTGTGATTCTCTGCAACTCCGATGACAACCCGCAAAAGCAGCGCAGCTACTTGCGTGTCTTGCTGGAAAAACGCGTCGACGGTTTGATCGTCGCGTCGGCCGGCGGTGACAGTGGTCTGGCACAGGGGCTGGCCGGCGTGAAGACGCCGATGGTGATTGTCGACCGTGGACTGGATGGCGTGGATGCCGATCTGGTGCGCATCGACCATGAGTACGGCGCTTACCTCGCCACCCGTCATCTGTTGGAGCTTGGCCACCGCGATATCGCGACCATTGGTGGCCCTGCGAGCACCAGCGTGGCGCAAATGCGTCAGGCCGGTTTTTGTCGGGCGCTGAAAGAGGCGGGCATCGAAGTGTCGCCAGCGCGCATGCTCGAGAGTGATTTCACCAGCACCGGCGGTTACAACGCGGCGACGACGCTGCTTGCGAAAGATCCGCCGAGCGCAATTTTTGCCGGGAACGACATGATTGGCATCGGGGTGCTGCGAGCGGCGGCTGAGCGCAAGGTGCGAGTGCCGAGCGAGCTGTCGGTGATCGGCTTCGACGATATCCAGATGAGCCGTTACGTGTACCCGGCACTGACCACCGTCGGCCAGTCGATCCTGCAACTGGGCGAGATGGCGGCTGAAGTGCTGCTGCGAAGGATTGCTACCCCAGGCCTGGTCACTGATCAACGGATCGTGACCCCGAGTATTGTCTTGCGCGAATCGACTGCGCCGCTGTCCGGCGTGTTCACCGAGTACCGCTGAAACCGAATTGACGAGTAGTGATGTATGCCAGCAAATGTAGTGGTAATAGGCAGCCTGAACATGGATCTGGTAACCCGGGCGCCACGGCTGCCCCGGGGCGGTGAAACGCTGATCGGACATTCCTTCGCCACCGTCTCTGGCGGCAAGGGCGCCAACCAGGCGGTGGCTGCCGCGCGCCTGGGCGCTCAAGTGGCGATGGTCGGTTGCGTTGGTAGCGACGACTACGGCGTGCAGTTGCGAAACGCGCTGCTGGCCGAGCAGATCGACTGTCAGGCGGTCAGCGTCGTCGAGGATTCGAGTGGCGTGGCGCTGATTGTGGTCGATGACAACAGTCAGAACGCGATCGTGATTGTCGCCGGTGCCAACGGCGCCATGACGCCGGCGGTGATCGACCGCTTCGATGCTGTGTTGCAAGCAGCCGACGTTATCATCTGCCAGCTCGAGATTCCGGATGCAACCGTGGGCCATGCGCTCAAGCGTGCGCGTGAACTGGGCAAGACCGTAATCCTCAATCCCGCCCCTGCCAGCCGTCCATTGCCGGCAGACTGGTTCGCAGCCATCGATTATCTGATTCCCAACGAAAGCGAAGCTGCTGCCTTGAGCGGGTTGCCGGTTGATTCGCTGGAAACTGCAGAAAGCGCGGCAAGTCACCTGATCGCGATGGGCGCAGGAAAGGTCATCATCACCCTTGGCGCTGAGGGCTCGTTGTTCGCCAACGGCAAAGGCTTCGAGCATTTCCCGGCGCCGAAAGTGAAAGCGGTCGATACCACGGCGGCGGGGGACACCTTCGTCGGTGGTTTTGCCGCTGCGCTGGCCGCCGGCAAGTCCGAGGCCGAAGCGATCCGCTACGGGCAGATTGCCGCCGCTCTGTCGGTTACTCGCGCCGGCGCGCAGCCTTCCATTCCAACCATGTCCGACGTACAGGCCTTTAAACCCGCATGAAAAAGACTCCTTTGCTGAACGTCGCGCTGTCGCGACTGATCGCATCTCTGGGCCATGGCGACATGGTGGTGATTGGTGATGCCGGCTTGCCGGTGCCGCCGGGTGTCGAGCTGATCGATCTTGCGCTGACCCATGGCGTCCCGGACTTCGTCAGCACCCTGAAAGTCGTGCTCAGCGAGATGCAGGTGGAAAGCCATGCGCTGGCCAAGGAAATCTTCGACAAGCAACCGACGGCGTTGCCCGTGCTCGACGCGTTGAATGAAGAAGGCGCACTGGGTCGTCGCGATCTGCTCAGTCATGAGCAATTCAAGGTTCTTAGCCGACAGGCACGAGCGATTGTTCGTACAGGCGAATGTCAGCCGTACTGCAACATCGTTCTGGTGGCTGGTGTAACGTTCTAACTTTCGATTTCACATGCACAAGGAATGCGCCATGCAACGCTATGCTCAAAAACTGCACCAACTGCTCCGGAGTCTGCTGCTTTTGTCCCTGATATCTGCAACCGGCGCTCATGCGGCGGAAAAAATCGACCTGATCATCGACACCGATCCGGGTGCCGACGACGTGGTTGCCTTGCTGTTCGCGCTGGCTTCGCCAGACGAGTTGAACATCCGTGCGCTGACCACCGTGGCCGGCAACGTACGCCTCGACAAGACTTCGCGTAACGCGCGTCTGGCTCGCGAGTGGGCAGGGCGCGAGGATGTACCCGTCTACGCCGGCGCGCCGAAGCCGCTGATGCGTACGCCGATCTACGCCGAGAACATCCATGGCAAGGAAGGCCTGTCGGGTGTCACCGTGCACGAACCGAAAAAGGGCCTGGCTGAAGGCAGTGCGGTCAATTATCTGATCGATACCCTGAAAAAAGCCAAGCCGCACAGCATCACCATTGCCATGCTTGGCCCGCAGACCAACCTCGCACTGGCTTTGATTCAGGAGCCCGAGATTGTGCAGGGCATCAAGGAAGTGGTGATCATG
The DNA here is from genome assembly GCF_059695715.1 of Pseudomonas sp. LBUM1668. NCBI lineage: Bacteria > Pseudomonadati > Pseudomonadota > Gammaproteobacteria > Pseudomonadales > Pseudomonadaceae > Pseudomonas > Pseudomonas sp. LBUM1668. The sequence goes on from NZ_CP166787.1 coordinate 2,167,278, forward strand.
GGTGGTGCGCACTTCAACGGCGGCAACATCACCCCGGTGGCGGAATTCAACCTGTTTGCCGATCCGCAAGCGGCTGAAGTGGTACTCAAGAGCGGCGTGAAGCTGACCTATCTGCCACTGGACGTGACCCACAAGATTCTTACCAGCGATGCGCGTCTGAAGCAGATTGCTGCGCTCAACAACAACGCGAGCAAAATTGTCGGCGACATCCTCAATGAATACATCAAAGGGGATATGGAGCATTACGGCATTCCGGGTGGCCCGGTGCATGACGCAACTGTCGTGGCTTATCTGCTCAAGCCAGAACTGTTCACCGGTCGCTCGGTGAATGTCGTGGTTGATAGTCGTGAGGGGCCGACCTTCGGTCAGACCGTCGTCGATTGGTATGACGGTCTCAAGGCTCCGAAGAATGCATTCTGGGTGGAAAATGGCGACGCTCAAGGTTTCTTCGATCTGCTGACCGAACGCCTGAAACGCCTGAAGTAAAACCCCGCCCGCAGGTGCCAGCCTGCGGGTTTATTCCCCCAGCGCGTGCTCGGTCTGTTCGATCGGGTACCGCTCGAAAATCTGCTTGATGAATTGCTGGGCCGCTTCGGTGCCCAGCTCTTTGACCAATAGATCGATACCAATAAGCGCCAACTCTTCGGTGGACCCCGGGCTGTAGGAACTGTGTCCGTCTGCCCATTTGGCTTTGATGTCGGCGTCGATGCTTACACTGGTCATGATGAGGCTCGAAAAGTCGGGAGGTCTGTGTGCCGAGTTAACCATTTTGTCGGGCATTTGGCACTGCGACTTAGGCATGAGCGGAGCGCTATGCGACACTTGGTCTTTTCCGGCGAATCCAAGGACAGTGCTGTGCAGATCGATTTGAATACCCCTGACGGCCTTACGCTTGATGCTGTGCGTCGATTGCTGGCCTCGGCCAGCGATGATGAACACACGCAGTTGCGAGTGACCAAGGGCGGTATGGCTTACATCTCTTCAGGTGTGACGGGCGGGCAGGATATCGATGGCTTGTTGTTTCGACTGGAAACCTGGGCCAAGGGGTCGGGTTACGTTGGCAATGTCGCGGCCAGTGACGAGGTGTGGGTGATGCAGATTTTCAACGCGCTCAAGGAAAACTGGCCAAATCCGCCCTATGACTACATTGACGTCTACTGAGCTCGTTAATATTCAGTCACGATTCATTGAAGAGCCGCGTGCGCCTCTCAGGCACACTCTGCGTTTTTCCGATTGTGGGGCAGGGTGATGGCATTTGTCATGAAACCAAACGCCGGATCGGCGGTCGCACGATCTCAGCTAACTATTTGAAAACAAGGAGGCTTCATGCCTTTGAAGTTCGCATCACTGGGTGCACTAATGGCCGTTGCCATGTTGGCCGGTTGCAGCACAACCTCCAGCGAGTCGGCAAAGGATCCTGTTGCGACCGAAGCCGGTCATAGCCGCTGTGAAGCAACGGCTGCGGAGTTCGCCATTGGCAAGAAAGCTTCGCCCGCCCTGTTGGAGCAGGCCCGCGCCAAGGCCGGCGCGCAAAACGCCCGCTTCCTCAAGCCGGATGACATGATCACTCTGGAATACCGCTCTGATCGCTTGAACCTGAATACCGACAACAGTCTGGTGGTTACTCGCGTCAACTGCGGCTGATAGCCGGCAGCTTTTGTTGCAGGCATAAAAAACCCCGTCACATGGACGGGGTTTTTTTAGTGCGCGTAGAAATTACTCTGCGCGAACTTGTGCTGCTTGCATACCCTTTTGGCCTTTCTCAGCCACGAAGGAAACGGTCTGGCCTTCTTTCAGGCTTTTGAAACCGTCGCTTTCGATAGCTTTGAAGTGTACGAACAGGTCGTCACCGCCACCTTGAGGAGTGATGAAGCCGAAGCCTTTTTCATCGTTGAACCACTTAACGGTGCCGGTTTGGCGATTAGACATGGTGTATCTCCAAGAAACATATATTTTTCAGTACTGTGCTGCTCAGGCCAACTGGGCACACCGGGATATCATAGTCGAAATGTTCACTTTGTAACCCCCCGGACGTGCTGTTTGCCAATCAGTCGTGTTTTCTTTACGAGGCTTTTCGTCTGAAAGCCCCGGTTTAAAAGGCTTTCATCCAAAAGTAAAGACTATAAAAAAACCTGTAAAACCTGCATAAATCGATCAGAAAAGCTCAAATCAGCAGCTTTTTCTCAGGTTAAACCCGGCCCAAAATGAATTTTTTGTCACTTTTTCGCCGGGGTGTTGGCCTTGCATTTGGCAATCTGGCCCAGTGCTTTCTGTTGCAGTTCAGGCGTTGCCTTGTTGTCCATCAAAGCCTGAATGTCACTCGCCGGATAAGACTTGATGGCATCAGCGCCACACGCGCAGTGAGCCTTCGCCGCTGCAGCGCCGATCTGAGGCGTCGCGGCCTGCGAGCATTGCGCCATGTATTTCTCACGTTCGCCCTTTGGCCAGTCTGCGTGAGCGCTCAACGGCAGCAGCAGAACGATAGGGGCGACTACTGCGAACAGTTTATTCAGACGCATGGAAGGATGCTCCTTGTGGGTCAATGTCTTGTTATCTGATGGCTGAATGGCCAATCAAGTTCAGCACTCTGGCATAAAACGGACGATTTGCCTCACGGCAAGCCCAGAGTACATCGGCGACCGTTCATCTGTGCTAGCATGCCCGACTCGGGCGTTTGCAGGCTTCGGATGACCTTTGGTCCCGGCAGCGGCGGCGCACGAAAATTCCCGATTTGAATCCCAGTCACTCTGGTTCGGTTTTCCGGTTGGCCGCAAGGCTCCTGCCGCTGTAAGGCAGGCGTTCGTCATTGAATGGCCTGGATCGGATCTTGTACTGGCTCATCCCAACCCACGTGACCTTTGGTAGGGGTCACCACTAGGAGAGGAGGCGCCATGCCAACTATTACTCTTCCCGACGGCAGTCAACGTTCATTCGATCATCCGGTTTCCGTAGCCGAGGTCGCCGCATCCATTGGTGCTGGTCTGGCCAAAGCCACTGTGGCCGGCAAGGTCAATGGCCAATTGGTCGACGCCAGTGACATCATCGACAGCGACTCGACGCTGCAAATCATCACGCCAAAGGATGAAGAGGGGCTGGAGATCATTCGCCACTCTTGCGCCCACCTGGTTGGCCATGCGGTCAAGCAGTTGTACCCGACGGCTAAAATGGTCATCGGCCCGGTCATTGACGAAGGCTTCTATTACGACATCGCCTTCGAACGTCCTTTCACTCCGGACGACATGGCTGCCATCGAGCAGCGCATGCAGCAGTTGATCGAGAAAGATTACGACGTCATCAAGAAAGTCACTCCGCGCGCCGAAGTGATCGAAGTGTTCAAGGCTCGCGGCGAAGACTACAAGCTGCGTTTGGTCGAAGACATGCCGAACGAGCAGGCCATGGGCTTGTACTATCACGAAGAATACGTCGACATGTGTCGCGGCCCGCACGTGCCGAACACTCGTTTTCTGAAATCCTTCAAACTGACCAAGCTGTCGGGCGCTTACTGGCGCGGCGATGCCAAAAACGAGCAATTGCAGCGCGTTTACGGCACTGCATGGGCTGACAAGAAGCAGTTGGCGGCCTATATCCAGCGTATTGAAGAAGCCGAAAAGCGCGATCACCGCAAGATCGGCAAGCGCCTGGGCCTGTTCCACACTCAGGAAGAGTCCCCGGGTATGGTGTTCTGGCACCCGAACGGCTGGACTCTGTACCAGGTGCTCGAGCAGTACATGCGCAAGGTGCAGCGTGACAACGGCTACCTTGAGATCAAGACGCCGCAAGTCGTTGACCGCAGCCTTTGGGAGAAATCCGGGCATTGGGCCAACTACGCCGACAACATGTTCACCACTCAGTCGGAAAATCGCGACTACGCCATCAAGCCGATGAACTGCCCGTGCCACGTGCAGGTGTTCAATCAAGGCCTGAAAAGCTACCGCGAACTGCCGATGCGTCTGGCCGAATTCGGGGCTTGCCACCGTAACGAGCCATCGGGTGCGCTGCACGGCATCATGCGCGTGCGTGCGTTCACTCAGGACGATGCTCACATCTTCTGCACCGAAGAGCAGATGCAGGCCGAGTCCGCTGCGTTTATCAAGCTGACCATGGACGTTTATCGCGACTTCGGCTTCACCGATGTCGAAATGAAGCTGTCCACTCGTCCGGAAAAACGCGTTGGCTCCGACGAATTGTGGGATCGCGCGGAAGCTGCATTGGCCGCAGCCCTCGACAGTGCGGGCCTTGCGTACGATCTGCAGCCGGGTGAGGGTGCGTTCTACGGTCCGAAAATCGAGTTCTCGCTCAAAGATTGCCTTGGCCGTGTCTGGCAGTGTGGTACTCTGCAGCTCGATTTTAACCTGCCTATCCGTCTGGGAGCCGAATACGTCTCCGAAGACAACAGTCGCAAGCACCCGGTAATGTTGCACCGGGCGATCCTTGGATCCTTCGAACGATTCGTCGGAATCCTGATCGAGCACTACGAGGGTGCATTCCCTGCGTGGCTTGCTCCGACCCAGGCAGTGATCATGAACATCACTGACAAACAGGCCGATTTTGCCGCCGAGGTTGAAAAAACTCTCAACGAAAGCGGATTTCGTGCCAAGTCTGACTTGAGAAATGAAAAGATCGGCTTTAAAATCCGCGAGCATACTTTGCTCAAGGTTCCCTATCTCTTGGTTATCGGGGATCGGGAAGTCGAGATGCAGACTGTCGCTGTGCGTACTCGTGAAGGTGCTGACCTGGGCTCGATGCCCGTCGCCCAGTTCGCTGAGTTTCTCGCGCAAGCGGTTTCCCGGCGTGGTCGCCCAGATTCGGAGTAATTACTATTAAGCGTGAAATGAGACAAGATAAACGAGCTGCACCGAAAGCCCCGATCAACGAGAATATCTCGGCACGCGAGGTTCGGTTAATTGGGGCTGAAGGTGAACAGCTTGGGATTGTGTCAATTGAAGACGCGCTTCTTAAGGCTGAAGAGGCCAAACTGGATTTGGTGGAAATTTCCGCCGATGCAGTACCCCCTGTTTGCAAACTGATGGACTACGGCAAATCGATCTTCGAGAAGAAGAAGCAGGTTGCCGCGGCCAAGAAAAACCAGAAGCAGATTCAGGTTAAAGAAATCAAGTTTCGTCCAGGGACGGAGGAAGGGGATTACCAGGTAAAACTGCGCAACCTGGTACGTTTCCTGAGTGATGGGGACAGGGCCAAGGTATCCTTGCGATTCCGCGGCCGTGAGATGGCCCACCAGGAGCTGGGGATGGAACTCCTCAAGCGAGTTGAAGGTGACTTGCTCGAGTACGGTTCGGTCGAACAGCATCCTAAGATGGAAGGACGCCAACTGATCATGGTCATCGCCCCGAAAAAGAAGAAGTAATCAATAGGGCACGGCAGGCCTTCTGATTATGTTTATCAACTGAATGCGGAGTACCGAACATGCCAAAGATGAAAACTAAAAGTGGTGCTGCTAAGCGGTTTCTGAAAACTGCTAACGGTATCAAGCACAAGCACGCTTTCAAGAGCCACATCCTGACTAAAATGTCGACCAAGCGTAAGCGTCAACTGCGCGGTAGCAGCTTGCTGCATCCGTCGGACGTTGCAAAAGTCGAGCGCATGCTGCGCCTTCGTTAATTTTAGTCAAGAATAGAGGAAGTAACTCATGGCTCGTGTAAAGCGTGGCGTCATGGCGCGTAAGCGCCACAAGAAAATTCTGAAACTTGCTAAAGGCTACTACGGTGCACGTTCGCGCGTATTCCGTGTTGCCAAGCAAGCGGTTATCAAGGCTGGCCAATACGCCTACCGTGACCGTCGTCAGAAAAAACGTCAGTTCCGCGCTCTGTGGATCGCTCGTATCAACGCTGGTGCTCGTGTTAACGGTCTGTCCTACAGCCGTTTCATCGCTGGCCTGAAAAAAGCGTCCATCGAGATCGACCGTAAGGTTCTGGCTGATCTGGCAGTGAACGAAAAAGCGGTGTTTGCTGCGATTGTCGAGAAAGCTAAAGCCACCTTGGCTTAAGTACCCCCGACAATCACCCGGCCTCACTTCCGTGGGGCCAGGTGGTAAACGTCTTAAATAGGGGAAGAGCCTTCAAGCTCTTCCCCTATTTTGTATCTGGAGTCTGTACATGGAAAACCTGGATGCGCTGGTCTCTCAAGCACTAGAGGCTGTGCAAAGCGCTGAAGATATCAATGCCCTGGAGCAAATCCGGGTTCAATACCTTGGCAAAAAGGGTGAATTGACTCAGGTGATGAAGACCCTGGGGAATTTGCCAGCAGAAGAGCGTCCGCAAGTCGGCGCCCTGATCAACGTTGCCAAGGAACGTGTTACAGGCGTTCTCAATGCGCGCATGGCCCTGTTTGAAGAAGCCGAACTGGCTGCCAAACTGTCTGCCGAATCCATTGACGTAACGCTGCCGGGCCGTGGCCAGACCTCTGGTGGTCTGCATCCGGTTACGCGGACTCTGGAGCGTGTTGAACAGTTCTTCACTCGCATTGGCTACGGCATTGCCGAAGGCCCTGAGGTCGAAGACGACTACCACAACTTTGAAGCGCTCAACATCCCAGGCCATCACCCGGCCCGGTCGATGCATGACACCTTCTATTTCAACGCCAACATGTTGCTGCGCACCCATACCTCGCCGGTACAGGTCCGCACCATGGAATCGAAACAGCCGCCGATCCGCATTGTCTGCCCAGGCCGTGTGTACCGCAGCGACTCCGATATCACCCACTCGCCGATGTTCCACCAGGTCGAAGGCCTGCTGGTCGATCGCGACATCAATTTTGCCGATCTCAAAGGCACCATCGAAGAATTCCTGCGGGTGTTCTTCGAGAAAGAGCTGGCCGTACGCTTTCGTCCTTCGTACTTCCCGTTCACCGAGCCATCCGCTGAAGTCGACATGGAATGCGTGATGTGCAGCGGTAAAGGCTGCCGTGTCTGCAAGCAGACTGGCTGGCTGGAAGTGATGGGTTGCGGCATGGTTCATCCGAACGTGTTGCGTATGTCCGGCATCGACCCGGAAGAGTTCTCCGGCTTTGCCTTCGGCATGGGCGTCGAGCGTCTGGCCATGCTCCGTTACGGCGTGAACGACTTGCGTCTGTTCTTCGACAACGACTTGCGGTTCCTCGCGCAATTTCGCTAGTCGTAACGAATTCTTAGGAGAGCAGGATGAAATTCAGTGAACAATGGCTGCGTGGCTGGGTTAGCCCGCAGGTAGATCGCGACGAGCTGGTTGCTCGTCTGTCGATGGCCGGTCTTGAGGTCGATAGCGTTACGCCGGCCGCCGGCGTATTCAGTGGCGTGGTCGTGGGCGAGGTGCTGAGCACCGAGCAACACCCTGATGCCGACAAATTGCGCGTTTGCCAGGTCAGCAATGGCGCGGAAACCTTTCAAGTTGTTTGCGGTGCGCCAAACGTGCGTCCGGGCTTGAAGATTCCGTTCGCCATGATTGGTGCCGAGCTGCCGGGCGACTTCAAGATCAAGAAGGCCAAGCTGCGCGGCGTCGAGTCCAACGGCATGCTGTGCTCGCAAGCCGAATTGCAAGTCGGTGAAGGCAACGACGGCTTGATGGAACTGCCGGCCGATGCCCCGGTGGGTGAAGATTTTCGTGTGTATCTGGAGCTGGAAGACGCCAGCATCGAGGTCGATCTGACCCCGAACCGTGGCGACTGCCTGTCCCTGGCCGGTCTGGCCCGTGAAGTCGGCGCGCTGTATGCCGCTCCGGTCACCCGTCCAGTGGTGCTTGCCGTTCCTGCCGTGCACGATGAAGTTCGCTCGGTAGAAGTGCTGGCGCCGGCCGCATGCCCGCGTTATCTGGGGCGTGTGATCCGTAACGTCGATCTGTCCAAGCCAACGCCGCTGTGGATGGTTGAGCGTCTGCGTCGCGCCGACGTGCGCAGCATCGACGCCGCCGTCGACATCACCAACTACGTAATGCTTGAGCTGGGCCAGCCGCTGCACGCATTCGATCTCGCTGAAATCAATGGCGGCATCCGCGTGCGGATGGCCGAAGAGGGCGAGAAGCTAGTGCTGCTCGACGGTCAGGAAGTCAGCCTGCGTAGCGATACGCTGGTGATCGCCGACCATACGCGTGCCCTGGCAATTGCCGGTGTAATGGGTGGCGAACACAGCGGTGTCTCTTCGACCACTCGCGATGTATTCCTTGAATCCGCGTTCTTCGATCAGATCGCAGTCGCTGGCAAGGCTCGTTCATACGGCCTGCACACCGACGCGTCGCATCGCTACGAGCGTGGCGTCGACTGGCAGCTGGCCCGTGAAGCCATGGAGCGCGCCACTGGCCTGCTGCTGGAAATCACTGGCGGTGAAGCCGGCCCGATTATCGAGACCGTCAGCGAGCAACATCTGCCGTCGATCGCGCCGATCACCCTGCGTGCGCAGCGCATCACCCAGATGCTTGGCATGGAAATGGATTCGGCACAGGTCGAGCGTCTGCTCAGCGCCTTGGGTCTGAACATTTCTGCTGATGGAGCAGGGCAGTGGCGCGTAGAAGTGCCAAGCCATCGCTTCGACATCAGCCTGGAAGTTGATCTGATCGAAGAGCTGGCCCGTCTGTACGGTTACAACCGCTTGCCGGTTCGTTACCCGCAGGCGCGTCTGGCGCCACAAGCCAAGGCTGAAGCGCGCAGTGATCTGCCAGAACTGCGTCGCCTGCTGGTCGCTCGCGGTTATCAGGAAGCGATCACTTACAGCTTCATCGATCCACGGCAGTTCGAATTGTTCAACCCGGGCGTCGAGCCGCTGTTGCTGGCCAATCCGATCTCCAACGACATGGCTGCCATGCGTTCGTCGTTGTGGCCAGGTCTGGTCAAGGCGCTGCAGCACAACCTGAACCGCCAGCAAGATCGCGTGCGTCTGTTCGAAAGCGGCCTGCGCTTCGTTGGTCAGCTCGAAGGCCTGAAGCAAGAGCCGATGCTGTCCGGTGTCGTCTGCGGTAGCCGTCTGCCGGAAGGCTGGGCGCAAGGTCGCGACACTATCGACTTCTTCGACGTCAAGGCTGACGTGGAAGCAGTGCTGGGCTTCGCCGGCGCGCTGGATTCGTTCACTTTCGCTCCGGGCAAACACCCGGCGCTGCACCCGGGTCAAACCGCGCGCATTGAACGTGAAGGGCGTGAAGTCGGTTTCATCGGCGCCATCCACCCGGAATTGTCGAAAGCCTTGGGTCTGGACCGTCCGGTCTTCGTTTTCGAGCTGGTTCTGGCTGAAGTGGCGCTCGGTAAAATGCCGAAATTCCACGAGTTGTCGCGCTTTCCTGAAGTGCGTCGTGACCTTGCACTGATCGCGCACAAAGACGTCGCAGCCTCGGCTGTACTGGACGTAATCCGTGAAAATGCAGGCGAATGGCTCACAGATCTCAGGCTGTTTGACGTATATCAGGGTAAAGGTATTGATCCTGATAGAAAAAGCCTTGCAGTTGGCTTGACCTGGCAGCATCCATCGCGCACTCTTAATGACGATGAGGTGAATTCGACGACGCAAAATATCCTCACCTCGCTCGAACAAAGGTTGAACGCCACGTTAAGGAAGTGACGTATGGGGGCTTTGACGAAAGCTGAGATGGCGGAACGTCTGTATGAAGAGCTGGGCCTGAACAAGCGGGAAGCCAAGGAATTGGTGGAACTGTTTTTCGAAGAAATCAGGCACGCTCTTGAAGACAACGAGCAGGTCAAATTGTCCGGTTTCGGCAATTTCGACCTTCGGGACAAGCGCCAGCGGCCTGGCCGCAACCCGAAAACGGGGGAAGAAATCCCGATCACGGCTCGCCGTGTGGTCACCTTTCGTCCAGGGCAGAAGTTGAAGGCCCGAGTTGAGGCTTATGCTGGAACCAAGTCATAACGACGAACTACCCGTCATCCCGGGCAAACGCTACTTCACCATCGGTGAAGTCAGCGAGCTGTGTGCCGTAAAGCCACACGTGCTGCGCTACTGGGAGCAGGAGTTTCCTCAGCTCAACCCCGTCAAACGCCGCGGAAACCGCCGGTATTATCAGCGCCAGGACGTGCTGATGATCCGGCAGATCCGCGCGCTCCTTTACGATCAGGGGTTCACCATCGGCGGCGCACGCTTGCGCCTGTCCGGCGATGAAGCCAAAGACGACACCACCCAATACAAGCAAATGATCCGCCAGATGATCGCCGAACTCGAAGATGTGCTGGTGGTACTCAAGAAATAAAAAGCTGCGTTTGAATACTTCCAGTTTTCAAAAGCTTGCGATATATTCTTGAGCGTTCTTCGAGGTGAAGAGCGAGATGCAGAATCAGTCGGGGCGTAGCGCAGTCCGGTAGCGCACTAGCATGGGGTGCTAGGGGTCGAGTGTTCGAATCACTCCGTCCCGACCATATTTTTCAATGACTTAGCCCAACTCTAGCCAGTCGGGCTTTTTCATTGGTGGGGAGTTTTTCGGGACTTCATCCAATTTTCCTTTTCAAGATCGTCAGCACCGGCCCGCGTGAGTCTGTTGCTGATACCATATTTGCAGCCTCAATCAGATGCCCGAGCTCGGCGCCCGAGTAGTGACTGGTGATGCTGCCGTTCTTGTGTCCCAGCAAAGCCTTTCGGTCTTCCTGAGTGACACCTGCCGCCCGAAGGCGACGGCCAAACGTGTGCTTCAAATCGTGCACCCTGATGGATGCATACCCTGGGTGAGCGGGGCGAAGGTTTTCCTCCTGCCAGAGTTTCGCCGCTCTCACCCGCGCTTTTTTCCAAGCCGAGTCGTTCATGCGATGAAGCGCGTTACCGTTGTAGGGAAAAACCCAGTCCTTACTCAGGCCTCGCTGTTTGTCGATGATCGATTTGGCCACGGTGTTGAGCACGACCAATCGCTCGTCGCCGTTCTTCACGCCCGATCGCTCGTTGCGCCCGCCGAAGTCTGACGGAATCAGGAACACGCTGGTGCCAAGCTCTGGCACTGATATCTCCCAGTCCCACCTCAATTTGCAGACCTCTTGCTCGCGACATCCTGTGTTCACCTTGAACAAGGCCATCGTTTGCAGGTGCGCCGGCAACTCTCCAAAAAGGATCGACTGCTCGTCCCATGTCATTGGGTAGGGCTCGCGAACCTTTTTCTTTAAGTCCAGCTTCGCAAGCATCGGCACCGAATCAAGCCAAGGCCTGCGCTCTTCGTCCCGCCACTTCCTTGCACAAAGCGAAAGAACCCGAATTACCCGTTCGATTGAGATGTTGATCGTACGAGGTGCCACCGGCTTTAATTGCTTCCCGCACGGCAACACCATTCCTTTCAAACGATCCTTCACGAACGGCTCAAGTGCCTGGTCATCGATGTGGGTCAATGGCAGGTCTTTGAGATAAGGGTGCAAGTGCTTCAGGTGGTGCGCCGTCAGTTTGATTGACGGCTGATCCTTGCTCTCGATCAAAAACCTAGTTGCTGCTTCTTCCCAAGTTCTGGTTCGGCGCACGCCATACACCTTTTGCTGCCGAAGCTGCTCGAGGCGATGAATCAGGTACTGCTCTGCTTCTTGCCTGTCACCAGTTCCAGTGCTTTCTCGAAGTCGCTCACCTCGGAAAACCTTGTCGATTTGCCAGACTCCACCTTTCTGGTAGAGACCGGAGATCGCTTTTCTCGCCATGGTTTGCCTCCTTTGGCTTCACCCTGGCGCTCGCTGCGGGGGTGATTGTTGTCCTGATTCGCCGCCTTTTCAACCGACTTGCGCTCGACATAGGCGTCCGCCCATTCATCAAGCTCGATCCGGTCGAAGGCCACCCCTTGTTTACCGATCGGGAATTCCCGAACGCTTGGGCGAACTGTTTTGTTGAATTCGTCCCGGCACATGCCGAGGTAACCAGGAGCATCGCCAAACCTGATGAAGCGCGGTTGAATGCTGCTGGCCTTTGCCGCTGTGGCGTTTGCCATAAGGTGATGCTCCATGCCGCGCGTGGCGGCAGAAGGTGGTGATCGGTTAATCGTTGTCATCCAGATCGAGGTCGTCATCGCCGTTATGGCTGACGCTGATCGGCAGTTTTCCGAGGCGTTCGAGGGCGAGCACCAGACCGATCTTCAATCCCTTGGCCATGTCTTTTGTCAGAACGATCTCGACGGGGTCTTCGATACCGAGCTGAAGCGTCACGCCTTCCTTTGCGTTGTCGCTGATGACCTCCAGCTGTTCGGCCTGTCGCTTGTGCCAGGCCAGTAACGACTCGATCATTTCGCCGACGTCCTGCGGGGCGTTCACCGATCCCTCCAGCGCACCGGTGACCAGCTTCTTCAGTTCCGCCTTCTCTTCTTCGGCGCGTTCGAGCTGATCGTCTGCGGCAAACGGGCCGCCAACCATTGACCAGCTACTGGCGAACACTTGGGCCTGTTCCATGATGGCTTTGATATTTTTCTCAGACATGTGAATACCTCGCCCGCCGTACACCGGCAGGCTGTTGAGTTGGGGGAGGGGTTACTGCTGGATGAGTTCAGCGGGGACTTTCACGGTCGCCCCGCGCTTGGCGAAAACCACGGCGCGGAACACTGCAATGGTTCGGGTTTCGCCGGGCTGCCGGTTGAACGGGTTTTTGGTGACGTCGGCCAGCCAAGGCTGACGGTGGCCAACATCGAGCCAGACGCCGTACTTCGTGATCAGTTGGTCGGCGTCGGGCAGGGCGAAGAGATCCAGCTGGCCGGCGGTGGGCTGCTGATCACCCTCGATCGCGTTAATTGCCCAGTCCAGCTCCGGGCCGGTCAGTTCCTCGGTGCGGATGCTGACCAACCGGCTCATGGCCGCCGAACTTTGGAGCAGTAGACGTAGGTGAACCAGGTTAGGGCGATCATGGCGTCACCTCTGAGGCTTCGGGAATCTCCTCAAACTTGTAAGTCTTGATGACGCGCTCTTCGACGCCGGCGACCTTGATGAATTTGGCCTCTTCAACCCATGGGTAGGCGTCTGGCTCGCCGTGCTTGCCGCCGCCGCTCATCTCACAAAAGGCGATAGCACGGCCATCGGGCAGGATGAAGGCCTTCACATCGACGTCGTAGTTGCGCCCCCAACTGTAGTGGCACCAAGACGGAATTCCGGTGACCTCCACTGCGCTGAAACGCACCTCGTTGACCGCGTCATCGTGCGAACTCTCATCGTAAAGCTGATCCAGATCCTCGCCGGACATGGACGCCAAATCTTCAAGTGTAACGAGGCCATTCGGTGCAACGCGCGGGCTGTCGTACTTGTAGCCGAAAGCATCGATTCCGTGGTGCAGCACCAGCAGCTTGGCCATCTGGCTTGCAGTGAGCGTGTTCAATGAGCGGTGAATGTTTGCATCGAGCATAGGGGGTCCTTGCCGCTATAGCGGCTGACTTTGAAGGGGGACGAGATAATTTAATGCTGACCGGTGGTCACCCGGCATGAATCATCTGGCGATGTGGTACTCAACCGTCCAATGGTTTTCTGCTCGTCAATGGCTGTGGACCGCTGCGAAGCAAAGCTAATGGAATCTCATTAGGGGGCAAATATGGCTTGGGTAGTAATGCTTACAAGCCCGTGCGGAGCTACCTTCTTTGGCGAGGCAATAGACCGCGATGGTTTTCGTTATCGCTGCAAGACGCCCGAGGAGGCGGAAGCCTTTGAAACCAAGTCGGAAGCGGAGGCTAGCTTCTATTACTTCCGCTTAATGCGGGAGCTGCAGGGTTATCTGTTCGAGGCCGTTGAGCTGCAAGGGCTCTCAGCGCAATAAACGCAGAGAATGACGCTCAGCTCACCAATCCGTTGATCCGCTGCGTTCAGACGCAACTGCAGGGCGTCACGCTCGGCGGTGCCACGCTCGAAATCAGCTCGGCGGGATTGGTGACGGTGTGGTGGTCGGCGCGCAGGTTTGCGGTCATCGCGTCGAAGAAGGGTAGCTGAGGTCGGGTTGGCCGTTGCCGAAGCTGAACTACAGTAGATACGTCATCGAAATGGAGATCGGACATGCAATGTTTAATTTGTCAGGCTGCTTCTAAAATTGTTCACATGGAAGGATGCTGGTCTGAGGTCAAATGCTCGGCCGGATGTGGACGCTTTAGAGTCTCAGCGAACCTTGTTGCGAAGATGAGGTTCAAGGGTGGGTTCTTTGACATTGAACGAACAAGGCAATGGCTTGAAATGGCTCGTCGCGAGGAGCCAGCGCCGTTGATATCGACCTACGATTACAACGTTGCTTTACTGCATCGTGTCTCCGAAGGTCGATCTGATCGTTTGCCGAGTAGCTCTAAACCGATAACTTCTGAATAGCTGGACTTCTTCTTTCGCCCGGCCGAATCGCCAGTTACATCGCGGCGATGATTCGGTGTCGTCGCTGACGTCCTTTGCTAGGTAATTCGTGGCTAGTGGAGTGTTGGCAGGGATCGGCTACAGTTGGGAGATAAGTCAAAAGGAGAAGTTCATGTCTTGCTTGATTTGCGACGAGCCTTCGGCCGAAGTTGATGCTGGCGGTGACTACCAAGAAAGAGCCTGCCCGAGGTGTGGACACTATCGAGTAACCGGTACGGCGCTCGCGCTGTTGAAAGCCCACGGCTGGCATTTTGACGTTGAGCTATCTCGAATGTGGCTCGCGCACCAGCAGGGTTCTGGATTCATACCAACTATCGATTCGCAACAGGTCAGTCGTCTGATTGATGTTTGAGACGGCTGCTCTACGCCGGCTGGTCATTGGCCCGCTGAGGTAGATGCGCTTCATGCTGCAACCCTCGGTGTGTAGGTCAGCGTGCCATCGAGTATCGCTTTCTTGATTGCTTCGAATTCCCAAGCGTAGTACTGCGATTCGACGTAGACGCGCATCCCGTCGCGGTAGTCGTGCTTTTTGCGTTTGATGAAGGCTTCGGCTGCATCGTGGGTGAAGTGGGCGCTGATATATTCCCAGCGATCGTCCCAGCCGGTGACAGTGTGTTCTGGAAGCTCGCCCAGCACGTGCCGCTGGTCCAACTCGTCCGCCTTCATAAACTGACACTCAGACCAATCCTGCATCTTTTTATTGAGCTCGCGCTTCTGGTAGATGGACAGGCCGTCCCAGTACTCCTTGGCCGAATACGCCACCGACTCGCCGCCGTCCCAATACACCAGGCGCCGTTCGGTGTAATCCATGTCCAATCCACAAACGATCCGTCGGGCTTCAACAATGAAGATCGCTGCGGAGGTGCAGTGGTCGTTGACCCGCTCACCTTTGCAGTCATAACGCAGGCGCTGGACGAAGTCGGTCCAGGTTGAAGCATCAAGCGCTGCGCCGGTCGCCAAGCTCGGCATCGGCTCGGCCGTTTTGTTTTCTGTGGGCATGGGGCGTCCTATGCCGGGGCATGCCCGGGCGGTGGAGGGTGGTGAGGGATCAGCTACAGTTGAGCGAGCAATCAGCAGCTCTGAAGAAACGGGAGATTTATGTCTGAGGTCGATACAACACAGGCGCTTCGAAGGGCCACAAATCCATATTGCTGGGGCGGATTTGCGATGCTTGGCGTTGCAGTGGTGGCGCCTTTGGTAGCGCTGTTCGCGCCCTGGGTTCCTATTGGGGAATCACAGGCGACGTGGTTTCAAAGAAGCGGATCGATTACCACGATCTTTTCACTGCTAGCCGCAACCCTATCGATAGCGGCCTCAACAAACCTGCACAAGCCAGGAACTTGGGGAGACCTATATGCGATTGCCGTGCTGGCGGAGTACCAGCCAAACCTAAAGTGGATAGAGCGGATATCGTTCGTTTTAACTTTGATCGGAACAATGATTTGGGGTTACGGGGATATCCCCTTCAGACATGGCTGAAACTCAGTCCCCACAGAAGCAGTCGATGTCTTCGGCGAGATAGTCAAAATCAAAGTCGGTCTGCCGGGATCGTTGCTCGGCAGACCAGCCAATCGTCTTGTAATCAGCTCGATCCTGCCGGAACACTTGGCCGAATCGCTCCTCAGTGCCTGACCACCAGATCACCCGCGATGGGTCATCCATGATGGTCTTGATCAGCTTGCCTTCGTTCTTCTTCCAACACAGGTCGCAGTTGCCGAAGTCGGAGTCAATGCCGAGGTCGAAGGGTTGCGCCGACCAAAATTCGGCAACATCTTCTTTCGTGACACCGGCTATATAGGAGGGGCACACGTTGTCCCATCGGGTTCCACCGCGGTCATTGGCGGCCATCATGCGGTGGTAACGCTTCGGCTCGTCGTACCGGATGCCGACGACGCAATCCCACTCGGTGTAACCAAGAGCGCGCATGTGCTTCTCGCCGATCTTTACCTTCAGGTACGCGGTGCACATGTTGTTCGAGAAGTTTGGCAGCACCGGCGGTAGATTCTTCTCTGCTTTCCGGTACGCGGCGTAATACTCGAGCATCATCGTGAAGGGTTCGCCGTTGCGACTGGCGGTTTCGAAGTCCACAAGCTTGTACCAGGGCGCATCGTCCGGCTGGCCATAAACCCGACACCACTCCATCCAGACGATGTTCACGTCCCAGCGCTTCGCGATCTGGTCGATGAAGACCAGCGTTTCCTCGCGCTCTTTGCCGGTGTTCTGGAAGAACAGGTGCGCATCTGGCGGGAGGGTGCCGCCGTGTGCTTCGAGGATCTTGTAGACCATGTGCCCGCTGGTGCGACCACCGCTGATGCCGATCTGGGCCGGGCCGGTGATCAGGTAGGGATTCATAATTGCTCCAGACAGCCGATTGCCTCGCCGGCTGGCGTGATTCGTTGAAGTGGGGTATTCATAAAGATTGGTAAATAAAAAAGGAAAGTTTCTGTGGTTGATTTTGTTATGGACGGTATTGCTGTGGTGCCCGCGGCTAAAGTCTTTACTCACCTAGAGCAAATTGAAGACGTGGGTTTCATTACGTGCGTTCAATCAACCGCCCCTTTACAGGTTGGCGAGCATGGACTCAAAGCCTATTGCAGGCACCTAAACGTTGAAGTTGGTGAGGAGGACGCATTCGCTTGCCATTCAATCTGCACTCGAGTTGGCGCTTTCCTGGTGATTTATCGATCGGACGAAGAGTCTGAGAGGTTAGGAAAAAAAGCCATCAATGACGCAGCTAAGCTCAGGGCAGAAGAGGAGGGAGGGCGTTGTTATTGGCATGAAAAATGATTATTGGAGAGAGTACCTCGTCGCCCGGGTGTTGTTGAATCATTAGTAGGCTTTTGCGGTGAAACTCCAGCGCAACGATTTTAGATACGTTGATTTCGTGGCGCGGATCCAGCAGCTCCAAGAGCATGTAGGTGATGCAGGGCGAGTGTCATCGCTTCGCCCTGTTCATCCATCTGGCGCCATTTAAGTCGGCCAGCACTTGCCTAGTGCCAGCCAGCGCACGCATTCGCAACTCTTCCTGACCGCGGCCTTCTCGTACCGTTCCGCATCGCTCTTGGTCATGGCCTAACTCTTCGATTCCGCTGGCCGGAGAATCCATAAATAGTGTATGTATCCCTCAGCTCAAATGGGCAGGAGGCCGACATGAGGTTGCAGAGCGATGTAGATGCGCTGGCAGCTATCGAAGAGGACGCAAAGGCAATGCTGAAACGGATAGGGCTGCCGGGCGATGCAGTGAAGCTGGAGGTGGTCGTGTTCCTTCGCGAGGTGATCGACCTGGCCAGCTACATGGAGTCGAAGCATCGCCTGGTTGAAGCGCCGAGCTTTGTCTGAGCTGGCATATTGCCGGCCGTTACGGTATCTGTGTTCGGCCCGGCATGGAACCGGGAGGAGAGCAAGATGAAAGAGCTTGTGCAAAAACATGACTTACCAGCTTATTTGCGTGGCCTTGCTGCAGCCTCCATGCTTGTTGTCAGCATGAGCTCGCCAGTGATGGAAATCGCATCAACAGTCAAATCAACATATGAAATGGCTTATCTCGTCGAGAACTACGGTCAATACATCGGCGAAGGCCCGTACATGATCGAAAGCCAAGATGCTCACGAATGGAAGGAATCGCCACAGCCAGATACCGTTATCACGGGCTATGCGTTTGCATCCACTGTTTGTGCGAGGCTGGTGCGTTCAGGAAAAGAAATTGGTGGTCATCATTCTCTTCGTAAATCCTTAGCGGGATACGAATACATCCAAATGGATAGGGTAGATGACGGGATGGTTTCCTCAATCTTGATTAAGATGCCAACAGACCCGTTTGCGCTGCAAGCACTGAAAGAACTTCTTGCCGAAACTACGGTAATGTTTTCGATAGACGACGGTTCTGGCTTTTTTCACTTGGGCAACACGATGATGGGAAATGGTATTTACCATTCCTGACGACGAATCTGCCTGGATAGTTGAGATCAAGCTAGATTTTCAACCCCTCGAAGAATCAGGCTGGAGTTCACCTTCCGTTGCTCTTTCGTTTCGGCGGCGCCTCGCGGGCGCCGATCATTCCGGATATAGTTGATTTCCAGTCAGGCGCCGCCCTCCGTGACCGGTGGTGGCAATTTGGTTTGGGTTGGGGTATTAAGTCAGATCGGCATGCGGACGGATTAACTCAGGGATAGGTAATGCAAGCTCCAACAGACAATCTTTATAAGTTCATGGCAATTGCAGGGTTAATCTGTTTTTTGTTTTTTTACTTTGATTACAGCAAAAGATACATATTGTTGAACGAGAGTATCAATTCTGCTCGTATGGATACTGCTATTATAACCGCAAAAATCGAGGCGTATCGCGGAAAGCAGTCCTATATCCAACAAAGAATAAAAGAGGCTGAGCGTAATAATCTGAGTCTTGAGATTTATACGAATATTCGAAAGTCTTGGGAGGATAACTTGCCGAGCTTCGACGAGCTTGTCTTGCTACAGGCGAAGAATGTGCAGAGCGTTGAAATAATTAAGGAGTCCCGAGCTGAGCTTGATTGGCTATTCAGGATTTATTTAGGGCTTGGGGTGGCTTCACTTCTCCTATGTTTGTACGGTATGTGGCTTTGGTATTTCAGGACCCAAAGATTTTTAGATTTGAAGGAGAAGAATGTCGTTCCGCCGCTTACGAAGTCTAGATTTCGTGAGACCTTGCCTAAGAGAAAGTAAAATGGAGTGCGCCGGATAGTTGCATGCGGTCAGCACCCTAAGGGACGTTGGCGATGGTCATCGAGACTCTTCGATACGTTCAGTCGTTCATTTTTAGCGATTCAGCAAAGCCAGCCTGCCGTAATTTGCGCGCCACGCTTTCTGACATCTCATATTCGTGGCGCTTAATCTCGAAGAAAGGCGCTGACTTCTCGGCGCCCAGCGAGTGGGCATGTGCGATCAGCCGCCAGATGGTGACTCGATCTTTCGTCTCACCCAGATCGGCGGTGAGCGCGGTCAGTCGGTCACGCATACCCTGCCTGAAGTAGTGTCGGATGATCGCCGAGGAGCCTTTAACTTTCGGCGGCGCCGGCGGCAGATCGGCAGCCTCGGTGTTCAGCACCAGCAGTTGCATCACCTCGCTGACTTCCTTTATCTCATGCCAGATCATCAGTTCGTCGAGCATCTGCCGACCGACACACGGAACTGTGTGCCGCAATTCCTTCTCGCCCAGTTCCTGCCGTTTCTCGACAAGCTTGGCTGTTCTTTCTTCCTGGGTCACAGCCATGGCCTACCTCTTCAATTCCGCTGGCTGGCAAGTCCAGCCAGGTCTGTCGTTTGCGTTGTTGGGGCCTTCGCTTCATCGAAATGCAGGCTTCAGCTTTGGGAAGTCGATCTCGTTGTCCCGGGTGATCCGGTCGAGCATGTTGTAACTGATCGCCAGAGCCTTGCAGCACTGGCTCCGGTTCATGCGGCCGGCGATGCATTCATTGATCTGAGCGACCAATCGCGCTTCCACATCTGGCGGCGCTTTGTTCGGCGCGGTGCCGATTTTCTGCCGAACTTGGAACTTGATGGCGTGCTTGCAGGCGATCGCCTTCAGCGTGGCCAGCGCGATTCCTTCTCGATCGCAGATCTCGTTCCGGGTCAGCGTCTTTGCCATTGCTCGGATTCGTGCGACGCGCTCAGTTGTTTCGTCCTTCACCCTCGGGCGCTGGAAGCTTGGTGGATGCTTCCGCTCGGAGGTGCTGGTGAACTTGATCGGCGCCGGTTCCGGCACGTCGATCTTTCCGCCTGATGCCAGGAACTGGGCAATCTGAGCAGAAAGATCGTCTGCGTCTTGGCGCCGCCGCTCGACGTCGTTGAGGTGGTTGCTGATCATGCTGGCCTCACTTGATCCGGATCGAGCTTTCGCCGCGCTCAAGGTGGGCCCAGGCCGGTTCCGGCAGCAGTTCGTGCTCAGCGTCTTCGCCGGCTTCGATGCGCTTGCGGACAGCGTCGTTGTGATCCCGGATTTCCTTGAGTTTGACGGCGATGGTCTTCTTGTCCGGAGTGATAACGCTCTTCAGCGTGACGAATTCATCAGGCACGGCTTGTTCGTTGTCGACGATGACCCTCTCAGGTGAGAGCGCGAGTGTGATGGTGAATAATGGACGCTTGATCGACTTGATGTCAGCGGCCTCCATGTTCCGACGCAGGTAATCGCTGAGTTGCCCAACGGTATTTTTCTTGATGCGTTTGAGCTCGTTCAGGCGGTCGACTTCCTTGTCGATGGCATCGATATCACCCTCGATATTTCGCCGCAGCATGACGACGCTGTCAGCCTTTACTTCGAACTCGCCTTTGATGCCGTCCACGGTGTCCTGAATGGCTTGACGTAACCCGTCGTCGTCGGTGTCAGCCAGAGCCGCGAGTTCGGCCATCTGCCGATTCAGCTTGTAAAGGTCAGTCATGCTGCACCCTCCATAGCATCTTCAAGGTCCACTTTGCGGGCATCCTTGGCACGTGTGAATTTGAGTTTGTGTGCTGCGCACTCTGGATCAGTTTTGCGCAAATCCAGCTTGCGTATCGCCGATTTGTAGAGCTGTTCCAGTTCGTTGAGTGACTGCGCGGTGCCGATCAGGTGAAGTGTTTCCGAGAGCCAATCGCGATACTCGGCTGCCAGACGCTCCTTCGCTTCGATCTTGTCCTCGGCACGCTCGATTTCGGCTTCACCCAAGCGTTCGTTGACGTAGTGAATGTCGTCGTAGAGGCCCAAGCGAATGTCGGCAGAGAAGCCGAGCTGGCTCAGGCATTTGCCTATGGCGTCGGTGAGGGATTTTTTCGGGGCATCGAAGTCAGTGCTGATACTTCCGAATTTGTTCTGAGTGATGAAAGGTGTGTGCCCATAGTGTGTGATTGTTTTGCGCTCGCCGTCGCCACCTAGGTACCAAAGTGCGACTTTGAGGGTATGCACCTGGGCATGGGCCACCACCGATCCTTCTTTGTTCAAAAGTGGGCCGCCGATATCGAAGCGCTCCTCGATGACGTCGTAACCCCAGCCGGTACCGCACGGGCCGAACTGCTCAGTAGCGCGTTTAGCCAAGTACTGGGCATTCACTGCAGTACCAGTGAAACCGCCGAGGCCGGTGTATTCCTTTGTGAACTTGGGGTCGGTCTTTTCGACCTCCTCCCAAAGAGTTAGGTTGGGTGCTGACATGACTATCTCCCGCCGAGCAGGTGCGCGGCTTTGAAAGATGGGCTTATTGAGTGATGCGGTCGGCGATGGCGCTGAGCAGCATCAGAAAGGTAAATACACCGATGGCTGAGAAGGAGCCGCGCCGTATGAAAAGGCGGCGGGCGAACTGGCGACCGGTCACGACCGAACCCTCACAGCAATCCGCTTGCCCTTCATGGAAGGCGCCAGGCGCTGGGGGAGATTCGCGACCAGGTCCTCGCGCTTGCGGCCGATTACCTCATTGAAGGGAAGGCCGAAGCCGAGGAGAGCGATCTTGTGTTCGATATCCTCCAGCTGCTCGTCGATCAGCGATTTAACCGGTGCCGTGGTCATGCGTCCTCCTTCCGCCGCTGACAGATGTCACGCAGCCGTTTGCAGTAGTGGTTGAACTCGTCGATGGTGATCGCGCCGTCGGTAAAGAGACGGGTGATGAGCCCCTGAACTAGTAAGCTGATGTCTTCTTCGCCGGCAGGTGCTGACACGCCATCGAGGGCTTGGTCGATCAGGATGTGCGGGCTCACAGGTCGCCATCCACATCGTCTTCAGCGGCTTCGTGCTCGGCAGAGACCGCGTTGGCAGCGTGCGGGCGGAGGAAGTCGGCTGCGATCGCCTCAAGTTGCGTCACCGGACTATTGCTGCCCAGCAAGTGCTTGGCGTGGGTCAGCGCCTCGGCCGGGCTGCCTACGACCACCGCTAGCACCAAGTTGGCGAACGAGTCGCGATCATCAAGGCCGTCGATCTGCCGCTGATTCAGGTGCGTTTGCAGGTGTTCGGCATACTGCGCTGAGGTGACATTCTGCGCCGGGCCAAACCGACGCTTCCATTCCACATCCGAGCCGCACACCAGCTGTTCAGCGGCGCTTTCCAGCCATTCGCGCTGATCGTCCGGTTCGCTCACCGCCGAAGGCAACTTCGCGTCGTGCATGGCCTGACAGATATTTATTGCTGCGTTCATGGTCGCCTCCAGCGTGGCGGGTGTTGATCCAACAAAACTCGGATGCACTCATCCGCTCCGCTGGTTGCCGTTGGGCGCGGAGGGGAGTGCATGCGGGTAGAGGCGGGGAAGGGGGTTAGATGTAATGAACCACTGAAGCCCGCGGGCGTCTAAATCAATTGATCCATATTTGGTGAGCGACTGTGACTAAGATCATTACCGAGAAGGTCAGTACGCATGAGTCTCTCCCACCTGACGCATTACTATTCGGAACTCCGAAAGACCGTCTCGATTTCTATCGTCGAGAAATTCAGTACGAAACCACTCTGCTATCGAATCGAACAAATGCGAATCTGACGGCGCAATCTTTTTTGGTGATTGCGTTCGCATCTTCAATGGCCAACGTCAACCCGGAATGGGGCAAGATCTTTACCTTGGTTGTACCTTTGTTGATGGCCATACTCGGGATTGTGAGTTCGCTCAATGCGCGGCCAGGGATTCGAGCTGCTTACGCAATAATTGATCACTGGCATTTCAAGCAAAGCCATCTTTTGCGCAGTGAGCCTGCAATGGGGGCCAACTATGATGATTCGCCCCTGTTCTGCGAAGCAGAGTCCAGTCAAAAGGGGTATCGCAAATCCCTCCAGTTCTCTATGAGAACCCCGTGGCTTTTTGTGATTTTCTGGGTGGTTCTCGCAAACTTTGGTATCTATATCCAGTTCTCAAATCCCGGTTTTTAAGCTGGGCTTGACGCTGTTGATTACCCAGTCGCTGACGTGGCGCTGGTTGGTCAGGCTGGAAATTTAAATCCGGTATCCTGAAGCACCTTCAAGCGCTCACAGAGGGAAACGTACTCCCTCAGATCGGAAAGGCTTTTTGAATCGAGATTGGACTTGAGTTGCTTGACTGCCTGAGTGATTTCGCCGACCTCTCGGGCGATTATTTGCCTGTAAAGCCGAAGCTCTTCGATGTTTTCCTTCTTTATTTCCTCGAAGATCGACTTCGCACCAATGATATTGGAGTAAGAGGTTTCAAGCGCTGTAACCGTCTCGTCGACTCGGGTTTTAAGCTGAATGCTTGTTTTCAGCATTTCCTCATAGGAGGAGATTTCAGATGCCAATATCTGTTCGTTGGATAGCGACTTCATCTGGTATTCACCCTTCCTTCTGCGGCCTGTACGCGTAGCCATTTTTCAAGGTCATCCGCGAGAATCAAACGGCGCTTGCCTAGTCGGAAGCTTGGCAATCCGCTCACGTTCAAATATCCGGTGACAGTGCTGGCCTTGACCCCGATTAACTGAGCTGCCTCTGTTATGGAGTAGGAAATTTTTCCTTCAGGGAGCGACCACGACGCGGCCGGTGGTCTGTTGCGTTGGCGCTTTACTTTCGGGGCTGATCTGTAATCATCGAATGCTTTAAGCATCACATCGAGTTCTTCAAACTCGATCCCTGAAGCAAGCATTTTCACAAACCGAGCCATTTGCGACTCGTTGTGCGCCTCCTGTTCATCTTGCTTAACCATTTCAAACTCCCGGTTGTTTTCCCAATGCACCCGTTACCAGGTGCATCAGTGAAAAATTCCGTGTTGCTATCCGCTCCATGCTCGGCGCCGCGGTTTCCCCACCTGGCCGGCGTCACACATTTCGTGTTCGGTGTTCTTCGCCGGCTGGCTTGCATGGTTTGGCGTCCTCCCATTAGGGGAGTTCGGCAGGTTCCAGAGCCTGCATGGAGATCGATGTTTGTGTTTCGCGCTGTTCCCGTTTCCGGGGATCGATCCGCGAAGATTTCTGACTGTTAAAGAGCGACGGGTCTGTTGAGGCCCTTCGCAGTGGCTTTGTATGGCTGCGATGGAACAAATATAAGCGCACTTATTTTTCTAGTCAATAAGCATGCTTATATTATTTTCATCCGCGCAATTAAAAGCCCGCTCACTGGCGGGCTCGTTCATGCGTCGCAGTATTCTCGCCAACCGATCCGAACCGTGCCGCCCTCAAGATGTTCGACTCGCACACCGCAGGTTTCACCGATCTCTTGAATAACTCGCTGCCATGCCTCAGGGCTTTCATCGTCGTTTCGGGCGACAGTCACTACCTGAATTTTCTGCATTCTTGGCGCAGTTATAAGCCGCTGAATGCGGCGACCGACAAGCTCATAGGAGTCGCGAGAGTGTGTAACTGGAAAAGCGGTAGCGGGCATTTATAGCTCCTTGCTTATACTGGACATGCATACAGTATTGATCCGTCCGGAGTTTGGCAAGAGCGAGGGGGAGGGGAGACTAACTGTGTGTGCGCTTAGCGCTGCCGCGTGTCGGCGCGATTGAACGCCACCATTCGCCGCATCTCTACCGGTTCACAGACCCACTAGGTGATCACCATGAGCGACGATCGGAAAGAACACGCACTTGCCGCTTGGCGCAAGCTGCTGGACGCACTCGAGATCCGGATGGATGTTGAGGATCAATATGATGAATTACTGAAAATGGCCGATACGATGGAGCAGGAAGGGGTGATCACTGCAGTGGAATGGCGACAACACGTGAGAACGGCAGGAGAGAAGTTCGCCCAGGCAATCGAAGGGCTAAAGGGTGGCACCTAAGACAGCGAATACCGCGCAAAGAAAAGCCCGCGTAGGGGGCGCGGGCTGAAGGTGTTGTTGGACGGGTTCACATATAGATCCCAAGCCATCTTTGCACTGAATTTTTCGCAACTTCCTGGCGGTTATTGGAAGTGCAGCGCCAGTAATCACGTAAAGAATATCGACACCCGCTCTAGCCAGCTCGGCGAGGTAGTCGGCTTTTGGAATGCGCAGACCTCGCTCGTATTTGTACTGCGCCTCGGTACGGACGCCGCCGATTGCGCCGAATGTCTCTTGGCTCATATGCAGTCGAAAGCGTTCCTCTCGGAGACGTGCGCCGATCGTATTGGATTCTTCCCGGTTCGGAGCGACTTGGATTCGGCTCATGCTGTCACCTTTCTTGACCTGACGGAATCTGGAGGGTAGCAGCGTAAGCGTCCGGGAAAGCCACCTACATCATGTCGAACATTAGGATGCAGTGCATTATTCCACCTTACCGCTCGTCATAACGCTTGCGAGCCTCATTAAACCCCTCTGACTGCTCGATCACCCACGTCCATAGCGGAATCATCTGCACCAATAATCCCATTCCAAGCTCGGTCAGAGCATATTCGACACGCAAGGGCTTCTCGCCAAAATCGCGTCGAGAGATCAGGCCGTCGCGCTCCAGCTGACGCAGTGTGTGAGTGAGCATGCGTTGAGTGACGCCGTGCAATCGGCGACGTAACTCCGCGTGGCGCAAGGGGCTACTCACACCCAGCGCATGCACAACGCCTAGTGACCATCGGTTACCGGAATGACTAAGGATATCGCGCTTGAGACCATCCTCGTCCTCGCTCAGTTCGCGACAGGCATTCTGTGAAAGGCGCACGATTTCCTGAGCATCCAGACCGCTCGGTATCACCGATGTACCTACTTTTAGCGCATCGATGTCCATGACAAGATTCCTAGCTTCAAATTAAGTACGTCAGACAGGGGCTCACCATGCAGGCTGCTATTTCAAACGTCAAACAACGTATTCTGGTATTGGGGGCAGGCGAACTGGGGCTTGCCGTATTGCAAGGACTGGCCGGCCGATCAACCGAATCGGCGAACATTACCGTGCTGCTGCGTCAAGCCACTGTGCAGAACTCGTCAATGGAAAAACAACAGGATATTCAAGCCATCAGGAAGCTAGGGGTTGCCATTGAGACAGCCGACATCACCAATGCCTCCATCGAAGAGCTTGCGGCGGTGCTGGGACGCTTCGACACGGTGATCAGTTGCGTAGGGTTTGCTGCGGGCCGGGGTACTCAGCTTAAGTTGACTGAAGCCGCGCTCACATCGGGAGTGAAACGCTATATTCCATGGCAGTTCGGCGTTGACTACGACTTGATTGGTCGTGGCAGCCCTCAAGACCTGTTCGACGAGCAACTGGATGTTCGCGACCTGTTACGTGCTCAATCTCGGACTGAATGGGTGATTATTTCCACCGGCATGTTCACCAGCTTCCTATTCGATCCAGCTTTCGGGGTCGTTGACCTAACCGCCGGACAGGTTAATGCGTTGGGCAGCTTTGAAACCATGGTTACGGTGACAACACCGGAAGACATAGGCACGCTCACCGCCGCCATTGTCCTGCACAGCCCGCGCCTTATTAATCAGGTCGTTTACACCGCTGGTGACACCCTCACATACGGCGCTTTGGCTGATTTGGTTGAGCAAGTCATCGAACGGAAAGTCGAGCGCCGAGAGCTTAGCGTGCAGCAGTTGCTAGCAGACCTTGCAGAAAAACCTGACGATAATTTACGAAAATACCGGGCAGTTTTTGCTATGGGCCGTGGTGTGGCGTGGGATGTAGCGAGGACATTCAACGCAATACATGGATTACCAGTGACCAGCGCAGAACAATGGGCGCAATCAAGTCTGCGTCGTAGTTAAGGTTGGCAGACGTGCGTTGAGTCGCTGAAGAAGCGCCCATTCTTATGGCAGGAGTCGTTCGATTTCGCTCGCCCG
The DNA here is from genome assembly GCF_059695715.1 of Pseudomonas sp. LBUM1668. Taxonomy (NCBI): domain Bacteria; kingdom Pseudomonadati; phylum Pseudomonadota; class Gammaproteobacteria; order Pseudomonadales; family Pseudomonadaceae; genus Pseudomonas; species Pseudomonas sp. LBUM1668. The sequence continues at coordinate 2,194,206 of NZ_CP166787.1, forward strand.
CTGCATTGTCAGACGAGTCCACACACCCCTCACAAAGTAAACGCACTTGCTCAGATCGGCCAGGCGTCCACCGATGCGGAAGCAGTTGCTCGATCTCACTGGCTCGCTGCGTCGGCAACCTCGTCAGCACATCCTTGAGATAAGCATACGGGTCATGCCCGTTGAAGCGCGCCGACTGGATCAGGCTCGCGAGGCTTCTCATAGGATGGGAGGTTGCCAAAACCGTTGAAAAAGTCGCCCAAGGCGTCTAGGAAATCTATTAAATATTGTCCTCAGCCCGCACAATGGATCCGACTTTCACTTCATCAGCGTACCTGCGGAGCTTTAGCTGTTGCTCCGTGAGCAGCGAGACCATTTTCATCAAAAAAATAGCCTCGTCGGGAGATCGTGCACGCCCTGCAAGTGCACTCAGCTCGGTTACTGACCAGCCGATGATCGCCGTAGCGTCCTCAAGGTCGTAGAACAGCTCTTGCTGTGAGGTCCTTGGGCCATCGAGCTGCTGAATCAGATCTGCCATCTACCGGTGCTTCCTGTGGAGTTGGTTCGGCGCTATCAGCTCAAGCGACCACTGAGTAGAGATATGGTCAGCTTGCCGGCGGATGCTGTGCTTTATCAGAACTTCTGCAGCGCACGCACCACTACGCCTACGATCCGACAATTCTCGTCGAATGGTTCAATCGGATAGCCAGGATTCAGCGGCTTGAGGAACAACCTCCCGCCGTCGCTGACGAGCTTTTTGAATGTGGCTTCATTGCTATCCGGCAGCTTGGCTACGACCAACTTACCCGGCGCGACCTCAGCTTCGGTGTCGACGAGGATTAGTGTGCCTTCCGTGATGCTCTGACCGGCGGGTGCCGTCATTGAGTCACCTTTGACGGTCAGCCAGAACGCGGGGCCTTTGGAGTCGTACTCGGAAAATTCGTACCGGTCGGAAATGCCAACGGGGTAGGGCTCGACAGCCTCAGCCCATGAGCCGGCAGACACCCAACTAATCACAGGGTAGCGATAGCTAGGTGCCGGCTGCTCAGCCATGGAGACGTTCGACTCTTCTTTAGCGTCCACAACCATCGGCCCGATGTTGTCCGACAGCCAAATTGCGCTCACGCCGGTGGCGTGCGCAATCTTTGGAAGATGCGCGCTCTGTAGGTTTTTGCCCCTCTCCAACTGGGAGATCACCGGTTGCTCAACCCCCACCATTTTCGCGAGGGGGGCCTGCTTCATTCCGGCGTGTTCGCGGGCTGCTTTTACGCGTTCTGCAAGTGTGCTCATGCACATGAATTTATAAGTTCCCTTATCGGCTTGCAAATAAGCGTGCTTCTACTTAGCATATAAGCGTGCTTATTAGGAGGGCTCTCATATGACCCCTATCGAAAGGCTCGTCGACTTCTTCGGCGGGCAAACCAAAACCGCTTTGGCGTTGGATGTTTCTCAGGCAGCAGTTTCGTACTGGGTCGCCGGGATTCATCCCATGCGCGCTGAAAAAGCGTTCAAGGCTGAAGAGCTGACCGGCGGAAAGATTACCGCTCGTGAGCTGTGCGTTCCCCAGAAGGGCGCTCGTTCCGCCGCGTGAAATACCTGTCCGCCATCCATTAACAGATGATCGCTTCTGCACTGGCAGGGCACCACGGAAACAAAATTGAGGTTTTACGAATGGAAGATTTTCTGCGGGCCTGCCAGAGCGCTGTGCTGGACAACGAAGCAAAAGCGCTGGCGGGGAAGATGGGCGTTCCACACGTCAGCCTGCTTCAGCGCGCTAATCCTGATAACGACGCTCACCACCTGACCGTGGAGCACCTGTTTGGGATTTTGCTGCATACCGGCGACACGCGCCCGCTGCTGGCCTTGGCGAATGAGTTCGGCTTTGACTTAATTTCCAAGTCGCCGCCAGAGCCTCAGGCGCTGACCAAGTCGCTGATCAGCGTCGGCAAGGAAGTCGCCGATCTGACCATCGCGGTTCACCAAGCACTGGACGACAACCACGTCAGTGCGTTCGAAAAATCCCTCATCCGCCAAGAGATCAACCACGTCCGGCAGAGCCTGGATGTGATGGACGCCTCGGTAAAAGCCGCCTGAATCCAAGGCACAAAAAAGCCGACGGAGAAGGTCGGCTGATTCGCAAAACTAGAGAGGGCTGATTATGCAGAGCCAATCCCGTTCGATCAATACCCCGAACCATGTCGCGACACGTTTTCAAAATTCGCAAAACGTGTCACGCACATTTCTTTTTCCATCACGGGTTCGGAACACCTGATATGCAGTTTACCGTCACGATCAATCAGGTTAAGGCGCTGGAGTGGGGGCTGAATTCTCAGCAGGCACTGCTGTTCGCCTTCGTCTACGGCTGCCCGAGCTGGACCAAGCCAATCAAGACTGACGACGGGATCTTCTTCGCGCTGAGCAAGGCCAAGATCATCGAGGAGCTGCCGTTGCTCACCGATAAGCCAGATACTGCTTATCGCATGCTGAAGGCCCTAGAAGAGGCCGGTCTGATTGAGCTTTCCAGCACTTCGAACATCACGCTGTTCCGCCTGACCGAGAAGGCGATCGAGTGGAACCAGAAGCTTGATGGGTCGGAAAAATATCCGACCCCACCAAAGAACGAAGGTCGGAAAAAAATCCGATCTACCTCGGAAAAAAATCCGAGCAAGGTCGGAGAAAAATCCGAGCAAGGGTCGGAAAAATCTCCGACAAATCAGGATACCAATCATCAGGGTACCAATCAGGATACCAGTCAGGACTTGCAAGGCAGCCCGGACAAGCCGGCCCGCAATCTGGTTCTGGTGGTTGATCGCACCGATGCGCCACGGGTTGAGATTCCCGCTGACATGCCGGGCCCAAAAGACCAGTCCTGCAAAACCTTCAAGGTCTGGGCGAACTACGCCATGGCCTACCGCAAGCGCTACAGCACCTGGCCCGTGTGGAACGCCAAGGTCGGTGGCCAACTTGGTCAACTGGTCGACCGCCTCGGTGCCGATGTCGCTCACCACGTCGCTGCACACTTCCTGAAAACCAGCGATGCCGCGGTGCTTCGGAAGTGCCACAGCCTCAACGAACTGCTGGCCAACGCCGAGAGCTACCACACCCAGTGGGTGACCGGTCAGCGCATCAACGGGACGACTGCCCGCCAGATGGAGCGTACCGAGGCGAACGTCTCCGCCGCCGAACAGGCCGCGCAAATGGTCTTGGCCAAGCGCCAAGCAGGAGAGCGCAATGAATACCTCTGAAATGAACGATCAACAGGTTGCCGGATTGGCTGCTGCGATCTGCGCCACCGCCGAGGCCATGGGTCAGGAAATGAACCCGGGCACTGCGGCGATGATGGCCGAAGACCTCTGCGCTTACTCGGTGCCGGTTGTGAAAGCCGCGCTGAAGGCTTGTCGCTTTGAGGTGAAGGGCAAGCTCGCAATGGCTGACATCCTCCAGCGCGTTCAGATTGCCGACTGTCGCCCGGGCAAAGACGAAGCATGGGCGATCGCCATGACCACGAATGACGAGTTTGAAACCGTGGTGCTGACCGACGAGATTCAGCTTGCGCTGGCAGCTGCGAAACCTGTCCTCGATGCCGGCGACAAGGTCGGTGCGCGCATGGCGTTCAACAGCACTTACGAACGACTGGTTGGCCAAGCGCGTGAAGACACCAAGCAGGTGAACTGGCACGTCTCGGTAGGGTTCGACGCCAACCGTCGCACACAGGCGATCAGCAAAGCCGTGCAGATGCAACGGATCTCACATGAGCGCGGGCAGTTGTACCTGGCCGACTTGAGTGTCGCACCGGTCACCGAAGACGGGCGGGCTGTCGTCGCGCTGCTCACCGGTGATGTAACCCGACCTTCGCCAAAACTGCGCGAGAAGCTCGCCGCGGTGAAGGATTCGATGCTCGCCATGCGCCAAGCATCGGCCGAGGAAAAAACAGAACTGCGAATACTGGCAGCCAATGAGCTGGCGGATCGCCGGGCGCTGCTGATTCAGCAGGCCGAACAATTGAAAGCAAGGAGTGCGGCTCAATGAGCATCGATAAACAAAAGCTCCAGAAGCTGCTCTGGGCCGAGGCTGCGTCATTCCGTGCTGACTGCGCAGACTGGAAGCGCAATACCGAGGCGCTGCAGGATTTCCTCGGGGAAAAGACCGTGGAAGAGGTGGCGCTGGAGTTGCTGGCCGAGAACGAGCGACTGACACAGCAACTCGGAGAGCTGATCAACGGATTGCCCAACAAGGTGGCCACCCATGGCTGACAAAATCTCTGTGAACTGTCAGGCGAAACTCTCCGAGGCCATCACGAGGCTTAGCGCCATGTACCGCGACAAAAAGTTCGTCGTGGTGTCGCTGCGCCCAGGCAAGGACCGCACGCTCGACCAGAACCGGTTGTGGTTCGCGATGTACAAGCGCATCGCGGAAATGACCCAAATCGGCGATGAGGCTGAAGCCCGTCGCTACTGCAAGCTGCACATCGGCGTGCAGATCCTGCTGAACGAGGATTCCGGGTTTCAGGCTGAGTGGTACCGGGTGATGCGTCATCTGCCATACGAAACGAAGCTGGACATGATGGGCGAATGCCATTTGTTCGGCCCGGACGGCTTCCCGGTGACCAGCCTGTTCAATCGTTCCCAAGGGATTGCGTACACCGACCGCATTGTCGCGCGCTTCGCACCTCAGGGCGTTTACTTCGATGATCTGCTGAGCCAGGAGGCTGCATGACGATCGGAAGGAAGCAGCCAAAGCCGAAGAAATGCTGTGTCGTATCGTGTGGGAAATCTTTCATCCCTTCGCGCATGGGGCAGGCCGTATGCAGTCCGGCTTGTGCGGCAATTGATGCCCCGCGTCATCAAGAGAAAGCTCGCAAAGCGATCGACCAGTGCGAGCGCCGCGAGATCAAAGTCCGCAAGGAGAAGCTGAAGAGTAGGGCGGAACACTTGCGCGAAGCCCAGGCCGCGTTCAACGAGTGGATCCGCCTGCGTGATGCCGATCGCCCTTGCGTGAGCTGCGGTCGTCACCATGAAGGCCAATACCACGCCGGGCACTACCGCTCTGTAGGAGCGAACCCCGAGCTGCGATTCGAACCGCTCAACGTGTGGAAGCAATGCGCGCCATGCAACACGCACCTGTCCGGCAACTTGGTCCATTACAGGCTTTCGCTCCTCCAGCTGATCGGTCCGGAAAAGGTCGATTGGCTGGAAGGGCTGCACCTGGCCTGCAAGCACACCGTCGAAGAAATCAAAACTATTAAGGCCGATTACCGAGCCAAGATCCGCGAACTGAAGAGGGCCGCAGCATGACTTATCGCAATGTGATTTCCGCCGTAGTCCGAGCCTTGGCCGCCGAGACAATTAGCTCCACGGGTGGCTGCGACTTTGAGCCTAAGGTGCAGTGCGCCAAGCAGAAAGGAGAGATCGTAGGTAAGGAGGCGGCGCTCCTCCAGGATTGTTGGGTGTTTGGTCGGCTGCACAAATCGCTAACTCCAGCTCACTGGCGCGCACTCGTGGCGAAGTACTCCACCCACGAGGAGCGTAAGCACGGCGCCATTCTGGAGCTGCTCAACTCGGTGAAAACGCCAGCGCCAAAGCGCTTCCGGGAGTGTGCAGTGCTTACTTGGGCGATTCCTCAAGTTGCCGGCGCTGAGGGTAAGCGTTCTGCCTCCGTACTTCCGGCCGCCTGGTACGACATCACCAACTGGGGCAACGACGGCAAGCCGGAATCCACCCGTTATCGGTGGCGCTCTTCGATTCGCAAGGCTCTGGACGACCAGGTAAATGAGGCTCTCACTGCCGCTCAAGAGCTACTAGACGCAGAGGGTCTAATCGAAAGTTGCGCCGCGTAGCAAAAAGCCATTGCAATTAATGAGAAAGTGAGAGAGTATTTACCCATCCTGTCGATCTTGCGCATTATGGATTGACATTAGAAAGCCTTGCCAACGTGCGGGGCTTTTTTATGGCCGCTCGTCTAGGAGATCGCACTCCTTGTTTTCGAATCTTCTCTCAGTAGTAAGCGCAGACCCTGCGCGTCTGACGGGAGAGAATCATGATTGACGACAACAACGGCCCTGAAGCGCCATACCCAGGACCAAGCGAGCAAACGCCTGACGCTGGTGAAGGACATGATTCGGGTTTAGAGCAGACCGAATCTGAGCCGAAGCAGGGCACTGACGAACGACCAGAAGATTGGAACCCACCACCCGGAAACCCAGGCTCTGATCAGGATGCCCAGACGGACCGCGATAACGGCGGTGCGAAGTAAAATCCATTGAGCGCGCATTACTCACATAACCCGGCCAAGAGCCGGGTTTTCATTGCCTAGCAAAATGTGAAGACGTCACTAATATCTCCATTGCCCCGTTTGGGGTTCTTGGGAGGGACGCGCATGAAGAATTTGGCAATGATTGCACTAGCATCTGTTTCCATCGCAGGGTGTCACGGAGTTACGACCCCTCCTTTTCCGACTCTTGCCAATTACAGGGCGGTGGCCACGGGCGAGCCTCAATATCTCGCTGCTTGGGCGGATCTGGATGAGGCGAGCGAGTACTGTAGGAAGATCCACAATAATTACGAAGCACGCTCAAAAAACGCCGAAGAAGCCAAGCTAGGTATAGGTAGCGCAGGTGGCGTATTGGGTGTGACTGGCGCAATGCTTGCGGCTGCCGGAACAGGCGGAGTCGCAGGAGGTATTGCGTCGGGCCTTGCGGGGGTTGCGAGTACTGTACTCGGTACTGCAGAAAAGGGCCCCTTAGGGACAGCTGAGTTCACCGCTCAAAAGGTCAGTATTGCGAAAATGGTTCAAACGGCATCTGATGATGCAATAAAGTTGCCTGTCTCAGATCACGCAAAAATTTTTGCGATCGGACACGGCTTGAGAAATTCATGTTTCGCGGCTGAGGCCTCAGACAAGGCAACCTAATTTTTACAAGGTCAGATTCAGTTATCGAATTTTTTAGAAAGCCCGGCCATCGCGTCGGGCTTTTTCATATCCAGCATTCAATCTTCCCAAAATATCCGTGTAGGATTGCTTTGGCATCATTTGGCCAGCTAAGTGTGATAGGGAAATGGATATGAACAAAGCTGCATTTGCGATTTTGCTTTCCTTGGCTTGTGCTTCAGCTACAGCCGCAACCAACGAATGGCAAACTGGCTGGGGCCAAGGGAAGACTGAATTTTTTGCTGGCGATGAGGCAAAAAGTTACCTGAACTTTGCCTGCGACGAGAATGACGAGATGAGCCCTGTAAGCGGTTCGGCAACTATTGCGGGCAAAGAATTCTACTCGCACAACGATAAAGGCGGTTTTGACGTTATCGTTGACGGTGTCGAGTACAGCAACCCTTTCTTTGTTGAATGCAACGCCTGTTCCGGAAATTTTCCTGAATTTTGGGCTGCAATGCGCAAGGCAAAAACCATTGAGTTGAAGGCTGAAGGTCTGACCAGTCAGATTCCAACCAAAGGGCTGAGCAAATTGACCAAGCCTTATAACTCGAAAGAAAACCCTTGTGGGACGGGTGCCTGGTAAGTCATCTGTATGTCAGAACCCGGCCGCCGCGCCGGGTTTTTTATTGCCTCGAATTTACCTGTAGCCAGGACAGCCCTTGGGAAAGCCTGGCCGTCGATAGCCGGATAGTGCGACGTACGGAATCAACGCCGGCAGCCCGCGAACCCTTACCTCACCATGCTGTCGGGGTGGCGCGAGACTGGATCAGCGAGATCGATGCATTGCTGTGTCGACGCTGGGATGGTCTTGGGTGGACTTCGGGAAAGACTGTGCCCCTATTCAAGATTCTTCCCACCGCAGGTGGTTTTTCGTTTCTATGAAAGAACTGGTACCGTGCTCGCTCTCTCATTTTTCAGGGGCTTGAAGTTGGCGTCTTTCACTGTTGGAAAACCTCTAGACAAAAACGATTCTGAAGAAGATGCGCTATATCCAATTCTTCGGGACGGGGATCCTGTCGGTGAGCCCGTAAGAGGCAAGAAGGCTGCGGCGTCGCGTGCTGCGTATTTGAAGCAGAAAGACCTAATCGCCTTCCTTCGGAAACAGAAAAAAACATCTGCGGCTGATTACAATCGATCTTTGAATAGGCTCAGGGGGGAATTTCTCCGTTTGGGAGAGCAGCGACGCACTGGAATTATTGCTCCTAAAGTACGCTCCATCGACAGCGAGCCTACCCTGAAGTAGACAACTGCTCCTCGTATCTAATAGAGCCTCAGCATTCGCTGGGGCTTTTTCGTTTTCGGCTCCCCTCACCCATTGCTCCGAGCTGGGAGTGCAGCGGACGCCGGATTTATCAATCTCCCCAAGGGGGAGGCAACCCGGATGCCAAACATGCCTGACAAGCCAGACACATGGGCCAAGCTCTGGCTGGCGTTGAGCAATCCGCTCTGGCAGGGCGTGATCATGTCCATCACCGTATCGTTGCTTCGAGTCATGTACGACGCGAAGGAAACCAGTAAGCGCCGGATCGTTTTCGAGGCGCTGATCTGTGGATCGCTGAGCTTGGTCGCGTCCAGCATTATCGAGTGGATGGCCTGGCCTTCCAGTTTGTCGGTCGCTGCCGGTGGCACGATCGGCTTCCTTGGCGTGACAGCCATTCGCGAGCTGGTGACCCGCTTCCTCGGTCGCAAGGCGGATGCCGCGTGAAGGCCGCAGCAGTTGCACTCATCATCGCCTTGGTCGGCCTGCTCCTCATTGGGATTCAGCAGTCGCGCGTCGTCGCCCTTCGCGGGGAGGTGGCATTTGAAGCCAGCGAGAAGAAGAAGGCGGTCGACGCCAACCTCGAAAGCCAGGCCACGATCACCACGCTGCGCGCTGAAGCCCAGCGCAACGCCGACTACCAGAAAGACCTGAGCAAACGTTTACAGGCCAGCCAGGCCAAAGCCAAAAAGGCGGAGAAGAACTTTGAAGACCTCAAACGCAACAGCAAGCCTGTTCGTGATTGGGCTGCTCAGCCTTTGCCTGACGGCCTGCGCGGGAAAGCCGCCAGTGGTAACAAAGACACAAGCCGTAAGAATTGAAGCCCCGGAGCTGATCCCCTGCGAGCGGGTGGACCAAGACGAAGCCGACCTTCGCCTAAACGGTGATGTGTGGGAGCTGAAGGATCAGGCCATCAAGCTGCTCGACACGTGCGCCGACCAGGTGGACGCGCAGATCCTGCGCAGCAAGAGCCGATAGCACCGCGGAATTACGCCCTGGTTGCTTCGGAGCGTGCGGTAGATCAGTGTTGTGATTGCTTCTCGACCCGCCTCGCATACTCGGCGTCCAGTATCTGGAAACGGACAAAATCGTGTTTGTCTTGTAGGGCGAGGCATTCATCCTTTTCCTTGAAAGTATTCTCATGTGACGAGTTGCTCAGAATCCTATAACGCTCCGATTCTTCAAGGTTCAAGCCTACGTATATCTCATTACCTCTAGAGTCGGACGACAGTCCTGCAAGTTCCTGTAGAAAGGCTCGTTCTTCCCGTGTGAGCGTGAGCATTGTCTTTCCCTGCCAGTGAATGGCGTCCCCTGATTAACGGGAACCGGACTACCTGTTTTACACCTTTAAGCATCATGGCGTTGGTTTCTCGACCGGCGGACCACGAACACGCTTATTCCCTGCGGATTGGGCTCGACTAGCACCTACAAGTCTGCGCCCGGGTGGAATGCTCACGTTGAATCTGCCGGCTCTCGGGTATCTCAAGCTGGCGATCCAGCCGAACAAGTTTCAGCCCGGATGGACGGCATACAGCTAATCCGCGCCACGATTTCGAATGCGCCAAATCGTGGCGCGACTTTGGAGTAGGGCATGACCGCAACCATTCATGACATCGCCGACCAGCGCCCGCACCTGATGGTGGTAGCCAGTGACGGCGCCCATGTCATCCCGCGAGCGCTGATCCAGTCAGTGATCGACGGCAAACAGCCTTCCACCATCCTCACCGAGCCGGTAGTGCAGCGCATCATCGAAGAATGGCTGCAGAAGGTGAGCGCATGACCGCCAAACTGATCGACTTCAAGCGTGAAGGTTGGCGCTACGACTCCTCGTACTCGCGATAAAGCATTTGCCAATGCGTCGTCGTATTCCTCTGTGTTGAGCTGGGCGCTTAAGCGCGGCGATTGTTTCACTTGCGTTGGCTACGGCGGTCGCTTCGCTTTTGTTCTTTCGTGCCGCCCATTCCCTGGCGGCCTGCACTACCAAACCTTCGGTGATGCGCTCAAACATTTCCCTCGCCTCTGTGATTTGACCAGGTGGCTTACAGATAGAGCCCCTGTTCAGCTAACTAGGGTACGTCCAACAAGCATGCTTTGAAGGTGCTGAGCGTTAAGTCGGTCGCATTCTGCGCCGGCTTCTGGGCGAGTTGGGTAGCTAGTCAACAGTCGGCACTTTTCTTCGTTGTCATAGACATTGAATTCTATGGAGGCGGTTGTGCAGTAGAAGCGCGATCCGCTGCGCGTTGATCCAGTTTCCTTTGGAATCGCTGGGACAACAACGTATCTCGGAATCATTTTCTTCCCCGTTAAGCTGATGCAGTGCTGGGTTTAAGGACTAGCGGTTACATGCAATTGGATCAAACCAGGTGATCGAATATCCGATGGACGTTTAGTCGCAACCAAAACGCATTTAGATTCATCAAAACGACTGCAACACACTCAAGGTTTTTAGAAGTATCACGTGACCGACAAGGGTTTATAGATCCTCATCAGTACAGGCAGATTGCTACTATTTCAAGCCCTACTTTAGCCTCACCTGAGAAAATTTATGACAACCAATCAACCCGGCTGGGAGGCGATCGAACGAGCCTAGCGGGCTGGTTCGCTTTCCGCCAAATCCCTCAGCCATGCGTAACGGCATTCATAGCAACGGTGATGAATTAAACTATGGATTTGACCGTAGGGATTGCGATCATGAGTTGGCAAATTAGACAGGCTGTTCTCAGCGACTTCGAAAGTTTGGTGCGCGTGGATTCTTTAGCGGAAAACGATCATGTTCGTCGGGCTCAAATCGCAATGGCGGTGAGCAAGAGTGAATGCTGGGTTGCTTGTGATGCCGACGATCCCGCCACCCCTGTCGGTTACGGATGCCTGGATAAAAGTTTTTTCGGTGAGTGGTTTGTTCCGCTCGTGGTCGTCTCAAATGCAAACAGGCGATGCGGGATAGGTAGGAAGATCGTTGCTCACTTAGAGCATTGTTCCTCTGCCAATAAGATTTTTACTTCGACCAATACGTCCAACACACCTATGCGGGAATTGCTCGCGCAGCTTGGATACCAATCTAGCGGTGTAGTAGAGAATCTTGACCCTGGTGATCCGGAGCTGATTTTTATGAAGGTTCTTGAAGAGTAGGGATGCCTGCATTTCACTGAACTCATCTTCATCGATAGCGGTTCACCATTGATGTTTAAATCTCGGGGGGAAGTCATGTACAGGCCGTACCCTCCATCGTCACTGCTTGAGCTGTCAGAGCTATCCGATTTCGGCATCCGCCTGACTCCGGCTCCGGATGTGTGGGAATGGCTGCAAGCCGAGATCCTTGCCGACACCGGCAGCATCCACAACGAAGAACATGCCCATCTGATCGATGCGGATATTCGCGTGATGTGGGCGTCTGCTGCCTTCATGAAGAAGGGCCGCACGGTCGTAGGTCAGGCCGAACAGGTAGCGTTCCGCGCCGGTGGCTGGCAGAAAGCCCGGATGGAACAGCAGATGCTGGATTGGTTCGGCGACGTGCCGGCATACATCATCACCCTGGCCGCCGATTACTGCGCCCAGTGCAGCGACGCTGACTTCTGCGCACTGGTCGAGCATGAGCTGTACCACATCGCTCAGGCGACCGATAAGTACGGGCAGCCAGCATTCACTCAAGAAGGCCTGCCCAAGCTTGAGATGCGCGGACACGACGTTGAAGAGTTCGTCGGAGTGGTGCGCCGCTATGGGGCGAGCCCTCAAGTGCAAGAGCTGGTGGACGCTGCAAACAGTCCTGCTGAGGTGGGGAAATTGAACATATCGAGGGCCTGCGGAACCTGTCTGCTCAAGTCGGCCTGATCCTTGACAGGACCTTGACGGAATAAACCAATATGGCAGCCCTGAAAGATGAGGTGAAGCGCTTCATTGTGCAGGCGTTGGCCTGCTTTGATACGCCGACTCAGGTAGTGCAGGCGGTCAAGGAAACTTTTGGTGTCGAGGTGTCTCGCCAGCAGTGCGAGCAGTACGACCCAACGAAGCATGCCGGCCGTGACCTTGGCGTGAAGTGGAAAGCGGTGTTTGAAGAGACCCGCAAGCGCTTCCGCGAAGAGACCGCCGAAATCCCGATCGCCAATCGAGCGTTCCGGCTCCGCGCCATGAACCGTTTTGTCGAGCGGGCCGAGACGATGAAGAACATCGGCCTCGCAATGCAGATCCTGGAGCAGGCTGCGAAGGAAGTCGGAGACGTCTACGTCAATCGCCACCGGAAGGATGAGCCAGACGATGAGCCGGCGATCCCAACGCGCATTCAGGTCGACGTAGTGGATGCGAGGAAGCCGAATGCCGAGCCTTAATGTTCCGCAGTCGCAGTTCCTCCTGTTACCCCACAAGTTTCGCGCATTCGTTGCTGGATTCGGTTCCGGGAAGACTTGGGTCGGATGCTCGGCACTCAGCAAGCATTTCATGGAGTGGCCGGGCGTTAACGCTGGTTACTTCGCACCGACTTACCCGCAGATCCGCGACATCTTCTATCCCACGATGGAGGAGGTTGCCTACGACTGGGGGCTGAAGACGAAGATCAACCAGGCGAACCATGAGGTTCACATTTACAGCGGCCGGCAATATCGTGGCACTGTGATTTGCCGGTCGATGGAAAAGCCGCAGACGATTGTCGGCTTCAAGATCGGTCACGCTCTGGTGGATGAGCTGGACGTGTTGACGTCGATCAAGGCGCAGCAGGCTTGGCGCAAGATTATTGCTCGGATGCGTTACAACCTGCCCGGGCTTAAAAACGGCGTGGACGTGACCACGACGCCGGAAGGCTTCAAGTTTGTCTTCCTGCAGTTCGTGAAGCAGTTGCGCGACAAGCCGGCGCTGAAGGAGATGTATGGCCTTATCCAAGCCAGCACCTTCGACAACGAGCTGAACCTGCCTGACGACTACATCGCGTCGTTGATGGAGTCCTATCCCGAGCAGCTGATTCGTGCGTACCTGAATGGCCAGTTCGTCAACCTGACGTCCGGATCGATCTACCACGCTTACGACCGCAAGTTGAATCAGTGCTTCGACACTGTGCAGCCCGGTGAGCCGCTGTTCATCGGCATGGACTTCAACGTCGGCAAGATGGCGGCGATCACCCACGTCAAACGTGATCAGGGGTTGCCGCGGGCCGTGGACGAGTTGATGGATGGCTATGACACGCCTGACATGATCCGCCGCATCAAAGAGCGGTACTGGGAGCACACCGGCAACGACTACAAGAAGACCTGCGAGATCCGGATCTACCCGGACGCCTCCGGCGACTCGCGCAAGTCGGTAAATGCCAGCCTCACCGATATCGCCATGCTCAAGCAGGCCGGCTTCACGGTCATCGCGCCGGCCGCTAACCCGCCGGTGAAGGATCGGATCAACTCCATGAACGCCATGTTCTGCAACGCGCAGGGCGAGCGGCGTTATCTGGTCAACCCGTTTACATGCCCGACCTACGCCGACGGCTTGGAACAGCAGATCTGGGCGCCCAACGGCGAGCCGGACAAGAGCCAAGGCAACGACCACGCCAACGACGGCGGCGGTTACTTCATTCACCGCGAGTACCCGATCATCAAACCGGTCACCGCTATCAAAATGGGATACGCCCGATGAGCAACGACGTTTCCTTCAAGCGGGCGGACTACATCGAAGTATTGGATCGCTGGTCAACCGTTCGCGACGTTTGCGCCGGCCAGCACCGAGTTGTCGACCGACTGCCTTACATCAACGCTCACGACAAGTCGCCAGAAAACGTAGATCGAAACAAGGCCTATCGCGAACGGGCGGTGTTCAAGAACGCCACTGGTCACACGCGAAACGGATTGCTCGGTTTGGCCTTTCACAAAGATCCGACGCTGGTCGTTGCGAAGAAGCTGGAGTATCTGCAGGACGATGCCAACGGCTCCGGGGTGAGCATCTACCAGCACTCGCAAGGCACGCTGGAAAAGGTGCTTGAGGCTGGGCGGCATGGTCTGTACGTCGACTATCACCAAGACGCCGGCGCCGGTGGGCACTCGGTGATCCTGTCGTACTGCGCCGAAGACATCATCAACTGGCGCACGGGCATGGTGAACGGTCACAGCGTGCTGACCCTGGTGGTGCTGCGCGAGTCGCCGGAAATCGAAGATGGATTCGGCTTCAAGGTGATCGAGCAGTATCGCGAATTGGCTCTCGAGGATGACGGCTTTGTCTGCCGTGTTTGGCGCCGGTCCGGGCCGAAAGGTGGCGGGCCGTTGGCCGTTGTTCAGGAGTTCAAGCCCACCGGCGCCGCCGGCCGCCTGAAAGAGATCCCGTTCACGTTCGTCGGGGCGCAGAACAACGATCCCACTATTGATGAGTCGCCGCTGTACGACATTGCCATGATCAACCTGGGCCATTACCGGAACAGTGCTGACTATGAAGACAGCGTCTTCTGGTGTGGCCAAGCTCAGCCGTGGATTTCTGGACTGGATGAGCAGTGGCGCGATTGGATGGAAAAGAACGGCGTTTACGTGGGTTCACGCGCGCCGATGATGTTGCCGGCCGGTGGGCAGTTCGGCTATGCGCAGCCGCTGCCCAACACACTGGTCAAGGAGGCGATGGCCGACAAGAACCAGATGATGATCGAGCTGGGTGCTCGCATGGTGGTTGCTTCGCTGGCCACCAAGACCGCGACCGAGTCGCGCGGCGATCAGTCTGCATCGACGTCGGTGCTCGCCGGCTGCGTGGCCAACATCAGTGAGGCATACACCCGAGCGATCATGTGGTGCGGTCAGTACATGGGCGTCTCCGACAAGGTCGCTTATCAGATCAATCAAGAGTTCGTTGAGCTGACTGCCGATCCGCAGATGATCACAGCCTTGGTTGGCTTGTGGCAGAACGGCGGCTTCGCTAAAGCGGACCTGCGTGCCTATCTGCGCAAACTGGGATTGATCGCGCCTGAGCGCACAGATCAGCAAATCGATGGTGAGCTGGCAGAGCAGGGCGACGGCTTGGGCCTGGACGATGAGGACAAAGTAGATGGCGGCAAACCAAGCAATCTTTGACGCCACGATTCGGCACGCAGTCTTCCTCGAAAAGCTGAAGGCTGGGGAGGTCGGAAAATTCGCACCCTTCCTGAAGGAGATCGACCGCTCGATACGCGACCGGCTCACGCAGTCAGATCTGACCGAGTACAACGTGAAGCGGCTGGAGGCGTTGCTGAAAGAGGTCGACAGTCTGCTGCTGGGTATCTTCGACCGTTACAGCGCGCAACTGAATCTCGACCTGATCGACATCGCCAACTACGAGGCTGAGTTTGAGGCGGAGAACCTGGCCCGGTCTGCGCCGGTTGGTGTTTCGTTGGATGTGGTCGCGCCGACGGCAGCAGCGATACGCACCGCGGTGCTGACCAATCCCCTCAGTGTGCGCGGTACCGGCGGCGGCAAGCTGCTGAAGTCGTTCATCAAGGGTTGGACCACTGCCGAGCGCGAGCGCGTCACCGGCACGATCCGGCAGGGCTTCTTCGAAGGGCAAACGAACTTCCAGATCATTCGCAACATCCGAGGTACAAAGTCTGCCGGCTACAAGGACGGCATTCTCGCCACCACCCACCGCAATGCCAGCACAGTCGTACACACCGCGATTCAGCATGTGTCGTCTCAGGCGCGCATGGAGGTGGCCAAGGCCAACACGGACATCGTGTCCGAGATTGAGATGGTCGCCACGCTGGACAGCAAGACCAGCCAGCAATGTCGGTCGATGGATAAGCGCCGGTTTCCGGTCGATTCCGGGCCGAGGCCGCCGTTTCACCCGAATTGTCGCACCACGTTCGTCCTACTGACCAAGCTCAGCGAGATGTTCGCCAAGGGTGCTACCCGGGCGGCGGTGGGGGCAGATGGAGCAGGGCAGGTCAGCGCGAGCCTCGACTATTACCACTGGCTTCAACAGCAGCCGGCGTCGTTCCAGGATGTGGCAATCGGGCCAGTGCGGGCAAAATTGTTTCGCGAGGGAGGCCTTAGTGTTGAGCGCTTTGCAGAACTGCAGCTTGATCGCAACTTCGCTCCATTGACCCTTGCACAAATGAAGACGTTGGAGCCTTTAGCGTTTGAAGTGGCGGGGCTTTGAGATCATGGATTGATACATTTCGCTCTTTCTACTTCAACGCTTTTTATGACATTGAAATACAGCTTTGGCCAACGTCCTGCTTCTGTTTCGAGCTCTTTGAAAACGCGTGCTTCGTCTTCAGCAGATACGTTCAGTGTTTCACGCATCATGTTCGATACCTTGAGAGTCTCAACGGAGATTTCGGGAGCGTACACCGCGACCATGAATGCATTCTCCATAAGCTGTTCCGCTCGTTCATTCCAGCCGACAGCATCTCTCAATGGGCTGTAGGAGTAGGTTGTAATACTCGCGATGCTTTTGAGAAATGCATCGCCCTTGGATCGTAGTGTCTCCTCTCGCTTGTCCATTCTTTGAACGCAATTCTGAATCCGGTTTTGATTCAGAGAGTCGTTACTTGCCATCAGTGTTATCGCGGAGCTACCAAAGGCGCCAATTAGCGCCGCCGCCGAGCTGACGATCGCTACCGTGATTGTTTCTGATAGCGAAAAGAAACGACCTTTCGATAAGTGCGGGTTGTTCATCGTCATCCTTATTCATATTGCCAAGTGGTAACGGCGGATCTTCACTGCCAAAAATTATGAACACAACCCGCCTTAGCGGGTTTTTTTATGCCTGCAAAGCGGGCACACATACCCAAGGGGTGCATTAACGTGGCAGAAGAAAACGAAATCGACCTGGACAATCCGGCAATCAAGGCCGCTATCGCGACTGCCGTTGAGACCTCTGTTTCTGGTCTGAAAACCAAAAACTCCGAACTTCTGGGCAAGCTGAAGGAAACCACCGGCAAGCTGACCCAGTTCGAAACGCAATTCGAAGGCATCGACATCGACGCCGTCAAAGGCCTGCTCAGCCGGGCGGGCCAAGACGAAGAAACCAAGCTGCTGACTGAGGGCAAGGTGGATGAAGTCTTTAACCGCCGAACCGAACGCCTGCGTGGTGACTACGACAAGCAGTTGAAGACCATCAGCGAGCGCGCCGAGAAGGCTGAATCCTTCGCTGCCAAGTTCCAGGGCAAGGTTCTGGGTGACTCGGTGCGCGGTGCGGCACTGAAAGCCGGCGCTCTGCCAGAAGCAACCGACGACATCATCCTGCGCGCTAAAGGCGTGTTCACCCTTAACGACGATGGCGATGCAGTCGCCGTAGATGAATCCGGCCAGGTCATCCTCGGTAAAGACGGCAAGACCCCTCTGACTCCGCTCGAATGGGCGGAATCTCTGCGCGAAAGCGCACCTCATCTGTGGCCAAGGGCTTCAGGGACATTTGCCCCGGGCGGGGGTGGCGGCAAGGCTGCATTCAAGCGCTCCGAAATGACCTCCGAGCAGAAGCGCGATTTTCAGCGCAAGCACGGCCAAACCGCATATCTCGCATTGCCCAAGTAAGGGGATTCACCCATGGCTACAACCGTTAACAGCGACCTGATCATCTACAACGATGAGGCGCAAACCGCATATCTGGAGCGTGTCCAGGACAACCTGGATGTGTTCAACGCATCGTCCAACGGCGCGATGGTGCTGGACAACGAGCTGATCGAAGGCGACTTCCGTAAGCGCGCTCTCTACAAGCTGAACGGCTCCCTAGAGCACCGAGACGTCAACTCCGACGGCAAGGTAACTGCCAAGAAGATCAGCGCCGGCGAAGCTGTCGGCGTCAAGGCTCCCTGGAAATACGGCCCGTACCAGACCACTGAAGAGGCTTTCAAGCGCCGCGGTCGTCCGGTCGAGGAGTTCTCCCAGATCGTCGGTGCCGACGTTGCTGATGCGACTCTGGAAGGCTTCATCCAGTACGCAACTGCTGGTCTGCGTGCCGCCATCGGTTCCAACGCTGACATGGTGGTCTCGGCCAACATCGAAACCGACGGTAAGAAGACGCTGACCCGCGGCATGCGCAAGTTCGGCGACAAGTTCGGCCGTATTGCTCTGTGGGTCATGCACTCCAGCGCCTACTTCGACATCGTCGACGAAGCCATCACCAACAAGATCTACGAGGAAGCTGGCGTCGTGATCTACGGCGGCCTGCCGGGCACCCTGGGCAAGCCGGTGTTGGTGACCGATACCGCGCCGGCGGACGTGATTTTTGGCCTGCTGCCAAACGCTGTAACCATCACTGAATCCCAGGCCCCGGGCTTCCGTTCCTACGAAGTGAACGACGAAGAAAACCTGAGCATCGGCTATCGCGCTGAAGGCACCGTGAACATCGATGTGCTGGGTTACAGCTGGAAAGCCACCACTGGCGGTTCCAACCCGACCTTGGCTGCCGTCGGCTCCGCTGCTAACTGGGTCAAGCACGCGGGCAGCAACAAGGTCACCGCTGGCGTGATGATCACGCTCACCGCAACGCCTCCTGTCACTGGTGGCTAAGTCTCAACTCGCGGTCAGCAATGGCCGCCTTGGAGAAACACATGGAACTGACTTACAGCAACCAGCTGAACGGCTTCGACCCGGAGAAGCGTTATCGCAATCCGGAACACTTCGATAAGCCCGAAGCCGGCGTCACCAGCGTGCTGGTGATTGGCGATTGGCCGAGCGTGGTCAATGCGTACGAAGCAGCCGGCATTGACGTATCGGTGGAGGAAGCCAAGCGCGTGCAGATTGTTGGTTCGGGCAACCAGGCTGAACTGGAAAAGGTGATCGCGGCTTTGCGTGCTGAGCATGGATCGATCCAGATCCTTGTTGACGGCCTGGAAGCTGGCGAGATTGATCGTCCCGAGTCGGGCGAACTGGCGTTACGCTTGTTTGAAGTGCTGGGCGCCATCCATGCTTCGGTTGTTGAGCTGACCTCTGAGCGTGACGGCCTGGTCTTGACTGTCGACGCACTTCGCGGCGAGGTTGAAGAGCTGAAGAAGTCCGCCCTCACGCCGCCGGCTGATGAGTCTGGTGAAATCGCGGCGCTGAAGGCAAGGCTCGATGAAGCCAATATCCAGTACCGTGCCAACGCCTCGAAAGAATCCCTCGAAAAACTCGTCGCTGAGTTGCTCAAGAAGTAATACTGCTGGCTGTCGGTCACCCGGCGGCCAATCTACAAACCATTGCAGCGAGTTGACGCATGACACTCATCATTGAGGACGGTACCGGCAAGCCTGACGCCGAAAGCTACGCCTCCGCCGAAGATCTGGCCATGTACGCCGTGAAGTTCGGCGTGACCATCCCTGCGGAAGTACCAGCACAGGAAGCGCTGCTGCGCCGGGCCGCGCTGGCAATGGATGGCATGACGTGGAAAGGGCGAAAGTCCAACAGCGAGCAGGCTTTGTCCTGGCCGCGCCGAGGCATCGAGCTGGATTACGAGATCAAGCCGGACAATTACCTGCCGGCGCGAATCCAGTACGGCCAGATGGCTTTGGCCGCCGAGATTCACGACGACGACATCGACCCCATCGAAAAGCGCAAAGGCGCGGTGACACTGGAACGTGTCGAAGGCGCTGTAACTCGCGAGTACGCGACGATTCCCAACACCAGCGGCCGACTGTTGCCAGCTGCGCCAGATCGGCCGAGTGCCACACAGTTTGCCGATTACCTCCAGCGGCGCGGGCTGTTTGCTGTCCGGGCCTGAGTCAGTAAGTCAAAAGCTTGTTCCACCACCAGTTCCAGAAAAGATCCTCGGGCCACTCAAACGCATTGTGGATCGTAGTGGCGAGGTGAGTCGTGGCTGCCAGATCTACGTGCGAATCCTCGTCCACCACGAATGGGCAGCACCTGCCCTGAGCTCTATATGTCCATTCCTCATCTTTGGTGCCTGCCAACGCTTCCTGAATCGCGCCTCGTAAATCTAAACGATAGAAGCACTTCAGTACTGGAGGACAAGTCAAATAGGCTTGGAGTGCTGCGGAAATAAGCGCGGCGCGTTGCTGGTTGTTCATTGATCCTCTCCATGATCAGGGGCTTACTATGGCTTTTTATGACGATATGGCCGTCACTTCACTGAACATGATTACAGAGTTTGGGCAACCTGTGATCATTCGAGCGACTACCACTGGCGAGTATGATCCGGACACCGGCACCGCCGGACCCGAAACAGTAGCCGAACAGATCGCCCAAGGCATCCTCCTCGACTTCACTGGCCAAGAATTCCAGAACAACAGCCTCATCAAGCAGGGCGACAAGAAGCTGAAGATCGCCGCGAAGGGGCTTGAGTGGACGCCGGGTCTGCTGAACAAGGTCGTCGTTCAAGGCCGAACCTGGTCAATCGTCCCGCCGTTGAAAGAGATCAACCCAGCCGGCACTCCGATCCTCTACGAGTTGCAGGTGCGGTCATGAGCAAATACTCAGGCCTCAATGGCAGCTTTGCCGAGAACATCCGCCAGTTTGCCGAGCAGGTACAGGCAGGACTCGACGCAACTTTCCGCGAGATCGTTATCGAGATCGGCAGCAGTGTTATCCGAATGTCACCGGTGGGCAATCCTGAGATTTGGGCGGCCAACGTTGCGCATCGTCAAGCGAACACTGCGACGGCCGATGCCTACGACTTCAAGGTGGCCGTGCGAAACACGGTCATCAACCTGACTGACAGCAACTTCACCAAGGCCGGCAAGCTGAAGCGCGGCGTGAAGTACGCGAAGCCCCTGACCAAGACCGAGCGCGACCAGAACTACAACGTGAACGGCCTGGTCGCGGGCAGCGGCTATGTCGGCGGGCGGTTCCGGGGCAACTGGCAGTTCTCAATCGATTCGCCGGCCGACGGTGTGATTGATCAGATCGACCCGTCGGGCAACGTCTCGATCGCGGTGCTGAGAGCTCAGGTGCAGTCGCTGACCATTGGGCAGACTGCGTACCTGGTGAACAACCTGCCGTACGCCGTGCCGCTTGAGTATGGACATTCGAAGCAGGCACCGGGCGGCATGGTGCGCATAACACTCGCGCGGTTCCAGCAGATCGTCGACGAAGCCATCAGGAACAATCAGGTATGAGCCACAACATCATCGCCTCGATCTACGAGGCCAGGTTGATCGCTTGGGCGAAGGCTTTGCCGACACCGCTCAAGGTTGTCGTCGAGAACGAGGCCTATGAACCCGGAAATGGCGTTACCTACTTGCGAGCTTTCACTCTGCCGAGCGACACCGCAAGCAACACGCTCAGCGGCGACCACAAGCTATACACCGGCGTGTTTCAGGTCAGCATCGTGACGCCGGCGGGCAAGTATCGCGGCGCGGCCGGCGCAATCGCCGACCAGATTGCCGCACTGTTTCCGCTGTACGAGCGCAACACGAAGAATGCATTGACTGTGGTGACCATGACGCCGGTCGATCAGGGGCCAGGTATCCCGGACGACACGACCTACGCAGTACCGGTTTCTTTCGCGTACCGAGCAGACACCAACTAATACGCCCATTGGGCAAACCCAGAACCCGCCCTTGAGCGGGTTTTGTCATTTCTGCAAAGAGGAAACACCAATGGCTGGCATTCAAATGCCCAACGGCGCAACTTTCGAAATTGCTTCCGCCTATGGCACAGCAATCCCATTCACTACTCTGAGCAACGCGAACCCGGCGGTGGCCGCGGCGTTGGCGCATGGCCTGGCCGAGGGCGACATCATCTCCGTGAACTCCGGTTGGACGCGCCTCGACGGCCGCGCCGTTCGGGTTGCCGATATCGCCAGCGGCACATTTGCGCTGGGTGGCGTCAACACCACCAGCGTTCAGCAGTACCCGGCGGGCTCCGGTATTGGTTCGGCTCGCGAAGTGACCTCGTTCACCGAGATCTCTCAGATTACAGAGCTGAACTCTACCGGCGGTGATCAGCAGTTCCTGACCTTCGGCTTCCTAGCCGACGATGATGATCGGCAGATGCCGACCACCAAGAATCCGATCACCCTGAGCATCACGGTTGCCGACGACCCGTCCAAGCCCTATGTCGATGTCTGCGAAGCAGCGGACGATGACAAACAGGCGCGAGTGCTGCGTCTGAACCTGCCGGGCGGCAGCAGCATCGTTTACAACGGCTACGTATCGATCACTTCGACCCCGACCATGTCGCGCAACAACCTGATGACCCGCGTTATCAGCATCGCACTGACCGGCCGACCAACCCGTTACAGCGCTTCGGCGTAAGGAAGGCACATGGCAAAGTTCACACTCGCCCGGAATCCAACCTTCAAGCATGTCGTCATGCTGCCAACGGTCGGCGGCGATCCGGTTAGCGTCGAGTTCGAGTTCAAATATCGCGATCGCACCGAGCTGGCGGGCCTTTACGCAGAGTGGGGTGAGCGTCATAAGGCGCTCAAGGAGAAAGCGGAAGAGGCTGACATCGAGCAGTTCACTGCCTTGCTGATTGATTTGCAGGTCGAGCAGTTGAAAGCAATCGTCGTCGGCTGGGATATCGCCGAAGAGTTCACCGACGAAAACCTGCGCATCCTGGTCAGCTCCATCGCCGCCACTCCGGGCGCGGTGTTGGCCGCTTATTCGGATGCCTTCGGCAAGGCTCGCCTGGGAAACTCCTAAGCGTCTCCCGCAAGCTGTACGAGCCGGGACCGTCAGCCGAATCGCTGGCGGCCTTCGGCCTTTCCCTACGCGACATACCCGATGAAATCTGTGAGGTCTGGCCGGATGTCTGGCAGGCCTTCAAGGTCTTCGAGGCTATGAGCACTCAGTGGCGTACAGGCGCGTGCGGCGCTACCGGGCTCGATTACACGTCAATTCGCCATGTCGCCGGTTTTCTCGGGTTTTCCCGGTCGGAAGTCGCCGATGTCTTTCCAGACATTCGAGTCATGGAAGCCGAAGCCCTGCAGGTGATGGCGGAACAGAGGGACAGTAAATGAGCACCAACTTCGCGTCCCTCGGTATCGAGGTCAATTCCTCGTCTGCATTCAAAGCGGCTGATGATCTCGACAAGCTGGTCGATTCAGCAGTCGATGCCGAAAAAGCAATTGATGATCTCGGCAAGTCGGGCGAGGGCTTGGCCAACACCGGCAAGAAGATCAGTCAGGCCGAGAATGAGGCTGCTCAGGGCATCGACAAGGCCACGGGCGCCAAAGAGCGCCAGGTCGATGCCAGCCGCAAGGCGGGTGCCAGCGCGGCCAGTGAAATCGCGATCATCAGCCAGCTCGACAAGGCGATGTCCGGCAACATCGGCAGCATGGAGCAACTGATCCAGGCTGAAGGCTTGCTGGAGCGCGCTCGCAAGGGCGGTCTCGTCACCATTGAACAGCAGGAGTCCTATCAGGATCGGCTTGGCAAGGCATATGAGCGCATTGAGAAAGCTGAAGCCAAGGAAATGGCGCAGAAGCAGCGGCTGATCGACGCTGAAAACCGTCAGATCGAAGCGTTGAAGCGCACAGTCAACGGCATCGACCCGGTCACCGCCAAACTGGCCAAGCTGGAGGCGCAGGAAAAGGCACTCAACGATCTGCACAAGGCCGGCCAGATCGACGCGACCCGTTACGGTGAGGCACTGGCGAGGATCGGCAAAGACCGTGATGGTCTGACAGCGACAGAAACCGCATTCGACAAGTTGAAGCTCGGCACCCGCCAGGCGCAAGAAAACGTGATGCAACTGACCAACGCCCTGCAGTCTGGGGATTGGGGTAGCGGTGCCCGGGCAGTTGCGCAGCTCGGTGCCGGTGCGGGAGCTTCTGCCAAGAGTCTGGCCGCAGCAGTGATTCCAGCCGGTTTGCTGGTGGGCGTCCTTGGCGCGCTGGGTTATGCCTACCTCGATGCACAGAAGCAGGCTCGCGAGTTCAACGCCGCCATCAACGGCGGATCAAACGATGCCGGGCAGAGCATTGCTAGCCTCAAACTTATGGCCGATACCGCTGGAGCGATCACTGAGAACTTTGCGGGCGCTCGTGAGGCGGTGATTGCACTGGCTTCCGGTGCCGCCACCAGTGGCGTCCAAATGCAGAACCTGGCTCAGGCCGCCGCAGCAATTGGTGAGGTAACAGGGAAGGGCGCCGGAGACATCGCCAAATCGCTCGCGAATGCCGGAGACACCGCGTCAGAAGCCGCGGCAAAGATCAGCGACCAGTATGGGCTGCTCACCTACGAGCAGTACCAGACGATCAAGGCGATTGATGATCAGGGCGACCATCAGCGAGCGCTGGACACCTTGAGTGAAGATCTCAATCAGGCGGCACAAGAGCGACTGAAGAATTACCGCAACTCCTTGTCCGATATCGAACGCGATTGGGACCGAGTGAAGGTGGCGATCAAGGGGGCCTACGCTGAAATCCGGTCAGAGATTTTCCCTGATCTGGCAAAGCAGATCGAGATCACGCAGCGAGTGCTGGATACCCGGAAGGGAGGCGGGGTTAAAGGTGCGGTATCGAACGGACTGAGCTCGCTCAATTCCTTTTTTGGGTTGGGCGACGGTGAGAATGACGACTCTACGCCGGCACTGGAGGCCAAGCTTGCAGGACTGAAGGCACGCTTGTCGGCAAGCGAAAGCAACACCGCGGCGACAGGCGAAGCGACTAGGGCCAACAAGGAGCTGATTACCGTCCAGAAGGAACTGGACAAGCAGATGGACAACCTGAACCCGCTAGCAAAACGTCAGGATGCCTACAAAAAGCTCAATGATCAGTTCGCTACGCTCTATCAGAACGCGGAAAAGACTGGCCAGAAATCGGCGCTGCTGGATGGCGTTCAGTTTGACGGGAAGAAGTATTCCGGTGGCGCCTACGACAAGCTACGCAAGGCGATTGACGACCAGAACAAGGATTCCAAACCGGGTGCTGGCAGCGTCGATCTATCCGGTTTCAATGACTCAAAAAATTCGCTCAGCGCCGTGCTCGCCGAGTACAAAAATGCGCAAAAAGACTTGGAGGCTTCGCAAAAGGCCGGGCTGATCTCGCAGGCAGACTATTTGCAAGCGCGCGAGGCCATGATCGGCAACGAGCGCGACGAGGTCACTGCTGCGTATGAGGCTGAGATCGCCGCACTTGAGGCCGCAAAGAGCAAGGCAGGTACATCAGCGGCACAGCGCATCCAGCTTGACCAAAAAGTTGCCGACGCCCGGGCCGCCATGCTCAAGGTTCAGCAGGACGCTGACACCGAGCTGAGCGTTCTGGCGAAGAACGAAGAAGGTCGGCTGAAGAGGCAGTCGGAGGCTGTCAATACCTATACCAGCGCACTGCAGCAACAAGTCAAAACTCTGCGTGAGCAGGGCCAGCGTGCGGCGGCAGCCATCGGCCTGGGAGATCGTCAGCGCGATCTGATGAGCCAGCAAAACGGCATCGACGATCGCTTCAATCAGCAGAAGCTGGATCTGGCGAATCAGTACGGTGATGGCTCGCGCGGGATGAGTCTCGACGAGTACATGCAGAAACTAGCGGCACTGAAGGCGACCCAGCAGGATCTACACGACACGGTTCAATCCAATTACGACGAGATGACGGCAGCCCAGGGCGACTGGAGTGCCGGAGCCTCGTCGGCATGGCAGAACTATCTGGAGTCCGCACAGAATGCGGCGGGGCAGACGAAAAGCCTGCTCACCAATGCGTTCAGCTCGGCAGAGGACGCTGTAGCCAGTTTCGCCATCAACGGCAAATTCTCTTTTTCTGACTTCACCAAATCGGTGTTGGCGGATATGGCGAAGATCGCTACTCGACAGGCTACTTCACAAGGGCTCAGCGCTTTATTCGGTGTTGCCGCGTCGGTGGCGGGTTCGTACTTCGGCGGTGGTGGCGGGAATGGGTTGACCGCTGGATCTGCCGGTGCGGTGTCGTCAGATCTCGGAGCATCGCAGGCCGGTTACACGGGGTTCGATCTCTCCGGATATCGGGCTGCTGGCGGGCCTGTTGCGCCGAACTCTCTGTACGAAGTCAACGAACTGGGGCCGGAGCTCTACAACGAGGGCGGGCGGTCGTTCCTTATGACCGGTGCCAACGGCGGTAGCGTTACGCCGTTGGCGGCCGGCGGCGGGTCTGCGCTGGCTGCAATGTCAGGCGGTGGCGGCAGCGTTTACAACTTCCCCGTCGCAGTGTCAGTTCAGACCGCTGGTAGCGGCGGATCGGCTAGCACTGAAGACACGACGCAGCTGGGTAAGGGTATTCAGCAGGCGGCAAAAACCGAAGCCGAAACTGCAATTGCCCGCGCGCTGCAGCCGGGCGGTTCGATCTGGCGCCTGACAAATGGGAGAGGCTGATGGCCATCGAGAAATTCACTTGGCCGACCGAGCGCGGGGAAACACCCGATATTACTTATCGGGTGCGCACCTCGAAATTCGGCAACGGCTACGCGCAGAACGTCGGTGACGGCCCGAACAACAAAGAGGACTCCTACCCGGTCACCTGCGTCGGCCAGAAGGTCGTGGTGGTGAAGATCATGGAGTTCCTCGACCGACATGCCGGGGCAAAGGCGTTCCTCTGGACAACGCCGCTCGGCGAACTCGGACTGTTCACCTGCAAAAATCCCGCTCCCATACCAATGGGCGGCGGGGTCTTCAAACTTACCGCCACGTTCGAGCGGGCATTCCAACCATAAGGGGCAATCATGCCGCTGATCAGTGACATCCAGGTGCTTGAACCTAGCAGCGAAGTGCTGCTCTTTGAATTGGACGGCACGGACTATGGCGCAGATGTTCTGCGCTTCCACGGGCACGCGATCCCGCA
The DNA here is from genome assembly GCF_059695715.1 of Pseudomonas sp. LBUM1668. Taxonomy (NCBI): domain Bacteria; kingdom Pseudomonadati; phylum Pseudomonadota; class Gammaproteobacteria; order Pseudomonadales; family Pseudomonadaceae; genus Pseudomonas; species Pseudomonas sp. LBUM1668. The sequence goes on from NZ_CP166787.1 coordinate 2,220,991, forward strand.
CACGGCGGCCGAGCTGATCGCCGCCGGCGACAACGCGGACCAATTGCCTGCGAAAGCGATTTACTGGCAGGGCAACGAGTACAACGCCTGGCCGATGCAGGTCGACGGGATCGAAGCGAACGGCGATGGCACTGCGGTGCGTCCGACGCTGTCGGTTGGCAACGTCAACGGGCGCATCACCGCGCTCTGTCTGGCGTTCGAGGATTTGCTCGAGTTCAAGCTGACGATGCGCCACACGCTGGGGACGTACCTCGATGCGGCAAACTTCCCGGCCGGCAATCTCACGGCAGACCCAACCCAAGAGACGATCGAGGTCTGGTATATCGACCAGAAGACGAACGAGGACGGGGAAAACGTCAGTTGGGAGCTGGCCAGCCCGGGCGACGTTGGCAACGAATCCATCGGCCGGCAGGCCACGACGCTGTGCCACTGGTGCCTCACCGGCGGGTACCGCGGGCCGAACTGCGGCTACACCGGCCCGTACGTGACCAAGGATGGCGTCGTCACCGATAACCCGGAATTGGACGAGTGCGACGCCACGCTGGGCAGGGGCTGCATTCCTCGATTCGGCGAAGGAAACCCACTGCCGTTCGGTGGCTTCCCCGCCGTTTCCCTTATCGCACGGAGCTGACATGCGAAAGCACATCTTGAACGCGATCCAGGCGCATGCGGAAGCCGAGTACCCGAAAGAGTGCTGCGGGCTTCTGCTGGCGATCGGGCGCAAGCAACAATACTTTCCCTGTATCAACGTTTCGACCGAGCCGAATGAAGAGTTCCGGATCGATCCAGAGGAATACGCCCAGGCCGAAGACATCGGCGAAGTGATCGGCGTGGTGCATTCGCATCCGGACGCCACCAGCCGGCCTTCGCCGCGTGACCTGGCCATGTGCGAGGCAACGGCGCTGCCCTGGCACATTCTGAGCTGGCCGGAAGGGGATCTCAGAACGGTCATGCCCACTGGCGACGTACCGCTGCTCAAACGCCCATTTGTGCACGGAGCCTGGGACTGCTGGCAGGTCTGCGCGGATTGGTACCAGCGTGAGTGGGGGTTGGAGTTCGAAGCGTTCAAACGCGCCGACGGCTGGTGGGAGAGCAAGGACAACACCAGCCTGTACGAGGCGAACTACGAGGCCGCCGGCTTTTACCGGGTCGACCAGCCGCAGCGCGGCGACATGATCGTGATGGAAGTGGGTCGCACAGTGTACCCAAACCACGCCGGGATCTTCCTCGGCACTGATCCGGCGCTGCCGGGTGAAGATGCTGCCACGTTCGGCCCCGGGCCATTCCTGCTGCATCACCTGTACGGAAGACCGTCTGAGGTCATCGTTTTCGGTGGCCCTCGGCTCGACCGAACACGCCTGATTCTCAGGCACAAAAATGCACAACCAACCAAATGACGCGGCCAGTCCGCGGGAGATAGATTTATGAGTCAGCCATTTGAAGTAACACAAGACGGTAAAGTGCGCATTGTCGAAGCTGTCATCCGCGACAATGCGCCAATCAAAGCTACAGCGGCTTAGCTCCGACACCTTTCTTAATCGCATCCTGAACATTGCTCAGGTCGCCGCCAACTGCGTCGAGAGGCAGGTTAAACGCGCCCGACTCTGCATCCGGCTGACGGGTGTTTTTGAAGAAGTCGATGTACTTCGTCAGCTCCGCTTGGTCGTAATCCGGGCGTGAGCGGAGATAGAGCGAGATTGCACCGAGAGCGGACATCACCCCGGCTTCGAACGATGACAGTTGCGTTTTGCTCATTTCACTTTCCTTGCGTTATCCGCGCCGAGATTGGCGCAATCCCAGTCCTTGGGCTTGCAGGCAAAGGACTGGGGAATCCGTTGCGTGAGGGCAAGAGGCTACTATCGGTGTGCTCCCCGGCGTTACTGGGGATTCGTACAGGCTGTTTGAGGAGTGATGCTAGAATGATGGCTCCACTCGAGCGAAGGAATGTCCCGATGTTGAAATACAGCGATATCACCAAAAGATTTATCGAGTTTCGGCGCGAGCAGGATGAGTATTGGGAGAATCTGCGAAAAGCGGCACACCAGTTGCAGAATGATTTGCAGGTATCGTTAGATCTTCCGGCGGACTCTTGGACTGATGAGGAGGGTACTTTTTTCAGCTACGTTGACATTGGCTCGGTTGATAGCGGTGAGTTTAAGCGCGTGCATCCGATGCAATTCGAAGGCGACGAGCTGCGTTACAACTTCGCGATTCGCATTACGCTGGAAGACAGTCCGAACAACTTATCTAAGTCATTCTTCATTCAGCGCGTGACTTTGTTTTCTAATAACGGAGTTATTGTCGTCACGCTGTCTGGCTTGAATGACGACACGGTACTCAACGTGCCCACTGAGATTAAGGTCGGACAGTTCTCCCACGTCGCCGAGGTAATCAAGCAGAAATTGATGGATGCATTGACATTGAAAGTGTCGGGCTGACTGCCAGCAGCTCGGCCCAGCGCCGGGCTTTTTCATTTCCTTTCGCCCCAGTGATATCGTGCACACTTTCCCACAGGAGTGACCTGCATGAAATTGATCGTAGGGGCGTTGGCGGTAGTGCTGTTGGCTGGGTGTGTTTCAACCGCCGACTTAGAAGAAAGCGATCCAAGCTTTAAAGCCGGCACGGCGAAGGATCCTAAAAAATATGCCCTGTGCGTTTTCCCCAAATGGCAGTCCGCTCGCACCGACTCCTCAATGGTTGAAACCGAATCTGGATATCGGCTTTGGGTCGCAAGTAACAACATGACGGATGAGCTGCTCGATATCAAAAAGACATCGACTGGAAGCTCTGTGACGCTCCACCAGAGAATGGCTTGGTCTGCAATGCCCGGACGAAGCGCTGTTGAAGCGGCAGTGAAAAACTGTCTCTGAGCTAAAAATTCACTGACCGCCTTCGGGCGGTTTTTTTGTGCCCGAGGAAATCATGGCCGCGACCGCAATCAATTATCAGCCAACCACCACTATCAAGTTATCTGGATCGCTGGCGAAAAGGTTCGGCAGAAATCATCGCCGCCTTCTTGAGTCTGGTCGGTCGTGGGAAGTCATGAAGGCGCTCCGATGCACGATTGATGGATTTGAAGAGGAAATTCGCCGCTTGGATCGACTCGGAATGCGATTTGCGGTGTTCCGGAACGGAAGGAATGTAGGGCAGGGCGGGTTTGATTTATCTGGCACTAGAGAAATTCGGATAGTTCCTGTTATCGAAGGAAGCAAGCGAGCCGGCATCCTCCAAACGATTGTTGGTGCGGTACTTCTTGTAGCAAGTATTTGGGTTCCAGCGCTGGCGCCAGCCGGTATTGCGTTGGTAGCTGGCGGCGTCATTCAGATGCTTAGCCCTCAGGCCTCAGGGCTGAAGCAAAGCGCATCCCCAGAAAACTCCCCGTCCTACGCCTTCGGCAGCGCGAAGAACACCACGGCCAGCGGCAACCCGGTACCGATCTGCATCGGCGAACGCCGGTGGGGTGGAATGATCATCTCGGCCTCGATCCTGGCTGAGGACAAAGCGTAATCAGGACAGCAGCACACCAACCGCCCGCGAGGCGGTTTTTTTATGCCTGGAGGAAAGCATGGGCGCAGTAGCAATGGAAATCCACGGCGAGAAGGGCGGCAGCAGCAAGCCGAAGTCGCCAACCGAAGCCAGCGACAGCCTGCGCTCGACCAACCTGGCAAAGCTGCTCATCGCCGTGGGCGAGGGCGAATTCGACAGCATCCCGACCGATTACGACATCTACCTAGACAACACGCCAATCCGTGATGCCAGCGGCAACTACAACTTCCCGAACGTGAAGTGGGACTGGCGCCCGGGTTCGGTGGATCAGACCTACATCCCGGGTATCCCGTCTGTCGAGAACGAGACGTCGCTGAACATCGAGTTGCGCAGCGATACCGCGTGGGTGCGGTCCATCACTAACCCCCAGCTTTCCGCCGTGCGCATACGTTTGGCGTGGCCAGCGCTGCAGCGCTCCGATGATCAAGGCAACGTTGGCGGCTACCGCATCGAATACTCTATCGACGTAGCCACCGATGGCGGCGCCTATCAACAGGTGCTGGTGGATGCCGTCGACGGCAAGACCACCACGCGGTACGAGCGATCGAGCCGAGTCGACTTGCCGGATGCAACCACGGGCTGGCAGATCCGCGTGCGCCGCCTGACGCCGAACCAGAACAGCAACAAGATTGCTGACACCATGTTGGTGGCGGGTTACACCGAGGTCATCGACGCAAAGCTGCGCTACCCGAACACCGCGCTGCTCTACATCGAGTTCGACGCCGAGCAGTTCACCAACATCCCGGCCGTGACCGTGAAGTGCAAGGCTAGGCGCTGGATGGTGCCGAGCAACTATGACCCAATCCAGCGCACCTATACCGGAACGTGGGACGGTTCGATGAAATCGGCCTGGACCAATAACCCGGCGTGGATCACTTACGGCATATGCACCGAAGACCGTTTCGGTCTGGGCAAGCGCATCAAGTCTTTCATGGTCGACAAGTGGGAGCTGTACCGGATTGCTCAATACTGCGATCAGCTGGTACCGAATGGCTTGGACGGTGTGGAGCCGCGTTTCCTTTGCGACATGAACCTACAGGGCAAGGCTGACGCCTGGTCGCTGCTACGCGATATCTCGGCGATATACCGGGGCATGACCTACTGGGCTCAAGGTCAGCTGGTGATGCAGGCGGACATGCCGCGCGCTCAGGACTTCGACTACGTCTTCACCCGGTCCAATGTGATCGACGGCAAATTCTCCTACGGCAGCGCCTCGGCGAAAACCCGTTATACCCGGGCACTGGTCAGTTACGACAACCCGGCCAACAACTACGACACCGACGTCATCCCATTCGCTGATCTGAATCTGCAGCGCCGCTACGGCGACCGGCCGACGGAGCTGAGTGCCATCGGCTGCACTCGCGCATCTGAGGCTCAGCGCCGCGGTAAGTGGGCGATTCTCAGCAACAACCAAGACCGAACCGTCTCGTTCAAGACCGGTATGGAAGGCGTGATTCCACTGCCGGGCCACATCATCCCTGTGGCGGATTCTCTGCTCGCCGGTCGCGAAGTCGGCGGCCGGATCTCGGCGGTGGCGGGGCGGGTTGTAACCCTAGATCGCGACACCCAGGCTAAGGCCGGTGACCGGCTGATCATCAACCTTCCTGGCGGCCGTGCCGAAGGTCGCACCGTGCAAAGCGTCAATGGGCGGGCTGTCACCGTAACGGTCGCTTACAGCGAGCCACCGGTTGCGCAGCTGCAATGGGCGATTGATGCCGATGACCTCGCGATCCCGCTTTATCGGGTGTTGCGCACAAAGCGCACCACCGAAGGTGACTACGAAATCAGTGCGCTCCAGTTCGAGCCGAGCAAGTTTGCTTACATCGACACGGGCGCCCGACTGGAGGAGCGCCCGATCAGCGTAATTCCGATCACCGTAGTTCCGGCGCCGTCGAGTGTCACTGTCTCGTCGACATCCTCAATCGTTCAGGGGATGGCCGTGGCCACCATGACGATCAGCTGGCCTGTCGTGGATGGCGCAGTCGGCTATGACGTCGAGTGGCGTAAGGACAGCGGCAATTGGATCAAGGTACAGCGTACTGGCATGACCAACGTGGACGTCGTAGGCATTTACGCCGGCGCCTACGTGGCCAGGGTTCGCGCGGTGAGCGCGTTCGACATCACGTCGCCATGGCGCAACTCGATCCTGACCAAACTCAGCGGTAAGCAGGGGTTGCCGCCGGCGGTGTCGTTCCTGCGTACTGTCAGCAAGGTCTACGGCATCGGCCTTGAGTGGGGGTTTCCACCTGGTGCTGAAGATACTCAGCGCACCGAGATTTGGAACAGCAAGACCAACGACCTCGCCGCTGCTGCGAAGTTGGCAGACTTTGCCTATCCACAGGCGAATCACGAAATGCAGAACGTCGCTCCCGGTACCAGCCTGTTTTTCTGGGCGCGGCTTGTCGATCGAACTGGAAACGTTGGCCGATGGTTCCCGGCGGTAAACGGTATCAACGGGCAGGTAAGCATCGACCAGTCCGAGTACGAGCAATACTTCCTCGGCAAGATCCAGGAGTCGGCGCTCGGCCAAAAGCTGCTTGAGGAAATCGGGAAGATTTCTGGTGACGGTGAAGGCTCCTTGAATGAGCGGCTTGAGCAGGCCAAGCAGGAACTGCAAGACCTAATCAGCGAAATCACCGACGCCATGGCGTATGACCCGACCAAGCCGTACAGCAAAGGCGAGGTGGTCCGGCTTGATGGACGATTGTTCTCGGCGGTGAAGGCGGTGCCAGTCGGCACTGCTCCTCCGAATGCCGAGTTCTGGTACGACATGGGCACGATTGCCGAGACCACCAACGCGATGGCGCTGCAGATCCAGCAGCATTCGACCAAAATTGAAGACATCGACGGCAAGGTCACCGCGCAGGCGTCAACGATGCAGGCCCTGCAAGCGGCGTGGCGAGAGGATGACGGCACCGGCGCAATGAGCGAGGCGCTGAAGGCGTATCAGAACACGGCCAGCATCGTGACGAATGAAAAGGTGGTAGCGGAGGAGAAGCTTGCGTCAGCGACGCGCTTCACGTCCCTCGATGCTGCGGTGGGGAAGAATGCCGCCAATCTCTCAACGCTAGAATCTGCGGTTGCAACGGACAAGGAAGCTACTGCGCAGCGAATCGAGACCATCTCGGCCACCGCCAACAACGCCACCGCAAAAGCAGAAACCGCGAGCACTGCTGTTTCCGGCTTGAACGGCAAAGTGTCTGCGCTCACCACCATCAAAACATCCACTACCGTCGGTAACAGGACGGTGATGGCCGGACTCGCCATCGGCGTGGAAGGTGAGCAGCAAGAGTCGCAGATCCTTGCGTTCGCTCAACGGTTCGCGATCCTCGATGAGGTGAGCGGCCAAATGATTGCGCCATTTGTTGTACAGGGCGGCCAGGTGTTCATGAACACCGCAATCATCAGCCAAGCCTTCATCAAGGAGCTGGTCTTGGGTATGACGCTTCGATCGGCGGCTCTCAACTCGCAAGGGTTGCCATTGCTGGAGATCGACATACCGGCGGGTACGTTCACGCTTCGTGGCCAGTCCAGCACCGGTTATACGTTGCTGAACAACAACGGCATCTATGTCTATGACTTGAACTACATCGAACGCGCAGCGCTCGGGAAGATGACGTAATGGACTATTACGGTGCGAGAACGAAAGACGCCATGGGGCGGGTAACGCTTGAGTCGTCAACGATGACAGTCCGGTCGATTGTGACCAGGCAAGTCACCGTTCCGCCCATCACCAGTAACTTCACGAGTTTTATCAGCATGCCGGAGATTACTGTGCAGTCGTTTGTGTGCGTGACCCTTGCCAGTCAGGCGAATGAGTTTGCCGCATTGCCCGCTGTGTTCTGGTCGGCAGGACAGCTCAGAGTTCGGCGTGGCCAAGGGCTGGTGCTCAACGTGTTTATTCTGACTTACCAATAGGAGGTGGCATGGACTACGGGTTCAGGTCGCGCAACGGCCAGAATTTCTTCCAGATTGACAGTGACAATAAAGTCTTGAGCGTTGCGGCGTCAGGGAGCTACGCCATAGGAAAAACTCCAACATCATCGACAACCATTACCACGGCAGTCATCACCTACCCGACACCAATAACAACTACCGAAGCGCCGCATGTTTTCTTGAATCCGAAAAATCACGGCATGTATCACACGCTGATGCAGATGGGCGGGCCGGGCAACTGGACCGGCTTCTATTTCAAATTGCATTTGATGGCACCTTTCAACAGCACCGACTGTAGCGGGCGGTGGCTGGTCGCTACATTCCGTTCAACGTCACCACCCAATGAATACGATCTGCGTTTACGCAATGCCGCTAATGAACAGATCTTTGTTGGCGCAGACAACCTTCTGCTCATGACAGGCTTCCCAATCAATGAGGGCTGGTCGTTGGACAACCGCGGGGGCGAGGTATCCGGGGTCTATTGGAGCGGATACCAAATGCCTTGGACTGGCTCGTACGATGATTACTTTCTGGCGTCGACATTGCTTGGAGGGAAGATTTACAACGGCAACACAACACTGGACACGCCCTGCGGTTTCCACGCCGGAGTCCGCACGACATTGAATGGATACGTCGGGGCAATGGTGAGTTCGGAGGGCGGCACTGCCAAAAACGGCAGAACTACTTTTGCTGCACGACCCATGCGTCCGTTATGAGAATCCGAGCCCGCCCAGTGCGGGCTTTTTATTGACCAGAATTAGGATACTTCCATGCCTTGGCTTAGAGGTGGAACTGTTGCCGTCAACAATGGATCAACAACCGTTGTCGGCACGAATGCAGATTTTGCTGCGAATGCAAAAAACGGTGATGCGTTTGTCGGTCCTGACGGTGCGAACTATGAGATTGGCAACGTAGCTAGCGCGACTGTCATCTCGATCATTCCGGCTTATAAAGGGCCAACAGCCAGTGGCGCTGCCTACGCCATCATGCCGGTGCAGGGCTATCCCAAGGCACTTGCCGACGCATTCAGCGATATCAATCGTCAGTGGGGAGCAAAGCTTTCCGCGCTCGGCACCACCGGTAATTACGAAGTTCTGCCCATATCGAAGGGAGGAACGGGCACTTCAAGTTTGAGTACTGATGCGGTCCCCGAAGGGTCTACCAACAGATACTTTTCCGGCAGCAGAGTGCTAGCGTCCTTGTTGGAGGGATTGAGTACAGCCAGCGCAGCCGTAATCGTTGCGGGTGATAATGTTCTTTCAGCACTCGGGAAGCTTCAGGCGCAAATAACCGGTAGAGCGCTCAAGGGCAATAACAACGATATTACTGGTCTGTTAGCGACTGCCTACGTTCGCACAAGCGGCACAACCAATGTGGCGCAAGGTCAGGGGCTTTATCAGCTTTGGAATACCGGCGCGGGTGGGTTGGTCGGATCGGGTGATTGGGTTTGCAACCAAGGTGGCGGTACGGGCGGCTTCAGTTGGCGCTCTGTGAATCTAAATAACACCGCGACCGGCCCCACCATGACCTACACCTACGCCGGGAATCTGAATGTTCCAGGTACCGTTAGCCAAGGTTCGGACCGTCGCCTGAAGACAAACGACGTTGAAATTCTCGATGGCCTTGATCGAATCCTGCAAATCCGCCCGGTCGAGTTTGACCGTCGTGACTTCCTTGACTCCACTGAATACCCCCACCATGAAGTGGGGGTAATCGCTCAGGAGCTTTTCGAGATCACACCGTTGCTGGTCACTCCGGCGGATTCGCAAAATGAGCAGGACATCTGGCGCGTGAATTACACCGGCCTGATTCCCTACCTGGTATCGGCTATTAAAACTCTAAAGGCCGAACTCGATGAGCTGAAGTCAACACCTCAATAGAGCCATCGGTACAACACCAAACCCGCCATCGAGCGGGATTTTTTTTGCCTGGAGAAAAGCATGACCGTCACTGAAAGAGAACGCGACATTCTTGCCCGCACGCTATGGGGCGAGGCGCGCGGAGAAGGCACGGCCGGCCAAGTGGCCGTGGCGTGGACGATCCGCAATCGTGTGTTCGACGGAAAGGAGAAGTCATGGTGGGGAGAAGGCTACGCGGGCGTGTGCCAGAAGCCGTGGCAGTTCAGTTGCTGGAACAAGACCGACCCGAACTATCAGTTCCTGATCGGCGTGAAACAGATCCCGTCCCGCGAGCTGGCGCAGTGCCGGGTCGCGGCTGACCAGGTGATTGACGGCAAGGTGCCGGATCCTACCGGCGGCGCCACTCACTATTACTCCACCACTATGCCAAGGGTTCCGACTTGGGCCAAGGAAGCGACTCAGACGCTAAAGCTCGGTTATCACATCTTTTTCAGAGACGTCCCGTAAGCGAGATTTCCTGTAAGAATTTGAATCTAGGTGATATTCCCACGGTATAAGTTACAAATATCGCGTCGATAGATGCGCAGTAAATCTACATAATGACCACAAGCTTTTTAGACTGACATACATACAGCGCATTTCCTTTTGGAATCTCTAGAGCGATTGCGTAAGCTCCCGGTACAAGCGCTGTAGTGTCTAAAACAAAGTTATACCCTGAATTAGTAAGCTCCTTGTTATTATAGGCCTTAGCTACATCAGGACGGTCGATTCGCACAGGGTCCTTGGCAGTTGCTTCGCCTTGTGCGCCAGTTAGGCGTATTTGCAGGTTTTGCGCTGTAACTTGTCTGGCGTCGTCAAATGCCCAGCCCTGAATTTCAACTTTGCCTCGCTTAACATATACAATAGCGTCGGGTTTTCCAGAAATTACATCCACGCTGCATTTATCTGTGCCATTCATAGTTACGGTTTTACTCACAGTGTTGTCGTCGCAGCCTGAAAGAAAGACCGCTGTGAGAGACATAAAGGCTGCCGCACTGATTTTGCTCATGGTTTTCATGTTAACCGTCTAGGCCTGAAAATGGCGCATTCTACGTCAATCCATCCCATTTGTTATCTTTGGCTACGCCTTATTGACGACCTATCCCCTCCGGGATTCTTGCGACTAACAGCCTTGAAAGAGCTTTAATCGTACGTTAGCTCTGTCAGCTAATCGCCTGCGTTGCGTGAGCGCAGTCTGCTTATCCGGATTATGTACGCTATTCTCGCTCCGCCTTCTCATTGAGCAGTCGCTGGTTCTCATGGAGCGGACGGTCACACTGGTCTGCGACCTGCGTGAGGTTCCTGACTTGGCTGAGCAACTCCGTGCTCTCGCTTTGTATGCAGGCAATTTCAGACCTTCGGTCAGCCAGTTGCGAGCGCAGCGCATCTCGCTCGCCGGCAACCTCGTTATTCATCTCCACCAATCTGAAAATTTTGTGCCGAGCCTGGCGCAGTTGTAGGTTCAGCTCCGCAACTTCGTTCTCGTAGAGCAGGGTTTGATGCCGGCAGGTTTCGATTGGCGTTGGGCTTCCGAGCCAATCGTCGGTGTCTTCTATATAGAGGGGGTCCACGGGAATGCCTTGCTGAGTACTGTTTGTATATACAGTAATCGACCCGCGGCGGGTGGACGAGGGTGACGCGACGAGCTGCATTGAGAGGCGGGTGTCGGCCAATTGCAGTCCTTCGCGAGAGGCATTAACCGGCCGAACAAGACGGTCGCACAAGCGCTGCGCACACTGGCTTCCGTCTATAGGGCAATGGGTAAGACGCGTTCATGATGAGACTCCATTCCATGACGATCTAATTGCATTTGCAATCATATTGAGGCGTGCAGTATGGTGCAAGCATGACGGAACGCACGGAGATTTTCGGAATATGATCCGCTTTTCCAGCTTCAGCAAAACACCAGATACCCGCCTTGCCGCTCAGGCCTGCATCGATAAAATCCGAACCCCGGCACAGCAACACACCGCTGGCTTCTCCTCTCCGCTCTACACCATGATCGATATCGCCAACCGACTGGAAAGGGATCCGGGAACGGCCAAGCATGTCTGGGTCATCCGGTCCGACAAGCAGTCTCAAGTCGAGAGCTGTCACACACGTATCAGCGCCTGGCCTCTGCGCTTTAGCCCTACTGCCTGCGCCAGCGAAAAACCATTGTTGTACCTGACCAGTTCTGCGACTTCAGCCGAACTTTACGCACTTTCAAACGAGTCCGCTCGCCGGGGCATTCTGTGCAATGACATAGAAACCCGGCCCTCCCGTTGGCCTAAAGGCGCTCACCCTTGGGTTCCGCTTTGGCTGGCCGCCAACCCGCACTGCCTGCCCTTTGACCCCGCCAGCGGTGCCGAAGCGCACGCCATTGCGCTAGCCGGGTTGCAAAGTTTGTATGTGGAAGGCAATGCCGGCTTCTATTACATGGCGCTTCACGATGAACCCGATGATTTCGTTGCACCCATCAACCACCTTAGTGCAAGCCAAGCCTTCAACGGCATGTACAAACTCAACGAGATTGGTGCAAATGCCGGGCAACCCCGGGTCCGCTTGTTAGGCGCGGGGCTGGCCTTGCGGTCGGTAGCCTCAGCGGCGCAGATGTTGCGTGATGACTGGGGCGTCGAAAGCGAACTCTGGAGCTGCCCCAGCTACACCCGCCTGGCCCGTGATGCAGACAAGGCACAACGCTGGAACCGAATTCATCCTGACATGCCGCGGCGGTCGTCGCATTTGCTCGACTGCCTGAGCGCCGATGATTGCCCGGTGGTAGCTGTGACCGGTTATGCCCAGCATGTCGCCGATCAGATCGGTAGGCATATCCAGGCACGATTCGTGGCGCTCGGCGCGGACTCAACCGAAACATCTTCGGGAAAATCGGTGGATAAACGCTGGATCGTGGCACTCGCTCTGCGAGCCCTGGCCCAGGAAGGTGTTATCCCGCAGGCGTGCGTCGAGCAGGCCATGGGGCGTTATCTGCTGCAATGACAGGACAACGCTCAGCGCGCTCGCCCACTGTTGCGCGCTGCCATTGCGGCCCGCTCAAGCGCGTCACTGAGGAATCGCTGTTGCTCGTCGTCGAACTGCGACAAAAACAACTCGTCCACCGCCCCTTCATAGATCTTCCACATTTTTTTACGCAACACTTTCCCGCTCTCGGTAATGGCGGCATACGCACCACGGCCGTCATCGCTTGCACGGCTGCGTGTGACCAGGCCTTCGATCTCCAGACGGTCCACCAACCGGGTGAGGTTGTAGCGCTCGATCGCCATCACGTCAGCCAATTCGTTCATGCGCCGAGTGCCGTCAGGGCCGCTTTCCAGGCCCCATAACGCGTCGTACCACGCGTAAGCCGGCAGCCCGGCGGCCGCCAGCCGACGCTCGATTTCCCGGATCAGGCAGCGGTGAGCCCTGACGAATCTGAACCAGGTATCCGGATCGCTTGAAGACATGCATCACCCTTTTCATGAAATCTATTTAGTTGCAATTGTAGCGTGCGGCAGGCTAAGTTCTCGCATGTAGTTGCAAATGCAACTACAAAAAATTCTTTAAGGCTGGCATCGACCCAACCCCCTTATTCAGGCACCCAACGACTCGGTGCTGCTGCACTGTTCAGGAGACGACGATGGCACAACAACCCCTGTTTCTCGACGAAGATCCACAAGAAACCCGTGAATGGCTCGAATCCATCGAATCGGTGGCGAGCGTCGAAGGACGTACCCGCGCCCACTATCTGATCGATCAGATGCTGGATTTCGATGCCAGCCGCCATGGTAATTTTTATGGGCGCGTCACCACGCCTTACGTCAACACCATTGCGGTCGACCGTCAGCAGCCCTACCCCGGCGACCTGACGATAGAGCGCCGGATCAATGCTTACATCCGTTGGAACGCTTTGGCCATGGTGCTGCGCGCCGGCAAACATTCGAACGTGGGCGGGCACATCGCTTCCTATGCCTCGGCGGCCATTCTGTACGACGTCGGCTTCGAGCATTTCTTCCGTGGGCGCACCGAGCAGTTTGGTGGCGACATGGTGTATATCCAGGGCCACTCTTCACCGGGCATCTACGGGCGCGCCTATCTGGAAGGTCGCCTGAGCGAAGAACAGCTGGACAACTTCCGCCGCGAGACTGACCGCGACGGTGTCTCGTCATATCCACACCCAAGGCTCATGCCGAACTTCTGGCAATTTCCGACGGTGTCCATGGGGCTTGGTCCGATCACCGCCGCGTACCAGGCCAGGTTCATGCGCTACCTCGAAGACCGTGGCCTGAAAGAACATCAAGGACGCAAAGTCTGGGCGTTCCTAGGTGACGGCGAAATGGACCAGCCGGAATCCCTGGCGGCGATTTCCCTGGCGGGTCGGGAGAAGCTCGACAATATTATTTTTGTCGTCAACTGCAACCTTCAGCGCCTGGACGGACCGGTGCGCGGCAACAGCAAGGTTATTCAGGAATTTGAAAGCCTGTATCGGGCAGCCGGCTGGAACGTTATCAAAGTGATCTGGGGCAGCGGTTGGGATGCCTTGCTGGAGAAGGACACAAGCGGCCTGTTGCGTCAGCGGATGATGGAATGCGTGGACGGCGACTATCAAAACTACAAATCCCAGAACGGCGCTTACGTACGTGAGCATTTTTTTGGCAAATACCCTGAGTTGCTGGAACTGGTCAGCGACCTGAGCGATGAGGACATCTGGAAGCTTTCTCGCGGCGGCCATGACCCGGAAAAAGTCTACAACGCCTACGCCGCCGCCATGCGCCACACCGTAGGGCCGACGGTCATTCTGGCGAAAACGGTAAAAGGCTTCGGCATGGGCGAAGCCGGCGAAGGCCAGAACATCAACCATCAGCTCAAGAAAATGGGTGAGGACGCGGTCAAAGCGTTCCGTGATCGTTTCGCGCTGGACCTCACCGACGATCAACTGGGCGACATGCCCTACCTCAAACCGGCAGCGGACAGTGTCGAGGCCCTTTATCTGCAAGCCAGGCGCACCCAACTGGGCGGTTACGTGCCTGCACGCTTCAGTGCGGTCGAGCCCTTGCAGATCCCACCACTGTCGGCTCTGGACAACCAGCTCCAAGGCACCGGCGAGCGCGAGATTTCCACCACCATGGCGTTTGTGCGCATCCTCGGCACTTTGCTCAAGAACCCGAACATCGGCAAGCTGATCGTGCCCATTGTCCCGGACGAATCACGCACCTTCGGCATGGAAAGCCTGTTCCGTCAGATTGGCATCCATTCCCACGTCGGCCAGTTGTACACACCTCAAGACGCCGGCCAACTGAGTTATTACAAGGAGGCGCGCGATGGGCAGATCATGCAGGAGGGGCTGAACGAGTCCGGCGGCATTTCTTCGTGGATCGCGGCGAGCACTTCGTACAGTACGCACGGCGTTACGACAGTGCCCTTCTACATCTTTTATTCAATGTTCGGCTTCCAGCGTGTCGGCGATCTGGCCTGGGCGGCAGGCGATGCCCGCGCCCGAGGTTTCCTGCTGGGCGCCACGTCCGGCAGGACCACGCTGATGGGCGAAGGCCTGCAACACGACGATGGTCACAGCCATGTACTGTCCTCAACCGTACCGTGCTGCGTGTCCTACGACCCGACTTTCGCCTATGAGCTGGCCGTGATCATCCAGGATGGCATGCGGCGTATGTATGTCGAAAACGAAGACATTTATTACTACATCACGTTGCTGAACGAAAACTACGCCCATCCGCCCATGACCGAAGGTATCGAGCAGGACATTCTTAAAGGCATGTATCTGCTCTCAGCCCCGGCGCAGCCAATCGAAGGCAAGCATGTACAACTGATGGGTTGCGGTTCAATCCTGCAAGAAATCATCGCCGCCGCGCAGTTACTGGAGCAGGACTTCGACGTCAGCAGCGAAGTGTGGAGCGTTACCAGCCTGACCGAACTGCGTCGGGACGGCCAGGACGCCGAACGCTGGAATTTGCTGCACCCTGATGAGGCGCCACGTATCGGTCACGTTGAAAGTTGCCTGCAAGATAAGCAGGGTCCGGTGGTGGTAGCGACTGATTACATGAAGATATTCGCCGACCAGATCCGCCCGTTCGTGCCCATGCGGCGCTTCGTGGCATTAGGCACCGACGGTTTCGGCCAATCGGATACCCGAGAATCGCTGCGCAGGTTTTTCGAAGTGGATCGTCACTTCATCGCGTTGGCGGCCTTGAAAGCGCTCGCCGATGACGGAGGGGTGCCAAGGGAAAAAGTAGCTGAGGCGATTGCGCTTTATGGGATTGACCCGGAGAAACAGAACCCAGCGAAAGTTTGAGTCTTATCTGTTGTAACTGCCTCCCACTGTAAAACGGGAGACGGCTTCTGGCCGCTGCCTTTGCAGCGGCCTTTTTATGGACTCTATTAACCTACCTGCTATTTCTTCGCGCAGATACGAAACTTCAAACCAGCCCCCCCTCAGCCCGGCGATTCGACAGTTTGTTTTTGAGGGGACCTCGGCAAACTCAAGCCAACAGCTCGGTGACCCACCGGGGCCTGCCGGGCGATATCCTGCACCTTCTCCTTGTTTGCGGCCCCTCGCCACAGGCAGAAAACGGCCAAGAGCGGACGGTCGCATTCGACCGCTTACGTCCCTTAGCCGTCATTGCGTCAATGGTTACCATGTGGCAGAAAACGCTCGGAAAACGTTTCTTCACTCGTGGCTGGTCCTGCCTGTAGACGTCGTACCCCATCGGATCTCAGCCAAGGCCGCCAAGTCACTTCTTCAATCACAACCGGAGCCGCTCGGCGGATTATCGTGGGAGTAGGCCAATTCCATCAGGAATTCTATTCCCGCCGATCGCTGCATCACGTCCCACTTGTCACTCGGGTCCATAGCCGGGTGCTCAAGCGCATCCCCGCCAGCGACAAGGTCTTGATCGGGAACAGCGTATCGAGTACCGATTCCGACGGGTAAATCGCCGGATTGTCGCGCAGATCAGGTGTGATGTACTCCAGCGCTGCCGCATTCCCGTTAGGGTACTTCACCGCATTGCTGATGTTGGCGATCACCTTCGGCTCTAACAGGTAGTTCAGGTAGGCATACCCATTCTGCCGGTGCGGAGCCCCCTTGGGCATCACTACCATGTCCACCGCCACGGTCGAGCCTTCACGTGGAATGCTGTAGCCCACATCCACTCCGTTCCCGGCCTGCTTGGCACTGCTCATGGCCTGTAATACGTCGCCACTGAAACCGATAGCCACGCAAATATTGCCGTTGGCCAGGTCGCTCACATACTTGGACTGGTGGAAGTAGCTGATGTAAGGCCGCACCGCCAGCAACGCCGCCTCGGCCTTCTTCAAGTCTTCTGGCTTCTCGCTGTGCGGGTCCAGGCCCAGTGTCTTGAGGGTGATGGATACGATCTGCGTCGGGTTGTCGAGGAAAGCCACGCCACACTGGCTGAGCTTCTGGATGTTTTCCGGTTTGAACAACATATCCCAGGACTGCGTCACCTCGGTGCTGCCGAAGATCGCCTTGATCTTTTCCACGTTATAGCCAATGCCGGTGGTCACCCACATGTACGGCATCGCGTATCGGTTGCCAGGGTCGCTGGCCTCCAGGATTTTCATCAGCTTTGGATCAAGGTTATGCCAGTTGGGCAGTTGGCCGCGGTCCAGCTCCTCAATGGCTCCCGCCTTGATCAGGCGCTGCAGGAAATGGTTAGACGGGCTAGCAAGGTCGTAACCGCTATTGCCGGTCATCAGCTTGGCTTCTGTGGTCTCGTTGCTGTCGATCAGGTCATAGGTGGTCTGGATGCCGGTGCGCCGGGTGAACTCAGCCAGGGTGTCATCGGCTATATAACCGCTCCAGTTGGCGATATTGACCCGCTCTTCAGCATATGCCACACCGGCCAGCAACGCCGAGGACAATAGGGCCATACAAGTATGTTTGATCATGGGTTTGCTCTCTTGTTCTTGTTTGCAAAGTAATTGAAAAATCAGCGTTCGCCCTGGGCGCGGCGCACTTCCCAGGCCATGCGAACGCTGGCGCCGAGGTCGAAAAACGGCCGTGGCGGTAGGTAACCCGGACGGGCCTGGCCAAGCACATCGCTCAGCAAAGCCGAGTCGGCGCCAATAGCCATTTCCACCAACAAGCGGCCCCACAAAGTGCCACGGGCGACACCGGAACCATTGCACCCGGCCACAGCATGCAGGCCGTCCTCGATCCGGGCGAAGTACGGCTCGCCGGAGCGGGTGCCACTGAGGTGGCCTGTCCAGGTGTATTCGAGATCGTGCGCCGCAATGCCAGGGAAGCGCTTTTGCAAGCCCAGCAGGTGCTCGCGCTGGCGCAGCGCGAGGCCCGCGGCATCAATATCGCGTCGGCGGTACTCCACGGTGTTGCGAATCAGCAGTCGGCGCCCTGGCAACAACCGCAAAGTGCAGCCCCCCGCCAAGGTGGACAGCACGCCCCAGCCCTGGTCGTCGAAGACTTGCTGCCAGTGCCCTTCAGTCAGCGGGCGGGTGATGCTGGCGCTCAGCTCAAGCGGGAAGGTACCGCTGCGCTTGAGCCTGACCCTGGGCAGGAACGCACCGACACACACCAGCACCTGGCGGGCCTGCACCTCACCTGCTTCGGTTAGCGCAGTCCAGCCTTTGCCGGGCCGACGGCGCAGGTCGGTGACGGCACTGTGCTCGAAGACTTCCAACTGCTCCGGCAAGCTGTCCGCCAGGCCTTTGACATAGCGCGCCGGTTGCATCAGGCCGTTGCCACCTGCGCAGTGAATGCCGCGGGTATAGAACGACGTGCCGAGCCGCTGCTGCAACGGTTGGCCATCCAGGAACTGCACCCGGGCACCCACGGCGGCCAGCGTTTCCAGGGTCTGCTCGACCTGCTGCAGATGCGCTGGCTGATGCACTGCAAAGTGATAGCCGTTTTCGCTGAGTTCGCAGTCCAGCTTGAGTTCGGCGACGCGCCGACGCACCTCTTCCCCCGCCGCCACGCCAATCCGCGAAGCGATCTGGTAACTGGCGAACCCCGCCGTACCGATCAGCTCACCTGCTCCCGGCAGTTCATGACTGACCACAAACCCGGAATTGCGCGCTGAAGCCCCTTGGGCGACGCGCTGGCGGTCGAGCAATACCACGCGTTGCGAGGGAAAGCGCCGCGCCAGGGTATGGGCAGCCGAGAGGCCGGTGATGCCGCCGCCGATGATCAGCCAGTCGACCTGCTGGACGCCCTCTAGGCGCGCTTTTACCGACGACTCACCGGCCAGGGCGATCCAGCCACAGTGGTTGTTCATTGTCCGTCACTCCTTCACAATCGATGCGCAGGCGTGATTGACCGATTATCCGCAAGCCCGCCATGTGTCTTTAATCTACGGGCATGAGGTCGAGCTTTCTAACGTTATTAATTCATCCGTCTATTCGGAATTTGCATGGATAGAAACTTTCGCGTGCCCTCACTGCAAGCCCTGCAGGCGCTGGTCCGAGTGGCTGATACCCATAGCTTCACCGAAGCCGCCCGCCATTTGCACCTGACTCAGAGCGCGATCAGCCGGCAGATCCAGCAGTTGGAGGAGCACTACCAAACCGTGCTGTTTGATCGAACCAGTCGCAAGGTCGCGCTGACGGAGCACGGCTGCGAGGTGTACAAGGTGGCGGGGGACCTGCTCAAGGCCCTTCGCACATTGGAGCAGCGGCTGGCACCGGCTCCGGACCGCCCTTTCCGCGTCCGTATTTTCGTAACTCTAGCGGTGCGCTGGCTGTTGCCGCGGCTGAGTTCTTTCTATGCGGCGAACCCCGAGCTCACCCTGTCCATCGAGACCGTCAGCGGAGAACTGGTGGACGAAGGCGGTGATTGCGATGCCTATGTGCTGTACCTGCCCGGCGGCCTGGACGATCGCCGGCTGACGCTATTGTTTGACGAATACCTAATCCCGGTGTGCGCCCCGCAGCTAAACGACGGCCGCGCCCCACCCAGTTCGACCGAGGCACTGGCGGGGCATTCGCTGATCCATGGCTCTACCTCACGCTATGAATGGAGCCTGTGGCTGAAGGCGCAACAAGACCCGCCTGGGCGTAGCTACCAGCATCTGCTGTTCAACCTTGACGACCTGGCCCTGGACGCCGCCGCCCGTGGCCTGGGCATCGCCATGACCGACCAGATGCTCGCCCACGACGCGATGGCGCGCGGCGACCTGGTGGTGCCCTTCGGCGAACCGCTAAGGACCGGTGGCGTGTATGCCTTGTGGCTACGGGACAGCGGCGTTGGGCACCCTGCGTGCCAGGCGGTGTTGAAGTGGTTTGAGGAGCAGGTGGAGCAGACGGTGCTGCCGGAAAAGCTTCTACGGTAATAGTTCGGGCGGAGGCCGAGCTGTTGCATGAGCGCCCGCCTGAAGCAGTGCTTGGAAGTAAGCAATTGACCGTCCGCTATGGGTCCAGGCTGTGTGAAAACGCGCTAAATACCTCGAAAACTGAGAGTCGCGAGGGTTGCCTATGGAATCAGCGGGCGGAAGCGCGAATTAGCTTAGTCAGTGACATAGACGTTCGTAATGCCGTTTGGGCCGCGTCAGCGGCCCAAACGGCTTCTAACTGGCAGGCCAAGCGGCTGGGTTCATGCCCTGATCGCCTCAATCAGTCCTGCGATGCCGAAGATGCTCATCATTCGTTTGAGGTTGTAGGCGAGCACATGAAGGCTCATCTCAGTGCTCACCCTCGGCAGGGTTTTCGTCAGGAAGTGGGTACTTCCCATCCAGTACTTGAGCGTTCCGAAAGGATGTTCAACAGTCTGTCGACGAACCCTCATCATCGCTGGATCATGTTCTAGCCGAACCTGTATCGCGTCGACTACAGCCTCATGTTCCCAGCGCTTCACACGGCGCTCCTTACCCGTCGTACATTGCTTTTGCATTGAGCAGGACTGGCAGCCCGAGAAGTAGTAACAATGCAATAACATGCCGTCTTCCATCGACGAATGCCGCCTGGTTAGTAACTGCCCCGCAGGGCATCGATACTCGTCCGACGCCGCAAGATAGATGAAGTCCTGCTTACCAAATCGGCCTTCGGCTTTGCTGCCAGATGTGAGGGGTTTCGGTACGAAGGTAATGATGCCGGCTTGCTCGCAAGCAAGGATTTCCAGACCTTTGTAATAGCCTCGGTCGGCCACCACCGTTAGCGATTCAGCCTCGATTTCTTCACGCGCTTGGTTCGCCATATTGCTCAGTTGCCCACGATCATTACCAACGTTGGTCACCTCATGGGCAACGATCAGATGGTGTTTGTCGTCGACAGCTGTTTGTACGTTGTAGCCAACCGTTCCGGTGCCTCGGCCGCTCGTAGCCATTGAGCGTGCATCTGGGTCTGTGAGGGAGATCTGCTGGTCTGGACTTTCGTGGAGCTGCGCCTCGATGTCCTTGAGTTTCTGCATCTGCTTTTTCAGTGTTTCTATCTTTTCTTTAAGCCGCTCTGCTTTGGCCTCGGCCACTTCGGGCGTTGCCCGATCCGCCGAATCCATCGCCGCCAGATATCGATCAATGCTCTGCTCGATCTGCTGCATGCGTGCCTTCACCTTGCCCTGAGTGAAGTTGCGGTCGCGATTATTGACGGCTTTGAATTTGCTGCCGTCGATGGCGATGATCGATTGGGAGAAGAGATTGAGGTTGCGACAAAGAACTACGAACTGGCGGCATACGCTGCGAATGGCTTTGCCGTTGTCTTTGCGAAAGTCGGCAATGGTTTTGAAGTCCGGAGCCAAACGCCCCGTTAGCCACATTAACTCGACGTTGCGCTCGGCCTCACGCTCAAGCCGGCGGCTGGACTGAATCCGATTGAAATAGCCGTAGATATAGATCTTTAGCAAGACCGCTGGATGATAGGCCGGACGACCCGTTGCAGCAGGATCAACACCTTCAAATCCAAGTGCCCCCAAGTCGAGTTCATCGACGAAAACGTCGACCACTCGGACTGGATTTTCTTCGGTTACGTAATCGTCCAAGCACTCCGGCAGCAGAGTCACTTGCGTCCGGGCCTCGCCTTCAATGAATCGCTTCATGATCGCCCCCCGATACGATCTAGACGATCAGAAGCTTAGATCATCCTCGCTGTATTTCGGCTTTTGGCCTTAAAGCTAAGCTTGCTTTTCATCTGGATTGAGGACATTGCCGGTGGGGATTGGACATAAATTGGCGAGCTGGGGAACAATGGATTTACCCATGCAATTGACTGCCGCAAAGTATTTACGGCCGCTTGAATGGGACAACCTTGCGTGACATTCGCAACAATACTCGTCGTGGTATTGGCCATCAGGTTTGAAAAATAGTTTGGCCTCGTTGAGGTCGGTTATTAAAAATCCTTCAGATTTCAAAATTTGTTCAAAACGATCACGTAATGAAGAGAGGGCGGTGGGAAGGTGGGGATGACTGCGAAGCTCCTTCGGGTATGGGGTCGCACTCAGTAGATCCACCGTCGCGATAGGCTCCCCGGTTACTTTGAGCGCTTGCAACAGATGTGGGTGTACGTACGACAGACCGCTGGCAGCGTGATGCGCAATACTTTGACAGACACTACTGAGGCGGCGACGGGAAGGCATTCATTCTTCCTGATTTGGTTTGCGAGCTGCGTCGAGCTGCTGGATTCCTAGAGACTATATGGTGCCTCAAAACCTGGACAAATGCCCCCATGGCCGAATCGTTATAAAAATGTGTTTTCACACAGCCTGGGTCGATTGCAGCCCTTCGTTACAGGCAGCAATCGGCCAGAAGCAGCCTCTGTGTCCGACGCGCAATTACCGGCCGAGAGTGGCCATTCGATCTACTTTCCGGACACCATAAAGACGGGCAGAAACGAGCTATGAGTATGAAACATGAACTTTGGCTGGAACCCGATGGTTGCCAGACTTTCTGCCTGGCAGGTATTCACGGTGATGACGCGCGCAATCTACTTTCAGCAAACTCCCAACTGATCTGGACAGTCGAAGCTGACAGTCACTTCGAGGCGATGACCAAATACTATTCCTTCATGGAATGGGGTGAATACCAGACAGACTTCCCCGAGCATGACCAAATGTCCTACGCAGAGCTAGGATGGGATGAGTAACGGGGGCCAAGCGATAGGACAAGCAGCCGCGTTTTGAGCTCTAGACCCAACGTCCGCATTGGGTCCAGGCTGTGTGAAAACGCGCTAAATACCTCGAAAACTGAGAGTCGCGAGGGTTGCCTATGGAATCAGCGGGCGGAAGCGCGAATTAGCTTAGTCAGTGACATAGACGTTCGTAATGCCGTTTGGGCCGCGTCAGCGGCCCAAACGGCTTCTAACTGGCAGGCCAAGCGGCTGGGTTCATGCCCTGATCGCCTCAATCAGTCCTGCGATGCCGAAGATGCTCATCATTCGTTTGAGGTTGTAGGCGAGCACATGAAGGCTCATCTCAGTGCTCACCCTCGGCAGGGTTTTCGTCAGGAAGTGGGTACTTCCCATCCAGTACTTGAGCGTTCCGAAAGGATGTTCAACAGTCTGTCGACGAACCCTCATCATCGCTGGATCATGTTCTAGCCGAACCTGTATCGCGTCGACTACAGCCTCATGTTCCCAGCGCTTCACACGGCGCTCCTTACCCGTCGTACATTGCTTTTGCATTGAGCAGGACTGGCAGCCCGAGAAGTAGTAACAATGCAATAACATGCCGTCTTCCATCGACGAATGCCGCCTGGTTAGTAACTGCCCCGCAGGGCATCGATACTCGTCCGACGCCGCAAGATAGATGAAGTCCTGCTTACCAAATCGGCCTTCGGCTTTGCTGCCAGATGTGAGGGGTTTCGGTACGAAGGTAATGATGCCGGCTTGCTCGCAAGCAAGGATTTCCAGACCTTTGTAATAGCCTCGGTCGGCCACCACCGTTAGCGATTCAGCCTCGATTTCTTCACGCGCTTGGTTCGCCATATTGCTCAGTTGCCCACGATCATTACCAACGTTGGTCACCTCATGGGCAACGATCAGATGGTGTTTGTCGTCGACAGCTGTTTGTACGTTGTAGCCAACCGTTCCGGTGCCTCGGCCGCTCGTAGCCATTGAGCGTGCATCTGGGTCTGTGAGGGAGATCTGCTGGTCTGGACTTTCGTGGAGCTGCGCCTCGATGTCCTTGAGTTTCTGCATCTGCTTTTTCAGTGTTTCTATCTTTTCTTTAAGCCGCTCTGCTTTGGCCTCGGCCACTTCGGGCGTTGCCCGATCCGCCGAATCCATCGCCGCCAGATATCGATCAATGCTCTGCTCGATCTGCTGCATGCGTGCCTTCACCTTGCCCTGAGTGAAGTTGCGGTCGCGATTATTGACGGCTTTGAATTTGCTGCCGTCGATGGCGATGATCGATTGGGAGAAGAGATTGAGGTTGCGACAAAGAACTACGAACTGGCGGCATACGCTGCGAATGGCTTTGCCGTTGTCTTTGCGAAAGTCGGCAATGGTTTTGAAGTCCGGAGCCAAACGCCCCGTTAGCCACATTAACTCGACGTTGCGCTCGGCCTCACGCTCAAGCCGGCGGCTGGACTGAATCCGATTGAAATAGCCGTAGATATAGATCTTTAGCAAGACCGCTGGATGATAGGCCGGACGACCCGTTGCAGCAGGATCAACACCTTCAAATCCAAGTGCCCCCAAGTCGAGTTCATCGACGAAAACGTCGACCACTCGGACTGGATTTTCTTCGGTTACGTAATCGTCCAAGCACTCCGGCAGCAGAGTCACTTGCGTCCGGGCCTCGCCTTCAATGAATCGCTTCATGATCGCCCCCCGATACGATCTAGACGATCAGAAGCTTAGATCATCCTCGCTGTATTTCGGCTTTTGGCCTTAAAGCTAAGCTTGCTTTTCATCTGGATTGAGGACATTGCCGGTGGGGATTGGACATAAATTGGCGAGCTGGGGAACAATGGATTTACCCATGCAATTGACTGCCGCAAAGTATTTACGGCCGCTTGAATGGGACAACCTTGCGTGACATTCGCAACAATACTCGTCGTGGTATTGGCCATCAGGTTTGAAAAATAGTTTGGCCTCGTTGAGGTCGGTTATTAAAAATCCTTCAGATTTCAAAATTTGTTCAAAACGATCACGTAATGAAGAGAGGGCGGTGGGAAGGTGGGGATGACTGCGAAGCTCCTTCGGGTATGGGGTCGCACTCAGTAGATCCACCGTCGCGATAGGCTCCCCGGTTACTTTGAGCGCTTGCAACAGATGTGGGTGTACGTACGACAGACCGCTGGCAGCGTGATGCGCAATACTTTGACAGACACTACTGAGGCGGCGACGGGAAGGCATTCATTCTTCCTGATTTGGTTTGCGAGCTGCGTCGAGCTGCTGGATTCCTAGAGACTATATGGTGCCTCAAAACCTGGACAAATGCCCCCATGGCCGAATCGTTATAAAAATGTGTTTTCACACAGCCTGGGTCTATTGCAGCCCTTCGTGACAGGCAGCAATCGGCCAAAAGCAGCCACTGGATGGAGCAACGAAAAATGCGAGCTAAGATTGCTTCTACTGTGTAATTTGGCAACAGCCTCAGCCCGTCACCAATGGCTGCGCTCGCTAGGGCAAGCGATCAATACCGCCAAGCAAATGCATTCAAGGAGGCTGCATGAAAGAACTCCCAATTCTATTCTGCGCTTCGGTAGTGCGTGCGATCCTGAGCGGTCAAAAGACTGTGATTCGTAGTGCGGTGAAGCACGATCCGGTAAACGTGATCGCGCTCCTCGATCGATTCGATAAGCCCAAGTTTAAATTTGGACTGTGCCTCACGGACCACAACGTTATCAACAAGCACTACTCATGCCCGTATGGGACGCCGGGAGACCGACTATGGGTACGCGAGACCTGGGCTGACGCGAACATAAATGGGGCGCCTGTTTTGGCTTATCGGGCCGATGGAGACATTCGCGATCTGATGGAAGAGGAAAGCTTCCTCAATGACAGCGGTGCGTTTAACTACGATGACCCACGATCCAGGCCATACCAGTTCTGTTGCTGTGTCGATGACTTGATGACTGGTGCGGAAGCCCGCTGGCGCCCACCCGCCCATATGCCGCGCTGGGCCAGCCGAATTCTGCTGGAGATAACCGACGTCCGCGTTGAGAGACTGCAAGATATCAGCGAAGAGCAGGTGGCCGCCGAAGGTATCGGCATGTCAAGTGGTCAGCATTCCCTAGGAACATCTCAAACCAGGCACCAAAGTAAGTTGGCGGCAGTCCATGATTTTTCCGGACTATGGGACTCCAGCAATGGCGCTGGTGCCTGGGACTCAAATCCATGGGTCTGGGTCGCAGAGTTCGAGCGGGTGATGCATGATCCCCCTCGCTTGGCGCTCCTACGTATACTGCTACAAGGGGCCGCGATGAATATAACCGTCCCATCGACCACTGAGAGGAGCCCGGGGGGGGGCGGCAACTGATGGGTCGGACATCTCAATAGTAGCTCACCCCGCCAACCACTTTAGGACGGGAACTGCGAAAACTGCAACTGGCGAGGTGAACGAACAAACCATAGCTCACACCCGCTCAACGTGCCTCTTTCACAAATGAATGACAGCTATGAGTCGGTTACTGCCATTCGTGACAGGCAGAAATTGGCTGATAGCAGTTAGTCGGGCGTCATCAAAACCGCTAGCGTCATCTTGATGAATTCTTCGTTCTTGTCGATTACCCATAGTGCGCCGCGGACGTTCTCCGCGACGTCGGCAGATCCGCGCTGTTCGACCCAGTTCGTCAATTCCATGATGGCGGCTTCGAGCGCGAGTTGGTTTTCGTTGATCTTGAAGAGTAGGGAAGGGAGCAGATCAGAGTTCGGCATTTTGGTTTCCTCCGTGGACGAAACCAGAGTAGCAGGGAGATTGATTGTTGGCAGAACGCCGGGGAGAGCGCCAAATAGGCGCGGGGACTTTTTCGGGGATTCGTAAATTTCAGTGAAGGTCAGTGCGGCACCGTTTGCAGCGAGCGCCGATAGAAGACTCAACAAATACTGGGGTTTCATCCCGTTTTCAAGCATGGGGTGCTAGGGGTCGAGTGTTCGAATCACTCCGTCCCGACCATTATTCCTGAGTAAACTCAGACACTTAAGCCGATCAGTCAGATCGGCTTTTTTGTACCCGCGCAAAACTGCCCGTTGTCTTCTCAGATCCTTAAGAAGGTCGGGCCACCCAACAAGCTCGACAAGCCCCCCAAACATCTCCCAAGCCCCCATCTCCCCAGTTGTCACCAAATGAAAAGCCATTGTCGTCTGATGAGAAGCGGTTCGTCAGGCTGCGTCCTACAGTCCAGTCAGCGTTAATCGACGCTGCACGCCAAACTGGCAGACTGGAGAATAAGAAAACATGGCCAAAGCCGTACGCTTTTACGAAACCGGTGGTCCCGAAGTCCTTCGTTATGAGGAGGTCGACGTTGGCGACCCAGGTCCAGGCGAAGTTCGGCTGCGTCATGTGGCGGTTGGCCTGAACTATGCCGATACATACTTTCGCAATGGTACTTACCCGATCCCGATGCCAAATGGTATGGGGGTTGAAGCCTCCGGTGTGGTTCAGGCTATTGGCGAAGGGGTTACCCATGTACAAGTGGGTGATCGTGTCACTTACACCGGTTTTCTCAATACCCTGGGTGCCTATAGCACTGAGCGTTTGATCCCCGCCGCGCCGCTGATCAAGCTGCCGGAAACCATCAGTTTCGAGACTGCCGCCGCCATGACGATGCGCGGCCTGACGTCGGCGTACCTGATGCGGCGCATTTATGATTTCAAGGCCGGCGACAGCATTTTGCTGCATGCCGCTGCTGGTGGCGTGGGCCTGATCGTTTCGCAGTGGGCCAAGCTGCTTGGCCTGACTGTCATCGGTACGGTGTCCACCGAGGCCAAAGGTGAAATCGCTCGGGCCCATGGCTGCGACCAGGTCATCAATTACAGCCATGAAGATGTCGCCTCGCGCGTTCGCGAGCTGACCGATGGCGTCGGCGTCAACGTGGTGTTCGACAGCGTCGGCAAGAACACCTTCATGGGCTCGCTCGATTCGCTCAAGCGCCGTGGTCTGATGGTTTGCGTCGGCACGGCATCTGGTCCGATTCCGGCTCTCGATCCGGTGATGCTGGCGATGAAAGGTTCGCTTTTCCTGACGCGTCCGGCCCTGGCCGATTACATCGCCGACCCGGCGGAAAAAGCCGCGTTGGCGGGTGAGTTGTTCGACCATGTTGGCAGTGGTCGGATCAAGATTGGGATTAACCAGCACTACGCTTTGCAGGACGCTGTCCAGGCTCATCGCGACCTGGAATCACGCAAGACCACAGGCTCGTCGATTTTCGTCATTTAAGGGAGTCGCCTGCCATGAAAGTCGAACAATTGACCTGCAGCATTGGCGCCGAACTGGTCGGCGTGAACCTCGCCGATGCGGTGCATGACGACGGTCTTTTTGCCGAGATTCGTGCCCAGTTGCTCAAGCATCGGGTGGTGTTCCTGCGTGATCAGGACATTACTCGCGCCGAGCACGTAGCGTTCGCCCGTCGCTTCGGCGAGCTGGAAGGTCATCCGGTGGCGGGCAGTGATCCGGAGCATCCCGGGCTGGTGCGCATCTACAAGAACCCCGATCAGCCGATGGATCGCTACGAAAATGCCTGGCACACCGACGCAACCTGGCGCGAGGCGCCACCGATGGGGTGCGTGCTGCGTTGCGTTGAGTGCCCACCGGTGGGCGGCGACACGATGTGGGCCAACATGGTCGAGGCTTACGCGCGTTTGCCGGAGGACGTGAAGGTGAAGATTGCCGACCTGCGTGCCCGTCACAGCATCGAAGCGAGCTTTGGCGCCGCCATGCCGATCGAGAAGCGTCTGGCGCTCAAGGATATGTACCCGGATGCCGAGCACCCGGTCGTGCGCACCCACCCGGAAACCGGGGAAAAGGTGCTGTTTGTCAACGCGTTCACCACGCACTTGAGCAACTACCACACCCCCGACCGGGTGCGCTTTGGTCAGGACGCCAACCCCGGCGCGAGCGAGTTGCTGCGCTACCTGATCAGCCAGGCCTATATCCCCGAGTATCAGGTGCGCTGGCGCTGGAAGCCCAACAGCATCGCCATTTGGGACAACCGCAGCACCCAGCACTATGCCGTCATGGATTACTCGCCGTGCCATCGCAAGATGGAGCGTGCCGGAATCATCGGCGACAAGACTTACTGATCGACCTCTTTTGCATCGCACTCGTAAACACGTCTGCCCGGCATGATCGAGGGTGGGCGCGACAATCATAAGAACAGGAGTAACCCATGCAATTCTTCGACGATTCCCTGCACCCGGAAAACATGGAAAAGGTGGTCATCACCGTGGCCCCGTACGGCCCGGAATGGATGCCGGAAGATTTCCCCGAAGACATCCCGCTGACCATGGACGAGCAGGTGCAAAAAGCGGTTGAGTGTTATGAGGCCGGTGCCACGGTCTTGCACTTGCACGTGCGCGAATTGGACGGCAAGGGCTCCAAGCGTTTGTCCAAGTTCAACGAGTTGATCGCCGGCGTGCGTGAAGCCGTGCCGGACATGATCATCCAGGTCGGTGGTTCGATTTCCTTTGCCCCTGAAAGCGATGGTGAAGCCGCCAAGTGGCTGTCGGACGATACGCGACATATGCTCGCCGAACTGACGCCAAAACCGGATCAGGTCACGGTGGCGATCAACACCACTCAGATGAACATCATGGAGCTGCTCTATCCGCAATACCTGGAAGGCACGTCCCTGGCCAACCCGCTGGTTCAGGCCGCCTACAGCGAAATGACCGTGCCGGCCGGCCCGGCCTGGGTTGCCGAGCACCTCAAGCGTCTGATGGACAACGGCATCCAGCCGCACTTCCAGCTAACGGGCATGCATGCCATGGAAACCCTTGAGCGTCTGGTGCGCAAGGGCGTCTACAAGGGCCCGTTGAACCTGACCTGGATCGGCATCGGCGGCGGTTTCGATGGCCCCAACCCGTTCAACTTCTTCAACTTCATCCACCGCGCGCCGGACGGTTGCACCCTGACCTCAGAGTCGCTGCTCAAGAATGTGATGCCGTTCAACACGATGTCGATGGCCATGGGTCTGCACCCGCGTGTGGGCAATGAGGACACTATCATTGATCACAAGGGTGATCGTTTCGGCTCGGTTGCACAGATCAAACAGACCGTGCGGATCGCGCATGAACTGGGTCGCGACATCGCCACCGGCAAAGAAGCGCGTGAGATCTACCGCATCGGCGTGCAGTACCAGAGCATCGAAGAAACCCTGTTGGCCAACGGTATGGCGCCCAACCGCAAGGCTGGGCAAAAAGGTGTGCCGCAACGCGGCTGATTGGCAGTAGAGGCGGAAGGTCCATGGCCTCCCGCCCGCTGCACTGCAACACGCTTGATAACAACAATAAGACAAAGCTTTGAGGAGGCTGAATGGCCTTTCACCCAATCGCCGCAGACGATGACGACGATGCTGTCGGCGTCGCGCGCCCGTATGCCTGGATCGTCTTTGCACTGACGTTCGGGCTGTTGATTTCCGATTACATGTCGCGCCAGGTGTTGAATGCGGTGTTCCCGCTGCTCAAGGGCGAATGGGCGCTGAGCGACGGCCAGCTCGGCCTGCTCAGTGGCATCGTCGCCCTTATGGTGGGGCTGCTGACTTTCCCTCTGTCGTTGCTGGCGGACCGCTTTGGCCGGGTCAAGAGCCTGGCGCTGATGGCATTGCTGTGGAGTCTGGCCACATTGGGTTGCGCCTTCGCGCAGGACTATCAACAGATGTTCATTGCGCGATTCATGGTTGGCGTCGGCGAAGCGGCGTACGGCAGCGTCGGCATCGCGGTGGTGATCTCGGTGTTTCCCAAACACCTGCGGGCAACGCTGGCCAGTGCCTTCATGGCGGGCGGGATGTTCGGTTCGGTATTGGGTATGGCGCTGGGCGGGGCAATCGCGAGCAAGCTTGGCTGGCGCTGGTCGTTTGCCGGTATGGCGCTGTTCGGCCTGCTGCTGGCAGTGCTTTACCCGATCATCGTCAAGGAAGCACGCATTGCTCCGCAGCGTGCATCCCTTGCGGCGAACAAAGCGGCGGCAGCAATCAAGCGGCCATTGCGCACGCTGTTTTCCAGCCGCTCGGTGATCGCGGCCTATATCGGCAGTGGCCTGCAACTGTTCGTCGCCGGCACCGTCATTGTGTGGATGCCCAGTTATCTCAATCGCTATTACCACATGGCCACGGACAAGGCGGGCGGGGTCGCGGCGATCATCGTGCTGTGCAGCGGCGCGGGAATGATTCTGTGTGGCGTGCTCAGCGATCGACTGTGTCGCCATTCGCCGGAACGCAAAGTCGCCCTGGCCATCGCCTACTGCCTGGGCAGTTGCCTGTTGTTGTCGGCAGCGTTCGCCCTGCCGGCGGGGCCGGTGCAATTGGCGCTGATCGGCCTCGGCATGTTGATCGCGGCCGGCACCACTGGGCCTTGCGGCGCCATGGTCGCCAACCTCACGCATTACTCGGTCCATGGCACGGCTTTCGCCACGTTGACCCTGGCCAACAACATGCTCGGGCTGGCGCCTGGGCCGTTCATCACCGGCAGGCTGTCCGATGTGATCGGCTTGCAGGCAGCTTTCCAGTTTGTGCCATTGCTCAGCATCGCGGCGGCCGCCGTGTTCTTTTATGCCAAGTGTCATTACCACAAGGACATTGCCCGGCTTAAGGGTGAGCGGATCGATGATCTGGTGGACGAATCCGTCGTAGGGGTGAAGTTGTGAGTGGTCGTTTACGTATTGATGTGTTCTTCGATTTCATCTGTCCCTGGTGCCTGATCGGCAAGCGTCAACTGGAACATGCGCAGGTACAGTTTCGCAGTCGCCATCCGGGTGTGCAGATCACCACGGTGTGGCATGGCATGCAGTTGTTGCCGCAGTTGCCGGTACAAGGTGAGCCCTTCGCTGATTTTTATCGCAAGCGCCTGGGCAATGCCGATGCAGTACTCATGCGTCAAACCCAGGTGCAGCAGGCTGCCGCAGCGGTTGGGTTGGCCATCGATTTCAGCCATATCGCGACAATGCCTAACACCGCAGACGCGCATCGTTTGTTCCAGCGCGCCAGTGAGCTGGGCAATCTTGCCCATCGTGACATCTTGCTTGAGCGCCTCTTCGCCGCTTATTTCCAGAGAGGCGAAGACCTTGGATGCCGCGAGACCTTGCTCGCGATTGTCCGCTCCTGCGGCATGAATGCGGAGGCCTTCGCCGATTGCCTGACGGGCGATGGCACGGCATTTGGCGGATCACCCGGAGCGAGCAGTGGCGTGCCGAGTTTTCAGTTCGACCGCCGCATGACGGTGGTAGGCGCGCAACCTGCTGCGGCATTGCTTGGGGCCATGAGTCAGTCACTGAAAGAAAGTGATCGCGAGCGGCAGCCGACATGAGTCTTCGTATCCCTGTGCCTGCCGGAAAACTCCCGCGCGTGGGCGCTCGTGCACTGTTCGAATTCGATGACAAAAGCCTGGCGATTTTCAACGTCGAGGGCGATCTGTTCGCCATCGACGACAGTTGCCCGCACCAAGGCGCCTCGTTGTGTGGCGGGCGCCTTGATGGGCGAGTGATTCAGTGCTGCGCCCACGGTCTGCGCTTCGATCTGCGCAGCGGTTACTTGCTCAATTCCAGCGCAGTCAAAGTTGCCAGCTACCCGGTCGAACTCATCGACGGTCAGGCATACATCGTTGTCGTTGCCGAGGAGTCCGCGCCATGAGCGCCATTGCTCTGACTCGTATTCACAGCCGAACACGGGAGCTGGCGCCAGGTTTTGTCGTCAGCTTGATCGTTGCCGCCGCAGCCTCTTTTTTGTCCGAGCATTACGCTGCGCCGGTGATGCTGTTCGCTTTGTTGCTGGGCATGGCGCTCAATTTTCTTGCCGGTGATGGTGTCTGCAAGGCCGGCATTGAGTTCACTGCGCGCACGGTGTTGCGCATCGGCGTGGCGCTGCTGGGCATGCGCATCACCCTCGAGCAAATGGCGGCGTTAGGCTGGAAGCCTGTGGTGCTGGTGGTGATTTTGGTGGTGGTGACCATCGGCGTCTCGGTGATCGCGGCCAAGGCGCTGGGCTTTCAGCGTTTGTTCGGCATGCTCACCGGTGGCGCCACGGCGATTTGCGGTGCCTCGGCCGCGTTGGCGCTGGCGGCGGCATTGCCGAACCATCCGCAGAAAGAACGCGCGACATTATTCACGGTGATCGGGGTGTCGGCGCTGTCGACCCTGGCGATGATCGTTTACCCGATGATTGCCAATTGGCTGTCGTTGTCACCGCAAGTGGCAGGCGTATTCCTCGGGGCGACCATCCACGATGTCGCCCAGGTCGTCGGCGCCGGTTACAGCATGTCGACCGAAACCGGTGATACGGCAACGGTGGTCAAGTTGATGCGGGTCGCCATGCTGCTGCCGGTGATCGTGTGCGCGGCGATGATTACTCGCATGCAGGGCGCTGACCCCACCGGCAAACGGCCGCCGCTGCTGCCTTGGTTCGCCGTCGGGTTTCTGATTCTGGCCTGCATCAATAGCACTGGATGGATAGCCCCGGTGGTACAGGGATCGGTCAATGAGTTGTCGCGCTGGTGCCTGGTGGTTTCCATCAGTGCCTTGGGCATGAAAACCCAGCTCAAGGAGCTGGCGGCTGTCGGCATCAAGCCGATCCTGCTGATGGTCGGGGAGACGATGTTCCTTGTTGTGCTGGTGCTGTTGTTGCTGCGTTGGGGCCTCTAGAGCCTGACGCGAACGCTTATGGCAGGGCTGCACTGCGTTTGACTCTGATCGCAGTGGGGCTTCGACCGGAGTGATGAACACCGGTCTTTTGCGGCGATTGCACCAGCAATTGCCGTTTTTTTTGTCAGTTGCGCGAGGGGTTTTCAGTCGTCTCAGGGTTCCGTGTGGCCGGGCAGGGGGCTCGGCGTACTGGCTGGCTTGGGTTGTTTTTGCGCGCTGCGCCAAGCTGCCGGCGGCATGCCGAACTGGGTGATGAACCAACGTGTGAAGGAACTTGCCATTGAATAGCCGAGCATGTCCGCGATCCGGCCCAGCGAGTAATTCGGGTTTTCCAGATAGCGCAGCACCAGGTCACGGCGCACGTCGTTGATCACGTCATTGAAGGCGCAGCCGTCATCTTTGAGACGGCGCTGCAACGTTCGAACGTTCATGCCGTGGGTCTGGGCGATTTGCTCGATGGTGGCGCGTCCCATCGGCAACAAAAGGTAGATGGCTTTGCGCACCTCGAACAGCATCGAAGGGCCTTCGTGGTTCAGCAATGAGTCGAGGTAGCTCTGGGCATAGCGCGCCATTGCCGGGTCAGCCAAGGGGTTGGGCACGTCAAGGCTGGTATTGGGGCAGACAATGCCATTGAACTCGCTACCGAACTCCAGCTTGCAGCCGAACAGGCGACGATGCAGTTGCAGGTTGTCGGGGGGCTGATGCGTGAAATTGACACTGTAGGGATGCCAGTGGGCGCCGAGCAGGGCCGCGCACAAGCGGAACATCACCCCGATTGCCAGTTCATTGGCTTGTCGGCAGGGCATCGGCGATTCAGTCACCACCTCTTCGCGAATGATCACCATCTTGCCGGCCTCCTCGATGAAGAGGGCCAGCGAATCGTTCATCAGATGGCGGTAGTGCACCAACACTTGCAACGTGTCGCGCAGCGTCCGCTGATGGCTGAGCAGCAGGCTGACCACGCCAAAGTCCGAGAGCTGGCGTGACTCGGCCATGCTCAGCCCGAAGCTCTGGCAGCCACTGGCCGCTGCCGAATCCTCAAGCAGGCGCACGGCGGCGTCGATCGGGATGCGATGTTCAGGGGCTTGCAGTTTGGCCTTGCTCAAGCCGACACCGGCCAGCACATCACCCGGATTGAATCCCAGGTATTGAGTGACCTCCAGGTAGTTGGTCAAGACGGCGGCGCGAACAAGCTTGGGCATGCGAAGGTCTTTCCTGAGCCGGTTGCGATTCAAATTTGCGTGGCGACTATAGCCAGCACATCAGCAATTGAACAGTTGTGACGTTGTCGAAAACCGTCGCCCGATGCTGTCCAGAATCACCCCGCCGTTGTGCCGCAGTCGACGCTCACCCATTGATTACAGTGAGCTGTGGAGAACCTGCGGGGATATTCGACCAATGGTCGCTTCGCGCCAATACCTGAAACTTTGTCATGAAAAGAAAAGAGCCTGACGTCCAATGAAAAGCGCTTCGGGCGGGCGCTATCTAATGTCGGAACTATAAAAAGCCCCTGGCGAACAGAGCCAGTCGAGTCATCGAGAAAGCGAAGGTGTTGAAGTGGACAAACTGCAAACTGTCGCAACCGTTCTGATCGTCCCGGGTCTGCGCGAGCACGTTGCCGAACATTGGCAGACGTTGCTGCACACCCGACTGTACAAGGTGCGCAGTGTGCCGCCGCTGGAAGCCGACAAACTCGATTGCAGCAAGCGGGTCGAAGCGATTCAACACACATTGGCGCAGATCGACGGGCCGGTGATTCTGGTCGCTCACAGCGCCGGCGTGTTGATGGTTGCGCACTGGGCTGCCCGACACAGTCGGTCGATCAAGGGCGCGCTGCTGGTCGCGCCGCCGGATCTTGATGCCGAGTGGCCGCAAGGTTACCCATCCGCTGCAACCCTGCGCAGCCAGGGTTGGGCTCCTCTGCCCAACGGTCGATTGCCGTTCCGCAGTCTGCTGGTCGCCAGTACCAACGACCACCTCGCCAGCCTGGAAGCTGCCACGCACATGGCCGAAGGCTGGGGCAGCGAACTGCTCAATTTCGGCGAAGTCGGTCATCTCAATCCTGCTGCCGGTTACGGGCACTGGCCACAAGCCGAAGCACTCATCCTCGAGCTGGATCGCTAGTTCAGGCGCCGGTTGGCCCGCGCCATCCGGCATTTGCCCTCACTCCTGAAAATGTAAATCCCTGGAACAAGGGGTTGCACGAGGGCGGCTGCGCTTAAAACAAATACAAAAAGGCGGAGACAACGCAATGCATAACAATAAGAGTCACGGGTTTGCACCCTCGCGTTACACCCTGTTGGCCTCGGCGATTCTGGCTGCCGCCATGCCGGTCGCGCAGGCCGTCGAGCTCGACACCGGTAACCCGGACTGGACCGTGCGCCTGGATAACACGGTGAAGTACAACTACGGCGTGCGCACCGAAAGCGCCGACAAACGCATGCTGGCGACGCCGAACAACAACGATGGCGACTACAACTTCCGCAAGGCCGGGACCAACATCACCCAGCGTGTCGACCTGCTGACCGAGATGGATGTGGTCTATCAGAACCACATGGGCTTTCGCGTCAGCGCGGCCAGTTGGTACGACAAGGCCTACGAGAACACCGGCTCCAATTCCAATCCGTTCGTTAACGGCAACGACGCAAGATCGGGTCTGGTCGCCAATGATCCGCGCCTGGCCGGGGTCACCGCTGACAACGTCGGCAATGGCAGCCCGCACCTGAGCAACTACACCCAGCGTTACTACGCAGGTCCCTCCGGCGAAATACTTGATGCCTTCGTGTTCTACAGCACCGAAGTCGGCGAGGAGTCGCTGCTGAGCGTCAAGGCCGGACAGCACAACGTGTTCTGGGGCGAGACCATTCTCAACCCGGTTCATTCGATCAGTTACGGCCAGTCCGGCCTCGATCTGGCCAAACTCGCGGCCTCGCCCGGTACCGAAGCCAAGGAACTGTTCGTGCCGCGCAACCAGTTGTCGATGTCGTTCACGGTCAATCCCGAATTGACCGTAGGCGCGCAGTATTTCCTCGACTGGGACGCCGCGCGCCTGCCGGAAGCAGGCACTTATTACGGTGGTTCCGATCTGGTCGGTTTCGGTGGGCAATCGTTCCTGTTGGGCAACACCAATAGCGTGGTGCCGGGCAGTCCGCTGGGTTGTGGTCTGGCGCCGTGCAACGGCTTGACCAATGTGCGTCGCGGTCATGACCTGACGCCGGACAAGCGCGGGGACTGGGGCGTCATGGCCAAGTGGTCGCCAGCCTGGCTCGACGGCACCCTCGGCGTTTACTACCGCGAAACCTCGGAAATCCTGCCGCAAGCCTGGCTGGATGCCAGAGGCCTGAGTTCGGCCAACCCCAACGGCACTCGTCCGGCAGGGCAAGTGCCTGCGGTGATCAATACGCTCAACTCGCTGAGCACCGCCACCTATCAAATGGCCTATGCCGACAGCATCAAGATCGTTGGCCTGAGCCTGTCCAAGGACTTCGGCGGGGTTAGCGTCGGTTCGGACCTGAACATCCGCCACAACATGCCGCTGGCGAGTATTCCGGCGGTTGTCAGCACTAACAGTCCGCTGGGGCTGGGCGCGGGGCTTGGCCTGTTGCCGGCGCGTACGGCGGCCACCGGTGTGATTTACGACACGCCGCACAAGGGCGACAGCATGGCCGCCACTGGCGACACCTTGCACTGGACGCTCAACGGTTTGATGACCTTCGCCAAAACCCCGGTGTTCGATTCGGCAGCCCTGCTCGGTGAGCTGTATTACAGCAACCTGCTCAAACTCGATAACCAGAACGAAGCGCTCTACAAAGGCAAGGACACCTATCGCGGTATCGATCAGCCGACCCGCGACAACTGGGGCATCGCGGTCAACTTCACGCCGACCTGGTACCAGGTGTTTCCCGGCGTCGACCTCAATGCACCGATGTCCATCAACGTCGGTCTCGACGGCGTCTCACCGGTCTCCGGGGGTGGCGCCAAAGACACCGGTAACTACGCCATTGGCCTCGGGGCCGTTGTGTACAACAAATACTTTGTCGACCTCAAGTACGTGGACGCTTTCGGCAAGGCCGACAAGTGCAGTGTCAGCGGTGTGAGTACCGGCCCGACCGGAGGTGACGGCGCTGCGCCGAACGCCTTTAGCGGTAACGAAAACTACGCCTGTTACGCCGGTGGCTACTCAGCCTTTTCCGGTGGTGGTGCCACGACTGAAGATCGTGGCGCCGTGTACCTGACGATGAAAACCACTTTTTGATTCACCACTGATTTGCTCAATGCAAGCAGGAGAATAACAAGATGACATTCGCCAAAACCGTGTTGGCCGCTTCGCTGGCCATGGTCCTTGTCGCCCAGGCACAGGCCGCTGTTTCAACTCAGGACGCTGCCAGACTCGGCAACAACCTGACCCTGGTTGGTGCCGAAAAGGCCGGCAATGCTGACGGCTCCATCCCCGCCTATGACGGTGGTCTGACCACGCCGCCGGCCAGTTTCAAATCCGGTGACAGCATGCGTCCGGATCCTTTCGCCAACGAGAAACCGTTGCTGGTGATCGACGGCAAAAACGTTGATCAGTACAAAGGCTTGCTCAGTGCGACCACGGCGGAACTGGCCAGGCGTTTCCCGACTTTTCGTGTCGATGTATACCCGACTCATCGCACCGTTTCTCTGCCCAAAGCCATCCTCGATAACGGCGTGAAGAATGCCAGCGGGGCCAAGTCCCTTGAAGGTGGCTTGGCCATCGATAACGTGCTGCCGGGCGTGCCGTTCCCGATCCCGCAATCGGGCAATGAAGCGATGTGGAACTTCCTGCTGCGCTATCAGGGCGTGAGCATCAATTCCAAGTACGACTCCTGGAACGTCGACTCCGCCGGCGTGCCGAGCCTGGCGACCACCGGGCAGGCGTTCATTTCGTATCCGATCTACGAAAACCTCGCGCAGCCGATCAGCAGCGCCGACGTGTACTACCAGATGAAATTGTCTTACACCGGCCCCGCACGCCGGGCCGGTGAAGCGGTGATGCTCAAGGATGCCGCCAACCCGTTGCAACAGCCGCGCCGTGCCTGGCAATACTTGCCAGGCCAGCGTCGGGTCAAGCTGGCGCCGAACCTGGCCTACGACACGCCTAACCCCGGCACTGCCGGTGCGGGCACCTACGACGACGTTTTCGTGTTCAACGGTGCACTTGATCGCTACGACTGGAAGCTGGTCGGCAAGCAGGAAATGATCGTCCCCTACAACACCTACAAACTGACTTACGCCCAGGATCCGAAGTCGCTGACCACCGCCAATCACTTGGCTCCGGACTTCGTGCGCTGGGAAAAACACCGCGTCTGGGTAGTGGAAGGCAATCTCAAGGCCGGTGCGCGACACATCTATCAGAAACGCCGCTTCTACCTCGACGAAGACAGCTGGACCGCTCTGGCCTCTGATCAATACGACGCCCGTGGCCAACTGTACCGTGGCTCCTTCGCGTTCCTCAGCCAGAGCTACGACAAGCAGATCCCGGATTCCACGCCTTTCATGATCTACGACCTGGTGGGGGGCTCGTACAACATCAACGGCGTGGTCGGGCCTTACGGCGGCATCAAGTACATCGATCCGCTCTCCAAGGCGCAATGGTCGTCGGAATCCCTCGCCGGCAGCGGCATTCGCTAAGCCGGCCGCAAGCAAGCGCTCGCAAGGTCCACTGCTCACCAGCATGGGCCGTGTGGCGGTCGGTGCACGCCGACCGTCGCGGCGTCAGGTGTGAACGCCAGGCACACGCAAGTGTGCCCCCGGCGCGGTTTTTCGAAGAGGACGCGGTATGTGTTCGTACAAGAATTATTTACAGGTGGCATTGGGTGTCGTGCTCGGCCTGTTGCAGGGCGTCACCTGCGCGGCTGATTATTTCGATGTCCTGGACCTGCCCGCCAAGGTCAGCGCCTTGGCCATCCACAGTCCGTTGTCCGGCACGGCCCGTGCGGGCGAACGCGTGATTGCCGTCGGTCAGCGTGGCCACATTCTGTTTTCCGATGACGTCGGTCAGCACTGGCAGCAGGCCGCGGTGCCTGTCAGTGCCGACCTCAATGCCGTGAGTTTTCCTTCGGCCACCCAAGGCTGGGCGGTGGGTGGCGACGGCGTGATATTGCACAGCAACGACGCCGGTGCGACCTGGCGCAAGCAACTCGACGGCCGCGAGATCGGTACCTTGCTGGTCAAGCACTACAGCGCGTTGGCCAGTGCAGAACCGGCCAACGAGCAATGGTCATTTCTCGTTGCTGAAGGTCAGCGCCTGGTGGCGCAGGGTGCCGACAAACCCTTGCTCGATGTCTGGTTCGCCAATGATCGCCTCGGCTATGTGGTCGGCGTGTTCAACCTGATCCTGCGTACCGAGGATGGCGGCCAGAGCTGGACACCGTTCCAGGACCGCACCGACAACCCACAGGGTTTTCACCTCAATGCCATCGCCTCTACCGGCGATGCGCTGTACATCGCCGGCGAGCAGGGCTTGTTGCTGAAATGGGACGAGGCACAACAGCGCTTCGCCGCTGTGCCAACGCCTTATCAGGGCAGTTTTTTCGGCGTGCTCGGTAAGCCCGGGGAAGTGCTCGTCTACGGCTTGCGCGGCAATGTTCTGCGCAGTACCGATGGCGGTTTCAGCTGGGTTGCGCAGAACACAGGCCTGCAAGTCAGTATCACCGCCGGCGTCGTCGATGCGCAGGGTAATTACCGCTTGTTCACTCAGGGCGGGCAGAGGCTGGTAAGCCAGGGTGCCGCTGCGCAAATGCATTGGGTGCGGCAAGCCGAGCCGTTCCCCGTGACGGGCGTCACGCGCGCCGCTGACGGTGCGCTGATGGCGGTTGGCAGCCGTGGTGCCCGGACGCTGTCGATTGAATAAGCCCTCGAACCCTTAGAGCGAGACCCCAGACATGGGCAATATCAAACAAGAAACCATGCCGGTGATCCGCGACCTGCGCGACTTCGACCGACAGTCCGGCAATCTGCTGGAACGGTGGGTGTTCAACTATCGTCCGCTGTTCATGCTGCTGATGGCGTTGGTCACCGTGGTGTTGGGCTACATGGCAGCGACTCGGCTGGAGCTGCGTCCAAGCTTCGAAAAGATGATTCCGCAGAGCCAGCCGTACATTCAGAACTTCCTCGAAAACCGCCAGTCGTTGCGCGGCTTGGGCAACTCGGTGCGGGTGGTGGTAGAGAACACTCAGGGCGATATTTTCGACCCCGGTTATCTGGACGTGCTCAAGCAGGTCAACGACAAACTGTTCCTCACCGAAGGCGTCGACCGCGCCTGGATGAAGTCGCTGTGGAGCCCGGCGGTGCGCTGGACCGAAGTCACCGAGGAAGGTTTTCAGGGTGGTCCGGTGATGCCCGATACCTATGAAGGCAAGCCTGAGCAGATCGAACAGCTGCGCCAGAATATTTCCCGCGCCGGTATCGTCGGCAGCCTGGTGGCCAGCGACTTCCGATCGAGCATGCTGATCGTGCCGCTGCTGGACAAGGCCACGGCCAGCGGTCAACGCATCGACTACCACGCTTTTTCGCAGATGCTCGAAGAGCAGTTGCGCGACAAGATCGAGTTCGCCGGTGACACCGCTGCACGCAAGGCCGGGGAGGAGGGCAAGGGTCAGTACAAAGTCCGGGTCATCGGTTTTGCCAAATTGATGGGCGACCTGATCGACGGGCTGATTCAGGTGATGATGTTTTTCGGCCTGGCCGTCGTCACTTCGCTGATCATCATTTATGCCTACACCCGTTGCGTTCGCAGCACCTTGCTGGTGGTCGGCTGCTCGCTGATCGCAGTGGTCTGGCAACTCGGCATCGTCGCCTGGCTCGGCTATGCCATCGACCCGTACTCGGTGCTGGTGCCGTTTCTGATTTTCGCCATCGGTGTGTCCCATGCGGCGCAGAAGATGAACGGAATCATGCAGGACATCGCCCGCGGCACGCACAAACTGATCGCCGCACGCTACACCTTCCGTCGTCTGTTTATTGCCGGCGTCACCGCGCTGCTGGCCGACGCCGTAGGGTTCGCGGTGTTGATGCTGATCGATATTCCAGTGATCCGCGACCTGGCGATCACTGCCAGTATCGGTGTGGCGGTGCTGATCTTTACCTCGCTATTGTTGATGCCGGTGTCGCTGTCTTATGTCGGCGTTGGCCACAAGGCTGCCGAGCGTGCGCTGAAAATCGACACGCGCGCAGAAGGGCACAAAGGCTTTGGCAAACTGTGGGACCTGCTCGACCGTTTCACTACACGCAAGTGGGCTACCGGCGCGGTGTTGGTCGCGGGGCTGATGGGCATCGGCGGCTTTGTCGTCAGCCTGCAACTGAAGATAGGCGATCTGCAAAGTGGCGCGCCGGAGTTGCGTGCCGACTCGCGCTACAACCGTGACAACGCCTACATCACCAGCCATTACGCACTGTCCAGCGACCTGTTCGCGGTGATGATCAAGACCGCACCGGAAGGCTGCCTGAACTACAAGACGTTAATACTCGCCGACCGTCTGGCTTGGGAGCTGCAGCAATATCCGGGCGTACAGGCGACAGCGTCATTGGTTAACGCGGTGCGCCAGATCACCGCCGGCACTTACGAAGGCAACCCCAAACTCAACAGCATCCAGCGCAATCAGGACGTGTTGAACTACGCCGCGCAGCAAGCCTCGGTCAACTCCCCGGAGCTGTTCAATACCGATTGCTCGCTGATGCCGGTGATCACTTTCCTCAAGGATCACAAGGCCGAGACGCTCGATGCCGTGGTGGGAATCGCCGAAAAATTCGCGCGGGAAAACACCAGCGAAGATCGACAGTTCCTGCTGGCGGCCGGGTCGGCCGGGATTGAGGCGGCGACCAACATTGTTGTGCGCGAGGCAAATCGTACGATGCTGCTTTACGTCTACGCGGCGGTGACGTTGTTCTGCCTGATCACGTTCCGCAGCTGGCGCGCTACCTTGGTCGCCCTGTTGCCACTGGTACTGACTTCGATTCTTTGCGAGGCATTGATGGTGATCATGGGCATTGGCGTGAAAGTCGCGACCTTGCCAGTGATCGCGTTGGGTGTGGGCATTGGCGTGGATTACGCGTTGTACCTGCTCAGCGTCCAGTTGCATTACCAGCGCCAGGGTCTGCCGTTGTCTCAGGCTTACCGCAACGCCGTGTCGTTTACCGGGCGGGTCGTAGGTCTGGTAGGCATCACCTTGGCGGCCGGCGTGGTGTGCTGGGTCTGGTCGCCGATAAAGTTTCAGGCCGACATGGGCATCCTGCTGACCTTCATGTTCCTGTGGAACATGCTCGGCGCGCTGGTGCTGATTCCTGCCCTGTCTTATTTCCTGCTGCGCGAGCGGGCGCTCCAGCCGGAACCTGATACGCCGCTCTTAAGCACGGAGATCTCTCAACCTCCGGGCATTTCCCAGGCCCTGACCACTTCCGCTCCGGGCACGGCGCGAATGTCAGTCAATGAGCCCTAAGGTTTCGGCGCCTTCTTGATGTCCTCTGAATCACTCGAAGTCGCCGCATCCTTCTCAGTCTCATGCGACTCTGCGCCCGCATTACCTCCGGAAGATTCTTCACCTTTTTTGTCGGCCTTGTCATCGTGGGCGCTCGAGCTCTTCGAGTGATTGACGCCCGGCAGGGCATTCGGCGGGGCGGCAGATTCAGCAGTGTTTTGCTCTGTCGCCATGGCGCTCATCGGACCAATAATGAGCAGGCTGGCAAGCGATAGCAGCGCAATTTTCTTGTTCATCATCTAAGCCTTCACGCGAGGGGATGTACTGGCTTGGAGGTGCGAGAGAGGCAAAGGTGCAGGGTACTGGACAAGTGGTAGGGCAAACTGCTGGCCCCCGAGTGCCATTTTCATCGTCAAACTCGTCTTTTTTCAAAAGGTTAGGTTGGCTATATGCGGACGATTGTCATCACCGTGGCAACGCTTTCCCT
This sequence comes from Pseudomonas sp. LBUM1668, assembly GCF_059695715.1. NCBI lineage: Bacteria > Pseudomonadati > Pseudomonadota > Gammaproteobacteria > Pseudomonadales > Pseudomonadaceae > Pseudomonas > Pseudomonas sp. LBUM1668. Next base: position 2,263,990 of record NZ_CP166787.1, read on the forward strand.
GGCAGTCTTTGCTTCTGGAGCCCAGGCGAAAGAGTTGAGCAAAGGTCATCGTTTTGCCTGTACCTGGGGTTCGGATATCGCCGCAGGTGCGCAGCATTCCAAACTGTCGGGAGTTTCTTTGTATGGCGCGCGCAAGCAATTGCAGGTGCGCAAATTCCAGCAACCGTGGATGCGCATGACCGCGATGGGAATTATCGAGCAGACTTATAACAGCACCTCGAAGCTCAAGCCGGCGGCGGTCAAGCAGACCTACTATGAGCAATGTGTGCGCCACGAGCTGGCTCAGCGCTAGGGATGAATCAGCGCGGTCAACGACTGCGGGAATCGCGATCTACTATCCTGTGAATAACGCCATTGTCTGAGAGCACGGATATGTTCAGATCAACTCGATTCATTGCAGGTGTGATGTCGCTGGTTCTGGTCGCCGGCCCGATGGCCGCGCTCGCGGATCCCGGCAACGGTAAGGGACAGGGGCAGGGGCAGGGCAATAGCAAAGGCAACCCGCACAATGCACAAGGGGCAGGAAACAAAGGCAAAAACGCTAACCACGGGGATTACAGCCATGGCCCGAGCGTCGACCGCAGCCACGTCATCGGCCTGGTCGGTGGATATCGTGACTATTGGCAACCCGGCCCTGCATTGCCCCCCGGAGTCCAGAAAAATCTCGCGCGTGGCAAACCGTTACCTCCGGGCATTGCGAAAAAACTCGACAATCGTCTGCTCGGCCACCTTCCGCACTACGACGGTTATGAATGGCAGCAAGCCGGTACGGATCTGATACTGGTTGCCCTCGCCACTGGCCTCATCTATGAAGTCCTCAACGGCGCGTTCGATTAAGCGCTTGCGGCATCGAGCCCGACTTTTTCAAGTCGGGCTTTTTCTTGCCTCGAAGATTCGTAACGTCGGCGCTGGAGTACCATGACGCACTCTCATCCCTTGCCGAGCTCAATGCCCTATGCCTGTTTTATCGCGCGTCATTTCGTTGCTCGACCAGGCGCAGCGTGCCTTGCGCCTGGTTTGGGGCACATCGCGCAGTTTGTTTCTGGGGCTGGTGCTGGCGACATTGGTTGCCGGTGTGTTGCCGGCGCTGGCGGCGTGGCTGGGCCAACGGATTGTCGATGCGGTGGTGACGGCGATGCAGTTGCATGCGCAGCAGGGCGATGCGCCGTTGTGGCCGGTGTTGCGTTACGTGCTGATGGAGGCCGGGGTGCTGGCGTTGTTGTCTGCGACGCAACGGGCGCTGTCGGTGCAGCAGTCGTTGTTGCGGGTGCAGCTGGGGCAGAAGGTCAATACGTTGATTCTGGAGAAGGCGCAGACCCTGTCACTGGTGCAGTTCGAGAATTCCGAGTTCTACGACAAGCTGGTGCGTGTACGCCGCGAAGCCTCGACACGGCCCCTGGCATTGGTCATGAAGTCACTGGGGCTGGTCCAGAACCTGATCATGTTGATCAGCTTCGGTGTGCTGCTGGTGCATTTTTCGCCATGGGCGCTGGCCTTGCTGGTGATCGGCGCGCTACCGGTATTCTTCGCCGAGGCACATTTTTCCGGCGACGCCTTCCGACTGTTCACCCGTCGGGCGCCGGAGAGCCGTCAGCAAAGTTACATCGAAACCTTGCTGTCCCACGAGGCGTACATCAAAGAGGTCAAACTGTTCGGGTTCGCGCCGCTGCTGTTGCAGCGCTACCGGGACACCTTCGCCAGACTGTACGCCGAAGACCGGCAATTGACGTTGCGTCGCGATGGTTGGGGCTTCGGTCTAGGATTGCTCGGCACGGCGGCGTTTTACGTGGCGTACGCCTGGGTGGTGATCGATGCCGTGCACGGCAATATCAGTCTGGGCCAGATGACCATGTATCTGGTGCTGTTCAAGCAGGGGCAGGGCGCGGTCAGCAGTAGCTTGAGTGCGATCAGTGGGCTGTACGAAGACGGCCTCTACCTGTCGAATCTTTACGAATACCTGGCTGAGCCGGTGTTGGCCGATAGTGGTCATCTAACCGCTGGCGTGCGACCGGGCGATGGTCTGCGTTTTGAGAACGTCGGCTTCCGTTATCCGGGGGCTACCCGTGCGGCACTGGAGGGCATCGACCTGCATCTGGTGCCCGGCAAAAGCATGGCACTGGTCGGTGAAAATGGCTCAGGCAAGACCACACTGATCAAATTGCTGACGCGACTTTATCGGCCTGATCAGGGGCGCATTCTGCTCGATGGCAGCGATTTGCAGGATTGGGAGGAGAACACGTTGCGTCGGCGCATCGGGGTGATCTTCCAGGATTACATCCGTTACCAGTTCACCGTCGGTGAAAACATTGGTGTTGGCGACACTTCGGCATTCAGTGATGAACAGCGCTGGAAAGACGCTGCTGCCGAAGGCATGGCTGCGCGCTTCATTGAGGGGCTGGAACGCGGTTATGCCACACAACTCGGCCGCTGGTTTGCCGGTGGTCAGGAGTTGTCGGGCGGGCAATGGCAGAAGATCGCCTTGTCTCGGGCATACATGCGCCGTGAGGCCGATATCCTGATCCTCGACGAGCCGACCTCAGCCCTTGATCCGGCAGCGGAGGCGGCGGTATTTGAGCATTTCAGCCAGCACACCGAAGGGCGCATGACGTTACTGATCTCGCACCGATTTTCCAGTGTGCGCAATGCCGATCACATCATTGTGTTGGAACAGGGACGGATTCTGGAGCAGGGCGACCACGATGATTTGATTGAGACTGCCGGGCATTACGCGCAGCTCTTCGATTTACAGGCTCGCGGTTACCGTTAGGAGTCGCGTGCGCTGCGCAGCGGCGCCGGCCCCGCGACACGTGGCAACGGTTTGGTCTGCATCAAAGCATCAAGCGCCTTGCGATAATTCTGCCCGCCCAACGCCATGCTGTTGTTGTGCGTTGCGCCGGGTACCAACAACAAGCGTTTAGGTTGTTGAGCAGCGTTGAACAGTTGCTCGCTGAAACGCGGCGGCACGAACGCATCGGCCATGCCATGCACCACCAGCAACGGCATGTGAATCTCGGCAATCTTGTCGATGGAATCGAATTTCTGTGACAGCAGCCAGCGCACCGGCAACGAGGTGTTGGCCACGGCGGCAGCCACATCCGCCAGCGAGGTGAAAGTGGATTCGATCACCAAACCGCGCACCGCAAGCGGCGTCTTGTCACGCGCGGCGTCCTGGCCAAGTTCGGCCGCCAGATCAACCGCCACGGCACCACCCAGGGAGTGGCCGTAGATCAGGCGTTTGTTCGGATCCGGTTGCAGCAGTTTGAAGCGCTCCCACGCCACCCGCGCGTCTTCGTAAACGCTGCTTTCCGACGGCAGATCGCCCTTGCTCTGGCCGAATCCGCGGTAATCGATGGCCAGTACCGAGTAACCCGCCGCGCGCAATTGCTCGATGCGGAACAACTGCCCGGTGAGGTTCCAGCGCACGCCATGCAGATAGAGGATCGCCGGGGCGTTGGCTTTTTCCGCCGGCCACCACCAGGCATGAATGTTTTGTCCGGCCTTGAAGTTCTTGGGTTGCAGATCGAGTTCCTGCACGCTGCCCGGCAAACCGCGATACCAGCCGGCATTGCCCGGCTCGATGCGAAACAACAGTTTGCGCTCGGTATGTTCCAGCACGGCACAACTCGTCGGCACGCCGATAATCAAAGCGGCCATGCAGGCAAACGCCAAGCGGCGACGGCGCAGACGAGTCATGAAGGACAGGAACATTAAACGTTTCACCACGGCGCAGACAAAGAACGCTTTTTACCAGATGCCTCGGTCTGCGCGCGATATTTTCGACCACCGCCCGTACGCAACGATTACAAAATGCTGCAACGGCTCAGTTCACCTTCAGCACGATCTTGCCGATATGATCGCCGGCCTCCATGTGTGCATGGGCCTGTGCCGCCTCTTCAAGTGCATAGACCTTGTCGATGATCGGCAGGCAGCGACCGGCACTCAGTACCGGCCAAACGTGCTCGCGCAATTGATCGGCAATGGCTGATTTCTCCGCCGCAGTGCGTGCGCGCAACAGCGAACCGGTGACCACCGCGCGTTTACCCAGGATCGCCAGCAGATCGACGTCGTTTGCCTTGCCGCCACCAAGGAAGCCCAGCATCACCAATCGCCCATCCATCGCCAGAGCGCTGACGTTACTGTTGAAGTAGGAGCCGCCCATGATGTCGAGAATCACGTTCACGCCCTGACCGGCGGTTTTCTCGGCGATCACCGCAGCGAAATCCTCTTCGCGGTAGTTGATCGGTTGGCCGCCGAACTCGCTGATCGCTGCGCATTTTGCCGGGCTACCAGCCGTGGCGAAGGCTTCGATGGCAAATTCGCGACAGAGCATCAGCGCCGTGGTGCCGATGCCGCTGGTACCGCCATGGATGAGCGCGCGCTGCCCTCGGCTGGCGCCACCGAGACCGAACAGGTTGGCCCACACGGTAAAGAAGGTTTCCGGAATCGCGGCGGCCTGCACCCAGTCGATTCCATCCGGAATGGGCAGGGTCTGGCCGGCCGGAACGCTGCAGTATTCGGCGTAGCCGCCACCATTGGTCAGCGCGCACACGCGATCGCCGAGGGCGAATTGGCTGACACCAGCGCCGAGCGCCACGACTTCGCCGGCCACTTCCAAGCCGGGAATCGGGTTCATCCCGGGCTTCATTGGGTACTTTCCGGCGCGCTGCAAGGCATCCGGCCGATTGATGCCGGCAGCGTGCACGCGGATCAGCACCTCGCCTTCGGCGGCCACCGGCAACGGCACGCGCTTGGGTTGCAGAACGTCCGGGTCACCGGGTTGGGTAATTTCGATTCGGCTCATTTCATTGGGTAAAGTCATGTCGACTCCTGTGATTAAAGGTTCTGTAGATGGGAGCGTGGTTTGAAGGCAATGATTCCCTTCAGTGAGTGCAAACACGCGATTCAATGGAAGAGGGCAGCCACCTCATTGCCTGCTCCAGCAACAACGCCACGGCAATCGCGCCGGCGGCAATCACGAACAACAACGTGTGATGCCCACCCGAGGCATTGAACAACGCCGAGTAGGCAAACCCGGCCAGTGCCTGGAACGTGGCAAACGATACGGTGGCCCGGCTCCAGGCGATTTGCTGGCGATGATGTTCAGGAATCAATTCATGCACGCGGGCCAGAGCCAGTGGCACGATGCCGGGCGGGAATGAACCGAGAATTACCGCCAGCACTGCCAAGGCTATAAATGAATGGGAGGTCGCCAGCAGCCCGAGCGTGATCGCCTGCACTACCAAAACCACACGAATGCTCGTCCGCGCGCCCAACTTGTCCGCCAGGAAGCCATAACTCACCGGCCCGACAATCGCGCCCAACCCGTACATCACCCATACCAGTGCGCCGATGTGTGCTCCGGCTCCGAGCCCGCGCGCCACGTAATCCACCAGAAACACCATCGCTGGCACCAGACCTGCGGCCATGAAGGCGTATTGCGCGAACAGCAAATACACGCCCGGCGGGGTTGGCTGAGCCGCCGCGCTCGCTTGGGGCGCAACCGGATGCGGCAAGTCGGCAGGCCAGCCGAACCAGCTCACCGCAGTCAACAGCAACGACAATGCGCCCAAGCCCAACCAGGTTGATTGCAGGCCGAAGTTCAACAGTGGCGGGACAATCGTCCCGGAGCCGGCAATCCCCAGGCCGATGCCCAGGAAGATCGCGCCGCTGGCCAGTCCTTTTCGGGTTGCTGGCACATGCGGCAACACCGTCGCTGCCACCAACACCATGATCGCGCCACCGGTAATTCCCGATAGCAACCGCCAACCAAAAAACCAACTCACCGACAACGGAAACGCACAGGCAAAAAACGCAGCGGTGACAAGCAGCATCATCAGCCGCAACGCGTTTTTATTGCCGAGGTAGCGTGCGATTGGCCGCCCGAGCAGGGCGCCGATCAGGTAACCGACCAGATTGGCCGCGCCGAGATAGACCACGTCGTTGGCGGAAAACCACTGCGCCTGAATCAGCGCGGGAATCAGCGGAGTGTAAGCAAAGCGTGCCAGGCCGATGCTGACCAGACTGGCGCAGAGTCCGGCGAAGATTGCAGATGCAGAGGATGAAGTACGCATGAGCGCGATCTCGAGAAGGTTTATGGCGCCCAGCATATCGGCTATGTTTGCTGCATTCGCGCAGCGAATCGGCTGCGCAGCGATGCAAATCTGCATCACAAGGGGGGCAAGATGAATTGGGACGATGCACGGGTATTTCTCGCGGTTTGTCGTGAATCGACATTACGTGGCGCGGCGCGGGTTCTGGGTGTGGATCAGGCCACCGTCGGGCGGCGGATCACAGCGCTGGAAAAGTCCCTCAGCGCGACGCTGTTCTTGCGTACCTCTGAAGGTTACGCGTTGACGGCAGTTGGCGAGGCGGCGCTCAAAAACGTAGAGAAAATGGAGCACTCGGCGCTGGAGCTGGAGCGGCAGATTCAGGGCCTGGATGATCGCCTGACCGGTAACGTGCGGGTCAGTACCACCGACTCGCTGGCCATCGACTTTCTGATCCCGGCCATCGCCCGTCTGCACCAGCAGCATCCAGACGTGCGCGTGCAACTCGATGCCTCGACGCAGATCCTCAGCCTGGCCAAGCGCGAGGCGGACATCGCCGTGCGTAATACCCGACCTGACAATCCAGACCTGATCGCACGGCGGATTGCCCGATGGCCGGTGGGGTTATTCGCTTCACAGGCTTATATCGACACTCATGGCATTCCTGCTCAGGGCGCGGCTTTCGAGGGCCATGACCTGGTGGTTTACCAGCCGTATTTGCAGAGCAACAAGGACATGACGCTGGTCGCCGAGCCTCTGCATCGCGGGCGTATCGTCGCCAGTCTCAGTTCCAGCCTGTTGGTGCGCCGCTCGATTGCGGCAGGTCTGGGTGTAGGAGAAATCCCGGTGTACATGGGCGAACGCGATGGCTTGGTCAGGCTCTGGCCGGAGCGTAATCGCCCGCAGCCCTATGAAGTGTGGCTGGTGACCCACGCGGATTTGCGCCATACCGCAAGGGTTCGGGCGGTAATCGAGCAGATTGTCGAAGGGTTTGCGCTGGAGAATGAGTGAGTGTCTGACGTGCCTTGGAGAAGCTACGTTACCTGACGAAACGGCCTACAACTCAGGCAGAATCCGCTGGCTTGCGGGCTTGGTTGATGGGCTCTATTGTTGCTGCAACTCACCGCGATAGAAATCACGCTTGTGAGTGATAAACCAGGGACGGGTATCGGTAACCATGGAAGGGGATCGGATTGAAAGCCAGTGAGTTACATCAATATCCAGTCAGTGAGACATCGAGCAAAGGTCGGAATACTCAAGTCATGAGCACGGTAAGCCGCGAAGAATTCAATGCCAGGATCGAGACCATTGAAACCAGAATGGATGCTCGAATCGACGGTGTACGCGCAGAAATCCGCGAGTTCCTTGCGATTCAGAGCGAGCGGGACAAGGCGCGAGATCAGACTCAAATTGAACGAGACAAACGCTACGACCTGATTTCGCAGGAGATGCGAAAAATTTCCCGGGGAGCTGAGGAAGCCGCGAGGCAAGGGGCTACCGTCAAGGCTAATGTCTGGGCAGCCACTGTCGTCCAGTTGCTTGGAATTGTTGCCATCGTCGCAGGGGCCTATTACGCGAATCAAGCCAACATGTATGTCGCGATACAAACCACCCTGGCGGCGGTTCAAGCGGGCAAGGATATACATGCACCGTCACCGCTGGCATTACCCTCACTTACACCACCGCCATAAAAAACGGCCTTCAAAAGAAGGCCGTTTTTTGTGGTCGTCAAGCAACCTCATGGCATCTGCGGCAACTCCTGCGGCCGCAAGTCAAACACCAGCACCTCGGCGTCCACGCCATTGCTCAACGTCAGCGCCTGTTCTTCGCGAACCCGCACGCCGTCACCTTCCTGCAATCGCTGGCCGTTCAGTTCAACGCTGCCGCTCGCCACATGCACGTAGGCGTAACGATTGGCGGGCAGTTCCAGCGTAGCGCTCTCTTTGCCGTCGAACAGCCCGGCGAACACTCGCGCATCCTGACGTACTTTCAACGAACCGTTGCTGCCGTCAGGCGAAATGATCAATTGCAGCCGACCGCGTTTTTTCTGGGTGCTGAAGTGCTCCTGTTGATAGCGCGGTTTGGCGCCGCTGACTTCCGGCACGATCCAGATTTGCAGGAAGTGCACAGGTTTGGTGGCCGAATGGTTGAACTCACTGTGCGCCACGCCACTGCCGGCGCTCATCAGTTGTACGTCGCCGGGGCGGATTACGGAACCGGTGCCCAGGGTATCTTTATGTTCCAGCGCGCCTTCGAGTACGTAGGAGAAGATCTCCATGTCGCGATGCGGATGCTGGCCGAAACCTTTGCCGGCGGCAACGCGGTCATCGTTGATTACCAGCAGGTCGGAAAAGCCCTGTTCACGCGGATCGCGATAGCTGGCAAAGGAAAAGGTGTGGAACGACTTCAACCAGCCATGATTGGCGAGGCCACGATCGGAGGCTTTGCGAAGAGTCAGCATGATGAAATCTCCTGGCGGGACGTGAATTCGTCCGAGTGAGGAGAAGCTTACTGTTAACCGTTTGAAGCAATAAGTAGATGGAAACTGAAACACTGTCGCGATGAGGTTGACAGTTCTGCTCGCCAGTTCACGCATTCTTTTCCGACGTTCAGCGCTCGCTTGGCCATAATGCTCAGCCTGACTGTTGTGTTTATTTTTTTTGATCAGTGACGTAAACCCATGAAAACCGTGGCAATGGTGTTGTTCCCCGACTTTCTGCTGCTTGATATGGCCGGGCCGATGGAAGTGTTTTCGGTTGCCAATCGTTTCCTCAAGGCAGAATCACATTATCAATTGATCACCCTTGGGACCGAGCGCGGCCCGCTGCGCGCCTCCAATGGCGTATGCGTGCACGCTGACCTGCCTATCGGTGACAACGACGAGCGCTACGACTTGCTGCTGGTGCCGGGTGGCCCGGGTGCCTATAACGAAAAATTCCCGACACTGTTCGCCTGGTTGCCCGGTGCCGTGCAGCGTGCCGAGCGGTATGGCTCGATCTGCACGGGCGCCTTCGTGCTTGGCCATGCCGGATTGCTCGACGGTTACCGCGTGACCACGCACTGGAATTACACCGAACGCCTGATCAAGGGCTTCCCGAAAGCCAATGTGACGACCGATCAGATCTACGTCGAAGACCGCAAGCTGATTACCTCGGGCGGCGTTACTGCGGGTATCGATATGGCGTTGGCCGTGGTCGCCCGGGATCATGGCAAGAAACTCGCCCAGGATGTGGCCAAAGTGTTGCTGGTGGTGATGAAGCGCCAGGGCGGTCAAGCCCAGTTCAGTCCGTTGATGGCGGCTGTGGCACCGCAGGAAACCCCCGTCACCCGGGCGCAGAACTATGTGCTGGAACACCTCGATGAGGCGTTCACCGTCGAGCGCATGGCGGGGCTGGCAAATATGAGTGCGCGGCATTTCGCCAGGGTGTTTGCCCGCGACGTCAACATGACGCCGATGGAGTTTCTGCAAAGTGCGCGCATCGACTGTGCACGTAATTTGCTCGAAACCAGCGATCTGCCGCTGAAAACCGTGGCCTATAAAAGCGGTTTCGGCAGCGTGCGGCACATGCGTTCGCTGTTCGCTGAAAAGCTTGGCCTGACGCCTGCGCAGTACCGCGAACAGTTCAGCTAGAGCGGTTCTGTCCGTCCAGAGCACCCGGATGTCCGTGCGGCGTCCTGTGTGGCGGTTGTGCCGTCATCTGAGGCTGCCAAGATAGTTGGCATGGACAATCTCAACGATGTGAACTCGGCGGCGGTGCTGCGTTTCGGCCCTTACGCGTTTCATTTGCGCCAGCGGCTGATCCTCGAAGGGGATCGGCAGTTGCGCATGGGCGGTCGTGCGCTGGATATTCTCCAGGTGCTGGTCGAGCGGGCCGGCCGGGTGGTCAGCAAGGAGCAATTGATTGCTCAGGTCTGGCCGACGTCGGTGGTTGAAGAAATCAACTTGCGCGTGCACATCGCTGCGCTGCGGCGGGCGTTGGGCGATGGTGAGAATGGGCAGCGTTACATCGTCAATGTGCCGCAATGCGGGTATAGCTTTGTCGCCCCGGTGCATTACGACAGCGTGCCGCCAGTAGTCTTCGAACGGCTGCAAGCACCGCAACACAATTTGCCCGCGCGGCTGACCCCGATCACTGGCCGTGATGCGCTGGTTGGCGGTATGGTGCGGCGCCTGCCCCTGTGTCGGTTGATGACGGTGACCGGGCCCGCCGGTGTCGGCAAGACCACCGTGGCGCTGCGCGTGGCAGAACTCCTGCTGCAACATTTTCGTGATGGCGTGTGGTTGGTCGATCTGGCACAGGTCGATGTCGAAACACCTTTGCTGGAGCATCTGCTGCACGCCCTGAATTGCGATTTCGCCACGCTGCGCGCGCGCCATGCATTGCTGGTACTGGACAATTGCGAACACCGGCGCGAGGCCTGCAAGGCAGTGGTCGAGACACTGCTGGACGCCGCGCCGCAACTGACGATTCTTGCCACCAGTCGTGAGGCCTTGCAGTCCAGTCTGGAAACCGTTCAACCGTTGTTACCGCTGACTTTTCCTAACAGTTCGGCAGTCGATTGCGTCGCGCAAGCCATGGGCTATCCGGCGTTGCAGCTGTTTGTCAGCCGTGCCCGTGCTCGCCAGCATGACTTCAGTTTGCGCGAACAGGATCTGCCCACCGTGCGCGAGATCTGTCGTCAGCTAGACGGCCTGCCGCTGGCGATCGAACTGGCGGCGGCGCAGATTGACGCATTGGCATTGGTTGGACTGCACACGCAACTGACCAATGGCCTGCAATTGCTCAACCACGGCCGGCGCACGGCGGTGCCGCGTCATCAATCCATGCAGGCCGCACTCGACTGGAGTTATCAGCGCTTGACCGAGCAGGAGCAGCGCGTGCTGCAACGCTTATCGGTGTTCAAACTGGCCTTCACTTTGGAAGCGGCGCTGGGCGTGATCAGCTGCCCGCAACTGCCTTCGTCGCGACTCACGGCGGTCATCGAGCAGTTGGTACACAAGTCATTGCTGGCGGTGGAGCAGGGCGCTGGCGCGGGCAGATACCGGATGCTCAATACCACCCGGCGTTACGCCCGCGAACAACTTGAGCGCAGTGGTGAAGGCATTGATCTGGAGCGCCGACATGCGCGTTTTATCAGTCGTGTGCGTCATGCATCAAGCGAGTACGGGATCGCGCAACTCGTCGAGTAGCTGGCGCACTTTGCGCAGGTCCGGTGTGGCGTAGCCTTCGGTGAAACGTTGGTAGATCGGCGTTAGCAGATCCAGCGCCTCATGATGGCGGGATTGACGTTGCCAGAGCTGGGCGAGCGAGGTGGCGCTGCGCAATTCCCAGGCCAGGGCACCTTGGGTGCGAGCGATGGACAGGGCTTGTTGCAGGATGGCTTCGGCTTCCTGAATATTTGCGGCGTCCAGACGGGCCTCATCGCGGGCAAGCCCGCTCCCACAGGATTTCAGGGTATACCGATATTTCGGGTTCAATATAGATCCACTGTGGGAGCGGGCTTGCCCGCGATGAGGCCCGCCCAGATGATTCAAATCTCCAATCAATAACGCATTCGCCCGAGCCCGCAAAATCTCCGCCGTGCTCCACCCCGCATCACCGGCCAGCGCCCGATTCAGCAAATCATCATCAACAAAGCGCTCATCCAGCGTCACCATGATTTCTCGGACCAGCCCGCTGCCATCCGCCGGCACGGGCATAGCGGCTTCAGCGTCGATCACCTGCGCGTAATGCAGCGCCCAGCGATAAAACAACAGCACCGAATGCTTCTGTGCTTGCTCAAGCAACAGATGCAATAGCGCCCGGGCGTTCTGCTTGTCGCCGTTGTAATGGGCGATCAGGCAACTGGCCAACGCCAGGGTGTAGCAGATCGAGGTGCCGTGATTGATCTGCACGGCAATGTCCAGCGCCTGTCGCGCCGTGCGCCACGCTTGCTCGGGAAATCCTTGCAGCCACAGCACCCGGGCGAGCACGGTCAGCGAGGCGACGCTCTGGTCGTACTGCACGCCAAAACCGTGGGTAAAGCGGTTGAGATGGCCACTGTGCGCCATGCGCTCAAGCACTTGCTCGGCATGAATACGCGCCTGTGGCTGGTCGCCAGCGTAATGCAGGGCCAGCACCCGCAAGCGGTGCGTGCTCAGCGACAGCAACGGGTCGCCATGCAGGCCGAGGCGGTCGAATTGTTCGCTCTGCTCCAGCGCCATCCGGTAATGGCCGCAACTGAGATTGACCGCCAGATGCCCGGATATTGCGCGCAGTTGGCCGGCGATATCCGCGTGGGCGTGGGCCAGTTGGCGGGCGTCGACAAAAGCCTCGATGGTCTCCGGGGTGGCGCCCCAAGTGTGATAACAGGCACTGCCCAGAGCCAGTTTCAAAGCGATTTTCAGGTGTGGGCAGGGGTCGTCGAGTTCATCCAGCAAATGCAACGCCCGGCGCACGTAGCCGCCGTATTCCTTGAGTAGCGACAACTCTTGCCACAACGGCGCCGAGGCCGCGGTCAGCTGAATGCCCAGATCATCCGCCCCGTCTCTGGCCAGGCTCCACTCCAGCGCTGCGCGCAAATCCTCCAGACCTCGGGCATAGCGCTCGATCCACAACGTAGTGGGAGTGTTTTCCCAGTGCGATTGCGCCTGCTGCATCAGGGTCAGGCAACGTTCGGCGTGGCGCTGGCGGGTCTCATCGAGTTCAGCCGCGACATCGAGTTTTTCCAGGGCATAGCGGCGTGTCGTATCGAGCAGGCGATAGAACACCTCTTCATCACCCACCTCGACACTGAGCAGGGATTTGGCCACCAGTTGCGTGATCGAGGCGAACACCGCAGCGGGGTCGATCTGCTGACCGACGATGACGGCCGCCGCCGACTCCAGAGTAAACCCGCCGCGAAACACACCGAGTCTACGCAAGCAGGTTTGCTCGCAGCGATCGAGCAGGTTGAAACTCCAGTCCAGCGTGGCGCGCAAAGTCAGGTGGCGCTCGGCGCTACTCTGGTTACCCGCCGCCAAGGGTGGCAAGCGGCCCTGCAACTGCGTCAGCAAGCCGTCCAGCCCCAGTTCGGCGACTTGCGCTGCTGCCAGTTCCAGTGCCAGTGGAATACCGTCCAGTCGGTGGCAAATCTCGATGGCTTGCGGCAACTGGGCGTCGCTCAACTCGAAACTTTCCTGCGCGGCCATCGCCCGTTCGACAAACAGCTGCAACGCGGAAAAGCCCAGCGCCTGGGTCCGATCCAGTTCACCAGGCAACGGTGGGTAGTCGAGGGATTCCAGACGCTGCACAAATTCGCCTTCCGCTCGCAGGCTTTCGCGGCTGGTGGCAAGAATATGCACCTGCGTTGCGCCGCGCAGGATGCTTTCACTGAGCGCTGCAACGGCGTCGATCAGGTGTTCGCAGTTGTCGAGCACCAGCAGCATCTGGCGCTCGCGCAAACCATTGACCAGACACATCAGCGGATCGCCGTCGAGCAGTGACAGGTCGAGCAGGGCCGCCAGGTGCGAGCAAATCAGCTGTGGGTCGTTGAGCGGCGCCAGATCCACCAGCCGAATGCCGTCGCGATAATGCCCGATCAACTGTTCAGCCACGCGCAAGGCCACCGTGGTTTTACCGATGCCACCGGGGCCGACCAGGGTGATGCAGCGTCGGCGCGGCAGTTGCGTCATCAACTGGTCGACCAGCGGCTGACGGCCAATCATTCGCGTGCGCCGCAGGGGCAGATTGTGCCGGCCGACGGCATCGCCCGCCGGTCGCTGCTCGATAGACTCGTGCAGGATCGGCGCGACAAAACTGTAACCGCGTTGCGCCACGGTCACGATATAGCGCTGGCCTGCCTGACCGTCGCCCAAGGCCTTGCGCAGCGCTGCCATGTGCACGCGCAGGTTGATGTCTTCGACGACGCTGTCCGGCCAGACTGTGGCCATCAAGTGCTGCTTGCTCACCACCTCGCCGGCGTGGCCCAGCAGAGTCAGAAGAATGTCCATCGCTCGCCGACCCAGGCGCAATGGCTGATCGCCCTCGAGCAGCAGCCGTTGCCCGGGATGAATCCGATAGGGGCCGAAACCGAGGGCCTGATTCGGGGGAAGACTCAACAACTCACTCCTGCGGTGCTGCGACGGGCATGCCGGAACAGGGCTTGGCATGCGCGCAGGCCGTCTATTCCGGAGTGTCCGGGCATAATCCTCAGGTTTGAGCGTCAGTGCAACGGGCAAGGCAGGCGTCAAGATCAAAACGTGGTGGGTTGTGGGCGCTGGTTTTTCAGTTCACGCATGGCCTGACAGCGCCAGGCAAAAGGGTTGATGCCTTCGCTGCGGGTGAACATATGGCAGAAATGCGCCTGATCGCAGAAACCGCATTCCAGGCTGATTTGCGTCAGACTCAGGCCAGTGTGCTGGATCAGCAGTTTGGCGCGGGCGATGCGTTGGGTGCGGATCCAGTCTTGCGGCGAGAGCCCGGTGCTGCACTTGAATGCCCGGGAGAAGTGGCTGCGTGACAGTGAGCAGGCTTGCGCCAGTTCGGTGACTTCCAGGCTTTCGCCGAGGCGTTCGAGGATGAGTTGTTTGACGCGTCGTTCGCGTTGCGGGCTGAGTCCGCCGATCCCGCTTTTGCGCGGTTCGCTGGCAGGGGCGAGGGCGACGGTGAGGTGTAATTGAGCCATGGCCAATGTCCGTGTCGGTGGGGAAGGCACGGTCAGCGCTCTCCCTCAATCAAAAAAACAACGCTGCGCAGAGGCATTCATTGTTGAGTGGGGCGCTGTGACTGACGAGTTAATCGTTGTTAATTTCGCGCTGGCGCGGCGTTTACAGCGCCATTGATCGGGTAAAGTGCGTAGCACTTGCGTGTGGCTGGCCATAGAAGGAAACCGAGCCGATGAACCGTAACGATCTGCGTCGCGTCGACATGAACCTGTTGGTGATTTTCGAAGCGCTGATGTTCGAAAAGAACCTGACCCGCGTCGCCGAAAAACTGTTCATGGGCCAACCGGCGGTGAGTGCGGCGCTCGGGCGTCTGCGTGACCTGTTCGATGATCCGTTGCTGCTGCGCAACGGTCGCGGCATGGAACCGACCGCTCGCGCCCTGGCGATCCTCAAGGAACTGCAACCGGCGATGGATGTGATTTCCGGGGCCGTCAGTCGCGCCAAAGAGTTCGAACCGTCGAGCAGTTGCGACGTGTTCCGCATCGGTCTGTCAGACGATGCCGAGTTCGGTCTGTTTCCACCGCTGTTGCGCCAGTTGCAGCAAGAGGCGCCGGGCATCGTCGTGGTGGTGCGGCGTGCCAATTACCTGCTGATGCCGGCCCTGCTGGCCTCCGGAGAAATCTCCGTCGGCGTCAGCTACACCACGGATCTGCCCGCCAACGCCAAACGCAAGAAACTGCGCGACATTCCCTGCAAAGTCCTGCGCGGCGATGATCGCCCGGGGCCGCTGACTCTGGACGAGTATTGCGAGCGGCCGCACGCAATGGTGTCGTTCTCTGGCGACTTGAGCGGCAATATCGACCTCGACCTGGCCAAGCTTGGCCGCTCGCGCCGTGTGGTTCTTGGCGTGCCGCAGTTCAGCGGCTTGCGCGCCTTGCTCGCCGGCACCGAAATGATCGCCACCGTACCGGATTACGCCGCGTGTGCATTGGTCGAGGGCTGTGGCCTGCGCGCCGAAGACCCGCCGTTCCCGATTGATGCCGCGCAATTGTCGATGGCCTGGAGCGGTGTGCACGACAACGATCCGGCCGAAAAATGGCTCAGGGCGCAGATCAGTAAGTTCATGTCGGCAGCGCTGGACATCCCCTCAATCTGAAACAACCCAAAACCCTGTAGGAGCTGCCGAAGGCTGCGATCTTTTGATCTTTTTTTCAAACCAAAGTCAAAAGATCGCAGCCTGCGGCAGCTCCTACAGGAGTTGTCGAAAGTGAGCACACCCATCCAATTTCCTCGCGCCCGGCATCGGCATTATTCAGGCCAATGACATTTCAAGGGTCGGGTCATGAACGCTTCACAATGCGATGAACGGGCGGGCGACGTCGGTTTGCTGTTCCTGCGGGTCAGCGGCGGGTTGTTTCTGCTTTGCGTGCACGGCATGCCCAAGTTGCTCGACTTCACAGCGCAACTGCAACTGATCGAAGACCCGTTCCACCTCGGTGCCCACCTCACATTGATCCTGGCGATCTTCGCCGAAGTCCTCTGTCCGCTACTGATCGTCGCCGGGGTGCTGGCGCGATTGGCCTGCTTGCCTATTCTCTTTGTGCTGCTGGTGGCCTTGCTGATCGTGCATCCGCAATGGAGTGTGGCTGAAGGGCAGTTCGGCTGGCTGCTGTTAATCCTCTTTACCACTGTATTCATCGCCGGGCCCGGACGGCTGGCGCTCAATACTTGTCTGCCCGGAGTGCTGCGTTATGCCTGAAGTCCTGAGTCCAACAGCACCGGGGGCCGGTGAGACCGTCACGCTGATCGTCAAGCACCGGGTCAAGGCCGGGTTTGAAAAGCCCTATGAAGCCTGGCTGCGCAATATTGTCCGGGTGGCGGGGCTGCGCGAAGGGCATCTGGGCGTTGACGTTGTGCGCGGCAAGCTGGCGGGACTCGACGCGTACACCTGCGTTTTGCGTTTTAGTTCGACCGAAGCCATGCAAACGTGGCTGGAGTCGCCGCAGCGCCAGGCGCTGGTCGACGAAGCCGCGCCAATGCTGGCCGATGGCGACCAGATCGAAGTCGCCCCAATCAACGAATTCTGGTTCGCCCCGCTGGCCGATGCCGCCGCGCCGCCGCCGCGCTGGAAGCAAGCGGTCGTGACCCTGTTGGTGATTTTTCCGCACACCCTGCTGGTGCCGCTGATCTGGGGGCCGCTACTCGGGTTGCATCCACTGCTTTCCAACTACGTGGTCGCCACGTTCCTGATCACCCTGACCATCGTGCTGTCGGTGGTCTACGTATTCATGCCCCGCGTGACCCGTTTGTTCGCGCCCTGGCTGGAAGCCGGTCAGGCCCATGCCCACGTCGAACCCACAGAACACCCGTCACGCTGAAGCCCATTCATTTTTTGTCGAAGGAACTGCGATGAGCGCCGATCTGATTCTGTTCAATGGCCAATTTCATACCGTAGACCGCACTAAGCCGCTGGCCAGCGCGGTGGCGATCAAGGACGGCCGCTTCGTGGTCGTTGGTAACGACACGCAAGCCATGGCCCTGCGCGGTCCGGGCACGCAAGTCGTCGATTTGCACGGCCGCTGCGTCATTCCCGGCCTCAACGACTCGCACTTGCACCTGATTCGTGGCGGTTTGAACTACAACCTCGAACTGCGCTGGGAAGGCGTGCCATCGCTGGCCGATGCCTTGCGCATGCTCAAGGAGCAAGCCGACCGCACGCCGATCCCGCAATGGGTGCGCGTGGTGGGGGGCTGGAACGAATTCCAGTTCGCCGAAAAACGCATGCCGACCCTCGAAGAGATCAATCAGGCCGCGCCGGACACCCCGGTGTTTATCCTGCATTTGTACGACCGCGCGCTGCTCAACCGCGCCGCATTGCGCGTGGCCGGCTACACCCGTGATACGCCGAACCCGCCGGGTGGTGAGATCGTCCGCGATGCCAACGGCAACCCGACCGGCATGCTGGTGGCCAAACCCAACGCAATGATTTTGTACTCGACCCTGGCCAAGGGGCCGAAGCTGCCGCTGGAATATCAGGTCAACTCGACGCGTCAGTTCATGCGCGAACTCAATCGCCTCGGCCTGACCAGTGCGATCGATGCCGGCGGCGGTTTTCAGAATTATCCGGACGATTATCAGGTGATCGAACAACTGGCCAAGGACGACCAGTTGACCGTGCGCATCGCCTACAACCTGTTCACTCAAAAGCCGAAAGAAGAACTCACCGATTTCCAGAACTGGACCGGCAGCGTCAAGTTGCATCAGGGCGATGATTTCCTGCGGCACAACGGCGCCGGCGAAATGCTGGTGTTCTCGGCGGCGGACTTCGAAGATTTCCTCGAGCCACGCCCGGACCTGCCGCAGACCATGGAGCAGGAATTGGAGCCGGTGGTGCGCCACCTCGTCGAACAGCGTTGGCCGTTCCGCTTGCACGCCACTTACAACGAATCCATCAGCCGCATGCTCGACGTGTTCGAGAAGGTCAACCGTGACATTCCGTTCAACGGTTTGCCGTGGTTCTTCGACCATGCCGAAACCATCACCCCGCAGAACATCGAACGGGTCAAAGCGCTGGGCGGCGGTATCGCGATTCAGGATCGCATGGCGTTCCAGGGCGAGTATTTCGTCGACCGTTACGGTGCAAAAGCCGCCGAAGCCACGCCACCCATCAAGCGCATGCTGGCCGAAGGCGTGCCGGTCGGCGCCGGCACCGACGCCACGCGGGTGTCCAGCTACAACCCGTGGACCTCGCTGTACTGGATGGTCAGCGGTCGCACCGTCGGCGGGCTGGCACTTTACGAAGAAGGTTTGCCACGCACCACCGCGCTGGAATTGTTCACCCACGGCAGCGCCTGGTTCTCCTCCGAACAGGGCAAGAAGGGCCAGATCAAGGTCGGGCAACTGGCAGATCTGGTGGCGTTGAGTGCGGACTTCTTCCACGTTGAGGAAGAAGCGATCAAGTGGATTGAGTCGGTGCTGACCGTGGTTGGCGGCAAGATCGTCTACGCCGCTGGCGACTTCCAGGACCTCGGGCCGGCCAGCGTGCCGGTGCTGCCGGACTGGTCGCCCGTGGTCAAAGTCCCGGGTCACTGGCGGCCGAATTCGCCGTTGCAGGCGCAAGTGCACCAGTGCAGCGGCCCCTGTGGCGTGCACTCGCACAGCCATGAAAAAGCGCGTTTGTCGAATGCGCCGGTCAGTGACTTCGCCGGTTTCTGGGGCGCGTTCGGTTGCTCCTGCTTCGCCTTCTGATCTCTTTCAAAAGCGTCGGCCATGCGGTCGGCGCTTCACGCAACATCCATCCGTCCATCAAGGAGTTTCCCCATGAGCGTTCCTTACACACGTTTGAACAAAGACGATGCGGTTGTGCTGTTGGTCGATCATCAGACCGGCCTGATCTCGCTGGTGCAGGATTTTTCGCCGAACGAGTTCAAGAACAACGTGCTGGCGCTGGGCGACATCGCCAAGTTCTTCAAACTGCCGACCATCCTCACCACCAGCTTCGACGCCGGCCCCAACGGCCCGATCGTGCCTGAGCTGCTGGAGCAATTCCCGGACGCGCCGTTCATTCAACGTCCAGGCCAGATCAACGCCTGGGACAACGAAGATTTCGTCAAGGCGATCAAGGCAACCGGTCGCAAGCAACTGATCATCGCCGGTGTGGTGACTGACGTGTGCGTGGCATTCCCGACCCTGTCGGCGATTGCTGAAGGCTTTGAAGTGTTCGTGGTAACGGATTCGTCCGGCACCTTCAACACCACCGTGCAGCAAGCAGCGTGGGCGCGGATGTCGGCGGCCGGTGCGCACCTGATGAACTGGTTCTCGGTAGCCTGCGAGCTGCAGGGTGACTGGCGCAACGACATGGAAGGCCTGGCGAATCTGCTGTCCAATCGCCTGCCGAACTATCGCAACCTGATCAACAGCTATACCAAGTTCACTGCCAAGTAAGAAGATCAAAAGATCGCAGCCTGCGGCAGCTCCTACATTTGGAATGCGTTCCTCTGTAGGAGCTGCCGCAGGCTGCGATCTTTTGCTTTAACGCTTCTGCAACCAGCCCAGAAACCCACCTTTTCTGACCGGTGCCGCTTTGGCCAACAACGCCAGTTGACTGCTCTGCTGCCGTACGGCCTGCAATTTGTTCAGCGCCGTCCCCACCTCTCTGCGCTTTTCCATGCACTGGCGCGTGAGGGTCTTGTCGAGACGGTAGATGATCGAAGACGTCAGCGCCGTAAACGTCGCCTGCGAAGGTGTGTCCGCCAGAATGCTTTGCTCACCCATGACCTCGCTCGGCCCCATGCGCCCGGCTTCAGTCTGGTCAGCGCCATCCGGCACAGTCGCACTGACTACCCCTGTGGCGATCACAAACAGACTGTCCGGCACTTCATTCAAATCAAGCACGACCTGGCCGGCGCTGTACTGCTGCGCGACCATCGATTCTGCCAGTCGGTCGCGTTCATCAGGACTCAGCGAACGGAAGATCTTCACTTCATCGAGCAGTGCGCGGGCGCGGGTCGTAGGCTCGATCACGCCGTCCGGATGCCGCGAAATTCCGGCAGCCTCAAGATGCCGATGAGCAAGGTCGAACAGTTGATTGCGCACTTCGCTTTTCTTGCCCAGCTCGGCAATAAAACCGCTGGCCACGTATTCGGACATTTCCTCACCGGCTTCTTTCAACACCACTTTCGGCGCCGGCGACAACAGCAGGCTGCTGCTGCCTTGCAGCGTGCGATCGAGGGCATCCAGTACGCGGCGCGGGCGAATGTGGTTGGGGACTTTGATGCTGATCGACACACCGTGCATGTTGTTCGGGCGACTGAGATTGACGATCTTGGCCTTGGCCGCCACCGAGTTCGGCACCACGGCCATGGTGCCGGCACTGGTCAGCAAGTGCGTGGCGCGCCAGTCGATGTCGAGCACCTTGCCCTCGACGCCGTCGATCACCACGAAGTCGTCGACTTGATACGGTTTTGTGGTGTTGAGCACGATCCCGCTGAACACATCAGCCAAGGTGCTTTGCAGCGCCAGACCGACGACGATGGCGACCACACCGGAGGTTGCGAGCAAGCCTTTGACCGGCAACTCCAGCACGTAACCGGCCGCCGCGACAATCGCGACCAGAAACACCAGCGCACCGATCACGTCCTGCAACAAGCGACCGCTGTGGCCGATGCGGCGCATCAGCACCAGGCCGATCACCTCCGTCAGCACTCGCGCCGCATACAGCCACCAGAGAATGCCCAACGCCGTCGCCCCGAGCTGCGCCACCCGGTCATCGACGAACAGCGGCGCCTGCAAAGGGCTGACACCGGCATTGATGACCAGCGCGCTAAACCCCAGGAACAGCGCCAGCCGCACCCCGACCCGTGGCGCACGATGGGTAAATGGCGTGAAGTGCCAGAGCACGGCGTCAACCACCAGCAGCAGGGCACTCCAGGACAGCAGGTGGGCGAAGAGGAAGGACATTGGGCATTCTCCGAGGCGGATGGGAGTCTGAGGCGAGGGGATTTAGCGAAACGTCGCACCGACCCGTTGGGTTGCGAAGCGACCCCAAAAATCCTTGTATCAACTCAGATTTTTGCCAGTGCTGCGCACTGGATCGGGGATGAATCCCCTCGCCACAAGATCAGGCACAAAAAACGCAGCCCCGGCACGTCCCCTGTAGGAGTTGCCGCAGGCTGCGATCTTTTGCCGTCAAGGCTGCAAGTGAGTCTTGAGTTCAGCCGCCGCCTGACGCACCGCCGCCTTCACCTCAGGAATCTGACTCAGCGGATTGAGCAAACCAAAGTCATGAATCATCCCGTTGTAGCGCACCGACGTCACCGCGACACCGGCAGCATCCAGATGGCGGGCATAACCTTCGCCTTCGTCACGCAGCACGTCGAACTCGGCGGTCTGCACCAGTGCAGCGGGCAGGCCTTTGAGCTGTTCGGCGCTGGCGTTGAGTGGCGAGGCATGGATCTGCGCACGCTCGGCGGGGTTCGTGGTGTAGTTGTCCCAGAACCACTGCATCATGCCTTTGGTGAGGAAGTGGCCCTCGGCAAATTGCTGGTACGAGCCGTCGTCGAATTGCGCGTTGGTCACTGGCCACATCAACAACTGGAAGCGCAGGGCCGGGGTTTTCTGTTCCTTGGCCATCAGCGCGACGACCGCCGCCATGTTGCCGCCGACGCTGTTGCCGGCCACCGCCAGGCGCTTGCCGTCGACGCCGATGTCCTTGCCGTGCTCGGCCACCCATTTTGTGGCGGCGTAAGCCTGGTTGATCGCGGTCGGGTACTGCGCTTCCGGCGACGGCGTGTAATCGACGTACACCGCTACCGCGCCAGAACCCACAACCAGATCACGGATCAGGCGTTGGTGAGTCGGGTAGTCGCCCAGCACCCAGCCGCCGCCGTGGAAGAACATGAATACCGGCAGTTCACCTTTGACCTTGGCCGGACGCACCACTTTCAGGTTGATGGTCTGGCCATCGACCTTGATTGCCTTGTCGCTGACTTCAACACCGGACAGGTCCACTTTCACCGAAGCCTGAGCACCGGTCAGCACTGCACGGGCGTCTTTCGGGCTGAGTTGCTCCAGCGGTTTGCCACCGCCAGCGGCGAGGGCGTCGAGGAAAGCTTGGGTGTTGTGCTCGACACCACTAGTCTCGGCGGCGAAAGCGTTGCCGATGGACAGGGCGAGGAGGGTAGCGGTCAGCGTCTTTTTAATGATCATGTTCAATTCCTTTTTCAAGTGTGTTCGCGATTGGCTTGTGGGTTGGTTTCAACACCGTGGACACAGATTAATAGGGTGCCGTGAAGTGAAAAAGCGGCTATAAAGCGTTTAACTGTCCACCAGAGAGTGACAATGAACCCGTTCGAAGACATGCGTATTTTTTGCCAGGTCATGGACTCCGGCAGCTTCACCGCGGCGGCCGATCAGTTGGGCCTGTCCAAGCAATTCGTCAGCCGCCGCTTGATGCAACTCGAAGACCGCCTCGGCGTGCGTTTGCTCAATCGCTCGACCCGCCGCCTCGACGTTACGCCGCTGGGCCAGAGCTATTACGAATCAGCGCTGCGCCTGCTCGGCGAAGTCGAACAGGTCGAACAAGGCATCGCCGGGCAGACCGCCGAACCTCGCGGCACGATTCGTCTTAGCGCGCCGTTGTCGTTTGCCGTGGCGCATCTCGGTTGCTTGCTGCCGGTGTTTTTGCAGCGCTACCGCGAGGTCACGGTGGAAGTGGATTTGAGCGATCGTCCGGTGGATCTGCTCGGCGAAGGCTACGACCTGGCGCTGCGCATCGGTGTGCTGGAAGACTCGACGCTGATCGCTCGCCGTATCGCCAGCATCGAGCGGGTGTACTGCGCCAGCCCTGCGTACCTGGCCGAACGCGGCACGCCGGTCAAACCGGAAGATCTGCTCGGGCATGACTGCTTGCCGTATGGCCATGGGCGTTCAGTGCAGTGGCGGTTCAACGCGGGGCAGGGCAAACCGCTGCTGGTGAATGTCGCCGGGCGCATGCGCGTCAACAACGGTGAGTTGCTCAGGGATGCGGCGGTGCAGGGGATGGGGATTACCTATCTGCCGACGTTTATTGTTGGCGCGGCGTTGAAAGAGGGGCGATTGGTGGCGGTGCTGGATGATCTGCGGCCAGAGCCGCTGACCTTGTCGGCGGTCTACCCGCAGCACCGTCAGGCCTCACGCCCGGTGCAGGCGTTGGTCGAGTTTCTGCGGGAACGGTTGAATCAGAGCAGCGTCGCCCTTTAAACCGAACGCAAATCAACTGTAGGAGCTGCCGCAGGCTGCGATCCTTTGATCTGGTCTTTAAAAACAAGATCAAAAGATCGCAGCCTGCGGCAGCTCCTACAGGGATTGCGGTGTTTTCAGAATGGTTTAGTTAGTGCGTTTGTCATCGCCTGGTTCGCCACCGACATGCACGCCGCGATCGTCACCGACCTCACCGGCACGGTGTACACCATGATCGTCGCCTGGCTCTGAGTGTGTGCCGCTGCGTCCCGAGGAGGATGCGGAACTGCCGGAGTGTCCGGCGCCCTGACCACCGCTGTCACCGCTGCCACTGTGACCGCCGCCGTCGCCATGGCCGCTGCCTCCACTGCCGCCATGTCCACCACCGTTACCTCCGCTGCCGCCACCGCTTCCTCCATGGCCTCCGCCGCTACCGCCGCCTCCGCTTCCTCCATGGCCGCCGCCGCTGCCGCCACCACCGCTCCCTCCATGGCCGCCGCCGCTGCCGCCACCACCGCTCCCTCCATGGCCACCGCCGCCACTTCCGCCTTCCTTCGCCTGAACACTGGAAATGCCCGACAGGCTGTCTGGAATCATTACCGTAGACGCCGACAGAACCGCGCCGATGGCCATCGCGAGCATGAGCTTTTTAATGTGCATATCGTTCTCCGTTTTGTTGTCTGGGGTGGGAACGTGGATGTGCTTTGTTGCGATTGATCCGACCCGTTCCCGCGGTCAGTGAATGCTGGAAGCCAGTTCGAAAATCGGGATGTACATCAGGATCACGATCACCCCGATCAGCAGGCCGATGAAGGTCATCAACAGCGGTTCGAACAACCTCACGAACCACTCGATCCAGCGGCTGATTTCTTCGTCGTAGAAGTCGGCGCTGCGTTCCATCATTTGCCCCAGGTTGCCGGATTGTTCACCGGCGCGCAGCAGGCGTAGAGACACCGGTGTCACTAGACGATTGAGCTCCAGCGCGGTGGACAGCGACTGTCCCTCGCGCACGCGTTCGCAGGCCTGATCGAGCCGCGCCCGTGACGCTACAGTGAGCAAGCCGCGCACCATGCCCATGGCAGTCACCAGTGGAATCCCGCCTTGCAGCAGAATCCCCAGCGAACGGTAAAAACGCGCCAGTTCATACATGAAAATTCGTTGGTGCACGGCGGGCAGTTTCTCCACCAGTCGATCCAGCCCACGGCGAAACCCAGGTTGTTTCTGCACCACGGCGAGGGCGGTGACGATCGCCGCCAACCCGCCAAAAAACTCCAACTGATGCGCGTGCAGAAACAGGCCGCCGCTCATCAGGATCTGCGACAGCCACGGCAGATTCGAGCCCAGTCCTTCGAACACCAGACTGAAGCGCGGCACCACGTAGCCCATCAGAAACAACACCACACCCCCGCCGACCACCAGCAACAGCAACGGGTAGATCGAGGCGCTGACGATCTTCTGCCGCACCTCGTCCATGCGTTGGCGGTAGCTGACGTAACGGCCCAACGCCTCGCCGACCGCGCCGGTCTTCTCGCTGGACTGCACCAGCGCCACGTACAGCGGTGGAAACACTGCCGACAACTGACCGAGGGTCTGCGAGAAGGATTTGCCTTCATACAGCAGGCGCACCAGTTCACTCAGGGTTTTGCGCGCAGCGGGGGCGGTTTCTTTTTCAGCGAGGCTTTCCAGCGCATCGATCAACGGCAGGCCGGCATTGAGCAGGGTGGTCAGCTCCTGGCTGAACAGCACCAGATTGAACGTTTCGCGCTGACGCAGGCGCAACGAGCGCCAGTGTTTTTCGGCATGCAGGCTGAGCACACGCAAGCCTTGATCCTCGGCAATGTGCCGCGCTTCGCTATGCCCCGGCGCCTCGATACTCAAGGAAACCACGCCCGCCTTGCCGACGGCTTTCAAATGAAATCGCATGGGCCGCGCTCCACTTACTGCCAGTTGGTCACTTCGGCGTTTTCGCCTTCACCGCCGGGTTGGCCGTCCTTGCCCATCGACAGCAAGTCGTACTCGCTGTTTTCGCCGGGGTAGCGGTAGGCGTAGCTGCGGCCCCAGGGATCCTGCGGGAGTTTTTTCTGCAAGTACGGGCCGGTCCATTTCGCCTCGTCACTCGGCGCAGCCACCAAGGCTTGCAAGCCTTGTTCGGTGGACGGGTAGTGGCCGACTTCCAGGCGATACAGATCCAGCGCCTTGCTCAGGCCTTCGATCTGCGCCTTGGCCACTTTCACTTCCGAGCGGCCAAGTTGAGCGAAGTATTTCGGCGCGACGATCCCGGCCAACAGGCCGAGCACCACCAGCACCACGAGCAATTCGAGCAGGGTGAAACCGCGTTGGGCACGCGGACGAAAATGCAGCTTCATGATGACCTCCCGTGAGTGGCAGTCGAGTCGCCTGAAGGGTCTATGCAATTGCCATGCTCAGCCTCGACAAAATTCGTCTGATGGCCGCAAGCCCTTGCATTACGGGGTTTTCACGAGTCGGCACAGTGCTTGCGTATGGCTCAAACGTGATCGGCCATTGGGGCATTTCCCCCAATTTATCGGGGTCGGTCCGGGGAGGCCCGACATGAAATTTCTGACTGGCGGATTGCTCGGTTGTGTACTGCTGAGCGGTGCCGCGCAAGCCGATGTATTCATCTCCGTGGACGCCAAGGGCAGCTATGTTCTGTCCAATGTGCATCGTCCCGGACGCACTTATGAACGGGTGATTCACGAGGCGCAAGCGCCCCTGGTCAGCCTTGATCAGCAGCCGCAAATGATCGCCAGACAGCCCTACGCGGAACTGGTCTCGGCGGCGGCCAAGGTCAATCAATTACCTGAAGCGCTGCTGCACGCGGTGATCAACGCCGAGTCGCGTTACAACCCCGGCGCCACCTCACCCAAAGGAGCGGGCGGGCTCATGCAATTGATGCCGGCCACCGCGCGGGAAATGGGCGTGACCGACGTCTACGACCCCAAGGCCAACATCCAGGGCGGGGCCAAATATCTCAAGCGCCTGATGACCCTGTTCGACAACGACATCACCCTCGCCGTGGCGGCTTACAACGCCGGGCCTGATGCGGTGCTCAGCCGGGGACGGGTGATCCCGCCGTTCGCCGAAACCCAGCGTTACGTGCCCAGCGTATTGCGCCAGTACCGGCGCTTGCAGGGGCTGGCCGTGGACGCGCCGTTGTAAAGGATGTCCCCGGTTTCCCCCACTATCGGGGCAATCCCGGCAAGCGCGAAGAGTGGGGAATCGGGTGGGGAATATCCCCCGGAATCTCAAGTGATTTAAGTAGACGATTGAAAACAAACGGATTTTTTTGTGGCACGCGGATTGCTCCAAGGGTTTTGTCGAGCATCGTTCCCTGCGAGCACCCATTTCGAGGTTTCTGATCATGGCCGGCCTTCATTCCGCTCCGTCCCTCATCAAACTGCTGCTGTTGCTGGCCCCGATGCTCAGCGTCGACGTGGTCAGCGCGGCGGTGCGCTGCGAACGAAACCTGGTGGCCAACGTCGTGGCGTTCGATCAGCCGCTGATGTTCAACCGCCTCGGCGCGCAGAACGCCAACGGCATGATGTTCGCGCTGCGCCGCGACGTGGTCGATGACCACGACGTCTCGCTGGCTTTCGGCGGCGCGGCAGTGCCGGGCAAAGTCTCGTTGCGCGCCGACAAGCGTCCACGGCCACTGGTGTTGCGCGTAGCCGCCGGGGATTGCCTGACGATCAATCTGCAGAACCTGCTCGACTATCAGGCCAACCCGAACAAGCACTTCGAAGTCGAGGGTGAAGAGGAAGGCGAAGACGGCGTACAGAACGCCAATGCCGGCGAACAATTCAAGGTCGATGAGCAGGTCGCCGACCGCCACGTCGGGTTCCAGGTCAACGGCCTGCAAGCGGTGAACAGCATCGACGATATTTCTTCGTACACCGGCCGCAACGCCAATAGCCTGGTGGTGCCGGGGGCCAGCCGTTCCTATACGTTGTTCGCCGAACGCGAAGGCGCGTTTGCCGTCAGCAGCCGTGGCGCAACTTTCGGTGGCGAGGGCGCCGCGGGTAACGTTGCCAATGGCCTGTTCGGTCAAGTGGTCGTGGTGCCGAAGGGCGGCCGCACTTACCGCAATACGCTTACTGAAGAAGAAATGCGTCTGGCGACTTCGGGGCGCACGCCGGCCGGTCATCCGATCGTCGATTACCAGGCGCGCTACCCGCAGCGCGAACCGTGGCTGCGCGAAGGCAAGGCCGGCACACCGATCATCAATATGGTCGATGGCAACGAAATCATCTCCAGCGAAAGCGATGCCATCGTGATGGGCAGCAACGCTGACGGCAGCTTTCCAGCCAGCACTTATCCGCTGGAGTCGGTGGGCAAACGCAACCCGGCGATCCCCAATCGACTGGAGCCGTTCCGCGATTTTGCCTCGCAGTTCCAGGACGAAACCGCTGCGACTCAAGCCTTTCCTGCCTACTGGGCCGACCCGGTGATGGCGCATGTGCTGGAGCCGACTCGCGACTCGTTCATGATCAACTACGGCTCCGGCGGCATGGGCGCGGAAGTGGTCGCCAACCGGTTGGGCGTGGGGCCGATGCACGACTGCCTGTCTTGCGCCTACGAAGAATTCTTCCTCAGCTCGCACACCGTCGGTGACGTGGCGATGCTGGTCGACGTACCGGCCAACGCCGGGCTTGAGAACATCGCGCCGGGGCAGATCCCGCGCGCCGATCAGATTGGCGTGAAAGCGACCATGGCCCTGTATCCGTCTGAACCATCCAACGTCAACCACAGCTACATCGGGGACTTCGTCAAATTCCGCAACACCCATAACGGTCATGAGCAGCACATTTTCCACCTGCACGGCCATCAGTGGTTGTTCAATCCCAATGACGACAACTCCGATTACGTCGACGCCCAAGGCATCGGCCCGGGCGCCGGTTACACCTATGAAATCGCCAACGGCGGTTCGGGCAATCGCAATCGGGTCGCCGGTGATGCGATCTATCACTGCCACTTCTACCCGCACTTCGCGCAGGGCATGTGGGCCATGTGGCGCGTGCACGACGTCTTTGAAGAAGGCACTCGCCTGGAAGTCTCGCAGCAAGGTGAAGACGGCTATCACAGCGAACCGTTCGCCTTGCGCAGCGGCAAACCGGCAGCGGGTGCACGCGCCTTGCCGGACGGTGAAATCATCGCCGGCACGCCGATCCCGGCCATTGTGCCGCTGCCCGGCAAAGCCATGGCGCCGATGCCCGGCAAAGTAGTGGTGGTGCCGAAAATCGGCGAAACCCTGATTGCCGGCAATGACGACGAAGAGGAAGAAGAGGGCGACGACGGCGAACATCACGGCGGCAACGCGGCTGGCCAAGCCATCGGTTCGCTGGCGCTGGTGGACCGCAGCGAAGCCAACCGCAACGCTGACGGCACATTGAAAAACCCTGGCTACCCATTCTGGATCGGCGGCATGGAAAGTTCGGTCGGCCAACGCCCACCCACTCCACCGCTGGACATGCTTGACGCCGCCACCGCACAAGCACTCAAGGCCAGCGGCAAAGCGCTGTGGGCCAACCTCGATCCTGCGCAATCGGGCGGCTGGGACGGCGGTTTGCAGCGCCACACCCTGGACGGCGTATCCGCTGGTGGCGAGGCGAACACCGTGACCACTTCGCTGGATTTCTCCAAGGAAGTCACTCGCGCCAAGCCCATTTATCTGCCGGAAGAAGGCACCGAAGTCGAGCAATCGGCGATGGCCTTCCACGCGAAAAAAGATCACCCAAGCTTTGCCTTGCTGCCCGGCAACCAGGTGGTGGCCAAGGCTTTCCGTACCAACGGCGCCTTGCCGATGGCGGGCGCGCCTTACTACGAACCCTGCATGGATGATCGGGCCAAACGCCTGACCAGCAGCGCCGGCACCGGTGAATTCAACAGCGGCGAACGCATCGACGGCATGTCCTTCACCGGCGCGTCGACCTTTACCGCCGACCGTCCGCGCATCTACAAAGCGGCGAATATTCAGTTCGACGCGGTGTACAACAAGGTTGGCTATCACTTCCCGCAGGCGCGCATTCTGGCGCTGTGGGAAGACGCCTGGCCGGTGATCACCAAGCAGCGTCCGCCAGAGCCGCTGGTAATGCGCATGAACACCTTCGACTGCGTGCAATACCAGCAAACCAACCTGGTGCCGGCCACTTATGAGATGGACGACTATCAGGTGCGTACGCCGACCGACGTGATCGGCCAGCATATTCACCTGCCGAAATGGGACCTGACCTCGGCCGACGGCTCGTCCAATGGCTGGAACTACGAGGATGGCGTGCTCTCACCAGGCGCCGTGCAGGAGCGCATCCACGCGATCCGCGAGTTCAACCAGTGCGAAGGCACCGACCCGCGCGATGGCACGCAAGCATGCCCGAAAGCCAAGGCGCACCCGTTCTTCGGTCAGTACGGACGTAGCGACTGGATGGGCGCACGCACGGCGATGCAACGCTGGTTCGTCGACCCGGTGGTCAATGCCAAAGGCGTTGATCGCGGCCTCGGCACCATCTTCACCCACGACCACCTCGGCCCATCGACGCACCAACAGATCGGGCTGTACGCCACCGTGCTCGCGGAACCTGCCGGTTCTACCTGGTTCCACGCCGAAACCGGCGAGCCTCTGTACAGCGGCGCACGTCAGGACGGCGGGCCGACTTCGTGGCAAGCGGTGATCAACACCGGCGACCTCGACGGCGACGGCAAGAACGACAGCTTCCGCGAGTTCTTCCTCGAATACAGTGACTTCCAGCACGCCTATGAAGCCGGCGTGTATGTAGGCGCCGGGCCGAACGGCGTGCCGAACGCGCAAAGCTTCCCGGCCACGGCCGACAGCTTCCGCTACGCGATCAACCCGCCGGTGCGCAACAACGCCAGCACCTTGCTCGACGGCATAGTGGAAGTGCAGGGCGGTCAGGTCCCAGGCTGCCCGAGCCGGCCGTGCCCACAGGCGATCTCGGTGGATGACCCAGGCATGTTCGTCGTCAACTATCGCAACGAGCCGCTGGCCCTGCGCGTCTACGACCCCAACAAACTCGGCCCGGACGGCAAGCGCGGCATGCAGGCTGACGGCCTCGGCGGTGATCTTTCATTTGCCATGCACAGCCGCACTGATCGGGCGATTCCGGCGATGAACCTGGCGCCGAACCTGATCACTTCCGCCACCGGCCCAACCGGCGGCACCACGTTGTTCCCACCGCACATCAACAAGGGCGGCGCGGAACCTGGCGATCCGTTCACGCCGATGTTGCGCACTTACACCGGCGACAACGTGCGGCTGCGGGTGCATGCCGGCGGCCACGAAGAGGAACACAACGTCACCCTGCACGGCGTGAAGTGGCTGCAAAGCGGTTCCGGCTTCGGCAGCAGCTCCAACTCGGGCTGGCGCGCCTCGCAGATGATCGGCATCTCCGAGCAGATGGGCTTCATTGCGCCCGTGTCGATGCTGTCCAGTTCGGCGGCTACCACCGGGGATTATCTGTACTCGATGGACGCCTCGATCGAAGGCTATTGGAGCGGCATCTGGGGCGTGATGCGCAACTACACTGCGCAGCGCAGCGACCTGTTCGCCTTGCCGAACAATGCCAAACCGATGGGGATGCGTAACACCGTGGCGTTCGACGGCAGTTGCCCACGAATCAGCGCCAACCCCAACGGCATCGGCACCCGGCCGACTGTGCAGCGCAATTATGAAGTGGTCGCGGCACTGGCCAACGACATCCTCGGCAACTCGCTGGGCCTGACCATCGGAGACCCGGACGGTATCGGCCAGCATGTCGGCGGGCCATTGAATCCGGCGGGCGGCACCCTGGTCCTGAACTCGCGCACCGTGAGCATTCCACAGGTCACGGTGACCGATCCGGAGGATGGCGAAACCATCACCATCGGCGGCCAGAGTGGACCGTTGCATGATCCGACCGCGATTCTGTACGTGCGCAAATCCGACCTCGATGCGGCCACCGGCAAGCTCAAACCCGGTATCCCGGTCGAACCGCTGGTGCTGCGCGCAGCCGCCGGTGACTGCATCAACATCACCCTGGAAAACCGCCTGCCGAGCATGATGCCCGACCTGACCCAGACTGCGGTGATGCAAGGCATGGTCAAACGCGACCGCAACAGCGGCCAGGGTTCGACCACCTTCAGCAATAACCTGATGCGGCCGTCCAGCCATGTTGGCTTGCACGCGCAACTGCTGGCCTATGACATCACCAAATCCGACGGCGTCAACGTCGGTGCCAACCCGATCCAGACCGTGCCACCGAGAGTCGGCAGCAGCGGCGCGTACCCGACCCGTACTTATCAGTACTACGCCGGGCACCTGGAGCGTGAAGGCAAACCGGTGACTCAGTTGGGCCGCAGTGTCGACAACATCAACGCCACGGCCATCGAGTTCGGCGGCTTGAATTTCACGCCGGCTGACGTGATCAAGCAATCGCAAAAAGGCCTGGGCGGCGCGATGAGCATCCTGCCGATCGGCTCTACCTGGGTCGACGATGCGCGCAAGGCCAATGCCACGGTCACCGCGCCGGGGCAAACCGTCTACCGCGACTTTGCGATGGTCTGGCACAAGGCGTTGAACACTCGCTGGGCCAATGGCCGGCCGGTGGAAGGCATTGCCGCCGAGGGCTTCGGCATGCCGACCGATCCGCAGGACAACTCGAGCATGGCCATCAACTACAAGACCGAGCCGATGTGGTATCGCTTCGGCCTTGCCCCGGATGCACCGTTCGGACATGCCGATGGTGCCGGTTATGGCGACATGGTCAACGCGCACATGGCCTACAGCAACGCGCTGGTCGGCGGTGATCCGCAAACGCCGGTGCTTTACGCCAAACCGGGGCAACCGTTCCGTACGCACATTCTGATGCCAACCGGTGGCAGCCGCGGCAGCACCTTCCAGATGGATGGGCACGTGTGGTCGGTCAACCCGTTCCTGGCCGAGAAGAGTGATGTCGGCGGCTATCCGACGGGGACGCCGGGCGTGGGATCGGTGCGCTTCGGTTACAACCCGATGTCGATGTACATCGGCGCCCGTGAAAGCGTGCTGCCGGCGGCGCACTTCAGCTCGATGATCCCGAGCGCCGGGGGCAGCAACGCGATACCGGGTGATTACCTGTTCCGCGACTACGGCGCCTACGGCAACACCTCGGGCCTGTGGGGATTGTTGCGAGTGACCAACGAGCCAGAACCGGCACCGCCTGCGCAGTAGCTGGATGGTGAAGCGGATGCCGCCATCGCTGGCAAGCCAGCTCCCACAGGTTCAAGGGTTACCTGAGAAAGTGCGGGATGAATGCGATTCCTGTGGGAGCCAGCCTGCTGGCGATTGGATCGACGCGGTTTTGGCTGGTGAAGCAGATGCCGCCATCGCTGGCAAGCCAGCTCCCACAGGTTCAGGGGTTGGCAGAGGGAGTGGGGGATGAATGCGATCCCTGTGGGAGCCAGCCTGCTGGCGATTGGAATCGACGCGGTTTTTGCTGGTGAAGCAACTGCCGCCATCGCTGGCAAGCCAGCTCCCACAGGTTCAGTGGTTGGCAGAGGGAGTGGGGGATGAATGCGATCCCTGTAGGAGCCAGCCTGCTGGCGATTGGATCGACGCGGTTTTGGCTGGTGAAGCGGATGCCGCCATCGCTGGCAAGCCAGCTCCCACAGGTTCAGTGGATGCAGGGAGAGTGCGGGATGAATGCGATCCATTGTGGGAGCTGGCTTGCCAGCGATTGGGATCGACGCGGTTTTGGATGGTGAGGCAGATGCCCCCATCGCTGGCAAGCCAGCTCCCACAGGTTCAGGGGTTGGCAGGGAGAGTGCGGGATGAATGCGATCCATTGTGGGAGCTGGCTTGCCAGCGATTGGATCGACACGGTTTTGGATGGTGAAGCAACTGCCGCCATCGCTGGCAAGCCAGCTCCCACATGTTCAGTGGATGCCGGGAAAGTGCGGGATGAACGCTTTCATTGTGGGAGCTGGCTTGCCAGCGATTGGAATCGACGCGGTTTTTGCTGGTGAAGCAACTGCCGCCATCGCTGGCAGGCCAGCTCCCACAGGGGACGGCGGTGTTTTGCAATTAGAGTCAGGGGAGAGCGACATGGACAGGATCATCAATTTCATCGGTGTTTGTACGCTAGCCATCGCAGGCGCTTTGCTGACGCTTGGCGAGGTTGCGCTGGCGCAGACCGAGCCCGGCCAGACCCTGGCCCGCGACGGCGTATCCATCGCCTTCAACCTCCAGCCGCTGGCCAGCGACGGCAAGTTGCGTGAAGGCGAGTTTGCCGACGTGCAGTTCCGTGTCACTGACGGCGTGTCAGGCCAGCCATTGTCCGGCGTGGCGCCGGGGGCGTGGATTGATGCGCAGGCGCTGGCCGCCGATCAGGCCCAGGGCCGCGACCAAAGCTGCAAATCCCGCGTCGGCGTGTACCTCAAATCCAACATCGGCGCGCGGCCACTACTCGACCTCAACAGCTATTTCCTGCTGGTGATGAACCGCGATGCCAGTGTGGCGGTGGTCGACCCCTCAGTATCGGTCGGCGGCATCACCAGCACCCTGGCGCGCATCGAACTCAAGCAGCCGCCGATGGATTGGGTCACGCCCAAAGACAACAAACGCGTGTTCATCTCGATGCCAGCGGCCGGCGAAGTGGCGGTGATCGACAGCGAACAATTCAAAGTCATCGATTCGATCAGCGCCGGCAGCCAACCGGTGCGGGTGGCGCTGCAACCCGATGAACGCCTGCTGTGGGTTGGCAACAACGCCGCCAAACCCAAAGAATCCGGCGTCACTGTGATCGATGCCCAAAGCCTGAAACCGCTCAAACACCTGGCAACCGGCCTCGGTCACCACGAAATCACCTTCAGCAAGGACAGCCGTTTCGCCTTTGTCAGCAATCGCGACGACGGCACCCTGAGCGTGGTCGATGTCGCCAGCCTGAGCATCGTCGAGCAAATCAAGACTGGCTCCAGCCCGCTGTCGGTCGCGTACTCGCCATTGTCCGGCGCGGTGTACGTCGCCGATGGCAAGGACGGCACGGTGACGGTGGTCGACAGTGCCAGCCACAGCGTGCGCCGGGTGATCAAACTGCAACAGGGGCTCGGCCCGATGGGCTTCAGCGCCGACGGGCGTTTCGGTGTGGTGCTCAACACCGTGGAAAACCGCGCGACGGTGATTGATGCCTCCACCGATGCCGCTATCCACGACCTGGACGTGTCCGCTGAACCCTATCAAGTGGTGTTCACCAAGGCCTACGCCTACGTGCGCGGACTGGCCTCGCCAAAAGTCACCATGATCAACCTGGCCTCGCTCGGTGAGGGCCGCCAGCCGATCAGCCAAGGCTTCGAAGCCGGGCCGCAAGCGCCGCGCATGGCCGGTGACTTGCCGCTCGCCTCAAGCCTCGCGGTGTCGCGCGATGACAACGCGGTGTTCGTGGTCAACCCGGTGGACAACACCACCTATTTCTACGCCGAAGGCATGAACGCGCCGATGTCCGGTTACCCCAATCGCGGGCAGATCGCCCGTGCCGCGATGGTCATCGACCGCAGCCTGCGCGAGGTCTCGCCGGGGCTGTACAGCGCGCGAATTAAACTGCCGGCGGCGGGGCGTTTCGACGTGGCATTCCTGCTCAATCAACCGAACATCATCCATTGCTTCACCGCGCAGATCGAACCAGACGGCATGCCGGAAAAACATGTCGGCGTGCCAAAGGTCGAGTTCCTTCTGGACAAGACCGCCGTCGCGCTCAACGACCCCTACGTGGTGCGTTTTCGCATCGTGCAGGGCAAGCAGAAAATCCAGCGCAGCGGCGTCAAGGATGTGCAGTTGCGCTACTTCCTCGCGCCGACTTCACACCCCCGCGAAGTGGCCGCGCAGGAAGTTGCCGATGGCGTGTACGAAGCGCCCGTGACCCTCGACCGCAGCGGCGCCTGGTATTTGCATGTGCGCGCGGCATCGCTGGGTGCCGGGTTCGATGACAAGACATTTGCCAGTGTTCGGGTCACCCCCGGCCAGACTCAGTGAGAGGACATCACCATGAAAGACATCACTTGCCGTGGCTTGCTCAGCCTGTGTCTGCTGGCCGTCAGCGTCCAGCAAGTCCAGGCGCATTCGGCGGATGAACACGCCGGCCACACCGCGCCCGCCAGCAGTACGCAGGAACACGCCCAGGTGAAATTCGCCAACGTGCCGCTGCTCGATCAGAACGGCAAAACCGTGCGTCTGGAGCAAGATCTGGTGCAGGACAAAATCGTCGTCATCAGCTTCATCTACACCAGTTGCACCACGGTCTGCCCGGTGGTCTCGTCGATTATGGGCAAGGTGCAGAAACAGCTCGGTGCGCGGGTTGGCAACGAAGTGCAGTTGGTGTCGATCAGCATCGATCCGCAACGCGACGACCCCAAGCGCTTGCAGGATTACGCCCGCGCGTTCCAGAAAGGCCCGGGCTGGAGCTGGCTGACCGGTTCGCCACAATCGATCAATGAAACCCTCAAGGGTTTGGGCAGTTTCAGCGGCGACTTGAAGAGCCATCAGCCGCTGATCCTCGTCGGCGACGGCAACAGCCGACACTGGATGCGCTACTACGGCTTCACCGACCCGACAGTGCTGGCCAAGGAAGTCGAGAAACTCAGCGGCCAGCGCACTCATGCCAAACACACCGCCATCGCCATGGAGCAACAGCCATGAGAATGCTCGACTGGATTTCTCTGACCGTGTGTTTCTGGGTGTTCAGCAATGTCGCGTTCGCCCACGAGGAGCATGCAACCGAGCCGCCAGCCGCGGTTGCCGCCGCACCCGCCAAGGGTACCCACGACGCGCAAGCCTGGTTCACCGATACGCCGCTGCAAAATCAGCACGGCGAAACCCTGCGTTTTTACAGTGATGCACTGCAAAACCGCGTGGTGCTGCTCAACGTGATTTTCACCAGTTGCAACGACGCCTGCCCTTTGATCACGCGCAAGCTCAAGGAAGTCCGCGAGCTGCTCGGGGACAAGGCCGACGGCATCACCTTCATTTCCCTTACCAGTGATCCGCTGCGCGATACGCCGGCGGTGCTCAAGGCTTACACCTTGAAACAGGGTTCCGATGACCCTCATTGGCTTTTTCTCACCGGCGACAAGGCGCAGATGGATCTGGTGCTGAGCCGTATCGGCCAGATCGTGCCGACGCCTGAGCAACATTCCACACAGTTGATCGTCGGCGATGTCGCCAACAAACGCTGGAGCAAGATTCGCCCCGATGCGCCGGCCGCCGCCATTGCCCAGCGCCTGCAATTGCTGACAATGCCCGTGGCCGGTCGCTGAGCCCGCGCCATGAACAGCGCCCGCGTCCTCGCCCTGATCCTGCTCGCGAGCGTCAGCCTCGGCGCGGCGGCATTGCCGCTGACGCCGGAGGAGGCGGCCGGCAAACGCCTGTACCGTGAAGGTCTGTCGGCCAGCGGTGAAGCGATCATGGCGCGGGTCGGCGCGGCGGATATGTTGCTGCCGGCCACCAGTCTGCCGTGCGCCAATTGTCATGGCGCCGACGGCCTCGGTCGACCCGAAGGCGGGGTGCGTCCGCCGCAGTTGAGTTGGTCGCGACTGACCAGCGCTTACGGCCAGCAACAGGTCAACGGCCGCAACTATCCGGCCTACAACGATGCAAGCCTTGCGACAGTCATTCAACAGGGCCGCGACCCCGGCAACAACCGCCTCGACCCGAGCATGCCGCGCTTTATGCTGTCGATGAAGGATCAGCGCAATCTCACCGCTTACCTCAAACGCCTTGCCGATGAACGCGACCCCGGCCTCGATGCCGAGACCTTGCATCTGGGCACTTTGCTGCCCAGCCAGGGGCCACTGGCCGAGGAGGGCGCGACGGTCGCAGCGGTGCTCAACGGCAGCGTGGCGCGGATCAATGAGGCTGGCGGGATTCACGGCCGGCAACTGCGCCTGACCATCGCCGATCCTGGCGCTGATCGCACCAGTGCCGAACAAGCGCTCAAACGCCTGATCGACGATGAACAAGTGTTTGCCCTGATCGCGCCGATGGCCCCGGCATTGGGCAGCGAACTGGCCCCACGGCTGGAACAGGCTGGCGTGCCGCTGATCGGCACTTTGTCGTTGCTCGGAGCGGTGCAGGCCAGCCCGCAAATTTTCGAGCCGTTGCCGGGCTTGCGTGAACAGTTGATCGCTCTGGCCGATTACGCGACCGCCAGCCTGCGCGTGTTGCAAGGGCCGACACTCATCGCTTATCTCGACGACCCGGCGCAGGCGCAGACAGCCAAAGTGCTTGGCGAGTATTTGCACAGGAACGGCTGGCAGAACGTCCAGATTCAGGCCTACGACCCGACAGGTGACAGCTTGCCGCTGGGCTCGCGCTCGGTGTTCTACCTGGGCAGCGGCGGCGGCTTCAGCCATTTGGCGGCGGGTTTGCAGCGTGCCGGGCAGGTGCCGTATCTGTTCGCGGCGTCGAGCCAGGTGGCCGGGGATCTGTTGAACGTGCCGCAAGGATTTTCACGGCGGGTGTTCCTCGCCTATCCCTTCGTTCCCAGCGACTGGACCCAGACCGGCCGCATGGCCCTGACGCTGCTGCGCGAGCATCAAGGCCTCGGCGCCCAGCATGCGGTGCTGCAAGTCGGCGCATACGCCTCGATGCTGCTGCTCGGCGAAGGCATGAAGCAGGCCGGACGTGACGCCAGCCGCGAGAAACTGGTGGCAGCGCTGGAAGGCCTGCACGACTTCGACACCGGCCTGACCCCGCGCATCAGCTTCGGCCCCGGACGACGTCTGGGCTTGAGCGGCGCACATGTGGTCACCGTGGATTTGCCCGATCAGCGTTTCTATCTGGTTGCACCCTACAAACCGATTGTCGCCAGCCCCTGAATGGAGGCTCTGCTCATGAAGCTCAAGATGCTGTTAATACTGCTGACGTGCTGGTTGCCGATGGCTTTCGCCAGTAATGGTCCGGCGGCTGCGCGGGTCAATGGCGAAGAGATTTCCGAGTTTCGTCTTGAGCGATTTTTTGCTGAATACCTGGAGGATCAGGGCCGCGCAGTGGCGAGCATTCGCAGTCCCAAGGCCTATAAACAGCTGCGTCAGGCCGCACTCGATGCGCTGATCGACAAGGAATTGCTCTGGCAGGAATCACGCAAACGCGGCCTGCAAATCGATGACCAAACGGTGCAGCAGCAAGTCGAGCAAACCCGCCAGGCCATCGGCGGCAACGAACGATTCGTGCGGCGTTTGCAGGATGCCGGTTTCGATGAAGCCTCGTTCACCGAGTACACCCGCCGTGAACTGGCCGCGCAGCAAATGTTCGCCCAACTGATCCGCGCCAACACTTTGCAACCGCGGCACCTGCTGGTTCGGGTCGAACCGCAAGCGGATGCCGCCACAGATGCGGCGGCGCGTCTACGCTTGATGAAGATGCGAGCTTCTATCATTGATGGCGCAATCTTCGCCAGCGATGCGGTACGCTCGCCATTCGGCTGGCATTTGATCTATGTGGCGAACCACTTGGAGGTGGGCGATGTCCCAGATTTGCAGGGGCTTGAAACAGCTCGGACGCAGCGCGCCCGACAGCAACAGACCCAGGCTCGTCGCCAGGTGCTCGCGCAATTACGGGCGCAGAACAGGATTGAACGAACTGACGACGATTGAAGGTTCCCCCCCAACAGTGGGGAATGGCTTCGATGCCCATTCAGGTGCTTCCCCGTTTCTGGGGAACGGGGTACCGGGACGAGCGGGCATTGTCATGAAATTCAAGGACATGAAGACTTAAATTTACCGGCACTCAGCCTGGCATGAAGTGTGCGTTAGCCATTGTAAGGCGCACTTCAGCGGGTTCAGTTTTCGGACTTGCAGGTTTCAAGGAGTCGACCTTGGTTAACAAAGTACTGGTTGTCGAAGACGAACAGCTGCTTGCACAGAACCTGCAGGATTATCTGTCGGCGCAAGGGCTGGACGTCCGGATTGCACATGACGGCGCGACGGGTATCGGCTTGGCCGAGGCGTTCGCTCCCCAAGTGTTGGTGTTCGATTACCGCTTGCCCGATATGGAAGGCTTTGAGGTGCTCGACGCGGTCCGCCAGAACAGGACGTGCCATTTTGTGCTGATAACGGGTCACCCGACCGCTGAAGTCTGTGAGCGGGCGCGGCAACTGGACGTCAGCCACATCCTGTTCAAACCGTTTCCATTGGCGGAACTGGCCCGAGCTGTCTGCGACCTTCTGGGCATCCAGCGCGAAGCGAAACCCGGTGCG
Source organism: Pseudomonas sp. LBUM1668 (assembly GCF_059695715.1). Lineage (NCBI taxonomy): Bacteria > Pseudomonadati > Pseudomonadota > Gammaproteobacteria > Pseudomonadales > Pseudomonadaceae > Pseudomonas > Pseudomonas sp. LBUM1668. The sequence continues at coordinate 2,303,616 of NZ_CP166787.1, forward strand.
AGCCCTTCCGAGGGCTTCGTCGAACGACGCCAGAGCAGGACCGAGAGCTTCCCGTTGCAGTTGTACGATGGCAGTTGGGTGCTGGCGGATCGCCGAAGAAACAGGTTGGCGACCCTGGCACCGGACGACGATCAAATGCTCACCGGGGAGTAATGGCGCGATAGACGTTCCGGCACTCGCCGCAATTGCCTCCCGCGCCGTCAGGGCCTCAAGCCCCGGGTGTTGGAGAGCAAGCCATGGATCGTCTGTCCGTTGTCGTCGAACCGCAGGTTGCGCAAAGCGTTGCATCCAGTTTTTCAAGTGAACAACTGTCCCAGGCCCGGGCGCGGGCCGCCAGTTCCGGCGAACGGGTGCTGGATGCGCTCGGCGTGCTCTGCGAACTGGCGCCGATGCCGTTCATTGATTGCCTCGGCGCGACCCTGCATTACCCGGTGCTCGACACCGACGGCCTGTTTGCCGCGACACCGGTGTTCGACCGGGTCACCCTCGCACAATGCCTCAAGCGTGAATTCATCCTGCTGCGCCACAACGACGAAGTCATCGGTGTGTTCGCCGACCCCTTCGATTCGGCGCGGCTGGCCTGGATCGACGACTGCCTGCACGGCGCGCCGCTGTATCTGGTGCACGCCGACGACCTCAAGGCTTATCTGGCTCGCCACGAAGAAAGCTTCCACGCCGTCGAATCGCTGAACGCCCAGGGCGACACCCACAGCGAAATCGACACCCTGCAATGCCTGTCCCTGACCAGCATCAGCGAAGACGCCAGCAGCGTGGTGAAACTGGTCAACTCGACCCTCTACGACGCGCTGAAAATGCACGCCAGTGACATCCATCTCGGCACCACCGGCCACGGCCTGGTGATCAAGTACCGCATCGACGGCGTGCTCAACAACATCAGCAAGGTTCAGGGCGCCGAGTTCGCCGAGCAGGTGATCTCGCGGGTCAAAGTCATGGCCGAACTGGATATCGGCGAGAAGCGCGTGCCGCAGGACGGTCGTTTCAAGATCGGCATCAGTGGCCGGCAGATCGATTTTCGCGTGTCGATCATGCCGAGCATCTTTGGCGAAGACGCGGTGTTGCGGGTGCTCGACAAACAGGATCTGGCCGACAAGGTCTGCGGCGTGCAATTGCAGGCGCTGGGCTTTGAAGACGAGACCCTGCGCCAGCTCCGTCGCCTCGCCGCCGAACCCTATGGCATGGTGCTGGTGACCGGCCCCACCGGCAGCGGCAAGACCACCACGCTGTACGCGATGATCACCGAGATCAACCACGGTGTGGACAAGATCATCACCATCGAAGACCCGGTCGAATACCAGTTGCCCGGCGTCCTGCAGATCCCCGTCAACGAGAAAAAAGGCCTGACCTTCGCCCGTGGTCTGCGCTCGATCCTGCGTCACGACCCGGACAAGATCATGGTCGGTGAAATCCGCGATCCGGACACCGCACAGATCGCCGTGCAATCGGCACTCACCGGCCACCTGGTGTTCACCACCATCCACGCCAACAACGTCTTCGACGTGATTGGCCGCTTCACCCAAATGGAAATCGACCCCTACAGCCTGGTCTCGGCGCTCAACGCGATTCTCGCTCAGCGCCTGATCCGACTGGTGTGCGCCAGTTGCAGCACGCCGGTCAATCCGAGCGATGAAGAACTGCGCGCCTCGGGCCTCGATCCGCAGAAAGTCGATCACTACCACTTCGTCCACGGCAAGGGCTGCGGTCATTGCCGGGGCAGCGGTTATCGCGGGCGCACGGCAATTGCCGAGCTGCTGCACCTGGACGACGAACTGCGCCAGATGATCGTCGAGCGCCAACCGATTACCAAAATCAAAGCCCTGGCTTGTGCCCGTGGTTTGCGCCTGTTGCGCGAATCGGCGCTGGAGCTGGTGGAGCAAGGTCGGACCACGCTGGAGGAGATCAATCGTGTCACTTTTATCGCGTGATCAATTTGTCGCCGTGCTCGGCGCCAGCGGTGTCGGCCTGGGGCAGCGGCGGGGTAGCGAAACCTTGTGGCTGGGCAGCGTCGGTTACATCGACGAAGGCTTCCAGAGCTACGCGGTGGCGCTGGATACCCTTGACCGTCTGCTCGGTGAACACGCCCGCGCCGGTGCCGAGTTGAGCGTGGTGATTTCCAGCCACTTCTGCCGGTTCTGCCTGGTGCCATGGAGCGCGCACATCAGTAGCCCTGAAGAACTGCGCGGCTTCGCACAACTGTGTTTCGAAGACCTGTTCGGCGCACCGACGCAAACCTGGGGGTTGGTGCTGTCCGCCGAACCGGCAGGGTGCGACCGCATCGCCAGCGCCTTGCCGCAAGACTTGCTTGATCGCCTGCGAGCCCTGGTCAGCGGTCGCCGTCTGCGCCTGCATTCGGTGCAGCCGTATCTGATGACGGCGTTCAACCGTTTCGATAAAAGCCTCGAGGCCGGCGACTTCTTGTTCGTTGTCGCCGAACCGCAGCGCAGCGTCTTGCTGCTGGCGCGGGAAGGGCGCTGGGCCGGCGTGCGCTCGGTGGGCGGCAGTGACAGCGACGCAGCGCTCAATGCCTTGATCGGCCGCGAACGGCAATTGCAGGCGTCGACCAGCGAACGCGCCTTCAACGTTTATCTGCATGCACCGGCGCGCCTCGATGCGCAGCCGCAAGTGGCGGGCGTGCAATTGCGCACCCTCGAAGACAACGCGATGACCGTGCGTGACGGCTTGTACGTCATGTCCCGGGCGGTGGCCTGACATGCGCGCCCTGAATCTCGACTTTCAGCCACGTCGCCGTTCCGGCCCGTTGGGCTGGAGCCTGCTCGGCGGCGGTGTGTTGCTGGCGCTGCTGTGTCTGGGCGTGCAACAGCATCTCGATACCCAAGCCGAACAGCAGCAAGGTCATTTGCAAACCACGCAACGCCAGCTCACCGGCGATAGTGCAAGTAAAAGTACCTTGAGCCCGGCCGAAACCCGCGAGCAAGCGCAGAACCTCGCCGAAATGCGCAAGGTCTCGCAGCAGTTGCGCCGCCCTTGGGAACGTCTGTTTGCGATGCTCGAAAGCATGCCGCGCGACGATGTTGCCTTGCTGACCCTGACCCCGGATGCCCGCAAGGGGCAAGTGCGGATCAGCGCTGAAGCACGTGATCTGCCAGCGATGCTGGATTTCCACAAGCGCCTGGAGGCCAGTGACGAGCTGTCCGACGTGTCGCTGCTCAGCCATGAAATCGTCGTCAAATCGCCGGAGCAACCGGTGCAGTTCAACCTGTCGGCGACTTGGGAGATTGGCGATGCGAATCCCTAGACTGATCGTTCACGAATATTTGCAAGGCCTCGGCCTGCCGGGCCTGGCCGGGCTGGCGCTGGTATTGATCGCGCTCGCCTGGGCACTGGGCGGCTTGCTGCCGGGCTGGCAATCGTTGCAGCACCTCAGCCAACAGACGCATGAAGCCAGTGCCTACCTGGCCAAAGTCGAGGATGGCAGCATCGCGCCGCCGGTGGTGCCGCAACGCCAACTCGATGATTTTCGCAACAAACTGCCGTCGCAGCCGCAGGCCACCGTGGCCATCGACCGCATCTACGCCCTTGCGGCGCAAGAACACATCACCCTGGCGCGCGGTGAATACGCCCTCGGCATCGATCCGAAAACCCATCTGGCGCGCTATCAGATCCTCTTGCCGGTGCGTGGCAGTTACCCGCAACTGCGCCGCTTCCTGCACGCCTTGCTCGGCCAGTTGCCGGCGGTGGTGGTGGAAGACGTCGAGTTTCAACGCAAGAAGATTGGCGACACCGACCTTAACGGCCGGATCCGTATGACCCTTTATCTGTCGAGGTCGTGATGAATACCAAGCGCGTGACGGGTTGGGTGGCGTTCTTCGGCGTGACGGCTGCGCTGGCCTGGTTGCCGGAATATTTTTCGCCGAGCGACGACGCGGATTCGACGGATGTTGCCGTGGCCACCCCGGCGAAAACCGCAGCCCGTGGCGCCTTGCCGGCAAACACCACAAAGGCCAAAACAGCAGTCATCAAGGACCTGACCCCGGCGGGCGATCTGTTCGCCGGGAAATCGTGGAAGGCCGCGCCAACCCTGGCCACGGTCACCGAAACAGCCGTCAATCTCACACCCGTGGTGCAAGCCCCGAGCCTGCCACCGGTGCCGTTTCAGTTCGTCGGCAAGCTGCATGACCGCAGCGACCTGCAAGTGTTTTTGCAGAACGGCGAAAAAATCTACGTCGTGCGCAACGGGGATGTGATCGACGACACCTGGAAGATCACCGGCATTTCCGATCTGGAACTGAGTCTGGTCTACCTGCCTTTGCATTTGTCGCAGACCTTGTCTGTGGGGAGTACGCAATGAACCGATCCCGTTTGCTGATGAGCCTTGGCCTGTGTGCCGGGCTGACGGCGTGCAGCTCCGCGCAAGTGGCCAACAAGGAAGCCGCCGACCTGATCGAACAGGGCCAGTACGAGGCGGGTCTGGCGCGGGTCGAGGAAGGTTTGCGCGAAAATCCGCGTGATACCGAACTGCACCTGTTGCTCAACAGCGGCCGAGCCAAGGCAATCACCGCACTGCTGACCTCGGGCGACACCGACCGCTCACGCCGCGATTTCGCTTCGGCCCGCACCGCTTACAGTCGCGTGCTGACCATCGAGCCGAACAACCGCCGCGCCCAGGATGCGCTGCGTCAACTCGAATACCTGCGCAGCATGGACGAGAAGCTCGAACTGGCCCGGGGTGACCTGCGTCGCGGCGACATCTACGGCGCCGACCGCCAGGTCAAACAGATCCTCGAACTCGACCCGAAAAACGACGGCGCGCTGGAGTTGCAAGGCAACATCCGTCTGGTGCAGAGCCGCAACGTGATTGCCTATCCGCAACTGCGCACCAAGCTCGACCGGCCGGTGACCCTGGAGTTTCGCGACGCCAACCTCAAGACCATTTTCGAAGTGCTGTCGCAGGTTGCCGGGTTGAATTTCATCTTCGACAAAGACCTGCGTCCCGACATGAAAGCCACAATCTTCGTGCGTGACGTGCGTATCGAAGATGCTGTGGCGTTGCTGCTGCAACAAAATCAGCTGCATCAGAAAGTGGTCAACGAAAACACCTTGCTGATCTACCCGGACTCGCCGCAGAAAGTGAAGGATTACCAGGAATTGGTGATGCGCACCTTTTACCTGACCAGCATTGACGCCAACACCGCGCTGAACATGGTCAAGACCATGCTCAAGACCCGCGACGTATTCGTCGACGAGCGCCTCAACACCCTGACCATGCGCGACACCGAAGACGCCGTGCGCATGGCCGAAAAACTTCTGCAATCGCAAGACCAGTCCAACCCGGAAGTGGTGCTCGAAGTTGAAGTGATGGAGGTTGCCACCCAGCGCATTCTCGACCTCGGCCTGCAATGGCCAAACACTTTCGGCGTGGTCAACAGCGACGGCTCGGCGGTGACGCTGCTCGATCAGCTCAAGGGCATCAACTCCAGCCGCATCAGCATCTCGCCATCGCCGCAAGCCAAGATCAACGCGCAGGACAACGACATCAATACCTTGGCAAGCCCGGTGATCCGTGTCAGCAACCGTGAACAGGCGCGTATCCACATCGGTCAGCGCGTGCCGATCATCAGTGCCACTTCGGTGCCGTCGACCCAAGGCCCGGTGATCACCGAAAGCGTCACTTATCTGGATGTCGGTCTGAAACTCGAAGTGCAGCCGACCGTGCATTTGAACAACGAAGTGGCGATCAAGATTGCCCTCGAAGTGAGCAACGCCACGCCGCTGGAACCGACCCGCCAGGGCACGATTCCGGTGCAGGTCGACACCCGCAACGCACAGACCACACTGCGCCTGCACGACGGCGAAACACAGATCCTCGCGGGGCTGATGCGCAACGACCACGGCGCGACCGGCAACAAAATTCCGGGTCTGGGCGATATTCCGGGTCTGGGCCGCTTGTTCGGTAGCAACAAGGACACCGTCGGCAAGTCGGAGCTGGTGCTGTCGATCACCCCACGGATCGTGCGCAACCTGCCGTACCAGAGCCCGTCGGACATGGAGTTCTCCACCGGCACCGAAACCAGCATGCACATTCAGGCGCCGGATCGCTCGATGCAGACCTCCACCACGCCAACGCCAGCCACACAGCCGCGCGCTGTCGGTGAGTCGGCCGTGGCGACCCGTGTCACTGTCGAGAAGCCTTGATCATGAACGCCTCTCAGCGCGGTTTTACCTTGATTGAAGTCGTGGTGACGCTGGCCCTGATTGGCTTGCTGGCGAGCATGGCCGCGCCGTTGACCGAGACCCTGGTGCGGCGTGGCAAGGAGCAGGAATTGCGCACCGCGCTGTATCAGATTCGCGATGGTATCGACGCCTACAAACGCGCATTCGATGCCGGTTACATCGAGAAGTCGCTGAACAGCAGCGGCTACCCGCCGAACCTGAAAATACTGGTCGAAGGCGTGCGCGATGTGCGCAGTGCCAAAGGCGCCAAGTTCTACTTTCTGCGCCGTATCCCGCGTGATCCGCTGGTGCCGGCCAAACGTGATGACGAAGGGGGTTGGGGCGTCCGCGCCTACAACAGTTCGGCTCAAAACCCGCGCGATGGCGAGGACGTTTTCGACGTCTACTCCGTGGCACGCGGCAAAGGCCTCAACGGCATCGCCTACCGCGAGTGGTGAACCTCATGCGCCGCGAAAAAGGTTTTACCTTGCTGGAGCTGATGGTGGTGATGGCGATTATCGCCACGCTGATGACCATTGCGCTGCCGCGCTACTTCAACAGTCTCGAGGCATCGAAGGAAACCACCTTGCGCCAAAGCCTGTCGGCGATGCGCGAAGCGCTGGACCACTTCTACGGTGACACCGGTCGTTATCCCGACTCCATCGAGCAATTGATCGAGCAACGTTACCTGCGCAACGCACCACTGGATCCGATCACCGAACGCAAAGACCAGTGGGTGCTGATCGCGCCACCGGACGGTGTGGCGGGCGGCGTGGCCGACATCAAGAGCGGTGCTACCGGGAGGGCGCGTGATGGCAGCCAATATGCCGAGTGGTAAACACGCGCAGCAGGGCGGTTTCACCTACCTGGGCGTGCTGTTTCTGATCGTCGTGATGGGCATGGGTCTGGCGAGTGCGGGCGAATTATGGTTGACCGCATCGCGCCGCGACCGCGAGAAGCAATTGCTCTGGGTCGGCACCCAGTATGCCCAGGCGCTGCGCAGCTACTACCGCAGTTCGCCGGGCCTGGCGCAGTACCCGAAAGAGCTTGCTGACCTGCTCGACGATCAGCGTTTTCCCGAAGCGCGGCATCACCTGCGTCAGCTCTATCCGGACCCGATCGGCCAAGGCGAATGGGCATTGCAGCGCGGTTTTGACGGACGCATCACCGGTCTCAACAGCCCTTCGACCGAGGTGCCAATGAAGCAATCGGGCTTCCCCACGCAGTGGTCGGATTTCGAAGGCATGCAGCGTTATTCGGACTGGCAGTTCGTCGCTGAAAAAGCCTTCCTCGACGGCACCAGTGGCCCGGCCAAGGGACAGTCGAACTTGCCGCAGGCGTTGCAACCATGACTCGCCAATGGTGGTGCGCGCTGGCCCTCACCGTGGTGGCGTGCTGCGCCCATGCCGGTGAAGAAGATGAATTGATGGGCTTCATCGTCGACGACACGATCTCGCACATCGGCCACGACTTTTATTACTCGTTCAGTGAACGCCTGCGCGACACCAGCAAGATGGATTTCAACCTGGTGGTGCGCGAGCGGCCCGACGCGCGCTGGGGCAGCCTGGTGACCGTGGAATATCAGCAACGCCTGGTTTATCGGCGCTTCCTGCCGCCGAATACCGTGGAACTGAAGGACGAGGCCTACGCGGCCGCCGACTGGGTTCGACGCCAGGTTGTCCAGCGCAAGCTGGAGGCACTGTTGCAGGACACCACCGACCTTGAGAAGGACGAATTATGAAAACCACAACGTTCTCACGGCGCAGCGGATTCTGGATCTCGGGGTTGTTGGTCGGCCTCGCCAGCGCTGCCGCCGTCCAGGCCACCGAGCTTGTCTACACGCCGGTCAATCCGTCGTTCGGCGGCAACCCGTTGAACGGCACCTGGTTGCTCAACAACGCCCAGGCGCAAAACGATCACGACGATCCGGACCTCAAGAGCCGTTCGAGCGTGGCCGGCACTTCGGCGTTGGAGCGCTTCACCAGTCAATTGCAATCGCGGCTGCTAGGGCAGTTGCTGGACAACATCTCCACCGGCAACACGGGGAGCCTGTCCACTGACTCTTTTATCGTCAACGTCATCGACGACTCCGGGGCACTGAGCATTGAAGTGACCGATCGGGTGACCGGTGAAATTTCGGAAATTCAGGTGAACGGCCTCAACCCATGACGGGCTGACGGTTCCGGGGAGTGCTGGACATGAAAAAAATAATCGCGCTAGGGCTGATGTTGGCGACATTACAAGGGTGCAGTCTGCGCGAGCCGATGTCGGCCGAGCAGGACACCGAAACCCCGACCCTGACACCACGGGCGTCGACCTACTATGACTTGCTGAAGATGCCGCGGCCCAAGGGGCGCTTGATGGCGGTGGTGTACGGTTTCCGTGATCAGACCGGGCAGTACAAGCCGACGCCGGCCAGTTCGTTTTCCACCAGCGTGACCCAGGGCGCGGCGTCGATGTTGATGGACGCGATGCAGGCCAGTGGCTGGTTTGTGGTGCTGGAGCGTGAAGGGCTGCAGAACCTGCTGACTGAGCGCAAGATCATTCGCGCGTCGCAGAAAAAGCCCAATACCCCGGTGAATATTCAGGGTGAGCTGCCACCGTTGCAGGCGGCGAACATGATGCTTGAGGGCGGGATCATCGCTTATGACACGAACGTGCGTAGCGGTGGGGAAGGGGCGCGGTATCTGGGGATTGATATTTCCCGGGAGTATCGGGTGGATCAGGTGACCGTGAATCTGCGCGCGGTGGATGTGCGTAGCGGGCAGGTGTTGTCGAATGTGATGACCAGCAAGACGATTTATTCGGTGGCGCGCAGTGCCGGGGTGTTCAAGTTTATCGAGTTCAAGAAGTTGCTTGAGGCCGAGGTGGGTTACACGACTAACGAGCCGGCGCAGCTTTGTGTGTTGTCGGCGATTGAGGCGGCGGTGGGGCATATGGTGGCCCAAGGGATCGAGCGGCGGTTGTGGCAGGTGGCGGGGGACGCTTCTGTGCCTGGGCAGGATGATGTGTTGAATCGGTATTTGAGTCAGAACAAAGTGGATCCGGAGGCTGAGGCTGACGCTGAGTGAACATGGCGGCCTTTGGGCCGACCAGGTTCTTGTTGATTGAGTACATATCCGTTGCTGCGGTAATGGCTGCTTAGGGTTTCGCCCTTACGGCGACTCACTTTTTTTACAAACGCCTAAAAAAAGTAAGCAAAAAAACGCTTGCTCCTACGTGCGGCCCGCTCGCTGAGGCTCGGGGTTCCTTCGCTCCGGGATCGATCCGGGCGCAGCGCCTACGGTTTGCTTCGCTGCACCTCCTCTCGCTGTGTTTGGCTGCGCCAAACGGTCGCTGCGCTCCCACGCCCGGATCAATCCCGGAACGAAGCCTTCCGACGTCGCTGGTGGATCAAGATCAAGAGCAGGCGAGCTGACACTCGGCCTAATGGCGGGCGCGTTTACTGTAGGAGCTGCCGAAGGCTGCGATCTTTTGCTCTTGCTCTTGCTCTTGCTCTTGCTCTTGCTCTTGCTCTTGCTCTTGCTCTTGCTCTTGCTCTTGCTCTTGCTCTTGCTCTTGCTCTTGCTCTTGCTCTTGTAGGAGTGAGCCTGCTCGCGATAGCGGCTGACCGCCGCCCCATTCCTGTCTGAATACACCGAATCCAAACTGTAGGAACCAGTCTGCAGGCAATGCCTCACCTGCAGGCGCAGGCGAGATTTTTGGGAGGGGTGACGTTAGAATGCCATCACTTTCGCAACGCAAATCAAAAGGAATGAATAAGTGCTCATATTGTTCGGGCTGGTGTTTGTGCTGACCGTCGTGTTTGCCGTTTATGGGGTGGTTGGCCTGATAGCACCGAAGGTATACAGGAACAAAAAAACCGGCAACGTCCCTGGCCGGTTGAGCAGTTTTCTGACGGGGATATTGCTGACGTCGCTGTCCTTCGCTCTTCTGACCTATCTCTCAACCCAAATTCAGCACGCCGGTAGATCTGAGGTGGTGTCCGCCAGCGCCAACCGCAACGCTGCACCTTCAGCAACCTCGTTGGGGCTGACTGCTCCCGAATTCCATGATGCGTTCAACGCTGCCATTGGCCGATACGATAAAAGTTTTAAAATCGCCGACTTTGAAGTACGGACAGGTGGAGCCCAGCCGACGTTCTTGTATCAATTGAGCAAGGATCTGCTGATGCAGGGAACCATTGATACTAATGATGCCAATGTAGATGGCGTGACCCTGATGATTTTTTCGCCGAGCGGAAGCGAGGAAGAGCAACGGCGGATATTGACCGTTTTGCTTGCGACGACTGAGGCACTCAACCCTGATATCCCGGTGGAGGAAAACAAGAAAATCGTCATGGACGTGTTCCATGACTCTATTGCGAATTTCAACTCCAAGCTGGGCGTCCAGCGGATAGTCGGCGACCTGACTTACTCATCGATCACGCTTGAATACACGGGAATGTGGTTCGTTATCACAAAGAGCAACAAGAGCTGAGTGTTCACCAGCACATAAACATCCGCGACCTTTTCATCAGGAAGTCGCGGATTACCAATATCAAATTTCCCGCTATCGCAAAGCGTTTGCCTGGCACCGCCCATCCTTTATGAATGCATCCAATCGGTGTGGGTTCTGATTTTGCTTTTCTGTCGGAGCTGCGGTGTGACGATTCGACTTGCCAGCGATGGCGGCCTGACAGCCGGCCAATTTCTTGGGGTTGTACGCATCCCTGTAGGAGCTGCCGCAGGCTGCGATCTTTTGATCTTGCTTTTGAAAAATCAAAAGATCGCAGCCTGCGGCAGCTCCTGCCTTTGCGTATTTCAATTCTGGATGTTTAACGGTGTTTCGAATTCGCGGAACCTTCCCACAATGTTTTCAGGTTGTCCGTCGGACGTCCGGTCTCTAGCCTGTGTTCGTCGCTGCCAAATCAGCGACCGGGCGTGGAAACCCGAGTAACTACAGAGCGCACAAGCGCCATTCATAACGTATCCTTGCGCACCTTCACTGTGTGCACTTTGTTATGGCGGCTGTGCGTGGGAGACCTTGTGTCTGCCGGGTTGCCTCTGTCCCGGGTTTCCAACCTGCGTACAGCTGCCACCTATTCGCTTGGAAACCGAATGGGGGCCAGCTATAACCGTCATACAGGGTAAATAATCATGAAAAAACCAACACCCAACCCGCCAGAATCCGAAACCACCCCCGACACCACATCCCCCTACGTCTCAGTCGACAGCAAGAAACTCCACGAAGCCGCCGACCGCGCCCTCGATTACTACCTCCGTCCCGACCCCGGCATCATGGCCAGCACCAACGAGCCGGAAGCCATGTACTTCGCTAACCCCAGGTACAACACCGAATCCCTGCTAGCCAACGCCAGCGAAACCCTCGGCTCGGCCAGTGAAATGCTCAACAACTTCGCTGCTTTGCTGCCGCCCTCACACCGCAAGACCGCGCTCGGTATTGCACAAGTCGTGATGCTGGGCGAACTGGCCGTCAATCAAGCCCTCGATCACGTCGAGTTGAAGGATGGCTAATTCCCCGAAGATCCAAAACGATCAGGAAGTAGAAAAGCGCCGTCTGACCTTGGAAGCGTTGGCCGATGTGGATGCTGGTCGCGTTATTGATGATCAAGCAGTGCAGGACTGGGCTGAATCTTTGAGTTGCCCGGAATCACCATCCAAGAGTCCCCCATAACTCAGGAAGGATGGGAAACAAAAAACGCGATCCTCGAAAAGGTCGCGTTTTTGTCGTTAACAAAATAATTACGTTTGATCTGCCGGCATTTTTCGGTCTGCGTTATGGATATTCCTGACGCGCATGCAAAATGCTCAAAATATTTATCCGACCCACCACTTGATAAATGATCAGGTAGTTGGGGTGCACAACCATCTCGCGAGTGCCGGGCGCTCGACCTATTCGATAGAGGTGTGGATGTTGAGCAAGGGTAACCGTAGCACCTTCGATAGCTTGGGAAAGTCTGTCAGCCGCTACTAAGTTCCGGTCACTGATGTAATCAAGGATTTTCAGGAGTTCAGCCCGAGCTTCGGGCTGCCACTCAACCTGCATCGTATTTTTTACGCTTTGCTTCCATTAGGGCACGCATCTCGACCATAACCTGATCATTTGGAATGCTCGGTCGTGGATCATTCATAGAAGCCTGCACTTTGGCGATCAACCAGCGATCATAGCTCGCAGCTTGCTCTTCAAGGTCAAGATCTGAAACGACTGGGCACAGTGGGTCGATTAAAGACGGGTCGATCATGGCACCTCCGGGTTTAATGCCTCGAAGTCTATTCGGTAAAGCATTTGCTGTCGTCGCTGGCTGGATGAATAGCACGTTGGTCAAGCTCCATGAGGATCAATTTGTCCCGAAGAATCCTAGACGCCGTACTTCCGACGGCCAACCGCCAGAAGTGGTAGGAAAACACCACCGATTTACTAAAAGCTTTCTTTTTTCTGTAGGACTCGGCTGATCTGACAAGCCTCGCGTGTGGTTACGTCAGCCTACAAAAAAACCGCGACCCCCCCCTTAACCAGAGAATCGCGGCCCATCAACACCCAACCCTTACTGCTGCAAAACACTCGCCTGGTTAGCCGACCCAAACTGCTGAATATTCGCCGTCTGCGTAACCCCACTCTGATCGACATTGGCGATGTTCCCCATCCCCCCCTGGGTCACATACGCCACGTTCATCGTATCCGCCTGCTTAACAGTGATCATGTTGTCGCTGCCATACAGCTGCGCGGTGTACGCCTGGTTGCCAGTCCCGGATTGATCAAACTCAGCACTGTTGCCGGTGCCGTTCGACGAGCCCTGCACCAGGTTGGTAGTCCCGCGCTGGTCGGCGATGAGGATGTTGTCGCTGCCGTTCTGATCAAAATACAACTCGTTGTAGGAATCAGCCTGACTGACCGTGGTTTTGTTGCCGGTGCCAGTCTGGCTAGTGTTCATGATCTGGCCGACCCCATCCTGAGTGAAGTTGGCGATGTTGCCACTGCCGGCCTGGGTGACCGTCGCGCGTTGGGCGCTGCCGAACTGGCCACCCGATTGCGGGCCTTTCCAGTTGCTGGCGTAGACCTTGTTGTCGTTGCCAACGGAGGTGGCGGTCAGCACGTGGCTGTCGCCGTTCTGGTAGGTGAAGTGCACGTTGCCGTTGCCGACTTGATAGAGCGCCAGCGTCGAGTTGACCGACTCGAACTGGTCGGCATAGATCGCGTTGGTATTGCCGATCTGGGTGACGGCGGCGTTGTTGTTTTCGCCGAAGCTTTGGTCGACCACCGTTTCGTTGCTGTCGCCGTATTGGTTGATGGTGGCTTGGCTGGCCAGTTGCGAGTCTTGCCAGACTTCGCTGCCGTTCATGTTGCCCAACTGGTTGACGGTGATGTTGCCGCCCGTGCCGTTGCGCTGGTCGGCGTAGGCGTAGTTACTTTCGCCGGCCTGGTTGATGCCGATCTGCCCGCCGTTGTGGAGGACCTGCTCGGCGGTGCCGTAGTTGGCGGTGCCGTATTGGGTGATCACTGAGCTGTTGCCCACGCCTTCGTAAAGTTGTTCGATGTTGGCTTCGTTGCCGTCGCCGAACTGCAAGGTTTTGCCTTCGCTGCCGTTCTGCGAGTCCTGATAGACGAACGAGAAGTTGCCGGTGCCTTGCTGTTGTTGCAGCGCCTGGTTGCCGGCGCCGAAGCCGAGCGACTGGCTGGCGTGGCTGGTGTTGAACGCGCCGACCTGTTGCTGGGTGATCACACCGTTGTTTTCGAACAGTTGCTCGGCGTAACCGGCGTTGTAGTCACCGACGGCATCTTGGGTGATGACGCTGGTGGCGTTGTCTTGCACGGCAGCGGCGTCGTTGCCTTGACCGAGCTGGGTCTGGGTGGCGGTGCTGAACGGGGCCTGTAGCTGTTTCACATCGGCGATGTTGGCGGTACCGGCCTGGTTCTGGGTGGAGAGGCTGTCGTCGGCCATGGCCTGGGCACTGATCATGACCAGGATCGCGGCGGTGAGGGGCGTCAATTTGAACATGATGATATCTCCAAGGGGTTGCAGTGCTTTAGCGGTATTGCTTGACCGAGACGCTCATGCCGTTGCCCGACTGGGTCACGGCGCTTTGCAGCCCCGCGCCGGCCTGGTCGATGCTGGCGTCGTTGTTGTTGCCGTTTTGCGAAATCTGCGCGCGGTTGTGGCTGCCGTTTTGCGTGATCGAAGCGGCGTTGCCGGAACCGTTCTGGGTGATCAAAGCCATCAGGTCGCTGCCTTGTTGCAGGATGTACGCCTCCTGATTGCTGCCTGACTGAACGATCCGCCCAAGCAGCGACTGACCGTTCTGAGAGAGCAGGGCGACGTTGGCCTGGCCGATCTGCTCGATCAGGGCTTGCTGGCCCACGGGGGGTGGCAGTTCGCCGAGGTCGATGCTGGTGGGCGCCAGGTCATCGTTTTCCATTAAGTCGTCGGCGCGTACACCCGCACTGGCGCACAAGGCGAGCAGGCAAAGCAGGGCGGCGGTCGGCGTGTTCATGGCGTTGTCCTGTGTTGATGTGGCCGAGCCTTTGCCCCACCCACCGGAAGGTGGGCGGGGCGCAGGGTCAGAGTGTGTTTACCGAGACCGTGCGCACGGTGCCTTGGGACGAACGGATGGTTGCGGTCGGATTAGCCGATGGCACTATCAACGTGTTCGCCAGCGTCAGCCGCCAGCGTCCGGTCAACGGCACCGTGGTCGTGCCCAGCGTTACCAGCCCGGTCGGGGTGGTGACTTGCACAGTGATGGTGTTGCCAGTGGTCACTGAAGAAGTGCCGGTGAAGTCCCAGTTGAAGCGACCGCCGGAACGCGCCTGCACGGTAGAAACGGTGACCGCGAAGTTTTCCGTCGCTGGCCGTGGCGACACTTGCACCGTGACCGTGGCCGGCGTCGACAGGGCGCCTACGCTGTCCCGGGCGATGTAGGTGAAGGTCGTGGTGAACGCCGTGGTCACGGTGGCCGGTGGGGTGTAGGTGACCACCGCGCCGTTAGTGCTGACCGTACCGCGGCCGGCGGCCGGTTGAGTCAGGCTGTTCACTGCCAGTGGTACGTTGCCTTCCGGATCGCTGTCGTTGGCGAGCACGTTGATCGGGATGGCTACCCCTAATGTGGCGATGCTGTCGGCTACGGCGGTCGGTGCCTGGTTCGGCGCGACAGTAATCGTCACGGTTGCCGGGTTGGCCGAAGCCAGGCCCTTGGCGTCCTGCGCCTTGTAGGTGAAGGTGGTGGTCAGCGGTGCATTCACTACGGCTGGCGGGGTGTAAACCACCGATGTGGTGCCGTTGAGAACGACGGTGCCTTGGCCGGCCGCCGGTTGCGTCAACGCGGTGATACCCAGCGGTGTGTCGCCGTCAGGATCGCTGTCGTTGGTCAGCAGGTTGAGGGTGACTGGCACACCGAAACTGGTGGCGCCTGCGTCAGCGACGGTCAGCGGGGCCTGGTTTTCACCGGTGTCCGGCGCATTGCCTACGACCACGACGGCTTCGGTGTCACTGCCGCCAGCGGCGGACTTCACCGTCACGGTGGCCGGTGGCTGAGTCAGGTCGGCGACGGTGATGCGTTGCAGGGTGCCGGTTTTCGACAGGCGTCCGTAGCCCTGGGCAACCATGTCCGGGATCGCCACTTCATCGGTCGATGTCGCTTCGATCAGCAGGCTGTGGTTGGCCCAGTTGTAACGTGCAGTCTGCACTTTCACCACGTCGGTAAGTTTCGCCGACACGGCGGTTGGACGGGTCGTTCCGGTCGGGTTGGTCGCGGTCACAACCACCACCGGTGGGACTGCGCCAGTACCAAGGCGTTGGCCGAAGAACAGTCCGTTGTTGTCGCCCAACAGATTGGTCTGGCATGGCGTCAGCGGCGGACCAGGGAGCAGCGCGACGCTTTCGCGAAAGCACAGGGTCGAGCTGTTATCAGCCTTGGCAAACACTTCAGCGCGCACGCCCGCGGCGGTGCGACGATAGGTGGCGCGGTCGATTTCGACCTGGGTTTGCTGACGGTTGTCGAGCACTTTGCCGGACAGGCTGAACACGGTGGACTGGATCGTCCCGGCAGGCCCGGTGATGCGCAGGAAGTTGGTGTTGAAGGGGCTGCCGGTCACCGCTTCGTTGAGGTTCGGGTCGCCGACGAAGGTTTCGGTGGCGCCGGTGTCGGGGTTCACTTCGGTGTAAGGGCCGTTGACGCTGCGCAGGAACGGCCCGATTGCGCCACCGACGGCGCCGCTGAAATTGCCCGGCGCACCAATGCCGATGTCGCGAGTGATGTTGATCGCGCGGCGGCCTGGCGTGGTGACATTGACCGTTTCGACGCCGTACGGGTGAGTGATGGTGTAGGTGCCGGCAACCGGGACGTTCACCCGGATGCGGATCCGCGCGAAGCTTTGCTGATCACCGTCCGCCGGATTTTCCGAGGCGAACGCCGCTTCGATCCCGGCCACGTAGGCGTCCACGCCATAACCGGCGCCATTGTCGGCGATGGTGGTTTCGGCGAGAAACCAGAACGCTTCCGGCGGCCAGTTATCGGGGAAGATCATCGGCTGGGCATCGTCGTAGATACCCGGCTCAGCCAGCAGAATGCACATGTACGACGGTGGGTTGCTGGCCGGTACCCGCGAGCTGGCAGCGCGCGACTGGCAAAGCTCCATCGAGAGCTGGTTTTCGTCCTGATACCACATCGGGAATTTCCCGGTGGCGAAGGTGTAGGGGCCTGGGTCGACGGCGGCCAGTTGCGCGTACGCACTGCCGGTCAGTGAAAGAGCAAGCCCGAGCGCGTTGAGCGCGAAGCGTGGCCACTTGTTCATGATGCCTCCTGATACGGATCTGGGCATGTGAGCGTTCATTGCACGATGACCACTTCTTCGGTATCGCTGCCGCCGTTGGACGACGTCACCAACACCCTGGACGGTGGAATCGGCGAGATCCCGGTGGCCAGGGTTTTCACCGCGCCGTCGCCGCCCAGCGCACCGATGGCGGCGCCGCTGCCGGAGGTGGCGGTGAGTACGGGTGGCGACGTTTCGTCACTGGTCGAAGCGACCACGGTCAGTTGCCCGGAGCTCAGGCTGTACTGGGCGCTCTGGATAATCACCAGATCGGTCAGGACCATCGGCAGGGTGGTCGGCGTGCTGCTGGCGATGGCCAGGTGGTTGTCGGCGGTCACTTGCAAGGTGGTCGGCAAGGTCGGGTTGAGCGAAGATTGCGCGTACCAGCTGCCGGTGCTGTTGGCTTCGGTCATGTTCAGCACTGGGGTGCTGCTGGTGATTGCTGCGGTGCCGGGAGCTGGCGGTGCGAGGACAAACACGTCTTGCTGGGCCACGGGTGCGCTTTCACCGGCCTTGCGCGAATAGGTGCTGCGCTGTGGGATCATTGGCGTTGGTCGCACCACGGTCGACAGCTTGCCGGAGACGGCAAACGTGGTCGTGCGCAAATCCAGACCGTTAGGCCCTTCGATCCGTACGTAATTGGTGTTGAACGGGCTGCCGGTGACCGCTTCGCTGAGGTTCGGGTCGCCAACGAATTGTTCGGCGGCGCCGGTCAGCGGATTGGTCTCGGTGTACGGCCCGTTGACGCTGCGCAGGAACGGGCCGATGTCGCCCTTGAGCGCGCCATCATAGGTTTTCGGCGAGCCGATGCCGATGTCGCGGGTCATGTTGATCGCACGCCGGCCGGGGGCGTCGATGTTGAACACATCGACGCCGTAGGGGTGGGTGATCACGTAGGTGCCGGCGGTCGGCACATCGACGCGAATGCGGATTCGCGCGAAGCTGACCTGATCGCCTTCGACGGGTTCTTCAGCGGCGAACGCGGCTTCGATGGCGCTCACGTAACCGAGGTCAATCCCGCGTGCCGCATCGACCAGTGCAGTTTCACCGGTGAACCAGAACGCTTCATCGGGAAAGTTGGTGGGGAAGACAATCGGCTGCGCGTCATCGAACACACCGGGGGTCGGCAGCAGCGAGCACATGTACGAAGGCGCGCCGGGTGCGCTGGGCACCCGGGAACTGAGCGCTTTGGACAGGCACAGCTCCAGCGTGCGACCGTGGGTGTCTTGATACCAACTGGCGAAACCGCCGGTGGCCGGGGCGTATGGGCCGGGGTCAACAGCAAACAAGGCGGCCTGGGCAATGCCCTGGGCCAATGCGCTCACGACCAGGACGGTCGCGGTTTTGGACAGTAAAGGGTGCATGAGTTAAGCCCTCTATCGAAGTACCTGCCCCTTGGGGGTGGGTCAGTTGCAGAGGGCCTGTACACCTTCCATGCCAAGGTCTGGCGAATGGGCTTGAAAGGCTCGGTTTAGAGGGGTTTGTCAATAAGCGGCCGGGCGATACAGCATTCGGGGGATAGGGCATGAGTCCCCAGCATTGGGGCCGGTGGGGCACCCCTGTAGGAGCTGCCGAAGGCTGCGATCTTTTGATTGTGAAGATCAAAGGATCGCAGCCTCGTTTCACTCGACAGCTCCTACAGAAGGTTTTTGGTTGATCGGGAAATTGGGGCCCCCGCATCCGGGCAAACACCCAACCGTGGGCTATAACCCTATAGGGAAGTTTCGGGAAGTCGCCGCCATGAACATGCAGTCGAAATCACTTCCAGTCGATGAGAGCAGCCTGCGGCTGGGCTCGCGCAAGCAGCCGTTCAATCTGTTGCGCTGGTTTTCGTTGATCAGCATGGCGGTGATCGGCACAGTCGCCGTCGCGCTCGGAGCGGTGTCGACGCGATTTGTGATTGAGGAGAGCGTGCAGCGCGATGCATTGCTGACGGCTCAGTTCATTCAGGCCATCGCTTCGGCCGAGGTGCGCCACGTTGCGATTCCCAATGTGCGGACCATGGGCGAATTGCTCGATCCGCGTCAGGACAAGGATTTTCCAGACGTCAATCCGCAAGCCCGGGCCGATGCGCGGGGCGAGTTTCTCGATCACATCGAGCATTTGCCGGATGTGATTCTCGCCAATATTTACGCGCCCGACCGGCGAGTGATCTGGTCAACCAACCGCGAGCTGATCGGCACCAGCATTCATGCCGATGAAGACCTCGATCGGGCCTTCAACGAGAAGATTCCGGTGTCGGCCAGTTACCACGACGTCGACAAGGACCGCGCCGAGCAGAAATTCCTGGTTCCGCCGCAGTACATCTTCATCGAGAACTACATCCCGCTGTTCGACGCCGAAGGCAAAAATGTCACGGCGATGGTCGAGATCTACAAGGAACCCAAGGACCTGATCGCCCGCATGGAGCGCGGCATGGTGCTGATCTGGCTGGCCACGGCGCTTGGCGGCGGGCTGATTTACCTGGGTTTGTACTGGATCGTGCGGCGCGCGGCGATATTGTTGGCGGCGCAGCAAAAGCAACTGATCGCCAACGAAACCTTTGTCGCGCTGGGCGAGATGTCCTCGGCAGTAGCGCACAGTCTGCGTAACCCCCTGGCGACCATCCGCTCCAGTGCCGAGCTGGCGCTGGAGTTCGATGCCGGGCCGGCGGAGAAAAACATCAAGGACATCATCGGCCAGGTCGACCGCATGTCGCAGTGGGTGCGTGAGCTGCTGCAATCCCTGCGCCCGCTCAACGATGATCCTGAGCCGGTAAACCTGGTGGCCGCGCTGTACGAAAGTCTGGTCGCCTTCGAACAGCAGATCGCCAAAAACCAGGTACACGTGGCGTTTCATCCGCAGAACACGCCGATGGTGCTCAGCCAGCCGGTGCAACTGACGCAGATCCTCAACAGCCTGCTGGCCAATGCCCTGGAAGCGATGGACAAGGGCGGAACGCTGACCATCAGCCTCGAACCTGCCGACAACCGCAGCGTCTGCGTGGTGCTCAGCGACACGGGCAAAGGCATGAACGAAGAACAACGCAGCCTGGCCTTCCGTCCGTTCTTCACCACCAAACAGGGTGGGCTCGGCGTTGGCCTGGTACTGGTCAAACGGATCATGGAGCGCTTCGGCGGCGGCGTGACCCTCGACAGCCGCGAAGGTGAGGGCACCACCGTGCGACTGGCGTTCCAGCTCATCCATTAACGCCCATCGGGTGCTTGTCGGGTTGCCCCCGCGGGTGGCGATGAAGTGGGCAGATCTGCTTTCTCGACACTTGCCCCACTATCGGGTGATCGTCCCCATTCGTCGCGTGGCGAAATTGGGTCCGTTCCGCTAACTTAATGTTTTATAAGCAATTACTGAAGTGGCGAGTTAGTTGCAAGGCGTCATTAACGCAATCTCGGCCCGGTGCGCAGCCAATAGCGGCAAAATAGAATCATCAGGCCGTGAGTCACGTTCATTGCCGCCTACACTGATCAGTGATGGCGGCAACGAACGGATTGATGCACAACCTCCAGGGCACGGCCATGCAGCGACAGGAATCACAAAAAATACCTGCGCCGAGCGCAACGGCAGCAGTGTGCACAGGCTGGCGCGGGCAGTTCAATTTGCTGCGCTGGTTTTCGCTCGGCAGTTTTCTGATCATCGCGGCCGTTGCGCTGGGGTTGGGCTATATCTCCACGCGCTTCGTGGTCACCGAAAGCGTGGAGCGCGATGCGTTGCTCACTGCGCAATTCGTCCAGGCCATCGGCGAGGCCGAAATGCGCCACGCCAAAATCAATCCGAACCGCACCATGGGCGAAATGCTCGACCCACGCGAAGACAACAGTTACCCCGACGTCGATCCGGCGGTGCACGCTTCGGCACGCATTGAGTTTCTCGACCATGTCGAACATTTGCCCGACGTTCTGCTGGCCACCGTTTATGCGCTTGATCGCACGATCATCTGGTCAACCAACCCGGAGCTGATCAACGTCAAGATTGAAGACGATGACGAGTTGCACGAGTCGTTCGAAATGAAAGTCCCGGTGTCCTCGAGCTACCACAAGATCGACGACGAGAAGCCTGAGCAGCGACTGTCGCGCGAGCCGAAATACCTGTTCATCGAGAATTACATTCCGATGTTCAATGCCGACCAAAGCAAAGTCGTCGCCATGGTCGAGATCTACAAGGAACCGTCCGATCTGGTCGACCGGATCGACCGTGGATTCGCCTCGATCTGGGCGGCGACCCTGCTCGGCGGCGCAGCGATTTATCTCGGGCTGTTCTGGATCGTGCGCCGCGCCGCAACGCTGCTGCAAAGCCAGCAACAGCAACTGATCAGCAACGAAACCTTTGTCGCGCTGGGGGAAATGTCCTCGGCGGTGGCGCACAGTTTGCGCAACCCGTTGGCAACCATTCGCTCCAGCGCCGAACTGGCTCAGGAAGTCGCCAGCGACGGCGCCCAGCGCAATATAGGCGACATCATCAGCCAGGTTGACCGCATGTCACGCTGGGTGCGCGAGTTGCTGGTGTCGTTACGGCCAATGAGTGACGACGGTGAGGCGGTGGACTTGCTCGCGACGGTCGAAGACACCCTCGGCGCGTTCGAGGCGCTGATTCGACGCAACGGGGTTGTCGTGCGATTCACCCCGCAAGATTGCCCGCCCATCGTCAGTCAGCAGGTGCTGCTCACGCAAATTCTCAACAGCCTGTTCGCCAACGCCCTCGAAGCCATGCCCAAGGGCGGCGTGTTGACCGTGGAGATCGAAACGCTGCAGCCCGATCAGGTAAGCATGATCCTGGGCGACACAGGCAAAGGCATGAGCGCGCAGCAGCAGCAACTGGTGTTCAAACCGTTTTTCACCACCAAGCAGGGCGGGCTCGGCGTAGGTCTTGCTTTGGTCAAAAGAATCATGGAACGGTTTCAGGGGTCGGTCGTCTTGACCAGCCGCGAGCAGGAGGGAACCCGCGTCAGTCTCAACTTTAAGGTGGCATCGGGAGGGGAATATGGAACACAGCATTCTGCTGGTCGAGGATGATGAACTGCTGGCCGACAATATTCAGACCTACCTGGAGCGCAAAGACTTCGAGGTGACCGTCTGCCACTCGGCTGAAGACGCGCTGGAGCAACTGGAAACCTTCATGCCGGACATCGTGCTGACCGACAACTCGTTACCGGGCATGAGTGGTCATGACCTGATCCAGAAGCTGCGCATCAGCGCGCCGGATCTCAAGGTGATCATGATGACCGGTTACGGCAACGTCGAAGATGCGGTGGTGGCGATGAAGGAGGGCGCCTTTCATTACGTCACCAAACCGGTCGCACTGCCGGAACTCAAACTGCTGCTCGACAAGGCCCTGGCCACCGAGCGAATGGAACGCACGCTGTCGTTTTATCAGGAGCGCGAGGCGCAGAAGTCCGGGGTGCAGGCGTTGATTGGCGAATCGGCGCCGATGCAGTACCTGAAAAACACCATCGGCCAGTTGCTCGACGCCGAACGTCGCATGGCCAACACCGATCTACCGCCGGTGCTTGTCGAGGGCGAAACCGGCACCGGCAAGGAACTGGTGGCCCGCGCGTTGCACTTCGACGGCCCGCGCAGCAAAGGCCCGTTTATTGAATTCAACTGTGCGTCAATTCCGTCGAATCTGGTCGAGTCGGAGCTGTTCGGTCACGAGAAAGGCGCGTTCACCGACGCCAAGGATCGCCGTGTCGGTCTGGTGGAAGCGGCGGACGGCGGCACGCTGTTTCTCGATGAAGTCGGCGAAATGGACCTGCTGTTGCAGGCCAAGCTCTTGAAGCTGCTGGAAGATCGGACCATTCGCCGCGTGGGTTCGGTGAAGGAGCGCAAGGTCAATTTGCGGGTGATCAGCGCGACCAACTGCAACCTTGAGCAAATGGTGCAGCAGGGCAAATTCCGGCGCGATCTGTTCTTCCGGTTGCGGATCATTTCGATCAAGGTCCCGCGCCTGCATGCGCGGGGCGAAGACATTTTGCTGCTGGCCCGGCACTTCCTCGCCAGCCATGGCAAGCGCTATGGCAAACCGAATCTGCATTTCAGTGATCAGGCCGAAGAGTTGCTGCTCAGTTACACCTGGCCGGGCAATGTGCGCGAGCTGCGCAACATGCTTGAGCAAACCGTGCTGCTGGCGCCGAACGACACCATCGCCGCGCACCAGTTGAACGTCTGCATGAGCCTTTGTGACGAGTTGCCACCGCAACATCAGCATCAGCAGCATCAACATCAACATTACGAACCGGCGCCGCATTACGAGCCGCGTCCGGCCAGCAACATGGAATCAATGAACCTGCCGGAAGTCGAGCGCGACATGGTGCGCAAGATGCTCGACAAGACCGACTGGAACGTCACCAAGTCCGCCCGCTTGCTGGGCCTGAGCCGCGACATGCTGCGTTATCGCATTGAAAAGCTCGGCCTGGCCCGACCGGATAAACGCCAGTGGTGAGTCCAGTCTCACCGTAACTCCGCTGTGCGAACGATGGAACAATGGATACGCACCCTGTAGGAGCTGCCGCAGGCTGCGATCTTTTGATCTTTAAAAATCAACATCAAAAGATCGCAGCCTGCGGCAGCTCCTACAGGAGGTGTTCAGGGCTCGGTCTCAATGCTGCTGGCGGCTGAGGCAAGCCAACAGGCACGTCGGATCCAGCACCTCGTCATTCACATAAATCCCACGCTCGGCATCGTACGTGCGAACAAATACCCGCACCGTCGCATCCGCCACGGTCGGCAGTTGCGAATCACGAAACACGTGGCGATCCGGGATGACCACGAAATCCTGCGGCGCGGTGTCATCAAACGGCCGTGGCGGCTGCGCGGACAACGACGGCGGAGCGGGGTGGGCGAAGGGCTGGTTCGGCCCGTAGTAGATAAAATTGCTGTCCAGCGCGTGCGCCTGTGTGGCGGCGAGCAGACAACCGGTCAACAACAGCCGTTCGAACATTTGCATGGCGGCACCTGCGAGTGCGGTTTTCCCCAAGGCTATTAACTATAGCTGCCCTGCGGCAGGTCCCGCATTCAAGACGCCGATTGATTGATCACATGCCCCGGCTGTGCGCAAAGATCGATTCCAAGGGCATGGATGATCTTCAAAACCGTATCGAAACGCGGTTTTGCGCCTGGCGCGAATGCCTTGTACAGACTTTCACGACCCAATCCTGAGTTTTTGGCTATTTGCGTCATTCCGCGGGCCTTGACCACATAGCCGATTGCTCGAAGAAACTCTTCGTTATCCCCGTCCAAGAGGACTTGAGACAGGTATTCGCTGATGGCTTCGTCACTGTCCAGCAGCGCTGCCATGTCGAAACTCGTCAAGGTCTGGCTCATGGTTAAACCTCCTTTGCCATTTTTTTTGCGCGTCGGATGTCTGCGCTTTGTGAGGATTTATCGCCTCCGGCCAACAGGACGATCATTGCACCGTTACGCATTGTGAAATACACCCGGAACCCCGCGCCGATATCTACGCGCATTTCGGACACGCCATCGCCCACTGATTTAACATCGCCGAGATTACCTGTAGAGGCTCGATCAATGCGACGTGCGATGGCCACCTTGGCCCGCAGGTCGCGAATTGATCGATGCCAAGCGTGGAAGACTGCTGTCTGTTGAATAAGATAATTCATTGCCCGACTGTATCCAAGTGGATACGAATAAGAGGTCGGCCGAATCCTTTATCAATATTGGAAGCATCGGCAGCGTATGTAGGCAGAAAGTCCCGAACGTGTAGGAGCTGCCGAAGGCTCGGGCCGCGATCGGACGATCTTTTGATTTTTAAAAGCAAGATCAAAAGATCGCAGCCTGCGGCAGCTCCTACAGAGTTGGCTTACAAGTTTGCAACAACCGCAACTGGCGGGCTGATCTAGACTCGGATCTGCTCAATCAGGAGCATCGTCCGGAGTGCGCCATGGAAGTGCCAAACAATAAAACCGCCATCGAAAGCAATCGTCAGGCGTGGAACGATTCTGCTCGTCATCACCAGGATTCGCCGGACTGGCAGGCATTGCTCAGCGAAGTCGCGCAGGCGGATTTTTCCTGCCTGGACGACACTTTGTGTGGCGTGCTGGAACAGGTCGGTGTCGACGGTAAAGAGGTGATTCAACTGGGTTGCAACAACGGCCGTGAGAGCCTGTCGCTGTTTGCCCTCGGTGCGCGGCAAGTGGTTGGAGTCGACCAGTCGAGCGCCTTTCTCGAACAGGCCCGCGAACTGAACAGTCGGTCACCGCACAGCGCCGAATTCATCGAAGCCGATATCCATCGACTGCCGGCGACGTTGCGCAACCGCTTCGACGTCGCACTGATCACCATCGGCGTGCTGAACTGGATGCCCGACATCGGCGAATTCTTTCGCCACGTCGCGCAGGTTCTGAAGCCGGACGGACAACTGGTGATCTACGAAACCCATCCGTTTCTGGAAATGGTCGATCCTGATGGCGAAGACCCGTATCGCCTCGCGAGCTCGTACTTCCGCGCTGAGCCGTTCGTGCAGGAAGAGCCGATCGTCTATGTCGGCAAGGTCGAACAGCAGGCGGCGAAATCCTACTGGTTCGTGCACACCCTCGGCGCGATCTTCAGCGGCGCCATCGGGGCAGGGCTGAACATCGCGCACTTCAAGGAGTATGCGCATTCGAATCGGGAAGAGGTGTATGACCAGTACCTGAACCAAGAAGCGCAGTTGCCGATGTGTTTCACCCTCATCGCCGTCCAGAACTGAGGTCTGTATTGCCCTGACTGGCCTCATCGCGAGCAGGCTCACTCCTACACTGGATCGGCGTCTACACAAAGTTTGTGCTCGCCGAAGCCCACTGTAGGAGTGAGCCTGCTCGCGATGGCGGCCCAATAGCCGCCATCAATCTCGGGACTGAATCAAGCCTGCGCCGCCGCCGTCACCACCGGTCTTTCCGGCTTGCGTAAAGCCTCCAGTCTTGAACCGCTGTAGCGTGTTTCGCGGTAGAAACGCCAGTGCCCGAACAGGTCGTAGACGTGGGTGATACGCCCCTGTTCCTGATAGCCCAAACGCATATGCATCTTCAGGGCCTGTACATTGGCGCCGTCGCAGATATCCACCACTTTTTCGAAACCTCGGGTAGCCATGACTTGCCAAAGTGCGGTCTGTGCATCGACGGTCAAGCTACTGCCGAAATACTGCCGGGTGATTTCGGCACCGAACTGAAAGTATTCACCGGGCTTGACCGGGAACGTGCAGCGGTAGAAGTGGCGGTCGTAATAGTCGCGAGTGCTGGCCCAGACGAACCCGACGGTGTGATCGTCCTGGTCCAGGTACATGTGCCCCGTATGCCCTTCAGCGGCCAGCTCGGCCATGGTCTGCACGCGGTCACCAAAGTACTTGCTGAATGCCTTGGCGTTTTCTTCGGTGATGTCGACTCTGCGCAAACCTTCACAAGGGCGCAGTTTGTTCGGGGCAATCGGCGTGACCAGATCGCGCTCCATCCACAGCAATTCACGGTGAGCGAATACGTAACGTTTGCCCAACGCGCCAAGGGTGCGGCGCAGGCCTCTTTCTCTGATGCGCAGAAGCACTTTTTCGATGACTTTCATGATGCCCTCCGAGGCGCTAGCCCAGGTGTGGTGGATGGTGTTGCCGGTTGAGTTTCGGATGTGTTCGCCGCTGTCGACTTGCCGGCACGCCGTGCGCGCCATTTTTGCAGGGACGGTTTGACGTGGTGCCAAAGGCGTAGCCCCAGGCCCAGCAGCAAGCCGCTCGGGCGCCACGAGTAGAAACTCCAGCGCCAGTGTTCCA
The DNA here is from genome assembly GCF_059695715.1 of Pseudomonas sp. LBUM1668. Taxonomy (NCBI): domain Bacteria; kingdom Pseudomonadati; phylum Pseudomonadota; class Gammaproteobacteria; order Pseudomonadales; family Pseudomonadaceae; genus Pseudomonas; species Pseudomonas sp. LBUM1668. The sequence continues at coordinate 2,330,355 of NZ_CP166787.1, forward strand.
GTTGTCCGGTCATGCGTTCGTGCAGTTGGTGGCTGGAGCTTTCCAGGCTGACCCGGGACGCATCGATCCAGCGCCAATGCTCATCCAGCCCCCAGCGAATCCATTCCTCCAGCAACACCCGGCCGCTACCGAGGTCGGCGTACTGTGGCAAAAACGCCAGGTTGTAATCGTAGAGCCGGCCCTGTTCGAGCAGGCCGAGGCGATAGCTGATGCAGCGGCCGTCCAGCTCCAGCGTAACGACCCGCACCAGGCCTTGGTCGGCGAGGGCGGTGAAGGCGCATTCGATCCATTGGCGACTGCGCGGCGTGGCGAAGATCCCGACGCCCTCGTCACCTTTCCAACTGACCGACTCAACTTCCTGCAGCGCTTCTAAAATCGTAGGCATCGACAGCGCATCGGGGGTGATTCGCCGCACTTGCGCGCCGCATGCAGCTATCCGTTTGCGCGCCCGACGCAGCTTGTAGCGCGGGTCGCCGGAGACCTCGCGATGATCGGCATCGCTGATCAGATGCACCGGCACCCGGCAACTCAGGCGTCGTTCAGCAGTGGAACTGCGCGCCATCCATTCGGTGAGCGCACTTTCTTCACCGGCAGGTTCTGACAGTTCATTGAGTTGCAGCAGCGCATGGGGCAGACGCTCACGGATCAGCACCAGCGCTTTGTGCATGTCTTCGCTGCCGAGCAACGACAGCAGGGCCAGGCGATCGGCCAGCGGATAACCCAAGTGATGCAAAACACGAAACGGCACGCCAGCGAAGCGTTCGCGGCTGGCCACCAGTGGCAGGCACAGATGCAATTGCTCTGCTTCCCAGCCGAGCAGAATGTGCAGGCGCTGATCTTCGCCCAAGGCCTGTTCTGCCGCGCACAACCAGCCAAGGTTGTTGAACGGCGTGTGGTCGGCCACACGCAGACGCAGTACCTCGTAGGCCGCTGCCGGGAAATCGGCAGCGCACAGGGACGTGCGCCATTCGAATCGCATCACCATAGGTTCAGGCCGCCGTTGCTGTGACAGGTGGACGGGAAGGTTTACGCAGTTCTTCCAGGCGCGAGCCGCTGTAGCGGGATTCGCGGTAGAAGCGCCAGCGACCGAACAGCGTGTAGATATTCATGATCCGCTGTTGTTCGGTATAGCCCATGCGCACGTGCAGCTTGAGCGCCGGGATGTTTGTCGACTCACAGACATCGACCACTTTGCTGCAGCCTTCCTCGGCCATGGCTTTCCACAGGCGCACTTGCACATCGACTGACAATTCGGTGCCCCAGTAGGCGCGGGTCATTTCGCCACCGAATTCGAAGAACTCGCCGGGTTTCACCGAGAACCGGCAACCGTAGTAATGCCGATCGAAATAATCGCGCGGCGTGCCCCAGATAAACGCCACGGCATCGCCATGCTCGTCGACATGCATATGCCCGGTGCGACCTTCATTGGCCAGCTCGGCCATGACGCCGACACGATCGCCAAAGTAACGGGTGAAGGCACTGGCGTTGTCTGCGGTGATCTTCATTACGCGCAGCGGTGGGTAGGGTTTGAGGTTGTGCGGCGGCACGGGGCTGACCAGATCACGCTCCATCCACAGCAATTGCTGATGGGCGAAAATGTACTTTCTGCGGATCTTGGCCAAGGTCGCTCGCAGGCCGTTACGACGGATATGTCCGCTGAGTTTTTGCAAAAGATCCATGGTCTCTTCTCCTGATGAAGGTAGCCACGCGCGGCATGACGCTCGCAGGGCAGAAGGGCGGTTCATGAAGCGCTCCAGCTCAGGGCAAACAGGGTTTGCCCCGGCAATTCGAAACGCACACGCCCGTTTTCACAGACAAACGGTGCGTCCTGTCTGCGATTGTCGGCGCCGAAGTAACGCAGGGCGCCATGTTTCAGCGGGCATCTGGCACCGCTTAGTTCAACCCGTTGCAGGCGCGTGCCTTTGTTCACCCCAAGCAGTGCGCGCTGCTCGTCGCCGGCCATCGCCAGGACATCCACCTCAAAAGCGTCGTTATCCAGTTGCAGCACTTGCGGCAGCCAATGCCGCGCGATGAATTGCTGGGCAAGGCCCACCGGTTTCAATTCCAAACGACCATTGTCCAGCACCCGCACCATGCCTTTGCCGTAGGGCGGTTCATCGGCTGCCTGAAACCAGTTGAGCATGGTCAGCAGCCCATCCTGAGACGCGTTGATCACCACCGAGGCCCACCACAGCGAGGTGAAATGGGTTTCCTGATCGTAGGGGCTCAGGGCTGAGCCACTGGACAGATTGGTCTGATCCAGCAGCAACGCTTTGCGTGGTTGCCCTTTGGCGTCCAGCCCCACCAGGTCTGCTGCGCGGCGCACGCTGTCGCGGTAGACCCGGGTAGCGAGCAGGTCGCGAATCATCCATTCATGCCAGGCCAAGGCATCGACCTGATCGGCAGATTCACCGAGCAGACGCCGCGCCCAGTCGATACCGCGCTTGTCCGCCGCGTTTTCGGTGAACGGTCCGTTGACCAAGCGTGAGCTGGCCGGTATCGCGATGCGCACGCCAGCCTTGGCGTTGGCCGGATCGCTGCGCACCTGCCGCGCCATGCTGTTGAAGATCGCCCGGTATTGTTCGTAGCTTGAATAGTTGAGGTTAGGCTCGTCGGCGAAACCGATGTAATGCGTGCCTTTGCCACCCAGGGCACGGGTGCCGGCGAGCCAGGCGTCGAGGCCACTGTTGCTTTGTACATCGGCGCGCAGATCGGCCTGTCGCCCGGTGCCGGCGAGCAGGGTGATGTCCTGGCGAATGCCGAAGCGATTTTGATAAAGCTGACGGAAAGCGTCTTCGAAATGCGGATTCTTCGAGGTGACATCAACGAAGCTGTAGTAACTCGCAGCGCTGGGTTTCAAGGCATCGAGTAGGGCGTGACTGGACGGCGGCGGTACGAGGTAAGGCAGTGCGATTCCCAGATCCGGCGTGCGTCCGAGGACTTTGTCGTGCAGGGTCAGACGCGTCTGCCCCGGTTCTGACTGCAAGGGTTTGAGCTGCTGCGGATTCTGCGCAAACAGATTCGCCGTGCCGTCGAGCCAGAATGCTGCTTTGCCCCTGCCTTGCAGAAGCAGGCGCCAGACCTGCGGTTGTTCGCTGACGGGCAGCGCGACTTGATCGAACTGCCAATAGGCACGATAGGGTTTCAGTGCCAATGACAGTTGCTGTCCATCGCCAACCCGCTGTGCCTGCAAACCGCTGACGCCACCATGGAACTTGCCGGCCAGCACCGCGTGTTCGCCGGGTGCGACTCTGAAATACAGCTCAGTGCCGTTACGCACCTCCGCGCTGAAATGCACCTTGGCCGGGGCAAACAGCGCCACGGTTTTTTCGTCATGTTCGATCCGGTAACCGCGGAAACTGTAGCCGGGAATCTCCAGTTGATAACTCGCCGCGCCAGGCGCCAGCGGCCAGCTCTGGCTGCCACGGGTTTCATTGGCCTTGATCAACCGTTCGCCCTGCAACTTGCCCTGACCGTCGAGCAGGTACAGATGCTCTTCGTTGGCCTCTGCCTGCCACGCCGGCACCCAACTGACGGTCACGGTGTCGGCGCGATCGGCCTGCAGGTACAAACTGCCGTCGCGGATATCGCCCCAGCGCATCGACGCCGCGTAGGCGTCCAGCGACAGGCCGAGACCGAGCAGCAGGGCCAGGCGTTTCATGCTGCCTTCCGGCGTTGCAACATCAGCCACATCGGGGTGATGTCGCTGGGCAGAATGATCAAGGTTTGCCAGAACGGCACGCCACTCAAGCGGCAATAAAGCACCAGCATCGCCACGGTGACAGCCAGATAGGCGATTGAAGAAGCCGCCGCTGCACCGACAATGCCGTAGGCCGGAATCAGCAGCAGATTCAGCGCCAGATTGAACACCGCGCCCAAGCCCATCAGTAGCGACACCGTGCCGGGGCGGTCTTTGCCAATCAAGTCCAGACGCAGAATGCTCGCGTAGCACAGGCCCAGCAGGCCGGGCAGCAATGCGAGCAGCGCCGGATAGGCCGGCTGGTAGGCAACGCCGAACAGGGTGACGATCAGCCATTCTCCGATCACCGCCATCGTGATGCAGGCGCCCAACATCACTGTGGCAGTCAGACGCAGCGCCAGCGGGGTGACTTTGTCCATGCCTTTGTCCTGTTGCAGCAGGCGCTTCATCAGCGGTGTGGTCACCGCTTCGGGGACGATCAGCAGCAGTTCGGCGGCGGCGCTGGCCATCGCGTAATGACCCAGCGCGGTGCTGCCGAGCAGGGCGCCGATGAACAAGTAGTCGGAGCGCAGGATGACTTGCTGGAACAGCAGATCCGGATGGCTGCGTGCACTGAAGCGCAGCAGTTCGTTCTGGCTGGCGCGGTCCCATTGCAGCTGCATCGGTTGCGCGCGTTTGAGCCACATCCATCCCACCAGCACCACCAGGCTGATCCCGGCCAGCCAACTGATCAGCGCCGCTTCCAGCGCAGCACTTTTCCACATCCAGAACAGCGCAAGAAACAGCAGCAGCGGCGCCAGCGATTCGATCAGGCGCAGCACGTTGAACGCGACCACGCCGCCAGAGGCGTTGTGCAATGTCAGCAGGCCGCTTTTGAGTACGGTCAGCGGCACCGCCAACAGCAACAGCCAGGCCAGCAGACCGAGTTGCATCGTTATATCCAGTTCGCCGCCGAACTCACGCACCAACGCAACCACCAGCAAGGTCAACAGCCCCGCCAGCAGACAGCCGAACACCAGCACCTGAGCGAGTAGCAAACCCATCGGCCGCTGCTTGGCCGCTTGATAGCCGACCGCTGAATTCAGCCCGCCGCTGGTGGCGGCGCTGATCAAGTCCGGCAGGGTGCTGAGCAAGGCAAACAAACCGCGTTCACTCGGCCCGAGAATCCGCGCGAGCAACACGTTGCGCAACAGACGCAAGGCGATCATCGCCAGTTTGGTACCCATGCTCAGGGCCAGATGCTTGAGGTAGTTGCCTCGGCTCATGTGCGTGCCCCGCGAAAGATTCGTAACGACAGCAGTTCGGGATTGCGTGCGGTGCGTTGACTGACGCCGAAGCGCGGCAGGTTCAAAGGGTCGCCGGCCCCACGATAAAGACCGGTAGCGGTGCCGAGGGCAAACGGATAATCGTGATTGGCGACCTGCTCGCGCACGCGCTCATCGTTATCGCCGTTGGGGTAGCAATACACCGGTAACGGCCGATTGCAGCCGTTGTTCAAGGCGTCGCGACTGCGGCTGATTTCCTGGGTCAGGCGCGCACTATCAAGGCCTGTAAGAATCGCGTGGCTGGCGCCGTGCGGGCCGAACCGAATCAGCCCCGAAGCTTCCATTGCGCGCACCTGATGCCAGTCCAGGGCCTGCGGCAGAGAATCCTGCGGGCACTCGTCGGTGAGCCGTTCCAGCACCTGCGGGTCGAGATCTTTCAAACTCTGCAGATAATGCAAAAGGGCCAGACTGCGCCGCTGCACATCGATGTCATCGACCAGCACCGGCAATGGCTTACCGATCGAGCGCAGGTATTCGATCAAATGCATCCGCGCCTTGTCGCCATGGCTGCCCCACAGCGTTTCGCCCAGGCTTTCCCACCAGAATCGTTGACGACTGCCAATGAAATCGGTGGAGAGAAAAATACTCGCCGGCACCTGATGTTTTTGCAGCAGCGGGAAGGCGTTGACGGCGTTGTCGCGCCAGCCGTCATCGAAGGTCAGCGCCACTTGCGGGCGCTCGGTGCGCAGCGAATTTGGCTGAAGGATTTCCATCAGCGGCACGCAATCGAAATGCTTGCGCAGCCACACCAGCAAATGCTCGAAGGCCTGGGGCCCGACGCACAGTTCATTGCGGTGCGGCAGATCGGCGGCGCGGTCGTTGGCCAGCACCCGATGCAGCATCAGGATCACCCCGGCGCCGTGCAACTGATTGCGGCCCACGGACGAGTTGAGATAGAGCCAGCCACTGGTGCGTTTTAGAAGTTGTTTGATCGCCATGGCCTCAGTCCTTTTTATCGGTTCTGTTCCGGATTCCACTGGGCATACCGCTGGCCGCGCAGAAACTGCCACAGGCCGAGGCTCATGCCCGCCAGGGTGACCAGCAAAAACGCCGCCAGACGGAATGGTTTGGGCAAACGGTGTTGCGAATCGAGCAGGCCGGCGATGGCGATCGTGTAGCCGGTCAACTGCGCGATCAGGCTCAAGCGATAAAAGCCGTGTTCTTGCCAAAGCCAGAAGTTGCTCAGCAGTAACGGTAGCAACAGCACCGGCGCCAGTCGGCGGATCAATTTGTGGCTGATCAAGGCGATCGAATACAGGCCGTGCTTGAACGGATTGAGCAGCTCGCTGCGTTGCGCCAGGCTTTGCAAGCCGCCAACGGTGACGCGCTGACGCCGGCGAAATTGTTTGCCCGCCTCATCGACGCCATGGTCGATCACTTGCGCTTCAGGCACGTAGACGATGCGTTTGCGTGCCACCGGAGCACAGGTGCTGATAAAGAAATCGTCGTTGACCTCGGCCGGCACGTTCTGGAACAACTCGCGGCGCAAAGCGAGCAGGGCGCCATCGGCGGAAACCATGCAACCGGTGCGATTCTCCACGCGGCGCAGCCAGCCTTCGTAGTGCCGGTACAGGCTGTCACCGACGCTCAGGCCCCCGCCGGTGACCGGAATCACCATGTGCCCGGCACAGGCGCCAACTTGCGGATCGCTCAGCGGCGCGAGCAAGTGGCCGAGGGTGTCGCGTGACCATTGATTGTCGGCATCGGTGAACACCAGAATGTCGCCGGTACTCAGCGCTGCGCCGGCATTCAGCGTAGCGGCTTTGCCCTGGCGGGGCAGGTCGAGCACGGTAATGCGTGGATCAACCACTTTGTGCGCGCAGGCCACGGTGTCATCCGTCGAGCCGTCGCTGGCGAGAATGATCTGCAGCGTCGCCGGCTGATAATCCTGAGCCAGCAGCGTGCGCAACTTGTGCTCGATGTGTCGCGCCTCGTTATGCGCGGCAATCACGATACTGATGTTCAGCGGCGGCGCCGGCGTATGGCGCCAGGCCGGGAACAGCGGCGCCAGCAAGGTCAGCAGCAGCGGATAACCGACGTAGGCGTACACCGGCAGCAGCAGGCACATCCAGAAAATGAATTCAGCCACGGGCAGGCCTCCTGGCGTTCCAATGACACAGACTGAGAACAAGTGCCGCGCTGGGCAGGTGCAGGCGTAACCAGTGCAGACCCCACAGTTGCAAGGTGAGGCGAACGTTGTGGTGCTTGATACTCTGCCGCACGCTGAGCACCAGACTCGGCAGCAGGGTCAGCACCAGCAGGATCACCGCGAGCTGCGCGAGGCCGGCGAGCAAGGCAACGATCAAGAGAAAATCCGTCACCCAGACCAGCAGCGACAGCAGCGGAAAACGCAGCAGGCGCAGGCTCATGCCATGGGTGCGCAGCAACTGCAGGTGACTGCCCTGACGCCACAGTTCCTTGCCCATCCACTCGCGCCAATTCATTTCGTAGCCCCAATGCAGGGCGATGCTGGTATTGATCGACAGCAGCCGTGCGCCCTGTTTGCTCAGGCGCAGGGTGTATTCCTTGTCCTCACCGGTGCGCAGGGTTTCGTTGAAACCGCCGACGACATCGAACCAGCGTTTGCGCATCAGCAGGTTGGCGCTGGGCAGCCAGTCCACGGTGCGGCTGGCGTGCGCTGATGGCCGCAGCATGCGCCGTTGCCAGGCGGTCGCGTACCACGGCGCGGCGGCGGGGGTGTGCAGGTCCAGGCCGAAGATGTCGCCCTGAGCGTCTGCTTCGAGGGCGAACAATTGGCTCAGCCAGTCTTCGGGCATTTCAATGTCGGCATCGATGAACGCCAGCCATTCACCACTGGCAACCGTTGCGCCACGATTGCGCAAGGCGCCGATCAGCAGGCCGGGCAACACCAGAACCTGTGCGCCGAATGCGCGGGCGATCTGTGGCCCGTCATCAATGGAGCCGTTGTCGACGACAATCAGTTCACAGTCGATGTCGGCGGCGTTCGCGGCTTTGCGAGCGGCCAGGAGGGTGCGGCCGATGTGCCGTGCCTCGTTGTACATCGGAATGACGATGCTGATCCGGCTCATGCCCTGGCCTCCGTCAGCGGTGCTTGCTCGGCTTTCAGGCGCAGCACCCAGGTCAGGGCAAGCATGATCCACAGGTATTTCAGGTTCGGCGCGCTGAGAAACATCAGAAACAACGTCAATGACAGAAAACTCATTCCAAGATGAGTCACCACGTCCGCGTGCTGCCACTCGCGCCGTTGCAGCCACGCGCGTCGTGCGCGGATCAGGTTGTAGAAACCCTGCACGAGCATGCCGACAAACAGCAGGCCGGCCGGAATCCCCAGTTCGCTGAAAATCTCCAGGTAAGTGTTGTGCGCCCGGCGATACAGGTCACCGATCTTGCGGTTGGCCGAGAATGCCTTGGCGTAACCGGTGGTCGCGTAGTGCAGCGGGAAGGTCCCGGGGCCGGAGCCGAGCAGCGGATGTTCGCGGATGATCTGGCTGCCGACGACAATGTAGGAGGCGCGACGGCCGAGTGATTCGTCCTGAGCCTTGGCCCCGGCGCTCAAGATACTCAGCGACTGGATGCGTGCCAGATAACCGGCAGGCATCGCATAAATCGCCAATGGCAGCACGATGGCGGCGCCGAGCATGGCAAAGCCGAAATGCCGGGGACGGATGCGGGTGAGGTGCTGGCGGTAGTGCCAGACACCGATCGCCAGACTCAAGGCCAGTACCACCAGCCCCGAGCGCGATTCTGTCTTGGTCATGCCGCCGAGCAGCAAAAGGCAGCAGCCAGCCCAGAACAAACGCTGCAAAAGGTTCGGACTGCGAATCACCAGCAGCAGGCCCAGCGGCACGGCGAAGGCGATCAGCAGAGCAAAGGCATTGGGGTCATCGAGCAGGCCGGCGGCGCGGCCCTTGTCCTGGAATCTGCTGGAAAACATCGCCATGGCGCAGGTGGCGCTGACGCTGAGCGTGACCAGCCGGGCGAACAGATCGAGGTTCAGCTCGCGCCCGATCAACAAAGTGATCACGAACAGAATCAGGCCCACGCTCAGTTCACGCAGATGACTCTGTGACATGCCCAGGTTGTCGGTGGCGAGCAGGCTCAGCATGTACAGCGCCATGAAACCGATCAGGTAGCGCCACAGATTGCTGCGCAGGCGCTGCGATGGAATCTGGTGCAATGCCAGTTGCAGCATCAGGATCAGCGCCAGCGAAGCACCGAGGAATTTGCTCCCGGAAAACATGCTGTCCTTGAAGAACCCTTCAAACGGCACCAGCGCGGCAATGCCAAGCAGGCCCCAGGACGGTTTGCGGTACAGCACCGTGAAACCCAGCAGCCCCAGCACTGCCCCCGGCGCCAGATACGGATAAGGACTGACCAGCAAAGCCATGCAGACCAGTGCCAGCAGACTGACGATCGAGAGCGGGAAAATCATGCGCGTGCCTCCCGTGCGGTGCGGATGTACAGCTGCGACCAGTGTTCGGCCAAGGCCTTGAGGTCGTAGCGATCCTGTTGCGTGCGTTTCGCGTTGTCGCGCAGTTGCCGGGCCAGGCCCGGTTGCATCAGCAACGTATCGAGCTGGCGGGCGAGGGCTGCGCTGTCGGTGGGCGCGGCGAGCAGGCCGTTATGCCGGTCTTCCAGCACATCGGGAATCCCGCCGACCGCGAAGGCCACCACGGGCACCCCGGCCTGCATGGCCTCCAGCAAAATCATCGGCGTGCCCTCGGTGCGCGAGCTGATCACCAGCGCATCGAGTTGCTGCCACCAGCGGCGCATGTCGGTCTGGTAACCCGGCAAACGAATGCGCTGCTGCAAACCGGCGGCATCAATGCGCGCCTGCAACGCCTCGCGTTCCGGGCCATCGCCGAGCATCACCGCGTCCAGTTGCGGGTGTTGCACGCACAGCGCAATCAGCGCGTCGAGAAACAGATCCGGGCCTTTCTCGCTGCTCAGGCGTCCGACGTAACCGGCGAGCCAGCGCTGGCGATCAGCATGGGGAATCATCTCGGCGTGAGCCGGCAAACCGTTGGGAATCACTTGCAGCTTGTCGGCCCGCACACTGGCCTGGCGGTGGATGGCCGCGATGCTTTCAGCCACGCACACCACCCGATCAACCGATGCGGTGCGGCACAGTTGCAGGCTCAGCCAGGTGTAGAACTTTTGTTTGCGGCTGCGCGGGGTGAAACCGTGTTGGGTGATGACCAGCGGCAGGCGCAACAGCGTCGCGCCGAGCCAACCGAATAACAGCCCCTTGAAATTGTGCGTATTGATCAGCGGCCGTTCGCTGCGGCGTTGACGCAAGTGCCGCAGCAAGGTGCCCAGGCCAGTGCAACCTTGCGCGTCGACCCCGGCCTCACGAAAGCGCGCGATCAGTTCCGGCGGCGCGTCGAGGAACAGCACTTGATGCTGTCCCGGCGTCGCCAGGCAATGATCGAGCAACATGCGCTCGGCGCCATAGAAGCCACCGCTGCTGAGCAAATGAATGATCGGCAGGGCGGCGTTCGGCGGGGTCGACATGTTCAATTGCGCACCCAGTGCACAAAGCCTGGCACCGACCAGTTTCTGTGCGGATTGCCCGGCAGCGCGTCTTGCTCGTTGATCACCAACAGCACCGGCAGCCCCAGTTCATGGCTGATTTGCGCCGGATGTTTGAAGCGATGATCAAAGAACTCCCGCACATAGACGAACGCGATCGCCAGCAGCAGGCCGGTGAGCATGCCGAACGGAATGATCAACATCGGTTTTGGGAACGCTGCTTCAGTCGGCTCGAACGGCGGACTCAACACCCGGGCGTTGGACAGGTCGTTGTCCAGCGAGCGCGTGGTGCTGCTTTCGGCAAAGCGCTGCGCGTAGGTCGAGAACGCGGCGTGCAGGGCGCCTATCTCGGTGTCCATCTGCCGCAGCTTGCTCTGGGTTTGCTGCAACTGGTGGATACGCTCCTTGAACTCGGCAATGCGCGCGGTTTTCTGCTCGATCACCTGGCTGACCACCGACAGATCGATCGTGCGCTCCTGGATGCGGTTATTGACCACTTTGAGGAACTGCTGGCGAGTGCGGGCAATTTGCTCGCGGGTCAGCAACATCGGCTCGCTACCGGGCTGGAACACCGCCAGATCATTCATGTAGCGGCTGACCTGAGTGGTCAGCGCCTCGCCCATCTGTCTGATCTCGCGGTCTTCGAACGCGATGTTGTCCACCGTGGTGGTGAAGGTGAACGGAAAGGTGTAGTCGTTGAGTTTGTTGGTGTTGGCAGCGGCCAGACTGGTTTTCAAGTAATCGAGCCAGCGCTGGCTTTGCAGCAAGCGATCGCGGTACAGATTGAGTGCCTGCTCCTCGGTGTTGATTGCATTGAGGCGAAAGGTGATTTCCTCCTTCGGGTCGGACGAACCGACACCTTCAAGCAAACTCAGCCGAGCACCTTCCAGTCCGTCGAGGCGCACTTGGTATTGATGCTTTTTGGTTTCATAAAACGAATGCGGCAGTTCGATCGATTGCAGCGCCTGACGGCTGACCAGATAGTTTTGCAGCAAGGCTGCGACAAACGTTGTGCCCTGGGCTGGATCCGGGAAGCTGTAGACAATCGAAATCACATTGGAACCCGGCAGGGTTTCGATCTTCAGATTGTCGATGGCTTCTTGCGTCAAGCCGTCGAGTACCGTGTCGCGCACGGGATCGGTTTCCAGGCCCAGCGTGCTGCGCAGCGGGTTGACCACGTATTCGCGCAACGGCGAGCTGACGTAGCGTTTGAACGGTTCACCGAGCAGCTTGCTGAGCATGCCTGGCGCTGGGGTGTACTCGCCGTTGTCGCGCAGCTCGCTGATGGTCTGACGAATCAGCGCCGGCGAACGCAGGATATTGCTTTCGGTTTCCATGTCCGCCAGCGACGGCGGAATGAACGTAGCGTTGTCTTGGGTCAGCGAGGTGGTCGCATCGCCCTGGGAGAGTTTTTTCGACTGCACGATCACCTGCGCGGTGATATCGAAGCTCTGCTTGAGCAACAGCGGCAGCACCAGCGCGATCACTGCAAAGATCAGGAAGACACGCTTCACCAGTTGCTTGTTGGCGAAGAAAATCCTGAAGAACTCGTGCAGGTAATTTTCTTTTGGGTTCATGTCGTTCACCTGAGAGTCAGTTGTCACTGCCTTTGTTGTCGACGCGGTAGCCGAAGCTGAACCCCACGCCCTGGAACAGCACCACGTCGGCCAGTTGGCGGGCGAGTTCGCCGGCGCTGGCAAGCTTGGTTTTTGGCACGTAGAGCATGTCGTCCGGTTGCAGGTAGGCGATCTGCGGAGCCTCGCCTGACAACGCCTTTTCGACGTCGTAATTCATCGCCTGCACCTGATTGCCATTGCGCCGCATGATCACCACCGAATCGAGGCGCGCCTTGACGTTGGTGCCGCGGGCGAGGGTCAGGGCTTCAAGCACCGAGACCGGACGGCGGATCGGGTAGGAGCCAGGCTGGGCCACTTCGCCCAAGACGTAGATCTCGTTGCCAGCCGTGGATTTGAGCAGCACATCGACGCTCATCCGCCCTGGCAATTGCGCGTATTTTTTGTTGAGGAAGGCTTCCAGTTGATTGACGGTCATGCCTTGCATTGGCACGGCACCGATTTCCGGGAAGCTCGCGTAGCCGTCAGTCCCCACGGTGATCTCGCGGCTCATGCCGGTGGCGGGGTGGTTGAGGGCACTTTTGAGGTTCTGTTCGTTGCTCAACGGGCTGAGGACTTGCACGCTCAGCTGATTGCGGTTGGGCTGGAACAGTTGTTTGCGTTGATAAACCCGCTGGATTTCCTGGCGCGCTTCCTCGCTGGTCAGCCCGGCGATTTTCACCGAGGTGTTGGCGCCCGGCAGTTCGATGGTGCCGTCGGGCAGCACCAGTTGCGTGCCGTTGAGCTGGCTGGCGGCGGTGAAGTTCAGGCCGATCTGGTCACCCGACTGGACGCGGTAAGCGTCCGAGCCGCTGGTGCTGATGTGGAAAATCACATCCAGCACGTCTTTCGGGCGCAGGGTCTGCTCGACCCTCGGCATATCGGTTGCCTGGGCGTTGGCCGGTGCGGCGGTGAGGATATTCACCGGCATGTTGCGGGTATCGGTATTGCTGGAGCAGCCCGCAAGCGGCAGCAACAGCAGGACAAGCATTTTGGCGTTCATGGCGTCATCCTTTGCGTTCGCTTACAGGTTTTTGTAAAGCCACTTGGGCATGTAGTACTTGCGCCGGTTGAACACGCTACCGACCACTTTTGCCCCAGCCTGGGTCAGCCGTTGCACGGCAGCCTGGGCGACTTCCCAACGGGTGTCTTCGGCGCGAACCACGAACACCACGCCATCGACCTGGGTGCTGATCACCAGCGTGTCGGCGGCGGAATACACCGCGTCACCGTCGATCACCACGAAGCGGTACTGGCTGCCCAACTGGTCGAGCAACGGGCTCAGGCGTTCGGCGGTCAGGTGTTCCATGGTGCGGATCGGCCGGCCGTTTGGCAGCACATCGAAGGGCAGGCTCGAGACCTGCACGACGCAGTCCTGCAACAGCGGCGGGTTGTCCGGGTTGAACAGCAGGTCGCGCAGGCCGCGCTCCTTGCTCAGGTTCATCTGCTGGGTAAGGTTGCTCGCCGACTGGCTGGCGTCGACCAGCAGCACCTGGCCGCTGCTCATTTGTGCCAGTTGACTGGCCAGTGCCAGCGCGCTGGTGGTGGTGCCGGCGCCGGGGTTGGCGGCGGTCAGGAACAGAATCCGCAGATCCAGATCCAGCACGGTCGATGTCAGGTTCGATTCGCTGGGGTTGGCGATGCTCAGGCTTTTATTGGTTGAACCGTCCATTAGCTTGCTCCGTGGCCGCTGAATACTTTGAAGGGGGTTTTCAACAGGATCTTCAGATCAAGCAAAAGGCTCTGCTCGGCGATATAGCTGAGGTCCAACTCAACGCGCTGGTCGAAGTCGATATTGCTGCGCCCGGAGATCTGCCACACGCCGGTCATGCCGGGGTAGATGCTCAGGCGTGCGAGGTGACTGTCCTTGTAGCGATAGGCGTTGAAGGAGGTCGGACGCGGGCCGACCAGGCGCATATCGCCGCTGATCACATTGATCAGGTTGGGCAGTTCGTCGAGGCTGGTCCGGCGCAGGAAGCCGCCGATACCGGTAATCCGTGGGTCTTTGTCGATCTTGAAATCAATGGCATCGACACCGTGTTTGTTCAGGTGGCGCAACGATTCCTTGAGGTCTTCGGCGTTGGCGACCATGGTGCGGAACTTGTACATGCCGAATTTGCGCCCGCGATAGCCGGTGCGTTTCTGCACGAACATCACCGGCCCTGGACTGGTGAACTTGACGGCCAGCGCCAGACCAATCAACAACGGCGAAAACACCAGCAGAATGACCAGCGCGCCAAAGCAGGCGACCACTCGATTGGTGCGCGACAGCTGCCATGGTCGGCCACCGTCACGGCCAGTCATCCAGCCGCGGCCCTGGCGATGAATTGCGGCATCGAGGCGCATTCGGTGCTCGGGATCAATGCGCTTGTCACGGCGCAGTTCCTGCATCGGTATTGTTTTTTCATGTCCAGTCATAAAGACCTCCACTGATGGTCAGCCGCGTGCGGCGCGTGGGCGATAGGCAGTTGGGTAGTAGTCGCGGAACCAGGCGATGAAGCGCCCGAGTCCTTCATCCAGCTCTATCCGGGGCTGAAAACCGGTGGCCTGGGCCAGATCGCTGGCCTCGGCACAGGTGTTGAGTACGTCGCCCGGCTGCAAGGGCAGCAGCTCGACCAAAGCTTTTTGACCGAGGTGTTTTTCGATCAGCGCCAGGTAGGTTTTCAGTTCCACCGGATGTTGGCCGCCGATGTTGAACAGCCGCCACGGCGCCATGCTGCTGGCGGGGTCGGGCTGCTCGCGGTTCCACTCGGGGTTGGCTTTTGGCGGTTGCGGGATGAGGCGGGCAATGCTTTCGATGATGTCGTCGATGTAGGTGAAATCGCGCTGATGCTCGCCATAGTTGAACAGCTTCAGCGGTTGCCCCTCGCTGATCGCCTTGGCGAACTGGATTGGCGACATGTCCGGCCGGCCCCACGGCCCGTACACGGTGAAAAAGCGCAGCCCGGTGCAGGGGATGCCAAACAAGTGGCTGTAGCTGTGGGCCATCAGCTCATTGGCTTTCTTGGTCGCGGCGTACAGCGACAGCGGATGATTGACGCCGTCCTTCACCGAGTACGGCGTGGTCTGGTTGGCGCCATACACCGAACTCGACGAGGCGTAGATCAGGTGTTCGACCGGATGCTGCCTGCAGCTTTCCAGAATATTGAGGAAACCCTGCAGATTGCTGTCCAGATACGCCCGCGGATTCTCCAGCGAATAACGCACCCCGGCCTGCGCCGCGAGGTGGATGACTACTTGCGGACATTCCCGGACGAACAGCGCTTCGATGGCCGACGCATCGGCCAGGTCAACCGTAGCGAGCTGGAAATCGCCGACCTGCTCGCGCACCCATTGCACGCGATCGTGCTTGAGTTGCGGATCGTAGTAGGCGTTGAAATTATCCAGACCGACCACTGTGTGTCCGTCGCGCATCAGCCGCAATACGCAATGGGCACCAATGAAGCCGGCCGCGCCGGTGACCAGGATTTTCATGGCCGCAGCCCTTCGGGGGCGATGTGGCGCAGGCCGATGCCGCTGTAATGCAGGCCGGCGGCGGCCAGATGTTCCGGGTTGTAGAGGTTGCGACCGTCAATCACCACCCGCGAACGCAGCTTGCTGGCCAGCCATTCGAAATCCACCACGCGGAAGTTTTTCCACTCGGTGCAGATCACCAGCGCATCGGCATCTTCCAGCGTGTCGTCGCGGGTGGCGCACAGGTGCAAGTCGTTACGGTAACCATAGAGGCGCCGGCACTCGGACATGGCTTCCGGGTCGTAGGCCTGCACGCTCGCGCCTTCGGCCCACAGCGCATCCATCAAGTAACGGCTGGGGGCTTCACGCATGTCGTCAGTGTTTGGCTTGAACGCCAAACCCCAAATCGCAATGGACTTGCCGGCCAGGCCCTGGGGGAACTGCGCTTTCAGTTTGCTGAAGAGGATGTGCCGCTGACTGTCGTTGACGTCGGTGACGCTGCGCAGCAGTTTCAACGGCATGCCGTTGTGTTCGGCGGTGTGCAGCAGGGCGCGCAGATCCTTGGGAAAACACGAGCCACCGAAGCCGCAGCCCGGATAGATAAAGTGATAACCGATGCGCGGGTCGGAACCGATGCCCTTGCGCACTGATTCGATGTCGGCGCCAAGCAATTCAGTGAGGTTGGCCAGCTCGTTCATGAAGCTGATGCGCGTGGCGAGCATCGCGTTGGCCGCGTATTTGGTCAGCTCGGCGCTGCGGTTGTCCATGAACATCAGTTTTTCGTGGTTGCGGCAGAACGGTGCGTACAGCTCGCTCATCTGCTCGCGGGCCTCGTCATCGCGGGTGCCGACGATAATCCGGTCGGGGCGCATGCAATCGGCCAGAGCGCTACCTTCCTTGAGGAATTCGGGGTTGGACACCACGCGCACTTTCAGGTCAGTCCTGGCGCGGCGCAGCAATTCGCTGTTGGAAGTGGCGAGGACTTGATCGGCGGTCCCGACCGGCACCGTGGATTTGATGATCAGGGTACGATCGGCCTCCATTAAACCGGCGATCTGCCGGGCAACGTTGAGCACGTGGCTGAGGTCAGCGGAGCCGTCTTCATCGGCCGGGGTGCCGACCGCGATGAAAATCAGCTCGGCGTGTTCGACCGCATCGCTGGCCTGGGTGCTGAACAGCAGACGCCCAGCCTTGATGTTTTCTTCAAGTGCGCTGGACAGTCCTGGTTCGCTGATGGGCGGCACGGCTTGTTGCAGTTGTTTAATCTTCTTCGGGTCTATATCAACGCATAAAACCCGATGTCCGACATCTGCAAGTGCGGCAGCTTGTATAAGTCCAACATAGCCCGTGCCAAATACGCTCACGTCCATCTGCGCACCCTCGATAGAGCGAAAAGAAGAAGTTCTTGAGAAGACCGTAGAAGGGGTATAGCGCAGGGTTTGAAAAGCGTGTCAGCAAAATGACATGTTGCATCTGTATAACACTTGAGCGCTTTTTGGCGATTGGCCATCAAGTCATTGCTGCGATTGGATTTGTTGATTTTTTGCAGATTTGTTCAGAATTAAAATAAGCGATAGACGGTTGTAAGTCTTTAATTTAAAGGCTTTCAGCGCATGGCGTGTGTCAGATTTGAGTCACCGTTTTTTTGACGCATTATAAAAAAAACAGTCAATTCTTGCGCTTTGAGGGCCGGGTGCTAGTGTCAGGTTTTGACCGACAAACCTTTGACTTTCTGCCTTTTGCACCAGCGGAATCGCCATGTTCAAATATGCCAAAGAACTGCTTTTAATTACTTATCTGCTCCTTTATTCCGAATATTACATTGAGCGGTTAAATGCTATCGGCCTCGGTTTTTCTGTACTTCTTTTTGGCGCGATGTTTTTGGCGCTCACTTTGGCGTTATATCTAACGGCGTATATAAGACAAACACTCGTTCGCCATTTATTCGCATTGGCGATGTTTGTTTCGGCGGTGTTTTTCGACATCTATACCCGGGTCACCGCGGATTACCTGAGCTACAGCAATTTCGTCTCGCTGGTGTATTCCGGCGGCTTCATTCAGGAAGCGGCGTACCAGTACCGTGACGCAATCATTCGCGGTGCGCTCAGTGGCCTGCTGCTGTTGTTTGCCATAGGTCTCAAACCGCGCCATTCGCTCATCGTACCGAACACGTTGCGCGTGGCGGCGCCGTTGTGTGGCGTGTTGCTGCTCAGCGCGGTGCTGTTTTTGCGCGCAGGCGAGGGTGCCCGCGGTTTGCCGATCATGTACACGCCGTTGGCCTATCTGAACCTGTTTGCCTATGAGGCGCTTCATAACACGGTGGGCCCACGTGAACCGGTCACGCTGGCGCGCACTTCGCAGGCGATGGGGCATGACATCGTGCTGATCATCGACGAGAGCATCTCCGGCAATTATCTGGATATCAACGCGCCATTTGGCGTGCACAGCAACCTCAAACAGCCGCACGCAGGCGTCGACATTTTCAATTACGGCTATGCCGCCTCCATCGCCAATTGCAGCGCCGACACCAACATCACCCTGCGCTACGGTGGCACCCGCGCCGACTACATGCGCATCAACAGCACGCTGCCGTCGATCTGGCAGTACGCGAAAAAGGCTGGAATGCGCACGGTGTACATCGACGCCCAGCGTACTGGCGGCAATCTGCAGAACCTGATGAACGACGCCGAGAAAAAGGACATCGACGAGTTTGTCCAATTCGACCGCACCAGCGTGCGCGACCGAGACATGGCCGCGGCGGCGAAGCTGATCGAACTGCTCAACGACGACAAGCCCGAGCTGATCCTGATCAACAAGGTCGGCGCGCATTTCCCGGTGCACGACAAATACCCGGATGCCTTCATGGCTTACCGCCCGACCTTGCCGCGCGGGCAGTTCACGGAAGTTGCCGATACCGGTGAACGCAATGGTTTCAATGGTCAGGTGGATGACTGGGTGCTGTATCGCAACGCCTACAAAAACACGGTTTTATGGAACGTCGGCGAGTTTTTTGCGCGGGTGTTGGCCAAGGGCAATCTGGACAATGCACTGCTGATCTATACCTCCGATCACGGGCAGGATCTGCACGAACGCGGTAACCCGGGGCTCAACACCCACTGCGGCGGGGATCCGGTGGAGGAGGAGGGCCTGGTGCCGCTGGTGGTGATTCAGGGCCGCGATCTGAAAACGCTCGACTGGTCGGCGCAACTGGCAACCAACAAGGATCGCTCCAGTCACTACAACATTTTCCCGACGCTGTTGCAGTTGATGGGGTATGACCTGGCGGCGATCGAATCGGCGTACGGCAAGCCGCTGTCGGTACCAACGGTGGATGAATTCACCTTCAACTATCGCTTCAATGCGCGGTTGGGGGCCAAGCCTGAGTGGAAGCATATTGATCTGGGCAGCATCGTGACGCCGACCCAGGCGCCGGCGAGTGTGGCGGCGGGGCAGCCCTGAAAGATCGCAGCCTGCGGCAGCTCCTACATTAAAAACGCGATCCACTGTAGGAGCTGCCGCAGGCTGCGATCTTTTGATCTTGCTGTTCAGACTTGCCACTGCGCCCGATACACCCCCGGCGCACACCCCAACCACCTCAAACACGCGCGGTTAAAACTCTGCACATCGCTATAGCCCAAACGATCAGAGACCTCGACCAACTCCAGCTCACCTGCCTGCAACAGATCCTCGGCCCGGTAGCGCCGATACTCGTCCAGTAACTCGGAAAAACGCCAGCCCAATGCCTTCAACCGCCGAGCCGCTGTGCGTTCGATCAAATGCCGGGCGGCACAAAACTGCTTCCAGTCGGCCGCTGCCAGGTCTGCAATCAAATAGTCGCTGAGCTGCTCCAGCAAGGTCGACTCGCTGTTGCGGCGGGTCTGCTCCAGCAATTCCACCAGCGTTTGTTCGAGCGACTGATTGCCCGGCGTCAACGGCGCCACAAACAACTGCGGATCCAGGCGAATCGCCGGATACGCCTGCCCACCCTGCACGGGCGCACGAAAGGCGCGCTCATGTTCTGCGCTGCTGGCCGAAACCAGCGCCACACTCGACACAGGATCACGCCCAAGACCACTGGCGAGCAACTTGCGCCGCAACATGCTGCACAGGCTGATAAGGATGTAATCGGCCGTCGCGGCACACGCTCGCAAGCTGCCGGCATCCAGCAAACGCAGTTCGACAGCATCGCCGTCGCGGACGATCTGCGCGCGGTAATGGCCGTTGAAGAAAGGGAAGAACCGCTCGAAATAATCGCAGGCACTTTGCAGCGACACCGCGACATCGAACAGATACGTCAGGCCATTGGTGGCCGTAGAAACAAAGCGCCGGCCCGCCGCCAGACCGATCAGCGGATCGCCGGTCTGCTCGATGGCAAACGCCCAGAACCGCCGCGACAGCACCAGCGGAATGCGCATGAAGGGCGTGCGCAAATCGAACAGACTGCGGTGAAACTGCGCCTCGATGGCTTGTTGCGCGACTCCGCGAGCAAGCAACTCTTCGATGGCCGGCAACAGGGTCGGTGCGTAAAAAGCGTTGGCGGGCGGCTGATCGATTTTTGTCATGTAGGGCTCACCGCTTGTTTCAGGACACTGGTCAGGCTGGCCGACGTTAAGCGATTTGCCGGAGCAAGACCATGCTTGATTTATGCCAGCTCGACCTGAATCTGGCTGCTCGCGATAGCGGTGTGTCAGGCGCTGATGTGTTGGATGTGCTGACGCCATCGCGAGCAGGCTCACTCCTACATTTGATCGCATTCCAACTGAATAAATACGGTCACCTGTAGGAGCTGCCGAAGGCTGCGATCTTTTGATCTTGCTTGTAAAAAATCACAATCAAAAGATCGCAGCCTTCGGCAGCTCCTACAAGGCTCAGTGGTTGGCTGCCAGCAGGCGTTGGTCCACCGTCAGAATCGCTTCCACCATCGCCCGCGCCGCCGGGGTCATGAAGTAGCCGACGCGGGTGACGATGCCGTAGCTCAGTTGCAGAGCCGGATCGTCGTGGGGTATGTCGATGAATTCGAGCAAGTGGATCACGCCTTGATCGACCTGCTCACGCAGTGCCTCCAGCGTCGCCAGGCCCACTGCGTCGGAGCGCAGCACCACGCGCTGGATCGCGTCGAACTGGGCGCATTCGACGCTGGGGGTGAAATCGGGTTCGCCCAATACATCGGCAAGGATTTTGCGGATCATCGGCGGAATGCGTGTGCCCACCACCGGGTAGTCGAGCAGGGCACGCAGCTTCAAGTCAGGCTGACTGGCGAGCGGGTGACCCGCGCGGCAGAAAAACCGCCCCGGTCGGGTACGCAGCAGTTGCACGTGGTACTGCGGATCGCCAACGAAATAACGCGCATCCGCCACCAGAAATTCGATCTGCTGCTCACGCAACCACAACGACAATTGCTGCCAGTCGCCCTGATGAAAACGCGTGCGGATCGCTGGGTGCGCCTGGATGAATTGCGCCAGCGCTTCCGGCACTAACACTTGCGCCGGATAAGGGCCACAACCGAATTGCAACTCACCGCTGGTGAGGCCGTTGTATTGCGTCAGTTCGTTGTGCAATGCCTGACTGCCGGCGAGCAGGCGCCGAGCATGTTGCAACACCAGTTCACCCTGACCAGTGAGACGAAATTCTCGGCTGCTGCGCTCGACCAATTCACAGTCCAGATCGCGCTCCAGCGTCTGGATACTGCGGCTGAACGCCGGTTGACTGAGGTTGATGGCCTCGGCCGCGCGGCCAAAGTTGCGGTAGTCAGCGAGGGCGACCAAGTGGCGAAGCTGTCGCAAATCCATCATGCGTCTCCTGCATTCTGCGGATACTTTTAATGCATTGGATCGATATCACGTTGGCTGGCATAAGTACACGCCTGTCTCTTGGTAGCCGTCGCCATGTCCCACCTCCTGTTCGCCTCCAGCGCCTTCACCCGGACCATTCTCGGCCACGCCGAGCAGTCCGGTCTGTGCCCGCAGACCTTGCTGGCGCGCGCCGGAATCAGCCACGCGGCACTGCAGGATCAGGCTCGGCAGATCCCCGCCCACGCGGTCGAGCAACTGTGGCTTGAATGCGAACAGGCCGGTGTCGCCCCGACGTTCGGCTGCGAGCTGGTCAACTCAATGGCGACCACTTGCCTGCAAGGCTTGAACATTCTGCTCGACTCCGCGCCCACCCTGCGCGCCAGCCTTGAATGCTTTGTGATGTTGGTCCCGCGAGTGGCCAATTACGTGGCTGTCGAACTGCAGGAGATCGGCCCGTTCGCTCATTTGCATTTGCGCCCGGTGCTGGGCCATGCGCATCACTTCGGCCTTGATGCTGCAACGCTCACTTTGGTGCGCAATATCGCCGGGCGACTGGGCAAGGCGCCCGAGGAAGTGTTTGTCAGCGTCAGTCTGTGCCCGCCACAAGCGGCCGGAACCTGGCTGCGCAGGGCCGGCATTAACGTCGAGCAGGGCGAGCATCCGCGCCTGACGCTGCGCCGTGCAAGTCTTGACGATGCGCTGCTGGGCGCCAATGCTTTCCTGCATCAGAGCATGCTCCGTCACTGGCAGGCTGAATCATCCGCCCCCAGCCGTAACGACAGTCTGCAAATGGCCCGTCACTGGCTGACAGCCGGCGATCAACCGATCGAGCGCATCGCCGCGCGCCTCGGTTATCGCCAGCCGAGCAACTTCATCCGCGCGTTCCGCAAACAGTTCGGCATCACGCCGAAGCAGTTCCGGCTCAATCCGTTGTAACTTCGGCATTGATCGTTTTTTTGTCGGCTCGCTCTCACATTTAGCCAGGGGCGCGGTTTCAATGTGGGAGCGAGCCTGCTCGCGAAGAGGGCGACGCGGTTACGGCGTGACGATGTTGAACTGCGGCCCGAACGTATCCAGGCTGCCCATCAACTCACCCAGTTTCTTGCCGTTACCCTGCAATTTGATCAAGCCTTTTTGCATCGCCGTCGGGAAGTCCAGTTGCTTGAGGCTGATCCGCTCCAGTGTGTCCTTGCTCAGGCTGACACTGGCATCTGCCGTCGGGTTCAGCCCGGCCCTGTGGGTGAGGACGCCATTGCGCAAGGTCAGGTTGAAGTCCTTGTGCTGATCCTCGAATGTCCAGTTCAGCGTCAGGTCATGGCCGACCGCCTTGTCACTGTCCAGGCGCACCGCCAGATAATCAAAGAACATTTCCGGGCTCATCGCCCGCACCATGTCTATCGACACCGAAGTCCCGGCGTGCGGTGGCACACCATTGCGCAGCTCCATCGCGCCGGTCAGGTACATGTTGCGCCAGGTGGCGTTTTCACTTTGATAACCCATTTGCTCCAGTGTCTCGGCCTGGGCCTTTTTCGCGTCGACGTTGTCCGGCTCGGCGAACAATAACTGGTTCCCCAACTGCGCCGCCCAGCGATAGTCACCGCTGGCCATGGCTTTGCGCATTTTTTCCAGCACCGCAGCGCCGCCGCCCATGGCCTCGACCGTGCGTTTGGCCGTGTCCACCGGCGGCAGCGGATTGAGGTTGGCCGGGTTGCCGTCATAGAAACCCATATAGCGCTGATACACCGCGCGGACGTTGAAACTCAGCGAGCCGTAATAGCTGCGGGTGTACCACTTCTGGTCCAGCGAGCCCGGCAGCTTCTTGACCGCATCGGCGATTTCCAGCGGTGTCAGGCCCTTGTTGAGCAGGTGCAGCGTGCGGTCGTTGAGAAACGCGTACATGTCGCGCTGGTCGGCGAGGAGCGTGCGAATCCGCTCGCCACCCCAGGTCGGCCAGTTGTGCTGGGCGAACAGCACGTCGGCCTTGTCGCCGTAGCGCACCAGGCTGGCGTCCAGATATTGTGACCACGCCTTGGCGTCGCGTACCTGGGCGCCACGCGGCGTGAGCACGTTGTGCATCATTTGCGTGGCGTTTTCTGCCATGCACAGGGCTTTGAGCTCGGGCAGATAGAGGTTCATCTCGGCCGGGGCTTCGGTGCCCGGCGTCAGTTGAAACTCGACCTGCACACCGGCGATGGTGCGGGTTTCCAGTTCCTTGGTGATCAGGTCGGTGGGTGGAATCAGCGTGATAGTGCCGCCACTGGGCGTGCTCTTGCCCAGGCCGGCGTCGACCTGACCCTGCTCACCGCGCGGCAGCAAACTGCCGAACTGGTACTGCGCGCGGCGGCTCATGGCGTTGCCGGCGTAAACGTTCTCGCTCATCACGTGTTCCATGAACCCGGCCGGGGCGAACACCTTGACCTTGCCGGCCTTGACATCGGCCTCGTCGATCACGCCGCGCACGCCGCCGAAATGGTCGGCGTGAGTGTGGCTATAGACCACCGCGACCACCGGTTTGTGCGGACGGTTCGCGTAGTACAGGTCCAGCGCAGCCTTGGCGGTTTCGGCCATGGTCAGCGGGTCGATGATGATCAACCCGGCGTCGCCTTCAATGATGGTCATGTTGGCCAGATCGAGGCCGCGCACCTGATACAGCTTGGGGCTGACTTCGAACAGGCCGGCATGGGCGCTGAGTTGAGCGAGCCGCCACAGACTCGGGTTGAGCGATTCCGGGGCCTGATCCTTGGCGAGGAAGTCATAGGCCTGCACATCCCAGATGACCTTGCCGGCGGCGTCCTTGACCTGGCCCTTGAACGGCGCGATCAGGCCTTTGCTGACCGACTCGAAGTCGGTGCGATCACTGAACGGCAATTGTTGCAGGACGGCAGCGTTGCTGGCGGCAGTCTGGGCGCTGGCGGCAACGGCTGCGTCGGCGGCGATGACTGTTTGACTCAGGCATGCGGTGATCAGGCAGGCCAGCAGGCCACGGGGGCTCAAAGTAAAACGAGGCATGGATTCTCCAATTATTATCGTTATGGCTGGATCAGGGTTGGAGGGTAGGGCGCAGCGAAGGCACGGCGATGATCATCCGCGGACAAAAACCATTCAGCACCGCTATCCTTGGCTCACGTCCATCGATCAGGTTTGCCCATGCTTGAGGTTCGCAACGTCTTCAAAAACTACGCCACCCCCCAAGGCCCGTTACCCGTGCTGCAAGGCGTCGACCTGACGCTGGAACCCGGCAGCAGCCTGGCGTTGATGGGCGAATCCGGCAGTGGCAAAAGCACCTTGCTGCACTTGATCGCCGGTCTCGACAAGGTCGACAGCGGCAGTATTCACAGCGGCGAGCATCGGCTCGAGAGCATGAACGAAGCGCAACTGGCCAACTGGCGACGCACGGAAATCGGTCTGGTGTTCCAGCAGTTCAACCTGATCGGCAGCTTGCGCGTCGAAGACAATCTGGCGTTTCAGGCGCGCCTGGCCGGGCGTCACGATCCGCGTTGGCAAGCGCATCTGGTGCAGCGTCTGGGCCTGGGAGATTTGCTCAAGCGTTATCCCGAGCAACTCTCGGGCGGCCAGCAGCAGCGTGTCGCGTTGGGTCGGGCGCTGGCCTCGCAGCCGAAACTGCTGTTGGCCGACGAACCCACCGGCAGCCTCGATGAAGCGACCAGCGACGAAGTGCTGCGATTGTTGCTGGAGCTGCTCGACGACACGCCGACGACCTTGCTGATGGTCACTCACAGCCCTCGTGTGGCGGCGCGGTTGTCGCAGCGGGTGGTGCTGTCCAGCGGACGTCTGACGTGATCGTTTTCCGGCAAACCCTGCGTGCGCTGCTCAGCCATTGGCGGCGGCATCCGGTGCAGTTTTTCAGTGTGCTGACCGGGTTGTGGCTGGCTACCAGCCTGTTGACTGGCGTCGAGGCGCTGAACAGTCAGGCTCGCGACAGCTACGCTCGCGCCAGCCAATTGATCGGCGGCGAACCGCAGGCCAGCCTCAGTACGCCGAACGGTGCGACGTTCCCCCAGCAATGGTTCATCGACCTGCGGCGCCAGGGCTGGCCGGTGTCGCCGCTGTTGCAGGGGCGCTTGATCCTCAAGGATCACGACAATCAACGCCTGCAACTGATGGGCATCGAACCGGTGTCGCTGCCAGCCGATTCCGCTGTGGCAGGGCAGGCGATGCCGATCGAGCGTGTCGTCGAATTCTTCACGCCGCCGGGCAGTACGTGGATTTCCCCGGAAACCTTGCGGGCCCTGAACCTGAGCGAAGGTGCTACGCCGCAAACGGTCAGTGGCCAGACGTTGCCGCCGTTGCTGGCACAAAAGGACATGGCGCCGGGCGTGTTGTTGGTCGACATCGGCGTCGCGCAAACCCTGCTCGAACAACCCGGACAACTCTCGCGTTTGTTGCTGCCCAAGGATTTTCACGGTGAGTTGCCGGCCGCGCTCACAGGCCAGTTGCAGCTCAAAAGCAGTGGCGAGGAAAACAATCTCGCGCGCCTGACCGAGAGCTTTCATCTCAATCTGGATGCCTTGGGTTTTCTCTCGTTCGTTGTCGGTTTATTCATCGTGCATGCAGCCATCGGCCTGGCGCTGGAGCAACGCCGTGGCTTGCTGCGCACATTGCGTGCCTGTGGGGTCAGTGCGCGGATGTTGATGGGTTGCCTGATTTTCGAATTGGGTTCGCTGGCGCTGATCGGCGGAGTGTTCGGCGTGATCAGCGGTTATTGGCTGGCCAGTGTGCTGCTGCCGGACGTCGCCGCCAGCCTGCGCGGATTGTACGGCGCAGAAGTGGCGGGGCAGTTGCGCCTGAGCCCTTGGTGGTGGGTCAGCGGGATCGGTTTGAGCCTGCTCGGCGCCTTGCTGGCCGGGGCAAACAGCCTGCTTCGCGCTGCCCGTTTGCCACTGCTGGCGGTGGCGGATCCGCAAGCCTGGCATCAGCAATACACGCGCTGGTTGCGGCGTCAGGGCTGGCTGGCCTTGGTGCTGGGCGTGATTGCGCTGGTGGCGTTGATTTGGGGCGACAGCCTGGCCAGCGGTTTTGTGCTGATGGCGGGGTTGCTGCTCGGCGCCGCGCTGGCCTTGCCGGTGCTGTTGAGTGGCGTGTTGAATCAACTGCTCGGGCGCAGTCGTTCGGTGCTCGGCCAATGGTTTCTCGCCGACTGCCGCCAACAATTGCCGGCACTGAGCCTGGCGCTGATGGCGTTGCTTCTGGCGCTGGCGGCCAACATCGGCGCCGGCAGCATGACCGCCGGTTTTCGCCAGACCTTCAACGACTGGCTCGAACAACGCTTGAGCGCCGAGCTTTACATCAACCCGAGCAACCCGGCCCAGGCCCGCGAGATGTCCACTTGGCTGAAACAGCAGCCACTGGTGACGGCGGTGCTGCCCAACTGGCAGGTATCGATCACGTTGCAAGGCTGGCCGGCGGATGTCTATGGGGTGATTGATCATCCTTATTATCGTCAGCATTGGCCATTGCTCGATGCCAGTGGCGGTGATCCGTGGGCGCATCTGGCGACGGATGATGCGGTGATGCTCAGCGAGCAACTCGCCCGCCGCCTGCAGGTGCGCGCCGGTGATCGCCTGACGATACCTGCTCCGAATGGCGCGTG
Source organism: Pseudomonas sp. LBUM1668 (assembly GCF_059695715.1). Classification (NCBI taxonomy): domain Bacteria; kingdom Pseudomonadati; phylum Pseudomonadota; class Gammaproteobacteria; order Pseudomonadales; family Pseudomonadaceae; genus Pseudomonas; species Pseudomonas sp. LBUM1668. Next base: position 2,357,363 of record NZ_CP166787.1, read on the forward strand.
GTCGCCGCGAATCGTTGGCATTTATGCCGATTACGGCAATCCCAAGGGCCACTTGCTGGTCAATAGCAACCATCTGCTGCGTGGCTGGCCACAGTTGACGCCGAACCGTTTCAATCTGCGCATCGATCCGCAAAACATTGCGGAATTTTCGCGTGCATTGCAGGCGCGTTTTCAGCTGGATGACAGCCGCATCGTCGATCAGGCGCGGCTCAAGGGCTGGTCGGTTGAAGTTTTCGAACGCACCTTTGCCGCCACGGCGGCTTTGAACACCTTGACCCTGGCGGTGGCGGGCGTGGCGCTGTTTATCAGCTTGTTGACCCAGAGCCAAAGCCGTCTCGGCCAACTCGCGCCGCTGTGGGCGCTGGGCGTGACACGACGCCAATTGATGCTGCTCAATCTTGGTCAGACCTGGCTGCTGGCGGTGCTGACGCTGGTATTGGCGTTGCCGCTGGGGATCGCGCTGGCGTGGTGTCTGGATGCGGTGATCAACGTGCAGGCGTTTGGCTGGCGTCTGCCGTTGCGCGTGTTCCCTTGGCAGCTTTTGCAACTGATGGGGTTGGCGTTGCTGGCCACATTGCTGGCGTCGGCGTGGCCGTTGTATTCGCTGTACCGTACGCAACCGGCGGATTTGCTGAGGACGTTTGCCCATGAGGACTAACTTCGTTGTGCTGATGGTTCTGCTGTTGCTCGGCGGCTGCGATCAGTCAGTGCCCGAGCAAAAGGGCTTCGCCGGAATGGGCGATCAGGCACAGGCATTTACCCCGGTGGTGCCGGGTCGGGTGTTCAGCTTTCCGGCGGATCACGGCGCCCATGAGGGGTTTCGCATCGAGTGGTGGTACGTCACCGCCAATCTCAAGGATCAGCAGGGCAACGATTTCGGCGTGCAATGGACGCTGTTTCGCAGCGCCCTCAAACCGGTGCCGGAGCAGGCAGGTTGGGGCAGTCAAACGATCTGGCTGGGGCATGCCGCGGTGACTTCGGCAACGGCGCATCATGCCGCCGAGCGTTATGCCCGTGGCGGCGTTGGTCAGGCCGGCGTGCGTTTGGCGCCGTTCGAGGCGTGGATCGATGATTGGCAGTTCAGCAGTCAGGCGGTCGATCCCCTAAGTGACCTGCAACTCAGCGCCCGCGATAGATCATTCGCCTATCAACTGCATCTCACGTCCAGCCGTCCGTTGGTGCTGCAAGGCGACAAGGGTTTCAGCCAGAAATCCGAACAAGGGCAGGCATCGTATTACTACAGTCAGCCGTTTTTTCAGGCCAGCGGCACGCTGCAAATCGATGGCAAGACTTACACCGTCAGCGGCCCGGCGTGGCTCGACCGCGAGTGGAGCAGCCAGCCGCTGACCGCCAGCCAGACTGGCTGGGACTGGTTCTCCCTGCACCTGGACAGCGGCGAACACCTGATGCTTTATCGCATGCGCCAGAAGGAGGGCGCGCCGTACCTGACCGGCACCTGGATCGGCGCCGACGGCCAGACGCAAACGCTGCGTAGCGAGCAGATCAAACTCGTCCCGCAAGACACCGCCAAAGTCGCCGGCCGGGCGATGCCGGTGCGCTGGTCAATCAGCATTCCAGACAAGCACCTCGATATCAGTCTCTCGGCGCTCAACCCCAACGCGTGGATGGACCTGCGCATTCCCTATTGGGAAGGTCCAGTACGCGTCAGTGGTAGTCATGGCGGCAACGGCTACCTGGAAATGACCGGGTACTGATGCTCAAAATCCTGGAATGACTCATCACGCGCTACCGACATAAAACCCCGGGGGATATGGCTCATCTCAATCTGCCGACACACATCCCTGTAGGAGCTGCCGAAGGCTGCGATCTTTTGACGGTGGTCTTTGAACGCAAGATCAAAAGATCGCAGCCTTCGGCAGCTCCCCAGGGATCGGGTTGAACTCCGGTTGCTCGCTGAACCTCTACAAAAGTAATACCTGTCGAGGATGAGCCATGAGCGACGACCTGCAACCCCAAGACCTCACCACTTGGCAACGTCTGTTCGACGACGACACTTTGTGGCAGCAGTCCCCCGACGCTCACTTCTTAGACCTGCAACGCATCGCCGATGACATGCTCGGTCAGGGCGCCATCGACCTTGAGCAATGGCAGATCCTGCGTGCCAAGGCCGATGACCTGCACAAGGATTCCCCCGCCGTAAACGTCGCCCGCGAACTTGACGACCCCGAAGCCTGAGGACAACACCGATGAAACCTGAATCTGAAAACCAGCATCCTGACGAGCCCCGGCCACCGGGGGAAACCGAGCGCGACAATGATGCTCTGCGTCCGACCGATCCGAAGCAGCGTGAGAAGAGCGGCAAAGGCACGGCCAGTGGCGAATCGACCGCACAGGAAACTGCCGCGCCACAAACCAAAGCCAAGCCCTGAACAGCGTCTATGCTCAGTGACACACCCCACGTCTGAAATGATTCCGGCGTCGGGTGCTGCCAATCATTGACAGGGAAAGTACGCTTATGAAGCTTCATGCACTCGCCAAGTCCATCGCCCTCGCGTCGCTGCTGTCCGCCTCCAGTCTCACTGCGTTTGCCGCCGACATACCGCTGTCGGCAACGGTTGAAGCCGACAAAGTCACCACCAAAGTGCTAGCGGTTGACGCGGATAAACACCAGGTTGTGCTGGAAGGCGCCGAAGGCCAGCAGGTTCACGTACAGCTCACGGAGAAAGCGAAAAACCTCGCCAATCTGAAGGTCGGCGACCAGGTCAACGTGGAAGTCATGCGTTCCGTCGCGGCCTACCTCGACACCGATGTGGATAAAGGTCTGCCTGGCACCACCGAGCGAACCGGCGAACTGCGCAACGCTCCGGGCAGCAGCAACCCCGGCGGCGAAGCTTACCGTCAGGTTCAGGTGCAATTGAAAATCACCAAAATTGATTTGAAAACAAATCAGGTAACTCTGCAAAACCCTGCCGGTGTATCGAAAACCCTCAACGTCGAACGGCCTGATATTCAGGACAAACTGAAGAACCTCAAAGTCGGGCAGAGCGTTGTTGTCACTTATACCGATGTATTAAAAGTGACCAGTCAGCACGAAAGTTGAGTTTTAGCTCTACAGGATGACTACTCTTGTACAGTTTTTGTATTAGAGTAGTCATACTATTAGTTGCTTGTAGGGTTTCTGAAAGTTTCGTGAAAGGTTCGTGAAGGGTTTCATCGATAAATATCTATTAACTTTCTTGTACATAATATTTACATTGAAGTATGGCGACATATCCGCCAACTTCTATTAAAATCCTTCGCGTTCGCCCAGTGTCAGGGCTCTTTACCGGTGCATGGATTGCCAGGCCATTACACTGGGCGAACACCTCCGTTGGAGCAAATGTATACAATTTCAGTTAAAAAAAGGGTGACTTTTAAAGTCACCCTTTTTGTTGCCATGAGTTAAACCGATGTTTGTATCCCGGGTTTGCCTCGCTGTCCCTGGAAGCGCTCGATAGTCGCTTGGTACATTTTCGTACGGCGGTGATTTTTCCCGTAGGTGCCCGCCGCGGCGACCGTTCCTGCCTGGATGTGATCGAGATAACGGAAAATCGTGCGTGGCGAAAGCAGCTTGATGCCGTATCCAAGGCTCACCATTCGATCCTGCAGCGTGTAACCGGGTACGCGATCATCCATGCAGAAGTGCAGGCCTTGAGACTTCATCAGTCGCACGTTCCACAACGTACAGAAACTTTTCAGGTGAGTTTCCTTATATGGTCTTGGCGGTTTGGATTTCATACCCAGACGAACTTTTGCCTGGCGAACATAATGCTTGCAAAAGCGTGAAGTTAAACGCCAGGTATCCCGCACAATCCCCCGATTGATCTGCTCGACACAACCAACTGCGGCGATATCCGCACTTTTTGTGCACTCGCGCAGCATCATTGCAAACACTTCTTTGTCATAGACGAAGGTGTCGGTGTGGAGCAAAAACAAATAATCGGTTTCAACCTTTTCCAGCGCCAGATCAAGTGCCTTGCCATGGGCAATATGGCCTGCTTCCTTGCACGGAGAAGGCCGCTCGATCAAGTTGATCCAGTCGAGCGAACGCAGGTAGTCCAGACTTTCATCCGCTGAATCGTTGTCCACCACCCAGACTGGAATGCGCTGTTCCTTGACATGCTGGTGCAATAATTCCAGGCACATCCGGGTAATGTCCGCGGTCTTGTAATTGACCAGGACAAGGCTGAAGTTCGGCTGTGGTTGGGTTGGCAGATTAAACGCACTCATAACAGAAAGACTCATCCACGGGTCAATGACGACAGGGTTTATGAGCCGGGAGGGTAGCGAGCCAACCTTAGGCGAAGCTTAATTTGCAGGTCTGGCAGCGCTTCAGAATGTGTCGAAGTGAGTCGAGGAATATGCGTGGCGCGCTCGGGTTACAGGCTAGAATGCCCGCCCATTTCACGATTCAAGGAAGAAGCGGCGATCGCCGTTGCGTCACGGATGAAACCACTTTCCCTCTACCACCCAGCCTTGTACTGGCTGCGCGTGTGGCAAAAAAGACTGTTCCGGCACATCGCCTGGCACTGCTCCAGCAAGCGTTACGCACGACCCGTTGCGTTGACCGGACGCCTGCCATTTCGCTACCTCAAACACACCTCGAAACTCATCCGTAAACTCGGCGACTCCGATCTTGCCCTGCAACACAACAAAGTCATCAACCTCAAACTCGCCGTCGCCGCCATCGATGGCGTCATCATCGCCCCTGGCGAACACTTCTCCTTCTGCCGGCTCGTCGGCCGCCCAACGCGTAAACGTGGCTACGTCGAAGGGATGGAACTGTCCTTCGGCGAGGCCCGCACCGGGGTGGGTGGCGGGATATGCCAACTGAGCAATCTGATTCACTGGATGGCCATACATTCACCGCTGGTAGTGGTTGAACGCTCCAATCACAGCTTCGATCCGTTTCCGGATGAGGGACGCGTACTGCCGTTTGGCTCCGGTGCGGCGATTTTCTATAACTACATTGACCTGGTGCTGCATAACCCGACGGATCGGTGTTTTCAGCTGAAGTTGAATGTCGGGCAGACGCAACTGGAAGGGGAGTTGTTATGTGATCAGGTGCGGGCGTATCGGTATCACGTGTTTCAGGAAGGGCATCGGTTTGCGCGCGAAGGGGAGCGGGTCTATCGGGAGAATGAGATCTGGCGGGAAGTTCGGGAAAAGGGGCAGGTGGGGACATTGGTAATGCGGGAGAGGCTTTATCGCAATCGTGTGGTGGTCAAGTATGCGGTGGCGGACGAGCTGATCGGATAGGGCACGCGCAAATATGCTTCGCTGAACAAGGCGCGCCGCGTCTGATCAGTTTCTGAAATAAAGCTCGTCGAGCTGACGTCTGCGTATCGACAGATATTCATCCCATACCTTGGGGAAGTCCTCATCCCTCGTCAGCGGAAAGGTCAGATAAATGTATCTTCCGACAACACTGATGTATTGCCGCGCACGTTTGAAAGCCGGCTGCTCGAAAAGCGCGACGCTCTCATCGTAGGCGTCATGGTGATGACGGATGCTCACTCGGTGCGGCGCGATCATGCCCCGCGCAAAATCGATTACCCAGCAATTATCAACGGCTGTGCTCAGGTACCCGTAAACACCATCGCTCGACAAACGAATACATGAATTGGCCTGAGTACCGTCTTCATCGTTGACCAAAACAATCTGGTCTGCGAAATACTGGATCATCCTGTTATCGGGCCCTTGCAGGAGCAAGCTCCAACCTTCTGCCCCCATGTGGAATTCACCGTTGTTTTCAAAGGTGGCGGTCCAGCCGTTGGCGAGTGTGATTTGGCGGGTGTTCACGTGAGTTCCAGATTCAATGGTTCGAGGCTAAAGCGATTCGAGTTCGAGTGTGCAACCAAGGCTACGCAGTCTCTGAAGCTCTTGAGCGAACGAGTATTTCGAAGTGCCAGCATTTTCCTTGTCGTAGGATATTCGGAGCAGCCTGAACAACACGCCTGCTTTATTTCGGCTGGTTTTACCAAGGGCGGCGGTAAGGTCATAACCCGCCCCGGATAGAAACGGGTTCTTCTTCCTCAGGATGTAATAGGCCCTCAGGTTCGAAAGCAATCCGTCCGAGTCGATGTAGTTTTCCTCGAGGCTTTGAACGTACTCCTCAAAGATCCGGGTCAGTTGTACTTGCGCTGAGTCTTGGTGCCTCAACACGGCACACATCCCTTGCCAGTTGTTTATGTGCAAGTGGTCGCCCCAGTCACAGCCTTTGGCGAAGTAGAACCCGTTGCCTTTGAAGAAATCAGGGATTTCATGTTGGTCTAAAGCGTTTTGGAAGGTAGCCGTCACTGGCGTACTCATGTGTTGTCCTCAGGTAACGGCGCACGGCACCCCCTTAAGCCAATTACTGTAGTGGTTGCTCGGCCATTTCTGTCTCACGCTTGGCGATGGCCGCCTCCAACTCAGGCGAGCGTTTGGCCCATTGCTCGGGAGGAAGGGGTTTGGACCATTCGACGATGGCGGGATCAGTCAGATCAGGTGGTGGTGCGAGTTTCCACACCTGAAGCATCATGGCCAGAGGCGTTCCCAGAAGAAAAATGGATACAAACAGCCACAGTGCTTGGCCAAACTCCTTGGCTATCAGGTGGTCACGAATACTTATAAAGAAACCGTACCAGATACCCCAAAATGTGCCTTTTCTTCCAAGTTTTCCGCGAATGCCCTCCAGGTCATTTCCTTGTGGAGTAGCGTCCGGTCCAACTTCCATAAAACTGCGCATGCATTCCCAAAGGCTCATGGCTGTTTCGCCGCCGCCGCAACTGAACCCTAGGCTGAAATCGCGTTCTTTTTCAGGCGCATCAGGATCGGGATTACGAAAACCCACCACCAATAAGCCTTGAGTTGTTTTACCGTGCTGGCCTACGGAGTCCATCGCCACCGCTTGGGCGGTAACCTGTTCCCAAGGCACGATCCAGTAGCGGCCATCTTCGAATGGGACACAGACTTCGCGCCGTTGGCGGTTGAAGCGAATAGGAGGTGGTACTGGGCTGATCAAGCCTTTGAAGACTAGAAGAATTGGAAGGCCAACGATAAATAACGAAAGCGCTAATGCACCTCCAAAATATCCTTCAGAAGAACTCTCATGCTGCACAAACCAAATACTCATAAGCAGCACTGGCCAAATAACCATGACGGCAGAGCCAATGCTGTAGGAGCCAATATCAAGAAACACGTCGTTCTTGCGCCAAATGCTGTTAAGCACATCTTTGGGTGTTTGCCCCGTCGGGATTGCTGGTGGTGCCAGATAGTCCTCTCGTGAGAGCAATCCTTTGCGAGTGCCGGTTGCGGCTGAGGTCATGCCTTATCCTTGGGGGTCAGGTAGTTAGAGTTCTGTTGTGGGCCAAGACGGTGAACGCTGGCCCGATCTAGCTCGGGAGTTGGCTCGCCCGATCGCAGGGTGATGATTTCACCATCCGGACTCAGTAAGCCGCCATTGGGCGATAGTGTGTACGCGAGGCCTTTAGTGCCGCCGATGGTAGCACCGTCACCGGCCAGCAGTGCCACGGGACTGAGGTAACATATGCGCAAGGACAAGCGAGTAAGCGGCTGCGAGAAGCTGCCGGTAAGGCGCAAGCCCTGGCCGGCATCGGCGGGAATCCAAGTGCACTGGCTGGCATTCAGCCAAGTAGCACCCAGGTCGGTGGGCGTACCTCGAGTACCGGTACCGAACCCCGCCGAGACTGGGGTAGGATTGCCGCTCATAGATAAATCGATTTGTGCCGCTTCTGGTGCAGCACCCGGCAAGTCAATGCTTAATTGGGTAATGGCGTCCTGGGTGATTGTGTCGCCCAGAACCCCGCTGATACGAACTTCTCGAGTCTCCATCGACACTCTCGGCTGATACAACAACATCATCAGTTCGTTGATTTCGTCCAGTTGTGCCTGAGGCTCGATAGCCTTATTGGTATTTGCACGGCGATGGGACCAGCAGCAATTGGCCAAATAATTCTGCAACGGACTGGCTTGGCGGAGCCAGGCGAACAGGTAAAGACCCCCGAGTGCCAACAACAAGAAATTCATTGGCCCCATCCCAAGGCGAAAGCGTTTTATGGCCACTGGAGTTGAAATTTGATTTGATAGCCGCATCCCCGTTAGTCCAAGCCCTAGAAGTGCTTGCGCTCCATACACGGCAACCTGCCCGGCAACGGCCAATTGTTTGATTTTAAGCCACGGATCGATATTGCTTTGAGCACTCTCTATTTGAATTTGAAGCGACTTGAATTCTTTATAGGCTGCTGCAGCGGATAGCCATCCAACAACTCCACTGAACAGAGTGAGCGTTGGAGCCGTTGCAGAAAGCCCCAGAGGCAGTCGACCGGTTATGTCCTTTACTCCTTTCCCCAAAAGCATCCAATTCTGAATCACCGCCCCCAACGCCGCCCCTGCATATAAATACGCAGAAAGAGAGTCCGCCTGACGCTGCTCATCGCTGCCTTCCAGCGCCGCTGCCTGTCCAGCATAGGTGCCGGCGTTGAGAATGTTGACCACCAGCGCCGCCAGCGGCAGTAGGCCACCCGAGGCTTTGATCGAGGGTGCGTTGACGATGCCGTTGACGCGACCGAGGCTGATGGCCTGAGCGGTGCTTCGGGTCCATTGGCTGAGGGCTTCAGCGTTCTGGCCGACTAAGCGCCAGACTTTGATACCGTTCTCTACGCCCTGCACAAGGCGGGTGTTATCGCCGAGGCGGATGACCAGGAATAATCCCATTGCCATCGCCGTGCCTTTGCTTGCATGAATCAAAGACGCGCCGAGGCGGGTCATGGTCGCCGTCCAGGCACCTTCCAGATTGCTCGCTAACCGCTCGATATTGCGCAGGGTGTCAGCGTCCAGAATCTTGAGCGCGGCTGCGCGGGAATCGGCAAGGTTTTCCAGACTGAGCGCCGTGACCAGTTCGTTGAGGCGTGAAGTGTTGTTCACCGCCGCTTCCAGGCTCGGACTCCACGCCTGGAACACCAGACGCAGCAAGCCGGGGTCATCGCTGCTCACGTAATCGGCAAACTGTTTGGCGCCTTCGCTACGGCTGCACTGAGCACTAAGGCAGGCGACCGTCAAACTTTCAAGCCAAGTGAGGTGTTCTTCGCTGCTCTGGTCGACAAACCAAGTACCACTGTCGTTGCGTGGGAGGTAGGTTTCGCGATCGGCGTACAGCAATTGATGGCGTTCTTCGACCTGTTTGAAGTGCTGCGGCGCCTCCTGATCCAGCCAATGGTCCATGCTCGCCAAGTCGATGTATTCACCAACCTTGGTTCCGCCGCCACCTTCCAGATTGCTGACTTTTTCCTGGCGATAATCCCGCACAACCTGTTGCGCTTCCTGATGCAATTCGCTCGGGATGAAGCTGCGCACCTTGTTCAGCACGGCTTCTTCACGGGATCGAACCTCAGCCAACAGGCCATCCGCTTGAGCATGCCCATACTGTCGGCCGCGTTGTTGGTTGATGCGTGTTTCTTCCAGCATCAGGGTGTTCAGCTGCTTCTGACTGTCGATCAGGGTGTCGCCCTGTTCCGGTGTCAGTTGCAGGTTATGTTCGCGATACCGGTAGTTGAGCAGGCTGGCAACTTCGCCACCGTCTTCGGTGACCATGTTGCGGATAAAGCTGCCGATGGTCTGGCGCAAGCTATTGTCGGCTACCCACTCTTCGTGTTCTGCCTCGACCTTGTTCTGTTCGTGGTCGATATCCCGCAACACCCCCAGATCATCATCCAGCGCAGCAAACACCGCATATAGCGGAGCCGACTCGCTCTTGGCTTTGTCCAGCCAGGCTTGCGTAGGTGCCAGTTCCCAAGGGCTGGCGCTCCAAGTCCCGGGCTCGACCACGGGCTCGCCCGGTGGTTGCGTGCCGGCCGCCTGTTCGCGTTCGCGCAGAGATTCCGAGCTGGCGGAATAGGCTTTGATGTTGTCTTGAGTAGGCGCGGCTTGCGCTGTTTTTCGTTGTTCTTTCACGCCTTCGCGGTCAGTCGCGCCGTTCTTTTGATGTTCATGTGCGAGGGTTTTTTCGCGAACTTTCGGCATGAGTTCGGCGACAAGTGTCGGGGCTTTTTCGAGCGGCGGGCAGTGTTTGGCCGACAGGCGTTTAGCGACGTCGGTGAGGGCGATCTGACGCATACGCTTGCGTCGTTCACCGTTCTTTTTCAGGCGCTCGCAGGCGTCTTTGCCCAATGGCACTTCGCTGTAGAGCATCCACGCGTCGGTGCTTTTGTTCAACGCGATTCCGGCGTTTTCACCGGTCGTCAGAGCAGAGTGGGGTTGCGTCAGCGGTTGTTCAACCAGCAAACCATCAGACGCCACCGCGTAGCGTTTCAATGGTCCTTCGGCATGCCAAAGATAGGCGTAGCCCGCGCGCAAGCGACGCAAGGCCATCGGGTGGCTTTTGGTCGGGCTGGATGGCGCGAAATCGGCGTGTTCGGCGGCCTGTTCGGCCATTGCGTAACGGCTGGGAACCACAAAGATTTCGGGTTGGCGCGCAGGGCAGGTGGTAGCCGGGCTGGACAGGTCTTCGTCGCCGAACTGGCATTGTGCAGCCTGATCTGCAGCGGCCAGGTTGCGGTTTTTATCGAGCGGTGCGGTGGTCATGCATTGGACTCCTTGTCAGTCAGCAGCCAATGGCGATGCAGTTCTACCAACAAGGCATCCAGGCGTTGTGTGGCGTTGAGCGTCGGCTGTTGAAGAATCTCGCGGTAGGCCTGATGTTCAGGCGCTTGGGGGAACTCGGTCCCGTGCTCAGCAACCAGAGCAGACCAGCGTGCCACTTCGTTGGGCGCCGAGTAACCGTGGCTGGCGGCGCCTTCACGGCAAAGGACCGCCCATTGCTGCTGTTCGACGGCCGAGCGCTGAGCCAGGCAGTCGGGAAAGTAGGTACGAACGTGCGCCAGCAACTGTTGATCAAACATTTCCAGCTTGCCTTGATTGAGCCGTTGCAACTGTTGCTCATCGAGGTGAAGCCACGGACGCTCAGCATATTGCTGGGCGCTTTGGCGATCCTGCTCACGAACGATCCACTGTTCTTCCTGGCCTTCTCGCGCTGGCAGGCGTACGCGTCTGATCGGGCCCATCACGTGATCTTTTTCCCCGGGGTTCAGGGCCGGCAGCCAATGGCGCATGACTCGCGGGTCGTAGTAGCGAAACAGCATTGACGCTTCACCGGTCACCCGCGCGTGGATGAGGCTGCGCAGATGTTCAGTCAATTGCTGTAGAGGCGCATCGCTTTCGATGATGATGCCAGCATCGTTTTGCCAGTCATCAGTAAAGGCCTTTTCAAGTGCGCTGTTGGCGCGCAATACGACCAGCGCAGGGCCGACATCAAATACCTCTTGGTAGGGCGTTGCGTGATACAGCCATTCGATAACAGGGTTGTCGTCCAGACTGTACAAACGGGCCGGAAGGTTTTCGATCTTTGCTCCATCCAGAAGCAGATAACGCGTGGCACCGGGGATCATTTCAGCGCCTTCAGTTTTTGGCATATCTCGCAGACCGGCTGAGCCGTTGTGGCCGCCCGTTTCAGGGTTTGGCGCAACACCGGTCCCAGCAACTGCCCAGCCTTATCCGCATCCGCCTGCTTCAACGGCCCCGGCAACAACGGTGCAGCCCCCGTGCCGCTACCCGGTCCACCGCCGGAGTTCATGTTGATCACCGGCCCGCTCATGGTCACGCCGCCAGCATCGATTTTGATGAAGCTCCCACCGCCAATGAGCGTCAGTTCCGCCCCCGCTTCAAGCACGACTTTCATGCCGCTGCTGAGGTGGATTTCCTGCCCCGCATCGATGAACTGCCCAGTCCCAATCTTTATGTGCTGATTGACGCCCACGGTGAGGTGATCATTTGCCCGCGCCTCAACTTTGCGATCGGCATAAACCGTGTGGTGTTCTTCGGCCTTGAACTCGCTGTAGCTGTTCTTTTCAACGGTGTCGTGACGCTCGTTGCCGACCCTAATCTTCTGGTCATGCTCGACGTTCTCGTCCCAGTCACGCTGGGCGTGGAGATAAATCTGTTCCTGACCTTTTTTGTCTTCGATGCGCAGTTCGTTGTAGCCGCCGCCACCCATTGAGCTCAGGGTTTTGAAGGTGCTGCGGGTTTTGTTCGCCGGCAGCGCGTACGGGACGGTGTTTTCCTTGTGGTACAGGCAGCCGCTGATCAGCGGTTGATCAGGGTCGCCTTCGAGGAAGGTGACAAGCACTTCCATGCCGATGCGCGGGATGGCGATGCCGCCGTATTGGGCGCCGGCCCAGGCGCTGGAGACGCGGAGCCAGCAGCTGGTTTTGTCGTCGGCCTGGCCTTCGCGGTCCCAGTGGAACTGGACTTTGACGCGGCCGTATTGGTCGCAGTGGATTTCTTCGCCTTTGGGGCCCGTGACCACGGCGCTTTGGCTGCCGAGAATGCGCGGTTTCGGGTGGCGCAGGGGCGGGCGATTCGGCACGTCCCACGGGGTGGCCTGGAAGCGGTTGCGGTAGCCCTGATGGAAATCGTCTTTGAGCGCGGTGGTGTCGCTGGTCACGGACTCTTCCAGCACTTGCGGCTGTTTGCCTTCGTGGAGGACTTCGGTGAGCAGCCAGAGGTCGTTCCATTTGGCTTTCGGGTGCGCGGTCAGCGCGAGGAAATGGCCGCTGACCAGCAACGGCTGATCGCTTTTGCCTTCAGCCAGTTGGAAGTCGCTGCGGTGACGTTCGAGGGCGCGTTTGGCCAGGTGTTTGCCGCGCTCGCGGTCGATGAAACGGCCCGGGTAATCGTAGTCTTCGAGGTCGGGCAGGGCGTCGCCACGGTTTTCGCTTTCCAGCGTCAGGCGTGGTTTTTCGAAGTCGTAATCGCGGCGCGTGGTGCGGCTGGTGCGGGTTTCCAGGCGCAGGTCGAAGCGCTTGATCACCGGGTCGCTGGCGACCATGCCGGAGTCTTGCTGATAGGCCACAGGCTTGAGTTTCGGGAACACCGTCTGGTCATCGCCGAACACCAGTTTGTGCGCCGTGGCGCTGTGCTGGAAGTGGTAGTGGATACCTTCTTCCTCGCACAGGCGCTGGATGAAATGCAGGTCGGATTCGTCGTATTGCACGCAGTAGATGCGCTCGGGGTAGATCGAACCGGTCTTGAATTCGTAAGCGTTGCTCTGGATGCCGTGCTCTTCCAGCACTTGGCCGATGATTTTCGGCACTGTGAGGTTCTGGAAGATGCGCTGGTTGACGCGGTGCGCCAGGTACGACAGTTGCGGGCGCAGGGTCACCGAATAACGGGTCAGGCGTTTGCCCGAGTCACCTTGCGCGGCGCGATAGATCTGGCCGTGGATGCCGCTGCCGTCGGGCGACAGTTGCAGGAAGGCCGGTTTGTGCAGCAGGGTTTCGAGGTCCAGCGACGGCTGCTCACTGACCAGCTCCACCTCAAAGACAAAAGGCTGGCTGATGGCTTCCCGGCCGGTGAGGGTAAACACCTGAAAATCGGCGGAAAGCCCTTCGATGGTCAGGGCAAAGTGGGTTTCATTGGCCGGCGCGAACATCCCTTGTTCCTCGTGCTGTGCAGCGGCGCTCGTCGACGCCCGCAAAAGCGGGTCAACGTACGCTAAATTCTGGAGGGGCGTAAACAACATCGACCAGCAGAGCTGGCCGATGCTTGTAACGATCAGCCGTAATTAAACGACTGGAGCACGCCAGTCATCGGAACCCGAAGTACCGGATACTTCGTGGGTCCAGGTGATTTTGCGGTAGGTGAACTGCACTTCTTCCAGGTGGGTGAAGTGCGAGTTGCCTGGATCCTGGCAGTTGTGCATTTTGTTGTTGATGGCGACGATGATCGCGTCTTCCAGTTTTGTAGAAGCTCAGATGTAACGGTTACCGGGCCACCTGATTTTGGCAACTATATAGCTCAGCTGTTTTTTTATTTTTCTGCCTTGCTTTCATTTAGGTTTGCCTTGAAGTACGTCATGAAATCTTGTCCCTGAGCAAAAGCCTTTTCGATCTCGGCGCTTTGCTCTTTCAATGCATGGCTTGGTTTGGCCCATTGCTCAGTTGGTATAGATTTTGACCACTCAGCAATGGAATCAGGTAGAGACTTCATACTGAAACGGTGGTCCCATTCCGCAACCCAGTACGGAAAGCGCCATAAAGTGATTACATGAGTGAAATACCACCAGCCAACACCTAACGCGGAGCGCTCGTTGTGTTGATATTCCTCAAGCATATCTCCGTGCTCTTTATCAAATGTATGACGGCCTTCGTATGGAGCTTTACCGGGGCAGTGTTGTGGCCCTCTTTCCATGTAAATACGTATGGCCTCCCATTTGCCCAAACCATGAACTGGAGTCATTACTTCCTGGTTCACAAAATGAACTGTATCAGTTTTAGTGTCGTCAAATGCCATGCCAAATGTATAAGTACTCATGACGCCGACCCCAGTTACACCGGTACTGACAGAAAGCCAGGAAACCATTTCTTCCCAAGGTTGGATGACCGGATCGTCAGACCCGTTCGCAAAAAAACAGACTTCGCGACGTTGACGATTGAAGCGTATTGGGCGGGTACGGACTTTGGCAAGAGTAGTGCTGATGACAACATAGAGCCCCAGAACTGTGGCTCCTGCTGCTCCCCAAACTCCAATTGCAGCACCGGTGGGGAAAAACTCTATGAAAATATGTGTAAATGTTCTGCCATAGGGATCACCAAAACTCATAAGTCCGGCGATGAAGGGGCCGATTATTAAACTCACAATCAGAATGAGCATGCTGCTTGCGATCATCACTCTGGTTTGGAATGCCTTATTGACGTTACTGCTACCGAGGTCCAGGTAGGTGTCGTTGATATCAAGAAAACTTCCCCCCAAATCCATTGGGATCTGGCCGGTAGGGACGGGTAGTGGCGAGAAAAACACTGCTTCGCCAGTAGTAAAACGTCGAGATTCACCAGCGACGGGGCGCTGATGCTTGAGATGAAGTTCGTCGTTATTTGTTGATTTGGATGACATGTAATTCAACCGGAAAGTGGTGAAGCGGGCACCTACAGGAAGTCGCTGTTGACCAATAGCCATGGTGCATCGGTTTGGCGCGACTTTAATACAGAGACAGCCGGAAGTAGCTTGCTATTTTGCGTAACCAACGTCGTAGTTTGGATGCTCGAAAAGGGGGCGGGATTATTTTCTTTTGAAAATAAATCATCCCCTTTGTTTTTCATTTTTGTAAAAGCTTAGATTCTACCCGGCGGTTATCGGGCTATCTGATTTCTGACAACTATATAGCTCAGCTGTTTTTTATTATTCTGCCTTGCTTTCGTTTAGGTTTGCCTTGAAGTACGTCATAAAGTCCTGCCCTTGAGCAAAGGCTTTTTCGATTTTCGCGCTTTGCTCTTTAAGCGCTGGGCTTGGCTTGCCCCATTGTTCAGGCGGAAGAGGTTTGGACCACTCAGCAATGGAATCAGGTAGAGATTTCATGCTGAAACGATGGTCCCATTCTGCTACCCAATACGGAAAACGCCACCAAGTGATCAGGTGTGTCAGGTACCACCAACCAACTCCTAATGCGGAACGTTCGTTGTGCTGGTATTCCTCGTGCATGTCTTTTCGTTCTTTATCGAAGGTATGGCGACCCTCGTAGGGTGCTTTAGCAGGGCAGAACTCCGGTCCTTTTTCCATGTAGGCACGTATGGCTTCCCATTTGCCTAGTCCATGAATAGGAGTCATGACCTCTTGTGTGAGAAAGTGCACCGTATCGGCCTTGGGATTATCTATTGCCATGCCAAAGGTGTAGCTACTGATTACGCCTACTCCAGTGAATCCGGTACTGACTGATATCCACGCAACCGTGTCTTCCCAAGGCTGGATCACGGCTTCGTCGGAGCCATTCGGGAAGTAACAGACCTCTCGGCGTTGACGGTTAAATCGGATGGGTCTGGCGCGGGCTTTGTTCCTTGTGGTGCTGATAATCGCGTACAGTCCAATCAGCGCTGCTCCCCCTCCACACCAGAGCGCTAGTGATATTCCGAACTCAAAAAAATCGTTGAAGTAAAACCAGAAGCTTCTGCCGAATGGGTTTATGAATGCTGCGAAGCCCATCAATGTTGGGAGAACAAATAGACAAACGATAACTACGACTGTTGGGAGTGACACAGCTAATCGTGCTTGGAAAGACTTGGTGATATTGCTACTACCCAAGTCCAGATAGGTGTCGTTGACTTCAACAAAACTTCCGCCGAGATCCATTGGGATTTGCCCGGTCGGAACTGGCAGCGGTGAGAAAAATAATGCTTCACCTGTGGCAAAACGACGAGTTTCACCCGCCGTGGGGCGGTGATTTTTAAGGTCAAGTTCGACTTGCTGTTCAGGTTTGGATGGCATGCAATTCAACCGAGAAAACGTAGGCGGTTTAGGCAACTACAGGGAGTCGCTAGTTACTAGCAACCAAGGGGCATCCGTGGTACGTGTCCTTAACACAGATACTGATTGAAGCAGCTTGCCATTCTGTGCGTTTAGAGTCGTGGTTTCGAATCGTTTCTCTCGGAAAGATTTATCACCGGCTACGGGGTGGTAGCGTAAAATGACGGCAAGGCCATGCTGGGCATTAGCTTCGTGTTGGAATATTTCCAAGCCGAGCTTAAGAGGTTCGCCCGGAGCACCTAGCAGATTGAGTTGATACAGCAACGGTTCGCTCCACGCTTCCCAGTCATTGCGCTGTTGGTTAGTTAACCAGTAAGCACTGAGGCCGAGACTGACATCTTCTAGATCATTGGCTGTCATCCCCGGCACGCTCAAGACGGCCATGGGCTTGCTGTTTACTTGTTGTAGGGCTATCTGCGGAGCGGCAGTAATATTTGCTAACATCAAACGCTCCTCCGCAAGACTTCGGTTTTCGCTCTGCTTGCCCCAAGGACCTTTAAGCAGCCATTTATCCAGTTCCGTCTTATTATTACGGTTGTATAGCCATTCACCACCTAACTGGAGGCCTGTCAGGACTAGGCCAATCAGGTTGGCACGTGCGGCGACGCTGAGCAACTTACCACCAGCAGTAACCCACGCAAGAGCACGCGCCTGGCTTACATTCGTCATAGCTTCAAAAGTGTATTGAACTGTTCGTGCGGTCGCCCAGCCATTGACAACTAGTTGGCCGGAGTCTCCAGCCAGCGTCATGCTAGCCCCAGCTAGCTTGGCGCCATCGCCTGACCGTAAAGCTTCGGTCCATCTTGCGGCAGACCCTTTTTCACCATACAAACCGGTGCCTGCGGCAATAGCGCCAAAAAAATATGAAAACGGCCCCAATACGCCTGTAATTTTGCCTAACTTGGAAGCTAATCCGATTTTAGCGGCGGCACTCGCATAGTTTTCAATTGCCACAGAAAGGCCAGTAATGGCAATCCCTTGGGCCGCGGCAATTGCCCCCCCAAACATTGAAAAAAGAGCATTTGCTACAGCCAACTTATCGGAGGAGTCCGCCTCTTTTTTTCTAGCAAATTCACCATAAACAGTCGCAAAGCTGATGATTTGCAGAACCGCTGCAGCTGAAGAAAACAAATCCCCTCCAGCTGATGCGAAAACCGCCTTGCTTATTCCCTTGGAAGGACGCTTGAGCCGATAGTCATCGGCCATCCGCTCAAACTCAAGCACCTGAGCATTGTTAAGCCCTTTAATCTTGTAGGCAGCCTTGCCCGGTCCGTCACCAACAGGACTCATGGCCTGAGCTATCCGCCCTTCAAGGGGAGCGACAGTCTGTTGAATGGCTTTGCGGCGAGATACCAAGGTTTTATAACCGCCTTTTGGTGACCTTCCTTTACGTTCATCAGCCAGGGTTTGCCGAATCTGATTTTTCAGCGAGGTCATTTGCTGGCGCAGATCTGTCAGTTTGGCCATATCAGCTTTGAACGCAGCAATTTGATTCGCAGAGGCAAATTCTAATGTAATACCTCCCTTACCAAAGGCACGAAGAACATCTATCCAGGCCGAGCCAGGAATTCGGCGCAATACTTTTGCTGGATCTAGCGGCTGTCCATTGCGTAGCGCTTGGATGGCCTCATCCAGCGCTCCTGCCAGGCGCAATTGCTTTGCCGGCTCATACGCCGTGTTGCGCAACTGACCGAGCACAATGCCGTTTTCACTCAATTGCATTGCTGCTGCGAGATTCTGAGTGAGCAAATTGCCAAATTTTCCGCTGAGTGCCTGGGCACCCTGATAGTCGTCCTTGACCATATAGGTATCGCGCAGGGACTTGATGAAAGATGTGACCTTGGAATGCATGTCCTTCTGATCAGTCAAGCTCAATGTGAAGAAGGTTGGTACGGTAAACCCCGGCTGTTTCTCGAGCAGATCGGCAAGCTTTTCAGTCGCTTTATCTGTCCGGCAAATGTCTCTCATACAGGCATATTCAGTAGCGAGAGTTGTGTCGAGTTGATCGCCAAATTTAGGATCAAAATACCAGGCTGAGCGTTGGAAGCGTTCTTCACAGATTAGATTCGCGCGATCGTCACTGATCAGATCTAGTCGTTTGTTCCAACGATTGAGTTGGGCGCGTTGCTGTTTCAGGAAGGCTTCCATAGCTGGTCGGTCGATCAGATCGTTGATGCCCTGTTGTCCCATCTTCGCGCCTTCGAGCGCGTCATCCGCGTTGTCTTCGATGGTCTCGATCAAGTCTTCGTACTTGGAATGCAAAGGTCCAAGACTCGTACGCATCCGCGACTTTGAAGCTGCAATAGCCCCACGATGCGTACCAGCGCCTGAATACTGGGTTTGATTTTTAACGTTGACGTAGTCGACGATCGATTGCCGCTGCTCTTCGCTTGTTTCGTCCTTGAGTTTGGCAAAGCGTGGATCGCTTTGTGCAGCATTCAGGATGGTATCGCCGGTGACTGTGTACAAGGATTCGATGTAGCAACCAAATACGTATTTTTTTTGGTTTGTCTCCGCATCACTCCAGTCACTGATCCAGCCGGTGACCAAATCCTGATGTTCGGCAAGGTCGCGCAGCACGCCGATGTCATCCTGTATGACCATATACAGATGGTCACGCTCGTTTTCTGCTTTGACCTGTTTTTTCAGCGCACCCAGTTGAGTCTTTTTGAAGTGCGATGCTTGCTCCCAGAGGTAGTCTTTGCTTTCTTCGGGTTTGGCGCCCGTAGCTGCTGGGTCTTTGCTCGGCTGCTCTGCAACTTCCGCAATCCACTTTTCCGCCTGACTTGGAGTCAGTAGATTAGCTGCGCCTTTCTCAGGGTCTGCATTGGTGAGATCGACCTTCTGCATGAAATACTCACGTTCAGACTTGTGCTTGATGACCTGCGCGCATTTCGCGGCGGTCCATTGCACCTCGGAGTAGTTGACGTAAAGTTTGCTCAAGCGCGGGAAGACCAACACGGCTTCACCCACATTACTTTCGCGTTTATTTGCGGTGATCTCACCTTTATCCCACAGCAGTTGCGTAACGATGCCGTCCTGAATACGGTATTCGTGCATAACGGCTTCAGGCTTCTTGTCGACGATGACGTAGAGCCAGCCGTCACGCATCAATCGAATGCCTAGTGGGCGAGAAGTGGTTTTGTACGGCATGGTCAGCGCGCTTGACGGGTCGAGTCGTTCAACGAGGCCGTAACGCAGTGGGATGAGCTGGATTTTTGCCTTCATCAACGAGCAGCCGCCCATGGCACACTTGCCGTCATCCCGGCTTTTTGCAACGTTGTTCGGGTTTTTGCCGGTCGATGTTGGCGTTGTCATCCTTGGCTCCTGTTCAGGGTTGCAGCCCGTTCCTGGGCAATATCAGCGACCCTTTCGAGTCGTTGTGCAGGCGTTTGTTCCGACGGGGTTTTGAGTATGGCGTCGAGGTCTGGATGTTCTTCCAGCGCTCGCTCGCCAAGGAACCCGTGAATGTTGGCGTAGAGGGTGATGTCGAGTTCAGTGTTGAAGCCGCGATCGTAGGAGGTCGTTGCGAGTGCGTGCAGGTGTTCCCAGCGTTGCAGTGGGTTCGATTGCGCCTGATAGGACGGAAAGTATTCTTGCATGTGTGCATCGAGGCGCATTACTACGTTGCGAAAGTTCACCTCGTCCAGTTGACTGAGTTGTGCGTCGCTCAATCGATAGCGCTTATTGTGGTCGGGCTCGGGAGAATTGCCCGGCCGCTGGTTTATGTACCAGCAACCCAATGCAGCATTGGCAGTAACGATTTGTTTGCAAGGGCCGAACAGGGTCGGATCCTTGATGGTTGCTGCGTGGGCGAGCAGTGCATGGGTTACGGCCGGATCCGCGATACGCAACAACACTTCTTCGCCCATCGGGTGCAAGACGCTGGTGAGCCAGCGAAAGTGTGCGACCAGTTGATCCCATGATTGATCGCTGAACACCAAGTGACCCCATTCTTGGTTTGAGGCGTTTAGGAACTGAGCCAAGATCGGGTCGTTTTGGTTTTTTATGAGCACGAGGCATGGGGAAATATCGCCCAGTTCTGCCCAGCGTGTCCCGAGATAAAGCGGCTCGAATTGAGGGTTTTCTGCCCACTGATATAAGTGCTGTGGGAGCTTCTCAACGCTGACACCATCAAGCAATAAACCAACCGTGCCATTCCACGGAAGACCTTGCGGAAGGCCGTTTTCCAATGGAAATTCCGCCTTAAGCATTCTGAGCCTCCAGTTTGGCCTTCTCGCAGATCGCGCAGATTGGCTTCTTTTGCATCAGCGCTTGCCGTTGTGCAGGCACTAACAATTGCCCAGCCTTATCCGCATCCGCCTGCTTCAACGGCCCCGGCAACAACGGTGCAGCCCCCGTGCCGCTACCCGGTCCGCCACCGGAGTTCATATTGATCACCGGCCCGCTCATGGTCACGCCGCCGGCATCGATCTTGATAAAACTACCGCCGCCAATGAGCGTCAGTTCCGCCCCCGCCTCAAGCACGACTTTCATGCCGCTGCTGAGGTGGATTTCCTGGCCGGCATCAATGAACTGCCCAGTCCCAATCTTGATGTGCTGATTGACGCCCACGGTGAGGTGATCATTCGCCCGCGCCTCAACTTTGCGATCGGCATAAACCGTGTGGTGTTCTTCGGCTTTGAATTCGCTGTAGCTGTTCTTTTCAACGGTGTCGTGACGTTCGTTGCCGACCCGGATTTTCTGGTCATGCTCGACGTTCTCGTCCCAGTCGCGCTGGGCATGCAGGTAAATCTGTTCCTGACCTTTTTTGTCTTCGATGCGCAGTTCGTTGTAGCCGCCGCCACCCATTGAGCTGAGGGTTTTGAAGGTGCTGCGGGTTTTGTTCGCCGGCAGGGCGTACGGGACGGTGTTTTCCTTGTGGTACAGGCAGCCGCTGATCAGCGGTTGGTCGGGGTCGCCTTCGAGGAAGGTGACAAGCACTTCCATGCCGATGCGCGGGATGGCGATGCCGCCGTATTGGGCGCCGGCCCAGGCGCTGGAGACGCGGAGCCAGCAGCTGGTTTTGTCGTCGGCCTGGCCTTCGCGGTCCCAGTGGAACTGGACTTTGACGCGGCCGTATTGGTCGCAGTGGATTTCTTCGCCTTTGGGGCCCGTGACCACGGCGCTTTGGCTGCCGAGAATGCGCGGTTTCGGGTGGCGCAGGGGCGGGCGATTCGGCACGTCCCACGGGGTGGCCTGGAAGCGGTTGCGGTAGCCCTGATGGAAATCGTCTTTCAGTGCGGTGGTGTCGCTGGTCACCGACTCTTCCAGCACTTGCGGCTGTTTGCCTTCGTGGAGGACTTCGGTGAGCAGCCAGAGGTCGTTCCATTTGGCTTTCGGGTGCGCGGTCAGCGCGAGGAAGTGGCCGCTGACCAGCAACGGCTGATCGCTCTTGCCTTCAGCCAGTTGGAAGTCGCTGCGGTGGCGTTCGAGGGCGCGTTTGGCCAGGTGTTTGCCGCGCTCGCGGTCGATGAAACGGCCCGGGTAATCGTAGTCTTCGAGGTCGGGCAGGGCGTCGCCACGGTTTTCGCTTTCCAGCGTCAGGCGTGGTTTTTCGAAGTCGTAATCGCGGCGCGTGGTGCGGCTGGTGCGGGTTTCCAGGCGCAGGTCGAAGCGCTTGATCACCGGGTCGCTGGCGACCATGCCGGAGTCTTGCTGATAGGCCACAGGCTTGAGTTTCGGGAACACCGTCTGGTCATCGCCGAACACCAGTTTGTGCGCCGTGGCGCTGTGCTGGAAGTGGTAGTGGATACCTTCTTCCTCGCACAGGCGCTGGATGAAATGCAGGTCGGATTCGTCGTATTGCACGCAGTAGATGCGCTCGGGGTAGATCGAACCGGTCTTGAATTCGTAAGCGTTGCTCTGGATGCCGTGCTCTTCCAGCACTTGGCCGATGATTTTCGGCACGCTGAGGTTCTGGAAGATGCGCTGGTTGACGCGGTGCGCCAGGTACGACAGTTGCGGGCGCAGGGTCACCGAATAACGGGTCAGGCGTTTGCCTGAGTCACCTTGCGCGGCGCGGTAGATCTGGCCGTGGATACCGCTGCCGTCGGGCGACAGTTGCAGGAAGGCCGGTTTGTGCAGCAGGGTTTCGAGGTCCAGCGACGGCTGCTCACTGACCAGCTCCACCTCGAACACAAAAGGCTGGCTGATGGCTTCCCGACCTTGCAGGGTAAACACCTGAAAATCAGCGGAAAGACCTTCGATGGTCAGGGCAAAGTGGGTTTCATTGGCCGGCGCGAACATCCCTTGTTCCTCGTGCTGTGCAGCGGCGCTCGTCGACGCCCGCAAAAGCGGGTCAACGTACGCTAAATTCTGGAGGGGCGTAAACAACATCGACCAGCAGAGCTGGCCGATGCTTGTAACGATCAGCCGTAATTAAACGACTGGAGCACGCCAGTCATCGGAACCCGAAGTACCGGATACTTCGTGGGTCCAGGTGATTTTGCGGTAGGTGAACTGCACTTCTTCCAGGTGGGTGAAGTGCGAGTTGCCTGGATCCTGGCAGTTGTGCATTTTGTTGTTGATGGCGACGATGATCGCGTCTTCCAGTTTGGTGGTGTAGTAGTGCTCTTGAGTACCTTGAGCCGAAGTACGGAACCACTGGATAACGATTTCGCTCATGCGCTCGCCGGAAGTCAGAGCGGCTTGCAGCAGAGGCGAAGCCTTGTCGTAGACCTTGGTGATCACAACTGGCTTGTGAACGCGCTGACCGGTTGGCTGACCGGATTGCGGGTCACGCGGGATGATCACGTCGTGGCTGAAAGCCTGAACCATGACCTGGTCTTCGTGGCCTTCCTGGTAGGTGTTGCCAACGGAGTCAGCGGTGAATGCGCCTGCAGTGATCAGGCCTTGTTTTTCGCCGGTAACCGACATGTACGCTGGTGTTGCCATGGGGTGCTCTCCTTGCGGATAAATTTAAGGTGCCCGGGAGGCGAAATCGCCCGGTGGGTGCCTGACTGTTATCAAGGAGCGTGCCAGGTTTTGCCAAGTCCCCGGAGGGCGGGGGGCAAAGTGCTCTGGACTGCGGTTGCGAGGGTTTTTTACACGGAATCGAAGGCGAAAGTGCGCAAGAAGTTGCGCAGTACTGCGCAACTTCTTGCGCACTTGGCTGCAGGCCTCGTGACGTATAGGCTGTAGCGCTTCAGAGGGGTGTTTTATTATGGGGTACTGCGCAACTTCTTGCGCAGTACGGCCGAAGGCCGTCACTGGCAGTGCGATGAGTCAAAAGCAAAAAGATCGCAGCCTTCGGCAGCTCCTACAGGAAAAATACATTCCAGATGTAAGAGCTGCCGAAGGCTGCGATCTTTTGATCTACCGACGACCTGCCGTTAGATTATTTTCAGGCCCAGCACTTGCGCGCATTCTTCAATCGAACGCCTCTGCGTCTCGGCATACAACCCCAACTCATCAATGGTCGGGCGCCCCAGCGCCTGTTCGAACGCCTGTCGATTGGAGTGCTCGCCATAGTGCGCCTGCGCCGCATCCCCAAGGTTCGACTGAAAAATCCCCGCCGCACTGACCGGCAGGAAATCTTCGTACACCAGTGGCTCAGCTTTCACATAGCCATCGCGCAACAAGCCCTCCAGCGAGGTATCACCGAGACTACCCGCCCCCAAGCCTTTTTCAGTAGTGAAATAGCGAAAGTACGCCAGGCTCTGTTCACGCATGCCGTCGACGCTGTCGGGAAATTCGCCAAAGTGTTGAATCATCAGCGTGTTGTAGCGTGAGGCATTGCCTTCGTTGGGGAAATCACCGAGCTCATCGCGGGCAGCATTCAGTAATCGGTCATACAGCGCCCGGCCCTTGGGGGTCAGCGCGGCGCCGCGTTGTTCGATTTCGCCGAAACGCGCGCTGTGGCTGCCTCGGGTTTCGCTCTGATCGGTGAATGCGATTGGCTCATCCAGCGCTTTGAAACTGGTCTGGCGCAGCAGGATCGGGCATTGCCGGCGAGGCGGGCCTTCGACCACCGCTTTGGGCGTGATGCCATGGGCGGGCATCTGTTCCTGGACGATGTCGATGTCCAGCGTGCGTGGGGTCAGGTGATTGATGTGTGGGCCTTTGAACGCCACGACATCAGCGATCAACCGGTGTTGGGCGCTCAACGTCTGGTACTGCGCAGCGGTAACAGTTGCGCTGTGATGCCAGCGAAAGGTTTCCAATGCCTGTAGGACGAATTCCTGCGATTCGGTTTCGTCGAGTCCGCCAGCCGTTTCAGCTTGGGCGATCAAACGCAGCGCCGCGTCGGTAAAGATCGAACGTTTGGCCAGGACTGACTCGGCGAAAGCGCGCAGCTCAGGGTCTTCAATCAACTCCAGCCGCAACAACGACGTGAACACCCGGAACGGACTGGTCTGCAGCGCATCTTCATGCACCGCGCGAAATGCCGTGGAGTGCACCGGCACGCCCGCAGGCGTCAGGTCGTAGTAACCCACCGGTTGCATGCCCATGACCGCGAACAAGCGGGCGAGGGTGGCCAGTTCCGTCGCGGTGCCGACGCGGATGGCGCCATGGCGTTCCATGTCCAGGCGTTCGATTTCGCCGGTGCTGTCTAGCTGCCGAGCGATGCCTGGCTCACGGGAAAGCACGTCACGGTTGGTCTGTTCCACCAGTTCCATCAGTGCGCCGTACAGAGGCACCTCTTCGCGGTACATGTCGGACATCGCTTTGGAGAAGCGTTGGCGGATCAGGTCGGGGCTGACGAAAGGCTGCACGGTCATGAAATTAATTCCTGCCACGGTCACGTAATGGATAGGAGAAAAGATCGCAGCCTTCTCCTGCGCGGGCAAACGAAGAATCCTACGAACTTCATTCTGCCAACGACTGATCCACCAGTTCGATCCAGTGCAAAACCGGTGTGCGTCCGGCGCTGGCCAAGTGGCTCTGGCAACCGATGTTGGAGGTGACGATCAGCTGCGGGCGGCCGCTTTCCAAGGCATTGAGGCGGTTGTCGCGCAGTTGCCGCGCCAGTGTCGGCTGGGTCAGGGAATAGGTGCCCGCCGAGCCGCAGCACAAGTGGCCGTCCGGCACCGCCGTCAGGTTGAAGCCGAGGCGGGTCAGCACCGCTTCCACCGCACCGCCGAGTTTCAATGCGTGCTGCAAGGTGCACGGGCAATGCACGGCGATCCGCTGTTCGCTGGCGGCGCAGACCTGCTCCAGCGGTTCTTGCGCGAGAACCTGCACCAGATCGAGGGTCATTTCGCTGATCCGCCGTGCCTTGTCGGCATAGACCGGATCGGCCTCGAGCAAATGCCCGTAATCCTTGATGAACGCGCCGCAGCCGCTGGCGGTCTGCACGATGGCTTCGGCGCCGTTTTGCAGATGTGGCCACCAGGCGTCGATGTTCTGCCGGGCGCGGTCGAGGCCTTTGGCCTGGGCGTCGAGGTGATAATCCAGCGCACCACAGCAACCGGCCTCGGCTACCGGGATGACGCTGATGCCGAGTCGGTCGAGCACACGCGCCGCGGCGTCATTGGTGTTCGGCGACAAACCCGGTTGCACGCAACCTTCCAGCAACATGACGCGGCGCGCATGCCGAGGGGCGGGACGCAACCCCGACGTCAGCATGGGCTGCGGCAGTTTGCTTTCAAACATTCGCGGCAACAGCGGCCGAAACGTAGCGCCCACCCGCAGCAAACCTTTGAACAATCGCGGATTCGGCGCCAGTGCGCGCAGGCCTTCACGCAACAAGCGTTGCGCCGCCGGACGCGGCACCGCTTGATCAACCACGGCCCGACCGATGTCGAGCAAGTTGTGATAGTCGACGCCGGACGGGCAGGTGGTTTCGCAATTGCGGCACGACAGGCAGCGGTCCAGATGCAGTTGCGTTTGTGCGGTCGCCGGTGCGCCTTCGAGCACTTGCTTGATCAGATAGATGCGCCCGCGCGGACCATCGAGCTCATCGCCGAGCAATTGATACGTCGGACATGTCGCGTTGCAAAAGCCGCAATGCACGCAGCTACGGAGGATCTTTTCCGCCTCGGCGGCGCGGGGCAACTGTCGGGATTGCTCGCTGAGGGTTGTTTGCATGGCTAAAACTCCGCGTACATCCGGCCGGGATTGAACAGCCCTTGCGGGTCGAGTTGCGCCTTGAGTTGCCGGTGATAGCGCAGCAGCGTGGCGGGCAATGGCTGGAACGGTGACGAGGTGGCGCCATGGGTGAAGCAGGTAGCGTGGCCGCCGAGTTCCTGGGCAAGGATATGAATGTGTTGGCTGTCGGATTTCAACCAGCGTTGCGCGCCGGCCCAGTCGATCAGTTGCGCGCCGGGCAGATCCAACGCGCCGAGATTGTTCGGCAGCGACAGGCGCCACAATGGCAGGCCTTCGTCAAAGAATGGCGAACGTTGCTCGTTCAAATCACGCCAGAACAGCGAGTCCAGTGGTTCACCGCCCAAGCGTTGATGCGCCGCCGTCACCGAGCCCTCGCCACCCTCAAGTCGCAGATACAAACTGTCGCCATCGTGGCACGCGGCGCTGATTGGCAGCGGTTGCTGGCCCCATTCGGCGAGATTGGCCAGTGCCCGAGCGCAATCGATATCCAGGCGAATGCTCAGGCATTGCCGGGGTTTGGGCAGGACTTTGAGCGAGACTTCGGTGAGCACGCCGAGGCAGCCGTAACTGCCGGCCATCAGCCGCGAGAGGTCATAACCGGCAACGTTTTTCATCACTTCGCCGCCGAAACGCAGGTGTTGGCCCAGACCGGTAATCACTCGTGTACCCAGAACGAAATCGCGCACCGAGCCAGACCATGGCCGCCGAGGGCCGGACAAACCCGTCGCAATCATGCCACCGACCGTGGCGCTTTCACCGAATGCTGGCGGCTCGCACGGTAACATTTGCCCGGCGGCATCCAGTGCCGCGAGCAACTCGGACAATGGCGTCCCTGCGCGCACGCTGACCACCAGTTCGGTCGGCTCATAGCGCACGATGCCGCGATGCACGCGGATGTCGAGTACCTCACCGGCCACTTCGCGACCGAGAAACGCCTTGCTGTTGCCGCCCTGAATTCTCAGTGGCGTGGCATTG
Source organism: Pseudomonas sp. LBUM1668 (assembly GCF_059695715.1). Lineage (NCBI taxonomy): Bacteria > Pseudomonadati > Pseudomonadota > Gammaproteobacteria > Pseudomonadales > Pseudomonadaceae > Pseudomonas > Pseudomonas sp. LBUM1668. The sequence goes on from NZ_CP166787.1 coordinate 2,384,744, forward strand.
GCCCGCGCTACATTGACCTGATCGAGCAGGATGCTGGCGCCGTCGAAGTCAGCCATCAGAAGCGCTCCAGCTCGGGAAATGGCAGTTGCCCGGCATGAATGTGCATCGCGCCAAACTCGGCACAGCGGTGCAGTGTCGGGATGTTCTTGCCGGGGTTGAGCAGGCCTTGCGGGTCAAACGCGGTTTTGACGGCGTGGAACAGGGTCAATTCTTCGCTGTTGAATTGCGCGCACATCTGATTGATTTTTTCGCGGCCGACCCCGTGTTCGCCGGTGATGCTGCCGCCGACCTGCACGCACAATTCCAGAATTTTGCCGCCCAGAGCTTCGGCGCGGTGCAGTTCGCCGGGTTGGTTGGCGTCGAACAGAATCAGTGGATGCATGTTGCCGTCGCCGGCATGGAACACATTCGCCACGCGCAAACCGTATTCCTCGCTGAGGCGGGCGATGCCTTGCAACACGCCGGGCAATTCGCGCCGCGGAATGGTGCCGTCCATGCAGTAATAGTCCGGCGACAAGCGGCCGATGGCCGGAAAAGCGTTTTTGCGCCCGGCCCAGAAACGCACGCGTTCAGCTTCGTCACGAGCCTGACGCACCTCGGTTGCACCGGCCTCGGTCATCACGTCGCGAACCCGCTGGCAGTCGTCGTGGACATCCGCTTCGACGCCGTCGAGTTCGCACAACAGAATGGCTTCGGCGTCGACCGGGTAACCGGCGTGAATGAAGTCTTCGGCGGCGCGAATGGCGAGGTTGTCCATCATCTCCAAGCCGCCGGGAATGATCCCTGCGGCGATGATTTCGGCCACGGCGCGTCCGGCCTTTTCCACGGAATCGAAACTGGCCAGCAGCACTTTGGCGACCTGTGGTTTGGGCAGCAGTTTGACCGTGACTTCGGTGATGATCCCCAGCAAGCCTTCGGAACCGGTGAACAGCGCAAGCAAGTCGAAACCAGGCGAATCGAGGGCTTCGGAGCCCAGGGTCAGGCGTTCGCCTTCAATCGTCAGCACTTCGATTTTCAGCAGATTGTGCACGGTCAGGCCGTACTTGAGGCAATGCACGCCACCGGCGTTTTCGGCGACGTTGCCGCCAATCGAACAGGCGATTTGCGACGATGGATCCGGCGCGTAATACAGCCCGAACGGCGCGGCGGCCTGGGAAATCGCCAGATTGCGCACGCCGGGCTGAACCCGCGCAGTGCGGGCGGCCGGGTCGATGTGGAGGATGGTGTTGAAGCGCGCCATCACCAGTAACAGGCCTTTTTCCAGCGGCAACGCGCCGCCGGACAAACCGGTACCGGCGCCGCGGGCGACCACCGGAACGTTTTGTTGATGGCAGAGTTTAAGCAGGGTTTGCACCTGCTCGAGCCGCCGGGGCAGGGCGACCAGCATCGGCGTGGTGCGGTAGGCGGAGAGGCCATCGCATTCGTAGGGTTTGAGTTCTTCCTCGCGCCAGAGAATGTCGAGGTCGGGGATGGCCTGTTGCAAGGCCTTGAGCAGATCGGCCTTGTTGACGTCAGGCAGCGGACCGTCGAGGCGTTCGTCGTAAAGAATGTTCATCTCAACCTCTCAACCACTCCCCCTGTAGGAGCTGCCGAAGGCGGCGATCTTTTGATCTTGCTTTTGATTCTTAAAAACCAAAGTCAAAAGATCGCAGCCTTCGGCAGCTCCTACAGGGGTGTGCAGGTTTTCATTTTTGCTTGCCCAAAAACTCTCGATACAAGCGCGCGGTGTCTGCGGGCTGTTCGACCATTGGCATATGCCCGACGTGGTCCCACACATCCACCTGCAAATTGGCGATGCCTTTGCTCCAGATCGGCACGCTGCTGACATCGATCAAGCGATCCTTGCGGCCCCACAGCAGCAGCGATGGGCATTTGATGTCGGCCAGTTTTGGCTCCATCGGCGGGCTGGCGCGGAAATCGCGGAAGATCTCTTCCAGTTCATCGCGCTGGTTTTCATAACGCTGGGCGATCGCATCCAGCACGGGTTTCGGCACCCAGGGCGGCGAGGCCATGGTCATCGCATAAAACTGCTGGAATTCTTCCCGGGAGTTGATCAGAAACGGGTTGTGCCCACGGGCCAGGTGGCGCTCCATGTCGCTGACCTCGGGCGCGGCGACGCCGGCCGGGTCGATCAACGCCAGCGAAGCGATCCGCTCCGGATACGTTGCCGCCAGCCAGGCCGCGATGTAACCGCCCATGGAGTTGCCGATCACGTGCACTTTCTCCACGCCGCAGACGTCGAGCAACTGGATCATGCGCTTGGCCTGAACCGCAATGTCGTAGCCGCCACCCGCCTTGAAGCCGGTTTCACCGTGGCCGGCCAGATCCGGAATGATCACCCGGTACTCGCGCACGAAATGCCGGGAGAAGCGCAGCCACAGGTTTTTGTCGCCGCTATAGCCGTGCAGCATCAGGATCGCACTGGGCGCTTCATATGGCCCGCCCTGCCAGGTCGAGACTGTCATCTCGGCGATCGGCACTTCGATCTTGTGCAGTTTGTACAACTTGGCCTCAATGGCCATGTTCAGGTCATACAGCCAATGGCCGACCGCCGGATAACTCAACCAGCTCCAGGCCACGAACACCGCGAGGGCGACAAACAGCAAAAGCATCGACGTCTTCCTTATACGTAGTCAGGACAAAATGTGGTCGGCCGGTTTCAGCGCCCGGGTCAAACGGTGATAGCTGAAACTGAAGCCGGGAAACATCGCGATCACATGACCGCTCTTGCTTTGATACCAACTGTGGCAGCCGCCGGACTTCCAGACCGTGCGCTCCATCTCCCGGTGGATCATTGCAGTGTAGGTACGTTCTGCCTCGGGGCGCACTTCGATGCTGCGCAGACCTTTGGCTTGCACGGTGCGGATGCAGTCGATGATGTAGTTCATCTGCGATTCGATGATGAACAGCGCCGAAGTGTGGCCAATACCGGTATTGGGCCCGGTGACGATAAACAGGTTGGGAAAGTCCGGCAGGCTGGTGCCGAGGTAGGCGCGAGGATATTCGGCCCAGACATCTCTGAGTTGCACGGCGTTCTTTCCGCTGACGGGGTAGGAAATAACGCCGTCGGTAGCGTCATAACCGGTCGACCAGACGATCAGATCAACATCGATGTGCTCGCCGTCCTGGGTGTTGATTCCGCTTTCATCGATTGACGCGATGCCCTGCTCGCGGCTGTGCAGGCTGACATTGGGCCGGGTCAGTGCCGGGTAGTAGGTGCTGGAGACCAGCACCCGTTTACAGCCGATGGTGAAGTCCGGCGTGAGTTTTTGCTGGAGCACGGGATCGGGCACTTGGCGTTTGAGAAAGCGCAGCGCCTGTTTCTGCACCATGTGAATCGCCGGTTTCGAGTATTTGAAGGCGATCACCCGTGTCTCGAACTGCCAGTAAATCAACCAGCGCAGCAGTTTGTAGGCCGGTTTCAAACCGAGTAACCAGCGCTGAAACGGCCCGAATACGCGATCGGCTCGCGGCAGCACCCAATGCGGCGTGCGTTGGAATACATGCAGTTGCTCAACCTGCGGGGCGATCACCGGGATTACCTGCGCGGCGCTGGCTCCGCTGCCGACGATGGCCACGCGTTTACCGCGATAGTCGTAGCTGTGATCCCAATTGTTTGTATGAAATGTCTTGCCCTGAAAGCGATCCTGCCCAGGGAAGTGCGGGATTACCGGTTGGCTCAATGGCCCGCTGGCATTGATCAGGAACTGCGCATGGAACGTGCCTTTGGTGGCGGTGTGGACGGCCCAGCGTTTTTCCGTGTCATCCCACTCGACGTGTTCGACATTGGCTTGCAGCTCCACGCGCTCACGCAGGCCGAACGTATCGATCACGTGCTCGGTATAGCGATGCAATTCCGCTTGTGCTGCAAACATCTGTGACCAGCGGTACGGCGCGAACGACAGCGAATAAAGCGGGGAGGGCACATCCACCGCCGCGCCGGGGTAGGTGTTCTGGCACCAGGTGCCGCCAAAGAAGTCGCGCCGTTCCAGCAAGCGAAAATCGTCGATCCCGGCCTTGAGCAGGTTGATCGCCGCGCACTGACCGCCAAATCCGCTGCCGATGATCAACACTTGGTAAGTCTGCATGGGCCTCCTTCTTATAGTTGTTTTTCCGTTTTACTCCTTTCATGTATAGCCAAAAATTTGCACTGTGCCCGGTCGCAAGGGTTACCGCATCTTTCCCCATTCCTCCGTCCACCCCAAAACCCTGTAGGAGCTGTCGAGTAAAACGAGGCTGCGATCTTTTGATCTTGTTTTAAGGTTCAAAATCAAAGGATCGCAGCGTGCCGCAGCTCCTGCATTCAGGGCGCTGACCGGTGATGGCTATTTAACGTTGCCCTGTTAGACTCCGAAGACGTCCGCCCTGCACTTTGCAGGTTCCGTCGAGTGGTCGAGGCCCTTATGGGAAAAACGGGAGGAAAGGGACTTTCATTGGCCAGGAGGCTGTACACATCGAGAGTCCTCGGGCTGCTGCTTGGGCTTTTGTGTGTGTCTGTGTCGATGTACTCGCTCGATCCGCCGTTGTGGGTCTGGGCGCTGATGTTGTCCAATGGCCTGGTCTGGCCTCATCTGGCTTATCAGCTGGCGCGCCGCGCTCGAGTGCCTTTTCATGCCGAACATCGCAACCTGTTGATCGACGCCTTTTTCGGCGGCTTCTGGGTCGCCGCCATGCACTTCAATCCACTGCCTACTGCAACAACCATCTCGATGATGGCGATGAACAACGTTGCCATCGGTGGGGCGCGTTTTCTGCTGGCCGGTTCTGCGGCGCAGCTGCTAGGCGTCGGCGTTGGGTTGGTGGTGTTTGCCCCGGCGTTCATTCCGCAAACCACGCCGGCGCAGATGTATGCCTGTTTCCCGCTGCTGCTGTTGTACCCGTTGGCGCTCGGCTGGATCTGCTTTCGGCAGGCCTATACGCTGGGCGTGCATAAACGTGAATTGCTGGCGCTGAGCCGCACCGACAGCCTCACTGGCCTGCTCAATCACGGTGCGTGGAAGGATCAACTGGAAATCGCCTTTCAGCGTTGCAAACGGCAGAAGCAGGGCGCGGCCATTGCGTTGATCGACATCGACCATTTCAAGGCAATCAACGACACCTACGGGCATGTGGCCGGCGATATTGTGTTGCGACAATTGAGCAAGATGCTCAAGCAGAACCTGCGTGCGACCGACGTAGCCGGGCGTTACGGCGGCGATGAGTTCTGCGTGATTCTGCCGGAGTTGCCGCTGTTCAATGCGGCCCAGGCCATGGAGGCGTTGCGTGAGCGTTTCGCGACGTTGGGTTATGAGCAGAATCCGGCGTTGAAGGTCAGTTTGAGTATTGGCCTGGCGGCGTACGATCCGGCGCACCCCGATGCGACCCGTTGGCTCAGTGATGCCGATCAGGCGCTGTATGAAGCCAAGGCGAGCGGACGGAACCGGGTGATTTGTAACAGCGATAGTTTGCCAAAGCAGCCGTTGCTGGACTCGGTCTGAGATAAATCCCCCCTGTTGGAGCTGCGGGAACCACGTCGGATTTGTGGTGCGGCCGCCCCTCACCCTAACCCTCTCCCGGAGGGAGAGGGGACTGACCGCGTTGTTTGCAGTCAATGCAGCAACCTGCCAGATCAATTTGAATTCACGATTTCCATTCAGCGCGGTGTATCACGTCGGCGCCGGTCCCGAGCATCTCCCAATCAGTTCCCTCTCCCTCTGGGAGAGGGTTAGGGTGAGGGCTATTTCGTAGGAAAAGTGGAAGGCATGAGCGGCGCACAACTTTCCAAGACGTTTCCTACAACGTACCCTGTTGCCGCGTTTCGGTCTCGACCCCTATAGTTCGGGCTCGCGGAGTTTATCGCGAACGACCTTGGCCGGTCGGAAACCTGAAACGCAGCAGCTTGCATCGTGTTATGGCAGCTGTGCGCGGGACACCTGCGGGTGTGCCGGATCTTTCAGGTATCTGGTCGGCCAACCCGCACACAGCTGCCACCTTATTCGTTTGGCCGCGAACGGTGGTTGCGACACCTGGAGATACACCGATGAACGACCAAGTAACGCCACGCTACCTCCCCATCGACACCTACGACGCCGAATCCCCGGTGCTCTTCATCAATACTCACAAAGAACTCAGCGACATGGCGGCCTGCGCGATGCACCGGTTTGTGGTCGTGCGCGATTTGGCGGACACCTTGTCCAGCCTCAACCTCAAAGGCATTTCAGACGTTGACCTGACGCGGGTCACCAGCGCGGTGCACCTGTTGATGCGGGAAGGGTGTGCAATTCTGGATGTGATTCAAGCGCGGGCGGCGCAGCGGGAAGAGGCTTACAAAACACCGGTGTAGCGGCTGGCCCCTTCGCTGGCAAGCCAGCTCCCACAGGGTTTTATGGTGACCGCAAGTTTGTCGCCAATCACATAACCTGTGGGAGCCTGGCTTGCCAGCGATGGCGTCAGCTCGGCCAGCACATCACTCCTTGACGCTCATATATTCCTTCGCCCAGAGAATGTATTCCTCCGGCTGGGTGTAGGTGTGCGTCAGTTCGGTCGCGCTCAGGTCGGAGGCCTGGGTAAAGATCTGCCGCTGTTCACGCAAGCTGTCGTATGTGGCCTTGATCGCCGCGAAGTAAGCGCCGTGGCCGTCGATGGTCACGCGCACACCCAGTTCGGCCAGACGCTTGTCGTCGCGCAGCGCCGGGTTGCCGTAGGTGACCAGCATCAGTGGCACGGTCAGGTGCTCGGCGATCTGCTCTAGCTGATCGAAGTCCTGCACGCCAACCATGCAAATGCCATCGGCACCCGCACCCTGGTACTGGCGGGTGCGGCTGATGATTTCCTGGATCGGCAGGATCCCGGCATTGGTGCGGGCGATGATCGCCATTTCCGTGTCAACCCGGGCTTCCAGCGCCGCGCGAATTTTGCCAACGCCTTCGGCCACGGTGATCAGGTCGGTGGATTTGCGCCCGAATTGCGCGGGCAACAAGGTGTCTTCGATGGTCAGGGCGGCGACGCCGGCGCGTTCCAGTTCGACGATGGTGCGCATCACGTTGAGGGCGTTGCCATAGCCGTGGTCGGCGTCGGCAATCACCGGCAATTGGGCGACGCGGCCGATGCGGGTGGCTTGTTCAGCGAACTCGCTGAGGGTGATCAAGGCAAAGTCCGGGGCGCCCAGCACCTGCAACGAGGCCACGGAGCCACCGAGAATCCCTACTTCAAAACCCAGGTCAGCGGCAATCCGGGCGGACATCGGGTCGAACACCGAAGCCGTGTGGTAGCAAGTGTCGGAGGCCAGCAGTTGACGGAAATTGCGGCGCAAATCTTGATGAGAAAGCCTGGTCATACGAGTTCCACCAATACCAAAGGAATGGAACGGCTTGAGCAAAGGTGTCAACGCCGAAGGATGAAAAGGCTATCACGCGAATGGGTCAAGGATCATGACGAATTTTCGAGGGGGGCATTTTCAGATGATCTTTAGCTGAAAGGATTCATCTTTGGTGCGGGGATTTGACTGTGGGGAAGGATTTATCTGTGGTGAGCAGATCTGTAAGGGCAGGGAATTTACCTGTGGCGAGGGGATTTATCCCCGATGGGCTGCGAAGCGGCCCCCTTATCCGCACAACTGATTTTCTTTCGGGTACATCGCGGTTACCGGTTTTGCGACTGCTGCGCAGCCGATCGGGGATAAATCCCCTCGCCACAGGAGGTTTTCCATAACGGGGAGAATGTGATCCCCGAGGTTCAGGCAGCCACAGCCTGTTGCTGTTGATTGGGCAGCATCACCGCCCGCACCGAATTCCCCGGTTGCAGCTGCAGGCGTTTGGCCGTGAGACGGTCGATGACCAGGCTGCTGCCGACCCGGCGCGCCGGTGCGACGGTGATACGGCAGTTTTCCAGGCGCCGGTTGTGGATCAGCCACAGCGGTGCCTGTTCGTCCGGGCTGCCAAGGCTCAAGGACAATTCCAGGCTGTCACGTACCGTGCGGATGTTGCGGATCGGCGCTTCAATGACCGGCCCACCGTCGAAAATATCGATATAGCCCTTGTGGGCGAAACCCTCGGCCTGAAGGATTTTCAGCGCCGGCTCAGTGTTCGGGTGCGCCTGACCGATGGCCGCCTGTGCCTGTTCGGTGAGCAGGCAGGTGTACAGCGGTTGGCGCGGCATCAGTTCGGCGATGAACGACTTGTTGCCCAGCCCCGACAGGTGATCGGCGTGGCAGAAATCCATCTGGAAGAAGTGCCGGCCAAGGCTGTCCCAGAACGGCGAACAGCCCGTTTCATCGGCGCTGCCGCGCAGTTCGGCGATCATCTTCTCGCCAAACAGATGCGGAAACTCGGCAACGAACAACAGGCGCCCCAGCGACAGCAAGCGACCGTTGCTGCCGTGGCGATGGTCATGGCCCAGGAACAACGAGCACAGTTCCGATTGCCCGGTCAGTTCGTTGTTGAGGAACAGGGTCGGGATCTGCCGTTGAATGCCCAGATCCGGCGCCGAACTCACGGTCAACCCGACCCGATAGTTGTACCAGGGTTCACGCAGGCCGACCGCCCCGGCCAACGCACTGACACCGACCACACGCATGTCATCGTCTTCGAGCACGAACAGATAATCGGCGTCGGCACGCTCGACCTGCTCGGCGAACGCACGTTGTGCCCAGCGCACCCGGTGGGACAGGCGATCTTCATTGACCGGCAGGGTGGTGAACCCCGGGCCGGCCTGTTCTACCAGCGCCATCAAGGCTCGCAGGTCGCTGATTTTAACCGGGCGGACAATCATGCTGTAACTCCTTCTGCGCGCCTGTTCGGGCACTGTCGTTGAGTGCGGAACCGGGCGTGGTTCACAGGGCGATCAGCCGAATCGGGCTGCCATTGGTCACGTTCAGCGCCGCACACATTGCAGGGGTGAGGGACAGGGGTTGATCGGGTTGATAATCCAGTTCGGCGACGATGGCGCGAAAACCGTGCAGCGCATCATTGCTCAGCAGGTAACGGCCACGGGCATCAATGTGGGGTTGTTGCTGCACAGGCGCGATCTGGCTGCGGACGATCGAGTGGATGTTTGTCGTGCGTGCATACAGTGTCGGTCCGGCGTCGAACAGGTCGATGTAGCTGTTGGTTTCAAAGCCTTCACGCTCAAGAATGTCGAACGCTTCCTGGCCGTCCGGATGAATCCGGCCGATACAGTCCTGAGCCGCTTGCGGCAGCATCGGGACATAAATCGGGTATTGCGGAAACAATTCGGCGAGAAACGCGCGGCTTTGCATTCCGCACAGCCGCTCGGCTTCGACGTAAGGCAGATCGAAGAAGTGCTTGCCCAGTGCGTCCCAGAACGGCGAATGGCCGTTTTCGTCGCTGTAGCCGACGATTTCGGTGATCACTGCGTCGGCGAAGCGTTGTGCGTGGGCCGCGATGAACAGCAATCGTGCCCGCGAGAGCAATTCGGAGAATGGCGTTCGCACCAGCGCGGCGTCGATATGGAAACCGCGCAGCAGCGTGTGGTCGTTGAGGTCGTGACACAACGACAGCGCCGGCACACCGTGCTCGATGTTCAATTCCCGCGAGGCACTGGTGAAGTGACGGTTGCGCAGGCTGTAGAACGGTTCGTCGAAGCCGGCGGTGGCGAGAATCTCCGAGCAGCCGACCAGACGTTGACTGTCGAGGTCTTCGAGCACGAAGAAGTAGTTCTCCGGGCCGTGGGCCGTGGCGTCACTGGCAAACGAGGCACAGGAACCGGCGATTTTCTCGCGCAATCGCTCGCTGTCGTCCGGCAGGGAGGTTACCCCCACCAGACTGTCACGGGCCAATTGTTGGAGCTGGGTCAGGTCAGTCTGCTCGACTGGGCGTAAGACCAGCATGGATGTACTCCTGTATCAAAAGGTTCGGCAAATTTGCCGAACCTGACTATCACTGTCGGTTTCCACGCATTAAATCGGCGGTCGCCTGATTTGTTGTCAGACGCCGCTCTTTTTCTTGTCAGCCGTTGCTCGGGTCAGGCAGCGCGGTACTGGCGCTGAACTTGTTGAGGAAGAACAGGTACACCAGGCCCAGAGCGATCCAGATCAGGCCGAGTTTCTGCGCATCGACACCCATGTTGACCATGATGGCCGCGACGATGATGAAGCCGATCACCGGGCAGATCAGGTGGCGCACAACCTGACCGGACTTTTGCCGACGCCAGTAGTAGTTGATCACTGTCAGGTGCAACAGCATGAAACCGCTGAGTGCGCCGAAGTTGACCAGCGAGGTCAGGGTGTCGACCGAGTTGATGAACAGGTAGCAGATCACCAGCGACAGCACCGCCACCAGATAAATGCTCATGTACGGCGTGTTGTGTTTCGGATGAACCCTGGCCAGTATTTTTGGCAGCTTGCCGTCACGGGCCATGCCGAACAGCAGGCGCGACACAGCAGATTGCGAAGTGACCGCCACAGCGATACCCCAGGACAGCGCCGTGGTGATAGCCGTCAGGGTCGCCAGCCAGCTACCGGCTGCGAGTTCGGCGATTTCATAGAACGCGGTGTCGGCGGACTTGAAGTCCAGGCCTGCTGCCAGATCGGTAGCGATCCAGGTTTGCACCACGAAAATCGTGCCCATTACCACCAGCGTGATCAACGAAGCTTTGCCAACACTACGACCCGGGTCGCCCTTGATTTCTTCGGCGAGGGTGGAAATCGCATCGAAGCCCAGGAACGACAGCACGGCAATCGACACGGCTTGCATCAGCAGGGCGAAGTTGAAGGTTTGCGGGTTGTACAGCGGCGCCAACGTCAGCTCGCCATTGCCGCCACCGTTGTGCAGGGCGGTCCAGGCATAGAACAGGAAGATGCCCAGCACGACCAGTTGCGCCAGCAGAAAGACAATGTTCATCCGTGCGGTAAACGTGATTCCGCGCAAGTTGACGAAGGTGGCGCTGACGAGGAATGCCAGAATGAAGCCGACCTTCGGAATGTCCGGGTACAAGTGGTTGAGCGCCATCGCCGCGTACACGTACAGCAGCGGCGGGATCAGCAGGTAGTCAAGCAGCATCAGCCACCCGGCGATGAAGCCGACGTGTTGATTGAGGCCGCGTTGCGCGTAGGAATACACCGAGCCTGCAACCGGAAAAGCGCGGGCCATGCTGCCGTAGCTCAACGCGGTAAACACCATGGCCACCATGCCGATGATGTACGCCAGCGGCACCATCCCCGGTGCCTCGGCGTTGACGTAGCCATACACGCCGAACGGGGCGATGGGGATCATGAAGATCATCCCATACACCACCAGGTCGGTGAGCGTCAGGCTACGTTTCAACTCTTGCTTGTAGCCGAATTCTTCAATTTCCATGAAGCGCAACTCCTTGTAAGCCAATCAGTCGTTTTAGTTGTTATATCGGTCCATCGTTTACAGCTTCAGCAGTGTTTTCCATTACAGCAGTGGCGCGAGGTATCCAGCCCAGCGCGACACCGCTTCGGGGCTGCGCAGCAAGTCGTTGCGCACCTCGATCAGCACCGAATCCAGGCCACGGGCATCGCCGTGTACCGGGACTGTCATGTCGCCCAGCGGATCAATCCTGTACGGCTGATTACCCGCGACTACCAGCGGATGTGCTTCGAGGCCGTCGAGCACTTGTTGGGCGTAGGCCTTGGCCTGGCCAAACAGCACACCGACTTCCATGGTGCGCGGCTGGCCGTAATACACCGGCGTAAAGCTGTGAATCCCGACTATGCGCACCGGTTGGCCCTTGGCAATGCGCGCGTCGATCAGTGTTTGCAAGCGCGTGTGAAACGGCTTGAACAGCGTCTGCCGGCGGTACTCGCGCGTGGCTTCGTCCAGCTCGCGGTTGCCCGGCACCTGATAGATCTCGCTCTGCGCCGGAATGCTGTCGGGGGCATGTCGTGGCCGATTGAGGTCGATCAGTAGCCGCGAATAGTTGGCGCTCAACAGCGTTGCGCCGAGTGTTGCCGACAATTGCTCGGCCAGTTCCAGTGCGCCGATGTCCCAGGCGATGTGCTCGCGGGCGGCTGTATCGTCCAGGCCCAGATTGTTCAGGGCCTCGGGGATGTAGCAGCTGGCGTGCTCGCACACCAGAATCAACGGATGCGTCGAGTCGGCGCGGCTCAGGTTGTAGACCGGTCTGGTAAACAACCCCAGCTCGGCGGATTCAGTACACGCGTGCATAGTGCTCACAAAGTTCAGCGATCGAGAGCTGTTCCGTCAGCGCCAGTTCCTCGGTTTTAAGGGCGTAATAACTGTCGAGCAACGGTTTGGGCAGCCATTCGTTGAGGGCTGTACTGTCGCGCAGGCAATCCAGTGCCTGAGCCAGCGAGGCGGGCAGGGCAACGATGCCCCGCGCCTGACGTTGCTCGTCATTGAGTGAATCGGGGATTTCATTGGTGATTGCGTTCAGCGCCAGACGCTGTTCGATGCCCAGTCGTCCGGCGATCAGCAGTGCAGCCATCGCCAAATGCGGCGAGGCGGTGGCGTCCATGGCGCGAAATTCCAGGTTGAACTGCTTCGCCACGGATTTGCTGCCCAACGTCGAAGTCGGGCAGATGCGCAACGCCGCTTCGCGGTTCTGTTGCCCCAGGCAGGCGTAAGAGGCGCTCCAGTGATGTGGCTGCAAGCGCTCGTACGAGAGCGGTGTCGGTGCGGTGATTGCACACAGCGCCGGCAAGTAATGCAGGATTCCCGCCGCCCAATGCTGGCCGAGGCTCGACAGACCATTGCTGGTGCCTGCGTCGTAGAGCATCGGCTGGCCGTCCAGATCAAGCAGGCTGACGTGCAGGTGCACACCGTTGCACATCGCCTCCGCGGCAGTCTTCGGTGCGAAGCTCAGGTCCAGGCCCATCTGCCGGGCGATCTCACGGGCGATTTCGCGCACGTTCACCGCGCGGTCTGCGGCCGCGACGCCCAGCGCTGGTCGGCAAGTGATTTCGAATTGATGCTTGCCGTACTCGGGCAGAAACATCTCCGGCTCGACGCCGCCGGCACGCAGAGCGCTGAGCAGCCAGCCGCCGAACTCGGCGCCCTGACGCTGGGCTTCAAGCGAGAACGCCGGAGGTTCGGCAAGGTCTGCATGCAGGTTGAATTCGTGTTCGAACGCGGCGTTGACCTGCAAGCCCAAATCGTCGCGGTAACGCTCGACCTCATCGCGCAGCAGCGTGCGCGGGCAGGCGCCGAATGGCTGGCCATCGGTTTCGCGAAGATCGCCGTGGATGAAGTCCAGCGGCGGGGCGTTCACATCCGGCCCGTTGCTCACGGTGACGCGGCTGCTCAGATCCGGAACCAGGCGCAAGTCGCCATAAGCGCCCCACGGGCTGGTCGAAGCGATGGAATCCTGCGGGGTCAGGGCGCTGTTGGCTGGCACCCAGCCACAACCGGGGGCTTGGTAATGCTCAAGTTCGTCGGTGGGGAACGAGCGGCCACGAGTAATGCCGATCAGGTCAGTAGTGACGATAGTGGTCATCGGCAGCGGCGTCAGACGGGCGCTCATGGCTGCATCTCCTGCAACCGGCCGAGCACGGTGTCGGTGTCGGTGATCCAGCAGTAACCCTTGATCGCGTTCAGGCAGGCGTGATGGCGTTCGGCAGTGCGGGTGGCGCAGGCGTCTTCGACCAGGGTCACCAGATAACCGCGGTCGGCAGCGTCGCGCACGGCCATGTCCACGCACTGATCGGTAACGATGCCGGCGATGATCAAATGGCGGGTCGCGAGGTTGCGCAGCACATAGTCGATGTTGGTCGAGTTGAAGACCCCGGAGGACGTTTTCGGCAAGAAGATTTCGTTTTCTGCGGGCGTCAGTTCGGCGATGATCTGTGCCTGCGGGCTGCCCTTGGGGACGTTCAGATTCGACAGTTTGTGGTCCAGCGAACGATCGCGGCCATCGGCGGTAAGGCTCTCGATGACGGTGTGCAGCACGTTCTGCTGCGCCTCGCGAAAGCCATTCAGCAGGCGTTGTTGATTGGGCACGACATGCGTCTGGACGCGGTTCAGAAAGTATTCGCCATCCGGACTTGTGAGGTGAGGTTCAAACTGCGGATCGAGCCAGGCGCGCTGCATGTCAACCAGCAACAAGGCCGTATGGTCGGTGACAAATGGCAGGTCTCGCGGCGAGCGGTGTGGAAGGGTGAACATCCTTATTTATCCTCCAGAAGGTGCGTATTGAAGTCGTTGCGCAGGGCGTCGATGCCTTCCAGGCGATCGGCCAGATTCGTGGTGCGCAGGGTCAGGCTGGCGATCAGTGCTTCGACTTGCGCCAGCGCCGGCACCATGGTGTCGAACGGCGAGGCTGACTCTACGGGGGCGCTGATAATCAGGTCGGCTAGTTCGCGCAGTGGCGAGGCGTAGATGTCGGTGAAGAGCACCACTCGCGCGTTGTTGTTTTTCGCCGCGCTGGCCACGCGTAGGGCCTGGGACTGGTAGCGGCGATAGTCAAACAGCAACACCACATCCTGGCGTTGCAGATCGAACAGGCGATCAGGCAGTTGCGCGTTGTCTTCCAGTGCAAAGCAGCCGGTGCGCAGCAGGCGCAAGTGATTGAGCAAGTAGCTCGCCAGCAGGCTGCTGAAGCGTCCGCCGAAGCAGTGCACCTGATGCCGGGTATCGAGTAGCCAATCCGTGAGGATGCGCACGTCTTTGGGTTGAGTCAGCGATTGCGTTTCAACCAGCAGGCGATGGCTGTCGGCCAGATAATGACCCCAGGCGTCGTCCTTGTTTTGCTGGGCTCGCGGTTGCAGCAGGGTGCGCGGTGAGCGCAGGCGATGATCCATGTCGCTGAGCAGCGCATCCTGGAACTCGGCATAACCGCCGAAACCGAGTTTTTTCACCAGGCGCACGATGGTCGGGTCGCTGACGCCGGCGTGTTCGGCCAGACGTGCCATTGGTCCCAGACCGTTGCGTGGGTATTGATCAAGCAGGGCGCGAACGACTTTGCGTTCTGACGGTGTCAGATCGAGGCCGGGATCGGTGATCAGGTCTCTGAGAGGGGGCATCCTGGCTCCTGCTGGATGGGTGTGTCGAATTCGTTTCACAATCCGTTAAAACAGTATTTATGTAACTGACGCTACATGTCTAGTGAATTTTTCAGTGTGTTGAAAAGGCCCTGAAATGGGGCAAGATGCTTGTGTAACAAGGGCTACACGGTTGGCGACAAGCTTTGTAGTCCATTGCCCATGGGCATGTCAGACATTGCCGATTTTTTGGCATCTTAAAGTGATAAGGCGATGCAGCTAACAGCCTTGAAGCCCTTGATGTACGGCACAATTGCCCACTAACCGGCATTGCGCCGTGGTTTTTCATGACTCTCGACAGAGTGATTGATTGTGCACACCACCCGTTTGACCCTGATGTGCCACGCGCGAACCGTCGCACAAAAACTGGCGCGTTTTCCTACGAATGAGCCTGTTGAAAATATCGGCCCGGCTTCTGACGTATTGGCTGCGCGCTTCGACGCCTCACGGCGCCTGATCTGTGCGCCTGAACTGCGTACACGTCAGACCGCCGCGTGGTTGGGTGCCGACGCACATATTGATCAAGCGCTGCGCGATTGCGATTGGGGGCAGTGGCACGGGCAGGCGATCAAGGATCTGCAACGCTCGCAAACTGCGGCGCTACAGGAATGGCTGGAAGATCCGCACGCCACGCCCCATGGCGGTGAATCGATCGCGCAGGTGTGTGAGCGTGTGTCGAGGTGGCTGGTCAGTCTGCAAACCACGCCGGGGCACGTGGTGGCGGTCACGCATCCGTTCATCATCCGTGCTGCGTTGATTCACGTTATGCAGGGCTCGGCGTTTCATGACATTGATGTCGAGCCGTTGTCAGCGGTTGAACTTCGCTTCACCGGGCGCTGGCGGCTACGCTTGCCAGGTCATGACATTGAAGGAACACGCTGATGAAGCAGCTGCTGGTGATCGGTATCGGCGCCGGTAATCCGGACTACATCACGATGCAGGCGGTGAAAGCGCTGAATCGGGTGGATGTGTTCTTTTTGCTGGATAAGGGCCAGAGCAAGGACAAATTGATCGATCTGCGCCGCGAGATTTGTCAGCGCTATATCACCGATCCAGCGTATCGCTTCGTCGAAGCCCACAGCCCGGAACGCGAGCGCGGCGACGTGGACTACATCGCCAGCGTCGATGATCTGAACCGCACCAAGCAGCAAACCTTCGAACGGCTGATCAACGACGAATTGTCTGACGGGGAGTGCGGCGGTTTTCTGGTGTGGGGCGATCCGGCGTTGTACGACAGCACCCTCCGCATCCTGCACGCGATACTGGCGTCGGGCCGCTGTGCCTTCGAGTTTGAAGTGATCCCTGGGATTACCAGCGTTCAGGCCTTGGCGGCGCAGCACAAGGTGCCGTTGAATACCATCGGCCGCTCGGTTGAAATCACCACCGGCCGGCGCCTAGCAGCAGGGCAGGTAAGTGATGCCGACAGTTTGGTGGTGATGCTCGATGCCGAAGATTCCTACCACCATGTGGCTGATCCGCAGACAGAGATTTTTTGGGGGGCTTACCTGGGCACGCCGGATGAGATCTTGATCAGCGGCAAACTTGGCGATGTGGCGGATGAAATCGAGCGGGTGCGCAAGGCTGCGCGGTTGGAGCATGGATGGATCATGGATACGTATTTGCTGCGCAAGCCTTAGATCTTTGGTGCTTGAATGGGCCCCTTCGCGAGCAGGCTCGCTCCCACATCGACCTCTGTAGGAGCTGTCGAGTGAAACGAGGCTGCGATCTTTTGATCTTGTTTTTCAAGAGCAAGATCAAAAGATCGCAGCCTTCGGCAGCTCCTACAGTTGATCAGTGTCGTACACAAATCTTGCGGCGAACATTGATCCCCTAAGGATCTGTGTGTTGGGGAGACAGCGAGCGGATGTCGTGGATCCGCCCGCGGTCGGTAGTGCTCTTTATGCGCGTTCCAGCGCCAGGGCCACGCCCTGTCCGCCGCCGATGCACAGGGTCGCGAGACCTTTTTTCGCATCACGCTTGATCATTTCATGCAGCAAAGTCACCAGCACCCGGCAACCCGACGCACCGATCGGGTGACCCAGCGCGATGGCGCCGCCGTTGATGTTGACCTTGTCCAGATCCCATTGCAGGTCCTTGGCCACGGCCAGCGATTGCGCGGCGAAGGCTTCGTTGGCTTCGATCAGGTCGAGTTGCTCGATTGACCAACCCGCCTTGTCCAGGCAGCGGCGGGTGGCCGACACCGGGCCGATGCCCATGATCGCCGGGTCAACGCCCGCGTTGGCGTATGCAGCGATGGTCGCCAGTACTGGCAGGCCCAGGGATTTGGCTTTCTCGGCGCTCATCAGGATTACCGCAGCGGCGCCGTCGTTCAGCGACGATGCGTTGCCAGCAGTGACGCTGCCGTCCTTTTTGAACGCCGGGCGCAGTTTGGCCAGCGATTCAGCGGTGGTCTCACCACGCGGTTGTTCGTCGACCTTGAAGGCGACCGGATCGCCTTTGCGCTGCGGGATCAGGATCGGGGTGATTTCATCGACAAAACGCCCGGCCTCGATGGCGGCAGCGGCTTTGTGCTGGGAGGCGGCAGCGAAGGCGTCCTGCTGTTCGCGGCTGATCTCGTATTTGTCGACGAGGTTTTCCGCGGTGATGCCCATGTGGTAATCGTTGAACGCATCCCACAGGCCATCGCTGATCATGGTGTCGACGATTTGCGCGTGACCCATGCGCAGACCGGTGCGCGCGCCCGGCATTACGTAGTTGGACAGGCTCATGTTTTCCTGGCCGCCGGCGATAATCACGTCGGCGTCACCGCAACGGATCGCTTGGGCACCGAGGTGCAAAGCCTTGAGGCCCGAGCCGCAGACCTTGTTCAGGGTCATGGCCGGCACCGCGTGGGGCAGGCCAGCCTTGATGGCGGCCTGACGCGCCGGGTTCTGGCCGGCGCCGGCGGTCAGTACCTGGCCCATGATCACTTCATCGACCTGCGCACCGTCCAGACCGGTCTGTTCGAGCAACTGGCGAATCACCGCTGCGCCCAGATCAACCGCGGATACGCTGGCCAGAGAGCCTTGGAAACTGCCGATCGCGGTACGCGTAGCGGCAACAATGACGACGTCTTGCATTTTCAAATTCCTCACTGGGCAGCGAACTGCATTTCCGGCACATGATCAGGCACGATCAGTTTACCGGCGGTTTTGGCCACGATCTCTTCAACGCTGACACCCGGCGCGCGTTCTTTGAGAATGAATGCACCGTTCTCGATTTCCAGATAGGCGAGGTCGGTCAGCACACGCTTGATGCACCCGGCGCCGGTCAGCGGCAGGCTGCAACGGGCTAACAGTTTGGACTCACCGTCCTTGGACGCGTGGGTCATGATGACGATGATGTTGTCTGCGCCAGCTACCAGGTCCATCGCGCCGCCCATGCCTTTGACCAGTTTGCCGGGGATCATCCACGAGGCGATATTGCCTTCGACGTCCACCTCAAACGCGCCCAGCACGGTGAGGTCGACATGGCCGCCGCGGATCATCGCGAAGGATTCGGCCGAAGAAAAAATCGAAGCGCCGATACGCGCGGTCACGGTTTGCTTGCCGGCGTTGATCATGTCGGCATCGATGGTTTCTTCAGTAGGAAAAGGACCCATGCCGAGCAGGCCGTTTTCCGACTGCAGCATGACTTCCATGCCTTCGGGAATGTAATTGGCGACCAGGGTCGGAATGCCGATGCCGAGGTTGACGTAGTAGCCGTCCTGCATTTCGCGGGCGACGCGCTGAGCCATTTGTTCGCGGGTAAGTGCCATGTTGTTGTTCTCCGTAGGCCTGAATTATTTGCGGATGGTGCGCTGTTCGATGCGTTTTTCGAACGTGCCGCAAATGACCCGGTCGACGTAGATGCCGGGAGTGTGGATGTGTGCCGGATCCAGCTCGCCGGGCTCGACGATTTCTTCGACTTCGACCACGGTGATCTTGCCGGCGGTGGCGGCCAGCGGATTGAAGTTCTGCGCGGTATGGCGATAGATGACGTTGCCGAAATGGTCGGCTTTCCAGCCTTTGACGATGGCGAAGTCGCCTGTGATGGACTCTTCCATCAGGTACTTGCGACCGTTGAATTCGCGCACTTCCTTGCCATCGGCCACCGGAGTACCGACGCCAGTAGCCGTGAAGAAGGCTGGAATGCCAGCCCCGCCTGCACGCATCTTCTCGGCGAGGGTGCCTTGCGGGGTCAGGGTGACTTCGATTTCGCCTTTGAGCAGTTGCTCTTCGAACAGCTTGTTTTCGCCGACATACGAGGCGACGACCTTGCTGATCTGGCGGTCGGTCAGCAGCACGCCGAGGCCAAAACCGTCGACGCCGCAGTTGTTGGAGACGACGGTGAGGTCGCGGGTGCCCTTGCGCTTGATCTCGGCGATCAGGTTTTCCGGAATCCCACACAGACCGAAGCCGCCAGCGATAACGGTCATGCCGTCTTCAAGCCCGGCGAGGGCTTCCTCATAGGAACTCACGCGCTTGTCGAAACCTGCCATATGCACCTCTTTTATTATTTGCGGGCGGCTGGCTAGCCGAATGGTTGGAGTGTCTCGCTGAAGAATATATTTGTTAAGTTGATTTTTAAGGTTGATTGATAGATAAAACTCAACAATCGCCAAACTCACTGAATCGACGATTTTGCCTAATGGCCGAATCGACGAAATCCTGTAGGAGCTGCCGAAGGCTGCGATCTTTTGATCTTGACCCTTGAACATTCAGAACAAAATCAAAAGATCGCAGCCTTCGGCAGCTCCTACAGTTTTAACCGCGTTTATCCAGGCAGCATCGCAGGAAGCTATCCAGTATGACCATCAAACAAATCCGTGCCTTTCTTGCTGTGGCCCAGAGCCTGAGTTTTGCCGTGGCCTGCGAGCGGTTGCACCTGTCGCAATCGGCGCTGAGCCTGACCATCAAAGCCCTGGAAGAGGGCTTGGGTGGACGGCTGTTCAGCCGCAACACGCGCAATGTGGCGTTGACCGCAGAAGGTGAATCCCTGCTGCCGCTGGCCCGACGCCTGATTGCCGACTGGGACAACGCCGAAGACGAAATGCGTCAGCGCTTCAGCCTGCAACGCGGGCGGGTGACGCTGGCGGCAATGCCGTCGTTTGCCGGCAACCTGCTGCCGCCGATCCTCAAGACCTTTCGCGCGCGCTATCCCAACGTCAACGTGACGGTCAACGATGTGATCAACGAGCAGGTGCTGGAGATGGTGCGCGACCGTCAGGTGGAACTGGGCGTGGCGTTCGAACCGATGCAGAACACCTCGATGACATTCACACCGCTTTACATGGATCGGTTCGTCGCGGTGGTGCCGCAGGATTCCCCGCTGGCCGCCCGTACCGAGATCGACTGGCAGACGTTGTTACAGGAACCGTTCATTACCTTGCAGCGGCCGTCCACGGTGCGGGTGATGCTCGAAGAGCACTTGCAGGCGCGGGGCATGAAGTTGCCGGTGGAGTTTGAAAGCCACCAACTGGCAACAGTCGGGCGGATGGTTGCCAGTGGGCTGGGCGTGAGCGCTGTGCCGGCGCTGTGTGCCGAGCAGATGCAGGAATTGGGTGCGCGCTGCCTGACGTTGAATGACTCGGTGGAGCGGGCGATTGGCGTGCTGACTGAACCGGGCAATGAACTGTCGGCGGCGGCGCAGGCACTCTTCGACATCCTCAGGGCTGAGTATTGAACGCTGCCGCAGGCTGCGATCTTTTGATCTTCGCCCGTTCTCAATCTTGATGGGGAAATATAAACACCTGTCTTAAATGTTAATTGCACCCCGCTCACAACTCACCGAAGCTATCCTTCATCAGCTCTCCCGCCGTCGAGATGGACCTCTATTCAATGCAGACCCCCAGCGTCACCAAACCCCTCTGGCAAACCTACCTGCTGTTTCTGGCGCCGATGGTGCTGTCCAACTTCCTGCAGTCCATGTCGGGTACGGTCAACAGCATTTACATCGGCCAGATGCTTGGCACTCAGGCGCTGGCGGCGGTGTCGGGGATGTTTCCCGTGGTGTTCTTCTTTATCGCGCTGGTGATCGGCCTCGGCGCGGGTGCGGGTGTGTTGATCGGTCAGGCCTGGGGGGCGCGTGAGCCGCACATGGTCAAGGCGATTGCCGGGGCGACGCTGTTGCTGGGTGTATTGATTGGTCTGGTCGCGGCGGTGTTGGGCAGTGTGTTTGCGCGGCAGGCGCTGACGGGGTTGGGGACGCCCGCGGATGTCCTGGACGATGCGGTGGCATACGCCCACGTGATGATGTGGATTCTGCCGTCGCTGCTGGTGTTTGTGCTGTTCACGCAGTTGTTGCGCGGGGTCAGCGATACGGTGTCGCCGTTGCTGGCGCTGGTAGTGTCGACCTGTGTCGGGCTGGCGCTGACGCCGGCATTCATTCGTGGCTGGTTCGGCTTGCCGCAACTGGGCATTCAGAGTGCAGCGTATGCGGGGCTCGCGGGTAACCTGGCGGCGATGGCGTGGCTGGCGTGGCGGCTGATTCGCAAGAACCATCCACTGGCGCCGGACCGCGAATTTTTTGCGGCGTTGCGGCTCGACAGGGTGATCCTTGGCAAAGTCCTGCGTATCGGTTTGCCGACCGGCGTGCAGATGATTGTGTTGTCGCTGTCGGAATTGGTCATCCTGGCCTTGGTCAACCAGCACGGCTCGCAAGCGACGGCGGCGTACGGCGCGGTGACGCAAATCGTCAACTATGTGCAGTTCCCGGCGTTGTCGATTGCGATCACCGCTTCGATCCTCGGCGCACAGGCCATCGGCGCGGGGCGACTGGAACGGATGGGTCCGATCTTGCGCACCGGTCTGTTGATCAACGTGTGTTTAACCGGCGGCTTGATCGTGCTGGGTTACCTGTTGTCGCACTGGTTGCTCGGCTTGTTCCTGACCGAGGATTCCACCCGGGCAATGGCCGAGCATCTGTTGCACATCATGCTCTGGAGCCTGTTGGTGTTCGGCTTCCAGGCGATCATCGGCGGCATCATGCGCGCCAGTGGCACGGTGCTGGTGCCGGTGGTGATCGCTATTGTCTGCGTGGTGGGCGTGCAATTGCCGGCGGCCTATTGGCTGGACGGGCAGTTTGGTTTGCAAGGTGTCTGGATGGCGTTCCCGGTGGCTTACCTGGGGATGCTGGTGTTGCAGACGCTGTATTACAAACTGGTCTGGCAGCATCAGAAAATCGAACGTTTGGTTTGATCTGTGTAGGAGCTGCCGCAGGCTGCGATCTTTTGACTTGAAGTTTTCAAAAGCAAGATCAAAAGATCGCAGCCTTCGGCAGCTCCTTGTATGTTGCCCTCACACCAGTCGATTGAGATCTAAGCTCGCTGGTGCGGACATACGAAGATGTGTTTCTGGGGGAGACCGATCGCTCCTGAAGGCAGGACTTGCTCCTGACCTTGTCTGTAGAGAGGTCCCCCCGCCTCATTGCCCACCACGAAGAGTATCGAGAAGCCGACAAGTCGGACTTCGCATTACAAGGTTGCAGTGGCATGAAGTTCGAGGTCAGGGGAACCAGAATGCATTTCTAACCCAGTTCACTCGGAGTTGAAAGCATGAGCATGCATGTCGGTTTGGATGTGGGGTCTCGTACGACCGCCATGGGCTGGCGCAACCACGGCCGTTTTGCAGGGGCCTGCAACATCGACCAAACGCCCGCCGGGCGTAAAGCAGCGGTCAACAAGCTGCTCGAGCTCAAGCCTTTATCTGTGGTAATGGAAGCCACTGGCATCTATTACCTGGATTTGGCCATGGAGCTCACTGCAGCGGGTTTGCCCGTTTCGGTTATCAACCCGAAGAGCTTTCATAACTTCGCCAAGCTGATGCTGAAGAACAGCAAAACCGATGCGATCGATGCCCAATTGTTAGCCGAATACGGCGAGCGCATGAGCCCCGGATTGTGGACACCACCCACGGCCGTACAGTTGGAACTTCGGGCTATCGGAAGGCATATCAATCGTTTGACGTGTCATCGCACCCGAGCCAAGAACGAGCTGCATGCGCTGAAAGCCACTCAAACAACCCTAACGATGTTGATTGAAGACGAAGAAGAAGCCATTGAGGCATTTGACAAGCGAATCGAGCGCTTCAGACTCGCAGGTCGGGCGCTGATCGACAATTGCCCGACGCTAAGCGCCCAGTTCGGGCACATGATCGCAGCGCCGGGCATGGGCGAAATTTCAGTATTTGCGGCACTGGCTGAATTGACGACCTTGCCAGTGACACTTAAGTCCGCGCAGGTCAGCCGACATGCAGGACTCGATGTGCGGCTTACGCAATCAGGTACCAGCATCGATAAACCTGGACGGATAAGTAAGGGCGGAAACGCCTACCTACGCTCAGCGATGTACATGCCAGCGCTGACTGCCATACGTTGCGACAGCAACGTGAAAGCCTTTTACGAAGCGTTGATCGGGCGAGGGAAGAGAAAAATGCAGGCTGTCGTCGCCGTCATGCGCAAATACCTGACCGGCTTGTGGGCCTGTATGCGAGCTGGCGAAGACTTCAATACGGCCAAGCTTTTTAGCGAAAAACACCTCGCAAAAGCTTGACCGTGAACAGAGTATCTACAGGGTAGGTAGATCAGTTGGCGCAACTGCCTGATGTTTGGAGAATCCCATGTCGATCCGCTTGCTGCTCGCTGCCGCTTTTTGCCTGTGTGTCGCTCCTGTAGCGCAGGCGGTTGAATACACCCGGGTCAACACCACCGCCAGCCAGATCAGCTTCACCTACAACCAGATGGGCTCGCGGATGTACGGCACCTTCGGCAAGTTTGACGCGACGCTGGCCTTCGACACTGACAACCTCGCCAACGCCCACACCACCTTGCACATCGACCTCACCAGCATTGACGCCGGCAGCGAAGACGCCAATACCGAACTGGTGAAACCGGCGTGGTTCGACACCGCGAAATTTCCCGTGGCAGTGTTCGAATCGAGCCATTTCACGCAGGTTTCCGAAAACCACTACCTGATCACTGGTCGATTGACCCTCAAGGGCATCAGCCGAGAAGTTGCGGCCCCGGTGGAGTTGAAAGCAGGCAACGCCATCGGCATTTTCGACGGCGAACTGGTGCTCAAACGCGACGAGTTCGGCCTCGGCGCGGGGGAGTGGGCTGATACCGTGGTGTCCAAAGATATCGCCATCAAGTTCAAGGTTGTGGCGCCTCAGCAGTGACACCCGCCCAACACCTCAATGACTGCCGAACAACTGACGGATCAGGTTCGGGGTGCTGCCGGTCCAGCGTTTGAATGAACGCCGAAAGTTCGCTGCATCGGTAAAGCTCAGGTATTCGGCCACTTCGTCGTTGCTCATGCCTTTGACCTGATACAGGTACAGCGCCACGTGTTTGCGCACCAGATCCACCTGTTGCTGGAACCCGCTGTCGTGTTTCTGCAGCTTGCGTTTGAGGGTCGCCGGGCTCATGGCAAATGCCTGTGCAGCCTGTTCCAGGCTCGGTGGCTGACGGACGTGATCCTGCAAGTGGCTGTAGAGGCAATCGGTGAAGCTGGCGGCAAAACCCAATTGCTCGATCTGCCGCGTGGCTTCCTGGCGCGCGACCTGACCGGCCGTGGCGGAGGCGCCGGGCCACGGTCGGGCGAGAAATTCGCGCGGGATGCGCATCAGGTCCAGCGGTCGCTTGAACTGTGTGTGCTCGCCCAGATGCACCCAATACTGCTCGACATAACGCGGCTCGGCATGACTGAAGCTGCATTCCCACGGCAGGCGCTGGCCGCTGAGCCACTGACTCATGGCGATCAGCGAGGTCATGCCAGCTTCCAGCAGAAAACGCCATTGCTCGCCAGCGCCGCAACTGTCCAGCCAGTACACGTAGGCAAAACTGTCATCGAGCAACAGACGCGGTGTCATCAACGGGCTGAGCAAGGCCTGTTGCTGCACCAGTGTGTCGAGCGCCTGATGCAGATTCTGGGCGTGGCGCAAGGCATGGCTGGCCGCACCGTAATGACCGGGCAGCAAGCGTTGGCCGAACAGGAAACTGCTGTCATCGGCGTCGAGCAAGCGCCGACTGTTGTCGATCAAAGCGAGAAACTGCTGCGGACTGAGGCGCGTCTGCCCCGCCAGAATGTCTTCATGAAACAACCCGGTGCCACGCAGCAGTCGATGGCTGTCGATGTCACGCGACAGCGCCAGGTCGATCAGCGTCGCCGGTTGGTAATGCCCGGGGATGAAACGGCTGTCGCTTTCGTACCAGTTGGTTTTGACGGTCATGGTCGGCCTCAGGCGCTTTTGGCCAAGGGCGACTTGGCGCGTGCCAGTGCCAGGTTCAAGCGTTTGAGCAGCACTTCGGGCGTCTCGTCGAGGGCCATGACAGCCGCGGTACTGGCCGCCAGTTGCAGGCGCTCGCCGTGTTGACGGGTTTTGTGCGCCAGCGCTTGCACGGCGAACTGCAGTTCCTGCGCGAGCAGTTGCGCCTGACGTTCGCCCGTATTGGGCAGCAACACCACAAAGCGGTCGCCGGCCAAGCGACAGAGCAGATCCTGACGGCGCAGGTTGAGCAGCAGCAAATGGCTGAGGGCCTGCAACACGGCATCGCCTTCGGCATGCCCATAGGCCTGATTGATCGCGGCGAAGTTATCCAGATCCAGTACCAGCAAGGACAGCGGTTGCTGCTGGGCGATGCTCTCGCCGAGGCTGTCGGCCAGTTGCCGTTTCAGATAGTCGGCGCCGCCCAGCGGGGTGAGTTTGTCGAACAGCCGATGCTCGCGGAACAGTCGCTCGCGTTTCTCCATCTGCGCGCTGATCGCCAGTTGTTCGCGGTGCCAGTGATAGATGCCGATGGTCAGCAGCACCATGCCCACCGGCATCGGTCCCGACTCCAGCCAGTGATCCCAAGTGATGCTGTCGGGCAGGCGGATGAACTCGTCGAGGCTGTCGATCCACCAGGAAAAGAAGATGCAACTCAGCCCCAGCGCCAAGTAGTTGGTGACCCGCCCGGCCGGGCGGCTTTTCAGCACCAGCCCCAGCCAGACCAGCGCCAGCAGCGCCGAACCGCCTTCGCCGATGATGTCCAGCCAGACCCATTCGCTGACCGCTTTAAGCTCGCCGCACGCCAGGTGCAACAGCAAACCGAGGTTGGCCGCCAGCAGCAGTGCAACGAGTTTCCAACGATGGGGTTTGAGCACTGAGAACATGGCCGCGATCCTTTGGCGAAGAAGCAATGCGCGCCAGCACAGCAGATATTTATGACAGTCGGGTGACGGGCGGGGGAGGTCGAATCAGCTCACCGGCCAGTGCAATATTTCTTCAAGAACACCACGTCCCCTGTAGGAGTGAGCCTGCTCGCGATAGCGTCAAGTCAGCCAATATTAATGGTGACTGGAAAAACGCAATCGCGAGCAGGCTCACTCCTACAAGTGCCGTGGTGGGTGGAAGAGGTCATTTCAGCTCATTTGCACAGACAAACCTCAGCAAATGCCCGGTTTACACGGCTCGGCCGCCCTCCCTGTCACAGAAGCGTCATCCGCCGCCCCTAGCTTGCCCTTCCAGTTGCCGGGCCACTTGCCTGGCCTGACCGGATTCTTTGGGGGAGGACACACATGTACCAGCGCAGCAGTTATCCGCGCAGCGGCACCGTCGGGCTCTTCAGTTTCACCCTGACCGCTTTGGCCATGGC
Organism: Pseudomonas sp. LBUM1668; assembly: GCF_059695715.1. NCBI lineage: Bacteria > Pseudomonadati > Pseudomonadota > Gammaproteobacteria > Pseudomonadales > Pseudomonadaceae > Pseudomonas > Pseudomonas sp. LBUM1668. The sequence goes on from NZ_CP166787.1 coordinate 2,411,316, forward strand.
GGTGGCCAGTGAGCCGCTGCACGCGGCCGATGCCAGCGCCAATGTCGAACACGTCGAAGTGGTTGGTCAGGCGGCGAGCATCGACTCGGCGCTCAAGGAGCAGCGTCGTTCCGACAGCATCAAAAGCGTGGTACACGCCGACGGCATGGCGCAGTTGCCCGATGAAAACGTCGCCGAAGCGGCGCAGCGCATGCCGGGTGTCAGCGTCGAACGCGATCAGGGCGAAGGGCGTTTTGTCAGCGTGCGCGGCCTCGGGCCGGATCTGAACAGCGTGACCATCAACGGTACGCTGGTGCCGTCGCCGGAAAGCGAACGCCGTGCCGTGGCGCTCGACGTGTTGCCTTCGGAGCTGGTGCAGTCGCTGTCGGTCATCAAAACCCTGACCCCGGACATGGATGCCAACTCGCTGGGCGGTACGGTCGATGTCAAAAGCCTGTCGGCGTTCGACCACAAAGGGCTGTTCTACACTGGCGGCACCGAGGCCAGTTACGACAAGAACTCCCATCAGACCAGTCCCAAGTTCTCCGGTGCGGTCAGCGACCGGTTCAGCCTGGGCGACGGCATCGATAACTTCGGTGTCGCGGCCGCGTTGAGTTGGCAGAAGCGTGATTTCGGTTCGGACAACGTCGAAACCGGTGGCGCCTGGGATTTCGCCCGTGGCGCGCAACTGGAAGAGTTCGAACAACGTGACTACGACATCAGTCGCGAACGCACGGGCGGCGGTCTGAACTTCGATTACAAACCCGACGACCTCAGCAGCTATTACCTGCGCACCCTCTACAGCCGCTACAAGGACAGCGAAACGCGCAACTCGACGAGCATCGAGTTTGCCGACCCACAGGCCGGCGGCGTATTGGGCGACGCTGAAGGCAAACGCAAACTCAAGCAGCGCGAAGAAACCCAGGAAATCCAGTCGTACGTGTTCGGTGGCGAACGCATGATCGGTCTGTGGACGCTCAGCGGTCAGGCCGGCTACAGCCGCTCCAGCGAAGACAGCCCCGGGCACATCGCCAACGCGGAGTTCGCTGGCAATGACGATTTCGCCGACAGCGGTTTTTACAGCAACGACAAGCCGCGGCCGATCATTGGCCAGGGCTTCTACGACGCCAATAACTTCAGCCTCGACAAGGTCGACTGGGAAAAGCAGAACACCCAAGACACCGAGAAAAACCTGCGTCTGGATCTGGCCCGTGACTATGACTTGAGCGGCTACGCGTCGCAGGTCAAGTTCGGCGGCAAAGTCAGCCGCCGCAACAAGGACAACGACCTCGATGCCTGGGTATATGAAGATTTCGATGACCTCGGTTTCAGCGACGATCAACTCAACCTCAGCCGCTTCGCCAAGGGCTCGGTGGATTATCGACTGGGGCAGTTCGGGCCGGGAATCAGTGGCAGTGCGATCAAGAACCTGATCGGCGGGCTGAACCGCGACGATTTTTATGACCCGGTCGAATCAACCGTCAACGACTTCAAGATGAGCGAGGACATCAACGCCGGTTACCTGATGAACACGGTCGATATCGATGACTGGCGTTTTATTGCCGGTCTGCGCTACGAGGGCACCGAGTTCGAAGCCAAAGGCACCGGCGCCACCGACGGCGACTTCGAGCCTACCGAGACCAAGCGCAGTTATCACCACTGGCTGCCGGGCCTGCATGCGCGCTATCAACTGGACAAAAACACCCAGGTGCGTGCGGCGTGGACCAAGTCTGTGGTGCGTCCGACCTTCGGCCAACTGGCGCCGGGTTTTGTCATCGATGGTGATGAGGCGACGTTCGGCAACCCCGAGCTGAAACCACTGGAGTCGAGCAACCTCGACCTCGGGATCGAGCACTTCATGGGCCATGCCGGCACGGTGTCGGCGTTTGTGTTCTACAAAGACATCCAGAACTTCGTTTACAACACCGACGTGGCCGGTACGGGTGCCTGGACCGACTTCTCCGAAGCGCACACTTTTGCCAACGGCGACAGCGCCAAACTCTACGGTCTGGAGCTGGCGTACTCGCAAAAATTCGACTGGTTGCCGGCACCGTGGAACGGTCTGTTGCTGGGAGCCAACACCACGTTCAGTCGCTCCGACGCCGAAATAAAAGGCTTCGATGCCGCCACTGGCACTAACCGCAAACGCAGCATCGATCTGCCCAGCCAGTCCGACACCGTCGGCAACCTGATGCTCGGCTGGGAAAACGACAAGGTCAGCCTGCGCCTGTCGGCCAACTACAAATCCGACTACCTCTACGAACTGGCTTCGATCAGCGACAAGGCCCACGACCTGCACGTCGATGCGCAGACCTTCGTCGATTTCAGCGCGCGCTACTCGCTGACAAAAAACCTGCAACTGAGCTTCGAGGCGCAAAACCTCACCGACGAGTCGTACTTCGTTTACACCGGCCACCGCGCTTACAACGGCCAATACGAAGAATACGGCCCGACCTACAAGCTCGGCCTGACCTTCACCCATTTCTAAGCCTCGGAGGGCGGCCGGGTGCCGCCGTCGATCCACGCACGACAAGGATTCTGCCGGTTCATGAGTATTTCTTTGCGACACAAACACTGGCTGCTCGGCGCCCTGATCGCCCTGACCGCCAGCCAGACGCTGGCCGCCACGCCGAGCCTGGCACTCACGCCGTGGGCGCCCAAGTTGAAATTTGAAGCGCTGGGTTTTTTGCCCGGTGATGCGCGCCTTGGCATCAGTGCCGCTGAAGGCTTGCTGTTGCTTGATGGCCAGGGCGCGCAACTGGCGCGTTTGCCCGGTTCCTTCAGCGGGCTCGACAGCCGCGCTGACCAGCGTCACGTGTGGGTTGCCAGCCTGGACAACGCCAGTCAGCGAGCGCTGGTGGTCGGCCTCGATCCGGCGCAGCGGCAATGGGGTGCGCCGCTGTATCTGCCGACGCGAGACTTCGCGGTAAACGGCGTGTGCCTGTACCGCGACAGCGCCGATAACCTGTTTGTGTTTCTGGTCGGCGAGGAGGGCAAGGGTGAGCAATGGCTGGTGGGCAACGGCGTCACGCTCAATGCTCAGGCGCAACGGGTGCGGGGTTTGCCACTGCCGCCATCGGCGCAGTTTTGCCAGGTCGACGATGCCGCCGAGCAACTGGTGGTCAACGAAGAGAACGTCGGCTGGTGGGCGTACCCGGCGGCTGCCGAAGCCGAGGTAAAACGCTCGCCAGTGGCGCTGCGCGAGCCATTCGGTCAGATCAAAGGCGAGGCCGGTGCCATGGCGCTGGTGCCTGGCGGCGTCATCGGGCTCGATCCGAAAGCGGCGCAGTTGCACCTCTACCAGCAACAGGGCGAGGGCTGGACGGCGCAAGCGACGTTGCCGTTGGCAGATTTGAAAGAGCCGGAAAACCTGGCCGTGCGCAACACCGCCAAAGGCCTGCAAGTGTTGATCCGCGACGATGACGATGGCCGCGTCTACCAGGGCAATCTTGACTGGCAAGCCACGCCGGTGGCGTTGCCGCCGAAGCTGCCAAATATCGCGGCGCAAGCGCAGAGCGATCCGGTCGCACGGCAGGGCGATGCTGCGGACGACCCGGCGATCTGGGTGCATCCGCGGCAGCCATCCCTGAGTCGCGTGCTTGGCACCAATAAAAAACAGGGCCTGATGGTGTATGACCTGCAAGGCAAGCAAGTGCAGGAGTTGCCGGTCGGTCGCCTGAACAACGTCGATGTGCGGCCCAATTTCAAATTGGGCGCGCAGACGGTGGACCTCGCGGTGGCCAGCCATCGCGATCACAACAGCCTCAGCCTGTTCGCCATCGACCGCAACAGCGGCGAGTTGCGCGACATTGGCGAAGTGCCGACGCCATTGAAAGACATCTACGGCCTGTGCCTCTTTCAGCCGGCCAGCGGCGAGATTTACGCCATTGCCAACGACAAGGACGGCACCTTTCTGCAATACCGCCTCGGCGCCCCGAACGGCACGGTGCAGGGCGAATTGGTACGCCGCTTCAAGGTCGACAGCCAGCCCGAGGGCTGCGTCGCCGATGATCAGCGTCAACGTCTTTTTATTGGCGAAGAAGACGTCGGAGTCTGGGCGGTGGACGCCCGCGCCGAGCAGCCGGCGACCCTCACCAGCGTGATCAAGGTGGGTGGGCCGCTGCACGCCGACGTCGAAGGTCTGGCGCTGTATCAGAGCCAGGCGCGGGACTATCTGGTGGTGTCCAGCCAAGGCAATGACAGTTATCTGGTGCTGGACGCCGAGCCGCCATTTGCCGTTCACGGCGCATTTCGGGTCGGGCTCAACGCGGCGGCGGGGATTGACGGGGCGTCGGAAACCGATGGCCTGGAGGTGACCTCAGTCAACCTCGGCGGGCCTTGGAGCCAGGGCCTGTTGGTGGTGCAAGACGGCCGCAAGCGCATGCCCGAGCAAAGCCAGAACTTCAAGTTCGTGCCGTGGGCCGAGGTGACCAACGCCCTGAAGTTGCCCTGATCCGTCATCAATCGGTCATCACTTTTTCATCGAATAGCGGCACGGTCGTTGCCTCGGCAACCCCGGCCATTGCCCACAAGGAGTTTCACCATGCAGGCCACGCTCGAACACATGACAATCTGGGGGCTGATCAGCGACGCCAGCCTGTTGGTCAAAGCCGTGATGCTGACCCTGTTGCTGGCATCGGTGCTCAGTTGGTACTTGATCATCCAGCGCAGCCGCGTGCTGCAACGGCGCGACCGCCAGTTGAACGGGTTTATCCAGCGCTTTCGCCTGGCGCCCGAGCTGTTGCCGCTGTACCGCGAAACCGCCCAGGTGCAAGAACCCGAGGCCGGTATCGAACCGATCTTCAACGCCGGATTCGCCGAGTTTCGGCATCTCAATCAGCACCCCGGCAGCCAGGCCGATGCGGTGCAGGAAGGTGTCGAGCGAGCGCTGCATGTCGCCATCAGCGAACAGGAGCTGCAACTGGAAAAGGGTTTGCAGTTTCTTGCCACCGTCGGCTCGGTCAGCCCTTACATCGGTTTGTTCGGCACCGTGTGGGGGATCATGAATTCATTCCTCGGCTTGTCTCAGGTGCAGCAGGCGACACTGTCGACCGTCGCCCCGGGCATCGCCGAAGCACTGATTGCCACGGCCATCGGCCTGTTTGCGGCGATCCCGGCAGTCATTGCCTACAACCGCTTTGCGGCGCGTAGCCAGATGCTGCTGACGCGTTACTACGCCTTCGGCAACGAGCTGCAAGTGCGGCTGCATCGCCAGTTGCACGGCACGCCGATGAACCTCGCCGCTGCGGCCTGAACAGGAGAACCACGATGCTAGTCAGGCCACAACGCAAGCATGGGCCCAAGGCTGAAATGAACGTGGTGCCTTACATCGATGTGATGTTGGTGCTGCTGGTGATTTTCATGGTGACCGCGCCGATGCTGACTCAAGGGGTGAAAGTCGAGCTGCCGAAGATCGCCAGCGAAGCCTTGGCCACCGACACCCGCCAGCAGATTCTGACGCTGTCGGTGAAGGCCGGCGGCGGCTATTTCTGGAATCTGGGCGGGGAACTCGATACGCAGCATCAGACCGATAGCGCCGTGGTCCTCGACGAAATGCGCGCCAAGGTCGAGCAGATTGTCGCGCAGCGCCCGGATACGCAGGTGTATATCCGCGCCGACAAGGACGCCGGTTATGGCAGCGTCGTTGCCGCCATGGCCGCGTTGCAGCAGGGCGGTGTCAGCAATCTCGGGCTGGTGACCGAGGCCCCGCAATGACGGCGATGATCATGCACAATCCTCCAACCCTTGCAGCGCCGAAGCCGCACCACGACTTCTGGCAACACAGCCTCGCGGCGACGCTGGCGCTGGCGTTGCATGCCGGGGTGCTGGCGCTGTTGATCAACACCTGGTCGCCGTCGGCACCCGAGGTCAAACCACCTCGGGTGTTGACCACGCAACTGGTGATGGTCGCACCCCCGGTCCAGCCGCCTGCGCCTGCGCCTGAACCAACGCCGGCGGCGATTGCCGAGCCGGTTGTCGCGGCGCCGGTCGAACCGGTGAAACCACTGGCCGAGCCGCAACCTCAGGCGCCAAAAGTCGAACAAGCGGCACTCGCACGCAAGCGAGTGGAGGAGCGCAAACGCGAGCAACAAGCCGAGCAACAGCGCCAGCAAACCGAGGAGCGCAAGCGGGCAGACGCCGCCACGCAGCAACGCCTGGCACAACAGCAAGCCGCACAACAACAAGCGAATCAGGCCCAGCAACAGGCACAACAGGCCGAACGCGCACGCCAGCAGGCACTCGCCGACAGCCGCCAGTATTTACCGCTGAGCAAAGAGGCGCCGGAGTATCCGGAGCGGGCGCTGGACAAAAACATCGAGGGTGATTGCTCCGTGGAATACACGGTCAACCCGCAAGGCCGGGTCGAGCATCCCAAGGTGCTGGACGGCTGCCATCCACTGTTCATCCGCCCGTCATTGGCGGCGGCGCAAACCTTCCGTTATCAGCCGCGGATCGTCGAGGGTGTCGCGGTGTCGGTGCCAGCGGTGCGCAATACCTTTCATTACCGGATCAAGTGACCCGGGTGATCCTCCCTGTAGGAGCTGCCGCAGGCTGCGATCTTTTGACTTTGGGTTTTTACAATCAACAGCAAGGTCAAAAGATCGCAGCCTTCGGCAGCTCCTACAGAGGCAAGTGCTGTGACAGGTTATGATGTCGCGGTTTTCCGCCGGAGTTCAGCCGCCATGCACCGCATCACCCACTACAAAACCCCTTGCCCCGAGGGCGTCAACAGCCAGATTCTGCAGATGGTCGTCGACTACCTGACCGACATCAGCGCCGTGGGCCTGGGCCCGAGCAACCTGTTGTACAACGTCTATCAGTACGCGGTTGGCTACGAAATGCATCTGTATCTGGAAGCGTTGAATGGCGAGAAGGGCACCGAGGTGGAGTTGCTGGTGGCAACTGATGAGCAAGATCCGGAGCAGGTGATCGGCTTCCTGTTGTACCTGCCGGTGCAGGGCGATTGGGAGGCGTGCAGCGTCGCCTACATGGCGGTGCGTGAAGGGCATCGGCGTCAGGGTGTGGCGCGGGCGATGATCGGCGAGATGGTCGGGCGCTATCCCCACGCCGAACTGGCGTGCACCGTCGGCAAGGTCCCGTATTTCGAGGCGCTGGGCCTTGAAGTGATCGGCCAACGCGAGACGCAAGTGCTGATGAGTACACGGCATTACCGCAGCAACGGCCTGCGCGGATATATCGACACCACACCCATCTACCGTTCGCTGGAGGTGCAGCAGATTCATACTTATCTGCTGAACAAGAACAGCAAGCGCGCCATGCTCGACGCTGAGAAGCAACGTGATCGGCATTTGGACCAGACCACGCGTCATACCGAAGAATTTGTCCGCCAGCGCCTGACCGTGCACTGATCAGTCATCGGCATTCCAGGCAGGGCTCACAGCACTTATGCCTACGCACCTCTGGTCGAACAAAGCCGCTGCGCAACTCCATCGTGGAAACTTGCGCGGGCGCTCTTAAGTACCACTAGCCCCTCGCGCGACGGCTCGTTCGACCATCGCCATGATGGTTGCATACAGTTCGTCACTGGCCTGTTCAGCGCTGATTTCGCCATTGGCGGCAGCGTTGGACAGCGCTTCAGCGGCGCCAAGCATTGCGCGTAAACCGGCTTGAGTGATTTGCCCGCCGTTGGCATAAAGCGACAGGACGCTGCGACATTTTTCCAGGAAGATCGCCTCGTACTCGCGCTTGATCCTCTCCAGTTCCGGTGTGCTGGCCAGTGCAGCAATCACCCCGGGAATCTCGTTGCCTTGCAGCAGAACGCAATCGACGTACGCCGTGGCGATCACCGTTGCGGTGCCAGTCAATGTCGGATCGCAATCGGCGATGGCGGCGTCCATGACCAGCGTCTGCCGCGTATCGAAATCCCGATACAGCGCAGCGAGCAAACCTGCGCGGGTGACGAAGTGGTCATAGACAACGGGTTTGGTCACACCGGCCTGCTCGGCGAGATAGCCGAGGGTCAGGGCGTCGGTGCCTTCGGCGCGAATAATTTGCCAGGCGACGTCGAGCAACTGGCGCAGACGGTCTTCGCGGGACAGGCGTCGGCGTGGTTGGGCGGGGGAATTGGGATCGGGAATTTCTGTGGTTGACATGGCTATATACCAAACGTAACTTACGAAGCGTAACTTACCAAGAGTATATAAGCCTTGGTCAACAATCACCAATTGGAGATTTCCCATGCACACATTGATCGTTGTCGCTCATCACGATCCTCGTTCATTGACTCATGGCGTGGCGACACAGATTGCCGAAGGTCTGACGCTGGCTGATCCGCAGAGCACCTTTGAAATCGCCGATCTCTACGCCGAAGGTTTTGAACCGCGCTTCGGCGCAGCGGATTTCGCCGTGCATCACCGCGAGGCCAGGCCGCCCGCTGATGTCCTGGCGGAACAGGCCCGTATCGATCGCGCCGACACCTTGGTGCTGGTGTACCCGGTTTACTGGTGGTCGATGCCGGCGCTGCTCAAAGGGTGGATCGACCGAGTGTTCAGCAACGGCTGGGCATTTGATTTCAGTGGCGATCTAAAGCATGTGAAGCTGCTTCAGCGCATGCGCGTGCATCTGGTTCAGCTCGCCGGGGCTGATGCGCGTACTTATGAGCGCCATGGTTACGGCGCGGCGATGAAGGCGCAGATCGAACACGGGATCTTCGATTACAGCGGCGCGACAGTGCTGAGTTCGACGTTGTTGCCTGAGTCTGAGTTACGCGATCCCAAGCAGCAGTTGGAAGTAGCCCGCGAACTCGGCAGCCAAATGCACACATAACCCCGTGTAGGAGCTGCCGAAGGCTGCGATCTTTTGATCTTGTTTTTATGGCGCAAGATCAAAAGATCGCAGCCTGCGGCAGCTCCTACAGTGGATATTTGTAGTGTCAGGAGGTGCGTTGGAAGATCAGGGCTTTGAGGCCGCTTTCGGCGTCGATGTCCGGAAACTCCGGCGGGTTTTCCAGGCGCTGCTCGAAGCGCAGACTCGGCGCCTCTTGCGTCACCCCGTCGATCAAAAAGTCCGAGCCGAACGCCGGATCATTCATGCACGCCAGCACAGTGCCCTGCGCGGTCAGCAGTTCCGGCAGGCGGCGCAGCACGCGCTGGTAATCCTTGGTCAGCAGGAAACTGCCTTTCTGGAACGATGGCGGGTCGATGATCACCAGGTCATACGGGCCGCTGTTGATCACCTTGCCCCAGGACTTGAACAAATCGTGGCCCAGGAAGCTGACCTTGCTCAGGTCATGCCCGTTCAGCCGATGATTGTCGCGGCCGCGGCTCAACGCCGCGCGGGACATGTCCAGATTGACCACATGGCTGGCGCCGCCTTCAATGGCCGCCACGGAAAAGCCGCAGGTGTAGGCGAACAGGTTCAACACCCGTTTGCCGTTGGCCTGCTCGCGTACCCAATCGCGCCCGTAACGCATATCCAGAAACAGCCCGGTGTTCTGCTTGCGGCCCAGATCGACGCGGTATTGCAAGCCGCCCTCGACGATGGTCATTTCGTCGATCTCATCTCCCAGCAGCCATTCGGCAGTGCTTTGAGGCAGATAGCGATGCTGGATCAACAGGGTATGCGCGCCGGATTGCTGCCACTGCGCCGAAGCGGTCAGATCCAGCAGCAAACGCTTGAGGTCGTCAAGCTGCTCGGGGACAGGCTCCTTGAACAGCGACACCAGCACCACGCCTTGCAACCAGTCCACGGTCAGCTGTTCCAGACCCGGCCAGCAACGCCCGCGCCCGTGGAACAGGCGACGGGTTTCGCTTGGCGCCGCCGCGAGCGCGGGCAACAAATGGGCGTGGAGGGTGGCGAGGGCTTCAGGATTCATCGATCAGGGTCGGCAAGCAAAAGGGTCGGCATTTTAACCATAATTACGTCATCGCGAACGCCTGTCGCGAACAGCCAAATACGACCTTTCGGAAAAGAGCTGTATCAAAAATGAATTTCTGCAAAAGTCGCCGCTCATACCAGATAAGCAGCGGATTTGAGCCGCTAAATCGTTAATGCAATTCAGGGAGTGCAGTTCCATGTGCCCAACACCGATGGCGGACACGCACCTTCCTGACGGATTGATTCTGGTGGTTGAGGATGATCCGTTGATTCTGGAGTTTCTCTGCGAAATTCTTCAGGAGGAAGGTTTCAAGGTCGAGCCGCAAGCCAGCGCCGACGCGGCATCGATTTATCTTGAGCAGCACGCACAGCAAGTGGCGTTGTTGCTGACCGACATCACCATGCCCGGCATTCTTAATGGCGCCGATCTGGCCAATCTGGTCGGCGATCGCTGGCCGGAAAAACCGGTGATGGTGATGTCTGGCTATGAAACGCCGGAGACCTCCGGGGTCAAGCGTCCGGTGGCCTTCATCAAAAAGCCTTGGGCTATCGGTCAATTACTGGACACTGTGGACAGCGCGTTGAAGTCGAAGGCGCCGCTGGCGCACTGACACGCCGGGTGCAACGGCCGGGCAAAGTGCTACATTGCCGGGCCAACCTGCCTGCCATTGCCAGAGGATGCGACCCTTTTGTCCGCTCACACTAGTGTTTTCGACCGCGCGTTCGGCGCGTTCCTGTTCGACATGGACGGCACCGTCCTCAACTCCATCGCAGCTGCCGAGCGTGTCTGGGCAGCGTGGGCGGTACGTCATGGCGTGGACGTCGCGACGTTTTTGCCGACCATTCATGGCGCACGTGCCATCGACACCATCCGACGTCTGAACTTGCCGGGTGTGGACGCGGAGGCGCAAGCGGCGTTCATCGCGCAAGCGGAAATCGCAGACGTTGAAGGCGTTGTCGAGATTCCCGGCGCGAGGACTTTTCTCAATAGCTTGCCCGCCGAGCGCTGGGCGATGGTGACGTCGGCCCCGCGGGATCTGGCCTTGCGCCGGATGGCAGCGGCTGGCATTCCCGCGCCTGTATTGTTGATCACCGCCGAGAATGTACAGACCGGCAAGCCGGACCCCGCCGGTTACCTGCTGGCTGCCAGCCGCTTGGGAATTGAGCCCGGCGACTGCCTGATCTTTGAAGACGCTACCGTCGGCATCCAGGCCGCCGAAGCCGCCGGCGCAGCGCTGATGATCATCACCACGACGCACCAGCATCCGCTCGAAACGTCGCACGCGACGTTGGCCCGCTACGATGCAATTAGCGTCAATGTCGACAGCACTGGCCACCTCCACCTGCAAAAAACCTGACCCACACATTCCCCCTGTAGGAGCTGCCGCAGGCTGCGATCTTTTGATCTGGTTTTTAACAGGCAAAATCAAAAGATCGCAGCCTGCGGCAGCTCCTACAGAGAATTCAGAGAATCCGGAGAGTCCGGAGAATTCAGAGAGTGCCATCATTCCTGCGGGAGGGGGTCAGTCAGGACTTTGCGAAACGTCTCCACCAACGGTCGCAAATTGATACGGTGCCACGCCGCCCATAGCGGTGTGGTAAACGCCAGCCACGGCACTTCGCGCAGCACCACACCCGGTGGCGCGTTGTGGCTCAGCCCCTTCTGAATCATCGCAATCCCCAGCCCCGACGCCACCAGCCCCAGCGCGGTAAACGGCTCGGTGGCCTGCATGCGCACATCCGGGGTGAAGCCTGCGCGGATGCACGCGCTGACAAACTCGTCGTTTGCATCCTGGCGCGGCTGCACGCCGATCCATTCCTGATCGGCCAGATCCGACGGGTTCAGCGTGGTCTGGCGGGCCAGTGGATGCTGTTCCGGCAATGCCAGCAGCATCGGATCATCCAGCACCTGAAAGCCGAGCAGATCCGGATCGTCATCGGTCGGCGGTTCGCTCACCAAGGCGATATCGAGACTACGCTGACGCAGGCCTTCCAATTGCTCGGCGGAGCTCAAGTTGTACAGCGCGACATGCACATTGGGCCGATCGACCCGCAGCACGCGCAAGGCGTTGGGCAGGACGCCGGCGTGCATGGCGTTCTCGATGTAGCCGATGCACAAGCCGCCTTCTTCGCCACGGCCCAGACGCTTGCCGAGGGATTCGAGGCGATTGGCATGAGTCAGCAAAGCACGGGTTTCAGCGAGAAAAGTCTGGCCATCGCGGGTCAGGCGTATGCGCTGCTGGCTGCGCTCGAACAGTGTCAGGCCCAGGCGTTCTTCGAGCTGGGCGATTTGTCGGCTCAGTGGCGATTGGGAAATGTGCAGGCGTTCCGCTGCGCGGCCGACGTGTTCTTCCTCGGCGACGGCGACGAAGTAGCGCAATTGGCGAATGTCGATCATGTCAGACCTCTGGGGACTCAAGTGCTGCGCATTATGTCTTGGACGGTCTCGTTATCGCAATCTAGGATTTGCTCAACGGTCACGCAGACCACGAACGAATGAGGACAATCCAATGAGCTTGAAAGACAAACTGCCCGGCCAACTGGGCTTCGGCACCGCACCACTGGGCAACATGTTCCGCGCCATCCCCGAAGAAGAAGCGCAAGCCACCGTGCATGCCGCATGGGAGGCCGGCGTGCGTTACTTCGACACCGCGCCATTTTACGGCTCGGGTCTGTCGGAGATTCGTTTGGGTGAAGCACTCAAGCAGTACAACCGCGACGACTATGTGCTCAGCACCAAGGTTGGCCGGGTCATTCTCGATGAAGTCGAAGACGCTGCCGCCCGTGACCTGGGCGAGAAGAGCGGGGTGTTCGAACACGGGCGCCCGAACAAGATCATCAACGACTACAGCGCCGACGCGACCCTGCGCTCGATTGAAGACAGCCTCAAACGTCTGCAAACCGATCGCCTCGATATCGTCTGGGTCCACGACATCGCTCAAGACTTCTACGGCGATCAATGGCTGGAATACTTCAATCAGGCCCGCACCGGCGCCTTCAAAGTGCTGACCCGTTTGCGCGAAGAAGGCGTGATCAAGGGGTGGGGCCTGGGCGTGAACAAGGTCGAGCCGTGTGAACTGACGCTGGACCTGACCGAAGCGCAGCCGGATGGCTTCCTGTTGGCCGGCCGCTACACGCTGCTCGACCACGAACGTCCGCTGCAACGCTTGATGGATTCTGCGTTGGCGCAAAACGTTGAAATCGTCGTCGGCGGGCCTTACAGCTCGGGCATTCTGGCGGGCGGCGCGCACTTCGAATACCAGAAGGCCAGCCCTCAAGTCATCGCCAAGGTCGAGCAGATCAAACGCATTGCTGCCGCTTATAACGTTGATGTGAAAGCCGCAGCACTGCAATTTTCTCTGGCCAATCCAGCGGTCGCCGCAGTGATTCCCGGGGCGAGCAAACCGGGGCGGATTGCTGAAGATGTCGCGGCACTGTCAGCGGTAATTCCTGCGGGGTTCTGGCAGGCCATGCGTGAAGCGAAACTGGTGTCCGAACGTGCACCATTGCCAATCGATGAGGTGAAAGCATGAAGATTGATCTGAGCGGGAAACTGGCAATTGTCAGCGGCAGCACCGCTGGCATTGGCTTGGGCATCAGCCAGTCGCTGGCCGAATCCGGCGCCACGGTGGTGGTGATCGGCCGCGACACGGCCAAGGTCGAACAGGCGCTGGCGAGCATTCGCCAGAAAGTGCCGGGCGCACAATTGCGCGGTCTGACCGCGGATCTGGGCACGGCGCAAGGTGCAGAAAAACTCTTCGCCGCGGAACCGAAAGCCGACATTCTGGTGAACAACCTCGGCATCTTCAATGACGTCGATTTCTTCGACGCACCGGACAGCGAGTGGACGCGCTTCTATGAAGTCAATGTCATCTCCGGCGTGCGTCTGGCGCGGCATTATGTGCCGGCGATGGTCGAACAGGGCTGGGGGCGAGTGATCTTCCTGTCTTCGGAATCCGGGGTGGCGACGCCGGCCGACATGATCAACTATGGCGTGACCAAAAGCGCCAATCTGGCGGTCTCCCACGGCTTGGCCAAACGTCTGGCTGGCACCGGCGTGACGGTCAATGCGATCCTGCCGGGGCCGACCTTCACCGATGGCCTGGAGGAGATGCTCAAGGATGCCGCCGCCGAGTCCGGCCGCAACCTGCGCGATGAAGCCGACGCCTTTGTGCGCAAGGCTCGTCCGACCTCGATCATCCAGCGCGTGGCCGATGTCGAAGAGGTCGCGCATCTGGTGACGTACATCGCTTCGCCGCTGTCCTCGGCCACCACCGGCGCCGCCCTGCGGGTCGATGGTGGTGTGGTCGACAGCCTGACTATCTGAATTTCTTGAGAGAGACGTTTTTTATGGCAACTGCATCAGCAACAATCGATATTCCGGCTTCGGCCGATCAGGTCTGGCAATTGATCGGCGGCTTCAACACGCTGCCGGACTGGCTGCCGTTTATTCCAAGCAGCGAACTGAGCGATGGCGGGCGTGTGCGCAGCTTGAAAACCGCCGATGGCGCGGTGGTGGTCGAGCGACTGCAAACGTTCGATAACGCTGGGAAGACCTACAGCTACTCGATTGAACAGGCACCGTTCCCGGCCACCGACTATCTGGCAACCATCAAGGTTGAAGCCCAAGGGCAGGGCGCGCGAGTCACCTGGTCGGGCCGCTTCAGCGCCAAAGGCGTGAGTGATGAGGAAGTGGAGGCGCTGTTCCAGGGCATTTACCAAGGTGGCCTAGAGGCGCTGCGCGCCAACTACCCGGCCTGATAGCCACAACATAAAACCTGTGGGAGCTGGCTTGCCAGCGATGGCGGTAGACCAGTCAAATTCATACCGACTGACCCACCGCTATCGCTGGCAAGCCAGCTCCCACAGGGTTTTGTGCTGTTCGCAGAGTGTGCTGGCAACCCAAAAAACTGTAGGAGTGAGCCCAATGATCAAGTCTGTGAAATCAGACTCTGCCGACAATCCAGCACCAGTTTCGCTCCGCCCACATCACTGCTGCCCACCGCCAGTTTGAAACCATGCAAGCTGACAATCGCCGCCACGATCGACAGCCCCAGGCCAAACCCGCCTTGCGGTTGCCCGGCCTCGGCGCGATAGAAACGCTGGAACACCGCTTCACGCTCGGCCTCCGGAATACCCGGCCCTGAGTCGTGCACTTCGATTCGCGTGTGCCCGGCATCATTCACCCCGCGCAAAATGACCGTGCCACCGGCGGGCGTGAATTTGATCGAATTGCTCAGCAGGTTCGCCAAAGCCTCGAACAACAACGCCCGATCACCATTGAGCGCAGGCAAGGTCTCCGGCATGTTCAGCTCAAAGCGCAGTTCGCCTTCCTCGGCCAGTGGCAGATAAAACTCGTGCAGTTCTTCCAGCAACGACACCGGATCGAGCTCGACAAAACCGGAACGGCGCTGACGATCCTCCAGTTCGGAAATCCGCAACAACCCGCGAAACCGCGCCATCAGGGTATCCGCCTCGGCCAACACCAGATCCAGTTGCGCCGCTTCTTGCGAGCCTTCGCCGGCCTGCTGTTGCATGCGATACAGCTGCGCGCGCAAGCGGGTCAGCGGTGTGCGCAAATCATGGGCGATGTTGTCGCAGACGCCTTTGACTTCGTTCATCAAGCGCTCGATGCGCTCAAGCATGGCGTTGACGATGGCGGCGAGCATGTCCAGTTCATCGCGGCGATTGGACAGCGGCAAACGGTGGGTCAAGTCCCCGGCCACGATGGACTGCGCACTCGCCTGAATCGCCCGGATGCGCCGCAACGGTCGCCGTCGCAGCAAGTGCCAACCGGCAATCCCCGGCAGAATCGTCAGCGACACTCCCCAGAACAACGCATGCAAAATGATCTTCGTCACCGCGAACAGCGAACCGTTATCGCGCAGCAACACCAGCCAGCGGCCGTCGCGGGTCTGGGTCGCGACGGCGTCGCAGCTGTCGCTGGGCAAGGTCGGATCATCGGAGTCGGCGCATTCAGCGAGCATGTGAATCTTGCCATCGAGCGGCAAGCCTTCGGGGATCTGCTGCAAGGCGCCGCTGAGGTAAACGCCTTGGGCATCGAACAGGCCGTAGGCGTCGATGCCGCGAATGTCGAAGGTCATGCTGGCGGCGAGGGCGTCTTCCAGTTGCTCACCGCGAAAGTGCGAAAACAGATGCTGGCGTTGCATCAGCGAATGTTTGGCGAGGTTGTCGAGGTAGCCGGAAACCTCGTAATACATGACCCCCATGAGGATCGCGCTCCAGGCCACGAACAGCGAACTGTACAGCGCCAGCAGGCGGCTGCTGGAAGAACGCCAACCGTCAGACGGGTTCGGCAATGACATAACCGGAGCCTCGTACCGTGCGGATCAGCGGCACATTGCCCGCCGCGTCGATTTTCTTGCGCAAACGGCCGATGTGCACGTCGATCAGGTTGGTCCCGGGGTCGAAGTGATAGCCCCAGACCTCTTCGAAAATCATCATTCGCGAGAGGATCTGGCCGCTGTTGCGCATCAGGAATTCCAGCAACTTGTACTCGGTCGGCAGCAGCGTCAGCACTTGTTCGGCGCGGCGTGCCTCGTGGCTGATCAGGTCCAGCTGCAGATCGGCGACCTGCAACGTGGTGGCCTGAGTAGCGCCGCTGTTCTGCCGGCGCAGCAAGACTTCGACGCGCGCCGCCATTTCGTCGGTGGCGAACGGTTTGGTCAGGTAGTCATCGCCACCGGCGCGCAAGCCGCGCACGCGCTCGTCGACATCGGAAAGGGCGCTGATCATCAGGATCGGCGTAGCGACGCCCATCGTGCGCAGGGTAGTGACGATGGCCAGGCCGTCGAGCTCCGGCAACATACGATCGAGAGTGATCAAGTCGTAGTTGCCGCTCACGGCACGGTCGAGGCCCTCGCGGCCATTGTCGACCCAATCCACATCGAGGCCGTGGCTGCTCAGTTCGGCGACAATTTCCCGGGCAGTCACGGCATCGTCTTCGATGGTCAAAATACGTGTCATAGGGCTGGCCTTGATCGGTTCAAACGGAATGGCAGCATTTTGCCAAGAAATTTCCGTGGCGCTTTAAATTAACTTTCATGTTGTAGCTGCCATTGGGCGGGGTCGAGGATTAATTTTCCGGAACATTGATATCATCTGGCCATAACCTCAACAGGGAGTGGTTCCGTGCGCATGTTCAATCGCTTTGGCTGGATGCCTGTTATCGCTGTGCTGCTGGCCTTGCTCAGCGCTTCGGCAGTCGCCGCCAATACTCCGTGCTCGGGCAAGAAAGGTGGAATTGATCGCTGCGACGGCGACCTGTTTCTGTGCAACGACGGCTCTATCAGTGGCTCGAAGAAAAGCTGTGCGGCGATGTACGGCAACCAGGGCCAGAGCCGACCGCAAACGCTGCTGCAAAGCGACGATGGATGCTCCTGTGGCACGGGTTCGTTTTGCACTGGGCCACGGGGTGGGGTGTACTGTCTTACCCCCAGTGGCAACAAGAGTTACAAGCGTAAGTGATCGTCTTTTGGCCAATGCATAAAACCCACCGAATTCAGCCACTTGTTGCAATTTGCAACGTCCTAAGAAGTTCAGATTTTCTAACGTGTTGAAATAAAAGGATTTATTAAATTCGCGCATCTGGCACGGTCGCTGCAATTCCTCTTCTGACGAGTTGTAACACCATTTTTCATGCCTGGAGCACTACAACAATGAATAGATCCTCTGATGGGTTTTATGCTGCCTACGAAGGAGAGTCGAGCAACGTCTCAGGGGTGTCCTGGGGCGCGATCTTCGCAGGTGCCGCGGCGGCCGCTGCACTGTCGATGATTCTGGTGCTGCTGGGCTTTGGTTTGGGTTTCTCTGCCGTTTCACCGTGGGCCGGGGAGGGCGTGAGCGCTAAGGGCCTGGGTATTTCAACGATTGTATGGCTGGCGCTGACGCAGATTATTGCTTCCGGGCTGGGTGGCTACATCGCCGGTCGCCTGCGGGTGAAGTGGGCGAACATGCACGGTGACGAAGTGTATTTCCGCGACACCGCCCATGGTTTCCTGGCGTGGTGTGTGGCGACTCTGGTCACCGCGATTCTGGTTGTTGGCTCGGTCAGCAGCGTGATCAGCGGCGGCGTGCAGGCCGGTGCCAGCGTTGCCGGTGGTGCAGCGAGCGCCATGACCCAAGCGGCCGGCACTGCTGCGGCCAATACCGATAGCAACCAGTACGGTTACTACATCGACAACCTGTTCCGCGATGACCGCCCAGCGTCCGTCAGCGATGACGCTGCACACGGCGCAGTGGCGCGGATCTTCACCCAGAGCCTGGCCAATGGTCAGCTCAGCGCTGAAGACCGCACTTACCTCGCCCAACTGGTTGCGCAACGGACCAACCTGAGTCAGGCCGACGCCGAACGTCGTGTCGATGAAGTGTATGCCCGCACTCAGAAAGCCATTGCCGACGCCAAGCTGAAAGCTCAGCAAGCCGCTGACACCGCTGCGAAAGTCGCTGCCATGACCTCGCTGTGGATGTTCGTCGCGCTGTTGGCCGGTGCGTTCTTCGCAAGCTTTGCAGCCATCTTCGGCGGTCGCCGTCGGGATGCGGTCGAGTACGTTGAAGTCGACACCTACACCACTACCTCCACACTGCCTCCAGTTCGTTAAATAGGGAGAATGACCATGCGTTCATTACTGCTGTTTTTCCTCGGTATTCCGATCCCGATCATCATCCTGATTGCGCTGTTCGTACACTGACCGATTGCTCTATTGAGGCGCATGCCTCGGCCGCTTCTACCTTCGGGTAGAAGCGGCTTTTTAATGCCTGCACATTGACCTGTAGGAGCTGCCGAAGGCTGCGATCTTTTGACTTTGTTTTTAACAAGCAAGATCAACAGATCGCAGCCTTCGGCAGCTCCTACAGGGGGGGGTGTGCAGATTTCACTGGCCTGGATCAATATTTCCGTTGGCGATATCGCCTAACGTAAATGATCCAGGCCTTTGCTGAGACATGAACTACATTGTTCTCGCGCGCACCTCGTTGCGCTGACGGAGTACCCCGCGAGCCCGCCCGAGCCAAGAATCAAACGGGCCGCCAGGTGTAGTGCGGCAAGGAGCTGACACAACCTCAACCGAACCTTTTCACGGATGAACATCGCAATGCACTGCCTAGAAAGAACCTTCGATATCCAGCCCTTGGCGCAGGCGGATATGACCGTGCACATCAACGGTCAGCCGGTCACTGCCGCCATCGGTGAAACCGTCCTCAGCGTTATCCAGTCCCTCGGCGTGCGCCAGATCGCGCGCAACGACCATGATCAGATCAGCGGCGCCTACTGCGGCATGGGCGTGTGCCAGTGCTGCCTGGTAAAAATCAATGGCCGGCATAAACGCCGTGCCTGCCAGACCGTCGTGCGCGATGGCATGCAGATCGAAACCCAAGTCAACCGCATCGCCGGGCAGGAGGTCGTATGAGCCTGCGACCGGTGATCGTCGGCGGTGGTCCGGCGGGGATGGCGGCGGCCATCGAACTGGCGCGCCATGGCGTGCGCTGCACCTTGCTGGAAGAGGCCTCGCGCCTCGGCGGTGTGGTCTATCGCGGGCCGCTGCGTGACGGCGTGCAGCTGGATTATCTCGGACCACGTTACGCCGAAGTGCTGGGCAAACTGCACGGCGAATTCCAGGAGCATTGCGGGTTGATCGACGTGCACCTGAACCATCGTGTGGTCGGCGCCGAAGGCACTCGCGCGCTGGTGGTGTTGGACGCCGACGAGCAACTGCACGAGATCGAGTATTCACAATTGTTGTTGTCGGCCGGTTGCCACGAGCGCAGCGTGCCGTTTCCCGGCTGGACACTGCCAGGGGTGATTCTGCTCGGTGGCCTGCAACTGCAAATCAAAAGTGGCGTGGTCAAACCGCAAGGCCCGGTGATTATTGCGGGGACCGGCCCACTGCTGCCGTTGGTGGCGACGCAACTGCATGCCTCGGGCGTCAAAGTTGCCGGCGTGTATGAGGCCTGCGCGTTCGGCAAGATCGCCCGCGAAAGCCTGGCGTTGCTGAACAAGCCGCAATTGTTCCTCGACGGCTTGAGCATGCTCGCCTACCTGAAACTGCACGGCATCGCGATGAACTATGGCTGGGGTGTGGTCGAAGCTCACGGCGAAGACGAACTGAAAAGCGTTAGTGTGGCGCCATACTCGCAGACCTGGACGCCGGACATGTCCCGTGTCGAGCGCTTCGAGGCGCAGACCCTGGCGGTCGGTTATGGCTTTATTCCGCGCACGCAACTCAGTCAGCAAATGGGCCTGGATCATGGCTTCAGTGATGACGGTTATCTGCGCGCCCATTCAAATGTCTGGCAGCAGAGCAACCAGCCTCGCATCCATCTGGCCGGCGACATGGGCGGGATTCGCGGTGGTGAAGCGGCGATGCTGGCCGGCAAGATTGCAGCGACGTCTATCCTGCTGCAGCGCGGTGTGCTCGACGAGGATCTGGCGCTGGTTCGCCGCGACCGCTATCTGGGCAAACTCAAAGCCATCGTGCGTTTTCGTGCGGCGGTGGATCGCTACACCGAACGCGGTGTTGGCCAGACAGCATTGCCGAACGCCGACACGGTGATTTGCCGCTGCGAACACGCGACCCGCGCCGATATCGATCTGGCGCTGGAGCAGGGCGTGCAAGACATTGCCAGCCTGAAAATGCGCACCCGCGTGAGCATGGGCGACTGTCAGGGGCGGATGTGCGTTGGCTATTGCAGCGACCGCTTGCGTCAGTCCACCGGACGCCAGGATGTCGGCTGGCTGCGCCCGCGTTTCCCGATCGATCCGATCCCTTTTTCCGCATTCCAGTCTGTCGGCACGGAGGCCGCTTCCCATGAGTAAGTTTTACGACGTGGTCATCGCCGGCGGCGGTGTGATCGGGGCGTCCTGCGCCTATCAATTGTCCAAACGCAAAAACCTCAAGGTGGCCCTGATCGACGCCAAGCGTCCGGGCAACGCGACCCGCGCGTCAGCCGGTGGCTTGTGGGCGATCGGCGAGTCGGTGGGCCTTGGGTGCGGGGTGATTTTCTTCCGCATGATGTCGGCCAACCGCAAGCGCGAAACCCAGGGCGCGGCGGTAGCGGTGGACGCCAGCACGCCGCACATCCTGCCGGAGTCGTTCTTTGATTTCGCCTTGCAGTCCAACGCGCTGTACCCGGCGCTGCACCGTGAGCTGAAAGACAATCACGGCATGGATTTCAAGTTCGAAAAGACCGGGCTCAAATTCGTGATTTATGACGATGAAGACCGGCTCTATGCCGAGCACATCGTCGGTTGCATTCCGCATCTGGCCGATCAAGTGCGTTGGCTCGATCAAGCCGCACTGCGCGAAGCCGAGCCCAGCGTCAGTCATGAAGCACGCGGGGCGCTGGAGTTTCTCTGCGACCATCAGGTCAGCCCGTTCCGCCTTGCCGATGCCTACATGGAAGGCGCGCGGCAGAATGGTGTCGATATCCTGGTCAACACCAACGTCACCGGCGTGTTGCACCACGGCACGCGGGTGACCGGCGTACAGACGGCCGAGGAGGGCGTGTTCCACTGCAAGACGCTGATCAACGCCGGCGGTGCGTGGGCGGCGGACTTGAGCGAATGGGCGACCGGCATCCGCATTCCGGTGAACCCGGTAAAAGGGCAGATTCTGCTGACTGAGCGCATGCCGAAAATCCTCAACGGCTGCCTGACCACCAGCGACTGCTACGTGGCGCAAAAGGACAACGGCGAGATCCTCATCGGCAGCACCACCGAAGACAAAGGCTTCGACGTCACCACCACCTACCCGGAAATCGCCGGGCTGGTGCAGGGCGCGGTGCGCTGCTTGCCCGAGCTTGCGGACGTCAATCTCAAACGCACTTGGGCGGGCCTGCGCCCAGGTTCGCCGGATGAGTTGCCGATTTTGGGGCCGATGCGTGGGGTGGAGGGATACCTCAATGCCTGCGGGCACTTCCGTACCGGGATTCTGACCTCGGCAATTACCGGCGTGCTGCTGGATAAACTGGTCAACGACGAGCCGCTGCCGCTGGACATCACGCCGTTTCTGGCGGATCGGTTTGAGACAGTCGCGGTCAAGCAAACACCGGAGTTAGAGCCGGCCTAAACCCAACCGCAATTACTGAATCACTGAACCCTGTAGGAGCTGCCGAAGGCTGCGATCTTTTGATCTTGCTTTTTAAAAACAAAGTCAAAAGATCGCAGCCTTCGGCAGCTCCTACAGTGAATGTGATCGATCATTCCCGCGCAGGGTTTGGCAGCAATCAGGCTTTGCGCGATTCTTCTTCAAGTTGATCCGACTCAAACAACCGTGCCAGTTCCGCCCGGGCTTCCTGGGCGGTTTGCAGGACTTTGGCTGCGTCGTCGTACACCGCGTGTTGCGCCTCCAGCACCTGTTCGTCGTGATGCTTGAAGCGTTTGATCCGCGCATCGGCCTGGGTCTGGGTCAGCCCGAGGCCAACCAGCGTGCGCCGGCTCATTTCCAGACTGGAATAGTACGTCTCACGAATCGCCTCGGCGCCGACATCGACCAAGCGATGAACGTGCTGACGGTTACGGGCCCGGGCGATGATCTTCATGTGCGGGTAGAGCTTGCGCACCACCTCGGCGGTCTTGATATTCGTCTCCGGATCATCCGTGGCGATGACAAAATATTCTGCCTCGCCGACCTTGGCTGCATGCAGAATTTCCGGGCGCATCGGGTCGCCATAGAAGACCGGCACACCACCGAAACTGCGCGACAGTTCGATGGTTTCGACCGAGGTGTCGAGGGCGACAAACTTGATGTTCTGCGCCCGCAGAATCCGCGCAACGATCTGACCCATCCGGCCCATACCGGCGATCACCACGCGCGGGGTATCCGTGTCGATGTCGCGGAATTTCTCGGGTACTTCCACCGGTTGTACTTTTGGGCTGACCAGCCTTGCGCAGAGCAACAGCAATAACGGCGTCACCGCCATCGACAGGGTGATGGTCAGCACCAGCAGGTCATACAGCCGCGGCTCGAACAGCCCCTGATCGCGCCCGATCTTGAACACCACAAACGCAAACTCACCCCCCGCCGCCAGCACGATGCCGAGGCGAATCGCACTGACCTTGTTCAAGCCACCGGCCAGACGTCCCACCACAAACAGCAACGGCAGCTTCAAACCGATCAACAACAGCGTCAGCCCCAGCACGGTAATTGGCGCGCTGAGCAACAGACTCAGATTGGCGCCCATGCCGACGCTGATGAAAAATAGCCCGAGCAGCAGACCCTTGAACGGTTCGATCTGCGCTTCCAGTTCATGGCGATATTCAGAATCGGCCAGCAGCAAACCGGCAAGAAACGCCCCCAGCGCCATCGACACACCAACAAGATCCATCAGCCACGCCGTGCCGATCACTACCAGCAACGCAGTAGCGGTAGAGACTTCCGGCAGACCGGTTTTCGCCACCACGCGAAACACCGGCCGCAACAGGTAACGCCCGCCGATCACCACCACGGCAATAACGCCGAGCACCTGCAGGCTGTGCCGTATATCGTCGGCAGTGCTGGTGTGATGATCGACACCGGCAAGCATCGGCACCAGCGCGATCAGCGGGATCGCGGCGATGTCCTGGAACAGCAGAATGGCAAACGCGAGGCGCCCGTGGGGGCTGGTCAGTTCCTTGCGCTCGGCAAGGCTTTGCAGGCCGAACGCGGTGGACGACAGCGCCAGACCGAGGCCCAGCACAATCGCGCTGTTCAGCGGCTGGCCGAAGACCGACAACGCCAGAACGCCGATCACCGACGCGGTCAGCAGCACCTGCGCCAGACCGACACCAAACACCGATTTGCGCATCACCCACAAGCGTCGCGGCGACAGCTCAAGGCCAATGATGAACAGCAGCAACACCACGCCCAGCTCAGAAATATGCGCCACGCTCTGCGGATTGCCGATCAGGCCTAGCACCGACGGGCCGATGATCACCCCGGCAAACAGATAACCAATCACCGCGCCCAATTGCAGACGTTTGGCCAGAGGCACGGTGAGCACCGCCGCGAGCAGAAAAACAACGGCGGCTTGCAACAGATTGCCTTCGTGGGGCATGGGTTTACTCCTGACAACGGTACGGCGGGGGCGACAAGGATAAGGGTTGAACCCACCTCAAACCAAATCCCCTGCTTCGGGTGTTCAACACAATCCCCCGTGTAGGAGCTGCCGAAGGCTGCGATCTTTTGATCTAGCTTTTTAAAAACAGAATCAAAAGATCGCAGCCTTCGGCAGCTCCTACATGGGGCGATTCAGATCTGTAACATATTGCATCAATTGGTTACATTTATAACCCAAGCGAATCAATCCCCGAGTCCCGCCATGGCCATCAACTTCGACCTCAACGACCTTCAAGCCTTTCGGGCGGTCGTTGAGCAGGGCAGTTTCCGCAAGGCTGCCGACACCGTGCGCCTCTCGCAACCGGCCTTGAGCCGACGCATCGAGAAGCTTGAAGACGCCCTCGGCGTGAAACTGTTCGAGCGCACCACGCGCAAAGTCAGCCTGACCCAGGCCGGGCGCGGTTTCATGCCGAGTGTCGAACGTTTGCTGGACGATCTGGACGTTGCACTGCTGGGCATCAGCGAAGTCGCCTCGACCCGATTGGGCCACGTCACCGTCGCTTGCGTGCCGTCTGCCGCGTACTACTTCATGCCGCGTGTGGTTGCGCGCTATCACCAGCAGTTTCCGCGAATCAGGATCAAAGTCCTCGACTCCAGCGCCCACGACGTATTGAGCGCCGTGGTCAATGGCGAGGCCGATTTCGGTTTGAGTTTTATGGGCACGCAGGATGCCAAAGTCGACTTCGAACCGCTTGTGCAGGAGTGCTATGTCGTGGCGTGCCGTCGCGATCACCCGTTGGCCGGGCGCAACAGCGTGACGTGGGACGAGTTCTACCAGCAGGATTACATCTCGCTGGACAAGACTTCCGGCAATCGGTTTTTACTCGATCAGGCCTTGAGCAGCGTGGTGCCGCAGCGTCAGAGCATCTGCGAAACGCGACATGTGACGACGATGATTGGCCTGGTGGAGGCAGGGTTGGGCGTAGCGGCGGTGCCGTTGATGGCGATGCCGGGGCCGGATCATCCGATCCTGACGCGGATACCGCTGACGGATCCGCAAGTGATGCGCAGCGTTGGCATTATCAAGCGCCGGGATCGCACGTTGACCCCGGCGGCACTGGAACTGGAGCGGCTGGTGGTGGAAATGAAAGTCCAGCCGCCGATTATCAACGCTTGACCGAATCCAGCCCGGTCGCCTGCACGTCAGCCTGTGCGGCCGGCGCAGCGAGGTAGGCGAGTAACGCTTTGGCCTCGACGGGATGTTGCGCGTTGACCGGAATACCCGCAGCGAAACGCGTCACCGATTGTACCGACTCTGGAATCTTCGCCACGAAACTTACTCCCGGCACGGGCAGCAATTCGCTGACCTGCTGGAAGCCCAGTTGATAATCGCCAGTGGCAACCACCGAGCCCACGGGGATTTTCGCGATCATCTTCGCCTTCGGTTTCAACTGATCTTCGATGCCGAGTTTCTTGAACAACTGCTGCTCGATGTACACGCCGCTGGCGCTGTCGGAGTAAGCCACCGATTGCGCGTCAAGCAGGGTTTTCTTCAGGCTCTCGACGTTGCTGATGTCCGGTTTCGGCGCGCCAGCGCGAACCACCATACCGATCCGCGAGTCCGCCAGTTCTACCCGCGACGCCGGGTCGACCTTGCCTTGTTTGATCAATTCGTCGAGGGCGTAGCCGACCATGATCACCACGTCGGCATGCTCGCCACGCGCGAGGCGATTGGGGATCGCCTCTGGCGCCTTGCCCATCGATGGGCCGAACTGGGTGTCGAGGGTGTTGCCGGTGGCGGTGGCGAATTTCGGACCGAGGATTTTATAGGCTGCCGTGAAGCCGCCCGAGGTCATCACGTTAACCTGTTCGGCGTGCGCCAGGGCGCTGAAAGCGAGGAGGGCGAGGGCGCCCAGATTCAACAGTTTTTTCATGGTGATGGTTCCTTATGCAGTAGCCGGTTGCAGACGGCCGCCCGCGCGGCGATAGAGATAAAGCGTGGCGAGCAACGCGCACAGCGCGCCGATGCTCATCCAGTAGCCCGGCGCGGCTTTGTCGCCGGTGTATTGGATCAAGAAGGTCGACATCGCCGGCGTGAAACCGCCGAAAATCGCTGTGGCCAGGCTGTAGGCGAGGGAGAAACCGGCGACGCGTACTTCCACCGGCATGATCTCGGTGAGCGCCGGAATCATCGCGCCGTTGTACAAACCGTAAATAAACGACAGCCACAACAGCGACAGCAGCATGTGGCTGAAACTCGGTGATTGCACCAGATACGACAGCGCCGGATAGGTCGTGGCCAAGGCCAGCAGCGACATCGCGATCAATACCGGACGACGACCGATGCGGTCGGACAACATGCCGCCGATTGGCAGCCAGAAGAAGTTCGACACACCCACCAGCAGGGTTACCAGCAGCGCATCGGACGTGCTCAGATGCAGCACGGTTTTGCCGAAGGTCGGCGCGTATACGGTGATCAGGTAAAACGCGGTGGTGGTCAGGGCGACCATCAGCATCCCGCCGAGCACCACGCCCCAGTTCTGGCCGAGGGTGCGGAACACTTCGCCCATGCTTGGACGGTGCTTGCGCGCGGCGAACTCTTCGGTTTCCGCCAGATTACGCCGCAGGAAAAAGATGAACGGGACGATCATGCAGCCGATGAAAAACGGAATTCGCCAGCCCCAATCGGCAACCACGTCCGGCGCCATCCACGCGTTCAGGGCGTAACCCAAGGCAGCTGCGACGATGATCGCCACTTGCTGACTGGCTGACTGCCACGCGGTGAAAAAACCTTTGCGGCCCGGCGTGGCGATCTCGGAGAGATACACCGACACGCCACCCAGTTCCGCACCGGCCGAGAAGCCCTGCAACAGCCGTCCGATCAATACCAGCGCCGGGGCGAACAGGCCGATGGTTTCGTAACCGGGCACCAATACAATCAATATCGTGCCGCTGGCCATGATCGACAGGGTGACGATCAACCCTTTGCGCCGACCGACATCATCGATGTAGGCGCCAAGCACAATGGCCCCCAGCGGACGCATCAGGAAGCCTGCGCCGAACACTGCAAAGGTCATCATCAGGGAGGCGAATTCACTGCTCGCCGGAAAGAACACCGCCGCGATCTGGGTGGCGTAGAAGCCGAACAGAAAGAAGTCGAACTGTTCGAGGAAGTTACCCGAGGTTACTCGGAAAATGGCACCGGCCCGTGAGCCGCCTTGTGGGATTGAGGCTGTCATAGAAAAAACTCCACCGCTTTTATGACGTGCGCTACGGGGAGGCGGCGCACGGTTTTTATTGAGGCGGATGGTGGCGCAGATGTAACAATCTGTTAATTGCATTGTTGGCATAGATTGATGTTGAAAGTGGATCAATGCTGATCGGTTCTAGGCATGCATCTTTGTGCCTGAGAACAACACAAAATTTGTGGGAGCTGGCTTGCCAGCGATGACGACCTCTGGGCCGACCATGCTCTGGGTTGTTTTGGGTGAATATCCGGTTTTTTGGTGATGGCGACTTAGGGTTCCGCCCTTACGGCGGGTCACTTTTGGCAAACGCCCCAAAAGTAACCAAAAGGTCTGTGCCCTGACGTCCGGCCCGCTCGCTAGAGCTCGGGGTTCCTTCGCTCCGGAATCCATCCGGGGCATCGATTCCGGTTTGCTTCGCTGCACCTCCTTTCGATGTTCTCCCCGGATGAATCCCTGCACTCAGCCTCCCGACGGGCCTTCCAGATCAAGAGCTACACTCGAGCTAACGCTCATTGTGTTGAGTGGTGAGAAGCGAGGGCGGTGGGGGTTGTGTTTTTGTTTTTCTGTGGGAGCTAGCCTGCTGGCGATGGTGGCCTGTCAGCCGACCTGTGTCTGTCAGGTGTACTCAAATCCCTGTGGGAGCTGGCTTGCCAGCGATGACGACCTGTCTAACGAAAGAAATCCCCCAGCCAGTCCAAACAAAAAACAAGGAATGATTTCGCCGCCGCGCAGTCGGAGTTCAGGTAGTACATATCTCTGGAGGTTCACCGATGAACAGCAAAACCCTAATCGCCAGCCTGGCCCTGGTCGCCGGCATTTCCGGGATCAGCCCGATTGTTCAAGCGGCGCAAACCTCGAACGACCCCTCCGTCCAGTCCCCCGTCAGCGATCGTGAACTAAAGATCAACGACCGCGCGCCAGACGTTTATCAACGCAGCGACAAAGCCTTGAAAAACTGGAAAGCGAAAGGTTTGAAAGCACCGGTTGAGCAAGCGCAGTGGGTGCAGATCAATGATCAGTACGTGATGGTGATGATCACCAACGGGACGATTGTCGAGATGCAGCCGGTAGAGCGTTAAGCCATTCGGTAACAATTGGCCAAGGAAGGCAGATTGCAATCGAGCACCGTTCGGGTAAAAACCTGGGGGTGTTTCGAGTGACGGGAAGTCAGGAGCAATGAGTTGGACAAGAAACCTCTTTATCGGAAAGAAAACACTCGTACTTGGGGTGTGCGTCGCAACGCGTTAGTCGCGCAATACCGCGATCAGCGTAATACCAAGAGCGAAAATCGCAGCGACGCCGTACGTGGTTCGATGCATGCAGGCAAACGCTACGGCATGGATTACACACCCTTGTTTCGCTTTCTTTTGTCTCGTGTTGGCGGTAACTGGGACGAGATTTTCAGCGAAGCGGTGTCGCGTCTGGATCGACCGGAGCCCGTATTCTGGATGGTCGCCATCTATGAGGAGGATCGCGAGGAAGTCGTACGATTGGGCGAGTCGAGTTACTTCAATGGTTTGTACGTCGATCAGCAAAAGCGCCTTCAAATTGTCAATCCGGCATTGAAAGCTGAGGACATGGCGCCGCGCTGTCAGTGCTGTACGCACACCTTTAACGGTGTGGTTTTTGGCCGGCGATTTGGGACTGACTGATTTCGTCAGGTGTTGGAATCCGTTTGAAACCGCGATTGGACCCATATCCTTGCGCTGAACTTTGTAGAATCTTGCTTACAACAACTGCCCCTTGTCCCAAAGATGCACCAGATCTCCCGGCGCCTGATCCTCCGGCACTTTCAGCACCATTTCCCCTGACCGGTAGCGCACTTCTATCTGATAGAAGCGCTGGTCTCCGCGTCCGGTTTCAACGCTATCGAACGGCAAACACCCCTCCAGCACCGAACAGATGCGGCTGCGTTCGCTGATGTCGCATTGCGCGAATTCGATTTCACGCGGGCGGCTCAGGCTATGAATGGCCGCCACGCCACCCTGGCGTGATACCCGCACCACGGAATCGTCACCCAACTCGGGCAGAATTTTCATACAACCTCCACGACCAATTCGATACCTACCTGAGCCCAGGCCTCACGCACCGCAGTCACCTCTCTGGCACCGAAACGCTTGCCAGCGTTTTCGACCGTCAACCCGGCGAACGCCTCAAACGTTGCGTCCTGACTCAAGCGTTTGTCGCACAACGTGTCGTACCAGATTCGTCCGGCCTTCTCCCAGGCGAAGCCGCCCAATGCCCGAGCCGCCAGATAGAACGCGCGGTTGGGAATCCCTGAGTTGATATGCACGCCACCATTGTCTTCAGTGGTAATGACGAACTTACGCATGTGATCCGGTTGCGGATCCTTGCCCAATAACGGGTCGTCATACGCCGTGCCGGGATGCGACATCGAGCGCAGACCCTGTCCGTGGATTTGCGGCATCAGCAGATCGGCACCGATCAGCCAGTCAGCCTGCTCCGCCGTGTGGCTGAGCGAATATTGCTTGGTCAACACGCCGAACACATCCGAGAGTGATTCGTTAAGTGCACCCGATTGGTTCGCGTAAATCAGACCGGCCTCGCTTTCCGTCACGCCATGAGCGAGTTCGTGGGCGATGACGTCGAGCGAGCGGGTGAAACGCTGGAAAATTTCCCCATCACCGTCACCGAACACCATTTGAGCGCCATTCCAGAAGGCGTTTTCGTAGCCTTGGCCGTAATGCACGCTGCCGATCAGGGCAAACCCGTTGTTGTCGATCGAATCTCGACCTAACACCTTCCAGAAGAAATCATAGCTGGCGCCCAGCGCCTCATAAGCTTCATCGACCGCCGGATCGCCTGTCGCCGGCTGTCCTTCCACACGTACCTCAATCCCGGGCAGCAGCATTTTGTTTTGCGCATCATGCACACTGCGCTGAGCGATGCCGGGTTTGCTCGATGAAGCAAGAATGGCGCGAGTTTCCCGGCGCAAGGGCGCGCCGGGGTTGGGCAGCAGGCTGCGCACATGATTGAGGGTGAGCATCGCCGCGGTGCGCTGCGGCTGCGAACCATGAGCGATGATGCGGTTGAGGATGTACGGCGGAATAAAACTGCGCAGCAAGTGTGAGTCGGTCATCAGAGCTTCCCTGGCTGAATACGATGGCGATACACATGTGAGCCGCGCTGCGTGTTTCGGTTCCATGCATTGCCATCGGCATCGAATTCTGCGAAAAACGCCGTCCGCGCCCCCAACGGGCCATCCTTTCTGAGTGAAGCGCCATGACCGACGAACTACAAATCATCGAGCTGCAACCGGGCGAGGGCAAAGCTGCCGTCAAAGGCGCGCTGATCACCACCCAATACACCGGCTGGCTGGAAGACGGCACCGAATTCGATTCTTCCTACAGCCGTGGCAAACCTTTCCAGTGCGTGATTGGCACTGGCCGCGTCATCAAAGGTTGGGATCAGGGCCTGATGGGCATGCAGGTGGGCGGTAAACGCAAACTGCTGGTGCCGGCGCATCTGGGGTACGGGGAACGGACCATGGGCAAAATTCCGCCGAATTCGAATCTGGTGTTCGAGATTGAGTTGTTGGAGGTTTTGACGCGGGAGGATTGAGGTTGGCGTTCGTCTTCCTTCGCCGAAAAGGGCGGAAAGATCGTCAAATTCATCAGTGCCTTGTTTCAGCAGACAAGGCCTTTACGGTCACTGTGACGAGGGCCGCACCAAGTCAACCAGCGAGCTGCTGAACTCGCTGGATGCTGTGGAGGTTTACCTCAGGGCACATACGCCGTTTATCCTCTCCGACTTTCGGCGGTGAATGTGTCGACGTTTTCGCGAGTATGCTCTGCAGGTTCGATGCAATGCCTCTGAGAACAGGCGGCTGTCAGGCCCAGTGCAGGGTCGGGTTCAGCGGGAAGCAAATGTCCACTTCCAACTTCGCTGCGGCCGACAGATTGACCAACGCATCCAGAGAGAACTTGTCGATCTTGCCGTTGAGTACATCGTTCAGGCGTGGCTGACTGATCCCCAGTCGTTTGGCTGCATCCTTTTGTGGAAGCTCCCAGGCGCGGATGGTCTCGCAAAGAGTGCGCATCAGTTTGGCCCGCAAACGCATATTGGCGGCCTCCTGCGGGGTATCTTCCAGTGCATCCCAGACGCTTGAGAAGCGCTCGGAAGCGATTTGATGATCCTTCATGGCTAAATGATTTCCTGGTATCTGGCGCGTGCCAATTCGATATCTCGCGTTTCAGTTTTGCGGGTGGTCTTGTGCATGGCGTGCAGCACATAGATCGCCTCGGGTCGGTTGACCACGTAAAACACTCGAAACGCTCCTGAATCCTCGGTGATCCTGATTTCGTTGACGCCCCGACCTACTGTTTTCATGGGGCGCCAATCAAAGGGTTCGTCACCCTGCTGCAATAGATCCAACTGAAATCCCGCAGCTCTGCGAGCATCAATGGGGAAAGTTTTCAGATCCTTGAGCGCGGTCCCGACAAACACCACATCCTTGTGTCTTGGCATCGACTTCTCCTGTTTTGACCGGAAAAGTCTAATCGCTCAGCGCGAATCGTGATGCGGCGGTGTGTTGCAAGGCATGGCAGAAATCACCTGATCATCAGGTTATATCGAAATCGATATAAATCAAGCCCCTTTTGGATTACCAGATATTCGGTTCCAGACAGGGATATCTTCGTGAGCTGATTTTCAACGTTGTCCATTTGAACCGATCACGCCGCAGATCCACTGTAGGAGTGAGCCTGCTCGCGATTGCGCCCTTGAAATCCCTTCAAGAATTGGCTCTGACCCCACCCCCAAACCGCTCCCGATACACCGACGGCGGCACTCCAACCACCCCGCGAAACGCCACCCGAAAACTCTCCACCGACCGATAACCGCAGCGCTCGGCAATCTGTTCGGTGTGTTGGTCAGTGCTCTCCAGCAACTCCCGCGCCCGCGCCAACCGCTCATGCTGCAACCACGCCTTGGGCGATTGCCCGCTGGCTTCGGTGAAACGCCGCAGGAATGTTCGCTCGCTCATCGCCGCTTCACTCGCCAGATCGCGCACCTCCAACGGCTCGTGCAAGCGCTCGCGCGCCCACTGCATCACGCGTGACAGATCGTTGCGCGGCGTCTGGCTGACGGGGGTTGGAATGAATTGCGCCTGGCCGCCGGTACGCTGCGGCGACATCACCAGTCGCCGTGCCACGGAATTGGCAACCTGAGTGCCAAAGTCGCGCGCCACCAGATGCAGGCAGGCATCGATGCCGGCCGCGCTGCCTGCCGAGGTGATCAACTGGCCGGAGTCGACGTAGAGCACATCCGGGTCGACTGCAATTGCTGGAAAGCGTAGCGCCAATTCCGCTGTGTAACGCCAATGGGTGGTGGCGCCGCGCCCATCGAGCAGGCCGCTGGCGGCCAGCACAAAAACGCCTGAGCAGATCGACAACAGCCGCGCACCCCGTGCGTGGGCCTGACGCAGCGCGTCAATCAATGCTGGAGGCACCGCAGCATTTCGGTCGCGCCAGCCGGGGATGATGATGGTTCGGGCCTCGGCCAGCAGCTCCAATCCGCCGTCAGCCAGCACCTGAATCCCGCCCATGGCGCGCATCGGGCCTTGATCGACCGCCGCAATCGCATGCTCGTACCACGGGAACTCAAACTCCGGCCGGGTCAGGCCGAAGATTTCTACGGCGATGCCGAACTCGAATGTGCAGAGGCCGTCGTAGGCCAGAATCGCGACCAAACCTGGTGAAGTAGGCATTTGGCGGAAAATTCCCGGTGAGTGTCTTATCCGCCACTGTAGCGATAAGCGTTGGCTGGATAAAGTCTGTTCACACCCACTCAGATGAAGGAGCAATACCTTATGCCCAGCCTGGTTTGCGAAATCCCTGCCGCCCCGTCGGCCATCGCCCTCATGCATTTCAGCAATCGTCTGACGTTTGAAACCGATTGTTCCGACGTGTTCAGCAGCCAGGAGGCCGGTGCGGTCGAC
The DNA here is from genome assembly GCF_059695715.1 of Pseudomonas sp. LBUM1668. Taxonomy (NCBI): domain Bacteria; kingdom Pseudomonadati; phylum Pseudomonadota; class Gammaproteobacteria; order Pseudomonadales; family Pseudomonadaceae; genus Pseudomonas; species Pseudomonas sp. LBUM1668. The sequence goes on from NZ_CP166787.1 coordinate 2,444,393, forward strand.
TTTGTGCTGGTCGATGTTCGCGGGCCAGTGGCCTTCGAGCGCGGTCATGTACCAGGCGCGATCAATATCCCGAACCGGTTGCTGACGGCGGCGGAACTGGCCAGCTACCCGAAAACCACGTTGTTCGTGGTCTATTGCGCCGGCCCGCATTGCAACGGCGCGAACAAGGCTGCGGTGAAACTGGCGGCGCTGGGTTACCCGGTCAAAGTAATGATCGGTGGCGTGACCGGTTGGCTCGATGAAGGTTTTCAATTGAGCGTTAAGCTAGCCGCCAAAACCGCAATCGGCTGCGAATGCTGATCCCATTGTAGGAGCTGCCGCAGGCTGCGATCTTTTGATCTTGTTTCTAAAAAGCAAAGTCAAAAGATCGCAGCCTTCGGCAGCTCCTACACGAGATTTTTGGTATCGATTTAGGGCTTGTCCTACAGCCTTTGCACCACGACGGCGCACCTGTTGACCCCGGTCAATCAGTGCGCCGAACTTCTGTAAGTAATTGTCGCTTAAAAACAATTTGCCCTGTGCGCGCCGCCATAGACTGCCGACCACTTCGGTTTTTGCCGCTATATGGCCTTGACCGGACGCTGAATCGAAAGCTGCCAATAAAAGCCTCCGCACACAGGAGTAATAAATGAAGAAGCTAGTGATGTTCGGTGCCCTGGCACTGTCGATGTTGTCCCTGACCGCTGTGGCTGAAGACGCCAAGCCGATCCGCATCGGTATCGAAGCCGGTTACCCGCCATTCTCGATGAAAACCCCTGACGGCAAACTCACCGGTTTCGATGTGGACATCGGCGATGCGCTGTGTGAGCAGATGAAAGTCAAATGTACCTGGGTCGAGCAGGAATTTGATGGCCTGATCCCGGCGCTGAAAGTGAAGAAAATCGACGCGATCCTGTCCTCGATGACCATCACTGACGACCGCAAGAAAAACGTCGATTTCACCATCAAGTACTACCACACCCCGGCCCGTTTCGTGATGAAGGCCGGCTCCAATGTCACCGATCCGCTGACCCAGCTCAAAGGCAAGAAAGTCGGTGTACTGCGCGCCAGTACCCACGACCGTTTCGCCACCGAAGTGCTGGTACCGGCCGGGATCGATCTGGTGCGTTACGGTTCGCAGCAGGAAGCCAACCTCGACATGACGTCTGGCCGTCTGGACGCGATGCTGGCCGACTCGGTCAACCTCAGCGACGGTTTCCTGAAAACCGACGCGGGTAAAGGCTTCGAATTCGTCGGTCCGACCTACGAAGACGCCAAATACTTCGGCGGCGGCGCCGGGATTGCAGTGCGCAAGGGCGATGCGGCCCTGGCTGAGCAGTTCAACAAAGCCATCACCGAAATCCGCGCTAACGGCGAGTACAAGAAAGTGCAGGACAAGTACTTCGACTTTGACGTGTACGGCCATTAATACGCCGTAGAAAAAAGTGGCCCCGTTTACGCGGTGGCCACTTTTTTTATGCCCATGATTTATCCTGCACAACACCTTTCCAATGTAGGAGCTGCCGCAGGCTGCGATCTATTGATCCTGCTTTTAAAGATCAAGATCAAAAGATCGCAGCCTGCGGCAACTCCTACAGAGTTCGCGGAGTTTTCTTATGCAACGCATCGACCATCTTCTGCCCTGGAGCCATTTGGGCAGCGAACGTTCCCTCAGCGTGTTCCGTTACGGCGCGGGCGCCCGCAAGGTGTACATCCAGGCCAGCCTGCACGCCGATGAACTGCCGGGCATGCGCACTGCGTGGGAACTCAAGCAACGCCTGAGCGCACTTGAAGCGCAGGGTCGTTTGCAAGGCGTGATTGAACTGGTGCCGGTGGCCAACCCGATCGGGCTCGATCAGCATCTGCAAGGCAATCACATGGGCCGCTTCGAATTGGGCAGCGGCAAGAACTTCAACCGCGCGTTCGTCGAACTCAGTGCGCCGGTGGCAGCGTTGATCGGCGAGCGTCTGGGGGCTGACGCCGAAGCCAACATTGCGTTGATTCGTCAGACCATGGGCCAGGTTTTCGATGATCTGCCGGCCCCGGCCTCGCAACTGGAAGCCCTGCATCGTTTGTTGCTGCGACACGCCTGCGATGCGGACATCAGCCTCGATCTGCACTGCGATTTCGACGCCGCAATTCACCTTTATGCGCTGCCGCAGCACTGGCCGCAGTGGCAATCGCTGGCGGCACGGCTGAAGGCGGGCGTGGCGTTGTTGTGTGAAGATTCCGGCGGCAGTTCGTTCGATGAGTCCTGTTCGACGCCGTGGCTGCGCCTCGCAAAAGCCTTCCCGAACGCGGCCATTCCGCCCGCCAACCTTGCGACCACGCTGGAGCTGGGCAGCATGGGCGATACTCGGGTCGATCAGGCGCAGGCCAATTGCGAGGCTATTCTCGGGTTTCTCGCCGAGCAGGGCTTCATCAGTGGTGAATGGCCGGCGGCACCAAGCGATTGCTGTGAAGGCATGCCGTTTGAAGGCACCGAATACCTCTTCGCGCCGCACCATGGTGTGGTGAGTTTTCTGCGCTCGGCGGGCGAGTGGGTAGAGAAGGGGGATGCGTTGTTCGAGGTGGTGGATCCGTTGAAAGATCGAGTAACTACCGTGCGCGCCGGAACCAGCGGGGTGTTGTTTGCGATTGATCGCGGGCGTTACACCGAGCCGGGGATCTGGCAGGCGAAAGTGGCGGGGCGGGTGGCGTTTCGGACGGGGAAGCTGAATAACGACTGACGGATCTTCGGCGTGTTTGCGGGCCTCATCGCTGGCAAGCCAGCTCCCACATTGTTCTGGGGCGTTCACAAAACCTGTGGGAGCTGGCTTGCCAGCGATAGCGGTATCAGCGGCACCTCAATATTTGGATCCTTGCTTCAGGATGTTAGGCTCCCCCCGAACCCTGCACCCTGTGAAGGAAGACTTATTTTGAAGGCGTTTGCTCTGTTGACCCTCCTGGCGTCCACCGCCGTTCATGCTCAAACCACGCTGCAATCCGATCTGCCACTCAAGTACATCGAACAGGTTCACCCTGACGCCGATCCACGTCCGTTGGTGATTTTCCTGCACGGTTACGGCAGCAATGAAGCCGATCTGATCGGCATGAAATTTCAGCTGCCGGCGCAGTACAACTACCTTTCGGTGCAGGCACCGCTGGCGTTGGGCGAAGGGCGTTTCCAGTGGTTTCGCAAGAAAGGCGAAGGCGCCTACAACGGTGAGACCGATGATCTGAAGGTCAGCGGCCAGAAACTTCGGGATTTTGTCGCGCAAGCGGCGAAGAAATATCACGCTGCCCCGGACAAGGTTTACCTGATCGGTTTCAGCCAGGGCGCGATGATGACCTACGAGGTGGGCCTGCGACCACCCGTGGCGGTGGGCGGTATTGCGGCGTTGAGCGGGCGTTTATTGCCGGTGTTGAAAGCAGACCTGAAGACCGGACAACAACCGCTGCCGCTGAACATCTTCATCGGTCACGGCACAGCCGATGATCCAGTGCCATATCACCACGGTACTGAGGCCAATGCATTACTCCAGAAACTGGATTACAAACCACAGTTTCACGCGTATCCCGGCGTCGGCCACAGCATCACTGCGGCCGAACTGCGCGACTTGAACGCCTGGTTGCAGCAGCTCAATCCTTGACGATGGTCTTCACCAGCGCATCATGACCTTTCTTGTCGCTGACCCGGGAGATCACCTGAACCAGCGCCATGCGTGTCCCGGAACCGGCCATCAACGTCGTGTTGAGGGTTTGGCCGCCGCCCTGGCTGGCGGTGCTGTCGACCTGACGCAGGCCCAGGCCAGTGCCTTTCTGGGTCAGGCTTTTTTCGCTGAGTTTGTTGAAGTCCGGTAGCGCTTTGCGCTGGGCTTCGATGAAATCGGACACGCTGCCGTCCAGAAACTCGCTGTCGTTGTCCTTGACGTTGTTGCCTTCGGGGATCTGGTTTTCTGCGGCGATCACCACGGTTTTGCTGGTCTGGTTGGTGTACATCGTGCCCTTGGCACCGGTCGGGCTGGCCGGCAACGGTTCAGCAACGAAGCCTTTGGGCAAGGTGAAAGTGAATTTGCCGCCCAACATCGAGACCTTCTCGGTGGCGGTTTTTTCCTTGGCCGTGGCCGCTTGAGCGTTGATGGCGCCGAGGCCGGCGACCGCCGCCAGCAACAGGACGACGGCTTTCTTGCTCAACAATGTCATTCGAATCTCCGGGAAGTGGTCATGCCAGGTGGGCGATCATCCCACGCAGCGCCGTGGCACTCCAGCCCGGCTCGTCAGGCTTGTGGTTGCGGTGCCGGTTTGGCCAGCAGTTTGCGCGTGACGCCAAGCATGGCCACCGACACAGCGACGCCCAAGGCGAATCCGCTGAAGCCCAGGCTTGGCAATGTCAGTGCTGACACCAGACAAAACGCCGAAAACGAGTACATCCCGGTCGCCGTGGCTCGCAACAACGCCGCCGTAAACTCGGGGCCGCGGGTCTGCTGGGAAAACACCGCCATGACACTGCCGAGCACCGGAAACACCGCGAGCAGTCCGCTCCAGCGCTCGCCGACGGTGCTGGCCAGCATCGTCACCAACAGCGTCAACGCCGCGCCGGCGATCATCCGCCAGATCAGTTTGTCCGACTTTGGCGCCGGGCGATTCAGCACCGGTTGTACCTTGGGAAACAGGTAGGGGGCTGCCAATAAAGCTACTGCGGCCGCCCCTATAGAAAACGGCAGCGACGCCGGGATCAGCGACAAGACCAACGCCAGCGCCGCCCAGACAGCCAGCGAAGCGCTCAGTGCCCACGGCCAGTTCGCCCGCTGCGCGACCTGCGCGTATGTGATGCAGAAGGCGATCATGGCAAACATCGCCGACAACGCGGCCACCGCTGACTGCGCGGCAAATTGTGGCCCCTGTTCGATGGCGAGGAAAAACAGAATCGGCCCGACCACTACCGGCAACCCCGACAGCCACCCGGCCACACTTGGCCCCCAACGCTTGCTGGCCAATGAGATCAGCAGCAGAAAACCGGGAATCAGTAGGAGTTTGAGGATCAGCACGCAGGTGTCTCCGTCTGTGAGAGACGGCCACGGTAGCATTGCCGGACGTACATTGCTGCAGATGTGTGCGGTTTTTGTATACAAGATTTTCGATGTGGTACTCGGCTATGCTTTGATTATCAGGGCCAATGCCGGAGTCGATGCTGCGATGAACAGAACACTGAGGTTATGGCGTGGATGCTGCGGCATTGGCCTTTGGGCATTGCTCGCCACGCCGGCCTGGGCCAATTGGCAGGATGCGGTGCCGGGCGCGCAAATCATTGGCCGCGGCGAATTCAGCGTGTTCGGCTTCGATGTGTACAACGCACGTTTATGGAGTGCCTCGCGTCCGTTGGCGGACGGCCAGCCGTTCGCTTTGGAGCTTATCTACCAGCGCAGCATTTCCCGGGACGATCTGGTGCAGGCCAGCGTCGATGAAATCAAACGTCTGGCCGGCAATACGATCAGTCCTGCACAACTTGCCGCGTGGCAGGTTCAGATGCGGCAATCGTTCATTGATGTGCAGGCTGGCACGCGTATCACCGGGGTCTATCTGCCGGGGCAGGGCGCGCGGTTTTTTGTTGGCCAGCAGTTGCAGCACGAGATTAATGATCCCCGGTTTGCCCGGGCGTTTTTTGATATCTGGCTGGACCCGCGTACGCGCAACCCCGAGTTGCGCGAGCAGTTGCTGGGTGCGAGCCGGTAAAGATCAAAGGACGGCAGGCTTCGGCAGCTCCTGAATTGCAATGCGCCCCTGTAGGAGCTGCGGCACGCTGCGATCTTTTGATCTTGATCCTTGAAAACAAGATCAAAAGATCGCAGCCTCGTTTCACTCGACAGCTCCTACAGAGGATTTGTGCACGACGCAGATCCAGTGTGGTCTCTCAGGCTGAACAATGGAATTCGCCCATTGAGCGAAGGCCGGTAGTGCCAGTTCAGGCGATCCAGTTCAATGCCGTGACTGAGAATCTCCCTCACGGTTGCACTGGCAATGCTCATCGCCAAGGCTTGTCCCGGACATTGATGCCGCCCGCTGCCAAAACTGAAACTGCGCCGATTCGGGCGATCCCAGAGAAACTGGTCCGGATCTTCATTGAACGCCGGATCACGATTGGCCGCAGCGAGCAGTACAAGAATCACCTCGCCAGCCTCCAGGCGCACACCGTCGATGTCGCAAGCGGCAGCGACAAAGCGCCGGGTGTTCTGCACCGACGGGTCGAAGCGCTGGACCTCCGCCAACAGCGCGTCCATTGGTGCTTCCCGTATTTCAGGTTGGCGCCGCAACGCCAGCAGCGCATTGCCGATCAGTCCGGCGCAGGCCTCGAATGTCTGCGAGCAGAGGCCGATCAGATTGGCGATGAGGATCTCCTTTTCGCCGTCAAAGCGCTGGCCGATCCCCGCGAGTAATGCGCTGTGCACATCAGGCTCTGCCAGCAACTCAGTGAAATGGCCGTGTAATTTTTGCGCCGCGACGTCGGCCGCCACCAGTTGCAATTCGTTGCTCAATGGCGACAGGCACGCCGCGAAATCGGCCGTCAGCGCACTGATTGTCCGTGCCTGTGCCGGGGTGAAACCAAGCAACGCCGCGACCACGCACACCGGGCCGCGGAACATGGCGCTGTATAGGCCATCGGCGTCTGTGGTTATCAACCGTGCGCTCACCCGGGCGCTGACGTCGTCCTGATCGATCAACCCCAGCGCCGGTTCAAACGCCGATCGTGGGCAGCGCTGGCGTTCGCCGTCGTTCATCCGCATCAGTTGGCCGAAGACCTTGCCGGCCATGCCTTGGGAGATCGCTTTGGGTATCGGCTCCAGCGCTGGGCGCACGTGGCAGTCCGGGTGAACCAAAACCGCGCAGACGGCGCGAGCGCTGCTGGCGACCCACAATTTCAGTTCGGGATCAAACGTCAGTCCACCCATGCCGCGTAGTGTTGCGTAGTAGGGATAGGGATCGGCATGAGTTGCAGCGATGATCGGGTCCATGGTTCGCAGCCTTGTCGATAGGGAAAGTGTTGCTACTATCTGCAGTCCGTAACGGCGATGATTCGTCCGGGAGCGAAATATGCACGCAGAACATCAAGACATCGGCGTCTCGCAGGTGGCCGCGGCCATCGCCGAGCCGGCGCGCACGAAAATCCTCTGCTCGCTGATGGACGGCCACGCCCGCACCAGCACCGAGCTGGCAGCCGTTGCTGAAGTCAGCGCCTCCACCGCCAGTGCGCACCTGGCCAAACTCAAGGATCTTGCGCTGGTGCGTCTGCATGTTCAGGGCCGCCATCGGTATTACAGCCTCGCCGACAAACGTGTCGCACAGGCGCTGGAAGCGTTGATGGTGATCGGCCAGAACGCCGCGCCAACCTTCAAGCCGCACACACCGGATCGCCTGCAATTTGCCCGCACTTGCTACGACCACATGGCCGGGACACTGGCGGTGATGCTGCACGACCGCTTGCTCGAAGCGGGGTGGTTGCTGGCGACCGACGAGCAGGCGTATCGCTTGAGCGACAGCGGTGAGGCGCTGTTTGCGGGGTTGGGCATTGAGGTCGAGGACTTGAATGCACTGCGGCGCAAATTTGCCTGCCCGTGCCTGGACTGGAGCATGCGCCGGCCGCATCTCGGTGGGGCACTGGGGGCGGCGTTGCTGCAAACGGCGTTGAAGCGCAAGTGGGTGACGCAGGATCTGGACAGTCGGGCGTTGGCGTTGACGGCGGTGGGGCGCAAGGAAATTCGTGCCAAGTTTGGTATCGAATTGACGATTGAGAACAGTCAGATCAACAGATCGCAGCCTTCGGCAGCTCCTACAAAGAGCGGTGATCACGTGTAGTGCGATCTTTTGATCTGCCGACGAAGGGCACGCTTACACCTTGAACCTGACAGGTCGACCCTATACTGTATATGCAACCAGTAAAGGGCCCGTGCCATGCAAATCATCGACAAGCTCAGTATTCTCGCCGACGCCGCCAAGTACGACGCCTCCTGCGCCAGCAGTGGCGCGCCCAAGCGCAGTTCCGAGGGCAAGAGTGGTCTGGGCTCGACCAATGGCATGGGCATTTGCCACAGTTATACGCCGGACGGGCGCTGCGTCTCGCTGCTGAAAATTCTGCTGACCAATTTCTGCCTCTACGATTGCCAATACTGCGTCAACCGCCGCTCCAGCGATGTACCTCGCGCGCGTTTCACGCCCGAGGAAGTCGTGGCGCTGACCATGGACTTCTACCGCCGTAACTGCGTCAGCGGGCTGTTTCTCAGTTCGGGGATTATCCGCTCGGCGGACTACACCATGGAGCAGCTGGTTCGAGTGGCCAAATTGCTCCGCGAAGAGCACGAGTTTCGCGGCTACATCCACCTCAAGACCATTCCCGAAGCCGATCCGGCATTGATCGCGGAGGCTGGACGTTATGCCGATCGCCTCAGCGTCAACATCGAGCTGCCGACCGATACCAGCCTGCAAATCCTCGCTCCGGAGAAAGACATCGGTTCGATCAAGCAGGCGATGCAAACCATCTACACCGGCGAGCAGACCGTACTCAACGAGCCACGAGCGCCAAAGTTCGCGCCGGCCGGACAAAGCACGCAGATGATTGTCGGCGCCGATGACACCGACGACAGCACCATTCTCCATGGCGCCCAGGCCTTGTACGGTAACTTCCGGCTGCGCCGGGTCTACTACTCGGCGTTCAGTCCGATCCCCGACAGCCCGAAAAGCGTGCCGCTGGCCGCGCCGCCGCTGATGCGCGAGCATCGCTTGTATCAGGCTGATTTTCTGTTGCGCAGCTACGGCTACAGCGCTGGCGAGTTGCTCAAGGGGCCGGGAAACCTGGCGTTGGACATCGACCCGAAACTGGCGTGGGCGCTGCAGAATCGCGAGGTATTCCCGCTGGACCTGAACAGCGCCGAACCCTCGTTGATCGCGCGCATTCCCGGGATTGGCCTGCGCACCACGGAGCGCCTGGTGGAGTTGCGCCGGCAGCGGCGCATCCGTTACGAAGACGTAGCGCGCATGCGTTGTGTGCTGGCCAAGGCCAAGCCGTTCATCATCACCAGCGATTACCACCCGCAGCAGGCCGAGGTCACCAGCCAATTGCTGTATCAGCAATTGCGCGACCGGCCGATGCCGCAGCAGATGGGGTTGTGGGGATGATCAATCTCGATTGTGACGACCTGTTCGACACCTGGCGCCAGCAGGCACGCTGGCTGCTTAGCCATGAAGTCGACCCGAGCGTGGTGAGTTGGGCCAGCGAGGGCGTCAGTGATCTTTTCGCCAGTGATCATCAAGTACCCGAAGGGCAGGGGCCATTCCAGGCGCGGATTCCGCGAGCATTGCTCGATACGCTTGGGCAAGCCGCACAATATCGCGGCGACCAGCGCTGGAGTCTCTTGTACGAAGTTCTGTGGCGGGTCAGCCACGGCGATCGCACGGCGATGATGGCTGGGGACAAGCTGGGCAGCGAGTTACAGCGGCGGATCAAGCAAGTACGCCGCGAAGCCCATCACCTGCATGCCTTTGTACGCTTCATCGAGCGGCCGAAAGATTTGCCAGGTCCGCAATATGTGGCCTGGCATGAACCGGCCCACGACATCCTGCACAGCGCCAGCGAGCATTTCGTCGCGCGCATGGGCCGGCACCGTTGGCTGATCGCGACCCCGCGTGATGGCGTTTATTACGATGGCGAACAACTGATCCATGAGCGCCAATGCCCGGTGGAATGGCAGCAAATGGCACAGAACGTCGACGATCCGCACGGTGATCTGTGGCTGACCTACTACAGCCACATCTTCAACCCGGCGCGGCTCAACCCGAAGGTGATGCAAGGGCATTTGCCGGTGCGGTTCTGGAAGAATCTGCCGGAGGGGGAATTGATCCCCGGGCTGATTACCCAGGCGCGGATGGGCAAACAGCAGAATGGGCAGGCTAGCGGGATTGCCGGGCGTTCCGGGAAACGGATTGCGCTTAAATAAAAGATCGCAGCCTTCGGCAGCTCCTACAGGGAAGCGTGAACACCCGATACACAAATGTCCCAAGCATACTGAGTCACTGTAGGAGCTGCCGAAGGCTCGGGCCGCGATCGGACGATCTTTTGATCTCGCTTTAAATAAAAAGCCCCCACCGTTTTCCCGGTGGGGGCTTTCGTACATCAGCAACCGTCAGATCAAACCTTGACGATCCAGCCCGCTGGCGCTTCGATGTCGCCGGTTTGCACGCCAGTCAGCTCTTTGTAGAGCTTCTGGGTCACCGGGCCGACTTCGGTTTCGCTGTGGAACACATGCAGATGGTCGTTGTAGCTGATGCCGCCGATCGGGGTGATCACCGCAGCAGTGCCGCAGGCGCCGGCTTCCTTGAAGTCAGCCAGTTTGTCGATCAGCACATCGCCTTCAACCACTTCCAGGCCCAGACGCGTTTTCGCCAGCTCGATCAGCGACAGACGGGTGATGCCCGGCAGTACCGATGGCGAGCTCGGGGTCACGAACTTGTTGTCGTGGGTGATCCCGAAGAAGTTGGCCGAGCCGACTTCTTCGATTTTGGTGTGGGTCATCGGGTCCAGGTAGATCGCGTCAGCGAAGTTGGCTTTCTTCGCTTTCGAGCCCGGCATCAGGCTGGCTGCGTAGTTGCCGCCGACCTTGGCTGCGCCGGTGCCTTGTGGGGCGGCGCGGTCGTAGCTGGAGATCTGGAAGTTGTGCGGGGTCAGGCCGCCCTTGAAGTAGGCGCCGACCGGGATGCAGAAGATCGAGAAGATGAACTCGGGCGCGGTGCGCACGCCGATGTTGTCACCCACGCCGATCACGAACGGACGCAGGTACAGCGCGCCGCCGGTGCCGTATGGCGGAATGAAACGCTCGTTGGCGCGAACCACTTCTTTGCAGGCTTCGATGAACTGCTCGGTTTCGACCATCGGCATCAGCAGACGCGCGCAGCTGCGTTGCATGCGCAGAGCGTTCTGGTCCGGGCGGAACAGGTTGATCGAACCGTCCTTGCAACGATAGGCCTTCATGCCTTCGAAGCACTGCTGACCATAGTGAAGGGCAGTCGAGCCTTCGCTGATGTGCAGCACGTTGTCAGAGGTTAAGGTGCCTTTGTCCCACTCGCCATCGCGAAAGTACGACAGATAGCGCTTGTCGGTCTTGATGTAGTCAAAACCCAGCTTGTCCCAATTGATGCTTTCGTTACCCATGACACCCTCTATCACTGAACAACCGCCGAAACGGTTCAAGGCTTCTGACGTTTTTTGGATGGGCACAACAATACTTCATTCTTGAGCGGTTTCGCAGCCCGGACGATGGGGAGATAGCAGATTTATAGCCTGCTTATGAAAATCCGCATCCACCATTAAAAGATCGCAGCCTGCGGCAGCTCCTACAAAAGCTCAGCGAACCCCTGTAGGAGCTGCCGAAGGCTGCGATCTTTTGATCTTTATAGATGAAGCGCATGCCCCAACGCACGCAACGCCGCTTCCTGCACCGCTTCACCCAAGGTCGGATGTGCGTGAATGGTGCCGCCGATGTCTTCCAGCCGCGCGCCCATTTCCAGGCTTTGCGCAAACGCCGTGGACAATTCCGAAACCCCGGCCCCCACCGCTTGCCAGCCGACAATCAAGTGATTGTCGCGACGCGCGACCACGCGCACGAAGCCGGTTTTCGATTCCAGCGTCATCGCCCGGCCATTGGCGGCGAACGGGAAGCTGGAAACGATGCAGTCGAGCCCGGCAGTCTTGGCCTCGTCCGGCGTTTTGCCGACCACCACCAGTTCCGGGTCGGTGAAGCACACGGCAGCGATGGCGGTTGGATTGAATTCGCGGGTTTTGCCGCTGATCAGCTCGGCAACCATCTCGCCTTGCGCCATGGCGCGGTGGGCGAGCATCGGCTCGCCGCTCAGGTCGCCGATCGCGTAGACATTACGCATGCTGGTCTGGCAGCGGCCGTCGATCTTGATCGCCGAACCATTCATGTCCAGATTCAGCGCTTCAAGGTTCCAGCCTTGTGTATTCGGTTTGCGACCGACGGCCACCAGCACCTGATCGGTTTCCAGATTCAGGGTGTCGCCGTTTGGATCACGCACCTGCAACGTACCGTCGAAACCCTGCACGCTGTGGTTCAGATACAGTTTCACGCCCAGTTGCTTCAGCGCTTCATGCACCGGTTGCGTCAGCTCAGCGTCATAGGCCGGCAGAATGCGCTCCTGCGCCTCGACCACGCTGACTTCCGCGCCGAGCTTGCGATAGGCAATGCCCAACTCCAGACCGATATAGCCACCGCCAACCACGACAAGGCGTTTCGGCACGCTTTTAGGCGCCAGCGCTTCGGTGGAGGAGATGATCGGCCCGCCAATCGGCAGGATCGGCAGATTGACACTGGTCGAACCGGTGGCCAGCACCAGATGCTCGCACTGAATGCGCGTGTCGCCGACTTCCACGGTTTTGCCGTCGATGACTTTGGCCCAGCCGTTGATGACTTGAATCTTGTTCTTCTTCAGCAATGCGGCGACGCCAATGGTCAGGCGATCAACGATGCCGTCCTTCCACTCGACGCTTTTGCTGATGTCGAGGGTCGGCGCCGAAACGCTGATACCCAACGCCGAATGCTGGTTGTGCTGCTGGGTCTGATGAAACTGCTCAGCGACGTGGATCAGCGCTTTCGACGGGATGCAGCCGATGTTCAAGCAAGTGCCGCCCAGCGATTGGCCTTCGACCAGAATGGTCTGAATGCCCAGTTGCCCGGCGCGAATCGCCGTCACATAACCGCCAGGACCGCCGCCGATGATCAGCAGCGTGGTGTTCAGAGATTGCATACGAGCCTTACTCCACAAACAAAGTGGCGGGTTGTTCGATCAAGCCACGTATGGCCTGGATGAAGAGCGCCGCGTCCATGCCATCGACCACGCGGTGATCGAAGGAGCTGGAGAGGTTCATCATCTTGCGGATCACTACCTGGCCTTTGACGACCATCGGGCGTTCGACGATTTTGTTGACGCCGACGATGGCCACTTCCGGCAGATTCAGCACCGGCGTACTGACGATGCCGCCTAACGCACCGAGGCTGGTCAGGGTGATGCTCGAGCCGGACAGTTCATCGCGGCTGGCCTTGCCATTGCGGGCGGCGTTGGCCAGGCGCGAGATTTCTGCAGCACTGTCCCACAGGCTGCGCGCTTCGGCGTGACGCACCACCGGCACCATCAAGCCGACATCGCTTTGCGTGGCGACCCCGACATGCACAGCGCCGAGGCGAGTGATTACCTGGGCTTCGTCGTCGTAACGGGCGTTCATCTGCGGGAAGTCGCGCAGGGCGACGACCAGTGCGCGGACGAGGAACGGCAGCAAGGTCAACTTGCCACGGCTGGCGCCGTGTTTTTCGTTCAAATGCGCGCGCAGTTCTTCAATCGCGGTGACGTCGATTTCTTCGACGTAACTGAAGTGCGCGGCACGCTGGGTGGCGTCCTGCATGCGCTGGGCGATCTTGCGGCGCATGCCGATCACTTGAATCTGTTCTTCGTCGTTGCGCTGGGCATAAGCCGCTGCCACTGGCGCTTGAGCGTTGGACTGACCTTGCGCCAGATAGGCGTCGAGGTCTTCGTGCAATACGCGACCGGCCGGGCCACTGCCACGCACGAGGCGCAATTGAATGCCCAGATCCAGCGCGTGTTTGCGCACGGCCGGAGAGGCCAGCGGACGTTCATCCGCCTCACGGGCAACCATCGGGCCCTGGCAAACGGCAGCCGAACGCGGTGCAGCGGCGGCGGGTTTGGTTTCTACGACAGCTTCGACTTTCGGTGCAGCAGGTTCCTTGGCAGCAACCGCAGCCGGCGCAGCCGATTCTTTCAGATTGCCCGCGCCTTCCACTTCAATGCTGATCAGCACGCTGCCAACCGCCATCACTTCACCCGGCTGACCGCCAAGCGCAATCACCTTGCCGTGCACCGGCGACGGAATATCGACCATCGCCTTGTCGGTCATGACATCCGCGAGTACCTGATCTTCAACCACCAGATCGCCAACCTTGACGTGCCACTGCGACAGTTCTACTTCTGCGATGCCTTCGCCAATGTCCGGCATCTTGATAACGTGCGTGCCCATTCAGACCTCCATAACCCGTTTCAAAGCCGCGCCCACACGGGACGGGCCAGGGAAATACGCCCACTCTTGCGCGTGCGGGTAGGGGGTGTCCCAACCGGTGACGCGTTCGATCGGCGCTTCCAGGTGATGGAAGCAATGCTCTTGCACCAGCGATACCAACTCGGCACCGAAACCGCAGGTGCGAGTGGCTTCGTGAACCACCACGCAGCGACCGGTTTTCTTCACCGATTTGACGATGGTTTCCAGGTCCAGCGGCCACAGGCTGCGCAGGTCGATGACTTCAGCATCGACGCCGCTTTCTTCAGCGGCCACTTGCGAGACATACACGGTGGTGCCGTAAGTCAGCACGGTGACGTCCTTGCCCGGACGGGTGATCGCGGCGACGTCCAGCGGCACGGTGTAGTAACCGTCCGGCACTTGCGCGGCAGGGTGTTTCGACCACGGGGTTACCGGGCGGTCGTGGTGGCCGTCGAACGGGCCGTTGTACAGGCGTTTTGGCTCGAGGAAGATCACCGGGTCATCGTTTTCAATGGAGGCGATCAGCAAACCTTTGGCGTCATACGGGTTGGACGGCATGACCGTGCGCAGGCCGCAGACTTGAGTGAACATCGCCTCGATGCTCTGGCTGTGGGTCTGGCCACCGTAGATGCCACCACCGCACGGCATGCGCAAGGTCATCGGTGCGGTGAACTCGCCAGCCGAGCGATAGCGCAGACGCGCCGCTTCGGAAATGATCTGGTCGGACGCCGGGTAGACGTAGTCGGCGAACTGGATCTCAGCTACCGGACGCAAACCGTAAGCGCCCATGCCGACGGCGACGCCGACGATGCCGCTTTCGGAGATCGGTGCGTCGAACACCCGCGATGAGCCGTATTTGGTCTGCAGGCCTTCGGTGCAACGGAACACGCCGCCGAAGTAACCGACGTCCTGACCGAACACGACCACGTTATCGTCGCGCTCAAGCATCACATCCATGGCCGAGCGCAGGGCCTGGATCATGGTCATGGTGGTCGTGGTCATGGCGGTTTCCAGCTGAATATTGTTGTTGTGATCGTTCATCTCAGACCCCCAACTGCTGACGCTGGCGCTTCAAGTGCTCCGGCATCTCTTTGTAGACGTCTTCGAACATGGTCGCGGCGCTTGGAATCTGGCCGCCGGCGAGGGTGCCGTACTGCTCGGCCTGTTTCTGCGCGGCAATCACTTCGGCTTCGAGTTCGGCGCTGACGGCGGCGTGCTCTTCATCGGACCAGTGGCCGATCTTGATCAGGTGCTGTTTGAGACGCGCGATCGGGTCGCCGAGCGGGAAGTGGCTCCAGTCATCGGCCGGACGATATTTGGACGGATCGTCGGAGGTCGAGTGCGGGCCGGCGCGGTAGGTGACCCATTCGATCATGGTCGGGCCGAGGTTGCGGCGGGCGCGCTCGGCAGCCCAGGCAGAAGCCGCGTAGACCGCGTAGAAGTCGTTACCATCAACACGCAGCGAGGCAATGCCGCAACCGACGCCGCGTCCGGCGAAGGTGGTGGCTTCACCGCCAGCGATGGCCTGGAAGGTCGAAATCGCCCACTGGTTGTTGACCACGTTGAGGATCACCGGCGCCCGATAGACGTGGGCGAAGGTGAGGGCGGTGTGGAAGTCCGATTCGGCGGTGGCGCCGTCGCCGATCCAGGCCGAGGCGATTTTGGTATCGCCCTTGATCGCCGAAGCCATGCCCCAGCCCACGCCCTGAATGAACTGGGTGGCGAGGTTGCCGGAAATGGTGAAGAAGCCGAAGTCCTTCACCGAGTACATGATCGGCAGTTGACGGCCCTTGAGCGGATCGCGCTCGTTGGACAACAACTGGCAGATCAGGTCGACCAACGGCACGTCGCGCGCCATCAGAATGCTTTGCTGACGGTAGGTCGGAAAACACATGTCGTCGACGTTCAACGCCAGCGCCTGGGCGCTGCCGATGGCTTCTTCGCCAAGGCTCTGCATGTAGAACGACATCTTTTTCTGACGCTGGGCGACCACCATGCGGTTGTCGTAGATGCGCGTCTTGAGCATGGCGCGCATGCCTTTGCGCAGGATCTCGACCGTCACGTTTTCAGCCCATGGGCCGAGGGCATTGCCCTGATCGTCGAGCACGCGAATCAGGCCTCGCGCCAGGTCGGCGGTGTCGGCAGGTTCTACGTCGATGGGAGGTTTGCGCACCGTACCGGCATCGGTCAGATGCAGGTAGGAAAAATCAGTTTTGCAGCCTGGACGGCCCGAGGGTTCAGGGACGTGCAGACGCAGCGGTTCGTACGCTTGTGTCATGGCTTCTACGCTCGATCTTGTGAATTTCTTGTAGTGAGCTGGCAGTCATTCTTCGGTAGAAGAAATCTTGTCCTACAACAATCATAGGCGCGGGCAAGAAGAATATTTCTCTCTGTTTCGTTGCGCTGGAGACGATTTGCAGATAAAAAATCTGCATAAACATAAAAAACAGGTGGTTTTGTCTCATGCGCAAACTGGACCGTACCGATATCGGCATTCTCAACAGCCTTCAGGAGAATGCGCGCATCACCAACGCCGACCTCGCACGCTCGGTAAATCTGTCGCCAACACCGTGCTTTAACCGGGTCAAGGCCATGGAAGAATTAGGCCTGATTCGCGAGCAAGTCACGCTGCTCGACGCCGATTTGCTGGGCCTGCATGTCAACGTGTTCATCCATGTCAGCCTGGAGAAGCAGGTCGAGGAGGCGCTGCAGCATTTCGAAGAGGCGATTTCTGATCGCCCTGAGGTAATGGAGTGCTACCTGATGGCCGGAGACCCGGATTACCTCATCCGGGTCCTGGTGCCGACGATTCAGTCGCTGGAACGCTTCATGATGGACTTCCTCACCAAGGTTCCCGGTGTGGCGAATATCCGATCGAGCTTTGCGCTCAAACAGGTGCGCTACAAGACGGCGTTGCCGCTGCCGGTCAACGGTCTGATTCTGGGCGCCTGATTGCGGCGCCATCACTCAAGTCATACCGATAATCAAGTGCCTCCGTGTCGAGGACCTGTCCAACCTTCCAGGTTCTTTGCCAAGGTGCAGGCTCGATGTCCGGATGAAAGATCAGGGTGACATCGAGCATGTCCTGGGAGGCGTCATCGGCAAACGCGATGGCGGGTTCGGCAGGGTGCTGACGCTTCCACCGTTCCCACAGGTAATCGAGGTGGCAGTGGTGCAGAAAGAATATCGGGTCGTTCGGCGATGTGGCTGTACCCATGTTGCCGCCCACCCACGAATGCACATTGTTGTGCATCTGCTCAATAGTGTTTTCCCACCCTTCAGGTTCAGACCAGTAGGGTGTTCGCATCATGACCGACTCGATTTCTTGCGCGTCAGGCAGTGGCGAGCCGTCCGCGCCGAAGTCGCGCCTGAGTTCCGGAGCTCCTTCGTCACCATTCCAGACCCTGACGTCAAAGGCGCGACCCTTGAAAGCAAATGGCCCGAGGGTTACACGCTGGTTTGACTGGGGATCGCCATCCCTGCCCATGAAGTCATCATTGAAGGGATTGTCTGCGCCGCTCATGCTCCAGTTCCAGTAAGGCAGGGTAATGCCAGGGTCGTCAGCCACGACTTGCAGTTCCCACTCGAATTGGCGAATCAGGATCCGGTGCCAGGGAAAAAACAGCGGGTTGCGATGGGGGTTGGGGGTGATCGGATTGCCCAGCCCCATGGAGTTCTTGTGAATCTGTACAAAGTCATCGTAGCGACACTGCTCGCCGGGTCGCAGAATGCTGGGGGTATGATTCTTCAGAATCAGGATCGCCCTGATGAACGCGGCTTTCTGTGCCGCTGACATGTCACGGTGATTACGACGAATATCCATATTGCGAAAACTCCATTGAATGTTTGTTCAATGGAGTCTGCTCGCTGAGAGGATTTTCACCAGTTCATCACTATCGCCAGCGTTCGTAGGAAAAATAAGCTGGTGATGGTTCGAGTGACTGGTTCCTATAAAGAATTGAGCGGAATCTTCAGGTACACCACACCGTTGTCTTCCGCCGCCGGAAAATTCCCCGCGCGCACATTCACCTGAATCGCCGGCAGCAACAACGTCGGCATGCCGAGCCCGGCATCGCGCTGGGTGCGCATCTCGACGAACGCCGCTTCATCAATGCCGTCATGTACATGAATGTTGCTCTTACGCTGTTCACCGACGGTGGTCTGGCATTGGGCTTCGCGGCCTTCAGGCGGGTAGTCGTGGCAAACGTAGAGTTTCACGCTGGCAGGGAAGGCCAGCAGTTTCTGAATCGAGTTGAACAGTTGATGGGCATTGCCGCCGGGGAAGTCGCAGCGCGCCGTGCCGACATCCGGCATGAACAGCGTGTCACCGACCAGAATCTGCTCGCCGTCGATCAGGTAAGCCATGTCGGCCGGTGTATGCCCCGGCACATGCAGCGCCGTGGCCTTAAGGTTGCCGATGGTGAATGACTCGTTCGGCGCGAACAGGTGATCGAACTGCGAGCCATCGACACAGAATTCCGGCTCGAGATTGAACAACGCCTTGAACACGTTCTGCACTTTGCTAATCGATTCGCCAATCGCGATTTTGCCTCCCAGTTCCCGGCGTAGATACGGCGCGGCGGACAGGTGATCGGCGTGGGCGTGGGTTTCCAGTAGCCATTGCACTTGCAGGCTGTGTGCCCGCACAAAAGCGATGATCTTGTCGGCCTCAGCGGTGCAGGTGCGGCCGGCGGCGCCATCGTAGTCGAGCACCGGGTCGACGATTGCGCATTGTCCGCCATCGGCCTCGTAGACCACGTAGCTGTAGGTCGAGGAGGCGGGGTCAAGAAAGGCTTCAATCAACGCGGGCATGGACATGAACCTGTGCAAGGGTGGAAAAGTCAGTTGCAACACTTTATGTAAAAACATAATGTTCGCAGCTTAAGTGACGTTGAAGGCATCATGCAAATGCAATCCAGTCTGACCGAATGTGAAGTCGCCCAATTGCGCGCCTCGGCCTCCAAGGCCTGTTCGCTGCTCAAGGCCATGGCCAATGAAGATCGCCTGTTGATCCTCTGTCAACTGACGCAGGGCGAACGCAATGTCGGCGAACTGGAAAAGATGACCGGCGTGCGTCAACCGACGCTGTCCCAGCAATTGGGCATCCTGCGCGATGAGGGATTGGTCGGAACCCGTCGTGAAGGCAAGTACATCTTTTACGGCCTGGCCAGTCCTGAAGTGATTCAGGTGATGAAGACATTGTCCGGGCTCTACTGCGGCGCTGTGCTGAAAAGCCTGGGTCACCAATAAATATCCGCCCACACACAAAACCTGTAGGAGTGAGCCTGCTCGCGATAGCGGTAGTTCAGCCGAAATCTTCATTGACTGACCCACCGCTATCGCGAGCAGGCTCACTCCTACAGTTTGTTTTGTGTGGTGGCTGAGAAATCCTTGCGTGCAGCTATAAGGAACAAGCAATGAACGATCAACACTGGGGCCCATCCATCAGTGCAGATATCGTGGTCATCGGCGGCGGCACTGCCGGTATCGCCTTCGTCGCCAGCCTGCTCAGGCGCGATCCGCACTTGAACATCACCGTCATCGAACCGAGTTCCCAGCATTACTACCAACCGGCGTGGACGCTGGTTGGTGGTGGCGCTTATGACGTGAAAGACACCGTTCGGCCGATGAGCAAAGTCATGCCGCGCCAGGCCACCTGGATTCAAGCGGCGGTTACCCAAATCGACGCGGACAACCGCCAACTCACCCTCAGCGATCAACGCAATATCAGCTATCAAAACCTGATCGTCTGCCCCGGCCTGCGTCTGGCCTGGGAGAAAATCGAAGGATTGCAGGACAGCCTCGGCCAGCACGGCGTCACCTCCAACTACAGCTATCAGCACGCGCAGTACACCTGGGATCAGGTGCAGAAACTACGCGGCGGCAAGGCGCTGTTCACTCAGCCGGCAATGCCGATCAAATGCGCCGGTGCCCCGCAAAAAGCGCTGTACCTGTCCTGCGATCACTGGCTGAAAAGCGGCGTGCTGAACAATATCAATGTCGAATTCAATCTGGCGGGCGCCGCGCTGTTCGGCGTGGCCACGTTCGTGCCGCCGCTGATGAAATACATCGAGAAGTACAACGCACAACTGGCGTTCAACGCGAATTTGGTCAAGGTCGACGGCCCGGCGAAAACCGCGTGGTTTGAGGTCAAGGACGCCGACGGCAACGTCACCCGCGAGGCAAAGACCTTCGACCTGCTCCACGTCGTGCCGCCGCAGGTTTCGCCGGACTTTATCGCGCAAAGCACATTGGCCGACGCCGCTGGCTGGTGCGAAGTCAATCCGCACAGCCTGCAGCATCCACGTTATCCCGAGGTGTTTGCACTGGGCGATATCTGTGGCACCAGCAATGCAAAAACCGCAGCGGCGGTGCGCAAGCAAGTTGTGGTGGTCGCACAGAACCTGCTGGCCCTGCGCAAGCAACAACCGTTGCCGCTTAAGTACGACGGCTACGGTTCCTGCCCGCTGACGGTGGAGAAGGGCAAGGTGATTCTCGCCGAGTTCGGTTATGCCGGTAAATTGCTGCCGACCTTTGCCCTGGACCCGACCGTGCCACGTCGGTCGGCATGGTGGTTGAAGGCAACGCTGCTGCCGTGGTTCTACTGGAACGGCATGCTCAAGGGGCGCGAATGGCTGACCAGCCTGTCCAAGGTCGATTGAGAAAACCCTATGTTGCTGGCAAGTCTGTTTGGCGTGGTGATGGGGTTGGTCCTCGGGTTGACCGGGGCCGGCGGCGGGATTCTCGCGGTGCCAGCGCTGGTGCTCGGGCTCGGCTGGACGATGACGCAAGCGGCGCCGGTAGCGTTGTTTGCCGTCGGCAGTGCGGCGGCGGTCGGCGCTATCGATGGCTTGCGTCATGGTCTGGTGCGTTACCGCGCGGCGCTGTTGATTGCCGCACTGGGCGCGGTGTTTTCGCCGCTGGGGATCTATTTCGCGCATCAGTTGCCGGAGAAAATCCTGATGATTCTGTTCAGCCTGCTGATGGTCATGGTTGCCTGGCGCATGCTGCGGCGCGAGCGTGAGCAAGCAGGGCCGAGTGATCATGGTCACGCCAGTTGGGGCCAGAAGAATTGCATGCTCGATGAAGAGACCGGACGCTTCGACTGGACGGCCAAATGCACGGCAACCCTGGCGGCATTGGGTGCGGTGACGGGAGTGGTTTCAGGATTGTTGGGCGTGGGTGGCGGCTTCTTGATCGTGCCGGCGTTCAAGCAACTGACCGACGTGCAGATGCGCGGCATCGTTGCCACGTCATTGATGGTGATCAGCCTGATTTCGGCGATCGGCGTGGTCGGCGCGTTTCATGCCGGGGTGCGGATCGACAGCCTGGGCGCGGCGTTCATTGTCGCCAGCGTGGTCGGCATGATCATCGGGCGCAAGCTTTGCGCGAGGGTGCCGGCGCGGGCGTTGCAGGTGGGGTTTGCGAGTGTATGTCTGGTGGTGGCGGGGTACATGTTGTTGCGGGCTTGAGCGCATGAAGATCAAAAGATCGCAGCCTTGTTTCACTCGACAGCTCCTACAGGGGAATGCGCTTCCTGTAGGAGCTGCCGGAGCTGCGATCTTTTAGCGGCTTACAACACCAGATGCGGCAGCCACAGCGAAATAGCCGGTACGTACGTCACCAGTATCAACACCATGAACAGCACGGCATAGAACGGCAGCAGCGCTTTCACGGTGCTCTCGATGCTGACCTTGCCCACCGCCGAGCCGACAAACAGCACGGCGCCCACCGGCGGTGTTATCAATCCGATCCCGAGGTTGACCAGCATGATCATGCCGAACTGCACCGGGTCGACGCCAATGCCGAGAATCACCGGCATCAGGATTGGCGTGAGGATCAGGATCAGCGGCGCCATGTCCATCACTGTGCCGAGCAACAGCAGCATGACGTTGATGCACATCAGGATCACGTAGCGGTTGTCCGACAGGGTCAGGAACAGCGTGGTGATCTTCGCCGGAATCTGCATCAGGGTCATGATGTAGCCGAAGCTCGCGGCAAAACCGATCAGGATCATCACGATCGAAATCGTCCGCACGGTGCGGTGCATCAGCTTGGGCAGTTCACTCCACTTGTAGTCGCGGTAGATGAACATGGTCACGAAGAACGACCACAGCACTGCGATGGCAGCCGATTCGGTGGCAGTGAAAATCCCTGACAGGATGCCGCCGAGGATGATCACCATCGCCATCAGACCCCACAGCGCTTCGCCGCAGATTTTCAGGGCCTGGCGCATCGGGATGACTTCGCCTTTGGGATAGTCGCGTTTACGCGCGAAAATCAGGCAGAGCACCATCAGGCACGCGCTCATCAACAGCCCGGGCACCACGCCGGCCATGAACAGCGATGCGATGGACACGGTACCGCCAGCGGCCAGCGAGTAGAGCACCGAGTTGTGGCTCGGCGGGGTCAACAGCGCTTGCACGGAACCGCTGACGGTCACCGCCGTGGAGAAATCACGCGGGTAGCCTTTGCGCTCCATTTCCGGGATCAGCACCGAGCCCACGGAAGCGGTGTCGGCTACCGACGAACCGGAAATGGCGCCGAAGAACGTCGAAGCCACGATGTTGACCAGCGACAGGCCACCACGGACGAATCCGACCAAGACGCCGGCAAATGCCACCAGCCGCCGCGACATGCCGCCCTCGGCCATGATCGCCCCGGCCAGAACAAAGAACGGAATCGCCAGCAGCGAGAATTTGTTCACCCCGCCCGCGACCTGAATCATCAAGGCCTGGAACGGAATGTCGATCCACCACGCGCCGATCAGTGCCGACAGCCCGAGGGCGTAAGCGACCGGCATGCCGATCAGGATCAGTGCGATAAAACTGCCCAGCAGAATCAATGCGTCCATCAGGCAGCCCCTTCGTTTTCTTCAACCAGATCGAACCGCACAACGCGGCGATTGCTCTGGTCACCCAGCAAAAGTTTTTCGATGACGAAAATCAGTGTCAGCGCGCCGCCAACCGGAATCGGCATGTAAGTGATGCCCACGCGCAGGGTAGGCAGGGCGCTCATGAACTGGTTCCAGGTCGACATGCACAGCTTGGCGCCCCAGATGGTCATGAACAGGCAGATAATGCCCATCAACACCTGGGAAACGATGCTCATGGTTCTGCGCATGTTCGGGTTCAGGCGATCAGTAACCATGGCCACGGCCATGTGTGCACCGGCGCGATAACTGGCGGCAGCGCCGATGAAGGTGAACACCATCATCAGCAGAATGGCGGTGGGCTCCGGCCAGCTCGAACCGGTGCCAAGGATGTAACGGGCGAACACGCCCCAAGGGATGATCAGGGAAATGGTCAGCACCGACAGACCGGCGACCCAGATGCAGGCCATGTAAATCCGGTCGTTGATGCTCAGCAGCAGATTCTTCATCGGGTTCCACCGTAACCGGGCAGGCGCTGACACCAAACGAGGTCAGCGCTGCCGGGCCTTTCATTGAGGACAGAGAGTTACTGAACGGCTTCGATGCGCTTGATCAGGTCGGCGTAAGGCGCGCCGTACTTCTCGCGGACCGAGGCGGTGGCCTCGTAGAACGGTTTTTTGTCGACGGTGATGAACTCGACGCCGGCAGCCTTGAGTTTCTCTTCACTGCTGGTGGACTTGGCGTCCCACAACGTTCGTTCCTCGGCCTGCGCGGCTTTGGCTGCTTTCTTGACCAGTACTTGTTGATCGGGAGTCAGTTTTTCCCAGGTGATTTTCGACATCACGATGGGCTCGGGCAGGATCAAGTGACCGGTCAGGCTGTAGAACTTGGCGTTCTGGAAATGGTTGTGTTCGAGCAGGGTAGGCGGGTTGTTTTCCGCCCCGTCGATCACGCCGGTTTGCAGGGCACTGAAGATCTCGCCAGTGTCCATCGCAATGCCGTTGCCGCCCATGGCGTTGATGGTGTCGATGAACATCGGATTGCCTTGCACGCGGATCTTCATGCCTTTGAGGTCTTCGAGTTTGCGCACCGGTTTCTTGGTGTAGATGTTGCGCGTGCCGCCGTCCATCCAGGCCAGGGCCACCAGACCGAATTCGGAATTGGTGATCTTGTCGAGAATCGCATCGCCGACTTCGCCGTCAATGACTGCGCGCATATGCGCCTGATCGCGGAAGATGAACGGCATGTTGAACACGTTCACATCCGGTACGACCGGGCCGACGATGCCGAGGCTGACGCGGGTCATCTGGATCGCGCCGACCTGCGCCTGTTCGATGACCTCTTTCTCCGAGCCGAGCACACCGCCCGGGAAATACTTGAAGGTCAGGTCGCCATTGGTTTCCTTGGTCAGGGCTTCGCCCATGCTTTTTTCGGCGACTACCGTTGGATAACCGGCGGGGTGGATGTCGGCGAATTTGATTTCCAGGGCCTGAGCGGCTCCGGCAAAGGTGAACATCAGCGGAAGTGCAGCGGCGAGCAAGGTGCGTTTGAAGTCCATGGGGGTGTCTCCAGTCTTGTTATTTTTGTGTTCAAGGCACAGCGGTGCAGCAGAGGCGGGTTAAAGCAAATCGTCGAAAAGAGGTTCCGGCAGGCCTTTGACGCCGGGGGTCAAGGCGAACACGCCGCCGGCCAGAGACTGCGGGTCGTGGTCATCGCCTGGACGAATCGAAGCGACAAACAGGGTGTCCATTCGGGCGCCACCAAAGGCGCACATGGTCGGTTTTTTCACCGGCACCGGCAGCGAGTAATCAAGGCGACCATCGGGGGTGAAACGGTGGACGAGGCCGGCGTCGTTGGCGCAGATCCAGTAGCAACCGTCGGCATCGACCGCCGCGCCATCGGGGCGACCGCAGTGCTGATTCATGTCGACGAAGACTCGGCGGTTCGACGGTGTGCCGCTGGCAGTGTCGTAATCGAACGCCCAGATCAGTTGCACGTTGGGATGCGAATCGGACAAATACATGGTTTTGCCGTCGGGGCTGAAGCCGAGGCCGTTGGGCACGATGAAACCGTCGAGTTGCGCGTCGATCACTCCAGACTCGGTGGCGCCGTAGCGATAGAGCCGACCTTCGGGCGCGTTCAAACCCATGTTCAGCACCATGCTGCCCGCCCAGAAACGGCCCTGGCGGTCGCAACGACCATCGTTGAGGCGCATGTCTTCGCGGCTGTGTTCGACCGTGGCGAGCAATTCGCTGTCGAGGCTGCCGTCCGCGTTTGGGTGCAGGCGGAAAAAACCGGTTTCCATGCCCGCGACCCAGCCACCTCGGCTGTGAGGGGCGATGCAGGCAAGCATTTGCGGGGCTTTCCAGGCGTGAACATGCCCGGTGTCGGCGCTCCAGCGCTGCAGGCCGCCGTTGGGAATATCCACCCAGTAGAGGGCATTCTCCTGCGGCACCCAGACCGGGCTTTCACCGACCGCGTTGCGGGCGTCGACGATCAATTCGGCTTGCATACTCATTCCCTTGGTTCTTATTGGAGGGGGATCAAGTGGACAGGTCAGTCACCAAACGGGCCGGCCGCAACGAAGGCGCCGCCCTGATAGATGCGCGCCGGGTCATCGGCGGCCGGCATCGGTTGCGCCTCGACTTTTTCGCGGAACACTTCAGAGCTGTCCTTGGCTTCGAAGCCGAGGTGACTGGCGAAGCGGTTGTCCCACCAAACGTCCTTGTTGTCGGACATGCCATACACGATGGTGTGGCCGACGTTGGGGGTGTACAGCGAGCGTTCGAGCAGTTGCGTGAGGTCGTCGAAGCTCAGCCAGGTGTGCATCATCCGGCGATTCTGTGGTTCCGGGAACGAGGAGCCGATGCGAATGCTCACGGTCTCGATGCCGTAGCGATCGAAGTAAAAACTGGCCATGTCCTCGCCGTAGGACTTGGACAAGCCGTAGTAACCATCGGGACGGCGGGCGGAGCTGGCGTCGAGCTGCTCGTCCTGTTTGTAGAAACCGATGACGTGGTTGGAACTGGCGAAGATCACCCGTTTCACGCCATGCAGGCGTGCGGCTTCATAGATGTGGAAGACTCCGCAGATGTTGGCGCCGAGAATCTCTTCGAACGGTCGTTCAACGGACACGCCGCCGAAATGCAGGATCGCATCAACGCCTTCGACCAGTTGATGCACGGCGTTTTTGTCGGCGAGATCGCACAGCACGACTTCTTCACGATCATCCACGGCCGGGGTGAGGGCGGCGATGTCGGACAAACGCAGCACATTGGCATAAGGCCGCAGACGTTCGCGCAAGACTTTGCCCAAGCCGCCGGCGGCACCGGTCAGCAGCAGGCGATTGAATGGAACGCGGGTGGTGGAGGTAGACGTCATGGCAAGCCCTTACACGTATTGTTTTTAGGGTTGTTGTAGGTTGTCGTATGACTGCGCTGAAGTATCGGTAGGGTTTCCGGATCTTGTCAACGCGACTTTTGGTGTAAATGACGGAAGGGCT
This sequence comes from Pseudomonas sp. LBUM1668, assembly GCF_059695715.1. Classification (NCBI taxonomy): domain Bacteria; kingdom Pseudomonadati; phylum Pseudomonadota; class Gammaproteobacteria; order Pseudomonadales; family Pseudomonadaceae; genus Pseudomonas; species Pseudomonas sp. LBUM1668. The sequence goes on from NZ_CP166787.1 coordinate 2,470,838, forward strand.
GATTACCCGGTTCTCGTCTGACAATGCGATCCCTGTAGGAGGGAGCCTGCTCGCGATAGCGCAGTGTCTATCAACATTGATGTTGAATCTGCCGCCCTCATCGCTGGCAAGCCAGCTCCCACAGGTATCAAAGGCATGTACGATTCCTGTATTCACCACCAACACTGTGGGAGCTGGCTTGCCAGCGATGGGGGCGGTGTAGGCAACATTTGCATTGACTGACATGACGCCATCGCGAGCAGGCTCACTCCTACGGGGTTGGCGGTGACCCAGTGAGTTACAACAACGAAATCGGATAGCTGATAAAGAGCCGGTTCTCATCAAACTCGTTGGTGCTGAAGTCTCGGCGAATCGTCGCGTTGCGCCATTTCACATTGAGATTTTTCAGCGGCCCGCTCTGTACGGTGTAGGCCAGTTCCGACTCGCGGCCCCATTCCTTGCCGTCGCTGGTGGTAGCGGTGTGAACGTTATCGCCGCTGATGTAGCGGTTCATCATGGTCAGACCGGGAACGCCGAGAGCGACGAAATTGTAGTCATGGCGAACCTGCCAGGAGCGCTCCTTGGCATTGTCATAACTGGCGTTGTAACTGTCGTTGGCCAGGGTGCCGCCGCTGGTGCCGTTGACGCGCATCCACGCATCGTCGCCGCCGAGTTTCTGCAGGCCGACGTAGAAGGTGTTGCCGCCGTATTTGGCCGAAAGCAGGGCGAACGCGGTTTTGTTATCGAGATCGCCGGCCTGCGCGCTGCCGTCTTCCTTGCCGGTGAAGAAACCGAGGTTGGCGCCCAGCGTCCAGTCGCCGATTGGCTGGCTATGGCTGAGATTGAAGTATTGCTGCTGGTAGATGTCGGTGAGTTCGGCGTACCACACGCCGACCAGGGTGCGCTTGTCGTTGAAGGCGTATTCACCACCGCCGAAGTTGAAACGGTCGGACGTGAACGCGCCGCGGCCGTTCATCGACATGTCTTCCATGCTCGCGTCGTTGCGCGGGCTGTTGCCGCGGAACTGGCCGCCGTACAGGCTCAAGCCGTTGATCTCGGTGGACGTGATCTGGCCACCGCGGAAGGTTTGCGGCAGGGAGCGGCCATCGTCGGAACGCAGGATCGGCAGCACCGGCATCCACTCGCCAACCTTCAGTTCGGTCTTCGACACTTTGGCTTTCAATGCCACACCGAGGCGACCGAAGTTGTCTGCCGGACGCCCGTCATCGTGGATCGGCAGCAGCTGTGTACCGCCAGTGCCTTTACCGCCATCGAGCTTTTGCGAGTACAGCCCGAGCATGTCTATGCCGAAACCCACGGTGCCTTGGGTGAAGCCGGACTTGGCATCGAGAATGAAGCTCTGCGTCCACTCTTCAGCCTTGCCCTGCGCATTGTTCGGGTTGGTGAAGTTGCGGTTGAAGTAGGCATTGCGCAGGTTCAGCGTGGCTTTGCTGTCTTCGAGAAACCCTTCGGCGGCGGCGCTCATGGGTAAAGCAAAGGCGAGGCTGCTACAGCCGATCAGACTTAAGGTGAGGCGAGGGCGGGTGACGGAAAATCGGAAAGGGCGGACGGAATTGCAGACGAGTGTGCTCACTGGGTCGCTCCCTGTATCAGTTGTTGTTTTTATTATTTGTTATACGTCGTCGTACAACATGGGTGCGGATATTTCCTAGGTTTCACTGGAAAGTCAACAGGAAGTTATACGATGACTTCACGTCAGATGCCCCTGTAGGAGCTGCGGCACGCTGCGATCTTTTGATCTTGTCTATGAAATCCAAATCAAAAGATCGCAGCCTCGTTTCACTCGACAGCTCCTACAGGGCTTTCTGTTGTCCATGGAAATGTGTGTTGCGGCAACTTTTGCGGCAAACTTCATCCACCTCCCGCACAAGGCCTTTCAATGGATCAATACGCCCCGCGCAACTGGCAGCCTCACGAGAAGCCCAGTTTGCCCGGTTCCCCCTCGACGCCACTGCACTCCAATCCCAAGCGACTGGCCTATGCGCTGGTGGGTTTGCTGGTGGCGTTGACCGGCGGTTTGGGCAATTCGCTGGTGGTCGCCAATCTGATTTACCTGCAGGGCGCGCTCGGTGCGACCACGGCGGAAATGGCCTGGCTGCCGGCGGCGTATGTGATGACCAACGTGTCGATGAACCTGCTGCTGGTCAAGTTTCGTCAGCAGTTCGGTTTGCGTGCGTTCACCGAGGTGTTTTTGGTGCTGTATGCGCTGGTGACCTTCGGCCATTTATTCGTCAACGATTTGAACTCGGCAGTGGCGGTGCGTGCGGCGCACGGCATGGTCGGCGCGGCGTTGAGCTCCCTGGGTCTGTATTACATGGTTCAGGCATTTCCGGCGAAATGGCGGATGAAAGCGCTGGTGCTCGGCCTCGGCAGCTCGCAGTTGGCTTTGCCGCTGGCGCGATTGTTTTCCGAAGATTTGTTGCAGATTGCCGAATGGCGCGGGCTGTACCTGTTCGAACTGGGCATGGCACTGCTGTCGCTGGGTTGTGTCTTGCTGCTCAAGCTGCCGCCCGGAGACCGTTTCAAGACCTTTGAAAAACTCGACTTTCTCACCTTCGCGATTCTGGCCAGCGGTGTGGCGTTGCTCTGCGCGGTGCTGTCGCTGGGGCGGATCGACTGGTGGCTGGAGGCCGACTGGCTCGGCGTCGCGCTGGCCGGTTCGATCGCGTTGATCCTCACGGGCCTGGCCATCGAGCACAACCGCAGCAACCCGATGTTGATGACGCGTTGGCTCGGCAGCGGGGTGATGATTCGTCTGGCGCTGGCGGTGATCCTGATTCGCATGGTCACCTCCGAGCAATCCACCGGTGCCGTCGGCTTCATGCAATACCTCAACATGAGCAGTCAGCAGTTGTACAGCCTCTACGTGGTGATGATGATCGGCAGCGTCGCGGGATTGTTGACCAGTGCGCTGACCATCGACCCAAAACATTTGTTGATGCCGTTGATCATCTCGCTCGCATTGATGGCGACGGGCTCCGTGATGGACAGTTTTTCCAACAATCTGACCCGCCCCGAAAACCTGTATTTCAGCCAGTTTTTGCTGGCGTTCGGCAGTACGTTTTTCCTCGGCCCGACCATGGTTCTAGGCACGCGCAACGTGCTGACCAATCCGCGCAATCTGGTGAGCTTTTCCGTGTTGTTCGGGATCTGCAATAACCTCGGCGGCTTGATTGGTGCGGCGTTGCTCGGGACGTTTCAGATCGTTCGCGAGAAATTTCATTCCAGCCAGATCGTCGAGCACCTGACGCTGTCTGATCCGTTAGTGGCCGCGCGGGTGCAGAGCGGCGGCTCGGCCTACGGCTCGTTGCTGGCCGACCCGAACCTGCGCAATCTGGCCGGGATTCGCAGCCTGGCCAATGCCGCGACGAGGGAAGCCAATGTGCTGGCCTATAACGATGTGTTCATGCTCATCGCGGTGATCGCGGTGCTGACCATGATCTGGTTAACCATTCGTGCGCTGTGGCTGATGAGCACTACCAAAGCCGTCGCCGCTCCTCCCGATAAGCCTTCCGTACCTGACAGCGGTGCCATTTCTTCATGACCGAACCGACCACTACCACCACCAATGCCATTGCTGCCACGCCCGAGGGTGTGGCGCCGCCGTCATCGCCGAACACCGAACCGCGTTCGCTGCGGGTGCGGATTATCTCTTCGTTAGGCTTTGCCGCGATTGCCATCGTCGGCGTGTTGATCGTGCTGTATGCCTGGCAATTGCCACCCTTCAGCAGCGCCGTCGAAACCACCGAAAACGCCTTGGTGCGTGGGCAGGTGACGATCATCGGCCCACAGCTCGCCGGCTACGTTTATGAAGTGCCGGTGCAGGATTTCCAGTATGTGAAGGCCGGCGATTTGCTCGTGCGTCTGGATGACCGCATCTATCAGCAACGCCTCGATCAATCGCTGGCGCAACTGGCGGTGCAGAAAGCCGCGCTGGCCAACGTGGTGCAGCAACGCAACAGCGCCGAAGCGACGATCAAGTTGCGTCAGGCAGTGGTCGCCGACAGCGAGGCGCAGTTACGCAAAAGTGCGGCCGATCTGCGTCGTAACAAGGAACTGGTGAGAGACGGCTCGGTGTCAAAACGTGAGATGGACGTAGCACTGGCGGCCGACGCACAAAGTATCGCGGCCGTCGCGCAGGCTAAAGCCAATCTGGAAATCGCCCGTCAGGATCTGCAAACAGTAATCGTCAATCGAGGTTCGCTGGAGGCCGCGGTGGCCAGCGCCGACGCCGCCGTGCAACTGGCGCGGATCGATCTGTCGAACACGCGCATCGTCGCCCCGCGCGACGGCCAGCTCGGGCAGATCGGCGTGCGTCTCGGCGCGTACGTCAACTCCGGGGCGCAGTTGATGGCATTGGTGCCGAACCAGAAATGGGTGATCGCCAACATGAAGGAAACCCAGATGAACAACGTCCGGGTCGGGCAACCGGTGCACTTCACCGTCGACGGGTTGAACCACCGCAAATTTACCGGGCATGTGCAGCATATTTCCCCGGGCACCGGCTCTGAGTTTGCCTTGTTGCAGGCGGACAATGCGACGGGCAACTTCGTCAAAATCGCCCAGCGGGTGCCGGTGCGCATCACCATCGATCCCGATCAGCAGGAAGAAGAACGATTGCGGCCGGGGATGTCGGTGGTGGTAAGTATTGATACGGCGGCGGGGGATACCCAGCCGCATTGACCAACACTCTTCGAAAACGTTGTTGCCAGGGAGCCCACATGGGCAATCACAAGATCGAGATTCGCCGCAGTAACGTCGAAAAAATCCTCCTCGCCGCGGAGAAAGTCTTCGCCGAAAAAGGCTTCGGCAGCACCGCCATGGCCGACATCGCCGCTGAGGTGCAACTGCCGCGTTCCAATCTGCATTACTACTTCAGCACCAAGAGTGAGCTGTACAGCGCGGTGCTGTTTGATCTGCTGGAAGTGTGGAAGCAGGACGCGTTGTGCTTCGAGATGTTCGATGACCCGCGGGTGGTGCTCAGCAGCTATATCCGCGCCAAGATGAACCACTCGCGCAGCCGGCCGTATGGCTCGAAAGTCTGGGCCAATGAGATTATTCATGGCGCGCCGACGTTGGGCGAGGCGCTGGATGTCAGCCTGTATGACTGGGCGAAGATGAAGGAAGCGAAGATCCGTCAGTGGGTTGAAGACAAGCGGATCTTGCCGGTAGAGCCGTCGAGCCTGCTGTACATGATCTGGGCGTCGACCCAGCATTACGCCGACTTTGATCATCAGGTGAATATCCTGAACGATCACCAGCCGCTGTCGGACATGCAGTTCGAGCGCGCGGTGCAGACGGTGACGAGTGTGATTTTGCGTGGGATCGGGTTGGAGCCCTAGCGCAAAAGATCGCAGCCTTCGGCAGCGCCTACAGAGATTGTGTAGGAGCTGCCGAAGGCTGCGATCTTTTGATTTTGAATCAGACCGCAACGTGATACGGATTCCTCGGATCATGATTCCAGTCCAGAAACGGCTTCCCCGTCTCCATCGGCACCATCTCGATGCAGTCCGCTACCGGGCAGGTTATCTGGCAAAGATTGCAGCCCACGCACTCATCATCGATCACTTCATATTTATGCGTGCCATCGGCCTCGCGAACACTGCTGATCGCCTGATGTGAAGTGTCCTCGCAAGCAATGTGGCAACGCCCGCAACCAATGCACGCCTCCTGGTCGATCTTCGCAATCACCTGATAGTTGATGTCCAGGTACTTCCAGTCCGTGGTGTTGCCCACCGCACGCCCGGAAAACTCGGCAATGCTGGCGTAACCCTGACTGTCCATCCATCGCGACAGCCCATCCTTCATCTCCTCGACAATCCGAAAGCCATGCAGCATCGCCGCCGTGCACACCTGCACCGCGCCGCTGCCCAGCGCCATGAACTCCGCGGCATCACGCCAACTGCCGATGCCGCCGATGCCGCAGATCGGCAAACCCTGGGTCAGTGGATCGCGGGCAATTTCCGCCACCATGTTCAGCGCAATCGGTTTCACCGCCGAGCCGCAGTAACCGCCGTGGGTGCTTTTGCTGCCGACGGTGGGCAGGGCGACCATGTGTTCCAGATCGACGCTGGTGATCGAGTTGATGGTGTTGATCAGCGACACCGCATCCGCGCCACCGCGATGCGCCGCGCGGGCGGCGACGCGGATGTCGGTGATGTTTGGCGTCAGTTTGACGATCACCGGCAACGAGCAATAAGTCTTGCACCAGCGCGTCACTTGTTCGACGTACTCGGGCACCTGGCCGACCGCCGCACCCATGCCGCGCTCGGGCATGCCGTGGGGGCAGCCGAAGTTGAGTTCGATGCCGTCGGCCCCGGTGGCTTCCACCAGTGGCAGGATGTGTTTCCACGATTCCTCTTCGCACGGCACCATCAGCGAGACGATCAGCGCGCGGTCCGGCCAGTCCTTTTTCACCTGAGTGATTTCGCGCAGGTTGATCTCCAGCGAGCGGTCGGTGATCAACTCGATGTTGTTGATGCCCAGCACCTCGCGGTTGTTGCCGTAGTGCGCCGAGTAGCGCGACGACACGTTGACCGCCGCCGGGTCCTCACCCAAGGTTTTCCAGACCACGCCGCCCCAACCCGCCTCGAAGGCGCGGACCACGTTGTAGGCTTTGTCGGTCGGCGGCGCGGAGGCCAGCCAGAATGGGTTAGGGGCTTTGATGCCGGCGAAGACTATCGAGAGATCGGCCATTTACGCAGCCTCCACGTTAAGCATCAGTTGAGCATTGATCGCCTCGGCGGCGAGCTTGCCGTGTTGCACCGCTTGCACCGTCAGATCCTGATCGAGGCTGGTACAGTCGCCACCGGCATACACGCCGGGAATGCTGGTGCGCAGGTTTTCATCGACCTCAATCCGTTCGCCCTGACGCTTGAGTTCACGGGCCATCGGGTCGGCGAGGGCGCTGCCGTCGAAGGACTGACCGATGGCCTTGAAGATCGCATCGGCCGCCAGGTCGAAGGTTTCCCCGGTGGTTTGCAGACGACCATCGACCAGATCCGTGCGGGCGAAACGCATGCCGCGCACGCGGCCCTGATCATCGAGCAGCACCTCTTCCGGTTGCGCCCAAGTCAGCAGGCGCACCTGATTGGCTTTGGCGATATCTTGTTCATGACCGGTAGCGCCCATGTCCGCCGCGCCACGGCGATAGACCAGATTCACATCGCGGGCACCGAGACGCGCCATTTGCACCGCCATGTCGATCGCGGTATTGCCGGCGCCAAGGACGATGCAGCGCTCGGCCAGCGGCAGTTGCGTCAGGTCATCGGCCTGACGCAGTTCGCGGATGTAATCGGTGGCCGCGAGCAGGCCGGGGGCATCTTCGTGGGCCAGGCCAAGTTGTTTGCTGGCGTTGAGGCCGAGGCCAAGGAACACCGCGTCGAACTGTTGATGCAATTCGCTGAGGGTCAGATTCTCACCGAGTTTTTGCCCATGGCGGATTTCGATGCCGCCGATTTGCAGGAGGAAATCCAGTTCCTTCTGCGCGTAATCGTCGACCAGTTTGTACTTGGCGATCCCGTATTCATTGAGCCCGCCGGCCTTTTCCCGCGCTTCGAAAATCACCACATCGTGACCGTGCATGGCGCTGCGATGGGCGCAGGACAAACCCGCCGGCCCGGCGCCAACCACCGCGATGCGCTTGCCGGTGGCCGTGGCGCGCTGGAACGGATGTTCGGTGAAGTGCGCGTTGTCCACGGCGTAGCGTTGCAACAAGCCGATCAACACTGGCGCGCATTCCTGAGCGTTGTTGCGCACGCAGGCTTGCTGGCAGAGGATTTCGGTCGGACAGACCCGTGCACAACTGCCGCCGAGGATGTTCGCCGAAAGGATTTTCTGCGCGGCACCGGGCACGTTGTCCTGATGGATGTTGCGGATGAACGAGGGAATATCGATCTCGCTCGGGCACGCATTGACGCACGGCGCGTCGTAGCAATACAGGCAACGCGATGCTTCCAGATGGGCTTGCCGAGCATTGAGCGGCGGCGCCAGATCGGTGAAATGACCGGCGAGGGCGGCCGCGCTTTCGTGCGGGTGGGGGAGATGGTTCAGGGTCTCGATCACGGTTTTTTGCCTCACGGTTTGCTGCCTCTGACGGGCATTGGTTTTTGTGGCGTTCGGGATGGCCTCATCGCTGGCAAGCCAGCTCCCACAGGGATCTATGGTGCTCACATAACCTTGTGGGAGCTGGCTTGCCAGCGATAGGCCGAAGGCCGCTTTCAGCGTTTCACAGCAACTGGCTTATGTTGCTCGGCCCGCTTGCTCAGCAAATCAAACACCGCCGGATACGCCGGTCGTTCGATGTACCGCCCGGCACCCCGTTCGGCGCGCAAGTCGCCATCGGCCCAGACCACCCGGCCCTGGCTGACGGTATGACTTGGCACACCGCGCACGGTCTTGCCTTCGAAGATATTGAAGTCCACCTGCTGATGGTGGGTCTTGGCGGAAATGGTCCGCGTGCCTTGCGGATCCCACAGCACCAGATCGGCATCGGCGCCGACGCGAATCGCGCCTTTGCGTGGGTAGAGATTGAAGATCTTCGCGGTGTTGGTGGAGGTCAGCGCGACAAAATCCTGCATCGAAAAACGCCCGGTATTCACCCCTTCATCCCATAACAGCGCCATTCGGTCTTCGATGCCTGCCGTGCCGTTGGGGATCTTGCTGAAATCGTCGCGCCCGGCGGCTTTTTGCTCGGCGCAGAAACAGCAGTGGTCAGTGGCGGTGGTGTGCAGATTGCCGTTTTGCAGACCCTGCCACAGCGCTTCCTGATGGCCGCGTGGACGAAACGGCGGACTCATCACGTAACCGGCGGCCGTTTGCCAGTCCGGGTGCTGATAGACACTGTCATCCAGCAATAGATGGCCGGCCAGAACCTCGCCGTAAACCGGTTGGCCCTTGCTGCGCGCATAGGTGATTTCGTCGAGGGCTTCTTTGGTTGAGACATGCACCAGATACAGCGGCGTGCCGATTGTTTCGGCAATGCGAATGGCCCGGCTCGCGGCTTCGCCTTCAACCTGCGAAGGACGCGACAGTGGATGCGCTTCCGGCCCGGTGATGCCCTGGGCCATCAATTTGCGTTGCAGGTGATAAACCAGCTCGCCGTTTTCCGCGTGCACGGTCGGCACCGCGCCGAGTTCCAGACAGCGCTCGAAGCTCGCCACCAGCGTGTCGTCGGCGGCCATGATCGCGTTTTTGTAGGCCATGAAATGCTTGAAGCTGTTGATCCCGTGATGGCTGACCAGCTCGGCCATTTCCTCGCGTACCTGCTCGCTCCACCAGGTGATCGCGACATGGAAGCCGTAGTCCGACGCCGATTTTTCCGCCCAGCCACGCCACTGATGAAACGCCTCCATCAGCGACTGCTGCGGATTGGGAATCACGAAATCGATGATCGAGGTGGTACCGCCGGCCAGACCCGCAGCGGTGCCGCTGAAAAAGTCTTCGCTGGCCACGGTGCCCATGAACGGGAGTTGCATATGAGTGTGTGGATCGATGCCACCAGGCATCAGGTATTGACCGCTGCCGTCGAGCACTTCGGCGTTGGCGGGAACATCAAGGTTTTCACCGATGGCTTTTATCACGCCGTCAGCGCAATAGACGTCGGCGCGATAACTTTCATCATGGGTAACAACGGTGGCGCCACGGATCAACAGAGACATTCCGAGTTCCTCGCAGGCATGACCGACTTGTGCCGGTTCTAAATGTTTTATTGATGTACAGCGGCGAAGGGCGTATTCCTGTCAGCGCTGTCAGGAATAGAAACTAGTCTCAGTTTTGCAATAGATCAAGATTATTTTTTATAAGCTTATATCTGATTTAAGTGACTGAAAAATAACGATAAAAACTATAAATCACCAAAATGGTGAGCCCGCTCACCATTTTGACGCACTTGACAGGATGGAAATATGGTCAAGATTTCTTATGTGAAATCAGCCGCTTGAAGTTGAGCTGCGGTTGATCGCTCACAAACAAAAAAAGTGCAGTGCACCAGTTTGAGTCCTGTCTGTTCGGACAACTTGCCAGGCGTTTAGCCTGAGCGCCCAGACAAGTTTCCGAAGGCTCACCCAGTGAATAATTAAAATCGAGCAATATCAGAAAGTTGCAATGCGTTTAATGCACGGCCCGAGCGCTGAGCGGAACACCCGGCACGTTTATTGATGCCGCCGCTGACACCATGGCCGGTGCATGAAAGTTGTCAGTTCCTCCGGCCATCGTCCGGCTCGCGCCCCATGCGCCAGCCGCCTGATGAGCAAAAAAATAATCAGAAGAACAGTGGAGCGGCCATGCAACAGATCAGATCGCAAGTGACCGAGCGCGACGGCTTGTTTGAGCTTGAAGCCGGCAGCGACGTCCTCGACAGTCCCCGTTACAACCACGACATGGCACCGACCAAGGTGCGCGAACGAACCTGGAACAAATGGCACATCACCGCATTGTGGGTAGGCATGGCGATCTGCGTGCCGACCTACACCCTGGGCGGCGTGCTCACGGCGTATTTCGGCCTGAGCGTCGGTGAAGCGTTGTTGGCGATTCTGTTCGCCAACGTCATCGTGCTGATTCCGCTGACGCTGAATGCTTTTCCCGGCACCAAGTACGGCATTCCGTTTCCGGTATTGCTGCGCTCCTCGTTCGGCATTCTCGGTTCCAACGTGCCGTGCCTGATTCGCGCGCTGGTGGCGTGCGGCTGGTTCGGCATTCAGACGATGTTTGGCGGATTGGCCATTCACCTGTTTCTCGGTTCGGTGTTCGAGGGCTGGAAATCCCTTGGCGGCACCGGCGAAGTGATTGGTTTCATGGTGTTCTGGGCACTCAACCTGTGGGTGGTGATCCGCGGTGCCGAGTCGATCAAGTGGCTGGAAACCTTGTCCGCGCCGCTGCTGGTCGCAGTTGGTATCGGCCTGCTGGTGTGGGCGATGCCCAATGTGTCGATGACCGAGCTGCTGGCGATCCCGCCGAAACGCCCTGAAGGTGCGAGCGTGGTCAGTTACTTCGCCGCCGGGCTCACCGCGATGGTCGGCTTCTGGGCCACGCTGTCGCTGAACATTCCCGACTTCAGCCGTTACGCCAAGAGCCAGAAGGATCAGATTGTCGGGCAGATCATTGGCCTGCCGCTGACCATGTTCCTGTTCGCCTCCCTCGGCGTGATCATGACGGCCGCGTCAGTGAAACTGGTCGGCGTGACGGTTGCTGACCCGGTCACCCTGATCGGCCACATTCAGAGCCCGGTATGGGTCGCGCTGGCGATGGCGTTGATCATCATCGCGACGTTGTCGACCAACACCGCTGCCAACATCGTCTCGCCGACCAACGACTTTCAGAACATCGCGCCGAAGGTCATCAACCGCACCAAAGCAGTGTTGCTGACCGGGCTGGTGGGACTGGTGTTGATGGCCCATGAGCTGTTGAAAAAACTCGGTCTGATCGTCTCCGACGTCAGCCTCGAAACCGTGTATTCGAACTGGCTGCTGGGCTATTCAAGCCTGCTCGGGCCCATCGCCGGGATCATGGTGGTGGACTATTTCCTGATCAAGAAACAACAACTGGACCTGGCCGGGTTGTACCGCGACGACGTTTACCCAGCGTGGAACTGGGCCGGGTTCGTCGCGTTTGGTGTGCCGGTGGTGCTGACCTTGCTGTCGCTGGGCAGTGATGCATTCAGTTGGTTTTACAGCTACGGCTGGTTCACCGGCTCGGCGTTGGGAGGAATCATTTATTACGGGTTGTGCGTGATGCGTGCGCAGCCTTCAGTCGTGAAATCGACGGTGTAGCGCAGGGCCTCATCGCGAGCAGGCTCACTCCTACATTTTGGAATGCGTCCCCCTGTAGGAGTGAGCCTGCTCGCGATAGCGGTTCACCCGACACCAGAAAAATATCCATAAGAAAAGCAGCCTGAGGAGATCCCCATGAACGCAGCTGTAGACGTTCTGCAATCGACCCATCAGCACATCAACCGCGACCGCTTGTGGGCGTCGCTGATGGAACTGGCCAAGCTCGGCGCCACGGTCAAGGGCGGTGTCTGTCGCCTGGCCCTGACCGACCTCGACCGGCAGGCCCGCGACCTGTTTGTGCAGTGGTGCAAGGACGCCGGATGCAGCGTCACGGTCGATGAAGTCGGCAACATCTTCGCCCGTCGCCCGGGGCGCAATCCGAGCCTGCCGCCGGTGATGACCGGCAGCCATATCGACACGCAACCCACCGGCGGCAAGTTCGACGGCTGCTTCGGTGTACTCGCCGGGGTCGAAGTGTTGCGAACGCTCAACGACCTCGGCGTGGAAACCGAAGCGCCGCTGGAAGTGGTGGTCTGGACCAACGAAGAAGGCTCGCGTTTCGCCCCGTGCATGATGGGTTCTGGCGTGTTCGCGGAAAAATTCACCCTCGAAGAAACCCTCGCCAAAGTCGATGCCGATGGCGTCACCGTTGGCCAAGCGCTGAATGCGATCGGCTATGCAGGGCCGCGCAAAGTCAGCGGGCACAAGGTCGGCGCCTATTTCGAGGCGCACATCGAACAAGGCCCGATTCTGGAAGACGAACACAAAACCATCGGTGTAGTGCTCGGTGCATTGGGGCAGAAATGGTTCGACCTCAAGCTGCGCGGCGTCGAAGCCCATGCCGGGCCAACCCCGATGCACCTGCGCAAGGATGCACTGGTTGGCGCCTCGGTCATCGTCGGCGCCGTCAACCGCGCCGCCCTCGGCCATCAACCCCATGCCTGCGGCACGGTCGGTTGTCTGCAAGCCTATCCGGGGTCGCGCAACGTCATCCCCGGTGAGGTGCGCATGACGCTGGACTTCCGCCATCTGGAACCGGCGCGCCTGGACTCGATGATCGCCGAGGTCAAGCAAGTCATCGAGGCCACCTGCGAAGAACACGGTCTGAGCTATGAACTGATCCCAACAGCGGATTTCCCGCCCCTGTACTTTGAAAAAGGCTGCGTCGACGCCGTGCGCAGTGCCGCCAATGGTCTGGGCTTGTCGAACATGGACATCGTCAGTGGCGCCGGCCACGACGCAATTTTCCTCGCTGAACTGGGGCCTGCCGGGATGATCTTCGTGCCGTGCGAAGGGGGCATCAGCCACAACGAAATCGAGAATGCCGCACCGGACGATCTGGCAGCAGGGTGTGCGGTGTTGTTGCGGGCGATGCTGGCGGCTTCGGCAATGGTGGCGGGCGGTAAAGTCGCTGCCTGAAGATCAAGAGATCGCAGTCTTCTGGAGCACCTATATGGGATTTCGTGTATCTCCGATAGAAGTGGTCAGAGACAGCGATCGTTTGCTGCGTATCCCGTTGACATCATTCGTACTTCGAATCCATTGTTTGCTGTCATATTTTCGTCATGAGACTGTGCGATTTTGCCTCTGCCTGAAACATGATGTAACAGGTTGGGCTGGGCTTAACGCTCTGTTTTTAAAGCGGAAAATGGATTCTAAGGAAGTGTGATGTCGACGTTTTGCCAGATTATGGATAAATCTGAAAGTGGCGGATGCGGGTGCAAGATCCCATCCATTGTATTGAGCAAAATCCTGTCCGAAACGACCGCGGCCAACACCGTGGCGGATGACAGGGTCGTGTTGGGTTTCGAGTCTTCCGATGATTGCGCCGTTTATGACAATGGCGATAATTTCCTGCTGTTTACTACCGACTATTTTTCCCCGATCGTCAATGATCCTTATGTGTTTGGCCAATTGGCCGCCAGTAATGCGGTGAGCGATATCTTTGCTTCCGGCGGCACACCATTGATCGCCAACTCGATCATGGCGTTCGATCCGCAACAGGTTCCGGTCGAACAGGTTACACAGATGATCCTCGGCGCACAGTCGGTGATGAACAAGTTCAATGTCAGCATCGTGGGCGGCCACACGATCAAGAACAGCCAGCCGCTCTACGGCTTCTCGATCATTGGTGAAGTGGAAAAACACCGTCTGAAGAAGAACAACACGGCCAAGGCAGGTGATGTGTTGGTCATGACCCGACCGATCGGCGTGGGCATCCTCGCCAATGCGTTGAAGGCGGGCATTATCGAGCAGACGGACCTGTCCGCACCAACGATGGCGCGGATCACCGCCGACAACGCATTCGGTCGCACACTCAGTGCAAGCATCGAGGTCAGCAGTCTGACCGACATTACTGGTTTCGGCCTGATCGGCCACATCAGCGAAATGGTTGGTTTGGGTGAGCTGGATGTCACGCTCGACACCGCTGCACTGACGTTTTATGACGACGCTGAATCCTTGGCAGTAGCCGTTACGTCCGCCGACAGTGGCGTTTTTGCCAACATCAGGAAGTATGCCCAGCACGTCGAATACCTCAGCGATCTACCCTTGGCCAAGAAGTTTCTGTTGCACGATCCGCAAACCAACGGCGGGTTGTTGTTCACCGTCAGTGAGGCGTGTCTGGCAGACAACCGTCAGGCGTGGCTGGCCGATTGTCCCGACCTGATGGTAATCGGGCGTGTGACGCACGGGGCGGGCAAGATCAAGGTCTGCTGAGATGACAGCTATGACGTTCTACCCGGTGATGATCGGTGTCGGGGTAATGGCCGGTTTCATGTCGGGTCTATTCGGTATCGGTGGAGGCATCATCGTGACGCCTCTGCTGGTGCTGGTTTATCCGATGCTCTGCGGTCAGAAGCTGCCGATTGAAGTGGTCACGGGCCTGTCCTCCGCACAAGGTTTTTTTTCTTCCCTGGTGTCGTTTGCGCTACACCGCGTCAGGTTTCAGCCTGATTGGCGAGTGATCAGAAGCTTTGCAATACCGATGGCCGTTGCAAATTTTTTTGCTTCGATCCATGCCGCAGCGTTCAGCGAAAACTTCATTCTGTTCGTCTTCGGTTTGTTGGGTTTGTTGTCGCTGCTGGTGACGTATCTGTTCCGCAAACCGGTGGCCATCCTATGCGACCACCCGGCGTTATCGTTACCGCTGACCGGGCTGGTGCTGGGGGTGTTGTGTGGTCTGGTCGGGCAGGGGGGCGGGTTCATTTATCTGCCGGTATTGATCAGTCTGTTCGGCCTGCAAATCAAGCAGGCCATTTCGACCTCGGCACTGATCGGCATCATTGGCGCCAGTGGCGCGTTGTTGGGCCGAGTGGGCACGTCGGAGCATTTTCTCGGTTACACCGGTGAACTGGTGATCGGGATTTTACTGGGGGGCTTTCTGGGGACTGCATTGTCTCACCGACTGGAGGCAAAACACCTGAAACGGGCGCTCAACGCCTTCGTGTTGCTGTGCTCGATCCAGCTCATGGCGCGCTTGATCGTGTAGCCAAAGAACGATTGCCCGTTTTCTCGGGCAGCATCCTGAATGACATAAAACAGAAAACTGGAAGTGTTTGATATGGATATCGCTGTAGATGCAATTTATGCCGACGTTTGTGGTTCGGCACCGGTCTCGCTGGGTGTCAGCAACATGCTGCAGGCGTTGTTTTCGACCCGCCAATGCGCCAACCCTAATGCCAACCATGCCCTCGGTGTGCAGTTGCTGGAGCGGGTGGAGCGGGCACGCGGCAGTATTGCCCGACTTTTGAACGTCGATACTCAATGCCTGATTTTCAACAGCGGTTCCAGCGAAGGATGCGCACAGGTATTTCATGATTTTTTCGAGCGCTACCGACAGGATCGACCTGTAGTGCTGTATTCGGCAATCGAGCACGCCTGCACGCTGCAAAACATCAAGCGATACACCCTGGAAGGTCTGCACGCCGTCGCGATCGGGCATGACCGCAACGGTCTGCTTGACGTCGACCAGTTGCAGCGAGAACTGCTCGCCCATGTCGGGCGGCCGACGCTGGTTTGTGTAATGGCTGTGCATAATGAAACGGGCGTGGTTCAGCCGCTCGAAACCATCGCACGGAGGGTCAAGGCTCAAGGTGCCTTGCTGTTCTCGGACATGACTCAGGCGATTGGCAAGATACCGGTGGATCTACAGGCTTGCGGTGTGGATTTCGCCATTGCCTCGGGACACAAATTCGGCGCATTGCCCGGTGCGGGATTTCTGTATGCGAAAAATCGTTACGCACTGTCGCCATTGATTGCCGGTGGTGGTCAGGAAGGCGGGCTGCGTGGTGGTACTCAGAACTATCCCGGCATTTTGTCGATCGAGACGGCATTGCATGAGAAACACGCCAAGTTCGCTACGGGAAAATCCCCGGCAGAACAGGCACGGGAGACTTTCGAAGACAAACTGCAAGCGATGCTGGGTGAGTCAGTGGTGATCGGTCAGCAAGCCGCGCGCGTACCGTGTGTGAGTTTTATTGCGATGCCTGGGATCAACACCAAAAAACTGCAATGGGCCTTGAATAACCAGTCGATCTACATCACCGGCGGGTCTGCTTGCTCGGACAAGAAAAACAACCTGTCCAATACCGTCACGCAACTGGGCTTCCCTGACCGAGTCGCCGGGAGCACCGTGCGTATTTCCATTGAGGAAGAACAGTGTCAGCTTGCTTATGCGCGAATCCTGGCAGGCATCGCCAACGCGCTGAATCTGGCGCTTGAGGAAACGGCGCCGCAACAATGGGAGCAGGTCTGATGAGGTGCGTGACGTCCGGATCGGCTTATCTGGATATTGACGCGTACGCTTGCTGCATAGCCTATGCGCAACTGCTGAACCTGCAGGGTATTGAAGCCCTGGCGGTCAGTAGTGCGCCGCTCAACGCCAGCATCTGCGACAGCGTGCTCGGTGGGCATGTACTGCTGGATTGCTATGTGCCGCAGATGGGGGATGAATTCGTGCTAGTGGATGTCTCGGACTATCACCATTTTGACCCGGTCGTAGTGCTAGATCAGGTAGTGGAAGTCATTGATCATCATCCAGGTTACGAGGCTCACTGGTCGCACAAACTTGGATCAGCCGCTGACATACGCCCGATAGGCGCTGCCGCTACTCAGGTTTTCCAGCGCTGGCAGACGGCTGGACTGTTGCCGCAGATCAGCGAGCAAAGCGCCGCATTATTGGCCACGGCGATTCTGGATAACACGCTCAATTTCACCGGGCAGATGACCACGGCGGCCGACATTGAGGCGTATGCCGAACTCGCTCCTCTGGCGAAACTGAGTCCAGACTGGCCGGAACAATATTTCCTTGAATGCCAAGCCAACATTGAGGGAAACCTTACAGGTGCGTTGGCCGCTGACTTGAAACGCATGAGGCCCGAAAGCAATTTGCCGCAGGTCTTCGCGCAAATGACGGTATGGGATGCCGACGCCTTACTGCACAAACACCGTCCGACGTTCAGCCGCTGGATGGCAGGGCAGGGCGATGACTGGTTGCTGAATGTCATCGGTATTCGCGACCGAAAAAGCTGTCTTCTGGCCGAATCCACTCTCACCCAACAAAAGCTGAATAACCTGTTGTCACTCGATTGGCAGGCTGGAATTGCAGTTTTAAAGCCTTCAATTCTGCGAAAAGAGTTGTTGAAGCTGGGCCTGACAGCTTGCTGATAAACCACCCTCACCGATTCAACACATCCCCCATCCACTGTAAATACTCCCCCCGCTCGGAAATCGAGTTGTGCCCCGAAGCCGGCACAACCTTGAGCAGCGCAACACCTTTGGGGAAACTGCCCAGCAGCCGCTCGGTGCTGGCGCGGGGAATCACCTCGTCATCACTTGCCGCCAGCAACAACGTCGGCACGCGGATATGCGCGGCGTATTTGCCTGACTCGAAGCGATCCTTGAGCAGCCACTTTACCGGCACCCATGGATATTGCCGCGCGGCGATTTCTTCGAGGCTGTTGTAGGGCGTGACCAGAATCAACTGCTGCACCGGACGTTGACTGGCCAGGCGAACGGCGACACCCGAGCCCAGGCTGCGTCCAACCACGGCGATCTGCGCATGGCTGGCATACACCTGATCGAACAGTGCCAAGGCATCTTCGGCAATCGCCTCTTCGGATGGCGAACCACCGCTGCCGGCGAAGCCTCGGTAATTGAGCAGGTACAACGCGTACTCGGGAAATGCTTCAGCGAACTCCGGCAAGTTGCGCGACACGTCCTCGGCATTGCCGCCGAAATAGATCAACGCACGCGGGCCGACGCGTTCGCGGGTGGTGACCCAGATATCCGCGTCCGGCATCGACAGTTTCAGCCGCGAATCCTGCAAATCGACGGCGCTCGGCTGCGGAAAATAGATCAGCGAGCGCTGAAAAACGAACAACGCCGCGCACAGCACCAGGTAGGCGGCGACGATCAATGCGACGAGTGACATCAGGGTTCGGGACATTCGGCTACTTTTAACGGGGTAAGCAGGTTCGCTGTCGCAGTGTAGTCCAGCGCTGGCAAGCGGCAGCCTGCGCACACAACGTGCAACAGATCCGCACAGCAGGGGAACCAGCATGAGCCACACTGAGGGTTACTCTCGTCGCCGATTGCTCACGCTGGCTGCCGGCGTTTCGGCGGTGTTCACCTTTGATCGGGCGTTGGCCAATGCCACGTCGTCCGCCGCTTCCGGAGGCCAAGCCATGCAGACCCGTGCCATCCCATCCAGCTCCGAGTCCCTGCCCATGGTGGGTCTGGGCACCTACCGCGGCTTCGACGTCGCGCCGGGCGATCCAGCCTATCGGCAACTGCCGGCGGTCCTCGACGAACTGTTCGCCAAGGGTGGCACTGTGGTCGACAGCTCGCCCATGTATGGCCGCGCCGAAGAAACGACCGGCGAACTGCTGTCGATCCACGAACCGCGCTCGCCGGCATTTTTGGCGACCAAGGTGTGGACGAGGGGACGTGAGGAAGGCATCGCGCAGATGGAGCAGTCGTTCAGTCTGTTGCGTACCGAGCGTATCGACCTGATGCAGATTCACAATCTGCTCGACTGGCAAACCCACCTGCCAACCCTGCGCGAATGGAAGGAGCAGGGACGCATTCGCTACATCGGCATCACTCACTACACGTCGTCCGCTTATGACGAAGTAGAAGCGGTGCTGAAAGCCGAGCAACTGGACTTCCTGCAAATCAACTACGCCCTCGATGACCGTGGCGTGGAAAAACGCATCCTGCCGCTGTGCCGTGAGCGTGGGGTGGCAGTGATCTGCAATCGGCCGTTTGGTGGTGGTGGCTTACTTGCCCGGCTCAAGGGCCAACCCCTGCCAGCCTGGGTGTCGGACGTGCAGGTCAACAGTTGGCCGCAGTTGGCGCTGAAGTTTTTGCTGGCGCACCCCGCGGTCACTTGCGTCATTCCCGGTACCGGTAGCCCGCGCTACATGGCGGATAACGTCAAGGCCGGGTTCGGGCCGATGCTCACCGATGCGCAGCGGCATCAGTTGATTGCGTTGGTGCGTTAGTTTTCACCGCGAAACCGCAACGCCTCCAGCAACAACGCAAACGCCGGTGCCGCCTGCCGCCGGCTCGGGTAGTAGAGGTGATAACCGGCAAACGTCGGGCACCAGTCTTCCAGCACTTGCACCAGACGACCCTCGGCCAGATGTTGCGCGACGAGGTTTTCCGGGATGTAGCTCAAGCCGAAACCATCCAGTGCGGCATCGAGCAACGGGTAGACGCCGTTCAAGGTGATTTGCCCGGACACCCGCACGTTCAAGCTTTCGCCGTCCTTTTCGAATTCCCAGGTGTACAGCCCGCCGTTGGTGGGCAGGCGCAGGTTGTTGCAGGCGTGCTCGGTCAGATCGCGCGGGGTATTTGGCGCTGAACGAGTGGCAAAGTAGGCCGGCGAACCGACGACGGCCATGCGCATGTCCGGGCCGATGCGGGTGGCGATCATGCCTTGCGCCACGTCTTCACCCAGACGTACACCGGCATCGAAACCCTGGCCTGCGATATCGACGAAGCCGTAGTCGCAGCAGATCTCAACGGAAATGTCCGGGTATTGCGGCAGGAATGTCTTGAGCACCGGGCGCAGCAGCCAGTCCAGCGAATGGTCGGTGGCGCTGATGCGAATCTTGCCGGCCGGGGTGTCGCGCAGGTTGCTCAGGGCGGCGAGTTCCTGCTCGATCTCTTCGAAGCGCGGGCCGACGGTTTGCAGCAGATGTTCGCCGGCCTCGGTGGGGGAGACGCTGCGGGTGGTGCGGGTCAGCAGGCGCAGGCCGAGGCGTGCTTCGAGGGCGCGAATGGTATGGCTGAGCGCCGACTGCGAGACGCCGAGCTTGGCCGCGGCTTTGGTGAAACTGCGCTCACGCGCTACGGCGAGGAAGGCGAGCAGGTCGCTGGCGTTTTCACGAAGCATTGATCAGTTTCCTGCATAAGTTTTTTCAGATTCTAGTCGATTATCTAAACAGTACGGCCCGGTAAAGTGAACGCACGTCTCGTGTAGGCGCTGGCGCAGGCTGCGATCTTTTGATCTTGCTTTTCTGCGGGTCAAGATCAAAAGATCGTCCGATCGCGGCCCGAGCCTTCGGCAGCTCCTACAGGGGGGATGGAATCATTTTTCTGGAGAATGTCATGAACCCGATTGCTGCCTCTGCGCTGACTCTTTCCTTGCTCGCTGGCGATGTTCAGGCCAATGAACCCGCGCGTGTGACCGTGACTCCCAATGGCTCGCAACCTTCGGCCAAGGGGCCGAGTGACTGGTTTGTCGGCACGGTGCGCGTCGATGCGCCGTTCAAGGGCACCGACGAGGCGCGAGTCAGTGGCGCCACGGTGACCTTTGAACCCGGCGCACGCACGGCGTGGCACACCCATCCGTTGGGTCAGACGCTGATTGTTACTGCCGGTTCAGGTTTTGTGCAGGAATGGGGCCAGCCGATTCGCGCGATTCGGCCCGGCGACACGGTGTGGATTGCACCGGGGGCCAAGCATTGGCATGGCGCAGCACCGACGACGGCGATGACGCATATCGCCATTGCTGAAGTGCTGGACGGCAGTGTGGTGGAGTGGATGGAGCAGGTGAGTGAGGCGCACTATCCGCGCACCGAGTGACCCGATGACCCTCACCCCAGCCCTCTCCCGGAGGGAGAGGGGGCCGACCGAGGTGTCTGGCACTATGCATCGACCTGAAACAACGATGTCGATTATGGATTCACAACTGAACGTTCAAGTCGGCGTACCTCTCGAACATCCCCGAATCGGTCCCCTCTCCCAGTGGGAGAGGGTTAGGGTGAGGGGCTCTTCAGGTCTTCAGATCATCGCCGGCAACGAATCGAGAATCTTGTCCAGCGTGATCGGATACTCGCGCACCCTTGCTCCGGTGGCGTTGTAGATCGCGTTGGCCACCGCCGCACTCACCCCGCAAATCCCCAACTCACCGACACCCTTGGCCTTCATGGGCGAGGAAATCGGGTCTGTTTCATCAAGGAAAATCACCTCCTGATGCGGGATGTCGGCATGCACCGGCACTTCGTATCCGGCCAGATCATGGTTGACGAAGAAACCGAGTTTTTTATCGACCGCCAATTCCTCCATCAACGCCGCGCCAACGCCCATGGTCATCGCGCCGATCACCTGACTGCGCGCCGCTTTCGGATTGAGAATCCGCCCGGCCGCGCACACCGCGAGCATACGCCGCACGCGGACCTCGCCCGTCGCCGCATCCACCGCTACTTCGACGAAGTGCGCGCCAAATGTCGACTGCTGATACTGCTTCTCGAGGTCGGCGAATTCGATGCTGTCTTCAGCCACCACCTCACCATTTTTCGCCGCATCACGCAGCGCGACGGTTTTGCCGCCGACCCGCACCTGACCGTCAACAAACTCAGCCTGATCTGCCGCCATCCCCAATTTTCCAGCGATCGCCTCACGCAATTTCACGCACGCGGCATACACGCCGGCAGTCGAGCAATTGCCGCCAAACTGGCCGCCGGAACCCGCCGACACCGGGAAATTTGAATCGCCCAGCCGCACCACGACATCGTCAATGCCTACGCCCATCATTTCCGCAGCCGTCTGCGCAATGATCGTGTAGCTGCCGGTGCCGATATCGGTCATGTCGGTTTCTACAGTGATCTTGCCATCACGCTCCAGCCGCACCCGCGCGCCGGACTTCATCAACAGGTTGTTGCGGATCGCCGCGCCGACGCCCATGCCGATCAGCCAGCGACCTTCGCGACGGCTGCCGGGTTTGGCGTTGCGCTTGTCCCAGCCGAATTTCTCGGCGCCGGTCTGCAGGCACTCGATCAAGCGCCGTTGCGAGAACGGACGCTCGGTTTTCACCGGATCAACCTGAGTGTCGTTGAGAATGCGGAACTGCACGGGATCAAGTTTGAGCTGTTCGGCCATTTCGTCCATGGCGATTTCCAGTGCCATCAATCCCGGCGCTTCGCCGGGGGCACGCATGGCGTTGCCTTCAGGCAGATCCAGCGGCGCCAGACGCATGGTCACCTGACGATTTTGCGCCGCGTACAGCAACTGACTCGGCTGCGCTGCGACTTCAACCTTGCCCTCCGCGAGATTGCCCGACCAGCCTTCATGCGCGATGGCGGTGAGCTTGCCGTCCGCCGTGGCGCCCATGCGGATGCGCTGGATGGTGGCGGGGCGATGCGTGGTGTTGTTGGCGACCTGCGGGCGGGCGAGGGCGACTTTCACCGGTCTGCCGGCCATGCGCGCACCGAGGGCCGCGAGGATCGCGTCGGCGCGAATAAACAGTTTGCCGCCGAAACCGCCGCCGATGTAAGGCGAGATCAAGCGGACTTTTTCCTTGGGCAGACCGAGGGTTTCGGCGATGTCGCCGACGCTCCAGGCGATCATCTGGTTCGATGTCCACAGCGTCAGTTGATCGCCTTTCCACGCGGCCAGCGTCGCGTGGGGTTCCATCATCGCGTGGGACTGGTCGGGGGTGGTGTAGGTCTGGTCGAATTGCACCGGGGCGCCGGCGAAAGCGGTCGCGAAATCGCCGTGGGTGACGTCGGGCATTTCTTCTTTCTGCTCGACGCCTTTGTCACGCACGCTGGCCAGATCGAACTCGCCTTTGCTCGCGACGTAATCGACCTTGACCAATTGTGCGGCGGCGCGGGCCTGCTCGAAGGTCTCGGCAACCACCAGTGCAACGGCCTGGTGATAGTGCTGAACCTCGGGCCCGGCCAACAAGTGCGCGGCGTTGTACTGGCCCTTGCCAAGCTTGCCGGCATTGTCGGCGGTGACGATGGCCAACACGCCGGGCGCAGCTTTTGCGTCGGCGAGCTCAATGTGGCTGATGCGACCCTTGGCGATGGCCGAACCGACCATGAAACCGTAGGCCTGATTGGCCACGGCCTCATGCTGTTCGTAAGCGTAAGGCGCCTGGCCGCACGTTTTCAGCTTGCCTTCGATGCGATCGGTCGGCTTGCCGATCACCTTCAATTGATCAATCGGATTGGTCGTGGCGGGCGTGTCGAATTTCATGCTTCTTCCCTCGCTTGCGCCAACACCGAACCGAGCGTGCGCTCGACCAGAGTCAGTTTGAATTGGTTGTCGTGGCTCGGCGTGGCGCCGTCGAGCAGGCGTTCGCTGACGGCTTTTGCGCCCTTGGGCAGCAATGCGTCAGCCGCTTCCACGCGCCACGGTTTCGGCGCAATACCGCCGACTGCGACGCGACCGCTGCCGTCCTTTTGCAGGATCAAACCCACGGACACGAGGGCAAACGCGTACGACGAGCGATCACGTACCTTGTGATAGATGTGGGTGCCGCCCACCGGTGCAGGCAAGGTCACGGCCGTGATGAATTCGCCGGCGCCGAGGCTGGTTTCGATGTTCGGCGTGTTGCCCGGCAACAGATGAAAATCCGCCATGGCGATGCTGCGAGTGCTGCCATCGGGTTTCACCGTTTCAATCTGCGCATCGAGCGCGCGCATGGCAATCGCCATGTCACTCGGGTGTGTCGCGATGCAGGCATCGCTGACGCCGATGATCCCCAGTTGTCGGGTGACCCCGCCAATTGCCGAACAGCCACTGCCCGGATTGCGTTTGTTGCAGGCCTGATTTGTGTCGTAGAAGTACGGGCAGCGGGTGCGTTGCAACAGGTTGCCGGCGGTGGTCGCCATGTTGCGCAACTGGCCGGAAGCGCCGGCGAGCAAGGCGCGGGACAGCAGTGCATAGTCTTTCCTGACCCGGGCGTCGGCGGCCAGATCGGTGTTGCGCACCAGCGCGCCGATGCGCAAACCGCCCTCGGGTGTGGCTTCGATCGTGTCCAGGCCCAGGTGATTGACGTCGATCAGGTGCAGCGGAGTTTCGATGTCGAGTTTCATCAGGTCGAGCAGGTTGGTGCCGCCGGCGATGAACTTCGCGCCCTCTATCTGCGCCGCTTGTGCAGCGGCGGCGGGGGAGTCGGCACGTGTGTAATTGAACGGTCTCATGCCGGCACCTCCGCGACTTCAGTGATGGCTTCGATGATGTTCGAGTAGGCGCCGCAGCGGCAGATATTGCCGCTCATGCGCTCCTGGAATTCGGAAGCAATCAGCTTTGGCGACTCGGTCAGGCTGGGGCTGACGTGGCTGGGAATGCCGTCGCGGATTTCCTTGATAACCGCGACTGCCGAGCAGATCTGCCCCGGCGTGCAGTAACCACATTGATAGCCATCGTGCTTGATGAACGCGGCTTGCATCGGGTGCAGGTTGTCCGGCATGCCGAGGCCTTCGATGGTGGTGATCTCACTGCCTTCGTGCATCACCGCCAATGTCAGGCATGAGTTGATCCGCCGACCATCGGCGATCACCGTGCACGCACCGCACTGGCCGTGGTCGCAGCCTTTTTTGCTGCCGGTCAGGTGCAGGTGTTCACGCAGCGCGTCGAGCAGGGTGGTGCGGTTGTCGACTTCAAGGGACTGGGGTTTGCCGTTGACTTGAAGGGTCACTTTGTTCATGGCCGGTTGCTCCAGGTTGGCGGCGTAGGCCTTGAGGCTGATGAATGGCGGCATCGCGAACGCCGTTGCGGTCACGGCGCCGAGAATCAAAAATTTACGTCGGGAAATCGGCATGGTTCGATTCCTTTTTCTCTCAATCAGGCGGCAGGGCTGTGAATGGCCCATAGGGGCTTGCCGGCATGTTTGCCAGTCTCGTTCTAGGAGTGACCGCTGGAGAGAGGAAAAGGTTTTTGCGGATTTTCGCTATAGAGTTATTTGCTCAGCTCATGAATCGCCAGATACGCAAAATCCCCTGTAGGAGCTGCCGAAGGCTGCGATCTTTTGACTTTGCGCTTTTAAGATCAAAAGCAAGATCAAAAGATCGCAGCCTTCGGCAGCTCCTACACACGGGGTGCGTTCAGTTCCCGCCGACGACCATGCGGGTGAATGGTGAAACGTAGGCCTGCAACGTCACCAACCCACCCACCAGAATCGCCAGCACAATCGAGTGGAAGAACACGTAACGCAGAATCTCGCCCTCATGCCCATACCAACGGGTGGCGGTCGAGGCGACCACAATCGACTGCGCATCGACCATTTTGCCCATGACCCCACCGGAACTGTTGGCCGCCGCCATCAGTACCGGGCTGATGCCGAGCTGTTCCGCCGTCACCCGTTGCAGTCCGCCGAACAGCACGTTGGACGCGGTGTCGGAACCGGTCAACGCCACCCCTAGCCAGCCGAGCAGGGTGCCGAACATCGGGTAGAAAATCCCCGTCGCCGCGAACGCCAGGCCCATGGTTGCGTCCAGGCCCGAGTAGCGCGTGAGAAACCCCAGCGCCAGCATCGCCGCGATGGTGATCAGCGAAAAACGCACCACCCACAGCGTGCGCAGGTATTGCTTGATCAGCTGCGGGATCGAATAGCCCATCAGCAAACCGCCGACGATCGCCGCCAGCAAAATTCCGCTGCCGGTGCTGGTCAGCCAGGTGAACTTGTAGACTGCCTCTTCGGTTTTTGGCGTCGGCACCACGGGTGGCACTTTCTCGACTTGTTGATGCAGCGTCGTGAACACGATGGCCGGGGCGAAGATCGGGTTGGCCTCGCGCATCGGCTTGCCTTGCGGATCGAGCTTGGCCGATTGTGTGACCGGATCAATCGCCGGCCGGGTGTCAAACAGATTTTTGAAGCCCTGCGTGCCCCAGGCAAACACGAACACGGTGAGAATGAACCACGGCATCCACGCGCGCATCACGGCCGGGCGCGCCTGATCGCTGAACGCGGCGCTGGCGGTGACTTTTTCTTCATCGACTTTGGAGTTGTCGACCCTGCCCGATAGCGCCGCCGAGGTGTGAATGGTCGCCGGTTTCCAGACCTTCAGGAACAGCGTCAGGCTGGCCATGGAAATCAGCGCGGCGATCACGTCCACCAGCATCGGGCCGTGGTAGTTCGATACCAGAAACTGCGGCACGGCGAAGCTGACGCCCGCGACCAGAATCGCTGGCCAGACCTCGAGCATCTTGCGCCATCCGGCGAACGCCCAGATCAGCCAGAACGGCACCAGCACCGAGAAGAATGGCAGTTGCCGACCGACCATCATCGACAGCTCCATCTCATCCAGACCGGTGACTTTGGCGAGTGTGATGATCGGTGTACCGAGTGCGCCAAAAGCTACCGGTGCCGTGTTGGCGATCAGTGCCAGGCCAGACGCGGCCAATGGCGAAAAACCGAGGCCGATGAGGATCGCCCCGGTTACCGCCACCGGTGTACCGAAACCTGCCGCACCTTCGAAGAAAGCACCGAAGCAAAAAGCGATCAGCAACAGCTGCAAGCGGCGATCATCGGTGATCCGCGCCAGCGAATCCTGCAGCACTTTGAACGAACCGTTCTCGGTGGTCAGGCGATGCAGAAAGATGATGTTGAGCACGATCCAGCCGATTGGCAGCAAGCCATTGGCGGCGCCGAACAGTGCCGCCGACCCGGCCATGGAGGCGGGCATGCCGAACGCGAAGATCGAGATCAGCAGCGCCGATGCCAGCGCCAGCAGCGCCGCCAGATGCGCCTTGACGTGAAAGAACGCTAGCGCCGCCAGCATCACCACCACCGGGACGGCGGCCATGAGCGTGGAAATCACCGGATTGCCGAACGGGTCGTAGATTTGCTGCCAGACCATGGTCCACCTCTGCTTGTTGTTATTGAGGGTGCAGATCCATTGCATGGGGTTGGGCTGCAAGCAGTATAGGTGGCATTTCGCCGTCGTTCGGGATGGGCGGGCGAGGCGATAAACGGTCATTAGTGGCCACTGAATCATCGCTGTTTTACCCGGTCGTATTGACGGCTGCGCGCACCGCGTCCTGAAGGCGAGGGCAGCGTGGCCGATTCCGTCGTCAAGACCTTGGTTTTAGGGAAGTGTTGAATGAAGCGCGCTACAACGATGCTGCTGACCGTTACCGCCGCCGTATTGCTCGGCGGCTGTGTGGCGGATTTTGATAATGACCACCGCCACGGCCGGCATTACGACCGCGACCATGGGCGCCATTACGACAATGATCGGCGCTGGGATGACCGCGATGACGACCGCCGCGATGGCCGTCGCTATCACCGCGATCGGGATGATGATTGATTGAACACAAGAGGGCGTTCCCGCAAAGGAACGCCCTCGTTCATTAGCCCTCGGTCATCAAATAAAACGAGCGCTCGCCTGGACGCGGGAACGCGCAGGCACAGAGGCCTCGAGATCCAGCAAATGGGTGGCGAGGATGTCGCTCAGAAAGCGGAACTGATCGTTGATGCCGACCACTTCATTACTGAAATGATTGGTCGCGGCGGGCATCAGCAGATCTTCGAAATCTTCGTTGAATACCAGTGATTGTGCCTTGTGCGACACAACTTGCTGGTCGTAGTAGTTGCTGCCGAACACCGGAAAACTCACGGAGAGTGCGATGGTGTGAATCATGATGTGAACTCCTCGTTGCGGTTCGGATGTGGCAATCGTGCCCTTCGTGGGCGGCAGACGGAAGGTGATCGTGGCGATGGTGAATATCGACGGCATTGATGGTCGAGTTTTGCGGCGCTTTGGCTGGCCCCATCGCTGGCAAGCCAGCTCCCACAGTGATCTTCGGTGAACACAAATTCAGGAACGACGCGAAACCTGTGGGAGCTGGCTTGCCAGCGATGAGGCCGGAACATCCAGCAACACCGCTGACTGACCCACCTATACTCAAATGTGCTCCCTCCTCAAAAGGACACCCCCACCGTGAACCTGCGTGCGCTGGTCGTCGCCGCACTGTTTCTGCTGGCCGGTTGCACCACGTCGCCCCGGGCTCCGGTGACTGCTGCTCCAGCCGTCGTGGTGTCGCCCGCGACCTGGCGACAGATCGACCAAGAAATCGTCAGCGCCTCGCAACAAGCCACCGAGCAGGTCAAGTTGTTCGCCCGGGGTTCGATGGAACATTGGCGCACTCGCGTCTATCAGCAAACTGAAGAAAATTTCATCCCGTGGTTCAGCAGCTACTGGACCCAGGAATGGCTGTCGATGAAGGTCAGTTGGTACACGATCAGTGCCGGTGGCGAGCAGGATGCTTCGGCCAAGCGCTTGGCGACGTATCTGCTTGATCAGTATCAGAAAAGGGTGCTTGCGCCGGTCGCGGTGGAGGTTGATCCGGATGCGATCCTCGGCCAGGCCACGGCGTTCTATGCAGAGCTGATGGCTCGGCAGATGCCGCTCATCGCCCAGCGCCACCGCGTGCCGGTTGCCCAGCTCAACGGTCGTTTGCAGAAGATCCCGGCCATTGCTCTCGGACCCCCGCCGGCGCGGGATGCCTCGTTGTACAAAGTCATCAGCACCGAACCGTTGACCACACTGCCGGCCTACGCGGCACTGATAGATAAAATTCACACCGACGGCGGCGCCAAAGGCATTGGTTCGACGGATGCCGGCATGGCCCCGGTAGCCAAGCGTGCGAGCCAGCGAATGGAGGCGGAAATGGCCCCGCGCGGTGCCGCCAGTGCGGTGGCAGCAGCGGCGGGCAAACTGGCCGGGGCGATGATTTCCGTCGGCGTGATGGGCATCCGCGCGATCCTCCAGGCCAACGACCGGCCCGACAGTGAGGCGCTGATCCGCAGCAGCCTGGGCAACACCTTCGACAAGGCCTGGCTGAAACTGGTGCAGAACCCGACCACTGGCGTGATGGCCGGCACGCTGCACATGGCCGGGCAGGTGGAGCGCAATTTGGGAGCGGGCGAAGAGCCGTCGGTCGGGTTTGGGGCTAATCGTGTCGAATGGCGTCCGCCGGAATCGACTACCCAGCAGATCGAACCCAACGTACCAGGAGAATGATCATGGCTTACATCGATATTTTTGTAGCGCCGGTCCCGACTGCCAATCGCGAGCAGTACAAAAAGCACGCTGAAATCGCAGCAGTGATCTTCAAGGAATACGGCGCCCTGAGCGTCGCTGAATGCTGGGGTGATGATGTCCCGGACGGCAAGCTCACGTCGTTCCCGATGGCGGTAAAACTCAAGAAAGGTGAAACCGTCGCGTCCGGCTGGCTGATCTGGCCGGACAAAGCCACTCGCGATACCGGCATGGCGAAAATGATGGAAGACCCGCGCATGCAACCGGACGTCAACCCGATGCCGTTTAATGGACAGCGGATGATCTTCGGCGGCTTCCAGTACCTCATCGAACCTGAATAAATCCTCTGTAGGAGTGAGCCTGCTCGCGATTGCAATGTGTCAGTGATCACAAATGTCACCTGACCCACCGCTATCGCTGGCAAGCCAGCTCCCACAGGTTTCTCGGGTGTTAACAGAAATACAAAATCCATCAAAATCCCTGTGGGAGCTGGCTTGCCAGCGATTTGACCCGCAAATCCTGTATCTGTCTTGCCTGACCCACCGCAACCGCCAGCAGGCTAGCTCCCACAGGTTTCTGTGTGATGGTATCGATGGTGAATACACCGCAGATCCCTGTAGGAGCTGCCGAAGGCTGCGATCTTTTGATCTTGCCCTAAAAAACAAGATCAAAAGATCGCCGCCTCGTTTCACTCGACAGCTCCTACATGGAGGGCGGGGCTTGGGGTCACTCTGCGGAGGGGGTGATCCGGCAGCCTTTGCGGTTGCGGATCTGTTCGTCCGTCGGGCGTTCGCGGACGAATTCAAAACGCGGCTCACCTTCGCTGTAATGCACCAGCCAGCCCCATTCCAGCTCGGTTTCATCTTGCCCGGGATTCGGTGGTCGGGCCCACCACGGTTCTTTGCTGAGGATCTCGCGCATGGCGGCCTCCGGTCGATGGCAATCCTTGAACTATAGACCGGTGTCGCGAGTCGTCAGATCAGGCTGTGTAGAATCACGCCGATCACGAGGAACGAAGGAGCCCGGCCATGACCGATGACGCGTACAGGGATGAACCCTCCAAACGCCTGTTCTTCGCGCTGGACTGCCCGCCGGCGCAGCGCAAGGCAATAGCCCAGTGGCGCGCTGAGTTGGGCCTCAGAACCGGCAAGCCAGTGCCGGCAGACAACTTTCATCTGACGCTGCTGTTTCTCGGCGCCGTGCCGTTAGCGCAGATCGGCGAAGTCTGTGAGGCGGCTGCGAAAGTGCGCACGCCGGGTGAAGCCTTGCGGATTTCACTGGATCGCTTGCAGGTCTGGCATCGCGCCGGGGTGTTGTCATTAGCGCCGGAGCAGGCACCGCAGTCGTTGTTGCGATTGGTCTATGCACTTGAACAGGCGATGCTGCCATTCGGTTTTGAAGAGACTGCCCACGAGTTTCGCCCGCACCTGACCTTGGCCCGTGACTACCGCGCGCCGGAGCCGGAATCGGCCACGCCGGCGGAATTTTTCCTGCGTGCCGAGCGCTTTGCGTTGTTTGAATCGCACAAGGGTCGCTATCGGATTTTGCAGGATTGGCCGCTGATCTGAGCCACAAAAAAAGGCGCCCGAGGGCGCCTGAAATTCACCTGAGCCGAGGGAGCCAGGTGAGGCCGTTCATATGCAGGGTGCAGCGGTGGTAAGGCGCTGCGTGAACGGGAAACCAATAATTCTCAAACCACACACAATTCCACTGTAGGAGCTGCCGAAGGCTCGGGCCGCGATCGGACGATCTTTTGCCTTTGGGCTTTCAAGATCAAAAGCAAGATCAAAAGATCGTCCGATCGCGGCCCGAGCTTTCGGCAGCTCCTACACTGGGTAGTGGGTTACTTACCGAGTTTCACTCGGGTCCAGCCGCGGGTCATTATCCGCTGGGTCGCAATCGGCTGATCCGGCACCGCATACAGCGTCGCCATCACCGCTTGCGAGGGGTACGAGCCCGGGTCGTTACGGATCGCTTCGTCGACCAATGGCGTCGCCGCCGAGTTGGCGTTGCTGTAGCCGTTGCTGTTGGTGATCTCGGCGATGATGTCCGGGCGCATCAAAAAGTCCATGAACAGATACGCGTTGTCGACGTTCGCCGCATCACGCGGGATGGCGACCATGTCGTAGAAACTGCCGGCGCCTTCCTTGGGAATGCTGTAGTCGATCTTCACCTTGTTACCCGATTCCATCGCGCGGGCCTTGGCCTGCAGGACGTCACCGGAGTAGCCGACCGCCACGCAGATGTTGCCGTTGGCCAGGTCGGAGATGTACTTCGAGGAATGGAAATACGCCACGTACGGGCGGATCTTCATGAACAGCGCTTCGGCTTCCATGATGTGCGCCTTGTCCTTGTCGTTCACCGGGTAACCCAGGTAGTGCAGGGCGGCCGGGATCATTTCGGTCGGCGAGTCGAGGAAACTGATGCCACAGGCCTTCAGCTTTTCCGCATTTTCCGGCTTGAACAGCAAGTCCCAGGAGTTAGTCGGGGCGTCGGCGCCGAGTACTTCCTTGACCTTGGCCGGGTTGAAACCGATGCCGATCGAGCCCCACATGTACGGGAACGCGTGAGCGTTGTCCGGGTCACTGGCAGCAGCATTTTTCAGCAGCACCGGGTTGAGATTCTTCCAGTTGGGCAGCTTCGATTTATCCAGCGGCTGATAGACGCCAGCCTTTATCTGCTTGGCCAGAAAACTGTTGGACGGCACGACGAGGTCATAGCCGGATTTGCCCGCCAGCAAGCGCGCCTCGAGGGTTTCGTTGCTGTCGAAGACGTCGTAGGTCACGCGGATACCGGTCTCGTCTTCGAACTTCTTGACGGTGTCCGGCGCGATGTAATCGGACCAGTTGTAAACACGCAGCACTTTGTCGTTGGCCTGGGCGCCCATGACGATTGCGCCCATTAAGGACAGTGTCAGCAGAGTCCTGCCAAACATTTTCATCGGTACAACTCCATTTTTTTTATTCAAAAACACAAACCGGGTGTACATGGAACTTTGGGAGAGAGCTTCTGTGGCGAGGGGATTTATCCCCGATCGGCTGCGAAGCAGTCGCAAAACCATTGCATGCGGTGTTCCTGGTAAACCGCGAGTGCCTGGCTTAGGGCTGCTTCGCAGCCCATCGGGGATAAATCCCCTCACCACAATGGATCTCCATCAAACCGTCAGGCAGTTGTGGCGGCACGTTGCGGCTGCTGCCACGACTCATTCGCTGTCTGATCCATCGCTTCCTGAATCGCCCGCTTGCGGTTGGCCTCTGCCTTGCGGCCGAAGTACCAGACGAGGAAGGTCACCAGCGACACCGCCAGCAGAATAAGACTCGCCACCGCGTTGATCTCAGGCTTCACGCCCAGACGCACCGCCGAGAACACTTCCATCGGCAGGGTGGTTGAGCCTGGGCCGGAGACGAAGCTCGCCAACACCAGGTCATCCAGCGACAAGGCGAACGACATCATCCCGCCCGCCGCCAGCGACGGCGCGATCATCGGAATGGTGATCAGGAAAAACACCTTGAACGGCTTCGCGCCCAAGTCCATCGCCGCTTCTTCAATTGACAGGTCCAGTTCACGCAGGCGGGCGGAGACTACTACCGCCACATAGGCTGCACAAAACGTGGTGTGGGCGATCCAGATCGTGACGATGCCACGTTCCTGTGGCCAGCCGATCAGTTGCGCCATCGCCACGAACAGCAGCAACAACGACAGGCCGGTGATCACTTCAGGCATCACCAACGGCGCGGTGACCAGGCCGCCAAACAGCGTGCGACCCTTGAAGCGTGTTACCCGAGTCAGCACGAACGCAGCCAGAGTACCGAGTGCCACAGCCGCAACGGCGGTGTAGCAGGCGATTTCCAGCGAGCGTCCCACCGAGCCCATCAGTTGCGTATTGTCGAGCAAACCGGTGTACCACTTGATCGACCAGCCGCCCCATACCGTCACCAGTTTCGAGGCGTTGAACGAGTAGATCACCAGGATCAGCATCGGCAGATAGATGAACGTCAGGCCGAAGATCAACATGAATTTTGCAAAACCGAAGCGTTTCATCCCCGTGCCTCCATCTCTTTGGCCTGGCTGCGGTTGAACAGCAGAATCGGCACAATCAGGATCAACAGCATCACCACCGCCAGGGCAGACGCCACCGGCCAGTCGCGGTTATTGAAGAACTCTTGCCACAGCACGCGACCGATCATCAGCGTCTCCGGGCCACCCAACAGTTCCGGAATCACGAACTCGCCAACCACCGGAATGAACACCAGCATGCAGCCTGCGATGATGCCGTTCTTGGCCAGCGGTACGGTGATTTTCCAGAAGTTGTTGAAGTTGCTCGACCCCAGGTCCGACGCGGCTTCCAGCAGACTGCCGTCGTGCTTCACCAGGTTGGCGTACAGCGGCAACACCATGAACGGCAGGTAGGCATAAACCACGCCGATATACACCGCCGTGTTGGTGTTGAGGATCTCGATCGAGTGATCGGTCAGGCCAGTCCACATCAGAAAACTGTTGAGCAAACCGTTGTTGCTGAGAATGCCCATCCACGCATAAACGCGGATCAGGATCGCGGTCCAGGTCGGCATCATGATCAACAGCAGCAGGACGTTTTGTGTTTCCTTGCCGGTCTTGGTGATCGCGTAAGCCATCGGGAAACCGATCACCAGGCACATCAGCGTGCTCAGTGCCGCGACCTTCAGCGAACCGAGGTAGGCCGACAGGTACAACTCGTCTTCGCCGAGCATGGCGTAGTTGCCGATGTTCAGCAGCAGCTGGAATTTCTGTTCGGCGTAGGTGTAGATCTCCGAGTACGGCGGGATTGACAGCGCAGCTTCCGAGAAGCTGATCTTCATCACCAGGAAAAACGGCAGCATGAAGAACAGGAACAGCCAGATGAACGGAATACCGATCACCAGTTTTCGGCCACTGGGCACCAGGCGCAGGAATTGCTGATTGAAGGTTCTCATGAGCGCAGTACCACGCCGCTGTCGTCTTCCCACCAGACGTAAACCTTGTCGTCCCAGGTCGGTCGCGCGCCACGGCGTTCAGCGTTGGCCATGAACGACTGGACGATTTTGCCGCCCGGCAATTCGACGTAGAACACCGAGTGGCCGCCGAGGTAGGCGATGTCATGCACTTTGCCTTCGGACCAGTTGTAGCGGAACTCGGGCTGGGTGGTGCTGACGAGCATTTTTTCCGGACGGATCGCGTAGGTGATCGATTTGTCCTGCACCGAGGTGCTGACGCCGTGACCGACGTAGATCTTCTGCTGCAAGTCCGGGCTGTGGATGATCGCGTGACCTTCAAGGTCTTCCACCACGGTGCCGTCGAAGGCGTTCACGTTGCCGATGAACTCGCAGACCATGCGGCTGACCGGTGCTTCATAGATGTCGATCGGGCTGCCGATCTGCGCGATCCAGCCCAGGTGCATGATCGCAATGCGCTCGGCCATGGTCATGGCTTCTTCCTGGTCGTGAGTGACCATCACGCAGGTCACGCCGACGCGCTCGATGATCTCAACCAGTTCCAGCTGCATTTGCGAACGCAGCTTTTTATCCAGCGCGCCCATCGGTTCGTCGAGCAGCAACAGCTTCGGACGCTTGGCCAGCGAGCGGGCGAGGGCGACACGTTGGCGCTGACCACCGGACAACTGATGCGGTTTACGTTTGGCGTATTGGGTCATGTGCACCAGACGCAGCATTTCTTCAACGCGGGCGTCGATTTCACTGGCTGGCAAACGGTCCTGCTTGAGGCCGAAGGCGATGTTCTGCGCGACGGTCATGTGCGGGAACAGCGCGTAGGACTGGAACATCATGTTGATCGGCCGCTCGTACGGCGGCATGTCGGTGATGTCCACGCCGTCGAGCAGAATCCGTCCTTCAGTCGGGCGCTCGAAACCGGCAAGCATGCGCAGCAGGGTCGATTTACCCGAGCCGGAGCCGCCGAGCAGGGCAAAGATTTCGCCCTGATGGATCTCCAGTGATACATCGTCCACTGCGGTGGTTTCGTCGAACTTCTTGGTGACACGATCGACTTTCACCAACACCTTTTTCGGTTGCTGATGACCTTCAAGTGCCTTCCTGTAAGTGCTGGAGGCGTTTGCCATGTGAAACTCCCAACAGGTTTCAGTGCCTGGCCAACGTGGCCTGGCTTAAGTGGATTGCAAGCCTGGAAAAACAATTCCCGTCATCACACGGTCCCTGTAGGAGCTGCCGAAGGCTGCGATCTTTGGATCTTGATCTTTAACAACAAAGTCAAAAGATCGCAGCCTTCGGCAGCTCCTACAGGGGACTGCGTCTGTGGCAGGTTGCTCCGGCTTGTTCGGCGCCGCCGTCCTGGCTGCCTGGGTCGTACTTGTTGTTATTACGGGTGTTGTTTTTCACGAATGACGGATGCGCGCAGGCACACCCGACTTGCGTGGGGGCAGTAAATCGTTACGTATTCTTTGGTTGTGTCAGCGCTGGTTACGCCGCGCCGCACGCTGGCGGCAAGCCTCACCGAAAGCCTGGAAGATCTTCAGGTAGTTCGGGTTGTCGAGCACTTGCCACTCCGGGTGCCATTGCACGCCGAGGGCAAAGGTCGGGCTGTGCTCCACCGAGATCGCCTCGATCAGACCATCCGGCGCCACCGCTTCGGCACGCAGGCCGGGCGCGAGGCGGTCGATGCCCTGACTGTGAATCGAGTTGACCTGAAACTCGCCCGGCAACTCCAGCGCTTCGAACACACCACCGCCAAGCACAGTGACCGCATGAGCCGGTGCGTATTGCACGGCCACATCCGGGCTGTCTGCTTCACGGTGATCGAGCATGCCCGGCAGCTCATGCACCTTCTGATGCAGGCTGCCGCCGAATGCCACGTTCATCTCCTGGAAGCCGCGGCAAATGCCCAGCACCGGAACGCCCGCCGCAATGGCTGCACGCAATAAAGGAAGGGTGGTGGCATCCCGCGCCGGATCGTGATCCGTGCCGGGAGTGCTGGCCGGGCCCTGATAGTGGAAGGGTTCCACGTTGGAAGGCGAACCGGTCAGCAACAGACCGTCGAGTTGACCGAGCAGGTCCTCGATTTCAGTCAGGTTGCCAAGGGAAGGAATGACCACTGGCAGCCCCTGAGCGCCAACGCTGACAGCACGAACGTACTTGTCGCCGCTGATGTGATAGGGGTGCAGGCCAATCTGTTTGACGCACGCAGTAACGCCGATCAATGGCTTGAATGCCATTTTTATTCACCTCGAGTCTGACACTTGAACGAGCTTTTCCGGAGCTTAGCCTCGTTGATTTTAATTAACAACTGCCATGTAAAAAATTCTAAACGCCTTTCATCAAATCTTCATGATTGGCGGGCATCTGCCGCCTGTTTTGGCACGCAGGTGTCAAGAAAAGCCCTAAAAATAAAGGCTGAGCGGCAGGGTGTTCGCTATTGACTTCACTTTGCCGTTCGGGTTGACTGGCTCGGCGAAACAGCAGTGAACATAATAATTAACAGCTAAATAGGTGCATCATGTCGGTCCCTCTGCGTACCGTTCAACTCAACGAAGCAAACGCATTCCTTAAGAAATATCCTGAGGTTTTGTACGTCGACCTTCTGATTGCGGATATGAACGGTGTGGTGCGCGGCAAGCGCATCGAACGCACCAGTCTTCATAAGGTTTAC
This sequence comes from Pseudomonas sp. LBUM1668, assembly GCF_059695715.1. NCBI lineage: Bacteria > Pseudomonadati > Pseudomonadota > Gammaproteobacteria > Pseudomonadales > Pseudomonadaceae > Pseudomonas > Pseudomonas sp. LBUM1668. Next base: position 2,507,523 of record NZ_CP166787.1, read on the forward strand.
GAGAAAGGCATCAACCTGCCGGCCTCGCTTTTCGCCCTAGACATCAATGGCTCCACGGTGGAAAGCACCGGCCTGGGTCTGGACATCGGCGACGCTGACCGCATCTGCTACCCGATCCCCGGCACCCTAAGCATCGAGCCGTGGCAGAAGCGCCCAACCGCACAACTGTTAATGACCATGCACGAGATCGAAGGCCAGCCGTTCTTCGCTGACCCGCGTGAAGTGCTGGCCAATGTGGTGCGTAAATTCGACGACCTCGGCCTGACCATTTGCGCAGCGTTCGAACTCGAGTTCTACCTGATCGACCAGGACAACGTGAACGGCCGTCCGCAGTCGCCACGCTCGCCGGTTTCCGGCAAGCGCCCAGTGTCGACTCAGGTCTACCTGATCGACGACCTCGACGAATACGTCGACTGCCTGCAAGACATCCTCGAAGGCGCGAAAGAGCAGGGCATTCCTGCTGACGCCATCGTCAAGGAAAGCGCCCCGGCGCAGTTCGAAGTCAACCTGCATCACGTCTCCGATCCGATCAAGGCATGCGACTACGCCGTCCTGCTCAAGCGTCTGGTGAAAAACATCGCCTACGACCACGAGATGGACACTACCTTCATGGCCAAGCCGTATCCGGGCCAGGCGGGTAACGGTCTGCACGTGCACATTTCGATCCTGGACAAAGAAGGCAACAACATCTTCGCCAGCGAGGATCCCGAGCAGAACGCCGCGCTGCGACATGCGATCGGCGGTGTGCTGGAGACCCTGCCTGCGCAAATGGCCTTCCTCTGCCCGAACGTCAACTCGTACCGTCGTTTCGGCGCACAGTTCTACGTGCCGAACTCGCCGTGCTGGGGCATCGACAATCGCACTGTGGCGATTCGTGTGCCGACCGGTTCTGCTGACGCTGTGCGCATTGAACATCGTGTAGCCGGTGCGGACGCCAACCCGTACCTGCTGATGGCGTCGGTACTGGCCGGTGTTCACCACGGCCTGACCAACCAGATCGAGCCGGGCGCCCCGGTCGAAGGCAACAGCTACGAGCAGAACGAACAGAGCCTGCCGAACAACCTGCGTGACGCATTGCGCGAGCTGGACGACAGCGAAGTCATGGCCCGCTACATCGACCCGCTGTACATCGACGTGTTTGTCGCGTGCAAGGAAAGCGAGCTGGCCGAGTTCGAGAACTCGATCTCTGACCTTGAGTACAACTGGTATCTGCATACCGTTTAAAGCCCAGCACCATTCCCTGTAGGAGCTGCCGAAGGCTGCGATCTTTTGACTTTGTTTTTCAAGGTCAAGATCAAAAGATCGCAGCCTTCGGCAGCTCCTACAGGGGATCGGGTTACCAGATTTTGATCGGCGGCGTTCGTCCGCTGCTCACCACCCCCTCGTCGAGCCATAACAATGACAACGACCCGCAACGACTGGGAACAACGCTTCCAGTCCCTGACCATTGAATCCCGCGCGTTCATCAACGGTGAATACCGCACGGCGATCAGCGGCGACACCTTCGAATGCCTGAGCCCCGTTGACGGCCGTTTTCTGGCCTCCGTCGCCAGCACCGATGAAGCCGACGCCAACCTCGCCGTCGAAGCCGCACGCCAATCGTTTGAATCCGGCGTGTGGGCCAACAAAGCCCCGGCCGAGCGCAAGCGCATCCTGATCCGCTTTGCCGATCTGATCCTGCAGAACCAGGATGAACTGGCGCTGCTGGAAACCCTCGACATGGGCAAACCGATCAGCGACTCGATGAGCATCGACATCCCGGCGACTGCCAACGCGATCCGCTGGAGCGCCGAAGCCGTCGACAAGATTTACGACGAAGTGGCCGCTACTCCGCACGACCAACTTGGCCTGATCACTCGCGAACCTTGCGGCGTGGTGGCGGCCATCGTGCCCTGGAACTTCCCGCTGATCATGGCCAGCTGGAAATTCGCCCCAGCGCTGGCCGCTGGTAACTCGTTCATCCTCAAGCCTTCGGAAAAGTCGCCGCTGACCGCCATCCGCATCGCGCAGTTGGCACTGGATGCCGGCATTCCGAAAGGCGTGTTCAACGTCCTGCCAGGCTTCGGCCACACCGTCGGCAAGGCGCTGGCGTTGCACATGGACGTCGACGTGCTGGCCTTCACGGGCTCCACGGCGATTGCCAAGCAACTGATGATTTATGCCGGCCAGAGCAACATGAAACGCGTCTGGCTCGAAGCAGGGGGCAAGAGCCCGAACGTGGTGTTTGCCGACGCACCGGACTTGCGCGCCGCGGCACAAGCAGCGGCCGGCGCCATCGCCTTCAACCAGGGCGAAGTCTGCACAGCCGGTTCGCGCTTGCTGGTCGAGCGTTCGATCCGTGAGCAGTTCATTCCGCTGCTGGTGGAAGCACTGCAAGCGTGGAAACCCGGCCACGCCCTCGACCCGGCGACCACCGTCGGCGCCGTGGTCGATCAGCGTCAACTCGACAACGTGCTGCGTTACATCAACATCGGACGCGAGCAGGGCGCCGAGCTGATTGCCGGTGGCCAGCGCACCCTTGAAGAAACCGGTGGCCTTTACGTGCAACCGGCGATTTTCGACGGCGTGACCAACGCCATGACCATCGCTCAGGAAGAAATTTTCGGCCCGGTACTGTCGCTGATCACCTTCGACACCGTTGAAGAAGCACTGCAGATCGCCAACGACAGCATCTTCGGCCTCGCCGCCGGCGTCTGGACCAGCAACCTGAGCAAGGCGCACACCTTCGCTCGTGGCCTGCGTGCCGGCAGCGTCTGGGTCAACCAGTACGACGGCGGCGACATGACCGCGCCGTTCGGTGGCTTCAAACAGTCGGGCAACGGTCGCGATAAATCGCTGCACGCATTCGACAAGTACACCGAGCTGAAAGCGACCTGGATCAAGCTCTAACTCTTTTACAGCGGCGGTTGCTGGCGTGTGCCGGCGACCCTCGGAGAACCCTATGAAACAACAACACGTAAACAGCTACTACGCCGCCACTCGCAACGAAGTCATCGACTTTCCGACCCTCGAAGAAGCGGTGGATTGCGACGTCTGCATCATCGGCGCCGGTTACACGGGCCTGTCCTCGGCACTGTTCCTCGCCGAGGCTGGCTATAAAGTCACGGTGCTGGAAGCGGCGAAGGTCGGCTACGGCGCGAGCGGCCGTAACGGCGGGCAACTGGTCAACTCGTACAGCCGCGACGTTGACGTGATCGAAGAGCGCTACGGCGACAAGACCGCGGAAATTCTCGGTAGCATGATCTTCGAAGGCGCCGACATCATTCGTTCGCGCATCAAGCAATACGACATCAAATGCGACTACCGTCCGGGCGGTATCTTCGCGGCGATGAACAAGAAACAATTGAATGGCCTGGCCGAGCAGAAGAAAAACTGGGAACGCTACGGCAACCGCAATCTGAAGATGCTCGACGCTGCGGACATTCGTCGTGAAGTCGGCTCTGATGCCTACGTAGGTGGGTTGCTCGATTTGCAGGGCGGCCACGTTCACCCACTGAACCTGGCCCTCGGTGAAGCCGCAGCCATCGTTAGTTTGGGCGGCAAGATCTACGAACAATCGGCCGCGGTGGAAATCACCTACGGCGAGCCCAATGTCGTGCGCACGGCCAAAGGCCTGGTCCGCGCCAAGTACCTGTTGATCGCTGGTAACGCCTACCTGCCGCAAGGCCTCGACAACCGCGTGACCGCGAAAAGCATGCCGTGCGGCTCGCAGATCGTCGTCACCGAACCGTTGACCGAGAAACAGGCTCGCAGCCTGATCACCAACAACTACTGCGTCGAAGACTGCAACTATCTGTTGGATTACTACCGCCTCACCGCCGACAACCGTTTGCTCTACGGCGGCGGCGTGGTCTACGGCGCGCGTGAGCCGGACGACATCGAACAACTGATCCGCCCGAAGATCCTCAAGACCTTCCCGCAGCTCAAAGACGTGAAAATCGACTACCGCTGGACCGGCAATTTCCTGCTGACCATGTCACGCATGCCGCAATTCGGCCGCATCGAGAAAAACGCTTACTACATGCAGGGCTACAGTGGCCACGGCGTCACTTGCTCGCACCTGGCCGGCAAACTGATCTCGGAAATGATCCGTGGCGATGCCGAACGCTTCGACGCTTTCGCCTCCCTGCCACACATGCCAATGCTCGGCGGCCGCACCTTCTCAGCCCCACTGACCGCACTCGGCGCCGTCTACTACTCACTGCGCGACCGCTTCGGCATCTAAGTTACCTCCCCGGCGGCGGCCCCAAGACCCCGCCGGTTTTTCTTATCGCAACACCGCAGATATCCAAATGTGGGAGCTGGCTTGCCAGCGATGGCGCCTATAAAGACGCCATAACTCCCACTGACACACCAATGATCAAATTGTAGGAGTGAGCCTGCTCGCGATGAGGCCAGCCCAGTCACCATCCTTCCCACAGAAACACCCCAATCCCTGTGGGAGCGAGCTTGCTCGCGAAGGCGGTCATCCAGTCAAAAATAATGGTGAATGTGCCATCCAATCGCGAGCAGGCTCACTCCTACAGGTCCGTATTACCAAGGCAAGAAGGACTTTTGCCGCACCACCCATCGAACCTGCTGAGCAACACCACCAAACGTGATTTAATAGCCGCCTTTCACGGTTCCGGGACACGGGAGCAACGTGACCCGCGCCCCGGCGCGTCACCCGCCACCCACCCCCATTACCCTTAAGTACCTCAACATAAGGCAGTCATGGATACGGGTTCTCGACTCAAACTAGTACGCGAAAGCTACAAACTCTCCCAGCGCGAGCTGGCCCGGCGTAGCGGCGTGACCAATGCCACCATCTCCCTGATCGAACAGAATCGCGTCAGCCCCTCCGTCAGCTCATTGAAAAAGCTGCTCGAAGGCATCCCGATGTCCCTGGCCGACTTCTTCACTTTCGACCAGCCGCCACGCGAACATCAATACGTCTTCCGTGCCAACGAACAGCCCGACCTCGGCCGCCACGGCCTGCGCCTGCTGCTGATCGGCGCCTCAGTCCCGAGCCGCCAGATGCGCCTGCTGCGCGAGCAATACGCACCGGGCGCGAGTTCCGGGGAAGAGCCGATTGTTCACTCGGAAGGTGAGGAGTGTGGGTTGGTGACGCGCGGGACGGTTGAGTTGACCGTGGATGGCTCGGTGAGCGTGTTGAATGCCGGGGATGGGTATTACTTTCCGACGACGTTGCCGCATAAGTTTCGCAATATCGGGGCGGATGAGGCTGAGATTATTAGTGCGAATACGCCTGCTAACTTCTGATTGATGCTCTAGGTAAAAACCATACGCTGTAAGTAAATCCGACGCCTTGTTGAAGGGCGTCGGATTTTTTTTGAGTCGAGGAAAGGTTTGTAGGTTTGAGGGTTTTCATTTGTAGGAAGGCTCTGAATGAGTGCGTGATGATGCAGGGTTAATGGCGTGATGAATTATCTCGCATGTTTACATTGCTTCGCGCGATTTTTTTAGGGCGAAGGTGTGGTGGGATTATGAGTGTTCGGGAAAAATGTCTTGTTTCGCGCTCAATGATAAAGGGGTGCCATATGACGTTCTTGAGGCGTGTGAAGTCATGACGTTAAGATTCATAACTCAAACAATATTTTTATTTTTCTTGACTGTTGCTTTGAGTGGTATTGGCGCGTTAGTGCAAGTGAATTTTTTCAGTGGGATTTTTTTATTGTTGAAGGATGTAAAAGAAATTGTAAGTGGTCTGATTTGCGTATTGCTTCTATATGTTAATTTTCGCTACTGCTTTCCTGATCAGCTGGCTGAGTTGCGAGGGCGAAACGTCCGAAGTGATCGGTATCCTGTATGGGTGAAGCAATATATTCTCTTTAATTGTGCGTTGTTTGTTGAGGAGGTTTTTTATTACACGATTAAGGATTTGGTGAGTCTGTCTGAAGTTGTTTATAGGTTGTTAGGTTTTGTGGTTTTTGCTTCTTTTTATGCGTACATGATGTCTGGTGATGAGTTTAAGATAAAGAAGTAATTTAATTATCTTGTCGAAATTCTATTTCTTTGTTTATGTTTTTGACTGTTATGCTGTCGGTCATTAGTTCGAGTGCCAAAGCCAGACTTCCCATTTGATTATAAGCTCGTTCATAATTAATAGGGTCGTGATTGAATAACTCCATTGAGCCTGGTTTTCGCACGTGCTGCAGCATGCCAAACCCGGAAAGAATTAAGTCTACGCTGTAGTAAGCAGTGTTTCCTAAATGTATGTCGTTTGCCATAAATTGATAAAATTTACGAATCGGACCCACTGTGCTTTGAGCATCAGGGCCGTTGTAGATATTTACTACCCCTTCATGAATGTTGTTGATGCCGTGCGCCGAATAGAGTGCTCCTGCAAATATACCTTGTGGGCTTTTGCTGGAGAATTGTATGGCACCTATGTGCAATTGCATCATCCCCGCTGCAACACCTACACCGTTTTGAGCATAAAACGATACTTTGTTCAATAACTCAGCGTGTTCCTCCCTAAGCTCTTGCAACCCTTGTTTGGCACTAATAACGCCTTCATCAACAGCCCGAATAATCTCATTCGCATAGGACGAAACGATCTCGCTAAATCGCAGTTGATTGAAACTGTCATACAGTTGAATCGCGCCGATCTGGCACCCGAATGCGACCAGATCAGAAGCAGCCCGGGTAACATCGTTGATGTCACACGAATCCTCATTCATCGTCATTTCCCCAAGTGCTGAAACCGCACGTGCCTGCCTGGATATGTGTCCAGCTGATTTCGCGATAAGTAAACGACACCAATTCTTGCGGCTGGGCGTCGTTCAAATGGATGGCGTGGGGAACCTGGAGGTTGATGTGTGCGATTTTTGCGCCGGTTATGTGGATTTTGAAGTATTTGTCCTGCGTGCCAGCGGGGGAGGTTCGGTAGAAGAAGATTGTGCAGTCCAGCACTTCACGCTCATGAAGTGCGGCGGACAGTAGTGGTGAGGATTTGTCGATGTTCTTGGTGATCATGATCGGCAGGTGTTTGCCACGGTCAGCGGTAACGCCGCCGTTATTGCCGGTGGTCATGTTATGCGAGTAGGCCAGTACCATTATTTCGTCAAGGTGACCCAGTTGGCACTTGTTGCCGATGGAATTAGTGTCGGAACAGCCGGCGGAGATCAGTCCTTGTCGGTTTCCGGTAATGCTCATGTAACTGTGGTTGGCCATGGATGCTCTGCTTTATTGAATGGAAAACTCTTGTTTGAAGAGTAACCGTCAACTAAAGCCGGAACAGTGAGGCGTCGGTTCGCTGTTGATGATGTTCAGACGCGTCTTACAAGGGGCGCGGAAGTCAGGAGGTGATTATTCCGAAGTGTCAACGAGGTTGATGAGTAGGACGAGGTTGTCGGTGGCGGGGTGGGACATGTGGGCGTAGTGGTGGAGCGGTTTGTCTGTCGGTATAAGTAAAACTTCCTCGTATCTTTGAGAGAAGCTACTGCCATTCGCTGCGAATCGAAGGGTGGTAGCTATGTGCGGGTTCGCAGACCGAGGATACGAGGAACCCGGCAGATCCGAAGATCTCCCACACACGGCCACCATTGAACGGATTTCGGACGCGGGTGCGACCGCCACCGTTTTTTGGGGCGCTAGGTTACTACACGTATCGTCAGGGCTGCGAAACCCTGTTGCTGAAAATCTTGTCAGCGACAGCCCCACTCTAGGCAGCAATTGCAAAAGCCACAACCGACCTGTAGGACGCAACCAGCACCCTGTGGCGAGGGGATTTATCCCCGTTCGGCGACGCAGTCGTCGTAAACCGGCGCCCACGGTGTGTCAGAAGAATCTGGCTCACGAGTTTGGGGTCGCTTCGCTACCCGTCCGGGATGAATCCCCTCACCACAGTGATTAAGTCGAAGCAGAAAAAGGAACACCCAGCCGTGTCCCTTTTTTATGTGCGCTAAACAACCATTACTTCGATTTCCAACTCCCCCCACCACTTTCACAATCAATCTTCGCCTGCCCCAAATCCTCCGCGCCGTAGTAATACGTGGTTACCTGCGCGCCATCCGGGATGTTCAACGCCTTGGCGTTTTTGTCCTTGCTGGTGGAATGCGGGTTGGCGAGCGATTCCTGGGTGAGGGTGGCGATGCAAGTGGCCTGGTAATGGTCGTCGCATTGCTGGACCTTTTTCTTGACGGCGTTAACCATGTCTTTGCTTTCGTTGCTGCACGACCAGTCGATGGCGTTGACCGGCGTGCCTTCGTATTCATAGCAACTGTGTCCGGATACTGCCGGCACGGCGGAGCTGGAGGAGCGGGTCTGGACGTCGCAGCCTTCGGCCATGACGCAGGTGGGGATGACGCTGAAGGTGGCGATCAGAAGCAGGAATCGAATGTTCATCGGTATTTCCTCTTCAATGGCGCCGGTTCTGATCAATGATTAGGCGCTTTTAGTTTCGAGATTACTTGAGGGGCGGAGGTTCAATCAGGTTTTTGATTTGCGCTGTTCATCTAGATTGAGAAACAATCGGACACATCTAGCACCCATGGATTGGAATTTGCTCATGATCGAGATCAGCAGCCGCAACAACGCCCCCACGTCGCAGCACCCAACCCACGACGTCTACATCTTCAACATCGACCTGTCACAACCGGCCACGCCTTTTTGTTTCGAACAGTCGACTGCTGGAGGGCATGGTGGGCAGGGCGGTGCGCGCTGGTTGGCGCGGGATGAACTGGACGCCTGGCCCGGTGAATGGCGCGAGCATTTGAAGAAAGCCGATTGCGCGTGGGTCGCGCAGGTGATCGATGCGCACCCGGGAGCGGATCAAGCGGCGCTGGTTTCGTTGATTCTCGAACGTCACTGCGACCCAGTGGGGCGTTAGAGCGTGATTGGCACCTGACTCAGCGCAATATTCATGTCGGCGGCCGGTATGGCGTTTAACCCAAGGAAACCCTTATGACTCAAACACTGGAACGCGCCATTGCCATCGCTGCCACTGCGCACGCCGGGCAGGTGGACAAGGGCGGCGCGCCGTACATTTTGCATCCGCTGAAGGTGATGCTGCGCATGACTACGCTGGAAGAACGCATCGTCGCGGTGCTGCACGATGTGGTCGAGGATTGCGAAATCAGTCTCGATGACCTTCGCAAGGAAGGTTTCAGCGAAGGCGTGATTAGCGCGATCGAATCGGTGACCAAAGTGCCCGGCGAGTCCTACGAGGATTTCGTCGAACGCGCCGCGCAGAACCCGATCGGTCGCGTGGTGAAATTGGCTGATCTGGAAGAGAACAGCGACCTCTCGCGGATAGCCTCGCCGAGTTGGGAGGATCTGGAGCGGATCGAGAAGTATCGGCGCGCGATTGGCCGGTTGCGTTCATAAAACCACGCAATCCCCATTTAGGAGCTGCCGAAGGCTGCGATCTTTTGATCTTTTTAAGAGCAAGATCAAAAGATCGCAGCCTTCGGCAGCTCCTACAGGGGATCGAGTTTAATTGCCAGGAAGGCATCTATGAAATCCATTCTCTGTTTGTTGATCGCCGCCGGGTTTGGCGCGGTGTTGCAGTCCCTCGGCGTGCCTCACGGTTTGCTGTTGGGCTCGATTCTTGTCACCGCATTGGTCGCCACTAAATCAGGTTTCGCACCCGTGACGCCTTATGGCTTGGGCTACATACAGGTGGCGCTGGGAATCGCCACGGGGCTGATGTTCGAGGCGTGGGACAGTGCGACGGCATCGGCCATGTTGCCGAGCCTTGGCGTGTTGCTGCTGTGTCTGATCGTGCAGATTACGTTGGCCGCGCTGTGGCTGACGCGCGGGGCAGGGTGGAATCGCACTGATGCATTGTTGGCGGTATACCCGGGCGCATTGGCAGCGGTTTTCGATTTGCTGGAGTCGGAAAAGGCCTCAAGCAAAGTCATCATCGTGCACCTGATGCGGCTGTTGCTGATCACCGTGCTGGTGAGCTTTTTGATTCCGGGACAGGCATCGGTGGCGGTGATTGAAAGCGCTCCGTTGACGACCGGGATGGCACTGACCGTGTTTGCGGTGATCGGCTTGAGTGTCGTGCTTGGACGCTTGCTGCTGGTGATCGGCGTGCCGGCGCCGTTTATGCTCACGGCGATCATCATCACGGCGGTTTTCGTCAAAGCAGGATGGCTACACGGTTTTCACATGCCGGACTGGAGCTTGAATCTGGCGGCACTGATTCTGGGTGTACGAATCGGCTCGCGATTTCAGGGATTGGGCGTCAAGGAGTTGGGCCGGCATGGCCGCACGGCGCTGGTTTCGGTCGGGTTGATGATCGTGGTCGCGGCGGCGTTTGCCGAAGTGGCGGCGCGATTTTTGGGGAGTGATCCGCTGTCCTTATGGCTTGCGTACATGCCGGGGGCGATCGAGACGATTGCGATTGTCGCGTTTGCGGGCGGACTGAATGTGGTGTTTATCCTCACCCACCATTTGGCGCGGATGGTGCTGCTGCATTTTGCGCCGGCGCTGTTGGTGCAGGTACGGCGGGGGCGTGAGGGGGCCTGAACGAATCAATCATCGCTGTAGATCAACTCCAGTTGTTCTATCCACTCGGCGCTGGCATTGAATCTTGCGTAATAGCGCTGTTTTTCAGCGTCGCTCATACAAGTAAAAAACGGCAGGAAATAGCGCTCGTTGTAGAAACCTTGGGCACCTTGCATATTCCCTCCCCACCACGAAGGGTTATAACTCTCGAAGGCAACCAACGGTGGGGGGACAGCGATTTTTTCGCGGCTCAACAAGTCAAGAAACCTGACGCTGTTTGTTACCAGCTGAATAGAAACGGCGTTGAACTCTTGGTTTGAGGTGAAAAATATCAGACGCTCGTTGCTCAGGGGCTCTTCATATTCAAACTTCGTTAGACCGTTGAATGCGCTTTCCTTGACCTTTCGGAAGGACGAGTCGACCAATCGTTGGAAACTACTGGCGTCTTTGATTTCAGTCAAAAGTGAGATGTGGTAGGCAGATACTCCGGATTGCTCCAGCGATGTGGTCCCAGACAGGTTTGGCAGCTTGATGGACGATAACGGTGTCACAAAGTACGACTGAAGGGCTTTTAGGTTGTATCCGGCAAAAATTGGCCTGGCTTCAGGCTTGATGAGTGCGGTGATTCGGCTGAGTAAACGACGCATCGAGATCCGTGAACTGGGAAAATGAAGGTGTCTTGATGGTATCCATCACTGTGAGGGGTGTCAGTCAGATTCGTCGCCCCTCAAGAATTCTTCCTCGGCACCATGAACTACACTCCCTCATTACCCCGCATCACCGCCAACCCCAGGCCCCGCCGGAGGTAATCATGAATCGCCTAACGTCCATCGCGCTGATGATCGCTGCCCTGTACGCCACTCACGTCAGCGCCGAATCCATCGTCCCGCTCAAAGGTCAGACCTCCCAGCAAACCCAGATCGACATCAACGACTGCCACTCCATCGCATCGACTTCAACGACTTCAACACCCCAGGCGGGTGGGCGTCTGAAGGGGGCCGCTGTCGGTGCCGCCGCTGGAGCCGCAGGTTCTGAAGTCCGCGGTCGTCAACACGATGAGGTTTACGACCGCGTCGACGATGATCGCAAGCAGGATTACCGACAGAACCGTGCCCAGCAAACCGCTGCGGCCGGTGCGGTAGTCGGTGGCTCTCGACAGCGGCAAGAGCGTCGCGCGCAGAGCAAAACCGATGCCGCGGCCAGTTCCAGTGCCTACACCGGGTGTTTGCAAGGACGCGGCTATCAGGTCACGCCTTGACGGCGGGTTCTGTGCCCTTGGAGTAGGTGCATCATCAAAACGCCGTAAAGCGTTACCAGGATAAACAGGCCCATGCGCACGGCAAACGCTGTGTAGACGTCTTTGCCTGCCGCGCTGTCCTGCACCGATTGGCCGAGCAGGATGATCATCGTTATCAGGGTGTTGAGCCAGAACCCCGGGCTGAATTGCGTCGGGCTGAGGCGATAGAGTTTGCGCGCCAGCCATAGCCCGATCAGCAACATCCACAGGAAGAACATCCACAAGTGCACGAAAAGGCTTAATCCGCACCACACCAGCACCGCCAAAACGCCGGCGAGCAGGGTCGAACCGACCAGTTCACGCCCCGCGTGATGAGTGTTTGTCGTGGAGCTTTGTTGGCCGAGGCTGACGGCTTTGAGGATGATCGGCATATAGCTGGCCGGGTCGCTCAGGGCCAGCAAAAAGGTTGGCAGCACGATCAGCGTGGCGCGCAGGGCCACGCGCGGTACCTCGTCGGCGGGCATGGCGGGCGGCTTGGGCGGGACGGGGCTGTTTGCCGGTTCCGGGAATAATGCGTGGCTGACGCCGACCACCGCGACTGCCAGCAACAGGCCTTTGACCAACGCACCAATCACCGCTATCGCCAGATCGAATTCAGCGAACCCGGCGGCGGAGATCATGGTGATGCCGATCACCAGAAAGGTCACGATCAGCGGGTTGCCGCCGCGCAAACCAAAGCGGAACACTAGAAACAAACCGAGGCCGATCAATAACACGCCACTCACCGGGTAGTAACGCAGCAGCGGCATCAGCAGCAGGCCGATGCTGGTGGTGAGCGCCGCGACCAACGCCAGCACCAGCGCACCTTTGAGCGGCAATGGTCGGGGCAGACTGGCCAGCAGCAGCACCGCCAATACTGGCGAGATAAACGCCAGCGGCAGCGCCAGCGCATAACTGACGGCGGTGCACAGCGCGGTGCCGAACGCCAGGCGCAACGCCCGTTGCGCCGGGACGCTGCGCTCAGTAGGCATACGACAGCCAGCTCATCAGCCCGACAAACAGCCGCCCCAGCGGATTGAGCGGGTTGCCTTCGGTGGGGAAGGCCATGACTTCAGCCTGACCACCGGCTCGGATCGCGCGGCTGTCGACCAGGCGTTTTTTCGCCTCCTCAGTGAGCTCGATAATCACCGGAAAACGCTGCGCCGGACGCAGCCAGTCACGGCTGTTCTGGATGCTTGGCAAGGTGCCGGGCGCGGGCGTCTGGCCGACGCTGACGCCATAACCGACGCTGCGCACTCGGCCATCGAGGACTTCGCCGGGCAGCGCGTCGAGGACGATGGCCACCGGCGTTCCGGGCTGCACGCGGCCGAGGTTGTTTTCGGTGAGGTCGGCGCTGATCCACACATCATGAATGGCGATCAGGGTCATCACCGGGCTGCCGGCAGCGGTGAACTGGCCGACGTCGGTGCGCAGGTCGGTGATCAACCCGGCCGAACGTGCGCCGATGCGAGTGTTGGCCAGATCCAGTTCGGCTTTTGCCAATGCCGAGGCAGCGCTGCGCAGCTGCGCGTTGGTGTCGGTGTTGCCACCTTCCTGCTCCTGCGCGCGCTGCACTTCGGCGCGGGCGGCGGCGACTTGGGCGACCGCTTGTTCGCGGTTGGCTCGCGATACTTCAAGCAAGCGCACGGAGATGGTGCCCGGATCCTCTTTGTATAAACCTTCCAGGCGTTGATTGTCTTGCCGCGTCTTGAGCTCGTTGGCTTGCGCGGCGCGTAGCGAGGCTTGCGCCGAAGCGATGCCGGCGGTGCTGGCGCCGACCTGACGGCGGGTCGACTCCAGATCGGCTTTCGCCCGATCCACGGCGATTTGCAGCGGCTGCGGGTCGAGTTCAAAGAGCACGTCGCCAGCCTTGACGTCCTGATTGTTGCGCACGTTGACCCGGATCACCCGACCGGCGACTTCCGCCGCCACCGGAATCACGAATGCGCCGACCCGCGCCTGCTGGGTATAAGGCGTGTAGCGGTCGGCGAGCAGATACCAGGCCAGGCTCAGCACAATCAACAGCAGCACCCAGCGGATGCCTTTTTTGGCCGGATCGGTCGGGGCCGGCGCGGGAGTCGGAGCCGGGGCGGGAGGTGCGGCGTCAGTCATGGCGGCTGTCCTGCGACGGGAGTGGATACAGCGGTTGGGCGGGCGGCGCGGTGAGCAAGTCGCCCCAATTTGTGCGTTGTTGCATCTGTTCGCGGGTCGGTTCATCGATCTGCGGCGAAGTGCTTTGCCAACCGCCACCCAGGGATTTGTAGAGGGCGATCAGGTTGCTCACGGCGTTGCTGCGACTGACTAGATAGTTGTCCTGCAATTCCAGCAGCGCGCGTTGCGCGTCGAGCACGCGCTGGAAGTCCGAATAGCCTTCGCGGTATTGCGTGTTGGCCAGCACCAGTGAACGCCGCGCGGCGCCTTCGGCCTCACGCAGAATCCGCTCGCGTTCCAGCGCTTTGCTCAAGCCACTGGCGGCGTCGTCGGCCTCGCGTGCGGCTTGGCGGACCTTGTCGCGATAGGCTTCGATCAGTTGCTGCAAGCGCGCGTCCTGCACCCGTATGTTGTTGCGGATGCGCCCGTAATCGAAGATGTTCCAGCGCAGGCTCGGCCCACCGATCAGGTCGAGGCTGCGCGGTGTGGCGCTGAGGGAGTCGGTAGACCAGACGATGCTGCCGAGCAACGTCAGCGATGGATACAGATCGGTTTCAGCGACACCGACCAGCGCCGATTGCGCAGCGACGTTCAGCTCCGCCGCGCGCACATCGGGACGGCGTAGCAGCAGGTTGGCCGGGACGTCTTGCAGCACCGCGCGATCAACCAGTGGAATCAATGCCGTTTGTTCGGCCAGCAATGCCGCGCCACCGGGCGGCTGGCCAACCAGCACCGCCAGCGCATTGCGGGTGCGCAGCAGTTGATCTTCGAACGCCGGGATGCTGCTCAGCGTGCCGAGGTATTGGGTTTTCGCCTGTTGCAGATCGAGTTCGGCGCTCTGGCCGCTGTTGAAGAGTTGTTCGGTGATCTCGAAATTGCGCTTTTGCTGCACAGCATTTTCCCGGGCGACGCGCAGCCGCGCTTCGGTGGTGCGCAGGGAGAAATAGGTGTCGGCAACTTGTGCGCGCAGCAATACAAGGGCGTCTTCATAGTTGGCTTGCGCGGCAAAATATTGCGCATCGGAAGACTCGATGGCGCGACTGAAGCGGCCCCAGAAATCCAGTTCCCAGCCAACATCAAATGCGGCGCTGTGCTGCCAGAAGTGCAGATCCTGCGGATTGTTGCCGCCGGACTGCTGACGGTCGACATACAGGCTGTCGACGCCGACCTGTTGCAATTGCGGGTAGCGACCGCTTTCGGCGATGCCCAGTTGTGCGCGGGCTTCGAGCACGCGCAGGCCCGCGATTTTCAGGCTGCTGTTGCGCGCATCGGCTTCGCTGATCAGGCGATCCAGCACCGGGTCGGCGAAGACCTGCCACCACTGGCGCAGATCCGGTTGCGCGGCGCGCTCACTGGCCTGCTCCAGAGCCGTGCTGTTCCATTGTTTGCTCCACGCTTCGCCTGGCGGCTGAAAATCCGGCCCCAGGCGCACGCAGCCGCTTAAGCTCAAGGCGCCAAGTAATAGCAGGTGACCGGGCCGCGTGAACAGGGTTGTTGTTGCAGGCATTACGCGTTTCCCAGGCCGCAAATATCACTGGAGCATAGACCGAGGATTACAGGTTGCTCGGGCGAATCTGCTGCTACGCTTTGCAGGCAACGGAACTCCACCCAGACAGGTAAGAAACCATGGACACTGCCCAAGATCCGCTGACCCCGCCGGCTCCCGCAACCTGGCGCTTCAAGGTTGGCGTGGGGATCATTTGCCTGATGCTCGGTTCGTGGCTGATGGTGCCGCTGGCGGCTGCACTTGATGTGCCCGGCTCGAAAGTCGCAGCGCTGACCGGCGTGCTGTTTATCAGCAACAAGGTGTTGTTGCTGGTGGTGATCGCGGTGATGGGCAAGGCCGGATTTGCCGAGCTAAAGCGCACGATCGGGCGTTACGTCTCGGGGATCATTCCAGCCCCGGTGGACGAGGTCGGGCCGACGCGCCATCGCATTGGCGTGGTGATGTTTTGCCTGCCGTTGCTGTCGTCCTTTCTGGAACCGTATTTCGATAACTTCTGGCCAGGGTTGCGGCCCAATCTGTGGCAGATGCAGTTGCTTGGGGATTTGATGTTTGTTGGCAGTTTCTTCGTGCTGGGGGGGAATTTCTGGGACAAGGCTCATGCGCTGTTTGTGCGTACCGCCAAAGTGGTTTCGCCTTGATTTTGAATTGGAATTTATTGTGGCGAGGGGATAAGTCCCCTCGCCACGGGTTTGCATAACGCTCTACTTGATATGTGCAGCAAACCCGACCAGATCCGGTGCAACATCGTCTTTCAACGTCAACGCCGGAATCTCGTAATCCCCCGCATTCTGCTGTCGAAACGCAATCGGCCGCGTGCTCCACAACTCATCCAGTCGCCGTCCCAGTTCATCAGTTGTCTGCGCATACCGCGTTTCATCCATGCGGCTGGTGCGATAAACCAGGAAGGGCGGTAGCACGTCAAAACCGGGGTAGTGGAGTACCCCGTGCTGGATCGGAAACAGCAGGTCATCAATCGGCCCGTTGATCCCTCGTGGGTTGTAGTGCGACTCCCAGCCTCCGGTCGTAACCATCAACATCGCCCGTTTGCCGCTCATTTTCCCTTCGCCATAACGCTCGCCCCAACGGCTGTCGGAGTGTTCGCCGACGCCGTAGGCAAACCCGTAGGCGTAGACACGTTCGACCCAGCCCTTGAGGATCGCCGGCATCGAGAACCACCACAGCGGGAATTGCAGAATCAGCGCGTCGGCCCACAGCAGTTTCTCCTGTTCGGCGGTGATGTCGGCGGCTTGGGTGCCTTGGGCGTAGGCGAGTTTGGAGTCCAGCGATGGATGAAACGGCTGGCTGTCGTCGCGGGCGGGGGCATCGTCGGCGTCGAGTGTGGTTTTCCAGTTCATCGCATACAGGTCGGAAACCTGCACGGTATGCCCCGCAGCTTGCAGGCGCTGGACGGTGAAGTCCCTGAGTGAGCCATTGAGCGAGGTGGGTTCGGGGTGGGCGTAAACCAGTAGTACTTTCATGTTGAAGCTCCGTTGCTGAGTGAGGGCAGGATCGGCGTTCAACAGGTATATTGGAAATGAATGTCTGGCATATCTGGTATAGAGATGAATAATTTACGGCGACTGGATATCAATCTGCTATTGACCCTGGACGTGTTGCTGGCAGAGCACAACGTCACCCGCGCCGCGCAACGGTTGAACCTGTCGCAGCCGTCGGTGAGTGTTCACCTGGCCAAGTTGCGCGACATCTTCGCCGATCCGCTGTTGCTGCCCGGCCCCCGAGGCATGCGCCCGACGGCGCGTGCCGATGAATTGCGTGAGCCGTTGCGCGAGGCGCTAGAGGCACTGGAACGCGCGGTGGCGCCGGCCAGTGCGTTCGACCCGGCGCAGGCGGCGCACACCTGGCGAATCGCCGCGACGGACTACGGCGAATCGACCATCGTCCTGCCGGCCCTGAGCGGGTTACGGGCAAAGGCGCCGGGCACGCGTTTGGCGGTGATCGACCTGACGCCGCCGCAATTGGTCAAGCAAGCCGAGCAAGGGGTGTTTGATCTGGCGCTGCACATCACTGAAGAAGCGCCGCTGGAGTTGCATCAACGTGTACTGTTCACCGAGCACTACGTGTTGGCCGGTCGAATCGGGCATCCGAAGCTGAAGCGTAAACCGAGCCGCGATGAGTTCTGTGCGCTGGAACACGTGATGGTTTCGCGCGAAGGCGGGGGCTTTTTCGGGGGGACTGACAAGGCGCTGGCCGATGTCGGGTTGCAGCGTAAAGTGGTGTTGTCGGTGCCGCACTTTCTGATGGTGATGTCGGCACTGGCGAGCACCGATCTGGTGGCGATGCTGCCGTCACGCTTGGTGCGCGGCAACCCGGCACTGCAAGTGGTCGACGCGCCGCTGGAAGTGCCGGGCTACGAGATGGCGATGTTCTGGGGCGAACGGCTGCATCGCGATCCGGCGCACAAATGGTTTCGCGAACATTTGGCCGCGACGGTGTGACCGTCAGGCATGGCCGAGGGCAACCGCGAACGACACAACGATCATGCAAGCGAAGGCGAAATTGAGATTCATGCGGGGTCCATCCTGGCCTGTTTAGAGTGGCGTCATTCTGAACAGGTTGAATGCAAAGGAAAAATTCGGCTTGTCGATTCCAATGATCGAAGCAATCGATAGCTGCCTGTTTGTGTTTGCCCGACGCTTTCGCTAATCTGCGCGAAACCTGCAATTACAAGCACAAACAGGCAGAATCATGCACGACCATTCCGTCACCGAGCTACCGTCCCTGCGCCGACAGAAAATCCTTTTGATCCTGGAACGCGACGGCAAGGTTATGGCCTCCGAGCTGAGCCAGCATTTTGCGGTGTCCGAAGATACGATCCGCCGCGATCTCGCCGAACTCGATAACGCCGGGCTCGTGCAGCGCGTACACGGCGGGGCGTTGCCGCGGCCCAAAGACACCGGCAAGGATTACTTCACCCGCATCAGCGAAACCGATGAAGTGAAGACCCGCCTGGCGCAGCTCGCTGCCGGACGGGTCAAGGACGGCCAGATCGTGCTGTTCGATTCCGGCACCACCACGTTGCAGATCGCGCGCTCATTGCCTGCGGACATCCGGATCACCGCTGTTACCACGTCGCCAATGACCGCGATCACACTCGCCGAATACCAAGGCATCAAGGTGATTCTTGCGGGCGGGCAACTCAATCTGGCGACGATGTCAGTCAGCGGCCACGAAACCGTACGGCTGCTGCAAAGTATCAAGGCTGACGTGCTGTTTACCGGGGTCTGCGCGATTCATCCGGAAGTCGGGTTGAGCTCGCTGTATTTCGATGAGGTGCCGGTGAAGCAGGCATTGTTCGAGAGCGCTGCGCAGGTGATTGCTGTGACCACGGCGGACAAGCTAGGGGCGGTCGAGCCGTTTGTGGTGACGCCGTGCAATCGCGTGCATACGCTGATTACCGAGCAGCATCTGGCATCGGGCAGTGTTGAGGATTATCGGCGGTTGGGGATTGAGGTGGAGCAGTTGCCTGACTGAATTTTGTAATCAGCGCTCAACCCTGTAGGAGCTGCGGCACGCTGCGATCTTTTGACTTTGATTGTAAAAAACAAGATCAAAAGATCGCAGCCTGCGGCAGCTCCTACAGTGACCGTGGCCGATCAGGAATGCGCACGCGGCGGGCGGGTGGCAGTGCAGTCAACGCAATTTTTCAAGCATCTGGTAATACCACATCCCCGCCGCCAGCAACGGATTGCCGAGCAAATCCCCCATCGGCACGCGAATGTGCTGACATGCCGCAAACGTATCGTACTGCTCCATCTGCCCGGTAATCGCCCGGCTCATGATTTCGCCCATGATGTGCGTCGTGGCGATGCCATGCCCCGAGTAACCCTGGCAGTACCAGACGTTGTCCGAGAGTTTCCCCAGTTGCGGGATGCGGTTGATGACGATGCCCATCGCGCAACTCCACTGATAATCGATCTGCACGCCTTTGAGCGCCGGGAAAGTCTGCTCGATGCACGGGCGCAGTTCGGCAGCGATGTCGCGTGAGTCCTTGCCGCTGTAGTTGGCGCCGCCGCCAAACAGCAGACGACCGTCGGCGGTGAGACGGTAGTAGTCGAGGACAAAGCGGCAGTCGTACACCGCGAGGTCTTCGGGGTTGATTTGCCTGGCCAGATCGCCCAGTGGTGCGGTGGTGACAATGCCGCCCATGGCCGGGAAAATCTTGCCTTTGAGCTGGCCGGGTTCGAGCTTGTGATAGACGTCGCCGGCCAGCATCACCTGGTTGGCGTCGATCTGGCCATGGGCAGTTCTCACGCCTGGTGTGTCACCGTGAATGATCTCCAGCACTTCGCTGTTTTCGAAGATCAGCGCACCGAGACTTTCCGCCGCCCGCGCTTCTCCGATGCACAGGTTGAGCGGGTGCAGGTGCATGTTGCGGGTGTTCTTGATCGCGCCGTGGTAGAGGTCGCTTTGCAGCAGATCGCGCACCTGGCTGCGGTCGAGCAGGCTGACCTCGTCACCCAGACCGCGACGCACGGCTTCTTCGTAGTCCTTGCGCAGATCGGTCATGTGGCTTGGCTTGTACGCGGCGTGCAGGTGGCCGTGTTTGAGGTCGCACTGGATGGCGTATTTTTCCACGCGATGTTTGATGATTTCATGTCCGCGCCAGCGCAGGTGCCAGATGAAATCGTCCACCTCGTCACCGAGTGTCGGGCGCATCTGTTTGCGCATCGCGCCGTCGCCGGAGAGGCTGCCGGTGACCTGCCCGCCATTGCGCCCGGTGGCGCCCCAGCCGATTTTGTTACTTTCGACGATGGCGACCTTCAAACCTTTTTCGGCGAGTTCGACTGCGGTGGCGACGCCGGTGAAACCACCGCCGATGATCACCACATCAACCTTGTGCCGGCCCTGCAGGGTCGAGTAGTCGGTCTCGTGGTTGAGGGTGGCGGTGTAGTAGGAATTGCAGCGATTGGTCATTTTAATTTCCACACAAATTCGGGAGACAGGATGCAGTCCCCTGTGGGAGCTGGCTTGCCAGCGATAGCGGAGTGTCAGTCACCAGAGATGCTGAAGGTGCCGACCCCATCGCTGGCAAGCCAGCTCCCACAGGTTGCAGTGGTGTAATCAGGCCTCGGTCAGATACCACCGCCAATCCTGCTCACCCACTTCAGCCATGAACTGCCGATACTCGGCACGCTTCACCGCCAGATACACCCCGAGAAATTCCTGCCCCAGCGCATCGCGCGCCCACACCGAATTTTCCAGTGCCTGCAACGACGTCAACCAATCGGTCGGCAGCAATTCCTTGGCTTGTGCATAGCCGTTGCCCTCAACCGGCGCGCCCGGATCAAGGTTCTCGCGAATGCCACGATGAATGCCGGCAAGAATCGCCGCCGCCGCCAGATACGGGTTGGCATCGGCGCCGCAGATGCGGTGTTCGATGTGCCGGGTGTTGGCCGGGCCGCCGGGTACACGCAGGCTGACGGTGCGGTTGTCGACGCCCCAGGTCGGCGCCAGTGGCGCGTAGCTGTTGGCCTGAAAACGCCGGTAGGAGTTGGCGTTCGGGCAAAACAGCAGCAGCGAATCGAGCAACGAGGCGAGCATGCCGCCAATTGCCGTGCGCAGCAGCGGTGTGCCGGCCGGGTCTTCGGAGGCGAACAAGTTGCGCCCCTCGTCATCGGCGAGGCTGACATGCATGTGCATGCCGGTGCCGGCCAGATCATCGAACGGCTTGGCCATGAACGTCGCCTGCATGCCGTGCTTGTGCGCCACGGCTTTGACCAGTCGCTTGTAGCGCACCGCCTGGTCCATCGCCTCCAGCGCATCGCCGTGTTCGAGGGTGATTTCCACCTGACCCGGTGCGTATTCCGAGATTGCCGTACGCGCCGGAATGCCGTGCAGTTTACAGGCGCTGTAGAGGTCGGCGAGGAACGGTTCGATCTGTTCCAGCTCGCGCAATCCGTAGACCTGGGTATGTCGCGGTCGACCGCCGTCAGCATCCAGCGCCGGTTGCGGTCGCCCGTTGTGATCGCGTTTGGCATCGAGCAGATAAAACTCCAGCTCGCAGGCCATCACCGGGTTGTAGCCCTCGGCCTTGAGGCCGTCGATGACCTTGATCAGCAGGTGTCGCGGGTCGGCAATGCTGGCGGGCATGCCCTCGGTCGGGTGCATGCTGACCTGCACCGCAGCAGTCGGAATCTTGCGCCACGGCAGGCGCACCAGACTGCCTTCCAGCGGATAGGCGCGGCAGTCGATATCGCCGACATCCCAGACCAGGCCGGAGTTCTCGACGTCCTCACCTTGCACGGTCAGACCGAGGATGGTGCTGGGCAGCGGGCGACCGCTTTCATACACGGCGAGCAGTTCTTCGCGGTGCAACAGCTTGCCGCGCGGCACGCCGTTGGCGTCGAGGATGAACAGCTCGATCATGTCGATGTCGGGGTTTTGTTCAAGGAACAGACGTGCGTCTTCAATGGCTGCGAATTTCATGGCAAACACTCACGTTGGCGCCGCACAGGCGCGCAGATTCAGGCCGGACGCGGCTAAGGGCGTCCTGGCAAGGAATATCGAAAAGTAATCCGTCAGTCAGACGTGTCACTGAAACTGTGGCGAGGGGATTTATCCCCGATGGCTCGCGAAGCGGGCCCAAAAAGGCGGGACTGATACGCAGTCCAGCGGGAGCAAGCTCCCTCGCCACAATGGTTCTTTATTGACTGACGGGAATCAGCGGGCGATATCCGGCGGGCGTGCGGAGTGACGCAGCTTGGAACGGCGCAGGGCCATTGGGAGATTGACGATACGATTCATACGCCGCCCCTGTGAGAGAGGGCGCGCAGAGTAGAGACGTTCAACGATTCTGATTGTTGTAGTGACGTGCTCATAACGCATGTTTCCGTTGGCGGAAAACGTCGGCGGCGGGACTGACCCCTCAACCGGTGTGCCCGGATAGTAAGGGGGAATCTGCGGGCGTGTAAACGACTGTTTCGGGGACTGAGCAGTGTGCCCCCAGGAAAGCGGCGGATCAGCCGCCGGTCATGTTCATGAAGCGTACGACCTGGATCTCGTCGTTGATTTCGAAATTATGCCGATACGGTTTGATTTTCATCGCCTCGATGATGGCGTTCTCCAGACGTTGCGGATGCCCTGGATGAGCGCGCAGCACCGCTTTCAAATCCACCGAATGTTCGTTACCCAGACACAGTAGCAGGCGACCTTCGACGGTGAGCCGCACCCGATTGCAGGTGCCGCAGAAGTTGTGGCTGTGCGGCGAGATAAACCCCAGGCGAATCTGCGGAGCCTCGGCCAGACGCCAATAGCGCGACGGCCCTTGAGTCGATTCCGTCGAGTCGATCAGGGTGTAGCGCTCGGCGATTTTTTCACGCACCTGCACGCTGGAAAAAAACGACTCGGCACGGCTGTGGTCGCTGATGATCCCCAGCGGCATTTCCTCGATGAAAGAAATATCGAGCTGACGGTCGATGGCAAAACTCACCAGATCATTGATCTCGTGATCGTTGCGGCCCTGCATCACCACGCAGTTGAGCTTGGTACGAGTGAAACCGGCCTGGCGCGCGGCATCGATGCCGTCGATCACTTGTGCCAGATCGCCGGTGCGGGTCATCTGTTTGAAACGCTCGGGATCGAGGCTATCGAGGCTGATGTTCAGGCGCTTGACCCCGGCGTCGAACAGCGGCGCGGCGAGTTTGCCCAGTTGCGAGCCGTTGGTGGTCAGGCACAGTTCCCGCAGGCCGGGCAGCGCGGCGATCTGCTCACACAACTGCACCACGCCGCGACGGATCAGCGGCTCGCCGCCGGTGAGGCGAATCTTGCGCGTGCCCAACGCCACGAAGCTCTGCGCCAGTTGGAAAATTTCTTCCAGCGTCAGCACTTGCTGGCGTGGCAGAAACTGCATGTCTTCAGCCATGCAATAGACACAGCGGAAGTCGCAACGGTCGGTCACCGACATGCGCAGATAGTCGACCCGGCGGTTGTGAGCATCGATCAGGACGCGCTCTGTCATGACTGCCTCGCAGTATTGAAACCGCTGATGAACGGGTTTGGACGGGCAGGGTAGGCGTAACTGCCACAGGCGTCCAATCAGTGAAAGTTAACGGCTGATTGATAGCGTCGATGACCGACATCGCCAGAAGGCTGTCCTACACCACCGACCCATGTGGGAGCTGGCTTGCCAGCGATTAAGCCAGCACAGTCGATATTAATGTTGACTGACCCACCGCCATCGCCAGCAGGCTAGCTCCCACAGGAAAGCTGTGTTGGTCGAAAAATCCATGAACACCGCAACACCCTGTGGGAGCTGGCTTGCCAGCGATTAAGCCAGCACAGTCGACATTGATGTTGACTGACCCACCGCCATCGCCAGCAGGCTAGCTCCCACAGGAAAAGCTGTGTTGGTCGAAAATCCATGAACACCGCGACACCCTGTGGGAGCTGGCTTGCCAGCGATGAGGCCAGCACAGTCGACATTGATGTTGACTGACCCACCGCCATCGCCATCGCCAGCAGGCTAGCTCCCACAGGAAAGCTGTGTTGGTCGAAAATCCATGAACACCGCAACACCCTGTGGGAGCTGGCTTGCCAGCGATTAAGCCAGCACAGTCGATATTGATGTTGACTGACCCACCGCCATCGCCAGCAGGCTAGCTCCCACAGGAAAAGCTGTGTTGGTCGAAAATCCATGAACACCGCAACACCCTGTGGGAGCTGGCTTGCCAGCGATTAAGGCAGCACAGTCGACATTGATGTTGACTGACCCACCGCCATCGCCAGCAGGCTAGCTCCCACAGGAAAAGCTGTGTTGGTCGAAAATCCATGAACACCGCGACACCCTGTGGGAGCTGGCTTGCCAGCGATGAGGCCAGCACAATCGACATTAATGTTGACTGACCCACCGCCATCGCTGGCAAGCCAGCTCCCACAGGTTTTGTGGTGTGCACAGAATCAGTCCACATCACCGAGCATTGCAGGCGTGAGCCTGAGGGTTATTGCGCACCAAACATCGCGGTCCAGTAAATCCCCGCATCGCTTTTCGGATCGGTCGCATAAGCGGCGCCCAGTTCCTTGTATTGCGGGTTCATCAGGTTGGCGCAGTGGCCGGGGCTGGCGAGCCAGCCGTCGATGACTTTGCCCGCGGTGTCTTGGCCGGCGGCGATGTTTTCGCCAACCAGTTGACCGCTGTAGCCCGACAGCTCAGCGCGATCGCCGGGGGTGCGGCCGTCGCGGTCTTTGTGGTCGAGGTAGTTTTTGTTGGCCATGTCGCGGCTGTGATCCTGAGCGACAGTGCCCAAGGTCGCATTCCACGCAAGCGGTGCGGCGGCGGCAAAGGCCTGGCCGCCACACTGGCGGGGCTGGCTGCGCGCGGTGTTGAGTTGTTCGAGCAATTTTTGCCCTTCACTCTGCGCGTCGCCAAGTTTGGCTGACAGCAGCGGCCGCGCCAGCACGATGCGCCAGTCGCGATCGGCGCGGCTGACGCCGACATCGACAAACTGCGGATCCAGCACCACCTGACAGAAACTCTCTTGAATCGCCTTCATCGCCGACGCTGCATCGCGCGGGCCGTTAAGGGTGATCGCCTGTACGTTGACCATCGGGTAACTGGCGCTGGCCATGGCTTGCTGCAGATTGACGGCGCCGCTGGCCGGCAACCTCAGGCGTGGATCAGCCGACAGGGGCGGCAACTCACTGGACGCCTGCGTGCCACAACGTTGCGGCTGGCTGCGATAGCTGTTGATCGACTCGATCAGTTGCAACTCGTCGGTGGCCAAGGCCGAGGCGGCAAACATCAGGCCTGCGGACAGCGCGGCAAATCGCAAAACGGACGGCATGAAGCGCATGGAATTCTCCCTTGAGCTGAATGCGCACATGATGCGCGAAACGCCCCCGGTGGGCGCAATGTCTTTTTCTTCAGTCGACGGTTTTTTCTACGGAACGCTGTGCGCGATTTCGCCGTCTACACTCAGCCAAGACCCCGGGATCCGGGCGTCTCCCCGACGTAACACCTTGCCCGCATCGGGCCCTGCCGGAAGAATTCACATGGGATTGAAATGGTTGGCTGGCTGTTTCGCATTCACTCTGTTGGCCAGCGCTGCCTGGGCCACCGATCAAGCACCGATCAAAGCCAAGGCTGAAGAGAAAGCCCAGGTGCTGGAAGAAAAAGCCGCCGATAAAGTCAGCGCGGCACCGGCGCCGAAATCCGAGGCGATCACCCCGAAGGAAGTGCAAGCGGTAGACCCTGTTGGCGCCGCGCCGCTGGATGATCCGATCACCTGTCTGGCGCGCAGCATCTACTGGGAAGCCAAAGGCAAGGACACGCCGGAAATGGAGGCCGTGGCCAATGTGGTGATGAATCGCCTCGGCCATGACGGTTTTCCAGACACGGTGTGCGCCGTGGTCAAGCAAGGTTCGGAAACCAGAAGCTGCCAGTTTTCCTGGTGGTGTGACGGGCGCCCGGATCAGGTCCAGGAAGACGCCGAGTACGCGCTCGCCAAGGAAGTTGCCGGCAAGGCGCTGAACCGTCAGCTCAAGGATCGCACCAACGGCGCGCTGTATTTCCACGACCGCAACGTCCACCCGAGTTGGGCCAGGGAATACCGGAAAACCGCCGAGACGAAAAAATTCCTCTTCTATAAACCCGCCGGCGGCGATGCGCGCTAGGCGCAGACTTCCCGCACGCAATCGCGCAGCCAGCGATGCGCAGGGTCCGCATCCATGCGCGGGTGCCAGAGCATCGACACGCTGATCTGCGGCATCTTCAACGGCAGGTCGAAACTGTGCAGGCCCGTGCGCAGTTTGCTGGTGTGACGCTCCGGGACGGTGGCAATCAGGTCTGATTCACGCACCAGCGTCAGTGCCGCCGAAAACCCGCCGAACGACGTGACGATGTCCCGTGTCAGTCCGCACTCGAGTAGCGCTTCGTCTACCGGGCCGCTGCTGCGCCCGCGCCGCGACACCAGAATATGCTGGCCTGAGGCAAAGCGTTTGGCGCTGACTTTGCCTGCGCTCAAGGGATGGCCCTCACGTACAACACCGATCCAGTGATCGTGAAACAGGATGCGGCTGTGCAGCGTCGGGTCGGTGCTGTCGTCGACCACACCGGTCTCCAGATCCACCCGGCCTTCGCGCAGCAGCGTGCTGTCCTTGTCGGCTTTTTGCACAAAACGCAGACGCACGTTGGGCGCCTCGGCGGCAATGCGGGCGAGCAGGGCGGCAGCGAAGGTTTCAACAAACCCGTCGGTATTGCGCAAGGTGAATGTGCGTTGTAGCCGGGCGGGATCAAGCACTTGCGCGGGGCGCAAAACCGCCTCGGCTTCCTGCACCAGGTGACTGACCCGTTCGCGCAATGCCAGCGCGCGCGGCGTTGGCACCAGGCCTCGACCGGCGCGCACCAGCAAAGGATCTCCGGTGGTTTCGCGCAGACGGGCCAGGGCACGACTCATGGCCGAAGGGCTCAACCGCAGGCATTTGGCGGCGCGGGCGACGCTGCCTTCACGCAGCAGCACGTCGAGGGTGATCAACAGGTTCAGATCCGGCGTGGTCATGACATGGCGTTCCATGCAGGTATTGAGTGCAAAGCATGCGTCTTGCGCCTTGTATTGTCCAGGCTCAGGCTATGGCGCAGGTCCTTTGTACAGTGAGCACACCATGCCCAGACAACCCCTCAATACCCAAGCCCGCTGGGCGCTGACCAGTCTGGCGCTGTCGATGTTGATGCCGTCGCTGGACACCAGCATCGCCAATGCCGGGTTGCCGACACTGGCGGCGGCGTTTGATGCGACGTTCCAACAGGTGCAGTGGATTGTCCTGGCGTACCTGCTGGCAATCACCACGTTGATTGTCAGCGTCGGACGTCTGGGCGATGGCTTTGGTCGGCGGCGCTTGCTGTTGATCGGGATAGGCATTTTCACCAGTGCTTCATTGTTTTGCGCGCTGGCCCCGGGGCTTGGCTGGCTGATCGGCGCGCGGGCGGTGCAAGGCGTTGGCGCAGCGATCATGTTTGCGTTGACAGTCGCACTGGTCGCCGATGCGGTGCCCAAAACGCGGGCGGGCAGTGCGATGGGGTTGCTGGCGACGATGTCGGCCACCGGCACCACGCTTGGTCCGTCGCTGGGTGGGTTGTTAATGGCGCATGTTGGCTGGCAATCGATATTTTTACTCAACGTGCCATTGGGATTGCTCAACGCGTGGCTGGTGTACCGCTATCTGCCCGCAGATCGGGCCGCAGGGCCGCGAGTTGCGTTTGATTACCTCGGCAGCGGGGTGCTGGTGTTGACGCTGGCAACCTATGCGCTAGCGATGACGCTTGAGGGTTTCACGCTGGCGTTGCTGTTGATCAGCCTGTGCGGTGCGGGATTGTTCATCGCGGTCGAGATGAAAGCCAGGGCGCCGCTGATTCGCCTGTCATTGTTCGCCGATCTGCGCCTGAGCGGCAGTCTGGCGCTGACGTTGCTGGTGACGACCGTGATGATGACCACGCTGGTGGTCGGGCCGTTTTACCTTAGTCGCGGTTTGGATCTCAGCCACACCGTAGTCGGGCTGGTGTTGTCGGTTGGGCCGTTGCTGGCTGCGCTCGGTGGCGTGCCGGCCGGACGGCTGGTCGATCGTTTCGGCGCACAGCGGGTGGTGCCGGGCGCCTTGCTCGGGATGGTTTGCGGTTGCGGGTTATTGGCGCTGCTGCCGATGAGTTTCGGATTGCCTGCCTACGTGTTGCCGATGACGGTGATCGCCGGCAGTTATGCGCTGTTCCAGGCGGCCAACAATACCGGGCTGATGGCGGCGGTCAGTCAGGACCAGCGCGGCGTGGTATCGGCGCTGCTCGGGCTGGCCCGCAATCTGGGATTGATCACCGGCGCGGCGGCGATGGGCGCGGTGTTTGCCGTGGCCACCGGCAACCCGACCCAGGCGCCCGCCGCCGTCATCGGCAGTGGCATGCACATCACCTTCGGCGTTGGCACGGCGTTGATGGTCATGGCCATGATCATCAGCCGAATGCAGATTAACGGCAGGAGTGAGCCTGCTGGCGATGGTGTGGGTACAGCCAAAGCATCCGGTGAATGACCTGCCGCTATCGCCAGCAGGCTGGCTCCCACAGGAAATCTGCATGGGCCGAAAAATTGTGGACACCACTAATCCCTGTGGGAGCTGGCTTGCCAGCGATGGGGTCGGCACAGTCGACATTGATGTTGACTGACCCACCGCCATCGCTGGCAAGCCAGCTCCCACAGGTGGTTTTCGCAGTGCGGGGGGCACACCACCCCTCAAGGGTTTTGTGGTGTTTCTCTTAGCTGGCGTGGGTACTGATGATGCTCGCCACTTGCTGCGGCTGGCAGTTGAGATACGGCGACTTCCTCAGCCAGCGCTGATCCGGGTACCACGAGAACATGAACTGGCCGTTTTTCAGTTTGTCGATCACCTGTTTCGCAATCTGCGGGCGGACGGCCGGGCAGCCCTGGCTGCGACCGATGCGGCCCTGACGCTTGCTCCACAACGGATTCACGTAATCGGCGGCGTGAATGACGATAGCGCGATCACGCGCCAGATCATTGAAGCCGGGCTCCAGACCATCCATGCGCAGCGAGTAACCATGAGTGCCGCTGTAGCTTTCCTGGGTGCGGAACAAGCCGAGGCTGGACTGATAGCTGCCTTCGACATTG
Organism: Pseudomonas sp. LBUM1668; assembly: GCF_059695715.1. Taxonomy (NCBI): domain Bacteria; kingdom Pseudomonadati; phylum Pseudomonadota; class Gammaproteobacteria; order Pseudomonadales; family Pseudomonadaceae; genus Pseudomonas; species Pseudomonas sp. LBUM1668. The sequence continues at coordinate 2,536,540 of NZ_CP166787.1, forward strand.
GAAAACTGCGTGGCGAAGTTTTCCCCGGAGTTGGAGCCGTGGGCGACCAGATCACGCAGCACCAGTTTTTTCCGGTTGAGGTCAAAGATCCACAGTCGGCGTTCGGTGGACGGCTGCGAATAGTCGATGATTGCCAGGTGGCGGGACGGCTTCGCACCGTTATTGACCGCACATTGCATGGCGCTCAAGGCACCTTTCAGCGCTTGGGGATTGAGTTCTGGCGCGGCGTGCGCGAGGCTGGTGAAGAGAACCGGCGATGGTTTGCCGGCGGCAAAAGCTGGACTGGTCACGGCGACAAGGGTCGCGGTGGTCAGCAGAAGTCGGCGCAAATACGTCAACATTTATAAAGTGTCCTCAACTTGCTACTTATTTGGCACTTTGGCTCCTGACGTCCAGTCGTAACCTGCAAGCCCGAAGTTCGAGCCTGACTGTTCAGCGCACCTGATGTAAGGTTGGCCATCATCAAGGTGGCCATGGATTGGAGTAAAGCAGTTGTTCAAAAAGTACGCATGCTACTTGAGCATTTGTTTGCTCGCAGCGCCGTTTGTCGCTTGTGCCGATGAATCACTGCCGCCGTTGCAGACGCTGCCGACGCCTCCTGCCGAAATGCCGGTCGAGTTGCAAAGTCCATTGCATGCCGTATTGATCGGTCTGCCACAGACCTGCCCGGCGCTCGCAAAACAGCTCAGCGGCCCGTCGTTGCAACAGTTGCAAGCCTTCTATCAGCAGCAGGACTGGATGCCGGTGTGGGCCAGCGAATCCGGGCGATTGCAGGCCTTGCAGGCGCAATTGCCTTTGTTGGCCGACGATGGCCTCAGTCCGCAACGCTATCCGGTCGCGATCACCGCGCCGCAGGATGGCGAGTTGTGCGCCGATATCGATATCAGCCGCTATTACCTGCAAGCCCTGCAGGATCTGCACTATGGCCGTCTGCTGCAATCGCACTTCGAGCCGTTGTGGCATGCCGATGATTCCCAGCGTGACCGTCAGGCCGAACTGCTGGCGATTGCCGTGCCGGGTATGCATGACATTCCTGCTGCGTTCGACCTGGCCCGTCCGCGTCTGGCGCAATATCAGAAACTGCGCCAGCTCTACGCCGCACAACGGCTCACAGCCTTGCCGAAATGGCAGTCGGTGGGCAGCGGGCCGCTGTTGCGCCCGTCCATGGAAGACAAACGCGTGCCGGAACTGGCCCAGCGCTTATACAGCGAAGGCTATCTGAGCCACGCGGTCGGCACCACCGACATTCTTTACGAAGGCGCGTTGGTGGACGCGGTGAAAAGCTTCCAGGCCAATCATTCGTTGCAGGCTGACGGTGTGGTCGGGCCGGGGACGATTGCCGAACTCAACATCAGCCCGATGGCCCGCCGCGAACAGCTGCGGGTCAACCTCGAACGGTTCCGTTGGCTGGCCCAGGACATGGAGCCCGATGGTTTGCTGGTTAACGTCGCAGCGGCGGAACTGACTTTGTATCAGGGCGGCGAACCGGTCTGGCAGACGCGCACCCAAGTCGGCCGTGCCGAGCGTCAGACGCCGCTGCTCAAATCCCGCGTCACGCGGCTGACGCTGAACCCGACCTGGACCGTGCCGCCAACCATCTGGAAGGAAGACAAACTGCCGGAAATCCGCAAGGACCAGACCTTCCTCAGTCGGCATAATCTGCAAGTGCTGGATGCCAACGGTCAGCCTTTGGCAGCCGCAGACATCGACTGGGACCACCCCGGCAACATCCTTTTGCGCCAGGACGCGGGGCCACGTAACCCGTTGGGGCAGATGGTCATTCGCTTCCCCAATCCGTTCTCGGTGTATCTGCATGACACGCCGAGCAAGGCGTTGTTCGAAAAAGGCCCACGGGCGTTCAGCTCAGGCTGCGTAAGGGTCGAGCATCCGATGCAATTGCGCGATCTGCTGCTCAGCCCGGCGGAAAAGGCGCGTACCGACACCTTGCTCGCCACCGGCGCCACCCATGAGTTTCGCTTGTCGGCGCCGGTGCCGATCCTGATGACCTACTGGACGGCGCAGGTCGACAGCGCCGGTCACGTGCGTTATTCGCCAGACATCTACAGCCGTGACAGTGCCTTGCTGGTGGGCCTGGATCGCGCGCATTAAGGTTCAGCGGTCGCGGCGACTCCAAAACACCCGCGCCAGCCACGCATCGATGCTCAACTTGCCGGCGCCGGCGAATACCAGGGGCACCAAAGCTGCCAGGTAAATCGCCGGCAGCTTGAAGTTGCCGAAGCCTTTGTTGGTGATCGCGTAACCCTGCGCCAGTTCGCTCAACGACGACCAGTCGGCGGGCCAGTGCACGGCGGCAGTAGCGACGACGGTCACCACGATCAGCGAAATGGCCGAGATTCGCGTGCCGAAACCGATAAGAATCGCCAAGGCGCAGATCAGCTCGGCCCACATCGACAGTTCCCAGTTCAGCGTCGCCGGCAGGTGATCGAATGGGAATGGGAATTTGTCCTGAATGTCTTCGAACCAGTTCTGCCCGTTGAACTTTTCGAGCCCCGACTCGAAAAATTCCCAGGCGATAAACACGCGCAGGGTCAGCGGCGCCAGCCAGGCACCGGCGCGGTCAAGGTTCAGGTGCAGGCCTTTGACGGCGCTTGAGAGGGTGGTGGTCATGGGGAATCTCCGGTGGATCGGATGAGTGGGATCGACCGGGTGATTTGAGCGCTGGGGTGTGTTGGTGGTGTGTCGCCACTGTGCGGATTTGTGCATTGGATGTGTCTGCCGCCTGGCGGTACACACTGCGATACAGTCCACCGAATTCCCCTGTAGGAGCTGCCGAAGGCTGCGATCTTTTGATTTGGTTTTTTTAAAGACAAAATCAAAAGATCGCAGCCTTCGGCAGCTCCTACATTGGGGTAGTGTCTGGTAGTGGAACATGTGCGGAACGTATAGACGCCATCGCTGGCAAGCCAGCTCCCACAGTGTCTGGCGGCGAACACAAGTTTTCCATCCGACACAAAACCTGTGGGAGCTTGCTTGCCAGCGATGAACGATGATGCGGTCTACGGCTTGGCCACCCGCCACAAATACCAGGCCGCCACCGTCCGATACGGACTCCAGCCCAAACCAATCTCAACCATCTGCTTACGGGTCGGCTGCACCTCTAACCCCTTCAACCGCCTATACCCCTCGCGCACGCCAAAATCATCCGCCGGCAGGATATCCATCCGCTCAAGGCTGTAAATCAACAGCATCTCCACCGTCCAGCGCCCGACCCCGCGCAGGCTGACCAGTCGCTCGATCAGCGCTTCATCATCCATCGCCAACGCCGTGACGTAATCCGGCACCACGCCATCCAGCGTCGCTTGGGCGATCCCCTGAATCGTCGCAATCTTGCCCGCCGAAAACCCACAGCTGCGCAGGTGATCAAATCCGGTTGCGAGGATTTGCTCCGGTTGCGGAAACGATTGCCCGGGAAACAACCCGACCAACCGAGCGACAATCGCATCTCCAGCCTTGGCATGCAGTTGCTGATAGGCAATCGCCCGCACCAGCGATTCGTACGGATCGCGCGCCGGATGCGGTTGATGCAGGCAAGGGCCGACAGCGGCGATGTGTCGTTGCCAGTCGGCATCGAGCGCGGCCAGAAATGAGCTGGCCGCCTGATAAACATCGGTCATGTTATTTCAGCAAACCGTTGACTTCGCCGTAGGTGAACCCCTTCAGGTCGTGGGTATCGAGTTTGCCGCTGGTGAGGAAACTCTTCATCAGCCCACCCATTGCGCCGTACAGGAATTCAGCGATGCCGGAGCCCGCGCTCAATCGGCGCACGCCCAGCGCTTGCAGCTCGGACGGCGAGGGCAGACCGGCGAACCCCAGCACATTCACTGGCAATGAAGTGCCCTTGCAGATCGCTTCGATCTCGTAGGCTGCCGTGACGCCGGCGGCGAACAAACCATCGGTGCCAGCCGCTTGATACAGCGCGGCACGGCGCAGCGTTTCGGCGACGCGATCTTCGGCCGGCACCAGAGCGCGCAGGTAGACGTCGGTGCGCGCGTTGATGAACAACTTTACATCGCGTTTGTTGGCGACCGTTCGGGCCAGTTCGATCTTGCGCGCCAACAGGTCTGGATCAGCCGAGCCGTCTTCGATGTTGATCCCGACAGCGCCGGCCGCGATCACTGCATCGAGTACTTCGGCAACGCGCCCGAGGTCATCGGAATAACCCGCCTCGACGTCTACGGTCAACGGTACGTTGATCACCCGGACGATCGATTCCACGGTCGAAATCAGCCGTTCGAGAGGCAGGGCGTTGCCGTCCGGATAACCATGCGCCCAAGCGACTGCAGCGCTGCTGGTGGCGACGGCGTTGCCGCCCAGCTGTTCGACCAGTCGTGCACCGGTGGCGTCGGCGACGTTGGTCAGGATCAGCAAGTCCTGTTGGTGCAACTGGTGAAACCGAGTGTCGAGCGCGTCCATCGAAATTCCTTTTTGTGGGTTGATTCAAGTCGTCAGAAAGCCAGTTGTTGCGTGAGCTGTACGGCGGCGTTTTCCAGCCTCAACAGGAACGCCTTGCGCGGCTGACCTCCACCATAGCCGGTGAGCGAGCCGTCCGCGCCGATCACCCGATGACAAGGCACCACAATCGAGAGGCGATTTTGACCGTTGGCCAGGCCCACCGCGCGACTGGCGCCGGGTTTGCCCAAGCCTGCGGCAACGGCGCCGTAGGTGCTGGTGTGACCGTAAGGGATTTGCTGCAGGGCCGACCAGACTTGCCGGGCGAACTCACTGCCGGGCAAGTGCAAGGCGACGGTAAACGCGGTCAAGCGGCCGGCGAAATACTGCGCCAGTTCACGTTCGATCTGCTGCAAATGCGCGTTATGCCCCGGTGCGACCACGTAGCCATAGCGGTTTTGCAGTTCCTCGACTTCCCGGGTCAATGCCGGCCGGTCGAGAAACTCCAGCAACACCAGTCCGCGTTGTTCAGCCATGGCAATCATCGGCCCCAGCGGCGTGGTCAGTCGGGTAAACAAAAGCGGTTCACTTTGGGCGGTGCGGCCCGGGGTGATGTGGAATGACTTCTGAAAGGCATCGCGAAACCCGCTGAGCGATTCATACCCGGAATCGAACGCCGCGTGGTCGATCGAAGTGCCTTGCTTGATCCCACCCAGTGCCATGCCCAGGCGCCGGGTGCGCAGCCAGGCATGGAACGTCATGCCGAAATGCTGCTTGAACCAGCGCCGCAGCTTCAGCGGTTCGATGCCTTCGGCGAGCAATTGCGCATCGCTCCAGCGCAGCTCGGGGTCCGCGTCGACGGCCGCGAGCAAACGCTGTACCCAGTCCGGCGCGATGGCCGCAGCGTCCAGCGGTTTGCAGCGCAGACAGGCGCGGTAACCGGCGCTCATGCATTCGTCGGCATGGGCGAAGAACTCGACGTTCTCCGGTTTCGGTTTGCGCGCCGTGCAACTGGGGCGGCAGAAGATGCCGGTGGTTTTCACGGCCGTGAAGAACACGCCTTCATAGGCAGTGTCGCGTTCGAGCATGGCGCGAACCATCTCGGCGTGGGGCGGCAGGGCAGCGGTTTGTATGTTCATGGGGTGAGAGTAAAACCAGATTCTCGATGGCTCCACCGAAAAATCGACAATGAATTCCGGCTGACGCTGAACTATTGTAGGAGCTGCCGCAGGCTGCGATCTTTTGATGTTGATCGTGAAAAAACAAGATCAAAAGATCGCAGCCTGCGGCAGCTCCTACAGTTTGTTGAGGTCTGCCCATGCATCCGTTTGTAATTCAGCACATTGATCACATCGTCCTGCGCGTCGCCGACTTGCAACGCAGCATCGATTTCTACGGCCAGTTGTTCGGTGCTGAAGTGGTCAAGCGCAATGAACCGCTGGGGCTGGTGCACTTGCGCGCCGGGACGTCGATGATCGATCTCGTTGACCTTGCGGGCGACATCGGCCGCCAGGGTGGTGGGGCGGCGGGTGCGGAGGGGCGCAACGTCGATCACTTCTGCCTGCGCATCGAGCCATTCGATGAAGCGGCGCTGATCGAGCATTTGCGGGCGCACGGCCTTAGCGTGGAAAAAGCCGCCACCCGCTTCGGTGCCGAGGGCAACGGCTTGTCGCTGTACTGTTTCGACCCGGATGGCAATCAGGTCGAACTCAAAGGTCCGTCGCAGGCTTAAGCCCGTTTCGCAGGCCCATCCAGTCAGGCGGTGCTGTCGCGGTACAGCAACCGCAGGTGCGTCAAGTCGGGTCGAACTTTTTGCGTCAGAAGGAACTCTGAAATGTCCGAGGGCTGTGGTTTCGTTAGAAAAAACGATCTGCGCGGTCAGAAATGTCGTTTGACGTGTAAAATTTCACGCGACGTTTTTACACCCCGAATGGCCCCAGGCGGCCTCACCAAGAGCGACATACATGCAAGCAAAGGCCCGTGAGGTTTATGTGCCACCGGTGCTGCAAGATTTGCGGGCCGGTACTGCCGAACTGCACATCGCACTGGAAAAACGCCTTCCTTTTTTCTCCGATACGCTCGATATACCTGCTTTTGAGCGCTTGATGGCGGCCTATCACGGCTTCTATTTTCCGCTGGAAAGCGCATTGCAGCGCAGTGGTTCAGTCCCCGACGATTTCGACCTGACGCCACGCCTCAAAACCTCGACATTGCGCGGCGATCTGCAAGCGTTGGGGTTAGCGCCCGCTTCGCTGGAAAACCTGCCGATCTGCGATCAGTTGCCCGTGATTGATTCGAGCGCCGCGTGCCTGGGTGTGCTGTACGTGCTCGAAGGCGCAACCCTCGGCGGACAGATCCTGCGTCGAGAAATCTCCGCACGGTTGGGCCTTGAAGCAGACAACGGCGCTGCCTTCCTCGATGTCTATGGCGCTGCCACCGGCCGTCGCTGGCGCGAATTTATCGAGTACCTGGGCAATCGCCCGATGGACGCCGATGAGCGCGAAGCCGTTGTGATCGCGGCGCAAACCACATTCAGTTGCTTCGAGCGCTGGCTCGATTGCCAGGAGGTATTGGCATGAACCCGCAAGACAAGAAAGATTTTGAAGAGCTGCTGGCCAACTGTGCTGACGAGCCGATCCGCTTCCCCGGCGCAATCCAGCCTCACGGGTTGCTGCTGACGTTGAGCGAACCGGCGCTTGAGATCATTCAGGTCAGCGCCAACGTCGAAACCTTGCTGGGCCGTGCGCCAGAGGCGTTAATTGGCCAGCCATTGGTGGATTTGCTGGGTGAAGTGCACACAGCACAGGTGCGTGAGGCCTTGCAGCAAGCGGCGTTCTTCGACGCGCCGCGGTTGTACCTCCACCTTAATGGCACCGCGTTCGAGGGGTTGCTGCATCGACATCAGGGCGTGTTGATTCTTGAGCTGGAGATTCACGTCGAAAACTTCCAGCCGCGCAACGTCGCCGGCAATCAGACAAACCTGGGGCGCATGCTCCAGCGTCTGCAAGCGGCCACGACTTTGCAGGCGCTGTACGACATCAGCGTCAAGGAAATCCAGGCGATGACCGGTTACGACCGGGTGCTGATCTATCGTTTCGAAGAGGAGGGCCACGGCCAGGTCATCGCCGAAGCGTCCGATCCGTCGATGGAAGTCTTCAACGGCCTGTTCTTCCCGGCCTCGGATATTCCCGAGCAGGCGCGCGAGTTGTATCGCACAAACTGGCTGCGCATCATCCCCAACGCCGACTATCAACCGGTGCCGCTGGTGCCGAAGTTGCGTCCGGATACGCAGACGCCGCTCGATCTGAGTTTCGCGACACTGCGCAGCGTGTCGCCGATTCACTGCCAATACATGAAGAACATGGGCGTGCTGTCGTCGATGAGCATTTCCCTGCTCAAGGGCGACAAGCTCTGGGGTTTGATCAGTTGCGGCAACCGTCAGCCGCTGCATGTACCGCATGAATTGCGTATCGCGTGCCAGACCATCGGCCAGGTGCTGTCGCTGCAGATCAGCGCGATGGAGGCGCTGGAGGTCAGTCGCCAACGTGAAGAGAAGGTCGAAGCGCTGGCGCTGCTCAATCAGGCAATGATCGATTCGCCGCAAAATGTCTTCGACGGCCTGGCCAATCAGCCACAGGTTCTGATGGCGCTGGCCAATGCCGGCGGTGTCGCAATCATTGAAGACAAGCAGTTGCATCGTTACGGCAACTGCCCGGAACCGGAAGAAATCCGCGCCCTGCACAAATGGTTGCAGGACAGCGCTGAGCCGGTGTTCGCCAGTCACCATCTGGCCAGCGTTTATCCACCCGCCGCGCAGTTTCCCCAAGTGGCCAGTGGCGTACTTGCCATGAGCCTGCCAAAACCGGTAGACAACGGCGTGCTGTGGTTCCGTCCGGAAGTGAAAGAAAACATCAATTGGAGTGGCGATCCGCGCAAGCCGCTGGATCTGGAAAATTCTGATGCGGGCATGCGCCTGCGTCCGCGCACCTCGTTCGAAATCTGGAAGGTCGAGATGGCCGGGATTTCCGCCAAGTGGAGCCATGGCGACTTGTTTGCGGCCAACGATTTGCGTCGTTCGGCGCTGGAAAACGATCTGGCCCGTCAGGTACGGCGTGAGCAGGAGGCCGTGCGTGCCCGCGATGAACTGGTGGCGGTGGTTTCCCACGACCTGCGCAATCCAATGACCGTCATTTCGATGCTCTGCGGCATGATGCAGAAAGCGTTCAGCTCCGACGGCCCGCACACCTCGCGGCGAATTTCCACGGCCATCGACACCATGCAACAGGCGGCCGGGCGGATGAATACGCTGCTGGAAGACTTGCTCGACACCTCCAAGATCGACGCCGGGCGCTACAGCATCACACCGCAGAAACTCGACGTCAGTCAGATGTTTGAAGAGGCGCAAGCCTTGCTCGCGCCGCTGGCACTGGACAAGGACATCAGCATTTCCTTCGCGGCTGATCCGGATCTGCGCATCCATGCCGACCCGGAGCGGCTGTTCCAGGTGTTGTCGAACCTGGTGGGCAACGCCATCAAGTTCACCCCGCGTCTCGGCACGGTGGGCGTGCACGCGAAATCAGTTGGCAATCAAATCGTCTTCACCGTGCGCGACAGTGGCGAAGGTATTCCCAAGGAACACCTGCCTCACGTGTTCGACCGTTACTGGACGGTGAAAGAAGGTAATCCGACTGGCACCGGCCTGGGTTTATATATCAGCCAGGGCATCGTCGAGGCTCATGGCGGCCGGATCTTCGCCGAGAGTGAACCGGGGCAGGGCAGCGAGTTCCGCTTCACCGTGCCCCGCCTCGATTGATCCAATTGCCTGCACTTCGCCCCTGTAGGAGCTGCCGCAGGCTGCGATCTTTTGATCTTGATTTTAAAAAACAAAGTCAAAAGATCGCAGCCTGCGGCAGCTCCTACAGGGGTTAGTCGTTTCAGTTTCAGGGTTATTTTCTTCAATACCGCAAATAAGACGCTGGTTACCTTGAGCACCTTGTTCCTCGTTTTGAAGCAGGTGTGCGATGAGTCTTGTTCTTTCGATGGCGGCGTTTGCCCTGGCGGCGTCCATTACTCCCGGCCCGGTCAACATCGTGGCGCTGAGCTCCGGTGCGCAGTTCGGCTTTCGCGCCAGTCAGCGACATGTCGCCGGGGCGACGTTGGGGTTTGTGCTGTTGCTGGTACTGATGGGATTGGGCTTGCACGAAGTCCTCAAGCTTTGGCCGTCCATGACTCGCGTGGTGCAACTGGCCGGGGTGGCGTTTCTGCTGTTCATGGCCTGGAAGCTCGCGACCGATGACGGGCAACTGAATGCCGGCGACTCGGGGCGTGCGCCATCCATGCTCTATGGCGCCGTCATGCAATGGCTCAATCCGAAGGCCTGGCTGGCTTGCGTCGCCGGCATGGGCGCGTTTGTTGCTGATGGCGAGGCACGATTGGTCTGGCAGTTTGCGGCGGTGTATCTGGTGATCTGCTATGTATCGGTGGGCTGCTGGGCGTATGCCGGTACGTTTTTGCGTGGGTATCTGGGCAATCCGGCGGGGATGCGCCTGTTCAATCGGCTGATGGCGGGGTTGTTGGTGGTGAGCGCGGTTTATCTGTTGCTGCCGTAGTTTGCTTGAAGATCAAAAGATCGCAGCCTTCGGCAGCTCCTACACCGATCCCTGCAGGAGCTGCCGAAGGCTGCGATCTTTTGATTTTGAACGACCCGGTCAGCCGCGATACTGGCCGGGCGTCGCCGCCAGATGCTGCTTGAACGCCCGTTGGAAATGCGCCTGATCGGCAAATCCCGCCTCTAGTGCCACATCGGCAATCAACTGCCCGTTGCGTAACCGCTCGCGAGCGAACTGGATGCGTTGGTTGACCAGAAAAGCATGGGGCGTCATGCCGAAATGTTGCTTGAAGGCGCGGATCAGGTAGGACGGTGACAGCTGCGCCGCGCGACAAATGTCATCCAGGCTCAGCAGATCGGTGCAGTGTTCACGGATGTAGTCGGCGGCGCGTTCAAGCTTGAAGTTCGGTTCGCGCAATGGCGGTTGCGCCGGGTTCAGGCGCAATTGCAGATCGGTGAAAAACTCCACCGCTGCGCTCTGTTTGCGCAAGACATCCTGCTGGTTATCGACCAGTACCTCATACAACCCGTTGAGATCACGGAACAGCCCGGCGTCGTCGAGATGGGTGGTCGCGAAACGCCGGAACTCAAGCTCGGCGGCAAACCCCAGTTGATGCTGCAAGTCCGTCAACCACGGTGTCTCGACGTAAAGCATCACGTACGACCACGGCTGATCATCGATCGGATTGCACGCATGCACATCCCCCGGATTCATCAATACCACGGTGCCCGCCGCCACCTCGAACTGCGCCTGTTCATGCACATACGTGCTGCGCCCGGCAGTGATCGCACCAATGGAAAAATGCGCGTGGGAATGCCGCGCGTAGCACACCTCGCGACCATCGGCGATGGCCCGCGCCTCGATGAACGGCAGGGCCTCATCACGCCAGAAGCGCGGGGCCTTTTCAGGGTTTTTGGCGGCAGCGTGTTTCATCATCGTCCTTCCCGGCGGGCCAGCGTCCGAGTGTATTAGCTCCGGCCGGCAAAGGCTCGTTCCAGTTCGGCGATGTCGAGTTTTTTCATCGTGAACATGGCCTGCATCGCCCGTTGCGACTTGCTGGTGTCCGCATCCAGCATCATCTGCATGAAGGCCACCGGCACGATCTGCCACGACACGCCAAACTTGTCCTTGAGCCACCCGCATTGCTGGGCTTCTACGGGGCCTCCGGCAGAAAGGTTGCCCCAGAAATGGTCGACTTCTTCCTGATTCTGGCAGTTGACCTGGAACGATATGGCTTCACTGAACTTGAACAGCGGCCCGCCATTGAGCCCGGTAAAGGTATGCCCATCGAGTTCAAAGCTGACGGTCATCACGGCACCTTCCGGCTGCCCGTGAAATTCCTGGCCGACCTTGCTGTAGTGGGTCAGACCGGTGATTTTCGCGTGATCGAAGATCGAGCAGTAGAACTTCGCGGCGGCTTCAGCCTGATTGTCGAACCACAGGCACGGGGTGATTTTTTGAAAGCGTTGCATGGCAGTCGTCCTCGGCAGGTAAGACATGCTGGATTAACAGCGTAGTCAGTCCTTGGTCGATTAGTGCTGCCGTAGATCGGTTTAAACTGGCTTGCGGGAATGTGTTTACGCACGGTACACACAGGTGAACAGAGGAGACCCACCATGGACCGATTCACTGGCGGCTGCCTTTGCGGCGACATCCGTTTCGAAGCTTCAGGCCAGCCCTATCGCGTGGGGCTTTGTCACTGTCTTGACTGCCGCAAACGCCATGGAGCGTTGTTTCACGCGTCGGCGATTTTTCCTGAAAGCGCAGTGACGGTTACCGGCGAAACGCGTGACTACAACGGGCGATGTTTTTGCCCTCGCTGTGGGTCTCCGGTGTTTACGCGTTCGGCTGATGAAGTTGAGGTGAACGTGGGATCGCTTGATCAGCCTGATCAATTCAAACCCACTTATGAGCTTTGGACTATTCGGCGTGAGTCCTGGTTGCCGGCGCTGCCCGTTGCTCACCATTACGAGCGGGATCGAGAGAGTAGCGGGCGTTCTGAGGATTAGTCGGTGACAGGTCAATTGCAGGCTTTTAGCTGAGCTTTTTTGGGTTTATTTGGGTGTATATCCGTTTTTTTGGTGATGGCTTCTTAGGGTTCCGCCCTTACGGCGGGTCACCTTTTCCAAACGCCGAAAAGGTAACCCAAAAGGCTTTGCCCTGACGTTCGGCCCGCTCGCTGGAGCTCGGGGTTCCTTCGCTCCGTGATCCATCCGGGGCATCGCCTCCGGTTTGCTTCGCTGCACCTCCTCTCGATGTTTCCCCCCGGATGAATCCCGGAACGAAGCCTGCCGACGGGCCATTTAGATCAATAGCTGCAGCCGAGCTAACGCTCATCCTGTGGAGTGGTGGAGGAGCAGAGCGGGGCGGTGTGTTACTTGTTTTGCTTTTTTGTGGGAGCCAGCCTGCTGGCGATGACGGCCTGATAGTTGGCCAATCTCGACAAAATGTACTCAAACCTTGTGGGAGCTGGCTTGCCAGCGATGAGGCCGGCAGCCTCGACATCGATAGTGCCTGACCTGATGCCATCGCAGGCAAGCCAGCTCCCACTGGGTCGGGTGTGTGGCTCGCGCAATGATCACTCGCGAATAAACGCCAACAAATCAGCATTAATCGTCGCCGCCTCAGTCGTCGGCATCCCGTGCGGGAATCCCGGATACGACTTCAACGTGCCATTTGGCAGCAATTTCGCCGACAAAGGCCCCGAGTTCTCATAGGGAACAATCTGGTCATCTTCGCCATGCATCACCAGTACCGGCACGGTTACGCGCTTCAAATCCTCAGTGAAATCGGTCTGCGAGAACGCTACGATGCCGTCGTAATGCGCCTTCGCGCCGCCAATCATGCCCTGACGCCACCAGTTGGCGATAACACCTTCCTGCGCTTTGGCCCCCGGTCGGTTATAGCCGTAGAACGGGCCGCTCGGTACATCGCGATAGAACTGCGCGCGATTGGCCGCGAGTTGCGCCTGCAAGTCATCGAACACCGATTTCGGCAAACCACCCGGGTTGCTTTCAGTCTTGACCATCAGCGGTGGTACCGCGCTGATGATCGCGGCCTTGAGGACTTTGTCCTGGCCATGGCGAGCGATGTAGTGGATGACTTCACCGCCGCCGGTGGAGTGGCCGACATGCACGGCTTTTTTCACGCCCAGATGGTTGACCACCGCCAGCACATCATCGGCGTAGTGATCCATGTCGTGACCGTCCCAGACCTGGCTTGAGCGTCCGTGGCCACGGCGATCATGGGCAATCACCCGAAAGCCTTGATCCAGAAAGAACAGCATTTGCGCATCCCAGTCATCGGAGCTGAGCGGCCAGCCATGGTGAAAGTGGATGACCGGGGCGTCCTTCGGTCCCCAGTCTTTGTAGAAAATTTCGACGCCGTCTTGGGTGGTGACAAATCCCATGTTCGCTACTCCTGACCAATGTGGAGGGGCGACCCGCGAGGTGTTCGCGAATCGGTTCGCTGGTACGCGTGTTGCGGTGGCGGCGCAGTGCGAGCCGTTATCAACTGTAGGATTAAAGACGACATGTGCATGACCGGCGGTCGCACCGTCTGGCTTGAGGCGCAATTTAGGCTTTGCTGAAAGGGATAAGCCGAGGCGCGCGCAGGCTTTTATGGCCGCAGTGACGCCCCTTCAGAACACCGTGAGTCTGAGGAAAACCCCGATGCTGACTTTGAATATCAATGGCAAGGATCAAGAACTCGATGTCCCCGCGGACATGCCGTTGCTCTGGGTCCTGCGCGATGTCGCGCACCTGACCGGGACCAAATTCGGTTGCGGCATGGCGCAGTGCGGCGCGTGCACCGTGCATGTCGATGGCGCGCCGCTGCGTGCCTGTATCACCCCGGCCACGGCCGTCGCCCACGGGCAGAAAATCCTCACCATCGAAGGCTTGTCCACGGATGGCTCGCACCCTGTGCAGCAGGCCTGGGCCGAACTCGATGTGGTGCAGTGCGGTTACTGCCAGTCCGGGCAGATCATGTCGGCCGCCGCCTTGCTGGCGAAAATCCCCAAACCTACCGACAGCGATATCGATCAGGCGCTCTCCGGCAATATCTGCCGCTGCGGCACTTACCCAAGAATTCGCGCAGCGGTCAAACGTGCGGCCGAGATCGGCTGAACCTGACGGGGAGATGAACGATGAACAGTCCCGTATCGCGTCGGGGTTTTCTCAAAGGCAGTGCCATGTTGGGCGGCGGTCTGGTGGTGGCGTTTGCCGTGCCCGGCGGCCATCGGTTTGCCATGGCGGCGGAGAATGAGGGCAAAGTCTTTGCGCCGAATGCCTTTCTGCGCATCGGCGCCGACAACAGCGTCACCGTGCTGCTCGGGCATTCGGAAATGGGCCAGGGCATCTGGACCGGCCTGACCATGCTGATCGCCGAAGAACTGGACGCTGACTGGTCGACCATCCGCGTCGAACATTCGCCCGCGTCGGCGGCGGATTACGGCATGCCCGCTTTTGGCGGCATGCAGATTACCGGCGGCTCGACGTCGACCTGGATGGAGTTCGACCGTTATCGGTTGGCCGGCGCAACGGCCCGGCAGATGCTGGTCGAAGCGGCGGCCAAGCGTTTTGACGTCGCGCCTTCGACGATTCGCACCGAATCGGGTGTGGTGATTGCCGGCGATAAACGCGCGACCTACGGCGAGCTGGCGGACGCTGCCGGGCAACTGCCGGTACCGGATCCGAAATCCATCACGTTCAAGGAGGCCAAGGACTGGAAAGTCATCGGCAAACCGACAAAACGCCTCGACACCCCGGAGAAAATCACCGGCCGCGCCAAGTTCGGCATGGACGTGCAATTCGAGGGTTTGATGACCGCCATGGTCGCCCGAGCGCCGGTTTTTGGGGCAACGGTCAAATCCTTCGAAGGCGCCCAAGCATTGGCGATCCCGGGCGTACATAAAGTGCTGCAGGTGCCGACTGGCGTGGCGGTGATTGCGCAGCATTACTGGGCGGCGAAGCTGGGCCGCGATGCGCTGAAAGTCGATTGGGATCTGGGGCCTCACGCGGATCTGAGCAGCGAAAAACTACTGGAAAGCTTTCGCAAACTGGCCACCACACCGGGCACTTCCGCCAGTCAGGCCGGGGATGCGAAGGGCAACTTTACCAACGCGGCGAAGAAGATCGATGTCGAGTACAGCGTGCCGTATCTGGCGCATGCGCCGATGGAGCCTTTGAACTGCACGGTGAAAATCAGCGAGCAGAAATGTGAAATCTGGACGGGCACGCAGTTTCAGACACTCGACCAAATGGTTGCCGGCAAAATCACCGGGTTGAAGCCCGAGCAGGTGGAGATCCACACGGAATTCCTCGGCGGTGGGTTTGGCCGCCGGGCCAATCCGACGTCGGATTTTGTCGCTGAAGCCGTGCAAGTGGCGAAAGCGGCGGGTCTGCCGGTGAAAACCGTGTGGTCGCGGGAGGACGATATCCGCGGCGGTTATTACCGCTCGATGTTCCTGCATCAGGCGCGAATCGGCCTTGGCGCGGATGGGCTGCCACTGAGCTGGCAGCATGTGCTGGTCGGGCAGTCGATCATGACCGGCACGTTGCTGGAAGCGACCATGGTCAAGAACGGCATCGACCCAACGTCCGTCGAAGGTGTCAGCGACAGTCCGTACGTCAAAGGTCTGGCCCACCATCAGGTCGATCTGCATTCGCCGCAGACCGGGATCAACGTGCTGTGGCTGCGTTCGGTGGGGCATAGCCACACGGCGTTTGTCATGGAGTCGCTGATCGACGAAATGGCCACGGCGGCGGGCAAGGACCCGGTTGAATACCGGCGAACATTGCTCAAGGAGCATCCGCGGCATCTCGGCGTGCTCAATCTGGCGGTGGAAAAGGCCAACTGGACAGCGCCGCTGCCGGACGGCCATGCCCTCGGTGTCGCGGTGCACGAATCGTTTGGCAGTTATGTGGCGCAGGTCGCGCAGGTCTCCCAGGACAATCTGGCGATTCGCGTGCATCGGGTGGTGTGTGCGGTGGACTGTGGCATTGCGGTCAACCCGCAGAGCATCGCGGCGCAGATGGAATCGTGCATCACCTTCGGTCTGGGCATGGCGCTGCACAGCAAGCTCACGCTCAAGGACGGTGCGGTCGTGCAGTCCAACTATCACGATTATCAGGTGCTGCGGCTCAACGAGATGCCGGTGGTCGAGGTGCACATCGTGCCCAGCAGCGACAAACCCGGCGGCATCGGTGAGGCCGGTGTGCCGCCGACCGCGCCGGCGGTGGCCAACGCGGTGTACGCCCTGACCGGGCAACGCTTGCGCGAACTGCCGCTGCAACTGTCGGGGGTGTGAGATGAAACGACATCTAGTCTTGGGAACGCTGGTGTTGGTCGGTCTGGGCGGCTATGCCTCGGATTTGTTCGCCGATGATCAGGAGGCCCTGAAAGCCTTCGGCACGGTGCAGAAGGTATTCCAGAGCCCGCGCTGCCAGAACTGCCACATTCCCGGCGATTCGCCGCTGCAATTCGACGCCGGCATTCCTCATGCGATGAACGTGGTGCGTGGTATGGACGGCAAGGGCGCCGCCGGTTTGCCTTGTGCCACGTGTCATGCTGACAACAATCCGCCGGCCAGTTACGGCCCCCATGCCCCTCCGGGGGCGCCGCACTGGAGCCTGCCGCCAGCGGCGCACAAAATGGCCTGGATCGGCCTGCCGCCAGACAAACTCTGCGCGATGATCAAGGATCGTTCGAGCAACGGCGACCGCGACTTCGCCGCACTGCTCAAACACGTCAGCGAGGACAAACTGGTGCTCTGGGGCTGGAACCCCGGCGCAGGGCGCGCGCCAGTGCCGGTGCCGCACGACATATTCGTCAGCCAGTTCAAGCTCTGGGCCGATGCTGGAGGGCCATGTCCGGTGGTGGGTGGTTGATTGAGTGAGTCCGGGTAGATTTAGCGCTACTCTTAGGAACATTGATGCCAATGGAGTGTGTGATGCTGGTTCCCGGAAAACCTGCCAATGAAGAGGCGCGCATCCAGGCGCTGCGTGGCCTCAATCTTCTCGATTCGGCTCCCGAAGAGCGTTTCGACCGACTCACGCGGTTGGCCAAACGCCTGTTCAATGTGCCGATCGCGCTGGTGACACTGGTGGACAAGGACCGTCAGTGGTTCAAATCCTGCGTCGGGCTCGATGCCACGCAAACATCGCGGGATGTCTCGTTCTGTGGTCACGCGATCCTCAGTGACGACCTGCTGCTGGTGCGCGATGCCCGCGAGGATGAGCGCTTCCATGACAATCCGTTGGTGATCGGCGAGCCGAACATTCGTTTTTACGCCGGCTATCCGCTGACCGTGCCCACAGGCAATAAACTTGGCACGTTGTGCCTGATCGACACCAGACCCCGTGATCTCGACGAAGAGGAGCGTGCACTGCTGCGTGACCTGGCCGAAATGGCCGAGCAAGAGCTGACGGCGGTGCAGATGGCGAGCATGGACGAGCTGACGCTGCTGTCCAACCGTCGCGGCTTCAAGCAGCTGGCCCAGCATGCGCTGGACGCCTGCGCACGCCTCAAACGGCCGGCAACGCTGCTGTTTTTTGACCTCAATGACTTCAAGCAGATCAACGATCTGTACGGCCATGCCGAGGGCGACAGTGCACTCAAGACCTTCGCCGATGTGCTACGCATCGCCTTTCGCGAGAGCGACGTGGTCGGGCGCTTGGGCGGCGATGAATTTGTCGCGCTGCTGACCGGCTCCAGCCATATCGAAACCACAGCGGTCATGGCACGCCTGAAGGAAATTCTCGAGGAACGTAACGCCACGCTGCATCGCGGCTACGCCATCCGCTTCAGCGTCGGCCAGATCGAATACGACCCGAAGCGCCATGAAACCGTGGATCGATTGCTGGCTGATGCGGATGGGGCGATGTATGCGCATAAGCAGGCGTTGAAGGGTATTTGATCCGTACCCCATCGCGCCCGTTGCTGGTGTGAAGATCAAAAGATCGCAGCCTTCGGCAGCTCCTACACAGATCCCTGTAGGAGCTGCCGAAGGCTGCGATCTTTTGATTCTGATTCCATAAAAACCGAAGGTGATGACTAAGGTTTCATCACTCCGACGGACTCAACGCCTGATAAAACGCCATCCACGTCGAGTGGCAGGTTTCGGTGTCCTTAAGATCGACGGCGGTCATTGCACGTTCCAGCGCCGCGGCTTCGTGCACTTTGTACAACTGGTTGACTGCGGCTTGGGCGATGGCGTTGACCTTGGCGGATGAAAAGGTGTCGGGGACCGTTACGGGCTGTCGTGCGAATGGCGCTCCCTCGACGGTGAGACGTTCAATCCTGACCTTGTTGCTTGCCGGGTTCTTGGGGCGAGTTCCTCGCAGGTATGCGTCCCCGTCGATTGCCAGTGAAGGCGGTGGCGCGCTGTCGGCTGTTGGCGCCAACAATCTCCAGTCGATATCCCTGCGCAACTGAACCTGCGAGTGTCGGACGAAGACTTCGAAGACCCGGGGCGTGTAGTCGCGTAGCAGCGCGATTATGGCGAACGGCCCCGTGTCGTTCCTCGGTTTGACTGCCGCGCCTGGCTGCGGCACCGGACTCAGTGCAAACAGCTCCAGTGTGGAATCTTCGATATCAATTCGTTGTTGCAAAGGTAGCTCGCAAAACGCCTCCTTGATCAAGGCCAGGCTGGCTTTTTTCATTTGAGCCAAACGGTTGGTGAGGACGAAAGAGAACTGCTCGCAGACCTTCTTCAATCTGGAAAACTGCGGCGTCATTGTTTCCAGATTCAATTGGGCAAGCCTGGAGTTCCAGCCCGTCATGTCGGGCATCAGTCGGTTGGCCATGTGCAGATCCACCAGGGAATATTGCGGCGGATCGGTTTGCGGTACCGCGATTGCGTCGGTCCAGACCAGCACCTTGTCTTCGAGGTGACGGTGATTGGGGAAAATGCTGCGCAGGTCAGCCAATGCCACCGTATAGGGAGTGGGAAAGACCGGGTGAAAACCGTCACGGCACAGTTGGTCCAGCTGTTGAGTGTGCGCGCGGAAGGCCGTGCCGGCCTTTTCCAGCGTGGACGAATCGTAGGTGCTGACGTCAAGGTCGGGCTCTGACCGGATCAAGCCTCTGGCGATGGTCCATTCGACCAGCACCAAAGTGCACGCGTGCCCGGCCCGAAAGGTCTGGAATTGAGGGGGTGGATGTTTGGCCAGAGTCATCAGTTGTTCGAATGTGAGCACCCGCGCCAGTCCCGCTTTTAACTGTTCGACGTACAACACCATCTGTTTGAGCATGACCCAACGGCACGAACTCATGTAACCGACGGACTCGGGAATATCCCGAACCAGAAACTCTGGCGCTATGCCCGATAGCATCAGGTGTGTGGCCAGTACTTTGTTTCTGACTTGCGTCAGGTCGGGTTGACCGTCGATAAAGCGGCGTACTTCGCTGAAACTCTCGCCCCAGAAAAAGCGGTCGTTCAAGGGTTGGCCAATGACCTGTCGGGTGTGTTTTCCCATACTCGGGTCGAGACTCAATATCAGGGCAGCAAGGACCAGGCGTTCGCGGTTTATCGCGTCGAGTGCCTTTGCCATGTCAGTCAATCTGAATTTGCTCAACAATTGGTTGCCAAGATCCTGAGCCCGGGGCGCGCTCAGGATCTGGTTGAACAGGTAATCCGCTTTCGCGCGCAGAGCGGATCGGGGCAGGTCGCTTGCAATGCCTTCGTTCAAATAGTCCATCAGCGGCGCTGAGCCTGATGGAAGAAACGCTGCAGTGGTGTCGATGATGAGCTGGCGTTCCTCGGAGGTGAACTGTTCAGTTTCATTTCCGGGAGGGCCCAACAGATACCAGTGGTCCATGTGCACCGGATGCAGTATCAGAAGGGTTTTTTCCCACTGCGCGGTGGTGCGGGCGGCGCCGACGTTTTCAGGTACGTCCATTTCGTAGTAGCGCATCATCTGTACCAGGCTGACTTTACCGTTGGTACGTATCTCTCCTCCTGCATCGCCCGCCAGGGTTTTTAGCTGCTCAAGCAACACTTTCAGTCCCGCGTGTCGCTCGACTTGCCGCTTCAGGGCAATCCACTTGTGGTTGTTGTCAGCGGTGCCTACCCGACCTGATTCGGTCACAAGCAATTGACTGTCCGGCGGGAGGTTTTTGCCTTTGAGAATCGCCTGAAAGGCCGGATTGGACCTGAACTTCAGCAGTGACTCCATGTGCCTCGCCACCAGTCGGCCCAACGTCGATGCAGGTTCCGGTCTGCTGAACTCCTCCAGACTGATCGCCTGGGAGCTGTCCTTGTTCCAGCTCAGCGCCTCCAGGCGCCCGATGATGTACTGACAGTTCTCGATGTCAGCAAACGCTTCCTGGTAGTGCCTGATGAGCAGATTGGTCTGCACGTAGCCACTGACAAAGGGTGGGAGTGGCCATTTCGCCTGGCGCAACTGCAGAATCAGCTCGCGGGTGTCCTTGGCATTGGCCGGCAGTTCGAAGCCATAGCGCGTTATGACGTAGCCGAGGTTGAGTTCAGACTCTGTCCTGGCAATTAAAGAGTCGGAGGTCAGCGATACCGACGTTGCGGCAATGCGAAACTGGACGAAAGGCTGTTTGCGCTCCTCTGCGGTCTGCAGGGCCTGCTCCAGTTCTGCCGCGATGACGCGATAATCTTCAAGCTGCGCGGTGCGCTCTTTGATCACCGCAGACGCCGTGTAGCCGTCGTTGTTGATCGGGGCAATTGCGCTGGTTTTCAGCTCATTGACAATCACCTGCGCCTGCTGGGTGTTTTGCGGTTCTGGATAGCCGTAGAACGCCAGCACCAGCCGGCGCGGAAAACGGGACTGCGGGTTGGCGGATTTACCGCCAATACAGGGCAAGCCGATCCCGGCCGGATCGATTCGTTGCGAAATCGACAACAGGACCGGCGCCATTTGCCACCAGCCGGAATCATCTTCCAGGGTGAATATCCTGAGGGCAGGCGTCGTTAGCGACGCAGTCAGGGCCTGCAATGTCTCGCCTTTGGGGCTGAACGTGTCGAGGTTGAGGTCGAACCGGCTGGCCCAATAGAGAAAGTCCGGGCGCTGCAGAGCGGTCCAGTAGAGTTCGGTCCAAGCGCGCAACAGGCAGCCGCGCGGAATCTCAAGGGTGCGCGAGGGCGCCGTGGCATTGGCGACGGGCACTGCGGTCAATTCGTCGATCAGGCATTGGATCAATGCCTGATCGCCCTGGTCGGCAGCTGGATCTGATTCGGTTTCGTCCATCAGTGTTCTCCTATAGGCGGTTGAAAACCGCTGAGCGCCGATTGTCGAACGACGGGGAGAATCTCCGGTGGTACATAGTTATTGCCCGTGCACGACTTTTGCGCAGGCGAAAAAAAACCGCCTCGAAAGGCGGTTTTTTCTACATCGAAATCACTCTTCGATGTTGCCCATGGCGGTGGTGTTGAAGCCGCCGTCCACGTACATGATTTCACCGCTGATGCCCGACGCCAGGTCAGAGCACAGGAACGCGCCGGCGTTGCCGACTTCGTCGATGGTGACGTTGCGACGCAGTGGGGTTTGCGCTTCGTTGGCGGCCAGCATCTTGCGGAAGTTCTTGATGCCGGAAGCGGCCAGCGTACGGATCGGGCCAGCCGATACGCAGTTGACGCGGGTGCCGTCCGGGCCCAGGGAACCGGCCAGATAACGTACGCCAGCTTCCAGCGAAGCCTTGGCCATGCCCATTACGTTGTAGTTAGGCATGGTGCGCTCGGCGCCCAGGTACGACAGGGTCAGCAGGCTGCCGTTGCGGCCTTTCATCATTTCGCGGCCGGCTTTGGCCAGGGCCACGAAGCTGTAGGCGCTGATGTCGTGAGCGATGCGGAAACCGTCACGGGTGGTGGCTTCGGTGAAGTCGCCGTCCAGTTGGTCGCCCGGGGCGAAGCCAACGGAGTGCACGATGCAGTCCAGGCCGTCCCACTTCTTGCTCAGTGCTTCGAAGACCTTGGCGATTTCTTCATCGCTTGCCACGTCGCACGGGAAGCACAGCTCAGGGCTCGAACCCCAGCCTTGGGCGAATTCTTCAACACGACCTTTCAGTTTGTCGTTCTGATAAGTGAAGGCAAGCTCAGCGCCCTCGCGATGCATGGCGGCAGCGATGCCGGATGCGATGGACAGCTTGCTGGCGACACCGACGATCAGTACGCGCTTACCGGCGAGAAAACCCATGTGTTGCTCCTCTTTCAGGTTATTGCGCAGTGGCTGGTGCCAAAAAAGCGGCTTCCAGCAACTGCTGTGTATACGGATGTTCAGGGGCGGCAAAGATTGCTTGCGCGTCTCCCTGTTCGACCACTTGGCCATGCTTGACCACCATCAACTGGTGGCTCAGCGCTTTGACGACAGCCAGATCATGGCTGATGAACAAATACGTCAGGTTGTACTTGGCTTGCAGTGAACGCAACAGTTCCACCACTTGCCGCTGCACCGTCCGGTCGAGCGCCGACGTCGGCTCGTCCAGCAGGATCAGCGCCGGTTTGAGCACTAACGCTCGAGCAATGGCGATGCGTTGCCGTTGCCCACCGGAAAATTCGTGAGGGTAGCGGTGCCGGGTTTCCGGATCCAGACCTACCTCCTTCAATGCCGCAATAATTGCCGCTTCCTGTTCGGCAGCGGTACCCATCTTGTGAATCCGCAGGCCTTCACCAACGATGTCGCTGACGCACATCCGCGGGCTCAGACTGCCGAACGGGTCTTGAAACACCACCTGCATCTCCCGGCGCAACGGGCGAATCTCGTTCTGCGTCAGGCAGTCTAGCTGCTTGCCTTCAAAACGGATCGCGCCTTTGCTGCCGATCAGCCGCAAAATCGCCAGACCCAGCGTGGATTTACCGGAACCGCTTTCGCCCACAATCCCCAAAGTCTGACCTTGAGGCAGGCTGAAATTGATGCCGTCCACTGCCTTGACGTAATCCACCGTGCGCTTGAGCAGGCCTTTCTTGATCGGGAACCAGACTTTCAGGTCCTCGACCTCAAGCAGCGGCGCCCCGATTTTATTGGTCGCCGGGCCTCCGCTGGGCTCCGCGCCGAGCAATTCCCGAGTGTACGGATGCTGTGGCGAACGGAACAGCTCTGCGCACGATGCCTGTTCGACGATGCAACCGCGCTGCATGACACATACGCGGTGCGCAATTCTTCGCACCAGGTTCAAATCGTGACTGATCAGTAGCAACGACATGCCCAATCGGGCCTGAAGTTCCTTGAGCAAATCGAGGATTTTCAGCTGAACGGTCACGTCCAGCGCCGTGGTCGGCTCATCTGCGATCAACAGTTCCGGCTCGTTGGCCAAGGCCATCGCGATCATCACCCGCTGGCGCTGGCCGCCGGACAGTTCGTGGGGCAGGGCCTTGAGGCGCTTGTGCGGCTCGGGGATGCCGACCATCTCCAAAAGCTCCAGCGTGCGCTTGGTCGCGACTTTGCCGGTCAGACCCTTGTGAATGCCGAGCACCTCGTTGATCTGCTTCTCGATCGAGTGCAGCGGATTGAGCGAGGTCATCGGCTCCTGAAAAATCATCGCGATGCGGTTGCCGCGGATGTGGCGGATGGTTTTCTCGCTCAGGTTCAGCAGGTTTTGCCCGGCGTAATTGATGCTGCCGGCCGGATGCCGCGCCATCGGATACGGCAGCAAACGCAGGATGGAGTGGGCGGTCACCGATTTGCCCGAGCCGGATTCGCCAACCAGCGCCAGGGTTTCGCCGCGTTTGATGTCGAAGCTCACGCCCTCTACCACCCGGTGCAGGCGCTCGCCGAAACCGAATTCGACGGCGAGGTCGCGCACTTCGATCAGATTGTCCTGATTCATTTCACTTCCTCGGGTCGAAGGCATCGCGAGCGGACTCGCCGATAAACACCAGCAAACTCAACATCAGCGCCAGCACCGCAAACGCACTCATGCCCAACCACGGCGCTTGCAGGTTGGATTTACCCTGAGCCACCAGCTCGCCCAGCGACGGGCTGCCGGCCGGCAAGCCGAAACCGAGGAAGTCCAGCGCGGTGAGGGTGCCGATGGCGCCAGTGAGGATGAACGGCATGAAGGTCATAGTCGACACCATGGCGTTGGGCAGAATGTGGCGGAACATGATCGCCCCGTTCTGCATGCCCAGAGCCCGCGCTGCGCGCACGTATTCAAGGTTACGGCCACGGAGGAACTCGGCACGCACCACATCAACCAGACTCATCCACGAAAACAGCAACATGATCCCCAGCAGCCACCAGAAATTCGGCTGGACGAAACTGGCCAGAATGATCAACAGGTAGAGCACCGGCAAACCTGACCAGATCTCAAGAAAACGCTGTCCGGCCAAGTCGACCCAACCACCATAGAAGCCCTGCAAGGCCCCGGCGATCACGCCGATGATCGAACTCAGAATGGTCAGCGTCAGGGCAAACAGTACCGAAACGCGGAAGCCGTAAATCACCCGCGCCAGCACATCGCGACCTTGATCATCGGTGCCCAGCAGGTTGTCCGCCGACGGCGGGGCAGGGGCCGGGACTTTCAGGTCGTAGTTGATGCTCTGATAGTTGTACGGAATCGGCGCCCACAGCACCCACGCATCCTTGGCCTTGAGCAGTTCGCGGATGTACGGGCTCTTGTAGTTGGCCTCCAGCGGAAATTCGCCGCCGAAGGTGGTTTCCGGGTAGCGCTTGATCGCCGGGAAGTACCAGTTGTTGTCGTAGTGCACCGCCAGCGGCTTGTCGTTCGCGATCAATTCGGCGCCCAGGCTTAGCCCGAACAGGATCAGAAACAGCCACAGCGACCACCAGCCGCGCTTGTTGGCCTTGAACAGTTCGAAGCGGCGGCGGTTGAGAGGGGACAGGTTCATCTCAATGCTCCCGGCTTTCGAAGTCGATACGCGGATCGACCAGGGTGTAGGTGAGGTCGCCGATCAGTTTCACTACCAGCCCCAGCAGGGTGAAGATGAACAGGGTGCCGAACACCACCGGGTAATCGCGGTTGATCGCCGCTTCAAAACTCATCAGACCGAGGCCGTCGAGCGAGAAGATCACCTCGACCAACAGCGAGCCGGTGAAGAAGATACCGATGAACGCCGACGGAAAACCGGCGATCACCAGCAGCATGGCGTTGCGGAAGACATGGCCGTAGAGCACGCGATGCCGGGTCAGGCCCTTGGCCTTGGCGGTGACCACGTATTGCTTGTTGATCTCGTCGAGGAAGCTGTTTTTGGTCAGCAGGGTCATCGTCGCGAAATTGCCGATCACCAATGCTGTCACCGGCAGCGCCAGGTGCCAGAAGTAATCGAGGACCTTGCCGCCCATGCTCAATTCGTCAAAGTTGTTGGAGGTCAGGCCGCGTAACGGAAACCAGTCCAGATAACTGCCGCCGGCAAACACCACGATCAGCAGGATCGCGAAGAGGAACGCCGGGATCGCGTAGCCGACGATGATTGCCGAACTGGTCCAGACATCGAAGTGACTGCCGTGCCGCGTGGCTTTGGCGATCCCCAGCGGGATCGACACCAGGTACATGATCAGCGTGCTCCACAGCCCCAGCGAGATCGATACCGGCAGCTTTTCCTTGATCAGGTCGATGACCTTGGCGTCGCGGAAGAAGCTGTCGCCAAAATCCAGAGACGCGTAGTTCTTGACCATGATCCACAGACGTTCCGGGGCCGATTTGTCGAACCCGTACATGTGCTCGATTTCCTTGATCAGCGCCGGGTCCAGGCCTTGCGCGCCGCGATAGGCGGAACCGGCCACCGACACCTCGGCACCGCCGCCGGCGATGCGACTGGTGGCGCCTTCGAAGCCTTCGAGCTTGGCGATCATCTGTTCCACCGGCCCGCCGGGCGCAGCCTGAATGATCACGAAGTTGATCAGCAAAATGCCGAACAGGGTCGGGATGATCAGCAACAGTCGCCGAAAGATATACGCCAGCATCTGATTACTCCGTGCCCGCAGGGTCGGCTTGCAGTTTGGTTTCGACTTCTATTGCCGGTTTTGCGTCAGGTTTGACCCACCAGGTATTAATCCCGATGTCGTACTTGGGCGAGACTTTCGGGTGGCCGATGTGGTTCCAGTACGCGACGCGCCAGGTCTTGATGTGCCAGTTGGGGATCACGTAATAGCCCCACTGCAACACGCGGTCGAGCGCGCGGGCATGGGCCACGAGACTTTTGCGCGTATCGGCGTTGATCAGGTTTTCGACCAGTTGATCGACGATCGGGTCTTTCAAGCCCATGGTGTTGCGGCTGCTCGGCTTGTCAGCGGCGGCACTCATCCAGAATTCGCGCTGCTCGTTACCCGGCGAATTGGACTGCGGGAAACTGCCGACAATCATGTCGAAGTCCCGCGAACGCACGCGATTGATGTACTGCGAGACATCGACACGGCGGATCACCAGATCAATGCCGAGGTCGCTGAGGTTGCGCTTGAGCGGCAGCAGCACGCGTTCGAAGTCGGTCTGTGTCAGCAGAAATTCGATGACCACCGGTTTGCCATTAGCGTCGACCATTTTGTCGTCGACGATCTTCCAGCCGGCCTCTTGCAGCAGTTGATAGGCCTCGCGCTGCTGCGTGCGGATCATGCCGCTGGCGTCGGTTTTCGGATTCTCGAAGGCTTCGCTGAACACCTGCGCCGGCAGTTTGCTGCGGAAGGGCTCGAGGATCGCCCGCTCATCGGCGTCAGGCAGGCCGGTGGCGGCCATTTCCGAGTTCTCGAAATAGCTGCGGGTGCGCGCATAAGCGCCGTTGAACAGTTGCTTGTTGGTCCATTCGAAATCGAACAGCAGGCTCAAGGCCCGTCGCACGCGCATGTCCTGGAACACCGGGCGACGCAAGTTGTAAATGAAGCCCTGCATGCCGGTCGGGTTGCCGTTGGCGATCTGTTCCTTGATCAACCGACCTTCGGTGACGGCCGGGATGTTGTAGGCGTTGGCCCAACTCTTGGCGGTCATTTCCAGCCAGAAATCGAATTGGCCGGCCTTCAGTGCTTCGAGGGCGACGGTGTTGTCGCGGTAGTAATCGGTGGTCATCGTGTCGAAGTTGTAGAAACCGCGATTGACCGGAAGGTCCTTGCCCCAGTAATCCTTGACCCGTTCGTAGCGCACCGAACGCCCGGCTTTCACTTCGGTGACCTTATAGGGGCCGCTGCCGAGCGGAATTTCCAGGTTGCCCTTGTTGAAGTCACGGCTGGCCCACCAGTGTTTCGGCAGCACCGGCAACTGGCCGAGGATCAGCGGCAGTTCGCGGTTGTTGGCGTGCTTGAATTTGAACAGCACTTTCAACGGGTCTTCTGCGATGACTTCGGCAACGTCATTGTAGTAGCCGCGAAACAGCGGTGAGCCTTCCTTGGTTAGCGTCTCGAAACTGAACACGACGTCGTCGGCGCGTACCGGGTGGCCGTCGTTGAAACGCGCTTCGGGACGCAGATAGAAGCGTACCCAACTGTTGTCCGGGGCCTTTTCGATCTTGCCGGCGATCAGACCGTATTCGGTGAATGGCTCGTCGAGGCTGTGCTTGGTCAGGGTGTCGTAGATCTGGCCGATGTCATCGGCAGGCACGCCTTTGCTGATGAACGGGTTGAGGCTGTCGAAGCCGCCGGACCCGGCCTGGCGAAAGGTCCCGCCCTTGGGCGCGTCGGGATTCACATAGTCGAAATGCTTGAAATCGGCCGGGTATTTCGGCGGCTCGTTGTACAGGGTCACGGCGTGTTGCGGGGCGGCAAACACCAGCCCGGCGAACAGCAAGCCGCTGGCCTGCACGAGCAGGGCGCGGATCGGTTTCATTGATCTTTCTCCGAAGACTTCAGCCACCATGCGCTCAGGCCCAGCGTATAGGGCGGCGTGGTGACAAAGGCCAACCGGTTGCGGTAGGCCAGACGATGATAATTGAGGTACCAGTTGGGAATGATGTAGTGCTGCCAGAGCAGTACGCGGTCGAGGGCCTTGCCGGCGGCGACCTGCTCGTCGCGGGTGCGCGCCGCAAGCAATTGTTCGAGCAGGTGATCGACCACCGGATTGGCGATGCCCGCGTAATTCTTGCTGCCCTTGATCCCGACCTGGCTGGAATGGAAGTACTGCCATTGCTCAAGGCCCGGGCTGAGGGTCTGGTTGAGCGTCATCAGGATCATGTCGAAGTCGAATTGATCGAGGCGTTGTTTGTACTGGGCGCGATCCACGGTGCGCAGGCGCGCGTCGATACCGATGCTTTTGAGGTTCTCGATGTACGGCTGGAGGAGGCGTTCCAGGTTCGGATTGACCAGCAACAGCTCGAAGCGAAATGGCTGGCCAGCGGCGTTTTGCAGGCGTTGGCCATTGAGCTTCCAGCCAGCCTCGCCGAGCAACGCCAGTGCCTTGCGCATGGTGTCCCGAGGGACGCCGCGCCCGTCGGTCTGCGGCAGGGTGAACGGCTCGGTAAACAGCTTGGCCGGCAGTTGCTCCTTGTACGGCTTGAGCATCAGCCATTCGTGCCCGACTGGCAGGCCGCTGGCGGAAAATTCGCTGTTGGGGTAGTAACTGGTGGTGCGCTTGTACGCATTGCTGAACAACGCGCGGTTGGTCCACTCGAAGTCGAACATCAGGCCCAGCGCTTCGCGAACCCTGGTGTCAGCGAAGGTCGCTCGCCGGGTGTTCATGAACAGGCCCTGACTCTGGGTCGGGATCTGATGCGCGATCTGCGCCTTGATCACCTCGCCACGGCGCACGGCCGGGAAGTTGTAGCCGTTGGCCCAGTTCTTCGCCTGATGCTCGATGTAGATGTCGAACTCGCCGGCCTTGAAGGCTTCGAAGGCGACGTCGCTGTCGCGGTAGAACTCGACTTGCATGCGATCGAAATTGTACTTGCCGCGATTGACCGCCAGGTCCTTGCCCCAGTAATCCTTGACCCGCTCGAAAATCAACTGACGCCCCGGCGTCACCGAAGTGATGCGGTACGGGCCGCTGCCCAGCGGCGGTTCGAAGGTGGTGGCCTTGAAATCGCGGTCTTTCCAGTAGTGCTGCGGCAGCACTGGCAACTCGCCCAGGCGCAGGATCAACAGCGGATTGCCCGAGCGCTTCATCACGAAACGAATGCGCTGCTTGTTGAGAATGTCGACCCGCAGGACTTCCTGCAGCGCGGTGCGATACAGCGGATGACCTTCCTTGAGCAGCAACCGGTAGGAGAACGCGACGTCGTAGGCGGTGATGGGGGTCCCGTCGTGGAAGCGTGCTTCCGGGCGCAGATTGAACACTACCCAGCTGCGATCTTCGCTGTACTCCACCGATTGCGCGATCAAGCCGTAGCTGGATGCCGGTTCGTCACCGGATGGCGAATACTGGCCGGTGCCGACCATCAACGGTTCGTTCAGCTCGTTGATGCCGTACTGGAGGAAATTCCCTGTGGAAACCGGGCTGGTGCCTTTGAAGGTGTACGGATTGACCGTATCGAAGGTGCCGAACGCCATTACCCGCAACGTACCGCCCTTGGGCGCTTGCGGGTTGACCCAGTCGAAGTGGGTAAATCTGGCCGGGTACTTGAGCGTGCCGAACTGCGCATAACCGTGACTTTCGGTAATCGTCGCGCTTGCGGATGAGCTCAAGGCCAGGCTGATCAGGAGCAGGAGGAGGGGACGCTTCAAGTCAGATCTGATCCAGGCGGCTTGGGCTTTGTGGGCCGTACAGTAACAGCTTGTCTGGGCAGGAAAAAGATAGCGGGTTAATGCGGGGTTAATCGTAGCTCCCTGAGTAGTCTTTTTCCCCTGTGGCGAGGGGATTCATCCCCGTTGGACTGCGCAGCAGGCCTGCCTTTTGGGGATCAAAAGAGGGGCCGCTGCGCGCCCCAGCGGGGATAAATCCCCTCGCCACAGAATTCCCTGGCCATAAGAGCCCATCAATATTTTTTCATAAAAAAAGCCCCTGAATTTCAGGGGCTCTTTCATCAATCAATGCGGCGAATAAACCGTGAGCATCTGCCCAGGCTTCAGCGCCTTGCCGGCGCCCGGGTTCCAGCGTTTGAGATGTTGCATCTCTACGTTGAAACGCTTGGCCACCACATACAGCGTGTCGCCGCGCTTGACCTTGTACTTGGTCTGCTGGGCGCTCTCGGCCTTGCCTTTGGTCTTGCTGTTGGCCGCGATTACGGTGTTGACCCGGCCACTCTTGCGCGCAGGGCTGCGCTTGGTGTTGTCCTGCATCACCAGGGTCTGGCCGACCTTGAGATTCTTGCCGGTCAATTTGTTCCAGCGCTGCAGATCCTTGACTTCAACCTTGTTGGCCTTGGCGATGGTGCCAAGGTTGTCGCCGCGCTTGACGCGATAGGCGCGCTTGAGTTGCGCCACTTCGGTCGGGTCAGCACCTTCGAATACCGGTTTCAGCGAACGCGGGCTGATCAACTCGTCAGCTCGCATGGTTTGCAGGCTGGCGGTCAGCAGTTGCGCCTTGGACGTCGGCACCAGCAAATGCTGAGGGCCGTCGATGGTGGTGCGCTGCTTGAAGGCCGGGTTGAGCTGGAACAGTTCGTCTTCGTCGATGTTGGCCACCGCAGCGACTTTCGACAAATCCATGCGCTGGTTGATTTCGACGACCTGGAAGTACGGTTCGTTGGCGATCGGGTTGAGGTTCACCCCGTAGGCTTCCGGCGCCAGGACCACTTGCGACAGCGCCAGCAACTTTGGCACGTAGGCCTGGGTTTCCGCTGGCAGCGGCAGGTTCCAGTAGTCGGTTGGCAGGCCGAGCCTTTCGTTACGCTCGATCGCGCGGCTGACCGTGCCTTCACCGGCATTGTAAGCGGCCAGCGCCAGCAGCCAGTCACCGTTGAACATGTCGTGCAGACGGGTCAGGTAGTCCATGGCAGCGGTGGTCGAGGCGGTAATATCGCGACGGCCATCGTAGAAGCGGGTCTGACGCAGATTGAAATAACGACCGGTAGACGGAATGAACTGCCAGAGACCCACCGCGTTGGCCCGGGAATAGGCCATCGGGTTGTAGGAGCTTTCAATCACTGGCAGCAGGGCCAGCTCCAGCGGCATGTTGCGTTCTTCGAGGCGCTCGACGATGTAATGAATATAGAGACTGCCGCGCTCGCCAGCGCTCTCGAGAAAAGAGGGGTTACTGGCGAACCACAGGCGCTGCTGCTCGATGCGCGGGTTCACACCCAGGCCTTCCTGCAACTGGAAACCCTGGCGCATGCGCTCCCAGACATCCTGAGGAACCTGAGGGGTGGGCTTCTCGGTCAGCCAGATCGGCTTCTGCTTGGCTCGCGCAGCAATGTTCGGCGTATGGGTCGCTTCAGGCTGCGGAGCATGGCTGGAGCAGCCCGCCAGCGTGGCGGACACAGCCACCGCGATGGCTTGTGCCAGGCGGGTCAGCGCGTCTGAATTGACGGACTTACGTATGGATGACGACATTGGCTGGAAGTAAGTTCCGGGCGAAAATGTCGGGCGATTCTAGAAAGCGCACCCCTTGCGGTCAACCATTCAGAATATTTGTATCAGGCGATGGGGTAGTTAGAACGTATCTTTCCATGCTCGCAGAGCCGCAAAAACCTCGCTCGGCGCCCGGTTTTGAGCGCCTTCCCGTTCGTCCACTTTTTGTGTAACTAATGTTTCAGCTGTGCGCAAAAACGGATTTGTGAGCTTTTCCAGGGCCAGAGTCGAAGGCAGCGTCATGACCCCGTTCTGCCGTTGCTGGGTGACTTTTTCCAGACGGGCGGCAATGTCTGCGTTGCTCGGTTCAACCGCGGCGGCAAACTTTAGGTTGCTCAGGGTGTATTCGTGGGTGCAATAGACCAGCGTATCCTCGGGCAGCGCGGCGAGTCGGCTCAGCGAGTGATGCATCTGCTCAGGCGTGCCCTCGAACAAGCGGCCACAGCCGGCGGCGAACAGCGTGTCTCCGCAGAACAGCAAGCCGTGGTGATAATAGGCAATGTGTCCCAAGGTGTGACCCGGCACCGCGTAGACATCGAAGTCCCAGCCGAGCACGCTGACGCTGTCGTTGTCCTTGAGTGCCACGTCCCGTGCCGGAATGTTTTCGCTGGCCGGGCCGTAGACGGTGGCGCCGCTGGCCTGCTTCAGGCGCTCGACGCCGCCGACGTGATCGTGATGATGGTGGGTGATCAGGATATCGCTCAGCGTCCAGCCAGGATGGGCGTCGAGCCACGCCAGCACGGGCGCGGCATCGCCCGGATCGACCACCACGCAGCACTGGGTGCGGTGATCCTGTAACAACCAGATGTAGTTATCGGTGAACGCGGGCAGGGCACTGATCTGTATCATCGTCGGAATTCGCCAAGCGGAAAACATTGGCGCATCTTAGTAGTTCCTGGCGCGTTGGAGAATGACATGACCGATAAAGCGTTCGCTCAGGCTGATCCCGACTGGCTGGCGTTGATCAGCGCCGCCCGTGAATGGCTGGCGGGCCCGCTCGGGCAATTTCTGCTGGATGAAGAGCGGCGCATGCTCGAAGACGAGCTGGGCCGGTTCTTTGGTGGCTATCTGGTGCACTACGGCCCCTCGGCCGAAACCCCGCCGTCAGCGCCGCAAGTGCAGCGCAATGTGCGACTCGGTGCGCCGCTGCCGGGTGTCGAGATCGTCTGCGAAGAGCAGGCCTGGCCATTGAGCGAGCACGCCGCCGACGTGGTGGTGATGCAACACGGTCTGGATTTCTGTCTGTCACCTCACGGCCTGTTGCGCGAAGCGGCGAGCAGCGTGCGCCCAGGCGGGCATTTGTTGATTATCGGAATCAATCCCTGGAGCACCTGGGGCCTGCGCCATGCGTTTGCTCATGACGCCTTGCGCAAGGCGCGCTGCATCTCGCCATCGCGGGTTGCCGATTGGCTCAATCTGCTGGGCTTTGCGCTGGAGAAACGCCGCTTCGGGTGCTATCGTCCGCCGCTCGCGTCGCCCAAGTGGCAGGCCCGTCTGGCCGGCTGGGAACGCAAGGCCGGTGACTGGCAATTGTCGGGAGGCGGCTTCTACTTATTGGTAGCGCGCAAGATTGTGGTCGGGCTACGCCCGCTGCGTCAGGAGCGTCGCGAGCCGATGGGCAAGCTGATTCCGCTGCCGATGGCCAAGGTCAACCGCCGCCGCATCGAACCGTAAACCTTCTTTTTATAGTGGCCGGACTTGCTTCGGCCGCGGTCATCGTCAATCCGCGATTGGCGAGGCACGCATTTTTTCTGGATAGATTGGCATGAGCGAAAGCGTCGAAAGCGTAGAACTGTTCACCGATGGCGCCTGCAAGGGCAATCCCGGCCCGGGCGGCTGGGGCGCCTTGCTGGTGTGCAAGGGCGTCGAAAAGGAACTGTGGGGCGGCGAAGCAAATACCACCAACAACCGCATGGAACTGCTCGGCGCGATCCGTGGCCTCGAAGCCTTGAAGCGACCTTGTGAAGTGCTGCTGGTGACTGACTCGCAATACGTGATGAAGGGCATCAACGAGTGGATGGTCAACTGGAAGAAGCGCGGCTGGAAGACAGCTGCCAAAGAGCCAGTCAAGAACGCTGATCTGTGGAAAGAGCTGGACGAACAGGTAAACCGCCACAAGGTCACCTGGAAGTGGGTGCGCGGGCACATTGGTCATCACGGTAACGAGCGCGCCGACCAGTTGGCCAACCGTGGGGTTGATGAGGTTCGCGGGTACAAGCAGAGCTGATTTCTCCTGATGCACCGTGGAGGCCCAATCGCCAGCAGGCTGGCTCCCACAGGGGATCTGTGAATGACATAGATCTCGTGTGGGAGCCAGCCTGCTGGCGATGGCCGCGCCACGGTCTGACTGAAACACCCCGTCGAGCGTGTTAACATCCGCGTTTTTGCACGATTGACCCGTTGAGAGCTGAGCACTGATGGCCACCAGATCCGTTGTACTCGATACCGAAACCACCGGCATGCCGGTGACCGATGGTCACCGGATTATCGAAATCGGTTGTGTCGAACTGATCGGTCGGCGCCTCACGGGCCGACACTTTCACGTCTACCTGCAACCGGATCGCGAGAGTGACGAAGGCGCCATCGGCGTCCACGGCATCACCAACGAATTCCTGGTCGGCAAGCCACGCTTTGCCGAAGTCGCTGATGAATTCTTCGAGTTCATCAAAGGCGCACAACTGATCATCCACAACGCGGCGTTCGACGTTGGCTTCATCAACAACGAATTCGCTTTGATGGGTCGACAGGATCTCGCCGACATCACGCAACACTGCTCGATCCTCGACACCCTGATGATGGCCCGGGAACGTCACCCGGGTCAGCGCAACAGCCTCGATGCTTTGTGCAAACGTTATGGCGTCGACAACTCCGGTCGTGAACTGCACGGCGCCTTGCTCGACTCGGAGATTCTCGCCGACGTTTACCTGACCATGACCGGTGGCCAGACCAGTCTGTCGCTGGCCGGCAATGCCTCCGACGGCAACGGCACGGGCGATGGATCGGACAACTCCGCTACCGAAATTCGCCGCTTGCCGGCTGATCGCCAGCCAGCACGGATTATTCGTGCGACTGAAGATGAACTGGCTGCGCATCTGGTGCGGCTGGAGATCATTGCCAAATCGGCCGGTGGCCCGGCGTTGTGGACGCAGATTGCCGAGGCTGACGCCCAAGCCTGAAGATCAAAAGATCGCAGCCTGCGGCAGCTCCTACAGGGGATTGCATTCCAATGTAGGAGCTGCCAAAGGCTGCGATCTTTTGCTTTTGGCGCCATGAAGCCAACTGGCCACCCTCGCCACTTTCGCTGCAACCCTCTACCCTGAATGCATTGGCAGATTTGAATCCGCCGCCTCAGGACACTGAGCCCCATGTACAAAGATTTGAAATTTCCGGTGTTGATCGTCCATCGCGACATCAAGGCCGACACGGTCGCCGGCGATCGTATCCGAGGCATTGCCCGGGAGTTGGAGCAGGAAGGTTTCAGTATCGTTTCGGCCACCGACTACGCGGAAGGGCGTCTGGTGGCTTCGACCCATCATGGTCTCGCGTGCATGTTGATTGCCGCCGAGGACGCCAGCACCGACTCGCATCTTTTGCAGAACATGGCCGAACTGATCGGCCTCGCGCGGGTGCGGGCGCCGGATCTGCCGATCTTTGCCCTGGGCGAGCAAGTCACCCTGGAAAATGCCCCGGCCGACGCCATGGCCGAGCTCAATCAACTGCGCGGCATCCTTTATCTGTTCGAAGACACCGTACCGTTCCTGGCCCGGCAAGTCGCGCGGGCGGCGCGCAAGTATCTCGATGGTCTGCTGCCGCCGTTTTTCAAGGCGCTGGTGCAACACACCGCCGACTCCAATTATTCCTGGCACACGCCCGGCCATGGCGGCGGCGTGGCGTATCACAAGAGTCCGGTGGGGCAGGCGTTTCATCAGTTTTTCGGTGAAAACACTCTGCGCTCCGACTTGTCAGTGTCGGTGCCGGAACTCGGTTCTCTGCTTGATCACACCGGTCCGCTCGCCGAGGCAGAAGCCCGCGCAGCTCGCAATTTCGGAGCCGACCACACGTTTTTCGTGATCAATGGCACCTCGACCGCCAACAAAATTGTCTGGCATTCGATGGTCGCTCGCGATGATCTGGTGCTGGTGGATCGCAACTGCCACAAGTCGGTGCTGCACGCGATCATCATGACCGGCGCGATCCCGTTGTACCTGTGCCCGGAGCGTAATGAACTGGGGATCATCGGCCCGATACCGCTTAGCGAGTTCAGCCGCGAATCAATCCAGGCCAAGATCGACGCCAGTCCGCTGACCAAGGGGCGCGCGCCGAAAGTGAAACTGGCGGTGGTCACCAATTCGACCTACGACGGGCTCTGTTACAACGCCGAACTGATCAAACAAAGCCTGGGCAATAGCGTCGAAGTGCTGCATTTCGACGAGGCCTGGTACGCCTATGCGGCGTTTCACGAATTCTTCGCCGGGCGCTATGGCATGGACACTTCGCGCAGCGAAGACAGTCCTCTGGTATTTACCACCCATTCCACTCACAAAATGTTGGCGGCGTTCAGTCAGGCCTCGATGATTCATGTGCAGGACGGCGGCGCGCGGCAACTGGATAGTGATCGTTTCAATGAAGCATTCATGATGCACATCTCGACCTCGCCGCAGTACAGCATCATCGCCTCGCTGGACGTGGCCTCGGCGATGATGGAAGGCCCGGCCGGGCGCTCGCTGTTGCAGGAAACCTTCGACGAAGCCCTGAGTTTTCGCCGCGCGCTGGCCAATCTGCGTCAGCACATCGCGGCGGATGACTGGTGGTTTTCGATCTGGCAGCCACCGGGTGTCGAAGGCATCGACCGCGTGCACACCGAGGACTGGCTGCTGAAGCCTGACGCC
This sequence comes from Pseudomonas sp. LBUM1668, assembly GCF_059695715.1. Classification (NCBI taxonomy): domain Bacteria; kingdom Pseudomonadati; phylum Pseudomonadota; class Gammaproteobacteria; order Pseudomonadales; family Pseudomonadaceae; genus Pseudomonas; species Pseudomonas sp. LBUM1668. The sequence continues at coordinate 2,572,798 of NZ_CP166787.1, forward strand.
GACTGGCATGGTTTCGGCGAGGTCAGCGACGATTACGTTTTGCTCGATCCGATCAAGGTCACGCTGGTGATGCCGGGGCTGAACGCCGGTGGCGCGTTGAGCGAGAAGGGCATCCCGGCGGCGGTGGTCAGCAAGTTCCTCTGGGAGCGTGGGCTTGTGGTGGAGAAGACCGGGCTGTATTCGTTCCTGGTGTTGTTCTCAATGGGCATCACCAAAGGCAAATGGAGCACGTTGCTCACCGAGTTGCTGGAGTTCAAGCGCAGTTACGACGCTAACATCAGTCTGGCGACGTGTCTGCCGTGTGTCGCCCAGGAAGACACCGCGCGCTATCGCGGCATGGGCCTGCGGGATCTGTGTGATCAATTGCACGCCTGTTATCGCAGCAATGCCACCGCCAAACATCTCAAGCGCATGTACACGGTGCTGCCGGAAATCGCCATGAAGCCGGCCCACGCTTACGATCATCTGGTGCGCGGTGAAGTCGAGGCGGTGCCGATCGACGAGCTGGAAGGGCGGATTGCCGCCGTGATGCTGGTGCCGTATCCGCCGGGAATCCCGTTGATCATGCCCGGTGAGCGCTTTACCGAGTCGACGCGCTCGATCATCGATTACCTGAAATTTGCCCGCACGTTTGATAGCAGCTTCCAGGGTTTTGTAGCTGATGTGCATGGACTGCAACATGAAGATGAAGGCAATGGGCGACACTACACCGTCGATTGCGTCAAGGAATGAGGAGCTTTGCGAGCATGCAACCGGTCATGAATCCAAAACACCCAGGGCTGTCGGTGCGGGTTGCCGATGAAGGTTTTGCGCCTTATATCTGGGGCAGCGACTTCAGTTTTGAAGTCGCAGCGTATGGTGCCGCTGTAATCGGCAAACCCGTCGAACAGTGGCGTGTGACGCCCATCGTGCCGTACCGCAAGTGCTACGGCATTGATCCCGAGGAGTTCAGCAGCTTTCACAAAGCTGCCGACAGCGCGATATTCATGGCCTACCTCGATGATGAGCCGGTGGGCCATCTGGTGATCAGCACCAACTGGAACGGCTTTGCCCATATCGATGAACTGGCGGTGCACGCACCAGCCCGTCGCCATGGCGTGGCCAAGGCTTTGCTGGATGTGGCGCAGTTCTGGAGTCGCAAGAAGAAGCTGCCGGGGATCATGCTGGAAACCCAGAACAACAACCTCGGTGCCTGTCGGCTGTATGAGCGTTGCGGGTATGTGATTGGCGGCGTCGACCAGTTGCGCTATCGCGGTATTGATCCGAACACCGCAGAAGAGGCGCTGTTCTGGTATCGATTGTTCGATAACCCGCTGGAAAATCCGCTCAGCTCGACAACATCGCCTCGGCTTGTTCCGTGATGATCGCCAGTAACGTCTGAATCGTCGATGACGGTGCGACGTGTTTGAAGGTCAGGGCGTAGAGGCTGATCGGCACGGCAGGCGAGAGCGGGCAGACATCCAGCCCGGCCGCGCGCGCACCGAGCGCGGTAAACGGGTCGACGATGGCCAGCCCTTCGCCAGCCTCGACCATGCTGCGCATCATCTGGTGGGTTTGTACGCGGGTCTGGATACTCGGCGCCGGACGCACGGCCTGGAGTTTGTGATCCAGCGCCGGGCTCAGCGGGTCCTGACCGTCGAGGCCGACCATCGCCTGGCCTGCCAGATCCTGTAGGGAAATGTACTTTTGTCGGGGTTGCAGCCAGCCGTGCGGCGCGAGCAGTTGCAGCTTGCTGTGGGCCAGTGGCTGGCAATGAATGTCTGGATGTTCGGGATCGTGCAGGCTCAAGCCGAGATCGCTTTCGCGCAGCAGCAGACTGCGGACGATGTCGCGGGTCGGTGCGCTGAGCAGGCTGCACGGCGCGTCTGGCACGCGTCGGCGCAGGGCGGCGAGGCTGTGCGGGAGTAATTGTTGCGCCAGCGGCGGGGTGCCGATGATGCGCAGCGGCGGTGCGAGGTATTGCTTGAGGCTGCTGGCCAGACGTTGCACTGGTTCCAGCGCTTCATAGACGTGGGCGATTTCCACTTGCAACGCCCGCGCCTCGGGCGTCGATTGCAGGCGCCCGCGAACGCTGGCGAACAGCATGAACCCCAACTGACTCTCGGCTTCGCGCAAACGCTCTTCGACTTCGGTCACCGGCAACTGCAGCCATTCGGCGGCGGTGCCCAGGTGACCAGTCTGCAAGAGCGCCTGAATCACTTCGATATGGCGTAAACGCATGCGTGAAGTCCATGTTCAGCAGGTGGGGTCAGAGGCTGAATCCTACCCCAAGTCTGCGCATATGACTTCTGCTCATAACGCACGGTTATGAAGCGACGATTGGCTCAGGTTCGCGGGTCAGGATAATGCCTGACTGAACCAGCTTGAATTCGGCGTCATCAAGTTTCTCGATGCGATCGCCAATCGCCAATTTGTAGGTGGTGACGGGCTCCGTGCCGGTGATTCCGTCCGCAGACGGGGTGGATTCCTGGAACTCATGCACGGAATAAACGCGGCCTTCCGCATCTCTTGCATGGAACTGACCGACGAGTACTGCTGCCATCTGCTTAGAACCTCTGGAGATAAATCGCTTGATTTGCGGCTTGGTAGACCGTCATCAAGTGCTGTAAGTTTTCCTACAGGAAAAAAATAATCAGCAGGCGGGAATTTCCCTCCTCTGCTGGTGAAATCGTCATCGGATCATCTATAACTAGTGGCTCCCCCACTGACAGTCGAGAGTTTCCATGAGCAATGTCTACAACGTCGCGGTAGTGGTTGGTAGCCTGCGCAAAGCTTCGATCAATCGCAAGGTCGCTTTGGCACTGGCTGAGCTGGCGCCAGCGAACCTCAAGCTTGAGATTATCGAGATTGGCGACCTGCCACTGTACAACGAAGACATCGACGGTGATTCACCGCCCGCAGCCTACAGCACTTTCCGTGAAAAAGTGGGTTCATCCGACGCGTTGTTGTTTGTGACGCCGGAGTACAACCGTTCCGTGCCGGCTCCGCTGAAGAATGCCATCGATGTCGGCTCGCGGCCTTACGGCAAGAGCGCTTGGAGCGGCAAGCCGGGCGCGGTGATCAGCGTATCGCCGGGGGCTATCGGTGGTTTTGGCGCGAACCAGCACCTGCGCCAGTCGTTTGTGTTTCTTGATGTGCACTGCATGCAGCAACCGGAAGCCTATTTGGGTGGCGCGGGTTCGGCTTTTGACGAGGCGGGCAAGCTGAGTGAAACGGTGAAGCCGTTCCTGCAAAAATTCATTGATGCCTATGGGCAGTTTGTCGAACAACACAAGAAGTAAGCCAGGACCGAGAACCCCTGTGGCGAGGGGATTTATCCCCGATGGGTTGCGAAGCGACCCCCAGCATTCCTCAGTCATACCTGTTTGCAGGTTTGACGACTGCTTCGCAGCCGATCGGGGATAAATCCCCTCGCCACAGATTATTTTCAACTCTGCCTATTTCTTGACTGCACAACATTGCTCGCCACAGGGATCTTCTTTCCACAAGTCGGTGTATTGTTCGCGCCTCCTTTTTCCCTTTCTGAAGGTTGCTGTAGATGCTCGCTGCGTCACTGATTTTCCTGCTGACTATTACCCTCGTGATCTGGCAACCCAAAGGCCTCGGCGTCGGCTGGAGTGCGACGTTGGGCGCGGTGCTGGCGTTGATCTTTGGGGTGGTGCACCTGAGTGATATCCCGCTGGTGTGGCAAATCATCTGGAACGCCACCGGCACTTTTGTCGCGCTGATCATCATCAGCCTGCTGCTCGATGAGGCCGGTTTTTTCAATTGGGCCGCGTTGCACGTGGCGCGCTGGGGGCGGGGCAGTGGGCGCAAGCTGTTTGCCTTCATGGTGCTGCTCGGCGCGCTGGTGTCGGCGCTGTTCGCCAATGATGGGGCGGCGTTGATTCTCACGCCGATTGTCATTTCCATGCTGCTGGCGCTGCGGTTTTCACCGGCAGCGACCCTGGCGTTCGTCATGGGCGCAGGGTTTATTGCCGACACCGCAAGCCTGCCGCTGGTGGTGTCGAACCTGGTCAACATCGTCTCCGCTGACTTCTTCAACATCGGCTTCAACCGCTATGCGGCGGTGATGGTGCCGGTGAACTTCGTCAGTGTGGCCGCGACGCTGGGCATGCTGATGTGGTTTTTCCGTCGCGATATTCCGGCGGCTTACGACCCCGAACAGCTCGAGCGTCCAGAAACCGCGATCCACGACAAAGCCACGTTTTACGCCGGTTGGGCGGTGTTGGCGATATTGCTGATCGGCTGTTTCGCGCTGGAGCCGCTGGGCATTCCGATCAGTGCGATTTCCGCTGTCTGCGCGGCGCTGCTGCTGGCGATCGCCGCCCGTGGTCACAAGATTTCCACACGCAAAGTGGTGAAAGACGCGCCGTGGCAGATCGTGATTTTCTCGCTGGGCATGTATCTGGTGGTCTACGGCCTGCGCAATGCCGGATTGACCGGGTATCTGGCCGGTTGGCTCGATGTCTTCGCCGGTCATGGCGTGTGGGGCGCGGCGTTCGGGACTGGTGTGCTGACGGCAGTGCTGTCATCGATCATGAACAACATGCCGACGGTGCTGATCGGGCTCTTGTCGATTGATGCCAGTCAGGCGAGCGGAGTGGTCAAGGAGGCGATGATCTACGCCAACGTGATCGGCAGCGACCTGGGGCCGAAGATCACACCGATTGGCAGTCTGGCCACTTTGCTGTGGCTGCATGTGCTGGAGCGCAAGGGGATCCGGATTGGCTGGGGGTATTACTTCCGGGTGGGGATTGTGCTGACGGTGCCGGTGTTGTTGGTGACGTTGGCGGCGTTGGCTTTGCGCTTATCCCTCTGACCGGGTTGACCCAATCGCTGGCAAGCCAGCTCCCACAGGTTCTGTGTGCACCACGAAACCTGTGGGAGCTGGCTTGCCAGCGATGGGGCCAGTATGAACACCACAAATCTCAGGATTGGCCCGGAACATTCGGCCACAGGTCGGACACCAGAAACAGCCGCTCCGCCTCTTCCCATTCCCCTCGCGCATTCTCGGTCAGGCGCACCATCAGTTGCGCTGGCGCCAAGGGTTCCAGCGCCTCGAGCCACATTTGCAAATGCTCCCGGCTCCAGGTCTGATCCGCCGGGTAATGCGCCGGTGCCAGCCAGGCATGGCGGGGCAGGGGTTGCCAACGTCCCGGCGGACGCTGCGCCAGGAATGCCGGCCAGTCTTTCTGATGCAACCAGCTGCCACGCAAATGCTGCGGATGCGCGCCATTCGGTGATTGCGACTTGCCGGGCCACGGGTAAAGCAGATAGCCGCCCAGCCACAGTTGTGCACTGAACGCCTCGATATCCAGAGCAGCCAGGGTTTCGCGGCTTTCCGGGCGCGCCGAAATCGGCAGTTGATGTTCAGCCAAGTGCGCCAGTTTACGATCCAGTCGATCATGGCAACCCGGCCCCAGCCATTGCACCGGATCGTGGCCGTCGCCATTTTGCGGGCCGAGGTAGAGCTTGATCGCCAGTTCCAGGTGATGCACGCCGTCGCGGTCACGCAGCAGCATGTCCAACTCGCCAAGGGTATGGCCCTCGCGGCGGATCGGCAGATTGGCCGCGATCAATTCAATGCCCGGCGCATGCTGCACGGCAAACTGCCACAGCCGCTCGTAATACAAACCCAGGCGCCGCGTGCGTGCCTGGGACAACCAGTGCAGCAAACCGTAGCTGTCGCGATCGAGCTGACGCAGCCATTGCTCCAGTCGCTCGGGATCACTGACCCAATCGCTGCCCGCCAGCGGATGGCGCTGCGGCCACGGTGTGGTCGCGAGCATCGGCGGGGCGAGGATCACCCACGCCAGGTCGCGCACTTCCGGATGGCGTAATTGGTGAGGCAACTGCAGCAAGTCGGGAAATAGGATCATCTTGCGAGCATAGCCTTAAACACGCGCCCACCCCTGAGGCTGAAAGGATTTTGTCTAACGGCGGCTTTCGCCCATAATCGGGTTTTTCGCGTTTTCGATTGTCCGCAGAGGTCCCATGGAGCAATTTCGTAATATCGGCATCATCGGTCGCCTGGGCAGTTCCCAGGTGCTGGATACCGTCCGCCGACTGAAACGGTTTCTGCTCGATCGTCACCTGCATGTGATCCTCGAAGACACCATCGCCGAAGTCCTGCCGGGGCATGGCCTGCAAACGTCGTCGCGCAAGATGCTCGGTGAAGTCTGCGACATGGTCATCGTTGTCGGCGGCGACGGTAGCCTGCTCGGCGCCGCCCGGGCGCTGGCCAAACACAATACGCCGGTGCTGGGGATCAACCGTGGCAGCCTCGGGTTTCTTACCGACATTCGCCCGGATGAGCTGGAAGTCGAAGTCGCGAAAGTGCTCGACGGCCATTACCTGGTGGAAAACCGCTTTCTGCTGCAAGCCGAAGTTCGCCGCCACGGCGAGGCCATCGGGCAGGGCGACGCGCTCAACGATGTGGTGCTGCACCCCGGCAAGTCGACGCGGATGATCGAGTTCGAGTTGTACATCGACGGCCAGTTCGTTTGCAGCCAAAAGGCCGACGGCCTGATCGTCGCCACGCCGACCGGCTCCACTGCATATGCGCTGTCTGCCGGTGGCCCGATCATGCATCCCAAGCTCGACGCCATTGTGATCGTGCCGATGTACCCCCATATGTTGTCCAGCAGGCCAATTGTGGTCGATGGCAACAGTGAGCTGAAAATCGTCGTGTCCAAAGATATGCAGATCTACCCGCAAGTCTCCTGCGACGGGCAGAACCACTTTACCTGCGCGCCGGGCGACACCATCACCGTCAGCAAAAAAGCGCAAAAGCTGCGGCTGATTCACCCGCTCGACCACAACTACTACGAAGTCTGCCGGACCAAGCTCGGCTGGGGCAGCAAGTTGGGTGGTGGAGGCGACTGATGCTCGATCCCGCGCGCAGTTATGACTTGATTGGTGACGTGCACGGATGCGCGCAGACCCTCGAACACTTGCTTGATCGCCTCGGCTATCACAAGCAGGGCGGGGTCTGGCGGCATCCATCGCGCATGGCCGTGTTCGTCGGCGACATCATCGACCGTGGGCCGCGGATTCGCGAGGCGCTGCACATCGTCCACGACATGGTCGAGGCCGGTCAGGCCTTGTGCATCATGGGCAACCACGAATTCAACGCTCTGGGCTGGAGCACCCCGGCGCCACCGGGCAGCGGCAAGCAGTTTGTGCGCGAGCACACGCCGCGCCATGCGCGCCTGCTGCATGAAACCCTGACGCAATTCGAAGGCCATCCGGGCGACTGGCATGACTTCCAGCAGTGGTTCTATCAACTGCCGCTGTTCGTCGATGCCGGGCGTTTTCGCGTGGTGCACGCCTGTTGGGATGCCGGCCTGATAGAGCCGTTGCGCGCGCTGTTCCCCGATGGCTGCATTGATGAACACTTCCTCCAGGCGTCGGCAGTGCCGGGCAGTTTCGCCTGCACCGTGTTCGACCGTTTGCTGCGCGGCACCGACATGCGCCTGCCCGATGGCCAGACCATGACCAGTGGCGACGGTCTGGTGCGTTCGTTCTTCCGCACCAAGTTCTGGGAAGACGATCCGAAAACCTACGGCGACATTGTCTTCCAGCCCGATGCACTGCCGGAACCGGTGGCGCAAACCCCGCTGACTTCAAGCGAAAAGAATTCCCTGCTGCGCTACGGCGTCGATGAGCCGTTGCTGTTCGTCGGCCACTATTGGCGCAGCGGCAAACCGGCGCCGATCCGCCCGAACCTCGCCTGCCTGGATTACAGCGCGGTGCTCTACGGCAAACTCGTCGCCTATCGTCTGGATCAGGAAACACGTCTGGATCCGCATAAATTTGTCTGGGTCGATGTCGAGCGGCCGGAGGTCCTGCAATGAGTTCGGTAGCGGTATTGCGTCTGCCCCTGGCGGTGGATCTGAGCGGTTTCGTCACGCTGTTGCAACGCATGCAAGTGCCCCATCGAGTCAGTGAAGAGGCGGGCGAGCAGGTGCTGTGGGCGCCTGCGGAGATCAGCGACGACGTGCGTTCGCTGTACGAGCGTTTTCCCGCTGGCGATCCCGATCAGCAGCTGGATATCCCGGTTACGCAGACTTTCAAACGCCCCGGTTTTGCCGAGCAACTGAAGCATGCCAAAGCCACCGGGTTCATCCTGCTGCTGAGCCTGATAGTCGGCGGCCTGACCTTCCTCGGCGAAAATCTGGAAACCCTTCGCTGGCTGACCTTTCTCGATTTTCGCGTAATCGGCGAGTACATCCATTTCACGCCATTGGCCGATAGCCTCGCGGCGGGGCAGTGGTGGCGTCTGGTCACGCCGATGCTGATTCACTTTGGCATCCTGCACCTGGCCATGAACGGCATGTGGTACTGGGAGCTGGGGCGGCGTATCGAATCGCGTCAGGGCAGCATCAACCTGATCGGCCTGACCTTATTGTTCAGCCTCGTTTCCAACTACGCGCAATTTGTCTGGAGCGGCCCGACCTTGTTCGGCGGTCTGTCCGGCGTGCTTTACGGCTTGCTCGGGCATTGCTGGATCTTCCAGTTGCTGGCGCCGAACCCGGCTTATCGGCTGCCGCGCGGCGTGTTGGTGATGATGCTGGTGTGGCTGGTGGTGTGCATGTCCGGGCTGATCTCGATGATCGGTTTCGGCGAAATCGCCAACGCCGCGCATGTCAGCGGGTTACTCATCGGATGCTTCACCGGTTTGTTGGGTGGTTTGTATAACCGCCGTAAACTGGCCATCTAATTTTAGTTTGTAGATAAAGAGCACGGAGACCCAGATGTCCTCTTTTAACGACATGATCAAGAACATCACCCCGGACATCTACGAGAGCCTGAAACTGGCCGTGGAAATCGGCAAGTGGGCCGACGGTGGCAAGCTCACCGCCGAACAGCGCGAGTTGTCGTTGCAGGCGATGATCGCCTGGGAAATCCAGAACCTGCCTGAAGACCAGCGCACCGGTTACATGGGCCCGCAAGAATGTGCGTCGAAGTCGATCGAAGTGCCGAACATCCTGTTCAAGTCGGATGCCATCCATTGATCGAGATTGGCCGCGGTGCAATCAGCAAAATGTCGGCACGCCTTGACGGGCCGAACGTGCAATACGCGTTTCGTCTGGATGATGTCGAGGTGCCGGTCAACCCGTTGATCGGCACGACTGTGCGTCTGGAATACCTGGGGGCGATCCACTGCACCCATTGCGGGCGCAAGACCAAAACCAGTTTCAGTCAGGGGTATTGCTACCCGTGCATGACCAAACTGGCGCAGTGCGACCTGTGCATCATGAGTCCGGAGCGTTGCCACTTTGATGCGGGCACCTGCCGGGATCCGGTGTGGGGCCAGCAGTTTTGCATGACCGACCACGTGGTCTATCTGGCCAATTCGTCGGGGATCAAGGTCGGCATCACCCGTGCAACCCAATTGCCGACGCGCTGGCTTGATCAGGGCGCCAGTCAGGCATTGCCGATCATGCGCGTGTCTACGCGCCAGCAGTCGGGCTTCGTTGAAGACCTGTTCCGCAGTCAGGTGGCGGACAAGACCAACTGGCGTGCGCTGCTCAAGGGCGATGCGGTGTCCGTGGATCTGGCGCAGGTGCGTGATCAGTTGTTTGAAAGCTGCGCCGAAGGTTTGCAAGCCTTGCAGGAGCGATTCGGCCTACAAGCCATTCAGACGATTGCCGATGTAGAACCTCTCGAAATCCGCTATCCGGTCGAGCAATACCCGGCCAAAATCGTCAGCTTCAACCTGGACAAGAGCCCGATTGCCGAAGGCACGCTGCTGGGGATCAAGGGCCAGTACCTGATCTTCGACACCGGCGTGATCAATATTCGCAAGTACACGGCTTATCAACTCGCCGTGCATCAATAAGGATTCCAGCATGCGCACCGAACAACCGAAGATGATTTACCTCAAGGACTATCAGGCGCCCGAGTACCTGATCGACGAAACGCACCTGACCTTCGAGTTGTTCGAGGACCACAGCCTGGTCCATGCGCAACTGGTGATGCGCCGCAACCCGGCGCGTGGCGCGGGTCTGCCGCCGCTGGTGCTTGATGGCCAGCAACTGGAATTGCTGTCGGTGACGCTGTCTGATCAGGAACTGAGTGCCGATGCTTATCAACTCAGCGAAAACAACCTGACCCTGCAACCGACCAGCGAAACCTTCACGGTCGACACCAGCGTCAGGATCCACCCGGAAACCAACACGGCGCTCGAAGGCCTGTACAAGTCCGGCACGATGTTCTGTACCCAATGCGAGGCCGAAGGCTTCCGCAAAATCACCTATTACCTCGACCGCCCGGACGTGATGAGCAAATTCACCACCACCGTGGTGGCCGAACAGCACAGCTATCCGGTGCTGCTGTCCAACGGCAACCCGATTGCCTCGGGCCCCGGCGAAGACGGCCGGCACTGGGCAACGTGGGAAGATCCGTTCATGAAACCGGCGTACCTGTTCGCGCTGGTGGCCGGTGACTTGTGGTGCGTTGAAGACACTTTCACCACCATGACCGAGCGCGAAGTCGCTCTGCGCATCTATGTCGAACCGGAAAACATCGACAAGTGCCAGCACGCCATGAACAGCCTGAAGAAGTCGATGCGCTGGGACGAAGAGGTCTACGGTCGCGAGTACGATCTGGACATCTTCATGATCGTCGCCGTCAACGACTTCAACATGGGCGCCATGGAGAACAAGGGCCTCAACATCTTCAACTCCAGCGCCGTGCTGGCCCGCGCCGAAACCGCCACCGACGCCGCACACCAGCGGGTCGAGGCGATCGTCGCCCACGAATACTTTCACAACTGGTCGGGCAACCGCGTGACCTGCCGCGATTGGTTCCAGCTGTCGCTCAAGGAAGGCTTCACCGTATTCCGCGATTCCGGCTTCTCGGCCGACATGAACTCGGCCACGGTCAAGCGCATTCAGGATGTCGCCTACCTGCGCACCCACCAGTTTGCTGAAGACGCCGGCCCAATGGCCCACGCCGTGCGCCCGGACAGCTTCATCGAGATTTCCAACTTCTACACCCTGACCGTGTACGAAAAGGGTTCGGAAGTGGTCGGCATGATCCACACCCTGTTGGGCGCCGAGGGCTTCCGCAAGGGCAGCGATCTGTACTTCGACCGCCACGATGGCCAAGCCGTGACCTGCGATGACTTCATCAAGGCCATGGAAGACGCCAACGGTGTCGACCTGACCCAGTTCAAACGCTGGTACAGCCAGGCTGGCACACCGCGTCTGGCAGTGAGCGAGTCTTACGATGCTGCAGCGAAAACCTACAGCCTGACCTTCCGCCAAAGCTGCCCGGAAACCCCGGACAAAGTGGAAAAACTGCCGTTCGTGATCCCCGTTGAATTGGGCCTGCTCGACAGCAAAGGCAACGAGATTGCCCTGCGTCTGGCCGGTGAAGCGTCGGCCCAAGGCACCACCCGCGTGATCTCGGTGACCGAGGCTGAGCAGACGTTTACCTTCGTCGATATCGCTGAACAGCCGCTGCCATCCTTGCTGCGTGGTTTCTCTGCGCCGGTGAAACTGAGCTTCCCGTACAACCGCGATCAACTGATGTTCCTGATGCAGCACGACAGCGACGGTTTCAACCGCTGGGATGCCGGCCAGCAACTGTCGGTACAGGTGCTACAAGAACTGATCGGCCAGCAGCAGAAGGGCGAAAACCTGAAGCTCGATCCGCGTCTGGTATCGGCACTGCGCACCGTGCTGTCCGATGAATCGCTGGATCAGGCGATGGTTGCCGAGATGCTCTCGCTGCCGGGTGAGGCGTACCTGACTGAAATCAGCGAAGTCGCAGACGTTGATGCCATCCATATCGCCCGTGAATTTGCCCGCAAGCAACTGGCTGAAGGTTTGTTCGAGGCGCTGTGGCTGCGTTATCAGGCCAACCGCGACCTGTCGAAGAAAACCCCGTACGTGGCCGAGGCCGAGCACTTTGCCCGTCGTGCACTGCAGAACATCGCGCTGTCGTACTTGATGCTCAGCGGCAAGCCGGAAGTGCTGGCGGCGGCGCTGGAGCAATTCGAAACGGCCGACAACATGACCGAGCGCCTGACCGCGCTGGCCGTATTGGTCAACTCGCCGTTCGATGAGCAGAAAGACCTGGCGCTGGCGAGTTTCGCCGAGCATTTCAAGGACAATCCGCTGGTCATGGATCAGTGGTTCAGCGTGCAGGCCGGCAGCACGTTGCCGGGCGGTCTTGCGCGGGTAAAAGCGCTGATGCAGCACCCTGCGTTCAACATCAAGAACCCGAACAAGGTGCGTGCGCTGGTGGGGGCTTTTGCCGGGCAGAACCTGATCAACTTCCACGCGGCGGACGGCTCCGGTTATCGCTTCCTCGCGGATCTGGTGATCGAGCTGAACGGCTTCAACCCACAAATCGCCTCGCGCCAACTGGCACCGCTGACGCGCTGGCGCAAATACGACACTGCGCGGCAGGCATTGATGAAAGGGGAGCTGGAGCGGATTCTGGCTTCCGGGTCGCTGTCGAGTGATGTGTATGAAGTGGTGAGCAAGAGCTTGGCGTAACGCTCGCCTAATCAATATCTTCGGCAAACACAAAACCCTGTAGGAGCTGCGGCACGCTGCGATCTTTTGATCTGATCTTTAAATCAACATCAAAAGATCGCAGCGTGCCGCAGCTCCTACAGGGGTTTTGCGTTTTGTCAGTTACTTCACATCGAACCGATCCAGATTCATCACCTTCGTCCACGCTGCGACGAAGTCTTTGACGAACTGCTCCTTCGCATCCGCACTCGCATACACCTCCGCGACCGCCCGCAATATCGCGTTGGAACCAAACACCAGATCAACCCGCGTTGCCGTCCATTTCACGCTACCGTTTTTACGGTCGCGGCCTTCAAACTCTTCCGCGTCCGGTGAGGTCGGCTTCCACTCCACGCCCATGTCCAGCAGGTTGGTGAAGAAGTCGTTGGTCAGCGCTTCGGTCTGGCTGGTGAACACGCCATGGCGGGTTTGCCCGACGTTAGTGTTCAGCACCCGCAGCCCACCGAGCAGCACGGTCATTTCCGGCGCGGTCAGGGTGAGCAATTGCGCCTTGTCGATCAGCAGTGCCTCGGCCGCTACGGTGTATTTACCCTTGCTGTAATTGCGGAAGCCATCGGCAATCGGCTCGAGAAAACCGAACGACTCGACATCGGTTTGCTCCTGAGTCGCATCCGCACGCCCCGGGGTAAATGGCACGGTGACCGAGTGGCCGGCATTTTTCGCCGCTTGCTCGACCCCGGCATTGCCCGCCAGCACAATCAGGTCGGCCAGCGAAACGTTCTTGCCGGTTGCGCCGCCATTGAACTCGCCCTGAATGCCTTCAAGGGTTTGCAGGACCTTGGCCAGTTGCTCAGGCTGGTTGGCTTGCCAGAACTTCTGCGGTGCCAGACGCAGGCGACCACCGTTGGCACCACCGCGTTTGTCCGAGCCACGGAACGTCGACGCCGCCGCCCATGCGGTCGACACCAGTTGCGAAACAGATAGGCCCGAGGCCAGCACTTTGCTTTTCAGCGTGGCCACATCGTTATCGTCGATTAGCGGATGAGTGACCTCGGGAATCGGGTCTTGCCACAGCAGCTCTTCATTCGGCAGTTCCGGGCCGAGGTAGCGTGACAGCGGGCCCATGTCGCGGTGGATCAACTTGTACCAGGCGCGGGCAAATGCATCGGCCAACTGATCGGGATTGGCCAGGAAACGCCGGGAGATCTGCTCGTAAGCCGGATCGAAGCGCAGTGCCAGGTCAGACGTCAGCATGGTCGGGTCGATACGCTTGTTCGGGTCATGGGCATGGGGAATGGTGCCGGCGCCCGCACCGTTCTTCGGTTTCCACTGGTGCGCGCCGGCCGGGCTTTTGGTCAGTTCCCACTCAAAGCCGAACAGGTTTTCCAGGTAGTTGTTGCTCCATTGGGTCGGCGTGGTGGTCCAGGTCACTTCGAGGCCACTGGTGATGGTGTCAGCGCCCTTGCCGGTGCCGAAGCTGTTCCTCCAGCCCAGCCCTTGTTCTTCCAGCCCGGCGGCTTCCGGTTCAGCACCGACGTTATCGGCAGGGCCGGCGCCGTGGGTTTTGCCGAAGGCGTGGCCGCCGGCGATCAGCGCCACGGTCTCTTCATCGTTCATGGCCATGCGGCCGAAGGTTTCGCGAATGTCGCGGGCCGACGCTACGGGGTCTGGATTGCCCTCGGGGCCTTCCGGGTTCACATAAATAAGACCCATCTGCACGGCGGCGAGCGGGTTTTCCAGATTGCGTTCGCCCTGATCGGTGCGGCTTTCTTCTTTGCCGTGCAAATCCGGCTCGGCGACCAGCGTACCGTCACCAGGCTCCTGCATCGGTTCCTTGCTTTTGCCGTAACGGCTGTCGCCGCCCAGCCATTCATTTTCCGAGCCCCAGTACACGTCTTCATCCGGTTCCCAGACGTCCGCGCGACCACCGGAGAAACCGAAGGTCTTGAAGCCCATGGATTCCAGCGCGACGTTACCGGTGAGGACAATCAAGTCAGCCCAGGAAATATTGCGACCATATTTCTGTTTGATCGGCCACAACAGGCGCCGGGCCTTGTCGAGGCTGACGTTGTCCGGCCAGCTATTGAGCGGGGCAAAACGTTGCTGGCCGGAGCCGGCGCCACCGCGGCCATCCGCGGTGCGATAGGTGCCGGCGCTGTGCCAGGCCATGCGCACGAAGAGCGGGCCATAGTGGCCAAAGTCTGCCGGCCACCAGTCCTGTGAGTCGGTCATCAGTGCGCGCAGGTCTTGTTTCAGTGCCTGGAAGTCCAGGCTTTTGAAGGCGTTGGCGTAGTCGAAGTCCTTGCCCAGCGGATCGGACTTGGGCGAGTGCTGGCTCAGGATCTTCAGGTTGAGTTGATTCGGCCACCAGTCACGGTTCGTCGTACCACCACCGGCGGCGTGGTTGAACGGGCATTTCGATTCGTTTGCCATGTTCGGGTCCTTATCAGGTCTGCGACGGCCGGCTCGTGCCGACTTCGGACTTGTAAGGCTAGACCCGAGTTGGCGAGTCAGCTAATAGCCCGACTGATGGGCGCTGATAGGCAGAACCTTTTACCGCAGATGTTGCTGCAAAACCCTCACTCGCCATAGCGCATAACCCCCTGTAGGAGCTGCCGAAGGCTGCGATCTTTTGACGTTGGCCTTTAAAAAAGCAAGATCAAAAGATCGCAGCCTGCGGCAGCTCTTACACGGGATTGCGCAGTCAACTCGACTGCGCGGCCTCGTCCTCAAGCACGTCGTCGAGAATGTCCTCTTGCCCCGGCACTTCAGTGATCACACTGAAATCCGTTACCTCCACCGCGCCCAGTCCATAGCCCAGCAAATGGAACGAGAACGCCTTGCGCTGTTGCGGGTTATCAAAGCTGAAATCCATCTCCAGCGGTTGATCCGCCGTGGCGACCATTTCTGCCGGCAATCCCAGTTGCACGTCCTGCTCGAACTCCTTGGCCTTGAGCTGAATGTACGCAGCCTGTTGCGGATCGACAGAGCGTACGGTCAGGCGCACGCGGGTGTGCGAGCCCTTGGGCATTTCCAGGTATTGCGCGCCGATCAGGTTGTCGGCCCAGTCGTCCTTGATCTGCGCTTGCAGGGGGATGACGTTGGTGCTGCCGAACTGATAGCGATGGTTGAGCGGGGTGCGCAGCAGCGACAGGTCGAGCGCCGTGGCGCGGGCGGCGATTTGCCGGGCGCGCTGGCCGCTGTAGCTGCCCTTGAAGGTGGCGCTCTCGGCGATGAAACCGGCGCTTTCGTAGTAGCGGCAGCGGCGCGGCATGTCACATTCGGAGAAGATGCCCTGGCCGTTGTGATAGCGCAGTTTGCCGTTGGTGAACGACATGATTTCGCGACCGGAATCGTAGTCGCGAAACAGCGAGCGACCGCTTAGCGCGGTCGGCACCGGCAGGTCGAAGTAGTCAAGGATCGACGTGCTCAGATCAACATGGCCATAGACCCCGGCATTCAGTCGCGGCAGTTGTGCCTGCTCCGGCGCCAGCGTCAGGTTGAAGCCCCACGACGAGGCCAGACGTACACCGTCGATGCCGTGGGATTCATCCGAAGTGATCACCACCAGCGTGTCTTTGAGCACACCTTGTTGTTCAAGACCTTTGAGGAATTCATCCAGCGCATCGTCCAGGTATCCGACGGCGGCTTGCTTGGGTGTCTCGTAGCGCTCCAGATATTCGTCCGGCGCGGAGTAGGGTTGATGCGTGCCCACCGTCAACAACGTCAGCATCCACGGCTGTTTCTGCTTGTTCAGTTGGCCGACATAATCCAGCGCACCCTCGAAGAACGCCTTGTCATCCTTGCCCCACGGAAACTCCAGATAGTTGGCATTGGTGAACCATTCCAGGCCATGCGTCGCATCGAAACCGATGTGCGGCATGATCTTGTCTTTGGCCATGAAGCGCAGGCCGGCGCCTTGCAGATAGTGGGTGCTGAAGCCATGTTCGCGCAGCTGCGCCGGCAGGCACGCCTGATTGCGCTCGGTGAGGGTGAGCATTTCCACGCCTTTGGGCGTGCCGTTGTTGAGTTTGTCGTAATCGCCACAGAGCATCGCGTACAGACCGCGAATGGTCTGGTGCGTGTGCAGAACGTAATCCGGAGTGTTCATGCCGCGCTCGGCCCAACGGCTGAGGTTGGGCATCAGGTCTTCCTGATAATGGCTGCCGATGGCTTCGCGATTGGCGCGGACGTAAGCGCCGGGAATGCCTTCCAGGGCAATGACCAACACGTTGCGCGCCTGCCCCGGCGCGGCCAGCAGTTTTTGACCATTGAGGTCGACGTCGGTGAGCCCGGCCATGGCCGGCGCGACTTCCTCGACATCGCCGTCCAGCCATTCCTCGGCGTGTATCTGCAGGTCAGCCACTTCGGTGGCGAGCAATTGATGCGGCAGGTTGTACGCGCGCCACGGATCGTCTTCGCTCGGCCACAGGTTCTGCGCGCCCCAGTGCGCGGCAAATAGCACCAAAGGCGCGCTCCAGACCCCGCGGGGCAGGGGTGGGCGGACAATGCCGCGACCGGTGAACTGCGTCAGCAGCCAGAATGCCAAGGCCAGCAGCAACGTGATGCCCAGCGCCGGGTGCGCCAAACCACCACCAGTTGAGTTTTCGACAAATTGCGGATCAATCAGGTAATGCAGATCGGAAGGACTCGGCAAACGGCCAACGGCGCTGACCAACTCAGCCGTTGCCACCGCCAACAGCGCCCAGAACACCAGCACCGGCAGCGCCAGCCACCACGCTCGGCGATGCAGCAGAATCACCAGCAGACTGCCAATGGCCAGATCCGACAAATAGCCCAGCGGTGTCGACCAGCCGAGCGCCGCGCGCAGGCACACCGGCACAATCAGTACCAGCAGAATCAGAGAGAACAGGCGGGCATGCGGCTGCCGCAACCAGCGAAAAAGAGCGCTCACAAAAAAAGACCTTCCAGTCATTAAATCGTCAAAAAAGTGTGGGCGATGATACCAAGGGTCAGCGGTCTGATCGCCTTTTAAAACTTGAAGGTGATCCGATGTCGGGCGGACTTGTCAGCGTGGGCACTGGGCTAGGGCCCAGTCAGGGGTGGGTGTTTGACAATTAACCGGGATATGGCTGGCGAACCGGTGCCGGCGGTTTTTTGTTTCAGGCTGTTTAACCGAAACTGGAATCCGCCTGCACCGACTTTTGCTCAGTTCAAGCCATCATCAAAAATGCTTTCAATCGACAGCTCAAACGCCCGGGCGATCTGAAACGCCAGCGGCAGGCTCGGATCGTAGCGTTCGTTTTCGATGGCGTTGATCGTCTGGCGTGACACGTTGAGCCTTTCAGCCAGATCGACCTGTGACCATTTGCGCTCGGCGCGCAGTGCCTTGAGGCGGTTTTTCATTGGTAGCGGCGTCGGGCGATTTGCAGGCCGAGGATCCACATCGCGCCCATCACTGGCCACACGCAAGTCCATGGAATGTGCGGCGCGCCGACGTTTTCCAGAAAACCGTAGCTGAAGGTCAGCAGTGCTGAAGCGGCAAACGCGAAGCCCAGCGCTTCGAACTGGATGCGCAGATGCATTTCATCCATGCGGCGCATGTTGCGCACGATGGCCCAGCACATCAAACCTGCCGGCAGGATCGGCGTCAACGCGACAGCTGAGCGCAGAATAATGTTGGCATCCATCAGGTATTGCGAGGCAACCAGTGAGGCGACCAACGCCACCGTGTAAAGGATGAGTGCTGCGCCCATTTCCAGGTAATACCGGTTCATGCTTACTTCCTATGTAAAAGACCCTTTACATAGTCGCGAAAGATTTTCCTCATGTAAAGCCTGCTTTCCACAAAAGCCGATTTCCCAAACCCAAAAAGGGGCGGCCTGATCAACGATCAGGCCGCCCCTTTTTTGTTACCGCTCCGTCAGATCAATGCATCTTGCTGTGATCGTGACCTTCCATGCTGGTCAGCGAACGCACGCTGGCCTTCACTTCAACGGTTTCTTTTTCGCCCTTGGCGTTTTCCACGGTCAGGGTCAGCGGCACGGATTCGCCTTCTTTCAACTGACCGGTCAGGCCCATCAGCATGACGTGGTAACCGTTTGGATCAAGCTTGACGGCTTTACCTGCCGGCAGGTCGACCGATTTGACCGGGCCCATGCTCATGACGTCGTTCTTCATGCTCATTTCGTGGATTTGCACGTCTTTGGCCACTGGCGTCGCAACGCTGAGCAGCTTGCTGTCGCTGTCGGCGGTGACGATCATGAATGCGCCGCTGGCGGATTGGGTCGGCACGGTTGCACGTACCCATGCATCGTCAACCTTGGTCTGTGCAGAGACCTGGAAGGCCAGGCCCAGCAGGGACAGACCGAGTACCGCGCGTTTGATGTTGTTCAGAAACGGTTGCATCAGCAAACCTCCATAACGGTAAGCAAATCTTCCGTGCATTCTTCTGCCGAAAGCGAGGTGGACAGACCCAGGCGCAGTTCGCCGCGCGAGTCGAAGACGTAACTGGTGGAAGTGTGCGAGATGGTGTAGGTGTCGCCGGCCGGCACCTTCTCGAAGAACACGTCGAATTCCTTGGCCGTGGCCTTGGTTTCCTCAAGCGTACCGTACAGCGCGACGAAGGTCGGGTCGAAGGCTTTGACGTAGGCGTCGAGGATTTGCGGCGTGTCGCGCTCAGGGTCGAGGGTGATGAAAATCACCTGCAAGCGATCGCCGTCCTTGCCCATCAGTTTCTTGATTTTTGCCGCGCGGGCCAGGGTGGTCGGGCAGACCGCCGGGCACTGGGTGAAGCCGAAGAACACCATCGGCATCAGGCCGCGGAAGCTCGACAGGGTCATGGTGTCGCCGTCGGTGTCCTTCAGTTTGAAGGTGCGGCCCATGATCTTGTTACTCAGATCCTTGCCGTACTTGTACGACAGTTGGCCGCGGGTGTCGCAGCCGGCGAGCAGGCCGAGCCCGAGTACGCCCATTCCCGCAAGTACCTTGCGGCGAGTCAACAAAGCCGTCATCTAATACCGCCTTTTGCAGCCCGTCAGTCGGCAGGACTGGCGAGGGGTTAACCGTAAAAGCGGCGCATGATACCAAACTGAACCGGCCAGTCGGTTTTCGATCGGCTGACAGGGTGTCGCAGGGCGACAAAAGGTGTAAGAAAAAGTGACCAGTGCGAGCGACGAAGGTGTTATCAGCTCATCACCGCCGAACTCGAACACCAACGGTTGCGCCCCTGTTGCTTGGCCTCATAGAGACGGGTGTCGGCCGCTTTCAACAACGAGGCCGGCGTGACCGTATCGTCGACAGGATGACGCGTGGTGATGCCAGCACTGGCCGTGACGTACCCCAGAGGATGCCCGGCGTGCGCAAGCTTCAGCGCACGAATACTCTGCAAAATGTCCTCAGTGACCTGAATCGCCCCGGCGCTATCGGTGTTGGGCAATAACACGGTGAACTCTTCGCCGCCGTAACGTACGGCCAGGTCACCCGGGCGTTTGACCGCTTGCTGGATCGCCTGGCCGACCGCGCTCAGGCAATCATCACCCGCCGCATGTCCGTATTGGTCGTTGTAGCGTTTGAAGTGGTCGACATCGAGCATGATCAACGACAGCGCCGAACCCTGGCGACGGGCCAATCGAATTTCATCGGCCAGCGAATTATCCAGGCGTCGACGGTTGCCGAGCCCGGTCAGGGCGTCAGTCAACGCCATGTCGCGCATGGTCTGATGGGCGTGGCGGATTTGTCGTTCCATCGCCATACGCTGGCGCAACTGGCTGAGGACGATGAGGCCGAAACAGCTCAGCACCAGAATCAGAAACACCAGCACGAAGCCGTTCTTCAGCAAATCCTGCTGCCAGGGTTCGATGATCGAATCACGCGACAGACCGGCCTCAACCACCAGTGGGTAGGTGGTGAGGGCACGATAGCCATACAAGCGCTCGGTGTCGTCGACGACGGCGCGCACTTGCGCGATGCCTGAGTTGGAGTTGGGTAAATAGGTCTTGAAGATCTCGCTGTTGGCCAGGCTCTTGCCGATCACCGAGGCGATGAACGGGCGGCGCACGAGGATGGTGCCGTCGCGCCTGGCCAGCACCAGCGCGCCTTTGTCATCGATGCGAAAGTCACCGTAGTAATCGACGAAATAGCTGACCTTGACCGTGCCCAGCAACACGCCGGCGAACGAGCCATCGGCATTGTTCAGCCGGCGTGATATGGGAATGATCAGGTCTTTTGTGGAGCGGCTCTCGACCACATCGCCGATGCGCACATGGCGATCTTCATGGGTGCGGTGGTACTGGAAATAATCACGGTCGGCGTTGTTCGCGGTCTCGGGCGTCACCTCCTTGTCGGTGACGATCCACTGTCCATCAGGACCGTAGATAAACAAGCCGTGCAGCTGCGGCATGATTGTCGATTGCTGCACCAACAATTTGTGAATGCGCGGGACATCGAGGTTTTGCAGGCCATCACCCTCGATCCGCTCACTCAGGGCGGCGGTCAGCACGTCCATCTGGCGGATGGTGTCTTCGGCATGCTGGGCCGTGGCGCGGGCGAGGTTGGTCACCGAGTTGCGCGCAGAATCGAAGGCTGCACGGTAGTCGCGCCAAGTTCGCCAGCTCTCGACCGCCAAAAAGGCCATGACCACTACCAGCATGAAACTCACCGTCAGGCGGAACGTCGATCCGGCGCGCACGGCTTTCAGGGATGCGGGGTTGTCTGTGTTCGGCTCTGGCGAGTGGCGTCCGAGCATGAACATCTCCTTGGGTTTATTGCACACGTGAAGCTGGTAACAGTATGACAAGGATCGCCGGGAAGGTCGGGATGCCAGCGAAATCCGTGATCAGTGTCGCGTGATTGTCCTGTTCAAGTTGACGGTTAAACGCTTTTCAGCCGATTTATCCAGCGCTGGAGTGTCAGTAATCTGAGCCCATCTTGAACGCAACAAGAACTTCCCCAACTAAAAAGGACTGCACAGATGAACACGCCAACCTACAACCGCCTCAACAAAGACGACGCCGTAGTACTGCTGGTTGACCACCAGACCGGTTTGATTTCTCTGGTGCAGGACTTCTCGCCGAACGAATTCAAGAACAACGTTCTGGCGTTGGCCGATCTGGCGAAATTCTTCGAACTGCCGACCATCCTCACCACCAGTTTCGAACAAGGCCCGAACGGCCCATTGGTACCGGAACTGAAAGAGATGTTCCCGGACGCGCCCTACATCGCCCGTCCAGGCCAGATCAACGCCTGGGACAACGAAGACTTCGTCAAGGCGATCAAAGCTACAGGCCGCAAGCAGATCATCATTGCCGGCGTGGTCACCGATGTTTGTGTGGCGTTCCCGACACTGTCAGCCCTGGCCGAAGGCTTTGATGTGTTCGTGGTCACCGATGCCTCCGGCACCTTCAACACCACTGTGCAACAAGCCGCATGGAGCCGCATGACCCAAGCCGGCGCACAAATGATGAACTGGTTCTCGGTAGCCTGTGAGCTGCACCGCGACTGGCGCAACGACATCGAAGGGCTGGGTAATCTGCTGTCGCAGCGTATTCCGAACTATCGCAACTTGATGAATGGTTATGCGGCGCTGACGGCGCAGCAAAAGTAAGCTGGCACTGTCACAACTCGAAAAGCCTGCCCTGAAAAGCAGGCTTTCGTTCGTTCAACTGAACACGCACCATCCTGTAGGAGCATTCGAGTGCAACGAGGCTGCGATCTTTTGATCCTGTTGTTTGAAATCAAGATCAAAAGATCGCAGCGTGCCGCAGCTCCTACAGGGGGCGGTAGGGTCTAGATGGGACGCTGACTAACCAAAAGCCTGCCCTCAAAAGCACGCTTTTGTTTGTTCAACTGACACATCATTCTGTAGGAGCATTCGAGTGCAACGAGGCTGCGATCTTTTGATCCTGTTGTTTGAAATCAAGATCAAAAGATCGCAGCGTGCCGCAGCTCCTACAGGGGGCGGTAGTGCTTAGACGGGTGAGGGGATCACAGCCTTGTCGCTGTCTCGTCCTTTGAACGTCATCCAGAAAAGCAGCATTACCGCAACCGAGAAACCGGCTGGAAATAGCCAGATGCTGCGCCAGTCATGCCCGTTTGCTGAGGCAAAGTGGTCGGTGATCTGGCCGGCGATCCAGAAGCCGATCAGCATGCCCAAACCGTAAGTCGCCAGGGTAATCAAGCCTTGAGCCGAGCTGCGAAAGCGCTCGGGGGCTTTGGCGTCGGTGTAGATTTGCCCGCAGACGAAGAAAAAGTCGTAGCAAACGCCGTGCAGCGCAATGCCGATGAGCAGCATGAATGCTTGATCACCGTTGTCGCCGAAGGCAAACAGCACGTATCGCAACGCCCAGGCCAGCATGCCGACCAGCAACGCAATCTTGATGCCGAAGCGCTGAATGAACAGCGGCAGAAGCAGCATGAACAGCACTTCGGACACTTGCCCGATGGCCATCTTCGCCGTCGGATTGGTAACACCGATTTCGGCAAGAAACGGGTTGGCATTCTGGTAATAAAACGCCAGAGGAATACAGATCAGAATGGACGCGAGGAAGAACACCAGATAGCTGCGATCTTTGAGCAGACTCAACGCATCGACACCCAGCATCTGCTTCAGGCTTGCCGGGCCGGCAGTGGATTTCAGCGGTGCGGTATTCGGCAGGCTGAAGCTGTAGAGCCCCAACACCAGCGACACTACGGCAGACATCAGGAAGGTGTTGCGCAAGCCGCCCGCCGCGATGGCTTGTTGGGAGTCCCAGGCAAAACCAAAGCTGATCACGATGCCGGCGACAATCCAGCCGACGGTGCCCCAGACGCGTATGCGCGAAAACTCCAGGGCCGGGTCTTTGATTTGTCGGAACGCCACCGCATTGACCAAGGCCAGCGTCGGCATGTAGACCATCATGTAGGCCAGCACATAGGGATAAAAATCGCTGAAATCTGGCGCCCGATAGAGCTGGAACAACAGCACCGCGCCGATCAGATGCAGCACCGCCAGGATGCGTTCGGCGTTGAAGAATCGATCGGCAATCAGGCCAATGACGAAGGGCGCAATGATCGCACCCCACGACTGGGTCGAGAACGCCATCCCCACCTGTCCACCGCTGGCCGCCAGCGTGGTGGTGAGGAAGGTGCCGAGGGTGACGAACCAGCCACCCCAGATAAAAAACTGCAAAAACATCATCACGCTGAGTCGCGCATTCATTACGTTCATTTCAATCACCGTATTATTTTTATGTCGGTAACAGCGGTAAATCAGTGGTCGTGAAGCCCCAACAAACGTCGGTTGGATTGCGCGTCAGCGCTCACGCTGGCGAAGTCGTCGAACGCCTTGCGGGTCTTGGTGATCATGTGTTGTTCGATGAAGGCGGCGCCTTCGGCAGCGCCTTGCGCGGCATCTTTCAGACAGCATTCCCACTCGAGCACGGCCCAGCCGTTGAAGTCGTATTGGGTCAACTTGCTGAAGATCGATTTGAAGTCGATCTGGCCGTCGCCCAGCGAGCGGAATCGACCCGGGCGATCAACCCAGCCTTGATAGCCACCGTAAACTCCGGAACGCGCGTCGGCGCGGAACTCGGCGTCCTTCACATGGAACATGCGGATGCGCTCGTGGTAGCGATCGATGAATCCCAGGTAATCCATCTGCTGTAACAGCAAGTGGCTCGGGTCATACAGAATCGCGGCGCGCGGATGATGATTCACCGCCTCAAGAAAACGCTCGAAAGAGGCGCCGTCGTGCAGGTCTTCGCCGGGATGGATTTCGTAACACAGGTCTACACCGGCCTCGTCGAAACAGTCGAGTATCGGCAGCCAGCGCTCGGCCAATTCGGCAAAGCCTTGCTCGACCAGTCCGGCAGGGCGTTGCGGCCACGGGTAGACATACGGCCAGAGCAGGGCGCCGGAAAAAGTTGCATGGGCAGTCAGCCCAAGTCGCTGACTGGCGCGTGCTGCGAGCTTCAATTGATTGATCGCCCACTCCGTGCGCGCGTGCGGCTTGCC
Organism: Pseudomonas sp. LBUM1668; assembly: GCF_059695715.1. Lineage (NCBI taxonomy): Bacteria > Pseudomonadati > Pseudomonadota > Gammaproteobacteria > Pseudomonadales > Pseudomonadaceae > Pseudomonas > Pseudomonas sp. LBUM1668. The sequence continues at coordinate 2,597,244 of NZ_CP166787.1, forward strand.
GCGCAAATCCTCTGGGGCGAAGTCGTCGAAGAGGCTGTCGAACGCCGGATGCACCGCGACCAGTTGCCCTTGCAGATGGGTCGACAGCTCGCTGATCACCACGCAGGCCTTGGCGCAAGTTGCGATAAGTTCGTCGCAGTAATCCTGACTGTCGGCGGCGCGATCAAGATCAATGAAACGCGTGCCAAGGGTCGGCAACTGGATGGCCTTGTAGCCTTGCGAGGCCGCCCATTGCGCAATGTTGGCGAGGGAGTCGAAGGGCGCTTCGTCAGAGATGAACTGCGCGAGAAAGATGCCCGGGCCGCGCATGCCGCCAGGGTTTGTTTGATCAGTTGTCATTGGCGGATGCTCCGATTGACTGGCGAGGTATTTCGCTCCACTTGGCATCACCGCGATGGTTGGCGATAGCGGTTTCGATGAAGGCCATGCCGCGCAGGCCGGCTTCTATGCCGGGCACGCCGGGCGCATCAGGGCCGCTCGCGCCCTGGAGAATGGCCTGTGCGAGGTCGCCGTAAAGATTGGCCATGGCCTCCAGATAACCTTCCGGGTGCCCGGCGGGCAGACGCATGCGCCGGGTCGCTGCTTCACATAACCACGGTTGGCCGAGGCCGGATCGCAGCACGCGCATGGGTTCGTTCAATGGTCGGTGGGTCAGACTGGCGGGCTCTTCCTGACGCCACTCCAAACCACCCTTGTCGCCATACAGACGAATTTTCAGCGGATTCTCTTCACCGGCGCAGACCTGACTGGCGATCAACACGCCGCTGGCACCGTCGGCCATTTTGAACAGCATGGCGGCGTCGTCATCCAGTTGGCGGCTGCTGAAGTGCGAGCCAAGCATCGCGCTGATGAACTGGATGGGCTGACCGGCGACAAACTCCGCCAGGGAAAACGCGTGAGTGCCGATGTCACCGATGCAGCCGCCGATGCCCGATTGTTCAGGGTTGTCGCGCCAGTCGGCCTGCTTGTTGCCTTGGCCGGCGACGTCGCTGCTGAGCCAGCCTTGCGGGTATTCGACGAGGACTTTGCGCAAGCGCCCGATAACGCCGCTGGCGACCATTTCCCGGGCCTGCCAGACCATCGCGTAACCCAGATAGGTGTGCGCCAGCGCGTAGATTCGCTGACTGCTGCAGACGACGCCTTCGAGCGCCTGCACTTCGGCCAGATTGAGCGCTGCAGGCTTCTCGCTGAAGACATGGAAACCGGCGCTCAACGCTGCGCTGGCGATAGGGGCGTGCAAGTGATTAGGCGTGACGATCACCAGCAGCTCCATGCGCTGATCGGGCGGCAGCCGGGATTCGGCGGCGAGCATGTCTTGCCAGGCGTCGTAACAGCGTTGCGCAGGCAGACCCAATACGGCGCCGCTGCGCTGATTGTTCTGCGCGTCTCGGCTGAACGCACCGCAGACCAGTTCAAAGCGTCCATCGAGGCCGGCTGCCTGCCGGTGTGCCTGAGCGATGAAAGCGCCTTCACCCCCACCGACGAAGCCCATTCTTATTTTTCGAGCAGCAGCAATCATGGCAATTGTCTCTGTGGATAGTGCATCAGTCGTCTATGATGTAACCGGTTACATCGTGGGCGAAATCTAGGCTCGAAATGCACGGCTGTCAAACCATCTCGGACGAATGTCGGCGTTTCGGAGGGCGGCGCGGTGCGGTAAGCTCGGCGGCCGATTTGATTGAAAGAGCGAGGCAGACTTGTCCAATATCCGCGAAGTGGCACGGCTGGCGGGCGTTTCGGTGGCAACAGTGTCAAGAACACTGAAGTCGCCGGAGCGCGTACTGCCTGACACCCGCGATCGGGTCATGGCTGCCGTCGAACAGGCCGGATATCGCCCGAATCTGATGGCGGTGCAGTTCCGCTCACGCAGAACCGGGAACCTGGTGATTCTGGTCCCGACCATCGCCAACACATTTTTCGCCCGAGTCATCAGCGGTGCGCAAAAGGCTGCGCAAGCCGCCGGCTACAGACTGTTGCTGTGCGATACCCAGGGCCGCGAAGCACTCGAACGCCAGTTCGCTGATCTGGTGTATGCCCATCAAGCGGATGGCGTGATTCAGCTGCGTGCCTTCGACCCCTTCGAAGGCTCCACTTCGGGGAAGGATCTGCCACCGATCGTCAATGCGTGCGAAGTGATCCAGCAAGGCCGTCATCCGACAATCAGCCTCGACAATGTCGCGGCCGCCAAGGCGATGACCGAGCATTTGATCGCGCTGGGGCATCGGCGCATCGGCCTGATCAAAGGGTCGAAAGGCAGCCCGCTGACGCGAGATCGTCTGGCGGGATACGAACAGGCGATACGCCAAGCGGGTCTTGCGCTGGACGACACGCTGGTTTGTCACGGCGATTTCAGTTTGGCTGCGGGCTATGCCGGCGCCGGAAAAATGCTCGCTCTCGACGACCGGCCGACCGCGCTGTTTTGTGAAAATGACGAGATGGCGATTGGTGCGTTGAAGCGCATCAAGGAGCAGGGGTTGCGCGTCCCGGAGGATATTTCGCTGGCGGGATTCGATGACATCCCGATGGCGGCTTACTGCGATCCGCCGCTGACAACCATCTCCCAACCGGCGGAAGTGTTTGGCGAGAAAGCCGTCGAAATGCTGATTGCGCTGATCGAGAAACAGCCGTTGCCTGCTCGACATGTGGTGTTGCCGTTTCAGCTGACGCCACGTGACAGCACGGCGCGATTTGAAATGGCTTAGTCGCCTTCCAGTTTCAACGATTGATACCACTCGGCATACGGCGTGTTGCTCACTTTATACCGGTTGTAATCCGCACTGCCGTCCTCCCACCAGACCGGGCCACGCTCGCCCAGTGCCACTTTGGCGGCGTGCACATGTGCCCTTGCTGCTTTCAATTTTTGCGGGTCATCCAGCAACTTTGCCGCTTTGACTTCGCGTCGTGCTGTCATCAAGTCGTCGACCAGATGCTGGCGCTTTTGCGGGTCCAGCGCCGGGTTGCTGCACCGCCAAAGCTGTTCTTTGACCACGAAATAACGGCCGTCAGGCGTGGTTGGGTGCATCTGTGAGCCCCTCTCATTTTAAATATTGATAGCCGAGCTAACGGCAGTTCAACGGCATAAATACGCTCAGTCAATCGGCTGCGTTAAATCGGGGCTGGCACAGGCAAAACATCCAGTGACTGATCCACCGCTATCGCCAGCAGGCTGGCTCCTACAGGAAATCTGCAAGGGTCGAAAATGTGTGGGCACCGCAGCTCCCACCAGGTTTTGTGGTGTTCACAAGATTAATGCCCCCACCGAACAATGTAGGAGTGAGCCTGCTCGCGAAGGCGTCGACACGGTCAAAACATCCGATAACTGTTCCACCGCTATCGCCAGCAAGCTCGCTCCCACAGGTTTGTGCGTCGCTTACAGATCTTCGGCCAGCACACAAACCTGTAGGAGCATTCGAGTGCAACGAGGCTGCGATCTTTTGATTGTGATTTTTACAATCAAGATCAAAAGATCGCAGTGTGCCGCAGCTCCTACAGGGGCCGGTTGCGGTTTACGGCGTTGTCGCTTCGGACAGCAAATTGCTGACCCGCGAAACCAGGGTGTCGACTGCAAAAGGCTTGGTCAGCACTTGCATGCCCGGTCCGAGTTGAGCGCTGCCGATAACGGCGTTTTCGGCGTAGCCGGTGATGAATAGGGTTTTCAGTTTCGGGCGGATTTCCCGGCCCGCATCGGCCATTTGCCGGCCGTTCATGCCGCCCGGCAAGCCGACATCGGTGATGAGCAGGTCGATCTGCGCGTTGGAGCGCAGTACCTCAAGGCCCTCAACGCTGTCAGCCGCATCCAGCACTGTGTAGCCAAGTTCGCAGAGCACGTCTTTGAGCAGCATCCGCACGGTGGGTTCGTCGTCGACGATGAGGATAGTCTCGCCTGCTTTTACCAGCGGTGTTGTCGTGCTGCGGGTGGCGTCGTAATTTTGTTTGGCTTCGCCGCGATAGCGTGGCAGGTAGATGCACATCGTGGTGCCTTGGCCGACTTGTGAATGCACGCGCACCTGGCCACCGGATTGTTTGGTGAAGCCGTAGATCATCGACAACCCAAGCCCCGTACCCTGGCCGAGCGGTTTGGTGGTGAAAAACGGGTCGAAGGCCTTGGCGATGACTTCCGCGCTCATGCCGGTGCCGGTGTCGGTGACGCAGAGGCAAAGGTACTCGCCCTCGGGAATGTCCAGTGTGTGGACCGACTCGATGGTCACGGCGCGGTTGGCGGTTTCCACCGTGATGCTGCCGCCATCTGGCATGGCATCGCGGGCGTTGATGCACAGATTCAGCAGAGCGTTTTCCAACTGGCTGGCATCGACCAGCGCCGGCCAAAGATCGGGTGCCACCAACGTCTTCAAGCGAATGCTCGGGCCGACGGTGCGCTGGATCAGCTCGGTTATGCCGACAATCAGCGTGTTGACGTCCGTTGGCCGCGGATCGAGGGTCTGGCGTCGAGAGAACGCCAGCAGTCGATGGGTAAGCGCCGCCGCACGTTTTGTCGCGCCTTGGGCGGTCACCAGATATTTGTCGACGTCCTTGATACGACCCTGAGCGATGCGTTTTTCCATCAGCTCCAGGGCGGCGGAAATGCCGGCCAGCAGGTTGTTGAAGTCATGGGCCAGGCCGCCGGTCAGTTGCCCGACGGCTTCCATTTTCTGAGATTGCCGCAGCTTTTCCTCGGCTTGCATGAGATCGGCAGTGCGCGCGATTACACGTTGTTCCAGGGTGTCGTTGAGCGCGCGCAGTGCCGCGTTGGCCCGATCGCGCTCGGCCTCGACACTGCGCCGCTCTTCCACATCGATCAGCACGCCGGGGAAGCGCAGCGCCGTACCGTCGTCGGCGCACTCGACGCGCCCGTTGGCCTCGAGCCAGTTGTATTTTCCATCGGCGTCGCGCACCCGGTACTGATGGGAATAGGCGCCGCCGCGAGCAATCGCTTCGTTGATCGCACCGATGAGTCCTTCGCGGTCGTCGGGGTGAACGGTCGTCACCACTTGTTCCAGGCTCAGACCGGTGCGGCCCAAAGCAGGATCGAGATTGAACACCTTGGCGAAGGCTTCATCCACGGTAAAGCTATCGGTCGGCAGGTCCCAGTGCCAGGTGCCGATAATGGCGCCGGCGGCGAGGGCGAGTTGTACGCGCTCGACGTTTTCACGCGCGAGCGCTTCGCTGATGCGCAGGCGCTCTTCGGCGTCGCGTCGTTCGGTGACGTCATTGAAGAGGATCGCGATTTGCCGGTCGGCCGGGTCGCCGACTCGTACGGCACGCACGTCGAACCAGCGCTCAAAGGTGTTGGCGTAATTTTCGAAGTTCGCCGGCTCGCCCGTCTTGGCCACGTGCCCGTAGGTCTCGAACCAGAACTTTTCCAGATTGGGGGCAAACTCGGTCACCCATTTACCACGCAGATTGACCCCGCATTGACGTTCGAACGCCGGATTAGCCTCGACGAAGTAGTAATCCACCGGAAGATCGTCGGCGTCGAATTTGACGTTGACGATGGCGAATGCGGCTTCGATGGTTTCCAGAATGGTGCTGAAGCGTTCTTCGCTCAGGCGCAGCGCCGTTTCGGCACTGCGCGAGCGCGTCAGATCAAGCATCGCGCCGATCATGCGCTCGGCGCGGCCGTCGGCATTGCGGATCAAGTGTCCGCGGTCGAGCACTTCGGCGTAGGAACCGTCCTGGCAGCGGAAGCGATATTCGGCGCTCCAGGTCGATCCGCTGCCGTCGATGGCAGAGCGAATCGAGGCTTCGACGCGTTCGCGATCCTGCGGGTGGATCTGGGCAAGGCGCCAGTCACTCGTCGGCTCGATGGCTGCTGAAGGGAACCCATAAGCCTGCTGCAAGGCTTCGTTCCAGACAATCTGCCGGGTCTGCAGATCCCAGTCCCAGACCGCGTCGCGTGTTGCCTTGAGCGCCAGGCGATAGCGCTCTTGCGATTCGAAAAGCGCACGGCCGGCGAGATGCTCCTGGGTGCGGTCACGAAGGATTTTCACGAAGCCCAGATGGGATTGATCGTCAGCATAGAGCGGCATCAGTTCGCCCGACGCCCAGAACAATTTGCCGTCCTTGCGCAGGTGCCAGCGTTCATCTGAGGCGCGTCCTTCAAGCAGAGCGCGCTGCATTTCCAGTTCAACACGGCCGGAGGCGCGATCGGCTGGTGTGAAAAAACTCGCAGCACTCTGGCCGAGCATTTCCTCGGCGGTCCAGCCCATGACATTGACGGCGCCGGCGTTCCATTCGGTGATAATGCCCCGCGGGTCGGTGGCGACCATGGCGAAATCGATCGCGCACTCGAAGATTGCCCGCTGGCGCGCTTCACTGGCGGCGAGCGCCGCTCGGCTGGCGGCCAGTTGCGCGGCGATATCGTGCTGTACGTCGCTGATGAGTGTTTGTCCTGCGCCGGTTTCGAGCGCCTGGCGCAGACGCATGACCTCTGACTCAAGCGCTTCGCGGGTAAGATGTTTCAGGATTTTCACCACTCACGCCTGATGATTATTGTGGCCCGGGCTCGTTCAACGTATTGCAAACGAACACTACGGGTCACCCATTGACACGGCGCGCCCTGCATAAGTTGCAGCCTTGAAGGGCGGCGCTTGCGGATCTACAACGAATGGCCGTTATCCAGCTGGTCGAGCAGCATTTGCCCGCGCTGCCAAAGGGCCTGCTGTTTGGCTTCAGGCATGCGGTCGAGGTTTTTGTAGAGCATGCCCATGCGTTGATTGCTGCGCAGGAGATTGCCGTGGCGCATCAGAAAATGCCAGTACAGCGAATTGAACGGGCAGGCGTCGTCAGTGGTGCTTTCACTGACCTTGTAAGCGCAATCGCGACAGTAATCGGACATTCGCTTGATGTACTGGCCGCTGGCACAGTAAGGCTTGGAGCCCAGGTATCCGCCATCGGCGTGCATGACCATGCCCAGGGTGTTGGGCAACTCGACCCAGTCGAACGCGTCCATGTAAATGGCCAGATACCACTCGCAGATCTCGCTCGGCGCGATGCCGGCCAGCAAGGCGAAATTGCCGGTGACCATGAGCCGCTGGATGTGGTGGGCATAAGCATGTTTGAGGCTTTGACCAATGGCCTGGCGCATGCAGTTCATCTGCGTTTCGCCGGTCCAGTAGAACTCCGGCAATGGCCTGCTGTTACCGAATGAATTGCCTTCGGCGTAGTCAGGCATTTTCAGCCAGTAAACCCCGCGCACATATTCCCGCCAGCCGATCAGTTGCCGAATGAAACCTTCGGCGGCGTTCAGGGCAACGCTGCCCGCCCAATAGGCCGACTCGACGTCGCTGCACAGTTGCCGCAGATCGAGCAAACCGATGTTGAGCGCCGCACTGATGCGCGCATGGAACAGAAACGGCTCGTCGCTGGCCATGGCGTCCTGATAATCACCAAAACCGGCCAGACCGAAATCCAGAAAGTATTGCCACAGCGCTTGAGCGTCGGCGTGGGTCACCGGGTAGTTGAAGGTATCGAGAGCGCCGTAGTGACTGGCGAAGTGATCGCGCACCAACGCGAGGACTTCCTGAGTGACCGGGTCTGCGCTGAAGCTGAGCGGGTAGGGTGCCTTTACGCCTTTGGGCAGTGACTTGCGGTTGTCGGCGTCAAAATTCCACGCGCCACCCACCGGCGTGCCGTCGCCATTGAGCAACAGCCTGCTTTTGCGGCGCATCTCGCGGTAGAAGAACTCCATGCGCAGCTGTTTTTTACCGGCCGCCCACTCGGCGAATTCGGCGCGGGTGCAGAGAAAACGGCTGTCACTGTGCCAATGGATGGGCAAACCACAATCGCGCAGCGAATGCTCCAGACGCCAGTCGCCGCATTCGGTCAGGTGCAACTCGTTCGGCTTTAGAAGCGCATGCCAGCGCTGCAACTCACTCGGCACAGCGCCGGTGTTTTGCGGATCGTCGAGCCGGACGTACTGCACCTGAAAGCCTTGCTCCTGCAACGCCTGCGCAAAATGACGCATGGCGCTGAACACCAGGACGATTTTCTGCGGATGGTGAGGAACGTGGCTGGCTTCCTCCATCACCTCGACCAACAGGACGGTATCGCGTTCGCGATCAAGCCCCTGCAAAGAGGCGAGATCGAAAGACAACTGGTCACCGAGGACCAGGCACAATCGGTTAACAGTCTTCATTCGAACGCAATCAGCCTGATGAGAGGCAATAGAGGTAGCCAGTGGTTGGGAAGTCCTTGCTCAGATAGTTGTACGGAAATTTAGTTTTGTATAGGTTTTTCTGCTAGCCGGGGTACACCGGATAATCGATATAACCTTCAGCGCTGCCGCCATACACCGTGGCCGGGTTCAGTGCATTCAGCGGCCAGTCGTTGGCGATTCGCGCAGGCAGATCCGGATTGGCCATGAACGGTCGACCGAAAGCGACAAAGTCAGCGAGGCCGGAATCGAGCAGCCGCGCACCGGATTCGGCGTTGTAGCGCCCGGCGTAGATGATCGCGCCGCTGAAGGTGTCGCGCACCGCTTGGCGGAAGGTTTGCGGCATTGCTGGCGCATCGTCCCAATCGGCTTCGGCGATGGACAGATAAGCAATGCCGACGTCCTCCAGCACCTTGATCGCTTCTATATAAGTGGTGTGCGGATCTTCCTCGACCAGGCCCAGGTACGTGCGCGCCTCATCGGTGGTGGTGAACAGCGGGGCGAAGCGCACGCCGACCTTCTCCTTGCCAATGCACTCGGCGACGCCCGCCACCACTTCGCGCAGAAAACCCAGGCGATTGTGCAGCGAACCACCGTATTGATCGGTACGCAGATTGCTGTGGGCGGAGATGAACTGGTTGACCAGATAGCCATTGGCGCAGTGCAGTTCGATGCCGTCGAAACCGGCCTCCATCGCATTGCGTGCTGCCTGGATATAGAGCTGGATCAGCTCCTGAACTTCTTCAGTGCTCAACGCGCGCGGTGCGGACGGCGGCACCAGTTCGCCTTTGCCTGGTGCGGTTTCGATGAACACACTGACCCGGTCGGTCGCCACGGCGGAAGCCGAGACCGGTGCTGCACCGCCAGGTTGCAACGCGCTGTGCGACACACGGCCGACGTGCCAGAGCTGGGCGAAAATCACCCCGTCGACGGCATGCACGGCATCGGTGACTTTGCGCCATCCGGCAATTTGCTCGGGCGTGTGAATGCCCGGTGTCCAGGCATAACCCTGGCCCCGCGGTTCGATCTGCGTGCCTTCGGTCACCAGCAAACCTGCGCCTGCGCGCTGCTGGTAATACTCGGCCATCAATTCATTGGCGATGTTGCCCGGCTGGGTACTGCGCTGGCGGGTGAGGGGCGGCAGGACGATGCGGTTTTTCAGGGTGTGCAGGCCCAATTTGGCGGGGGAGAAATAACTGCTGTTGTTCATGGATTACCTTTTTCACTGGTTTATTAGACCAGTCAACTATTGATTGAGCGTAAAAAAAACGCCGTGTGGCACGCACACGGCGTTCGGAGGACTTTTCCCGAAGGGGCTTATCAGCCGAGCATCTTCAGCAACTTCTCGGCGACCGCTGCGGAGCTGGCAGGGTTCTGGCCAGTGACCAATTGCCCGTCAGCCACCACATGCACTTGCCAGTCGGCGACCTTGGAGTAGTAACCGCCAAGACGCTGGAACTCGTCTTCGATCAGGAACGGCACGACATCGGTCAAACCGACCGCGGCCTCTTCGGCATTAGTGAAACCGGTGACCTGGCGATGCTGGATCAGCGGTTTGCCTTCAGCATTCAACACGTGGCGCAGTACGCCCGGTGCGTGGCAAACGAAACCGTGCGGCTTGTTGCTGCGGTCGAAGGCTTCGATCAGAGCGATCGACTGCTTGTCTTCGGCCAGATCCCACAATGGGCCGTGGCCACCTGGGTAGAACACCGCATCGAAATCATCCGCCCGAACATCCGCCAGACGCCCGGTGTTGGCCAGTGCCTGTTGGGCGGCCGGGTCATTGCGAAAGCGATCGGTCTCGGCGGTCTGTGCGTCTGGCTCGTCGCTTTTCGGATCGAGCGGTGGCTGGCCACCGGCCGGGGACACCAGGGTGACGTCGGCACCGGCATCCTTGAAGGCGTAGTAAGGAGCAGCGAACTCTTCGAGCCAGAAGCCGGTTTTCTTGCCGGTGTCGCCAAGTTGATCGTGCGAAGTCAGAACCATCAAGATTTTCATAAAGCACCCTTGGTTGATCAGGTGGCGTCGCTGCGCAACGGATTTGCGAAACGCCGACACCGGGAGATGAGTTGTCGGAGCGCAGCATAGATGCCAATTAGACCAGTCGTCTAGTAATTTTTTCTGCGCAGGTTTTTCACTGACAGATATGGCAAACTTCCGTTCCACTGAAATATACGACTGGTCTATTGTCTGGTAATTTGCGCCCCATGAAACCGACCTACGACGACACCCGCCAACACTTGCTCGATACCGGCCACCGAATGATGGCCGAGAAGGGCTTCACCAGTGTCGGCCTCAATGAAATCCTGCAAACCGCCGGCGTGCCCAAGGGCTCGTTCTATCACTACTTCAAATCCAAAGAGCTCTATGGCCAGGCCTTGCTCGAGGATTACTTTGTTGGCTACCTCGCCGACATGGAGCGACGCCTGACGTTGCCGGGGCTGACCGCTTATGAGCGATTGATGGATTACTGGCTGGGCTGGCAGAACCGCTGCACGCTCGAAGGCCACGGCGATGAGTGTCTGGTGGTGAAACTCAGCGCCGAAGTCGCCGATCTGTCCGAATCGATGCGCCTCACCTTGCGTGATGGCGCCGAACAAGTGGTGTCGCGCATTACCCTGTGCATCGAGCAGGGGCAGGCTGAAAACAGCCTTCCTCAGGGCAATGCCCGGCGGTTGGCGGAAACCCTGTACCAGATGTGGTTGGGTGCCAGCCTGCTGAACAAGTTGCAGCGCACCGGGCAGTCGCTGAATACGTCGATGGCGACTACGCAACAACTGCTCAGCGTTTGATCCTTGAATTGACCGGCCGGAGCCGAACTCCGGCAGGTCAACGCCGAGTGCTACGGTTCAGAACTCGGGGGTGTACTTGACGCTGAACATCACGTTGCGCGGGTCGCCGAAGTTGTTGTTGCCATTGAGCTGATTGTAGGCGGCGGTGTAGTAGCGCTTGTCGAACAGGTTGTTGGCGTTCACCGCAAGGCCAATTTCGTTGCTCAACTGGTAACCGAGACGGGCGCTCCACACCGTGTAACCGGCGACGTCGTAAGTGTGTTCGTAGCCAAGCGTATGGCTTTGGGTGGTGAAGCCCAGGCCAGTGCTGACACGGTTCCAGTCGCCGCTGAACTGGTAGTCACCCCAAACCCGCAGCATGTGTTTCGGCGTCCAGGTGCTGAAGGTTTTGCCTTTTTCAGTCGGGTCGTCGAGGTACTTGGTGGTGTTGTAGGTGTAGCCGGCGAACAGTTGCAGGCCAGTCAGCACTTCGCCGCTGATCTCGGCTTCGATACCCTGGCTGCGAACTTTCCCGGCGGCCGTCGAGCAATACCAGTCGTCGCAGACCATGCCAGAAGCCAGGTCGTTGACTGCACGGTTTTCCTGGTCATAACGGAACACCGCCAACGACGTGTTGACCCGGCCGTCCATCAATTCGCCCTTGAGACCCACCTCGTAATTGCTGCCGATCACCGGTTTGAGCACGGAACCGTTAGCGTTGCGATTGGTTTGGGGTTCGAACACGTCGGTATAGCTGGCGTACACCGCCCACTCGCGGCTCAAGTCGTAGACGATGCCCGCGTAAGGCGTGACTTCGCCGGTCTCGTTCGCGGTGCTTTGCGGTTCCTCGACAGCGACGTCACTGAACGCCATTTGCGTCCATGACTTGTAGCTGTAGTCGTACCAACTGACGCGCGAACCCAGCACCAGCGTGAGAGATTCGACCGGTTTGACCCGCCAACTGCCGTAAAGGCCTTTTTGACGAATGTCGTATTCGCTCGGCGTTGCCCGGCCACCCGGGGTATTGAGCAAACCTTCGTAGCTGATTTCGGGACGGTCGTGGTTGATGTCGAAAATCGTGTCGCTGCTGTTGTTGAAGGTGCGGGCGAATTTATCGTCGGAGGTGAACTTGGCGTAGTTGCCGCCGAGCATCACTTCATGCTCCATCGACAGCGCTTCGAAATGCCCGGTGAGGTTCATGTCCAGACCGAGTTTGTTTGCGTCGAAATCCGTGACGAAATCGGCGTATTGCAAACCGCTGCCATCAGCTTGCACCCCGGCGCCGCTGGTTTGCGTGCGCTGGTTTTTCGACTTGTTGGTCTCGGTCATGCGCACGGCACCGACCTTGACGGACCAGTCGTCGTTGAAGCGGTGTTCCAGATCGGCGTAAACGGTCGTGACATCAATGTCGGCATGGTTCCAGCGTGCACCACCGTAGGTGGAACGCGGCACGTTGAGCGGCTTGCCGTCGGCGTAACGAGGCAGGCCGCGGATCATTGGCCGTGATTCGCCATCCGAATGGCTGACCGCCACGCCGAGCGTGGTGTCATCGCTGACGTCGAAGTCCAGAGCGCCGTACAGCGAGTGAGTTTTGCTCCATTCGTAATCGACGAATGAATGGCTCTGATCTTCATCGGCGACAAAACGCCCGCGCACCGTGCCGGTCGAGTTCAACGGTCCGCCGGCATCCAGTTGCAAGCCGTAGTGATCCCACGAACCCGCCTTGCCGGTGACGGTTACGGTCGGGGTGTTCTGGCCGCGCTTGCGCACCAGATTGATCGCGCCACCGGGGCTGCCGGCGCCTTGCAGCAGGCCCGACGCGCCGCGCAGCACTTCCATGCGATCAAAGAAAATCAGGTCCTGCGTTGCCCAGTTGCCCAGCGCATAGGTATTGCGCGGGATCGGCACGCCGTCGTACTGCCAGTCGTCGATCTGAAAACCGCGTGAGGTGAGGATCATGCCTTTGCCCACGCCCTGAAGGCCGACCAGACCGGTGGTTTTATTGGCGGCGTCCTTGAGATCGGTGAGGTCCTGATCATCCATTTGTTTGCGGGTCATGACGGTGACCGACTGCGGAATTTCCTTGAGCGTGTGTGTGCCTTTGCCAATGGTCACCGCCCGCGCGGCATAGGAGCCCGATCCCTCGGTGGTGGCGTCGTTGCTGCGCTCGACAATGTTGGTGGCCCCCAGTTGCAGCGCTGCGCTGTTGTCAGTCACCGGTTCGACGCTGAAGTTGCCTTGCCCCGTGACGCGCAGTTGCAAGCCGCTGCCCGACAGCGCCTTTTGCAGCGCTTGTTCGGCGGGCATCCGGCCTATCACTGCCGGTGCCTGTTTGCCCTGCACCAGCGCAGGCTCCAGCGAAATGATCTGGCCGCTCTGGCCGGCAATCGCATTGAGCGTATTGGCAAGGGCGCCGGCCGGCAAGTTGAAGCTCAGCTCTTGCGCCAGCGCTGAGCTTGCCAGAGTCGCGAGGGCAACGGCGAAGGGAAGGGTACGGGGCCACGTGTTGAGCACAACATTCTCCTGTTTGTTTTGAAGTGTCAGGAGATAGGTGGGATGAGAAATGAAAACCGGACACAAACGAGAACGATTTTCAAAAAAAATGTTCGCCCATCACTTTTTACTGATCAGGGTCAGCCAAGGGCCGTAGCGATCCACGCGAATCGGCAGGGTTTCGGCCAAGGCGCTGAAGGTGCGCTCGGCGTCATCCAGCGGGAATACGCCCTGCACCCGCAAGCCGCGAATATCCGGGGCCAGGCGTACGAACCCACGATGGTAAGGTCGCAGCGCAGCGACCACTTCTGCCAGTGATTCATCCAGTACATTCAACTTGCCGCTCAACCAGTCGGCGCGCCGACGTTCATCGCCGCTGGCCAGCGTGATGCCACGCGAGGAGAGGACCGCCGCCTGACCTTCCTTGACGATTTGCGTTGTGCCGTTGAACAAACGGGCTTCAACCGAATGCTGCAACACCACGAGGCGACTGGCGTCCGGTTCCTGGGCCACCAGAAAACGCGTGCCCAGTGCACGCATTTCGCCTTCGGCGGTGCGCACGACCAAGGGCCGACGAGCATCTGGCGCGACATCAATTACCAATTCACCATGACGCAGGATGATCACGCGTTGCGCGTCATCGAAGCGCAGATCCACCGCACTGTCGGCGTTCAGGCTCAGGCGACTGCCATCGGCCAGGTTGAAGTGCTGCCGCTGGCCGCGCCCGGTGTGCAGGTCCGCCAGCAGCGTTTCACCCAAGCGGGTTTTGCTGCCCAGCAGCAGACCACCGCCGAGCAGCCCGAGACCGGCGATGACGCGCAAGGCATCACGCCGCGAAGCCTGCGGCTGCAACAGAATCTGCCGGGCTTCACCGGCCTGGCCGGGCACGCGTCGATCCAGTGCGCGAACCGTGTTGAACGAACCGCCGAGGCGTTCCTGCAAGGTGTCCCATGCCTGTCTGTGCGCAGAATCCATTGCCAGCCAGGCGTTGAAGCGTTCGTTGAGCGCAGTGTCAGGCGTGCCGGCGCGAAGCTTGACCATCCAGTCGATGGCTTGCTCGCTGACAGGGTCGAGGCGGGTTTTGCTCACGGTGCCATCTCGCACAAATAGCATTGGCGCAACGCCTGTTTCATGTAGCGACTGACAGTGCGCTCCGACAGCCCGAGTTTCTGCGCAATCGCCACGTAACTCAGGCCGTCCAGTTGGCTGTAGAGGAAGGTGGTTTTGACGATCAACGGCAAACCGTCGATGGCGCGGTCGATCGCGACAAGGGCTTCGATCAATTGCAGTTGTTCTTCAGGGGAGGGCGCCAATGCTTCAGGCAGAGCGGACAACCGCTCAAGGTAGGCCAGTTCCAGCTTGCGCCGACGATGACGATCAAAGATCAGCCGGCGCGCGATGGTCGACAGGTAAGCACGCGGTTGCTCGATGCTGTCCGGATCAACGCGTGCCGCCATCAGCTGGCAAAACGTATCGGCGGCGGTGTCCTCGGCGTCCGCGTGGTTGCGCACATGACGATTGATGTGCTGCAACAACCATCGATGATGATCACTGAAAAAGTATCCCAGCTTGCTGGACGGAGGAGATTGCACTGGTGAGCTTTCCAGATGTTAGTGAGAATCTCTCTCAATACTACCTGTGTGGCCAGAGCCAGTGCAATCAGTCTGTAGCGCCCGGCGCATTCACCGCTAAAGCGCCGCCCATTGATCGCGGTATTGCAGCAGAAAATCGACGAAGGCGCGCACGTGTTGGGGCACGTAGCGCCCGTGCGGATACAGCAAGGTGTAAGGCCTGGAACGACCTTTATAGGGCTGCAGGACCTCGACGAGGCGGCCGTCCGCCAATTCCTGTTCGACAATGAATTTGTAGGTCTGGAACACCCCGGCACCATGCTTGGCCAGCGTCACGCCTCCGAGCACATCGTCAGAGCAGGAATAACCGCCGTCCGAAATAATCTCGCGATCGCTGCCATTTTCCTGAAACAGCCAAGAAATCCGCCGTCCGCTGCTGGGCAGTTCGAACTGGATGCACTCGTGTTCCGCCAGATCCTCCAGCGTCTGCGGCGTACCGGCCTTGCGCAGATACTCGGGCGAGGCGACCACCACCAGTTTGGCGTCCTCTAAAAGGCGCGCAATCATCGTCGAGTCGGGTTGGGCGCGCACGCGGATCGCCAAGTCGTAGCCCTCCGCGACGAAGTCGATGTTGCGATTACCCAAGTGGATATCGACGGTGACGTCGGGGTGCAGCGCACGAAACTTTGGCAGCAGCGGCAGGATGCGGTGATGCCCGTAAGTGGTCGGCAGGCTGATGCGCAATCGTCCTGAGGTACTTGTCTGTGCGCCCATGACCTCTTGTTGAGCTTCGACCAGTTGGGTCAGCGCCTGGCTGCACTGGACGAAGAAGTTTCTACCGGCTTCGGTCAAGCGAATGCTGCGCGTGGTTCGCGCGAAGAGCCGAGCACCGAGCCGTTGTTCCAGACGCAGAATCGACCGGCTCACCGCTGCCGGTGTCACCCCGGCGAGCTGCGCAGCCGCGGTGAAGCTGCCCGCCTCGGCGGCGAGGCAAAAGAGTTCGATACTGCCTAACTGCAAGTCTTCAAAGTGGCGCTTCATAATCGATTACACCGAGGCTCAACGGATATTTCATCCCGGTATTTACCACAACAAACGGCACCGCCGGTATAGACCGACGGTGCCGTTTGTTGTGGCAAGGACAGCGGCTGGATCAATGACCCGCGCTCTGGCCGCCGTCGACGTGCAGGATCTCGCCCGTGACAAAGTTCGCGTTATCCAGATAGAGGATCGCTTGCACGATGTCATCAATCTCGCCCATATGGCCAACCGGGTGGAGATTGCCCAGCGCTTCGTGGGTTTCCACGCCGTGCATTGGCGTCTTGATGATGCCCGGCGAAACCGCGTTGACCCGAATGCCGCGCTTGGCGTACTCGATGGCCAGCGATTTGGTTGCCGCGTTGATGCCACCCTTGGTCAGCGAAGCCAGCACCGAAGGCACGCCGTCAATCGCGTGGTCGACCAAGCTGGTGGTGACGCTGACGACGTGGCCGCTACGGTTTTTTTCCATTTCGGCAATGGCCAGTTGGGTGATGTAGAAGAAGCCGCTCATGTTGGTCGCCACGACCTGGGCGTAATCTTCTTTGCTGTAATCGGTGAACGGCTTGGCGACGAAGATGCCCGCGTTGTTGACCAGTGTGTCGATGCGACCAAAGCGTGCAACGGCTTCACGGATAACCCGCTCGGCGGTTTGCGGATCAGCGATGTCGCCAGCGACGGTCAGAATATCCGGGTCCGACGACGGTTTGACGGAGCGAGACGTCGCGACAACCTGATACCCGCGATCGCGAAAACCCTTGACCAGGCCAGCGCCAATGCCTTGCGAGGCGCCGGTAACCACTACAACTTTATTGGAAGTGCTCATGATGAATTCCTCATTGAATCGATAGGGATTGGGTAGAAAAATCTGCAAATCAGGCCTGAGAGGTCTCTCGTGCCGCCTGCCGTAACGCTTGCTGGTATTCGGCGACCGAGTGCGATCCGGACATCAGTTCTCGGTCATTGAGCACCATTGCCGGGACCGAGTTGATGCCTCGCGCCTGGTAAAACTGCTGAAGCTCGCGGACCTCCTGACTGAACTCGCCGCTCGCCAATACTTCTTGCGCACGCCGGGTGTCGAGACCGACTTCGCCCGCCAGATTCACCAGCGTTTGCGCGTCATCCGGGTTCTTGCCGTCGGTGAAGTAGGCTCGCAACAGAGCTTTCTTCAGTGCGCGTTGACGGCCTTCGATGTGTGCCCAAAACAACAGGCGATGCGCATTGAACGTGTTGAAAAAATGACTGCGTTTTTCCAGATCGAAAGTGAACCCGATGTCTTTGCCGCGTTGAATGATCATCGCGTTGCGCTCTGCCACTTGCTGAGCGCTACGGCCATATTTGCGCATCATGTGCTCGACGGCGTGTTCACCGGCGGCCGGCATATCCGGGTTCAGTTCGAACGGTTTGTAGGTCAGTTCAACATCGATCTCACCGGCCAGATTCGCAATCGCTTGCTCAAGTGCCGTAGCGCCCAAGGCGCACCATGGGCAGACCACATCCGAGACAAAGTCGATTTTTACCGTGCGGCTCATGACTGTTCGTCCGCTAGCTGCTGGCGGTACTCGGTGGTGGTGATACCGGCGTAACCCCAGTTATCCGTGTCGACTTCTTCAATCACGATGTGCGTGAGTTTTGGGTCCTTGTTGAGTACTCGCTCCATCGTCTCGGTGATCTCTTTGATCACCTGGGCTTTTTGCTCGCGAGTGACGCCGTCACGGGTGATGCGTACGCTGATGAAAGGCATTGGAGTAACTCCATTAGCCAGCCTGTCGGGATGATGGGCTGCTGTTGGAGTGAACTTTAAGAAGTGGCGCGTGATTGATAAATACGCCTTGAGGTACTTCATTTGTGATGTGGTGTATCAAATCGAAAGGAGCGAACCCTGCGGGATTCTTCCACTGAGGGCGATGGCGGGGGGAGTCATTCAGTAGCCGTGGTCGCAACGGTTAGGCGCCCAGGATTGGAGCGAAGCGATCAGTGCTGTCAGGCGTCCGTCATTCAAGCCAATAAATCGGTGATCCATTGCGCTTGTTGCGTGATCTCTTGCACTTTCGCTTCGGGTAATGCGTGCCGCGCTCGGGCGAACTGGCTCAGGGTCTTTTGTTTCTCGCGAAGGATGCGCTGCCACTTGCTCAGAAACGCCGGGCTGCGCGCCTGCATCTGCAGTGGCCCGAAGTACAATTCTGGCCCCGTGTAGGCGACGGGGTCTGCACGCTCGGCCACAATGATTTCGTAGTAGAAGCGGTTCTCCCACAGCAGTTCTTCGCAGAGGATGCGGTAGCCGTTATCCATCAGCCATTGGCGCAGGGGTTGCTCGCCGCCGTTGGGTTGCAGGATCAGGCGTTCGGTGCCGCTAAGCTGCGCTTTGCCGCTGTCGAGAATGTCGCGGATGGTTTCGCCGCCCATGCCGCAAATGCTGATCGCGGTGATTCCATCGCCAGGCTCGATTGCCGCCAGGCCGCTGGCATGACGCACGGTGATGTGCTGTTCAAGATCGTTCTCGCGCACCGTGCGTTCAGCCGAGCGGAACGGCGTCAACGCCACTTCGCCAGCCACTGCCGCTGCAATCACGCCACGGCGCATCAGCGCCACCGGCAGATAGCCGTGATCCGAGCCGATATCGGCCAGTCGCGCGCCGGCGGGCACGTGCGCCGCCACGCGTTCCAGGCGCATGGACAATGTGTGTTCGTTCAACGACAACCCCTGTTCAACACTGACCTGCGGCACTGATGGCCGCAAAAGGGGTGCGACTTTGTCGAGCTACGCGTTGCCTGTCAAATCCCGGCGACAGGGGCCACGTTGCGACCCGGACGTGAAGTCGTGAATTACCGAGCAATGCTTGCCTGATCCTGTGCGTCGTTGTGACGTTGCACCGACAGACGGGCGCGGCGTTTGCGGGTAATCTTCCGGCTCGCTGACTAAAACAAGACAAAAACAGGAGTCATTGATGCAACCGATCCGTCTCGGTCTGGTGGGCTACGGCAAGATTGCCCAGGATCAACATGTCCCGGCGATCAACGCCAATCCCGCATTCCAGTTGGTGTCTGTCGCCACACAGGGCAAGCCTTGCGCCGGCGTGGAGAATTTCCAGTCCCTGAGCGAGTTGCTCGCCAACGGCCCGCAAGTTGATGCGATCGCGTTCTGCACGCCACCCCAAGGGCGCTTTGCCTTGGTGCAAGAGGCGCTGGCTGCCGGCAAACATGTGCTGGTGGAAAAGCCGCCGTGCGCCACATTAGGTGAGGCCATGGCGTTGGTCAGCCTGGCCGGGCAGCAAGGCGTCAGCGCGTTGTTCGCCTGGCATTCGCGCTACGCCCCCGGCATTGCCGCCGCCCGCGAGTGGCTCGCCACGCGCACTCTGCAAAGCGTGCAGATCGACTGGAAGGAAGACGTGCGCAAATGGCACCCCGGCCAGACCTGGATCTGGCAACCGGGCGGTTTGGGCGTATTCGATCCGGGCATCAATGCTTTGTCGATTGCCACGCACTTGCTGGCGCTACCGTTATTTGTCGAGTCCGCCGAACTGCGCGTTCCCGAAAACTGCCAGTCACCGATTGCCGCGTCGATCAAAATGTCAGACGCGCGCCACCTCGATGTACGCGCCGAATTCGACTTCGACCACGGCCACGACGAACTCTGGAGCATCGAGATCCGTTGCGCCGAAGGGGTGTTGCGACTGGACAACGGCGGCGCATTGTTGAGCATTGACGGCGTGCGCCAGCCCGTTTCGGAGGAGGGTGAATACGCGGCGGTGTATCGGCACTTCCAGCAACTGATCGGTGACAAGAGCAGCGACCTCGACCTGCAACCGCTGCGGTTGGTGGCGGATAGTTTCTTCGTCGGCAGTCGCGTCTCAGTCGCCCCGTTCTACGACGCATAACTCCTGTAGGAGCTGCCGAAGGCTGCGATCTTTTGATCTTTCATTCCATCAGGCTTGCTGTGGACTGAACAAAAAAACCGCCATCCCGGATGATCGGGACGGCGGTTTTTTCATGTCAGACGAAATGGTGATTTCCGCCCCTCACACAAGTCATTGTGGCAAGGGGCTTTAGCGAAACGTCGCACCGCCCCGATGGCTACGCGGCAGACCCAAATCAGCAGCTCCGGTACAACCGATGAAACCCCATTGTGGCGAGGGGATTTATCCCCGATGGGCTGCGCAGCAGCCCCAAAACCAGTCACCGCGAACTTGCAGGAATACCGCATGCTCGGGTTTTACGACTGCTGCGCAGCTGATCGGGGCGGTGGGACGTTTCGCTAAATCCCCTCACCACGGCGACGCGCTTCAGCGCATTTGACGCGAGATCAGAAGCGCGCCAGTCGATAGGCCTCGGTGCCTGGCAGGTCTTGCGGCGATTTTGTGGTTACCGCCCCCACCATCCCCACAATCATCTCCGCCGTCACCGCCGCCTGCGTCAGCCCCAAATGTTGATGCCCGAACGCAAGCAGCACCTTGCCACCGCACACCTGATCAATCACCGGAAGCGAATCCGGCAATGACGGTCTGAAGCCCATCCACGGTGTCGCCGCTTCAGCACTCAGATCTTTGCGGAACAGCCCCTGGCTCAACCGATGCAACTGCCACGCGCGTTCCATCTTCGGCGGCTGTTCAAGGCCTGCGAACTCAACTGTACCGGCCAGCCGCAGTCCCTCGGACATCGGCGTCATGATGAACTTGCGTTCCATGGAGGTGACGGGGAAGGGCAGTCGGCCGTGTTCCTGGGGCAGCATCAAGTGATAACCGCGTTCGGTGTCCAGCGGCACGGTTTTACCGGTCAACGCGGCCGTGAGTTTGGCCGAGTGCGCGCCGCAGGCGATCAAGACGCGGCTCGCGGTCACACCACCGTTTCCGGTGATCAGTGAAACGCCGTGCTCCTGAACATATCCGCCCTGAACCTGCTGCTTCACAAAACGCACGCCGCTGGTCTTGGCTGCGTTGACCAACTCGCAAACCACGCGATAAGGATCAATGAAATGCCCGGTGCGCGGAAAGAACAGACCACCCTTTATCTGCTCGCTGAGTTGCGGTGCGGTGTCGCGAATCGCATCTGCCTGCCAGAAATCGACGGGTACCTGCTGCTGATGCAAGCGTGTCTGAAGCGCTTCGATGGCCTGAAGTGAATCCGCACGTTCGAATACCAGCAGTGAGCCTTCGACTTTAAGCAGGTCGGGACGCTCGATATCGCTGAGTAACCGTTGCCAGGCATCGAGGCTGCCTTCGTTGAGCGCACGCAAACCGGCGACGGTTTTCTGAAAGGGCTCCGAGCGCAGATTCAATAACAACCGTGTGAACCAGGGCAGGGCGCGGGGCAGGTATTTCCAGTCCAGGCGCAACGGCCCCATCGGGTCCATCAACATGGCCGGCAGGCGCTTGAGTATCGACAGGTCGGCAATCGGAAACACTTGTTCGGTCGCCAGATGCCCGGCATTGCCGAACGATGCGCCGTGGCCCGGTTCCTGTTGGTCGATGACGACAACTCGCAAACCCTGGCGAGCCAGACGCAATGCGCAGGCAACGCCGATGATCCCGGCGCCGACCACGGCGATATCATGCGAGGCGTTATTGGGCATTGTTCTGCGCTTCCCTTTGCCCGTCGAGCAACCGTCGCAACCCCAGCGGATTGGCCTGTTTCAGCGCGCCAGGCAGCAAGCTGTCCGGGAAGTCCTGATAACAGACCGGGCGCAGGAACCGCTGGATCGCTGCGGTGCCGACCGACGTTGTGCGCGAGTCGGACGTGGCTGGAAACGGTCCGCCGTGAACCATCGCCTCACACACCTCGACGCCGGTAGGCCAGCCATTGACCAGCAAGCGACCGGCCTTGCGCTCCAGTGTCGGCAACAATGCGTGGGCCTGCTCAAGGTCTGCGTCGTCAAGGTGCAACGTGGTGGTGAGTTGGCCTTCCAGGCGTTCGATCACTTGACGGATTTCATCGTCATCGCTGCATTGCACAACCAGCGACGCCGCGCCAAACACCTCTGCCTGAAGGCTGTGATCGGCCAGAAAATCCCTTGCCTGAGTGACGAACAGCCGGGCCTGACACTGATTTGGTCCTGTGCTCATCTGACCCTCAGCGCACAGTTGCGCGCGCGGGTTTTCAATTAACGCATTCACGCCAGCCTCATAGGCATTGAAGATCCCGGGCGTCAGCATCGTTTGCGCCGGGCTGTGTCGTAACCGTTCGGCAGCGGCCGCGATAAAGCTGTCCAGCGCGGGGCCCTTACGCGCAATCACCAGCCCGGGATTGGTACAGAATTGCCCGGCCCCTAGCGTCAGCGAAGCAACAAAACCTTCTGCAAGAGCTGGCGCGCGATTGTGCAACGCCGCCGCAAACAGCAACACCGGATTGATCGAACTCATTTCCGCATACACCGGAATCGGCTCCGGCCTTGCCTGCGCCGCTTGAACCAGCGCCAGACCACCGCTGCGCGAACCGGTAAAACCCACGGCTTTGATGCGGGGATCGGTGACCAGCGCAATGCCCACTTCGCGCCCGGAACCGTACAGCAACGAGAACACGCCCGGCGGCAGACCACAGGCTTTTACCGCCCGCGCCAGCGCATGGCCGATCAACTCACTGGTGCCTGGATGCGCGCTGTGCGCCTTGACGATGACCGGGCAACCGGCGGCCAGTGCCGAAGCCGTGTCACCGCCGGCGACGGAGAACGCCAGCGGAAAATTGCTCGCGCCAAACACCACCACCGGGCCCAGCGGTACCTGACGTTGCCGTAGATCCGAACGCGGCAGCGGCTGACGTTGCGGTTGTGCGGTATCGACGCGCACGTCCAGCCATTCAGCGTTGCGCACCGTGCGCGCAAACAGACGCAGTTGCTGACAAGTACGCCCGCGTTCGCCGAGCAGACGCGCCCGGGGCAGACCGGTTTCAGCGGCGGCGCGGTCGATCAGTTCATCGCCAAGGGCTTCGATTTCGTCGGCAATGGCTTCAAGAAATTCGCTGCGGGCATCCAGCGTTGTTTCGCGATAGCTGTCCAGCGCCGCCCAGGCCAAGGCACAGGCCTGTTCGACATGCGCGGCCGATCCGCCGGCATAGGCAGGTTCCAGCACGGTATTGGTGGCCGGGTCGATCCCGTGAATGGCTTCACGATTGCCCGCAATACGTTGCTGCCCGATCAGCATGTTGCCCGTCAGAGTCATGGTGTCTTCCTGATGAGAAAAAAGCGCCCGCCGCAAAAACCGGCGGGCGAGAAAGCAAAGCCTGGGGTCAGGCGAAGTTCTGCTCTGCTGACCAGTTTTCGTACCAGTGGCGGAACAGCGCGTACTGGTTTTCTGCATAGCGGCGCTGGGAGTCGCTCAACGCATCGGTGTCGTTGAAATGCAGGGAGTATTCCTTGTCGCCGTTGAGCACCATCAGGTGTTTGTAATACAGCACCAGATCACAGCCCTCGTCGAACGACGACAGCACTGCCAGTGCCGATTCCAGCTCCCGCGCCTGACGCCGCGCCTTGGCATCCCCCTTCGCCGCTTGCTTGCTCAGGGCCACCAGTTGCAGCACTTCGCGGGGCAGGGCATTGCCGATGCCAGTGATCGCGCCGGTGGCGTTGCAGTTGACGAAGCCATGCACCACTTGGGTGTCGACGCCGACCATCAGGGTCACTCCGTCATCCTTGGAGGTGATGTTCTCGGCGGCGTAACGCAAGTCGGCGCCGCCGCCGAACTCCTTGAAGCCGATCAGGTTCGGGTACTCGCGGCGCAGTTCGAAGAACAGATCAGCGCGGGTGGCAAAGCCGTAGTAGGGGCTGTTGTAGATCACCGCCGGCAAGTTCGGCGCCGCTTGCAGAATCGCGGCGAAGTGAGCCTTTTGCGCGGCGGCCGAAGCGCCTCGCGACAGCACGCGTGGAATCACCATCAAGCCTTGCGCACCGACTTTTGCCGCGTGGGCTGCATGGGCAACGGCTTCACGGGTATTCACCGCGCCGGTGCCGACAATCGTCGGGATGCCCGCGGCCACCAGCCGCGCCACGCCTTCCTGGCGCTCGGCTTCGGTCAGCAGCGGCCAGTCGCCCATGGAACCGCAGTACACGACAGCGCTCATGCCGATATCGATCAACTCGCGACCCTTGGCCACCAGTGCGTCGAAATCCGGTTTGCGCTGGGCGGTGCACGGGGTCATCAGGGCCGGCATGCAACCGGTGAAGATGTTGTCGCTCATTGTTTTAACTCCTTGGCACATCATTCGGATGGGTTTGAAAAGTCGACGCGGTGGCTCAGATGCCCCACGCGAACGGGTCTGTTTCGTCGATCAGCAGCGTGCTGTCGGCGGTCATGTAAGCGCGGCCGGTGATGTACGGGCGAACGCGTTCGCCTTGCCATTCAAAGCGGCCTTCGAACTGGCTGCCGGTGATGCTCGCCTGCACCCAGCGCTCGCCGGGCTGCAACTTGTCGTCGGCGGCCAGGCACGCGAGTTTGGCGCTGGTGCCGGTGCCGCAAGGGGAGCGGTCATAGGCTTTGCCGGGGCACATGACGAAGTTGCGGCTGTCGGCGTCGGGGTCATCGGCGAACAGTTCGATGTGGTCGATCACGGCCCCGTCTTCGCCATAAATGCCCTGATCTTCGAGAGCCTTGAGCATCGCCCAGGTGTAGGCGGTGAGGTGCTCGACGTTGTCCATCGACAGGTTCTGGCCGTGTTCGGACACCAGGAAAAACCAGTTGCCGCCATAGGCGATGTCGCCAGTCACGCGGCCGAAACCGGGCACGTCCACCGGCACCTGTTTGCGGTAGCGGTAAGACGGCACGTTGCCCAGCGTCACCATGCCGTCTTCATGCAGCGTCGCGCTGACTGGGCCAACGGGCGTATCGATCTTGTGCACGCCCGCAGTGATCTGCCCCAGGTACTGCAACGAGTTGATCAGGCCAATGGTGCCGTGGCCGCACATGCCGAGATAACCGGCGTTGTTGAAGAAGATCACGCCGCAGGTGGCGTCCGCCGACACCGGCGCGCAATACAGCGCGCCGACCAGCACATCGTTGCCGCGCGGTTCCAGCAGGCAGGCGCGGCGCCACTGATCATGCTGATTGCGCAGGGCATCGCGTTTTTCCGCCATGGTGCTGCCGGGCAATTCGGGGAAACCGTTCATCACCAGACGCGTGGGCTCACCACCCGTGTGGGAATCGATAACGTGTACTCGTTTCATAAAAGGTGCCCCTTTGGCTGATTTCAGTAGGCGCCAGCAGGGCGCGCGTTCACGGTGGTGGCGGCGGAGGCGACTTCGCTTTCTTCATCGTCCTCTTCAAGACGCAGCAGGTGTGCCGGCACGCCCGTGGCGGCGCCCCAGTAGTAAATACCGGTGGCACACGCGGCCACGACGATTGTGTCGAAAGGGTGGGCGAGAATGCCCAGGCCGCCGAAGGTGCCGAGCTTCGACAGCACGATGGTGATGGCGTAGAAGGCGATCAGCCACGCCGAAGAACGAACCTGGCGGGCCAGGCTCAGGTGCGCGGTTGGCACGAAGCGGCCGCACATCAGGTATACGACAAACATCAGGATTTGCAGGCCAAGCAGCCACGAAACGGTGTTCCAGCCAGACCAGTAGACAATCAGCGCAGCGATGATGAACGACACCGGCCCGAGCACACTCATGTACTTGACCCGGAACGGTCGTGGCATGTCCGGCGCATTGCGCCGCAGCGCCGCCACCGTTACCGGCGCCACGGCGTAGCTCAACACCAATGCGGCGGAGACCACGTTGATCAACGCTTCCCACGACGGGAACGGCAGGGTCCAGAACACCGACAGCGCAAACGTCAGCCACAGCGCCGGGCGCGGAATACCGGACTTTTCATCGATGTGGGTGAAGACTTTGAAAAATGTACCGGTCTGCGCCCAGCCGTAGATCACCCGAGGCGTTGCGTTCATGTAGATGTTGCCGCAGCCGCTCGGCGAGATCACCGCGTCGGCCACGACCAGATAGGCCAACCAGCCCACGCCCAGTGCCAGCGCGATGTCGCGATACGGCAGGGCAAATTCCTTGCTGACACCGGCCCAGCCGTTGGCCAGCATTTCTGTCGGAATGCTGCCCAGGAAAGCCATTTGCAGCAGTACGTAAATCAGGGTCGACAGCAGTACAGAGAGGATCAGTGCGATGGGAATCGTGCGCTGTGGATTCTTCACTTCACTGGCTACCGAGATGATCGGAGTCAGCCCCAGATAAGCAAAAATGATCCCGCCCGCCGAGACTGCCATCTCCACCCCCGACAGGCCGAAAGGCGCAAAACCCTGTACCTGAAAGTTCTCCGGTTTGAAGAAAGTGAACAGCACGCCGATCACCAGCAGCGGCACGATGAACTTGAAAATACTCACCAGATTATTGGCCTTGGCGAAGGTCTTCACGCTGCGATAGTTGAGCACGAAGAACAGGCAGAGCAGACCAAACTGCACCAGCCAGCCGAGCAAGGTCGGATCACCGCTGCCGCTTTTGGTCAGGCCGGGAAACCACGCCGCGGCGTATTGGCGCGAGGCAACCACCTCGATCGCCACCAGACTGGAAAACGCGATCAGGGTGATGAAGCCCATCAGGTAACCGAGCAGCGGCCCGTGGGAGTAAACCGGATAACGCACCACGCCGCCGGCGCGGGGCAGTGCGGCGCCGAGTTCGCAATAAACGATGCCCAGCAGCAACACGGCGAAGCCGCCCAGCAGCCAGGAAAAAATCCCCGCCGGCCCGGCGATGGCGGACACATGACTGGCGGCGAACAACCAGCCCGAGCCGAAAATCGCACCGAGGCCGATAAACGTGAGATCAATCAGTGATAGCTGTTTTTTGAACTTGCCTTGACCAGACATGGCGTTGCCTTCTTGTGAGTTATTGGATAGGCAGTTGTGTCACTGGGACGGCCAGACTTTGAACTCATCGGCGTTTGCGCGATTGATGTTTTGCGGCGGGATCGATGACGAAATCGGCACAGTTGCGCCCATGCACTGCGTCACTCGACACGACGCAAACGTTGCTGCAATCTGCATGCGACTGCCCAATGGCCGACCTGTGAACAGGGAGAAACCTTCGATGCACAACGCGTTTTCAATTCTGTGCCAGGACGGTCAAGGCAATCGCCCGCAAACGCTGGAAGCGCTCTTGGCCGGCGCGGCGCCGCTGTTGCCGATGCTCGACCTGATTCCCAATGCGGCGATTTTCATCAAGGACGTTCAGGCTCGCTACGTGCTGGCCAACCGCACGCTGGTGCAGCGTTGTGGCTTGAAGGATCTGCGGCCAATGCTCGGCAAAACCAGCGCACAGGTCTTTCCGGCGCAACTGGGGCCGGGCTACACGGAACAGGATCGCAAAGTGCTGGAGGAGGGCTTCGTGCTGGAGGATCAGCTCGAGTTGCATCTGTACGGCAGCCGCGAACCGGGTTGGTGCCTGACCCATAAACACCCGTTGTACAACGGCGACGGCGCGATCATCGGTTTGGCCGGGATCTCGGTCGATTTGCAGTCGGCCAGCGAAACCCATCCGGCCTTCCAGCGACTGGCCGCAGTCGACGAGCACATCCGCAAGCACTTCAATCGGCGCGTTACGCTGGGCGAACTCACTCGCATTGCGGGCATTTCAGTGGCGCAACTGGAGCGCTACTGCAAACGGGTATTCCACCTGACGCCACGACAGATGATCCAGAAAGTGCGGCTTGAACACGCCCATCGACTGTTGCATACCGACCTGCCGATCACCGAAGTTGCATTGCAATGTGGCTACACCGATCACAGCGCCTTCACCCGCCAGTTCAAGGCTTCGACCGGTTTCACCCCGCGCCAGTACCGCCAGGCCACAACCTCGGTGTAGGAGCTGCCGAAGGCTGCGATCTTTTGATTCTGTTTTTACAGTCAAGAGATCGCAGCCTTCGGCAGCTCCTACACCGAGGTTGCATTGCAATGTGGCTACACCGATCACAGCGCCTTCACCCGCCAGTTCAAGGCTTCGACCGGTTTCACCCCGCGCCAGTATCGCCAGGCCACAACCTCCGTGTAGGAGCTGCCGAAGGCTGCGATCTTTTGATTCTGTTTTTACAGTCAAGAGATCGCAGCCTTCGGCAGCGCCTACACCGAGGCCGCATTGCAATGTGGCTACACCGATCACAGCGCCTTCACCCGCCAGTTCAAGGCTTCGACCGGCTTCACCCCGCGCCAGTATCGCCAGGCCACAACCTCCGTGTAGGAGCTGCCGAAGGCTGCGATCTTTTGATTCTGTTTTTACAGTCAAGAGATCGCAGCCTTCGGCAGCGCCTACACCGAGGTTGCATTGCAATGTGGCTACACCGATCACAGCGCCTTCACCCGCCAGTTCAAGGCTTCGACCGGTTTCACCCCGCGCCAGTACCGCCAGGCCACAACCTCCGTGTAGGAGCTGCCGAAGGCTGCGATCTTTTGATTCTGTTTTTACAGTCAAGAGATCGCAGCCTTCGGCAGCTCCTACAATGGGGCGCGTTCAGTGCAGCTAGACTGAATGAGTCATAACTCTCATGCGACAGGAGTAACGCGATGATCGGAACACCTCGGCACCGATGCTCGCAGTGGCTCTTGCCTGCGCTCATTGTTTTCAGCCTGACGCTGAGCGCCGGCTGCTCGAACCGCAAACACTATCCGCCCTCAGGCGTGGGCGACAGTTGCTACGCCAAGGCGTTGCCGACGGTGGGCGAGGGCGGTCTGGCGTGGGGCTCAAGCCTGAACATGGCGCGGCAGAAATCCATGAACAACTGCATTCGCTATGCCGGGCGCTCAGGCGGCACGCCGAATACTTGTCAGGTGGTGTTGGCAAAGTGCAAATGATTTGAGCTGCGAAGAAGCTAATGCGGTTGCCGCGAATGAAACCGAGCCTGTAGTGACAAAAAAAACCGGCCTCTTCAGCCGGTTTTTTCATGAGCGATACTTTTGCGCGCGTGTGCCTGTCAGACGATGTTCAACGCTCTGAGAATCACCAGTTTGTTACTGGCAAACACTTGGGCACTCAGCGTCAGTTCAGCGATGTTCTCTTGGGCGCTGGCCAGCGGCTGGCCGTCCCTGACGAGGACTTCGCCTTGTTCACCGAGGATGGCCCACGCCAGTTGTGCCCATTCGGCGGGTTGTTCCTGGCCATGCTTGATCGATATCAGGAAGAGCTGTTCGAAACGGCTGACGGTGATGCCGCCGCCGGTCACCGGGCTGGCCAACACCTGGATCTTGTCGTTCAGCAGCGAGCGTTTGCACAGTTCCAGGTTCAGGTCGTTGCAACGCGCCTGCACGCCTTTCTCGGCGGCTTCGCTCTGGCACGGTGCCACGGCATTCATGCCGATCAGTACGTTCAGCGCCTGCAGCACATCGTCAGAAGCCAGCGAGGACGCGGCGGCTGACAACTGGCGCAAGGTTTTCGGGGCATAGTCGTTGGCTGCCAGCGCTTCAAGTACCGGGCCGTAGATCTCCGTCTGCAGCGAGGCTTCACCCGCAGGGCCGCGAACGTGGACAGGTACGCTCTCTGGCGCTTGCAGCAGGATGAATCGGGTATTGAACAATGTCTGGCGCTGCTCTGCAGTGGACAGCCGGGTGGCGCCGCGCACGTAGAGATCACGACGGAAACTCTGATTGACGAAATAGTCACGCGCCTGTTCGCGCATGATCGGATGCTCGATCCCTTCCAGGAAATCCATGCCTTCGGGTCTGAGGTTGAGCGGGTCGACCGAGTCCAGCGGCACAGCGGTGGTGACGTAGTCGAGTTTGGCGGGGGCCATGGCGTCGACCACGTCAGTGAAATACATGCAATCCCAGCTGCGATTGAAGTATTCATGGGCGATGTACTGGCGATTCTGCCCCTTGATGCTCTGAAGTTTGGTATCCAGATTCGGCGCTGCGCTGGCGTAGTTGGGATTGGCGGCCAACAGCGCTTCAGAGAATTGCAGAGCGGCGTCAATACGCTGATCCGGGCCGGCAGAGGCAGACTTGGTGAAGCGATCATGCAGGCTGAACAGGTTGCGCAGTGGCGCTGCAGGCGACCAGCCGGGGAAGCAGTTGTAGCTGACGTACAGCATTCCACCCGGTTTCAGATGGCGACGGGCAAACTCGACGATCAGTTGCTGGTTGTCGCGACTGACCCAGGTCCAGATGCCATGCAGGCTGATGCTGTCGAATTGCGGCAAGTCATCGCGGGCCAGCAGTTGCGCGAAGCTGTCGTCATACAGCCGCGCGTTGCTGTTCCAGTCGCTGGCGAGCGTGCTGGCAAAGGCGGCCTGAGACGGTGTGAAGTCTGTACCCACATAGGAACCGGGGTTGGCGGCGGCATGGATATTGATCGAAACGCCTTGGCCGAAGCCCAGTTCGCAATGATGGCTTTCGCTCGATTCCAGGCTGGCAAAGCCGCGCAGCAACAAGCAATAACGCTGGAAGACAGGATTGATTTCCCGGCTATAGCTGTAGGTGTAGCCTTCGTCGGTGAAATACCCTTCGTTCCAGGTGTCGCTCATGTTCGTGTCCTAATATTTCGTGACTGAAAGGCTGGTTTTATAAGGGCTGGTGATTACGGGCCACAAGGACAAAATGCGCGTGAGTATTTCTATTCGTGTCCGCATTGTGGCGAGGATTCATCCCCCGATGGACTGCGGAGCAGGCCCCAGTCTCTAAATGGCCTCATCGCGAGCAGGCTCACTCCTACAGTGATCGGCGTCAGGTAAAGATTCTTTAGACACCCGGCAACCTGTGGGAGCTGGCTTGCCAGCGATAGCGGCGCATCAGCCAGCGAAAATATCGAATCTGATCAAGCACTCGACGCCGGCTTCGCCAGCGCAATCCCCGCCGCGCCCAACCGCTTGAGCACCTCGAACAGCAAATCACTCTTGGTCACCCCGACAATCCTCGGGCTGCCCACATACCCCGTTACCGTCAACGTAATCCCGTCCGGCGATAAATGGCTGAAGCGCACAAACGGCGCCGGCTTGTCGAGGATGTTTTCGTTCTCGCGGTAGGTGTTGAGAAGAAGCTCTTTGACCTCCTCGGGATCGATATCCAGCGGAAACATCAACTCCAGCGATGCCACGCCCTGGGCACTGCCACCGAGGGTGACGTTGCGCAGGTTCTGCGAGATCAGTTGCGAGTTGGGCACGATCACGATCGAGCGGTCGCTGAGCTGGATTTCCGTGGCGCGCACATTGATCCGGCGGATGTCGCCCTCGACGCCGCTGATGCTGATCAGATCGCCAACCTTCACCGGGCGCTCGGTGAGCAGAATCAGGCCCGAGACGAAGTTCTTCACGATCTCCTGCAAACCGAAACCGATGCCCACCGACAGTGCGCTGACAATCCACGCCAGATTGGTCCACTGCACGCCGAGCGACGACAGCGTCAGCAAGATCACCAGCGCGTAACCGATATTGGAAAACAGCGTGCTCAGCGATGCGCACATGCCCGGATCCATGTCGGTCTTGGGCAGGAACTCGTTGTCGAGCCAGCGGCGCAGGGCACGGATCAACCAGATGCCGATCAGCAGTGCCAACACGGCATTGAGCAGATGACCGGGGACAATGTTCAGCTTGCGCAATCCGGCGCCGCCGAGGATTGCCATGATGTTGCTCATCAGTTGTCCGAACGTAGTGCCAATGCCGCCGACAAACAGCGAAATAACCGCAAACAGTAACAGCATGGCGCGGCTGAAGCCGGACAGCACAATCGCGATCTGATCCAGCCGTCGATCCCCCATCCCGAACAGATGCTTGAGCGCTTTGCCGCTCGAATGCCTGGGCGAAAACGCGTACTCGCAACCGTCCTTGACCACTTGAATCAGCATGTAGAAGCCCGACAGCACGATATATGCCCACACCAGCTCATACGTGACAAAACGTGCCAACGACACGTAACCGGTCAGCAGTGCGATCGTTGAGACAAACATCGAAATACTCGCCGCCGTGTAAATTACCCCGGCAAATGTACTGCCCGCTTGTGGATCGTTGGCGGCGATCAACACCTTGCGCACTTTGCCGACGCGCAACAGCATCGTCACGATAATCGCCATGACCACTATGGAGATCACCCCACGCCCGGCCAGCACGATCTGGCTGCTCATGGCCGTAGCGTTGCCGACCAGCACCAGCGTCACCAACACCAGCAATGTGCAGGACAAGATGCGCGGATAAGGCTTCAGCGCCAGCGCCACTTCATCGGCAATCGCTGGCAAACGCCACGACGGATGCTCCGTTGCCAACAGCGCGCGGCTCAAACCTGTGATCAGCACACAGGCATAGACGACTTTCTCGAACTCTTCGGAGAACGTTGTCAGCACTGGCACCAACGGCGCGTGCCGAGTCAGGGCGTAGAACATCAAATGCAGGGCGAGGGCGGTGGTGGCGATCGTCGCCAGCGCCGTTGCAAACGCCAGTGCACTGCGGCGCAAGCGCCCCTCGGGCATGCGATGAATACAAGCCCACGTCAGCCCTCGCTCGGCCAATCGCCGTCCGACCGTCCACACCAGCCATGCCAGCAACATCAGCACCAGCGTGAAAAAGTACTCACCCGGCGCCCATACCGTCGCCCAGATTTTGCGGATCTGGTCGGAGAAATAATTGAAACGCTGGGCATCACTCTCTGAAGGATTGACCAGCGGCGCCCAGAAATCCGGATTCAGCACACTCAGTGTGCGCAGCGTCAATTCGCTCTCAAGCAACGTGCGGCGGATACCGGCGATCTGCGTGATCAAATCCGCCGCATTCTGTTTCAACGCCGCCAGACTCTTCAGCGTGCCATCGACCTTGTTCTTCTGCTCCGTCAGCGCCGCCCGCTGCGCGACGATATCTGCCTGCTCCGCCGCCGCCTGGGCATCCGGTGCCGCACCCAACACCCCCAACTGCACCGCCAACTGCGCCTGCTGCGGCAACAACGACGCCGACAACCGATCAACATCCAGGATAAAAGCCTGAACCCGATCCTGCGGCCCTTCGAGCTGATTGAAATTGTTCGCCGACGAAATCTGCTGCTTGAGCGCATCGAGACGCTGTTGCAAGGCTTGCAGATCACTTTGATTAATCACCGGCAGCGGCGCCGCCGCTGTCG
Organism: Pseudomonas sp. LBUM1668; assembly: GCF_059695715.1. Taxonomy (NCBI): domain Bacteria; kingdom Pseudomonadati; phylum Pseudomonadota; class Gammaproteobacteria; order Pseudomonadales; family Pseudomonadaceae; genus Pseudomonas; species Pseudomonas sp. LBUM1668. The sequence goes on from NZ_CP166787.1 coordinate 2,630,281, forward strand.
TTGAAGGCGCCGGCAGATCCGCAGCCCACAGCGAGAAACTGCCGGGAACGAGCAGCATGAAAGCGACCAGAAACAACGACTTCATCGTGTTACGCATGGGTGGACGGGCTCGAAGGGAACACACAGCCTATGAGGTTAGGTGATCGGGCCGGAAGGGGTGGAAAAGTTTCACGGGAGGAGGTGGATCAACTGCGGTTCCAGTGTGTCTGCACGCACGTCGAGCAGGGCCAGAGTCACGGGGAGTTTGAAACGACGGCGACCGGCGCTGCCGGGGTTCAGGTACAGGCGGTTGTCGCGCCATTCGATTAACGGCTTGTGGGAATGGCCGGTGATGATGAGTCGGGTATTGGCGGCGAGGAGGGCAGGGACGTCGGCGATGTCGTGGATCAACAGCGTTTGCCAGCCGTTGAGATCGAGGCTGAGGTGGTCGGGGATATTGGCAGCCCATGGGAGGTTGAGGTCATTGTTGCCGCGCACGGCCTGGACGGGGGCTATTTGGGATAGCTGATCGAGGATGTCAGAACTGCCGATGTCGCCAGCGTGGAGGATGAGGTCGCAGCCCTGGATGGCACTGAGGGCTTCGGGACGCAGGAGGCCGTGGGTGTCGGAGATGATGGCGGTTTTCATGGGGGGAGATTAGCAGGGAATGAGTGGGTGTTTTTGGCGAGAAGCAGGCATTGGACTGCAACCGTATCTCCTGCCATGCGCTTCATCGCACGGCAGGTCAACTTCTGGCTTACATCGAACGGCTCTCGTATCATCCTCGATGATCCGCCCACCGCCGCTTCAACCTACGCTTTCACCGGTATGCCTGCGCCTTGAATCTTCGAGCATCAACATGACCACTTACCATGCCAGGTTCACGGAGGGGCCTGTCAGCAGACATGTATTGAGCATGGCAAGCACCAGCGCACTGGGCTTGCTCGCCGTATTCCTGGTCGACATCCTGACACTGATGTACGTGTCGATGCTCGACAATCAAAGCCTGCTCGCCGCCGTGGGGCTGGGCAAGACGCTGATATTCATCAACGGTGCGGTTTCCTCCGGACTGGTGATCGGTGCCAGCGCGTTGCTTTCCGAACGTATCGGCCGACATGCTTCCACAGCGTTGGCCAGACTCACCAGCCACATGCTGATCATGGCGTTGGTGCTGTCAGGCTCGATTGTCCTTGTGGAGTTGCTTTTCGCGCTGCCTCTGGCGCGATTGCTGGGTGGCAACCTGGCGGTTTATCAGGATGCACGGCTTTATATGTGGACGGTTGTGCCCTCCAGCCTGCTGATTGCCGGGACACAGATGTGCGTGCAGATGCTTCGCGCTCAAGGCCAGGTGAGGCTGGCGCTCGGCGTTTTGTTGGCGGGGGCGGTGACGTTGGCGGTGGCCGATCCGCTGTTCATTTTTGGCCTGGACATGGGCCTGGAAGGCGCCGGTGTTTCATCCCTGCTGGCGGCGGGGACGTCTTTTATCCTCGGCCTGATTCTGGTCAAACGGCACATCGGTTTGTCGGCGCTGATCAATCTTCGGTTACTGGCGCTGCACACTCGCCGTGCTCTGCGAGTCGCGCTCCCGGCGATGGTGGGAAATCTGGCCATGCCCGTGGGCATCACCTATTTGATGGTGGTGATGGCGGGCGTGGGTACGTCGGCATTGGCCGGGATGGCGGTCGTCGATCGAATCCTGCAATTTGGCTACTGTGTGTTCTTCGCCTTGCCGGGGGCGTTAGTGCCAGTGATCGCGCAGAACCTGGGGGCCGGGCGTGATGACCGGGTCAAGGCGATTGTGGTCTTTACCCGCCGCTGCGTCGTCCTTTATGGTGTGACGCTGTGGTTTTGCCTGGCGTTGGCGGGGCCTTGGATCGCCGATTATTTCCATCTGGTCGACGCGGGCCGAGCGCTGTTCATGGCGTTCTGTCAGATCGGTGCGGGGCTCTGGATTGTCTTCGGACTGGACTTCGTCGCGCAGTCGATGTTCCTGACAATGAACCGTGCCTGGTGGGTGCCGGTGTTCGGCTGGATTCGCGGAACCCTGGGAACTCTGCCGTTCGTGTACGTCGGCGTCCATGGCTTCGGTGCCAGCGGCGCGGTGATCGGCATGTGGACAGGCAACACACTGGTGGCCATTGCCGCAATCGTGACGGCCTCGTTTGTAGCGCGAGGATTTTTCGCTCGTCGCGCGCAGGCGTCGCAGTTGCATTGAACCCATACATTCACCGCAGCTGAACCGGCCGTGGTGGCGCAGACTTTTTAACGGATTTTTATGGCAGTCATGGACACTCAAAACCCACTGCAAGCGCAAAGCCCCAAACGTCGGCGCGCACCCAAAGGCGAAATGCGCCGCATGGCGTTGCTCGATGCCGCCACCGAGGTCTTCGCCCGGGACGGTTATCTGGGCGCGTCGATGCGTGATGTCGCGGATATCGCTGGCATCACCACGGTCGGCTTGCTCCACCATTTCCCCAACAAGGTCGCACTGCTGCGAGCACTGCTTGATCGTCGCGATGAGCGAGTGGTTGCTCGCTTTGGTGATCTGGCCACCGCGCCGACGCTGGAAGGGTTTTTGCAGTTTCTGCGATTGAGCATGAGTTTTAGCGTCGAGGATGCGCGCGAGTGTCAGGCATCGGTGATGATCAACACCGAAAGCCTGTCGGAAAAGCATCCGGCCTTTCCCTGGTACAAGGAAAAGTTCGATATGGTCCATGGGCATGCCCAGGCGCACCTTGGGTCATTGCAAGAAGCGGGGGAGATTCGCCAGGACGTGGAGGTGAAAGCGCTCGCCCAGGAGATTTTCTCGATGATGGACGGGCTGCAAATCCAATGGCTGAGAGGGCGGGCCGAAGTGGACGTGTTGAACGTCTTTGACGGCTATCTGCGCCGTCTGGCCGCCGATCTCAAAACGCAGCAAAAGGCTCATCCCTGAGCCTCATGTGACGGTCAGTACGTTTGCGAAGCCGATACTTGTACGGCTTTGCGCAGTGGCACTGGCAGCGGGTTGCTGTCGCGGGTGGTCAATTGCTCCGGGTACAGCGTGATCAGAGTCTGGCTCAGGGCCAGATCCTCTGAGTCGGTACCGACGCGGATCTTGAACTTGCCGGCATCGACGTTCCAGCTGGCGGTGTTATCCACGTAGTAAGCCAGCGAGCGCGAGTCGAGCGGGATGCTCACAGTCTTGCTCTCGCCAGGCTGCAGATACACCTTGGTAAAGCCCTTCAGTTCTTTTTCCGGACGGTCGACCGCAGGTTTCACCGGTTGCACATACAGCTGCGCCACTTCGAAACCGGCCTTGTCGCCCTTGTTGGTCACGGTGAACTTCACGTCAACCGTGGCGCCCGGCGTCAGCACATTGCTCGACAACTTCAGATCGCTGTAACCGAACGTGGTGTAGGACAGACCGTAACCGAACGGGTAGAGCGGCTTGGTGTGTTTCTTGTCGTAGCCGCGATAGCCCAGGTACAGGCCTTCGCTGTAGGTCAGTTCGGTCAGGGCGTTGTCGCCGCGATAAGCTGCCGGATCCGGGTAGGAGGCGTAGCTCGGGTTGTCCTCGATCTTCTTGTCGATCGTCACCGGCAGTTTGCCCGAAGGGTTGACCTTGCCGTAGAGAATCTCGGCCAGGGCCTGGCCACCTTGCTGACCCGGGAACCAGGCTTGCAGGGTCGCGCCGACTTTCTTCGCCCATGGCTGCATGTCCGCTACACCGCCACCGTGCATCACGACGATGGTGTTGGGGTTGGCCTTGGCCACGTGCTTGATCAGTTCCGCCTGTTGATCCGGCAGTTCATAACCGTGGTCGGAGCCTTCGCCTTCGTTCTCATAATTGGTGCCCGCAGCCACCACGACGGCATCGTACTTCGACAAATCCTGTGGCGGACGCAGCGCCGCCCAGCTCATTTGCACACCGGCAAGACCACCCAGCGCCGGGGTGAAGTTGCCTTGTACGCGTTGGTATTCGAGCTTGACGGTGTATTGCTTGCCGGCGACCAGATTGGCGGTCTTGCCCGATGTGGTCAGCGCATTGACCACATCGGCGGAGTACGGCACGCCGTCGCTCTGCACCACGAGCTCATCGTTGACCCACAGCTTGTATGGACCGTCCGCGCGAATCTTGAAGACCTGAGGGCCGGAAACCACAGGCTTGATCTTCGCGGTGAAGCGCGCCGAGAAATTGCCGGCGGTTGGGCTGAAACCTGCGACTGTGGTGGTGCCGGTATTGGTTTCGTTGGTGCTGGTGGTCCAGTTGAAATTCACGCCTGGCTCGACACGGGTCTGCGCCGGGGTGCCGGAAAAGCTGGTGTTGGCGAAGTATTCGGCCTTGACCCCGGAGTTGCTGATGTCGCTGCTGCCGGTGGATGGCTGATACCACACCGAACTCTTCGGATTCAGACTCATCTCGGACAGATAAGTGACGTTCGAGCTGCTCGAAGCCAGTTGCTGCAGGCCGCTCAGTTCAGTCACGTAGCTGTTCGGCGGCGAGTTGGCGGTACCGAACGGCGAGGCCGGCGCCTGGTTGGCCCAATCACCGATAACGGCGACTTTGGCGGTTTTCGCCAGCGGCAACAGCGGCGTACCAGCGCTGGTTTTCTCGTTGCGCAGCAGCACGATCGCCTCACGCGCAGTGTTCAACGCAGCGCGTGCACCGTACTCGGGATGGTCGAGGGTCTTGGCGGTGTTGAGGTTTTCCTGGAAGTCGTAGCTGACCACGGCACGCAGGTTGCGTTTGACCTTGTCGTCGATGACGTTCTGGGTCAGTTGCCCGCTCCACACGTACGGCATCAGGTTGGCTTCGGTGAATTGCAGGCCCGACGGCATGTCGATGTCGGTACCGGCCCACGCGCCTTTGAACGCATTGTGAATGGCGTTGAAATCGCTGATCACGGTGCCCTGATAGCCCCATTCACCCTTGAGCACCTCGGTGATCAGGTGATGGTTTTCGCAGGCGTAGTCGCCGTTGACCTTGTTGAAACCACACATGATCGAGGCGACGTTGGCGTTCTTGACCATCGATTCAAAGCCCGGCAAGTACATCTCGCGCAGGGTACGTTCGTCGGCGACGATGTTCACCGCCTGGCGGTTGGCTTCCTGTTCGTTGGCCAGGTAGTGCTTGCCGCTGGCCTGGATGCCTTGGGCCTGGATCGCGTTGACGATGGCCGGCGCGAGTACCGCGCCGAGGAACGGATCCTCGCCACTGACGTACTCCGCCGAGCGACCGTTGTAAGGCGTGCGATAGAGGTTCACGCCCGGGGACAACATCTGCTGGCCGCCGGAGATCTTCGTTTCATAGGCAATCGCCAGGCCGAACTCCTTGGCGCGGTTGATGCTCCAGGTCGCGGCGAGTGCCGACTGCGACGGGTATTGCGCGCCGAAGGTGGCGTTATTGACGTGCACGCCCATCGACGAGTCATACGCCGTAGTGCCCTTGATGCCCCATTTGAGCAGGGACGGGATCATGTGACCGTCGTTGACGCGGGTGAAGTTGATCTTTTCGGACAGGTTCATGTTGTCGAGGATCGAACTGACGCGGGCTTCGACTTCGTTGCCGGTGGCCGGCGTGACGGCGGCGAGCGCGAGATTGGCCTGGACGATACTGAAGGTCAGCACGCTCAAGCCAAGGGTGTGTTTGAAGGCTGACAAGGCAAAAGTCCTGTTGGCGTTGGTCGGGTTCATGGTTGCTGGACCTGCGCGGGAGCGTCATCGGTTTCCACGGGTGCATCGAGCAGGGTGCCAACACCGTTTGGCGTGGCAGGGGCGAGGGCGGCGGCGCCGGTCAGCTGATCGCGCTTGGCCTCGATCTGTTCACGAAGCTGTTGATCCGCGTTACCGCCGTTCGACGAAGAGGAATAATCCGCTGCCATGACGGGCAAACTTTGCGCGCACAAAAGTACTGCGCCCATAAGGGGCGACATGATTCGAAGCATCGATCAGTTCTCGATTGGTGAAGGAAGCGTTAATGCACGACTGCAAACTTGTAGTCTTGAAATCGCACATAAGTCCGAAGCATGCACATGAAAGTTCAATACTCGCAAAACTATTTTTTCAAATGGGAAGTGAAGCGAAGGAAAAGCGACGTTCGGGCGTAGTTTTCGATACTGGCAAATTGATAGGTTTTTGGTGTTGATAGCGCGTACCTACAGTAAATTGGTTTTTAAATGCCATCAATCATCGAAGTTATGCGTTAAAGCGGCGTTTTTTACAAAAAAAAAGCAACAAAAAACCACATCATAAACCTAGTTGCAATTAGGTTTAGTGCTCTGATAAGCTTTCCCGGCACTCAGTTTTCAGTCAGTTGCACACGCCTTTTATGGGCTGAAATATCAACGGAAAAATCCCTTTAAATCTTTCACCAGCCGTTTTGGTGATGCGCTAATTACAGATAAGTTAATGATCGATCGATTTCACCCAGTGTCTTCAAGAGCCTGGTTATTTCGATCGTTAGTTGTTTGTGCCCAAGAGAAACCAACAGTGTGATGCAACTTCCTTCGCAGTCCGCAATATGCCAATGGTTGGTCGACAATGCCGAGGTCAAGGCGTCTGACGTCAATCGCGCGCGCAAACTGTGCCTGGCTGAAAGTGGTCGCGAAGAAGAGGTGCTGCGCAATCTGCTGCGTCTGGGCAGTGTCCGTGATGATCAGGCGGTCGAGGCTTACGCGACGTTGCTCGGCGTGCCTCGTCTGCAACTCGATGAAGCCTCTTGGGACATCGAGCCATTGATGATCGGCAGCGAGCGTTTCCTGCGCCATCACGGCCTAGTGGCAGTGGCAGTGGCTGCGGATGCCGCAACGGTGACGGTGGTCGCCAGTCCGCCGCTCAGCCAATACGCCCTGGATGCCATGGGCTACTGCGCGAGCAAAAGTGTGTCGTTGCGGCTGGCGACAGCCGCTGATGTCAACACGCTGATCGAGCGTCTTTACGGCCAGGGCCGCAGCGCCATGGATGCGTTGATCGAGTCGCTGGACGAAAACGATGGTGCCGAAGATGACATCGAACACCTCAAGGATCTGGCCTCCGAGGCGCCGGTGATTCGTCTGGTCAACCTGATTCTGCAGTGCGCGGTGGAACAGCGGGCGTCGGACATTCATATCGAACCTTTCGAGAGCCAGCTCAAGGTGCGCTATCGCATTGACGGAGTGCTGCATGAAGCCGAAGCGCCGCCATCGAGTTCATCCGCTGCGATCATTTCGCGTTTGAAAATCATGGCGCGGCTCGACATCGCCGAGCGGCGTTTGCCCCAGGACGGTCGCATCATGTTGCGCATTCAGGGCAAGGAGCTGGATTTGCGCGTGTCGACGGTGCCCACCAGTTTCGGCGAGTCGGTGGTGATGCGCCTGCTTGATCGGCGCACCGTGAGCTTCGATTTCCCCAGTCTGGGCATGGACGGTGAACGCCTGAACAGCTTCCTCGACGTGCTCGAAAGTCCACACGGCATCCTGCTGGTCACCGGTCCCACCGGCTCCGGCAAGACCACAACGCTGTACACCGCGCTATCCCGGCTCAACACGGCCGAGCGCAAGATCATCACTGTCGAAGATCCGGTCGAGTATCAGCTCGAAGGCATCAACCAGATTCAGGTGAAACCGGCCATTGGCCTGGACTTTGCCAATGCGCTGCGCTCCATCGTGCGTCAGGACCCGGACGTGATCATGATCGGTGAAATGCGCGATCTCGAGACCTGCCGCATCGCCATCCAGAGCTCGTTGACCGGCCACCTTGTGCTCTCGACCCTGCACACCAACAGTGCGGCGGCGAGTATCACCCGGCTGCAGGACATGGGCGTCGAGAGCTACCTGATTGCGTCCACGGTCAAAGGCATCCTGGCTCAGCGCCTGGTGCGCCGCCTCGATCCGCAGACACGGATTGCCTTCGAAGCACCGCCGCAAATGATCGCCGAACACGGGCTTGAGCAGTTCACCGACCAACGACCGATTTTGCTCTATCGCGCGGATACCACGGCGATTGGTGGCGGTTATCACGGGCGCAGCGCGATCACCGAACTGTTGGTGATGAACGAAGAACTGCGCTCATTGCTGATGCGCCAGGCCGATGCCGCCACCCTCGAACAGGCTGCCCGGCGCGGCGGTCTGCGTACCTTGTACGAAGAAGGTTTGCGTCAGGCGGTGGCCGGCACCACCTCCCTTGACGAGGTGCTGCGCGTTACGCGCGGCGACTGACATGAGCCATTTCAAGTACCGCGCACTGGACGCCGATGGCGTTTCTCGACAGGGCAGTCTGGAAGCCGCCGATGAAGCGGGCGCCATCACTGTGCTGCAAAAACGAGGCTTGTTGTTACTCAGCCTCGAAGCCTGCGCCGGTGATCGGCTGACGGGACCTTTGCGGCGTGGCGTACTGAATGGCGCCGCACTGGTCAGCTTCACCCAGCAACTGGCGACGTTGTTGGGTGCGGGCCAACCGCTGGAGCGCGCGCTGGGCATTCTGCTCAAGCAGGCCACCGATCCGCGGCGCCGAGCGTTGCTGGAGCGGGTGCGTGAGCAGGTCAAGGCCGGTAAACCGCTGAGCCAGGCTCTGGAAGAAGAGCACGGCCAGTTCTCCGGTTTGTACATCAGCATGATGCGCGCCGGTGAGGCGGGCGGTTCGCTGGAGCACACGCTGCATCAGCTTGCCGATTATCTGGAGCGCAGCCAGACACTGCGTGGCGAAGTCATCAATGCGCTGATTTATCCGGCCTTCCTCATCGTCGGCGTATTGGGCTCGCTGGCGCTATTGCTGGCGTATGTGGTGCCGCAATTCGTGCCGATCTTTCGTGATCTCGGCGTGCCGATTCCGCTGATCACCCAGACCATCCTCGTTCTCGGCGAATTTCTCAGCGCCTATGGCCTGCTGGTGCTGGCAGCTCTGGTGCTGGCGGCGTGGGGCATCGCTGTCGCACGCCGTGATCCGCAACGCCGCCAACGTCATGACCATCGTCTGTTGTTCATCAAGGTCATCGGCCCGTTGTTGCAGCGCATCGAGGCCGCTCGGCTGGCGCGCACGCTGGGCACGTTGCTGAGCAATGGCGTGGCGCTGTTGCAAGCAATGATCATCGTCCGCGAGGTGTGTGGCAATCACGCCTTGCGTGCCCAGGTCGAGCAAGCCACGCAACGGGTCAAGGGCGGCGGCACGCTGGCGCAGGCTTTCGGCGAACAACCGCTGCTGCCGGAACTCGCCTTGCAAATGATTGAGGTCGGCGAACAGGCCGGCAATCTCGACGCCATGTTGCTCAAGGTCGCCGAGGTTTTCGATGTCGAGGCCAAACGCGGCATCGACCGTTTGCTCGCGGCCCTGGTGCCCAGTCTGACCGTGGTCATGGCCGTGCTGGTCGCGGTGATCATGCTCGCCATCATGCTGCCGCTGATGAGCCTAACCAGTAACATTTGAGGAAAAAACATGTCCCGTCCAAACGCTGCCGGCCGTCGTCGGCAAGGCGGTTTCACCCTGTTGGAAATGCTCGCGGTCATCGTCTTGCTCGGCATCGTTGCCACCATTGTGGTGCGCCAGGTTGGCGGCAACGTCGACAAAGGCAAGTACGGCGCCGGCAAGGCGCAACTGTCCAGCCTGAGCATGAAGGTCGAAAGCTACGGCCTCGATGTCGGCAGCCCGCCGGCCAACTTACAGCAGTTGCTGCACAAACCGGCCAACGCGGTCGGCTGGGCCGGGCCGTACGCCAAGCCTTCGGATCTCAAGGATCCGTTCGGCCATGCGTTCGGCTATCGCTACCCCGGTGAGCACGGCAGTTTCGATCTGATTTTCTACGGTCAGGACGGTCAGCCCGGTGGGGACGCCTACAAGGCCGACCTCGGCAACTGGGAATAACCGTGCACGCCTTGCAGCGCTCTCGCGGCTTCACTTTGATCGAACTGCTGGTGGTGATCGTCTTGATCGGCGTCAGCATCGGTTTGATCAGCTTCGGCGTGGGCAAGGGCCTGCAATCGGCGAAGGAACGTCAGGCGCTGACGCAATTGGTGCAGTCACTGCGCGCTGCGCGGGTGCAAGCCATCGTCACCGGTCAACCGGCCCAGACGCATTTCGATCTGCACAAGGCGCGCTTCAATGGCCCCGACCATAAGCCGCACAGCTTGCCGCAGGACATGCATGTGCAACTGGTCACCGCCGAGGGACTCGGCGCGGCATTCGAGTTCTATCCGGATGGCGGCTCCAGCGGCGGGCACCTGATGTTGTCGCGCAACGACAAGCGTTGGCGGATCGATATCAACTGGCTGACGGGCAGCGTTCAGTTGCACACGCTCAATTGAACCGCCAGCGCGGTTTCACATTGCTGGAAATGCTGGCTGCCCTTGCTGTGCTGGCGGTGTGCAGCAGCGTCCTGGTAGGGGCGTTCGGCAACAGCGCCCGGGCCTTGCAGCAAGTGCAACGCAGTGATCGTTTGAGTCTGGTCGCGCGTTCGCTGATCGACGACGCCAGTGACCGTGCCTTCGTAGCCGGGCGCAGCAATGGCGAATGGAGCGGGGTGCGCTGGCAAATGAATGTAAGCGTTGTCCCCGGCCCTAATGGATCGGCCAATGCTTATCGGCTGGATCTGCAAGTGGACGATGGCGGCCGGCATGCCCGGTACAGCACCTTGCAAGTGCGCAGCGCAGGCAGCGGTGCTGGCAAATGAAGGGTAATCAGCGAGGCTTCACCCTGCTGGAAATTCTGGTGGTGATCAGTTTGCTCGGCGTGTTACTGACGTTGATCGGCGCAGCGATATCGGGTGCCAATCGGGCCATGGCCAAGGCCGAGCGCTACAGCAACCGCCTCGATGAAGTGCGCTCGACGCAGAATTTCTTGCGCAGCGCCATCGGCCAGGCATTGCCTCTGGCAGAGGGAAAACCGGGTGAAAGCCAATCGCCAATCTTTCAGGGTGACGCTGACAGTTTGAGGTTTTACGCGCCGCTTCCCGCGACGGTGGGCGGTGGTATCTATCGGCACCAAGTGAGTCTCGTAGAGGGGCGTTTGCAGGTCACTCTTCAGCGTTTGCAGGGCGAAACCTTGCAGTCGGCCAGGGAACCGCAAGTGCTGTTGCAGCAGGTAAAAGCGCTACATATGAGCTACCGGGGCCTGTCGCCCGAGGGGAAAACGACGGAGTGGCTGGATCACTGGCCATGGCCCGGACGGCTGCCGCGCGCGGTGTGCATCGACGCGCAATTTGCCGGGGCTATCGTGTGGCCGAGGCAGGTTGTTCGTCTGCGTCTGGATTTGTCCGGCGAGAACATCACGCCATGAAGCGTCAGCGCGGCGTCGCGCTGCTTCTGGTGCTGTGGGTGTTGGCGCTGCTCGCCACGTTGCTCGCCGGGCTGGTGGGTTGGGTGCATTTACAGAACCGTCAGGCCCTTTGGCAGCGCCAGCATTTACAGGGGCAACTGGCTGCCGAGGCGGGTATCGCCATGGCGGTGCTGGCCCAACTCGATCACGACCCGCAACGGCGCTGGCTGGCGGACAACCAAGTGCATGCCTTGCGTTTCGATGATGCCGAGCTGGCCGTCAGCCTGCGCAGCGAGCAGGGCCAGGTGGATCTAAACGCTGCGCCTGCCGAGTTGCTCGCGCGGTTGTTACAGGCATGCGGCGCGCCCCCCGGGGATGCGCGGCAACTGGCGCAAGCCGTCGAGCGACGTCGCGCCGATGATCAGGCGCCGCTGCGAATGGTCGAGGAACTGCGCGAGCTGCCTGGCATGACCCAGGCGATTTACCAGCGAGCCGTACCCTACGTGACGTTGTGGAGCGGGTTGCCAGCACCGGATCCGCGCTTTGCGACGCCCTGGTTGCAACAGGCATTGAACCTGCCACGAGCACGCCCGAGCGTCTCACCCGCCGGGTCGATCATCACCGTTAAAAGCCGGGCGACCTTGCCCGGCGGCTACACCACGACGCTTCGCGTCACGTTGTTATTGAATCCATCGAAGGAGGGGGCACGACCTTACCGGGTCTTGCGCTGGCAAGAATGAAGCAATTGATCTCACAGCCTCTGGCTCGGCGATTTGCCCAGGTCCACGGCCACTGGCAAAGCCACTGGCGCGGCAGCCTTGCCCAGCGTTTGTGGCAGGCGTGGTTGCAGGAGCTGCGCAACGCACTGCCGGCCCAAGTGCAGCGCGGTTTGCTGCCGCGCAACCGAGAGCATCGGTTGACATGGCCGCTGCCCGAGGCGCTGCCTGATGCTGGCGACGACCGGGTTGTGTTGCTGTTGCCTTATGCGATGGTTCTGGCGCAAACGCTGGATCTTCCGCTCGCGGCCACACGCGATTTGCGCAGTGTGGTCGGGTTTGAACTGGACAAGTACACGCCGTTTCCCCGCGAGGACATGCACTTTGTCACTCGCGTGCAAAGCCGTGGAAAAAGCATCGCGCGGGTGTTGCTGGTGGCGATTGCGCGTGAGCGTCTGCAAACCGTGCTCGATCATTGCCAAGCCCGCGGCCTGCATGTGCACGCCATCGATTGCCGGGGCAGCGACGGCGAACCTTTGGGAGTCGATCTGCTGCCGGACGAATACAAACACCAGCGCGCCCGTCGCAACTACTTGCCGCGTTATCTGGCGATGACCTGCGTCGGCCTGTTGCTGGCGTGCATGGTGCTGTGGCTGGACGCGCGATCGGCGCGTATGGAAGCGATGCAGGACGCCGTCGATCAGCAACGCGAACAAGTGCAGGCGCTGCAAAACTTGCGTCGTGAGTTGGTCAACACCCAGGGTGCCGCCCGCTATCTGGCGCAACGCAAGACTGCCCGGCCCAGCGTGTCCAGTGTGTTGCTGGACCTCACCGGTTGCCTCGGCGCCGATACCTGGGTCGAGCAACTGGACATCAGCGAAGACGGCGGCGTCTCGATCACCGGTCAGAGCGCCCGGGCCAGTGCCTTGATTGCCCGCGCCAAAGACTGCCGAACCCTGAGCGATGCGCAGTTCCAGGGGATCATTCAGCCCGACGAACAGACGGGCAAGGAGCGCTTTTCATTGCACGCGCAATTGCGCAAGGAGCCAGCCGATGCGTCGTGAATTGACCGCGCGCGAACGTCGCGGCGCAGCGCTGATCGTGCTGGCACTGGCCGTGTGGGCGGGGTGGTGGCTGCTGGTGCAGAGCTGGTTTCTCGGCCCCCTGTTGCAGATCGAAAACCAGGCCGACAGCCTGCGCGAACAACAGCAGCGCTACGCCGGCGTCCTGCAGCAACGCGACGCTCTGCAACAGCAGTTGCAACAAGCCCGGCGCGACCCGGCCAGCCGCAGCAGCCTGCTGCCCGGCACCGACCCGAGCGGCGTGGCGGCCGACCTGATGCAACGCAGCCTCGATCTGGTCAAGGCACATGCCGCTCAGGGGCCCGGATGCCAGGTCACGCAACGCATGCCGATCACTCCAGAGCAAAACAGCGCCGAACCGTATCGCCAGGTCAAAGTCAGCCTCACCCTCGAATGTGCCATGGAGCCCCTGACCGGGCTGCTGCACGATCTCGAATATGGCCAACCGTTTCTGTTTGTCGACCATCTGAGCATCCGTCGTCAAACCTCCGCGCCAGCCAGCGGAGGTGCAGGGCGGTTGCAGGTGAATCTGCTGTTGCGCGGTTATCTGCAACCGGCCAACGGCAAGGAGCCCGGAGCATGAGGCTCAGCCATATGAATCTGCTCCTGCTAACCATCGCCGCGGCGCTGGGCGCAGTTTTTGTAGTGCTGTTACTCGGCGCGGGACGAGCTGAACACTGGCTGCCCGCCGATCAACCGCGTCATCTGCCGGCCAGTGCAGCGCCAAAGCCGCTGCCAACCTTGACCGCGCAAGACTTGAGCCTCAGCTGGCAACAATCGATTTTCAGTCCCGAGCGCAAACCCGACCTCGTCAGCGGTAAAGGCGGGACGGCCGCGCTGCAAGGCGTTGCGTTGACCGGCGTGGTCATCGATGGCCAGGCGCAGTGGGCGCTGTTGCGCCTGGCCAACCAACGCACGCTCAAGCTCGCGGTCGGCAAAGCGCTGGATAACGGCTGGACCCTGACCGCGCTCAGCCCACTGCAAGCCACTTTCATGTACCAGGGCCAGACCCGCCAGCTGAGTCTGCCCGTGCTACGTCTTCCGCCGCCATCTACGGCGCCCCTTATCACTCTTCCCAATGTACCGAGACCATGAACAATTGCTTTCCTGAAATCCTTCGTTTGCGCAGCCCCTTGCTTTGTCTCGCCACGGCCGTGGCTCTGGCGGGCTGCGCGTCCACGCCGTCGTCGACGCAAAATGACCCGGCCCTGATACAGGAAGCACTCAACGGTACCGGCTCGCAACGCGCGCCAGTGGTGGATGCGCCCGCCGATACGCCGGGCGCGTCAGTGTCCGATGACGTCACACCGGCGCGCCGGCAGATCATTCGCGGCAGCCAGAACTTTGTGCGTCCGGCAGCGCCTGCCGCCGGCGCAAAGGCTGGCGCCGAGCCAGGCGGGGACATCGTCTTCAACTTCACCGACCAGCCGATCGAAGCGGTGATCAACAGTGTGATGGGCGACCTGCTGCACGAAAACTACAGCATCGCCCAAGGCGTCAAAGGCAATGTGAGTTTTTCCACTTCCAAACCGGTGAACAAGCAGCAAGCCTTGTCGATTCTGGAAACCCTGCTGTCCTGGACGGAAAACGCGATGATCCGCCAGGGCGACCGCTACGTCATCCTGCCGTCGAATCAGGCGGTCGCGGGCAAGTTGGTACCGGAAATGCCGGTCGCCCGACCTTCCACCGGCCTCACCGCGCGCCTGTTCCCGCTGCGCTACATCTCCGCCACGGAAATGCAGAAACTGCTCAAACCGTTCGCTCGAGAGAACGCGTTCCTGCTGGTAGATCCGGCGCGTAACGTGCTGAGTCTGGCCGGCACCCCGGATGAACTGGCCAACTATCAGGACACCATCGATACCTTCGACGTCGACTGGCTCAAGGGCATGTCCATCGGCGTCTACGGCCTGCAACGGGCATCGGTGGCCGAATTGATGCCGCAACTGCAAAAGCTGTTCGGGCCTGACAGCGGCATCCCGTTGGCGAGCATGGTCAAGTTCATGCCCAACGAACGCACCAACTCCATCGTCGCCATCTCGTCGCAGCCGGCGTATCTGCAGGAAGTCGGCGACTGGATCGCGACCATCGACGAGGGTGGCGGCAATGAACCGCAAATGTACGTCTACGACGTGCGCAATATGAAAGCCTCGGATCTGGCCAAATACCTGCGCCAGATCTATGGCAACGGCGCGATCAAGGAAGACACTGCCGCCAAGGTCGCGCCGGGTTTGCGCACCGCCTCGCTGTCGTCGCTCAATGGCAGCGGCAATGGGCTTTCCGGCGCGACGTCGCAAGCATCTGCCGGTCTGGGCGCTGAAAACAATCGCGCGCAATCGAGCGGTGAAGAGGAGGAGGCCGAGGATGATTCCTCTGGTGGCGAATCGGGCGACAGCGAAAGCGCCGACACTGCAGAGTCCGGCGGGCAGGCTGCGGAGCAGAGTCTGCAACAGAGCGTGCGCATTACCGCGCAGAAAAGCACCAACCAGTTGCTGGTACGCACGCGACCGGCACAGTGGAAAGAGATCGAATCGGCTATCAAGCGGCTGGACAACCTGCCAATGCAAGTGCAGATCGAGACGCGGATCCTTGAGGTCAAACTGACCGGCGAACTGGATCTCGGCGTGCAGTGGTATCTGGGCAATCTGGCCGGCAATTCATCGAGCACGACGGTCGCCAACACCAGCGGTAATCAAGGCGCGCTCGGCGCCGGCGGGGCAGGGCTCGGTGCAGCGGATTCGCTGTTCTATTCCTTCGTCAGCAACAACCTGCAAGTGGCGCTGCATGCACTTGAAACCAACGGGCGCACGCAGGTGTTATCGGCGCCGTCCCTGGTGGTGATGAACAACCAGCAAGCGCAGATTCAGGTCGGTGACAATATTCCCATCAGCCAGACGACCGTCAATACGAGCAATTCCGACACGACCTTGAGCAGCGTGGAGTATGTGCAGACGGGGGTGATCCTTGATGTGGTTCCGCGAATCAATCCGGGTGGTCTGGTGTACATGGACATCCAGCAACAGGTCAGTGACGCCGATACGAGTAACGTGACCTCCTCTCAACCCAATCCGCGCATCTCGACCCGTTCGGTCTCCACGCAAATCGCTGTGCAGAGCGGGCAGACGGTGCTGCTCGGCGGGTTGATCAAGCAGGACAATGCGGAGTCCACCTCCAGCGTGCCGGGTCTGTCGAAAATTCCTGGCCTGAAATGGCTGTTCGGCAATACATCGAAGTCGCGCGATAGAACCGAGCTGATTGTCCTGATCACCCCACGGGTCGTGACCAGTGCGAGTCAGGCGCGTCAGGTTACGGACGACTACCGCCAGCAGATGCAATTGCTCAAGTGACAAGTCACGTCAGCTCGCAAGCTGCAGGCTTGGGCGAAAGCAGTCGCTGCTGACTGCTTTTGGTGGGTTGTGACAGGCAAGTATGAACTAAGCTTTTCCGTGCGCTTGAGGATGTAGGGTCTTGGCCATCCTGGCATGGTTGAAGTCATGGATGCAGCCCGAGGTTCCGTAAAAGGATGTCGCGCGCGAGAAGGTGATATTGCCCAAACGGCAGAAGCCAGGCGGCTATCGCGACCCGGATTATCCGCACCGGCGAGTGCCCGAAAAATTCTGACGGGTACGTGTAAGCAAATCTGCGTTGTACATCTAAAGGGCAAAGTTCTATGAGCGATTTGGATTCTTCGCCTCCCGTCCTCGAACCGGGCCGAATTGCCCGTCGCGATTGCGGCAACGAAACCGGCTGGGGCCGCTGGCTTCCTGGACTCCGCACGCTGCGCGGGTATCAGGTTGCCTGGTTGCGTCACGACATCATGGCCGGACTGGTGCTCACCACGATGTTGGTACCCGTCGGCATTGCTTACGCCGTGGCATCGGGCGTCCCCGGCATCTATGGCCTCTACGCGACCATCGTTCCGTTGCTCGCTTACGCGTTGTTCGGGCCTAGCCGGATTCTGGTGCTGGGCCCGGATTCCTCACTGGCCGCCGTTATCCTGGCTGTCGTCCTGCCCCTGTCGGGCGGCGACCCGCACCGCGCCGTCGCCCTGGCGGGCATGATGGCGATCGTTTCAGGCACGGTGTGTATCCTGGCGGGCATCATTCGTTTGGGCTTCATTACGGAGTTGCTTTCCAAACCGATCCGCTACGGGTACATGAACGGCATCGCGCTGACCGTATTGATCAGCCAACTGCCAAAGTTTTTCGGTTTTTCGATTGACTCTGACGGTCCGCTGAGAAACATATGGGCCATCTCCACCGCAGTAATGGAAGGAAAGACCAACTGGACTGCGTTCATGATCGGCGCGGCCACATTGGTCGTGATCCTTCTACTCAAACCCTATAAACGGGTACCGGGCATCTTGGCCGCAGTGGTCGGTGCGACTGTCGCCGTCGGTGTGCTGGACCTTGGCGCGCGGGCCGGGGTGTCGGTGCTCGGTGTTCTTCCACAAGGTTTACCTGGGTTCGCCATCCCCTGGATTACCCGCGCTGATATTGTCCCCGTGCTTATCGGCGGTTGTGCCGTCGCTCTGGTGTCATTCGCCGACACCAGTGTGCTTTCTCGTGTCTATGCAGCGCGGACCCGCACATACGTGGACCCGAACCAGGAGATGGCAGGGCTCGGCTTTGCCAATCTGGCGGCTGGATTTTTCCAGGGCTTTCCAATCAGTAGCAGTTCTTCACGTACCCCCGTGGCTGAAGCCGCAGGCGCCAAAACCCAGTTGACCGGCGTTGTTGGCGCGTTGGCAGTTGCCTTGCTGCTGGTGGTGGCGCCGAATTTGTTGGAGAGTTTGCCCAGCAGCGCATTGGCAGCGGTGGTGATCGCATCAGCCATTGGCTTGATTGAAGTCACCGACCTGCGGCGAATTTATCGGATCCAGCGCTGGGAGTTTTGGCTGTCGATCGTGTGCACCCTCGGTGTGGCTGTATTTGGCGCGATTGAGGGCATCGGCCTGGCCATCGTAATAGCCGTCATCGAATTTCTGTGGGATGGCTGGCGACCATATTCCGCAGTGCTGGGGCAAGCCAAAGGCGTCAAGGGGTACCACGACATCCAGCGTTATCCTGACGCGAGCCTTATATCGGGCCTGGTCCTGTTTCGCTGGGATGCACCGTTGTTTTTTGCCAACGCCGAACTGTTCAACGAGCGAGTGCTTGACGCAGTGGCTGCATCGCCTACGCCCGTGCGCTGGTTAGTCGTAGCGGCAGAACCCGTCACCAGTGTGGACGTGACCTCGGCCGACATGCTGGGTGAACTGGACGAAACCTTGCACGCGGCGGGCATCAAGTTGTGCGTGGCCGAGATGAAGGACCCGGTCAAGGACAAGCTGAAGCGATTCGGGCTTTTCGCAAGGCTCGGCGAAACGGCGTTCTTTCCAACTATAGATGAGGCAGTCAGCAGCTATCTCGGCATGCGTCACGTGGATTAGCCGGTTCGGCAGGACGTCGCAGTCTGACTACATTCTGTTCATTCTGGGTTGAATTTGTTGTCGGGGAATTATTCCCGTCCCCGTGCGAGCCGGGCTGCCATCCATCGTTTGCTTGTTTTGCAAATTTTCTTCTTCTTTTTGGTCGTGACAAGACGCGCCAACGAGACAGATGGTAGCGGCAAGTAAAAAAACAGGAATAAAACGCTTGATCATCGGAACCTCCACGCTTTGAAAATCAAGTGGCTCAGATTCTCTCCATGTAATCGCACTAGGTAAAAGCTTAGGTGAACGCTTGAGTTACCTATGGCTGCCCGACAGCCGGACCACGCTGATTGTGTCTGGATTGCCTTGATGGCTGGGAAACCGAAAAAGACCCCAAGTCGACGATGCCCGCGGTAAAGCGGGCACCGCTTCCTTTAAGGGAAAAAGGCTTACACGCCTGCTTACCAGTTGTAACTCACTTTGGCGGTAATCTCGCGACCCGGGTTGTAGAAATTCGCTGTGCCGGAGCCGACCACGTGCTGTTCATCCATCAGGTTGCTGACGTTCACCGCAAGGTCGGTGCCCTTGGCAATCTTGTAGTTGAAGGCGGCGTCGAACAGCGTGGTGCCATCGCTTTTGCCGGAGTTGGCTGCATCGAAGTAATAAGAGCCGACGTAGCGCGCACCCAGGCCAACGCTGACATCAGTGGCGGGGACGTCGTAATAACTCCACAGCGAAGCGGAATGCTTGGGTGCCGTGGAGAACTCATTACCCTTCAGGGAGCTGCCGTCATACAACGAACCGCGCAGTACCTCGGACTCCATATAGGAATAGCCACCGATCAGGCTGAGGTTCTGCGTCACCTGCGCCTTGGCCTCCAGGTCGAGACCACGGGCCCGCGATTCGCCCACCGTCTGTTGCTCAATGATGCCGCTCGGCAGCACCACGGCGATGGTGACGTTTTCCTGGGTCAGGTCATAAACGGCGGCGGAGAACAGTGCGTCCATCCCCATCGGCGCATATTTCACGCCCACTTCGTACTGCCTGCCCGTCTGCGGTGTTACGCCAACCTGCGGCGGCGAGACGGATTCCACCATGCTCACATAGGTGGACACCTCATCGTTGACGATATAGGTCAACGCACCTCGGTAGGAGGTTTCGGAGAAGGTGTCTTTCTCAGTGGATTGCAAGCCTTTGCTGGTCAGGTCCATCGAGTCGTTGCGCACACCGCCGGTGACGATGAAACGTTCGTAGAACGACAGGTTCTGCTGCAGGAATACGGCCTTGGTGGTCGCGTCTCGCTTGTTCACGGCATACGGCGCGATTGAGCGTGAAACCCCGGTAAACACGGGGTTTGCAATGTCAATCGGGGTCGTCAGGGCGTAGATCGAGCTTTCCTTGGTGGTCGAATCGAGGTACTCCACGCCCACCAGGCTGCTGCTGTCGATGTTCTCGAAGCGGGCATCGTATTGCAGCATCAGATTGCCGTTGAACTGGTCGGCTTCACTGTCTGTTCCAAACATATACCGGTCAACGGTAGTACCGACTCGTGCGGCGCTGTCGCTGAGGTAAACGTAGCCAAAATCATCGGTCAACTTGCTGTAACGCAGATTGCTGCGCAGTACGAAGCCGTTATCGAAGTCATGGGTGATGTTACCGCTGAGGCTGGTGCGCTCGACATCGTGGAAGTTGTAGCTGGGCTCGCCATAGAACTTGCTGCGGTCGTATTCCTTGTCCAGCGGATAACCGCCGCTGTTGGGCGAACTTTCGGTTTTCAGGTAGTCCAGAATCATCGTCGCCGACGTGTAATCCGTCGGTGCCCAGGTGAGGCCACCCATAAACAACTGGTTGTCGTCCTGTGAGTGATCGTACTCGCGGTCGCTGTTCTGGCCTTTGGCAGTAAAGCGGCCAGCCAGGGTTTTCTCGTCGTTCAGCGCATCCCCCACATCGATGCCTGTCTCGACATGGTCAAACGAACCGTAGGTCACATAGCCTTGGCCAAACTGCTCGAAGCGCGGCTGTTTGGTCACGAAATTCACCGAGCCGCCTGGGTCTGCGGGGCCAAACAGCGTGGAGTTGGCGCCACGCAGAATCTCGATGCGCTCATAAGCGAATGGATCTTCGCGTACGCCGCGCATCGAACTCAGGGTCAAGCCGTCACGGTAGGTGGTGGCCTGGAAACCCCGGATCTGGAAATAGTCGTTGCGGTCATCCGTACCATAGAAGTCAGTGATCACGCCCGGCGTGTATTGCAGCGCCTCTTCCGTGGTGCTGACGCTGCGTTGCTGCATTTCCTTGTTGGTAACAACCGACACCGATGCCGGTGTATTGAGAATGCTGGTTGCCACCTTGCCGCCAACCCAGAGCTCCTTGGCGACCACCGAGTTGGCGTCGTCGTCGGCACTGACCCTGACCTTGGCATTGATGATCAGGGGGGCAAGGCGGTAGTCCTCGACGTCCGTTGCATCGAGCTCCAGCGGGCCGGCGGGCTTTGCTTGAGGGAGCAGCAGGTAGGCGTTCGGGCCTTGCTGTTCGATTTGCAATTCGCTCCCCTGCAGCAACGATGACAGCGCTGCCGACGTATCGAGCGTGCCATTCACGCCAGCAGTGGTGCGGTTCACTACACTCGACGCGTCGAATGAAAGACTGATGCCAGCCTCGCGCGCAAAGCGGTCAAGCGCCGGCGCCAGTGGGCCCGCAGCGATGTTCCACTGCTTGATTTGATTGCTGTGATCAGCGCTCGACGTTTGCGCCAGCGATGGCAATGCGTAGCTGCTTACGATCAAACCCAACATCGCACCGTGCAAGGCACGATTTAATGGATGGCGCTGTGAAACCGGGGACGAACTCATTTTCTCGCTCCAAGAAAGGACATCGGCAGACTGGCCTGTATTCCGGCCTTCCAAAGAGGTCGAACGAGAATGAGAAACCACCTCATTATTTTTCACGAACTACAAAGTTCAAATCGGCTCAGGTGGCAGCAGCGGTCACGGTCACCCAATAACGGGTCCGATAATCAATCTGCAAGTGCAGTGACTGCGCGATCAAAGCCAGGACCTGATCGTTGTCGGCGAGCTGGAAGGTGCCGGAAACGCGCAGATCAGCAACCTCTTCGGCGCAGCGCAGTACCCCGGGGCGATAACGCGACAACTCCACGATGAAATCACTAAGGCGCATGTTGCGCGCACTGATCACGCCGTCACCCCAGCTCCATAGATCAAGACCGTTGTCCCTGACCATTTGGGCGCCACTTGATGTGAACAGCAGCTGATGTCCGGCCTGGACGCTGCGGCTGGCAGACGTTTGACTGGAGCCGGGGAATACCGTGACTGATCCTTCCTGAGCCGCGACCAGAGTGCCGTCGTCAAGCTCGCGCGCCAGAAAGCGCGAACTCTGAGCGCGCATGATCCCGTCACGTGATTGCACCCAGAACGGTCGCGCTTGAGGCGAGTGTTGATCCGCGCCGACATTCACGATGATTTCACCACGCCGCAGAATGAGCAGGCGTCGCTGGGCGTCGAAATCGCTATCGACGGCGCTATCGCTATTGAGCTGGATAAGGCTGCCATCATCGAGTTGGAAGCGTCGTTGCTCGCCGGTGCTGCTGCGTTGCTGCGCCAGCATGGCGGGTACGGGCGTGTAGTCCCGGCCGAGCCAGGCTGCCGTGCCAACAGTCGCCAATATGCCCAGTAGCTTCAGGCTTTCCCGCCGGCGCAATCCATGATGGGTGCCATCAAGGGTTTGTCGGGCCAGTTGAGCTGGCACGCCTGTGAGTTCATCCCCAAGCGTTTCCACACGCTGCCACGCCAACACATGCTCTGGGCGCTGCTGCAGCCAGTGCTCGAAAGTGCGTTGTGTTTGTTCATCGGCTTGATTGAAGCGAAGGCGCACCTGCCATTGAATCGCCTGCTCGACAATCGCCGGATCCAGCGCCTGCGGCTCACGCCTCGACATAACGCAAGCGATAGCAGTGTTGCAGGGCCGTGGCCAGGTCGCGTTCCACGGTCGCGCGGGAAACACCCAGCTTCTCGGCTATTTGCGCGCAGGTCAGACCGTCGAGTCGGGCAAATAAAAACGCTTGGCGAACTCTCGGTTTAAGCGTACCGAGCATGCGGTCAATGCGCTCGAGCGCATCAAGAATCATCAGCCGGCTTTCTTCCGAGGGAACCTCGTGTTGAGGCAGCAACGTGACGCTTTCCAGGTAGGCACGTTCGAGTTCGCGACGACGGAACTGATCAATCATCAGTCCGCGGGCGATACTGCTCAAATAGGCGCGTGGTTCGCGCAAGGGGCTGGACTGACGGGATTTGAGCAGACGTACGAAGGTGTCCTGCGCCAAATCCGCTGCGTTATCGCGACATCCAATGCGTCGGATCAGCCAGCCGTGCAACCACGAGTGGTGGGTGCGATAGAGCAGCCCTAGATCTGCAGTACCTAGTGTTTCGTCGCTGCGCATCGGAATCCCAGCAAGTACATGATTGATAATTAATCGCATTCTACTCACGCGATAGGCCTTAGGTAAATACGTGGCGCTCAGTGTCTGCTTTTGCCGACCGCAGAGCGCCGCTCCAGGCATGCATTCCCCGCAGGAATGCACCGCATAAAATTTATGCATTTTTTTTATCCGGTTTCTCGGCGTACCTTGCTGCAAAGACAAGGAGATCGCCCATTGAACTCATCCACTGCCAATCCCGCCGATAAATTCGATACCTCCCGCGCCAGCGAATACGCCAGGCAAAGCCGCATCGCATTGGCCGGTTACGATGCCTGTCACGATCTTGCGGCGTGCATGTTGGCCGCCAGTCTCGGTCACTCGCGGTCGGCCAAAGTGCTGGTCGTCGGCGCTGGCGGTACGGCGCAGGAAATCATCGCAATGGCCACGCTGGAGCCGAACTGGAGCTTCACCGCAGTTGATCCTTCCGAGCCAATGCTGGAAGCCGCGACGCAGCATTTGCAGGCCAACAACTTGCTGCACACAACGAAGGTGCACCTGGGGTATGTCGACGACTTGCCAGCGGACGAGTCATTCGACGCAGCGACCCTGATCGGCGTACTCCATCACCTGAATGGCGACGAGCAAAAACACGCCATCCTGCAATCGATCAAGGCTCGCTTGAAACCGGGCGCGCCGTTGATCGTGGCAGGCAATCATTACGCTTACGCGAGTCAACCGCTGTTGTTGAGCGCTTGGGGTCAACGCTGGCGGCAACAGGGCGCCAATGCGGAGGAGGTGAGGGCAAAGCTTGGCAAGATTCTTCAGGGCGCGGATCCGCCGCATTCCGAGGCGGCGGTTCAGGCGTTGCTGCATGAGGCGGGGTTCGGCGAGGCTACGCGGTTTTTTAGCAGCCTGTTCTGGGGGGCGTGGTTAACCTGTCGAACGGTCTGAACGCAAGCTGTCGGTGGTATTCTTCTGCCGCCGCGCTTGGCTGATGTTTGAAGAGCATGAATTCTCGGGGCCGGTCAAAATAACAAATCTCAGAGCATAGGCTCGCGCCACTAAACCCCTTCGCGCAGCGCATTCGCAACCAATGTAAATGCAGGCGAAGGTTGCCGGCGATTGGGGTAGTACAAGTAATATCCAGAAAATGGTAAGCACCAGTCTTCCAGAACCCGCACGAGCCGGCCTTCCTGAAGATGCGGTTCAAACTCCTCTTCGGGGAGGTAGGCAATGCCCAGCCCGGCCAAAGCGGCATAGACGATGTGGGTGGACGTGTTGAAAATGAGCTGGCCGTCTACGCGCACGTTCACTTGTTTGCCGCGCCGCTCGAAATCCCATACGTAGAGCCCCCCGGATGTCTGCATACGCTGATTGATGCAGTTGTGGTTCATCAGGTCTCGTGGATTTTTCGGGCGCTCGTGCGCGATGAAGTACGCTGGCGAGGCTACGACGGCCATGCGTAAGGGCGGCCCTATCGGAACGGCGACCATGTCTTTGTCGATGGTATCCCCAAGACGCACACCCGCATCAAAACGATCCGCCACGATATCTCTGAAGCCGTAATTGACGTCGAACTCGACATTGATATCGGGGTATTCGTGTAGCAATGCGGTGAGTTTTGGAAGGAGTGTTGTCCGCAAAACGTGATCGCCGCAGGTGATGCGTACCGTGCCGGCAGGCTTGTCGCGCAGGTCCGTCAGGATATCCAGTTCCGTTTCGATTTCATCGAAGCGGTGGCCGATCGCCTGCAACAGCCGTTCGCCGGCTGCTGTCGGCGAAACGCTGCGTGTGGTTCGCGTCAACAACCTGATTTGCAGACGTGTTTCCAGACCGCTGATGGCCTGACTCAGTGCAGATTGCGTGACGCCCAAAACTCCCGCTGCTCGCGTAAAGCTGCCTTCGCGCGCCACCGTCACGAAGGACAGCAGATCGTTGAGATTTCTTCTGACCATTTTGCAAACGCCGTTACAGTCGATTGATTAGCTGAGCTTATAACCTTGTTAAGCATTCATTAGCTAGTCGCGCACGCGTTCACTCGTCACCATTGTCGGCATGAATATGAATGTTAGTGAGGCCCCAATGGTCGCTGTCTCCAATCCCCAGAATGCGCCCGCTCATTGGAGTGGCGTCTTTGCAATGACGCTTTGTGTCTTCGCGCTGATCGCGTCGGAGTTCATGCCGGTCAGTCTGTTGACGCCGATGGCCGATGATCTTCAGGTGACGCAAGGGATGGTCGGGCAGGGCATTGCGATCTCCGGAGCATTTGCCGTTTTAAGCAGCCTGACCATCTCCTGGATGGCGGGGACCCTCAACCGCAAGATTTTGCTGATGGCATTGGCAGGGTTGATGGCCGCTTCCGGCGCGATCGTCGCACTGGCCCCCAACTATCTGACGTACATGGTCGGTCGTGCCTTGATCGGTGTGGTCATTGGTGGGTTTTGGTCGATGTCCGCTGCGACCGCGATGCGACTGGTACCCGCCTCGCAGGTGCCCAAAGCCTTGGCCATATTCAATGGCGGCAATGCGTTGGCTACCGTGATCGCCGCACCGCTGGGCAGCTATCTGGGCTCGATCATCGGTTGGCGCGGGGCGTTTTTTTGTCTGGTACCCGTAGCGACGATTGCCTTCATCTGGCTGTGGATCAGCCTGCCGACCATGAAGGTAGCGCCGCGCACGTCGGGAACGGGCAATGCCTTGAAGCTGTTGCAGAACCGATCTGTCGCAATCGGCATGGCCGGGTGCGGCGCCTTTTTCATGGGGCAGTTCGCCCTGTTTACCTACCTGCGACCTTTCCTCGAAACGGTGACGCGTGTCGATGTATCCACACTGTCGCTGATCCTGTTGGTGATCGGAGTAGCAGGCTTTATCGGCACTCTGATCATCGGCCCGTTTTTACGGCGCGGTCTCTTCCGGACATTGATCGTCATACCGATGCTGATGGCGTTGATCGCTTTGGCACTGATTCCGTTTGGCGCCTCGGTCGTAGTCGTTGCCGCGCTGCTTGGCTTTTGGGGGTTGTTGGCCACCGCGGCGCCAGTCGGATGGTGGAGCTGGATCGCGCAGGCCTTGCCCAACAATGCCGAGGCCGGGGGAGGTTTGATGGTGGCGGTGATTCAACTGGCCATCGCCCTGGGTTCAAACATCGGCGGACTGCTTTTCGATCATGGCGGCTATCAGAGCACTTTCGTGTTTAGCGCAGGCGTGCTGCTACTTGCCGCGTTCGTGACGTTGCTGACATCACGCTCCCCAATATCGCAATCCGCTTGAGTCCGACAACTTTTCGGGAGATAGACCATGAGAGCACTTCGCTGGCTTGGTTTGCTGTCTGCAATGCTCATGCTGGGCGGTTACGTCGCTGTATGTGATGCCGCGTCGGCGTCCTTAAAACCGGAGAAATCTCGCATGTGGATGACCGTCGGGGAACAACGCTTCGCCATCACTTTGGCCGACAACGCCGCCGCCGGCGCGTTTGCCAGGCTACTGCCGTTAACAATCGAGATGAGCGATCTCAACCGCAATGAGAAACACGCCAGCCTTCCAGAAACTTTGCCCGCCAACGCGAGCAAACCGGGAACGATCCACCGCGGCGACTTGATGTTGTATGGCGCGGATACGCTGGTGGTTTTCTATTCAACTTTTAATTCGACGTATTCCTATACGCGGCTCGGGCGTGTGGATGACATCGCTGACCTGGCTCGGGCGCTAGGGCGAGGGGATGTGCACGTGATGTTCTCTAAAGACTGATCAATCCGAATCAACAGGGATTCCAATGAAAAAGCTCATTGTTCTATTAACGCTTCTTGTCAGTTCACTCTCAGCAACAGGAGCCGATATGTCCAACGGCGCGGATAATTTTTACACCAGCGAAAAAGTGACGGTGCAGAAGGTTACTTTCAAAAACCAATATCAAATGAATGTGGCGGGGAATCTGTTCATCCCGAAAAACCTCGACGCAAAATCGAAGAGCCCGGCGATTGTTATCGGCCACCCGATGGGCGCGGTCAAGGAGCAGAGCGCTAACCTCTATGCCACGAAAATGGCCGAGAAGGGCTTTGTGACTCTGTCACTGGATCTTTCATTCTGGGGTGAAAGCGAGGGGCGTACGCGCAATGCTGTTTCGCCGGACATCTACGCCGAAGACTTCAGTGCGGCAGTGGACTTTCTCGGTTCACAGACTTTCGTCAACAAGGAGCGTATTGGCGCAATCGGCATCTGTGGCAGCGGCAGTTTCGTCATCAGCGCGGCCAAGATCGACCCGCGCATGAAAGCCATCGCAACGGTCAGCATGTATGACATGGGCGCAGCCAATCGCAATGGTTTGAAGCACTCGCAAACGCTTGAGCAACGCAAGTCGATCATCGCGCAAGCGGCACAGCAGCGTGATGTTGAGTTCGCTGGTGGTAAAACCGCTTACACCAGCGGCACGGTACATCAACTGGATGAAAACACTCATCCCATTCAACGCGAGTTCTATGACTTCTACCGCACGCCCCGCGGCGAGTACACACCGTCCAGTTCCTCTAAAGAGTTGACGACGCACCCGACTTTGACGAGCAACATCAAGTTCATGAACTTCTACCCGTTCAATGATATCGAGACGATTTCTCCGCGCCCGATGTTGTTCATTGCCGGCGCTGATGCGCACTCAAGGGAGTTCAGCGAGGAGGCCTACAAGCTCGCCGGACAACCCAAGGAGTTGGTTATCATCCCGGGCGCCGGGCATGTTGACCTCTATGACCGTGTCAATCTGATTCCTTTCGACAAGTTGGCTACCTTCTTTCAGAACAATCTGAAGTAACCAACACGCAGGAATTGCCTCGCCCAACAGCCTCACGATCGTGAGGCTTTCGCGAGAGTTCGAGTGACATTCTTTTCAATACGCTTATTGAATGGTGACAGTGACTTTGCCTTTTGATCTGCCTTGCTCGACGTACTGCAACGCTTGTGCAATCGATTCAAAAGGGAAGGAACGATCGATAACGGGTTTGATGACACCTGCTTCGATAAGCGCGGTAATTTTTTGCAGTTGTGTGCCGTCAGCGCGCATAAACAGAAATGCATAGCTCACCCCGTGCTTGCGGGCTTTTCTGCGGATGCCGCTGCTCAGCAGGCGCATGACTTGCCGCAACACCCAAGACAAGCCTCGCTCCTGGGCAAATTGCGCGGTCGGCGGCCCCGACAGGGAAATGAGCTGCCCGCCAGGCTTGAGAACCTTGACTGATTTATCCAGTACGTCGGCGCCGAGGCTGTTCAACACCACGTCGAAGTCGCGCAGTTCGTTTGCAAAATCCTGCTGTTGGTAATCGATGACCACATCCGCGCCGAGTGCTTTCACCCAGTCGACATTCGCCGCGCTGGTGGTGGTCGCAACGAAGGCGCCAAGGTGTTTGGCAAGCTGAATGGCCAGCGTGCCGACGCCGCCGGATCCGGCGTGAATCAGCACCTTCTGGCCTGTTTTGACTTGAGCGATCTCAACCAGCGCCTGCCAGGCCGTCAGGGCAGCCAAGGGGATGGAAGCCGCTTCGGCCATATCGAGATTCGCGGGTTTCAACGCGAGCGCGTTTTCGTTCACCGCGATCAGTTCAGCAAACGTCCCGATGCGTGACTCGGGAGGGCGTGCATAGACTTCGTCTCCTGGCTTGAATCGCTTTACCGCCGATCCCGTGCGTACGACTACGCCGGCCAGGTCATTGCCCAATATCAGTGGGAATGTATAGGGCAGGATGAGTTTGAATTCCCCGGTTCTGATCTTGGAGTCCAGCGGGTTCACACTCGCTGCATGCACCTGGACCAGTACGTCATGCACACCGACTACCGGGTCGGGCACTTCGCCGATTCGTCCGTTCTGCTTGCCGTAGCGATCGATAAAAAATGCTTTCATGTTGCAGATGCTCTGGTCGGTGGAGTGAGAAGGGCGCGGGGTTCCAGGTCGCGATAGGCGAAGGGTATTGCGCCAACCAACACCGACTGATTAGGCGCGTTAATCAATGACGTGCTCGCCATGATTCAGACTAGCGTCAAATAGCGTTGCGCCACGGCGGACTGGCGGATCTGCGACAAAAGCCCCTGACGCGCGGTTTGCAAGGCATCCCAGCGCTCGCCTTCATGCAGTGGCGGAATGGTCACCGGTTCGCGTCGGTCGAAGCCAACCAGTGCGGCGTCGACCAAGTCACCGACTTCCATGATTTCGCTCAAGGTGTTGATGTCGATACCGGCGCGATCCCAGATCTCCGTGCGGGTGGCGGCGGGCAGTACGGCTTGCACATAAACACCCTGGGGCGAGAGTTCCAGGCTCAGGCCCTGGGACAGGAACAGCACAAACGCTTTGGTCGCGCCATAGACCGACATGCCGAACTCAGGTGCCAGACCTACCACCGAACCGATGTTGACGATCGCGCCGTCACCTGCTTTGGCCAGGCGTGGTGCGATGGCGCTGGCGAGTCGCACCAGCGCAGTGGTGTTGAGGGCCACCAGTTGTGCAACGTTGTCGGTGCTTTGTTCGATGAAGGTGCCGGACTGCGCTGCGCCCGCATTGTTGACGAGGATGCCGATGCGCGCGTCATCACGCAGGCGCGCTTCAACGGTATGCAAGTCGCAGAGTTGCGTCAGATCGGCCTTGAGCACTTCGACGGTGACGTTATGTGCGCCACGCAACGTTGCGGCAAGGGTTTCCAGACGCGCGTGGTCGCGGGCGACCAACACCAGATCATGCCCGCGCTGGGCAAAACGCTCGGCGTAAACCGCGCCGATGCCGGTGGAAGCGCCAGTGATGAGAACGGTAGGGCGAGTAGTCATGATGTCAGCTCTTTTCAAGTCACACGGTTTGGGATGTGGGATGTTCGTACTGTCTGCATTTAGGATGATGATCGGAATCTAAGCTGTCAATGTTTTAATTACGAGCAACATCTATGTATCATCAGGCGATGTATTTCCAGCGGTAGCGAGGTATCCAACATGCGAGTATCCAAGGCTCAGGCCCAGGCGAACCGGGAACACATCGTCGAAACGGCGTCAGTTGTATTTCGCGAAAAGGGTTTTGATGGTATCGGCGTGGTCGACGTGATGGCCGCCGCCGGTTTTACCCATGGCGGTTTCTACAAACATTTCGGCTCGAAGGCTGACCTGATGGCTGAAGCCTCGGCCAAGAGCCTTGCGCAGTCTCTGGCCAGTGCCGAAGAGCTGAGCGTGAAGGATTTCATCGATGTGTATGTGTCCCGGGATCATCGCGATGGGCGCTCCACGGGTTGCACCCTGGCGGCGTTGTGCGGTGATGCGGCGCGTCAGTCGGACGATTTGAAATCGGCCTTCGCTGAAGGCATCGAGCGCACGTTGCAGACGCTGGGCGAAAAATGCCCGACGGGGCCGGAGGCGGCATCGGGTGAGGCCAGGGTGAAAATGATCGACCTGCTGGCGCGTGCGGTCGGCGCGATCATGCTATCGCGCGCTTGCCCGGACGACTCGGCGCTGGCTGATGAGATTCTGGCGGTGTGCCACGCGCAAATGACCGAATCATTGGTCGTTCAGTCGTAGACGGGGTAGATGGATGTCTTACAAAGCGTTCTGACTTGCGTTTATTCCGGTGTTGGCCAAGACGTACTGGCCGAACGCAGTCGTCCAAAGCAGTCTGTTCTGGAGGCCTTGGCTAACGCCTACAGCGAATCAGGGCTAAACGCAGCCTCGACAAATGCCTCGAGCGATTTTTCTTCCAGAATTTCGATGGAAAAGTGTCCGAAGCGTTTGGGCAGCCAGATGATGCGTGTCCCGGACGGTGATTGAAGGTCTGCGCGTAGCAATGGTTGTCCATTTTCATCTTCAGGCTGCACACCGGCGATCAGCAATTCGTCATACGCCTTTTCGATGTCCGGTGTCGAATAGCAGTGACGGTAGATCATCCCTTCGCCAGCGTTATCCAGCAGCGTCTTCAGGTTCCCCGCCAACGGTTGCACCAGCATGAAACGCTCTTGCCCGATCACCGCAATCGAGTAGCGCACATGCAGTCCGCCTCGCTCCCATATCTGGGTTTTGGAGATTTTGGCTTTGAGGATCAGTGCGTAGTAAGCACACGCTTCTTCGAGATCGTTGACCAGTACGTCGACATGACTGAACTTCAGTTCCATTGAATGCCTCCCGCCGAAACGGCCGTGCGGATTAATCTCGGGGGCCGGGAACTCGATCAAGATTGATGAATGGTTCCCCAACGGTTTCCAGTGGCCGTGCCCTTGAGGGTGTTGCCTCAGCTATCGGTAGAAACGACCGGCTCGGCAACAGTTTCCTCAGCCATCTTCAGCCGGTCAGCCTTGCTGATGTACTTTTCTTTTTTCGGGGCCAGTTTCGCGCTGGCCTTTTTGGCTTTTTCCCTGAACAACTGCTTCAGTTTTTTCTGGCGGTTCATGTTGATGACTCGGGTTGTCTGTTGAATATCGACGATCGAAGGGTTTCTCGCTCGCCTTGACCAGAGAGTCGCATAAGCAAGTGTCGCTGTCTCTGGCCCAAAAGGGCAGGCATCCTGACGCATGGCCGGGGTGCAGGCAACATCAATTCCTGACATCGCAATAAAGTTGCGAACAGACTTGATCGTCGGGCCGGCGCTTCTTACATGGACGAATGCCCCGCACCCGGAATCAAGTGAGCGTAGACGCGTTTTGGCATCTGCATTTGAGCGTCGATCAATACGGCCGGTTACGCGCGCAGTCGGGCGGGAGATCACCAATCTGGATCAGGCCGACCATAACGGAAGGGTCGTCTCTGGAGCCCCAGGACACCGGCGCCCCATGCGCCACCAGGTCGTAGATCCTGCTTACGCCGAGCAACTGACCATTGCGGTTATCGTATAAGCGGAAAAATGCCGGGCTCTCCCAACGGATGAACCAGGACAGAT
The DNA here is from genome assembly GCF_059695715.1 of Pseudomonas sp. LBUM1668. Taxonomy (NCBI): domain Bacteria; kingdom Pseudomonadati; phylum Pseudomonadota; class Gammaproteobacteria; order Pseudomonadales; family Pseudomonadaceae; genus Pseudomonas; species Pseudomonas sp. LBUM1668. Next base: position 2,661,989 of record NZ_CP166787.1, read on the forward strand.
CTTGCGGATCGTCAGGATGGAACTGAGGATGAAAGGAGTTTGGCAACACCCAATAAGGCCTGAATGCCTGGACCCGAACGCAGCCATCGGGGCTGATGTCAGCGTCGCCGTAAGGGTTGGCCAGCGCTTTTTCCCACCACTGGGACGCCGCCCACAGTCCAATGTAAAACACCACTAAACCGAGGACGATCATCAAGAGTCGGCGTTGCCTGCTCATGCCAGACGCATGCCCATTTCAACTGCACGGTCCTCGAAACCGAACTCGGCATACATGCGCGCCGCACGCTCATTGAACGGCCAGACTGTCAGGCGCAAATCCTGTGCGTCATGTTCAATCGCCCAGTCCCTGACGAGTTGCATCAGCGCCCGACCAATGCCTTTGCCGGAAAACCGCTCGGCGACACACACCGAGCCGATGCGCACCACCTTTTGTGGCTGCATCAGCGGTGGCGAACTGGCCGACAGACTGCCCGTAATGAGTGCGGCGGGTTGATCGCCGACGTGCGCAATAAACACCTCCTGATCCGGCTTCTCGAAAACCCCCGACCAATGCGGCAGGTCGCGGGAGAAGTCTTCAGTGGCGGCAGCATAAATATCGGGACGGGCTGCGTGGTGTACGGAGTTGAGCAACTGGCCCAACTCGCACATGGTCAGTGCGTCTTCAGCGGTTGCGATGCGGTAGGTGATGGTGTCGTCCATGATGAGTCACGTTCCTTGAGTAAGTGGAGGGGGCGCGGCAAAGCCAAATCTTCAGGTTGAACTGACCGGTCGCTCCCCCAGACGCTCTACCAGCCTTACCAGATAACCATCCGGATCCTGAACGATGAATTCGCGTTGCCCCACTTCTATCGTGTCAGCCCGGTACCAAGTGTCTCGGCATTCCCGGTAAAGTGCAAAGCCTGCTTCGCCAAGTTTGCGGATGACGGGGTCCACAGCCTCGACATCAATCTGCAAATTGATGCCTCTGCCAAATGGTTTGCTCAGCGTAGCGGTCAGCCATTGACCAGCGTTCGGATCAACTTGCTCGAGCATGACTTGAGCGCCGTTCAGATCCAGATAAGCGAAGCCATCTTCCGCACGTTGATAAGCAATGCTGAAACCAAGGCATGACACCCAGAAAGCCAAGCTGTTATCCAGATGGGTAACCATGAGTTCAGGAACCAGTTTGTTGCGTTCAAACATGAGATGACTTCCTTTTCGAGCTGTAGCCCATGAATTGAATCTTCAGTCGAATGCCACAGCGGGCGCTGATTCTGGATACTCGCTTGCCATTTGTGCCAGACATTTTTGCAGCAGTGCCGCCTCTCTGGGCAGGCGGCTGGAAAAACCATCCCACCCGCAAATGTTCAAATGCATGGGCATTTCGACGAGCCCTGTGATGGCGTCCCAAAAAGCGTCCCAGTTGCAGCCGTACCAGTCGGGGAATCCGAGGGCTTCTTTCAACATGCCATGGAGTGCCTGGCTACTTTGCACTTCACTTAGATCAATACTCACAAGCTCAAGTCGCGACATCATTCACCCTCACCAATAACGCTATCGCTGTCGATGCTGTGACCACGTGCCGGTTTGTTCAGACCCGCCACAAACGCCGAAATCTGCCGCGTCCCGCTCAGGTGAATAACCGGAATCTGCGGTGCTATCGCCATTCGCCTGGCCTCGCTGGCTGGGCGATTGACTCGGTCAAAGTGCCAGACATATTTCAGAAGGACCAGAAAGGCTTTATCCATTCGTTCGGTGCATCCTGCCGGCAGGTCCGGGCGTGGCCGGTTCATTGCGCTGCGCGTGATGACCCGTCGCAGGCAGGTCAGGCGCGGTGTTTCGAGCCAGATGATCAGGTCTGCACGGGGCAGGCGCAGATCGAAGGTGCGTCGGGAATAATTGCCCTCGCATACCCAGGCATCTCCGGCGATGGCTTGTCGTACCCGCTCGCGGAAGACCTCGTCATCCGGTTCGATCCAGCCGGGTTCCCAGAACAGCGGATCAAGGTGAACAACGGGCACGTTCAGACGCTGGCCGATTTCCCGGGCCAAGGTGGACTTCCCACTGCCGGAGTTGCCCAGAATGGCGATGCGTTGCATATGCAAATCCCTTGCGGCAAAAGTTGGCAATTCTAAGCCACCAAGGCCTGGGGCAGGCCATCGACCGCAAAAAAAAGCCCGGCAGTACGCCGGGCTCGGGATCGCTCAAAGCATTACGCAGCCATATTGCCGGCCGCCATGTCCTTCTTGTAGCTGGCCTTCATGGCTTCCATTTGCGCGCCGAGTTCATCGAGCTTGGCTTTGCCCAAGAGCTTTTTCGCCTGAGGGAACATTTCTGTTTCTTCCTCTTCGATGTGGTGCTCCAGCAACTCCTTGACCACTTTCACCCGGCCGGCAAATTCCGGCGTGCCGGGATCGGTCATTTTCAGGTCCGGCAGCACCAGCGAGTCCACCGTGCGGTGCTCTTCCTTGGCCTCGAAGTACATGATGTCCTGCTCTTTGCTACCGGCTTCCTTGAACGCGGGGTAGAGGATTTCTTCTTCCAGACGCGTGTGGATCGAGATTTCCATTTCCAGCTTGGCCAGCAACTCGGTGCGTTTTTTCAGCGCCCGCTCGGTGGATTCGCTCAGTTGGGTGAGGATGCCTTTTACTTTTTCATGGTCGGCTTTGAGAAGGTCGATGGCGTTCATGGTGGTTGCCTCTGCTATCACGGGTTGTACACAGGCCGTTGTGCCACGGCGCTATGGGATTCCCTGTAGCTATCGCATTTGCTGTGCCAACTTGCAGCGCAACCCTGAACCGCGCTGGATCAAAGGTTTGCGCCGCATGCGGCAAAAAGCCTTCGTGCAGGCTGCATGAACTGCGTCCGGCGAGCATTGCAGATCACAGTCTGTATGACATTTGCCGAAGAACAATCGCAGGTCGCTCTACATTCCACTAATCCGAATAAGCAAAAACGCAATGAACTCGTGGCGCCTTTCATCCTTCCGAAAATGAAGCAGCAATCCTTTCATCAGAAAGTACGAGGACGCCCCCATGCGAGCAATGACTTACCACGGCGCACATGATGTCAGAGTCGAAACCGTGCCGGACCCGATCATCGAAGCGCCTGACGACATTATCCTGCGCGTCACGGCCACGGCCATTTGCGGCTCGGATCTGCACCTGTATCGCGGCAAGATTCCCACCGTTGAGCATGGCGATATCTTCGGCCATGAATTCATGGGAATCGTCGAGGAAACAGGCTCAGCAGTGACGGCCGTGCAGCGCGGCGATCGCGTGGTGATTCCTTTCGTGATTGCGTGTGGTGATTGTTTCTTCTGTCAGCTGGAACAGTACGCCGCGTGTGAAACCACCAATTCGGGCCCCGGTGGGGCGTTGAACAAAAAGGTCATTCCACCGCCGGCCGCGCTGTTCGGTTACAGCCGCCTGTACGGTGGCATTCCCGGTGGCCAGGCGGAATTGGTCCGGGTGCCGAAGGCCAACACCGGGCCCTTCAAGGTGCCGGGGACCTTGTCGGATGAGAAAGTGTTGTTCCTCTCCGATATCCTGCCGACGGCGTGGCAAGCGGTGACCAATGCCGGTATCGGCCAAGGGTCGAGCATTGCGATTTTTGGCGCCGGCCCTGTCGGTTTGCTCAGCGCGGCGTGCGCCAGAATGCTCGGTGCCGAACGCATTTTCATGGTCGATCACCACGCCTATCGACTCGAATATGCGCAACGCACGTACGGCGTGATCCCGATCAATTTCGATGACGACGATGACCCGGCGGATACCATCATTCGCCAGACCCCGGGCAATCGCGGCGTGGATGCGGTAGTCGATGCGGTGGGTTTTGAAGCCAAGGGCAGCACCACGGAAACCATCATGGCCACGCTCAAGCTTGAAGGCGGCAGCGGCAAAGCGCTGCGTCAGTGCATCGCAGCCGTGCGTCGCGGTGGCGTGGTGAGTGTCCCGGGGGTGTATTCCGGACCGATTCACGGTTTCCTGTTTGGCGATGCATTCGACAAAGGCCTGACATTCAAGATGGGCCAGACCCATGTCCAGCGCTTCCTTCCTGAACTGCTCGGGCATATCGAGACCGGACGCTTGCAGCCGGAGGCGATCATCACCCATCGGATGTCGCTTGAGCAGGCGGCCGAGGGCTACAAGATCTTCGACAAGAAAGAGGAAAGCTGCCGCAAGGTCATTCTCACGCCGGGCGGCAGCGATGTGCCGTTGGCGGAGACGTTTGAGACGCCTGCATTAGTGCCGGCGACCTGAGTCATTGTTCATGGGCAGTGGAGTGCGCAGGCACTCCATTGTCTGACGCTCACTCCACTTTCGACTCGACATCGATCTCATCGGCTTCACCGAGCGCTCTGTAGTGCTTGCGCAATTTACGCAGTTCACGGGTGCCCATTTTGTCCAGCCCCAGCGTGGCGTTCTGCGCATCCTTGGTGGCGCGAATCAGTTCGTCGATCTTCAGGTGCAAGATATCGTTGTCGCGGTTTTGCGTGTTTTGGATCAGGAACACCATCAGAAACGTGATGATCGTGGTCGAGGTGTTGATGATCAATTGCCAGGTGTCGTTGTAATGAAAGAAGGGCCCGGTAAGTGCCCAGATGATGATCAGGACAATGGCGGCGATGAAGGTTTTGGAGCTGCCGGCCCAATTGGACAGGGCCTGGCAGAAAGACGCGAATTTCATGTTCGTACAAGCTCTTGAGGAAGGTAAGGCATAGACCTCAGCAGTCCTTTGAAATTCTTTTTTACAATTTGGTGAGGCGGATTCATGGGTAAAACCATCTCGGCAGAAGATCTGGAGATCAGCTTTGGCGACGCGGCAGATGAGGTGGCGCTGTTCAAATGGTTGATCGCCAGTTTCCTGATGGGCAAACGCATACAGGCTGATATTGCTGCGCAAGCCTATCGGGTGATCGTCGAAAAGCGTCAGCGCGACACGCCGCGCAAGTTGGCGAACTGCAGCCATCGTGAATTGGTGGTGATGCTTGGCGAAGCGCATTACGTGAGGTACGACGAAACCACCGCTACGCGCCTTCTGGCGTTGGCACACAAGCTCAATGATGAATACGCAGGGAAGGTCGGCAATATCGTGGTCGAGAGTGCCGACCGCCAGGCGTTCGAGAAACACCTGGCGGAATTTGACGGGATCGGTCCGAAGACCGTCGAGATTTTTATGCGTGAAGCAGGGCCGGTACTTTTTGGTTAACGGCCAGGACGCGCGGCGGTGCTCGGGCTGATGTGTTTAGGGCCGGCGATTGCCCAGGCGATGAGCCCGAACAGCGGCACAAACACGATCAATACAATCCAGACCCCCTTGTTGTTCGATTTCCCCTCACTCTTGCGCACCCGATTGATGGCCCACAGTTCAATCAGTAGAAGAACTGCCGCCAGTACGATCCACACGGTTTCGATATGCATTGGCTACCTCCTGATGGTCTTTCTTAGGTGGCTTGAGGTTCGGCGGGTTCATTTATTTTTCTGCAGCGCCTGGAATTGCTGCGCCAGGTGCAGCGCGACACGGCCGCTGCCCACCGTCGGCAGCAGGTGGGTGAAGGGGATGTCGATCAGGCGATTCTCACGCACGGCGCGCAAGCGCGATAACACCGGATCATTTTGCAGCAGCTGACGTTTGCGCCAGGCCGGCGACCATTCGGCGTCGGCCAGCAAGATGACGTCGGGATCGCTGATCAGCAGGGTTTCGCGATCTATGGTCACGCGATACTGGTTGACCTCGGCGAATAGATTGCGCGCCCCGGCAGCAGCGAGCAGGGTGGTCACGAAGCCGCGCCCGCCCTCTGAATCCAGCCCGTTGACCTCGCTGTCCAGATAGAACACCGACAGCGGTTTTTCGCTGCCGATCAGTGCGCGGGCGCGGGCCAGATCGGCGTCCATGGCGGCGCTCAGTTGCTGCGCTTTTTGCTGTTTGTGCAGCAGCGCACCGAGGGTCAGCAGGTCATTGCGCACAAGCCCGAAATAATCCAGCGAATGCCCCGCGCAAGCGGACTCCAGTAAATAGGAGGCCACGCCGTTGCGCGCCAGACCCGAGCGTGATGTCACGCCATCGCCGAACGCCGTGGCAAAGCCGCCGACCACCAGATCCGGTTTCTGCGCGTACAGCACTTCGCTGGATGGATAGCGCGGCGCGATCACCGGAACCCCGGCGTACTCGGTCTTTCGACTCCCGGTATGGGTGTCGTCCAGATAGGCAACGCCAACTAACGTCGGGCCTGCATCCAGGGCGATCAGCAGATCAGCTGCGTGCTGATTGAGTGCGATGATGCGCGATGGCGGTAATTGTGCAGCGCTCCAGGTTTCGCCGCAGTTTCGATAATTGTCAGCGAGTGCCGGTGATGTGCAAAGCAGGGCCATCAGGCATAACCCAAGCGTTCTCATGCGCGCTCCTTGATCAGTAAATCCTCGACCATCTCACCACCGACCAGGTGCACCTCGACCAGCCGTTGCACGTCGGCGTCGCTGTGCACGCCATACCAGCAGGTCTCGGGATACACCGTCAGAATCGGCCCCAGATTGCACGGGAACTGACAATGCGTGCGCGTCAGCAACACGCCGCCCGGGGTTTCGATGCGGTTGTGCGCCAGCAGGTGCCGGCGCAGGGTTTTCCATAACTGCAAAGCGCCGCGCTGGGTGCAGCGCGGGCCGGTGCAGAGGAACACGTGGCGCGCATGTTCGGGAACGTGCGACCAGTCCGGGTGCGTGTCGATGCCGTCGACCGTTTTGAAGTCAGCCATCAGAAGCGGTACGTGTAGCGTACTTCTGAGGTGAACGGCCGTCCGAGGTTGTCAACGTTGCTGGCGCGGCTGGTGACGAAATCGCGGTCGAAGAGGTTCTCTACCAGCAGGCTGACGCGGTGTTGACGGGCATTGTCGAGGTAGCGATAAGCATCGGCATCGATCACTGAATAGTGACCGTACTCGACCTGTTTCGAGCTGGTCACATCGCGGATATAGCGGATCGCGCCGCCGGCACCCCACATGCGATTTTCCGACTCGAAGCCTATGCGCGAACGGGCGAAGAAGCTCGGGATGTCATTGATGGTCACGCCGCTGCGCGACTCGGTGAGGTTGCGGGTCATGTCCGCTTGCAGGCTCCATTGCGCGTTGATCGCCAGTTTCGCGTCAGCCTCGAAACCGCGCATGCGCACCTGGCCCTCGCCGTTGACCCAGTGGCTATCGTCGAGGGTGATCAGGTCGTCGATCTTGCGTTTGAACACGGTGACGCTGGCACTGAACGCGCGATCGAGCAGCAGGCCCTTGTAGTCGAGGCCCAGTTCGGCGTTGCGGCTTTTTTCCGGTTTAAGGTTGCGGTTGCCGATCTCGTCGCCCGGTTCGTTGACGAACAATTGCTCGGCGTTCGGCAGTTTGTAGGCGCTGCCGTACTGACCGCGCAGTGCCCAGTTGTCGTTGAGATCGTAGAGCGAAGTGAGCATGCCGACCGTGGCGCTGTCGCCGCCGCCCATGGCTTCGTGACGAAAGCCGACGCTCGGGTGCCAGTCGGGCAGGGCGTCGATTTGCGGACGCAACTGGGTGTAGATCGCGTGGGCTTCGGCCTTGTCGTTGTCGATGATCAGCACATCGTCCTGGCCTTTGAACCATTGGTTGTCGGTGCCGAACACCAGCACATGACCGCCGGACGATTCAGCCTTGCCTTCGGCCTGCACACCCCAATCGGTAAAGCCCCAATAGTCGTTGTGGTTGATGGCTTTGGTGGCGCCGCCCTCGACATTATTGATGCGCGTGTAGCGGGTGTCCCAATCGTTGATATGGCCTTTGACGAAGTAGCTCAGACGTTCATTGAGATTTTGCTCGAAGGTCGCTGTGGCGATCTGTTGCACGCGGTCGTTGGTGGTTTTGTGGTTATCGACCGGGCGGGCGAAATCGAGGTTGGCGTCGGCATATTGGTAGAACAACTCCAGCCGCGAGTCGTCGCCAAACGATTGAATCGCCTTGCCACCGAACGTGGTGACTTCATAAGCACGGTTTTTCTCGGTGACGTTTTTCATGTCGCGGTTGCGATACGGCTGGTAACCGTCGGAGACGTTGTGGCTGACATACGCCAGCAAGCCCAGATCGCCGAAACCGTTGCTGAAGATGTTCTCGAGCCGGGCATCGCCGGTGGTGCCGCCGAAGGTGTCGAGGCCCATGTTCACCTCGCCCGAGGCCTTTCGACGCTGCGGCGAACGGGTGACGATGTTGATCACCCCCGACACCGCTTGCGTGCCGAACAACAGGCTCTGCCCACCCTTGAGCACCTCGATACGTTCGATGGCGTTGGCCGGCAAGGTGTCCAGGTACAAGCCGCCGTACAAGCGGTTGTTCAAGCGCACGCCGTCTAGCAGGATCAGCGTATCGTCGTTGCGCCCGCCCAGCAGGGAATAAGTACCGTAGTCGAACGGGCCGTTTTTCGGGGCGACGTAGAGGCCGGGAATGAACATCTGCATGACGCGACTGACATCCGCCGCGGGGCCGGCGCGCTCGATCTGTTCGCGGCTGACGATGTCCACTTTGCTGCCGTAATGCGCCATGTCGGCGACGGTGGTGGACTCCACCGACGGTGCGGAAACGATTTGCTGATTGAGTTCCAGTGGCGCGTCGTCAGCCAGCAGCAGCGGACTGAACAGGCAACCGAATAACAGGGATGGAGCAGAGGTGTTGAAAGGTCGAATCATTGTCTTCTCGAAAGGATCTTCGCAGAAGAGCATGCAGGAGAAGGCATCGCGCACACGCCGACACCGGCCCATGCCCGCCCACCGCAGGATTTTGCCAAACAGATATTTCGGGCCGGTCTCCGGGCTCACGCGTATCGATGCTTTCACCTTCCCATGGCCGTCTGGCCACAGTGGTGTGTCGAAAGCATCACGCGCATACCGTTGCGGGGGCAGCACCGGACTTGTTCAAAAAGAACGTACCGGTTTCCCGTTTCACCCCATGCACGGCGGCATGGGACACCTGAAACTGGACGGCATCTGAACACTCGAATGACCGTTCGTCAACGCCGCAGCTATTATCGGACGCTCAGTTCAGCCCCGCTGTAGAGCGGCAAACTGGTTGCTCAACCACGCATACAGTTGCGATACCGCGGGGGAGATTTGTTTGCGATGCGGGCACACCAGACTCAACGGCGAGGCCTCTCCCGCAAAGTCCGGCAGCAGCACAAGCAGGCGTCCTGCGCTCACGTCAGCGCTGACATCCAGCCAGGATTTGTTGGCGATACCTTCACCGTCCAGTGCCCAGCGCCGAACCACATCGGCGTCGTCGCTGAACAGCGGGCCAGAGACTTGAATCGTCTGTCCGGCCAGGCACCATTTGTCGTAGACCCGACCATTCTGCAGGTAGAGCAGGCAAGGATGATTCAACAAGTCGTCCGGCGTTTTCGGTTGCCCGTGGCGTTGCACATAGGCTGGAGATGCGACCAGCACCCGGTTATTCCAAGGCGCGAGTGGCAGAGCCACGTAGTTGGCGTCTTCGTTGGTACCGTATCGAATGGCGACGTCCACCGGGTCGCGAAACAGATCGGCTTTCTGGTCCGACAGCACAAGGCGCAGTGTCAGTTCCGGATGCTGACGACGGAACATCGTTAACCAAGGCAGCAGAATATTGCGCCCCAGATCAGACGGCGCAGTGACTTGCAGCACGCCGCGCAGCGTGGCGTTTTCACCCCGCAGGTTTTCCTCGCCTTGCTTCAGGGCTTCGAGCACGGCGTGGGCGGTGGGCAGGTATTGCTCACCTTCGGCAGTCAAACGCAGGCTGCGGGTGGTTCGCGCAAACAGGCGCACATCCAGTTCGCGCTCCAGGCGTTTGATGGCGGCGGCGACCTGCCCCGGCAACAAATCGGCCTCCAGCGCCGCGGCGGTAAAGCTGCCCAGCGCTGCGCTGCGGGTGAACAGGGCGAGATCATCGATACGGATCATTTTCTCTTCTGTAGTGAAAGTGTTGGCGCATTCTGCAGGTTTTTCTTTCTCCGTGGGAAGCCGAAGATGGTGGCACGTGAATGCTTCAACCCTTCAGACAGCGAGCCCCCATGAAAGCCATCACATTTGTACAACACGCCCTGCCCATTGAAGATCCGCAATCCTTGCAAGACATCGAGATGGCTACGCCAGTGCCCGGTCCGCGTGATCTGCTGGTCGAGGTACGGGCCGTTTCAGTCAACCCGGTCGACACCAAGGTGCGCGCAGGCACTTTCACCAAAGAACCGAAAATTCTCGGTTGGGATGCGGCTGGCATCGTCCGCGAAGTCGGTTCGCAAGTGACGCTGTTTCAACCGGGCGACGAAGTGTTTTACGCCGGCTCGATTATTCGCAGCGGTAGCTACAGCGAATTGCATTTGGTGGATGAGCGGATTGTCGGGCACAAGCCGCGTTCGTTGAGTGCTGCCGAGGCGGCGGCACTGCCGTTAACGTCGATCACGGCGTGGGAATTATTGTTCGACCGTCTCGGTGTCGCCGAGGCCAGCGGGGAGGGCAAATGCCTGTTGATCACCGGCGCGGCAGGTGGCGTCGGTTCGATGCTGGTGCAACTGGCTCGCCAGTTGACCCGACTCACGGTGATTGGCACCGCCTCGCGCCCGGAGACCGCTGGTTGGGTGAAGCAGTTGGGCGCCCATCACGTCATCGATCACAGCCAGCCACTGCTCGCTCAGTTGCAGGCCCTCGGGATTGCCGAAGTCGATTACGTCGCCAGCCTGACCCACACCGAACAGCACTTTCTACAGTTGATCGACGTGCTGCGACCACAGGGGCGTCTAGCGGTGATTGATGATCCCGAGAGCCTTGATGTCATGCCGCTCAAGCGTAAGTCATTGTCGCTGCATTGGGAGTTGATGTTCACCCGTTCGCTGTACGAAACGGCGGACATGATCGAGCAGCATCACCTGCTGAGCCGGGTCTCTGACCTGATTGATCTGGGGGTTTTGCAGACCACCGTCGGCGAGCACTTCGGCGCGATCAACGCCGCCAACATGCGCCGGGCCCATGCGCTGGTCGAGAGCGGCAAAGCCCGGGGCAAGATCGTTCTCGAAGGTTTTTGATAATCGTCACTTGAATCGTCAGACGGGCTCCATAAAGGGCCTGTCAGGAGCACTTTATGCGTATGAAAAAACTCTCCGCGGTTATCGCCTTGTTATCGGCTGCCGCGTTTGGTGCGCCGTTCGCCCATGCCATCAACGCTGTCGCCTTGCCGGCGGACGCACCCACCGATCGATCCTTCGGCAAGCTTGAACAAGTGCATGCGTTCTACGATGCGATGCCCACCGGGGTGACCGTCAGCGAGACCGGGCGGGTCTTCGTCAACTTTCCGCGCTGGGGCGACAACGTGCCGTTCACCGTGGGCGAGATCCGCGACGGCAAAGTGGTGGCCTATCCGAACGCCGCGATCAACACGGAAAACCCCAACGACCCAAGCGACGGATTAATCAGTGTGCAAAGTGTGGTGGCCGATGGTCAGGGGCGTGTCTGGCTGCTCGACACAGCAGCGCCGGGCTTCGCTGACCCCAAGCCGCGAGGAGCGAAACTGGTCGCGATAGACCTTGCCAGCAACAAAGTCGTCAAGCGGCTGGTGTTCCCGGACAACGTCATGTTGCCCAGCACATATGTCAACGACATGCGTTTCGACTTTCGCAACGGCGCCGAGGGCACCGTGTATCTGACCGACTCCTCGCTGCGAGGCCCGGGCGCGATCATTGTCATGGACATCGCCAGCGGGCGTGCCATGCGTCGTTTGAGCGGCGTGCCGGCAACGTCGGTTGATCCGGCTTTCGTCCCGGTCGTTGAAGGCTTGCCAGTGATGGTCGAAGGCGCCGGCGGCAAACCCAAACCGCTGGGTGTGGCGTCGGACGGTATTGCCCTGTCAGCCGATGGCCAGACGCTGTATTTCACGCCTCTGTCCAGTCGACACCTGTATGCCGTGTCCACTGCGCTGCTGCGCGATGCCACCGTCAGCGAGCAACAACTGGCTGCCGCCGTACAGGATCTGGGCGAGAAAGGTGCCTCCGATGGCATGGAGGCTGACGCCGACGGCGCCGTCTATGCCGGGGACTACGAACACAACTCGATCCGCAAGCGGCTGCCGGATGGCCAATGGCAGACGCTGGTGCACGACCCCCGTTTGCTCTGGCCTGACACGTTGTCGATCGGCCCAGATGGCTATCTGTATTTCATCGCCAACCAGTTGCACCGCCAGGCGGCGTTTCGCGGCGGACAGGATCAACGACAGAAACCCTACAGCCTGCTGCGTCTGAAAATCGATGCGGCGCCTGCGCCTACCCGGTAATACCTGTTTTATCTTTCGGAGAACTGATGATGAATGCGTCCACTGAAGTGTTGGTTTCAATTGCCGTACTCAAGGCCAAAAAGGGTCAGGAACAGGCCTTGAAAGAAGGGCTTCTGGCACTGGTCGAACCGACCCGGGCAGAGCCAGGCAATCTCGATTATGTGTTGTTTGAACTGCGCGACGAGCGCGGTACCTTTTACATGCGTGAGGCGTTCAAGGATCAAGCGGCATTGGATGCACACTTCGCCATGCCGTACTTTCAGCGCTTCGCTGCTTCGGCGGATGACCTGCTCGAAGAGCCCTTGCAACTGATCTTTCTTGAACAGGTATCGAGCTGACGGCATCGCGCAATTGTTGAGTGGCTTGTGGGTGCCCGGGTCTATATTCTTCACGGCTGTTTATGCGCGTCGAATAGTGGCTGAGAACAGCCTTTCAATTAGGGAAGAATTGAATGCCGTTCAGGGTGATGGTGGTCGGTGGCTACGGTAATTTCGGTAGCATCGTTTGCGGGCATTTGGCGGTCATGCCGGGGGTAGAACTGCTGCTCTCGGGACGCGACCCGCATAAGTTGCAGCGCAAGGTCGATGAACTGAACAGCCAATCGGCTGCTGTCGCCGAAGGTTGGTGCGGTGATGCCATGGGCCCTGCGTTCAGCGCCGCTTTGCGCTCGCTGAATATCCGCTTGGTCATCCACACCGGTGGGCCGTTTCAGGGGCAATCCTATGCGGTCGCCGAAAACTGCATCGCTGCCGGAGTGAATTATTGCGACCTGGCGGACTGTCGAACCTTCGTCAACGGCGTGGGTATTCTCGACGCACGGGCGAAAGCGGCGGGCGTGGCGATCCTCAGTGGTTGCAGTTCGGTGCCGACGCTTTCGTCAGCGATCATCGATCAGCAGCGTCACCGATTCTCGCGTATCGATTCGATCGAATACGGCGTATCCGCTTCGGCGAAAATGCCAGGCCTGTCGACGATCGAAGGTGTGCTGGCCTACGCCGGCAAGCCGATCAAACAACTGAAAAACGGCAAGGTGCATGAAGTGTCGGGTTGGCAGGATCTGACCCTGCGCAAAATACCGCAACTGGGCACCCGCTTGCTGGCGAATGTCGACGTGCCGGACCTGGATATTTTTGCCGGACGCTATGGCGCGCACACGCTGAGCTTCAAGGCAGGTGCGGGGCTGAAACTCGCCGGTGTTGCCAACGCTTTGTTAGCGCAGGCAGTAAAGATCGGGCTGGTTCGCGACCATCTCCCTTGGGCTGCCAGACTGCATCGGCTGGGCACCCGATTCGAGCGTTTTGGCGATGGCAAAAGTGCGATGTACATCGACGTTCAGGGCGCTGGCGTTGAAGGACAACCGCTGACCATGACCGCACAACTGACCGCACTGAACGACAAAGGCCCGGAAATCCCCAGCTGCGCCGCCGTCGCGCTGGCCGCGAAAATGGCTGAAGGTTATGTGCCACAACCGGGTGCCCGGCCCTGCGTCGGCGAAATCAGCGTCGCTGAATACCTGTCCGCGATCAACGATCCGGGCAACTTGAGCCTGTCCGTGCAGTTTTCTGACGGGCAGTCCTGAGCACGCTTTATCGGTGTGCTTGTTCTGAAGATGGCGCAGGTATTTTCAGAAATCGCTGCTCGTGATCAGGACTCGGCAGCAAGCAGCTGTCGTACTTGCCGAACAGCCGATAACGGTTTAGCGCGATGCGGTCGTACGCCCAGTCCCGCAGCACCCGCGGCAAAATCCGCAGCATGCGCAAGGGCTGCCAACGGCCTGACAACTGGCCGATGACTTCGAAAAAGGCCTCCGATCGTTCCCAGTAATTCCGGTCGCGAATCACCGCCATGGTGTCGAACTGGTCCATCGGCAACCCCGCCCACGCGAGCAGCGCCTGCCCCTCGGGCGACTGCACTGCTGCCAGCCGCACACGCCGCTGATGATCATGCCGAATCAGATACCGCGCCCAGCCATTGCATAGCTTGCACACACCGTCGAACAGCACCACGGTTTCGCCGGGTTTGAGCAATGGCGCGGGGGTAGGGCGGGTTTGCGCGGTTGGCATGAGCGTGAGTCCATCGCAATCGGGTTGCTGCGGATCATATCGCAATGCTCCCGGCCGACTGAAATGTGCTGGATTATCGTATTGACATATCGAAAAATATCGATATCCTCGCGGCATGGACTTACTCGAAATATTCAAAGCACTTTCAAACCAGACCCGACTTGAAATCCTCAAGGGTTTGAAAGACCCCGAAAAGAACTTCCCGCCACAGGATGAAGGTGACGTTCATACGGTGGGCGTTTGTGTGAGCAGTATCCAGGAAGGTGTCGGGCTGTCGCAGTCGACGGTGTCTTCTTACCTCGCAACGCTGCAACGCGTGGGTTTGGTTGAAGTCAGGCGTATCGGTCAGTGGACCTACTACAAACGCAATGAAGCGGCCATCAGCGTTCTTGCCGAGATCATCGGGAAGGACCTGTAGTTTTCAGCTGTCTTTTTACCTGAAGATATCGAGAAATCTCGATATCCCTTTTTGTCGAAATGAGGATATACGATGAAAGCTCTGATACTTAAATCATTTGGCGGCCCGCAAGCGTTCGAACTTTGCGACGTGCCCAAGCCCGTGCCCCAAGCTGGGCAGGTTCTGGTGCGGGTGCACGCGACTTCGATCAACCCGTTGGATTTCCAGGTTCGACGCGGCGATTATCCAGACCTGGTGCAACTGCCGGCCATAACCGGGCATGACGTTTCAGGCGTCGTCGAAGCAGTGGGGCCGGGCGTGACAACCTTCGCTCCCGGAGACGAAGTCTGGTACACCCCGCAAATATTTGACGGGCAAGGCAGTTACGCCGAGTACCACGTTGTATCCGAAAGCATTGTCGGCAAGAAGCCTGCTGCGCTAAGCCATCTGGAGGCAGCCAGCCTGACGTTGGTCGGCGGGACGGCGTGGGAAGCATTGGTCGTACGTGCCGCGCTCAGAGTGGGCGAAACCATTCTGATACACGGTGGTGCCGGGGGCGTCGGGCATGTGGCGATCCAACTGGCAAAAGCCATCGGCGCCAAGGTGTTCACGACCGTGCGCGAAGCGAACAGTGAGTTCGCACGCAGTATGGGGGCCGATGTGATCATTGATTATGAAAAGGAGGATTACGTCGACGCCATCCTGCGGGAAACCGCTGGGCGCGGAGTCGATGTGGTGTTCGACACTATCGGCGGCAACACATTGTCACGCAGCCCCGACGCGCTCGCTCAATTGGGGCGGGTTGTATCGATTGTGGATATCGCGCAGCCACAAAATGTCGTTCAGGCCTGGGGCAAGAACGCCAGTTATCACTTCGTTTTCACCCGACAAAACCGCGGCAAGCTTGATGAACTGAGCGCGTTGATTGAACGCGGTCAACTGCGCTCGCACGTGGGGGCCGTCTATTCGCTTGCCGACATTCCACTCGCGCATGCCCGGCTGGAAAGCCCCAACAATGGAATTCAAGGGAAGATCGCGATTGCCATCGAGGACAGTCTCATTGCGTCAGTACGCACTTTCAAACATTGAAAACCTATTTGGAGACACGCCATGATCTATGAAATCGCTTTGCTTCCCGTTCGAAAAGAACAAATAGAACAGTTCCGCCATGCGTTTGCCGAGGTCGCGCCCTTACTTACTCGCGCAAAGGGTTACCTCGGTCACACGTTCGCGCAAGGGATCGAAAGTCCCGAGGTCTTCAACCTGATTGTGCAATGGCAAACACTCGAGGATCACACCCCGGGTTTTGAAGCGAGTGATGACCATCAGAGGTTCATGCTGGGCTTGCAGGATTACTTTTCGCAAGAGCCGACGGTGTATCACATTGACGGGCCGGAGTTTGCTAAAGGCTGACGGGAAAAGCCGAACAGCCCCCGGTACCTTTTAGAGAAGGGTATCGGGGGCTGATGTCGGAGATATGCGAACTCACTTTGGCTATCAGTCGCGCTTGGGCAACTTCCAGTTCGGGCGGATAAAGTGGCAGGTGTAGCCATTCGGAATACGCTCCAGGTAATCCTGGTGTTCCGGCTCCGCTTCCCAGAAGGGCCCTGCCGGTTCGATTTCGGTGATCACGCGGCCTGGCCACAACTTTGAAGCGTCAACGTCTGCTGCAGTGTCTTCGGCAACATCGCGTTGCTGTTCGCTGAGGTAGTAGATCGCCGAGCGATAGCTGGGCCCGAGGTCGTTACCCTGACGATTGGGTGTGCTCGGATCGTGTATCTGAAAGAAGAACTCGAGGATCTGCCGGTAACTGATCACGGCGGGATCGAAGACGATTTCGATCGCTTCGGCATGATTGCCATGGTTGCGATAAGTGGCATTTGGCACATCGCCGCCGGTGTAGCCGACCCGCGTTTGCAACACACCGGGGTAGCGCCGCAGCAGGTCCTGCATACCCCAGAAGCAACCGCCGGCGAGGATGGCAGTTTCGGTTTGGCTGGTCATGGGTCTGTCCTTCCCCTCGGGGAATGTCGGGTGTAGTCATTGTTATGAGGGCGTGTCGGCGAATTCCAAGGCTGAAGCGTTCAATTGAATCATTGACTGCGTCAATAACAGCCATTAACCCAATCAGGTTCTCATATCGAGTGGGCGGCGTAAGATCGGCTCCATACCCAACCACTGCACACGGAGCACATCAATATGAAACGCCAAACCATCCTCGGCCTCGCTTTCTCGCTGTTCGCACTGAATGCTGTTGCCGGCGCTACTCAAACCGATCCACTGTTCAGCGATGCGGTTGCAGCAGCCACTCAGACTGACCCATTGTTCAGCGACGCTGTGGCTGCTGATGGTGCGGATCGCCTGAAGGGCAATCTGGTTGCCGAAGGTGGTGCAGATCGGCTGCTCGAACGCCGTGCTGTGTGAGTGCATGGCTTGATCGCAGTTCTCAAAAGAAGCCCGGCCTTATCAGCCGGGTGTTTTACGTCAGTTCAATAACGAATGCCCGCCGACCCTAGCGCAAATCCATTCACGGCTGTAGCTCAATACGCTTTCAGCAATGGCGGTTGGAAAATGGATGAAACCGTGGGGCGAGGAGGGCAGCAGGTACATCTCGACAGGCGCCGATCGCATCCAGCGCTCGGCCATGTCGAGGGTGTCGTCGCGTAGCGGATCGAGTTCCCCGGCAAACATCAGCGCCGGCGGGAAATCACTGAAGTCGCCATACAGCGGTGACAACGGTGGCTGACGGCGCTCTTCGTCACTCAGGTCTGGCGTGAGCATGCGCAACGCTTCCACCATGCCGGGACCGTCCAGTACCAAAGTTTGCGGCGGCGCTGAGCGGACGCTCGGCGTGCCGGTCAAATCGTATACCCCGTAATACAACAGCGCGCCGCTTACCCGTTGCAGCAAATCGGGCGATTGCTTGAGCCCCAACAAAGTAGCTGCCGCCAGATGACCTCCGGCCGACTCGCCAACGACAATCACCGGCAGATCGGCAAACTCGTCGTCAGTCAGTAACCATCGAGCCGCCGCCAGACAGTCTTGCATCACTCCTTCAATGGGGGTCGATACCGCGAGCCGATAATCCACCGAGACGACAGTCACATTGCACGTATTAACGATGGCAACGTTGAAGTTGTCATTCATCTGCGCGTTGCCGATCACCCAGCCGCCACCGTGATAATCCAGCACAACACCTTTTGCTCGACCTTTGGGCCGAATGATCCGCACGGCCACCGGCATGCCGCCGCTATCAATCACCCTTCTTTCAGCCGTGAGGCCATGTTTGCGCAGCTTGCTCGCGCCGCCGATCTGACTGGCGCGCAGCAGCGTTTGAATCATCCTCGGCAGCACGCGATTGCGAATTTTGAAGCGCGGCAACCAGGCGAGTTTTTTGTTGAAGGCGTGTACCTGCGCCAACTCGCGCTCGCCCTCCGGCCAAGGTGCTTTTCGGGTGAATGTATTCATCAGCGGTTCTTGATCAGAATGGAGAAATTCAACGCCGCGGCGACGCATAGCCATGCCAGATATGGAAACAGGATTAAACCAGTGATCAGATCAAGCTGCACGGCCAGTACCACCATTGCCGCAACCACCAGCCAGAGCAGCGTCAGGATCACCATGGCGGCAAGAATTTGATGTGCGCCGAAGAACACCGGAGTCCACAGTGTATTCAGGGCAATCTGCGCGGCCCACAAAGCCAGCACCGTCTGACTCCCGGGAATAAGGCTCAAGCGGTAACCCGCCCAGGCCAGCAACAGATAGATCACTGTCCAGGCCACCGGAAAGGCCCAGTTGGGTGGCGTGAAGCCGGGTTTGGCCAGCGATTCATACCACTCGCCCGGTTTGAACATGACGCCAGTGGTCGCGGCGGCCGCGCAGGCCAGAAGGAATATAAAGAAGGTCATCGCCAGTCCTTAGCTGTGATCAGCTGTTTGGGAGTGTAAGAAAAGGACGCCGGGTGGCGCGAAAAGTTTGCATTGAGTGAAGACATTTCTCCAGGCGCGCACGGAGCGACATGCAGTTGAACTAAAAGCTGACTGGTGCGTCAGGATAAACAGTTGCTTCTTCCTACAACCCTGGATGAAACCATGCACACCTATCTTCTGGAATACCTGTTCAACGGCGAGCCTCGCACTCACACCTTCGAGCTCAAGGAGCCTCAATTGGCCGATCACGAGGCGGCCATGCATCTGCTGGAACTGCATCTGGGTGATGCCGAAAACGGCCTGATCATGCCCACCGCAAACTCGACGCCGCAGGAGATTCTGCAGCAGGCCGAGCGGGTGGGGATCACACAGATTCAGGTGATCGCTAATCACTGAAGCATATCCATGTAGGAGCTGCGGCACGCTGCGATCTTTTGATCCTGGTTTTTAAAAGCCAGATCAAAGGATCGCAGCCTCGTCTCACTCGAATGCTCCTACATGGATTTGGCTTGCGACTCCCATGGATGGACAGATCGCGCACCGCACGGCCCGATCGCGCCGCCATTTCCATCTGCACTCAATCTGTCATATTCAGTATCACTTCATTACCGATAGTAGCCAGCCCAACGCTTATTCCATGAGGCTGCACTGTGTTCCGACGTCTTCTGTTTTCGCTGTCCGTTATGAGTCTGTCCATCGCCGCTGCTAACGCCGCCGAATCCCTCCCGCTCGATACGCCGCGCCTGAGCAGCATCGACAACTTCCGCGATATCGCCGGCCTCACCACCGCGTACTCCACGGCCAATGACGGCACGATGCGCAGCGGCGTGTTTTACCGTTCCAATGCGTTGACCCCATCGGCGGCGGATCTGGATACCCTCAACAGTCTGGGCATCAAGGCCATTTACGACCTGCGCACCCCAAGCGAAATCGCAGCGACCCCGGACACGCTGCTTACCGGTGCGACTTACGAAAACATCGACATCATCGGCAGCACCACCTCCGGTGCGAACATCACTACGGTCTCGTTCAAAAGCGCCGCCGACGCCATCGCGATGATGGAGCAGACCAATCGCGCGTTCGTCAGCGATGCGGGAATGCGCGGCCAGTTCGGCAAATTGTTCAACGAGCTCGCGAGTGTCGATGCTGCCCAGCTATTCCACTGCACCGCTGGCAAGGACCGTACAGGCTGGACGGCCGCTGTGTTGCAGAGTATCGCTGGCCTCGACGATGCGACGATCATGGCCAACTATCTGGCGACCAACGATTACACTGCCGCTCGCGTCGCCGCGACATTGAAGGCACTACCGCCGAGCATGGCGGTTATCTATGAGCCGTTACTCGGCGTCGAGGCAAGTTACTTGCAGGCAGGTCTCGATGAAGTGGCCGCGCAGTACGGCACGATGGATAACTACCTGAAACAAGGTTTGGGTCTGTCACAGGAAACGATCTATGTCCTGCGCGGCAAACTGGTCGAGTACAACAGCTTGCCGGGTCAGGCGGGTCTGGTCGGCAACGCTGCGGCAGGTGCCGAGTTGCTGCGACAGTTACAGAACTCTGACTTGTCAGGCAGCTACAGCGCCTATAACTACTACCTGCAATCAGCCATCGATGCCGGAACCCTCGGCGGTGTCGAATCCACGGTTGGCGGTCAGGTCCACGCCGACGCGGCCAGCTACCTGCTGCGCCAGAACGCGCTGATCGACCAGGCCGCCGCACCGTTCGCCAGCGGCACCGACCTGAAAATCGGCCAATACCGTTTGTGGACCACTGCGCTCGCAGGCTACCTCGGCACCGACGGCTCCTCCCACGCCGAAAGCAGCAACGAACACAGCCAGGGCCTGATGGTCGG
>NZ_CP166787.1:2687500-4027500 GCF_059695715.1 Pseudomonas sp. LBUM1668
GAAGGTTGGGTAACACTAACTGGAGGACCGAACCGACTACCGTTGAAAAGTTAGCGGATGACCTGTGGATCGGAGTGAAAGGCTAATCAAGCTCGGAGATAGCTGGTTCTCCTCGAAAGCTATTTAGGTAGCGCCTCATGTATCACTGTAGGGGGTAGAGCACTGTTTCGGCTAGGGGGTCATCCCGACTTACCAAACCGATGCAAACTCCGAATACCTACAAGTGCCGAGCATGGGAGACACACGGCGGGTGCTAACGTCCGTCGTGAAAAGGGAAACAACCCAGACCGTCAGCTAAGGTCCCAAAGTTATGGTTAAGTGGGAAACGATGTGGGAAGGCTTAGACAGCTAGGAGGTTGGCTTAGAAGCAGCCACCCTTTAAAGAAAGCGTAATAGCTCACTAGTCGAGTCGGCCTGCGCGGAAGATGTAACGGGGCTCAAACCATACACCGAAGCTACGGGTATCATCTTAGGATGATGCGGTAGAGGAGCGTTCTGTAAGCCTGTGAAGGTGAGTTGAGAAGCTTGCTGGAGGTATCAGAAGTGCGAATGCTGACATGAGTAACGACAATGGGTGTGAAAAACACCCACGCCGAAAGACCAAGGTTTCCTGCGCAACGTTAATCGACGCAGGGTTAGTCGGTCCCTAAGGCGAGGCTGAAAAGCGTAGTCGATGGAAAACAGGTTAATATTCCTGTACTTCTGGTTATTGCGATGGAGGGACGGAGAAGGCTAGGCCAGCTTGGCGTTGGTTGTCCAAGTTTAAGGTGGTAGGCTGGAATCTTAGGTAAATCCGGGATTCTAAGGCCGAGAGCTGATGACGAGTCATCTTTTAGATGACGAAGTGGTTGATGCCATGCTTCCAAGAAAAGCTTCTAAGCTTCAGGTAACCAGGAACCGTACCCCAAACCGACACAGGTGGTTGGGTAGAGAATACCAAGGCGCTTGAGAGAACTCGGGTGAAGGAACTAGGCAAAATGGCACCGTAACTTCGGGAGAAGGTGCGCCGGTGAGGGTGAAGGACTTGCTCCGTAAGCTCATGCCGGTCGAAGATACCAGGCCGCTGCGACTGTTTATTAAAAACACAGCACTCTGCAAACACGAAAGTGGACGTATAGGGTGTGACGCCTGCCCGGTGCCGGAAGGTTAATTGATGGGGTTAGCTAACGCGAAGCTCTTGATCGAAGCCCCGGTAAACGGCGGCCGTAACTATAACGGTCCTAAGGTAGCGAAATTCCTTGTCGGGTAAGTTCCGACCTGCACGAATGGCGTAACGATGGCGGCGCTGTCTCCACCCGAGACTCAGTGAAATTGAAATCGCTGTGAAGATGCAGTGTATCCGCGGCTAGACGGAAAGACCCCGTGAACCTTTACTATAGCTTTGCACTGGACTTTGAATTTGCTTGTGTAGGATAGGTGGGAGGCTTTGAAGCGTGGACGCCAGTTCGCGTGGAGCCAACCTTGAAATACCACCCTGGCAACTTTGAGGTTCTAACTCAGGTCCGTTATCCGGATCGAGGACAGTGTATGGTGGGTAGTTTGACTGGGGCGGTCTCCTCCTAAAGAGTAACGGAGGAGTACGAAGGTGCGCTCAGACCGGTCGGAAATCGGTCGTAGAGTATAAAGGCAAAAGCGCGCTTGACTGCGAGACAGACACGTCGAGCAGGTACGAAAGTAGGTCTTAGTGATCCGGTGGTTCTGTATGGAAGGGCCATCGCTCAACGGATAAAAGGTACTCCGGGGATAACAGGCTGATACCGCCCAAGAGTTCATATCGACGGCGGTGTTTGGCACCTCGATGTCGGCTCATCACATCCTGGGGCTGAAGCCGGTCCCAAGGGTATGGCTGTTCGCCATTTAAAGTGGTACGCGAGCTGGGTTTAGAACGTCGTGAGACAGTTCGGTCCCTATCTGCCGTGGACGTTTGAGATTTGAGAGGGGCTGCTCCTAGTACGAGAGGACCGGAGTGGACGAACCTCTGGTGTTCCGGTTGTCACGCCAGTGGCATTGCCGGGTAGCTATGTTCGGGAAAGATAACCGCTGAAAGCATCTAAGCGGGAAACTTGCCTCAAGATGAGATCTCACTGGAACCTTGAGTTCCCTGAAGGGCCGTCGAAGACTACGACGTTGATAGGTTGGGTGTGTAAGCGCTGTGAGGCGTTGAGCTAACCAATACTAATTGCCCGTGAGGCTTGACCATATAACACCCAAGCAATTTGACTACTCGAAAGAGCATCAGATTGCGGTGTGTGAAGACGAAACGAACCGAAAGTTCGATGTTCACAAAACACCGAAAGCTATCACATACCCAATTTGCTGAAGCGAGGCCAACTGGTCACGACTCAGTACCCGAATTTCTTGACGACCATAGAGCGTTGGAACCACCTGATCCCATCCCGAACTCAGCAGTGAAACGATGCATCGCCGATGGTAGTGTGGGGTTTCCCCATGTGAGAGTAGGTCATCGTCAAGATTAAATTCCGAAACCCCAATTGCGAAAGCAGTTGGGGTTTTGTTTTGCCCGCAGGAAAGTTCTTACAGCATTTGTGGATATAGTCCGGTAGTCACCAAGAATCAATTCACACAGTCAATAATGACAGGCAGGGGGAAACCATCTTGCAGCTTTTCATTACGTGCCGCTCCGTCTCTGTTCAATCCCTGCCAGACATGTCCCACGTCATCAATACCTGAGTGATCGCCGCATCAATCACTTCAATCGAGGTGTCATCCCGAGCGAGGATGGAAATCCCCTGCAGGAAACTGTCAAAAACCGTCGCTAGGGCGGCTGCGACAGTACTGGCCGGTAACTCACCAGCACTCATTCCTCGGTTGACGCACGCCAGGATCCCCGCACGAGTCCTTGCACGTGACTGGGTGAGGGCTTCGACCACTCGGGCGTTTTCGGGGCTGGGTGCGCTCATTACGCCAAGGGTAACCATGCAACCCTTGGGGTGGCCATCCTCGCACTGCATGCGTGCCGACTGGCGCAGCGCGGTTTCGATGGCTTGGCGTGGTGGCAGTGTTTCGTCCCACAGGCATTGGGTAACTTGAGCGAAGGTCACCAGGTAACGCTGCACGCATTCATCAAACAGGGCTTCCTTTGAGCCGAACGCCGCGTAAAAGCTCGGCGCGGAAATTCCGCCGCCCAATTGTGCTTTCAGCAGGGCGAGGGAGGTGGAGTCATAGCCGTGTTGCCAGAACAATTGCATGGCTTGCTCGACGGCGTCGTCGCGGTCGAAATTGCGGGGGCGGCCCGTTCTTGCCATTTCAGAATTCCTCGGTGAGATGATTTAAATACTAGACGATACATAAATCGTTGACAACGAGTGGTCGCTGCCATCAGTATTTTATATCGATCGGTATTTATAT
Organism: Pseudomonas sp. LBUM1668; assembly: GCF_059695715.1. NCBI lineage: Bacteria > Pseudomonadati > Pseudomonadota > Gammaproteobacteria > Pseudomonadales > Pseudomonadaceae > Pseudomonas > Pseudomonas sp. LBUM1668. Next base: position 2,690,870 of record NZ_CP166787.1, read on the forward strand.
CTGTAACCACCACTCAAGGAATTTCCCGTGACCCCCTCAATCACCTTATCGGCGACGCCGAAGAGCCTGCCAATTGGGGCGTTGCTGGCGTTGGCCATGACTGGCTTTATCTGCATCGTCACCGAAACCCTACCTGCCGGTTTGCTGCCGTTGATCAGCGAAGGCCTGGCGATCTCTCCGTCGATGGCCGGCCAGATGGTCACGGCCTATGCGTTGGGCTCGGTGCTGGCGGTCATCCCGATGACCATCGCGACCCGTGGCTGGCGCCGGCGTAACGTGCTGTTGCTGACTATCGTCGGTTTCTTGCTGTTCAATACCATTACGGCGCTGTCCTCTCACTACGGCGTGACGCTGGTGGCGCGCTTCTTCGCTGGCGTATCAGCCGGGTTGACGTGGAGCTTGTTGGCCGGTTACGCGCGCCGAATGGTCGAGCCCGATCAGCAGGGCAAGGCGTTGGCGCTGGCCATGGTCGGCACACCAATTGCGCTGTCGCTGGGTGTGCCACTCGGTACATGGCTGGGTGGTCTGGTGGGTTGGCGCACCGCGTTTGGCATCATGTCGGGCCTGACGGTGATTCTGATCGTTTGGGTATTGGTGAAAGTACCTGACTACCCACCACAGCCCGCGCACCAACGCATGTCGCTGCGCAGTGTGCTGACCACGCCGGGTGTGCGGCCGGTGCTGGCGGTGGTGATCAGCTGGATGCTCGCGCACAACATCCTCTACACCTACATCGCACCGTTCGTGGCGTCGGCGGGGTTGGAAAGTCGGGTGGATCTGGTGTTGCTGGTCTTCGGGATCGCTGCGCTGGTGGGGATCTGGTTGACGGCGAAATTGGTTGAGCCGCTGTTGCGAAAAACTACACTCGTCAGCCTCGCGGCATTTGCGGCGGTTTGCGTGGTGCTGGGTTTTTCAGGGCGTGTGCCGGAAGTAATCTATATCGCAGTAGCGGTGTGGGGATTGAGCTTTGGCGGCGCCGCGACGTTGCTGCAAACCGCGCTGGCTGATGCTGCCGGCGATGGCGCAGACGTGGCGTTGTCACTGAATGTGGTGGCATGGAATAGCGCAATTGCCGGCAGCGGCGTTGTCGGTGGGGTACTGCTGGATACATGGGGCGTTGCGTCTTTTCCGTGGGCGATGACGCTGCTGGTGGCTGTCGGGTTTGCCATTGTCTGGCGGGCGCGAGGGCATGGCTTCAAGTCGGGGCCGCGTGGACATGGACGGCCGGTGGTTGCCGGGCACTGAGCCCCGAAGCGCTACCTTTCGAACGTCCCTTGCGCCCGGCGAAGAGGGACGTCGTCAATGGCAAAGCTTTCTATTCTCAGTCTGAAATGGCTGATCGTTGGCCCGCAGAGATTGGCGGCGTATTTACCTAGCTCGTCGTGGCCTCAGAGCAAACTCCACGAAACCCCGACATAAACTCCCATCCCTTCACCCGGCGTCGACCGCGCCGCATCCAGCCCCTTGTCGTCATACCCCGGCGTGACCGTCGCCGCATAGTGTTTGTTGGTCAAATTGCGCATGTCCACCCAGGTCTGCCAGTCACCCTTCGGCGCGTTGTACCCCAGCGTCGCGCCGAACAGCGCGTACGGATCGGCGTAGTAACTATTGGCGTAATCCACTGCAACTTTCGACACCAGTTGGGTGTTCAAAGCGGCGAAGAAACCCTGCGGCCAGTCGTAGCGCAATTCACCCTGGTAATAATGCATCGGCAACCCCGGCAGGCGGTTATCACCGAAGCGATCATCATCACGGTAGTGGAAATCGCTGAAGGTGTATGCCTGACGCAAACTTAACTGCTGCCCGTCGGCGGAAGACCAGAGTTTGCTGTTCAGGCTGGCTTCGACACCCTGGTGCACGGTGGGGCTGGCGTTGAGCTCATACGGCGTGACCGCGGTGGCATCTGGCAGCACCGAAAGCAACTCGTGGCGCACTTGCGCGTAGTACCAGGCCAGGCTCCATTCGCCCACGGCGCTGTCGCCACGACCGCCGAGTTCGAGGGTGGTCGCGGTCTGGTTTTGTAGTTCGATCGGGTCTTTTTGCGTACCAGTCGCCGCGCCACTGTTGGCAGGGAAGCGCACGTTGGAGCTGTAGATCAGCGACCACGGGTGCGGCGCTTCGACCGAGCGGCTGAGGTTGCCGAACACTTGCAGAACCGGGGTCACCTGGTAGCGCAGACCGAGACGGGGCGCGTAGTCCCAGTCGTTCATGCTGGTTTTGCCTCCGCTCTGCGGATAGGTGACGGCACTTTCGCGGCGGGTGTAGATGGCGGCGAGGCCGGTTGTCAGCCACAGGTCATCGGCGATTTCCAAGTCGTTACCGAAATGCAAAACGGTGTCAGAGCCCTGATAGGTGAAGTTGCGCATGCGCGTGCCCGGTGCGTAGGCGGCGGTGTTGCCGGTGGGGATGCGCACAAACTCACTGGCGCCATCGTTGGGCAGATGTTTGGTCACACGCAGGCCCACATTGCTGCGGCTTTCCATGCCCCACAAAGTGTCGCGGCGCTTGTAGTCGAAGGTGCCGCTGACGTCCGTGTAGGCAACCTTCAGACGATTCGGACCTTCGCGCAGATCCATCGGGTAGTCGTGGTAAACAAGGCCGGTCTGGATGCTGGAATCGTCGTCGATATAGAAGGTGGTCTTGTTGCCGATGAAGGTGCTGCCCGGCTGCTTGCGGCTGTCATCGCGCGACACGTACGCCGGGTTGGCTGCCCGTGGGTCGTGTTCGATGGAGTGCTTGGTCACGCGTCCGGCGAGGTCGTTGTCAGTTTCGCGGTAGCGGATATAGAAGCGGGTTTCCAGGTTCGGGTTGAAGCGATAACCGAAGTTGGCAATCAGGCCTTTGCTTTCGCTGGCGGTGTGATCCTGATAGCCGTCGGCGTTCGCATCGGTCAACGACACGTAGTAATCGAAGTCGCCGAGTACTTGCCCGGAACTGACCTGACGCTGCTGATAACCGTGGCTGCCGGCGGCATAGCGGACTTGCAGTTTCGGCGCGTCGTAGCCGGTATGGCTGACGTAATCGATGGCGCCACCGAGGGCCAGCGAGCCGCGATCGAAGCCGTTGGCGCCGCGCAGCACTTCAACATGGTCGACCCACAATGGTTCGAGCAATTCGTAAGGCGTGCCGCCGGGGCCGGTCAGCGGCAAGCCGTCGAGCATTGTGTAAAGCCCAGAAGCATGAGCGCCTGGCGCACGATTGATGCCCGAGCCGCGAATCGAAATCTTCACACCTTCGTTACCCGCCGACTGCGCATAAACCCCCGGCTGATAGGCCAGCACATCCTGATTGCTCGCCACACGGCCCTGCAGCGGCTGGCGCATGTCGACCACGTTGGTGGCGCCGGGCACTTCGGCCAGGCGCACCTTGGCGTCGTCGACAGCCGCGTCGGTGCCGCTGCGATCCTCGGCGGAAATCAGCACCTGCCCCAACTCCATACCTTGAGCCTGGGCCATGGTCGGGCAAGCGAGGGCCAGCCCCAACAGCGCGGTGGGCAGGGAATTGGGCGAAGGCATCGAGAAAACTCCAGACAAGACAGGCACGGGCAATGAACAGTGCGACGTTAGAAAGAACGAAGGAAACACATCGCGATTTTGCTTATTGTCCGGGAATGGAAAACAACGCGCCATAAACTAATCTCACGAGTCTGGTTCACAGCAAATTCCCAATCAGTGAGGGCTCGACCATGGCAAAGGACAAGAAGAAAGCCGCAAAGACGCCTGAAACCCCCAGGTTGAAAAACAAGGATTACCTGGAGCAGTTACGCACGCTGCACGTCGAGCTGGTCAAATTGCAGGAGTGGGTTATCGCCAAGGGCGTGAAGGTTTGTATCGTCTTCGAGGGCCGCGATGGTGCGGGGAAGGGCGGGACAATCAAGGCGATCACCGAACGGGTCAGCCCACGGATCTTTCGCGTCGTGGCGCTGCCGGCGCCAACAGAACGCGAGAAAAGTCAGATGTACGTCCAGCGCTACCTGCCACATTTGCCAGCTGCGGGCGAAGTGGTGATCTTCGATCGCAGTTGGTACAACCGCGCGGGCGTCGAACGGGTGATGGGTTTCTGCACCGAAGAGCAAGCCAACAAGTTCCTCAGATCAACGCCGCTGGTCGAGCGCGCAATCGTCGAGTCTGGGGTGATCCTGATCAAATACTGGCTGGAGGTCAGCCCGCAGGAGCAGACACGTCGGCTGGAAGCGCGAATCAACGATGGCCGCAAAACCTGGAAGCTGACGGGGATGGATCTTAAGTCCTACAGCCGTTGGTATGACTACTCACGCGCGCGTGACGAGATGTTCAAGCATACCGACACCAACCACGCCCCTTGGCTGGTGGCCGATTCCAACGACAAACGCCGGGCGCGACTGAACATCATCACTGATCTGTTGAGCCGCATTCCCTATGAGGACGTCGCACACGAGCCGGTCACGCTGCCCAAGCGGCAGAAACCGGGCAAGTACCGTGAACCGGATTATCAGTACAGACGTGTTGCAGACAAGTTCTGACGGCTCGCTCTCGGCCCAAAACCTGTCACCGATTTGTGCCGGTATCGGAAGGCTCATGGGTCAGCCTTCCGCCCGTCGACTGCGCTGAACCACCGCGCCACCGCTTCTTTCTATTAGGGAAGTCCCCCATGAGTTAAACCCTATGTTCGATCAGCGCAAGAAAGAATTACTGGCGGCATGGCGCAAACTGGCGACCCAGTCGCAATCGCAGATGGATCCGGAGCAGCAGTACGACGAACTGCTCAAGGCGGCGGATGAAATGGAGGAGGCGGGGCTGATTACCAGCGCCGAATGGCGGCAGTTGGTTCGGGATGCGGGCAGTGTGTTCACCAGCGACACGAGTCACACGCGTAGCTGATCGCGCTCAAACGGTTGACCCGCCTTACAAACCTTCAAGATTCAGGCCGCTCCTGACGCGGCCTTTTTTCGCCTTCGGTTGCTCTGCCTGGCCACTTCTCGACGTTTGCAGCAGACGCATAAACTCGGTTTTGTCGATCGGACGACTCATGAAGTAACCCTGTACTTCATTGCATTGATCAGCCCCCAGAATGTCCAGTTGCTCCGCGGTTTCGACGCCTTCAGCAGTGACGGTCAGGCCCATGGCCTTGCCTAGGCCGATGATCGCCTGCACCACCGCCCGATCATTGGCACCACTGCTGATCGAGGCGATGAAGCGCTTGTCGATCTTGATGCCATCGAACGGATACGCGCGCAGGTAACCGAGCGATGAGTATCCGGTGCCGAAGTCGTCCATGTTCAGGCGCACGCCCAGCTCTTTAAGAGCGTTCATGGTGGTCAGCGCGCCGTCGGTATCGTTGAGCATGACGTTTTCGGTGATCTCAAGCTCCAGTCGACTGGCCGGGAAGCGAGTGTCGACAAGCACTTCGCGGACATCCTCGACCACGTCGGTCATGGCGAATTGCGCAGGCGACAGATTGACCGATAGCAAGATGTCTTCCGGCCACGTCAGCGCCGTTTCGCAAGCCTCACGCAACACCCAGCGCCCGAGCGGGACGATGAGGTCTGTCTGCTCCGCTAACGAAATAAACAGGTCGGGCCCAAGCAAACCCTTGGTCGGATGCTGCCAGCGCACCAGTGCTTCGACTGAAACGATCTGCTTTCCATCAACTTTGTAACGCGGCTGGTAGTGCAGGATAAACTCGTTGTGCTTGAGCGCATGGCGCAGGTCGTCTTCCATTTGCCGGCGTGTCTGGATCTGGTCGCTCATGTGCGCTTCGAAATAACACCAGGTGTTCTTGCCCTCGGATTTGGCCTGGTACAGCGCAATGTCGGCGTAGCGGATCAGCTCGCTGGGGATGTAGCCGTGGCGTCGGCTAAGGGCGATGCCGATGCTGGCGCCGATGTGCAGCGGGTGATGTTCGAAGATCACCGGTTGATGCAGGTTGCCGATCAGGCGGGTGCAGAACTTGTCGATTTCGTTAGGCGTGTCCATGCCATTGAGCACCACGACAAATTCGTCGCCGCCAAGCCTGGCGACGATGTCATCGTCGCGGGTGCATTCACGCAAACGGGCTGCGACTTCTTGCAGCACCGCATCGCCGGCAGGATGGCCGAGCGAATCATTGATCGGTTTGAAGTTGTCCAGATCGATCATCAGCAGCGACAGCGCCGGCGCGTGCTCCCTGAGCATCAGCGCTTCATCCAGATAGCGCGCGAGTTTGTTGCGATTGGGCAGCCCGGTTAGGGCATCGTGCATGGACAAGTGCTGGATTTGCGCATGGGCGGCGACCTCGTCGGTGATATCGCTGGCAGTGCCGCGATAACCGATGACGACATGTTTGTCGAAGATAGGGCGAGCCGAAAGACGGCAATGACGTTGCTGGCCGCAATGGTCACGGTAGGTGCAACGCAGGTCGCTGGCGTGACCTTCCTCGTTGAGTTTCTTCAGCCACAGTTCCAGCGGCGTGGTGTCGCAAAACAGCAGTTGACCGATGTCCTTGCCCTGCCAAAGGGTTTGCGGGTAACCGGTCACTTCGCTGAATCGCGCCGACAGATAGGTCAGCGACAGATGTCGGTCGACCTCCCAGATCCAGTCTGAAGCGGCTTCCGCCACCGCACGAAAACGTTCCTCACTGGCTTCCAGGCCAAGGTTGGCGGCTTCCAGTGCAAGGTTGGAGGACTGCATCACCGCAAAACTTTCGTCGACATACCGCGACGAACGCAAAGCGTGGCGGAAGAAGTAGGCAGTCAGTAGCATCAATACCACCATCGTCGCACCGAGGGTGGGCAGCAGTGACCACAATAACTGCTGACCCGGCCGCTCCAGATCGGCTACCAGGCTATAACCGGTGCTGTCCAGCGGCACTCGCGGGCGCGCCGGGTCAAGGGCTTCATCCAGGGCAAGGGTCAGGTTTTTCAAGCCGTAACCGCTGCCGATCTTGCGCAGTTTGGTCGGGGTGAGTTTGTCGACGAATACCAGCACAGAGGTTTCCTGCGCAGTCTTCTGCGGCCGCTCATCGTTAGGCAAAATAACCGCTGCCGACACCAGCGCCGGCCAGCCTTCGAACAGTGAGTAGCGGCTGACGGGTTGGGTCAAGTCGCTTTGGCCTTGCACCTGATCCAGCAGTGAAGTCACGCTGACCTCCACGAACGCCGCGATATCTGTATCGAGCATTTGTCCGCGAACCACGGCGTATTTGGTGCGCTCGCGATCCAGCACGAACACGCCGTCATAGCCGTCAGCGGTGAACAGCGTTTTACCCACGTTTTGCTCGGTATAGGCCCATTGGGTGTCGACCTGATCGCTCAGACGCTCATAGGCCGTGGTCCAGTAGGCGTAACTGGTGATGTAGTTTTTCGAGGCAGTGATCCGATTTTCGAGGGCGCGAACCGAGTAGAACTCGGTTTTGCGGACTTCTTCCTTATCCAGTCTGTTGGCGATGCCAAGCAACGCAACGGCAGCAGCAATCACTCCAGTGACAAATAGTGCACCCACGGCAACCGCCAGACGCCGGGTGACGATGCTCTGGCGGGGGGGAAGCGGCGCTGCGTAAGTGGAAATGTCCAATCGCTCGTCCTTGATCCGCTGTCTTCTGAATCTAGAACAGTGTCGCGGGTGCAATGTTCAGATTCTTCTTCAGGATCATGCTGATCGGAATCTGTAGAAGCGTAGTGAACACCGGGAGACTTTGCTTTTGCCAGTTTGCAACAAGTGACGACTGACCCGCCCAAGCCGCGCCGCAGAAGGCTTTGCGCGCCGAAGACGGCGTCGCCCCGGTCAGCGGCGAATCCCGAAAGCACAAGACTTCCCGCTCAAAAACCGGATAATGGCCGCCATTCGTTTAGCCGTATTCTGGTAATCCCGCATGGAAATCAAGGTCAACTTTCTCGACAACCTTCGACTTGAAGCCAAGTTCGACGACTTCACGGTGATCGCCGATCAGCCCATCCGCTACAAGGGCGATGGCTCGGCACCGGGGCCGTTCGACTACTTCCTGGCGTCGTCGGCCTTGTGTGCGGCTTACTTTGTGAAGTTGTACTGCGACACGCGCAATATCCCTACGGAAAACATTCGCCTGTCGCAAAACAACATTGTCGACCCGGAAAACCGCTACAACCAGATCTTCAAGATCCAGGTCGAATTGCCGGCCGACATATCTGAAAAGGATCGCTTGGGCATCCTGCGCTCGATCGACCGCTGCACGGTGAAGAAGGTCGTGCAGACCGGCCCGGAATTCATCATCGAAGAAGTCGAAAACCTCGACGCCGATGCCCAGGCCTTGCTGATGCCGCACTCGGGTTCGGAGGCGGGCACCTACATTGCCGGCAAGGACCTGCCGCTGGAGCAGACCATCGCCAACATGTCGGCAATCCTTGCCGACCTGGGCATGAAAATCGAAATCGCTTCGTGGCGCAATATCGTGCCCAATGTGTGGTCGTTGCATATCCGTGACGCGCACTCGCCGATGTGCTTCACCAACGGCAAGGGCGCGACCAAGGAGGGTGCACTGGCGTCTGCGCTGGGTGAATTCATCGAGCGGCTGAATTGCAACTTCTTCTACAACGATCAGTTCTGGGGCGAAGACATCGCCAGTGCAGAGTTTGTGCACTACCCGGACGAGCGCTGGTTCCAGCCTGGCCCAAAAGACGAATTGCCGAGCGAGATCCTCGACGAATACTGTCTTGAGATTTACAACCGCGATGGCGAGTTGCGTGGCTCGAACCTCTATGACACCAACTCCGGCAACACTCAGCGTGGCATCTGCTCGCTGCCGTTTGTGCGCCAGTCCGATAATGAAGCGGTGTACTTCCCGTCCAACCTGATCGAAAACCTGTTCCTCAGCAACGGCATGAGCGCCGGCAACACGTTGGCCGAAGCGCAGGTGCAGTGTCTGTCGGAAATCTTCGAGCGCGCGGTCAAACGCGAAATCCTCGAAGGTGAAATGGCGCTGCCGGATGTTCCGCAGGAAGTGCTGGAGAAATACCCGAGTATTCTCGCCGGCATCAAGGGCCTCGAAGAGCAAGGCTTCCCGGTGTTGGTCAAGGATGCGTCGCTGGGCGGTGAATTCCCGGTGATGTGCGTGACCCTGATGAACCCGCGCACGGGCGGCGTGTTTGCCTCATTTGGCGCGCACCCAAGCCTGGAAGTCGCGCTGGAGCGCAGCCTGACCGAGCTGTTGCAGGGCCGCAGCTTTGAAGGCCTGAACGATCTGCCGCAGCCGACCTTTTCGGGGCAGGCAGTGACCGAGCCGAACAACTTTGTCGAGCACTTCATCGACTCCAGCGGTGTGGTGTCGTGGCGCTTCTTCAGTGCCAAGGCTGATTTCGAGTTTGTCGAGTGGGACTTCTCCGGTCACGGCGAAAACTCCAATGCCGAAGAAGCCGCAACGTTGTTCGGCATCCTCGAAGACATGGGCAAAGAAGTCTACATGGCGGTCTACGAGCACATCGGCGCCAAGGCCTGCCGGATTCTGGTGCCGGGCTACTCGGAAATCTATCCGGTCGAAGACCTGATCTGGGACAACACCAACAAGGCCCTGCAATTTCGCGCCGACATCCTCAACCTGCACAGCCTGAGCAAAGTCGGCCTGCGTAACCTCGCGCAGGGTCTGGAAAAAAGCGAGCTGGACGATTACACCGACATCACCACCCTGATCGGCATCGAGTTCGACGACAACACGCCGTGGGGCAAGCTGACCATCCTTGAGCTGCGCCTGCTGATTTACCTCGCGCTGCAAAAGTTTGATCAGGCGAAAGACCTCGTCGAAGCCTTCCTGCAATACAACGACAACACCGTCGAACGCGGCTTGTTCTACCAAGCGGTGAACGTGGTACTGGAAATGGAGCTGGACGAAGATCTGGAACTGGCCGACTACGAAGCCAACTTCCGCCGCATGTTTGGCAACGAGCGCATGGACGCGGCCATTGGTTCGGTGAGCGGCAGCGTGCGTTTCTATGGTTTGACGCCGACGAGCATGAAGCTGGAAGGCCTTGATCGGCATTTGCGCTTGATCGAGAGCTATAAGAAGCTGCATTCGGCGCGGGCGAATGTGAAGGGTTGATCTTGAAATGCGCACCTGTGGCGAGTGAGTAAGCTTCCTTGCCACAGGTTTGCATGTCCTACACTTGGCTCAGCCATTTCTCCATGATGACCGTGCGCTCGGCGCCGTGAAACTCATCGCGGATTTTCTCGAAGCCCAGCGAGGCATAAAAACCTTCGGCGGTAATAGAGGAGGGCACGCGCAGGCGCTGTAAACCTTCGTTGATGGCCATTGACTCAAGCGTCTCCATCAGTTTTTTGCCGATTCCGGCGCCTTGATGGGGTGGATCAACGAATACGCTTCGAACCACATCCCGATCAAGACTGGCCGTTGCAACGATGTGCCGTTCAATGGTCGCTACGTACACCCGACGCTGAGTCAGCAAGTGCAGGATGGCTGCAGGGGAGAAGCCTTGCTCAACCAGGTCGATGATCTCTTGGGAGTAGTCCTGAGCATTGGATTCGCGCAGGGCCGCGATAATCACTCGGCTGATGGCAGGCGCATCATCGCGGGTTGCGGTTCGAATCAGTAGATCCATTGAGGCTGTCCTTAGCGCTTATGCGCAACATCCGCCAACTGCCCGGTATCGACTCGCACAAATACCGAATCACCCACCGCTGTCAGCACGTCGCCCGCAAACACCTCGCAAATCACCCGGGTTTTACGCCCGACCTCACCCTCGACTTTCGCCCGCAAGGTCAGCGCTACGCCCATCGGTGTCGGTTTGATGAACTTGATGCCGAGGTTGCCAGTGACGCAATCGATGCGGGGCAGGGTGCCGGCTTCGCGGTTTTCTGCGCGGTAGTGACAGGCCATCGCCGTCCAGTTGGAATGGCAGTCGACGAGCATCGCGATCAGTCCGCCGTAGACCAGATCCGGCCAGCCGCAGTATTTGGCATCCGGCAGATGCTCGGCGATGACGTGCACTCCGTCTTCATGCCAATGGCTCTTGATGTGCAGGCCGTGGGGGTTGCTGCCGCCGCAGCCGTAGCAAACGCCTTCGGGCGCGGCGCTGTCTTGCAGTGAGGTATCGAGGCTGGACATGGGTGTGGTCATTCTGAAGTAGTGAGCCCGGTCAGGCGAATGCGTCTGAATTCTCGGTCATTCTTCAGGCGTGATCCATGTGTCGACCACCCGTCGATCCAGCTCTTCCCAATACGCCATACCCAAAACCCGCGTGGTGTTCAGCCCGCGCAAATAGCCGCGCAACTGATTGGCGGTGTCCCGAATCAGCTGCCGGTCAGCGTCATCCTTGTTCAGCAGGACACTTTCGTACTGGACCAGGTATTCAGCCACGCGATCGCGATATTCGGACAGAACGGCGTCGCGGATCAGGTCAAATGTTCTCAAGGAGGATTCCTCATTCATCTTGTTCTAGTTGTGATCGAGTGTGTAATCAGTCTGCACATTGCGCAACTATCGGTAGAAGTAATAGTGACCATCAATAAACGCAAGTTCTGCTTTGCCGGCGATGGGCGGAAAATCGCCCCATCGAACACGCAGCTCAAGGAATTTGCGCGATGAACATTCTGACTCGACTGGCTCTGGCGGCCCTGCTGATGGGGGCTGTCGCTACACCGACATACGCCGACAATGCCCGGTCGTGTCATTTACAAACCATCACCGGCAGCAGCGCCACGTTGCAGCATTCGCAGACTGTTGGCGTGCTGTACAGCGAAAACACCCTGGACAACCTGCAATACCTTGAGCGTTATCACGACATGGCCATCAACGGCGCGAAAGATGCGCTCGACTCGCGGATTCGCGACGCTTTCGTCGCCAGTTCCGATCCGGAGCTGGCCATCGACTGGTTGATGAGTTCGTTACAACAGCAGTTCTTGTCCGTGACCGTCTACGACAGCCTCGACGCGTTGGTGCAGGCCCATCCCGATGTGGTGGTGAAACTCGACACGTTCAATCGTCTGCTGACCCAACGCAACGATCTGGTCGAAGCGCGTTTTACCGCGCGGTTCTACGACGCCGACCTGCAATACATCGGCAAGGCTGAAGGCGCTGTAGAAAAGCAGATGCCGTCGGTCTGGGTACATAACCTGGCGGCACCGCAAATCGCCGCGCAGATCGACAAGCAACGTGACTTGCAACTCAACGCATTGAAGCAGTTCGACAGCTCGCTAAAGGCGTTGGTCTCGGCAAGCTGAACATCGCAACCCCAATGGCAACGCCGTGAAGCTGAACCGTTGCCGGTTGAACCGAAACTTTATTTTCAGGATTACACCGATGCGTCCTCTATCTGTTTCTGCCATGGCTGTCGCTTCCGTGCTGCTGGCCGGCTGCGCCTCTGCACCGAACGACCCGACCCTGACTTTGCAGACCCGCAAGACGCCTGCGCAATACGCCGATTGCGTCGTGCCCAAGTTGCAGGGCATTGCGCTGAACCCGACCGTCTCGCAGACCCAGCGCAGTTACCGGATCGTGGTGCCGAGCAAGGTTTCGGCGGACAACGTGCTGGAAGCCTACAAGGCCGGCAGCGGCGGCAAGGTGTTCCTTTACGAGCGCCACCTGCTGGCCTCGAACTTCCTGCCATCAAGTTTTGAACGGGCAGCCCAGGACTGCATCTGACTGCGCCCGTTAACCGTATCTGACAGAGCTCCTTTGGTTGGCCGCAACCAACCAATTTTTTGCCCCGCCCCTTGATTGGGTTGCGGGGTTTTTTTGCTTGGATTTTGAGGGGGCGAGTCGCGTCGATTTTTTCCGGCATGTTCGGGGGCCACGGGCTCAAACCCATTTGAATTGCGCCGGGAACCTCGCGACAAAACAGGTTCCCGATTCGCGGTCTGAGGTGACGCTCAAGCTGCCGTTATGTGCCGTCGCAATCTGCGAAGCGATGTAAAGGCCCAGGCCCAGTCCTTCGCAGCGCTGCCCGGCTTCGGAGCGGGAGAAGGGCTCGAACAGCAGCGGCATCAACTGCGGCGCAATCGGTGTGCCCTGGTTGGTCAGCGAGATCACAATCTCGTCGTTTTCGGCCCAGGCGTTGAGGATGATCGGTTCACTGGTTGAACCATGGGTGACCGCATTGCCCAGCAGATTGGAGAGCATCTGGCTGATGCGCAACGCATCGCAATAAACACCTGTCGGCACATCCAGCGTATGAATGAACGTTGCCTGCGGATGGGACACCTGAATCTCTTCAAGCGTCATCCGCAGCGTGCGCTGCAAGTCGTCTACCAGTTTTCGCTGCACTGGAATGCCGCCGCCGAGGCGTCCGCGGGCAAAGTCGAGGATGTTTTCTATCAGCACACCCATGCGTACAGAACTGGTGCGGATCGCCGCGATGAAATTGAGCGAACGCTTGTCCTGGGTTTTGGTTTCGAGCAAATCGGCACTCATGCGAATGGCGCTCAGCGGTGTGCGCAGATCATGCCCCAGGACCGCGATGAACTGCTCGCGCAGCCGGCCCATCTCATTGGCACTGTCCAGTTCGGCTTTGGCGGCGTGCAGACGCGTTTGCGTGTCGAGGCTCATGGCGATCAGTTGCGCGAACAGCGTCAGCGTCTTGGCGATGGCCGGTTCGTCGAGATTGGCCGGGACGGAGTCGATCGCACACAGCGTGCCAAAAAAGTCTCCATTGGCTTTGACGATAGGAATGGAGATGTAGCTCTCCAGCCCATAGGTTCTCGGCGTGTGATGCACTGAAAAGAGCGGATGCAGGCTGGCATGGCCGAAGATGACAGGCTGTTTATGCTGGCGGATCTCGTGGCAAATGGTCGATTCGAGGACCAGTTCACCGCCGGGTTTGAGGCCGAAATCGATCGAGTCGTCGACCGCGCACGCCACCCAGTTTTTTTCGGTAACCCGGGCCACCGCCGCGAAACGCATGCCGGTGATGTGCTTGACCATGCTCAGGATGACAGGCACCGCATCAATGCTGCGGATGGCTTCAATGTCTGATGTGAACTCAGGGTTAGTCATGGCGGCGCTTCGAAATAATGTCGTCGAAAGACTATCTCTTATTGCCAGTCATGGCTAATTGGCCCGTCCGAAAAAAGGGCGCCATGGCTTGTCCAGGCGCCCTTGCGTGTGCCGAGGTGAGGGTTACACGACTCAGAACTTGTATTTGGCCGTCAGCATGTAGCTGCGCGGAGTGCCGTAGTTGTCGTTGGAACCCCAGGTGACGTTACTGCCGATGGCGGAGTAGTAAACGCGGTCGAAGATGTTGTTCGCGTTGACCTGCAGGTCGAGGTGTTTGCTGACTTCGTAACCGGCCATCAGGTCGGCGGTCGCGTAGCTGCCCTGTTCGAGACGATAGCTGCTGCCATTGGCGAGTGCGATGTCGTTATACATACGGCTCTGCCAGTAAACGCTGCCACCGACGCGGAGTTTTTCCAGTGGGCCTTGCAGGCGATACATCGTCGAGACCTTGAACAAGTGCTCAGGCGTGTCGCTGTCGAATTTCTGATTGTTGTTGGCCGGGTTTTCGTCCTTGATGTAATGCGCGCGGGTGTAAGTGTAGCCAGCGCCGAGCTGCCAGTTTTCGGTCAGCGCGCCTTGCAGCTCCATGTCGATGCCTTGGCTGCGCACTTTGCCGGACGCGTTGTAGCAGGTCATCACCGGGCAACCCAACTGGTTGTCCGCTGTGGTCGAGCGGCCGGTCTGGTCCATCTGAAACACGGCCAGGCTGGCGTTGAGTGCACCGTTGAAATATTCACCCTTGATGCCGACCTCGTAGTTCTCGCCGACGATGGGCTCCAGCACTTTGCCGGAGAGGTCTTTGCTGGTTTGTGGGGTGAAGATGTCGGTGTAGCTGGCATAAACGGAATGGTGGTCATCAAGCTTGTAGATCAGACCGGCATAACGCGTCAGGTTGCGGGTGATTTTATAGTCGCCGTCGGTGGTGCGGTCATCGTAGTCATACCAGTCCAGACGGCTGCCGAGGATCAGCGTCAGCGGATCAGCGAGGCTCAAACGGGTGGTCAGGTAAACCGCATCCTGAGTGGTGACGCTGCGCGTCTTGCCATCACGCACGAAGTTGGGCTTGGGTGCACCGATCGGCCAGGCCGTGGTGTAGGGATCATATTCCTTGGTAGTCGCATCGTAGACGCGATTGCTGGCGCCGACGACCAGCTCGTGGGTGCGGCCGAAGGCCTCGAACGGGCCGCTGGCAAAGCCGTCGAAAGCGTGCTGCTTGTCGGTATGGTGCGATTGATAGGCCGTGGTTTCCAGCGGGCCGGCGTAACGCGACAGGTACGAACCAGAGAATTCGCCGTTCAGCGTTGAGGAGGAGCCGGCTACATGCAGTTTCCAGTCGTTGTCGAAGCGATGCTCGATGTCACCGAAAACGGTGTCGATCTGCAGTTTCTTGTTTTCCCAATCCGTGCCCGGGTAGGTGGAGCGGGGCAGGTCGAGGTGGTGGCCGTTGGTGCCGATCGGCAAGCCGCCCCAGAAATAGTTGGTCTGCTCATTTTGCCGAGAGAAGCCCAGCGTCGCCGTCGTGGCGTCGCTGAGGTCGGCTTCACCGATGGCGTAGAACAGACCGTGATCATTTTGCTCTTTGTCGCGGAAACTGTCGGCGCCCTGATAGGAACCCACTACGCGGCCACGCAATGTGCCGCTTTCGTTGAGCGCGCCGGAGGCGTCGATCTCGCCGCGGTAATCATCCCAACTGCCGGCTGCACCGGTGAGCGTCACTTGCGGGGTTGCCGTCGGGCGTTTGCGCACCATGTTGATCGCTGCCGAAGGGTTGCCGGCACCGGTCACCAGGCCGGTCGCACCACGCACGATTTCAACCCGGTCGAACATCGCCAGGTTCGGCTGCACTGCCATCGTGTACGGCTGGTAAGAGCTGGGCAGGCCGTCGTACATGATGTTGTCGATGTCGAAACCGCGGGCGCTGTAATTTTGCCGACCCGGGCCGCTGGATTGATTGAGGAACAACCCCGGCGTGCCCCGCACCACATCGTTGATGCTGGTCATGCCCTGATCATCCATGCGCTGGCGGGTGATGACGGTCACCGCCTGCGGCGTTTCGCGCATGGTCAGCGACAGTTTGGTCGCGGTCTGCATCGGGCCTGTGGTGTAGGACTCTGAACCTTCCGTTGTGCTGCTCATCTGCGTGGCGCCGATTTCGGTCGCACCCAGCTCCAGTGTGGCGGGCGCCGCGGTGTTTTCTGGCGTAGAAGGTGTCGCTTCAGCGGCCAGCGCTGGCGCGACGCCGGCCATGCAAATGGCCATTGCCAACAAGTTAGGCGAAAGGTTCGAACGGCGATAACGGGTATGAAACGACATCAATCTGCTTCCCCAAGGATACTAAAACGAATCTGATGCATATGCGTGTAGGAATTATTCGCATTAGTCTGTCAGATTGATCCCCTCGGAGAAAGCCGTACGAGTCAGTTAGTTAACAAATTTTTCACATCTGGCTTATGACTAAACAGTCACCGCCGGGGAGTGGATGAAGGTTGGGATTGAAAAAAACGGCCGATCAATTTGATTTGATCGGCCGTTTTTAAACCAGAGGAGGGCGTTGCGCGAGTATCAGCTCAAATCTGTGGCCTGATGCCGCTCGGGTACCTGGCTCGCCTCATCACCCCAAGTGCGGTTGACGCGCTGTCCACGGATGACGGCTGGTCGCTTGGCTATGTCTTCCGCCCAGCGCTGCACGTGGGTGTATTCATGGGCCGCGAGAAACTCCGCCGCCGAATAGACATTGTTGCGCACCAGTTGGCCGTACCACGGCCAGACTGCGATGTCGGCGATGGTGTAGCTGTCGCCAGCCAGGTACGGGCTTTCGGCCAGGCGCCGATCAAGCACATCCAGTTGCCGCTTGGCTTCCATAGTGAAGCGATTGATCGGGTACTCCAGTTTCTCCGGCGCATAGGCATAGAAATGTCCGAACCCGCCGCCCAAGTAAGGCGCCGAGCCCATCTGCCAGAACAGCCAGTTCAGGGTTTCGGTGCGTCCAGCCGGGTCTTCAGGCAGGAAGGCGCCGAACTTTTCCGCCAGATACAGCAGGATCGAGCCCGACTCGAACACGCGAATCGGTGGCTCGACACTGCGGTCGAGCAGCGCAGGAATTTTCGAGTTGGGATTGATCTCGACAAATCCGCTGGAGAACTGATCGCCCTCGCCAATGCGGATCAGCCACGCATCGTACTCGGCGGCGCTGTGGCCCAGCGCCAGCAACTCCTCGAGCAGGATGGTCACCTTGACTCCATTGGGCGTGGCCAGCGAGTAGAGCTGCAGCGGATGCGTGCCAACCGGCAGCGTTTTCTCGTGCGTCGGCCCGGCAATCGGACGATTGATGCTGGCAAACTGGCCGCCGGACGCTGCTTCGTTTTTCCAGACTTTGGGCGGAACGTAGACTGTGTTGCTCATGAAACAGACCTCATCGTGGCTGGCTGAGAATAGAGGGACACCGTAGAGAAAGATGCTGTTTCATTCAATGCTTGAGGATTGGCGCTGTGGCCAGTGATCCTGAATGTCATACCAGGATGCTTTGGACAATACCTCGACATGCTTCTGTTTATCACTGGTGAAAGGCGTATCCAGCGTCCCCAGCGCTATCGAAATCCAGTCGGCGAATTCGCCCTGGCGGCGTGACCAGAACAACGAAGAGCCGCAGTGAAAGCAGAATTGGCGCAGTACTGATTCCGAAGAACGGTAGGCCTTGATGTCGTCGGCGCCTTGCAGCAATTGCAGATCCGCACTCGGCACGCTGCCAGGTCTTTCGTCTTGGGGCCAGCTAGTGGCTTTTACTTTCAGGGGATAGAATCCCGGCCTTTCACCCACATGGATGCTGGCGTTGTCGACTGACACTGCCAGGCGATTGGATTTTAAGGATAAAGCCTGCAATGCGACGTCAGTTCCACCTCAAAAAAATTTCATTTGTCGCCGTTATCGCACTGACGCTCTCTGGCTGTGTCGGGGTTTCCGTTTCAACGCGTAAACCGGGATATCAATACGAACAAGCCGACAGTGGCGAGACCCACCGAGAATGGTGTGGTGTCACGCTTTGGGCAGTTATTGTGCCTATCCCCTTGAAGTTGCCCGTCTGCAAGATGCGTAGTGGAGAGACCTTCGTAACGCCCATGTACGCCTGCGGGCCCCTGATGATCTTGGGACCTATCGTCCATGGTTATCAGGGAAATGCCCTATGTGGTGTGTTTCCGAATTGATGATGAATGTTTGCTCGATCAATTAGGTGTTTCTTGACTCACCTGCAGAAACTCGCTGATCAGCGTAATAACCTGCTGTTGGATCACCTCACGCGTACGTCCACCCTCGCCATCGGTGCAGATGATGCCATCACCGGGCACGTCCTCTTCGAGCATGGCCATCGCCCCCGGTTTGCACAGCGACAGAAAGCTGAAATGACTGGCATCGCCAATTTCAACGTACTGGCTCGACGTTTTCGGCAGACGCTTGGCCAGGTCGGCGGACTCCAACTCAGCCGGCAGATCTTCAGACGGCACGCCTGCTGCGATCACCAAGACCGGTACTGGCAGCGCTGCGAGGCTGGCATCCGTGAAGCCGCGTGACAAGCCCAGGTCCAATGCCACCACGGCAGTGACGCGCTTGTCGCGTAAATCGGCGGCAAGTCGGGCTTTTGATGCCGGGTTGCTTGCGGGATTCATTGTTTGGTAAACGCCGCAACTGGCTAACTTCTGATGAGCGCTGCACTCGCGGGCAAATCGGTCCGGGTCGAAACGCGCGCCGGCGATTTCCATTGCTGTCCAGCCGCCAAGTGAATGACCGACAACGGCAATACGCCGCGTCGCGACAGCGCCAGATTTTCCCGGCTGAGCCGTCACCGCATCGATGGCCCGGCCAATGTCCGCCGGACGCTGCCATAACTGCGCCGCCGCTTGCGGGCTACGGTCATGGGTGGTGCTGCCGGGATGATTGACCGCCGCGACGATGTAACCCTGATGCGCCAGCGCGCTGGCCAGCCATGCCTGGTTAGTCCAATTGCCGCGATACCCGTGGGAAAGCACCACCAATGGGTGTTCGCCTTCAGCCGGTGGTGCGTTTTCGACAGACATAACACCGACAAAAGCCGGATTGTCGGCGATCAACTTGGGGGCAGTGGTGGTTGCACGGGCGGGGTACCAAACGACCATCTCCAGCGGACGCTCATTGTTCGCGTCCGGCAGTGTAGAGCGCTGGAAACCGATAGGTGTGTCATCAGCGAATGCTTGGGTGGTGAGGCAGAGCAGGAGCAGGGCGCAGAAAGCATTTTTCATTGTTTTTATCTTCCATGATGAGCCTCGACTGGCGATGTGGACTTTGCCTGAGTCCGCATGTTTCAGCGAGTATCTTTTAGCGCCCCGATGACACCTGTTCCATCGGCCAGCGCAGCTTCAAATGTTCGATTAAATAGTCCATGAAGGCTTTGACCTTCGGCGTCATCGCCGCGCGTTCCTGCACGCAGGCGTAAATCTCCATGGGTTCGACAACGGCATGTTCTGCGCCGTGACGGGTTTCGAACAGCGGCAGCAGTTGACCGCTGGCGATGTAAGGCGCCGCCACGAACTCCGCCAGACGCGTAATGCCGGCGCCGCTGATTGCCATCTGCGCCAGTGCGTCGATGTCGTCGCTGATTGCTGTGGCATTGATGTTTGCCTCGTAACGCTGGCCGTCGCGTAGAAAACTCCAGCGCAGAAATCGCCCATCAAGAGGATAACGAAACGCCAGACATGCATGGTTTTGCAGGTCGTGGGGGGATTGCGGCTCGCCTGCGCGTTCGAGATAGGCGGGAGCGGCGCACAGGATGAAGGGCAGCGAAACGATCTTGCGCGCGACAATGCTTTCTTCCAGTTGCGGCTTGATCCGCAGGCTCAGATCGATGCCGTCCTGGATATGGTTGATCTTGCCGTCGGTGGTCGACAGCTCAAGCAGCAGGCGCGGATGTTGTGCGGCGAAACCGGCGATCAGTGGTGCGAGCACATGCCGGCCGAATGCACAGGTAGAAGCGATGCTCAGTCGCCCCTGCAATTGGGTTTCTTCATTACTGATTGAGCTTTGCGCCGACTCCAGATCCGCCGCGATGCGTTTGACCTTTTCGTAGTACACCGCGCCGTTTTCAGTCAGCGCCATGCTCCGCGTCGTGCGTTGCAGCAAGCGCACGCCGAGATGCGCCTCCAGGCGATTGATCGTCTGGCTCACCGCCGCTGCACTGACGCCCAGGATTTTGGCAGCACCGACAATGGAGCCCGATTCGACCACTTTGATAAAACTGGCAATCGCCGCTAACAGATTCATCCATGGCCTGCCGGGAGAGGATTCGTAAGTAATGCTTTATAAAGTACCTGTGGTTGGCCGTCTAGTTGAGGGCAAAGGGCTTTGCTAAGGTGCCCGCTCCCTGTCAATGGATGCAAAAGCCATATGAATCAAAGAACAAGCTCCGACGCCCTGTATGTCAGCCGCCGCAAGCTGTCAGCACGTGCCACGCCCTACGTGTTTGCGTTGTACATGGCGACGATCATGGCGTTTCTGATGTCGCTGGTAATCACCGCCGCCAATTCCGGAATTGATAACGACTACCTGAGTAATGCGCTGCACGCATACAAACTGGCGATGCCGGTGGCATTCCTGTGCATCCTCTTCGTTCGGCCCATCGTGATCAAACTGGTGGCGATGACGGTGCATCCGCATCGTTGAAGTCTCGTTTTTCCTAAACCCACTCAGGGGGTTAGGGCCGCTTCGCGACCTAGCTGGAGCGAGCTCCCTCGCCACAGGGTGGGTGGCGCTGTCGTTCAGCTTCATGGGAAAAACAATCGAAACTTCGCCATCCACCCGACTGTCCAGACCCTTACAACTTCCGGCGGATGCGCTGCCGGAAAGCTTCATGCACCGGTGAAAGGCGAGGCACACGATGACGATGACAGTAGGAGATTTTCTGGTTGAGCGGCTCAGCCAATGGGGCGTCACGCGGATTTTTGGTTATCCGGGCGACGGCATCAATGGCGTGTTTGGCGCGCTCGATCGAGCCAAGGGAAAGATCGAATTCATACAGGCGCGCCACGAAGAAATGGCCGCTTTCATGGCCTCGGCGCATGCCAAATTCACCGGTGAGCTGGGAGTGTGCATCGCCACTTCAGGCCCCGGCGCGTCACACCTGATCACCGGCCTCTACGATGCTCGGATGGACCACATGCCAGTGCTGGCGATTGTTGGTCAGCAGGCGCGCACCGCGCTGGGCAGTCACTACCAGCAGGAACTGGATCTGGTGTCGATGTTCAAGGACGTCGCTGGCGCTTTTGTGCAGCAGGCATCGGCGCCATCGCAGGTCCGCCATTTGCTTGATCGCGCGGTGCGCACGGCGATTGGCGAGCGCCGCGTCACTGCGATCATCCTGCCCAATGACTTGCAGGATCTTGCCTACGAGGCACCGGCCCGTGCGCATGGCACGGCGCATTCCGGTGTCGGCTACAGCAAGCCGAAAATCATGCCTTACGAGGCAGACTTGCAGCGTGCGGCGGACGTGCTGAATGCCGGGGAAAAGGTCGCGATTCTGGTAGGCGCTGGTGCGCTGGAAGCGACTGACGAAGTTATCGCCGTGGCTGAAAAACTCGGCGCCGGTGTCGCCAAAGCACTGCTCGGCAAGGCCGTGCTGCCCGACGATTTGCCGTGGGTCACTGGCAGCATCGGCCTGCTCGGCACCGAGCCCAGCTACAAGTTGATGACCGAGTGCGACACCTTGCTGATGATCGGCTCGGGGTTCCCGTATTCAGAATTTCTGCCCAAGGAAGGCCAGGCGCGCGGCGTGCAGATCGATTTGCAGCCCGACATGCTCAGCCTGCGGTATCCGATGGAAGTCAATCTGCAGGGCGACGCGGCAGAAACACTGGCCGCGTTGCTGCCACTGCTCGAACAGAAAGCCTCAGGCAAATGGCGCAAGAAAGTCGAAGGGTGGCGCGGCACTTGGGAGAAAACCCTGGAAAAGCGCGCCATGGTCAAAGCCAAACCGATTAATCCGCAACGGGTGGTGTACGAGTTGTCGCCGCGCCTGCCAGATCAGGCGATCGTCACCAGCGACTCCGGTTCGTGCGCCAACTGGTTTGCTCGCGACTTGAAAATCCGCCGCGGCATGAAATGCTCGCTATCCGGCGGACTGGCTTCGATGGGCGCCGCGGTGCCCTATGCGATTGCCGCAAAATTCGCCTTTCCCGAACGCTCGGTGATCGCACTGGTAGGCGACGGCGCAATGCAGATGAACAACATGGCCGAACTGATCACCGTCGCCAAATACTGGCGGCAATGGGCGAGCCCGAAATGGATCTGCGCGGTGTTCAATAACGAGGACCTCAATCAGGTCACGTGGGAGCAGCGGGTGATGGAGGGTGATCCGAAGTTCGAAGCGTCGCAGAGTATCCCCGACGTGCCATACCACTTGTTCGCCATTTCCATCGGGCTGAAAGGCATTTTCGTCGACCGCGAAGAAGACGTGGCGGGCGCCTGGGAGCAGGCACTGGCCTCGGACGTGCCGGTGCTGATCGAGTTCAAGACTGACCCGAACGTGCCGCCATTGCCGCCGCACATCAAGCTTGAACAGGCGAAGAAATTTGCCACGACGTTGCTCAAGGGCGACCCGGATGAGGCGGGCATTATCGTGCAAACCGCCAAACAGGTATTGAGTTCAGTGCTTCCCGGCAAAAAGTAACCTGAAGGCCAGCCAGGCCCCTGTAGGAGCTGCCGCAGGCTGCGATCTTTTGATTTTGTTTTTTCAAGATCAACAGATCGCAGCCTGCGGCAGCTCCTACACGGGGCGACGCAATATCTGGAGAGGATCGATTTGATTTACATCGGCTGCGCAGGCTGGAGTCTGGGGCGCGAGCATTGGCCGGCGTTCCCGGTTGAAGGTACGCACCTGCAGCGCTATGCCGCGCAATTCAACAGCGTGGAAATCAACAGTTCGTTCTACCGTCCCCATCGCCGCCAGACCTACGAGCGCTGGGCCGATTCGGTGGCGGACGGCTTTCGCTTTTCAGTGAAGATCCCCAAACACATCACTCATGAACTGCGCCTGGCCGGCAGTGAAACGGCGCTCGATGCGTTTCTCGAACAATGCAGCGGCTTAGGCGATCGCTTCGGGTGTTTGCTGGTGCAGTTGCCACCGTCACTGGCTTTTGATGAAACCATTGCCGAAGCGTTTTTCAGTGCATTGCGCCAGCGCTTTGCCGGGGCGGTGGTGCTTGAACCGCGTCACGCATCATGGGTTGCTGCCGAACCGTTGTTGATCGCTCATCAGATTGCGCAAGCGGCGGTCGATCCCTCACGCATCCGCAGTGACTCGTCTCCGGGTGGCTGGACCGGCATTCAGTATTGGCGATTGCACGGTTCGCCGCGCATTTACCACAGCGCCTACGATTTGCCGTATCTGCAAAGACTTGCGCAGACGTTGCAGATCGCAAGTGCCGAAGGTGCCGCGGTCTGGTGCATCTTCGACAACACCGCCAGTGGCGCCGCCATCGGCAATGCGTTGACTTTGGCGAAGGAGCTTAACCAGTACGCGGCCCTGACGCCGTCGAAGCCCTCACCCTAACCCTCTCCCAGAGGGAGAGGGGACTGATTGAGTTGATATCGAGAGTTTCACCGACCTGAACGATCGCGTTGATTTCAAGACCTCAAGCCATGAGAGCTGAGTGGAGCCGAAGTTTTGAACGGCATGAAGATCGGCTCCCTTTCCCCCCTCTCCCTGAGGGAGAGGGTTGGGGTGAGGGGGAAAGTCCAACTGACACCGCAAAAATCTCAGTTCCCGTCCGCGACCTTGCGCTCAATCTCATCGACTTTGCGCTGCAGCTCTTCAGCATCCTGCTCTTTAACCCGAGTGGAGGAAGGCGTGATGACCTCGTCCACAGCCTTGGTGTCATCGTCCCTGTCCGCCAGATCTCGCTCGACCACATTTACCGGCTTTCCGGACGTATCAGTAGGCGGGGCGTTCGGGTTTTTGCTGTCGTTGCTGTTCATATCGCTGACCTCCATTGGTGTAAACATTGGAGGGTGTCGCAAAGCAGAGCGTTCGATATTTCTGCAAAATGATGAATCAAAGGTGCAGGAATGTTGCGACGTGGCCATGGCCGTGCTCGATTTGTCTGCCAAGATCGACAGCCACAACATGGAGCTTGCCTTGGGGACCCGGTGCTGACTGTTCCTTACATCCCCCAAATGAAATCTCTATTCCTGCTTGGTCCGTTTACTGTTTGTGAGAGTTCGTTAAATCACAAATGTAAAATGATCGAGTAAATAGGCGTCATTCCCGCCGCGAATTTCTATTGCTGTTATCCCGGTATAGGAACCCTCCATCCTTACCAACGTAGATGGAGTTTCTGATTGAGTGAATGGCTTAGACCCGAGGACAGTCCCACCGCTATAAAAATAAACAGAAGTGGTACTTTTTGTTTGGTTGTACCAAAAGCTCACTTTGGAAAACGATGTTTTGAAGTCGAGACGGATAGTTGTCTGTACTCCCGAAATCGTGTCCAGAAAAAGCACATTGTTTTCCATTTTTCCCGGTTGAGGTAAGGGTTTTGGGTAAGGAATGACTGCTCTGCTGAGTGCGATAATTCTTAAAGTGGATTGTTGAGTCATCACTCGCATAGTCATGAGAGGCGTTTCAATACGCCCCCCAATTCCAATGGACTGCTCAGGAAGCTTATCGAAGTTCTCCTCTAAAGCCGCAACCTCGAACGTTCGCGGCGTGGACGCCGGGCCATCGCCATACAAGGCAAGCGCGGTGAGGTTGTAGGCTTTCACGCTTAATGAACTGACGATCTGGCTCCAGTCGCCGCTGCCATTCGAGGACGGTTCATGCAGTGTGCTGTTGCCATCGCGCAAGCGGATTTTCTGGCTTGGACTGGCCTTGCCGCTAACGGTGACGGTACGGTCAAAAGTAGTGCCTCCGTTCGCGACTGTGCCTTTGGTGTCGGTGACATTGGCGATGGTGGGCGTGACAGTTTGGGCAACGGTAAGCGTGCGTAACGGCGACGCCGGGCCATCGCCATACAAGGCAAGCGCGGTGAGGTTGTAGGCTTTCACGCTTAATGAGCTGACGACCTGGCTCCAGTCGCCGCTGCCATTCGAGGACGGTTCATGCAGTGTGCTGTTGCCATCGCGCAAGCGGATTTTCTGGCTTGGACTGGCCTTGCCGCTAACGGTGACGGTACGGTCAAAAGTAGTGCCACCGTTCGCGACTGTGCCTTTGGTGTCGGTGACATTGGCGATGGTGGGCGTGACAGTTTGGGCAACGGTAAACGTGCGTAACGGCGACGCCGGGCCATCGCCATACAAGGCAAGCGCGGTGAGGTTGTAGGCTTTCACGCTCAATGAACTGACGACCTGGCTCCAGTCGCCGCTGCCATTCGATGACGGTTCATGCAGTGTGCTGGTGCCATCGCGCAAGCGGATTTTCTGGCTTGGACTGGCCTTGCCGCTAACCTTGACGCTTTTGTCGAATGTGACGCCGTTGTCGGGGATTTCGACTCCTTTGGCATCGACCACCGAATCGATCGTCGGCGAAACCCGGCCAGCTATCAGCAGATCGAGCGTTTCCGAATACTCATACCGACCAGTGGAGGCTCGCCGCAACACATAACTCACCTTCACTGTTGTTCCGATGTTGGAAGCCACGAACTGTTTATCCAACCTGAATCGCAAAGGCTGGCCTTCGATCACTGTCGTAATAGTCACCCTGTCACTGGTACTGCCTTGGGGATTATCCGCGCGCCAGTAGTAAGTGAGGATGTCATCCTTGGCGGTCTGCGCCTCGATCAATAAGTGAACCGGGTCTTTGGACGGATCCAGCATATCCGGCGGATCGGCCTCCTCGACCACTGGCACTGGCAGCGTGGCACGGATTTTCTCGACCTTGGCCAGCAATGGTTCGGACTCACTGACGCCGTAGAGCGCCACTTGGTCGTTGGACACCCGGTATGAGACATCGAGGGTGCCATTGTTGAGCACGCTGATGTGCTCATTGTCGACATGCAAGGTGACGATCCCTGCCTTGGCGTCGTTGTCGCTGACGATATGCTCAACTGGGTGCGCATACGGGGTACCGTTGGATCGCGTGCCTGTCCACCTCAGGTTGATGACGTCGCCGCTGCGTATGCCAAGGTAACTGATGCCCACGGTGGCGCGAGCTTCGTCTGGCGCCAGAATGTTGCCCGACAGCTCACGAATGGTCGGCTCTGGCAGCATCAAAACGTCACCCACTACCTGGGCGAAGGTGCGCTTGGATGAAAGCAGTGGCTCGCCATTCTGTCTCTTCAACACATATGAAGCATCCGCCCGACCCATGGCGATGGCTCTTATATGTGCATAGGGCACTTTCAATTCCAGAATGCTTGGAATACTGACAACAATTTTCGACGTTGAATGTATCAATGGCTTACCGGCCGCGGGCGTGCCGATGAAGGACAAGGTCACGGTGTCGCCTAGAGTGAAATCCTCGGGCTGCACATGGACCTGAACCGTGACATCCTCTTTCTTCAGATTCTTGATGGTAATGATGCCGTTGATCGATTCTTTGATCACGGGCGCCTCCAGGCGCCAGCCACCGGCATCAACGCGCACGCGGTTGGATTGCGAATGCCGGACCGCCCAGTTCCAGACCACATCGTGAATGTTATAGCGCACTACCAGCGCGTCACTGTCTCCCCCGGCCAGGATGGCTGCCTGGTCGGCGATGATCACGATGGGGTTTTTCCCATCGACCTCATCCTGCGTAACGGTATGGGGTGCAAGAATGTTATTGGCGCTCCCCCAATGCACCAGAATCGTGTCACCTAATGCCATTTCCGGGTAGAACGGTATGGTTACAGGTACACCTTTCTTCGCCCACTCGGCATCAATACCTTGCTGCACGACGTCTTTGGGCAACTGCGCCGGATGCAGTTCGGAATGGCCGTCCGGCAGATGCGGCGCCTTATCCCGCCCTCCGGGACGCGTGAGTTTGACCAATAATCGCAACGCCACAGAAGGGTCGTCCGGGGTGCTTTCGCCGAATCGGGTCAGCTGGTAATAGCACTCTTCAACCCAGCCCGGTTGGGCGATTGTCTTGGGTAGATAAAACAGCAGTTGTTTATTGACTTCGTCCGGTTGCACCTTCCCGGAGTACACGATTTGCGCGCCCCAGTGAACGTCATACTGATCGCCCAACTGCATCCCGATATACGGATTGATTGCACACAAAATGCCGGCGTCGTTGTCCTCGACTACATCGAGATTGATGCCGCCATCACCGTCCGCCAAGGGGCGCACCATGCCGGCTATCAGCAGGGGGCGCATTGCCAGCGATGAGTTGTCGTCGTCAAAACGCGGGAACAGAGAGGTATTGCTGGAGGGGATGCCGGAGTTACGGGCCTGTAGTGCGCGAACACCTTCAGCGTTCGAAGCTGTGTTTGTGTGACCGCCGGCAGGCTGAGGGTGGCTGCTGTTTTCGAGAAACTCATTGGCGGACATGATCAGGAACTCCGTTCAGAAAGGTGACGGAGTGATTGAACGTTGTATGGGAAAAATGCGCACCTGTCAGATCTGACAGGTGCGCAAGGTTTTTCGACGAACGGTAGGAGGCGAGAATCTGCGTCGGCTCCCGTGGGGGCAGAATCAGTCCTTGAGAATGTCGCGATCCTTGGTTTCCGGCAGGAAGAACGTACCGAGTATCGCCGTCATCACTGCAATCACGATCGGATACCACAGCCCGTAGTAGATATCACCGGTGGCCGCGACCATCGCGAAAGCCACGGTCGGCAGGAAGCCGCCGAACCAGCCATTGCCGATGTGATAGGGCAGCGACATCGAGGTGTAGCGGATGCGGGTCGGGAACAGCTCGACCAGCCACGCCGCAATCGGGCCGTACACCATGGTCACGTAGATCACCAGAATGGTCAGCAGCAGCAACACCATCGGGTAATTGGTTTTCGCCGGATCGGCTTTCTCCGGGTAGCCCGCTTCCTTCAGTGCGCCACTCAGGTTGGCGGTAAACGCATCGTTACGCGCCTTGAAGTCAGCGGCGGGCAGGGTGCTGCCCTCGAAACTCTCGATGACTTTGTCGCCGATGCGCACCTGCGCCACGGTGCCGGGCTCGGCCTCGACGTTCTCGTAAGGGATCGCCCGTTTCGCCAGCAGGGTCTTGGCCAGGTCGCAGGAACTGGTGAATTTGGCCTTGCCCACCGGGTCGAACTGGAACGAGCACTGATCGGAATTGGCGATCACCTTGACCGGGTTTTTCTCCTGGGCGATGAACACGTCGGGGTTACCGTACTGGGTCAACGCATGGAAGATTGGAAAGTAGGTCAGCGCCGCCAGAATGCAGCCGACCATGATGATCGGCTTGCGGCCGATACGGTCGGACAGGCTGCCGAAGATCACGAAGAACGGCGTGCCGATCAACAGTGATCCGGCGATCAACAGGTTGGCGGTTTGCGGGTCGATCTTCAGCGTCTGCAACAGGAAAAACAGCGCATAGAACTGTCCGGTGTACCAGACCACCGCCTGGCCGGCCGTACCGCCGAGCAGCGACATGATCACCACTTTGAGGTTGTCCCAGCGCGCGAAGGATTCGGTCAGCGGCGCCTTGGAGGCCTTGCCTTCAGCCTTCATCTTCTGGAACACCGGCGACTCGCTCAGTTGCAGGCGGATGTACACCGAAACGATCAGCAGCAGGATCGACAGCAGGAACGGAATCCTCCAGCCCCAGGCTTCGAACGCTTCGGTGCCCAGCGCGGTGCGGCAGGCGAGGATCACCAGCAGCGACATGAACAGGCCTAGGGTCGCGGTGGTTTGAATCCATGACGTGAAGAAACCGCGTCTGCCCGGTGGCGCGTGCTCGGCCACGTAAGTCGCCGCGCCGCCGTACTCACCGCCCAGCGCCAGGCCTTGCAGTAGCCGCAGAGTGATCAGAATCACAGGCGCGGCGACACCGATAGTCGCGTAGCCGGGCAGCAAACCGACGATGGCCGTGGACACACCCATGATCACAATGGTGATCAGGAAGGTGTGTTTGCGCCCGATCATGTCGCCGAGCCGGCCAAACACGATGGCGCCGAACGGCCGTACCGCGAACCCGGCGGCGAAGGCGAGCAGGGCAAAGATGAACGCAGTGGTCTCGTTGACGCCGGCAAAAAAGTGCTTGGCGATGATCGCGGCCAGTGAGCCGTAGAGGTAAAAGTCGTACCACTCGAACACCGTGCCCAGGGACGAAGCGAAGATGACCTTGCGCTCCTCCTTGGTGATGCCGCCGCTACGGGGTGGACTGCCTGAGGATGTCGTGTCGATTGTGGCCATGGGTGTACTCCGTCGTGCTTGTTTTTTTGTAGGCCGGAGTCCCCCAATACCGCTTTATTGCACCCTGGCCTTGTGGCGTATGCCGCAATTGCTGTCGCGTGAAACCTGCACAGTCTGACCGCCTCGCCGGTGTGCGAGGTTTCCTGAAGCATAATCAGCTTCTGGCAGATATCCACTCGCCAGCATTGGCACCTACGCCTTGACCCAGCGCTGGCGGCTCCATGCACTCAGCCAGTCCACCGCAAACACCAGCACCAGCATCGCCAGAATCACCGTACTCGCCTGCGCTTCCTGAAACAGGCTGAGGCTTACATACAACATCTGTCCCAAGCCGCCCGCGCCGACGAAACCCAGCACGCTGGCCATGCGAATGTTGTTTTCCCAGCGGTACAGGACGTAGGCGAGCAGTTGTGGGGCGAGGTTGGGCAGGGTGCCGTAGCAGAAGGCGAGGACAGGGTTGCCGCCCTGCAAGCGGATCGCTTCGGCCGGTTGCGGCGGGGTGTTTTCCAGTGCTTCGGCGAACAAGCGGCCAAGCACGCCGGTGGTGTGCAGGGCGAGGGCCAGCGTCCCGGCGTTCGGGCCCAGCCCGGCGGCGAGCACCATCAACGCGGCCCAGACCAGTTCCGGAATCGCCCGCAGACCGTTGAGCAGCAGGCGCGAAGCACTGCGCAGCGGCCAACCGAAACGCCCGGCAGCGGGCAGGGCGAGGACGATGCCCAGCAGCGCGGCGAGCAGGGTGCCGAGCGCCGACATGGCCAGGGTTTCCAGCGAGCCATGGAGGATCGCTTTCAAGTAATCGGCGCTCAGATCCGGGCTGAGAAAGCGCTGCACGTACGCGCCCATCTGTTTCAGGCTGGTGGCAGTGCCCAGTTCGCCGAGGTCGAGCCCCAAGTAAATGAACGAGGCGATGACGGCCGCGCCGATGCCGGCGATCAGCAACAGATTGATCAGACGGTTCATGTCAGCCTCCAGCGCAGCAAGCGGCTGAGTTGATCGGCCACCAGCACCAGCAGCAGAAAGGTCAGCAGAATGCTCGCCACTTCACCGCCGGCAAACATACGGATCGACAGGTCGATTTGCTGGCCCAGGCCACCGGCGCCGACAAAGCCCATCACCACCGAAGCGCGGATCGCACATTCCCATCGATACACCGTGTACGAGAGCAATTCCCCGGCGACATTCGGCAGGATTCCATAAGCAAAACTCGCCAGTCGACCGCTGCCCGACTGCAACAGCGCGTGCGCCGGACGCTGGTCGGTGGATTCGAAAATCTCTGCGTAGACCTTGCCGAGCATGCCGCTGTAAGTGATCGCAATCGCCAGCACGCCTGCCGCCGGGCCGAGGCCCACGGCGCGCACGAACAACAGCGCCCAGACGATTTCCGGCACGCTGCGCAGGAAGATCAACAAGCCGCGAATCGGCCAGCGCAGCAAGCGGCCAAAACGACTGGGCACGCCACCCCCTGAAGCGGCAGAAAGCGATAAAGCGCGGCTGGCGAGCAAACCAGCGGGCACCGCCAGCAACAACGCCAACGCCATGCCCGCCGTGGCGATCGCCAGGGTTTGCAACGTGGCTTTGAACAACAACTGCAAAAAGGCTTCATCGTGAGCGGGCGGCCAGAACTGTGCGACAAACCGGCCCATTTCATTCTGGCTATCGGGCAACAGCACGCTCAAATTCAACTCGCTGAGTTGTATTCCCGGCCACAGCACCGCAATCGCCAAGACCGTCAGCAGCAGACGCGGCCACGCCGCAGGATCGCGTGAATCGGCTTTCAGCATCGCGGAATCTGCACAGGCAAAGGCGCAACTGCCGAGGGCGGCGATTGCAGATGTTCATTGGCGTACAGCGCGTCGAGCATGTCGTGGCTGACTTGATCGGCAGGGCTGTCGAACAGAATCTGCCCGTCACGCAAGCCGATGATGCGCGGGAAGTGCGACAGCGCGAGGTCCACCGCATGCAGGCTCGCCACCAGCGTGACGTTATGTTCGCGGGCATGGCGCGACAGGACCGTCAGCGTGTGCCCGGCCATGACCGGATCCATCGCCGAAACCGGTTCATCGGCCAACAGAATCTCCGGCGCCTGATACAAAACCCGGGCGATGCCGACACGCTGCAGCTGGCCACCGGATAATTGCTGGCAATGAGCGAACAGCTTGTCGCCCAGGTCCAGTCGTGCCAACGCCGCGCGAGCACCGGGCACGTCGAGTGGATGCAGCAGGTTCAGCAAACTTTTGCCCAAACTCCATTGCCCGAGTTTGCCGGCCAGCACCGCCGTGACCACGCGCTGGCGCAGCGGCAGGGGCGGCGCCTGATGCACCAGGCCAATACGCGCGCGCAGGCGTTGTCGCTGGCGGGCAGACAAGTGCCAGGCGCGTTCGCCGAGCACTTCGACCTCGCCGCTGCTGGGCCGCAGTGCGGTGGCCAGCAGGTTGAGCAAACTCGATTTACCGGCCCCGGACGGGCCGATGATCGCGACTTGTTCGCCGACGCCAATCTGCAAGTCGACGCCGCGCAGGGCATCGACTCCATTGGCGTGGCGCAAGCTGACGTGGGTGAGGCGTAGCGTCATTTCAGCAGATCGGCAGCGCGGGCGGCTTCCTCGATGCCCTTGTAGTTCTCAGGCTTGGTGTCGATGAATTTGCTGGCGGCCTGCAGATCAAGGATCTTCTTCTGTTCCGGGTTGGCCGGGTCCAGATCAAGGAAAGCTTTTTTGATCTTCGCTGCCAGCGCCGGGTCGAGAGTGCCGCGCACGGTCCAGTTGTAATCGAAGTAGGGTGGGGTGGTGGCGAAGACTTTGACCTTGTTGGTGTCGACCTTGCCGGCGTCCACCAGTTTCTGCCAGACGCTGGCGTTCAACACACCGGCGTCGACCTTGCCGGCCTGCACCCAGGCAACGGTGGCGTCGTGGGCGCCGGAGTAGGCGACGCGGCTGAAATACGCCTCGGGCTTGATACCGTCATTTTTCAGCATGAAATAACGCGGCATCAGGCTGCCGGAAGTCGACGACACGGAACCGAAAGCGAAGGTCTTGCCCTTCAGATCGGCCAGGCTTTTGACGTTCGGGTCGGCGGTGATGAATTTGCTGGTGAACTGCGCATCCTGCTCGCGCTGCACCAGCGGAATCACCGGGGTGGTAGCGTCGGTCTTCAGGCGTGCCTGCACAAACGTGAACCCACCCAGCCAGGCCATGTCGAGACGGTCGGTGGCCAGTGCTTCAACCACTGCCGGGTAATCGGCTACCGGAACGAACTGCACCTTCATGCCCAGTTGCTGTTCCAGATACGCACCCAGCGGCTCGAACTTGCGCAGCAGTTCGGTCGGGGCTTCATCGGGAATGGCGCTGACCCGCAACACATCAGCGGCTTGCGCTGCCAGCGCGGAAAGGGACAGGGCCAGGCCGGCCGTCAGTGCCAGGGTTCGTTTGAGCATGGAATTCTCCGTTTCGTGAGCGTCAAAGTCGAAGCGCCGCCGTTGTGCAGTCGAGGCTGGGCGCAAAGTCAGGTTAGACGAAACGGCGAGGTTATACGCATTTGAGGGTTTAAAGGCCAGCACACGATATTTGCGTTAGGTTTCACCTGTAGGAGCTGCCGCAGGCTGCGATCTTTTGATCTTGTTTTTAAAAGTCAAAAGATCGCAGCCTTCGGCAGCTCCTACTCGGGTGATCACTGGGTGTCGGGGAGTTTGGCGATCACCTTGATCTCGAAGTCGAAACCATACAGCCAGGTCACGCCGACGGCGGTAACGGTCGGATGCGGCGCATCGCCCCAGAACTCCGTCAAAACGACATTCCAGATCGTCTCGAACTTCGATTGCGGATCAACCATGAAAAGGGTGACGTCGACCACATCCTCGAACGTGCAACCGGCCTCGTCGAGAATCGTATTCAGGTTAGTGAAAGCCTGACGCACCTGGTTCTGCAGATCCGGCTCCGGCGTACCGTCCTCAGTACTGCCGACCTGGCCCGAGACAAACAGAAAACCGTTGGAGCGGATCGCCGGCGAGTAGCGATGGCGCTCGTACAGGGTTCGGCGTGCAGGTGGGAAAACAACATCGCGCTGCGTCATGGGGTGTCTCCATCAGTGAGGTGATGGCCCGACTTTAGGGATTTGCAGGCGCGCGATAAACGCGCAAGCTTGGCGTTAACTGTTTGCAAATTCCAAACAATCGGAAGCCGGGTAATGGACCGTTTTGATGCAATGCAGGCATTTGCGCGGGTGGTCGAGGCGGGGAGCTTCACCAAAGCCGCTGAAACCCTGCACATGAGCAAGACCACCGTGACACAACTGGTCCAGCAGTTGGAGGCACGATTGCGCGTGAAACTGCTCAACCGCACCACGCGCAAGGTCAATGTCACGGCTGACGGTGCGGCGTATTACCAGCGCGTGATCAAGTTGCTGGCCGACATGGAGGATGCCGAAACCAGCCTGCCCGGTGCCTCGGTGTCGCCCAGTGGCCGCTTGCGCGTGGACGTGCCGAGCCCGTTCGCTCGCTTGATTCTGATCCCGGCATTGCCTGAGTTTCACGCGCGGTATCCGGATATCCAGATCGACATGGGCGTCAGCGATCGCATCGTCGACATCATCGATGAGAACGTCGACTGCGTGGTGCGCGGCGGCGAGTTGCTGGATCAGTCACTGATGGCGCGCAAGGTTGCAGACCTGCAACTGGGCGTGTTTGCCGCGCCCGGCTACCTCGCTCGCGCCGGCACGCCGATGCATCCGCAGGAACTGGAAGACTCCCATCATCGCGTGGTTGCGTTCCTCTGGGCGCGTACCGGCAAGCCGATGCCGTATGCACTGCATAACGATAAGCAAAGCCTGCATGTCAAAGGTCGCCATGTGTTGGCGGTCGACGACGGCAATGCTTACCTT
This sequence comes from Pseudomonas sp. LBUM1668, assembly GCF_059695715.1. NCBI lineage: Bacteria > Pseudomonadati > Pseudomonadota > Gammaproteobacteria > Pseudomonadales > Pseudomonadaceae > Pseudomonas > Pseudomonas sp. LBUM1668. The sequence continues at coordinate 2,724,988 of NZ_CP166787.1, forward strand.
GCGGCGGGTCTGGCTGGCATGGGCGTGCTGTGGCTGCCGAGGTACATGTCCGACGTCCCGGTGGCACGCGGTGAGCTAGTGCCGCTGTTCGAGGGCTGGCAACTTGAATCGATGCCTCTCTACATAGCGTATCCGCCGAACCGCCATATCAGCTTGAAGTTGCGAGTATTTATCGATTGGGTTGTGAAGTTAATGGCTTAGCAGGCGTGTGGTGCGCTTTTTGCTTGGAGGTGCGCTATGTCGTCAAATAACTAACACATCCGGCAACCCGAAAGCCTGCGGCGTTGACCAGAGTAGCGTTGAGCTCAAGGAGCTTTACTCATCATGAACATGTACATCGATATCGTCGGCGCCTGCAACCTGAGCTGTCCTTCTTGCCCGATGGGCAACTCGGAAAACCTCAACTTCAAAAAAGCCATGCAACTCGACATGTTTCGGCAGATCGTCGAGAAAGCCAAACGCGAAGGCGTTCGGGCGATTTTTCTCTACAACTGGACTGAGCCTTTGGTGCATCCGAAGATCGGCGAGTTCATCGAGATCATCAATGCCGCCGGCATGAACAGTGGCGTCAGCACTAACCTGAATCTGGCCAAAAACATGGAAAAAGCCTTGTTGGCCGAGCCAGGTTTCTTCCGTATTTCGCTGTCAGGTTTTTACCAGGAGACCTACGCGAAGGGGCATGTAGGCGGGGATATCGAAGTTGTAAAACAGAACATGATCACCCTGAGTGAGCTTGTACAGCGCCATGGTCTGAACACCCATGTCGAGGTTTATTACCATCGCTATCTGGACAACCTGGCAGAAGAAGCACTGATGCGCGAGTTCAGTGAGCGTCTGGGCTTCACCTTCAGCACGGGTTATTCCGTGATGATGCCGCTGGAGAAGGCGCTGGCCATTGTCGAACGCGATCCTTCCGTGACCGACACTGACCACGAGACCCTGAAAAGGCTGGCATTGCCGCCTTACGATGATCTGGTCAATGTCGTACAACACTTCCACAAGCAAGCGTGCACACTCAAAGATAACTGGCTGGTGATCGACTGCAACGGCAATACAGTGCTTTGCTGCACCATCTTCAATCAAAGTGAATATCAGGTCGGAAAGTATCTGGACATCAATGTCGACGAATTGATGAAGCGTAAAAACACGCAGAAAAACTGTGTCGACATGTGCAATCGGTGCGTGAAGAAGGGCATGCACATCTACGCGATGTACCCAGGGCAGGGCGCGCTTGAAAGTCATGCAATCAATCGCATGATCGATTTCCAGCAGCGCACGATTGCGGGTTTGCCGATTGATAGTGAGCAACTCGGTCGGGCCGGTGAAGTCAGTGCGCAAAACTTCGATGAAGCCCAATACCTTCAACTGAACGACGACGTCCGGCAGGCGGTTCGCACCGGCGCTTTCACCAGCGGCTATCAACACTACGTGCTCTTCGGTCGCCTGGAAGGGCGAGTGGGCGCCGGTCTTTTTTCTGCGGTGTAAACGCCGTCAGGATGCCCCCGCCAGCCGCAGGCGTGATTGACTCCGGCGCGGTTCAGGCCAACTATCGGCGCATAACAACATGACCGATGGACCAGACCTTGATCGAACGACGGCAATTCAGCGGGGGCATGAAGGGCAAAAACCTCCGCTATCTGAATGAGCAATCCGCTGACCAGACCCGCGTGACGCGCGCGGGTTTTCTACTGCTTGAACACTTTTCGCTACCGGCCTTCACCCAGGCGCTGGACACGATCATCACCAGCAATCTGTTGCGCGCAGAGCTGTTTTCTACGCGCACCTTTGGCTTGAGTGAAGCTGAGGTCGTCAGCGATCTGGGATTGGTAATTCGGCCAGATGCGCGGATTGATCTGGCGGCACTTCAGGACCTGGACTTGCTGGTGGTGTGCGGCGGCTATCGAACCGAACTGCGCGCCAGTGACGAGTTCATCAGCCTGTTGAAAGCGGCAGCAGAGCGCGGTGTCAGCCTCGCCGGTTTGTGGAATGGCGCGTGGTTTCTCGGCCGCGCCGGACTGCTCGATGGCTATCGTTGCGCGATCCACCCGGAACATCGCCCGGCGCTGACCGAAATCGCCAAGTCCACCCACGTCAGCAGCGAACCCTACGTCATCGACCGCGACCGACTCACGGCATCGAGCCCGTCCGGAGCGTTTCACATGGCCCTGGACTGGATCAAGTGCCTGCATGGCAAGGCCTTGGTCGAGGGCGTCGAGGACATCCTCGCGTTCGAGGAATCGCGCTATCGACGGATCAAACCGGATGAAAACATCTGCGTCAGCGCACCGCTGCGTGAAGTGGTAAAGCTGATGGATGCCAACCTCGAAGAACCGTTGGAACTGGAGCAACTTGCAGTCTATGCCGGCCGCTCCCGGCGCCAGTTGGAGCGCTTGTTCAAGGAACAGCTGGGCACCACTCCACAGCGCTATTACTTGGAACTGCGCATTACTGAAGCGCGGCGTTTGCTGCAACACACTGAGTTGTCGCAGGTGGAAGTGCTGGTGGCGTGTGGGTTTGTTTCGCCGAGTCATTTCAGCAAGTGCTATAGCTCATACTTCGGCTATCGCCCGTCAAAAGAAAAACGCCTCGTCAAATAACCCAAGCCGTTACCAGCCCGAGTTCACTTCGGTATTTCCAGGCCGATGTTGTTTACGGTGACTGAGCTGATGCGGCGCGGGTGGCTTGCCTGACATCCGGTAAGGAAATAGACCAAACTTGATGCCGCCCAAGGCAAGATAATCCCGGGCCCAGATCCCTCCCCATAATGGTTGGAAGAATTCATGCTGACCGCTTTTTTGCAGTACCCGGTTTCATTTGGCGACCCAGCAGCAAACTTCAATAAAATTCGCGATGCTGTTGACTCGGAACAATTTGATCTCTTGGTAATGCCCGAGCTTTGCACCATTGGTTATTTTCACGAGTCGCGTGAGGCATTGTTTCTTCATGCTGAATCGGCACTCGATGGGCCAACGGCGCAGTTTTTACTGCAGCTGTCCGCAGACAAGAATGCAACGCTGATTGCGGGCATCGCCGAGCGTGACGGCGATCAAATCTACAATACGGCGATTGTCGTATCGCGCGGGCGCTGGCTGGGAAAACAGCGCAAGTGCCACCTGTCTCGTATAGAAAAGCTGATCTTCACCCCAGGCGATTCATTAGCGTGTTTCGATGACGGAATCTGCCGTTTCGGCGTTCTTACCTGTTTCGACCTTTGGATGCCAGAGGCCGTTCGCCTGTTGGTGCGCCAAGGTGCGCAGTTACTGTGTTGTCCAGCCAATTATGGTGGGCCTTGGACAACCCAGCTTGCGCGCATTCGCGCAATGGAAAACGCCACTCCGCTGATCTGTGCCAATCGTACGGGTGTGGAAATGTATGCGGGCGCAGAGGCGACATTCCGAGGTGAAAGCCAAATTGTCGGGCCTATGGGAGAAGTCTGGACTTGCGCCACAGAAGAGACGTCGCTGGGTTTGTCGATAATCGACCCGGCTGCACACGTTCTCAAGGCGAATCCTATGTGCGATGACTTGATGGTAGAGGCAAGCCGCTATGCTTTATCAGGCCCACACTTAAAATGAACCGACGCAAGTAACGCTATTTGGCCCAACTCTTTGCCAAGGCACCTCAGGACCAGGACCAGGGCATGCAGGCTGTTTAAACACTATTTCGCGCACACGTTTAACTTACACGCACTGTTACGCCATAACGGCTACAACACCTTGCGCCGTTGCCTACGCGTACGCCAGAATCCGCCGGCTTACGCGCCTTGAGGCGGGCTGTATCGTTTCCCTGTCACTGCAAAACAGTGATCGGGTTTGGTAGCCCGCTTCATTTACAGTTATTGCGTCGCCATGCGCAGCCTCGTTTTTTAAGGCTGAGATTATATGGTGGCCATGCGTGGGGCTCCCTCGGGAGCGCCGGGTTTACTGTTTTGACCGGTCTACCAACCCACAAATGGCCGCCACCCTGCGTTTGGTAGCGAGAGTGATGGCTCCTTTTATCTTTTAAAACAGGTGTCATCTATGTTCAAAATTACGCCAAACCCACCAGAAACCGATCCAATCCCCTACGACGCCGCCCTCGAACCTCAAAACATCAAAGAGGCAACAGAACGCGCGATCAACTTCTACCTCAACCCCTCGGCATTGAAGACTTCAATCCCCACACGCAAGACCGGCCGAATCTATCTCATCGACCCCACCGTGGATGACGAAACGCTGCTGGTCGAGGCGACTGAAACCTTGTCTTCCGCCAGTGACATGGCGCGTGAGTTCGCCGAATTGATGGAGGGGCCACACCGCAAAAAGATGCTGGTGCTGCAGCAAGTGATCATGCTCAGCGAATTGGTGGTCGGTCGAGTCCTGGATAACCAGCGCTTGCCGCACTAGTTGTGATGCAGATGAGTGAGGGGGCTTGCTCCCTCATTGCAGACAAGCGTCTACGGTCGCGATCGTGACGCTTCTGGCTTTCTGGCTCTTATGGAGTTTCAGCTGATGTCCAAGACACCCGAACCACCCGTCACAGATCCGGCGTCGCCGTACGCATCACCCAACTCAAGAAAACTCCACGAAGCGGCAGAGCGTGCGCTTGACCATTACCTGCTGCCAGCAGCCGGGATCATGGCAACACCCTATACGCCCAGCACTATGTTCATGGTCAACCCGCAGTCCGACGCCGAGTCTTTGCTGACCAATGCCAGCGGCTCTTTAGCGTCTGCCACGGTCATGCTCGGTAATTTTGCTGGGCTGCTGGAAGGGTCGAACCGCCATACCTTGTTGGGTATCGCCCAAGTGGTCATGTTGGGAGAGTTGGCGGTCAACAAGGCGTTGGATATCGTTGTGCCAACGGAGTAATCACGCACGTTAGCCATTAAGCAGTCAGCCTTTGCGGCTGACTGCTTTTTTGCTGGGGCAGGGTGACGCTTTACAAGTGATCCGCATCAATCACAGCCTTGGCAAACGCCTGCGGATCTTCCTGCGGCAAGTTGTGGCCAATCCCGCCGTTGATCAAGCGGAACTCGTACTTGCCGGTAAAGCGCTTGGCGTAGTCCTCCGGCGCCGGGTGCGGTGCGCCGTTGGCGTCGCCTTCCAGGGTGATGGTCGGCACGCTGATTGATGGGGCGGTGGCCAGTTTCTGCTCCAATGCCGCGTATTTCGCCTCGCCCTGCACCAGGCCCAGACGCCAGCGGTAATTGAACACGGTGATGTCGACGTGATCGGGGTTCTCCAGCGCTTTGGCGGAGCGATCAAACGTAGCGTCATCGAATTTCCACTGCGGCGACGCGGTTTGCCAGATCAGCTTGGCGAAGTCGTGGGTGTTTTTCGCATAGCCGGCGCGGCCGCGGTCGGTGGCGAAGTAGAACTGATACCACCACTGCAATTCAGCCTTGGGCGGCAGCGGGTTCTGCCCGGCAGCCTGATTGCCGATCAGGTAGCCGCTGACCGCCACCAGCGCTTTCACGCGCTCCGGCCACAGCGCCGAGACGATGCCCGCCGAGCGTGCGCCCCAGTCATAACCGCCGAGCACCGCTTGCTTGATCTTCAGTGCATCCATGAAGTCGATGACGTCACTGGCCAGCGCCGCCGGTTGGCCGTTGCGCAGGGTGTCTTTGGAGAGGAATTGCGTATCGCCATAACCCCGCGCATACGGCATCAACACGCGATAACCCTTGGCCGCGAGCAACGGCGCGACTTCATCGTAACTGTGAATGTCGTAGGGCCAGCCGTGCAACAGAATCACCACCGGGCCGTTGGCCGGACCGGTTTCGGCGTAAGCAACGTCCAGCACACCCGCCTTCACATGTTTCAGCGGACCGAACGGCGAGGGCGAGGAGTAACTCGCCGCCGCAGGTTCTGCGGTTTGGGCTTGAGCCGTGCCGAAAGCGCCGAACAACGACAGCGCCAGAATCGAAAGTCCGAATGCGGTTTTGCGGGTGTGCAGTGCCATTTTCATGGTGACGTCTCCTGTGCGAACTGTTGGTTGACGATTGTGAGTGAATCCTTCAAACCGTGAGTGCATTTGAGCGCCGAGACGTATCTGGCCTGTGTCGAAGAGGGGCGAAGTTGAAATCCGCTGTATCGCGGCGGGGGTCGTACACAGTGTGATACACGCCGCCAAACGGGCCGATCATTGGGCGCAATCCAGCCAAAAAAATAAGTCGCTGTTTTAAAACAAAAAATATTTCATTTCGGGCTTCCCAAACGTAACGAATGTTGATAAATTGCGCCCCGTTCTTGCAGTGATCCTCACGGAGCCGCTGACAAGTGCTGTAGGGGCGTCGCCAAGCGGTAAGGCAGCAGGTTTTGATCCTGCCATGCGTTGGTTCAAATCCAGCCGCCCCTGCCATATATCAAAAAACGCCAACTTCGAAAGAAGTTGGCGTTTTTTTATGCCTGCGATTTGACCTCGATGGAGCGGGGCAGGCGTGCGCGGCGCCTAAGCACCGCGCACGCCGACCACTCAGTGCGGTGCGCGCGGGATGGTTTTCATCAGGTCTTCGGGGCTGATGTGGCCAACCACGCTGCCCAGTTGCGGCAGGTTGAGGATGTGACCTTTCATCTTGCCGATGATGTGCATCTCGCACGGCTTGCAATCGAACTTCAGCGTCAGCACTTCATCGCCGTGGATCAACTGCATCGGCGCAACCTTGGTGCGCACGCCGGTCACGCCTTTGGCCTGTTTCGGGCACAGGTTGAAGGAGAAACGCAGACAGTGCTTGGTGATCATCACCGGCACTTCGCCTGCTTCTTCGTGCGCTTCGTACGCGGCGTCGATCAGCTTCACGCCGTGACGATGGTAGAAGTCGCGCGCCTTCTGGTTGTAGACGTTGGCGAGGAACGTCAGGTGCGAATCCGGGTACACCGGTGGTGGCGTGGTTTCGGCTTTGCGGCCGCCGCGCGGGTGAGCGGCAACACGGGCGGCGGTCAGCGCTTCGATCACTTCACGGCGCAGGGTTTTGAGCTGCGAGTTAGGGATGAAGAATGCCTGTGGCGCATCGAGTTTGATGTCGGTGGCGTGGTACTGCGTGGTGCCGAGTTGGCCAAGCAAATCGCGCAACTGCTCCAGTGCCTGCTCCGGTTTGTTGGCAACGCCAAACGGACCGTTCAGGGTGACGCTGGCGCTGATGCCTTCTTCACTGGTGGCGGTGACTTCCAGCTGCTCTTCACGCAGACGGGCAACCCAGCTCAGGGCCACGCGACGCTCGGAAGAGGTTTTTTGCAGCGCCTGCTGCCAGTTGTGATCGAGGTTGCGATTCAGCGGGTGGTTCGGGCGCAGTTTGTACAGGCCTTCGGGCATTTCGTTCGGCTCGACGCGGTAGCGGTAACGCTTCTCGCCGTCTTCTTCGAACTCGCCTTTTGGTTCGGCGATGTTGGCGCGGAAACCGACCACTTCACGCTTGACCAGTACGTTCAAACCGTCACCGTTGGACAGCGGTTCGTGGGTCACGACCTGCATGTCACGCTTGCCGACTTTCTCGACCGTGCCCACCGGCAAACCGGTGAAGGTCGGCGAATCGAAGGCGCCGATGTCGATCTTGCGATCAGTCACGAAGTAATCGGTGCTGCCGCGGTGGAAGGTTTTTTCCGGGTCTGGCAGGAAGAAATGCGCGGTGCGGCCGCTGGAAGCGCGGGCCAGGTCCGGGCGATATTCGAGCACGTCGTCGAGGCGCTGACGGTAATAGGCGGTGATGTTCTTCACGTAGCCCATGTCTTTGTAGCGACCTTCGATCTTGAACGAGCGCACACCGGCTTCGACCAGGGCTCGGATGTTGGCGCTCTGGTTGTTGTCCTTCATCGACAGCAGGTGTTTTTCGTAGGCGATCACGCCACCCTTTTCGTCTTTGAGGGTGTACGGCAAGCGACAGGCCTGGGAGCAATCGCCACGGTTGGCGCTGCGCCCGGTCTGCGCGTGGGAAATGTTGCACTGGCCGGAGAACGCCACGCACAACGCGCCATGAATGAAGAACTCGACGGCGGCGTCGGTCTCATCGGCGATCGCGCGGATTTCCTGCAGATTGAGTTCGCGGGCCAGCACCAATTGCGAGAAGCCGGCCTGATCGAGGAACTTCGCCCGTTCCAGCGTACGAATGTCGGTCTGGGTCGAGGCGTGCAGCTCGATCGGCGGTATGTCCAGCTCCATCACGCCCAGATCCTGGACGATCAATGCATCGACACCGGCGTCGTACAACTGATGGATCAGCTTGCGCGCCGGCTCCAGTTCGTTGTCGTGCAGGATCGTGTTGATGGTGGTGAAAATTCGCGCGTGATATTTACGGGCAAATTCCACCAGCCCGGCGATCTCGCTTACTTCGTTGCAAGCGTTGTGGCGGGCGCCGAAGCTTGGGCCACCAATGTACACGGCGTCGGCGCCGTGCAGGATCGCCTCGCGGGCAATGGCCACGTCGCGGGCAGGGCTGAGCAATTCCAGATGATGCTTGGGCAAGGACATAGTTTTTTTTAGTCAGGCTGTCACGGTTGAGGCGCGCATTGTAGCCCCGAAACGCGCGCCGGGCACGCCCGTGCTGCCCGATGGCAAACGCCACGTGCCAAACCCTGTGGGAGGCAGCCAGCCTACCTGCTGGCGATAGCGGTAGATCAGCCTACAAAGATGTCGATTGTCAGTACGCCATCGCGGGCAAGCCCGCTCCCACAGGGTTTTGTGCCGGGCACATACCTCACGAACACCACCAAACCCTGTAGGAGCCAGCCTGCTGGCGATAGCGGTAGATCAGCCAACAGAGATGTCGACTATCATTACGCCATCGCGGGCAAGCCTGCTCCCACAGTGATTTATGCCAGACACAAACCTTGCGACCACCGACAAACCCTGTGGGAGCGGGCTTGCCCGCGATAGCGGTAAATCAGCCAACAAAGATGTCGACTGTCAGTACGCCATCGCGGGCAAGCCTGCTCCCACAATGATTTATGCCAGACACAAACCTTGCGACCACCGACAAACCCTGTGGGAGCGGGCTTGCCCGCGATAGCGGTAGATCAGCCAACAAAGATGTCGAATGTCAGTACGCCATCGCAGGCAAGCCTGCTCCCACAGTGATTTATGCCAGACACAAACCTTGCGACCACCGACAAACCCTGTGGGAGCGGGCTTGCCCGCGATAGCGGTAGATCAGCCAACAAAGATGTCGACGATCAGTACGCCATCGCCAGCAGGCTGGCTCCCACAGGTTTTTGTGTTTACTTCAGATCGGGGCTCAGGCCTTGGCAGCCATCGCGGTGACTTCCACGCGCATGCCTTCGACGGCCAGCGAGGCAACGCCAACCGCCGCGCGCACCGGCCACGGTTTGGCGAAGAAGCGCTGGTAAACCTCGTTGAACGCGGCACGATCAGCCATGTCGGTGAGGTAGATGGTCAGATGCATGACCCGGTCCATCGAACTGCCCGCACGTTCCAGTGCAACTTTCAGCGCTTGCAGCGTGCATTCGCTTTGCTCGGTGATGCCGCCCAGTTCGAGGCTGCCATCGGCGCGGGTCGGAATCTGCGTGGAAACCATGATCCCGCCGAAGGTCGCGACGTCGGAGGAAATGGAGTCGGCGTCCGGATCGGGCGTGAAGGTGATGTCTTGGTTGGCCATGTGGATCCCTTGTCTGAGCGAGTAAAGATCGCGGCAGTTTACAGATTCGTTGGCCAATCGGCACAGGTCAAACCGGCTGAGTTGCCTCTTCTGCCGCAATCGCCGACTGCACGCTAGGACGCTCGGCGATGCGCCTCAAATACCCGGCCAGCGGCGGCCAATCCTCGATATCAATGTTGAACACCGGCAGCCATTTCAGCACGCTGAAAAGGTAAGCATCTGCCACCCCAAATGTGCCCATCAGATAATCCTGCTCAACCAGTGTCTGGCTCATAAAATCCAGACGCGTGAACAGTTTGTCTTTGAAAATCGCCTAGGTCGATGGCGCAATCTCTCTGTTGAATAGCGGTGCGCTACCACCATGAATTTCAGTGCTGATGAAATTCAGGTGCTCCTGCAACCGCGCTCGCTCCCAACTGCCGGGTGGCGGTGCCAGTGCATTGCCGGGTACTTGGTCGACAAGAAACTGCACAATCGCCGGGCCCTCCGTCAGCACTTCACCATTATCCAGCTCCAGCGCGGCGACGTAACCTTTCGGATTGATCTCGCGAAAGTCGCGCCCGTCGGCCGTACGTTTGGTTTGATTATTCACACGAATCAGTTCGAACGGCAGGCCCAGTTCGCGCAGCACGATGTGCGGCGACAGCGAACAGGTCATCGGTGCGAAATACAGTTTCATGGCACTTCCTTGCTGAATGAAGGCCGCCAGAATCCACCTTGGCGGAAGCTTTCGCAAAGGTCATTTGAAATGCTAGCGTATGACAAAATCTCATGAGCACCGAATGTCATATGCCCGTCAGACTTCCATCTCTCAATGGCTTGCGAGCCTTCGAATCAGCCGCCCGGCACATGAGTTTTACCCAGGCTGCCGAAGAGTTGAACGTCACCCAAACCGCCATCAGCCATCAAATTCGCCGCCTCGAAGCAGAGCTTGGTGTGCCACTCTTCCTTCGGCTCAAGGATGGCTTGGCGCTAACCGAAGACGGGCAGGCGTACTTGCCCGGAATCCGTTCGGCCTTCCATGAGTTGCGCTATTCGACCGAGCAGTTACTCGCATCGCGTAATACCAGCGTGCTGACCATCAGCACCTTGGTGTCGGTAGCGTCCAAGTGGTTGCTGCCGCGTCTGCCGGCGTTTCAGCAGGCCTTTCCCGATATCGATGTGAGGGTCAGCGCCTCCACCGATCTGGTGGACTTTCGCAAGGGTGGCATTGATGCGGCGATTCGTTATGGCCGGGGTGACTGGAAGGGCTTGCGCGCGGATTGGCTAATGTCTGATGAGGTTTTCCCAGTGTGCAGCCCGGCATTGCTTGCCGGCGCGCAAGCCTTGAAAACACCGGCAGATCTGCTCAACCACACGATGCTGCAAGTCAGTGGCATGACCTCCGGCGACTGGAACACCTGGCTCAGCGCGGCGGGGCATCCGCCGCAACTGGCCAAGGCTCCGCGGTTGACTTTCGATCTGGCGATGATGGCGGTGCAGGCTGCGGTGGATGGGCAGGGTGTGTGCATCGGCCGTTCGACCTATGTCGAGGATGATTTGCGCGCGGGGCGACTGGTGGCGCCGTTTGATCTGCGCTTGCAGGATGATCTGGGTTTCTATCTGGTGACGCCTGTTGAAACAGCTGATTCGAAGAAGATCGTCGCTTTGCGAACATGGCTGCTGGCGCTACGGCAGAACACCCAAGCGTTTGTATAACCGTGTATCAATCCCGGCCCGGTACACACGCCAATAACAAACCAAGGATTCACGACACATCAGCGCTACAAGCCCTGTTCAAAGTGGCGTCACCACACACCACTGAGTTCGAGAGGGCAACATCATGCGCCGTCCATTGTTCCTGACTACTGCCGCCATACTTGCTTCGATGATTGGCATCGCACACGCCGCCGAGACGCAGCCCAAGAGCTGGCAGCAAGGCCTGAGCCGTACCGATCTGGTACGCCAGGACCTCGGCGCTGCCGACCGCGAAGTCATTCAGGCACGAGTCGATTTTGAACCCGGTGTGACCTCGCCACGCCATGCGCATCCGGGCGTGGAAGTCGCGTACGTGATCAGCGGCACGTTTGAATATCAACTTGAGGGCAGGGCGCCAGTGACGCTGAAGGCGGGTGATTCGCTGTTCATTCCGGAAGGTGTGGCGCATATCGCCAAGAACATCGGTACTGACAAGGGCTCGGAGTTGGCGACTTATATTGTGAAGAAGGGTGACCCGCTGTTGATTCTCAAGCCGTAGGGTTTAGTGCAGTGTCACAACCCGTCGACTCTCGCCAATCCGGATCCGGTCGAGCGCGCGGTTCAACGCATCAAGTGCGTCGAGAAGTGCTTTGGCTTCCGCTTCTCGACCATCACCCCACAAACGTTCGGCCATTTTGTTCAACGCCTGAATCGATCGCTCGATTTCCGCGGCGGTGGCGGCCTCTTTGCTGACCGGTTGTTTCTTGGGCATTCGGTGGTTTTCCTGCAAAACGGGTGGCTGCCGTTTTAGCACGATGCCCGCGTGCCGTGAAGTTCAAAGGCACATTGGCCAATGTGCTCTTAACTTTTTCCACCATGCTTTTAACAAAGGTTTACACCAGCTTTTTAATGCGATCGATATAGTTTGGCGTAACTAACGTAATGCAGAGAAAGTGGTAATGCAGTCGAGCAACAATCTAATAAACCCTGAGCTGATAAAGATTCGACGGCTGTTCGCCACGCCTCTGGCAAGTATCCAGTACCCCGACGCCGACAGGCTCAACACAGAGCTGAAAACCCTGATCACCCGACGCATGGCCGAAGATCGCAGCGGTGCAAAGCGTAGCAATGACGGCGGCTGGCAGTCTTCGAATGACTTTCCTGCGTGGGGAGGCGAGGCCTGCGACGCACTGGTCAAGTTCGCCACGGAGTTTGCCGTTCAACTTACGGCTGTTCACAGCGATCAATACGGCCTGACCGAGCCCGCATTCGAATGGAAACTTAATGCTTGGGCAAACGTGAACGAGGCTGGCCACAGTAATGCGCTGCATGGCCATCCGGGTGCGTTCTGGTCTGGGGTTTATTGGGTCGACGCCGGCGGCCGGGAAGGCGATCCAGCAGTGGGCGGTGATCTGGAATTCATCGACCCACGCGGGATGGTCGCATCGACCTACAATCCTGCTCTGCGCATGAGAGTTGAAGATTGCATCAGTGCGGGTTTTAGCACTACGTGTGTTGCCCAAAGTGGCACTTTCCTCATGTTCCCGTCGTGGTTGATGCACTCGGTGAAACGTTATGAAGGAACGAGGCCGCGGATTTCTATCGCATTCAACTTCGGTGCGTGAAGAAACTTCATTCTGCTTTCATCGGCGAACACATCGCGTCCGCTTTGATCATTGTTTTTCTAATGTTGGTTATCAAGCCATGCAAATCATGGACACGTGTTCACGCTCGCGACAACATCCAGTTCGTCGCCTAACCTGTTACAGCAAGTTCGCATCTGACAGGGAGGCCAAGACATGCCAATGGACTTTAGAAGTGATCTCGTCGCAGCAATTCTTTTGATCGTTCCATTGTTCCTTTTCGCAAGTATGGGGACCGACCCGCTTTATTCGGGCACCTGGTATCTCAGCGGCGTGCCTTTGGTCGCGCTGATTCCGGGACTGATTGCGCGCGCGCCAGCGTTGTTTTTGACGGGAACAACAGCCGCAGCAATCACGACTCTTTTGATCTACATCTCACTCATGTCCAGCATGGGTAGAGAGGCGGGTCTTGTCGGACTTGGGCACCTGTTTTCCGTCCTTGGCATGCTGGTAGGCACATGCCTGTCGATTTGGTTCTTGAAGTACCGCGTCAAAGCAACGTTGCCGTGGATTGTTGCGAGTGTTGCGTTTCTGGGAGCTGGCCTTGGTTTTTTATTAGCGCAGATGATCGTTTGCAATACGCTCATTTATTGCGGCGCACTTTCGTTTGGCATTTGGAGTTGACGTAAGGACGCGTCCGCTTCTAGCGCAGCTCGTTTTTACACACTCAGGGTCAGAAACGGACTTTCGACGGATGAGTGCCTGGAAGTGAGCGAAACCAAGAAACATATTGTTTCAATTCTTTGAATCTCCTACGTACTGGGGCTCTCCGGGCAACTGCGCAACTTCTTGCGCAGTTCAAGCACGTTATGATTGCGCGCCTCACAGAGCTGCTCGCCCAGAGCCCCCATGTCTCACAGACGAGCTTGGGTTTTAAGGAAGATCTACAGCACGTCAAGGAGCAACAAAAGATGTTCAGTCCTGCCAACCAAGCTCATTTCAGCCTGACCATCGATAATCTTGAGCACGATCTTCAGGTGCTTTCGTTTACCGGCACCGAAGGTATTAGCCAACCCTACGCATTCGATGTGGAACTGGTCAGCGAAAACCCCGACCTGGACTTGGAAACCCTGCTCCACAAACAGGCGTTCCTGGCGTTGGACATTAACGGCAGTGGCATCCACGGCCAGATCTACCGTGTCGCCCAAGGCGATGCCGGTAAGCGCCTGACCCGCTACAAAGTGTCGATGGTGCCGCAACTGCAATACCTGCATCACCGCACCAACCAGCGCATCTACCAGCAGATGTCAGCGCCGAAAATCATCGCGCTGATCCTCGAAGAACACGGCATCAAGGGTAACGCCTACAGCTTCCAGCTGAGCCAGCCGTGCCCGGATCGCGACTACTGCGTGCAGTACGACGAAACCGATCTGCACTTCGTCCAGCGCTTGTGCGAAGAGGAAGGCATTCACTACCACTTCCAGCACAGCGACAAAGGTCACCTGCTGGTGTTCGGCGACGACCAGACCGTGTTCCAGAAACTCGGCCAGCCCACTGCGTACTTACAAGGCAGCGGGATGGTCGCCGACGAACCGGTGATCAAAGGCTTCAAGCTGCGCCTGGAAACCCGCACCAGCCGCGTCACCCGACGCGACTACGATTTCGAAAAACCGCGCCTGCAAATGGAGGCCGCGTACAAACCTGACGGCGAGAGCACTGAACCGGACCTCGAAGACTACGACTACCCCGGCCGCTTCATCGAGCGTGCGCGCGGCAAGTTCCTCAGCCAGCGCGCCCTCGAACGCCACCGCGCCGACTACCGTCAGGCCGAAGGTCGCGGCGACCAGACCAAACTGGTCAGCGGCCACTTCATGGAAATGTCCGACCACCCGCGCAGCGAGTGGAACGACCTGTGGCTGCTCACCGAAATCGTCCACGAAGGCAAACAGCCGCAAGTCCTCGAAGAAGGCGTGACCAGCGACACCACCGACAACAAGGACGACTTTCACCAGGGCTACCGCAACACCTTCCTCGCCACCCCGTGGGACGTGTTCTACCGCCCGGCGCTCGAACACCCGAAACCCCGCGTCCTCGGCAGCCAGACCGCCCACGTCACCGGCCCCAAAGGCGAAGAAATCCACTGCGACCAATACGGCCGCATCAAAGTGCAATTCCACTGGGACCGCGAAGGCCAGGCCGACGACAAAACCAGCTGCTGGATGCGCGTCTCCAGCTCCTGGGCCGGTGACCGCTACGGCGCGATCAGCATCCCGCGCATCGGCATGGAAGTCCTCGTAACCTTCCTCGAAGGCGACCCCGACCAACCCCTCGTCACCGGCTGCCTGTACCACAAGGAAAACCCGGTGCCGTATGCACTGCCGGCGAACAAGACTCGCAGTGTGTTCAAAACGCTTAGCTCCCCAGGTGGCGGTGGGTATAACGAACTGCGCATTGAAGACAAGAAAGGTGCGGAGCAGATCTACATCCACGCCCAGCGCGATTGGGATGAAAACGTTGAGCACGACCAGAAGATTCGGGTCGGCAATGAACGCCACGACACGGTGGAGAAGAACAGCTACACCGAACTCAAGGCTGAAGAGCATCGCACCACCATCAGCGACCGCAAGGTTGAGATCAAAGCCAATGACCATTTGGTGATAGGCCAAAACCAGCACATCAAACTGGGCACCGCGCAGTTGATGACGGCAGGCAAAGAAATTCATCTCAAGGCCGGGCAGAAAATGGTTATCGAAGCAGGCACGGAGCTCACCGTGAAGGCCGGCGGTAGCTTCATCAAGCTGGATGCCGGTGGCATTACCGTAGTGGGTCCGGTCATCAAGCTGAACGCAGGAGGAGCGGCGGGTGTCGGGACCGGAAATGCCGCGCTCCTGCCGCTAGTGCCACTGCCAGCGGCCTCTGACAAGGCCGGCGAAGTCCCCGAGCGGGGCGAGTCGCAACCGGCGCCGGACGTCATTCACAAACTCAGCGCAACCATCAGTGCAGTGCCCGGTCATCCCGGTTACGAAGATGAGCCCTATACGCTATTCGCCGATGGCGCCGTGATTCAGGAAGGCCTTACGGGCGAAGACGGTAAGATCAAGTTCGATCACGTTCCGGGCACTCAGGCTTACGCGGTGGAGTTGGTTAATGGCCATCGTTTCGAGATTGAACCCAAAGAAGAAAGCAGCCAATCCGCTTCACAGAACCAACAACTGGCACGTCAAGGCTATCGCGACTATCACGCTCAGGCCGATCAGCTCGAACCGATGGGCTCGACGGATGACTACCGCGCCGTTACGTTGAACCCGGCCAGCAAGCCGAAGAGCCATTGAATGCAGGAAGCAATCGAATGACGACTGATTACAGCAAAGAAGTTATCCAACTGACGCCTACAGAACACAAGTCCACTTCCCTGACCATGGACTGGTTTGCGAGGAAAGCGCTCTACCCACCACGTGCCGGCATTAAGGTCACCCCATTGATCAATGGTGATAAGGCATTCGGCGCTGTATACGATGCCATTGAGGCCGCGACGAAGAGTGTCGAAATCATCAGTTGGGGGTTCGACCCGGCGATGCGTTTCAAGCCGGGCAGCGATCGCATCGGCGAGCTGCTGGATGTTCGAGGTCGCCACGGGGTCAAGACGCGTGTGCTGATCTGGAAAAACCCAGTGGCCAATTTTGTTGAAAACACCATCATTGGCGATGGCCTGACTGGCTCAGGCGGGACGGCCATGGGCTCTGGCATCACCAAGGGCAGTGCCGGTTCCAGCCGCACGCTCGAAGATCGCCAGAAACTGGAATATCGCCGCACGATTCATCAACATGAACTGACCAAACTTCGTGCCGGTGAAATCCCCGCCTATGGGACCAGTGGTTTTCGCTACGACCAACGCGAAACGGAGCTGCTGGCCATTCTGCTCGACATTGAAACCGAACTGAGCGGACAAGGTGGCTACAACAAACTAAAAGGATCCGGTGCGCCCAAATATTCCCCGCAGGATCAGGAATACACCCGGGAATGGTTCAGCCGCGTCCACGACGGCCGGATGCAGAACGTCGAGTTTCGCACCCGTGACTTTTCTACAGAGATTCCCCTTAATGCCGCCATACGCGGACCGCAGATGAGCGATGAAAAAGGACGTGTTGCGACCCTTTTTCGATTGATGAAAGGGGAAGCCCCCGATACCAATTTTGCGCATATGTTGCTGTTAACTCTGTTTGGCAGCCACCACCAGAAAATGGTGTTAGTGGACTACGAAGACACTGCGAATGCGGTTGGCTTCGTCATGGGGCACAACATGCATCGCAATTATTGGGATACCAGCGCGCACCTGTATGACGACAAAGCCGCGCGGCGTAGCCCAGGCTTCGGTCCCTGGCAGGACTTGTCGATGAAAGTGCAAGGTCCTGCTTTGCACGACCTGAACCACAACTTCAGCACTGCCTGGGATCGGGAAACCTTCTGGGTCAAAAAATGGTTTGCCGATGGCCTGCGCGATCAACGCCAAGCCATCAAGCCGGACAACTTCAAAGCCGCCGGTTCGACGATGGCGCAGATTTGCCGCACACAACCACAGGAAGGGGCCGAGACCTCGATTCTGGAGCTGTACCACAAGGCTCTGGGCAACGTGCGCAACTACGCCTATTTTGAAAACCAGTATTTCCGCTACCCGCCGTTTGCCAAACAGTTGCGTGAACTGGCGGCGGCTTATATCGCAAAGGGAAAAGACAAGGATCTGTACTTGTTCGTGGTCACCAACAACCCCAACGACAAGGGTTTTTCCAGCACCACTTATGCCACCTTGCAGGAACTGGGGCAGGAGCAGCTGATGCCCCAGGCTCAGCGCACTCTGGTGGAGGAAATGTTGCAAAAACGCAGCCGCCTAGCTTATCTGAACGAAAATCTGAGTCGCAATCCCGGCGTGCAGAGGAATCAGCTAAAAAAAATAGGGTGGCTGAAAAACGATATTACCGACCTGGAAAAAAAAGGGGTTACCCCTGAGTTAGAGCAGCGCCTGGGTGGTCTCAAACCAACAGATATTCCTGAACTCGGCAAACCGAAGAACGGAGAGGAAGAAGATCAAAAGCCCTACGCCCTGAAAGACATACCAGGCCTCAAGATCGCCATCGCGACACTGAGTGCTTGCACCCCAGAGCCCGGAAGCACGCTAGCCGAGGGCGAGCAGGCGTATTTCAGGGACATCTACGTGCACTCAAAATTGCTGGTGGTGGACGATGTCTTCAGTCTGCTCAGTTCTGCAAATATCAACACTCGTAGCCTGCATACCGATTCGGAGTTAGGTCTGGCTGCACCGGATGCTGAGTTGGCCAAGCGTTGGCGGGAGGAGTTGTGGAATTTGCATGTTGGTAAGTCATTTGACGACGACAAGGGGCGTTGTGATGCAACTAAAAATTTCATTAAGTGGAATAAAGTGATGGATACAAATTGGGAAAACAAAGGCAGGAATAAGCCATTAATTGCCCATCTAACGCGTTTTTGGGATGTGGAGACGCCTTATGCCAAAGCCATTGACTAAAGCCATTTCTTTTTGTGCCCTCATCCTTTCATTTTTGCTGAGCGGAGCTCCGGCCATGGCCTATCCAACGTTTACCTGTACCTACGAAAAAGACCACAACCCGCCGCTGGATGCGGAAGCCGAGCGCTGGTTTCAACAGGCCCGCGCGTTGGAGAAGGTACGAGGCGTCAAAGACTGGGTAACCATCGTCGGGCTCTACGAAAAAGCGATCGCCAAAGATCATTGGAAGGCGATGCATAACCTGGCGGGACTTTACCGCACGGGTTGGCCAGGGCAACCGGGTGTTGAACAAGATACCAGCAAGATGCTCGACCTCTATGAGCGCATGGTGAAGCTCAAAGTCCCGCTGGGTTATTACAACTGGGCCGTGGTTGCCGAAAATGGACGAGGAGTTTTGAAGTCCGACCGGATGGCCAGTTCTTATATGTTCCAGGCTGCGCAGTTAGGCAGTCCATTAGCTCAGGTTCAAATCGGCCAATACTTCGCTTTTTCTCTCCCTAGGGATAAGCAAGACGATGACATGGCTGAGCGTTATTACCGATGTGCCGGCGCTCAGGACAATCCCGACGCAATGGAGAAAACTGCAAGTTTTTATAATACTGCTAAAGAAAACAAACCTAGGTCTTTATTCTATTATCAGCGCGCCGCGTCGCTGGGTAATGTATCAGGACTAATGTCTCTCATTGGGGCATTTTCGGCTCAACCTGAACCTATAGATAATTTTGGATATCTGCCAGATGAAAAGCTCCATGAATTTTATTCAGGTCTATTGAAACAACTAGATGCTAACCCTGAATTGCGCTTCCCTAATCTGATGAAAGACCACCCGCTTCCAGCCCACCCCAAGCAGGGCTTTGACGCAGAACATCCGGATCGCCGGCCGGAAATATGAGTGATCTCCTTCAACAAGAAATGCATCGGCGCATACCGGGGCGAATGATTAAAGCAATGGCTTTTTGTGCTGTCTGCATGTGCGGCGTATTCAATGGCACTCCAGCCATGGCCTACCCAACCTTTACCTGCGCCTACGAAAAAGACCACAACCCACAACTGGATGCGGAAGCCGAACGCTGCTTTCAACAGGCTCGCGCTTTGGAGAAGGTAAGAGGCGTCAAAGACTGGGTAACCATCGTCGGGCTCTACGAAAAAGCCATCGCCAAAGATCATTGGAAAGCGATGCATAACCTGGCGGGGCTCTACCGCACGGGCTGGCCGGGACAACCTGGTGTTGAACAAGACACCAGCAAGATGCTCGACCTCTACGAGCGCATGGTGAAACTCAAAGTCCCGCTGGGTTATTACAACTGGGCCGTGGTTGCCGAAAATGGACGAGGAGTTTTGAAGTCCGAGCGGATGGCCAGTTCCTATATGTTCCAGGCGGCGCAGCTAGGCAGTCCTTTAGCACAAGTTCGAATCGGGAATTACCTTTCATTCGAATTGCCTCGAGACAAGCAGGATGACCGAATGGCTGAGCCATACTTTCGATGTGCTGGCGCTCAAGACTCGCCGGAAGCAATCATAGAAGCAGCCGCATTCTATAAAATCTCTAAAAAAAATAAACCTCTCGCACTGTTCTATTATCAACGTGCAGCATCACTGGGTAGTTCTACAGGGTTAAATAATCTAAAAGGAGCGTTTGAACCTGAACCTGAACCTATATATAACTTTGGATATCAGCCAGATCCTAAGCTTTTTGACCTATATGCCGACCTATGGAAACAGCTCCGGGCCGACCCTAATCTGCGCTTCCCTAATCTGATGAAAGACCACCCGCTTCCAGCCCACCCCAAGCAGGGCTTTGACGCAGAACATCCGGACCGTCGACCTGAAATATGAGTCATCTCCTTCAACAAGAAATGCGTGGGCGCATGCCTGTGCGAATGATTAAAGCAATGGCTTTTTGTGCTGTCTGCATGTGCGGCGTATTCAATGTCACTCCAGCTATGGCCTATCCAACGTTTACCTGTGCCTACGAAAAAGACCACAACCCGCCGCTGGATGGGGAAGCGGAGCGCTGGTTTCAAGAGGCCCGCGCGTTGGAGAAGGTACGAGGCGTCAAAGACTGGATAACCATCGTCGGGCTCTACGAAAAAGCGATCGCCAAAGATCATTGGAAGGCGATGCATAACCTGGCGGGACTTTACCGCACGGGTTGGCCAGGGCAACCGGGTGTTGAACAAGATACCAGCAAGATGCTCGACCTCTACGAGCGCATGGTGAAGCTCAAAGTCCCGCTGGGTTATTACAACTGGGCGGTGGTTGCCGAAAATGGACGAGGAGTGTTGAAGTCAGATCGCATGGCGAGTTCCTATATGTTCCAGGCGGCGCAGTTAGGCAGTCCTTTAGCACAAGTTCGAATCGGGAATTACTTTTCATTCGAATTGCCTCGGGACAAGCAGGATGACCGAATGGCAGAGCCATACTTTCGATGTGCTGGCGCTCAAGACTCGCCGGAAGCAATCATAGAAACAGCCGCATTCTATAAAATCTCTAAAAAAAATAAGCCTCTCGCATTATTCTATTATCAGCGTGCTGCATCGCTGGGCAGTTTGTCAGGGTTAATGACTCTCATCGGGGCATTTTCGGCTCAACCTGAACCTATAGATAATTTTGGATATCTGCCAGATGAAAAGCTCCATGAATTTTATTCAGGTCTATTGAAACAACTAGATGCTAACCCTGAATTGCGCTTCCCTAATCTGATGAAAGACCATCCGCTTCCAGCCCACCCCAAGCAGGGCTTTGACGCAGAGCATCCGGATCGCCGACCCGAAATATGAGTGATCTCCGTCAACAAAAAATGCGTGGGCGCATACCTGGGCGAATGATTAAAGCAATGGCTTTTTGTGCTGTCTGCATGTGCGGCGTATTCAATGGCACTCCAGCCATGGCCTATCCAACGTTTACCTGTGCCTACGAAAAAGACCACAACCCGCCGCTGGATGGCGAAGCGGAGCGCTGGTTTCAATTGGAGCAGGTGAGAGCTACGAAATCACGTTCGTACAGAAACTCGAAAACCCAGGTATTTACCTCATACACTTTCTCGCCCTTAACGGTATAGATCCGTCTGCGGAAGAATATTCAGTTACAGGTGGTTTGCCATACAAGTATTCCGTTGGCGTGGACCAATACGTGGTTGTTGAATAGACCGATGAGCTCCTTGGCGCGCGTCTGTTATGGCCGAAACCAGTTAGCCAGCTAACTACTTCAGCCCCTGTAACGCATCAACCACCACTCCAAACGCCGAAGAATGCTCACGTCGATGCCGCTAATAAGGGTAATACCCCGGAAACGGCTGACCCTGTTTTCAAGCCAGGATCAAGAGATCGCAGCCCTCGGCAGCTCCTGCAGTTGCCGTAATTTGAGGTGATGTTTGCTCGTTCATCAAATCCTTTGAACGATCCCGAGAACTGATCCGTCCTTAACTTTAAGGGGCTCAGGGCAATGGTGCTGCGAAGTCCCGTACGACGTTTTCAGCAGAAGGCGAGGGACGACATGAATACTTCAGACAGCAGGGCCGGCACCCAGTCCGGTGCGCCAGATGATGGCAAGCCGCAGGACTTTCAACATTTAAAGGACGATGTCACCGACGCAATCGGCGGCGCTAGGCAACAGGCTGACGCACAATTCGGCCAGTATCGCGACACCGCCGCTGACCAGATCGAGGCCTTGGCGCAGGGGGCGAAAAGCTTCGTCTCGGAGCTGGAAGACAAGGACACGCTGGGCATGTCCGATTACCTGACCGACATGGCCGAGTCCATGACCGGGCTGGCAGGTAACCTTCGCGGCAAAAGTGCCGAACAGTTGTTGCATGACGCTGCTGACCTGGCTCGCAGCAACCCCGGTTTGTTCATTGCCGGCAGTATCGCGCTGGGTTTTGGCCTGTCGCGGTTCCTCAAGGCGGGCAGTTCCGCCGCTGTCACGGTCAGTGCGAATCACGATCCGGCGGCGGGCACCTCGACACCGCCCGCCGCGGGCTATGGCGCGCACCGACCTTACGAATCCTCCCCGCCACCGACCACCAATTCCAACCCTGGATTGGCCACTGGCATCACCCCGACGTCGCCGAACGAGTACGACCATCCCACTGATTTTGCCGGGTCATCTACGCCTGTTTCGCCAAGCACGAAAGGAGAGTTGTGATGAACAGAGACGATTCCGAACTGCCGGGTGCAAGACCTGTCACCCAAGCTGATGACGCTTCGATGGTTGGCCTGCTGCGGCAATTGTCCCGCGAAGTGCCCGCGTTGTTCACCAAGGAACTGGCGCTGGCCAAGGCCGAGTTGCAAGCCAGTCTGACCACGCTGAAGGCCGGCATTGCCGGGGTGGCGGGCGGGGCGATCGTGCTACTGGCGGGCTTGATCATTCTGTTGATGTCCGCGGTCTACGCCCTCAGCACGATGATGGCGCCGTGGCTGGCGGCACTGATTGTCGGCGTCGTGGTGATGGTTATCGGCTTCATCATGCTGCAATCGGGCAAAAAACAATTCGAGCCGTCCCACTTCAAGCCTGACCGGACGCTGGACGCTTTGAATAAAGATCAGGAAGCGCTGCGGAGGAAAGTCTCATGAAAAGTGAACTGGACATCGAATCGGAAAAAAGCCCTGAGCAGATCGAGCGGGAAATCGACGCGCAGCGCGCCAGCATCGGCAACATCGTCGACAAGCTGGAAAGCAAATTCACGCCCGGCCAGATGTTCGATCAGGCGTGGAGCATGATGCAGAACAATGGCTCGACGTTTGTCAGCAATCTAGGCACCAGCGTGCGCAACAACCCCGTGCCCGCCGTGCTGACATCAGTCGGTTTACTGTGGCTGATGATGAGTCAGAACCGCCCGCCAGTGCCGCAACCGGTGTATCGCAGCGGTCCGGATCAGGACCGGGCGGGGGAATGGGCGGATGGCCTGGCTGACGGCATCGACAGCGCTCGAGATAGTCTGCATCACACTGCCGACTCGCTGAAGGACGGTTACCAGTCGCTGAAAAACAAGGCCAGCCACTTGGGCGATAACGTTGGCGCTGCTGGCGAGAACCTGAGTCATGCGATGCACGATGCCGGCGACCGCCTCAATCGCAGCACCCAGGTGTTGGGCCAGCAGTTCAATCAAATGCTCAGGGAACAGCCATTGGTCGTCGCGGCGGCGGGCATTGCATTGGGCGCATTGATTGGTGCGGCATTGCCGAGTACTTCGACCGAGCAGCGTTACATGGGACGAACCAGCGCGGGCCTGGTCGACAAAGTGAAGAAACAAGCTCAGGAGGGTTACGAGGCTGTGCGTGACACAGTGACCAAAACCACTGAGCAAGCGGATGTGGATGCGACATCCAACGCATCGCAAAAAACCGCATCCAGCACATCGGCGGATCTTTCTCAGGGGTTAGGCACTTCCTGAGGTCCATGAAAACGGGAGGCCTGCAACAGGCCTCCCGTTATTGGCCGTCACGGTTTACTCGCGTGCCCGTCGTCCATAGGCGGGACATCCATTGGTTTCACCTCGGGAACACTGAAACTGACGGTCGTACGGGTGAGAACGGTGTGGTTCGGGTCGGCGATTTCCAGAAGTACCTTGTGCGGACCAGGCGTCAGTCCCACGAGAATGATCGGGTCTTCACTGGTGTGCGCCCACGTGCCTTTCCAGTCATCTACCGTCACGTGAAGGTGGCCGAGACGGGGTGATACGTCACCCGCGACTTTGCCAAACACCGGCATGATCCTGGCGTGCTCTGTTCGATACTGGATGATTACCACGCCGCGCGCGAGCGGCCCGGCCAGCGGCGGATAGGCGATGATTTTTGCCTGCGATTCGGATTCCAGGGGGAGTATTGCCGGCGGTTGATCGACGCTGGCGGGTTCCTGAGCAATTGCCGCGATGCAATAAATGCCTGCCAAGGACAGCACAAACAGATTTCTGAGAGCGAGAAACATGGCGTTTTCTCCCGAGTGGTTTTGTACAAGGCTAGACCAGCGGATGCAGGCATTAAACTCGCGCCATGTACCAATCATCAGAAGACCGAAATGTGCTCGGAAACAGTTCTACCGATCAGTCTGGCTCTACGGACGTTGCGTCCAGACCTTCACATAGTCGACACGAAACGTGGAGGGCAGGTCGGCGTCATCGACCACGCCGAACCAGTCCCACATCGCCTCGCTGTCGAACACGATCTGCATCGGGAAGAACCAGTGGGTGTTCTTTGCCTCGCGCACCAGCACCCCGTCGACGTACCAGCGCAGGGTGTCCGCCCGCCAATCGAAACCATAGACATGAAAGGTGTTCGCCAATCGCCATGGCGCAATCCAGGTGCTGCCGTCGCTCAGGTGTTCATCGCTTTGGGGTGTGGCCCAGACGTGCGCGTTCATGTTGTACATGACATCGAATTTGCCATTGAGGGTCTTGCCGCCGATTTCGAAGATATCGATTTCGGTGGCGTTGTCCGGCAGCCCGGTCCAGGCCAGCCAGAACGCACTGGAGCCCGCCGAGTTCATCGGTTTGGCGCGGGTTTCGTAATAGCCGTAGAGCCCGCGTTCAATGGTGCGCACCATCGCCGAGCTGTAGTCCTTGTAGCCCAGGCGCATGTATTTTTCGGGCAGCGTCTGCTTGCGAAACGAGATGTTCAGATTGCCGTTGGCGACCTTGGCATTCTCGGGCAGAAACAACGCCGGTTTGCGTCCGAGCGAGTCGGTGCCGGTGGCGTTGTTGACGTGCCAACGCGTCGCGTCGATGGCGTTGCCGTTGAACTCGTCGGACAGCCGCGTATCCAGCACCCACTTTCCGGCATTCGCCTGATCGGATAACGGCAGGTTGGCGTTGGTGCGCGCTGGCGTTGGGCCGAGCGGGCCGGTGCGGGTCCAGGCGGTTGACGGTTGCGGCAGTGTCACCGCCCATTTTTGGTGGAGGTAATCCGACACCTGCTGACGTTCTGCCTGAGAGGCCAGCAGCCGATCGTAGACCAGCACTTCGGCAATGTCGCCGCGCAGAATTTCCGAAGTGCCGACCACGTTGCGCGCCACGGCGAACGGGCCGATGGGCACGTTGGTGGTCTCCAGAAACGCCACTGTCGGCGCATAGGCCCCGGTCTGCTGCACGCTGAGACCGAAGTTGGGCGCCACGTTGTCGTTGTCGGCCAGTTGCGGGCGCGAGCTGAACAAGCGCTGCCAGGCTTTGCCCCCGGCCTGATCCGGCAAGCGGCGCGAGACCACGAACACCGTTACCGAACCCTTCGCGGTGCGGATTGCCTGACCGGTGAAGGCCGAGGCACCGTTGAAACGCAGCACCGAGCGACCATTCAGGGCGTTCTCCACGCGCAAGGGCAGTGAGGCGGCGGCCGGGTCATCAAGGCTGACATCATTGGATTGCCCGGATTTGTCATGCCAACGCGAGACCCGATTTTGCGCATCCAGAGTCATATGCACCGCATCGGCGCCATCGAGCCACAGCACCAGCCCATCGGTGACGGGCAGCTCGGCGGACGCCTGCGCACTGGCGCTCAACATCAGCCAAAGCATTGCCCGTAAGGTTTGCCTGAACATGGCTAAGTCCTTCCCTGAATCAGACAACCGTTATTTGCCGGCGAATGCCAACATCGGTGCAGGTTGCGGGTGGTAGCCGTCCGGGTTGTTCGACTGCCAGCGCCAACTGTCCGTGAGCATTTGCCCCAGGCTGCGTTGTGCGCTCCAGCCCAACTCGCGGCTGGCCTTGCTCGCATCGGCCCAATACTGCGCGACATCGCCGGCGCGCCGGGGTGCAAAGCGGTAGGGAATGCTGACCCCGGTGGCATCCTCGAAACCGCGGATCAGTTGCAGCACGCTGTAACCGATGCCGGTGCCGAGGTTCCAGATGTGAATGCCATGGTCGCCATGAAGTCGTTCGAGGGCCTTGAGGTGACCTTCGGCCAGGTCGACCACGTGAATGTAGTCGCGCACACAAGTGCCGTCGACGGTCGGGTAATCGTTGCCATACACCATCAATTCACTCATGCGGCCGGTCGCGACCATCGTCAGGCACGGCAGCAGGTTATTCGGTATGCCGTTGGGCGCCTCGCCGATCATTCCGCTTTCGTGGGCACCGATGGGATTGAAGTAGCGCAGCACGGCGATGTTCCAGCGTGAATCGGAACACGTCAGGTCGGTCAGCAACTCTTCGGCCATCAACTTCGAGCGGCCGTAGGGGTTGGACGGTTTGCCGGTACCCAGGTCTTCGCCGATGGGCGTGCACGCCGGTTCGCCATAGACCGTCGCCGAGGAACTGAACACCAGATTGAACACGTGCGCACGTGCCATTGCCTGGCACAGCGTGAGCGTGCCGGTGACGTTGTTGGCGTAATAATCCATGGGCTTGCGCACGCTTTGCGCCACGGCTTTGAGCCCGGCGAAATGCATCACGGCGTCGATGGCGTAGTCACTGAAAATCTCGTCGAGCAGGCGTGAATCGAGGATGTCGCCTTCGATGAATTCGATCCGTGTGCCGCTCAGTGACTCCAGCCGACGGATCGATTCGACACTGCTGTTGCTCAGGTTATCCAGCACCAGCACGCGGTGGCCGGCCTCCACCAGTCTCAACGCAGTATGGGAACCGATGTAGCCGGCGCCCCCGGTGATCAGGGTAGTTTTGCGCATGACGATGTGCTCCAGAGAGGCAACGGTGCTCACCGGGTGGTGAACACCAACTTGAATTCATGCGGCCAGCGCGGGTGCAACACGCTGTAGGCCAAGGCGTAGGTCAGCCCGCCGGCGGCGATATTGGCGATCAGGTGCAGATAGCCCACCAGCCCCGAATGGTTTGATACCCACGACACGACAGCAGCCATCACCAGCGTGGCGATCACGCTGCGGTAGGCGGATTCGAAGAAGGTGCGCCAGCCATAACCGATCGCGGTGTTCAGGCCGATGACCTGCAACGGCGTGATCGCGACCATGCGGATCAACAGCGCAATCGCCGCCGCCATGCCGCCATACACAGGCCCGAGGACGTACACCAACGCCAGCGCGAGCAGGGTGGTGAGCACTTCAGCCTTGAGGGTCAGGTAGGTGCGATTGACGGCGACCAGCGCCGTCGTTGCATAGAGGGCCAGATTGCCCAGCGCGGCGGTGCAGGCCAGCACTTGCAGGAGCCCGACGGCGTCGGCCCATTTGGCGCCGAAGATCAGCAGGATGATGTCTTCGGCAGTCAGCGCGATACCGACAAACAACGGCGTCAGCAAAAAGCCGCTGATGGCCGTGGTGTCGCCGATCAGCCCGACCAGCCGTGACGGTTCGCCGCTGCGCCTGGCGAAGGCTGGCAGTGCATAGCTCATCAGGCCGTTGTAGATGGCGGATCGCGGCAGGTCGATGATGCGCATCGCCAGGTTGAACATGCCGACCGCGTGCGCGCCGGCGGTGATGCCCAGCACCACGTTGACCCCGCGTTGCAGGGTTTGCGAACTCATGACGTTGATCGCCACCGGCGTGCCCGTGCGCAGCAGATCAAGCAACAATGGCCCGTCGATGGCGAAGGGGATGCGCCGCCGATCGCCGCGCATCAACACCGCCATCGACACCAGATCCATGATCAGCGCCTGGGCAATCACCGCCCAAGGGCCGAAGCCCAGCAGCGCCACGACAATCCCGGTGCCGCCGCCGACGACTTTACCCAGCAGCGTGCGCGAGGCCAGCAATTTGAAATTGCCGCTGCGGCGCATCTGCGCGACGTAGACCCGCGCCATCATGGTGAACAGAATCTTCACCGAGGCGATGGCCGTCATCCATTGCAGGGCGGGCGATGGGGTGTACAGCATCACGCCCAGCGAGATGATCAGGATAGACGCCAGGCTGATCAATACGGAGAACCAGAACGCGGTGCTGATGTGCTTGTCTTCCAGGCGTTCGAGCCTGACCAGCGGGTCTTCAAGCACCGAGGAGTAGAGAATGCCGACCACCTCGACGATGGCGATGATGATCGTGCCGATGCCCAATTCGGTCGGCGTGAGCAAATGCGCATATACGACAAAGGTGATCATCGACAGGAAAATCAGGCCGAATTTCTCGGTAAAGATCCAGATCAAGGTAGTCAGGCGCTGGTTGGCCATGGCGGGGCCCCGGACTCAAGCCGTCCTGCGCAGCGTCTTCGCCAAGGCGTAGACGTAGCGCAGGGTCGGTTTGCCGCGGGAGAAAAACAGCGTCTGCCAAGAATGATCGAGCATGTTGCGGAACACATTGATCACATGTGCGTGGTCGCCGCGCCGGGACGAGGCGCAGAGAAAATCGGCGTGGTTGGCCAGGACGAAATCAATGCGCTGCTGCTTGCTCATGTGCGCGCCGTAGCGGGCGAGGTAGAGCTCGATAAATTGCACTTTGTACGGGTAATACTTGCGCGGCTGCGCGGTGATGTTGCCGTTGTTGACGCTGCGCCGCAGCAACACCTCGGGCACGGTGTGGATCTCCCACTGCTCGGCGATCCGCGTCCACAGCAAACGGTCTTCGGCATAGCGCAGCGTCTGATCGAAGCCTTCCAGCGCGATGATTGCGTCACGCAACACCAGCACGCCGGAGGTGCCGTTGATCACGTTCTCGCGCATGAAATCGGCAAAATGATTGCCGCCCTTGCGCCGGTCCTCCAACTGTTGCGTGCCGTCGCTGAATTCGCTCATCTGGTAGCAGTCGATCAGCCCGACCTGACGCCCTTCACGCGTGAGTTGCTCATACAACGCCAGTTGCTTGTGCAGTTTTTCCGGGTGCCATTGATCATCGGCATCAAGGAAAGCGATAAAGCGCTCGGTGGCGCTGAATACGCCGCGATTGCGCGCGGCTGCCGGGCCCTGATTAGTCTGTTGCAGCAGGATCAATTCAAACGGTGCGACGTAATCCGTGACGATTTGCGGGCCCTCGTCGCTTGAGCCGTCGTCGATGACTATTACCTTGTCCGGACGGCGGGTTTGCAGGCTAAGGGAGTCGAGCGCCGGACCGATGCTGGCGGCAGCGTTGTACATCGGGATGATCACGCACACCGATCCTGACGTGGGCACAGAGCTGTTCAACATGATGAGAACTCCTTGGCCCGCGCACGGGAGCGCGGGGCGGCGTAGGCATTGGCGCGCGGCAGTGGCGCAGGGCGTTTGACGTGGTGATGGCGGAACGACAGGGCGAGGGCGCAGAACACCAGAAACTCGGCCGAGCGATAGTTGGGGATCACGTAGGCGACGTAGTTGGTGACCGCGAACAGGCCAATGATCACCAGGGCGCAGGCGTGATAGCGCGCCGAATGCTCGGCCGTGATCGCCCGGTAATGCTTGGTCAACGTCTGCGCGAACAGCAGGATCAGCGCGATCAACTGAATCAGGCCGCCATTGAGCAAAGTCTCGACATAGCCGCTGTGGGCGTTGCCGATGTAGCCCCAACGTTTGATGAATCCGCTCGCGTCGGCACTGCTCCAGAACGCGCCGAAGCCGTAGCCCTTGAGGAAGCGATCATCGATCAGCGGCCCCAGCAGCTCCCAGATAAGGGTGCGGTCGGTGAGTGACGGATCACGGCCGACCAGTTCCAGCAGCAGCGTGTAATTGCCGTACAGAAACACGCAGATCAGCCCGTACACCACGGTCGCGACGAAAAATGCCGTCAGCGAACGGTTGATGCGCAAGCGGATCAAGGTGAGGAAATACCAATAACTCGCGGTGCCGGCGACGATCAGCGCGATGCCGGTGGCAGACTGCGCCAGACAAATGGCGATCAAACAGAACGCGGCGTAGACGATGGCCAGTGGATTGCGCTGACGGATCATCGGCAGCAGTAAAAGAATGGCGATGGCGTTGATCCGCGCGCCGGCATTCTTCTCGGAAAAAATACCCTTGAACGCACCGTCGCGTATGCCGCCGCTGATGAAGGCGATGTCGGGGCGGATCACCGCGAAAATCAGACCCATCAGTGCCGCCGCACCAATCACGCAGCCGAGCATGAAGGCGATTCTTTCAAGGCTGTAGTGCCAGGCGATGAAGCCTGCGAAAAACACCACGCTGATCATCGCGATGAAGCGCTTCAGGCTCAGGGTCGGGTCGTCGGACCAACCGATTGACGCTGCCACGCAAACCAGAAACGCCAGCAGAAAAGCGTTTTGCCGGTAGAAGCTTTTGCTCAGGAACACCTTGTTGCGGATAAAGAAGAACAGCGGCACCAACAGCGTGATCAAGCCGCAGACCTGGTTGGCGACGTTACCTTCCAGATCTTTCTGCGCGTCATCCAGACTCGCGGCGCTGCCCATGCCGAGGAAGAACGTGAGGATCTGCACGTAGAACATCACGCCAAACAGGATGAAGCCGTCACGCAGCGTCGAATAGCGGACTTGAAGTCTGTTCATGGCGCTGGACTCCCGAGCAACGCCGTCAGGTAGGTTTTCACCGCGCGACCACTGACGAAACGTGCGGCGGCATCGATGCGCCGTTGTCGGTTGAGGTCGCGGGGCAGGGCCAGCTCCAGGCTGATGGCCTGCGCCAGCGCCGCCGGATCATCGACATTGACCAGTGGTGCGACGCTGCCTTCGGCGAGAATCTCTTGTGGCCCATAAGGGCAGCGCGTCGACACCACCGGTGTACCCGTCGAGAGCGCTTCGACCAGCGCATTCGGACTGCCCTCGAAGCGTGACGACAGGACGAAACAATCCGCCGCGCCAATCTGCGCCAGCGCATCGCTGGCATAACCCGGCAGGTCAAAACGCTCGGCGACCCCCAGGGCATTGGCTTGCGCCAGCAGTTCGGCGCGCAGCGAGCCTTCGCCAAAAATGATCAGCCGGGTATTGCGATCGGGCAGTCGGGCGAAGGCATCGAGCAACGTATCGAAACCTTTTTGCCGGGCCAGGCGTCCCACCGCGACGATCACTTGCAAGGTGTTGTCCAGCAGCCAGGGATGGCTGGCGGGCGCCAATGGCCGCTCGCGAAAGTCGTTGTCGAGCACCGGGTTGTCAGCAGTGGTCACATCCCGCATGCGGGCCAGCGTGGTGTCGACCAGATCCTGAGCGACACCGCGCGAGACGCAGATCACCGGGTTGGGAATCAAGCGGTACAACAGTGGAGCCAACAGGTAAGCGAAGCGCACGTGCAGCGCCGGATTAACGTGTTTGTCGCGGGAGAAGGCGTTGCGCTCGCTGACATGCAACCGCGCCAACGTGCCCGACAGCGTGGCGGCGGCGATGGCTATCACGTTGACGTGGGTGAGGGCGGCCAGTTGCGCATCGAAGCGATTGCGCCGCAGGAATCGCGTCAGCGCCGGGACGGCGGCAACGCTGCGAGGGCTGTGCAGCGAGACTTGTTTGACCCGCGAATCGAGCCCCGCCAGATTCACGCCGCCGCCAGTGAGCATCAGCAGTGTCACGTCGTTGCCGGCCTCGACCAGCGCACCGGCCAGACGCGCCATCATTTTCTCGGCGCCGCCCGCACTGAGATCCTGAAGAATGATCAACAGTTTTTTCATTGATTCCACACCTGATAGTAAGCCTGCGCCGCGTGCTGGCTGGTGTAGGGAAGCACCGCGTCCGCGACCGCTTTGCCGAGGGCGGACTTGTCGCTGTTGAGGTTTTGCAGCATGGCCTGCGCCAGCGCCGGCACATCGTTGACCCGCACCAGTTGGCCGACGCGACCGTCGTCGAGCAACTCACGGGGGCCGGTGGGGCAATCGGTGGCCAGCACTGGCGTGCCGAGGGCAAGGGCTTCGACCAGCACGGTCGGCATGCCTTCATGCAACGAGCTGAGGATCAGCAGGCGTGCCTGGCGGATCAGCGGGTATGGATTGGCGAGGTGGCCGGTGAAATGGACCTGGCGCGCGATGCCCAGGCGTCGCGCCTGTTCTTCGAGTTCGCCGCGCAGCGGGCCGTCCCCGGCAATCACCAGATAAGGCACCGTGGCCTGACGCGCTGCCAGCGCATAAGCTTCCAGCATTATGTGGAAGCCTTTAAGTTCCACCAGCCGACCGACGCCCAACCAGTACCGCGCCGGCACATCGGCGGGCAACGGCGCTTGCGCAGCTTTGAGCAATTGCTCGGTGACCACCGCGTTCGGGCAATAGCGAATCCGCTGGCGGCCCCAGGGCATCAGGCCGGTCAGTGCCTGACGCAAACCCAGCGACACCGCCACCACTTTGCCGCTGCCGCACAGGTACAGCGCGTACAACAGGCGCAGGCTGCGCACGCCGGTGTGTTGTTCGGAACAATCGAGGTCGGTGTGCCGGGTGTAGATGACCTTGCACGGCGTCCCCAGCGTGGCGAGCCAGGTGCACAGGTTGGCCTGCTCCTTGGCGCCGATCAGGTGCGTGACCTTTTCGCGCAGAATCAACCGGCGCAGCAACACCACCGAACGCAGCAGGCCGGTAACACCGCTGCCGCCGCCGGCAATCGTCGGCACCTCGTCGCTGTCCGGTCGTTCGCCGTTCATGATGAAGAAACTGACGCGTCGCCCGTCCTTGAGAAATTGTCCGGCCAGCCGTTGCTGCACGCACTCGACGCCACCACCGGCCTTGAAATCTTTGAGTGTGAAGAGGATATGCATGGTCATTCCCGGCGCTCAGGGCGCAGTGATATCGATCGCAACTTTGTGCCGGACGATCATCTCGGCCAGCTGCAAGAAGTTGCGCGGGTAGTCGAGCAGGTAGCGTTTGATGGTGTGCGGCTCGCGGTACATGCGATAGAACGCGCGCAGGTGCAGGCGGTTGATGGCGGCGGGGTAGTAGCACTCGCTGGCGCTGGCTTCCTGACGAATGAAACCGCCGCAGGTGAAGGCCACTCCGGCAAAACCGGCGTTCAGCGCATCGATCACGAAGCGCTCCTGCAAACCGGCGCCGAGCCCGACCAACAACAGGTTCGCTGCGCTGGTGCGAATGTCCGCATGCAGGTTCGCCGCTTGCGCCTGATTGAAATAACCGTTGTGCGCGCCGGCAATAATCAGTCGCGGATAGCGCCCGCGCAGCTTGACGATGAACGCCTCAAGCTCGGTTTGCGTGGCGCCGACGATGTACACCGTCAACTGCTGCTGTTCGGCATCGCGCAACACCGGGTCGGCAATCGAGGTGAAATCAAAACTGACCCGCTGCACCGGTTGCCCGGTGACCCGCGACATGAATCCCGACATCAGCATGCCGTCGCAGAAGTAGGCGACGGAGGGCGGCGGCTGGCGGATGAAACTGCCAATCGAAGCGAAATTGATAAACGAAAATGCCCGGTTGCCCATCAGCAGATTCGGCGAGTAATGCCCCATCAAGGCGAGCCGGATCATGACGCATCACCCGGTTCAAGCGCCTGCTGGGTCTGGCGGCCGACCGAGATATAGGTGAAGCCGCGCGTGCTCATGCGTTGCGGATCGAACAGATTGCGCCCGTCGAAAATCAGCGGTTGCTTGAGTTGGCGTTTGAGCAGGTCGAAGTCGGGTGCGCGAAACAATGTCCACTCGGTGACGATGATCAGCGCGTCGGCATTTTTCAGCGCCGCTTCTTTGGTGCCGGCGAGGCTGAAGTCATCGCGGGCGCCGTATAAGCGCTGCGCTTCTTCCATGGCTTTGGGATCGTAAGCCTGGACGTTGGCGCCTGCCCGCCACAGCGCTTCCATCAGCACGCGGCTCGGCGCCTCGCGGATGTCATCTGTGTCGGGTTTGAAGCTCAAGCCCCACAACGCGAAAGTCTTGCCCTGCAACGCACCGTTGAAGTGATCGGAGATCTTGCGAAACAGCGTGGTTTTCTGTTCGTTGTTGCGCGAGTCGACTGCTTTGAGCAACCGCGCATCGATGTCGACACCCTCGGCGGTGTGGATCAGCGCCTTGACGTCTTTGGGGAAACACGAGCCGCCGTAGCCGATGCCTGGGTAGATGAACTGATAACCGATGCGCGGATCGGAGCCGATGCCGTGGCGGACCATCTCGATGTCGGCGCCAAGTTTTTCGGCGAGATTGGCCATCTCGTTCATGAAGCTGATCTTGGTCGCGAGCATGCAATTGGCGGCGTACTTGGTCAGCTCGGCGCTGCGCACATCCATCACGATGATCTTTTCGCGGTTGCGGTTGAACGGCTCGTACAACTCGCGCATTACCTCTTCGGCACGCGGGCTGTCGGTGCCGATGATGATCCGGTCGGGGCGCATGCAGTCGTCGACCGCGCAGCCTTCCTTGAGAAATTCCGGATTGGACACGACATCGAACGTCACGTCGGCGCGGTCGCTTTCTTGCAGTGCCTCGGTGATGCATTCGCGCACCCGGTCTGCGGTGCCGACCGGCACGGTGGACTTGTCGACGATGATCACGTGGCGTTGCAGGTTCAGGCCGATGGTGCGCGCCACGCTCAGCACGTGGCGCAAGTCCGCCGAACCGTCTTCGTCGGGCGGCGTGCCCACGGCGATCAACAGCACGTCGCCGTGGCGCACCGCTGCACCGAGGTCGGTCCCGAAGCGCAGGCGCCCGCCCTGATGGTTGTCTCGCACCAACGTCCTCAGCCCTGGCTCGTAGATCGGCAGCGTGCCGCTTTCGAGGGCTTGCACCTTGGCGGCGTCCACATCCACACACAGCACGTCGTGCCCGACCTGCGCCAACGCGGCGCCCTGAACCAGTCCCACATAGCCGATGCCGAATACGCTCACATTCATGGGTAAACCTCGGTAGGTCGTGTTGACGGCCCGGGAACCGGGCGCGCGCGGTTAGTAGATGTTTTTGGAGAACAGCGAGAGGGGGGTCTTGAGCAGAATCTTGATGTCGAGCCACAGCGACCATTGGTTGATGTAGTTCAGGTCCTGGGCGACCCGCAGCTGCATCTTTTCCAGGGTTTCGGTTTCGCCACGGTGCCCGGTGATCTGCGCCAGCCCGGTGATGCCAGGCTTGAGGCGATGGCGGGCCATGTAGGCGCGCACCTTGCCGGTGTAATAGATGTTGTGGGTGACGGCATGCGGCCGCGGACCGACCAGCGCCATGTGCCCGAACAACACGTTGAACAGTTGCGGCAGTTCGTCGATGGAACTGCGGCGCAGGAAACGTCCCAGTGGCGTCACGCGGTCGTCGTTGCGGCTGGCCTGGCGCACCTCGTGCTCGTCGTGGACGCGCATCGAGCGAAACTTCCAGACCTTGATCACTTCACCGTCGCAGCCGTGGCGGTTTTGCTTGAACAGTACGGGCCCGGGGGATGAGCATTTCACCGCAATCGCCACGCCCAGTAGCAACGGGCTGAGCACCACCAGCGCCATGGCGGCGAGGCTGCGCTCCAGCAAGTCCTTGCAGAACAGACTGCCGGGGTGCGAGGTGATGAGGCTTTCGTTGAGGTAGATCGCCGGCATTCGCTCGATTTCCGAAATCGAGTGGTTGAGCAAGACCATGCTGCCGAAATCGGGAATCCACACCACGTCGACGTTGATGTCGAGCAGGTCGATGTACAGCGCTTCGATGGTGGCGGCGTCGGCCATCGGCAAGACGATGTAGACCCGACGGGCTTCGAGGCGAGTGATGATTTCACGGATGTCGTCGACATGCCCCAGCAGCGGCAGAATGCTCGGTGCCGGGCGCACCAGCGGCGTGGCGGAAACAAAGCCGAGCAACAAAGTACGGTCGGGGTGAATAAGCTTTTTCGCCAATTCATGCGCTGTTGAACACGTACCGATGATCACTGAGCGACGGTCGTTGCGGCTCAGTCGCGTATACAGTCGTACGACGAAATGCAGCGGCAGGAAGCTGCACATCTGCACCACAAATCCGCCGATCGCCCAGACCAGCATCACTTGCCGTGAATACAGGGCGCTGGTCTGCGTGACAAACGCGATGGTGCTCAGCGCCGCCAGCAAAATCAGCCAGCCGGCCAGCAAACGGGTGAGCCCGGCCAGCAACCCATGGCGCTTGTGATAGACCTGCATGAGGCTGTACGTCGGCACCGATCCGAGAATCGTCAGGATCATCAGCACCCGGTATTCGCTGGGCAGGCTGCCGACCCGCCATTGCACCAGCACGATCAGCAACAGGTTGACCAAGGTCATCGCGCACAGCCACTGGCCCCAGAAAGTCAGGCCACGGCGGTGGGCCATTTGAGCGGTATTGAGCGGCGTCATCGACTCGATCTCACAAAAAAAGAACGAACGGGCCCCTGAGGCGAGGGCGCTAGCGCTCTCGCCACCAAGGCTGTGTTAAAAATTCAAGTGTTAGCGGGGGGCGAAGTCGTAGTCGTAGAAGGAGCGCGAATGGCTGTGGCCGTATTTTCGCGCCTTGCGCAAATCGACCTGGTTGAGCACCACGCCGAACACCGGCGCCTGGCTTTGCTGAAGTACCGCGAGGCCTTTTTGCACCTGCGCGACCGGTGTGCTTTCGGCTTTCACCACGTAGATGACGGCGTCCGAATGCTTGGCCAGCAACAGGGCGTCACTGACCATTTCCGCCGGTGGCGAATCGATGATGATGTGTTGATACCGGCCCTTTAGCGCCTCCAACATGCGCCCCAGGCGCGGCGAACTGAGCAGATCCTGCGCCGGCGGCCGGTGAGTGGATCCATATTGCGCACGGGCCGAAGGCAGGCGCGGGGCGTCGAACGGGTCAAGCGGGGAGAGCGTCAGGCTGCCGGCCGGCAACATGTCGAGATTGCCCACGGTACGGATGCAGTCTTCGAGTTTGGCGGTGCCTGCGATCACATTCGCCAAACCTGGGTTTTCCGGTGGGAAATCGAAGTTCAGCGACAGTGTCGGTTGACGCATGTCGGCGTCGATCAACAGCACCCGCTCAAGCGACGTCAGTGAGCAGGCGAGGTTGTTGGCGATGGTGCTTTTGCCTTCACCGGCCACCGACGACGTGACCAAAACCACCTGCGCCGGCGCCTCGGTGTTTTGCAGCATGAGCCAGGTGCGCAGGTTGCGGATGGTTTCGCAGAATCGCGGGTTGTCGTTGTCTTCGAACAAGCGCGCCAGTTGCCGACGGCTTTTCTTCATCACCAACGGCACCACGCTGAGCAGCGGCACGCCGAGGGTGCTTTCGATGGTTTCATCGCTCTTGAAGGTGTTGCTCAGGGTTTCCAGCAAAAAGGCCAGCGCAATGCCAATGACGGCGGCGACCAGCGCGACAATCGCGATGATCAGGGATTTGCGCGGTTTGCTCGCTTCGGTCGGCGCAATCGCGGCATCGACGATCCGCGCCTTGGCCGAATCCATGTCGGAGGTGGCGGCGGTTTCTTTCAGGCGGGTGACGAAGGTTTCGTAAAGCGCCCGGGTGCTGTCGACTTCACGCTGGTATTCGCGCAGCTGGAATTCCTTGCGCGAGATGTCCTGGATCTGCGCCTTGTTGGTGTTGAAGGATTGGCGCAACGCGCTTTCGCTGGCGACCGCGAGCTGATACTGGCGCTCAATGCCGGCGACCACTTGCTGCACTTGCAGACGCAGGCTGCTGGCGGCGGTGCGCAATTCGGTCTGGGCCGACACCAGCGACGGGTGTTTCGGCCCGTAGCGCCCGGACAGCTCCTCGACCTTGGCTTGCGCCTTGGCCAGATCCGCCTGGAATTGCTGGATCAAAGGGTTGCTCAGCACCGCCGGCACACTCGAGAGTCGGCTGATATCGCCGTTGCTCAACGACTGCGCCTGACGGAACTGACTCTCGGCCTCGGCACGATTGCGCCGCGCGTCGATCATCCGATTGCCGGTCATTTGCAACTCGTTGGCGCTGATGGTCGCGACGCCGTCGACATCCACCAGACCTTGTTCCTCGCGATAACCCTGCAGTTTGTTTTCAGCGGCGCGCAGGTTATTGCGCAGCTCTACCAGGCGGGTGTTCATCCAGCTGGTGTTGTTTTGCGAAGACTTGAGGCTGGTGTCCTGCTGGCTGTCGATAAAGCCCTGAGCCAGTGCATTGGCGGTGTCGGCCGCGAGCGCTGCGTCAGGCAGCTCGACTTCAATTTCGATCAACTGACTCTTGCCGACGAATTTGACGCTGGTGTGCAACATCAGGTTTTGCGTGACTTCGTTAAACACGTCCTCTTCGGTCGGCGCTGGCTTGGGCGCCGGCAGGTATTCCAGCCAGGGCAGCCATTCACCACGATTGAGCTCGGCCAGCCATTGGCGCGGCGCGAACCATGATTTGGGCTGCTGACGAGGGTCTGTGATCGGGTTGGTAGTCAGCCCAAGCTTCTTCACCGCACGTTCGGCAAGATCGCGCGATTGCAGTAACGCCTGTTGCGTCTGCAAATAATCAGTGGTGGTCGAACCACCGGTATCGGCGTTCTGCTGAAAACTCATCACCGGTGGTGTTTTGTCCTTGATCAGCAAGGTGGTGCTGCCGACGTATTGCGGCGTGACCATGGACAATGCGGCCGCTGCCAGCGCGCAACTGAGCAACACCAGCAAGGCGATGTTCCACTTGGCCGCCCAGACGGTTCGCCAGAGCTGAAGCAGGTCCAGGGTGTCCGACTCTTCGTTGTGCGACGCACGCAAGTGCGCCTGGAGGGGACGTTCGACGTAGGTGCTAGGGCTGTTGTCCATGATTAGAAAAAGCCTTGTGCAATGGAAATGGTGTCACCCGGACTGATGACCGTAGTGCGGCTGATGTCGTCGATTACGGGCGGGCCACCCACGCCGCGCAGGATGGTCACGCGCTTCATAGAAGCGCGTTCGGTCAAGCCACCGCCCAGGGCAATGGCTTTTTCAAGCGTGAGTCCGGGCTGAAACGGGTAGCTGCCAGGCTTCTGCACTTCGCCATTGATGTAGAACGGTCGGTATTCGATCTGGCTGAGGCTGACCTTGGGATCGACCAGATAGCCTTGCTTCAAGCCCTCGACGATTTTCTGCTCCACCTGATTGGGCGTCAGGCCCCGGGCGACGACTTCGCCCAGGAACGGATACGAGAACGTTCCGGCATCGTTGAGGCGGATCTTCTTGAAACTCAGCTCCGGTTCGCCGAACACGGTGATGCGCAAGACATCGCCAGCCGCGAGTTTGTAGTCGGTAAGGGTTTCGGCGGCGTGGACTGCGGGAGTCAGCCACACCAGCAACAACAGGAAAACGATGCGCACATTCATGGGCCTGGCCTCTTAGAGACTGACGTCGAAACTGATCTGGAAGACGTTGCGGGTGAAGCTCTCGTTGTCGGCGTCCGAGTCGTTATCGCGAAAGCGATAACCGAGTTCGATATCCAGCCAGCGGCGCATCTTGTAGATCACCGCCAGGTTGTAGTCCTGAAGGTTGTCGCTGCGCGACTGACCCTCGTAGTCGTAGCGGCCCATGCCGGCCTGCGCCACGGTGGTGATGCGTTCCGTCCAGCCGTGGCGCCAGCCGACCTGGGTGAACGTCGACTTCACGGCGTCAGCGCCGTCGTCACCTTCAGCCATGGCCTGGCGGGCAAGGAAGGTGAAGGTTGAATAGGTGCGCGGTTTCCATTGCAGATCCACTTGCCAGGTGGGATTGCTCAGGTCGCTGGCACCGCTTTCGTCGAAGTTCTTGCGCTCATAACCCACCTTGAGTTTGCCGGTGGTACGGGCGCTCATGTCCCACTCGGCTCCGCCCAGCAACGCATTGGAACGGCTGCTGCGGGTGCTGCCCGATTGCAGATAATCGAACCGGGTGTGGTCGTATTCGAGCAGGCCGCGGGTGTTGCTGCCGAGGCGGTGATACCAGATGCTGGAAAAGCCGCTGGTGTTGCGCTCTTTGTCGTCGTTGATGCCGCCGCCGTTGTCGTAGCGCAGTTGCGCATAACTGGCGCCGAGGTCAATTTGATTGGCGGCAGTTTTCGCGCCGAAGGTGTACACGCCGTTGACTCGGGTACTTTCGATCTTGTCGTTGATGCCATCGACAGCTGTTGAGGTCGTGCGCTCGTACTTGCGCGCTTCAGCTTCGAGTTTCAGCCGATGGCGGTCAGTGAACTCCATGATGCTGTCGGCGCGCACGCGCTGGGCGGTGTTCGAGGCATCGTCATCCTGGTGATAGATGTAGCGCGTGGGCTCCCAGATCAGCCGCGTCGCACTGTTGCGATCCTCGGCCTTGAGCTCGAAGTAGGGCGCCAGCCGAGTGACCATCGTCGATTGAACATTGTATTCAAGCTCACGAAAGTTATCGTCGTAGCTTTCCGACAAGCCGAACTTCGGGATGAAGTCGAAGCCGTAGACATTGATCGCTTGTGGCTCCAGGCACCAGGCCACTTCGGGGTACAGAAAGGCCAAGAGCAGGGCAGCGGGGCAGCGGGAATTCAGGGCCATGGTTCTTGGTCCGCAAAGTGGATATCGGCGTATGGCTGAGGGGGATTGCGGGCGTTACTGTCGTTGTCGCTCAAGCAGGCTCAGCGGTACGCGGACAGGCTGTTGCCGGTTAAGAAACTGCAACAGAATCATCACGCGTTCAGCACCCAGCGATGACAGGTAGACACCTTCAAGCGGCTCCAGCGAACCTTGAACGATGTGCAAGATTTCACCGGGTTCGAGCGCGTTGGGAGTGGGGGATTCAAGCGACGTTGCACTGCGCTCGCGCAGGTGTTCGATCACCTGATCGTGGACGATGGCGGGCACATGATTGAATTCGACGATGCGGCTGACGCCACGGGTGGAGCGGATCGGGCCCCAGTTGTCATCAGCGCTGAGCTGAATGAACAGGTAACCCGGGAACAACGATTCGATAACGTTGTGCCGTTTGCCCCGCACGATGCGACTACTCATCAGCTCAGGCCGAAAGGTGGCGTAACCCTGTTGAAGCAGATTGAATTGCGCCCGCTCATCCTGGCGAGGTTTGCACTGCAATAAATACCAGTTAGAACCGCTGCGGCGACTCGTTAGCATGCTGGAATACTCCATACATAGCGAAAGTGTAAGCATGCCGAACGCACACACTTCAGTGCGTATTCATGCTTGCTGGTAGCTAGTAGGCTGATCAAGGCCAAGATGGCGAAGCCAGATGCGTTACATGTTTTTATTGGCAGGGTAAGTGTTTCAGAAATGAATCACTCGGGTCGTGCTCTAGTTGTGGATCGGGCTGTCTTCGGTGCAAAACGCGGTAATTTTCGTTTGGGCAAAGCTACCGCACGGTTTGCACATGCAACCTTTTTGAAATGTTTTTTAGATAGTCGCCTGGCAACTAACGGTGGAAGACCTGCAAGGTTCCGGCGTAGGCAAGTCAGGCAGGGAATAGTTATCGGCCAGTCATGATCGGCTGTCAAATACTAACAGTCAAAAAAAGCGCCATTTATCCATCGGTATTTTTCGTTTTGTTCAAGTCTATGTTTTATATATGGTTTTAAATTTTCAGAATTGCGCAAAACTTTTTCGATTATGCGCGGTCGCGTTCGATTGCAGGGGCTTGTCAAGTCGGTTTAGTTACTAACAATGCTTTCCCCGTTAGTGGGTGAAATAACCCAATTGTAGCTTTTCTGTGGTTTGCATGAAGTTTTGAAGCCTCGCTATCAACTCTGCTATAACCTCACAACTTCCAGTAGTTGGCACTTGCGGTACCGTTGCATGGATTAGTGGCGTCAAAGAATCGCCATTGTTTGTTTTGATCGCTGAGTCGCTCACAAACCAAGTATTAAAGGGGAAGCATTGCCATGACTATTCTCGTGACCGGTGCTGCCGGGTTTATTGGCTACCACACTGTTAAGCGTTTGATTGAAGGGGGAATTGAAGTTGTCGGGATCGATAACCTCAATGCCTACTATGACGTCACGCTCAAACAGGCGCGACTCGCCGCATTGCAATCTTTGCCAGGCTTTGAATTTCACGAAATGGACATCGTCGACAAACCTGCGCTGATGACCTTATTCGAACAGCATCGTTTTGAATACGTCGTTCACTTGGCAGCGCAGGCCGGTGTCAGGTATTCGCTGGATCAACCGGACGTCTACGGGCAATCGAATCTGGTGGGTTTTCTGAACGTGCTTGAAGCCTGTCGGCAGTTTCCTCCAGAGCACCTGATCTACGCGTCGAGCAGTTCGGTGTACGGCGCCAATCATAAGATGCCGTTCCACGAAGACGACCCGGTCGAGCAGCCGGTTTCACTCTACGCGGCGACCAAACGCGCCAATGAATTGCTGGCTTACAGCTACTGCCATCTCTATGGCTTGCGCGCCACCGGGCTGCGTTTTTTCACGGTGTACGGGCCTTGGGGGCGGCCCGACATGGCGCTGTTCAAGTTTACCCAGGCGATGATCGAGGGGCGCCCCATTGATATCTACAACGAAGGGCAAATGGCTCGGGATTTCACCTACATCGACGACATTGTCGAGTCGATCCAGCGCTTGTTGAGCAAGCCCCCTGAGGGCACGCAAGGGCGCGGCGCCAATCGGTTGTTCAATATCGGCCGCGGCAGTCCGGTCGCGCTGCTGGCGTTTGTCGAGTGTCTGGAGCGGGCGCTGGGCATCGAGGCCCAGCGCAATTATCTGCCGCTGCAAGAAGGTGATGTGGTCAAGACCTGGGCCGATGTTTCGGCGCTTGGCGGGTGCATCGACTTCAGCCCCCAAGTGTCGGTTGATATCGGAGTGGCGGCTTTTGTGCAGTGGTATCGGACTTATTATCGGGTTTGAGCGAGGTAGAGCGAGCCAGTGATCACAC
Source organism: Pseudomonas sp. LBUM1668 (assembly GCF_059695715.1). NCBI lineage: Bacteria > Pseudomonadati > Pseudomonadota > Gammaproteobacteria > Pseudomonadales > Pseudomonadaceae > Pseudomonas > Pseudomonas sp. LBUM1668. Next base: position 2,767,850 of record NZ_CP166787.1, read on the forward strand.
CACAGCTTTGGCTTCAGCCTTGATAACCGATCTGCGATACGTCAGCAATACGATGCCGGTGACCACAATCACCCCGCCGAAAACCTGCCCGGTACTGAGCATTTGATCCAGGACAATCCAGCCCATCAACAAAGTCGCCAACGGCTCGATGTTCATGACCGGCGCATTGCGTGGCATGTCCAGCCGAGGCACCGAAATGAACAGCACGATAAAACCGGTGCCGTATAACACCACAAGCGTGGCGAGAGCCAGCCATCCGGTGGAGGTCGCGGGCAGGTTCAGTCCGCTTGGGAAGGCGCCGGTCAGTCCCGCCAGATTAATGCTGCTGAAGACGATAAAAATGGTCAACAGACTGCGCGCCGAGCCACGTACCTGAGACAACTTGTGGTCGGTGATCCATAGCGCGCAGGCGAACACGCTGGCGGCGCAGAACGCGAGCGCGACGCCCAGCCCCCATTCCGGGCCGACGCTGGCCGTCGACGAAAGACGTCCGGGCACGTCCAGTACAAATACCAGCCCCACCAGAATCAAACCCATCAGCGAAGCAGTGCGTGCGGTCGGTCTCGGGCCACCCATCGCCCAGGTGAGCAACGCCAGCAGGATGGGAAAAACGTTGGCCACCAGCAGCGCCAGCGCCACCGGGACCCGAGCAACGGCCGAGTACAGACACAGGCTTTGCGCGGTAATCAGCAGCCCCAACAGCAATTGCCAGCGCCAGGCACCCGCCGGCAGACGCAGACTTTGTCGTTGCCACAGCACCAGAATGGCGAGCACCAGTAAAGTCCCGCCTGAACGCAGCAAAATCGCCAGCAACACCCCCGCGCCATCATCAAAAGCGACCCGCGCCGCCACATGGTTGCCGGCGAACGCACAGCCCATGCACAGAAGAATGATCACGGCGAGATGGCGGGGAAAGGGCGTCGGTGCGGTTGGCGCAAGCGTAGGGCGGGGCATGGCAGATCTCGAACAGTGCTCGGCCATTCGGGAGGGCCAGCGGGTTTTTATTATGTTGTCGTACAACTGGGGCGTTTTGTACCGCAATTGGATAGGTCGGGCAAGGCGTGCGGCGTCGGAGCCACTTTTCTACTAGGGCTTATACCGGTGGAGTGGCGCAAATGCTGGTGGAAGATCACTGCAGCACATCACCCTGCATCCTCACAGGAATAGGCAAGCATTCAAGAGGAATGCACTAGGGCCCGAGCCGATTGTCCGGGAGAATGTGTCGATCTGTTACAGGGCCTTCTACAGAAAAACGTGGCTGGAGCGCTGTGCATGGAGCTCAGCGCGGCAGTGTTGGTTACCGCGTCTGCGCTTGCCTGGCTGGCGGGGCGCAGTGCGACTGTGATTCATGTTGCCGAGTCGAACATGACGGCCTGAAAAAATCAGGCAAACTCATGCGCAGATCATCGACCCAAGGAAATTTCGAATGACGAAGAACAGACATCGGCTCCTGACGGCAATATTTGCCGCAGTAATGGCATGTGGCCCCGGGGTAGATATGGTGCAGGCGCAAGAGGCAACTGCGGCCGTGGTACGCATTGCCGAACTGGTGATTGATCCGGCACAGCTTGAAGCATACAAGTTGGCTCTCAGGGAAGAGATGGAAGAGTCCGTCCGTATAGAACCCGGCGTGCTCGCCATCTACTCAGTTGCGGAGAAAGACAAGCCGAACAGTCTGCGTTTTTTCGAGATATACGCCAGCGAGGGTGCATATCGGGCACACATCGAATCCCCGCACTTCAAGAAATACGTAGCGTTGACACAATCAATGATCCTGTCGCGCAAGTTGATTGAAACCGAGCCCGTCCAGCTTAGCGCTAAAGCGCTACAACCTGACTGACGACGAACGTCCCCCCTAATCTGTGCGCGGCGGGGCCGCTCATCGCAAAGCATCGCTACTGGCCTCGTCATCGTTTCGCTAGCTGGCCTTGGGTATCCATTCAGATTTCAAATTGCCAAAGAACGCTCTATCGGGGGGGATCCCAGGAGTTTTCTCGTCGACTCATACTTTGTTTTATCCGCATCTCCGACAGCGTTTCACGGAACATTTTGCTGCTGTAAATTTCTATTTTTGTGTAGGGGTAGACATGTTGATTTACAGCCGAACGCGGTGGAGATCCAAACCCTGAAACTGCTCTCGGCGAAGCCCCCCCCGGGATTGATCTTGTTATCCAACCCTGGCGTGCCGAGGCGTCCCGAGACGCTCTGATCGATGGCGCTACCGACATCACCATTCAGGCCTTCCCGGAGCGCACGGGCACCCAGGTTGGTTCAGTCAAGTGCGGATCAATCCTGATGTAAGAACGCTTGCAGCGCTGCAAGCGTATCTACCGGACTTTCCTCAGCATTGAAGTGGCCGCCGGGCACCTCCACGCCAATCGCCTTGGGCGCGAAGGTCGTCTGCCAGACTTTCAGGGGGGACAGCGACATTGCACCGAGGAACACTTTTCCCCAGAGGATCAGGGTCGGGCACTGCACAGTTCGTCCGACCTGAAGATCGATGCGATCTGCCTCGGGATCCTGAAAGGCGCCGGCGCGATAATCCTCGCAGAAGGCGTGCACCCGTTGCGGGTCTTTCCAGTTGAGCTCGAAGTCATCCATTGCTTGCGCAGAAAAACAGTCGAGTGTGCCGTCGGCGGTGTGCACGCGCAGCATTTGGCGAAAGTAGGCTGAGTCCATCCGTCGCTCCGGGGCATTGGCGGGTAACGCCAGCGTCCGCCAATGCGGGGTTACGTGAGGGTTATCCTCCATCAGCTGCCAGATATGCGATACCGGCAGGTTATCCAGGATGGCCAGTCGAGTGATTACCTGCGGATGATCCAGCGCCATTCGATAACCGATCAACGCGCCCCGGTCATGCCCGGCGACTGCAAAGCGCGGATAGCCGAGTGCTGTCATTACTGCAATCACCTCTTCGCCCATGGTCCGTTTAGCGTAGTTGAGGTGCTGGGCATCACCGTCGGTGACGACTGAACGGCCGTAGCCCTTGAGGTCAAGGCAGACGACAAAATGATCCTCGGCCAGCGCCGGCGCAACTTTGTGCCAGGCAGCATGGGTTTGCGGAAAACCGTGAAGTAGCACTAAGGCCTCAGCGCCGACAGGGCCTTTGGTTCTGGCAAAAAAACGCCCGGCGGGTGTGTCAATCCATTGCGATTCAAATCCGGAAAAGTACTCATCAGTCATGCAGCAGTTTCCTTCTTCTTTAATGTGATTTCTAAAATTCAGCGCACCAATCAGGCTGCTCGTTTGCAGCGCTAATTGTTTCTGCGGCGAATGGGTTCACTGTGACCGGTCTTGCACAACCCGTTGAAGGCTGGAGCCCAGCGGTGCAGCAGCGGTGTAGAGGCGCACCAGCAGTCGTTCATTGAGCAAATCGTCACGATCATTGCCTTTGAGCGTCAGGTTCCCGCTCGTGCGCTTAACGTGTTTTTTTGAGAGGTTGGCGATGATCGGCCCGGGGTTATCTCCATTGGTGCGTTGCAGGGTCACGCCGAGAATCTCATCGCCGGCAAAACTTTGAGTGTCAGCGGTGTAGGCGAGTCGACCGGTCAGGCTGTCATAGCTGAACTGAACCTTGACCCAGGCCGCGTTGGTTGCGGGTGCAGTGGTTACAAACTTCAGGGGGGCTGTTTTTTTTCCTGCGATCAGATCGGGCGTGGTGAAGGGCGGTCGGCGAGGTTGGGTTGCCTGCTCCCATCCATACGCCAGGTTCAACAAGCTGATTTCGGCGTACTCCGCCCCTAGCAATTCCAGGCCCACCGGCAACTTATCCGGCGTCCAACCCGCTGGCAGGGCCATGGCCGGTAGACCGGTTGTTGCACTTAACTGGCAGTTGCTCACGCCGAACTGTGGCTCAGCGATCAGTGCGGGTTTGCGTTGAGTGGTTGGATAGGCCAAGGCATCCAGATGCTGCGTTTGCAACACGGCGCTGATGACACGTTTCAAGTTGACGCGTTTTTCCAGAACGCTGTTCAAGGCTTGCAGATCACTGACCTTGTTCAGATCGATACCATCGCGTGTGCGCAAACCGCTATCCAGCAGGTAATGATCCATGCCTCTATTCAGGATTTCACCCAGACTGTGCACGGGAGCATCAGGCTGGTTGCCCAGGTAAGCGGCGAGGTCGTATTTGAACTCGTAGGCAATGATGCTGCTGTCACGCAGCAATCCGTCCAGCTCCGGGATTTTGATGTCGACTAGTTCAGCACCTTGGGCTTGCAGGTTTTTCAGCGCCTGATCAATGACCACTGTGACTTCCGCATCCTCTGGTGCTGAACCAAACAAGGCCCGCACCACACCGATTCTGGCGCCCTTGAGTGCTGACGCATTCAACGCCTTCAAGTAAGACGCAGGGATATGTTGCTGGGCGCCAGCCGTGGATGGATCCTGGTCATCGCTGCCGACCGTGGCATCGAGCATGATGGCCAGATCCTTCACCGAGCGCGCGAGAGGCCCGGCGACATCCTGAGTCGCGGACAGAGGAATCACGCCGCTGCGACTGGCCAGTCCACGGGTAGTGCGCAAGCCGACCAGATTCTGGTAGGCCGCCGGGATCCGTATCGAACCACAGGTGTCAGTGCCCATCCCGGCTGCGGCAAAACTGGCGGCCACCGCCACGGCAGTCCCTCCGCTGGAACCGCCGGGGGCACGCGTCGGATCGTAGGCGTTGAGGGTATAGCCGCTCAATGAGGAAACGGTGGTTACACCAGCGGCAAGTTCGTGCAGCGTGGACTTGCCCAGGATGATTGCCCCGGCGTCTCGCAGGCGTTTGACTTGATAGGCATCGCTGGCAGGCCGGTGGTTGGCCAGGGCAAGTGTGCCACCGGAGGTCGGCATGTCACGGGTATCGTAGTTGTCTTTGACCACGATCGGTATTCCATGCAGCGCCCCGCGTGGGCCACGGGTGCGGCGCTCCTCATCCAGTTGTTCTGCCTCCTTGAGTGCGTTGGGATTGAGCGTGACGATCGCGTTAAGTGCCGGGCCTTGTTGATCGTAAGCCTGAATTCTCGCCAGGTATTGCTCGACCAGTTTCCGAGAGGTGAGAGTGCCGGCGGTCAGCGCCGATTGCAGGTCGCTGATGGAGGTTTCATACACCGACGGTTCAGGTGTGGCTTGAGCTGAAATGTTCATCAGCAGGCCGGCACACAATGTCGCCGACAGCAGACCGATAGCGCCCACTCGACGGCTAGAGAACGGAATCGGCAGAAATCGCAGGGTGACGGACGAGTTCATTGGCCGCGATCCTGAGCCGATGCGCGACTGCCGCGCCGGGTGATTACTTGTCCGGCGCGAGCCCCCAGATGCACGCCTTTGAGCCAGGTCACCTGACCGTTGACCATCACCATGTCGATTCCTTCCGCCGGGGCGGTGGGGTCTTCGTAGTCAGCGACGTCACGCACGGTCAGCGGGTTGAAAATCACAATGTCGGCATGATTGCCGACGGCCAAGGTGCCGCGATCATCGATATTGAAATTACGCGCGGTCAACCCGGTCATTTTCCACACTGCCGTTTCCAAGGGGAACAGGCCAAGATCGCGGCTGTAGTGGCCGAGAATCCGCGGGAACGTCCCCCAGAGCCGCGGGTGCGGTTTTTCACCGGTAGGTATGCCATCGGAACCAATCATGGTTTCGTCGAAGGCAAGAATGTTCTGCACATCGGCTTCGTCCATGCCGAAGTAGATCGCACTGGCCGGTTGCAGGCGCGCAGCAGCCTCGACTTTGTCGATCTCCCATTCAGCTGCAATCTCGTCAAGATCCCGGCCGGTCTGTTCCGGATGAGGTTCGCTGGACGCGATCAACACGCGACCTTGCAGGCGGTTGGGGTCGGTGTGGAGCATCGTCGAACTGGCGTTGTACGGATAACAATCAATGGCGACGCATTGGCACTTCATGGCCTCGCGAATGATTGGCAAGGTAATCGCCGATTTACCGAAATTCTGCTGTCGCTGCAGCTTGTGGTGAGAGATGACCACGGGCGAATCCAATTCGCGACCGATGTGGAAGCTCTCCTCAAGCGATGCCAGAGTGTTGTCCGCCTCGTCACGCATGTGGGTAACATACAGCGCGCCGGTGCCGGTCAGTGGGCGACAGACGTCGATGATTTCCTGCGTCGGTGCATGTGCGGCGGGCGGGTAATAAGTCCCGGTGGAAATGCCGATTGCCCCGGCGTCCAGTGCTTCGTCGAGAAGGGCATTCATGGCGCTGACTTCGTTGCTGTCGGCGGCACGCTCCAGCGAACTCATGGTCATCACACGCAAAGTCGAATGCCCGACCATAGCCGCCACATTGACTGCTGAGGGTGTGGCTCGAAGTGCGTCGAGATAGCCACGAAAGGTCGAATAACGCGGGCTGTCATGGTCGTCCAGGAGGTTCAGTGGCGAAGGTAACGCGCTGCCCTGAGTCAACGGCGCGATGCTGATCCCGCAGTTGCCGGTGACGACAGTGGTGACCCCTTGAGAAACTTTGAACGTCATGTCCGGCTGCGACAGAACAGCTTGGTCATCGTGGGTATGAGAATCGATGAACCCCGGTACAACCATCCTCTCTGATGCATCAATGCGCTGACCTGCCGCTCGCCCGGACAGATCGCCGATGGCACTGATGCGCCCATCCGTGATGCCGACATCGGCCCGATAGCGGGGCGCTTTACTACCGTCAATCACAGTGCCGCCTTCGATAATAAGGTCGAACGCTTGGTCGTTACGCATGAGCTTGTCCTGCAGTGGGTTGAGGAAGAGGAGTGGGGTTGCGCCATGTCAGGGCAATGACGAAGGCCACCAGTGCGGCGGCAACAAGAAACCAGAACGCGGCCAGGTAGGAACCGCCAAAGGTGACGATCAGGCTGCCCATGATGATTGGCGCGACGGAGCCGGCCATTTGTCCGCCGAAATTCATCAGTCCGGTGGCGCTGCCGATCAGGTGCGGGGCGAATCGTTTCAAGGGCACGGAAAATACCGTGGCGTAAATGAAGTTGAAGGACAGCAGGCATAGCGTCCAGTACACCACCAGCAGCGTGATTGAGGTGGTGGTGATCATCAGTGCGAGGAAAATCGCGCAGCTCAAGGCACCGCCCATCATGAACTGGCGCTCGCGATCCTGGCCGACCTTGTCCAGCAGCCAACCCACGGCGTTGGTGCCTAGAAAAGCGATCAAGTACGGAATCGCAGAAGCCACGCCAATGTGCAGCAGGTCAATCTGGTACTGCTTCATCAAGTACGAGGGCATCCAGGAAATCATGCCGATGTAGAGGATGCTGGTGCAGAACCAGATGGCGGTCAGTTTCAGCGCTGCAGGGGTTCGCACCAGTTCACGCAGTTGGCCGCCCTTGCGCTCGTTGATTTTTCCTTGCTGGTTGGCTATTCCGCCTTTCAGCGCCAGCCACAGCAAGATCGAGACCAGCAGGCCGACGCCCGCCAGCAAGTGAAAGGCACCACGCCAGCCCCAATAGACCACGGCCAGTGCTACCACACCCGAACCCACGGCATTGCCAAGGAACACCGTCGAGATCAGAAACGACTTGGCGCGCGCGCGTTCTTCCTTGGGAAAGACTTCTGCCACAGTGACCGAGCTGGCTGGCGAGAAACAGCCTTCGCCCATCCCGAACAGGAATCGGATCAGCAGCAGCGAGGTGAATGACCAGGCGACGCTGGTCAAACCCGTGAACACAGACCACGCGACCACACAAGCCACCACGACAATGCGCGAGCCGTAGCGATCGGACATCCATCCGCCCACCAGTTGCATCAGGGCGTAACTGACATAGAACGCGCTGAGCACCATGCCGGCTTGGCGGGCGTCCAGGGAGAACTCCTGACTGATCGGAATAATAGCCGTGCTCATGACAATTCGATCGGCGTATCCGACGGCCCATGCCAGAAACAGGGCGGACAGGCAAATCAGCTTTTGCGTTTTGCTGCGGGTTTCACTTGCAGAATTCATAACGGTTCGCCTTACCAGAGTGTTGTTTTTATAGGCAGTAAAGGTTGAAACGCTTGCGCTATAACTTGTTGTTATTGGTGGTTGGGTGCGATGGATTTCAAGCCAATTCAAATGCGCGATTACCGCTGATCATTGATGCCAGACGTTGGCCGCTGGCACATGCCAGAGTGAAACCCAGCGCACCGTGACCGACGTTGAGCCACAAATTTCGGTAAGCCGTCGCGCCGATGATGGGCACACCGCTGGGAGTTGCCGGACGCATGCCTGCCCATTCCTGTGCTTGGTCATAAGCGCCGGCCTTCGGGAAAAGCGCCTGCGCGGCGCGACTGATACTGTGGATACGCTGCGGTTCGATGGTTGCGTCGAAGCCGCCGATGTCGACCATCGCTGCGATGCGCAACCGTTGCCCCAATCGGGCGTAGACTACTTTTCGGTCGTAGTCTGTGATGCTTATCTCGGGCGCGTGCACCTGCGATGTGATCGGCACAGTCAAGCTTTAACCCTTGAGCGGATAGACCGGAAGATGCACGCCGGGCGGCGCCAATGCCGCGCTGCGAAAACCGGCACTGAGCACCAGTTGTTGCACCGGCATGACCTGTTCACCCAGTTCCACCGCTCGGACAACGCCCCCTTCATGTCGAATGCCGGTCACCGGTTGCCCAAGCATGAAGCGGCAGCGCCCCGATGCTCTCAGAAGGGTGGCGAGCGACTGACAGAATTGATGGCAGTCGCCGACTTCTTCATCCGGTGTAAACACGCCGCCCGCGAAGGGTGTATTGCTTAGCGTCGGTTCCAGCTTGACCAGCTCATCCGCGCTCAAAACCTGTTGGTTTGCAGGATCGATCAGGCGCGTGCGGCCATGGCTGAAACTGGCTTGGCTACGGAAAGTCACCAATTTGCCGTTGCGCCGCCAGGCGAAGTCATCGAGACCATCTTCTTCACGCCAGGTCTTCAAGATTCGTTGGCTATGCAGAGCCAACTCATAGAGTTTTGCTGCACCTTGCTGGTTGACCGAACGTCGGCAGGCGCCAAGAAACGCGAGCATCCAGCGCCACTGGCGCAGGTCCAGACACGGGCGCAATTTCAGCGGCGACTCGCGACGTAGCAACCAGCCCAGTGCTTGAACGGGCACTCCGGCATCCGCCAACGGTGCCACGTAGCGGTAGGACAACTGGCCACCGTTGGCGAAGCTGGCTTCACTCGCCAACTCGGACTGAGCGTCGATCAGGTCAACATTGATACCTTGGCGAACCAATGCATAGGCGGTTGTCAGACCGATCACGCCACCACCGATGATGCATACACGTTGAGCCATGCTTGTGCCGTTCCATTTGTCGAAGCGACTTTCACGGTAATGGGCATGACAGCGCGCCGATAATGAATAAAGATGCATCGGGTATAAACTTAGGTTATGGGCTAGCTCATGAGACTTAGACACATTGAAGTGTTCCAGGCAATTCGCCAGGCCGGTTCCATCAGCGGTGCTGCTGTGTTGCTCCACATCAGTCAGCCAGCAGTTACTAAGGCGTTGCAGCACGCCGAGTTGCAATTGGGTTTCGCGTTGTTTTTGCGGGTCAAGGGCAAGCTGCTGGTGACGCCGGAGGCGCTTGAGCTTGAACGTGAGGTCAATAAGGTGACCGCCAGCGTTGAGGGCGTGAGGCGCTTGGCGCAAAACCTGCGCAGTCAGCCCGGGCAAACCTTGCGCATCGGAGCTACGCCGGCCCTGGCGTTCTCGCTGTTGCCGCCATTGATCGGTGAGTGGTGCAAGCGCTATCCGCAGACGTGCTGCGAGATGGCGAGCCTGCATAGCCAGGAGTTGGTGCAGAACCTGTTCATGCGCGAGATCGATATTGCCTTGACCCTGCGTCATCCCGAGCATCCCGGTTTGAATGTGCAGCCCTTGGCAGAGAGTTCGCTGGTGGTATTGGCCCCCAGCGATTACTGGCCAGCCGAGCAACGGGAGTTGCCTCTGCCTGCTGAAGAACTGGCCGATGCCCCCCTGATTGGTTCGTCCCATGCCGATCCTCTGTTTGCGCAATTGGGGCAATACCTGAACACCATCACGCCCACCCCGCGCACGGCCATTCGCGTACAAACCTATTCACTGGCCAGTGCGCTGGTGGCGTCGGGCACGGGGCTGGCAGTGGTTGACCCGTTCACGGCCCTCAGCGCGCCGCCCGAACGTACGGTCATCCGCACTCTGACGCCGTCCTGGCCGGTGACGCTTTATGTGATGACCCGAGCCCACGAAACGCCCCCACGCCATTTGCAATGCCTGATTGCGATGTTGAGTGAGCAGGCGGGTCAGTTGTTGGCGGCGATCAAGTAAGTGGGGTGATATTGAGCAGTCCTTCCACTTGCGAGGCATGCGCGAGCAACGCCTCGTCATCGCTATTAATGGCTGACAGCATGAAGCCCGTGGGGGCTTGCCCGGCGCGGTGCATGGGCAGTGAAATCGAGCAGCCATCGAACAGATTGACCACCCCCGGATTGCGCAGCATCAAGCGATTGATAGCGGCGTAAGTCGAGTCTGTTTGTAGATCGCGGATCGCTGGCGCGATGATCGGGGTAGTGGGCAGGGCAAAACAATCGAAACCCTTCAGTGAATCACGCACGTCCTTAATGAACTTGAGCCGGTGTTGGTGTAAGTCCTGATAGGTGTGTTCAGTGAGATAACGCCCCAGGTTTATGCGAGCCAGCACCCGGGGGTCGTAATCCGCAGCGTTCAGTTCGGGTCGCTGCTGATGCCAGTGCCATGCCTCGTAGGCGCCGAAGCCGCCGTGGGCCAGCAGTGCTTCGACTTGATCAAACACGGGCATTTCTCGCCATTCGACCTGCACTCCGGCCGCTTGCAAGCGAGACAACGCAGAGTCGAAGTCGCGTTTGACGCTGGCATCCACGTCTCGGGTGGCCAGTGCCTGAGGAATCAGCAGGCGCAGCGGCCGATTTTCGCTTGGCACCCGAGAGCTCATGGTGCGGCCCGACATGAGCTGATAGAGCGTACGGCAGCACTCGACGCTATTGGCCAGCGGCCCGACGCTGTCCAGCGTCGTCGACAAGGGCAACACCCCTCGTTGGTCGATGTGTGACGCCGTCGGCTTGAACCCCACCACACCGCAAAGCGCCGCGGGGATACGGCATGATCCGCCCGTGTCGGTGCCAATTGCTGCCGCAGCCATGCCATCGCTGACTGCCACGGCCGCACCCGACGATGAACCGCCGGGTATCCGTCCTGCCGCGCGCTCGAAGGGATTGAGCGGTGTACCCAGATGCGGATTGAGACCCACACCCGAATAGGCGAACTCGGTCATCTGAGTACGCCCAAGCACGATGAAACCGGCAGATTTCAGGCGTGTAATAAACGGCGCATCAGTGCTCGCGGGCGGCGCTGTATTCAACACCACCGAACCTGCGCGCGTAGGTTGCCCGGCCAGATCCATATTGTCTTTCACACAAATGGGAATGCCGGCATACGGTGTTGTCATCTGACCTTGCAAGCGCAACGCATCGAAATGGTATGCCTGAGTGCGCGCCGCATGCGCATCAATCTGGCGGAAGGTGCGCAACCCCTCTCCAAGACTATCAGTGATGCGCGTCAGGCAGTCCTCAACCAACTGCAAACTGGTGGTTTTGCCCTCGGCAAGTTGCTGGGCGAGGTGGTGCAAGGTCTCGTTCACGGCTCAACTCTCCTGCGGGCCAAAGCGTTGTTCGCCACCGATGTTAAACGCGGCATCCAGTGCGCCGGCGATTTGTGCCAGCAATTCGGTGGTCTGCGGAATCAGGCGTCCCATGGTGATGAAGCCGTGGATCTGGCCGGGAAAGTGGTTGTGAGTGACGGGCACGCCCGCATCCTGCAACCGTCGACTGTAGGCGCGACCCTCGTCCTCGAGTGGATCACAGCCACAGGTCACCACAAACGCGGGGGGCAGGCCGCTGAGGTCTTTGGCCAACAGCGGGGAGGCACGCCAATCGAGGCGATCGGCATCGCTGCGCAGATATTGAACTTTGGTCCAATTGAGGGTCGCAGCGGTCAGCGGTGGCTCCAGGGCCAATGCCTGCAAAGAGCGATGCTCCCCCTGGAAGTCGGTAGCCGGGTAGATCAACGCCTGCAAGGCCAATGGCGGGTAAGCGGCATCACGGGCCATCAAGGCGAGCACTGCAGCGAGATTACCGCCGGCGCTATCGCCACCCACGGCAATTCGTTCGGCATCAATGCCCAGCGAAGTGGCGTGTGCCCGCACATAATCCAGTGCGGACAAGGCGTCTTCGGTTGCCGCCGGGAACTTGTGTTCGGGGGCCAAGCGATAATCCACCGCGATCACGATGCAGCGCGCGAGCAGCGCCAGTTGTCGGCAGACGCCATCATGGGTGTCCAGGTCGCCAACTACCCAACCACCGGAATGAAAGAACAGCAGGGCCGGCAAACGTTCGCCCTCGGCGCCTTCGATCCCGCGGTACAGGCGCAAAGGGATGTGGCCACCCAGGCCGGGCGCACTCAGCTCTTCGATGGCGGCGATACTTACAGGTGCAGCCGCCAGTGCCTGACGGCTGCGGCGAAAGGTTTCGCGTGCCTGCGCCGCACTCGGCTCAACGAGGGCGGCGGGGGCCTTACGCATCAAGTCGACGACGCGCGCAGCACCGGGATCCAGTCTGCGCCCCTCCCCGAGGCTCACGAGCGCACCTTGGCGATGGCTTCGATCTCGACCAGCGCGTTGGCTGCAGCGAGGCCGGCGATCACGGTTGAACGGGTCGGTTTGTGTGCGCCGAAGGCCTGGGCATAGGCTTCGTTGAAGGCTGCGAAATCTTCAACCCGAGTGATGAATACGGTGGTCTTGACGATGTCGTCGAGCCCCAGATCATGGGCTGCCAGAACCTGTTGCAGGCGAGCGATCACCGCCAATGTCTGAGCGGCGACATCGCCTTCGATCACGCCTTGAGCATTGAAGGCCAGTTGGCCAGAGGTGAACACCAGGTTGTCGGCGCGCAGAGTTGGAGCGAGATGAGGAGCGGTCATTGGAGTGTCCTTTGTTAAAAGTGAAGAGGATCAGGTTATGCAAAGTGCCAGGTGAAACCATTGCCTTGGCGGCTCACGCGACCGGCCGAGGTTCCAGCAAAGTGGGAGCTGAAGTACAAGGCGTCGTGATCAGCGAGGTAATTGAGTAACCACTGGCGAGATCGATTGGCAGCCTCCGGCAGATCGCAGAAGCATGACGCCCAGAGCGGATGGGAAACCTGTATCGGGTGATGCATGACGTCACCGCCGAACAGAGCGATCTCACCGCAGGATTCGTAGCTGATGGACATGTGGCCGACGCTATGGCCCTGGCTCGGATGAAAGTGGAAGTCGTCCAGGAATGACCCGCCTTCAGCGTCGATCATCACCGCCTGGCCGGACTCGACTACCGGCACCACACTGTCGACAAAGGCTTGATAGCCGATGCTCTGCCGTCCGGCCTCACTGAGAAAGTGTTCGTACTCGACCCGCGGAAAAACGTACTTGGCGTGGGGGAAAGTAGGCACCCATTGCCCGTCGACCAGGTGGGTGTTCCAGCCGATGTGGTCGATATGCAGGTGGGTCAGCAGGACATAGTCGACTTCTTCAGGCGTTACTCCGGCGGCAGCCAGACGCTCTAGCCAGGGTTCGTTGAGCTGATGAAAGATCGGCAGTTCAGGGCGCGGTTTGGCATTGCCTACGCCAGTGTCGACGAGAACCGTATACTGCGGCGTTTTGATTACCCAGGTATGCACGCTGATGATCAGCTTTGCACCGGCGAAGTCGAGGTTGTCCGGCACCAGCCAGTCGCGATGTGCGGCAATAGCGGCATCGTCCCACAGCGGGAGCAATGCAGTGGGGGCGAAGTCATCGAAGAGCTTTTCGGTGACGCGGGTGATGTGGCTTGAGCCAAGTGTGTAGCGACGGGTATTCATGTTAGAGTCTCGTTGATACTGGTCGGTATCATGGTGATACCGATCGGTATCAGCGTCAAGAGGAAACTATGAAAATAGACAGTCAGAAATTGCCGCCTCGCGAGCGGATTCTGCTCGCCGCCGATGAGCTCTTTTACCGAGACGGGATTCGTGGTGTCGGTGTCGAGGCCATTGCCGCCCATGCAGGCACCACCAAAATGGGAATCTACCGGCACTTTGCGAACAAGGACGCACTGGTCGCAGAATGGTTGCGCCTGGAGTCACTGGCCTATGCCGATGTGCTGGATCAGCTCAAGGTGCAGCACCCCGAAGACCCGAAAGCGCAATTGCTCGGTTGGGCTCAGTTCATCGCCAGCCGCTTGTCTGCCGACGCCGACCGCGGCTGCTGTTTCGCCAATTCGGTCGCCGAGTTGCCGGACAAGGAGCACCCGGCCAGAGCAATCATCGAAGCGCATTCACTCGACTTGAGTGAACGTCTGATTGCCCTGTGCACCGAGGCAGGTTTGCCAGACCCTGAGGGCACCGCCAGCGAAATCATCTTTGTGCTCGATGGCGCGCAACTCGCCGCACAAAGCCGGGGCAATGCGCAGAAGGTGGGAGAGCGCCTGTTGAATATCGTCAAGCGTTTGGTGGGGTAAAGGAGAGGCTCCGCGATACTCAGTAATGACTGCTACATTCTGCGCAGCGAGGCATCGTCAGTTGTAATCAATACGGAAGGTGAAATATTCACAGGGCCATTGCTGCAATGTTCGAGACTGGATTCGCACATTGGTATGCCACGGGTTAACTACACTAATCTGACGGTCAATCAGTAGTGCGAGAGGGGTATCCGGCAGCGATCGATGTAGGTTGGCAAAGCTGCCTACCGCCAGATCTCAAACGTTTCCTTCACTTTTTGGTCGAGCTAGCTATTTTGGCGGGGGAGGGGCGGGACAGGTGGGGTTGCGGAAATGGCCGAAAAGATGCGGAAACGATCCATAGAGACAGGAGCAAATTTCCTGAACGCCAGAAACGACAAAGCCCTGAATAATCAGGGCTTTGTCGGTACCAAATATGGCGGAGGCGATGGGATTCGAACTCATGGACCTGTTACAGTCGACGGTTTTCAAGACCGTTGCCTTAAACCACTCGGCCACACCTCCGTTGCGTTGCGGGCGCCATAATACCTGAATGAAACACACTGTCAAACTCTCTGCATGGCTTGTTACAGAGCGTCTGTTATGATCTTTGCGACTGAACGTTTCAAACCAACAGGAGTGTCGCCATGCGCGAACAGGATTACGCAGTTAATAACAGCGTGCAGGCTGAGCAGCTAGAGGTTAGCCGCGTCCTGCGCAACACTTATGGTCTACTCGCTCTCACCCTCGCATTCAGCGGCGTGATGGCGTTCGTGGCCCAGCAGATGCGTGTTGGCTACCCGAACATTTTCGTGGTGCTGATCGGCTTCTACGGGCTTTTCTTCCTTACCAACAAACTCCGTGATTCCGCGTGGGGCCTGGTGTCCGCCTTTGCGTTGACCGGTTTCATGGGTTTCCTGCTCGGCCCGATCCTCAATCGTTACCTGGGCATGCAGGGCGGCGCGGAAGTGGTTAGCTCCGCGTTTGCGATGACTGCACTGGTGTTCGGTGGTCTGTCGGCTTACGTGCTGATCACCCGCAAGGACATGAGCTTCCTGGGTGGTTTCATCACCGCCGGTTTCTTCGTCCTGCTGGGTGCAACGCTGGCGAGCTTCTTCTTCCAGGTCAGCGGTCTGCAACTGGCGATCAGCGCAGGTTTCGTGCTGTTTTCGTCGGTCTGCATCCTGTTCCAGACCAGCGCCATCATTCACGGCGGCGAGCGTAACTACATCATGGCGACCATCAGCCTGTATGTATCGATCTACAACCTGTTCATCAGCTTGTTGCAGATCTTCGGCATCATGAGCCGCGACGACTGATCGCAGTCCATGAAATAACAAAAAACCCGCCTAGGCGGGTTTTTTGTTGCCTGCAGAAAAGGTGATCAATTGATCACGATGCTGCCATCGGCCTGTTGTTTGTAGATCGTGTAAGGCAACAGCAGTGTGTCCAGCACCCCTGACAATGCGGCATCCACCAGCACACCGGGCGTTGCGTTGTTGTAATTGAACGCATCGACATCATCCGGCCGCTCTGCGTGCAGCAGGCAGAAATCATAGGTCACGCCGCTGTAGATCCGCGGAACGGCGCCGCAGTGGGACTTTATCTCTCTCAGATCGTTCGCCGCGACGTGGTCACTGCGCACCACTGTCTGCACGGTCCCACAACCAGCGAGCATCAGCGTCGCCAACATCATTGCCTGAATTTTCATACCGCCAATCCTTAGCCGCAAAAACCTCAATTTACGCCGAACGCAGGTAAAAAGCATTTATGCCATGGGTGGCAGTCGGCGTTTGACTGGCGTCTTCTTGACGATCGCCGTATTGGTTTCGGCCAGGGTGTTAAGGCGATCGAGCAGGGTGTCCAGCTGTTCCATGGAGCGTACGTGCAGGCGGGCGATGAAGCAGTCCTCGCCGGTAACCTTGTCGCACTCGGTGAATTCGGGAATCGACAGAATCTGCCGCTCCACCTCTTGCAACTGCCCCGGCAGCGGGCGCACGCGGACGATGGCCTGCAATTGATAGCCAAAACACTTGGGGTCGATTTCGACGGTGTAGCCCTTGAGCACGCCGCGTTCTTCCAGTCGGCGCAAGCGTTCGGCCACGCTGGGCGACGACAGGCCGCTGATCTGCGCCAAGGCCTTTAATGAACGTCGCGAATCCTCCATCAAGGCACTGATGAGGATCTGGTCGATGTCATCGGTCATGGTCAATCTCCGGCATTAGGCAATTGGTGAAAACCACCCTCGATAAAAAAGGCAGAAACCGAGTTTAGCCTGCTTTTTGCGCTGGAGTGGCCCTGCGTCCACTTGGCATACTTTTGCCACGTATTCGCCAAACGCTGAGGAGATTGAAGATGGACAACCCGATCCGTCGCGGCTCATTTGAAATGACCGCGGCCATGCTGATATCCGGGACGATCGGCTGGTTCGTACTGGTTTCCGGGCAACCGGTGCTGGATGTAGTGTTCTGGCGCTGTGTGTTTGGGGCCGGCACTTTGTTGCTGATCTGCGCGGTTTTCGGTTTTTTGCGCGCCGGCTTACTGACGCGCACTACATTCTTGCTGGCGGTACTCAGCGGTGTGGCGATTGTCGGCAACTGGGTGCTGCTGTTTGCCTCGTATTCCCGGGCCTCGATCGCGATTGGCACAGCTGTCTATAACGTGCAGCCGTTCATGCTGGTCGGATTGGCGGCGCTGTTCCTCGGCGAGAAAATTACCCTGCAAAAGCTGTTTTGGCTGGCGATTTCCTTTATAGGCATGCTGGCGATTGTCAGTGCCCATGGCCAGCAAGGCGAGGGCGGTGGTGAGTATCTGCTGGGCATTGCCCTGGCACTGGGCGCGGCGTTTCTCTATGCGATTGCCGCGTTGATCATCAAGCGCCTGACGGGCACGCCACCACACTTGATCGCGCTGATCCAGGTCTGCACGGGTGTGCTGTTGCTCGCGCCGTTCGCGCACTTTTCGGCGCTGCCGCAAGCGCCGAGTGCATGGGCCAGCCTGGTGACGCTGGGCATCGTTCACACTGGCCTGATGTACGTGCTGCTATATGGCGCGATTCAGAAGTTGCCGACAGCGTTGACGGGCGCACTGTCGTTCATCTACCCGATTGCAGCGATTTTCGTCGACTGGTTAGCCTTCGGTCATCGCCTGGAAGTCCTGCAATGGGTGGGCGTGGCGGCGATTCTGCTGGCCGCCGCGGGGATGCAGCAGGGCTGGGGTTTCAAGGCTCGGCGACTGGTTGCGCAGTAAAATTCAAATGTTCCAGTGCGGCGCGGTTTTCGCCAGGCGCTGGCGCATCTCGCCAATGTTCGCGGCGAGTTGCCGGGTCAGCAATCGATAGCCATCCAACGCACTATAAACCGGTGCATCAAGGCTAGCGTCCGGCAACTCCGCTGGCCGATCCAGGCGCTGCGCCGCGCCGGATTTCAGGGCGCGGGCCATGCCAATCAATTGCACGCGAATCTGCCGATGCTCGGCCTTCAACGCTGATTGCAGATGGGCCATGGCTTCGGGGTCGTTGGCATCGGGACGTGTATTACCGAGAATCTCCAGTGTGCTGATGCACATGCGCAGGTTGCGCTGGATGGCATCGAGTTCGGTCATGGAAATCTTCACTTCCTTGGACACCGACGGCATCAGCGAACGCAGTTGCACCATCACCGCACCCAGGCGGCCCATCAGTTTCAGATGTTCGTCGGCGCTGACCGGTTGGCCGCTGATGATGCGTCCGTAAACCGTGGCGCAATCGCGCAAGGCATCGGCCAGGTTGTAGCGCCACGAGTACACCGCGTACAGCGGCAAAGCGAAGGAGAACGCCAGCGCCAGGGCAATGCCGATCAGGATGTCGACCCCGCGCCACAGCCCATCCGTGATCGGGTTGTCGCCATGCCCGGCGACAATAAATACGGTGATCGCCGAGAGCAGGGCGGTGTAGCCACCCTTGCCGATGGCGTGATACGAGAAGAAGCCGCACACCACGGCCATGGCAAAGTAGGTCAGCCACGGCATGCCGAGCCACGCCTCCTGCGCCACGAGCAACAAACCGACGCCGGCACCGATCAAGGTGCCGGTGGCGCGTTCGGCGGCTTTTTTGCCGATGTTGCCGTGGTGCTGCAAACCGCCGATGACCACCAGCATGGTCACCGACGCCCACTCGCCGTGGGGCAGGTTGATGCCGGTGGTCAGCAGGATGGTTGCCAGCAACCCCAAAGCCACCCGCACCGCGTGGATCAGTCGGGCGTGGCGGTAGCGCCGGTACGGGTCCAGCAGCGGACGCAGGATTCGGCGCAACAGCGGTGGCAGTCGGTGGGTGCTGAACGTACTCAGTGCAAGGCCCTCGTCAGAAGATGTAGTCGGTGGTCAGGAAGCTCGAATCGCGTCCGCGAATGATCTCGCTGATCAGATCCTTGTTGCTGTCCTGGAACTTGGTGGCCACCAGCGTGCGGATTGAAAACACCCGCAGCGCATCGTGTACCGACAACGTGCCTTCGGCGGAGTTCTTGCGGCCGTTGAACGGATAAGTGTCCGGGCCGCGTTGGCACTGGGCGTTGAGGTTGATCCGGCCGACCTGATTGGCGAACGTGTCGACCAGCCGTCCGACGGCCACCGGGTTGGTACCGAAGATGCTCAACTGCTGGCCGAAGTCCGATTCCAGCACGTAGTCGATCACCGTATCGAGATGGCGGTACGGCACGATCGGCACTACCGGGCCAAACTGCTCTTCCTGATAGACGCGCATCTGCGGGTTCACCGGGTACAGCACCGCCGGGTAGAAAAACGACTCGCGCGACTCACCGCCATTCGGGTTGACCACTTCGGCGCCCTTGCTGCGCGCATCCGCGACCAATCCATGCAGATAATCGACCTTGCCCGACTCAGGCAGCGGCGTCAGTGACACTCCGCTGTCCCAGGGCATGCCCGGTTTCAGCGTGGCCAGTTTGGTGTTGAATTTTTCGATGAAGCTGTCGACCACATCCTCATGGACGAAGAGAATTTTCAGCGCGGTGCAGCGCTGGCCGTTGAACGACAGTGATCCGGTGACCGCCTCGCTGACGGCGTTGTCCAGATCGACTTCCGGCAGGACGATGCCGGGGTTCTTCGCATCCAGCCCCAATGCAGCACGCAAGCGGTGCGGTTTCGGGTGCAGTTTTTTCAGGTCACTGGCGGCCTTGTTGGTGCCGATGAAGGCGAAGATATCGATCTTGCCGCTGGCCATCAGTGCGCTGACCGTTTCCCGGCCGCTGCCGTAGATGACGTTGATCACGCCGGTCGGGAAGCTGTCGCGGAACGCTTCGAGCAATGGGCGAATCAGCAGCACGCCGAGCTTGGCCGGTTTGAACACCACGGTGTTGCCCATGATCAGCGCCGGAATCAGCGTGGTGAAGGTCTCGTTCAGCGGATAGTTGTAGGGGCCCATGCACAGCGCCACGCCGAGCGGCACGCGGCGAATTTGCCCGAGCGTGTCCTGCTCCAGTTCGAAACGGCTGGAGCGGCGGTCGAGTTCTTTCAGCGCATTGATGGTGTCGACGATGTAGTCGCAGGTGCGGTCGAACTCTTTTTCCGAGTCCTTGAGGTTCTTGCCGATTTCCCACATCAGCAGCTTGACCACGGCGTCACGCTGCTGGCGCATGCGCCCGAGGAACGCTTCAACGTGCTGAATGCGTTCGGCCACGCGCATGGTCGGCCACAAGCCCTGACCACGGTCGTAGGCGCGGACGGCGGCGTCCAGCGCGGTGAGGGCAGTGTCGGCGTCGAGCAGGGGTGTGCTGCCGAGAATCACTTGCTCATCGCCATTTTCGCCGTGCAAATAGACCGGGCTGCGAACCGTGGCGAGCGGGCCGTCCCAGCGGCGCAATTGGCCGTCGACCAGGTATTCGCGCTGCTCGACCTGACCGTCGAGGCGGTATTTTTCCGGGATGTCGCTGACAGAAGGGAACAGATTGCCAAGGATGTTTGCTGTGGTCATGTCGCTACCCCGTGTTGATGTCCGCGTGCAGATCAAAAAGTCTGTACAGGTTATACGCCTGAATGCGGCGAAATTTAAACCCGTAAATGTCACTCGAATGTCACGCAAAGGCGCAGAACAGAGGGGCTAGCAACACCGCGAACTATGTGGGAGCTGGCTTGCCAGCGATGTGGCCGGTACTTTCATTATCTTCATTGACTGACACACCGCTATCGCTGGCAAGCCAGCTCCCACAGGGTTTTATGGTGTGCCCAATCCTGAGGTGTGCCCAACTGGCCCCGGAAGTCCCCCTCGCTGTCCCGCAATGCCCTCAACCCTCTGGCATCGCTGTCTTAAGGTGTGATCACAACAATAAGTGATGCCACACAAGAGGATCGTTATGCGGGTAATCCGATTCACTTTACTGCTGGTGTTAGCCACGATGCTGCACGGATGCGGCGACGATGCCAAACCCCCGGCCACCTCCAGCGTCGCCAGCAGCGCTATCCCGTCTGACCCGGCACTGGCGCAGATCTACGCTAACAGTTGTCAACTCTGTCACGCCAACCCGGCCGCCAATGCGCCGCTCACCGGCGACCGCAAAGCCTGGGAACCGCGGATCCAGCAGGGCGCCGACACGCTGCTCGATCACGCCATCAACGGCTACAACGGCATGCCGCCGATGGGCCAGTGCGTCGAGTGCTCGCAAGAGCAGTTCCTGCAATTGATCGGCTTCATGGCCGACCAGCCTCTTCCACAATAAGGGTGCGCGCATGACGATGGATCTGACACGGCGTCAGTTGTTGCAACGGGCGAGCATTGTTGGCGCGTTCAGTGCGTTGGCGAGCAACCCGGCATTGGGCCAGTTGATGCGCGCGCCACGGCTGATCCCTTGGCGTAACTGGTCGGGCGCGCAAAGTTGCCTGCCGGCGGCGCGTCTGGCGCCAAAAAATCTCGATGAGCTGACGACAGTGATTCGTCAGGCTCAGGGCAAAATTCGCCCGGTCGGTTCAGCGCATTCGTTCAGCGCCTTGGTGCCCACCGACGGCACATTGTTGTCGTTAAGCTACTTCTCTGGGCTACTCGATCACGACCCGAAAACCCTGCAAGCCGAATTCGCCGCCGGCACACCGATGTCGCGCATGGGCATGCCGCTGAAGGACGTCGGCCAAGCGCTGCATAACATGGCCGATATCGACTATCAGACCCTCGCCGGCGCGATTGCCACCTCGACTCACGGCACCGGTAAAAACTTTCAGTCCTACTCGGCCCACGTCTGCGGCATGCAGTTGGTGACGGCCAGCGGCGAGGTGCTGGACTGTGACAGTCAGCGCCATCCGGAAGTGTTCAATGCCGCCCGCGTGTCTCTCGGTGCGCTGGGCGTGGCGACAAAAATTCGCCTGCAAAACCGCCCGGCCTATCGTCTGCGCGAACGCCAGTGGATCGCCAAAACCGAAGAGCTGCTGGAAGACCTCGACACCAACACCCGCGAAAACCAGCACTGGGAAATGCTCGTGGTCACCCATTCCGACTACGCCTTGTCCATCGCCCTCAATGAAACGGACGACCCGGCCACGCCGCCGATCAGCCCTGAAGAGGAGGGCGGCAACGAGTTCGTCACCCTGATAGAAAAGATCGACAAGTACGCCAGCGACTTCCCCGATCTGCGCCGCACCATGCTCAACAACCTGCGGCATCTGGCGAGTTTCGATGACCGGGTCGGCGACTCGTTCGACATCTACGCCAACGTGCGCACCGTGCGCTTCAACGAGATGGAATACTCGGTGCCTGCCGAACACGGCCCGGCCTGCCTGCGCGAAATCCTCAAGCTGATTCAGGACAAGGACTTGCGCACCTGGTTTCCGATCGAGTATCGCTACGTCAAAGCCGACGACATCCCACTGAGCATGTTCGAGGGCCGCGACAGCTGTTCGATCTCGGTGCACCAGCATTACCAGATGGACCATCACAATCTGTTCGCCGCCGTCGAACCGATCTTCTGGAAGTACAACGGCCGCCCGCACTGGGGCAAGTTGCACACGCTCAACGCGAAAAACCTGCAACCGTTGTACCCGCGCTGGCGTGAGTTTGCCGAGGTGCGCGAGGCGCTTGATCCGAGCGGGCGGTTTCTCAATGCGCATTTGTCGTCGATTCTGGGGGTGAGCTGATGGCGGTCAATCGACGTAACTTTGTGCTTGGCACGTTAGGTGTCGGGGCTTTATTGGTGGGTGTCGGCGCATGGCTAAAACCGGGCGATCGCGGCGGGCCTTACAGCGACTATTTCCTCGCGCTGAATCGCGAACTTAAAGAAAAAGGCCCGATGCGCCCGGTGCTACTGATCGATCTGGATCGTCTCGATCACAACATCGACGTGGTCATGCAGTCGGTCAAACGTGGCGGCAAGCAGTTGCGATTGGTGGAGAAATCGCTGCCATCGCCGGGGTTGCTCAGCTATATCGCGCAACGTACCGGAACGCAAAAACTGATGTCGTTTCATCAGCCGTTTCTCAATCACGATGCCGTGACGTTTCCGCAGTCGGATATCTTGCTCGGCAAGCCGTTGCCGGTGCGCTCGGCCGAGCTGTTCTATCAAACCCATAAAGGCCCGTTTGATCCTGCCATTCAGTTGCAATGGCTGCTCGACAGCCCTGAGCGTTTGCAGCAGTACCTGGCGCTGGCGCAGGGTTTGGGCACGCGGATGCGCATCAACATCGAGCTGGATGTGGGCCTGCATCGCGGCGGAGTCAGTGACGTGAACGTGCTGGGACAGATGCTCGCGCTGATCAGTGCCAACCCGCAGCATCTGGAGTTCGCCGGGTTCATGGGTTACGACCCGTTCGTGGGCATGGGGGTGCCGGGGATTCTGGGTTCGCCCGAGGAATTGTTTGCCAGGGTCATGGTGATTTATCAGCGCTGCGTTGATTTCACTCGCCAGCAATTTCCGGAGTTGTGGCATGACGGTTTGTGCCTGAACACCGCTGGCAGCCCGAGTTATCGCATCCATGAAAAGGAAAAGCTGAGCACGGAAGTCTCGGTCGGTACGGCAATGCTCAAGCCGACGCACTACGACTTGCCGTCACTGGTCGAGCACGTACCGGCCACCTACATCGCCACGCCCGTATTGAAAAGCACTGGCGCGGTGAACATTCCGGCGCTGGACGACAAGTCGAAACTGTTCTCGTGGTGGGACCAGAATCAGCGCCAGACCTTTTTCATCTACGGCGGCAACTGGATGGCCGAGTTCGAATCGCCGCGGGGGCTGCAAAGCAACACTGTTTACGGCCGCAGTTCGAATCAGGAAATGGTCAACGGCTCGAACGCGGTGGGCCTGAAGATTGAGGATCAAGTCTTCCTGCGCCCGACCCAGACCGAAGCCGTCCTCCTGCAATTCGGTGATTTGCTGGCGGTGCGTGGCGGCAAGATCGTCGACACCTGGCCGGTGTATACCTGAGTTCACTTTTAGTCCAGACACTACAAAACCCTGTGGGAGCTGGCTTGCCAGGCGATGAGGTCGGCACATTCAACATCATCGGTGACTGACACTCCGCCATCGCTGGCAAGCCAGCTCCCACAGGGTTCTCCATCGGGTTCAGAATATTTTCAAAGTGCTGGAAGCCATCAAACAACAAAGATCGACAGGGAGTCATCGATGTCATTCACCGAACCCGCAGGACGACAGGGCAGCGCCGAATTCCGCTGGGCGCAGGACCACAGCGAACCGTGGCTTGCGCAAGCCGCGAGCATCGATACCGACGTCGCGCAGTACTTTCTGGTCAGCGCCCGCTGCGGTTGCTTCATGCAGGCCGCGCGCAGCCTCAACGTGCGCTCGACCTTGCTGCGCAAACAATTGGCGCAGCTTGAGCAGCAACTCCAGCACACCTTGTTCAGTTTTCAGGGCAGTGCGCTGAGCCTCACCCGTGAAGGCCATGCCTGGCTGGCGGTGAATGCCGACTCGCAAAATGTCAGCGAAGTGCAAACCCTGATCGAACTCATCCACCACACCTTCAGCGAGCGCCAGGAATGGTTCCAGCCCTGAACCAAACCCCGTATCTCCGTGTAGGAGCTGCCGAAGGCTGCGATCTTTTGATCTTGCTTCTGAAAAACAAAATCAAAAGATCGCCCGATCGCGGCCCGAGCCTTCGGCAGCTCCTACAGTTTGTACGGGATGAGCCGGGCGGTTTAGAGTGGCCAGCCACACATCGATCCAGGAAGGATCCGCCATGCCTGACCACGACCCCACCATTCACCTCGAGCGCTTCAACGAATCCCACGTCGAGGGCGTCACCGCTCTGTACAACGATGCCGCCGTCGCCCGGCAGGTGTTGCAGATGCCGTTTCAGTCCGCCGAGGTTTGGCGCCAGCGGATACAAGCCGATAACGAGCGGGCGGTGAAACTGGTGGCGCTGCATCAGGGCGTAGTGATCGGTCACTTGGGCCTAGAGCATTTTTCGCGGATTCGCCGCAGCCACGCTGGCAGCTTCGGCATGGGTGTCGCGACGGCTTGGCAGGGCAAGGGAGTCGGTTCGAAATTGTTGGCGGCAGCGCTGGATGTGGCCGACAACTGGATGAATCTGCACCGCGTCGAGCTGTCGGTGTACGCCGACAACGAGGCGGCTATCGGTCTCTACCGCAAGTTCGGTTTCGAGACCGAAGGCCTGTTTCGTGATTACGCGGTACGCGACGGGCAATGGGTCGATACCTTGAGCATGGCCCGCCTGCGCAATCGTCCGAAAACCTGACTCAGTCGCCCAGCGCGAACGCCACCGCCGACTGCGCATGCAGCTCGGTGGTGTCGAGCAGGGGCAGGGCGCTGTGTTCGGGTTTGATCAACATGCCGATTTCCGTGCAGCCCAGAATGATCGCCTGAGCGCCGCGAGCGGTCAGGGATTCAATTACCTGCTGGTAGATCTTGCGCGACGCCTCGCTGATCACGCCAACGCAGAGTTCGTCGTAGATGATCCGGTGCACTTCTTTGCGCTGAGCGTCGTCCGGCACCAATACCGTCAAGCCTTGGGCGATCAAGCGCTGCTTGAGAAAATCCTGCTCCATGGTGAACGCCGTGCCCAACAGCCCGACCGTTCGCGCATCAATCTTCAAAGCCGCTTGCGCCGCTGGTTCGGCAATATGCAAAAACGGAATGCTGATTGCCGCCTGAATCTGGTCGGCCACCTTGTGCATGGTGTTGGTACACAGCACCACACATTCAGCGCCGCCGGCTTCGAGCCTGCGTGCGGCGTCCACCAGAATCGCTGCCGCATCGTCCCAGCGCCCGGCATGCTGGGCCTGTTCGACCGGGCCGAAGTCGACGCTGTACATCAGCATCTGCGCCGACCGCAGCGGGCCGAGCTGATCGCGGACTTGCTGATTGATGAGGCGATAGTATTCGGCGCTGGATTCCCAGCTCATGCCGCCGATCAGGCCGATAGTGCGCATTCGATGTCCCCAGGCAGGTGCCCAGACGAAAGGCCGGGCCGGAGCCGAGTGTCTATTTGTTCACCGACGTGCGCCAGCGCAAATTAACTGTACCGATCATCCAGCTGCAAAGTGTCACGGTGGTCGCTTTCGAGGTTAAACGTACGCCAGTGCTTCGATCTGTCACTATCAGGTATCGCAGGCTCCTCAGAGGAATGTACCCATGAACGACGTACAACAACTGGGCGAAATGCTTCGTCACTATGCCGAGAGTGAGGCGCACAAGAAGCAACTGTTCGAAACGCAGTCGCAGGCATGGACGACGCGGATTACCGAACTGTTCGGGCAGATCCAGCAATGGCTTGAACCGGTGCAGGCACCGAATTTGCTGGAGGTCAGCCGTGAGGCGTATGTCGCGTTCGGCCCCAGCACACCGGTCGATACTTCAACCTTCAAGACCGAGAAACTGACCATTGTGATTGCCGGCAAACCGGTGGAGTTTGTACCCGATGTGATGGGCAGCTCGGGACAGATTTCATTGGCGGTAATGGGTTTGACAGCGGCGCGCTACGGCAGTATTTCGCTGGTGGGCCTGCCGGGCGGGGAGTGGCAGTGGCGCAAGACCAACGGCTTGAAAGACCCCGACACGTTTGCATTTGATGCGGATTTTCTGGCGTTGCAGTTGCAGAGTCTTATTCCTCGAGACCGCACCTGAGCCCGCAAGAAAACACGCATTCCTCCTGTAGGAGCTGCCGCAGGCTGCGATCTTTTGATCTGTTTTTTAAACGCAAGATCAAAAGATCGCAGCCTGCGGCAGCTCCTACAGGAGGTTACATATCCAGATTGATCCAACCCGGCTTCGCCACCTCCGGCGCCACCGCTTTCACCGCCTTGCCCGTCGCCAGCTCAACCCTGCGCGCCACCTCCGGGTCATCGGCAAACGGCACCATGCTCGCCTCATCCAGACTGTCCGCGGTCTCACGGCGCAAGCAGTACTCCACCGCCAGCCACAGAAACACCACGCCCAACCCATTCAAGAAAAATTCAAACATGACCGGCTCCCTGCCTCAGGCGATCTGTGCTTCACGGTGGGCCAGTGCCACGTCCGCGACCCGCACGGTGCGCCAGACGTTGTAAGCCATCAGCAACATCCCGGTCAGGAAGAACACCCCGCCAGCAAAGCGCACGATAAACCCCGGATGGCTGGCCTGCAGCGCCTCGACAAACGAATAGGTCAGCGTGCCGTCTTCATTGATCGCCCGCCACATCAGGCCCTGGGTGATGCCGTTCACCCACATCGAAGCGATATAAAGCACCGTGCCGATGGTCGCCAGCCAGAAGTGCAGGTTGATCAGCGGCGTGCTGTACATCTGCTCGCGACCAAACACTTTCGGCACCATGTGATACGTCGCGCCAAAGGTGATCATCGCCACCCAGCCGAGTGCGCCGGCGTGTACGTGGCCGATGGTCCAGTCGGTGTAATGGGAGAGGGCGTTGACGGTTTTGATCGCCATCATCGGCCCTTCAAACGTCGACATCCCGTAGAACGCCAGCGACAGCACCAGAAAGCGCAGGATCGGGTCGGTACGCAACTTATGCCACGCACCGGACAAGGTCATCATCCCGTTGATCATCCCGCCCCAGCTCGGCGCCAGCAGGATCAGCGACATCGCCATGCCCAGCGACTGCGCCCAGTCCGGTAGCGCGGTGTAGTGCAAGTGGTGGGGGCCGGCCCAGATGTACAGGGTGATCAGCGCCCAGAAATGCACGATCGACAACCGGTACGAATACACCGGCCGATTGACCTGCTTCGGCACGAAGTAATACATCATCCCCAGGAAACCCGTGGTCAGGAAGAAACCCACCGCGTTGTGCCCGTACCACCACTGCACCATGGCATCGGTTGCGCCGGAATACACCGGATAGGATTTGAACCAGTCCACCGGAATCGACAGGTGATTGACCACGTGCAGCATGGCGATCACCAGAATGAACGCGCCGAAGAACCAGTTGCCCACATAGATGTGCTTGGTCTTGCGCTGCACGACGGTAGTGAAGAACACCACGGCGTAAGCCACCCAGACCACCGCCATCCACACCGCGCCGGAGAATTCGATCTCGGCGTATTCCTTGGTGGTGGTGTAGCCCAGCGGCAGGGTGATCAGCATGATCACGATCACCGATTGCCAACCCCAGAACGTGAATGCGGCGAGCTTGTCCGAATACAGCCGCACCTGACAGGTACGCTGCACGGCGTAGTAACTGGCGGCGAATTGCGCGCTGCCGGCGAAGCCGAAAATCACCAGGCTGGTGTGCAACGGTCGCAAGCGGCCGAAGGTGGTCCACGGCAGGTCCAGATTCATCTCGGGCCAAACCAGTTGCGAGGCGATCCATACCCCCATCGCCATGCCCACGACACCCCAGAAAACAGTCGCGATGACGAATTGGCGGACGACCTTGTAGTTATAAGCCTGTCCGATTGTTGCTGTGCTCATGGTCAGTTCATCCACGGTTGCAAAGTCTTGCCAGGCCACCCGGTCTGGCATGGGTTGCACTGTAGAAACCCCACCGGAAACAAAACAGGCTCAGGAATCTTTCATTTATGCGGATCAGATTGAAGTGCTGCCTGCGGCCATCTGCCGCGCCCTGATACGGTTTTTATGCGTTCAGGTGAATCTGTAACGCGCTGCGCCGTTCGGCCATAGTCTGGGAAAATCTGTAGGAATTGTGTGCGTCCTGATGAGGTGGCAGTGGCATGTATCAATACGATGATTACGACCGGGCGCTGGTGTTCGAGCGCGTTGCGCAGTTTCGCGATCAGGTCGAGCGCTTCATGGCCGGGGAATTGAGTGAGGAGGAGTTTCTGCCGCTGCGTCTGCAAAACGGTCTGTACCTGCAAAAGCACGCTTATATGCTGCGTGTGGCGATTCCCTACGGCACGCTCAGCGCCGCGCAAATGCGCACACTGGCGAGCATCGCGGCTGACTATGATCGTGGTTACGGACACTTCACCACGCGGCAAAACATGCAGTTCAACTGGATCGAGTTGGCCGAAGTGCCGGATATTCTCGAACGGCTGGCGCAGGTCAACATGCATGCGATCCAGACCTCCGGCAACTGCGTGCGCAACATCACCACCGAAGCCTTCGCCGGGGTCGCGGCAGATGAGTTGATCGACCCGCGACCACTGGCGGAAATTCTCCGGCAATGGTCGACGATCAACCCGGAATTTCTCTTCCTGCCGCGCAAGTTCAAGATCGCCATCTGCTCGGCGAAGCAGGATCGCGCGGCAATCATGATGCACGACATCGGCCTGTATCTTTACCCCGGCCGCGATGGGCAAATGCTCTTGCGAGTGATCGTTGGTGGCGGTCTGGGGCGCACGCCGATCCTCGGGTTACAGATCCGTGACGGCTTGCCGTGGCAGCACTTGCTGTCTTACGTCGAGGCGGTGCTGCGCGTGTACAACCGCCATGGCCGGCGCGACAACAAGTACAAGGCGCGGATCAAGATTCTGGTCAAGGCATTGGGCATCGAGGCCTTCGCCAAAGAAGTCGAAGAGGAGTGGCATCACCTCAAGGACGGCCCGGCGCAGTTGACCGAGGCCGAATATCAGCGGGTCGCCAGTGCCTTCGTGCCGCCGACTTATCACACGCTGCCCGACACCGATCTGGACTACGGCACGCGGCTGGCCGATAGCCCGGCGTTTGCCCGCTGGGTCGCGCGCAACGTGCAGCCGCACAAAGTGGCGGGTTACACCAGCGTGGTGCTGTCGACCAAACCCGGTCAGGCCGCGCCGCCGGGGGACGTGACGGAGTTGCAGATGCTGGCCGTCGCCGACTGGGCCGAGCGCTTCGGTTTCGGCGAGATTCGCATTGCCCATGAGCAGAACATCGTCCTGCCCGATGTGCCGAAAGCCGATCTGTATGCGCTGTGGCAACTGGCGTGCGAGCTGAATCTGGGGACGGCCAACATCGGCTTGTTGACCGACATCATTGCCTGCCCGGGCGGTGATTTCTGCGCACTGGCCAACGCCAAATCGATCCCGATCACCCAGGCGATTCAGGCGCGCTTCGACAATCTCGACTACCTGCACGATCTGGGTGATATCAGCCTGAACATCTCCGGCTGCATGAATGCCTGCGGCCATCACCACATCGGCAATATCGGCATCCTCGGCGTCGACAAGAACGGCAGCGAGTGGTACCAGATCACCCTCGGCGGCGCGCAGGGCAAAAACAGCGCGCTGGGCAAGGTCATCGGTCCGTCGTTCAGCGCAGCAGAGGTGCCGCAGGTGATCGAGCGGATCATCGGCACCTTTGTGCGTTATCGCGAGAGTGAAGAATTGTTTGTCGACACTTTGGCGCGGATCGGACTGGAGCCGTTCAAGGAACGGGTGTATCCGAAAGCGCTGGAGGTGTCGGCATGAACAATCTGCTGCGGTTGCAGGAGGGGGTCGCGCAAATAGTCACGGACGATCCGTGGACGCTGGTTCGCGAGCCTGCGTTGGCCAGTGCTTCGGGATTGCTGATTCTGCCTTTGACCCATTGGCTGGAACGGCCCTCGACCCACGCCGTGTGGCTCGGCCCGGATGACGACGCCGAAAGCCTCGTGCCCTGGCTGGCGTCATTGCCACTGATTGCGCTGGATTTCCCGAGTTTCCGTGACGGCCGCGCCTACAGCCAAGCCTATTTGCTGCGCAGCCGTTTTGGCTGGGCAGGGGAATTGCGCGCGATTGGCGATGTGTTGCGCGATCAGCTCAGCCATATGCGCCAGTGCGGGTTCGACAGTTTTGCTGTGCGCGAGGACAAATCGGCTGAGGATGCGCTGAAGGGGTTGGCGGGAATGAGCGTGCTGTATGGCCGATCAGTCATCGAGCCGCGGCCACTGTTTCGTAGACGCTGATGAATCAAAAGATCGCAGCCTTCGGCAGCTCCTACATGGGAATGCAGCTCCTGTAGGAGCTGCCGCAGGCTGCGATTTTTTGATCTTGACCATACCGGGGAAACCCCTAGAACCCTGACCAATTCGGGATTTTTCCTTGGGTCGATGCTGGCCTTTTGGTAGAGTCGCCGTCGCCAGCGGGTTTTCGGCTGGACGATGGAATCGAAGAAGGGAGTCTGATCAGTGAGTCCGGGCAAGAAAATCCTGGGCCTCACCGCGTTGCTTTTGATGCTGACGCTGTGGGCCAGTTACTTTTATGTATTCAATGAAAACCGCAACGGCCAACTCGGCGGTGTCGGCGAAAGCACCGCGTGGTGTGGCACGCCGCCGTCCACTGAAGCGGCGCTGCTGGGCAAGGATCAACTGACCTTGCGCGTCACCAACAACCTGCGTGGCGAGTTCATGCTCAGCGGTTCACTGGTGGTCTCCGAACGCACGTTCAACCGCTACGACCTGGGCCGCAACGAACTGCGCCTGCGTCTGGAACCGTTGCAGTGGTCCTACGGCGTGACGCCGATCTTCCTCGAGCAGGTCAAGTTGCAGCCCCTGAGCCGCAACCTCTCAGCGACTAACAAAAGCGCGTTTGCCGAACTTGAACCGCGTCCGATTGGCGTGCAGGGGCAGGTCACCGCTTTTCCGTTCGACACCTACCGTTACGGCTACAAACCGGTGCTGTATTACCTCAAGGGCAGCGAGCGCGTCGACCTGCGCTTCAAGAACATCACCACGCTGATGGAGATGTCCAACACCTTCACGCCGATCCAGAAGTACAACCGCGTCGACTACATCGCCGAGCAAAACTCGATGATCCGCGACGAGGATTACAAGGCCTACGGCCCGCACGAATGCGCGTTCAGCGTTGAGCGCAAGGGCTCGTTCAAAGCCGTGGTGCTGTTGTTTCTGCTGGTGCTGTGTCTGCCGCTGTTGCTGGTGTTCTATCGCGAAGAACCGGGGATCGACTTCCTCGCCACGCTGGTGGGGGTTGCGCTGGTGCGGGTGCTGCTGATCGGGCCGGTGGAGGACTTCCGGTTGTACAACATCGACTTGCTGTTTGGCGCGGCGATTTTGCTGGTGGGCACGGTGTCGTTGTACAAGGCGATGCGGGCTAATACCCGGCGGGAGATAGCGCTGAGGAGTGGGGAAACTTCTTCCTGGTAAATCTGCGCTGAACCTGTAGGAGCTGCCGCAGGCTGCGATCTTTTGATCTTGATCTCTAAAGTCAAAAGATCGCAGCCTGCGGCAGCTCCTACATTGGAGCCATTGCGGCCCAAAGGGGTTATTTCAGGGCCGGATCGCCCATGTTCATCTTCTTCCACCCTTGCAACAGCACCTGCGCCTTGGGTTCCTGCCCGCTGTCGAGGTAGTACTGAATCAGCGACAGCCGCGCGTTGCGATTCGTTGGCTGGACCTTGATCAACCCTTCCAATACTTCACACGCCTCATCGACCTTGCCACTTTCGTGCAGCGCCACGGCCAGCACGTAACCGTACTGCGCGTTCTGCGGCTCCAGTTGTGCGGCTTTTTTCAGCGGTGACATGGCTTCGGCGGTCTTGCCGGCGCGGATCAGCGATAGCCCGCGAGTGTGTTGCAATAGAGCAGCGTCCGGATGCGCCTTAAGGCTGTCATCGAGCAACGTCTGCGCTTCCTGACCGCGGCCATTGCCCTCCAGCCATTGCACCAGCGTCACCAGTGCCGGGAAGAAATCCGGATCGCGTTTGAGCGCGCTGCGCAGCAGGGCTTCAACTTCTGAACTGCGGCCACTGGCCTGATACAGCATCGCCAGATTCAAATTGGCTTCGGCACGTTCCAGCAGACTCTTCTGTACGGCTTCGTACTCGGCAATCGCCGCATCCCAATTCCCCTGCGCAGCGCCCAGACCATTGCGCGCAACGCTGAGCAGATCCCGCGCGGCAACGATGCGCACGGCTTTCACCGGATCACCCAACAACGGTGTCAGCAGCGGGGCACGTTCCGGTGGCGGCAGGAACGCGCTGATCGCCCGCACGGCACTTTCGCGAACCTGCGGCGCCGGATTTTTCAGATCCTGCGTTGCCAGCTTCAATGCCTGCTCACTCGGATACAGCGGCAGTTCCTCCAGCAACGTCGCGCGCTGGATCGCCGGCAGGTTGCTGCGCTGCAATTGTTCATACAGTGCGTTGGCGGCGCCGGGCTGGCCATTGCGGATCAGCCACAGGCTTTCGTCGTAACGCGGCGCCTGGGATGCGGTCGACGCGCTCCACAACTTGAACTGCGCGGTGATCTTGTCGCCAGCCTTACCCTGGTGGCAGGCGAGGCAGGCATCAGGGGTGCCGAGTTTTTGCGCACGCTCAGGGTTGGGAATACTGAAACTGTGGTCATGCCGAAAATCATTGCCCATATAAAACTTGCCGGGCATGTGGCAGTCCACGCATTGCGAGCCAGGCTGGCCCATGGTGTGGCGGGTGTGCTCGATGGAATCGTAGTTCTTCGCTTGCAGCCCCTTGCCGTCGACGCCTTCGATCGAGGTCTTGCCGGCGGTGTTGTGGCATTGCAGGCAGACCGCGTTGCCCGGTGCTTTCAGCTCATTGCTGTGCGGGTTGTGGCAGTTGCTACAACGCACACCCTTGTCGAACATCTTGCTTTGCAGGAACGAGCCGTGTTCGAACACTTCATCCTTGATCTTGCCGTCCAGCGCATACAGTTCGCGGGTGAGGGGGTTGGGCAGGTAGTCATCCATCAAGCGTTTACCGACCGTGAAGCCATCGCCCAGCGGCGCGCGTCGCGAATGACAGCGGGCGCAGGTTTCGATCTCGACAGTGGCGTTCTTGTCCTTGAGGTCGACGGCAAACCCTTGATGAATCAGGTCGCCTTTCTTCTGCGTCCATTCAAGGTGACTGGATGCCGGGCCATGGCAGGCCTGACAACCGACGCCGAGGCTGTTCCATTGACTGTTGAAGGTGTTGCTGGCCGCATCGAAATTACGCTTGAAACCGGTGGTGTGGCACTCGACGCACATGAAGTTGGCGTTCTGGCTCGGCTTGCTCCAGTGCAGCGGATTCTTGAAGTTCACGCCTTGGCCGGGGTAGAGGTGGAACCAGCGATTTTTCTCGGTATCCCACGCCACACCCAGCGCCTGCAATCGGCCCTCACCGGCTTCGATCAGGTATTGCTGCAGCGGCGCGATGCCGAAGGTGTAGGCCACCTTGAAGTCGGCATTCTTGCCGTCGATGCCCGGGGTGTTGACCCAGAATTCATCGCCCTTGCGCGAGAATCGCGTGGTCTCTTTTTCGGCCTTGAAAGTGATGTTGTTGAAATCGCCGAGCATGGTGTCGGCGTTCGCCGGTTGCATCGCCAATTGGTGATGCGACCCTTGCCAATCCTTGACTTGCTCGGTGTGGCAGCCTTGGCATTGTTGTTCGTCGACCATCGTCGCCGGTTTCAACGCGACAGGTTGCGGCTTGGCTGTAACAGGTGCGGGGGCACTGATCGGCGGCGCTTTGAGCGGCGCGTGTGCCGGGCTGAACAGAAACCAGCCGATGCCCGCCACGGTTGCCAGCAGCACAGCGATGGTGATCGGGAACAAGAGTTTTGAAATGGAAGATTGCGACGAATCAGGGTCAGGTTGCAGTGCTTTATTTTTATGCTTGGGCATTACGACTTCCGTAGTCCAGGTGCTTTTGCTGTCTGGCGTGCGTTCAAGCTGGGTGCAGCTTTGCTGTCTGTAGCGAGCCTGTCAAATGACGGTTGTGATCCGCCGCGCAGGCTTGCGTGAATTTTCTGATTTCCAAGCGCAATTGCTGAGGCTTTAGCTATACCTGTACTTCCCCTATATAAAAAGTTTTCGGCCGTCTGACAGGAGTTACAGCATGAAGCTAGCAGTAATGATGGGCACGCTGTGCATTGCTACCCTCGGCGTGGTGGGCTGCTCAAGCAAAACCGTCGCTCCCGGTGAATATTCGGGGTTTCTCAAGGATTACAGCCAACTCAAAGAGGCCAAGTCGCCGTCCGGTGCCGAGGTGATGCGCTGGATGGACCCGAAACTCGACATCAAGAAATTCACCAGCTTTTACGTCGAACCGAGCCAGCTCTATCCGAAACCGCAAGCGACAGCGAAAGTCCCGCAACAGACGCTCAACGGCATCACCAGCTACTACGATCAAGCGCTCAAGCGTGAACTCGGCAAGTCGTTGCCACTCGCCACCGGTCCTGGTCCAGGGGTGTTTGTGGTGCGTCCGGCGATCACTGCAGTCAGCAGCAAGACAGAAGGCCTGAAAGTTTATGAGGTGATTCCGATTGCACTGGTGGCGGCGGCGGTGAGCACTGCCACCGGGATCCGCGATCAGGAAACTACCCTGGCCACTGAAGCGGTGTTCATTGATGGCGGCAACAACAAGGTTGTTGCTCAGGTCGTGCGTAAAGGGACTGGCAAACCGCTGGAGAACGACTCGCAAGTAATGCAGGCCAATGACGTCAAAGCCGTGATCGATGGCTGGGCTTCGGATGTGCATCAGTCGTATCTCAAGCTGAAAGCTGAAGCCAAGTAATCGCGCACCCTGTAGGAGCTGCCGCAGGCTGCGATCTTTTGATCTTGTTTTTAAACAACCAGAGTCAAAAGATCGCAGCCTTCGGCAGCTCCTACAGTAGTTCGCGTTCACGGAGGACTGCTCAGGGCTTTTTCGCTTGCTCGCGAATGCGTTCTTCCTGCTCCCGCAATTCAGGCGTGAATTCTGCGCCGAAATCCTCGGCGGAGAATATCTGCCGAATCTCGATATCAGAGTCGCAGCCCGGCATCGGGTTGGGGCAGCGTTTGACCCACTCGATGGCTTCCTCTTTCGACTTCACGTCCCAGATCCAGTAGCCGGCTACCAGTTCCTTGGTTTCAATGAAGGGCCCGTCGGTCACTGTGCGTTTATCTCCCGAGAACCGCACGCGGGCGCCTTTGCTGCTCGGGTGCAGGCCGTCGGCTGCGACGAGGATGCCGGCCTTGGTGAGTTCTTCGTTGAAATTGCCCATGGCGGTCAGCAGCTCTTCGCTGGGCATGATGCCGGCCTCGGAGTCGGCGCTGGCTTTGACAAGGATCATGAATCGCATGGTGAGTACTCCGTGGAGTGTGGGGGGATTCACTGATAGTCGAACGGGGTTGGAGCGAATCGACAGATGCATTTATAAAGATGCCAGCCCGAAACTCACAACTGTATTGACCCGAGCCCATGTAGGAGCTGCCGAAGGCTGCGATCTTTTGACTTTGCTGTTTCAGATCAAAAGATCGCAGCGTTGCGCAGCTCCTACAGGGAGAACGCATTTCAAATGTAGGAGCTGCCGAAGGCTGCGATCTTTTGACTTTGCTGTTTAAAGATCACGAGATCGCAGCGTTGCGCAGCTCCTACAGGGGGTGTGAGTTGTATGCAGTTTGCGTTTCAGAACATGACAATTTCAGCGCGGGCATAGGTTGTCGAACAATTTCGTGGTTAACTTCGGCCCCTGCGTGATTTTCTAAAACAACGTTCAGAAGGACTCAAGTCATGGCTCAAGTCACCCTCAAAGGCAACCCGGTTCAAGTCAACGGCCAGTTGCCACAAGCCGGTTCCAAGGCGCCAGCCTTTTCTCTGGTTGCCGGCAATCTGTCCGACGTCACCCTGAAAGACTTCGCCGGCAAGCGCAAAGTGCTGAACATCTTCCCAAGCGTCGACACCCCGACCTGCGCCACCTCCGTGCGCAAGTTCAACGCTCAGGCCAACGACATCAGCAACACCGTGGTGCTGTGCATCTCGGCTGACCTGCCGTTCGCCCAAGCGCGTTTCTGCGGTGCCGAAGGTCTGGAAAACGTCCAGAACCTGTCGACCCTGCGCGGCACCGAGTTCATCGAGAACTACGGTGTGGCCATCGCTGACGGCCCGCTGAAAGGCCTGACCGCTCGTGCCGTGGTTGTACTGGATGAAAACGACAACGTCCTGCACAGCGAACTGGTCAAGGAAATCGCTGAAGAGCCTAATTACGAAGCGGCGTTGGCCGTTCTGAAATAAGCGTTCTGAAACAAACGCTTTACAATTGTTAACGGCCTGGCCCTGTCCAGGCCGTTTTCATTTGTGTATCAGTGTTTTGCCTCACACCTTGAAACGTAAGTTGAAGGTAAATTGCCGGTAAAGCTGCTTTGCTTAATCCCCATCAGTGCTTATCGTTCAGCCTCCCGTAAAAGAAGCCCACGCGCCCAATGGTTAATCACTCCATGCAATCGTCCCCCCGCAACTCCCGTCGCTGGCTGATCAGCCTGCTTGTCTTGTTGGTTATCGCTGTGCTGTGCTGGAAATTCTGGCCCGCCGGCTCAGCCGACAAGGAGGGCGGCGAGAAGGCTGCAGCCGGACATGCCGGGCGTTCCGGGATGATGCGCCCGGGCTTCGGTGGCGGCGCCGGGCCGATTCCTGTGCGCGTGGCGCCGGCGGTCACCGGTGACTTCCCGCTGTATTACAAGGCGCTGGGCACCGTCACCGCGCTCAACACCATCAATGTGCGCAGCCGGGTGGGCGGCGAGTTGGTGAAGATCAATTTTGAAGAGGGCCAGATGGTCAAGGCTGGCGACTTGCTGGCAGAGATCGATCCGCGCCCGTACCAGAACGCCTTGCTTCAGGCTGAAGGCACCTTGCTGCAGAATCAGGCGCAACTGAAAAACGCACAGGTGGATGTCGAGCGTTATCGCGGCCTGTTCAAGGAAGACAGCATCGCCAAACAGACGCTGGACACCGCCGAAGCGCTGGTCGGCCAGTACCTGGGCACGGTCAAGACCAACCAGGCGGCGGTCAACGACGCCAAGCTCAATCTCGAATTCACCAGGATCCGCGCACCAATTGCCGGTCGCGTCGGTCTGCGTCAAGTTGACGTCGGCAACCTCGTTGCGGCCAATGACACCACGTTCCTCGCGGTGATCACTCAGACTCAGCCGATCAGCGTCGCTTTCACCCTCCCGGAAAACAACCTCGAAACCGTGCTCGCCCGCTACCGCAGCGGCGCAAAGTTGCCGGCTGAAGCGTGGGATCGCGGTGATACCAAACTGCACGCCACCGGCGTGTTGCAAAGCCTCGACAACCAGATCGACGTGGCCACCGGCACCCTGAAGTTCAAGGCCCGTTACGAAAACCGCGATCAGTTGCTGTTCCCCAATCAGTTCGTCAACGTGCATCTGCTGGCCGACACCCTGAAAAACGTCGTGCTGGCACCGTCCGCCGCGATTCAGTTCGGCACCAACGGCACCTTCGTCTACGCACTGGATGGCGACAAGAAAGTCACGATTCGTCAGTTGAAGATCGGCGCCAGTGACGGTGAAAACACCGTGATCACTGAAGGCCTGGCCGCTGGCGACCGCGTAGTGCTGGAAGGCACCGACCGCCTCAAGGAAGGCAGTGAAGTGGAAGTGGTCAACGACAGCAATCAAGTGCCGACCACACCGACCGAACACCTGCAAGGCAAGTCCGCTGCCACCCCGACTGACGCCGCCGTGACCGACAAGGCCAAGAAGGGCGCATGAACATTTCGCGGCTGTTCATTCTTCGTCCGGTAGCCACCACCCTGAGCATGCTGGCCATTGTACTGGCCGGCCTGATCGCTTATCGCCTGCTGCCAGTGTCGGCGCTGCCGCAGGTCGATTACCCGACCATCCGCGTCATGACCCTGTATCCAGGCGCCAGCCCGGACGTGATGACCAGCGCGGTCACCGCTCCGCTTGAACGTCAATTCGGGCAGATGCCGGGCCTGACGCAAATGGCCTCGACCAGTTCCGGCGGCGCCTCGGTGTTGACCCTGCGTTTCAGCCTCGACATCAACATGGACGTCGCCGAACAACAGGTGCAGGCCGCGATCAACGCAGCGACCAACCTGCTGCCGACCGACTTGCCGGCGCCGCCGGTATACAACAAAGTCAACCCGGCGGACACCCCGGTGCTGACCCTGGCCATCACCTCGAAAACCATGCTGCTGCCCAAACTCAATGACTTGGTCGATACGCGCATGGCGCAAAAAATCGCTCAGATCAGCGGCGTCGGCATGGTCAGCATCGCTGGCGGCCAGCGTCAGGCTGTACGGATCAAGGTCAACCCGGAGGCGTTGGCCGCCAATGGCCTGAACCTGTCGGACGTGCGCACCTTGATCGGCGCCTCCAACGTCAACCAGCCGAAAGGTAACTTCGACGGTCCGACCCGGGTGTCGATGCTCGATGCCAATGACCAGCTGACGTCGCCCAAGGACTACGCCAACCTGATCCTCGCTTACAAGAACGGCGCGCCGTTGCGGCTCAAGGATGTTGCGGAAATTGTCGACGGCGCCGAGAACGAGCGTCTGGCCGCGTGGGCCAACCTGAATCAGGCAGTGCTGCTGAACATCCAGCGGCAACCGGGCGCCAACGTGATCGAGGTGGTCGACCGGATCAAGGCCTTGCTGCCAAGCATCACCGACAATTTGCCGGCCGGCCTCGAAGTCACTGTTCTGACCGACCGTACCCAGACCATTCGCGCTGCGGTGACGGACGTGCAGCACGAACTGCTGATCGCCGTTGCGCTGGTGGTAATGGTGACGTTCCTGTTCCTGCGCCGTTTCAGCGCGACGATCATTCCTTCGGTGGCCGTGCCGTTGTCGCTGATCGGTACGTTCGGCGTGATGTACCTCGCCGGATTCTCGGTGAATAACCTGACCCTGATGGCGCTGACTATTGCCACCGGTTTCGTGGTCGACGATGCCATCGTGATGCTGGAGAACATTTCGCGTTACATCGAAGAGGGCGACAGCCCGATGCAGGCCGCGCTCAAGGGCGCGAAGCAGATCGGCTTCACCCTGATTTCCCTGACCCTGTCGCTGATCGCGGTATTGATTCCGCTGCTGTTCATGGCCGACGTGGTCGGGCGCCTGTTCCGCGAATTCGCCATCACCCTGGCGGTGGCGATCCTGATTTCCCTCGTGGTCTCGCTGACCCTGACGCCAATGATGTGCGCGCGTCTGCTCAAGCGCGAACCCGAGGAACACGAGCAGGGCCGGTTCTACCGGGCCAGCGGCGCGTGTATTGACTGGATGATCGCCGAGTACGGCCGGATGCTGCGCTGGGTGCTCAAGCATCAGCCGCTGACATTGCTGGTCGCCATCGGCACTCTGGCATTGACCGTGTTCCTCTATATGGTCGTGCCGAAGGGCTTCTTCCCGGTGCAGGACACCGGGGTGATTCAGGGTATTTCCGAAGCGCCGCAGTCGATTTCCTTCGCCGCGATGGGCGAGCGTCAGCAGGCATTGGCCAAAGTCATTCTTGAAGACCCGGCGGTGCAGAGCCTGTCGTCCTACATTGGCGTTGATGGCGATAACGCCACGCTCAACAGCGGCCGGTTGTTGATCAATCTCAAGCCACACAGCGAGCGTGATCTCACCGCTACCGAAATCATCGCGCGCCTGCAACCGCAACTGGACAAACTCGTCGGCATTCGTCTGTACATGCAACCGGTGCAGGACCTGACCATCGAAGACCGTGTCAGCCGCACGCAGTACCAGTTCAGCATGTCCTCGCCGGATTCCGAACTGCTCAGCCAATGGAGCGGCCGACTGGTCGAAGCCCTGGCGCAACGTCCGGAGCTGACCGACGTCGCCAGTGACTTGCAGGACAAGGGCTTGCAGGTTTATCTGGTGATCGATCGCGATGCGGCGTCGCGCCTGGGTGTGTCGGTGGCGAACATCACCGATGCGCTGTACGACGCCTTCGGCCAGCGGCAGATCTCGACCATTTACACTCAGGCCAGCCAGTACCGCGTGGTGCTGCAAGCGCAGGCCGGGGAAAGGATCGGCCCGCAGGCGCTGGATCAGATTCACGTCAAGACCACTGACGGCGCGCAGGTGCGCCTGTCGAGTCTGGCCCATGTCGAGGAACGCCAGGCGCAACTGGCGATCACCCACATCGGCCAGTTCCCGGCGGTGATGATGTCGTTCAACCTGGCACCGGGCGTGGCGTTGGGGCATGCGGTGGACG
This sequence comes from Pseudomonas sp. LBUM1668, assembly GCF_059695715.1. NCBI lineage: Bacteria > Pseudomonadati > Pseudomonadota > Gammaproteobacteria > Pseudomonadales > Pseudomonadaceae > Pseudomonas > Pseudomonas sp. LBUM1668. Next base: position 2,808,603 of record NZ_CP166787.1, read on the forward strand.
TCATCGAACAAGTGCAGAAAGACATCGGCATGCCGGTCGGCGTGCAGACCCAGTTCCAGGGCGCGGCCGAAGCGTTCCAGGCTTCGCTGTCGAGCACCTTGCTGCTGATTCTCGCGGCTGTGGTGACCATGTACATCGTGCTTGGCGTGCTTTACGAGAGCTACATCCACCCGATCACCATTCTCTCGACCCTGCCGTCAGCGGCGGTCGGTGCGTTGCTGGCATTGCTGCTCAGTGGCAACGACCTGGGCATGATCGCGATCATCGGCATCATCCTGCTGATCGGCATCGTCAAGAAGAACGCGATCATGATGATCGACTTCGCCCTCGACGCTGAACGCAATCAGGGTATGGCACCGCAGGAGGCGATCTATCAAGCGGCGCTGCTGCGTTTCCGGCCGATCCTGATGACCACGCTGGCGGCGTTGTTCGGCGCTGTACCGTTGATGCTCGCCACCGGTTCCGGGGCTGAGTTGCGCCAGCCTTTGGGTCTGGTGATGGTGGGTGGCTTGCTGGTAAGTCAGGTGCTGACGCTGTTCACCACACCGGTGATCTACCTGTATTTCGACCGTCTGGGCCGACGCTTTGGCAAAACCAATGCCGACACCGAAGAGGTGGCGGTATGACTGAGCACAAAACCTGTAGGAGTGAGCCTGCTCGCGATAGCGTCGGCACATCCAATATCAATGTAAGCAGACATACCGCTATCGCGAGCAGGCTCACTCCTACAGGGGTGCGGCGTGAAGCAGGGGACTGCGGTCGATGAACCTCTCCGGTCCTTTCATCAAGCGCCCGGTTGCCACCATGCTCCTGAGCCTGGCGATCATGCTGCTGGGCGGTGTCAGCTTCGGCTTGCTGCCAGTGTCGCCCCTGCCGCAAATGGACTTCCCGGTGATCGTCGTGCAGGCGAGCCTGCCCGGCGCCAGTCCGGAAGTCATGGCGTCCACCGTGGCGACGCCGCTGGAGCGTTCGTTCGGTGCCATTGCCGGCGTCAACACCATGAGCAGCCGTTCGAGTCAGGGCTCGACCCGGGTCATTCTGCAATTCGATCTCGACCGCGACATCAACGGCGCGGCGCGGGAAGTGCAGGCCGCGATCAATGCTTCGCGCAATCTGTTGCCGAGCGGGATGCGCAGCATGCCGACCTATAAAAAGGTCAACCCGTCGCAGGCACCGATCATGGTGCTGTCGCTGACCTCGGATGTGCTGGAAAAAGGCCAGCTCTACGATCTGGCGTCGACCATCCTCTCGCAGAGCCTGTCGCAGGTGCAGGGTGTCGGTGAGGTGCAAATCGGCGGCAGTTCGCTCCCGGCCGTGCGCATCGAACTCGAACCGCAGGCACTCAACCAATATGGTGTGGCGCTCGACGATGTGCGTAAAACCATCGCCGATGCCAACGTGCGCCGCCCGAAAGGCTCGGTCGAGGACGGTCAGCGGCTGTGGCAGATCCAGGCCAACGATCAGTTAGAGAAAGCCAAGGATTACGAGTCGCTGATCATCCACTACGCCGATGGTGCCGCACTGCGCCTCAAAGACGTGGCCAAGGTCAGCGACGGAGTCGAAGACCGATACAACAGCGGTTTCTTCAACGATGACGCGGCGGTCCTGCTGGTGATCAACCGCCAGGCCGGTGCCAACATCATCGAGACGGTCAACGAAATCAAGGCACAGTTGCCGGCGCTGCAGGCGGTGTTGCCGGCCAGCGTCAAACTGAATCTGGCGATGGACCGCTCGCCAGTGATCAAGGCAACCCTGCACGAAGCCGAGATGACGCTGTTGATCGCCGTGGGGCTGGTGATCCTGGTGGTCTTCCTGTTTCTGGGCAACTTCCGCGCCTCGCTGATTCCGAGCCTGGCCGTGCCGGTGTCGCTGGTCGGCACGTTTGCGGTGATGTACCTCTATGGCTTCTCGCTGAACAACCTGTCGCTGATGGCGTTGATTCTCGCCACCGGGCTGGTGGTGGACGATGCCATCGTGGTGCTGGAAAACATTTCCCGGCACATCGACGAAGGCGTCAAACCGATGCAGGCGGCTTATCTGGGCGCCAAGGAAGTCGGCTTTACCCTGCTGTCGATGAACGTGTCGCTGGTCGCGGTGTTCCTGTCGATCCTGTTCATGGGCGGGATTGTCGAGAGCCTGTTTCGCGAGTTTTCCATCACTTTGGCCGCGGCCATTGTGGTGTCGCTGGTGGTGTCCCTGACGTTGACGCCGATGCTCTGCGCGCGCTGGCTCAAACCGCACACGCCGGGGCAGGAAAACCGCCTGCAACGCTGGAGCCGCCGCACCAACGATTGGATGGTCGCCAGGTACGCCACCAGCCTCGACTGGGTGCTGCGCCACCGTCGCCTGACATTGCTCAGCCTGTTTATTACCGTAGGCGTCAATGTCGCGCTGTACGTGGTGGTGCCGAAAACCTTCATGCCGCAGCAGGACACGGGTCAGTTGATTGGTTTCGTGCGCGGTGATGACGGTCTGTCGTTCAGCGTCATGCAGCCGAAAATGGAGATCTTCCGCCGCGCCGTGCTCAAGGACGAGGCGGTGGAGAGTGTTGCCGGGTTCATCGGTGGCAGCAACGGCACCAACAACGCCTTCATGCTGGTGCGCTTGAAGCCAATCAAGGATCGCCAGTTGTCGGCGCAGAAGGTCATCGAGCGCCTGCGCAAGGAAATGCCCAAAGTGCCCGGCGCACAACTGATGCTGATGGCAGATCAGGATCTGCAATTTGGCGGTGGCCGCGAACAGACCTCGTCGCAGTACAGCTACATCCTGCAAAGCGGCGATCTCGGTGAATTACGTGAGTGGTATCCGAAAGTGGTCGCCGCGCTGCGCGCCTTGCCGGAGCTGACGGCGATTGACGCCCGCGAAGGCAAGGGCGCACAACAGGTGACGTTGATCGTCGATCGTGATCAGGCCAAACGCCTTGGCATCGACATGGACATGGTCACCTCGGTGCTCAACAACGCTTACAGCCAACGGCAGATTTCGACGATCTACGACAGCCTCAACCAGTATCAAGTGGTGATGGAGGTCAATCAGAAATACGCCCAGGACCCGGTGACGCTCAAGCAAGTGCAGGTCATCACCGCTGACGGTGCGCGGGTGCCGCTGTCGACTTTTGCGCACTATGAAAACAGCCTCGAAGACGATCGCGTCAGCCACGAAGGCCAGTTCGCTTCTGAAGATATTTCCTTCGACATGGCCGAAGGCGTGACGGTGGAGCAGGGCAGTGCCGCCATCGAGCGGGCGATTGCCAAGGTCGGCTTGCCGGAAGATGTCATCGCGAAAATGGCCGGCACCGCCGATGCCTTTGCCGCGACCCAGAAGAGCCAGCCGTTCATGATTCTTGGCGCGCTGCTGGCGGTGTATCTGGTGCTGGGCGTGCTTTATGAAAGCTATATCCATCCGCTGACGATTCTGTCGACGTTGCCCTCGGCCGGGGTTGGCGCGTTGCTGTCGATCTATGCGCTGGGGGGGGAATTCAGTCTGATATCGTTACTCGGATTGTTCCTGTTGATCGGCGTAGTGAAGAAAAACGCGATCCTGATGATCGACCTCGCGCTGCAACTGGAACGGCATCAGGGCATGACTCCGCTAGAGTCGATCCGCAGCGCCTGTTTGCAACGGCTGCGACCTATCCTGATGACCACGCTGGCGGCGATCCTCGGGGCCTTGCCGTTGCTGCTCAGCCGCGCCGAAGGTGCCGAAATGCGCCAGCCATTGGGCCTGACCATCATCGGCGGGCTGATTTTCAGCCAGGTGCTGACGCTTTACACCACGCCTGTGGTTTACCTCTATCTCGACAAGCTGCGCCATCGCTTCAACAAATGGCGTGGCGTGCGTACTGATGCTGCTCTGGAAACTCCGCTATGACTGACCGTTCGCTTTTAAATCTGGCCACTGCTCGCGGCTCGCGCCTGTTGAGCCTGTCACTGTGTGTGGCAATGCTCAGTGCCTGCGCCGTCGGCCCGGACTACCAGCGCCCGCAGACAGCGGAAATCGCTCAATACAAGGAAGCCGAAGGCTGGCGCCAGGCCAATCCGAGCGATTCGCTGGCCCGTGGCGCCTGGTGGGAGTTGTACGGCGATCAGCAACTCAACGGGCTGGTCGAGAAACTCAACAGCGCCAACCAGACGGTCGCGCAATCAGAAGCCCAATACCGTCAAGCCCAGGCCTTGGTCCGTAGCGCGCGCGGAGCGTTTTACCCAAGTGTCGACCTCAGCCTTGGCAAGACCCGCTCCAGTCAGGGCACCGGCAGCAGCAGTTCGAGCCTGAGCAGTTCCTCCAGCGGTATTCGCGATACCTACAACGCGCAGTTGGGCGTCAGTTGGGAAGCCGACATCTGGGGCAAGCTGCGCCGCGGGCTGCAAGCCGATGAGGCCAGTGCCCAGGCGAGCTTCGCCGATCTGGCGGCGATGCGTTTGAGCCAGCAGTCGGAGTTGGTGCAGAACTACCTGCAACTGCGGGTGATCGATGAGCAGAAGCGTTTGCTCGAAGCGACGGTTGCGGCGTATGAGCGTTCGCTGAAGATGACCCAGAACCAATACCGCGCGGGCGTTTCCGGGCGTGATGCGGTCGCCCAGGCGCAGACGCAACTGAAAAGTACCCAGGCTGATCTGGTCGATCTGATCTGGCAGCGGGCGCAGTTCGAAAACGCCATTGCCGTGCTCACCGGGCAAGCGCCGGCAAACTTCAACATCGCCGAAACCCAGACCATTCCGAATCTGCCGCAGGTGCCGTTGAACCTGCCTTCGCAACTGCTTGAGCGCCGCCCGGACATCGCCTCGGCCGAGCGCTCGGTGATAGCCGCCAACGCCAACATCGGCGTAGCCAAAGCCGCGTATTACCCGGATCTGTCGCTGAGCCTGAGTGGCGGCTACAGCAGCAGTACGTCAAATGACCTGATCAGCCTGCCGAACCGTTTCTGGTCGGTGGGGCCGAAACTGAACCTGCCGCTGTTCGACGGCGGCATACGTTCGGCAGAGGTCGACCGTACTGAAGCGGCGTACGACCAGACGGTGGCCAAGTACCGGCAGACGGTGCTCGATGGTTTCCGCGAGGTGGAAAACTATCTGGTGCAACTCAAGGTGTATGAAGACGAAGCAGCGGTGCGCCAGGAAGCGCTGGATGCTGCCCGTGATTCGCTGCGCCTGACGGAAAACCAGTACAAGGCCGGGCTGATTGCCTATATCGACGTTGTGGTGGTGCAGGCCACGGCGCTGAGTAACGAGCGCAATGTGCTGAATATCCTGCAGAGTCGCTTGATTGCCAGCGTGCAATTGATTGCCGCGCTGGGCGGTGGTTGGGATGGTGAACTGCCCGCCGAATGACTGTGCAGGAGCTGCGGCACGCTGCGATCTTTTGATCCTGGTCTTTAGAAGCAAGATCAAAAGATCGTCCGATCGCGGCCCGAGCCTTCGGCAGCTCCTACAGTTAACGCAATGACTACAGATTAACGAATGACCTGTAGGAGCTGCGGCACGCTGCGATCTTTTGATCTTGTTTTTAGAATCAGGATCAAAAGATCGCAGCCTTCGGCAGCTCCTACAGTTAACGCAATGACTACAGGTTAACGAATGACCTGTAGGAGCTGCGGTACGCTGCGATCTTTTGATCTTGTTTTTAGAGTCAGGATCAAAAGATCGCAGCCTTCGGCAGCTCCTACAGTTAACGCAATGACTACAGATTAACGAATGACCTGTAGGAGCTGCGGCACGCTGCGATCTTTTGATCTTGTTTTTAGAATCAGGATCAAAAGATCGCAGCCTTCGGCCAGCTCCTACAAGGGTTTTTTGGGGGCTGTGATTACCGCGCCAGAGCCTTGTAGGACGATCAAACAAGCGTTTCATCGGGTTGATGGCAAAATGGTTACTTTGTCAGTGCGTTCTTCTGTGCAATCAGTACAATCGCCGCATTTTCCCGGCCGAGAATGGACGCAGTACGGTATGGGTCGCCACGAGAATCCGCATGCTCATCGGTAGTTATTCCTCCACTCTGGTTTTCATTTCGCTGTGTGTCGCGATTCTCGCCTCGTACACCGCGCTCGACCTCACCGGACGTATTGCCACGGCCAGAGGCCGTGCCGTGCATTTCTGGAATGCCGGTGGTGGTTTTGCCATGGGCATTGGCGTCTGGTCGATGCACTTCATCGGCATGCTCGCCTTCAAACTGCCGATCGAACTTGGTTACGATATCGCCCTCACGGCACTGTCGCTGCTGATCGCGGTGCTGTCCTGTGGTTTTGCCTTGTGGCTGGTGAGTCAGCCGAAACTGCCCATTCTGCAATTGGCGTTTGGTGCGCTGATCATGGGCGCCGGCATCAGTGCCATGCATTACACCGGCATGGCGGCTATGCGCATGACCCCGGGAATCGACTACGATCCGACGTTGTTCAGTGCGTCCTTGTTGATCGCGGTCGGCGCTTCTGCGGCGGCACTGTGGATCGCTTTTCGCCTGCGCCAGCATTCGCCCTATGTCCGTTTGATCCGTGCGGGCGCTGCGGTGATCATGGGCATCGCCATTGTCGGCATGCATTACACCGGCATGGCCGCCGCGCAATTTCCGGACGGCAGTTTCTGCGGCGCGACGATCAATGGCCTGAAAGGCAATGGCCTCGACAGCCTGGTACTGATTACCACGCTGGCCGTGCTGTCGATTGCCTTGCTCACCTCGATACTCGATGCGCGCCTTGAAGCACGTACTGCCGATCTGGCGCACTCGTTGACCGTGGCGAACCGCGAGCTCACGCAACTGGCGCTGCACGACACCCTGACCGGCCTGCCTAATCGCATGCTGCTCGACGACCGCATCAATCAGGCGATGAAAAAGGTCAATGAGCAGGGTGGCTGTTTTGCGCTGATGTTTATTGATCTGGACGGCTTCAAACCGGTCAATGACGCATTCGGCCATCACATGGGCGATCAGCTGTTGCGTGAAGTCGGCGTGCGTCTTCGCGAAGACTTGCGCAGCCTCGACACGCTGGCACGGATCGGCGGCGATGAGTTCGTCTTGCTGGTACGCCTGACTGAGCCTGACGATGCCTTGGGTTTGGCAGCACGCCAAGTCGGGCTGATCGCGCAACCATTTCACGTGGCTGAACATGATTTGCAGATTTCCGCCAGCGTCGGCATCGCCCTGTATCCGGGCAACGGCCAGAATGCGCAGGAATTGCTGATGAACGCCGACGCGGCGATGTATCACGCCAAGGGCGGCGGCAAAAACGGCTACAGCTTCTTCGACGTATCGATGAATACCAATGCGCGCAAACAGCTGCAATTGCTGCAGGATTTGCGCGCAGCGCTGGAGCATGGCCAGTTCAGCCTGTATTACCAGCCCAAATTCGACGCCGCCAACGGTCGACCGGTCGGCGCCGAAGCGCTGCTGCGCTGGCAGCACCCGATCCACGGCATGCTGATGCCAGACAAATTCATCGATCTGGCGGAGAAAACCGGGCTGATTATCCCGATCGGCGAATGGGTGCTCAACGAAGCCTGCCGACAGATGCGCGAGTGGTACGTGCTCGGCTATACCGACTGGCGCATCGCGGTGAACCTGTCGGCGTTGCAGTTCTGCCACGCGGGGTTGGTGCGCGGCGTTGCCAAGGCGCTCGCGACCCACCATTTGCCGGCCAACAGCCTGACCCTGGAAATCACCGAAACCACGGCGATGAGCGACGCTGACGCGAGCATGACGGTGTTGCAGGAGTTGTCGGACATGGGCGTCGATTTGTCCATTGATGACTTTGGCACCGGCTATTCGAGCCTGATGTACCTCAAACGCCTGCCGGCCAACGAGTTGAAGATCGACCGTGGATTTGTCCGCGATCTGGAGCATGACAGCGACGATGCAGCGATTGTGTCGGCGATTGTCGCGTTGGGCCAGGCGCTGGGTTTGCGCATTGTTGCTGAAGGTGTTGAAACAGGGTCGCAGCAGGATTTCCTGACGCAACTGGGTTGCGATTCGTTGCAAGGGTATCTGCTGGGGCATCCGCTGCCGGCGGAGCAGTTCATGCGCGACATTGCCCGCGGCGAGAGCCTGGCGACAGTTTGATAGAGCGCGTCATCGTTCATCGCGAGCAGGCTCACTCCTACATTTGGAACGCATTCCCCCTGTAGGAGTGAGCCTGCTCGCGATGGCGTACTGCCAGACACCACACACACCATGCAAAACCCAACAATGGCGGTTATTCTTCCCCCCGACGGTTACGTGTGCATTTGGGGGAAAGGCCAGCATGGATAAAGTCATTGTGATCACCGGTGGCGGGCGCGGGATTGGCGCCGCTACGGCATTGTTGGCTGCTGAACAGGGCTATCGGATCTGCATCAATTACCAGTCGGACGAACAGGCCGCGCACAGCGTGCTGGAGCAAGTCCGTGCGCTGGGCGCACACGCCATCGCGGTGCGCGCCGACGTCAGCATTGAAGACGAAGTGATCGCACTGTTTCAGCGGGTCGACACCGAGCTGGGCCGAGTGACTGCGCTGGTGAACAATGCCGGCACCGTCGGACAAAAGTCGCGTGTCGATGAGATGTCCGAATTCCGCATCCTCAAAATCATGAAAACCAACGTCCTGGCGCCGATCCTCTGTGCCAAGCACGCCATTCTGCGCATGTCGCCCAAACACGGCGGGCAGGGCGGCAGCATTGTCAATGTGTCGTCGGTGGCGTCGCGTCTCGGTTCACCCAATGAATACGTTGACTACGCGGCCTCCAAAGGCGCGCTCGATACCTTCACCATTGGTTTGTCCAAGGAAGTGGCGGGCGAGGGGATTCGGGTGAACGCGGTGCGTCCGGGTTACATCTACACCGATTTCCACGCGCTGAGCGGCGATCCGGATCGGGTCAGCAAACTGGAATCTGCAATCCCGATGGCCCGTGGCGGGCGCCCGGATGAAGTGGCGGAGGCGATTATCTGGTTGCTGTCGGACAAGGCATCGTATGCGACGGGGACGTTTGTTGATTTGGGTGGTGGGCGATAAACAGCAAGATCAAAAGATCGCAGCCTGCAGCAGCTCCTACAGAGGAATTTGTGTTCCCCTGTTGGAGCTGCCGCAGGCTGCGATCTTTTGTTTTGTCAGGTCTGGCCTCATCGCTGGCAAGCCAGCTCCCACAGTGATTTGTGTTGAACACACAATTTGTGAACGACATCGAAACCTGTGGGAGCTGGCTTGCCAGCGATAAGGCCGGTGCCATCAACACCAAACTGTCAGAACGACCGCACAATCCGCCCCAGCGTCTCCATCGCCTTCTCCGAATCCTCGGTCCACGGGCTGCCGTAATTCAAGCGAATACAGTTCCTGAAGCGCTGCGTCGGCGAGAAAATCGGCCCCGGCGCGATGCTGATGCCTTGCGCCAGCGCCATCTGAAACAACTTCAACGAATCCATCTGCGGTGGCAATTCCAGCCATAGAAAGTACCCGCCCGCCGGCTGACTGACCCGCGTCTGCGCCGGGAAGTACCGGGCAATCGCCGCGAGCATCGCGCTCTGCTGTTCTTCCAGCGCATAGCGCAATTTACGCAGATGCCGGTCGTAGCCGCCGTGTTGCAGGTAGTCGGCAATCGCCGCTTGCGCCGGCATCGAGGCGCACAGCGAGGTCATCAGTTTCAGCCGTTCGATCTTCTGCGCGTAGCGTCCGGCCGCGACCCAGCCGATGCGATAGCCGGGGGCCAGGCTCTTGGCGAACGATCCGCAATGCATCACCAGCCCTTCGGTGTCGAAGGCCTTGGCCGGTTTCGGCGCCTGTTGGCCGTAATAGAGTTCGGCGTAAACGTCATCTTCGATCAGCGGTACCTGATGAAGGCGCAGCAGTTCGACCAGTTCCTGTTTCTTGGCCTCGGGCATGGTCGCACCCATCGGGTTCTGGAAACTTGTCATGCACCAGCAGGCCTTGATCGGATGGCGTTCCAGCGTCTGCGCGAGCACGCCGAGGTCGATACCGTCGCGCGGGTGCACGGGGATTTCCACGGCTTTGAGTTTCAGTCGTTCCAGCACTTGCAGGCTGGCGTAGAACGCCGGGGCTTCGATGGCCACCAGATCGCCCGGTTCGGTGACCGCTTGCAGGCACAGGTTCAGCGCCTCGAGGGCGCCGTTGGTGATCAGCAGTTCTTCCATCGGCAGCATCAAGCCGCCGACCATGTAACGCAGGGCTATCTGTCGACGCAGCTGCGGGTTGCCCGGCGACATGTCGGTGACCACCATGCGCGGGTCCATCTCCCGCGCGGCACTGGCCAGTGACCGCGACAGCCGTTGCAACGGGAACAGTGTCGGGCTGGGGAATGCCGAGCCGAACGGCACGGTGCTTGGGTCCTTGATCGATTCCAGTACCGAGAACACCAGTTCGCTGACGTCGACTTCGGTGGAATCGTTGACGTGGCTGCTGATCACCGGCTCCGAGAACGGGCTCGGTGCATGGGTGTTGACGAAGTAACCGGAACGCGGACGGGCACGGATCAGGCCTCGACGTTCGAGGAGGTAATAAGCCTGGAACACCGTGGACGGGCTGACGCCGTAAGTCTGGCTGGCATAGCGCACCGATGGAACGCGCTGGCCGGGGCCCAGGACGCCGGAGCGAATCAGTTCTGCGATGTCTTCGGCGAATTTTTCGTAGCGTTTCATCGGCTGCCCGGTTGGTGATTGATTCGAGTGTAGGAAATTGTGGCGAGGGGATTTATCCCCGCTGGGCTGCGGAGCAGTCCTGAAACCATCCAACGCGGTGTTTCAGGAATAATCGGGTTGCAGGGTTTGGGGCTGCTTCGCAGCCCAGCGGGGATAAATCCCCTCGCCACAGGGATCGCAGCGCTACTGAAAGGGCTGCATCTTAAGGCTCAGCGATTCATCGGCGCCACAAACCTGCTCTTCGCCACGCTGTAAATCTCCGGTTCATCGCTGTCGGCAATCTTGAAGCTCAAGGTCTGCGAGCTGCTGCTCGGCCGCTCCGTGGTCATCGCCACCGACACCGGCACATCGACAATCTCACCCGGTGCCAGGCTCAGTTCGGTTTTGCCTTGCAACTGGAAGCCATCGCCGTCGACCAGGCTCAGGTGGTAATCCTGGCGCTGCTGGGTCTTGTTGATGACTTTGAGGCTGTAGATGTTTTCGATCTGGCCCTGACCGTTTTCGCGGAACAATCCGCGATCCTTGGTCACGTCCAGCGACACCATCGGCCGCTCGACCAAGGCCAATGCCAGCGCGCCGATCATCACCAGCAGCACCGCCACGTAACCGATCAGCCGTGGCCGCAGCAGATGTGTTTTGCCGCCCTGCAATTCGCGCTCGGAACTGTAGCGGATCAAGCCGCGCGGGTAGTTCATTTTGTCCATGATCGAATCACAGGCGTCGATGCACGCCGCGCAACCGATGCACTCCATCTGCAAACCGTCGCGAATGTCGATACCGGTCGGGCACACCTGCACGCACAACTGGCAATCGATGCAATCGCCCAGCCCTGCTTCCACCGGTTTCACATCACGTTTGCGCGGGCCACGGTTTTCGCCGCGGGCCACGTCGTAGGAAATTGCCAGGGTGTCCTTGTCGAACATCACGCTCTGGAACCGCGCATATGGGCACATGTGCATGCACACGGCTTCTCGCAGCCAGCCGGCATTGATGTAAGTCGCGGCGGTGAAAAACAGCACCCAGAACAGGCTGACCCCGCCGATTTGCAGGGTCAGGAGTTCTTCGGCCAGCGGCCGGATCGGCGTGAAGTAACCAACAAAAGTCAGGCCGGTGAGCACGCTGATCGCCAGCCACAGGGTGTGCTTGGCCGCTCGGCGCGCCAGTTTGTTCAGGCCCCAGGGCGCGGCTTGCAGTTTGATCCGTTGGTTGCGCTCGCCCTCGGTGATCTTCTCGCACCACATGAAGATCCACGTCCACGAACTCTGCGGGCAGGTGTAACCGCACCAGACCCGCCCGGCGAACACGGTGATGGCGAAGAGGCCGAACGCGGCGATGATCAGCAGGGCCGAGAGCAGAATGAAATCCTGTGGCCAGAAGGTCGCGCCGAAAATGTGAAATTTGCTTTCCGCCAGATCCCACAACACGGCCTGGCGACCACCCCAGTTCAACCACACCGTGCCAAAGAACAGCAAAAACAGAAACCCCGCGCCGCTCATGCGCAAGGTGCGGAACAGGCCGGTGAAACTGCGGGTGTGAATCTGGTTGTCGCTGGATTTGGCCGTCGCCTTCATTGGGCGTGCGGGCACACTTTTTATGGTGGGGGATGCTTCTACGGTTCGGACGGGGATTTGTTCGCTCATGGTCGTTCGCTCATCAGCCTCCATCAGGCCGATGAACTATGAGCGTCGATCTGTTTGCATAACAGACTCAGCTAACTCAATAAAAACCATATCAGATGGTTTTTTATGCAGAGCCTGCGACAACTTGAAGCAGCCCGCAGGCCAAGGCGCAAACGCCTGAACCAGACGTTCGCGCGGGGTGTTGACCAAGGTCAATCAAATCACCGAATCACTCGTATCGGCCTTCAAATGCTTACGCCCATCCTTGACGCCTGCAACGGTCAAGGCGTCGGCCTCTGCTTCGGTGATGTAGACGCGCCGCGCTTCGATTTCTACAAATGACATGGCTTTATCGCTATCTGTCTTGACCTCAAGGGTGTCGCAGATGCGAATTTCCTCACCATTTTCAACGGTGAAAAAACACACTTTTGACTCAGGATTGGTTTCATCGATTCGAACGGTCATGAGGCGGTCCTTTTTTCACGGGTATCTGAAAGGTTAGGGCACAGGACTCGCAGATCGTTCTGCGCAACTGATTAATGGTCGCCGCTGTCCATCGTTTATCAAGCCATAACAAGGACTGCACGATGAACGCGTGGTGGGAAGAGGTGCTGGAAACGCTGCAAGCGGAATTCGCCGACATCGGCGATGCGTCGCAACTGACGCGCATTACCGTGCGCCTGCTGGTCGCGGCGATCCTTGGCGGGATTCTCGGTTTCGAGCGTGAGCAAAAGGGCAAGGCTGCCGGCGTGCGAACGCACATGCTGGTGGCGCTGGGGGCGGCGATGTTCGTGCTGGTGCCGCAGACCTCGGGCGCAGAGTCCGACGCGATGAGCCGGGTGTTGCAGGGGGTGATTGCCGGGATCGGCTTTCTCTGCGCCGGCACCATTTTGAAAAATCAGGAGGGTGATGAGGGTCACGTCAAAGGCCTGACCACCGCTGCGGGCTTGTGGATGACAGCAGCCATCGGTGTGGCGGCCGGGTTGGGCAAAGAGGCAACCGCACTGCTCAGTACCCTGCTGACACTGGGGATTTTCAGTCTGATGCCGAGGATCGTGCGCATTTTCGACAAGGACGATCAGCCTTTTGACAAGGATGAGCAAAAGAATGATCGCCTGTAACGACAACTCTCAACTGTAGGAGCTGCCGAAGGCTGCGATCTGTTGATCTTGCTTCACAAAAAAAACAAAAGATCGCAGCGTGCCGCAGCTCCTACAGGTCATTCGTTAACCGTAGTAATTGCGTTCACTGTAGGAGCTGCCGAAGGCTGCGATCTTTTGATCTTAAAAACAGAATCAAAAGATCGCAGCCTTCGGCAGCTCCTACAGGGACGGTTGTGTTCAGGAGATTAGAGGATCACCGGCGGCATTGTCGTCGGGGGCTCTTCCTTGGGCGGTGGCGTGGTGCCTGGCGGTTCCTGCTCGGGGATCGGTTGCGGTTCGGTGTCGGGAATGGTCGGGTTGTCGATGTTCGGATCGGGCGTTTCCGCCGGGAACGGGTTGTTCATCAGGTAGACCTCCGTGTGGCACATGGCGTGAGAAGTGCTTAAGTGGATTGACCGCCTCGTGGCGAATTCGATCCACCGGGTTGAACAGACAAATCGCTGTGAACTTTTCCCGGCACCGGTCGCTCGGAACCTAAGTGAGTTCATTCCGGGGCAGGTGCTTTGTTGTGAAGACTGAACCGGCACAAGAGCGTCCTTGGGGCGTTAAGGAGAGATGCTCGATGACTGCTGAAAAACCCTCAGAGCTGAGCTACAACCCGCACATGCCGCTGTCGCAGGCATTGCTGCTGCCGCGCATTGTTATTGAAGACACCATGCCAACCCTCGATGGCGGGCAGTTTGCCGTGAAGTCGATTGCCGGGCGCGACGTGATCGTGACCAGCAAGGTGTTTGCCGACGGTCACGACAAGCTTGCGGTGCGCATCCGCTGGCGTCAGGAAGGTCAGGAAACCTGGCAAAGCGAAGTCATGTCCGAGCTGGGCAACAACGGCTGGCGTGGCACTTTCCGCCCGGAACACCAAGGGCGATTCCTGTATTGCGTCGAAGCATGGATCGACCATTTCGCCAGTTTCCAGTACGAACTGGAAAAGAAGCACAACGCCGCCGTCCCGGTTTCACTGGAGCTGCAAGAAGGTCGCAGCATGGTGCAACACGCCGCCGAGCGCAGCGAAGGTCAGCTCAGCGAACAACTGGCCGCACTGCACCATGAATTGTCCGGTCTGCTCGAAACCGAGCAGGTTGCGTTGTTTCTGCACTCGCGCAGTGCGCAACTGATGGCGCAGGCAGATCACCGCGCCTACCTGAGCGTCAGCGCGGAATTCCCGATGGATGTCGAGCGTGAACTGGCCGAGTTCGCCAGTTGGTATGAATTGTTTCCACGCTCGATCACCGACGATCCCAACCGCCACGGCACTTTCAATGACGTGCACTCGCGGTTGCCGATGATTCAGGACATGGGCTTCGACGTCCTGTATTTCACGCCGATCCACCCGATTGGCCGCGCCCACCGCAAGGGGCGCAACAATTCCCTGACCGCTGGGCCTGATGATCCGGGTAGCCCGTATGCCATCGGCAGCGAGGAGGGTGGCCACGAGGCGATTCACTCGCAACTCGGCACGCGCGAGGATTTCCGTCGGCTGTTGGCTGCGGCTGCCGATCATGGTCTGGAAATCGCCCTCGATTTCGCCATCCAGTGTTCCCAGGATCACCCGTGGCTCAAGCAGCATCCGGGCTGGTTCAACTGGCGGCCGGACGGCACGATCAAATATGCGGAAAACCCGCCGAAGAAATATCAGGACATCGTCAACGTCGACTTTTATGCCCCGGACGCGATCCCGAGCCTGTGGGTTGAGTTGCGGGACATCGTCATTGGCTGGGTCGAGGAGGGCGTGAAGATCTTTCGCGTCGACAATCCGCACACCAAGCCGCTGCCGTTCTGGCAATGGCTGATTGCCGATGTGCGGGCGCTGCACCCGGAAGTGATCTTCCTCGCCGAAGCCTTCACCACACCGGCGATGATGGCGCGCCTGGGCAAGGTCGGTTACACCCAGAGCTACACCTATTTCACCTGGCGCAACACCAAGGCCGAGTTGGCCGCGTACTTCACCGAGCTGAACGAGTCGCCGTGGCGCGAATGCTACCGACCGAACTTCTTCGTCAATACGCCTGACATCAACCCGGCGTTTTTGCATGAGTCCGGGCGCGCGGGTTTTCTCATCCGCGCAGCGCTGGCGACCATGGGTTCGGGTCTGTGGGGCATGTATTCGGGGTTTGAACTGTGCGAAGCGGCGCCAGTGCCGGGCAAGGAGGAATACCTCGATTCCGAGAAATACGAAATCCGCGTCCGCGACTTCAATGCGCCGGGCAACATCATTGCCGAAATTGCCCAGCTCAACCGCATCCGCCGCCAAAACCCGGCGCTGCACACGCATCTGGGCTTGCAGGTCTACAACGCGTGGAACGACAACATTCTGTATTTCGGCAAACGCAGCGCCGATGGCAGCAATTTCATTTTGGTAGCGGTGAGCCTTGATCCGCATAACGCGCAAGAAGCGAATTTCGAGTTGCCGTTGTGGGAAATGGGCCTGCCGGACGATGCGACTACGCACGGCGAAGATTTGATGAGCGGGCACCGCTGGGACTGGCACGGCAAATACCAGTTCATGCGCCTTGATCCGGCGTATCAGCCGTTCGGCATCTGGCGAATTACTGCTGCATAAAAGCATTGCACAACCCCCCTGTAGGAGCTGCCGAAGGCTGCGATCTGTTGATCTTGCTTCAAAAAAGATCGCAGCCTTCGGCAGCTCCTACAGGTACTCGCACGATCAATTCATGTGCAGAAACGAATTTTTCAGGAGTTTCACATGGCGAAGAAACCCAAGGCAGCCACCTTTATCAAAGACCCGCTCTGGTACAAGGACGCGGTGATCTATCAAGTACACGTCAAATCGTTTTTCGACTCTAACAACGACGGGATCGGCGACTTTCCCGGCCTGATCGCCAAACTCGATTACATTGCCGAACTCGGCGTCAACACCATCTGGCTGCTGCCGTTCTACCCCTCGCCACGTCGTGATGACGGCTACGACATCGCCGAATATCGCGGCGTGCACAGCGATTACGGGACCATGGCCGACGCCAAGCGCTTTATCGCTGAGGCGCATAAACGCGGTTTGCGAGTGATTACCGAGCTGGTCATCAACCACACCTCCGACCAGCATCCGTGGTTCCAGCGTGCACGCAAAGCCAAGCCCGGTTCGGCGGCGCGAGACTTTTATGTGTGGTCGGACGACGACCAGAAATACGACGGCACGCGGATCATTTTCCTCGACACCGAAAAGTCCAACTGGACCTGGGATCCGGTCGCAGGCCAGTACTTCTGGCATCGTTTCTATTCGCACCAGCCGGACTTGAATTTCGACAACCCGCAAGTGATGAAAGCTGTGCTGTCGGTGATGCGCTACTGGCTGGACATGGGCATTGATGGCCTGCGTCTGGACGCGATTCCGTACCTGATCGAACGCGATGGCACCAACAACGAAAACCTCCCGGAAACCCACGACGTCCTCAAGCAGATCCGCGCCGAAATCGACGCCAACTACCCGGACCGCATGCTGCTGGCCGAGGCCAACCAATGGCCGGAAGACACTCAACTGTATTTCGGTGACACCGACGCCGAAGGCCTGAATGGCGATGAATGCCACATGGCTTTCCACTTTCCGCTGATGCCGCGCATGTACATGGCGCTGGCTCAGGAGGATCGCTTTCCAATCACCGACATTCTGCGCCAGACCCCGGAAATTCCCGCCAACTGTCAGTGGGCAATTTTCCTGCGTAACCACGATGAACTGACGTTGGAAATGGTGACCGACAAGGAACGCGATTACCTGTGGAATTACTATGCCGCTGACCGTCGCGCGCGGATCAACCTCGGTATTCGCCGGCGTCTGGCACCATTGATGGAGCGCGACCGCCGTCGCGTCGAGTTGCTCAACAGCCTGCTGCTGTCGATGCCGGGCACGCCGACCTTGTATTACGGCGATGAAATCGGCATGGGCGACAACATTTACCTCGGTGACCGCGACGGTGTGCGTACGCCGATGCAGTGGTCCATCGACCGCAACGGCGGCTTCTCTCGCGCCGATCCGGCCAGCCTGGTGCTGCCACCGATCATGGACCCGCAATACGGTTATCTGTCGGTCAACGTCGAGACCCAGGCCGGCGATCCGCACTCGCTGCTGAACTGGACGCGGCGCATGCTCGCGGTACGTAAACAGTCCAAGGCGTTCGGGCGCGGCACACTGAAAATGCTTTCGCCGAGCAACCGACGGATTCTGGCCTACACCCGCGAATTCACCGATGCCGATGGCAAACACGAGATTATTCTTTGCGTGGCCAACGTGTCGCGCAGTGCTCAGGCAGCGGAGCTCGACCTGTCTGCCTACACCGGGATGGTGCCGGTGGAAATGCTCGGCGGTAATGCTTTTCCACCGATTGGCCAGTTGAATTTCCTCCTGACCCTGGCCCCGTACGGCTTCTACTGGTTCGCCCTGGCGACCGAAAATCAGATGCCGAGCTGGCACGTCGAACCGGTGCAAAGCCTGCCGGACTTCACCACGTTAGTGCTGAAAAAGCGTATGGAAGAACTGCTCGAAGCGCCGTCCCGCACGACGCTGGAACAGAGCATTCTGCCGAGCTGGCTGCAAAACCGTCGCTGGTTCGCCGGCAAGGATGCGGCCATCGAGGAGGTCAATCTGGCTTACGGCGTGCGCTTCGGCGATGCGCAGCAACCCGTGCTGCTCAGCGAAATCGAAGTCACCAGCGGTGGCCAGACCAGCCGTTATCAACTGCCGTTCGGCTTTATCGCCGAAGATTACGTCGGGCCACCGTTGCCGCAGCAATTGGCACTGGCTCGCGTGCGTCGGGTTCGTCAGGTCGGCCTGATTACTGACGCGTTCAGCCTCGAAGGGTTTGTTCGTGCGGTGCTGCAAGGCATGCAGAACAACACGGTGCTGGAATCTGCCGACGGCGAAATCCGTTTCGCACCGACTGCGCATCTGGAAAAGCTCAATCTGGGTGCCGACTCCGAAGTGCGTTATCTGTCGGCCGAGCAATCCAACAGTTCGGTTGTGATCGGCAACAGCCTGGTGCTCAAGCTGATTCGTAAAGTAGCGTCCGGCGTACACCCGGAACTGGAGATGAGCGCTTACCTGACCGCTGCCGGATTTGCCAATATCTCGCCGCTACTGGGTTCGGTGATCCGCCGCGATGCCAAGGGCGAAGACAATCTGCTGATGATCGCCCAAGGCTATCTGAGCAATCAGGGCGATGCGTGGGAATGGACGCAGAACAACCTCGAACGGGCGTTGCGCGATGAGTTGGCCGACTCCATGTCCGAGCAGGATCAGCACTACAACGCCTTGGGCGAGCTGAGGGATTTTGCCGGGATGCTCGGCCAGCGCCTCGGTGAGATGCACCAGATGCTGGCGGCGTCGACCGACAACGCCGATTTTGCACCTCAGGTGAGTTCGGCCAAGGACATGCAGGCGACCGGCAAGGATGTCGCTGCACAGGTCGAGCATGCGTTGAAACTGCTCAAGCAACATCAGGGCGAACTCAGCGCTGCCGATCAGAAACTGGTCGCACGGCTGCTCGACGAGAAGAAAACCATCCTTGCCCATGTGCAGGATCTGGCGAAAAAAGCCGTCGGTGGTTTGCGTATTCGTGTCCACGGTGACTTGCACCTGGGCCAGGTGCTGGTGATCAAGGGCGATGCCTATCTGATCGATTTCGAGGGCGAACCCGCGCGACCATTGAGCGAACGCCGTGGCAAACACAGTCCGTACAAGGATGTCAGCGGTGTGCTGCGATCTTTCGATTACGCCGCAGCGATGACCATCAACGTGCACAACGTTGATCACAGCGCTGAGTCCGAAGACGCCCGCCGTCGCGTGGCGCAACGCTATCTTGTTGAAGCGCGCTCAGCATTTGTCGAGGCATATCGCCAAGCGGCAGCTAGTCTTGATCATGCCTGGCAGGATCCTGAAGGTGCCGACGCCGCGCTCGCGCTGTTCGGTCTGGAGAAGGCGGCCTATGAAGTGGCCTATGAAGCCGAAAATCGCCCCACGTGGCTGCCCGTGCCGTTGCACGGTTTGTATGGGTTATTGACGGGGCTTAAACCCTTTTCCGATCTTGGTGGAGAGTAGTCATGAGTTTCTCGAACAAGGAACAGGGTCACGCTAAAGAAGCGTTACTGCCGTCGGCGAAAGATATCGACGCGCTGGTACGTGCGGAACACCCGGATCCGTTTTCCATTCTTGGCCCACACGGCGATGGCGCTGGCGGGCAGTTCATTCGAGCATACTTGCCGGGCGCGTTGAGCGTGGTGGTGCTGGATAAAGATTCTGATGAAGAGCTCGGTGTCCTGGAGCAAACCGAGACGCCGGGGCTTTTTGTTGGCCACTTCAACGGGGAGCGGCGCTATCGCTTGCGCACCCGTTGGGCCGGTGGTGAGCAGGTTGCCGAGGATCCTTACAGCTTCGGCCAGTTGCTCGGCGAAATGGATTTGTATCTGTTCGCCGAAGGCAATCACCGCGACCTCAGTGCGTGCCTTGGCGCGCAACTGAAAACGGTTGATGGCGTCGACGGTGTGCGCTTTGCCGTGTGGGCGCCGAATGCCCGGCGGGTCTCGGTTGTCGGTGATTTCAACGTCTGGGACGGGCGCCGGCATCCGATGCGTCTGCGTCATCCTTCCGGGGTCTGGGAGTTGTTCATCCCGCGCCTGCAAGCGGGGGAGTTGTACAAATACGAAATTCTTGGCGCCCACGGGATTCTGCCGCTCAAGGCCGACCCGATGGCGCTGGCCACCAGCCTGCCGCCGGACACCGCATCGAAAGTCGCCGCGCCATTGCAGGTCAATTGGCAGGATCAGGACTGGATGAACAGCCGCCGCGAGCGGCAGAAACATTCGGCACCGCTGTCGATCTACGAGCTGCATGCCGGATCGTGGCAATGCGAGCTGGATGATCTCGGTGAAGTGGCGCGCCAGTACAGCTGGCCGGAGCTGGCCGAGCGCTTGATTCCGTATGTCAAGGAACTGGGTTTCACCCACATCGAGCTGATGCCGATCATGGAGCATCCTTTCGGTGGCTCCTGGGGTTATCAATTGCTTTCGCAATTCGCCCCGAGTGCGCGTTACGGCACGCCGGAACAGTTCGGCGAGTTTATCGATGCCTGCCACCGCGCCGAAATCGGCGTGATCCTCGATTGGGTGCCGGCGCATTTCCCTACCGATACCCACGGTCTGGCGCAGTTCGACGGCACGGCGCTGTACGAATACGCCAATCCGCTGGAGGGTTTCCATCAGGATTGGGACACGCTGATTTACAACCTCGGCCGCACCGAAGTACACGGCTACATGCTCGCGTCGGCATTGCATTGGTTGAAGCATTTTCATATCGACGGTCTGCGCGTCGATGCGGTGGCCTCGATGCTGTATCGCGACTATTCGCGCAAGGCTGGCGAATGGGTGCCGAACCGCCATGGCGGGCGCGAGAATCTGGAAGCCATCGACTTCCTGCGTCACTTGAACGACGTGGTTGAGCTGGAAGCACCGGGTGCCTTGGTGATCGCCGAGGAATCCACGGCATGGCCGGGCGTGAGCCAGAGTACCCAGCAGGGTGGTCTGGGTTTTGCATACAAGTGGAACATGGGCTGGATGCACGATTCGCTGCATTACATTCAGCAGGACCCGGTGTACCGCGCCCATCATCACAACGAACTGAGTTTTGGTCTGGTTTACGCGTGGTCCGAGCGCTTCATCCTGCCGATTTCCCATGATGAAGTGGTACACGGCAAGCATTCGCTGATCGACAAGATGCCCGGCGATCGCTGGCAGAAGTTTGCCAACCTGCGCGCTTACCTGAGTTTCATGTGGACTCACCCGGGCAAGAAGCTGCTGTTCATGGGTTGCGAGTTTGGCCAGTGGCGCGAGTGGAATCATGATCAGCAGCTCGACTGGTATCTGCTGCAGTATTCCGAGCACCAAGGCGTGCAGAAACTGGTCGGCGACCTCAATCGCTTGTATCGCGAAGTACCGGCGCTGCACGATCAGGATGACGCGCCGCAGGGGTTCCAGTGGCTGATCGGTGACGATGCGATCAACAGCGTTTACGCCTGGTTGCGTTGGAGCAAGGACGGTGAGCCGGTGCTGGTGGTGGCTAACTTCACGCCGGTGCCGCGTCAGGCTTATCGGGTCGGCGTGCCGTTTGCCGGGCGCTGGACTGAACTGCTCAACAGCGACGCCGACACCTACGCCGGCTCCAACTATGGCAACGGCGGCGGGGCGTTTACCGAAGAAGTGCCGAGCCATGGCCAGGCGTTGTCGCTGGAGCTGAATCTGCCACCGCTGGCGGTGTTGATATTGCGACCTGGGGGCTAGACCAGGCACCGCATAACCTGTGGGAGCTGGCTTGCCCGCGATGAGGGCGGAACATTCAACATTACTGTTGCATGATCCACCGCCATCGCTGGCAAGCCAGCTCCCACAGGGATCTTCGGTGACCCGAAGATCACCACCGCATCCGCACACCCAAACTGCCAATCAGCCCGTTCAAATCATTGTCATCGACATCACTGCTGTAATCGGCGCTGACGTACAGGCTCACCACCGGTGTCACCCGCGCCACCAGACCCAATCCCAATTCCACCGTTGATGATTTGCGACTGCTGCTGATCTTGTCGACCTGATCCAGGGTCACTGTGCTGCCGGTATACACCGTGTGCCACAGGTTGGTCCGCACATAGGGTTCGACTGGCAGACCGTTCAAGTCATAACTGCCTTTCAACCGTGCGCCGACGCGGCCGCTCCATGAGTTCAGGTCGCTTGAAGACGCGTTGCCCGAACCCGCGTAAGGGGTGTCGAGGGTGATGCGCTGATTGATCAATTGTGCCTGCGGTTCGACCACCCAGTTTTCGCTCAAGCCAATCGGGTAGCCGCCCTCGACCGAGAAGGTTATCGCGCTGCCTTCGGTAACTTGCCGTGCACCTTGTTGATTGCGACTGAAACCACTGACGCGGCCGCCGCTGGCCGACAGGTCGACGTGCCAGCCCTGGGCGCCCGTCAGGCTGTAATAGGCGCCGAGACTCTGGCCTTGCAGATTCAGGGTCGCGATGGACGGGTCGGCGAGGGCACGACTGGTGAGCGGGCCGTTGCCGTTGGCCTGAATCTGCTGCGCGCCGCCAATCAAGCCGATGGTCTGGGTGGCGCCGTTGCTGCTTTGCAGGGTCAGGACAGCAGGGCCTTTTGAATGGCCACCGCCGGGTATTGCGAAACCTGACGACAGCACGTCGGTTTGCGCTTGTCGGGAACTGGCGCCGTAAAACCGCTCCCAGGCGCCGGGCGCGAGGTCTTCGGTGATCAGGCGGGAGTCTTGCAAGTCAGGGCGTTGACTGAAGCGTTGCGGGCCGGGCGTGATCACCGTCGCAGGCAAGGTCATCACCGGGACGTTCTCTCGATACCAAGGGGAAGTTTCATCCGCCGCAGAACTGGCCTGCGCCTCCATGGATGAGCACAGCAAGATAGAACTCGACACTGTGCAAAAAGTGATTTTGATCTCGTGTGGGGTGATGGAAGTTTTCATGGAGGTCTACCTTGCAGGCGCATGCGGCATCTCGATGTGGCGCCTCTCCTACCCCGAACGAGGGGCGACCGAATGGAGCGAGGCAAACCGTGGGCGCTCGATTTCGCGAGAGTCCGGAGGCTCGCCCCGGTTAGGATTCCGGGGGTAGTAAGGTAGAGATAAGAAGAGTCAGGGGCGCGCGTCAAGAAATTGAACGATGAGCGGTAGTGGCAAATTGTCCGGCGCAAGCGTTTGTTTTTCTGCACATAACTAAGTGGTTGTTTGCATAGAAAAACGCAACGAAAGCGCCGGTCCAGAGCTTTTTATTGCCGACGGAAGGTCTACCAGCTGATGCGGATCCCGATATTACCCGACACGCCGCGCAGGTCATTGCTGTCAATATTGCGGCTGTAATCGGTGCTGGCGTAGACACTCACTGCGCGGTCGAGGGTCAGCACCACACCGAGGCCGACATCCGCCGTTGAGGATTTCTGCTCTGTGCTGATCACATCACTGTCGTCGAAAGTCACCGAATCGGTGCCGGAAAACGTATGCCACAGGTTGGCACGCAGATACGGTTCCAGCGGCATGCCGCTGACCTGATAGCGACCCTTGAGTCGCGTGCCGAGGCGACTGGTCCAGGCGTCGTCGGAGTCGAACGACACCCGTGAAATGCCATCGTCCTGGCTGTCGAGGGAGATCTTCTGGTGAATGACTTGCACCTGCGGCTCGACTACCCAGGTGTCGTTGAGCGCAAAGGGATAACCCGCTTCTGCCGAGAGCGTCAGCGCATGCCCGCGATTGTCCAGCTCTACACCACGGTCGGAATGACTGTCGCCATCGAAACGGGTGCCCATCACGACCGTGTCGATGTACCAGCCGTACGGATCGGTCAGCGTCCAGTACAAGCCATAACTGTCGCCTTCGAGTTTGATCTTGCCGGCGCTGTTGTCCTGAAAGCCTTCGTTGAAGCCGTCGATATCACCTTGCAAACGACTATGGCCAACGAAGAAACCGAGACGCTGAGTCTGGCCACCCGAGGTCAGCGAACTGTACAGATCGTTGCCAACCTGAAAACCATTGAGTGAGCCGTCCAGGCGCGGAGTGACGGTGCCGGCCCAGGTCTGATCGATGTTTTTGCCATAGACCCGACCCCAACCTGCACCGAACGCGCCGGTCTCGCTGAGCAAGCGCTGATCGCCCTGGCGATCATGGAAGGTGCCCAGTGCGTTGAGCGTCAACTGCGCCGCAGCGGGTGGCAGTACCGACCAGGTCGGGACTTCCGGACGATAGAGGGGAATTGGCGCGGCACCTGCCACAGCCGCCGGCAGGACAGGCAATACAGCCAGTGCCGGCGGCGTCGGGCTAGGCGTAGGTTCTCCAGGTTCGCCGGGTACGACAGGCGGGTTGGCAATGGGAGTGATAGCTGCCGCGACGGGGGTGGGCACGACCGGAACCAGAATCGGTGGCAACGCTGGATCGGGATTCGGCACGCTGATCACTTGGGGCGCAACCACGGCTGAGCGCAAGTACCAACTGTTCTCCGTACCGGCAGTCACGCCGCCCTTGAACAAGTAGTAATCGTAGGCGCCGGCAGACACCGGGCCGCTGAGGGTAAACGCGTTATCGGTACTGACCGTGCTGCCCTGCGCCTGCACCAGCTGGATGCCGTTGACCTGGGTCAGTGCGCCGAGTCCGCCGACGTTGCTGACGCTGATCACCGTTGCACCGCCGAGGCTGCCGTCGTTGACCACCAGTTTGTCACTCGGCGAATCATCGCCAGCCACCACACTTTGCAGCAGCAACTGGCCGCTGCCGCCAACCCCGCTGCCGCCAACATAGTTACCCTGCACGGTGAGCGTGTCGTCGGTGCGGCTGTTGTTGCGGGTCAGGTCAATGATGCCAGCGTTATTGAAAGTCACCGCTTGCCCGGCCACTGCCGGTGAGACAGCCCCTTGCGTGGCGAGTACAACGCTGCTCGCATCGACATTCAGTACGCCACTACCGGTTCCGGCATCGCCCAGCACCAGGCTGCTTGAGCCCAGATCCAGCTGCGAACCGTTGCTCAGATTGACTGTTTCCCAGTTGATAAACCGCGCGGGCAGGGCAGTGGGCGTATTGTCGAAAGTCAGCACATCGGTGCCGACGCCGCCATTGATGCTGGGGGTCAGCGCAAGAATGTTGTCGTCAAGGTTGCGCAATGTGGCGCTGTCATTGCCGACGTCCATGAGGATTGCCGAGCGGATAATGCCATCGCCATCCCACAGCAAGGTGTCATTGCCGGTACTGGCGCGGATCTCGCCGCCGATTTCGCCACCGGTCACGGTGATGCTGTCGTTGCCGCCGCTGACACTGACGTTGCCGCCAACGCGCCCGCCGGAGACGATGATGGTGTCGGTGCCAAAACCGGTCACCAGGTTGCCGATAATCTGCCCGCCGGACAGATCGAAAATATTGTTGTCGAGCTTCATGTCGACCCGGCCGATGCTGCCGTCGGTCATGCGCGCGACATCGCCGTCCTCAAAAGCTCCGACGATGGTGCCGCCGGTCATCAGGAAGGTGTCGCGACTGTCGCCCTGTGCCAGGGAGCCTATCGAACCGCCAGACATGACGAAATCATCAATGCCATTGCCTTGGCTGACGGCGCCAGTGATGACGCCGGAGTTTATGTCGACACGGTCGGTACCATTGCCAAAGGTCACGCTGCCGTTGATCCGGCCTGTGCCATTGGTAGGGAGAGTTAGGCTGTTGTTGCCCGCAAGATCGGTCAGTGAGCCGCTGGTGCCGCTGTCACAGGTAAAGGCGTCGTTACCGGCGCCGGGCGTCAATACGCAGGCAGACCAGGCTGGCGGGCTTATGACCAGCAGCAGTGAAGCGGGCAGGAGCAATGTGTGTGGCAAAGCCTTCAAAGTATTTATAGATCGCATGTTGGCAGTTTCCATGGAGGAACCAGTGGGGTATTCATCCTTGAACGGGTGCCTGATCTAAAAACCTCTGAACTGCTGATGAACTACGTGAGATCTGAACCCTAACGTTATGAAGTGCTTGTCCTTAGCCTATACAGGTCTAGAAGGTTTTCCCGGCACTGCACCGCATGTCTGACGAACGGTCATATGCGATGCGTTGCTAAAGATGCACTTCAACCGCCAGCGGCAAATGATCCGACAGGTGTGTCCAAGGCTTGTTGCCAAGGATTTGCGGGTTATGACTGCTGGCGTTGCGCAGGTAGATCCGGTCCAGACGCAACAAGGGAAACCGTGCCGGATAAGTCTTGGCCGGGCGACCGTGATGGCGTTCGAAGGCTTCGTGCAGATAATCACGACGGGCGAGGGCGGCGTTGCCCTGCAACTGCCAATCGTTGAAGTCGCCAGCAATAATCACCGGTGCATCGTCCGGAAGGGATTCGAGCAACTGACAGAGCAGTTGCAGCTGCAATTGGCGATGGCTTTCGAGCAGACTCAAGTGCACGCAGATCGCGTGTACTTCTGCATGCCCCGGCACATCCAGCACACAGTGCAGGAGGCCACGGCGCTCGGGGCCGGTGATCGAGACATCGAGGTTGCGGTATTCGCGGATCGGGTATTTCGACAGCAACGCGTTGCCGTGATGGCCGTCGGGATACACCGCATTACGCCCGTAGGCGAAATCGCTCCACATGCTGTCGGCGAGAAATTCGTATTGCGAGGTTTGCGGCCATTCGTTGTAGCGGTTCGAATGCCGCTCGTGTTCACCCACCACTTCCTGCAAAAACACCAGATCGGCCGAAGTGCTGCGCACTGCTTCACGCAATTCCGGCAGGATGAAACGCCGGTTGAACGCGGTAAAACCCTTGTGGGTATTGACCGTCAGCACCCGCAAACGATGGATGGCGGGTGCGTCGACGAGGTGAGGCTGGGGATCGCTGGACACGGTTACTCCTCTGAATCCTGAGTGCCTGTTCATGCGACTGGTGGGTGGGGGCGGCAGTTCCTTCCAGATAGGCCACCAGGCCCAAAAACTTGAAGCCTGCGATCGTTTGATCTTCACAAAACAAGATCAAGAGATCGCGGCCTCGTTTTACTCGACAGATCCTGCGTAATATCTATTTCGGAGTGTGGCGCAGGAGTAGGAGGTTGAAGTGAAGACGTTGTTTCTGTCAGCGTTCGCCGCTAGTTAAAAAATATGGTTCTTGCTTTATTCGCTCCAACCCACACGTGTGATCTGAATTTCCGCACCCGGTGTATCACAGTAGACCCTGAGATAGGTAACAGGTTTTGCTGATGTAAAAGACTTCGTATCTTCTTTCCAGATTTGATCGCCAACAAACTCGCCTGTCTCGTTGTGTAAAGTAATTGTTGTCGGAGCTCCAGGCATGCCCGCAATTTCGAACTGGGTAGATGAAACGCTTAACTTTATGCTTACTTCAGAGTTCGGGCCCATGTTCAAAAGTTTATCGTCATATTCCTCTACAAGTCCCATATCACCACGTACCACGTGAAGGGTCAGGCCGTTTGTAGTTGTGTACCCGGTTTCAGGTATGCCCGCGGGCGTTTTTTCAGCTTCAAAGTCTTCGTAATATGTTTGTGAAATATTCTGTGAATTGGTCATGGATGAAGCTCCTGTGTTTTGGGGATATGCAGGCGCTATCAGAACGTGAAACGATTAAATGCGCACCTGTCAGATCTGACAGGTGGCGACGAGTGGTCGTTTGTGCGAAGTGAACCGAGCCCTGTAAGAGTTGCCGAAGGCTGCGATCTTTTGATTTTTTTCTCCCTGTAGACCCGCACTTTTATCGGCCTTCCCGTTTTTCCACAGCGATCGTGCAGCAGTATCGCCGCCGGACAGGGGGGCGGTGCGGGCGTCGAGTGACGGAATTCTGGATTGGGTGGCGAAGAGGGGGTGGTCGCAGGGCGGTTTATGTGTGTCGTAGCGGACGTAATCCGCTACGACAGCTCGCTCATTTAAATTTTCAGAATGGGTATTCAAATCCTTATAGCCAAGAGAAATCCCATAAGTTGTCGTCTTGAAAATTGCAGATGTATACGCGCTGGCCGTCCTTGCTAAAGGCTACTGCGGAAGGCTTGCGGCCAGCAGGGATGGGGCGAGCATTCAGTGTGTTGGTATCGAATATCGTGGCTTCGTTATTATTGTCAGGCCCGACACCACACAAATGTTTTCCATCCGGAGTGATTGCTAGCTTTGCTATTTTTAACTTGGTTGGTATGCGGCGTGTAATCTTATTTGTGCGGGTGCTGATTTCGATTAATTCGTTTGTATATGCCCTTGCAACATATAAGAATTCCCAGTCAGGGCTTGCGACCATGTCTGAAGGATTGTGTCCTGTGTCAATGACGTCAATAAGTCGCGTAGTGCTGGTGTCAATTACGCCAACTCCGCCTTGCGCAGAGCCTATACTGTTGAGGTTTTGAACGTAAAGTCGACTGCCGTCGTGGTTTATAAGTATTTTTCGCGTGTTCATTCCCAAGTTGATTGTTCGAATAGTCTGGCCGCCACTAACATCAATCACTTCCAGTTTTCCGGTGATTGAAGATTGTCCGTCAAAGATAACGCAATAGAATCGCGTGTTGTCGGGGCTTAAAACCAATGATAAAGGATGATACTTGCGAGTGTAGGTCCGTTTGAGTGTCAAGTCAGTTGCATCGTACTCGATGATGTTGCCCGCACAAACGTAGATTCGCCTGCCGTCTGGAGAGAGTACTGCACTAGCGACATAGCCCGGGGCCACAGATTTCGTTATTGTCTGTTTCGCGAGATTGATCAGGTTCAGCGATCTATTACCAGTATTATATGGCTCTCCATAACAGCCTACATGGACGAATGCTCCATCGGGACTGACCGTCATGTACTGTGGATCTTGAATGTGTGTGATTTTCAATTTGTCTGCCACGGTGAACGTCCGAACTGCCGACTCTGCGCCCGAGCCGTACAAGGCTTTGGCTTTGAAACTGTGCGCGCCAACGCTAAGTTCGTTAACGGCCAGTTCCCAGAGGCCGGTTGTCGTGTGAGCGACGGGTCGGCCTTTGGGCGTTATGCCGTCAAACACCTCGATCTGCTGTCCCTTGGCTGCAGTGCCGGAGAGGATCACGGCGGTTTCCTCAGTTGTTCCGTTCGGCGGGATTTCCGCGCCGCTCGGGGAACCTTTGATTGAGTTGATTTCAGGTTTCAAATCCTCCACAGCCTTGACGGTATAAGTGCGAACCGGAAAAATCACCGCCGTACTTTCATCGCTGCTGCCGTCAAAGCTCACCTTGAACTCGATCCGTAATCTGGCCCCATCGGCCAATTCCTTGAGCTTGCCCACCGGGGTATTCGGGAACATCCCGCTTGGCACACCGGTAACCGGAATCTCGGTGCCTTCGTATTCTGTATGGATCGGCGTAGAGTCGCCTTCGACAAAATAGCGCAGCCATATGCGTTGTCTGAGCGCAATGAACGGCCAACCGGCAATGCGCGTCTTTGCTCCGGCCGGCAGTGTCGTCACATCTAGCTCGCTACCGGTGTTGTCATTAATGACCGGCGTCGACAATGGCAGATCGCTCTCGGTGATCTTCTGCACCGTCAGATACAGCGAGTCCGAAATTTTCGGCATGCCATTGCGGGTCACGATGTAGTTCACCGTCACCGTCAGCCCCAGGTTAAAAGCCACCACCGAATTGATCAGCTCGATCTCTTTAGACCCCACCGTGCCCACCTCCACCGCAGCGGTGGTGTGACTGCCGTTACCAGCCGTGCCGGTCCAGGTCTCGCTGATCATGTCGGTGGCCAGCATGCCGGGGTACTGCGGGATGATCGCCGTCAGCGTGTCCTTGGCCGCAATGGGGTTCAGGCTGTCTCCAATAGCTTCCTTGATGTCGGGCGCCTCCAGCTCCAGCGCCACGCCGACATGAAACTCCAGCGCATTGGAATAACTCGTCCCTCCCGCCGCCCGTTTGATGGAGTAAGACGCCGACACCATCCCGTCTTCATTGCCCTTGATCCATTTCGCGTCGATGTTGAACGAAATCGGCCGGCCGGCGGTGAATGAGCTCAAAGTGACCGAGTCGCTGTGCCCCCCGGTTTTTGTGCCGAACCAGTGGTAGGTCACTACGTCGCCTATGGCCGTGTCCGTGTATTCCACGGTGAGGGTGGTGCCGTTGGTGTCGGGGGGCAGGACGCCGTCGACGACGCCGTCCACTTTTGGTTCTGGCAACTCCAGGCGCGGCTCGCCGATTTGCAGGATCTCGGCGTGGATCGATTCGCGGATGGCGTGGGTCTGGTTGACCCGGTTCATCGTGCCGAGCACCGAGTCGTCGATGAGCACCCGGTAGTACAACTCTAGCTGGCCGCCGGTGATCGGGGCAGGTGCTCCGAGCCACGGATGTTCATAAACAGCGGCTGTTTGGCCGTGACGTCGCCTTGGGTGATTGAGCGCAGCAACAGATCGGGCAGGTAGGGGGTCAGGTCCGGGCGGGTGCCGAGCCAGAACAGCTGGATCGCCTGACCTTCGGCGAAGGAGTCGTCGAACGGAATTTTGATGCGCACCGTTGCCAACTCCGGATCGAGCGCACCCGACACCGCATCCAGCGCAACTGGCGCCGCGAGCCGCTGCAACTCGCCGATGACGCTGATGAACCGGGTCTTGGATCGCAGGTCGGGGGAGCCATCGGCCTTTTTCACCCGGTAGGACATCGCGAGCAGGGATTGGGCCATTAGCCGCAGTAAAGCGTTTGGCACCGGCATCAGGTGAACGCTTGGCAAGTTGAACAACGGCTCGCCCGTTATCTCGATATCGATCGGGGCGCCCTCCACCGGAGTGCACCTGAGTCGCAATATGATGATGTCGCCCTCTTTGAATGTGTCGAGGTCAAAGGCCGCGATCTGCGCATTGCTGTGGGCACCCTTCAGGTTCTTGACATCCAACACGTTGTTCACGGCTTTTTCGTGCAGCGGTGCCACCAATCGGGTTACGTCGGTGGTGACCACCACGCGTTGCGCAAAGCTCCAGTCCGAGGAGCGGTTGTCCACCAGGTCGTAGACCTCGAAGGCCACCGCCAGACCCGTCTGATCGGAGTCTTCGGCCTTAAGGATGATGTCCTTGTCGATGTGAACGATGATCTCGTCTTTGCCCTCGGCCTGTTCATGGGTCAGCCGATCACTGAGCACAAAGACGCCACCCCAGGACACCTGGATCTGATCACCGGTCGCCGCGTTCGGATAAGGCGGCAAGCCGTCATCGTTGCCGATGGTGATCGGCACGCCGGCGGCGACGTTGTCCTTGTCAATGCCGCCTTGGATGATGTCCTTCGGGATGCTCATGATCAGCTCCGAATGGCCCGGCCCTTCGGTTTCGTCATGGCCGCCGGGGCGGGTGAGTTTGATCAGAACGTCCATTACCTCCGAAGGCTCGGCGCCTTGGTTGAGGCGGGTGACGGTGTAGGAAATGGTGTGCGTCCCTTCGGTGAGGCGTGCCGAAGGCACGAACATCTGCAGTTCTTTATCGACCTCGTCCTTGTCGATGGTGACTTGCCGGACCTGATCGCCGCCCATAATGATCGTCAGTTTGTCGCCAACCCCCATCAAGCTCCACGGCCCGGCCCGGCACAACAAGCCCTGGCGGGGAAAGTTATCAAGCGCAGCGGCCCGGTTGATCCCCCATACCATTGGCCTCAGGGACACCGGGCCGGTGCGGCCGGGGATGTCGAGTTCCTTGTGGACCAGGGTGCTGTTGTCGGGCTTTTGAGGGGTGGACATGGGCGGGAACTCCGGTCGGGTAGGTGACGGAGTAATTGAACGCGGGTTGGATAAATCGCGCACCTGTCAGATCTGACAGGTGCCGACGAATGGTCATCCGTGCGAAAGTCAAAGATCAAAAGATCGCAGCCTTCGGCAGCTCCTACAGGGGGAGGTCAGACGAAAACAATCTCATACGGCAAACGCATCCGTTCAAGGATCACCGGCGGCAGCATTGGCGCAATACCCAGTGCCGGTTCGCCCTTGAGCTGGCTGGCGTACGCGTGAGTAGCGTGGCTCTTGCGCGCAACGGTCCAGGTGTCGAGGCGCAGTTTGCGGGCGCGCTCCCAGGGTATCAGTGACCGGTCTCGCTCTGGCCAGTGCCATGCCCACACAGGCACGTCGTGGAAAGTCACGCCGGCCAGTTCAGCGGCTTCGGCACTGGCGCGACCGACGGCTTCGTGGTCGTCGTTGCCGTCGCCGCGCCAAGTGCTGAACACCACGTCGCCGGGTCGCAGGTAGCGGCCGATGAATTCGGTCAACTGGCTGTGTTGATCGCTCAGGGCGTTGTCGGTGAAGCCGCCGCGCACCCATTTCAGGCTGTGCATCGGCAAGCCGAGGCGGCGTAGGGCTTCGACGCTTTCCTGCGGGCGGAATACGCTCAGGCGTTTTTCCGACCATTGTCGCGAACCGGGGTGGCTGGCGCTGCCATCGGTGATGGAGAGCAGTTGCAGCGGATGGCCCAGGCTTGAAAGTAATTGCAGCAGGCCGCCGCAGGTGACCACTTCGTCGCCGGGATGCGGCGCGATGATCACCGCGCGCGCGCCAGTGGGCACCAGGCTGCGGGTATTGATGACGGGGATGTTGTCGAGTTGCGCTGCGCTGTTCCAGATTTGCGCCGACGAAGGGCCTTCACTTAGCGATAACGGTTTCATGGGTATGACGTCCTTGTTTGTCTCGCCCTCGATCACGCTCGCCGTCATGAAATCCGACGGGGCCGACCCGTGAAGGCTGGTTGATTGCCTTGCAGCGCTCCGAACCCTGGATTGCCGCGCACAGGAGTATTGCCCATGAACTCACATTCGTCGCGTCACAGATCAATCTGATCCGGTTTTTTTGCTTCCAACTGTGCCAAATGACGCAAGTAGTCACCAAAACCGCCGCGGGCCCGACTGTCCAGGCGAGCGCTGGTGTGAACCTGCGGGCGATGGCTCCAGGCGATGTTGGCGCCCACCAGTTCCAGCTCGCGGACCAGTTGCACATCTTCGTCACAGGCCAGCGGTTTAAAGCCTCCGGCCCACCGATAGGCGTCTGCGCTGATGCCCAGATTGGCGCCATGGATATGCCGATGACCCTCGCAGGCCCGATAGTTTCGGTGGTAGTGGATCTGCGCCGCTTCATCGAACGACTCATGCCAGCGCTCGACGGTGACCGTGCCGCACACCGCGTCCGCGCCAAGCCCGAGCTGAGCCACCAGCCAGTCATCGGCGACGCGGCTGTCAGCATCCGAGCAGGAGATCCAGCGCGCGCCGCGCTCCAGTAACAGCTGGGCACCGGCGGCACGGGCCTGGCCAACGTTGCGTGCCTCGATGTGCAAACTCAACACCGGATAATTGTTGACGATTTGCGCAGAGCGATCAGTGCAGCTGTCGAGCACCACCAGCACTTCGACCCGCTCACCGGCCAGCAAGCCGTGCCGGCTGGCGCGCATGGCGGCACTCAGGCATTCGTCGAGCAGGTCTTCTTCGTTGTGCGCCGGGATCAGAATGCCAATCATCGCAGACCCTCCAACGCCGCCACTGAGCGCGGTTCGCGGCTCCACACCTCGAGAATAAAGTCCGCCTCCTGGTGCAGTGCCACACGCGGCAGCCGCAATTGTTCGTGAATCAGATCGTGAACCTGCCGTGCGTTCAGCGGGCAGCCCTCAATGGGCGGGCGCCAGTGACAGGCCAATAATTGGCCGTCGGCCGTCAGGGAATCGTTGATTCGACGGATCACTTCTGTCAGATCCTTGCTGTCGAGGTAGTAGCCGATTTCGCTAAATACAATCAGGTCGAATTTTTCCTCAGGCCAGTCGCCGGGCAAGCGACTTTGGCGGACTTCGGCGTGATCAAACTGACCCAATCGGGTTCGCGCCAGTTTTACTGCCGCGCTCGCCGTGTCGCAGCACAACAGTCGGTCACAACGGCCGGCGAGTTCGGCGCTCAATTCGCCGTTGGCGCAGCCCGGTTCGAAAATCGCCCGATAGTGCGGGCGGGGCAACGCCGCGAGGGTAATTGCGCGTTTGCGCTGTTCGTACCAGCGCTGGCGGAACGCCCACGGGTCGTCGTTGCCGGCGAACAGGCCTTCGAAATAACGATCCTCGACGCTCATAGAAACACCACTTCGAAAGGTTGCAGCAGACGCTCGAGAATATGCGGCGCCAGCACCGGAGCGAGTCCGGCTGCGGGATCACCTTCAAGTTGACTGGCAAAAGCGTGCACCGCGTGGCGTTTGCGTGCGACTTGTTCGGGGGTCAGTAGAATCTTGCGGGCCCGATGCCACGGGACAACCGCGTCTTCGGGGGATGCCCAATGCCACGTCCACACCGGCAGTTCGTGGCAGGTTGCGCCGGCTCTTCGCGCAGCTGTAGCGCTGGCGCGGCCTACGGCTTCGTGATCGCAATGACCATCCTCGCGCCAAGTGGTGAAGACCACGTCGTTGGGGCGCAGATGGCGTTCGATAAATTCACTTAACGCAGATTCCTGAGCGGCCACTTGGGTGTCGGCGAAACCACCGCGCAGCCACTTTAGTTGATGCATCGGCAGGCCGAGGCGGCGCAAGGCTTCGGCGGACTCCTGCGGACGGATCACGCTCAGTCGTTCGACCGGCCAGCGCTCCGAGCCGGGGTGACTGGCACAGCCGTCGGTGACCGAGATCAGTTGCAACGGCCGCTCGGCGGCGGCGAGCAATTGCAGCATGCCGCCACAGCCCAGCACTTCATCGTCCGGGTGCGGGGCAATGATCACCGCCCGGGCGCCCGCAGGCACAAGCTCGAGAATATTGATGGTGTCCAGTTCCGCCAGATGCCGCGAGTTCTGCCATTGCTGCAGAGACGTGCCATGGCCGACGATCGGGTTGTCTTTCTTCGCGGCGTTCATAGCGTCCAGGCCTCTGCGGATTCGTATTGCGAAGTTTGCTGCCATTCGTTGTAGCGGTTCGAATGCCGCTCGTGTTCACCCACCACTTCCTGCAAAAACACCAGATCGGCCGAAGTGCTGCGCACCACTTTATGCAATTCCGGCAGGATGAAGCACCGGCTGAACGCAGTGAAACCCTTGTGGGTATTGACCGTCAGCCCCCGCATGCGGTGGATGGCGGGGAAGTCGACGAGGTGAGGCTGGGGATCGCTGAACACGGTTACTCCTCTGAATCCTGAGTGCCTGTTCATGCGACTGGTGGGTGGGTGTGGCAGTTCCGTCGGAATGCGCGCACCCACCCGATGGTGGAGCAACCCCATTTGTGGCGAGGGGATTTATCCCCGATGGCTGCGCAGCAGCCCCAAAACCTGCGCGTGAGATATTCCTGATGTATCGAAGTTTCAGGTTTGGGGGGCTGCTGCGCAGCCCATCGGGGATAAATCCCCTCGCCACAGGGGCGGCGTCTTATCGAGGACTGGCGTTTTCGGGCAACTCCAGATTATCCAGCACGCGATTCACCGCCAACTCGCCGAGCATGATCAATTGCGCAATCCCCAACAGCGTCCTGCGTTGCGACGCTGGCAAGAGGCGGGCGAAGTCATTGGCGATGGTTTTGGCTGAGGCGAGTGTTTCGCAGGCATCGACCAGCAGTTCCTCGTTTTTGAAGTCTGCGGTAACGGCGTACATCCTGCGGGTTTGGCGTGGCGGTGGGGTGGAGCCGGGTGGGCAGAGATAGTGATCGAGGGCGCGATCGGCGGCTTCGTTGAGTTTTTTGGAATCGAGGGATTCGTAGGGGGAGGTGGGGTCGGTTTCGGGCGGGTTGGGTGTTGGTTTAATCATTGATAAAGCTCCTAGAGTCAACGGAGCCGCCACATTTCGCTGCGATACGAAATAGGTGGCAGCTATACGCGGGTCGCAGACCGGGACTCTAGAACCGGCAGACCCTAAGGTCTCCCACGTACAGCCGCCATAGCAACGACGGGTGTTGTGCGTCCAGAGATCATCGGGCTGCGAGACCCGATCGCTGATGAATCAGCGACCAACCCACAATAGAACCCGCCTCCAAAGCGCACAAGCCGGCGGATTCTGGCGTAGCTGTAGGCAAATGCGCAAGGATTCGTAGCCTGGATCCCGTGTCTTGAGGTGTCTTTTAAACATCATCGTTTAAAAGCTAAAGATCGCAGCCTTCGGCAGCTCATTGAGAGCTCGGCATGGGAGTACACAGTGTTTTGTACAAGGCGATCCGCAAGAACGAATAGGCTAAGGCCCAGGTTCGCACCAGGGTTGAGCACACATTTGGGTTAATCAAACGTAAGTTTGGCTATAAAAAAGTGAGCTTTTGGGGCTTGGCCAAGAACACCGCGCAGATGTTGACGTTGTTCGCCCTGTCAAACCTGTGAATGGCCGGCCGATATTTGTTGGCGAACGCAGGAGAGGTGCACGTGTAATGCAGGAAGTGGCCGCTGCAAAGGACTTTGCAGCGGCCGAAAGGGTAGAAAAGCGAAAATCATTGAACAAATTTCGACATGCGTCGTTTTTGAAAAGTGTTGACTACTCGATAGCCGGAACACATCCGGCTATTTCAGAGCATCTAAGGATATTTCCATGTGAGTGCCCAGTTGTTAGACCGGGTACCTGTTATAGAATCGATTACGTACCATGAATGGGGGCCTGAGTTCATGGGGCCCCCATGGAATGGTCCATAACTCCCTGATCCATTGGCATCAAATGTTATTGATCTTGATGGTGTTTGGTTTGTGTTATACACGTTCA
The DNA here is from genome assembly GCF_059695715.1 of Pseudomonas sp. LBUM1668. Classification (NCBI taxonomy): domain Bacteria; kingdom Pseudomonadati; phylum Pseudomonadota; class Gammaproteobacteria; order Pseudomonadales; family Pseudomonadaceae; genus Pseudomonas; species Pseudomonas sp. LBUM1668. The sequence goes on from NZ_CP166787.1 coordinate 2,845,117, forward strand.
CTGTTCGGCCGGGGGCGCCTGTCATTACTACGCGAATGAGAGTTTTTGACCATGTACCACCACTAGGTATGAAAGTCTCTCCTGGGGTGTCGTCGTGACTTCCGTATATACCGACGATCTTTGGAGGAGTTGCATCGATTACGGTAACAATGCGTGCTGGCATGGATTGGAGATTGTTGGCTGATACATAGAATGCGTGGCTGGCGAACCTCAAGCCGGTGACGGTCGTCGTCCAGATGCCGGAGCTATTAATCGACACCTCACCAATCAAATTGCTGGCACCATTCCACAACTTCCCCTCTTGATTTGGGGTGGCGGTCCCTGTGAGTGTCAAGCGGGTGTCGTAGGTGCTGCCGTTGTCTGGGATATTGACGTCGTTGCTGCCGGCAACCTTGGTGATGACGGGTCTTTGCACTGCAATCACAGTAATGATGCGTGGATCGGAGACGAGGCCGGAGCCGTAGGTTGCCTTGGCGGTGAAGGTGTGGGTGACGGCCGCCAGGCCGGTGACGGCCTTGGTCCAGATGCCAGAGGTATTGACCGACACCTTACCGAGCGAAGTGGCGCCATCAAGGATATCCACCTCGAGATTTGGGGTGGCGCTCCCCGTCAGCGTCACGCGGGTGTCGACGGTGCTCCCATTGTGTGGAATATCGGTACCGTTGCTGCCGGTAACCTTGCTGATGACGGGCTTTTGCTCCGCAATCACGGTAATGGTGCGTGGATCGGAGGTGAGGCCACTACCATAAAGCGCTTTGGCGGTAAAACTGTGCGCAGCCACGCTTAATCCGGTAATGGTCAACTTCCAGATACCTGTCGTCCGATCGGCGATGGGTTGACCTTTGGACGTTGTACCGTCTAACACGTCGACTTTCTGGCCTTTGGCGGCGCTGCCGGTCAAGGTCACGGCTGTTTCCACAGTGGTCCCGCCTGACACGATTTCGACTCCGCTAGGCGAGCCTTTGACCGATGAAATTTGCGGTTTGATGTCCTGGACGGCGTTGACGGTGTAAGTGCGAACCGGAAAAACCACTGCCGTACTTTCATCGCTGTTGCCCTCAAATCCGACCTTGAACTCGATCCGCAATGACGAGCCGTCCTTGAGCTTTCTCAATTCCGCCACTGGAGCTCGCGGCAGCACCCCTCCCGGTACGCCGTCCGCCGGAATTGTGGTCGCCACATAGGTCTCATGAGTAAAAGTCGAACCATCTTCTTCAGTGCCAAAATACCGCAGCCACAGCGTCTGGCCCTCGGCAATAAACGGCCAGCCCGGCACCCGGGTCCGGGCTTGCTCGTTCAGCGCGTTCACATCGAGCTCGTCACCCACGGCACCATCGATTGCCGGGGTCGGCAGGCCACTGTCCTCGTCCTTGATTGGCAGTACGGCAAGCATTAACGGATCCGACTCTTTGGACATGCCGTCACGGGTTACGGCGTATCTCACTTTCACCTCTTTGCCGAGGTTAAAGGCAAGCACCGTAACCAGCAGCGCAATGTCCTGCGGGCCAACCGTTGTAACGGTCATTGGCGCAGTGGTGTGCGAGCCACTGGCGGGGGTTCCGGGGGCGCCGGTAAAGGTGACGATGATCTTGTCACCTTCAAGCATGCCGGGGTAATCGATCACGGCGGTGAGCTCGTCCTGCGCCGCCAACGGGTCAAGACTGTCACCATCCGGTGCCTGCTTGATGGAGGGCGCTTCCAGCTCCAGCGCCACGCCGACATGAAACTCCAGCGCATTGGAATAACTCGTCCCTCCCGCCGCCCGTTTGATGGAGTAAGACGCCGACACCATGCCGCCTTCATTGCCCTTGATCAGTTCGGCCTTGATCGGGAACGGAATCGGCTGGCCGGCGGTGAACGAGCTCAGCGTGACAGAGTCGCTGGCCTCTCCGGTTTTGGAGCCGAACCATTTATAGGTCACTACGTCGCCTTTGGCCGTGTCCCGGTATTCCACGGTGAGGGTGGTGCCGTTGGTGTCGGCGGGCAGTGCGCCGTCGACGACGCCGTCCACTTTCGGCTCTGGCAACTCCAGGCGCGGCTCGCCGATTTGCAGGATCTCGGCGTGGATCGATTCGCGGATGGCGTGGGTCTGGTTGACCCGGTTCATCGTGCCGAGCACCGAGTCGTCGATGAGCACCCGGTAGTACAACTCCAGCTGGCCGCCGGTGATCGGGGGCAGGTGGTCCGAGCCACGGATGTTCATAAACAGCGACTGTTTGGCCGTGACGTCGCCTTGGGTGATTGAGCGCAGCAACAGATCGGGCAGGTAGGGGGTCAAGTCCGGACGGGTGCCGAGCCAGTACAGCTGGATCGCCTGACCTTCAGCGAAGGAGTCGTCGAACGGAATTTTGATGCGCACCGTTGCCAACTCCGGATCGAGCGCACCCGACACCGCATCCAGCGCAACTGGCGCCGCGAGCCGCTGCAACTCGCCGATGACGCTGATGAACCGGGTCTTGGATCGCAGGTCGGGGGAGCCATCGGCCTTTTTCACCCGGTAGGACATCGCGAGCAGGGACTGGGCCATTAGCCGTAGTAAAGCGTTTGGCACCGGCATCAGGTGAACGCTTGGCAAGTTGAACAACGGCTCGCCCGTTATCTCGATATCGATCGGGGCGCCCTCCACCGGAGTGCACCTGAGTCGCAATATGATGATGTCGCCCTCTTTGAATGTATCGAGGTCAAAGGCCAAGATCTGCGCGGTGCCGTTTCTGTTTTCCAGCTTGTCGACGTCCAGCACGTTGTTCACGGTTTCCTCGAGCAACGGCGCCACCAATCGGGTGGCGTCGGTGGTGACCACCACGCGTTGCGCAAAGCTCCAGTCCGAGGAGCGGTTGTCCACGAGGTCGTAGACCTCGAAGGCCACCGCCAGACCCGTCTGATCGGAGTCTTCGGCATCAAGAATGGTTTTCTCGCTGATGTGAACGATGATCTTGTCTTTGCCCTCGGCCTGCTCATGGGTCAGCCGTTCGCTGAGCACAAAGACGCCACCCCAGGACACCTGGATCTGATCACCGGTCGCCGCGTTCGGATAAGGCGGCAAGCCGTCATCGTTGCCGATGGTGATCGGCACGCCGGCGGCGACGTTGTCCTTGTCAATGCCGCCTTGGATGATGTCCTTCGGGATGCTCATGATCAGCTCCGAATGGCCCGGCCCTTCGGTTTCGTCATGGCCGCCGGGGCGGGTGAGTTTGACCAGAACGTCCATCACCTCCGAAGGCTCGGCGCCCTGGTTGAGGCGGGTGACGGTGTAGGAAATGGTGTGCGTCCCTTCGGTGAGGCGTGCCGAAGGCACGAACATCTGCAGCTCTTTATCGACCTCGTCCTTGTCGATGGTGACTTGCCGGACCTGATCGCCGCCCATAATGATCGTCAGTTTGTCGCCAACCCCCATCAAGCTCCACGGCCCGGCCCGGCACAACAAGCCCTGGCGGGGAAAGTTATCAAGCGCAGCGGCCCGGTTGATCCCCCATACCATCGGCCTCAGGGACACCGGGCCGGTGCGGCCGGGGATGTCGAGTTCCTTGTGAACCAGGGTGCTGTTGTCGGGCATTTGAGGGGTGGACATGGGCGGGAACTCCGGTCGGGTAGGTGACGGAGTGATTGAACGCGGGTTGGATGAATCGCGCACCTGTCAGATCTGACAGGTGCCGACGAATGGTCATCCGTGCGAAAGTCAAAGATCAAAAGATCGCAGCCTTCGGCAGCTCCTACAGGGGTAGGTCAGACGAAAACAATCTCATAGGGCAAACGCATCCGTTCAAGGATCACCGGCGGCAGCATTGGCGCAATACCCAGTGCCGGTTCGCCCTTGAGCTGGCTGGCGTACTCTATTGACCGCCAAGCGGGATGCCGATGCTGTACGGCGATCTTTCCGTAAAGCCATTCAACAACACGGTGCGCCGCCCGTAGTGACCATTATAAAAGTGGAGCCAGCAATGCAGCGTTAGCCGAAATAAACAAACAAAAAAGCAAAGAAGACATGGTCGTCATTCGCCAAAATAAATACTTGAATAATCTGATAGAACAGGGGTGTCGAAATATCAAGCGACGAATACGACCCGTGCAGGGGTTTAAATCATTCCATCGAGCATAAACGATTGGCTGGTATTGAACTGACTACACATGCTAAGCAAAGGGAAGTTGCAACATTCAGCCGGGGACAGTTTGTCCCCGGCAAATCATTTTATCTTGGTTGCGTGAACAGAATCTGCAAGTTCTTCTCAATCACCTCGTTAATGTGACGGAGTCCCTATGATTTATAAGCGAGTACTTCGCGCAAAACGACGTGAGCAGAGCCCACCCACCACTTCTCAGCAGCATAATATATTATGTATTCATAATGATCATGCATTAATCCGGTTTGATAACTGTGAATACCTCCATACTTGATCGACATGATTTTCAATCTATTATCAGAATTTGTAGAGGGAATGGATGTGCCTCCCTGACTGATGATCCATTGTCTCGCCTGACCCGAAGTGGATAGGGTTGGGTTATGAAGCAGACGGGTGACGTTCGATGTAATAACAGTGAAGCGTTTCTCCTGACCAGCTGCGTCGGACACCGTAATTGTCGCCGAGCCATTCCCTTCGCTTCGCACAATCCCATTGTTGTCGACGGATGCGATGCTTTCATCAGATGATTGGTACTTGTATGGGAGAGTACCGCCGGATGCTGAACGGGCTTCAGCAGTTCCGGCAGGGTCGACTCCTTTGGATATCCATTGAAGCCCTGTGCCTTGGATTGAAATATTGTTTCCGTTAAGGTTTAGCGGAGTAGTCACCACAATAAGTTCGGGGCCTACCTTGATCGTGTAGATACGTACCGGAAAACCCACTGCCTTGCCTTCATCGGCACTGCCATCAAAGCTCACCTTGAACTCCGCCCGCAGCTTGGCCCCATTGGCCAATACTTTGAGTTTGTCCACCGGCGTATTGGGATTCAGCCCGTCGGGCACACTGGTAGAGGGGATCTCATCACCAGCGTATTCCGTATGGATCGGCGTGGCATTGCCTTGGACAAAATAGCGTAGCCACAGCCGTTGCTTGGGCGCGATAAACGGCCAGCCGGCAATGAGCGTTTTCGCAGCGGGCGGCAGTGTCGTTACATCCAGCTCGCTACCGGTATTTCCATTAATCACCGGCATCGACAATTGCAGATCACTCTCGGTAATTTTCTGCACCGTCAGGCTCAGCGGATCGGATGGCGTGGTGGTGTTGCCGCGGGTCACGTTGTAAGTCACGATCACCACTTGGCCCAGGTTAAAGGCCACCACCGAATTGATTAGCTCGATCTTTTTAGACCCCACCACATCCACCGCCACCGCAGCGGTGGTGTGACTGCCGTTACCAGGCGTGCCGGTCCAGGTCACGCTGATCATGTCGGTGGCCAGCATGCCGGGGTACTGCGGGATGATCGCCGTCAGCGTGTCCTTGGCCGCGATGGGGTTCAGGCTGTCTCCAATAGCTTCCTTGATGTCGGGCGCTGTGAGCTCCAGCGCCACGCCGACATGAAACTCCAGCGCATTGGAATAACTGGTGCCACCTGCCTTGCGAATGATGGAGTAAGACGCCGACACCATCCCGCCTTCATTGCCCTTGATCCATTTCGCGTCGATGTTGAACGAAATCGGTCGGCCGGCGGTGAATGAGCTCAGCGTGACCGAGTCGCTGTGCCCCCCGGTTTTTGTGCCGAACCATTGGTAGGTCGCTACGTCGCCTATGGCCGTGTCCGTGTATTCCACGGTGAGGGTGGTGCCGTTGGTGTCGGGGGGCAGGACGCCGTCGACGACGCCGTCCACTTTTGGTTCTGGCAACTCCAGGCGCGGCTCGCCGATTTGCAGGATCTCGGCGTGGACCGATTCGCGGATGGCGTGGGTCTGGTTGACCCGGTTCATCGTGCCGAGCACCGAGTCGTCGATGAGCACCCGGTAGTACAACTCCAGCTGGCCGCCGGTGATCGGGGTCAGGTGCGCCGGGCCAGGGATGTTCATAAACAGCGACTGTTTGGCCGTGACGTCGCCTTGGGTGATTGAGCGCAGCAGCAGATCGGGCAGGTAGGGGGTCAGGTCCGGGCGGGTGCCGAGCCAGAACAGCTGGATCGCCTGACCTTCAGCGAAGGAGTCGTCGAACGGAATTTCGATGCGCACCGTTGCCAACTCCGGATCGAGCGCACCCGATTTCGCGTCCAGCGCAATTGGCGCCGCGAGCCGCTGCAACTCGCCGATGACGCTGATGAACCGGGTCTTGGATCGCAGGTCGGGGGAGCCATCGGCCTTTTTCACCCGGTAGGACATCGCGAGCAGGGACTGGGCCATTAGCCGCAGTAAAGCGTTTGGCACCGTCATTACGTGAACGCTTGGCAAGTTGAACAACGGCTCGCCCGTTATCTCGATATCGATCGGGGCGCCCTCCACCGGAGTGCACCTGAGTCGCAATATGATGATGTCGCCCTCTTTGAATTTGTCGAGGTCAAAGGCCACGATCTGCGCATTGCTGTGGGTACCCTTCAGGTCCTTGACATCCAACACGTTGTTCACGGCTTTTTCGTGCAGCGGCGCCACCAATCGGGTTGCGTCGGTGGTGACCACCACGCGTTGCGCAAAGCTCCAGTCCGTGGAGCGGTTGTCCACCAGGTCGTAGACCTCGAAGGCCACCGCCAGACCCGTCTGATCGGAGTCTTCGGCCTCAAGAATGGTTTTCTCGCTGATGTGAACGATGATCTTGTCTTTGCCCTCGGCCTGCTCATGGGTCAGCCGATCACTGAGCACAAAGACGCCACCCCAGGACACCTGGATCTGATCACCGGTTGCCGCGTTCGGATAAGGTGGCAAGCCGTCATCGTTGCCGATGGTGATCGGCACGCCGGCGGCGACGTTGTCCTTGTCAATGCCGCCTTGGATGATGTCCTTCGGGATGCTCATGATCAGCTCCGAATGGCCCGGCCCTTCGGTTTCGTCATGGCCGCCGGGGCGGGTGAGTTTGACCAGAACGTCCATCACCTCCGAAGGCTCGGCGCCTTGGTTGAGGCGGGTGACGGTGTAGGAAATGGTGTGCGTCCCTTCGGTGAGGCGTGCCGAAGGCACGAACATCTGCAGTTCTTTATCGACCTCGTCCTTGTCGATGGTGACTTGCCGGACCTGATCGCCGCCCATAATAATCGTCAGTTTGTCGCCAACCCCCATCAAGCTCCACGGCCCGGCCCGGCACAACAAGCCCTGGCGGGGAAAGTTATCAAGCGCAGCGGCCCGGTTGATCCCCCATACCATTGGTCTCAGGGACACCGGGCCGGTGCGGCCGGGGATGTCGAGTTCCTTGTGGACCAGGGTGCTGTTGTCGGGCATTTGAGGGGTGGACATGGTCGGGAACTCCGGTCGGGTAGGTGACGGAGTGATTGAACGCGGGTTGGATGAATCGCGCACCTGTCAGATCTGACAGGTGCCGACGAATGGTCATCCGTGCGAAAGTCAAAGATCAAAAGATCAAAAAATCGCAGCCTTCGGCAGCTCCTACAGGGGGAGGTCAGACGAAAACAATTTCATAGCGTCCAGGCCTCTGCTGATTGCGCGGCAACGATTTGGCCGAGGGCGGCGAGGTCGCGTTCGGCGTGGCTTTGCCGCAGGAAGACCGGCAGGTCGGCGATCAATCGGGCGAAATGCCGATCCTTGCAAAACGGCCCGGCACCCAGTGCACGGCCAACCTCGCGCATCACCTGCTCAGCCGACTGTTCGACCACAGCGCGAGCGCGGCGGGCGAGGAGTTCGGCGTCGTCTTCAGGGTGCGCGTCGATGTGCAAGGCGCTGAACCGCAGGACGTCGGCGGCGGCTTGCAACGTCGTGTCGACCGCGCCGAGGTGGGCGAGGGCGTGTGGCTCTTGCCGTTGCGCACATTGTTGGCGCAACGCCTCGGCAATCTGCCGTGCCGCGCCATACCAGCAGGCGGCGATGCCGATTCCGCCTTGCCAGAACCCCGGACGTTGCAGGTAATCGCCGGGAATGCCGATGGCCTGGGCTTCGGCGCCGTCGAACAACACTTCGACGCTGCCGGTGGCGCCCATCCCGACAGCATCCCAGCCTTGATCGGTGATTGTCACGCCCGGTTGATCGAGCGCGACGGCAACCAGTTGCTGTTGATCGTCGGCGTCCCACGCGGTGAGCAGCGCATGGCTAAGCACTGCGGCGCCGGAACACCAGGCCTTGCGTCCATGCAAGGTCACCAGGTGCCCGTCGGGCCGCACTTGCACTCGTGCTTGCGGCGGTTCTGCCGCCCACATGCCCCACGTGCTGCCCGGCGTTGGCGAACCGCCCAGTTGCTCGATGATGGCCAGCGCATCGGTGTGGCCTTCATAGAGTTTGCACAGCCCCAAATCGTGGCCGCCGACATCCGCCAAATGCTGCCACCGCTGCAGCGTGTGACCGCTGCCCGGTAGCGGCAAGCGGTCTAGCCCGGCTTCGACCATCGCCCGCAGGCAACCACCAAGCGCTACGGTGTCGCTGTAGCCCGGGGGGCGGCGGGCGAGATAGGTTTGCAAGTCCATATCAATCTTCTTCATCACGTTGCAGTTCAAACAGCAGCAGCGAGCGCCCGGTGACCGAGTACTCGTGGCCGAAGTCGAATCGTTCCTGACCACGGATCGACGGCTGATTGGTGTCGATCATGCACGTCCAGAAACTGCCTTCAGGCACTTCCGGCAAGGTGAAATTGACGACGTCGTGATGGGCGTTGACCACCAGCAACAGGGTCGCATCGGCGCCCTTGCGGCGAATGCCGGTTTCCTGCGCGCGGCCATCGAGCAGCATGCCCAGACAACGGTTATTGGCGTCGTGCCAATGCTCGGTGGTCATCTCGGTGGCATCGGGTGCCAGCCAGGTCACGTCCTTGACGCCGATGTCTTCGTTGTATTCGCCGACCAGGAAACGGCCACGACGCAGAATCGGGTAAGCGAGGCGCAACTTGATCAGGCGTTTGACGAATTTCAGCAGGGCTTTGCCGTCCTCGCTCAGGTCCCAATTGACCCAGCCGATTTCGCTGTCCTGGCAATACGCGTTGTTGTTGCCGTCCTGAGTCCGCGCGAACTCGTCGCCGGCGACGATCATCGGTGTGCCTTGGGACAGCAGCAGAGTGGCGAAGAAGTTGCGCATCTGCCGATGACGCAGGGCATTGATCTCGGGATCGTCGGTCGGGCCTTCGACGCCATGGTTCCACGACAGGTTGTTGTTGCTGCCGTCCTGATTGTTCTCGTCGTTGGCCTCGTTGTGCTTGTCGTTGTACGACACCAGATCGTTGAGGGTGAAGCCGTCGTGGGCGGTGATGAAGTTCACCGACGAATATGGCCGCCGTCCACGCTGGTTGAACATCTCGCCGGATGCGGTCATGCGGGCGGCGAAGTCGGCCACCTGGCCGTCGTCACCTTTCCAGAACGCACGCACGGTATCGCGGAACTTGTCGTTCCACTCGACCCAGCCCGGCGGGAAGTTACCGACCTGGTAACCACCGGGGCCGCAGTCCCACGGTTCGGCAATCATTTTCACCTGACGCAGCACCGGGTCCTGACGGCAGGCCACAAGGAAGCTGTGACGCTCGTCGAAACCGTCGTGATAACGCCCGAGAATGGTCGCGAGGTCGAAGCGGAAACCGTCGACATGCATTTCACTGGCCCAGTAACGCAGCGAGTCGGTGACCATTTGCAGCACGCATGGGTGACTCAGATCCAGGGTGTTGCCGGTGCCGGAATCGTTGATGTAATAGCGTTTGTCATCCGGCATCAGTCGGTAGTACGACGCGTTGTCGATACCGCGCATCGACAGCGTCGGACCTTGCTCGTTGCCCTCGGCGGTGTGGTTGTAGACCACGTCGAGGATGACTTCGAGGTTGGCTTCGTGCAGATGCGCGACCATCTCCTTGAACTCGGCGATCTTGCCGCTGGCCAGATAACGCGGGTCCGGGGCGAAGAACGCAATGCTGTTGTAACCCCAGTAATTGGTCATGCCCTTGTGCAGCAGATGCTGGTCATTGACGAAAGCGTGGATCGGCAGCAGTTCCACCGACGAAACCCCGACGCTGCGGATGTGCTTGAGCACATCGTCATTCATCAGCCCGGCGAAGGTGCCGCGCACGTTTTCCGGCACAGATGGATGCCGCATGCTGATGCCGCGCACATGGGTCTCATAGATGATGGTTTTGTCCCACGGCACGCTGACGCGCTGGTCGTTGCCCCAGGTGTGGGCAGGGTCGATGACCTTGCACTTGGGCACGAACGGGGCGCTGTCGCGTTCGTCGAAACTGAGGTCAGCGTCGGGGTGGCCGATGGTGTAGCCGAACAGTGCTTCCGACCATTTCAGTTCGCCGACCAGTTGTTTGGCGTAAGGGTCGATCAGCAATTTGTTGTGGTTGAAGCGGTGGCCGTTGGCCGGATCGTACGCGCCATAAACGCGGTAGCCGTAGATCAGCCCCGGGTGCGCGTCGGGCAGGTAGCCGTGGTAGATCTCGTCGGTGTATTCAGGGAGTTCGATGCGTTCGAGTTCGACTTCGCCAGCGTCATCGAAGATGCACAGTTCGACCTTGGTGGCGTTGGCGGAGAACAGGGCAAAGTTCACCCCCAGGCCATCCCAGGTCGCGCCGAGCGGGAAGGGCAGGCCTTCACGGATTCTCGATGGCTCGGCGTGTGTGGCGGGCTCGGCTTTATTTGGACGGGTCATGATTGCTCCTGCAAAACGGTGAATTCTGGGGGTGACACAAAACCTTGTTGAGATACTTTGGGGGCCGCCAGTTGTGAAGAGTTCCTTGTGATTCGAACTCCCTGCAGCCGAAACCCTGTGGTGAGGGGATTTATCCCCGATCGGCTGCGAAGCAGTCGCTAAACCATTCAACGCGGTTTATCTGATGTTCAGCGTTTGCTGCCTTTAGGGCCGGTTCGCGACCCGTCGGGGATAAATCCCCTCACCACAAAAGCCCATGTTCACAAGGGTTTTGTGTGCTTTTTTCAGGGCGAGCGCGCCCTCGGTGGCGAGCGAACTCGCCACACGGTCGATCAGTTCAATACTCGGGAGAGCTTCAGTTCGCCGGGGGCTTGCGTGCTGCTCGCGGTTTTTTCTCGGCGGCTTTTTCGCCCGGCGGGATCACCGATGCTGCGCCCGCCGGTTTGGCTTTGGCCGGGGCTTTTGGTTTGGCGGCTGGTGCTTTCGCTTCAGTAGTCTTGCCGGCAGCTTTGCTGCCCGCAGCCTTCGGCGACTTCTTCGGCGCCAGTGCTTCGGCCTCGGCCAGTTTGCGCGCCATCTCCCAATGGCGTTCTTCCTGGCCTTGCGGTTGACCTTCAGATTCCCAGATCTGATAGGCGAATTCGCGAATGCGTTTATCGTCGGTACTCATCGCAATACTCCTGAACTGAACTCACGCTTAGGTTAAGTGTTGGATATAGAGATTGACCGGGACATCCCCCAGCGCGTCGCTGACTTTCAACTCCCTGTTTTTTGTGACTGCGCGGGTTGCGAAAAGTCCCTTCAAGTTTGTTTCGGAGGCGGCGAACGGTAAAACCACTCGCGTATCGCCCCAGCGCAGCGCATCGACCTGCGGTACAGCACTGTTTTCCAGCAAGCTGGCGCTGCGAATCGGCACGATCACGATGGCGCGCTGCCCCTTATGTTCACGGGCAAACGCGAGCACGTTGTGCGCCTGACTGCCCAGCACCTCCAGGGCCTGATACGAGCCGCGGCGGAACAATTCGGCATGCTCGACGCGCAGGTTCAGCACCTGAGCAATCAAGGCCTGCTTGATGCGCCCGTCACGCCAATCGTGCAGCAACTCCCCGACCGGCAACTGTGCGTCCAGTGCCTGCTCGCGAGCGGCGTAATCCACCGGCCGGCGGTTGTCCGGATCGACCAGGCTGAAGTCCCAAAACTCGTTGCCCTGATACAAATCCGGCACACCCGGCACAGTCATGCGCAGCAAAGTCTGCGCCAAGCCATTGAGCGCGCCAGCAGCAGCGATGCTGTTGACGGTCTTGTGCAGGGCAGCGCGCAGCAGTTCGCCTTCTTCGCCGGTGAGCAGTTTTTCGGTGAACGACTGCGCGGCGTTTTCATAGGCTTCGTTGGGAGCGCTCCAGCTGCTTTGCAGCTTGGCCTCGCGCAGCGCTTTCTGCTGCCACTGCCAGATGCGTTTGGCGTAGTCGGCAAATCCGGCCTGATCGCCATCGTGCAGATCCAGCGGCCAACTGCCGAGCAGGGCTTGATAGAGAATCAGCTCATCGCCGGTCGACGGCATTTGATCGTCACTGCGCACCGGGCGGGCGAGGGCGCGCCACAGTTCGATCTGTTCGGCGTACCAGTGGCTGCGCTCGCTGAGAACAGCGAGGCGCGCGCGGGTGTCTTCGCCGCGTTTGTGATCGTGGGTGGCGGTGGCTAGCAGGTTGTCGGGAAACTGCTGCAGACGCTGCTGATTGATCTCGTGGAAATCGCTGACCGGTGCGCTGAACTGTTCGGTGTTGTAGCCGACGTCATTACGCGACAACAGCACGGCCGAACGATACAGCGCCGTGTCTTCCACGGCTTTGGCGGCTGCCGGTGAAGTCAGTTGCTGGAAGCGTACGCAAGCGTGTTTGAGGATCTTGCGTGAACGCCCACGCGGCTTCTGCCGCCACGGCGTGCCACCGAGCCAGGCTGCGACGCAGTCGAGCACCGGCCAGTCGCCTTCACCGAGGGCCTGCCGCGCACCTTCCATGGCTTGCTGGAAAAACACCTCATCCTGCGCCGAGCGGCCCAGCGCACCTATATAAGTGCGATACACCGGGAAGTGCACGATCAACGCCTGCAAGACCCGGCGGATCGAGCCGAGGGTCAGGTCGCGGGTCATCAAGTCATCGCGGGCCACTTGCAGTAACGCCTGCGCGACACTTTCGCAATCGCTGGCCAGCGAGCCGTTGAGGATCTGCTGACGCGCCAGTTGCGCCTCTTCGATGAACGCGGCGGGGCGTTCGGTGCGGCGTTGCCACAAGTCGCCGAGCACATGTTCACCGTCGGGATCGTGTTGCAGCAGCGACAGTTGATTCATGAACTCGTAACCGGTGGTGCCATCCACCGACCAGTCGCGTCGCGGGGTTTCGCCGGCACCGAGGATCTTCTCGATGTAGATCGGCAAATGACGCCCCGGCGCGAGCAGATCGACACGGCGGCGCAGTTTGCGGCAATAACCGCGAGGATCGGCGAGGCCGTCGATATGGTCGATGCGCAGGCCATCCACCAAGCCTTCGGCGATCAACTGGAAGATTTTGCCGTGAGTCGCTTCGAAGACTGCCGGACGTTCGACGCGCAAACCGCCCAGTTCGTTGATGTCGAAAAAGCGCCGCCAGTTGATGTCATCCGCCGCCGTGCGCCAACTGGCCAGGCGATAACTCTGGCGTTCCAACAACTGATGCAGGTTCTGGAAGCCCTCTTCGGTGGTGGAGTCGTAATGCGCGAGATTGCTGTGGATGGCTTCGAGAATTTGCGGCTCGCTCGCCAGTTGCTGCAGCTCTTCTTTCAGAGGAATGGCCAGCGAATGGGCATCGGTCTGATAGCTCAACGCACTAAAACGATCGGCCAAGGATTTCAGCGCATCTTCGGATTTGAGCAGCTCGCCGTAATCGTTTGGGCAGATCGGGAAGTGGTGATCATAGTGCTCGACATAAAAGCCGCCGGTTTGCGCATTGAACTGCAGCTTGAGCGTGCCTTCCTGCAACGCGGCGCCATAATCGCTGCCCAGAAATGGCAGCAGCAACTGGCCTTCCATCAACGGGTCCGGCGAGTGCCACTGAATGTCGAAAAACTCACCGTAAGGGCTCAGACGCCCCCACTCCAGCAAGTCCAGCCACCACGGATTGTCGTTGCCGCCGACGGCCATATGGTTGGACACGATGTCGAGGATCAGCCCCATGCCGTGTTCACGCAGGGTACTGACCAAATGCCTGAGCGCAGGCTCGCCACCCAGCTCCGGATTGACTTGCGTCGGGTCGACTACGTCATAGCCGTGCATCGAACCGGCCCGCGCCTTGAGCAGAGGCGATGCGTAGATGTGACTGATGCCGAGGCGGGCGAAATACGGCACCAGCGGTACCGCTTGTTCCAGGGTAAAACCTTTGTGAAATTGCAGTCGCAGGGTGGCGCGCAGCGGTTGGATAAGCGATTGATTCATTGGTCACGCTCGGCAGCCTGAAGGCGTGCGCACGCCAGGAGTTCCAGACGCCGCGCGGCGTCTACACCATCAAGCAGTGCTTCGCTGTTGCCGGGCAGTCGCCGCGACCAGTTCGGGTGCGTGTCGGTCGTGCCCGGCAGGTTTGCTTGCTCGTCGATGCCCAACGCATCTTCCAGCGGCAGCAACACCAACGGTGCGCGGGTATGGCCGAGGTAACGCACGGCGGCGTCGACGATTTGATCGGCTTCGTGGGACTCTTCGCGAAAATTCTGCGGGTCCTGACTCAAGGCACTGCGCAAGCCTTCGCGCTCACGCTGGCGGTAGCGGCGCCATTCGATTTCGCCGTTGCCGTCGACAAAACCGAGTCTGGAGTTCCAGTCGATATCGCGGCCATGCCACCAGCCGTTGAGCGTCGGCAGGTCGTGAGTGCTGGTGGTCGCCAGTGCGTTGTCCGGCCAGTCGAGAATCGGTTTGAAATGGGTGTTGTTCTGTTCGAACAACAGTACGCGCATGCCGAGTATGGAGCGGGCGATGAGTTTTTCCTGCAGGCCGTCGGGCACGGTGCCGAGGTCTTCACCGAGGACGATCGCTTGATGGCGATGGGACTCAAGGGTGAGCAAACGCAGCAAATCATCCACTGGGTAATACAGGTACGCACCGTCGGCCGGCGCCGATCCATTGGGAATCACCCACAACCGCTGGAGGCCCATGACATGGTCGATGCGCAGGCCGCCGGCATGGGCGAAGTTGGCACGGAGCATTTCGATGAATGCACGAAAGCCATTGCGAATCAGGCCTTCGGGAGAAAACGCAGAAATCCCCCAGCCCTGACCGGAACGATTGAGGATGTCCGGTGGTGCGCCAACGGTCAGCGAGGCGAGCAGTTCATCCTGAAAACTCCAGGCCTGACTGCCACCGCCATCGGCACCGACTGCCAGGTCGGCGATCAGGCCAATGCCCATGCCCGCACTGCGTGCAGCGGTTTGCGCGCGTTCGAGGCAGCGGTGGATCAGCCATTGGCAAAAGGCGAAGTAGCCGATGCGCTCGGCGTACTCCTCGGCGAATGCACCGAGGGCGGCGCCACGCGGATCGCGCCAGTGCTCGGGCCATTCGCGCCAGTCGAGGCTTTCGCCCCGTGCGGCGCGCATTTCCTGAATGGCTTCAAAGCGGCAGTGGTTTTCCAGCGCTGCGCCACCTGCGTGGCGAAAACTGGCGAAGTCCGGGTGCAACGGATGGTCCCCAGCGATAAAGCCTTGATACAAGGCTTGCAGGAGTTTTTGTTTGGCGTCGGCGGCGGTCGGCCAATCGACCAGTTTCAGGTCTTCCAGTTGCGCGAACTGTTGCGCCAAACCTGCGCTGTCGATGGCATCACGCAAGGCGCGTTCGCCGAGAATCGCGCCGGGTGCGGCATACAGGGAATTGAGAAACAAACGACTGGACGGCGAATAAGGGCTATAGCGCCCGGTGTCGGCGCTGAACATCGCGTGCAGCGGGCTGATCGCCAGCGCATCGGCGCCGCGCTCGCCGGCGACCCGGGCCAGTTCTTCCAGCGCCTGAGTATCGCCGAAACCGCCATCACCCGGCCGGCGCAAGCCATACAACTGCACGCTCAGGCCCCAGGCGCGGGGGATCGGATTGTCGACCGCATCGCCGACGCTGAAGCAGCGTTCCGGGGCCACGGCCAGGGTGAAAAATTGATCGTCGATGTGCACTTGCTGATAGCCGACCGGAATGACACCCGGCAGCATGGCCTCGGAATCGAGTTTCAGGTTCATGCGCGAACCGTCTTCGAGGTGGATCTCGCACGGCGTTTCGGGTTTGAAATAGCGCGCCAGATCAACGCTGACGCCCACGTCACTGGTCAGCAGTGGCGGCAGATGGCGGTCTTGCTGGACTTTTTGCAATTCAAGCAGGCTGGCGTCGATTTCCAGCGCCGTGCTGGCGGGGTGGCCGAGGCCGATCAGAACATTGCGCAGCACCGCCGGGGCGACTTTTTGTGGCCGCCCGTTGGCGTCAATCCAGTCGACGGCAAGGCCGGCTCGGCTGGCAAGAATTTCCAGTTGCGCATCGCTCATAGGCGCTCTCCATTCAGAGGTTGCAAGGGGTTTGCGGCCGTGAGGCTGACGAGCGCGCAATACGGGGGCAGCAGGCCTTCATCCGACGGTTCGACGGCGGGCGGCTTTTGAAACAACCACACCGCGCCGGTCCGTGGAGGGTTGACCACTGGTGTATCGCTGAGGTTCAGGTCGATTCGCAGCTCACTGCCATCGCCCAGGCGCCAGCGTGCACTGACTGCCGCATAACCCAGCATTTGCGCGCCGAGGGCTTGAGTGCCGCTGAGGTGCGGGATGATGTGTTGATGGCGCAACTGCAACAGCTGACGATAGAGCTCGTGCATTTCCTGTTGCTCGGGCGTGCCTTGACCCTCCAGCCTTGGCTGCGAGGCGCGGAAGGTTTCTGCGGCATTAGGGTCGGGAATCTGCTCGCGTTTATGCGGATCGGCGAAGGCGCTGAACGCGGCGAATTCATTGCGCCGACCTTCGCGCACCAACTCCGCCAGTTCGCCATGATGGCTGGTGAAAAACAGGAACGGCTGCTCGGCGGCGAACTCGTCGCCCATGAACATCAGCGGAATCATCGGCGACAACAGCAGCAACACGGTAGCGGCCTGCAAGGCTCGGGGATCGGCCAGTTGATGCAGGCGTTCGCCAAAGGCGCGGTTGCCGATCTGGTCATGGTTCTGCAAGAACAGCACGAAAGCGGTGGACGGCAGATGTTCACTCGGTTCGCCCCGAGGTTCGCCATGGCGGGTGATGTGGCCCTGAAACACGAAGCCCTGGCTCAGGCAGCGCACCAGTTGCTCGGTCGGTTGCAGCGCGTAATCGGCGTAATACGCATCGGTTTCGCCGGTCAGCAGCACGTGCAGAGCGTTGTGTCCGTCATCGTTCCACTGCGCGTCGTACTCCTCTTCGAGCAGGCTCGACTGGTTGAGCTCGTTTTCCACGGTCAGCCAGACATGCCGTGGCGCGTCGATCTGCTGGCGGACGCGTCGCGCCAATTCGCGCAAAAAATGCGGATCTTCAATGGCGTGCACCGCGTCCAGGCGTAAACCGTCGAAGCGGTATTCGAGCAGCCACATCAAAGCGTTTTCAATGAAAAAATCGCGGATTTCCAGGCGACGAAAATCGATCCCGGCGCCCCATGGTGTGTGCTTGTCCTCGCGGAAAAAGCCTTTGGCGTAGCGGTGCAGATAATTGCCATCGGGGCCGAAGTGGTTGTAGACCACGTCGAGAATCACCGCCAGACCATGGCTGTGGGCGGTATCGATCAGGTGCTTGAGTTGTTCGGGCGTGCCATAGGACGCTTGCGGTGCGTAGTGCAAGACGCCGTCGTAGCCCCAATTGCGGTCGCCGGGAAACTGCGCAATCGGCATCAGTTCGATGGCGGTGATACCCAGTTCGGCAAGTCGCGCCAGGTGCGTTTCAACCGCAGCAAAGCCGCCGAGTGCACCGACGTGCAGTTCGTAAATCACTGCCTCGTTCCAGGGGCGACCTTGCCAGGTAGTGTTTTGCCACTGATAGGCGAGAGGGTCGACCACCACGCTGTGGCGGTTTATGTCGCCATCCTGGGCTCGGGAGGCCGGGTCGGGCACCTCCAGCTCTCCATCGATGTTGTAGCGGTAGCGAGTGCCCGCGGGACAGCGGGTCTTGATCACGAACCAGCCGTCTGCCTGAGGCAACATCGGCAGCGACTCTCCATTGTCCAGTTCAACGCTGACGTAAAACGCGTCAGGTGCCCACAGCGCAAATTGTGTGTGTTCGGCGTCCAGCTTGATCGCGCCGTGGGGCCAGTTCTCTTGGGTCCGTAACGGCATCGTTAAAAAACTCCCTGCTTATTTGTGGTGAGCTTTACCCAGCGCCTTGGCGACCAGTTTTTCGTAAAGTTCAGCGTACGGTTCGACCGCTTTGCACCAGTTGAACGGCGCAGCCATGGCGCGGCAACGCATGGCGTTGAGCAGTTCGGGGAAAGCGAAAACCTTGAACGCGCGGTTCAACGCTTCGCGATAGCTTTCAGGCGTGGATTCGTCGAAAAGAAACCCGGTCATACCGTTCTCGATAGTGTCGGCCAGACCCCCGGTATTGCGTGCCACGGGCAGTGAACCGAAGCGCTGCGCGTACATCTGGCTGAGGCCACAAGGCTCATAACGCGAAGGCATCAAGAGGAAATCGCTGCCGGCAAACATGCGGCGCGCGTCGGTTTCGTTGAAGCCGATGCGCACACCGATCTGGCCTGGGAAGCGCAACGCGAGTTCACGCATGGCCTGTTCTTCTTCCGGTTCGCCACGTCCGATGATCGCGATCTGCCCACCGTTCTGCACGATGTACTCAGAGACCGATTCGGTCAGGTCCAGGCCTTTCTGATAAACAAGGCGCGATACCACGGCGAACAGCGGGCCGGTGGAGTCTTTCAGGCCAAACAATTGGCGAACGTGCGCGGCATTGACCGCTTTGCCTTCCCAGTCGCCGATGGCGAACGGCGCGAACAGATGCGGGTCGGTTGCAGCGTCCCAGCTTTCATCGATGCCGTTGGGGATGCCACTGAGCAAGCCTTGCTGGGTCTTGGCGGCGAGAAAACCGTCTAGACCGCAGCCGAAATCCGGTGTGGTGATTTCCTGCGCGTAGGTGGCGCTGACCGTGGTGATGTGGCTCGAATAGGCCATGCCGGCCTTGAGGAACGACATCTTGCCGTAGAACTCCATGCCTTCCTGTTGCAGGGCATGGTTGGGAATGCCGAGCTCCGGGCAGGAGCCGAGGCTGGTCACGCCTTGATAAGCCAGGTTGTGGATGGTGAACAGGGTTGGCGTACGCTGACCGCGCCAGTGCATGTAAGCAGGCGCCAGGCCAGCCGGCCAGTCGTGGGCGTGCACCAGGTCCGGGCACCAGTGAATTTGTGCGAGGTTGGCGGCGATATCGGCAGCGGCCAGGCCCAGACGTGCGAAACGAATGTGGTTGTCCGGCCAGTCGCGGCCGTTGTTGGCGCCGTAGGGCGAGCCTTCACGCTCGTAGAGTTCAGGGCAGATCAACACGTAGATCACCAGCCCGTCGGGCATGTCCATGCGCCCGATCTTGCACGGCGGCAGCGCTGCATGGCCGCCGAGTTCGCCGATGATGTGGATCGGGTTCTCGCTGTGCATCACCTGCGGGTAACCGGGGATTAACACCCGTACATCGTGCAGATGCGCCATGGCGCGGGGCAGGGCGGCGGACACGTCACCCAGACCGCCGGTTTTCACCAGATCGGCGATTTCCGAGGTCACGAACAAAACTTTTTTCTTGTTGGGGTTCTGACTGGCTACCGGTGTCAGCGTTTTGCTGCTCGGGACGTTGATCGACCGGCTGCCGGGAATGCTGACGGTGCTCGCTTCGCCTATCGACTGCTGAGCACGTTCTCCCTGAATGTCCAATGCCGCACTGATCATATGAATCTCCCGTGTTGTTGATCTGATTCTTGTCTCAAACAAACGATGTCCATGGCCAAATCCTGTGGCCGGGCGCAAACGCACCGCGCAGGGGGGAGCAAACGCTACCCAACACGCGCAAAGCAGAATGGGTGGAGAGGCCATTGCAAGGATTGCACCACTCGCTTAAGCCCTACCTTTGAGATGACCCGCCGGGATCGGCAAAAGTTTCGACTAATTTTCGAGTTTGCGACCGGGCGGTTTTACCCCGCGAAAATGAGTCTAGGCCAGATCCTAGAGCGGGCCAGAGCAAATGGGTAAATTGTTCGACAATCGGTTGCACGGTGTTGCGAGTGGCGGTGTGTAGGGGGAAACGCACCGACGAAGGGCAGGTTTTTTTGCTTGGAGGGATCAAAACGGTGACCGGACGGTCACGTTTTCGTGCTAGCCAGGAAGGTGGATGCACTGTTGTGGTGCGGGCGGTTTGTTGATAAGCCGATTACCGTGCCCCTATGTAGGAGCTGCCGAAGGCTGCGATCTTTTGATCCTTGTTTCCAGGTTAAAAATCAAAAGATCGCAGCCTGCGGCAGCTCCTACAGGGGATCTCAGTTGAGCAGACGTATTGAGTCGCCTGCCGACCAAGCCTGAATATCCTCGATCATTTGTGAAAAGAACTGCTGATAATTCTGCCGGCTCACATACCCCACATGCGGGGTTGCCAGCACATTGTCGAGTGTGCGAAACGGGTGCAGTGCTGGCAGCGGTTCCTGATCGAACACATCCAGTGCCGCACCGCCGAGCTGTTGTTTCTGCAAGGCCTTGATCAGCGCTGCTTCATCGACAATCGGGCCGCGGGCGGTGTTCACCAACAGTGCGGTCGGCTTCATCCAGGCCAATGCCTGCGCATCGACCAGCCCACGACTGCGATCGCTGAGCACCAGGTGCACGGACAGCACGTCCGCCTGTTCAAACAGTTGCTGCTTGCTGACATAGGTCACGCCGGCTTGTTGCGCGCGCTCAGCCGTAAGGTTTTCGCTCCAGGCAATAACGCGCATGCCAAATACCTGCCCGAACTGCGCCACCCGTTGGCCGATGCTGCCCAAGCCGAGGATGCCCAGCGTCTTGCCATGCAAATCGCCGCCAAGGCCTTGTTGCCACGCACCTGCGCGCAATGCATTGGCTTCATTGAGCAGGTTGCGCGTGGCGGCCATGATCAGCGCCCAGGTCAGTTCCGGCGCGGCATGTTTATAGCTGTCGGTGCCGCAGATCTTGACGCCCAGCGCCGCTGCGGCTTGCATGTCCAGCGCCGCGTTGCGCATACCGCCGGTGACCAACAACTTGAGATTGGGCAAACGCTTGAGCAGATCTTCGTCGAAACGCGTGCGTTCGCGCATCACGCAGATCACCTGATACTTGCCCAGTCGTTGGGCCAGCGTGGCATTGTCCGCCGGGTAATCATGCTCGAACGTCACCTCACCGAGGCTGTCGAGGACCGACCAGTCGATCACATCGCGCGCCACGTCCTGCCAGTCATCGATCACCGCAATCTGCACCGCCATCAGCCTTACCTCATCAATCAACGGGATTGGTTTTGTTCAGCCAGCCGAGCAGGGCCTGATGAAACTTCGCCGGCTCTTCCATCTGCGGCGCGTGGCCCATGCCGGGGAATTCAACCAGAGTCGACTGCGGGATCAGTTTGGCGACCTGTTTACCCAGCACCTCATAGTGACCGATCTTCGCTTTCACCTCAGGTGGCGCGAGATCCTTGCCGATGGCCGTGGTGTCGGAGGTGCCGATCAGCAACAGTGTCGGCATCTTCAAGTCCTTGAACTCGTAGTACACCGGCTGGGTGAAAATCATGTCGTAGATCAGCGCCGAGTTCCACGCTACCTGGGTCTTGCCCGGGCCTTTGCTCAGGCCCGCGAGCATGTCGACCCAACGGTCGAACTCAGGTTTCCAGCGGCCATCGTAGTAAGTGGTGCGCTCGTAGTCGCGAATGCCTTGAGCGGTAACTTTCAATTCGCGTTGATACCACTGATCCACCGTGCGGTACGGCACGCCGAGGGCTTTCCAGTCTTCCAGGCCAATCGGGTTGACCATTGCCAACTGGTCGACCTGATCCGGGAACAGCAGCGCATAACGCGTGGCAAGCATGCCGCCGGTGGAATGGCCGAGCAGGGTGGCTTTCTGGATACCCAGCGCTTTGAGCAACTGCTGGGTGTTGGTCGCTAGTTGCTGGAAGCTGTACTGATAATTGTCCGGCTTGCTGGAGGTACAGAAGCCGATCTGATCCGGCGCGATCACCCGGTAGCCAGCCTCGCTCAAGGCCTTGATCGAACTGTCCCAGGTAGCGGCGCAGAAATTCTTGCCATGCATCAACACCACGGTGCGGCCGTTGGCCTTGCCGTCGGCGGCGACATCCATATACCCCATCTGCAAGGATTTGCCCTGGGACTGGAAATCGAAGTGTTTAAGCGTGTAGGGGTAATCGAAACCTTGCAGCTCTGGCCCATACGCCGGGCCTTCGGCGGGCGCTGTTGCGGTTTGCGTGGCGCCATGGGCAAACAGCGGCAGGGCGGCAGTCAGGAACAGGCCGGGCAGCCAGCGAGATAACGTGACAGTCATAAGGGCAAACTCCATTGAAATCGGCCGATGCTCGAACGGCAAGATTACGGGGACGTTAAACACAGGCAATGTGCAGGCCTGATGGTTCAACCGATCCAGCCCAGCGTCAGCATGGCCAGCACGCCATACCGCGCGCCTTTGGCGAGGCTGACGATCAACAGGAACCGCCCGAGCGGCTCGCGCATCACCCCGGCAACCAACGTCAGCGGATCGCCAATAATCGGCAACCAACTGAACAGCAGTGTCCAATGGCCGTATCGTTCGTAGTGCTTGCGCGCCTTGTCCATGTGCCTGGCGCTGACCGGAAACCAGCGCCGATCCTGAAATCGCTCAAGCCTGCAACCCAGCCACCAGTTGACCAGCGAGCCAAGCACATTGCCCACGGTCGCCACCGCCAACAATCCCCACAGCCAGTAACGGTCGCTGACGATCAACCCGACCAGCAAGGCTTCAGATTGCAGCGGCAGCAACGTCGCGGCGCCGAATGCGGCAAAGAAGAGGCCTGTGTAAGCAGCGCCCATCAATGGGCCGGGTAGTCCGCCACTACGACGTCAGCTCCGTCCTTCTTCAGACCGATCACTTGATAAGCGTCGCTCATACCGTCCATTTCCATGCCCGGCGAGCCCATCGGCATGCCCGGGGCAGCAACACCTAGCAGATCTTCACGCTTGCTCAGGGCGAGCACTTGCTCCGCCGGCACATGGCCTTCGACAAATTTGCCGTTGATGATTGCGGTGTGGCAGGAAGCAAGCCGTGGCGGTACGCCGTGTTGTTGCTTGAAGCTGCTCATGTCGGATTCGACGTGGTCTTCGACTTTAAAGCCGTTGGCTTCGAGGTGGCTGATCCATTTCTTGCAGCAGCCGCAATTGGCGTCGCGATGGACTTCGATGGGGATCAGGTCGGCAGCTTGGGCCAGGGAGGAGATGAACAGGGCGCTCAGGGCGACCAGGCGCAGATGGGTTCGCATGATGGACTCTCGACTCGGGTGGCGGTCAAAAAGAACTTATTTTGACCGGTTTTTCCTGCCAGGCATCAACTCAGTGTTTCAAGTTGCTACAAGACAGGCTGGCAGAATAATCGTAGATCAACCCTGACAGCCCGATGAGCGAGAGATGACAAATCCGTAAGGTTGCACGCGATCCCGTGTAGGAGCTGCCGCAGGCTGCGATCTTTTGATCTTTTAAAAGCAACATCAAAAGATCGCAGCCTGCGGCAGCTCCTACATGAGATTGAGGTGGATCAACGCACCTTGAACCGCCCCATGATCGCGCTCACCCGGCTGTTGGCTTCCAGCAACTGGCGGGTGTTGAGTTCGCTGGCGTTGCCGCTTTGTACCAGTTCATCGACCATGTGGCGGATCTGCACCATGCTGCGATTGATCTCTTCGGTCACCGCGCTTTGCTGCTCGGCGGCGGTGGCGATTTGCGTGCTGAGGCTGTTGATATGGCTGACGGAACCGGCCATTTCATCCAGCCCCGCGTTGACCCGTGCCGTGGCGTCGGCTGCCGACTGGCAACTGGCCTGGGTGTTTTCCATGGCGCTGACCGACGAACTCACCCCTTGGGTCAGACGCTTCAACATCTCGTTGATTTCCGAAGTGCTGGCCTGAGTGCGGGCGGCGAGGGCGCGCACTTCATCGGCTACCACGGCGAAGCCGCGACCCTGCTCACCGGCGCGGGCCGCTTCGATGGCGGCGTTGAGCGCCAACAGGTTGGTCTGGCCGGCAATCGCGCCAATCACCCCGAGAATCTCGGTGATGCGTTGGGCGTCCTGTTGCATGTTTTCGACTTTATGGGTGGCGCTGGCCACTTCATCGATCAGCGCGACCACGCTGTTGGTCGCCTCGCCTACCACCACCCGAGAACGGTCGGCGTTTTCGTTGGCGCGCTGGGTGAAGGCAGCGGTTTCAGCAGCGTTCTGCGCCACGCTGTCGGCGGTCGAGCTCATCTCGGTGATGGCGGTGACGGTCTGATCGGTTTCAGACGCGTGACGCAGCAGGATCTGGCTGGTATGCGCCGACGTGCGTTGCAGGTTGTCGAGGCTCGACGCCATGGCGCCGGTGGCTTGGGTGACTTCGCCGATCATGTTTTGCAGATAGGCAATAAAGGTGTTGACCGAATGACCGATGGCGCCGAGTTCATCTTCGGCGCGGATGGTGATGCGTCGAGTCAGGTCGGCATCGCCGCTGGACAGCAGGTCGATGTTGGCTTTCAGCGCTTTCATGCGCGAAACCAGCTGGCGGATCGCGTAGACCTGCAACAGCACCAACAGAATCACCAGCGGAATCTGCAACAGGCTCAGGGTGCTGAGCACGTCGTCACGCTGGGCGGTCAGCATTTTGGTCGGCAGGGCCGTGGCGAGGAACCACGGTGTGCCCTCGATCGGGCGCATGAAGAAAGTACTGGCTTCACCGTTGTTGTCGAATTCGACGCGTTGCGCCTGATCGCGACTTTGCAGACCCGCGTTGACCTGGCTGGCGAAGGTCGAGCCGGCAGCCAGTTCGCTGATGTTCTTCAGCACGATCGGGCCGCTGATGCGCGAACTGTTGCTGATGATTTTGCCATCGGCCTCGACGATGAGCATTTCGGCGTTGAGGTCTTTTTCCTTGCGGGCCACCAGATCGTTGAAGAAACCCAGGGTGACGTCGATGGTCGACACGCCCCAGGCGTTGCCGTTTTTCTGGATAGCCATGGCGCAGTTGGTGCGCGGCTCGGCGCTGGCGTCGTCCTTGTAGGCCGCCGCCCAGGCACACTGACCGCGCGGCGTCTGCATGCCGCCCTTGTACCAGGTCTGGTCGTAGTAATTTGGCGCCGCGTCACTGTTCCAGAACGTGTTTACCGCCAGTTTGCCCGAAGCATCGCGGTGCCAGAAGGTGCTGAACTTGTTGCGCCCGGCTTCACGCTGGCCGGGTAGCGGCCAGATACCACCGCCAAACACTTTCAATTCGCCGTATTGATCCACCAGGCCCGGCAATACCGTGTCGATGGCAGCGCTGTCGAGCAGCGGGATGGTCTGGGTGATGCTGCGTTGTTGCGCCTGAACCTTGTTCAACTCGCCCTGAATCTGCTCCGCGACTTCAGCAATGCGGTTGAGCACCACCTGTTCTTCGGTTTGACGCAGTTTGGGTGCGACCAATTGGCTGATACCGACCACGGTCAGCACTGACAACAGCAGCATGAACAGAACCAGAAACAGCGTGTAGCGAGCCTGAATAGTGCGGAATGCGGGCATGGAGACCGGTCCTTGAGCTGCGATTCTTATTAGGGGCGGGAGGCGTAAACATCGCGGGTATCACTAGGTATCGTCGATGCAGTCAGAAGCTTTAGGTACCGGAGTGCTGAAAAGCTGAAGGCCGATGACCGGTCGGTATTGAATTTGATACACAGGAATCAATCAGCCAGGCCATCGGCGTGGATTTTATGCAGGTCGCGATGTAATGAGAGTCTTGAAAGCCAGCATCCACGGAGGTCTGCTGATTTGTATCGAGAATGTACGAGAATTGTAAGTGAGTGCACAAAAAGGGTTGGTGCCATTAGTTGGCCGGTGGATACTCCCCGGCATTCGAGTGGTTCAACAAGGATATTTCATGTTCATTTCACAGGGAGTTTTCTCATGACGATTGGCATTGTCGGCGGCTGGGAAAGCAAGGCTGGCGTCATGGTGCGCAACACGGGCGGCAAAAAGCAGGTGTCCCAAAGCGTCAAGGTGCAGCAAATGCTCACCAAGGTCGGTAACGATCCTAACGCTTTGAACACTGCCGAGATGGACAAGCAAGGCCTGCGCAAAAACATCAAGGGCTTTGATCCCGCGAACGTCTCGGTAAAACAGATGGGTAACCTGGCGGCGATGCTGCGTAGCCGAGGGCTGATCTCGGAAATCACGTCCTTCACCCTGATGAATGCCGGCGACAAGTTCGACCGTTTCGGCGTGACCAAAGACATTGATGCCAAATTCAATGCGCTGGAGTATTTCGCGACTCAGCTTGATGCGATCCAGAACAATGGTCTCAATGGCAACGCGTACGGCAAAAATCTGATCCCCGAATTCAAGAAAGCCATTTACGTCCTGCAAAACCTGAAAACCTATGGGGAAGGCAACGCGCCGCTTCCCAATAAAGACGGCATCAAAGCCAAGGCTTGAGCCGCCAGACAATGACCCGCTCAAGGTGAACGGGTCATTAGCAAGATCTCGGTACGCTCAAGTCACAGCGCTATTTTGCTCAGGCGAGGTACAACTTGCTGTTGCGCCTGATCGTGTAAGTGCTGCATCCGCGAGCAGTGCAGCTCAAGTTTGCCCAGCCGGTAACCCCGGTGAAACAATGCCAGCCATCCTCCCTCCTTACCCTCGACGGGTGCCAGCCCGGTGAAGACAAATCCGATTGCGGTCAGCCTGTTCAGATCGCAGGTAAATTGCTGCGACAATCCGAGCCGGATCGACACCATCCATTGCTGCGGCAATCCCCTTAGCTGCTCGAGCAGATCGGGTCGTAGGTTCTTGAGCCGGATGTCGTAACGATTGGTGTGTCGTTCCAGCTGAATCGCTGGGCCATTCCAGCAAAACCTTTGCTCGTGCGTGCCGAATACATCGGATAAATGTTCCATGAAACTGCGGTAACCAGACGGCCAGGTCTGCCTCGGCAGCGGGCGTTTATACCCGTCGATGATGCGGCATCCCATAACAATGGATTCCGGCGTTGAGCTACCAAACGGCGAGGGCACGTAGTCCGGCAACAGCCCGGTGTTATGAAAACCGAGGTTGGCGGCCATGCGTTGCGTGTACGGATGGTGAGTGACCTGTTTGATGGATACGCTGTGGCAGCCCAGTGCTTGCGCGTGGCTCAGCAGTTGCTGGCTCAGACGCGTGGCAATGTTTTGTCCCCGGGCATCGGGATGGACGGCGCTCAATGCCAGTTCGGCGGTGCGGGCGCCTGTGTCGCGAAACAGGGTGGCGTGCCCGCGTATCTGCCCGTCCAGCTCGGCGACCAGCGAGTGCCAGCGCTGGTCGGCGTGGTTCTGGTTGATCATCTGCGGCAGATAAACATGCGGTTGCACGTAAAGATCGCCGTACACCTCGCGGAACAACTGGCTGACCGCCGTGGCATCGCTGGCGCGATAGTTACGCAGAATCAGCGGTTCCATCCGGACCCTCCTGATCCTTGTGTTCATAGCGACGCAGATCCAGCACGCGCAGGCATTTGCCCGAGCGGGGATGTCGTGGCAGATCCTCATGCGTGCAGCACTGGACGTGCAGTTCCAGCAGATGATCCGTCCGTAATTGCGTGATCAACGGATAAAGCTCAAGCATTGCGTTTTCCAGTTGCTGATTGACGTCGGCGCGGTCGGGAGACTGTGCAGCCGGCACCCATTTGAGCGTCAGTACATCCTTGAACGTGGCCTGTTCAATCACCATTTGCCAGTCGTCACTGGCGGGATTGCGGCGTATCAGCTCGGCGATCTCTTGAGGGACCAGCGACAAAATTCCCACCCGGACTCGTTGGCTACTGGCGCTTCGGCCCTTTAGCGCGAACTTGCGCTGCGCAGTGCCGTGCGGTTCTCGCCAACAGGCGCGGTCGCCTACCGGGTAACGTATCAGCGGCATCAAGCGCCGGTGAAGATTGGTCAGGACGAGCAAACCCACTTCATCGCAAGACTCGATCACCTCTCCCGAGTATTCGTCGACGATTTCCAGGAAGGCGTGATTTTCATGCATTCGATGTTCACCCTCGGCGCAATCGCGTTGACTGCTGCCGATAAAACCGGCGTCGACGCTGGCGTAGCCGATTGAGGCGATGCGCGCGTTGGGAAACGCCAGGTTGAGAAGCTGGCGCTGTGAATCAAACAGACTTTCGCCGCCATAGAGCAGCGTGTCGACAACCGGCAACGTTTGCTCGCGCCGTTCAAGCCATGCGGCAAAGGTCAACAGATGTGCCGGCAAGCCTGCAAGTACGTTGATCCGATGCTGCTGGATGGATTGCGCCAATACCTGCGAATCGATGTCGCCGGTGAACGGAAACTCGGTGATGTCCACACGGACATGTGCCAATGAATCGTGGATGAACAGGAAGCTGGCATACAGGTCGCCAGCAAAAAACAGATTGGCCACCCGGTCGCCCGGTTTGAATTGGGCGCTGAGGGCGTTGCCGAAATCGCCGACCAGGCGCCGCCATTCTTCCCGGGTGTAGACAGAAAGTTTGCCGGCGCTGGTGGAACCGCCGGTTCTGAATACCAGTGCCCCCTGCGCCGAGTTGGTCAATACCGGCCACAGATCGAGAGTTTCGCTGTTACGCCAGAATTCGTCGGGATCAATTACCGGTAGCTCGGTGAGCAACGCTACTTGTCTAGGGACTTCGGCGAAATGTTGGCGGTAATAGTGCGAGTGTTGACGAGCGAAGTTGATCAATTCGCCTACTGAGTCAGTGATGTTCACAAGGTTGACCTTTTTTATAGTTTCTGGCTTAGCTCACGGGAAGTATCAGTTGCGCGAATCGATCAATAACGGCGTCTTGCCGCTGTGCTTGTTCCGGGTGAAGTCTTTGATGGCACAGACTTCAACTTCGAGATTCAGCAATCGGCTTTGAATAATCGTTGCCAGGGTCGCGTAATTCGCCAGTCGGGCCTGCACGTCGACAGTTTCAAGTTCGCTGCGCAAACGCATGCGCTCGACACCGTCGCAGGTGTGATCCAGTAGCAGTTGAAATGGCACTTGCAGATGCACCGCCAGTTCGCTCAAAGAAATGAAGTCGGAGCCAATGCGGATCAATTTGCCGTGACGCTGCAGCAATTCGAAGCGTGGAGAAGCCAGTCCGCAAGCGCAGGCGCCAGGCACCCAGCGGCCGGTGTCGCCGACGTCATAGCGCTGAACGTTTTGCCCCTCCCGCGCGATTGAGGTGAACAACAAGCGGCCGACTTGATTGCCGACCACAGGCTCATCGGCATCCAACGCGACAATTTCCAGATGCTGGGTGTCGTTCATCAGATGAAAAATGCCATCCCCCGTAGCCTGACAGGCATGGCCTAGAGGGCCGGCGTCGACACTCCCGTAAATCGCCGAGCGGATGCTGGTCACACCGCAACTGAGCAGAAGCGCACGACTCGGTTCACTGAGATGTTCGCCAGCGAGAAACACCTTGGTGATGCCGCCGTAGGCTTGCAGCCGCTCCCGCTCATTGAGGAACAGTCGGTGCAGAGTGCTTGGCATGCCCATCAGCACTGTCACGCGCTGGCTGATGATCAAATCGGCGATTTCGCGGTAATCGTCATCGGCCGGCGCGCCCATTGGCAGGTGGGTGATGTCGAGCAGTTCAAGCACTTTGGCGAAGCTGAGGAAGCCGCCATACAACCCGCCGCAGAAGAACAGGTTCATCACCCGATCCCGCGCCGGATCCAGCCCGGCCGCGAACAAGCCGTCCGCCGTCGCGCGCATCTGTCGATGGAAATCACCATAGCTATAGCCGGACAGCGCTGGCGTCCCGCTGCTGCCACCGGAGCGGAAATACAACTGCGCCGTCGCGTTGAACGGCTGGCCGTTGAGGCTCTCCTTGTCCATGATTGGCTGCCCGCAAAGCATTGCGGGTACAGGCGCGCGGTCAAGGGTGGCGTGGCTTGGCAACCGGTCGGCGGCGACGCTGACGGACACGCGTCGACTGAGCCGTTGCAACGCGTAAACGCCATCATGGGGCTCACCGTCATAGCCGTCGTGAATGCCGGCCACTGGCGCGATGCGCGTCACACCGGCACTGATCAGCCTCCGCGCCAACTCGCCGATCTGTGCTTCGCCGCACAGCAGCGCGCAACTTTGCAGGACATTGCGCCATGGCAGCAGGGTTTCAGTGATCAGCTGCCGTGGTACCGGATGCAGTAGCACGCTGCGAAATAGTGGGGAGGGTGCTAGCTGACGCTCGTGCGCCCAGATCACCCGCCAACCCGGCGCGCTCCAGACATGGCCGGTTTGTTCAGCGAAACTCTGCGCCAAGCGTGCCATGTGCGTGTGCGTGGTGATTTGCGCGGCTTCCTGTGGCGTTGGCAGCAGCGCCGGCCATCGCCCGGCGCGGCGCTCGAAGGCTGCCGCCAGGCGTTCACCTATCTGGCGCAACACCACCGGGTTGTCACTGTCCACCAGCAGCCATTGCGGGCTGGAGCAGGCTTGCTGATCCAGCCGACAGACTTCATCGGCGACGGCATTGAGGTTTTGCGCTGTGGCGGCATCGGGGGTCAGATAGACGAAGCTGATGCGATGTCCCCAATCGATCCAGCGGCAACCGGCCGGTAGCTGTTTGCGAATGGCTTGTAAGGCGGGTTCGCCTCCCCACGCCGCAACGCCATTGGCGTGTTTACACAGTTGCCCGATCTGCCCGGTGCTCACTGGCAATACCGCCACGTAACCAGCGAGTTGGCCACTCGAATCGCATTGCAACAACGCGTGCAGTAACCGTGCGGTCAGGCCCTGGTCGCTGCTGCTGGGCCGTAACCAGTTGACGTTGCCAGCCAACAGACTTTCCAGTACCGCGCAGAACGCCAGCAACGGCGCATTGCCCGGCGTGATGTGCACCACCAGCCCGAGTGGGCTCCAGCATTCGAAGCGCGATTGTCGATAGTCGATGCGGCGCAAAGAACCTGGTTGTGCGCCCAGTTCGCGTTGCAGTTTGATCTGCAACGCCTCGGCCGTGCAGAACTCGATCAGGGCCTGTCGCTGTTCGAGATCAAGCGCGAGTTCTTGATTGTCGCCGCTCAATTGCTCAGCAAAGCAGGTCGCGGCGCTGATCACAGTGCTGCTTTCCAGCGGCGTGCTCAGATGATCCGCAAGATCTGCCTGAAGGCATTCGAGGGTAGCGTCAAGGTCGTTGGCGTCGCGTAATTGTCCGTCGATCAAGTACATATCAGTAGCCCCCCAGTAGTTCGGCCGCTGCCATCGCGCAACTTCTGCCAGCGGTTGTGCCCGCGCGGCCATGCAGTTCAAACCAGTCGCTGCTCAGCCCGCAGTCGCAACTTCCGCCGGGGTGCAACGTCGCCAGGTCGCTCATCACCACCGCATGCGCGGGACTGGACGAGATGTAGGGCGAGACGAATCCCAGCAGGCCTTGCTGGCCGTAAGGCTGAACTGAAAAATCCGCGGGATGGCGCACGTACACCTTCGAATAGACCGGGACATGAAAACGCTGATGGGCGCATTCGATGTAAGGCACGGCATGCTCGACGGCGCCGTAGCCATCTCGACAACGCGAGGTTTCAATGCCCAGTTGGCGGTGGATGCAGGCATATAACTGTTGCCTGGGAATCTCATGTGCGGCCTGGGTTTTCCAGCCACCGCCGAAAAATGCCAGTGAACCGGCCGGCAGTTTCAGATTTGTCATGCCGAGGGCCTGCATCTGTTGCAAGGTCTGCCAGAGAAACGCCGGGAAGCCGAGGATGCGCACCGGCAGACCTTCTTCGGCAAACGCCTGCAAGGCCTGGATGACGCCAAACACATCAAACTGATGACTGTCACCGGTGCTGCGCAAGGCATACACCACGCGGTTGGCGGGAGCGAAACGGCACAGGAACTGATCGGTGAAGGAGGTGCCGAGCGTGATCTGCCCTTGCGGCTCGTAACTGAGCAGCAAATAGTTGCAGGGCGTGTCCGGGGTGTCCCAGCCGTAATAGCGGAAGATCTGCGCGACCATGAATTGCGCCGCGCCAAGGCTGCGCTCGTCGTAGCGCATGCGGCTGCGCTGACCGCTGGTGCCAGAAGACGTCAGTTCCAGGGCATCGGCGCCGGTGCTGCTGAGCAGCAGCCGTTGCTTGAAAAAATTGGCGAAGATCGGTGGCAAGCGCGACCAGTCATCAAGCGTGTCCAGTTCATGCGCACCGAGCCCGTGGGCGTTCAACCAATGTTCGTAGCCCGCTGTGTGCCGGCAATGAAAACGACTGATCTCGGCCATGGCCCGTTCGAACAGGCCCGCTGGCACGGAATCCGGGCAATAAGGATGGGGCAACGCGCATAACGCATCGCTCGCGGGTAAATGGATCATCGAAATTCCCTTATTCAGATGCGGCGAACGCGGTTTTGGCGTCTTGCAGAAACCAGAGCAGCAGGGGCAGGCACATCAAGCCTGCGAGCGCGGCCCAAAGGGCGAAGAGTTCAAGGCGGGTTCCGCCGCCAATGGCGGCAATGAGCGAGCCGCCGATACCCATCACGGCAATCGAAATCATGCCGACCATGGCCGAGACCAGACCTTTGCTGTCATCCGAGCAAAACAGCGCCAATCGATACAGCGCCGCATTGCTGATGCCCAATCCAACGGCGTAAAGCGCCAGGCTGGCGACTGTCGCTGCCAGTCCCAGACCTTGCATCGCGCAGCCGATCAGCGCCAGCAGGCCCAGGCAAAACGGCCAGAGCCCTAGCTGAATCAAGCGGGGTAACGAATGCGTCACTAGTAGACGGTCGAGAATCAGATTGCCGACGATGACGGCAGAGAAAACTGGAATTTGCCACAGGCCGTACGTCAGCGGCGTCAGACCCAGGCCCTGGATCAGCAGCAACGGCGCCAGACCGATCCAGGCAATCAGCGGCAGGCTCATCAGTCCCAGGGCCAGGCTTGCGCCGAGGAACCGCGGATTGCCGAGCAGGGCGAGGTAGCGCTGGCGGATCTGACGCAGGGAAAACGTCACGCGGGCTTGCTGCTGCCCATCGCGGCGGACAACGCCCACGGTCTCCGGCATACAGGCGTAAAGCCCCAGCCAGACCAGCATCGCAGCAATGCCGAGTGCCAAAAACAGCTCGCGCCATGTCAGCCATTCCAGCAGTACGCTGCCGAGCATGGGGCCCAACAACGGCGATAGCAGCGCAATGTTGCCGAGCAGGGCCATCAGGCGTACGGCATCCGCCTCGCAGAACACCTCCTGCAGCGCCGGATAACTGACGGCCACGACAAATCCCAGCCCCATGCCCTGTATCAGGCGCAGCACATTGAACGCTTCAATGCTGCGGGTGGCGAAAGCGGCGGCACACGCAACAGCAAATGCGGCGCAGCCGATCAACAACAGGCGCCGCCTTCCCCAGCGATCAGACAGTGGCCCCATCAGCCATTGCAGGCAGACACCGCCCAACAGATACAGATTGAACGCATTGGGAACATGGCGAACATCGGCTTGAAATTCTTCAGTGACGTTCAACATCGCTGGCATGATCAAGTCACTGGCCATATAGGTCAGGAGTTCAAAAGCGCTGAGCGCCAGGCAGAATCCCACCACTTGGCGTGGCCCGATTCTTATCAATGTTCTCTGCATAAACATCCTTGTCAGTTAAGGAGGAAGGTTGCAGAGCCTAGGTCCAGACATTGGCGTGACCTACTGGTTAGCTGAAACATTAGATTTCGAATCTTTGCAGGATATGAAACGGACCCAAAACGCTCGTAAAACAAGATGTTACCGGGCAGTCATCCATGGCCAAAAAAAATGCCCGCGAAGGGGGCGGGCATTGTTTGTCAGTTAATTCAGCGTGTATTTTTCATGCCCGGCATCTGACACTGACGGGCAGGCGGGGTGAAATATCCTGTCAACGATGTTGATAGTAGCCAGGGCCTCCACGGTCGTAACGATGATGGTCGCCGTGCCAGCCGCCGTGGGGAAAGATGATGCAACCACTCAGGGTCAGCAGGGCGAGAACAGGAATCAGCCAGGTGATTCGACGCAGCATTTGAATAATCCTCATGTTAAAGCCGTCATGAAGCCAAAAGCCTTCATCGGCTGTAACATGAGACCCCGTTTGCAGCGGCGCATCCCCGTAAGACGGTAAGTGCATGGCATGCAAGTGGACACAAACCGGATACATTCCAAAGTTTCAGGAAGCCGCAATGACCCAGAAGCAACGCTTGATTTATTCGATTCTGATCGCCGTCTCCGTACTGGCGATCATGCTCGGCCTGTCCTGGCTGCAAAACACCGGGAGAATCGATGAAAAGACCTTCCAGTACATCGCCATCGGTGTGGCGGTGATCGTCGTGGTGATCAACGGCGTAATGCGCCGCAAGGTCAAACCCTGACGGCGATCGCTGGACGTTTCAATCGATGTCGAGCACTGCAGCAGCCTGCGGATGCAGGCTGTAGCTCTTGTCTGCGTTGACGGTGATCACGCCTTCGGCGCTCAGGCGCTTGAGGACTTCGCGCACACTCAGGAAGGACAGCGGAATATCCAGATCCAGCAATTGGCTATGGACGCCGCGAACGCCCAGGCGACGGTCGTTCTGTGCCGCGACCAGCAGGGCGTCGATGACCTTAAGGCGAATCAGGCTGGTGCGCAGACCAAAACTTTTCAGCAGC
Organism: Pseudomonas sp. LBUM1668; assembly: GCF_059695715.1. Taxonomy (NCBI): domain Bacteria; kingdom Pseudomonadati; phylum Pseudomonadota; class Gammaproteobacteria; order Pseudomonadales; family Pseudomonadaceae; genus Pseudomonas; species Pseudomonas sp. LBUM1668. Next base: position 2,879,661 of record NZ_CP166787.1, read on the forward strand.
AGACGGATGCGTTCGTTGCCGTGACGCTCGACGCGTTGTTCGAAATCGTTCGCGTGCGGGCTCATGGATGCTCCTTGTAACGCCTGGCTACCGTCCGTTGGTAGTTGCGAGTTGTACATGTGATTACTCCTTTTCAGAGCCCGATCGGGAAAGGTTTTCTTTGCGCTCTCTAAAACAAGACGTTTCAGCTCGCCAAATCATGAAAGAAAAAATGTAGAAAATTTGTCGGGATTTCGTCTTCTGCGTGTAATCACTGCGCAAAACCGCTGCGCACCGCGCTAAATTTTTTTCGTCGACGTTCGTTTTCAGGACAGGCTCATTGCGTGTGGACGCGTGGGTGTTTCCACAGCGGATCCGTCGCCCGTCACATGCTTCGCACGGTATGCAGATCCGCTCTTCGGCATTTCGATCAGGAGCGAGCGTGATTATTTCCAGGCAGTTAACCGGACTGGCCCTTGCCGGTATTTTTTGCGGGCTTAGCCTGTCGGCCCATGCATTCAGCCCCTCCGTTGATACCAGCGCCGAGATCCGTCGTACCGGTTTTGGTGTGCCGCATATCCGCGCCCAAGACGAGCGTGGCCTCGGTTTCGGCATCGGTTACGCATATGCGCAGGACAACCTTTGCCTGCTGGCCAACGAGATCGTCACGGTCAATGGCCAGCGCTCGCGTTATTTCGGCCCGGATCAGTTCACCGTCGAGGAGCGTGAAAACCGCGTCAGCGATGTCTTTTTCAACTGGCTCAATACGCCGGAAGCGGTCAGCACGTTCTGGCAGGCGCAAACGGCCCAGGTACGTGACCTGGTCCAGGGTTATGCCGCGGGCTACAACCACTATCTCGCCGAACGCCATCAGCAGGGCCTGCCGCAACAATGCCAGGGCGAGTGGGTTCGCGATATTGCTCCAGAAGACCTGGTCAAGCTGACCCGTCGGCTGTTGGTCGAGGGCGGGGTTGGTCAGTTCGCCGAAGCCCTGGCCGGTGCCACGCCGCCACAGGCCACAGCGCGGATCGCCAGCGATACGCATGCCTACCAAATGGCAGATGCCCGTCAGCAGCGCTTCGCGCTCGATCGTGGCAGCAATGCCGTGGCGGTGGGTGGCGAGCGTTCGTTCAATGGTCGCGGCATGCTGCTGGCCAACCCGCACTTTCCCTGGGTTGGCGGTATGCGCTTCTATCAAATGCACCTGACCATTCCCGGCAAACTTGACGTCATGGGCGCCGCGTTGCCGGGCCTGCCGATGATCAACATCGGTTTCAACCAGCATCTGGCCTGGACCCACACGGTCGATTCCTCCAAACACTTCACCCTGTATCGCCTGCAACTCGATCCGAAAGACCCGACGCGCTATCTGCTTGATGGCCAATCATTGCCGATGAGCAAGCAGACAGTGACCGTGCAGGTCAAACAGGCCGATGGGCAAGTGCTGCCGGTGGCACGCGACATCTATAGCTCGAAGTTCGGCCCGATTGTGCAGTGGCCGGGCAAGCTCGATTGGGACACTCAGTTCGCCTACAGCCTGCGTGATGCCAACCTCGACAACGATCGCGTGCTCAAACAGTGGTATGCGATGAATCAGGCTTCCACGCTTAAAGAATTGCAGGATTCGGTGCACAAGATTCAGGGTATTCCCTGGGTCAATACGCTCGCCGCAGATGACAAGGGGCAGACGCTGTACATGAACCTGTCGGTGGTGCCGAACGTCAGTCGCGAAAAACTCGCGAAGTGCAGTGACCCGCGAATCGGCACCCAGATGATCGTGCTCGACGGTTCCAACAGCGCCTGCGCCTGGGACATCGACCCGCAAGCTGCGCAGAAGGGTATCTACGCTTCCAGCCAATTGCCGCAACTGCTGCGCAAGGACTTCGTCCAGCACTCCAACGATTCCGCATGGCTGGCCAACCCGGCGCAACCGCTCACCGGTTTCTCGCCGCTGATCAGTCAGGACGGCCAACCGCTGGGGTTGCGTTCGCGCTTTGCCCTTGATCGTCTGGCGAGACTGAATAAAAAAGGCCCGTTGGCAGTGAAGGATCTGCAGCAAATGGTGATGGACGATCAAGTGTATCTGGCGACCCAGGTCGTGCCGGATCTGCTGAAGTTCTGCGCCGCTGACCTTGGCGCTGATGCGCAAGCCCTCAAACCTGTGTGTGCCAGCCTGAAAGCGTGGGACGGGCGCGCCAATCTGGATTCGGGCCTGGGCCTGGTGCATTTCCAGAACATCATGCAAGCCCTGCAGCAGTCAGCGGACATCTGGCGCGTCGCCTTTGATCCGCAGGACGCGCAGCACACTCCGCGTGGTCTGGCTGTCGAGCAGTCAGCGGTGGCCAAGGCTCTTCGCGAAGCGATGCTGGCGTCGGTCGATACGGTTGCCAAAATGGGCCTGAAACCGCAAACCCGTTGGGGCGATATTCAGGTGGTCAGCAGCGGCGGGCAGCAGACGCCGATTCATGGCGGGCCGGGTACGCTGGGGATCTACAACGCGATCCAGAGCGTGCCGCGCGAAGATGGCAAGCTTGAGGTGGTCAGTGGCACCAGCTATCTGCAAGTCGTGACGTTCGATGAAAAGGGCCCGCACGCGCAGGGGCTGTTGGCCTTCTCGCTGTCCAGTGATCCGGCATCGAAGTATTCACGCGATCAGACCGAGGCGTTCTCGAAGAAACAGTGGAGTGTGCTGCCGTTTACCGAACAGCAGATTCTGGCTGACCCGCAGTATCAGGTGCAGACCATTCACGGGGTGCCGGAAAAAACGGGGAACGTCGCCGCACAGTAAACACGGCGTTACTTGAAAAACAAATGAAGGCCGCATCCCGCAAGGGGCGCGGCCTTCAGCTTTTTGGCGGCTGCTGCGGCATCGGGTTGATCACCGGGTTGCCTTCCTTGTTGCGCGTCAGGTAGACGGGCAAGACCTTGGGCAGGGAGTTGGCAAGGTTGTTCAGCTCTTTGATGTTGTAGATACCGCCCACCCGAATTGTTCCGGTGCTGTTGTCAGCGAGCATCAACGGTTTTTCCAGGTAGCGGTTGATCAGCGGCAGCGCTTCATTGAGCGGCAGATTGTCCAGCACCAGTTTGCCGCTGCGCCAGGCAAGCGAAGCATCGTTTGGGTAGGACTGGCTGATCTGCGGCATGTAGTCGCCCGGTTTGTAACGCGCTTGCATGGATGGCTCGAGACGCAAGCCATCGCCCGGCAATTGACGATTGCTGCTGACCAGCACCGAACCTGCGATCAGGTTCACCCGCACTTGATCCTCGTACATCCAGACATTGAACCGCGTGCCGGTCACCCGAATCCTGCCTTCGCCTGCACGCACGACAAACGGGTGCGACGTGTCGTGACTGACGGTAAAGAACGCCTCGCCTTTTTTCAGCGTGACGCGGCGTTCGTCCTTGTAGTTGCTGAAGGTCAGGTCAGTGTTGAGGTTCAATTCGAGTTGGCTGCCGTCACTCAGCGTTACCTGACGCACATTGTCAGTGGCGGCAAAATGCTCGTAACTGTTGGGCAGCCAGCCGAGATTCCAACCGGTGTAAGCCGTCAGTGGCAACGCCACTGCGCAGACCCCGGCCGCTATCGCGTATCGGCGCCATGGGCGGGCAGGCTGAGCAACCGGCACGACCAATGCTGTATCCGGGCGCGGGAGGTGGCCGGCAACGTCCCAGATCTCCAGCATGGCTTCGTACTCGAATGCATGCAGAGGATAAGCATCGTGCCATTGCTGGAAGGCGCGACGCTCTTCGTCCGTGCAGTCGGCGGCGTGCAAACGCATGCACCAGTGCGCGGCGGCATCGGTGATCGCATCGTATTCGGCTTCCGAGAGAGTGTCTTGGGTCATTGACTCATCCTGATTTCGCACATTCTAACCTTGACGGGAAGTTGCCGAGAACATCAGTCATGGCATTTACCCATCAAAGTGGAACTTATTTTTCGCTCAGGCGCCCAAAAAACAGGAAGCCCATGACCACTATCCACAAATGGAGTGAAAAAATGATCAAGAAGACTTTTGCCGCCCTGATTGCCACCGCCAGTTTGCTTGGCGCCGGCGCTGCGTTGGCGGACAAGCCTGGCGCAGGCTGGATCACCATCGAAAAAGCGATCGATACCGCAAAAACCAAGGCCGGTTATGTCGAGATCTACAAGATCGAAGCTGACAACGACGGCTATTGGGAAGGTGAGGGTCGCAAGGCCGATGGCGTCGTGTACGAGTTCCGCATCGACGGCGCATCGGGCAATGTATTGCGAGATCAAAAGGACTGAACGTCGTCAGTTGAATAAAGGGAAGCGCAGGTTGAATCCTGCGCTTTCTTGTACATGTTTCAGGTGACTGGCTCGGTGTCCAGATGCCGGCCGATTTCGCAGATCAGGCGTGAAATCGAATGGGCATTACTCAAAATCACATCAACGCGAATATCCGCTGAGGCAGGATTTAAGAACGCATCACGTGCGTCTTCAATGGTCTGGCAGCCCGTCAACTTCAGAAGTTTCTTGCTGACCCTTTCTGCACCCATATCTCGAATTTTATCCCAGGTGATATAAGCGCCTGCCTTTCGGTTCCAGCGCGAAAAAAGCTCATCTCGAGGTGTTTTTAACGAAAGTGCCCGGCTTTGAAATTTTTCCTGCTGATGCTTCATCGACAAGCCTTTCAATGTATCGATTTTGATCAGATCAACAAACGGCCGTCGAGATTCCAGAGAGGCAAAATCTTCGGCTTTTGAGAATTGATGGGCGAATTCGTGAATCAGAGTCGATGCCTGAGCGTGGCCGTCGATATCGAATGGCTTCAACGTAGATGAATCATACTCATCCAGACCCGGGTTGAAAAAATGTTCGGTGAGGTGGAGCTTTTTCTTACTGTCGTTTCCAAGTACGAACGCAATAGTCGTTGAGCGGCTGTTCACGTTTGAGCCGATAACGAAACGTTCGGTATTCATCAAGTCCTCGGTAGGATCCACCAAGGCATTGCAAATAGGCACGATCGTTTTTTTGATTCTGTTCAATAACTGTGTATCGATTTGCTGGACACCAAAAAAAGACTTGAGAAAGCTGTCCACGCGTTCGACAGGGATATTGCTTTTGACTAATGCCAGGTTATGCAGGCATTGGAATGCATAGTTTCTTGCCATATCGATTGCATGTTGAATCGTCCGGGCTTTTTGAGGGAAATTGAGACTGATAGCCTCCATGCCTTCAGCCTCGATGTTCATCATCACCTGACGATTCACCTCTACGGAAATGTGGTTGTGCAGTTTCGAAATGGCCTTACCGTAATGAACAGCATGGCGGTCAGGATTCAGGAATAGTTGTGAGCCACTCTCTGTTAATGAGGGGCCGGGGTTTTCATCGTTTACCATTTGCCAGACCGCGCCGGGTTGTTCGATGCGGTAAACCTTGCCGGCAATGGCGGTGTACGTGCGCTTGTCGATCGTGTCCTCGTAAGTGCCGTTGCTGGTGTCGTGCTTGAGAGCCTCGAGTACCACATCTGATGCTTCAAAAGACTGCAGCTCGGTACGCAGCGGCGAGGTCGGCCTGATCTGCGACCATGTGGGCGCAACCGGCACTGGCAACAGTGGCGGCTGGGCAGGCACGGGGATATTGCTTTCAGTCTCGGTCGGCACTTCAACCGGTGTTTCGGGCTCCACCTTGTCAGTTGCTCCAACGGTCATGTCTTCAGTTTTCGCGGTGGCTTCCAGTGACAGGCTGCCGAGCAAGAGCATTTGCGCCGCGCCGGCGATGAACGCCCGCAGGGCTTTTTTCCAATGATGATCCTGCAAGGCTTCAGCCGATTCCTTGAAGTCTTGGTAGGCCTGCCAGAGAAAAATCGGACAGGACAGTTTGCCAGGCAGCAGATGCGCGGCCAGGCCGACGCCATACCTGAACAGGATTTTGGCGGTCTCCCAGTCCGCTTGCGCGTTGCTTTGCAATTGGCAGTTGAGAAACTGCGGCAGCAGTTTGAGGTTGTCAGCGAAAAACCGGTGCAACAGATTGCCGGTAATGGCCGCGCCAGCCAGGGTCAATTCACTGGTCTCGTTCACGCTCGACTGCAACACGCCGCGAAAGACCGCTTGTTGCGCCTCCGGCAGGCGACGAATCAGCAGGTCCTGAAAATTGCCCGGCGTGTTGATGGCCGCGATCACGCTCGCTTCGTCCGCAAACTCGCGGAACACCTGTTCTGCATAGGGCGCATAAAGCACCAATGGGCCCTTGTGCCCAATGCCCGGGCTGATCAAATACAGCCCCAGGGTTTCCACGGCGACTGCGCCCGGCGTCTTGATCAACGATAGGGGATAAACCATCGCGTGGGCGCCTGCAACTGTCTCGCGTGCAAGACCATCCGGCATGTCCAGCACCTGGCAGAGGTAATCGAACGCGTCGCTGGACAATTGCTGTTGCAGTTTCAGGCGGTGCGCATGTTGCAGCAGTTGCCAGGGCAACTGGCGGTAGAACCGTTGTTTGCGCTCTTGGGCCAGAGGGTTAGTGTCCGATAGCGCCTCGACCACGGTCGTGGCGTAAGTCGTGGGTATCTCCAGCGACAGCAGCAGTTGCTGGACCGCGCTTGGATCCAGCTTGGCCGGCAGCGGCGTGGCTGTCTTCGAGGCGACCTTGTAGCCGGTGCCCTGGGTAAATTTCAGGGCAAACTCGGTGAGTGTGCACGCGGGGCCGCCCAAAGCCAGATCGGGTGTGATCTCGATATCAGCCGGCTTGAGTTTGCTGTCGGGGAAGCGCGCGTCCAGCAGAGACGTCAATCGTTTGGTCACATGATCCGGGAGCGAGGGCAGATCGCTGAGATAGTCTTTATCGTCGGCCACGCTCTGGCACCACTGCTCAAGCAGTTCGAGGTGCAACTGCTGCTCTGCCACCGGAGCCATGCCCAGCCAGGCGGGGAGAGTCTGCTGCAGGGCGATGGCTTTTGCCAGATGACTGGTTCGCAACAGGTTGGTTGCGATCATCTGCCTGGTGACGCTGGACAACGCCGGCACGAGTGCGGTCTTGCCCTTGAGACGCTCGCGTAGCACGGCGCAGCGAGCAAGGAAGTGATCGATGCCGGACTGGACGCAATGATCCAGCACATTGCCCTCGATCAACTGCAACGCACCCAACGTGAAGTTCTGCTGGAGCAGTTGATCGCCTGGCAGCAGGTTTTCCAGGAGTGACAGGCGATCCACCTGGTCCTTTAGACGTCGCTCCAGCGCGCGCCGCGCAACGTTGATGCTGGAAAAGACCTCAAGGCCAAGGGCGGGCGTCCACAGAATCGCTGTTCCCGCGTGCGCGTCGTCGAGGCCGCCACGCTCAGTCAGCAATACACAATGGGCCAACGTCCGTGCGTCTTTCGTCACTGAGTGCTCCAAGGCAATTGACCAGGCGTCAGGCCGAAAACCATTGAGTGAGCGGCGAGCGTCGCGATTGGGCTGAGCGGCATTGAAAACAGTGTCGACAATCGCCTGTTCAGCGGCTTTGAGCGAGCCACTGAGTACCCGTAGCTTTGCCTCACTGGTCACTCCGAAAAAGAGTGCGTGGGTCAGTCGCGGCTTCAGATTTTCAAGATGACTGCGTTGCTCGATCACATTGTCGAGCGGTTGACTTTCAAACAAACCGGCAAGCTCCGTGCGGATGCTTTCGCACGATTTCTCCACCACTTTCGCTTTTTGCTCAAGCACCGCTGAAGGTTGTTGAACGCCGGCCAGCACGGGCCGCGTCACCCAGCGTTCACCCGCGTCCATTTCGAGTAACTTCTCGTGGATCATCGTGCGGATATCCAGAGCCTTGTCGAACAGCGAGTGGATGCCTACGGCGCCATCGCTGAGGCGAAACGCCTGTAACGCATAGGCGATGTTCTGACGTTGTTTGGTGATGATTGCCTCGAACAGGACCTTGAAAATCTCACCACTGATGCGTTCGCCGGTCACGTGAGGCCGGTGGAAACCGATAAAGCGTTTGCGCTCTTCCAGGTTCAACAAGCCAAACAACTCATCCTGGTGGCCGGCTGCGCGAAACTTGCTGATCAAGGTCTCTTTCAGATCGCGGTAATCCTTGAGCACCTGCAGCCCCATGGTTGGCGTGTAGAGGCAGGCGTCGGCATGACTGATCATCAAGGAACCGGCCAGTTCGACATAGTTGGGTTCGTCTTCCCACAGGCGCACGGTTTCGATGGTCGGCAGCGGTGCCGTGCCCTGCTGGATCACGTGATGCAGGATGGCGAACTGCATCGGATCAAGGATGTTGCTTTCGCGTTTGATCATCAGCTCGGCGCGTACCTGCTCGCGCAACACTTCAGCAAAAAATGTCCGGCGCGCGGATTCTGTCGAGGCGGGCGCATTCCAGTAGTTTTCCATTTCGCTAAACAGCAGTACTTGAAGTTTGTCTGACGCCTGGTTCACTGCGTTTTCCCAGGCAGTCTGATCGCCTTCGACGGTCGCATGACCGGGGTGGGAAAATTCGCGCATTTGGCCGCTTGGCCAGGCTCGCTGGCGGTAGATCAACAGCACGGCGTCAGTCAGGCTCATCGAATCGTGCAAGTGCCGGCCAGACACCGGCGGTGGCGCACCGTCGATAACCTCGGCATCGGTATAGAAGGTGACCCGGGTCTGCGCCTGTTTAAGGTAGGGAAACCGGGAGGCCAACAGGCCATCAAGGATTTTTTCCAGCAGGGACGTGAGTGAGGGCAGTTGTTTCAGTTCCTTCAGCACAGCCTCGGCGTCGATTTGTCGGCAGGCGAGGATGGCAGCCTTCTGACTATCGAAAATATCGCCTTCAATCGCTTCGTAGCTCAGAGTGTGGCTGCTTTGCCCGACGATTTTGCGGCGTTGGGATAACGCCAGAAAAGCCAGTATCGAATCGTCTTCCTTGATCGACTTGAAGCGCATTTCGAGTGCATCGATGAGGTTGGGCAGGCTGTCATATTTTTTCAGGCCATCGTACGGCGTATAGAGAATCGCGCCTTTGTCGTCAGGGGTTTCACTGAGAATAAAACTGCCTGCCAACGCGACGGGCGAAGGTTCACCTATATCGAGGCTAATACTTTGCGCGAGCATCGGCGGGGTCTGCTTGCTGCGTAGCGCCTGTGTGGCCAGTTCGACGTTGGCGAGCCAGCGGAAGTCGTTGTCGTTGAGGTTATGGGTCTTGCCCAGTGCTATCCACTGGCCAGATGAATTCAGGATTTCGGGGAAAAGGAGCGGGGGGACAGGCACGGTCATCATCGAGTCTCGGTATGGCGCGTTCGGCGCGAAATGTGAGGCTCAAGGCTAAAAGGCGTGCCCGCGACACGGGTGGTAGATAGTTATCGCACCGCCAGCCTAGGCAGTGCCGCTGCACTGGCGGTCGGAGGGTTGACAGCAGGCGGGTCTGGCGTGGTTAATCGGTGGGCAAGTTGTCCGTACGCTGGTGTTCCCTCCAATAATTATTCTGGAGCTTCAGATGTCTGCGCCACACGATTGTGCAACGCCTGCTTCTGCGTCGTCGATTTCACTCGAAACGCTGACCCGATTGCTCGAAACGATTTTTCTGCGCCATGGCACCTCCACTGAAGTGGCTCAGGTGCTGGCCGCCAACTGCGCCAATGCCGAGCGTGATGGCGCCCACAGCCATGGCGTGTTCCGAATTCCCGGTTATGTCTCGACCCTGAAAAGTGGCTGGGTCGACGGCCACGCAGTGCCACAGGTCGAAGACGTCGCCGCGGGTTTCGTGCGTGTTGATGCCGGCAATGGTTTCGCCCAGGCGGCACTGGCAGCGGCTCGACCGTTGCTGGTGGAGAAGGCGCGTCATGCCGGGATCGCCGTGTTGGCCATTCGCAACTCGCATCACTTTGCTGCGCTGTGGCCGGATGTCGAACCTTTCGCCGAGGAAGGACTGGTTGCGCTGAGTGTGGTCAACAGCATGACCTGCGTGGTGCCGCACGGCGCCGATCGACCGTTGTTCGGCACTAACCCGATTGCTTTCGCCGCGCCACGCGCCGGCGCCGCGCCGATTGTTTTCGACTTGGCCACCAGCGCCATCGCCCATGGCGACGTGCAGATCGCTGCGCGCAAGGGCGAGAAGGTGCCGGCAGGCACGGGAGTCGACAGTCTCGGTCAGCCAACCCAGGACCCCAAGGCGATTCTCGAAGGTGGGGCGTTGTTGCCGTTTGGCGGCCATAAGGGGTCGGCGTTGTCGATGATGGTGGAATTGCTGGCGGCGGCGTTGACCGGGGGGAATTTCTCTTTCGAGTTCGACTGGTCAAATCATCCCGGCGCGAAAACACCGTGGACCGGGCAGTTATTGATAGTCATTGATCCGAGCAAAGCGGCAGGGCAGAGCTTCGCCGAGCGCAGTGAGGAACTGGTGCGGCAGATGCACGGGACAGGGCTCAAGCGATTGCCGGGGGATCGTCGGCATTTGCAACGGGCCAGATCACTGGCGGAGGGGATCGTGCTGGATGAACAGACTTTGGGGCAGCTAAGGGATCTGGCAGGTCATTGAAATATTGCTTGGGGATCTGGCAAGTAATTGAAATGTTGCTTGGGGATCTGGCAAGTAATTGAAATGGGGTGAGGATCAATGTGGTGAGGGGATTTATCCCCGATGGCCTGCGCAGCGGGCCCCTGCTTTTGATTCAAAAGCGGGGGCCGCTTCGCGACCCATCGGGGATAAATCCCCTCGCCACAAAAATCCCCTCCCCACAATGGGTTTCTGATCAAGTTAAAGCTTTGATTCTAAAAAGGTTTTTTTGCTTAGCGACGACCCAGCAGCAATCCCACTACCAAACCAAAACCAGCTGAAATCGCCACGGTCTGCCAAGGATGGCCGCCGATATAGCTCTCGGTGGCATCGACAGCGGGTTTGGTGCGCTCGCGTACGCTGGAAACCGAATCCAGCGCCTGTTGCAGCTTCAGCGCGACTTGTCCGCGCAGGGTCTCCGCTTCTTCGCCAACCAGTGAGGCGCTGCTCTTGAGCAGTTTGTCGGACTCTTCGATCAGTGCCTGAAGGTCGCTGAAAGCTTGATCCTTGATTTGATCCTGAGCGGCTTGCACGGCGGATTTGCGGGCCATTGGGTGACTCCTTGCAGTTGAATGGACAGTGATCAATGGAGTGTGACGCTGAGTAAAAAGTTGCACTGAATTTAGTCCGGAATCAAAAACCTGCGCGGGAGATTTCCGTCGAGCGTGTAAGATGTCAGCATTTTACGCCGCAGGATAATTCCCCATGAGTTTCAATCTGGCCGACAAACCCCTCGCAGAGCGCGCCGCGCTGGAAGACGAGAAATCCCGTCTGTTCGACCTCTGGCAAACTAATCTGGGCAAAGCCAAGGGCGAGGCTGCACGGTTGTTCGGCGAGCGCGCCAAGCGCAAGGGCAAATGGGCCGAGTGGGTCCGTGCGGAACTCGACGGCATGTCACCGCCGGAGTTCGCCAACATGGTGCGCAGTGAGGTCAATCGCTTGATGGCGGCGAAGTAAGGCCACGTCAGTCGCGGTTGAAACACGCAACAATTGCTTCGCGCACCGTCACCACCACAGGGTCGATCTGGGTGCTGGTGCGCCAGCCGAGTTCGATCGGATAACGCGGCAGGGCCAACGGGCAGGGCAACAGCGCCAAGCCGCTGAGTGCGGCGATGCTCACGGCGGCATGCGCCGGAATCGTCGCCACCGCCTGACTGCCCTTGAGCAGAAAGGGCAGCGCGGCAAAATGCGTGGTCGATGCGCATACCCGGCGACTCAAACCTAGCGCCGCCAGCCCTTCATCGGTAATGCCGATAAACCCACCTGACGACACCAACAGGTGCTCGCGGGCGACAAATTCCTGCAGGTCGATCTGTTGCTGGCCGGGCGCAAGGCTCGCCGGGTCCACCAGGCATGCGTAACCCCCTTCACCCAACACCTGACGGCTGAGCAAGCGTTCGGCAAAACCGCCGGCAGTGATCGCCAGATCGATGCTGCGTTCCATCAGGTCGCGGGCGACAATCTGGCTGTGAGTCTGCCGGAAGATCAGCCGCAGCTTCGGCGCGCTACGGGCGATTTCTTCGATCAGGCGGCGACCGTAAGCGATTTCGAAATCGTCCGACAGGCCCACCGTAACCGACCGCCCTTCGTAGTGATTGGCTGCTGGATCAACCATCGCCAGGCTTTGCCGACACTTGTCAAGCGCCTCGCTGACCACCGGTTTCAACTGATTGGCCTTGAGCGTCGGCGCCAGTCCGCGCCCGGTGCGCACGAACAATTGATCGCCATAAACCTCACGCAGGCGCCGCAACGCCGCGCTGACTGCCGATTGCGTCACGCCCAGACGCAACGCTGCGCGGCTGGCGCTGGATTCTTCATGCAGGGCTTCGAAGACTTTCAACAGGTTGAGGTCGACCGTGGCGATATTCATTTGGCTCATATCATTCAGCAGCGATTGGGGCTTTATTCATGATCCCGTGGCGCCGGAGAATCAGCAACACTTGAATCCGATGGAGTGACCGCGATGCCAAAATCAATTGTTGCTGCGCTGCAAATCGGCGCATTACCCGGTGGTAAAGGCGAAACCCTGGCGCAGATCCTCAGTTGGGAAGCCGCCATCATTGAATCCGGCGCGGCACTGGTAGTGATGCCGGAAGCGTTGCTTGGCGGTTATCCGAAAGGTGAAGGCTTCGGCACGCAACTGGGTTATCGCTTGCCCGAAGGTCGTGAAGCGTATGCACGCTATTTTGCCAATGCCATTGATGTGCCGGGTGCGGAAACCGAGGCGTTGGCGGCGTTGTCGGCGCGCACGGGGGCCAACCTTGTGATCGGCGTAATCGAGCGCGCGGGCAGCACGTTGTATTGCACGGCTCTGTACTTCGATCCGCAGTCAGGACTTGTCGCCAAACATCGCAAGCTGATGCCCACCGGTACGGAACGGCTGATCTGGGGCAAGGGCGACGGCTCGACGCTGCCGGTGCTCGACAGCCAGGTCGGCAAACTTGGCGCAGTGGTCTGCTGGGAAAACATGATGCCGTTGCTGCGCACGGCGATGTACGCCAAGGGCATCGAGGTCTGGTGCGCGCCGACCGTGGATGAGCGCGAGATGTGGCAGGTGAGCATGCGCCACATTGCTCATGAGGGTCGCTGTTTCGTGGTCAGCGCGTGTCAGGTGCAGGCGTCGCCAAATGAGCTGGGAGTCGAAATTGCGAACTGGCCGGCGGATCGTCCGTTGATTGCCGGTGGCAGCGTGATTGTCGGGCCGATGGGTGATGTGCTGGCGGGGCCATTGCGCGGCGAGGCGGGGTTGCTGGCTGCTGAAATCGATACCGATGAACTGATTCGGGCGCGCTATGACTACGACGTGGTCGGCCATTATGCGCGGCCCGATGTGTTCGAGTTGAGCGTGGATGAACGCGCCAAACCGGGTGTGCGGTTCAATACTTAATCCTTGTGGCAAAGCCTGCCCTGTGTCGTATCTGGATTCCAACAGGCAACACCCGGGGATTCTGGATTGCGCCGGCCTGGCAAGGTCAGTGAGTTGATCCGCGAGGCTCACGTATTTTTACCAGGTCGCGGCGCTGGCCTTGGGCAGGCTGAGCTTGCCGCTGTCGACAAAACGCATCGTGCCGAACAGCCCGCCGGCGAGTTTGCCGCGCAGCACGTAGGGCAGGTTGTCGAGGGTTTGTGTCTGGCTCAGGCCGAGGGTCTGGCGCAACACCGAGAACGCCGAAACGCTGACCGGGACGCTGACCACGGTTTCGGAAAACCGCGCGATCGTCCCGCTCTGGTCGCTGACGCCCGAGGCCAGCGCATGGCCGTTGACCTCCAGATCGAGGGCGATGCCGTTGTAATCGATAGCGGTTTCGTTGGGGTTCTGTACGCGCAGTTTGATCGCGAAACGCACTTCAAGATCCTGGCTGGTCAGCGGCTCGATTCCGACCACGTTGATGTTGACCGGATCACGATTGGGAAACAGCGCGCAGGCACTGAGCGACAGCAGAAGGAGTGACAGGATGAAAGCGTGCAAGCGGCGCATAAACAGTCTCTCAACAAAAAAAGGGCTGAACCGAATACCGGCTCAGCCCTTTTTCACAGGCGCAGCTTTTAGCGGTTCAACTGTGCGACAGCCGCAGGCGAAGCAGGTTCACCCTTGGCCGGGACATCCGGGTTTTCCATGACTTGCAGGATAGAGGCTTCCGGATCGAAGTCGTCTTCCTCAAGTTCGATGAATTCTTCCGGCAGGAAGATGTTCAGCACGATAGCGCACAACGCGCCCACGGTAATCGGCGATTCGAAGATATTGCGCAGCGCTTGCGGCAGTTCGCGCAGCACTTCCGGCACGGCGGCGATGCCAAGGCCCATGCCCAGCGAAATGGCCACGATCAGCATGTTGCGTCGGTGCAGGCCAGCCTCGGCAAGGATCTTGATCCCGGCCACGGCCACGGTGCCGAACATCACCAGTTCGGCGCCGCCGAGCACCGGTTTGGGCATCAGTTGCAACACCGCGCCGATCATCGGGAACAGCCCCAACAGCACCAGCAGGCCGGCAATGAAAAACGCGACGTAACGGCTGGCCACACCGGTGAGCTGAATCACGCCGTTGTTCTGCGCGAAGGTCACCATTGGCATGCTGTTGAACACCGCTGCCATCGCCGAGTTGAGACCATCGGCGAGCAAACCGGACTTGATCCGGCGGATGTACAACGGGCCTTTGACCGGTTGCCGGGAAATCATCGAGTTGGCAGTCAGGTCACCGGCAGCTTCCAGTGGCGAGACGAGGAAAATCACCGCGATTGGCACAAACGCTACCCAGTCGAAATTGAAGCCGTACTTGAACGGCACCGGCACGCTGACCACCGGCACGTCGGGCAAATTGGCAAAGTCCACGGTGCCCATCAGCCAGGCGACCACGTAGCCGAGGGTCAGGCCGATGACGATCGCGCCCAGACGCAGGAACGGCACGTCGACCCGGTTCAGCACCACGATGGTGCCGAGCACCAGCGCCGCCAGAAACAAATGGCTGGCGCCGCCCAGATCCGCCGCGCCGAAACCGCCGGCGATGTCGGTCATTGCCACTTTGATCAGCGACAGGCCCATCAGCGTGATGATCGTGCCGGTGACCACTGGGGTAATCAGCATGCGCAGTTTGCCGATGAACTGGCTCAGCGCCACTTCAATGAACGCAGCGAAAAAGCACACGCCGAAGATCGTCGAAAGGATTTCATCCGTGCCGCCGCCGCGAGCCTTGACCATAAACCCGGCACTGAGAATCACGCTGATAAAGGAAAAACTTGTTCCTTGCAGGCACAACAAACCAGAGCCCACCGGGCCGAAGCGCTTGGCCTGAACGAACGTGCCCAGGCCCGAGACGAACAGCGCCATGCTGATCAGGTAGGGGATTTCGCTTTGCAGACCGAGGGCGCCGCCCATGATCAGGGTCGGGGTGATGATGCCGACGAAACTCGCCAACACGTGTTGCAACGCTGCAAACACAGTGGCGGTCAGGTGCGGGCGGTCGTTGAGGCCGTAGATCAGATCGTTGTTGCGCAGGGCTTTTTCAGAGGCGGTCATGGTGATTTGCGCGCCGTGAGGCGGGGCCGGGTCAGAAAATGGAGGCGCAGGATGCCGGAAGAGAGCGGCGAGGGCAACGCAATAAAACTGCCTGAAAGGTCAGGTTTTATTGGGTGTGGAAGGTTTGAACACAACCCCGATCCTGTAGGAGCTGCCGAAGGCTGCGATCTTTTGACTTTGGTTGTTCAGATCACAAGCCAGATCAACAGATTGCAGCCTTCGGCAGCTCCTACCGGGAGTTGGGTGACTTAAAGGTGTGGGCAAGCCATGGCATACTGCCGCGCATGAATTTCGACTCTCCGCTAAGCGCCTGGCAGCATGCCATCGAGCACAAGGGTTTCATCCAGGATGAAGCTCAGGAACACGCTGTATGGGCGCTGCAAAAATGCCACGAAGCCTTGCACGCCGGCGCCCGGTCTGTCAGCGGCGTGTACTTGTGGGGCCCGGTCGGGCGCGGCAAGACGTGGCTGATGGACCAGTTCTATCAAAGCTTGCGAGTGCCGGCGCGGCGGCAACACTTCCATCATTTCATGGGCTGGGTGCACCAGCGTTCGTTCCAGTTGACCGGCATCGCCGATCCGCTGCGTGCGCTGGCCAAGGAACTGGCGGGCGAAGTGCGGGTGCTGTGCTTCGACGAATTGTTCGTCAACGACATTGGCGATGCGATCATTCTCGGGCGCCTGTTCCAGGTGATGTTCGACGAAGGCGTGGTGGTGGTCTGTACATCCAACCTACCGCCGGATGATTTGTACGCCGATGGCTTCAATCGCGACCGCTTTGTCCCGGCGATCGCCGCGATCAAGGCGCATATGCAGGTAGTCCCAGTGAATGGCGCCGAGGATCATCGCTTGCATCCGGGCGCGATCCACCAGCGCTACTTTGTCGCCACTGCCGAAAGCACCAGTGCGCTGGGCGAGGTCTTTGACGCGTTGACGGCCGGGCAATCGGCCAGCGCTGCACCGGTAGCGGTCGGCCATCGAGTGCTCAACGTGGTGCAGGCCAGTCAGGCGGTGCTCTGGTGTCGCTACGCCGACCTGTGCGAGCAACCGTTCGCCGCCATGGATTTCATCGCGCTGTGCGACAACTACCGGGCTATTCTGTTGAGCGACGTGCCGAACCTCAGCGCACAGAAGCGCGAAGGACGCATCGCTCGCGGCACCGAAGACGGCTCCGCGCAAGTGGTGGCGGGGGATCGTGAGTTGCCGCAGTTATCGGTGCACGACGATGGCGTACGGCGCTTTATCGCCTTGGTCGACGAGTGCTACGACCGCAAGGTGCCGCTGTACATCGAGGCACACGTGGCGATGGAGGCGCTCTACACCGAGGGCTATCTGCAATTCCCGTTCCGCCGCACCCTCAGTCGCTTGCAGGAAATGCAGTTGCAGCGCTTTGCCGAGGCTTGAAAGAAGAGGGCGCCCACATGAACCAGCCGCTGTCCCATCATCTATTGACCATGGCGTATCAAAACGCCTGGGCGAACCACCGACTGGCCAAAGCCTGGGCGCAACTCGGCGACAGCGACCTGGCGGCCGCTCGGGTGAGCTTTTTTCCGAGCATCCGCCTGACCCTCAACCACATCCTCACTTGTGACTGGTTCTACGTGGATGCGCTGGAACGCGAACTGCGCGGGGACGAACCGCATCCGGACTGCTACGTGTTTTTCAACGCCGACGAACCCTTTACCGACCCACTTCCATTGCGCGAAGAACAGGCCCGTGTCGATCGCCGGCTGATCGCTTATTGCGAACAACTGCGCGATGCCGATCTGGGCCGGCTCGTCACCATCGCCCGCGAGACGCCGCAGCACGACAGTCGCTTGCGCATGCTTTCGCACCTGTTTGAGCATCAGATTCATCATCGTGGGCAGGTGCATTCAATGCTTAGCGACACGAGCGTGAAACCGCCGCAACTGGATGAGTTTTTCTGTGTGGGTGAGGCTGGATTGCGCGCCGGGGATTTTGCTGAACTGGGCTGGACCGAGGAACTGATCTGGGGTCGTTGACCTACAAAAGATCGCAGCCTTCGGCAGCTCCTACACCGATCTCCTGTAGGAGCTGCCGAAGGCTGCGATCTTTTGATCTTTTGCTTTTCTTGCAGGTTGTCTGCCGGCCCGCGCTCGCGCTAAGGTCAACACAGCCTATCAGCAAGCACTTTGCGCGCCGGGGCTTTTGTGTTCGGGGATGGAAATGGATTCCGCAGAAATTCTTGTGCTTCAGGCCAGTTACACCAATCCACTGCATGCCGAGGCCATCGGCGTAGTACTCAATCACTATGCAGAAGACCCCATGGGCGGCGAGCAGCCGATCGACCCTGAGTTGCTGCGCCGACTGCCCGAAGAGCTGGCGCGCCGGCCGCACGCCTTCAGTGTACTGGCATTCGTCGGCGGCGAGCCGGCAGGGCTGGTGAACTGCTTTGAGGGGTTTTCCACCTTCGCCTGCAAGCCCTTGGTCAACGTCCACGACGTGGCGGTGATGAGCAAGTTTCGCGGTTTGGGGTTGAGCCAGAAAATGCTCCGCAAGGTCGAGGAAATCTCCCGCCAGCGCGGCTGCTGCAAGATCACCCTCGAAGTACTGGAAGGCAACGCCGTGGCACAAAACGCCTACAGCAAATTCGGATTCGCGCCAGGCATGTTCAACCCGGATCACGGGCGCATGCTGTTCTGGATCAAAGACCTTCAGGCATAAAAAAGGCGCCCGAAAAGGGCGCCTAACTGTCATCTCCCAGGCCGGAGCACAGCCGTGGGAGGTCCATCGGTTGCTCGGTAAAAACTCAGTTGCGGTAGGACTCGGTCACTTGCGCCGTCTGATCGGCGGGAACCCGAATCTCTTTCGCGCTGGCGTCGCTCGTCTGTTCGCTTTGCGCGTGATGGACCGGGAAGTTGTCGTAGTAATGGCGCATGCGTTCGGCGCCTCCTTCAGCGAATATGCTGGCGGAACCAAGGGCGAGTAGCCCGGCAAGCATTGCGGTAGTGATTTTCATGGTGCCTCCTACTGAACAAGTCGGAGCCGTTCGTCCATGAAGCAGATCTCGGACGCAAGTCTGTGCCGAGCGAATTAACGCGGGGTTAACAGCAAAATGTGGCGAGGGGATTTATCCCCGATGGGCTGCGAAGCGGCCCCGGCTTTTGATTCTAAGAGCTGGGGCCGCTTCGCAGCCCATCGGGGATAAATCCCCTCGCCACAGATAAATCCCCTCCACAGTTGAATCCCAACCACAGATACAGTCTTCACCCATGACATTTCCCTTCAACACAAACTCAAAAGAAGTAATCAGGCGTCGTGTCAGAGCTTCCAGTCCAGGCTCAACGTGACCGTGCGCGGATCGCCCCAGTACACGCCGTTGTAGAAGCCAACGTTCTCGTAGTACTTCTTGTCGAAAAGGTTGTCGACGTTAAGCGAGGCCGAGAGGTTTTTGTCGATGGCATAGCGCGACATCAACTTGACCACGGTGTAGGCGCCCTGGTGGATTTTGGTGTTTTCGGTGATGAATCCACCCTCGGCATCGCGGCCGACCGGGCGATTTGAATCGCCGAAAATACGGCTTTGCCAGTTCACTGCACCGCCGACGGTCAACGCCTGCCATTCGCCCGGCAAACGGTACGCCGTGGAAACCCGCAGCATGTTCAGCGGCTGGTCTTCATTGGTGCGTTGTTGCTCACCGTTGGCCGAATGGGTGTAGGTGTAGCCGGCGGTCATGTTCCAGCCGTTGCTGATTTCGCCCGAAACCTCGGCTTCGAAACCGCTGACCTTGTTGCCTTTACCACCGGACTTGTAAAACTGTTCGCGCGTGACGGGATCTGGCGGCACCGAATTGTCGACCTCGGCAACGTTGTCCTGCTTGCTCCAGAACAGCGCCGTGGCGACGTTGAGTCGCTCTTCCAGCAAACTGCCCTTCAAACCGAGTTCGTAGTTGCTGCCAACCACCGGGTCAAGATATTTGCGGCTGCTGTCGCGGTTGCTCTGCGGTTTGAAAATATCGGTGTAGCTGACGTAAGCGGTGTACTCCGGCGTCAGGTCGTAGAGCAGGCCGGCGTAGGGTGTCCAGACGTCATTTTGTTGCTGACGGGTTGTTTCAACGCGGGTCAATTGCAGGTTTTTGTCATAGTAGTGATCGGAATTTTCACCTTCCCAACTGCCGTAACGGCTGCCAATCACGGCGTGCAACTGGTCGGTCAGGCTCAGGCGCGTAGCGATATAGCCAGCCTTCTGCCGCGTGCTGCCCCTTGAGCCGGTCAGTCCGGTGACGGTGTCGGGAAACTTGCCGATGCTACCCATGTACTTCCAGTCGCGGATCGTACCGTAGTCGTCCGGTACGGGACCGTCGACGGTCTTGGGGGAGTAGGAGCGGTGCTCGGCTTCGCCATAGCCAAACATCATCTCGTGCTCGCGGCCGAACAACGAATAGGGGCCCGAGAGATTGAAGTCATAGACGTCCATTTTCTGCGTGCCGACCATGTGCGATGTGTAAGCGATCATGCCGCTGCGGTCCGCCTCGGGAAAGCCTGCGCCGCCGTAGTAGACCTTGCCGTCGATATCGCTTTGGCGATGGGTGTAGGCCGCTTTCAGGTGCCAGCCACCTGCCAGTGCCTGATCAAGGGTGGCGAAGGCGGTTTTATCCTTGAGCGGCCACGAGCTCCAGGAAGTCGCCATATTGGTCGAGCGGCCGAGCCCGGCCTTGCCGCCGTCGGCGTTCCAGTAAGGCACGGTGCCCCACGCCGAACCTTGCACCTGTTTGTCCTGATAGTCATAACCCACGGCGAGCACTGTGGAGTCGGTCAGGTCGGCCTCAAGAATCCCGTAACCGACCTCCCGTTGCAGTGCGTACTTGTCGCGAAACGACTGGCTGTCGCGATAGGCCAGAACGGTACGCCCGCGCAAACGGCCATCGAAGGCCAGCGGGCCACCAACATCTACGTAACTGTAGTAATCGTCGTAGCTGCCACCGCTGACCCCGGCCAGCGCCTGAAGTTGGGCGGTCGGGCGTTTGCGCACCATGTTGATGGTCGCCGACGGATCGCCCGCGCCGGTTGTCAGGCCTGTGGCACCGCGCACCACTTCAATGCGGTCATAAATGATGGTGTCGGCGTCGGACTTCATCCGGTCGAACGTGTTGAGCATCCCGTCGATCTGGAAATTGTTGATCGAATAACCCCGGGACGAATAGCTGACCCGATCCGAGTCCAGGTGCTGGACCACCACGCCAGTGGTCTGGCTCATGACTTCGGACAATGTACCGAGCTTGAAATCATCCATCTGTTGGCGGGTGACCACGGACACCGACTGTGGCGTTTCCTTGATCGACAGGTTCATCCGCGTGGCGGTGCTCATGGCGCCGGTGGTGTAAGCGTGGGTGTTTTCGGTGCTGCTGCCCAAGCCTTGGGCGGAGATGTTGGTTGTTTCCAATTGCATAGCCGGGGCTGCGGGCTCCGGTGGTTTTTCGAGTTCGGATTCAGCCAGCAGATCGGTGCTCAGGGCGGCTCCGCAGAGGCCGAGGGTGAGGGTCATGGAACGGGTGATGGGCGCGAACATCGCAGCCGACTCCTTGTCTTCGAGGGGAAAAAATCCGTTTGTTCAAAGACGAGGCGGGGCACTGCGATTTAGTATCAAACGCGAAATACTTTCATTTGTAAATGTTGCAGGCATGAAAAAGGGGCCGGTTTTGGCCCTTTTTTCTATGTCACTTTTGTACGACTTTCGGCTCTGCGCCCGCGACGGGTTTGGGCTTCATCAAGCTGAAATCGATCAGCGCCCGTTGTGCCGTTTGATACGGATCGCCGATCAGCAATGGACGAGCTTTGAAGCTGTCGCTGACCACGCTTTTGCTGCGGTCCAGTTCATCGAAGCTCAAACCGGCCAGGTCTGCCCAGGTGTGGATCAGATGCGAGCTGCTGTACGGTCGCTGCAAGTCACCGGCCAGGTTCCAGTCATGGTTTTCGCGCCATTTCGGCGAGGCCCAGGCCATGAACGGAATGGTGTACATCGGTGCGGTCGGTTTGCTTTCGTTACGGCCCAGGGTGTTGTGGCCCACCGAGTCGAACACGTCTTCGCCGTGGTCCGAGAGATACAGCAGGAAGCCATTCGGATCGGATTTGGCGTAATCCTTGATCAGGCTCGACACGACAAAGTCGTTGTACAGCACGGCGTTGTCATAGCTGTTGTAGGTCGGTACCTGATCGTCACGCACACCCGGTGGTACACCGTTGCGGTCCTTGAACTTGTCGAAGGTCGGCGGATAACGGTACTGGTAGCTCATGTGGGTGCCGAGCAAATGTACGACGATCAGCTTGCGCGGTGCTGCATCGGCCAGCGCCTTGTTGAACGGCTCGATCACGTCGCCGTCGTACTGGGCGGCGTTCTGGTTGCGGTTGTTGTTCAGGTACACCTGCTCGTCGGCCTGTTCGGAGAAGGTCGTGAGCATAGTGTTGCGCTTGGTCATGGTCTGCTGGTTGGTGATCCAGAAGGTCTTGTAACCCGCCTGTTTCATCATGCTGACCAACGATGGCGTGGACAGGTACAGGTCCGGGTTTTCTTCGTCAGCGAACGTCAGAACCTGCTGCAGCGCCTCGATGGTGTACGGGCGAGGGGTGACGACGTTGTCGAACACCGCCAGTTGGTCCTTGAGTTTGTCCAGTTCCGGCGTGGTGTTGCGCGGGTAGCCGTACAGGCTCATGCGCTGACGGTTGGTCGACTCGCCGATTACCAGCACAAGCGTTGACGGCTGATCGGCGCCGGCAGCCTTGAGGTTATGCAACGGCGGGATCTTGCTGGCGCTGTGCAGCATGCCCTGCATGTCTTCCAGGGTGTCGAGATAACGGTGGTAAGCCACAACCATTTGCCAAGGCACCGCCGGCTCGATACGGGTTTCGAATTTCTCGAAGCCTTGAGCGAAAGTGCCCATGCGCAGCGTTTGCTTGACCAGCGGATAACCGACAACAGCGATCACGATAGCCGCGGCGGCGACCATTGCACGGCCACGGGGCATGTACACCGGGCGCAGGCGAGTCCACAGAAAGTAAGCGAATGCGGTATGCGCGAGGAACGCCGCCACCATCCACCAGGCAAAGTACTGGGTCATGTACTCGCCGGCTTCAGACACGTTCGACTCGAACATGATGAAGATGACGCTCTGGGAGAACTCCTGCTGATAAATGAAGAAGTAACCCAGGCTGGCCATCGAACAGGCCCACAGCACCACGCCGATCAGGGCGGCAAGCAGTTTTGTGCGTTTGGGGAACAACAGCATGGGTGCCAGCCAGATCGCGCTCATCACGAACGCTTGGCGAAACCCCGTGAAACCGGAGGTGCCGGTTATCTGAATCAGCAGTTGGGTAATGCCGGAGAAGTACCAGAAGAACACAAACAGCCAGAGGAAACCGGCCCAATCGAAACCTGCCGCAGTCGTTTTGCTGCGTTTGAACAATGCCATTCGGCGCTCCAGCTCACTCGTTACAACTACCGCCGGAACATCCATGAAACCGACGAACGGACGCCGCACGCGCAGGTACGGCCAGAATGCGGCGCAGTATCACGAAGGGAATGTGAAAGTTTTGTTAATCGGCGCGCTTGTCTATGCAAAAGCGGCCAGAGGTGCATCGTGTCGGGAACAGCGTCGGCTGCTCCCGAAAACAGCGGGGAATATCAGGCGTGCGGGTGACGCTGGACAACCGGCAGCGGTTTGGGCTGAACGCCCTGGGTCAGCGCGCGCAGTTGCGCCAACTCCTGCTTCAATTGGTCGCGCTCGTCTTTCAACTGACGCAATTCATCACGACGAATCGTGACGTACAGGGTTTGTGGCGGCATTGCTGTGTGTACTGTGCCCATTGCTCACCTCGCAAATGGTGTGTCTCAACTGTAAGTAGCCCCCTTTTTTGGGGTGCTGACTTACTATCGGCAGCAATTTTGTTTTCTTTTGCCTCTGAATGGAACTTTTTTATTTTTCACGGTCGGTGTGTCTTCGACAGGTTTGAGGGCGTTATCAGTCTAGATCGGGCACAATGCCCGGAAACTTCATCCCGGTGCTCTGGACTAACCTCCATTAGTCGCGTTGGGCTATACCTTTTGACACACATTATTTGTAGTAAGGAGCATCAGCACATGCAACTCGGGATTATTGGACTGGGCCGTATGGGCGGCAATATTGCGCGGCGTCTGATGCTCAACGGTCACACCACCGTTGTTTTCGACCGCAATACCGCTTTCATCGATAACCTGGTCGCCGAGGGCTCCACGGGCGTTGCCGATTTGCCGGCTCTGGTTGCAGGCCTGGCCAAACCACGTGCCGTGTGGGTCATGCTGCCGGCCGGCGCGCCGACCGAAGACACCATCGAAACGCTGAGCAACCTGCTGGAAGCTGGCGACACCATTATCGACGGTGGCAACACCAACTATAAGGATGACATCCGCCGCGCCAAAACCCTGGCCGAGAAGGGCCTGCACTACATCGACGTCGGCACCTCTGGTGGCGTTTGGGGCCTGGAGCGCGGTTACTGCATGATGATCGGCGGCGATGCCGAGACCGTAAAACGTCTCGACCCGCTATTTGCCGCATTGGCGCCGGGCATGGGTGATATTCCGCGCACCAAGGACCGCAAGTCCGATGACCCGCGTGCCGAGCACGGCTACATCCACGCCGGTCCCGCCGGTGCCGGGCATTTTGTGAAGATGATTCACAACGGCATCGAGTACGGGATGATGGCGGCCTTCGCCGAAGGTTTTGACATTCTCAAGACCAAATCCAGCGAGCGTCTGCCGGAAGATCAGCGTTTTGATCTCAACGTGGCTGACATTGCCGAGGTCTGGCGTCGGGGCAGCGTGGTGTCGTCCTGGTTGCTCGATCTGACCGCCGACGCCTTGGCCAGCGACCCGAAACTCGACGGTTTTTCCGGCTCGGTGGCCGACAGCGGCGAAGGTCAATGGACCATCGAAGCCGCCATGGAACAAGCGGTGCCGGTACCGGTGCTGTCGAACTCGCTGTTCTCGCGCTACCGCTCCCGTGGTCAGGGCACTTTTGGCGACAAGATTCTTTCGGCCCAGCGCTTCGGCTTCGGCGGCCACGTAGAGACTGCGAAAAAATGACCCATACGATCCGCAGAAAATCCAAGGCAGAACCCGCACCACCGACCACGCTGTTCCTGTTCGGTGCCCACGGTGACCTGGTCAAGCGCTTGCTCATGCCCGCGCTGTACAACCTGAGTCGCGACGGCTTGCTTGATGAGGGTCTGCGGATCGTCGGCGTTGACCACAACGCCATTACCGATGAAGCCTTCGCGCAAAAACTCGAAGACTTCATCCGCACCGAAGTGGCGGCGAAGGTCGGCAAGGGCGATCAGATGCTTGATCCGGCCTTGTGGGCCAAGCTCGCCAAAGGCATCAGCTACGTCCAGGGCGACTTTCTGGACGACAGCACTTATTCCGCGCTGGCGGCGAAAATCGCCGACAGCGGCACCGGTAATGCGGTGTTCTATCTGGCCACCGCGCCGCGTTTCTTCAGCGAAGTGGTGCGCCGTCTCGGCAGCGCCGGTTTGCTTGAGGAAACCCCCGAAGCATTCAGAAGAGTGGTGATCGAGAAGCCGTTTGGCTCCGATCTGCACACTGCCGAAGCACTGAACGCCTGTTTGCTCAAGGTCATGTCCGAGAAGCAGATCTATCGGATCGACCATTACCTGGGCAAGGAAACCGTGCAGAACATTCTGGTCAGCCGGTTCTCCAACAGCCTGTTCGAGGCATTCTGGAACAATCACTACATCGACCACGTTCAGATTACCGCCGCGGAAACCGTTGGCGTTGAAACCCGTGGCAGTTTTTACGAACACACCGGCGCGCTGCGCGACATGGTGCCCAATCACCTGTTCCAGTTGCTGGCGATGGTCGCCATGGAACCTCCGGCGGCGTTCGGCGCCGATGCGGTGCGCGGCGAGAAGGCCAAGGTGGTCGGCGCCATTCGGCCATGGACCGTGGAAGAAGCGCGGGCCAACTCGGTTCGCGGGCAGTACAGCGCCGGCGAGGTGGGCGGTAAGCCACTGGCCGGGTACCGCGAAGAGGCCAACGTCGCACCCGACAGCAGCACCGAAACCTACGTCGCGCTCAAGGTGATGATCGACAACTGGCGCTGGGTTGGCGTGCCGTTCTACCTGCGCACCGGCAAACGCATGAGCGTGCGCGACACTGAAATCGTCATCTGCTTCAAACCGGCGCCTTATGCGCAGTTTCGCGACACCGAAGTCGACGAGTTGCAGCCGACCTACCTGCGCATCCAGATCCAGCCCAACGAAGGCATGTGGTTCGATCTGCTGGCCAAACGCCCCGGCCCGGCGTTGAACATGGCCAACATCGAACTGGGTTTCGCTTACAAGGATTTCTTCGAGATGCAGCCGTCGACCGGCTACGAAACACTCATCTACGACTGCCTGACTGGCGATCAGACACTGTTCCAGCGCGCCGACAACATCGAGAACGGCTGGCGCGCCGTGCAGCCGTTCCTTGACGCTTGGCAGCAGGATGCGAGCGTACAGACCTATGCCGCCGGTGAAGACGGCCCGCAGGCTGCCGAAGATCTGCTGACTCGCGATGGTCGCGTCTGGCATGGTCTGGGATGAGCGAGCCTATCCGTTTTTTGTTGAGCGATATGGACGGCACGCTGTTGCTGCCCGATCACAGTCTGAGCCAGCGCACCATCGACGCCGTTCGATCGTTGCGTGAAGCGGGCGTGCTGTTCAGCCTGGCCACTGGCCGCCCGCCAAAAGCCATGCTGCAACAGATCGAAGCCTTGGGCGTCGACCTGCCGACGGCGGCGTTCAATGGCGGCACCATCGTCAATCCGGACGGCAGTCTGCTGGTGGCGCATTACCTGCCGGCGACGACCGCACTGATTGCACTGGCGACCTTCGCGGACCAGCCTGATGTTGAAGTCTGGGTGTTCAGCGGCGGTGACTGGCTGCTCAAAGACCCGAACGGGCCGATGGTGCCGCGCGAGCAGCATGGCCTCGGTTATCCGCCGGTGGTGGTGGAGAGTTTTGAACCGTATCTGGAGCGCATCGACAAGATCGTCGCGACCAGTAACAACACTGAATTTCTGATCGAGCTCGAAGCGCGCCTGTTGCCCAAGGTCAACGGCATGGCGCAAGTCTCGCGTTCACAACCGGTGTACCTCGACGTCACGGCGCTGGAGGCGAACAAGGGCACCGCGCTGGCAACGATTGCTGCGCATCTCGGTATTGCGCTGGAACAAACGGCGGCAATTGGTGATGGCGGCAACGACCCGGCGATGTTCCATTGCGCGGGGCTGTCGATTGCCATGGGGCAGGCGGAAGAAGCGGTGCGGCGTCAGGCCGATGTGGTTACCGGCGCAAACACTGAAGACGGTGTGGCCCAGGCGATCGAGAAATACATCCTCCCTCGCTGAGCCCTGAATCACCGAAACCCTGAATCACGGAACCCCTGTAGGAGCTGCCGAAGGCTGTGATCTTTTGATCTTTTTTTTAACAATCAAGATCAAAAGATCGCAGCCTTCGGCAGCTCCTACAGGGAGTTGTGGTCACAGCCAGTAACTCACCGCATACCAGCCCAACAACCCCATCACCACGGTGTAAGGCACTGCCATCCACACCATCCGCCCATAAGACAACCGCACCAGCGGCGCAATTGCCGACGTCAGCAAAAACAGAAACGCTGCCTGACCATTCGGCGTCGCCACGCTCGGCAGGTTAGTGCCGGTGTTGATCGCAATCGCCAGCGTCTCGAAATGCTCACGGCTCATGTGGCCGGCGAGAAATGCCTGCTTCACTTCGGTGATGTAGATGGTCGCGACAAACACGTTGTCGCTGATGGCCGATAGCAGGCCGTTGGCGATAAACAGCATACCCGGTTGTTGATCCGCCGGCAGCGCCAGTACCCACGTGATCAGCGGCACAAACAGCTGTTGATCGTGAATCACCGCTACCACGGCAAAAAACACCACCAGCAATGCGGTAAACGGCATGGCGTCCTTGAACGCACTGCCCAGACGATGCTCATCGGTGATTCCGGTAAATGCGGTAATCAACACAATCACCATCAAACCGATCAGGCCGACCTCTGCCACGTGGAAGGCCAGGCAGCCAATCAGGATCAGCGCGGCGGTGCCTTGCACCAGCAGCGCCGCGCGCTGGCGTGCGGTACGTTCAGCGTTGTCTTCGGCGGCGTAGTTGGCCAGTACGGCGCGCACGTTGTCCGGCAGCAGGGTGCCGTAACCGAACCAGCGCAGTTTTTCCAGCAACACGCAGGTCACCAGGCCCGCCGCCAGTACCGGCAAGGACACCGGTGCGACTTTCAGGAAGAACTCCGCAAAATGCCAGCCCATTTCATGGCCGATCAGCAGGTTCTGCGGCTCGCCCACCAGCGTGCAGACGCCGCCAAGCGCTGTGCCGACCGCGCCATGCATCAACAGACTGCGCAGGAACGAGCGAAATTGTTCCAGGTCGGCATGGTGCAAAGTCGGCAGGTTTTGGTCGTCGCTGAATTCGCTGTCCTGGCGCGGATCGTTGCCCGAGGCCACCCGGTGATAGACCGAGTAAAAACCTACCGCTGCGCTGATGATCACTGCGGTCACCGTCAGGGCATCGAGAAACGCCGAGAGAAACGCCGACAGAAAGCAGAACATCAGCGACAGTATCGCTTTGGAGCGCACGCCCAACAGCAGTCGCGAAAACAGATATAGCAGCAGGTCTTTCATGAAGTAGATGCCGGCGACCATAAACATCAACAGCAGGATCACCGGGAAGTTGTGCACCAGCTCATCGTAGAGCGCCTGCGGCGTGGTCATCTTCAGCAGCAGGGCTTCGATCAACAGCAAACCACCGGGCATCAGCGGATAGCACTTGAGGGCCATGGCCAAGGTGAAAATGAACTCGATCACCAACAGCCAGCCCGCCGCGACGGGGCCGACGGTGAACAGCACCAGCGCATTGAGGATCAGGAAACCGACGATGGTCGCCTTGTACCAACGTGGCGAGTGCCCGAGAAAGTTGTGCGCGAACGCCTGGGCGATTGAACCGGACATCGGTTGCTCCTTGTATTCTGAAGCGCGCAAGTTGCCGGATGTTTCAGCCGAGTTCAAGTTCTAACTGCTGGATACGGTGTCCTGTAGGAGCTGCCGCAGGCTGCGATCTCTTGATCTTTTTTTAAAATCAAAAGATCGCAGCCTTCGGCAGCTCCTACAGGGGCGTAATTGTGCCAGGGAAAATTTATTGATTTGTGTAGCGCGCAACCATCGCCCGGTAGTTGCCATCCAGCGAATAGCCGCCGACCAAGATTGAACCGTCTGTTTGCACGGCCAGTGAGTTGGCCGTGTCGAGGCTGCGGCCCAGGCGTGTGCGCAGCCAGCCGCGGCCATCGCCGAAGCTTGGGTCGAGGCTGCCATCGGCGTGATAACGAGCGACGATGAAGTCTGCCTCGACACCGCCAATGGTTGCTCCCACCGCGATCATCCGACCGTCTGCCATGCGTTGTGCGGCGCTCCATTGGCAGCCGCTGGGTCCGATTTCGAGCAGTTGCGACTGGCCATTGCCGATGTGCGAGTCCGGGCGACCATTAGAGTGCAGGCTGAGCGTGAGGCAGCGGATCGGGTCGCGACTGCTGCCGAAACAGTGCAGCGATTCGGTGGATTCAAGGATCTGACTGACCAGTGCACTTTTACCTTGGGCGGTGAACGCCATGAAACCATCCACTGCAAATCGTTCATCAAGACAACCATCGGGCAGGTACCGCGCCAACAGACCTTGCTGCGGAAAGTCGATCGATCCGCCAACCACGATCCGCCCGTCAGCCTGTAACAACAGACTGCTGAGCCAGGTATTGAGCAGCAAATGGCGGATCATCACGAAGCCGCGACCGTTGAAAGCCTCATCCAGACAACCATCGGGTTTGAGGCGAATCAGCATCCCGGCGTGATCGGCAAGTTCGAAATGATGATTGGCGATCAGCAGAATATGCCCGTCGTCCTGAACCGCGAAATCGCAGGCTTCGGCACCCGGTACACCGGGCGGGAGCCAGCTATCGCGGGTGCCCATGGACAGGTCGCCCGGCAGGCGCACGACCTGCCGGCCGTTGTCGCCGAACGTCTGATCCGGATTGCCTTGCGCATCGAACAAGGCTAAGGCGGGCAAAGTGCGATGGCTGTTTTCATAGTGCAAACCGGCCAGCAGGATGCGTCCATCGGCCAGTGCCTGGACTTTGCCGGCCATCGCTTCGAAACCATGAGTAAACGTGTCAATCACGCTGCCCTGATTGCCGAAGGACAAATCAGCAGAACCATCCGCGAGCAACCGCGCCAGACCGAAACGGCTGCCCTCGGCAACTCCGACTTTCGCCGCCACCAGAATCCGACCTTGCGCATCGAGCGCAACATCCCCGGTCAGGCTGGACAAACTGCCGGCGAAATACACCTGAGCAACGCCGCGGAAGGCGAAGGTCTGGTCAAGTTGACCGGCATTATTCATTAAGGCTGGGAGCGCAAAGGCGTTCAGGGTGGACATGCACGCATCTCCTTGCGAGTTGACCAAGACCGCAAACCGGCTGGTAACTGCATGAGCGGAACATTCAAAACCTGAACTGAGGGAAGTACAACTGTAAGAACTAACAGGTGGAGGGTCGCACTGTGCCAGAACAGTGTCTTTTTGAACCGAATGCAAGCGTGCCAAGCAAATACGCTGGAGGGTGTTGCCGAAAGTTGTACAAAAGTATCGAGGATTAACCAGAAACAGCAACTAACAAGAGTAGGGCGGATGACGAGGAAGTCATCCGCGTCACCCGGTTATCAGTGCGGCATCGACCAGGATTGCAGCGTGTAACCTTCGTCGCTCAGTTCAGCACGAGCTTGCTGCAGCAGTTGCTCAAGTTGTGCCGGATCGGAGTAGGCGCTGCTTGGAATCTGTTTGCGACCGATGTGGGAGTTGGTGCGGTCGATAACGGTCAGGCTCAGTTCGCCATTGCCGTCTTGTGGCGCCCAGGCCACGCACTGGAAAGGCTTGAAGGCGTGGTTGGCAATCAAAAGTGCTTCGTTGATACGGAGCGGGGCGGTCATGGGGTCTTCTCTCTGTAGTGCCCAATCAAGTGATGTGCCGTCGGTTGGGCTTACCGTTCGGCTGGTTACTTGTACTGATGCACGCAACCCCGGAGCAGGTCACACTCTTGGCAAAGAAATTTCGACTTTCTTTCATATACCCGGTTTTAAACCGGTTTTGAAAGCTTGGCGAAAGCTTATTAACTGGGATTCATCTAGACATAAGTCGATAGCTAACTAACAACTGCAGTTCTTATAACGAGTTTGCTTGTACACCTATAAGCAATCGATACAAGGCGCTGTCAAAATCTTGCTAATGTTACAGCCAGGTCTGCCAAATGACTGTTTTTTCAACCTTTTCCTAAAATTTGGCGCCAAGGAACAGTCATGAGCGAAGCGCCTGCGTTACGACGTTTATTGGTGGTCGATCCGTGCGACGACTGCCATCGCCTGTTACCCGGTTTGCGCGCGGTAGGGTGGGATGTCGACAGTTGTACCCTGGAAAACGCTGCCGACCGCAGCTGTGATGTCGGGCTCTTGCGTTTGCAGCCCTTTCATCTGGAGCGACCTGAAGCCGTCAAGGAGCTGATCAGCCGCAGCGGCACCGAATGGATCGCTGTGCTCAATCAGGAAGTTCTGCGTTTGCAGAACGTTGGCGACTTCGTTTGCGAATGGTTTTTCGATTTTCATACCTTGCCGTTCGACGTGTCGCGGGTGCAAGTCACGCTCGGCCGGGCCTTCGGCATGGCGCGGCTGCGCGGGCAGGGCACGATTCACGTGGATCAGCCCGAGCATGAACTGCTCGGCGACAGCAAACCGATCCGCGAACTGCGCAAGTTGCTCAGCAAACTGGCGCCCACCGAATCGCCGGTGTTGATCCGTGGCGAAAGCGGTACCGGCAAGGAGCTTGTCGCGCGCACGCTGCATCGCCAATCCCAACGCCACAGCAAGCCATTTGTGGCGATCAATTGCGGGGCGATTCCCGAACATCTGATTCAGTCCGAACTGTTTGGCCACGAAAAAGGTGCGTTTACCGGCGCTCATCAACGCAAGGTCGGGCGTATTGAGGCGGCCAACGGTGGCACGTTGTTTCTGGATGAAATCGGTGATCTGCCGCTGGAATTACAAGCCAATCTGCTGCGTTTTCTGCAGGAGAAACACATCGAGCGGGTCGGTGGCAGTCAGCCTATTGCGGTGGATGTGCGCGTTCTGGCGGCGACCCACGTCGACCTCGAGGCGGCAATTGAGAAGAAGCGCTTTCGTGAAGACCTGTATTACCGGCTCAACGTGCTGCAAGTCGTCACCGCGCCGTTGCGCGAACGGCATGGGGATCTGTCGATGCTGGCCAATCACTTCTCACATTTCTACAGCCACGAAACGGGCCGCCGGCCGCGCAGCTTCAGCGAAGATGCGTTGATTGCCATGGGCAAGCATGACTGGCCCGGCAATGTCCGTGAACTCGCCAACCGCGTTCGTCGCGGCCTGGTGTTGGCCGAAGGTCGGCAGATCGAAGCGCGGGATCTGGGGCTGATCAGCCAGCATTCGATCGCCACGCCCATGGGCACCCTGGAAGATTACAAGACCCGCGCCGAACGCCAGGCCCTGTGCGATGTGCTGAACCGGCACAGCGACAACCTCAGTATTGCCGCCAAAGTGCTTGGGGTTTCGCGGCCGACGTTTTATCGGCTGCTGCACAAGCATCAGATTCGTTAGTTAGATAGCTCAAAAGCAAAAGATCGCAGCCTGCGGCAGCTCCTACATTAGATCTATGTAGGAGCTGCCGCAGGCTGCGATCTTTGCTGTTGCTTTAGAAGTAGTACGGGAATTTCAGACTGAAGGAAAAGTCCGGGGCATCCTCGGTTATACCGATAGACAGGTTGGGTACGATGGTCAGGTTGTCGGTGGCCGCAATTGTCATGCCGACGTTGAAGTAACCGGCGTTGGCGTCACTGGACACCACCGACTCCCAATCCCCGCCATCCTGCTTCAGTTTGCTTTTGCGCTGCACCAGGTCGGATACCGAGAACGACATACTCATCTTCTCGTTCAGTGCAAAGGCAATACCGGCGCCGATCTGGAAGCTGTCGCCGATCTTCACCTTGCCCGGGTTTTTCTGGTTGACGGTGGAGCTGATATCGTCGAACGACTCCTCGAGGTTGTGCGTATAGGACAGGCTACCGAACAGCACGGCCGGGTCAAACGTCTTGACCAGCGAGATGCCCGGTGTGATCGACCAGACGCCGTTGCCGGTCGGCAGGGTGTCAGGCACGAACAGGTTGGAGTTGGCGTCGGTCTGACGCAGTTTGATGCCGAACGGATCCTTGCCGGTTGGCGCCTTGACCCGCAAGGTGACGACTGCATCCGGCGTGTTGACCGACTCGTCGAGGAACTTGTACGCAATACCGAAGTTGACGTCGCCGAGGGTTGGATCCTTGGTGACGGTTTCCTCGGTAGTAACGCCTGCCGCACCCTCGTTGCCGCCGCCCGACTGATACGTCGACTCGCGATACACCACCGGCACGTTCAGGTCGAACTGCCAGCGATTGTCGAAGTTGTAGCGGCCCGTGAGGTCAAGGGTCCAGGTGTCGGCCTTGATCCGGTCGAGGTTGATGTTGCCGAGAAAGATCGAGTCCAGTGCCAGGAAGCCGTTGAGAATCAACTGGCGGGTGTCATAGCGTGAATAAGTAACGCCGGTTTCAACGCTGAACTTACCGCCGCCGAAGAAGCCGCTGGCCTCGTCATAAAGGTTGGAGACGCTTTGCGCCGGTTGTGAATCGTCAGCCAGAGATTGCCCGTAAGAGGCGCCGCTGCCCCCGGCGGCTCCTCCTGATGCTGCGGCAGCACCGGTGCCGGTGGCGACGCGATTGCCTTTCATGTCCGACGGCGATTTCGCCAGCCGTTTTGGCGGTGGGGCAGAGGGTTGTTCCTCAACCTGGCGGACCCGTTGCTCGAGTACCGCCAGGGCTTTTTGTTGTACTTCGTAGCGTTGCTTGAGCTCCAGAAGTTCCTGTTTCAGGGCCTCTACATCCGCGTTGGGAGCCGCTTGCAACATTGCGGCAGGGAGAAGAGTGCTCAAACACACTGCGGCACGCAGTGATACTGATCGATACATGAATAAGCCGTCCCTTTATGCCCAATGATCGAGACTCAGCGTAGTTCAATATCCGATATTGCGTAGGGCCCCGAGTTGAGTCAGGTTGCAGTCCAGTGCGCCGGCGCTTCTGCCGTTATTGTTCAATACGACGTTGAGTTGAGTCAGGTTATTGACCACGTTGGCGCTGCCCAGCAATCGAGTGTTCTGCAGTAAACCGCCCTGGGCGACTTGTTGCAGTGCAGTTCCCTGATTGCCGCTGGCTTGAATAGCCATTTGAACGCCGCCGCCAGTGGCCGACACCGCGACACTGCCCGCAGCGTTGCTGCCACTGATGGTTTGTCCGGCGACCAGCGCCTGGCCTTGAGAAGGGGTCAGCGCTGGCGCCTGACTGGCTTCGCTGACGTTGATAGCAACATTGTTGTTGGCGGTATTGCTGTCGCCGGCGGCGCGTACGCTTTGCGTCACGCCCTGGCTGCTGTTGAGCCCCGCGCCACCGATGACACTGCCAGTACCCAGCGTCGGGGTGCTGCCATTGCCGTGTTCCTTGATGGTCGAGACGTAGAACTCCGGTTTTACCGTCGCGGCCTGGATCTGCATCGAGGTCGCTGCTCCGATCAAGTCACCGCTGGCGTTGCGCCAGGTACTGCTCATGACAATGCCGAAGCTGATGATTCGCCCCGGCATGACATAACGACCACGCAGCTCGGCGAGCTCATGGTCCTTGATTTCGATAGGTGTGAATCCTGCATTGGCATAGCCTGAAGCACTCGCCGCCAGGCAGGCGGCGGCCAGCCAGTATGAGGTTTTCATCTGCTGCTCCCGGGACATCCAGTCCCTTTTTATATAGTCGGCGATTAAAAGAAGTCGCTCTGTATGAACCCGAAATCCATCAATTCAGCATCTTTGACAGGATTGAAGCCATCCAGCTGGTTCTTGGCCGTCAACGGTACCGGTGGACTGCGCAAGGCGTTGGCCTTGTCGTACCCGGGACCGACGATGGCGAAGACAATGCCGTTCCAACCTTTGACAAAGTCATCGTGTTTGTAGCGCTTATGACCCAGGACAGGGTCTCCGATGTAAACCCACTCCTTGTCTGCACGCTGCAACACGACGAAATGCTTGTAGCCGCGAATATCTATCAGTACCACCACCGGAATCGTCACCGCTTCGAGCTTCTCGGGCGGTATCCGGTAGCCTCTGGCACGCATGCCGATGCTTTCAACGTAGCGCTTCATGTCGAGCATGGAGAAGCCTTGAGTACGAACAAGGTCCTGGTCTGCAGTGACCAGCATGCCTTTGATGATGTGCTCCTCATCGACGTCGAGCCAATAAGCCTGGCGTAACACCGTGGCCAGTGCGGCAGCGCCGCAGCTGAAATCGGTTTTCTGTTCGACAATGTCGGCAAACTTGCGCTCACGAATGCTTTGCACGTCCTTGTAGACGAGTGTGCCGCCCGGCAAGGCAGCCACAGGCATCTGTGCCGCCTGAGTCAGACCGCACACGCACAGCAAAGCGAGAAGGGCAGACTTACGCATGATCGATACGCCTTTGCGGACTGAGGAAAAGCCCCGTTTCCGGGGCTTTCGTTCGATCGCGATTACAGGCAGGCTCTGCAACCTGCGGCGATGGACAGCGAGTTGCTTTGTTGGTTGCCCACACCAGACGAGACGTTGGCCCCACCGTTGCCGGAGAAGTTGTTCATCGAGTTGGTCATGTTGGCATTGTTGACCACTGGCGCTTTCCAGCCGTCTTTGGTCATCACTTGCTGAGTGGTTACGCCAGCGAGGCCAAAGGTACCCACGGCTTCGAACTTGGCTTTCTGATCATCGTTGCCGCCGTGGCCGCCGCCACGATTGCCCCAACCGCCGTGATCATTATCGTCTTCGATGGTTGCAGTGCCTTTTGCCTTGAACGTCCCGGCAGCGGCATAAGTGCCGGTGAGGGTGTCGGTTTTGTAGGCCTGCACGCCTTTGTTTTCTACAACCAGGCCAGTGGAAGACTGGTTGGCAGATGCAGCAGCCTGAGCTACGCGGCCACCGGATACGGCGATCGCCAGGTTGTTTTTCTGCTGGTTGAAGTTACCGGCAGTGACGTTGATGCCGATGTTGCCGGAACCATTGTTGCCTGCGTTGTTGAGCGTGGCGTTGTTGAAGGTGGACGAGTTTTTCACATAGTTGTTGTTGTTGGTTTGAGTGGCGCTTGAGGCAGCAACAGCGTTACCGAAGATGAAGCTTTCGTCAGCGGTGGCCAATGCAGCAGCGTTGTCCTGCTGGTTGCCGTCGCCGGCTGCCACGTTGGCGCCCATGTTGCCGTTGGAGTTGTTGAGCGAGTCACTGGCGTTAGCGTTATTCAGCGTGCCCTGGTTTTTGACAACGTTGCCGTCGCTGTCTTGCTCATCGAGCACAGCGGCGCCGGCGCCTGCAGTGATTTGCAGCAGTTGTTCAAGGCTTGGGCCCCTAGGCTGGTTATTACCATGACCGTTGCCGTGTCCATTACCATGATCGTCATCACGACCGCCTGCCTGTGCTGCGATAGCCATCACTGCTGCAAGTGCGAAAACCAGTGGTTTGAGAGCCATTGTAGGTTTCATGGTGTTTCTCCGTCGTGCTTATTAGTTGGTTAAGTGTTGGTACTTTCTAATTGCACTGCTTTTTATTTGGGTCAGTCTGCGACCCGGATGCTCAGGGTGTTGGCCATTCGGTTCCCCACCCCGGCACTCTGGTTCACCTGGATTACCCCGCGGCTGCCGGTGAAGGCCTGATCACTTGTCGTGACCTGGCGACTGCCGGGTGAGGTACCAGTTGCTCCTGAGCTCGGTAACAACGCCACGTTCTGTTGCGAAAGGGCGCTATCGTCAACGCTCTGCGGGGCAGCACTGATGCTGATTCGCGTCACGTTGGCCATCTGGTTGTTGGCCCCAGCGCCCTGGTTCACGCCCAGAACTCCGTTGCCATTACTGAAAGAGTTGCCGCCGATGTTGGCGCTGGCGTTCATCGAGCGATCGGCAGGTGTGTCGATCTTCTGGATGACGCGAGTGGAGGCGTGGGATTCGGTGCCGATGGCAATTGCCTTGGTGTTGGCTTGCTGCATCTGGTCACCGGCGGCCTGGTTGACGTTGAAATTGCCGCGGTATTGCATGCCTGAATCCTGAATGTTTGCGCTGTTGACTGAACTTGGGTCAGCCATGGCGCTGGTGCAACCGAGCAAGGCGAGGAGAAGAAGAGTGCGATTCATCTCATTGGCCTCCGGCCATGCGGGTCAGGGGGGCCAGGCCGGTGCTCATGGCGCGGTTGACGGTATTGGAGATCGAGCCGCCAGCGCCGCCGCCGGTGCCAGTGCGCATGCCCGGCAAGCCGTTGGTGTTGGTCAGCGTGTTCATGCCCGGAAGGTTCGAAGCAGGCGTGTTCATGTTGCCGCGTATCGAAGAACCACTGGCGATCCCGGCGAAGTCACCGTCACTGAGTTCAGTGCTGCTCAGGGTCTGGTTGATTCGAGCGGAGGGGTTGGCGTTGACGGTCGTCGGGTAGGGGTCTTTGCCGCCATTGCGGCCGATTGGGATAGGCTGAACATCGCGATCAAGGACGATCACGCCATTGCCTTCGGCCTGAACGTTGAAACCGATAAATGCGCTGGCTGCTGATCCGATCAGCAGAAGGCAGGTCATGCTTTTTTTGATATTCCCCACGGCTGCAATTCCTTCTTCAGTGGGCTGCCCTTGTCAGCGTTGTGAAGGAGATAGCGAAAGCTGTGCCGCTTTTGAATTGTTGTTGTTTTCCAGCGGGTTACCGCAAGCACGCGCAGAGTCGATGCACAGGGTGTTTCATCGTTGAAACACAAGCAGTCTCGCCAGCCCGTCTATTGGCTGAACAAAGCTCTGGAACAAGGGTTTGCCGGGATGTGTATCAGTGGCGTAACAAGTGCCATGACAAAGCGATGAATGCCGCTGAAACGGCCACTCTGCACTCAGGCGAGTGTTTCAGGAATGGACACTTTGCCCCCAAAACAGGGTGAAACAGTGGGGCAAGTGACCCATCAGGCGGTTTACTCGGCCAACAGCTTTGCGACTGCCGCAAAGGCTTGCACCTGGCGCTCGGCCCAGTCGCCGTGGATGATCTGGCACGGTTGCCGATGCTGCGCCAGCCAATCGCGCGTGGCCTGGTAGAACGCCAGGCGCTGATCAAGGTCCGGTTGGCAGCGCTGACCGTCATCGGTCCAGTCAATTCGTTCCGGGGACAAAAGAAGGTGCAGGTCGTAATGGCGCGCCAGCAACTCGCCTTCCAGCCAGTCCGGGCACGCGCCAAACAGGGTCTGGCTCCAGAGAATATTGCTCAACAGGTGGGTGTCGAGAATCAGCAGCGACGGTTGCTGCGCCCGCGCCTGATCTTCCCATTGCAGTTGCCCGCGGGCGATCTCGGGGATGTCGGTCAGGCAGGT
Source organism: Pseudomonas sp. LBUM1668 (assembly GCF_059695715.1). Classification (NCBI taxonomy): domain Bacteria; kingdom Pseudomonadati; phylum Pseudomonadota; class Gammaproteobacteria; order Pseudomonadales; family Pseudomonadaceae; genus Pseudomonas; species Pseudomonas sp. LBUM1668. The sequence continues at coordinate 2,917,697 of NZ_CP166787.1, forward strand.
GTCACGCGGGTTCTGCTCGATAAACCAGCGCACGTACTCGTCCACCCGCAGACCGCCAAACTGTTGCTGAAGGCCCGCCGCCAGCCAGCTCTTGCCAGTGGATTCCGGACCGGTCAGAACCACGACCTTCATGTGCGCAATGCCGGGTCGGCGCGCCATTCGCGCCAGCCTTGAATGGCAATCACGGTGAACAGTGCGTACAGGCCCGCGGTGAGGTAAAGCCCCTTATAAAGGAACAGCCCGACAAAAATCACATCGAGCACGAACCACAGCGCCCAGCATTGCAGGCGTTTCTGCGCCATCCACAACTGCGCGACCAGGCTGAACCCGGTGAGCGCCGCGTCCAGCCACGGTTGCGCAGCGTCAGTCCAATGCGCCATCGCAGCCCCCAGCAACACGCTGCCAATTGCGCCGACACTCAGGCCAAGCGCAATCGAGCGAGCATCCAGGCGGGTGACTTGTCGCCCGTCGTGCATCGTCCCGGCGCGCGTCCATTGCCACCAGCCATAAACCTGCAGCGCGGCGTAGATCACTTGCAGCAACATGTCCGAATACAGCTTCACTTCAAAGAAGATCCAGCTATAGAGCAACACCATGACCAGCCCGATCGGCCAGCACCACGGATTCTGTTTGACCGTCAGCCACACGGCAATGACACCGAGAGCGGCGGCAAACAGTTCAAGCCCGGACATGTGGGTTCCTTGGGGGGGAGTTGAAAGAGGGGGCGGATTGTACTGTATTCGCCAGAACACTGAAGGACCCAAGGAGCGAGCTTGCTCGCGAAAGCGTCGGCACACTCAACAATGATGCTGAATGTTGGGCCCTCATCGCTGGCAAGCCAGCTCCCACATGGATTTTTTGCGGTGCTCAGCCTTTGTGGCACGCCGACAAAGCCTGCCAACTCCCACATGGATTTATTTAGTGCTCAAAATGATGGCGCTGCACAAAAACTTGTGGGAGCTGGCTTGCCAGCGATAGCGGTGGGTCAGGCGACATCTCTACCGACAGATCCACCGTTATCGCGAGCAGGCTCACTCCTACAGGAGAATGGCGTTAGACGCGGAACTGGCGCAGCAGGCCGTTGAGTTGTTCGCTCAACTGGCCAAGTCTTACGCTGGCCGCACTCGACTGTTCTGCCGCCACGGCCGTGCTGTGCGACAGACCCGCCGCTTGAGTAACGTTCTGATTGATGTCCTCGACCACATGCGCCTGTTGCAGCGTGGCGCTGGCAATCGATGCGTTCAGGCCATTGAGATTGCGCAATGCCTGGCCGATGGCATTCAGGCTCGCGCCGGCCAGCCCAGCCTGTTCAATAGTCAGTTGCGACGCCTTGCTGCTGTCACCGATAACCTTGACCGCTGCCTCGGAATGATTTTGCAGGCGTTCGATCATCGACTGGATTTCCGCTGTCGACTTCTGCGTACGCTGCGCCAGCAAGCGCACTTCATCCGCCACCACGGCAAATCCACGACCCTGTTCACCGGCCCGTGCTGCTTCGATGGCCGCGTTGAGGGCGAGAAGGTTGGTTTGCTCGGCGATCGAACGAATCACCTCCAGCACACTGCCGATCTGGGTACTTTCGGTGGCCAGGGTGCGAATCACCTCGACCGCTTGGTCAATGGTGCCCGAGAGCTTGTCGATCTGTTGCAGGCTGCCGTCGATATTGATCTGGCCCTGTTGCGCCTGCGCCTCGGCATCACGCATTTCGGCGGCCGCATGCTCGGCGTTTTTCGCCACGTCCTGCACGCCGTAAGTCACCTCGTTGATCGCGGTGGCGACCAACTCCATTTGTTGCGACTGTTGCTGGCTACGTTGTTGGGCCTGCGAGGCATCGTTGCCCAGTTCGCTGGACGATTGACCGAGCGCGCTGGCCGACACCTGCAACTCACCGATCACCCCGCGCAATTTGGCGGTAAATGCATTGAAGTGGTGAGCCAGTTCGGTGACTTCATCCTTGCCGTGGGTGTCGAGGCTGCGGGTCAGGTCGCTTTCGCCGCTGGCGATGTTGGCCATGGCGTTCACGGTCTCCTGCAAGGGGCGCACGATGCTGCGCGCGATCAGGATCACCAACAGCGCCATGATCACGGCGATCACCAAGCCGATAACGGTGGCCTTGATCATCTGGCTCTTGAATTCGGCCTGCACGTCGTCGACGTAAACCCCAGAGCCAAGCACCCAGCCCCACGGTTCGAACAATTTCACGTAAGAAGTTTTCGCCACCGGCTCACTCGCGCCAGGCTTCGGCCAGCGGTAGTCGACCATGCCGGCGCCCTTGGACTTGGCAATCGCGACCATCTCGTTGAACACCGCAAAGCCGTCCGGATCGCGGATCGCCGACAGGTTCTGGCCTTCGAGCTTGGGGTTGGTCGGGTGCATGACCATTACGGGCGTGAGGTCGTTGATCCAGAAGTAATCGCTCTGGTCATAGCGCAGGCCACGGATGGCGGTGAGGGCTTGTTTCTGCGCGGCTTCCTTGGTCAGCGTGCCGGCGGTTTCCAGGTCATGGTAATAGGTCAGCAGGCCGCTGGCGGTCTGCACCACATGCTGGGTTTTCTGGGCTTTGGCGTGATACAGGTCATCGTGGATCTGCTTGAGCATCAACACGCCCAAGGTCAGCAACATGACCACTGCCACAATCAAGATGAGCCACAAGCGTCGGCTGATCGACACACTGCGCAAGCTGTTCATAACGCTGTCACTCCGGATTCTTTTTCTTGTAATAAACGACCGCCAGCATCCAACCACGATTTCGTGAGCGGGCATACGCGACCCAAGTCGGATAACGCGGCAGCGCTATTCAGGCTTGTCTGTTAGGATTTCGGCCCCGCGCGTGAAAACCTGAATCGAAGTTGCTATTTCACGGAATTTTGACCCTTTCGTAGGGATCCTGTGCGCGCGGAATCGGTCCAGCATTAACCAGCTACGCTGATCGCAGTGAACGTAAAAAAATACTATCGGGGCATGCCGGCGTGCATCGCTCTTTGGGGGATTGATGGATCTTTGGACCGCCTTGCAGGCATTGATACTAGGAGTTGTAGAAGGGCTGACGGAGTTTTTGCCCATTTCCAGTACCGGACACCAGATCATTGTTGCCGACTTGCTCAACTTCGGCGGCGAACGGGCCATGGCGTTCAACATCATCATTCAGCTCGGCGCGATTCTCGCGGTGGTCTGGGAATTTCGCCGCAAGATTTTCGACGTGGTCATCGGCTTGCCGACCCAGCCAAGTGCACGGCGCTTTACGGCTAATCTGCTGATCGCATTCTTGCCAGCCGTGGTGTTGGGAGTGATTTTTGCTGATCTTATCCACGAATACCTGTTCAACCCGATCACCGTGGCGGCCGCGCTGGTGGTGGGCGGGGTGATCATGTTGTGGGCCGAAAAGCGTCAGCATGAAGTGCATGCCGAGACGGTCGATGAAATTCGCTGGAGCGACGCGCTGAAAATCGGCTTCGCGCAATGCCTGGCAATGATTCCCGGCACCTCGCGTTCCGGCTCGACGATCATTGGCGGCCTGCTGTTCGGCCTGTCGCGCAAGACGGCTACCGAGTTTTCTTTCTTCCTCGCCATGCCGACCATGGTCGGTGCCGCGGTGTACTCGGGCTACAAGTATCGGGATCTGTTTGTGCCGGCGGATTTTCCGGTGTTTGCCATCGGTTTCGTCACCGCGTTTATCTTCGCGATGATCGCGGTGCGCGGCTTGCTCAAGTTCATTGGCAGCCATAGCTATGCGGCATTCGCCTGGTATCGGATCGTGTTCGGGCTGGTGATTCTGGCGACGTGGCAGTTCGGCTGGGTGGACTGGACGGCGGCCAAGGCATGAATGATTCGCGCGCCCGCCGACCCGAAGGTCGGCCGTCCGGTGGCAGCATTCAGAACCTGAAACTGAAGCTGGTCGTTCTGTTGATCGTCTGCGCGTTGCCGTTGGCCGGCTCGCTGTCGATGTGGCTGAGCGGCATTTCTCTGGTGCCGCTGGCGGCGTACGGCATCGTCAGCGTGTTGGCGTTCTTCATGTACTGGGCAGACAAACGCAAGGCGCGCACCGATGCGTGGCGTACGCCGGAAAACATCCTCCATGCCGTGGAACTGGCTGGCGGTTGGCCGGGCGCGCTGATTGCCCAGCAGGTATTCCGGCACAAGACGCGCAAGGTGTCGTTTCAAATGCTGTTCTGGGTGATTGTCGCGCTGCATCAGGTGTTCTGGATCGACCAGTTGTTCCTTGGCTCGAATCTGCTAACCCTGCTCTAACCCCACCGCAAACCCCCTGTAGGAGCTGCCGAAGGCTCGGGCCGCGATCGGACGATCTTTTGATCTTAAAAGACAAGATCAAAAGATCGTCCGATCGCGGCCCGAGCCTTCGGCAGCTCCTACAGGGAGTGAGTTACAGAAGTAGGCCAACCCGGGTTTTCTTCGGCAACTTGCTCACCACCAACTGATGCGAGCGTTGCAGCAACCCCTGCAATTCCTCGGTGCCCAGCGGGTAGGGTGGGTGCATGATGATCCACTGTGCCCGGGCCAGATAGGGCGCCGGATGAATCCCCGGTCGATCGCAATGACCAAGAAACAGGTCCTTGTCGACCTTGAACGCCAGCGAATCCCCGCGTAAACCCTGCAAGGCAAACATCTTGTTGCCCGCAATCGAAAACACCCGCACGCCACCCCACTTGTAGTCCTCGCGCGCGCCGGGCAAGGCCAGACAAAACGCGGCGACGTCCGCTTCGCTCATTTTTCCCTTGCTCATAACAACCGCTCCCCACAGGCATTGAACGACTCGACCAGGTGATCAATCCACGCACGCACCGCCGGCATGACCCCACGCCGATGCGGGTAAACTGCCTGCAGCCAACCGCCGGGCAGCGACCACTCGGGCAGCAATTGCACCAGAGCGCCGCTTTCCAGCTCCGCTTCGCAAAACATCATAGGCAGCATCGTGAAACCCTGGCCGGCCAGTACGCAGGCCTTGCGCACGACAAAATCGTCGATGCCCAGCCGTGCTTCCATGCTCAGTTCGAAGCTGTTGCCCTGCTGATCGAGTAAACGCAAGTGCACCAAGCGATCGGCCTCCAGCGCCCCGAGCACCGGCAGGTTCTTCAGCTCTTGCGGATGGCTGATCGACTGGCCTTGCATGAATGTCGGACTGGCCACGACCACCGTTTGTGCCTGGCGCAGACGTCGGGTGACCAGCAACGGGTCTTCATCACCCAGCTCGCGTACGCGCAGGGCAACATCAAAGCCTTCGGCGACCAGATCGACCCGACGATTAAGCAGCACCACTTCAAGTTGCACCTGAGGAAATTTGCCGAGAAAGTCGCTGATCACCCACGGCAGCATTTCATGCGCAAGACCGGTAGGGCAGGACACCCGCAAACGTCCCCGCGGTTCGCTGGACATGCTGGCGACGGCTTCATCGGCCATTTCCGCTTCCAGCAACATCGCCTGACAGTGCCGCAAATAACGCTCGCCGACCGCGGTGAGATTGAGTTGGCGCGTGGTGCGTTGCAGCAAACGCGCACCGAGGCGCTCTTCCAGTTCGGCGATTCTGCGTGACAGTCGTGACTTTGGAATCCCCAGCAGACGTCCGGCTGCCGCAAAACCGCCAGCCTCGACGACTTTGGCGAAATAGTAGAGATCGTTGAGATCTTGCATGGTTGGTACCCAACTGTTCTATCAGTGGGACGAACTATCGCATTGCTGGCGGCTAATCAGCTATTGGTTTCTTGCGTAGGATTGTCTCCATTCCGTCGCCACCGGCGATTCATTCCAGGAGATCCCACATGAAACTGCTGCATATCGATTCGAGCATTCTGGGCGACAACTCGGCTTCCCGTCTGTTGAGCAGCGAAGTCGTCAAAGCCTGGCAGGCCGCTGAGCCAAGTGCTGTGGTGACTTACCGTGACCTGGCCGCCGATGCCATCAGCCACTTCTCGTCGACCACTCTGGTTGCCGCCGGCACCACCGCTGAATTGCGTAACGCCGCACAGCAACACGAAGCCGACCTCAGCGCTTCGACACTGGCCGAGTTCATCGCCGCCGACGCTGTAGTCATCGCTGCACCGATGTACAACTTCACCGTACCGACGCAACTCAAGGCGTGGATCGACCGCGTTGCCGTTGCCGGTCAGACCTTCCGCTACACCGAAGCCGGCCCTGAAGGCCTGTGCGGTGGCAAGAAAGTGGTGATCGTTTCCACCTCTGGCGGCATTCACGCCGGTCAGGCCAGCGGCATCGCTCACGAAGAATATCTGAAGCTGGTATTGGGTTTCCTTGGCATCACCGACATCGAAATCGTCCGTGCCGAAGGCCTGGCGTACGGTGACGAAGTGCGCAACAACGCCATGACCGCCGCGCAAGCGAAGATCAGCGAGCAACTGTTCGCCGCCGCGTAAGGCTTGCGTAAAGAACAGCTGATGTTCAGGTAGTCTCTCAAAAACTCTGTATTCTGGTTCCGCAAGGGCCAAATACGGAGTTTTTTGTTTCTGACTGTTACATAATCTGGCCCGGGTTATGCAGTCAAACGATCAGCGTCTGAGCGCAGTGTCGACCCGGAACATCGATTACCCGTCGTTCGGGGCTCGCACTGCAACGGATCTTTGGATTGAGTCACAACAGGGTGGGGCATCCCGTGATGCGTCTTTGTGCAACGTTACTGATTTGCCTGCTCGGCAGCCTGAATTCAGTGCAGGCGGCGCCCGGGCGTCATCCTGTGTGGAGCGTCGGTTACCACGAGATGACGTTCCTCGATCCGCTCGACTTGCAACCGATGCGCGCCATCGCGTTCTATCCCTCCAACGACCGCGAACACCTGAGCCTGCTCGAGGGTTATTCGGTCGAAGCGGGCGAAGACACCAAAGTCGCCATGGGCCGTTTCCCGATGCTGATGCTGTCCCATGGCAACACCGGCACGCCGCTGGCCCTGCACGATCTCGCCACGTCGCTGGCGCGCAAGGGGTTCGTCGTGGTGGCGGTGATTCACCCCGGCGACAACTCCAAAGATCACAGCCGACTCGGCACCCTGAGCAATCTTTACGGGCGACCGATCCAGATTTCCGAAGCGATTACTGCGACCCTTGGCGACCCCATGCTGGCGCCATTCGTCAATGCAGAACAGGTCGGCGTGATCGGCTATTCGGCTGGGGGCGAGACAGCGTTGATTCTTTCGGGGGCACAACCGGACCTGGATCGCCTGCGCCGCTATTGCCAGGAACGCCCGGACGACCGCGACGCCTGCAACACCCAAGGCGAGCTCATTGTTGACCGTGATGACTTGCAGCCGGTGGCCGACCCACGCGTGCACGCCTTGTTGCTGATGGCGCCGCTCAGTTTGAAATTCGGCCGACATACGTTGGCTGACGTGCATGTGCCCGTGCTGCTGTACAGCGGCGATGGCGACAAACTCGTCGCTTTCGATAAAAACGCTGCCGCACTGGCGCGCAAACTGCCGACCGCACCGGATTTCAAATTGCTGGCCGGGGCAGGGCACTTTGTGTTCATGGCGCCGTGCAACGAAGAGCAGATTATTGCCATGCCGGCGCTGTGCACGGATGCCGATGGGGTTGATCGCAAAGACATCCATCGCAACCTGATTTCCGAGGCGGGTCGATTTTTCGCCCATGCGCTGGGCCGGCCTACACGGGCCGGGATGCAGACTGCGGATCAGTAACACGGAAGATCAAAAGATCGCAGCCTTCGGCAGCTCCTACAGATGTTCACAATCCAATGTAGGAGCTGCGGAACGCTGCGATCTTTTGATCTTTGCTTTTCAACCCACTGCCCGGCGCTTGAGCATCAAGGTCAACCCCAGCCCCGTCACCGACAACAGCGCCGCAGTGAAGAAAATCCACGAATACCCCAGATTCAACGCCACCGCGCCCATCAACGGCCCGGCAACCGCCAGTGCCAAGTCAAAGAACACCGCATAGGCACTCAACCCGGCTCCGCGACTGGAGCCCGGGACCTGCTTGATCGCCTCGACCCCCAGCGCTGGATACACCAACGACAGGCCAAAACCCGCCAGTCCGGCGCCAATCAATGCGAAAGCGGTGGAGGGCGCGAGCCACAGCATCACCAGCCCCACGGTTTCAACGGTCATGCACACGATGGCCGAGGTGAAACCGCCGAATCGACTGATCGCCGAAATAAACAGCAGTCGCGACACAATGAAACACACGCCGAACACCGTCAGGCAATACGCCGCGCCGCTCCATCCGCGGTTGAGGTAATAAAGGGTGATAAATGTGGTGAGAGTGCCGTAGCCGATCGAGGCCAGCGTGAGGCTCGCGCCGAACGGTGCAATCCGCCCGAACACGGCCCAAAACGGCAGGCGCTCACCGCGTATCACCGGCACCGAAGGTTTGTTGCGGATCAACAGCAATGCCCCCGCCGCCAACACCGACAGCGAAATGCCGAGGCTGGTGAAACCGTATTCGGCCACCATCACCACGCCCAGCGGCGCGCCAATCGCAATGGCGCCATACGACGCGATGCCGTTCCAGCCGATGGATCTGGCGGTGTGCTCAACCCCGACCTGGCCCATGCACCAACTGATGGTGCCGACACCGATCAGCCCCTGCGCAATGCCCAACAGCAATCGGCCGAGAATCAGAATCAGCAGGCTCGGCAGCGGATAGCTTTGCAGCAACGTGGACAGCAGCGTCAGCGCGCCACTGAGCACAATCCCCAGCAAGCCATAAACGATCGCCCGTTTGGTGCCGAGGGTGTCAGACATGCGCCCGGCCATCGGTCGGCTGAGCAGGGTGGCCAGGTACTGCGAGCCGATTACCAACCCGGCAATGATCGCGCTGAAACCCAGTTGTTCATGTACATAACCCGGCAGCACCGCAATCGGCAGACCGATGCAGAGGAAGGCAATAAAGGTATAGAAAACGATGGAGACGATCTGCACGGTGATCGCCATGGAGCTTTGTGGTGGCAGTTGCTGCGCAGACATGAGGACTCGTTCGCGGGCGGCGGTGGGAGAATTCGCATCATGGCGTGGGTGTGGAACAAAAGGAAGCTGGCTAACGATCAAAAGATCGCAGCCTTCGGCAGCTCCTACAAAGATCAAAAGCGGTCCGGTGTTGGGGCTGCCGAAGGCTGCGATCTTTTGATCTTCAACACTTGAATGCAAAAAGCCCTGTCACATGGACAGGGCTCTTGACTTGCAGCTAGCAGCTGAAAACTCGAAGCTGCTTTTTAGAACACCACACCCTGGCTACGCAGGTAATCGTCATACGTACCGCTGAAGTCGGTCACGCCGTCCGGGCTCAGCTCGATGATGCGAGTGGCCAGGGACGATACGAACTCACGGTCGTGGCTGACGAAAATCAGCGTGCCCGGGTAGTTTTCCAGCGCCAGGTTCAGCGCCTCGATGGATTCCATGTCCAAGTGGTTGGTCGGTTCGTCCATGATCAGCACGTTCGGCTTTTGCAGGATCAGCTTGCCGAACAGCATGCGGCCTTGCTCACCACCGGAAATCACCTTCACCGACTTGAGGATTTCGTCGTTGGAGAACAGCATGCGACCCAAAGTGCCACGGATCACTTGCTCGCCCTGAGTCCACTGACCCATCCAGTCGAACAGGGTCATGTCGTCTTCGAAGTCGTGCGCGTGATCCTGGGCGTAGTAGCCCAACTCGGCGGCGTCGGTCCACTTGATGCTACCGGCATCCGGAGTCAGTTCGTTGACCAGGGTACGCAGCAGAGTGGTCTTGCCGATACCGTTCGGGCCGATGATCGCTACGCGCTCGCCGGCTTCAACCTGGAAGCTGAAGTCCTTGAACAGTGGCTTGCCGTCAAAACCTTTGGCCATCTTCTCGACCATGACAGCCTGGCGGTGCAGCTTTTTGTTCTGATCAAAACGGATGAACGGGCTGACACGGCTCGAAGGCTTGACCTCGGCCAGCTGGATCTTGTCGATCGCCTTGGCGCGGGAAGTGGCCTGCTTGGCTTTCGAGGCGTTGGCCGAAAAGCGGCTGACGAACGATTGCAGTTCGGAAATCTGGGCTTTCTTCTTGGCGTTGTCCGACAGCAGTTGCTCGCGGGACTGGGTCGCCACGGTCATGTACTCGTCGTAGTTGCCCGGGAACAGGCGCAGCTCGCCGTAATCCAGGTCAGCCATGTGGGTGCACACGCTGTTCAGGAAGTGACGGTCGTGAGAGATGATGATCATCAGGCTGTTACGCTGGGTCAGGATGTTTTCCAGCCAGCGAATGGTGTTGATGTCCAGGTGGTTGGTCGGTTCGTCGAGCAACAGCACTTCCGGATCGGAGAACAGTGCCTGAGCCAGCAGCACACGCAGTTTCCAGCCTGGCGACACTTCGCTCATCGGGCCGAAGTGCTGCTCGATGCCGATACCCAGGCCCAGCAGCAGTTCACCGGCACGGGATTCGGCGGTGTAGCCGTCCATTTCGGCGAATTCGGTTTCCAGCTCGGCAACGGCCATGCCGTCTTCTTCGCTCATTTCCGGCAGCGAATAAATGCGATCCCGCTCGGCCTTGACCTTCCACAGCTCTTCGTGACCCATGATCACGGTGTCGATTACGGTGAATTCTTCGTAGGCGAACTGATCCTGGCGCAGCTTACCCAGGCGCACGTTCGGCTCGAGCATGACCTGGCCACCCGACGGGTCAAGGTCACCGCCGAGGATTTTCATGAAGGTCGACTTGCCGCAACCGTTGGCGCCGATCAGGCCATAACGGTTACCCGCGCCGAATTTGACGGAAACGTTTTCGAAGAGCGGCTTGGCGCCGAACTGCATCGTGATGTTAGCTGTAGAGATCAAGAGTTTTTCCTGCGAAGCATTCTGAATAGCGAGGGTGCGGCCGTAGCGCTTGGCCCGAGTCAAAGTGCGCTGAAGCGGGGAGTTCCCGGCATCAACCAAGGGGGCGCGTAAAGTTTGGCGGCGATTGTACTGGTCTGGCTCTTTAAACGATAGGGCGAAGACGTCGCGGGTGCCGATTGGCACTATCGCGGGACAGTTTTTCACAGATGAAGGTTCACTATCCGTTACAAAGTGTGGCTAAAATGCCATCCATTCAACCACCGCCCTACAGCGGCGCGGGCTCAAGGACGTGCCATTTTGTACTCAGACCACTGCATAAGACGCTGGGCCTCAGGCCGACAGGCGCGCAGTTTGTTCACTTCTGACGTGTGACGAATTCCGTGAAACTCATCATTGCTGCTATTTATGTCATTTCCATTGCATACGTTCACTTGCGTGGCCGGGTGCGCCACAAACTGGGGCGACAACTGAGCGACCATTCGACGTTTCTGGCGCCGATCAACTGCTTTCTCTACCTGTTCTCGAAAAAGCCGAACAAACCTTACCTTGATCCGACTGAATTTCCTGACCTGAGCCCGTTGCAGGCGCACTGGGAAGAAATCCGTGAAGAGGGCCAAAACCTGCTACGTGCGGGGGAAATCAAGCGCTCGAACCAATATGACGACGTCGGTTTCAACTCCTTCTTCAAAAGCGGCTGGAAGCGTTTCTACCTCAAGTGGTACGGCGAGAGCCATCCGTCGGCCATGAAACTGTGCCCCCGCACCACGGAACTGGTGCAGAGCATCGGCTCGATCAAGGCTGCGATGTTCGCCGAGCTGCCGCCAGGTTCGAAACTGGTACGCCATCGCGACCCGTACGCCGGATCCTATCGTTACCACTTGGGCCTGGACACGCCTAACGACGCGGGTTGTTACATCAACGTCGACGGTGAGAACTACCACTGGCGCGACGGTGAAGCGGTGATGTTCGATGAAACCTTCATCCATTACGCGGAAAACACCACTGACAAGAACCGGATCATCCTGTTCTGCGACATTGAGCGACCGCTGAAGTATCGCTGGGCTGCCGCGTTCAATCGCTGGTTCAGTCGTACGGTGATGTCTGCCGCCGGTGCGCCCAACGATGCGGGCGACCGTACCGGTGGGATCAACCGCTTGTTTACCAAGATCTACAAGATCCGGCTGCGTGGCAAAGAGCTGAAAAAGCGTAATCGTGCGCGGTACTACATGGAAAAGTGGGCGATTTTTGGTGGTTTGCTGGCGATCTTCATCCTGATCTGAGTGACCTCGAAACTGCGCGATTGACTGTAGGAGCTGTCGAGTGAAACGAGGCTGCGATCTTTTGACTTTGCTTTTTTTAAAGGCCAGATCAAAAGATCGCAGCGTGCCGCAGCTCCTACAGGAATTGCGTGCAGCCGGCCTGCTCGCGATGACTCTCTCAAAAACAACCTGTCAGTCAGCTGACAATCCTTCAACTGTCATGCCCCGGATGCCTTTTTGGTCTTCTTCGCCGGCGCTGCTTTCGCGGCCGTTTTGGCCTTCGGCTTCGCCGGTGCCTTGCCACCGAGGCTGCGTTTAAGCAGCTCGGTCAGGTCGATAACATCGGCAGTCTTGCGCTGTTCCTCGCCACCCACCGTCTCGACATCCTCGATCTCGCCCTCATGGGCCTTTTTCTCCACCAGTGCCATGATCTTGTCTTCGAACTCGTCTTTGTAATCCTCGGGGCTCCAGTCCCCGCTCATGTCCTCGACAAGACGTTTGGCCATGTCCAGCTCACCTTTGGCCAACTGCGGCTTGGTCACTTCGCTGCCCAGTTCCAGCTGGTCGAGACCGCGTACTTCCTGTGGCCAACGCAATTTCACCAGTACCAGCGCTGACTCCAGCGGCATCAGCGCCGCCAGATACTGACGCGTGTGCAACACGACGCGGGCGAGGGCAACCTTGTTGGTTTTGCTCAACGTTTCACGCAACAGCGCATAAACCTTGCCACCGCGCTTATCCGGCGCCAGGTAATAGGGTGTGTCGATGTTCTGTAACGGGATCTGCTCGGCGTCGACGAAGGAAAAGATGTCGATGGTCTGGGTCGAAACCGGGTGCGCTGAGCGGATTTCCTCCTCGCTGAGCACCACATAACGGCCCTTTTCATAGGCCACACCTTTGACGATGTTTTCCTTGGTAACTTCCTTGCCGGTCACCTTGTTGACGCGCTTGTAGCCAACCGGGTCCATGCTGCGACTGTCGAGCCAGTCAAAATCCACGCCTTGAGACGAGGTCGCTGAAACCAGCGCGACAGGGATATGGACCAGTCCGAAGCTGATCGCGCCTTTCCAGATTGCCCGAGCCATGGTGAGTTCTCCGAGTGATGATCAGGTGACCTGAAGCCCGGCGCGAAAGTTTCCGGAGAATGCGCGTTTTCAGTCTGGCTCGGTCAAGCCGTGTTACATGTTGTTTAAGACCGACGGGTTAACAAATCCGAACCTGAAGCGTAGCGTGGACTCGAAGGCTCTACTCCACGCACATCGAGAGGCTGTCTCATGAACCGATTTCTGATTGGCATCGCCGTCCTGACACTCAGTGGCGGTCTGGTTCATGCGGACGTTGTGCTGGCGCAGAGTCCGACCGGCAACAGCAACAACCCCTATAACAGTCCGATTCGCCGGGCCAATCCCAACAGCATGCAGGGCACCCAGCCCAGTTCGCCGCCCATCCGAGGGCCGAACACCGTTCCCGTGCCACGTCCGCCAACGCTCGACAACAGGGGCATTGGCAATGGCCAGCCGATTCGCTCGGTGCCCAGCAAGCCGCCCAACTTCATTCCCAACCCACCTTCGCGAAGCACCGACACTCAACGTTAAACGGCAGATCAAACGGTCGGCCAGCCTTTGAAACCACAAAAGGAATCGTGCATGTTGCGTAAAACCCTTCTAGCCAGCCTGTGCGCCGGCGCTCTGATAAGCGCTCCGGTGTTCGCCGCCGCCCCCCAAGAGCTGCAAAGCGAGCAAGGCACTCTTGAAGTCACCACGATTGCCCAAGGACTTGAGCATCCATGGGCGCTGGCCTTCCTGCCGGATCGCCAAGGCATGCTGGTGACCGAACGACCGGGCAATCTGCGCGTGGTCGGTGCCGATGGCAAGCTATCGGGACCCATAGACGGCGTGCCGCAAGTGTGGGCCAAGGGGCAGGGCGGTTTGCTGGATGTCGTGTTGTCACCCGACTTTAAACAGGACCGACTGGTTTACCTGTCCTACGCCGAAGGTGGCGGCGCGGGAGACAAGGCCGGCACGGCGGTGGGGCGCGGTTACCTGTCGGATGACTTGAAGACGCTGAAGGATTTCAAAGTGATCTTCCGCCAGGAACCAAAACTCTCCACCGGCAACCACTTCGGTTCTCGGCTGGTGTTTGATCGCGATGGTTATCTGTTCATCACCCTGGGTGAAAACAACGACCGGCCGACTGCGCAGGATCTCGACAAGCTGCAAGGCAAGATTGTGCGGATCTACCCGGACGGCAAAGTCCCGGACGACAATCCGTTCGTGGGTCAATCAGGCGTGCGCCCGGAAATCTGGGCCTACGGCATTCGCAACCCGCAGGGTGCAGCACTTAACCCGTGGAACGGCACAATCTGGGAAAACGAACACGGCCCGCGCGGTGGCGATGAGGTGAATATCATCGAGCGCGGGAAAAACTACGGCTGGCCGCTGGCGACCCACGGCATCAACTATTCGCTGCTGCCGATCCCGGAGGCCAAGGGAAAAACTGTTGAAGGGGGTGTCGATCCGCGCCATGTCTGGGAAAAATCGCCGGGTGTCACCGGGATGGCGTTTTACGATGCCGATCGCTTCAAGCCGTGGCAGCAAAACCTGTTTGTCGGCGCGTTGGTGAGCCAGGAGTTGATTCGCTTGCAGTTCGATGGCGACAAGGTCGTGCATGAGGAGCGCTTGCTGGGTGAACTGAAACAGCGCATTCGTGACGTGCGACAGGGGCCGGATGGGTATTTGTATGTGCTGACGGATGAGGAGAAGGGTTCGCTCTATAAGATCGGCCTGAAGCCCTGACTTTGAAATGCATGCCCTTGTAGGAGCTGCCGAAGGCTGCGATCTTTTGATCTTGTTTTTAAAAACCAGATCAAAAGATCGCAGCCTTCGGCAGCTCCTACAGGTTCAGCATCGGCATCGGCATCAGCATCAGCATCAGCATAAGGGTCAGTGTCAGAATCAGGGTCAGGGGCAGGCTAATCACTACGTGAGTAAAGAATCACAGCAGCCCGCAGCTTCCCCCGCCCAAACCGGCACATCTTCTCGAACTCTCCATGACTGACCGGCACATGCTGGCAGTCCATGGGCTGGCGATGCTGGCTGTGATCGACGTCGGGGTCATGCAGATAAACAAAATCCTCATCGCAATCGGTCACCACCACCCAATGCGGCGATTTCGATCGCGTGAGCCGATAGCTGCTGATCAGCACCAGCGGTTGGCCTCCCGCTTGCAGTAAGCGCGGCAAATCCAGCGCAGCACCTATCACTCGCTCGACATCGGTCTGCGCCAACTGCGCGGTGAACTCTTCATGGACCAGGCGCATGACGTCTTTTTTATGCTCATTGCGTACGCCGTCGAGGAACAACGGCCCCGCCAGACTCAACTCCAGACGCACGCGAAATCCCCGTCGCCACGCCGCGAGCGCCAATCCCTGCGGACTGCAACCACCATGCCCCGACGTCATGAAAACGGTGGTCGCCTCGCGCCAGATCTGCAATTCCTCCCGTCGCTCCAACAAGCGTTCTGACTGCAGTGCCCCCATGGCCATCAACAGACACGCCGGGCCACAGGTGAAATCGGTGGTTTGTCCGTACCAAGGCACTTTGATGCTGCGCGAGTCGCGATGCTGGAGAATGCGTTTCTCCAGGCGTAGCGCGTCGGCATGGTCTTCGTAGTAATCGTGGATCAGTGCAAATCGCCGGTAACCATTGCGTTCATACAGGGCAATGGCGGCGGGGTTGTCGGTGCGTACTTCCAGGCGCAGATACGCGCAATCATGTTCCAGCGCGCAAGCCTCGATCCGTTGCAGCAGTTGTTTACCCAACCCGCTCCCGCGCGCCTCGGCAGCAATCGCGATGGAATACAGCCGGGCCAGCGACGTACCACGGTGAAACAACGCCAGTGCGTAACCCCGTATTTGGCCGTCGAGCTCGGCCACCAGCAATTGTGCGTGGGCGCGGGTAATCATCCAGTGAAAACTGCGACGGCTGAGCCCGTCCGTGGTGAAACATTGCATTTCCAATGCCAGCAACGCCGGCAGATCTTCAACTACCGCCAAACGAAAAACAGCACTCATATGACCACCGTAAAAGTTGCGTAACGAAACGAGACTTTCGAAAAACTTCGTGCTTAATAGAAAAGGTCTTGTTCTCCAACGGATCAATCTCTATGTCAGCGGTACAGGGTCATTGGCGCGAAGTATCCGAGCAAAGTTTGCCGGCGGCAACTTATTTAAATGCAGCGACTGGCACTTCCAGTCGAGTGTTGATCATTGTCGAGCGCAAGGAAGACTGGGCTTCGTACTTCCCCAGCGAGGACATCATCACGGCGCAGGAATACCTCGAGCAAACCCGAGACAGCGAGCCGGGCAAGCGTGTGCAGGTAATCAATCTGTGCCGCAGCTACAAGTATCTCGGCCATGGCTATTACTGCTCGCTGCTGGCCGAAGCCCGGGGGCACAAAGTGATTCCGTCGGTTCGCACGATCAGCGAACTGACCAAGAAGTCACTCTACGGCCTGGCGCTGGATGATCTAGATAAAACCCTGGAAAAAGCCCTCAGCCATCATCTCTACAGCGATACCGAAGGTTTCACCCTGACGCTGTATTTTGGCAAAACGCATATCGAGCCGTTACAGGATCTGGCTCGACAATTGTTTGAAGTGTTTCCCTGTCCAATTCTGTTAGTTGAGTTTCGTCGAACTAACGGCTGGCACATCGAGGGCATAAAGTCCGGCACTTTGCATAAGTTGCGCGACGACCAGGAAGATCAATTCGCCAATGCGCTTGATGGCTTCAGCCGCAAAGTCTGGCGGGTGCCGCGTTCCCGGCAAGTGGCGCGGTATGACCTGGCGATCTTGCACGATCCGCAAGAAGCGTTGCCGCCATCAAACAGCAAGGCGCTTGCGAACTTTGTTCGGGTCGGCAAGACCATGGGCATCGACGTCGAACTGATCGAGCGCAAGGATTACGCGCGACTCGCCGAGTACGACGGCTTGCTGATTCGCGAAACCACCAGCGTCGACAACCATACCTACCGTTTCGCCAAGAAGGCCGAAAGCGAGGGGCTGGTGGTGATGGACGATCCGGCCTCGATTCTGCGCTGCACCAACAAGGTCTACCTCACCGACCTGCTCAACAGCCATCAACTGGGCATGCCCGCGACGGAGATTTTGTACAAGGAGCGACCCGAAGATTTCGAGCGGGTAGGGGAACGGCTTGGTTTTCCGTTGGTGTTGAAGATCCCCGACGGCTGTTTCTCGCGGGGTGTGATCAAGGTCGAAAGCCAGCAGGCGCTGCTCGAAGCCACGGCCGAGCTGTTCGAACATTCGGTGCTGTTGCTGGCCCAGGAGTTTTTCTACACCGAGTACGACTGGCGCATTGGCGTGCTCAACCGCAAACCGATTTTCGCGTGTCAGTACTTCATGTCCAAGGGCCACTGGCAAATCTACAACCACAAGGCCAAGGGCCAGGACATCAACGGCGAATGCCGGACAATGGCGGTCCACGAGGCTCCCCGCGCCGTGGTGGAGCTGGCGGTGAAAACGGCCAACCTGATCGGCGACGGCCTCTATGGCGTGGACCTGAAACAGGCCGGCGACAAGGTGGTGGTGATCGAAGTCAACGACAACCCGAACATGGACGCCGGTATCGAAGACGCTTATTTGCAGGACGATTTGTATTCACTGGTGCTGGAAGAGTTTGTGCGGCGGCTGGAGCTCAAACGTCGCGGCCAGGCCTGGTGAAGCGCCGATGATCAACAGTTTTGCATTGAGCCATGGTGCTTTGCAGCGGGTCGAACGACTGGACGCCGAGGTGATGCTGTTCAGCGATCCCGACGCCGCCGAGCGTGACCTGCTGCACAGTTATTTCAAAGTCGATGAACACGCACTGGCCTCGGCACTCGATCCGGACGAAGTGTCGCGAATCGAGTTTCACCCCGATCACTTGTTCCTGATCTGGAAGCGCCCGGAAAACTATTCCGGTGGCGGCAGCCTTGCGTTTGAGGTGTCTTCGTGCGGTTTGCTGTTCTCGCCCGGGCAGTTGCTGGTGATCGCCACCGACGACACGCCGCTGCACGGCCTCGGCACTCGCCAGCCGTTAAACACGCCGCTGGATGTTCTGCTCGACCTGCTGTTCAACAACATCCATCACTACCTCGGGCACTTGAAGGTGATCAAACTGGTCGCCCGCGAGTTGCAGCAAAAATTCAACGCCTCGATGCAGAACCAGCATCTGGTGCAGATGTTCAACCTCAGCGAAAGCCTGATCTATTACATCAACGCCCTGCACAGCAACGGCGCGGTGCTCACGCGGCTGCGCAACCACGCCGAAAAACTGCATTTCAACAGTGAAGCGATCGGCCTGATCGACGACCTGATCATCGAAAACAACCAGTGCTACAAACAGGCGGAGATTTACTCCACGGTGTTCTCCGGGCTGATCGATGCGCGCGGCAACTTGATGAACAACAGCATGAACAACCTGTTGCGCAAACTGACGTTGATCAACGTGGTGTTTCTGCCGTTGAACCTGATTGCGAGCATTGGCGGGATGTCGGAGTTCAGCATGATGACGGCGGGAACACCGTGGTGGGTGTCGTATCCGCTGTTTTTGGCGGCGATGTTGCTGGGGGCAGGGGGGATGTTGTTTGGGCTGCGGCGCTTGGCCAGTTGATCGTTGGTAATCCCTGTAGGAGCTGCCGAAGGCTGCGATCTTTTGATTTTCAAGATCAAAAGATCGCAGCCTTCGGCAGCTCCTACACGGTTTATGTATTTCTCACAGTCCCGCATTTGGCCGAACCGCCACCGTGATGCCTTGTTATAGTTCGGGCCTCATTTTCAGCCCGGTAAAGGATCACTGCCATGACTCAATACACCGCCTTCAGCGTCGAACTGGCCGACAATATCGCCCATGTGCAGATCAATCGTCCGGAAAAGATCAACTCGATGAACGCCGCGTTCTGGAGCGAGATCGTCGAGATTTTCCAGTGGATCGACGACACCGACGAAGTGCGCGTGGTGGTGCTCAGCGGCAACGGTAAACACTTTTCCTCCGGCATCGACCTGATGATGCTCGCCGGCGTCGCCAATGAACTGGGCAAGGATGTCGGCCGCAACGCGCGCCTGCTGCGCAAAAAGATCCTGACCCTGCAAGCCTCGTTCAACGCCGTCGACAATTGCCGCAAACCGGTGCTTGCGGCGATTCAGGGTTACTGCCTGGGCGGCGCCATCGATCTGATCGCCGCCTGCGATATGCGTTACGCAGCTGAAGACGCGCAATTCTCGATCAAGGAAATCGATATCGGCATGGCCGCCGATGTTGGCACTTTGCAACGGTTGCCACGGATCATCGGGGACGGCATGCTGCGTGAACTGGCTTACACCGGTCGCCACTTTGGCGCTGAAGAAGCGCGCAGCATCGGTCTGGTCAATCGCGTTTACAGTGACAATGACGCGCTGCTCGAAGGCGTGCTGGACATCGCTCGCGACATCGCGTCCAAGTCGCCCATCGCAATTGCCGGCACCAAGGAAATGATCAGCTACATGCGCGACCATCGCATCGACGACGGCCTCGAATACGTTGCCACCTGGAACGCCGCCATGTTGCAATCCACCGACTTGCGCGTGGCCATGGCCGCCCATATGAGCAAACAGAAACCCGAATTTGTGGATTGAGAACCATGACATCTCGCTGGACCACTGCAGTACTGGACACCGATCAACCCGGCGGCTTGGCCGTGGCGCGTAGCCCCGAAGGCTTTCTGTTCGACGACAACGGCGCGCTGTTCCCGCGGGAGTGGCTCAAGCGTCAGGACTTGTCGGTGCTGGCCGAGCATGGCATCGGTCACCTCGATGGCGAGCCGGTGTACCTGCTGGAGTTGCGCAGTGCCAGCGAGGTCATGGGTTGCAGCTGGAAAGGCTTGCGGGCGTTCATGCTCGACGGCGATCACACGATCTACAAAGTGCTGGGTTACGCCGCGCAGATCGGCACTTGGGCCCGTGAACACCGCTTCTGTGGCAATTGCGGGCAAGCCATGACGCAAGTGCCGCGCGAGCGGGCGATGTATTGCCAGCCCTGTGATCTGCGCAGTTATCCGCGGATTTCGCCGAGCATGATCGTGCTGATCACCCGGGGCGACGAGATTTTGCTGGCACGCTCACCGCGGTTTGTCAGTGGGGTCTACAGCACGCTGGCCGGTTTCGCCGAACCGGGCGAGTCGGCGGAGGAATGCCTGATTCGCGAGGTGCGCGAAGAAGTGCAGATCGAAGTGAAGAACATCCAGTATCTGGGCAGCCAGTGCTGGCCGTTCCCGCACTCGATGATGCTGGGGTTTCATGCCGAATACGCGGGCGGCGAGATTGTCTGTCAGGAAGACGAGATTGAAGACGCCCAGTGGTTCAACGTGCACGATCTGCCGCCGTTGCCGGCGTCAAAATCAATTGCCCGTTACCTGATCGACGTCTATGTGGCGCGGCGTTTAGGCCACGCTGAACCAGTGTTGCCAGGCTAGGCGCACGGTCAACCCCAGCACCACGGTGATGAACACCGGACGAATGAACTTGGCGCCACCGCTGATTGCGGTGCGCGCGCCAAAGAAAGCGCCAACCATCACCGACAGGCCCATGCTCAGGCCGATGATCCAGTCCACTTGCCCGGAAAATATGAACACCGACAGCGCCGCAATGTTGCTGACGAAGTTCATGCTGCGCGCCACGCCGCTGGCCTTGACCAGGTCGATCGGGTACAGCAGCAGGCTGCTGACGGTCCAGAACGCGCCCGTGCCGGGACCGGCCACACCGTCGTAGAAACCGAGGCTGAAGCCTTGGGTCGATTGCCATTTCTTCTTGATCGGTGCGTCGCTGTCCAGCGGCGCTTTTGGCGTGCCGCCGAACAGCAGATACAGGCCGCAGGCAAAGACGATCACCGGGAGCATTTTGTTCAGCCATTCCGCCGGCAGGTAATGGGCGACGACGGCGCCGGTCAACGCACCGACCAGGGTGCCGACAATCGCGTGCATCCACTGGCGAGGATGAAACAGCTTGCGCCGGTAGAAAGTGAAACTGGCCGTCGCCGAACCGAAGGTTGAACTCAGCTTATTGGTGCCCAGTACCAGATGCGGCGGCAGGCCAGCAGTCAGCAGCGCAGGCGTGGTCAACAGACCGCCGCCGCCAGCGATGGCATCGATGAAACCGGCAACGAAAGCGACAACGGCCAGAATGGCCAAAGTGGTGAGGTCAACGCTGAGTTCAAAAGGCATGGAGTCGACTTATTCGGCAGGGGCGCAGATCGGAGCTGCGGGGAAGGGCCGCCATGTTACCTGTATCCAACTGTTGCGGCGAGACGACTGAAGTCTTCGCGAGCAGGTCTTAGAGTTGTTCCCAAAACCCTGTAGGAGCTTTCGAGTGCAACGAGGCAGCGATCTTTTGATCTTGAAATTCAGAATCAAAATCAAAAAATCGCAGCGTGCCGCAGCTCCTACAGGGGTGTTGTGCTTGCTAAGAGTCAGGCGTTGCGATTGGCCAACGCGCGTTCCATCCGCGCAATCCCTTCTTCCAGCAACGACCGCGGGCACCCAAAGTTCAGCCGCACGAACTGCTGATTCTGATCGCCAAAGTCCAGCCCGGCGCTCAAACCGACCTTGCCCTGTTCCAGAAAGAACTGCTGCGGGTTTTCCAGATCCAGCGCCGAACAATCGAGCCAGGCCAGATAAGTCCCCTGCGGCACATTAATGGTCACGCCCGGCAAACGGCTGCGAACCGCTTCAACCAGATAATCACGGTTGGCCTGCAGGTAGGTTTTCAACTCGGCCAGCCATGGCCCACCTTCGCTGTAAGCGACGCGGGTAGCTTCCATGCCCAGCGGATTGACGCTGTCGACCATGCCGCAACGGGCGTGATTGACGCGTTCGCGCAGGGCGGCGTCCTGAATGATCATGAACGAGGTCTTGAGACCGGCGATGTTGTAGGCCTTGCTCGCCGACATCAGGGTGATCGTGCGCTGGGCGATTTCTGCGCTCAGCGAAGCGGTCGGAATGTGCACGCGGCCATCGAAGCACAGCTCGGCGTGGATTTCGTCGGAGATGATCCATGCGTCCTGCGCCACGCAAATGTCCGCCACCGCTTGCAGCTCATCGCGGCCGAACACTTTGCCGATCGGGTTGTGCGGGTTGCTCAAGAGCAGCGCGCCGCCGCCGTTCAGCGAATCACGCAAAGTGTCCAGCGGCGTGGCGTAGGTGCCGTCAGCCTGCGGCACGAATTCCAGCTCAACCTTGTTCAAACCCCAATGGGCCGGCGCATGGCGCAGTGGCGGGTAGTTCGGTACTTGCACCACGACATTCTGCTGCGGCTGCACCAGCGCCTTGAGCGCCATGTTGAAACCGGATTCAACGCCCGGCAGGAAGATCAGTTCTTGCGGCTGGACTTTCCAGGCGAACTTGGTCCAGAGGTCGGCAACGATGGCTTCACGCAGGTTGTCCTGCGCGACGCTGTAACCCACCAGCGGGTGCAGCAAGCGCTGTTGCAGCGCCTCGATGACCACCGGCGGCGCGGCGAAATCCATATCAGCGACCCACATCGGCAACACGTCGGCCGAGTAGCGGCTCCACTTGGTGCTGCCCGTGTTGTGGCGGTCGAATACCTGATCAAAATCGAAAGTCATGCGCGGTCTCGTGAAGGCGGGTGAGTTCTGCCGGACATGATAAACCTTGAACCCCTGTAGGAGCTGCCGAAGGCTGCGATCTTTTGATTTTGTTTTTAAAAACCGGATCAAAAGATCGCAGCCTTCGGCAGCTCCTACACAGACTCGGTTGCGCCCCGACAAACGGCCGACGGTCGGTTTTCACACAGTCTGTGTGGTCATTGTCTACAGTGAAAAGGCTGGCACCCGTTGCCGCAACCGTGATTGTCCAGATAAAGCCCGGCATCAGTACCGGGTTCCACCTGATCAGGAGTGCACGATGGATCTCAGCCGTCGTCAGTTCTTCAAGGTCGCCGGTATCGGCCTTGCAGGCTCAAGCCTGGGCGCGTTGGGCATGGCCCCGACGATTGCCTTCGCCGAGCAGGTGCGTCACTTCAAGCTTGCCCACACCCATGAAACCCGCAACACCTGCCCGTATTGCTCGGTCGGTTGCGGCTTGATCATGTACAGCCAGGGCGATGCCGGGAAGAATGTCGCGCAAAATATCATCCACATCGAGGGCGACGCCGACCACCCGGTCAACCGCGGCACCCTCTGTCCAAAAGGCGCGGGCCTGCTGGACTTCATTCACAGCCCGGGCCGTTTGCTGTATCCGCAGACGCGCAAACCCGGCAGCAGCGAATGGACACGGATCAGTTGGGATGAAGCGCTGGATCGCATCGTCGACCTGATGAAAACCGACCGCGACGCCAATTTCATCGAGAAAAATGCCAACGGGCAAACGGTGAATCGCTGGCTGACCACCGGTTTCCTCGCAGCCTCGGCGGCTTCCAACGAAGCGGGCTACATCACCCAGAAGGTGATTCGCAGCCTCGGTTTATTGGGGTTCGATAACCAGGCGCGTGTCTGACACGGTCCGACGGTGGCAAGTCTTGCCCCGACGTACGGCCGTGGAGCCATGACCAATACCTGGACCGATATCGCTAACGCGAATCTGATCCTGGTGATGGGCGGCAACGCAGCAGAAGCGCATCCGTGCGGCTTCAAATGGGTGACCGAAGCCAAGGCGCATAACGCCGCGCGGCTGATCGTGGTCGACCCGCGTTTTACCAGGACCGCTTCGGTGGCCGACTATTACGCGCCGATCCGCACCGGTACCGACATCGCCTTCATGGGCGGTTTGATCAACTACCTGCTGACCGAAGACAAGATCCAGCACGAATATGTGCGCAACTACACCGATGTGTCGTTCATCGTCAAAGCCGGATATGGCTTCGAGGACGGCATCTTCAGTGGCTACGACGTGGCCAAACGCAGCTATACCGACAAATCCGGTTGGGGTTACGAAATGGGCGAGGACGGCTTCGTCCGAGTCGACCCGACCTTGCAAGATCCGCGCTGCGTCTATCAATTGATGAAGCAGCATTACAGCCGCTACAACATCGACCTCGCGAGCCAGATCTGCGGGATGCCGGTCGATGCGATGCAGAAAATCTGGGACGAAATCGCCACGTGCTCGATACCGGGCAAAACCATGACGATTCTCTACGCGCTCGGCTGGACGCAGCATTCGATCGGCGCGCAAATCATCCGCAGTGCGGCGATGGTGCAACTGCTGCTGGGTAACGTCGGCATGCCGGGCGGCGGGGTGAATGCCTTGCGCGGGCACTCGAACATTCAGGGCCTGACCGACCTCGGATTGCTCTCCAACGCGCTGCCGGGCTATCTGTCACTGGGCACCGACACCGAGCAGGATTACGCCACCTACATCCACAAACGCACGCAAGTGCCGTTGCGGCCGGGGCAACTCTCATACTGGCAGAACTACAGCAAATTCCACGTCAGCCTGATGAAGTCGTGGTACGGCGCGCACGCCACGGCCGAGAACAATTGGCTCTACGACCATTTGCCGAAACTCGACATCCCCAACTACGACGTGTTGAAGATGTTCGACCTGATGAGCCAGGGCAAGGTCAACGGCTACTTCTGCCAGGGCTTCAACCCTATTGCGGCGTTGCCCGACAAGAACCGCGTGATGGGCGCGTTGGCCAAACTCAAATGGCTGGTAGTGATGGACCCGCTGGCCACCGAAACTTCGGAGTTCTGGCATAACGTCGGGCCCTACAACGATGTGAAAACCGACGAGATCCAGACTGAAGTCATTCGCCTGCCGACCACCTGTTTCGCCGAAGAGGACGGCTCGTTGGTCAACAGCAGCCGCTGGCTGCAATGGCACTGGAAGGGCGCCGATGGCCCGGGCGAAGCGCAGACCGACATCCGCATCATGAGCGAGCTGTTCCTGCGCCTGCGCAAGCGTTATCAGGCTGAGGGCGGCAAGTTTCCCGACCCACTGCTGAAACTGACGTGGCCGTACAAGATCGCCGACGAACCATCCCCGGAGGAACTGGCCAAAGAGATCAACGGCAGCGCCGTTACAGACTTTACCGATGCCACCGGCGCCACGGTCAAGGCTGGCACGCAACTGGCCGGGTTCGGTTTGCTCAAGGACGACGGCAGCACCGCGTCCGGTTGCTGGATCTTCGCCGGCAGCTGGACCGAGGCCGGTAATCAGATGGCGCGGCGCGACAATGCCGATCCATATGGCATGCATCAACACCAGGGATGGGCGTGGGCCTGGCCGGCCAATCGGCGGATTCTCTACAACCGCGCTTCCGCAGACGTTGCGGGCAAACCGTGGGACCCGAAAAAGCGTCTGGTCTGGTGGAACGGCAAAGTCTGGACCGGCACCGATGTGCCGGATTACAAGGCCGACGTGCCGCCGGAAGCCGGGATGAACCCGTTCATCATGAATCCGGAAGGCGTGGCGCGATTCTTCGCCGTCGACAAGATGAACGAAGGGCCATTCCCCGAGCACTACGAGCCGTTCGAAACACCCATCGGCATCAACCCGCTGCACCCGCAAAACAAACAGGCCACCAGCAACCCGGCGGCGCGGATCTTCGATTCGGTCTGGGAAACCCTCGGCGAAGCCAAGGACTTCCCGTACGCCGGCACCAGCTATCGCCTGACCGAGCATTTCCACTTCTGGAGCAAGCACTGCAAGTTGAATGCGATTGCCCAGCCTGAACAATTCGTCGAAATCGGCGAGGTGCTGGCGAAAGAGAAGGGCATCGCGGCCGGTGATCGGGTGCGGGTCAGTTGTAAACGCGGGTTCATTGAAGCGGTCGCGGTGGTGACCAAAAGGATCCGGCCGCTGCAGGTCAACGGCCAGGTGGTGCATCAGATCGGCATCCCGCTGCACTGGGGGTTCACCGGCCTGACGCGTCACGGTTACCTGACCAACACCCTGGTGCCGTTCCTCGGCGATGGCAACACACAGACCCCGGAATCCAAGTCATTCCTGGTCAACGTGGAGAAACTGTAAATGGCCAGCCAAGACATCATTGCCCGCTCGGCCACCACCACGGTGCCGCCCTCGGTGAGAAATCAGGAGGCCGTGGCCAAGCTGATCGACACCACCAAATGCATCGGCTGCAAGGCCTGCCAGGTCGCCTGTTCGGAATGGAACGAACTGCGCGACGAGGTCGGCCACAACCACGGCACCTACGACAACCCGCAGGATCTGAGCGCAGAATCCTGGACGCTGATGCGCTTCACCGAGCATGAAACCGACGCCGGCAATCTCGAATGGCTGATCCGCAAGGACGGCTGCATGCACTGCGCCGAGCCGGGGTGCCTTGCGGCATGTCCGAGCCCCGGCGCGATCATCAAGCACGCCAACGGTATCGTCGACTTCGATCAGGATCACTGCATCGGTTGCGGTTATTGCATCACCGGCTGCCCGTTCAACATTCCGCGTATCTCGCAAAAAGATCACAAGGCTTATAAGTGCACCTTGTGTTCGGATCGGGTCGCGGTGGGGCTGGAGCCGGCCTGCGTGAAAACCTGCCCGACCGGCGCCATCGTCTTCGGCACCAAGGAAGACATGAAGGAACACGCCGCCGAACGTATCGTCGACCTGAAAAGCCGTGGCTTTGAAAATGCCGGTTTGTATGATCCGGCCGGCGTCGGCGGCACTCACGTCATGTACGTGCTGCACCACGCCGACACCCCGAGGATTTACGCCGGTCTGCCCGACGCGCCGGCCATCAGTCCGCTGGTGGGTTTGTGGAAAGGCATCAGCAAACCGCTGGGCTTGCTGGCAATGGGCGCGGCGGTGCTGGCCGGGTTCTTCCACTACGTGCGCATCGGCCCGAACCGGGTTGAAGAGGATGAGCATCCGACAGCGCCCGACACCTCGGTGCATGTCGTTGATCCGGCGGTGCACACCTTCGATCCACGCGGGGAGGACCGGCCATGAGCAACAAGACGATCCTGCGTTACACCGCCAACCAGCG
The DNA here is from genome assembly GCF_059695715.1 of Pseudomonas sp. LBUM1668. NCBI lineage: Bacteria > Pseudomonadati > Pseudomonadota > Gammaproteobacteria > Pseudomonadales > Pseudomonadaceae > Pseudomonas > Pseudomonas sp. LBUM1668. The sequence continues at coordinate 2,944,726 of NZ_CP166787.1, forward strand.
CACCAATCACTGGCTGGTGGCGATTCTGTTTTTCATGGCCGGGCTGTCGGGGCTGGCGCTGTTTCATCCATCGATGTTCTGGCTGACGCATCTGTTCGGCGGTGGGCCTTGGACGCGGATTCTGCACCCGTTCATGGGTGTGGCGATGTTCGTGTTGTTCCTCGGTCTGGTGTTCAATTTCTGGCGCGCCAACTTCTTCATCGCCAACGACCGGCAGTGGCTGCGGCGCATTGATCGGGTCATGGTCAACGACGAAGAATCCGTGCCACCGGTTGGCAAGTACAACGCTGGGCAAAAGCTGCTGTTCTGGACTTTACTGCTGTGCATGCTCGTGTTGCTGTTCACCGGGTTGGTGATCTGGCGCGCTTGGTTCAGCGCGTTTTTTGGCATCACCCTGATTCGCTGGTCGATGCTGCTGCATGCACTGGCCGGGTTTGTGCTGATCCTCAGCATCATCATTCACATCTACGCCGGGCTGTGGATCAAGGGCTCGGTCGACGCGATGCTGCATGGTTGGGTCAGCCGCGCCTGGGCGAGGAAACACCACGCACTGTGGTATCGCGACATCACCCGCGATGAGCGTCAACCGGACGTGCCAGAGCGACCGATCACCAAAAAGGGCTGACCTTTGCCAAGCATTCTTGAACCCGGAGAAATCGAAGCGGCGGCCAGTTCGCCGCCGTTTCTGCACCTGCCACCGCACAACCTTTTCACCCTGCGCGCCGAACGTCTGGAGCGATTGGCCGAGGGGCATCCGTTGGCCGAGTATCTGCGCTTGATCGCCGGTTTGTGCCGGGCTCAGCAGCAAGTGCTGGATGATCCGCCGTCGACCGAACCGGTTGATCAGCAGCGTCTTGCGCTGTGTCAGCAACACGGTTTGCCGCCGTTCGGCGCCGATACCTTGATCCGCGAAGATGACTGGCAAGCCTGGCTGGAGGCTCTGTTGCAGCGCTACACAGCACCCGAGCAACCCGCCGTGATCGATGCAATCGCCACATTGCGCAGCGCCGATTCTGGGCAATTGCGCAGCTGGGCGGTGGCGCTGGTCAGCGGCCAATATTCCATGGTGCCGGCGCAACTGGTGCCGTTTTTGGGCGCGGCGCTGCAAGCGGCGTGGAGCCACTGGTTGCTCAGCGCGCCCAACCTGCAACTCAAACCCGGCGACAGCCTCAGCCAATGCCCGGCCTGTGGTTCACCGGCCATGATCGGCGTCATTCGCCATCGCGGTAAACACAACGGCTTGCGCTATCTGGTGTGTTCGCTGTGCGCCTGTGAATGGCATGTGGTGCGGGTCAAATGCGTGTATTGCGAGTCGAGCAAAGGCCTCGACTACCTGAGTTTTGAGGACGATCGCCACGCCGCCAATCAGGCGCCGCTGCGTGCCGAAGTCTGTCCGGGCTGCAACAGTTATCTGAAATTGCTCTATCTGGAGAACGATGCCGACGCAGAGGCCTTGTCGGCGGACCTCAGCAGTTTGCTGCTGGACATGCGTCTGGCGCAGGACGGCTATCAGCGCCTGGCACCCAATCTGTTGCTGGCGCCGGGAGACGAATGACCGCAGCGTCTACACTCGCCGGACAGTCTTTTGTTTCGGGAGTGGCAGATGTCTGCAAGTGTTGCCCTGCGGTTACCTTCCATTGATGGTTTGTTGCGTCACCCGGCGTGCCTGCCGCTGGCCGAGCGTTATGGGCGTGAGGCGTTGCTGGCGAGTTTGCGACAGCTACTCGATGAATTGCGTTCGAGTGTGTTGAACGGGCAGTTGTCGGCGGTTGAAATCAGTCCTGAAGTGCTCGCCGGGCGGGTCGGCGAACGGCTTGTCCAGCAACAACGCAGCCAGATTCGGCGGGTATTCAACCTGACCGGCACGGTGTTGCACACCAATCTCGGCCGGGCACTATTGCCTGAAGAAGCGATTGAAGCGGTGCAAATGGCAGCGCGTTATCCGCTCAATCTGGAATTCGATCTGGCCAGCGGTAAACGCGGCGATCGTGATGATCTGATCGAAGGTCTGATCCGCGAACTGACCGGCGCCGAAGCCGTCACCGTGGTCAACAACAATGCCGCTGCGGTGCTGCTGACGCTCAACAGTCTAGGTGCGCGCAAGGAAGGCATTATCTCGCGCGGCGAGTTGATCGAGATCGGCGGCGCGTTTCGCATCCCCGACATCATGGCCCGCGCCGGCGTGCGTTTGCATGAGGTCGGCACCACCAATCGCACCCATGCTCGCGACTATGAAGCAGCGATCAGCCCGCGCAGTGGTTTGATCATGCGTGTGCATGCGAGCAATTACAGCATTGAGGGTTTTACGGCGCGGGTGGCGACCGCCGAGTTGGCCGAGTTGGCGCATCGTCACGGGCTGCCGTTGTTGGAGGATCTGGGCAGCGGCAGTCTGCTGGATTTGACGCGCTGGGGTTTGCCGGCGGAACCGACGGTGCGACAAGCGCTGCTCGATGGCGCCGATATCGTCACCTTCAGCGGCGACAAGTTGCTCGGCGGCCCGCAGGCCGGATTGATCGTCGGCAGCAAAGCGCTGATCGCGAAGATCAAGAAGAACCCGCTGAAGCGCGCATTGCGTGTCGACAAGCTGACCTTGGCGGCGCTGGAAGCAGTGCTCGGTCTGTATCGCGATCCGGATCGACTGGCCGAGCGATTGCCGAGTCTGCGCCTGCTGACCCGTGCGCAATCCGACATTTTTGCGCAGGCGTCACGATTGCAACCGGCCATGGCTGACGCTTTGGGCGAGGTCTGGAGTGTTGCTGCCGTGCATTCACTGGGCATGATCGGCAGCGGCAGCCAACCGGTGGCGCGCTTGCCCAGTGCGGCGCTGTGTTTGCGTCCGCAAGTGTCCAGGCGATTACGCGGCCGTCATCTGCTTAACCTTGAAGCCGCGCTGCGTGCCTTGCCGATCCCGGTGCTCGGGCGCATTGACGACGACGCGTTGTGGCTGGACTTGCGCCAACTCGACGACGAACCTGCGTGGCTGGCGCAGTTGCCGCAATTGCAGGTCGCGCAATGATTGTCGGCACAGCGGGGCACATCGACCACGGCAAGACGTCGTTGCTGCAAGCGCTGACCGGGCAAACCGGCGACCGCCGCCCGCAGGAACGCGAGCGCGGCATGACCATCGACCTTGGTTATCTGTATGCCGAACTGGAGCCGGGTGCCGGGCTGACCGGTTTTATCGATGTGCCCGGCCATGAAAAATTCACCCACAACATGCTCGCCGGTGCGCAGGGCATCGATCTGGTGTTGTTGGTAATCGCGGCGGATGACGGCGTGATGCCGCAAACCCGCGAACATCTGGCGATTGTCCAGTTGCTCGGCATTCCCCGCGCAGTGGTGGCGATCACCAAGTGCGACCGGGTCGAGGCGGGCAGGGTGGAGGAAGTGCAACGCCAGACACTGGACTTGCTGGAGGCCGGGCCGTTCGCCGAGGCGCCGATTTTGGCCGTGTCGAGCGTAAGCGGGCGGGGCATTGATGAGTTGCGACAGATCTTGTTGCAGAGCCAACGCGAAGTGCTGGAGCGCAGTCGAGAAGGAGGTTTTCGTCTGGCCATCGACCGCGCTTTCAGCGTTGCCGGCGCGGGGATTGTGGTCACCGGTACGGCGCTGTCGGGCTTGGTCGCGGTGGCGGACAAACTGGTTTTGGGTCCCGCCGGCAAAGCGGTCAGGGTTCGTGGTTTGCACGCGCAGAATCAGCCTGCCGAACATGCGTTTGCCGGGCAGCGGGTGGCATTGAATATCAGCGGCGATCGCTTGGCACTGGAACAAATCCATCGCGGCCAATGGCTGCTGAGCGAGTGGCTGTACGCACCGACGCAACGGGTCGATATCGATTTTCAACTGTTGCCCGGCGAACGCCCCTTCGAGCACTTCCACCCGGTGCACCTGCACCTTGGCACACAAGACGTGATCGCCCGCGTCGCCTTGCTCGAAGGCCCGCGCCTGAACCCTGGCGAACGCATGTTCGCGCAATTGCTGATCAACGCGCCGGTGCACGCGGTGCAGGGTGATCGGTTGATCCTGCGTGATCAAAGTGCGCAACGCACCCTCGGCGGCGGCCGGGTGCTCGACCCGTTCGCCCCGGCCCGACAGCGTCGCAGCCCCGAAAGACTGGCGCAACTTGAAGCCTTGGCGCGCAGTGAGCGTTTTGAGCAGGTGCTGCCGGTGTTGCTCAATCACAGTACCAGCGGTCTCGATCCACAGCGGCTGGAACGCCAGTTCAATCGTCCCCGCGAAGGCTGGTCGTTGCCGCAGAACGTTCGGTTGATCGATACGCGTCAGGGGTCGGTGCTGTTCAACGTGCAGCGTTGGGGCCAGTTGAAATTCACGCTGCTGGAACAACTGACGAAGTTTCATGAACTGGAGCCCGATCAGATGGGCCCGGATCGGGATCGTCTGCGGCGTTTCAGCGGGTTGGCGCTGGAGCGTTCTATCTTCGTCAGTCTGTTGGAGGAATTGCTCGGTGCCGGTTCGATCAACGCCAGCGGGCCGTGGCTGCATCTGCCGGATCATCAGGTGCGCTTGAATGCCGAAGACGAAACCTTGTGGCAACAACTGCAACCGCTGTTCGAACAGGCCGGATTCGATCCGCCGTGGGTGCGCGACATCGCCAAAGCCGTTGAGCAGGACGACGCCGTCGTGCGCTTGCTGCTGCGCAAACTCGCGCGCCTTGGCCTGATGCATCAAGTGGTGCGCGACCTGTTTATCAGCGACGCGATGCTGCGGCAAATGGTGGCCGTGTTGCTGGAACTGGCCAAGGAAAATCCGCAGATCCAGGTGACAACCTTCCGCGATGCGCTAGGCTTGGGACGCAAACGTTCAATTCAATACCTCGAATACTTCGACCGCCTCGGCCTGACCCGGCGCAGCGGCGAATCACGCCAAATCCGTTACGACAACGCGCTGGCCACCGCTGACGCGCACTGAGTTCAAGGAAGGCAATCGCGCCCGGTGGCGCGGCCGGGCTTCAAACCCGGTTGGGGACGGCATCCGTTCCCGGGCAGGTTCGACTCCGGCTGCCTTCCGCCAGTTTGCCAAAAGCAAAAGATCGCAGCCTTCGGCAGCTCCTACACGGATTGGTGTAGTCGCTGCCGAAGGCTGCGATCTTTTGATTCGGAATGCTTGAAAGACTTAGTCTGGCCCCGTTTAGTCACGATTCAAACGGGGCAGCGGTTTTTATGTTGATCGTTCCCACGCTCCGCGTGGGAATGCAGCCTGGGACGCTCTGCGTCCCATCCAGAGCCGAACGCGGAGCGTCGTTTGAGGCGTTCCCTCGCAGAGCGAGGGAACGATCTGTACCCGAACTAGTCCGGCAACTCCAGATTATCCATCACCCGATTCACCGCCAGCTCCCCGAGCATGATCAGTTGCGCGATCCCCAACAGCGTCCTGCGTTGCGACGCGGGGATGAGGTAGGCGAAGTCATGGGCGATGGTTCTGGCTGAGGCGAGTGTTTCGCTGGCGTCGGCCAGCAGTTCTTCGTTTTTGAAGTCCGCGGTAACGGCGTACATCCGGCGGGTTCTACGGGGTGGTGGCGTGGAGCCGGGTGGACAGAGATAGTGATCAAGCGCGCGGTCGGCGGCTTCGTGGAGTTTTTTCGAATCGAGGCATTCGTAGGGGGAGGTGGGGTCGGTTTCGGGTGGGTTGGGTGTTGGTTTGATCATGGTGAAGCTCCTTGAGATGTGGAGCCGTCATCCATCGCTGCTAAACGGATAGGGTGGCGGCTTTTACGCGGGTTAGCAGACCAGGCTCAAGGATCCCGGCGCACCGAAGTGCCCCACGCAAAGCCGCCATAACGTATGGCGAAACTCGCGTGCCTTGAAATTTGCCGAGCTGCTAAACCCGATCGCTGATTCGTCAGCGACCGCACCACAATAGAACCCGACCCCAAGGCGCACAAGCCGGTGGATTCTGGCGTAGCTGTAGGCAATGGCGCAAGGATGTGTAGCCTAGAAGGCGTGTCTGGAGGTGTCTTTTAAACTACTGCGTTTAAAACAAAGGATCGGGCGGCTTTCTGGGTGAAGTGTGGTTCTTCCCTGAGAGTTTCCCGATCTGTTTTTGAGTGACATGCAATTGCGCCGAATGGCGGACGTGTGACTCAAACGGGCCAGGGAAAATCCGCAGATCTAGGTGACAACCTCCCGCAATGCCTAGGCTTTGGACGCAAACGCTGTATTCAGTATCTCGAATACTTCTTCCGCGTCGGCCTGACCCGAAGCCTCGGCGAAGCCCGCCAGATCAGCCCCGACAACGCGCTGGCCTACGCCGACGCACAATGAGTTCAAGGAAGGCAATCGCGCCCGGTGGCGCGGCCGGGCTTCAAACCCGGTTGGGGACGGCATCCGTTCCCGGGCAGGTTCGACTACGGCTGCCTTCCGCCAGTTTGCCCAAAGCTGCCATTTTTCTGATCGGCGACGGCTCCTGTTTCAGATTGTTCTGATGTAAGCGCTGATGCTAATGGATTCGAATAGTCCGTCCTGTGGCCACTACAGCGTCACGGCCTGATAATTTCGAGACCGTCCAGATGATATTGCGTGCAGTACTGTTAACCGCGTTGACTATTCCGAGTGCGTGGGGTTGTGGTTTCGGTTTTTCTGACGAAGTCGACAAGATTCGTGATTATGTTGTTCGCGGTCCGGGCGCTGAGGGAATCAGTACGCCGCGCGATATTAATGCCAATAAGACTATTTACAGGGAGGCTTTGCCCCTCATTGGCAACAAGATGGTGATCATCTGCCCGCTGTTCTCGGAAAAACTGGGGATACAGATAAATCCCGCGATTGGCGTGCAACCCAATGTGGACACATCACTTTTTCGATTGAAGGACAGTGGCGTCGCACTGCAATTCAGTATTGATAACAGCAAAATTGCATTGGTTCCTGTCGAGTTCAGCGATCTGAAGATTTTAAACAGGACCGAAATTCCAACACCGACGCCTGAAGTACGCATCGTTCAAACCGGCCCAATCAAGGACGGCACGATTATTCCGGCAGGGCGGTTGGCCTCTCTGATGACCTCCGACGGATCGACTTTCGCCACGTTCAATTTGACCAATGCCATTCGCATCGTTGGCGGCGCCTGCATCACGCCCGATGTCGATGTCGATATGGGACACACCACTAAAACAAGCCAGTTCAAAAAAGTCGGCGATCACAGCGATGCCGTGGATTTCATCATTCAATTGCGCGACTGTCCGAATTTCCTGAATGCCGTGAAGTATTCGATCAAGGCCAATACTCAAGTCATCGATAAAACGAATGGAATCGTCTCACTCGACTCAACCTCCAGCGCTCGAGGTATAGGACTTCAAGTCAAGCGAGACAATGATCAGCCGTTAGTGTTTGGAACCGAATACACCTTCTCTGGATACAATCGTGCCGGTGGAAACTTTGTCATTCCATTCAGCGCGGCTTACACGCAGGTTTCTCCTTCCATAGAAGCCGGCGCGGCTAATTCATCGCTGACGTTCACCATGAGCTACCAGTAAGGTTCAATCACGCCATCTGCTGCTGTTCAGGTTGCCCGGACCTCAGCAGCAGGGCAATGCGCGAAGGGTCAGTCCGCGCACTGAAGACGCACGGTATCGTAATTGCGCGCCTCATCTTTTACCGGCAGCGCGTAGGGCGCCTGGCATTGTTGCTCACCCCACTTGATCGTCAGCACACCTTGGTCGTTTTCGACCAAGGCCAGTGCCTTGCCACTTGGATCACTGATGGACAGTTGTTTGCCGCTTGCGTCTTCCAGCGATGCACCGAACGGCAACTGAATATGCTGCTTGTCAAACAGTTCGAACTGCACGCGCCGGCCACTTTTGCCGGCGTAACTGGCTTTGACAATTGCGCCACGACGCGGCACACGTTGCTGGCTGGCGTTTTCAATGTCGACATCAGCGCCCAGATCGCGGGTGTCGAGGCTGATCCAGTTGACCCGATACGGCTGGACACTGGGAATCACCGCGTAGCCGTTGCGCCCGGTCGTGACGCCGCTGTAGCTGGCGACGTTCGCCCCTTTGACGCCCGGAACCTCTACCAGCGCAAAGGTTTCACCCACGGTTTGGCCAAGGTTGATACCGCCGCCATGGGCCACGACTGAGCCGGAGACATTCATGTTCTGCGATTTGTAGCCTCGGCCTTGGCTGTAGCCGAGGTTCACATCAGCCATGGCGGTCCGGGTATTGAGGTTCAACGAGCCTGAATTGCCGTTGTTGCTGTTGCCCCCCTGCACCGAGTAGAACGTGTTCTCGGTGCCGGGTACATAACCATTGATCCCTGCCTGCGTGGTGCTGCCGCTTTTCTGTGTTGACGAGCTGACGAAGGCGCGGGGCGAGCGCGGTTTTCGGCCCAGCGGAAATGACAGTGACAGGCTTATTTGCGTGTCCTTGTTGGTGGCGCCACGGTAACCGAGATCCTCGGTGTGGGTGACGCCAAGGTTGTAGGTCAGATCGCCCCAGTTATTGGCGTAACCGGCCGAAAAGCTCTGAGAACCACCGCGATCCCAATAGCGCTGATCGCTGGCGTTGAGGTACAGATTACCCAGCGTCCGGTCTCGCCCAAGACTCTGGTTGATGGTCAGGTCCGTGCGGGTTTTGGAGCCACTGACACGTTGGTCCGCTTCAGCACGTTGGGCTTGAATATGGTCGGTCAGCGTTCGGTATCCCTCGGTCGAATAGCGGTACGCTGCGAGGGTGAAACTGGTGTCTGTGCCGGTAAATGTCTTGGCGTATAGCGCACGCACACTGTCACCCTGAGTGGTGAGTTCACCCTTGCGACTGGAGGAATGCGTCACGTCGACCGAGACCGCGCCCAGTGCGGTATTTTTGCCAATGCCCAAGGCGACGGCGCTGAAACCTTCGCTGGCCTGGACGCCAATCAGACCGGTCAGGTTGCTGTTCATGCCGTAGGTGAGGGTGCCGCTGAACATTTTTGGCGTGTTGCGATCCTCGTAATGACTGCTGTAGTGGCCGGCCGACAGGCTGTATTTCAATTGCCCTTCACGCACCATGATTGGCAGGCTGGAAAAGGCCTGGCGCGTCGTTCTGCGGGTGCCGTCGGCTTCGATGACCGTGACTTCCAGATCACCGTTGGAGCCGCTTGGGTAGATATCGCTGATTTCGAAAGGGCCGGGCGGCAGGCTGTTGGTGTACAGCACGTAATTGTTCTGGCGAATTTCTACCGTCGCGTTCGATTGCGCCACGCCGCGAATCACCGGAGCGTAGCCGCGTTCGCTGTCGGCGCGCATGCCTTCGTCCGAGGCCAGTTTCAGACCGCGATAGCGGACGCTGTCGAACACATCGGGATCGGAAAAAATGTCGCCGGCGCTGAACTGGCCTTTGATCGCCGTCACGTCGTGTTGCAGGTAATTGCGGTTGCTCTTGAAGGTGTTGGGACGCCCTGTGCCAGAGCTCAGGTTGGATTCATTGCGATAGCGCCAGCCGAACAGGTTGATACCGTTACGCAAACCAAGGTTGTTGGAAACACTGACACCGTTGCCGTTGCCGTTGCCGCTGTCGTTGCGGTAGGTGTTGAATTGATAATTGACGAACGCTGCTGGCACACCTTCATCCCATAGCGCCGGATCGACAAAACCGCGTAATCCTTTTTGCATGGACGACTGCGGCACGCTCGTGGAGAGGCGCAGACGACTGGGGTCGTAGCGTACGCTGGCCTGTTCGATGAGCAGCGGCAAGTCGTAACAGGCCTTGGGTACTTGCGGATCGTATTGGCCGCTGGCTTGCAGCTTGCCCAGATCGATACCGAGTTGGTTGAGCAATTCAAAGGTCAGGCATGCTTCAACCCGACCCGTACGGTCGTTACGCAGAAAATCGACATCGCGCCGGCCCACCAGCACTTCATTGCTATAGAGATCGACGCGATAGTTGCCGGGCAACACGCGATTGGCAGACAACAGCAACGCCAGGTCTACCCCGGCCGCAGCCCCTTGCAGAAACGTCGTGTTGTAGCCTTCCAGTTGTGCGTCTTCATCATCCGCTAGCGCCATGGCTGGCACGTTAAGGCCGATGGCCAAAGCTAAAATGCCAAGCCGTGTGGGAGTGAAAGGGGGCAGGTTGTACGCGAGCTTCCCTGAACAACGTCCGGTTTTGTTTAGAGTCGAGATTAGCATGCAGGAAACCTGTATCGGCGCCCGTCTGGAGGACGGGCGCTCGCTCGTTAGCGGCGCAGGTGGGGAACTACTTCGTGGCGTTGTCTTGAGTAAGCGTCGCGCTCACCGGATGGCTTTCGCTCAGGCTGGCCCTGTAAACGCTCAATGCCCCGTAGTCATTGATACTGGAGAATGTCAGGACCGGCGTGCTGTTGGCGGCGAACCGGGTGACGGAAAAGCTGGCTTCGGCGCCCGGGGCGATCATGGTCGAGTCCGTCGCCAGTTCATTCTGTCGCGGGTCGTGAAGCGTAACGTCTGCCATGGACACGTGATAAAGAGTCGGGTTTTTAACCCTGAGCACGGTTTTATCGTTGTCCTGCGCCAGTCGCCATTGCAGTTCAGTGGGCGCCGTCAGTGCGTCTCCGCTCAGACCTTTTGGTCGAAAGAAGATCTTGATCCGCTGCCGGACGGCGAGCTGCAAGGTATTGGCGGTTTTCGACGTTTGCGGAATTTCCTGCACGTTGAGCCACACCACAGACTCTTTGTCCTGCGGCATGCCCTGGCCTTCATAAAGAATGCGCAGCAGTTGCTGGTCCTTGGCAAAGACCCGGGCCAATGGCGGTGTAACAGCGAAGGGCGTGGCTGTCCCCGTGTCCTGCTGATCGATCCAGGATTGAATCAAAGTGTCCTGGGCGCCATTTCTTACCGTGATGTTGGCTTCTTTGTGCGCACCGTCGAACACGACGCGCGTGGCACTCAAGGAAATGCTAGCCATGGCCTCGGCACTCAGCATGAGTACCAGGCAGGCTGATAGGGTTTGACGCAACATGGCTTAAATCGCTGTATCAGAAGGGAGGGCGAGGTCGAACGACCTCGCGCAAATCAATCGCAGACTGGGTTTATTCGTATTCCAGAATGAACGGCAGAGTAGCGTCACCACGACCGGCAGTTGCGGTGCTTGGATCATCAAGCGTCACGTAGGCCGCGGAGAAACTCAGGGTGGTATCGCCGCCTTCTGCGCCTACACCGTGCATGTCGGCTTCGATGCGCGCAGTTGCCTTGGAGCTCAGGTCAATCGACTGGCCATTGCTGTCGAGCAGGGCGATACCAATACCGGAAGCGCTACCGTTGCCTCGAGTCAGTGCCAGCGCGTTCTTGCCAGCCACCAGACCGGAGCCGCCTGCCGCCGCGTCGAAGATCATCGCGACCTTGGTGCCTTTGTTGCAGTTGACGTTCAGATTGAAGTTGCTGCCGCTGACGCGACCGGAGGCTGGATTTACTGCGGTGCCCATGTCTTTGATCGACACATCACCCATGTTGACGGCAATGACGTGATTGGCATCGCTACCGTCAATCGAGCAGGCATCGTTGTTGATCACACCGGTAAAGCTGATTTGGCCGCTGCCACCCTGTGTTGGTTTTACTGGATCTTCTGCGAGCGCGTTGCACGAAGCACCCAGTATGGCGGCAGCGAGAAGGGCGATTGAGACGTTTTTCATCGTTGTGTCCATTTATATGAAAGTGAAATGTGCTGAATGAAATTGCATGAGCAAGATAGTCAGCGAGCACTTTCGAGGACATCAGACGAATCTTAATAGTCGTGGCCGTTTAATCCCTGTTAGTTAAAAACATTGAGTGCGTGACAATAAGCCAACAAGTCCTGATCGCTAGAAACTTCCAGTTTACGCATGGCCGATATCTTCTGCGCGCTGACTGTTTTGGTACTGCGGTTTTGACTGCGGGCGATATCACTGACGCTTTTTCCAGACACAAACAGCCGCAGAATCTCGAACTCCTTTGGCGACAGGGTTGAAAATCGCTGTTGGATATCGGCGTTGGATTTGATGACAGATTGCGGTACGGGTTGCTGGCTGAGGTATTGGCCTTTGCGGGCAATGGTTTCGAGGGCCAATTGAATCTCATTGTGCAATTGACTCTTTTGAATCACACCGGCCACACCCAACTCATGCAAACGCGTGAGTATCAGTTGATTGGACAGCATGGTCAGTACCAGCACCTGTACCGCAGGGAAGTGTCGCTGCAGATATTCAACCAGCTTCAGGCCATCGCCATAGGGCGAGTCGGCGGGCATGTTGTAGTCGGTAATGACAATGTCTACCGAATGCAGGTTGAGCAGATCGATCAGACCTTGTGAGCAGATGGCTTCACCTACTACGCAAAAGCGACTATCGCGTTCAACCAGTTCGCGCACTCCGAGCAGAACAATCGGGTGATCGTCAGCAATGACTACGTTCAACTTTTTCATGAAAACCAACCCGTGGACGCGTGTATCGATGAGTGAACTGCATGTAAGTCGTTCAAGGGGAAACCTTGTCGAGCAGGTTCTGGATGCGCCGCACCATTTGCCGGACATCAGCCAGCAATGTCGCGGTGACTGCGCCTGATGACAGTCGGCACTCCAACTCAGTGCAAGCATGAGCCAACTCGCCTGCCTGTACGGCGCCCATGGCACCTGCAATGCTGTGAAGCCTTTGTGCCACAGCCAGCATGTCAAGGCTGTCCAGGGCTGAGTTGAGTCGTGCCAGGTCCTCGCGCATTGTCACGGAAAAGATGTTGCGCATTCGCGGCGAAAGCACCACGTTGTCATCAAAAGATTCGGGGTGAACAGAAGTCGAGACTTCACTGACTGACACGGCTTCAACCGGTAACGAGCAAAATCCAAGCAATTGTTCGCGCAATGTTTTGAGGCTCAACGGTTTTACAATCCAGGCATTCATCCCGACCTCAAGGCAGCGGGTGCCTTCTTCACGCATTGCATTAGCCGTGACGCCAATAATAGGTGTGCGCAAATCCAGTTTCCGCAATGCCTTGGCCAGTTCATAACCGTTCATTACGGGCATGTTGACGTCAGTCAAAACCAGGTCGAAAGCCCGCTCGCGCCACTGCTCCAACGCTTGCTCGCCATTGGCCGCAACGCAGACGCTACAGCCCAGTGCTTCCAGTTGTTCTTTGATGATCGCCTGGTTGATCGGATTGTCCTCGGCGACCAGAATCCGCAACTCAAGCGGTGTTTGGGCAGGGCGTGCCAGTTCGGTCGCGTCTACCACCTTGCCTTTTTGCACCAGACTGACCGCCCGGGCGATCGCTCGGATGTCGTACAAATCGACATCTGGCGTATCTGCAATCGTTTCAGGCTGATTGAGTCCATTTATCCGGCAGACAATCCGCGAGCCCTGCCAGGCCGCGACGTTGTAGGATGGAAGAATGTCAACCAGGACCGCGCCAGGCTCAACAGTCAGGTTATCGCTGAGTGGGCGGGCCATCAGTCCGAAACGATTGAGCCAAGCGCAGACATTCTCTGCCAGTTCCGGCACTGGGGCGCGAACGAGGACAGTCGCCGGGCTTGGCGTGATGTCCATACAATCGGTCAATTCGCCGGGCAGTCCCTTGAGCCTCAGGTCCAGCGAAAAACTGCTACCAAGCCCCGGCTCACTGATGACGGTCAACTCGCCATTCATCATTGCGCAAAGCCTTTGACAGATCGCCAGCCCCAAACCGGCCCCGGCCTCGCTGGAGGCGTCGCGTACTTGAAAGAACGGCGTGAACAACTGAGTTTGTTGTGCCTGAGCGATACCTATTCCGGAGTCGCTTACTTGCCATTGCACCGAAACTTGATCCAGGTCGCTGGCCAGCACCCGAGTACGCAGGACAACCCGGCCTGAGTCGGTGAATTTGATCGCGTTGCTCACCAGATTGTTGAGGATCTGACGGATGCGCACCGGGTCACCCTGCAACCGATTGGGCAGGGCGGGGTCGGTGCACGCACAGAGCAGCAGCCCCTTGCGCTGGGCGAATGCGGCATACGTATGCAGCGTGTCCTCGATCAGTTGCAGGGGGCAAAAACCGATGGACTCGATCAGCATTTGTCCGGATTCGATCTTGGAAACGTCCAGCACATCGCTGATCAACTGAAACAATGTGGTCGATGAGCGTTGAATGGTCTGTAGATAGTCCTCTTGACGTGCGCTCAGGCTGGTCATGCCAAGTAACTCAAGCGTGCCCAGAACGCCGTAGAGCGGGGTGCGGATTTCGTGGCTCATTGTCGCCAGGAACCGGGTCTTGGCCTGGTTCGCCAAATCGGCCGTTCGCCGAGCCTTTTCCAGGGCCAAGGCATCCTGGACGTGGCGCGTGATGTCATTGAACGCGCAAAGTAGTACGTCCTGCCCTTGATAACGGGTCGAAATAAAGCCGACATGTAAGTGCCGGCCTTCGATGTCCAGGCGCGTTTCACCGACATCGGCCAGATCGTGATGGCGGTCCAGCACCGCTACCAGTTTTGCGGTGCCTTGCCACTGCTGGGCACGCTGGTTTTCCAGCAGCACTTTGAAATCGGTGCGCCGCACCACACACAATCCGGTGGGGGCGGTATCGATCACCGCACGGCTGAACGCTTCGCTTTCGGCGATGCTTTGATGCGCTTTTTCGGCTGGCTGAACGACGCGAATCCTGTACCAGCGACTGATCATCCAACTGATACCCGCCCCGCCCAGTAACAACATCAGCAGGCCAACCAACGGCCACATCAGTTGCCCGAAGTAACTCTTGAAGCTGATGGTATAAATGGCTGTCCAGGGTTGCTCCGTTTTAGCCACGACCTTGAACACCATGCCATTGCGATTGATGTTCAGACCTTCATGCAGTGTTCGATCGGAATTGATGGAACCGATGACCGCACGACCGTCGGGGGTTATCAACGTGAAACTGTCGTAAATCGACCATTCCATGATGCGTTCAACATCATTGACCTGGTTCATGTTCAATAGCGACGCCACCACGCTCGACTCACTGGTCCCATTGATTTTCCGTTCGTTGGGATCAAGCTGAATATTGATATAGGCGAGCATTTCGGTTGAGCGCGGGTAATCGTCGGGCACGTTGTAGGCTTCCCAGTGCACCCGACCATCGGCGAGTCCGTTGTTCTTCACTTTGAGGTGTCGGGCCACGCGCGCGACGATCGTATTAAGCGGTTCCTCACTTTCTTTTGTGCCGGCGTGCAGAACGCCGTTGGATGGAACGGTGATGTCGAAGTTGTCATTGTCGTTGTACAAGAAGATTTGCGGCGATTGATAGTGCGACGTCGACCAAAAGGCGCTGTAAAGACTCGAAAGGTGGACGCCGAGGGTGAACACTTTAGGCAGTTCACTTTCCTTGAGTTTTTGATGGTTGAAACTCAGGCCGAAAGGAACGGAATAGGGGAACTCATAACCTTCGTAAATATTCGGGCCTTCGGTTGGCAGCTGTCTGGCGCTATAACGCGCATTCAAACCCTTGTAGAACATTTCCCCTCTTACACTTTGCTGCGCTACTTCACGCAGAAACGCTTCATGCCGCTGCACATTCTCCATCAAGCGAGCAAAGTGAAATCGCACGGTGTCGTTTTGCTCCCTGAGCAAACGCTGGAAAGCCCAATAGCTGAATCCCACCAACAGGATGGCAATGCCCAACAACACCAGCAGCACTTTGTTCAGGCGCATGGAGCTTCGGGAAAGGTTTTCAAGCAAGGAGGGATTGTGTTTCATGTTCGGTCATTTCCAAAGGGCATGCAGGTGCCTCGTTGAAGGGCATCTTGTCTCTAAGCTCCTTTTTTCATTGGCTTGAGACCGGCTGCACCGTAGCGTTTTGCGGGGCTGTCCGACCATAGGGCAGCAAGCAATTGAACAGCGCTCGCAATGCAAACGGCTTGACCAAGCAGTGGTCCATTCCTGCTTCAAGGCACAACGCTTCTTCGCCGCGCATGGCATTGGCCGTCGCGCCGATGATGGGTTGTACATAGCCTAGACGTCGTAATTCTTTTGCCAACTCGTAGCCGTTGAGTTTCGGCATATTTACATCACTGAGCACAACATCGAAGGTGCCGGCTTTCCAGAGTGCCAAAGCTTCTTCACCGTTGCAGGCCAACTCCACCGAGCAACCTAATTCTTCGAGTTGATCACGAAGAATCAGCTGGTTGATGTCATTGTCTTCAGCAACCAAGAGATGCAGATTGAGTTTTTTCAAAGCGCTGGTCGTCAAGCTTTGTGTGGTCTGGTCGACCCACAGGCCTTGTGCCTGGCTGACAGCCTGGTGAATGGCATACAGGTGGCTGACATTGACGTACCGGCATTCGGGCTGCGATGCAGGCGTATTGCGCAGGTTGGCGGTGGCGATTATAAGTGGACCGCACCAATTCGGCACCAGGCGTTTTTCAACATCACCCGCATGCAGCTCGATCAACAGGCTGCCACTTGCCGCTGTGGTGTTTCCAAGGGGCGCCACCTGAGCCCGTGCCCCCCACCGACGCAACCAGCCCGCGATGGACTCGTTCAACTCTCGCACCGCAGACGCCACATAGATTGTGTTCGGAAGCAAACTATTCGTTGCCGGCAACGATCGGGTGACGATGTCGAGTGGCAACGTCAGCGTAAAACTGCTGCCCAGTCCCTTTTCACTTACCATACGCAGTGTGCCTTTCATCAGCTGCGTCAGGCGTTTGCAGATCGGCAGGCCCAAACCGGTTCCGGCGACGACATTGGTATTGCCTTCAGTCTGATAGAACGGCTCGAAAATATGGGCCTGGTCATCCCGGGAAATACCTCGGCCGGTGTCTGTCACTTGCCACGCCACCTGTGCTTGTTCGTCAGCACAGTCGAGTAGCCTGACCCGCAAAACCACCCGCCCTGAATCAGTGAACTTGACTGCGTTGCTCAGCAGATTATTCAAAATCTGCCGGATACGTGTGACGTCGCCAATCAATCGCTCGGGCATTTGTGGATCCATGCACGCATACAACCGGACGCCTTTTCGCTGCGCCGCCGCCGCGTAAGCCTGAATGGCCTCGTATACCAATTCCGTCGGGGCAAACTCGTGCAGTTCGAGGGCCAGTTGACCTGCCTCGATCTTCGATACGTCCAGGACATCGCAGATCAATTGCAACAAGGTCGCGGATGAACCTTCGATGGCACGCAAATACCCTTTCTGTTGGGTGTCCAGCCGAGTCCGGCCCAAGAGTTCCAGTGTTCCCAACACGCCATACAGTGGGGTACGGATTTCGTGGCTCATGGTTGCCAGAAACAAGGTTTTGGCTTCATTCGCCGCGTCAGCCAATCGCCGCGCCTCTTCAAGCGCCGCCTCGACTTGCTTGCGCGCACTGATATCGCTGAATGCGCAGAACAACACGTCTTCACTTTTGTAGCGAGTCGGTGCGCTGCTCAAATAAAGGTGGCGTCCGTCGGCTGTGGAAAAATAGTCACTGCGAATGGGTTGCGTCGCATCAAACGCTTGCTCGATCCAGCTTTTGCAGAGCATTTCGCGCTCAACACCACTGCCCAGCCAACGCTCGGACAAGGTGTTTTCGAGCATCACCTGGCCGTCAGTGCGCCGCAATACGCAAAGTGCGACGGGCGCGGTTTGAATCACGTCACGGCTGAATGCTTCACTCTCGATCAGTGCCTGCAAACGGTTGAGTGCCGGTGTAATAAACCTGTGCTCGACCCGACGAATCAATAGCCAGATCAAAACCATGCTTGCCAGGCAGAACGCCAATGTCGCGATCAGTTGCGGCAATAAAGCCTTCAGCAGATCCAGCAAGTCGAACGAGTACACCAATTGCCAGTCCGTGGATTTCAACTGCTTGCGGATCACCAGATGATCGGGAAGCCAGCCGCTGCCCACAAAACCGAAGTAGTTGTTCTCATGCGATCGGCTCAACGTCTCGCCGAGTCGGTGCGCAGGGGTGTTGGCAAACAGCAGAGAACCTTGGGAGTTGAGCATCATGAACGTGCCGGCGCTTTGATCGTTCAGGGCTGCGGAGATTTCTGCACCCTCCATTTCCAGACCGAGCCAGCCTGAGTCTTTCACGCCATCATCCAGACGGATGAAGATGTACAACTGCGAAGCGCTTGCCGCTTGGTCAGTCAACCACAACTCCTGATCCCGTTCCGGCAATTGGTCATTCAATGCGGACAGTTGATCCAGGATCGACCGGGGAAGCCGCGGAAGATTCGCACTGGCGGTATACAGGCGATTCACCTGAGGATTCGCTTCGGCGGAAACATAAATCAGATTCAGCTGATTACGCTGCATGTAATCGAGCATTCTGCGTGTCAGCCAGAGGGTCCACTGAGCTCCGCCGGAAATGCCCAATTGAACAGAATGGTCCTCAATCGACGGCGAGTAGGAGAGTGGGGTGGCCATCATCGGCTTGTATACGGCTGAAAGCCCCAAGCTCTCAAGCAAGGACTCGCGGCTGGTAAAAAATGTCTGCGCCTCTGCTACCGCGCTGCTCATATAGCTGCGGCGCTGGGAAATATCGTTGGCGAGGGTGGAGCGCAAGAAGTTGTACGAAGCGCTGAGGATCCCGGCCATCAGGACCAGCGCAAACAGACGAAGCAGCCGGCGGGCTGCTTCGGGACTGGATAAGAACGGGTTGATCTGATGCAGGTAACTTTTGAGTCTCATTACCCCACTGTAAGGACTGTGTCATCCGCGGGGCATAAGACGATTCTTAAAGTGGCGTTTTTGTGAGCCTCTTCACCCACATTGTCGGTCACCCGTTTCAGAAGCCCATCGGGTACTGAACCACCACATAGATCCGATCAATATCATCCCCCGCTTGAGCTTCATTGGCCCGGTGTGAAACATGCGATACCTGCACCGACAAATCCTTCGCCGCACCCGACTGCACGATGTATTTCAAATCAATGTCGCGCTCCCAGTGTTTACCGCCATCGCCTTGCTGCGGCTGGTATTCGCCGCTATCGGCATCAAACGGATTGTAGGCACCACCCTTGGGCGCATGGGTGCCATCGATGTGGCTGCCGGAGACGTAGCGGGTCATGAACTTGAGGCCGGGAATGCCAAAGGCGCCGAGGTCGAGGTCGTAGCGTGCTTGCCACGAACGTTCACCGGCACCGTTGAAGTCGGCGTATTTGATCGAGTTGGCTAGGTAGATCGAGTCGCCGCCGACGAAATCGAACGGTGTGTTGCCATTGATCCGCTGCCAGCCGAGCATTACTGCATGCGGGCCGAGGGTGTATTTGCTCGAAAGGCTGAACGCGGTGTTGTCGATTGTCCCGGCCAGCGCCTGCCCGGTGTCGCGGGTGTGGTAGAGGTTGGCGTCGAGCAACAGGCCGGGTTGCTTGAAATGCAGGTTGCCGTAGTACTGATGCCAGGTGTCGGTCAGCTCGGAGGCATACAGCGCGCCGCCCAGCGGACTATCAGCAAACAGATCGGCACCGACAAAGCTGATGGCGCCGGATTCTGTGCTGGCACCGTACCCGTAAAAATCATCTTTTCCGCTAGAACCATCCTGATTCTTGAATGCCGTGAAATGCCCGGCCTGTAGATTGACGTTGTCGATCTCCCGGCTGCTGAGCAGAAACCCTGTGGCGTATTCCGGTTGCAGGCGTTTATCGGAGGTGTCGAATACAGGGGTTTCGACGGTCATTTCGCCGAACGCCAGGGTGGTGCGCGAAGCCTTCAACTTGAGGGCGCCGCCGGCGCTGGAGTAGTCGTTTTCGCTGCGGCCATCGCTGTCGACCGGCAACAACCCCGTGCCGGAATGGCCCTTGCCGCCATCGAGTTTCAGTCCGAAAAATGCGTGTGCATCGACGCCGAGTCCAATGGTACCGGGTGTGAAACCAGATGAGAAAGTGCCGATAAACCCTTGAGCCCATTCCTGTTTATAGTTTTTCCCGGTAGGTGAGGGCGAGCGGTAGTCGTTGCTCAGGTAGAAGTTGCGGCTGAGCACTTCAGATTTGGAATCGTCGAAAAAACCGTCCGCTGCCGCTGTTTGTGTCAGGCCGCATAACAGCATAAGTAGCGTCATACGCGTAAGTGCGCGATCAATCATGGTCGGTGGCCAACATTCAAGGGTTGACGCTGATGATCAAGGGACTTTGAGCGAAGGGATTGAGGCGATGTGCTGTGCGGAACACAAAACCTTGTAGGAGCTGCGGCACGCTGCGATCTTTTGATTTTGATTGCAAAAAAAGAAAGATCAAAAGATCGCAGCGTGCCGCAGCTCCTACAGGGGTATCGTCGTTAGCGTTATGACAACGGCGGGGTGCGTGGCGGGATCATTCGTTTGCTGCCCGTCGATTCAAACGCCGCGGCCAGGCGCAGCAGGCTGGAGTCGTCGTAGGCGCGGCCGGCGAAGGTCAGGCCGACCGGCATGCCGATGTCGGCCATCACGCCCATCGGCACGGTGACGGTGGGCACGCCCAGGTGGCGGATCGCGAGGTTGCCGTTGGCGACCCAGATGCCGTTGCTCCAGGCGATGTCGGCGGACTCAGGGTTCACATCCGCATCCGCCGGGGCGACATCGGCGACGGTCGGGAACAGCACGGCGTCGAGGCCCAGCTTATCCATCCAGTCCTCAAGGTCGATGCGCCGGGTTTGTTCCAGACCGCGTAAGCCATCGGGAACAGTGGAGATTTCATTCCAAGGCGTGATGCCACGCTCGGCCATGCGTACGTACTCGTCCATACCGGCAACGAGATCGCCCTCACGGTTGGGCAGAGTGCCCGGCTCGTGCGGGAAGATTTTCGCGCCGTCGACGTCCACCAGACGATTGAGCTTCGGGTCGCCGTTGGCTTGCAGGAAGTCGTCGAACGCCCAGGCAGTCAGGTCCCACAGTTCATGGTGGAGGAACTCTTTGGACACCAGCCCACGAGTGAACACGGTCGGTGCGCCGGGACGGTCGCCTTCGCAGTTGGAGACCAGCGGGAAGTCGGTTTCGATCACTTCGGCACCGGCAGCTTCCAGTGCCTGACGCGCCTGTTTCCACAGATCGATCACCGACGCGCGCGTGTTGATGCGTTGGCCAGTCGGGCCGCCGATGCCCGGCGCTTCGCTGGTGCCAGCGTCAGGGTCGGCGTTGATGAACATGCGCGGCACGGCGAAACGCTTGCCAGCCAGTGCGGTGCGGTCGGCAGCCAGTTCAGCGTAAGCGGCAGGGCGTACGGTGCTGACACTCGGGATCGGCACCCAAGGTTGCAGGCGCCACAGATCGCCGCGTGTATCCGGGTCTTCTGCAACGACGATGTCGAGGACTTCGAGCAAGTCAGCCATGGTGCGTGCGTACGGCACCACGACATCCATGGTCGGGGTCAGTGGCCAGTTGCCGCGCACCGAAATCACACCGCGCGACGGGGTGTAGGCACACAGGCCATTGTTCGAAGCGGGGCCGCGTCCGCTCGACCAGGTTTCTTCGGCCAGGCCGAATGCAGCAAAACTGGCGGCAGTGGCGGTACCGGCGCCATTGGACGAACCGGAGGCGAACGGTGCGGTGAGGAAGTCAGCGTTGTACGGGCTCTCGGCGCGACCATAAACCCCGCGCTGCATGCCGCCATTGGCCATCGGTGGCATGTTGGTCTTGCCCAGGCAAATCGCCCCGGCACCGCGCAGGCGCTCGATGGTGAACGCGTCGCGATGGGCGACCAGATCAACGAAGGCCGGGCTGCCGGACGCGGCGGTCAGGCCCTTGACCAGATAACTGTCCTTGGCGGTGTAAGGAATGCCGTCGAGCGGGCTCAGGGTTTTGCCTTTGGCGCGGCGGGCGTCGGCGGCCCGGGCTTCGTTCAGCGCTTCGGGGTTGCGCACGACAACCGCGTTGAGCGCTGTCGCCGTGTCGGCGCCGTCGTAGGCATCGATGCGAGCGAGATAGGCCTGCACCAGCTCAAGCGATGTGGTCTGACCGGACTCAAGCGCAGCGCGCAGTTGGGCGATGGAAACTTCAGTGACTTCGATCATGCGTTCACCGCCGATTGCAGTTGAGCGTCATGGTTTTTTGCAGAGCTATTCATATCAGTTCTCGTGCACGGCTTTAGCGACAAGGTTAAGACTGGCGCCTATTTAACACCATGCCGGGCGCGGAGTAATCGGCGGGATGGTTTTTGTCCATCGATGCCTCCTTGGCGGACCCATCAATCAAACAGGAAGAATGCAAGGAGGTGATCTAGGCTCAGCGCAGTCCGACCGATGCGCTTGACAGGGGAACCACTGTGGAAGAGAAACCGCTGATCGCATTCAACAGTTCCAGAACTTTGCTTGACGTGCTGATCCGTGCGGGGTTGATCGTCATGCTGGTGCTGTTCTGTTACGACATTTTCCATCCGTTCCTCAATGTGATGCTCTGGGCGCTGATCCTGGCCGTCACCCTGTACCCGCTGAACAGAATGCTCGGCGCCAGACTCGGTCAACGTTACGGCTGGGCCGCGGTCATTGTGGTGGTGCTGGGGCTGCTGATCCTGATGGTGCCGTTGAGTCTGCTGGGCGCATCGGTGGCCGAGTCGGTGAAGGGCGGGATGCAGGTGCTTGAAAGCGGCCATTTCGAAATCCCGCCGCCGCCGGCCAATGTCGAGACCTGGCCGCTGATCGGGCCACCGATTTTCGGTATCTGGCAGCACGCCTCGCAGGATCTGAGCTGGGCCTTCCAGGAACTGGCGCCGCACCTCAAGGAATGGGGCAGAGTGATGCTGCACCAGGCGGCCGGGGTGGGAGCGGGCATTGTGGTGTTCGTCGTAGCGTTGATCGTTGCCGGGTTGATCATGACTTACGGTGAAAGCGGCCATCGCACCGCCGTCGCCGTCACCACGCGGATTTCCGGGCCCGCGCGTGGGCCGCAGATTGCCCAATTGTGCACGGCGACCATTCGCGCTGTAGCTCAGGGCGTGGTGGGCATCGCTTTTATCCAGATGCTGCTGATCGGCGTCGCCCTGGTGATCATGGGCGTACCGGCGGCCGGCATATTGGCGCTATTGGTGCTGTTGCTGGGCATCACCCAATTGCCGGTGCTGTTGATCACGCTGCCTGTGGTGATTTTTGTTTTTGCCCAGCAAGGGGTCAGCGCCGCGACGGTGATCTTTGGCGTGTGGATGGTGGTTGCCGGGCTTTCCGACAATGTGCTCAAACCGATGCTGCTGGGACGCGGCGTGGCCGTGCCGATGCCCGTCGTGTTGATCGGCGCCCTCGGCGGCATGGTGACCAGCGGGATTATCGGGCTGTTTACCGGGCCGGTGATTCTGGCGGTCGGTTATGAGTTGTTTATCGGTTGGGTGTATCAACCCGCCGACGTTACCCAGGTTCTGGAACCGCCCCCAGAGCAAACTCTGCCCTGATTCGCGCGGTGCTGAGAGGCTGCGGCAGCCCGGGCAGGTTTCTACACCGGGCTACGCAGAGGTCATGTTGCCTTAGTTGATCCGTGGATGCTGTTGCACCAGGTTCTTGCGCTTGGCTTCCAGTTCGGCAATTTCAGCATCGATGTCTTCGATCTTCTGCTCGATATTGTCGTGATGCTCTTGCAGCAGCTCCTTCGCCTCTGCGAGGTCAGAGGCTGCCGGGGCGGCGCCACGCAACGGTTTGTTCGCCGTCTCCTTCATGGTCAGGCCGGTGACCAGACCGACCACGGCAACTACCATCAGGTAGTAAGCCGGCATGTAAAGGTCGTTGGTGCTTTCCACCAGCCAGGCCACGACGGTCGGCGTCAGGCCGGCGATCAACACCGAAATATTGAAAGACGCCGCCAGTGCGCTGTAGCGAATATGCGTGGGGAACATGGCCGGCAGGGTCGAGGCCATCACGCCGATGAAGAAGTTCAGCAACACCGCCAGCATCAGCAGCCCGGCGAAGATCAGGCCGATCTTGCCGCTGTTGATCAGCATGAACGCCGGAATGGCGAGAATGAACAGGCCAATGCTGCCGATGACGATGAAAGGCTTGCGGCCGATCTTGTCGCTGACAAAACCAATCAGCGGCTGCACGAACAGCATGCCGACCATGATCGCGATGATGATCAACACGCCACGATTTTCGCTGTAGTGCAGGTTATGCGAAAGGTAACTCGGCATGTAAGTGAGCAGCATGTAGTAGGTGACGTTGGTCACCGCTACCACTCCCACGCAGGTCATCAGGCTGCGCCAGTGCTTGGTGGCGATTTCCTTGAACGACACCTTCGGGCCACGGGCCAGACCTTCGCGGTCGCCTTGTTCGAGCTTCTCCACGTGCTGCTGGAACGCTGGTGTCTCTTCGAGCGCGTGACGCAGATAGAGACCGATCATGCCCAATGGCAGGGCGAGGAAGAACGGCAGACGCCAGCCCCATTCGAGAAACTTTTCTTCACCGATAATCGCCGAGATCATCACCACCACACCGGCGCCAAGGACGAAACCGGCAATCGAACCGAAGTCCAGCCAACTGCCGAGGAAGCCGCGTTTGCGGTCCGGCGCGTATTCGGCGACGAAGATCGAGGCACCGGTGTACTCGCCACCGACGGAGAAGCCTTGAGCCATTTTCGCCAGCAACAGCAGGATCGGCGCCCAGATACCTATGGAGTCATAGGAGGGGATCAGGCCGATGGCGAAGGTGCTCAGGGACATGATGACGATGGTCGCGGCGAGGACTTTCTGTCGTCCGTACTTGTCGCCCAACGCGCCGAAAAACAGGCCGCCCAGCGGCCGGATCAGGAAAGGCACGGAGAACGTCGCCAACGCCGCGATCATCTGTACGCCAGGGTCGGCGCCGGGGAAGAAGATTTTGCCGAGTGCATAGGCGACAAAGCCGTAGACGCCAAAGTCGAACCATTCCATGGCATTGCCGAGTGCAGCGGCCGTAATGGCTTTGCGCATCTTGACGTCGTCGACGATGGTGATGTCTTTCAGACCAATCGGTTTGACGCTGCTTTTACGTGATTTCATCCGGGTATTCTCTTTACTGATCCATCTTGTTACGCCGATGCCATCTATTTGATGGCGCGTGCTTAATGGGTCTGATACATGAGGACACGAAATAATTCACCGCTCGCGGCTTTTTTTAATTTTTAAACACAAGATCAAAAGATCGCAGCCTCGTTTCACTCGACAGCTCCTACAGAGTCCTGTGTTCAGTGTAGGAGTTGCCGAAGGTTGCGATCTTTTGACTTTGCTTCTGCGGTTTTACTTACGAATCGCCACGTACGATTTGCCTAGATCATTGGCCCAGCCATCCAGCACCACTTTGACGTCGTCAGCTGTCAGCACTTGTTTATTGTTGTCCAGCGGCACGCCGGTGCCTTTGCGCATGACTTCTGCAACCACTTCACCGGTCGAGCCGTCCTCGAACGACACTTCGGTGGCGATTTCGCTGTCTTGGTCACGAATGCCAGTGGCGGTGCTCACGCCGGCCGCGACCAGTGTGACCGGCAACCATTCGTAAAAACGCAAACCTTGAGTGCTAGTGGCGACCCGGGTAATCGCAGGCCTGACGATCAGCGTATTGGGACCGGGAGTCGATACCAGTGGCAGGACTTTGCCCAGTTCGTGCCTGAGGGCCGCGTCGTAATAGTCGGTGACGCCCGCGAGGGTGCTGAGGGGAATGCGTGCGGTGGGCTCGGCGCTGGGAAAAAACTGACTCGGCGCCAGATAGGCCTGGGTGTAACGCCCCCTGGCCAGGGCAGGGCTGACCCACCCCAATACATCGTGACCCGACGGCGATGTGTGTTCCGTCAAAACGCTGTAATCATGCAGAAATCCCGTGTGTTCGACGCTTGTACTGGTGCAGGCCGACAGGCTCAGGGACGCAGTACAAAGCACCGTCATCAGGCAATGGCTTCTCATTAATGTGAATCCTTGTTGGTTTGCGGGGCATTTTCCGAGCACTCGATGTGCAACTGGCCGTGGGTCATGATCCAGTGGATGAGGTCGGCGGCCGGGATCGAATGGGCGTACTCCACCCACTGGGCATTGGCCGGGCTGAACTGTTCAAAGTAACGGCGCAGGACAATCCGGCTCTGATCACTGGACAACCCCAGGCAAAACTCCTGAAACAGGATCGGCGTATCGTGCGTCGGCGCCGTGGTGCGCTGGCTGAGGATCAACGGATATTTGGCGTTATGCCCCTCGGCGGTATACCTGCTGTGCAAGGCCTTCATGAACAACCCCCTGATTTGGAAAGGTGTGCAGGATGCACGAGGGTTTTTGCCGGACGATGTCCGGTTGATGTCGCTGGCGAAGGAATGTTGCTCGATTGAAATAAATGACCCGGACGCCAGAATGGTTTTAGATGCGCTCTTTTTTGGCCTGAGGATCCTGTGCCCGTGAGCAGACTGCTGATCGTCGACGACGACGTGGAAATTCTGTCGCTGCTGAAGAAGTTCTTCGTCCAGCACGCCTATGAGGTCGATGTGGCGGTGGACGGCGAGGCGATGTGGGCGGCGATCGCGCAGCAGCGACCGGACACGATCATTCTCGACCTGATGCTGCCTGGGGAGGGCGGCTTGAGTCTGTGCCAGAAAGTGCACGCACAGATGGCCATTCCGATCATCATGCTCACCGCCATGGGCGAACTGAGCGACCGCATTGTCGGCCTTGAGCTGGGGGCGGACGACTACGTCACCAAGCCGTTTGCACCGCGTGAGCTGCTGGCTCGTCTGCGTGCCGTGCAACGCCGCGCGGGCGAACCGGTCAGCCAGCCGAGTGAGCCATCCCGGCCAGTGATCGCCTTCGCCGGTTGGCATCTGGATATCACCTGTCGCGAACTGCGCTCACCGCAAAACGTGATGATCCCGCTGTCCGGTGGCGAGTTCGATTTGCTCGTGGTGTTTCTCGAAAATCCGCAACGCATCCTCACTCGAGAGCAATTGATCGACCTGACCCACGGCCAGGGCCACGACGCGTTTGATCGCAGCATTGATGTCCAGGTCAGCCGGCTGCGGCGCAAGATCGAGCCCGACTGCAAACGCCCGGATTTGATCCGCACCGTTCGCAACGGCGGTTATATGTTCACTGCCAAGGTCAGCCGCTCGTGATCCGCCGGATGCTGCGGCGCGACACCCTCAGTCGGCGGATTGCCCTGACTATCGTCGCGGCGATGCTGACGTCGCTGGCCCTTAATGCATTGTTCGTGCAGGTCGCCGGGATCTGGGCGCGTCCACCGATTGAGCGTACCGGTTTGCTGGAACAGATTGCCGCTACCGTGCGCGTGATCGAGGCCGCGCCGGTACCGTTGCGCCCGCAGTTGGCGGACGCGGCAAGCAGCCCGCGGCTGAAAGTGGCGTGGAAAGCGCAGCGCGCCGACTTTGGGCTGCCGGCGGGCGGCAATCCGGTCGAAGCGGGCAGGGTGCCGGTGCTGCAATTGCTTTTGGGTAATGGCCGAACCATGGAAGCCTTCAACCCCGACGACTGGCCGAGCCACAGCCCGCAGGCGCACTACGCCGCACTCGTGCAACTGGTCGATGGCAGTTGGTTGTCGTTCACCCCACCCGAACGGGTTTGGGGGCTGGAGGCCAGCACGCGGATCGCGGTGGTTATTGCCCTTGGCCTGATCGCCACGTTGCTGGTTGCCTGGATCGCCACGCGCCAACTGGCCAAACCCTTGCAACGTTTCGCCAGCGCTGCGCGGCGTTTCGGTGGTGACCTGCGCGCACCGCCGATCAAAATCGAAGGCCCGGACGAAATCCGCCAGGCGATCATCGCCTTCAACACCATGCAGGCGCAGATCCAGCATTTCATCGGCGAACGCACGCACATGCTCGCGTCCATCTCCCACGACTTGCGAGCACCGCTGACGCGCATGCGCTTGCGTAGCGAGTTCATGGAAGACCTGGATCACCAAGGCAAACAGATTCGTGACATCGAAGAGATGCAGTCGATGATCAACGCCGCGTTGGCGTTTTTTCGCGAGGACACGCATCGCGAGTCCACTACCGCGTTCGATCTCGCCGAACTGCTGCAAACCATCATCGATGACTACCGTGACCAGAACATCGCCGTCGATTACAGCGGCCCCGCACATTGGGTGTATGAGGGCCGGCCGCTTGGCATCAAACGAGTAATCGTCAACCTGCTGGATAATGCCGAGAAGTACGCGCAACACCCGCGCATCGCGTTGAGTGGCGATGGCTACACGATCTGCATCGAGGTCAGCGACGACGGGCCGGGGATTGCCGAAGAGTCGCTGGAGCGCGTGTTCGATCCGTTTCTGCGCCTCGAAACCTCACGCAACCGCGAGACCGGCGGGGTCGGACTCGGGCTTTCCGCGGCGCGCGCCATCGTGCGCGAGCAGGGCGGGGAACTGACGTTGAGCAATCGCAGCGGCGGCGGGTTGGTGGCGCGGGTTGAATTGCCGGTTCAATGACCGCGCCTGTAGCCGCTGTCAGGGGACACCGTCATCAGCGTCGGACATTCAGTGGTAGTACGAAACTTCCGTCAGATAATAAGCCATGCCGTCTCGGGTCTTTTATTGAATCGCCAAACTTGATCACGACATATTTTGTTTACCGTTTCAGAAGGGTCCTACAACCTGACTAAAACTCCTTTCATTAGGATGTGCGGCTTACCAAAAGGAGGGGGCACGCATGGCTAATCACGGTTACATGACCATCACCGGCAAGGCTCAAGGATTGATTTCATCGGGTTGTTCGACCCAGGACTCTATTGGCAACAAGTGTCAGACAGCCCATGCAGACGAAATCATGGTGCTGTCTTACAGCCACAACATGGCCAATATCGGAAATATCAATAAACCGACGCATAATCCGATCGTCATCACTAAGAATGTTGATAAATCATCGCCGCTACTGGCTCAAGCGCTCTCAAGCAGAGAAGAAATCAACTGCATCATTAACTTCTACCGCATTTCTCCGTTTGGCTTGCAGGAGAAGTTTTATACGGTCGAAATCAGGGGCGGCGTGGTTACCGACCTGACACTTGACATGCCCCATGTGGTTTTACAGAACGACGTCGAACCTCAAGAACATCTTGCTATTCGCTATCAAGACATCATCTGGACTCACCACCTGGCAGGGACCAGTGGCTACAGTTCATGGGGGGAATAACCCATGGGCCGGTCCAAGGATAGCTGCAAGCCAGGAAGTTGCGACTATTGGATGGTCAGTAACGCCGCTGCCAATCTGGCGAACCAAGCCTGTACGTTAAGTGCTCGCCACATTAAAGACGGCACGTTACGCATTCAATTCAATCGTGAGGTTTCTTATTACGCAAAAGGCATTGTCAATGACGTTGCGCAGGGCAGAAAAAGCTCTGAACAGGGACTGAAAGACATAAAGGACGAGCAGGTCAGTCTGCTAAGTCAATCAATGGAGGTTGCTCAAAGAGGCGTCGGCGCAATTGCAGGTGCACTTCAGTTTGTAGCCGGTGCCGGGATTTGTTACGGCTCGGTCGGTACGTTATGCCTTTTCGCGGGGGCGCCGATGATGGCTCATGGTGCCAACAATGTGTATGAAAACGGGCGGAATTTATGGGAGGGCCGTTCAGATACACAAGGCCCCCTCAGAAAAGGTTATCAAAAGATCGCTATATTTATTGGCGGCGGAGCATTTGAAGGGAATATGGCCTATGGGACTGTTGACTTGGGACTTTCCGTATATGGCGCCGGCAGACTGATATTGAAGCCGGATGCATGGCGCCTTTTTAGATATGTGCGTGCTGATTATGTCCGGGCTTATGAGAACTCAAACAAGACCGCATTGATATTCGGGGCGTTTTCCGACGTCACAACAATAAATTCCATGTATAAGGAGGTCAAAAATAATGACGAGTGAGCCAATATTCATAACGTCGATATATTTAATTGTTTCTCTGGCGGGTTTCCTGTTTTTTCTCTTCATCTCAAGAAGATTTTCAGGGGTTAACTTTACGCATGGAAAGTATTGGTTGTTTTTTGCATTAGTAATGCCTTGGGCAACCAATCAACTCAGCGTGGCTCGCTATGGTTACTTGCTTTCATTTATGCCAGCCATAGGTTTTTTTGAAAATGATTACGTTATTCGGTGGGTCGCATTTATTACTGCTATCGCTCAAGCGTTCTTTTTTCCAAGCAGAAAAGAACCAAAACGCTGGTTTTTACGAAAGTAGACGCACCTATGACAAGCCCCGCACCACTCTCTCCAACTAATCGTTTTGGGGATCACCATGATTGGCGGTGGAGGCTTTCCGTATATGGCGCCGGCAGACTGATATTGAAGCCGGATGCATGGCGCCTTTTTAGATATGTGCGTGCTGATTATATTCGTGGCCATGAAGGTTCAAGCAAAATTTCGCTGTTGATCGAAAGTGTTTCCGGCGCAGCTACAGTGGACGCCCCGTATCGGGAGGTCAAAAATAATGATCAGTGATCCGAGATTCATAACGGCACTATATTTTCTTGTCTCTGTAGCGGGCTTCTGGTGTTTGCGCTCTGTCTCAAGAAGGATTTCAGGAGATAACTTTACAGATGGAAAATTTTGGGTTTTTTTTGCTTTGTTTTTATTTTGGGGCGGGAACCAGATGAGCGTGGCTCGCTTTGGTCAATTGATGTCTTTCATGCCAGCCGTGGAAGCTTTTGAGGATGATTACATAATTCGATGGATCGCATTTATAACTGCCATCGCTCAAGCCTTTTTTGTTCCAAGCGAAAAAGAACCAAAGCGCTGATTCTCACGAAAGTAGACGCACCTATGACCACCACCGCACCACTCGCCATTTATTTCTGTTAATGGCCCCCACGTTCGCGCTGTCCATATCGCGTCCTCGATCCGCCCACATCACAATAACAATGTCGCGGTAGCACACTGTCATGCAGGTCGACGGCCGAACAGGCGCGCATCCCTCGACCTGCTGGAAAGCTGCGTAAAAAGGGATCTGTGGCTTTTGGTCGACAACCGTCCCAATGAACACACACTTTTTCACAAAGACCTCCTGCCAACCATTCAATGGCAGAATCTCTCCAACTGACTGTTTTGGAGATCATCATGCTTCGTGCGTTTGAACGAAGACTCGACCCTTTTCCTCCTGACGAGGTACCGCCGCCGCCCAATGGCCTGGCGCGTTTTCTGTGGGCCTGTACGCGGGGCGCGCGCGGTTACATTCTGCTGCTTGCGCTGGTGAGTGCCGCTGTATCGATTTACGAAGCCTGGCTGTTTTCATTCCTCGGGCAGGTTGTGGACTTGCTCTCGACCTGGCAGGCCGGCGGTGAAGCGGCCGCGCAAGAAAGTCGCGTGTTGTGGGGCATGGGCATCGTCATGGTAACCAGCGTCGGGCTGGTGGCGTTGCGCACCATGGTGCAGCACCAGATATTGGCGATTAACTTGCCGTTGCGCTTGCGTTGGGATTTCCATCGTCTGATGCTGCGGCAGAGCCTTTCGTTTTTTTCCGATGAGTTTTCCGGCCGGGTCACCACCAAGGTGATGCAAACCGCGCTGGCAGTGCGCGACGTGCTGTTTACCCTGATCGAGATCATCCCCGGGATCGGTGTGTATTTCATCGCGATCATCGCGTTGGCCGGTGGCTTTGCGCTGAAACTGATGCTGCCGTTCATTGGCTGGGCGGTGTTGTTCGCGCTGGCCATGTGGTACTTCGTGCCGCGCCTGGGCAAGGTCGGGCAGGAGCAGGCCAATGCGCGGTCAATGATGACCGGGCGTATCTCCGACGCCTACACCAACATCACGACGGTGAAGCTGTTCTCCCACTCCAATCGTGAAGCGCACTTCGCCCGCGCAGCGATGGAAGATTTCAAACTGACCGGTTTTCGCCAGATGCGTCTCGTCAGCATGTTCGAGATCGTCAACCAGGCCTTGGTGGTAGGGCTGATCATGTCCGCGGGTGGTTACGCCTTGTGGTTGTGGCACCAGGGCGATGTCGGCGCCGGTGCAGTGGCGGCAATCACTGCCATGGCGTTGCGCATCAACGGCATGTCGAACTGGATCATGTGGCAGATGACCTCGCTGTTCGAGAGCATCGGCACCGTGCAGGATGGCATGGCCACACTGACTCAAGGCGCCAAGGTGCAGGACGCGCCGGATGCAGGTGTGCTGGTGACCAAGGGCGGCGCCGTTACTTTCGATAAGGTGCACTTCAACTACAACGGCGAACGCCAGGTGCTCGATGGCCTCAGCCTGAACATCCGCCCGGGTGAAAAGATCGGTCTGGTCGGCCGCTCCGGCGCCGGCAAATCCACGCTGATCAACTTGCTGCTGCGCTTCTATGATGTCGACAGCGGTGAGATTCGCATCGACGGTCAGAACATTGCGCACGTGACCCAAGACAGTTTGCGCAGCGCCATCGGCATGGTCACTCAAGACACCTCGCTGCTGCATCGTTCGATTCGCGACAACATCGCCTATGGCCGTCCGGATGCAACCGATGCGCAAATCCGCAGCGCCGCCGCCAGCGCCCAGGCCCATGAGTTCATCAGCCAACTCAGCGACCGGCAAGGCCATAGCGGCTACGACACGCTGGTCGGTGAGCGGGGCATCAAGCTGTCGGGCGGTCAACGGCAACGCGTCGCGATTGCCCGGGTGATGCTCAAGAATGCACCGATCCTGCTGCTGGATGAAGCCACCAGCGCACTGGATTCGGAAGTCGAAGTGGCCATTCAGGAAAGCCTCGATGACATGATGCAGGGCAAAACCGTGATCGCTATCGCCCATCGACTGTCGACGATCGCGGCCATGGACCGATTGATCGTGATGGATGACGGACGCATCATCGAACAGGGCACCCACAGCGAATTGCTGGAGAGGAATGGCGTGTACGCGCGGCTTTGGCAGCATCAAAGCGGCGGGTTTCTGGGTGAGGACAAGGGGTTGGTCGAGGCACTGGATCAGGCTTGAGATGCAAGGGCGCCTGGCGCGGATTTATTGAGTTCCGTCCATGCGCCCTCTATATGGGCCGACAGTAGCCCGTGGTTAACCAGAACTTTGGGCAGAGGTCGACCAATACCTGCCAGTCATCAACGCCGGCCTTCGACTCAGCATCGCGGTCATTCCCCAAAGGCAAACCCGTATCTGAATAGGGAAACTCCGAGAACGCCTGAAAGTCTATTCTCCAAGACTTGACTCCACTGTTCAGGGTGCTGATGCATGAACTCTCTCTGGATCGCCCTGGCCATCTTCGGGTGCCTGGTTGCTGCCTCGCTTCTGATGATGAATGGGTACCCCAAGCTGGCGTCCCACCACCGGGATGACGACACCAATACGGTCATTCGCCTGGTCGCCAACATTTTTGTGGTTATGACGTCGCTGGTCTTTGGTCTGATGATCAATTCTGCCAAAAACACCTACGAGTCCATAGATGCGAACTTCCATGGGTATGCAACCAGCCTGATTATTTTTGACCGGACGCTACGAGGCTATGGAGATGCGACACAAGTCACGCGCAACCGTCTGATCACCTATCTTGCGCGCGCTATCGAGACCCCGTATCGAGGTGATGAGGCATTGCAGCATCGCAACAGCGAAGCGGCTAAATACCTGGATGACGTAGGCAAGTCGCTGACCGGCATAAAGCCACCGGATCGCTTCCATGAAACGATGCTTCAGGATATCCGTCAGCAATATCATTCGCTCATCGAGCAACGCTGGAGGATCGTCGAGCAGTCAGAGGGGGCAATTCCGGGCCCTTTGATTGGAATGCTGGTTGCCTGGTTGACACTCATCTTCGCCAGCTTTGGTTACCGCGCTCCCCGGAACTCGATGGTGATTGGAATGTTTATTGTCTCGTCATTTCTCATCGCGGCCTCTGTTTACCTCGTGTTGGACATGGATGTGCCATTTCACGGCCCTATTCAGATATCCGATGAGCCCCTGCGCAGGGCGCTCGCCGAAATGCAGCTCTGAGCGGCTTGTTGGGCATTTGCATTCCAAGTGGCAGCTTCCATCCGGATGCCAATGCTCCAGCCGTTGCAGGTGGTGCGGCAGGAAGCAGCCGATCAACGTCCCCCGGTGTTTTAACGGCAATGGAACAATGACCCTGTAACTTCTCAAGAACCCGAAATACGCTATCGTTGCGCGACTATTGAAGAAGGAACGCGGGTACATGGCCGACTCTTGTACGACTGAACGAAACAGTGCCTGGTCGGTGTTTCTGATCTTTCTGCGGCTCGGATTGACTTCATTCGGTGGTCCCATTGCCCACTTGGGCTACTTCCACCATGAGTTCGTCAGCCGGCGGCAATGGCTGACCGAGCGCAGCTATGCCGATCTGGTCGCGCTTTGTCAGTTTCTGCCGGGCCCGGCGAGCAGTCAGGTCGGCATCGCTTTAGGCCTGTCCCGCGCAGGTTATGGCGGCGCGCTCGCTGCTTGGGCCGGGTTTACGCTGCCGTCAGCGATGCTGATGATTTTGTTTGCGCTGGGCCTGTCCCGTTATGGCGCTGTTCTTTCGCCCGGCGCTCTGCATGGCCTCAAAGTCGTCGCTGTCGCAGTGGTTGCTCAAGCCGTGTGGGGAATGGCACGAAACCTGTGCACGGACGTGCCGCGAATGACCCTAATGTTGATTGCCGCGTGCGTCGCGTTGCTTGCGCCGACGGCTTGGGGGCAGGTCAGTGTGATTGTCATCGCCGGGCTGCTGGGGCTGATGCTGTTCAAGCCTGCGCAACGTGTCGAACACGACGCGCTGTCGATACCGATCAGTCGCAGGGCAGGAATGATGTGGCTGGCCTTGTTTCTTCTGTTTTTGGTGGGGCTGCCGCTGTTGGCTGAACGGGTAACCGATCAAAGCCTGGCAATGGTCGATGCTTTCTACCGTTCCGGCTCTCTGGTATTCGGCGGCGGCCACGTGGTTCTGCCTCTTCTGCAAGCAGAAGTCGTGCCCACCGGTTGGGTCAACAGTGAAACGTTCCTGGCCGGGTACGGTGCTGCGCAGGCTGTGCCGGGTCCGTTGTTTACGTTCGCGGCGTTTCTTGGCGCCTCCATGAACGGCGCGCCGTCAGGTTGGGCGGGCGGCGTGATCTGCTTGTTGGCGATCTTTGCCCCAGCGTTTTTGTTGGTCGTCGGCACCTTGCCTTTCTGGGAGCGGTTACGGCGAAGCGTGCGTGCGCAAGCCGCGCTGGCTGGCGTAAACGCAGCGGTCGTCGGCCTGTTGCTGGCCGCGCTTTATCAACCCGTGTGGACCAGCGCGATTCTCAAGCCGCAAGACTTCGGCCTCGCGCTGGTCGCCCTGATGGCGTTGATGATTTGGAAGTTGCCGGCGTGGCTGGTTGTAATCGGCACGGGAGTGGCGGGGTGGGTGATGAGTGTCACGCTTTGAAAACGTCCAGGTCAGCGCTCTACGCGACCGCGCCTGTATAGCAGTTGAAAATCACACTTTGCGCGCCCAGCTACCGAACATCACGTCGCCGATATACGTTGCGCGAGAGTCTGAACGCTCCTGGTCCAGACGTTCTTGCAACGTTTCAATCCCGACGTCTTCTGCACTGGCCACCCCCAGCGCAATGATTCGCGGCAAGCACGCTCGAACAATGCTGCCGAGACCGTAAGGTGTATCAGGCGTTTGCACCAGGCATTCAGCCCGCACATGTTCGACGGCCAGGCCCGCCTCGGTGAAGAGGCTGTGCAGGTTGAATCCGATGTGGAGATCGGCTCCCTCACGCGCGATCATTTGCTGTATCCAAGCTTGCGCTTGTCTATGCAGCGGGAAAGGCTCCAGGCTTGCCGGTACCATCGTCGTATCGTGTTCTTGAAAGACCAATATGCCGCCGGGACGCAAACATTTCGACAGCGCCCGAATCGTCGCCACGGCATCCTTCTGATACATCAGCACGCGTCGCCCGACAATGGCGTCGAAAGTACCCATGGAATCTGGCAGCTCCAGAAGATCGTACTGCACAAAGGTCAGGGCAGGGTGGTCTTTTGCTGCACTGCGCTCGCGGGCAATGGCGACGGCGCGGGCGTCATGATCAACGCCGATGATCTCTCCGTCTTTTCCCACCAGTTCGGCCAGGAGAAAGGAAACATCCCCTGAGCCGCAGCCCACGTCCAGAACACGCATTGCTTTGGTGATGCCCGCGTCGATCAGCAAGCGCGTGGTGAAATCCGGTCTGTTGCTCGTCATCACAAAGCCTCATCAAGTGTTCCGGGGAAACTCCCCAGCAGCGCTTCATCTTTCGCCACGGCACGCTTATAGGCGTCGCGACTTATCAACTTCCCGGCGTAAGCGAGAAACGCGGGTCTGTGCGGCAAAGTGCCCAAGCCTAATCCCCAGCCGATGTGGGAGCCAACATAAATGTCGGCAGCGCTGAAGTGCTCCCCGGCAATGAACGGATGAGCCAGCACGGCGCGTTCAAGTTGGTCGACGGTGCGTTCGTAGCTTCCATAGCCAAAGAAGAACTCCTGATCCGCCGTCGGGTTGAAGCCGGCGCGATGATTGGTCACGGCCTGTTCCAGAGGGCCCGCGGCGAAAAACAGCCAACGGTAGTAGGCCGCCCTTTGCGTTACCGCAGGGGCCAGCCCGGCTTCCGGGAAAGTGTCTGCGAGGTACGCACAGATGGCGGCCGTTTCTGTTATGGTTTGCCCGTTATGCACCAGCGCAGGGATCTTGCCCATCGGGTTGACGTCGCGAAAGAATCTGACCCGCGGATCATCACCTTCGGCCAGCGCCGGCACTGCCAGCGCAGCGCCTCCCCAGCGGTCTGCCTGACTGGTCGCCTGGTAATCCAGAATGACCGTTTCATACGAGCAGCCGATCTCTTCAAGCATCCAGCGCACCATGCGGCCGCGAGAATTGGGGTTGGTATAAAAGGTCATCGTCATCGTGAGCTCCTTTCAGCTCGATTCGTTGCCGACAATGTTAAAAGCGAAGCTGCATCATCCCTTCGGCGGTTTGCGCCAAAACTCTCGCAGAGTGCGCCATCAACGAGGCGCTACGTCAGTAAGCCGCTTGCCTGCGGCTCGGAGCCTGGAAAAATGTCCCACCTTCAAACCAGCGCCGAGCGCTGTAGATTACCCCGAGCGTTCTGGCAATCGATCGAACAACTGGGGCTGAATCCCTCGTTGATCCAGGCGCACGCTCAATTGCCCCATGACCTTCATCTGAACGAAGCTGCCGTTGTCAGCACACAGCAATTGTTTGCCGTGTGGAACGCGATCGAGGCGCTTTCTGCAGACCCGGCCTTCGCGATAAAAATGGTCCGCGATACGCCCAGCGCGAAACACAAACTCGCGTTTCTTGCAGCGCTATATGCGGCCAGTTTTCGCGACGCACTTGCGAGGTTTTGCCGTTTCAAGCGCCTGTGCAGCCCCGACCAGATTTGCATAAATGAGCGTGCGGACAGGGTGCTATTCACGATTCAGTGGCCTTCTGGTGCAGGGCTTGCGCCTAATCTCTCGGTGGATGCCTGTTTTGCTTTGGTACTTGAACTGGGTCGACGAGGCACCGGTAAGCACCTGAAGCCTCTTGCACTGAGCTTGAGGCGCCAGCCGCAAAGCCTGGAAATCCATTCGAGTTACTTCGATTGCCCCATTCAATTCGGCGCGGCTCGTGACGAATTGAGCATGAGCGCCGCCGACCTCGATCTGCCATTTCTTCAACACAACCCGGAAATGCTGGACATGATGACGCCCGGCCTTAGCGCCGCGATGCGAGAGATCGAAGCGCCGGTTGGTTTCTGTGAGCAGGCGATTGAAGTTCTGAAACGAGCCTTGGCGGATGGTCGGCCGAGTTTGCAATATCTCGCCCGTGAACTCTTGCAAAGCGAGCGCACGTTGCAACGACGATTAACGGCGGAGGGTACGACGTTCAGCGCGCTGCTCAACGAGGCCCGGCGCCAGGCCGGATTGCACCTGCTGGCTGACAAGACGATTGAGCTGAAAGAAGTGGCTTACCTGCTCGGCTACCAGGACGTTAACTCTTATTACCGGGCGTTTCGGCAATGGGAGAACGTTTCACCGGGCGAGTGGCGACGCGCCAATGCATGAGGTTTTAGTTGGTAGAGACAGAGACTGATCAACGCCTGGCACAAATAATTTGAACGGCTCTCGGGCGCGCTCACCTAATGATTAGCTTGTGAATAATCACACAGGCACTGTGCCAATATCGGCATTCTCCGAGAGGTGATCAACGTGGCTAAAGACGACAAGAAAAGCAAAGGTGACGCTTCGAAAGCCAGCAAGGACTTGAAAGACAAAAAGTCATCACCGGCCAAGAAGTCAGCTGCGGCCTCGACGCTTTCCAAATCCTCCGACAAGAAGGACAAAAAGAAAGACGCCGAACCGAAGAAGTCTGCAAAGAAGGCTGATAGCAAGCCAGAAAAGACCAAGAAGACAGAGAAGGCTGATAGCAAGCCAGAAAAGGCCAAGAAATCAGAGAAGTCTGATAAGCCTGCAAAGAAGAAAAAGTGACACCTGCTATCTGCTAGGGCTTTACGCCCTAGCTTTCTTCAAGCCATTGGCTCCAAACCTTCAGGCCAGCTCTTCAACCCTGTGCGCATCACCCAAGGAATCACGCTGCATCGACTGCAGGTTTTTCTCGATGGTTTCGCACAGCGCTTCCATCTGAATCTGGTGCTCACTGAGGCGAAACGGGCTCTGTAGATCGGTGCCGATGCGCTCGATGGCCAGCAGCATGAAACCCACCACGGTCGAGGCGAGCGGGGTGAACCAGCCCAGCGATTCCACCAGCCCCACCGGTACGATCAGGCAGAACAGCGAAATAAACAGCCGTGGGAAATACACGTAAGGGTAGGGCAGCGGGGTATTGGCGATCCGCTCCATTCCGCCCTGGCTGTTGGACAGATCGACCATGGTCGATTCCAGCCGTGCAAGGCGAATGCTGTCCAGGCGCCCGGCCTTGTATTCCTTCGCCAGCAGGGCGGCGGAACCGGTGAGGATGTCGTTGGCGAAGTTGTTGGTGGTGCCGCTGCGGGCGAACTCGTCGGCAGGGATAAACGCGCGAACTTCTTCCGGGCAAGGCTCGCCCTGTAGATGCGCCGCGAGGCAATTCACATAGGCCACGTGGCGGCGCAGCAGGGTCGATTTGACTGGATTGACCTCATTGTCCGGGTCATCCAGCAATGTCAGCACCTGCCGGGCGTAGCTACGCGAACTGTTGATCATCATGCCCCACAGCGTGCGCGCCTCCCACCAACGGTTATAGGCGCTGCTGTTGCGAAAACTGATCAACACCACCAATGCAGAACCGAGCAATGTCAGGGGCATCAGCGGCAGGTTGATCTTGGCATTGAGAAACAACATGAAGTCTACGGTGACGGCGATATCCCAGAGCAATAACCAGAACAGGGCCCAGCCCACATAGCCCATGGTTTTGATGATCAGACGGTATTTTTTGATGATGGCTGCTTTCAAACGGAAACCTCGAGGTGAGCAGTAAGCATTAACGCCTTAGCTCGGACGGTGTTTTCGGGGTAAAGGTTCGGCGATTGAAATACCTGTCGTCCATTCGTCCAGAATGCGGCACTCCTCAGAGCGGATCGCCTCTGAACTTCAAGCACGGACTTCCCGCGCCCCGGTTGGAGAGCCAGCATGGAAATTGATGAAAATGCCCCAGGCAACAAATCTCAGCAGGAAGTGACACGCACCACGGACAACGAGACCGGACACGATCCGCAGCGCGATGAACCTGAGGTCCCGTTGCCAGCAGACGACGAAGCGCCGGTCGAGGAAGACATGAGCGATGTGGATGCGAATAACTCGGTATCGAGCGAGCATCCTTGATCAACATAATCGAGCAATAAAAAACCGGCATTGCGCCGGTTTTTTTATGTTCTGCAATCGGGAAATCGGCAGATCAGAGTGCAGCTTTCACCTGCAAGCCAAACACCAACGCATTGTCGATGTCCTGCCCGGAGAACGCTCCCGGCTCGATGATGTACTGCATATTTGGGCGCAGGGTCAGCCAGGGCGTGGCCTGATAACCGTAACCGAGTTCGATCAACTGTTCGGCGCTGTCCAGATTCGGGAACGCTGTGCCGTTGTTCAGTGCGGCGTCTTGTTGCACATCGCGACTGCGCGGGTTGGGCACGGCGCGGCCATAGCCCAAAGCAAGCGTGTCACGCGGCCGGCCTTCAAATGGTTTGTATAAAACCACCCCCGTGCCGTACCACTTGCTGAAAGGCGAAGCGGCAGAACTGGCTGCCGAATACTGGCCGAAGGCGTGCAGGCTGCGACCTTCGGACGCCTGCGAGCGCCACACCGCCTGGTCGACGAGCAGGTAATGACCACCGCGACCGGACACCTCTTTGTCGCTGTCGATGCGTTTTACATCGGAGCTGTCGTAGTAGTAACCAACCTTGTATTCACCCGGCAAGTCCCCTGCGTGCTTGTACACCAACTCGATCGGCACCACGGTACCCGTCGTGTGTTTCGGACCAAGATGCCAGGCACGGCTGGAGTCGCCGTTGCTTTCGGGGTCGACATTGAATGCGGCCACACGCAGTTGCCACGCTGGCGACAGGTCGTATTTCACCCGCACGCCCAACCGGGCGTTGGGGTAGTTGGTCCAGCCGCTGCCGCCGGACATGTTCAGCGGGTGGCCGCAGAAACCGGCGTTCATGAAGTTACACAGAATGCCGCTGTCCAGGCCACCGAGGTCGTTACCCATGGCCATGTAGCCGAGTTTGACGTTCAGCGCCGGGGTGAACAGCGAGCGTTCGTAGCTCAATTCGGTCAGGCGGGTGTAGAGGCCACCGTAGTTTTCCTGGATTGGCAGACGGTTGCCGACCAGATCGTCGGAGGCGCTGTTGCCGCGGCGGTCGTTGATGGTCAGTTGGACCTTGCCGGCGTTGTCCACGCCATACAGTTTGCTCAGGTCGAATTGCACGCCGAGCTTGATGTTCTGCGAGTAACGCGCCGAACGATGCAGCCCGCCG
This sequence comes from Pseudomonas sp. LBUM1668, assembly GCF_059695715.1. Classification (NCBI taxonomy): domain Bacteria; kingdom Pseudomonadati; phylum Pseudomonadota; class Gammaproteobacteria; order Pseudomonadales; family Pseudomonadaceae; genus Pseudomonas; species Pseudomonas sp. LBUM1668. The sequence goes on from NZ_CP166787.1 coordinate 2,985,397, forward strand.
TCGGCGTTGTAGGCCATTTCACCGCTGTAATCGCCGGTGAACTTGATGCCATCTTCGTCCATCTGGTGGCGCAGGCCGCCCCAATCGCCAGTCAAGGTGTTGCGGGTCAACAGGTTCGAGTCGGCATCGGCGAAGGCGGGCAGGGCGGTGCTGCAAGTCAGGCCCAACAGCACGCCGTTGATCCAGCCGCTATGAGAAAAACGAAACATGGAAATCTTCCTGGTGAAATCTTCAGCGATAGGCATAAAGCGGCGCGGCACCCGAAGGTGCCGCGCACAAGTGCAATGAAGTGGCTCGCAGATGTTTACGGCAGCGCGTAAGCCATCACGTAGTCGCCACGATCGGTCGACTGACGAGCACCACCGGCGGTAATGACGATGAACTGCTTGCCGGTCTTCGGCGAAACGTAAGTCATAGGGCCGCCCTGGCTGCCCACAGGCAGACGCGCCTTCCAGACTTCTTCACCGTTGCCGCTGTTGAAGGCGCGCAGGTAGAAGTCTTGAGTGCCGGCGATAAAGATCAGGCCACCTTGGGTCGACAGGGTGCCGCCGAGGGTTGGCAGACCAACCTTGATCGGCAGGTGCATGCGGATACCCAGCGGACCGGTGTCTTCAACAGTGCCGACCGGCACTTGCCAGGCGACTTTCTGCGTCTTCATGTCGATGGCGGTCAGCGTACCGAACGGCGGAGCCTGGCAAGGAATGCCGGCGACCGACAGGAAGCGGTTTTTGTTCACCGCGTAAGGCGTGCCCTTGAGCGGTACTGCGCCCATGCCGGTGTTCAGCGATTCGCCACCGGAAGCGGCCTGAGCCTTGTTCTGCGACGGGATCATCTGAATCCACAGACCCAGGCGCATGTCGTTGACGAAGATGAAACCGTGCACCGGATCAGTGGAGATGCTGCCCCAGTTCATGCCGCCCAGCGAACCCGGGAAGCTCAGGGACTTGTCGGTGCCCGGCGCAGTGTACAAACCGTCATAACGCATCGACTTGAAATCGATCCGGCACAACAGTTGGTCGTACGGCGTTGCGCCCCACATGTCCGATTCGGTCAGGTGCTGAGCACCGATCTGCGGCATGCCCACCGATTTTGGCTGGGTTGGCGAGTACGGTTCGTTAGGGATGTTGGCCGCTTTGACCGGCACTTCTTCAACGTCGGTCAGCGGTTTGCCGGTAGCGCGATCCAGTACATAAATCTGGCCAGCCTTGGTGCCGATGACCAGCGCCGGAACGGTTTTGCCGTCCTTGGTGAAGTCGATCAGGCTCGGCTGCATCGGCAGGTCGAAGTCCCAGAGATCGTTGTGAACGGTCTGGAACACCCACTTTTCTTCACCACTGTTGGCGTCCAGCGCGAGGATCGACGCACCGTAGGTGTGATCCAGTTTGCTGCGCTCCACACCATAGATGTCGGTGGAAGAACTGCCCATCGGCAGGAATACGGTGTTGGTCGCCGCGTCGTAAGACATCGGTGCCCAGCTGTTCGGCGTGCTGCGCACATAGGTGCTGCCGTCTGCTGGCGCGTTGCGATCCTGCGGGTTGCCCGGATCGAACGCCCAGCGCATGGCGCCAGTCATCACGTCGAACCCACGGATCACGCCGCCCGGCATGTCGGTTTGCACGTTGTCGGCCACACGACCGCCAACGACTACGGTGGTCCCGGCCATCAACGGGGCGGAGGACAACTGATAGTAGCTGTCCGGGACATTGCCCAGACCGGCCTTGAGATCAACCTGGCCATTGTTGCCAAAACCCCGGCAGAACTCGCCGGTGTCGGCATCCACGGCAATCAGGCGTGCGTCGATGGTGTTGGTCAGCAAACGACGTTGGCAGTGGGCAGGGAGGGCGTCGGCCGTTTCTGGAGCGACCGGCGAGTTGTCTGGCTTGGCGACTGCCGCAGTGGCGTCGAAGTAAGCCATGCCACGGCAACGCTGCCAGACTTTCGATTGCGCGTTGATCGAGTTTTTCCAGATTTCCTTGCCGGTGTCGGCATCCAGCGCGATCAGGTTGTTGTGCGGGGTGCAGATGAACACTTTGTTGCCGACCTGCAGCGGGGTGAGCTGGTCTTCGGCACCGTTGCCATCGCTCTCGGCGACGTCACCGGTGTGATACGTCCACGCGACCTGCAATTTGTCGACGTTGGTACGGTTGATCTGGTCCAGCGCGGCGAAGCGGCTGCCACCTTCGGTATTACCGTAGTGAGCCCAATCCTTCTGCGCCTTGTCTGGCTCGACAGGGGTGAGGCCCGGGCCAGTGCCGGTCGCGGCAACTGTCGGGTGGGCGACGAACATATTGCCGGCCGCGACAGCCAGTGCCACCGCCAATACCGCGGCAACGCCATAAGCGCCACGGCGAGGCACACCGCCGTTGGCGCGGGTCAGCAGGGGATAGACCAACGTAACGGCCAGGCCGACCGCGCCGAACATGAACAGGCGCGAGAACAACGGCCAGAACACCAGGCCCACGTCGCTGACTGCCCAGACGGCCGTTGCCAGCAGGAACGCCGCAAACAACCAGGCACCGGCCGGCTTATAGCGCGCGATCAGCAAACCGGCGATGGTCATGACCAGACCACCGACCAGGAAGTACCACGATCCGCCGAGGCCGACCAACTTCACGCCCCCGGCCGCGAGGGCCAGACCGAGCAGGGCGATGATCACGCCCAACCCGATCAGAATGAATTTTGATACGCCAGAGACGCGTTGACTTTGCTTCACGTTGAGAGCCCCGTTGAAATGAAGCGCGCATTATATAGTTAGGTAACTATCTAGTTAAATCACAATTTCACCTTCAAGCGTAGTTCGTCCTTGTCAAGCGATCCAACGCGAGGCCCTGAACACGCCAGGCGTTTGCTGCGTTTGCCCGAATGCTAACGACAGGCGCTAAAATCGGCGGTGCGCGCCGCCCGTCGCAAGCGCACCATGAAAATTGCAATTTTTCCTTTCGACCACGTTTCAGATCATTGTGGATTGCCTGCACCGCTGCCGATCCCGGCGCGGACGTGCGATGTACCCACTTCAAAAAAATCAGGAGGAGCAATGTCGCAACCTGTTGCGTCTGCAAGGCCGACTCAAGCGTCAAACCGGCGCTGGATGGGCATGATGTTTTGGCTGGTACTGGCAGGGGTGGCAGTGCTGTTGCTGGTCAGTGGCTACGGTGCGTTGGTAAATACCGACCGCGCTAACTTGCAACTCGCCGTACTGGGTGGACTTTCCGGATTTGGTGCGACCGCGCTGGGCGCCGTGGCAGCCATTGCGCTGCGCGACATCTCGGCGCGCACGCAGGACACCATGCTCGGCTTTGCCGCCGGCATGATGCTCGCCGCCAGTTCGTTTTCATTGATTCTTCCCGGGATCGAAGCCGCTCGAGAGCTTAGCGGCAACCCGATGCTGGCTGCGGGCATCGTCGTGTTGGGATTGGGACTGGGGGTGGCGTTGATGATCGGACTCGACCGATTTGTCCCTCACGAACATGCCGAGAGCGGTCGGCGCGGGCCGGAAGTCGAGCGCATCAACCGGGTCTGGTTGTTCGTCCTGGCGATTACCTTGCACAACTTGCCGGAAGGCATGGCCATCGGCGTCAGTTTCGCCAATGGCGATATGCAGGTCGGCCTGCCGCTGACCACAGCGATTGCCATCCAGGACATTCCCGAAGGTCTGGCGGTGGCGCTGGCCTTGCGGGTGACCGGTATTTCAGCACTGCGCGCGGCGATGATCGCCATTGCATCCGGCTTGATGGAGCCACTCGGTGCGGTCGTCGGTCTGGGCATTTCCAGTAGCTTCGCGCTGGGTTACCCGATTGCACTGGGGCTTGCCGCCGGCGCGATGATATTTGTGGTGTCCCACGAAGTGATTCCCGAAACGCACCGTAACGGCCATGAAACACCGGCGACGCTTGGGCTCATGTTGGGCTTCGGGGTAATGATGTTTCTCGACACGGCGCTGGGCTAGTCGCTCATCGTCCGGTTTGAACTCCTGGCCTGAGTGTTGCGTCCGTTGCTGAGAGGGCCTTACTACCGTTTAAAGCCTCGCAACGGGGGATCCGTGCCATGAATGCCTACAAGAATCTGCTGAGCGATACCGAAGTCAAAAAACTCGCCGCACTGGATCGTTGGCACGCGGCGTTTGACGATGTGACGTTGCGTCGGGATAACCCGGACGGCTATCACGAAGAGCTGATCCGCCGTGCCGATGAACTGGACCGCTTGGGGAAAATCACTTTCGAAGAGTGGCGGGTGTTGCGTCTCGAAGCTGATCAAGCCTGGCTGCGCGCGGTATCTGGGGATGACTATCGGTAAAGTGGTTATCAACTATGGAGATTATGTGTCCACATTCAACATCGAGGCCGTGACCCGGTCAGAGATTGCCGAGGTCATCGACTTCGTCATGCAGGCTCGCGCTGAGCTTTTTCCGAAGCTGAGCGCCACAGGAACCCCGCCAGATCTGGCGAATTTTGAAGAGACTTACATCAGTGGCGCCGGACGTTTTCTGGTCGCCCGTAATGAAGGCCGCATCGTCGCCGCGATCGGTTATTTACCCTATGACCAGCGCTTCGAACACCTCGACTATCAGCAACTCGAGGTCGTGGAAGTGGTGCGGCTGTTTGTCATTCCCGAGTACAGACGCTCAGGATTGGCCAGTGAGCTTTACCAGACGTTGAAATCATCAGCCGAAGACGCCGGAGTCGACGTGATCTACCTGCACACGCATCCGTTCTTGCCGGGTGCGATCAATTTCTGGCTGAAACGCGGTTTTCAGGTGATCAACGTCGATCCCGACCCGGTCTGGCAGACGACTCATATGGATTGCCGAATTCAGAACTGACGGATCAGGAAGAGCGCAATCGCAGGATCTGCGCGCCGTCGAAAGGGTCGGTCAGGTAATGGGCATGCACCCCGAACGTGTCGAGCAGGCGTTGCGGGGTCAACACCTCAAGTGGTTTGCCGAGGGCGACCAGGCGACCCTTTTCCAGTACGGCCAATCGATCACAAGTCAGTGCTTGATTGAGGTCGTGCAGGGCAATCACCGTGGTCACCGGCAACGCTTGAACCACATTCAAAATAGACAGTTGATGCTGGATATCCAGGTGGTTGGTGGGTTCGTCCAGCAGCAGGATTTGCGGGCGCTGGGCGAGGGCGCGCGCGATGTGCACACGCTGGCGCTCGCCACCGGAAAGGCTGCGCCAGGAGCGATTGCGCAGATGCGTCGCGTCAACATCGCGCAAGGCCTGATCGATAATGCCATCGTCCTCGGCAGACCACGGACTGAGCGCCGACAGCCATGGCGTTCGACCCAGCGCCACGGCATCAAACACGCTGATCGCGTCGAGGGTGTCCGCCTGCTGCTCAACCACCGCCAGCGTTTGCGCGATGGTTCGGCGCGACAGCGTCTTCAACCGCTGGCCGTGGAGATGGATGTCGCCACGACTGGGCGTGCGTACGCCGCAGAGCAATTTCAGCAAAGTGGATTTGCCAGAACCGTTGGGGCCGACAAGGCCAAGGGTTTCGCCGCGACGGATGTCCAGATCAATCTCGTGCAGCAACCGCGCATCGCGGATATCAAAGCCGAGGCCGCAGCAACGCAGCACCGATTCGCCGACCACCGGGGACAGCGCATTCATCGGGCATTCCTCCGGCCGATCAGGATCAACGCGAACACTGGCGCACCGACCAGCGCGGTAATCACGCCGACCGGGATCACCTGGCCTTTGATCAGCGTGCGCGACAGCACATCAGCGGCAATCAAAAACACCGCGCCACCCAGTGCACTCGCGGGCAGCAGACGCGTGTGTCGAGTGCCGAGCAAAAGCCTTACAGCGTGGGGAATCACCAAACCCACGAAACCAATCGAGCCGACAATCGACACCATCACAGCCGTCACCAATGCGGCACAACTGATCAACAGCAATTGCACGCGCCGCACCGGAATCCCGAGCGATGCCGCTGAGTCGACGCCGAAGGTAAACGCGTCCAGCGCACGCCGATGCCACAGGCACACAACGAGCCCGATGACCGCCACCGGCACCGCCAGCCACACCGATGGCCAGCGCACGCCGCTGAGATTGCCGAGCATCCAGAACATGATGCCGCGTGCCTGTTCGGAGCTGGCCGACTTGGTGATCAGAAATGCCGTGAGCGCATTGAACAGTTGCGAACCGGCGATCCCCGCCAAAATGATCTGGCCGGTATTACCCGGTGAGCCAGCGGCGCGGCCGAGCAAAACCACCACGGCGAACGCCACAACAGCGCCGCCAAACGCACCAACTGACATGGAAATCGCCCCGGCACCGAAACCCAGCAACGCGACCATCACCGCGCCCGTCGAGGCACCAGCGGAAATGCCGAGCAGATACGGATCGGCCAACGGGTTGCGCAGCAGCGATTGCAGAATCACCCCGCAAGTCGCCAGGCCTGCGCCGCAAGCGGCAGCCACCAGCGCGCGAGTCAGGCGATAGTTCCAGACAATGCCTTCGTCGATCGGATCAAGCACATAACCGGCCGCCCACAGTTTGTTGGCCAGCACCTGAAACACCACGATGGGATCAATGGTCGTCTCACCAATGGCCACACCGGCAATCACCGCTAAAAGCAGGATGGCCAGTGCCAACAGGGTGCGTATCAACGTCGCGGTCATTTGGACAGGTCGTAGCCGTTGATGGCGCTCGCCAGTGCGGCGATGCCGTCGAACGTGCGCATGCTGGCCTGCATGGCCATGGCGTCGAGAATGATGATGCGGTTGTTTTTCACCGCGTCCATGTTGCGGGTTACGGGATCGTTGCGCAGGAATTCCAGTTTCTTCAGGTAGTCGTCAGCCGGGAAGCGCCGACGATCCATGCGCGCGATGACCAGGAACGTCGGGTTGGCTTTGGCGATGGTTTCCCAGCCGACAGTTGGCCATTCTTCATCGGACTCCACGACGTTGCGCACGCCCAGCGTGTTGAGCATGAAGTCTGGAACGCCCTTGTGTCCGGCGACGTACGGGTCGATATCCAGACTGGCACTGGAAAACCAGACCAGTGCGCTGATGTCTTTCGAGTTCTTGTCATTCGCCATGGCAATCGAGTTGGCGAGGCTCGCCTTGAGGTCTGCGTTCAACTGTTGAGCGCGCGCCTGGACATCAAAAATCTCACCGAACTGGGTGATGCTTTTATAGACGCTATCGATGCGAAACGGCGCCAGACGCGTGCCGTCGGCACCGACCAGATTGTCCTTGGCCTCGCAGTCAGACGGCATCAGATACGTCGGAATCTTCAGTTCGTGAAACTGTTCGCGGGTGCCGACCGCGCCTTGCGGCCCGACCATCCATTCCAGCTCCACAGCCACCAGTTGCGGGCGCTTGGCGATCACCGATTCGAAACTCGGTTCGTTATCGGCCAAGCGCTCGATGTTGTCGTTTTGCGCCTTGTATTGAGGCAGCACATCGTTGAACCACAGCGAAGTGCCGACGATTTTTTCGCCCAGTCCGAGGGCGAAGAGCATTTCCGTGCCGGCCTGGCCGATTGTCACCGCGCGCGCCGGGGCCTGCGCGAACGTCAGCGTGCTGCCGCAGTTTTCAATCGTCAGGGGGTACTGCGTCGGTGCAGCATGGGCGAGGGCGCTAACACCCAGGCCAACGACGAGGGCGACAAAACGAGGCAACAGCATGATGCAATCTCCATTTGAACCGTACACGGAGCCAGGGTGCAGGTTCTGGAAACACATCGCTTACGCTGCCTTGAAAGCAGTGCCAGGCCGATCACCGAAGTGACGCGCGCACAAGGATGTCCTTCCCGGACACCCCGCCGGTTAGTGATTGTTGCTTGGCCGGCAGGTCTCCTGACTGATGCGTCGTCGCCTGCTTCAGCCTTCCCGGGAGCAATCCCAGTGGCAGTTCAGAAGCAGGCTCGGCATCTACAGTTGCGGGGGCAGTTCCGTTTGATGCGCGGGGCGCATCACGGATTCCCTATTAATCCCAATTGGAAACCGGCGGGCGGCATGGTATCCGATCGTGGCGGTTGAGGCGAACGGGCGTGCTAGCTCAAGGCGTGGGGCAGCGCCAGCAGGAGGGCGGTGGTAACAACAGACCATTCATATACTTTTACGCAAAGCACTTTTCCGCCACCTATTCAGTTACTGCAACGATTCAGCGCAACTTGTATCCTTGCGTTACAAGAGGACGAATGGCCCCAGCTATTGCCCTGACCCAATAGTCGCGGGAACGGAAAACCGGACTTTCCTTAAGGTAATAACGTGAAGCGTGATTCGCACCTGGTTGTGCTTTTGCTGTTCGTGATCGGTTGCTCTCTGGCGTCATTGACGGTCTGGAAAGTATTGGCCTCTCGAGATCGGGCACTGGAGGAAGTGGATGTCCACGGCTTGAACCTGACCCAGGCGCTGTCTACCTACTCCGAGGGGATTGTCCGCCAGAGCTCGCTGCTTTTACTCGGGCTTGTCGAGCGTCTGGAAATAGAAGGTAGCGGCCCCGCGCAGATTCAGCGGCTGAGTGCATTGATCATCCGCCAGGAACCATTGATGCCACAGCTCAGCGGCATCACGATTTACGACAATCAGGGACGCTGGCTGATGTCCTCCAATCGACCGATTCCGGCCGGGGCGAATAGCAGCGATCGGACCTATTTCATTCATCATCGAGACGATCCCAGCCGTGAGACCTTTATCGGTCCGCCTATCCAGAGCCGTTCGAATCAGGAATGGGTGATCACCGTCAGCCGCCGCTTCAATGATGCGCGCGGAGAGTTTGCCGGGGTGGTGGCGGTCACCTTGGGCGTCGAAAACTTTCTTCGGTTGTTCGGAAAGATCGACGTGGGGCAGGAGGGCGCCATCGGGTTGTCTTACACCGATGGTACGTTGCTGGTTCGTTATCCATTCCGCGAGCAGGACATGGGCCGCAACTTTTCCAAATCGCCCATCTATGCCAAGTATCTTGTGGATCGATCAGTCGGCACCGCGTCGTTTACCTCCAGCCTGGATGGTGTGGAGCGGCTCTACGCCTTCCGCAAGAGTGACCGGCTGCCGTTGATAACGACGGTCGCACTCGGCAAGCGCGAAGCCCTCGCCGCGTGGCGTACGGAGGCATTGTTGTCGGCGGTGGTGGTCACCGGGCTGCTGGGGCTCACGGGCCTCATTGGCTGGTTCCTGATTCTGGATATCCGTCGGCGTACCAAAGCCGAAGATCAGTTGCGAGGCACCCAGCAGCAGTTGCTCTCAACCAATCGGCAGCTGGAGTTGCTGGCGATGAAAGACGCCCTGACCGGTCTGGCCAATCGACGCTGCTTTGATCAAAGCCTCGCCATGGAAGCCCGGCGCGCACGACGTGACGGCACGACGTTGGCATTGCTGATGATCGATATCGACCACTTCAAGCTGTTCAACGACTCACTCGGACATGTTGCCGGAGACGCCTGTCTGCAAACCGTTGGCAGAATCCTGGACGAATGTGTGCGGCGCCCCTCAGACCTGGTGGCTCGATATGGCGGTGAAGAGATGGGCGTGATCATGCCGGACACCGACATCGAAGGTGCCGCAGTCGTGGCGCAACTGATCATCGACCGCTTGCAGCAAGCAAACATCCCGCACAACGCCAGCCCGCTCGGACGCGTCAGTGTCAGCATCGGGATTGCGACAGCCACGGGGCTGGAACTGGATCACCTGCAAGGTTTGATCGAGGTAGCCGATCAGGCGCTGTACAACGCCAAGGCCCGGGGTCGGAATCAGTATGTAAGGGGTGGGTCGTGACAGGCGATCGCCTTTAGGTCTGGCACGGCATCAAAGGGCCTCTTCAAGCATTCGTGTTTTGCTACCGACAAAAGCACCTTCTCACGAGCCTGCGACTTCCTCTAGCGATTGCAGTTTTTCTAGCTACGCTTGCCAGCAAGAGAACGGCGTCAGCGCGCCCACTCGTTACTGGTCACGAAAGGGAGCCGACATTCATGGACAGCGTGCAGGACCTGTATCCATCAGCAACCGTCCTGGTGGTGGACGACACCCCCGACAACCTGATGCTGATCGCCGAGTTGCTCAAGGACAAATATCGGATCAAGGCAGCCAACAGCGGCGAGAAAGCACTGCGTCTTCTGCAAAGCGATCCGCTTCCCGACCTGATCCTGCTGGACATCATGATGCCCGGCCTGTCCGGGTATGACGTTGCCGAGCAGCTCAAGGGTGACCACCGTACTCGCCATATTCCGATCATTTTCCTGACTTCCATGGTTGCGACAGAGTACGAGATTCGCGGTTTGAGTCTGGGGGCTGCGGATTACATCACCAAGCCGATAATCCCCCCCGTGCTGTTGGCCAGGGTCGAGACTCAGATCAAGCTCAAGTCGGCGGCAGACTTCCTGCGCAATCAGAATGAATTCCTCGAGCAGGAAGTGCAGCGCCGGACCCGGGAGGTGATCGCCATCCAGGACGTCACTATTCACGCCATGGCATCGCTGGCCGAAACCCGCGACAACGAAACCGGCAACCACATTCGCCGTACTCAACACTACGTAAGATTGCTGGCCGAACTGCTGCGTGAGCATCCGCGCTTCCGGCACTTCCTCGATGAGGAAACCATCAAGCTGCTATTCAAATCAGCACCGCTGCACGATATAGGCAAGATTGGTATCGCTGATCGCATCCTGCTCAAGCCGGGACGTCTTACTGCGCAAGAGTTCGAGATCATGAAGACCCACACCACACTGGGGCGCGATGCGATCCAGCACGCCGAGGATCAGTTAGGAATCAAAGTCGACTTCCTTCATCTGGCCAAGGAAATCGCCTACGGCCATCAGGAAAAGTGGGATGGCAGTGGTTATCCGCAAGGGCTGGCCGCCGACGACATACCGATCAGCGCCCGTTTGATGGCCCTGGCGGATGTCTACGATGCGCTGATCAGTCGTCGCGTGTACAAGCCCGGCATGCCCCATGAACAGGCAGTCGAGATTATCCGCGAAGGCCGCGGTTCGCATTTCGATCCGGACATCTGCGACGCGTTTCTGGCCAATGCCGAGCAGTTCCGTGAAATCGCACTGCGCTTCATCGACAGCGACCACGACATGGCGAGGCAGTTGGCCTTGCTTGAGCAAAACGCTGACCACTCCTGAGCCCTTGGCATCACTGCACATCAAGCTGAACGAGGCCGTATATGAACAGACTGTTCGAGCTGCTCGAGCGCCTGTCCCTGCGCAATAAATTGATCATCGGCTTCGCCGCACTGCTGATGTTGAGCCTCGTACTGGGTGTGCAAAGCCTGCGCACCCAGTATTCGCTCAGGTACGAAATGCAGCAGTTGTACCAACAGGATCTGGTCGGTATCCAGCATGTGCAGGAAGTCCGGGTGCAGTTGCCGCATCTATTGCTGGCAATGCAGCGCGCAATCGCTACCAACAACGCAGACATCCGGATCAGCGCCAGAGCCCAGATGGCCGTCGCCCAGAAACGCCTGCTCGATGCTCTGGAGCAGCTTCGACCGACACTGCGACGACAGAGCAGTCTCAACAGCCTGTTGGAGTTCGAAGTGGTGTTGCGGCGTCTGCAAAAAGACGGCGATGAAGCACTGGAGTTCGCCGGCAAGGGCTCCCTTGGTCAGGCCCTGACATTACTCAACAGTAAGGATTTTCTCGCGCTGGAACAGGGAGGCGACGAGTTGCTCACTCAGATACAGAAAAACAAGGAAGCCGACATCCACGATATGGCGAAGAGTCAGGTTGAGTATGCACAGCGAAGCAGCACGATCACTTATGTCTTGCTGCTGGGCGGTTCGACGCTGGCCTTGCTCTTGACCTGGCTGGTCAGTCAATCCATTCGCGTGCCGCTCAACCGGGTGCGCGTGGCGGTTGACGAGTTGGCTTGCGGCAAGCTGGACGGTCAGATTCCTCACACCGATCTTCGCAACGAAACCGGCGACCTGGCGCGTGCCATTGCCACGCTGCAACTGGAGGCTCGTCAGCTTGAGCGACAGCGCTGGGTCAAAGCCCACGCCTCGCTGCTGCAAGTGGATCTGCAACAGGCAGAGACGCCACAACAGTTGGCGCAGGCTTTTTTCAGCCGTATCGCGCCACAGTTGGGCATGTGCCAAGGGGCTTTGTATGTCCTCTATGAGGGCGCGTCACGTCTTCGGTTGGTCGGCGGCTACGCGGTCGACAGTCAGCAGCCTCTGTCGACTGAGGTTGAACTCGGTGAAGGATTGCTCGGCCAGTGTGCACTGGATCACCAACCTCGCCAGCTCGACGATCTGCCTGAACGGTTCTGGCATGTGCGCGCGCAATTGGGTACAGCCCCCGCCACCCATCTGTTGGTTCAGCCGGTGTTGCGGGGTGAGCGCTTGCTCGGCGTTCTGGAAATGGCCGGCTTTCGACCGCTGGAAGAAAATCAGGCGTTGCTCTTGCAGGAAGTGCTGCCCAGGCTGGCCGGTGCCATGGCCATTATGGAGCGCAGTGAGGCGGCTCGGGCACTGCTGCTGGAAACTCGTCGCCAGGCGGACGAAATGGGTGCGCAAACTTTACTGCTGGAACACCAGGCCAGAGAACTTGAAGCCCAGCAGACGGCACTGCGTGCTACCGAGGCCTGGTATCGCGGCATTATCGAGGCGGCACCGGATGGCATGTTGGTACTGGGGGCCGACGGCCGCATTCTGATGACCAATCCACAAATGGACACGCTGTTTGGTTATGAACAAGGCGAGCTGATCGGCGCCAGCATTGAGCGTCTGGTGCCGCAGGCTGCACGCCAGCGGCATGTTGGATTGCGCGACGGCTTCATTGCCAGCGGCGGAACCCGGCAGATGGGCGGCGACCTCGGTGACCTGAGCGGCGTGCGCAAAGACGGCAGCCTGTTCTCCGTGGAAATCGGCCTGTCCCATTTGCCTCGCCTGGAGGGCCGCGGCGTCTGCGTTTGCGCGTCGGTGCGTGACGTGAGTGAGCGCAGGGCGATGGAGGCGAAACTGCGCACTGCCAGCGATCGCCTGAATCTGGCGCAAGAGGCTGGCGACATCGGCTTGTTCGACGTTGATCTGGTCAGCGGTACAAATTACTGGACGCCCCAGCTCGAAAGCCTGTTCGGTCTGGAGACTGGCGCATTCGGCGGCACGCTGGAGCACTGGAAGGCGCTGGTCCATCCCGATGACGTAGCGCGCGTCAGCAGCACATTCGAGAGCGCCGTCCAGCGGGGCGATGATCGCGTCGAGTTCGACTTGCGCATCGTGCGTAAAAACGATGGAAAGGTGCGCACATTCCGATCGCTCAACCGCTTCTCACGCACCCCTGACGGTAAGCCGTTACGCGCGACCGGTATCAACATCGACGTGACTGCGCTGGCAGAGGCGAGGGCAGTGGCCGAGGAGGCCACGCGGGCCAAGAGCGAGTTTCTCGCCAACATGAGTCATGAGATCCGAACGCCGATGAACGCCATCATCGGCATGAGCCACTTGGCGTTGCGTACCGAACTTGATAAGCGCCAGCGCAACTACATTGAAAAGGTACACCGATCGGCGGAGAACCTGCTGGGGATCATCAACGACATCCTCGATTTCTCCAAGATCGAGGCTGGCAGGATGAGCCTCGAACAACTCCCGTTTCGCCTGGAGGACGTACTCGACAGCTTCGCGGCCATGATTGGCCTGAAAACCGAAGACAAGGGCCTGGAGCTGCTGTTCCAGATCCCGCCCGACCTGCCCACTGCACTGCTCGGAGATCCCCTTCGTCTTGGCCAGGTGCTGATCAATCTGGGTAACAACGCCGCCAAATTCACCGAGCGCGGTGAGCTTGTGGTCGGCGTGGAAAAAGTCAGTATGCACAACGAGCGCGTGGAGCTGCATTTCTGGGTGCGCGACACGGGCATAGGCATGACAGTCGAGCAGTGTTCACGCCTGTTTCAGTCGTTCAGTCAGGCTGACAGCTCGATTACCCGCAAGTACGGTGGCACCGGGCTGGGCTTGTCTATATCCAGGAAGCTGGTGGAACTGATGGCCGGCCGCATTTGGGTCGAAAGTGAGCCTGGAGTCGGCTCCACGTTTCATTTTCAGGTGCAGCTCGGTGTGCAGCAAGACGCTCAGCCGCGCCGAATGTTCAAGGCCGGCGAACTGATGGGGCTGCGGGTACTGGTCGTGGATGATAACGCCAGTGCCCGTGAAATCCTCTCGGGTATGGCTCGCAGCTTTGGTCTGGAAGTGGACGTCGCGCAGTCCGGTAGTCTGGCCCTGCGCATGCTCGGCGACGCCGAACTCAAGGCGCTGCCGTACGATCTGGTCCTGATGGACTGGCGGATGCCCGGCATGGATGGCATGGAAGCGGTGAGCAGAATGCATTCCGCCAGCCTGTTGCATACGCCATCGGTGATCATGGTCACTGCCTTTGGCCGCGAAGAGGCTTGCGAGGAAGCCGACCGACAGGGTATCCAGTTGCCGGTGGTGTTGACCAAGCCCGTCACACCGTCCTCTTTGCTGGAAGCCATTGGTATGGTGCTGGGAAAAGGCCTGAACGGCGATACTCGGGCTGGCGAACGCGCCCAACTCAACGCCAGCACCGTAGACAGCTTGAAGGGTGCGCGGGTGCTGCTGGTCGAGGACAACGACTTGAATCAGGAACTCGCCTGCGAGCTGCTGGAGAGTGCCGGAATGCGACTGCGACTCGCCAGGCACGGCCAAGAGGCGCTGGACATCCTGGCCGAGGATGACGACTTCGATGGCGTGCTGATGGTTTGCCAGATGCCGGTTATGGACGGCTACACCGCGACCCGGAAAATCCGCCAGCAGCCGCGCTTCAACGCTTTACCGGTAATCGCCATGACCGCCAACGCAATGGACGGTGACCGCGAGCGAGCGCTGAACAGTGGTATGAATGACCATATATCCAAGCCACTCAATGTCGAGGCCATGTTCGCCACATTGGCAAAATGGATCAGTCCACGGGCAGCTCTTGCATCGCTGAATGCAACGCTGTCGGATCGGTTGCCAGACCGTATCGAGGGTATTGATGTGGCGGCCGGTTTAGCCACCTGCATGCAGCGGCGAGACCTTTATTTACGTCTGCTGTGCAAGTTTCGCGACACTCAGGCAGGCTTCGCCGAGCAATTCGAGGCCGCACTCGACGACCTCGATCCTGGCGCCACCGAACGACTGGCGCACAGTTTGCGCGGCAGTGCCGGCAACATCGGCGCCATGGCCGTGGCCCAGGCTTGCGCGCTGCTGGAACAGGCCTGCCACAACGGCGAGTCTGCTAGCGTGCTGCGAAAGCTGGCGGCGCAGGTCGAAAATTGCTTGCTCCCGACCTTGGCGGCGCTGGCCAACCTGACCGCAAACGCCCCGGCATCAATAGATGATGGTGTGCTGGTCGGGTCAGAAATCAGTGAGCGACTGAACAGTCTCAAAGATCTTTTGGTACAAGGTGACACCGCGGCACTGGACGCAGTTGCCGAACTTCGCCACATGCCACTCGCTCGGGTACTGGCAGAACGTCTGGCGCTGGTTGCCGAGCAGGTGGAACTGTTCGACTTTGATCGTGCTCTGGAACTCTTGCAGGAGGGGTAGGTTTTGCCGGGAGAGGGCGTCAGGTCAAGCCACCCTTGAATTGATCGCTGATCAGCTCCGCGAGAATCCGCACCGGTTCGGTAAAGCTTCGGCGAGAACGATGAACAAGCCCGATATCGCGGTGGAAGGTGTGGGGGCCCAGGTCAATTGCGCGAACGCCTGCCGGCCATTCCGGCTTGGGTGTTGTCTGCGGTACCAGCGCAACCCCCACGCCGTTTTCGACCAGTTTGATGATGGCCTCCAGCTCATCCAGTTCGCAGACTTCATGCAGGGTGAAATGCATCTGCCGCAGAAAACGGTCCACTTGCCTGCCGCCGAAAGATGATCGGTCGTAGCGAATGAATGGCTGGCTGGACAGCAGCTCCGACCAGTCGTCTCCCTCCACTTCGCGGGGCACGATCAGACGGTAGGGTTCAAGCGCCAGCGTCGTCCAGCGCAGGTCACTCTGAAGCGAGAAGGGCGGGCGGATGATGGCGGCCATGTCGATCTCGCCGGCGTCAACGAGGTTTACCAACTCCATCGACAGTCCCGGAATAACACGAGTGCGGCACTGCGGACATTGTTGGTGAAACCTGGCCAACGCATCAGGCAAACAGGAACGCTGCACCGACGCGATGGCGCCAATGTTGACCAGCACGCTTGCCGGTTGTCCTGCCGTCGTGGAGCCCAGATTCTCGTAAAGCCTGAGCAGCTCCTGCGCTTGCAGGAGTATCTGGTGACCCATTTTGTTGAGATGGGCCGAGCGGCCTTTCCTGTCGAAAATCTCGAAGCCGAGTTCAGCCTCCAGGCGTTGGATCTGCGCGCTCACGGCGGCCTGCGTCAGGCCGATCTTGTTGCCGGCTGCGGCAAACGTGCCTTCGCGCGCCACGGCGATAAGTGTCTTGAGTTCTTTGATCATTCACAAATATTAATTGTGTTTCTGAGAAATATATATTGATTTTTATGTTTGGTTTTCCGCCCTAGGATGTTTCCCATCCCCGGCAACGGCTGAACCCAGAGAGCCAATGACGGTGGGAATGTTCGCCAACCAACAAAAAATATCACTGGAGTTCTGATGAGCCTCTCGCCATTCCATCTCGCAATCCCCGTCTACGATCTGGCTGCTGCGCGCACCTTTTATGGTGAAATTTTTGGTCTTGAAGAAGGGCGCTCCAGCACCCAGTGGGTCGATTTTGATTTTTACGGTCACCAATTGGTGATTCACGAGCATCCAAAAACCGCTTCCCAGGAAAGCGTGCATAGCAACCCGGTCGACGGGCACGACGTTCCGGTTCCGCACTTCGGCATCATTTTGGGTTGGGAGCAATGGGAAGCACTGGCCGAGCGTCTGAAGTCGTTTGGTACCGAGTTCGTGATCGAGCCGTACATTCGCTTTAAAGGGCAGGTCGGTGAGCAAGCCACCATGTTCCTGTTTGATCCTTGCGGCAATGCACTCGAATTCAAGGCCTTCAAGGACATGAGCCAGCTCTTCGCCAAGTAACAACGCTGATGGCACAACGGCGTTGTGCCATTTGATCTCAAGTGAGCTGGAAGCTCATGACTCTAGCAACTGCGAATAGACGCAGACCTTTCATTCCAACAAGAAGGCTAGACATGAAACGTATTCCCTTGGTGTGGCAAATCGTTGCCGGGCTGTTGCTTGGCGTGCTTGTCGGTTGGTACTTCAATACGCATCCGCAGTATCAAACTTGGGTGAGCGTGGAGATTCTCAAACCGCTCGGTGACATCTTTATCAAGATGATGAAGATGGTGGTTGTACCGATCGTGTTCTGTTGCATGATTTTGGGCATTGCCGGCGGTGGCGATAACAAGTCGTTTGGCCGTATGGGTATCAAGTCGCTGGGGTATTTTTTTGCGATTACCGCATTGGCCATTGTGATTGGCTTGTGCTTCGCCAACGTCTTCGAGCCGGGTAAAGGCACCGACATTTCCGGTATTTCGCACAGTACGGCGGCGATCAGCATGGAGCCGTCCAAAGGCGCGTTGGTGATTTTGCAGAACATCGTGCCTGACAACGTATTGGTGGCAATGTCGGAAGCCAAGCTGCTGTCAGTATTGTTTTTCGCCGTGCTGTTTGGTCTGGCATTGAATGCGCTGCCGAGAGAAAAAAGTGCGCCGGCAATCGCGGTTGTACAGAGTATTTCGGATGCGATGTTCAAGGTTGTCTCGATCGTCATGGCCTACGCGCCCATCGGCGTGTTCGGCATGATTGGTGCCACTGTCGCGACCTTTGGCTTTGCTTCGCTGTTGCCCTTGCTCAAGTTGATCGGGGTGGTTTATCTGGCGCTGATTGCCTTCGCGTTAGTGATACTCGGCGGTATCTGCTACTTGATTGGTGAAAATATTTTCAAGTTGATCCGCTACTTCCGTAATGAGTTGATTCTGGCGTTTTCGAGTGCCGCCTCAGCCGCCGTCATGCCGCAGTTGATGACCCGCCTGGAGAACTATGGCGTGCCGCGGCGGATCGTCAGCTTCGTGGTGCCGGTGGGTTATGCGTTTAATCTGGATGGCGCATCGATTTTCCTTGGGGTGGCGACAATCTTTGTGGCGCAGCTCTACGGCATCGACCTGTCGCTGTCTCAACAGATTTTGCTGGTGGTGACGATGGTGCTGACGTCGAAGGGCGCGGCAGGGGTGCCAGGTTTTGCCATCATCATCTTGTCCGCAACATTGGCGTCTGCCGGGCTGCCATTAGAGGGCGTGGCGTTGATCGCCGGTATTTTCAGGATTATCGACAGCGGCACCACCACGCTGAACGTATTGGGCAACGCCATCGCACCGCTGGTGATCGCCAAGTGGGAGAGGGTTGCACTGGAGCCTTCACGCACTCAACCAGCAGCTGCGGCCAACCATGCGATAAACAGCCGCCTTTGAAACAGCACTTATCACGAGTAAGCGCCTGCTGGCATTGGGGCTTTTTTTTACTTATTAACTAGACGACCGGTCTATTGGTCTGGAGATTTTATGACTGATACAGCTTTTGACACTGACCTTTTTTCGCCCACGAACATGGGCGCGCTGCAATTGGCTAATCGCATTGTCATGGCCCCCGTGACACGTAGCCGAATGGCTGACGACGGTGTACCGAATGAGATGCACGCCACTTATTACGCCCAGCGCGCCAGCGCAGGCTTGATCATCGCCGAAGCGACGAACATTTCTGCTCAGGGGCGCGGCTATGCCATGACGCCGGGTATCTGGTCGCAAGAGCAGGTCGCCGGGTGGAAAAAAGTCACGGACGCCGTGCACGCGGCCGGCGGCAAAATCGTCAGCCAGTTGTGGCACGTCGGGCGTTTTTCCAGTGTCGAGTTGCAGCCTGACGGCGCCGCGCCTGTAGCACCTTCGGCAATCAAGGCTGAAGGCAGCACATACACCGAAAAAGGCTTTGTCGAGGTGTCGATGCCTCGCGCGCTGGAGACTTCGGAGATCCCGGGGATCATCGAGCAATACAAACGGGCTGCGCAGAATGCCAAGCGGGCAGGGTTCGATGGTGTGGAAGTGCATTCGGCCAACAGCTATCTGCTCGATCAGTTCCTGCGCGACTCGACCAATCAGCGCACTGACCGCTACGGCGGCTCAATCGAAAACCGCGCTCGACTGACGCTGGAAGTCACCGAGGCCGTGGTTTCGATCTGGGGCAGCGACCGGGTCGGTATTCGCCTTTCGCCAGTAACACCCGATGCGGGGAATACGCCCCCCGACAGCAACGTCATGGCGACTTACGGTTACCTGATTCAGCAGCTCAATCAATTCGATCTGGCCTACCTGCATTTCGTTGAAGGCGCTACTGCCACATCCCGCACGGTCCCCGAAGGCGTGGACCTGGACGCTCTGAGTGCGCAGTTTGAAGGCGCGTTCATTGGCAACAACAACTACGACCTGCAAATGGCGCTCGAGCGTCGGGCCCAAGGCCGGATCGATGCAGTGGCATTTGGTCGTTTGTTTATTTCCAACCCGGATCTGGTAGAGCGCTTGCGCCGCGGTATCGAGCTGACCATCGCCCCACGCGAGAGTTACTACGGCGGAGGCGCCAAAGGCTACATCGA
Source organism: Pseudomonas sp. LBUM1668 (assembly GCF_059695715.1). Classification (NCBI taxonomy): domain Bacteria; kingdom Pseudomonadati; phylum Pseudomonadota; class Gammaproteobacteria; order Pseudomonadales; family Pseudomonadaceae; genus Pseudomonas; species Pseudomonas sp. LBUM1668. Next base: position 3,004,945 of record NZ_CP166787.1, read on the forward strand.
TTGGCCTACCGCTAGCGTCTGAATAGCAACCTTGCGCATCAAGCACGGTGCAACAGCATTCACCGCAAAGAGGCAAAGAACATGAATTATCTGCAAAACAAAGTCGCCATCGTCACCGGCGCATCGTCTGGTATTGGCGCGGCAACCACCCGTGCGCTGGCTGCACAAGGCGTGCGTGTGGTTGCTGCCGCACTGGATGAAAAGGGTCTGGAGTCCTTCGTCGCGCCACTGCGCGAAGCTGGCAATGAGGTGGTTGCTTTCACCACTGACGTGACCCAGCCGGATCAAACCCAGGCACTCGCCAGGTTTGCCCAGCAAACCTACGGCACCGTCGACATTCTGGTGAACAACGCCGGGCTGATGCTTTTTTCCAACTGGGTCGATCTGGCCGTGCAGGATTGGGAAAAGATGATCGACGTGAACATCAAAGGCTATCTCAACTCAATCGCCGCGGTGCTGCCGTTGATGCTGGCGCACAAGTCCGGCCAGATCCTCAATATGGATTCCGTTGCCGGCCATCAGGTCGGGCCAGCGGCAGGCGTGTACAGCGCCACCAAATTCTTTGTCCAGGCCATGACCGAATCGATGCGCAAGGAACTGGGCGTTCAGCACGGCATCCGCGTCAACACGGTCAGCCCCGGAGTCATCAATACCGGCTGGGCAGACAAGGTCAGTGATCCAGAAGGGCGCAAGGCCGCTCAGGCGCTCAACAAGATTGCCATCGCGCCCGACGATATCGCCCGAGCCGTCATTTACGCACTCAACCAGCCTGAAAACGTAACCGTCAACGACCTGGTCATCTCGCCCACTCGTCAGGATTGGTGACGCCTGGGCCGAACCTTCCCTCCAGCGCTTCAGATCAGAACGCTGGACCGCTCCATCACAGAAAGGAAAACGTCATGTCTACAAACATCAAAGCCGTACCGACCGCTGATTACAACGCGGTCATCGCCACTGCCAGTCAGTACGTCGAAGGTCTGCGGGTCGGTAGCGCTGATAGCGTTGCCCAAGCCTTCCATAAAGACGCCGTGATGTACGGCTTCACCAATGGCGAACTGCTCGGCGGTCCGATTAAAAACCTGTTTGATTTCGTGCAAAAGAACGGCGCTGCGCCGGATATCACCACTCGACTCGACGTGTTGGCGATTACTCCAACGACTGCGGTAGTGCGCGTTGATATGGAAAAGGACGCGATCGGCGCTGACTACAACGACTACCTGACCCTGATCAAAATCAACGGCGTCTGGAAGGTTATCGCCAAGGTGTATCACCAGTTCGACGTGTAAATGTCGACCGGTCCCGGCTCGCTTGATGCCGGGATCGGCCAGTTATCTTTTTGAGGATCTATACAATGCCGATGGTTGAATTTTCCGCGGTCATGGACAGCGAGGCACAACGCGTCTGGAGCGTGGTGAAGAAGTTTGGCGAGATTCACCAATGGCATCCCGCGATTGTTCAAAGCAACATCGAAAGCGGCGGGCCTGACGGGTTAGTGGGTTGCGTGCGCAAACTCACGCTGGCTGATGGCGCAGTGGTCACGGAGCGGTTGTTGTCAGTCGATGACCGCGCGTTAACGCTGGCCTACCGTTTTGAGCAAGCGCCGCTGCCTCTCGACAACTATGTGGCATCGGTTCGCTTGGTGGCTTTGACGGGGCAGAACAGAACCCTCGTCACCTGGTCTGCAAGTTTCGATCTGCAAGAACCGAATACCGCCGAGCACTATCAGGCGTTGATTCGGAACCTGATCGTTGATGGCCACGAGGGGATGCAGGCGTTTCTGGTTCAGTGATGCTTGAAGCAAGGGCCCCGCAGGGCCCCGACAATTCAACAATTATGCATTTACGTTAGAGGGTTTATGTCAGAACTCCAGTGAAGCGCCGTCTTCCGGGATATCTACGCGACTCTCGATACCCTGCTTTTTGACATAGGTGCGCAACGCTTCACGGGTCAGGGACATGTGATTGATTGCGTCCATGTGCACAGCGACGATTTTCGCGTTTTTCGCGGCCTTTGAAGCACGCAGAACGTCCTCCTTACCCATGATGATCGCGCCCTCGTAGCCGGTCATTTTGGCTTTGCCAGCGTTAAGCACGATGACTTCGGGGTGATATTTTTCGATGGTCTGGTCAACTTCTTTACGCCAGATAGTGTCACCGGCGAGGTACAGGGTCTTGTAGCCAGGCGCTTGGAAAACCACGCCCATGGCTTCGCCCAACGGTTTCGCGAGGGCTGGTACGGCATACATTTCGTCGGTGCCATGCTGTCCGCCAGTCTTGGTGATTTTGACGCCGCCGAACTCAGCCTCATCAGTCAGTACGCGCACGTTCTTGAAACCTTGCGAGCGAATCAACTGCGCATCCTCTTCATGCTGAGCAAATAAAGGGATGTCTTTTGGCAGCGCTTTCTGTGCGGCATCGTCCCAGTGGTCAAGATGCGTATGCGTGACGATGACAGCGTCGACACCGGCAATAACGTCTGCCGGCGACTCGGTCAGATCCACCAGCGGATTGCGCAGATTGCTGCGGTAGGTATTTTCAAATCCTGGGTAGGCTCCCTTCTTGGCCAGCATTGGATCGATCAGGAAGGTCGTGCCGCCGTAGGTGATTTTCACCGTTGCGTTACGCACTTGCTGCAAGTCCACTTTATGGGCTGCATCCGGCGCCTTGGGGGCGTTTGAGCCGGCAAAGGCCGGTGTCGCGGCCGCTGCGCAAGCGATACTGAGGGCGAGCGGAAGAGTTCTGAAGTTCATGTGGTTAATCCTGTTGATACATCGAGAACACCATTCTTGCCGACCCCCCCCAAACCTGACAGTGGCCTGAGTGACATACTTCGATATAATCGGGCCAGTCGATCAGCGTCCCCTGAAGATTCCAGGGGAGGTCGATATTCCATGGTCACGGTCGTCCATCCTCCCCGTGTGCGATGGATAGAAGCCAACCAGCAACGGTCTGAGGCTGTCTGATGCAATCCATACGCGTTGCTGTTCTCGCCTTTAATGGCGTCAGCCTGTTCCATCTTTCTGTGCCGGGAATGGTATTGGGCACTGCTCAGTCGGCACCCGGTGAACCACAGTACGAGATCAATTACTGCGCAGAAACGCCGGGAATGGTCAGTAGCGACCAAGGCATTGGCCTGAAGGTCACTCATGGCCTGGAACTGATGGAGGCATCCGATGTAATCGTGATTCCGGCGTGGGGCGATCAATCGGTGGTGGCGACAGAGCAGCTTGTGAAAGCCTTGCAGCGCGCCAATGCCCAGGAAAAACTCATTGTCGGGTTGTGTCTGGGAGCCTTCGTGCTCGGCGATGCCGGGTTGCTTGATGGCAAAGAAGCCACCACACACTGGGCTGCCCGAGACGAGTTTGCCCGGCGTTTTCCCCTAGTGCGTTTCAGGCCCGAAGTGCTCTATGTCAGTGCCGGCAATATCATGACCTCGGCGGGAACCGTAGCAGCCATCGATTGTTGTCTTCATCTGGTTCGCGAACGCCTTGGTGCTGATATCGCGAATCGCACCGCGAAGATGCTGGTGACGCCTCCACACCGGCAGGGCGGTCAGGCTCAGTACGTAGAACATCCTGTCCCACAACTCCCTAGCGAAACTCATTTGTCTGATGTATTGGTGTGGGCGCGAAAGAACCTGGCCAGTGATCTGTCGCTCGACGTGCTAGCGGACATGGCAAAAATGAGCAGGCGCACATTTACTCGGCGATTCAGGGAAGCGACCGGCAGTACCGTCTCGAAATGGTTGAACGCCGAGCGCGTTGTCAGAGCGCAAGAACTTCTGGAAACGACTGAGCTGCCTGTCGAATGCGTTGCCGGTGAGGCAGGTTTTGGCACACCCTTATCGTTGCGCAAGCAATTTGCCGCTCATCTCGGCACTTCGCCTTCTGAATATCGGCGTACGTTTTTTCGCGAGATGAGTCCACGCCGTCACCAATGATGTAGATCTTGCTGACGCGAAGAATCACTGTTCGTCGGGATAAAGTTTTGGGACTGTCACGACGAATGTAGTACCGCTTTGCGGATTCGAAATGACCTCGATAACACCGCAGTGCGATGTAACGATCTCTGAGGCAATAAACAATCCCAGCCCCAAGCCTTCAGTAGGGCCATGGTCGATAATCGAGTGCTGAGAAAAACGACCCATCGGGTTGAAGATGAACGGGATCACGTCATCTGGAATGTGCTCACCGCTGTTATGCACGGTGAAAATGACATTCTCCTCAGCGGCGACCAGAGTGACGGTCACTGGCTGCTGGTTATCGCCATGCTGTACGGCATTGCCGATCAGGTTGGAAAGAACCTGCTCCATCCGTGCGCCATCGAAGTCCCCCACACAGGATGTTTTTGTCTGCAAGAGAATATCCGCATCAGGGTGAAACGCCCGGATTTCATCAACGATGCGCTCGCACACAGGCAACAAATCCAGGCGCTCCCGTTTAACCGGTATGCCCGGGCCCATCTGGCAGCGTGTCAAATCCAGCAGGTCGCCGACGATCTGACTGGCACGTTTGACGCTGGTGTAAATTTGCGTCGAGATCTTCGTGGCCTTGGGGCCGATGTCTTCTGAGCGCCTCAACATGTCGGCGCCGAGCAAGATAGCGCCAAGCGGGGTTCTCAGATCATGGCCAAGGATGCCCAGAAATATGTTCCGTGACGCTTCGACGGCTCGTGAATAGCTTGCAATTGACTCGGCGAGGGCCTGGTCAATTGCTTCATGAAACCTTGTCATGTCATCCACGTCGAGTGGCGTGCCGGCCTTGATCTGTTTTGACCACTGACCGAGGACGCTGGCTCTGAGCGCACGATATTCAGAGACCATCTGATCGATCGTGAACCCTGCCATCAGCCGCGTGACTGCGTGGGTTTCCGCTGGCGTTTCGGAGTCATTTGACGGGGCATTGCCATGTGCCTTCGCCAGTTGTTCTTTTGCAGTCTGTTTAGTCCGCAAATCGAGCACGATGGCGTGGAGCATCTGTTCGGCATGATCACGCAGCGCTTCTGTGTCCAGCGGTGCGCCGGGCGTTTCTATCGTTCGCGCAAAATCTTCCCAGTCCTGCAGAATCGGCTCGAGGTTGGTGGTGATGAAGTCGGACAGTCGCATGTTCGTGATCCTGGTCAGGAGCGCGAGTTCCAGACAGGAAAGATGGGGAAGCCGCAACGTGAAGTAGAACACGGATTTGCTGTTTTGCTGCGCTGTCCTATCAAACGTAGCGCCCTGAACGCTGATTCCGCTATGCGTTACTTGGGCGCTCGCCTTACAGGGCAGCATTCACTTTGCCGCTAGCGCTTATCTACCCCCGGCACATCCATGTTTATCTTGCGCCAGGCACCTTCGGAGAAACTGTAAACCGAGAATGCGATCAATCCCAACGCCATCACCATCAGAATCAAACCGCCAAAAGGCATGTTTTGCAGCGCATCAAGGGCTTCCTTCATGCCCGGGGGATTGGTGGCTTTATAAAGAGATCCGCTGATCGCCATCAGCAGTGCAATCTCGATAAACACGACGCCTCGGGCAATCAATCCGAATTGCGCCACAGGGCGGATATAGCGCATCACATCTTCGTCAGCCTCAAAGTACTTCTCGAACGACGCTTTCCAGCCTTTGATGATGTGCGCAATGCCGACACCTAACGGCACTAGCGCCACTAGGTAGACCAGCAGGTTTGAATGTTCGAACGACAAAAGATGTGCCAGCAGATCCTTGGTCTTGCCATCACCGGAATTACCCGAGCTGCCAGCACCACTGACAAGCAGGCCCAATGCAAAAACCGCCAGTGCGCCATTGACCAGACCTCCCGCGAACAAACCTGCACGAATAACGAGGCCCTTGAGTTCGGTACCGTGATGATCAACGTCGCGAACGGCTTGCAACACCCGCCATGCAGCGAAGGCGAGTAGTCCGGCCACCACCAGCCCAATCAAGACATACCCGAATGGCTGGCTTAACAACGCCTCGAGACTTTTATGACTGTCTTTTGGTTTCGTAGCGTCTTGAGCCGCCAGCAGCGCGAATATTCCGATGATCAGATACAGAACGCCCCGAGCGGCATAACCGCAACGCGCGAGCAGAACAAGGGTGTTTTGGGCAAGCATTGAAATATTTCCGAACAGAGAAGGTGTATACGAGCAGACCCGCCGCTGCAGCAGGGGTTCGATAAAGCACTGTGCGGCGAACTTCAAGGATTTGTGAGTCGTTACTGGCAATGGGCCCCCGGCTTTTTCATCATCACTACGCGAGTACGCATTGGTTGCGCAAACTGAGTTGTCGGAAAGGCTCGTTTACCAGCATTGCCATCCACGTGACGCCGACAAATACAAATGCGAATACGTATCAAACACTCGCAATGTCATATATCATCCCCCGCGAATTATTGGCACGTATGCCGTCCCATTTGGCTCTTTCCTCAAGGCTTCCTCGATGCGTCGTACTCTGGTTTCCATCTGTGTGCTTCAGGCGTTTTCCGCTTCCTCTTGGGCGGAGCAGGCGACATCCGATACAACCGTTCTGGAGTTGCAGGCGACCGATATTGTCGGCACTTCAGAGTACGAAGCGGCCCAAGGGCCGGTGAAGGGCTACCGCGCAACGCGTTCTGCCAGCGCAACGCGAACCGACACGTCGATTCATGAGACACCGCAGTCACTCAGCGTGGTGACCAAAGATGCTGTCGAAGACATCGGCGCGACTCGCCTTCAGGACGCGCTTGATTACGCCGGCGGGGTAGGACGGGCCAATAACTTCGGTGGCCAGGGGCTGACTTCTTTCACGGTGCGTGGATTTTCCACGGGCGAGTTCTATCGCAACGGTTTCCCGATCAACCGTGGTTATCCGAACATGCCGGATGCGAACACCATCGAGCGTCTTGAAGTACTGCGAGGCCCGGCCACTACTCTCTATGGCCGGGGTGATCCGGGTGGCACGTTCAATGTGGTCTCCAAACAGCCTTTGACGGAGCGCACCGTGACCCTGGGCAGCCAACTCGATGATCAGGGAATGAAGCGTGGCACGCTGGATGCGTCCGGCCCGCTCGACGAAGAAGGCCGCCTGGCGTATCGATTGAACGTGGTGGGTGAGGGCGGCGATACCTTCCGTGATCATGTTGAAACCGAACGCTATGGTGTGACGCCGGTTATTTCCTGGCAGGCCAACGACGATACCAAGGTGATCTTCGAGGGCGATTTCATGCGCAATAATCACCCGCTGGATCGTGGCGTGACGCGCTATCCGAAGCAGATTGGCACCGCGTCTCGCGATACTTTCTTTGGCGAAAAGAACGTTGGCAAATTGCACAACGACAACAACATGGCGCAGCTGCGTTTCGAACATCTGCTAAGCGATAACTGGACGTTGGGCGGTGGTTTCCAATGGCTCGACGGCACCTTGCAGGGCAATGCCATTGAAGCGAATGGCGTCGCTGCCGACGGGCGCACGCTGGGGCGCAACTTCAACTATCGCAAACTGGAGTGGACGGACAAGGACACCCAACTGAACCTCACCGGACACTTTTCAACCGGTGGCTTCGATCACACGCTGCTGACCGGAATCGAGTACGAAGATTACGACTATAAGTCCATCATCCAGCGTTCCAGCGGCGCAGTAGGTGCCTACCCGATTGATATCTTCAATCCGGTGTATGGTCAGCCTCGTCCAGCCCTGACCCGCACGCCGACCCACGACAAGGAAAATCTCAAGACCTACGCCGCCTTCGTCCAGGATCAGGTGGCATTGACCGAGCACCTGAAAGTTTTGGCGGGCGCCCGGTTCGAGCGTTTCGAGCATGACTATGAAACCTATGTACCGGGCGGCAAAAGCTGGGAGGCAAGCGACAATGCGGTGACCCCGCGTCTCGGAGTACTTTATGACCTTACCGATACCGTCGCGGTGTACGCCAATACCGCGCGCTCATTCAAACCCAATACGGGCGCGAGTCGGCAGGGTGGCGGTTTTGAGCCGGAAAAGGGTAAGTCTTATGAGGTGGGGATCAAATGGGAGGCGCTGGATCGCCAGTTGAGTGTTGACGCGGCGATCTACCAGATTGAAAAACGCAACGTCCTCACCACCGATCCTGTGGACTCCACTTTCAGCGTGGCGGCCGGCGAGGTACGCAGCCGTGGCTTTGATCTCAACGTCGCAGGCAACGTAACCCCAGAGTGGCGGGTGATTGGCGGTTATGCCTATGTGGACGCCGAGGTTACCAAGGACAATGTAATTCAGACGGGCACGCCACTGATGAACATTCCGAAGAACAGCTTCAGCCTGCTCAACGTTTACGAATTCCAGGATGGCAATCTGAAGGGATTGGGTTTGGGTATGGGCAGTAAATACGTTGCCGAACGTGCGGGCCAGACCGCTAACACGGCGTTTTCGATGGGCAGTTACACCGTTGTCGATTTGCTCAGCTTCTACAAGATCAACGACAAGGTCAGGCTTAACCTTGATGTGAAGAATGTCTTCGACCGGGACTATGAAGAAGGCGCCTTTGGTAATGTCTACGCGTACCCTGGTGAACCGAGAATTGTTCAAGTGGGTGTTTCTTACACTCTGTAGACGATTCGGTGAAATGAAGCGCTGTTAATCATGCCCGCAGGACGGGAGAATACTGATCCAAAACCTTCAGCGGACTCCGCATGCGATATAGACGCCTCGACCTGAACCTGTTGGTTGCGCTGGATGCCTTGCTGAGTGAGTGCAGTGTGAGCAGGGCGGCCGAGCGTCTGTGTCTGGGGCAGTCGGCCACCAGTTCGGCACTCGGGCGTTTGCGTGAGCATTTCAACGACCCGTTACTGGTTCAAGTGGGGCGGCGTCTGGAGCCAACGGCGTTGGGCCTGGAGTTATTGCCGAAGGTGCGTGCGGCCTTGGCTCTGACGCGGGAAATCGTCGATGCACCGCTGAATTTCGACCCGGCCCAGTGCAATCGGCACATCACGTTGGTGGCCTCCGATTACGTGGCGGACGTGCTGTTTTCGGCTGTCAGCCGTGAATTGGCGCATATCGCTCCGGGCGTTCGTCTGAGCCTGCGGGACATGCCGCTGCCGCGCGACGGTGATGTCGTCAGCGAGGCGCTCGACTATCGGCGCAGTGATTGTGTGATCGTGCCGCGGCAACGCGTGAATCCCGCGTACTCGCAGATGCCGCTGATGACTGACCAACTCTGTTGCATCGTCTGCGCGCAGCACCCGCAGTTTGCCGAAGGCCTCAGCCTGGCCGACTATTGCGCCGCCGAGCACGTCGTGCGCGAGTTTGCCGACGGGCGCAACCTGGCAATGGACGCCGTGCACCTGCATGAACTTGGCATTGAAAGGCGTGCCGCGGTGACTGTTGAAAGCTTTGTACTGATGCCGGAATTTATTGTCGGCACGGCGCGCATCGCCACCGTGTTCCAACGGCAGGCGCAGCGCTTTGCACAGCGTTTCCCGTTGCGCATTCACCCGGCACCGCTGGCGTTTCCGCAGGCCGAGCAAGTCCTGCAATGGCATCCCTATCAAGAACATGACCCGGCCATGCAATGGTTTCGCGGCCTGCTACTGGAGCAGGCCGCGCTGCTCGATCAACCGGGGACCTGATCACCGCTGTCGGCCACCAGTCCGGCGTGGGCGATTGCGTGTAATGCACAGCGTTCGTCGTTGTCCGAGGTATCGCCGCTGATGCCGATGGCACCGAGAATCACGCCCTCGGCATTCCGGATCAGCACGCCGCCCGCCACCGCAATCACCTCACCGCCGGTCAAACTGTTGATGGCATCGAAAAATGCCGGCATGGCCTGCGCACGTCGCGCCAGCTCACGTCCTCCAAAACCCATGCCCAGGCAACCGCGCGCCTTACCGGTGGCGATTTGTGGGCGCAGAAATGTCGCGTGCTCGTCGCGCAGAACCGCCAGTGGATGGCCGGCGGCATCCAGTACGGCGACGCCCAGAGGTTTGATCCCGGTGTCCCGAGCGAAGCGCATGGCTTCACTTGCCATGTTCATGGCGGTCAGCAAATCGAGTCGTTGCATGGCATCAGTCCTCATACCGTCCACTTGCCCAGTTGGGCAACGCGGTCGCGGGTGTAGAGATCTGTCCATTTCAGCGAGTTGAAATCAGACACTTGTTTAGGATTGTAGGGGCTGCGATCCATGCGCACCGGTTGGCCGGATTTATAGACGGCTTTAATGCGTGAACGGTCTTGAAGGAGACGGATGTCATCCAGCGGCGAGCCGTCGAGCAACAGAAAGTCTGCCTGCTTGCCCACTTGCAGCGAGCCGAGGGTTTCACCGCGCGGCATGCAGCGCGCACCGACAGCGGTTGCGGCGTATAACGCTTCGGCCGGTGTGAAGCCGAGTCGGGTCACCAGTAACTCCAGTTCCCGGGCATGCCACTCGCCGTACGGTGTTACCGCAAAACCGCTGTCACTGCCGCAGGCAAAGGGTACGCCGGCAGCCTTGGCGCGCTTGAGTACCGCCGAACCCACTTCCAGTGTGCGTGCGCAATAACCCGCATAACCCGTGCTGATCGCCGGGTCATGGGGCTGGCAGAAGTCCACAGTGTTTTGCGGAAACGTCATGGTCGGGGCAAGAATGCTGCCGGCCTCAAGCAATGCTTCGATGCATGCGTCATCCATATAAAAGGCATGGAAAACCAGATCGACCCCAGCGCGTGCCGCGTACATCACGGCCTCGCGACCGTAGGCATGAGTGGCGACTTTGCAGCCCAGGCGGTGAGCCTCTTCGACCATCTCAAAGGTTTCGTCGGCGGTGAAGGCCGCGATGATTTCACCATTGGGACGGCGGTGCGTGCCGTCCATGGCGATCTTGATCAGGTCGACCCCATCCTTGGCTTGCTTGCGAATCTCCGCGAGGGCGTCGCTACGGCTGGTGACCAGTTGCGCGGTGAAGTATTCCGGGGCGCCGACCCGGCTCGGGAACCAGTCGTTAAGGCTCTGCCGATTGGTGATGACGCGGCTGCTGGCCGCGATACGTGGGCCTTCAAACAAACCGGCGGCGACGGCATTGCGCACGGCGATGCTCAGCTGGCCGCTGTCGCCGGGGCAGACCATGCTGGTGACGCCGGCAGCCAGTACGTGCTGCGCGAAAAACATCCCGCGCAGTGCGCGAAACTCGTCGCTGGTCCACAGATCAATGTCTTCTTCGCTTTGCGCATTACCGAACGCCAGATGCGTGTGCACATCCACCAGACCCGGCATGACGAAGTTGTCGCCGGCATCCACTTGTGTGTCGCCAGGCTGGGGAGAGGGTGCCATCGCGGTTGGGCCGACGTAAGTGAGCAGGCCGTTTTCGACGATCAAGGTTTGTTGTTGGCGGGTTTCAAGTCCGGTGCCGTCGAACAGGGTCTGGCATTTCAGATGCAGGGCAGTCATGGCGTCTTCGCTTTGTGATTGTTATGCAAAGCGAGGCTAAAGAGCAGGCGGGTGCAGAACCAGCAGATTGCATCGATGCCTGCGTATTGATCGCGTCAATAGGTGCCTTTGGTTCAACCCGTAAACGCAAAAACGCCGGAGAATCGAAAGATTGTCCGGCGTTTTTTTGGGCGTGGTTCCAACGGATCAGGCGGTGCGGCCGCCCAGGGTTTCGGCGATCCAGTCTGCGATGTATTGACCGGCATTGATGCTGTTGTCGAAACTGGAATGCTGCACACCGCCCTCACGTTCGGTGAAGATTTTCAGCTCGCGTTTCGGGCTATTGACCAGTTGTTCGTAGGTACGGTGCGCCCACTTCAGCGGGATCTGCGAATCCTTTTCACCGTGGGTGACCAGGAACGGCACCTTGATGCGATCCAGTATGCCGTCCAGATGCACGTTTTCGGCGATGGCCATGAAGTCATCAATGTCTTTGGCACCCCAGACCCAACTGACGTGCGACCAGTAATGCGGCACCGGAAAGCTGCCTTCTTTTTCCAGACGACGCTTTTGCACATCGCGCCAGTCGTGGTTCGCACCCCAGACCACGCCGCAGGCAAACCGCGGCTCGAAGGCCACCGCGCGCGGGCAGTAATAACCGCCGAGGGAGACACCTTCCAGGCCGATGCGCTTGGCATCCACGTCGCTGCGGGTTTCCAGCCAGTCGACCACGCGACTGGCCCAGTGCTCGCTGTCATAACGGGCGATCAGGTTGTGCAGGCGCAGTGCTTCGCCGGTTCCGGGCTGGTCGATGATCAGCGATGACACGCCGCGTTTTGCCAGCCAGGCCGGCAGGCCGACGCGGTATTTCATCTCTTTGGTCGAATCCAGCCCGTTGACCTGAACCAGCAGCGGCGCGGGGCCGCTCACCCCTTCAGCACGAACCAGCAGGCCGGAAATATGTTTGCCTTCATACGGGATTTCCACCCGCTCACAGTTTTCCCGCAACAGCTCGATACCGCGTTTGAAGGTCTGCAAAAAGCGCTGATACAGTTCGGTACGACCCGCAGCGCCGTGGGCTTGCAAGCGTTCGCACGTCAGGTAATAGGTGGCGGCGCGACTGTATTTTTCGCCGGCGGAAAGCAGCCGGCCATTGCCTTCATCTTCTTCGGCGAGGCCACACAGCTTGTCGGCCATTTTCGCCCAGGTTTCGCGAAACGCCTGGGTGCCGGCGGCGTCAGGTTGCTTGGCGGCTTCTTGCAGCGGGGCACACATTTCTTCGATTTCGCCCATCCGGGCGCCCATTTCAATGGCCAGATCGACAGAAAGATTCCACACGTAGTTAGTCGGGAAGTAGCGGAACATTATTGTTGTCCTTGTGGTTGCCTTGACGATTGCAAGGCACGTTAAGGACGGCCCGACTATTTGGCCAATCGTGACTCGGGATGGGAGGTATCGCGCGCGGCGATAGCAGCCGGTTCCAGATCCGTGATGAATTCGCTGATGCGCTCGCGCAGCCAGCGGTGCATGGCATCGCCATCGACGCTGCGGTGCCAGAGCATGAACTCACGCATGACCGGGATCTTGACCGGCGGCGGCAGGATGCGCAGCGGCAGATATTCGGCGTACAGACGCGCAAGGCGTTGGTGCATGGTCGCGATACGTTGGGTGCCGACAATCAATTGGGGGAGGGTATTGAAGTCATTGGTGATGACTTCCAGTCGGCGATTGAAACCGTACTGGTTCATGAACCATTCCTCGATGCTCATGTGCCGGGTCCGCCCGAAGCCGACCGACACGTGGCCCATTTCCATGTACTGCTCAAGGGTCAGGCTGTCGCCGACCTGCGTGTTGCCTTGCCACACCACGCACACATGATCTTCTTCAAACAGCAGCTGGGACGGGTGACCCTCGATGATGTACCGCTCGGGCACGATCATCAGGTCGACCTCGCCGCGCACCAGCAATTCGCCAGAGTTGTCGCTGGGGCCGAGCATCTCGAAGGTGATGTTCGGGGCTTCCTGATGGATTTTCTGGATCACCTGAGCAAACAGCACGCTGATCAGATAATCCGAGGTCACCAGGCGGAAATGCCGCTTGCTGACCGCCGGGGAAAACACCGGTTTGGCGGTAATCGAAGACTGAATCGTCAGCAGCACTTCGCGCACCGGTTCGCTGAGCTCCACCGCATAAGGTGTGGGCTGCATCTTGCGGCCGACCTGGACGAGCAATTCGTCTTCGAAATAGGTACGCAAGCGCCCGAGTACACCGCTTGTAGCCGATTGAGTCATGTGCAGGCGTTCGGCGGCACGGGTGATGTTCTGCTCCTGAAGCAACACATCGAGCGCCACCAACAGATTGAGGTCCAGGTGATTGAAACGCATAGGCCACGTCCATTTTTATATTTATTTTCGCGATACATTCGGTCGAATACATCGCCGCGTCAACCCTCCCGTTATTCGCTGTGTCAGTCGCTGCGCAGGTATCGCGATCGGCGATAGGTCGCATCCCGACAGACGATTAGTCAGCTGCCAGATCCCGCGTCAATCTTCGCCGCAGTCGGGCCTCTTGCCGACACCACCACCGGATTCCAAGCATGGCTGATCGCCTGAACAGCCGTTGGCAACAGTCTCCACAATCATAATTTCAATGGAGTGGTAGCCATGAACATCATTGGCCTTGATGCCCTGATCTTTGGCGTCGATGACATCCAAGCCTGTAGCGATTGCCTGCGTGACTATGGCCTCGCGCCGATTGGCGTGGACAGCAATGGCGGGCGTTTTGAAGCACTGGACGGTACCGCCGTGATCATCCGGCGCGCAGACGATGCGAACCTGCCGGCCGCCATCGGCCCCGCGCCGTCGATTCGCGAAACCGTCTACGGCGTAGCGGGCGTGGCAGACCTTGATGCAATCGAAGACGAACTGGCACGTGACCGCCAGGTGAGCCGCGATGCGGATGGCGTGCTGCACAGCGTCGACGACATGGGTTTTGCGATTGCTTTCCAGGTCAGCGTGCGCAGGCCGTACAGCGCCCCGGATGACTTGACCAACGCGGCCGGCAATTCCCCGCAACGTCCGCTTAATCAACCCGGTATCAGCCTGGACATGAGCGCGCTGCCGCGCACCTTGTCGCACGTCGTGTATTTCGTTCCGGATGCGGCGAAAGCCGAGGCGTTTTACGCCGAACGCCTGGGTTTCAGAACCACTGACACCTTTATCGGCGCCGGACCATTCATGCGTCCGGCGGGTTCTGATGACCATCACTGCCTGTTCATGATCCAGACGCCACCGCACATGAAAGGCTGCGAGCACTTCACGTTCCACATGGGCAGCGGCACCGAAGTGTTGTTGGCGGGCACGCGTTTCGAGCAAAAAGGCTGGACCAGTTTCTGGGGGCCGGGCCGCCATCTCTTTGGCTCCAACTGGTTCTGGTACTTCAACAGCCCGCTGGGTTGCCATATCGAATATGACGCCGATATGGACAAGCACGACGACGCCTGGGAGGCACGTCGCGCGCCGCTGTCGGCGGATAACTCGCAGCTGTTCCTGTTCAATTCGAAAGAAAAATGGGCACCCGGCGGCCCGCCACCGAAGCTCGGCTGAACCATGGTCGACCACGGGTTTTACCTGTGCCGACTGGAAGAGCTGGTGGAAGGGCAGGCGCGTGGATTCGATCCGCTGCAACGCGGTAAAGACAGTGTTTTTGCGCTGATGCACCAAGGTCAGGTGCGGATTTATCGCAACAGTTGCCCGCATCTGGATGTACGCCTGGAGTACCGCAAAGACCGGTTCCTGTCCGCCGATGGCCAGTTGATCGTCTGTTATGCCCACGGTGCGCAGTTTCTACCTGACACCGGCGAATGCATCTACGGCCCGTGTCTGGGCCAGACACTGGAAGCGCTTGAGTGGTTTCTGGAGGAGGGTTGCGTGGTGCTGAAAATGCCCGTCGCGGGAGAGGTGCAGCTACAAAACGAGGTATCGCGCCTGGCGATACATCGCATCCCTACTCGCGATTAGTCAAATCCCTGGTTTGCCCGGAAGCTGGACCCAACGACGCAGCGCCCCGCGCTGCAGCGAATCACAAGAATAAGAAGCGAGATTGCCATGAGTGCAGTGAACAAAGTTCTGATCGTGGGCGGCGGTATCGGCGGCCTGTGTGCAGCCATCGCGTTGCGCCGCAAAGGTATTGCAGTTGATCTGATAGAACTCAAGTCGCAGTGGACCGTGTACGGCGTCGGCATTATCCAGCAGAGCAATGTGGTGCGCGAAATGGCCAAGCTGGGCGTGCTCGACGGTTATCTCGATGCGGCATACGCCTTCGAAGACGTCGCCATTTACGGCCCGGGCGGCCAGCAACTGGCTCGCATCCCCGGTCAGCGCCTCGCGGGCCCTGAATACCCGGCGAACGTCGGCATCTCGCGGCTGGCCCTGCACAATGTGCTCAGCACCACGGCGATGGAGCTCGGCGCCAATGTGCGCCTGGGCCTCAGCGTGGAATCGCTGAATGACCGGGGTGACAGCGTCGAGGTGGTGTTCACCGACGGTACTGACGGCACCTATGATCTGGTGGTCGGCGCCGACGGATTGTTCTCCAAAGTCCGCGAACTGTTGTTTGGCGACACATACCAGCCGCGCTTCACCGGCCAATCGGTGTGGCGCTACAACTTCCCACGCGCCGCGCAAATCGATCACCTCGCCAACTATCAGAGCGCCGCCGGCAACGCCGGGCTGGTGCCGTTGGCCGGGAACTTGATGTACATGTTCCTGACCTCCCATGAACCCGCCAATCCGTGGATGGATCCCGCCACCCTGGCCGAGCAGATGCGCCAACGCCTGCAAGGCTTTAGCGGTTTGATCGGCGAATTGCGCGAGCAAATCACTGACAGCAGCCAGGTCGTTTACAAACCGATGGAAGTGATTTTCGTCGACGAGCCCTGGCATCGCGGTCGCGTCCTGCTGATCGGCGATGCCGCCCACGCCACCACGCCGCACCTCGGTCAGGGCGCCGGTATGGCGATCGAAGATGCCGTGGTGCTCAGTGAAGAACTCACGGCCGGCGGCAGCGTTGAGCAGCAACTCGAACGCTTCATGGCGCGGCGCTTTGCCCGCTGCAAGTTCATCAGCGAAAGCTCGGTGCTGGCCGGCGACAAGGAAATGCAGCAAGACCGGGATTTCGACCGTATCGGCCTGGTCAAGCAGATGCTTGCGCGCACGGCTGAGCCAATCTGATTACACACCCAGCATTCCCACAGCAGTTACCACTATAAAAACAAGAGGTTAACGCGATGGTTAGCTCAACGACTGCGACGCTCGCGCGCCGCCCGGTTCGCTTGTCTGCACCCTGCGGTTTGAGTCTGGCGGCGGCATTGGTGCTGTGTAGCCAGGCCGTTCAGGCGTTTCAGGTCGAGACCGGTAATCCCGATTTCAACCTGCGCTGGGACAACACGGTGAAATACAGCACCGCGTGGCGAACCGAGAATCCCAGCCACAAACTGACCCGTGGCCAGGTCGCGCTGAACCAGGACGACGGCGATCGTGCCTTCCAGAAGGGACTGATCTCCAACCGAATGGACATCCTCTCGGAACTGGACATGTCGTTCAAAAACGTCGGCGCACGGCTCAGTGGCGCGGCGTGGTACGACACCGAGTACCAGAACGACAACGACAATAATGACCCCAGCCGCGCCAACGCGCGTTCGGTTGGCTACGACGAGTTCACCGATGACACCCGCCACTTGCACGGCGGCGATGGTGAGTTGCTGGATGCGTTTGTCTACTGGAACGGCGAGATCGCCGAGCGCTCCACGTCCGTGCGTGCCGGGCGCCATGGTTTGATCTGGGGCGAAAGCCTGTTTTTTGGTGCCAACGGCATTGCCGGTGGCATGGCGCCGGTCGATGTGGTCAAGGCACAGTCGGTGCCCAATACCCAATTCAAGGAAATCACGCGCCCGGTCAATCAGCTCTCGGGCACGTTTCAAGTGACCGACGATGTCTCGCTCGGGGCGTTCTACCAACTGGAATGGGAAGAAACACGCTTGCCGGGTGCAGGCAGTTATTTCTCCACCAGCGACACCATCGGTGAGGGCAATGAACGCCTGATCGTCGGCGCGCCTTTTCCGGCGTTCCTCGGTGGCAACGCCGGCAGTCCGGCGGCGTTTTTCCACGGCAAAGACAAAGACGCCAAGGATTCGGGGCAGGGCGGTCTGCAACTGAAATATAACGCCGAGACCGTGGAGTACGGCCTGTACGCCATCCAGTACCACGACAAGACGCCCAAGCTGTACCTCAAACCTTCCGCCGGTGCGCCGAATTTCAGCACCGGCCAGATTGGCGACTACTACTGGGTTTACCCGGAGGAGATCCGCGCGTTGGGCGCCAGTTTCTCCACCACGGTTGATGCCTACAGTTTTGCCGGTGAAGCCTCGATGCGCTGGAACATGCCACTGGTCTCCAACGGCGTCACCGTGCTCCCTGGGGTGGCGGCCGACAACGACGATGACGCGCTTTATGCCGTCGGGCGCACAGCGCACATCAACCTCAATGTGATCGCTTCGTTCGGGCCGAACTTCATTGCCAAGGAGTCGGGATTCGTCGGTGAGATCGCCTGGAACCGTCTGCTCAATGTCACGAAAAACCGTGCCGCCCTTGACCCCGGCGCCACCGATGACGGCCTCGGCTTCAAGGTGGTCTACACCCCGACCTATCGCCAGTTTTTCTCAGGCGTCGATATCAGCATTCCTGTTGGCCTGAGCTATTTCCCCCTCGGCAAGTCGGCAGTTGTCAGCTCATTCGGCCCGGATAACGGCGGCGACATGAACATCGGTATCACCGCGACTTACCTGGATCGCGTGACCGCCGGCCTGACGTACACGCATTACTACGGCCCCGAGAACACCAACCTCAACGCAGCCAGCCAATTCAACTTCCAGCAATCGCTGAAGGACCGGGATTACCTGGCCTTCTCCGTCAAGACCACGTTTTAAGAGGACTTGCGCATGACCCATAACAACAAAAATGCCGCATTCACACTCAAAGCCTTGTGCTTCGCGCTGCTCGGCAGCCTGGCGGTGTTGAGCCAGGGCGCAACGGCGGCCACGGCTGACGAAGCGGCGAAGCTGAACAAGTCGCTGACGCCGATGGGCGCTGAGCGCGCAGGCAATGCCGACGGTTCGATTCCGGCCTGGGACGGTGGCTACACCAAGGTCGACCCAGCCTTCAAGGAGGGTGGCAAACGCAGCGATCCGTTCGCAGCGGACAAACCGTTGTTCAGCATCACCTCGAAAAACCTCGCGCAATACGCCGGCAAGCTGACCGACGGCACCAAGGAAATGTTCAAGCGTTTCCCCGACACCTATCGCATTGATGTGTACCCGACCCGCCGCACGGCCGCAGCGCCGCAGTGGGTTTATGACAACACGCTGAAAAACGCCACTCGCGCCAAACTGGTCGACAGCAGCGCCGGCCCGGTGCCGGAAGGTGCCTACGGCGGCATCCCGTTTCCGATTCCGAAAAATGGCGCTGAAGCCATGTGGAACCACATTCTCAACTGGCGCGGTACGTCGTTGTCCATGCACTTTCGCCATTACCTGATGACCGCCGACGGCAAACAGGTGATGACGACTGACGGCCAGGCCATCCAGGAAATGCCTTATTACTACCAGGACGGTACGCCTGAATCCTTCGCCGGCGATTACTGGCTGTTCCGCCTGCTCAACGTCGGTCCGCCGCTGCGTGCCGGCGAGCAGATCATGGGCCGTACCAACATCAATGGCGACAAGTCTCAGGCCCACGTCTACCTGACAGGGCAGCGCCGCGTGCGCAAGTTACCCAACGCCTGCTGCGATACACCGACACCGGCGACTGCCGGGGTCATGTCGTTCGATGAACTGAGTGTATTTCAGGGTCGAATCGACCGTTTTGACTGGAAGCT
Organism: Pseudomonas sp. LBUM1668; assembly: GCF_059695715.1. Classification (NCBI taxonomy): domain Bacteria; kingdom Pseudomonadati; phylum Pseudomonadota; class Gammaproteobacteria; order Pseudomonadales; family Pseudomonadaceae; genus Pseudomonas; species Pseudomonas sp. LBUM1668. The sequence continues at coordinate 3,024,214 of NZ_CP166787.1, forward strand.
GATCGGCAAGCAGGAGATGTACATCCCTTACAACACCAACAAGGTGCAGGCCGCTGGCAAACCCGAGGACCTGTTTCTCGCGCATCACATGAACCCCGATGTCGTGCGTTGGGAATTGCACCGGGTGTGGGTGGTGGAAGCCGATCTGGCACCGGGCAAGCGTCATCAGCTACCGAAGGGCCGTTACTACCTCGATGAAGACACCTGGCAAGCCATGCTCGGCGACCGCTGGGACGCCAACGGCCAGTTGGCCAAAACCCTGTGGTCGCTGCCAGCGGTGCTGCCGGACTTGCCTGCCCAGGCGCAATTGTCTTCGGGCTTCTACGACCTGACCTCCGGCGCCTGGTTTATCCAGAACGTTTACACCGGCCAGCCTGAGCAGTACGGCGTGGTGGATCGCTATAAGGCCTCGGAGTTTTCGCCGGCGGCGATGGCGGGTGCCGGGGTTCGCTGAATCGGACCGGGTCACGCTGCGCAAGACGTGACCCGGTTTCACAGGATTTTCGAGGTCGCATATGAACACTTTCTCAAGGCTGGTGTGCCTGTTCGCATTGTCCTGGGTCGGGCCTGCGAGCCTGGCGCAGGCTGGCGCTGTGGGCGATACCCTGAGCACTGCGGCCATGCGAGTACCGCAAGCGCAGCACGCCGTTCTGCTGGATCTGGCTCGGGCCGGCGCGCGACTGGTGGCAGTCGGCGAGCGCGGCGTCGTAGTGCTTTCCGACGACAACGGTACGAGCTGGCGACAGGCCGAGGTACCGGTGTCGGTGAGCCTGACAGCGGTGCAATTTGTCGATGCCAGCCTGGGTTGGGCGGTCGGCCACGCCGGTGTTGTGCTGATGTCCAAAGACGGCGGCGAACACTGGGCGCTGCAACTCGATGGCAAGCGCGCCGCGCAGCTCGAATTGAAGGCGGCCCAGGAACAATTGCCTTCAGCCGTAGACACGGATGTCGCCGCGACACGGGTGCAAACAGCTGAACGCATGGTGGACGAGGGCGCGGACAAACCCTTCCTCGCGCTGGACTTTGTCGACGCCCGGCACGGCCTGATCGTCGGCGCCTATGGCCTGGCATTCGAAACCCGCGACGGTGGGCGCAGTTGGCAGTCGCTGATCGGCCAGATCGACAATCCGGCTGGCGCACATCTCTACTCCATCGCGCATCAGGGTGAGCGCTGGTTTATCGCCGGGGAGCAGGGCTATCTGGCGCGATCCGAGGACAACGGCCACAGCTTCAAGCCAGTCGACAGCCGTTATTCAGGCAGTTTTTTTACCCTGCAAACCGACGCCGACGGCACGCTGCTGGTGGCTGGCCTGAAAGGCAACGCGTTTGTCTCCCACGACTTTGGCGACAGCTTCCAACCCGCGCCCGTGGCGCTGCCGATCTCCTTCAGCGATGCGATTCGCAGCAGTGACGGTCAGTTGCTGCTGGTCAATCAGGGCGGCGCGCTGTTTCGCACCGATCGCCAACCTGGCGCGCTGCTCAAGCCCTACGGCAAACCGTTGGGCAGGCCCGTTTCCAGCCTGATCGAGGCCGCCGACGGCAGCCTGGTCATGGCGGGTTTTACCGGTGTGACGCGTGTATCGCCACCCACCGTAACTGCTTCGGAGTGAGGTTATGAAGTCATTCGACAACGCCACGGCCAGCCTGGCGAGTTTCGACCCACGCTCAGGCTCGGTGGTGGAACGCACGCTGTTCAATCACCGCGTCTGGGTGCTGCTGGTGTGTGTGCTGACCACCCTGGTGCTGGGTTTTCAAGCGACGCGGATCGAGCTCAACGCCAGTTTTGAAAAGATGATCCCTACCCAGCATCCCTACATCGCCAATTACCTTGAACACCAGAAGCAACTCACCGGGCTGGGTAATGCCTTGCGGATCGTCGTGGCGAACCGCAAGGGCGATATCTACGACGCCGAGTATCTGAAGACCCTGCAGGCATTGAGCGACCAACTCTATCTGTTGCCCGGTGTCGATCGCGCCTACATGAAGTCCCTGTGGACGCCCGCCACCCGTTGGGTAGCCGTGACCGAAGAGGGCCTCGACGGCGGCCCGGTCATCCCCGATGACTACAGCGGCACTGCGGCCAATCTGGAAGCGTTGCGCCGCAATGTTCAAAGGTCCAATGAGCTCGGCCAGTTGGTGGCGCTGGACCAGACGTCGAGCATCATTTACGTGCCGCTGCTGGCCAACACCGCCGACGGAAAGGCACTCAACTATTCGACGCTGTCCGAGCAACTGGAGAATCTGCGCAACACCTACCAAAAAGACGGGATCGAGATTCATATCACCGGCTTCGCGAAGAAAGTCGGCGACCTGATCGACGGACTGAAACAGATCCTGTTGTTTTTCGCCGTAGCCATCCTGATCACCACTGCCGTGCTGTTCTGGTACACCCGTTGCCTGCGCAGCACTTTGCTGGTGGTGTTCTGTTCATTGGTGGCGGTGGTCTGGCAGCTCGGTTTGTTGCCGTTGCTCAACTACCAACTGGATCCGTACTCGGTGCTGGTGCCGTTTCTGGTGTTTGCCATTGGCATGAGTCACGGCGCGCAGAAAATGAACGGCATCATGCAGGACATCGGTCGCGGCATGCATCGCGTGGTGGCCGCGCGCTTCACCTTCCGCCGCCTGTTTCTGGCGGGGCTGACGGCGCTGCTCTGCGATGCGGTGGGGTTCGCTGTGCTGATGCTGATCAAGATCCAGGTTATTCAGGATCTGGCCGTGATCGCGAGTATCGGCGTCGCGGTGCTGATCTTCACCAACCTGATTCTGCTGCCGGTTTTGCTGTCGTACGTCGGCGTATCACCGCGTGCCGCACAGTTGAGCCTCAAGAGCGAACAAACCGAGCAGGCCGGTCTGCGCCGTCATGCCTTTTGGCGCTTCCTGGACCTGTTCACCCAACGCCGTTGGGCGAGTCTGTGCATCGCCATCAGTATCGCCCTGGCAGCAGCCGGTTTTGTCGTCAGCCTGCAACTGAAGATCGGCGACCTCAATGCCGGCGCCCCGGAGTTGCGTGCAGACTCGCGCTACAACCAGGACGACGCTTTTCTCACCCGGCATTACGGCGCCAGCAGTGACCTGTTTGCAGTCATGGTGAAAACCCCGGCCGGCGGTTGTGCGCGTTACGACGTTCTTGCCAAGGTCGATGCGCTGGACTGGCAACTGCGTGCGCTGCCGGGGGTGGATTCGACCAACTCGCTGGCCTTGCTTAACCGCCGCATGCTGGTCGGGCTCAGCGAAGGCAGCGCCAAGTGGTACGAGCTGCAGAACAATCAGGCGATGCTCAACATGATCACCGCCAGCGCACCTCGCGGCTTGTACAACGAAGATTGCAGCCTGTTGACGCTGTATGCCTACCTCACCGACCACAAGGCCGAAACCCTGACGCGCCTGGTCGAGCACGTGGAAACGTTCGCCGCCGCCAATAACACCGATGAGGTGCAATTCTTGCTGGCGGCAGGGAATGCCGGTATCGAGGCGGCGACCAATATCGTCGTCAAGCAGGCTAACCGCGAGATGCTGTTCTGGGTGTATGGCGCGGTGATCGTGTTGTGTCTGATCACCTTCCGCTCATGGCGTGCCACGGTCTGCGCGGTGATTCCGCTGATGCTCACCTCGATTCTCTGCGAAGTGCTGATGGTCTGGCTGAACATTGGCGTGAAGGTCGCCACGCTGCCGGTGATCGCTCTGGGTGTGGGCATCGGCGTCGACTATGCCTTGTACGTGATGAGCATTTTGCTCGGCCATCTTCGCCGCGGCGCGAGTTTGTCCGAAGCCTATTACCTGGCGCTGGTGTCCACCGGCAAAGTGGTGATGCTGACCGGTATCACCCTGGCGATTGGCGTAGCGACGTGGATGTTCTCGCCGATCAAATTCCAGGCCGACATGGGCGTGCTGCTGGCGTTCATGTTCGTCTGGAACATGGTTGGCGCCCTGGTACTGCTGCCGGCGCTGGCGCATTTCCTCCTGCCTGTACGCCGCTCGTCTACCGATGCGGTTGTGCGAGCCGGTGTGTTGAGCGTGACGAAACCAGCCACCGCGGTTGCGGGCAATCCCGAACATCTGCACACCCAGGAGCGTTGCCATGCGCGTTGAAACCTCAGCCGTGAACGCCGGCAGAACAGCCGGGCTGGCGCAATCGCTGTTGTTGCTGCTGGGCAGCTGCCTGCCGGTACTTGGCGCGGTGCTGCTGGCGCCGGTGCTACCGCGCATGCAAGCGCACTTTGCCGACGTTGCGAACAGCGCAGTACTGGTGCCGATCGTGCTGACGTTGCCGGCGTTAATGATTGCCCTGTTGGCGCCATTTGCCGGAATGATCGCCGACCGCCTCGGGCGAAAACCGTTGTTGCTCGCCAGCATGGGGCTTTACGTGCTCTGCGGTGTACTGCCGCTGTGGCTCGAATCGCTGCCGGCCATCGTCCTCAGCCGCGCCGGCATCGGTCTGGCCGAGGCGGGCATCATGACCTGCTGCACCACGCTGATGGGCGATTACTACAGCGGCGCCCGACGCGAGCGTTTGTTTGCCTTGCAGATGGTCGCCACGTCGCTGTCCGCAGCGGTGTTTATCGCGCTGGGCGGTTTTCTCGGGCAGGACGACTGGCGCACGCCGTTCGCGTTGTACGCCGTCGGGCTGGTCTTCCTGCCGCTGATGGCGTGGAAACTCTGGGAGCCGCAATCGCACACCCGGGCCGAGCATCCACTGCACAGCGCGCTGGTCGACAAATTCCCATGGCGCGCGCTGACCCCGATGTATGCCTTGGCACTGTTGGCCGGCCTGAGCCTGTTTATCGTGCCGGTACAGGCCGGGTATCTGCTCAATCTGCTGCACGTCGATGCGCCGCAGGACATCGGCATGACCATGGGCGCCAACCAATTGGGTGTGCTGGCCGGGGCGCTGAGCTTCCGCCTGTTCAGTGGCATGCGTGCGCAGCACATGTTGTTGATCGCCTATGCGCTGGCGGGCGTCGGCGGCTTGTTGATGGCCAATGCCGGCAGCCACATGCAGGTGGTGGTCGCGGTGACGATCAACGGCCTGGGCATCGGCTTGATGTTGCCGACGCTGATCACCTGGATCATGGCGCAGGTCGACTTTCATCAACGCGGGCGCGCGGCGGGGTGTTTCACCGCGGCGATTTTTGCCGGCGAATTCATCAGTCCTTTGGTCGTACTCGGCATCACGCATGGCGTCAGCTCGGCGCTGCCGCATGCCTTGGCCATTGTGGGTGGCCTGCAATTGCTGGTGGCGCTGTTTTGCCTCGCCATCCCCAGACTCGGCGGATTGTTGCCCCGAGCGCCGCTGACAACTGAACGAGAACTTTAAATGCAGACCCTTCCCGAGTTCAAAAGAGTGGTCACCGGCCACAACGCCCAAGGCCGGGCCATTGTCGCCAGCTGCGGGCCGACGCCTAACGTGTTCCCGCTGCTGGCGGTGCCCGGCACGGTGTTTTACGAATTGTGGAACACCGGCGCCAGCCCCGCACCGCTCGACAATGCGAGTGATCCGAGCGCCCAGCCGTTGCGACTCAGTCCCGCGGCGCAAGGCAGCGTGATTCGCGTGGTCGACATCCCGCCCGACAGCGTGCAGAACCAGGTCAGCGATGAAAACGCCGCGGCGGTATTTGCCGAAATCGGCGAGTCGCATGCCGGCACGGGGCAGGGCGCAGGCAAACACAAACTGATGCACCGCACGGAAACCCTCGACTACGGCATCGTCACCGAAGGTGAGGTCTGGCTGGTGCTGGACGAGGAAGACGTGCACCTCAAGCGCGGCGACGTGGTGGTGCAACGCGGCACCAACCATGCCTGGAGCAACCGTACCGAAGCGATGGCGCGCATGGTGTTCATCCTGCTCGACGGGCGCTTTGCCGCTGAACTGAATTCTGTGCAAGGAGCATCATCATGAAACTCGCCACGCTGAAAAACGGCCATCGTGATGGACAACTGGTCATCGTCTCGCGGGATCTGCAATGGGCACTGGATGCCGGTTCGGTGGCGTACACCCTGCAACAGGCTATAGAAGACTGGCCTGATGCCGAACCGCGCTTGCAGGCGCTGGCCACCCGGTTGAACGCGGGCGATGCGCCTGACGCGTTTGCCTTCGACCCGACTCAGGCCATGGCACCGTTGCCACGCGCCTACCAATGGTGCGACGGCTCGGCATTCCTCAGCCATGGCGCGCTGATGCAAAAGGCTTTCAACCTTGACCCCATTGAAGGCGTCGAACACACGCCGTTGATGTATCAGGGCGCCGGCGATGATTTCCTCGGCGCCCACGACAACATTGCGCTGCCCAGTGAAAGCCAGGGCATCGACTTTGAAGGCGAGTTCGTCGTGCTGGTGGACGACGTGCCGCTGGGTTGCAGCGCGGAGCAGGCCATTGGGCACATCAAGCTGATCCTGCAGATCAACGACGTCAGCCTGCGCGCGCTGGCCCCTCGGGAGATGAAAACCGGCTTCGGCTTTTTGCAGGCCAAACCGTCGTCGAGCTTCGCCCCGGTGGCAATCACCCCGGACGAACTGGGCGATGCCTGGCGCGACGGGCGTGTGCATCTGCCGTTGCAGGTGAGCTGGAATGGCGAGTGGTTCGGTCATCCACACGGTGGGCAGATGACCTTCGGTTTTGGCCAGTTGATCGCCCATGCCGCGCTGACTCGCCGGTTGGGTGCCGGCACGTTGATCGGCTCCGGTACGGTTTCCAATGCCGAGCGCAGTGTCGGTTCGGCCTGCATTGCCGAACGCCGCGCCATCGAGATGATCGAGCACGGCGCCCCGCAAACCGCTTTCATGCGCTTCGGTGATCGCGTGCACATGAACGTCCTGGGGGCTGACGGTCAGTCAGTGTTCGGCGCGATTGAGCAATGCGTCGTCAAGGCCCAAGGCTAAGGAGCGGCACATGCGTGTGTTGATTACCGGGGCCAACGGCTTCGTCGGGCGCGAACTGGTGCGCTGTCTGCTGGCGAAGGGCAGCGTGCGTGGACGGATCATTGTTTCGATGCTGGTGCTGGACACTGACTTGCAAGGCCTGCCGGACGATCCGCGATTGCGCCGTCATCGCGGCAATATTACCGACGCCGCGTTAATGCGCCGAGTGCTCGCCGATGGCATTGATGTGGTTTTTCACCTGGCGAGCATTGCTGGTGGCGCGGCGGAAGAACATTACACGCAGGGCTACCAGGTCAACCTCTTGGCGAGCCTCGAATTGCTCGACCAGTTACGCAACAAAACCCAGCCGCCGGTGCTGGTGTACGCCAGCAGTGTCGCGGTCTACGGCGGCGAATTGCCTGTGCGTATGAATGAGCAGGCACCGCTGCATCCGGAGCTTTCTTACGGTACGCACAAGGCCATGGTCGAGAGTGTCATTGTCGACCTGGCCCGGCGCGGGGAAGTGGACGGTCGCGCACTGCGCCTGCCCGGCATCGTTGCCCGCCCGCGCGAACCCAACGGATTACGCTCGGCGTTCATGAGTGACTTGCTGCGCGCCTTTGCCGAAGGCGAGTCCTATCTTTGCCCGGTTTCCGCCGAGGCCACTGCTTGGTGGATGTCGGTGCGCTGCTGCGTGAACAACCTGATGCACGCCGCTGAGCTGGATCACCACGAACTCGAATCGCAACGGGTGTGGCAATTGCCGGTACTGCATCTGTCGATTGCCCAAGTGGTCGATGCCTTGGCGGCGAGCTACGGGCAGGAACGTCGCAACCTGATCACTTACGTGCCCGACAGTCAGTTGGAAGCGCTGTTCGGGCGTCTGCCACCGTTGAAAACCCCACAGGCGCGTGCCGCCGGTTTCAGCCATGACGGCAACGCCGCCACGTTGATTCGCAACTCACTGAACCCCGCCGCCCCTCGGCATTTATCGATTACCGGAGATTCCCTGCATGCAGCCAGCCAAGCCTAAACGTCGCCTGGTCGACCTCTCGGTCACCCTCGACAATAACCCTTACACCGATCCGCCGCCGTTGCTGCCGAAGATCGATTACATGGATCACCAGCAGGGCTGGCCAGAAATGGCCGCGATGTTTCCCGGTCTGCAACTGGACCAGATGCCGGGTAAAGAGTCATGGGCCGCCGAGCGTCTGCAAATCACCACCCACAGCGGCACGCACATGGACGCGCCGTGGCATTACGCGTCGACCACCGATGGCGGCCAACCGGCATTCGGCATTGATGAATTACCGCTGGACTGGTGCCTGCAACCGGGGGTCAAACTGGATTTTCGGCACATGCCCGACGGCCATGTGGTGACCGCGCAAGAGATCGAAGCGGAGCTGGCCCGTATCGACCATGTGTTGCAGCCGCTGGATATCGTGTTGATCAATACCCGCGCCGGCGCATTGTTCGGTCAGCCCGGCTATCTGGATGCCGGCGTCGGGATCGGCCGTGAAGCCACGATGTATCTGCTGGAGCGCGGTGTGCGGGTAGTCGGAACCGACGCCTGGAGTTGGGACGCGCCGTTCAAGTACACCCGCGAGCGATTCGCCGCCAGCGGCGACGCCTCGATCATCTGGGAAGGGCACAAGGCCGGGCGTGATATCGGCTACGGGCAAATGGAAAAACTGGCCAATCTGGAAACCTTGCCGGCCAATGGCTTCGTGGTGTCGTGCTTCCCCTACAAAATCAAACACGCATCGGCCGGATTCGTGCGCGCGGTGGCGATCTTCGAGGAGTGAGTTGCCGCTGCTGCCCGTGGCATTTTGATTAAACAACAAGAGAGAAACCATGCCTTTTCTGCGAATGCCTTTAAGCCTGCTGCTAGGCGCGCTGACGCTGGGGAGCAGCCTGGCGATGGCTGCCACTGCGGAGTCGACGCCACCGAACATCCTGCTGATCGTCGCCGACGATCTGGGTTATTCCGACCTCGGCAGTTTTGGCGGTGAAATCAACACGCCCACCCTCGATTCACTGGCGCGCGAGGGCTTGCAGTTCACCAGCATGTACGCCGCGCCGACCTGTTCGATCACCCGTTCGATGCTGATGTCCGGCACCGATAATCACCTCGCCGGGCTTGGCACCATGGCCGAAGCGCTGCAGCCGTTTCAACGCGGCAAACCGGGGTATGAGGGGTATCTGAATCAACGTGTCTACTCGGTGGCCGAGCTGCTCAAGAATGGCGGTTACCAAACGCTCATGGTCGGTAAATGGCACTTGGGTCTGGAGGCTGATCAGGGCCCCGATCAGCGCGGATTCGAGCAGTCGTTCACTTTGTTGGAGGGCGGCGCGTCGCACTTCAAGCCTTCTAGCGTTGAACCGAGCAAACTGGAGCAAGTGCATTACCGGGAAAACGGCCGGGCGGTGCAGGTGCCCGAGAGTTTTTATTCCAGCGATTTCTACACCGATAAGCTGATTGGTTATCTGCAAAACACCAAAAGCCAAGGCAAGCCTTTTTTCGCCTACGCAGCCTATACCTCACCGCATTGGCCGTTGCAGGCGCCCAAGGAGTACCTGGATAAATACCGCGGCCGCTTCGATCAGGGCTACGACAACGTGCGCCAGACGCGGATCGAGAGGATGAAGACGCTCGGTTTGCTGGCAAAGGACGCGCAACCGGCGCACCCCTTGCCGGTCAATCCAAAACTGCCGGGCTGGGACCAGCTAACGGCTGAGCAGCAACAGTTTGAAGCGCGAAAAATGGAGATCTACGCGGCGATGGTCGACAACCTCGACCACAACATTGGCCGCCTGATCGAGTATCTGCGCGAGAGCGGCCAGTACGACAACACGCTGATCGTGTTCATGTCTGACAACGGCGCGGCCGCTGAAAACCATGCGCAGTTCTATCCCCCCGGCGCAAACACCGACAACCGCTTGGCAAACCTCGGCCAACCAAGTTCGCAGATCGACTATGGCATGCGTTGGGCCGAAGTCAGCGCAGCACCGTTTCACCTGTTCAAGGGCACCACTGCCGAAGGCGGAATCAGCGTTCCGGCGATTGTTCAACTGCCCAGGACACTGCGTCGTCAGGGCGTGGAACGGGGCGTGGCACGGGTGGATGACCTGGCGCCGACCTTTCTCGAGTTGGCGGGCATCAGCTTGCCGAGCGAGGCGGGCAAGCACCCGATCACCGGCAAATCTATCCTGCCCATGCTGACGGGCAAAGGCAGCCCCCACGGCGATGGCATTCTGGCCGCAGAGTTGTTCGGCAACGCCTACTATCGCGAGGGCAACCTCAAGTTGTTGGGCATGCGCCCGCAGGCGGGATTCGGCGACCACGCGCAGCCGCCACAATGGCAATTGTTTGATGTCGCACAGGATCGCGGTGAAACCCATGACCTAGCGGGTGCCCAACCGCAAACCGTCGAACGGCTCAAAGCCGCCTGGCTGAAGTATGCCGCGCAGGTCGGTGTGGTCTTCGCGCCGCGCTGATACGGCGCAACCACCCAGCCGCCACGGGCTTTTGGCGGCGGCTGGGTGATGCATCGTCAGCCTTGAACGGGGCCGTTGCGCAGTCGCTCGATGATTCTACGAGCACGGTTGGCGCCCACATCGACATGAATATCGATCATCGGGCGTGTGCCGAAGCGGCACATGTTCTGGTACTGGGCTTCGATTACCACCTTGTCTTCGTCGAAGGTCAACATGGTCTGCTCGAGCACTTTGGCCATGACCGCCTGCGGATCATTTTCAGGGTTGGTGGCTATGGTCCAGAAGTAATGACTTGAGCTTTCGGTTTCTGGTGTCACGCCGTGAAAACCGCGCATATGGAAGCCGGCCCGGTCGGGGTCGTTCAGATTGTCGGTGCCTGCGTCTACCGCTCCGGTCCAGATGCGCAGGTGATTGATGTGAAATTCGATTTCCTGCCAGCGATCAACGTTGCCCTGGAACGGGTAAGCGGCGGTATAGGTCGGCGGTGGCACGGAGTTGGGCATGTGCCGAACCACGCGGACCATCGAGTCGTCACCGTCCACGTTCATCTGCGCGTTCATATGAATGCTGGCGTTGCCGCCGATGGTGCGTAAATGGACGTAGCCCAAATGGCTGAGGTCCATGAGGTTGTCGTGGATGAGCTGATAGGGCGCGTCGTAGTGATAGACATCACCGTCGAACAGGTATTTGCCACTGCTATGGACGTCGTAGGTGGGCGGCGCGAATGTCGGCTCAGGATGCTCGGCGCTACCGAACCAGATCCAGATGATCTGGTCCTGCTCGCGAACGTGGTAGGCGGGCACTTTCGCCTTGCTCGGAATCTTGTCCTGGCCGGGAATTTCGATGCACTTGCCGCCCTCGTTGAACAACAGGCCGTGATAGCCGCAGCGCAAGCCACGTTCTTCCAGGGTGCCATTGGACAACGGGAGGGCCCGGTGGCAGCAGCGGTCTTCCAGTGCGGCGACCTGGTTATCGGCGGTGCGAAACAGCACCACGGGTTTGTTCAGCAGCGTGCGGCCAATGGGTTGATCCTTCAGCTCCCAACCGAGCGCGGCGACGTACCATTGATCGAGTGGGAAACTCGATAGGGTGGGCGGCGCAATCTCGTGGGCAAGGGGCAGGGCGGCAGTCGTCATGGTGTTCTCCGGCGAGCGGGCAATGCTCGGTTCAGGTCAAAGGTCCAATACCAGGCGGGGCGATTTGGCACGTGAGCAGCACGGGGTGAAACGGTCATTGGCGGCATGTTCTGCGGCAGTCAAAAACTGGTCACGATGATCACCAATGCCATCGAGCAGACGCGTGACACAGGTGCCGCAGACGCCTTGCTCGCAGGAGGTTTCAATTTCAATACCGGCCTCATCGAGTACCTCGAAAACAGTCCGGTCGGCGGGGATGTGAAATATCTGCCCGCTGCTGGCTATCTGCACTTCAAAGGGCGTATCAGCGCTTTGATCGACTGGTGCGGCGGCGAAAAACTCTCGGTGCACACGGTCTTCGGGCCAGTTGGCTGCTTTTGCAGTGTCCAGAATGAAACTCATGAACCCTGACGGGCCGCATACGTAAAGGTGGCTCGCACAGTCCGGCATCGCTAACAGGGCGGCGGCATCAAGTTTCTGTTCAGGCGAGCCGCTGTCGTCGTGCAAGTACACGCGGCTGGCGAATGGCGCTTGCCCGAACCATTGAATGAAGGCAGCGCGCTCTGTGGATCTAAAGCAGTAATGCAATTCGAAATCCGCGCCCTGACGGTGAAGCTCATGTGCCATTGCCAGCATCGGCGTGATGCCAATACCGCCGCCAAACAAAAGGTGCCGCTTGGCTGCGGGTGCGAGTGAAAACAGGTTGCGTGGCGCACTGATGGTCAGTGTCTGGCCTTGGCTGACCCGCTCATGCATGGCGCGGGAGCCGCCACGCGAGGCCGGATCCTTGAGAACGCTGATCAAATAGCGATGGCGCTCCGTGGGGTCATTGCATAGCGAGTACTGGCGCGTGAGGCCGCCGGCAATGTGAACGTCGATGTGCGCACCTGCCTCGAAAGGCGGCAGCGGGCTGCCGTCGTTGGCACAGAGCTCGAAGCTGCAAATACCTTCAGCTTCGATCTCTTTGCGGGTGACGTTGACTTCAAACATGACTTCTCCCTCCACACTGAAGTGGCTGCTGAAAAAACAAGGGTGAAAAAGCGCGCGTGCGGGCTACAAATCAGCCAGGAGAAAAGGCGCAGGGAAGGGCAGAAGTTGCATTCGTCAGGGAAGGGCGCAACGGACAAGGATTCATGAGCAAGACCTGATAATTATTTTTTTGAGGTGGTGCTACGGCGTAGTATGCGGGCATTGCACGCATCGCTTGGCTGAGTAAATCCTTATCCGATTTGGTTGCGGTGTCAACTAATATTAGAGATCTTTGACCTTCGGTGTTTTCTTTATGCCTACCGAAACACAACTCAACCTGTCGCGTTATGTGCCTGGCCTGGTGACGTTCCTGGCGAACAAACTCGCCACTGGGGCCTCCCAGTGCTATCGCAAACATTTCGGAATTGGCGTGGTTGAATGGCGGATGCTTTCAATGCTGGCTGTTGAATCCGATATCTCCGCCAACCGCATCTGTCAGGCCATCGGGCTCGACAAGAGTGCTGTCAGTCGCTCATTGCAGACGCTGGAGGCGGCCGGGCGAATCACCAGTCGGCCTGATCCGGCAGATGCCCGGCGTTCGACTGTCCGGTTGACGGCCAGCGGCAAAGAACTGCACGACCGCGTGCTGAAAGTGGCACTCGAACGTGAGTCTCGCCTGTTAAGCGGGCTCTCGGCAGCAGAGATCGACACGCTGGTTGATTTGCTCGGCCGCCTGCATTTGCAAGTGCCGAACGTCAACAGCTACGACCCTGGTGACGCGTGAGGTGAGGAAACGCTGCCAGCGAACGTGCAGAGCCATAAACTCTAAATCCAACATTATGTGAACAATGAATCGTCAGCTGTTCGTCTCTCTGGATGGGCCCAAGGCCACCGGTAAAACCACACTGTTGGAGGCCGTCGCGAAAGTGCTGAGGGCCGACAACAACAAAGTTGTCCGGCTTTGCGAGAGAAAACGGGATCCCTACAGGGCAGAAACCATGGCCCTGGTCAACAATCTCGCCCGAAATCCCTCCAGGGATCTGGAGTGGGTTGTGTGCGGAGCCTTTGCTGAAAGCCGCAGCTGGATTTCCCGGCATGTGCTCACTGAACAACCGCCAGACAGCATCATCCTGATTGATCGCTGGTATCCGTCTGACGCCGCGTTTCGGCAAACAGTCCCGTTTGCCGACATTCTCCAGTTGAACATGGATCGAGACGTACGAGTGCCGGACCTGCATGTCGGCGTCGTTACCGACCCGGATATTTCATGGGCGAGGGCCGCGACACGATCGCGAGGACTGGGCGGCACTGTGATTCAGAAATATGCAGAGCACGTTTTGTGTACCGAATTGTTCGAGCAAGCGGTAGCCGATCACGGTTGGGTTCTATGCCGCAATGAAGGAACAATCGAAGAGGCGACGATGCAGGTGGTATCTGAGATCTATGGAGTGCTTGGAAGGTGTGACCGATGACTGATCAATCTCTCAATTGAGCGCCATTTTCAGCGTCGTCACAGCGTGGTGATCTGTCCATTTCGATCCAGCTCAAAAACTTTGTTTTCCTGCAGTTTCTCTTTCAGCCAGCGTTCAGCCTTGCCCAAGGGCCGCTGGCGAGCCCACAAAAGGTCCACGCCTATTTGCCAGTCGGTGTGCGGGTAGGCCGAGAGTTGAAGTTCTACCAACTCCCCTCTGGCCAGTTCGCGCTGGATGAGTTGACGGGGCAGGGTGGCCCAACCGAGGCCGGCGCGCACCATTTCCAGTAAAGCCAGATAGCTTTCCGCCTGCCACAGCTGCGTCGAGCGCAGGTATTCGCTGCTGGGCAGTTTGCTCGCGTGGGCGCTGAACGCCAGCCGTCGATGGACGTGCAGATCCTCGAAGCTGACGTTGTCGAGCTGCGCCAGCGGGTGATCGGGATGGCAGACGTGCAGCATGATCAGTTTGCCCAGTTGCTGGAACGCCAGCTCAGGGGGGTAGTCGGGCTGTGAAAACGCCACGCCGAGTATGGCTTCGCCGCTGCTGACGAGCTCGCTGACATCGCCGTACACCGGATGGCGGATGATCAGATCGACGAAGGGGAACGCTTCTTCGAAAGCTTTGAGTACGGACATGATCGGGCCGTACGGCGTTTCAATCGCGAGCGTCAGGCTGGGTTCGACGTCGTCCGACAGGCAGTCGGCGTGGGCTTCAAAGGTCATGCAGCGTTCGAGCACGGCTTCGGCCTGCAGCAGCAATTTGTGGCCACTGGCGGTGAGGGAAGGGCTGCGGTTGCTGCGGTCGAACAGGTCGACGCCGAGGTCGGTTTCGAGGTTGGCAATCGCCGCGCTGATGGTCGATTGGGTCTTGCCCAGTTTGCGCCCGGCGGCGGAAAACGATCCGCTTTTGACCACTTAGACGAACATCAACAGTTGATCGAGTGAGAAGCGCAAGCGGTGGACTCCCGGGTCGAACGTGAGGGTTATCAGCGTCTGGCGAATGCCTGATTGTGCCGTGTAAGTGCCATCGAAAAAAGCGATGGTTGCCAATTTGTTTCATCGTAATAAACGTTCAAATATGACCCCGCGTCAAACGATCTCCGGGGCGATGTTCCTTCAAACTCCCCTAAGCATGCCCGCGATCTCAATAGATGCTGCACCTTCAGGAGCGTGTGAAATGACCACACAACGCATTCATCCGGTGGACGAGGTTTTGCCGCTGCGACAGTTGTTCACGTTTGGCTTGCAGCATGTTTTGGTGATGTACGCGGGAGCAGTCGCGGTGCCGCTGATTCTTGGCAGTGCGATGGGCCTGACTTCGGCGCAGGTGGTGTTGTTGATCAACGCCAACCTGTTGACCTCTGGCGTGGCGACATTGATTCAAACCCTCGGTTTCTGGAAATTCGGCGCGCGTCTGCCGCTGATTCAGGGCTGCTCGTTTATTGCGCTGGCGCCAATGATCATGATCGGCAAGGAGTTCGGCCTCAGTCAGATTTTCGGTGCGGTGATCGCGGCGGGCTTTATCACCATTGCGCTGGCGCCGGTGTTCAGCCGTTTGCTGCGCTTTTTTCCGCCGGTGGTGATTGGCAGCCTGATCACCATTATCGGCATCTCGCTGATGCCTGCTGCTGCGATCTGGTTGGGCGGCGGTAATCCCGATTCGGCGGATTTTGGCAATCCCGCCAACTTGTTGCTGGGCTTGGCCACGGTCAGTGTGACGCTGGTCATCTATGCCAAATTCAGGGGTTTTATCGGCAACCTCAGCGTGCTGATCGGCTTGTTCGTCGGCAGTCTGATCGCAGCGGCTTGCGGCATGACTCACTTCAGCCGGGTCAGCGAAGCGGCGTGGTTTGAGCTGAGTGCGCCGATGGCATTCGGCGCACCGGAGTTCTCGCCGGTACCGATTCTGATCATGACCCTGGCGATGCTGGTGATCATGGCCGAAACCACCGGCAACTGCCTGGCAATCGGCAAGTTGACCGGCAAACCGACCACGCAACAGACCCTTGGCAACGCGTTTCGCGCCGACGGTTTGTCGACCATGCTCGGCGGCTTGTTCAACAGTTTTCCTTACAACGCGTTCACCCAGAACACCGGTTTGATTGCGCTTTCGAACGTTAAAAGCCGCTTCGTCGTCGCTGCTGCCGGGGCAATCATGGTGCTGATGGGCTTGTTCCCGAAACTCGGCGCGTTGATCGCGGCGGTGCCGACGCCAGTGCTCGGTGGCTGCGCGATCGTGATGTTCGGCATGACCACGGTGGCGGGGATTCAGGAACTGTCGCGGGTGCAATTCGAGGGGACGCGCAACGGCATCATCGTCGCCGTGTCGGTGAGTGTCGGCGTGCTGCCGATGTCCTTTCCGGCGCTGTTCGAACACGTCGGCCCAACGCTGAAACTGGTGCTCGACAGCGGGATTTTCCTCGGTGCGATCACCGCCATCGTCCTCAATCTATTGCTCAACAACGAAAAAAAATCGACCGAAACCATCGGCGCTACGTCGGCTGAACTGGCCGACTGACTGTGTGTTTTCCACTGCCCAGGAGTTACCCATGAATCAATTTACCCAGCTCATCCCGGCCGGTGTCAGCGATCTTGACCTGACATTGCTGCGCCAGACCATTGCCTTGTCCGAGGCATCGAAACAGCGCGGTCGCCATCCGTTCGCGGCATTGGTAGCCGACCGCAACGGCAAGGTGATTGTCGAGGCAGGCAACAACTCGATGCCGCCGGAAGGTGATCCGACCCAACATGCCGAACTGGTTGCAGCGGCTGCAGCGGCCAAGCTGCTGTCGCCGCAAGAGCTGGAGCTGTGCACGCTGTACACCAGCGCCGAACCTTGCTGCATGTGCGCAGGCGCCGTGTATTGGACGGGGATCGGGCGGGTGGTTTATGCCTTGTCGGAGCATGCGCTGCTGGGGTTGACGGGGGACCATCCAGAGAATCCGACGTTCTCGCTGCCGTGCCGCGAGGTGTTCGCCAAGGGGCAGCGCAAGGTCAGTGTATTGGGGCCGATGCTGGAGGGCGAGGCGGCTGAACCGCATAAAGGGTTCTGGTCGTAAACTGCTGTTGGGCACCTGCGACGTTGCGCTCACAATGTCCAGCGAGGCGGGGACAGTAAACAGGCTTGAATGCCGCGCATCCTCGGATGCGCGGCAGTCAATCGTTTCGCTACTCACGAAACTGTCGCAAAACGAACCTGGCTTTTACAACGCAAACGTAGTCCCTCGAGTATTCACAAAAAGCGAATAGATCGAGTGACTGCTGGCCATGAACAGCCGATTCCCTTCGCGTCCCCCGAAGCACAGATTCGGGCAGCGCTCTGGCAGCGAAATGTGCCCGATGGCCTTGCCCTGAGGATTGAAAACCCGCACGCCGTCGAGTTTTTCCAGGTCGGCCTTGGGATCACCATTGCCGCCCCAGCCGCACCACAGGTTGCCCGCTTCGTCGCATTTGATGCCGTCGATCGCGGCATATTCCAGCCCTTCAATGCGCTTGCGGCGTTCGCCGAGTGTGCCGTCGTCCTTCACGGCAATTGCCCAGACCAGACGATTGGGCTTGGCGCGACCTTCGACGACGTACAGGGTTTTTTCATCGGGAGAAAAGCACAGGCCGTTGGGCCCGTTGAGATCGTCGATGACTCGCGTGACTTTTTTGCTCTCGCCGTCGATGCGGTACACGGCGTGGGGTTGGCTCGGGGTGACTTTGTGGCCTTCGTAGTTGTTGCTGGTCTGGAAGGGCGGGTCAGTGAACCAGATCGATCCGTCACTTTTACAGACGATGTCGTTGGGCGAATTGAAAGGCTTGCCGTCGAAGCTGTCGGCCAGCACGGTGATCGTGCCATTGGATTCGGTGCGCGTGACGCGGCGGCCTTCGCTGGTCGTAGTGGAGCCTTCGCAGACAATCAGACGCCCTTGGCGATCCCGACACATGCCGTTGGAAAAGTTGGAGTGTTCGCGGTACACGGTGAAAGTGTCGGTGATTTCATCCCAGCGCATGATGCGATTATTGGGGATGTCGCTGACCAACAAATAGCGGCCATCACCGACCCACACCGGTCCTTCGGCCCAGCGCATACCGGTGGCAAGTTTTTCAACACTGGCGTTGAACACACGTAGCTCGAGGAAGCTGTCGTCGAGGATGTGAATCAGCGGATCCGGGTAGCGCTGACTCAAGGGTTCGGCGGCCTCGGAAAGTCGGGTTAGTGCGGTACTGCCGACGGTGGCGAGTGTGACGGAAACAGCGAGGGACTTTTTCAGAAAGCTACGGCGGGTGTTGCCCTTCGCTGGGGCAAGGCTTTCGGGCTTGGCGGACAGGGATGAGTCCATGTAGCAATCTCCGTGGTTTTATTTTTTTTGTGGGAGACATAGTAATACCTCGTGATAGGACATCGTACAACCTGTTCATTGCGCACGGGACATAGACCGTACGCAGCGATGGAAGCGATAAAGCATCACCGCCACCAGAAATATTGGCATGCGATAACTTCGTGCCCTGCGGGCACGAACAGGTCTTAGCCAACCATCACTTCATCCAATGCCTGCTCAAGCGTACTGATCGTACGCTCGATATTGTGCAGCTTCTCGAGGCCAAACAGCCCGATGCGAAAGGTCTGGAAGTCGGCCGGTTCGTCGCATTGCAACGGCACGCCGGCAGCGATCTGCAGGCCGTGGTGGGCAAATTTCTTGCCGTTCTTGATGTCGGCATCATCGGTGTAGCTCACCACAACGCCAGGGGCCTGAAAGCCGGCAGCCGCCACGCTTTTGAAGCCTTTGCCGGTCAACAGGGCGCGTACCCGGTCACCCAGCGTCTGTTGCTCGTCGCGAACTTTGTCGAAACCGTAGGCTTGCGTCTCTTTCATCACGTCGTTGAACCGCGCGAGGGCATCGCTGGGCATGGTCGCATGGTAGGCATGTCCGCCCTGTTCGTAGGCTTGCATGATCTGCAGCCACTTTTTCAGGTCGCAGGCAAAGCTGCTGCTTTGCGTCTGTTCGATGCGCTCAAGAGCCCGAGCACTGAGCATTACCAGGGCGCAGCAAGGGGAGGCGCTCCAGCCTTTCTGCGGTGCGCTGATCAGCAGGTCGACGGCGCATTTGTGCATATCCACCCAAATCGTCCCGGAAGCGATGCAGTCCAGCACGAACAGGCCGCCCACCGCATGCACGGCGTCGCCGACTGCCCGCAAGTACTCGTCGGGCAGGAGGATCCCGGATGAAGTTTCAACATGGGGCGCGAAGACTATCTGCGGCTTCTGCGCCGCAATGGCTGCCAGCACTTCATCCAGCGGTGGCGGGGCATAGCCCGCTTGGCGACCGGTTTCGACTGGCCGGGCTTTGAGTACCGTGGTGGCGGCCGGGATGTTGCCCATCTCAAGGATCTGGCTCCAGCGATAGCTGAACCAGCCGTTGCGGATCACCAGACATTGCTGGCCGGTAGCGAACTGCCGCGCCACCGCCTCCATGCCGAATGTGCCACTGCCCGGAACCACCGCAACAGCCTCGGCGTTGTAGACCTGTTTCAGGGTTCTGGAAATGTTCTTCATCACCCCTTGAAAGGACTGCGACATGTGGTTCAGCGAGCGGTCGGTGTAGACCACTGAGTATTCGACCAGCCCCTCGGGATCGACACTGGGGTAGAACTTGGACATAAGGTGACTCCTTGGGCAAAGAGGTAAACATCATTGCCAAGGAGTGTAGGCAA
This sequence comes from Pseudomonas sp. LBUM1668, assembly GCF_059695715.1. NCBI lineage: Bacteria > Pseudomonadati > Pseudomonadota > Gammaproteobacteria > Pseudomonadales > Pseudomonadaceae > Pseudomonas > Pseudomonas sp. LBUM1668. Next base: position 3,043,840 of record NZ_CP166787.1, read on the forward strand.
AAGGCACTTATGGGCTCATTCAATTACGCAAATTAGGTTTAGCGTGCTTCACATTGCGGCGAAGGCTCGCCGCTCAGCGCATCAACCATCGGCGGATGCTCCTGCACCGCCTGACGCAGATCTTCGGTCACCCGCAGCTCCGCACCTGTCGGCGAGAACGTGGCTGCCGCTGCAAACGGAGCTGGATTGGCCGGAACCGGGCGTTTGCCACGTCGCCACAGGAAGAAGGTGACCATGCACAGATTGACCAGCGCAAACACCCAGAACAAACCATTGGCACCGAACGAATTCATCACCGGCGAAATCATCATCGGGCTGATCGCCGAGCCCAGTGAGTTGATCAGCAGCAAGCCCTGAATCATCGGCACCAAGGCTTCGGCGGGGGCGCGGTCGGCGGCGTGGCTGACGGCAACCGGGTACAGCGCAAACACGCCGCCACCGAGCAGAAACAACATCACCGCGAGCATGCTTGAGGACAACGGCAGCAGGACGATCACTAGCGATAACACGGTGCACGCCACGGTCAGAATCGTCAGCACCTGCAAACGATCCTGGCGGTCGGACCAACGCCCGACCGGGTATTGCAGAAGCATCGCACCGAGGATCGTCCAAGCCATCATGCTGCCGACTTCACCGACATTCAGACCGCTGCGTTGCAGATACAGCGGCAGCAAGGTGTAAATCGCTGCGATGGTGATACCCGAGCCAAAACAACCGACCAACCCGGTCGGCGTCACGCCCAACAATTGCCGAGGTTTGAGTGGCTCGACCTGATCGAGCAATGGCGACACGCGCGGCAGGATCACGATCGGCAACACCGACAACGAGGCGAGCATGCCAGCGACCATAAACGGTGCGCTGTCGCTCAATCCGGTAATTTTCCCCAGCGTTGCCTGGCCCAGCACGCCGGCACCGTACAAGACGATCATGTACAACGCGAGCAAGCGCCCGCGAATCTTCGCGTCACCCGCCAGCAACAGCCAGCTCTCGATCACCAGAAACACGCCGACCGTGGCCCAGCCATTGATCAGACGCAGCGCGAACCAGCCCCAGGTGTCATAGAACAAACCCTGCAGCAGGATGGTCACTGCGATCAGCGAGGCAAAGCTGCCGTAGGCGCGGATATGGCCGATGCGCAGAATCAAGCGGTCATTGAACACCGCGCCCAGCGTCAACCCTATGAAGTAGGCCGAGGAGACGATACCGATCATCGTGGTTGAGGCACCGGCAGCGTCGAGGCGAAGGGTGGTCAGCGAAGACAGAAAACCGTTGCCCAGCGCAACAATGAACAGCCCGAGCAGGGGCGCCAGCGCCATGGCCAGCAAACGCGGAGACATAAAAACCTCTAGAAATCGAACAGCGCAACGTGCGCCTCTGCGCATGCGATTGCCAAGCCGGGGGGTGTTGTGGTGTAAGTGCCCGCCGATCGGGCAGGGCGGTTGAGTCCGAGGTGGGGTCAGCCCGTCAGGTATGCCTCGGGCGCCAAATCTGGCGACTGCAAGAGCGCGCGGATTCTAAGGCTTGTGCGGAATTTTCCAATGGCTGTTTGCTGCGACAGTTGGACGCAGGCCACTCAGGGCTGAGGGATAACGACAGGTCATCGTTTTGCACTGCACAAATGCACCAAAGCCTCACACCCAGGCTTTGACCTCAGCCTTGACGACTGACTTGCGATACGTCAGCAAAACGATGCCCGTGACCCCATTCACCGAGCCTCAACGGCGTCCGGTGCGCGTACTCACATCCACCCACACGGCCAACACCAGAATGCTGCCCTTGACGATCATCTGCCAATAGCTGTCGACGTCGAGCATGGACATGCCGTTGTCCAGACTGGTGATGACCAGCGCGCCGAGGAGGGCGCCGTAGACCGTCCCCGAACCGCCGCGCATGGAGGTGCCGCCGATGAAGCAGGCGGCGATGGCGTCGAGTTCACCCATGCTGCCGGCCGAAGGTGAACCGGCGGCCAGGCGCGCGGTATTGACCACGCCGGCGAGGGCGCACATGACGCCCATGATCCCGAAAATCCACAGCTTCACGGCCTGCACATTGATACCGGAAAGGCGCGTCGCTTCCATATTGCTGCCGACGGCATAGACGCGCCGACCGAACACGGTCTGGCTGGTGACGTAGCTGAACGCGCCCAGCAAAACAAGCAGCAGCAAGACCGGCACGGGAATGCCGTCGTAACTGTTGAGCGTCTGGACGAAACCGGCCAGCACGGCGCCGATTACCAACACGCGTATGACGTCTCGCAGCAAGGAATGCGCCGCCAGGCCGTGAAGGGCGCGATTGCGCCGTTGTTTCCAGGTCAGGAACACCGTCAGCGCAAACAGCAGAACGCCCAGGCCGGTGCCGATTGCGTGGGGCAAATAACCCTGACCGATGTAGACGAGTTCCGGCGACACCGGCGCGATGGTCGTGCCGCCGGTAATCCCCAGCAGAATCCCGCGGAACGCCAGCATGCCCCCCAGACCGACAATGAAGGACGGTATGCGCAAGTAAGCCGCCATGTATCCGTTGGCGAGACCGATCAAAAGTCCACAGAGGGCGACCAGGCTCAGATTCGCCAGCAGCGGGACGTGGTAAATCACATCAAGAATGGCGGCGAGGCCACCGAGCAGGCCCAGCAATGAGCCGACCGACAAATCGATCTCGCCGCTGATGATCACCAGCACCATGCCGCAGGCGAGAATTCCGGTAATGGACATTTGCCGCAGCAGATTGGAGAGGTTGCGCGGGGTGAGGAATCCGCCTTCGGTCTGCCAGCTGAAGAACAGCCAGATCAACACCACGGCAAACACCAGCGCGAGCATTTTGTAGCGGGTGAACAGTTGTTTGACCTGATTCATTTACGCGGATTTCCGATCATTATTGTTATGGCTGCCAGGCTGGCTGAGGGCGGCGGCGAGCACCTGCTCCTGGCTGAGTTCATGGTTGATGAAGTCGCCACGCAACTGACCTTCGCCGATCACCAGCACGCGGTCGGAAACGCCGAGCACTTCGGCCAGCTCCGACGACACCATGATGATCGACACGCCTGCGGCCGCCAGCGCGCCCATCAACTTGTAGATTTCATATTTGGCACCGACGTCCACGCCTCGGGTCGGCTCATCGAGAATCAGCACTCGGGGTTGGGTGAGTAGCATCTTCGCCAGGACGGCTTTTTGTTGATTGCCACCCGACAGGCTGGTGATCGGCAGATACGGGCTCGCGGTCTTGAGGTGCAGGCGGGCGATTTCATGATCGATGCTGCCCAGCTCGGCCTCCGCATCGATGCGGGTGAGTTTCGAGTAGTTGTCCAGCACGGCGAGGGTGATGTTCTGGCCGACGCCCAGGTCCGGAATGATGCCCTGGCGCTTGCGATCCTCCGGCACCAGGCAGAGCCCGGCACGAATCGATTTGAGCGGTGTACGCGTGTCGATGGGGTGACCGTCCAGCCAGACTTCGCCCTCATGACGACCCGGGTAGGCGCCGAACAGCGCGGTCACCAGTTCGGTACGGCCGGCGCCGACCAGCCCGGCGATGCCGAGGATCTCGCCGCGTTTGAGGACGAACGAAATATCGTCGACCCGTTTGCGCTTGGGGTTGTCGACGTCGTAGCAGGTGATGTGGCGGGCCTCGAAAATCACCTCGCCAATGTCGTGCGGTTCGCAGGGGTAGAGGTTGCTCATTTCCCGCCCGACCATCTGCGTAATGATCTGTGGAATGTCCATGTCGGCCATGGCGGTGGTGGCGATGTGTTTGCCGTCGCGGATCACCGAGATGGTGTCGCACACGGCAGCCACTTCATCGAGCTTGTGCGAGATGTAGACGCAGGCAACCCCCTTGGCTTTGAGGTCGCGGATGATGTCCAGCAACACCTCGATTTCCGAGCGGCTCAAAGCTGATGAAGGTTCGTCGAGGATCAGCAGGCGGGCCTTTTTGTTCAGGGCTTTGGCGATTTCCACCAGTTGCTGATAGCCACCGCCGTACTGCGATACCGGCAGCGCTACGTTCATGTCGGGGACTTTCAGCTCGCGCATCAAAGCTTCGGCGCGGTGAATCATCGCCGGGTAATTCATCCGCCCGCCAGGCAGCGTCAGTTCATGGCCCATGAAAATGTTTTCGGCCACCGACAGGTCGGGCACCAGCGTCAGTTCCTGGTGAATGATGACGATCCCGGCCGCTTCCGTCTCGCTGATCGATTGCGCTGTGAGCGGTTGCCCGTCCCAGAGGATTTCACCGTCCCAGGTGCCATGGGGATAGACCGCCGAAAGGATCTTCATCAGCGTGGACTTGCCGGCGCCATTCTCACCGCACAGGCCAACGCATTCCCCCGGTTTGACCTTGATGTCGATACCGTTGAGCGCTTTGACACCGCCGAAGGTTTTGACGATGCCGTTCATTTGCAGCAAATAGTCGGACATGGAGAGGGCTCGTATATCAAAGACTCACACACCACTGAACCTGTGGGAGCGAGCCTGCTCGCGAAAGCGGTGGTTCAGCGGGCATCGATACTGAATGTGCTGCCGTCTTCGCGAGCAAGCTCGCTCCCACAAGGGTTTTCGCACCGGAGATCACTTCCCGGCAATTTGCGCCTTGGTGTAGAAGCCGTCCTGTTCCAGCAAATCGATGTTGTCCTTGGTCAACGGTGTTGGCGTGAGCAGGATGGTGTCGACTTTTTTGCTGCCGTTGTCGTACTGCGAGCTGTAGGTGGGTTTCTCGTTGCGCGCCAGTTGCACCGAGAGCTTGGCCGCTTCGGTGGCGATGAGTTTCAGCGGCTTGTACACGGTCATGGTTTGGGTGCCGGCGATCACTCGCTTGACCGCTGCCAGGTCGGCGTCCTGCCCGGAAATCGGCACTTTGCCCGCCAGTTGCTGCGCGGCCAGGGCCTGGATGGCGCCGCCTGCCGTGGCGTCGTTGGAGGCGACGATGCCGTCGATTTTGTTGTCGTTGCGGGTCAGGGCGTTTTCAACAATGCTCAGCGCTTCGGTCGGGTTCCATTCCTTCACCCACTGTTGGCCGACAATCTTGATATCACCCTTGTCGATGGCCGGTTGCAGGACTTTCATCTGGCCTTCACGCAACACTTTGGCGTTGTTGTCGGTGGGCGCACCGCCGAGCAGGAAGTAATTGCCCTTGGGCGCCGCGTGCAGCACGCCGCTGGCCTGCATCTCGCCGACCTTTTCGTTATCGAAAGAGATGTAGGCGTCGATATCGGCGTTGAGGATCAAGCGATCATAGGACACGACCTTGATCCCGGCCTTCTTCGCTTCGGCCACCGCATTGGTCAGCACCGTGGCGTTAAACGGCACGATGACGATGACATCGACGCCCCGGGAAATGAGGTTTTCGATTTGCGAAATCTGCTTTTGCTCGTTGGCATCAGCCGACTGCACGAAGACCTTGGCATCCATTTTTTCTGCCGCCGCGACGAAATAGTCACGGTCACGCGACCAGCGTTCCAGGCGCAGGTCATCAATGGAGAAGCCGATTTTCGGGTGGGTAGCGTCTGCCATCACCGGCAGTGACAGCAACGCCAGGGCAGTGGCCAACAGCGTGCGTTTTACGTTCTTCATGTGGGGCGTCCTTTTATTTTTGTTGGAAAGACACGGCCTGACGATGAATTATCGGGCTGGTAAAACTGTAGAGAATCCGCAGGCGCCGCAGGCACAGATTTGTCGTTGAAATGTCACCACGTGGCGCGCCCACAGACTCTGTGGGTGATCAGCGATAGATAAACCGGTTGACGATGTTCTCGAGCATTTCCTGGCGGCCGCTGACGGCTTGCGGGTTCAACTCGTTCGTGAACGCGTGTTCGGCCAAGGATTCAAGATTGAAGTCACCCGCCATCACCGCCTGCCCGAACGGCTGCTTCCAGCCGGCGTAGCGTTGATCCTTGAGCCGTTGCAGTTCGTCGTTCTGCACCATGGCCGCTGCGCGTTGCAGAGACAGGGCAAGAACATCCATGGCACCGACGTGACCATGGAACAGGTCGATCTGATCGAGGCTTTGCCGGCGAACCTTGGAGTCGAAGTTGAACCCGCCATTCTTGAACCCGCCGGCCTTGAGGATTTCGTAGGTGGCCAAGGTCATTTCTTCGACGCTGTTGGGGAATTGATCGGTATCCCAGCCGTTTTGCGGATCACCGCGGTTGGCATCGATGCTGCCGAAAATCCCCAGCGAGACGGCCGTCGCTATCTCGTGATGAAAACTATGGCCGGCCAGGGTTGCGTGGTTGGCCTCGATGTTGACCTTGATTTCGTGCTCCAGCCCGAACTGCTGGAGGAAGCCGAACACGGTGGCGCTGTCGTAATCGTATTGGTGCTTGGTCGGCTCCTGCGGCTTGGGTTCGATCAGCAGGTCGCCAGTGAAACCGATCTTGTGCTTGTGCTCGACCACCATGCGCATGAAGCGGCCCAGTTGTTCGCGTTCACGTTTGAGGTCTGTGTTGAGCAGGGTTTCGTAGCCTTCGCGACCGCCCCACAACACGTAGTTGGCGCCTTTCAGGCGATGGGTCGCGTTCATGGCGCTGAACACCTGGGCGGCAGCGCAGGCGAACACTTCGGGATCCGGATTGCTCGCGGCGCCAGCAGCAAAACGCGGATTGCTGAAGCAATTGGCGGTGCCCCACAGCAGCTTGATTCCGCTGGCTTCCTGGTGTTGCTCGAGGTGATCAACCATTTGCGCGAAGTGGTTGCGGTACTCCCTTAAAGACTGGCCTTCCGGGGCGACATCGGTGTCATGGAAGCAGTAATAGTCGATACCCAGTTTGGTGAAGAATTCGAAGGCGGCTGCCGCCTTGCCTATGGCCAGTTCCATCGGATCGCCGGCGTGTTGCCATGGGCGCTTGAACGTCCCCGCGCCGAACACATCGGAACCCGGCCAGACGAACGTGTGCCAGTAACAGGCGGCCATGCGCAGGTGTTCGCGCATGGGTTTGCCGAGGATGACCTTGTCGGCGTCGTAATGACGAAAGGAGAGGGGAGACTCGCTGTCCGGACCTTCGTAGCGAATCGGCTCGACATCGGGGAAATACTGCATGGACCTTGTCCTTGTTGTTCTTGGCGGTGTCTCGATACTAGCAACGGCCCCGTGCCCGCTGATTATGAAAAACACCAACACGGGGTGCGATTTTGCGTATTGAGCTTCGTCGCCCACACGCCTAGTCTGTCTGCATCGCCTCCGGAACAAGGGGCTCAGAACAAGCATAAAAACAATGAAAACCGTACCGCCTGTTCACCGCATCGCCCTGTTGTTCAACGGCAGCAAGATTTACGACCGTGGCATCATCAGCGGCATCGGCAACTACCTGAGCAGCACCCGAGCTTCATGGGATCTGTTCCTGGAAGAGGACTTTCTCTGTCGCTTGAAAGGCATCGAGCGCTGGCAGGGTGACGGCATCATTGCCGACTTCGACGATCCGCTGATTGGCGAGGCGCTGGCCGATATCCAGATGCCGGTGGTAGCGGTAGGGGGCTCGTACGAAGACAAACGCGCCTATCCGAAAGCGATTCCGTATGTCGCCACCGATAACAACGCGCTGATGACACTGGCCTACACCCATTTGATTGAGGCGGGACTGCAGCGTTTCGCCTGCTTCAGCCTGCCGGAAGCGCAGGCCAATCGCTGGGCTCAGGAGCGGGAAAAAGCCTTTCGCAAACTGATGAAACGCGACGGCCTGCACGGCGAAATCTATCGCGGCATGGGCACCAGTGCACCGTTGTGGGACAGCGCCGTCGAACAGCTGATCGCCTGGCTGCAAAGCCTGCCCAAGCCCATCGGCATCATCGCCGTCAGCGACGCCCGCGCGCGCCAGTTGCTGCAAGCTTGCCTGACCGCCGGCATCGCCGTGCCGGAGCAGGTGGCATTGATCGGCATCGACAACGACCCGCTGACCCGCAGCCTGACCCGAGTCCCGCTGAGCTCAGTCATCCAGGGCACCGAAACCATGGGCCGTACCGCCGCGCAACTGCTGCACCAGATGCTGCACGGCATGCCATCCACCGGCACACAAATCCTGATTCCTCCCGATGCGGTCAATGTGCAGGTGTCGAGCTTGCACCAACCCTTGGGCAACCCGTACGTCATGCAAGCGCTGCTGTTCATCCGCCAATATGCTTGCCAAGGCATCAAAACGGCGCAGGTGGCGGCTTATGTCGGCGTATCGCGCTCGTCACTCGAAGCGCATTTCCGCGTTGAGCGAGGCTGCAGCGTGCATGACGAGATCCTGCGTTTCAAACTCGCGGCGGCCACCAACGGGCTGAAAAATACCGACTCGGTGATTGCCGACGTCGCACGCAGTTGTGGCTTCAAGTCGGCGCAGTATCTGCACACGGTGTTCCGACGGGAGTTGGGGTGTACGCCTCGTGAATATCAGCAAGGGGCAGGGATGAGCTGATGAGTGGGCTGTGTGCGAGTTTGTTGGCGGGCCTTTGTGCTGGTCCAAAGCTCACTGACCTTTGTTGTGTAAGTCTGGCTCATCAGCTCGCGACGCATCGCCCATCCAGGCTCCGCCGGCACGCTAGCTACCCGGAGGACTCCCTCTTGGGGAGGCTGCTCCAGAACTCAAAGCGGTCATTCAAGCTGTGCACCCAGCATTCCTGTTTCGCCACCACTCACTGTCGCATTTGTAATGTTGCGTCCAGGGGACTCAATAGTTCGCTTGAGGGTGTACCATCAGACTCTGCTCATCAGATATCAGTCAGCCATGTCCACGCTTAGCGAAGAGAGCCGCCGGATCGTAGCTTCTCTGGCGCAGGGTGTCGGTCTTAATGCTGACACTGCAAGCATCGCCGAGGCGATTGTTGCGAAATTGCAGGCTATGGACGCAGCCCTTACGCCGATTATTGGCCAGCAAGGGGTTGTCGCCCTGTACCGGCGCAGTTTACATCTGTGTGTTTCTGCTCATCCGCATCTCGCCGGCACCTATGACAGTCTGCCGGCCGCGATGGATCTTATTGCCCTTAAATCCATACTCGTCGAGCAGCAGGACACCGAAGCACTGTTTTGTGGTGAAGTGTTGCTGACTACTTTCTACGAACTTCTGACCACACTGATCGGGCCCTCGCTCACCGCTAGTTTGCTTCGTGGCGTGTGGGAACCTTCCTTGAGCGACACCCCCTCGCAGGAAAATTCGCCATGAGCACCAAAGTGACTATCAACCGTCTGGCCACCGGCGTGCCTGGACTGGACGAGGTGCTGGGTGGAGGATTGCCGGAATTTTCGTTCAATCTGATTGCCGGCCCTCCTGGTTGCGGCAAGACCACGCTGGCCCACCAGATGATGTTTGCCCTGGCAACGCCCGAACGCCCGGCGCTGTTCTTTACCGTCCTGGGTGAACCGCCCTTGAAAATGCTGCGTTATCAGCAGCAATTCGACTTTTTCGACAGCGAAGCGATCAACCAGTCGATCCGTTACATCAACCTGGCCGACGATACCCTGGCCGGGGATCTGGACGAGGTGCTGCGGCGCATCGTCAGCGAAGTCGAAGCGCATTCGCCGGCGCTGGTGTTTGTCGATTCGTTCCGCTCCGTGGTGCTGGCCAGCCAGACCCAGGACAACCCCAACAACAACCTTCCGCAGTTCGTTCAGCAACTGGGCATGCTGATGACGACCTGGCAAGCGACGACGTTCCTCATCGGCGAATATTTCACTGAAACCGACACCAACCCGATTTTTACCGTGGCCGATGGCCTGATCTGGCTTCGACAAAGCGTTCAGCGCAACTCCATGGTACGCAAGCTGGAAATCATGAAGATGCGCGGCCAACCGACGTTGCCGGGCCTGCATACCTTCCGCATTGCAACTTCCGGGATCAAGGTTTTTGCACCCGTAATAGCTAGCCCGTTTGATACGCCTCTGGAATCACCGATCAAGCGCTTGGGCATGGGGGTAGCGCGGCTCGACGAGATGCTCGGGGGAGGCCTGCCTCGGGGCTATTCGTTGCTGGTGGCCGGGCCATCGGGGTCAGGCAAAAGCATCCTCGCGGCGACCTTCCTCGCGGAAGGCGCGCGCAACGGCGAAACCGGCGTGATCGCAGTATTCGAACAACGGCCCAATCACTCGCAGAATGCGACCCTATCGGGTTTGATTGCGAGCGGGCAGGTCGGTCTGGTGGATAGTCGCGCTCCCGATCTTTCGATTGACGAAATTGTCCAGCTGTTGCTCGGCGAGATCACCCGGCTGAAAGCCACGCGCGTGGTCATCGACTCGCTGTCGGGCTTCGAACTGGCGGTGGCGCCGACCTTTCGCGAGGACTTTCGCGAGTCGCTGTCGCGCATGGTCACGGCGCTGACCAATTCCGGGGTCAGTGTATTGATGACCTCGGAGCTGGAAGACCGTTACACCGACTTGCGTTTCAGCCCTTACGGCACGGCGTTTCTGACGGATGCGATCATCGTCCAGCGCTATATTGAGGTGGAGAGCCGGTTGCTGCGCATCATGGCCGTGGTCAAGGTTCGCGCCAGTGCACACTCTGATGAGTTACGTCAGTACTTCATTGATGATAGTGGCCTACACATAGGTGACATGTTGCCGGAGCAAGAAGGTTTGCTCGGTGGGCGACCGACAAGGCAGGTTTTGAGCAAGGTCGATAGATGAGCGAAGAATGATGAGTGAGGCCAGCGGCAAGAATGAACAGGCTTTAGCCACTGCTGCACGCGAGCTGTTCCTACTGGGCCGGAAAACGGTCGCGGCTCGTGCGGCACTCGCGGCGCTGCACAAGGAACTCAGCGAAGCTAACAGTCAGCTTGTTGATACCTTGCAAGTCGAGCAACTCATTGAGGCCAATCAGCAGTTGGTGCTGGCAATTTTATCGGCGCAGTCGGATGTTGAAGATCAGAAAAACGCTCAGGCAGAACAGCATCTGTACCTGGAAATGCGCGAAGCCAACGAGCGATTGGTTATAGCAGCGCTTAGCGCCCAAGACCTGCAAATTGCAGCTGAACAGGCTCTGGAGCAGCAGCGCAATATTCTTTCTATAGTGGCCCACGAGCTGCGAAATCCACTGACGCCCATCAGCATGATTGCTGGCCGGCTGGTGCGAATTCCTCGCGAAGAATTGCCACGCATGCAGCTATTGATTGAAGGCCAGGTACAGCGGATGTCCCGACTGGTGGAAGATTTGCTCGACATTGCTCGTGCTTCCACCGGTAAATTTCGCCTGAACTTCCAGGTTACTAACATGGCTGACATCATTAGTGACGCAATAGCAATCTATACCCCGGTCATGCTCGCTCACGGCTTGAGTTTCAGCTCAGAACGCTTGGAATCTCGTTTAGCGGTGAACGGCGATCCTGTAAGGCTGACGCAGATTATTGATAATTTGCTGGGTAACGCAGCCAAGTACACGCCGACCGGCGGCACTGTCACACTTGCCGTTTCCGTTGAAGACAATCTGCTGGAAATTCGCATTCGTGATTCCGGCATTGGTATCTCAGCCAAAGCGCTGCCTTTCATCTTTGAGCCGTTTGTCCAGGATGATCATGCAGTGGGTTTCAATGGCGCAGGCTTAGGCATTGGTCTGACGGTGGTGCGAGAGTTGGTTGAAGCCCATAGTGGAACAGTGACCGGCACAAGTGCGGGGGAAGGTCAGGGAAGCGAATTCGTAGTGAAAATACCGCTGCTAAATCCCGGATTCCACTTCCACCAAGATTCCTCGCAGTCCACCCTGTAAATCGGGATATGATCGCGCTCAACGACTCAGACCCACATGACTTATGGCCATCGATCTTCAAGCGCTCTACCCCAAACTGATCCACCTGATGCTGGATACTGTTTTTGTGGTTGATGAAAGCGACCACATTGTTTTTGTGAGTGATGCCTGTAAGGCCCTGTTGGGCTACCTCCCTGATGAGCTGATTGGCACCACTATCACCAGCTATATGCATCCTGAAGATCTGGATGCGACGCGAGCTTCGATTTCCCGGGTCATGAATGGTCAACCTCATTTCGATTTCCGGAACCGTTACATCCGCAAGGATGGGGCAGTCGTGTACATCCTGTGGGCTGCATTCTGGTCGGAGGAGGTTGGTGCCAGGATTGGGGTCGCTAGAAACGTTACAGCTTTAGCTAAAGCCGAGGAGGAGTTACGCTTCCTCGCTCATCACGATCCGCTGACGAAATTAACCAATCGGTCGCTCTTTAGTGATCGACTGATATCTGCACTGCAGACTGCGCAGCACCACGGTAATGAGCTGGCTCTGCTTTTTTTGGATATAAATGACTTCAAGAGTATCAATGATGTCCATGGTCACGCAGCCGGAGATCGTGTTCTGCGCATTGTTGCCCAACGTCTAAAAAGCTGTGTGCGTGAGACAGACACCGTGGCTCGCATTGGCGGCGATGAATTTACGGTGCTGCTTACAGACGTCCAGTCGAGGGACACGATTTCCAAAAAGTTAGAGCAGATTCACACCGTCATGGCTGAGCCACTGGGCCCTGAGTTCGGCACACTCAAGATGCCATTGTGCAGTATTGGCGTTGCCTATTATCCCGAACACGGAAATGATGCCGATACACTGCTCACCCATTCGGATAGTGAAATGTACCGAATGAAGAGGTGTCGCTCCTTGGAGAGTTAAGCGTGGGCTCTGAATGTAGCTGTCCGGTATGTCCAAACCCCTTCAACTCCAGTGCAGAGCGTGGCGCCGCGTAACTCCATCTCTTTAGCCACATCGACGCTCCATTCGCAGCGCCGACAGATGATTTAAGGTGCTCCAAGCAATCAACCCGAGTCAGGCGTCCAGCATGTGGTAAGTAAACGCATGCCACCGATTACTGCATTGGCCCAGAGCGAAAATGGCGTTAGCATTCCCCCACTCGGCTTAAACAGCCTGTTTTTCAGATCAGGGTCGCATTGTGGAAAAGCTAAAACGCCTCGAAAGTGGAATCGAAGGGCTCGACGCTCTGCTCAAGGGCGGGCTGGTCGCGGGCTCTTCATACATAATCCAAGGGCGCCCAGGGTCTGGAAAAACGATCTTGGCCAACCAGCTTGGGTTCCATCACGCGCAAAAGGGTGGGCGGGTTCTAGTCGCAACCCTGCTGGCCGAGTCACACGATCGCCTTTTTCAATTTCTTTCGACTCTGAGCTTCTTCGACTCTTCCAAAGTCGGGGCTGAAATCCAGTTTGTCAGCGCATTCGATACTTTGGAAAACGAAGGTTTGGACGAAGTAGTGAAGCTGCTTCGGCGTGAGATAAGCCGTCAGAAAGCCACCGTTATGGTGGTGGACGGCTTGCTAAATGCGCGTTCAAAAGCTGATTCCCATATCGACACCAAGAAATTCATCTCTGAGTTGCAAGGGCACGCCGCGTTCGCTGGTTGCACGGTGCTGTTTCTAACCAGTTCTCGCCTTGACGATGGCAGTCCTGAGCACACGATGGTTGATGGTGTGATTGAGATGGGCGAAGAGTTGTATGGCACTCGTTCGGTGCGTCGAATTCAGCTGCGTAAAACTCGCGGCAGCGGAGCAATGACCGGTCTTCACGAGTGTGAAATTACCGACAATGGCTTGGTTGTTTATCCACGGCTCGAAAGTCTCTACAGCCATCCGTCCTCTCCCGACAGCGCCGACATGACGCGTATCGCCAGTGGCATTGAGTCACTGGACACTATATTGGGCGGAGGCCTGCACAGTTCCAGTGTGTCTCTGGTCATAGGACCCTCCGGGATTGGTAAAACGACGCTGGGCCTCAAATTCCTGGCCGAGTCGACCGTGGAAGCGCCGGGCCTGCATTTCGGCTTCTACGAGAGCCCACAACGGTTGCGACTCAAGGGCCAATCATTGGGCATCGATATAAAAAGCATGGAAGACAGCGGCGCATTGACCATTGCTTGGCAACCCACCACAGAGGGCCTTCTGGATGGGTTGGGCGCACGACTACTGAATCTCGTTGAAGAAAAGGGCATCAAGCGCCTATTTATCGATAGCCTGAGCGGTATGACGCGAGTCTCGACAAATCCGGCGCGGATTACAGACTTCTTCAGTGCACTGATGAACGAGCTGCGATCCAGGGGCGTTACAGTATTTGCCTCTTGGGAAATGCGCGATCTTTTTGGCTCCGAGGTCAGCGCACCGAACTCTGACCTGTCCAGTATCGTCGACAATCTGATGCTCATGCGGTTCTCTGAGAATCATTCTGAACTTAGCAGGACGCTTTCCATTCTTAAAATACGAGACAGCTCCTACGATCCTTCGCGGTTTGTGGTCGTGATCCGTGATCAAGATGTTTTCCTGGAAAAGGCTTCAAGACGTGAACCATCAGTTCCCGCTGAGTCATCGCACGGTTCAATTTCTTAAGCTTTTGAGTGGGTTGAATTAACATGTCCACCATCCTGGTCGTCGACGACGAGTATTTGATCGCTGACATTCTCAGCTTTGCGCTAGAGGATGAGGGGTTCATGGTGGTGACGGCCAGCAATGGTCGAAAAGGGCTGGAGGTACTGGATAGAGAACGACCTGCCTTGATCATTACCGACTTCATGATGCCGGTCATGGACGGTCTGGAATTCGCCACAGCCGTTCGAGCTCTCCCTTCAGCTAGTCAATTGCCGATCATCTTGATGAGCGGTGCTCAAGCACATATCGGTATGCAGAGATCGGATTTGTTTGATGCCGTATTGGCAAAACCATTCGACATCGACTTGATCATCGCCGAAGTTAAAAAACTCTTGGCTGCTGATTAGTCAACTGTCTCGCAAGGCGTATTTGATGGGCAGATCGACTGCGATCTCCATGGAGCAGGCTTAGATGGCCAGCTCGGTTCAGACCTACATACCTTCATGAGTCTCAAGCCTGGCTGCCTTCAGGTGGGCGGCTGCCGCGGCTATCGGTTACAAAGTGACTTTTGGCCGTAGATGAACGGAATTGTTTTTGCCGTTTTCTATGGCTCTTTAAATCGATGAAGTGTTTCGTTGTAATTCAGCCAACTGGGCTTTCAGATTCTCGACTTCAGCCTCCAACTGGCGGACACGCTCGCTAGCCTCGACCTGGACAGTAACGTCTTTCTGGATGCCGATGTAATAGGTGAGTTGATCCGCGTCGTTGAACACTGGGGTAATCGACAGCTCATTCCAGAAAGCACTGCCGTCTTGGCGATAGTTTCGAATGATTTGCCGGCAAGGCTGAAAATTCTTTAATGCCTCGCGGATAGCCACAATGCCTGGTTGGTCCCGGTCATCGCCCTGCAGGAACCGGCAATCCTGATACAAGGTGTCCTCAGTGCTGTAGCCCGTCAGGCGCTGGAAGGCTTGGTTGGCGTAAATAAGAACGTTCTCATCGCCTTCCTGCTCTGCCACGACGATGCCATCGTTGGATGTCTCGATCATCAGTTTCAGCAATTGTGCATCGATCATTTTCAGAGTCCCTGTGACTTTCACGGAAGTCTATACCAACCTTTCCGATCTGACGTTTAGAGGTGGCTGGCTGAATCGGCATATTTATTGCGTTGCTAACGATAAGTAGCGTTATGGCTAGCAAAAATAGGGAGGGCCTTTAATCATGATTGCCACGTCGCGCCGGGCGGTTATCTGTACACCTCATGCTGAAGCGAGTGCTGCCGGCATGCGCGTTCTCGAAGCGGGAGGCACCGCGATCGACGCGATGTTGTCGGCCAGCGCCATGCTTGCAGCGGTTTTTCCGCACATGACCGGGCTGGGCGGCGATGCGCTGTGGATGATCCATGATCGTCGGGTACGCACCATTGTAGGGATCGGGCAGGCCGGGCAGCGCTTGCCAGAGGCCTGCAAGATCAGCCTGCGCGGCCCGGCGTCGGTCGCCACGACAGCCGGAGCTCTGGCCAGTTGGCAGACAGCGGCGACTATCAGTCGCCATGAATGGGGCTCGAAACTGGGCTGGGCCGATCTGCTGGAGGACGCGGCATTCATGGCCGGGCAGGGCACGCCCGTCTCACAATCGCAATTGTTCTGGCAGACCCTGCGTCAGCCGCTGATCGAGCAACTGCCGGATCTCCATCACCTGTGCAAGACCGAGGGCCGCTGGTTGCACGAAGGCGACATTCTGCGTCAGCCAGAACTGGCCAATACCCTACGCCATCTTGGGCGGCACGGTGTTGAAGACTTTTATCACGGTGAACTCGCGCAAGCCTTCGGCGCAGCATTTGACCGCTTGGGTTGCGGCTTGACGGCCGCCGACCTGGCTCAGACCCGAGCCCTTGAAGCTGCGCCGATTTCCGTGCGTTATCGTCAGGGCACGCTGTACAACGTCGCGCCGCCTTGTCAGGGGCTCTACACCTTGCAAGCCATGGCCGCGCTGCAGCACAAGCCGTTGGCCGACGTTGGCAATGGCAGTGCGCTTTACTATCACTACCTGGTTGAAGCGATCAAACAAAGTCTGCTGCGCCGCAATGCGCAATTGTGCGATCCGCTGACGTCTGACCGGGATTTCACCTTGAGCCTGCACGCGGCAAAGATTCAAGCCTATGCGGATGCCATTGATGATCAGCGTGCGGCGCCCTGGAACGAACCTGGTCGTCCCGCCGACACGGTCTGGATGGCCGCAACCGATGCTCAAGGGCGTACTGCTTGCCTGATCCAGAGCCTGTTTCATGATTTCGGCTCCGGCTGCGTTATGGGCGATACCGGCGTGTTGTGGCAGAACCGTGCCGCCGGGTTCAATGGCGATGCGGGCCATGTCAACGGCTGGGCGCCGGGCAAGCGGCCGGCACATACACTGAACCCTTCCTGCTACTTGGCGGACGACGGCCGTCGCTGGTTTTTCGGTACGCAAGGCGGCGATGGCCAGCCGCAGACGCAAATGGTCCTGGCGACGCAGTTGATCGACTATCAGCAACCCATTGACCTTGCCCTGCAGACCCCACGCTTTCTGCTCGGCCGCAGCTTTTTCGACAGCACCGATAACCTCAAGCTGGAATTCGATATGCACGAGTCGACGATCACCGGCCTTGCCGCACTGGGCCACGAAGTGGAAGTGATTCCGGCACTGAGCGCCATGACCGGCCACGCCGGGATCATCGCGATTGACGTCGATGATCAACGCAGCGCCATGCACGATCCCCGGGGGGAGGGCGTCAGCCTCGGTCAATCGAGCTGAGCTGCCCGTCACAAGGTTTGCCGCCGCCGGGGCGGCTGGCGGATAATGCCGCCCATTGCTTGCCGCCAGCAGTTTTGCGTGACGGCATGAGGCCTTTTGGAAAAAGAGGAAAGGATGGGCTTGACCACAGTCACCGCCAAACAGCTTGAGGTCCAGCGCATCGTCGACGCGTTGTACAAGGCCATCGCCCAGCATCGCCTGCCACCTGGCACGCGATTGATCGAAGCGCAGATTGTCGAAACGCTGCAAGCCAACCGCAATCATGTGCAAGTCGCATTGCAGCGCCTGGCCATGCAAAAAGTCGTGACCATCGAAGCCAACCGCGGCGCCATGGTCGCCCAGCCAACCGCACGCGAGGCCAGGGATATCTTCAGCGCGCGGCGGGCCATCGAGCGGGCCATTGTCGAAGCGATCACCCCGGCGGTCATGCGTAAACAGCGCCAGCGCGTGGCCAGCCACATGGACAACGAACGCAAGGCCACCAACGACACCGACCGCCGCGCCATCGTCAGGGAACTGAGTGAGTTTCACTTGATGCTGGGCGAGCTCAGCGGCAATACCGTGCTCAGCGATATCCTCGCCAACCTGATGGTGCGCAGTTCGTTAATCGTCGCGTTGTATCAGCGTAACGACGTGCCGTCCTGTGCGTCCGATGAACACCAGGAAATCATTACGGCGCTGGAAGCGGGCGATAACGCCAAGGCAGTCAAGGTCATGATCGAACACCTGGACGAGCTGGAAGGGCAACTGGCTCTGGAAGAATCAGCGCCTGAAGAGTTCAACCTCAAGCAGGCGTTAAGCGACTGAAATATTGCCGCAAGCCACGCTAGGGCTTGAGTATTACCCCTGCTGGCCTGCTGAACGTTGGACGTCCAGCCTTGTAGCCCATTAACGGCGCGCTGATCTCAGCGATCACTGCAGACGGTGAAGGCGCGTCGAAGACGATGAAATCTGCACGGCAACCAGGTAGCAGGCCGTAATCCGTCAGGCGTAGCAGGCGCGCCGATTCGCTGGACACCCATCCCAGGCATTGCAGCAACTCCGGCACAGTACCCATCTGACTGACGTTGGCGAACAGGTTGGCCTGGCGAATCAGCGAGGCGTCGCCATAGGGCGTGAACGGGTTGCCGATGTTGTTGGTCGAGATCGAGCAGGTCACCCCGCAGGCGTGCAACTGAGCCAAGGGTGCAAGACCGCGTGGTTTGTTATGAAAGGCATCGCGCCCCATCAGGAACAGATCGGTGCTGGGCAGGCAAGTGACCTGCACGCCAACGTCCGCCAACTGCCGGCCCAACTCCATCAGATGTTCACGGGGCAACGTCGACAGTTTGGTGACATGGCCGATGGTCACTCGACCGCCCCAATTATGCAGTTGTGTACAGCGAGCCACTTCCATCACGGTCATGCCTTCAGGATTCAGATCGAAATCCAGGTGCAAGTCCAGATCACAATCGTAAGCCACGGCCAGTTCAAACAGGCGCTGAATCTGCCCGAGAGGATCAGTGTCCATGTAGGGGCAGCCGCCAAGCACCGTGGCGTCGCTCTCCAGCGCCTGGCAGAGCAGGGCTTCGGTGCCGGGGTTGTTGAGTAGCCCTTCTTGAGGAAATACACAGATTTGCAGCGTGATCGCCCAGGCGTAATCGGTCTGCAGGCGTCGGATCGCATTGAAGCCGATGAGCCCTATTTGCGGGTCAAGTTCGACGTGGGTGCGCATGAAGGTGGTGCCCTGCAGGATTGCCTTGTCCAGCACCTGTGCACCGCGCAGATAGATGTCTTGCTCGGTGAATTCGGCTTTAGCCGCCCGTGTCTGGACAATCGCCTCGGCCAGCGTGCCTTGCTGCAAATGGCAGCGCTGCATGATGCACGCCTTGTCCAGATGGATATGGGTCTCGATCAGCCCTGGCAGTATCAGGTGACCTTGCAGGTCGAGGGTTTCCCATGCGGTTGTGGCTGGGTTGAAGGCCGGGACGAAATAGCCATTCTCGATATACAACACCGCGCTCGCAGAGGTCTTTTCGCCGATGCGCGCATTAATGATTTTCAGGGCACTCATGCGCTGACTCCTTCACCCAGATACGCGGCAGCGAGTTCATTGTCGCCGCGCAACTGCGCGGCGCTGCCGGACTTGACGATGCAGCCGGTTTCCAGCACGTACGCCCGATCGGCGACTTGCAAGGCAAGGTTGGCCATTTGGTCCACCAACAACAAGGTCACACCATCGTCACGCAAGGCTGCCAAGGCGTCGTACAGCTCGCCGATCATCGCCGGGGAGAGGCCCAGCGACGGTTCGTCGAGCAGCAGTATTTTGGGTTTGGCCATCAAGCCGCGACCCACGGCAACCATTTGCTGTTCGCCACCGGACAGCAGGCCCGCCGGGCTGTCGATGCGGTCGCGCAAGCGCGGGAAGCGCCGCAGGATCGCCTCGATTTCGGCACCGGCATCGAACGCTTCGCGTCGCGAATAGCCACCCAGCAACAGGTTGTCGCGCACCGTCAGGTAGGGGAATACCTGGCGACCCTCCGGAACCAGTGCCAGGCCCTTGCCGGCGATGCCACTGGCGCTGGCCATCTCGATGTTTTCGTCGTCCAGCAGGATGCTGCCGCTGGCGGCCCGATGCAGCCCGGCCAGGCACTGCAGGATGCTCGATTTACCCGCGCCGTTGGCACCCAGGATCGCCACCATCTCACCGGGATTGACCACGAGGTTGACCTTGTTGACCACCGGCGCAGCGCCGTAATCGATCACCAGATCCTTGACGTATAACCGCGCGTCGCGACTGCCATTCCAAGTCTGTTCACGTGGCGTCGCCTGATAGTCGGTCCCACCCAGATAGGCGGCTATGACTTGTTTGTTCTGACGAATTTCGGCCGGTGTACCGGAGGCGATCGGCTTGCCCGCGTCCAGCACCAGCAGGCGTTCCGACACCGACATCACCAACGCCATGTCGTGCTCGACCAGAATGATCGTCAAGCCGAAATCCGCCAGTTTGCGCAGCAGTACCGCCAGTTCATCGGTGTCGCGTCGGCTCAGGCCAGCGGCGGGTTCGTCGAGCAGCAGCACCGCCGGGGTGGTCGCCAATGCCCGGGCAATCTCCACCAGACGACGGTCCACGTGGGGCAAATCCTCGGCGGCGATGTTGACCGCGCCGCGATAGCCGACCAATGCCAGCAGATCCAGGGCGAGGTCGCGTTGCTCGGCACTGCACAACCTGAACGGTGATCCGAGGCGGCCTTTCTGCATGGCCACCAGCAGATTGTCGAGTACCGACATATCGCCGAATAACTGAGTGGTCTGGTAAGTGCGGGCAATCCCGGCGCGAGCCGTTTTCCAGGCGGGCAAGCCGGCCAGGGCCGCTTGCAGTTCGATCTGGCCACTGTCAGGCGCGTAGAAGCCGCTGATCATATTCAGCACCGTGGTTTTGCCTGCACCGTTGGGCCCGATAATGCTGGTGATGCTGGCGGCGGGGGCGTGCAGACTTACGTGCTGCGCGGCCTGGACGCCGCCGAAGCGAATGCCGATGTCGGTGACGAGTAAACCGCTCGAGCGCCCACGACTTTGCAGATGCGTGGCCAGCCTCGCTTGATTGATCGTGTTGGGTGGCACCAGGTACGTGGGTTTGATCCAGCGCCGAGCGAGAGCGCCCAATAGGCCGTTGGGTGCGATCCACAGCACTACCAGGAGCTGGGCAGAGAAAATCAACAGACGATATTCGGCGAAATCCGAGAGCAACTCCGGCACCAGCACAATCAGCAGCGCACCCAGTAACGGGCCGAACAATGTCCCGCTGCCACCGACAATGACGGCCAGTACGAACAGGATCGACTGCGAAAACGGAAAGGATTCGGGGTTGATAAACATCAACAGTGGCGCCAGCACAGCACCCGCCAGACCGGTCAGCGCCGCCGACAGGGCGAAGGCCAAGGTCTTGCTCAGAACCGGATTGAACCCCAGCGAGCGAGCGGCGATCTCCGATGCCTTGACGGCGCGCATGGCTTTGCCAAAGCCGCTGTGGCGCAGACGCTGATAAAAGGCGAGGGCGCCGATCATCAAGGCTGCGGCAATCAGTGCCAACAGGATGGCCGGGTCGAGACCGGCGAACTCAGGCAACGGGATGCCCATCAACCCGTTGGAACCACCGGTAACGTCACGCCATTCGATCAGGCTGTGATGGACGATGAAGGCAAACGCGATGGTGATCATCGCCAGATACGGGCCGCTGACGCGCAATGCAGGAATCGCCAGCAACGCACCGATCATGCCAGTGACGACAGCTGTCACCGGCATCGCCAGCCACAGCGGCCAGCCCGCGATGGTCAGCAGTGCCGAAACATAGGCGCCAATGGCATAAAACGCGATATGGCCGAAGGAAATCTGGCCACTGAGGCCAATCAATATATTGAGCCCTACACCGACCACTGCCGCCAGCGCGCAGAGGGTGAAGACCAACAGGGAATAGCTGTCTAGCGTGAACGCCAGGCCAACGCAGAGCAGCGCCAGCAACGCGATGAACACCGGGCCGAGCAGAGTTTTGAAGTCATTCATACTTTCACCAGTGCCTGACTGCCGAACAGGCCGTTTGGACGGATCGCCAACGCCAGAATCACCAGGGCGAAGGTCAATATCTGCGTGAAGGCCGAGCCGAAATACAGGGTGATCAGCGCCTCCGAGAGACCGAACAACAACCCGGCGGCAAACACCCCGCCGGCGCTGGTAAT
The DNA here is from genome assembly GCF_059695715.1 of Pseudomonas sp. LBUM1668. Taxonomy (NCBI): domain Bacteria; kingdom Pseudomonadati; phylum Pseudomonadota; class Gammaproteobacteria; order Pseudomonadales; family Pseudomonadaceae; genus Pseudomonas; species Pseudomonas sp. LBUM1668. Next base: position 3,065,610 of record NZ_CP166787.1, read on the forward strand.
TCCGCCAAGGATCGCCACGGCGAACGCCTTGAGGCCGAACAGCAGACCCATCTCGGCATTGACGCTGAACAGGGGCGCAATCAGCAGACCCGCCAGGGCCGCGAAGACAGTTGAGATGGCAAACGCGATGGCAACCACCCGATTGACGTTGATGCCCATCAGCATGGCCGCACGTGGATTTTGCACGCAGGCTTCCAGCACCTTGCCCAGCCGGGTGTAGCGCCGCACCAGAAATAGCGCGAGCGCAATGGTTGCGCCGGCCACCGGGATCAACAGTTGCAGTGCGCCAATACTGGCGCCTGCCAGTTCGACATTGACGTTGAGCAGACTGCTGGTGAATTGCCGAGGCTCCTTGCCGAAGGTAAACAACGCCAGGTTATCTACCAGAATGCCGCCGGCCACCGTTGCCATCAGCCATGCCTGCGAGCCACGACTGTGAAACGGCCGCACCAGCCAGCGCTCGATCACCAGGCCATAGAGCGCACTGAGGATCAGCGTGGCCGGCAGTGCCAGCCACATCGACCATCCCCAGGTAATGCAAAAGGTGTAGCCCAGCACGGCGCCGACCATCATGGCACTGCCTTGAGCGAAGTTGACGGTGCGTGAAACCACATAGGTCAGGTGAAAACCCAGCGCCAGCAGGGCGTACATACTACCTAGCCCAAGGCCGGTGACGATGGCAGCGGTGAACATGGCGAACTCCTCAGGGCTTGAGTGGAACGATCTGGTCGTCGACGAAATGAGTGAACAGATAGTCTTCCGGCCCCAGCGCGTCATGTTTTTTGGCTGTAAAAGGCTGCTGGTAGTGCTTGATCAGGCCCTCATAACCCTCGATCGCATAGAAGCCGTTGCGCACGGCAGGACCATCGGTATTGCCTGCCTTTTCAATGGCCAGAGCACTCAAGTGCAGCGCGTCGTAAGCATTGGCAATACCCACGGCGGGCGTGACGTCGGCCAGGCCTTTGATCTGCGGATAGGTTTTTTTCAGAGCGGCGAATACTGCGTCGCCCTTGGCGCTGTTGTGTTCTGTGAACACGTAGGTCTGGATGAAATGCACCCGCGAAGCGTTCGGGCCGGCCAATTCACCGAAGCGGCCACCGGCCGGCCCCCAGTGCGACACCACCGGCACGTCCCAACCCATACGATCCAGAGACTTGACCACTTGCGCTGACGGGCCGACGTTGCCGACCATCAGCAGGGTGTCGGCCCCGGCGTTTTTGAGGCGTGTGAGCTGTGGCACCACATCGAGGTCGCTGTCCTGGATCCGCTCGACGCCGGCATTGGCCAGCCCGCGCTTCTCCAGGGCGCGCTTGAAACCCGCTTCATTGGATTCACCCCACGGGTTATTGATGAGGATCATCCCCGGCTTCTTCATTCCTTTCTCGGCGCCGTATTTCACCAGCGCTTCATCCACCAGTTCATCGACGGCCGAGACGCGGAACACATAGTTATCCGCGGCACCGTTCTCGGTGATTTTCGTGCCGGCGGCCCAGATGCCCATGAAAGGCACTTTCAGCTGATTGGCCAGAGGCACGATGGCCAGGGAAACCGGGGTGTCCAGCCCACCGAAGAGCACGGTGACTTTCTCGCGCTGAACCAACTCGCGTGCCGCCAGCATGCCTTTGGACGGATTACTTTCGTCGTCGCGGCGCACCAGCTCGAGTGGCCGGCCGAGCACGCCACCCTTGGCGTTTACCTCATCGATGGCGATGGTCAGGCCGCGAGTCAGCGCCTCGCCGGATTTCGCCGACTGCCCCGACAGAGCAGCGACAAGACCAACCTTGATCGGAGGTTCGGCCGCTTGGGCACCACCAGACAAAGCCATATTGAGCGTGACTGCCGCAGCCACGGGAAACACAAGACGCTGCAGGTTTAAAAGCGGGAAGGCCATCGATCATTCTCCTGATTGCTAGCATTTGCATAATTATTGCTAGCAAGTAGGATGCCAGTCAGCCGCCTCAATAAAAGCGGGGGAGAGGGCGCAAACAACTTGAATCCAAACGCGCCAAATTAACGCGCCCTGCACTAAGCAGAGGCGTCGATCCAGTGCTTATCAATAGTCAGTCAGGAGATTCGACGATGCCGCAGGAAAATACAGACGTGCAGATTGTCAGCAGCTTTCTCGAGGCCTCCATGGCGCCCGATCCCGTCAGGGCCGCGACCTTCATGAGTGCCAATGTGAAGATCACTTTCACCGGCGGCCGGGTCATGCCTGATCCACAGGCCATCACGGCGTTCAACGGTTCCCGTTATGCCTGGGTAAAAAAAGCCTTGGGCAATTTCGACTGGATGGATCGCGGTGATCACACCGTGGTGTATTCCAACGGTACCTTGTACGGCGAGTGGTCCGATGGGCGCAGTTTTTCCGGTAATCGCTATCTGGATCGCTTCGAAGTGCGCAACGGCAAGATCACCCATATGGATGTCTGGAACGACAGCGCCGAATGGCTGTTAATGCCGGAAATCGCCAAGGCTTGAGTTCACACGTGTTGAGGCGACAGGTCGGGGCACCGGTCAGGAACAAGAAGCCAGCGCAACCATGTTCAGAAGTTGCGTGCTGATTTTTTGTACATACAAAAACGCCGCTCAATGAGCGGCGTTTTCGGAGCAGGCAGTGAAGCACCCCTGAATGTTGCGAGCCTTAGGCGTCGCCGTTCCAGGGACGATCTCCATTCTCGTCCTTGATGCGGGTCGGCAGACCCATTACATCCAGTGCCTTGAGGAACGGCTCAGCCGGCAACTCCTCGACGTTGGCCATACGCTGCACATCCCACTCGCCGCGGGCGACCAGCAGGGCAGCAGCGACAGGTGGTACGCCGGCGGTATAGGAAATGCCCTGGCTGTCGGTTTCGGCAAAGGCTTCTTCGTGGTCGGCTACGTTGTAGATGAACACTTCGCGCGGCTGGCCATCCTTGGTGCCTTTGACCAGATCACCGATGCAGGTCTTGCCGGTGTAGCCGGGCGCCAGCGAACTCGGATCAGGCAGCACGGCCTTGACCACTTTCAGCGGCACAACCTCCAGGCCTTCGGCGGTCTTGACCGGTTTCTCGGACAGCAGGCCAAGGTTCTTGAGTACGGTGAACACGTTGATGTAGTGCTCGCCGAAGCTCATCCAGAAGCGCACGTTGGGCACGTCCAGATTCTTCGACAGCGAGTGCACTTCATCGTGACCGGTCAGGTACAGGTTCTGCGACCCTACGACTGGCAGGTCGTCGGTGCGCTTGACTTCGAACATGGTGTTGCTGGTCCACTGGCTGTTCTGCCAGCTCCACACCTGTCCGGTGAACTCACGGAAATTGATTTCCGGATCGAAATTGGTGGCGAAATACTTGCCATGGGAACCGGCATTGACGTCGAGAATATCGATCGATTCAATTCGGTCGAAATACTGTTGCTGCGCAAGTGCAGCATAGGCGTTGACCACTCCTGGGTCGAAACCCACACCGAGAATGGCAGTGATGTTCTTCTCTTTACACTCTTCGAGGTGATTCCACTCGTAGTTGCCGTACCAGGGTGGGGTCTCGCAGATTTTGCCTGGTTCCTCGTGAATGGCAGTGTCCAGATAGGCTACACCGGTATCGATACAGGCACGCAGTACCGACATGTTGAGGAACGCGGAACCGACGTTGATGACGATCTGTGATCCGGTTTCGCGGATCAGCGACTTGGTCGCTTCGACATCCAGCGCATTCAGCGAGAAGGCTTTGATGTCGGCGGGTTGTTTGAGGCTACCCTTGGCCTTGACGCTATCGATGATGGCCTGGCATTTGGAGATGTTGCGCGACGCGATAGCGATACGACCGAGTTCATCGTTATGCTGTGCGCACTTGTGGGCCACCACCTTAGCGACACCTCCTGCACCAATGATAAGAACGTTCTTTTTCAATTGCTTTTACTCTCCTTTATCTGTCCGTTAAGAAAGGCTGGACAGGTAGTCTTCATAACCAAATTGGCGCACCACTTCGACCGTTCCGTCGAGTTGCTTGACCACGATGGATGGCATTTTCAGGCCGTTGAACCAGTTTTTCTTGACCATGGTGTAACCCGCGGTATCGATGAATGACAGTCGATCACCGATGGCCAGCGGACGGTCAAATTGGTACTCGCCGAAGATGTCCCCGGCCAGGCACGACTTGCCGCACACCATGTAGGTGTGATCGCCCTCGCTGGGTGCCAGCTTGGCATTGAGGCGATAAATCAGCAGGTCAAGCAAATGGGCTTCAATGGAGCTGTCGACCACGGCCAGGTGCTTGCCGTTGTAGAGGGTGTCGAGCACCGTCACTTCCAGTGAGGCACTGTTGGTGATCGCCGCTTCACCGGGCTCCAGGTAGACCTGCACGCCGTACTTTTGCGAAAACGCCTTCAACCGCGCACAGAAAGCATCCAGCGCATAGCCTTCACCCGTGAAGTGAATACCGCCGCCCAGGCTGACCCAGTTGACCTTGTGCAGCAGCTCACCGAAGCGTTCTTCGATGGTGCAGAGCATTTGGTCGAACAGGCCGAAGTCGCCGTTCTCACAGTTATTGTGGAACATGAAGCCGGATATCTGATCGATAACGCCTTCGATCTTCACCGGGTCCCATTCGCCGAGACGGCTGAACGGACGCGCCGGGTCGGCCAGCAGATAATCGGAGCTGCTTACTTGTGGGTTGACTCGCAGGCCGCGGACTTTGCCTTCAGCGCGCTTGGCAAAGCGTTGCAGCTGGCTGATGGAGTTGAAGATGATCTTGTCGCAATTGTCGAGCATCTCCTCGATCTCATCATCGGCCCAGGCCACGCTGTAGGCGTGGGTTTCGCCTTCGAACTTCTCCCGGCCGAGCTTGAGCTCGTACAGCGACGACGAGGTGGTGCCGTCCATGTATTGCTGCATCAAGTCAAACACCGACCAGGTCGCGAAGCACTTGAGCGCCAGCAGGGCCTTTGCCCCGGACTGTTCGCGCACATAGGCAATCTTCTGCATGTTGATCAGCAGTTTCTGTTTGTCGATGAGGTAGTACGGTGTTTTGATCATTTCGAGGCCTCCGGCAAGGCCAGCCAAAAAAGGATGCGCATTGTGCCCGGACTGACTCCATATCGAAAGAGCTGAGCGTACGAGTCATTCAGAGAACCCGAGATTTGCTTTGCCGTACCGCGAAGTATTTGCCAAGGGCCAGAGCAAGGCCAGCGTATTGGGGCCGATGCTCGAAGCCGAGGCCGCGCAACCAAATAGAGGATTGTGCTTATGAAGGGGTTTCGAAATGAACCTGATTGAGGGGAGGGAAGTGCCCATCCCCTACGGATCACTTCGATTTGTCATCGGGGCTTTCAGACTTGTGTCGGTCGGCGCTTCCTTTCCTGGTTGCTTAGCGATGACAAATGTTCATAGTTCCAAAAAAAACCTGAGAATTTCGAACGGGAATAATCTTGACACGCGTCACGAGCGGCAACGTTTTCAATCTTCACATCCCTTCGATGCTGGTAGACAATGCGCGCTCTGCTCCGGGGTAGTTCAGTGGTAGAACACTCGGCTCTTAACCGGGTGGGCGCTGGTTCGAATCCAGCCCCCGGACCCACTACATAGCAGGGTCAGAAGGACAAATGTCCAGGCACGATAGGGAATCGGATGCAATGGCCGGCATAAACGCCGGTTATGCGGTCTTTCAGTTATCTCGAGCATTGACCGCATCGGGTCTCAACACTGAGGCAAAAACACACGAACGGATTGAACGCTGGCAGCAGGTGGTCGAACACATGGTGCAGGGTACTGCGCTGTATGGCTCGCGCACACCGCTCGTGGATGTGCCTGAATGGGTCACCCTGGAGGTTGTCACGGGTGGTTTTGCCACTGGGCAGTATCTGGCCGGTGGCGCACTGACCGAGTACGAGCGGCGGTTGGCCGCCTCAATCCCAGGCATCCGCCCTGGTTTTGAACGACTTGATCTCAACATTTGGCACCTAACGGATGAGGGGGTCGAAGCACTGCAAAAGCAGCTGGTGAACAGCGACTATCGGGTCGATGTACCAGAAGAGGCTGCGCTACTGTACGTAGCTTGGTTGTTGGGCCAGCAGCGCACGGAGGACGCGCGCAAACTGATTGTGTCTATCGCTCCTTTTTTTGAGCAACTGCGTTTCTTTCCAATGGCTTCTGACGGGTTGCCACTCGCGGCGGCGGAAGTGCACATATTCGATGTCGGCGATATCAAAAAGCTGCTTTCAAAACTCCCAGCGCAGCAGCGCCTGGCAGTGCAAAAACATGTGGTCACGACTCGGTTGACTCTCTACGACGCAGCCATCTCGCTCTTCCTCTTGACGTACGAGGATGATTGGCCTTGTCAGCAGTATCCTGAAGGCTGGCTTGAGCAGGCCAATGCTCTAAATAGTCAGTTCGATGCCACCAGTAACAATGACATCCTCAATGTTGAACATTTCAGAGATCGGGTAGGGGAGTTATACGCGTTGCTGAGGCTCTGCTCCCGTGACCCAGCTTCGCTTACAGGGCGTCAAGTCGGACGTATTCGGCGGATCGTCAATGATTTCGTGTGCAAACATGGCCATCCAGAATCTGAACATCATCTACAGTACCGAGAAATACAGCACCGTCAGGTGGCCGCGCCCGAGCATCATCTGATCGCCAAGGTTGTTTCTGAACGTCTGACCAGCTATTCGAGCTCGGAAGGTATCTCTGATTTTTCGTCCCTGTTGGAGCCCGTTACCGGCGAGGAGGCGAAGGCATATTCGCTGATAACCGGTGTCGCCATTCCTCCGGCGGTTCGCCGACGCCTCGAGCGCTGTCGAAAGGGAACCATTACTGAGTTGATTGACAAGGGATTAATCACATCTGGGGATACCGTGGCGCGAGTACTGCCGGCGATGACAGCCGAAATCTGCAGTGCTGGATTTCGCGATACGACGCTGCGTATGTTGTCTGTCGCAACGTATCGTGCTTTTCGGCGACGCCGTTCATTACTGCTGCTCAACCTTCAGAGCCAAGTCAAAATCAGTGAGCTGCCTTGGGTAGCGGCCGTCGAAAGTGAACGTGAGGCACACGCTCTCAGTGTTGAGGGAGCCAGACAAGCTTTGATCGAATCCTCGGCAACGACTCTCTCAGCTTTTCCTCAGGCAATCCTTCCGAACAAACTACTTCAGGAGTTTGGTTCGCTTGCTGCCACCGCGAAGCTTGATCTTCCTTTTGTGGAGGAGGTCGCAGTGGACATTTTCATGGGAACCTTCTCGAACAAATTCGTGGAAGCAGCCAGACGAGCGGCTTCGTTGATAGGTGGCACCCTCTACGCCCATTATTACGACATCGACACGAACCAACTGGCGATCCTTCCCGATAAGCCGAAATCGAAGAGCAGAAACTATTTCCAGCGAGACTTGGATACCAGTGATGCATTGGCGAACCTTTGCGCACAGCGGGCTAATGCACCATTGGGTGCATGGCACTCAGCAACCAACGGAAGGATCATCGAGCAACAACAGATTCTGACGACGCAAAACCTTTCGCTTCTATTTGGTGAGCTCGGTTTGAAAGCGCTGCTACATCGCCACCTGGGTTCACTTGCTCAGCAGTGCTTCCAATGGATATGCATACGGCTGCAGATGAAAATCAAGTTCTACCACTCGAGCTTGGTGATGCTCAAAAATACCGCTTATGCCTGGCGCCAGATGGTGTTTTATTTATCCATGCTGGATGACGCCGAGAGGCGTTGCGCTATCGATAGCATGGAAGAACATTTCGCGGCTCAACCCACTGTATTCCGGGAGAGATTTCTACCGGCAATTATAGGGTTACGTGTGGCGGCTGCCGGGCTCCCGTTGACTCTGAATCGCCAGAAAAGTGAGGGGGCTCGTGTTTTTCTCGGATGGACCACCGAACGACATTGGTTGTTGCCGCCGCAAACGAATGACCTCAGGTAAACGCTCTGTATCGGCGATGCGTGCTTGAACGCATCAAAAGCGATGTTTGTGTGTCCGGCTGGAGTTCTTGTACACACGCGGTCAAAACTTTCATGCATACGCCAGGTGTCGAAGTCAGGATGAACGTCCAATGAGAAAAGCCTGGACGCTTGAAAAATCGAAAAGTGGTGAAGCTTGACCTCAAGCATAGGAAGTTCCGTACAGATATATGATTTAACATAATATACATTACACGTAACAAGGTATTTCCGGATTGGCCCGACTACCCAGAGGATTTAAACCTCCAGCAGCTCTCGGAAGTAATCTCTTTTCATTTTGAGAACTAAATCCCTTGCGTGGGCGCTGCGCTGCCAGGAAAAGACTTTACTTCTGCGGGCTTCAGAGCCCATTCCGTGCGGCCCATGCGATTTTTCTTGTTCCTGAACCTTCTACGCAGAATGCGAATATTGCGCAGAAATACTTGTGCTGGAGATCAAGCCAGCAGTTCTCAGAAGTAACGTGTAAAAAAATGGGAAGTAATAGTGTAAATCGAGCCTTTCGCCTCACGTTCACGGATTTGCTCGCAGATCACTTGTCCAGCAATCATCAGCGCGCTACAGGCTCTGGCGCGGCCTTTGTGCCCGTCAGCGTTCATGATTCTACGTCATGAGCAGCGGATCCAGAAATGTCGCCCTTGATGAGTACGCGGCGAGTCCATCCGAAAACACGTCGCTGCGTGAAATCTGAAGCGTTCAGCGTGGAGGTTGGTTCGTTGATTTCAAGGGCTGCCACACCGTGAAAAGCGCCGCCTGATTTACTTGCAAATGCTGACAGTTTGGGCGGTGAACACCTTGCGCTTGAAGGCTGTTGAACTTTCCTCCTACCAAACACCCCGGACACTCTCTTGGCTAGCCAGATAAAAGCTCAGAAAAATGCCAATCCGGTACCGTTGTTAACCACAATTTTGACTTGTTAACTACGGTGGTTAACAAGTCAGGAAACAGGTTTACAGAGTGTTTCTGCCCCTGAGTGTTAGTCTTTATTTGCCTAGCGCATCTGAGCTTTTAAAGCTCCGCAATGCTGTTCCAACTCCGGAATTGCCGCTTGGAACGGTTACACTTATAATTGCTAGCGCTGGTCTGTCAGCCGTAGGCTTCCATTGTTGGCCCCGCAAATTAGGTTGGACTACATCAGAGCGCGTGTCTGACGAGCGATATGTGCTCTTAAAGGTGGTCTACCGCCAATGGCAACCTAACAACCTTTACGTGAAGTCATTAGCTAACTCAACTAAACATCTATTTAGTATAGTTAACGGTGTATCGACGATATTAAAAGACGTATGGCGACGTTATCAGCAATATGATGCAGTCGCCCTTCACGCTTCAGCTTCAAAAATCGACGGTAGCCGACAACAGATAAGTCCGCGGCGTCGACAGCGTCAGCCCCGGCTCGCTGTCGTCCGAAGCGCCCGCCGAACTCCAATAGCGTTTATCCATCACGTTCTCGATGTTGGCACGCAAGGTAATGTTTTTGTCATCGACCTTGAACGCATAGCGCGTGCCTACGTCGAAGCGCTCCCAGGAGTCGATCTCCTTCTCGTTGGACTGATCCAGATACTGCGAACTGGAATAGATTCCGCGCCCGGTCAGCGTCAGCCCTTGCACAGTCGGCACGTCCCACTCAGCGCCCAGGTTGACGTTGTATTTCGGCGTTGCCGGCGCGCGGTTGCCATCGAAAGTGCCGTTGGTGGTGTGGGTCAACTCACTGTCGATATACATCACACCGCCGAGCAGCCGGAAACCTTTCAGCGGCTCACCGAACATGCTCAACTCCACCCCATTGTTCTGCCGTTTACCGTTCGGACCGAACACTCGCGTCGTGGCATTGGTTTCGTAGGCAGGCTGTTTGATCCGGAACACTGCAGCGGTCACTGCGTACGCGCCGGCGTCGTATTTGGCGCCGACCTCGACCTGACGACTGATGAACGGCGGGAAGATTTCATCCTCGTTCACAGAGGTCGAAGGCGCGATCTTGCCCTGACTCAGACCTTCCATGTAATTGGCGTACAGCGACAATTTATCGGTTGCCTTGAACAGAATGCCGCCCGACGGCGAAATCTTTTCCTCGTCGTAAGCGGTGTCGCCTTTCACGTCATCGCTCCAGTCGTCGACCTTGACCCGCTGCCAGCGGGCGCCGAGGGTCAGCAACAGGCGATCATCAAAGAAGCCCAGCGTGTCGGACAGCGCCACGCCGCTGAAGCGGTTTTCGGTATAGACCTTAGCATCTTGACGCGTCGGTGTGCCGGGCTTGGCCGTTGTCACCGGGTCGTAAAGGTTGCTGCGCCCTGCCGCATAGCGGGCGCCGCCGTTTTCAAAGTCCATGTAGAAGTAGCTGGCCGCGAGGTTGACTTCATGGCTGACCGGGCCGGTATGGAACCAGTTGCGCACGCCTGCCGTGGCCGTACGAACGTTCTCGTCGCGGGTGAAATCCCGAGGCAGCACGCTGAAATCACCGGCGTCGTTGGTGACGGAAACGGCATGGCGCAGGAAATCATGGTTGCTTTTACGCGCGCCGACACCGCCGTACACCATCACCGAATCGCTGACATCGAACTCACCGTTGACCGTGCCAAAGGTGTCTTTGGTTCGCGCCTGGCTCCAGGGCTGCGCGTAGTTGTCGCGCACGTCGTTGGCATTTGGAACCTTGGCGTTGGCCGCCACCTGAACGCGTTCTTGCGGGGCGTCAGTATCGCGCTCGGTATGACCGATGTCGGTCGACAGGCGCAGACGATCGCCACGAAAGTCCAGGCCCAGCACAGCCATATCGCGATCGACACTCTGGTGATCCCATTCAGTGTCGCCAGACTGTTTGACGCCGTTGAAGCGCAGGCCGAATTGATTGTCTTCGCCGAAACGTCGACCGACGTCCACTGCACCACCAAGCTGATTGTTGGAGGCATAACTGGTCGTCAACGAAGTGATGGGCTTGTCGGTAGCGTGCTTGGGCACGACGTTGATCCCGCCGCCCACGCTGCCCCGAGGTGAGATGCCGTTGATCAGTTGGCTCGGGCCTTTGATGATGTCGACGCGATCAGCCATTTCCATGTCAATCGTGTAAGTGGGCAAGACGCCGTAGAGGCCGTTATAGGCAACGTCACTGTTGAACAGACTGAAGCCGCGGATGGTGAATTGCTCGTAACGTCCGCCTGCCGGATTGGTCGCGCGCACCGAAGGATCACTGGCGATCAGATCTCCCAAGGTTCGGGCCTGCTGGTTCTTGACCGCTTCGCTGGTGTAAGTGGTCATGCTGAACGGGGTTTCCATGAAGTCCTTGGACCCCAACAGCCCTTGCGAGCCACGTCGTGCGACCTGGCCACCGGCAAACACGTCGGCATCTGACGAACCGGTGGCGCCGAGAATCGAGGTCGGCGCCAGTTCCAGACTGCTGCCGTCCGCCGCCGGAACCAGGATGTAGGCATTGCCGCCAACTGGCTGCAATTGCAAACCACTGCCCAGCAACAACCGGGTGAAGCCCTCCTCCACCCCGTATTCTCCGGACAGCCCTGCACTGTTACGCCCGCTGACCAGCGCCGGGTCCACCGACAGATTGACCCCGGCCAAACCGGCAAAACGCGTCAACGCCGCGCTCAGATTACCGGCCGGTACTTGATAGCTGCGGCGCTCGGCGCCATCGGCCCAACTGGTCGACATCAACAGGGGGCTGGCACTCAGGCTCAGCAGCAGACTCAATTGCAACAACGGACGCAAACGACTTGGGAATACTGCGGGCATTGGAAAAAGCTCTCGATTTTGTTCACTTGCCTGAAATGACCAGCGAGGCGAAAAAAAGGGACAGCCTTCAGCTAATGTTTTTTCGCGGGACGAGAGAAACCCAGAAACGGGTGCGCGTATGGACGTCGATTGGCAGACTCGCGGCGAGTAATGAAAGGACTTGATCAGTGTTGTCGAGACGGAAACTGCCGGTGATGCGCAAAGATTCCAGCGCCGGGTCCCAGCGCAAGAGCCCGGATCGATAACGGCTCAGCTCGCGCAGGAAATCACCCAGCGGCTGGTTCTGCGCCATCAACACACCTTCACGCCAGCCCGGCATCAACGCGTCGAACGCCGCGACAGGCCCGGCGCCGGAGGCTTGCAGACTGACCTGCTGGCCATGATTCAACATCAGCGCCGGCCCGTGCAGCGGCTGCAACTGCACCGCGCCACTGACCACCGAAACGCGGCATTCACGTTCGCTGAGGCGCAGGCAGACTTCACTGCGGCTGACGCTGATCCGCCCGTAAGGTGCGTTGATCAGCAAGGCTGAGTTGCCGGGAACCTTGAGCGCCATCTCGCCCCGCACCAGCGTCAATTGACGGGCAACCAGATCGATATTGACCGCGCTGTCCGTGTTCAACTGCAACGAACTGCCATCCGCTAACTGTAATTGACTGCGCTCACCAATGCCGGTGTGCAGATCGGCCCGCCACACGTCCAGCGGCAATTGCCGACTAATCAGCCACGCCGCCGGCACCAGCGCCGCCAGACCGAGTGCGCGTTTCAGCGCTGCACGACGTTCTGGATCCGGGCGATCCAGGGTGGCCATGGCCAATGCCGAAGGCAGGCTGGAAAACCGTTGGCGCAACAGCTGAATCTTCTGCCAGGCATTTTCATGGCGGTGATCGCTGCTGCGCCAGTGTTGCAGGCGCGTGTGATCATCATCCGTGGCCTCGCCCGACTCCAGCAACGCCAACCATTGCGCAGCAGCGCGGGCCACTTCACGCGCTTCGTCGCTGGGGGCAACGCGCATCAGAAATCCACCAGCAAGCAATGCTCGTAGGCCTGCGCCATGTAGCGTTTGACCGTGCGTTCAGAAACCTTCAAGCGCTCGGCAATCTCGCGATAGCCAAGCCCTTCGAGCTGACTCCACAAAAATGCCCTGCGCACTGCTCGCGGCAAACCATCGAGCAACTCATCCAGCGCTTGCAGGGTTTCCAGCAGCAGCCAGCGCTGCTCTGGCGAAGGCACGCTCTCCTCCGGCAATTGCGCCAGTGCTTGCAGATAGGCTTTTTCGAGTTGGCGGCGGGTGTAGAAGTTGCTCAGCAGGCGTTTGCCCACGGTCAGCAGATAGGCTCGCGGTTCCTGAATATCGATCAGGGGTTGCGCACTGGACAGCACGCGCAGGAAGGTATCCTGACTCAGATCAGCCGCATCCCAGGCGTTGCCCATGCGCCGACGCAACCAGGTTTCCAGCCAGCCCCGGTGATCCCGGTACAGGTCGTGCAGGTTCTGCTCCGAGGGCGCTGCTGCTTCAATCATCTCAAGAGACCCTGCGCGAAGTTAGATTCAAATGAGACTGATTCTAATTAACTTCACGTTTTAGACAAAGGTCTTTTTTGTTGGTCAGGCGATTCGCGAACGCTTGAGGGTCTCGCTGGGCAACTCTTTGAACAGCGCTCGATAGCTACTGGAAAACCGCCCCAAGTGCCAAAACGACCAATGCATCGCGACCTCGGCCACCGTGGTTTCCGTCGGCCTGCGCTTGAGCAACTCGCGGTGCGCACTGTTCAACCGGCGCAAGCGCAACCAATGGCTCGGCGTCATCCCGGTGAAGTGCTTGAAGGCTTGCTGCAATTGCCGCAGCGGAACACCCGCCACTTGCGAAAGCTCCAGCAGATTGAGCGTTTCTTCGGGTGAATCCGCCGCCCATTCGGCGACGCGCTTCATGATCATTCGCTCTTCGGTGCGGCGCTGCAATTCGCTGCGATCCAGATGCACCCGAGCGTTATCAAGAATGAACAAACAGTCCTCAAGCAACTGCTGAGTAAGCATCTCTTTTTCAATCAGATCAATGGGTTGCGGCAACTTCGTGAGAGTTGAGCTTAACCAGCGACTGAACAAGGCGTTCTGCCCGCCATTGAGCGGCGTCATGAACAGGCCTTCGAGTCTGGCCACATCCAGACCGTGCTGGCGAACGAATTCCGGGCCGAACACTACCGCAATTTCCTGATAGTTCTCCGGGGTGATCCAGATGTTGCGGCTCTCTTCATTGAGCAGGTACAGCGCGTTGTCACTGCGATCAAAACAGAACGCCAAAGCACCCGATGGCGCGCTGAAATTTTGCTCGACCCGGGTGTTCATCTGCTCTTCGTAGACCTCGACGCCCTGCAAATCCAGATAGCGGATCTGCCCGGCGAAATGGCCCGGCGACATCTGTTGGTAATGCTGAACCCAGCCCGGCGTGGCGCGGACTTGCTCGGCCACATCGGCGGTGTTGAAAGCTTGAACCTGGAGCGAATTACACGTTGTCATGGGGTGACCTTGCGCACTCTTTTGGTGCGCTTTGGTGTGCTTAAAGTGGATAGATGGAACGGTAAGGCTCGCCCAAGATAGTCGTCAACGCGCTACAGGGGAAGGGGCGGAAGATGAAACCCGCCCTCCCCGGCGTCAATAAAACCAATAACGAGGTCTTTATGAATGCCCCTTTCGATCAGCTGTTCACTTGGCTGAAAGATCACAAGATTACCGAAGTCGAATGTGTGGTCAGCGACCTGACCGGCATTGCCCGCGGCAAGATCGCACCGACCAACAAGTTCCTGCATGAGCGAGGCATGCGCCTGCCGGAAAGTGTGCTGCTGCAAACGGTAACCGGGGATTTTGTCGACGACGACATCTACTACGACCTGCTCGACCCGGCTGACATCGATATGGTCTGCAAGCCTGTGGCGGACGCGGTCTACGTGATTCCATGGGCGATCGAGCCGACCGCCATCGTCATCCACGACACCTTCGACAAGTTCGGCAACCCGATCGAACTGTCGCCACGCAACGTGCTGAAGAAAGTCTTGCAGCTGTACACCGATAAAGGCTGGAAGCCGATTGTTGCGCCGGAAATGGAGTTCTACCTGACCCAGCGCTGCGAAGACCCGGATCTGCCGCTCAAGGCGCCACTGGGCCGCTCGGGCCGTGCTGAAAGTGGCCGTCAGTCTTTTTCCATCGATGCCGCCAACGAATTCGATCCGCTGTTCGAAGACGTCTATGACTGGTGCGAGCTGCAAGGCCTGGACCTCGACACACTGATCCACGAAGACGGCCCTGCGCAGATGGAAATCAACTTCCGTCACGGCGACGCCCTGGATCTGGCCGACCAGATCACCGTGTTCAAACGCACCATGCGTGAGGCTGCGCTCAAGCACAACGTCGCGGCGACGTTCATGGCCAAGCCTGTGGGCGACGAGCCGGGCAGCGCCATGCACATTCACCAGAGCGTGGTGGAAATCGCCACCGGCAAACCGATCTTCGCCACCGCTGATGGGCAGATGAGCGAACTGTTCCTGCATTACATCGGCGGTTTGCAGAAGTACATCCCGAAAGTCCTGCCGATGTTTGCGCCCAACGTCAACTCGTTCCGCCGCTTCCTGCCGGACACGTCGGCGCCAGTGAACGTCGAATGGGGCGAAGAAAACCGCACCGTCGGCTTGCGTGTGCCGACGTCCAGCCCTGAGGCGATGCGCGTGGAAAACCGCTTGCCGGGCGCCGATGCCAACCCGTATCTGGCGATTGCCGCGAGCCTGTTGTGCGGTTACCTCGGCATGGTCGAGAAGGTCGAGCCGAGTGCGGGCGTCGAAGGTCGTGCCTACGAGCGCCGCAACCTGCGCCTGCCGATCACCATCGAAGAAGCGCTGACGCAGATGGAAGAGTGCGCCACCGTGGCCGAGTATCTGGGCAGCAAGTTCGTCCGGGGTTATGTCGCAGTGAAGCGTGCCGAGCATGAAAACTTCAAGCGCGTGATCAGCTCGTGGGAGCGTGAGTTCCTGATGATGAGCGTCTAAGTCCTTCATCGTCTGTACCGCCGCCATCGCGAGCAGGCTCACTCCTACATTTGAAATGCGATCCCCTGTAGGAGTGAGCCTGCTCGCGATGACGGCAGCCCAAACACCAGTGAACCACCTGAAAAATCCAATAATTTAAAGAGGTGTCGATATGCGTCTATTGAAATCCCTGATCCCGCTCAGCCTGAGCGTTCTGTTCAGCGCCGTAGCCCACGCCCAGCCACAGGTCAGCGTCTACAACTGGACTGACTACATCGGTGAAACCACCCTCGCCGACTTCCAGAGCCAGAGCGGGATCAAGGTGATCTACGACGTTTTCGACTCCAACGAAACCCTCGAAGGCAAGCTCCTCGCCGGCCGCACCGGTTATGACGTGGTGGTGCCGTCCAACCACTTCCTCGCCCGTCAGGTAAAAGCCGGGGCGTTCCTCAAACTGGACCGCTCGCAACTGCCCAACTGGAAAAACCTCGACCCGAAACTGCTCGAACTGCTGGAGAAAAACGACCCGGGCAACGAGCATTCCGTGCCGTACCTGTGGGGCACCAACGGCATCGGCTACAACGTCGACAAGGTCAAACAAGTGTTGGGCATCGATCACATCGATTCCTGGGCCGTGCTGTTCGAACCGGAAAACCTGAAGAAACTCAGCCAGTGCGGCGTGTCGATGATGGACTCTGCCGACGAAGTGTTCCCGGCCATCCTCAACTACATGGGCCTGGATCCGCGCAGCGAGAATCCCGAAGACTATAAGAAGGCCGAAGCCAAACTGCTGAGCATTCGCCCGTACATCACCTACTTCCACTCGTCGAAATACGTGTCGGACCTGGCCAATGGCGACATCTGCGTGGCGTTCGGTTATTCCGGCGACGTGTTCCAGGCGGCCAACCGCGCCAAGGAAGCCAAGAACGGCGTGAACATCGCCTACGCGATCCCGAAAGAAGGCGCCAACCTGTGGTTCGACCTGTTGGCGATTCCGGCCGACGCCGGTAATACCAAAGAAGCCCACGCGTTCATCAATTACCTGCTCGATCCACAAGTGATCGCCAAGGTCAGCGGTTCGGTCGGTTATGCCAACCCGAACCCGGCCGCCAAGCAGTACATGGATCAGGAGCTGGTCAACAACCCAGAGGTGTATCCGTCTCAAGCGGTGCTCGACAAGCTCTACATCTCCTCTACCCCGCCCCAGGCGATCATGCGTTTGATGACCCGTTCCTGGAGCAAAGTGAAGTCGAACAAATGAATCAGCACAGCCACGAACACGCCCGCTCCTACTACGCAGCCTCGGCTCGGGCGACCACACCCTACCCCGTCCTGGACGGTGATCTGAGCGTCGATGTCTGCGTGATCGGCGGCGGGTTCACCGGGGTCAACACCGCCATCGAGCTGGCTCAGCGCGGGCTGTCGGTGGTGTTGATCGAGGCGCGGCGGATTGGCTGGGGCGCCAGCGGCCGCAATGGCGGTCAATTGATCCGCGGGATTGGCCACGAGGTCGAAGGTTTCGCCAAGTATGTAGGCCAGGAAGGCGTGCGCTATTTGCAGCGCGCCGGGATCGATTCGGTGGACCTGGTGCGCCAGCGCATTACAGACAACGGCATCGAATGCGATCTGCGTTGGGGTTTCTGTGAACTGGCGAATACGCCGGCGCAATTTGCCGCGTTCAAGGACGAACAAGTCAGCCTCGCCGAACTCGGCTATGCCCATGAAACTCGACTGGTCGGCCCCGAGCAGATTCGCCGGCAAGTGGTAAATGCCGAAGGTTATGCGGGCGGTCTGATCGACATAGGCTCGGGCCATTTACATCCACTGGATCTGGTGCAAGGCGAAGCGCGACTGGCGGCGTCACTTGGCGTGAAAATATTCGAGCAGAGCCCGGTACTGGAAATCATCCATGGCACGACGGCTCAGGTGCGTTGCGCCACGGGCACTGTGCGTGCCGGCAGCCTGGTGCTCGGTTGCAACGCGCATCTGGATGAACTCGAACCTCAGCTCAGCGGCAAAGTACTGCCCGCCGGTAGCTACATCATTGCCACCGAGCCGTTATCAAAGGAGCGCGCCGCGCAACTGATCCCGCACAATCTGGCCCTGTGTGATCAGAAGGTCGGACTCGATTACTACCGGCTCTCGGCGGACCGGCGCTTGTTGTTCGGCGGTGCCTGCCATTACTCCGGGCGAGACCCGGCAGACATCGCCGCTTACATGCGCCCGAAGATGCTCAAGGTATTCCCGCAACTGGCCGACGTGCGCATCGATTATCAGTGGGGCGGCAAGATCGGCATCACCGCCAACCGTTTTCCTCAGGTCGGGCGCCTCAAGCAGCATCCGAATGTGTTCTACGCCCAGGGTTACTCCGGTCATGGCCTGAACGTCACTCACTGGTGCGCCAAACTGCTCGGCGAGGCGATTCATGCGGGCCACAGTCAGGGCATGGACGTGTTCAGCGGCGTGCCACACATGACCTTCCCCGGCGGCCCGGCCCTGCGTTCGCCGCTGCTGGCACTGGGCATGTTCTGGTATCGCCTGCGCGAACTTATGGGCTAACCCAAGCACGCCCCCTGTAGGAGCTGCCGAAGGCTGCGATCTTTTGATCTTGATCTGAAAGAAGATCAAAAGATCGCAGCCTCGTTTTACTCGACAGCTCCTACACCGCCACCCCACCACACTGGCACATGCACGATCCCCTGTAGGAGCTGCCGAAGGCTGCGATCTTTTGATTTTGATTTTGATTTGAATGAAGATCAAAAGATCGCAGCCTCGTTTTACTCGACAGCTCCTACAGGGGTTTGGTGAGCGCATTTCACCTGCCGATCATTATTCATGGCGCCCGACTGCTAGACATATTTGCTCTATCGCCAAGCACTTCTATATTGATGAAGTGCTTTTGCGTTCCTGACGCTCAGTGCCCAATTATCAGAGGAGGACACGGATGAAGTCGTCAGCCATCGACGAGCCACGAGCACCAGGCCAGGCCCCCATAAAAACCCGACGCTTCAGCATATCGCTGGTATGGATCGTGCCGATTGTCGCGGTGCTGGTGGGTATTTCGCTGGTCGTGCACAACCTGATGCAGGAAGGGCCGACCATCGTCATCAACTTCAAGACCGGCAGCGGGCTGGTGGCGAACAAGACCGAGGTCAAGTATCGCAACGTGGTCATCGGCCAGGTCACCGATGTCGAGCTGAGCGATGACCAGAAAAGCGTCAACGCCACCATCAAACTGGCCAAGCAGGCCGAAAGCTTTACCCGCGAAGACTCGCAGTACTGGGTGGTACGCCCACGCATCGGCGCTGGCGGCGTGTCCGGTATCGACACCCTACTCTCCGGCGACTACATCGGCGCCGACATTGGCCAGGCCAATAACCGCGCCAAGCAGTTCAAGGGGTTGGAGAACCCGCCGCCCATCACCTACGGCGAACCGGGCAAGCGCTTCATGCTGCACACCCAGGATCTCGGCTCGCTGGACATCGGTTCGCCGGTTTACTACCGCAAGATCCCGGTGGGCCAAGTGGTCGCCTACACCCTCAGCAAGGACGGCAAAGGCGTCGACATCGAAATCTTCATTCATTCGCCCAACGATGCCTTCGTCACTGAAAACACCCGCTTCTGGAACGCCAGCGGTATAGACGTCAGCGTTGGCGCCAACGGCTTCCAGGTCAAGACCGAGTCGTTGTCGTCCATGCTGGTCGGCGGCATTGCCTTCCGGGCGCCGGATTACAGCCCCAACGATGTCGCTGCGGCCGATGACAAAGATTTCGAGCTGTTCGAAGACCAGTTGACCGCCCTCGCCCCGCCCAACGGCAAGGCGCAATACCTGAGCTTGCGCTTCGACCAGGCCCTGCGTGGGCTGAAAGTGGGCGCACCGGTGGAGTTCCTCGGCATGGAGATTGGCCGGGTGGTGGGGATCAATCTGGATTTCGACGCGAAAAAACGCAGCTTCCCGCTGAACGTCGGCATCGTCATTTACCCGCAGCGCCTCGGTCAGGCCTACAGCAAAATGCTCACGGCCTTCAAGCACGACCCCAACGACGAAGCCGCCGGCATACGCCTGATGGGCACCTTTATCGACAACGGCCTGCGCGCCCAGGCCCGCAGCGGCAACCTGCTCACGGGCCAACTGTATGTGGCGCTGGACTTCTTCCCTAAAGCCGAAAAAGTCGCCTTCGATCCGACGGCTCGTCCCGTGGTCATACCGACCGTGCCCGGCAGCCTCGAACAGTTGCAGGAAAAACTCGAAGCGATGGTCGACAAAATCAACAAACTGCCGGTGGAACGGATCGCCAACAACCTCGATGGCAACCTGGTCGAGTTGCGCAAAGGCCTGACCCAGTTCAATGCGAAAACCTTGCCGGGCGTACAGAGCACCCTCGCCGATGTCAGCAAAACCCTGCAGTCCGCCAACTCCACGCTGGCCGATGATTCACCGCAGCGGGAAAAAATCAATGAGACTCTCGACGAGCTCTCTCGCATGTCGCGCTCCCTGCGTGAGTTCTCGGATTACCTGGGTCGTCATCCGGAATCGTTGATTCGCGGTCGTCCCGAAAACGCCGGGCCGATGGACCTTAAAGGACCGCCACGTAATTGAGCACAGGAGCTGAACCATGGCTTTACCGTTGAAGATCACCGTGCTCGCTGCATTGATGCTGCTTGGCGCTTGTCGTAGCGATCCGATCAGCTTTCACACGCTGGTACCGGCACAACCGGGTTCTGGCCGAAGCGGATCGGAGATCGCCATTGAAGGCGTCACCGTGCCGCCGCAGGTCGATCGCGCACAAATCGTCATCCGCCAGGGCAACAGTGGCCTGGCGATACTGGAGACTGATTGGTGGGGCGCGACGCTCGCGGATGAATTGCGCAGTGCCTTGGTCGACCAGTTGAGCAGTGCCAGCGGCCAGCAGAAACTCTCGGTGCGCGTCGACGTGCAGCGCTTCGATTCGATCCCCGGCCAGTACGGTTTGATCGACGTCAAATGGCGTTTGCGGCCACTCGGCGCGACTGACAGCGCACTGCTGACCTGCCGTTCCGTCCTGCAAACGCCTTCCGGGCCAAGCATCGACGAACTGGTGACGGCGCAGCAAAACAACGTCAAACGTCTTGCCGCGCAAATCATTCAGGCCGCCAGTGGGTCGCGCGGTTGCCCGCCCTCCTCCTGATCAGAGATCGAAGCGATCCACCGCCCGCCGCCGCTCGTTGTCGTCACGCACATCGTAGTTGGCGGTGGTCTGGATGTTGCTGTGATGCGCGAGTTTCTGCGCAATCGACAGATCATGCTCTTCGATCACCCGGGTGATGAACGAACGGCGGAAATCGTGGGGCATGATCTTCACCCCGACCTGCGTGCCACGTTGACGGGCGATATAATAGATCGCGTGTTTGGTGATGCGCTCGCGGGTGATGTGGCTGCCACGACGGATGCGATTGAACAGAAACCCGTCATCGCTTTCACCTTCCTTGAGCTGTGATCTACGCAGTTCCAGCCACGCATCGAGCTTGGCGAACGCCCACGCCGGGGCATACTTGATCAGTTGCTTGTTGCCCTTGCCGATGACGGTCAGGCTGCGCTCAGTGAAATCGACCTGATTCAAATCCAGATCCACCGACTCGGATTTGCGCATGCCGGTGCCGTACAGCAGCGCAATCACTGCTGCGTCACGCAGCCCCTGCGGACGCGGATCAGCGGCGCAGACTTCCATCAATTCATGAATCAGCGTGCGCTTGAGGTTGCGGCCCTGCGACAACCGCGTGCCGGCGATGCCCTTGACCGAACGCATCTTCAACAAATGATCCTGGCTGATCAGGCTCATGCGCCAGGCTTCGTTCATCACCCCGCGTACGGCATTCACGTAAAGCGACGAGGTGTTGGGCGCATAACCGTCGGCGCGCAATGCGGCGACCAATGCCACCACATCCTCAGGTTGCAGCGCGTGCCAGGGGATTTCCTCGATATTCACTTCTTCGAAACCGAGGCGGTCGGCGGCATCCTGCAAAACGTAGCGCATGGTCAACTGGCTGGAAGGCGCCAGACGTGCCAGATAAAGCGTCAGCGGATTAGTGTTGGACGGGGTGGATTCAATACTCGACAAGTCAATCAAACGAAACGGCCTTGAATGGAAAACAGTTCATTACAACATGACAAAAAACGGCAAAACCTGAATGCAACCGGTTGCCGGAAAAGGCTCACAACCTGCCGGCCAAGGGCTTAAAAGTCAATCAGGCATTCCCCGACCGGTATTCCAAGCCCTTGAAATTCCGTGTTTTTCAGACAACCGGGCGGACGTTGCAAGCGCGATAGACGAATTGAAACATGCCCCTGTCTACCCTGATCGCGGTCATCAACCGATCAACACTCATCTGGCTCGCGCGTCCGCATTCAGGAGTGCTTCATGAAAATCACGGTATTTGGCAGCGGTTACGTCGGTCTGGTGCAAGCGGCTGTGCTGGCCGAAGTCGGGCATGACGTGGTGTGTATGGACGTCGACCAGAACAAGGTCGACTTGCTGAGTCAGGGCCACGTCAGCATTTTCGAACCGGGGCTGGCCAGCCTGGTGCTCGAGGGGCTGGATGCGAAACGCCTGTTGTTCACCACCGATGAAAAACTCGCCGTCCAGCATGGCCGGGTGGCGTTCATTGCGGTGGGCACGCCGTCCCGTGAAGACGGCTCGGCCGATTTGCGCTACGTGCTCTCGGTCGGCGATGCGATTGCCCGTCACCGTGAGCAACCGCTGATTCTGGTAGAGAAATCCACGGTGCCGGTGGGCACGGGCGACACCTTGCGCGCGCACATCGAAAAGGCTTTGATCAAAGTGGGTCGGTTGCTGCATTTCGATATCGTCTCAAACCCGGAATTTCTCAAGGAAGGCTCCGCCGTCGCCGACTGCCGCCGCCCGGACCGCATCGTCATCGGCTGCGAGGGCGATGAGGTGCGTGATGTGATGCGCGATCTGTACGCGCCCTTCAACCGCAACCATGACCGCATCATGTTCATGGACCTGCGCAGCGCCGAGCTGACCAAGTACGCCGCCAACTGCATGCTCGCGACCAAGATCAGCTTCATCAACCAGATCGCCGAACTGGCCGAACACTTGGGTGCCGACATCGAATCGGTGCGCCAGGGCATCGGCGCCGACACGCGCATCGGATACCACTTTATCTATCCGGGTTGTGGTTATGGCGGTTCATGCTTTCCCAAGGACATGCGCGCGTTGATCCACAGTGCCGAACAGGCGCACTGCTCCAGCGACTTGCTGCAAGCGGTCGAAGCGATCAACCAGCGGCAGAAGCACAAACTGTTCGAGCGCATCAATGCGTTCTACCAAGGCGAACTGCGCGGCAAGACCTTCGCCCTGTGGGGTCTAGCGTTCAAACCCAATACCGACGACATGCGCGATGCACCGAGCCGGGTCTTGCTGGAAGAACTCTGGGCCGCCGGCGCCAGCGTGCGCGCGTTCGATCCCGAGGCCATGCAGCAAACCCAGAACCTCTACCCGGACGAGTCGAAGCTGATGTTGATGGGCACACCGGAGTCAACATTGCCCGGCACCGACGCATTGATCATCTGCACCGAATGGCAGCAGTTCAAGGCGCCGGATTTCGACCTCATCAAGCAGCGCCTCAACACCCCGGTGATCTTCGACGGTCGCAATCTGTACGACGCCGAGCGGCTGGCGCGTAACGGCTTCCAGTACTTCCCGATGGGCCGTGGCGAGTCGCGCAAATTGCCAATCCCGCTACAACAATGGCCCCATGCGTCCGACGTCGCCTGAGCGGTTTATTGCGAACACGAGGCCCCATGTAGGAGCTGCCGAAGGCTGCGATCTTTTGATCTTGATTGTTAAAGATCGCAGCCTTCGGCAGCTCCTACATAGGGGATTTTGTTGTGTCAGGTTGACCGGTGACTGAGACCCGGTGAGGATGGCGACGCCCGCCTGTGCATTTGAAATAAGGACATTGACCTCTTCGTGGCCACCTACTCTCCCCTGATCCGCCGGCTGATGATCAGCTCGCTGACAGTCGTCATCAGCCGTGCCCTGATCAGCCCATTGCTGACCTTGTTTCTCAGCAACAAACTTGGCCTCAACCCACAGGACGTCGGGCTGCTGCTGGGCATTGCGGTGTTCAGCGCCACACTGCTGTCGCTTTATGGGGGCTACATCATTGATCGGCTGAACAAGCGCCAGTTGCTGATTCTGACCATGCTGTCGAGCGGTATCGGCCTGATGCTGCTGACCTTCGCGCAGAATCTGTACCTGGTCACGCTGGTGCTGATCATCAGCGAAACCGCCTCGGCGCTGTTCCTGATCTGCTCCAAGGCGATCCTCAGCGAGAACCTGCCCGTCGGCCAGCGGGTCAAGGCGTTTTCCCTGACCTACACGCTGACCAACATCGGTTACGCCGTCGGCCCGATGATTGGCGTGGTGATTGCCGGCATCCAGCCTGCCGCGCCTTTTATCGTCGCCGGGGCGATTGCGTGTGGCAGCGTGTTCCTGCTGCTCGGCGCCGCCAGGGAGGTGAACCCGATATCGCCGCTCGGCCAGCCGCAAAGCTTTCTGAATACCCTGATCATTCTGAAAAACGACCGCACGATGGTCCTGTTCACTCTCGGCTGCCTGCTCAGCACGTTGGTGCACGGGCGATTCACTTTGTACCTGTCGCAGTACCTGCTGGTGACGCACACTCAGCAACAGACCCTCGACACCATGGCCGCCCTGCTCGCCTGCAACGCGATCACGGTTATCCTGCTGCAATACCAGATTGGCCGCTTCCTCAAACGTGAACACCTGCGGTACTGGATTGCCGGGGGCACCGCGCTGTTCATCGTCGGGTTGATCGGCTTCAGTTTCGCCGACAGCCTCATCGGCTGGTGCGTGGCAATGTTCATTTTCACCTTGGGCGAGATGATCATCTACCCGGCGGATTTCCTCTTCGTCGATACCCTGGCCCCGGAAGAACTGCGCGGCAGCTACTACGGCGCACAGAATCTCGCGGCACTGGGCGGTGCTCTAAGTCCGGTAATGTGTGGGTTTCTGCTGATGCACACGCCGGCGCCGAGCATGTTTTATGCGCTGAGTATTCTGGCGGGATTGGGTGGTTATCTGTGTTTTGTCAGTGGGCGCAGGGTCGCTTCAATGCAAAAGTAATGCACTCAAACTGCATTAATATGAATTTGTCAGCATCGAGAATGATCGGCACACTGTGCGCGTTCCTCCCCCAATGTTGGAACACTTCGAGGGCTTACCGGATTTACCGGGCAAGTCCTTTTTTTTGCCCGGATTTTTGCAAGGATCGGTTTTACATGCTCGCTCGCTGGTTACCCGCCGCCATCAACACCCGCCCGACCGAATGGAGCCGCGCCGCTATCGGCATGGCACTGGGGACGCTGTTCAGCGTGTGGTTGTGCGCCCAGGTCTTCGGGCATGAAGTGGCTTATCACCTGATCGGCCCGTTGGGCGCGTCGGCGGTGCTGCTGTTCGCCGTATCGTCCGGCGCCCTCGCCCAGCCTTGGTCGATTCTGGGCGGCTATCTGTGTGCCGGCGTCGTAGCGCTGCTGGTCGCTCATGTGCTCGGCCGAACACTCGGTAGCGCGTGCCTGGCGGCGGGCATGGCGTTGATTCTGATGTGCTGGTTGCGCTGCCTGCACCCACCGGCCGGCGCGTTGGCACTGACTCTGGTGCTGGCCGACCCGGCAACCATCGCCCTGGACTGGAAAGCCATGGAGCCAGTGATGCTGGGGGCTGCGTGCATGTTGGCCAGTGCCTTGGCCTACAACAACCTGACGCGCATTCGTTACCCGAAACGCCCCGCCGAACCTGCGCCCGTGGTTGCCCCGGTCGACAGCCAGGCGATTACGGCTGAAGACCTGAAACTGGCGCTGGCCGACATGGAGGCGTTCATCGACATCACGCCTGAAGATCTTGAGCAACTGATCCACGCCAGTGAACTGCATGCCAAGCGGCGCAGTATTGGTGAAGTCTTTACCCGCCCGTCCTGACTCCCTCGAACTCTTTGTAGGAGCTGCCGAAGGCTGCGATCTTTTGATGTGGATTTTTCAAGATCAAAAGATCGCAGCCTTCGGCAGCTCCTACACTGGTACTGCATTCCATCACCTGATGTAAAAACGCACACAGCCCCTGCAGATATCCCCGTTGTACACGGCAAATTTGCACTGTTACGATCCGTTAACGCTCGCGTGCGAGCTTCTCGAATAAAGACAATAAAAGCAGGGAGTTAGTGATGACTGCTCAGGCTTCATCCCCGCGGACTCTGTCCATGGATGCCACGCAAAACGAAGTGCTGGCCGAGGTTCGCAACCACATCGGTCACCTGACCCTTAACCGCCCCGCCGGCCTCAACGCCATTACCCTCGACATGGTTCGCCTGCTGCAACAGCAGCTCGACGCTTGGGCGAGCGACGCCGATGTGCACGCCGTTGTGCTGCGCGGTGCCGGTGACAAAGCCTTCTGCGCCGGTGGCGACATTCGTTCGCTTTACGACAGTTTCAAGAGCGGCGACACGCTGCACGAAGATTTCTTCGTCGAGGAATACGCCCTCGACCTGACGATTCACCATTACCGCAAACCGGTGCTGGCCCTGATGGACGGATTTGTCCTCGGTGGCGGCATGGGCCTGGTGCAAGGCGCCGATCTGCGCGTGGTCACCGAAAAGAGCCGACTGGCAATGCCGGAAGTGGCCATCGGTTATTTCCCGGACGTCGGCGGCAGCTATTTCCTGCCGCGCATTCCCGGCGAGCTGGGGATCTACCTGGGCGTCAGCGGCGTGCAGATCCGCGCTGCCGATGCGTTGTATTGCGGGCTCGCTGACTGGTATCTGGACAGCAGCAAACTGGCCATCCTCGATGAAAAACTCGATCAGATGGAATGGCAGGACACGCCACTCAAGTCGCTGCAAAACCTGTTGGCCAAACACGGCGTGCAAACCCTGCCCGATGCGCCGCTTGAAGCCTTGCGTCCGGCCATCGACCACTTCTTCGCGCTGCCGGACGTGCCAAGCATGGTCGAGCAACTGCGTGCCGTGACCGTGGCTGACAGCCATGAATGGGCGACCACCACGGCTGATCTGCTGGAAACCCGCTCACCGCTGGCCACGGCCGTTACCCTGGAAATGCTCCGTCGCGGCCGGCACTTGAGCCTGGAACAGTGCTTCGCCCTCGAACTGCACCTGGATCGTCAGTGGTTCGCCCGCGGTGACCTGATCGAAGGTGTGCGCGCCCTGCTGATCGACAAAGACAAGACACCGCGCTGGAACCCGCCAAACCTCGCCGCGCTGGACCCTGCGCATGTGGCGAGTTTCTTCCACGGTTTTGCTGAGAGCGGGAGCTGAGCCATGCACGATCTCGAACTGACTGAAGAACAAGTGATGATCCGCGACATGGCCCGGGACTTTGCCCGCGGCGAAATCGCACCTCATGCGCAAGCCTGGGAAAAGGCTGGCTGGATCGACGACGCCCTCGTGGCGAAGATGGGCGACTTGGGTCTGCTGGGTATGGTCGTGCCCGAAGAATGGGGCGGCACTTACGTTGATTACGTCGCTTATGCGCTGGCCGTGGAAGAGATTTCCGCCGGCGATGGCGCGACGGGCGCGTTCATGAGCATCCACAACTCGGTCGGTTGCGGCCCAGTGATGAATTACGGCAGCGAAGCGCAGAAACAGACCTGGCTGGCGGATCTGGCCAGCGGCGCGGTGATCGGCTGCTTCTGTCTGACCGAACCGCAGGCCGGTTCCGAAGCGCACAACCTGCGCACTCGCGCCGAGTTACGCGATGGCCAGTGGGTGATCAACGGCGCCAAGCAATTTGTCAGCAACGGCAAACGGGCAAAACTGGCGATCGTGTTTGCGGTGACTGACCCGGATCTGGGCAAGAAAGGCATTTCGGCGTTTCTGGTGCCCACCGATACACCGGGGTTCATCGTCGATCGCACCGAACACAAAATGGGCATCCGCGCTTCCGACACCTGTGCGGTGACGCTGAACAACTGCAGCATTCCCGAGGCCAATCTGCTTGGCGAGCGCGGCAAAGGTCTGGCGATTGCCCTGTCCAACCTTGAAGGCGGACGCATCGGCATTGCCGCGCAAGCGTTGGGGATTGCCCGTGCGGCGTTTGAAGCGGCGTTGGTTTATTCGCGGGATCGAGTGCAGTTCGGCAAGCCGATCAACGAGCACCAGAGCATCGCCAATCTGCTGGCCGACATGCACATGCAATTGAACGCGGCACGGCTGATGATTCTGCATGCGGCGCGTTTGCGCACGGCGGGCAAACCGTGTTTGTCGGAGGCTTCACAGGCCAAGTTGTTTGCCTCGGAAATGGCCGAGAAGGTTTGCTCGTCGGCGATTCAGATTCATGGCGGGTATGGCTATCTGGAAGACTATCCGGTCGAGAAGTACTATCGCGATGCGCGGATTACCCAGATTTATGAAGGGTCGAGCGAGATTCAACGGATGGTGATTGCTCGGGAACTGAAGAACTACCAGCTCTAAAAGCAAAAGATCGCAGCCTGCGGCAGCTCCTACAAGGAAACACATATTCCCGTGTAGGAGCTGCCGCAGGCTGCGATCTTTTGATCTTCTAAAAGCATCGCCAGCAGGCTGGCGATGAGGCCAGTCAAGCTCGCGAATTACTTACCCTTGAACTCAGGCGCCCGCTTGGCCACAAACGCTGCCATCCCTTCCTTCTGATCCTGCGTCGCAAACGCCGCATGGAACACCCGGCGCTCAAACCGCACACCCTCCGTCAGGTTGACCTCAAACGCACGGTTGACGCTTTCCTTGACCATCATCGCAATCGGCAGCGATTTGCTGGCGATCACCGCGGCGACCTTCAGCGCTTCGTCCAGCAATTCATCACTCGGCACGATCCGCGCGACGATGCCGCAACGTTCAGCTTCAATCGCGTCGATCAAACGCCCGCTCAGGCACATTTCCATGGCTTTGGCTTTGCCCACAGCACGAGTCAAACGTTGTGTGCCGCCCATGCCCGGCAGCACGCCGAGGTTGATTTCCGGCTGGCCGAATTTGGCGTTGTCGCCGGCCAGGATAAAGTCGCACATCAACGCCAGCTCACAGCCACCGCCGAGAGCGAAGCCATTGACCGCGGCGATGATCGGCTTGCGGCGGTTGGCCACGCGATCACTGTCGCTGAACAGGTCGTCCATGTAGATCTGCGGATAAGTCAGTTCGGCCATTTCCTTGATGTCGGCGCCGGCAGCGAAAGCCTTTTTTGAGCCGGTGATGACGATGCAACCGATGTTGGCATCCGCTTCCAGCGCATCAAGTGCCTGATTCACTTCGCTGACCAGTTGTGCGTTCAGCGCGTTGAGCGCCTGCGGCCGATTGAGCGTGATCAGGCCCACGCGGCCGTGATTTTCCAGGAGAATCGTTTCGTACGTCATGAATAAAATTCCTTGTCAGAGATTGCGCGAAATAACCATGCGCTGAATATCGCTGGTGCCTTCGTAGATCTGGCAGACGCGCACGTCACGGTAAATGCGCTCCAGCGGGAAATCGTTGAGATAACCGTAACCGCCGAGCGTCTGCAAGGCCATCGAGCAGACTTTCTCGGCCATCTCGGATGCAAACAGTTTGGCCATGGACGCTTCAACCAGCGCCGGTTGACCGCTGTCACGCAACGCCGCCGCGTAATGCACCATTTGCCGGGCGACGGCGATTTGCGTCGCCATATCGGCGAGGCGAAACGCAACGGCCTGGTGTTCGATGATCGGCTTGCCAAAGGTGTCACGGTCACGGGCGTAATCGCGCGCCGCTTCGAATGCTGCACGGGCCATGCCCACCGATTGCGAGGCGATACCGACACGGCCACCTTCGAGGTTGGCCAGGGCGATTTTGTAACCTTCGCCCTCCTCACCCAGCCGGTTGGCGACCGGCACTTTGACGTCTTCGAAGAGAATCTGGCAAGTGTCCGACGCGTGCTGGCCGAGCTTGTCTTCGACACGGGCGACCTTGTAGCCCGGCGAATCGGTCGGCACGATAAACGCGGTGATCCCGCGCTTGCCGGCACCGGGATCGGTCACCGCAAAGACGATCACGATCCCGGCGTTCTGCCCGGAGGTGATGAACTGTTTGCAGCCGTTCAGCACGTAATGATCGCCTTCCAGACGTGCGCGAGTCTTCAGGCTGCTGGCGTCGGAACCGGCCTGCGGTTCGGTCAGGGCGAACG
Source organism: Pseudomonas sp. LBUM1668 (assembly GCF_059695715.1). NCBI lineage: Bacteria > Pseudomonadati > Pseudomonadota > Gammaproteobacteria > Pseudomonadales > Pseudomonadaceae > Pseudomonas > Pseudomonas sp. LBUM1668. The sequence continues at coordinate 3,095,498 of NZ_CP166787.1, forward strand.
CACCGAGCATCGCACCGCTGGCCAGCGGTTTGAGGAAGCGTTCACGCTGGTCGTCGTTGCCGAACTTGAGGATCGGCACGCAACCGACCGAATTGTGCACGCTCATGATCGTCGAGCAGGCACCGTCGCCGGCGGCGATTTCTTCCAGGGCCATGGCGTAGGCCAGGTAACCGGTGTCGCAACCGCCCCACTGCTCCGGCACGAGCATGCCGAAAAAGCCCAGTTCGGCCATCTCGCCAATGGCTTCCTTGGGAAAGCGGTGCTCGCGATCCCACTCGGCGGCGAACGGTTTCAGCCGTTCCTCGGCAAACTGCCGGGCCATGTCGCGGATCTGTTGTTGGTCTTCGTTGGGGATCATGGTGAGTCCTTAAATCCGGGTTACCACACGATTCCCTGTAGGAGCTGCCGGAGCCTCGGGCCGCGATCGGACGATCTTTTGATCTTTTTTTTTGCGAACTAAAGTCAAAAGATCGCAGCCTTCGGCAGCTCCTACAGGGGGATTGCGTGTGTCAGTAAACGCACTCCACGGCCATGGCCGTTGCTTCGCCGCCACCAATGCAGATGGCTGCGATGCCGCGTTTCAAATTGTTCTGGCGCAACGCCGAAAGTAACGTCACCAGAATCCGCGCACCGGACGCACCAATCGGATGGCCCAGCGCACAAGCGCCGCCGTGGATATTGAGTTTCTCGTGCGGGATGTCGAGGTGCTTCATGGCTGCCATGGCAACCACCGCAAACGCTTCGTTGACTTCAAACAGGTCAACCTCGGCCAGCGACCAACCGGCCTTCTTCACCAGTTTGTTGATCGCCCCGATCGGTGCCACCGGAAACAGCCCCGGCGTATCGGCGAACGCCGAGTGACCGTGAATGACCGCCAGCGGTTTCAAACCAAGTGTCTGCGCCTGCGACTGACGCATCAGCACCAGCGCCGCCGCACCGTCGGAGATCGAACTGGAATTCGCCGCCGTCACCGTACCGCCCTCGCGGAACGCCGGTTTCAGCGAAGCGACCTTGTCCAGCTTGGCTTTCGGCGGCTGTTCGTCATTGCTGATCAGCACCTGCTCTTTACCGACAGTCACGGTCAGCGGGACGATTTCTTCCTTGAAGCGGCCGTCCTTGATCGCCTGTTGCGCGCGGGTGGTCGAGGCGATGGCGAAGGCGTCCTGCGCTTCACGGCTGAACTCATTGGTGTCGGCGCATTCCTCGGCGAAGGTGCCCATCAGACGCCCCTTGTCGTAGGCGTCTTCGAGACCGTCGAGGAACATCGAATCCAGCACCCGGCCGTGGCCCATGCGGTAACCGGCGCGGGCACGATCCAGCAGATAGGGCGAGTTGGACATGCTTTCCATGCCGCCGGCGATCACCACATCGGCGCTGCCAGCGACCAGCATGTCGTGGGCCAGGATGGTGGTTTCCATGCCCGAGCCGCACATCTTGTTGACGGTGGTGCAACGGGTCGATTTATCCAGCCCGGCGCCCAGCGCTGCTTGTCGCGCAGGGGCCTGACCGAGGCCGGCGGGCAATACGCAACCGAACAGCACTTCATCGACCGCATCGCTGGCGACACCGGCACGTTCAACCGCTGCCTTGATGGCGGCAGCGCCGAGTTGCGGCGCGGTGAGGCTTTTCAGTTCGCCCTGAAAACCGCCCATCGGGGTACGAACGGCGCTGACGATAACAATCGGATCGTTGGAAATAGTCATGACAAATCCTCCTTACTTGGCGGCCATGCGCAAGGCACCGTCGAGACGGATCACCTCGCCGTTGAGCATGCTGTTTTCGATGATATGCCGAACCAGCGCGGCGTACTCGGCAGGCTTGCCCAGACGCGGCGGGAACGGTACGCCCGCAGCCAGCGAGTCGCGGACTTCCGGGGTCATGCCGGCCATCATCGGCGTTTCAAAAATGCCCGGGGCGATGGTCATCACGCGGATGCCGAAGCGCGCCAGTTCGCGGGCGGCTGGCAGGGTCAGGCTGGCGATGGCACCCTTGGATGCTGCATACGCGGCCTGACCAATCTGGCCGTCGAACGCCGCTACCGAGGCAGTGTTGATGATCACACCGCGCTCACCGTCGGCATTGGCCTCGCTCTCGGCAATCGCCGCTGCAGCCAGGCGCAGCATGTTGAAGCTGCCGATCAGGTTGACGTTGATCACCAGGGCGAAACTGGCCAGCGCGTGCGGGCCGGTCTTGCCGAGAATCTTCTCGCCACGGACGATGCCGGCGCAGTTGACCAGACCGTTGAGGCTGCCAAATGCAGTGACGGTCGCTTGAACGGCGGCTTCGGCGGCGGCTTCGTTACTGATGTCGGCGACGACGCTTTGCGCACCCAACCGTTTGGCCTGCGCGGCAACCGCTTCGGCGTTCATGTCCACCAGCATCACTTTGGCGCCGGCACTCACCAGCAACTCAGCGGTGGCTGCTCCCAGGCCAGACGCGCCGCCAGTGACGATAAAAACCTTGTTCTCGATCTGCATGACTGTTTCCTTCGATTCAAGCTGAAACGTTGTGCGCCGCGGCCTTTTGAGCCTTGGCGATTTCCTGGTTGCGCAAGATAAAGCGCTGCAATTTGCCGCTTGGGGTTTTGGGCAATTCGCTGACAAATTCGATTTCACGCGGGTACGAATGCGCGGCCAGACGCTTGCGTACGTGCTGGCGAAGTTCTTCCGCCAACGCAGGCTCCGCGCGGTATTGCGCGCTGAGCACCACGAAGGCTTTGACCAGTTCGGTGCGCTCCGGATCGGGTTTGCCGACCACCGCTGCTTCGACCACGGCAGGATGTTCGATCAGCGCGCTTTCGACATCGAACGGGCCGACGCGGTAGCCAGACGTGGTAATCACGTCGTCGCTGCGTCCGACGAAACTGATACTGCCGTCCGGGTTCCACTCCACGGTGTCGCCGCTCAGGTAGTAATCGCCGACAAAGGCTTTGGTTGGCGCGCCTTCATAGCCGCCAAACCAGCACATCGGCGACTTGGCGCGGTCGATGGCGAGGATGCCCGGCTGACCGACGCCGAGTTCGTTGTTCTGCTCGTCGAGCACCACAATGCGATGCCCCGGTGAGGCGAAACCGGCGGCGCCAACGTGAACCGCATGGTCGAGGCCATGGTGGTTGCACAGCACCATGCCCAGTTCGGTCTGGCCGTAATGGTCGTGGATGACCACGTCGAGGTTGTCGGCGAACCAGCGGATCACTTCCGGGTTCAGCGGCTCGCCCGCGCTGCTGATGATCCGCAGCTTGCCTTTTATCAACCTTGCGAACTCGTCACCGCCGGCAATCAGCAGACGATAGGCCGTCGGCGAACCGGTGAGATTGGTGATCCCGTACTTGTTGATCACCCGGCAGGTGCTTTCGAGGGTGAACGGGCCATCGTAGAAAGTGATCGGATGCCCCATGGCCAACGGACCGGTGACGCCGAAATAGATGCCATAGGCCCAACCCGGATCGGCTACGTTCCAGAATGCATCTTCCGGGCGCAGATCCACCGCATCACGGGTGTAACTCTGGAACGCAACAATCGCCTTTAGCGGTACCGACAGCGCTTTCGCCGGACCGGTGGTGCCCGAGGTGAACATCAGCAGGAACGGGTCTTCGCCGCTCAGCCGCACGGGTTCGCAGACGTTGGAATAATTGGCCAGTTCAGCCCAGAAACTGAAATCGCCACGGACAATGCCCTGGCCCTTGGGGCCGCCAACTGTGACCAGGGTCGGGCAGTCGGCGACTTCAGCGAGCTTCGGCCGGTTGACGGCGTCGGTCACCACGACTTTGGCGCCGGAGCTGTTCAGTCGATGTTCGAGGGCCTTGGGCCCGAACGCGGTGAACAGCGGTTGGTACACCGCTCCGATGCGCCAGGTGGCAAAAACGGTAATGAGCAATTCGACATTGCGTGGCAGCAGACCGGCGACCTTGTCACCCTTCTGTACGCCTTGGGCGAGGAGGAAATTGGCGAAACGCGCGGCTTTGTCCTGCAGGTCGCTGAAGGTGTACGTCGCGCTGGCGCCGTCGCGACCTTCCCAGAACAGCGCGATGCGCCCCGGCAATGCATGGCGGTCGCAGCATTCGACGCAGGCGTTGAGCGCCTCAAGCGAGCCGCTGAGCGCGGCGTCTACAGTGTGCTGATAGTTGAACTGTTCGGTGGCAGACAAGTAATCGCGCATTGCCAGAATCCCTCTGTGTTTTTATTAGGCTGGGAACCGTAAACAACAGAGGGATAGTCGCGCTGCACGGGGCTGGGGGCAATGGTCAAAGCCATCAAAGTGGCTGACTGGTTTGGCCAGGGTTCTGAATATGACTCACAACTTCTGTAGGAGCTGCTGTAGGAGCTGCCGAAGGCTGCGATCTTTTGATTCTGCTTTTTAAGATCAAAAGATCGCAGCCTTCGGCAGCTCCTACAGGGAATGCAGTTCCAATGTGGGAGCCAGCCTGCTGGCGATGGCGTCAGATCAAACAACTTCATTCAATATCAGCGTGCGGTAATGCCCGGGATTTGACCCCGACCACTTGCGAAACGCCTTGTAGAACGAACTGGCATCGGCAAACCCCAAACGGCTGGCGATCTCGACAAAGCTGATCGACGGCTCGGCCAGCCAGACAATCGCCAGCTCCTTGCGCACGCTGTCCTTGAGGCCCTGATATGTCTGCCCTTCTTCCGCCAGACGGCGGCGCAAAGTCGAGGCCGACATGCACAGTTGCTGGGCCAGCGCTTCGGTTTCCGGCCACTGCTCGGCAGGCAACTGACGCAAATCGTGTTTGATCCGGCTGGCCAGGCTCTGCGGGTCGCGGTACTTGACCAGAATGTTGGCCGGCGCGTGAGCCAAGAAGCGCTTGAGCTCCTCGGCGGAACGTTTGATCGGCAAATCGAGGCAATCGGCGGAAAAGATCATCCGCGTGCGTGGCCGATCAAAGCGCAGGTTGTCCGAGAACATCACCCGATAGTCATCGGTAAAGTCCGGCGCCGGGCAACGCAGCTCGATGGCCAGGATCGGAATCCGCCGCCCCGCCAGCCAGCAGGCCACGCCGTGGACGATCATCCAATAGGTGAAATAGGTAAACGCGCGGCGTGGTTCGGGATCGTCTTCGAGCAGGACAATTTCCGCCAGACTCTGCTGATGCACCAGTTGCGCCGGAAGGCGTTCGAGCATCAGCGACAGAAAGCTCAGCCCTGTGTTCAAACCGGCCGCCAGCGTCGGTTGTGCCATGGCGCTGCGACAGAGGAACTCCAGACTGCCGGACTTGAGCTTGCGCGGGTCCATGCCGAAAAACTCGTCATCACCCCGCCGAGCCAACAAGCGCCAGAGCTTTGCATATTGCGACGCCGGCACCCGGCCATCGACGGTTTGCAGCAATACCGGATCAATACCGACCTTGCTCAAGACTTCTTCCGTGGTAATGCCCGGGGCACAACTTTGCAGCAGCGCTTCACGCACCAGTTGCACGGCGATGGTGTCTTTTTCCGACATGGAACGCGGCAGACCTTGTTGTTTTTGAATGATGGGCATCTTACCGCAGCCACCCGCGCGTTGCTGTCTCGAAAACACTGCAAAACCCTGTGGGAGCGGGCTTGCCCGCGATAGCGATGGAACTGCTGGCATTTCTGTTGGCTGAAAGGACGCCATCGCGGGCAAGCCCGCTCCCACAAGGAATTGTGCAGAACAAAAATTCAGGTTGTTCAGCTTGTGTTCAGGTTCTTGTCAATCATTGTCATATGGGAATGAGTGTCATTATGTTACAACTTAGCTTCCTATCTAAATCACCGCGGATACCGAATGCTCGTTCCCTTTCTGATCATGTTGCGCGAAGGCATTGAAGCCGCGTTGATCGTTGGCATTATCGCCAGCTACCTGCAACAGACCGGCCGCGGCCAATGGATGCCCGCCGTGTGGATCGGCGTTTTTCTCGCAGCAGCCCTGGCATTGCTGGTCGGCGGTGGCCTGGAACTGGTCAGCGCCGAATTCCCGCAAAAGCAGCAGGAACTGTTCGAAGGCGTGGTCGGGTTGGTGGCTGTGGCGATTCTCAGCTCGATGGTGTTCTGGATGCGCAAGGTCGCGCGGTCGATCAAGCATTCGCTGCACGCGTCGCTGGATCAGGCACTGACTTCGTCCAAGCATCAGGTGATTGCGCTGATCGCCATGGTCTTCTTCGCCGTGGCGCGAGAGGGTCTGGAAACGGTGTTCTTTCTGCTCGCCGTGTTCCAGCAGAGCGAAGGCCCGGGCGCGCCGATTGGTGCCCTGCTCGGCCTTATTCTGGCGATCATCGTTGGCTTCCTAATCTACAGCGGTAGCATGCGCCTCAACCTCTCGGCATTTTTCAAGTGGACCGGGTTGTTCATTCTGGTCGTGGCCGCGGGGATTCTCGCCAATTCGGTGCAAGCCCTGCATGAAGCCGGCCTGTGGAATCACCTGCAAACCGTGCTCTTCGATTTCAGCGCGACGCTGCCGATGGATGGCCCGCTGGGCTCGGTGCTGGCCGGCATGTTCGGTTATCAGGATGCGCCGACGGTCAGCACCCTCGGCGCGTACCTGATCTATCTGCTGCTGGCGCTGGTGATGTTCTTCCTGCCCGCGCCCAAGCCTGACGCGCAATCGTCTTCCGTTTCCAGCCAATAAGGGCACTCATGTCAAAGCCTAATACTCCTCAGGCCTCGCCTCCCCGTGCCTTGCGTTGGGCGCTGGCCGGTTCGGTGGTCGTGATGATCGCCGCCGGTGGCCTGTTCTGGTACGCCTCGAAAATGGCCGCGGCCAAGCGTCAGCACAACCACGATGAAGTGGTGGTCAACATTCATCCGGGCAATTGCGAGCCGAACGCCCTGACAGTCCCGGCCGGTCGCGCCAGTTTCCGTATCGTCAACCGTTCCGAACGTGCGGTGGAATGGGAAATCCTCGACGGCGTGCTGGTGGTCGAAGAGCGTGAAAACATCGCCCCGGGCCTGAGCCAGGTAATCAATGCCAACCTGCAACCCGGCGACTACGCCATCACTTGCGGCCTGCTGAGCAACCCGCGCGGCACCCTGCATGTGACACCGACCGCCGCTTCTGACGCCGCCGCGAAAGCCAAGCCGTCGATGGTTGCCTTCATCGGGCCGCTGTCGGAATTCCGTGTGTATCTGGCCAGCCAGGGCAGCGCGTTGATCAAAACCACCACCGCGCTCAATCAGGCGATTGCCAATGGCGACTTGAGTCAGGCGCAGGCGTTGTACCTGCCGGCGCGGGCGGCGTATCAACGCTTGGCTCCGGCGGCTCAGCGACTGGCCGAACTGGACAACCGCATCAATGCGCGCGCCGACTACTTCGAGAAGCGCGAGCAGGATCCGGCGTTCGTCGGTTTCCACCGCATCGAATACTCGCTGTTCCAGCAACACAAACTCGATGATCTCGCCGTCGTCGCCCAGCGTCTGGTGAGCGACGTCACCACGCTGAAACAGCAACTGCTCGCACAATCGTTGCCGCCGGAGCAACTGGTCAACATCGTCGTGCGCAACCTCAACACTCTCGCCGACGTGCGTGCCGCCAGCGGTGAAGAAGAACGCTACAGCCACAGCGACCTCAACGGTTTCGCCGCCAATCTTCAAACCGCCCACAAAGTGGTCGATCTGCTGCGGCCGATGTTGAACAAATCGGCGGCGGATCTGTTGCCGAAAATCGAGCAGACGCTGGCCGACTTCGACAACGAAATGAACAGCTACAAGGTCAAGGACGGCTACGCCAGCTACGACGCCATCAACGGCGCGCAACGCAAGCAGATCGCCGACAAGGCGCAGGCTTTGGCCGACGCACTTGATGGCATCGATCCAGCCCTTGGCCTCTCCGGCCTGTAAGCAGAAGACCCGTACCGATGAAAGACTCAGAACAACTCAACCTGCAACGCCGCCGCGTACTGATGGGCATGGGCGCTGCCGGTGTCGCACTGGCCGGATCGGCCCTGAGCTGCCCGGCCATGGCTGCCGCACCTGCGCAAGTCACCGAAGCACCGAGCAGCGACAAGACTGAAGACCGTCACGATTTCCACGGCGTGCATCAAACCGGCATCGTCACCCCTCGCCCGGCATCGGGCATGTTGGTGGCGTTCGATGTGTTGGCCAGTGATCGCGAAGATCTCGAGCGATTGTTTCGCACGCTCAACGAGCGCATCGCCTTCCTGATGAAGGGCGGTCCGGTCGCGCAGCTCGACCCGAAACTGCCGCCGCCGGATTCCGGCATCCTCGGCCCGGTCGTCACCCCGGACAACCTGACTATCACCGTGTCCGTGGGCGACTCGCTGTTCGATGAGCGCTTCGGCCTGACGGACGCCAAACCCAAACGTCTGCAACGCATGGTCGGTTTCCCCAACGATGCGCTGGAGGCCGATTGCTGCCATGGCGATTTGAGTCTGCAGTTCTGCGCCAACACCGCCGACACCAACATCCACGCCTTGCGCGACATCGTCAAAAACCTGCCGGACCTGTTGCTGGTGCGCTGGAAACAGGAAGGCAGCGTGCCGCCGCAAGCCCCGGCCAAGCCCGGTGCGCCGGCGCAATCGGCGCGCAATTTCCTTGGTTTCCGTGATGGCTCGGCCAACCCCGATTCCAACGACGATAACGCCATGGATCGCCTGGTATGGGTGCAACCGGGCAGCGACGAACCGGCCTGGGCGGCGCATGGCAGTTATCAAGCGGTACGGATCATCCGCAACTTCGTCGAACGCTGGGATCGCACGCCGTTACAGGAGCAGGAAAGCATTTTCGGTCGGACCAAGAACACCGGCGCGCCGATGGGCGGCCACCACGAAAGCGAGGTCCCGGATTACAGCAAAGACCCGGAAGGCAAGCTGACCAGGCTCGACGCGCACATTCGCCTGGCCAACCCACGCACTGCCGCCAGCCAGGCCAATCTGATCCTGCGCCGACCGTTCAACTACTCCAACGGCGTCAACAAGAACGGCCAGCTTGACATGGGCCTGCTGTTCATCTGTTACCAGGCCGATCTGGAAAAAGGCTTTATCACCGTGCAGACCCGCCTCAACGGCGAACCGCTGGAGGAATACCTCAAACCGGTCGGCGGCGGTTACTTCTTCACCCTGCCGGGGGTGACGGGCGACAAGGACTTTATCGGTCGCTCGCTGCTCAACGCCACACAACCCAAAACAGCCGCATAAAACAACTTCAACACTGGAGCCGCCCCCATGAAAAAGACGCCACTCGCGTTATTGCTGACCCTCGGTTTGCTCAACACCCCGCTGTCGGCATTCGCCGCGACAGCACCGCTGGATCTGGTCGGGCCGGTGTCGGACTACAAGATCTACGTCACCGAACAACTCGATGAACTGGCCAGCCACACCCAGCAATTCACCGACGCTGTGAAGAAAGGCGACCTGGCAACCGCACAAAAGCTCTACGCACCGACCCGCGTTTTCTACGAGTCGATCGAGCCGATTGCCGAGCTGTTCAGTGACCTCGATGCGTCCATCGACTCGCGTGTGGATGACCACGAAAAAGGCGTGAAGGCTGAAGATTTCACCGGTTTCCACCGTATCGAATATTCGCTGTTTTCGGAAAAGAGCACCCAGGGCCTCGACGCACTAGCGGATGGCTTGAACAAAGACGTGCAAGACCTGCAAACCCGCGTCGCTGGCCTGACCTTCCCGCCGGAAAAAGTGGTGGGCGGCGCTGCTGCGTTGCTGGAAGAAGTGGCCGCAACGAAGATCTCTGGCGAGGAAGATCGCTACAGCCACACCGACCTGTATGACTTCCAGGGCAACATCGACGGCGCGAAGAAAATCGTCGATTTGTTCCGTCCGCAAATCGAGCAGCAGGACAAAGCTTTCATAGCGAAAGTCGACAAGAACTTCGCCACCGTCAACAAGGTGCTGGCCAGGTACAAGACTCAGGATGGCGGGTTTGAGACGTATGACAAGGTTAAGGATAACGACCGCAAGGCGCTGGTCGGGCCGGTGAATACCTTGGCGGAAGACCTTTCCACGTTGCGTGGGAAGTTGGGGCTGAACTGAGTGTTGTAAGGTTTTTCAGGGCCTCATCGCTGGCAAGCCAGCTCCCACAGGTTTGGCCGGTGTTCACAAAATCTGTGTGCACTGCAAACCCTGTGGGAGCTGGCTTGCCAGCGATGGCGTCAGCAGGCCCGCCGCATCATCCGGATCAATTTACAGAATCCGGTAAAGCAACCGCTCAATCCGCACCCGACTCACGCGCTTGAGAAACTTCGCCACCCCGGCCGGGTACTCCGGCAAGGTCTCCAGATCGTGGAAGCTGGAAATCCGCGAGGTATGGCGGAAGATCGCCTCCAGCTCCTGCGCTCGCGGGGCCACCCACTCGCCTTTGGGATCATCGATCAACAACGCATTTTCCAGGTCCAGGCGGAACGCCCTTGGATTAAGGTTGTTGCCGGTCAGCAGCGTATAGCGCTGGTCGATCCACATGCCCTTGAGGTGATAGGTGTTGTCGCCGTCACGCCACAGGTGCAGGTTCAACTGACCACTGTCGATGCTGCGCTGATGGCGTTTGGCGAACCGACGCAGGCTGATCTCGTACAGGTACGGCAACGCTGCGATCACCCGGAACGGCTCGCTCGGCGGGATGTAGAAGTCGTTGGCGGTCTTGTCGCCGACCACGATGTCGATCTTCACGCCACGGGCCAGCGCGCGGTTGATCTCGCGGATCACCCCCAGCGGCAGGTTGAAGTAAGGCGTGCAGATGGTTAGCTGCTTTTGCGCACTGGCGATCAATTCGAGAATCGCCCGGTTCAACGGGTTGTTCTTGCCCACGCCGAGCAATGGACTGACCGACAGCCCCTCTTTTGCAGTGCTGCCGGCACTGGTGTCGTAGGTCGCGTGCTTGAGGCGACTGCGCAGATCGCCGATGTCGTTGCGCAGGCTGCGGGTGGTCGGCAGGTTCGGCAGGTCGAGGCGATGCACCGCTTTTGATTCGATCAGGCCGTGCTTGACCAGGTGATGCATCGAGTCCGCCAGCTCATGGCTTTGCAAGACGTGATAGCGGTCGAACCGGTACTTGTCGAACTTGTGCAGGTAAACGTTGTTCAGGCTGGCGCCGCTGTAGACCACGCAATCGTCGATCACGAAGCCCTTCAAATGCAGCACACCGAACAGTTCGCGGGTCTGCACCGGCACGCCATAGACCGGCACTTCACTCTGGTGAGTGCGGGTCATTTCCTGATACCACGCCGAATTGCCCGGCTGCTTGCCGGCACCGATCAGCCCGCGTTGGGCGCGCAGCCAGTCAACCACCACGGCGATTTCCAGCTCGGGACGCTTGAGTTTGGCGGCGTGCAAGGCATCAAGGATTTCCTGACCGGCTTCGTCTTGCTGCAAATACAGGGCGACGATATAGATGCGCTGGGTCGCCGCAGCGATTTTCTCCAGCAGGCAACGACGGAACTCGGCGGCGCCGGACAAAATGGTCACGGCCTCGGCGGTCAGCGGAAAGCTGCGCAGTTTAGGCAGCAGAGAGCGTTTGAAAAGCAACGGCATAGGGCTCGCAATGGGTCGAATCCGAAGAACCCGAGAGCTTACACCATCGATCCCTGTGGGTCTTGTGAGGGGCTGTAAAGAGATCAAAAGATCGCAGCCTTCGGCAGCTCCTGCACGGGGGTTGTGAACACCTTGCAGGAGCTGCCGAAGGCTGCGATCTTTTGGCTTTAAAAAATACCTTGCCAATGAAGAACGTCCGTTCTACTGTGCGCAACATGAACAAAATCACTGACACCTCAACCCGCGACATCATTCTGGATGTCACCGAAAAGCTGATCTACAAAAGTGGCATCGCCGCCACGGGCATGGATCTTCTGGTGAAAACCGCCGGCGTCTCCAGAAAGAGCATCTACCGCTACTTCACCAATAAGGACGAGTTGGTGACCGCCGCCCTGCAACGCCGCGACGTGCGCTGGATGCACTGGTACCGGAGCGCTGTCGATCAGGCCGAAACGCCGGCCGATCGCCTGCTCAACCTGTTTACCGTGCTCAAGGGCTGGTTCGCCTCGGAAGGTTTCCGCGGCTGCGCCTTTATCAACACCAGTGGTGAGACCGGCGACGCGCAAGATCCGGTGCGTCTGGTCGCCAGGGAACACAAACAGAAACTGCTCGACTACGTGTGCGAGCTGTGTACCGAACATGGCGCCAAGGACCCGCAGTTGCTGGCCAAACAGCTGCTGATCCTGATTGACGGCGCCATTACCGTAGCGCTTGTGATGGGTGATCACAGTGCCGCCGATAATGCGCAATGCATGGCGCGAAAGTTATTGGACCTGTAACGCCTTAATAAGCCTGACAAGTTGTTTAAACGTTGAATCTATCGGGAGACTGATTATGTCTACTGCAGCTCAGGTACGTCCGCCATTGCCACCCTTCAACCGTGAATCGGCTATCGAGAAAGTTCGTCTGGCCGAAGACGGCTGGAACTCCCGCGACCCTGAAAGGGTTTCGCTGGCTTACACCCTCGACACGAAATGGCGCAACCGCGCCGAGTTCGCCAACAACCGTGAAGAAGCCAAAGACTTCCTCACCCGTAAATGGGCGAAAGAGCTGGATTACCGCCTGATCAAGGAACTCTGGGCCTACTCGGACACGCGCATTGCCGTGCGCTATGCCTACGAATGGCACGACGATTCAGGGAACTGGTTCCGCTCCTACGGTAATGAAAACTGGGAGTTCGACGACAACGGTTTGATGTTCCAGCGCTACGCGTGCATCAACGACATGCCGATTCAGGAAAGCGAGCGCAAGTTTCACTGGCCGCTGGGTCGCCGGCCGGATGATCATCCGGGGCTGTCGGACCTTGGTTTGTAACCCGCACCTGTAAGAGCTGCGGCACGCTGCGATCTTTTGATCTTGCTCTTAAAAAACGGATCAAAAGATCGCAGCCTCGTTTCACTCGACAGCTCCTACAGGGGGACTTGGGTTTTGCTCAGTGCAAAATCGTCAACGCAAATCCGATCGAACTCATGGCAAACCCGCCGGGTCAACCAGCCATACCCGCCATGAGACTCGGAGACCTACGATGACCGATTATCCAAAACCACCCTTCCCTGCGCAGGCCCAATCCGTTCCCGGTTCGCAACGCAAAATGGAGCCATACCCTGATTGTGGTGAGCAAAGCTACGTCGGCTCTGGCCGCCTGGCCGGCAAGATCGCCCTGATCACTGGCGGCGACAGCGGTATCGGCCGCGCTGTGGCCATTGCTTTTGCCCGTGAAGGCGCTGACGTTGTCGTCGCTTACCTCAATGAACACGAAGACGCCAAGGAAACCGCGCGCTGGGTCGAACAGGCCGGTCGCCAATGCCTGTTGCTGTCGGGTGACCTCGCGCAAAAGTCCCATTGCCAGGACCTGGTCGATCAAACCATTGAACGCTTCGGCCGCATCGACGTGCTGGTCAACAACGCCGCGTTCCAGATGACCCATGAAAACTTCGAAGACATCCCCGATGACGAATGGGTGATGACATTCGACGTCAACATCACCGCGATTTTCCGTTTGTGTCAGGCGGCGATCAAACACATGCGCCCCGGCGCGTCGATCATTAACACCAGTTCAGTCAATTCCGACATGCCGAAGCCGACCCTGCTGGCCTACGCCACCACCAAAGGTGCGATCGCCAACTTTACCGGTGGTCTGGCGCAGATGCTCGGGCCCAAGGAAATCCGCGTGAACTGCGTGGCGCCGGGGCCGATCTGGACCCCTCTGATTGTCTCGACCATGCCGGATGAAGAAGTGCAGAACTTCGGTGGCAATACACCGTTGGGGCGTCCCGGCCAGCCGGTGGAAGTGGCGCCGATCTATGTGCTGCTGGCCTCGGATGAAGCCAGCTACATCACTGGTCAACGCTATGGCGTGACCGGCGGCAAACCGATGCTCTGACGTCAGCCCCTGATCAGTGCCGCCCCCGTCCCGTGTAGGAACTGCCGCAGGCTGCGATGTTTTGATCTGGTCTTCTAGAATCAAAAGATCGCAGCCTGCGGCAGCTCCTACAGGGAATTCGGCGGGACAAATGAACACGACGCCCGGTCTACCCATTACGAGAGAAGAATCATGAGTTTTACCGTGTGGGTTGCCGTGCTCGGCGCCGTGTTACTGACCTTGGCGCTGACGTCCTCGTACTTGCGCTGGATGCCGGTGACCACCTCGGCGGTGTGCTTGCTGCTGGGTGTTGCGATTGGCCCCAGTGGCCTGGATCTGCTGAAACTGTCGCTGGAGGACGCCTCACTGTGGATGGAGCACCTGACGGAAGTCGCGGTGCTCTTTTCGTTGTTTGTCTGCGGATTGAAACTGCGCCTGCCGTTACGCGATAAACGCTGGCGAATCGCGTTCGGCCTGGCCGGCCCGGTCATGGTGCTGACCATCGCTGGCGTTTGCCTGTTGTTGCATTGGGGTTTGCAGCTGCCGTGGGGGCCATCGTTGCTGATCGGCGCGATTCTGGCGCCGACCGACCCGGTACTCGCGGCGCTGGTCCAGGTCAACGATGCGCGGGATGTCGACAGCGTGCGGTTCGGCCTGTCTGGCGAGGCCGGGCTGAATGACGGTATCGCCTTTCCTTTCGTAATCCTCGGGTTGTTATTGCTACAGGGCGATAGCAGCACCGGACTATGGCAGGACTGGTTTTTGCGCAGCGTGTTATGGGCTGTACCCGCCGGATTGCTGACCGGTTACTGGATGGGCCGCGGCATTGGCCGGGTGACGCTGTCATTACGCATCCACAACGAAGACAGCACCCTGAGCCCCAATGACTATCTGGCGCTGGCATTGATCGCGCTGGCCTATGTCGTGGCCGAAGCCATTGGTGGTTACGGCTTCCTGTCGGTATTTGCTGCGGGACTAGGCCTGCGTCAGGTGGAAGTGCAATCCACCGGTGCCGGCCAGCCGCCCGCCGAGCATCTGGTGCAACCGGTGGTCGGTCACCTGAACGCGGAGCCGCAGCATGCAGTGCATGGCGATACCGAACGTTTGGAAGACAGCCAGGTTGCTGCCGGGATCATGATGGGTGACATGTTGTCGTTCGGGGGCTTGGTCGAACGGGCGATGGAAGTGTTTCTCGTCACACTGCTGGGTGTTGTGCTGATTGCACACTGGGACTGGCGGGCGTTACTGATTGGCGGCGTGTTGTTCTGCCTGATTCGCCCGCTTTGTGTTGCGCTGATGCCGTGGGGATCTTTGCTGGAGGGACGGCAACGTTTGCTGATCGGCTGGTTTGGCATTCGCGGGATCGGCAGCCTGTTCTATCTGTTTTATGCCTTGAATCATGGGCTGAGCGATTCGGTGGCTACGTTGTGTACCGACCTGACGCTGTCGGTGGTGGCGCTGAGCATTTTGCTGCATGGCATCAGTACGCAACCGATCCTTGCGCGATATGAACAGCGCAAAAAGCGCTCTCCCCAAAAATCTCAGCAACCCCGCCAACCTGTGTAGGAGCTGCCGAAGGCTGCGATCTTTTGATCGTAAAAAACAAGATCAAAAGATCGCAGCCTTCGGCAGCTCCTACAGGGGGTTGTGGGGGTGGAAAATTGTTGTGAAAAAAATGGATCGCTCAGCAATTGTCAGCGGTCACAACCTTAACCCCCGTCGCACCCTGTGTCGGGGCACGGCAGGTTCGGTTCCCCTGCGGCGCTACGCCTTAGAAAAGGAATCCCGTCATTTAAGGTTACGGTCATGAAAGAATGCTCGACTCCTGCGCAAATCAAGGCTTGCAGGGCTTTGGCCCTGGAACGCAATCGTCAATTGTTCGAAGAAGCGCAGGCGCTCAATCGAGCGGCGCACCAGTTACTCGAATCCGGGCAACTGGACGCCGAACAGTTTGAGCACTATCGGGCGTTGCGAGGCAAAGCCGATGTGAAGTTTGCCGATGCGATTGATCATCTGTGCGTGTTGAATGAGGATTTTCCGCCGATTCCGATGTCGGTGCAGAATTCGCAGGGGTTGCGGCGGGAGCTTGAGACAGCGCAGTGAGGTCGGGCGCCGAGAGCCCTCACCCTCTGGGAGAGGGCTGGGGTGAGGGGCTGTTGATCTTCGATTCGGGTAGCTAAAACCTAGCCCCCCGGATTCGTAACCTGGATAAACACCGCATAACTGCCCAACATCACCCAGAACGTCGCAAAAATCCAAGGCGTACGCACCGAGAACAACAGTGACTTGCGATATCCCTTGTGGCTCGACTCCATCTCGCTGAACAGCGGCGACTCATCGTACGCCAAGCCCATCAAAGGCTCGCTCTGAAGCAAGTTGCTCTGTTTGAAGTGCCAGTGGTCGATGATGTCGTACGCAGCACGAATTCCGGGCCAGGCGTTTAGCGAGCTGAGCAGCCCCAACAGCGCCAGAAACGGTGGCACCACCAAAGTAAACAACTTGCCCCACTCCGGGTTGAGGTTGGACATGCACGACGCAAAGGCAATCACCAAAAACGATTGCGCCGCCAGATAGGCATCGGTGCGATTGGCGAGGATGCTGGTTTCGTACTGGATCTCGCGTCGATAAAAGTCCAGACGTTCCTTGGGTGAACCGAACATCTTGGCGTCATGTTCAGTCTGGATTTCTTCAGCGGTCGGGTGGGTCAATATGCGAGACACGAGACGCAGGCTCCGGGGCAGGTAAAAAACTTAGAAGCCGCCTGCCGCACACTAGTTCAGCCGAATATCCTCACACCTCATTTCATCGACCGAGCAATGATTTCCACAAGATTCAACTGCGTGAACGGTTTAGGCAGGCGCGGCAACTGCGCGGCAAAGCCTTCCAGACGCTCGGCATAACCGGTGGCCAGAACGATCGGCAGATCAGGTTTCAATACCCGCACCGCGTGAGCCAGTTGCGCGCCGCTCATGTGCGGCATGGCCATGTCGGTTATCATCAGGTCAATGACCTCGCCCCGGTCGAACAACGCCAGCGCCTCGGTGCCCGAGGTTGCGCTGACCACCCGGTGCCCGAGGTCTTCGAGCAGCACACTGGTGCTGGTCAACACCAGCGAGTCGTCGTCCACCACCAACACGCTGAGCCGCGGAACAACAATCGGAACGGCCGGCGGGAACAATGGCTTCGCCGTCGCGCCCTCGCCGGCCACCGGAATCCACAGTTCGGCAGTAGTGCCATTGGCTTGTTTACTTTTGAGGATGAAACGGCCACCGAGCTGTTCAATGAAGCCATGCACCATCGACAAACCCAGGCCAGTGCCTTTGCCAACGCCTTTGGTGGTGAAAAACGGGTCGCGGGCCGAAGCCAGCGTCTGTTCGTCCATGCCTTCGCCGGTGTCAGTCATGCTCAGGCAAATGTAACGCCCCGCCGCCAATTCCGAATGACTGAGTTCAAGCACAACTTCGCGTTGCGCGGCAATGGTCACGCTGCCGCCCTCGGGCATGGCATCACGAGCGTTGGTCGCCAGGTTGAGCAGCGCCAGTTCAAGTTGATTGACGTCCGCCAGCACCGGTTCCAGGTCTTCGGGAAAATCTGTTTCGATGCGAATGCCCGGCCCCAGCGAGCTGCGCAGCAAGCCGGTAATGCCTTGCACCAATTGCGAAATGTCCACCGACTCGGTCTTGAGCTCCTGACGCCGGGCGAATGCCAGCATGCGCTGGGTGAGAGACACGCCGCGCAGAGCGCCTTGAGTGGCGTTTTCCAACAAGCGGATGATTTTCGGGTCGTCGCCAATGCGTTTCTGCACGATCTCCAGGTTGCCGAGAATCACCGTCAGCAGGTTGTTGAAGTCATGCGCTATGCCGCCACTGAGCTGACCAATGGCCTGCATCTTCTGCGCCTGGGCCAGCGCTTCGCGGGTCTTTTCCAAAGACTGTTGGGCCTGATGCGCTTCGGTCACGTCGCGGGTGATCTTGGCAAAACCGAGCAACGTGCCGGTTTCCCCGCGGATCGCATCGACCACCACGTGCGCCAGAAATTGCGTGCCGTCCTTGCGCACACGCCAGCTTCGATTCTCGAAGCGGCCTGTTTCGGTGGCTATCGCAAGCGCCCGCTGCGGCTCGCCGCGTTCGCGGTCTTCGGGGGTATAGAAAATCGAAAAATGCTGACCGATGATTTCTTCCGGCAGATAACCTTTGATCCGTTGGGCGCCCTGGTTCCAGTTGCTCACCCGACCTTCGGGGCTGAGCATGTAGATCGCATAGTCGGTGACGCCCTGCACCAGCAGACGGAACTGCTGTTCGCTTTGCTTGAGGGTTTCCTCGGCCATCTTGCGGTCGGTGAGATCACGAGTGATCTTGGCGAAACCCAGCAGTTTGCCATTGGGGTCGATGATCGGATCGATCACCACATGCGACCAGAAGTTCGTGCCGTCCTTGCGCACGCGCCAGCCTTCGCCTTCGAACCGTCCTTCGCGGATCGCCGTATCGAGTGCCCGTTGCGGCAATCCGGCTGCGCGATCATCGGCGGTATAGAACCGCGAAAAGTGCTCACCGATAATTTCCGCTTCTTCATACCCCTTGAAGCGTTTGGCGCCGGAGTTCCAACTGGTGATGATGCCGTCGGGGTCGATCATGTAGATCGCATAGTCGACGACCGCATCGATCAGAAGCCTGAAACGCATCTCTTCGATCGCTGCGGTCTTGTTGTTATCGCTCATCACACTCACCAGCCGTTGTCATGAACGGAAGTATGCGGTAATCCGGCGAATTGGGAAGCCGCCGCCTCATTTTTGATTGCCCACCAGCGCGGCAACAGTTGCTGAATGCGGCTTTCGGCAAAGCGGTCGTCGATCAGCATCACTACCCCGCGATCTTCGCGGGTGCGAATCACCCGGCCGGCGGCCTGCACCACTTTCTGCACGCCGGGGTAAAGATAGGTGTAGTCGTAACCGGCGCCAAAGATCGCTGCCATGCGCCGCTTCAGTTGTTCATTGACCGGGTTGAGCTGCGCCAGCCCCAGGGTGGCGATGAATGCGCCGATCAATCGCGCGCCGGGCAAATCGATGCCCTCACCAAACGCACCGCCCAGTACCGCAAAGCCGACGCCCTGGCTGTGCGGGGTGAACTGATCGAGAAACGCCTGTCGCGCCCCTTCGACCATGCCCCGCGATTGCTGCCACAGGGTGATGTGCGGGTGCCGTTCGGCCAGCAACGTCGCCACTTGTTGCAGGTAATCGAAACTGCTGAAGAACGCCAGATAATTGCCCGGCCGTTCGCTGAACTGGCGGGCGATCAGCTCGACGATCGGCTCAAGCGATGCCTGGCGATGATTGAAGCGCGTCGAGATACGACTGACGATCTGTACCTGCAACTGCTCGGCGCTGAACGGCGATTCGACGTCGATCCATACGCTGTCGGCGGGCGTTCCGAGCAAGTCAGCGTAATAGTTGCGGGGGCTCAGGGTCGCGGAAAACAGCACGCTGCTGCGCGCAGCCTTCAGGCGTGGGCCGATGAATGCCGCCGGTACCACATTGCGCAAACACAGCTGCGAGAGTGGACGTTTGCGGTCGAGGTCGCGTTTGCTGATGTCGAACAGGTAATGCGCGTCGTACAGCTCCGCCACGCGGCCAAATTGCAGCAAGTCGAAATAGAAGTTCTGCAGACCGCTGTCGAGGCCCTGCGGATGATCGTTGAGGTAATCGCCAATCGCTGCGCAACACAGGGAAATCGCCTGCAAGAGCTTTTCCGGGGCTTTGTCGTAGGCCTGATACGCCGCCAGTTGCGGCGCATGCAGCGCGTTCCATTCGCGGTTGACCCGTTGCAGCGACTTTTTCAGCGGTTCGGGCGCGGTTTTGCGCACGCTGCCCAGCGTGGCCTGATCGAGACTGGCGCTGTACATCTGCCGGCCGCGCTCGACGAGGTTATGCGCCTCGTCTGCCAACACCGCGACTTTCCATTGATTGAGCTGCGCCAGACCAAACAGCAATGCGCTGAAATCGAAATAATAGTTGTAGTCGGCGATCACCACGTCAGCCCAGCGCGCCATTTCCTGACTCAGGTAATACGGACACACCGTATGCTGCGCGGCGACTTCACGCATCGCGGCTTGATCGAGCAGGTTGATGCGACTGGCCGCTTCACGGGCAGCGGGCAAGCGATCATAAAAGCCCTGGGCCAACGGGCAGGATTCGCCGTGGCATGCCTTGTCCGGGTGTTCGCAGGCCTTGTCCCGCGCGACCATCTCCAACACGCGCAACGGCAAGGTTGCCGATTGGTCGAACAACACCTGGCTGGCGTCCAGCGCCAGTTTGCGCCCGGGCGTCTTGGCGGTGAGAAAGAACACCTTGTCCAGTTGCTGCGGCGCCAGAGCCTTGAGCATCGGAAACAGCGTGCCGAGGGTTTTGCCGATCCCGGTCGGGGCCTGCGCCATCAGACAGCGACCGGTGCTGATCGCCTTGAACACCGATTCGGCCAGATGGCGCTGACCGGGACGAAAGTCTGGATGCGGAAAGGCCAGTTGCTGCGCCGCCAGATTGCGCGCCTCGCGGTGGGCCATTTCCTGTTCGGCCCAGTACAGAAACAGGCCGCATTGCTGCTCGAAAAAAACCTGCAAGGCCTCGACGCTGAACGCTTCGACCAGACAGGTTTCCTTCTCGCTGACGATGTCGAAATACACCAGCGCCACGTTGATCTGCGCAAGATCAAGCTTGCGGCACATCAGCCAGCCGTAGACCTTCGCCTGCGCCCAGTGCAACTGCCGATGATTGGCCGGTTGCTTGCTCAAGTCGCCCCGGTAGGTTTTGACTTCCTCCAGACAGTTCTGCGCCGGATCGTAACCATCCGCCCTGCCCTTGACCTTCAATTGGCGGAACGTGCCTTCCAGGGCCACTTCGCTCTGGTAGTTGTCACTGCGCCGCGAGGCCACGGTGCGATGGCCGGCAATGCCTTCCAGTGCCGTCGGTGATGGCGTGAAGCGCAGATCGAGGTCGCCAGTCTTGGCGGTGAACTCGCACAGCGCCCGCACCGCAATGCTGTAGCTCAAGCGCTCTGCTCCGCCCATTGCACGTAACACACGGCTACCGGCATCTGATGCTCATGGCAGAACTCCAGCCAGCGCATCTGGTTATCCTGCAAGCGATCACCCGGGCCTTTGACTTCGATCATTCGGTAGGTTTTGTGCTGCGGCCAGAACTGGATCAGGTCGGGCATCCCGGCGCGGTTGGCCTTGATGTCGAGCAGCAAGCGACTGAACCAGTGTTTGAGGTGGACCGCAGGCAAACAGGCCAGCGCTTGCTCCAGCAGGGTTTCATTCAACGCGCCCCAGAACACGAACGGCGACTGCACGCCCCACTTGGCGACGAATCGCTGGCGGATGGTATCGACATAACGGCCGTCATCCAGTTCGGTGAGGCAGGCCTGGAACAACTCGGCGCGGCGTTGCTGAAAGTCTTCATTGAGCAGATCCACCGGCCCGCGCTGGAATGGATGAAAAAACGCCCCCGGCAGCGGCGCGAAAATCGCCGGCCAGCACAACAGACCGAACAACGAGTTGATCAGGCTGTTTTCCACGTAATGCACCGGGCCATCGTCGTCGTGCAGATGCGCCTGCACATGAAACTCCACAGACCGCGCCGGATCGGTGCGCGGCAAGTGCAGATCCAGGCGCTCCACCGGTCGCGGTGCCAGCCGTTTCAACGGTGGGCCACCAAGTTTGCGCCGCAGCCGGGGCAAAATGCGTTGCAGGCCTTGCTGCTCGGTGGCGCTTTGCGGCGCCTGTTCGGCCAGCGTGCCGAGTTCCAGCGCCAGGCTATATTCGCCGCAGCGCTCCAAGACCCGGATCATGCGCAATCGCGCCCCCGGATAGGCGCACGTCCGGTAAATGTCCAAGGCCAGGGCAAACTCAGTGATGCGCTCGCAATACTGGCCGATCTGAAACAACACCTTGGCGCGTCGACGCTCCAGCCACGGGTTGGCGAAGTGCAAGGCGCTGACCTGCGCAACAATGGTTTCCAGCGGCTCACCCGCCTCGAAGCGCAACTGGCATTGGTGCAGAAACAGGCAGGCGTCGACGTCTTCACGGCTGCGCAAACCACGGGAATCGGCGCAGAACTCGACTTTTTCATAGGTGAAAATGCCAAGGTCGGCCAGCACGAACTCCGACCAGTCCTGATACAGGTTGCCGAAGAACATCAACCGCAAGCGGTCGCAGAGGTCCATGATGGTCAGGCTGAACAGGCGATCTTGCAGCGCCGGCGCCCAATCATGCAGCGTGCGCGCATCAGTGAACCGCTCGGCCAATGCGGGTAGCCAATCGTCCTTGCGCGCCTTGGGTTGCTCGATGAAAGCGCCGAAGGCCTGCAGGATTTCGGCTTTGAGCAATACGTCGAACAACTTTGTGATCGCCAGCGCCGCGTGCTCGTCGATCCAGCCCTGCTCCAGCAGCGGTTGCGCCGCTTGGCCGATGTCACCGATTTCCGGGTAGTTGAGTTTACCGGCACGAAAATGCACACCTTTGCGCATCACCAACCGCACCAGCAAACCCTGCGAAGCGCGCGGCATCACCTTGAAGTCACGCATGAACGCATGCTCTGCTTCACCCATCACATCGGCATAGCGAAGCTCAAGCCATTCAAGCACTTGCCGGAAGTTGTTGAGGTAATAGAACGGATCGTCGAGGGGATTGGCAGTCACGGGAATTCTGGGCCACGGGGAGCGAGTACTGGTTATGCGTACAGATACCAGTTCTGCCCCGCCCGGCGCAAACGGAAAAGGATCAATGGCATTTTTTCCCCGGCCTATCGAACTTTTTCTGGTTGAATGGCACCAACCGCGTTAGAACACCGACATCGCTCGGCATCACATGGATTAAGGAATTAGAGATGGGCATGAAAATCAAGACTCTGGGCATCCCCTTCGCGGTAGCGACCCTGCTGACTCTGGCCGGTTGCGCGAGCCCGACCGTGGTCACCCTGCAAAACGGCACCCAGTATTTGACCAAGGACATGCCGAAGACCGAAACCGAGGACGGCTTCTATGAGTTCGAGGATATTTCCGGCGCCAAGGTGAAAGTACGCGCGGCTGAAGTGGCTACCGTGCGCGAAGAAGACTGACGAAACACGACCTGTGTAGGAGCTGCCGAAGGCTGCGATCTTTTGATCTTGTTTTTTAAGATCAAGATCAAAAGATCGCAGCCTTCG
This sequence comes from Pseudomonas sp. LBUM1668, assembly GCF_059695715.1. Taxonomy (NCBI): domain Bacteria; kingdom Pseudomonadati; phylum Pseudomonadota; class Gammaproteobacteria; order Pseudomonadales; family Pseudomonadaceae; genus Pseudomonas; species Pseudomonas sp. LBUM1668. The sequence goes on from NZ_CP166787.1 coordinate 3,118,532, forward strand.
GCAGCTCCTACAGGGGATTCGAGGTGTTATTGATCGAGGGTCATGCCGGGGATCGTGTTGTCGCAACGCAAGTACTGCCCGCCACGCCGGGCCAGTTCGCCCTGCAAACGCTGGCAACGTTCCTGATCCTGCTGGGCCATGCGGTCGATGCTCAGGTTGCCGGTGGTTTGCGGCTGCTTGCCGTCACCCAGGCGAATGGTCACAAATGGCTGTTCAGGCTGAATCTGAAAGCGGCTTTTCTCTTCGACCGGCTCGACCATTTCGCTTTTGGCCGGGCTCGGCAATTGATCGGTGGTGATGCCGTAACGGCTCAGAATCGAGCTTTGAGGCAGATCGGCCCAGGTGTTGGCCGAGAACAGCGCCAATCCCACAATCCCGACATACCCTTTGAAACCTTTCACGTTTGTATCTCCTGTGCTCAATGGCGGCTAGCTATAGAACGTGTGTGCACGTACTGGCTTTAGGCCGCTTTTCCTGTTTGCATAGGTTGAGAGTCGGATGATGGCCGGCGAGTCACTTTTGATACCGCATTATCGTTCTTCGCGAGCAAGCTCGCTCCCACAGGGTTTTCCGTCGGCCACATGTTTTGTGTTCGACGCAAATCCACTGTGGGAGCGAGCTTGCTCGCGAAAGCGTCCTTACAGGCGCCGCATCAACATCAGGCGATCACAATCCCATCGCCACTCAAGCTATTCAGCGACACCCCCACCAACGTCACCGAATCATTACCAAACGACAGCACCGTATCCTGCCCAACTGCTGAAGCATGAGCACGGAAGTCATCGCTCGGCAAAACACCCTGCACGCCGAGGAACACCAGTTTGTCGTTAGCGGTGAATCCCACCACCCGATCCTGGCCGAACGCGCCGTTGAACAGGAACGTATCCGCCCCGCCGCCGGACGTCATCAGGTCATTGCCCGCGCCACCGACAAACACGTCGTTGCCCGCGCCGCCGATCAGATGATCGTTGCCATCGAGCCCGAACAACCAGTCACCGCTGGCATGCGCCTTGAGCGTATCGGCGCCGTTGGTGCCCTTCACGCTGGATTCGTACGCCGTGACAGTGTTGCCAGCCTTCAAACCGCTGGCCGTGACGCTGTGGGTCACATCGTCCTTGAACAGCCCCCAGAGGAAGCCCGGCTCCTTGGTGACAATGCTGCCGATGTCGCGGGTGATGCTGATCCCGCCGTTGCCATCGCGGATGTACAGATTGCCCGCGCCGTCATTGGCGAAGTCGAAGGTGTTTACCGATTTCTGCAAGTCGAGGCTGTTACTGCCCTGCCCGCCGAGGATGACGTTATAGCCGCCGCCATCACGAAAGGTGTCGTTACCGGCGCGACCTTCCAGATAGTCATGGCCGCTGCCGCCCTGGATCAGGTCGTTGCCGTCGCTGCCGATGATGAACGTGCTGCCCTTGTGGGTTTCGGCGTTGCGGTTGAGGTCCTGCACCCAGGTGTTGGCCCGCGCCGGGTCCGACAGGTTGGCGACGATGATCGTCGAGTCCTTGCTGGTCAGGTCGTAGAACTTCGACTCTACGATCCGGTTCATGCCGTCGCCATACGCCGTCGGCAAGTGCGAGATCCATGTTGGAATATTCAGGATCGAGTACGGCAACACATTCCAGGCGTTAGAGGCGTAGTGATCGTTGAAGCTGACGATGTTGTCGGTGGCGGATTCCTTGGGCGCATCGTGTACGCCAACCGAAGCGCTGGTGAAGGTCGAGCCGTCGAGCGCGCGGAACACCGGGTCGTTTTCGTAGCCAACGTTGAGCACCTTGTCGGTACTGCTCTGGGTGGGCGAGGCGTAGGCGATGTAGTTGGAGTCACTGAAGAAGCCACCCCACTTGCCGCCGCTCAAGTCCGCCATGCTGTTGACGGCCAAACCACCGAGGCTGTGGCCGCTGACCAGCACGTCCTTGCCGCTGAGACCGTTTGCCGTGGCGAACGCGACCACGTCGTTGAGCAGATTGCCGAAGGCTTCACCGACGTAGTTCTTGGCGTAGTCCTTGGGGCCGAAGGCCGCGAGCAGGTCGTTGATGACGTCGCCGATGGAGTCGAGGATCAGGTTTTCTCGCGGGCCGCTGGTACCGCGAAAGGCAATGCCCAGTTCGGTTAGATGGCCTTGGGCGTCGTATTTTCCGAGGATCTCCACTTGGGCGCTGGTGTAACCGGCCTTCTCGCCAAAGAAGGTTCCGCGCGCGTCAGTCTTGCCGTCGTAGCCCAATTGCGAAGCGGTGATCGGCGTCCAACCGGCCTTTTGCACCGCTTCGAGGGCAAGTTTTTCTGAATCGGGATTCCACGGGATACCGGGGATGACGCCTTGCGAATCGGTGCCGCCAATCAGCGCGGTCACCAGCGTGGCCGGCAGGCCGAGGCCGAAACCGTTGTGCTGATAACCGCTGGCAAAGCCGTTATCGAGGTTGTGATAGGAATACAGCGTGATGGCCATGGCGTCGCTGAACAACGCCTTGGAATCGGCTGTACCGAAGTTTTTGTAGTCATACACACCCATTGCCATTGCCTCTCTTTTTGTTGGAATTGTCAGAGATAGCTCACAGCCGGGGCGCCCCTCGCGGGACGCCGCGGAGCATTTCGATACAACACTTCTCAAATAAAACTCTGTACCTCCTGATCACCGCTCCCCTGTAGGAGCTGCCGCAGGCTGCGATCTTTTGACTTTGTTTTTTAAAGACAAGATCAAAAGATCGCAGCCTGCGGCAGCTCCTACAGGGGGAGCGTTGTTTGCTTCAATTGCGTCGGTTGCGGGAATCTAGGCGAAGACGAAACTCGAATCCGACAGATTAGCCACTCCCACACCGATCAGCGTCACGGCAAACTCGCCAATCTTCAGCACGGTGTCGCCACCGGCCTGCGACGCATGCTGTTTGTAGTCGTAGCCCTGCCCCGCGCCTTCGACACCCATGAACAGCAGTTTGTCGCTGCCCTGATAACCATTGATGGCATCGAAACCGAACGCGCCGCTGAACAGGAAGGTATTGTTGCCGCCCACCGCGTTCATCACATCGTTACCTCCGCCACCGACGAAGGTCACATGGCCCTTGTCGCTGATAAGCGTGTCGTCGCCACCCAGGCCAAACAACCAGTCACCGTCGGCTGTGGCGTGCAACGCGTTGCCGTAGCCATCGCCGCTGAGCGAATGGTTGTACTGCGTCAGCTCGCTGCCATTGGTCAAACCTTTGGCCGTGACGCCCCAGGTGATCTCCTTGCTGCCCCACCACGACCCCGACTCCTTGCTCACCAGCGCACCAATGTCGCGGGTCATGCTGATGCCGCCGTAGGCGTCGCGCACATACAGCGTGCCGTCACCGTCGTTGGCGAAGCTGAAGTTCTGCAACGGCTTCTGCAGCTCGAAGGTGTTGTGGCCCTGGCCGCCGAGCAGGATGTTGTAGCCGCCGTCATCGCGAAAACGATCATCACCGCCCAGGCCCTCAAGGAAGTCGTTACCCGCCCCGCCCTTCAGCCAGTCGTTGCTCTGGGTGCCGATGATGAAGGTGCTGCCGGTGTGCGGCTCGCCACTGCGGCCCAGATCCTCGACCCAGGTTTTACCCCGGGACGACTCCTCAAGGTTGGAGACGATAATCGTAGAGTCCTTGTGGGTCAGGCCGTAGAACTTCGAATCGATCACCCGATTCAAGCCATCGGCATACCCCAAGGAACTGTGCGCCGACCAGTTCATCGGATTGACGATGCTGAACGGCACCAGGTTCTGCGCGGTCGACGCATAGTTGTCGGTGAAGTTGACGATGTTGTCGGTGGTCGAATCGTGCGGCTTGTCGTGCTTGCCCATCGATGCGCTGCTGAACGTGGTGCCGTCGAGCACGCGGAACACCGGATCGTTCTCGTAACCGATGTTCAGCACGTTGTTGCCAGTGCTGCTCTGGGTCGGCGAGGCGAAGGCGATGTAGTTGGCGTCCTTGAAGAACCCGCCCCAGTTGCCGGCGCTCAGTTCGGCCACGCTATTGACCCCGAGCCCGCCGAGGCTGTGGCCGCTGATCAACACGTCCTTGGCGCCAATGCCATGGGCGATGGAGAACGCCGCGACAGCCTTGAGCAGATTGTCGAAGGCATTTTTCGCGTATTGAGTGGCGTAATCCGAAGGCCCGACGGCGGCCAGCAGATTGTTTTTCATGTCGCCGAAGGTGTCGCTGTAACCCAGCCCCCCGGTGCCACGAAAGGCAATGCCGATGCCGATCAGTTTGCCGGCCGCGTCGTACTTGCCGAGCACTTCGGCCTCGGCGCTGGTGAAGCCATCCTTCTCGCCGAAAAACGTGCCTTGCGGCCCGACCTTGCCTTGATAGCCCAGCGCCGTCGCTGTAACCGGCGCCCAGCCCCCGGCCGGCAATGGCTTGCCGGTCGGGGTGTACGCATACAGCGTCAGCGCGATGGCATCGCTGTACAACGCTTTGCCATCGGCATTTTTGTAATCAAACAGTCCCATGTTGTGCTCTCTCTTCCTTGAAATCAGAACTGCCAGTCGAGCGTCAGACCCACGCCGTGGTCTTTCTCGTTCGAACCGATCAGCCCGTTGTAATCCAGGTTCACCCGCACATCGCGGTTGAGCGCCAGACCGGCGCGCACGCCGACCACCGCAGCATCACGATCCAGCGACACGCTCTGCACGTTGAACGCGCTGTTGCCATTGGCGAACGCCAAATGGTTTTCAGCATCGACGCTGCTCAGGTTGTGCTGCCAGCCCAGGGTTGCGCCCAGTTCCAGCTGATGCTTGTCCGACAGGGCAAAGGTGCGCTTGGCGCGAACGCCGAGTGTCGACAGCACCGCTTCGCGATTGTCTTCACCGCCCTTCAGCGCGGCGGCATCACCCTTCTCGGTGAAGCTGTCGCTGTTGAGGTGCACGTAAGCCAGGTTGGCGAACGGCTCCAGGTTCATCGGTTGCAGGCCCAGATCGTAAGCGGCTTCTGTGAACAATTGCGCAGTGCTCGCATCGCGTTTTACTTTCTGGTTACCACTGACATCGCCGAATTGCAGATCACGTTTCACATCGATACGGTGCCAGCTATAGGCGCCGCCCACGGTCAGACGCAGTGCGTCTATTTCATGGCCCAGGTACGCGCCCAAGTGGTAGCTGTCGACGGATGCCGACGAATGCGTGCCGCTGCCCATGCTCAGGGAACTGTCGCTATAACCAGTAACGAAACCCAGGCGAGTATCTTCAGCAATCAAGCCGTCGACGCCGGCCAGCAAGCCACCGATGGAGCTGTTGGAATCGGCATTTTCATGCCCGCCATCGCTCTTGCCCCACGCGCCCAGCACCTTGACCCAGGCGTTGCTGCGATCATCAGTCGGCGCGCCGGCGTCGAACAGATCACGTTCGCGCAGACGTTCGCCGACGGCATCGCGCAGGTAACGGCTATCGTTGATCAGCATCGTGCCGATGGCCGGATGAATCTCGCCGGACAACTGTTGGAACGCTTGTTGCGCTACGGCGGCAGTCGGTGACACCAGCAGGGTTTCGAACAGCGCATTGCCCGCGCCCAAACGCTCGGCAGCGGCACCCACGGCGCGCTGGTTCGGCGTCAGACCGACGCTGGCGAACGAAGCGTCATTGCGCCCCACCGCCAGTTGAATACCGTTCGCCGAGTAAGCGAGCGTGCCGCCGAGAAACGCGTAATCGGGCAACACCTGGCCGAAGCGCCCTTCGATACCGCCCGCCGCTTGCAGGATGTTGTACTGCGTACCGAGCAGGCTTTGCACTTCACCAGTGCTCAGCAGTGTCGGGCTGTTTTCCAGCGCCATGGTCACGGTGGCGCCATCGATTACGGCTTTACCGGTGGCGACGATCTGGTCGCTGCTGGTTGGCGACAGTTCCACCGCGTAAGTCGAGCCCGACGCGAAGGTCACGTCACCGGCGACATTCATCGTGCCGATCGAGTTACCCGGCGCCACGGTACCGCCACTGTTCACCGACAACGCGCCGATCCGGCCATTGCCGCCGAGGATACCGCCGTCATTCACCGTGACCGCAGAGGCCAGCGAGCCGTTGATAGCGAGTCGGCCCTGATTGACCAGGGTCGGGCCGCTGTAGCTGTTGTTGCCGGTCAGCACCAGTGTGCCGATGCCCTGCTTGGTCAGGCCGCCATGGCCGGAAATGTCGTTGCGCCAGGTATCGAGGCCGCAGGTGATGTCGTTGCACACGCGCTCGGTGGGTTTGCCCTGATCGATGATCGCGCCGATACCCGGCAAGTCCGCGACAAACTGGCCGGAGCCGTAAGCGCCGTCGATGCGGAACTCGCTCGGAATGTCCTGCTCGGTGACGAACATCGCCGGGCCATCAATGCCTTTGCGCAGGTTGATCATGCCCCAGCCATACAACGCGTCGATGCCCGGCGCGCCGAGGTCGGTAGCCGTTGTGCGCAACACGCTGGCGACCTGATCGCCGGACATGTACGGGAAGCGTTCCATCAGCACGGCCATCGAGCCGGCCACATGCGGTGCGGCCATCGAGGTGCCGTTGTAGTTTTTGTAGCTGGTGGTCAGATTGTCGGCGTTGGTGCCCTCGATGATCGCACTGAAGATCTTCGTGCCGGGCGCCGAAACGCAGAAACTCGCGGTGTAGCCGCAACGTGATGAGAACGTACTCATGATGTACGGATTGGCGCTGGTCTGGTCCGGGTTCTGCTGTAACGCGGCGACGGTGATCCAGTTCGGTGCGATGTCCGGGACGAAGTAACCGAGGCCGGCGATGGCGTCCGGGTTGTTCAGGTTGTAGTCGTTGCCAGCGGCGAAAATCGTCACGATGCCGCTGCGTGCCGCGGCAATTGCACCGTCATAGGCGCCGCCGGGTTTGGTGCCGAGCAGCGTGCGGATTTCGTTGAATTGCACCTGCGCGTCGTTGACGGTGAAGTGGGGGTACGCTGGATTGCGGCCACCGAGGTCGAAGCGATCGGTGATGCCAATGCCCCAGCTGTTGTTGATGATCCGCGCGCCACTGGCGATCAGCGCATCCCAGCCGGCCTTGTACACGGCGCCATCGTTACCGCGGACGATGCCGTCTTCAGGGCCGGGGTCGCCGTTGTCGGCACTGATGATTTGTGCGCCGAACGCGACGCCATGCATCGGCCCGCCGTCACGGCTGCCTGCGGCGATGCCACCGACGTGGGTGCCGTGCGCACCGAGTTTGCCGTCGGAGCCGACCGAAGGCGAACCGTCATAACGGAACGCGTCTCCTGCTTTGACCGGAATGTACGGATCGGTGTATTCGCGGATGCCGCTGGTGACCAGGGTGACGACTTTGTTGCTGCCGGAAAACTCCGGATGCGCGGCGTACACCGGTTGATCGAAGATCCCCAGTTTCACGCCTTTACCGGTGTAACCAGCGGCATAGGCGTGATCGGCACCGATTGCGCCCAGGCCCCAGTCAGCCTGGAATTCGGTACTGCGCCAACTGCCGACATCGCCCGTGCGACCGTTTTCCACGTAGGGCGCGGCCTGTGCGGTGCCCCAGGTTGTGAGCGCGCACAACACCGCGCCAGTCAGCGTTTTCAGGGCAAAGCAGCCACCCGTTTGCGCGGGGGTTTTATTGTTTTTCATCCTGCGACCTTCCTTAGTTGTGTTGCGAAAAATCCGTCTACGTTCAGCTAGCGCCCCCCCTGTAGGAGCTGCCGCAGGCTGCGATCTTTTGATCTTGCTTATAAAAATCAAAGTCAAAAGATCGCAGCCTGCGGCAGCTCCTACAGGGGTTTGCCTGTTTTTTAGGGGTTCGGTCAGAACTGCCAGTTCAGGCTCAACCCGACGCCATGGCTCTTCTCGCGGCTAGCCAACTGCCCGTTGTAATCAAGGTTCACGCGCACGTCTTTGCTCAACGCCAGACTGGCCTGCACACCGACCAACGCGGCATCGCGCACCAGCGCCGAACTCTCGACGCTGTAAGGCGTGCCGCCGCTGGCAAAGCGCAGATGCTGGTCAGACTCGATGTCGGTGAGGCTGTGCTGCCAGCCCAGATGGCCGCTCACATCCAGTGATTGCTGATTCGAAAGATTGAACGTCTTCACCGCACGCACACCGAGGGTGCTCAGCACTGCATCACGCTGATCGCCCGAGCTTTTGAGCGCCGCCGCATCGCCCTTCTCGGTGAAGCCTTCGGTGTCCACATGCACGTAGGCCAGATTGGCAAACGGCTCCAGCGCCAGGGGTTGCAGCTGCACGCGATAAGCCGCCTCGCCGAACACCTGAGTCGTCGCCGCATCAACCTTGGCTTTCTGTTTGGCGCTGACGTTGCCGTATTGCAGATCGCGCTTCACATCGGCGCGATGCCAGCTGTAGGCCGCGCCGGTGCTCAGGCGCCAGGCGCCGATCTCATGCCCGGCGTAAGCACCGAGGTGATAGCTGTCGACCTTGGCCGACGAGTGCGTGCCCGAGCCCATGCTCAGCGAGCTGTCGCTGTAGCCGGTGACCAGACCGATGCGGGTCTGCTCGTCCAGCGCGCCGTCGACACCGGCCAGCAGGCCGCCAATCGACGTGTTGTAGCCCGCCGTGTCATGGCTCGAATCGGTGCTACCCCACGCGCCGAGGGCCTTGATCCAGCCGTTGTTTTGCGTCGCCTTAGCATCGTTCAGGCGCTCACCGACGGCATCGCGCAACTGGCGGCTATCGTTGATCAGCATCGAACCCACGGCCGGGTAGATTTCGCCGCTTAATTGCTGAAAGGCTTGCTGTGCGGAGGCTGTATCTGCCGACAGCAGCACGCTTTCGTAAACCGAGTTGCCTGCGCCGAGGCCTTCGACAGCGGTGGCCACCGAACGCTGATTCGGGGTTTGGCCGACGCTGGCGAACGCGGTCGCGTTGCGTTCGATATTGAGTTGAATGCCGTTTGCTGCGTAATCGAGGCTGCCGCCGATGAACAGATAATTCGGCACCACGGCGCCAAACCGGCCCTGAACACCACCCGCCGCTTGCAGGATGTTGTACTGGCGCCCGAGCAGGCTTTGCGCCTCGGAGGCACTGAGTAAGGTCGGGCTGTTTTCCAGCGCCAGGCTGACGGTTGCGCCGCTGACTGTAGCCGTGCCGCCGGCAACAATCTGGTCGCTGCTGCTCGGTGACAATTCCACCGCGTAGGTCGAGCCTGGCGCGAAGGTCACGTCGCCAGCCACATTCAAGGTGCCGATGGAGTTGCCCGGCGCCACGCGCCCGCCGCTGTTGGCCATCATCAGCGAGCCGATTTGCCCGGAGCCGCCAAGGGTGCCGCCATCGTTGACGGTCACTGCAGAAGCCAGCGAACCATTAACGCTCAGCAAGCCGCCATTGACTGTGGTCGGACCGCGAAAGGTGTTGTCCCCGGTGAGAAACAGGCGCCCTGCCCCGGACTTGATCAGGCTGCCCTGATAAACCCGCGCCGTGGCGGCCGCATCACGGGCCATGCCCACCGCGTAGTCGGTCTGATCCTGCTGGCTGGCACCCGGCGCAACACCGTTCTGCCAGCCCTTGTCTTGCAGGGTTTGCTGCCAGGCAGTGTGTTCGGCGAGGTCTTCGTTCTGGCGCTGGATCAGCGCCTTGTCGGAAATGTCGTTACTCCAGACATCGCTCTGCCCGGCCGCCAGATTGGCGTCGAAGGCGCCGAGTAATTGCCCGGGCCCGCGCATCGCCCGGTTCAGGTTGGCCACGCCCCAGCCGAGCCGTTCGGTCGGCGCATCCGTCACCGAGCCATCGAGTTGCGTAGCGGTGGTCAACAGCACTTCGAGCGCCTGCTGATTGTTCATGTACGGGTAGCGTTCCATCACCAGCGCCAGGGCGCCGGTGGCGTGCGGTGCCGACATCGAGGTGCCGGACTTGATCGCGTAACCGCCACCGGGAATGGTGCTGTCGATCTTCGCGCCCGGCGTGGTGATGCACCAGTATTTGGCGATGCCGCACTGGTTGTACTTCTGCTGATTGCTCTGATCGAGACCGGAGACCGCCAGCCAGTGACCTTCGAGATCCGGCTGAAAGTACGGCAGCGCTGAGCGCACGCTGGCATTCGGATAACCGCTGTTGCCGGCGCTGAACACGTTGATGACCCCGCGACGGGAAACGTCGGCAGCGGCGTCGAGCCAGGTGCCTTTGTTCCAATGCTGGGCGTAGGCGGCATGCAGATCAGCCAGGGTGCGATAGCTAACATCCGGCGGCTGACTGCCCCAACTGTTATTGATGGCGCGCACGCCGGCATCGGCCAATGCGTCGTATACCGCTTTGAAATAACGCGGATCGGGATTGGGGCCGAACAGGAAACTGTCGTTCTTGTTGGTGTTGCCGACGTAGATTTGTGCGTTGTACGCCACACCGTGCATGCCGGTGCCGTCACGCGAGGCGCCCATGGTGCCGACCACGTGGGTGCCGTGGGAGTCGTTGTTCGGGTTGAGGGTGCCGTCGACGTTGAACGGCGAGCCGTCGACATAGCTGCCGTTGGCCAGCACCGGGTGGTAACGCTCAGTGGCGAATTCGGGATGGGCGGCGTCGAAACCGGAATCGAGCGCACCGATTTTCACGCCTTTGCCGGTGATGCCAGCGGCGTAGGCTTGATCGGCCTGCATGCGCGCAAGACCCCAATCGCGCTGGAATTCAGCGCTGCGCCAACTGGCGGGATCACCGGGCTGGCCGGATTCCAGGTACTCGGCATGGGCCTGGGAAACGGAAACTGCGAGCAACAGGGTGCCGACCGAAATCGGCTTGATACGTACGTCCATGTTCACTACTCACTTTTATTGTTTTATTCAGGAGTTGCCGAAAGCTGCAAACCAAAAAGCCAGATCAAAAGATCGCAGCCTTCGGCAGCTCCTACAGGGGCATGCATATTTCTGGATTAATCACTTTCCTGCTCTGTGTAGGAGCTGCCGAAGGCTGCGATATTTTGATCTTCGGTGTTATCGAGTTTTTGGGCCTTGTCCAAACGCCTCATCCACCCGCGCCAGATCCTGCTCATTCAAGGTGCCGGCGTAGTAATGCAACTTGGTCCACGCCATCAAATAGTCGTACCGCGCCTGTGCCAGATCGCGGCGGGTGGTGAACAGTTGTTGCTCGGCGTTCAACGCGTCGAGGTTGGTCCGCTCACCGCCGAGGATGCTTTGCTTGGTCGACACCACCAACGCTTCCGCCGAGCTCAGGGCCTTTTGATAGGCGCGCAATTTATTCACCCCCGACAAGCAAGCGCTGAACTGGCGACGCAGTTCGATCAGTGTCTCGCGGGTCTTGCCGTCCAGTTCGTACTCGGCCTGTTCCATGGTGCGGCTGGCCTGACGGGTCGAGGCCGACACGCCGCCACCGGCGTACAACGGCACGCTCACTTCGAGGCCGATGGTGTTGGTTTCGTAACGCTGGTTGTAGGTGTTGCCGCTTTCCGATTCGTTCTGGCGCATCGAGGCGTAGGCATTGATTTTCGGCAAGTGCCCGGCGCGGTTGCGCTCGACCTCGTAGCGCGCCACTTCCACAGCCTGGCGTTGCGAGGCCAGATTCGGGTTATTGCTGACCGCCATTTCGTGCCAGGTATCAAAATTGGCTGGCTGCAGTGCGAAGGTCTGGAAATTCTGATCCAGCGGCGCCAGATCACCGATATCCACGGCCGGCACGCCGACCAGTGCGCCCAGTTCGCGCAGCGCCGCGTCCTGCTCGTTACGCGCCTCGATCTCCTCGGCGGTCGCCAGTTCATAACGCGACTCGGCTTCCAGAATGTCCGTGCGCGTGCCTTCACCCTGCTTGAACATGTGTTCGTTTTGCTGGAATTGCTGCTCGTAAGCCTTCTTCTTCGCCAGCGCAATATCAATCTGGTCCTGGGCAAACAAGGCTTTGGTGTAGTTATCTAGCACGCGCACCAGCAGTTCCTGGCTCTTGCCGCGAAAGCTTTCGTCGGCAAACAGCGACTGCGCCACGCCCTTGCGATACGCCGCATAAGCTTCGTAATCGAGCAGCGGTTGTTGCAGGGTCAGGGCCGAGCCGTAACTGCTGTAATTGCGGTCATCGGTTTTATTGCGCGCCCGTTCATCAAGGGACGTGGCCTTCGACGAGTTACGGCCCTTGTTGTAGGTGTAACCGATTCGCGGCAGCAGCCCGGCACGGCCAATGGCGCGGTTTTCCAGGCCAGCATCACGCTCCTTGATTGCGCCGAGGAACACCGGGTCATTGCGCAACGCCTGTTCGTAGATCTCAAACGGCCCCATGGCCGCTACGACTGAGTGACTCGCGAACAGCGTCAGTGCTGCCGCGAGCATGCAAAGCTTATTCATACAGCTGAACATCCTTATTCTTCGGTCAACGCAGAGTTGGCGCGGTCGAGCAGCGGTTTGAACAGATAGTTGAGGAGCGAACGCTCGCCGGTGCGCACAAACATTTCTGCCGGCATGCCGGGCTTGATCACCAGGCCGTGGAGTTTTTCCATGGCCTGATCACTGACGCTGCTGCGCAACACGTAGTACGGCACGCCGGTTTTTTCATCGACCATCTGGTCGGCGGAAATCAGGCTGACTTCGCCCGGCACACGCGGGGTTTTGCTCTGGTTGAATGCGGTAAACAGGATGTCCACCGGCAGATGCGGGCCGACCTTGTCGATCAGATTGATCGGCAGGTGCCCTTCCACCTCCAGGGTGGTGCCTTGCGGAACGATCTCCAGCAGGGTTTCGCCCTGACGCACCACGGCGCCTTCGGTGTGTACGCCCAGATTGACCGCCACGCCATCGGCGGTGGCGACAATCTCGCTGTGTTGCAGGTCGAAACCGGCGGAGGTCAGTTGCTCCGACAGCGTGACGCTTTTGAGCTGCGCCTCAGCCAGTTGCGTACGGACTTCCTTCTGATATTCCTCGCTGTGCTGCTGCAGCTTCAGGCGCGATTCAAGAATGCCCTGCTCTACACGCCCGCTTTCACCGGTGTTTTCCGCCAGTTGCTGCTGGACCTGCGAGAGCTGGCGCTGATATTCCATCAAGCGGTTGCGCGGGATGTAGCCGTTGTCGGCCAGCGGTTGCAGGTTGCTCAACTGTTGTTGCAGCGAAGAGGCCTGGGCATTGAGGTCGCTGCGCGCGCGGCGCATGCCGGCCAGTTGCGCGGTGGCGCCTTCGATGCTGGCGCGCAGTCCGGCCTGTTCGCGATAGAACGCTTCGCGGCGACTGCTGAACAACTGGCGCTGACCTTCCAGCACCAACGCCAGGCGCGGATCCGGGTCATTGCTCAACGCAGCCGGAAAGGTCACTTGCTTGAGGTTGTCGCGCTCGGCCTGCCAACGCGCCAGACTCGCCCAGGCCATGCGGTACTGCGCCTGCAGCGATTGGACATCGGCAGCGACTTGCGTCTGATCGAGGCGGAACAGTGGCTGGCCCTGCTTAACGATCTCGCCTTCGCGAACCAGAATCCGGCTGACCACACCGCTGCTCATCGACTGCACGGCTTTGCGTTTGCCCGACACCACCACGGTGCCCTGCACCGGGATGCCTTGATCCAGCGGCGCCAATGCCGCCCAGGTGAAGAAACTGCCCGCGCCGACAATCGCCAGAATCCAGCCCATGCGCGCGAAGAATTTCGCGTCACGTTCCGGGCGTTCAGCGATGTACGCGTGCTCCATGCTCGCTTCGTTTTCAGTGTTCATGTTTGCGCTGCTCATACACCGGAATTCCTTGTCGTGGGCTGATACTGCCGGCTCATGCTGAGCCCGCCCGGTGCTTGTGCAGGTTTCTCGCGTGGTTGTTCATTGGCGGCGCCGGACAGCGCCTTGAGCACGTCCTGACTCGGGCCGAAGGCCTGCAGACGACCCTCGTTGAGCACCAGCAGTTTGTCGGCCTGGGCCAGCACCGAAGAGCGATGTGTCACCAGCACCACAGTGGTGCCCTGGGCCTTGAGTTGCGCAATAGCGCTGGCCAGTGCTGCTTCACCCACGGTATCGAGGTTGGAGTTGGGTTCATCCAGCACCACCAGGCTAGGCGTGCCGTACATGGCGCGGGCCAAGGCCACGCGCTGTTTCTGGCCGCCAGACAAACCGCTGCCGTCCTCGCCCAACTGCGTGTCGTAACCTTGCGGCAGGCGCAGGATCATTTCGTGAACGCCAGCCTGTTGCGCCGCCGCCACGACTTTCTGCGGATCGGCCTCGCTGAAGCGCGCAATGTTCTCGGCGATGCTGCCGCTGAACAGTTCGATGTCTTGCGGCAGGTAGCCGATATAAGGGCCGAGTTGATCGCGATTCCAGCGGTGGATGTCCGCACCGTCCAGTCGCACCGTGCCGCCGAGAGTCGGCCACACACCGACCAGTACACGGGCCAGGGTCGATTTACCGGAACCGGACGCACCGAGCACACCCAGCACTTCACCCGCACCCAGATTGAAATTGACCATGTGCAAGGTCGCAGCGCGTTGCCCAGGGGGGCCGGCACTGACTTGCTCGAAGGTGATCTGGCCTTTCGGCGCTGGCAGGGCCATCGCGTCATCACTCGGCGGGAAGGCTTGCAGCAACGCATCGAGACGACGGTAAGCCAGCTTCGCCCCGCTCCACTGCTTCCAGACGGCGATCAACTGGTCGATCGGGCTGAGTACGCGGCCCATCAGAATGGAGCCGGCGATCATCATGCCGGCGGTCATGTCACCTTTGATCACAAGCAAAGCGCCGAGGCCCAGCACCAGTGATTGCAGGCACAGACGCAGGGTTTTGCTCAGCGAGCTGATCACCGCGCCGGTGTCGCTGGCCTGATTCTGCAAACCAAGAAAGCGCGAATGCACCTGGAACCAGCGTTTACGCAACGCACCGAGCATGCCCATCGCCTGAATGGTTTCGGCGTTGTGCAGGTGGCTGGTGGCCAACTGGCTGGATTGCTGCGAGAAACCGGCGGCTTCGCCCAACGGCTTTTTGGTCATGTATTCGTTGAGGCACGCCAAGGCGATCAGCAGCAGCGCACCGGCGGTGGCGAGCACACCGAGCCAGACGTTGAACAGGTAAATAACGAACAGATACACCGGAAACCACGGCGCATCGAAAAAAGCGAACAGTGCCGGCCCGGTGACGAATTGGCGAATGTGGGTCAAGTCGCCCAGCGACTGCCCGGCATTGCCCTCGCCCTTGAACAGGTTGCGTTCGAACGCCGCCTGGTACACCCGCAGGTTGAAGCGGCGCTCCAGTTGGCTGCCGATGCGGATCACGATGAAGCTGCGCACCACTTCCAGCAGGCCGATAAAGAGAAAGAAGCCGACAACCATCAGCGACAGCATCGCCAGGGTGGTTTCGTTCTGCGAAGACAGCACCCGGTCATAGACCTGGAGCATATAAATCGAGGGCACCAGCATCAGCACGTTAATCAGTGCCGTAAAGCATCCGACGCTGATCAGAATGCTTTTATAGTCACCCAATGCCTTGAACAAGGGCGCGGTGGCTGGGGCCTTCGCCATCTTCATTGATTATTCCTGAGATCTAACTCTCGCCAATCTTTGGCGAGACTTCAAATTGATTATCCGCGCAAAGCCGGAACATATTTACAGGGTATTCGCTTACAAATTCATAACAACTTGCGCTATTTAATGCGGTGCAGTTGAGATTGAACATGCCGCTTATAACCTGACAGTGAGGCTTTATATTAAAACCTTGTCGTCTGATAGATCTTTACGACTGTTGCGCAACGCGCTCCAGGGTAATTTTCAGACCTGACTTCAAAGTTGCCAGATAAAGCCCGTCACGTTGTCGGCTGAAGAACTGGATTCTTGAGCCCTCTTTACCAGTAATCGAAATACCGTCCGGCTCGGGAAACCAGCCAATCGGTGCCTCTTCAAGCCATGCCCCCAGGCAGTCAGCGCCTTTACCAATCGTCTGGTTGGATTGCAGATCGACAGCGCAGGTATTCGACGGTTTATCCTGCAGTTTTTGCGCTTCAGCGCTGTCATTGCTAGCGCTCAGCGTCGCCTGCCACTGACCGGCAAATACCGAGGGTTCTTCGAGCCTGAGGCTGCTTGCCATGCTTGTCTCTCCTGAAATCATCAGCGCCGCCATCAGCCACGCCACCGTCATGTAGGTAAAAACGTTTCGACTCATAGGAAATTTCACCCCGTTGCGTAGCCTTGCCTACAGGGCAAGACGATGCAAGCGAAGAAAGCGGCGCATCACGCGCCGCCCTCTTGTTTCACATCAAGCCACGATGTCGCTGGTTGCTGCCTGGCCAACGGTGCTGACCTGGAAGTCGGCCGCGCCGAATCCGGAGAAGTCCACCGAGAGCAGGCTGTTGCCGCCCGACGAGGTCAACACTGCATCGCCCGCCGCACCGGTGAAGGCGCTGACGAAGTGCAGGCCGGCGCCCTTGGTGATGCCGGTCAGGTCGATTTTGTCCAGACCGCTGACAAAATCGAGGATCTGATCGATCGCACCCGGCTTCGAATCGGAGCTGGCCGCGAACACGAACGTGTCCGAACCCGCGCCACCCCACAGCTTGTCGGCACCGCCAGCCCCGTAGAGGATGTCGTTGCCGGCACCGCCCTTGAGCTCGTTGGCCACGCTGTTGCCGATCAGCAGATCGCTGCCCGAACCACCGATGGCGTTCTCGATGATCGCGCCCTTGGCAATGGACACGTTACCCACCATTCCGCCAACGTCGGAGAACGAGGCGTCATTGAGGTTGATCTTCTGGTTTTGGGTAAACCCCGAGAAGTCCAGAGTATCCTTGCCGCCCGCATCCCAGACCGAGAACACCACTTTGTCACTCGACGACGAAGCGCTGAGGAAGTCGCGACCGGTGTTGGAGTTGAACCCGTAGGTGGTGTCACCGGTACGGGTGGTGGTGTTGGCGCCGTAGAGTTTCTGGATCGCTGCAATATCATCCATCAGCGGGCCGGAGGCATAGGCTTCCACACCGTTCTTGCTGAAGTTCTGGTTGGTGTTGCTCTCGCTCCAGTAACTCATGATGCTGTAGCCGCGGGTGTCTTGCCCGTAGGAAGCATCGTTATAGGTCGGGTTGCCATTACCGGCGTTGTAGTCGCCAGGGTGGGCCAGACCGAGGCTATGACCGATCTCGTGAGTCAGGGTCTGACGACCGTAGTTGTTCAGATCCGGGTTCTTGTTTTGCGTGTAGCCACTGTTGATCAGATACCACGAAGTGCCGTCATAACCATTGCCGGTGCCCGGCAGATAGGCAAACGCTGCAGCGCCGTCCTGACCACCGCTGTAGTTGCCGAAGGTCATGTGACCGTCACCGCCCGTAGCTTTTTCGGTGAAGGTGACGTTGGCGACATCGGCCCAGGATTGCATGGCGAGCTTGGCCTGGTTTTGTTGTTGTGTACTGAACTGACTGAACCCGCTGATCCCGTGCTTGTTCATCGTGCTCGATGAAGCAGAAGTCAGGAACGTGTAGGTGAGTTCGATCTTGCCGCTGCCGTCCTTGTCCAAGTAGGCAGCGCCGTCGCGCAGCAACTGGGTTGCGGCCTGGTCGACGGAAAAGGAGGGTTTGCCATTGACCGTGAGGTTGCCGCCGCGATCGTATTGATGGCTGAAGCTATTGATCTGGTTCCAGGCGGAGCTGGATGCTGCCAGCGACTGCGCAGCCCCTACAGGTTGGAAAGCCTGTTCGGCGGTATCAATAGCGTTCTTTTTAACTTTCGACATAAACACACTTCCTTGTTAAGCAATGGAACAGTTTTTGTCCGATAGCGACAATCTCTGGCGAGATCGTCCTATCACTCGCCCAATGAAGGCG
Organism: Pseudomonas sp. LBUM1668; assembly: GCF_059695715.1. Classification (NCBI taxonomy): domain Bacteria; kingdom Pseudomonadati; phylum Pseudomonadota; class Gammaproteobacteria; order Pseudomonadales; family Pseudomonadaceae; genus Pseudomonas; species Pseudomonas sp. LBUM1668. Next base: position 3,136,183 of record NZ_CP166787.1, read on the forward strand.
TAAGAAACCTGACACAATTTGAAATCTGACGTAAAGCATTTTTTTGAATTCAAATCGGGCTGTTCCGGGAATCTCCCGTAAACAAAGCATGTGCGGTCGAAAGAATGTTTCAGACGTCTCGATTGCGCCTAATTGTCTGACGATTTTCTATTTAATTATTAAATATGGCTAAGTTGTTTTTTGTCGAAGGCGTCTCACTTTCTGCTACTTATTAGTGCAAGTGCCAGCGCATTGATATCAACCACATACATTACCCCCTGTAGGAGCTGCCGAAGGCTGCGATCTTTTGATCTTGCTTATACAAAAACAGATCAAAAGATCGCAGCCTACGGCAGCTCCTACAGGGGGAAATCGTGGGTCAGCTACCGGTACGAATCTTGTTCCAGACCCGAGTACGAATCCGATCAATATTCATCGGCATTGCCTCCAGCGCGAATAATCTGCCCAACATCTCCGGGGTCGGATAAACCTTGGTGTCGTTCTTGATTGCCGGGTCGATCAGGCTGTCGGCCTGCTCATTACCGTTGGCGTAGTGCACCGAGTTGCTGATGTCGGCCATCACATCCGGGCGCAACAGGTAGTTCATGAAGGCGTAACCGGCCTTCTCGTCCGGTGCGTCGTTCGGCATCGCGACCATGTCGAACCAGATCGGCGAACCTTCCTTGGGAACCGCATAGCCGATCTCGATGCCGTTCTTCGCCTCTTTGGCGCGGCTCTCGGCTTGCAGGATGTCGCCGGAGAAACCGACCGCCACGCAAATATCACCGTTGGCCAGATCGCTGGTGTACTTCGAGGAATGGAAATAGCTAACGTACGGCCGCACTTTCATCAGCAGCGCTTCGGCTTTCTTGTAGTCCTCGGGGTTTTTGCTGTGGTGCGGCAGGCCCAGGTAATTGAGCGCCGCCGGGAGCAATTCCGGGCCGTTGTCGAGGATGGCGACGCCGCACTTCTGCAGTTTTTCCATGTACTCGGGCTTGAAGATCAGGTCCCAGGAATCAACCGGCGCGTCGTCACCCAACACCGCTTTGATCTTGGCAACGTTGTAACCGATGCCGGTGCTGCCCCACAGATACGGGAAGCCGTGCTCGTTGCCCGGGTCGTTGGTTTGCAGGGCCTTGAGCAACACCGGATTGAGGTTTTTCCAGTTCGGCAACTGGCTCTTGTCGAGCTTCTTCAACGCGCCGCCCTGAATCTGCCGGGCCATGAAGTGGTTGGACGGAAAGACCACGTCGTAACCGGAGTTGCCGGTCATCAACTTGCCATCGAGGGTTTCGTTGCTGTCGTAGACGTCATACGTGACGCCAATCCCGGTTTCTTTCTGAAAATTTTTGGTGGTTTCAGGCGCGATGTAGCTGGACCAGTTGTAGACCTTGACCGTGTCGGCGGCGTGACTGATGGAGGCGGCCAGCAACAGCGGCGCCAGAGTGAGGGTTTTCTGGATCATGGGTCGATTCCTGTAGAGGCTATTGTTGTTTGGCAGGCAATCAAAAGATCAAGCAATCAGAAAATCAGCACGTAGCTCTTGCGCACGGTTTCCTGGATATCCCAGATGCCGAGCGTGTTGGCCGGCAACATCAATGCGTCGCCACCTTGTATGTGCAGGGTTTCGCCACCGTCGTCCGGGGTGAACGTGCAACGCCCAGAGATGAAATGGCAGAACTCCTGCGCGGTAATCTGCCGGCGCCATCGGCCGGGGGTGCATTCCCAGACGCCGGTTTCGACACCATCGTCGCGCTCGACGCTGGTGGTCGAGGCAATGGCGATCGGCTCGCCAAGCGGTACGGCGACCGGATTGGATTCATCGAGTTGTAGCGTGGCGGTGTTTTTGAACTGGGTGATGCTCATGGCGTTACCTGTCTTGTGAATAAACAACTGTCAGTGCATGAAACCTTCCATGAACCCGGCCACCTGGCTGGCGAGTTTGCGCCGCCATGGCGCAGTCGCCGGGTTGGCCAGAGTCTGATCTTCGTGAACAAAGCTTTTGATGATCGCGTTGTAGCCAAGCCAGCGGCACGGTTCCGGCTCCCAGGCACGCAGCGCATGAATCCCGCCGTCCGGCAGCACCCACGGCTGGTTAACCAGTTCGCTGTCGCGCTCAAGAATCAGATCGGCCAGGGTACGACCGCCGAGGTTGCTGGCACCGACGCCCTCCCCGCCATAGCCGCCGGCCAGTGCAATACCGTTGGCCCGATCGCAAAGCATGTGCGGCTTGAAGTGTCGGGACATGCCGAGGTTGCCGCCCCACGCGTGGGTGATCTGCACATTTTTCAGTTGCGGGAACAGCTCACCGAACAGATAGCGACGCAGCTCCACTTCATCGCGGGTCAGATCAAAGTTGTGGCGCAGCTTGCCGGCGAATTGATAACCACCACGGGCGCCGAAAATCAGACGGTTGTCGGCACTGCGCTGGCCATAGGTGACCTGGCGACTGAATTCGCTGAACGCCTGGCCGCGGCTGAGGCCGATCTCGTCCCAGGTAGCGGCGGACAGCGGCTCAGTGGCGACGATCAGGCTTTGCACCGGCAATTGGTAGCGCCCCAGAGGTGGCAATGTCACCGAATAACCTTCCACCGCCGGCACGATCCAGCGACTGCGCACATGGGCTTTGGCAGTGCGCAAGCTGCCCGACTGCCAGTGCGTAACGGGGCTGTTTTCGTAAATCTTCACGCCCATGCCTTGTACGGTGCGCGCCAGGCTGCGCACCAGTTTGGCCGGGTGAATGGTCGCGACATGCGGCGCGTAAATGCCACCGTAAGGTTTGGCGACACGAATCTGCTGTGCCAACTGCTCGGGGCTTAGCCAGCGGTAATCGTCGTCGGTCAGGCCCTGGGCGTGGAGTTTGGCCAGATAGTCGCGCAGCGTGGCTTCCTGTTCCGGATATCGCGCCGCGCAGTACAGCACGCCGCCCTTGCGGTAATCGCAGTCGATACCCTCAAGTTCGAGGACGACTTCCACTTCATCAGGAATGCTGTGCAGCAGATCAAACGACGCGCGGCGCTGCTCGGGGGACAGGCCGGCGAGCAAACGATCCTCGCCAAGCAGATTACCCATCAGCCAGCCGCCGTTGCGCCCGGATGCGCCAAACCCGGCGGTTTGTGCCTCGATAATCGCGACATTCAGGCCCGGCGCGTGCTTTTTCAGGTAGTACGCCGTCCACAGCCCGGTGTAACCGGCGCCGATGATTGCCACGTCGACGTCCAGATCCCGCTCAAGCTCGGGCCGCGCGATCAGCGGCTCGTCGAGTTGATCCATCCACAAACTGATAGTGCGCCACGCTGGCATGCAAGACTCCGCCACTGAAAACCTTCGATGGCGTTGATCCTATTGCGCAAGCTCAGGGAATGTCTTGCGCGCGTGTCCGCAAAGAAATTTGTTTAACGTAGGCCTTGGGTGACTGGCCGGTATGTTGCCGAAAACAGCTATAGAAAGCCGACAGCGAATTGAAACCCGCGGCGAACGCCAACTCATCGATGCGCACTGGCGGCACGGCATCGTCCAGTGACTTGAGCAGATGTTGCAGCCGCGCGTGGTTGACGTAGCGGTAGAAACTTTGCCCGAGCACCTGATTAAGCAGGTAGGAAATCTGATTGCGGCTGTACCCGCACTCCTTCGCGACCCGTTGCAGGTCAAGCTCTGCATCGAGATACGGTTGCTGACGTTCAAAGTATTGCTGCAGATCGTCGGCCATAAAACTCAATTGTCGCGGCGACAGGCCCAGGCGACTGACGGCCGGGCGCTGGCTCGGCGCTGTCGTATTGCCGGCCTGCGCACGCACCAGTGAGGCGTATTCATTGACGCGCCAGATCAGCCCGTCCTTTACCGTGATCGCCTCGCTGGAGCGGAACGACACCAGCCCCTCGCCGCCGCGCAGGGTCACTTCGTACTGAATGAACGCCGTGTTGCCGTCGACGCGAATGCGGTCGCAATGCTCAAGCGCTTCGTCGGATTCACGCGGCATGCTCACACGCACGTACTCGCGCAACTCGTCGAGGCCGAGCACGCGGTTCTGGAAGAAATCGCTGTATTGAATCTCCGGGTGATACAGCGCCATGACGCTGTCCAGATCGCGGTGTTTCCAGCTCAAGTGATAGCGCATGACCGTGGCGGTCGTGGCCTGGGTCTGTGCGGGGCCGTCGTCGTCGGCGTGCATAAGGAGCTCGGCGAAAAAGAACCGAGCTTGCCCAAGTTCGGCACGGGCATCAATGACTAATCCGTGGTGGCATTTTGGCGATGAGTGCGTAGGCCGTGACCTACATCAAAAAATACGAATCAATCGCAAAATGAACTGAAAATTCTCACAGGAATTTCACATTGAGATGCTACTTTTAATGTCAGTCACCGGTTGAGCCAATGAAGGCTCTTCCCACCTAACATGAGCTAAAGGAAGCGCTCGATGAAGAAGGCGGGCAACACATGAATAAAGGGTCAAGCAAAGTCACGTTCCCCAACGCCTGCCAGCTGATGCGCTGGCATTTTCATCCCATGGGTTTCGAGGCAACGATGGATGCACCGGGCAGCATGATTGCCCGATTGTTTGATCGAGCCAGTGGTGAAACCATGATCGCTATCGCTGGCATCCCGTGCGCAACGGTGATGAATGCGGCAGACGTCGAGCGAATTATCGAGGCTGTGGAGGATGAGCTGGATGCTTTCATACCTCCAGAGTCTCTCAGGAATTACGCATAACCGTTTGATTTACAACAAAAAGCCCGCATTGATGCGGGCTTTTTTGTGGGTCACGCGGTTTGCTTTTCTGCTCGATGATCAGCGAAGAATGGCTTGCCTTTCGCCACGCGATCGGACGCTTTGGGCATGTTCACCGCTTGCGCCTCCTGCGGCTCGACATACCAGTAACAATGGCTGACCGCGCGGGTAATCCCTACGTACGCCAGGCGTAAAATTTCGTCCTTTTGCGCGCTGTCGTACGGCTCACTGTCACCGGTTTTGCCCAATCCGGCCATGCGATACACCTGATTTTTGTAGGGGGAACTGGTCAGGTGCTGACAGTCACCCAGCAGAAACACCGCGTCTGCCTGCAGACCCTTGGCGCTGTGATAGGTCAGTTGTCTCAAGCGGCGAGCTTCGTACGGCAAGCTAGAATCAACATTAACTACAGACTGAATATGCTGCTCAATCAATAACTTATCGCTGCTTTTTCGATAAAGCATCAAGATTGAATGTCCTTGTCGATAGTGCTCTGCAAGGCGCTCGCCCAGTGCCTGATCGTCGCGCTCCAGCACGTTGACCGGCTGCAATGGCTTGGGCTCACCGCTCGCCTTGGCCTTCTTGCCGGGGATCGCCGGCGCGGCACGTACGATGTGTTCCGCCGCATCGATGATGTGCTGATGACTGCGATAGTTGTCGCTGAGCATCACACGCGTGGTGCTCGGCGACGGGAATTCCTTGTTGAACTCCATGAAATAGCTCGGTGAACTGCCGCGCCAGCCATAAATCGATTGCCAGTCATCCCCCACACATAGCAGCGACGAGCGCTGCGCGCCTCGCCCGACATGCATGGCCGGCCCACGGCTGCGAATCTCCGAGAGGCTCGCGCGTATCCACGAAACGATCTGTGGCGAAACGTCCTGAAACTCATCGATCATCAGGTGCGACATCGGTCGCAGCAGTTCATCGCTGAGCAGTTTGAGGTTTTCCGGCGAGTGCTCGCTGAACAGCGCGAACATGCGGTTGTAGGTCATGATCGGGGGTTTCTGGTCGAGCAGATGATCTTCCAGGGCGCGCCAAAACAGGCTCAACGCCTCAAAGAAAAACCGGTCGGGGTCATCTTTGGCGAAACTCATTCGGCCAACAGCGTCTGGCACGTCCAGCCCCAGGTTCTCGATAAAACCGGCCGCGGCGACAAAACAGTCGAGCAACGGCGCTGAAGCGAGTTCGCCTTTAACCTTGTAGTCGAAGCCCGGGCCGGCACTGGCATCGCCCGCCAATGTCGCCAAAATACGCTTCGATGAGTCGTAACTATCCAGCCATATCAAAGGCTTACGGCAGAAAGCTTGAAACAGGGTGCGCTTTACTGCCCATTCTGCACGTATCGAAAGCTTCGCATTGGGTCGGCTCAGCTGCGCGTTTTCCCGGGGATCGAAACCGAGCACGACCCACGCGTCGAGGCTTGGAATGTAGCCATGGCAGTGGAATTTAGCGCCGTTGATTTCGAAGGTCTGGCGGTTTGGCTCAATGCCTTTGATAGGCCAGGCACCGGCGCCGAACCACAGATCTTCGATGGCATCGCACAGTTCTTCATCGCGTTTGGCCGCCAGCTCGGTGACAGCCATGCGCTTCTGCACATCAGGGTGATCACGCTCCAGCTCCTTGAGCTGCAAACCGGCCTTGGACATCGGCTGAATCAGTTGGCGGAAACGTTCGTCCTGAGTGAACAAGCGGTGATAGCAGGCATTGAGCTGTTGGCGCTGCGCGTCGTTGATACGCAGATCGAACGGATTGCTGTCGACCTCCTCGTCAGCGCCGGGCGCTCGATGGCTGAGGTTCTCGAAAGCCTGCAAACGCTCGAAACCCGCGAGGCTGCGCACCATCGGCAGGATTCGCGAGTGGAAGGTTCGCACCAGTTCCCGCGCCTGTTTCAGGCTCAACGCTCGCCCCCAAAGCGCAAACAGCTCGATCAACTTGTTGATGAAGTCCTTGCGCGACTCGCGGGTGAAGGTCACCACGGTCATCGAGTCGAGCTCAAAGCCCAGATAGTGAGTCAGCAATAGAATGCGCAGGACCAGCGTGGTCGACTTGCCCGCTCCGGCGCCGGCCACCACAGAGGTCGATGGCGTATCGCTGAAAATCATTTTCCACTGCGCAGTGCTTGGCTGAGCGTGTGCGGGGAGTAAACGCGCGACATCAGCCTTGATGCGCTTCTTCAGCTCCGCAGTGAGCGGCAGACGCCAGTCGTCGAACAGGAGATTGTCCACGCTTGGCGGACGATGTTCGGTGTTGCGGCTGTCGCGGATCAGCAACACTTGCCGACCTTCTTCAAACCCCTCGAGCTTGCCCTCTTTATACCCGTACTCGACACCCGCGGTGTGACCGCTACGAAAGCCATCCGCCTGACCATGCAGCCACGAAGCACGGTGTTGCGCGCGCAAACGCGTCAAACCGTGGCCGAAGAAACGTGCGGCCATACGTTTGAACCACGGCATCTCGGCCAATGGGCGAAGTTCGGGAGGAAGATCGGGGGTTTGTTGCGCCACGCTGACGGGCTCCAGTGGGTAAGGCTGATGAGGGCTATGGTGTCTTTATTTAACGCTGAGTTCTAGCGAAATGCTTACGCTTCATTGGTTTAGGCGATGAACTGAAGGTGGAATGAGAAATTCTCGAGTTTTTTTTGATCGACTTATTCGATGCTGATGCCGCACTTTTTACGCTTTTTATCGATACTTGGCTGATAGATGATCGCCGTCATAAACCACCGGTCTTGGGCCGGGCGCAATAAATGCGCCCCGTCATTAACCTTTTGAGGAGACGATCATGCTTGAACTCAGACCTTTCAACACACTGGGCGGCGCCCATCATGGCTGGTTGGATGCCCATCACCATTTTTCGTTCGCCGAGTACTACGACCCACAGCGTATGAGCTGGGGCAATCTGCGGGTGTGGAACGATGACGTAATCGCCGCGGGCAGCGGTTTTCCGCAGCACCCGCACCGCGACATGGAAATCATCACCTACGTGCGCGAAGGTGCGATTACTCATCAGGACAACCTCGGCAACAAGGGCCGCACCGAGGCTGGCGACGTGCAAGTCATGAGTGCCGGCACTGGTATCGCGCACAGTGAATACAACCTCGAAGCCCAGGACTCCAAAATCTTCCAGATCTGGATCCTGCCCACCGAAACCGGTGCCCCGCCGTCCTGGGGTGCAAAACCCTTTCCCAAAGGTCAGCGTGAAGGGTTTGTGACACTTGCCAGCGGTAAGGATGGCGATGATCAGAGCCTGCGTATCCGCGCCGATGCACGCTTGGTGGCGGCGAACATCAAGGCTGGGGAAACGGCGGAATATCGTCTCGACGAAGGACGCCGCGCCTATCTGGTACCGGCTACGGGTGTGATTGAAGTCAATGGCTTGCGTGCACAAGCTCGAGACGGCGTGGCGGTTGCGCACGAGCAGGTGCTGACCGTTACTGCGATTGAAGACAGTGAGATTGTGTTGGTGGATCTGGCTTGATCGCCTGATTGCAGGCAAAAAAAGGGGCAACCACAATGGTTGCCCCTTTTTTTGGCCCGTAGCCCTGTTTTCAGCTTATTTGCTGGAAATGGCGCCATCCACCAGAGCTTGCGCTTCAACCACCAATTGCTTGAGGTGTTCGTCGCTGATGAAGCTTTCGGCGTAGATCTTGTAGATGTCTTCGGTGCCTGACGGACGCGCCGCGAACCAGCCGTTCTCGGTCATCACCTTCAAACCGCCAATCGCCTGATCGTTGCCCGGTGCGTGGCTGAGAATGCTTTGAATCTTCTCGCCCGCCAATTCGGTCGACGTGACTTGCTCCGGCGACAGCTTGCTCAGCAGCGCTTTCTGCTCCGGATTGGCCTTGGCGTCTACGCGCACCGAGAACGGCTCGCCCAGTTCATCCGTCAGCGCCTTATAGGCCTGGCTTGGATCGCGTCCGGTGCGAGCGGTCATTTCTGCCGCGAGCAGTGCCGGGATCAGACCGTCCTTGTCGGTGCTCCATACACCGCCGTCCTTGCGCAGGAACGATGCACCGGCGCTTTCCTCGCCACCAAAACCCAGGGAGCCGTCGAACAAGCCGTCCGCAAACCACTTGAAACCGACCGGCACTTCGTAAAGACGACGCCCCAGACGCTTGGCCACGCGATCGATCAGACCGCTGCTGACCACGGTTTTACCCACACCAGCATCGGCACGCCACTGCGGACGGTTCTGGAACAGATAATCGATGGACACCGCCAAATAGTTGTTCGGCGCGAGCAAGCCACCGGAAGGGGTCACGATGCCGTGGCGATCGTGATCTGGATCGCAGGCAAACGCCACATCGAAACGCTCCTTCAAACCGATCAAGCCTTGCATCGCATGGCTCGATGATGGGTCCATGCGAATCTGGCCATCCCAATCGACGGTCATGAAACGGAAGGTTGGATCGACTTGCTTGTTCACCACGTCCAGATCCAGACGATAGTGCTCGGCAATCGCCGACCAGTAGCGCACCCCTGCTCCACCCAGCGGATCGACACCCAGATGCAGTTTCGCATCACGAATGGCATCGAAGTCGATCACGTTGATCAGATCAGCCACGTAAGTATTCACGTAGTCATGACGATGGGTGGTGCTGGCCTTGAGCGCCTGCTCGTAGCTGATGCGTTTCACGCCAGCCAGTTTATTCGCCAGCAGTTCGTTGGCCTTGGCTTCGATCCACTTGGTGATATGGGTGTCGGCCGGCCCGCCATTTGTTGGATTGTATTTATAGCCACCGCTTTGTGGCGGATTGTGCGACGGCGTGATGACGATGCCATCGGCCAGGCCCGAAGTACGGCCGCGGTTGTAGCAAAGAATGGCATGGGAAATGGCCGGCGTCGGCGTGTACTCGTCACCTTCGGCGATCATCACGGTCACACCGTTCGCCGCCAGCACTTCCAGAGCGCTGGCACCCGCGGGGGTCGACAACGCGTGGGTGTCGATGCCGACAAACAGCGGCCCGGTGATCCCTTGGGCCTCGCGATACAGGCAGATCGCCTGACTGATCGCCAGCACGTGCCATTCGTTGAAACTCAGGTCGAAAGAACTGCCCCGATGCCCCGACGTGCCAAACGCCACACGCTGCGTGGAAATGGAAGCGTCAGGCTGGCCGGTGTAATAAGCCGTTACCAGTCGCGGGATATCGACCAACAATTCTGCCGGTGCCGGTTTGCCCGCAAAAGGACTGAGTGTCATGCAAAACCTCTGAAATAGAGTGATTCAGGAATAGAGCGCAGTTTACTGGCAGTTTGACCGCAGTGCGATGGGATCTATCCGGAACACTTCCGATGTTTTTTAACGTTAACCCTCGGGTGCCAGACGCAATGCGTCGCCCAGCAGCCCGACGACATTGGCCAGATCGTGGTCCCCGTGGCTCAACGAGCTCAAGCGCAGATGGTGCGCGTGCAAACCCTGCAGGCTGAACAACTCCCCTGGCGCGATGATGATCTGTTGCTTGAGCAGGCGCTGAAAGACATTCCCCATGTCCACCGGACGCAACGAGCTTACCCAGACTGTCGCCCCGCCCTGCGGCTCGACAATCTGCAGCGAGTCGCCCAAGCGCTCGCGCAATAACTGGATCAACTGCGTCCGTCGCTCCTTGAGCATCCGCCGCAGTACCGACATATGCTGGTCCAGCCGCCCGCCGCCCAGCAGTCTCGCAATCGCTTTCTGGCGGATCAGCGACAAGCTGAACGCGCGTAACAGGAAATGGCGTTGCAACTCACTGCGCCAATGGCGCGACAGGATAAAACCGAAAGGCGCCTCTGCACCGATGAACTTCTCGAACGTGGAAAACACCAGCAGGCGATCCGGGTCCAGCCAGTCGCGCAGGCGTCGGGATTCGATCCCTTCATCGAGCTCGCTGTAGCAATCGTTTTCCAGAACCCAGGTGCCATGACATCCGAGCAGATGGGCGATGGCCTGCCGATTGGGCGCAGATAGCAGGCTGCCGTGGGGCATGCTCAACGCTGAGGACAACAGGATCAGTCGTACCGGTTCGGTCTTGAGTAAAGACTCCAGGCGCTGCGGATCAATCACCCCGTCGGCGAGCAGCGGCAACTCGATCACGCGTACTTCGGCTGACTCCAGCAGACGCAGGATCACCCAGTCACACGGCGACTCAACCACCACGGTGGCCCCACGCAACTCGAGTACCGAAATCAGAATTTCCAGTACCCCGCGCAAATCGGCGCCGATATAGACGTCATCGGCATGCCAGCAATTCACCGTCGATGAGGTGTAACGCGCAGCCAGAACGGTGCGCAACTCCAGCTCACCGCAAGGCTGCACCAGTATTTGCGGCTGTCGCGGATACTGGCGTAGCAACTCCCGCTCAAGCATCAATAAAGGACGGTCCAGCGGTTGCAGCGAAGCCGGCTCATCAGCGCTCAGTACACACATGCCCGGTCGCTTGGCATTGACGTAGACGGTTTCGAGCAGATCCCTGCCACAACCGGGCAAGTCCAGCGCGGGCAGTGCTTGCGCGTAATAACCGGATTTGGCGATTGAATAAACCCGACCCTCCTTTTCCAGCAACGAATAAGCGTACTGGACGGTCGAGATCGACACATTGAGTCGATCAGCCAGTTGCCGCAAGGATGGCAAGCGCCCTGCCGCGCCGCTCCCTGCTTCCTCGATCAGTAACGTCAGGTAGCGATAAACAGCCTGATAAACAAAGTCGTTTTCCCGCGACGTTTTCACGAGCCGGCATCCATTGGCTGTGATTCAGGGTTATGCGATGGGCTCACGGTCAGCCTTCCGCCGATCGATCGTTTGCTGGCTCGGCACCCGCCTCCTGCGCACTGGCACTGTCGCCGGACGCAAGTAACCGAACGGGCCCCATGGAGTAGAGACGCACAATCAATTTGACCGGCAACCCGCTGACGTCCGTCATCCACTTCAGCACTTGCTCGGGTGCATGCAGGCCCTGCATTGCCCGGTGCAGATCGGGCAATGCCACCAACATGCCGGGATGACAATTTCGCAGAAACCGTTCCAGCCCTGCCCCGCTATCAACAAACGGTGCAAACAGCAGGCACATCAGCTGGGTATCGTTCATGTCGAAACCGGCCGAGAGCCAGCCTTCCGCCTGCACCCGCAACTGTCGCGGATCCTGCAGATTGCCGAAGTTGGCGAGCATCTGTTCGCAAACCGGCTCGGGTACCTGTCTGCGCCGCATCGTCTCCAGACTGCTATGCAGGTATTCGCTGATTCCGGCCTCGTAGGTTCTCCCCTCGATGAATCGCGCCTGCATTCCTCGAAGATGCGCAGCGACCAGAGGATCTGCATATTCGTCGTCACTTTGGTAAAGGCTCAGGTCATCCGCCTGGAACCCGAGAAAGTCACTGAGCAACGGCCAGCGCTCCTCGAGCTTGCCGACAATCATGTCGTTGATGTTGATGAAACCGGTGCGCCGACACGCTTCGAATTCACCTTCGGGGCGCCACATTACCTGCTCCTCTTCGGTGTAGAACTCGCGGTAGTAATCCCCACCCAGCCCGTCAAGCAGCGGGAACAGCGCTTCAAAGCCAGCAGAGCTCACCAGCGGACCGGCAATGGCGGCTTTTTGAACAGCACGACTCAAGCCGTCGAGAAAGTGCTTCTGGCGGTGTAACGACTCACTGCCGATCATGGCATCGACGCCATTGTTCCAGCGGGCGATCTGACCGTAGTACTCGGCAGTCGCCAGATAAGCGTCATCCCACAATTCAAGCGCATCGCCGTAGGTTCTTCGATGACCGAGCAGCAGCAGGTTAAGACGATGGGTCTCGCGCCCCTCTTCGCAAATCGGTGCCTGATGGTCGAATGGCAGGACCTGGCGATGATCCAGCATCAACAGCTCGACCCGAGGATCGTCATAGAGGAACAGCGCCCCGTAGCTTCGGTGCATGTTCTGCAGTGCCGTGTCACTGTTGCCGCTCCAGCGTAAAGTCGCCACCCGTAGCTGAAACGTACCGGGCGCGCGCCCGGCGATACTCAACTGCGCTGCCCGCAGCAGCGCCAATGTGTAACAGCTGTCGCGCGACCCGGTCTGGTTGACCAGCACCTTGAATTGACCGATGTTCTCCATGCCGCCAGCAGCCACGGCCAATCGCTGAATCAGCAACTGCAATGCCGTGCGCTCCGCTCGAGAGAAAAAACTCAGCAAACGTTGCAATACTTGCTGGTAGACATAATTCATTGCCTGATCATGGATCGTGCTCATCGGTATTTACCCGGTATAAAAGGTTTCATGGCGCGCAGACAGAAGACCGACCGCACGACAATTAATCAATAAGTAATAGACGCTCAGATGCTAACACTTACAAATTCGTAGTTATTTGAAACACTTGACCTGAGAAAAACTCTATTTTCGCCACAGAGCGCTCTCAAGTGATTGTTATGCAAAGGTATTTTTTATTGACAAATAATCCTAGGAAACTTCCCACAACGTCCCACGACAAGTGATTACAAGAAAAAGAGAAGGAGTTTCGGAATAGCCCTACAGCAATTAAACAAAGATTGCCGTGTTTAACAAAACTGAGGTCTATATGTTGAGGACGGTAAATTGAATGCACAGCCATGGCTCATTCCTTGAGATGAAAGTAATCACTCAATTATCAGGGCTTACATTGCGATTAGAAGATACAGATCCAGAGCAAAAACCAGTTCAGTTGCTGAACAGGTCCCGGACATGGCGCCAGAGAGCTTTGCTTTTCAGACGGGGATAAACACGAAAGAGTCCGTGGGGCCACGGACTCTGATGACGAGGGTTACGCCGACTCGATTTGAAGGGCAACCCGTTCGCGGCATGGGCATTCGTCCATGTAGCGATGCGCTTCGACGAACTCGCTGAACGGGAACACCCGGGTCTTGAGCGGAAGCAACACGCGGTCAGCGGTCAACTGGTTGATGTCACGCAGGGCACGTTGCAGGGCCACGTGATCCTGGGTGATACCCAGCTCCGGTTTGCCGGTGAAGTTGCCGATGCAATGCACAAAGAACTGGATGTTCTTCTGGAACGCTGCGCATGCCGGGAACGGCGTCTGGTTCCCACCCTGAAGGCCGTACAGCACAAGGCTGCCACGGGGCGCCAGCACATCGCCAAGCAGCGACATCTGCGGACCGCCAAGGCCGTCGAACACCACATCGACGCCACGGTTGTCGGTGATCTTGTTGATTCGCATCAACAGATCTTCCTCTTCGGTGACAATCACCTTTTCCGCGCCCAGAGACAGCAGGTACTCGCGCTCTCCCGCCTCTTTGGTGGCGGCAATGACCCGCACGCCCATGGCCTTGCCCAGTTGTACAAACGAAGGGCCGGCGCAATGGCTGGCGTCAGTGACCAGGGCAAACTGCCCCGGTTTGACCCGTGCCAGATCGGCGTAGGCGAAATAGGCGATCAACAGCGGTGTGTAATGCACACTGGCTTCGATCGGGCTGAGCACATCCGGATAACGGGTCAGCGCGGTACGCGGCAGTACGATCGACTCGCCGTAGACTGGATAGTCGTTCGGACTTTCGGCCGGGAAACTGGCGACCTTGTCACCGACGGACAGGTCTTCGACATCAGCGCCAATCGCCGTGACCACGCCGGCCATTTCATGACCAAGGCCTGATGGCAGGCGTGCCTGGGACGACGCCAGATTCTGGCGCCAGAGCGTGTCGTACCAACTGATGCCGATTGCCTCGACACGCACCTGCACTTCGCCAGGACCTGGCTGAGCGGCCGCATGCTCTTCGCATTTGAGCACCTCGGCCGGACCAAACTTGTGAAAACGGATCGTGCGGGACATCGCAAACCTCGTCAAAGTAACCTCTAATGCCATGAACTCTATCTGGGCTTTTAACCCAAGACTATCAGTGGCTATTAATAGTCGACATGCCTGTCATTGATTCCGCAGTATGGGCGGTATTGGCAAAATCCTTGAAAAACTGCTGCCACCGTCTGAGTAAAGCTGAATTTTCCGGTGCAGAGTACCAGTCTTTCCCCGTAAGATTCATGCCGGCCATTGTTCTCATATGGCTGCCCTCGTCAAGCTTGATGACTCTGCCAGGACTCCAGATGAATCGTAATGACCTGCGTCGTGTCGACCTGAACCTGTTGATCGTATTCGAAACGTTGATGCATGAGCGCAGTGTGACCCGCGCCGCCGAGAAATTGTTCCTCGGCCAGCCGGCGATCAGTGCGGCGCTCTCGCGCCTGCGCAGCCTGTTCGATGATCCCTTGTTCGTACGCACCGGCCGGAGCATGGAACCGTCCGCCCGCGCGGTGGAAATCTTCGCCCTGCTCTCGCCTGCCCTCGACTCGATTTCGACCGCCGTCAGCCGTGCGGCAGAATTCGATCCGGCCACCAGCACTTCGGTATTTCGGATCGGGTTGTCGGATGACGTCGAATTCGCCTTGCTGCCGATGCTGCTAAAACGCCTGCGCGCCGAATCACCGGGAATTGTGCTGGTGGTGCGCCGGGTCAACTACATCCTGATGCCGGGCCTGCTGGCTTCCGGCGAAATCTCCATCGGCGTCAGCTACACCACCGACTTGCCGGCCAATGCCAAGCGCAAGGTACTGCGCCGTAGCGCGCCCAAGTTACTGCGCGCCGACACCGTGCCGGGGCCGCTGAGCCTCGACGATTACTGCGCCCGCCCCCACGCCCTGGTGTCGTTTGCCGGCGACCTCAGCGGTTTCATTGATGAAGAGCTGGAGAAACTCGGCCGCAAACGCCATGTGGTACTGGCCGTGCCGCAGTTCAATGGTTTGAGCACGCTGCTGGCCGGAACTGACATTGTCGCAACCGTGCCGGACTATGCCGCCGAAGCATTGACGTCTGCTGGTGGCGTCCGCGCAGAAGATCCGCCGTTGCCGACCCGCACGTTTGAACTGCACATGGCGTGGCGTGGGTCGCAGGATAATGATCCGGGCGAGCGTTGGTTGAGGTCGCGGATTCAGATGTTTTTTGGGGATCCGGATAGTCTCCAATAAAAGCCCCATGCGCGACCTGCAAACTCTGCATCGCTGGAACAAGCGCGCGACTACTTGCTCGGCTGCGCGTCATCCTTCTGCTGCATTTGGATCGATGACTTCGCACCGTCAGTGTTGTCTTTGGTCTCGTTGTCCGAGTTATCGAAACAGCCTTGCAGCATGAGTGCACAGCACAGGCTTAGAAACAGAAGTGGCTTGTTCATATCGGGTGTCTCCATCGTTGCGTGGTAGGGACGGCTCGGTTTCAGTGTCGCCAGGGCAGTCATAGGGGTGGACGCCAAAAGCACCTCGACAGTTCGTTTTTTTGATCATTCTCGGCGAGAGGAGACTGCGCCGCCGACTGAAAAACACCGTAATGAAAAAGCCCGGGATTTAAATCCGGGCTTTTTCGTTTCTGCGCCCCTTTTGCATTTCTGTGCGACAGATCCCGTTTCAGGGCTCCCCCAATCCTCTAGCACGGTGGTAGTTTGTAAGTGCATGTGTCTCAGCGTTGAGACACTCCTTTATTAACAGCACTGCCAAGGAATGCCCTTCTTAATGAATTTCCCTTTCAAAAAGCTGGCCGCCACCACACTGATGCTGGCCGGTCTATCCGCCTTTATTGCACCCGCGCAAGCCAACATCACTGCGCAGCAAAGCGCTGAAATCCTCAAGACGTTCAAGGCCGAGTCGACTACGGATTTCCGTCAGTTCCTCGGCAGCCTGGCTAAAAGTGACTTGGCCAAGACAGCCAATATCGGCCCGGCCATTGGCGCCTTCCTCGACAACAAGACTCTGACCGCTGAGCAGCAAAACGAGATCTATCGCCTGCTCGGCATCTACGCACGCGTTAAGTACAGCGCAGCAGCCACCGAGACTCTGCGCGAGTTGGTAGAGATCCCGACGTTTCGCAAGGACGGCGTTGCACAGCACGACAATCCGGAATTCATCAAGATCGGTGAGAAGATCAAAGACCTGGCCAAGTCTTTCAATCTGAATTTCCGCAACATCGACAACCGCGTCTACGAGATTTCCCTCGAAGGCTCCGGCGATGAAGTCGTCGGTATTCATGCGCACGCCGATGTGGTGCCGGTGACGCCGGAGAACTGGGTATTGAAGGACGGTACTCGTCTCGACCCGTTCAAGATCACTCTGATCGGCGATCGCATGTATGGCCGCGGGACCGAGGATGACAAGAACGGCATCGTGGTGACGATGTATGCCATGAAGGTCATCAAGGAAGAAAAGCTGCCACTGGCACGTAATTTCAAGCTGTTGGTGGACACCACCGAAGAAACCACTGGCGACGCGATCCCCTACTATTTCGAGCGTAACCCGACACCCAACTACAACCTGGCGCTGGATGGCGGTTACCCGGTGGTGATTGCCGAGAAAGGTTACGGCACCGTCATGGCCAATTTTGCCAAGCGCAAGGCTGAGGGCAAAGGCGCAGAAATCATCTCGATGACCGGTGGCCTGGCGACCAACCAGATTCCGTCGGCATCCGTCGCGACGTTGATTACGGACAAACCTGCCGAGCTCGTCGCCAGCCTGCAAAAGGCCGGCGCCGACTATGCCAAACGCAATGGCGGCAACTTCGAGATCAGCGCCAAAGTCGATGGCAAAGACGTGAAGCTGACGGTCACCGGGGTGTCCGCGCACTCCTCCGAGCCCGAGTCCGGGGTCAATCCGGTGGCGCGTATGCTCGACTTCATCAATGGCCTTGATGGCAAAGTCGCGCTCAAGCACAACCACATCACGGACGCCGCACGCTACGCCGCCGACAACTGGGGGCTGGATTACCTGGGCAACAAACTGAACGTCGGTTTCTCCGACGCCTTCATGGGTCCGCTGACCACGTCGTTGACCTACGTCGGCATGGATGACAAGGCCTTTAAACTGGCGGTCAACCTGCGCGTGCCGAAAGGCAAGTCGCCGGAAAAGCTCAAGGCTGAAATCGCTGAGAAACTGGCGGCGTGGAGCAAGAAAACCCATGTTGCCGTTGCCTTCGACTATTCGATCGCCGAGCCGATGTACCGCAATCCAGAGGGCGAGTGGGTCAAAGCGCTGCTGGCGGTTGCCACTGAAAATCTGGGCATGAAGCACGAATTCGGCACTTCCGCCGGCGCAACCTCGGTGCATGAACTGCCCAATGGCGTGCAGTTCGGTCTGGCCCGGCCAGAGGTCAAATACACCGGTCACACCGACGGTGAATTCAAGACCGTGGAGCAATTCCAGCTTGATCTGCAGATCGTGACGGAGATGATTGGCCGGATCGGTCAGTTACCGAAGCTCTGATGCACGTGTGGCGAGGGATCGAACTCCCTCGCCACCGCTCGTAAATCCCCCCGCAAAACATCTCCAAAACCCTGCTTTCAACAGCCATGCCGGATAATGGCAAAGTGCCGGGTGACAAATTTGGTAATAAAGTTTAACTTAGCGCGCCCCGCCAGATGGAAGGTCGGGTTTCAGCACTCAGTTAAGGAAAACGATGGCAATGGTTTATTGTCGTGCTTGCGCCAAGGAGCTTCACGAAACGGCGCTCAACTGCCCCCAATGCGGGGCTGTCCAGCAGGCCTTTGTGCCGCAAACGCAGGCTGAAATACCCTGGCTGGCCATCGTTTCACTGATCTTCGGGATTATCTGCGCACTCACCCTGTTTGATGACTCCGAATGGGACAGTGAGACGATCCTCGGCGTGGGGGTCTTCAGCATCGCAGGTCTCGCTTGCGGCATTATCTGCATCAACCAAAAACACTCAGGAAGAAACCTCGCGATCGCCGGCATTGTTTTGTCAGGCCTTACTGCGTTCGTTTTGCTCTGTCTATCGATTGAATAATTTTAGGGAAAAAATATGAGCATGGTTTTCTGCCGCGGTTGCGCCAAGGAAATAAGCACTTTGGCCGTGGCTTGCCCACAGTGCGGGGCGCCTCAAGCCACCCAACAGTCTTACCCAAGTGGCCCCGCCATTACGACGGGTAACCCGTACGTCGAGGCGTGGAGAAACTACGTAGTGTTCCGCGGCCGCGCCACTCGCCGTGAATACTGGATGTTCATTCTGATCAACCTGGGAATCTCTCTTGGCATCATCGCTGTTGATGCCATGCTGAACACCAAAGGCATGCTGTACAACCTCTACAGCCTCGCGATCCTCCTGCCATCGATCGCAGTAGGCGTGCGTCGCATGCACGACACCGATCGCAGCGGCTGGTGGTTGTTGCTGCCTATCGTCAACCTTGTGTTCCTTGCGCAAGACAGCCAGCCGGGCCCGAATCGTTTCGGTGAGAACCGTAAAGGCAACAACTGATACACATCGGCATCGCTGATCGAGACGGCCTTCATGGCCGTCTCTTTGTATCTGAAATCCGTACCCGTACGAATAGCTGCATCTTTACTGGCCGCGCAAAACAGAATTGTCATCAATCCGATTGATAGCCCCCTAACGAAAGGTGCATGCTAGAGGGCTTGTTCGGGTCTTATATCATTCCGAATGATAGTTACCTTCGCCTCATTCGATTCGTTTGCTCACTAGCCGCCGAGCATCATCCGCCCATCTTCAATACTTGGCGGATGCATTCCATGGAACAGTCACTCAAACATTTGCGCTTCCCGTTGGCCTTGCTGGCCGTACTGGTGATGAGCGCTTGCGGCAAAAATCCGGAAACCGCCGCCGCCCCGCCTGCTGCCAAAGTCAGCGTGGCCAAGGTGCTGGAACAACCGGTCAACGAGTGGGACGAATTCACCGGGCGCCTCGAAGCGCCGGAAACCGTTGATATCCGTCCACGGGTCTCTGGCCAGATCGACCAGGTTGCTTTCACTGAAGGCGCACTGGTGAAGAAAGGCGACTTGCTGTTCCAGATCGATCCGCGTCCATTCCAGGCTGAGGTTCGCCGCCTCGAAGCTCTGGTTGCGCAATCGCGCGCCAACGCCACTCGCAGCGAAAACGAAGCCGGTCGTGGTGAACGTCTGCGTGCCAGCAACGCAATCTCCGCCGAACTCGCCGACTCGCGCACCAGCGCCGCCCAAGAAGCCCGCGCCGCCGTGGGTGCACTGCAAGCGCAACTGGATCTGGCCAAGCTGAACCTGAGTTTCACCCGTGTGACCGCGCCAATCAGCGGCCGCGTCAGCCGTGCCGAAATCACCGCCGGCAACCTGGTAACCGCCGACACCTCGCCACTCACCAGCGTGGTTTCTACCGATAAGGTCTACGCCTACTTCGACGCTGATGAGCGTGTATTCCTCAAATACACCCAGCTCGCCCGTCAGGGTCAGCGCGGAGCCACCACCCCGGTGTACATGGGTCTGTCCAATGAAGACGGCAATCCGCATCTGGGCCAGATGAACTTCGTCGACAACCAGGTCAATCCGAAAACCGGCACCATCCGTGGTCGCGCGGTGTTCGACAACAGCGATGGCACTTATACCCCGGGCCTGTATGCACGCCTGAAACTGGTCGGCAGTGGCACCTACGATGCCATGTTGATCAACGACGAAGCCGTCGGTACCGATCTGGGCAAGAAGTTCGTGCTGGTGATGGATGCGGACAACAAAACCGTTTACCGCGCCGTTGAACTCGGCCCGAAAATCGAAGGCCTGCGGATCGTCCGTAGCGGCCTGATCAAAGACGACACCATCATCGTCAAGGGTCTGCAACGCGTACGCCCTGGCTCACCGGTGACGCCTGAAGTCGTCCCGATGGCCAGCGAGCAAACCATCGCGGCACTCGCTCAACAACGTCAAGCGCTGGAAGCCAGCAACCTGCCTAAAGTCACGCCAGCCAAAGGCGCGTCCGGTTCGGTTGTGAAGCTGGCCGCTACGACCCCACGCGGTTAAGGGACGACAACTCCGATGAATTTTTCCCAATTCTTCATTTCACGGCCGATCTTCGCAGCGGTGCTGTCGCTGCTGATCCTGATCGCCGGTGCGATTTCGCTGTTCCAGTTGCCGATCAGCGAATACCCGGAAGTCGTGCCACCGACCGTGGTGGTGCGTGCAAACTTCCCGGGCGCCAACCCAAAAGTCATCGGTGAGACCGTGGCGGCTCCTCTGGAGCAAGCCATCACCGGCGTCGAGAACATGCTGTACATGTCCTCGCAATCGACCGCTGACGGCAAGATCACCCTGACCATCACCTTCGCCCTGGGCACTGACCTGGACAACGCGCAGGTGCAGGTACAGAACCGGGTAACCCGGACCGAGCCGAAACTTCCCGAGGAAGTGACGCGCATTGGTATCACCGTCGACAAAGCGTCGCCTGACCTGACCATGGTTGTGCACTTGACCTCTCCGGACAAGCGTTACGACATGCTCTACCTGTCCAACTACGCGATCCTCAACATCAAGGATGAGCTCGCTCGTCTGGGCGGTGTCGGTGATGTACAACTGTTCGGCATGGGCGATTACTCGCTGCGTGTCTGGCTTGATCCGAACAAGACCGCTTCGCGCAATCTGACGGCGACCGATGTGGTGACCGCCATTCGTGAACAGAACCGCCAGGTGGCCGCCGGCCAACTGGGTGCGCCCCCTGCCCCGACTGCACAGAGCTTCCAGCTGTCGGTCAACACTCAGGGCCGACTGGTCACCGAGGAAGAGTTCGAAAACATCGTCATTCGTGCAGGTGACGACGGTGAAATCACTCGACTCAAAGACATCGCTCGCATTGAACTGGGTTCCAGCCAGTACGCGTTGCGTTCTCTGCTGAACAACCAGCCGGCGGTAGCAATCCCGATCTTCCAGCGTCCAGGCTCCAACGCCATCGACATCTCGAACGACGTTCGGGCGAAAATGGACGAGTTGAAGAAAGGCTTCCCGCAAGGCATGGATTACAGCATCGTCTATGACCCGACGATCTTCGTGCGCGGCTCGATCGAAGCAGTGGTTCACACCCTTTTCGAAGCACTGATCCTCGTAGTGCTGGTGGTGATCCTGTTCCTGCAAACCTGGCGCGCCTCGATCATTCCCTTGGTGGCGGTGCCGGTATCGTTGATCGGTACGTTTGCGGTGATGCACCTGTTTGGCTTCTCACTCAATGCCCTGTCGCTGTTCGGCCTCGTGTTGGCCATCGGTATCGTGGTGGATGACGCCATCGTGGTGGTGGAGAACGTCGAGCGAAACATCGAACTCGGACTCACACCGGTCGAAGCCACCAAACGCGCCATGCGTGAAGTGACCGGCCCGATCGTTGCCACGGCACTGGTGCTGTGTGCGGTGTTTATTCCGGCGGCGTTCATCTCCGGCCTCACCGGTCAGTTCTATAAGCAGTTCGCACTGACCATCGCGATCTCGACCGTGATCTCGGCGTTCAACTCGCTGACCCTGTCGCCAGCACTCGCCGCTGTATTGCTGAAAAGTCATGACGCGCCGAAAGACCGCTTCTCGAGAGTGCTCGACAAGATCTTCGGTGGCTGGCTGTTCCGCCCCTTCAACCGCTTCTTCGAACGTGCCAGCCATGGCTACGTCGGCACGGTGGCTCGGGTTATCCGCAGCAGTGGCATCGCCCTGATCTTGTATGCAGGCCTGATGGTGCTGACCTTCTTCGGGTTCTCGCACACCCCGACCGGTTTCGTACCCGGCCAGGACAAGCAATACCTGGTGGCTTTCGCGCAATTGCCGGACGCCTCAAGCCTGGATCGCACTGAGGACGTGATCAAGCGCATGTCCGATATGGCGCTGAAACAGCCGGGCGTAGAAAGTGCTGTTGCGTTCCCGGGCCTGTCGATCAACGGCTTCACCAACAGCCCGAATGCCGGCATCGTGTTCGTGACCCTGAAACCGTTCGACGAACGTAAAGACCCGAGCATGTCTGCCGGAGCCATCGCCGGCGCCCTGAACGGCCAGTTCGCGGACATTCAAGAGGCGTACATGGCGATCTTCCCGCCGCCGCCGGTACAAGGTCTGGGCACCATTGGTGGTTTCCGCCTGCAAATCGAAGACCGGGGCAACCTGGGCTACGACGAGCTGTACAAAGAAACCATGAACATCATCAACAAGAGCCACAACGTGCCGGAACTGGCTGGCCTGTTCACCAGTTACACCGTGAACGTGCCACAGGTCGATGCCGCTATCGACCGCGAGAAAGCCAAGACTCACGGCGTGGCGGTCAGCGACATCTTCGACACCCTGCAGATCTACCTGGGTTCGCTGTATGCCAACGACTTCAACCGTTTCGGACGCACCTATCAGGTCAACGTTCAGGCCGAGCAACAGTTCCGCCTCGAATCCGATCAGATCGGTCAGCTGAAAGTGCGTAACAACAAAGGCGAAATGATCCCGCTGGCGACCTTCATCAAGGTCAGCGACACCTCGGGCCCGGATCGCGTGATGCACTACAACGGCTTCATCACCGCAGAAATCAACGGTGCGGCAGCCCCCGGCTACAGCTCTGGCCAGGCCGAAAAAGCCATCGAGAAATTGCTCAAGGAAGAACTTCCGAACGGCATGACCTACGAATGGACCGACCTGACCTACCAGCAGATTCTGTCCGGCAACACCGCGCTGTTCGTGTTCCCGCTCTGCGTACTGCTGGCGTTCCTGGTACTCGCGGCACAATACGAAAGCTGGAGCCTGCCACTGGCGGTGATCCTGATCGTACCGATGACCCTGCTGTCGGCCATCACCGGGGTGATCATCTCTGGCGGTGACAACAACATCTTCACCCAGATCGGACTGATCGTACTGGTGGGACTTGCATGCAAGAACGCGATTCTGATCGTCGAGTTCGCCAAGGACAAACAGGAAGAAGGCCTCGACCCGCTCGCCGCGGTACTGGAAGCCTGCCGTCTGCGTCTGCGGCCGATCCTGATGACCTCCTTCGCGTTCATCATGGGTGTGGTGCCACTGGTGTTCTCCAGCGGTGCCGGTGCCGAAATGCGTCACGCCATGGGTGTGGCGGTGTTCTCCGGGATGCTCGGGGTGACCTTCTTCGGTCTGTTGCTGACGCCAGTGTTCTACGTACTGATTCGTAACTTTGTCGAACGCGGCGAAGCCCGCAAAGCGGCCAAGGCGCACTCTCTTCAAAAGCCACTGGAGGCGCAACAATGAGTCTGAAAGTCTTCCTGCCGAGTCTGCTGGTGCTGGCCCTGAGCGCCTGTGCCGTCGGCCCCGACTACAAGACCCCGGCGACGGAGGCGGCCAACATCACGACCGCCACCGACGGCGCCAACGGTCAGAAGAATTTTGACCGTTCGAAGTTCGAAGGCATCTGGTGGCAGCAGTTCGACGATCCGACCCTCAACCAGTTGGTGACGCAATCGCTGCAAGGCAACCGTGAATTGCGCGTGGCATTTGCCCGTTGGAAAGCCGCGCGAGCGATCCGCGATGACGCCAGCAATGACATCATGCCGACCATCACCAGCCGCGCCAGCAGTGACCTGGCCAAGGGGCAAATCCCCGGCCAGACCACCAACCGGGTCAACAGCGAACGCTATGACCTCGGTCTGGACATGGCCTGGGAGCTGGACCTGTTCGGGCGCATCCAGCGCAATCTGGAAGCCAGCGATGCCGATCAGCAGGCCGCCGAAGCCGATCTGTACCAACTGCAAGTCACCATGATTGCCGAACTGGTGGACGCCTACGGTCAACTGCGTGGCGCACAACTGCGCGAAAAGATTGCGGTGGCCAACCTGAACAACCAGCAGGAGTCACGCAAGATCACCATCAGCCTGCGTGATGCCGGCGTTGGCGATCAGCTCGATGTCGAACGTGCCGACGCGCGTCTGGCTTCGGTCGAAGCCAGCGTGCCGCAACTGCAAGCCGAGCAGGTTCGGCAGAAAAACCGCATCGCCACTCTGCTGGGTGAACGTCCGGACAAACTGACCGTCGACCTGAGTCCAAAAGACTTGCCGGCAATTGCCAAGGCCTTGCCAATCGGCAACCCGGGCGAACTGCTGCAACGTCGTCCGGACATCCTCAGTGCTGAACGCCAGCTCGCTTCAGCCACTGCGCGCATTGGCGTGGCGAAAGCGGATCTGTTCCCACGGGTCAGCCTCAGCGGTTTCCTCGGCTGGACGGCCGGGCGTGGTTCGCAGATCGGTTCCTCGGCGGCCAACGCCTGGGCACTCGGCCCAAGCATCACCTGGGCAGCGTTCGACCTCGGCAGCGTGCGCGCTCGTTTGCGCGGTGCTGATGCCGATGCCGAAGGCGCACTGGCGACCTACGAGCAACAAGTGCTGCTGGCACTGGAAGAGTCGGAAAACGCCTTCAGCGACTACGGCAAACGTCAGCAACGTCTGATTTCGCTGATCCGCCAGAGTGAATCGAGCCGCAACGCTGCCGATCTGGCAGAGATTCGCTATCGCGAAGGCACCACAGACTTCCTGGTGCTGCTCGACGCTCAGCGCGAACGTCTGAATGCCGAAGACAGCCAGGCCCAGGCCGAAGTAGATCTGTATCGCGGCATTGTTGCGATCTACAAAGCCCTCGGCGGTGGCTGGCAGCCGGAGACGGTCGCCAGCAAGTAACCATTGATTGTTAAAGAGCTCCTTTGGTTGGCCGCAACCAACCAATTTTTTGCCCCGCGTATCATTCGGTCGCGGGGCTTTTTTGTGCCTGGAATTGCAGGAGTTGCCAAAGTTGCTCCTACATTTGAAATGCGTTCCCCCCTGTAGGAGCTGCGGAACGCTGCGATCTCTTGATCTTGAAACAGCAAAGTCAAAAGATCGCAGCCTTCGGCAGCTCCTACATTTGAAATGTGTTCCCCCCCTGTAGGAGCTGCGGAACGCTGCGATCTCTTGATCTTGAAACAGCAAAGTCAAAAGATCGCAGCCTTCGGCAGCTCCTACATTTGAAATGCGTTCTCCCTGTAGGAGCTGCGGAACGCTGCGATCCCTTGATCTTGAAACAGCAAAGTCAAAAGATCGCAGCCTTCGGCAGCTCCTACATTTGAAATGCGTTCCCCCCTGCAGGAGCTGCGGAACGCTGCGATCTCTTGATCTTGAAACAGCAAAGTCAAAAGATCGCAGCATTCGGCAGCTCCTACATTTGAAATGTGTTCCCCCCCTGTAGGAGCTGCGGAACGCTGCGATCTCTTGATCTTGAAACAGCAAAGTCAAAAGATCGCAGCCTTCGGCAGCTCCTACATTTGAAATGCGTTCTCCCTGTAGGAGCTGCGGAACGCTGCGATCCCTTGATCTTGAAACAGCAAAGTCAAAAGATCGCAGCCTTCGGCAGCTCCTACATTTGAAATGCGTTCCCCCCTGCAGGAGCTGCGGAACGCTGCGATCTCTTGATCTTGAAACAGCAAAGTCAAAAGATCGCAGCGTTCGGCAGCTCCTACATTTGAAATGTGTTCCCCCCCTGTAGGAGCTGCGGAACGCTGCGATCTCTTGATCTTGAAACAGCAAAGTCAAAAGATCGCAGCCTTCGGCAGCTCCTACATTTGAAATGTGTTCCCCCTATAGGAGCCGCGGAACGCTGCGATCTCTTGATCTTGAAACAGCAAAGTCAAAAGATCGCAGCGTTCCGCAGCTCCTACAGGGGATTGCGTTACGATTCGCATGCTCGGGGTTTGACTCACGGCCCGAGCTGACCGAAGCTTGCCACTCTGCTCAAGTACGTCTGTTTTCGGAAACCCGCATGCCTCAGTCTCGCCGCTTTCTGCTTATCTGCCTTGGCCTTGCGCTAATTGTCGTCATGGCTTGGCTGGCCCTGCGCAGCACCACGCCGGTGATTCCGGACGCGATCAAGCACGGCTATAGCGAAGCGCTGGGCGCTGCCCGAACCGGCGAACCGGGGGCGGCGCGTCAGCTGTATCAGCAATTGGCCCGGCCGGATCTGTCGGTCAAGCGCCGCGTCTGGCTGCACGGCGAACTGCCCAATTACCCGAGCCCTCAGGCGTTGAAGCTTGCCGACGCTGACCTGCAGCACGAAGAACCCGAGGTGCGGCTGGCAGCGATCAAAAGTGTGGTTGGACTCGTGCCGGGTGGGCAACGCAGTCTGTTGCTGGGGCCGATGCTTGATGATGAGGCGCCGACTGTCCGGTTTGCCGCGATCAACGCCCTGCTCGGCCTGACCCCGGATGAACTCGGGCTGTATTTTGCGCCGTTGCAGCAGGCCATCGACGGCTGGGAGCAAGCACTCAAGGATCAACCGCCGAGCGCCACTTCTTATGCGCAACTGGCGCGCCTGCATCTACATAACGCCGAGCTGAAAGAGGCACAGCAAGCATTGGAGAATGCGCTGCGCCTGGACCCCGGCAACCTGCCGGCGCTAGTGATGCAGATCGACGTGCTCGACCGCCAGGGGCAGGCCGACGCCGCCCGACAGTTACTCGCCCAAAAGCTTAAAGCCCAGCCTGACTCCGCCTATCTGCAACATGCCCTGGGGCTGTGGTTGCTGCACCATGGTCAGCGTGAATACGCCCTGCTCGGTTTGTCCAAAGCGGTGGAGCTGGAGCCGGACAACAAGGATTACCGCTACGACCTCGCCACCACTCTTCACAGCGCAGAAGAACTGGAAGCGGCGCAGAAGCAACTGCAGGAAATCGTCCAGCGCCACCCGGCCGATCGCAAGGCGCGGGTGCTGCTGATCAACTACTGGAAAGAAAGCGGACAGTTGCAGAACGTACAGATTCTGCTCGCCCAGCTTGAACAGTTGAACCCCGACGATCCGGCAATACAGCAAGGCCTCTGAAGTTGTCCTG
Source organism: Pseudomonas sp. LBUM1668 (assembly GCF_059695715.1). Taxonomy (NCBI): domain Bacteria; kingdom Pseudomonadati; phylum Pseudomonadota; class Gammaproteobacteria; order Pseudomonadales; family Pseudomonadaceae; genus Pseudomonas; species Pseudomonas sp. LBUM1668. Next base: position 3,163,473 of record NZ_CP166787.1, read on the forward strand.
TGTGAGGGGATAAATCCACTCACACAGAGAATTCCCAACCTTCATGAAAGAAAAAGCGGAACTGCCATCACGGCTACGGGTCAAGTAAACAGGCAGTTCACACTAGACGGCTGCCTCGCTTCCCCTAGTCATGAGAGGGCATTTTTTGTCTACATCTAACGAGTTGATCAGTGCAAAAGCCGCCACCGGCATCGTAGGCCTGGATGACATCCTCGCCGGAGGCCTGTCTCGTGGTCACGTATTTTTGCTAGAGGGTGAGCCCGGTACCGGCAAAACCACCGCCGCGTTGCATTTTCTAATAGCTGGCGCGAAAGCCGGCGAACGCTCGTTGTACATCACGCTCTCGGAAACCGAGCGTGAACTGCGCCAAGGTGCGCTGTCCCACGGCTGGGAGCTGGACGAAAACATCAAGATCTTCGAACTGACGCCCCCGGAAAGCCTGCTTAATGCAGAGCACCAGCAGAGCTTGCTGTATTCCTCCGATCTGGAATTGGGCGAAGCCACCAAACAGATTTTCGAAGCGGTCGAACGCTTCAAGCCGACCCGCGTCGTCCTCGACAGCCTCTCCGAGATCCGTCTGCTCGCGCAAAGCTCCTTGCGCTACCGCCGACAGATTCTGGCAATCAAGCACTACTTCGTGCGTTACAACGCGACGGTGCTGCTGCTCGACGACCTGACCACCGAGTCTCTCGACAAAACCGTGCACAGCGTGGCCCACGGTGTGATTCGCCTGGAAGAAATCACCCCCAACTATGGCGCCGAGCGTCGCCGAGTGCGGGTCGTGAAGTACCGTGGCCAAAAGTACCGCGGCGGTTATCACGACTTCACCATCATGGGCGATGGCGTGCATGTGTTCCCGCGACTGGTCGCAGCCGAGCATCGCGGCGACTACCCACGCCTGCAGTTGAGCAGCGGTATCAAAGAGCTGGATGCGTTGCTCGGTGGCGGCATCGAGACGGGATCAAGCACATTGATTCTCGGCCCGGCAGGTACGGGCAAATCGCTGATTTCGATGATCTTCGCGGCTTCTGCTGTAGCACGCGGGGAAAAAGCTGCGCTGTTCATCTTTGACGAAGAGCTGGAACTGCTTTTCGAACGAATGAAACACATCGGCATCGATCTCAAGGCACTGCGTGCCTCCGGCAATTTGCTCATCGAACAAGTGGATGCCGCCGAGCTGTCACCGGGCGAGTTCTCCCATCGGGTACGTCGTTGCGTTGATGAAGGCCAGATCAAAACGGTAGTCATCGACAGCATTAACGGCTATCAGGCCGCGATGCCGGAAGAAAATGCGCTGGTGCTGCACATGCACGAACTGCTGCTGTACCTCAACCGCAAAGGCGCTGCGACCTTCATGACGGTCGCTCAGCACGGTCTGGTCGGCGACATGCAGGCACCCGTCGACATTACCTATCTGGCCGACACGGTGATTCTGTTGCGCTACTTCGAAGCCATCGGCAAGGTGCGCCGCGCCATCTCCATCATCAAGAAGCGCACCGGCAGCCATGAATCGACGATTCGCGAATACCTTATTTCGACGCAAGGCATGATCATCGGCGAACCGCTGGAAGCCTTTCAGGGCGTACTTCGTGGCGTCCCGACCTACCTCGGTGAGAGAAAACCGCTGCTGCAGGAAGGCTTATGACCGGCTCGGTGCCGCTCGCCGAACGGGCGCTCATTCTGGCGCCCATGGGTCGCGACAGCCAAATTGCGCTGATGATTCTCAACGAGGCTGGGTACAGCGGCCTGATTACACCGGATCTCGCCACACTGTGTACGCAATTGGAGACGGGCGCCGGCATGCTGTTGATCGCCGCCGAGGCGCTACGCGGCCCGGAACTGGAGGCGTTGTTCCTGTATCTGGACCAGCAGCCAGCGTGGTCGGATCTGCCGATTGTGTTGCTCACTCATCACGGCGGACAGGAACAGGGTCCCTCCTCTCACCTCAGCGATCAGTTAGGCAACGTGACGTTCCTTGAGCGGCCATTTCATCCGGCAACGCTGATCAGTCTGGTGTCCGCTGCCCTTCGCGGCCGGCGACGACAGTACGAAGCCCGCGACCGCCTGATCGATCTGAGTGAAAGCGAACGACGCCTGCAATCGACACTGGAAACCCTCGAACAGCAAGTCGAGGAGCGCACCGCGCAACTGCGGCACAACGAAGAAGCATTGCGTCAGTCGCAAAAAATGGAAGCAGTCGGTCAGCTCACCGGCGGTATCGCTCACGACTTCAACAACATGCTCACCGGCATTATCGGCAGCCTTGAGTTGATTCGCCGGCGACTGGCCCGAGGGCGCACCGAAGACCTCGACAGCTTGATCGACTTGGGCGTGACCTCGGCCAATCGTGCCGCCAGCCTGACTCATCGCCTGCTGGCCTTTTCCCGTCGGCAATCGCTCGACTCCAAAGCCGTGCAGATGAATAGCCTGGTGCTGTCGATGGGCGAGCTGCTACAGCGCAGTATCAACGAAAGCATTCAACTGGAAATGCGTCTGGATGAAAAACTCTGGGTAGCCGAGGCGGACCCCAATCAACTGGAAAGCGCCCTGCTCAACCTCGTCATCAATGCCCGCGATGCCATGCCCGATGGCGGCAAACTGGTGGTCGAGACCAGCAATCAGGTGCTGCATCGTGAATTCACCGTGGCCTACCCAAACCTGGAGCCCGGCGATTATGTGATGTTAAGCGTCACCGACAATGGCAGCGGCATGCCGCAAAGTGTGATCAGTCGCGCGTTCGATCCATTTTTCACCACCAAGCCGATCGGTCAGGGAACAGGCTTGGGCCTGTCGATGATTTACGGGTTCAGCAAGCAGTCACGCGGCCATGTTTCGATCGACAGTGAAGTTGATCAGGGCACAACCGTCAGGCTTTACTTGCCGCGTTACCGTGGCCAGGAACTTGAGCAGCCCACTTGCGATATCCAGCAATCGCCGCACGCAATAGATGGCGAAACCGTGCTGATCGTCGAAGACGACCCGGCCGTTCGCGTGCTGGTCAGCGCAGTGCTCAGCGAGTTGGGTTATGCGTTTGTGGAGGCTGCAGATGCCGACGGCGCGGTGCCGATTCTCAACTCGACGCAGCGCATCGACTTGTTGATCAGCGACGTTGGTTTGCCGGGCATGAACGGTCGGCAGTTGGCTGAGATTGGCCGGCAATACCGGCCTGAGCTCAAGATTCTGTTCATCACCGGATACGCCGAGCATGCGGCGGTGCGCGGTGGTTTCCTGGATTCGGGAATGCAGATGATCACCAAACCGTTCACCTTTGATCTGTTGACCGCCAAGGTGCGCGAGATGATCAAAAGCTGAGACCCTGAAAAACCTGTAGGAGCTGCCGCAGGCTGCGATCTTTTGATCTTAAAACAAAGTCAAAAGATCGCAGCCTGCGGCAGCTCCTACATGAGGTCGATTTCGATCAGGCCAGCAGTTCCTGAATCTTTTCCTGCAACACGTCCAGATCAAACGGCTTTTCCAGAATCGGCGCCTTAAGCGTAATCGGGCTACCGGTCTCGCGGATTTCCTGCGGATAACCGCTGATGAAAATCACCTTGAGGTCAGGTCGCAGCTTGACGGCGGGTTCGGCGATTTGCACGCCGGAGATGCCGCCAGGCAAACGGAAGTCAGTGATCAGTACGTCCAGATGCGGCTTGCTCGCCAGAATCTCGAAAGCCTGCTCGCCGCTTTCCGCCTGGAGCACGCGATAGCCTTGCCCCGACAGATAATCCGTCAGAACCATCAAGATAACCGGTTCGTCCTCGACGACGAGTACTACATCTTGTGCATCTACGCTCATGGGAAGCCTATGTTCGGTCAATAGCTGCTGATACGACCGTGCGGTCACTCAGAGGTTGCGTCGGATTTGCCGTTTTCCTCGATCGGCAGACAAACGCGAAACAGGGCGCCCTCGTTGATTTGACTCTCGACGACGATGGAACCGCCATGGGCGGCGACGATCTGCTCGGAAATGAACAGACCCAACCCGAGACCGGCCACTACCGTCTTGGCGGAAACCCGTTCGAACTGTTGGAAAATACGTTTCTGATTCTCGGCGCTGATGCCAATCCCGTGGTCCTGAACCTCAACCCGGGCTTCGTTGCCTTGGCGATAGACGCGGACCTGAATCGGGCTCCTGCCGCCGTAACGCAGGGCGTTGGTCAACAGATTGGAAATCACCTGCTCGATGCGGAACTCATCCCAGCAACCTTTCACCGGCATATCCGCTTCGAAGGTGACGGTGGTTTCGGCGGCTTCGATTTGCGCCGCAAAGTTTTGCAGCAGATTGCTCACCAACTGCACAAGGTCGAACGAATTCGGCCGGATCGACAGCTTGCCGGTACGAATCCGCGACACGTCGAGCATGTCCTCGATCAAGCGGATCAGGCTTTTGATCTGCCGCTCATCGCGATCGACCATGGCGTGCATCTTGTCGAGGGTGAACGCCGCGGCGTTGTCCCGCGCCAGGTGCATCTTGCGCAATTGGGTTTCGAGTATCAGGCCATTGAGTGGCGTGCGCACTTCGTGGGCGACGATTGACATGAAGTCATCGCGCATCCGCACCGCTTGTTCAAGCTCCGACTGGGTGCTCTGCAATTGTTGCAGCAGCGCTTCCTGCTCCCGTCGAGCCTGCTCCAGCGCTTCGACCTGTTGCTTCATGGCCTTGCTCTGGCGATATAGATCGACGAACACGTTGACCTTGCTCTTCACCGCGTGGATATCCAGCGGTTTGTGCAGAAAGTCCACCGCGCCGCTTTCGTAACCTTTGAACGCGTAGTTCAGTTCACGGCCAGCGGCGCTGACGAAAATGATCGGGATGTTCTTGGTTTTCTCGGTGCCGCGCATCAACTCGGCCAGTTCGAAGCCGTTCATGCCGGGCATCTGCACGTCGAGAATGGCCATGGCGAACTCGTGTTGCAGCAGCAGCGACAATGCTTCGTCGGCCGACAACGCCTTATACACGGTGCGGTCTTCGCGTTTGATCAGCGCTTCGAGAGCCAGCAGGTTCTCGGGCAGATCGTCGACGATCAGCAGTTTTGCCTGGATATTACTCAGCATGCGATTCGTTCCAGCTCGACTAACAGACGGCCGATGCCGTGAATGGGTAAGACATGATCCGGCTGCTGAATTTTCAGCGCAGCCAGGGGCATAGTGGCGATCTGGGCGTCATCAGGATCCTGCACGATGGTCAGCCCGCCGGAGCGTTTGACCTGCGCCAGCCCGCGCGCGCCATCGTGATTGGCACCGGTCAGCAGCACCGCCGCCAACCTCGGCCCGTACACGTCGGCAGCTGACTCGAAAAGATAGTCAATCGATGGCCGCGAATGATGCAGCCGGTCCTCAAGGCTCAAGGACAAACTGCGGTCCTGTTCCACCGACAGGTGATAACCGGGCGTGGCGAAATACACCGTGCCGGCCTGGATGTCCTGTTTGTCGGTGGCCTCTTCGACCGGCAGTTGCAAACGTCGGGCGAACACTTCGGCCAACTGGCTGCGACGCTCCTCCGGCAAATGCAACACGACGATGATCGGCAGCACAAAACCTTGGCGCAACGGGCCCAACAGGTTCATCAATGCCTCGACGCCACCGGCGGAAGCCCCCATCACAATAGCCTCGATTCGAGGCAAATCCGCAGTCTCGTTCATTTTTTGCGGTAGATCCGTTCTTGCTTTACCAGCGGCTCGAACTGGTTCGCATAGCTGGAAAAATCCAGCGTCTCTTTGCTGCCGAGCACCAGAAAACCGCGATGACAAAGCGATTCATGGAACAGCCCGAACGCCCGATCCTGAAGCTTCTTGTTGAAGTAGATCAGCACATTACGGCAGGAAATCAATTGAGTTTCCGAGAACACACTGTCAGTGGCCAGACTATGGTCGGCGAACGTCACGTTCTCACACAGGCTCTTGTCGAAAATCGCGTAACCATAAGCGGCAGTGTAATAGTCGGCAAATGAACACTGACCACCGGCCTGCTGATAGTTGGCGGTGTAGGCGCGGACATTTTCCATCGAAAAAATACCCTGCTTGGCCTTGTCCAGCGAGCGCGGGTTGATGTCGGTGGCATAGATGATCGTGCGCTCGAGCAGGCCCTCTTCGCGCAGCAGAATCGCCATCGAATAGACCTCCTCCCCCGTGCTGCACCCGGCGATCCAGATCTTGATCGAAGGGTAGGTGCGCAGCAACGGCACCACTTCCTTGCGAATGGCGAGGAAGTGCGACGGATCACGAAACATCTCGCTGACCGGGATCGTCAGCAATTGCAGCAACTGCATGAACGCTGTCGGGTCATGCAGGACTTTCTCCTGCAACGCCGAAATGGTCGCGCATTCGAACTGGCCCAATGCGTGCTGCACCCGACGCTTGATCGAAGCGCCGGAGTAATCACGAAAATCGTAGCTGTACTTGAGGTAAATAGCCTCAATCAACAACCGCAGTTCGATCTCACTGTTGCGCTCTGATGAGTTACTGCCTTCCACTAAATGCGTTCCATCTTCGGTAACCACACACGAATCAGCGAGAACAGGCGATCCAGGTCGATAGGCTTGGCCAGATAATCGTTGGCGCCCGCCTGCAGGCAGCGCTCCTGATCATCCTTCATGGCCTTGGCCGTCACCGCAATAATGGGCAGTTTGCGCCAGCGCGGATCCTTGCGGATCTCTATGGTGGCTTCGAAACCATCCATTTCCGGCATCATCACGTCCATCAGCACCAGATCGATGTCGTCGACTTCATTGAGTTTTTCAATCGCCTCACGACCGTTCCGGCCGATCACCACGACTGCACCTTTTGTTTCCAGCGCGCTGGTCAGGGCGAAAATGTTGCGCACATCGTCGTCCACCAGCAGCACTTTGCGACCTTCAAAGACCTTGTCGCGGCTGCGCGCGGTCTTGAGCATCTTCTGCCGTTCATGGGACAACTGCGATTCGACTTTGTGCAGAAAGAGTGTGACCTCATCAAGCAAACGTTCCGGTGAGCGCGCACCCTTGATGATGATCGAGCGCGAATACTTGCGCAGCTCGGCCTCTTCGTCGCGGGTCAGGTTGCGCCCGGTGTAGACAATCACCGGTGGGAACGAACAGATGTCCTCGGTTGACATGCGCTTGAGCAGCTCGTTGCCGAGCATGTCCGGCAGCTTCAGGTCGATCACCATGCAGTCAAAGATTGTCGTGCGCAGCAGATCCAAAGCATCTTGAGCAAGACCCACCGCGGTGATTTCGATGTCGTCATCGCCAATCAGCCGCGCAATGCTTTCACGCTGCAGATCATCGTCCTCGACCAGCAGCACGCGTTTTACCTTTTGCGTCAGTTTGGCTTCGAGACGGGCAAACACGTCCTTGAGCTCTTCGCGGGTGGTCGGCTTGACCGCGTAACCGATGGCGCCCATGTGCATGGCTGCTTCGACACGATCCTCGACCGAGATGATATGGACCGGGATGTGACGGGTTTCGGCGCGTTCTTTCAAGCGCTGCAACACGGTCAGGCCAGAGTGGTCCGGCAGGCGCATATCGAGGAGGATCGCGTCCGGTACAAATTCCCGCGCCAGGTCATAACCTTCGTCGGCCCCGTGGGCGACCAGGCACTGATAACCCAGTTCATGCGCCAGGTCATAAAGAATGTGGGCGAAATTCGGCTCGTCCTCGACCACCAGAATGCAGCGGGTGGCAAATGGTGCCTTGTCGCGGTCATCGGCAAAGCGCGGGATGTTGACCGGTGCCAGCGATGTAACCGGCGCCGCTGGCGCGGCAACGTGCGTGACTGGCGCGGGTGGAGTGAAGCTCAGCGGCGCGAACGGCGTGTCGCCCGGCTCGCTGTACTGCAACGGCAAAACCAGGGTAAACACACTGCCCTGCCCCGGTTTGCTGCTGACGCTGATCGAACCGCCGAGCAACATTGCCAGATCCCGGGAAATCGACAACCCCAGCCCGGTGCCGCCGTACTTGCGATTGGTGGTGCCATCGGCCTGACGGAAGGCTTCGAAGATGCTTTCCTGCTGATCCGTGGCAATGCCGATCCCCGAATCCTGAACGATGAACGCAATGCGCTCATCGGGCTGACTGGCAATCGTCAGGCTGACCGATCCTCGCTCGGTAAACTTCACCGCGTTGGACAGCAGGTTCTTGATCACTTGTTCAAGGCGCTGGCGGTCAGTGAACATCGTCGTCGGGGCGCCGGGTTGCACTTCGACATGGAACGCCAGCTTCTTGTCCGCCGCGATCGGTTCGAAGACACCCCGCAAACCGTCCGCCAGCCGCGCGACGTGAGTGTTTTCCGGTAGCACTTCGAGCTTGCCCGCCTCGACCTTGGAGATGTCGAGAATATCGTTGATCAAGTTCAGTAGATCGTTGCCGGCGGAATAGATCGACTCGGCAAACTTGACCTGCTCGGGACTGAGGTTGTCCTGCGGGTTTTCCGCGAGCAACTTGGCGAGGATCAGCGAACTGTTCAGCGGCGTGCGCAGTTCGTGGGACATGTTGGCGAGGAACTCGGACTTGTACTTGCTCGAACGCTGCAACTCTTCGGCGCGCTCTTCGAGTTGCACCTGTGCTTGATTCAGCTCGGTGTTTTTCAAGTCCATGGCGTCGCGTTGTTCTGCAAGTGTCTGGGCCTGTTCGGCCAGTTGCTCGTTGGTCTGCTCAAGCTCCACTTGCTGGGTTTCCAGATGCGCCTGGGATTCCTTGAGGATCCGCGACTGCTCTTCCAGCTCTTCGTTGGCGGTTTTCAGCTCTTCTTGCTGCACCTGCAACTCTTCGTTGAGTTGCTGGGTTTCGGCCAACACTTCCTGCAGCCGCTGGCGATAACGGGCCGCCTCGATAGAGGTGCCGATATTGCTGGCGATCAGCTCCAGCAGCTCGATGTCGCGGTCATTGAGCGGACGCAGGAAACCCAGTTCGATCACGCCGTTGACGCGGTCGTCTTCACTGGTCGGCACCACCAGCACACTGTGCGGCAGACCTTCGCCAAGACCGGAACTGACCTTGAAGTAATCGAATGGCACGGAATCCAGCCGAACCAGACGCGCCTGCTGCACCACTTGACCGACGATGCCTTCGGCACTGTGAATCGCCTGATCCTTTTCTTCCTGTTCACGCGAGAAGCCATAGGTGGCGACCCGCTTGAGGCCACCGTGTTCTTCGCGAACATAGAGCGCAGCCACCGCGACGCCGAGATATTGGGCGCAGAACTGCAGAATGTTGCGCCCCAGCAGATTCAGTGTCAGTTGCCCCAGCACCTGCTCGGCCAGTTCGGTCTGGCCGTTACGCAGCCAGGCCTGGCGCTCCAGGCGCTCGGCGCTGGCCTGCTGCGCTGCCAGCGTGGCACCGTAGCTTTCAGACAAATTGACCAGATCGCGACGACCAATGTAGGCCAGCAACCCGCTGATACCCGCAACGAACAGCAGATAGAGGGTGATGCTCCAGATCGTCGTGCGGCGCACCTCTTCATTGCGCGTGGCGCGCAACTGCTGCTCCATGTCGATCACGTCTTCGAACTGCTTGCGAATCTCGTCAGTCAGGCGCTTGCCGCGCCCGGCCCTCACCGCACCACGGTAATCACCGCTGCTGCGCTGTAAATCGATCATCGATTGCGCGTAGGTCGCCCATTCGGTCTGCAAGGCTTGCAGGCGGCGTAAACGATCGGTTTGCACTGGGTTGTCGCCGGTCAACTCAAGCAACGTATTGAGCGCCACGGCGATTCGCGGTTTGGCCGTTTCATACGGATCGAGGAAGTGCTCATCGCCGCTTAACAGGAAACCGCGCATACCGGTTTCCAGATCCACGGTCAGTTTCACCGCTTCGTTGGCGTTATTGATCACCCGGTCAGTGTGTTCAACCCACTGGATGACCGATAGCAGGTAAGCGATCAGCGACACGAAGAACACCGCGCTGAGCACGCCGACGCCCAGTGGCAGACTGACGTTGCGACTCAGGAGTTTGCGAAAGCGTTGCTCATCAACCGAAGACGGAGAGGACATGGGGCAGCCTTGTCGAACTGTTGAAAACCCGAGAGTTTGCCCCAAAACACCGGCCTGGATCCATTTTTCTGACGAATTTAGCAGCAAATTCCTACATTTGCCTGCGCGTGGATGCGTGCCAACAGTTATCCTTGCGCGCCCCGCAGCTGCTAATCTTTTTTGTATCAAACCGGGAACTTGTGGCTATGCGCCACTTACTCATGCAAAAGCACGGTATTTTTGATCGACCGGCGCACCCGATTACTACCCTTTGAGAGCTTAATTATGTCCGCCACCCTTTCCACCATCCTGGTCGTCGAAGACGACGCCATCGTGCGCATGCTGATCGTCGATGTGCTGGAGGAACTGGACTTCAAAGTGCTGGAAGCGGACGGCAGCGAGCAGGCGCTGGAAATTCTCGTGGATACGGCCAAGCACATTGATCTGATGATGACGGATGTCGGTTTACCGGGCATGGATGGCCGTGAGCTGGCCCTGGAAGCGCGTAAAATGCGCCCCGAATTGCCAATCCTGTTTGCTAGTGGTTACGCCGAAAGTATCGATGTGCCAGATGGCATGCACGTTATCGGCAAACCTTTTTCGATTGACCAGCTGCGCGACAAAGTGAAGGGAATACTTAAACCATAACGTGTTCGCCCTTCACCTTTTAAGCAAAATAACCTCGAACACGGGGTTCAATCGATCATTTACGCAACAGACTATTACCGGTCTGTTGCGCTGCACAACTTGCAACTCTTTTAAACTTTAAAAGTCGCGAAAACAGATTTACTGTGCGCCCACCTAACGGCGCAAACACTTACCTGTGTGTTTCACCTAATTGAACTCACCAAGGCCGGAGAGGAACTACAAGCAACTGACAAGGATGAAATCAGTGAAGCCATCACCAAAACAAAGTCTCGTCGAGCAGCGTGACGGAAAACTTGCCCCCTCAAATTTCAATGCTCCGGAACAACGGGACATTGAAGAAAAAAACAATATTCTTGCTGCCATCAAAGCAAAAATCGGCGAGCGCACCGACGAAGAAACCCTGGACCTCAATAAGTTATTCGCCTCACGAGTCACCGACAGCACTTTCGATCATGCCTGTGAATTTGCGCGAATAGAATTGCAGAAGCTCACGAAAAGGGATGCCTTTCTCCTACTGGATGACAGATACATTTTCTGCGAAGAAACAGTGTTTGAAGTTGATGAAAACGCCAGACTGCGCGGACTCGATGATGACTTCTGGCTGGATCTGGATAACTCATCCGGTCTGATAGAACCTCCTGATCGTGACTGGTTTGATATGAGCACGGATTCGCTTGTCACCACCTATCTTAGCGAGGATCTTACCCTGCTCGCCGAATGTGCAGCCAACCTTGGTGGCCGAGTACTTATCGGGAAATACATCAGCGTCGGACAGTGGCTTCGCTTTCAAAAACACGACCTGCCCCACACGGTGCTGGAAGCCAGGCAATTGATCGCGCATCTCACGTTCAAATTACCGTCCCCCCCGCCACTGGGCAACTATCACGAGTTGATCTTCGCCGCGCAAGACAGCCCCTTTCGACTCACCGATATTGACCGCCAGACCATCAAAGCGTTGATCGAGGAAACCACTGGCGGGGTGACATCGCTGTTTCAGCACATCGTTCCTTACAACAATTTCAATGAAATAGGCGTTGCTGATCGCAGACAGCATGCCGCTACCTTTATTGAACAGTTCCTGAAAAAACCCAAGGCGCAGGCCTTCGGCGCAACGATGCATACCCGGCTGAACTGGAATCTTGAACAAGACGATAGCGAGGTCGCCCGCATGCAAATCATGCATCTGGTCGTATCCGCATTGATCATTGACATCATTCCTACACTGCAACACCACAGCGCAGTCATTGCCGGGTTCGACATGTACCACCCGAACAACGCGTCATTGACCCCCGCGTACGTCGTCGAGAACCTTGAACAGCACTTGCTGCAAACCACGGCAATTGAAGCGACCAATGTGCAAATTGCAGCACACCTGCTGCTGTCCGGGACAGCGCCAGAATTTTTGATCGCCGATACACCGGCGGAGTTGACATTGGGTAAGCCAGGTTGGGTCGTGCTGTCGCAAACAGTCGCGACGATTGAACTGGCCACGCCCGGAGCCGCGCGCTTGTTGAGTTACGCGGACATCATAGCGTTTTCCGAACTGAGCCCAATTAGCAGCGATCAGCGCACACTGCAGGAATTAACGTCCGCCTTGCCGGTCATCAACTGGGCCGTGATGAACAATCTTGTCCCTTATGCACAGGGAAAGGATTACAGCCACGAAACGTTTTTAAAAGCGGCTACATACTTCGACCGTTACAGCGATGCATTGCACCAATCCGAAAAAGGTCTGTCAGGCGTCGCGCCCGACCGAACAAAGTTGTCGCTAAAAGCGCTACAGCAAGTTCTTGCACCTGGTGATTACCTGCAACGTAAAGCGTTTTCGATCAAATACGATAAATCCTTCACTGACCGCAACTGGCTCGACCTTCTGGGCTCACTCAACTTGAAGGGGCTGGCCGAGGAAATATTCGACTATTCACTGGATAGACGAGGTATGAGCAAATTCGCCTTGAGCGAACTGCGTAAGTTACGCCTCAGCGTGGTTGACCTCTACATGTCCGGTGATTTGAGCGAAAACGGCAAGCTGACCTCGAAATACAAAACCGCAGCTAACTTCGCGGCACCCGTGGGCGCTTTTCAACGTCTGAATGAGCTGGAGCCCGCAGCCGCGATCTTTGATCGCGCATTCACACAATATTATGAAGAATTGCAGGCGGGTCGGGACGCGTTGATCAAGCTTGCCATTTGCAATCTGCCCAACCGCGACAGACAAGCACTGATGAACGGCCATGTCTCGATCTATACCGTTCGCGAAACAGCCAATCCTATCAACGCCTTCGAGGAAACCCAGAATCATCGCGACGCGAAGAAAGGTCGCTTTGGCGTCATTCTGTGCACCCAGTCCGCGGGGGTGACCCGAAGCTACGAGCTATTCACATTGAGGGGATTGTGCCGGGAGTGCCCCGAACTGGCGTTGATGTTACGGAAGACCGGTGTGATCAATCAGAATCCCCAGCTCTCGTACACAGGAAAAAAAACCGATTTCCAGAAGAAAAATCAAGACCACGTCTGGCCACTGGACTTCAGTGCCTATGCCAGTGGCAGCGAACCCCGCAGTGGCATGACATCCAGCGTCGTGGTGGAGAAACTATGTCAGATGCACCTGCAGGCAGACAATGTCGGGCAAGTAGCACTGTTCTTCGCTCCGGCGCTGAAAGAACTGACTGATTGGGTGCTGACCTATCACCCTGTTCTGACTCGCGAAGAAATGTATGCATCGCTGAATACGCAGACCGAGCTGCAGGTATTGCGTCAGCACAACAGAGTGGTGGATAAATTCCTCGTGGATCTGGTCGTGCCTTTCAAAAAATGCATTGAGGATATCCAGTCCGGGGATGCACCGCGTGTTTCCGAAGGCATCGGAGGCTGCATTCTGGACGGTCTGGCCTTGGTCGGTTTGCTGGTCGGTCTGGGTGTTACGGTGGCGAACATCGTGACCAAATCTGTATCGACCACCGCAAAGGTCTTGAGTATCGCCAAAGCCTCGCTCAGATTTGCTGTCGCTGTGGTCAATCCACTGGACGGTTTACCCGATCTGGCGCAAAAGGGTGCGCGGTTGGCCAAGCGTGGGGCGCTGTTGTTGTCCAAGCGCAGTTCGCAAGCTCTGGAAGTTGCCAGCAGTCAAATCCGCAGATTGAGCGGCAGCTCGCAATCCTATGATTTGATCAAGGCCGCCAAGCGCACTGATCTCATGCAAGGCCAGTGGAAAGCGGTCGATGATCTGGCTGAACCGCTCGAACTCGTGGCCCTGCAACGCAACAACGAGTGGCATGCGCTGCACTTCAAGACAGGCGGCGCCTGGGGACCGAAGCTGCCGAATTTCAAGATTCTGGATTTTTCGCCTTTGCGGCGTTTTTTTTGCGCGCTTCAAGCCGCACGGTTACACCCGGCGTTACTTGAAAAGGTCGCTGCCCCTCGCCAAAAGCAAGTTGGATAACGCCATTAGCGTATGTACCGACCCTAACTGGGAGGCCCAGGTTCGACTGGTTTTTGAACACGTATTCGGGACATATTCCGACGATGCCCTGAAACATGTGCTGCAGAGACTGCGTGCCATGCGCCACGATCTCAACGGTGTCTCACTGGCCAACATGTCGTTCAAGAAAGATCCCGTCAACGCCTTGGCAGCCTTGCGAACTACGGACTATAAACAGTGGAAAGCAGCCAGGAAAAATGTTGACGATCCTGCGGGTTCGTTCAAACGCTTTTTGAAGATATTTCCCGACCAGATGGATGAGTTCTACCGCACCAGCCGTTACGACGACAGCCGGATCGCCGACGTGCTAATCCATGAGTTATCGCACGGTGCACCAGGAACGCTCGATTTGTATTACGGGCATGTGACCCCGTTTTCCCAATTAGACGTCACCTCGCTGGTTGATTTGGCAAGGAGTTCGACCCGGGCTCACCCGCGGTTCCCGGACAATCCCCACGCGGTATTGGCGCGACCAGGCGACTGGAAGATTCTTGACTCCAGCGCCGCCAGTCAACCGCTGTTGGTGCGTCAAAATCCGGCACTACTCAATGCCGACTCCTATGAACTGGCCGTGGGTCTGCTCGACCAGATCAAAACCGAGCGCCCTATGTTCGAGTTGAACATCGACGCAATCCGTTTCCCGGTATACCACGCCCACCCCGAGCGCTTCCTGGACCAACCGGTCCTGGTCAACCTCGGCACGCCGATTACCTGATATAGACAAACCGGACACCGTCCGGTTTGTGTTTTAATCCGCGCTGTTTTTTTCCCACCGTACGTTTAGGAATCCGCGTTATGAGCCAGCCTGCAACCAAAGTTCTCGTCATTGGTTACGTCTGGCCCGAACCCCGCTCATCCGCCGCCAGCGGGCACGTGATGCAGATTCTCGAGACGTTCCTGGAGCAAGGCTGGGAGATTACCTTCAGCAGCCCGGCAGGTCCCGGTGAGCACAAGGCCGATTTGTGTGCACTGGGGATCCGCGAGGTGCCGATCGAACTCAATAACAGCAGCTTCGACACCTTCATCAGTGACCTGGCGCCCGACATTGTGTTGTTCGACCAGTTCATGATGGAAGAGCAGTTCGGCTGGCGGGTCGAAAAGCACTGTCCAGGCGCCCTGCGTGTTCTGGAAACATCTGATCTGCAAAGCTTGCGACATGCCCGCCATCAACGGCTCAAGGATCGTCTGAAAGCCAATAACGATCAGGATGACTTCAGCGATTTGTTTATTCCTGCGTTGCGCGAAGAATTCGAATTGATGGCTACCACCGACCTGGCCAAACGGGAAATTGCGGCGTTGTATCGTTGTGACTTGAACCTGATGATTTCCGAAGTGGAAATCGAGTTACTGGTCAAACAGTTCGGTTTACCGCGCCAGTTGCTGCATTGGTGTCCACTGATGGTTGACCTGCCAGAGGCACCAGCGCGAACCTTCGAAGATCGGGAACATTTTCTGAGTATCGGCAATTTCCGTCATGCCCCCAACTGGGATGCCGTGCTCTGGATGAAATCGACCATCTGGCCGCTTATTCGCCAACAATTGCCTGAAGCACAACTGCACATTTACGGCGCCTACACGCCCCCCAAAGCCACGGCTCTGCACAACGCGGCGCAGGGCTTTCATGTAATGAACTGGGCTGAAGATGCATTGCATGTCATGTCTGCGGCGCGGGTCTGTCTGGCGCCTCTGCGCTTTGGCGCCGGGATCAAGGGCAAGCTCGTTGACGCGATGCTTTGCCGCACTCCGAGTGTCACAACGCCGATCGGTGCCGAGGGCATGCACGGTGAATGCCGATGGCCTGGAGATGTCACCCGTACCGCGACTGAATTCGCCGACTGCGCGATCAAGTTATATAAGGACGAAACTTACTGGCAAGCTGCCAGCCTGGCTGGCGACAGGTTATTGAGCGAGCGTTACCAACAGAAAACCCATGGACCAGCGCTCATCGCGAAACTGCAAGAATGCAAAATAAACTTACAATCACTGCGAGCCAATAATTTTATCGGCAGCATGTTGCGCCATCATGCCCACAAAAGCACACAATATATGGCTCAGTGGATTGAAGCCAAAAACAACAACACCCCGTCGACCCAGGCATAAAGATACCAGCACTACAAAACTTGTATTACATCGGCTATTGGCGAACCAACAACCCAGACTTATAAACATCCTGCCTGTGCGAACGTTATTCGCACTTATTGAATTACGCAGGATACAACATGAACAACTACACCTTTAAAAACCTGCTCCCTTATCAATGGATGGGGAGCACTCCAGAAATTGACAATCTGTCATTGTTCGAAATGACATTGCCCGGCACGCATAACGCTGGCTGTGACTGGGAGGCCTCTTATGCACCATTCGTCGCAAACTGGGTAGTTTGTCAGGATGTCTCTTTTTATTCGCAACTCAATCGCGGTGCGCGGGCGCTTGACCTGCGCCTGATATACGACTCAAAGTCCAGCGGACTCGCAAAATTCCGCTTCCTGCATAACAGCGAATTGTCCTCGCGCACGCTGGAAGATCTCGTTCGCGACATCAAAGGTTTTCTGGAACTACAATGAATTCATCATCCTCGACTTCCACGAATTAAAGGGAGGCAAGGAGCCCTTCGATTACAAGTACTTCAGCGAAATGATGATCAAGCATTTGGGCGAGTACATAATACCGTCAGAAAACATACACCTCACTCTTGGACAATTGAAAAAAGTCAGCCGAACGCAACGATTGTTGGTGGCAACTCCATCGCATTACGATCTGGACTGGAAGTTGTTCTGCGGGCAGGTCGTTCACAAGTGGGCTGGAAATTCTTACGTCCAGGAAACCCTGCACCCTACTTCCTCATTGTTTGCTTACGTGATCGAAGTCATGAAAAGCCCCCCTTCGAGAGACTATCTTTGGTCGCTCTCGGCAGCCATCTGGACTTTGGAGGGGCCGCAAAGAATCCTTGAAGTCCTTGATGACTGGTTTGATCCTGAGAGAAGAAATTGGGTGGAGCACTGCAACATCATCAGTTTCGATTTTATTAAAAACTCCAAAATCGTATTTTTTTGCCAGGCAGCCAATCTGGGAAAAGCTGCTAAAAAATCCACAACAGGCGCCGTGACTTGATCCAATGCCGGGCCGCTTCAGCCGCGGCCCTTCAGCAAGCTGGCGCACAACCGGCGGAACGAGGCATGATCGCCGGGCGATAACAAAAAAAGCGCCCAGCCATGACCCGAACCGCACGCGTGACCGACCCCTCTTACGAGTTGATGGATGACCATAACGGGTTGTCCATCATTTACCGTCAGCATGGCTTTCCCTGCCCGCTGGTGCGCTGGCATTTCCACAAGGAATACGAACTGCACCTGATCGTCGCCAGTTCAGGCAAAGTGTTCATCGGCGACTACATCGGCAACTTCTACCCACAAACCCTGTTCCTCACCGGGCCCAATCTGCCCCACAACTGGATCAGCCAGGTGGCGGAAGATGAAATCGTCGAAAAACGCGACATGCTGGTCAACTTCACCGACGAGCTGTTCGAGAGTGGCCATCAGGTGTTTGCTGAACTGAAGACGCTGGCGCCATTACTGGAGCGTGCTCAATACGGCATCGAGTTCCGCTGCAAACGCACGATTGGCCAGGCCATGACGCTGATGCAGCGAATTGCCGACAGCCGCGGCATCACTCGACTCGGGCACTTTTTCATCCTCATGGAATTGCTGGCGGCCAGCGATGACTTCCAGTTGTTGTCCGGCGCCACCACGTCGCAATTGGCGGATGAGCACAATATCGACCGCACCAACCGCGCCGTTGATTACATCTTCAGCCATTACGCCCGGGACATTTCACTGGAAGAAGTCGCCGAGCATCTGGGCATGACACCGACCTACTTCAGCCGCGTATTCAAACAGGCGACCGGGCGCACCTTCATCGAGTTCGTCAATCGCTTGCGCATCAGCAAGTCCTGCGAATTGTTGGCCGATGGCGATAAACCGGTGACCGATGTGTGCTTCGAGTCGGGCTTCAACAATATTTCCAACTTCAATCGACGCTTTCAGCAGCTCAAGGGCATGACGCCTTCGCATTATCGACGCCTGGCAGTGCAGCGCCTGACCGAGCAAAACCACAGCTGAAAGCAGGATCAAAAGATCGCAGCCTTCGGCAGCTCCTACACCGGTCATCTGTAGGAGCTGCCGAAGGCTGCGATCTTTTGATCTTCGCTATTAATCTCTGAAAACCTGTACGTATCCGCTGCCCTCCCAGCGCTGCAATCCCCTTCCCTGCGTTTAGCTCATCAAAGTGCAGTGCAAAAAAGTATCAATCAAAGTGCGACGGATGATTTGTCAGCCCTGCGATTGAAGGCTGTAATCAGCGCACATTCTTCCTGCACTGGAAGACACAAAAACAATAACCGTCCTTCTGCCTCCCCCGGGGTGCAGAAAAAGGAGTGCACGATGCAACCCACTGCAAAAGCTCTGCTTGCCCTCACCTGCATGACCCTCAGTAGCGTCAGCCTTGGCGCCCAGACCCTGACCATCGCCACCGTCAACAACAGCGACATGATCCGCATGCAGAAGCTCTCGAAAACGTTCGAGACCGAGCACCCCGACATCAAGCTCAATTGGGTAGTGCTGGAAGAAAACGTGCTGCGCCAACGCCTGACCACCGACATCGCCACTCAGGGCGGGCAGTTCGACGTACTGACCATCGGCATGTACGAAGCCGCACTGTGGGGCGCCAAGGGTTGGCTTGAGCCGATGAAAGATCTGCCGGCCAGTTACGCCCTCGACGATGTGTTCCCGTCGGTGCGCGAAGGTCTGTCGGTCAAGGGTTCGCTGTACGCCCTGCCGTTCTACGCCGAAAGCTCGATTACCTATTACCGCACCGACCTGTTCAAGGAGGCCGGCCTGACCATGCCAGAGCGGCCGACCTGGGAACAGATCGCCGGTTTTGCGGAAAAACTCACCCACAAAGATAAAGAGCAATACGGCATCTGTCTGCGCGGCAAGGCCGGTTGGGGCGAGAACATGGCGCTGATCACCACCGTAGCCAATGCCTATGGCGCGCGCTGGTTCGATGAACAGTGGAAGCCGGAATTCACGGGGCCCGAGTGGAAAAACGCGCTGAATTTCTACGTCGACACCATGAAGAAATCCGGCCCGCCGGGCGCCTCCAGCAACGGTTTCAACGAAAACCTTGCGCTGTTCAACAGCGGCAAATGCGCGATCTGGGTCGATGCCAGCGTCGCCGGTTCGTTCGTCACCGACAAGACCCAGAGCAAGGTTAGCGACCACGTCGGCTTCACCTTCGCACCGCATCAAGTCACCGACAAAGGTTCGGCCTGGTTGTATTCGTGGGCGCTGGCGATTCCGACCAGCTCCAAGGCCAAGGATGCTGCGAAAACCTTCAGCGCCTGGGCCACGTCGAAAGAATACGGCGCACTGGTTGCCGAGAAGGACGGGATCGCCAACGTACCGCCGGGCACCCGTGCCTCCACGTACAGCGACGCTTACATCAAAGCCGCGCCGTTTGCCAAGGTCGCGCTGGAATCGCTGAAGGCGGCCGACCCAGGCAAACCGACCCTGAAGCCCGTGCCGTACATCGGCATTCAACTGGTGACCATCCCTGAGTTCCAGGCGGTGGGAACGCAGGTCGGCAAGCTGTTCTCGGCGGCGTTGATCGGCCAGACCACGGTGGATCAGGCGCTGGCGTCAGCGCAGCAGACCACTGAACGCGAGATGAAGCGTGCGGGTTATCCGAAGTAACTTGCACCGCTCGCTCTTGCTTTTGTAGGAGTGAGCCTGCTCGCGATAGCGGCTCTCCATCCAACAAAGCGGTGACTGACACACCGCTATCGCGAGCAGGCTCACTCCTACAGGGGATCTTCATTCGCCTGTCGAATCGGTTACTGCCATGAATACTTCAACTGCCAAAGCCCAAATCGACCTGTCCCGGCCGCAGCGCAAAAGCCGCGTGGCCAATCCCGGCTGGTTTCTGGTCAGCCCCTCGGTGGCCTTGTTGCTGCTGTGGATGATCGTGCCGCTGGGCATGACCATTTACTTCTCGATGATCCGCTACAACCTGCTCTACCCCGGTGAAAACCAGTTCGTGGGGCTGGAGAACTTCACTTACTTCCTGACCGACTCAGGGTTCATGCCCGGCGCTACCAACACCTTGTTACTGGTCGGCAGCGTGTTGCTGATCAGTGTGGTGTTTGGCGTGTTGATCAGTGCCTTGCTGGAGGCCAGCGAGTTTCTCGGGCGTGGCATCGTGCGGGTCATGCTGATTTCGCCGTTCTTCATCATGCCCACGGTTGGCGCGCTGATCTGGAAGAACCTGATTTTCCATCCGGTGTCGGGAATCCTCGCCTACATCTGGAAACTGTTCGGCGCACAACCGGTGGACTGGCTGGCGCACTACCCACTGCTGTCGATCATCATCATTGTGTCGTGGCAATGGCTGCCCTTCGCGATCCTGATCCTGATGACGGCCATGCAGTCCCTCGACCAGGAGCAGAAAGAAGCTGCGCGCCTCGACGGCGCGGGCCCCATCGCCATCTTCTGGCACCTGACGCTGCCGCACCTGGCCCGGCCGATTGCGGTGGTGGTGATGATCGAAACGATCTTCCTGCTGTCGGTGTTCGCCGAGATTTTCACCACCACCAACGGCGGCCCCGGCTACGCCTCGACCAACCTCGCCTACTTGATCTACAACCAGGCGCTGGTGCAGTTCGATGTCGGCATGGCCTCGGCGGGCGGCTTGATTGCCGTGGTCATCGCCAACATCGCCGCGATCATTCTGGTGCGGATGATCGGCAAAAACCTGACTGACAAAGCCTGAGGCCTGCCATGACTCTTCAACAATCCCGCCGGCTGCAAAGCCTGCTGCTCGGCACCCTGGCCTGGGCCATCGCGATCGTGATTTTCTTCCCGATCTTCTGGATGGTGATGACCAGTTTCAAGACCGAAATCGACGCCTTCGCCACGCCACCGCAGTTCATCTTCACGCCGACGCTGGAGAATTACCTGCACATCAACGAGCGCAGCGACTACTTCAGTTTTGCCTGGAATTCGGTGGTGATCTCCTTCAGCGCCACCGCCCTGAGCCTGCTGATTGCAGTGCCGGCCGCCTACTCGATGGCGTTCTACGAAACCCAGCGCACCAAAGGCACGCTGCTGTGGATGCTCTCCACCAAAATGCTGCCGCCGGTGGGCGTGCTGATGCCGATCTACCTGCTGGCCAAGAGTTTCGGCCTGCTCGATACGCGCATCGCGCTGATCGTGATCTACACGCTGATCAACCTGCCGATTGTGGTCTGGATGATTTACACCTACTTCAAGGACATCCCCAAAGACATCCTCGAAGCCGCCCGCCTCGACGGCGCCACGCTGTGGCAGGAAATGGTCCGCGTGCTGCTGCCCATCGCCAAGGGCGGCCTGGCCTCGACCGTGCTGCTGTCGCTGATCCTGTGCTGGAACGAGGCCTTCTGGTCGCTGAACCTGACCTCATCGAAAGCCGCACCACTGACCGCGTTGATCGCCTCGTACTCAAGCCCTGAAGGGTTGTTCTGGGCCAAGTTGTCGGCGGTGTCGACCCTGGCCTGTGCGCCGATTCTGATCTTCGGCTGGATCAGCCAGAAACAACTGGTCCGCGGCCTGTCGTTTGGCGCTGTGAAGTAGATATTTCAGAAGCAAAAGATCGCAGCCTTCGGCAGCTCCTACACAGAGCACACCGTCCCCCTGTAGGAGCTGCCGCAGGCTGCGATCTTTTGATCTTAAAAAAACAACAATGCGGAGGCCCATCACCATGGCCAACCTGAAAATCAAGAATCTGCAAAAAGGCTTCGAAGGTTTTTCCATCATCAAGGGCATCGACCTGGAGGTGAACGACAAGGAATTCGTGGTCTTCGTCGGCCCGTCCGGTTGCGGTAAATCGACTCTGCTGCGCCTGATCGCAGGGCTTGAAGAAGTCAGCGGCGGCACCATTGAGCTCGATGGCCGCGACATCACCGAAGTCAGCCCGGCCAAGCGTGACCTGGCGATGGTGTTCCAGACCTACGCCCTGTACCCGCACATGACCGTGAAAAAGAACATGTCCTTCGCCCTCGATCTGGCCGGCGTACCGAAAGCCGAAGTCGAGCAGAAAGTCGGTGAGGCGGCGCGCATTCTTGAGCTCGGGCCGATGCTCGAGCGCAAACCTAAACAGCTGTCCGGCGGTCAGCGTCAACGTGTCGCGATCGGCCGCGCCATCGTGCGCAATCCGAAAATATTCCTGTTCGACGAGCCGCTGTCCAACCTCGACGCCGCGCTGCGCGTGCAGATGCGCCTGGAACTGCTGCGTCTGCACAAAGACCTGCAAGCGACCATGATCTACGTGACCCACGATCAGGTTGAAGCGATGACCATGGCCGACAAAGTCGTGGTGCTCAATGGCGGCAGGATTGAGCAAGTCGGCTCGCCGCTGGACCTCTATCACAGCCCGGCCAACCTGTTCGTCGCCGGTTTCCTCGGCACGCCGAAAATGGGTTTCCTCAAGGGCAAGATTACCCGCGTCGACGGCCCAAGCTGCGAAGTCGCACTGGACGCCGGCACCCGCATCACCCTGCCCTTCAACGCCGCCCACCTGAGCGTCGGCAGCGCTGTGACCTTGGGTATTCGCCCGGAACATCTGGAGCTGGCGCAACCGGGTGACTGCACCCTGCAAGTCACCGCCGATGTCAGCGAACGTCTGGGCAGCGACACCTTTTGCCACGTCAAAACCAACGCCGGCGAAGCCCTGACCATGCGTGTGCGCGGTGATCTGGCGAGCCGTTATGGCGAGCAACTGAACCTCTATCTGGACGCCGCTCACTGCCATTTATTCGATGCCGAAGGCGTGGCGCTGGCCCGTCCGCTGCGTGCGGCTGCCTGATTTTTTCGAGAGTTTTCCCATGAAACTGAACAAACAGAATCTCAACCGCCTCGCCACCGAAGTGCAACTGCCGGCCTACAGCCTCAGCGACACCCGCCAGGGCATCGCGCACATTGGCGTCGGTGGCTTTCACCGGGCGCATCAGGCGTATTACACCGACGCGCTGATGAACACTGGCGAAGCGCTGGACTGGGCGATTTGCGGGGTCGGCTTGCGCGCCGAAGACCGCCGCGCCCGCGACGATCTCAAAGAGCAGGACTACTTGTTCACCCTCTTCGAACTCGGTGACAGTGATGACACCGAAGTACGCGTCATCGGCGCAATTCGCGACATGCTTCTGGCCGAGGACGGCGCGCAGGCGTTGATCGACAAACTCGCCGATCCGCAGATCCGCATCGTCTCGCTGACCATCACCGAGGGCGGCTATTGCATCGACGACAGCAACGGCGAATTCATGGCGCACCTGCCGCAGATCCAGCACGATCTGGCACACCCGGGCGCACCGACAACCGTGTTCGGCTTCCTCTGTGCGGCCTTGGAGAAACGCCGTGGCGCAGGCACGCCGGCGTTCACGATCATGTCCTGCGATAACCTGCCGCACAACGGCGCGGTGACCCGCAAGGCACTGCTGGCCTTCGCCACCCTGCGCAACACGGGGCTGCGCGACTGGATCGAGCAGAACGTCAGTTTCCCCAACGCGATGGTCGACCGCATCACACCAATGACCAGCACCGCGCACCGTCTACAACTGGCCGACAAACACGCGGTGGACGACGCCTGGCCGGTGGTCTGCGAACCGTTTGTGCAGTGGGTGCTGGAAGACAAATTCGTCAACGGTCGTCCCGCGTGGGAGAAGGTTGGTGTGCAGTTCACCGACGACGTGTCGCCGTACGAAGAGATGAAGATCAAATTGCTCAACGGCAGCCATCTGGCGCTGACTTATCTGGGTTTTTTGAAGGGCTATCGCTTCGTCCACGAAACCATGAACGACCCGCTGTTCGTGCGTTACATGCGCGCCTATATGGACCTGGATGTCACGCCGCAACTGGCACCAGTGCCGGGTATCAACCTGGACGATTACAAAGACACGCTGGTGGCGCGGTTCTCTAACCAAGCGATTGCCGATCAGCTTGAGCGTGTGTGTTCAGATGGTTCGTCGAAGTTTCCCAAATTCACCATTCCGACGATCAACCGGTTGATTGCCGATGGGCGCGAGACCCGCCGCGCGGCGTTGGTGGTAGCGGCTTGGGCGTTGTATTTGAAGGGCGTGGATGAGAATGGCGACACCTATTCCATTCCTGACCCGCGGGCTGTTTTTTGTCAGGCGCTGGTGGCGGATGATGCGTTGATGACGGAGCGTTTGTTGGCGGTCGAGGAGATTTTCGGCACGGCGATACCGCGCTCGGCGGAGTTTGTAACAGCGTTTGAATGGTGTTGCGATAGTTTGCGGGAGGTGGGTGTTACGCGGACTTTGGAGCGGATCCTGGCCTGAGTTATGCGGTGAAGCTACCGACGTCATCGCTGGCAAGCCAGCTCCCACATTTTCTCGATGGCACTCAATACTTGTGAACGACTGAGAACCCTGTGGGAGCTGGCTTGCCAGCGATTGGCCACACCCGGATTGACCTGACTCCTTGAGGATATTCTTGTGACAACCCGACAACTCTTCCTCGGCATAGATTGCGGCACCCAAGGCACCAAAGCGATCATCCTCGATGCCGCCAGCGGTCAGGTGCTCGGCCAAGGCGCCGCAGCGCACATGATGATCAGCGGCGCCAATGGCCGTCGCGAGCAAGACCCTCAGCAATGGCTTGAAGCTTTCGCCCTCGCCACCCGCCAGGCACTGCTGGCGGCGGCTGTCGACGGTCAATCAATCCTCGGCATCGGTGTTTCCGGGCAGCAGCACGGTCTGGTGTTACTCGATGATGAAGGCGAAGTCCTGCGCCCGGCCAAACTCTGGTGCGACACCGAAACCAGCGCTGAAAACGATCGACTACTCACCCACCTCGGCGGTGAAAACGGCTCTCTGGAACGCCTCGGCGTGGTCATCGCGCCGGGCTACACCGTGTCAAAACTACTCTGGACCAAAGAACAACATCCAGACGTATTCGCGCGTATCTCCCGCATTCTGCTGCCCCACGATTACCTCAACTATTGGCTCACCGGCCGAGCCTGCAGCGAGTACGGCGATGCTTCCGGCACCGGTTATTTCAACGTCCGCAGCCGCCAGTGGGATTTGCAGCTGTTGCGCGACATCGACCCCAGCGGACGCCTGCAAGCGGCGTTGCCGGAGCTGATCGATGCGCACGAAGCCGTAGGCACGATCCTGCCCGCGATTGCCGAACACCTCGGCATCAACCGCAACGCATTGGTGTCCAGCGGTGGCGGTGACAACATGATGGGCGCTATCGGTACCGGCAACATCCAGCCCGGCGCGATCACCATGAGCCTCGGGTCGTCCGGCACCGTGTACGCCTACGCCGATGCGCCGACGGTCAGTGCGGATGCTTCGGTCGCGACTTTTTGTTCCTCCAGCGGCGGATGGCTGCCGCTGATCTGCACCATGAACCTGACCAACGCCACCGGCGCGATTCGCGAACTGTTCGAACTCGATCTCGATCAGTTCAACACCCTCGTCGCCCAAGCCCCTATCGGTGCTGAAGGCGTGTGTATGCTGCCGTTCCTAAACGGCGAGCGCGTCCCCGCCCTGCCCCACGCCACCGGCAGCCTGCACGGCTTGACGCTGGACAACCTGACGCAGGCCAATCTGTGCCGCGCAGCCATCGAAGGCACGACCTTCGGCTTGCGTTATGGACTGGATTTACTCCGGCACAATGGTTTACAAAGCCGCAGCATTTGCCTGATCGGCGGCGGTTCGAAGAGCGCCGTGTGGCGCCAAATCGTCGCCGACATCATGGACACCCCCGTCATCTGCACCGAACAGAGCGAAGCGGCTGCCCTTGGCGCGGCGATTCAGGCGGCGTGGTGCAAGTCATGGTCCAATGGCCACGAAGACACCCTTGCCGAACTGTGCCAGCGCTGCGTGAAAGTTGACCTGAGCAGTGAAACCCTGCCGAACGCCGCCAATGTCGCGGCATTCCAGCAGGCTTATGAACGCTATCAACAGCATGTCGCAACCCTATAAAGAGCAAACAATTATGTATTTGGTGTGTGGCGAAGCGCTGTTTGATTTCTTCAGCGAAGACGATGCCAGTGGTCTGGCCTCGAAAGTGAATTTCAAGGCGATTGCTGGCGGCTCGCCGTTCAACGTCGCGGTGGGTTTGCGCCGTCTGGGTGTGGACTCGGCCTTGTTCGGCGGGCTGTCCACCGACTACCTCGGCCGCCGCTTGCAACAGGTGCTGCAGGACGAAGGTGTGCGCCCGGATTATCTGGTGGACTTCGCTGCACCGACCACGCTGGCGATGGTCGCCGTCGGTGCCAATGGCTCGCCGCATTACAGCTTTCGCGGAGAAGGCTGCGCTGATCGGCAACTGAGCCTGGCGCATCTGCCCACACTAGGCCCTGAGGTGCGCGGCTTGCACATCGGCTCGTTTTCGCTGGTGGTGCAGCCGATTGCCGACATACTGCTGGCGTTGGTGCAGCGTGAAAGCGGCAAACGCCTGATCAGCCTCGACCCCAACGTACGCCTCAATCCCGAGCCGAATATCGACCTGTGGCGCGAACGAATCGCCACGCTGGTGCAATTGGCCGATCTGATCAAAGTCAGTGATGAAGACTTGAGCCTGCTGTATCCCGAGCAGGATCCGCAGCGGGTCATCGAAGGCTGGCTGGAGCATCGCTGCCACATGGTATTCCTCACCCGCGGCGGCGAAGGCGCAAGCGTGTTCAGTCGCGCCCACGGCTCCTGGTCAGTGCCAGCCTGTTCCGTGAAGATCGCCGATACCGTTGGCGCCGGTGACACCTTCCAGGCTGCATTGATTACCTGGCTGACCGAACAGGGTCTGGACTCGGTCGAAGGCTTGCAGCAATTGGCCCGCGAGCAGATCGACGCCATGCTCAAGTTCGCCGTGCAAGCGGCAGCGCTGACCTGCAGCAAGACCGGTCCGGATCTGCCCTATCGTCATCAATTGACCTGAACGCGTAAACTGTCGCCCTTTTACGCGCATCACAGGATGACGGCTTTTGAATTCTCGGCAGACGATTGGACTATTGATACTCGCGGCGCTGTTGACGGGCTGCGGCACCTCGCCGCCCCGCTCGCCTGAAAACATCTGCGAGATCTTCCGGGAAAAAAGCGATTGGTACGACGCCGCGCAAGTCACGCAAAAGCGCTGGGGCGTACCGATCCAGGTGCCGTTCGCGATCATGTATCAGGAGTCCGGCTACCGCTACGACGCCAAGACTCCACGCAAATACCTGCTCTGGGTCATTCCGTGGGGCCGCGTCTCGACCGCATCGGGTTATGCGCAGGCCAAGGATGAAGTCTGGTCCGACTACCAGAAAAGCACTGGCAGAAACTGGGCCGACCGCGAAGACTTCGACGACGCCATCGACTTCGTCGGCTGGTACATGGACAAGACCACCTCGATCAACGGCGTCTACAAATACGACGCCTATGGCCAGTACCTCAACTATCACGAGGGCTGGGGCGGTTATCGCAACAAGACTTACGCCAGCAAGGCGTGGCTGATGCCGACAGCGCGCAAGGTGCAGAATCGTTCCGACATGTATGCGCAGCAATATGCTGGCTGCAAGGAAGACCTCAACCGAGGTTTCTGGAGCCGGTTCTGGCATTGGCTATAAATCCATACCCCTGTAGGAGCTGCCGCAGGCTGCGATCTTTTGATCTTGTTTTTGAAAATCAAAAGATCGCAGCCTTCGGCAGCTCCTACAGGGGATTTGGGTGCGGCGCAGGTCCAGTGTGGGAGCTAGCTTGCTAGCGATGGCAACCGTTCAAGCGCTATAAATCCAAGGTTTACAACACCGAAAAGTTGTAACTCACAATCAACCGGGTTTCATCCACATCCCGGGCAAACTGCTGGTAATTCGTCCGGTAAGTCGCATTACGCAAGCGCAAACTCACATCCTTGAACGTCCCCGTCTGAATCACGTACTTCAACTCGCTGTCACGCTCCCACTCTTTGCCTTCCTGATCACTGCCCACGACCTTGATGTGATCACCGTTCACATAACGCGTCAGGAAACTCAGACCGTTGATGCCGATCGCCTTGAAGTCATAGTCATAACGCAGTTGCCAGGAGCGCTCCTGCGCGGCGGCGAAGTCGTTGACCTGCACATAGTTGACCAGATACGGGTTGCTGCCATCGAGGTACGGCATCGAGTTGTCGCCGTTCATGCGCTGCCAGCCACCACTGAAAGTGTGGCCGCTGATGGCGTAAGACAGCATGCCGCTCAGTGCACGGTTGTCGATTGAGCCGGCTTTCGCATCGCCGCTGTCAGCACTTTTCAGCAAGCGCAGATCAGCTTTCAATACACCGTTGCCCAGCGGCTGATTACCCAACAGCCCCACGAAGTGCTGACGATAGATGTCTTCAAGTTCCGCGTAGTGATACTGCGCAGTCAGACGATCGTTGATCTTGTAGTCGAAGCCGTACATGTCGAAATGGTCGGCGGTGGTGTTACACGCGTAGCGCTTGTTCTTGCAGTGCACGCGGATGTCTTGCGAATCGGTGGAATCACGCGCGGTGTACTTGTCCAGACGCGCCGCCATGAAGGTCAGATCCTTCACTTCTTTTGAAGTCAGCATTGCGCCATTGAACATCGTCGGCAGCAGACGACCATCGTTGTACTTGAGCAGCGGCAGATCCGGCAGCAGCGCGCCGTATTTCAGCACCGTGTCCGAAACCTTCACCTTCGCGGTCAGGCCCATTTTCGCGTACTGATCTTTCGATCCGCGCGGATCCTGCCCGCTGGACGGCAGCAAACCGCTGTTACTGCTGTCGGCACTGGAATCGAGTTTGAAGCCGAGCATGCCCAGCGCATCGATACCGAAGCCAACCGTGCCCTCGGTGTAACCCGACTGCAGATTGAGAATGAAACCCTGCGCCGACTCTTCACGCTTGGAAGCGCCCTGATCATTGGACGTGTGCCCATCACGGAAATCGCGGTTGAAGTACACCGTGCGCGACTCGATTTTCGCCGTTGTGTCTTCAAGAAATCCGCTGGCCTGAACTTGCGCGGTAAAACAGGCGCACAGCACAAAGGCTCCGAAGCCAAACGACTGGCGCGGGGTGATGAGGGGAAATGGGGGACGCATGAAAAACTCCAACATTGAAGCGTTTGCGCAAACGCGCAATAAGCCAGAAAAATAACTCCCGTCCCGGATCAATGAAGCGCCGAGAGGCAGTGAACACGCAGGGGTGAGTCGCAATGATGGCAGATGGCTTTGACGTGCTACAGGCGACTTTAGTCTGAAACTGACTGGCTATTCTTCGGCGCTTTGCCGTTCGAACCCTCCAGATTGGTAAGCCATGCTTTTGGGGAAATGCCCGATTTTATTGGGCCGAACGTTCGTCCTAAGGGTTTTCCCTATAACCCGCACAGGCTGGGCGTACGGCATTTGCGCCTTGAACCAGACGGTCTAATCCTGCAACATCCACCTCCTGCTTATTCAACGGACGGAATTCAAGGCATGCTGGACGCCAACGCAACCCACATCACCCTCACCCTCGAAGGCGTTTCCGCTGACCTGCAAGTCCTGAGCTTCACCGGTCGCGAAGCCCTCAACGAACCGTTCCGTTTTGACCTCGAACTGGTCAGCGCTCGCCCCGACCTCAAACTCGAAGAGCTGCTGCACAAGCGCGGCGTGCTGACGTTTGGTGCCACCGGCGAAGGCACGATCCACGGTTTGGTGTACCGCATCGAGCAAGGCGATTCCGGCAAGACCTTGACGCGTTACAGCATCAGCCTGGTGCCGCAACTCGCTTACCTGCGGCACAACCACGATCAGCAGATTTTCCAGCAACTGACCGTGCCGAAGATCATCGCTCAGGTGCTGGAAGATCGCGGCATCCTCGCCGACGCCTACAGCTTCCAGCTCAGAGCCGAGTATCCGGAACGCGATTACTGCGTGCAGTACGACGAGTCCGACCTGCATTTCATCCAGCGTTTGTGCGAAGAGGAAGGCATTCACTTCCACTTCCAGCACAGCAGCAGCGGCCACAAATTGGTGTTCGGCGACGACCAGACTGTTTTCCGCAAACTCAAGGCCGTGAGCTACCAGCAAGACTCCGGCATGAGCGCTGACAAACCAGTCATCAAGCGCTTCAACCTGCGCCTGGAAACCCGCACCACCCGCGTCAGCCGTCGCGACTACGAC
Organism: Pseudomonas sp. LBUM1668; assembly: GCF_059695715.1. Taxonomy (NCBI): domain Bacteria; kingdom Pseudomonadati; phylum Pseudomonadota; class Gammaproteobacteria; order Pseudomonadales; family Pseudomonadaceae; genus Pseudomonas; species Pseudomonas sp. LBUM1668. The sequence goes on from NZ_CP166787.1 coordinate 3,193,742, forward strand.
TTCGAAAAACCGAAGATCCTGCCCGAAGGCGCGGTCAAGTCCGAGTTCGCTCCGGACCTTGAGGACTACGACTACCCCGGCCGCTTCACCACCCGCGAGCGCGGCAAATTCCTCTCGACTCGAGCACTGGAACGCCATCGCAGCGACTACAAACTCGCCGAAGGCAAAGGTGACGAACCGACCCTCACCAGCGGTCATTTCCTCACTCTCGCCGAACACCCACGCGCCGAATGGAACGACCTGTGGCTGCTGCTGGAAGTCCTCCACGAAGGCAAACAACCGCAAGTGCTCGGCGAAAACGTCACCAGCGACGTCACCGACAACAAAAGCGATTTCCACCAGGGCTACCGCAACAGCTTCATCGCGACCCCGTGGGACGCGCACTACCGCCCTGCCCTCGAACACCCGAAACCCAAAGTCCTCGGCAGCCAGACTGCCGTCGTCACCGGCCCGGCCGGCGAAGAAATCCACTGCGATCAGTACGGCCGCATCAAGGTCCAGTTCCACTGGGACCGCGACGGTCAGTCCAACGACAAAACCACCTGCTGGATGCGCGTCGCCAGCGGCTGGGCCGGCGCAGCCTACGGCGGCATCGCCATCCCGCGCATCGGCATGGAAGTCCTCGTCACCTTCCTCGAAGGCGACCCCGACCAGCCCCTCGTCACCGGCTGCCTGTACCACAAGGAAAACGTCGTCCCCTACGACCTGCCCGCAAACAAAACCCGCAGCACCTTCAAAACCCTCAGTTCACCGGGCGGCAAGGGCTACAACGAATTTCGGATCGAAGACAAGAAAGGCGTCGAGCAGATCTACATCCACGCCCAACGCGATTGGGACGAAAACATCGAGCACGACCAGAAGATTCGTGTGGGTAACGAACGGCACGACACCGTTGAAGCCAATACGCTGAGTGAGTTCAAGGTTGAAGAACACCGGATTACGCATCTGGATCGCAAAAGCGAAATGCGTGCGGATGATCATTTGACCGTGGGCGTGACGCAGCATGTGAAAGTCGGCACTGCTCAATTCGTCGAAGCCGGCACCGAAATCCACTACCACGCCGGCGACAAGGTTGTGGTTGAGGGGGGCATGGAACTCACGGCCAAGGCTGGCGGGAGTTTTGTGAAGGTTGATGCGGGTGGTGTGACCATTGGTGGTGCTGAGGTGAAGGTTAATACCGGGGGGGCGCCAGGGGTGGGGACCGGGATTGGGATTTTGATTCCGTTAATTCCGGGGTTGGCGGCGGCCGACATTGCCGGCAAGTTGATGGAAACGGCCAAAGCCAATCCGACGTGGCTGGAGTTGAATTTGCACTACGACAATCTGGAACCGGTGCCGGGCGCGTCTTATCGCGTGGATTTTGCCGATGGCTCGACCCGCGAAGGCGTGCTGGACGATGACGGCTTCGCCCGTTTGGAAGACGTGCCGAAAGGTCCGGCCAAAGTCTATTACGGCGAGGATCCGCGGCCTTTTGATCGCAAACCAGTGAAAATCGTCCAAAGTAGCGATGCAAAGGTCAATGAGGACATCCGAAAACTTGGACTCGATCCAGACAACGTTGATTTACAAGCACTAGTGGAGAAAGCCGCAGGGAGGCTGACATGAGTGAAGAAGCGCAAACTGAAGACCGTACAGCAGCTTATAAAGAGGCAGCAGTCGAACTTGCGAAGGGTATTGCCTTAGGAGCCGTACCCTTTCTAGGTCAAGCGATCGACGCGTACGACACAGTAGAGTCCTCTATCGTCCTCTACAATGCGGAAACTGCAGACGGTAAAGATGAAGCAAAATTTGATTTACTCCTTGCAGTTATCGGCTGGATTCCTGGACCAGGTGATGGTCTGAAAAAAAGCATGCGCATAGTCAATAAAGATCCTCAGCGTTATGCCCCGGTTCTATTTGATTTGTTGCGTTTTGTATTGCAAGAGTGTGGTATCAAGACAAGTCCGGAGGAGTTGCTAAAAGAAGTATTCAACGCGTCGAAGCTCCGAGGTGAACTTGACGACATCATTAGCGCGGTAAAAGGTTCTTCAGCTTTCCAAAGCCTGCCCAACTGGGCTCAATCCGCAGTTGTCACCGTACTCGCGACCGCTCGCGACAACATGCCAGAAATGATCGGCATTGTGGAAAGGCGCTTAACAAAATGGAAAGGGATGCAACGTAATAGTTCCGCATTATCTTCAGGATCTACCCACCCCAAGAGGGTAGAAAAACCTGCTGGCAAGGACGCGACCGTAGCAAAAAATGGCAAAGACGGTCCAAGTTCCGCTCACTCCAACCAGCCTGCTAACACGAAGCTAGCCGTTGCCACCGCAGACATCCTCAACGAGGGCTTAGGTGTGTGCGGAGAGCATATCGCAGACTATATATGCGCAGAGAAATTTGGCTGGGGAAAAAAGTGGGACGGTCATGATAAAGGTTCAGAAGGCAAATGGCTGGACGGGAAACCGAACGGCGATACGCTTGGAAAGTTGTCAAAAGGTGGCAACCCCAAGGCTAGACATGTTCTATACAAACTTACAGATGGGGCAAATGGAACCGGAATCGACTCCATCTGGCGAGCGAACCCAAGTACAAACAATAATAAAAAATTCGCTATAGTTGAAGCGAAAGCTAGCAAGCGGGAAGACGCGCCTAAGTTTCTGCAAAAAATTGAAGGTTCAAAACCAAAGATTGCTTCCAAGCTAGGACTTTCCGGGGTTCTGGATCCTTCTGAACTTCTCGAACCGATTACGGATGACGCAGATCAGAATAAACCCGCCAAACAAAAGGCAGGTGGAAAAGCTGGCGGAAAATACGGTGGTAAATCAGGCGGAAAAACCTCAAGTGACAATGCAAAAGCTACTAACGACAAGAACATTCCGAGTGGCAAAAACAATAAAAAAACAGATGAAAAGTCAAAGAAACACATAGTTCAGATGAGTCGCGTTTGGATAACATCAAAGCTACCATTGGCGATAAAAAATATTGAACTACGAGAAAGCATCATGAAGTCCTATACTCGCCACTTATTTTTCACTCCTCTTTATCATAAGAGCCTCAGCCCCAAAGCGCATGCTGACGCTCAGCTGGCAAGTTCACATGAAGAAACTCACCGCGATCACGACGGGTTTCATTATGGCGAGGAGGAAGTAAGAGAGGCCGTTAATAAACGATTAGCCTCATTACGAAAAAAATATGGGAATTTGGACGTATTAAAAGAAGAGGCTAGAATACCAGCATGAACAGACGCCAAAAATTCATTTTCGACTCTTACTATCAAAAATCCATAAAACTTTATGACGAAACAGAATCCCGCTGGGAAAATGAAACCATGCAGGCAGATAACCCTGCACAGGAAAAGGCTCTTCGCACAGGCTACTTTAAAGATTCTGCATTCAATGCACTACTGATAAGCTATACCGCAGGGGAACCAATAGAAACGCTACTCCCAAGGCTAGAAAAGCTTATAACTTGCTATGAAATCTATCAGAATGCTCTAGCTTTGGAAGACGGCGAACCTGACATTTCACCATTAGCAATAGATGATTGGCCTGAGCAATATGAAGAGTGTGTCCAAGTTATCAGCCTATGCATATTACTGCATCAAAAAGATTTACTTATCCGCTTTGTCAACTTGATTGATCGCGCAGGATATGCACACGAAGATACTTTATACGAAGATCTTCTGCGCAAAATTCTTCCTGGACGGTCAGATCTTGATGAATGGTATCACGAACTTTATTCGCCGCTAGTGAAAGCAATTTACTCTGATGACGAAAAAGAAGCGAGCGACCTGCTACTTGAATACTGCAAAGAATGGTACCCCGCGTTCGGAAAACTACAAACCAACTGGCATGATAGCCACTTAGACATAGAAGATGATGATGGAAACTATGTTGGGTATTGGGCTTTCGAAGCCGCTGCTGTCGCTTTTCTGTACGGAATAGATGATCGTAAGATCAGTCATATGGTCTACCCTAAAGATTTAGTCGAATATGCTAGAAACTATCAATCATCAAGCTCCTCGCAAACATCTCGAGTGGACGCGGGAAAACCGTGCATAAAGTCAGGCTTTTGGTTCACTCCCGCTCAAAACGATTCTCGCCGTTACTTCAACCAAGGAGAAATCATGCCAAAGTTTGATAATTCTGCTTGGGGCGACACGATCTGGTATTGGTCTGGCGAAGAATAAGCTGCTCTACCGTTCGCTCGGCGCTAATTTTCCGGCGCTGAGCGAAGAATGCAAGAGAGCGAAAAACACACTTGGATATAGTGTCAGAACCATTCTGCACATTACTAAAATAAAAACCAAGTCAAAGCAAGTTGAAAGCATTTCACTGAAAAATATCGGCAATACTAATTTTTACCCTTGAGTGAAAACTCTACTATGAACGGAAGACAAGAATTTTTAACCGAGGCCAGATATTTCGATTTTCGCGATTACAGCGACGAAACCAAAGAGTTCTGGGCGAACAACACATTCGAGTCAGACACTCCAGAGCAAGAAGCCTCATTAAGAGCTACGCACTTCAAAAACGTAGCCTTAAAGAAACTGTTCATCTCGTACACTGCCGGATTAGAAATAACCTCGTTAACACCGCTTCTCGATGAACTCATTACACACTATGAGAACCGCCAGAAAAAACTATCTCTATCTGAAAATATAGTAGATATATCGCCTCTTGCCATTGACGACTGGCTAGATGAGTACGAAGAGTGTGTTCAAGTAATTAGTTTATGCATTCTGCTGCGCCGCACAGATCTACTAAAGCGATTCGTCGAACTCTTTGATAAAGCAGGCTACAACGGTCAAGATGCTTTGTATGAGGATCTTCTCTGTAAAGTACTCCCCGACAGAGAAGACATTGACGACTGGTACCACGAAGTTTATACGCCTCTTCTTCAGGCCATCTACGCAGATGAAAAAGACGAAGCATCTGATCTGTTGACAGAATATTGCAAAGAATGGTACCCGGCATTTAAACAAGCTCCTTGGCACGACTCTCATCTGCAGGGTGACGAAGGAAGCTATGTTGGATACTGGGCGTTCGAGGCAGGTGCTGTAGCGTTTCTATACGGCATAGATGATCGCAAGATTAACCATATGGTTTATCCAAAGGATCTTGTTGAATACGCACGAGGCCATACTACTTCAGATAAAAATAACACCATCAACCGCATTGAAGCGGGCCAACCTTGTAGCAAAACAGGTTTTTGGTTTACGCCAGCCCAGGAAAACTCTCGCAGACACTTTCAACAGGGTGAAATCTTTCCTGACTTCACCGACTCCCGCTGGGGCGATACACTCTGGTATTGGTCAGGAGAAGAATAAATCGTTCGCTCAGCGCTTATTTTTCGGTGCTGAGCAAAACATACAAAAAACACATTTATATTAGAGATATGGGCTGTTGCTCTACAGTGACTTGCCGTTGCAGCCAAGTTTAGGCATTAATATATGCAGAAAAGACAAAAACTCTTCAGTGATGCCCACTACGAGAATTTCTTGAGAGAGCACGGCGAAGCTAATGAAATCTTAAAAACAACCAAATTCAAGTCCGACACATCCGAAGGTGAAGCAACACTTCGCTCAAGGTTTTCTCAACGTTTAGCACTTCGAAAGCTAATGGCGATGTATACAGCAGGCGAAGAAATATCCTCGTTGATTCCTCAGCTTGAATATCTAGTTGAAAAATATGAAATCCGGCAGGCGGCACTAGCCTTATCTGAGCAATCTCCTGAAGTTTCACCACTTGCAATAGACGATTGGCCACACGAGTACGAGGAGTGCGTTCAAATTATAGGCCTTTGCATTCTATTACATCGCACAGACCTGCTTAAGCGCTTTGTTAAGTTGATAGATAATGCTGGATATGCAGGAGACGATACACTGTACGAAGATTTACTCTGTAAAATATTACCTGACAGAGCTGATGTAGACCAATGGTACCACGATGTTTATTCTCCGCTAGTGCAAGCTATATATGAAAAAACAAAAGAAGAAGCCACAAACTTTCTAAAAAATATTGCAGCCAATGGTATCCGGCCTTTAAACAAGCTCCTTGGCATGATACTCACCTGCAGGGAGAAGAAGGAAATTATGTCGGACACTGGGCGTTCGAGGCAGGAGCTATCGCATTTTTATATGGGATAGATGACAGAAAAATCGATCACATGGTTTATCCAAAGGACTTGGTCGAATATGCCAGAAGTGTGGCCATTCGATTGGAATAGAATATTCATGAACATACGACAGACACTCTTCAGCGCCGCACGTTATGAAAATTTCATCAGAGAATATGATGAGCTTCTAAATTTGTTCTCAACGAACAAATTCAAATCAGACTCTGCATTAGAGGAAGCATCTCAGCGCGCCAGATATTTCCAGACGCTCGCTTTGGAAAAGCTATTCGCCACCTATACAGCGGGTGAGCGTATAGAAAAACTTATTCCTATGCTTGAAGAACTGATAGAGAAGTATGAAATTCGCCAAAAGACTTTGGCCGAGTATCTAGGCGTGCCGAACATTTCTCCTCTGGCGATCGACGACTGGCCCCATCAGTACGAAGAAGCCGTTCAAGTCATCAGTCTTTGCATACTTTTACACCGGACTGACCTGCTCCTACGCTTTGTGAAACTCATTGACGACGCAGGGTACGGAGGTGAAGACACCCTTTATGAGGCCTTACTAAATAAAGTTGTGCCACATCGGCACGACATAGATGAGTGGTATCACGACGTCTACACACTACTCATCCAAGCGATCTACAGCGACAACAAAGGCGAGCCGCCTAAACTTCTTAAAAAATACTGCCAGCAATGGTATCGAGCCTTCAAGCAAGCCCCTTGGCACGATTCCCATCTTCAAGGAGAGGAAGGAACCTACGTAGGGTATTGGGCATTTGAAGCAGGCGCTGTTGCCTTTCTGTATGGCATTGACGACAGCAAAATCGATCACATGGTCTACCCCAAGGATCTGGTCGAATACGCTCGCAACCTGCAACCCCAATGAGCTTTTCGAATGCCGCGCCACCCACCACTCAGCCTGCCCTCTTTCGACGACAGGCTTTTTTCAGAGAAAAATCAAACCGGCGCCTTCCAGTTCAACATCTGCTGCTGCGCCACCTGAAGCAAATCATTGCCGTCCTGAATCAGCAGGTACAACGCATGTGTAATGTGCGGAATGTCCTGAACATCGGCGTGTTTGAAGCAGAGGCAATGCAGGGTTTCGAGCAGGTCGGCCGAGGCGCGGACGCGCTGGACGGCGGCTTCGAGGATGTCTTTGGGGTTGGCTTCGGTGTCGATGAGCAGCGTTGGGCTTTCGGTAACGTTGCTGTTGAGGGCGAGATAGCGGTTTTGCAGCGGTTTAATTATTGGCATATGTGGTTACTCAGACTGGGGCGATAGTAACCGCCAGCACTGTGACCAAACAGTGGGAGGCGGACTGTATGCAGGCTTGGTCAACCGAGAACAACCCCAAACTCAGCTCGCCCGAAGGCGTCCTGCACACAGCCGCCACAGCAATGCACCGCGAGGACATAGATGTCCGCAGCGCAAATGATGGCACATCTGCAATGGGGGAGGTTATCAGGTGACCAAACCCGAATCGCTGATTTTGCAGCGACACCGAACCATAACCGCCCCACTCCAGCCGCCGAAAGCAGACAAGGCATCTGGCCTTGTAGGAATCCGCACTCCCTCCCGCAGAAATCGTCCCGCTCCCTGACAGCCGGCGTTCAGCTGGGTTAACCATCACTTAACGCCGTGGTCAAAAACTCTACTGAACCGCACGCCCTCAGCCTCTCGCTGACGCCCAGTGCGGCAGGTTCGGCTGCATTGCGCCGAACTCTCATCCGTCGTACGGGAGTCGCACCATGAACATTCGCACGCTACTGCTCACCACCGCCCTCGCCTCCACCGCATTCGCCGGGCTGGCCCAGGCCAATGACGCGTCCACTTCGTCCAGCGCCGTTCCTTATCAGTACGGCATGCCGCTGCATGTGGCGAAAGTGGTGTCGTTGACCGAGCCGCCAACGCAGGATTGCAAGGTGATTACTGCCGACATGAAGTACATCGACAACAACGGTAAGCCTGAGGAAATCAGTTATCGGAAATTGTCTGACGCGTGCAGTTACCAGAACTGACAGAAAAGTCTGATTTATGGCGTTGCGGTAGGTTTGGCGGGCTCGCGGGGTTATGCTCGGGGCCCGCCTCACTGCCGCAAGGATTAGCCATGCAGTTGCCGTTTCGCACGTTGTCGAGCTTCACGTCTTTGTTGTGTTTTCTACTGGCCATCGTCTGGGGATTTTTGCCGGATGTGTTGTTGGCGATCTGGAGCATCGAGTATTCCGAGGTCGCGGGTTTTGTTGCGCGGCGCAGTGCGGTGCTGTTCGCGGCGTTGGGGGTGATGTTTTATCTGGTGCGCAAGGTACCGCCGTCGCTTGGGCGTAATGCGCTGAGCAACGGGTTTATCGTTGGGTGTTTTGGTTTGGCAGTGCTGGGTTTTGCTGAATGGCTGAACGGCCATGCCGGCCCCGGGATTCTGCTCGCGGTGCTGGTCGAGTTCGCGCTGGGCCTTGGATTTTTGCAGGCCCGGCGCGTGACGGTCGAACTGGGTGAAACGGTGCGTTAAACGGCTCTGGATCGTGGGCTGTAATGATGCGGCGACGTTTTTCGCGCAAGATCCGAACGCAGCCCGGCGATCAGTTCATTGATCTCACGACAGCCGTTGAGGTGGCTGGCATCGATGTCACTAACCAGCAGTTCGACCTGGTCGGTCTTGTGATCGCCGAAAACCTTGACGGTCATCGACAGGTCCGACGACAGCGTGCATTGGCAACGTTTAGGCAGAAAGCTGCTTTCAATGATGTTGCGTAGTTCCAAGGCAGAAAGAAACATGGTGAACCTCTCCTTATTGATGAGACTGCCAATCAACTCTTCACGTTGACCGTTTTTGCTGCCCCTGCACGGGTGTGTCCCCGCTTATTCCTTGGGTTTAGCAAACGGTGGTACGGCGAAATGCCTCTTGGAGTGTAGGCGCCCGAATCCGGTGCGCTGCACCAGACAGACGCATAAAGCATGCCTCTCATCGGATCGTTTTGACCCTCGTGAAATCAAGCACTTGCCGACAGGGCCAGCATTAAGCCAGTTGCAAATTGCATGAATCGCCCATGGAGGCACTGCAAATTGCATGTCGGCGGCGGTTTGCATTCAGCGCCGGTGACGGTAAGAATGGCGCTCAACCACACTACACCTGCAAGGAGGCTTTTATGGGTTCTTTCCCAGCTTACGCGACCGTCGGCCTGATGATCGCCAGCCTGTCCACCCTCGCCCACGCGGCCAAACTGGAAGACGTCGCGCCGTATCCCAAGGCGGAGACAGGTTTCACCCGTCAGGTCATTCATTTGCCCAAGCAGGACAAGGAAGAGAATTTCCAGGTCGAGATTCTCGCGGGCAAAACCCTTGAAGTGGACTGCAATCTTCAACGCCTCGGCGGGATGCTGGACGAGAAAAACCTCGAAGGCTGGGGTTACCCGTTCTACCGACTGGAAACAGTCATCGGCCCGATGAGCACGATGATGGCCTGCCCACCCGGCTCGCAGAAGAAACGCGCGTTCGTGCCTGTCGTCGGCGACGGCTTCATGCTGCGCTACAACAGCAAGCTGCCAGTGGTGGTCTACGCGCCGTCGGACGTCGAAGTGCGCTATCGCATCTGGTCCGCCTCGGACAAAGTCGGCACTGCCCTTCAGGAATGACCTGAGCAAGGAGCGTCATCGGTGATTACCTGCCACGTCAGATACGTGATCGACCCTTACCAATTGACCGAGTTCGAGGCCTACGCCAAGGCCTGGCTCGGCATTGTCGAGCGACTGGGCGGCACCCATCACGGCTATTTTTTGCCGTCCGAGGGTGCGAGCAATATCGCCTACTGCCTGTTCAGTTTTCCGTCGCTGGCGGATTACGAAAGCTACCGCCATATCGCGATGACCGACCCGCAGAGCACCGCGCTGGTGGAATCACTGGTCGAGAAGAAATTCATCATCAGCTACGAGCGCAGCTTCCTGCGCCCATTGCTGCCCTGATCGCCATCACGCCGGGGCGCCGCATGCAGCGGCGCGCTCGGCGACGTGGCGCAGGCTGTCGAAGTTGATGTTGGCGCCTGAGTCGATTGCCACGAAGGTCTGCTCGCGCACACCACTTCTCGCCACGTATTGCTTGATCCCCGCCACCGCCAACGCGCCGGAAGGTTCGGTGATCGAGCGGGTATCGTCGTAGATATTCTTGATCGCCGCGCAGAGTTCGTCGTTGCTGACGGTGATGACTTCATCTACGCAAAAGCGACACACTTCAAACCCGTACTCGCCGATCTGCGCCACGGCCACGCCGTCGGCGAAGGTGCCGACGCGGGGTAAAACCACCCGTTGCCCGGCGTTCAGCGCAGCTTGCAGGCACGCCGAGTGCTCTGACTCGACACCAATGATGCGCACTTCCGGGCGAAGGTATTTGACGTAAGCCGCGATGCCGGCGATCAAACCGCCACCGCCTACCGGGATGAAGATTGCGTCCAGTGCACCTTGATGCTGACGAAGGATTTCCATCGCAACGGTGCCTTGTCCGGCGATAACGTCCGGGTCATCGAAGGGTGAAACGAAGGTGCGCCCTGACTGCTCGGACATTTGCAGTGCGTGGGCCAGGGCGAACGGGAAGCTCTCGCCGTGCAGCAGCGCTTCGGCACCGCGACTTCGTACGCCCAGCACTTTGAGTTCGGGCGTAGTCGATGGCATGACGATGGTCGCCGCGATGCCCAGTTCACGCGCTGCCAGTGCCACGCCTTGCGCGTGATTGCCGGCCGACGCGGTGATCACGCCACGCGCCTTCTGCTCGTCGCTCAGTTGCATCAATTTGTTGTAGGCACCGCGGATCTTGAAGGAGAACGTGGGTTGCAGGTCTTCGCGCTTGAGCAGGATGCGGTTGCCGAGCGCTTCGGACAATGCCGGCGCAGCCTGCAATGGCGTGCGTACGGCAATGTCATACACCGGCGCTGCAAGGATCTTTTTTACGTAGTGCTCAAGCAGGGCTCGCTGGTCGTTCATCATCGTCTCCTGACTCACGGTCCTTGTAGGAGCTGCGGCACGCTGCGATCTCTTGATCTTGCAGTTGATTGCAAAAACCAAAGTCAAAAGATCGCAGCCTTCGGCAGCTCCTACAGGGGTCGGTGTTTTTCGTTAAAACCCGGGAGACAGAAAGTGAAAACCCGCCTCTAGGGCGGGTTGGGTGCTGCAGTCGTGAGCTAGCCCGCCAAATGAGGAATGGCGGTAATAATGCTTGGCTGGCAACGCAATACATTGGAAGTCATGGCGTGAAAATTAGCCCGAGCACTGCTGGCAAGTCAATGGCCAATTTCCGGCACAAAAGATAGGCTGGCGGTTCTGCTCATCACTTCAAGGAATGAACCCATGATGTCTATCGCCCTGCCCCTCACGGCTTTGCTCGCCTTTACCGGCTATACAGTTTCGGTGATGCTCCAGGCCGAGCAGTCGTTGATCGATTTCGGCATCAGCCTCATGTCGCGGCCGGATACCGCGCAAGTGGTGATTGATCTGTATCTGCTGGCGACGCTGGCCGGGGTCTGGATGGTCAAGGATGCCCGCTCACGTGGGCAGACGGTTTGGTCGGTGGTGCCTTATTTATTGCTGACGGCGGTTTTTGTGTCGATCGGGCCGTTGTTGTATCTGGTGGTTCGTGGGGTAAGGGATCGGAAGAAAATGATCGATACGCGTCAACTGAGTTGATCCGGATTATTTGTTGGTGCTCGATCAGCCTTCGCGAGCAGGCTCGCTCCCACCGTGGATTTTGCCAGACGCCATATTCCTTGAATTTACCTGCGCCCTGAACAGTCACTGTCTATGTAATGAATAAAATTTCGCTCTGTGCTTTTCAAACACAGACATGTCCCTTCGTGGAGCCTTGCCCATGACTATCCGATCCGTTATGTTCGCCGCCCCGTGGCTACTGGCCGCCGCCCTGTCCAGCCCAATGGTCATGGCCAGTGGCGATGAAAAGAACCCCGTGCAGAAACCCGAGTGTCCAAAAGGCCAGGTCTGGGACAGCAAGACTCAGAAATGCGTGCTGCTCACCAGCGGTGCCCACGCACTGACATCGATTCATCAAGCATCTGAAAACCCATAAACGGAGTCCATCATCAGCGATCAGGCATTCAGAGCAGAACTGGCACAGCACCTCGCACGACTGTGGCGCTACGGTCTGCTGCTGTCGCGCAATCGGCATGTGGCCGAGGACCTCGTGCAGACAACGTGTGTGCGTGCGCTGGAGCGTTCTGCGCAATACGTCGCGGGTACGCGCATGGATCTCTGGCTGCTGAGCATTCTGCATTCGATCTGGCTCAATGAAGTACGCGCCCGCCGCGTACGTCAGGATGGTGGGCAGGCGGATGGGCAACTGACGCTCGACGGCGAATATGCGGCGCAAACACACGTCATGGCGGCGCAGGTGATCCGCCGCGTCGATGCATTGCCTGAAACCCAGCGCGAGACGGTGTATCTGACCTATGTCGAGAGCCTTTCGTATCGCGAAGTCGCCGAGATCCTGCAAGTACCGATCGCTACCGTAATGAGTCGTCTGGCCACCGCCCGCCTGAAGCTCGCCGAATACCCGCCACTGCAAGCGGTCCCGAAAACCACCGAAGGCGATCGCTGATGAACACACCTTCGGATGAGCAACTGGTGGCGTATCTGGACGGCGAAATCGCCGAGGATTATCGCCGCCAACTCGACGCTGCCATCGCCGACGATCCGCTGCTCAACCTGCGCGTGCAGTGGCTGAACCGCAGCAGTCTGCCGTACAGGAACGCCTACGATGAACTGGCGCAACAGGCACCACTCGATCGCCTGCAAGCACGACTGGATGCCATACCTTCGCCAGAAAACCCGGGACTGAGTCGGCGCTGGTTTATCGGCGCTGCCGCCGCAACACTGGTGGCCGGCGGCGTACTCGCCGACCGCTTGTTTCTCGGCTGGCAGGCGCAGCAAACGCATGAGTGGCGAGGCTTGGTCGGCGACTATATGGCGCTGTACGGGCCGCAGACGCTCGACCACCTTCCTGCCGACGAAGCCACACAACGCGCGCAGTTGCGCACGGTCGATGCGCGAATGGGCCTGAGTCTTTCGCCCACCGTATTGAAACTGCCGGGCGCCGAATTCAAACGCGCACAGATGCTTGAATATGACGGTGTGCCGATTGCGCAGATCGTTTATCTGGATGCCAGGCACGGGCCATTGGCGCTGTGCGTCACCCGCTCGAACAGCGGCAGCCGGCCGCTGGAACATGAACGTCGGCACGCAATGAATGTGGTGTATTGGACCGAGCGCGAGCATGCCTGGATGCTGATCGGCCACGACGCCCCGACGGCACTGGAAGACAAGGCAAAATTGTTGAAAAGCCGCATAAGTGCATGACCCAGACTGCTCTATGCTGAGCGAGTGATTTTCCGAGGATGATTCACCGATGCCCATTTCTTCTCGTACTGCTTTACTGGTGATCGATGTTCAGAACGACTTCATTCCCGGCGGCCAATTGCCGGTGCCTGAAGGCGATAAAATTGTGCCGCTGATCAACCGCCTAGCCCGCCAGTTCAAACAGGTCGTTATTGCCCAGGACTGGCATCCAACCGGTCATGCTTCGTTCGCGTCCAGTCACCCCGGCCACCAACCTTACGATGTCATCCAGCTGCCTTACGGCGAGCAAACCCTGTGGCCAGAGCATTGTGTGCAAGCCACACCCGGCGCCGAGTTTCACCCGGAACTCGACCTGCCCCACGCCCAATTGATCATTCGCAAGGGCTGCAATCCTGACATAGACAGTTATTCGGCGTTTCTGGAGGCAGACCGTCGCACGACCACAGGGCTGTCCGGTTATCTGAAAGAGCGCGGTATAGACACGGTTTACATGGTCGGCCTGGCGCTGGATTTCTGCGTTATGTACTCGGCGCTGGACGCTCGGGCCGCGGGGTTCAATGCGTTTGTCGTGCTGGATGCTTGCCGGGCGATCGACATGAATGGATCGCTGGCGGCCGCGATCGACCGGATGCAGGGCGCTGGCGTTGGACTCATTCAATCGACCGAGCTGACCTGAACAACGCTCCCCCCTGCAGGAGCTGCGGCACGCTGCGATCTTTTGATCTTGATCCTTAAAAAACGAGATCAAAAGATCGCAGCCTCGTTTTACTCGACAGCTCCTACAGAAGACTTGAGTTTCAGGCGGCGGTCGGCAACCACAAACGGAATCGCGCCCCACCCAAAGGCGAAGACTCGACTGTCAAAGTCCCGCCTTGAGCTTCGAGGGCCCTGCGGCTGATCGCCAATCCCAGCCCAAACCCGCCCGTGGCACGATCGCGGCTGCGATCCAGTCGATAAAATGGCTCGAAAATCCGTTCGCGCTCATCGTCGGGAATCCCAATGCCGTCGTCATCCACCCAGATCTCGCAACCCTCAGCGTTGACCTGCACGCCGATCTGTATGCGTTTCTCGCAGTAGCGCATGGCGTTGCGCACCAGGTTCTGAATCGCTCGGGCGGTCAACCGCGGGTCGAGCGAAAAACGTTCGAGCTGACCGTGCAGCAGCACGTCGATGACGATTTCTGGCGACTCCAACTCTTCATCGACGCTGCCCAGGATGCTATCGATGAACTCATCGAGCGAGACTTCGACCTGTTCCGGTGAATGCGCCGGATTTTGCAAACGACTGTAAGACAGCAATTCCAGCACCAACTCATCCAGCTCACGAATGTGCGCAACCAATCCCTGCAAACGTTCGCGGCTTGCGGGCGGCAAGTCGTCGGACAGCGCCAGCGCGAGGCCGAAGTCCAGGCGCGTCAACGGCGTACGCAATTCGTGGGACACCGCATTGAGCAGATCGCGTTGCTGATTGAGCAGGTTCTCGATGTCACCGGCCATGGTGTCGAACACCACCGCCAGGCTGCCGATGTTGGAGCTTGAAGCGATTTTCGTACGTTCGCTCAAATGGCCTTTACCGAAGCGTTCGGCGGTGCCTTTGAGGCGTTCCAGATCACGCCAGTGCGGGCGCAACCACATCAACAGGCAGGCGAGCAGTGTCGCGCCGATCAATACGTTGATGCTCCAGTACAACAGATCGACGTCCATCGGATCCGGCGGCACGATCATTTGCACTGCCATGCTGTCGTCCAGCGGCGCTACCGCGAGGGTACGCCAGCCCCAGTCACCAATGCGCACCACGTTCTCGCCGCGCCGCAGCCGTTCACGCTCAATGTCGGTAAATTCAGCGTCATCGATACGCGCCAGCACGATGTGCAACGGCTGGAAGTCCTCGTCCATCGACGCCGCCAGCGCTGGCCATTGATCTTGCGGAACCGCTCGGAACTGCTTGGCGATCAGCGATTGCAGACCACGGGAATAATCCAGGTTGTAGGTGACGAAGCGATCCCGGAAGGCCATGACCACCAGGTCTGGCACCAGATAGATGGCGGCGCTGTACGACACAATCGTGACCAGATACAGGCGAAACAGGATGCGAAACATCAGCTCAGCATTCCCATTCGGAACGGCTGAACAGATAACCCTTGCCCCACACGGTCTTGATCTTGCGCGCCTCACCGGCGTGGTCATCGAACTTGCGCCGCAACTTGGAAATCGCCACATCCACCGAGCGGTCGGTGCCGTTGAACTCTATGCCGCGCAGGCGTTGCAGAATCTGATCGCGGCTGAGCACTTCGCCAGCGTGTCGAGCTAGTACCACCAGCAAGTTGTATTCACCGCTGGACAGTTCGACCGGCTGATCGCGCCATGTGACGGTGCGTTCGGACAAGTCGATACACAGATTGCCCATGATGATGCGGTCGTTGGCCGTCAACGGCTCCCCGAGACTGCTGCGCCGTAACAGCGTCCGCACCCGCGCCAGCAGTACACGCGGCTCGCAGGGTTTGGTGACGTAGTCGTCGGCGCCCATTTCCAGGCCCAGCACCTGGTCGTGGCTGTCATCACGGGCGGTGAGCATCAGGATCGGCAGCGTCGCCGAATCGGCGCGCAGCAAACGGCAGACTTGCAGCCCGTCCAGACCCGGCAGCATCAGGTCAAGGATAACCAGATCCGGCGGATTGACCCGTGCCCGTTCACGCACATGGTCGCCCCGACCAATGACGCTGACGGAATAACCGTTGCGTTCCAGGTAGCTGGAAATCAGTTCGGCGAGGGCGGTGTCGTCTTCGACCAGGAGGATGTTGGGCATGGGTGATCCAGAAAGTGCTGTGGCGACGGGTCGGGCCTCATCGCGAGCAGGCTCACTCCCACATTGGAACTGTGTCAGCCACAAATTCTGTGACCAACACAAACACTGTAGGAGTGAGCCTGCTCGCGATAGCTATTTAACTGTCGCAATAAATTTCAATGGCTTAAGGATATACGCCCTCAACCGTCCCTGAGTAAAACCCTTACACAATTTCACACAGCGCCTACAAAGCTTCACCGCTACTCTCGGCAACTGCCCGTAGGATGCGGGCATCAATATTGGGGGTGGTAAATGTCGAACAAACTGCTGGCCGGGCTCGGCCTGATCGCCGTGGCGCTGACGCTGAGCGCCTGTGACTCTTCTTCGAAGGCCGAAGAGCAGGCACCGCCAGCAACCGTGCGCATCGAAACCATTGAAGCGCGCCCACTGTCGATCAGCAGCGAACTCAGCGGCCGGATCGCTGCTCCGCGGATTGCCGAAGTCCGCGCCCGTGTGCCCGGCGTTGTGCTGCAACGTAACTTTCGCGAAGGCAGCGACGTGAAGAAAGGCGACGTGCTGTTCCGCATCGACCCGGCGCCGTTCAAGGCTGACCTGGACAGCGCCGAAGCAGCGTTGCGCAAAGCCGAGGCCAATGCGTTTCAGGCGAAGCTGCAGGAGCAACGCTACGCCCAGTTGATCGACGACAAAGCCATCAGCGCTCAGGATTATGACAACGCCCGCGCCAATACCCGGCAAACGGCCGCTGATGTCGCCGGCAACAAGGCTGCGGTGGAACGGGCCAGATTGAACCTGGGTTACGCCACCGTCACCGCGCCAATTTCCGGCCGTATCGGCCGCGCGCTGGTCACCGAAGGCGCGCTGGTCGGGCAGAACGAAACCACGCCACTGGCGCTGATTCAGCAACTCAATCCGATCTACGCCGACCTCACCCAGTCGACCCGCGAGCTCAACGAACTGCGCCGGGCATTCCGCTCCGGACAATTGCAGGAAGTCGGTCAGGATCAAGTCAAAGCGACCCTGATTCAGGATGACGGCAGCCTGTATCCGTTGCCGGGCAAACTACTGTTCAGCGACATCACCGTCGACCCGGGCACCGGCCAGATCATTCTGCGCAGCGAGTTCCCCAATCCCGACCTCGACCTGCTGCCCGGAAGCTTCATTCGCGTGCGCCTGCAACAGGCAACTATCCAGAACGGCATCACCGTGCCACAACGCGCCGTGCAGCGTGACAGCGCCGGTATTGCGCAAGTATTGACCGTCGATGAGCAAATGCGTGTAGCCGAACAAACGGTGCAACTGGGCGCCGTGCAAAACAATCGCTGGATCGTCACCGGTGGCCTCAAGCCCGGCGACCGCATCGTTATTGAAGGCCTGCAACACGCCCGCCCCGGTGACAAGGTGCAGATTGACGACACCCCTCTTCCACTTGCCCAGACCTCTGGTCAGTAAGCAGGACGCTTTTATATGCCGCAGTTCTTTATCGATCGCCCCGTATTTGCCTGGGTGGTCGCCTTGTTCATCCTGTTGGCCGGTGCGCTGGCCATCCCGCAATTGCCGGTGGCGCAATACCCCGACGTCGCGCCGCCACAGATCGAAATCTACGCCGTGTACCCTGGCGCATCGGCGCAAACCGTCGATGAGAGCGTGGTCAGCCTGATCGAGGAAGAGCTTAACGGCGCGGATCACCTGCTTTATTTCGAATCGCAGAGCAGTCTGGGCAGCGCCACGATCAAAGCGACTTTCCAGCCGGGCACCAACCCGGAACTGGCACAGGTCGACGTGCAAAACCGTCTGAAAGTGGTCGAGTCGCGCTTGCCGCAAGCCGTGAACCAGCAGGGTTTGCAGGTGGAGAAAGTCTCCTCGGGTTTCCTCTTGCTGATCAGCCTGACGTCCAGTGACGGCAAGCTCGATGACGTTGCGCTCAGTGACTATCTGGCGCGCAACGTGATGAACGAAATCAAGCGTCTGGACGGCGTCGGCAAGGCTCAGCTGTACGGAGCCGAGCGGGCCATGCGTATCTGGATCGACCCGCAGAAACTCATCGGTTTCAACCTGACCCCGGCTGACGTCAACGCCGCCATTGTCGCGCAGAACGCCCAGGTGTCAGCGGGCAGCATCGGTGACTTGCCCGGCCCGTCGACTCAGGAAATCACTGCAACAATTTTGGTCAAAGGCCAGTTGTCGACGCCGCAGGAGTTCGCCGACATCGTGCTCAAGGCCAACCCGGACGGTTCCACCGTGCGTATTGGTGATGTGGCGCGGGTCGAGATCGGCAGTCAGGACTATCAGTTCGGCACACGCCTCAACGGCAAGCCGTCCACCGCTGTCGGCGTGCAATTGTCGCCGGGCGCCAACGCGCTGAGCACCGCGACGCTGGTGCGGGCGAAGATGGATGAGCTGGCGCGCTACTTCCCGGCCGGCGTGGAATACAAGATCCCGTATGACACTTCACCCTTCGTTAAAGTCTCGATCACCAAAGTGATCTACACCCTCGGCGAGGCGATGCTGCTGGTGTTTGCGGTGATGTTCCTGTTTCTGCAAAACGTGCGCTACACGCTAATCCCGACACTGGTGGTGCCGGTGGCGCTGATGGGCACGTTTGCAACCATGTTGGCGCTGGGTTTCTCGATCAACGTGCTGACCATGTTCGGCATGGTGCTGGCCATCGGCATTCTGGTGGACGACGCGATTGTCGTGGTGGAAAACGTCGAACGGATCATGGCCACCGAGGGCCTGTCGCCCAAGGAGGCCACGCGCAAGGCGATGACGCAGATTACCGGCGCCATCATTGGCATCACCCTGGTGCTGGTGGCGGTATTCATCCCGATGGCGTTCATGCAGGGTTCGGTCGGGGTGATCTATCAGCAGTTTTCGCTGTCGATGGCGACGTCTATTCTGTTCTCCGCATTCCTCGCCCTGACGCTGACGCCAGCGCTGTGCGCGACACTGCTCAAGCCAATCGCCAAGGGCGAGCACCACGAGAAGTCGGGATTCTTCGGTTGGTTCAACCGCCGCTTCGAGCAACTGACCGAGCGCTATCAAGGCTGGGTCGGTTATGCGCTGAAACGCACCGGGCGATATCTGCTGATCTATGGCGTGTTGTTGGTGGGCCTGGGGATTTGCTTCATGCGTCTGCCCTCCTCGTTCCTGCCGGTCGAGGATCAGGGTTACACCATCACCGATATCCAACTGCCGCCCGGCGCGACCAAGAACCGCACGGTGCAAGTGGCCGAACAGCTTGAGGCACATAACGCCGGTGAGCCCGGTATCAGTGACAGCGTGGTGATTCTCGGTTTCAGCTTCTCCGGTAGTGGGCAGAACGCGGCATTGGCGTTCTCTACCCTGAAGGACTGGTCGCAACGCGACAGCGAAGATTCGGCCAGCTCGATTGCCGACCGCGCCAACGTCGCCCTGAGCCAGATCAAGGACGCGATGGCGTTCTCGGTTTTGCCGCCGCCCGTGGATGGCCTCGGTACTTCCAGCGGTTTCGAGTTCCGTTTGCAGGATCGCGGTGGCCTCGGTCATGCAACGTTAATGCAAGCGCGCACGGAACTTCTGGCAGCCGCCGAGAAAAGTCCGGTGCTGATGAATGTGCGTGAAAGCGCACTGGCCGAAGCGCCGCAAGTGCAACTCGAAGTGGATCGCAAGCAAGCCAATGCCTTGGGGGTGTCGTTCGCCGACATCGGCAACGTGCTGTCCACTGCCGTGGGCTCGGCCTATATCAATGATTTCCCCAATCAGGGACGTATGCAGCGCGTGGTGGTGCAGGCTGAAGGCGATCAACGCAGTCAGGTCGATGATTTGCTGAAAATGCACGTGCGCAACAGTGCCGGAAAAATGGTACCGCTGTCGGCATTCGTCCAGGCCAACTGGATTCAAGGGCCGGCGCAACTGACCCGATACAACGGTTATCCGGCGATTGCGATCTCCGGCGAACCGTCACCCGGCCACAGCACCGGCGAAGCCATGGCCGAGATTGAACGCCTTGTCGCGCAGGGACCGAAGGGTCTGGGACAAGAATGGACCGGCCTGTCCTTGCAGGAGCGTTTGTCCGGCAGTCAGGCGCCGATTCTGCTCGGCCTGTCGCTGCTGATCGTGTTCCTGTGTCTGGCGGCGCTGTATGAGAGCTGGTCGATTCCGACCTCGGTGTTGCTGGTGGTGCCGTTGGGTGTACTCGGTGCGGTGCTGGCAGTGACGCTGCGCGGGATGCCCAACGACGTGTTCTTCAAGGTCGGGTTGATCACCATCATCGGCCTGTCCGCGAAGAACGCGATCCTGATCATCGAGTTCGCCAAGAGCCTGCATGACGAAGGTCACGACCTGATCGACGCCACGTTGCAAGCCGCCCGCCTGCGCCTGCGTCCGATCGTGATGACGTCGCTGGCATTTATCCTCGGCGTGGTGCCCTTGGCGATTGCCACCGGCGCCAGTTCGGCGAGCCAGCAAGCGATCGGTACAGGGGTGATCGGCGGGATGATCACCGCGACGTTGGCGGTGATCTTCGTTCCGGTGTTCTTCGTCGTGGTCATGAAGCTGGTAAAAAGATTCAGCAAACCCCACCTGTAAAAATGTAGGAGCTGCCGAAGGCTGTGATCTTTTGATCCTGGGTTTAAAAAACAAAGTCAAAAGATCGCAGCCTTCGGCAGCTCCTACAAAAGCCACATGGCGTGCGCTATGGTGCAGGAATCGACCACCAAAGTGAGTCCCCATGCGCTTCCTCGCCCGTACCCACCCTCGCCTTTCCGCAGCCGCCCTGCTCGGCCTCGCCGTGGGTCTGCTTTCGCCCGTCGACTCCATCGTCAGCAAAATCCTTTACGGCTGGAACGCTGGCGTGTGGACCTACCTGATACTGATGTTCTGGCTGACCGCGCGCTCCAAAGCCCCGGACGTCAAACGCATCGCCGAAGTCGAAGATGAAAATGCCGGCCTGGTGTTGTTCGTGGTGTGCATCGCCGCGTTGGCGAGTCTCGCCACCATTACCTTCGAATTGGCCGGCAGCAAGGATCTGGACACCACTCACAAACTGATGCACTACGGCTTCACCGCCCTGACGGTGATTGGTTCGTGGCTACTGATCGGGGTGATTTTCTGTGTGCACTATGCACGCCTGTTTTACACCTGGGACGGCAAGGAACCCGCACTTCGTTTCGCCGAAGGGCTGACCACGCCCAATTACTGGGATTTCTTGTACTTCTCTTTCACCATCGGCGTGGCTGTGCAAACTGCCGACGTCGGCGTGGCGACACGAGACATTCGTAAAATCGTCCTCGCACAGTCGTTGATCGGTTTCGTGTTCAACACGGCGATTCTCGGATTCTCCATCAATATCGCGGCAGGCTTATTCGGCTGACGGGTGCAAGGGCGGCCTGATTTCCAGCGCCGCCCGTCAGGACCTGACAAATATCAGACGATCCTTCACTTGACGGACGATTGGGTTCTGGTGTTTCCTGAAACCGGTTTCAGCGCTACACCAGCGACTGAACCTGATAAATCCAATAATAAGGTTTCAGACCGTGAACGACTTCTCCGCCGCCCAGCGCAGCCGCGTCACCATGCTTGATGTCGCCGAGCGCGCGGGCGTATCCAAGGCCAGCGTCTCGCGTTTCATCGGCGACGACCGCGCCCTGCTTTCCGATGCAATCGCCCTGCGCATCGAGCAGGCTATCGATGAACTCGGCTATCGCCCAAACCAGATGGCGCGAGGCCTCAAGCGCGGGCGCACTCGCCTGATCGGCATGCTGGTGGCCGATATCCGCAACCCATATTCAATTGCCGTGATGCACGGGGTGGAAACCGCCTGCCGTGCGCACGGCTACAGCCTGGTGGTATGCAACACCGACCGCGATGACGAGCAGGAACGCCAGCATCTGGCGCTATTGCGCTCGTACAACATCGAAGGGCTGATCGTGAACACCCTCGGCCATCACCGTGACGAGTTGCACGAGCTGCGCCGCGAGATGCCGCTGGTGCTGGTCGATCGCAAGGTCGATGGGCTCGACAGCGACATGATCGGGCTGAACAACCCGCAGGCAGTGGAAATGGCCCTGGCCCACCTGGAACAACGTGGTTATCGCGACGTGTTGTTGGTAACCGAGCCCTATGACGGCACCAGTTCGCGGATCGAACGAGTCAGCAGTTTTCAGGCGCAGATACAGCAGCGCTCGGGATTGATCGGGGCAGTGGTGGAAACCGGCGACGATCTTGCGACGCATCTTCAAACCTTTTTACACAAACCCGATGTCGGCCCGAAAGCGCTGTTTTGCGCCAATGGCGTGGCAGCGTTGGCCGCCACTCATGCGTTGCGCAAGATCGGTTCGCGGCTGTTCGAGGATATCGGGCTGATTGCCCTGGATGATCTGGATTGGTATCCGCTGGTGGGCAGCGGGATTACTGCGCTTGCCCAGCCAACGCAAGAGATTGGCGCGCGGGCGTTCGAGTGTTTGCTCAAGCGTTTGCGAGGGGATGATGAGGCGGCGCGGGTGGTGGATTTTGCGCCGGTGCTGGTTGAGCGTGGGTCGAGCCTGAGGGTTTTGCAGTGATTGATCGGGCTCCATCGCTGGCAAGCCAGCTCCCACAATGTCCGTGTCGCTCACTAAACCTGTGGGAGCTGGCTTGCCAGCGATGAGGCCCTCGAAAGCAATACAGCACTGACTGATATTTTTTTGAACAAAAATGAAACCGGTTTCAGAGGTAAACAACAATGAATAAACCTGCCGTTTCCATCAGCCTGTCCAGCTACGGTGCCGAACTTGTGCGCCAACGCGGGCAGGACTTTTTTATCGACGTGCTGGCCGCTGCCGGGGCTGATCGTATCGAGTGGCGCGAAGAGTTGCTGACTCGCGAGAACCCCGCACAGTTGAGCGCAGCCACCCAGGCACTGGGCCTGCAAAGCATCTATTCCTCGCCCACCGAACTGTGGCTGGCCGGTCAGTCACGTCCAAATCCCGAGTTGATCACCGCCCTGCAACACGCCGAGGCGTTCGGTTCGAAATGGCTGAAAGTCTCCCTCGGCTACTTCACCGACAATTGCGATCTGACGGTTTTGCAGCAACTGCTCGGCAACAGCCCTGTGCACCTGCTGGTGGAAAACGATCAGACCCTGCACGGCGGGCGGATCGAGCCGTTCCAACGCTTCTTCACGGCTGTTGAACAGCACAACTTGCCGATCAAAATGACCTTCGATATCGGCAACTGGCAGTGGCAGGACCAATCCGCTGCCAACGCCGCACGCCTGCTCGGTCGGCACGTCGGCTATGTGCATTGCAAAGCCGTGGCCCGGCGCGCCGACGGCAAATTGGTAGCAGTGCCGCCCGCCGTCAGCGACTTGCATCTGTGGGAACAACTGCTGCGACACATGGACCAAGGCGTTATGCGCGCCGCCGAATATCCGTTGCAGGGCGATGACCTGGTGGAGTTGACCACCGAACACGTCGCCACCCTCGCCCGCCTCGGCCAATCCCGTCTGGAGCCCGCTCATGTCTGAGATCGATATTCTGTCGTTCGGCGAGACCATGGCGATGCTGGTGGCCGAGCAAAGCGGTGATCTGGCCGCCGTCGAACACTTTCATAAACGCATTGCCGGCGCCGACAGCAACGTGGCGATCGGCCTGTCGCGACTGGGTTTCAACGTCGCGTGGCTGAGTCGGGTGGGCAATGATTCGCTCGGCCGTTTTGTCGTCGACACCTTGGCGCGCGAGGGTCTGGATTGCAGCCAGGTTGAAGTCTGCAAAACGCATCCAACCGGCTTCCAGTTCAAGTCCCGTTGCGACGATGGCAGCGACCCGCAGGTCGAGTATTTCCGTCGTGGCTCGGCGGCCAGTCATCTGTCGCCGCAATCGATCACGCCCGAACTGCTGAACGCTCGGCATCTGCATGCCACCGGCATTCCTCCGGCGCTGTCCGGTACGGCGCGGGAAATGTCATCCGAACTGATGACCCGCATGCGCAATGCCGGAAGCAGTGTGTCGTTCGACCCTAACCTGCGCCCGAGCCTGTGGGCCAGCGAGCGCGAGATGATCCGCGAGATCAACCGCCTCGCCGCCCTCGCCCACTGGGTGCTGCCGGGCTTGAGCGAAGGGCGTTTGCTCACGGGTTTCGAAGACCCGGCAGATATCGCTGCGTTTTATCTCGATCAAGGCGCCGAAGCGGTGGCGATCAAGCTTGGGCCGCAGGGTGCCTATTACCGCACGCAGCTGGATCAGGGCTTTGTTGCCGGGGTGCCGGTGACCCATGTCGTCGATACGGTTGGCGCGGGGGACGGGTTTGCGGTGGGCATGATCAGCGCCCTGCTGGAGCACCAGAGTTTTGCCGAGGCCGTGCGGCGCGCGAACTGGATTGGCAGTCGCGCGGTCCAGAGTCGCGGGGATATGGAGGGGTTGCCGACCCGGGCTGAACTCACTGTTGAATTCATGGACCCCATCGCTGGCAAGCCAGCTCCCACAGGGTCCTGTGGTGTTCACACAACCTTTGAAACACCACAAACCATTGTGGGAGCTGGCTTGCCAGCGATGAGGACCTGACAGTCAACCGATTAACTAAACCTGCTGCGACAAAAACAACAAGCTCAGGAGCAACACCCATGAAAACTGCAACCCTCGCCGCCCGCCGCTGGTGGTACATCATGCCCATCGTGTTCATCACTTACAGCCTGGCGTATCTCGATCGCGCCAACTACGGTTTCGCGGCCGCGTCCGGCATGGCCGAAGACTTGATGATCACGCCAGGTCTGTCCTCATTGCTCGGTGCCCTGTTTTTCCTCGGCTACTTTTTCTTCCAGGTACCCGGCGCGATCTACGCGCAAAAACACAGTGTGAAGAAGCTGATTTTCGTCAGCCTGATCCTTTGGGGCGGGCTCGCGACGTTGACCGGTGTGGTCAGCAATGCCTATTGGCTGATCGTCATCCGCTTCATGCTCGGCGTGGTTGAAGCGGCGGTGATGCCGGCGATGCTGGTTTACCTGTGCCACTGGTTCACCCGCGCCGAACGCTCACGGGCCAACACCTTTCTGATCCTCGGCAACCCGGTGACCATGCTGTGGATGTCGGTGGTGTCGGGTTATCTGGTGCAGCATTTCAGCTGGCGCTGGATGTTCATCATTGAAGGTCTGCCGGCGGTGCTCTGGGCGTTTATCTGGTGGAAACTCGCCGATGATCGTCCGGCCCAGGCCAAGTGGCTCAGCGACCAGGAAAAACACGATCTGGAAAGCGCCTTGGCCGCCGAACAGGTCGGCATCAAAGCGGTGAAGAACTACGCCGAGGCGTTCCGTTCACCGAAGGTGATCATTCTGGCCTTGCAGTTTTTCTGCTGGAGCATCGGCGTCTACGGCTTTGTATTGTGGTTGCCGTCGATCCTTAAGGCTGGCGCGCAAATGGACATGATCGAGGCCGGCTGGCTGTCGTCGCTGCCGTATCTGGCGGCCGTGATCGGCATGCTGGTGGTGTCGTGGGGCTCGGACAAACTGCAAAAACGCAAACGCTTCGTCTGGCCGCCGCTGTTGATTGCTTCCATTGCGTTTTACGGTTCGTACGCGCTCGGTGCGGAACATTTCTGGTGGTCGTACACGCTGCTGGTGATCGCTGGCGCCTGCATGTACGCGCCTTACGGGCCGTTCTTCGCGATCGTGCCGGAGATTCTTCCGGCCAACGTTGCCGGTGGCGCGATGGCGCTGATCAACAGCATGGGTGCGCTCGGTTCGTTCGGCGGCTCGTACCTGGTGGGTTACCTGAACAGCTCGACCGGCTCGCCCGGTTCTTCGTATCTGCTGATGAGCGGCGCGCTGCTGCTGTCGGTGGTGCTGACGATTTTCCTCAAGCCCGGCGCCAGTGATCGCGTCGTGGCCAAAGCCGTCGCCACGCCTGCCGTGCCGGCTCACTCCTGAAGAGATCCTTGCCATGAAAAAACAGATCGTTCTGTACAAGAAACTATCGCCCGCGCTGATGGCGCGCCTGCAAGATCAGTTTGATGTGACGCTGATCGAAAGCCTCGATGCCGACGGCCTCATGCAACTGCGTGATGCCCTGCCCCGCGCCCACGGCTTGCTCGGCGCCAGCCTGAAACTCGACGCTGCATTGCTCGATCTGGCGCCACATCTGGAGGCCATTGCCAGTGTGTCGGTGGGCGTCGACAACTACGACATCGATTACCTGACCCGCCGCAAGATTCTGCTGACCAACACTCCGGACGTGCTGACCGAAACCACCGCCGACACCGGTTTCGCATTGATCCTTGCCGCCGCGCGGCGCGTGGTCGAACTGGCGAACATGGTGCGCAGCGGTCAGTGGCAGCGCAACCTCGGCCCGGCGCATTTCGGCACCGATGTGCATGGCAAGACGCTGGGCATCATCGGCATGGGCCGCATTGGCGAGGCGCTGGCCCAGCGTGGTCATTTCGGATTTGGCATGCCGGTGATTTATCACAGCCAGTCACGTAAACCGGCGGTCGAGGCGCGTTTCGATGCGCAGTATCGCAGCCTCGAAGATTTGCTCAAGCAGGCCGATTTCATCTGCCTGACATTGCCGTTGACGGCGCAGACCGAGGGGTTGATCGGCGCCGAGCAATTCGCGTTGATGCGCCCGGAAAGCATCTTCATCAACATCTCGCGCGGCAAGGTTGTGGACGAGGCGGCGATGATCGATGCACTGCGCCATCAACGGATTCGTGCGGCAGGTCTGGATGTGTTCGAGCGTGAGCCGTTGAATCAGGATTCGCCGTTGCTGCAACTGGATAACGTGGTGGCGACCCCGCATATGGGCTCGGCGACGCACGAGACACGCGAGGCGATGGCGCGGTGTGCGGTGGAGAATCTGTTGCTGGCGTTGGGTGGGGAGAAACCTTTGAATCTGGTGAACTCAGCGGCTTGGCAGGCTTAAGAACTTCAGTGCCTGAATGGGCCCCATCGCTGGCAAGCCAGCTCCCACAGGTTATGCAGTGTTCATCAAATTTGTGAACGACACTAACCACTGTGGGAGCTGGCTTGCCAGCGATGAGACCAGTGCATCCCATACAAAACTGTCAGGCACTACGCGCCTGTAACAGCTGCGCCGCACACAGTGAAATCCGCGCGCAGGCATCCGCCAGTTTCACTCGATCCACCACCAGCCCGATGCGAATATGCCCCGCCGCACTGGGCCCGAACGCCTCCCCGGCCAGCACCGAAACGCCATACCCTTCCAGCAATCGTTCGGCAAATGCCTGCGCGCCGAGTCCGGTCTGACGCACATCGACCATCACGAACATGCCGCCATCAGGACGCACCGGATGCAGCCCCGGGCAACCTTGCAAGCGCTCGCAAACCAGGTCGCGGCGCAGGCGATACTCATCACGCATCTGCGTCACTTGCGGCAGGTCCGTTTCCAGCGCGACTTCGGCGGCTTTCTGCACGAAATCCGGCAGGCCAAAGAGCATGCTCAACGACAGATTGACCAAGTGCCCCGCCAACGATTTCGGCCCGATCGACCAGCCGATACGCCAGCCGGTCATGGCATGGGATTTCGACAGACTGTTGATTGTCGCCGTGCGCTCGGCCATGCCCGGCAGGCTCGCCGGACTGATGTGCTGGCCTTCGTAGAGAAGTTCGCTATAGACCTCGTCGCTGATCAGCCACAAGTCATGACGCACGCACAGCGCGGCCAATTCCTGCCAGATCAGCAACGACAGGCTCGCGCCGGACGGGTTGTTCGGGCTGTTGAGCAACATGGCACGGGTTTTCGCCGTGATGCGCGCAGCGACATCGGCGGGGTCGACGCGAAAGCCGTTTTCCGGACGAACCGGGACCGGCACTACCGTCGCCCCGCACGCACCGAAAACGGCTTCATAGGTGACGTACATCGGTTCGGCAATGATCACCTCGTCACCCGGATCAAGCAGACATTGCGCCACCGAATACACGGCGCATTGCGCCCCGGGCATCACGATTACATGGTCGGCATCGACCACTTGGCCACTGCTGCGCCGATGACGTTCGGCAATCAGCTTGCGCAAGGCCAGGCGGCCACGGATTTCGGAATAATGGGTGTCGCCCGCCAGCAGACTGTCGATCGCGCCGTGGATGATCGGCAGCGGCGTATCGAAATCCGGATCCCCCACACTCAGCAATAAAATGTCGCCCCCCTGGGCGCGCAACTCCAACGCCCGGTCGTGAATCTGCCATGCCGCTGCGCCTTCGCCGGCGATTCGTTGGGTCAAGGCTGAATAGCGCATGCACGTCTCCTGATTGCGCAGTGTCCAGCCTTCACCCTATCTCAAATCACAAAACGCGCCACCATGGCGTTCAAATCCACTGCCAGGCGCGACAGTTCGTGGGTCGCTGCGCTGGTCTGGTTGGCGCCGGCGGCCGATTGAGTGGCCAAGTCGCGGATGTTGACCAGGTTGCGGTCGACTTCGCGCGACACCTGCGCCTGTTCTTCCGACGCGCTGGCGATGACCAGGTTGCGTTCGTTGATCTGGTGGATCGACTGGGTGATCTGCTCCAGCGCAACGCCGGCGGCGCGGGCCATTTCCAGGGTGGATTGGGTGCGCTGGTTGCTTTGTTGCATCGACGAAACCGCCTCGCCAGTGCCGTTCTGGATGCCGGCGACCATTTTTTCGATCTCTTGCGTCGACTGCGCGGTGCGATGAGCCAGCGCCCGCACTTCGTCCGCGACCACGGCAAAACCGCGTCCGGCTTCACCAGCACGCGCTGCTTCGATGGCGGCGTTGAGCGCCAGCAGGTTGGTCTGTTCGGCGATGGCGCGGATCACGTCGAGCACCTTGCCGATGTCGCGACCCTGTGCGGCGAGGCCTTCGATCATTTGCGAGGTGTTTTGCACGTCGTGGGTCATGGTCTGGATCGCGTCGACGGTTTTCACCACTTGATCGCGACCTTCGCGGGCGGCGTGAGTCGACTGGTTCGACGCTTCGGAGGTCGACACGGCGTTGCGCGCGACTTCCTCGACAGCAGCGGTCATCTCGTTGACGGCGGTGGCTGCTTGTTCGATTTCATTGTTCTGCTGTTGCAGGCCACGCGAGGCTTCTTCGGTCACGGCGCTGAGTTCTTCGGCAGCGGCACCCAGTTGCGTGGCGGATCCGGCGATCTGTTCGATGGTTTGGCGCAGGTTGGTTTGCATCGCTGCGAGGGCTTCGAGCAGGCGAGCCGGTTCGTCCTTGCCATCGACTTCGATGAGTTTGCTGAGGTTGCCGCCAGCAATGGTTCGCGCTGCTTCAACGGCGCGGTTCAGTGGGGTGACGATGCTGCGGGTCAGCAGCCAGGCCAGCAGCACGGTCGCCAGCGCAGCAACGACGGCGACAATGATGATGCCGGTGATGGCGCTGTCGTAATACTTGCCGGCCTGAATCGACGCGGCTTTTGCATCGGCAGCGTTCATTGCGATCAGCTTGTTGAGCTGCTCGCCCATCTGGTCGGTGCCGTCCTTGATGCGCGTGTTGATCAAGGTGCGCATTTCGTCGAGCTTGTCCTGACGCGACAGCTCCATCATCTGGTTCTGCGCTTGCAGGTAGTTGTCCAGCGTCGTGACGAATGTCTGGTAAAGCGCCCGTTCTTCCGGGCCTGCGGGCAGCGCGGCATAGCTGGCTTGAGCATTGCGCACTTTGTCCACCAACACATTGATGCGGGCCTGCGCCTCTTGCAAACCAGTGGGCTCGCGATTGACCAGTACGCGGAACGATAGAATCCGCAGACGCAGCACGTTTTCCGTCACCACGCTGAGTTGCGTCACGCTGGGCAGTTGCGTTAAGTCCATGTCGATTGACGCCTGGCGAATGATCGACATGCGGTTGACGGCGAACATGCCGAGCACGATCACCAGCAAGGCGATGAAGGCAAAACCGAGGAACGCACGGGGCGCGATATTCAGGTTACGCAAGGACATAGTTGGACTCTCGGAGGATAGAAACTACGAGCATCCATGCCGTGATCATCAGCCCGTGGGGCGGGCTTCAGTGCGGCGTCACTGTTTTTTGAGATTTGTTGCGCGCGCCTATTGGCTGTATCGGCCAGGCTTGAGGAAGGATGTGGGTAAAGATGAAATATTTTTCAGGGTGTTGCGGCAATGAAACACCTGACCGTAGATGTCGACAGCGCTTTATGTAGGAGCTGCCGAAGGCTGCGATCTTTTGATTTT
Source organism: Pseudomonas sp. LBUM1668 (assembly GCF_059695715.1). Lineage (NCBI taxonomy): Bacteria > Pseudomonadati > Pseudomonadota > Gammaproteobacteria > Pseudomonadales > Pseudomonadaceae > Pseudomonas > Pseudomonas sp. LBUM1668. The sequence goes on from NZ_CP166787.1 coordinate 3,224,115, forward strand.
GACGTTTGAAAACCAGGATCAAAAGATCGCAGCCTTCGGCAGCTCCTACAGTGCGGATGTCTCAGGGTTTTGCGGCGAGTTGCCACACGCGGGCGATATCGGTAGCGCGTTCGCGCAGCAGTCGTGGTGCTTCGGCGCAAGCTTGTTCGAGCGTCATCGGGCCGCTGGTCACGGCGAAAGCGGCATCGATGCCGTGGCCATAGAGTTCTTGATAACCGTCACCCAGGGTACCGGCGATAACGATCACCGGCACTGCATAGTGCTTGGCAATCCGCGCCACGCCGAACGGGGTTTTGCCACGAAGCGTCTGGGCATCGAAGCGCCCTTCGCCGGTAATCACCAGATCCGCGCCCTTGACGGCTTCGGCCAGCCCGACCAGTTCGGCAACCACCTCGACCCCGGCCTGAAACTGCGCGCCGAGAAATGCCTTGGCGGCAAAACCCAATCCCCCCGCCGCGCCACTGCCCGGTTCATCGCGCACGTCCTTGCCTAGCACTTCCGCGCACAATTGCGCGAAATGGCCGAGGGCCTGATCGAGTTGTTTCACCTGCGCTGGCGATGCCCCTTTCTGCGGTCCGAAAATCGCCGAGGCACCGTGCGGGCCGCACAACGGATTGTTCACGTCCGCCGCGATATCAAACCGCACCTGCGCCAGACGCGGATCAAGCCCAGTCAAATCGACACGCGCCAACTGCGCCAATGCCAAACCGCCCGGCACCAGCGTTTGGCCTTGTGCGTCGAGCAATTTCACACCCAACGCCTGCATCGCCCCAGCGCCGCCATCGTTGGTGGCGCTGCCGCCAATCGCCAGGATCACCCGTTGCGCACCGGCATCCAGCGCGGCGCGAATCAGTTCGCCGGTGCCGAACGTGCTGCTGATGCACGCATCGCGTTGCCCCGGCGGCACCAGTTGCAAACCGCTCGCCTCGGCCATCTCAATGATTGCCGTGTGGTTGTGCGGCAACCAGCCCCACGCGGCATCAACCGCCGTGCCCAACGGGCCACGCACGCTAGTGCGGCGCAACTCGCCTTCGCACGCCGCCAGAATCGACTCGACCGTGCCTTCGCCGCCGTCAGCCATCGGGCATTTGACCAGCGTGGCGTGCGGCCAGACTTGCGCCAGCCCCAGCGCAATGGCTTCGGCAACGCCTTGGGCACTCAGGCTGTCCTTGAACGAATCGGGGGCGATGACGATTTTCATGTGAATTCTCCAGTTCCAATGCCCTTCATGCTGCCAGTCGGCATGCGCATTGACGCCTGTCTGCTGCACAAGTGGCGCAGGCGTTTATTGTTCATTTCTACAAAAGGCCCGGGATTGCTGCTGAATGTTCCGACCCCATCGCTGGCAAGCCAGCTCCCACAGGGGGCCATTGCAAACACAGGCCTGTAGGAGCTGCAGCAGGCTGCGATCTTTTGATCTTGAAAAACCACATCAAAAGATCGCAGCCTGCGGCAACTCCTACAAGAGAGCCGGGTCTGTTTGGGGTAGGAGTTGCACACCCAGATACAACGCCAACATCCCCTCCAGCCTTAGCGGATCCACCCCGCTGATCTCGGCAATCCGCTCCATTCGGTAGCGCAAGCTGTTGCGATGAATCCCCAACGCATCGGCACAGGCCTGACTCTGGCCATCGTGATCACACCAACTACGCAATGTCGCCAGCAATTGTCCGTTGCCGTCCTTGGCGATCACCTTGCGCAGGGGTTTGAGCAGTTCGTCGAGCGCATCGTCGTTGCGATGGCGCCAGAGCATGACCGGTAGACGATAGCGATTGAGGGTCAACAGGCGCGAATGTGGCAACACCTCGCGGCCATAGGCGAGCAGATCACCGACCCGGCGATAACAACGGCGCAATCCGGTGAGACCATCCGCCTGCCCGCCGACGGCGATGCGCAGGATCTTCCAGCCGAGGCCGTCGAGCTTTTCAAGAAGGCGATCATGCTCGACGTGCTGACTGGCCGGCCGACACCACAGCAGCGACGACTTGGCCGAACTCACGCACCAACTGTCCGGGTACCGCGACGTCAGCCAGGCACTCAGCGCTTCGACCGTTTGCCCCGGCCCGTGCTCAAGACCCAACTCGAACAGATACGGCACACGCGTCAATTGCGGCTTGAGCCCGAGTTGCTGCGCCTCGTCGACCAGACGCGGTGAATCCCCCGCTTCGCTCAGCAGCAAGGCCAGCAGGTCATCGCAACGCTGGCGCCGCCATTGCTGCTCGGCCTGCTGATTACGTTGGCCCACCAGCATTTCGGCGGTCATGCGCACCAGTTCGGCGTAAGTGCGCAGATGCTCTGGCTCGCCGGTAATGCCCAGCACACCGATCAAGCGCTGATCGAGCCACAGCGGCAGGTTGATCCCCGGCTGCACACCCTTCAAATGCATGGCAGTCGGCGCGTCGATCTCGACCACGCGACCGTTGGCCAGCACCAGTTGCGCACCTTCGTGGCGGGTGTTGATGCGCTCCGGCTCGCCGCTGCCGAGGATCAAGCCCTGGCTGTCCATGACGTTGACGTTGTACGGCAAAATGGCCATGGCCCGGTCGACGATGTCCTGAGCGAGGTCGTGATCGAGTTCGAACATAACGGCTGAAATCCTATTAAACAGGCGCGGACAGTTGGTCACCCGCACAGGGTCTGGTGGCAAACCCTGTGCTCAGGCACAAAGACAATCCGGCCGAAGGTGGCCGAGACTCTCAGGGCGATCAACGTTACCCTTTGCATCGCAAAAAATCATAATAAAGAGAGAGCCGCTATGTCGCAGAGCGCCGCAGCTACCCAGACCATCGACGACGATAAGAACGCCGTTTATAAACGCATTACCCTCCGCTTGATCCCCTTCATTTTCATCTGCTACCTGTTCAACTACCTCGACCGGGTCAACGTTGGATTTGCCAAACTACAGATGCTCGACGCGTTGAAATTCAGCGAAACCGTGTACGGCCTCGGTGCCGGGATTTTCTTCATCGGCTACGTGCTGTGCGGCGTACCGAGCAATCTGGCCTTGACCAAATTCGGTCCTCGGCGCTGGATTGCGCTGATGATGATCACCTGGGGCACGCTGTCGACCTGCCTGTTGTTCGTCACCACGCCGACCGAGTTCTATACCCTGCGCCTGTTTACCGGTGCGGCCGAAGCCGGGTTCTTCCCGGGCGTTGTGCTGTATCTCTCGCAGTGGTTCCCGACCTTCCGCCGGGGCCGGATCATGGCGCTATTCATGTCGGCGATCCCGGTGTCCGGTCTGCTCGGCAGCCCGTTTTCGGGCTGGATTCTCAATCACTTCGCGGCGGGCCAGGGCGGTTTGGCCGGCTGGCAGTGGATGTTTTTGCTGCAAGGCATTCCGACCGTGGTGCTGGGCCTGCTCGCTTACTTCCTGCTGAGCGACAGTTTTGCCAACGCCAAATGGCTGACCGCGCACGAGCGTGCAGTACTGGAAGCGGATCAAGCCGAGGACCTGGCGAACAAACCGAAAACCACCACCGATTCGCTGTTGGCAGTGTTCAAGAACCCGGCGATCTGGGCGTTCGGCCTGATCTACTTCTGCATCCAGAGCGGCGTCTACGCGATCAACTTCTGGCTGCCGTCGATCATCAAGAACCTTGGTTTCAGCGATAACCTGGTGATCGGCTGGTTGAGCGCTATTCCGTATCTGCTGGCGGCCGTGTTCATGCTGGTGGTCGGCCGTTCTGCGGACCTGCGCAAAGAGCGGCGCTGGCATCTGGTGGTACCGATGCTCATGGGTGCGATCGGCCTGGTCATTGCGGTGAATTTCGCCGGCAACCCGGCTATCGCTATCCTGGGTCTGACCATCGCGACCATGGGCGCGCTGACCGGCCTGCCGATGTTCTGGCCGGTACCGACGGCCATGTTGAGTGCGGGCGCTGCTGCCGGTGGGTTGGCGTTGATCAACTCGATGGGGCAGATGGCCGGATTCCTCAGCCCGTACCTGGTGGGTTGGGTGAAAGACTGCACCGGATCGACGGATGCGGCGTTGTATCTGTTGGCAGCTGTCATTGTTGGCGGGAGTTTGTTGGCGTTGCGCATGACGCGGACGTTGCGCGCTTAAGCTTCAATGAGTGCAAAAACGGCCCTTTGTTGGGCCGTTTTCATTTTAGATCCGGCTCGGAACGGATCAAAGTCTCGCGAGAGTTTCTGCAGCCCCGCTGCTTCGCGGAGAGCCATTATTCGGACGACTACGCCAGTCGTTTCGTTGCAAGGCCGGAACCGATCGCAGGCGATTGAAAAAATCTCTGTAACATTTCTGATACCCTGCGCATCCCGCTTTTTTCCAATGAATTGAGCGCAATCAAAAAAACAAATCAGATCGTTCGAGACTGTTTCAGGATAAGTAAATGCTCAATCGCCCTTTTGAGTTTGCATGGAAGCCTTTGCGCGCGATATGGCATAAAGCACTCGGCGCCAATGATAAAACCGCAGAAGCCCCCTCTCCCTCGGCACAGGCCTCTGCGACCCAGCATCGCAAACCTGCCATTGAATACCGCGCAGACATAGACGGGCTGCGGGCGATTGCCGTTCTGCTGGTGTTGATTTTTCACGGCGGTTTAACGTTGTTTCCGTCGGGCTATATAGGCGTGGATATCTTCTTCGTGATCTCGGGGTATCTGACGACCTCGATCATCATGAAGTCGCTGGACAATGGGACGTTCAGCTTCTCGGGGTTCTACGCCCGTCGTATCTGGCGATTACAGCCGGCCATCATTGCGTTGCTGATAGTCACACTGATCATCACCACGTTGCTTTACTTGCCCGATGACTATGTCGATTTCCTGAAAAGCGCCAAGTACACCTCGTTACTCCTCTCTAACCAGTATTTTTCCAACGCGACAACCGGCTATGCCACACCCGATGCGGCGACCCTGCCTCTGCTGCACACCTGGTCGCTGGCCATCGAGTGGCAGTGGTATCTGGTCTTGCCTTTGGGCATCTGGCTGCTCAACCGCTATGTGGCGAAAAAAGCCTTCAAGGCGACCGTTCTTGGTTTAACCGTGGCGGCAATGGCGCTGGGCTTGTACTGGTCTCACACACTGGCGGATAAAAACTACTACCTCTTTACCGCTCGAATTTTCGAATTGATGATCGGCTCCTGTGCGGTGATTTTCAGCACGGACAAATTCAGGCTCAATCGGTTGAGTGCATCGCTGGTCTGTGCGCTTGCGCTGGCGACGATTCTCTACTGCGCGACGCGAGAAGATATCCTCGCGGGGTTTCCGGGTTACCACGCCATAGCGGTTTGTATCGCGACCGCAGCATTGCTTTTTCGGGGCATTGGCGATGCCAGCATTACTTCCAGAATACTGGCCTTCAAACCGCTGGTATTTATCGGCACCCTCTCCTACTCGTTGTACTTGTGGCACTGGCCAATCCTGGCGTTCGTGACCTATATCGGCATCACACTTACGCCGATGGTCACAGTCATCTACTTCGCCGCCACGTTTGTGATTGCCTGGCTTTCGTTCGTCCTTATCGAAAACAGATTCCGCAAGCCAAGGGCTGGCTTTACCAAAACCCTGATATTGCTGATGCTGGTGCCCGCGATCGGACTTTCGTTACTGCACACTTCCGGCAAGAAGCACGATGGATGGCCCGAGCGTTTTGGCGAAGATTCGATCCAGGTCTTCAGTGGTCTGAAGGCTTATGTGCCCGCCCAACGGGAAAAGTGCCTGGGTGTCAGTGATGGAACCGACCTTGGTTGCATCATGGGTGCCGCCCAGGCGGACCCGCAGGTATTTCTACTGGGTGATTCGTTTTCGAACCATTACTGGGGATTTGTTGAAACGCTGGCTAAAGACGCCAACCTGTCGGCACTCGCACAGGGTTACCCGGCGTGCCTGGCACTGCCCAAGGTTTACCTCTACGACGCGAAAAAATACAAGGGCGGGCTGTATCAAAAGTGCCATGCCGCCGCTCGGCAATATTACGACCTGATCAGCAAAAGCCATTTCGAGTACGTGATCGTTGGCCAATTCTGGGAGGCCTACCTGAACGCTGACATCGTCACGAAACAGGATGACCCTCGCAGCCTCGAACTGTCCCGACAACGCCTCGGCGTGGCGATCCGCGAAGCCCTGGATATCATCATCAAGTCGGGCGCCACGCCCCTCTTCCTGATGAACACGATGCCAATGCCCGCGGGTATCAACGAATGCCTGTTGAAACGAGTCAAGTTGCGGGGCTGGATGGGAAGCACCGAGCAGAGCAGCCTGTGCGCCACCTCACCATGGTCGGGTGGCGAAGATCCGGTATTGGCGAAACTGTTCAGCGAACTGCAGGATGAGTACCCGAGCTTGATTGTTATTGATCCGAAAGGTGTTCAATGCCAGGACGGCAATTGCGCGACGGTCATCGACGGTTTTCCGGTCTATCGTGACATTGGCCACGTGACCGACTATGCCTCTTACAAGCTCGGCCAAATGTACCTCAAGCGCTTCAGTAATCCGTTGAAGGCTACTCGGTAAGCTTTCTGCAGGAGGGGCTGCGATCTTTGATTCTGTTTTGGTAAAGCATGATCAGAAGATCGCAGCGTGCGGCAGCTCCTACAATGGATTCGACCCACCGCCGTATCGGATGTGTGGAATATTGAGCACTCGAGCAATATTCAGCACAAAAACCACGTATCCTTCGCGCCCCGTTTGATCACCCACCCGCGAGGACAGTTTGTCTAAAGGTATCGCTTTATCGGTTACAGCCTCGGTGCTGTTTGCCGTCATGTACTACTTCACTTCGTTGCTCACCCCGTTGAGCGGCGTGGAGATTTTCGGCTGGCGGATGCTCCTGACAGTGCCATGTATGACAGTGTTCATGCTGGTCTCCAGCGAATGGCGGCGGGTGCTGGAGTTGATTCGCCTGATGGCGGGCAAGCCAAAACTTATTGGCGGGTTGATCGTCTCGGCTGCGTTGCTCGGCGTGCAGTTGTGGCTGTTCATGTGGGCACCGCTCAACGGTTACAGCCTCGACGTGTCGCTGGGCTATTTCCTGCTGCCGCTGGCCATGGTGCTGACCGGGCGGATTGCCTATGGCGAGAGCCTGTCGTACCTGCAAAAGGTCGCGGTGTTCTTCGCAAGCCTGGGCGTGTTGAACGAGTTGTATCAGGTCGGCGGATTTTCCTGGGCGACGCTGGTGGTCGTGGTCGGCTATCCGCTGTACTTCGTGCTGCGCAAATACCTGAAAACCGACCACCTCGGCGGGCTGTGGGTCGACATGACCCTGATGCTGCCGGTCGCGTACTGGTTTGTGCAGAGTGGTGAGCAAGGCCTGGACGTGTTCAATCAATATCCGGGGTTGATGTGGCTGATTCCGCTGCTCGGGTTGATCAGTGCTTCGGCGCTGGTGGTGTACATCATTGCCAGCAGGTTGTTGCCGTTCAGTCTGTTTGGGTTGTTGAGTTATGTTGAACCGGTGTTACTGCTGGGTGTGGCGCTGATCCTGGGTGAAAGCATCAAGTCCACTGAGTGGCTGACCTACATTCCGATCTGGCTGGCGGTTGTGGTGCTGGTGTTTGAAGGGTTCAAGCATCTGATGCGCCAGCGCAGACCGTAAAAAGCAAAAGATCGCAGCCTTCGGCAGCTCCTACATCAGGAAGGTAAATCCCCTGTAGGAGCTGCCGAAGGCTGCGATCTTTTGATCTGAAAAAGCCTGGCCGATGCCAGGCTTTTTTATCGCTTACTCGGTCGCGAGTACACCACGGCGAACCTGGTCACGCTCGATCGATTCGAACAGTGCCTTGAAGTTGCCCTCACCGAAACCATCATCGCCTTTACGCTGGATGAATTCGAAGAACACCGGGCCCATCAGGGTTTCCGAGAAGATCTGCAGCAGCAGTCGCTTGTCGCCCTGCTCCGATGAGCCGTCGAGCAGAATGCCGCGCGATTGCAGTTGATCAACCGGCTCGCCGTGGTTCGGCAGACGGCCTTCGAGCATTTCGTAATAGGTTTCCGGTGGCGCGGTCATGAAGCGCATGCCGATTTTCTTCAGGTGATCCCAAGTCTTGATCAGGTCATCGGAGAGGAACGCGACGTGCTGGATGCCCTCACCGTTGAACTGCATCAGGAACTCTTCGATCTGCCCAGCGCCCTTGGACGACTCTTCGTTGAGCGGGATGCGGATCATGCCGTCCGGCGCGGTCATCGCTTTGGAGGTCAGGCCGGTGTATTCGCCCTTGATGTCGAAGTAGCGGATTTCGCGGAAGTTGAACAGCTTCTCGTAGAAGTTCGCCCAATAAGCCATGCGACCGCGATACACGTTGTGCGTCAGGTGGTCGATGATTTTCAGGCCGGCACCGACCGGATTGCGATCAACACCTTCGATAAACACGAAGTCGATGTCATAGATCGAGCTGCCTTCGCCAAAACGGTCGATCAGGTACAGCGGCGCGCCGCCAATGCCTTTGATCGCCGGCAGGTTCAGCTCCATCGGCCCGGTTTCGATGTGGATCGGCTGGGCGCCGATTTCCAGTGCGCGCTTGTAGGCCTGCTGCGAATCCTTGACGCGGAACGCCATGCCGCACACCGACGGGCCGTGCTCGGCCGCGAAGTAGGAGGCTACGCTGTTCGGTTCGTTGTTGAGGATCAGGTTGATTGCGCCCTGACGATACAGGTGCACATTCTTGGAGCGGTGGGTGGCGACTTTGGTGAAGCCCATGATCTCGAAGATCGGCTCCAGAGTTCCAGGGACCGGCGATGCGAGCTCGATGAACTCAAAGCCCATCAGGCCCATTGGGTTTTCGTATAAATCTGCCATGGTGACGCCTCATCATTCTTATCAATTAACCAGGGTTATTTGTCAGTAATGAGGTGAGTGGGTGGCGCACAGGAGATGCCACGCACACTGCGGGCGAGGAAGTCACCGTAGATCAGTTGAAACCCGAATATCTTCATTGTCGACCCAAGGCTCTTGCGGGCGAGGCTTCTGCTGCCAGAAGACGATTATTATTGTATGCGTAACCCGATTCTACACAGCGTAAACAGGGTTTGTCTGCCCTCTCTATAAAATCCGCTTTTCTGGCGCCGGTGCAAGGGGTTTGTTGCACAGGTAAATGCCCGCCAGGATCAGTACGCCACCCAGGCCCATGGCCGGCGTCAGTTGTTCGCCGAGCAACAAGGCGCCGAGAATCACCGCAGTCAATGGATTCAGGGCAATGAACACGCCAGAGCGGGTTGCACCGATTTTGCGGATGCCATCGTAGTAACCGATATAGGCCAGTGCCGAGCCGAAGACACCGAGGTAGAACAGACTCAGCCACTGCGGTGTGCCGAGCTCAATCAGCACCACCCAACTCAATTCGCCACGCACTGCTGCCAGCGTCCAGAGCATTGCCGTGCCGATCAGGATCGAGTACGTCACCGTCTGCACCGGGCCCAGCGTCTGGTTGAGGCGTCGGGAAAACAGCGAATAACCCCCCCAGCCGAGCACGCACCCCAGAATCAGCAAGTCGCCGATCCACGCGTCCGGCGTGGCAGCCAGCAATTGCGGATTACGACTGACGATCACCAGCCCGGCACCGACGATGCAGATTGCGATGCCAGCGACTTTCCCGCGCCCAAGGTGCTCCTTGAACAGCAGCCAGGAAGCGAGACCTATCACCGCGGGATTCAACGCAACAATCAACGAGGCTCGCGAAGCATTGATGTACTGCAAACCATAAAAGAAGCACAGGTTGTAAAAGAAGATGCCGAAGAACCCCAACACTGCCAACTGCAGCCACTCCCGCACCGAAGGTCGGGCCAACGGAATCCGCGCCAGCCATAAAAAACCCAGTAACGCGGCACTGGCCAGCAGAAATCGCAGGCTGGCGGCGAAAATCGGATTAAGGCTGCCAGCCAGAAAGCGCCCGGCGACAAATGTTCCACCCCATATCATGGTGACTGCTGCCAATGTCAGATAAACCGGCGTTTCGGTTGGAGTTAGGTGGGTTCGCTCAACGTTTCGCATGACACTCCAAAAGGAAAAAGGACAAGATGGCGTATCATTCGCTTCATTCCTGATCATCGTAAAATGAGCATTCACTCATGACCCTCACTCAACTGGAGATATTCTCTCAGGTGGCCGAACTGCGCGGTTTCACGCTCGCCGCCCATCATTTGGGGATCTCACAGTCGGCGGTGTCTCACGCAATGAAGTTGCTGGAGCAGGAACTTGGCGTCGAACTGCTGCGCCGGCATCAGTCGCAAGTGGAACTCAGCGATATCGGCGAGCAATTGCTGCTGCGCGCCCGCGCCATGCTCGGTCTGGCCAATACGATGCGCCAGGAAGCCGCTGATGCCCGCGGCATGAAACGCGGCACGCTGCGCATCGGTTCGTTCGGCCCGACTTCATCGATCAAGTTGTTGCCGAATATTCTGCGGCACTATCGCCAGGCCCATCCGGGCATCGAGGTGCATATTGATGAGGGACCGGATCGGCAAGTCATCCAGTGGCTGGAAGAGCGGCGGATCGACATTGGTTTCGTGGTGCTGCCCGAAGAACGTTTCGACACTTTTGCCTTGATCGAAGATCAGATGGTCGCCCTGCTCCCCGCTGCGCATCCCCTCGCAACACGATCCGAGCTGAGCCTGAAAGCGCTTTGCGCTGATCCGTTCATTTTGACCGAGGCAGGGTCGTCGGAACTGGTGTCGCGATTGTTCAACGCCGCACGCCTGCAACCGAATATTCGTTATCGTTGTTCGCAATTGCTCAGTACGCTCGAGACGGTCAGCCGGGGCGATGCGATCACCGTGATTGCCGAGGCTTCGTTGCCAGACTCGCCAAATGCCGGTTACGTAAAAATACCGCTGTCGCCGGCGGTTAAACGCCAAGTCGGTCTCGCCGTCCTCGACCAGCGCCAGGCATCACCGGCAGCGCTCGCCTTTATTGCGTTGGCAAAACGCTTGAATCCGCAATGAGCGGCGCAAGTGTCATCTGCCATCTATCCTGCGCACTGGCTGAAGTGTTTTTCAGCGGTGCGCCGGTGCCCGGACCAAATTCGGGAGCCTCACTTTTTCGCGACAGGATGCGCCCATGCCGTTGACCGTCAGACCTCGCCGCAAACGTAGCGTGCGCATCGCCATCACCCTGCTCAGTGCCCTGCTGCCAGTCTTGCTGGGTGGCGTGATTCTGTACATGCAGGCCGAGCGCACCCTTGCGCAGAGTTCACAGAAGACTGCCGAAGAAGCGCTGCGCCAGTTCGAGTTGATGCTCGACAGCACAGCCCAGGCGGCCCGGGATCTGCTGCCACTGGCCGGACAACCGTGTGAATCCGTCAAATTGGCCCTGCGCGAGCAAGTGACCCGCCGCCCTTTCGTGCGCTCGACCAATCTGGTGTGGGACAACAATCTCTATTGCAGTTCTTTGTTCGGCGAGTTCAAGGAAGCCGTCAGAGCAGGCGACTATGTTCAGGGCAAGTTGTGGTTGATGAACGGCAATCCGGTCACACCCAACACCGCGCTGCTGGTGTATCGACTCAGCGAAGGTCGCGGCGGTGCTCTGACGACACTGGATGGCTATCACCTGAGCAACATGCTGCGACTGATCGGCCGGCAAACACTGCTGTTATTGCAGGTGGGTGATAACTGGATGTCAGCCAATGGCCAGGTCCGCGAAGGCGTCCTGCCCGCGCTGCCAGTGGCGCAAACAATGCTGGACTCTTCGCGCCATGCGTTCAGCGTGTCGGCGGGTTTTCCAAAGGGCGAAACCTGGCGCTACATGGCCGAACAGTACCCGCCATTGTTCAGCCTGTTGATGTTCTTTGGTGTGGTGTCGGGCGCCATCGGCCATGTCGTGCAGAAGCGCTCGACTTCGCCGAGCCATGAAATGCTACGTGCTTTGGAGGCCGGCGAGTTCATTCCGTACTTCCAGCCCGTGGTGCACGGCGACAGCAAGAAATGGTCGGGCGCCGAAGTGTTGATGCGCTGGAATCACCCCAAGGAAGGCCTGGTGCGCCCGGACCTGTTTATCCCGTTCGCCGAGCACTCCGGGCTGATCGTACCGATGACCCGCGCCTTGATGCGGCAAACAGCGGCGCTGCTCGGGCCCCAGTCATCGACCTTTGCCGCGCCGTTTCACATCGGCATCAACATCACCGCGAGCCATTGCCGGGATCTGCAACTGGTCAAGGATTGCCGTGAGTTTCTCGCAGCTTTTGCGCCCGACAGCGTTAGCCTCGTGCTGGAGTTGACCGAGCGCGAGCTGATCGAACCCACCGACATCACGCGCCAGTTGTTTGAGCAACTGCATGCACTGGGCGTGATGATCGCCATCGACGACTTTGGCACCGGGCACTCAAGCCTCGGTTACTTGCGCAAATTCAATGTGGATTTCCTCAAGATCGACCAGAGTTTTGTGGCCATGATCGGCGTCGACGCGCTTTCGCGGCACATTCTGGACACCATCATCGAACTCTCGGCCAAGCTTGATCTGGGCATTGTTGCCGAAGGTGTCGAAACACAGGCACAAGCCGATTATCTGACCGCGCATAACGTTAACTTCCTGCAAGGCTATCTGTACGGCAAACCCATGCCGGCAGCAGACTTCATTAGTGCATTAAGTCACCATTAACTAAATGGGCTTAAGCGAGATGCGCCGACAAGGCGCACAAAATTGATACAAAAGACCACTACGGTTACATGAGGACAACATCAGGATTTACTCCTGACGCATTAACAACTACAATTTTTCTTGCCTGTGCAAAGATTGGCAGGCGAGCCACTTATCACCGAGTCGCTACAAGGCTCCAGTTTTAAGCTTTGTTTGCGGTTGGTATCAGCCAAATACACTATTGGAGTAAAGATATTGTCCAGACTCGCTGAATTTCGTGCAGCTGAAAAGGCCCTTCAGGAACAGCTCAAGCAGTTGGAATCGCTGAAGAACGATGCCGGGCTCAAGAAAGAAATCGAATTCGAAGAAAAGCTCCAGGGGCTGATGAAAAACTACGGCAAGGGCCTTAAAGACATCATCGCCATTCTCGATCCGAATCCGGCCAAATCCTCGCTGCAAAGCTCTGCAGCACCAAAAACCCGCCGCGCTCGCGTGGTCAAGGTCTATCAGAATCCGCACACCGGCGAACTGATCGAGACCAAGGGCGGCAACCACCGCGGCCTGAAAGCCTGGAAGGAACAGTACGGTGCAGGCACTGTTGATTCCTGGTTGCGCGGTTAATCCGGCACCCATCAAAGCCCTGCATGACGCAGGGCTTTTTTATTGACAATATCTAACAAATGAAATGAATTTCATCGAGCAAGTTCCCACTCTTGTGTAACGTTACTGAGTCAAAAACCTAAACAATCTGCAGCATCATGTTGCGAGCGGCGCCAACGTTAAACTTTGTGCTTAATCCCTTTGGGCATCTAACACGACGCGAAGAGTACAGAGCCTAAAGTTTCAGGCTGTTTCTCACCGCGACTATCTCTTCTGCGCTCGCCTTATAAGCCTCGGCCTGACCAGCATAGGAAAGTACATAGGCCTTATCCGCCGCGACCGCCGCCACCAGTGTTTGCGATAACACATGCCGACCGTTTTCGGTCACCGTGCAAGTCGTCTCCAGCGCAGACAAAGAACCGAGCGTCGCTGGATGCACCTTGTTGCAGACACTCTGATAGCCACCCCGGAAAAAGTCCTTTTGTATCGACTTGCGCATTTCCAGCAAAACACCCTGCAAATTGACTTGATGACCCGTTTCAACCTGAGTCATGGTCAACTCCATCACCATCACCTGATTGCCATCGGCATCGTTCTTGACCGCCCGCTGGCGAGAAACCTGCGGTGCCGTATCGGCTAGTGCCTCCACCTCCCAGCCTGCGGGCCAGGTGATGCTCGGCTCTTCGGCAAACACGGTAGCGGCGGCCAGAAACAAGCCTAAGAAAACTAACGGAGTTTTAAACAGTCGGATCATTGCCGGGCGCACTCGAAGATAGAGCCGCAAAGTCTGAGCCCCGGCCGCGCGCACGGCAAGCCTGCCCTTTCATTTGGCGATGCCGGCAGGCATGCGTATCATTGCGCCCATCACTCGCCCATAGTTATTGGAGGGCCCATGAGCCTGCACGAACTGAACACTTTCCCCGGCGTTACCGCCACGCCAGACAGCGCAACCCGCAACTTCGTTTTCAACCACACCATGCTGCGCGTCAAGGACATCACCAAGTCGCTGGATTTCTACACCCGCGTGCTGGGTTTCTCGCTGGTTGAAAAGCGCGACTTCCCGGAAGCGGAATTCAGCCTGTATTTCCTGGCACTGGTCGACAAGGCGCAGATCCCGGCCGATGCCGCTGCTCGCACCGAATGGATGAAGTCGATCCCGGGCATTCTTGAGCTGACCCACAACCACGGCACCGAAAACGATGCTGATTTTGCCTATCACAATGGCAACACTGATCCGCGTGGTTTCGGCCACATCTGCATCTCGGTGCCGGATATCGTCGCAGCGTGTGAGCGTTTTGAAACGCTGGGCTGTGATTTCCAGAAGCGCCTCACCGATGGCCGCATGAAAAGCCTGGCGTTTATCAAGGATCCGGATGGTTACTGGGTCGAGATCATTCAGCCTGCGCCGATGTGAAAGGCGAAAATCCCCTCACCCTAACCCTCTCCCTCTCCCTCGGGAGAGGGCTGGGGTGAGGGGCTGCATTTTCACGCACAATAAAAAACCCCATGATCGCTCATGGGGTTTTGTCTTTTCAGGCCTGGCGTTTACGCCGGAGCCGAAGTTCGGATCAAGTGATCGAAAGCGCTCAGCGAAGCCTTCGCGCCCTCGCCCACTGCAATCACGATCTGCTTGTACGGCACAGTGGTCACGTCACCTGCAGCGAAGATGCCCGGGATCGACGTCTCGCCACGGTTATCGACAATGATCTCGCCACGCGGCGACAGCTCGATGGTGCCTTTGAGCCAGTCAGTGTTCGGCAGCAGACCGATCTGCACAAAAATCCCTTCCAGCTCGACAGTGCGCAACTCATCAGTGTTGCGATCCTTGTAGCGCAGGCCGTTGACCTTCTGGCCGTCGCCGGTGACTTCAGTGGTTTGCGCACTGGTGATCACGGTAACGTTCGGCAGGCTGTGCAGCTTGCGCTGCAACACGGCGTCGGCTCGCAATTGCACATCGAATTCCAGCAGCGTCACGTGAGCCACGATACCCGCCAGGTCGATGGCTGCTTCGACGCCAGAGTTACCGCCGCCGATCACCGCGACACGCTTGCCTTTGAACAGCGGGCCATCGCAGTGCGGGCAGTACGCCACGCCTTTGTTGCGATAGTCCTGCTCACCCGGCACATTCATTTCACGCCACCGCGCACCGGTCGCCAGAATCACGCTCTTGGCTTTGAGGGTCGCACCGCTGGCGAAACGGACTTCATGCAGCTCGCCATTTTTACCCGGGATCAGCTTGTCGGCGCGTTGCAGGTTCATGATGTCGACGTCGTACTGCTTGACGTGTTCTTCCAGCGCCGTGGCCAGTTTCGGCCCTTCGGTTTCCTGCACGGAAATGAAGTTCTCGATAGCCATGGTGTCCAGCACTTGACCACCGAAACGCTCAGCCGCAACACCGGTGCGGATGCCTTTGCGTGCAGCATAAATTGCCGCCGACGCACCGGCCGGGCCACCGCCGACGACCAGCACGTCAAAGGCTTCCTTGGCGCTGATTTTCTCGGCCTGACGCTCGATGGCGCCGGTGTCGAGTTTGGCGAGGATCTCTTCCAGGCCCATGCGGCCCTGGCCGAAGTTTTCGCCATTCAGGTAAATGCTCGGCACGGCCATGATCTTGCGATCGTTGACTTCGTCCTGGAACAGCGCGCCGTCGATGGCGACGTGGCGGATGTTCGGGTTAAGCACGGCCATCAGGTTCAGCGCCTGAACGACGTCCGGGCAGTTCTGGCAGGACAGCGAGAAATAAGTCTCGAAACTGAACTCGCCTTTGAGCGAACGAATCTGCTCGATTACTTCGACACTGGCTTTCGACGGGTGGCCACCGACTTGCAGCAGGGCCAGTACCAGCGAAGTGAATTCGTGGCCCATCGGGATACCGGCGAAACGCAGACTGATGTCGGCGCCCGGACGGTTGATCGAGAACGATGGCTTGCGAGCATCGTCACCGCTGTCGATCAAAGTAATTTGGCTCGAAAGACTGGCAACGTCTTTCAGCAGGTCAAGCATTTCACGGGATTTCGCACCGTCGTCGAGGGAAGCAACGATCTCGATCGGCTGGGTGACCCGTTCCAGGTACGATTTCAACTGGGCTTTAAGATTGGCGTCCAACATACGGGCGATTTCCTTTGATTTGTTTCAGACATAAAAAAACGCCCGAGCGAATCTAGCCCGGGCGTTTTATTGGGCGGTGCAGCTAACTTAAGTAGGTGCGGAGTTCCGCCCTGAGTTGTGTGTCACGGACTTAGATCTTGCCGACCAGGTCCAGGGACGGAGCCAGAGTGGCCTCGCCTTCTTTCCACTTGGCTGGGCAAACTTCGCCTGGGTGAGCAGCAACGTACTGAGCAGCCTTGATCTTGCGCAGCAGCTCGGAAGCGTCACGGCCAACGCCGCCATCGTTCAGTTCAACGATTTTGATCTGGCCTTCAGGGTTGATCACGAAGGTGCCACGGTCAGCCAGGCCAGCTTCTTCAATCAGCACGTCGAAGTTGCGGGAGATCACCTGAGTCGGGTCGCCGATCATGGTGTACTGGATTTTGCCGATGGCTGGCGAAGTGTTGTGCCAGGCAGCGTGAGCAAAGTGGGTGTCGGTGGAAACGCTGTAGATCTCTACGCCCAGCTTCTGGAAAGCAGCGTAGTTGTCAGCCAGGTCTTCCAGCTCGGTTGGGCAAACGAAGGTGAAGTCGGCTGGGTAGAAAAACACGACCGACCACTTGCCTTTCAGGTCAGCGTCCGAGACTTGAACGAAGTCGCCGTTTTTGAACGCGGTAGCTTTGAACGGTTTTACTTGGCTGTTGATGATAGGCATTGATGACTCTCCGTCAGGGGTTATGAAGTTGATGGGGTGAATCCTACCCACTCACTCGACGGATGGCTCATTGGCAAACCTGATGCTGCTGATTTGTTTTCGCTATTAGCTGACTGTATTAATAGAAGAAAACGATCTCTAGGGCGTAACCGGTTTATCCGTAATCCGAGCCATCCCCTGGAATGGGCTGGCTTCAACATAGCGCATGGCTGACTTCATATCCTTCCAGCCGACGTAACTCATCAACGATTTAAGGTCCCAGCCACTTTGATGGGCCCAGGTTGCAAAGCCGCGTCGCAACGAGTGACTGGTGTAGCGTTCGGCGGCAATCCCGGCGCGTTCCAGCGCCTGGCGCAATAACGGGATGATGCTGTTGGCGTGCAGGCCCTCCTCGTTCAGATTGCCCCAGCGATCAATGCTGCGAAATACCGCGCCGCGCACGAGCGCAGCCTCGTTGATCCAGTCGATATAAGCCTGCACAGGACAGAGTTTGAGCAGTGCCGGAGTTTGATACGTCTGGCCGAGGTTTTCCCGATCGCCCTTGCTGCGCGGCAGATACAAAGTGATGCCGCTGCCGGCGTGCGCCTGCACATGCTCGATCTGCAAGCGGCACAACTCATCGCTACGAAAGCCACGCCAGAAGCCCAGCAGAATCAGCGCGCGATCCCGATAAGCCTTGAGCAATGACGGACGATCCTGCTGCGCCTTCGCGTCCTGAGCTTCCTGCTCCAGCCATTCGATGACTCTCTGCAAATCCTGCAGTTGCAAAGGTTCGGCCTGTTTTTCCTGCGCCGGATGCAGCGCCCGAATGCCTTTGAACACTTTGCGCACCACAGGGGCTTTCGTCGGGTCGGCAAAACCCTGGCTGTTGTGCCACTGCGCCAGCGCCGACAGACGCAGCTTCAACGTATTGATCGCCAGCACACCCGCATGCTCGACCAGATACCGCGCAACGCTGTCGGCTGTGGCCGGCAGAAATCCACCCCACGTAATTTCGAAATGCTCAATGGCGGCGCGATAGCTGCGGCGGGTGTTGTCACGGGTGGCGGCTTGCAGATAGCGATCCAGATCGATCATGGGCTGTTTTCTCGCTGGCGTACTGATTCAAGGGTATCGAAACGCATTTTGCCGTCTGACACTGGGTAATACCATTATATCCCGCCTCTTTAATATCAAAGATTTAACTTTATTTTCAGCATGGTACACTGAGTACTTTAGTGGCATGTACCACAGTACGTAACCGTAGGAGTTCACATGGCCCGTGGCGGCATTACCAAAGCACTGGTTCAGATCGCGCGCACAGCGATCCTGGCCCGCGGCGAACACCCGAGCATCGATGCAGTACGCATTGAAATGGGCAATACCGGCTCGAAAACCACGATCCATCGTTATCTGAAAGAGCTGGATGACGGCGCTCAGCCAATCGAAGCGTCGGCAGAGCCTATTGATGACGAGCTGACCGCACTGGTTTCGCGCCTTGCTCAGCGCCTTAAAGAGCAGGCGCAAGAACCCATCGAACAGGCTCGCGAGCAGTTTGAGGAGCAACGCGAGGCACTCGAATCCGAACTGAAACAGGTTCGCCACGCTCTCGAGCAACTGGAGCATCAGCACGAGATTCAAGGCGCGGCACTGGAGCGCGAATCGGAAGCGCTGGGCAGCACCCGCTCGATGCTGCAAACCGAGCAAACCCGCAATGCCGGGCTGAATCAGGCATTGGCCGACTTTGAATTGCGCTTGCAGGACAAGGACGAGCAGATCCGCTCGCTGGAAGAAAAGCACCTACACGCCCGCGATGCGCTGGAGCACTACCGCAACGCCACCAAGGAACAGCGCGAGCAGGAACAGAGCCGCCACGAAGGCCAGGTGCAGCAGATTCAGGCGGAGCTGCGTCAGGCGCAGCAAAGCGCGCTGGTGCGCCAGGATGAAATTACCCAACTGCATCGCGACAACGAACGCTTGCTCACCGAGAACCGTGGCACTCAACGCGAACTCAGCCTGATGCAAGACCAGCTCAAGCACAGCAACCAGCGACAAGATCAACTGCTCGAACAAGCCACTCGCGTTGACAGCGAGCGCACCCTCCTCCAGGAACGTCTGCGTGTGGCAACACTGGAAAGCCAGACACTCAAGCAGAGCGTCGAAGAGCAGACGCTGCTGAATCAGTCACTGGAAAAGGAATTGACCAAGGCTCAAGCGAGTCTGGAAGACAGCCTGCGTCTGGCGGCTACCGTTGCGGCAGCGCCAGACTCGGCCAAACCGAAAGACGCTTAAGCGCCGACCGGTGTACGCATGGTGACAAACTCTTCGGCGGCCGTCGGGTGCACCCCGATCGTGTCGTCGAAGTCGCGCTTGGTCGCGCCAGCCTTCAGCGCAATCGCCAGGCCCTGGACGATTTCGCCCGCATCCGGGCCGACCATGTGGCAGCCAAGAACCTTGTCAGTCTTGCCGTCGACCACCAGCTTCATCAGCGTTTTCTCCTGACACTCAGTCAGGGTCAGCTTCATCGGCCGGAAACGGCTCTCGAAGATCACCACGTCGTGACCCGCGTCGCGCGCCTCTTCTTCGGTCAAACCGACCGTGCCGATGTTCGGCAGGCTGAACACTGCCGTCGCGATCATCTTGTAATCCACCGGACGGTATTGCTCCGGCTTGAACAGACGCCGCGCCACCGCCATGCCCTCGGCCAATGCCACAGGCGTCAGTTGCACACGACCAATTACATCGCCCAACGCCAGAATCGAAGGTTCCGTGGTCTGGTATTGCTCATCGACCTTGATGAAACCTTTGTCGGTGAGTTGAACATCGGTGTTTTCCAGCCCCAGGTTGTCCAGCATCGGACGGCGACCGGTCGCGTAGAAAATGCAATCAGCCTCCAGCACTCGACCATCCTTGAGCGTGGCTTTCAAACTGCCGTCAGCCTGCTTGTCGATGCGCGCAATGTCGGCGTTGAATTGCAGATCCATGCCGCGCTTGGTCAGCTCTTCTTGCAAGTGCTTGCGCACCGAACCATCAAAGCCGCGCAGGAACAGATCGCCGCGATACAGCAATGTGGTGTTGGCGCCGAGACCGTGGAAGATTCCGGCAAACTCGACCGCGATATAACCACCACCCACTACCAAAACACGCTTGGGCAGTTCTTTGAGGAAAAACGCCTCATTGGAACCGATCGCATGTTCATGCCCCGGAACCTCTGGAATCTGCGGCCAGCCACCGGTAGCGATCAGAATATTTTTCGCGGTGAAACGCTCACCGTTGACCTCGACTTCATGCGGACCAACGATCTTCGCGTGCGCTTCGTGCAGGGTCACGCCGCTGTTCACCAGCAGATTGCGATAAATGCCATTGAGGCGATTGATCTCGCGATCCTTATTGGCGATCAGCGTCGCCCAATCGAAATTCGCCTCACCCAGACTCCAGCCGAAACCGGACGCCTGCTCGAAGTCTTCGGCGAAATGCGCGCCGTAAACCAGCAGCTTCTTCGGCACGCAACCCACGTTGACGCACGTCCCGCCCAGATAACGGCTTTCAGCCACCGCTACTTTCGCGCCGAAACCGGCAGCAAACCGCGCAGCCCGCACACCGCCGGAACCTGCACCAATCACATAAAGGTCAAAATCGTAGGCCATCTCTATCTCCTCGGCAGGCGATCAGCATACCTGCAGACACCCATTGGGCAAGCACTGCCATCCATATGAGGGCTGAAAATGAAAAAGCCACCCGAAGGTGGCTTTCTCGTACAGACGGATCAAGCGCTCTTAGTAAGCCTTGCCAGTCTTGTAGAAGTTCTCGAAGCAGAAGTTGGTCGCGTCAATGTAGCCTTCAGCGCCACCGCAGTCGAAACGCTTGCCTTTGAACTTGTAGGCCATTACGCAGCCGTTCTGGGCTTGTTTCATCAGGGCGTCAGTGATCTGGATTTCGCCGCCCTTGCCTGGCTCGGTCTGCTCAAGCAGGTCAAAAATGTCCGGAGTCAGGATGTAGCGACCGATGATTGCCAGGTTCGATGGCGCATCTTCCGGCTTTGGCTTCTCGACCATGCTGTGAACGCGGTAGATGTCGTCGCGAATCATCTCACCGGCAATTACGCCGTACTTGTGAGTTTCTTGCGGATCGACTTCCTGAATGGCCACGATCGAGCAGCGGAACTGCTTGTACAGCTTGACCATCTGGGTCAGTACGCCGTCGCCTTCGAGGTTGACGCACAGGTCATCCGCCAGTACCACGGCGAACGGTTCGTCACCGATCAGCGGGCGGCCGGTCAGGATGGCGTGGCCCAGGCCTTTCATTTCGGTCTGACGGGTGTAGGAGAACGAGCACTCGTCCAGCAGCTTGCGGATGCCGACCAGGTATTTTTCCTTGTCGGTGCCTTTGATCTGGTTTTCCAGCTCGTAGCTGATGTCGAAGTGGTCTTCCAGGGCGCGTTTGCCACGACCGGTAACGATCGAGATTTCAGTCAGGCCAGCGTCCAGAGCTTCTTCAACGCCGTACTGGATCAGTGGCTTGTTTACCACCGGCAGCATTTCTTTAGGCATGGCTTTAGTCGCTGGCAGGAAGCGAGTACCGTAACCGGCTGCTGGGAACAAGCATTTCTTGATCATATAAGTCCTTGAAAAGGCTGTGTGTACGAGTTTCGGCGCAGTCTAATCAGGCGGCGTGCACCTTACAATGCCCCGCACTGGCTAACCGATGCCAACATAGAGAAATATTCTCGCCGATAGTTCCATCGGCATCTGCAGACCATCGCTCAGCTTAGCTCAAAGTGACCGACGAGCTGGATTACCATACGCTCATCGCCCCCATTGTGAACATTTTGCCGGTATCATGGCGACTTTGAATCAGCGAACGAGACAGATTAGATGGCCGCCGTAAAAATCATCAACGGGTATGTGATCGACAAGAAAGACGGAAAGTGGACGCTCACCACGACCAATGGCGAACACATTGCCGGGCCTTTCGACAGCGAGCAGATGGCGACTGATGTAGCGTCGGTATTTACTGACACCCCTGCGTCGGCAAAGCGCCGCGGCAAAGATCAGGACTGATCTGCTGCGAAGCGCCGCAAGCCCTGCCGTGAGCAGGGCTTTTTTGTGCCTGACACACGACCGTCGAAAACAAGTGGCCAATCGCTATAACCTTTTCATACCGGCGCTGTCAGAGCGTCTAGTCCCCCACCGCTGAAGACGACACAACTATGAACATGAACAGATTTTTGCCACTGATCGCGGTACTGGTATTGAGCGGCTGCGCCACATCCCAACCGACCACCCTGAACAACGGCGAACAGGGGCTGACCATCGACTGCTCCGGTGAAGCCAATTCCTGGGCCACCTGCTATGAAAAGGCTGACGCCTCCTGCGCAGGCACGGGCTACCGCATCGTCGGCACTGACGGCACACCGGCGCCGAAGGAAAGCGAAAAAACTTTGGGCGTCGATGTCGGCAACTACAAAAACCGCAGCGTGGTAGTGGTCTGCAAATAGACTCTACATGTGAATTTCCGCGAACTTGATCCCGAGTCCGCGTACGACTTCGATCAGATCGTCGAGCCGATTGAAAGACTCGACTTCGTCGTTATCGTCCACCAGGAAATAACTGCGCCCGGCGCTTTTCTTGAAAAATACGATCCATTCCCCGGAATTTGCCGGGTTCTGAATGACATGTGTGGCAGAGATCAGGCCCTCTGCATGGCGTTCCCGCACTTGCTCTCGCTTCATCGCGACTCCAGAAATGAAAATGCCGTCACAGCATGACTGTGACGGCATTGATGCTGATGACCAATAGTCTATCAGCCGGAAATACAGGCGTTGGCCGCGTTACGCACATCACGTGGGCGCACCGGCACATTCGACATGCGCTCATGCAGCTTGATACTGCTACCGCCGGAGCGATCTTCGATATCAAACACGGCGGCCGGGCCAGAGGACAGTTTGCCCGGAACAATCACGCGAACCCCCTCCTTTTGCGGCTGTATCTGCAGCGCGCCGCGGCTGTCCGCCAGTTTTTCGGTCAGGCACTGCGCATACTCATGGGGCTTCTTGCCGGAAATTACGCTCACGGTCGGTAGCGTTTCATTGATTTCGGAAACGTTCGCACAGCCACCCATAGCCAAAACCAACGGCAGACACACCACACCCCACTTCATAAAAAACCTCCGTTAAAGACCGTCCGACAGCACAAATGCCGTTTTTCTCCGGGGCCTTCTGCATTTAACCCGCATCCAATCGCGAATATCTGTTCAAAATTGTCAAACCAACGCCCGACGGCCAGATAATAACCCGTGCAGGCTGATAAACTGCGCCCAATTACAAGCTATCGTTTTGATTTTGTAGCAAAAGCCCTTCTGGAGGCGCCCATGAAATTCATTCACCAGCGCGAACACCTCAACGAAGACGACATCGTCGTCATCCAATGCTCGCAAACCTGCAACATCCGTTTGATGAGCGACGCCAACTTCCGCAGCTTCAAAAATGGCGGTCGTCACTCCTACCACGGCGGCGCTTTCGACACGTTCCCGGCCCGCATCACCGCGCCGAGCACCGGTTTCTGGAACATCACCATCGACACCGTCACCACCCGGGCAATCAGCGTTACACGCAAACCGACGCTGACGCATTCGATCAAGATCATCCGCCGCTCCAGCTCCAAACTCAGCTGAGCCGCCCCGCCCACACAGACAGGTATTCATGACCGTGGCCCAAACGACCAAATACGTCATCAAGTACAAGCTCAACGGCGAGCGCCGTTTCGAGTTCGCGCAACTGGAAAACGGCACCGAGGAAGAAGCCAAGGCTGCTCTCGACGCAATCCACGGGCAGACTGAAGATGTGATCAGCGATATCGCCGTCAGCAAGGCGCTGTAACGCACCGACAGAATGACTGCCGCAAGGTTTTGGTGATCGCCATGCAACCGCACACTTTCGATCTGTTCGCTGACCACGAACCCGCGCCGCAACCCCACGCCGAACAGATCGGTGAGCAATCGTGGGTACTGCGCGGATTCGCCTTGCGGCTGACCGATCAATTGCTACCGGCGCTGGACGCCGTCCTGCTCGCTGCCCCACTGCGCCACATGGTCACGCCGGGCGGTTTCAGCATGTCGGTGGGCACCAGCAGTTGCGGGCAACTGGGCTGGATCACTGATCGCAGCGGCTATCGTTACTCAAGGGTCGATCCTCTCAGCGGTTTGCCCTGGCCGGAGCTGCCGCCGGTATTTGCCGATCTGGCAGAGGCCGCGGCGCAGGAGGCCGGTTTTTCTGATTTCAAAGCCGACTCCTGCTTGATCAACCGCTATATCCCCGGCGCCAAGATGTCATTGCATCAGGACAAAGACGAAAACGCCTACGCTGCACCGATCGTTTCGCTGTCGCTGGGCTTGCCGGCAATGTTTCTGTTTGGCGGTTTCGCTCGTGGTGACAAGAGCCAGCGGATCCCTCTGCTGCATGGCGACATGGTGGTTTGGGGCGGTGTCGATCGCTTGCGGTTCCACGGTGTTTTACCGATCAAGCAAGGGCAGCATCCGCAGCTCGGTGAACAACGCATCAATCTGACTTTTCGTGTTGCCGGATGACCCTTGAAAGTTTGACCGCAAGGCCCGGAGTGTTGTGTTCACCAACGCTGGTTAACCTGAATCAAACAGGTCAACGGATTAGCCATCATGAAAACGTTTTCGACCACGCTCGACATTGAAGACGATCCACGCTGGGCCGCTGTTGTTGCGCGGGATGCGCGGGCGGACGGGACGTTTGTCTATGCGGTGAAAACCACCGGCATCTACTGCCGCCCAAGCAGTCTTGCGCGTTTGCCGAAACCGCAGAATGTGGAGTTTTTCGATACGGCGCTTGAGGCTGAAGCCGCCGGCTACCGGCCGAGCAAAAGGGCCAGCAAGGATCAGAGCGATGTGCTCGCGCAACACGCCGCAGTTGTGGCGGTAGCATGCCGGCAGATCGAGTCCGCCGACACTTTGCCCGCGCTCAATGAACTTGCTGCAACGGCCGGTCTGAGCCCGTTTCATTTTCACCGTGTGTTTAAAGCCGCGACCGGACTGACGCCCAAGGGTTACGCCAGCGCCCACCGCTCGCGCCGCGTGCGTGAACGCCTGGCAGACGGCGGCTCAGTGACCGACGCGTTGTATGACGCAGGTTTCAATTCCAACAGTCGTTTCTATGAAAATGCCGATCACCTGCTGGGAATGAAACCCGGTGACTACCGCGCCGCCGGGCAAAACAACGACATTCGTTTTGCCGTCGGACAATGCTCGCTCGGGGCTATTCTGGTGGCGCAAAGCGAGCGCGGGGTTTGCGCGATTCTGTTGGGCGACGATCCTCACCAACTGGTGTGTGATCTGCAGGACCAGTTCCGCAAAGCCAATCTGATTGGTGCCGATGCGGAGTTTGAGCAACTGATCGCCAAAGTCGTCGGCTTTATCGAAGCCCCGGCCATTGGCCTCGATCTACCGCTGGACGTGCGCGGCACGGCATTTCAGGAGCGCGTTTGGCAGGCGCTACGGGAAATCCCGGTTGGCAGCACCGCCAGCTACGCCGACATTGCCCAACGCATCGGCGCACCGACATCCATGCGCGCCGTGGCTCAGGCATGCGGTGCCAATCGATTGGCCGTCGCGATTCCTTGCCATCGCGTGGTGCGCAGCGATGGCAATCTTTCCGGTTATCGCTGGGGTGTCGAGCGTAAACGGCAACTGCTGGAACGTGAAACGCAGCCCTGAAGCTGCGTGATTCTTCAGCGATTGACGTCCACCACAACGCGTCCGCGAAGCTGCCCTGCGAGCAGTTTCGGCGCGGCATCGATAACGTCACCTAGGGCGATTTCATGGCTGATCAATGGCAGTAAGGCGAAGTCCAGATCCTGCGCCAGTCGACCCCATGCCTCCACGCGGCGCGCCTTTGGCTGAGTCACGCTGTTGATGCCGGCCAGGGTGACGCCACGCAAAATAAACGGCGCCACCGAGGCAGGGAAATCCATCCCCTGGGCCAGACCGCACGCGGCGACGGTGCCTTCAGCACGCGTACTGGCGCAGGCATTCGCCAGCGTGTGACTGCCGACCGAATCGATTACCGCTGCCCAACGCTCCTTGGCCAGCGGCTTGCCCGGTTCGGACAGAGTCGCGCGGTCGATGATTTCAGTCGCGCCCAATTGCTTGAGATATTCATGCTCGGACACCCTGCCCGTGGACGCCACAACCCGATAGCCAAGCTTGCTCAGCAGCGCGATGGCAAAACTGCCCACGCCGCCATTGGCCCCAGTCACAAGCACCTCGCCCTGCGCAGGCGTCACGCCATTACGCTCAAGCGCCAAAATGCACAACATTGCGGTGTAACCCGCCGTGCCGATCGCCATTGCCTGAGCAGCGGTAAACGCTTTTGGCAAAGGAATCAGCCAGTCGCCGTTGAGCCGGGCCTTTTGCGCCAGGCCGCCCCAATGGCTCTCGCCTACGCCCCAGCCATTGAGCAGCACCTGATCACCCACTTTATAGTCGGGATGTGAGCTGACCTCGACGGTGCCTGCCAGATCGATCCCCGGCACCAAGGGAAATTTGCGCACCACCGGGCTGCTGCCCGTAATCGCCAAGCCATCCTTGAAATTCAACGTGCTGTACGCAACGGCCACGGTCACGTCGCCCTCGGGCAACTGGTCTTCGTTGATCTGTTGAAGGTTGGCGCGATAACCGCTGTCGTCTTTATTGATCAAAATACCGTTGAACATGATGGCCTCTCATGGATGGGTTTCAGGGGGTCATGGCTTTCAAATATCACATCGCAATACGTTGCCACACTCGACTTTCAGCCAATCCGCGAATCGGCCGGGTATTTCCATGGTGGCCGACTATGCTTTTTCGACGGTGGTGCGTTCGCTGTTATTCCTCGGAAAACGGCCAGTCGAAGGAGCGATCCATGTCTTACCCGCGTTCTTTTTCAGTGATGCTGATGCTGTGTCTGCTGGCCTTCAATAATGCGTGGGCGGCACCGGCCACCAAGCCCGGCGAGCCGGCACCCAGTGAGCCATCATGGCCGCAAGTCATCACCAGCGAGAAGGCCAAACTGACCGTATATCAGCCGCAACTCGACAGTTGGGACGGCTACACCCTCAATGCCCGCGCTGCCGTTGAAGCCACCGGCGCCGATGGAAAAACCACTTACGGCATCGTTCACTTCAGTGCCCATACGCTGGTCGACAAGGCCACGCGCTGGGTTGCACTCGATCAATACAAAATCATCAAAGCCGACTTCCCCGCTGATGCCGCTAAGGCTGACAAATGGCTGGCGGTGCTGAAAAAAGACGCCGAGAGCCGGAAAAAAACCATTTCACTGGATCAACTCGAGGCCGCCGTCGGGGTGCTATCGGCAGAGCAGAAAGCTGACAACGCGCCTCTGGAAAACACCCCGCCCGCGATCATCAGCTCCGACGTCCCGGCGATGCTTGTCTACATCGACGGCGATGCAGCCTATCGTCCGGTTGAAAGCACAGCGCTGCAACGGGTGATCAACACCCGACCTCTGCTGCTGAAAGATACGCAGGGCAAACATTACCTGCATGTCTTCGATGGCTGGATGGTTGCTGACCAGCTCAACGGCGATTACACCCGTCTGGCCACGCCGCCCGCCGAACTGGAAAAAGCCAAACAGGCCGCCATCGCCAGTCGCCAGGTGGATCTGTTGACCGGGCAGAGTGACCCGAAAGACAAGGTTCCCAGCCTGGCCAAGCCGCCGCAGCCAAAAATCTTTGTCGCCACTACGCCCACCGAGCTGCTTGTCACCGATGGAGCGCCACAGTGGCTGCCGATTCAGGGCACTCGGCTTTTATACGTGACCAATACCACCGGGCACATCTTCAAGGAGATCGGTGATCAGAACAGTTACGTGCTGATTTCCGGTCGCTGGTTCCGCGCCGGTGACATGAACGGCCCATGGACGTTTACATCAGCGGACCAGCTGCCGGCAGACTTCGCCAACATCCCCGACGACAGCCCGAAAGAAAACGTCAAAGCCTCGGTCGCCGGTACGCCACAAGCCAAGGAAGCCGCGATTGCTGCGACCATCCCGCAGACCTCGGCAATCAAGAAAAGCGCGGTGAAAATGACCTCGCCGCAGTTCGATGGCGAACCACAACTCAAAGCCATCAACAGCACGCCGCTGCAGTATGTGGTCAATAGTGCAACGCCGATCATCCGGGTCGACAACAACAGTTGGTATGCGGTGGAAAACGGTATCTGGTTTACCGCCACCACAGTGAATGGCCCGTGGATCGTGGCCAGTTCTGTGCCGGCGGTGATCTACTCAATCCCACCCAGCTCGCCCATGCACTATCTGACTTACGTGAAAGTCTATGAGGCCAGCGGCGATACCGTGGTGGTCGGCTATACACCGGGTTATCAGGGTTCCAATGTAGATCCCGCCACCGGCGTGGTGGTTTACGGCACCGGTTACCCATACACGCCGTGGGTTGGCAGCGTCTGGTACGGGCCGCCAGTGACTTATGGGTTCGGCGTCGCCATCCGTTACACGCCCTGGACTGGCTGGACCTTCGGTTTCGGTTTCGGCTGGAGTTGGGGCAGCAGTACCGTCGCCATGGGTTGGGGCTGGGGTGCGTATCCGTGGTGGGGCAATTATGGTTGGGGTTACGCCTGGGGCCCGCGCTTGTATCCGGCACCGCTGGCGTGGGGTGGCGCAGCTTACGGATATCGCGGCGGCGCCGTGGCCTGGGGACCGGGAGGATGGGCCGGCACCACGGGCAATATCTATCATCAATGGGGTGACCGGGCGACGGTCAGCCGCGCTGGTGCCGGTTACAACGCCTGGACCGGCAATCGCTGGGCGGGTCAGGTTGGCTCTTCGTATAACTCGCGCACAGGCGTTGCGGCAGCAGGCCAACGCGGTGCCGTGCACAATGTCTATACCGGTAACTATGCGGCCGGACGCAGTGGTGTGGCGACGGGACCGAACGGTGGCGCGATCGCCGGCCAGAAGGTCACCGCCGGCAATGCCCGCAACGGCACCCAAGTCACAGCCAGTCGCGGCGCGGCGTACAACCCCAATACCGGTAATACCACCCAATACGGCAGTGTTCGCGGCAAAAACGCCGGCGCCGCACGCGTAGGCGACAACGTGTATGCCGGCCGCGATGGCAATGTCTACAAAAAAACCGATGATGGCTGGCAATCCGTGGTCAAGGGCGGGGCAAACCGCCCAACTCCGATCAATAACAACGCCCAATTGCAAAACCTCAACCGTGAATCCGCCGCGCGCAACCTGGGCAATCAGCGCACCCATAATTTTCAAAACTCCTCACGAAGCATGAACCGCTCCTATGGAGGAGGAGGCGGTGGTGGCGGCGGATTTCATCGACGCTGAGAACCTGCGTCAGGCGATGTTCACAATTTCAAAGTGGCCCGGAGCCTGGTTTTGCTGGTAAAAAACCGGCTTCGCCGTCCCTGCCCCGTTTCATCGTTCGGAGTCCGCTTCCATGAGCCAATGGCCAGATACACGTATTCTCGACCTGCTCGGCATTCAATCGCCGATCATTCAGGGCCCGATGGCCGGTGCGACAAACTCATCTATGGTGATCGCCGTGTGCAACGCTGGCGGCCTGGGTTCGATGCCGGCGGCGATGCTGAGCATCGAGCAGTTACGCGAAGAGCTGAAGACGATTCGCGAACACACCGACAAGCCCTTCAATGTGAATTTTTTCTGCCACCAGCCACCCACTGCTGATGAGCAACGCGCACGCGAGTGGAAGAACCTGCTGGAACCTTACTACCGAGAACTGGGTGTCGACTTCGATGCGCCTACACCTATATCCAACCGGGCGCCGTTCGATACGGCGGCGTGCGAAGTGCTGGAAGAATTCCGGCCGGAGGTGGTGAGTTTTCACTTCGGTTTGCCAGAGAAATCCCTGCTCGATCGAGTGAAGGCCACTGGCGCAAAAATCCTCTCCTCGGCAACCACCGTCGATGAAGCGATCTGGCTCGAACACAATGGCTGTGACGCGATCATCGCCATGGGCTACGAGGCCGGCGGTCATCGCGGGATGTTTCTCAGCGAGGACTTGAGCAGTCAAGTCGGCACGTTCGCACTGGTGCCGCAGATCGTCGATGCGGTGTCCGTGCCGGTGATTGCCGCCGGTGCAATCGCCGATGCGCGAGGCGTCGCGGCAGCCTTCATGCTGGGGGCGTCAGCGGTACAGGTCGGCACCGCATACCTGTTCACCCCGGAAGCCAAAGTCAGCGCCTCTCATCACAAGGCTCTGCGCACTGCCAAAGAGAGTGAAACCGCGATCACCAACATTTTCACTGGACGCCCGGCGCGGGGCATTCTCAACCGCGTGATGCGCGAACTGGGGCCAATGTCGGCCAAAGCACCGGCATTCCCGTTGGCCGGTGGCGCCCTGATGCCGCTGCGTGCAAAAGATGATGCGCAGTTCGCCAACCTCTGGGCAGGCCAGGCTTTCACGCTGGGCCAAGACCTCAGCAGTGCTGAACTGACTCGCCAATTGGCCGAGGGTGCATTGGCGAAGCTGATTGTGCGTTGATGCCGCGCGGGGGATGCGTTTCAGGTCAAGCGGTCCGTCAGGATAAATCCTCTCGCCACACAGTGGGGATCGCTATATATTTCGCTACATAGCGATTTCCCCCTTTGCAATGGCGCAGTCCACCTCGAGTAAAACTGCCCTGTGCACCGCCCACAACGGAGCTGCTACATGACCATTCGTGCCTCACGTTTTGCCCCTGTCTGTCTCACCTCACTGCTTGCAGTATTCGCCATCAGTGCTGCTCAGGCTGATGAAGTGCAGGTTGCTGTTGCTGCGAATTTCACGGCACCGATTCAGGCCATCGCTGCCGATTTCGAAAAAGACACCGGTCACAAACTGGTCGCAGCCTATGGCGCCACCGGCCAGTTTTACGCTCAGATCAAGAACGGCGCACCGTTCGAAGTGTTTCTCTCGGCGGACGACACCACGCCGGAAAAACTGGAAAAAGAAGGCGATACCGTCAAGGGCTCGCGCTTCACTTACGCCGTTGGCACTCTGGCGCTGTGGTCGGCGAAGGACGGTTACATCGATGCCAAAGGTGAGGTCCTGAAGAAAAACGAATACCGGCACCTGTCCATCGCCAATCCGAAAACCGCGCCATATGGCCTGGCAGCCACGCAAGTGCTGGAAAAACTGAAACTGACCGAAGCGACCAAAGCCAAGATCGTCGAAGGCCAAAACATCACTCAGGCCTACCAGTTCGTTTCGACTGGCAACGCCGAACTCGGCTTCGTCGCGCTGTCGCAGATCTACAAGGAAGGCAAAGTCACCAGCGGTTCGGCGTGGATCGTACCGGCCAGCCTGCATGACCCGATCAAACAGGACGCGGTGATCCTCAGCAAAGGCAAGGACAACGCCGCGGCCAAGGCACTGGTTGAATACCTCAAGGGCCCGAAAGCCGCTGCGGTGATCAAGTCTTACGGCTACCAACTCTAAATGTCGCTGACGAGTGCCGATTTCGCGGCGATCTGGCTGACCCTGAAACTGGCGTCCCTGACCACCGCGATCCTTTTGGTTATCGGCACGCCGATCGCGCTGTGGTTGTCGCGTACCCGCTCATGGTTGCGCGGCCCGGTCGGGGCGATCGTCGCCCTGCCCCTCGTGCTGCCGCCGACCGTCATCGGTTTTTATCTGTTGCTGATGATGGGACCACACGGTTTTCTTGGCCAGTTCACCCAATGGCTGGGGCTCGGCACTCTGACGTTCAGTTTCACCGGGCTGGTGATTGGTTCTGTGATCTATTCCATGCCGTTCGTGGTGCAACCGTTGCAAAACGCGTTTTCGGCAATCGGCACCCGCCCGCTGGAAGTTGCCGCAACGTTGCGCGCCAATCCGTGGGACACCTTTTTCAGCGTGATCCTGCCCCTGGCCCGCCCCGGTTTCATCACAGCGGCCATCCTCGGGTTCGCACATACCGTCGGTGAGTTCGGCGTCGTGCTGATGATTGGCGGCAATATCCCCGACAAGACCCGCGTGGTCTCGGTGCAAATCTACGATCACGTTGAAGCGATGGAATACGCACAGGCCCACTGGCTGGCTGGCGCGATGCTGGTGTTTTCGTTTGTGGTGTTGCTTGCGCTGTACTCCAGCCGCAAGACCCGCGCGGGCTGGAGCTGATCGATGATTGATGCACGTTTGAAAATGACCTATTCAGGCTTCAGCCTGAACGTCGATCTGCACTTGCCGGGCCGCGGCGTCAGCGCGCTGTTCGGCCATTCCGGGTCGGGCAAAACCACGTGCCTGCGCTGTATCGCCGGGCTTGAACGCGCAGAGCAAGGCTTTATCCGGGTCAACGACGAGGTGTGGCAGGACAGCGACAACGGTATTTTCGTCCCGCCGCACAAACGCGCACTGGGTTATGTATTTCAAGAGGCCAGCCTGTTTCCACATTTGTCAGTGTTGGCCAATCTGCAATTCGGCCTCAAACGCATTGCCAAGTCCCAGCGCCGGGTCGACATGACGCACGCGACTGAATTGCTCGGCATCGGTCATTTGCTTGAGCGTCATCCCCAGCATCTCTCGGGTGGCGAGCGTCAGCGTGTCGGCATCGCCCGTGCGCTGCTGACCAGCCCGAAACTGCTGTTGATGGACGAGCCGCTGGCAGCACTCGACAGTCAGCGCAAAAACGAAATCCTGCCCTATCTGCAACGCTTGCATGATGAGCTCGATATTCCGCTGCTGTACGTCAGCCATGCGCAGGACGAGGTCGCGCGCCTGGCCGATCATCTGGTGCTGCTCAGCGACGGCAAGGCCCTGGCCAGCGGGCCGATTGGTGAAACCCTGGCCCGTCTGGACTTGCCGATGGCCATGGGCGATGACGCGGGCGTGATCATCGAAGGTCAGGTCTGTGCCTACGACGCGGATTATCAGCTGCTGAGCCTGCAATTGCCGGCCACCGAAATGAGCATCCGCGTAACGCATGCGCCAATGGCGGTGGGCCAGACCTTGCGTTGCAAGGTACATGCGCGCGACATCAGCCTGACCCTGCAAAACAGCGAATCCAGCAGCATCCTCAATCGCCTGCCGGTCACCGTCATCAGTGAGCAGGCGGCGGACAATGCCGCGCATGTGTTGATTCGTCTCGACGCGGGCGGCACGCCGTTGCTGGCGCGCATTACCAGGTTCTCTCGCGACCAATTGGGCGTGCGTCCCGGCCTGCAATTGTGGGCGCAAATAAAGGCAGTCGCGGTGCTCGCGTAAATCATTCGGCACGACGGCTTCGGCGTGCGGTCAATGGTTTTAACGACCACCGCGCCACCGAAGGAAGCCGCCATGCCCGACACCGAGCTGACCGATGCACTGCCATCCGACCTGCATTACGTCGATGACACACAGCCCGGCATCACCCGCAAAAAACTGCGCGGCAAGTTCAGTTATTTCGAACCGTCGGGCCAA
Organism: Pseudomonas sp. LBUM1668; assembly: GCF_059695715.1. Lineage (NCBI taxonomy): Bacteria > Pseudomonadati > Pseudomonadota > Gammaproteobacteria > Pseudomonadales > Pseudomonadaceae > Pseudomonas > Pseudomonas sp. LBUM1668. Next base: position 3,257,478 of record NZ_CP166787.1, read on the forward strand.
CGCATTACCGATGCGGATGAAATCAAACGCATCAACGCCCTCGCCGTGCCGCCAGCCTACACCGACGTGTGGATCTGCCCCGACCCGAGCGGTCATCTTCAAGCCACCGGCCGCGATGCCCGTGGTCGCAAGCAATACCGTTATCACGCGCGCTGGCGTGAAGTGCGTGATGCCGACAAGTATTCGCGGCTACGCGAGTTCGGCCAGGCATTACCGAAGTTACGTAAACAACTGGAAGCACTGTTGGCTGCACCGGGCTTCAGTCGCGACAAGGTCATGGCCACGGTGATCACCTTGCTCGATGCGACTTTGATTCGAGTCGGCAATACGCAATACGCGCGGGATAATCGCTCCTACGGTCTGACCACCCTGCGCAGTCGGCATGTCGAGGTCAACGGCAGCGCGATTCTGTTCCAGTTTCGCGGCAAGAGCGGTATCGAACACCAGATCACCGTGAAGGACCGGCGCCTGGCGCGGGTCATCAAACGCTGCCTGGAACTTCCCGGGCAGAACCTGTTTCAGTATCTGGATGAACATGGCGAACGGCACACTGTCAGCTCTTCCGACGTCAACACCTACCTGAAAACCCTGACCGGCGCCGACTTCACCGCCAAGGACTACCGCACCTGGGCCGGCAGTGCCTTGGCCCTCGCCGTGTTGCGCGAGCTAAAACATGAGTCAGAAACCGAAGCTAAACGGCATGTGGTGGACATGGTCAAAGGCGTTGCCAAACAGTTGGGCAACACGCCTGCAGTGTGCCGCAAGTGCTACATCCACCCTGCCGTGGTGGAAAATTTCATGCTCGGCGCGCTTGCCGAATTGCCGCGCCCACGCGTACGCAAGGGGCTGCGCACCGAAGAAGTGGCGCTCGCGATGTTTCTCGAACGCATGAGCGAGATGGCAGTCGCCCCTTGATCGGCTGTGCGTCGTCCTCTAGGCTAGCCACCTTCCCTCCTCAGGATGATCGCAAACGTGAACAACCCGGCCTTCTAAAAATGTAATCGCGACTTGCCGCTTATTAGCGCTTGTCAGTTTTCACGACATTTTCTGGAGGTGCCGATGACTCACGTCTCGCGTACGCCTGCACTCGTCTCCCTGAATCAAATGGGCTTTCAATTCGCCAATGGCGAGACGATTTTCAACGACCTCAATCTCAAATTCGATCATCTGCCGACGGCTATCGTGGGTCGCAATGGCGTCGGCAAAAGCGTGCTCGCGCGGCTGATAGCCGGACAATTGCAGCCTGGCACCGGCAGTTTGGTGCGTTCAGTTTCGGTGAATTACGTTGCGCAAAACTTCGTCGCCTCCTGCGGGCAAACAGTAGCCGACGCAACAGGCACGGCGCCGGGACTCGCGGCGCTCGAGCGGCTGGAGATGGGTTGCGCCAGTAGCGAGGATTTCGACCTCATCGGCGAACGCTGGGATTTACCGGAGCGCTTGCGTCAGCGACTGGATGAAGCCGGACTGCCCGACATCGTTGCCACCGACCTGACGCAAACGCTCAGCGGTGGCCAGCAGGCCCGAATCGCCCTGATCGGTGCGCTGCTGAACCCCGTGCAATTACTGGTGCTGGATGAGCCGACCAACCACCTCGACAGCGCGGGTCGGCAATGGCTGTTGAAAACACTGGAAGCATGGCGCAGTGGCCTGATTGTCGTCAGTCACGACCGCCAGTTACTGGAACAGATGCGTCGAATTGTCGAACTCACGCCATTGGGGGCGACTGTCTTCAGAGGGCGCTATTCAGAATTCACTGAACAGCGGCAGATCCATCAAGCTGCGGCGCAGGCAAAGCTCGATCAGGCCCGAGTCGAACGCCAGCGCCAGCGTGCACGACTGCAACGCGAGCACGACACAATCCAGCGGCACGCCGCCAGCAGTCGACGCGACGCACAGACCGCCAACATGGCCGGCTTCGAACGGGCGGCGATGAAAGCGGCTGCGCGGGAAATCATGGGCCACGTGCGCCTTGGCCAGCAGTCACATAAAACCGATCTCGATACCCGGGTGCGAGACGCCTTCGCGAAGGTCCTACCTGACGGCGGCGTCTTGATCAATCTGCCGGGAAGCATCGTGCCGAGCACGCGCCAGGTCTGCACGCTGATCGACGCCCGTTTGCCGTGGCTACCGGTTGACGCGCCATCGACACGGCTGAACCTCGCCATCCACGGGCCGATGCGCATTGCGGTCAGTGGTCCGAACGGCTGCGGCAAATCGACTTTGTTGAACCTGCTAAGCGGTGAACTGAAGCCACTGTCCGGCGCCTGCTTCGCCCATGTGCCGTTGGCTTTCCTCGATCAGCAACTGACGTTGCTGGATGATCGTATGTCTATCGTTGAACAGCTGAAGGAGCAACAAACACCGCTGAGCGAAGGCACGTTGCGCAGTTACCTGGCACACCTGCAACTCAACGCGCAACGCGTCACCCTGCCCTGCGGTTCACTCAGTGGCGGTGAACGCCTGAAAGCCGCGCTTGCTCTGGCGTTATGGCGCCAGACACCCGCGCAATTACTGCTGCTCGATGAGCCGACCAATCACCTTGATCTGACCTCGGTGGAAGCTTTCGAGCAAGCCTTGCAGACATTTCCCGGGGCGATTGTGGCGGTTTCCCACGATCAGGCGTTTCTACGGGCGTTAAACCCAACCCATGAACTGCAGTGGCACGCCGAAGGATGGCGCCTGCAACCGACGAATTGACCTGACTGTTTTTTGCACAATTGCTTAAGGCTTCTATAGTAGATGTGACACGAATCAACTGCGGTGACGCCATGGAAGACATTTTCGTCGTGAAGCGTTGCAACAAGATCATCATTCACGGGCGACGCGCCACTGATAGCCAGCATGATCCCGCAGAAGCCAAGAGCTGGTTTCGCATCTGCGATACTCGCACTGGCGGTTTCATTGGCGATGGCTACGACGTGGAAGGGGACGCCCGAGACGAATGCAAGCGTCTCAACGCAGCCAGTTCAACCACACCGGCCCGACAGTTATCAAGCTGATGCCGATCAGCAGCGGGTCTATACTGAAACCAGCTGAAGGAGCAGCGCCCCATCGGCAGAAAGCTCGCAACTCGCGGGCTTTTTGCTGCCGCTCAGCGGTTTCAAAGTACGGAGGTGTTTCATGTCCGAAAAAGAGTCCATCACCACCCTCCTCACCCTGCTCGACGCCCGGCAGGCGCGCCTCGCGGCCGCTTGCAAAGAGATAGCCGACTGGGTCGATCATCAAGGCGGGCACCCGACAGCCCTGCGCATCCGCGATCGCCTGAATGACATCGAAAAAGATACTCCGCTGATCCGCAACTCACTGTCGGCGCTAAAGCCTATTGATCGGCCACTGCCTCGCTTCAGATGACAACGGGTTTTCAGCGGTAATCACCCGAGGTGGCACGAGTGTCACTGAAATCCTGCTTGGGCGCGTTTTATCTGGATTGTGAACTGGCGTGGTTCTTTTCACATAACCATCACATCTGCTGGCCTACAGTAGCGTCACTCCTTTAGAAACACCCCTCTCACCCGCCCGCATGCGGGTGTTTTTTTGCCTGCCGAAAACCGCCCCGAACGTCGTTGTATTGAAATGGTCAAAATCTATACACGTCACGAAGGAGACAGTGCATGGTCATCCATTTCAACGTCGACGGGCACCTGGCCTGTGGTCACAAAGGCGAACAACTGAGCGCGAGCAAAGAACTCAATCGCGTGAAATGCCGCAGTTGCCGCAATACCGATGCCTTCAAACAAGCAAGAAAAGACCAGCGCAACGCGGCCCGCCGCACCGCGCGACACGCAAAAACCTCACACGGCCCAGCAAACTGGCGCGCCGAATGGATTGAACGGCTGACGACGATGGTCGGACTTCAGCGGCTGCCCCGCGGCTTTAGCGGACAAGCCTTTGTTTAGGACAGCATAAAAAGGGCCGATTCTCTCGGCCCTTTTTTCGTGTCTCTGCGTAGATCCATCGCCTCACATTCGACGGGTCGAAGAATCAAAGAGACGCATCATTCACGCGTTCGTCAAACGCGTTGCTATCGCCTGCTTCACCCTTCTGAGCATTAACACTGAACTCAGGTTCGCCGCCGATACCGCGATGGTTGGCGGCACTGCCATGTAAGTGTTTCCCATCCCAGGTTGTAAGTGCACGTCGTGAGCATTGGCTTCCGAGAAGCTATCCGAGCAACCTCATACATCTGCGATGTGAAGTTTTCGCATCTGCACAAAAAGATTGCCGATTCATTGTCAGATGATTTTTTTCAGCCTATCTTGAATAAAACCTATACAGCGCACTTAGCGGCGTACAACTTTTTAGCTATGGATTGGCCCTCACCCATACCAACGCCACGAGACACTTCAATGAACCCACTACTAGCCAGCCATTACCGTGAAATTCTCGTCGGCGTCGGTGAGAACCCCGAGCGCGAGGGGCTGTTAGACACGCCCAAGCGTGCCGCCAAAGCGATGCAGTATCTGTGCAATGGCTACACGTTGAGCCTGGAAGACGTCACCAACGGTGCCTTGTTCGAGTCGCAGAGCGATGAAATGGTGATCGTCAGCGACATCGAGCTTTATTCCTTGTGTGAGCACCACATGCTGCCCTTTATCGGTAAGGCGCATGTGGCCTACATCCCCACCGGCAGGGTGCTGGGGCTATCAAAGGTCGCGCGAGTGGTTGATATGTTCGCGCGTCGCCTGCAGATCCAGGAAAACCTCACCCGGCAGATTGCTGAAGCCATCCAGCAGATCACCGATGCCGCCGGTGTGGCGGTGGTCATTGAAGCCAGGCACATGTGCATGATGATGCGCGGCGTAGAGAAGCAGAATTCGGTCATGACTTCCTCCGTAATGCTGGGCGCCTTCCGTGATAGTTCGACGACGCGGCAGGAGTTTCTGCAGCTGATCGGACGGCGATAAACCTATACAGGGCCTGCCCATTGTACAAGCCCATAGTTCGAAACTTCACACTCGTCACCTTTGTACTTCAGGGAGTAAGGCAATGACCCGATTTCTACTGATACTGGCAATGGCCCTCAGCGTCGGGAGTTGCAGCAGTGTGGATGTCGCCCGTTATGCGGATCAGCAACCGGCATTGAATCTGGAGCATTTTTTCAGCCAGCCCGTCAAAGCCTGGGGGATGTTTCAGAAGCGCAGCGGTGAGGTTGTCAAGCGCTTCGAGGTCAACATCGTCAGCCACCGCGAGGGCAACAACCTGATTCTCGACGAGCGCTTCAAATACAGCGACGGCACACGCCAGCGCCGCGTCTGGACCCTCACGCCCGAGGGCCAGGGGCGCTGGAGCGGTCGCGCGGATGATGTGGTGGGTGTCGCCAAGGGCCAAATCGCTGGAAACACGCTGCACTGGCGTTATCGCCTGAACCTCCCGGTCGACGACTCGACCTACGAAATGAGCATGGACGACTGGATGTACCTGATGGACGAGGACACGTTGATCAACCGCACCGCTATGTCCAAGTTCGGGGTAGAGGTCGGCCTGGTGACGCTATTCTTCCGTCGCCAGGGCGCCGGAGCGAGCCAATGAATCGCGTATTGACCATGGCCTCGCTAGGCGACGGTTATCGCGCGCTGGTGATCGGCGCCAGTGGAACCCTCGGCACGGCTTTTTGCGAACAGCTCGAACAGGATCCGCTCTGTGCCGGCGTTCGCGCGCTGGGGCGCCATACCGTTCCGGAGCTGGACCTTGAACGACCCGAAACGATTGCCAGCGCCGCCACCGAGCTGGCATCCGAAGCACCGTATCAACTGATCGTACACGCGGCCGGCCTGCTCCATCGCGACGGAATCAAGCCGGAAAAAAGCCTCAGTGCAATTGAGCCGGAGGCGCTTCAGACCGTGTTTCAAGTGAACGCGCTGGGGCCGGCATTGGTGCTGCGCCACTTTCTGCCGCTGCTCGATCCTATGGGAGCGATGGCGATGCTTTCGGCAAAGGTCGGGAGCATTGGCGACAACCGTTTGGGCGGCTGGTACGCCTATCGCGCCTCCAAGGCTGCACTGAACATGCTGATCAAGACCGCCGCCATCGAACTGGCACGCACTCGCCCGCAGAGCCGCTTGCTCAGTCTGCACCCAGGCACGGTTGTCTCGGGGTTGTCGCAACCTTTCCGCGGAGCCTCCAGTGCCCGGCCGGCAGACATTGCCGCGGCCCAATTACTGACCTTGATAGACCAGTTGACGCCGGCCGACAGCGGCCATTTCTTTGCTTACGATGGAGAACGCCTGCCCTGGTAGGCAAGGAGTGAAGCATGAACCTGAAGACCCTCACCGAACACGCGGCCAACAGCGAAATACGCGAGCTGGAACTGCTGTCACTCGAAGGTGGTTTTTATCTGGCACGGATTCGCCTGGACCACGGCAAGTTCACCTTGCTTGATGATGCGACCAAGCCGATGCACCTGCGTTCGATCACCCACCTGCGTGACTTGCTGCAAACCGTCCCTGCATTTCCTTGCGTGCTGGTGCAGCAATGCGTGCACGACGAAATGTGCGGCAGGGATACAGGGCCTGTCGAAGAACTGCGCCTTCCGTTTTCGCTCACCACGCCATTATGAATCGGACAACGCCGAGTTCCACTGAATGAATGTTACGTGCCGGTTGCGCCTGAATTCCGCAAGCAAAATTTCAAATTCGGGATACGAGCAAAAGCGAAAGCGGGCGAAGAGGAGCCAACAGAGAGCATCCACGCAGCTCGAGGCCAGTTAGGGCATGCATCTGTCGGGCTGAAAGAACAGGATATCCGGACGCGTAAGGGCATGAAGGTAACCCCCTACGAAGTGACAGAAGGGCAGGAATTGCATAAAAGATTTTTTGATTGCGGAAAAAAGAACTAAGGGCTTGCATGAGGTATGTCATGCAAGCTCTTGATATAGATGGTGCCCGAAGCCGGAATCGAACCGGCACGCCCTTACGAGCGGGGGATTTTAAGTCCCATGCGTCTACCAGTTTCGCCATTCGGGCGGTAGCGCTGTGTTGCTGTTTCCAGCGGCTTGCTCGCAATCCTGACAGGATGCAGGCTCCAGCAGCCGAGCGGGAAATATATACATCACTTCCCGGTGAAGCAAGTTCGCAATGGCCGTTTTTCAAGACTAAATCTTGCAACGCACTGCAAATAAAAAAGCTCCGTAAATCATGGATCTACGGAGCTTGTTTATAGTGGAGGCCGAGGTCGGAATCGAACCGGCGTAGGTGGATTTGCAATCCACTGCATAACCATTTTGCTACTCGGCCTCAAAGCATCTGCTGTCAGTAGCACAACAACAAACACGTACAAATTGGAGCGGGAAACGAGACTCGAACTCGCGACCCCGACCTTGGCAAGGTCGTGCTCTACCAACTGAGCTATTCCCGCTTGGTGATGCGCATTCTATAGAATTAAGAAGCTCCGTCAACCCCTTGATTCAAAAAAGTTTTATTTCTTTTCTACATCAGTCTTCAGATGCGGCCAGGCGGCGCGCAGGTATTGAACCATCGACCACAAAGTCAGGCCTGCCGACACCAGGAGCAAGGCGTAACCCAAGATAACCCAGAAGTTGAAGTCCTTCGGATGAGCTAACAGAATCACCAACGCGAGCATTTGCGCTGCGGTTTTCCATTTGCCGAGATTCGATACAGCCACGTGGGCGCGCGCACCGAGTTCGGCCATCCATTCACGCAGTGCCGAAACGACGATCTCGCGACCGATAATTACCGCCGCTGGCAGCGTGAGCCAGAGGTTGCCGTGCTCTTGAACCAGCAGCACCAGCGCAACGGCGACCATGAGTTTGTCAGCGACCGGATCAAGAAACGCTCCGAACGGAGTGCTTTGCTCCAGGCGCCGCGCCAGATAACCATCCAGCCAGTCCGTTGCTGCCGCAAAGGCAAACACCGAGGCGGAGGCCATGTAGCTCCACTGATATGGCAGATAGAACAGCAGAATGAAGATCGGGATGAGCAGGACGCGTAGAACGGTAATCAAATTAGGGATATTCATCGGCACAACTGGCTACGAGGTGAAGGGGCATTCTACTCGCTATGCAGGTTCGCATAAATCGACTCTGCGAGCTTTTTACTGATCCCCGGGGCTTTCGCTATCTCTTCGATGCTTGCACGAGTCAGCTCCTGCAATCCACCAAAATGTTTCAACAAGTCGCGACGTCGGGTCGGCCCTACTCCAGCAACGCCTTCCAGCGTTGACGTACGGCGGGTTTTGCCACGACGTGCCCGGTGTCCCGTAATTGCAAAACGGTGCGCTTCGTCGCGTATCTGCTGAATCAGGTGCAGCGCCGGCGAGTCACCGCGCAAGGTGAACTCGTGCGCCGCATCATTCAGATACAACGTTTCGAAACCCGCCTTGCGCGTTGCACCCTTCGCGACACCGAGCAGGATCAAATCCGGTACGGCCAATTCATTAAGCACGTCGCGAGCCATCGATAGCTGACCCTTGCCACCGTCTACCAGCAGAATGTCCGGCAACTTACCCTCGCCGTCCTTGAGTTTGCTGAAACGGCGCGTCAGGGCCTGGTGCATGGCGGCGTAATCGTCGCCCGCCGTGACACCTTCGATGTTGTAGCGACGGTAATCCGATTTGATCGCGCCTTCCGGACCAAAGACCACGCAGGAAGCGACCGTCGCCTCACCACTGGAGTGACTGATGTCATAACACTCAAGCCGTTGCGGTGGCTCATCCAGGTTCAGCACTTCAGCCAAGGCCTCAAACCGCGCCGCTGTGTGCTGACGATTGGCCAGACGCGCACCCAAAGCCTGCTCGGCGTTGGTAACAGCCAATTGCTGCCAACGCGCGCGCGTGCCACGTACCCGATGACTGATGGCCAGTTCGCGACCACGCAATTCATGGATCGCCTCGATCACCGTCGGAAAGTCTTCGTGCATCACGTTGACGATCAGCTCGCTGGGCAGGTCGCGCTCCGGGCTGCTGATGAAGTAATGACCTAGAAACGCCGCCATGACTTCAGAAACGTCTTCATCAATCCCGACCTGCGGGAAGAAGTTCTTGCTACCCAGCACGCGCCCGCCACGGACGCTGATCAAATGCACGCAGGCGCCGCCCGGGTTGACGAAGGCCGCGATGACATCGATATCGCCCGTGCCCCCCTCCATGCTTTGTTGATCCTGCACACGGCGCAGCAGAGCGATCTGATCACGCAACTCGGCGGCGCGCTCGAATTCGAGGTTGATCGCCGCCTCTTCCATCGCACTGGACAGCTCGTTGGTCAGCGCATGACTGCGCCCTTCGAGGAACATCACCGAATGACGCACGTCGTCAGCATAAACATCAGGCTCGACCAGCCCGACGCAAGGCGCCTTGCAACGCTTGATCTGATATTGCAGGCACGGGCGGGTACGGTTCTTGTAGTAACTGTCTTCACACTGACGGACGAAGAACGTTTTCTGCAGCAGGCTCAGACTTTCACGGATGGCGCCAGCACTTGGATAGGGCCCGAAATATTTGCCCTTGGCCTTCTTTGCCCCACGATGAATGCTCAAACGCGGGAATTGGCCATCGGACAAAAATACATACGGATACGATTTGTCGTCGCGCAACAGAATGTTGTACGGCGGCCGCCATTCCTTGATCAGCGTCTGCTCTAATAGCAGCGCCTCGGTTTCATTGGCGGTGATGGTCGTTTCGACCTGAGCAATGCGTCCGACCAGTGCAGCCGTCTTCGGCGCCAGGCCGGTTTTGCGAAAGTAGCTGGCCAGTCGCTTCTTGAGGTTCTTGGCCTTGCCGACATACAACAGGCGCGCATCGCTGTCGAACATGCGGTACACGCCGGGGCGCCCGCTGACGGTCGACAGAAAGGCACTGGAATCGAATGTTTCAGTCATGTCAGAGGCTGGCATCAACCATGCCGTGACGAACCGCCAAAAGTGTCAACTCGACGTCGCTGCTGATCGAAAGCTTCTCGAAAATACGGTAGCGATAGGTGTTCACGGTTTTCGGTGAAAGACACAACTTGTCGGAAATGATCTGTACCTTCTGGCAGCCGACAATCATCAATGCGATCTGGATTTCGCGCTCGGACAAGGCATCGAAGGGTGAGTCATTGGACGGCTGAAAGGACTTGATCGCCAATTGCTGGGCAATCTGCGGGCTGATATAGCGCTGCCCGGCAAATACCAGGCGAATGGCCTGGACCATTTCCGGCAACCCGGCGCCCTTGGTCAGATAACCCGCTGCGCCAGCCTGCAGCAACCGTGTAGGAAAAGGATCCTCTTCACACACTGTAACCGCGACCACCTTGATGTCTGGATGACTGCGCAGCAGTTTGCGCGTGGCCTCCAGTCCGCCGATGCCAGGCATCTTGACGTCCATCAGGACCACATCGGGTTTCAACTCTCGGGCCTTGATCAGGGATTCTTCCCCGGACTCGGCCTGGCCAACCACCTGCAAGCCATCAATATCGGCCAGCATCCGTGTAATGCCCGTACGAACCAGATCATGGTCATCGACCACTAGCACCCTAATCAAGCAGACACCTCGCGATATGGTCTTATTGGGATGCCGGACACCTTAGCAAAAAGTGCCCGACAGACCTAGCGGCAAGCTTCATTTAAAAAGTTTCAAACGATCATTCAAGGCTTGCCGGCCGTGGGTTTCAGAGCACAGGTGTACTGATATCGAGCTGCATTCGCAGGAAACACTCATCCTCGCCTTGCACGTGTAGGCCTTTTCGCTCATACAATTTCTTTGCCGGATTATTTTCGAATACCGTCAGACGTAACGCCGGACGCCTTTCCTGTCGGGCCATGCCTATAACCTGATCGATCACCCAGGATCCTGCGCCCTGCCCCCGAAAGGCTTCAGCCATTTGCAATTCACGAATATACAGCGCCCGCACATCCCGACTCAGACTGAAAAAACCCGCCGGTACGTCATCAAGCACTATCAGCCAGTTTTCACGCCCCGACCATGCCACGTCGAACGCCTCGTCCTGCCACAACAGCTCATGATGAATGTAGTAATGCAGCATGTTCTGACAGGTGAGAGCGCGGGCAAACACCAAGTCTTCAGGTGTCGCGCGACACATACGAAATCTCATCTTGCCTCCATCACGGACTTGCCCGCTCCTGCCATCTGCGGGTAACAGCGGAGTGTGTCACAACACATGCCGGACTCAAGCGATAGGTGTTTCATTGGCTGCTCGATAGCATTTTCTGATTGCTGAGGCGTATAGGCCTCTAGTAAGCTCGGCGCATTCATCGGAGACAGACCATGTTCAACGCCCTCTCACAGCTTCATACCGCCAGCGCCCTGCGCTCGGTTGCGGCTGCCCGGGCGAATGACGTTTGCGCTCCAGTCAGCTTTTATTTTGGGTATTGGTTTAGCCACTGGCGCGCCTGATACCCACATGGCGCCCAAGTAAACGGGTCGCCTACCAGAGATTTCTCAACCCCCGGTCGGCCTCCCGACCGGGGGTTTTGTTTTTTCAGGCCACAAACTTTTCAGCAACACAACAGACACTTTTGAGGATTCACGAAATGAACTACGCCACTTATTACCGTTACGACAGCTTTAGCGCCTGGCGATTTACCAGCCTCCGCTCGGGACAGCCTGCCGCCTCCGATCGGTCACCTACAGGTGGCAAACCCGAACACGTAGCCAATACGGCCAATTGTCGAACACCCCAGTAGGGCCGAGCGAGCGGGAAGCACCCGCCGCCTGCCCAGGAAGACCGAATATGAACTCGTCCGTTTCTGCACTGCCATTGTCCACCCACACTTGCGCCAACGAAGCCCTGACCCTGCGTCTGCCGAGCTCGTTGCAACTCAAGCAGCAATTGCCATTGAGCCATGCCTTGAGCCGCCAGGTCGCCGCCCACCGCCAAGCGGTTCGCGCGATCCTCAACGGCGAAGACCAGCGCCTGCTGATCATTGTCGGCCCTTGCTCAATCCACGACCCTCAGTCCGCCCTTGAATACGCCGGCAAACTCGCCCGGCTGGCTGAACAAGTCAGCGACGAAATGCTGCTGGTCATGCGCGCCTACGTCGAAAAACCTCGCACCACTGTCGGCTGGAAAGGCCTGGCCTACGACCCGCATCTGGATGGCAGTGATGACATGGCCGGTGGCCTGGCACTGTCCCGCGAGCTGATGCTGGAAATGATCCGACTGGGTTTGCCGGTGGCGACCGAACTGCTGCAACCGATGGCCGCCGGTTACTTCGACGATCTGCTGAGCTGGGTTGCGATCGGCGCACGCACCACTGAATCGCAAATCCATCGCGAAATGGCCAGTGGCTTGAGCATGCCGGTGGGCTTCAAGAACGGCACCGACGGTGGTGCGACCGTTGCCGTTGACGCCATGCGTTCGGCAGCCCACCCTCATCGGCATTTCGGCGTCGACAGCCAGGGACACCCGGCCATCATTCAGACATCCGGCAACCCTGACACCCATCTAGTGTTGCGAGGCGGCCATCAAGGGCCGAATCATGATCGCGAGAGCGTGGCACGGATTCACGCCGAACTGATCCGCCTGAAGATCCCCAGCCGGATCATGGTCGACTGCAGTCACGCCAACAGTGGCAAGGATCCATTGCGCCAGCCAGGCGTGTTCAACGAAGTGCTTGAACAGCGCTTGCAGGGCGATCGTTCGTTGATTGGCATGATGCTGGAGTCGCATCTGTTCGAAGGTTGTCAGCCACTGAGTGCACCGCTGCAATACGGTGTTTCGATCACTGATGGCTGCCTGGGTTTCAGCGCAACCGAGCAACTGCTGCTCGATGCGGCTCAACGCCTTGGCGCGCAAACCAGAGGCTGATAGCAAGACCTGCCCTCCGGTTGGTTAAAAACCGGAGGGAGAATCGTGTCGCAGCTACGCCTCGACCCGCACCAGTGTTACCGCAGAGGCCTGACTGACATCGTCCAGACGCTCGACCGTGTAGGCGACAGAGACGGTCGACCCATGATGCTCACGCCAGAAGCGCTGTGGAACGATGAAAATCAGCGGTTTGCCTGCGGTTTCCCGGGTGATTTCACGGTCATCCCGATGATTGAAATATGCACCGTCGCACTTGAGGTAAACCAACTCACCCTCTTGCGTTTGGGCATTGCCGATCACCACAGTGACGCCATCAATCGAATCCTCCGTCAGTAGCACACCATCCTCAGCTTCCAGTACATCAGGCGCATCCAGCTCGCCTAGCAGCAACGGCGTGATCAGTATTCGCGCTGGCTCGGATTCGCGCACCACTCCACCCTCCTGCTCGATTCGGTAGCGTACCGAAACCTCGGCACCAAGATGTGCCGCGATGAATTCAGGCTCGACCCAAAATGACAGGACATCGGAGACTGCGAAGGTTTCGACTTTCAATCGATCGCTGAACGACAGGGGTGATGCGTCGCCAGACCACATTAGCGAAACCTGATCGCCTGCAGCCATGCGGGCGTATGGCTGCAGCGTGATGAGTACGCCTTCAGCGACACGCGCCGGATCCAGCGTCGCGCCACTTGCACCTTCGACGTGCGGCGCCAGCAACTGCGCCCGCGTATCCCCCACAGACAATTGCAGAGGTGCAGACACTGCGGGCTCGGGCAATGTTGCGCTGACGAGTGTCCAGCGGACCTCCAGTGAGCCGCCATCCAAAGCCGCGACGTGTATGCCCTTGATAACAAAAATGACGTCTTTGCCAACCTGAGCTTCGCTGACGAAGCGCACCATTTCATGCTGATAAGCATAGCCCTCGATATCCAGCCCGTCCCAGCTCAACAGCAGTTGATCACCGCTGGCCATGCCTGGATACGCGGCGATACGGACGACGACCTTGCTTTGCGAGGGGTCCAGGACAGTGCCCTGCAACGCATCGAGCGTTGCTGCTGGCAACAATTCACCTGTCTTGCTGGCGCTGGCTGTGTGGCGCATCCGGTAGCAAAACTCGATCTCATGCGTGTTCATTCGCAATTCCATTCCTTGGGCAAAACGCTATCTTCATTGACGGCGTCGACAGCCAACATTGAACGCGTTTGCGAGCGGTCTCGCTATCAGCCCAATTCGCCGCATCCATGGCGCAAAAGCAATGGGGCCGGTAGGCAACTTACGCAAGATCGAGCAGGTTCCTGCGGGAGACGGCCAGAACTTCCGATTTGGATTTCGACTGTTTCCGAAACTTCTCACGACCACTAGTCCAGATTCAACGGCCAATTGAAGCCTCTTCGTACCTCTTCAACGAGTTGTGTGTTTTAGAGTGGCCCACAGATTCCCCAATGAACTTCTGCGAAAAAAGGTAAGAACATGCAACGGAATGCTGTAACTCGTTATCCCATCCTTCTGGTACACGGCCTGTTCGGATTCGAGCGTATTGGCCATTTCGAGCTGTTTCACGACGTCAAGGTGGCGCTGAAAAACGCTCAAAACCGAGTGTTTGTTCCTCACCTCTCCGCCACCCACAATAACGAAATGAGGGGCGAGCAATTGCTGGCGCAGATTGATCGCGTCCTGCGAGGCACAGGTGTCAGCAAAGTCAACCTCATCGGCCACAGCCAGGGCGCACTGACTGCTCGATACGCGGCGGCGCTTGCTCCGCACGCCGTTGCTTCGGTGACTTCAGTCAGTGGTCCAAACCACGGCTCCGAACTGGCCGACTTCCTGCGCAAGGCTCTGGTTCCGGGTCAGTTGCCGGAAGTGGTCGCGCAAAACGTTGCAACGCTGTTTGCCGACTTCCTTTCACTGCTCAGCGGTAGTGTCAACCTGCCGCAGAACGCGTTGGCGGCGCTCAATGCACTGACCACCGTGGGGGTTGGCGCCTTCAACGACAAATACCCACAGGGGTTGCCCAGCACTTGGGGCGGCGATGGCCCCGGGCAAGTCAATGGCGTGCACTATTACTCCTGGAGCGGAGTGCTACCGGCAAACGGCCTGCCCACTCTCGATCCGATTCAAGGCGTTTACCGGGCGCTATCGCAATATTTCATAACGGAGGGGCAACAGAATGACGGTTTCGTAGGACGCTTCAGCTCCCACCTGGGGCAAGTGATCCGGTCTGACTATCCGCTGAATCACCTGAGCACACTGCGCCGCCCTGCCGATGGCTGCCCCGGCCAACTCGACCCGATTGGTCTTTACGTTGAGCATGCCGCGCGCCTGAAAGCAGCGAATCTGTGATCAGATAGTCGACAATCGCACGGAACTTTGCCGAGAATTCGGCCACTGATTCCGGTAGGCTCCACACTTTACTGAAATAGATTGGAGAGTTTCCCCATGGCTAAAGCCACTGCCCGCCACATCCTTGTTGCCAGCGAAGAAAAGTGCAACGAACTCAAGACCCAGATCGAAGGCGGCGCTGATTTCGCCGAAGTCGCCAAAGCCAATTCCACCTGCCCGTCCAGCCGTCAGGGCGGTGATCTGGGTTCGTTCGGTCCTGGCCAGATGGTCAAGGAATTCGACACCGTGGTCTTCAGCGCGCCGATCAACGTCGTGCAAGGCCCGGTGAAGACCCAGTTCGGTTATCACCTGCTGGAAGTCACCAGCCGTCAGGACTGATCCTTCGTCTGATTGCTATACAACGGCCCGCCTTTTGGTGGGCCGTTGTGTTTCAGTTACACATACGGCTGGCGACTGACGCGCCTCTCGCGTACAACTTGCGCCTATCGATTACCCGGTTCCAAGGCTGACAATGCGACTGGTTTTCCCTACATTGATGCTCACCGCCCTCGCCCTGCTGTCGGGCGCCGCTGGTGTGAACGCTGCACCGCAACATGCGTTGACCGTGTATGGCGAACCCGCCAGATACCCCGCAGACTTCAGTCACTTCGACTACACCAACCCGCTGGCCCCCAAGGGCGGAACGATGCGCCGCTCGGCGCTCGAAATCGGCCACTTCGACCACATCCTTCCTTATATAGACAAAGGCATAGGCGTCAGCCAGATCGACGGCATGCTGTACTCACCGCTGGCACAGCGTTCGATGGACGAGCCGTACACCGTCTACGGTCTGGTCGCGCAAAAAATGGAGCGCTCGGTCGACGGCCTGTCGCTACGGTTCTTTATTAACCCCAAGGCCCGCTTTGCCGACGGTAAGCCGATCACCGCCGAAGACGTGCGTTACACCTTCGATTTGTTGATGACCCAAGGCAGCTTGCGCTATCGCACACAGTTCGCCGACGTCAAAGGCCTCGAAGTGGAAGCACCGCTGACCGTGCGCTTCGATTTCAAAAGCAATGAAAACCGTACCTTGCCACTGGATATCGCGACCCTGCCGGTGTTTCCCGAGCACTGGTGGAAGCGTCGCGATTTTGCCGGCGGCGGTGGTTATGAACCGCCACTGGGCAGCGGACCTTATCGGGTTGGCAAGGTTGACTCGGGACGGAGTATCACGTTCGAGCGCAATGCCGATTGGTGGGGCAAGGATCTGCCGGTCAGCCGCGGTTTGTATAACTTTGATCATTTCAGCATCGAATACTTCGGCGACACCGACGTCGCACGCCAGGTGCTGCGCGGTGGCGCCTATGACTACAACCGCGAGTTTTCCGCCACCGGCTACTCGATCGGTTATGACAGCCCCGCCCTGAGCGACGGGCGGCTGCAAAAAGCCCATCTGGCCACCGAGGCGCCGCAATCTGCCCAGGGATTTGTGTTCAACCTGCAAAAACCGACTTTCCAGGATCGACGCGTGCGTCAGGCATTGGCGATGCTGTGGGATTTCGAGTGGAGCAACCGGCAGATGATGCGCAATCTGTACATCCGCCAGCAAAGCTACTTTTCCAATTCAGATCTGGCGGCGCGGGAGTTGCCCGATGCACAAGAGCTGAAAATCCTTGAACCGTTGCGTGGACAGGTTCCCGACGAGGTCTTCACGAAAGTCTTCGAGGCGCCTAAAACCGATGGCAGCGGCGTGATCCGCGACAAGCAATTGCAAGCCCTCGCATTGCTCGAGCAGGCCGGCTGGAAACCCGACGGCGATCAACTGGTGAATGCCGAAGGCGAGCCGCTGAGTTTTACCTTTCTGGTCAGCCAGAACGGCATCGATCGTCTGTTACTGCCCTACAAGCGCACGCTGAAACAGATCGGCATCGACCTCAACATCCGCCGCATCGACGCCTCGCAGTACGTCAACCGCTTGATGAACCGCGACTACGACATGATCGTCACCGGTTACCCTGTCACTACGTCGCCGGGGGGCGAACTGCTCAACTATTTCGGCTCTGCATCTGCCAACGACCCTGGCGCCAATAACTACATGGTGTTGAAAAACCCTGCTGTGGACACCTTGATCAACGGGCTGATCCGCGCCACGACCAAACCCGACATGCTGCACTACGCCCATGCGCTGGATCGGGTGCTGCAATGGAATTACTACTGGATTCCCAACTACTATCCGCCGGGCAGTTCGACGGTCTGGTGGAACCGTTTCGGCATTCCGTCGGTTCAGGCCAGCAATGACGAAGCCATCGAGAGTTGGTGGGAAATCAGCCGCACGCCGCTGACCAATCAACAGATGACCGCCGAGAAAATCACCCGTGGCAGACCCGGAGGGCCGCGCTGATGTGGGGCTACATACTGCGGCGTTTGCTGCTGATCATTCCGACGCTGGTGATCATTCTGCTGGTCAATTTCGTCATCATTCAAGCCGCGCCTGGCGGCCCGGTCGAGCAGGCGATCGCGCACTTGCAGGGCATTGGCGGGACGAATGTCGGCGGCGGTTCGGGCGAGACCATGAGCGGTACATCACGCGCCAGCCGCGGTCTCGACCCGCAACTGATCAAGGACATCGAAAAACAGTACGGTTTCGACAAACCGGCCCATGAACGCCTGTGGCTGATGTTGAAGAACTACGCGCAACTGGACTTCGGCAAGAGCTTCTTTCGTGGCGCGACGGTCACCGATCTGATTCTGGAAAAAATGCCGGTGACCATCTCGCTCGGGTTGTGGGCGACGCTGATCACTTATCTGGTGTCGATCCCGCTGGGGATCCGCAAAGCCGTGCATCACGGCAGCCATTTCGATATCTGGAGCAGCACGGCGATCATCATCGGCTACGCGATGCCAGCGTTTCTGTTTGCGATGTTCCTGATCGTGGTGTTTGCCGGCGGCACCTCGCTGAACTGGTTCCCGGTGCGAGGTCTGGTCTCGGACAACTTCGAATCGTTGTCGACCCTTGGCAAGATCGCCGACTACTTCTGGCATCTGGTGTTGCCGGTCACCGCGCTGGTGATCGGTGGTTTCGCGACATTGACGATTCTGACCAAGAACTCGTTCCTCAACGAAATCACCCGCCAGTACGTGGTCACGGCTCGGGCCAAAGGCTTGAGCGAGCGCCGTGTGCTTTATGGCCACGTGTTCCGCAACGCGATGTTGCTGGTGGTGTCGGGCATTCCTCAAGCCTTTATCAGTGTGTTCTTCGCCGGTTCCCTGCTGATCGAAGTGATCTTCTCTCTCGACGGTCTCGGCCGCATGAGTTACGAAGCGGCCGTTTCCCGGGACTATCCGGTGGTGTTCGGCTCGCTGTTCATCTTCACCCTGTTCGGTTTGCTGATAAAACTGATCGGCGACCTGTGCTACACCCTCGTCGATCCGCGCATCGACTTCGCCGCGAGGAACGCCTGATGTTAAAGCTCTCGCCCCTGGGTCGCCGCCGCTTCGAGCGTTTCAAGAAAAACCGCCGGGGTTGGTGGTCGTTGTGGTTGTTTATCGGTCTGTTCGTGGTGACGTTGGGCGGCGAACTGATCGCCAACGACAAACCGCTGATGGTCAGCTATCAGGGCGAGTGGTATTTCCCGGTATTCAAACGCCACACCGAACAGGAGTTCGGCGGGCAACTGCCCTTCCAGGCCGATTACCGCAGCGACTACGTGCAGAACCTGATCCGCAAGGACGGTGGCTGGCTGCTGTTTCCACCGATTCCGTTCAGTGACGACACACCCAATTACGACCTCAACAAACCGGCACCCAGCCCACCCACGGCGGTCAACTGGCTCGGCACCGACGACCAGTCGCGGGATGTGTTGGCGCGGGTGATCTTCGGCGCAAGGGTGTCGATTCTGTTTGCACTGATGCTGACGTTTGTCAGCGCCGTGATCGGCATCGCAGCCGGCGCCTTGCAAGGCTATTACGGCGGCTGGGTCGATCTGCTTGGGCAACGTTTGCTGGAGGTGTGGTCCGGGTTGCCGGTGTTGTACCTGCTGATCATCCTCTCCGGTTTCGTCGAACCGAATTTCTGGTGGCTGCTGGGGATCATGGCGCTGTTTTCATGGCTGGCATTGGTGGACGTGGTGCGTGCCGAGTTCCTGCGCGGACGCAATCTGGAATACGTCAAAGCCGCGCGCGCCTTGGGTTTGACTGACCGCAAAGTGATCGTCCGGCACATCCTGCCCAACGCCATGAATGCGACGTTGAGCTACCTGCCATTCATTCTGACCGGAGCGATTTCCACCCTCACCGCGCTGGACTTTCTGGGTTTCGGCATGCCGGCCGGCAGTGCCTCGCTGGGCGAATTGATCGGCCAGGGCAAACAGAACTTGCAGGCACCGTGGCTCGGACTGACGGCGTTTTTCACGCTGGCGCTGATCCTTTCTTTATTGGTGTTCATCGGCGAAGCGTTACGTGACGCGTTCGACCCTCGATCCTGAAGCGTGACCATGACTGACAACCTGATTGAAATCCGTAATCTGAACGTCGCCTTCCATGGTCAGACCGTGGTGCGCGACCTGTGCCTGGATATCCGCCCCGGTGAATGCCTGGCACTGGTCGGTGAGTCCGGCTCGGGCAAGTCGGTAACGGCGCATTCGATCCTGCAATTGCTCCCCGGAAGCGACGCGCATACCAGCGGCAGCATTCGCTATCGCGGGCAGGAACTGGTCGGCGCCGATCCGAAGGTCCTGCGTGAATTGCGTGGCAACCGCATCGCGATGATCTTTCAGGAGCCGATGACCTCGCTCAACCCGCTGCACACCATCGAAAAGCAGATCGGCGAGACGCTGTTGCTGCACCGCGGCCTCGGCGGCAAAGAGGCGCAAAAACGCATCCTCGAGCTGCTCGGACTGGTGGGCATCCAGAAACCCAAAGAGCGGCTCAAGGCCTATCCGCATCAGTTATCTGGCGGCCAACGTCAACGGGTGATGATTGCCATGGCGCTGGCCTGCGAACCAGAATTGCTGATCGCCGATGAGCCAACCACCGCGCTCGATGTCACCGTGCAACGCAAGATCCTGCTGCTGCTCAAATCCCTGCAACAGCGGTTGGGCATGTCACTGCTGTTGATCAGCCACGACCTCAATCTGGTGCGCAGCATCGCCCAGCGTGTCTGTGTGATGAAGGCCGGCGAAATTGTCGAGCAGGCGCCCTGCGAAACACTCTTCACCGAGCCGAAGCATCCTTACAGCTGCGTGCTGCTCAACGCCGAGCCTGATGGCGAAGCGTTGCCCCGTGATGAGCGCGAGAACGTCCTGGAGGTCGAGGATCTACGGGTCGAATTCCTCGTCGGTGGCGGGCTTTTTCAGCGCAAACAATACCTGCGCGCAGTGGACGGCATCAGCCTGAACATTCAGCGCGGCAAGACTTTAGGCATTGTCGGTGAGTCCGGCTCAGGCAAGTCAACGCTCGGTCAGGCGATCCTGCGTTTGCTCGACTCCGAAGGCAGTATTCGCTTCCAGGGTGAAGCGCTCGACAGTCTCAACCAGAAGCAACTGCGACCATGGCGTCGGCAGATGCAGGTGGTGTTTCAGGATCCGTTCGGCAGCCTCAGCCCGCGAATGTCGGTGGCGCAGATCATCAGCGAAGGTCTGGAAGTGCATTGCGAGTCCACCGCCGACGAATGCGACGAACAGGTGATCCGCGTGCTCAAGGAAGTCGGTCTCGACCCGGACAGCCGTCATCGCTACCCCCACGAGTTTTCCGGTGGTCAGCGCCAACGCATCGCCATTGCCCGGGCGCTGGTACTGAAACCGGCGCTGATTTTGCTCGATGAACCGACCTCGGCACTGGATCGCACGGTGCAGAAACAAGTGGTCGCCCTGCTCCGTGATCTGCAGGAAAAACATGGCCTGACTTATCTGTTCATCAGCCATGACCTGGCGGTGGTACGCGCTCTGGCCCACGACATGATTGTGATCAAGGACGGCAAAGTGGTCGAGCGTGGCGCGAGTCATGAGGTGTTTGATTCGCCGCAGCATCCGTATACCAAAGAGCTGTTGGCGGCGGCGCATCCGGGGTAGGCATAATTGGCGCCCGGCTTGAAATCCAGTCGCGGCTATCGCTGGCAAGCCAGCTCCCACAGGGTTTTCGGTCGTTCACAAATGTTGTGTACACCAATGAAACTGTGGGAGCTGGCTTGCCAGCGATGAGGCCAGCACTGGCAACACACATTCAGGATCAGCCTTCATGAACAGCACCGAAAGCCTCAAGGACTACCAACGGGTTCGCACCCTGGCGATCCGCTCGCTGTTCGAGATCATCGAGCAATCGAGTGAAGGCACGGTGATTGTCGATCGCGACGCCAACATCGTCTGGATGAACGAACGCTACGCCCGACGTTTCGGCCTCGAATCTGCTGCAGGTGCGATTGGCAAACCCTGTGAAAGCGTGATCCCCGGCAGTCTGTTGCGTGAAGTGGTGCGCAGCGGGCGGCCGATTCTGCTGGACATGCAGGACACACCGAAAGAGCCGTTGGTGGTGATGCGCCTGCCGATTCACGACGATGCCGGCACGGTGATCGGCGCCATCGGCTTCGCCCTGTTTGATGAGTTGCGCACGCTGTCACCAATGCTCAAGCGCTACCTGAGCATGCAGGAAGAACTGGCCTCGACCCGCTCATTGCTGCGCGCGCGGCAGACCAAGTACAACTTTGCGCACTTCATCGGCACCAGTGCCGCCAGCCTCGAAGTCAAACGTCGCGCTCGCCGTAGCGCCAGTGCCGACTCGCCGGTTTTGTTGCTCGGCGAAACGGGCACCGGCAAGGAGCTGTTGGCCCAGGCGATCCACAGTGCTTCGCCACGGGCACACAAGGCTTTTGTCAGCATCAACAGTGCGGCGATCCCCGAGGCGCTGCTCGAAGCGGAATTTTTCGGTACGGCACCGGGCGCCTTCACCGGCGCTGACCGCAAGGGTCGCACCGGCAAACTGCAGATTGCTCAGGGTGGCACGTTGTTCCTCGATGAAATTGGCGACATGCCGTTGCCGCTGCAAAGCAAATTGCTGCGCGTGCTGCAAGAGAAAGAGTTCGAGCCAGTGGGCTCCAATGAAGTGATCCAGAGCGACGTGCGGGTGATCGCCGCGACATCGACGGACTTGCAAGCGGCAATCAAACGCGGTGAGTTCCGCGCTGACTTGTATTACCGACTCAACGTATTGCCCATCAATGTGCCGCCATTACGGGACAGGCTCGACGACCTGCCAGCGCTCAGCGAAGCCATTCTCGAAGAGCTGCGCAGCCAGCACGAACTGCACCGCGAAGCCTTGGCGTTGCTCGGGCAGCATGCCTGGCCGGGCAACATTCGCGAGCTGCGCAACGTACTGGAACGGGCGGCGCTGCTCAGTGATGATTTGATGCTCTCAGAGAGCGACATTCGTGCGGCAATCGGCACGTTTACACCGGTGGAGCGAACCTGTGCGCCGGTTGTTGAACCATTGGCCGAGGAAACTTTCGCCCAGGCTCGAGAGAGGTTTGACCGACAGTTGATCCAGTCTGCGCTTGTGCAATGTGGGGGCAAGGTGCCGGAGGCAGCGGCTCGGCTGGGGCTTGGGCGGTCGACGTTATACAAGAAGATGGTGGCGTTGGGGATTGCCGAGTCTCAATAGCGAGATAAATATCTCCGATGTGAGACGGCTGAATCAAGATCAAAAGATCGCAGCCTTCGGCAGCTCCTACAAGGGTAATTCGCGTCGCCCCTGTAGGAGCTGCCGAAGGCTGCGAACTTTTGATCCTATAAACGTCTCACTATAGAGACAATGAGCGTGAATTCCTGCAACAAAATCAACCATTCCCCTTACATTTCAATACGTTACGAACTTGGCACGCATCTCGCTATCACTCCTTCCTACATCCGTTTCACCACAAAAATAACAATCGAAGGAGCACACCATGAGTGTGATCATTGCCTTGGCCGCCCTCGCGCTGCTGATGCTCGCGGCCTACCGTGGCTACAGCGTTATCCTTTTTGCCCCGATTGCCGCTCTCGGCGCTGTCCTGTTGACCGACCCTTCCGCCGTCGCCCCTGCCTTCACCGGGGTGTTCATGGAAAAAATGGTCGGTTTCATCAAACTGTATTTTCCCGTGTTCCTGCTCGGCGCCGTGTTCGGCAAGTTGATCGAGCTGTCCGGTTTCTCGCGCTCTATCGTCGCTGCGGCGATTCGTCTGCTCGGCACCAGGCAGGCCATGCTAGTCATCGTGCTGGTTTGCGCTGTACTCACCTACGGTGGCGTTTCGCTGTTCGTCGTGGTGTTTGCGGTCTACCCGTTCGCCGCGGAGATGTTTCGCCAGAGCAATATTCCCAAGCGCCTGATCCCGGCGACCATCGCCCTCGGCGCGTTTTCGTTCACCATGGACGCCCTGCCCGGCACCCCGCAAATCCAGAACATCATTCCCAGCACCTTCTTCAATACCACCGCGTGGGCAGCGCCGTGGCTGGGTGTGATCGGTACGATTTTCGTGTTCTGTGCCGGCATGCTGTTCCTCCAGCGCCAGCGCAACAAGGCCCAGCGTGCCGGTGAGGGTTATGGCACCGAGCTGCGCAATGAGCCGGAAACGGCCGAAGACCTGAAGCTGCCTAACCCGTGGCTTGCGCTGTCGCCGCTGCTGGCGGTGGGCATCATGAACCTGCTGTTTACCCAGTGGATTCCGCAGTGGTACGGCAAGACCCACAGCCTCGCGCTGCCGGGCATGGCCACGCCGGTCACCACGGAAATCGCCAAACTGACGGCGATCTGGGCGGTACAAGCGGCGTTGCTGATCGGCATCCTCATGGTGCTGGTGTTCGGCTTTAAAGCGATTCGCAGCAAATTGGCCGAGGGCAGTAAGAGCGCGGTCAGCGGTGCGTTGCTGGCCGCCATGAACACGGCGTCGGAATACGGTTTTGGCGCGGTGATCGCCTCGCTGCCGGGGTTTCTGGTGCTGGCCGACTGGCTCAAGCAAATCCCCAATCCGCTGGTCAACGAAGCGATCACCGTGACCTTGCTCGCCGGTATCACCGGTTCTGCGTCGGGCGGTATGAGCATTGCCCTGGCGGCGATGTCGGAGCAGTTCATCAGCGCGGCGAACGCGGCGAATATTCCGCTGGAAGTGCTGCACCGGGTGGCCGCGATGGCCAGCGGCGGCATGGACACCCTGCCGCACAACGGCGCGGTGATCACGCTGCTGGCGGTCACCGGTCTGACCCACCGCGAAGCCTACAAAGACATTTTCTGTATTACGCTGATCAAGACCCTGGCGGTTTTCGTGGTGATCGGCACTTTCTACGCCACTGGCATTGTGTGAGGTATTGATGACGACTCTTTCGGGCAAAACCGCACTGGTTACCGGATCCACCAGCGGCATCGGCCTGGGCATTGCCCTCGCGCTGGCCAAGGCCGGGGCCAACGTGATTCTCAACGGCTTCGGCGATGCCGCCAAAGTCATTGCTGAAGTAGCGCAGTCCGGCGGCAAGGTCGGCCATCATCCGGCCGACGTCAGCGACCCGGCGCAGATCGCCGAGATGATTGCGTACGCCGACCGCGAGTTCGGCGGCGTGGACATTCTGGTCAATAACGCTGGCATCCAGCACGTCGCGGCCGTGGAAGAATTTCCGGTCGAGCGCTGGGATTCGATCATCGCCATCAATCTTTCTTCGGTGTTCCACAGCACCCGTCTGAGCCTGCCAGGCATGCGTGCCAAGGGTTGGGGGCGAATCATCAACATTGCCTCCGTCCATGGCCAGGTAGGCTCAACCGGCAAAGCGGCTTATGTCGCGGCCAAACATGGCGTGATCGGGCTGACCAAAGTGGTCGGCCTGGAAACTGCGACCAGTAACGTCACCTGCAACGCTATCTGTCCTGGCTGGGTGTTGACGCCGCTGGTGCAGAAGCAGATCGATGATCGCGCAGCCAAGGGCATCGACCCGCAGCAGGCGCAACATGATTTGCTGGCAGAGAAACAGCCGTCACTGGAATTCGTAACCCCGCAGCATCTGGGCGAACTGGTGCTGTTTCTGTGCAGCGAGGCCGGCAGCCAGGTGCGTGGTGCGGCGTGGAATATTGATGGTGGGTGGTTGGCGCAGTAAGCCGCGCACCCTGTAGGAGTGAGCCTGCTCGCGATAGCGTTGGGTCAGTCAAAGCTGTATCAACTGACACACCGCTATCGCGAGCAGGCTCACTCATACAAGGGATCGATGTGCTACCTGAGCCACGTGTATGAATCAGATAAAAAGAGGCAACCAATGTCCGACATCCTCTGGCAACCCGACACCGACCGCATCGCCAAATCGCGCATGGACACGTTCCGGCGCTGGGTCAATCAGCGCCATTCGCTGAACCTTGGCGACTACTCTGCCCTGCACCAGTGGAGCATCGATCAGCGCGAGGCATTTTGGCAGGCAATCGTTGATTTCTTCGACATCCAATTTCACGCCCAGCCTGACGACGTATTGCGCGAAGGCGCGAAAATGCCCAGCGCCGAATGGTTTCCCGGAGCGACGCTGAATTTCGCCGAACACCTGCTGCGCCGACGTGATGATGCCGTGGCCATAGTGAGCGTGGCGGAAAATGGTCAGCGCGAGCAATTGACCTGGGCCGAACTGGCCCGCGAGGTCGCGGGGTTTCAGTCCAGCCTGCAAGCGGCTGGTGTTGGCCTCGGTGACCGGGTGACGGCGTGCATGCCCAACACCTGGCAGACCCTGGTGGCGATGCTCGCGACCACCAGCCTTGGGGCAATCTGGTCGTGCTCATCACCGGACTTCGGCACCCATGGCGTGATCGACCGCTTCGGCCAGATCGAACCGAACGTACTGATCACCTGCGCCGGCTATCGCTACGCCGGCAAAGAGATCGACCAGACGATCAAGCTCAATGAAATCCTCGAGCAACTGCCGTCGCTGCAACAGCTGATCATCGTGCCTTACGCGCGCTCGCAGGCCCCCGTGGAAGATTATCGAACGCACGCCGATGTCACGCTCTGGGATGATTTCTACAAGCCGGGTGGCGAGCCGTTTTTCGTCCCGGTGCCGTTCGCTCATCCGCTGTACGTGCTGTATTCCAGTGGCACCACCGGCGTGCCGAAATGCATCGTGCACAGCACCGGCGGCGTGCTGCTGCAACACGTCAAGGAACATGGATTGCATGTCGACCTTGGTCCCGAAGACCGCTTGTTCTACTACACAACGTGTGGCTGGATGATGTGGAACTGGCTGGTGTCGGCCCTCGCGGTCGGCAGCGCTGTGGTGCTGTATGACGGTTCGCCCTTTCACCCAGGTCCCGAGCGTTTGCTGGACCTGCTGGAAGATGAGTGCGTCAGCGTATTCGGCACCAGCCCGAAATTCCTCGCAACCCTGGAAAACAGCGACCTCAAGCCCCGCGAAAGCCATGATCTGAGCGCCCTGAAAACCCTGCTCTGCACCGGCTCAGCCTTGTCGCCGCAGAGCTACGACTTCGTCTACCGCGATTTCAAACCGGACGTCTGCCTGGCCTCGATGTCCGGTGGTACCGATATCGTTTCCTGCTTCGTTAACGGCAATCCGCTGTCCCCTGTGCGGCGCGGCGAGATCATGGGCAAGAGCCTGGGCATGGCGGTTGAAGTCTGGAACGACGCGGGTCAGCCGGTGATCGGTGAGAAAGGCGAGTTGGTGTGCACCCGGCATTTTCCGGCGATGCCGATCGGTTTGTGGAATGACCCGGATGACGAGAAGCTGCGCAAATCCTATTTCAGCCTGTTCCCCGGCGTTTGGGCGCAGGGCGATTACGCCGAACAACTGCAACATGGCGCGATGATGATTCACGGCCGCTCCGACGCCGTGCTCAATCCGGGCGGCGTGCGCATCGGTACGGCGGAGATTTATCGGCAGGTTGAAAAAGTCCCGCAAGTGCTCGACAGCGTAGCTATCGGGCAGCAATGGCAGGACGATGTGCGGGTGGTGTTGTTTGTGCGGCTTCAGGACGGTGTTGAACTGAACGAGGCACTGCAAGCGCAGATCCGCCAGGTCATCCGCGCCAACACCACACCCCGCCATGTGCCAGCGAAAATCGTCGAGGTCACGGACATTCCGCGCACGATCAGCGGCAAGGTTGTGGAGCTGGCCGTGAAAAACGTGGTGCACGGATTGCCTGTGAAAAATACCGATGCGTTGGCCAATCCGGAAGCGTTGGAGCAGTTTCGGGATCGATCAGAGCTCAATGATTGAAAGCCTGGGACAGCATATTCGCAGTCCCCCAGTCAAAACGCAGTATTACCCGGAGTCAGACGGAATTCAGCCTGATCAATACCTCGCTTTTTATGGTTTGCCCCCGGCTGGCGATGACAGCGTCGGTCATGATTTCGAAGTTTTTCTCGAATTGAGCGGGGGCCTGATCCAACTGAGCCAGCAGAGACGCCAAGACAGCAATGGAATCTGCGTTTGATACAGCATCATCACTGTTGTAAAAAGCCCCGGCTCCATCAGATTTTGGCAACCGACCCGCCGCGAGATTCAGTAATGGTGCCACGTTGAGGGCTGGGGCATCGTTTAGACGAGCAGCCTTGGCGGAAACCAGTTCAGTCTTGCGAGGGCCCGCACAAACCATCTCGTGAATCAGGTCGTCTGCCACTTCACCGTAGCTAAAGCTCGCTGCATTAAACCGGTCATTAAGATGTTGAGTGCTCACTTGCAAGTATTGAAAATTATCTCGCTCCTGTAACCCGGCCTTTTTCCAATCACTATATTTGCTCTGATCGACTTGAATAATCTGGTTATCGACCTTCGCTACATCTAGAAAAAAGTTACTGATTGATGTGCCATCGAAGTCTAAACGAACAACCTCCATAACAGCCGAAAGCTTGTCGCGCGCCTTGTTCGTGCTACCTAAAAACAGACCGATGGCAAGATCAGTTTTAAGGGCAAACTGCCTCCGCGCCAAGACACTAATGGCGCTTTTCACCTTCATACCTGCTATCGACATACCATTTCGAATTACATGAATCGTGTAATCAATGGGCCGAATGCTTGGAATTAAAACCAAGCTCTTCAAGTCGAAACCATCCAGTGCCTTGCCCCAAGGATTACCGCGACTATTAAGGGCGTACCATCGTTTATTTCTGCTAACGGCGAGCACGCTTGAGATATCAACAGTGGCACCAAGTGCGCGCCATTTGCCTTTTCCGACCCGGGAAAGACTGGCAGCCTTCAGCATATCGATGTATTTATGTCGCCCGGTCAATCTAAATATCTGGGCATTAGCCTTGCCCAACAACCGGGCTGCCTGATGACCAAGTTTAATTCCATTTTTTAATTGCTTTAATCCAAACCCGATGAGAAGGGGTAACGCGGCATCGATCGGATTCAAAATCGATACTGTTAGCGTCAAGCAATATTTTGCGGTTTTAAGGAGCTTGGCGGCCAACGAAATGGACTTGGCGGCAATGCCCAAAATTTTTGCTGGAACGCCCAACACCGCAAAGACAATACCGATAGCGTCCATAGTGCAACCGTAAATACCATCGACCAGTAAATTTCTATCCCCTGACCGCAAGTCCTCAACGCACTTTTTAAAAGGTATGGTCAAGTTGACAAGCCACGTCTCAAACCTTTCATATTTTTTGTCCGCCATCTCTTTATCAGTTAAAACGGTAAGACTCTCAACAAGCTCACTGACACTTCCGACAGGTCTATGCATTACAACGAAATTTGCAATATCCTCGAAATGAGGGCTGACAAAATATTGATATATGCTGTTTTTATTTTCGACGGGCCTTGTCGGCGCCGGAATGGCTCCCAGTTTTTCTATGAATACATTCATGAACCCAGTAGGACGTGAGCCATCCCCAACGTATTTTTTTACGTGCAAAGGAGCACGATAAAATTCAGGCAGCGGACCCTTACCCTCACTCCCATACACTAACCTGGCGGGTGCTTCCATTACTCCAGACGACAGCACAAAGTCTCCTAAAGCGTCGTTTCTTCGACACTCCGCGGTCATACTGAACAGCTCATAGCAGCGCATTTTATTATTATCATACGAAGCGATCATGATCACTCCATAGCGGCCCCGCGCCTTATCATTTATGTTGCAAACCTGCACCGTCCTGGAGTTAGCACTTCCTGCACCAAGAACGCCAGAACCGCTGCCTTGCGGGAACTCCTGTTTCGTATCCGGTTCGCGGACTGTAAAGAAGGCAATTGCACTCCTCCCTAGTATTTCGCGATCTTCGCGCGGCATTCCCGCCAAGCCCAACTTTAAATTAGTTTTAATAGCCCTATGAATATTGCCATGGAATTTCCGAACTTCGGTTTCGAAAACGTGTTGATTTTGCGGCAACCCTGCCAGCCCAGGGTTTGCATGCATAATATGCGGCTCCTGGCTCCAGTTCCAGCCATGCCCGTCTAGCGTACCTTCAATGTACAAATCCAGAATCGAAGCCCTGAAGTCGGAGAAATGATGTGGCCGGAGTATTCGCTGCTCAAAAAAGTCGGTCTCGGCATCGGGTAGTGCCTGCCTCAGCGTTGCCAACGCCAATTGCTTTCGATCCGGTACGGGGGCAAACGCTGTCGCCGTGTTGACCATGGCTTCCAAAAAGGTTTCATAAGCGGCAACCGCACGATCAGAGGCAGCATTGACTGATCCCTCAAGATCACTTCTGGATATCACTTCATTGATCAACGCCCAATCAATAATTGCTTCAATGGCAAGCACACCCTGAAGCTGACCCAATGCATGACTTAGCGAATCTATATCGGCGAACTGCATGACTTCTTTGTAATCAAGGAACCGCACTCCGCCTTTGGAAATAAGTTCGTAAATGCTCACGGCTTGACAGAACGTTACCCAACCGACCGATCCCGCCTTGAGCCAGGACGGAATATTCTTTACCAGCAACCCAGGTGCTGCAGACGACAGCACAAGATGCGAAGCCAAGGGTGCCAACTTGCGCGAAACCTTTTTATTACTGACTAGATGCTCTTCAAAACCCTGGCGAATTTTTTCCAATGTTTCATCGGCTGAGCGACTGGATTCATAAATATCATGACCCGCAATTACGTTCCGCTGCTGACTGCCACCTACCTGGAAATCAAGATCAAGTATGAGCGCCGTATACAGCATTTGTGCCAGGTCTTTATTATCAAGACTCTCGCCAGAGGCGGCACCCCACCAGCCTAATGCCGCAATGTATTTTCTTGCGAGACCATAAGAAAAGGAGTTATAGATGAGCTTATGAATTACATCATCAGCATTTTCCCAGGAAATACCATCATGCAGTACAGGCCTGACCCTTTCGTATAAAGTATCAAGCAAACTTTTTCCACCTTGAACATACTGGGCGGTCATTGCACGGACCTCCTCGTATTGCGAGGCGGTCAACTTAACGCTATCAGCTTCGTGCCCCTCTAACTGTTCCCAGTAACTTTCGATTGCCTCGGGCGCGCGGTACTCCCATTTTAGAAATGCCGCTAATTTTCGGATTTGTTCTCGATCATTAACAGCTGGCACCTTCATGCCGTGAAAGCATAGCCATTGAGCATAACTAGCTTCACCAATAACCGACGACATGAACCCACCGACTTGATCAGCAACACTCATGAAATAAGTGATATAGGGCTGGGCGTATGGATCGTAGATGACTCTATTTCGAAAGCGGATCTGATCCCAGTCATCGAACTCAGCCACCGCAGGCTCAAAAGATCGATTTGTAACAAGCACTACCCCATCGGGATGATATCGCTTGATAAAATCATTTAGTTCCCTCTTCAAGGGCTTGATCATACAGCCAAGAGAGGAGTGCTCCCGCAACGAAAACCTTTCAGCTTCTAAAGAAATCAGCTCTCCTTCTTTACTGGATACGAGCACTTCAAGCGCATCGGCAATCTCTTTACGCTCCGCCGCATCGGCAAGCAAGCATCGCTCATTATCACGCGTAGTTGAACCATCACTTTCGCTTAAAACACTTCTTGTTTTCACGTCATTTCTCCGCCCAATGTCTTTATTGTTGAAATCAACAGTACAAACATTAACCAGAGAACTGCATTTCTCAATCCGAGATTTATTAACTCAAGTTTCGCTGCCGCGGCAGATCGAGATCCACACCTTCAAAATATCAACCATTTTCACTCTGCCAACTCCCACTCTCCGAACGACTTGTCACCTCCCGCCTTAGACAAATCCAACTTGACTCGTAATCGCAAGTCATTCACAGAGTCTGCGTTTTTCAATGCCTCCTCGACACTCACCACTCCTTCTCCAACCAATTTATGAAGGGAAAAATCAAACGTCCGCATCCCCTCCACCACTGACTTCTCCATGATGACTTTAAGTTCACCCAGTTTATTATTTCTAATTAGATCGCCGATGGTTGGCGTGCCCAGCATTACCTCCACCGCAGCCCTTCGCAGTCCGTCTATCGTCCGAACAAGTCGCTGCGATACACAGGCTTTAAGATTGCTCGCCAATGCCTGCAACAACTGCACCCGACGCTCTTCAGGAAACATATTGATGATTCTTTCCAATGCCTGATTTGCGTTATTGGCGTGCAGGGTCGACAGCACCAGGTGACCGGTTTCGGCAAACGCCAGCGCATGTTCCATGGTTTCTCGGTCACGGATTTCACCGATCAGCACGACGTCGGGAGCTTGGCGCAGGGTATTTTTCAGCGCGGCTTGAAAGCTGCGCGTGTCGACACCGACTTCACGCTGGTTGATGATCGAAAGCCTGTGCCGGTGGATGTACTCGATCGGGTCTTCGATGGTGACGATATGCCCGCTGCTATGGCGGTTGCGGTGATCGATGAGCGCTGCTAGCGACGTTGATTTTCCCGAATCGGTGGCGCCAACAAACAGTATCAGCCCCTGCTTGAGCATCACGGTTTCGAGCAATACTGGCGGCAGCTTTAGATCTTCGAAACGCGGAATATCGAGTTTGACGTTGCGGATCACAATGGATACATCGTTACGCTGTTTAAAGATGTTGACCCGGAAACGGCCGATGCCGGGGCGCGAGATTGCCAGGTTCATTTCCAGATCCCGGTCGAACTCCCGGCGCTGCTCGGCGTCCATCAGGGAGGTGGCAACCGTTGCCACCTCGCCCGGTTTGAAAGGTTGTTCGCTGAGCGGCGTCAGTACGCCTTCAAAACGTGCACTGGGCGGTGCGCCCGTGGAGAGGAACAGATCCGAACCATGACGACTCGCCAGTTGTTTGAGCAGTGCATCGATTTCCATGGCTAAAAGCACCTGCGAAGCTTGCAATGAACAGAGAGGACCCGCGCCGTGACGCCGCGAGCCAATGCGCGTCTATCAGACTAGGATAGTAGACGCCGCCCTACCGACTGACGCTCAGGATGCAACGATGAACGCTGTACCAACCAGCAACGACGCCCAGGCACTGATTGCCCGTACCGATTGGAGCCGCAGCCCTCTGGGCGCTGCTGGCACCTGGCCGCAGAGCCTGCGCACCGCCGTGGACATCGTGATTCACTCGCCGATGCCGATGTTGCTGATGTGGGGTCCGGAGTTGACGCAGATCTACAACAATGGCTTTGCCCTGCTCGCCGGGAGCAAACACCCACACGCTTTCGGACAGCCGGCGCACCAGATATGGCCAGAACTTCGAGACTTTACCGACCCGATTTACAGCGCCGTCCTACAAGGTCAGGTACGCACCTACAGCGAACAGCGCTTCACCCTGCAACGCGATGGCAAGGATTCAGACTTCTGGCTTGACCTGACGTACAGTCCGATCCGCGATGAACGTGCACAGGTGGCCGGGATCCTGGTCACCGCGATTGAAACCAACGAACGGCGGCGCATCGCTCTGGAGTTGCAGCAGCGTTCGGACGAGAGCCTCAGGGTTCAGCGCGACACCGAAGAGCGACTGCAACTGGCGCTCGCCGCCACCGATGCGGTTGGCACCTGGGACTGGGACATCGGTGAAGATCGTTTTATTGCCGACGCGCACTTTGCCCAGTTGCACGGCATTGATCCGGCACGCGCCGGGCAATTGCCCATCAGCGATTACCTGAACGGCGTTCACCCCGAAGACCGTGCGCTGGTCGCCCGCAGCATCAAACATTGCATCACCCACGGCACGGAATACGCCGAGGAATACCGCTTGCTGATGCCCGGCGGCGAGCAGCGCTGGGTATTCGCCCGCGGCCGTTGCTACAAGGATCACCATGGCCGGCCGGTGCGTTTTCTTGGCGCAGCGCTGGACCTGACAGAGCGCAAACAAACTGAACAGGCGTTGCGCCAGAGTCAGACCGAATTACAACTGATCATCAACGCCATGCCGATCCTGATCAGCTATGTCGACCACGAAGAACGCTTTCGCCTGAACAACGCGGCGTATCTCGACTGGTACGGTCTGACGCCGCAAGAGCTGTATGGCCGCACCATTCGCGAGGTGATCGGCGAAGAGGCCTATTTCCTGCGTTCGCCGTACATCGGCGAGGCCCTGGCCGGACGGCCCTGCTCGTTCAGCCTGTACACCCCGCATCGCGACGGCAGCACCCGGCATGCGCTGATGAACTACTTGCCCCGCCACGGCGCGGATGGCGCGGTCAATGGCTTCTACATCTTTGTGATCGACGAGTCAGAGCGCAAGAAAACCGAAGAGGCGCTGCGCAATCTCAACGAAACCCTTGAAGAACGCGTCAGCGCTCGCACCGAACAATTGGCCCAGGCCAATGAGCGCTTGCAGAACGAGATGTTCGAACGTGAGCGCGCCGAAGATGCGTTGCGCCATGCGCAGAAAATGGAAGCGGTCGGCCAGCTGACCGGCGGCATCGCCCATGACTTCAACAACATGCTCACCGGGATCATCGGCAGCCTCGACCTGATGCAACGCTACATCGCCAATGGTCGGGCCGACGAAATCGGGCGGTTTACCGAAGCCGCTGTATCGTCCGCCAACCGTGCCGCTGCGCTGACCCACCGCTTGCTGGCGTTTTCGCGGCGCCAGTCACTGGATCGCAAAACCCTCGACGTCAACGCGCTGATCCATTCGCTGGAAGATCTGATCCGTCGCACCAAGGGCGATCCGATCGCGCTCACGTTGCGCCTCGCCGAAAACCTCTGGCCGGTCAGCACCGACGTCAGCCAATTGGAAAACGCCCTGCTCAACCTGGTGATCAACGCCCGCGACGCCATGCCCGATGGCGGTGAATTGCTGATCGAAACGGCCAACGTTTATCTCGACGGCAATGACATCACCACGCTGGAACCGGTCAAGGCCGGCGATTACCTGATGCTGGCGGTCAGCGATAACGGCAGCGGCATGACCCCTTCGGTGCGCTCCAAGGCATTCGATCCGTTTTTCACCACCAAACCTATTGGCCAGGGAACCGGTCTGGGATTGTCGATGATTTATGGTTTCGCCCAGCAATCGGGCGGCCATGTCAGCCTCGACAGCCTGCCGGACCAGGGTACTTGCGTGCGTCTGTACTTGCCGCGCTTGCATGGCAGCGAGCCGCAAAGCCCGGAGGCTGACCGCGTTGAGCAACCTGCGCCCATCGCCGCCGGTGAAACCGTGATGGTGGTCGAAGACGACCCGGCGGTGCGCATGCTGGTGCTCGATTTGCTCAGGGAGTTGGGCTACACCGCCTACGAGGCCGAAGACGCCAACACGGCTCTGCCGGTGCTGGAATCGAATGTACGCGTCGATCTGCTGGTCACCGACGTCGGACTGCCGGGCATGAACGGTCGGCAACTGGCGGAAATCGCTCGCCAGCATCATCCGGGGCTCAAGGTGCTGTTCATGACCGGGTATGCGCAGAAAGCCGCCGAGCGTCAGGGCTTTCTCGAGGATGGCATGGACATGGTGGCCAAACCGTTTTCGAATGAGCTGCTGGCCAGCAAGATCCGCACGATGATCAGCCAGACGCCTTGAGTTGAGGCATAATCCGCGCCCCGCCGTCACCCCGTTATCAGGTACCGCACGATGAAAGCCCAAGCCCGCCACATTCTGGTGAAAACCGCCGAAGAGGCCGAACAGTTCAAACAACGCATCGCCAAGGGTGAAGCGTTTGATGTATTGGCGAAAAAATTCTCGACATGCCCGTCCGGCAAACGCGGCGGCGATCTGGGTGAAGTCCGGCCGGGGCAGATGGTCGGTGCGATTGATGCGGTGATCTTCAAGAAGCCACTGCGCACGGTGCATGGGCCGATCAAGAGCAAGTTCGGGTATCACCTGGTGCAGGTGTTTTACCGCGATTGAGCTTCACACGTTCCCTGCTTGAACACCCTCCCTGTAGGAGCTGCCGAAGGCTGCGATCTTTTGATTTTGTTTTTTTCAGGATCAACATCAAAAGATCGCAGCCTTCGGCAGCTCCTACAGGGGTTGTGGTTCAGGTTCTGGGGATGAGTGCTCCGGGGATTTGAATCACCTGGCTGGCCAACCTATGCCCGGCCTCGGCCGCATCGACAGGACTTGCCCCCATCAACCGACTCGCCAGATAAGCCGCACTGAACGAATCCCCCGCCGCCGTGGTGTCCACCACCTTCTCGACTTTCTCTGCCGGCACTGCAAAGGCCTCACCGTCACAACGAATCAGGCACGCCTCGGCGCCGCGCTTGAGCACCACTTCTGGTGTGCCAATCTGCGCGTAAGCCTCGAACACCGCATCGCAGTCACTGAAGCCGAACAGCGCCTGCTCGTCATCCACGGTCAGCAACGCCAGATCGATGTGCGGCAACACGCTGCGATAAGCCGCACGTGCCTCTGCCACTGACGCCCACAGACGTGGCCGGTAGTTGTTGTCGAAGACGATTCGCGCATCACGCTGGCGAGCGTCGATCAGGGTCTGGATCAGTCTTTCCCTGCCCTGCGCGCCGAGCACGGCCAGGGTGATGCCGCTGAAATACAGCACGTCGTAATCGGGTAACGCTGCCAGAATCGGCTCGGCTGCCGGGGTGGTGAAGCAATCGCGGACGGCCGCCTCGTTGCGCCAGTAGAGAAAGCGTCGCTCGCCGTTGGCGTCGGTCTGGATGCAATACAGACCCGGCAAGCGTCCGGGCAGACGCTGCACGAGAGCGAGGCCGATGCCTTCGCTCGACCAACTCTGGCACATGGCGTCGCTGAAGCTGTCATCGCCCAGCGCAGTGACGTAGTCGACTTGCGCTTTGTCGCCCAAGGCGCGCGACAGGTAGACGGCGGTGTTGAGGGTATCGCCGCCGAAGCTTTGCTGCAGGCTGCCGTCGGCGCGCTGCTGGAGTTCGATCATGCATTCGCCGATCAGGGCGATGCGTGGGGTGTTGGGGCCCAAGGGGCTGAGGGTGGTCATTTTTTTATGGTGTCTCTGGTTGATCGATGGTGTCTGATCTGGCCCCATCGCTGGCAAGCCAGCTCCCACAGTTTTTGGGTCGTACACAAAATGTGCATCCACACTTCACCCTGTGGGAGCTGGCTTGCCAGCGATGGCGGCGCCTCGGTCTAAAGCCCTAGAAACACGTCTCCATGGTTTCGATCACCGACAACTGCTCATCCACCAGCAAACCCACGCGCCACTTATCGAACGTCAGGCATGGGTGCGATGTACCAAAGGAGATGATGTCACCAACGCGCAGCTCGACGCCCGGTGCCACCGTCATGAACGCATGCTGATCCATCACTGCCGTGACCTTGCACGCGCCAACGTCCTCGCCCACCGCCGGCACCACGCCGGCCCGATAACGCAGCAGCGGCACTGGCAGCCCGGCGTCGTACGCCACGTCACGCTTGCCCAGTGCAATCACCGCAAAACCCGGCTCCGGCAGCGATTGCACGTGCGCCCACACTTCCAGCGCCGGACGCAGGCCTTCGTGCAGATCACTGCGACGATCGAGCACGCAACATTGCGCCTCTTTGTAGATGCCATGGTCGTGCGCCACGTAACTGCCTGGACGCAACACGCTGAGGAATCGACCAGCAGCGTTCTGGGCTTCGAACGATTCGGCAATCAGGTCGTACCACGCCGAGCCCGAGGCCGTAATGATCGGTTTGGCGATGGCAAACGCGCCGCTGTTCTGCAACTGCACAGCCAGACGTACCAATGACGCGGCGAATTCGCGGATACCGCTGACCGCATGATCGCCGTGGATCACGCCCTCATATCCTTCGATACCGGTCAGTGCCAGCGCCGGTTGCGCGCTGATTGCCTTGGCCAACTCGATGACTTCCTGTTCGCTGCGGCAACCGCAACGACCACCGACCACGCCGTACTCGATCATCACGTTGAGCTTCACACCGCGCGAAGCGAAGTAGGCGCCGAGGTCGGCGACGTTGTCCGGGTGATCAACCATGCAATAGAAGTCGAACGACGGATCCGCCAGCAGATCGGCGATCAGCGCCATGTTCGGCGTGCCGACCAATTGGTTGGCCATCAGCACACGACGCACACCGTGGGCGTAAGCCGCGCGGGTTTGAGTTGCGCTGGCCAGGGTGATGCCCCACGCACCGGCGTCGAGCTGACGCTTGAACAGCGCCGGGGTCATGCTGGTTTTGCCGTGGGGCGCGAGTTCGGCGCCGCTGTCGCTGACGAATGTCTGCATCCAGCGAATGTTGTGCTCCAGCGCTTCGCGGTGCAGCACCAGTGCCGGCAGGCTGACGTCTCGCGCCAGGTGCGCGCCGATGGCGGCGTCGCCCTTTTCCACAGCAGTATTGATGGCAGTCGTCATGGTCAAACTCCTCGCATTCATTCGCGGCCGCAGGCAGCCGCGGTTATTCGTTGATGCGCCGGGCGAGGCTGTTGGCGCTCTCGATCAATACCCGGCGATAGTCGTCGTAATTGTTCCTGGCATCGGCCCGTGGGGCGACGATGCACAAGGTGCAAATGGCTACACCGGAAGGGTCTTTGACCGGTGCGGCGAAGCAGTGGGTGAACGTGTCGGCGACGCTGTCGAAGGAGAAGAATCCATCGATGCCGGCCTGACGGATTTCCGCCAGAAAGCGCTCCAGCGGCAAGCGCTCGCCGTCGGGGAGGATGTAGTCGTCTTCGTCGATCAGGTCGATGATCTGTTGATCGCTCAGATGCGCAAGCAACAGTCGTCCGGAAGCCGTCCACGGGATCGGCGCGTTTTCGCCGATATCGGAAGAGATACGGAAATGCCGCTCGCCCTCCTTCATCAACGCCACCGTGTATTTGCGCCCGTTGAGCAGGCACATTTGCGCGGTTTCGCGGGTCTGGCTGACGATCTCCTGCAAGGCATGATCGGCCTCGCGACTGAGGTCAAAATGGCGCAAATGCGCCTGCCCGAGAAAGTACAACTGCCGGCCCAGATAGACATGACCGTCCTTGCCCACCGGTTCCAGAATCCGTCGTTCCAGCAGGGACGCGACGAGTTCGTAGACCGTGGATTTCGGGCTGCCAATGCCGTTGGCGATGTCGTTCGGACGCAGCGGCTGGCCGATCTCCTTGAGGAAATCGAGAATATCGAACGCCCGGTCCAGACCTCGTGCCCGGCGCTTGATGGTGTCTTCGGTCATGTCAGCACTCACTCAAAAATCTCCATGTAGGAGCTGCCGCAGGCTGCGATCTTTTGATCTTGCCTTGTGACATATCCAAAAATGCCAAAAGATCGCAGCCTTCGGCAGCTCCTACAAGAGCCACCGTCGATCAGGCCTTTTTCTTGTACGCAATGCAGTCGATCTCAACCTTGCAATCAACCATCATGCTCGCCTGTACACAGGCCCGCGCCGGCGCGTGTTCCGGTTTGAAGTACTCGCCAAAGACCTTGTTGAAACTGCTGAAATCCCGCGGATCATCCAGCCACACCCCGGCGCGCACCACGTCTTCCAGGCCATAACCGGCCTCTTCGAGAATCGCGATCAGGTTCTTCATGGTCTGGTGGGTCTGCTCGACGATGCCGCCAACAATGATCTCGCCATCCACCGCCGGCACCTGACCGGAAACGTGCAGCCAGCCATCAGCTTCAACCGCGCGCGCGAATGGACGAGGCTGGCCGCCTGCGGCGGTGCTGCCGGTGCCGTAACGAGTAATGCTCATGGGTGTTTCTCCTGATAAAAATTAAAACCGCGTGTTTTTGAGGAACTCAGCCAGACGCGGCGATTGCGGGCGTTCGAACAGTTCCTTGGGAGGCCCCTGCTCTTCGATCCGCCCCTGATTCATGAATACGATTTTGTCCGAGACCTCGAAAGCGAAGCGCATCTCGTGGGTCACCAGCAGCATGGTCATGCCGTCTTCGGCCAGGCCCTTGATCACGTTGAGCACTTCGCCAACCAGTTCGGGGTCGAGGGCTGAAGTGACTTCGTCGAACAGCATCAGGCTCGGGTTCATCGCAATCGCCCGGGCAATCGCCACGCGCTGTTGCTGGCCGCCAGACAACTGGCCGGGAAAGTGATTGCGGCGCTCCAGAAGGCCGACCCGCTCCAGCCATTTCTCGGCCAGCACCACGGCTTCGTCCTTGTGCATTTTCTTCACCTTGAGCAGGCCCAGGGTGACGTTCTGCAACGCGGTCAAATGCGGGAACAGGTTGAATTGTTGAAACGCCATGCCGGTCATCGCGCGATGACGAGCGATGACTTTTTCGCCATGCCGCACGCGCTTGCCATTGATCTCGTCGTAACCGATGGACTCGCCGTCGAGCAGGATCTGCCCGCCCTGAAACTCTTCGAGCATGTTCACGCAGCGCAGCAACGTGGTTTTACCTGAGCCGCTGGAACCGATCAGCGTCACAACGTTGCCGCGTTGCATGCTGAGGTCGACACCCTTGAGCACTTCGACCGCGCCGTATTGTTTGTGCAGACCGCGAATATCCAGCAGCGGCTGGCCGTTTGCAGCGTTGGAAACTTGAGCTTCAGTCATGGCAAGGCCACCCGCTTTTCAATGTGCCGGCCGAGTAATTCGATGCCGTAGTTGATGACGAAGAACAGAAAACCGGCGAACAGATAGAACTCCAGTGTCATGAAGGTCCGGGCGATGATCTGTTGGGTGCTGAGGAGCAATTCGGCCACGCCGATCACCGAGAGCAAGGTCGAGGCCTTGACGATTTCGGTGGACGAGTTGACCCACGTCGGCAGGATCTGCCGCAGCGCTTGTGGCAGCAGCACGTAACCGAGCGACTGGTAAAACGTCAGGCCAATCGCCTTGCCCGCTTCCATCTGCCCGCGCGGCAACGCTTGCAATGCACCGCGCACGATTTCCGCAACGTGTGAGCCGCAGAACAGCGTCAGCCCTAACGCACCGGCCTGAAACGCGCTGATCTGCCAGCCGGCCGCTGGTGCCATATAGAAGCAGGCCAGCACCAGCACAAACACCGGCGTACCGCGAATGATGTCGACATAAAACCGAAACGGCGCACGCATCCAGAATCTGCCGTAAGTCAGTACCAGGCCGGCGACAACACCGAGCAACGTGCCGAACAATATTGCCAGCGCCGACACCTGCACGCTGGTCAGAAAGCCCTGCCACAAGGTTTCGCGGGCAATCCACAATTCATTCAACCAACTGGGGGATTCGTACATCACAGCCTCCTATCGGCGGATCGCCAGACGCTGCTCGAGGTAACGCAGCAGCATGGCGATGAGGTAACAGGCCGCGACATACAACGCCGTAGTCACCAGCCAGGTTTCGATCACCCGGTAGCTTTCGACGTTGATCTTGCGCGCGTAATAGGTCAGCTCCGGCACCGCAATCGCGGCGGCCAGCGAGGTGTCCTTGAACAGCGAAATGAAGTTGTTCGACAGCGCCGGCAACACGTTGCGCAGCATCACCGGTACGGTGACGTAGGCCTTGACCTGCCATTCGCCGAGGCCGATCGCCAGCCCGGCTTCTCGCTGCCCTTTGGGGATGCTCAGCAAACCGCCGCGGAACACTTCGGTCAGATAGGCGCCGGCATACAACGACAACGTGATGATGAACGAGGGGATCTTGTCGAGCCGAATCCCGAGACTTGGCAACGCAAAGTAGATCAACAGAATCAACACCAGAATCGGCGTGTTACGGACCACCGTGACGTACACCGATGCCAACACCCGCAAGGCGCGATGCTTCGACAGCAAGGCAAACGCCATCAGCAGGCCGATCACGCAGCCGATGGCGATCGACACCAGTGCCAGCTGCAAGCCCAGACCGAGCCCCGCCAGCAAGGTGTCGAAATCGCGCCACACGGCGGCAAAGTTCAACTGATAGTTCATGGTCAGCAGTACCTTGAACGGGGCGATTTGAATCGCCCCACTCTCACGGGATCATTTGAATTCGACTGGGAAACCGATCGCGGGCGATGGCAGGTCAACGCCGAACCATTGCTTGAATGAAGCGGCGTAAGTCGGGAACTCAACGCCGGTCATGGCCTCATGCAACGCGGTGTTGACGAAGTTCAGCCAGTCCTGATCGCCGCGTTTGACCGCGCACGCGTAGGTCTGTGGGCTCCACGCATAGGTCGGGCTGCGATAACGGCCAGGGTTCTGCACCATCAGGTATTTGACCGAAGACTGGTCGGTGGCGGCCGCATCGGCGCGACCGGAGTTGACTGCCTGATACATCAGATCAACGCTGTCGTACTGATCGACCTTGGCTTTGGGCAGTGCCTGATGCACCAGTTCTTCGGCGTAGACGTTTTGCAGAACGGCAACGGTGACGCCATCACCTCCCGCCTGCAGGTCTTCGATTTCCTTGTACTTGCTGTTGTTCGGCAGCAGCAGGCCGACGCCTTCGCGGTAATACGGCAGGGTGAACGCCACTTGCTGCGCACGGCTGGCGGTGACAGTGATGAACTGACAGCTCATGTCGACCTTGTCGGTCAGCAGGTTGGGGATCCGCGCATCGGACGACTGCACGACGAACTCGACCTTGCTCGGATCGTTGAACAAACCCTTGGCCACAATCCGGGCGATGTCGATATCAAAGCCCTGCAACTTGCCATCCGCCCCCTGGAAGTGCCACGGCGCATTGGTGCTGCCGGTGCCGACAATCAATTTCCCACGGGCCAGAACACTGTCGAGCTTGCCATCGGCTGCCTGGGCCATACCCATGACAGCGGACGAAGCCGCGAGAACAAAAACACACGCTTTGAACAAGGAAGGTCGGCGATGCATGGCAAGCACTCCAGGATGATGTTTATTCCGCTATACCGGAAGACGGTTTGTTACTCCGGAATAGACAGCAGAAAGTGTGCCACAGGACTCGCGAGGAATCTGCAATGGATTTAAATGTTTTTGGAATCAGGGACATGCACAAATTGCAGAAAAGAGAGCTACGCAGGATTTGGTGCCGGGGCGCTACCATTGGCTACAAGGTGCGGGTAGCGGCTTCCCATTTGGTGCTCGGTGGTCCAATAACGTGCATTGCTGAAGGGTATGAAGTCGTTTAAAAGGGAGGTCAGCGTTTGACCGCGCTTTCGTAAACATCACCCCGCTCTCTTTTGCCAATCGCAATAACAGTCACGATCAGAACTTCATCTTTGACGCGGTAAACCATGCGATAGCCAGCGCTTCTGAGTTTGATTTTGTAGGCCGCCCCCAATCCTCTGAGGCGATCTGCGGGAACATCCGGATTAATCAGTCGATCCTTCAGCTTTTTTTGGCGACATGACGTTGCGTGGTTGCGTCAGTCCTTGCGACAGCTTTGCACCCTTCCCCGTGGGCGGTCACTTCGAAGCTGCGCGGTACCCATGTAGGAGCTGCGGCACGCTGCGATCTTTTGACGTAGTTTTAAAAAAACAGATCAAAAGATCGCAGCGTGCCGCAGCTCCTACAGGGTTTTGCATCGTTCAGGGGAGCTGTGGGAGCCAGCCTGCTGGCGATAGGGTCAGCGCAGACAGTCAGATTTACGCAGTTTCACGCACCAACAACACCCGCGTCACCCGCCGCTCCTCGACCGCTTTGACTGTCATCTGCCAGCCGGCATATTCCATTCGATCGCCCTTCATCGGTAACCGGTCCAGCAAGCTCATCACCAGCCCGGCCATGGTCTGATAATCCTCTGTGGGCTCGGCGCCGAACCCGGTGCGCTGGCGCACACGCGTCAGGTTCAATGCACCGCTGACGATGAATCCGCCCTGCTCCTCGACCACGTCCGGGCCTTCGATTTCGCTGGCATCGGGCAGCTCACCGGCAATCGATTCGAGGATGTCAGTCATGGTCAGCACGCCGACAAAGTCACCGAACTCATTGACCACAAATGCAATGTGGGTCGACGCCGCGCGCATCTGTTCCAGCGCGTTGAGGATCGAATAGCTGTCGAGCAGATTGATCGTCTTGCGCGCCAGGTGCTCCAGGTTCGGCTCGGTACCCGCCAGGTATTCCTTGAGCAATTCCTTCTTGTGCACGAAGCCCAGCGGTTCATCCACGGCGCCATCACGGATGAGCGGCAGGCGCGAATAGGACGAGTGCATCAACTTGGTACGAATCGCCTCGGCATCGTCTGCCAGGTCAATACTGTCGACGTCGGCCCGCACGGTCATCAGTTGGCGGATCGGCCGCTCGGCCAGTTGCAGCACACCGCTGATCATCACTCGCTCGCGACGGTCGAACAGCTCGGCGCTCGGCGCATCACCGTTATCCAGCAAATCGGAAATCTCCTCGCCGACTTCCTCCGCCGCCAGTGTGCGACCTCCCAGCAGACGCATGACCGCGTGAGCGGTGCGCTCACGAATCGGGCGCAGGCCCTGCATCGAGCGTTTGCGTCGAGCGCGGGCGATCTGGTTGAACACCTCGATCAGGATCGAGAAACCGATGGCTGCGTACAAGTAGCCTTTCGGGATGTGGAAGCCCAAGCCTTCAGCGGTCAGGGCAAAACCGATCATCATCAAGAAACCCAGACACAGCATGATTACCGTCGGGTGCGCGTTGACGAAGCGCGTCAGCGGCTTGCTCGCAACGATCATCAGGCCAATGGAGATGATCACTGCGATCATCATCACCGCCAGCTCATCGACCATGCCCACAGCGGTAATCACCGCGTCGAGGGAGAACACGGCATCCAGCACGACGATCTGCGCAACGATCGGCCAGAACAGCGCATACGCGGTATTGCTGGTCCGTTCGCCGACATGGCCTTCGAGCCGTTCGTGCAGCTCCATGGTGGCCTTGAACAACAGGAACACACCGCCAAACAGCATGATCAGGTCACGGCCGGAGAAGCTCTTGTCGAACACTTCGAACAGCGGCTGCGTGAGGGTGACCAGCCAGGAAATACTCGCCAACAGGCCCAGGCGCATGATCAGTGCCAGCGACAGACCGATGATCCGCGCACGGTCACGCTGATGCGGCGGCAGTTTGTCCGCAAGAATTGCAATGAACACCAGGTTGTCGATACCCAGCACCAGTTCCAGCACGATCAAAGTCAACAAGCCTAACCAGGCCGTGGGATCCGCTAACCATTCCATAAAACGTCTCGATCTCTATTCAGTTAATTCAGACTGCCGGACACGGCAAAGCGCAACGCGAAGGCTCTGGGGCCGCGTTATCAACGATAGTCGTGTATC
Source organism: Pseudomonas sp. LBUM1668 (assembly GCF_059695715.1). Lineage (NCBI taxonomy): Bacteria > Pseudomonadati > Pseudomonadota > Gammaproteobacteria > Pseudomonadales > Pseudomonadaceae > Pseudomonas > Pseudomonas sp. LBUM1668. The sequence goes on from NZ_CP166787.1 coordinate 3,301,974, forward strand.
GGAAAACCGGATGCTGCGAGTGCGTCAAGACCGCGCCATGGCGCGAGGGGAACGTGCTTCGTACCTGAAGACTGGGAGGCTCCGAGAGGGTGTTCATGTAGATCCTGAATGAAAAAAGGCCTTGGAGCGTACAGCCTGAAGTGACTTTTCCTACAGCCCGAAATCATTTCAAAATCTGTAACAGCGCCCAAATCCCCCTGTAGGAGCTGCCGCAGGCTGCGATCTTTTGATCTTGTTTTTAAAATCAAAGTCAAAAGATCGCAGCCTTCGGCAGCTCCTACAGGTTTGAATCCGTTAATTCGGGGTGACCTGCTGACGCACAGAGGACTTCAGGCCGGGACAAGGTCATCAATATGCCGATAATCCGCGTCCAGCGCCCCGGCCAAATCCTTCGCGCGACCCAACCGAATCGGCCCTCGCTCGATGTCGATCAACAGCCCCGGGCATTCCAGAACCGGCAAACCTGTCCACGCTTTCAAACGTCCATCCGTGACCAGCAGCAAGCGCTGCTGCTCGACAGGAAAGCGCTTGCGCCGCACTGTCAGCCATTGCTGCGCCTGCGACAATGCCGCGACTAACGGCGTACCGCCGCCCGCACCCAAGCCATCAAGCCAGGTGCGCAAATCGCGGGATGCTTTCAAACCCTGCACCTGCCACTTCGGTGTCGCACCACTGGCGGTCAGCAATGCCAGCCGTGCGCGCTGTCGATAAGCGTCATCGAACAGTTGCGCGAGCAGGCCTTTGGCATCGCTCAACGCCTGATGACGGCGCGTCGACGCCGAGGCATCGACGATCACCAGCCACAACTCATGAGGCGTGCGCGTGCGCCGTTGCAACAGCAGGTCTTCACGACGTTGCGGACGCCCCTTGAGCAACGTTCCCGGCCAGTTCACTGAACCGCTGATGGCCGCGTGACGTTTGCCCTGGCGTCCGTTGTCGAGCCGACCGGCACGGGGTCTGGCATTCGCCCCCGCGTCGGATCGGGGGCGAATGCCTAGGGCTTTTTTGGCCAGCTCGGGATTTCGCGACGGCTGCCAGTGGCGAGCGCCGGGGCCGGCATGTCGCCCCACTGGCCCTGCCCGTCGCTCGGGTTCGCTGCAGAGTTTTCCGGGGATTGCGCAGGTTGTTGAGGGCTCGAAGATGGCTGTTCACGACGACGATGACGCAAGGCAAATTCGGCCACGGCATCGATGTCCTCTTCGCCAATCGCCTCAGCTGCGCGCCATGCCGCGTGCGCACGCGCCGCACGCAGCCACACCAGATCGGCGCGCAGCCCATCGACGCCAGCGGCAAAACAGCGCTCGGTGATTTGCGCCAGTGCAGCATCGTCCAGAGGAATGCCGGCCAAGGCGCTGCGGGCGTTTTCACAGCGCTCGCGCAAGGCTTGTTGCGCGGCTTCCCACTGCATGCAGAACGCTTGCGGGTCGCTGTCGAAGTCGAGACGTCGACGAATGATCTGCCCGCGCTCGGCCGGCACGGTGTGGCCGCTGAGCGCGACGTTCAGACCAAAGCGATCGAGCAACTGTGGGCGCAGCTCGCCCTCTTCCGGGTTCATCGTGCCGATCAGGACGAACTTCGCCGAATGCCGATGGGAAATGCCATCACGCTCGATCAGGTTGGTGCCGCTGGCCGCGACGTCGAGCAGCAGATCCACCAGGTGATCGGGCAGCAGATTGACTTCATCGACGTAGAGCACGCCGCCGTCAGCCTTGGCCAGCACGCCGGGGGAAAACTGCGCGCGACCATCGCTGAGGGCGGCGTCGAGATCGAGGGTGCCGACCAGTCGTTCTTCGGTGGCACCCAGCGGCAACGTAACGAACTGACCGCTGGCGAGCAGGTCCGCCAAACCCCGGGCCAGGGTCGACTTGGCCATGCCGCGCGGGCCTTCGATCAGCACGCCACCGATTTTCGGGTCGATGGCGGTGAGGCACAGGGCGAGCTTCAAGTCATCGGCGCCGACCACGGCGGACAGCGGGAAATGGGGGGTGTCGGTCATCTTCAGTACTCGGTCATGGTCGGTGATCTGGCGAGGTTCTTTGGGGCTACCCTGATCCAATGTGGGAGCGAGCTTGCTCGCGAAGGCGTCCCGTCAGGCAGTATTTCTGCGGATGACACTCCGCATTCGCGAGCAAGCTCGCTCCCACAGGGAATTGCGTGCATCAAGTGTCTTCTTCTATATCCAGCAGCAGATTTTCGAGCGCTTCTTTATACGCCCCCGGTTCCTGCCACATCCCGCGCTGTTGCGCCTCCAGCATGCGTTCAGTCATGTCACGCAGTGCATGAGGATTATGCTCACGAACAAAATCGCGCGTTACCGGATCAAGCAGATAAGCGTCAGCCAGCAACGCGTACTGATGATCGTCGATCAACTGTGTGGTGGCATCGAATGCGAACAGGTTGTCGACCGTTGCCGCCAGTTCAAACGCACCTTTGTAGCCGTGACGCTTGACCCCGTCGATCCATTTCGGATTGGCCGCACGTGAGCGGATCACTCGATTCAGCTCTTCTTTCAAAGTGCGGATCTTCGGCAAATCCGGCTGGCTGTGATCGCCGTGATAACTGGCCGCCGCTTCACCGCGCAGGGTTTCCACGGCTGCGAGCATGCCGCCCTGGAACTGGTAATAGTCGTTGGAATCAAGCAAGTCGTGCTCGCGGTTGTCCTGATTCTGCAGCACCGCTTGCACCTGACTCAGGCGCTGGACGAACTGTTCGCGGGCGGCGGTGCCCTCGTCCGCACCGCCATACGCGTAAGCGCCCCAGTTCAGGTAAACCTCGGCCAGATCCTCACGACTCTGCCACAGACGACCGTCGATGGCGCCTTGCACACCGGCGCCATAAGCACCGGGTTTGGCACCAAAGATTCGCCAACCGGCCTGGCGCCGCGCGGCCTCTTCATCCAGGCCCGATTGCAGCAAGGCCTCGCGTTCGGCGCGCACTTTGGCGGCCAGTGGGTTCAGATCGTCGGGCTCGTCCAGCGCCGCCACCGCTTGCACGGCGGCGTCGAACAAACGGATCAGATTGGCAAACGCATCGCGGAAGAATCCGGAGACCCGCAGCGTCACATCGACCCGCGGTCGGTCGAGCAGGCTCAGCGGCAGGATCTCGAAATCGTCAACTCGCTGGCTGCCCGTGGCCCATACCGGGCGCACGCCCATCAGCGCCATCGCCTGGGCGATGTCATCACCGCCAGTGCGCATCGTCGCCGTGCCCCATACCGACAGGCCGAGTTGGCGCAGATGATCGCCGTGGTCTTGCAGGTGTCGTTCAAGAATCAGCGTGGCCGACTGGAACCCGATGCGCCACGCGGTAGTGGTCGGCAGGTTGCGCACGTCCACCGAGTAGAAGTTGCGCCCGGTGGGCAGTACGTCGAGACGTCCACGGCTGGGCGCACCACTCGGGCCGGCCGGGACGAAACGGCCGCCGAGGGCATCGAGCAGGCCGCGCATTTCTGCCGGGCCACAGGCGTCCAGACGCGGGGCGACGACTTCGCGCAGGTTATCGATGATGGCGTTCACTTCGGCCCAACCCGCTTCTTGTAGGAGTGAGCCTGCTCGCGATGGCGGTGTGTCTGTGAAAAAGTCGTCGGCTGACACATCGCCATCGCGAGCAGGCTCACTCCTACAGGGGTTGTGCAAGGTTTCGCAGATCAGTTCGGCGGCGAACAATTCGAGGCGTTCGCGGGTGTCGCCGGCGCTGCGCCAGACTTCATCGGTCACGGTTTGCAGTTCGACGGGACGCGGGCCGACCCACGGCTCAGCCAGCGCACAATCCAGCGGATCAAAACCCAGTTCAAACGCCTTGGCCAGCGCCCGCAACAGACTCGACTGCGCACCTTTGCCATCGCCGCGCGGAATGCGCAGCAACGCCAACAAGGTATCGATACGCAAACGCCCGGAGGGTGATTCGCCAAAAATGTGCAAGCCATCGCGGATCTGCGATTCCTTCAAATCACACAGATATGTGTCCAGACGCGGCAGCCAGATCGCTGCATCGGCATCGCTGTCCAGCGCGGCATCCAGTTGCAGTTCGCGGTCGATCTGCGTGTCGCGAACCAGTTGCAAAATATCGCGCTGCAACTCGCGAGCACGGCGTGGATCGAGCAGCTGCGCTTCGTAATATTCGTCAGCCAACAGCTCCAGATTACGCAGCGGTCCATAGGTTTCGGCGCGGGTCAGCGGCGGCATCAGGTGATCGATGATCACCGCTTGCGTGCGCCGTTTGGCCTGGGCGCCCTCGCCCGGATCGTTGACGATAAACGGATAGATATTCGGCAACGGCCCAAGCAACGCGTCGGGCCAGCAGTTCTCCGAGAGCCCGACACCTTTGCCCGGCAGCCATTCAAGGTTGCCGTGTTTGCCGACGTGGATCACGCCGTGGGCGCCGTAGGTGTTGCGCAGCCAGAAATAGAACGCCAGATAACCGTGCGGCGGTACCAGATCCGGGTCGTGGTAGACCGCGCTCGGATCGACCTGATAACCGCGCGCCGGTTGGATGCCGACAAAGGTCAGGCCAAAGCGCAACCCGGCGATCATCATGCGCCCGTCGCGGCACATCGGATCGTTTTGTGGCGGGCCCCAGCGTTCGATCACTGCCGCGCGATTGGCCTCGGGCAGTGCATTGAACATCGTCAGGTAATCGTCCATCGCCAGACTTTGCTGGCACGGGCGCAAATCAAGGGTGTCGAGATCATTGCTGACGCCACCGAGCAATTGCTGGATCAGCGCGGTGCCGCTGTCCGGCAACTCGGCCGTTACCGGATAACCCTCGGCCTGTAACGCGCGCAAGATGTTCAGCGCTGCCGCCGGCGTGTCGAGGCCGACACCGTTGCCGATGCGCCCGTCGCGAGTCGGGTAATTGGCGAGAATCAGCGCAATGCGTTTCTCGGCATTCGGCACCCGCGCCAGAGCGATCCAGCGTCGCGCCAGCTCGGCGACGAAATCCATGCGTTCGGGTTGCGCCCGATAGCAGACCACATCTGACTGACTGCGCTCGCTGCGCCAGGCCAGATCCTTGAAGCTGATCGGGCGGCTGATGATGCGTCCGTCGAGTTCCGGCAAGGCAATGTGCATTGCCAGATCCCGCGGGCCGAGGCCCTGCTCGCTGTCGCGCCAACCGGGCTCGTTGTCCTGAGCGCAGATCGCCTGAATCACCGGGATGTTGCGGCGAAACGGCCGCAAGTGCGGCGCTTCGGGACTCGACTGGGCAAAACCGGTGGTGTTGAGAATCACCCCCGCCTCGACTTCATCCAGCCAATCCTCGACCACCGACAGGCAGCCGGGTTCTTTCAGACTCGCCACCGCTAACGGCAAAGGGTTCAGCCCCGCCGCTTGCAAGCGCTGGCAGAAAACATCGATGAACGCGGTGTTCGCCGCTTGCAAATGCGAGCGGTAAAACAGCACCGCCGCCACCGGTTGATCGGGCCGCCAATCGGCCTGCCAGTCACTCAGTGCGGCGCTGGTTTTGTGCGGATGGTAAATCGCCGTGCGCGGCAGGGTTTGCGGTTCGCCCCACGGGTAATCGCGGGCGAGCCAACGGCTGGCCAGGCAATGAAAGAAATCCACGGCGTTGCCCATGCCGCCCTGACGCAGGAACTGCCAGAGCCGGTCACGATCTTCGGCGTTGACGGTGCTCAGGTCACTGAGTTCCGGATCGGGGCGATCATCACCCGGCACCAGAATCACCTGCACGCCACGCTCGGACAACTCAATCAAACGCTCGATGCCGTAGCGCCAATAAGCGATGCCGCCGTGCAGCGAGATCAGAATGACTTTGGCGTGGCGCAGCACTTCATCGACGTAGAGATCGACCGAAGCGTGATTCTGCACCTGCATGGGATTGGCCAGGCGCAGGCTCGGATAATCCTCGGGCAGTTGCTGCGCAGCTTCGGCGAGCAGCGCCAGGCTGGAATCGCCGCTGCACAGGATTACCAGTTCGGCCGGGGTTTGCCCCAGGTCCGCGATGTTGTCATCCGAGACGAAACCGCCGGGCTGGGTCCTGAGCAGGTGCATGGGTTAAACGCTGAGCGCAGCGCGCAGTTGCGCTTCGAGTTGCGCGGCGTCGAGCTCCTGACCGATCAACACCAGACGCGTGACGCGCGCTTCATCGGCGCCCCACTGACGGTCGAAATGCTTGTCGAAACGCGTGCCCACGCCTTGAATCAGCAAACGCATCGGCTTGTTCGGGATCGCCGCAAAGCCCTTCACACGCAGGATGCCGTGCTTGACCACCAGTTGCGTCAGCGCGTCGAGCAGCAGGCTTTCGTCGGCTTGCGGCAGTTCGATGGAGATCGAATCGAAGGCGTCGTGATCGTGGTCATCGTGATCGTCATCACCGTCGTGGTGATGGTCGTGATGGCTGTGACGGCTGTCTATGTGTTCTTCGGAACCGGCGCCAAGGCCGATCAGCACGTCCAGCGGCACACGACCACTGCTGGCTTCGATGATCTTCACCGCTGGCGGCAGTTCTTCGGCGACTTCAAGACGTACGCGCGCCAGGTCTTCAGGGCTGATCAGGTCAGATTTGTTAAGGATGACGAGGTCGGCGCTGGCCAGTTGGTCGGCGAAGAGCTCGTGCAGCGGCGATTCGTGATCCAGGTTCGGGTCGAGTTTGCGCTGGGCATCGACCTGATCCGGGAACGCGGCGAAGGTGCCAGCGGCCACGGCCGGGCTGTCGACCACGGTGATCACCGCGTCAACCGTGCAAGCGCTGCGGATTTCCGGCCACTGGAAGGCTTGTACCAGCGGTTTTGGCAAGGCCAGGCCAGAGGTTTCAATGAGGATGTGGTCGAGGTCACCGCGACGGGCAACAAGCTCGCGCATTACCGGGAAAAACTCTTCCTGCACCGTGCAGCACAGGCAGCCGTTGGCCAGCTCATAAACGCGGCCCACAGCTTCTTCTTCGGAGCAGCCGATGGTGCATTGCTTGAGGATTTCACCGTCGATGCCCAACTCGCCAAACTCGTTGACGATCACCGCGATACGGCGGCCCTGAGCGTTGTCGAGCATGTGCCGCAGCAATGTGGTTTTGCCCGAGCCGAGGAAGCCGGTGACGATGGTGACAGGGAGTTTGGCCAGTGTTTTCATCGGTATGCCCTTTGGCAAAGTGGCGGGCATACGGGACGAGAACCGGCACCGCGCGTGCGTGCCTGGAGAGTTCGCCACCGGATCACCCCGCCCGGTTGAAATTGAGAATCTGTGACGAGGCAGGTCTCCTGGCTGACGGTGTTCAGGCGCTGGGCCTGGATTCACTGCGCCTTCCCGCGGGCTCTGTGGATTGAGCTTGCAGTGGCGTGGCAGCGAACATCACCGTTCACAGTTGCGGGGGCAGCCGCGGCATTGACCGCGTTCCCTTCTTAGCTTCGGCAATGCCGAAGAACCTCGAAGGCGCAAGGCTACGCATGGTGTGGGGGCGGGTCAATGTTTGGATAGAGGGCATATCCGTTGCTGCGGTGATGGCTACTTAGGGTTCCGCCCTTACGGCGGGTCACCTTTTCCAAACGCCGAAAAGGTAACCCAAAAGGCTTTCCCCCGGCGTACGGCACTTCGCTGAGGCTCAGTGTTCCCTCGCTACGGTGTCCATTCGGGGGCATCGCCTACGGTTTGCTGCGCTGCACCTCCTCTCGATGTATGCGGCTTCGCCGCACGGCGCTACGCGCCTACCCCCCGAATGAACACCTTCGCTCGGCCTGCCGAAGGGGGCTAAGAGCAAGAGCAACATCAAAAGCCAGATCAAAAGCCAGATCAAAAGCCAGATCAAAAGCCAGATCAAAAGCCCCTCACCCTACCCGTCTTCCAGAGGGAGAGGGGACTGATCGAGGTGTTTGGGAGAAGTACACCGACGTGAAACACCGAGTCGAACACCGATTCCGAAAAGCCCAAAAGTCGGCCCCCCCTCTCCCTCGGTAGTGGGCTGGGACGAGGGCAAACCCAACACAAAACCAAAGCCAACCGCACGCTCCTCCCCCACTCAACACAATGAGCGTTAGCTCGAGTGCAGCTTTTGATCTTGATCCGCGGGCGACGTCGGGAGGCTGAGTGGAGGGATTCATCCGGGGAGGACATCGAAAGGAGGTGCAGCGAAGCAAACCGGAATCGATGCCCCGGATGGATTCCGGAGCGAAGGAACCCCGAGCTTTAGCGAGCGGGCCGGACGTAGGAGCAAGCCTTTTTGGTTACTTTTTCGGCGTCTGGAAAAAGTGACCCGCCGTAAGGGCGGAACCATAAGAAGCCACACCCGCAGCAACGGATAAGCCCCCAAAGCAAATTGACTAAAAACCCCACACCATGCTCTCCTACACAACTTGTTACGGGTGCCCTTCACAGGGTGAAACGGGAAACCGGTGAATCATGTGCTTTACTCAGAGCCATGTCAGTCCGGTGCTGCCCCCGCAACGGTAAGCGAGCGAAGCGTCAGATCCACTGTGCCATTGCGGCATGGGAAGGTGACGCTTGCAGGTCGGCCAGACGCCAACCCCTCGTGAGCCCGGAGACCGGCCCGCAACACACAGCGCGCAATTGGCGTGCTGAACATAACAAACCCGCGGTGGGCGGGCGCTGTTTGAACCTCTGCGTGCCCGCGCCGCAGGGGTTTTCATGCGCTCTTGTCCACCCCTGACATTCCAGAGGGACGCGCCATGTCGATCATCACCAGCACCGGCAGTAACACGGACAAAATCTCCAGCACCACCACCCTGAGCCAACGCCTGACCGCCGCTGTTTTCGCGTCGATCCTGGGTGCAAGCCTCGTCTATTTCGCCGGTTTCTCGCACATTGAAGCCGTGCACAATGCGGCTCACGATACCCGCCACAGCGCCGCGTTCCCGTGCCACTGAGACCTGCCGACATGATCAAGCGAATTGCGCAAACCGCAGGTTTCACCGGCCTGCTGGCCGCCCTGCTGCTCACGCTGCTGCAAAGTTTCTGGGTGTCGCCGCTGATTCTTCAAGCCGAAACCTATGAAAAATCCGAGCCTGTTGCCGCGGTTCACGAACACGCCGCCGGCACCGCTGCGCACACCCATGATGCCGAAGCCTGGGAGCCGGAAGACGGCTGGCAGCGCGTGCTTTCGACCACGGGTGGCAATCTGGTGGTGGCCGTGGGTTTTGCCTTGATGCTGGCCGGTCTCTACACCCTGCGCGCGCCGACCAAAACCTCGCAGGGTCTGCTGTGGGGGCTGGCCGGTTACGCGACGTTCGTCCTCGCACCGACCCTGGGCTTGCCGCCTGAACTGCCGGGCACTGCCGCGGCGGATCTGGCTTCGCGGCAGTTGTGGTGGATCAGCACTGCCGCTTCAACCGCTGCCGGTCTGGCGTTGATTGCGTTCAGCCGTCATTGGTTGATGAAAATCCTCGGTGTGGCCATCCTCGCTGTACCGCACGTGATCGGCGCACCGCAACCGGAAGTGCATTCGATGCTCGCGCCAGAAGCACTGGAAGCGCAGTTCAAAATCGCTTCGCAATTGACCAACGTAGCGTTCTGGCTGGCCTTGGGCCTGATCAGCGCCTGGTTGTTCCGCCGCAAGATCGATGGTCAATACCACGCATGACGACTGACAGCGCAGCGCCGACTTTCGTGGTCGGTCTGGGCTGCCAGCGCGGCTGCCCTGCGAGCACGCTGCGCGCGTTACTCGATCAAGCCTTGCAAGCCAATCGCATAGAACTGCATGCCGTGAAGGCTTTGGCCAGTATCGACTTGAAGCGCGATGAACCCGGCTTGCAGGAACTCGCGAATCAACTGGCCCTGCCGCTGCTGTATTTCAGCAGTGAAGAATTGGCCAGCTATGCACAGCGACTCAGCCACCATTCGCAGATTGCCTTCGAGCGCACCGGTTGTTATGGCGTAGCGGAAAGCGCCGCACTGGCACTCGCCGAACAGCTGATTCAGGCACCGGCAAAGCTGCTGATTTCCCGACAAAAATACGCTCAGGCAACGCTGGCATTGGCCGGCGCCGCGTAAATTCCCGATAATCCCCGCCATTCATCATGAGCAATCTTCATCTGAAGCGTTGCCGCGCCTATTTCCCAAGGATTCTACGATGACCGTTTACTTCATCGGCGCCGGCCCCGGCGACCCGGAATTGATCACCGTCAAAGGCCAGCGACTGATACGCAGTTGCCCGGTGATCATCTACGCAGGTTCGCTGGTACCCGCGGCGGTGCTCGAAGGTCATCAGGCAGAGACACTGGTCAACAGCGCTGAATTGCATCTGGAACAGATCATCGAGCTGATCAAAACCGCGCACGCCAAGGGCCAGGATGTGGCGCGGGTGCATTCGGGGGATCCGAGTCTCTATGGCGCGATTGGCGAGCAGATCCGCTATCTGCGTGAACTCGATATCCCGTTTGAAATCATCCCCGGAGTGACGGCGACCGCGGCATGCGCGGCGTTGTTGGGCGCAGAACTCACGCTGCCTGACGTATCGCAAAGCGTGATCCTGACCCGTTATGCCGACAAGACGGCAATGCCCGCCGGCGAAGAGCTGGGCAGTCTGGCGCAGCATGGCGCGACGATGGCGATTCATCTGGGGGTCAATCATCTGGAAAAGATCCTGACTGAACTGCTGCCGCATTACGGCGCGGATTGCCCGATCGCGGTGATTCATCGCGCGACATGGCCGGATCAGGACTGGGTGGTGGGAACGCTGGCGGATATCGCCGAGAAAGTCGCCGCCAAAGGGTTTCGGCGTACGGCGTTGATTCTGGTTGGGCGGGTCTTGGGGAGTGAGGTGTTCAGCGAGTCATCGCTGTACCGCGCCGGGCATGCGCATCTTTACAGACCCTGAAAATCAAAAGATCGCAGCCTTCGGCAGCTCCTACATTGGAATACATTTCCCTGTAGGAGCTGCCGAAGGCTGCGATCTTTTGATCTTGTACTCCAGACAACGCATTCATCACGGGAAAAATGCGTCGTCGCAATCGCAGTGAACGCCGTACTCAGTAGTAGGCGTTTTCTTTCTGCGTATGGTCGGTCACGTCGCGAACACCTTTGAGCTCGGGAATACGCTCAAGCAACGTGCGCTCGATGCCTTCCTTCAGGGTCACGTCTGCCTGGCCGCAGCCTTGGCAACCACCACCGAACTGCAAAACAGCGATGCCGTCTTCAACCACATCGATCAGGCTGACCTGACCGCCGTGGCTGGCCAGCCCCGGGTTGATTTCGGTTTGCAGGTAATAGTTGATGCGCTCGTTGACCGGGCTTTCGGCGTTGACCATCGGTACTTTGGCGTTTGGCGCCTTGATGGTCAGTTGGCCGCCCATGCGGTCGGTGGCGTAATCGACAACGGCGTCATCGAGAAACGCTTCGCTGAACGAATCGATGTAAGCGGTGAAGCTTTTCAGCCCCAGCGCGGTGTCTTCAGGTTTTTCTTCGCCCGGCTTGCAGTAGGCAATGCAGGTTTCGGCGTACTGGGTGCCAGGCTGGGTGATGAAGACGCGGATGCCGATGCCCGGGGTGTTCTGCTTGGAGAGCAGATCGGCCAGGTAATCGTGGGCGGCGTCAGTAATGGTAATAGCGGTCATGGAAACTCCTCGCAGGCTTGTGGCGGAGTTTACGCCAATCGTTGCGCCGGACAAAGTCCTAGTATTTTTGTCAGGAATGATTCTCGACAGGTTCATCGTCTATTTGGGTCTTGACGCATATGGGGACTGCACTGAAATCGTAAGTACAACACTTCACCCTGTGGGAGCGGGCTTGCCCGCGATGACGGAGTGTCAGGCAACATCAATGCTGAATGTGCCGACCTCATCGCTGGCAAGCCAGCTCACACAGGGATCTGTGGTCTAGTCAGAAAGGGTGACCGCAGGCATCGATTAAAGATTCTCGTAGCGGTTCATGTCCAGCACGCCCTCTTCCACCGGCTCGGTTTCATGGATGTACTGACTCAGATCGTGGAAATAGAACCAGAATTGCGGATGACTGCGACGTATGCCCCAGCGTTCGACGATTTTTTCGAAACGGTTGGCATCCTTGGCATTTTCCATCGCATCGACAAACGCTGGCACCTGATCAGCGGGAATGTTGAAGATGAAATTCGGATAACTGCTGAGCACACCCGGATAAATGGTCAGCGTATCCAGCCCCGGCTGATAGCGCAGAGACTCACCCAGCAGAAACGCCACGTTGCTGTGCGCGCGGTTGCGCATCAGGCTGTAGACCTCGCGTTTACCGCTGGCCGTTTCGATACGCAGCAGGGTCGCTTCCGGCAAGTTATCAATGACCTTCAAACCGGCCGCCGGGCGTGATGTCAGATGGCTCAGCGCCTGCTCGGCATTTTGCAACGCCGGATCGATATTCGGCCGCGAGCAATAAGCGCCGTCGCAACGGTTGATCGGGTCTGGCCGCGCATTGAGGTCGCCGTAGCGCGCGAGCAACTGCATGGCGAAGTCGTGTTTCGGATCCTTCTCATCGAGTTTCAGCGCGGTCGGCTTGTCGTCGTCGATGGCTTCATAATCGAGCCACATCTTGAACTGGCCACCGTCCTGGTACCAGTCGTTGAGGTAGTCCTCACGGGAGTCGGCCGGCATCAGGCGCAGGAAGTTCTGCTCGGCACCGTTGCGGATCAGGTCGAAGTACAGGCGGGTTTGCGCCTGATGCGAGACATTGCCGAACACATCGAAGTTGACCGCCAACTGGTAATAGGTGCGTTCCAGCAGCGGGTAGTCGAACAGCCACATCGTTTGCGGCACTTCACCAATCAGGCCTTTGGTCACCGAGGCACTGTCAAAGTGGCGGAAGATGCTCAGCAGCGCGTTGTCGTTGCCCGCCCACAGGGTCGACCAGCTCGGCGCCGGCAAGTCGGCGTAACTGTCGCGACGCAGGTCTTCGTATTCATTACGTTTGTCGCGGTAGTCGCGCCACAGGCTCAGCACGCTGCCGACATCGTCGTTCTGCCCGGGCATGGCCAGCAACGGCGTGGCCTGGCCGCGATAATTGGGGTCGGTGATGTACAGATCATGTTCCGGCGCCTGGAACAGAGCCCAGAAGTTGTCACGAATCACATCGGTAGCGATCTGCCCCCGACACACCGGGCCGCGAATAAACGTACGGACGAAATATTCAGCGTTATCAAGCATGAACTGATAGCGCGCCTGCGCCGGAATCGCCTCGAACGTGACGAACGGATTGGCCCGGCTCTGCGGGCCGTAACCCGGCAGCGCGTTGACCTGCCAGTTGCCGCTATAGAACAGGCTTTTAACCCGCGCCATCTTCGCCGCGCTCAGCGGATACGTGATGTGGGTCTTGTGTACGATCACGCCCTGCACCGGCCACAAGCGGTAATACACCCGCGTGCCGGGATCGTCGTTGGGACGGCGAGTGGCGATCAGGTCGATCGGCTGACCGGGCGGCGTACGCGAGCGCACCCACTGAAAAAAGTGTCCGGGCTCGCCGCCCTTGAAATAGATGTGGGCCAGATACAAGTGCTCGAACAACCAGCGGCCGACCAGACTTTCCCGTGCACCGGGCAGGTTGAGCAGATTTTCCCATTGCACAATCTGCATCGCTTCCTGGGCACTCGGCGCCAGGCCTTGTTCGTCGATTGGCGCACCGGAAGCCAGCCAGCGCTGCAAGGTCTGGTATTGCTGATCGGTAAGGCCAGTGACCGCCAGCGGCATGCCTTCTTTCGGGTGAGCCCCTGCGTAGCCGTCAAATTCGGCAGGCATCGCGCACATGTTCTGGCGGTTGAGCCCGAGCACGATGTCTTCCGGCAGTCTGGCGTTAGGCGTTAACGGCGTCTTGTGCCCCAGCTCCAGCATGCGCGCCATCAGCGCAGCCTGACTGCCCTGGGCGTCGAGCACTGAGTAAAAGCCTTTCTGCTGCCAGGCGCGTTGGCCGAAAGCGTCGTAGAACAATCGTGTGGTCGGCGCTGCCTGACTGCGCTCGCCGTCGTAGACCGGCATCTTGCTCGCGCCACGCCCCGCGCCTTCGCCACTGCCCAGATTGAGCTGGCAGGCAGAGTCGTAGCACGCATGGCAGGCCACGCACTTCTCGGTGAAGATCGGCTGGATGTCGCGACTATATGAGATGGAAGACGAAGCGGGATCCTGCGCATTGGCGCCCCAGCTGAATAACATCAAAAAGATGCTGATGACGCGGTACGACATGCCCTTGATCCCGATCCTGAAAAAAACGTCGCGATACTACAGTATGACGCCCGTACCAACATGAACGATATTCATGCAAAACCGCCACATGCTCCAAAAGCGCACAGGTTTGTTATGATCCCGCTCCTTCGTAATGGTCTTTCCGAGTAGTCCAAATGTCCGATCGCAGCGTCCGCCTTCAAGCTCTCAAGCAAGCTCTCAAAGAGCGCATCCTGATACTCGACGGCGGCATGGGCACGATGATCCAGAGCTACAAGCTCGAAGAACAGGATTATCGCGGCAAACGCTTCGCGCACTGGCCGAGTGACGTCAAGGGCAACAACGACCTGTTGGTGCTCACCCGTCCTGACGTGATCGGCGGAATCGAAAAAGCCTACCTGGATGCCGGCGCCGACATTCTGGAAACCAACACCTTCAACGCCACACGCATTTCCATGGCCGACTACGGCATGGAAGAGCTGGCCTACGAATTAAACGTAGAAGGCGCGCGCCTGGCCCGCAAGGTTGCCGACGCCAAGACCGCAGAAAACCCGGACAAGCCACGCTTCGTCGCCGGCGTGCTCGGCCCTACCAGCCGCACCTGCTCACTGTCGCCGGACGTGAACAATCCGGGCTACCGCAACGTCACCTTCGATGAGCTGGTGGAGAACTACACCGAGGCCACCAAAGGTCTGATCGAGGGCGGCGCCGACCTGATCCTGATCGAAACCATCTTCGACACCCTCAACGCCAAAGCGGCGATCTTCGCCGTGCAAGGCGTGTTCGAAGAGCTGCACATCGAACTGCCGATCATGATCTCCGGGACCATCACCGATGCCTCCGGCCGCACTTTGTCGGGCCAGACCACCGAAGCGTTCTGGAACTCCGTGGCCCACGCCAAGCCGATTTCGGTCGGCCTGAACTGCGCACTCGGCGCCAGTGAACTGCGTCCCTATCTGGAAGAGCTGTCGAACAAGGCCAGCACCCACGTTTCCGCGCACCCGAACGCCGGCCTGCCGAACGAGTTCGGCGAGTACGACGAACTGCCAATCGAAACCGCCAAAGTCATCGAAGAATTCGCCCAGAGCGGTTTCCTCAACATCGTCGGCGGCTGCTGCGGCACCACGCCCGGCCACATTGAAGCCATCGCCAAAGCCGTGGCCGGTTACGCACCACGGCAGATTCCGGACATTCCCAAGGCTTGCCGCCTGTCCGGTCTTGAGCCGTTCACCATTGATCGCAGCTCGCTGTTCGTCAACGTTGGCGAGCGCACCAACATCACTGGCTCGGCCAAGTTCGCCCGCTTGATTCGTGAAGATAACTACACCGAAGCACTCGAAGTCGCCCTGCAACAGGTCGAAGCCGGCGCCCAGGTGATCGACATCAACATGGACGAAGGGATGCTCGATTCGAAGAAGGCGATGGTCACCTTCCTCAATCTGATCGCCGGTGAACCGGACATCTCCCGCGTACCGATCATGATCGACTCCTCGAAATGGGAAGTGATCGAAGCCGGCCTGAAATGCATTCAGGGCAAGGGCATCGTCAACTCGATCAGCATGAAAGAAGGCGTCGAGCAGTTCATCCACCACGCCAAACTGTGCAAGCGCTACGGCGCTGCGGTAGTGGTGATGGCGTTTGATGAAGCCGGCCAGGCCGACACCGAAGCGCGCAAAAAAGAAATCTGCAAACGCTCCTACGACATTCTGGTCAACGAAGTCGGCTTCCCGCCGGAAGACATCATCTTCGACCCGAACATCTTCGCCGTGGCCACCGGCATCGAAGAACACAACAACTACGCGGTCGACTTCATCAATGCCTGCGCCTACATTCGCGACGAACTGCCGTATGCGCTGACCTCCGGCGGCGTGTCCAACGTGTCGTTCTCGTTCCGTGGCAACAATCCGGTGCGAGAGGCGATTCACTCGGTGTTCCTGCTGTACGCAATCCGCAACGGCCTGACCATGGGTATCGTCAACGCCGGTCAGCTGGAAATTTACGACCAGATCCCTGTCGAGCTGCGTGACGCTGTCGAAGACGTGGTGCTCAACCGCACGCCGAACGGCACCGACGCCCTCCTCGCCATCGCCGACAAGTACAAGGGCGACGGCAGCGTCAAGGAAGCCGAGACCGAAGAATGGCGCGGCTGGCCGGTCAACAAGCGCCTGGAACACGCGCTGGTCAAAGGCATCACCACGCACATTGTTGAAGACACTGAAGAGTCGCGCCTGTCGTTCGCCCGCCCGATCGAGGTGATCGAAGGCCCGCTGATGTCCGGCATGAACATCGTTGGCGACCTGTTCGGCGCCGGCAAAATGTTCCTGCCGCAGGTGGTGAAATCTGCCCGCGTGATGAAACAAGCCGTGGCCCACCTGATCCCGTTCATCGAACTGGAAAAAGGCGACAAGCCGGAAGCCAAGGGCAAGATCCTCATGGCCACGGTCAAAGGCGACGTGCACGACATCGGCAAGAACATCGTCGGCGTGGTGCTCGGTTGCAACGGTTATGACATCGTCGACCTCGGCGTGATGGTGCCGGCGGAGAAAATCCTCCAGGTTGCCAAAGAACAGAAGTGCGACATCATCGGCCTGTCCGGTCTGATCACGCCGTCGTTGGATGAGATGGTCCACGTTGCACGTGAGATGCAGCGTCAGGATTTCCATCTACCATTGATGATCGGCGGCGCGACCACTTCCAAAGCGCACACGGCGGTGAAGATCGAACCCAAATACAGCAACGACGCGGTGATCTACGTGACCGACGCCTCCCGCGCCGTGGGCGTGGCAACGCAGTTGCTGTCGAAAGAACTGAAGGCCGGTTTCGTTGAAAGAACCCGCGCCGAATACATTGAAGTGCGTGAGCGCACCGCTAACCGTAGCGCCCGCACCGAGCGTTTGAGCTATGCGGCCGCCATCGCCAAGAAGCCGCAATTTGACTGGGCCAGCTACGAGCCGGTCAAACCAACCTTTACCGGTGCCCGTGTTCTGGACAACATTGACCTCAAGGTCTTGGCCGAATACATCGACTGGACGCCTTTCTTCATCTCCTGGGACCTGGCCGGCAAGTTCCCGCGCATCCTCGAAGACGAAGTGGTCGGTGAAGCCGCCACTGCGCTTTACAAAGACGCGCAGGAGATGCTCGCCAAACTGATCGACGAGAAACTGATCAGCGCCCGCGCGGTATTTGGTTTCTGGCCGGCCAATCAGGTGCATGACGACGATATCGAGCTGTACGGCGATGACGGCAAACCATTGGCCAAACTGCATCACCTGCGTCAGCAGATCATCAAGACCGACGGCAAGCCGAACTTCTCGCTGGCCGACTTTGTTGCGCCGAAGGACAGCGAAGTAACCGATTACGTGGGTGGCTTCATCACCACCGCCGGCATCGGTGCCGAGGAAGTGGCCAAGGCTTATCAGGATGCTGGCGACGATTACAACTCGATCATGGTCAAGGCCCTCGCCGACCGTTTGGCCGAAGCGTGCGCCGAATGGCTGCACCAGCAAGTGCGCAAAGAACATTGGGGCTATGCCAAGGACGAAGTGCTCGACAACGACGCACTGATCAAAGAGCAGTACTCCGGCATCCGCCCTGCCCCGGGCTATCCGGCCTGCCCGGATCACACCGAGAAAGCGGCGCTGTTTGCCCTGCTCGATCCTGAAGCAGAAGAAATGCGTGCCGGTCGCAGCGGCGTGTTCCTTACCGAACACTACGCCATGTTCCCGGCTGCGGCGGTCAGCGGCTGGTACTTCGCTCACCCGCAGGCGCAGTACTTTGCTGTCGGCAAGATCGACAAGGATCAGGTGCAAAGCTACACCTCGCGTAAAGCTCAGGAGCTCAGCGTGACCGAACGCTGGCTGGCGCCGAATCTGGGTTACGACAACTGACCAAAGGTGGCGCACGGGAACGAAGCAACTCGCTCCCGTGCGCCACTGACTGTCAAGCGCTGTTACTTCAGGGCAGCCTGGAAGGGCCAGGTTGCGGAGACCGCGGTGCGGGGATCTCCGGATCGCCCGCGGTCGGCTGGAGAACCTCGATTTCCCTGCGCGTCAACTCTGCAAGTTGTTGGTTGCGCTTGTCCTCAATCGTATCCATCGCTTCCCTCATTTCTACCGGGTAATCTGCTTCGTTGAATTCACCACGCTCGTTGCGCGCTTCAAGTGCGTTGAAGACTTCCAGGCGTTCGTCGTCCAGCGCAGTGTTGATCGCGCTGAACTCTTGCGGATAGCGCTCTGCCAGGTGAGCCCTCCAGAAATCCTGCGTCGCCATGAACAGCGACAGTGCGTCGGAACGCTCTGCTTCGAGAATGGAAGCTCGGACCTTTGCAGCTCGCGCTTCGGAGATGGGAGTGCCGTAGAGCATGTGCGTAGGCTGTCCGGGCAAATCCAGACCGTCGTCCCAGCCGTTTGTCAGACCTATTCGGTATTCCAGGCGCACTTCCGCTATGTCGCTGTGCCTCTGAATGGCTCTGTGTTCGGCCAGGGTGTCGACCCTGTAGAGCCGGAACAACCGCCGCAACAGCGGTAAAAGCGCCCTGCCTTTGAGCACCGCATTTCCCGGTGGAATATTGCGCAAAGCGTGATAAGTAAAGACGCGGGTCTCAAGCTGACTAAATGTCAAAATGCGGCCGTCGGCGCACGTTCCATGAGTCTCGGCCTCGAGGAACAGCAGTTCTCGTAGTTCGGTATTTTCGCAAGCCGCGCTTATCACCTCCCAGAGCCGGCGGGTCAAATCGGCGCGAGCAAATCTGAATTCGGACGAGTCAGGCAACAACGCAATCAGATTAAAAAAGCGCTCATGCTGTTCTTCTCCTGCCAGTCGCCGCCACAGCTCGCGCCTGGCCAACGCCTGTTCCGGAGTGGAGTCAGCAAGCCAATCGTCCACCGCGCCCACATCAATCTCGCTCTGCTGCGGGTCCAGCTCTTCAACAGCCTCGACAGCAGGGCCGGCAGCTTCACCGCCGCGATCGTTATCGTCGTTACTTCCATCATCACTATCATGATCGGAACCCGAGCCTTCTGAATGGGAGTCGCCCCTAAATTGGTCTCTCTCGACCAGCTCTGATCGGGAAATGCCAGCCACTGCAGCTCTTTCGTGGGTGTCGCTGTAGCCTATAAGCAAGTCGAGCGAATATCTGGACAGATCCAGGTTATCCGAGAGGTTCGTGCCGGCCAGCAAGGTGTCATGACTGCCATCGAGCAGCTCCTCCGGAAGCGCCCTGAGCCCATTGCCACTTAGATTCAGCCTTCGCAACAGCGCAAGATCCAGCGTTCCTCCAGGCCAGTCAGTAATGGAGTTGTAGGCAAGATCCAACGCCTCCAGACTTGCAAAGGGTGAACTGTCGAACGAAGCCAGCCGGTTGCTGCTGAGATCGATCCGTTTCAGCAAACTTCCTTGCATCGGCAGCTCGAAATTCGATTCAAGGTCGGAGAAATGGTTGGCTGCCAGATCCAGCTCGCTCAACTGACTCATGTCTCTGACGGCTTCAGGCAACGCTGCCAGCTCATTGCCGTTCAGACACAACCTGCGTACGCCCGGGAATGCTCTCAGAAAGTCGTTGGAGCCCTGCGCTGTCAGCCTGACGCCGGTCAGATCAAGTGCAGTCACCCCCGGCAACTGAATCCCCAGCGCCGGCAAGTCGCCTGTCTGTATGCCACTGAGGTTCAGGTTCAGCTCCATGCCACCTGGGTGGTCAACGACTGCTTGCCACCACAGCCCGCGGATGCGCGACGCCGCCTGCGATCGTGTTTGCAACGACACAATAGACCTTGACGTCCTGACCTCGGCAATGCAGAGCCAATCATTCAACTTGCGCGTTAACGCTTCGCTGTCTTGACGCCATTGGCTAATTTGCTCGCCGATTTGCGGGTCGCTCATCGCGCTGCTGCGCATCCGCTGGATCTTCTCAAGAGCTTGGGCCTCGGTGATTTCCGGGCGAATTTGCTGCAGGCTATAAACAAAACTGTCGCCCTCAACCATTGCCTGTGGAAGCCGCGGCACGCGGCTGAGGACTGTCCACGACGTTTCCGCAGGCGGGAAAACGTTAAAAGGCATTTGTTCGGAGAGTCGCGCTAATGCGCCGGCGGACAAGCCTCTGGCCTGTTCAATCCGCTGTCGCGCCGTAGTCAGAACCTGCTGCCCCTGGTCGTTCAAAGGGTTATTGCCAAGCTCGGTTTTCAGCAGGATATCGTCATGTATAAACACATCCTGCGGCAACGATGAGAGCTGGTTATTGCGCAAGTCGAGCCACGACAGCTTCGGCAGGAATTCCGCGCCGGCTGGCCATGAGCGCAACTGTGTCGCGTTCAAATCCAGCGCTTCAAGCGCAGTCAGTGCCGCAACGTTGATGCTGCCGAGCGGATTGCCGCGCAGATTCAGCCGGGCAAGTTTGGCAAAGCCATTGAACTGCGCCTGCACAGCGGGCGTAAGGACAATATTATTGCCGTGCAGGTCCAGCTGCGTCAGGTCAGGGAGGCTTTCGGGCGCGGCAGGCAGCTCGGTCAAACGGCCGCCACTGATTTCAAGTATCTGCGCCTTGCTGAAGGCTTTCAGAAAATCTTTTATCTGCGCCACGGGGGCATCCAGCCCGTCGAGGCGCAGCGTTCTCACGTGGGAAAAGCTGCCCGCTGGCAGCGGTGGCAGCTCGGGCAATGTAAAGAGGCGCAATGAGCCCGACAGGTTGTTTCGCAGGTCGATCTCCAGGAGTGACGCGTCAATGCGTGCACCGTACCGTTGGCGAACAAGTCCCCTCCAGTTCCTCTGCAGGGCGTTATATATCGTTGAGCGCGTGCCGCTTAACCAATTCGGTAAAGGTTGCGCCCCCCTTAATGCAGCACCTGTAGCCGACGGGTAGAAAGGTCGGAATATGCCCGCGTGTTCGGCAGTCAGGGCACGAATCCCGGCCAACTGGTTCTCGGGTGAATCCCAGGTGTGCAGGACACTTTCCCCGGAGCCCCCCCCCTCGATCGTCGCCAAGGAGATAGTTCAGCTCTCCACGACAATACTCATGCACCATCAGCGTTTCATCCAGACCACTGAGTGGCCCGTTTTTTCGCAGGTATTCATACGCAGGCAAGAATTCGTCATAAGAGAACTTCGACCAATCCAGCGACAGTCCTCTCCATAACTGTTCATGGCCGGTATACATGCTTTCAGGGATTGCACTAATGGCTGTCGCCCTCAGGTCGAGAAACTCCAGTTGGGGCAAGTTCTCGACATTGGCTGGCCATTGACGCATGTGCCTGGCGATAATCCTGAGCCGCTTCAAACCCGCCAACCCGCCCAGCCCTCCAGCACTGAACTCTGGCGAAATGCTCCCACGCATCACCAGATTGAGTTTTTCCAGAGAGGTCAACGCGTTCAGCCGGGTTGAAAATTCTGCCGTTAATGATGCGGAGGCTGATCCGTGACAAGTGAGCGTCCTGAGTGCCGGCATCTCAAGAACGGCCGAGGGCAGCGTTAAAGGCAGAATGGCGGAACCGGTGCCAGGCACGAGTTCGATATTGGATAACCAAAGCTCGCGGATATGGGAAAACGTCGAGAGAAATGCATTCAGGTTGTCATCCATCACTCTGCCCCATGTCACTTGCAGTGTCTGTACATGGGAAAAGTCTGCTTCCAGCACCGGCCACGGCGCCTCGCAGTCGAGCCGCAACATGACGCTGCCGGGTGTTTGCGCCGTTAGCGGTGCGGTACGCCAACTGTCTTTGAGTGCCTGCGCAACACGGGCTTTTGCCCGGTATTCCGGCAGTTCAGACTGTGGCCCCGTCCATTGATCAAGTGTTGTCTCAAGCGTCTCCCATTCCCGTGTCTTCGCCTGCAGAACATGATGGATCTGCTGTGGTGTCTTGCCCTCCTGCGCACGCAGAAACGCCTGCGCCTGTTCGGGCGCCGGATAAAGCGCCTCCGCCCGCGCCGTTAGCTGGTCGTCGACCCCACGTCCACGGCCGCTGGCGTAATAACCTGTGCGTGTGCCGTTGATCCTCACGGGCGGTTTGTAGGATTTGGCGCGCGGATTCAGAGCGCTGGCGACTTCACTGCGATGCTCAACGGCGTAATCAATGATGTTGCGCTGCAGCTCGCCGCTCTGCCCGACATGAGGAAGGTCGATGGCGGCACGGGTATCGTCCGGCAGTGCATGCATGATCGAGGCATAAAAATTGTCCCCCTGACGGGGAATACTGTTGAGCGTTTCTCCTCGCTCATTGAATGCCTGGTAATGGGGGCCGTCTTTCACCAGATACTTTATTTGGGTGGCGGTCTCATTGCCGATGCTGTCGAGCAGCAGGCCGGAAGGACTTCCGTCACGAACTTCAAGACGCACTGATGCTGGCCAGCCCGGCAAGTTTTCCAAGGCATGCAAGGCCAGTCGACGGCTGTCTGCCGAAGCGATGTTTTCACTGTGCAAGCCGGCAAAAGCCTTGGTTTGTCGTGCTTGCCGCGCATACCAGCGGGCCTCTTCAAGCATTCTCAAAGGCGCACGTCGCGTACTGTCGAGCCGTAAAATTTCCTCGCCACTGGCGTGAGCCAGCACTTCTTGCGCGGCGTTCAGGCCAAGGCCTGGGCACTCGCGCTGCAACCCCCTGACCCGGGCATCGGCGGACTCGACGCCTTTGTAAAGGCTGTCGAAAATCGCCGGTTGCCGGGTTTGCGCATAATCGGCAAAAACGTCGGTCCAGCACCTGGGGAATTGTTTCTGTAACCCTCGTCCCTTCCTGCCCAAGCAGGTCGATGATTTCCGGCTCGTCCAGCGCCTGCACGATCCGTGTGGTCAGTTGGCCGTTGAGCACGTCTGCGCGACTGACCTTGATGGGTGGCCGGGAGGTGCCATCGGGCAACCTGCGTTCAGCACCATAGCGAATAGAACTGCCAGACAGGTCGGCACGCTCGAACACCTCCAGTATCCGCCCCTGCGGCCAGCGCGGCATCTTCGTCAGCAAAGGCAAAGCATGCATGATCCGATCATCTGCCGGTTTCAAATGCTGCAATTGTTCGAGTACTTCACTTGCATCCCTGTCCGCCTTAAGCAGGTCCATGGCGTCTCTCAGCTCGGGAGGCGGTGCGGCATTATCCATGTGCATCTTGCGTAGCGCGTTATCCGTCACGCCACTGACATCGGCGGCCGTCAAAAGCAGCTCGTCCGGGAAGACTTCAGTCTCATGACCCATGCGTCGCAGCAGCGTCAGGCGATCCCATTGCATGGGACGCTCTAACGTGTGACGCCATGCCCCGCGGCCGTTGCTCTCCAGAACAGGCTGGTACGCCTCGGCATCGGGGTGTTTGATCCGCCACTTGTTGATGTCCGGGTCGAAAGTTTGCTCAACCACTGTATCGTCCAGGCGTATGTAGGTTTTGCCGTCCACGACGTATTGACCCAGGGCATTCGGGCCAGCCTCCGTATCCAGCACGACATCACGCTTGTAAGCACCGAGATCGGGTTGCCACAGGCGGGTCTTGCCATTGGGCAGCGTGACCGGTTCAAGCCCTTCGATGACCGGCGTAGCCCTGACCGCTACCAGTTTGCCCACCCCTGCCCCGACACCGGCCATAACGGCAACCATTGCCAGGTTTTCAGCGACATCGATCAGGTGGGCTTTGGCCGCTCTCTTATCGCCTTCACCCCATTCAATGGCGCCTTCCAGTGTTTCGTACAACAACTGCCCGGCCATCGCGACCATCATCACTTCGCCCAGCACCGGTACAAACATCGACACAAAGTTGAGCCCCATCAACCCGATTTGAAGAAGATGGGCCAGTTTCTCCGCCCGCGCCTTGGCATCAACATCATCGGAGGGAACGGCGTGGCTGCGCGCATCGGCCAATACCTTCGCGCAGCTCTGCTTATAGAGGTAATCCCACAGGTCCTGGTTTGGGGACCAGGCAGGACTGCCCTTCTGTCTAAAAGCAGCAGCGCCAATGTAAGGGTCTTCAACCGGCTCCATTTTGATGTTGCGTCGGGGAGGCAACTCCTTGATGCCCAAAACGTAACCCAATTCACCGAACTCGGTGAAAGCCCGCCAAGGCGATCGCAAGAAGTCAGTGGGTGAGTCGGCAGCCTCCTGCACAAACTGACTAAAGTAATAAGGGCGTTGGTCGTAGGGCAGGAACTGGCTGAGGAAACGCTGATAGGCGGTGGGTGCAGCCTGATCAGGTTCGGCGGGATCCCTGGCCGTTAACAGGCGCTTGAACTCCTGGTCCATTTGAGCCCAGGTATAACGCTTGAAGGGATGTTCCGGGTCATGGGGTATGTAGACAATCAGCTCATCGGCATATCGATATTTTCTGGTAATCAAGAAGGCAACACAGCCTGTCATTCGCTTCTTCATCACACTCAAGTTGCCAAACCACACTTGCTGCTTGCCCATCCATGGATTCACTTCGCCATTGATGACCGACTGGATCATGGCGTGATCGGCGGGCAAAATGTCCTTCGTCAACAATGCCTGATCCGCGGCGGCTTTCATCGTTGCTTTCTGCGCGGCGATAAAGTGCT
Organism: Pseudomonas sp. LBUM1668; assembly: GCF_059695715.1. Lineage (NCBI taxonomy): Bacteria > Pseudomonadati > Pseudomonadota > Gammaproteobacteria > Pseudomonadales > Pseudomonadaceae > Pseudomonas > Pseudomonas sp. LBUM1668. Next base: position 3,326,543 of record NZ_CP166787.1, read on the forward strand.
CGCGTAGCGTCTTTTCAACGTCGGCCTCTGGCGGGTGGAAGAAAGACCGCAGATAGGTCTGGTATTTCGCGCCGATATCAAGGCTGCGGCACAGGCTCAGAAACTCGCTGACCGAAAGCTTGAGAGGGACAGATTTATATGTGTCTGCGGGCGTCTCTTGCTCTCCAAAGCACGAAGACTTGTGATAAGCCCCCGCTTTGCACTCCCAGGCTTCAAAATTATGCAGAGCCGCTTGCAGCAGTGTGAGCGTCATGAACTCAAACGAGGCGACTTCCACCTCGAGAATGCTGATTTCGAGTGGGCGTCGTAGAGTCAAAAGCGTTTTGGTGACATCGACCTCCACGCCGTACCGGTCCTTCAACTCCTTGGTCAGCAAGGGTTCAGCGAATGCATCGATGTCCTTGAAAGACGCCATGGTTTTATCCAGTTGCGCCTGTGCAGTCATGCTCGCACTGAAACTGGCATCCAGGGTTTTACGCTGCTCATCTGACGCGTCTTGATACCACTGAGGCATGACGGTAGAGGCGTTCTTCAACGCTGCCCGTCGCGGCGATGAGGTGTCAATCAGCCACTGAGGAGTGGCTGCTTCAAGAAAGTCGCCATGAATGCTCTCGGTGATTGCGGGCTTGCTGGCATTGCGTATCGAGGGGTTCGAGGACATAAGTCGCTCCTTGTGAATGGAGCGCTAGCACACCATCCGGAACGACCTCGCCTGCGGTACATATATATTGCTTCAATGCGTATGTTTATCAGGATTTGTCGACACCCTCCGGCCGCCGGGAAGCCCGAAGTTGTCTATGCTGTGTGCAAGCAAGACCACTGAAGGAAGGGATTTATGGACGATCCACAGGACAACAAGCCACCAACGTTATGGCAGATGCTGCACAGCGTGATGGCGGCAGCTTTCGGGGTGCAAAGCGGAAAGAACCGGGCGCGTGATTTCACTCACGGCAAGCCGAGTCATTTTGTGGTGTTGGGGGTTTTGTTTACAGGCGTGTTCGCACTGACGCTGTTCGGCATCGTCAAACTGGTGTTGCATCTGGCCGGGATCTGAGTCCGGCGGCGGCCCTACGGACGTCGCCCGGACTGTGTCGATTATTGATGACTGACCCAGAACACCGCCGTCCCTACTACCAGAATGATCAGGAACAAAATGGCCCATGCGTCAACGCTGCTGTCGCTTTTCCTTGCCTTGGTCGGGTTGCTCATTGCATCGCCTCTTATCGGTTTTATCGGTGATTGCAGAAAGACTCGACCACAGTTAAGACGATGATTGTCCGCACGACAAATGTGGAATAGGTAATAACTGTTCTCGTTAGGCGATTTGGTTCTTTACATATACTCAAACATCACTTTTGCGCATAACTGCAAACGGGTATATTGCCCCGGCTCCGTTATGGAGCGCGCGGCCGTGCGCGCAGAATTGCAGAGGCACCATCGGACTCCAGCAAGCGAAAACGCAGCGTTTTCCGAGTAGCCCAAAGCCTGAGAACAGGACTTATATGTACGTATACGACGAGTACGATCAGCGGATCATCGAGGACCGCGTCAAGCAGTTCCGTGATCAGACCCGACGCTATCTGGCAGGTGAGCTGAGCGAAGAAGAATTCCGCCCCCTTCGCCTGCAAAATGGCCTGTACATCCAGCGTTTCGCGCCGATGTTGCGTGTGGCGGTGCCTTACGGCCAGCTGACTTCGCGTCAGACCCGTATGATGGCGAAGATTGCCCGTGACTACGACAAGGGCTACGCCCACATCAGTACCCGGCAGAACGTGCAGTTCAACTGGCCGGCGGTGGAAGACATCCCGGACATCCTTGCCGAACTGGCCACCGTGCAGATGCACGCGATCCAGACCAGCGGCAACTGCCTGCGCAACGTCACCACCGACCAGTTCGCCGGTGTCGCTGCCGACGAATTGATCGATCCGCGCCCATGGTGCGAAATCGTCCGTCAGTGGACGACCTTCCACCCGGAATTCGCCTACCTGCCGCGTAAATTCAAGATCGCCGTCAACGGTTCGACCGCTGACCGTGCGGCCATCGAAGTCCACGACATCGGTCTTGAGCCGGTGCACAACGCCGCTGGCGAACTCGGTTTCCGCGTGCTGGTCGGTGGTGGCCTCGGTCGTACCCCGGTGGTGGGCGCGTTCATCAACGAGTTCCTGCCATGGCAAGACTTGTTGAGCTACCTCGACGCCATTCTGCGGGTCTACAACCGCTACGGTCGTCGTGACAACAAATACAAGGCGCGGATCAAGATCCTCGTCAAGGCACTGACCCCAGAAGTGTTCGCGCAGAAAGTCGATGCGGAAATGGAACACCTGCGCGGTGGCCAGACCACTCTGACCGAAGCCGAATTGCAACGTGTCGCCAAGCACTTCGTCGATCCGGATTACAAGGCGCTGGACAACCAGACTGCCCAGTTGGCCGATCTCGACAAAGAACACCCGGGCTTCGCCCGCTGGCGTACCCGCAACACCCTGGCGCACAAGAAGCCGGGTTATGTCGCCGTAACCCTGTCGCTGAAGCCGACCGGCGTTGCCCCGGGCGACATTACCGACAAGCAGCTCGACGCTGTCGCCGATCTGGCCGAGCGCTACAGCTTCGGTCAACTGCGCACCTCCCACGAGCAGAACATCATTCTTGCCGATGTCGAGCAGGAAAAGCTGTTCACCCTGTGGGGCGAACTGCGTGAAGGCGGTTTCGCCACGCCGAATATCGGCCTGCTGACCGACATCATCTGCTGCCCGGGTGGTGATTTCTGCTCGCTGGCCAACGCCAAGTCGATCCCGATCGCCGAATCGATCCAGCGCCGTTTCGACGACCTCGACTATCTGTTCGACATCGGCGAACTCGACCTGAACATCTCCGGCTGCATGAACGCCTGCGGTCACCACCATGTCGGCCACATCGGCATCCTCGGGGTGGACAAGAAAGGTGAGGAGTTTTATCAGGTATCCCTCGGCGGCAGCGCCAGCCGGGATGCGAGCCTGGGCAAGATCCTCGGCCCCTCCTTCGCTCAGGACGCCATGCCTGACGTGATCTCGAAGCTGATCGACGTGTACGTGGAACAGCGTACCGAAGACGAGCGCTTCATCGACACCTATCAGCGTATTGGCATCGACCTCTTCAAGGAACGCGTCTATGCAGCGAATCATTAAGAACAACGAAGTCGTCGACGAAACCTGGCACTTGCTGCCCAAGGATTTCAACATCGACGAGATCAGCAACTGCGACGATCTGATTGTGCCGCTGCAACTGTGGCGTGAACACAGTCGCATGCTCCAGGCCCGCGACGGCGGCCTGGGTGTGTGGCTGGACGCCGACGAAGAAGCAGAAGAAATCGGTGACGACGTCGCCGAGTTCCAGGTCATTGCGCTGAATTTTCCGGCGTTCACCGACGGCCGCAACTACTCCAACGCGCGTCTGCTGCGTGACCGTTACGGCTTCAAAGGCGAATTGCGGGCGATCGGCGATGTCCTGCGCGACCAGTTGTTCTACATGCACCGCTGTGGCTTCGATGCCTTTGCCGTGCGTGCGGACAAAGACCCGTACGAAGCCCTGGAAGGTCTCAAGGACTTCTCGGTGACCTATCAGGCGGCCACTGACGAACCGCTGCCGCTGTTCCGTCGCCGTTAACGAACAAACCTTGAACCCCGCCCGGGGTTCAAGGCGCCTGCCCCGCCACGTCGGAACTCAGAATCAAGCAACTTCCTCGGCAGGCAGCGTCACGGCTGGATGTCTCGCCAAGGCTGCAGATGTAAGGCGCTGGACCAGTCGCGCATTCTCGTTTTTGAAATTTTCGACGATCGCCTTCAGACGTCGAGAAGCTTCAGCGCGCTGCAGATTCTCCTGCACTTCAAACTCCCTGAAGGCTTGAGCGCTACGCTGGGTAATAGCGTCAAAATCTGCCGGATAAGTCGCAACCAGGTATTCGTACCAGAAGATTCGGTTATTGAATGAGGTCAGCAACGCGTCGTCTGCCTCGGCTTTGACGACCTCTTCGTAAGCGTGCTGAAGCTGTGCGGGGGTAACGTCAACATTCTGGATGAAATTCATTTCCCTGGGCTGAGCAGGCAGATCCAGACGCCGCGCCAGCCTCACGCGGTAGATCAGACTGAGTTCCTGTGCCTGGGCGTGGGTCATTGGCCCGACAAGCGTGCGACGACCGATCTCGATCATGGCCTGACGCTCTACCTCCTGCAATCGAAACAAGCCCCTCATCAGATGAACCAGCTCTCCTTCCAGTGTGCGATTTCCGGTGCGCGCCGCATGCACGGCTCGAAAACACAGGACCCTCACCTCGATATCGCTGAATTGACCCGACACATTCTCCGCCCCCACTCGCCCGATGCGAGCCATTCGAAACAACGTGCGGCGCAGCATGTCATCTTCGCCCGCAGCCTCCAGCACGTTCCATACACGCCGACTCAAGTCGATTTGAAGCAGATTGAACTCCGCTGTGTCGTGCATCTGTGCGAGCAGATGAAAGAAATCCCTGGACCATGGATAAGCCGACAGTGAGTCCCAGAGTGCCTGTCTGGAGGCCAATGCATCACCGGTCAGGCCGCGCATCCAGATCGAGCCGCGTCTGGCCGAATCCGGCTGGACTGCCGCAACCTGATGGTACTCGGCGGCCAGAATTCCCAGACTGATGCCGCTGGATCGTTGGTACTCGGCTATTTCACGCAGACTCGAGGTAGAAAACGGATTGCCATCAACATTGGTCCCGCGGTTCAACGCAGGTTCAGCAGCAAAAACCGCCTGAGGGATTTGTGCGATCAGGTTGTCACGCAGATCAAGTGTGCGCAGCGTCGACAGTGCGTGAGCGCCGACTGGCCATTCGACTATCTTCGTACCGCGTAATGCAAGGCGTTGCAATTGTCGCAGCGCGCTGACGTCCGGAGTGCGGCCCAGGGCAGGATTGAAGCTCAGGTCAAGGGCGTGCAACTGATCCCTGTTCCCCAGCCACTGGACCGCTTCCGGCGTCAGTTGAATCTGGTTGTCGCTTAAATCCAGACTTCTCAATCTGGACATGGCGGCGATCGCCTGGGGGACACGGGTCAACTGATTGCGGGTCAGACTCAAGGTGCGCAGATTGGCGAAGTTGTGCAAAAACCTGATAAATCCGGCGCTGGTTCCCACGCTGTCCATTTCCAGCGTACCGACATGACTGAAATCGCCGACGATCATCGGCAGTTCGCCCAGAGGTTGCGGATCGAGTCTCAGAATGTAGAGCGTCTCCGGCATGTCGGGTGTAAGGCCGGTCTCCTTGCGCCAGGCGCGCAATATAGAGTGTGCTGCCCGCTCTTTGCTGTGCCTGGGGACCTTGAGCCTGGGTCCGTCACCCTCCTGATAATGCGTCGGGCGATTGATCCAGCGCTCCAGTGCAAAACGGATGGTCTGGAGTTCCTGGCGCATTGCCTCGAGCTTGCGAGTGACCAGCACGTCATCGCTGCCCAGCGTCGTCAGAAAGTGCTCGATCAGGGCGGGCGAGTGAGACGGATAGAGCTCCTGAGCACGCTGCACCAATGCTGCCGAATGTTTTGATGCAGGAGGCAGTCCCAGCAACGTAGCGTCCACAATCAACCGGTCGGCCAGCCCCATGGGTGATCGATATCCCGTGCGCTGCGACTTGATACCAATGGCCAGGGCAATGGCATCACGCCGCTTCAATGCCAGCTCGGTGATTTTCTTCCTCAAGCCAACGCCTGCATCGTTGGCCTCGACGCCTAGTGCTTTGCGGGCACTGACCGGCAAGCCTTCCCAGAGCGTTTGAAAAAAATGCGCCCGGGTGCGTTGCAGGTGTGTGGCCAACACCTTGTTATGGCCATCGGTCGCTTTGAACTTGTTCGGGTAAGCCTCGATAAAGAGTTTATTGTCACCGTCATTCGTACCAATGCTGGCCTTTTTCTCTGAATGCAAGGCCCACTCCGTGATCTCCACAAACACGTCATTCGTCCAGCCCGGCAAGTGTTTGACGGTGTTGAGCACCAATCGGTCCGAGTCCAGTCCGCCAGCCGCGTCAAGGTACAGCCCTTCGTAGGCCCGATTCAGGCGCACCACCTGCGCGTAGCGCCGCGCTTCCTCCACCAGTCGCAAAGGCACAATTGCATTGTCGAGCTCTTGCCACTCGCTGAAGTCGGCGTTGTGCACCAACTCATCAGCAACACTGAAGGGCAGGTCCGCAAACTTTTCCCGAATCACCGCGGCTCTCGGCTCCGTGCTGACATCCAGACGCTGGTAAACCCGGGCAAAAAGGGGCAGTTTCTTGCTTTCCGACTGCTCGGCTAACACTTTGCTCAAGGCTTGAGCCTGGCTCGCCGCATCCGTCGTCGTGAGGCCAAGCAAGCGCGTGCGCTCCTCACCTCTAAGGGCACTCAGCAGCGCGGGATAGAACTGCCCCTTTTCCAATAGATCGTTTGCGAGCGTTATCTGTCGGGGAGCAGAGACGGACCCATAGTGACTGACCTCGCTGCCGCCTGTATTGCGGATGCTGATGCTCACGTCCTTAGGCCAACGGCCCATTTCGGTCAACAGGTACAATTGCAGGTCGGGATCGGCTTGGGGCGCAGATAACGGCGTGCGCATGCTTTCAACAAAATGGCTGACGTCTTTGTCTGCGCGAAAGCGCCGAACCGTGTCGACCAAGGTCGCCATGGGCCTGGCGCGGTCCAGGAAGAGCTGACGCAGTTGTTGTTCGTCGATGGCGCTGGTGGCGAGAATCTGTGCGCTTTCGCTGTCCGAAAACTCTTCCTCGCGATAGCCGAGGCGCCGGAACAACGTCAGCAGGTTCCATTTCTGCGGCAGTTCGGAATCGTGGCGCCACGCACCGACGCCGTTCGTTTCCATCACGGGTGAATAGCGCTCTGGCGAGGTGGGATGCTCGACCTTCCACAGATCTGTGCCCTTGATGGGACGTATCGCAAAAAGATCCGTGCCGGCTCGCATGTATTGCCGTTCACGCCACGTGACAAGCCCTTTAGCATCTGCCGCGAGGCTGCCGGGCACCGATGAGGTCTGCTGGTACGCCTTCAGGTCCGGTTTCCACAACTTTGTGGGAGCGGTGCCCACCGGAACTGACCGCAAGCGCCCGATCAAGCTCGAGGATTTCATCGTCTTGAAGCCTTTACCTGCCGCCTTACCCGCGCCAGCCATTGCCGCCATCAGCATCAGGTTTTCAATGACGTCAAACATGTAGTCCGTAGCTTGTTCCTGCTCACCCTGGGTCCAGCTCTCGATACCTTCGTAAACCTCTGCGAGCAACTGAATCCCGGCAATAGCAAACATGACCTCCCCGACAACCGGAACGAACGATGAGAGAAACAGCAGCGTATTGAGACCAATGGTTTTATAGGTCTCCAGCCTGTCCAGCCGTGTTTTCTCATCCTCGTCATCTGTGGGTACCACCAGCAATCGCGCGTCAGCCAAGACGTGGGCCGAGCGCTGTTGATACATCAGTGAAAACACCTCTTCTTTGATATCGAATCCATCGAGCGATATGTATCGAGCGGATACAGGAAGTGGCAACCCACCACTGTTTGGATTCAACAGCCGACTAGTGAGAAACGCAAGGAAGTCGGGCTGCTCACTCAACAAGATAAAACGCATGAAGAACTTGCGAAAGTCGGCAGTTCTCAAACGTCTACTCAGTTCGGTTTCAAATTTGGTAAACGATGAATATTCCTTTATCGGGTGCAGCGGGTCCCCGGGAAGGTAAACCACGCATCGATAATCTTCATCGGCAGGTTCAGTGACAGGGCCCACAAACATTGCTCCGTGCAGTGTAAGACCGCGCATTTCCAGTCGCTGATAACCGGGCGTATTGTTACCCAGTTTAAGTGGCACGTCACCGCGCCTGACGGCCTTGAGCAGTGTATATACATCGGCACTGATATGCTTTTTCATGAATGCAATGTGCACATCAACTTCGAACTGGTCTTTTGCAAATGCAACATATTTATCGTGCAGATTATCCTCTTTAAATATCGTATTGATGTGATCTTGATACTGCTTGCCCAGATCCAGTGAGCGACACAGTTTCGCAAACTCTTCAGGTTTTATCGGCAGGATCTTGTTGGTGCGGCCGGTGATACGCTCCGGAATATAGATCAGTGAATTGCCGTCATAGTTATCCGAGCGAGCCTCACTGGCCTCGAAGTTTTCGCACGCTGCCAATAGCAAGTCCCGGCCAATCGGCGTGACGAGTTTCTTGCGCAATTTGAGAAGGCTTGATATCGAGCGTATGTGCTGAAAGACCACGCCTGTTGTTTCGCACGGCATGTGCAACTTTTCCGAAAACGCAGTTTCCAGTAAGGGTCTGCAATATTTTTCAGGTGATTGAAGTTTGCGCAGCGTCGCGGACGCTGCGGCTCGGGACACAAAGCTTGCCATCAGGCTCTTGCGCAACGCGGCACGAACTTCTGATGAAGCCCCAAGCACCCAACCGGGCATTTGCTGTTTAACAACGGAAAAGAACGCACCCTGCTGTTCCGGCGTCATGGTGGGCAGGACGGTAGTGGAATTTTTCGCAGACATATTGATCAACCTCAGACTGATAAGAAAAACCAGACTAACGCTGAATAACTTATTAAAAAACGCTGATTAACTGATCAATAACTGCTTAAACAAGTTTGATTATAAAACTATAAAATACTTATTTACCGCACTCACAACACTTGAATGTGAAGGGCGTTGTCACCGACGCAATGACAACACCCTTCTCACCAGCTTTTTACCAGAAGCGTTGCTGGGTCAACCGACTCCACCAGCTCAACAGCACGCGGTCCACCGAACTGCTTGCCGCCATGCCGATACGTTCTTGCAGGCTTTTGCGCTCGGCATAATGCAGGTGATAGACCTCGGCCTGTTTGGCCTTCTGCGCAAGGTACTCGTCGCTGGTCTTGAGTTCATCGACCAGTTGTTTGTCCAGTGCCGCGATACCCAGCCAGACTTCCCCGGTCGCCACGTCGTCGATGGCAAGTTGCGGGCGGTAGCGAGCAACGAAGTTCTTGAACAGTTGATGGGTGATGTCGAGGTCTTCCTGGAACTTCTCGCGGCCCTTTTCGGTGTTTTCGCCAAACACGGTCAGGGTGCGTTTGTACTCACCAGCGGTCAGCACCTCGAAATCGATATCGTGCTTCTTCAGCAAGCGGTTGACGTTGGGCAACTGCGCAACCACGCCGATCGAGCCGAGAATGGCAAACGGCGCACTGATGATCTTCTCGCCAATGCACGCCATCATGTAGCCGCCGCTGGCCGCGACCTTGTCGATGCACACGGTCAGAGGCACGCCGGCTTCGCGGATACGCGCCAGCTGCGAGGACGCCAGACCGTAGCTGTGGACCATGCCGCCGCCGCTTTCCAGACGCAGGACAACTTCGTCCTTCGGCGTAGCGAGGGTCAGCAACGCAGTGATTTCATGACGCAGGCTCTCGGTGGCCGAGGCCTTGATGTCGCCGTCGAAATCCAGCACGAACACCCGTGGTTTGGCCTCGGGTTTTTTCTTCTGCTTCTTCTCGCTCTTTTCGGACTTGGCCTCGCCCTTGCGCAAGGCCTTGAGCTGATCCTTGTCGAGCAGGGTCTGCTCCAGACGCTCACGCAGGCCTTTATAGAAATCATTGAGCTTGCTGACCTGCAACTGCCCCGCCGACTTGCGCCGCCCCTTGCTGCGCAACGCGGCAAAACTGGCGAGCACCACCAGAATGGCGATCACCAGGGTGACGGTCTTGGCCAGGAAACTGGCGTATTCGGTGAAAAACTCCACAGAGACTCCTCAAAACGATGCGTGGATGTGCGGCACACGCGGAATGGCTCCAGCATACCCATGCGCCGGCTCGTCGACCAGCCGTGAAACCTCTGGCAACACCCCTGTAACGGGCATTTCAAACAAGCGTATGTTTTTTCATTGACAGCTCCCCGGCATCCTCATAACCTCGCCAAACCTTCAACGTACCGGGACGACGCGGACGTGGGCAGCATCTATCTGATTCGACATGGCCAGGCCTCCTTTGGTGCAGACGACTATGACGTCCTGTCGCCGACCGGTGTGCGTCAGGCAGAAATCCTCGGTCAGCACCTTGCTGAACTGGGAATTCGCTTCGATCGCTGCCTGGCAGGTGATCTGCGCCGCCAGCAACACACGGCCACCAGTGCGCTGGAGCAATTCACCGCCAAAGGCCTGTCGGTTCCGACGCTGGAAACCGATTCAGCGTTCAACGAATTCGATGCCGACGCGGTAATCCGCGCCCTGCTCCCGGCGATGTTGCCCGACGAGCCGGAAGCCCTCGACATCTTGCGCAACGCCGCGCAAAACCGCGGCGAGTTCCAGCGCATTTTTGCCCTGATCATCGAGCGCTGGCTGGCCGGCACCTATGACACACCGGGGCTTGAAAGCTGGCTGGGCTTCGTTGAACGGGTTCAGGCCGGATTGCATCGAATTCTTGAACAGGCCGAAAAAAACCAGAAGATCGCGGTGTTCACCTCGGGTGGCACAATCACCGCCCTGCTCCACCTGATTACCCAAATGCCTGCGAAACAGGCTTTTGAATTGAATTGGCAAATCGTCAACACCTCGCTCAACCAGCTGAAGTTTCGTGGTCGCGAGGTGGCTCTGGCTTCCTTCAACAGTCATGCCCATCTGCAACTGCTGAAGGCCCCGGAACTCATCACTTTCCGCTGAGTCCGGATTACTGTGACCCTTGCTGTAATCACCCAGCTCCTATTACCCAAGAAAGGATCGAACCATGACCTCCGTAGCTGATGCCGTACAAGCAATGAAAGCCAAGTTCAACCCAGCCGCTGCTGCCGGCCTGGATCTGGTCTTCGGTTTCCGCATCGACGACACCAAGAACTTCTCGCTGATCGTCAAAGACAGCACCTGCGAGCTGCAAGAAGGCGAGAACCCGGACGCCCAGGTCACGCTGGTAATGGACGGCGAAACTCTGCAAGGCATCGTTGACGGTTCGACCGACGGCATGCAAGCGTTCATGGGCGGCAAACTGCGCGCTGAAGGCGACATGATGCTGGCGATGAAACTGTCCGAGCTGTTCCCTTCGTAATACCGCTGTTCAGTCAAAAAAATCCCGCCCATGTGGCGGGATTTTTGCGTTTGGCGCCAACGCTTTAGCAGGGCGATATCCGTAGGAGCTGCGGCACGCTGCGATCTTTTGATCTTGAAACAAAAAACAAGATCAAAAGATCGCAGCGTGCCGCAGGTCCTAGAGGTTTTTTGTTGAACATCAGTGTGGGGGCAATTCGTCACTTCGTCCGGCCGCACAACATTTGGCTACACAACGTTGACCAAGATCACTGACGCACACCTTGCCACTGATTACTCTTCCCGCTCCATCGAAGGCCAAGGAAGGCTCACCGGGAGCCTGCGGCTGATCCCATTCAAGGAAGAATCTTCATGCGACCACTCAATATTATTCTGCTGTCATCGGCGTTCAACGGCCTGACCCAACGCGCCTGGCTGGAACTGCGCCAAGCCGGGCATTCGCCCAGCGTTGTAGTGTTTACCGACGAGGCGACGGTGTGCGAACAGATAGAACACAGTGGCGCCGACCTGGTGATCTGTCCGTTTCTCAAGGACCGCGTTCCGCAAGCGCTGTGGAGCAATACCGCACGGCCAGTGGTGATCATTCACCCCGGCATCGTCGGCGATCGCGGTGCGAGTGCGCTGGACTGGGCGATTACCAACGAGCTGTCGCCCTGGGGCGTGACCGCGTTGCAAGCGGTCGAGGAAATGGACGCCGGACCGGTATGGGCCACTTGCGAGTTCAACCTGCCGGCAGGCCTGCGCAAATCCGAGCTGTACAACGGGCGGGTCAGTGATGCGGCGATCCGCTGCATTCGTGAAGTGGTCGAGAAGTTCAGTGACGGATTCGTCCCAGTGGCGCTGGATTACGCCGATCCCAAGGTGCGCGGCCGCTTGCAGCCGAACATGAAACAAGTTGACCGCAGCTTCAGTTGGCATGACTGCGCACACTTCATCAAACGCTGCATCGACGCGGCGGACGGCCAGCCCGGCGTGCTGGCGAGCCTGGCCGGCGGGCAGTACTACGTGTACGACGCGCACCTTGATTCACGCAGCGGCATCCCCGGTGAAATTCTCGCTGTACACGACGATGCGGTGTTGGTCGCGGCCGGCGATCAGAGCGTGTGGATCGGCTCGCTGCGACGTAAACCGCAGCCCGGCGAAGAGACGTTCAAGCAACCGGCGCGGCATATTCTCGCCGGGCAATTGGCCGCTGTGCCGACGCTGGACTGGTCGATTGCCAGTCAGCCGTTCTGCGACGAGGCCTATCAGCCGATTCGTTACCGCGAATCCGGGCATGTCGGTGAGCTGACCTTCGAGTTCTACAACGGCGCCATGAGCACCGAACAGTGCCAGCGCATGGTCGAGGCGTTGCGTTGGGCCAAGTCCCGTGACACTCAAGTGTTGTTGATCAAGGGCGGGCGCGGGAGCTTTTCCAACGGCGTGCATTTGAATGTGATTCAGGCGGCAAAGGATCCGGGCGCTGAAGCCTGGGCGAATATTCAGGCAATCGACGATGTCTGTGAGGAATTGCTGACAGCGCGGCAACTGGTGGTCAGTGGCGTGACCGGCAGTGCTGGCGCTGGCGGCGTGATGCTCGCGTTGGCCGCAGACATTGTGTTCGCCCGCGCCGACATCGTGCTCAATCCGCATTACAAAAGCATGGGTTTGTACGGATCGGAATACTGGACCTACAGCCTGCCCCGCGCTGTCGGTCCGGCAATGACCGAGCAACTGACTCAAGCCTGTTTGCCGGTGAGCGCGACTCAGGCATTGCAAATGGGCATGGTTCAGGAGATCGGGCCGCGCTGCCCGGATGAGTTTTCGCTGTGGTTGCTGCAACGGGCCAACGGAGTTCTGAGCGATCCAACCTACGCCGCCGTGCGTGACCGCAAGTTGCGGATTGATCAGGAACTGATCCGGCAATGTCGCGAAAACGAATTGCAAGAGATGCAGGAAGACATGCTCTACAACCGCAATGGGTTTGCCGAGAAGTGTCGGAATTTTGTCTACAAGCGCAAGGTGTGTGGTACGCCGGCGCGGCTGATTGAGGATTGGGCTCGTCCATCACCGACACTGCAACCCTGCGCGATCTCGGTGTAGGAGCTGCGGCACGCTGCGATCTTTTGACCTGTTTTTCAAAGACAAGATCAAAAGATCGCAGCCTCGTTCTACTCGACAGCTCCTACAGGGTTTTGTGTCGAGCACAGATCTTGCGTACGGCCGCGATGTACGATGACGTGGTATCGGCCCTGCACTTACAATGCCCCCACCTCAAACACCGGCCCGCCCATGGACATCGACCTCGCTCGCACCTTTCTGGAAATCGTCCGTCACGGCAGTCTCGCGGCAGCGGCGCAGAAGCTGTTCGTCACCCAAACGGCGATCACCGCCCGGGTGCAGAAACTCGAAAGCCAGTTGGGCAGTACGCTGTTCGTGCGCAATCGCGCCGGGGCGAAATTGACGCCCAATGGCGAGGCCTTCGTGGTCTACGCCAATCAGCTGGTGCAGACCTGGGAAGCGGCGCGACGCGACCTGCCGCTGCCTGAGGGCTATCACAACGTGCTGCACATCGGCGGCGAAGTCAGCCTGTGCAACCCGCTGATGCTCAGTTGGGCGGCCGAGCTGCGCGAGAAGATTCCCGGGCATGCCCTGCGCATGGAAATCCGCGACGGTGAAAACCTGCTGCGCCAGCTAGAACTCGGCGTGCTCGACGCGGCGCTGGTCTATCAACCGGAATACTGGCCGGGGTTGCAGGTCGAGCAGGTGCTGGAGGAAAAACTGATTCTGGTGCGCGCGCCTGATCGCCCGGATCCCTACGTTTATATCGACTGGGGCCCGGACTTCCGCCGCCAGCACGACGCTGCCCTGCCGGAAAAAGCCAAAGCCGCGCTGAGCTTCAACCTCGGCCCACTCGCCCTGCAATACATCCTCGAAAACGGCGGCAGCGGCTACTTCCGCACTCGCGTTGTGCGCACCTATCTGGAAAGCGGCGCACTGGAAACCGTGACCAAGGCCCCGGAATTCGGCTATCCAACTTATCTGGTGTACTCGCGTGATCGCGACTCGGCGACATTGCAGCAAGCCTTCAATCTGCTGCGTGAAGTGATTCGCACCGATGACGACTGGTCGCAACGCTGGAACCCGCTGAGCTGACGCAAGTACGCGGGCGAGCGCTTTACACCGGATCATGGCGCATGTGGCCTCAAGGTCCGGGCTGCACAAATGGCCGGATCGGCTAATCTGCCGGGTACAACAAAATACCCGCAGGTGAACGCAGTGAGGCAGACCACCGAGGCATTCCGCAGCCGCTATCGCGCGGCGATTCATCCGCTCTACAACCCGTGGCTGCACGGCGCCTTCGTGCTGTTGTTCGGGGTGCTGGCCATTGGCGCGTTCTGGAGCAGCGTGCATCAGGTGAGCTGGCTGGAATGGCTGAGCGTGCCGCTGACCCTGCTGTTTTTCAACTTTGGCGTGTACATGGTCCATCGCCATCTCGGCCATCACAAAAAAACCTTCGCCAAAATGTTCTACGCCCGGCATGCGGGCGACCATCACAGCTTCTTCACGCCCGGCCATATGACTTACGACAGCGCTCGCGACTGGCGGGTGATTCTGTTTCCGGCGTGGCTGATCGTTATTCATACGCTGGTGATTACGCTGCCGCTGTGGTGGCTGTTCGCGCAGTTCAACGCCAACGTCGCCGGGCTGTTCGCTGGCAGCATGGTGCTGGGTTATCTGACCTATGAGGTGTTTCATGCCGCCGAGCACCTGCCACCGCACAACCCGCTGACGCGGCTGCCGTGGATCCGTCAGATGCGCCGTTTGCACGAGCTGCATCACCGCCGCGAGCGCATGCAAGAGCGCAATTTCAATATTGTTCTGCCGCTGATGGACTACCTGTTCGGCACCCTTTACTGGGAGCCGCAAGCCACCCCTTTGAGCTATTCGAGAATGCCCATGACCCGCATGCAGCACCAGATCGATATCGCTGGCGAGCCGATTGCCGTACTCGCCTACGCAGCCAGCGTCGGCCGCTGGCCCGAGTGGCATCCGTCATCGCTGAAGATCGACGGCCCATCCGGTCCACTGCATGCAGGTGCGCGTTTTGAAGAAGACATTCATGCCGGCGGCCGCGCAGGTCATCTGAGCTGGGCGGTCACCGAATACCTGCCCGGGCGACGCTGGTGCGCGCGGGCCCTGGGTGATCACGGGTTGTCGCTGGAGTTGACTTACGAATGCTGCGCCGAAGGTGACGGCACGCGGTTTGTGCGCACGCTGGATTATCGTTTCGGCGGTTTGGGCATGCGTATCGCCAATCGATTGCTGCTCAAGCGGCGCATTGACCGTGAGTCCGCCGCATCCATGCTCGCGCTGCGTGACATGGCTGCGCAGTATCTGGCTTCAGCGAGGGCCAGCGCATGAGGTGGCGGCAGGTTTTGTTGCTGCTGATTGTCGTCGTCATCGCGTTTCTGCTGCTGATGCCTACCAAGGTCGAGCCGGTCGCCTGGACACCGCAGGCGGCGCCCTCGTTGAGCGAAGGGATCTACGCCGATAACCAGCGCCTCAAAGGTGCGGTGCAGGTCGGCCCCAGTGACATCGAAGGGCCGGAAGCGCTGCTGCTGGAAGGGGAGTTCCTGATCACCGGTCTGCATGACGGTCGGCTGATCCGCAGCAGTCTGGATGGCAAAGAACGCAAAGTACTGGCCGACACCGGTGGCCGGCCGCTGGGGCTTGCGCGGCATCCCAACGGGCTGCTGGTGATCGCCGACGGGATCAAGGGTTTGCTGTCTCTCGATGCACAGGGCCAAGTGACGGCCTTGACCAAAGAGGCTAATGGTGTGGCCTTCGGTTTCACTGATGACGTGGCGATCGACAAATCCGGCCATTACGCCTACTTCAGCGATGCTTCCAGCCGTTGGGGCTACGGCCATGATGGCGAGGCGATCATTGAGCACGGCGGTGACGGACGTTTGCTGCGCTATGACTTCCAGACCGGCAAGACCAGCATCCTGCTCGATAAATTGCAGTTCGCCAACGGCGTGACCCTCGGCCCCGATGACGCTTATGTGCTGGTCAATGAAACCGGCGCCTATCGCATCAGCCGCTTCTGGCTGAAGGGCCCCCAGGCGGGCACCCATGACCTGTTTATCGACAACTTGCCGGGGCTGCCGGACAACCTGTCATTCAATGGCCGCGACCGGTTCTGGGTTGCGCTGTATGCCCCGCGCAATGCCTTGCTCGATGGCACGGCCGGGCATCCATTCGTGCGCAAGATGGTTGTGCGGGCGCTGAGCGTGTTGCCCAAACCCGTGGAGAAGCGCGGGTTTGTGTTGGGTCTGGATTTGCAGGGCAAGGTGATTGCCAATCTGCAGGATGCGAGCGAGGGGAATTATTCACCGATCACCACGGTGCGTGAGTATGGGGACTGGGTGTATTTCGGGTCTTTGAAGGCCATGCATATGGCGCGGTTGCCGTTGGCTGATGCGCTGAAGTGAGTCTGTCGGTTTTGTGTTGAATTGACAGACGCCATCGCTGGCAAGCCAGCTCCCACAAGTAATGGGTCGTGCACATAATCTGTGAACTACATGAACCCCTTTGGGAGCTGGCTTGCCAGCGATAGTGGTCTGTCAGTTGGAAGACTTGTCGAACTTTTCGGGGTCTTCGTCTTCAGGAAGGTCCTCAACAGGCTCATCCGGATTGGCCGTGGTATGCGCCGGGCTGTTCGGCTCGGGATGCGTCGGCACCGGGTCGAATGCGCCCTGCTCTTCACTCGGGAATTTGGGATCGCTCATGGGGCACCTCGCAAGGAGTCGATGAATTCGGACTCTGAACATTCGAGGTGCCGGTAGGGGCTGTCGTTCCCGTCAATCCGCAACCGTAGGTCGGCGGACAATTAGAGGATCAGGACGGTGCCTGCAAATGGCTGACGATCTCGTCCTTGACCTTCAGACGCTTCTCTTTGAGTTTTTTCAATGCGTCGTCGCTGGGAGCGTCCGAAGTGGCCGTTTCGGCCTTGACCACGTCGGCATCAGCCTGGGAATACTTGTTGATCAGTGAATCCAGTCGCGGATCCTGGGTGCGTTTTTGCTGGATCTCTTCCTTCGTGCAGCTCAAGTCCTGAAACAGGTCATGGGGAACCGGCATGGAACACCTCCGTGAGTTGATCGGCGACCAACGCGACCGATTGCGCTGGCCAGTCATCAGAATGGCCTCGGTCGGGGCGTTCTGTCGACACCCTGTCAGACCAGCGGTGGCCGTTCGTCGCCCTGTCGCAAATGCGATAAAACCTTTCGTCGGTGCACTTGCTCCATTGAATAACGCTCACAAAAACCTGCGTGGAGATACACCAAATGGACGGATTCAACCTGCGTCACATTGCTCTGGCCGTTGCCCTGAGTGCCAGCATGGGCAGCGCGTTCGCTGCCACCGACAATGACTTCGTCGACAATGCCGCTGCCGGTGGCATCGCCGAAATCGAAACCAGTCGCCTGGCGCTGGAAAAAAGCCAATCGGCCGATATCAAGAAATTCGCCGAAATGATGATCACCGATCACAGCAAGGCCAATGACGAACTGGCGACGATTGCCAAGGCTCACGATATCGAGGTGCCGGACACCACCACGCTGGTCAAACAGGCCAAAGAGAAAATCCTTGAAGTACGTGACGAATCTTTCGATGCCGCCTACGCCAACAACCAGGTGAAGGCTCACGAAGACACCATTGAGCTGTTCAAGAAACAAGCCAATACCGTGACGGATGACAAGGTCAAGGGTGCAACTGAACTGAAAGCCTTTGCCCAGAAAATGCTGCCAGGACTGGAAAAACATCTGACAGCGGCGAAAGAGCTGCAGGCCAAACACCCAAGCAAGTAAGTATCGGGCAGTCAAAAAGAGGCCGCATCCAATGGATGCGGCCTCGTCGTTTTCAACCTCGATCAACCCCCATCAGTATCAATATCCGCATCCGTCTCCTCCCCCGGCTTCGCCCGGTCCGGCTCAGGTTCGAAACCGGGGCTGAACTCGTTGTCGTTATCGGTGTTCTGGTTCTTCTGATCCACTGCCGGGTCAGCACTTTGCGTCTGGCCTGTATCGCCCTGCTGCTGCGCAGGCTGCGTCGGCGCCGATTGCCCCGGTACTTGCGGGTCGATCGCCGGGTCATTGCGATTGATCGCTTCCCCGGATTGATTGTGCTGCTGTGTCGATTGCTCGTTCATAAGCACCTCATTAGTCATCGCCAGCGCGACTGAAACCAGTCGGGCCTTGCAGATTCGAAGCCGCCATCGCGCCAACGTTCAAAACATCGCGCCTTGGAACTCGCTGTTAACGGCTCAAGGCGCGGGCCAGAAACGGCGCCGTCCGGCTCTTTTTACTGGCGGCAACTTTCTGCGGCGTGCCCGCCACGACAATCTTGCCGCCCTCATCCCCTGCCCCCGGGCCGATGTCGATCACCCAGTCGCTTTGCGCGACCACGCGCATTTCGTGCTCGACCACGATGACCGTGTGCCCTGCTGTCACCAGCGTATCCAGTTGTTCCAACAGTCGGTCGACATCCCGCGGGTGCAGGCCGGTGGTCGGTTCATCCAGCACATACAACGTCGCGCCGCGCTGATTGCGCTGCAACTCGGTGGCCAGTTTGATCCGCTGCGCCTCACCGCCCGACAGCTCCGTGGCCGGTTGACCCAGTCGCAAATAACCAAGGCCGATATCGCGCAGAACCTCCAGCGAACGGCGAATCCCCGGCTGCCCGACAAAAACTTCCACCGCCTCATCGACCGTCAATTGCAGCACCTGAGCGATGCTCAAACCCTCCCACAAAACCGCCAGCGTCTGTGGGTTGTAGCGCGCGCCATGACAGGTCGGGCACGGCGCATACACGCTGGGCATAAACAGCAACTCAACGCTGACAAACCCCTCGCCTTCGCACGTCGCGCAACGGCCCTTGGCAACGTTGAAGGAAAACTGCCCGGCGTCATAGCCCGCCGCTCGCGCCTGGGGAGTGGCGGCAAACAGCTTGCGCACGTTGTCGAACAGCCCGGTGTAGGTCGCCAGATTGGAGCGTGGCGTACGGCCGATGGGTTTCTGATCGACCTGCACCAGGCGCTTGATCGACTCCAGCCCGGCCGTGATCTGGCCGCTGCTGACTTGCGGCGCGTCGTCTTCAAGGCTCAGCTCTTCAGCCTCAGCCTCAGTGCTTGGCCGTCCCAGTTGTGCACCGACCAGTTCCAGCAACGCCTGACTGACCAGACTCGACTTGCCGGAACCGGAGACACCGGTCACCGACGTGAAGCAGCCCAAAGGAAACTCGGCGCTGAGGTTGTTGAGGTTATTGCGGGTGATGCCCTCCAGCTTCAGCCACGCCGTCGGCTTGCGCGCGGCACGCGTCTGGCGTGGCGCTTCGGCGAACAGATAAGCGCGGGTCTGCGATTGTTCGACGTCGGCCAGCCCCGCAGGTGGGCCGCTGTACAACACCTGACCGCCCTTCTCACCCGCCGCCGGCCCGACGTCAATCAACCAGTCAGCGCGGCGCATGGTTTCCAGATCATGCTCAACCACAAACAGCGTGTTGCCATCGGCCTTCAAGCGCTGCAACGCTTCGAACAACGCCTCACCATCGGCCGGATGCAAACCGGCGGAGGGCTCATCAAGCACGTAGATCACGCCAAACAACTGCGAGCCCAATTGCGTCGCCAGTCGCAGGCGCTGCAACTCTCCGGACGACAAGGTCGGCGTGCTGCGCTCCAGAGCCAGATAGCCCAGCCCCAGTTCGGTCAACGTGGTGACCCGTTCCAGCAGATCCTCGGCAATGCGCTGCGCCGCCAGGCGTTTTTCCAGTGACAGGTTCGGTGTGTGGCGCACATCTGGCGCGCTGGCGTGACCACTGCCCCCCTTTGCGACGCGTTGTTGACGGGCCTCGCGGGTTTGCGCGTGACTGAGGGTTTCGCCGGTTTCCTCGGCGTGTTCGAGGTAACTGGCGGCCGCCACCGGTTTTAGAACTTCGGCGACTTGCAGCAGCGGCATCTGTGACAACTCGCCGATGTCGTACCCGGCAAACGTCACCGCCAACGCCTCGCGCTTCAGCCGTTTGCCATCGCACAACGGGCAAGGACTGCCGAGCATGAACCGCGCCACGCGCTTTTTCATCAGCGCACTTTGCGAGTGGGTGAAGGTGTGCAGGATGTAGCGGCGGGCGCCGGTGAAGGTGCCTTGATAACTCGGTTCCATCTTGCGTTTGAGGGCGACACGGGTCTCTTCCGGGGTCAGCCCGGCGTACACCGGCACGGTCGGGGTTTCTTCGGTGAAGAGAATCCAGTCGCGCTGCTTTTTCGGCAATTTGCGCCACGGGATGTCGACGTCGATGCCCATCGTCACGAGGATGTCGCGCAGGTTCTGCCCCTGCCATGCCAGCGGCCAGGACGCCACGGCACGCTGGCGGATGGTCAGGCTTGGGTCAGGCACCATCAATTGTTCGGTGACTTCATAGACCCGCCCCAGGCCATGACAATCAGGGCAGGCGCCCTGCGGCGTGTTCGGCGAAAAGTCTTCGGCGTACAGCATCGCCTGCCCCGGCGGGTAACTGCCGGCGCGGGAATAGAGCATGCGGATCAGGCTCGACAACGTAGTGACACTGCCCACCGAGGAACGCGTGCTCGGCGTACCCCGCTGCTGTTGCAGGGCCACGGCGGGCGGCAGGCCTTCGATGGAATCGACATCCGGCACCCCGACCTGATCAATCAGCCGCCGCGCGTAGGGCGCGACCGATTCGAAGTAGCGGCGCTGGGCCTCGGCATACAAGGTGGAAAAAGCCAGGGACGACTTGCCCGACCCGGACACGCCGGTGAACACCACCAATGCATCGCGGGGGATGTCGATGTCGACGTTCTTCAGGTTGTGCTCACGGGCGCCACGCACGCGGACCATGCCGGCGGGTGCTTTGGAGGTGCGTTTGGAAGTCATTGGCGGGCCTTGTTCAGGAGTCTGGATTATCTGTCGATAGTTATGCAGACCCTGTGGTGAGGGGATTTATCCCCGACGGAGTGCGAAGCGCTCCCCCGGCATTTTTCCAGACATACCGCAGGCTCAGGTTTTGCGACGGCTGCGCCGCCGATCGGGGATAAATCCCCTCGCCACGGATGACTTTCTCATCACAGGTGATCTTCCTCGCCATGAAGAAAGGGGTGAATTGGGGTCAAGCGCCGAGCACCGAACGAATCATCTGCAACATCGACTCCGGGCTATAGGGTTTACCGAGCAAATGTGTGTCGGGGCTCAACTGGTGGTTGCGCGAGATGATGTCGCGGGTATGGCCGGAGGTGAACAGCACCGCCACCGGTGGCGTCTGCACCTTGGCCCAGGCGAACAGGTCGGAACTTTTTATAAGCCCGGGCATGACCACGTCGGTGAAGATCAGGTCGACTTCAACGCCGTCCAGCAGCATTTGCATTGCCGCATCGCCATTGCCGGCAGTCAGCACGCGATAACCCTCTTCGCGCAGCAGTTCCACTGCCGAGGCGCGCACCGCGTCGTTGTCCTCGACCACCAGAACGGTCTCGTGACCGCCGCCCAGCGGTTCATCGGTCGCCGGTGATTCTTCGCGAATCGGCCGCAGACTGCGCGGGAAGTACAGCTGCACGCGCGTACCCTCGCCCAGCGTGCTGTCGATCTCGACATGCCCGCCGCTCTGTTTGACGAAACCGAACACCATGCTCAAACCGAGCCCCGTGCCCTGGCCGTCGGCCTTGGTGGTGAAGAACGGTTCGAACACCTGCTCCAGAATCTGCGAGGGAATGCCGGCGCCGGTATCGCTGACCGCCACCCGCACGAATTCGCCGGGAACGATGCCTTTGCCGGCGCAAAACGTGCTGTCCAGAAAAGTATTGAAGGCGCTCAGCACAATCGTGCCCTCGCCTTTCATGGCATCGCGAGCGTTGATCGCCAAATTGAGAATGGCGTTTTCCAGTTGATTGCGGTCGACGTTGATGTGCCACGGCTCTTGCGGCAATTGCACATCGATCTGAATGGTTTCGCCCAGCGCCCGTTGCAGCAACTCACCGACGCCTTCAAAGATCTGCTGCGGATTGCACACGGCCGGCGACAGCGGTTGACGCCGGGCAAACGCGAGCAGTTGCGAAGACAGCTTAGCCCCGCGCTCGACCGCCGCCAGCGAAGCGCTGACGCGCCGCTGCACATTGGCGTTATCCGGCTCATGCCGCGCCAGCAGGTGCAGGTTGCCGGCAATTACCTGCAACAGGTTATTGAAGTCATGGGCCACGCCACCGGTAAGTCCGCCAATGGACTCGAGCTTTTGCGATTGGCGCAGTTGTTCTTCGGCAGTGAGCCGCGCTTCGACTTCATCGGCCACGCGCTGTTCGAGGTTACGGGTGAACTTGAGCAGGGACTCTTCGGCGCTCTTGCGCTCATGAATGTCGATCAACACCCCGGGGAAACGCAGCGCTTCGCCGTGCTCGTCGAATTCGCAACCGCCGCTGGCCAGCACCCAAAGGTAACTGCCATCGCTGCGCAGTACGCGGTATTCGACGTTGTACGGGGCGCCAGTCTTTACGCAATGGTCAATATTTTCCTGAACCCAGGCACGGTCATCGGGGTGAATTCGCGATTGCGCAATGTGTTGTGCCAGGTTGCTCAGATCATGTTCCGGCGGGTAAGAAAATGTGCGGGCAAAACGCTCGTCCGCCGACAACACATTGTTCTTCACATCCCAGACAAACGAGCCGAGCAAAGCCCCGGCGTTGAGCGCCAGGCGTACGCGTTCGTTGTCGGCCCGGAAGGCTTCCTCGGCGGCTTGACGCAATTGCTCGGAACGCACGAGTTCGGTGGTTTCCACCACCATTGCCATCACCCCGGACGGACGCCCTTCGTCATTGGCCACGGGGCTGTAATACAGATCCATCCAGACGTTTTCAGGAACCCCGTCGCGCAACAACACCAGCTCTTTGTTGCGAAACGACAAAGTGCCACCCGCCAGGCAAGTGTCGACCACATGCCGATTGAACTCGGCGACCTCCGGCCAACCCAATTCCACCGGCGCACCGAGCAAGTAGGGATGGCGGCCACCGGCAAATTCCGAATAAGCATCGTTGTAGATCATGTAACCGGCGCGGCCCCAGAGCATGACCATCGGCAACGGCGAGGCGAGCATCAACTGCACGGCACAGCACAGACTGGCGGGCCAGGTATCGAGCGGACCCAGTTCGGTATGGCTCCAGTCGAACGCGCAGATGCGTCCGGCCATTTCGCCTTTCCAGCCTTCACAACCGTGGCTATCGGATAAAAACTGCATCGAGTGACTCGGTGTCCTGTGTGTTTGCCCGAATGATCGCGAAGCCAAATCGCTGCGATCGCCCGTCTGTTTCGAGCATCGTCTGACTCATTGGTTTCATTAGAGGTATAGCCGATTTCAAGGCCGGCTCAGGATTAAACGCCGATCAGGTGTTTGAGCGGATGGTAGCCAGTTTTCATCTTCGCGGCGACGTCGAGAATCGCCTTCTCGATGCCGTTGAGGTGTGTGCAGGTCAACTCGATGGCAGCGCTCTGATCGCCGGCCTCGATGTATTCGATCAGGCGCAGGTGTTCGTTGTCGCGGCAGGCCTCATGGCTGTCGTCGTCCAGCGCGGCAATGTACAGCGAGGCGCGGGAAATCAGCTTCTGGAACCAGTCGAGCAGTACCGGGTTGTTGAGGCTGCGCGCGAGTTTGATGTGGAACTCGCCGAGCAAGTGAATCAGCCGCGGATGGTCCCCGGCCGCGTGGGCCTCTTCCTCCAGCAGCAGGTGTTCACGCAGCTCTTGCATCGCTGCGGTGTCCTTGCGGCGGCACAGTTCAGTGACGATGCCGATCTCGATCAAGCGCCGGGTTTCAAACAGCGAACGGATCTCTTCATTGCTCGGCAACGACACCGACGCACCTTTATTGGGCTCGGTCGTCACCAGTCCGTCGGCCTCCAACTGCTTGAGCGCGGCGCGAACCGACGTGCGGCTGACATTAAATAACTCCGCCAGCGAGGCTTCGCCCAGTTTCATCCCCGGACGTAGCGAGCGCTTGCTGATCGCCTCGTAAACCCCTTGGTAGACGCGGTCGACCGTGGTTTCCGGTTTTTTCTCGGTCATTCGAAAGCTCCTTCAGTGCTGGCAACGCAGCAGTGGCGCATGAACTGTCGCGCAGAATATCGCCTTCGGCCTGAAGATGCAGGGTCTTGATTACGAGTCGATGAGGTGCCGAGCGCTTTTGGCCCCTGAAAGCAAAAGATCGCAGCCTTCGGCAGCTCCTACAGGGAAATACATTCCGAATGTAGGGGCTGCCGAAGGCTGCGATCTTTTGATCTGCGTTTTTAGTCCGTGCCGTACTTCGGCGAACGCGGACCGTACAACAGACCTGCCGGATGCCCGGCCGACAGCAGGCGATTACTGGCCACGCCGGCAATCGGGAAACCGGCATCGGTGGAACTGTTGATGATCTGCTTCACCGCCGCCGTGATCAGCATGCCGATCAGGCCGCCGCCACCGTTGTTGCCGCCCTCTTCGCTCGATGCACGGGCCGAGCCGGTCCACAGCGTGGTGCCGCTTTTCAGATCAACCAGTTTCGCCGTTGCAGTAACTGCGGTTTCGCTGCTGATCACCATGTAACGCGTCCCGTATTCGGTCACGGTGATGTACAACGCCGCGTCGGCGCCGAAGATTTCCTGCAGTTTGTTGGCCGGTGCCTGGTGGATATCATCCGGCGTGGTCAAACCGTTCTGGCGAAAAGTCTCGTCAACCAGAGTGATCGGCAATACGTAGTAACCGGCCTCGGCCAGTGGAAACGTTACCTGCGACAGCAGACTGTAGGAGGCTTTGACGTCAGGTGAAGTGTTCAGCGGCGGCAATACCAGAATGGTCTTGGGCCGTGCCTGCTTGTACGCCGAATAGTCCACGGTCTTGGGCTTGACGCAGCCACCGAGCACGCTCAGTGCCAGCACGCCGACCAGCAGTTTCACTGCACGCGGGATCATTTGGCGTCTCCGGTCTTGGCGTTTTTAAGCAGAAAATCCATGTACGTGCCGGACTCGGGAAACAGAGTCTTTTCTGTACGGAACTGCTGCACCATCTGATCATCCTTGCCCATGCTCAGATAGAGCAGCCCCAAGTGCGCGTGGTAACCCGGTGGTACGGCTTTACCCGAGGAGCGGATTTTTTGCAGGTCGGCTTCCAGCGCTTCGGCCTGGGCTTCTTTCGGTGTTTCGCTTTTGAAGTATTCGTAGACCTGCGGTTCGTAGCCTTCCCACTGGTACAGGGTTTTCGGGCCGGCACAACCGGCCAGCAAGGTGCTGGCGGCCAGGGTCAAGGCCAGCAGCGACCGCGACAGAGTCAAATTCATGTGTTGTTGCTCCTTGCAATGGGCGTCGATCAGTTGCCCGGTTTCCAGGCACCGGCGTTCATACCATCCACCAGACGATTGATCGCCTCGCGCATGGCCAGATCCAGGACTTTGCCGTTGAGGGTGGAGTCGTAGGCAGCGGTGCCGCCGAAGCCGATGATTTCGCGGTTGGACAAGGCGTACTCGCCTGCGCCCTGGGTCGAATACACCACTTCCGAAGTGCTGATGTTGACGATGTTCAGGTTGACCTTGGCGTAAGCGACCTGGGTCTTGCCACGGCCGAGAATGCCGAACAACTGGTGATCGCCAGTCTCTTTGCGGCCGAACTCGGTGACGTCACCGGTGACCACGTAATCGGCGCCTTTCAGACGCTGGGCCTGGCCCTTGATCGCCGCTTCCTGCTGGATTTCGCCCATGTTGTCGCGATCCAGCACGGAGAAACGGTTGGTCTGCTGCAAGTGCGTGATCAGGATGGTCTTGGCCTGACCGCCGAGACGGTCAACGCCATCGGAAAAGATCCCGCGCATGTAGCTGGAACGGTTGTCGAACTTACCCACCGCCATCGGCACACGAACGCCGGTCCAGACTTGAGAAGCGCTTTCAACCTTGGCCACCGGCAGCGCACGGGAGCTTTCGGTGGCGCAACCGGCGAGGGTGCTGGCCAGCGTGCCGAGCACGGCGATTGCAACGCCTGAGACCAACATCCGGGAGATCATTCTCACTGAGTATTCCTTCTTGAAAAACGGTGTGTCCCGGCACGGCAACGCGGCGGGGAGCTGAAAAGGGGCGGCATTATGACAAAGTGCCATCATTCACGACAGGTTTTTTTGACGCCAATTAATCGGCTGGCGGGCATCACACAAAACCCTGTAGGAGTGAGCCTGCTCGCGATGGCGTCTTATCAGATGAATATTCTTTAACTGATAGATCGCTATCGCGAGCAGGCTCACTCCTACAGAGGGTTCATGGCAGGCTGGGATAAAGCTGATCAGTGAAAATCGCGGCTCTGTACGCGGATGCCGTTGAGCAGCGGGCTCAGGTCACTCAGGCGTCCGGCGATCAGGTGGCGCACTTCGCCCTGGCGCTCCCAGCGGCCATCGACCCTGAGCAGTTGCGAGCCGACCAGCACCTGGCGTTGACGCTCGGCGAGGTCGCGCCAGACCACCACGTTGACGTTGCCAAACTCGTCTTCCAGCGTCACGAATGTCACGCCGCTGGCGGTGCCCGGACGTTGCCGGCCCGTGACCAATCCGGCAATGCTGACCGGGCGTCCATGCTCGACATCGAGCAACTCTTGCGAACTGCGGCAGCGCCGCGCCTTCAACTCATCGCGCAGCAGTGCCAGCGGATGTGGTCCCAACGTGGTGCCGACCGTTGTGTAATCCGCGTGCAAGTCCTCGCCGACACTGGGTTTGGGCAGCACCACGTCAGGATCTTCCTGACTCGACAACCCGGCAAACAACCCAAGCTGTTTCTGCACCCCGGCCACTTCCCAGCGCGCCCGATGCCGATGCCCGGCCAAACCGCGTAACGCCCCGGAATCTGCCAGCAACGCCTGCGCCCGACTGTCGAGTTCGGCGCGCTCCCCCAGATCGGCGACATCGGCAAATGCTCCGCGTGCCCGCGCCGCTTCGATACGCCGGGCGTCGTCCTCGCGAAAACCCTTGATCATGCGCAGGCCCATGCGAATCGCCGGTTGCGCGCCGCTGATCGGCTCCAGACTGCAATCCCAGTCACTGGCGCGCACATCCACCGCACGGATCTGCAACTGATGCCGACGCGCGTCCTGCAGAATCTGGTCAGGGCTATAGAACCCCATCGGCCAACTGTTGATCAGCGCACAGGCGAACGCCGCCGGTTCATGGCACTTGAGCCAGCAACTGGCGTAGGTCAGCAAGGCGAAACTGGCGGCGTGGGACTCGGGAAAACCGTAACTGCCGAAGCCTTTGATCTGCTCGAAAATCTGCGCGGCGAACTCCGGTGTGTAGCCGTTTTTCTTCATGCCGGCAGCGAGTCGTTCCTTGTGTGGCTCAAGCCCGCCGTGGCGTTTCCAGGCGGCCATTGAGCGGCGCAACTGATCGGCCTCGCCGGGGCTGTAGTCGGCGGCGACGATGGCGATCTGCATCACCTGTTCCTGAAACAGCGGCACGCCGAGGGTGCGTTTGAGCACCACTTCCAGTTCCGGCGAAGGATAGGTTTCCGCCTCTTCCTTGTTTCTGCGGCGTAGATACGGATGGACCATGCCGCCCTGAATCGGCCCCGGCCGGACGATGGCCACTTCGATCACCAGATCGTAAAACTTCGCCGGTTTCAGGCGTGGCAGCATCGACATCTGCGCGCGGGACTCGATCTGGAACACGCCGATGGTGTCGGCACGGCTGATCATCTCGTAGGTCGGTTTGTCTTCTGGGGGGATCGTCGCCAATGTCAGGTCTTGATGGCGATGACGGCGCAGCAGATCGAAACAGCGGCGAATCGCACTGAGCATGCCGAGGGCAAGAATATCGACCTTGAGCAACCCGACCGCATCGAGGTCGTCCTTGTCCCACTGGATGATCGTGCGGTCAGCCATCGCCGCATTTTCCACCGGCACCAGACTGTCGAGCGGCTGTTCGGAAATCACGAAACCGCCGGGATGTTGCGACAGGTGCCGGGGAAAACCGATCAGTTGCCCGGTCAGGCTCAGCACCCGGCGCAGCACCGGACTGTCAGGGTCGAACCCGCCTTCGAGCAAACGCGCAAGAGGCGGCGTTTCATCGCTCCAATGGCCGCAGCAATCGGCCAGCGCGTTGATCTGATCCGGCGGCAGGCCCAGGGCCTTGGCCACATCGCGCACCGCGCCGGCGGCGTGATACGTGCTGACCACCGCCGTCAACGCCGCACGGTTGCGACCATAACGACGAAACACGTATTGCAGGACTTCTTCGCGACGTTCGTGTTCGAAATCGACGTCGATGTCCGGCGGCTCGTTGCGCTCTTTCGACATGAAGCGTTCGAACAACAGCGTGGTGCGATCCGGATCAATTTCGGTGATGCCCAAGGCAAAACACACCGCCGAGTTGGCCGCCGAACCGCGGCCCTGACAGAGGATGTGCTGTTCGCGGGCGAAGTTCACTACGTCATGCACAGTGAGGAAGTAACTTTCGTAGCCGAGCTCGGCGATCAGCGTCAACTCATCGTCGATCTGCTTGAGCACTTTGGCTTGCGGACCTTTCGGCCAGCGCCAGGCGATGCCTTCGTCAGTCAGATGGCGCAACCAGGAACTGGCGCTGTGCCCTTCAGGCACCAGCTCTTTGGGATATTGATAACGCAACTGACTCAGATCGAAGGTGCAACGCCGAGCCAGCGCCACTGACTCATCCAGCAACGCCGGCGGATACAGTTCCCGCTGCACCTCGACGCTGCGCAGATGCCGCTCGCCGTTGGGGTGCAGGCGCAATCCGGCTTCGGCCACCGGCACGTGGTGCCGAATCGCCGTCATGGTGTCCTGCAAGGCACGCCGGCCACGGGCATGCATGTGCACATCGCCACTGGCCACCGCGGCAATCCCCAACTCAGCGGCCAGGCTCAACAACGCCGCCAATCGCCGCTGATCGTCCTGCCCGCGATGCAGTTGCACCGCCAGCCACAGCCGTTCGCCGAAGGTTTGCCGCAGCCAACGCCCCTGCTCCGCGTCATCGACGCTGTCCGGCACCCAAAGCGTCAGCAACCCCGGCAACGGCTCGCTGAAGTCCTCGCGCAGCACCTGATACTGGCCTTTTTGCGTACGCCGCCGGGCGCGGGTGATCAAGCCGCACAGTGCCTGATAACCGGCAAGGTTCTCCACCAGCAGCACCAGTTTCGGGCCGTTTTCGATGCGGATTTCGCTGCCGATAATCAACGGCAGCTCAACGGATTTCGCCGCTTGCCAGGCACGCACGATCCCGGCCAAGGTGCATTCATCGGTGATCGCCAGCGCTTGATAGCCGTGCTTTTTCGCCCGCTGGAACAGCTCCAGCGCACTCGAGGCACCGCGTTGGAAACTGAAGTTCGACAGGCAGTGCAGTTCGGCGTAGCCATTGTTCATGCGAACCAGCCCTGCAGCCACAACGGACCGCCCTCGCCCACCGCCCGATAAGCCCAGCCCTGCTGCCCGGCGCGGTTCTGGATCAGGTAGTAATCGCGGCGCACATCGTCACCGTCCCACCAGCCGGATTCGATACGCTCAGGGCCCATGAGGATCCGTGCCGAACCCTGCGCTACGCTCTGCGGCTCGCCCAGCAACCAGCCCGGTCGCTGGACACTCGGCAAACCGGCGCAGCGTTGTTTGTCGACGGCGTTTTGCCACGCGCACTCCGGACGATGGTCGGCCTGAAAACGCAGGCCTTGCACCGCGTCGTCGCCCAGCCGTGCGCGCAGGCGTTCGCGCAATTGCTCCCAGGGCAAGGTCTGCTGCGGACGGTCGTCGAACAACTCCTGAAACTGCGGCACGAAACTCGGCAGATCTTCGGCGCGCAGCCGGAAGCCGCGCACCGGGGCCTCGACCTGCACTTGTTCCAGTCGGCCACGGGCCAGTTCGAAGAGCATCGCCGGATCGCGCTCGGCGCTGAGCAGGCCGACCTTGATCAGCGTATCCGGCAACCCGGCATGTTCCAGATGCAGATCGAAACGCTGCACGCCGCTGTCGCGCCCACACAGGAACGCCGATAGATCGCCGGTCAAACGTCGCAAAGGAAATAAAAGCGCCTGATGGGATTGCACGTCGAAATTGAGTTCGATGCGCACATCGAAACGATCCGGCGGCAGATAAAACGCCAGCGCCAGCGGACGTGCGCCAAACAGGGTGTCGAGATGCTTGAGCATCTGCGCTTCGAAGCGTCGCGCCAACGCCTGACGCGGCAGGCTCTGCACCTGACTGAGATTGCGCAGGCCCATGCGCGACAATGCCGTGGCCACACCCGGCTCCAGACCGACGCGGTCGATGGGCAATTGCCCCAGGTGATGCTGCAAGGCTTCACCGTCCGGCACCACCAAACCGTCATAAGCATTGGCCAGCACTCGCGCCGCCACCGGGTTGGGCGCGGCGACGATGCGATGACGGAAACCCAGCTCGGTCAGCTCTTTGCGCAGCCGCACTTCGAACTGCGCCCAGGAACCGAACAGGCCCAGGCTCGATTCGATCTCGAACACCACGGTACGCGGGTAATGCACGCTGACCTGTGAGCTGAAACGATAGGCCCATGCGGCGAGAAACTGCTGCCAGTGCTCGACCTCGGCGACGTCGTAATCGGCGGTGGCAAAGCCTTTGCTCAAGGCTTGCGCGGCGGTCATGGACTGGCCGGGACGCAAGCCAAGTTTGCGCGCCGCGCCATTAACGGCTTGCAGCACCCGGCGCTGGGCCGGGCCGCTGAGCAGCACCAACGGTTCATCGGGTTCGGGACGCTGACGCAGCACAGCGTCGAGGGCCAATTGCGGGAACAGAATACACACCCAGCGCATGACGACCTCAGTGACCCACGGCAAAGGCAATAGGCGTCGCGCGTGCCAGCCCGCCACGGCACTTGAGCACGCGCAACTGGGCAGGTTTGGCATCAATGGCAATGCGCAGCGCCGCCGGCGACGGGTTGACCGCCTCGCTCAACGAGCGCCAGGCAAAGGCCAGGGTCTGGCCGGTTTCCGCCGCCACCTGCAAACGCCGTAACGCGCGGTCATCAGCCTTGTGCGGCCAGCACAGCACCGCGCCACAACTGCCCGAACGCAAGCATTGTTCCGCCGCCCACAAGGCATCGCGCTCACTGGCCTGAATCACCGACAACTGCCGCAGATCGACCCCGGCGTTTTCCCACGCTTGCGGGTATGGCACGAACGGCGGCGCCACCAGCACGATGCGCTCGCCCGCCGCCGACAGCCGCGCCAGTGTCGGCCAGACCAGTTGCAGTTCGCCGACCCCGGGGCCGGCCAGGAGGATTTCGCTCAGCGCCGCTTCCGGCCAGCCACCACTGGGCAACGCTGCATCCAGTGCGGCATGCCCGGTCGGTTGCGGGCTCGCGGCCGGTGGCGCAGGCCGGCCTTTCCAGACCTGGCCGCCATTGAACAGCGTATCCAACGCAACGACGGCGCCCATCAGCCTTGCCTCACCAGGCCGCAGAACACTCCCTCAATAGCCAGATCCTGATCATCACGCACGACAATCGGCTGGTAGGCCGGGTTGCGCGGCAGCAGGCGAACCTCATCGCCCGTGCGCTCAAAGCGTTTGATGGTGACTTCACCGTCGAGCCGCGCCACGACGATCTGGCCGTTGAGCGCCTCGGGATTGCGCCGCACGCCGACCAGATCGCCGTCGAGAATGCCATCCTCGATCATCGAGTCGCCCTGCACCCGCAGCATGTAGTCGGGCGTACGGGAGAACAGCGCCGGGTCGAGCAGCAAACGGCTATGGAGATCGGCATCGGCGCCAATCGGCGCACCGGCGGCCACCCGGCCGAGCACGGGAATGTCGAGCAACTCCGGTCGCGCCGGTTGCCCAAGCAAGCGAATGCCCCGCGCCTGATGCGGGTTGACCTCGATAAACCCAGCTTCAGTGAGCGCCAGCACATGCTTGCGCGCCACGCTGCGCGAGGCAAAACCAAAAGCCTCGCTGATTTCAGCGAGGCTTGGGGGCTGACCGTGTTCGGCGATGCGTTCGCGGATAAAAGTCAGAATGGCGGTACGGCGGGGAGTCAGGTTTGTCATGGAGTACATTTGTACTCCTGTAGGATTTTCCTGACAAGCACCGCCAGTCGGCGGCGGGTGCGGTGGCGCTGATTGCACAAACCCCTGTAGGAGCTGCCGAAGGCTGCGATCTTTTGATTTTAATTTTTAAGAGCAAGATCAAAAGATCGCAGCCTTCGGCAGCTCCTACAGGAGACGTGTTCAGCCAACAAAAAGAGGGCATTCAGTCAAAGCCGCGTTCAACCATCAAATGAGTGCAGTCAGCTCAAGCCGCGCTCGGCGAGGAAAGCGGCGATGTAGTCGATGAACGCCACCACTTTTGCCGTGGCGCGGCGATGGCTTGGGTACACCGCGAGAATGTGCGGGCCAAAGCTGTCGGGGTCTATTTCATAGTCGTCCATGACCCGCACCAGTCGCCCGTCTGCAATGTAGGGCGCGGCGCTCCACAGTGGCGTGTGCAGCAAACCGCGCCCGGCCAGGGCACTGGCCAGCAGCAAGTCGTAATTGTCACTGCGCAATCGAGGGGTTGCGGGTTGTGCCAGGCTCAGGCGCTGGCCGTTGCGCTCGGCCCACCAGAATTCGCGGCTGAGCAACGGATGCTTATAGAGCAGCCATTCATGCTGATCGAGGGTCTGCGGGTTGACCGGCAAGCCCTTGCGCGCCAGGTATTCAGGGCTGCCGCACAGGGCCAAGCGATTGCTGCCGACCACGCGGGCGATCAACCCCGGCAAGTCGTCATGGCCCTCGCGCAACGCCAGGTCGTACCCGCTTTCCAGCAGGTTGACGAACTCGTCGCACAAATCCACTTGCAGGCTGATCTGCGGGTATTGCTGCAAAAAGCCGTCACACACCTGATCGAGAAACGCCCGCCCGTACGCCAGTGGTGCGGTGATTTTCAGGCTGCCGCGCAAGCCGTGCTGCAACTGCTCGATTTCCTCGCTGGCCTCGTCCAGTCGCTGCAACACCAGCCGCGCA
Organism: Pseudomonas sp. LBUM1668; assembly: GCF_059695715.1. Taxonomy (NCBI): domain Bacteria; kingdom Pseudomonadati; phylum Pseudomonadota; class Gammaproteobacteria; order Pseudomonadales; family Pseudomonadaceae; genus Pseudomonas; species Pseudomonas sp. LBUM1668. Next base: position 3,359,616 of record NZ_CP166787.1, read on the forward strand.
GTTTCCAGATACACCCGGCCGATCTCGGTTAGCAAAATCCGCCGGGTGCTGCGTTCGAACAGCCGAGCGCCGAGTTCGGCCTCCAGATGATTGACCGCTTTGGTCAGCGCCGACGGGGTTTTGCCCAACTGTTCGGCGGCGCGACTGAAACTGCCGAGTTGCGCAGTGACCACGAACATTTTCAATGCACCTAACTTGTCCATGCTTTTTCCATTCAGGCAAAAACGTTTTTCGTGCGGGAGGCGTTCTGCCGGCCGGCCTCAGCCACTAATCTGGCCATCAGACGCAATAACAAGGAAATCTTCAATGAAAAGATTCATCCCGAAGCTGTTAGCGGTTGCCGTAAGTTTTGCCTCGATGGAAGCCATGGCCGCTGCCGATCTGGTGCTGGTCAACGGCAAGATTTTTACCGCTGATCGCGCTCAACCCAAGGTGCAGGCGCTGGCCGTGGAGAACGGCAAAGTATTGAAGGTCGGCAGCGACATGCAGATCAAGACGTTGATCGAACCCGGCACCAAAGTCATCGATCTGCAAGGCAAAGCGTTGATGCCCGGCCTCATCGATAGCCATTCCCACGCGATATTCGGCGGCCTGGAAATGGTCTCGGCGAACATGGAAGACGAAGTCGTCGCCCTCGCTGAGCTGGAAAAAAACCTGCGCGCCTGGCGTGACGACGGCAAGGCCCGGCACGGCGATGTGCTGAGTATTGCCGGCATGAGTTCGGTGTATTGGGCGCAGGCCGAGGCCCTGGGCAAAACCTTCAATCAGGGCGAATGGGCCAACGTGCCAGTGGTGTTCATCGGTAGCGATCACCACACCGCGTGGGCGAACAACGTCATGCTCAAACGCGCGGGCATCGACGCCGCGCTGCTGAAAACCCTGCCGGACGCGGAAAAAGACACGATTGGCAAACTGGCCAATGGCGAGCCGAACGGCTTTGTCGTGGACGCCGGTTGGGATCGGGTGGCCTCGAAAATGCCGGTGCCGAGCCCCGCCGCCATGCTCAACGCGGCGAAATCCGCGGTGCGCTACAACAACAGCCTTGGCATCACGGCGTGGATGGACCCCGCCGCCAACGCCGCGCCGGGCGAGCCGGTCTTCGCCCTCAAACCCACCGAGAAAACCGTCGGTGTGCTGCCGGCCTACAAGGCGCTGTCAGAGAGCGGCGAGATGAGCGTCCACGTCGCCGCGCTGCTGGTGGCCAACTCGAAAAGCGTGCCCGCCGACCTCGACACCCTCGACAAGGTGCGCCAGCAATTTCAGGGCATCCCCAACCTCACCCTGCCCGGCGTGAAGATCTTCGCTGACGGTGTGATCGAATTCCCGGCGCAAAGTGCGGCGATGATCGACCCCTACAGCAACTCGCACAAACAGGGTGAATTGCTGATCGATCCGCAGCACTTCGGTGAACTGGTCAGCGCCATCGACCAGCGTGGCTGGCTGGTGCATATCCACGCCATCGGTGACCGCGCGGTGCGCGAATCGCTGAATGGCATCGCCCAGGCGCGCAAGGACCGGCAGAGCGGCGTGACACACTCGATCACTCACCTGCAGATGGTCAATCCGCAAGAGTTTGCCCGTTTCAAACCGCTCAACGTGATCGCCTCGATGCAACTGTTGTGGGCCAGTGCCGACGACTACACCACCGAGATGATCAAGCCCTACGTCAGCGCCCTCGCCTTCCGCTATCAGTACCCGGCGCATTCGCTGCTCAAACAGGGCGCGACGATTGCCGGCGCCAGCGACTGGCCGGTGTCATCGCCAAGCCCGTTCAACGCCATGGCCCAGGCCATCACCCGCACCGGTCCGCTGGGTGTGCTCAACGCCGATGAGCGTCTGGACCGCGAAACCATGTTCTACGCCTACACCGCCAACGCGGCGCGCACCCTCGGTCTGGACAAGCAGATCGGCTCGCTGACGCCGGGCAAACAGGCTGACTTCATCGTGTTGGATCGCGATGTGTTCAGCGTCGACGACAAGGCCCTGCACGACACCCAAGTGCTGCAAACCTGGTTCGGCGGACGTCAGGTCTATACCGCCACCCCATAACAAACCGATTCCCCGTGTAGGAGCTGCCGCAGGCTGCGATCTTTTGATGTTGATTGTAAAAAACAAGATCAAAAGATCGCAGCCTGCGGCAGCTCCTACAGGTTTACCTCCTGCCCCCATAACAATCACAACATCGGGACTTCACATGAAAGCCTTGCCTTTGTTCGCCCTCGTTTCCTTGAGTTCGCTGCCCTTGAGCAGCTTTGCGATCCCTTTGAACGATGACTTTGCGCTGCTGGTGGATATCAATCTGGCCACTGATTACCGCACCCGCGGCATCTCGCAAACCCAGAACGACCCGGCGCTACAAGCCGGGCTGACCCTGGCTCACAGCAGCGGCCTGTACCTCGGCGCCTGGAGTTCCAACGTCGATTACGGCGGCGGTCTGAAAACCCGTCAGGAAGTCGATTACTACGGCGGCTGGCTGTGGCAGGCCACCGAGGATGTCAGCCTGGATCTGGGTTACATCAAGTACGCCTATCCCAAGGAAAGTCAGTTCAACCAGAGCGAGGTTTACGGGATTATTGGCGCTTACGGGATGAAGCTCGCGGCGTATTACTCCAGCGATGCGCCGGGGCTCGACAGCCAGCAGAGTTCGCTTTACAGCTATGTCAGTTATGAAACCGAGTTGCCGTTCGATTCAGGGCTGAAGTTGCGTTACGGCAATATGGATTTCAAGGACCCGCATCTGTACTCGGCCTCCGGTGAGGGCGAAGAGTCGTACCGGGAATGGGAGGTCAAGCTCACCCATAATCTGGCCGGGGTGGTGTTGGGGTTGAGCTATATCGACACTGATCTGTCGCAAACCCAGTGCCTGAGCAACTGGGGCTTCAAGGATGTGTGCACGGCGACGGTGGTTGCCAGCGTGAGCAAGTCTTTCTGACCCAACGCCCCTCCTGTAGGAGCTGCCGAAGGCTGCGATCTTTTGATCTTGCTCTTAAAAATCAAAATCAAAAGATCGCAGCCTTCGGCAGCTCCTACAGGGGTGAGTTTTTGCCAGGTAAGCCCATGCAGTATTTGGTTCAAGGGGGTGAGTTTTTGCCGTGTAAGCCCGTGCAGATTTAGTTCAAGGGGTGAGTTGTGCCAGGTAGGTCCACGGGTAGATGCCGCGTTGATGACCATCGCTGAATACCAGTTGCACGCCGTAACCCTGCGGGTTGAGTTCGATGATACGTACTCGCTCGTCCACCAGAGGCGCCGAGCCGCGCAGGCGAAACGCACGGCACTGCGAGCAGGGGCACTGGCGGCGCAGTTCGGCGTGAGCGAGCAGCGATTCGCGCCCGTCCGGCCAACTCAGGCGCAGGATTTGCTCGCTCTGCGAGTTACCGATCGCCAGCGGATTCATTGCAACTGACTCAAGGCAATCCGCACTGCTTTGCGCACTTCCGGATCGCCGTCATCCTGCGCCGCCTGCAACGCAGCCACTGCGCCACGATCATTCAACTCACCCAAGGCCAATGCGGCTTCCTTGCGCAGGTTGCTGATGCGATGCCCGAGAGTATCGATCAAAGCGTCCAGCGCCGGGCCAAAACGCAAGCGGCCGAGGCTGCGGGTGGCGCGTAAACGCACTTGCCAATAGTCGTCGCTCAAGGCTTCGATCAATGCCGGGCCGGCGTCGCTGTGGCCGACTTTGCCCAAGGTGGTTGCGGCTTCTTCGCGCACTTGCCAGGCGTTGTCCTGCAAGGCCTGACGCAGCGCTGGCAGGACTTCAGCGCTGGACGCCAGGCCGAGCGCACCGGTGGCAGCGCGGCGCACTTCGGTGTCCGGGTCAGCACTGGCCAATCGGGCCAATGCCGGTAGCGCGTCGAGTTGCTTGAGCCAGCCGAGCACGCCCACGGCCTCGCGGCGCACGTTGGCATCGGCATCATTCAGCGCCGCGACGGCAGCGGGCGCAGCATCGGCAAATCGCAGTTCGCGCAGGGCCCGAAACGCGGCATTGCGTACGCTGACTTCAGCATGATCGGTCCACGGCAGAATCACCCGCCCGGCCGCTTCGGTCTTGAGCAAACTCAGACTTTGCGCAGCGGCAGATTGCACGGCGGGCGATGGATCGGTCAGCGCCTGGCACAAGGCAGCAACCACCGGTTCGTCCTCCCAAGCCTCCAGCAGACGCGCCGCTTCAGCACGCACCTCTTCAGCGGGATCCTCGGACAGTCGCTCGACCAGCCAGAGCAAACCATCCGGTTCTTCCAGATCCGCCAGCTCAATCAGCGCAATGCGCCGCACACCGGCGTCTGCAGCGGTCAGGCGTGGTTGCAGGGCAAGGATTTCAGGGTTCTCGGTCATAGCAAAAATAGAGGTCACAGGGCAAATCTCGGCAAAGGGTTTTCGGGCGGCAGGCCGAGCGGATTGAGGCGCGGCAGCGGTCGGTCGTCGTCATGGCGCAGCAGGTCGAGGCAGTGGCGCTTGAGTCGGGAGAATTCAGCGCTGGTGACCAGTTCGCTGGTGCGTGGTCGGGCGAAGTCGAGGCGCAGATCTTCGATGATTCGTCCCGGCCGCGCGCTCATCACCAGCAAGCGATCGGCGAGGAATAGCGCCTCATCGATGTCATGGGTGACAAACACCACGGTGGTGCGAATCCGTGTCCAGATGTTCAGCAGCAGCTCTTGCATGTTCAATCGGGTCAGCGCATCGAGCGCGCCAAACGGCTCGTCCATCAGCAACAGCCGCGGGCGATTGACCAGCACCCGGGCGATTTCCACCCGTTGCTGCATGCCGCCAGAGAGTTGATCGGGCCAGCGCTCGGCGAAGCCGTCGAGGCCGACCAGTTGAAGAATTTCATCAGCGGCGCGATGACGCTCGGCCTTGCCGATGCCACGCATTTTCAGGCCGAAAGCGACGTTGTCGCGCACCGTGCGCCACGGGAACAGTGTGTGATGCTGGAACACCATGCCACGCTGTGGCGAAGGGCCGGACACCGCGCCGCCATCGACCTTCAGGCTGCCGGCATGCGCCTTCAAGTGCCCGGCCAAGGCGCCGAGCAGGGTCGACTTACCGCAACCGGACGGGCCGAGAATGCACACGAACTGGCCAGGTTCGATCTGGCAATCGAGGCCCTGCACCGCTTCGAATGCTTCGCGGCCTTCGCCGAGGACGATCGACAACTGACGAATGTCGATCCGCCCTTCGGGGGTTTGCATCACGCTCATCAGGCTTTTCCTCGCGGTCGATGCCAAGGCGTGAACAAGCCGCCCAGACGTTTGATCAACAGACTGCTGCCCATGCCCAACACACCGATCAGCAACATGCCGACGACGATGTCGGCGTAGTTCTGGATGGTGTAGGACTCCCAGGTGTAGTAACCGATGCCGAACTGGCCGGAGATCATTTCCGCCGTCACCAGGCAAAACCATGAAGTGCCCATGCCGATCGCGAGGCCGGTGATGATGCTCGGTGCAGCGCCCGGCAGAATGACTTCGAGCAGGATCGCCCGGCGCCCTGCCCCAAGGCTTTTCGCTGAGGCGATCAAGCGTGGATCGACGCCTTCAACGCCGTGCACGGTGTTGAGCAGGATCGGGAACAGTGCGCCGGTGAAGGTGATGAAGACCATCGACAACTCGGACGACGGGAACATCAGGATCGCCAACGGAATCCACGCCACGGCCGGGATCGGGCGCAGCACTTCCAGTGGTGGCAACAGCAAGTCTTCGGCCCATTTCGAGCGGCCGATGGCCAGGCCCAGGGCAATGCCGACCACCAGCGCGGCGAGGTAGCCGGCAAACACGCGGCCGAGGCTCGCGGTCAGGTGTTGCAGCAGCTTGCCGGAGTCGCCCAGGCCCAGCACGGCTTCAATCACGGCCAATGGCGTGGGGACGTTGGCGAAAGTGACCAGGCCGAGGTTCCAGTGATGGCTCGCGGCGAGTTGCCAGAATATGAGGCAGAGCAGCAGTGAGGCGGATCTTGAAACCCAGCGAGAAAATGATCGGTACACAGTTATTCCTCCACCCGAGATCCCCTGTAGGAGCTGCCGAAGGCTGCGATCTTTTGACCTTTTTTTCAAATCAAGATCAAAAGATCGTCCGATCGCGGCCCGAGCCTTCGGCAGCTCCTACAGGGAAGCGGTGTCGTGCTGTTAACGGGTGGCTACGGCCTGGGTCGTGGCGTCGGTGAAGTCGAAAACCTTGCCGCCCTGCGCCGCTGCAAATTGCTGCGCCTGCCCCTTGAGCAGAAACGCGCTCAAACGGCCCTTGGCATCGCTGGCAAACCACGCCTGATCGGCCAGCAACTTGATCCCGCTGTCACTCGCCTGCGCATACACCGCACGAATGGTTTTGCCGTCCTGCTTCAATCCGGCCAACGCGGTGAAGGCAGATTCGGCGGAGGCGTACTGGCGCACCTTGTCTTCGCCACGCACCCAGATTTCGGCGACATGGCTGAAGTCAGTGATGGCCTTGCCGCTGATCGCATCCACATTCTTCAGCGGCGTCTGCGCGTAGTTGGCCAACTGCGCGGTGTAATCCAGATTTGACGCCTTGAACGCCGCGCGGATGTATTGATCGTCGATGAAGGTGTTCAAATCGAGACCACGATCGGCCTTCTTCAGGAGCTTCAAGGTATCAATGGCCGTACCCACCGCCTGGCGATATTCCGGCTTCCAGCTGAGGTCGCGGGTCTGCACGCCGAGCGGGCCGTGGAACAGGTAATTGACCTCGGCATCGACGCCGGTGACTTTGGCGATCAGTTCGCTGTACTTCTCCGGTTCGGCGGCCAGCAGTTGATTGGCCTCGATGCTCGCGCGCAGGTAGGCGACGACGATCTGCGGGTGTTTTTTCGCGTAGGCCTGATCCACCAGCGCACCGTGGAAGGTCGGCGCATTGGCCTGGGCGCCGTCGTAGATCTTGCGAGCGAAACCACGGCTGGGGAACAACTCGGCAAACGGCACGAAATCGGCGTGGGCGTCGATCTTGCCGGCCTGCAACGCGGAGCCGGCGACTTCCGGCGGCTGGGCGATGATGTTCACATCCTTGAGCGGATCCCAGCCCTGTTCCGCCACCGCACGCAACAACATGCCGTGGGCCGTCGAAGCGAACGGAACCGAAATGGTCTTGCCCTTGAGTTCGCTCAGCGACTGCACGCCGGACGCGCTCGGCACAACGATACCGTTGCCGCTGCCCTTGATGCTGCCCGACAGCACGCTGATGAACAGGCTGTGTTTGCCGGCCGTTTCGAACGCCACACCGTTGAACGCGCCGGGGAAATCGGCCATGGCGCCGAAGTCGAGTTTGCCCGCGACCATCTCGTTGGTCAGCGGCGCGCCGCTGGTGAAGTTTTTCCATTGCACGTCGTATTTGGCGTCCTTGTAGACGCCGTCGTGGGGCAGGTATTTTTCGAGCAATCCGAGCTCACGGATCAACAACCCACCGGCGGCGCAGTTGATGGTGGTGTCCTGGGTACCGATGGCGATGCGGATGGTTTCGGCCGAGGCCGACAGGGTGAACGAAGCCAGTACCAGACCGGCGATTGCTGCACGCAACATGAGTGTTTCCCCTCGAATCATTTATAGGATGTTCGTCTCCGCCGCGATCAGGGCGCGGTGGGAAACGAGGGGTGTTGTTGAATCCAGCGTCCGGGGTTTCCGGATGGCTTTGGTTGACTGGGCCGGCCTCATCGCTGGCAAGCCAGCTCCCACAGGTTTCTCTGGTGTTGCGAAATCTGTGTCCCACTGCAAATCCCTGTGAGAGCTGGCTTGCCAGCGATGAGGCCCTGTCAGTCAACGCAGGAGATAGGGGATATCGACTTTCACCGCACCCGTCGGGCAATCCTTTTCACACGGCATGCAATACCAGCACTCATCGAACGCCATGTAAGCCTTTTGCGTGGCCGGGTTGATCGCCAGCAAGTCCATCGGACAGACATCGACACACACGGTGCAGCCCTTGTCGGCGATGCATTTGTCCTCGTCCACGGTGACGGGGGCATTGGAGCGGAAGAAGATTTCCTGAGCTTGATAGGCCATGGTTCGGGCTCTCTTTTAATGATGCGTCACGCGGCGAAGGCGCCAACCCGCAAGCGGTCGTAAGCCTGCATTTCCTCGGCATCGAGCGGGATGATGTAGGGCTCGACGGCTTTCTTGAAACTGGTCATCTGACCGTCATCGCCCTTCTTCAGGTGGCAATGGCAGAACCAGTCAGCGTCATTGCGCTGCGGGTGATCGACCCGATAGTGGTACAGACCCCAGCGACTCTCGGCGCGGAACAACGAGGCGCGGGCAGCCATTTCGGCGCAGTCGCGGATCACGCTGGTTTCCATCGCGCGCATCAGTTCATGGGCGTTGTTGGCCTTCATCTGATCGAGATCACGCTCGATGTCGCTGAAGCGCTGCAAGCCGATCTGCATTTTTTTGGTCACTTTCGGCGGTTGCAGGTAGTCGTTGACGAAGCGCCGCAGCTTGTATTCGACCTGAGCCGGCGGCAGACCGTGTTCGCGATCCAGCGGAGCGTAGACCCGTGCTTTCTCTTTCTCGATCTGCCCGGTATCCAGCGCAGAGAACTCGCGCCCGGCAACAAAATCGGCCGCGTTGTGCCCGGCAAACCAGCCGTAGGTGAACGCGCCAAGCATGTAGTTGTGCGGCACCGCTGCCATGTCCCCGGCGGAATACAAGCCTTTCACCGAAGTCTCGGCACGCTCGTTGACCCACACGCCGGACGCCGAATGGCCGCTGCAAAAACCGATCTCGGAGATGTGCATCTCGACCATTTGCGTGCGGTAGTCGGTGCCGCGATTGGCGTGGAACTGACCGCGACTCGGGCGTTCGTTGCTGTGCAAAATCTCCTCGATGTTCTGGATGGTTTCCTCGGCCAGGTGATCGAGTTTGAGGAACACCGGGCCGTTGCCGCTTTCCAGTTCCTGGTGGAACTCCCACATCATCTGCCCGCTCCAGTAGTCGCATTCGATGAAGCGTTCGCCCTTGTTGTTTGCGGTGTAGCCACCCAGCGGGCCGGTCACGTAGGCGCAAGCCGGACCGTTGTAATCCTTGATCAGCGGGTTGATCTGGAAGCATTCCAGATTCGCCAGTTCGGCCCCGGCGTGATAGGCCATCGCGTAACCGTCGCCAGCGTTGGTCGGGTTTTCGTAGGTGCCCATCAGGTAACCGGAGGACGGCAGACCCAGGCGACCAGCAGCGCCACACGCGAGGATTACAGCCTTGGCCTTGATCACATGGAAGTCGGCGGTGCGGCAGTCGAAGCCCATCACGCCGTTGACCGCGCCCTCCTCATCAGTCAGCAACCGCGTGCAGACCAGCCGATTGGTGATGCTCACTCGCGCGCGCTTCAACTGGCGATACAGAACCTTTTTGATGTCGTGCCCTTCCGGCATCGGCAACACATAGGCGCCCATGTGGTGGACTTTTTTCACCGCGTAATCGCCGGTTTCGTCCTTCTCGAATTTCACGCCCCAGCGGTCAAGCTGTTCGATGGTTTCGAAGCTGTGCGTCGCGTAGGCGTACACCGCTGCCTGATTGACGATGCCGTCATTGGCGATGGTGATTTCCTTGGTGTATTGCTCAGGCGTCGAGTGGCCGGGGATGATCGCGTTGTTCAGGCCGTCCATACCCATGCTGATAGCGCCGCTGCGTTTGACGTTGGCCTTGTCGACCAGCAACACGCGCAGATCGCGGTTCTTCTCTTTGGCCTTGATCGCCGCCATCGGGCCGGCCGTGCCGCCGCCAATCACGACGATGTCGTATTCCTGCTCAAGCGTGCTGCGTGTCATGCCTGCTCCCCTTTTTGCCGGTCGATCCGCAAGCGGTACTGGAACGCATCGCCACGGTAGTAAAGGTGTTCGAAGTCCAGCGGCTGACCCTGCGCGTCGTGAGTCAGGCGCTCGATGCGCATGATCGGCGAGCCGGCTTCGACGTTGAGTGCCTGTGTCAGGTCGCTGTCGGCGAGCACCGCGTCGATGGCCAGGTCGGCATGGCCGAGGGCGATGCCGCAGTCGTTTTCGAGAATCAGAAAGATGTCGCGGGTGACCAGATCAGCCTTCTCCAGCCGTTCGCCGATGGCTTTGGGCAGGTAGGTGATTTCCAGCGAGATCGGCTCGCGATTGATCAGCCGTACACGTTTGATCTGCGCCACGGTTTCGCCCTCGGCGACCTGCAAACGCTCGGCGACACGCTTGTCCGCCGGGATGAATTTGAAGCTACGCAGGCGGTTGATCACCTCGTAGCCACGCCCGGTCATGGATTCGGCGAGGCCTTGCAGGCTGCTGACGTTCTGAAAGGTTTTCGGCTTGGCGACGAAGGTGCCCTTGCCGTGGATCTTGAAGATCAGCCCTTCCTTTTGCAGATCGCCCAGTGCCTGGCGCACGGTGATGCGGCTGACTTTGAACAGCCCACCGAGCTCGCTTTCGGAGGGCATCTGGCTGTCTTGCGGGTATTCGCCGTCGAGGATGCGGGCGCGCAGGACGTCGCGCAGTTGGGTGTGCAGCGGGACACTTGATAGAGACAGAACGTTATCGGACATCACGGGATCACTTGTTATAACGAGTTATGACGTGATCTTAGAGACGTTATGACAAGGTTGAGAAATACCGAATGGGCATAACCTTAGATGCAGGTTTCAGGATCAAAAGATCGCAGCCTTCGGCAGCTCCTACAGTTTGAAATGCATTCCCATGTAGGAGCTGCCGAAGGCTGCGATCTTTTGATCTTAGCGCTTGAGGATCTGGTCCATGACCCAGTCGGTCTTGACGGCCTGTTCGGCCATCGCCGGATGCTCTGATTCACCACGAATATGCGCATTCATGCCCAGCACGTGATGCCACTGAATGTGTTCGTGATGGGCAATGTCCAGGCTGATCTGCTCATCGGCATGCAGCTCGACCGGATGCTCATCAAACACTGAAAAGCTGATCCGACCGAGGCTGCCGATGATCTCGACCCGATCCTCGCGCCGATCGGCAACAAAACTCCAGCAGCCCATGCCCAGCGCCCCGCAAGCAAAGCGCCAACTGGCGCTGACCGCGTCTTCCGCCGCGTACAACCCGGCCTGCTGCGCGGTGAAGCCGGCGACCTCGACGATGTCGCCGAGCAAATACTGGAACAGGTCGAAACCGTGGCTGGCCAAATCTGCGAAGTAACCGCCACCCGCCACCGCCGGGTCGGTGCGCCAGTTGTCACGGCCATCCAGATCGGCCGCCGACGGTGCCTTGGTCAGCGTCCAGCTCAAATGCCGCACTTCGCCGATCCGCCCCTGTTCGAGCCATTGCCGCACCTGCGCAAAGCGCGGCAACGAGCGACGATAGTAGGAAACGAACAGATGCAAACCGGCGTCGGCAAACGCCTGCTGCATCTCGCGGCTTTGCCCGGCGTTGAGTGCCATGGGCTTTTCCACGCAGCAATGTTTGCCGGCGGCGGCGACTTTCAGACTGTAATCGCGGTGGCTGTCGGGCGGCGTGGCGATGTACACCGCGTCCACCTCGGGATCGTTGATGAGTGCATCGACGTCGGTGTAAACCCGAGCGATACCGTGGCGCGCTGCGTAATCACTGACGGCTTCAAGGCGTCGGCCCATCACCGCCACCAGCGCGGAACCGGGCGCCTTGTAGAAGGCCGGCCCGCTTTTGCGTTCCGCGACACTGCCGCAACCGATCATGCCCCAGCGCACCACGTTCATCTTTAGTCCTTTTGCAGAATCAGCCGATGCGCAAGGCGCGCAGATCAAGATGGCCGTCCTTGAGCGGCGGGCACCAGTAATAGCCGCCGGTGATCGGCCGGCTGATGCGGTACAAGCCATCGGCGATGCCATCTTCCAGACCGCTCATGCGCCGCAATTGCGCTTCGAAGGCATCCAGCGAGAAACCGAACGCGAGGAACATCAGCCCGGCGCGATCACCTTCGATCCACGGCATCGAGCGACGCACGACGAACGCTTCAGGTGCGAAGCTTTCCTGCGCGGTGCGTTTGACGTGAGCGGACACCGGCGCGTCGTCGATCTCTTCGTTATCGCTCAAGCGACGACCCATGATGTTGTCTTTGTCGTCGGCAGACAGTTTGTGGAACCCCTTGAGGTCGTGCTGCCACTGCTGGATCGCGGCGAAACTGCCACCGACCAGGCCTTCAGCGCCTTCGCTTTGCAACGCGGCAGCAACAGCGGCTTCGTCATGAGGGTTTTCGGTGCCATCTTCGTAGCCGGTCAGGTCGTGACCTTCCTTGTGGCGGAAGGCTTCCTGCATTTCTACCAGACGCAAGGCCGGGGCCAGCGCCGCTTCGACGGCGTTGCAGCGATTGAGCAGATCACCACGGTCAACACCGTGCAGCCAGACCCACAGCGCATGCTGGGTGGACGGGTTGTTCACGCCCACGCCGCTCATGGCCGGGAAACTGCGCAGACCGGCAATCTCTACGTTGAGGGCCTTGGTCAGGGACTCACCGAAACCGACCACCGCCGACTTGCCATCCACCAGGTTCAGCAGGTTGTCGATCGCCTGCGGCAAGGCTTCAACCGACGCCAGAGCGAAAAACAGATGACGTGCTTGCAACGGAACAGGGGTGGCGAGAATGCCCGGCTGGTAGTGACTCATGTGAACTCCTTGAAAAAGTGCGCGGAGTTTACCTGTAGCCAGACAGTTTGTGTGGTTGAAGCAAGATCTAAAGATCGCAGCCTTCGGCAGCTCCTACACGAACCTCGGTAGGAACTTGCGATCTTTGGATCTCCTAAAGCGTCATGCTGGTCTCGACGCGCCACGCACTCGGGCTCAGCCCCGTCCAGCGTTTGAACGCCCGGCGAAAGCTGCGCACATCGCTGTAGCCGACCTCTTCGGTGATCCGCTCGATCGGCATGTCCGGATTGGCCAGCAGACTCATCGTCCGCGCCTGCCGCACTTGTTCCAGCAACGCTTCAAAGGTCAGTGCATGCTCGGTCAGGCGCCGGCGCAATGTGCGGCTGCTCATGTTCAGGTCGCCGGCTATCTTTTCGATATGACTGCCCCGGCTCAGGTCGCGGGCTATCGCACGCTCCACGGCTTGAATCAGGTCGATTTTCTGGTGCACCTGCGCCGCTTCCAGCTCCAGCAACGCGACAGCCTGACGCAACGCCAGTGAATGATGATTGGGCAGGCTGACGTCCAGCCATTGCACATCAATCAGCATGCGATTGTGCAGGCATCCAAAGCGCACTTGCGGCCCAAGCAGACGCTTATATTCACTGAGGTAATCCGGCGCCGCATGCACGAATTCCACAGCGATCGGTTTGAAATCGGCGCCGGCCAGTGCGCGGCCGTACACCAGCAAACTGGCGAAAAACTCCTCGACTGCGAACACCTGCACATCGGCAAACGGCAGGCGACATTCGGCATCGAGATGCACCTGATCACCGACCACATCGACGCTGGAAACCACAATCCCGCCCGAGGTGTGTTGATGGCGAATCCCCACGGCAAACGCATCGCGCAAGGTTTTGCACAGTGAAAGCACGTGCCCGAGCAACCCCAGTGTGCCAAGTACGTTCTGGGCGCCGACCCACAAGCCCAACCCTTGGTTCGGCAGGACTTTGAGCGCGCGTTGAATCATCGCTACGGCCTGACGATAGGAAATCCGCTGCGTCGGGTCCTGCAGATCTTCAAGGGTAAAACCCAGGCCACGGCACAGGCTCTCGGGCTCGACGCCTTTGTTCTGCGCGACTTCAGCGAGGGTTTGCAGGAGAAATGGCGACACCAGCGCCAGTTCAAAGGTCGGGTCTTGGACTTTTACGTTCATGTGGGCTGACATTCCGGATCATGCTTGATTGTTATTTTTGTTACCGGTTATGTCGAAGGAAGTTAGCACAGGGTTTGTCGACTGTCCGCAGAAGTCCCCCTAACTGTCCGCCAATACCCTGCCCCGTCTGGCGCAGAGCGCTTATTTCTATCGTGCCGGGCGACCTGCGTGCCCGCGTTGCGCTCCAACACAATAATAATGAGGACGGATATGCACCCGAACCGCGCGACATTGCCCCTGCGTCTGGCCCTGATTTTGCTGGGCTGCACCGCGACTCTTCCAGCCCTGGCCACCGAGGCCGGCGTCGACAATATCGGAACCGGCACCGACGGCTTCTTCATGCTGCCGATGGAGGTCGACAGCCTTCCGGAAAACATGGTCGCGTTCAACCTCTACTACAACCATTACAAGGCCAGAAAGCTCAATATCAGCTCGTTGGGCGGCAAGGTGCCGGATGTCGAAATCGAGTCGACGGCGGTGATTCCGCGCCTCGATTACTTGAGTCCGGTGCGGATCTTTGGCGGACGCCTGGCCGGTTACATCGCCCAACCGTGGCTGAAGCAGGAAGTGTCAGTGTTCGGCTTGAGCGACACCCGCGAAGGCATGGGCGATACCACCGTCGCGCCGATCATCCTGTGGGACATGGGCAAGGACCTGACCCTTGGCGCCGCGCTGGAAATCACCGTACCGACCGGCGAATACAGCGTCGACCGGCTGGCCAACACCAGCAACAATTTCTACACCTACAAGCCGCTGTTCTCCTTCACCTGGTTGCCGACTGAGCGCACCGAAGTCTCGATGAAGACCACCTACAGCTTCAACGAGAAAAACAAGGACACCGACTACAAGTCCGGGCAGATTTTCCACTTCGACTACTCGGCCAGCTACAAACTCACCGACGACCTGATGCTCGGCCTCAACGGCTACTACCTCAAGCAGACCACCGACGACAAACAGTTTGGCCGCACCGTGCAGTTCGCCGGGCAAGACGTGGACGACGGGGTGCGCGGCGAGGTGTTCGCAATTGGCCCGGCGCTGCACTTCACCTTCCTCAAATACGCCAGCGCGGAGATTCGCTGGGCCAAGGAATTCGATGTCGAGAACCGCCCCGAGGGCGAGATGCTCTGGGCCAAAATCAGCATTCCCTACGCGTTCTGAGCCCCGCGCAACCCCTTGTAGGAGTGAGCCTGCTCGCGATAGCGGTGTGTCAGACAACACATCAGCAACTGACACACCGCTATCGCGAGCAGGCTCACTCCTACAAGGGGTTGTGGTCCGTTCAGAAAGTATTTTTCACACAAAAAAAGGGCGGCCAAACGTACTGCACGAGAGTCTGTTACAGCGTCAGTTGCCCACGCTCCTCCTCGGTCAGCTGCTGTTTCGCCTGTTCATCCAGCGCCCCGGCGCCCAGCACTTGCACCGGACTGTTCGGGTTGTAGCCCGGGGCCGCAGCACGACTGGCGCCATCGCGGGATGGCGCGAGGACTTTCAACGAACAGCCGTCGATTCAGGTCACTACGGCTGAACAGTGGGCTCGGGACAACCTGGCAGTCGACTGACGCAAAGAAAGCACCCCGCCACTCCCGGGTACAGAAACGCGTACATCGTCTCGGTATTTATCGCGGCTGAAGAGCCAGCGCACTCCCACCTTGCAACGCGCTCAAAGGTGGGAGCGAGCCTGCTCGCGAAGGCGCCAGAACAGACACCCAATCAATCACCAGGTGATTCCGATACGCGCATCACCCCGGCAACTGCAAATTATCCAAAGCCCGATTCACCGCCAACTCCCCGAGCATGATCAACTGCGCAATCCCCAACAACGCCCGACGCTGCGACGCCGGCAACAGACTGGCGACGTTCTGGGCAATGGTTTGCGCCGAAGCGAGTGTTTCACTGGCATCGATTAGCAGTTCTTCGTTTTTGTTGTCCGCAGTCACGGCGTACATCCCACGGGTTTTGCGTGGCGGTGGTGTGGAGCCGGGGGGACAGAGGTAATGGTCGAGCGCACGGTCGGCGGCTTCGTGGAGTTTTTTTGAGTCGAGGGATTCGTAGGGGGAAACCGAGTCGGTTTCGGGCGGGTTGGGTGTTGGTTTGATCATGGTGAAGCTCCTTGATTGTTGGAGCCGCCACCGTTCGCGGTCAAACAAACAGGGTGGCAGCTGTACGCGGGTTGACCGACCGGACATCAAGGAATCCGGCACACCCGAAGGTGTCCCACGCACAGCCACCGCGACATGATTTCAGACAATGCCTGAACACGTGCAGAACGCTGGCGCGCCTTGATATAGGGCGGACGGTCAAATCCGATCGCTGAGTCATCAGCGACCGCACCACAATAGAACCCGCCCCCAAGGCGCACAAGCCGGCGGATTCTGGCGTAGCTGTAGGCAAAGGCGCAAGGATATGTAGCCTGAGAGAGTGTGTGGAGATGTCTTTTTAAACACTGGCGTTTATCGGAATCCTCAATGCGTCTCGGATCCCACAACAGATCCGTCCCCTTGCCCCAACAGACGTAAGCGTGCGGCGCACACATCCCCCTGAAGCTGATATGGAGCCATCGCCTCCATTGAACCGAGGCAGTAGCGGTTATGCAGATTCTGTTCTCTATAATGACTGACCGGCCATGTTTAGGGTGCTTGTTATGCCAGCCTCCGCTGATCAAAACTCCGCTGTCGTTTTATGCGCAGCTTCCAATAACGACCTGGAAGATCTGGTGGCCATCAGGATTGAGGCTATGCGCGAGAGCCTTGAACGGCTTGGACGATTTAACCCCGATCGTGCACGCGAACGATTTCTTGGTGGGTTCGACGCTAACAGCACACGCCGCATAGAAGTATCAGGTGAGCTGGTCGGTTTTGTCGTAATCAAAGACCATCAGAGCGAGCTTCTGCTTGACCACTTGTATGTGATACCCAGTGCTCAAGGAGCAGGAATCGGCTCTGAAGTTCTTACTCGGATTTTCACAGAGGCTGATGAGATCGGGCGTCCCATCAAGGTGGGTGCTCTCAAGGAAAGCGCTTCAAATCGTTTTTACACTCGCCATGGCTTCGTGTTCGTCGAAAGCGGTGAATTCGATAATTATTACGTCCGGACTAACGGTAATGCCGTTAATTTTGGCGACTAGGCAGATATTGTTGCGGTGTCGTCAGAGGTTGCACCGCTAGATGGGCATCCACCTGTGCGGCAGTAGGTCGGTAAGCTCATTCGCACCTTTGCCTCCTGTAGGAGCTGCCGAAGGCTGCGATCTTTTGATCTTGTTTTTCAGGTTCAAAATCAAAGATCGTCCGATCGCGGCCCGAGCCTTCAGCAGCTCCCATACAAATATCTCAGGCAACGGAAACAGTGCATGTGCCATCGTCATCGCTGCCAGCCCAGCCCCCAAAGGTTTCAGCGCCGAACAAAACATTCCCGACCAAAACAAAACCCTGTGGGAGCGGGCTTGCCCGCGAAGGCGCCAGAACGGACACCCAATCAATCACCAGGTGATCCCGGAACCCGCATCAACCCGGCAATTGCAAATTATCCAACGCCCGATTCACCGCCAACTCCCCCAACATGATCAACTGCGCAATTCCCAACAACGCCCGACGCTGCGACGCCGGCAACAAACTCGCGACGTTCTGGGCAATGGTTTGCGCCGAAGCAAGTGTTTCACTGGCATCGATCAACAGTTCTTCGTTTTTGTTGTCTGCGGTTACCGCGTACATCCCACGGGTTTTGCGTGGCGGCGGTGTAGAACCGGGCGGACAGAGGTAGTGGTCGAGCGCGCGGTCTGCGGCTTCGTGGAGTTTTTTTGAGTCGAGGGATTCGTAGGGGGAAACCGGATCGGTTTCGGGCGGGTTGGGTGTTGGTTTGATCATGGTGAAGCTCCATTTTTATACCTGGTGGAACCACCAACACCTGTCGCTAAACAAGTAAGGGTGGCAGCTGTACGCGGGTTAGCGAACCGAGAGGTATAAGACCCGGCAGACCCGAAGGTCTCCCACGCACAGCCACCATATCGTCGTCGCAAACGTCTGCGACAAACTGGAGCGTCGTTGTACTTATACCTGGTCAGGTCGCTAAACCCGGTCGCTGGGTTGCCAGCGACCCATAGACGATATAGACCAGGTACAAAGCCCACAAGCCGGCGGATTCTGGCGTAGCTGTAGGCAAAGGCGCAAGGGTGTGTAGCCTGAGAGAGTGTCTGGAGATGTCTTTTTAAACATTGGCGTTTATCAAGGCTTGACTGTGCGTAGGAGCGGGAGCCGCGCATTGCACAATGTGCTAAACAACACCTGACTTCACAGCTACTCCGAAGCAAATCATGACCAATAACAGAGAAATGACGCTCCATTGCAGTACTACTAGCTTACGTTTGAGGGGGACTGGGAAATTGGCTAAATCTTCAGAGCTCAGCTCGCCCCTTTTCAAATAGAACTTAGGAAACGTCACAATTCCCGAAATGCCACCCACGAGCAGAAGCTTTCCCCAAGGCCCACCATGCCGAAGCGGAGCGCGAGCCATGACGGCTGAGCAATTTTTCAGATGCTCCAACATCAAATCCATCTTCGTATAGGCCAAGCGCAAACAGACGCCTATCCAAAGAACAAGCCCTGCCAGATCGACGATGGCAATGGCTAGAAGTACCTTATCAACGACGTTCAAACTCATGTCCCTGCCGAGTAGATCTTCTCACCAGCCCGTTCGCCTGTGGTTTCCAAGCGTTCAAACGGGGCTGGACAATCTTCTCATCCGGTTACTTGAGTATTCCTGATTTACCCAAAGCGACCAGCACAGTCATCGCAGAAAGCAGCCCTATTGCACTCCATTGCATCAACACAAGTTTCTGCTTGAGTGAGGAAGGAAAGTTCTTTACATCATCGGTGCTGAGTGTGCCGCGTCTGATGTAGAAATTCGTAAACGTGACAAGACCAGAGGCCCCCCCGACTAAAAGTAATCGGCCCCACGCACCTCCGTGCTTCAGCGCAGCCAACCTGATACCGGCAGAGCTATTTTTGAGGTGCTCAAGGATCACGTCCATCTTGATGCGTGCAATGTAGAGGGCAATTCCGATCCAGATGATCATCGAGATAATCACCACGCCACACAGCCCTCCGACTATCAGTTCAGCGGTATTCATTTAGTCACCTCGTAAATCACTTCGCCGAACATTTCACCGCCGGCCCCTCCTACCGCCCCGCCAGCATATGAGCCGGCTGCTACAGCTACCACGCCGCAAGCGAGGGTTCCCAATCCACCAGAAGGCACGCCAAGCCCTACACAGATTGCACCTACCACGGGACCAGTTAGTGCTGCTCCTGCCATTGCTCCACCGGCCACCCCACCAATGAAGCTACCACCCTCGGTGTATTTAATTTTTTCACAGGCATCTTTGTTGCCAGCCGCACAGACTTCTTGAACCTTCATGTAAGACGCCCCGCCCCCAACCGCTGTACCAATCCAGCCACCGTACTTCACAACTTTGGCTGCTCTGGCGACACCGTCCGCGTGAGTGGCGTAACCGGGAATCTGTCCCGGTGCACCTGCCAAGCTCCAATGATGTACCAGGCTTTTGCTTGAGATACCGAGGGCTGATTTCAGACTTGGGTGATCAGGGAAACCGATGCCCTTTCTGGTTAACCCGGTGAGCTGCCTATCTAGCTTGGCAAACAGTCGTGCGCGCTCATCAAAAAACTCTGAGCTACGCAAGTGACCGTCACGCTGAAAACTTTTCTGGTGCAGAGTTTCGATTTCCTTCAGTGAGGTTTTCACATCTTCCAGGTTCTTGGCGAAGATTGATTCACCAACGCCGATCGATGTTGAGCCTTGCGAAAGAATGGACTCAATCTGGCTCTGATAGCGAACCATGAAACTGGCTTCTTCGTCACTCATGGGCTTGAGTGCCGCGTCCACTTTCTGGGCCGCTTCCATGAGCAGCGCTTCTTCACGTGTGCACTGAGGATTGTTCGGATCGCTCAACACGATAAGTTGACCGGGCTTGGCGTAGCCGGTGACGTGAGGGTTGAGGCGCGTGAATTTCTCAAAAGTTGGACTATCCGGCTTATCGAACAACGCTGCCTCTAGCGCAGAGCGCGGCATGACTTGCTGAACGATGTAAAAACCGGGCTCCGCTGGTGCCTTTGCAGCAGCCGGTTTCTCTGCAGGAGCCTCAGGGTATTCTGCCCAGTACTTGGCATGCAGATCGATCGGCTCTACGCCACGGTAGACCTGTTTTCTTGGAGGGTTAGGTAGCGCGGGCCTTGGTACGTTTCCATATTCACTCATGAATCATCCTTGTCATTTCGGGAATCCCGACTTGGGTTTCTGACAGCCTGACGCTATCGAAAAACCCAAATGCTGGCTGTAGGACAAAGCCTAAAATGCTGTGCCCGAACTGCTGATTCCTGTCATTCGCGGGGTGTGCAGGATAACTGGTGGAGGAGAATGGTTGTATGGCAGCAGATGGCCACAAACCACAGTACCGCGTAACTTTCTCGTATTGAGCTATTTTTACGACCGATGGTGACTGCCGCTTTTGGCCAGAAGCGGACCTTCGTGGAGGGCGCTATCGGACAAAAGCGATCATGTGACTAAAAAATCAGGAGCTATTCATCTCATGTGGATAGTCAACCCTGCACCGCGACCACGTTGCTGATGGTGGTACAATGCTATCACTTAAGAATCAGGGATGACGTACGTGCTCAAAATACGCATGCTTAAAGCTGGTAATGGCGATTGCATTAGCATTACCACCGAATCTGACTTTATCTTGATTGACGGAGGCACCGCTCAATCATTTGAAGATTGGAAAGAATATGTAATTAACAAAACAAAAGTTATAAACACCCTCATTGTAACGCACATAGATAACGACCATGTCAATGGGATTATAAAGCTTCTACAGCACGAAAAATGCCCTAAAATCCAAAGCATCTTATTTAATGGCGCCGAACAATTTTTCGGCAAACCACATGAAGATAGTGCAATAAGCTATTCAACAGATCGTAAATTACAAGCACTCGCTTGTGAGCTAACAGTCCCAGAGGATAACATTCGCATAGGATACTCAGAGGGAACATCACTCTCGTATGCTATTAATACAAGAAGACTCAAGTGCAATGAAATAGTTTCCGGCGAGGCCCTTTACAGGGAGAGACTTCCTCACTTCAATATTGGCCAGATAAAATTCACAACTATCGGACCAGAAAAATCCTCACTTGACGCATTAATAGCAAGCTGGAGAGACCAACTAAACTCAAAGCTAATCAAGCCTAAGATCATAAACAAAATATATTATGACACCTTTGATTTATATGCCAGCGCCCTAAATCCAACCCCAATCAACTATCCGATATCCAATATAACATCGCGCACCATTGAGTCTTTGGCGAGCGAACCCTTTGTGGAAGACACCTCACAAACCAACATGAGCAGTCTTTCCTTTTTAATAGAGCATGGCGACAAACGTATCTTATGTCTTGGTGACTGCTATCCAAGTACAGTAATTTCGTGGCTTGACAAAAGTAATATTAAAAAGCTGAATGTGAACGCTGTAAAAATATCTCACCACGGGAGTAGAAGCAGTACAAGCATGGAGTTATTAGATCGTCTCGACTGCCCCATTTATATGATCAGCACGAACGGCAAATCTCATGGGCACCCAAATCTTGAAACTTTAGCTAGAATTGCAGAAGCAAACAAATCTAAAGATACGCGAATCATAACAAACTATCAGCTTGAGAATATCCCTCAATGGTTCGCTAAAGAAATGCAAGACAAATACTCAAAAGTTACCATAGAGATAGATGACCGCGAGATTGAACTGTGAACACTACAATCCCAAGCGAATACAAATCAGACTCGGTACATATTCTAGAGGCGATCAGAAAGGATGATAGCGGCAATACTCTAAATGTAGTGCGCGGCACTTGCTTTGCGATATCATCGACGTTTTTGCTTACCGCCAATCATATAATAGCCGACTCGGACGAGCTAAGGATTTACTTCTCAAGTGACGACTTTGACCAAAATATCTTTTCACCTGCCAAATGCATTTATTCAGATGAAGCAAAAGACTTCTGCATTCTTGAAGCCGAGGGCGTACTAGCGAACTTCATCGGCCTTTACTCAACCAGCATTAGCTTGGATACGGAAGTTAAAGCTTGTGGATTTCCAATAGAGAAGCAGCATTACTGCACCCCCATAAGCGTAAAAGTATCTAACGTATTTGAGCACATTATAAGCAGGCAATACAGCTTCGAAGTTTCGCAGTCGGATTACGTTAGCATATACAAGGGTATGTCGGGTTCCCCGGTGTTGCGTGACGGCCTATGCGTTGGTCTTCTGCTCGTACAACAGGGCAGTAATACCTTATATGCGGTATCAGTTAAAGATATTTTATCCGACCCTGCCGCACTTGGGATCATTAACGCCCTGAATCTTGATATTAGAATTCAAGAAGGAATACATTATAAAGCGCCTGCTCACCCGCCATCACCATTTACTTACTGCATAAATTGCAATGTCGGACAACCAAATATCAAAGGGATCGATATCGGATTCACGATGAAAGTTTGGAATCTTAGTAGTTTGACAGAAACTGTATATGACTGGATCATTGACTACTGCCTTTCACATAAAGAGAAGGCGAATTTTAGTGGCCCTGAAAGAGGTCTATTCAAACACGCGAGAGCCAATTACCCCGCTAACGACATGAATGCCCTAGGCGATCTATTTTTGCATATTGCTATACGCGACTCATATAAGACAATCCCTATTATGAACAAGGTCTTCGACATCAACAACAAGACCTTCTCTTGCACTCATGTTGTATTAAATCTTGACGACATTGAATTATGGATTGGCGCCTCTTCAGTTAACACCAATATCGAAGATGCCGTAACTGCTGCTATTAGGAATATTGAGTACATAATAAGCCTGACAACATTAAAGCAGCGATTGTTTATGCTTACAGCGGAAATTGACGAGTCCTGGCCACATACAGATAAGCTCAAAAGATTGGCTAACTCTAGTCTTACAATTGACGAACGATTCGACAAAATAATTATCCCCGTATTTTTGATGCATGATAGTTCAATAATTACCAATTACGACCAAAACTCATTTATTGAACTTTTCAACGAGCGTGTTCGAGAGTGTAGGAATATCCTTGTCAGTGGAATCAGACCAGATCTAATTGATCTAATAAATTTGCGAATTTTCTATTTCCCCGTATCTGATGTTTCAATCGTAAATGAGGCGCTAGCAAAGGAGCTTAACTCGTGATCTCTTGGTACGAAGAATCAAAAGCCAGTATAAGCAATCCAGAGTTCGATCAATGGGATGATTTTTTGCTATCGCTTGTGAACGAATACAACAGACACGAGCAGCAGCACTTAATACAAGATATTGTTATCAGATCATTAGAGCGAAAAAGCGAGATAGAGAATTCTTTCATCTTGGATCATTTGCTAGGTGAATTAGGATTATATCCTTACGTTGAAAATACCGATAATACAAGTAAGGATTTATTTAGGCGCAGCATCTTTACTACGCCTCAAGATGAAAATAAAATATTTCATATTCGCCAAGCCGAAGTTTTTCACAGAATCATAAATAGCGAGAACATTATCCTAAGCGCGCCTACTAGCTTTGGGAAAAGCTTAATTATTGAAGCGTTAATTGCAAGCCGGGAGTTTTCCAACATTGCTATTGTTGTTCCTACGATCGCCTTGATGGACGAGCTTAAGAAGAAGCTGTATAAGTATAGTGACACATATAAGATCATTACTCAGGTTACGCAAAAATCAGACAAAAATAATATATACATTCTCACTCAAGAAAGGGTACTTGAACACATCGACCTTGGAACAATAGATTTCTTTATTATCGATGAATTTTACAAATTAGCACCTACAACAAAAGATGACGAGCGATGTGATCGCTTGAACCTTGCCTTCAAAAAACTCTATGCGAAATGCAAACGATTTTACATGCTGGGCCCCAGAATTAATGGGTTAGCGGCAGGAATTGAAGACGAGCTTAGATGTACCTTTTTGAAATTTGACTCCTACGCCACTGTGGCTACTAACGAATTTTTCTATCCGATAGTTAGCAAGGGCAAAGACGCTGATAAAGACTTGGAAAGGGATGCCATACTTTTAAATATCTTAAAATCCTTCGAAAATAACGAGCAAACAGTCATCTACTGCAAGTCCCCCAAAAGAGCTAGTTCCTTAATGGTCAAGCTACTTAACTCCGGACTGCTCAATCAAAAAATTCGCAATGAAGATTTTTCAATCTGGCTTGGCGAAAACTTTCATTTTGATTGGTCGCTAGTTGAAGGACTTAAACACGGCATCGCCTATCATCACTCGCAACTACCGAGAGCGGTTGCTTCATTGATAGTTGACTATTTCAACAGTTCAGATATCAATATCATCATTTGCACCTCTACACTCATCGAGGGAGTTAACACTAACGCCAAAAATATCATTATATATGATGACTGCATCACTAGAAGAACCAAGCTTGACATGTTTACATTTAACAATATTGCCGGCAGATCCGGAAGGATGTTTGAGCATTTTGTGGGGAATGTTTATATCCTCGGTGACAAGCCTCAGAATGAATTACCCTTCATCGATATGCCGATCGTCACGCAGAGTGAAAACGCATCTGACTCACTCCTGCTACATATGGGCACTGAAGTTAGCGGACCAAACAAAGAAAAGATAAAAAGATACTATGAGCAGGAAGCCATTCCTATTTCGTTAATTCTCAAACACCAAGGAATACATCCGAGCAAGCTTATCGAGTTTGCTAATGCGCTAATCGAGAAGTGCAATACTTGGAACGGTCTTATGCGCTGGGATGGCATATACCCAACTAGCAACCAACTAATGCACCTATCAAAAATTTTATTCAAATATTTCAATGTGTCATCAATGGGTGGCGGCGCCGTCCGCTCCGACACACAATTACATAAAAAAATAATTGATATCATCAACAAGGTTGATGACAAGGTATTAATTATCCAAGATCAAAAATTTTGGGCTAATCGCTCAACCAACTACAACATTGATGATGCAATACAGGCTGTTTTTAACTTTAAGAAAAACTTAGTAAACTACAATCTTCCCAAAATAATATATGCAATAAGTGACATTCAAGAGCTGATATTCAAAAGGTTCTCCTATCCTTTTGGCGACTACAAACCTTTCGCTTCCACGCTTGAAAATTTCTACTTTCCGCCTGCTGTGAACTCGCTTGAGGAATTCGGAATACCGATTCAGATCACGAAGAAGATTCTTGCTAATCATAATTTTGACGACATGAATATAGACCAGTACATAATAAAACTAAAGTCGATCCCCATAAAAAGCCTTACATATCTTACTGAATTTGAAACGCGTATTTTGAAGCATGCTCTTTCTTACACATAAAGGTTGCAGCCGTGAAAACCTTCTTAACATTCGGTCATCATAACTGTTCTATCCAATTTCTAGGACCATGATGTACACTGCATAGATTGACATCACTTATAACTTCTTCATTGGGTCACTGCGACTGCGAGACAAAACTGGGGTTTAATCTACGCGAACGCAGTGTACCAAGGTATTGAGGACTCTCACTTGCCTTCTTGAGTTTGCTGATTGCCTATAGTGACATCGTCAATAATACTTTTTAATAGCCCTGGCTTTTTAGATGCTTTCTAAACTTTACCGATGACTGAAGGGTATCAGTTTCAAATAGAGACGAGTGTTCATTTTTGGCAGATAGCTTTCACTCACTACGATACGTTTCTGCCCGAAAGCAGAAATTAGTATTCTTCGTCTGTCAGTCTATTCCTTCACAGAGGTACTTGTACTGGCACCTCAGGAAACGGCAAAAAATGACGACTTCGATCCTACAAATCAGGGCCTAATAAGGCTCGGCAACACCACCCCCTCCACCAACCTCTCCACCCCCAACCTTACCCTCTCCCCACCCTGCTCAATCACCACCCCATCCCCCTCCACCACCAACAACTTCACCCCAGGCCCCACCTTCTCCCCCTGCAAAAAACTCCTTGGCGGCCCATCATTCAAACTCAGTATCGCCACCGCCCCCCGACTCCCCGCCATCACCCCGCTCACCTTGATATCTACCGGCGCCGTTTGATTGGAAAACCACTGCAACG
Organism: Pseudomonas sp. LBUM1668; assembly: GCF_059695715.1. Lineage (NCBI taxonomy): Bacteria > Pseudomonadati > Pseudomonadota > Gammaproteobacteria > Pseudomonadales > Pseudomonadaceae > Pseudomonas > Pseudomonas sp. LBUM1668. Next base: position 3,385,523 of record NZ_CP166787.1, read on the forward strand.
CCGGGCTATCACTGCGCGCCGCCAGCAACTGCGGGGCCGCTGCCGGGGTGTGTGATTCGGCGGAGGTCAGCAGCAGCGACGACCATGTCGCCACGCCAACCAGCACTGCGAGCAGCGCGAGTACCTGGATCATTTGGGGTGGGGAAAAGCGTGCGGTGAAGGTCATGGGGTGAATCTTCTTTTTATCCCTGCTGCCAGCCTACGCGGCAATTCTCTCCGTTTTATTTCACGCGCCTTACATGTTGGCCGTGCACGATGACTTCCGACGCAAAGGAGCGCGCAATCGATGAACGGGGTCAAGCAACAGGGTTTTACGCTGATCGAGTTGATGGTGGTGCTGGTGATCATCGGTATCGCCAGTGCGGCGATCAGCCTGAGTATCAAGCCCGATCCGTTGCAGTTGCTGCGCAAGGATGCCGAGCGTGTGGCGCAGTTGCTGCAAGTGGCGAAGGCCGAGGCCCGCGCCGATGGGCGGCCGATTGTGTGGGTGAGTGATGCCAAGGGGTTTCGGTTTAGTCGGCGCAGTGACAGTGGCAAGGGGTTTGATCATTTCGCGCAGGACCCGCAATTGCGGCCTCGTGCCTGGCAGAGTCCGAAGATGGAGGTGCGCGTGGAGCCCAGACAGAAAGTTGTGCTCAATGCCGAGTGGATCAATCCGCCGCTGCAACTGACCTTGTCCGACGGTTTCAATCGCCTCAGCGTGCTGCGCGACGGCGCCGGCCGGATCAGTGTGCAATGAAAAACCAACAAGGTTTTACCCTGATTGAGGTGATGGTCGCGATTCTGCTGATGGCGGTGGTGAGTTTGATTGCCTGGCGGGGGTTGGACAGTGTGACGCGGGCGGACAGTCATTTGCAGGTTTCGGCTCGACATCATTTGTACAGCGGCTGATCAGCCGGGGGCTTTGCAGCGGGTTCGCTGGTGGGTTAAGGGCGGCACGTTGTATCGGGCGGTGGCTGAGGCGCGGAGTCGGTATCCGTTGCCGGTGCCTGGGAATGGGGTGGCGGTGTTGAACGACGTTAGCGATGCGCAGGTGCGGGTTTGGGAGGTGGATAAGGGGTGGCGGCAGCTCAGCGGTAATCGGCGGGAAGATCCGGCGGGGTTGGAGATTCGATTGACGCGGGAGACGCCGCAAGTGGTGGAGAAATATCGCCAGGTGATTGGGCCGTTGGATTGAACACGGTCCGTGTAGGAGCTGCCGAAGGCTGCGATCTTTTTTGACTTTGATTTTCAAGATCAGGATCAAAAGATCGCAGCCTTCGGCAGCTCCTACATTGGGATCGGGTGCATTCGGAAGAGATTGGTCGGCTGTCGGGCCGTCATCGTTGGCAAGCCAACTCCCACAGGGATTGGTTGCATCTGCTGGAAGGTTGTTGGCTGTAAGGGCGTCATTGCCAGCAGCCTGGCTCCCACAGTTTAAATTTGCGTACACCCCAAGCGGCAAAGCCACCCCACTCAACAGGATGAGCGTTAGCTCGGCTGCCGCTGTTGATCTTGATCCACGGGCGACGTCGGGAGGCTGAGTGGAGGGATTCATCCGGGGAGGACATCGAAAGGAGGTGCAGCGAAGCAAACCGGAATCGATGCCCCGGATGGATTCCGGAGCGAAGGAACCCCGAGCCTCAGCGAGCGGGCCGGACGTTGGAGCAAGCCTTTTTGGTTACTTTTTTCTGGGCCGGCATTCCGGGCGTCTGGAAAAAGTGACCCGCCGTAAGGGCGGAACCCTAGGCCGCCGTTACCGCAGCAACGGATATGTACCCAATCAAACCTTCGGTGGGCTGTTGCTGAGCGTGTTCGCCAGTGCCCACGCCGAGCAGCCGCTGGGTTGCATGGAGGTGACGGTCGGCGGCTACAAGGCACCGAATTCCGATTGCCTGAGTCAGCAGATGGGCAACACGCTTGGAACGTCGGTGAAACCGCAGCGCCCACCGAACTAGAGAAGGCTGCGACCTTTTGGTCTTCAGTCACTTGGGGTTTGGCGAAAGCTCACTGCCAGCCGATTCCAGCTGTTGATGGTGGTGACGGCCATAGTCAGGTCGACCAGTTCGCCTTCGTTGAATTGCTCGCGTGCCTGCTGGTAAACGTCATCCGGCACATGGCTTTCGGCAAGCAGCGTCACTGCCTCGGCCCACGCCAGCGCCGCGCGTTCACGGGGATTGAAGAAGTCGCTATCGCGCCAAACTGCAATCGCATACAACCGCCGATCACTCTCCCCGGCTCGCCGTGCGTCTACCGAATGCATGTCGGTGCAGAACGCACAGCCGTTGAGCTGCGAAGCGCGGATCCGGATCAGTTGCAGCAGCGGCTGCTCGATACTGAGGTTGGCCGTCAGCGCCTCCATGGCAATCATCGCTTTCATCGCCTTGGGCGAAGCGTTGTAGTAATCCAGGCGCGGGGACATGGCTGTTCTCGGTAGACGGAATAGTGACTTCACCGTAAACGCCGACAGCGATGCATTACAGCCCCAATTCCACGAAAAACCGCTACACCACTTAAACACAAGCCCCTGTAGGAGCTGCCGCAGGCTGCGATCTTTTGATGTTGATCTTAAAAAAATCCAGATCAAAAGATCGCAGCCTGCGGCAGCTCCTACAGGGATTTAGGCCAATTTCGGGTTTTTGTGGTGCGCAACTATTGCCAATCAAACAACAGCGGTAATCTGGCGGGCACACCCAATAGCCCCCCGGAGCCTCGTCGGTATGGAACTTCACGTCGTGATCAACGGCCGCAAGGATCTTGCCGGTCAGTTGTATCAGCAACTGCGCGAGGCCATCGAATCCGGGCGTCTGGCCGCAGGTACGCAATTGCCGCCCAGCCGCTTGCTGGCCGAACAATTGGGCATATCACGCAAGACCATTTCCGACACCTACGCGCAGCTGACGTACGAAAACTTCCTCACCGGCGTGATCGGCAAAGGCACCTACGTCAATGCGCGCCCGGCGCAAGTCCAGCGCAAGCAAAGCCACACCGAGCTGGCCGGTGCAGAGGTGATCGAAAGTTGGCGCAACTTGCCGGTGTTCCTGCGTCATCCGACGCTGCAAGGTGCGCTGCGCTACGACTTCATCGGTGGGGCCACCAGCAAGGGCCAGTTCCCCCATGACGACTGGCGCCGCTGCGTCTCCCACGCCATGCGCAAAATGGCCGCGTCCAAAGGTTTCTACAGCGTGCCCGAAGGCCTGCCGGCGCTGCGCAATGCGATTGCCCGGCACATCGCGTTTTCTCGCGGGGTCAACTGTCAGGACGAAGACACCGTGGTGTGCAACGGCGCGCAACAGGCGCTGGACCTGATCACTCGCGTGTTGATCAGCCCCGGCAGCCTGGTGGCGATGGAAGATCCCGGTTATCCGCCGGCACGTCTGTTGTTCGGCACCCATGGCGCCGAGGTGGTCGGTATTCCCGTGGATGCCGAGGGGATACAGGTCGAACACATCCCTGATGGCACGCGGCTGATTTATGTCACGCCGTCGCATCAGTTTCCGCTAAGCATGCCGATGAGTCCGGCGCGCCGCGAAGCCTTGCTGGCTCGGGCTTATGAACTGGGGGCGATCATCATCGAGGACGACTATGACAGCGAATTTCGCTATGAAGGGCGTCCGACCGATTCGCTGCACAGCCTCGACCAGCGCGGCATCGTCGCCTACGTCGGCACCTTCTCCAAGACTCTGCTGCCGGAGCTGCGCCTGGGTTACGCGATCCTGCCGCCGGCGATCCTCGAAGCGGTGATCCGCGCCAAGCAGCTCACCGATCTGCATGCCTCGACCCTGCCGCAATGGGCGCTGGCCAAGTTCATCGCCGAGGGCTGCCTGCTCAAACACATCCGCCGCTGCCATACGATTTACGCCCAGCGGCGCGAACGGATTCTGGCGCGCATGGCCAGCGACCTGTCGCCGTGGTTCGAGGCCGTGCCGCCCAGTGCCGGGTTCCACATGGCCGCGTTGTGCAAGGTGCCGATCGACCTGCCGCTGCTGATCGAACTGGCGAAAAAAGTCGAGGTCGGGCTGTATTCCATCGACGGTTTCTATTACCAGCAGCCGGTGCGCAGCGGTTTGTATTTCGGCTTCGGCGCCATCGAGACCCTGGACATCGACATCGCGCTGGATCGCCTACGCGACATTTTGCAACAAGTTGCCTGAATGATTGGTCTCGGCGATTAACCGCCGATTGGTTATTGGTGATCGGCAAGGGCAGGCCTATTCTGCACAGGCGTTATCCCTCAATGAGCAGGATTCGTCCGGCCTGATTCAGGAGTGTGAGTAATGTCCAACGAAGTGATCAACACGGTGCAACTGCAGGCCGCCGCCGGCCGCTCGGATGAACTGGGCAGGCAACTGCAGAAAATCGTCGAAACCCTGCGCGAAACGCCGGGCTGCGATTCCTACCTGGTCGACCGCTGCCCCGAGGACAGCCACCGCTGGACGGTCAGTGCGCGATGGCAGTCGGAGGCGGCGATGCAGGCGCATTTCAACCGGCCTGAGGCGCAGGGGTTTATTGACTTGATCGACAGTCGATTGGCCAATAGCGTGGATTTCAACAGCTTCCCGATTGTTTAACGGCAAGATCAACAGATCGCAGCCTTCGGCAGCTCCTACAGGGAACGCATTCCAATGTAGGAGCTGCCGAAGGCTGCGATCTTTTGCTTTTGGCATCAGGCCAATTGGTCACCCGATCTTCCGGAATATTGGCCGTTTGCATGCCCCGCCCCGGGGGCTAGTGTGATCACCGACATCCCCACTTCAACAGGTGATCCGCCATGAAAGTCCTGCACGTCTTCGCCGCTACCCTCGCCCTCGGTATTTCGGCCACGGCACTGGCCCACGACCCTTCCGAAAAAATCACCGTCCTGCAAGAGCAATTACTGAAAAACGCTCCCGGCAAAAAAGCCATGATGATCGAAGTCGATTACCAACCCGGCCAATCGTCCATCGCCCACAAACACGACGGCACCGCGATGGCTTACGTGCTCGAAGGCGAAATCACTTCTCAGGTCAAAGGCGAACAGGCAATAACCTACAAGAAAGGTCAGTTCTGGTATGAACCCGCCGGCTCCGAACATCTGGTGTCGAAAAATGCCAGCCAGTCCAAGCCGGCCAAGTTGCTGGTGTTCATGGTCTTGGCCTCGGATGAACAGGTGCTGATCCCGCTGAAAGACTGATGAATGTTTAGCCAGCATGTTCGCAAGAGAGAGGGGTGGATATTAATCAGGAACATAAGTTGTATTGAATGAAAGGACGTCATCGCGAGCAGGCTCACTCCTACAAGGGACTCATTCCAATTGTAGGAGTGAGCCTGCTCGCGATAAGCCGGGACAGACGACACAAAACCTTCAGGCACAAAAAAGCCCCGGCATCTCACGATACCGGGGCTTTTTATTCAGCGCCTACTTAAGCCAGCTCAGGCTCGGCATTGGCCGTGGCAGGTGCCACCACCGCTTGCCCACTCAACGCCAGATCCAGCAGTTCACGGTTGGCAACCGCATACATGGCGTAGTCAGTGCCGCTCGCGGCACGGATTTCCACCAGCATGGCGCGCCAGCGCGAGATCATGCCTTCGTGCTGTTCCATCCACAGCGCCAGACGTGCTTCCACATCCAGAGTGCCGTCGCCCTGTTGCAGGACAGAGATGGTGATCGCACGTTGCTGCCAGTCGACATCATCACGGAACGCTTCACGGGCCAGCGCCTGCCAGTTGTTTTCAACCGGCAGAGCGCTGATCTGTTGCAGGTACCAGGTGATGTCCAGCGCACTGCCCACGGCGAAGTAGGCCTTGGCCACTTCGGCAGGGTTCTGGCCAGTCACGTCGGAGGCTTCGATGATCGGCAGCAGGGTGTACAGGTGCGAGGTGCCCGCAACCATACGCGCCAGCAACTCCGGCACACCGGCTTCGACGTAAGCCTGATAACGCGCCTGCCAGTTTTCACGGATTTCGCCGCTCAGCAGTTCGTCGAGCTTCAGACCCAGCTCTTTGAGGTGCGGACCGAAATGCGCGACGTCACGGGCAGCGTTCTGCTCGTTACGACGGGCACGCAGGAACCAGCGCGTGGCGCGGCGGCCCAGACGCATCAGCTCGTCCATCAGCTCCAGCTGTACGTCAGCGCTCACTTGGTAGTCCAGCGCTTCGATCTGACGGAACCAGTGCGGGAGGTGGAAGATGTCGCGCACGATCACATAAGCGCCGGCCACGTTCGCCGGGCTCATGCCGGTCGACTCTTTGAGTCGTTGAACGAAGGTGATGCCCATGTGGTTGACCAGATCGTTGGCGATCTGGGTGCTGACGATCTCGCGCTTCAGACGGTGACGACGCATGGCTTCGGAGAACTTGCTGACCAGGCTCGGCGGGAACGCCGTTTCCATGTCGCGAGTCAGGTAGTCATCGTCCGGCACCATGGAGCCCAGCAACTGCTCCTTGAGGTCGATCTTGCTGTACGAGATCAACACCGACAGCTCAGGACGCGTCAGGCCGTGGCCTTCGGCGATACGCTCAGCCAGTTGCTCTTCGGTCGGCAGGAATTCGATGGCACGGTCGAGCTTGCCACGGCCTTCCAGATCGCCCATCAGACGCTTGTACTCAGCGATACGCTCGTAAGCACGGCGCGCCGCCAGAGACAGGGCCTGAGTCTGCTTGTAGTTGTTGCCCAGCACCAGATTGCCGACTTCGTCGGTCATGCTCGCCAGCAACTGGTTGCGTTGCTTGTCGGTCATGTCTCCGGCCTGAACCACTTCGTTCAGCAGGATCTTGATGTTCACTTCGTGGTCGGAGCAGTCCACACCACCAGCGTTGTCGATGAAGTCGGTGTTGGAGCCGCCGCCATTGAGGCCGAATTCCACACGACCCAGTTGGGTCATGCCGAGGTTACCGCCCTCGCCCACGACTTTGCAGCGCAGTTCGTTGCCGTTCACGCGCAGCGCATCGTTGGCCTTGTCGCCGACATCGGCGTGGCTTTCGGTGCTGGCCTTGACGTAAGTACCGATGCCGCCGTTCCACAGCAGATCCACCGGCGCCTTGAGCAAGGCGTTCAGCAATTCGGTCGGGGTCAGCTTGTCAGCCTTGATGTCGAAGCGTTCCTGCATCTGCGGGGAAATAGCGATGCTCTTCGCGCTGCGCGAGAAGATACCGCCACCTTCGGACATGATGCTGGTGTCGTAATCGGTCCAGGCCGAACGCGGCAGATCGAACATGCGCTGACGCTCGACGAAGCTGGTCGCCGGATTCGGGTTTGGATCGATGAAGATGTGCAGGTGGTTGAACGCAGCAACCAGTTGCAGCTTGTCCGACATCAACAGGCCGTTACCGAACACGTCACCGGCCATGTCGCCGACGCCGACCACAGTAATGCTGTCTTCCTGAACATTGATGCCGCGCTCGCGGAAGTGGCGTTGTACGCCAACCCACGCGCCTTTGGCGGTGATGCCCATTTTCTTGTGGTCGTAACCCGCCGAACCACCGGAAGCAAACGCGTCACCCAACCAGAAGCCGTAGTCGATGGCGATGCCGTTGGCGATGTCGGAGAAGGTTGCAGTGCCCTTGTCCGCGGCTACTACCAGGTACGGGTCGTCATCGTCGTGGCGAACCACGTTCAATGGCGGAACCAGCGCGCCGTCTTTCAGGTTGTCAGTGATGTCCAACAGACCGGAAATGAAGATGCGGTAGCAGGCGATGCCCTCGGCCGCGATCTCGTCACGGCTGCCGCCCAGTGGCAGACGACGCGGCAGGAAGCCGCCCTTCGCACCCACCGGCACGATGACCGAGTTCTTCACTTGTTGAGCTTTTACCAGACCGAGGACTTCGGTACGGAAGTCTTCTTCACGGTCGGACCAGCGCAGACCACCGCGAGCAACGTTGCCGAAGCGCAGGTGCACGCCTTCAACGCGTGGCGAGTAGACGAAGATTTCGAACTTCGGTACCGGCTTCGGCAGCTCTGGAATTGCGTGCGGGTTGAACTTGAAGCTGAAGTACGACTTGTTCTGGCCGTTGGCATCAGTCTGATAGAAGTTGGTCCGCAGGGTCGCTTTGATCAGGTCGAGGTAACGACGCAGGATGCGGTCTTCGTTGAGCACCTGAACGTCGTCCAGTGCGGTCAGAATCGCTTGTTCCAGACGCTGCTGTTTGTCTTCCAGATCGTCGCTGCCGAGCTTGCGTGCCAGGTAGAAACGGGTTTTGAACAACCGGGTCAGTTCCCGAGCGATGTCGGTGTGGTTGTTCAGGGTGCTGGCGATGTAGCCCAGATCGAAGCCCAGACGAATCTGCTTCAGGTAACGGGCGTAGGCACGCAGCAGCGCAACGTCGCGCCACGGCAGGCCGGCAGTCAGTACCAGACGGTTGAACGCATCGTTCTCGGCGTCGCCGCGCACGATGTGGACGAAGGCGTCCTGCAGGGTGTCGTTGAGTTGCTGGATGTCGAGGTCCAGGCCTTCAGCGGCAGTGAACGCGAAATCGTGAATCCAGAACTCGCGGCCATTGGTGTGGCGCAGGCGGTACGGGAATTCACCCAGTACGCGCAAGCCAAGGTTTTCCAGAATCGGCAGGACGTCGGAGAGTGCCAGCGGCGTATCGGCGTGATACAGCTTGCAATGCAGCTCGCGCTGGCCGGAAACCTGACCCAGTGGCTGATAGAAGCTCATTACCAGCGGATTTTTTTCGTTCAGGCTCAGCAGGTGCTGCATGTCGACCACTGCCGAATGCGCCGCGAAACGCTCGCGGTAGCCGGCCGGGAAGCCTTTCGGGAAGTCGGCCAGCACATTGGTGCCGTGGGCTTCGCCGAAGCTTTCGACGGTCAGTGCGGCGTAGTCGTCCTGCCAGCTGCGGCAGGCCTGAACCACTTCTTTTTCCAGCAGCAGCGGGTCGATGTCGAGACGGTTCTTTGGATCGACACGCAGGATCAACTGCACGCGCGCCAGTACGGACTCGGAGAAGAACGTCCAGAACTCGCAGTCGGAGGCCTTCAGACGCTCCATCAATACTTGCTGGATCTTCTGACGCACTTCGGTGGAGTAGATGTCGCGCGGCACGTAGGCCAGGCAGTAGCAGAAACGACCGTACGGGTCTTTGCGCAGGAACACGCGGATCTTGTTGCGTTCCTGGATCTGCACAATCGACATCACGGTGGTGAACAGTTCGTCGACCGGAGTCTGGAACAGATCATCACGCGGCAACACTTCGAGCACCTGCGCCAGTTCCTTGCCCAGGTGAGCCTTGGACTGGAAGCCGGAGCGGTGTTCGATTTCTTCGACCTTGCGGCGGATGAACGGGATGACCCGCACGCTCTCGCCATACACCGAAGAGGTGTACAGGCCCATGAAACGGTGTTCCTTGATGACTTTGCCGTCGGCGTCGATTTCACGGATCGACACGTAGTCCGGGTAAGCCGGACGGTGCACACGGCTCGGGTGCGCAGCTTTGGCGAACGACAACAGGGTCGGTTCGCGCAGGTAGCTCACGGCGTAGTCTTCGATGCGCAGGTCATCGTAGGTCAGGCCGGTGCGCAGCAGTTTGGTCAGGCCGAGGAAGGAGTTCTGGTCGTACTCGATGTGGCCGCCATCGGCCTGATTGGTAACCACAAACTCTTCGTAGCCGAGGAAGGTGAAGTGGTTGCCCACCAGCCATTCCAGGAAACTTTTGACTTCGTTCTTCTCGTCGGCATCCACGGCGAAGGCGCTGTTGTCGAGCTTGGTGAGGATTTCCTGCACCTTGGCTTTCATCGGCTCGAAATCGGCGACCGCGACGCGGACTTCACCGAGAACCTGTTCCAGCTCTTTGCTCAGCACATTCAGTTCGGCCGCGTTGGCGCAGCGGTCGATTTCCAGGTACATCAGCGACTCTTGCAGAATGTCGTCGCCCTGGGTGCCCTTCGGCAGAATTTCCAGCAGCTCGCCCTTGCTGCCACGACGTACGCTGAGCACGGTGGTTTGCAGGGTGTGGATGCTGTAGCCGCGGCGGTTCAGCTCGGTACGGACCGAGTCGACCAGAAACGGCAGGTCATGGTGCAGGACTTCGACCGCGGTGTGGGTCGACTGCCAGCCATGACGCTCGTAATCGGGGTTGTAGACGCGCACTTGCGGTTGCGCGTGATCGAAGCGCTCAAGCAGGCGCCACGCAGAGAGAGTACAGCCAGCGAGGTCGGAGAGGCGACGCTGGGTCAGCTCGTCCAGGGAAATGATGCCGAAGAATTGTTCAGCGAACAGCGCCACTTGTGGCAGTGCCTGTTCACTGATGTGCTGCGCCAGTGCCGCTTGCAGTTGGTGCTGGAAGTCGGCTTTGCTGGCTGCGGTGAAGAACGCCATCTGTGGTACTCCGCTTAAGCTTGTTATTAATGGAAAGCGTCGCGTGCAACACCCCTTTCGGGGCTTGTGTCGCCCTGTTCCTGATTCTCGGGCAGAGGAAACAGGGAGACAGGTGGGTGAAGCTGGACGGGACACTCAGGTCACATTCACCTTCCATGAATGAGCATCTGCAAAAGCGACTGTACGGGGCTGCCGGCAATGCCTTTACGGGTGCTCATCCGTTGCGCAGCTTAATGGGTGCGACAATGTGTCTGCTTGCGGTGCTGCGACATATTCGGTCATTGGCACGTAAACCAAGGCTCTGGCTGCGTTAAACACTAGCATTCGTGGCGCAGAACGTCGGTCTGAATGCCCGGTTTTACGGTACATCCGTGCCAGAAATGACCATTGACCTGTGTCGCGTTCACGACACATCCTCTGACACTCTCACATGCAGAAATTCCCGAGGGCTGGCAGAATCGCGCCCAATTGCGACCAACACGCCCCTTGAGGCAGGAATTCCCCCATGCAAATGACCACCGCCCTACTGATCGTCAACCCGTGTGACGACGAAGAAGACAACATGGCCATGCTCTGCTGCCACAGCGACAAGGGCGACATGTTCCTGATGAGCCGCTATCCGGACGAGGATGAGCTGGAGATCACCCTGGATGGCGAGCCTTCGACGCTCGATGGCGTCAAAGTGACCCTGACGTCGACCCTGCTGAAGATTGAAATCGCGGCGGCGGATGCTGATGTGTTGAACGGTGATGATGTGCTGGAGATCAGCTTCAACCCGGATATGGTTGATCTGGATGAGGTTGTGGAGACCCTGAAGAACATCCTTGATGGCACTGGGACTTTCGTTAGCGAAGTTTGATGGTGTCCGGACGGGCCCCATCGCTGGCAAGCCAGCTCCCACAGGTATCAGCTGTGTGCATGCGATTTATGCAACACAGCGATCCCTGTGGGAGCTGGCTTGCCAGCGATGAGGCCAGAACTGCTAGCTCGATAGTCCCCTGCTACAAAAATCCAATAATCCCCCGAAGTATTTCCCGCACTTTGCGCGAAACATTATTAAACATTGCAACTCATTGAAGTGAAAAGTTAAAAACCCCCACCTCTTATAACCGAAAAAACCGTAAGCAACCCCCTACTCAGCAGCAAGAACAATCCCACAGAAGCTTGGGAAGTATCGCTGCCGGCCTCAATTGAAAATCAGATAGCCCACTGTTATTAATAAATCACTTGCATTCCTATCATTGCAAGTGCGCCAACTACCGGTTAGCGCCACATCAATAACAAGGAGTTAATATCATGGGTAAAAAACGTACCGAGATCGGCCCTTGGGATAGTCTTCAAGAGATGCTGTATACATCAGATAGTTTTCTGGCTTCTGAAGTGAGCTTCTTTGCCTCACTAACTAACTGACCGACACTGCAGGAAAGTGCCGGAGAAACACTCCGGCATTTATACTATAGGAGACTGTTATGTCTGAGCGGGAGTTTTGCCCTTTTGTAGTGCAATCAAAAATTGAGAAAATAATACACTCCTTAGATCTAGAGGCGATTACACGCTATACCGACAACCACAAACTGGTAGCAGTTGCCGAGCTTTTTGACAAGTCCAACACCGCAGTTGAGGCTGGAGCGGGTAAAGGGCCAAATTCGCTTGTTGGAGCACTGGCTGAAAGCGTCGAACATTACTGCGCACTTCAATTGAGCTCTGCCGAATCGAGCATCCAGCAATGTGACTTTATCTCGAATCAGCACGCTGCCAGCCACGATGGATTCCTGACGAGCTTGCGATTCAAAAATGAAGCAATCGAGTGTTTCAAACTAACAACACTGGATAGAACGGAGGACCTCTTCATTCCAAGCCTCCTGCTTCGCCCAAAGCTCCACGATCAACCACACAGCGAAGCCCATCTCTTTTTGAGCCGCTACTCCTCCAACTCAGGTTCTGCTTTCGGCTGTACTAAAGCTGAGGCACTACTACACGGCGCAAACGAACTCATCGAGAGACATGTTTTATCAAAATTATTTCTGGCAATTTGTAGTTTGGGCCCTTCCATTAGCTTGTACAGGCCGTCGAGCGCTCTGCTAGCAAGGTCGTTACAGAACGACCCCCACGCGCTGGGGCTTGCAGAAAAACTACAAATCATCGTTGTACACAGCTCAATGAATAGTTATTTTTCTGTTGCGCTTCCAAAATCTGGCCCAGGTTATTTCCATCTATCCCCAATCGGCTCAGGAAACTCTCTAGATATACAAACTGCGATCCACCGGGCAGTCACAGAACAAATTCAAGCGAGTGCGCTTTATGATGCTCCACAAGAGAAAATTGACAGCAAAACATTCGCTTTTCTCGCCAACTCTAAATCTCTCCGCCACCTGATAGATTTTGAGCCCATTAGGGCTTTAAAGCTTCCGCCAATCGATGAACCATCACCCCACTTCACCTCAAGTGTTCCGTTACAACTGAAAACGCTGAACAACAACATCACGAACTCAGGCCGAAAACTTTTTTACAGAGTCATTACCGACTTTCCCGGAAACGGCATTGTTTGCCAAAGCTATATACCTGGCCTTGAACGCTTTAACATTATAAGGAATGGAAGTCTGGTAGCACCGCAGGCCATCTTGCGTCAATTACCCGCGAGATAATGTTAGCGCTACACCACTGAAGACATTCAATGCAAACACTCATCAGAACCGCTTGCAAAAATCACGCATGGTTATTGATCTCAACCATCACCACTGTCATAGCGCTGAAAATCCTTGCACTAGCACCGCCACTGCTACTAGGCAAAATCGTCGACGCACTAAACAGCCAAACCCCAACAGCGCTCAACCTACTGCTATTTTTGACAGCAGGAATTACCCTGGCCGGGTGCATTCAAGCAGCAATCAATCCGCTGCAAATCTATTTCCTTTCCAAGTTGGTACAACAGGTAGTGATGGACGCGTCAATTGGCTGGATAGCACAGCTGATGCGCAAAGAGTTCCAGCAATTCAACACGTGGCGTATTGGCCATTTCATTAAGTCAGTAGAGCGTGGGATTACCGCTCATGAGCAATTGCTGACGTTTTTCATCACCACCGGTTTGCCGCTGTGTCTGGAGTTCATCATCGTCGGGCTGGCTTTTTACTACATGGGTGGGGCAGGTATTTTTCTGGCAATGACTGGCATGGCGATCCTTTACTTGTTTGCCGCCCACCGAATCATCAAATGGCGCAGAAAGCACATTGATGCAGTTAATGAGCAGGAGGACGAACTAAGCGCGCTGCTTTTCAGCACCCTGAATACCGGCAAATCGATAAAGCTGGAAAGCGCCGAGCACACGGCAACTCAACCCTTGAACCATGCCTTCCGGCAGTACGCCAAAGCGGCAGTGACGGTGGCCAGTTCCGGAGGGTTCTTGAGTGGAGCGAAAATCCTCTTTGTCAGCCTGTCTACTGGAGGGTTGCTGGGTTGGGGAGTCATTGACCAGTTGTCAGGCGAGCCAAGTATCAGCGTTGGCCAACTGGTTGCCGTATTCGCCATTGCCGGAAGCTTTTTGCTCAACATCTCGGCGCTGACTGAAGGTTATCGAGTACTCGATCAGTTTCTGGCTGATCAGCGAAGACTACGCTACCTGCTGTCACTGCCAGACTTTGATGATAACAGTCGACAAGTCGATATCACGTCGCAGAACGAGTCGACGCTCGCACTCGATCCTTGCACAGTCAGCGACAATAACGCTGTGCAGTTGACCATCAGCAAAACCATGACGTTTTACCAAGGCCAGTCGGTTGCAATTACCGGCCCCAGTGGTGCCGGCAAATCCACCCTGCTTGAAGCGCTGGCCGGGCTGAACGCTTCAATGAGAGCCCACCTGAGTATCGATGAGGTGCAAATCGGCAAACTGAACGCCCAGACTCACTTGGAGGTGTTGAGGTATTGCCCTCAATTGCCACAGTTCCTGGAGGGTAGTTTTGCCAAGTCAGTGTTATTTGGTATGGAACTATCACCAGACCTGCACTTGGCGATTGAACGTTTAAATCTTGAGGACATTGTTTCGCAACGCAAACTCACCGAGAACGCCTCCAATATTTCCGGTGGGGAGGCGAAACGCCTGTCTTTGCTTCGCCTGATAAACAGGCCGGGAAGGTTCAATCTGTTCGACGAACCCAGCGCCTCCATTGAACCGAAGTTGGCCGCACCGGTTTGGGATCTTTTGTTCGATACGTTTGCGACTCGCGGATTGATCTGTGTCACCCATGATCTCGCCCACCTGTACCGCTTTGATCGGGTCATCGTCATGCAGAACGGCGCGATTATTGAAGATGGCCCCTGGCAGGAATTGGTCGACACAGCCGCAGTCAAACTTCTGTTAACTGATCTTCAGATGGTTGATGAGTAAAAAACTTCAAAAGATGACCGCCTTCGGCAGCTCCTACACGGGATCGCATTCCAATGCAGGAGCTGCCGCAGGCTGCGATCTTTTGCTCTTTTCTACAAAATGCCGTTAGTCGCCACCCCCCGCGATGGATTAAAGTAACGCCCCCAGCCCCGGCGTTACCCGAACGCCTGTGGCCACCCCTTTCCAGGAACAGTCACCGATGGAACATCGTGAAGCGCTGCTGGCGCTGCGAACCTTTCTTTCAACGCAGATTCTCGGCCAGGAAAAACTCATCGAGCGTTTGCTCATCGCCCTGCTCGCCGACGGCCACATGCTGGTCGAGGGCGCTCCGGGTCTGGCCAAGACCAAAGCGATCAAAGAACTCGCCGAGGGCATCGAAGCCCAGTTCCATCGCATCCAGTTCACCCCCGACCTGCTGCCTGCCGACATCACTGGCACCGAGATCTATCGCCCGGAAACCGGCAGTTTCGTGTTCCAGCAAGGGCCGATTTTCCACAACCTGGTGCTGGCGGACGAAATCAACCGTGCCCCGGCCAAGGTGCAATCGGCGTTGCTCGAAGCGATGGCCGAGCGTCAGGTCAGCGTCGGGCGCAGCACTTATGAGCTGTCGCCGCTGTTTCTGGTGATGGCCACGCAGAACCCGATCGAGCAGGAAGGCACCTACCCATTGCCGGAAGCGCAACTCGACCGCTTCCTGATGCACGTCAAGATCGGTTTCCCCGACGCTGCCGTGGAACGCCGCATCCTTCAGCAGGCCCGTGGCGAAGCGCTGAACGGCGAGACCAAGCCCGAGCGCCGGGTCAGTCAGCAGGCGATCTTCGCCGCCCGCAAGGAAATCCTCGGTCTGTACATGGCTGACGCCGTTGAGGAATACCTCGTGCAACTGGTCATGGCCACGCGCACTCCGGCCAAGTTCGACCCGGAAATGGCCGAATGGATCGCCTATGGCGCCAGCCCGCGCGGCTCTATCGCCCTCGACCGCTGCGCCCGGGCCCACGCCTGGCTGGCCGGGCGCGACTTTGTCAGCCCCGAAGACATTCAGGCTGTGCTGTTCGATGTGTTGCGTCACCGCATCATTCTGTCGTTTGAAGCCGAGGCCGCCGGCATCGACCAGGATCGCGTGGTGCAGCGGATTCTCGACGTCGTAGCCGTCGCTTGACCCCCATGAACGCCCCTCTGCCGTCCGAACCGGGCATCCGCGTCAGCCTCGCCGAGCTGATCGAGATGCGCCACCGTGTGCGCGAAGTGCAGCTGTTTTCCACGCCGAGCCAGCGCAGCCCGCTGATTGGCTTGCACCACTCGAAATTCCGCGGTCGTGGTGTCGACTTCGATCAGGTACGGGTTTATCAGGCCGGCGACGACGTGCGTACCATCGACTGGCGCGTTACCGCTCGCACCCAGGAGCCGCACACCAAGCTGTTCCATGAGGAACGCGAACGGCCGATCTTCATCATGGTCGAGCAAAGCACGCGGTTGTTTTTCGGCTCGGGGCTGATGTTCAAATCGGTGCTGGCGGCGCAAGTGGCGGCGTTGATCGGCTGGGCCGCGCTCGGCCATAACGACCGGGTCGGCGGGCTGGTGTTCGGCGACAACGAGCACTACGAAATCAAGCCACGACGGAGCAAACAGAGCCTGCTGCAACTCCTCAACCGTTTGGTGAAAGTCAACCAGTCGTTGCACACCGAGCGCGAACCGGATCGCGATACGCTCGGCGTGGCCCTGCGCCGCGCCCGTGAAGTGCTGCGTCCGGGCAGTCTGGTGATCGTGATTTGCGATGAGCGTGCGCTTTCTGATAGCGCCGAGCAGCAACTGAGTCTGCTTTCGCGGCATTGCGACTTGCTGATGCTGCCGCTGTCCGATCCGCTCGATCACGCACTGCCCGCCGCCGGTCTTTTGCGCTTCGCCGAACGAGGCGCGCAACTGGAACTCGACACGCTCAATTTCGACCTGCGCCAGACCTATCGCGCCCAGGCCGAAGCACGTATCGCCCGCTGGGAATTGCTCGCGCAAAAGCTGCGGGTGTTGCTGATGCCGCTGAGCACACAAAGCGAGATGGTCGAGCAGATGCGCGAGTTCCTCAATCCGCAGCGACCGGGGAAAGGTCGATGAACGGCCTCGAACAACTGCAACCGCTGATTTCCCCGCCACCGATTGCCTTCTGGCCGCCGGCACCGGGCTGGTGGCTGCTGCTTCTGTTGCTGCCGCTGCTCGGTTTTGCCGTGTGGCGTTTGCGCCGTTTCATCCCGATTAAAAAAAGTCCGGTGGTGCGCGCCGAACAGCCGCTCGACCCGGTGCGCATCGCCGCCCTCGCCGAACTGGCACAAATGCCCAAACCCTACGACGGCGCTCCGGCCGGAGCCTGGCTGCAACAACTAAACGGCTTGCTCAAACGCCTGTGCCGCAACCACTACCCCTACAGCCAGAGCCACACGCTCAATGGCCGCAAGTGGCTGGCGTTTCTCGACAACCGTTGCCCGGCCGCCGGGCTGACGCGCTGGATGGTGCTGGTCGAAGGCGCCTACAAACCGGAATGCAAACTCGACGACAAAGCCATCGCCGGCCTGACCCAAGCGGTCGACACCTGGATTCGCAAGCATGTTTGAATTCGCCTGGCCGTGGATCTTTGTGCTGTTGCCGCTGCCGTGGCTGATGCGCCTTGTGCTGCCGGTGGCCGACAGCGGCGAGCCGGCGTTGAAAGTCAGTTTCCTCTCGGACCTTGAAGGCCTTGCGCGTCGTCGTGCTCGGGCCAATTTGCCGGCGTGGCGCCAACAGGCACCGTTCATTTTGCTGTGGCTGCTGCTATTGAGCGCCGCTGCGCGCCCGCAATGGCTTGGCGAACCGCTGCCGATTGCTGCCAGCGGACGTGATCTGCTGGTCGCGGTGGACGTGTCCGGATCAATGGACTTCCCTGATATGCAGTGGCAGGACGAGGACGTCAGCCGCCTGACTCTGGTGCAGCACTTGCTCGGCGACTTCCTCGAAAGCCGCGACGGCGATCGCGTTGGCCTGATCCTCTTCGGCAGCCAGGCTTATCTGCAAGCACCGCTGACCTTCGACCGCCACACCGTGCGCGTCTGGCTCGACGAAGCGCGGATCGGTATCGCTGGCAAGAACACCGCTATCGGCGACGCCATCGGTCTGGCCCTGAAACGCCTGCGCCTGCGTCCGGCGCAAAGTCGCGTGCTGATTCTGGTCACGGACGGCGCCAACAATGGCGGCGAAATCGACCCGCTGACCGCAGCGAAACTGGCGGCCAGCGAAGGCGTGAAGATCTACCCGATCGGCATCGGCGCCAATCCGGAAGACAGCGGTTCCACCGCGTTGCTCGGGGTCAATCCGAGCCTGGACCTTGACGAACCGGCGCTCAAAGCCATCGCTGAAGTGACCGGCGGCCAGTACTTCCGCGCCCATGACGGCAAAGAGCTGCAAGCGATCAAGGACACCCTCGACCAACTCGAACCGGTGACCCAGCAACCGACTCAAGCGCGTCCGGCGCAGGCGTTGTATCACTGGCCTCTGGCGTTGACCCTATGGCTGAGCCTGCTGTTGGTCGCGCGCGAATTGTGGCCGGACAACCCGTTGCAACGCCTTTTCAACAAGGAGCTGTACCTGCAAAGTCCGCTGCCTGACTGGCGTGAGCGCCTCAAACGCTTGCGTCTGCGGAGGCGCCGATGATCGCCCTCTGGCCACACTGGTTCCGTCCGTGGTGGTTGCTGCTATTGCCGTTGCTCGGCTGGCTGATCTGGCAACTCTGGCATCGGCAAAAACGCGCTGGCCGCTGGCAGATGATTTTGCCGCCGGCATTCCACGCCACTCTGCTCAGCGGCGGTAACGGTCGCGACAGCAAATTGCCGTGGGTCGCCCTCGGTGTTGCGTGGCTGCTGACGATTCTGGCGTTGCTTGGGCCGAGTTGGGAGCGCGTCGAACAGACCAGTCAGAAACCTGCCGATCCGTTGGTGGTGGTACTGGAACTGACTCCGGAAATGCTTGCAACCGACTCGCCACCCACGCGTCTGGAACAGGCGCGGCGCAAGTTGTTTGACCTGTTGCAGGCACGCAGCGATGCGCAGACCGCCATTGTCGTCTACGCCGGTAGCGCCCACACGCTGGTGCCGCTGTCGGATGACCTGGCGACCAGTCGCAATCTGCTCGACGCTCTAAAGCCTTCGCTGATGCCGCAAAGCGGTCATCGCGCTGACCTTGCGGTGAGCAAAGCGCTGGTATTACTCAAACAAGGTGCGCTCGGCCAAGGCCGGATCCTGTTGATCGGCTCATCCCTGAATGAAGACGAGCGCCAAGGCATTCGCCGTGCGCTGAGCGGTGAGTCGGCGCAACTGTTGATGCTCGGCGTCGGCACCGCTGAAGGCGCACCGATTGCCCAGGAGGACGGCAGTTTCCTCAAGGATGAACAAGGCGCGATCCGCGTGCCGCAACTCGACAGCCCGGGCCTCGGCGCCTTCCTCAACAGCGTCGGCGGTGACTATCACGTCGCACGGCTGGACGAAGGCGATCTGGGCGCCCTCGGCCTGCTCAACGGCCCGCGCAGCCTGCGCGATGACGGCCAGACCGTGCGCCTCGACACCTGGGCTGATCAGGGCTACTGGCTGCTGTTGCCGCTGTTGTTACTGGCGGCGTGTGCCGGGCGTCGCGGCTGGTTGTTCTGTCTGCCGCTGCTGTTTTGCCTGCCGCAGCCAAGCTACGCTTTTGACTTCGAAGACTTATGGCTGCGCCCCGATCAGCGCGGGCTGCACTTGCTCAAGCAGAAACGCCCCGCCGAAGCGGCGCAACATTTTGCCGATCATCAGTGGCAAGGGGTGGCGTTGTACGAGGCCGGCGACTACAGTGGCGCCGCCCAGCGTTTCGCCGAAGGCAGCGATGCCCGCGCCCACTACAATCGAGGCAACGCGCTGGCGAAAAGCGGTGAACTGGACGCCGCAATCGACGCCTACGAACAGGCCCTGGAGTTGCAACCGGACTTGCGCCCGGCGCAGACCAACAAGGCGCTGGTGGAAAATCTGCTGAAGCTGAAAAAAACACCACCGCCCGCTGAACCGGAGCGCAATCCGACGGAGCAAAACCTGCCCGGCGATGAACCGCCGCCAGCGACCGCGCCGCCACCTGCGGTACAAAGTGAAACCCAAAGCGAGGCTCAGCCCGCCGAGTCGGCCAGCGAACCACCACCGACCGCCCCGCCGCTGCCAGGCCCCGACGAATTGCCAGGCAGTGAGGAGGAAGAGGAAACGAACACCGTGCCGACGCTGCGCCCCAGCGAGGACAACCTCGAAGGCGAGCAACGTCAGGCGCTGGAACAATGGCTGGGCAAGATCCCGGATGACCCCGGCGAACTGCTGCGACGCAAATTCTGGTACGAACAGCAACAACATCAGGATCAGGAAAACACTCGATGACCCGCTTCACCGTTCTCTTGCTGCCCCTGCTGATCTGCACGGCCACCGCGCACGCGGCCGAGCTGACCGCCAGCGTGGATCGCAGTCGCCTGAACTCCGGCGAGACGGTCGAACTCACCCTCGAAACCAGCGACGTCACCCAGTTCGGCAAACCCGACCTGACACCGCTCGAGCCGCTGTTTGAAGTGCGCGGCACGCGGCAGGTCAACCAGTTGAACACCCTCAGCGGCGACAACCGCGCCACCACGCGCTGGATCATCACCCTGTTGCCGAAGGAAAACGGCAGCGTGCTGATTCCGCCGCTGCAATTGGGCGATGTACAGAGCCAGCCGATCACCGTGCAAGTGGTCGAAAGCGATAGCCGCGAGGACAAAAACAAACTCGATCCGGTGTTCATCGAGGCCAGCCTCGATCAGTCCAGCGTCTACGTGCAGGCCCAGGCGATCCTGACCCTGCGCATCTACCATTCGGTGTCGCTGTACGACGACAGCAGCCTGACCCCGCTGCAAATCGCCGACGCGCGCATCGAGCAACTGGGCGACACGCGCACCTACGAGAAAGACATCAACGGCGTGCGCCATGGCGTGATCGAAATGCGCTATGCGATCTACCCGCAGCACAGCGGCTTGTTGACCATTGCACCGCAGACGTTCAGCGCAACGCTGGTCGAGACTCAGCCCGCCCAGGACTCGGCCGCTCAAGGGCCGAAACCCGGCAAACTGATGCGAGTCAACTCTGCGCAAATCCCCCTCACGGTCAAACCCAAGCCGCTGACCTACCCGATCGATGCACCTTGGCTGCCGGCCCGCAGCTTGAGCCTGAGCGAAAGCTGGAACCCTGAGCCCGAACACACTCAGGTCGGCGACTCGCTGACACGCAGCCTGACCCTGAAGGTCGAAGGTCTGGCCAGCTCTCAATTGCCCGCCATGCCCGCCACCGAAGTCAACGGCCTGCGCCGCTACCCGGATCAGCCGGTGCTGAGCAATCAGAGCAGCGACCGTGGCCTGATCGGCAGTCGTGAAGAACGCGAAGCGCTGGTGCCGAGTCGCAGCGGATCAATCGATCTGCCAACGGTGGACGTGGTGTGGTGGAACACTTTCGAGGATCACCTGGAACACACGAGCTTGCCGGCGCGCACCCTGCAAGTGGCCAACAACCCGAGCCTGCAAGTCGATACCCCGACCGGCAGCCTGCAACCGAGCGCGGGCGACAATGATGCGTTGTGGTGGTGGAAACTCAGCACGCTGATCCTGGCCTGCACCACCCTGCTCGGCTTCGGCCTGTGGTGGCGCGCACGTTGGCAACCGGCAGTGCACCGCGCCGCGCAAACCGGCCCGAGCCCGCGCACATTGATGGACGACATCAAGCGTGCAAGCCAGGCCAACGATCCGCACGCAACCCGCCAGGCGCTGGATGCCTGGGCCCGCCAGCAACCAGAAACCCTGGCTGACATGGCTGCGCGGTTTGTGCCGCTGTCGGATGCGCTGGATGGGCTCAATGGTGCGCTGTACAGCGAGACCGGCCAGCACTGGCAAGGCGAGGACTTGTGGCGGGCGATCCGAACCATTCCGGCGGCGGAACGGGTGCAGGATCCGGTGGGTGATAGCGGGTTGCCGCCGCTTTATCCGAAGTAAAAAGCAAAAGATCGCAGCCTTCGGCAGCCCCTTCAGGCCATCATTGTTCACCCCGTAATTTGGTGTGAACAGGATCCCCAGCAGGATCTGCCGAAGGCTGCGATCCTTTGGTTTTGCTATCGATCAAACGCCACAGCAGATACCTCACCAGTGTCCAGACTCACTGAGTAATCCGCTCCTATCCAGTTTCCCGCAATCAACCGTCCCTCATTGTCACAAGCGATACTCATATAGGGTTTGTCTGTCTGCGTCCCGTGCGGACTCTCGGCAATCTGCCAAACAATTGCACCGCCTTTTGCGACCGCAAATATATTTCTATTGAAAATAATACCAATTGGCGGCGCAACTCTAACCACACAAAAGCTCCCACACGCTAAAACGTCCGCCACTGCATAAGGCAGATCAATCGGCGCACCACCGATGAACAACTTCCCGCATTCGATGTAAAACTCATTGTTCACTGAATACGCCTCGGGCAACAGACCCCCACGCTGGGCCGATCAGAGCAAGCAGCGTGAAGCAAGGCTACTAGCGCTCTGATATCAAATTAGGGGCGCGATCTTAGAAGGCCACTTTTTTTGCGTCAATTAATGGATGCATCCGTCATCCGTTGCTGAGGAACGATCAGGGTGAATTCCAGCTCTCCTTCAGCCAGCGCTCGATGCCACAACCAGCCTCCCACCGCAATAATCTGTAAACTCTCCCCTCTTTCGCCGCCCCTCATTTCCCCGCGGCCATCACCTCTTTAATTGTTGCGGAGTCCACCTTGCGTCTGTTTCACACCTCCGACTGGCACCTTGGGCAAAACCTGCACGGCCAGGAGCGCGATTTCGAGCATGCGTGCTTCCTCGAATGGCTGCTGCGCCAGCTGCAATTGGCGCAGCCGGACGTGCTGTTGATTGCCGGTGACATCTTCGACACGGTCAATCCGCCGGTCAAAGCCCAGGAACGCCTCTACGATTTCATCGTCAGCGCCCACGAGCAGCAGCCGTTGCTGACCATCGTGATGATCGCCGGCAACCACGATTCCGGCTCGCGGATCGAGTTGCCCGCGCCGTTGATGCGCCGTTTGCGCACCCACGCACTGGGTCGCGTGCTGTGGCTGGACGATGGCCAACTCGATGCCGAACGTCTGTTGCTGCCGCTGCCGAATGCCCAAGGCGAAATCGCCGCGTGGTGCCTGGCGTTGCCGTTCCTGCGCCCGGCGGAAGTGACTGGCGCACACTTGGGTGACAACTATTTGCGTGGCATTGGTCAGGTGCATGAATGGCTGATCGAAGCGGCGAATGCCAAGCGCAAGCCGGGCCAGGCGCTGATCGCCATCAGCCATGCGCACATGGCCGGTGGTTCGGTTTCGGAAGACTCGGAGCGCAGCCTGATCATCGGTAATGCTGAAGCCCTGCCCGCCAGCCTGTTCGGGCCGAGCATCAGCTACGTCGCCCTCGGCCACTTGCACAAACCGCAGAAGGTCAACGGTGAGGAGCGCATTCGCTACAGCGGCTCGCCGATTCCGTTGTCGTTCTCGGAGATTGGTTATCAGCACCAGATTCTCGATGTAACCCTCGACGGCGAAACGCTGGTCAGCGTCGAACCAAAACTGATCCCCCGCGCGGTCAACTTGCAGCGCATCGGCCCGGCGCCCTTGGCGGAAATCCTCGTGCAACTGGCGGACTTGCCGAACGTCGATCTGCTGGCCGAAACCCAGCGCCAACCGTGGCTGGAAGTGCGCGTGCGCCTCGACGAGCCGCAACCGGATCTGCGCCATCAGGTAGAAACCGCCCTGCAAGGCAAAGCTGTGCGTCTGGTGCGCATCGCCGCCGAATACGCTGGCAATCGTGGTGCCGATGGCATCGAGGACGGCACCGCGTTGATCGAACTTGACCAACTCACGCCCCAGGAATTGTTCAGCCGCGCGTGGCTCGACAACTATGGCAACGAGGTCGATGAGCAGACGCTCAAGGACTTCGCCGAACTGTTGCAGGACGTGCAAATGGAGGGCGAGCAGCCATGAAGATTCTTGCCATTCGTTTGAAGAACCTCGCCTCGCTGGCAGGTCCGTTTGAAATCGACTTCACTGCCGAACCGCTGGCCAGCGCCGGTCTGTTCGCGATCACCGGCCCGACCGGCGCCGGTAAAAGTACTTTGCTCGACGCATTGTGCCTGGCGCTGTTCGGCGCCGTGCCGCGTCTGAACAACACCGGCCGTGATGCCAAAGTCCCGGATGCCGATGGCGAAATCGCCACCGGCGATCCGCGCACGTTGCTGCGTCGCGGTACCGGTGAAGGCTACGCCGAGGTGGATTTTGTCGGTGTCGATGGTCGTCGCTACCGTGCGCGCTGGGAAGCCAATCGTGCGCGGGAAAAGGCTGGCGGCAAGTTACAGGCCAGTCGGCAGAGCCTGCGCGACATCGATCAGGATCAACTGCTCGCCAGCCAGAAAGGCGAATACAAGACTCAACTGGAAGCCGCGCTGGGCCTGAACTTCGAACAGTTCACCCGCGCCGTGCTGCTGGCCCAGAGCGAGTTCAGTGCCTTCCTCAAGGCTGACGACAACGATCGCAGCGAACTGCTGGAAAAACTCACCGACACCGCGCTGTACACGCGCCTCGGCCGTCGCGCCTTCGACAAGACCAAGGAGGCCCGCGAAGCGCACAAGCTGTTGCAGGATCAAGCCACCGGCGTCACCCCGCTGGCGCCCGAAGCCCGGGCGGAACTGGATGAGCGTTTCAATACTGCGCAACAACAACTGAAGTTGCAGCAGACGCAACTCAAGCAGCTTGAACAGCAGCACGGTTGGCTGAAGGATTTGCGCCTGTTGCAGGACTCGCAGCAAGCCGCGACCGAGCAACTGCACAGCGCGCAACAGCAATGGGAAAGTCTGGCCGGCGAGCGCGTCAAGCTGACGCGCCTGGAGCAACTCGGCCCGCAACGTCACCAGTTCGCGCGTAAATCCGAACTGGATGCGCTGCTCACACCGTTGGCCGCACAGATTGCCGCGCACACCCAGCAACATGCAGAACTGAGCAACCAGCAGACGCTGCTGGAGCAAAATCTGACGGCGGCGAAAGTCGCCCTGAGCGAGGCACAACAGCGTCAAAGCGAGAATGCCCCGCTGTTGCGTCAGGCCTTTGAAGAACAAAGCACCCTCGCCCGCCTCGCCAAGGAAGCAGCCGGCAGCGCCGATGCCAAACAGAATGCGCAGCAAGCGTGCACGCAAGGCCAGAGCGATATACAAGCCTTGCTGGAAAAGCAGGGCCAGGTCGCTGAACGCCTGCAACGCATCGCCGCCGGGCTTGAGCAAAGCGCTCACCTTGCACCGTTGAGCGATGCGTGGAATGCCTACCGCGATCGTCTCAAACAGTTAATGCAGATCGGCAATCGGCTCAATCATGGTCAGGCCGAACTGGCTTCGCTCGAAGAGAGCGCCACGCGCAACGCTGAGGCATTCGCCGCACAGAAGCAGCAACTTGAAGTGCTGTTCAAGGAGGCCGGCGCCGAACCCGATGCCGTCGCCGAACAGATCGGCATCCTCGGCAATCTGTTGCAGGACAATCGCAAGCAACTGCGTGCCTTCGAAGACCTGTCGCGCCTGTGGGCCAGCCAACAGGATCTGCACAAGCGCAGCAGCGAGCTGCAACAACGCCAGCTCAGCGCCCAGCAGGAACGTGATCGCCTGACCCAGGACGGCGTGAAAACCAAGGCTGAGCTGACCGTCGCCGAACAGACCCTCAACGTCACCCGCGAACTGCTGGAGCGTCAGCGTCTGGCCCGCAGTGCCAGTGTCGAAGAGCTGCGCGAGCAGTTGCAGGACGATCAGCCCTGCCCGGTCTGTGGCAGCAACGAGCACCCATATCACCAGCCCGAAGCGCTGCTGCAAAGCCTTGGTCGCCACGATGAAAGCGAGCAGGCCAACGCCCAGCAAATAGTCGATCAGCTCAAGGAAAAGCTGGTTGAACTGCGCGCTGAGGTTGGTGGAGTCATTGCTCAGCAAAAAGAGCTGCTGCAACAACAGGAACAATTGGCCGCTCAGCAACAGGCGCTGGCGCCGAGCCTCGACGCTCATCCGCTGTCGGCGCAATTGCATAATCAAGACGCCGATAAACGCGACGCCTGGCTCACCCGCCAAAACGAGCAATTGAATCAAAGCATCGCTCAGGACGAACAACGCCAAGGCGCCCTGCTCACCCTGCAACAGGACGCCGCGCGCCTGACTCAGCAATTGCGTCAGGCCGAAACTGCGCATCAGCAAGCGGCGCAGCACTTGAGTAACCAGCAGCGCGAGTTGAGCAGCGATCGCCAGCGCCTAGACGAAGAACTCACCGCGTTTGGCAGTCTGCTGCCGGCGGACACCCTCGAAGCCTTGCGCCTGGAACCTGCTGCGACGTTCATGCAACTGGACCAGCAGATTGCCGAGCGCCTGGCGCAAGTCGAGCAGCAGAAGGAGGAACTGGCCGAGCAGCAACAACGTCAGCAAACGCTGGAGAAAGAACAGGATCGCCAGCAGACCCGCCTGCAGCAATCGCAAGCCGCCGAACAGCAATTCAATGCGCTGGCCGAGCAACAACAGGCTTGCCAGCAAAAACTCACGCAACTGCTCGGTGAGCACAGCAGCGCCGAGCACTGGCAGCAGCAACTCGAACTCGCCGTTGAGCAGGCACGCAACGCCGAAACCAGCACGGCTCAAGCGCTGCAAAACGTCAGCACGCAACGCGTGCAGATCGCCGCCGAGCTCAAGGCACAGCGTGAACGTTTACAAGCGCTGGAAAGCGAAGACAAGGATCTCGCCGGCAAGATTGCCGACTGGCGCGCCCGCCATCCTGAACTGGACGATGGCGGTCTGGAAGATCTGTTGCGGGTCGATGATGCGCAACTGGCTGAATTGCGCGAACACTTGCAGCGCAATGAAAAAGCCATCGAACAGGCCAAAGTGCTGTTGCAGGAACGCGATCAGCGTTTGCTCGATCATCAGGCGCAGCACAACGGCAATCTCGATGCCGAACAACTCGCCAGCGCCCTCGTTGACCTGCAGCACCAGTTCAACGTCAGCGAGCAGCAATGCGCCGAATTGCGCGCCGAACAGGCTGAAGACCAGCGCCGACAGAACGCCAATCAGGCACTGGCGCAGCAAATCGCCGACGCCTATGCCGAGTACCAGCGCTGGGCACGTCTGAGTGCGTTGATCGGTTCGGCGACGGGCGACACTTTCCGCAAGATCGCCCAGGCCTACAACCTCGATTTGCTCGTGCACCACGCCAACGTGCAGTTGCGCCAACTGGTCAAACGCTATCGCCTGAAGCGCGGCGGTAGCATGCTCGGCCTTCTGGTGATGGACAAGGAGATGGGCGACGAATTGCGCTCGGTGCATTCGTTGTCCGGCGGCGAGACATTCCTGGTTTCGCTGGCCCTTGCGCTGGGCCTGGCATCAATGGCGTCGAGCACGCTGAAAATCGAATCGCTGTTTATCGACGAAGGCTTTGGCAGCCTTGATCCGGAATCCCTGCAACTGGCGATGGATGCCCTCGACGGCTTGCAGGCGCAGGGCCGCAAGGTCGCGGTGATTTCCCACGTGCAGGAGATGCACGAGCGAATCCCGGTGCAGATTCAAGTGCTGCGCCAGGGCAACGGTTTGAGCACGCTGGAGGTGAAATGAATACGCTGTACTCATTCCGCCGCTGCCCTTACGCCATGCGCGCGCGGATGGCCCTGCGTTATTGCGGCGTGCCGGTGGAAATCGTCGAGGTCAGCCTCAAGGCCAAACCGGCCGAGATGCTGACGATCTCGCCCAAGGGCACGGTACCGGTGCTGGATGCGGATGGTCGGGTGATCGATGAAAGCCTGGAAATCATGCGCTGGGCGCTGGCACAGAATGATCCGCAGGATTGGTTGCTCAGCGGTGATGCTCGGGTTGCCGAGTTGATCGAAGCCAATGATCAGGTGTTCAAGGTCCATTTGAACCGCTACAAATATGCCGAGCGCTATCCCGAGCAGCCGATGGAAGTTTATCGGGCCGAGGGGGCGGAGTTTTTACGCAGGCTGGACGAATTGCTTGAAGGGCGCGATTACTTGCTGACCGATCATCCGAGCCTGGCGGATGTGGCGTTATTGCCGTTCGTACGCCAGTTCGCCCATGTCGATCGCGAGTGGTTTGCGCAGACGCCGTACGTTCGCCTGCAAGCCTGGCTTCAACACTTTCTCGAGTCTGACCTCTTCACCTCGATCATGAAGAAATAACCACGGGTTCAGGCCAAAACCTGGCACATCCCGAGGGCCGAGCAATCCACTTCGAACGGCCCGAGAAAATTCGCTGCGGCCTTGCTCGGCGGATTGCCGGCCAGCAGCCCCAGCGTATTCGCCCGCTCGATGTCGTGGGCGATGTTGTGATTGGCCTCTATGGCTCGTGCCAGCGCTCCCACCGAACCCTGCCCAATGCCCAGCAACGACGCGCCGTTAGTCATCAACGCGAGACTGGCGATAACCCAAAGTCTGTAGCCTTTCATGCGCCGCCGACTCCTGCGAGTTCAGCCCGGTCGACCATCACGCTTTGCGAGCGGTGTTCGAACTGAATGCCGGGACTTGCGACCTGAATCGGTGCGTCGAAGCTGTGTTCCATCTGCGATGAGATGCTGACGATCAGCACCAGCGCCAGGTACAGGCCGATGGCCAGGTAGGCGCCGAATTTGGCAGAAGAGATGATTGCGCTGGCCATGGTGTTCTCCCGTGGGCATGTTTCGATGCCCACAGAATCGATCAAAAAAGCTGTGGCAACCACTCAGGGTTTTCCATAGTGAACATCAGCTTCGTTGATCATTAAGCCGGTCTATTTCGGCGTTGAATAAAACCTATCGTGTGGTCAAACGCACACACATGTAGGAGCTGCCGAAGGCTGCGATCTTTTGACGTTGAAGATCAAAAGATCGCAGCCTTCGGCAGCTCCTACAGGAGATCGTGTATCTCTCGGGAACGGGGAATTTCAGTGTTGGGCTTTGTGATCCAGCGCAGCGTAGAAGTTGGCGCTCTGTTGCAGATATTTCTGGGTGTAGCTCTGGGCGTGGGATTTTTTGCTGTTGATTTCGACGTTGGCACTGGCTGGCAGAACCACGGTGGCGGAGATGGCGGAAGCGGCGATGACGGAGAAAAGATTGAAGTTCATGGCGGTAACCCTCGTGTTCGGTTGGCTTGCTTGCCCGGTTGGGCTGTGGAGCCAACTTAACGCTCGAGGGTTGATCGCTTGAAATGCTTTGTAACAGTAGCAGTTATCAGCGCGATTAATACATAGAGACAGGCCCCGCGAACCGGGGCCTGTGGCTTATTGTCGCACTACGAACTTCAGGTCGCTGGGCGCGTCCATCGGCAGTTTCTGCACGGTTTTACCGAGCAGACCGGTCTTGCCATCGCGTTCAACAACGACAATCTCATTGCTCTTCTGGTTGGCAATCAGCAGGAATTTGCCACTCGGGTCGAGGCTGAATTCGCGCGGGTGATCACCTTCCACCGAACGTTTTTGCAGCTCTTTGAGTTGGCCGGTCGCCGGATCAATGCTGAACACGACCAACTGATTGGCGGTGCCACGGTTGCTGACGTAGAGGAATTTGCCGTCAGCGGAAGCATGCAGCGCAGCCCCTGCCTTGTCCGAGGTCGGTTGGCCAGCCGCGAGGTCTACAAGTTGTGTCTGAGTCAGCACGCCGTCGTTGTAATCGAATACCGCGACTTGCGCACTCATTTCCATGGTCAGCCAGGCATGTTTGCCGTCAGCACTGAACAACAGATGACGCGGACCGCTGCCGGCAGGCATGGCCACCGAGGCGGTTTTGGCCGGGGTCAGCGGCAAATCCGGGTTGGCCTTCGGGTCGAACTGGTAGATGAAGACCTTGTCCGCGCCCAGATCATTGGAGAACACATAACGGCCGTCCGGCGAAGAGACCGTCGAGTGCACGTGGTTCGATGCCTGACGTTCTGGGTTGACCCGGCTCGCCGGGTGCGCGCTCATCTGCACCACCGGTTTGAGTTTGCCGTCTGCCCCTACCGGCAACACCGCCAGCGTGCCGCCCGGATCTTCCATCACCGAATAGTTGCTGACGAACAAATGGCTGGCGTCATGGCTGAGGCTTGAATGGGTCGGCTCGTTGCCCAGGCTTTGTACCTGATTGATGAGGCTAAGCGCATGGGTTTTCGGATCGATCGCATAACTGCTGACGCGACCGACCGGATCGGTTTGACCTGGACCATTTTCGTTGACCACGAACAAGCGTTTCTGGTCTTTGGACAGAGTGAGCCACGATGGGTTTTCGCTTTTCACCACTTGCAGTGGTTTGGCTTCGATCTGACCAGTGGCGCTATCGAAGCTCATCCGATAGATGCCTTGGCTGGCGCCGGCAGTGTAAGAGCCGACCAGCAGCTGGAAGCTTTCAGCGGATGCACTGGAAAGGCCCATCGCACCGACGCTGCCGGCCATCAGCAGCGGCCAGAATTTACGCATTTTCATCAGTTTCATCCTCGTCGTCGCTGCTGCTGACTACGTCGCCAAGGCACACCAGACGGTGTTCGCCGGTGGTCTTGGTATCGCTGGCATAGCCAATGACTAGCCAGCTCTGCAGAGCTTCGTCAAACGTCGCCGCTTCAACTTGTGCCGGGGTGAATTCCCAATGCTTGGCCGCTCGGCCATCGATGCATTCGATGTGCAGATTGTCGTCTTCATCGAGGGCGAATTCGAAAGCGTGCAGGCCGTCGATTTCGACCATTCCGCAGTGTTCGAGGGCGTTGAGAAGGGTTGGGGCAGTCATGGTGAACAGTCTTTGTAGGGGGGAAAGAGCGAATGATAGCTTATTGTCGATGCAGATCCCTGTGGGAGCTGGCTTGCCAGCGATAGCAATCTGTCTGACACATCAATGTGGGATGTGCCGCAGTCATCGCTGGCAAGCCAGCTCCCACAGGTTATGGGTGTTGCCTTACAACGCTTCGCGCGATGGCTTGCCATCCACCAGGCGCTGGATGCGCAGCGGGTTGGCGTTTTTCAGCGGTTCCGGCAGCAAGCTGTCCGGGTAGTTCTGGAAACACACCGGACGCAGGAAACGGTCAATGGCCAGCGTGCCGACCGAAGTGCCACGGGCATCGGACGTCGCAGGGTACGGGCCGCCATGGACCATCGAATCACACACCTCGACACCGGTCGGATAGCCGTTGAGCAGGATGCGCCCGACCTTCTGTTCCAGCAGCGGCGTCAATTCCGCGAACGCTTGGAAGTCCGCCGGCTCGCCGATGATCGTCGCCGTGAGCTGCCCGTGCAAACCGTTCAATGCGGCACTGAGTTGCGCCTGATCGGCCACCTCGACAATCACCGTGGTTGGGCCGAAGACTTCTTCCTGCAGCACTTCATCGCCGTTGATCAACAGGCTGACATCCGCTTTGAACAGCTGCGGCTGCGCTTGATTGCCCTGCTGTGGATTGCCGGCCAGATGCTCAATGCCTTGATGCGCGAGAAGCTTCTGCAAGCCGTTGCCGTAACTGCCAAGGGTGCCGGCATTGAGCATAGTTTGCGCAGGTTGGTCGCCGATCAACCCTGCAACCTGTTGCACGAATGCGCTGAATTCAGGCGAGCGAATACCGATGACCAAACCGGGATTGGTGCAGAACTGACCGCAGCCCTGCACGACCGACGCGGTGAGGTCGCGAGCGACGCTTTCCGAGCGAGCGGCCAGCGCCTGTGGCAAGACGATGACCGGGTTGATGCTCGACATCTCGGCAAACACCGGGATCGGTTGCGGGCGTGCCGCGGCCATGTCGCACAACGCACGTCCACCCTTGAGCGAACCGGTGAAACCCACAGCCTGAACCGCCGGATGCTTGACCAGCCACTCGCCGACGCCACCGCCGTAGATCATGTTGAACACACCCGCTGGCATCTCGGTTTTTTCCGCCGCACGAATCAGTGCATCAGCCACCAGCTCGGCCGTGGCCATGTGACCGCTGTGCGCCTTGAACACCACCGGGCAACCGGCAGCGAGTGCCGATGCGGTGTCTCCGCCGGCAGTCGAAAACGCCAGTGGAAAATTGCTCGCGCCGAACACCGCAACCGGGCCAAGGCCGATGCGGTACTGACGCAGATCCGGGCGCGGCAATGGCTGGCGATCCGGCAACGGCAAATCGATCCGTGCCCCATAGAAATCGCCACGGCGCAGCACTTTGGCGAACAGGCGCATCTGGCCGCTGGTGCGACCGCGTTCGCCCTGAATACGGCCAGCCGGCAACGCGGTTTCGCGGCAGACAACGGCGACGAAATCATCACCGAGCGCGTCCAGTTCGTCGGCAATCGCGTCTAGAAACTGCGCGCGGCGCTCGGCGCTGAGGCTGCGATAGGCCGGGTAGGCGGCAGCGGCGGCTTTGGCGGCGGCGTCAACTTCTTCGGCCGTGGCCTGGATGAAATCGTGCGGCAGTTGTTCGCCCGTCGTCGCGTCGACGCTTTGCAGTTTGACGTTGCCGGCAGCGCTACGCTGACCGCCGATGTAGTTGTGACCGAGAATCTGAGTCATGGGATCTCCTTAAAGGGTGCCGATGCTGTCCGGTTCGAAAACCGCTTGAACCGGGGCGATGCCATTGATCAGCGGTGCGCCGAATTCGGCCTGGCTGATTTCGAAAACGTCACCCGGTTGGGTGCGAATGCCATCGGCGAACGACAAGGTCGCGGTGCCGAAAAAGTGAATGTGCACGTCGCCCGGGCGCAGGAACTGGCTGTACTTGAAGTGGTGGTATTCGAGGTTCGCCAGGCTGTGGCACATGTTGGCCTCGCCACTGAGGAACTCGTTCTGCCACAACACTTCGCCATCACGCAGGATACGACTGGTGCCTGCAAGGTGTTGGGGTAGCTCACCGACGCGAAGTTCCGGGCCATAACTGCAACTGCGCAATTTCGAGTGGGCCAGGTACAGGTAATTCTTGCGCTCCATGACGTGATCGGAGAACTCGTTGCCGACGGCGAAGCCCAGGCGATACGGCTTGCCGTCGTGGCCGATGATGTACAGGCCGGCCATCTCCGGCTCTTCGCCAGCGTCTTCGGCAAACGGCGGCAACGGGAAGGCTTCGCCCGGACGCACGACGATGCTGCCGTCGCCCTTGTAGAACCATTCCGGCTGAACACCCGCCTGCCCCGCCGCCGGTTTGCCACCCTCGACGCCCCATTTGAAGATTTTCATGGTGTCGGTCATCGCGGTTTCGTCACCGGCCTGCTGGTGCATCTTGTCGCGGGCCGAGGCGCTGCCCAGATGCGTCAGACCGGTGCCGCTGACCAGCATGTGCGCCGGGTCCGGGTGATCAAGCGGCGGCAGGATGCGCAGGTCTTTGAGCAACTGCGCATAGTCATGGCTGGTGCCCAGGCCGAGGCTTTTTACTTGCTGCTCCAGAGTGCCGCCGGCTTCGATGGCGGCCAGGGCCAGATCACGCACGCTGCGGGCATCCTGCACTTCGCGCACCACAGCGCTTTCGACCACGCCGACGCGGCGTTCGCCGTTACTCAATTCGAATTGAACCAGATGCATAAATTTTCTCCTTTATACAAAACTCTTGAACACTGAAGAACCCTGTGGGAGCTGGCTTGCCAGCGATAGCAATCTGTCAGACACATCAATGTGGGATGTGCCGCCGCCATCGCTGGCAAGCCAGCTCCCACAGGGTCGGTGGTGATTGATGGATGAGTGTCAGGTGCGGGTCGCACCACGCGCACTCGCGGCAAATTGATCGGCCGGCAACACGTGCTTACGCTCCAGCACGCGATACACCACGCCAGTCAGAATCAGCCCGAACACCATCACTCCCGACAGGAAGTACAACCCCGAAGCCAGATTCCCGGTGTGCTCCTTCAGCGCCCCGATCACGAACGGCCCGATGTAGCCGCCGAGGTTGCCCACCGAGTTGATCAGCGCGATCCCCGCCGCCGCACTCGCACCGGCAAAGAACCGCCCCGGCAGCGTCCAGAACACCGCCGTGCAGGAAAACAGCGCAAACGCCACCAGACACAGCGCTGCCAGTTGCGCCACCGGCAATGTCAGCCAGGCACTGAGGAACAAGCCAATCGCGCCCAGTACATAAAGCACCGCCAAATGCCCGTAGCGATCGTTCATGCGATCGGAACTGCGCGGGATGATCAGCAGACCGATGATCCCGAAGATGTACGGCACCGACGACACGAAACCGGTCATCAGATCGCTGCCGCCGAACTGTTTGATCAACGTCGGCAACCACAAGCCGAGGCCGTAAATGCTCAGGGTCACCGGCAGATAGAACAGCGCCAGCAGCAACACGCGTTTGTCTTTCAACGCATGCAAAGGATTGCCGTGACGGGTCTGGCCGTACTCCTGCAGATCCTTTTTCAGCTCGCCGGTCAGCCAGTCTTTCTCGGCCTGATCCATCCACTTCACCTGTTGCGGGCCGTCAGGCAACCAGCGCAGCACCGGCCAGGTCAGCAGGATCGCCGGGGTGCCGATGACGATGAACAGCCACTGCCAGCCGTGCAGGCCGAGAATGCCGTCCATGCCCAGCAAACCGCCGGACACGGGACCGGTGATCATCATGGCGATGGGTTGCGAAAGAATGAACAGCCCGAGGATCTTGCCGCGATGGCGCACCGGGAACCATTGGGTGATGTAGTAGAGAACGCCGGGGAAGAACCCTGCTTCTGCCGCGCCGAGCAAAAAGCGCATGACATAGAAGCTGTGCGGGCCCTGGACGAAGGCCATGCCGATGGTGATCGCGCCCCAGGTGATCATGATCCGCGCAAACCAGCGCCGCGCGCCGAAGCGTTCGAGCATCAGGTTGCTGGGGATTTCGAAAAGGAAATAACCAATGAAGAACAGCCCGGCACCGAGGCCATAGGCCGCATCGCCGATGCCGATGTCGGCGCCCATGTGCAGCTTGGCGAAGCCGACGGCGGAGCGATCCACATAGGCGATCAGGTACAGCAGGATCAGGAAGGGAATCAGTTTCAGTGTGATGCGCCGTATCAGGCGCAATTCCTGGCTCATGAGATCGGTCTCCGATTGTTGTTTTTATAGAACCTCGGGGGACGCCTCTCACGGAAAACCGCCAGGGCCATCCCTCCGTCGAAAACGACTATATAGTAATACTAATTACCCAACAACACTTCCAAACCGTTGAATTTGAGCTTATGTTAAGCCACAGCTGGAACACTATAGTCATACAATAAGAGAATCGATCATGTCTGATAAGAAACCCACCCTGCGCTCCGCCCAATGGTTTGGCACGGCCGACAAGAACGGCTTCATGTACCGCAGCTGGATGAAGAATCAGGGCATCGCCGACCACCAGTTTCATGGCAAGCCGATCATCGGCATCTGCAATACCTGGTCGGAACTGACCCCGTGCAACGCGCATTTCCGCCAGATCGCGGAGCACGTCAAACGCGGGGTGATCGAGGCTGGTGGATTCCCGGTGGAATTCCCGGTGTTCTCCAACGGCGAATCGAACCTGCGCCCGACCGCCATGCTCACCCGCAACCTGGCGAGCATGGACGTTGAGGAAGCGATTCGCGGTAACCCGATTGACGGCGTGGTGCTGCTGACCGGTTGCGACAAAACCACTCCGGCGCTGCTCATGGGCGCAGCCAGTTGCGACGTGCCGGCCATCGTCGTCACTGGCGGGCCGATGCTCAACGGCAAGCACAAGGGCAAGGACATTGGCTCCGGCACCGTCGTCTGGCAGCTCAGCGAACAGGTCAAGGCTGGCACCATCACCATTGACGACTTCCTCGCGGCCGAGGGCGGAATGTCGCGTTCGGCGGGCACCTGCAACACCATGGGCACCGCGTCGACCATGGCGTGCATGGCCGAAGCGCTGGGCACTTCGCTGCCGCACAACGCGGCGATTCCAGCGGTGGATGCGCGGCGTTATGTGCTGGCGCACATGTCCGGCATGCGTGCGGTGGAGATGGTTCGCGAGGATCTGAAACTGTCGAAGATCCTGACCAAGGAAGCCTTCGAAAACGCCATCCGTGTTAACGCCGCCATCGGTGGTTCGACCAACGCCGTGATCCACTTGAAAGCCATCGCCGGACGCATTGGCGTCGAGCTGGATCTGGACGACTGGACGCGCATCGGCCGCGGCATGCCGACGATTGTCGATCTGCAACCGTCCGGGCGTTTCTTGATGGAAGAGTTTTACTACGCTGGAGGCTTGCCAGCGGTGTTGCGTCGTCTTGGTGAAGCGAATCTGATCCCCAATCCGAATGCCCTGACCGTCAACGGC
The DNA here is from genome assembly GCF_059695715.1 of Pseudomonas sp. LBUM1668. Classification (NCBI taxonomy): domain Bacteria; kingdom Pseudomonadati; phylum Pseudomonadota; class Gammaproteobacteria; order Pseudomonadales; family Pseudomonadaceae; genus Pseudomonas; species Pseudomonas sp. LBUM1668. The sequence continues at coordinate 3,421,475 of NZ_CP166787.1, forward strand.
AAGTCCATCGGCGAGAACACCAAGGACGCGCCGATCTATGGCGAAGACGAGGTGATCCGCACGCTCGACAATCCGATTCGTGCCGACGGCGGTATCTGTGTGCTGCGCGGTAACTTGGCGCCACTGGGTGCGGTACTCAAACCGTCCGCCGCCAGCGCCGAACTGATGCAGCATCGCGGTCGTGCAGTGGTGTTCGAGAACTTCGACATGTACAAGGCGCGAATCAACGATCCGGAACTGGATGTTGATAAAGATTCGATTCTGGTAATGAAAAACTGTGGGCCGAAGGGTTATCCGGGCATGGCCGAAGTCGGCAACATGGGCCTACCTGCCAAGCTGTTGGCCCAGGGTGTGACCGACATGGTGCGCATTTCTGATGCGCGGATGAGCGGCACGGCGTACGGCACGGTGGTTTTGCACGTCGCGCCGGAAGCGGCAGCCGGTGGGCCGCTGGCCACGGTGAAGGAAGGCGACTGGATCGAACTCGATTGCGCCACTGGCCGTTTGCACCTGGACATTCCGGATGCCGAACTGGCGGCGCGCATGGCCGATCTGCAACCACCGCAGCAATTGCTGGTGGGCGGTTATCGTCAGCTGTACATCGACCATGTGTTGCAGGCGGATCAGGGCTGTGACTTTGACTTTTTGGTGGGTTGCCGAGGGGCTGAAGTGCCGCGTCATTCTCACTGACAGCACAAACCCCTGTAGGAGTGAGCCTGCTCGCGATAGCAATCTGTCAGTTGACACCTCTATTGACTGTCACACCGCGATCGCGAGCAGGCTCACTCCTACATTCGGTTTTGCATCCACATCAAGAATGCCCGGTGCCTGTTATGATGCGCGGCATCTCCATCGCTCAGGATCGCGCCGCTCCCCATGGATTACCGTAAACCTTCCGACCGCAAAAGCATGCACTCGCGCATTGTCCAGGAACTGGGCAAGCAGATCGTCTCCGGACGCTTTTTGCCCGATGACAAACTGCCCGCCGAAGCCTTGTTGTGCGAGGAGTACGCGGTCAGCCGGCCGGTGTTGCGCGAAGCCACGCGGGTGTTGGTGGCCAAGGGTCTGGTGTATTCGAAGCCGCGCGTCGGCACGGTGGTCAAGGCGCGCCGCGAATGGCACATGCTCGACCCGGACGTGCTGCACTGGCTGATGCAAAGCAGCCCGCAGAATGAGTTTTTCAACGTACTGACCAGCGTGCGCAGCATCATCGAACCTGCCGCCGCCGCCCTCGCCGCCCAGCATGCGACCGACGCCGACATTGCCGCCATCGGCGAAGCCTACCAACGCATGGAAGCGGCGCCGACGCCGGAAGCACTGCTGCAACCGGACCTGGATTTTCATAGCCGCATTGCCGATGCGACGCACAATGATTTGTTGGCGAACCTGTGCAACATGTTGTCGGTGGCGATTGCCGAGGCGTTGAAACATTCGAATCAGCGGCCGAATCTGCATGAATTGGCGTTACCGAGGCACAAGGCGATTTTGACGGCCATTGAAAATCGCGATGCGCTGGGGGCGCGGCATGCAACGTTGGTGCAGCTGGATGATGCGCGCAGTGCGTTGAGTGTTGTGTTGGGGGCTGAGCTTTCTTGAAGCAAAGTCAAAAGATCGCAGCCTTCGGCAGCTCCTACAGGGGCTGAGTGCATCCGCAGTTCAACGATGCATGGGGCATCTAACCTGAATGAAACCCATGTAGGAGCTGCCGAAGGCTGCGATCTTTTGATCTTGATCCACAAAAAAAGCCGCAACCCTAAGGTTGCGGCTTTGTCGTTTCAGCCCTTCAGATCAATGCGCAAACAGCGAATTGCCCTTCTGCCCCGCCAGTTTCTCTGGCTTGATCAGGAACTTCGCCAGTGCCGGCAGCAGCCACAGCGCACCGAACATGTTCCACAGCAGCATAAAGGTCAGCATCAGGCCCATGTCGGCCTGGAACTTGATCGCCGAGAAGATCCAGGTGCACACGCCGATGGCCAGGCACAGACCGGTGAACAGCACCGCTTTACCGGTGGATTTCAGGGTCTGGTAATAGGCTTCCTGCAACGGCAGACCGGCACGCAGGAAACTTTCCAGACGGCTGTAGATGTAGATCCCGTAGTCGACGCCGATACCCACGCCCAGCGCCACCACCGGCAACGTCGCCACTTTTACACCGATGCCCATGAACGCCATCAGCGCGTTGCCGAGTACCGAAGTCAGCACCAGCGGCAGCACGATGCACAAGGTCGCCGCCCACGAGCGGAAGGTGATCATGCACATCACCGCCACGCAGATGTACACCAGGATCAGGATGGTCAGCTCAGCCTGTTTGATGACTTCGTTGGTGGCCGCTTCGATGCCGGCGTTACCCGCGGCGAGGATGAATTCCAGGCCGTCCTTGTTGTTGTCCTTGGCGAATTCCTGCACCGCATGCACCGCACGATCAAGGGTTTCGGCCTTGTGGTCGTTGAGGAACACCAGCACCGGCGCCAGCGAGCAGCTGTTGTTGTACAAACCATCAGCACGGGCAATCGAGTTGTTCAGCACGTCCGGGTTGCGCGACAGGGTTTCCCATTTCAGGTTGCCCTCGTTCATGCCTTTGATCATCTGCTTGGACACAGTCACCAACGAGATCGCCGACTGCACGCCCTCGGTGTTCTGCATCTTCCACATCAGCTCATCGATCGGCGCCATGGCTTCAATGCGTGAGCAGCCTTCAGCCTTTGTCTTGACCATCACCACCAGCACGTCGGAACTGGTCGAATAGTTGCTGATGATGAAGTTGTTGTCCTTGTTGTAGCGCGAATCAGGACGCAACTCCGGCGCGCCTTGGTCAAGGTCGCCGATTTTCAGGTTCTGGCTGTACCAGAGGCCACCACCGAAGGCGACCAGCGCCAGAGCGACGGAGATCGGTGCAACTTTCGGGCTGGCAAAGTTCGACAGCAGGCGCCAGAACGGATGTTCGCGGTTCGCGTCCTTCTTGCTCTTGGCAATAGCGCGTTTGCTGATGCCGACATAGGAGATGGCGACCGGCAACAGGATCAGGTTGGTAAACACGATCACCGCCACACCGATGGACGCACCGATGGCCAGTTCACGGATCACGCCGATGTCGATGATCAGCAGCGTGATGAAGCCCACCGCATCCGCGAGAATCGCGATCATCCCCGGCAGGAACAGTTGCCGGAAGGTGCGTCGTGCAGCCGTAAGCGCGTTGTCCGCCTCACTGGATTGCAGAGCGATACCGTTGATCTTCTGCACGCCATGAGAAATGCCGATGGCGAAAATCAGGAACGGCACCAGCATCGAATACGGATCGAGTCCGAAGCCGAAGAAGTGCATCAAGCCGAGTTGCCAGACCACCGCCACCAGCGTCGTGCTCAATACCGCGATGGTGCTGCGCACGCAGTTGGTGAACCACAGCAGCAGAATCAGGGTGATCACGAAGGCAATGCCGAAGAACAGCACCACCATCACCAGACCATCGATCAGATCGCCAACCTTCTTGGCGAAACCGACGATGTGGATCTTGATGTTCGGGTTCTGCGCTTCGAACTTGTTGCGGATCTTGTCTTCCAGCTCATGGGAGAACTTGCGGTAATCCAGCGCCAGCAACTTGCCCTGATCCTGCGGGTCCGGGTAGGACTCCAGCAGCGGGATGTCGACGATGCTCGACTTGAAGTCGTTGGCCACCAGACGGCCAACCTGACCGGACTTGAGCACGTTGTTGCGCAGCAGATCGAGGCTGTCTTGCGAGCCGTTGTAGCTCTGCGGAATCACCTCACCGCCGGCGAAACCCTCCTCGGTCACTTCGGTCCAGCGTACGCTTGGGCTCCACAGCGACTTCAGCCCGGAGCGGTCAACGCCGGAAATGTAGAACACTTCGTCGTTGATCTGGCGCAGGGTCTCCATGTACTCCTTGGAGAAGATGTCGCCATCGGTGGCTTCCACCGAAATCCGCACGGTGTTGCCCAGGTTCGCCAGATCGTTGCGGTGCTCCATCATCTTCTCGATGAACGGATGCTGCAGCGGGATCATTTTTTCGAAACTGGTGGACGGCCGGATCAGCGTGGCCTGCCAGAACAGGAAAATGCTCACCACCAGGCAGATCAGGATCACAGCCGGGCGGTTATTGAAAATCAGGCGTTCGAGGACCGTCGCCTTTTCCTGGTTATGTGTGTTCAAGGAAGTCATAGCCCCGCCTTCTTATTATTGATCTCGGCGCCGTTCGGCAGCGTGGTATGGACGCCACCCTGCCCGGTCAGAATCAGGTTGCCATTGCCGGCGGCGGTGACCGACGACAGGGATATGCGATCCGCGCGGTTGAATACGCTGAAGGTTTCGCCGTTGTCGCTGCTGCTGATCACCGAGCCGCCGTTGCCGACGATGACGATTGAGCCGTCTTCGAGCAAAGTCGCGCCGGAAAGGCCGAATTCCAGTGATCCGCGCGCAGCTTTCAGCTCGACCTGTTCCCAGTTGCTGCCGAAATCGCTCGAGCGGTAGAGGTTGCCCCGCAAGCCGTAAGCCAGCAGCGTCTGCGGTTGAGCCGTGCCGATCACGCCGAACAGCGAGCCTTCGTAGGGGCCTTCGAGTTTTTCCCAGGTCTGGCCCTCGTCGGCGGAGCGGAACATGCTGCCCGACTCGCCGACGATGAACAGCCCGGCGTCTTTCACAGCAGCGATGGCGTTGAGGTGGAACTGGTCTTCGTTGTCGAGGCGGTCACTGACGTCTTCCCAGTTTTTACCGCCATCGGTGGTTTCCAGCAGCGCGCCGTAAGCGCCCACGGCGAAGCCGCTGCTGGCGTCCTTGAACCAGACGTCGAGCAGCGGCGATTCACGTTTGAGGTCTTCGAATTGTTTGGTCCAGGTCAGGCCACCGTCCTCGCTGGCGAGGATCTGCGCGTCATGGCCAACCGCCCAGCCGTGCTTGTCGTCGACAAAATACACGGCCGTCAGCAACTGCCGGCTCGGCACCTTGGCCTGCGTCCAGGTCTTGCCCTGGTCATCGGAATAGAGAATGTGCCCGCGATCCCCGACCGCCACCAACCGGGCGCCGGCGTGGACAACATCAAGAATGAGGCTTTTCGCGGCTTTGGCTGATTCGGTGGCATAAACCACATCGGCTGGAGCCTGGGCGGCAATCACAGGTGCCGACAACATGGCAAAGCCCAGCATCGAGAGTGCTGTGGCCAGCAACGCGGTGTTGCGTAACGCCGGCGGGCGGCAACGACTCATAGACCTTCCCCTATTTATTATTGTTAGGCCATTTGGCCTTCAAGGGCGCCGCAAGGGTGTTCGAGCGATCGCTGGTCAGAAGCATAGTCCTGAAACCCGCAATCCAGAGCCCCTTCGGAAGCTGGCTCATCCTATCGGGCTTTGGAAACGTCTGACAATCGGCGCCACGTTATCTTTTGTTAACCGCCGGGGAACGACACAACCCCTGTAGGAGCTGCGGCACGCTGCGATCTTTTGATCCTGATGTTTAAAAACAGGATCAAAAGATCGCAGCGTGCCGCAGCTCCTACATATAAATCGCCTCCGCTCCGATGGATTGCGACGGCGGCTGAATGCACCGCCATTCGCCGGATGGATGACGCAAAACTCGCAAGGGGGACTTGCGCGATAGGTATTATGGTATACCATCAGACGGACAGACACTTTGAATCCCCCACCGGAGCAGCTCATGAGTTTCGAAATTCGCAAGATCGTCAGCTATGTCGAAGAAACCTTCATCGAAGGCGGCAAAGCCACCGACAAGCCAGTGACCATGGTTGGTCTCGCCGTGGTGATGAAAAACCCTTGGGTGGGCAACGGCTTTGTTGAAGACCTCAAGCCGCAGATCCGCGCCAACTGCTCCGACCTCGGCGCGCTGATGGTTGAGCGACTGGTGGGGATCATTGGCGGCGCAGAAAAAATCGAGGCCTACGGCAAAGCCGCTGTCGTCGGCGCTGATGGCGAGATCGAGCACGCCTCCGCCGTGATCCACACCCTGCGCTTCGGCAACCACTACCGCGAAGCGGTCAACGCAAAGAGCTACCTGAGCTTCACCAACAAGCGCGGCGGCCCGGGTACCTCGATTCAAATCCCGATGATGCACAAAGACGACGAAGGCCAGCGTTCGCACTACATCACCCTGGAAATGCAGATCGAAGACGCGCCGCGCGCCGACGAAATCGTCGTCGTGCTGGGTTGCGCCGACGGTGGTCGCCTGCACCCGCGCATCGGTAACCGCTACATCGATCTGGAAGAACTGGCCGCCGAAAAAGCCCAGTAATCACAATAAAAAAGGCAAGCAGGAGCGCTCCATGATTCGGCTCACCGCTGAACTCACCCCGGCTGGCACCAGTTACCTGGCGACCGGCCAAGGCCAGCCCGTGGTTTTGATCCACGGCGTGGGCCTGAACAAAGAAATGTGGGGCGGCCAGATTGTCGGCCTCGCCAGCCAATATCAGGTGATCGCCTACGACATGCTCGGCCACGGTGCCAGCCCACGACCGGCCAGCGGCACCAACCTGCTCGGTTATGCCGATCAGTTGCTGGAGCTGCTCGATCACTTGAACTTGCCTGAGGCAGCGGTGATCGGCTTCTCCATGGGCGGTCTGGTGGCGCGGGCGTTTGCCCTGCATTACCCGCAGCGCCTGCAAAGCCTGGTGGTGCTTAACAGTGTGTTCAATCGCAGCGAAGAGCAGCGTAATGGCGTCATCGAACGCACCGCTCAGGCGGCCGAACACGGCCCTGATGCCAATGCCGAAGCGGCGCTTTCACGCTGGTTCAGCCGCGAATATCAGGCAGCGAATCCGGCGCAGATCGCCGCGTTGCGTCAAACCCTGGCGAACAACGATCCGCAGGGTTACCTGACCACTTACGAGCTGTTCGCCACCCAAGACATGTATCGCGCCGAAGACCTGGGCAGCATTCAGGCGCCGACGCTGATCGCCACCGGTGAGCTCGATCCGGGTTCGACCCCTGAAATGGCCGAGCAACTGGCCCAGCGCATCCCCGGCGCCAAGGTTGCCGTGCTGCCCGAGCAACGGCATATGATGCCCGTAGAGTCGCCGCGTCTGGTCAACCAGACACTGCTGGAATTTCTCGAATTCGCACACTCCCGACAAAACCAAATAAAGGGGATCGTTGCATGACGCTCGCACGCTTCCAGATGTGCATCGGCGGAGAATGGGTCGACGCCCTCTCCGGCAAGACTTTCGAAAGCCTCAACCCGGCCACGGCCCAAGCCTGGGCCGAATTGCCCGACGCTGATGAAGCTGACGTCGAACGCGCCGTGCAATCGGCGCAAAACGCTTTCGACAGCCCGGCGTGGCGTGGTCTGACCGCCACTGCGCGCGGCAAACTGCTGCGTCGTCTCGGTGACTTGATCGCCGAGAACAAGGAACAACTGGCGCAACTGGAAAGCCGCGACAACGGCAAACTGATCCGCGAAACCCGTGGTCAGGTCAGCTATCTGCCCGAGTTTTTCCACTACACCGCAGGCCTTGCCGACAAGCTCGAAGGCGGCACCTTGCCGCTGGATAAGCCGGATCTGTTCGCCTACACGGTTCACGAAGCCATGGGTGTGGTTGCCGCGATCATTCCGTGGAACAGCCCGCTCTATCTGACCGCGATCAAACTCGCCCCGGCCCTCGCGGCCGGCAACACGATTGTGATCAAACCATCGGAACATGCTTCGGCGACCATTCTTGAGCTGGCGCGCCTGGCCCTCGAAGCCGGGATTCCGCCAGGCGTGGTCAACGTCGTCACCGGTTACGGCCCGAGCACCGGCGCCGCCCTCACCCGCCATCCACTGATCCGCAAGATCGCCTTCACAGGCGGCGCGGCCACAGCACGGCACGTGGTGCGCAGCAGTGCCGAGAACTTCGCCAAGTTGTCGCTGGAACTCGGCGGCAAATCGCCGAACATCATCTTCGCCGACGCCGATCTCGACAGTGCGATCAACGGCGCGATTGCCGGGATTTACGCGGCATCCGGTCAGAGTTGTGTGTCCGGCTCGCGGCTGTTGGTGCAGGACGAAATCTACGACGAGTTCGTCAGTCGACTGGTCGAGCGCGCCCAGCGCATTCGCATCGGCAACCCGCAGGAAGACAGCAGCGAAATGGGCCCGATGGCCACCGCACAGCAGCTCGCGGTGGTTGAAGGTCTGGTGGCTGATGCGATCGCCGAAGGTGCAGTTTTGCGTACCGGTGGCAAGCGCCCGACGGGGCTTGGCGACGGCTGGTTCTACGAGCCGACACTGTTCGAGTGCGACAGCAATTCGATGAAGATCATGCAGGAAGAAGTTTTCGGCCCTGTCGCCTCGGTCATTCGCTTTAAAGATGAAACCGAAGCGCTGGCCATCGCCAACGATTCACAGTTTGGCCTCGCCGCCGGCATCTGGACCCGTGACCTGGGCCGCGCCCATCGTCTGGCTCGGGATGTGCGGTCGGGGATCATCTGGGTCAACACCTACCGCGCGGTGTCGGCCATGGCGCCGATTGGCGGCTTCAAGAACAGTGGCTATGGACGCGAAAGCGGCATCGATTCGGTGCTGGCCTACACCGAACTGAAAACGGTGTGGATCAACCTTTCTCAGGCGCCAATGCCTGATCCGTTTGTGATGCGCTAGGAGACCTGCGACATGATCGAACCCGGCATATATAAAGACGTGATGAGCTCGTTTCCGTCCGGCGTCACGGTGGTCACCGCCCTCGACCCGGACGGCGGCATCGTCGGCATCACCGCGAGCGCCTTCAGCGCACTGTCGATTGACCCGGCATTGGTGCTGTTCTGCCCCAACTACGCCTCCGACACCTACCCGATCTTGCGCGACAGCAAGCGCTTCGCCATTCATTTGCTCTCAGCCGAGCAGACTGCCGAGGCCTACGCCTTTGCCGGCAAAGGCAAGGACAAGGCCAAAGACATCGAGTGGCATTTGAGCGAACTGGGTAACCCGATATTGGCCAAGGCTACGGCGATCATCGAGTGCGAGTTGTGGCGTGAATACGATGGCGGCGATCACGCGATCATCGTTGGCGCGGTGAAAAATCTGATCCTGCCCGAGCAACCAGTGACGCCGATGATTTATCACAAGGGCAAGCTAGGTCCCCTGCCAACCTTGGCCTGACGGATTCACACAATTCCCTGTGTAGGAGCTGCCGAAGGCTGCGATCTTTTGACTTTGATTTTTAAAGACAAGATCAAAAGATCGCAGCCTTCGGCAGCTCCTACAGGGGAATGTGTGTGAGGAGGAATGATGAACAATGAAAAATACGAAAAAGGCCTGAAGATCCGCACTCAGGTATTGGGCGAAGCCTATGTGCAACGCTCAATAGAGAACGCCGACGACTTCACCCGCCCGTTGCAGGAAATGGTCACCGAATACTGCTGGGGCCATGTCTGGGGTCGTGAGGGTTTGTCGCTCAAGGAACGCAGCATGATCAACCTGGCGATGATCTCGGCGCTCAACCGCCCGCATGAACTCAAGCTGCATGTGCGTGGCGCCTTGCGTAACGGCCTGAGTCGTGAGCAAATACGCGAAATTCTGCTTCAAGTCGGCATTTATTGCGGCGTCCCGGCGGCCGTGGACAGTTTCCGGCTCGCCCGTGAAGCCTTTGCCGAAGCCGACGCCGAGGCCTCCAGTTAACCCCTCGGCTGTTTTGATGCCCGTCTGGCATGGACAGCCACAGTAAAGAGCGGACCCCATGAAACGCCAGCCACTCGACGACAGCTTCAAGGTCAATCGCAACCCCGTTACCCTGCGCGAAATCGTGCTGGATAAACTGCGTAGCGCGATCATGAATTTCCAGCTTATGCCAGGGGATCGTCTGGTCGAACGCGATCTGTGTGATCGCCTGGGCGTCAGCCGCACGTCGGTGCGCGAAGCCTTGCGTCACCTTGAATCCGAAGGCCTGGTGGAATTCGCCGATGCCAAGGGCCCGCGCGTCGCCATCATCACCCTCGCCGATGCCGTCGATATCTACGAACTGCGTTGCGTGCTGGAGGGCTTGATCGTGCAACTGTTCACCCTGCGCGCCAAAGCCAAGGACATCAAAGCCCTGGAGAAAGCCCTCGACGAGAACCGCAAGGCGCTCAAGGACGGCGAATTGCAGCAAGTGATCGACTCGGTACAAGGTTTCTACGATGTGCTGCTGGAAGGTTCGGGCAACCATGTAGCGGCCACGCAATTGCGTCAGTTGCAGGCCCGTATCAGCTACCTGCGCGCGACCTCGGTGTCTCAGGAAAACCGTCGCGGCGCGAGTAACCAGGAAATGGAAAAAATGGTCGAGGCGATCAAGAGCGGTGATCCGCTGCTGGCGCATCAGGCTTGCGTGGATCACGTTCGCGCTGCCGCTGCCGTTGCTCTCGACTACCTCAAGCGCAAGCAGGAAGAAACCGGTGTCGCCGTCAAAGGCACGCCACCGATCACCCTGCCCATCGCGCTCAAAGAACCTCGTATAGGTCACTGACATGTTCAGCCCGAGCTTTTGCCCAAAGTGCGGTGGCCCTGATCTCGGTCAGCAGGTACCGCCGGGCGATACGCACGAGCGCCTGATGTGCCGCGGTTGCGGCTTCATCCACTACGTCAATCCGAAGATCATCGCCGGCTGCATCATTGAGCAGGACGGCAAATACCTCTTGTGCCAACGGGCGATTCCCCCGCGCCCGGGCACCTGGACGCTGCCCGCAGGCTTCATGGAAAGCGGCGAAACCACCGAGCAGGCCGCGCTGCGTGAAGTCTGGGAAGAAAGCGGCGTGCGCGCGGAAATCCTCTCGCCCTACTCGATTTTCAGCGTGCCGAAGATCAGCGAGGTGTACATCATATTCCGCGCCATCGCGCTGGAGATCACCGGCCAGTTTGGCCCGGAAACCCTCGACTATAAGTTCTTCGCTCCGGAAGATATTCCGTGGGAGCAGATCTATTATCCGGCGATCCGGCAGATCCTCGAACGCTATATCGAGGAACGCCAGGCTGGGGTTTACGGGATCTATGTGGGCAATGACGACAGCGGCAAGATCCATTTCATCCGCTAATCCCCCAAACGACGTAGCCCCTGTAGGAGCTGCCGAAGGCTCGGGCCGCGATCGGACGATCTTTTGATCTTGTCTTTAGAAAAACAACATCAAAAGATCGTCCGATCGCGGCCCGAGCCTTCGGCAGCTCCTACAGGGTGATCGTATGTTCGGTTAGGGGGCAACGCCTTCGACAATGATGATTTCCGCCCTCGCCCATCCCTCGCGGTAACTTTTCGCCTCTTGATACGCCGCCGAGTGGTAGCACGCCACCGCTTGTTCATAGCTATCAAACTCGATCACCACGCTGCGCTGCGGGGTCTTGCGTCCTTCCATCGCCTCGCTGCGACCGCCTCTGGCCAAAAACCGCCCACCAAACTCCGCAAACGCCTTCGGCCCGCGCTGGGTGTATTGGCTGTAGTGGTCGGGATCGGCAATGTCTACGTGAGCAATCCAGTACGCCTTCATAGTGACCTCTTTGCTGATTATGTATTATGGTATACCAATAATATTTCCAACAAACACTGAGAGTCCAGCATGGCCTTCAACAGCATCGAAGAAATCATCGCAGATTATCGCCTCGGCAAAATGGTCTTGCTGGTCGATGACGAAGATCGGGAAAACGAAGGCGACCTGTTGCTGGCCGCCGACTGTTGCACGCCCGAGGCGATCAGCTTCATGGCCCGTGAAGCACGCGGCCTGATCTGCCTGACGTTGACCGACGAACATTGCCAGCGGCTAGGTCTGGAGCAGATGGTGCCGAGCAATGGCAGCGTGTTCAGCACCGCGTTTACCGTGTCGATTGAAGCGGCGGTTGGCGTGACCACCGGTATTTCTGCAGCGGATCGCGCCTGCACGGTGGCAGCCGCGGTGGCCCCGAACGCCAGCGCCGAAGACCTGGTGCAGCCAGGCCACATCTTCCCGCTGCGCGCCAAGGAAGGTGGCGTGCTGACCCGCGCCGGCCATACGGAGGCAGGTTGCGATCTGGCCAGACTGGCCGGTTTTACGCCGGCCTCGGTCATCGTCGAAGTGATGAACGACGACGGCACCATGGCTCGTCGCCCGGATCTGGAAGTGTTTGCGCGCCAGCACGGGATCAAGATCGGCACCATTGCCGACCTGATCCACCATCGTTTGAGCACCGAGCACACCATCGAACGTATTGGCGAGCGGGAGCTGCCGACGGTGCATGGCACGTTCCGCCTGATCACCTTTGAAGACCGTATCGAGGGCGGCGTGCACATGGCGATGGTCATGGGTGATGTGCGCCGCGAACAACCGACGCTGGTGCGCGTGCACGTGATCGATCCGCTGCGTGATCTGGTCGGTGCCGACTACAGCGGGCCAAGCAACTGGACGCTGTGGGCGGCGCTGCAGCGGGTCGCGGCAGAGGGTCATGGAGTGGTTGTGGTGCTGGCCAATCATGAGTCTTCACAGGCGTTGCTGGAGCGGGTTCCGCAACTGACTCAACCGCCCCGGCAGTTCAGCCGGTCGCAGTCGCGGATTTATTCAGAAGTGGGGACTGGGGCGCAGATTCTGCAGAACCTTGGGGTCGGCAAGCTGCGGCATCTTGGGCCGCCGCTGAAATATGCGGGGTTGACGGGGTATGACCTGGAAGTGGTCGAGAGCATCCCCTACACCGAATAACCCACAGTTATCGATGAGCCCCTGTGGTGAGGGGATTTATCCCCGTTGGGCTGCGAAGCGGCCCCAAATCCTGCCAACGCGATCCTTCAGGAATAGCGCGTTTTCCGCTTTCAGGGCTGCTCCGCAGCCCAACGGGGATAAATCCCCTCGCCACAATTTCATCCACTGCACATCTTCGGTGCCCCCCCAAAAAACTACTTCGCCAGATAACCGGTCAGGCAAAGTGCTTGCAGAAAGTTTGGAATACCATAATATGATATTCCACAGACCGGACACTCCAACGAACGTCCATCTACTGCTCCCGACAGGCGGGCAACAACGCAAGCCCGCTCAAAAACACAACAATGAGGGCGTGAACATGGTGTTGAAAAAAGCTGCAACCGCGATCTTTTTTGCGGGACTGCTCAGCGTTACCGGCCAGGCTGCAATGGCCGCCGAAAGCGTGAATTTTGTCAGTTGGGGCGGAAGCACCCAGGATGCGCAAAAACAGGCCTGGGCTGATCCGTTCAGCAAGGCCAGCGGCATCACCGTCGTTCAGGATGGCCCGACCGACTACGGCAAACTCAAAGCCATGGTTGAAAGCGGCAACGTGCAATGGGACGTGGTCGATGTCGAAGCCGATTTCGCCCTTCGCGCTGCGGCTGAAGGCCTGCTCGAACCCCTCGATTTCAAAGTCATCCAGCGCGACAAAATCGATCCGCGTTTTGTCAGCGATCACGGCGTCGGCTCGTTCTTCTTCTCCTTCGTCCTCGGCTACAACGAGAGCAAACTCGGCGCCAACAAGCCGCAGGACTGGAGCGCCCTGTTCGACACGAAGACCTACCCCGGCAAACGCGCCCTGTACAAATGGCCAAGCCCCGGCGTACTCGAACTGGCGCTGCTGGCCGATGGCGTAGCCGCCGACAAGCTCTATCCGCTGGATCTGGATCGCGCCTTCAAGAAACTCGACACCATCAAGAAAAACATCGTCTGGTGGGGCGGCGGCGCGCAGTCGCAGCAATTGCTGGCGTCCGGTGAGGCGAGCATGGGCCAGTTCTGGAACGGCCGCATTCACGCTCTGCAAGAGGACGGCGCGCCGGTTGGCGTGAGCTGGAAACAGAACCTGGTCATGGCCGACATTCTGGTCATTCCCAAAGGCTCGAAAAACAAGGACGCGGCGATGAAGTTTCTGGCCAACGCCAGCAGCGCCAAGGGTCAGGCCGACTTCTCCAACCTGACCGCCTACGCCCCGGTCAACCTCGACAGTGTGGAGCGTCTGGATTCGACCCTGGCCCCCAACCTGCCGACTGCCTACGCTAAGGATCAGATCACTCTTGATTTCGCGTACTGGGCCAAGAACGGTCCGGCCATCGCGACACGGTGGAACGAATGGCTGGTCAAATGAAAATGGCGGCCACTGCGTCCCGTCCCTCCACTGCCACCGGGAGCGCCGCACGCGCTGCCGGCTCGGCCGAAGGCAAAAAGGCGATTGCGATGCCGCAAGCCGAGTCCCTCAAACAACGCTGGCGCGGTGCCGGCAACCTCCTCCCGGCGCTGCTGTTCCTCGGCCTGTTCTTTCTTGCGCCGCTGATTGGCCTGCTGTTGCGCGGCGTGCTGGAACCTGTACCTGGCCTGGGCAACTATGAACAACTGTTCGCTAACTCGGCGTACGCCCGAGTGCTGCTCAACACCTTTTCGGTGGCCGGGCTGGTAACGGTGTTCAGTCTGCTGTTGGGCTTTCCGCTGGCCTGGGCGATCACGTTGGTGCCACGCGGCTGGGGGCGCTGGATTCTCAACATCGTGCTGCTGTCGATGTGGACCAGCCTGCTCGCCCGCACCTATTCGTGGCTGGTGCTGCTGCAAGCTTCGGGGGTGATCAACAAAGCGCTGATGGCGATGGGCATCATTGATCAGCCGCTGGAAATGGTGCACAACCTGACCGGTGTGGTGATCGGCATGAGCTACATCATGATCCCGTTCATCGTGCTGCCGTTGCAGGCGACCATGCAGGCCATCGACCCGATGATTCTGCAGGCCGGCTCGATCTGCGGCGCCAGTCCCTGGACCAATTTCTTCCGGGTGTTCCTGCCGCTGTGCCGGCCAGGTCTGGCGTCCGGCGGCTTGATGGTGTTCGTGATGTCGCTCGGTTACTACGTCACCCCGGCGCTGCTCGGCGGGGCGCAGAACATGATGCTGCCGGAGTTCATCATTCAACAGGTGCAATCGTTCCTCAATTGGGGCCTGGCCAGTGCCGGCGCCGCGTTGCTGATCGCGATCACGCTGGTGCTGTTCTACTTCTACCTGAAGCTTCAGCCGGAATCCCCGGTTGGCGCCAGTAACGCGAGGTAAGCCGACATGCTCCTGACTCCCAACGCAATGAGCCGGCGCATGCGTTTCGGCCTCTACGCCACCACCGGGTTGATCGGTCTGTTTTTGCTGTTGCCGATCGTCTTTATCGTGCTGCTGTCGTTCGGTTCATCCCAGTGGCTGGTGTTTCCGCCACCGGGCTGGACGCTGAAATGGTATGGCCAGTTCTTCTCCAACCCGGACTGGATGAACGCCGCAGCGGCCAGCCTCAAGGTCGCGGTACTGACGACGATCTGTGCCGTGGCCCTCGGTTTGCCGACGGCGTTTGCCTTGGTGCGTGGGCGTTTTCCCGGCCGCGAGATGCTCTACGGCCTGTTCACCCTGCCGATGATCGTGCCGCTGGTGATCATTGCCGTGGCGGTGTACGCGCTGTTTCTCAAGCTCGGTTACACCGGGACGATGTTCGCCTTCGTCGTCAGCCATGTGATCGTCGCACTGCCGTTCACCATCATCTCGATCATCAACTCGTTGAAGCTGTTCGATCAGTCGATTGAAGACGCAGCGGTGATCTGCGGGGCCTCACGCCTGCAAGCGGTATTCAAGGTGACGTTCCCGGCGATTCGTCCGGGCATGGTCGCCGGCGCCCTCTTCGCCTTCCTGGTTTCGTGGGACGAAGTGGTGCTCAGCGTGATGATGGCCAGCCCGACGCTGCAAACCCTTCCCGTAAAAATGTGGACCACCCTGCGTCAAGACCTGACACCGGTGATCGCCGTCGCTTCGACGCTGCTGATCGGCCTGTCGGTATTGGTCATGGTGATCGCCGCCGCTCTGCGCCGGCGCAACGAAATCAGCGCTTGAGCGCCAGGAGTACGACATGAGTGCCGTGATCAAAGACGCATCCCAGCAGAACGACAAACCCCTGGTCAGCCTGCGCAACCTGAACAAGCACTACGGTGACTTTGCTGCCGTGGACGACATCTCGCTGGACATCAAGGACGGTGAATTCCTCACCTTCCTCGGCTCCAGCGGTTCCGGCAAAAGCACCACGCTGTCGATGCTTGCCGGTTTCGAAACGCCGAGCAGCGGCGAGATCCTCGTCAACGGCCAGTCGCTGGTCAACGTGCCGCCGCACAAGCGCGACATCGGCATGGTGTTCCAGCGTTATTCGCTGTTCCCGCATCTGTCGGTGCGCGACAACATCGCGTTCCCGTTGGCGATCCGCAAACTCGCGACTGCCGAACGCGAACGGCGTGTCGATGCGATGTTGAAACTGGTGCAACTCGAACAGTTCGCCCATCGCCGCCCTTCGCAACTGTCCGGTGGCCAACAGCAGCGTGTAGCAATTGCTCGCGCACTGGTTTACGAGCCACGCATTCTGCTGATGGACGAACCGCTGGGGGCGCTGGACAAAAAGCTGCGCGAAGATTTGCAGGATGAACTGCGCCAGTTGCATCGGCGTCTGGGCATCACCATCGTCTACGTGACCCACGATCAGGAAGAAGCGATGCGCTTGTCGCAGCGCATCGCGATTTTCAGCCACGGCAAGATTGTCGGTTTGGGCAGCGGGTATGACCTTTATCAGAACCCGCCGAATGCCTTTGTCGCGTCGTTTCTTGGCAATTCAAACTTCCTCAAGCTCAAGGCGCAGGGCAATGCAGCGGCTTCGTTTGAAGGGCAGTCGTTGTCGATTCGACTGACGGCCGGATTGCATGCTGATCAGGATGTGTTGCTGATGGTGCGCCCGGAAAAGGCGCTGGCGTTGAGCGTATCGCAGGCGATCAGCGA
Source organism: Pseudomonas sp. LBUM1668 (assembly GCF_059695715.1). Taxonomy (NCBI): domain Bacteria; kingdom Pseudomonadati; phylum Pseudomonadota; class Gammaproteobacteria; order Pseudomonadales; family Pseudomonadaceae; genus Pseudomonas; species Pseudomonas sp. LBUM1668. The sequence goes on from NZ_CP166787.1 coordinate 3,438,172, forward strand.
ACCGCTGGCGGCGGGTTGGAATGAAGTGTCCGCGAAGGTTGTTGAGGTGCTGTTTCTGGGTGAGAGCCAGACGTGCAGCGTGGTGACGTCGGGCGGGACTTCGATGACGGTCAAGGCGTTGTCGGCGGCGGGCATGCCGCTCAAGGCTGGGGATCCGGTGCAGGTACGCTGGGCCACCGCCGACGCTTGCGTCTACACCGAATGGACTGAAAGCGATCTGAACAAAGCCGCCGGAGCCCACTGAGCCCCCCCTGTAGGAGCTGCCGCAGGCTGCGATCTTTTGATCTTGCTGTGAAAAAACAAGATCAAAAGATCGCAGCCTCGTTTCACTCGACAGCTCCTACAAGAATATATTCCGAATGTGGGAGCGAGCCTGCTCGCGAATGCGGTGTGTCATTCAATGTTGATGTTGACTGATACGGCCTCTTCGCGAGCAGGCTCGCTCCCACAGTGATTTTGCGGTGCTCAGACGATCGGGGTAAAACCCTCAATCTCATCCGGCCAAGCCGTCAGCACTTCAAACCCCGTTTCCGTCACCGCCACCATATGCTCCCACTGCGCCGACAACGAGCCATCCTTGGTCAGCACGGTCCAGCCATCCGGCATGTTCTTCACATGGCGTTTACCGGCATTGAGCATAGGCTCAACGGTAAAAATCATCCCGGCCTTGAGCTTCATGCCCTGATTCGGGAAGCCGTAATGCAGGATCTGCGGGTCATCGTGATAAACCTTGCCGATCCCGTGGCCGCAATACTCACGCACCACACTGAAGCCTTCTTTCTCCGCCAATGTCTGGATCGCATGGCCGATATCGCCCAACGTCGCGCCCGGTTTTACCACGCGAATGCCCGCGCACATGGCGTCGTACGTCGTTTTGATCAGGTGCTGCGCCTCAGGCGTCGCCTCCCCGACCACGTACATGCGGCTGGTATCGCCAAACCAGCCATCCTTGATCACGGCGATGTCGAGGTTGACGATATCGCCATCCTTGAGCGGCGTGCCCGACGGGATACCGTGGCACACCACATCGTTGACCGAGGCGCACACGGTTTTCGGGAAACCGTGATAGCCGACATTGGCAGGAATGGCTTTCTGCACATTGACGATGTAGTCGTTGCACAACCGATCCAGTTCATCGGTGGTGACGCCTGCCTTGACGTGCGGCACCAGCATCGCCAGCACTTGCGCGGCGAGTTTGCCGGCGGCGCGCGATTGAGCGATGTCGGCCAGGGTGTTGACTTTGATCTGGTTTCTCATGCCGTGACGTCTTCCTGAGTCAGTTGTTGCAGGTCCAGCCCGCCGTTTTGTTCAGCACGAATCAGCAAACGGCAGATCGCGCTATGGTCGAGGTTGGGGTGCAGTTCGGCGAGCATGCCGATGCGCATCCAGTGCTCGGCTTGCGCGTTGATCGAGCGGCTGAGTGCGTTGCTGGAGATGCGCAGATTCTCGTGCATATCCTCTGAAATCTTTACGATGCCCATGGTGAAATCCGATACGAAGTGTATATGGTTCGTATATTAGCCAGGCCTGTTGAGGAATTGCAAATCGAACCCTGCAGGCAAGGAATTTCAGGCAAAAAAAAGCTGCCGGAAATGGCAGCCAAAAACTTTGAAGAACACGCGATGTGTTGGGCTCAGTATGGTTGTCGAATAATGACAGTGTCATGACAGCAACACTTCACCGCTGATCCCTGTGGGAGCTGGCTTGCCAGCGATGAGGCCCGGACACTCGACATTGATGCTGGCTGACCCACCGTCATCGCTGGCAAGCCAGCTCCCACATTTTTTCTGTACAGCCCTCGAACTCGCATGGCCCTCCTCCCGTTGATAACGCCCCGCCCCTCGGCAAATTCAGTTCTATAGTTAGATCAAAATCGCTGAGCTTTTCAGCCCACTGGGTGGTTGCGGCAGATCCCTTCACGGCCTATGTTGCAGGCGAGCTTTTCCCCGCGAATGGAACGCGATCCATCACCAACAAGAGGTGAAGAATGTCGAAGGAATCCCGCCCTGCCGTACTTGGGCTGATAGGAAATACGCCGCTGGTACAAGTGACCCGCTTCGATACCGGCCCCTGCACACTGTTTCTCAAACTCGAATCGCAAAACCCCGGCGGCTCGATCAAGGACCGAATCGGTCTGGCGATGATCGACGCCGCCGAACGCGACGGGCGCCTCACTCCCGGTGGCACCATCGTCGAAGCCACCGCCGGCAATACCGGCCTGGGCCTGGCACTGGTCGGCCGCGCCAAGGGTTATCGCGTGGTGCTGGTGGTTCCGGACAAAATGTCCACGGAAAAAGTCCTGCACTTGAAAGCCATGGGCGCCGAGGTGCACATCACCCGCTCCGACGTCGGCAAGGGTCATCCCGAGTATTACCAAGACGTCGCCGCGCGGTTGGCGAAAGACATTCCCGGGGCATTTTTTGCCGATCAGTTCAACAACCCGGCCAATCCGCTGGCCCATGAATGCAGTACTGCGCCGGAAATCTGGGCGCAAACCGAACATGATCTGGATGCAATTGTGGTCGGCGTCGGCTCGGCCGGCACCCTGACCGGACTGACCCGTTTTTTCAAACGTGTGCAACCGGATCTGGAAATGGTTCTGGCTGACCCGGTCGGCTCGGTGATGGCGCAATACAGCCGCGACGGCTCGCTGCCAACCCCCGGTTCATGGGCGGTTGAAGGCATTGGCGAGGACTTTATTCCGTCGATCACCGACCTCTCCAGCGTACGCCATGCCTACTCGATCAGCGACGAAGAAAGCTTCGACCATGCCCGTCAATTGCTGCGTGCCGAGGGCATTCTCGGTGGGTCATCGACCGGCACCCTGCTCGCTGCCGCGCTGCGCTATTGCCGCGAACAGACCGAGCCAAAACGCGTGGTGAGTTTCGTCTGCGACACCGGCACGCGCTATTTGTCGAAGGTCTACAACGACCAGTGGATGACCGATCAGGGCCTGTTGCAGCGCAAAGGCTATGGCGACCTGCGGGACTTGATCGCCCGACGTTTTGAAGACGGTCGTGTCATCAGCGTCGGCCCCGATGACACGCTGCTAACCGCCTTCCAGCGCATGCGCCTGGCGGATGTCTCGCAACTGCCGGTGCTGGTGGAAGGCAAACAACTGGTCGGCGTGATCGACGAATCGGACATTTTGCTGGGTGTGCATGAGGACGCCGCACGCTTCAGCCAATCGGTCTCCAGCGTGATGACCGACAAACTGCAAACCCTCGCGCCCGACGCCCCCCTCGCCGAGCTGGAATCGGTGCTCAGCCGTGGCCTCGTCGCCATCATCGCCGACGCTTCGGGCTTCCATGGCCTGATCACCCGCGTCGACATGCTCAACCAATTACGGAGATCCCTCGCATGAGTCAGCAGGACAACAATGCCCAAGGTTTCGCGACCCGGGTAATCCATGCCGGGCAAGAGCCCGACCCGACCACCGGCGCGTTGATGCCGCCCATTTATGCCAACTCCACCTACCTGCAAGACAGCCCAGGCGTGCACAAGGGTTTCGATTACGGGCGCTCGCACAACCCGACGCGTTTTGCCCTTGAGCGCTGCGTGGCGGATCTGGAAGGTGGCACCCGGGCCTTTGCGTTCGCCTCCGGGTTGGCGACGATTTCCACCGTTCTCGAGTTGATCGACGCCGGCTCGCACGTGATTTCCGGCAACGACTTGTACGGCGGCACCTTTCGCTTGTTCGACAAGGTGCGCCAACGCAGCGCCGGGCACCGCTTCAGCTACGTCGACCTGACCGACCTGTCGGCATTCGAAGCGTCGTTACAGGACGACACGCGCATGGTCATGGTCGAGACACCGACCAATCCGCTGCTGAGCCTGTCGGACCTGGCCGCCATCGCGCGCATCTGCCGCGCACGGGGGATCATCAGCGTGGCTGACAACACTTTTGCCAGCCCGTATATCCAGCGCCCGCTGGAGTTGGGTTTCGACATCGTGGTGCACTCGACCACCAAGTATCTGAACGGTCACTCCGACGTGATCGGCGGGATCGCCGTGGTCGGGCAGAACGCCGATCTGGCCGAGCGCCTGGGCTTTTTGCAAAACGCGGTCGGTGCGATATCCGGGCCGTTCGATGCGTTTCTTACCTTGCGTGGCGTGAAAACCCTGGCGCTGCGCATGGAGCGTCATTGCAGCAACGCGCTGGATCTGGCGCAGTGGCTGGAGCGGCAACCGCAGGTCAAACGCGTCTACTACCCCGGTCTTGAATCGCATCCGCAGCATGAACTGGCCAAACGGCAAATGCGCGGTTTCGGCGGGATGATTTCCGTGGACCTGAACAGCGATCTGGCCGGCGCGCGGCGCTTTCTGGAGAACGTGAAAATCTTCGCCCTGGCAGAAAGTCTGGGCGGTGTGGAGAGCCTGATCGAGCATCCGGCGATCATGACGCATGCCACCATTCCACCCGAAACCCGCGCGAAACTGGGGATTGGCGATGGCTTGGTACGCCTGTCGGTGGGGGTTGAGGATGTTGAGGATCTGCGGGAGGATTTGGCGCAGGCTTTGGCTAAGATGTGATTCTTTGAAGGGGGCTGCATCGCAGCCCAACGGGGATAAATCCCCTCGCCACAGGGGTAAAAGACAAAGCCCGCACAATGCGGGCTTTGGTGTTCGAGTAGGTGGCCAGTGCTGGTCTCTGGCTTACAAGGTTTATCAGGCTTCTCACAGTACCGGGCCAAATTGAAAAGGTAGTGCCTCGGCTGCTTCACACGGCATAAGGGCTGGATCTCAGCGCGGAGATCTTTCTAACCGTGTACCCTTCGGAACGCGCCCCACGTCCCCTTGCTATCCGTTTGCGCATCAGTCTGCGTCTTCACCTACATCATTGAGCCTAGCAAACGGTCGCAGCGCTGCTGCGGTGTTTTTAGACTGATTTCCTTCTTGTCGCCGTTTGCAAGGAAGCGAAACGCCTATTAAGTCGCAACGCCCCTCACAAAATGCTGATCCCCCATGTAGGAGCTGCCGAAGGCTGCGATCTTTTGATCTTAAAAACAACATCAAAAGATCGCAGCCTGCGGCAGCTCCTACAGGCGACGGTGTGGGGTTATGGATCGACTTGCGCCATCAACTCCGGCACCGACTCCGGTCGTTTCGCATAGCGCTGTGCCAACACCGCGCAAACCATCAATTGAATCTGATGGAACAGCATCAGCGGCAGGATCAGCACACCAATGGTGCTGCCGGCAAACAATACCTGCGCCATCGGCACGCCAGTGGCCAGACTCTTTTTCGAACCGCAAAACAGAATGGTGATGCGGTCTTCCTGACTGAAACCGAAGGCCTTGCCCAGCAACGTCGCCGCCACTAGCACCAGTGCCAGCAAAATGCAGCAGACCACTACCAGCCCAAGCAACTCGATCAGCGGGATCTGCTGCCAGATGCCTTCGTTGACTGCCTCGCTGAACGCGCCGTAAACCACCAGAAGAATCGAACCCTGATCGACAAACTTCAGCCAGTTCTTGTTGCGCCCCACCCACGCGCCGATCCAGCGACGGGCAATCTGACCGACGATGAAGGGCAGTAGTAACTGCATGCTGATTTTCAGGATCGCATCGAGGGTCGAACCGCCGTCACCATGGACGTCGAGCAGCAGCGTCACCAGCAACGGCGTGAGGAAAATCCCGAACAGGCTCGATGCCGCCGCACTGCAAATCGCCGCCGGAATGTTGCCCCGCGCCAGCGAGGTGAAGGCAATCGCCGACTGCACTGTTGCGGGTAACGCGCACAGGTAAAGCATGCCCATGTACAACGTGTCGCCGATCAGCGGCGACAGCAGCGGTTTCAGCGCCAGCCCCAGCAGCGGGAACAGCACGAAGGTCAGGCCGAACACCAGCAAATGCAGGCGCCAGTGACCGGCTCCGGCGATGATCGATTCCCGCGAGAGTTTGGCGCCGTGGAGAAAAAACAGCAGCGCGATGGCGATGTTGGTCAGCCAGCCGAAGCCGACCGCGACCTGACCGCTGGCGGGCAGGAAACTCGCCAGTAGCACGACGCCGATCAGTGTCAGGGTGAAGTTATCGGGCAGGAATCTTGGGCGCGTCATGGTGTGTTCATCCGGGGGTTGCCAGTGCGTGCCGACGACTCTAACGTGAGCGGGAATTACCGACTAACGCCGAAGAGCCTGCAGATGCCGTCTAAAGGACATGAAAAAAGCATACGACGCAGCATTCCCGGGCTGCCCAGCCTGCCGCGCCCGCTGTACGGACGCACTGAATCCCTGCCCAATCGCGCACTGACCCGACGTCACAGCCATCCGTGGGTGCAATTATCCTATGCGATTCAAGGGGTGCTTGAGGTCCAGACCAGTGCCGGACGCTTCGTTGCCCCGCCTGAGCGCGCCGTATGGATTCCGGCCGGTGTGCCGCATCGGGTATTCAGTTCGCCGCACACTGAAATGCGCAGCCTGTATATCGATTGCAGCGTTGCCGGTTGGGCTGTCGAGCATTGTCATGTACTCGGTGTCAGCGATTTGCTGCGCGAATTGATCCGCGCCTTCAGCCTGGTTCCCGTGGAATACGATCAGTCCGGCCCACACGGACGGCTGGCCCAGGTGATCCTCGATCAACTCGCCGAAGCGCAACAGATCGATCTGATGCTGCCGCTGCCCCAAGACGCACGCTTGCAACAGATCTACCAGAGCCTGGAGCAGCATCCCGAACAGCAAACCACCCTGAGCCATTGGAGCGAAAAATTCGGCGTCACCGAAAAGACCCTCACGCGCCTGTTCCTGCGCGATACCGGCCTGACCTTCCGCGCCTGGCGCCAACGCTTGCGCCTGCTCGGAGCGCTGACACCATTGGAAAAAGGCGAACGCGTTACCGACGTCGCACTGGCCTGCGGCTACGACTCGACGTCGGCGTTTATTGCAGCGTTTCGTCAGCAGTTTGGGGAAACGCCGGGGGAGTTTTTTCGCTGATCCGCGATCAGCCACGGGGCCGACACTTCGTTAATAACGAACTCTAACCCAGAAATAAACGATTTTTCTTTCGCCCAAACTCGTCGCTAGCATGGCCTCGTCTGACCCTAATACAACCAGAAAAAGGGAGCGTGACATGCCAGAAACGAACATCAATATCGGCGAACCGTGGATGTGGGGCGCCTTCATCGTCTTCGTACTTGCGATGTTGGCACTGGATCTTTTTGTGTTCGGCGGGCGCAAGGCGCATCGGGTTTCAGTGCGCGAAGCCTTGGCTTGGGTGATCGCCTGGTGCTTGCTGGCGTTGAGTTTCGCAGGCCTGCTCTGGTGGTATCTGCACGGTGAATTCGGCGGCGAAATCGCCCGGCAGAAAACCCTGGAATTCCTCACCGGTTATCTGATCGAGCAGTCGCTGTCGATCGACAACATGTTCATCTTCGTGATGATCTTCAGCTACTTCGCCGTGCCGCCGGAGTTGCAGCGTCGTGTGCTGCTGTACGGCGTACTCGGGGCGATCGTGATGCGCGCGGTGATGATTTTTGCCGGAGTGTGGCTGGTGTCGCAGTTCGAGTGGCTGCTGTACGTGTTCGGCGTGTTTCTGATCATCACCGGGATCAAGATGCTGGTGTTTGCCGATCAGCAACCGGATCTGGAGAAAAACCCTTTGTTGCGCTGGGTGCGCGGGCATTTGCGCATCACCAGCGGCTTTCATGGCGAACGGTTTTTTGTCCTGCAAAACGGCGTGCGCTGGGCCACGCCGATGTTTCTGGTGCTGGTGCTGATCGAGGCCAGCGACTTGATGTTCGCGGTCGACAGCATCCCGGCGATCTTCGCCGTCACCACCGACCCGTTCATCGTCTTCACCTCAAACATCTTCGCGATCATGGGCCTGCGGGCGCTGTACTTTCTGCTGGCGGACATGGCTGACCGCTTCCACCTGCTCAAGTACGGTTTGGCGATTGTGCTGGTGTTCATCGGCGGCAAGATGACGTTGATGCCGTGGTTTCATATGCCGGTGGAATGGTCGTTGGCGGTGGTGGGTGGGGTGATTTTTGGGTCGGTGCTGCTGAGCCTGATCACGACCCGAGACCCAAAACGCAGCATTCAATGACACCACACAAAAACCTGTAGGAGTGAGCCTGCTCGCGATGGCGCCAGACCATTCAAAGTCGATGTTGAATGACATAACGCTATCGCGAGCAGGCTCACTCCTACAGGGAGGGCGGGTTAATTACCGGATTTGATGCTGGTCCAGACCCGGGTGCGTACACGCTCAACCTTTTGCGGCAATGGCTGGACGACGTAGAGGGTTTTCAACGCCTCGGGGGTCGGCGTCAGGTTCGGGTTGCCCGTGATTTCCTTGTTGATCAACGCCATCGAATCCTTGTTCGCATTCGGGTAACCGAGGAAGTCACTGATCGGCGCGATGACCTTCGGATCAAGCAAGGTGTTGAGAAACTCATGGGCCTCGGCGACGTTCTTCGCGCTCTTGGGAATCGCGAACGTATCGAACCAGATCGGCGCGCCCTCCTTCGGCAAGCGCCAGTCGACCACCACACCATTGCCCGCCTCTTTCGCGCGGTTGCCGAACTGATAGAAACTGCCGGAGTAACCGATGGCCACGCAGATGTCGCCGTTGGCGATGTCCGTCATGTATTTGGCCGAGTTGAAGTAGGTCACGTACGGACGAACCTTGAGCATCAGCTCCTTGGCTTTTTCGTAGTCGGCGGGGTTTTGGCTGTTCGGGTCGAGGCCCAGATAATGCAGGGCCAGCGGCAGAATTTCCGTCGGCGAATCAAGCATCGCCACACCGCAGGATTTCAGCTTTTCCATGTTCTCGGGCTTGAACACCAGATCCCAGCTGTCCACGGGCGCATTCTCGCCCAGCGCCGCCTTGACCTTGGCCGGGTTGAAGCCGATCAGCACCGTACCGACCATGTAGGGCACGCCGTACTGATTGCCGGGATCGTTCTTGCCCAGCAGCTTCAACAGCTCAGGGTCCTGGTGCTTCCAATTGGGCAACTTCGACTTGTCGAGTTTCTGAAACACACCCGCCTTGATCTGGGTCTCGAGGAACTGGTTCGACGGCACCACCAGATCGTAACCGGAGTTACCGGTCAGGAGTTTGGCTTCCAGGGATTCGTTGGTGTCGAAGGTGTCCCAGGTCACTTTGATGCCGCTTTGCGCAGCGAAATCCTTGGGCACCGCCGGCAGGATGTAATCCGCCCAGTTATACACCCGCAGTTCGCGCTGCTCGGCCTGGACCGCGCTGGCCAGCAGCGTCAGTCCACACACGGTGGCACCCAGAATACGTTTCATCGTGACCATGGTTGTTTTCCCAAAATGCGACGTGAGTTCGATGGTTTTTATGTTCTGTACACGGCAGTGGCTTTAAAGATAGCCAAGGGTAAAAAGGTCTGGCATTTCGTTGTGGTTTTGATTCTTGCCGACCACGTAGATGGATCACAGTGGGCGACGGGCCAAAAGGGGATCGATATGGCCAATTTGAATGTCCGCCGGGATGCGGAGGGAGGATGTATAGCACCGCTGTAATACTGTTCAGTCGCAAACAGTAGAAGCCAAGAGTCATTGTGGCGAGGGGATTTATCCCCGTTGGGCTGCGAAGCGGCCCCCTTCATCTAAAAGGGCGCCGCGTTCGCCAATTTTACGACTGCTTTGCAGCCGAGCGGGGATAAATCCCCTCGCCACTGCCCAACCTGGCCGCCCTGCTCTGCTGAGTCTTGCTGCGCGTCGCCAGGCAGTAATAAAGCGGAACCGTCACCACAAGGCCAACCAGCCACGACAAGTCCGCACCGTCGACCAGATTGGCGTAAGGCCCGACGTACAACGAGGTGTTGGCGAACGGCAGCTGCACGACGATGCCGATGAAGTAAGCGACGATCGCGTGCAGGTTGAAGCGCCCGTAAATGCCGCCATCAGCGCGAAAAATCGAGGTGATGTCGTAGCAACCGCGCTTGATCAGGTAGAAGTCGATCAGGTTGATCGACGCCCACGGCACCAGCACCAGCAACAGCGCCAGAATCAGGCCGATGAACTCGGAAATGAAATCCGCCGACGCACCAAGCGCCACCACGCAGCAACCGACAAGGATCACGCTCGACAGCACTACGCGCACTTTGATGCTCGGCGTCCACTGGCTGGCGAAGGTCTGGATCGAGGTGATGATCGACAGCACGGCGCCGTACAGATTGAGGGCGTTGTGACTGATGATGTTGAGCAGGAACAGCACCATCAGAATCGGCCCCAGCCAGCCGGTGGACTGCTTGACCGCTGCCATTGCTTCGGTGCCATCCGGCGTCGCCAGCACCGCTACCGCGCCGAAACTGAACGACAGAATCGTGCCCAGCGTAGCGCCCAGATAAGTGGCCCAGAATGGCTTGGCGATACCGATATCCGCCGGCAGGTAACGCGAATAATCGGACACATACGGCGAGAAACTGATCTGCCAGATGATCCCCAGCGACACCGTCGCCAACCAGCCAGACAGGTTGAAACTGCCGCGAGTCAGGAAATCCGCCGGCAAGTCATGAGCGAAGATATAGATGAAACCGGCCAGCAGCGCCCCGCCCATCACCCAGGTGCCAATGCGGTTCAGCGTATGAATGAAGTTGTAACCAATGACGCCAATCGCCGTAGCCGCCAACGCACCGATAAGAATGCTCAGCGGCGCCGGCACCGCAGGCGCGATGCCGACGATTGATTTACCCGCCAGTACAATGTTGGAAATGAAGAAACCGATGTAGATGATCGCCGCAAAGAACACGATCAACAGCGCACCATAACGGCCGAACTGCCCACGGCTCTGGACCATCTGCGGAATGCCCATGCGTGGGCCCTGCGCTGACGCCAAAGCAATCACCACGCCGCCGATCATGTGCCCAAGCGCAATCGCCAGCAGCCCCCAAAGCAAATCGAGATGGAACACCTGAACCACCATGGCGCCGGTGACGATGGGCAGTGGCGCAATGTTGGTGCTGAACCAAAGGGTGAAAAGGTCGCGGGCCTTCCCGTGGCGTTCCGCGAGTGGGACGTAGTCGACCGTGTGATTCTCGATCAACGGATCTTGCCGGGACATCTGGGTCATATCTATGGACTCGAGTTTGTCTGTTCTTATCGTTGTATGAAGCCAAACCGGGGGAGCTTCGTGGCCGCCCCTCAGATGCAGACCATATTATGGTATTCCAAATATTCCACAAGACTGATCCGTAGTTTACGAAGCGATCTGATACACCATCCTCGCTGATCCCGCGGTCTTCAGGTCACTGGAAAGCCCAATAAACGTTGAGTTTCCGACGAAAGCACGACGTTTATCGATTCAGCTTGAAAGCCCTTGCAAAGAACAAATACTGGTATACCATCAGACCAATAAACACATAATAATCGCGTCACAACATCCGAGGACTGTCCAATGATCGATGCCGCCATCTACAAACAAGTCATGGGCTCGTTCCCGTCCGGCGTAACCGTCATCACCACCCTGGACGATGACGGCCAGATTGTCGGGCTGACCGCCAGCGCCTTCAGCTCCCTGTCGATCGATCCGGCCCTGGTGCTGTTCTGCCCCAACTACAGCTCCGACTCCTATCCGGTACTGATCAAGAACAAACGCTTCGCGATACATGTTCTGTCCGGTGGCCAGCAAAGCGAGGCCTACGCTTTCGCCCGTAAAGGCAAGGACAAGGCGCAGGGCATCGAGTGGACATTGAGTGAGCTGGGCAATCCGATCCTGGCCAACGCGACAGCGGTGATCGAGTGCGAGTTGTGGCGTGAATACGAAGGTGGCGACCACGCGATCATGGTCGGTGCGGTGAAGAACCTGATCGTGCCCGAGCAGTGCGCCGGTCCGCTGGTGTATTGCCACGGCAAGATGGGCGCCCTGCCCGTCCTGGCCTGATCGAACATTTTCAGTCCTGTAAAAATGAACTGAAGGCCCCGTCTTGCTCGCGCGAACCTTGTAGGAGCTGCCGCAGGCTGCGATCTTTTGATCTGGTCTTTAAAGCAAAATCAAAAGATCGCAGCCTTCGGCAGCTCCTACAGAGTTCGCCGTGAGCTAGCGATGGCACAAAATTTTGTAGCCACAACAAAAAGATCCGAGGAAACGTCATGAAATTTTCCCTGTTCGTACACATGGAACGCTGGGACGAAAGCGTCAGCCACCGCCAACTGTTCGAAGACCTGACCGAACTGACCCTGATGGCCGAGGCCGGTGGTTTCAGCACCGTGTGGATCGGCGAACACCACGCCATGGAATACACCATCTCGCCGAGCCCGATGCCGCTGCTCGCCTACCTCGCGGCCAAAACCACCACCATCCACCTCGGCGCCGGCACCATCATCGCGCCGTTCTGGCATCCGCTGCGGGTCGCCGGCGAATGCGCGTTGCTCGACGTCATCAGCAACGGCCGCATGGAAGTGGGCCTGGCGCGCGGTGCCTATCAGGTTGAATTCGACCGCATGGCCGGCGGCATGCCCGCATCAAGCGGTGGCCAAGCCCTGCGCGAAATGGTCCCGGTGGTTCGCGCCCTATGGAAAGGCGACTACGCCCACGACGGCGACATCTGGAAATTCCCCACCTCCACCAGCGTGCCAAAACCGATCCAGAAGCCCAATCCACCGATGTGGATCGCCGCCCGTGACCCGGACTCGCACAACTTCGCCGTCGCCAACGGCTGCAACGTGATGGTCACGCCTTTGATGAAGGGCGATGAAGAAGTGCTCGACCTGAAGAACAAATTCCAGACCGCGCTGGACAACAACCCAGATGTACCGCGCCCGCAATTGATGGTGCTGCGTCATACCCACGTGCACACCGCAGACGATCCTGAGGGCTGGAAAGTCGGCGCTAAAGCGATCTCGCGTTTTTACCGCACGTTTGATGCTTGGTTTGGCAACAAGGAAACGCCGGTCAATGGCTTCCTCGCCCCGAGCCCGGAAGAGAAGTTTGCCGGGCGTCCAGAGTTTGAACTGGAGAGTCTGCACAAGACGGCGATGATCGGGACGCCGGAAGAGATCATTCCGCGGATCAAGTACTACCAGGAACTGGGGGTGGATGAGTTCAGTTTCTGGTGTGACAACAGCTTGCCGCATGAAGAGAAGAAGAAGTCGTTGGCGTTGTTTATCAAGCATGTGGTGCCGGCGTTTCGCTGAAAACCTGGCAGAAAACCAGAACTGAAAAGGGGAGAATTCATCAGGATGAACGCTCCCCTTCTACTCCGTCGAAGACGCTGGTAACGACGGTTTTTCAGTGCTCCACGCCGAACCGGGTCGCTACCTCGTTCGCCGCCAACACGCGACCGTCCGCGGCCTTCAATTCAAGCTTGCAGAGCGGTTGGCGATTCTTTGCATCGACCATCACCGATCCCGCCTCTCCCGGCTCGTACATAAACTCGCCGCCCCACTGCGACAGCGCGACAATTACGGTCTGCAAGGCTTTGCCGCGCTCGGTCAGCACGTACTCCTTATAGGCGCCCCCATCGGCCGCCGGCACCGTTTGCAGGATGCCCTGCTCCACCAGCGCCTTGAGGCGGGCGCTGAGCATGTTTTTGGCGATATCCAGATTCTTTTGAAAATCGCTGAACCGGCGTATGCCCTCCAGCGCATCGCGGATGATCAGCAATGACCACCAGTCACCGATCAGGTCCAGTGTCCGGGCAACCGGGCAGGCATTGCCCTGCAGGCTTTTGCGCTTCACGTCAACGTACTCCCTCAAACCAGTGATCGGCCTTGTGGCTCAGGGTTGCATCATACAACCCTGATGCTGAGATCCAACCCAGCACCTGCATACAAGTGACCCGTTGCGATTGCGTGGATAGTGAAGGCTGCCTTTTCGGCAATCCATGCACGCCCTTCGAAAAACCCTGACGCAAGGAGTTTCCATGAGCACGTTCACCGCACAAGACGGCACCGAAATCTATTACAAGGACTGGGGCAGCGGTAAGCCCGTGCTGTTCAGCCACGGCTGGCCACTGGACGCCGACATGTGGGAATACCAGATGGAATACCTGAGCAGTCGTGGCTATCGCACCATCGCTTTCGACCGCCGGGGTTTCGGTCGCTCCGATCAACCGTGGACCGGTTACGACTACGACACCTTTGCCGATGACATCGCGCAACTGATCAATCATCTGGATCTGCGTGAAGTGACGCTGGTGGGTTTCTCCATGGGCGGCGGTGATGTCAGCCGCTACATTGCCCGGCACGGCAGCGAGCGCGTTGCCGGGTTGGTATTGCTGGGCGCGGTGACGCCGCTGTTCGGCAAAAAAGCCGACTTCCCGCAGGGAGTAGACACGTCGGTGTTCGATGGCATCAAGGCCGGTCTGCTGAAAGATCGTGCGCAGTTCATCGCTGACTTTGCCGCGCCATTCTATGGCACCAATCAGGGTCAGACCGTCTCCGATGGCGTGCTGACGCAAACCCTGAACGTCGCGCTGCTGGCGTCGCTCAAAGGCACCGTGGACTGCGTGACTGCCTTCTCGGAAACCGACTTCCGCCCGGACATGACGAAGATCGATGTGCCGACGCTGGTGATTCATGGCGACGGCGACCAGATCGTGCCGTTCGAAACCACCGGCAAACAGGCCGCCGCGCAGATCAAAGGGGCTGAACTCAAGGTCTATGCCGGCGCACCGCATGGTTTTGCAGTGACGCATGCGCAGGCGTTGAATGAGGATTTGTTGGCGTTCCTCAGCCGATAACCCAGGTCAATCAGACCTGACACTAACCTGTGGCGAGGGGGTCGGCTCCCTCGCCACAATTAAAGCGTCATTCTCAAGTGAAACAGCATCGCCTCATGCGGGCCTTCTGCATTGCGCTGTGGTATTTGTTGACGGTCTACAAATACCGGGAGAGGGACATCCAATGCTGCGAATTCTGGGCAAGGCTTCATCGATCAACGTGCGCAAAGTGCTGTGGACCTGCGCCGAACTGCAGATCCCGTTCGAGCGTGAAGATTGGGGCTCGGGCTTCAAATCCACCGACACACCTGAATTTCTCGCACTCAATCCCTGCGCCATGGTGCCGGTGATTCAGGACGGCGATTTCACCCTGTGGGAATCAAATTCGATCATTCGTTATCTGGTGGCCCGTTATGACGGTTCGCACCTTTATCCGGCGGATGCGCGCGAGCGTGCGCGCATCGATCAGTGGCTGGACTGGCAGCCTTCGGAGCTGAACCGCTCGTGGTCGTATCCGCTCATGTCGCTGGTACGCAAATCACCGGACTATCAAGACCCGGAGGCATTGGCCGCTGGATGCCGGGCGTGGTCGCGCAACATGGAAATCCTCGACCGGCAGCTGGAAAAAACCGGCGCTTACGTCAGCGGCGAGCAGTTTTCCCTCGCCGATATCCCGATTGGCTTGTCAGTCAATCGCTGGTTCGAGACGCCACTCGCGCATCCGCACCTGCCAGCGGTGAACGCCTATTACGAGCGCTTGAGTCAGCGTCCCGGTTACCTGCTTTACGGTCGCAACGGCACGCCGTGATCAACGCTATTTCGCCTTGAACGCCTCACGCCGCGCCTGCCGTTCGGCGGCGTAGGCTTCTCGCGGTTGGCTGATCAGGTCTGCGCGCCGCAGAGGTTCGCCGCAGTGATCGCATAGCGGGCCCAAACCTGCGTCGTGATCACAGGTTTTGTGGGTCATGTTGACTGCCACTCCCTCTTCCGGTGCCTTGCACCAGGTTTCTCCCCACGCCCGCAACGCAATCAACACCGGATAAAACGCCTCGCCTTTCGCGGTGAGGTGGTACTCGTAGCGTTTTGGCCGCTCGTTGTACAAACGACGCTCGACCAACCCGTCTGCCTCCAGATTTTTCAGACGGGAGGCGACCATCTGCGGGGTGCCAGCGGTTTGCGCCTGGATCTCGTCATAGCGATGGCTGCCCATAAACAACTCGCGCAAAACCAGCACTGTCCAGCGGTCACCTACGATTGCCTCCGCTCGCGCCACCGGGCACAGCGTGTCAGGCGGACTATCGTTTATTGCCATCAGGGCTTGCCTCTTTCATCATTACTATGATTATCATATCAACATGGCAGCGGGACAAGCCCTGCGCACCGTTCAATCTCTTTGCCGGAGCAAACAGTCATGTTGCAACCTCGCTATCCGCTGGACAGAACCGCTTACTTGCTGGTCGATCCGTACAACGATTTTCTCTCGGAGGGCGGCAAGGTCTTCCCGCTGATCAAGCCGATGGCCGAACAGAACGGTTTACTCGACAACCTGCGCAAACTCGACCGCGCCGTGCGCGGCCTGCAAATTCCAGTAGTCATCGTCCCCCATCATCGCTGGGAAAAAGGCGATTACGAAAACTGGGATCACCCCACGCCGACCCAATGCAAGATCATGCACATGCACCATTTTGCCCGTGGCGAATGGGGCGGTGAATGGCATCCGGACTTCGCGCCGCAAGACGGCGACATCGTCGTTCAGGAACATTGGGGCTCCAGTGGTTTCGCCAATACCGATCTGGATTTTCGCCTGAAACAGAAAGGCATCACTCACGTGATCATCGCCGGTCTGCTGGCCAACACCTGCATCGAGGCCACCGCCCGCTATGCTTCTGAACTGGGCTATCACGTCACCCTGCTGCGCGATGCCACCGCCGCGTTCAAAGCGGAAATGATGCACGCCGCTCACGAACTCAACGGCCCGACCTTCGCCCATGTCATCGCCAGCACCGACGAACTGATCGCCAACCTCAACCCACACGGTGAGGCGCAATGAGCCGATCCGGTATTTGACACGGGTCGTATGCGTGGAAACTCTCGCGGCCATCGCCGATGGCCTGTGCCAAAAACCACACTCACACACAGTGCCAATTACTCTTCGGCACGCACCACACCGCGCTCTTCAAGCAAGCGCACGAACATGCTCAAACTGCGCGACACCGTGCCCCGCCGCCACACCAGCCAAGTGGTCAGGTAGCGAAAATCTGCCGTCAGCGGCCAGACACTCACTGTCGCGCTGCCTGGCATGCTTTGCAGCATTTTGCGTGGCATCAGCGCCAGGCCTGCGCCAGCACTGACGCAGGCGAGCATGCCGTGATAGGACTCCATTTCGAAGATCTTGCCGGGCACGGCGGCGTCGGTGCTGAACCATTTTTCGAAGTGGTGACGGTAGGAGCAGTTGGAGCGAAATGCGTAGATGCTCTCGCCGTTCACATCCGCCGCGCGCTGGACTGGCAGGTGGTTAAGCGGTGCGATGATGACCATTTCCTCTTCAAACGCCGGCACGCCCTCCAGCGCCGGATGCAACACCGGGCCGTCGACAAATGCAGCGGCCAGACGCCCGGATAGCACGCCGTCGATCATTGTCCCGGACGGACCGGTGGACAGGTCCAGATCGACTTTCGGGTGCAACTGGTTATACGCCGCCAGCAGCTCAGGGATGCGCACTGCGGCGGTACTTTCCAGCGAACCCAGAGGAAACGCGCCCTGCGGTTCTTCACCGGCAACCGTGGCCCGCGCCTCTTGCACCAGATCGAGAATGCGCCGTGCGTATTCAAGAAAACTCCAACCAGCCGGCGACAGGCGCAAACGGCTTTTCTCACGAATAAACAGATCGACGCCCAGGTCCTGCTCAAGCTGTTTGATCCGCGTGGTCAGGTTCGACGGCACGCGATGGATCTGCGCGGCGGCGGCGCTGATGCTGCCGTGTTCGGCAACGGCTTTGAAGATTTCCAGCTGCACCAGATCCATAGTCATTCTCTAATCGTGAAAGAAACGATCTTTATTATTCAGTTTCCAGAAAACAAACACCACCCTACTCTAGCTCCATCCTTTGAACACGCAGGACGACAGCCATGAGCCAGATTTCCAGCCAGACCCACGCCATCTCGATCAACCCCGCCACCGGCGAGCAGATCGGCCACTACGCGTTTGAATCCGCAGAAGCCCTCGATGCCGCGCTGACCCGCGCCGCATTCGGCTTCAGCAAGTGGAAACGCAAGCCGCTGCAAGATCGCTCTCGCGCTCTGACCGCCCTCGCCGGCGCGCTGCGTGAAACCGCTGAGGCCATGGCCACCATGATCACCCTGGAAATGGGCAAACCCATCGCCCAGGCCCGCGGTGAAATCGAGAAATGCGCCAAGCTGTGCGAGTGGTACGCCGAACATGGCCCGGCCATGCTCGATGCTGAAGCGACTCAGGTTGAAGACGGCAAGGCGCGCATCGAATACCGCCCGCTCGGCCCGATCCTCGCCGTGATGCCGTGGAACTTCCCGATCTGGCAAGTGCTGCGAGGTGCCGTTCCAGCGCTTATCGCCGGCAATACCTACGTCCTCAAGCACGCACCTAACGTCATGGGCAGCGCTTATTTGCTGCGCGATGCGTTTACCCGCGCAGGCTTTGCCCCCGGCGTGTTTGAAGTGATCAACGTCACTACCGAAGGCGTCTCCAGCGCCATCGCCGACCCGCGCATTGCTGCCGTTACGCTGACCGGCAGCGTCCGCGCTGGCATGGCCATCGGCGCTCAGGCCGGTGCCGCGCTGAAGAAATGCGTGCTGGAGTTGGGCGGATCTGATCCGTTTATCGTGCTCAATGACGCCAATCTCGACGAAGCCGTTCAGGCCGCGGTGATCGGTCGCTACCAGAACTCTGGTCAGGTCTGCGCGGCGGCCAAGCGACTGATCATCGAAGAAGGCGTCGTTGAAGAATTCACGCGCAAATTCGTTGAAGCGACGCGCAAGCTGAAAGTGGGTGATCCGCTGTCTGCCGATACTTACATCGGGCCGATGGCGCGTTTTGATCTGCGTGATGAACTCGATCAGCAAGTGCGCGACACCCTCGAAGAAGGTGCGACCCTGTTGCTCGGCGGCGGCAAAACCGCTGGGGCTGGCAACTACTACGAACCGACCGTGCTGGCCGACGTCACCGATCGCATGACCTCGTTCAAACAGGAACTGTTCGGCCCGGTCGCCTCGATCATCACCGCCCGCGATTGCGCGCATGCCATTGCGTTGGCCAACGACAGCGAATTCGGCCTGACCGCAACGATCTACACCGCCAATGTGCAACTGGCGCAACAACTGACCAGCGAGCTGGAAACCGGCGGCGTATTCATCAACGGTTATTCCGCGAGCGACCCACGCGTGACCTTCGGTGGCGTGAAGAAGAGTGGGTTTGGCCGTGAACTGTCGCACTTCGGCGTTCGCGAGTTCTGCAATGCGCAGACGGTGTGGCTGGATCGCAAATAATCCAGACACCACAAAACCACTGTAGGAGTGAGCCTGCTCGCGATGAGGAAGTGTCAGTGAACATTTGACTGTCTGACACTGCGCTATCGCGAGCAGGCTCACTCCTGCATTTTTTGTATTTCAGGTCTGGAAATCACTAAGCAACACCGCTCGAGGTTTTTTTGATCGTCAAAAACAGGCGTTAAAAATCGCAGCCTGCGACAGCTCTTCAGGATGAGCGTCTATAGTGATCAGGTCCCTGAATCGAGCGTTGTCCATGATCGCCCCCGAACAACTGATCATCTGCGAGCACTGCGATTGCGTGTATGAAAAAGCCGTGCTCGGCAAACATCAGAAATCCCTATGCGTACGCTGCGGCGGGGTACTCGAGCGCTTCAACGGACTGACCGTTGAGCAGCGTCTGGCCCTGACGTTCACGGCGGCGATGCTGTGGCTGTTCGCCAATTTCTATCCGGTGATGAGCATCAGCCTCAAAGGCCTGAAAAATAGCGCGACACTGTGGGATTCGGTGCTCGCCCTGAACCAGGGGCCGATCACGTTCATGGCGATGGTGGCCGCAATTTCGATCATTATTGCCCCGGCGTTTCAGTTGGTGCTGCTGATCTGGGTGCTGAGTTTCGCCCTCTCTTCCCGACGCGCGCCAGGCTTCAAGGTCTGTATGCGCTGGCTGGAAACGCTGCGCCCGTGGAGCATGCTGGAAGTGTGTTTGCTCGGAGCGATGGTCGCCGTGTTCAAACTGGCCGGGATGCTTGATGTGCTGCCCGGTATCGGCCTGTTCGCCCTGGCCGTGCTGAGCCTGATGATGATCCGCATTGCCGGCCGAGACATCCGTGAACTCTGGGACATCTTATGAAGCGACCGGCGACCGCCAGCGAGCTCAACCTGTGCCTGTGCCACAGTTGCGGCCTGGCCTGCGACATGACCGACGAACCCCATGAGTGCCCGCGCTGTGATGCCCCGCTGCACCGGCGCAAAACCAATTCGCTCACCCGTACCTGGGCCTATCTGATTGCCGCACTGGTGTTTTACGTGCCGGCCAACTTGCTGCCGGTGATGAACACCACGATGCTGGGCAGCGGCGCCGACAGCACGATCATGAGCGGCGTGCTGGAGTTCTGGCAGCACGGCGCGTGGGATATCGCGCTGATCATCTTCATCGCCAGTATTGCCGTGCCGGGCGTCAAGTTCGGCGCCCTGACGCTGCTGCTGATCACCGTGCAGCGTGACAGTGGCTGGGCGCGTCGGGAGCGCTCGAAGCTGTTTCGATTTGTCGAGTTGATCGGCTATTGGTCGATGCTCGACGTACTGGTGGTTGCCCTGGTCGCGGCGCTGGTGAAATTCCAGGCGCTGGGCGATATCGAACCGCGTATGGGCATCCTGTTTTTCGGCATGGTCGTGGTGCTCACCATGCTCTCGGCGATGAGCTTCGACCCGCGACTGATCTGGGACAACGCGCCGGACGACGAACCGCTCAGCGACGCAGCCCCGCAAGCAGCACCTGCAACGGATGGCGCACAGCCCGATCCGACTGGCGCTTGACCTGGCTGCGGCACGAATATCCGGTGGCCAGCGCTTCGCCCTCCTGCTCCGGCGTGTCGATCTGGCGCGCCCACGATTGTTCGTAGATCACTGCCGACGTGTCGCGGTTGCGTGCTTCGTGGCCGTATGTCCCGGACATGCCGCAGCACCCCGTAGCCTGCGTGGTCAGTTTTAATCCCGCTCGTTCGAACACTTGCTCCCACTGCCGGGTCGCGGCCGGTGCATTGGTTTTTTCCGTGCAATGCGCCAGCAGACGGAAGCTCTCGGCGTTGCCTTGGGGTGCCTGCTCCGGCATCACATTGAGCAGCCATTCCTGCAGCAGCGCGACTTGCGGACATGCCTGCATACCGGGAACTTTCTGATATTCCTGGCGATAAACCAGGGTCATGGCCGGGTCCAGTCCCACCAGCGGCACACCAACATCCGCCAGTTCGCGCAACTGCCGCGCATTGCGCAACGCCGCACGGTTGAAGGCCGTCAGAAAGCCCTGCACATGCAGCGGCTTGCCGTTGGCACTGAACGGCGCCAGATAGACCTGATAGCCAAGCCGCGAAATCAGCTCGACCAGATCCGCCAACAATGGCGCTTCGAAGTATCGGGTAAACGCGTCCTGCACCAGCACCACGCTGCGCTCGCGTTGCGCCTTAGTCAGCGCAGACAAGGTCGGCACCGTCGCCGGCTGCACCTGCCAACGGCGCATCGCTGCGTGGAAATCGAAACGGCTGAGCAACGGCACATCCACCATGCCGCCCAGGCGCTCAAGCAGTTGTCGAACCACCGACGCGCCCATCAAACCGTTGTACAGCGCCGGAATCCGCGCCATATAGGGGATGCTGTATTCCAGCGAAGCGATCAGATAATCCCGCGCCGGACGCAGATAACGGCTGTGATACAACTCCAGGAATCGCGAGCGAAACTCCGGCACGTTGACCTTCACCGGGCATTGGCCTGCGCAGGATTTGCACGCCAGACAACCGGCCATGGCATCGTAGACCTCATGGGAGAAGTCCGGCGTTTGCGCGCGGCTGTTGCGCCAGCGCTGCCAAAAAGTGCTGAAAAACGCGGGTCGGCGAACGGCCTCCGACAGCACATCAACCCCGGCCTCGCCCTGCAATCGCAGCCATTCGCGGATCAACGACGCCCGGCCCTTGGGCGATTGCGCGCGCTCACGGGTGGCTTTCCACGACGGGCACATCGCGTCATCAGGATCGAAGTTGTAACAAGCGCCGTTGCCATTGCAGTGCATCGCTGCACCGTAGTCCTGCCAGACTTTCTCGTCGATTTGTCGGTCCAGTTCGCCACGCAAGGTCACTTCATCGATCTTCAGCAGCTCAGCGCCAGTGTTGGCCGCCGTAGCGATTTTGCCCGGATTGAATTGGTTGAACGGGTCGAACGCGGCCTTCAGCGCTTGCAGCGCCGGGTACAGCTCACCGAAAAACGCCGGCGCATATTCCGAGCGCAGGCCCTTGCCGTGCTCGCCCCACAGCAGGCCGCCGTAGCGTTGAGTCAATGCGGCGACGCCATCGGACACCGGCCGCACCAGTGCCGCTTGTTGCGGGTCTTTCATGTCGAGAATCGGCCGCACGTGCAGCACACCGGCATCGACATGACCGAACATGCCGTACTGCAAACCATGGCTGTCGAGCAGATCACGCAACTCGGCGATGTACTCGGCAAGATGCTGCGGTGGCACGGCCGTGTCTTCGACAAACGGCTGCGGCCTCGCTTCACCCGCAACGTTGCCGAGCAAGCCGACGGCGCGTTTGCGCATGCCGTAAACCTTGTTCACCGCGGCATGACCTACCGCCAGCGTGTGGCCCAGACGCTCAACGGTAAGATCGTTGCTCAAGTGCTCAACGAACATCTCGACACGGCGCTGCAGATCCTCGGCATCGTCACCGCAGAATTCCACGAGGTTGATCCCCAGCGTCGGCCGTTCGGGGCTCTGTGGGAAATACTCGGCAACGCCATGCCAGACAATGTCCTGCATCGCCAGTAACAGCACTTTCGAGTCGACGGTTTCAATCGATAGCGGCTTAAGCGCCATCAGCGCCCGGGCATCGCGCAACGCGTCCATAAACCCGGCGTAGCGAATGTTCACCAGCATCGTATGTTTGGGGATCGGCAACACGTTCAACTTCGCCTCAACCACAAAGCCAAGCGAACCTTCGGCGCCACACAGCACGCTGTTGAGGTTGAAGCGATTGTCCGCCTCGCGCAGGTGCGCCAGGTCGTAACCGGTCAGGCAGCGGTTGAGATCGGGAAAGCGCGCCTTGATCAGCGCACCCTGCTCATCAATGATCTGCCGCGCACAACGATAGACTTCGCCAACCCGATCCTCGCGGGCGCACTGTGCCTGGAGTTCACTCTCCGCAAGGGGCAGACCGTGCAGACGCTCGCCGCCGCGCAGGATCATATCGAGTTCGAGCACGTGATCGCGGGTCTTGCCGTAGGTGCAACTGCCTTGGCCGCTGGCGTCGGTGTTGATCATGCCGCCGACGGTGGCGCGGTTGGAGGTCGACAACTCCGGGGCGAAAAACAGCCCGGCTGATTTCAGCGCGGCGTTGAGTTGATCCTTGACCACCCCGGCCTGCACGCGCACCCAACGCTGCTCGACGTTGATTTCCAGAATACGGTTCATGTGCCGCGACAAGTCGACAACGATACCGTCGGTCAACGACTGGCCATTGGTGCCGGTACCACCGCCGCGCGGCGTGATTACCACATGTTGGTAAACAGGGTCGGCAATCAGCCGCGCGACCTTGGCCACGTCCTCAGCGTCCATGGGGAACACTGCTGCTTGCGGCAAGCGCTGATAGATAGAATTGTCAGTGGCCAGCACCACGCGACTGGCGTAGTCGGCGCTGATTTCACCACGAAAACCGCTGGCCTTCAGCGCATTGAGGAACTGCTGGTAATTGGAGGTTTGCGCGGTTACGGGCGACAGCTGGGCAATCATCGGTCAGGACATCTCGGTAAAAATCGGGCCGTGTGGCGGTGAACAGTTGTACGCAACGAATGATTGCGTCAGGCTCCGCCATCTCATGTTGCCCATATTCATTGCTGACGAACGCTGGGACAACCGTAAATTCGACCCACTATCAATGACTTTTACGAATGAATCCGCGCACGCTCACCCCTTCCATGTCGTTACTGCTGGCTTTCGAGGCTGCCGCGCGCCACGAAAGTTACACCCGCGCCGCCCATGAACTGTCGCTGACGCAAAGTGCGGTCAGCCGTCAGGTGCAAATCCTCGAGAAGATGCTCGGCATGCGTCTGTTCAGCCGCGAAGGCCGGCAAGTAGTCCTGACCGACGTCGGGCGCATGTATCAACGCGAACTCGCCGAAGCACTCGGGCAGATCCGCAGCGCCACTTTGCAGGCCATGGCATTTGGTTCGGGCATCCACAGTCTGCGGCTGGCGACGCTGCCGACCTTCGGCTCGAAATGGCTTTTGCCGCGCCTTAAGGATTTCTACACCGCGCATCCGGGTATGACCGTGCACTTGCACTCGCGCATCGAAGCCATCGACTTTGATACCAGTGAAATCGACGCGGCGATTTGTGTGGGCGGCGGCGACTGGCCAGGGCTGAACGCCCTGCCCCTGCACACCGAGGAACTGGTAGTCATCGCCAGTACGCAGCTGTCCGCCGCCGAGCGCAACGACGCCGGGCAACACATCGCCGGGCAATTGCTACTCAACGTCAGCAATAATGCTCAAGCGTGGACAGAATGGTTCAGCCAGCACGACTTGCCGCATCGCAGCATGCGCATCGGCCCGAGTTTCGAAATGACTGCGCATTTGATTCAGGCGGTGCGGGCGAATATTGGCGTGGGCCTGGTGCCGCGGATTCTGGTCGAGGACGAACTGCTGAATGGGGAATTGCTGCAACTGGGGGAACCGATTATCAGTCGGCGCAGCTATTACCTGGTGTACCCACCGCGTAATGAAGCGCTGCCGTCGCTGAAGGCGTTTCGGGATTGGTTGGTGGAGACGCTTTGAAGCATCACGATGACTGCCGGGCAGTCATCAGGTTTCCAAGGATGGCTGGCGCTTCAGGGGTGGTGGCGCGCTCGGCCCTTTGATCAGTGGTTCCGCCAGTGGTTTTCCGTCTGCCCCCCTGAAAAGGCGCTCGTACTCCTTTGGCATGGGTTGTGGTGCTCTGGCGGTCATGATGAACCCTCTAATGCCGGGTTGAATTCAACCCATTTAACTTTCGCCGAATCTATCAGCAAAAATTCGGCACCAAAAGGCACCGATTTGCCATCTTCGTCGAGCCAATGCGGATCCTGCATCACAGACTGCCCATTGGCTGACTCAGGCGGCCACTCAACCGGCCAGCCAAGCACGCGCCTTTCGTCGGTCAAATGCAAAGTGATGAAGCGGTCATTTTGAACGAATGCGCTGAACCATTCGCTTGGGTAGGAAGATTGTTTCGTTACGTTTCTATTGCGCAACCATCCATGCAACTTGTCATTGGTGGCCAAACGACAGGCCAGCAGCCCAAGCAGCACCGAAGAAAAGAATGCCCACACTGCCTCAGCCTCTCCATTCCACTTTCCTACAGAAAATCCCTTTGCACCCACCCACAAACAGGCCACACCAATTCCTGCAACCGCCCCATGAATCACAAACGTGAAAATCAACGCCTGCACAATCTGGCCAAACGTATCCGGCCGCCTGAACGCTGTAAGCGAATAAAAAATCCACGTTGATAGAAAACCGGGAATCAGATACTGCAACAGCGGAATAACTTCTTTGACCAGATCATCCATGATCCGTGGCTCCTTGAAAGACATGTCGGCCTGATTTTCGGCCGGCACTCCAAAGCCTAGCGCACGCTAAAAAAATCCTCGCGAGCAACTGTCACAGCTCATTTCGCCGAACCGCCATCGCGTTGCAAGCCCCCAGAACAATGACCGACATTTCAGACCAAGCGCCCTTTTTAACTACCAACAGGCGAAAAAAAAGCAGAAACCGTTAAAGCGGTTTCTGCTTTTTCTGCACCCGACAATCGCTACAGGCAATCACGCACAGATTGGCGTAGCGAGCCGGACTTGGCCCAAGGCGGGCCCTGGTACAAGGACACGCTGCTGCCGTCCTTGTATTTGACGATTTCAAGAATCTCGTCAGCCGTGATGATGCTCGGTGCGGTGATGCGGTAACCGTTGGAGATCGATGTCTGCGAGGTTTTCGCAACATCCTTCTGCCACAACGGTAATACGCACGCGGCATAGTCTTTGGGCGCCTTGCTGCTGGTCTTTCTGACATTGGGCTCACCCGGCACCAACGATGTCGGCAACGAGCACCCTGCCAACACGGCCAACGCCAGCCCCCCGATCCATATCCGCATGATGTTTCCTTTTGCTAAAAAAGTGAATGTACCGCCTAACAGACAACACATCCATCGTGGCATCGCGCCCGCTGTGGAGATTGGACAATTTTTTACACCCATTCAGCAGATCACAGACAAACCACGCGCGACAGGCGAAAAATGCGACTACTCTTTTTTACCGAGAATGTTCCGGAGGTGATCATGCGGCTCAACGAATATGAACACGAACTGCAACGCGACCTGCAAAGCGTTGCGTCGGATCTGCGCTGGTCGGCAGTCGATCTGAAACGCATCGCCGAGCAGTTGCGCAAGTCTGGCAACGAGGCTGACGCGCAGTCAGTACTGAGGTCCTGTGAGGTCTTGCAAAGCGATGAAGAGCGGCTGCAGTTGTATGCCAAGGAAGTGAAGGCACGGGCAATCAGTCGTACCAAAATCCACTGACGTTTACTGTACCGCTGCAAACCAAAGCCCTGGCATTAGCCGGGGCTATTTTTACAACCCGTCTTCTCGCCTCGCGCCCCTAAACACGCGTTTAGCGTTTTCTATATCCGCTCGTACCACGCAAGCCTGTCCAGCATTTGGCACTTCTCTCAATACTCGACGCTCCAACGTCAAAGGAACCTTTATCCAAAGGCCCGGCTCGAATATTGCAGTTTTATTTCTTTTTTGTGACAGCGGTAACAGGTAACCGATGAAAGTACGTGCAACCGTCATTTGCGAACAGGATCGACATATCCTCCTGGTGCGCAAACCCAGGTGCCGCTGGAATTTGCCTGGCGGCAAAGTTGAATCTGGAGAAACCCGGGCGGACGCTGCCGTGCGCGAATTGCAGGAAGAAACCGGACTGAATGCCGATGAAGTGCTTTACCTGATGGAACTGCAATACGGCGGAACCCGACATCATGTCTATGAGGCTTCGGTGCTAAACATTGAACAGCTGCGCCCGCAGAACGAAATTACCGATTGCATCTGGTTTCCGTTAGACGCGGTGCACAATCTGAATACCAGCGAGGCTACGTTGCACATCGTTCGGGCGTTTCAACGGCGTTTATAAACATCAACCGGCGAAGGCCCTGCGGCCGGCACTCATTTCTGTACGCAATTCGCCGATAAAGTTGGAAATGTCGC
This sequence comes from Pseudomonas sp. LBUM1668, assembly GCF_059695715.1. Classification (NCBI taxonomy): domain Bacteria; kingdom Pseudomonadati; phylum Pseudomonadota; class Gammaproteobacteria; order Pseudomonadales; family Pseudomonadaceae; genus Pseudomonas; species Pseudomonas sp. LBUM1668. The sequence goes on from NZ_CP166787.1 coordinate 3,465,319, forward strand.
GGATCGTGACGAGATGTTCCGGGGATACGCCGTTGAGCAGTAACTCGACGCGTCCGCTGCCGGGTTCATAGACTTTGATTTGCAGCAGCCCCTGAGGCGTTGAAATGCAGTCGCATTTAAACGTGGGAAAGCCGGATTCGACAATGCGGCAAATGTCGGCAATGGCAAGCATGGCTGGGCGCCTCGCAGGCGTTGAATCGTTCGATCCGTAGAGCATAGATGGCCGATGACTGCCCCGCCCCCCGATAAACGCCAACCCGATCACACTTTTCATGCGTCCCGTCAGTGAGCGTCGTGATCCCAGATCCAATTCCATATGCCCGGCAACTGCACCGACTCAGAACTCTGCTGGACTGTGCGTGCCAGCGCAGCCTTCTCCAATTGAGCGTGATCGTCATAAAACGGCTTTTGCGCCATTCTCACGCCGGTGGCGGCGGCGCTGTCGAGCAGGATTTGCAGATACTCGCGCATATGCCGCGCGGTATAGCGGTTGAGATCATGAAAGGTCACCACCACCGGAATCACCCCATCCACAGCGGGAAACTCACCGAGGGCGATGCGCTCACGCACCTGCGATAGCTGCTGCACCATGTTCGCCCTTCGGCGCGGGCTGGCATTGAAGCCCCAGATCTTGCCGTCATTGGCACTCAGATCCGTGAGCAACACGCGCAAGTCATGCTGCTGATAAGCGGCGAAGGTGCGTTTGTCGTAATTCCAGAACGGCGGTCGCAGCAACTTCGGCGGCGCTCCGGTGATGGCGGCAATGTCAGCAGAGCCGTTGATCAGCGATTCGTTGAGTTCCTGCGGGTCGAGCAAGCGATGGTTGGTGTGCCAATGGGTCGCTGTATGAAAACCGAGGACATGCCCCTCTTCGAACTCGCGTCGCATGATGCCGCGACCGATTTCGCTGTTACCAGCCCGGGGCGCACGCGTCTGGACGAAAAAAACCGCTTTGATGCCCGGCTGCACCGGGTTGTCCTTAAGGCTGTCGAGCACCGTCGCTGATGGATTCCAGAAACTCGAGGCGCTGGGGCCGTCATCGAACGTCAGCAGAAAACGCACTGGCGCTTGAGCCTTCAGCCGGGATTCAGTTTGCGCGGTCATTTCAATGGGCGCGGCAATGCAGCCGGCCAGCCCCAGGGCGATGATCACTGCAAAAAAAAGTTTAAATCCGGATGTCATGTTTTGCATTGCGCCCGACCACTGCGTTCATGTTGTCGATTGGCAAAACTCCCTCGCCCTTATCCATCCTTGCGCTCGGCTTCGCGAGCCGAGGTTGGATAAGGTACACAGGGTTTGGTTCCGGCGCTCGTTCAGTGCGCCAGTGACCGGTTAAACGAGGTCAACTAAGCTGATATTTCCTACAGGAGATTCAGCCAATGTGCGGAAGACTCTCGCAGTACCGGGGCATTCACGATTTCGTCGCAGTGCTGAGCATTCCCGATGCGCTGATCAATCATGTCGGCGATGCGCCGCTGGCTCGCTACAACGCCGCGCCGACCACCGCGCTGGCGGTCCTGCATCAATACGAACAACGCGTTTACGCGGACAACCTGCGCTGGGGCTGGCGTCCGCACTGGGCAAAGGATCGCGCCGCACCGATCAATGCGCGGGTGGAGAAAGTCGCGCACGGGCCGTTTTTCCGCGCGATCTGGCGTCACCGCTTGATCGTACCGGTCGATAACTGGTTTGAATGGGTCGATGCCGAGGACAAAACCCGACAACCATGGCTGATTCGTCGCGTGGATCAGGGGCCAGTTTTCTGCGCCGCCATTGGGCAATTTCCGACACCGGGTGCGGACGCTCGGGACGACGATGGCTTCGTCATCATCACGGCCGACAGCAAGGGCGGCATGCTCGATATTCACGACCGTCGGCCGGTGGTGCTCAACGCTGAAATGGCGCGCGAATGGCTCGACCCCGCGACGCCCGTGGAACGTGCCGAGCAGATGCTGCTGTTCGAGGGTGAAGACGCGGCGGCGTTTGAGTGGCACAAAGTCGACAAAGCCGTCGGCAACTCACGCAACCAAGGCCCCAAACTGATCGCTGAAGTGGCCTGAAAATTTGCCAGCGCCACACGTTCTCTCTTATGTAGGAGTTGCCAAAGGCTGAGATCTTTTGCTTTTCCAGATCAAAAGACCGCAGCCTTCGACAGCTCCTACAGGTGGCGCACAGGCTTTACAAATGGTGTATCAATCTTGAGACAAACGTAAATAAAACAGTCGTTTGAGCGAACTAACCGCTTGTCTGACATTTCAATCGTCATACATACATTTACATTCGCTACGGATAGCATGCGCGCCGCATTTCCGTTTGGTATACCAGTTGACCAAAGAGTCAAGAAACCAGGATTCCCCATAACTTTTACAAGCCTTGCAGAGAAATAAGTTGCGCGACGATTTTGCAATCAAACAGGTCAGTGGCCTGGAGTGTATTCATCTGTCCACGACAGAACGCTTTCAACTCGAATGTTTTATCGGCCATTACATCAAGACCCGAAACCTGAGTTCAGTCCCTGACATTGAACGTATCCTGCGCACCACCCTTGAGGGTTATCCCGGCCATGCTCCGGTGATGGTCAACGAGCTGAGCGCCTGGATCGACCGAACCCTGGGTTATCGGGCGGCACACCCCGATTTCAAGCAGTTGGAAGACCTTTGAAACGTCAAAGCCCCGTTGATTCGGGGCTTTTGCTATTCATCGTTCAAGGTTTTAGCGGGCGTTCCTGATCCCGATCCGACAGCTCTCTGCTGTCGTCATGTTTCCAGGTCTGCTCCTCTCTCCTCTTCTGTTGTTCGACCTCTTCTTCTGATGGCTCATCCTCATCATCCAGATGCGTTTTATCAGTTGCCATGTCCGCCTCGCTTTCAGAAGTAATTGATCACCGATAAAGCATAGCAATTGCGATAAATCGCGCCGTCCGTAAAGCGCCACTGGCGTACCATGGAACCCATCACAAATGCGTCAGGGAGACGACATGCTGTACCGAATCGCAGCCGACGGGCTGGTGCTGTTTCATTTGCTGTTCATTCTATTCGTGCTGTTCGGCGGATTGCTGGTGCTCAAGTGGCCGCGGCTGATGTGGCTGCACTTGCCGGCCGCCGCGTGGGGCTTCGCGGTCGAGGTGTTGCACCTGACCTGCCCCCTGACCTACTGGGAAAACCTGATGCGCCACGCCGCCGGGCAAACCGAGTACGCCGGCGGTTTCATCGAACATTACATCTGGCCGATCATCTATCCGGCCGGGCTCACACCGCAGATCCAACTGGTGCTGGGCAGTGTGGTGCTGCTGATCAATCTGCTGGTGTACGGGCGATTGATCCGCTCGTGGAAACTGCGCCGAGCGAGCCGTATTCCGTTTTAACGCGACGCAGGTTTCAGGGCCTCCAGCCACGCCGGATCAAGGCGTGGCTGGTCGATATCGAGACCCAGCGCTTGCATCCGCTCCTTGTGCTGCTCGACTTCGCGATGCAACTGCGCATGATCGCTGGAGTTGCCATCCAGTTCATGCATTTGCGTCAGCCCCTGGTGATAGAAGCGCAACACTTTCATCGCGATCGGGTCATTATTTTCCACTGCCGCCGTCACCTGATGCATCACGTTGGTAACGCTCATCAAATTGCGCTTGAGCCGCCAGCTATACACCGCCGGCGCCATCCAGCTCTGATTCCAGAAGCGCCCACGCAACAACGCCCCCGTCAGCAAGAACGCCAGAAACACCCCGCCGACATTGAATCGCAGGTTATCGCCGTCAGGCTCGCCGAACAGCGCCACCGCCGCCGTCGAAAACAACATCGCCAGCACCAGGAACAGCACGGCGATGATCAGCGTGCTGCGGCGGGTCTGCTGGCGAAAAGTGGCGGCGTCCATCGGCTGAATCTCGAACATCACAAATGACTTCCTTGAGCGAGAAAAAAAGGTGCAACAGAAAAACGGGCCCGCGCATTATCGCCTCTGCGATGGATTTAGCTATGCTGGGGGCCCTTTTCATCTTTTCATCGTCCAACGGGGACATGGCGGTATAGCGCAGATCGTGCCATCTTCATTCATGGATACACACTATTCGGATGCCATCCGCCTGGTTTTGGGATGACATCGTTTTAAGGATCATTGCATGACCCAACGACACGTAATCAATGCTTCGGTCAGCCCCAAAGGCAGCCTGGAAACCCTTTCTCAACGTGAAGTGCAGCAACTGAGCGAAGCCGGATCCGGCAGCACCTACACCCTCTTCCGCCAGTGCGCCCTGGCCATCCTCAACACCGGCGCTCATGTCGATAACGCCAAGACCATTCTTGAAGCCTACAAGGACTTCGAAATCCGTATTCACCAGCAGGATCGCGGTGTGCGCCTCGAGCTGCTGAACGCTCCGGCCGATGCCTTCGTCGACGGCGAAATGATCGCCAGCACCCGGGAAATGCTGTTCAGCGCCCTGCGTGACATCGTCTACACCGAAAACGAACTCGACAGCCAACGCATCGATCTCAGCACCTCCCAAGGCATCAGCGACTACGTCTTCCACCTGCTGCGCAATGCCCGCACCCTGCGCCCGGGTGTCGAGCCGAAAATCGTCGTGTGCTGGGGCGGTCACTCGATCAACACCGAAGAATACAAATACACCAAGAAAGTCGGCCACGAACTGGGCCTGCGCAGCCTCGACATCTGCACCGGCTGCGGCCCCGGCGTGATGAAGGGCCCGATGAAAGGCGCGACCATCGCCCACGCCAAACAGCGTATTCACGGCGGTCGCTACCTCGGTCTGACCGAGCCGGGCATCATCGCTGCCGAAGCGCCAAATCCGATCGTCAATGAGCTGGTGATCCTGCCGGACATCGAAAAACGTCTGGAAGCGTTCGTGCGTGTCGGCCACGGCATCATCATCTTCCCGGGCGGTGCCGGTACGGCGGAAGAGTTCCTCTATCTGCTGGGCATCCTCATGCATCCGGACAACGAAGGCCTGCCGTTCCCGGTCATCCTGACCGGGCCGAAACATGCTGCGCCGTATCTGGAGCAGCTCGACGCGTTCGTCATCGCGACCCTCGGTGAAGCGGCCAAGCAGCACTACGAAATCATCATCGACGACCCGACTGAAGTCGCGCGCCAGATGACCCAGGGCCTGAAAGCCGTGAAGCAGTTCCGCCGCGAGCGTAACGACGCGTTCCACTTCAACTGGCTGCTGAAGATCGATGAGGGTTTCCAGCGTCCGTTCGATCCGACCCACGAAAACATGGCCAACCTGAAACTGCACCGCGACCAGCCACCGCATGAACTCGCGGCCAACCTGCGCCGGGCGTTCTCAGGGATCGTGGCGGGTAACGTCAAAGACAAGGGCATTCGCCTGATCGAGGAACACGGCCCTTACCAGATCCGCGGTGACGCCGCGATCATGCAACCGCTCGACGCACTGCTCAAAGCCTTCGTCGCCCAGCACCGGATGAAACTGCCGGGCGGCGCGGCGTATGTGCCGTGCTATCGAGTGGTGGCGTAAGGTTCAGCCACACAAGCCCCCTGTAGGAGCTGCGGCACGCTGCGATCTTTTGATCTTGTTTTCAAAGGTCAAAATCAAAAGATCGCAGCGTGCCGCAGCTCCTACAGGAATTTGTGTTGGGCAAAGATCTTGTGCTCAACGCAAGACCCTGTGGGAGCTGGCTTGCCAGCGATGACGGCCGAACGTACACCCTCAACCCCGCAGGCCCTCTCAATCCGTCAACCGCGCCGCCAGCGCCTTCGCCTGCAGCGCCACATCCGTCACCGCCGTACTCTCCCACCACATCCCGCGCAACGGCGGGCCCATTGCGAACAAGCGACTCGCTGCTTGCCCGTGTTCGTCCACAACACCTCCGTCAGTCGCTGCCGCTATCCCTAACGCCAACGGCCCCGGTAGTACCAATCCCCGCGCCAACAATTGCTGTGGCAACGGTCGCGCCACTCGACGCCAGTCATATTCGATACCGCTGGAGTTGATCAGCGCGGCGCCATGTAGCACGCAGGTTTGCGCTTCACCCCGCGGACGAATGCGAATACTCACACCACTCTGCGCGCAAGGTTCAAGCCCTTTGAACGAAGCCGCGTGAATCCGCAACCGCCCTTCGCTTTGCAGACGCTCGACCAACTGCGCACTCAGCGGTGGCGAACGGTGGTGATGGCTTTCCCACCAAGGCCGCACATGACGTACGAATTGTCGACGCTGCACATCAGTTGCCTGGCTCCACAGTCGGCCGATGTGTGCTCGCACCGTGTCCAGCGGCGCTTGCCAGTCGATGCCTTGTGCGATGGCGTCGCGGCAATGCCGTCGCAGCTCGCGCAATAACTGTCGGGGGGAACGAATGCCATGGTCTTCAGCAAGGAAATCCACCCACGCCGGCGGTTGCCGACGCACATGGGGCAGCAAGCCGTGACGGGAAAACACTTCGATAGGCCCACGATGCCCGGCCTGTTCCAGCGAAACCACCGCATCGACCATGGTCAGGCCGGAACCAATGATCAGCACGCTCGATTGCGCATCGAGCTGACGCATGGCCGCGACATCCCACGGATCCAGCGCGGCAGCGTTTAGACCGCTGGATTGCTTCTGCGGCGTGCGTGCGGCGGGGAACATGCCGGTTGCGAGCACTGCGTACGCGCCGTGCAATTGCTGGCCATTGTTCAAGGTGAGCTGCACCGAATCCTTATTGATTTGCAGGTCGACGGCTTCTGCGCAGATGTGCTCGACGGTCGATCCCATCTGCGCACCAACATTGCGTGCTTCGGCTAAACGCTGCTGCACATAAACGCCGAACAATCCGCGGGGCGGGAACAGTTCACTGACCGGCACCTGCTGTTCGGCAGACTCGGGCCAGCCACCCGCAGCAATGTGCTCGGCCAACCATTGCGTCAAATCATCCGGGTTATCCGGATCGACGCTCATCCGCGCCGCGTTGCCATTGAGCGTGTGGCCCAACTCGACTGCACTGTAGGCCTCGCCACGGCCGAGTTCCGCGCGCGGCTCGATGACCAGAATCCTGCGCTGGCCTGGCCGACGCAACAACTGCACCGCCAGCATCGTGCCGCTGAGGCCACCGCCAATGATCAGAATGTCTGCGTGCTGGTTCATTCAAATCACCACATTGCGCACAAACCGCGCCGCCACATCCCCATCATTGCGATAAGCATGGGGCTGATTACTGGCAAACATGAAGAACTCCCCCGTGCTGATCTGCTGCGCATGATCGCCGAGCATCAAGGTCAGGCAACCCTCGAACACATAAATCTGTTCACTCCAGCCATCGGCGTCCGGTTGCGACGGATAGACCTCGCCCGGTTGCAAGCACCATTCCCATTGTTCGACTTCGCGGGTAGCGGTGGCTTTCGACAGCAACACGGCTTTGCTGCCGGGGATGCTTCCGGCCCACGCCACTTCGTTGATGCGGCTCGGATCGCGCGCGTCGGGGGCCTGGATCAAATCGCTGAAGGCAACGTCGAGTGCTTCGGCGACGCGGTCGAGGGTGGTCAGGCTGACGTTCTTTTCGCCCGCCTCAATCGCCACCAACATCCGCCGACTGACTCCGGACTTTTCCGCCAGCGCGGTCTGGCTCATGTCGGCAGCGTGCCGCAAGCGCCGGACGTTCTGGCTGACGTGTTGCAGGACGGAGGCGCGTTGGCTGGAATCTTTGTGCACTATATTGCTCACTCGGTGGGGTTGGGCAGTATACTGCGCAACATTTGGCGCATTGTGCGTCGCTCTTTCTCCCGCGCGCAAGGACATGACGTCAGTGAATCGCTCCGACACCTCCCCTCGTTTCTCCCGCTTCAGCAAGGCCGAGTGCGTGCTGGTGGTGATCACCATGATCTGGGGCGGCACCTTTTTGCTGGTGCAGCATGCGATGACCGTCAGCGGCCCGATGTTCTTCGTCGGCCTGCGCTTTGCCGCCGCAGCTGCCATCGTCGCGCTTTTTTCGTGGCGGCACCTGCGTGAGCTGACTCTGTTCGAACTCAAGGCAGGCGCCTTCATTGGCGTCGCAATCATGCTCGGTTACGGCTTGCAGACGGTCGGGTTGCAGACGATTGCGAGCAGTCAGTCGGCGTTTATTACCGCGCTGTATGTGCCATTCGTGCCGCTGCTGCAATGGCTGGTGCTGGGGCGACGACCGGGGTTGATGCCGAGCATTGGCATCATGCTGGCGTTTACCGGATTGATGCTGTTGTCGGGGCCGTCAGGAGCCTCGCTGAATTTCAGCCCCGGTGAAATCGCCACACTGATCAGCGCCGTAGCCATTGCCGCCGAAATCATTCTGATCAGCACCTACGCCGGCCAAGTGGATGTGCGCCGGGTGACGGTGGTGCAACTGGCAACGACCTCGGTGTTGTCATTCTTGATGGTGGTGCCGACGGGCGAAGCGCTTCCGGACTTTTCCTGGCTGCTGCTCGCAACGGCTTTGGGCCTGGGCGCGGCGAGTGCGGCCATTCAGGTGGCGATGAACTGGGCGCAGAAGAGTGTTTCGCCGACGCGGGCGACACTGATCTATGCCGGTGAGCCGGTATGGGCAGGGATTGTCGGGCGGCTTGCTGGCGAGCGTTTGCCGGCGATTGCTCTGTTGGGGGCCGGGTTGATTGTGGCGGCGGTGATCGTCAGTGAGTTGAAGACCAAGGGTAAGCATTCGGAGGAAGTGCTGGAGGATTTTGACCGCGAGACTGAGCGCTGAGGATCTTGAAGATCAAAAGATCGCAGCCTTCGGCAGCTCCTACGTTGGAATGCGTTTTCCTGTAGGAGCTGCCGCAGGCTGCGATCTTTTTTCGCCCATGAAACAACGCTAAACACAAATATCCAGACTACTTTGTAGGATTCTGAGACATCCTGGCGTTTGGTGATCGGGGAGCTGGCACGTATGATGCTTCACAAACTTCCGCAGATTAGAAGCCTATGTCCCTGATAGTTCTACTGCTTCTGCCATTCATTGGCAGCTGTCTGGCAGCGGTGCTGCCACACAATGCGCGTAATACCGAATCCCTGTTGGCAGGCCTGGTCGCTTTGATCGGCGTCGTCCAGGTGGCGTTGTTGTACCCGCAGATTGCCCATGGCGGCGTCATTCGCGAAGAATTCATGTGGTTACCCAGTCTCGGGCTGAACTTCGTTCTGCGCATGGACGGTTTCGCCTGGCTGTTCTCGATACTGGTACTCGGGATCGGCTCACTCGTCTCTTTATATGCCCGCTACTACATGTCGCCAGACGACCCGGTGCCGCGATTCTTCGCATTTTTCCTGGCGTTCATGGGCGCCATGCTTGGCCTGGTGATCTCCGGCAACCTCATCCAGATCGTGTTTTTCTGGGAGCTGACCAGCCTCTTCTCTTTCCTGCTGATCGGTTACTGGCACCACCGCTCCGATGCCCGCCGTGGCGCCTACATGGCGCTGATGGTCACCGGGGCCGGCGGACTATGCCTGCTGGCGGGGGTCATGATCCTCGGCCATGTCGTCGGCAGCTACGACCTTGACAAGGTCCTGGCCGCCGGCGATCTGATTCGTGCACATGCCCTCTACCCAATCCTGTTACCCCTCATTCTCATCGGCGCCTTGAGCAAAAGCGCGCAATTCCCCTTCCACTTCTGGCTGCCCCACGCAATGGCGGCGCCCACGCCCGTCTCGGCGTATCTGCACTCGGCGACCATGGTCAAGGCCGGGGTTTTCCTGCTCGCACGCCTGTGGCCATCGCTGTCTGGCAGTGAGGAATGGTTCTACATCGTCAGCGGCGCTGGCGCGTGTACGCTGTTGCTCGGCGCGTACTGCGCAATGTTCCAGAACGACCTCAAAGGTCTGCTCGCCTACTCGACCATCAGCCATCTGGGCTTGATCACGTTGCTGCTGGGCCTGAACAGTCCGCTGGCCGCCGTCGCAGCGGTATTCCATATCCTCAACCACGCCACGTTCAAGGCCTCATTGTTCATGGCTGCGGGCATCATCGACCACGAGAGCGGCACCCGCGACATCCGCAAGCTCAGCGGTCTGATCAAGCTGATTCCGTTTACCGCAACGCTGGCGATGGTTGCCAGCGCCTCGATGGCCGGCGTGCCACTGCTAAACGGCTTCCTGTCGAAAGAGATGTTCTTCGCCGAAACCGTGTTCATCAATGCCACGGCGTGGGTCGAAGCCGCGCTGCCGATTGTCGCAACCATTGCCGGTACATTCAGCGTCGCCTATTCCCTGCGTTTTACCGTCGATGTGTTCTTCGGCCCACCCGCCACCGACCTGCCCCACACCCCGCACGAGCCGCCGCGCTGGATGCGTGCACCGGTCGAGTTGCTGGTGTTTACCTGCCTGATCGTAGGGATTTTCCCGGCACAAGTGGTCGGCCCGCTGCTCGCCGCTGCCGCGCAACCCGTAGTGGGTGGCACCTTGCCGGAATACAGCCTGGCAATCTGGCACGGTCTGAACGCTCCGATGATCATGAGCCTGATCGCCATGTCCGGCGGCATCGTGCTTTACCTGTTGCTGCGTAATCAGTTCAGACACGGCCGCTTCAAATACCCGCCACTGGTGGGACGCTTCAACGGCAAGCGCCTGTTCGAGCGCAGCCTTGTGGTGATGATGCGGATGGCCCGGCGCGTGGAACGCCGACTCGGCACCCGACGCCTGCAAATGCAATTGTTCCTGGTGGTGTTGGCGGCGGTGCTCGCCGGGTTGATCCCGATGCTGCACAGCAGCCTGAGCTGGGGTGACCGGCCGAAGATTCCGGGCTCGATCGTTTTCGTGACCCTGTGGCTGCTGGCGATTGCCTGTGCCCTCGGCGCCGCGTGGCAGGCCAAGTATCACCGTCTCGCTGCCCTGACCATGGTCAGCGTCTGCGGCTTGATGACCTGCGTGACCTTCGTCTGGTTCTCCGCACCGGATCTGGCATTGACGCAGTTGGCTGTGGAAGTGGTCACCACCGTGCTGATCCTGCTCGGTCTGCGCTGGTTGCCACGACGGATCGAAGAGGTCTCGCCACTGCCGAGCACCCTGCGCAAGGCACGTATCCGCCGTCTGCGCGACTTGATGCTGTCGATTGCGGTCGGCGCCGGCATGGCGCTGCTTTCCTACGCAATGCTCACGCGGCAGACGCCGAATGACATTTCCTCGTTCTACCTCAGTCGCGCCCTGCCTGAGGGCGGTGGCAGCAATGTGGTCAACGTGATGCTGGTGGACTTCCGTGGTTTCGACACCCTGGGTGAAATCACCGTACTGGTCGCTGTAGCGCTGACTGTGTTCGCCCTGCTACGCCGCTTCCGCCCACCGAAAGAAAGCCTGCAACTGCCGGCCCAGCAGCGCTTGCTGGCACCGGACGTGGTCACCGATCTGGTCAACCCGCGTTCGGCCAGCGACACCGCGCTCGGCTTCATGATGGTGCCGGCGGTGCTGGTGCGTCTGCTGTTGCCGATTGCGCTGGTGGTGTCGTTCTACCTGTTCATGCGCGGACACAATCAGCCGGGCGGCGGGTTTGTCGCCGGGCTGGTGATGTCGGTGGCGTTCATCCTGCAATACATGGTCGCCGGTACGCAGTGGGTCGAGGCACAAATGAGTCTGCGGCCACTGCGCTGGATGGGCACCGGGTTGCTCTTCGCCACCGCCACCGGGCTTGGTGCGATGGTGGTCGGGTATCCGTTCCTCACCACTCACACCTGGCATTTCTCCTTGCCGCTACTGGGTGACATCCATATCGCCAGCGCGTTGTTCTTCGACATTGGCGTGTACGGCGTGGTGGTTGGCTCGACGCTATTGATCCTCACCGCTCTCGCCCACCAATCGGTGCGTGGTCACAAGAACGCGTCCCTGCCCAAGGCCGTCGCCAGCAAAGGAGCCGTCTGATGGAAGAAGTCATCGCAATCGCCATTGGCATTCTCGCCGCTTCCGGCGTCTGGCTGATCCTGCGCCCACGTACATTCCAGGTGGTCATGGGCCTGTGCCTGCTGTCCTACGCGGTCAACCTGTTCATCTTCAGCATGGGCAGCCTGTTCATCGGCAAGGAGCCGGTGATCAAGGACGGCGTGACCCAGGACTTGCTGCACTACACCGACCCGCTGCCGCAGGCGCTGGTATTGACCGCGATCGTCATCAGCTTCGCCATGACCGCGTTGTTCCTCGTCGTTCTGCTCGCCTCGCGTGGCCTGACCGGCACCGACCACGTCGACGGCCGGGAGCCTAAAGAATGATGGCAATGACTCACCTGATCGCCGCACCGATTCTGCTACCCCTGCTGACCGCCGCGATCATGCTGATGCTCGGCGAGCGGCACCGGCCGCTGAAGGCGAAAATCAACCTGTCCTCCAGCCTCCTCGGCCTGTTCATTTCGGTGATGCTGCTGCAATGGACGCAAACCACCGGCGTGCCGGGCTCGATCGGCGTATACCTGCCGGGCAACTGGCAGGCGCCGTTCGGCATCGTGCTGGTGGTTGATCGCCTGTCGGCGCTGATGCTGGTGCTGACCGGAGTCATCGGCGTGAGCGCCCTGCTCTTCGCGATGGCGCGTTGGGACGGCGCGGGATCGAGCTTCCACGCGTTGTTCCAGATCCAGTTGATGGGTTTGTATGGCGCGTTCCTGACCGCTGACCTGTTCAACCTGTTCGTGTTCTTTGAAGTGCTGCTGGCCGCCTCTTATGGCCTGTTGCTACATGGCTCGGGCCGGGCACGGGTTTCGTCGGGGCTGCATTACATTTCGATCAATCTGCTCGCCTCGTCGCTGTTTCTGATCGGCGCGGCGTTGATCTACGGCGTCACCGGCACCCTGAACATGGCCGATCTGGCGCTGAAAATTCCGCTGGTTCCGGAAGCCGACCAAGGCTTGCTGCACGCCGGCGCAGGCATTCTCGCGGTAGCGTTCCTGGCCAAGGCCGGCATGTGGCCGCTGAACTTCTGGCTGGTGCCGGCCTACTCTTCGGCCAGCGCACCGGTAGCGGCGATGTTCGCGATCATGACCAAGGTCGGCGTCTACACCCTGCTGCGCCTGTGGACGCTGCTGTTCTCGGCTCAGGCCGGGGCCTCGGCGTTCTTCGGTGGTGACTGGCTGATCTACGGCGGCATGGTGACCATGGCCTGCGCAGCGCTGGCGATTCTTGCCGCGCAACGCCTTGAGCGCATGGCCAGCCTGAGCATTCTGGTGTCGGCGGGGATTCTGCTGTCGGCCGTCGGCTTCGCGCAGCCGAACCTGATCGGCGCGGCCTTGTTCTATCTGGTCAGTTCGACGCTGGCGTTGAGTGCGCTGTTCCTGCTGGCCGAGTTGATTGAGCGTTCGCGCTCGGCCAACGAAATCCCACTGGAAGACGAAAGCGAATTGCTGCCGCGACCACAGGAATCCCTGCAACCGCCCAAAGGCATCAACCTCGACGACGAACAGAAAGCCGTGGTCGGTCAGGTCATTCCGTGGACCATGGCGTTTCTCGGCTTGAGCTTCATTGCCTGCGCCCTGTTGATCATTGGCATGCCACCGCTGTCCGGCTTCATCGGCAAACTCAACCTGATCAGCGCGTTACTTAATCCGCTGGGATTGGGCACCGCCGCGCCGATTTCCAATGCGGCATGGGCGTTGCTGGCGCTGTTGATCCTGTCCGGCTTGGCAGCGTTGATGGCGTTCTCGCGTCTCGGCATCCAGCGCTTCTGGACGCCAGAAGAGCGCCCGTCACCGCTGCTGCGCAAACTCGAATGCGCGCCGATTTTCCTGCTGCTGGGGCTGAGCATTGTCCTGACCTTCAAGGCCGAACCGCTGCTGCGTTACACCCAGGCCACGGCTGATGCTTTGAATAATCCGCAGCAGTACGTCAATGCCGTGCTCGGCACTCGCGCCGTACCGAGCCCGGAAAGCAAGGCAGCCCTGCTGGAGGTGCAGCCATGAAGCGCGTATTTCCGGCACCGTTGCTGTCATTGGCACTGTGTATCTTGTGGCTGACGCTGAACCTGTCGATCAGTCCGGGCAACCTGCTGCTCGGCGCGATACTCGGATTCGCTGCGCCGTTGATGATGCGCAAATTGCGTCCCAAGCAAGTGCGTATCCGCCGTCCATGGACAATCGTGCGGCTGTTCCTCCTGGTTGGTCGTGATGTGGTGACGTCCAACTTGATTGTGGCGTGGGGTGTACTCAACGCAGGTCGCCGCCCGCCTCGTTCGCGCTTTATCAAAGTGCCGCTGGACCTGCGTGACGCTCACGGCCTGGCGGCATTGTCGATGATCTGCACGGTAGTGCCCGGTACGGTGTGGTCCGAACTGGCGCTGGATCGCAGCATTCTGCTGATACACGTTTGGGATCTGGATGACGAAGCGCAATTCATCGAGCACTTCAAGAGCATTTACGAGCGGCCGCTGATGGAGATTTTCGAATGAGCCCATTACTGTCGAACGCGATTCTGCTGACGCTGTTTCTATTCTGTCTGGCCATGGTGCTGACCCTGATCCGCCTGTTCAAAGGGCCATCGGCGCAAGACCGGGTACTGGCGCTGGACTATCTGTACATCGTTGCGATGCTGATGATGCTGACCCTGGGCATTCGCTACTCCAGTGACACTTACTTTGAGGCGGCGCTGCTGATCGCGCTGTTCGGCTTCGTCGGTTCGTTTGCCCTGGCGAAATTCCTGCTGCGTGGCGAGGTCATCGAATGAACGCGGAACTGTCTCTTTGGGTTGAGATTCCAGTGGCGATCCTGCTGGTGCTCAGCGGCGTGTTTGCCTTGATCGGCGCAATCGGGTTGTTGCGGATGAAGGACTACTTCCAGCGCATGCACCCTCCGGCCCTCGCGTCGACACTGGGAGCGTGGTGTGTGGCGCTGGCCTCGATCATTTGCTTTTCAGCGCTGAAGTCCGGGCCGGTGCTGCATGCCTGGCTGATCCCGATTTTATTGGCGATCACGGTACCGGTGACCACGTTACTACTGGCGCGCGCGGCGTTGTTCCGCAAACGCATGGCCGGGGATGATGTGCCGGCCGAAGTCAGCAGCCGACGAACAGAAAGCGGTAGCTAATCCGTTAAAAGACACAGTCCGCGGCAAACGCATTCCCCTGTAGGAGCTGCCGCAGGCTGCGATCTTTTGATCTGGCCTTCACCTCAAACCCAAGCCACCGCCAGCAACCCGCCCCCCAACACCGCACACAACGGCGAATAAACCCACGTATCCAGCCGCGCAAAACGTGAACCCTTCACTTCCTTGAAAAACCCCACCAGATGCGAATCACCAATCGCCCGGGCAAACATCAGCAGCGCAATCACACTGATCACCCACTGCAACGCCTTGTGATGTACCGGCGCCACGCCCCACCCGACCCGCAGACACACCAGCGCGGCAATCGCCAATAAAACAACCGCCACCACCAAGGTAATCCAGCCCGACGGTTTGAATGCCGGTCGCAACGTCGCGACCAAGCCTTCCTCCGGAACTTGCGGAACGGCCGCCACCGCCGCCCATTGCCCACCCAACGCCCAATACACATGCACCAGGCTGATCACCGCAAACACTGTCACCAGCCATTGAGCCAACACAAAGGTCATGGTTGAAATCCTTGAAAGGGATTTGAACAAATCATCCTAGTCGCATTTTTTTCAAGTGCACGACCGATCAGCGGTACGGTAAAGTGCCGCCCCATGAAATTCTCCCGTTCCGATCGATCACTGCTGGCCTGGATGCTCTATTGCTGCGTCCTGTTCAACGTGTTCGCCTGCAGCATCGGTCACGGGCAAATGGTCGGCATGCAGCTCAACGGCATCGGCGGCCAGTTCTGTACAGTCGACCCGGCGACTCAAGCGCCGCAGGCCTCCAATCCCGGCGAAGAACAACTGCCGACGCTGTCCAAAGCCTTCGGCTGTCCGCTGTGCTCTGTCGGTGGCGGCATGGGCCCGGCGTTCAACTCCAGCCTGACCCTGGCGATCCTTCCAGAACAACACAGCCCGCCGCTGGCGCCCATCGCCAGCGCCGACCTCCCTGCCCGCCTTACCTGGCCATCGGCCAACCCACGCGCCCCACCGCTCGCCTGAGTGTTCCTGCCTTTTTGATTTGTCAGCCCACTGCGCCAACGCGCGGCGTTTGCCTGTGCGCTGACTCCTAGACATGCATTCAGGATTCAATGATGAAACAACTCACTTTGCTGGCGAGCCTGTGCGGCTGCCTGTCCGTTAACGTCTGGGCGCAATCCACCGTGGAACTGGCGCCAATCACCATTGATGGCGAATCCGGCAGCGAACCGGGCCTGAGCCTCGACCAGTCCAGCGGCATGGCTTCGCGGCTCGGCTTGAGCCTGCGCGACACACCCGCCTCGGTGGCCATCGCCAATCGCAACGACATCGAGCGCCACGGCGCGCAGAACTTCCAGGACGCCGCCAACACCCTGCCCGGCGTCAATGCCAGCGCACCGCCAGGCTTCGGCGGATTCGTCTCCTACCGCGGCTTCACCAGCAGCCAGATCACCCAGATGTTCAACGGCATCAACGTTTCCGGCGGCCTCGCCCGCCCTGTCGATGCGTGGATCTATGACCGGGTGGAGTTGGTCGGCGGCCCGTCGTCGCTGATCAATGGCGCAGGCTCGGTCGGCGGCTCGTTGAACTACGTGACCAAACTGGCGACCCGCGATGAACAGGCTGTTGAAGGCCGGGTCAGTTACGGCACCTACGACACCAGCGAAACCGCGTTCGGCCTCAACCATGCGCTGACCGATCCAGGCAGCGAGGTGCAGCACTACGCGCGCCTGGACGTCAGCCACAACACCAGCAATGGCTACATCGACCGACAGGAGCGCGATGCCTGGAGCGTGGCGTTTTCGTTACTCAGCGATCTCACACCAAACCTGTCGCATACCCTGGCCCTGGAGTATCAGGACGAGCATGAAGACAGTCCCTACTGGGGCACGCCGGTACTCAACCCCAAGGCCGGCGAGTTGAAGATCGATAAACACAACCGCTTCAACAACTACAACGTCGAGGACGGGCGCTACGAACAGCGGACAATCTGGGTGCGGTCGATCATCGACTACCGGATCAACGACACCACCACCCTGCGCAACACGCTGTATCACCTCGACAGCAAACGCGATTACCGCAATCTCGAAACCTACCAATACAACGCCGACAACTCGGCAGTGAATCGTTCGACGGCGTATCAGGTGCGGCACCAAGGCGAACAGAACGGCAACCAGTTCGAACTGCGCCACGACAACACTTTGTTGGGACTTGATACGACGTGGTCCGGCGGTTTCGAGTACAAGGTCAACCAAACCACCAACTCGCCGCTCAACATAAAAGGCGCGAGCACGGTAAACCCGAACCACTATCGTCCTGGGTATTTCTACGACATTCCCGGCACCAACCCCGAGCTGATCAGTGACAAGACCAACGAGGTCACCACCAAAGCGCTGTTCTTGGAAAACCGCTTGGCGTTGACCGACAAACTGTCGCTGCTCACCGGTCTGCGTTATGACGACATCGATCTCGACGTGACCAACCACCGCGTCGTGACCGCCGCCAATCCCAGGCACCTCAAGCGCAGTTGGGAGCCTGTCACGGGGCGTGCGGGCCTGACTTACCAGTTCACCCCTTCGGCCAACGTCTACGCGCAATATAGCACCGCGGCCGAGCAACCCAATGGCACGCAGGACTTCGACGTCTCGACCGGCAAACAATGGGAAATCGGCAGCAAGTTCGACTACCTGAACGGGCGAGGCTCGGCGACCGTGGCGGCTTACACGATTGAGCGAAAAGACTTCGCCGTCACCGATCCACTCGACCCGACCAGCAGTATTCCTGTGGGTCAGCAGACGTCAAAAGGCATCGAGATTGCCAGCTCGTTGCGCATTACAGACAGACTGCTGGCCGAGGGCAATTTCGCCTGGGTTGACGCGCAGTACGATGACTTCACCGAAAAAAACGCCGCGGGAGCCGTGGATTCGCGCAAGGGCAACACGCCCACCAATGTCCCGGACCGGGTTGGCAATCTCTGGCTGACTTATGATTTTTCGCCGCAATGGCAAGGTGGGGTCGATGCGCGATACGTCGCATCGGTGTTTGCCGACAGCGCAAACACGATGACCGTGCCGTCGTACACGCTGTTCGGCAGCTTCCTCAGTTACAAGGTCGATTCGCACACCACCGTCACCGGTCGGGTGCGTAATTTGACGAATGAGGTGTATGCCGAGTTTGCGCATGTATCGCCGGCGTATTACCTGGGTACTCCGCGTACCTTCGAGTTGGCCGTACAAACCAGGTTCTAACCGAAAACGCTACTCACTGTAGGAGCTGCCGCAGGCTGCGATCTTTTGACTTTGTCCTTCCAAAGGCCAGATCAAAAGATCGCAGCCTGCGGCAGCTCCTACAGAATCAGCATCAGCATCAGCATCAGGATCAGGATCAGGATCAGGATCAGGATCAGGATTTATTGCAGGCTGGCCGAAACCTTATCCGCCACATCCTTCGGCAACCACGCCTGCCACACATCCGGATGCGCCTTCATGAACGCTTCAGCCGCCTGACGCGGTGCGGTGTGCTTCTCGCTCATGTCGGCCAACGCCTTGTTCAGCGCATCAATCGGGAAATCAACCTTGCTGAAGAATTCGGCAATCTGCGGATACTGCTTCTGGAACGGCGTAGACACCCCAATCGACAGTTTCGACGCCAGCGAACGGGTCGGTTTCGGGTTGGGATTATCGGCGTCAGTCAACGTCTTCCAGGCCTCGGCATCAAACGGCGGCTCTTCGAGCTGCACCAGTTTGAACTTGCCGAGCAACGGCGTCGGCGACCAGTAATAGAACAGCACCGGCTTACCCCGACGAATGGAAGAACTGATCTCGGCGTCGAGCGCAGCACCCGAGCCGCTGCGGAAATTGGTGAAGTCGTCCTGCAAACCGTAAGCCGTGAGTTTCTGCTTGTTGACCACTTCTGAAGTCCAGCCAATCGGGCTGTTGAGGAAACGCCCCTTGCTCGGGTTTTCCGGGTCCTTGAACACGTCCTTGTATTTTTTCAGATCACTGACACTGCGCAAGTCCGGTGCCAGCGGCTTGATGCCCTTGGCCGGATCACCCTTGATCACGTATTCCGGCACCCACCAGCCTTCGGTGGCGCCTTTGACCGTATCGCCCAGACTCACGACTTTGCCTTCGGCCTCAGCCTTGACCCACACCGGGCTGCGCCCCGCCCACTCTTCACCTATGACCTGTATGTCATTGTTGGCCAGCGCGGTTTCCAGGGTAATGGTGGTGCCCGGCAAGGTGTCGGTTGGCAATCCGTAGCCCTTCTCGACGATGATCCGCAAGACATCGGTGATCAGGCTGCCACTTTCCCAATTCAGGTCAGCGAAATGGATCGGCGCCTGCGCCGCCATCGCCGATTGCGCTGACGTCAGCAAGCCGAATGTCGCCACGCTGGCGGCCAATAACCGTCGAAATCCGTTCATGCATTGCACCTCGTGCTGTTCACAGCAATGGCAGGATGGCCTGACAGAAGACCGCAAGCCTCTGAATACTCAGTCAACTGACTGTAGACGAGGTTCCTGCTTTTTCAGGGCCTGGCCCCAGACGAGGTTAGCTTTCAGACTTTTCCTGCAAGCTTTGCAGCTCGCGTCTGACCATGCTGGCGTACTCCGCTGGACGCAACGCATAGATCTGCGAGGCCACCCATCCCAGCCACGCGCCTTGCAGCTCGGCCTTCAGCGCGAACAATCGCCCGGCCTCATCACGCGCATTGTCGATGTTCTGCGAATGAAAATCGGCGCGACTCAAACCGCCGATCACTCGCTGGCCTTGAAGGTCACCAATTCGCCCTTGCGCCATTTCGCGGCTTTGCCAGTGACGGCTTTCAGGGTCTTGGTCAGGCCTTCCTGCAATTGCTCATTGGCGGCGAACACGGTCACCACGCTGTGACCTTCCTTGAACAGGATTGCATGACCATCAGCGGTATCAACGAAGGCGTAATCGCCAAGCCCATAAACCGTGAGTTTAATTTCACGAAAGCGGATATCCAGCTTGCCACCTTCACGGCTGGGCAAGACTGCTGCACTGAAGTGATCGCCGACCTTGAGCTTAAGCCCTGGTTTGTCATCGACCACCAACGCACTTTGCGTGTCGATCTCGGCAACGTAAATGCCTTCAGCGCTTTGCTCGGTGATGTAAACAAAACGCGATTGGAACTGCTTGACCAGCTTTGCACGCAAATCACCCAGCACGAACAAAGCATGCATATCGAGATTACTGACTGCCAAAGAAACATCCCCACATCTGAAAAACCGCACACGGGAAACGCGCACGGCAAAAAACGGCCAGGCCGATGGCACTGCCAATTGACTCAAATAAAAACCCGAACGGAGCAGAGCGCTCGTTCAACGCGAGGTTCGTAAGACTACTGGATTGTCACTCGCGAAACCCACTCCAATGTCGCCAAAGCCTGAAGGAAAAATCCTCGCCCGCCATGAGAGAAAGTTGACTACGAACTTTAGGGAAAATTCTCACGAAAAAAAGCTCTTTTCCGACATATCGCTTGCGAAAAATTGCTTTAGATAAGCGCTGTCGTCAACAGGTACTGGCGATTCTAGAGCAGCGATGCTCATTAAGACTACCCACAACGGCCTGTAAATATCGGCCAACTGATGAAAAGGACTTCATATGTGCACTCTGACTCATTTCGCCATGACCGCTGACGCCCGACTCAAATCGCCTGTGATCCTGCATATCACCGGTATGGAAGATCTGCCGGAATCCGTATCAAACGGCCAGACACCACGCTTTCAGGTGGTACCTGCAGGTAACGCCTTCTTTCACATCAAAGAAAAGTCGACAGGCCGTGTAAGAGGTTTCCGCGAGAATCATAACGAGGCATGCGCACTCGCCCGCTCACTCGAATTACAAATCGAACTCCTGGCCAGCGGCTGCCTCAGATAGAGAGAGTGTCGACTACGCCATCCCGGCGGGCGCAAAAGGAGCACACGATGGATCTGGAAACATACAATCTGAAAACCCTGTTCGATCAGTTGGGTCTGCCTTCAGAGGACACGCAAATCGACGACTTCATCGAACAGCATCCGCTGGACGCCAACACCAAATTGGTTGACGCGCATTTCTGGACGGAAGCTCAAAAACAGACACTTGAAGAGTGGATTGGCAAAGACGACGACAGGGCAATTGTCTTCGATGAACTGAACGTACGCCTGCACGACGGCAAGTGACCCGATCAGTGCAGGCTGTCGCCAACCTCCGCCTTCAACTGCGCGAGCCACGCAGCCCTGCACTCCTCGGCCTCATCGCGACTGGCAAACGCGGTGCCACGGCGCTCACCGTTGAGCAAAACCACCCAGCAAACGCTTTGCCCCATCGCGCGCAAACCGGGGGGCACGCCACTGCCGATCATCACGGCAACATCAACCCTGCATTGCATGCGGACCTCCGAAATTCATTAGCTACCTAACTAAGCGGGCATGTTAATGATTTCGCCACAGCGGAAACAGCAACCCTCGTGCACAGATTCATTGCACCAAACGTAACAATCGATCAGCGCGGACTTTCCGGTTTATAGCCCAAACGCAGACCGCCCCAGTGTCGGCCCTTTATCGTGATCGGCACTGACAGGTCGTGCATCAGTTCGCCGGTGTCACGCGTGTAGGTCTGCAACAACACCGGTTGCTGATGGCTGCCACAGCGAATCCCGGTGCGGTCGGCGAACTTGCGTTTAGTCCGGTTGTTGACCGCATCGACCTGCGCATCGCCAGTCAGTGCCTGGCTGAACACCTGATTGTGCGTCGGCACATACCCCTGCTGCGTGCAGGCAATGGCGAACACCAGACCTTCGTGACGCGGCAACAACGGTTCCTGAATTGCCGGCAGAACCTGATCGGTATAACGGTCGAATCGGGTTTGATACTTGGTCGGTTGAGTATTCGCGATTGCCTGATACTGGCGGTCGAACAGATCTTCGAGACTGATCCGTCCTTGCTCGACATCCGCCTCGAAACGCGCCGCAATCTGACTCGCCCCTTCGCGCGCCAGATCATAGATGCGCTGGTGATAGTCATCCAGACCGACTTCGGCCAGACGCTCGCTGATGGTTTCCGCCTGACCTTCCATCTGCACCGCCGCTTCGGCGAGGCGGCGGGTCTGTTGATCGCTGATCGCCAGATCGCTGCGCATCTGCTCGATGGCCTTGAACAGACTGTCGAGCTGCTCGCGATTGGTCTCGGCACCACGGGCGATTTCACCGACCTGACTTTCCACCCCGGCCGCCAGCCGCGCGATGTTCTCCAAGTGCTGGCCAGTGTGCTCGACCTGTTCGACGCCGGTGTGCAAGTCGCTCGACAACTCACGAATCTGCTCCACCACTTGCGCGGTGCGCCGCTGAATGTCGGCGACCATCTCGCCCACTTCGCCAGTCGCCGACGCCGTCCGCGCCGCCAATCCGCGCACCTCATCAGCCACCACCGCAAACCCGCGACCATGCTCGCCAGCCCGCGCCGCTTCAATCGCCGCGTTCAACGCCAACAGATTGGTCTGGCTGGCAATCGACTGGATCACCAAAGTCACACGTTGAATGTCATCGCTGCGCAGGCTCAAGGCTTCGATCAATTCACGACTGGCATTGGCGCGCTGACTGAGCTGATGCATGCGCGAGATCGAATCGATCAATTCGGTACGCCCCGCCGCACTGCTGTGATGTGCCTCGCTGGCGGCTGCAAGTGCATCGCGGCTGAGCTGCGAAGTCGCGTGTTCGGTGGCGATCATCACCTCGGCGTTGCTGACAATCCGTGCCGCGGCATCGAGTTGCGATTCGAGTTTGCTCGCCAGCTCCTTGACCGAAAACGCCACGCCGGCCGCCGACAACGCGTTATGGCTGGTGGTGTAGGAAAGGTCGCGAGTCAGTTCGGACATGGCGCTGCCGGTGTCGGCAGGCGGTGCATCGGGGACGGTTCGGGAGCGCAGGCGCGGCAGCCAGACAATCAGCACCGCCAAGGGCATGCCAACGTAAAGCGACCACTCACCCAGCGTCATGCCGGCCAACAACAGCATCAGGGCGATGCTTTGCAGGGTCGGTGCGATCCAGCGGTTTTTCGGCAAAAGCACTGGTGCAGGCAAAGCCCCAACCAGAGATCCATCTCTCGTCATATCAACACCCCACGCTTGTTCTCATTATTGTGACTGCATTAAACGCCACTACAACGCCATTATCTATGGTCCGTTAGTCGCGGGGTCTGAGTCAGGTCAATGAAACAATCGGGGAATCGCAGACGAGCAAAAACAAAGATCGCAGCCCCTGCAACCCCATGTAGGAGTTGCCGAAGGCTGCGATCTTTTCAGAACGACCCGCAATCGGCGGGTCGCCTCAGGAATCAGGCCTGACGCTGGTGCTTATCGATCTGCTCGTGACGCTCTTGAGCTTCGATGCAGTACTTGGTGGTCGGGCTGATCAGCAGGCGCTTCAGGCCAATGGCCTCGCCGCTGTCATCGCACCAGCCAAAACTGTCTTCCTTGATGCGCTCAAGGGCTTGTTCCAGTTGCGGCAGCATGCGCTGGTCGCGATCGATCGCGTTGACCAGCCAGGTGCGCTCTTCTTCAACCGAAGCCGCGTCCGCCGGATCAGCCGGGGTGTCCAGGCTCTCGATGGCGATACGGTTTTGCTCAATGCGCTCGTGGGTTTCGACTTTCATGTTCTGCAACAGCTCTGCGAAGAAAGCGTGTTGCTCAGCATTCATGTAGTCATCTGCCGGCATGGCCAGCAACTTGTCCTTTGTCATTGATATCTCTATAAAAAAACGTGCATTAAGGCGAAATAGGGAGCGTTCCGGCGAACCGTGTCCGGTCGACGAAAAGGCATCGTTTATTGCAAATGCCACCCGGCACTCAATTTACGAGGGGCGGCAGTCTAAGGCCCGTTTCGGGCATCAGCAACTCTAAATACTGGGAATTTGTCCGACAAGGCCCGGAAAAGGCTCTGACACAGGCTTCATTGCGGTTATCGGAGTGCGTTTATAGCAAGAAATTCAGTCGAGCGGCTGTATATAGAAGACAAACGGCTAACCAAGCTGCGTTTGATCGCGATTTTTTCGCCTGCCAGTGCATCGTTTCAGCCAAGCAGACCCGGTAAACCACCACTAACATCAGCCACACCTCGCCACAGCGTTATCGATCAGCCAGAAGGATGACTTATGCCCCGCCCCGATCTGCCGGCCACCGACGAGCCTACCCTCGCCAGCCCCCCGATCACTGCCGAGCGTCTGCTGCAACTGATCACCGAAGAATACGAAACCCTGCCGCGCCAGCTCAAGCGCATTGCCAGCTACATGAGCCAGCAGAGCGAGCGGATCATGGTCGACCGCATCAGCGACATCGCCCGCGAATGCGAAGTCCACCCGTCTGCCATCGTGCGCTTCTCCCAGCGTTTCGGCTTCAGCGGCTTCAGTGAAATGCAGGCGCTGTTCCGCACCGCCTACACCCACAAAGCCTCGCCAGTGCAGAACTATCAGCAACGCATCCGCAACATGATCGCCAACCAGTCGCAGAAAGCCAGCGACGGCGACCTCGCCCGCGAATGCATCGACGCGACCCTCAGCGGCATCGAACGCCTGGGTCGCGAACTCGACGACATTGCCTTCGAAAAAGCCGTCGACCTGATCGTCAACGCCGACAACATCTATGTCGTCGGCGTGCGCCGCTCCTTCGCCGTCGCCGACTATCTCGTTTACAACTTGCAACACACTCAGAAGCGCATCCACCTCGTCTCCGGCCTCGGCGGCAGCTACCGCGAACAAATGCGCAGCGTCCGCGAAGGCGACCTGGTCATCGCCATCAGCTTCACCCCCTACGCCAAGGAAACCCGACACTGCCTGCGCCACGCCCGCGAACAACAGGCCAACACCCTGATCCTCACCGACAGCCACCTCTCGCCACTGGCCAAACGCGCGAACAGCGTGTTGTTGGTCAATGAAGGCAGTGCGCTGGCCTTTCGTTCGTTGAGTGCGACGTTGTGTTTGTGCCAGGCATTGTTTGTGGCCGTAGCCTATCGACTGGAATTGAATGTCGATGAGATTCACGAACAAGCCGGATTCGACGACTGACAATTCCTTCAACCTCGGCTAGGTTATGCCTACCCCACCGGTTTGACTTGAAGGAACGCGTCATGAAACTGATCGGCATGCTGGACTCCCCTTACGTGCGCCGCGTGGCGATCTCCGCCAAACGCCTAGGGATCGACCTCGAACACGAGTCAGTCTCGGTGTTCCGCCACTTCGAGCAATTCCAGCAGATCAACCCGGTGGTCAAGGCGCCCACCCTGATCCTCGACGACGGCGTCGTCCTCATGGATTCGACCCTCATCCTCGACTACCTCGAAACCGCCTCCGGCAAAAGCCTGCTGCCGAAAGACTTGAGCCAGCGCGCCCAAGCCCTGCGCCTGATCGGCCTCAGCCTCGCCGCCTGCGAAAAAGCCGTGCAGCTCTACTACGAACGCAACCTGCGCCCGGCCGACATCCAATACCAACCGTGGGTCGAGCGCGTCGAAGGCCAACTCGCCGCCGCCTTCACCGCCCTCGAACACGAACTCGAAAAAACCGGCTTACCCACCGACGGCACGCTCACCCAGGCCGGCATCAGCCTCGCCGTCGCCTGGAGCTTCACCGACCTCGTCGTCCCCGACCAGATCGATGTGGCGCGCTATCCGCGTATCGCCCAATACACTGCCTACGCTGAAACGCTTGAAGCGTTCGTCAGCACGCCGATGACCTGATCATGAGCGCACCTGAAACCGCGGCACCGGCACTGAAAGAGATCTTTAACACCGAGCGTTTGCAACACATCGCCACAGAAATGAGCGCCGTGTACCCGGCGTTTAAGGCCAAGGCGTTTTTGAAACACGCCAATGACGGACTCGCCGACCTGTCCGTCATGCAACGCATGGCCCGCGTCAGCGAAAGCCTGCACGCTGTGCTGCCGCTGGACTACGAAGATTCCCTCGATGTGCTGCGCGAACTCGCACCACGACTGAACAGTGGATTCGTCAGCATGTGCCTGCCGCACTACGTCGCCAGCTACGGCGGCCACGCATTCGATACCTCCATGGAAACCCTGAAATACTTCACCACCTTCGGCTCCTCCGAATTCGCCATCCGCCATTTTTTGCGCAGTGATCTGGAGCGTTCGCTGGAACAGATGCACGACTGGACCCAGGACGAAAACCACCACGTCCGCCGCCTCGCCAGCGAAGGCAGCCGCCCTCGCCTGCCGTGGTCGTTTCGGCTGGAAGCGGTGCAGGCGGATCCGCAGTTGGCCGCCGGGATACTGGACCGGTTGAAGGCGGATGAGAGTCTGTACGTGCGCAAGTCCGTGGCGAATCACTTGAATGACGTGACGAAGGTGCATCCCGAGTGGGTGCTCGACACGATCGAAGGCTGGTCGCTGGAAAACAAACACACGGCGTGGATTGCAAAGCATGCGTTGCGGAGTCTGATCAAGCAGGGAGATCTGCGTGCGTTGACGGTGATTGGGGCCGGGGGAAAGCCAGAGGTTGAGCTGCTGGATGTGAAGGTTGAGCCGGCGGTGGTGAGACTGGGGGAAGCGATTACGTTGTCATTTGTGGTGAAGTCGACGGTGGCTGAAGAGCAGCGGTTGGTGATTGATTATGCGATTGACTATGTGAAGGCGCATGGCGGGGTTTCGGGGAAGGTCTTCAAGCTGAAGACGGTGGTGTTGCCGGGGTTTGGGAGTGCAGTGGTGGGACGGCGCCAGGTGATTAAGGATTTTACGACGCGCAAGCATTTTGCTGGGGGACATGGGGTGAAAGTGATGGTTAATGGGGAGGTGTTGGCCGCTACCGCGTTTAACATCATTGGGGGATGACGCCACAAAGAGATTTAGTGGGTTTGGAAAGGGTTAAACAGGTGCGAAATCGGGGGGGGGGGGCCAGTTTCAGCCGATATTGAGCAGCTATTCATGAAGGACTGCTTTCGGCCAGAAGCGGACATCGGCAAGCGACCGATGTCGGCCAATAGCTGCCGGTGGGCAACGACAGAATTCGGTTAGAGCCAACGCGGTGCAGGCAGCAAGAATGAGTCGAACGTAGACAGCGAGCTGGCCAAATAGTAGCTTTCGAGCATACCCGCGCCGTATATGGAATCAAGCTGAGGGTTTTGATTGTTTCCCAATGAGCGAGTATTTTTCGGGTCTACTTGGGGACTATTGATTAGACGATTAAGCCGAACGATTCGTAGCCACCTATCGGATCGCGCAATTGCAATAACCTATTAATAGTGGTAGCGCGAAATACACATGAATTATGGCTAATCATTAGCAATATGAATGCGCGCTTCAAATGCCGCGAAACCGTTGGAAACACGAGAAGGAAGTCATGAAAATAAATGCTAAAGATCCAGACATTTCAAGCATATATCAAAGGATCAAGCGAGGAAGCATAGACCTACGTCCAGATTTTCAGCGCGACATGGTATGGAATAAGGCCAAGAAGCAAGGTCTTATTGATACTATACTTAGAGATTGGAAGTTTCCTCCCGTGTTTTTTGTGGTAACGGGAAATGATCAATTGATGGAAGTGCTCGACGGACAGCAAAGATTAAGCGCTATCGTTGAATTTCTTGAAAGTGAATTCGCCATTGATGGCAATATCGAACCTTACGACGAAGAAATCCAAAAGCTGAACGGGCTGCGATTCGATCAACTTCCAGATCGTGTGCGATTTCAGATTGAGCAGTATTCAATTCGAATACATGAGTTGTATGATTATCAAGAAGGTGAACCTTACGAGTTGTTTTTTAGACTCAATCAAGGTGTAACATTAACACCTGCAGAAAAACGAAACACGTTCTTTGGCCCTGTTCGCGAACAGATCAAGAATTTCGTCTCCTATATGAGCAGTTTGGATATTGATGGGTCGCGAATAGGCTTCAACAATAACAGATTGGCCTATGATGATGTCATTGCTCGTTTTGTTTATGCAATTCATACCAAAATTATTAGCAAAAAAATCACTGATGTAAATCTTGTAGAGTTTTACAGGGCGGGGGCGCCTGTTCCAAGAGATACTGAGATGCAGGTGATGAGCTCTATCGACGCACTTGCTGCGGCATGTAGCGCTAACGTTCGCGCTGGCAGTAAGCTCAAGCTAAACAAGTCCACTCTGTTAACGTGGCTTATATATTTTGCGAATGATCGTACCGACCAAAATATCTTACACTTACCTAGCTTTGAGCGCATGAGAGAGTCTATCAAGGGAGATAGCGAGAACAATAGCAAACTTGTCTTCCTACTAGGGATTTACCAAGAGCGTGCCGCATCAAGTGTGAACGACGCTATACCTGTTCAATTACGGCTACTGGTTATTTATCTGATTGGCTGGATGGAAGGCCAAGTCTATAACAGTCGCGTTGGAATAAGCGCGCTGGCGATACTAGATAAAATTTATCAATCGGACAGCTTGACCGAGGAAATGGTTATTTCATTTATGGAAGCCGAGCATTGGGGCTTGCAATGAAAAAGGCCGCTATTGCTGACTACTGGAACAGACTAAAAGATGTCCCTATTGCTGCCAAAGGTATAATATCCCTGAAGCAATTCATCCCGGGCAGTCCCGACCGCGAATTCGCAACTGGAGGGATTTTCGCCGTTGTGGGCGCAAACGGTGCGGGAAAAAGTAGCTTTTTTTCTTATCTTACAGATCCAGATTACAATAGAATTGAATTCTATAAACATGAAGTGTTGCTTCATAATGGGGAAGTCATTAACTTTCCTGGTGGTTCACTGTCAGCAATCGTCACGGAACCACTTTCCGACCTCCGTACAGCCAACGCTACCCTTGTAAATTTCAAAAGTACATTTGGTCAAGGGGGGATAGCTGAGTTGCCAGACAAAGAGCTCAGCTTGGTAAATTACGTGTTAGGTAGCAGTTACGACTCAATTTGTATAGAAGAAGTCGTGACGGGGGACGATGAAAGCTGCCCTCGTTTTGTCTTTACAAAAAATGGAAATGAGCACGACAACTTCACAGCCTCAATGGGCGAGCAACTTGTATTATTTATTTATTGGACATTGTCAAAAAAATACAATCGACCAGGAGTATTTTTTATAGAAGAACCCGAAACAGGCCTTACTCCAGCAGCACAAGATCGCATTGTAGATTTATTAGCCTATCTCTCCTCTGATAGGAAAAAGCAACTTTTCTTAGCGACGCACTCACCTTTCATAGTTTCTAAGCTTGGAGCTGAACGCGTAATAGTTATGAAACGACCTGAGGTTGCTCATTGGGGGGCAGCATTAAACGATAATTACCTTAATGAACTAGGGGTAGCCCCAGTTAGGAGAGGCGTTTTTTTCCTTGAAGATAATAAAGCCAAAGTTTTTTTTGAGAAGCTTTTGGATATGTACGGAAGCAATATCAGAAAAACTCATGAGATAATATTCTTAAACGGCGAATCACACGTATACGAAGTGGTTGTTAGATATGCTAAACAAAGTGAAAATTTCGCGATAAAGGGCATTATTGATGCGGACCAGAAGGGAGTGATCAAATATAACGCGCAAATATTTGACTTTCTCCCTGGCAGCCTTGCCCCTGAAGAAGAATTAATGTCAATCGTCCAATCCGATATGAATGGATTCGCCCGGAAACTTGGTGTTCGACCAGACAAGGTCGCTGATGCTATTCGACTATGTCAAGGATTTGAGTTGCACGATAAATTCGAAGAAATTTCAAAAAAAATTTATGGGGTAGTGAAAACGATAGTATATGAAACTGCGTTCCTCCATTGGTTTGAACAGTATCAAGCCAAGCAAGAAATTCACGACTTCATGAGGACTATTGACCCTGAGCTTACAGCCGATGATATAGAAGTGGTGCGAAGCCAGTATCCATAGCTAAGGGTGACGACAGGTAGCCGTTTCGTAGCCGAATGTACCCATTACCCAAGCTCCTCAATGATAGGGGGCTTAAAGACATGGGTTTTGGGCCGTTGTTCGCGTGGTCCATTGGATAAATCAATTGACACCTGTTTGACTGACTGCTTCTGGCCGATCGCAGCCAGTCGCCACCGGCAGCGATCGGCCAAAAGCGTCCACCGACTTGGTCAGTAACCAGTAAAAATGGTGATTAGCCATCCATTCCCGGTGACGCTCAGAGCGTCTCATTTATTTTTCCATAATTAAAGCGGCCGCGACCCTAAAGATTACAGGTACCATCAGTCAGAAAGGAAAGTATCGCCACTAGTCGGGCGCTACAGAGTGTTCCTTTTCATCCCATACCCATAAACTCTATAACTACAAGTAAATGCTAATTTAATTAAAGTTGTATTTTAGCCTAGGTAGGAGCTCCCTATGTAGGTCTAAGATTGCGGCCCACAAGCATTCGTCAGCTTCAATTAACAATGCATGTTCACTTTTTGCAATCAGTATTCCGCCAATATAAAAATGAAGAAATTCTTTATTCGAGCTGATAAATCCGTTTGTTCGATCTATCGTTAAAATAGCTCCCAACCCCCATTTCTCCTCTAGTTGGCACAGATCGTAATCATCTTCATTGGATTGCTTTATTTCGAGTTCGGATTTGACCTCGTCAAAGCTAAGTACAACGAGATCCTTTAATATTCCATCCTTCAAAAATGCACTTTGCGCACTTTTGATCTCAAAATATGAATAGATACGCTGCTCTGCTCCAAACGTATCAATCTGCGGCGAAAGGAAAGGTACGGCGTTATGTTTCAAAAAATTATTAATATCGATGTAAATACTGTATTTTAGTCCTAGTTGGATGGCGGCATTACAAAAGAGAGGTTCCATGTAGTAGAAATATTGTTTCACCCTCGAATCGATCTCTAGCTGGCCTTTTTTCTCGCTAATCTTAAATTTAAACGCGCTGCTCTCTAATACCCCATACTCTTTGAGTGTATAGGATATGGCGTCGCCTAGAAAGGCAGTCCAATAATCATTCACATTGACGGACTCGATATTGGGAAATACCGAAAGCTTTGCTCTCAAATCAGATCGCAAGGTGTCAATAGTGGCCGTTAATTTTTCAGGTTTCGAAAGCGAAGATTTGTCGATCAGGAAGGAATTGCTTGATGATCTATACTGGATCTTTCTAACCTTATCCTCCGCGGCTCCGATTTTTAACATGCAGCATATGCAATAGTAGTCTATTAGTGATGCCATTGAATTAAGTATCGCATCGGATAAGGCCTGATTTAAGATCGAATTATCCTCGTCGTTTTTCACTCCCAGATTCAAGCAGTCATTGAGATATTTATGGTTTGTTTTACACCTTTGTTTGTATAGGATCTCAATCTTCTTGAACTTATACTGTATGTTATTTTCAAGGTTGTTTATTAAGTCTTGAGTATTCATTTTTATAGCAGCTCGAAGTAAAAAGCGAAGTTTTATTTCTTTCCCCCGCAGTGGCGCGGGGGCGCAATTAACTAGTTACTTGGGTAGTTTAATTCAGAGTGAAGGCTGCCAATGAGAGCCTCTCGCAAGGGGGCGATCGGAAAAATTGGTCTGCCAGCAAAATTTATGTTCTGGTCGCGCAATGAAAACATCGTTACACCTCTATTCCGGAAATAGCTCAGTTAGCTCCTGCCAAATCGCATCGAGTTTTCGCTGCACCAAAAGCCTATTGCTTGAAGATGGAAACATCCATGTCATCGACATATAAGGGTGGAATGGCTCGTGGAATTCGGTAATTACGTCACCGTCGCGCAAGAACATGTCTGCCGATGTACCTAACCAACCTATTGGAATTGGATGTTTTGCATTAGGGTTGTGTATTACAACAGAACCTTGCCGCCACGTTTCTTTTGGCGAATCGGGTGCATTCACATCATGTAGAAAAGGCGATGGCAAACTTGCATTCGAATCATGCCTATAGCAGGTTCCATACCTAAACATAATTAAGGATGAGTCGTAGGCAAATCCTTGCTGCCCCATTCTGTTAAATTTTGCGATAGTACCGGAGTTCGTAAAAATAACAGCAGAAACATGCTCGGATTCCGGCTGTTTGAAAAAGCCTGAGGGAATCGACTTAAGATCATTCTTATGGATGTCCATATCAGCATTGCGGATAATCAGATGACCTGAGGCATCATATTCCGACTCATGCTCCATGCCGTAAAGATACTGTGACAACGCTACAGATGAGGAGAGTAGCGAGCCGGGGCGACTGAAGTCTTGGATGGCAAAAACCAGTGGCTTGCCATTAACCTGATCTAACTCCCAATAGCGCTTTCGCAGTTTGCTATACAGTGGACTCCCTAGTCTAATGGGGAGATCATGGCGAATAATCTGGGACATGTTACTGATTGAGGAGTCAGGAAATGGAGAATATGGTACTACTCCATTATTAGAAGCTGGGCTTGCAGTCACTGCCTCAACCGCGACAGTGAGGCCATCGCGGCTCAGAATAAAATCTGGCCTGTCGTAATTGCGGTCAATCCCATGTCCAGATTCTCTGAACATTTCATGTAGAAAGAGTTCAAATGTACGCTGATCAAAACCTGAACTCTGAAATTGTTCCACAAAATTTCCATCTGGGTCGTGGAAATTTTTTTGAATTTTTCGGAGCAGTTTTCTAGCCGGCTTGTAGCCTAAACTCTTATGCAAGTCCGTAAATTGCGGGTGCAACTTGCTCTGCTTCACACCTCTATTCCGAAATAAATCTATCGCCATGACAATTCCTTATAGTCAATATATCCGCTTAAAGAATAAACTCCATATTGCAGTCTGAGTCCACCTATTCCGTCATCGTATATAGTACTCGATATCACCTCACTCCCAGAGTCAATCTCAAGCCATATTTTAGAATGTCGACACATTCACTTGCTGGGTAAGCCGGCAGCTTCTAGCCGTTAGCTGTACTCCATGAGAGGCAGCTTTGTGGCGAAAAGCGGTCTGATGTGAAGGGCTGCTTTTGGCCGAATACAGCCATTCGTAACAGGCAACAATCAGCCAAGCACTCATGATGCCATGCGGTAAACATCAAAAATCCAGTGTGCTCGCGGTGAGGCCAGCGCTTCCTTTGATGTTGGCTGACACTACGCCATCGCGAGCAGGCTCGCTCCCACAGGGACATTGGTGTTTGGTCAGGGACTGCGCCGACATGGGGGCGGCATTTTCCGGCGTTTTACCCATTGCTGGGCGTCGATAGCCCCCATCGCGCCAATGAAGTTCTAATACAAAACCTCGGCGTAACATCTTGTCGATGCTCGTCTGCGGTAGCCGAGAGTGGGTTTCAGCGCGTTAGCGTCTGATCAACTGCAGAGTGAGCAGACAGGGATGAACGCCCCCTAACCTCTTATCAGTGCTCACCCGCGTTTACATTCGAGGCTTTCACCCAAGCCACGGATCATCTCCATCAATGCCTTCACCCGCAGTGGCAAATTTCCGGCCGGGTAAACCGCGTGCATCTGTGGGCTCTCGCCGCTGCTGGAGGTGAGTTTGTACTCAGGACAAACCCGGCACAGGCGCCCTGCTTCCACTTCGGGCTCCGCCATCCAATCCGCCAAGCGGGCGATTCCGACGCCCGCCAGGGCTGCCTGGAATACCGCCAGACCGGAGCTGAAACGAAATTTGGGATGAACCCGAAAGCTGATGGCTTGCTCCTCACTGCGAAAATTCCACTCCTTGAGAATCCGTGGCGCCGTATGCAGGATCAGCGAATGCGACTCCAGTGCCTCGATGGAGTCGGGCATGCCGTTGCGCTCCAGGTAGTCGGGGCTGGCATACAGATAACGTGAGTAACTCCAAAGCGCAAAGCCGATCAATTCGCTGGATTGTGGAAACGCGCCGCGAATCGAGAAGTCCAGCTTGCTCTTGGCCGGGTCGATGATCTCATCGGTGAAAATCACATCGATGTTTACGTCTGGATAACGCTCGCAGTATTGCGCGATCAACTGGGGCAATACCCCGTTTGCGAGATACTCGGGGGCGGAAAAACGGATCCAGCCGGAGGCCAGGCCGCTGAGACCGGCCAGGTCTTCATCCACCTCACGTTGCAGATCGAGCATTTTGTACGCGTGGGGCAATAAGCATTCACCCGCTTCGGTCAAGCTCACGGCATTGGACGAGCGATTGAACAACTTGAGCCCCACACTTTCCTCCAGGGCTTGAACGGCGCGGGTCAGTGCGCTGGGGGAGCGCCCCAGAGTCCGTGCCGCGGCGACGAAGCTGCGCTTGCGAGCCACGGTCGCGAAGGCTTCAAGTTCCCCCAACATATTCAATGCCACTCTCCACCTCATTGCATTTTTCACAACGCGGCATTGCAACACAAAAAAGTCCCTTCCGTTAACCTTCCCGCTCAACCCACAAGGATTGGGCAAACAGGAGCGCACGGACGTGTCGAAGCTGGATAAAGAAATCGGGAAAGCCGCAGCTTGTGTTGATGAAGTCATTTATGAATGGCTGGAAAAACAATCAGTGACTTCGATCCGACGGGAGATACCGCAAATTCATCTGTCGCTCGAAGAACAACGCACACTTCATGCCGGTCTGGCATCGCTGGACGTGACCGATAGCGCCTCGGGTATCCGCCACATGCCGGTCCTGGGGCAGTTGCTGGAAAGTGTCCTGTGCACCGAGAAAATCCAGCAGCTACGCAATTTTCCACAGTCCCGTGACGTGGCGATGATCGTCAGGGGGCTGCCGCTGGACCCGCAACTGCCCGCCACGCCCTATGACCTGGAGCCGGGTATCGAGAACTTGTCGACTCTGGCCGTAGCTATTTTGTCCGTGCTGCAAACTCTGCAAACCCATCCGCTGGCGTACGAGGGAGAAAGCAGCGACACGGTGTTCCGTCACGTTTCGCCCAAGCAAAAGCGAGAGACCGAAAAGAGCTCCTATGGCTCGCGCGCGGATCTGGACATGCATGTCGACAACCCGCACCTGCCTTTGACCTGCGAACCCGTCTCGCAGTTGTCGGCCTGTCCGGAGTACCTGTCCCTGACCGGCCTGCGCTGCGAGCTCGACGTGCCGACGCGCATCGTCGCCATTGACGAGGTGCTGGCCATTCTGCCGGCCTGGGTCGAAGAAGAACTGTCACAACCGAAATTCACCGTTCGCCGGCCGGCCTCCTTCGGCAAACAGGGGAATGTGCTGGAAAACGTCCCCTTGCTGTACAGAAGCGCAACCGATGGCCTGTATTGCCGCTACAACAAAGCGAGTGTCGAAACGACCTGCGCCAGTGCGCAGTTTGCTCTCCAACTGTTCGCCGCCGCCGCCAATCATGCCGATGTCGTGCACCACATATTGCTGCAACCAGGCGACATGCTGATCTTCAAGAACCAGCAAACCCTGCATGCCCGGGATGGTTTTACACCCCGCTACGACGGCCGTGATCGCTGGATGTTGCGCGTCTTCGGGGTCAATGATCCGGCACGCGTGATGCCGCTGGCCCCTCATCAACCCTATATAGTCAGAGCCTGATTCATGGTCGATATTGTCATCCTTTGCGTGTTCGCCTTCGCCGCCGGCCTGATCGATGCGGCGGTGGGCGGCGGCGGACTGATCCAGATTCCCGCGCTGTTCAACGTGCTGCCCACCGCTCAACCGGCGGCGCTGCTGGGTACCAATAAGGTCGCGGCCGCCTGCGGCACCGCATTCGCGGCCCGGTCCTTCGTGCGCAAGGTGGTGATCGACTGGGGTCTTGTGATCCCCGCCGCCTGCGCGGCTTTTGTCATGGCCTTCTTCGGAGCCGCCACGGTGTCGTTCGTACCCCAGTCGATGATCCGGCCGGCGGTGCTGGTGTTGATTGTATTGATGGCGATCTACACCTTCTGGAAAAAAGATTTCGGCGCCCTGCACAAACCCATGCACATCGGTACCAAGGAAAAACTGCTGGCGATCGTCATCGGCGGTGCCATCGGTTTCTACGATGGTCTGTTCGGTCCTGGCACTGGCAGCTTCCTGATCTTCCTGTTTATCCGCTGCTTCGCGTTCGACTTTCTTCATGCCTCGGCATCGGCCAAGCTGGTGAACATCGCGACCAACGTAGCGGCACTGATGTTCTTCATTCCGACGGGTAACGTGCTCTACCTGATCGCAATCCCCATGGCGGCATTCAACATCCTGGGCGCGCTCACCGGCACCTGGCTGGCGGTTCATAAAGGCGTGCCCTTTGTCCGGGCTCTGTTCCTGGTGTTGCTGGTGATTCTGATCAGCAAACTGTCATACGACCTGTTTCTGTAAACCAGAGGAAAACTACATGCACCCCATGTTCGATCGCCTCGTGGCACTACTCGATGCCCGCTCAGCCTCCTACCGGGTGTTGATGCACGATGCCGAGGGCCAGTCGGCGCGCGTCGCCGAAATCCGTGGCACCGAGCCCGGCCAAGGCGCGAAGGCCATGCTTTGCTCCCTCAAGGGTCAGGCCGAACCCTATGCACTGGTGATACTGCCGGGCGACCAGAAGCTGGACATGAAGAAAGTCGGAGCGGCCCTGGGCGGGAAAAAAGCCGAACTGGTGAAGGCCGAAACCGCCATGGAACTGACCGGGTGCCGGATCGGCGCCATCCCTCCTTTTGTTTTCGATGAGCGAATTCAATTGATCGTCGATCCGGCCTTGACCACACGCTACGCTGAAATTGCCTTCAACGCGGGGCGGCTGGATGCGTCGATGGTGCTCGATACGAAAGATTATCTGGCGATCGCCATGCCTCGATTGCTGGATATCAGCCAGGCCTGAGCAGGCGTTTTCAGGGACGGATTTATTTTCATACTTCTTAAAAAACGGATCTTGAAAAATGGATCAGTCTCCTGGGCTGTAGCCATCGGCCAGAAGGGGCTTTTCGGGGCCGACGGCAATCGGCGATCGGTTTTGCCTGATAGCGGATCTGAAGATTGGCATCCGGCCAAGAACAATGTGCATGGCAGCGTGATGCTTAGCTGTATTGGTCCTCCGCTTACCAACTTCCGTAAGGAATGCCGTACTTCTCGATATAGCGCTTGGACTTTTCACTGACCGGGTATGCGTAACGCCCTTGGTTCTTGCCCTGACCAGGGCCTAACGGTTCGATTTCAGCTTGGGTCTTTGCCACTTTGATCGGGCGATGGCATGAATCCCGAACAAAAACCTGCACAACGCCACCGGGAGCCAGGCCCAAGTAGATAAACGCGCTATAGCTGGCCTGTTCCTCTGGAGTTTCAGGGCATCGCTGATTAACGGAAGCCATCATCATTTGCCTCGCCTCTTCGGGAACATCCACCCAAACCTTATAAGTCTGCGGTTCGATAATGGATTGCCAGCGCACGTAAATGCGTTTAGGCAAATCAGCGCCAATCACTGCTTTTGCTGCAGCTCCTACAGCGTGCCAACCTCGCGCGGATTCTTTACCGTTTTCTGGCTCCCCGCCGGCGGCCGTACCTCCTCCTGTGCGCTTGAACAGTTTGCCGTTTATGTCTTCGACGGCACTGTCCTCAACCCACACCTTCATGTAATAAGGCTCGGTAAACGCGAGTTCCCAAGACTCGGATTTGGGATCGGTTTTGCCTGATAGCGGATCTGAGGATTGGCAACCTGCCAGAAACAATATGCATAGCAGCGTGATGCTTAATTTCATTGGTTTATCGTCTACCAACTTCCGTAAGGAATGCCCCACTTCTCGATATAGCGCTTCGACTTTTCACTGACGGGATACGCATATCGTCCCTGGGTTTTCCCCTGACTCGGCCCCAACGGCTCGATTTCGGCCTGAGCTTTCGCGACTTTGACCGGATCGTGACATGAGTCTCTTACCCACACTTGCACAACGCCACCGGGCGCCAAGCCCAGATAAACCGAAGAGATATAGGTAGCTCTTTTCTCTGGCGTTTTCGAGCAGCGTTGGTTGACCGAAGTCAGCATCAATTGCCTGGCTTCTTCGGGTATATCGATCCAAACACTATAGGTTTGAGGCTCTACGATGGATTGCCAGCGAACGAAGATACGTTTGGGGAGATCAGCGCCCACCACCGCTTTGGCGGAGCTGCCCAAACCGTGCCAGCCTCGCGCAGACTCTGTTCCGTCTTCTGGCTGCCCGCCCGAGGCGGATCCGCCGCCGGTGTGCAGGAGCGTCTTTCCTTTGATGTCTTCGACGGAGGTGTCCTCAACCCAGACTTTCATATATCTAGGCTCGGTAAAGCCGAGTTCCCACCATGGGGATTTGGGGTCGTTTTTGGCTGACAGCGGGTCAGCGTGACAACCAGCAACAAACAGTATGCAAAGCAAGGTTGCGAATAACTTCATTACCAAAGCGTCCAGTCAGGTACGTGCGGGTGTTTTACTCGTATTGCATCTGCCGTGGGGGCGTTGATATATACCGCCCGCAAGCCACTTCCATCCCTTCGCCCAAGTGGGTGGTTCCAGTTGGCGGAAGTATGAATGTACTTGAGTTTGAGCATTTGCTCCTCTTCCAGCGTGGTGCTGTAGTCACCAGAGACAAATCGATCGCACATGGATTGAAGTTCTGCAGGAATTACAAACTCAGGGGTCTCGGGAATATCGTTGAAACGCACTCCCTTGGCTTTTGCCTGTTGATGCATTACGCGCAGGTAAACTCTAGCCAGCATTCCGCTCACCGGCCGTTTTAGCTGCAAGGCAGCATAGACTCGCTTAACGCGTGGACCCAATCGATCTCGCGGGTCGATTGGCATCAGGAGTGCCGGTGGTGTAACGATCTCCAGCATTTCGGAGGGCCACCCTTTGCTTAGCCACCGGCTTCTCACCTTGACCGCATCTTGGTAGATCGATGTGGTGGCGACATCTGTATTAATGGACACCTCAAG
Organism: Pseudomonas sp. LBUM1668; assembly: GCF_059695715.1. Classification (NCBI taxonomy): domain Bacteria; kingdom Pseudomonadati; phylum Pseudomonadota; class Gammaproteobacteria; order Pseudomonadales; family Pseudomonadaceae; genus Pseudomonas; species Pseudomonas sp. LBUM1668. Next base: position 3,504,016 of record NZ_CP166787.1, read on the forward strand.
AGTTTGCATTGGGCTGATGAGTACGCACTCTTCCGCCTCTTCGAGGTAGCCACCACCAATATCGGAGTGCACACCGGGCAGGACAATTTCTGGATGATCCATCGCCACGCGACTGAGGGCAAAGTTACCTCTGCATTCGTCCCGAGCGACCAGTTGGACAACATCGGTGAAAAAGCGTCGGTCTAGGAAAAGCCTGATGCCTGTTGCGACAGCGCTTTTGATGTTGCCCAAATTGGACCAGCCAGCGATTGACGGCACCGTGTCGAACAGACCGATAAAGCCCATATTGATATCGCTGTGGTACTGATCAACGAAGGACGAACTGAAGACGTCAGAATTGCTGCGAAAGATTTCGCCCAGAGGGCCTTGTTTGCCACGCACGATCTCATTTGCGAAGTGCCGAGCGGCTGCCGCGCCGCGACTGAAACCGAAAGTGTCGAAGGTCAACGAGACAATTTCACTACCCGGATTTTCTTTAACTGCTTCATTGATACGTTGTTCGATGAGCACAAACGAAGATTGAACGCGACCGGCAACACCTGTTTCCCCGCGCCCGGCGCCGGCACCCAAAGTGCTGTCTTCTTCACCTGATCGGGTGCCGATACCTTCGACATACACCATACGGAATGCCTGCTTCCGCTGCCCCTCGCCTTCAGCTAGTTCAGGAGCGTCATACAGATCGCTCAGTCTTTTCACATTACTGACGTCGTTACCGTAACTGCTATCCGGATCGCTCATATACGGCTTGCAGCTGGGATCGATGTCTTGGGGTGAAATGGGGTGATGTGCACCACAAAGTAAACCTGCGGCGGCGTTATTCGCGTTGTTACCCGTGCCATCAAAGAACACACCAATCCGCAGCGCAATGCCGATTTTCTCAGGCTCGGGCGCGGGTTCTTTCCCGTGTTTTTCGTATTCCGCCCAGCGCTGGGCGTGGATATCGACGGGTTTGGCTTCTTCGTAGCGATAGTTTTTCGGGGGGTTGGGGACGTAGCCGCTCAATCCTTGATTCCTTGCTCTGATCCTTGAGAACGGCCCGAAGGGTGACAGCCGAGGCTTGGGGGCGCAAGGCGTGGCCGTGTGCCAGCGCGGTTGAGACAGTGTGATGTGACGAGGGTTTCCCCTCGTCTTGGTGGAGGGTTATTTCGTGATTACGACGTTGTCCAGCGCTTGGTTTACGGCCAGTTCGCCGAGCATTACAACCTGCGCGATTCCCAATGCGGTTTTGCGGTGGGAGATATCCAGCATGGCGGCGAAGTTGTTGAGCATTTCGCTGGCCGAGCCGAGGGTTTCGCTGGCGTTGGCTAGCAGCGATTCGGTGTCGTACTTCGGGTTGGCGAAGTACATGCGGTCGGGCTCGTTGGTGCTGGCCATGATTTGGTCGGCAGGCTTGAGGTAGTGGTCGAGGGCGCGTTCGGCGGCTTCGTGAAATTTCCTGGAATCGGGGGATTCGTAGGGGGATGTGGGGTCGGTTTCTGGCGGGTTGGGTGTTGGTTTGAACATGGATGAAGCTCCTACGTCAAAAAAAGGGAGCCATCACTCTCGCTACCAAACGAGGGTGGCGGCCATGCGCAGGTTGGTAGACCGGGACGTAGAAAACCGGCGCGCCCGAAGACGCCCTGTGCATGACCACCATAAAGCCTTGTCGAACAGACACTGCGAATCATGATGCTTATGCAATCTACGAAAACTCAGGGCTACCAAACCCGATCACTGTTTTTCAGTGACCATCAAACGATAGAACCCGCGACCTAGACGCACAAGCCGGCGGATTCTGGCTTAGTCGTAGCCGATGGCGCAAGACGTTGTAGGGCTTTGGTGGTTACTTGGGGCTTCGTTTAAACAGTGTCGGAATTGTCTGTTTATTTTGGTCTGGGATTCAGGTAGTGACAGAGCTGGCGCCATCGCTGGCAAGCCAGCTCCCACAGGGTTTTGTGGTTGGTTTGGGATTTTTGGTGGCTGGGCTGGCGTCTTCGCGAGCAGGCTCACTCCTACAGGGGTAGTGCCTGGCTTTGGCCTGATGTTGGCTGGGCTGGCGTTATCGCTGGCAAGCCAGCTCCCACAGGAGTTGTGGGTTGCTCAGGATTTGTGGCGTGTCATCTGGATCAGGGCTGTTCGGCCGCCATCAGGTGCGGGGCGTTCTTCAATGGCGAACGGGGTGAAGCCGAGCTTCGGATACAGAAGCAATCCGGCGGTATTTTCGTTGAAGCACGACAACTGCACTTCGTTGGCCTGGTACTTTTCGAAGCCCAGTGCCGTCATGGTTTCGATGATGTATCGGGCCACACCTCGGCCGCGGGCGCTCGGCGCGACGATGACGTTGCCGATGCAGCAGATGCCGTTGTGTTCGGCTCGATAGAAGTTGGCGAAGCCGACAACTACACCATCATCTTCGAAAACCGTGGAATCGAAGCGCTGGCTGATTGCGCTGTGCAGTTGTTCTTCCGTCAGCGGGTAGTTTGCTTTCGGGAACATGAAGAACAGTTCCTGAATGCCCTGCGGAAAACTGCAGACGGTTTTGACATCTTCGGCCAGTACGGGCCGGTGAGTGAAGTTCATCGCGCCCTGCCCTCACTTTTTGCCGCTGGCCAGATGATGCGCAACCAACGCATTGGCATGCCCGTGGCCCATGCCGTGTTCTTCCTTGAGCCACGCCACCAGTTCCATGTGTTTCTTGTCGCTGACGCCGGCGAGCAGGGTCAGCCAGTGGTCGATGGGCTGGCCGTACTTTTTCTCGATGGAGGGGAAGTACGACGCCGGGCCTTTTACTTTGTTGTCTTCGTTCATGCTAAACGCTCCGTGGGTCGCGACGGAGGGTCGGCGGACGCTCCTTGTCGACAAGGCCTAAGCGTGGACGCGAAGTGCGGATCCGGCAACTGCCTTGCTCTACCAGACGCTGAAAAAACTGTAGGAGTGAGCCTGCTCGCGATCGCGGTGGTTCAGTCAACATCGATGCTGGCCGAACAGGCGCTATCGCAAGCAGGCTCACTCCTACAGGGGTTAGCGGGAACCTGCGCGCCCCGGCAGCATCCGCACCAGCGTGTTATCGCGCACCCAGTAATGGTGAAACAACCCCGCCACCGCATGCAGGCCGATCAGCCAGTAGCCGGCGCTACCGATCAGTTCGTGCCAGTACTTCAGGCGTTTGGCGAAGTCTGGGTCGATGGCGACCGGTGCCGGTATGTGGAAGCCGAAGTACGGGAACGGTTTGTCGCCGGCGGCGAGCATCAGCCAGGCGAGGATCGGGGTGGCGATCATCAGGCCGTAGAGGGCGAGGTGCGTGAGGTGCGCGAGGCCGGTTTGCCACGCTGGGGGGTTGGGGGTGATCAGTGGGCGCGGGGTCAGGCGGCCGAGCAAGCGGAGCCACACCAGGGCGAAGATGCTGGCGCCGAACAGGCCGTGAAAGCCCATCAGCAGGCCGCGCGCTTCGCTGCCCTTGGGCATGTAGCCCTTGATTTCGACGCAGGCGTAAACGCCGACGAACAGCACCAGCATCAGCCAGTGCATCGTGATTGAAAGTTTTCCATAACGGGTTGCGGCGTTGTCGCGAGTCATAAGATGCGCCTCGTGATTGTCGTGGATGACGGTCGATGGGGTCGACGGTCACGTTCCTTTGGCCGGGCGAACCGACGGTGTCACCCTGCCCGGTCAGTCTTAAGACAGTCTGAAGATCGGCCCGTGGATTAACCTTTTTTCACCTTCAGACTTCGTTAAGAAATGGCTCGGATACTTCGCTCAAATCTTTGAGGGAGGCGTCCTGCCCATGCCCGATTTCGACTGGAACATCCCCCTGCCCCTGCACTTCGGCCAAACCGAAGCGCCGCAGATGATGCTGACGAATGCTTTGCCCGACGACGCACAACGAACAGCGTTCGAAGCGTTCATTCAGCAACGCTTTCGCAAGGCCCACGGCGCCGACATCCGCCAGTTCATGCCCGAGCTGTTCGGCGTGCACAACGCCGCAGGTGAGCTGTGCGCGGTGGCCGGTGTACGTCGCGCTCATTTAGAGCCGCTGTTTCTTGAGCGCTATCTGGATGAGCCGATCGAACCACTGATCAGCGCGGCGGCGGATCGCCCGGTGACGCGCAACGGCATTGTCGAAGTCGGCAACCTAGCCGCCAGCGACACCGGCAGTGCGCGCCTGAGCATCATCGCCATCACCTATTTACTGGCCATGGGCGGTCTGGAGTGGGTGACGTTCACCGGCAATATCGGGTTGGTCAACAGCTTCCATCGTCTCGGCCTGAATCCAGTGACATTGTGCGCCGCAGACCCGGAGCGACTGGGTGACGAGCGTCAACATTGGGGCAGTTATTACGAAAGCAAACCTTGGGTTCACGTCGGCAACATCCGCGCCGGGTTTATCCATTTGCGCAATATCGGACTGTTTAACCGGCTGGGATTGCCGACTTCGATTGAAGGAGCTTTCCATGTCGCTTGAACTGCAACGTTTTCAGGAAACCCTGCGCAGCCATGCCGGGCGCAACGACAACGCGGTCGCGCTGTGGGGCGATACGCTGAAAATCGATTACACGACCCTGTACGCCGAGGTGCTGTATCGCCAGGAGCGTTTGCGCGATGAACATGTGCGAGTGGTCGCACTGGTGCTGGATAACGGCGTCGACGCGATGCTCTGGGATTTGGCGGTGCTGTTCGAAGGCCTGACCTGTGTGACGCTGCCGCCGTTTTTCAGCCCGGCGCAACGCGCCCATTGTCTGGAGCTGAGTCAGGCTGAACGGGTGATTGTCGAGCCAGAGCTGGAGGCCGAGTTGCTCGGCGCCGGTTATGTGAAGAACGGCGAGTTCTGGTGCCGCACATTCAGTGGCCCAAGCAGCATGCCCGCCGGCACCGCAAAACTGACGTTTACCTCCGGCACCACCGGCACGCCGAAAGGCGTGTGTTTGAGTGCCGAGAGTTTTTTGCGTGTGGCCCGTGAGCTGGATCAGGCCAGTGAACCGACTGATCCACAACATCATCTGGCCCTGCTGCCGCTGGCGATTCTGCTGGAAAACCTCGGTTGTTATGCGGCGCTGTATGCCGGTGCGATGTTGAGCCTGCCGAGCCAGAAAACCCTCGGCATTCAGGGCGCCAGCGGCGTCGATGTGCCGCGTCTGCTGGGCTATCTGGCCAGCCGTGCACCGGAGAGTCTGATTCTGGTGCCGCAGCTGTTGCTGATGCTGGTCAGTGCCGCCGAACAAAAAGCCTTCAATCCACAAAAACTGCGTTTTGCCGCCGTCGGCGGCGCGCGGGTTTCCGAGGATCTGCTGCACCGTGCGCAACGTGTCGGCCTGCCGGTTTACGAAGGTTATGGCTTGTCCGAATGTGCATCGGTGGTGTGCCTCAATCGCCCCGGTGCCCGGCGCCCAGGCAGCGTCGGCAGGCCCCTGCCGCATGTCGAAGTGCGGCTGGCCGAAGACGGCGAAGTGCTGATCAAGGGTTCGCCGCTGCTGGGTTACCTGGGGGATGCGCCGTACGCCGAAGAATGGTGGCCGAGCGGCGACCTGGGCGAGTTCGACCCGGAAGGTTTCCTCTTTCTCAAGGGTCGCAAGAAGCATCAGTTCGTCACCAGTTTCGCGCGCAACGTCAACCCGGAATGGGTCGAGTCGGAGCTGACCCAGCGCCGCCACATCGCCCAGGCCTTCGTCTACGGCGAAGCGATGCCGCACAACCACGCCCTGCTCTGGCCGCATCGCGCCGATTGCAGCGACGCTGATCTGGCTGCGGCCGTCGCCGAAGCGAACGAAGCTTTGCCCGATTACGCCCAAGTACACCGCTGGACGCGTCTATCCCAACCCTTCACCGCCGCCAATGGCCTGCTTACCGCCAATGGCCGCCCGCGCCGCGAAGCCATCGTCGCGCAGTACCACGCCCAATTGACCGAATCCGTTATCTGCGAGGCATCCGCATCATGAGTTTTTTCGACACCCTGCAAGAAGCCACACAACAGGAACGCCACGAGCTGTTCAACCTGCCGATCATCGTTGATGCGCTGCAAGGCAAGGTCAGCCTTGAGAGCTATCGGGAATTTCTCGCCCAGGCCTATTACCACGTGCGCCACACGGTGCCGTTAATGATGGCTTGCGGCGCGCGTTTGCCGACACGCCTGGAGTGGTTGCGCAAAGCGGTGTGCGAGTACATCGAGGATGAATACGGCCATGAACAGTGGGTGCTCAACGACATTGCCGCCAGTGGCGGTGATCGTGATTCGGTGCGTGATGGTCAGCCGTCGCTGTCGATCGAGTTGATGGTCAGCTTCCTGTACGACCTGATCGCCCGGGGCAATCCGGTGGGGCTGTTCGGCATGGTCAATGTGCTTGAGGGCACCAGCATTGCCCTGGCCACCCACGCGGCGGGCAGCATTCGCGAGCGTCTGGGGTTGCCGGAAACGGCGTTCAGCTACCTCAGTTCTCACGGTTCGCTGGACATCGAGCACATGCAGACCTACCGCCGACTGATGACCAGCTCGAGGACCCGCAAGACCAGGCCGCCGTGATCCACGCCTCGAAAGTCGTGTATCGCCTGTACACCGATATGTTCCGTGGCTTGCCGCGTGAAGTGCAGGCTCAACATGCAGCTGCATGAAGCGCGTGTTGTCCTGACCGGCGCCAGTGGCGGTATCGGCATGGCCATCGCCAGTGCCTTGTGCGCCGCCGGTGCGCGGGTGCTGGCCGTGGCCCGGCATCAGGAAGCGCTGCTACCGTTGCTTGAGCGTTATCCGCAAAATCTGTATTGGATCGGCGCCGACCTGACCTTCCTCAGCGACCGGCACAAAGTGCTGGTCGCCGCCGAAGCCATCGGCGGCATCAACCTGCTAATCAACGCGGCAGGGGTCAACCACTTCGCCATGCTCGAACAGCTCGATGACAGCGACATCAACGCCATGCTGGCGGTGAATGTCAGTGCGCCGATCTGCCTGACGAAACTGCTGTTACCGCTGCTCAAGCAGGCGGACAGCGCCATGGTGGTCAATGTTGGCTCCACTTATGGCTCGATCGGCTATGCCGGTTATGCCAGTTACTGCGCGAGCAAGTTTGCCTTGCGCGGTTTCTCCGAAGCGCTGCGCCGGGAGCTGGCTGACACGCGGGTCAGCGTTCTTTACGTCGCGCCGCGTGCCACCCGCACGTCGATGAACAGCACGGCCGCGCAAGCCTTGAACGATGCACTCAAGGCCAACGTCGATGATCCGCAAACCGTGGCGTCGGCGGTGATGCACGCAATCGCCGGCGATCGCCGCGATTTGTATCTGGGCTGGCCCGAGCGGTTCTTCGTACGCCTGAACAATTTACTGCCGCATCTGGTGGATCGTGGCCTGCGCAAGCAGTTGCCGCTGATCCGACGCTTCAGCGAAAAAACCGACAACGAGACCCTCAAACCATGAAAAAAGCCTTCGCCTGCCTGCTGCTCGGTGCCCTCAGCCAATCTGTCTGGGCGCTGGACGCCGCCGATCAACAACGCCTTGCCGGGATCCAGCAGAGCTGGGCGCATATCCAATATGAAGTCGCGGAAAAACAGCGCGCCGCCGCCTTCGAACAGCTATCAACCGAGGCGACTGCCTTTACCACGCAACGCCCCGCCGTGGCCGAAGCGTGGATCTGGAAGGGCATCGTCACCAGCAGTTGGGCCGGTGCCGAGGGTGGGCTCGGCGCCTTGGGCAAAGCCAAGGACGCCAAGGCTGACCTGGAAAAATCCCTGACCCTGGATCCCAAAGCCTTGAATGGCTCAGCCTACACCAGCCTCGCCGCGCTGTACGACCGAGTGCCGGGCTGGCCGATCGGTTTTGGTGACAGCGACAAGGCCGAGCAATTGCTCAAGCAGGCGTTGCAACTGAACCCCAACGGCATCGACAGCCTGTACTTCTGGGGTGATCACCTCTACCGTGAAAAACGCTACGCTGAAGCCAAGGCAGCGCTGCAAAAAGCCCTGCAAGCCGCTCCGCGCCCAGGCCGGGAAAGCGCCGACGCCGGGCGCCGCAAAGAGATCGCCGCCCTGCTGGTGGACGTCAACAAGAAACTCGACTGAAGGAGTGCGCGTGCGTTTATTACTGATTGAGGATGACGTCGCGCTCGGTGAAGGCATTCATCAGGCGCTGGGGCGTGAGGGTTACACCGTCGACTGGCTCAAGGACGGCGCCAGCGCATTGCATGCACTGCTCAGTGAAACTTTCGACCTGGCGGTACTCGATCTCGGTCTGCCGCGCATGGACGGCATCGAAGTGCTGCGCCGTTTGCGCGACAGCGGTTCGAATCTGCCGGTGCTGATTCTTACCGCCCGCGATGCCACCGAAGACCGCATCGCCGGGCTCGATGCCGGGGCCGACGATTATCTGGTCAAACCGTTCGATCTGGCAGAACTCAAGGCGCGTTTGCGCGCTCTGTTGCGGCGCAGTGCGGGGCGCGCTCAGGCGCTGATCGAACACGCCGGCATCAGCCTCAACCCCGGCACCCAGCAGGTCAGCTATCAGGGCCAACCAGTGGCGCTGACACCCAAGGAATATCAGTTGCTGCACGAATTGCTCTCGCCGCCGGGCCGGGTGATGACCCGCGATCAGCTGATCCAGTTGCTCTACGGCTGGAATGAGGAAGCGGAAAGTAACACTCTGGAAGTGCATATCCATCACCTGCGCAAGAAATTCTCCACCGACCTGATCCGCACCATCCGTGGTGTGGGTTATCTGGTGGAGGAGCGCCGATGACTTCAATCCGACGCCGCACGCTGACGCTGATCATCGGCCTGTTGCTGACCGGCCTGGCAGTGCTCAGCACATTCAACGTGCATGACAGTAACCACGAAATCGCTGAAGTCTACGATGCTCAACTGGCGCAGAACGCGCGTCTGTTGCAAGGCGTGATGCGCATGCCGATGGCGAGTACCGAGCACGCGCAATTGTATCAAGCGTTCAATCAGGCCTTGGGCGAAGCCAAGCCACGGGTTGATGGTCATCCTTACGAAAGCAAGATCGCCTTTCAGGTATGGAACCCCAAAGGTGAAGTGTTGGTACACACTGCTAGCGCGCCTTCCTTCACCGCACCGCCGACCCGACCGGGCTTCAGCGACGTGGTGGATTTGAAAGGCCGGCAATGGCGGGCGTTCATGCTGGAAGACAAGCAGAACGGCCTGCGCATCTGGGTTGGCGAGCGCGATGATGTGCGCGCCGACCTGGTCGACCGCATCGTCCGGCACACCCTGTGGCCGAACGTGCTCGGCAGCCTGATTCTGGCGGCGATGATCTGGCTCGCCATCGGCTGGGGCCTTAAGCCTCTGGCGAACATGGCCGCCACCCTGCGCGCCCGCCACAGTGGTTCGCTGGAGCCATTGCAACTCACGCCGCTACCCAGCGAACTGGAACCCATGCAGGCAGCCCTTAACCGCATGCTCGCGCAGATTCAGGAAGTGCTCGGCCGCGAACGCCGCTTCATCGCTGACGCCGCCCATGAAATGCGCACCCCGCTGGCGGTGCTGCGCGTGCATGCGCAAAACCTGCTGGAGGCCGGCACCGAGCAGGAGCGCCGCGAATCCCTGGAATTTCTGATCTCCGGCGTCGACCGCACCAGCCGTCTGGTCAACCAGTTGCTGACCATGGCACGCCTCGAACCGAAATCCGACCCGCCGCCGCTGCAACGCATCGACCTCAGCGAAACCGTGCGCAACAGCCTGGTGCAACTGACACCGTGGCTGCTGAGCAAACAGCTGGAACTGACCTTCGAGGACAGCGCCGAACCGTTCCACGTCATGGCCAGCGCCACTGCCATCGATATTGCCCTGAACAACCTGATCACCAACGCCGCCAACTTCTCACCGGAACACGGCGTGATCACCGTCACGCTGACTGAGGACAACGGCTTCTGCCATTTGCGTGTCGAAGATCAAGGGCCAGGCATTGATGAGGAGGATCGAGAGCGGTTGTTCGAACGTTTCTACAGCCGTGGCAATCCTCAGGGTGCGGGATTGGGGCTGACCATCGTCAACACCATCGCAACGCGTTTGGGTGGACGGATTACGTTGGTCAATCGAGCTGAGGGCGGCCTGCGCGCGACGTTGTCGGTACCGCATGGACAATGATCGGCCAGGCCCGGCCCGCTTATCCTGAGCGTCAGCTGTGCAAGATCGCAGTCGCCGATGAGACCACCAGCAACACGGCCAGCCCCCGGTTCAACCAGCGCAACTGCGCCGGATTACTCAGCCATCGCGCAGCGCCCCGCCCCAGCAACGCCCAGATCGCGAGGCACGGCAACGACACCAGAAAGAACACCAGACACAGCGCATTCAGCCCTTGCCCCTGAGCGGTGAACACACTGATCACGGCAATCGCCATGAACCACGATTTGGGGTTTACCCATTGCAACAACGCCGCGCCAATCAGGCCCATCTCGGCTTTTTCTTCCCCTGCAGCGGCGCCGATGTCGGTGACCGGCGCACTGAAAATCTGCCACGCCAGCCACAGCATCCAGCACAACCCGAGGCCGCTGATGATCGGGCGTACGCCGGGCAGCATCAGCGTGCTGGCGCCGGCGCCCGCCACCCAAACCAGCGAGGCTGCGCCCATGCCGGCGCCGAGGATGATCGGCAGGCACGGTCGCCAGCCACGTCGGGCGCTGGTGCTGAGGACGATCAGGTTGGTCGGGCCCGGGGTGATGGAGGCGACGAAGGCGAAGAGGATGAACGCAAGCATGGCACGGCCCTTTAGGAAGTCAGGGCTTACTTTGGCAATTGGCTGAGCGGCAGTCTTGAACGTTTGTTCAGCGGCGGATGATGCCTGTGGCGCGCTGTTGATAGGCGCCGGGGGTGATGCCGTAGGCGCGTACAAACCAGCGGCCGAGGTGGCTTTGGTCAGAGAAGCCAAGTCTGCTGGCGACGTCCGCCGGTTGCACGCCGGCGGCGAGCATCTGGCGGCCACGGCTGAGGCGCAGCTGAATCAGCCAGGCGTGCGGTGCCAAACCATAAGCGGCCTTGAACGCCCGGGTCAGGCGGAAGCGGTCGGTGCCGCAGACTTGTGCGAGGGTGTGCAGGCTGATGTCTTGTTCGTGGTAGGCCATGAGGTAATCCCGGGCCTGTCGGGCGATCAAGGGTGCCCGGTTGGCGGTGGATACCTGCGGGCGCTTGTACAAATGCGAAGCCAGGCGTTCGAGCAACGTGTCCAGCGCCACGTCTCGGACCATTTGCACGTCTTGTTGATGCAGCGCGTTGAACGCAAACAACGTTGCCCGAGCCAGTTCCGGGTCGTCATTCAATACGCTGCCAATGCCCGGCAAACCGCTGCCGTAACTGCCCAGGTGCAAACCGTCCAGCGCCTGTTCCAGCCACGAAGGTTGCAGGTACAGCATGCGATAGGTGAAGCCCTCAGGACTCGGCGCATCGCCGTCATGGATGTCGCCCGGTTCGAGCATGAAGACCTTGCCCGGCGTGCTGTCATGCCGAGCTCTGCGGCTGTTGAAGCGCTGTACGCCTTGCTCGGTGAAGCCGATCAGGTAGGTTTCGTGCCAGTGCGGATCGTACGCGTGCGCGTGCCCGGCGAAATGCGCGTGCAGGGTTTCGATGCCGGTTTCGCGGTCGTGGCTGAGGTTGATCCAGTTGCTCATGGCTTGCATACAGTGATGGGCTGCACGCAGTAATCCACAATCGGCTGCGTGCGGCTAGAAGGTTTGTGCAACGTTCGTCGGGTTGCCCTCAAATCGAACGCTGGTTGACCCGCGCCATCAGTTGCTCGGCGCTTTCTTTGCGTTCGGAGTAGCGATCAACCAGAAAGTCCTGACGGTCGCGCAGCAGCACGGTGAATTTCACCAGCTCTTCCATCACATCGACGACGCGGTCATAGAACGGCGATGGTTTCATCCGCCCCGCTTCGTCGAATTCCATCCAGGCCTTGGGCACCGAGGATTGGTTGGGGATGGTGAACATGCGCATCCAGCGCCCCAGCACGCGCAATTGATTGACGACGTTGAACGACTGCGAGCCGCCGCACACCTGCATCACTGCCAGGGTTTTGCCCTGAGTCGGGCGAACCGCGCCAAGCTCCAGCGGCACCCAGTCGATCTGCGCCTTGAACACCGCCGACATCGCGCCGTGGCGTTCCGGAGAGCACCAGACCTGGCCTTCCGACCACAGCACCAGTTCGCGCAGTTCCTGCACTTTCGGATGGTCGACCGGGACGTCGTCAGGCAGTGGCAAACCAGACGGATTGAAGATGCGCGTCTCGGCGCCGAAATGTTCGAGCAGGCGCGCAGCCTCCTCTACCAGCAAGCGGCTGAACGAGCGCTCGCGGGTCGATCCGTAGAGCAACAGAATGCGTGGTTTGTGTTCGCCCGAGGCTGAGGTTGGCAAGCCTTCGAACAGGGTTGGATCAAGATTGGGCAAGTGGTCGGACATTGTCAGTCCTCCTTAAAGCGTACCGATTCGGTCGAGTTCGAGTTTGAGTTCGTCGCGGCTGAGGCGGTTGAAAGGCAATGCCAGGAAGGCTTTGCAGCGTTGCTCGATGCGCGCCAGGGTGGCGCGAAAAGCGGCGTCAATCGCGACTTCGTCACCGCTCACTTCGGACGGATCTTCCAGCCCCCAATGGGCTTTCAGTGCCGGGCCGAAATACACCGGGCAGCTTTCGCCAGCGGCTTTGTCGCAGACGGTGATGACGATATCCGGCGGGTTGCTTTCGAACGCATCGTTACCCTTGCTGTACAAGCCGTCGATGGCAATGCCGGCCTGCTGCAAGGTCGAGAGACTGCGTGGCAACACCTGGCCTTTGGGGAAACTCCCGGAACTCAGCGCTTCGAATCCCGACGGCGCCAGGTGGTTGAACATTGCTTCGGAGAGGATGCTGCGGCAACTGTTGGCCGTGCACATGAACAGGATTCGCATGGGTTGCTCCAGCAGATATTAATGATTTAGCAGCACGCCGCTTCGCGGACAGGACGTCCATCCATCTTGTGCAGACGCGAGGCGTTGTCCTTGAGCCAGTCGGCATTGGCTTTGCACGTCACTTGCAGGATCTCGCGAACCCAATCCGGCAGGTCCGGATTGAGGCGGTAATAGACCCATTGGCCTTGGCGGCGATCGAGCAGCAAACCGTTGCTGCGCAGTTGTGCCAGGTGACGGCTGATCTTTGGCTGGCTGTCGTCGAGGGCGCACATCAGCTCGCAGACACACAACTCACCCTGATCGGCAATCAACAGGGTGGCGCGGACGCGGGTCTCATCGGCCAGGCTTTTGAAGACTTCGGTGGGGGTGATCATGGGACCGGACTCGTACATATGGAAAACCGAATATACGGATATCCATATATCAGTCAACCCCTGATGTGAGTCATAGGATCAAAAGATCGCAGCCTTCGGCAGCTCCTACAGAGATCGGGGTAGGAGCTGCCGAAGGCTGCGATCTTTTGATCTTAAAGGTTCAGCAACAACCCCTGCTCCGCCTCACACAACCCCACCACATAATCCCAAACCACCCGCAACCGCACCGACTTGTGCAACTCGCGCCGCGTGCTGATCCAGTAACTGCGCTCGATGCTCTCATCCGGCAGCAATGGCACCAGATCCGGGTCAGACGCCGCCATATAACAAGGCAATACCGCAATGCCCAATCCCGAACGCGCGGCTTCCTGCTGAGCGATGACGCTGGTGCTATGGAACACCACGCGAGGGCTGCGGCAGAAGCTGTTGAGGAACATCAGCTCCTGACTGAACAGCAGATCATCGACGTAGCCAATCCACGCATGTCGCCCGAGGTCTTCGCGGCTGAGCAATGGCGGCGCGTTATCGAGGTACTTCTGGCTGGCGTAGAGCGCAAGTCGATAGTCGGTGAGTTTGCGCGTAACCAGCATGTCCGCCGCCGGGCGCTCCAGATGAATGCTGATTTCCGCCTCGCGATTGAGGATGCTGACGAAGCGCGGCACCGCGACCAATTCCACTTCCAGGCCCGGGTAACGCTCGAACAGACCAATCATGCGACTGGCGAGGAACTTGACGCCGAGACCTTCGGTGACACCGACGCGAATCTTGCCCAGTGGTGCGGTGGATTGGGTGATTTCCTCCTGAGCCAGCAACGCGACGTTTTCCATGGCTTCGGCGTGCTTGAGCAGCGCCTCCCCGGCCGGGGTCATTTCGTAGCCTTGGGCGTGCTGAACGAACAGCGCAGTGCCAAGGCTTTTTTCGATGGCCTCGATGTGACGGGCGACCGTAGCGTGGGTGGTGTTCAGACGGCGGGCCGCGGTGAGCAAGCGTCCACTGCGTTGCAACTCGAGAAAAAACCGCAGGTCGTTCCAGTCGAACATGGCGTGTCCTTGTCAGCGAGGGTCATCAAGGCTGTTCGAAAACGCACAGCGGCTGCGCAAAAACTAACATTCTTTTAACGAAAGCTAACAACTAGAGTGTCCGACAATAAAAACAAAAAGCGAGGTCAGGGAATGCAGACTTCCCTCGATGAATACGATTACATCGTGGTCGGCGCAGGCCCCGCCGGGTGTTTGCTGGCCAATCGGCTGTCGGCTGATCCACATCAGCGCGTGTTGCTGCTCGAAGCTGGCGGACGCGACAACTATGCGTGGATTCATATCCCCGTCGGTTACCTGTTTTGCATTGGCAACCCGCGCACCGATTGGTGCTTCAAGACTGAAGTGCAACCCGGTCTGCAAGGTCGCAGCCTGAGCTATCCGCGCGGCAAAGTGCTTGGCGGCTGTTCTTCCATCAACGGCATGATCTACATGCGCGGCCAGGCCAACGACTACGACGGCTGGGCGGCGGAAGGCAATCCGGGCTGGGCCTGGAACGACGTGCTGCCGCTATTCAAAAAGAGCGAAAACCACTTTGCTGGCAACGCTGAATTTCATGGCGCCAAGGGTGAATGGCGGGTCGAACAACAGCGTTTGTCGTGGCCGATTCTGGATGCCTTTCGCAGCGCCGCTGAACAAAGTGGGATTGCCTCTGTTGAGGACTTCAATCAGGGCGACAACGAGGGTTGCGGTTACTTTCAGGTCAATCAGAAGGCCGGCGTGCGCTGGAACGCGGCCAAAGCCTTTCTCAAACCGATACGTGACCGGGCGAATCTGACGGTGCTGACCGGGGTTGAGGTCGATCGTGTTTTGCTCAAGGACGGTCGCGCCTCTTCTGTCAGTGCGCGTCATGAAGGCCTGGGCAAACAGTTCAAGGCGCGCAAAGAGATCGTGTTGTGCGCCGGTTCGGTCGGCTCGCCGAGCATTCTGCAGCGCTCCGGGATTGGCCCGCGACCGCTGCTGGAACGCCTCGGCATTGGCGTGATTCATGAGTTGCCGGGGGTTGGCGGCAATTTGCAGGATCACCTGCAACTGCGCCTGATCTACAAACTGGAAAACGCCCGCACCCTCAACCAGATCGCCGGCAGTGTGTGGGGCAAGATGGGCATGGGTCTGCGTTATCTGTACGACCGCAGCGGGCCGTTGTCGATGGCGCCGAGTCAGTTGGGCGCGTTTGCCCGCTCGGGGCCGGAGCAGACGTCGGCAAACCTTGAATACCACGTACAACCGCTGTCGCTGGAGCGTTTTGGCGAGCCGTTGCACAGCTTCCCGGCCTTCACCGCGTCGGTGTGCGATTTGCGTCCGCAGAGTCGTGGCCGCATCGAAATTCGCTCGGCGGATCCGCAAGAGGCGCCGCTGATTCAACCCAATTATCTGAGCCACCCCGAAGACCTGCGCGTGGCCGCCGACGCCATCCGCCTGACCCGACGTATCGTCAGCGCCCCTGCCCTGCAAGCGTTCAAACCAGTCGAGTATTTGCCGGGCGACAGCCTGCAAAGCGAGGAGCAACTGCACGAAGCGGCGGCGCGGATCGGCACGACGATTTTCCATCCGGTCGGCACCTGCCGCATGGGCAATGACGGCGATGCGGTGGTCGATGCGCAGTTGCGCGTACACGGCGTGCCCGGTTTGCGCGTTGCCGACGCCTCGATCATGCCGAGGATCATCTCGGGCAACACCTGCTCGCCTACGCTGATGATTGCCGAGAAGGCCGCGCAACTGATCCTCAACCCGGAAAAAAGGAGCCAAACCCAAAAACCCGAACTCACCGAAACCCTGTAGGAGTTCACCGCTGGCTGCGATCCTGTGACCTTGCTTTTGATTGTAAAAAACAAAATCAAAAGATCGCAGCCTTCGGCAGCTCCTACAGGGAACCGCGTTAATTCAAGGCATCGCGCAGCACCCGGACACGCAACACCAGTGGAACAACAAAAACAATCACTGTGAGGGAACCGATATGTCAGAACACGCTCAGCCGCTGGACGCCGCGTACAACGCGGACACCAGCCCGGATACACGCAAAGTCATCTTCGCTTCATCACTGGGGACGGTGTTCGAGTGGTATGACTTCTTCCTCTACGGCGCCCTCGCGGCAGTGATCAGCAAGCAGTTTTTCGCCGGAGTCAACGACACCACGGCGTTCATCTTTGCGCTGATGGCGTTTGCCGCCGGATTCATCGTGCGGCCGTTCGGAGCACTGGTGTTCGGTCGGTTGGGGGACATGATCGGGCGCAAATACACCTTCCTCGCGACGATCATTCTGATGGGTGTGGCAACATTTTGCGTCGGTTTGCTGCCGACCTACGCCAGCATCGGCATCGCCGCGCCGATCATTCTGGTGGTGCTGCGCATGCTTCAGGGCCTGGCGCTCGGTGGCGAGTACGGCGGCGCCGCAACCTACGTCGCAGAGCACGCGCCGATGGGTAAACGCGGGTTCCACACCAGCTGGATTCAATCCACCGCGACCCTCGGCCTGCTGCTGTCGCTGCTGGTGGTGCTCGGTTGCCGCTACTTTACGGGCGACCAGTTTGAAGTGTGGGGCTGGCGAATTCCGTTCCTGCTGTCGATTGTGCTGCTGGGCATTTCCACCTGGATTCGCCTGAGCCTGCACGAGTCGCCGGCCTATCTGAAGATGAAAGAGGAAGGCAAAACCTCGAAAGCGCCGATCCGCGAATCCTTCGGCAAATGGGAAAACCTCAAAGTCGTGCTGATCGCCCTGTTCAGCATCAACGCCGGGCAAGCCGTGACCTTCTACGCGGCACAGTTCTACGTGCTGTTCTTCCTCACCCAGTTTCTGAAAATGGATCCGGCGCTGGCCAACACCTTGCTGATTATCAGCGTGGTGATCGGCGCGCCGTTCTTCATTTTCTTCGGCTGGCTGTCGGACAAGGTCGGGCGCAAACCGGTGCTGATGCTCGGCCTGCTGCTGGCGACGGTGCTGTACTTCCCGATTTTCAAATCCCTCGCGCATTACGCCAACCCGGCGATCGATCAGGCCAGCCGTCAGGCGCCAATCACGGTGCTGGCCGACCCTGCAACCTGCACCTTCCAGTTCGATCCGGTGGGCAAGGCGAAATTTGACAGCCCGTGCGACAAGGTCAAAACCTTCCTGGTCAAACAAGGCCTGCCCTACTCAAGCGCCGCCGCACCGGCCGGCAGCGCCGTACAGGTCAGTGTTGGCGACGTGAAACTCGACGGCTTCGATGAATCGGCCTTACGCGGCGCAATCACCCTCGCCGGCTATCCGCAACAGGCCGATGCGCAGCAGACCAACAAACCGATGATCGTCGCCCTGATCGTGGCGCTGATCATCATCTCCGCCATGTGCTACGGCCCGCTCGCGGCGCTGATGGTCGAACTGTTCCCGACCCGCATCCGCTACACCTCGATGTCGCTGCCGTACCACATTGGCAACGGCTGGTTCGGCGGATTTCTGCCGACGGTGTCGTTTGCGCTGGTGGTGTACACCGGGGATATTTTTTACGGGCTGTGGTACCCGGTGTTGATCACCGGGGTGAGCCTGGTGGTGGGGATGATCTTTCTGCGCGAGACGAAGAATATCGATCTGGACAAGAACTGAAAGTTGCCTCTCGCCACAGACCCTGTGGTGAGGACCCCTGTGGCGAGGGGATTTATCCCCGATGGGTCGCGGAGCGGCCCCCTTAAAAAAGGGCCTGCTGCGCAGTCCATCGGGGATAAATCCCCTCACCACACAATCACCTCACCACAGAATTCACCACCCCACTTGAACCTCCTCAGCGAGAGGTCAGGCATCTGCCTTGATCACCTCAAACTTCACCTGATCCGGATAAAACGCCACATAGTTTTTGATCTGATCGACCGATATTTTCGGTTTCTCGTAAGTCCACACCGCATTCGCCCCCTCATGCCCCGGCACCTGCAGGCTGAAGTAATTGGCGTCGCCCTTGTACGGGCAGTAACTGGTGTGGTCGGTGCGGGCGAAATACTTTTCGTCGATGTCTTCGCGAGGGACGTAGTAAACCGGCGGGTAGTTGGCCTCGTTGAGGATCATCGCGTGGGAGGATGCGGCAACCTGGATGCCATGGAATTTCACCAGCAGGCAACCTGTAAGTTGTTCGAGGGTGATGACGGGGCTGGGGCCGGAGGTTTTCATGGGGCTCTCCTGATACGGCGAACAGACCGGTTCAGGTATAGCGCATGTGTCAGGTTCAGGTGGACTTCACGGCCGAACGGCAATCTTGAACGCTAACCGCGTCGCCGCGATGCCAGTCACTTCCCGCAACCCTTTTTATCTGTATATCCATACAGATAAAAGTTGCCCATGGGCGTAAGTGCGGCCATTCTGTGCACCTCTTCGGACATTGATCGACGTGGTGGCTATGCGGCTGTACCTCTGTGAAAAACCTTCCCAGGCCAAAGACATTGCGGCCGTACTCGGTGCCAGGCGCCGGGGCGACGGCTGCTGGCTGGGAACAGACGTCACGGTGACCTGGTGCATCGGCCATTTGCTGGAAACCGCTCCGCCGGACGCCTACGACGCACGCTACAAGCGCTGGGTACTGGCAGATCTGCCGATCATTCCGGACAAATGGAAAATGACCGTCAAGCCGCGCACCGCCAGTCAGTACAAAGCAGTCAAACGCCTGCTCGGCGAGGCCAGCGAACTGATCATCGCCACCGACGCCGACCGTGAGGGCGAGATGATTGCCCGGGAACTGGTCGAGCATTGCCGCTATCGCGGGCCGATCCGCCGCTTGTGGCTGTCGGCACTGGACGAGGCGTCGATCCGCAAGGCCTTGGCCGCGCTGAAGCCAGGTGCAGAGACTTTCAGCCTCTATCACTCGGCACTGGGTCGCTCCCGGGCCGATTGGTTGATCGGCATGAACATGAGCCGCCTCTTCACCCTGCTCGGCCGACAGTCGGGTTATCAAGGTGTGTTGCCGGTCGGTCGAGTACAAACGCCGACGTTGCGCCTGGTGGTGGATCGCGATCGCAGCATCGCCGACTTCGTACCGGTGCCGTTTTGGGCGATCGATGTGCATCTGCTGCACAACGGCACGCCGTTTACCGCGCAATGGCGTGCGCCGCCGGACGTCTGTGATGATCAGGATCGTTGTTTGAATCAGGCACTCGCGCAACAAGCCGCCGCCGCGATCGGCAGCGCCGCCACTGCCCGGGTCGTCAAGCTGCGCACCGAGCGCATGCGTGAAGTGGCGCCCCTGCCCTTCGACCTCGGTACGTTGCAGGAAGTCTGCTCAAAGAAACTCGGCCTCGGTGCGCAGGAAACCCTCGACATCGCCCAGGCACTCTACGAAACCTACAAAGTCGTCACCTATCCGCGCAGCGATTGCGGTTTTCTGCCGCTGAGCCAGCACGGTGAGGCACCGGGGATTCTCGCGGCACTGCGTCAGGCCGACCCGAGCCTCGAAGCGCTGCAAGGCTTTCTCGAGCCGCAACGTCGCTCCCGGGCGTGGAACGACAGCAAGGTCACCGCGCACCACGGCATCATCCCCACCGCTGCGGCAAAGAACCTAGAACGCCTGACGGGCAAGCACCGCGCGGTCTACACACTGATCCGCGCGCGGTATCTGGCGCAATTTCTACCCAACCATGAATACGACCGCACTCAGGCTGATTTCGATTGCGCCGGTGAAGCGTTGCGTGCGGTTGGTAAACAGATCATCGAACCGGGCTGGAAGCGCGCATTGCCCGAGGCACTGGCACCGAGCAAGGGTCGTGAAGCGCCGGCACCGCAAACCTTGCCGACGCTGAGCCAAGGTATCGACTGCGCCGTCGCTGATGTGAAACTCAAGGATTTGTGGACGCAGCCACCCAAGCCCTACACCGAAGGCGATCTGATCAAGGCGATGAAGAACGTTGCCAAACTGGTGGAAGATCCGCTGCTCAAACAGAAGCTCAAGGACACCACCGGCATCGGCACCGAAGCCACCCGTGCGTCGATCATTCAGGGTTTGCTTGATCGCGGTTATCTGGTGAAAAACGGCAAGGCACTCGCGGCAACACCGGCGGCGTTCAGCCTGATCGACGCCGTACCCCGAGCGATTGCCGACCCCGGCACCACGGCGATCTGGGAACAGGCGCTGGACATGGTGCAGAGCGGTGAGATGAGCCTGGAAGAATTCGTCACCAAGCAAGCGGCGTGGATGAGCAAGCAGGTGACTCGCTGCTCGGCTCTGAGCCTGACCATCAGCGGCCCACCGCCTACCGGCAAAGCGGCTACACCGTGGAAGAAAAAACGCAAATCGACGCGCAGCAAGGCTACCGGCACAACCAAACGCACGGCCAAATAACAACGTTTCTTATGGTGAGGGGATCCTGTGGCGAGGGGATTTATCCCCGATGGGCTGCGCAGCGGCCCCTCTCTTGATTCAAATAAAGTCCTGCAGCGCAGGCCGTCGGGGATAAATCCCCTCGCCACAAAGTCAGAGTCCACAATATTGGAGTCATCACAGTGGGAGATTCGCCAAAATGCCCAACATCGAACTCCACCCCGCCCAGCGTGACGAACTGCAAATCATCGAAAACCTGATGCAGTTCTACGCGTACGACTTCAGCGAATGGCTGCCGCTGAAGCTCGCCGGGCATGGCTTCTTCGCCCTTCAGCCAAAAGACGCTTACTGGCGCCACCCGGACACCCGACCCTTTCTGATCCGCGTCGACGGCGAACTCGCCGGCTTCGTCACGGTGGATAACGAAACCCACATCGCCGGCGCCGAATTCAATATCGGCTACTTCTTCATAACCCGACGCATGCGTGGCCAAGGCGTCGCGCAGTTTGTCGTCTCTGCCCTCTTGAGCCAAATCCCCGGTCGGTGGCAGATTTTCCATATCGACGCCAACCTGCCCGCACAGCGCTTCTGGGCCAGGCTAATGCCGGAATTGGCCGGAGCCGAACTCACTTTGAGCCACCGCGATGTAGACGGCTATCCGTGCACGTTCTATACCCTGCGCAGCCCCGTTTCCGTTGCCTGAACGGATCCGTTCTCATTCCAAAACAGCTTTGTCCGACAATATGTAGTGCTCAAAAATAATCACTACAAAACCGTTGACGGCGTCGTTTTGCTTTTGCATGATGAAGACGTTCCCCGATCGGGAACACGGGTAACACGCTTGAGCAAACTCGTCTGACCGCCGAGTTGTTTTTTCCGGATACACGCTGCCCACAAGGCAGATTGAAGAAGCTGACCTGGCCTGAACGTCCAGTACAAGGACGAGAAGCGCTGGCGAAAATTCTCAAGACGCTTGTGCGTCGACCCTGAAAACGTCGACAAAGGCCTCCCGGTTTTCGCTGCTTCTCCTCGTTGTGACGCTATTGCGTAGCAGTTATTCAACACGACTACATGCAACAGATGCACGACCCCGTACTTCAAACGGGCGAGCGCTGACGTCCTGGTTTCGGTGCCAGGGATCAACTAACCGATGGGCTACCTGTATTAGCGAATCAACTTAGAAAGATCACCAAACTGGTCAAGGGGCAAAATCATGAATCTGAACAATCAACCTACTATCGAAGAACTGGCTCGTATGTTCGCTGCGCAAAAAGACAGCCTCGACAGCCATATTCTGTGGATCAGCAAGTCGGGCCAAGTGCATATCGACTGCCTGGCGCCCCACGCTGGCGAAGAAGAGTTCGACCGCAACAATCAGAACCTGCTGGCCCGCCTGAAGATGTACCGCCGCGGCCAAGGTTATGTCGGCAAAAAAGCCGCGGCCGACAAGGACTTCATCGGTAATGTTCTGCAGACGCTGAAACAGGCGTGGGACTCGATGCAGAACAAGAATGAAGTTCGGGTGATTGATCGGTTCTGCTAAGCCACAACTTCAACATTAAAAAAGGGCCTGCTTCCCAATGGAAGCAGGCCCTTTTTTACTATCCCCTGTAGGAGCTGCCGAAGGCTCGGGCCGCGATCGGACGATCTTTTGACTTTGGTTTTTAAAAACAAGATCAAAAGATCGCAGCCTTCGGCAGCTCCTACAGGTGAGGATGTGTTTTGAGGACAAGGTTGGTGAACGCCTCCGCCGCCGCACTGTGATAATTATTCTTGCGCCGCAACAACGCCGCCCCGCGCTGCGGCGCTTCGCTTTCAACCTGCAGCCTGCGCAAAGCGCGATCCTCAGTCGCAATCGCCTCCGGCAACATCGTCGCAATCGGCGAATGCCGCACCACCTCCAGCAGCGTACTGACCGAATTCACTTCAATACGCACCTTGGGCGTGATGCCGTGCTGACGGAAATACTCATCCACCGATAAGCGCGTGATGAAGTCCGGCGCCAGCAAGGCAAAATTCAGCTGTGCGATGTCATCCGGTGTCAGCCTTAACGTGCTGTCGTACAACGGGTGCTCGCGCCCGACCATGATTCCCAAAGCTTCGGTGAACGCCGGAATGCACTCGATATCCGCATTGCGCACCGGGGTGAAGGCAATGGCGATATCCAGCGAGTCATCCGCCAGCCCCGCCTCAATGTCATCCATCGACAACTCGAAAATCTCCAGATGAATCCCCGGAAATCGCGCCGTGTAGTCGCGCACCAGCGGCCCGACCAGATACGCCATGAACGTCGGCGTCATGGCCAGGCGCAAGGTGCCACGCGACAGATCCTTCACGTCATGCAGCGCCCGCTTGCCCGCCTCCAGCTCCACCAGCACCCGCCGCGCGCATTCGATATAGGCCTCACCGGCGTCCGTTGGCTTGACCGACCGGGAGGTGCGATCAAACAGGTTCACCCCGAGGGTTTCCTCAAGTTGGCGAATCTGTTGTGACAGCGTCGGCTGTGACACATGCAGCGCTTCAGCAGCGCGGGTGAAGCCGCCGTGATCGGCAACGGCGAGCAGATAACGCAAATGTCGCAACAGCATCGGGCACACCATCTATAGGCAGGGCTTATGCGAAGCATTGTATATGGGTCTTGGACGCTATGGGTCAATCGGCAGAAGATCAGTCCCACACAGCAAGCCAACCCTGAAAGGAGTGACACCATGCAACAGTCCCACGCCTACAACGACACCAGCCTGGCCCTGACCACCCGCATTCTCGACGCCAAGGCAGGCAAAAATCTGTCGTGGCAGGATCTCACCGACGGCACCGGCCTGAGCCTGGCGTTCGTCACCGCCGCCCTGCTCGGCCAGCATCCGCTGCCGGAAAGCGCTGCCCAAGTGGTCGGCGACAAACTTGAGCTGGATGCAGCTGATGTATCGGCGATGCAGATCATCCCGTTGCGCGGCAGCCTCAGCGGTGTGCCGACCGATCCGACCATCTACCGTTTCCACGAGATGATCCAGATCTACGGCACCACCCTCAAAGCCCTGGTTCATGAGCAATTCGGCGACGGCATCATCAGCGCGATCAACTTCAAACTGGACATCAAAAAAGTCGAAGACCCGGAAGGCGGTTCCCGCGCCGTGGTTACCCTCGACGGCAAATTCCTGCCCCTGCGTCCGTTCTGATGCGTCCCGGCCCGCACCTCGCGTGCGGGCTCACCGATCTCCATTGAAGAGGACATGCACATGAAAGCCCTGATCGACGGTTTCCTGAAGTTTCAGAACGAAGCCTTCCCGCAACGCACCGAACTGTTCAAACAACTGGCGACCACTCAGCAGCCCGGCACCTTGTTCATCACCTGTTCCGACAGCCGGGTCGTGCCGGAACTGCTGACCCAGCAAGAACCCGGCGAGCTGTTTGTGATTCGCAATGCCGGTAATATCGTGCCGTCCTACAGTCCGCATCCGGGTGGAGTTTCGGCGACGGTGGAATACGCCGTGGCGGTGCTCGGCGTGACCGACATTGTGATCTGCGGCCATTCGGACTGCGGTGCGATGACGGCGATTGCCCAGTGCAAATGCATGGATCACCTGCCCGCCGTCAGCGGTTGGTTGCAGCATGCCGAGTCAGCGAAAGTGGTGAATGAGGCGCGGCCGCATGCCAGTGACGCGGCGAAATTGAGTTCGATGGTGCGCGAAAACGTGATCGCGCAACTGGCGAATATCCAGACCCATCCGAGCGTGCGCCTGGCGCAGGAGAAAGGCCTGCTGAATTTGCATGGCTGGGTGTACGACATCGAGACTGGCTCGATTGATGCGTTGTCCTCGGACCGCCGCACCTTTGTACCGCTGGCCGAGCAACCGGCAGTTTGCGCAGTTCAAGCAAAAGCCGCTGCCTGATCACCCTGTAGGAGCTGCCGAAGGCTGCGATCTTTTGATCTTGCTTCTAAAAAACCAAAATCAAAAGATCGCAGCTTGCGGCAGCTCCTACACAAGGTACTCAGCGTTTTACGGTGAGGTTTGTTTGAGTCATGCGACTGCGGACAGTAAATACGCCATCCCCCGAAAGAATCGCACTGCGCGCAAACAAGCGCCCGCTCTCCCAGTTCGAAAGCCCCAGCTCCGGCTTGTTCAGGGCGTACTGGCCATCGACCCAACGGGTGATGCCGTTGCCCACGAACGGCGCGTTGACTGCGTTGTAAAAACGCTCCTGAACCTGCGCACTTTCGCTGATCAGCGACACGGTGAATTGCGGGCTATAACGGTTGAAGAGCGCAATCGCCTGATCCAGATCGTCAACGATCATCAGGCTGACTTCCGGCGTTTCCTCCCATTCCCACTCGCGGCCCAACGCGGATTCCGCCAGTGGTTCGGCCAGCGCTTCAGTCTGATAACCCTCGGCGCGATAAACCTGCACCGTCGCGCTCTGCCATTCGGTCGGCAGGCAATTTTCACTGCCTTCGACGATGTGCAACTTGCAGCCCTGCCCGCGTGCGGTGCCGGCCTGTTGCAACGCATCAAGGAACAGCGGCACCAGTTCAGCAGCACGTTCGCGCTGAATCAGGCAGACATTCAGGGTGTTGCAGACCTTGCGATCCAGTGAGTTGCGCACTACTGCCGCGAAGCGCTGAGCGTCGGCGTCTCGATCGGCAATCAACCACGCGCCACCGGTGCCATGCAGGCTGACCGCAGTCCCCGCCTGCTGCGCAATGCTGCCCAACTGACTGACCGCACGCCCCGATCCGCGAGCCACCGCCAGCGACAGGCGCCGATCGGCAAACATCGCCCAACCGGCCGCGTGATTGACGCTCTCCACCAACGACACAGCGCCCGCCGGAAGACCCGCCGCTGCCAGCGCCGGGTTCAACGCGTGAGTGACAATGGCTTGCGCCGTGCCCAACGCATCACTGCCAATGCGCAGCACCGCAGTATTGCCGGTGCGCAGAACCCCGGCGGCATCGGCAAATACATTAGGGCGACCTTCGAAGACAAACGCGACAATGCCCAGCGGCGAAACCACTTGCTCGACCTTCCAGCCGTCGTGCTCGACGCTGCTGATGACTTTGCCGCGCGTCGGTGGCGCATCACGCCAGGCCCGCAGACCGGCAATCATGTCGCGGCGCATGCGCTCATCGGCGAGCAGCCGTGTAGTGGAACGTCCGCGAGCCTTGGCGCGCTCGATATCGGTGAGGTTGGCGGCTTCGATCTGCGCCCAGCAATCGGCGGTTTCCAGACGTTGCGCGAACAGATCGAAGAATTGGCTGATCGCCTCGTCCGACACCGCCGACAATGCGCCAAACGCCGCAGCCGCGCGCTCGATCGCAACAGACGCCGCTTGTTGATCCACCACCGGAATCAGCAATAACTCGCCAGTCACCTGCTCCACCAAAAGGTGGTCACCGGGCTGAAAACGCGCAGCCAGTTCGGGGCTGACCACAGTGACGCGGTTACCAGCGAAAGGGATCGGCGTGCCAGCGACTAGACGTTCGAGCGCAAGAGACATGAAGCGGATTCACCATGCAGAGGGCGGCCGGAAAATGTATAGGATTCTTCGCTGAAATACACCTTCCGCAAACATGACTAACCCTGTGGGAGCTGGCTTGCCAGCGATGAGGCCGGCACATTCAAAATTGATGTCGCCTGATCCGCCGCCATCGCTGGCAAGCCAGCTCCCACAGGTTTTTTCAGCGTTCGTGCTATAGGGTTAAAACACAGACCAGCCAATCCGCGAACTGAGCATCTCCAGCGCCGCCATGCCCGCCAGCGAATTGCCCGCGGCATTCAGCTCGGGCGACCATACGCACACCGTGAATTGCCCCGGCACTACCGCGACGATCCCGCCGCCGACGCCGCTCTTGCCCGGCAGACCGACGCGATAGGCAAAGTTACCCGCCTCGTCGTACAGACCGCTGGTGGCCATGATCGAGTTGACCTGCTGAGTCTGGCGCCGAGTCAGAATCTGTTCGCCGCTGTGTTTGCAATAACCGTCATTGGCCAGGAAGCAGAACGCCCGGGCCAGATCGATGCAGTTCATGCGCAGGGCGCAGTGGCTGAAGTAGCTGCGCAGCACCGCTTCGACGTCGTTGTGGAAGTTGCCGAAGGACTGCATCAGGTAAGCCATCGCCGCATTGCGCGCGCGGTGCTGATATTCGGAGTCGGCGACTTTGCCGTCGATCATGATTTGCGGGTTGCCCGACAGGCGCCGGACGAAGTCACGCATCGACAGGGTCGGTGCGGCGAAACGCGACTGGTTGATGTCGCAGATCACCAGCGCGCCAGCGTTGATGAACGGGTTGCGTGGGCGCCCGCGCTCGAATTCCAGCTGCACCAGCGAGTTGAACGGCTGACCGGACGGCTCATGGCCAAGGCGTTCCCAGATCGCTTCGCCGGAATGATCGATGGCCTGCACCAGGCTGAACACCTTGGAAATACTCTGCACCGAAAACGCCGTTTCGGCGTCGCCAGCGCAGTACATCTCGCCATCATTGCCGTAGACGGCGATGCCCAATTGATTGGCCGGCACGGTGCCGAGGGCGGGAATATAGTCAGCCACCTTGCCCTGCCCGATCAGTGGCCGGACAGCGTCAAGGATCTCGTTCAACAGCGCTTGCATGCCGGGTTCCGAAGTCTCGCCCCATGGGATTGCGGGGACACAGGGGCTAGACGCTGCGGGCGCGCGTCGAATCACACCGGCAGGCACCCGGCACAATGATCTAGGCTCAAGCGCTCAACCCTGCTATCGGAGAGCACCCATGCACCTCGAAGGCTCCTGCCATTGCGGCGAGGTTTCGTTCAGCCTCACCAGTGCCCACCCCTACCCTTATCAACGCTGCTATTGCTCGATCTGCCGCAAGACCCAGGGCGGTGGCGGCTATGCGATCAACCTCGGCGGCGACGCCACGAGCCTCAAGGTTCGGGGTCGCAAACACATCAGCATCTACCACGCACGAATGAAAGACGAAGGCGAAAAACGTGCTCACCGCAGCAGCGCCGAACGGCATTTCTGTTCGCTGTGCGGCACTGGATTGTGGCTGTTCAGCCCGGAATGGCCGGAGCTGATCCACCCGTTCGCTTCGGCCATCGACACACCGTTGCCGGTGCCGCCGGAGCACACTCACCTGATGCTGGGCTCGAAAGCGCCGTGGGTCGAGGTCGATGCCAGGCCCAAGGATCAACAATTCGAGCTTTACCCTGAAGAATCCATCGCCCAATGGCATGAACGCCTCGGGCTGACGCGATAAATCACGGAACCTTGGCGAGCATCTGCAAACGCAATCCAAGTGTAGGAGCTGCGGCACGCTGCGATCTTTGATCCTGGTATTAAAGGCCAGATCAAAAGATCGCAGCGTGCCGCAGCTCCTACAGTTTTTTGTGTCTGCCCCGGCCAGCATCGTTAATCCAGATGCGCCCAGGTCATCCGAAACGACGCTCCGCCCCATGGCGAATCGCCGACTTCAACCTGACCGCCATGGGACTGCGACACCCGCCGCACCAGCGCAAGTCCCAATCCAAAACCACCGGTACGCCGATCGCGACTGGCATCCAGCCGCGAGAACGGTTCGAAAATCTTCTCCCGGCCATGCACAGGCACGCCTGGCCCGTCGTCGTTGACCCGCACTTCGTAATAGTCCCCGGTGCGCACCAGCGTCACTTCCACGCGCTGCTCGGCATAGCGAATGGCATTGCGCAGCAGGTTGATCACCGCCCGCGCCATGAAGCGCGGTTCGATGCGCACCGTGTCGAGCCGGCACTCACCAATCAACAACTGCACCCCCGCCGCTTCCGCCTCCAGCGCCACGCTGCCGACGACGCTGTCGAGCCAATTGGCCGCTTGAATGTTCTCGCGCTTGATGACCGTCGCACCCCTTTCAAGGCTGGCGTAGGTGAGCAGTTCCGAAACCATTTCCTCCAGCTCGCCAAGGTCGGCGTACATGTCGGCAATCAGTTCGCGGTTCTGACTGGCGTCCGGCAACTGCTTAAGCTGGTCGAGCTCAAACGACAGCCGCGCAATCGGCGTGCGCAGCTCATGGGAGACGGCGTTGGTCAGTTCGCGCTGATTGGCGATCAAGCCTTCGATGCGCGCCGCCATCAAGTTGAAGTGCTCGGCCAGGTCGCGGATGTTCGAGCGTTTGGACAACTGAATGCGCGCCGACAGATCGTTGTCGCCAAAGCGCTCTGCCGCCAGACGCAGCTTCTCCAGGTCACGCCAGTGCGGGCGCACCCAGAAAAACAGGACGATACCGATCAACACCGCCAGCATCCCGTAAGCGGCGGCGATGTAGAACGGCATCAGGCTCGGTTCCGGCGGCAGCTTGATG
The DNA here is from genome assembly GCF_059695715.1 of Pseudomonas sp. LBUM1668. Classification (NCBI taxonomy): domain Bacteria; kingdom Pseudomonadati; phylum Pseudomonadota; class Gammaproteobacteria; order Pseudomonadales; family Pseudomonadaceae; genus Pseudomonas; species Pseudomonas sp. LBUM1668. The sequence goes on from NZ_CP166787.1 coordinate 3,532,853, forward strand.
CTGAGCACCTGCGAACCGCCGTCTATGTTGCTGATGAACTGGGTGTAGTTGTCGCGGATCACCAGCACATCCTGCGCCAATTGGGCTTTTTCCTCTGGCGTCAGGGCCAGTTGATCGGCTTCGACCAGTTTCAGTGTAAGACCGTAATGCGGCCGTAAGCTCTCCAGTCGCTGCTCACGATCGGCGCCCTGCCGCCCGCGCAAATGATCTACCAACGACCACGCCTGACCGCGCACCGCCTCGCGGTTGTAGGCCTGCATCTGGTTGTCGAGCAACGCGTTGAAGGTGTGTTCGACCGTCTGCAACGCCAGCACCAGACCGACCGTCATCACCAGAAACAGCCCGAGGAATAACCGCAGCATCTACAACTCCCACGCAAACGGATTGAACAGATATCCCTTGCCCCACACGGTCTTGATGCACACCGGTTCGCGGGGATTGTCCTTGAGCTTGTTGCGCAACTTGCTGATGTACACGTCGACGCTGCGATTGAGCCCATCGAAGGCAATGCCGCGCATGCGATTGAGGATGTCATCGCGCGACAGCGTATTGCCGGCGGCACTGGCCAGCAGCCACAGCAGCTCGAACTCCATGGTAGTCATTTCGATGATCTCGCCCCCCAGGCGCACTTCGCGGCAACTGCGATCAATGCTCAACTGACCGAATTCAAGGAAATGCACCACGCCGCTGTCCGGCACCTGCCGGCGCTGCAAGGCGCGCAATCGAGCCAGCAACACCGGCGGTTTGATCGGCTTGATCACGTAGTCATCAGCACCGGACTCCAGGCCCAGAATATGATCGAGGTCGTCTTCTTTGGCCGTCAGAATGACAATCGGCGTGTCCGACACACTGCGGATTTCCCGGCACACGTGCAGACCGCTCTGCCCCGGCAGCATCAGGTCGAGCACCACGACTTTGGGCCTGAACGCCAGAAAAGCCGCCACGGCGAGATCACCGCGATGCACCGTGCGCACCTCGTAGCCATGTTGTTCGAGGAAATGTGCGATCAGTGTGGCGAGGCGCTCATCGTCTTCCACCAACAGGACTTTGCCAAAACCCAGGTTATCCATAACGACCATCTGCCAACCATCTGTGAAGTGGCCGGCATTATGGCGGCAATCAGGGGCGAGACGTTTATCCCAGGCAGCAAAAACCGGCCGCGGGGGCCGGTTTTCGGTGATGTTTCATACTCTTAAGAGTTTTTAACAATCATGAAACAACATCGCCGCCTGCATTTGAAATGCAACCCCCTGTAGGAGCTGCCGAAGGCTGCGATCTTTTGATTTTGATTTTAGAAGCAAGATCAAAAGATCGCAGCCTTCGGCAGCTCCTACATAGGCGGTTTCACAAGGTTATACAGCGGCAGGCACGCCACTGTGGAAGCGGAATTCCGTATCCGGCGATTCGATCAACTCCTGCTCGGCGGCGCGGACTCTCTCGATCACCTGCGCAACATCCTTCGCCTCACCATATTGATAAGCCAGTTTCAGATAACCCTGAAAATGCCGTGCCTCGCTTTTCAACAAACCAAAGTAGAACTTGCCGAGTTCTTCGTCCAAATGCGGCACCAGTGCTTCGAAACGCTCGCAACTGCGCGCTTCGATAAACGCGCCGACCACCAGCGTATCCACCAGTTTCACCGGCTCGTGGCTGCGCACCACTTTGCGCAGGCTCGAGGCGTAGCGACCGGCGTGGAGCTGGCGCAATTCGATCTTGCGGCGTTTCATCAGGCGCATGACTTGTTCGTGATGCACCAGCTCTTCCCGGGCCAGACGCGACATCATGTTGATGAGGTCGACGTGGGAATGGTACTTGGCTATCAGGCTCAGCGCGGTGCTGGCAGCCTTGAACTCGCAGTTCTTGTGGTCAATCAGCAGGGTTTCCTGATCGGCCAGTGCAGCCTGGACCCAGGCGTCAGGTGTGCGGCAGCCAAGGAATTCGTGGATTTCGGGAAGGATCATGGGGCTCACGGCAAAAGGTGTTCGAGCGAAGGGCGCCGATTATACCGGCCTGCGGGCAGACCACCAGCGGCTGGCGTTGATATGCATCAAGTCGCAGGTGTTCAAGCAGCAACTATAGTTGTGCAACGCCGTGCCTTTTCTTTGCTGGAGACTCCGCTCATGCAAGCCATTCGCAGCATTCTGGTGGTCATCGAACCCGAACATTCGGAAAGCCTGGCGCTCAAGCGCGCCAAACTGATCGCTGGCGTGACCCAGGCCCATCTGCACCTGCTGGTGTGCGACAAGAAGCATGATCATGCCGGCATGCTCGGCGTGCTCAAAACCGCGCTGCTGGCGGACGGTTACAGCGTGACCACCGAACAGGCGTGGAACGAGAGCCTGCACGAAACCATCATCGATGTGCAGCAAGCAGAAGGTTGCGGGTTGGTGATCAAACAGCATTTTCCCGACAGCTCGTTGAAAAAAGCGCTGCTGACGCCCGCCGACTGGAAACTGCTGCGTCACTGCCCTACCCCGGTGCTCTTGGTGAAAACCTCAACTTCGTGGAAGGACAAGGTGATTCTGGCGGCGATCGACGTAGGCAATACCGATGGGGAGCATCGGCATCTGCACACGACGATCATCGATCACGGCTATGACATTGCCAGCCTGGCCAAGGCGCATCTGCATGTCATCAGCGCCCACCCGTCGCCAATGCTATCGTCGGCCGACCCGACGATGCAGCTCAGCGAAACCATAGAAGCGCGATATCGCGAGCAGTGCCGGGCCTTCCAAGCCGAATTCGACGTTGATGACGCGCACCTGCATATCGAGGAGGGTCCGGCGGATGTGTTGATTCCGTTTATAGCCCACAAGCTGCAAGCGGCCGTCACTGTGATTGGCACCGTCGCGCGTTCCGGATTGTCAGGGGCGTTGATCGGGAACACGGCCGAAGTGATATTGGATGCGCTGGAGAGTGATGTGCTGGTGCTCAAGCCGCAGGAGGTTGAGGATCATCTGGTGGAGTTGGCGGTGAAGCACTAAAGATCAAAAGATCGCAGCCTTCGGCAGCTCCTACAAGGGAATGCGTTCTACCTGTAGGAGCTGCCGAAGACTGCGATCTTTTGCCTTCAAGCGCCAAAGGCGTCCTTAAGAAATCCTGGCGCGATGTAGCGCTCATAGTGCGCTTCAGACAGCAGGAAGAATTCCCGATCAATGGCATCGCGCAATTCCGGCAGATTCCAGTCGCGGAATTCCGGCAGCAACACCATGCCGTAGGCTTCCAGATTAATGATCACCCGCGCGCCACGGGCAATCAGCTGATAGGCCCAGCAATATTCCGACTGATGCGGCACGAAGCGGATCTTGCGCTGTTCGAGCTGCTGGCGCAGCCGCGCCGGGTCGAAAATCTCGACCTTGCTCGCCATCACTTGTGACAGCAACTGCTCCAGACGCAGCCACACCGCACGCTTTTCCTCCTCGCCGTAACCATTCCAATTGATCACTTCGTGATGGAAACGCTTGCAGCCACGGCACACCAGATCACCGTAAACAGTGGAGCAGAGGCCGACGCAGGGAGTCTTGATGGTCTGATTGGGCATATAAAGTAGGCAAAGGCACTGAAACGCGGAACAGGTCGGCATGTTAGCCCTTTGTCAGGCATTGATCACCCCTCAAACGTCAGGGGCAAGCGCTGGCCCGGTGTTTGGACCGGCTACGCACAACGCCACCAAAGTCCAATAGAGCCCGACTTACCTTTAAATTTTTTTTGCCGTAGAATCAGCCAGCCTTTTAAGGCGCAAATGTCCGTTAGAAGCTGTTTTCAAAGCGTCACGAGCACAGTCGTTCCTTCAGAGCGGTGTTGGCGACGGGTTTTTCCAGCGGGGAAAAGCCCAACGCCAACCCTCATCAGCTCCCCCTCTGCAGGCGTAAAACTTTGAAAGCAGCTTCTGTAAGGAATGGTCGGTAATTCTGGCTAAGTGGCCCACAACGCCACGCAGCGCATGAGTACGAGCATTTCGCGACGAGCGTCCCGGACACCCATTTGGGACCACTGATGAGGGTAATAACTGTGCTTGAAGCCTACCGCAAACATATCGAAGAGCGTGCAGCACTGGGTATCGTTCCCCAGCCGCTTAACGCCGAACAAACAGCCGGCCTGGTCGAGCTGTTGAAGAATCCTCCGGCTGGCGAAGAAGCTTTCCTCGTTGACCTGATCACCAATCGCATTCCACCAGGTGTGGACGAAGCTGCCTATGTAAAGGCCGGTTTCCTGTCTGCTCTGGCCAAGGGCGAAGTCTCCTCCCCTCTGCTGGACAAGAAGCGCGCTGTAGAACTGCTCGGCACCATGCAGGGCGGCTACAACATCGTGACCCTGGTTGACCTGCTGGACGACGCCGAACTGGCGCCAGTCGCTGCCGCGCAACTCAAGCACACCCTGCTGATGTTCGATGCGTTCCACGACGTGGCCGAAAAAGCCAAGAACGGTAACGTTCACGCCAAAGCCGTGCTGCAATCCTGGGCTGACGGCGAGTGGTTCAAGAACCGCCCGACCCTGGCCGACAAGATCAGCCTGCGCGTGTTCAAGGTCACCGGCGAAACCAACACCGACGACCTGTCCCCGGCTCCAGATGCCTGGTCGCGTCCAGACATCCCGCTGCACGCCCTGGCCATGCTGAAAATGGCGCGCGACGGCATCGTTCCTGATCAGCAGGGCGCCATCGGCCCGATGAAGCAGATCGAAGAAATGCGCGGTGAAGGCTTCCCGATCGCCTACGTCGGTGACGTGGTCGGTACCGGTTCGTCGCGTAAATCGGCAACCAACTCGGTGCTGTGGTTCTTCGGCGACGACGTTCCTTACGTGCCGAACAAGCGCGCTGGCGGTTTCTGCTTCGGCAGCAAAATCGCTCCGATCTTCTACAACACCATGGAAGATGCCGGCGCACTGCCAATCGAATTCGACGTCTCCAACATGCACATGGGCGACGTGATCGACCTGTACCCGCATGCTGGCAAAGTCTGCAAACACGGCACCGACGAAGTCCTGACCACCTTCGAAATGAAGACTCCGGTGCTGTTGGACGAAGTTCGTGCTGGCGGCCGTATCCCGCTGATCATCGGCCGTGGCCTGACCGAGAAGGCTCGCGCCGAACTGGGTCTGCCACCGTTCGATCTGTTCAAGAAGCCGGATGCTCCAATTGAAAGCACCAAGGGTTTCACCCTGGCGCAGAAAATGGTCGGCAAGGCTTGCGGTCTGGCAGAAGGCAAAGGCGTTCGTCCTGGCACCTACTGCGAACCGAAGATGACCACCGTAGGTTCTCAGGACACCACCGGTCCAATGACCCGTGACGAACTGAAAGACCTGGCGTGCCTGGGCTTCTCCGCTGATCTGGTGATGCAGTCTTTCTGCCACACCGCGGCATATCCAAAGCCGATCGACGTGACCACCCACCACACCCTGCCTGACTTCATCATGACCCGCGGCGGCGTTTCCCTGCGTCCGGGCGACGGCATCATCCACTCGTGGCTGAACCGCATGCTGCTGCCGGACACCGTCGGTACCGGTGGTGACTCGCACACCCGTTTCCCGATGGGCATCTCGTTCCCGGCCGGTTCCGGTCTGGTCGCGTTCGCCGCAGCCACCGGCGTTATGCCGCTGGACATGCCGGAATCGATCCTGGTGCGCTTCAAGGGCAAAATGAAACCTGGCATCACCCTGCGTGACCTGGTTCATGCCATTCCTTACTTCGCTATCCAGAACGGTCTGCTGACCGTCGAGAAGAAAGGCAAGAAAAACGCCTTCTCCGGCCGCATCCTGGAAATCGAAGGTCTGGAAGGTCTGACGCTGGAACAGGCTTTCGAGCTGTCCGACGCCTCGGCCGAACGTTCGGCTGCCGGTTGCACCATCAAGCTGTCGAAAGAGTCGATCACCGAGTACCTGAACTCCAACATCACCCTGCTGCGCTGGATGATCGGCGAAGGCTACGGCGATGCACGTACTCTGGAACGTCGCGCACAAGCGATGGAAGCCTGGGTTGCCAACCCTGAGCTGATGGAAGCCGATGCCGACGCCGAATACGCCGAAATCATCGAAATCGACCTGGCCGACATCAGCGAGCCTGTGCTCTGCGCACCAAACGATCCGGACGACGCCCGTCTGCTGTCCAGCGTTGCTGGCGAGAAAATCGACGAAGTGTTCATCGGTTCGTGCATGACCAACATCGGTCACTTCCGCGCTGCCGGTAAATTGCTGGATCAGGTCAAGGGTCAGCTGCCAACCCGTCTGTGGCTGTCGCCGCCGACCAAGATGGACGCTCACCAACTGACCGAAGAAGGCTACTACGGCATCTACGGCAAAGCTGGCGCGCGCATGGAAATGCCAGGCTGCTCGCTGTGCATGGGTAACCAGGCACGTGTAGAGCCGAACAGCACCGTGGTCTCCACGTCGACCCGTAACTTCCCGAACCGTCTGGGCGACGGCGCTAACGTCTACCTGGCCTCGGCCGAGCTGGCGTCGGTTGCTTCGATCCTGGGTCGCCTGCCGACCGTCGAGGAGTACATGGAATACGCTGGCAAGATCGACAGCATGGCGGCCGATATCTACCGCTACCTGTCCTTCGACCAGATCGCCGAGTTCCGTGAAGCTGCTGCGAACGCCAACATCCCGGTCGTTCAAGCCTAACGTTACAACGCCATGAAAAACGCCGCCCATCGTGAGATGAGCGGCGTTTTTTTATGCCTGCAGAATCGTCGCCGCCTGCTCCGGCCTCATCGCTGGCAAGCCAGCTCCCACAGGGATTGCGGGTGTCTGCGCATTGGTGGGCATCACACAGAACCCTGTGGGAGCTGGCTTGCCAGCGATAGCGCCGTGTCAGCCACCATCGTCTTTGAATGAGCCAACGCTATCGCGAGCAGGCTCACTCCTACAATATTTGGTGTGATGCCCACCATTGCGCAGACACCTGCAATCCCTGTGGGAGCCAGCCTGCCAGCGATGGCGGTGTGTCAGCCACCATTGTCTTTGAATGTGCCACCGCTATCGCGATCAGGCTCGCTCCTACGTGGCGGTTTCATCCAGACGAAAAAAAACCACTGCACACATCGTGTGCAGTGGCTTTTCTGTTGATCTTGCTTTACATCGTCAGTTTGTAAACCACCGCCGAAATTGCCACAAGACCTACCACGGTGACGAACACATTGGACGCTTGACCACGAAAGCGCGCCATCGCCGGCACTTTGCGGATCGCATACATCGGCATCAGGAACAGGATCGCCGCGATGACCGGGCCACCGATGGTCTCGATCATGCCGAGGATGCTCGGATTCAGCGTCGCCACGATCCAGCACACCACCAGCATGAAAGCCGCCACGATGCGATCCAGCGCCTTGGCGCCGGGACGCTTGCCGCTCTTGATGATCAGACCTTTCAGACCTTCACTGGCACCAATGTAGTGACCGAGGAACGACTTGGAAATCGCCACGAACGCAATCATGGGTGCCACGAATTCGATGGTCGGGTTGCTGAAGTGGTTGGCCAGGTACGACAGGATCGACAGGTTCTGGTCCTTTGCTTCAGCCAGTTGTGCTGGTGACAGGGTCAGCACGCAGCTGAACACGAAGAACAGCACCATCACCACCATCAGCAGGTGCGCACGACAAAGGATTTGCGAGCTGCGCTCATCGGCGTGGGTGCCGTAACGGCGCTTTTGATCGACCGCGAACGCCGAGATGATCGGCGAGTGGTTGAACGAGAACACGATCACCGGGATCGCCAGCCACAGCGTGTGCAGCAGCTCCGACGGCGCGGGCACTTGTGACACGGTGGTGAGGATGCCGCCATTCCAGTGCGGAATCAGGTACACCGCGAGAAACAGCAGCGCGACGATAAACGGATAGACCAGCAAACTCATCGCCTTGACGATCGCCTGTTCGCCACAACGCACCACTGCCAGCAAACCAAGGATCAGCACGAACGACAGCAGCGCGCGTGGCGGCGGTGTGATGTGCAGTTGATGTTCGAGGAAACTGGCGACCGTGTTGGTCAGGCCGACGCTGTAGATCAGCAGGATCGGGAAGATGGCAAGAAAATACAGCAGTGTGATCAGCGCCCCGGCCTTGATGCCGAAATGCTCTTCGACCACGTCAGTGATGTCGGCGCCTTCGCGACCGGACAGCACAAACCGGGTCAGACCGCGGTGTGCGTAGAACGTCATCGGGAAGGCCAACAGCGAGAGGATCACCAGCGGCCAGAAGCCACCGATCCCTGCGTTGATCGGCAAGTACAGGGTGCCGGCGCCGATGGCCGTCCCGAACAGTCCCAACATCCAGGTGGTGTCCTGGCGATTCCAGCTCGAAAGTTCAGCGGGTGCTGCTGCATCAAAGCGCTCTTCGACGCTATTGGCCTGATCATTCATCCGGTCGGATCTCCGCATTCCGGTCACTTGCCACTCGGTCAGGACGCGTCGGAAAAAACCGACAGACATGCTCCGGCCGAAACAGGGGCGCGATTCTCCGTGATAAATGAGCAGAAGCAAAGACTTAGCTGAGGAATGGTTGTGCGGAGCAGATCAGAGGTATGTCGTTTTTGGGAAATTAGCTGTCGGCGATGGGTACGTGCAGTGTCGTTTTCTGGCAAGCACCAGCGCCGAATATGATCGGGCGACTTGATCAGATCGATCGAGCCAGGATGAATCCAAGTGACATGCAAAAAATGCCGAACCCCAGCATCCCCCAGACTGGATACATATCGTCCTTGTCCTTGATACGCATTTTCTCAACCCATTCATCGTGCTCTCGATCTAACTGCTCAATCATGGCTTTGCGGTCAAATGTACTCATGTTGATTTCCTTTTTGGGTCATGGGCCTGACTGTTGAGAAGCGCGAACACTCAAAACTTGAAAAAAACGCCTGCTACTGCAGTGATTGCGGTCACCACCCCACCCAACACGGCGAGTGGATATAAATTCGTCTCCCTCTCTAGCTTTTTTGCTTCCGCTAGCAGCTTTTGTCTCTCAGCCGCGAGTTTCCGCGTTTCGTTCATTAGCCTTTGGAGTTCCAGATTGTCGCGATCATCCTGAAGCATGCGCCTTCCTTGGCTATTGGCACTGGCTGCCGAGCTGCTTTGTACCCTCATGATTTCCTATTCATCCCGTGCCAGATAGCAGATGAGTCCGGCGATTTCGTAGGCAAAATCCGCGAGTTGAGTAGGCCGCCTCATACAACGTCGCTACTGAGATTACGGCGGGCCGATCGCCTTCCCACAGCGTGTGGTCTGCTCCGGCGGCGCCCGGTTATCGAGCACTTGATTGACAGCCGCCCAACACGACCAGCATGATCGACCTCATGAACCTTCGCTCGCTGCACTTCACCCGCACCACCACGACCGCCACCGGCGGGTCGTGGTGTTTGCGTCTGAGGTAAAAACCAGCGCAGCAAACCCAAGGCCCCGCCAGCAATGGACGGGGCCTTGTTGTTTCTCCCGTCCGTGCGGCATCAGCTACCCCGCTCGTCAAAAGGAGAAACACCATGTCTGCTGCGCTGTTGATCATCGATATGCAGGTCGGTCTGTTCCACGGCCCGGAAAAACCCCACAAGGGCGAACCGGTTCTCGCCAACATTCAGCACCTGATCAAAAAAGCCCGCCAACAAAACGTACCCATCTACGCCGTGCGCCACACTGGCTCCCAAGGCTCGCCGGTTGCTGCTGGCAGTTCATTCTGGCAATTGCTGCCAGCGCTGGAGCTGGACGCTGACACCGACATTATCTTCAACAAGTCCAGACCCAACGCCTTCCTCGGCACCAAACTGGCGCAGCAACTCAACAGCCGAAAAATCGAAGACCTGTACCTCGTCGGCATGAAGACTCAGTTCTGCATCGACGCCACCTGCCGCGCCGCTGCTGACCTGGGCTTCAAACCTGTAGTGGTCGCCGACGCTCACACTTGCATGGACACCCCGGTGCTGCCTGCTCAAGCCATCATCGAACACCACAACGCAACCCTCGGCGCCGGCTTCGCGAGGCTGATCGACAGCGCCGACGTGACCTTCTGACGAAGCGTCCGCGCGCTCCCCGTTTCAGCTCCTACACTGGCTGAAACGGGGCAGCGCTCAGCCATTGCCAAACAGCTCTGGAATCAGCACTCTGCTACGACTTCGCGACCGAACCGCCATTGTTCAAAGGAGCCGCGCAATGCCCGCTACCGTTCTGGTACTGGTTGAAACCATCAATGACTATCTGCCGATTCTCGAGCATCAGGGTTTTCACCTGATCCTTGCTCCCACCCCGGCCGAACGTGCGCAAGCCATTGCCACCCACGGCGCACGCATCGATGCAGTGCTGACCCGTGGCCCGCTGGGCCTGACCGCCGCTGAAATTGCCGCGCTGCCGGCGTTGAAAATCATCACGGTGATCGGTGCCGGTTACGAACAGGTCGACCTGCAAGCCGCCAGTGATCGTGGGATTACCGTGACCAACGGCGCCGGGGTCAACGCCTCGTCCGTGGCTGATCATGCGATGGCGATGCTGCTGGCGTTGGTGCGCGATATTGCGCGCTGCGATGCCGCTGTGCGTCGGGGGGAATGGCCGAAGATCATGCGTCCATCCCTGGCTGGTAAACGGCTGGGCATTCTTGGCCTCGGTGCGGTGGGGCTGGCGATTGCCAAGCGCGCCAGCCTCGGCTTCGACATGCAGATCAGCTACCACAGCCGCCAATTGCGCAGCGAGGTGCCTTATGCGTTCTGCTCGACCCCGACCGAACTGGCGCGAGCCTCGGATTTCCTGATCGTCGCAACGCCGGGCGGGATCGGCACTCAGCACCTGGTGACGCGTGCGGTGCTCGATGCGCTGGGGCCGAACGGTTTCATCGTCAACATTGCCCGAGCCAGTGTGATCGCCACGGCGGACCTGATCACCGCGCTGGAGCAGCGGCGCATAGCCGGCGCTGCGCTAGACGTCTTCGACCATGAACCGCACGTGCCGGATGCGCTGAAAACCCTGAGTAATGTGTTGCTCACGCCTCACGTCGCCGGTCTGTCACCGGAAGCCACCCAAGGCACAGTAGAACTGGTGGGGAAAAATCTGCAGGCGTTCTTCTCCGGGCAACCGGTGCTCACACCGATTCAGTTACCGCCAAAAATCAGCAGCCAGCGCGTGCACTAAAGCACGCCAAGCAACGTCCATAAGCGCCGCGATTCAGCATCGGCGCTGATCAACTCTCCGAGCAATTCACTCAGCGGTTTGTTGCCCCACTCGACTCCACGCCGGATCAGATACGGCACCGGGCTATGCGGTTCGGTGCGGGCGAGGTATTCGGCGATCAGCAGCAATTGGCGATAGGCCTCTTCGCGATTCGCAGGCTCACGAAAGGCCTGCGCGATTGGCGCGTCCTCGACGGATGGCGCAACGGCAGCAGGGACTTCGACCACAGGGGGTGGCGGCGCCGGTTGTTGTGGGTGCATGGCGATAAACTCCTGAACCAGCTTCAGTAACGCTTCAATGGTGTCCTGCAAGGGGCGAAGTCCCGGCGCCTGATCACCCAGATAGGCATCGCTCCAGCTATCGAGCCGTTGCAGGTGTTGCAGGCTCAGCAACAGGTTGCCCTGAGTGCGTAGCCAGAACGCCAGCGGCGTGACGCGAATCTGTTCGTTGAGTTTTTTCTGTTCGTTGCGCGCGGCTTCCGCTGAGGTCTTGGCGTTCTTGCTGTCGTTGGCCTGCACTTGCTGAACCTGCAAACGCCGCCAGACTTCAAGGGTATAAGCCTCAAAATCGCTGTTACGGCTGCCGAATAAAGGCACGCGGGTAAGCAACACTTCACTGTACCGACGCACCAGCCACTCCAGCGGAATAACCCGCCACGACTGGTCGCCATCCTCGGCGCGCGGATGCAAGTCTTCGGGGAAGCGCTCACACAGACCGGCGATCAGCGCCAGACTGCCGGGCAGGCCGTCCAGGGCCTGCAAATGCAACCACGCCTCGCCGAGCCAGGCGCTGAGCATCAGATCCTTGCTGCGCTCCAGCAATAACGTCGTGGTGAGTTTCTCGACATCGGGCCAATTCGCCCGCTTGAGTGTCGACTGCCAGACCCCGGTCGGCAGGCTGGCATCGTCTTCCCGGCGCAGGTCGCGCAACTGGTCGAACTCACGTTCATAGCGCAAATCGACGCCGCAAGGCGCGTCCGCACTGATCGGCGCGAGCAACTGATCAATCAGGTCCGGCAACGTAGTTGATGGCAGGCTCACAAGCCCTCCTTCCGGGATTCAAGGGCGACGGTGCTGCCGGTTGCCTGAAACGGCGAGCGCGGCGCGCGGGTCGGCAACGGCGCAATCGACAACGGCAGTTTAGAACCTTGGCTCATCAACGAAACGCGCACGAACATCCGTGTGAATTCGCTGGTGACGCTGTCGGCGGCGCCCGTCACTGGCAAGCGCAGGGTCAAGGGGAAGTCGGTGTAGTCCATGCTCGGCTGGCGCTGCACCGAGAAATGCGCGCGCATCAGCCGCAGCAGCGACCACGGCCCGCCATACTCCCAACCGGCTTCCAGATCACGCACCACCAGGTTCGGTTGCAGCGGATCGTTGACCGGCCGCTCCTTGCCGTTGCGCGCCCAGCGCAAGGTCAGGCGAATCGGTTGGCCAACCATCCAGCGCAGGTTCGGTTGCTCGGCCGGCATCGGATAATTGATTTGCTGACTGCCGGCAAGCAAGCCCCAGGCAATCACCTGATCAGCGCCCTGCTCGTCATCACGATCGGTGCGCCAACGCACGTCCAGCTCAACGCCGAGAATGCCGCTCTTGTCGCGAACAAACAGCGGCGTCAGCCAAGTGCTGGCCTGCTTCAAGCGATTGAGAAAATCAGCCGCGGCCAGGCGTTCTGGAGTCTGATTGGTAGCCAGTCCGGCCTGGGCGACCGGCAGACGCTTGTCGATCAGTTGCAGAAAATATTCAACCCGCGCCGGATCGGCGTCCTGCATCTGCACGCCATTGGCGAACGGAAAGCGATCGGCCAGGTATTGATTGAAGTAATTGGCCAGGTCATTCCATGCGGTCGCAGCCTGTTGCACTTGCAGCGTCTGGCAACGCTGCATGGCCTCTTGCTGCAACTCCACCGCACGCATCGCCAACGTGCCGCGCCCACCCGTAAGGTTGACCGTCTGCAACATTTGCAAGCAGGAATTGACATCCATTTCGATGAAATCCCGACTGATCATTTGCTCGATCTGCGCCGGTGGACTGGCCGGATTGGCCTCTTTGTACCTAAGCAGTTCATCGTTGAGCGCACTGAATTGCGTGACCCGTTCGTAATCCAGCGCCGACAGATTGGCTTGCTGCGTCATCAGCCACTGCAACGAAGATGTCCGCCGCTCGGTGATGCCAAGCATGGTGTTGAATTGCTGCTTGAGGCTCAGTTTCAGGTCCTGCACATCGCTGGCACCGAACAGTTGCAGGCCGAGGTTTTTCGAGCCATCCCACTGGCTGATTTCGCTGCGTCCGCCAAACAGCGGTTGCTCGGTGACTTCACTCAACGCGTTGGTAATCTGCGCCAGGGCGCGGCGATTGAGTGCCGATTGCAGCTGTGTGGCCAGATCCGTGCGATGGACTTCGACGAACGCTTTTTGCAGGGCCATGGCTTGCTCGGCCTGCACGTTGAACACCGCATAAGGATGCGCCTGATCGTTGTGATCCTTGAGGCTCAACCACATTGCCTGGGCGGCGGCGCCCTCGGCGGCTTTAAGCAGCGCGCCGCGATAATCCGGCGGGATGCGCGGTAATTCTTCAGCGATATAGCGGCTATAGTCGGCGAAGTATTTCAGTGATTCATTGAGGTCATCGCCATCGACGGTCTGGCCCTGCAAGTTGACGTTGTCTTCGCTGGCACGCAAGGCCGCTGAAACGAAGTCACGCTTGAACAGCGCCTGTATCGCGTTATCGAGCTTCACCACCTGTTCTTGCAACGCCAACTGCCCACTGGCCTGCTGAACGAGAAGATTGTCGCGCGAGCCGACCTGGGCGATCCATTGATCACGAAAACTCTGCTGCAAGCGTGTCGCTTGTGTGTCGAGGTCCTGTTGCACCTGTGGCCCCAACAGCGAACTCTTGCCCACCTTGTCGAGGAAATCCCGATAACCCGGCACGAGTTCCTGGCCCTTGCCGCGGCTCCAGGTCGAATTGGTCAGGGCAATCGCCGCTTGCAGATCGTCGACCAGCGCGGTCAGGTCTTCAAGCTCGGTCAGGCTGTTACCACTGCCGGCCTCCAGTTGATCAAGGTGCAACTTGAGATAACCGGCCTTGCTGACAAAGTTGTCGGCGAGAAAATATTGATCGAGCCAGCGCTGCATCAAGCCGGAAAAATTACTGACGATCAGCGGCCGGTCGGCGCTCAGGTCAAGCGCCTGCAAGCTGCCGTCCTCGCCCGCCACCAGCAGACGATTGTAGAAAGGCGCATACGCGAGGGTGCCTGCGTTGAGGTTCAGGGACAGCGCGTTATTACTCAGTTGCACCAGATCTTCCAGCGGTGCGCGCTGATTGTTTTGCACCTGATTGAACAGTTGGTTTTGCTGTTCCAGACGCAGTGCCCGATTCACCAGATCGGTTGCCTTTTGATAGTTCTGCCACTGCGCCGGGTCGTCGCCTTCGACAGTGCTGCGCCGATCAGTGCTGCGGATCGCCTTGATTTGCGCCAGCTCCGCGCTCAACAGTTGTTGCAGAGGCAGGATCATATGGCGCCGGGTGGACTGAAAAACTTCCTGTTCGAGCTGGTTGTCGAGCGAGGAGAACCACGACGTCGGAAACACCAGCGAAACGTAGTTCCAGTGCGGGGCGCGTTCCAGTACCCGCCAGAAAGCCTGCACGTTGCGCCGGGTCGAGTCGATTCGCTGCGCCTCATCGGTGACCGCCACGTAACTCTTCTGCGCTCCCTGCATCTGCCGCGCCAGTTCATGGGCATCCCTGACCGATGCGTGCCAGACCCACAGCATCGCCACCGCCCAGACCACCCCCACCACCAGCGCCACCCCGGCAGTCAGCCGTTGCCAACGTTGACGCAGGCGCAGCAAGCGCGGCACACCGTGCGCCAGTCCCTGTTCGCCAACCAGGCGCTGGCGCCACAATTGCCGGGCGAACGCGCTGCGCTGCAAGCCGTTGTCTTCCAGGCTAAAACCATTCTGCGCGTCTTCCCCCGCGACATTGGCGGTGAAATACACGCCGCGAAAACACGGCGCCTCGCCTTGCGCATTGCCCTGAAATACCGGCTCCAGCACGTTCTGCAAACCACGCCGTAAAGTCTCGAGACGGTCCGGCAAGGCATACAGATCGTCACTCAATTGCCCCGACAACGTTCCGATTTCAATCACCGCTTCGGCCACGGCGCGGTGCAGTTGATCCAGCGCCTGATCACTCCACGCGCCTTGCCAAACGGCGTCGCGGGCGTAGGGTGACGACCAGCCCAGCGTGGCTTCGCGAGCTTCTTGCGGCAACGCACTGATCAGTTCCTGAAACCCCGGCAATTCCTCGAGCCCGGTGACAATCACGTAGACCGGGACGCTCAGGCCGAAGCGTTGCAGCAGGTCGATGAAACGTCGACGTGCGGCCAGACCTAACTGCGTCGCTTGTTCAAGATTGTCCAGGCGACTGACCGGCACCGTCCAGATCACCGCGTCCAGCGGCCGTTTGCTGCGCAAGCGCAGGATCAGGCCGAGCAGCCGCCACCAACTGCCGCGCTGCAAATGCATGCCGTCATCCGGCAGGAACAATGCCTGCGGTACCACCAGCACCGCGCCTTCGGGGTCCGACCACCAGCGCCCGAACCACGCCGGTTTGTCGGTCGGCTGCAAGCGCCACTCGCTGACCAGTTGCGTACCCTGGACCTCGTCACCGAGCATCAGCAGCCATGGCATCTGGTAGCGGTCGAGATTGCCCTGGTCGCGTTCCATATGGCGCACCGAGGCATAAAAACTGCGGATCGCTGCGCCGCTCTGAGTGCGCAGCCACCACACCGCCACGCCGATGATCACCAGCACCAACACAATGGCGACGACCCACGCGACAATCGTCAGCGGGCTCATGAGTCTTGCTCCGGCGCATCCATCACGTCGCTGGTTTGCAATACCGGCGTCAACTGTTGGCCGATGTCACGCCACAACCAATGCCCGAGCCCGGTCAGTAACAGCACGATAGCCAGAATGCCCAACGCCAGACGAAAGCCGTCCGGCAGCGCGGTGCGCACCGGCATCTGCAACGGTGTCGCCAGCGAGGGCTGCGCCAGTCGACGGCTGACGTCGGCGTACGTCGCTTCGGCTTGCCAGGCAAAATCGAACAGCGCCAATCGCCATTTTTCCAGCTGTGCCTGACTGTGCTCGCCGCGCAGACGTCCATGAAAGCCGAGAATCAGGCACTGCAAATACACGTTGGCCAGATCGCGGGTGGTCGGTTGCTGCTCGTCGAGCAGGGTTTGAATCGCCGCCGGCACCTGCTCGCCAGCCTGACGACTGGAATACAAGCGCGACTCCAACGGTTTGTCCTGCCATGCGCCCTGCCCCGGCCATGGCGTGAACAGCAGGGTTTCGTCGACCAGTGCGACGAACGCATACACCACGGCTTTGACCTGTTCGGTGGCCGAGTCGCCAACCCGTGAATACGCGGTGCGCCACAGTCGTTGCGAAGCCTGCGTGGACAGCTCGACCACGGTTTCGACCAGTGCCGCTTCGTCCTCGCTGTCCTTGGGCAACTGCAGCCAATCCTGTTGCCATTGCTGCCACGCCTGCCGGAACGCGCTGCTCAACGGTGCGTCCTGCAACCCAAGGCTTGCGGCACTTCCTTGCGACATACGGCGTTCCTTGTGTGATCAGGCACTTTCGCTGTTCTGGGCGACAAACAGCACCACTTGCCACGGGCTGCTGGTCAGCTTCGCTGCTGGCGCGGCGATCATCAGCGGCAGTTGCGCGTCGAACCACGCGCCCTCGGCCGTGACCACGAACAGTCGCGTGTCCTCACCGACGCTATAGGCGACTTGCTCGGTGCGGCTCATGGCCTGATGCGTCAAACCGCTCATGCGTTGGCGACTGAGCAAGGCGATATGCGGCGCAGAAGCGATGATCGCGCCGCGCAACCAGTCAATCGCCGCTTGCTCGCTGGCGCCGTTGGGCATGCGCAAACCGATAACCAGGCGCTGGCTCGGCTGTTCATCCGGCAACTGGATCGAAAAGCTCTGCTCGCTGCGTTCGAACGGCAGACTGCGATAGCCGGCGCGGATCAGTTCGAGGGTGCTTTCGAGCCATTGCAGCACGGCGTCGTAACCGCGCTGCAATTCGAGAAAATCCAGCGGCGCGAACGCTGGTACGCCGGCCAGCGGATCGAGCGCCGACCACGCGCCGGCAAGGCCCAGCAAATGCACATACAGGGTTTGCGGGTGCGCGATGCGGCTGTTCAGTGTGCCTTCGACTTCCGGCAGGCGCGCCCACAACGCGGTCAGCTGCCGACGGATTTCCAGCGCATCATCCTGATTGCCGGCCTGTTGCGCCTGACGCAGGCGACCGCCGAGAAACAGACATTTTTCCCGCGCCCGTGCACAGAGCCCTGCGATGCGTCGACCGAGGGCAGATTCCGGCAACAGGACGGGCGTCGGCGGTGTGTAGGCAAGCGGTAGAAAACCGCCGCCCTCCTTGCGGATTTTCAGCAATGGCAGGCAAATCGAATCGGCTCGGTTCAGTTGCGTGCACAGGCGTGGATTGGGGCGCCACACGGTGATCGTTTCGGGGAATTGGCCGCTGGTGAGATCCGGCAACGCTTCACCGACCACCGATTGCAAACGGCCCCTGAGCGGCAGCAGTTGCCCGGCGCGCCACATCGGGCTGATCGCCAGATACACGGTGACAGTGGCATCGTCAGTGGCCTCGATCGCCGCGCTGACATCCAGCTCCAGCGTCTCGCCGACACCGGCCTGCACATCCACCGGCAAACCGTCGGGCAGCGTGCCTTGCAGCGACAACACCCGCACCACGCCTGCGCTCAGCGCCGAAGGGTCGAACTCCATGTGGCTGACGCCCCAGAACCACGGGTTGCATGCCTGCGCCAGATGCGCGCCGAGCGCTTCAGCCCGCAGCCCCTGCAACTGAAAATGCTGCGGCAGCAATTGCATGCCTTCATGCCAGCAGACCGCGTCGGGTAGCAGACTCATACGACTCCCTTCGACCATGCCGCAAGCCGGCGGCGGGCGGATTTTTTATTTGTCCTGGCTGACCAGATTCATCTCGCGGCTGTCGAATTTCAGCCACGCCTCGCGCTGATCGTCGAGGCGTAATCGGTGCGCTCCGGGAGTGTTATAGCTGGCGAAGACTAAAAGTCCAGCGGCCTTCTTGCCCTCCAGCGGGAAGGGCTGACGGTCGATGAATTGCCCCGGCACCAGCTCCAGTCCCCACACGCTCATCAGCTGACGATAGTCGCGTTGATACTGCTCGCGTTGAGCAAACCACTGACTGGCATTGATGCCGGACAGTTGCTTGAGCAGGTCCGGGTCATTGACCGCGATGAAATCCACGGCAATCGGCGTGTCGTCATTGGCCTTCGGTGCGACGTCGAGAGTCAGGCTGTCGAGGTCCACCTTCGGCCCGAAGAAGGAACAACCCGTCAGCAGCACAAACCCCAACGTTAGAAAAAATCGTCCAGGCAAAATGAATTTTCCTTTTCGTGATTCTGTCCAAAAATGTTTTCGCTTGCTTTTTTATAGACCTGTTCTAGCGTCTTGGGTAGTTCGGTTCCTACAGCCGAATCCAGGAAGGTTTGTCAAAGGAACGACAGGTCATCTGCCTCCCTTTCTAACCTACGGTCCAGTAAGGGAAAGCGATGAACGGGCCTCCCCGATGCATTGCGCCCGCTCATCGCATCGGAGTCCGCCGACATGGCAGAAAGTACGCAACACAAGCTCGACCGGGTGCGTCCGCCCCGGGTGCAAATCACCTACGACGTCGAAATCGGCAATGCCATCGAGAAAAAAGAGTTGCCGCTGGTCGTCGGAATTCTTGCCGACCTGTCCGGCAAACCGCTTGAGCCATTGGCAAAACTGACCGAACGACGTTTTACCGAAATCGACCGCGACAACTTCAACGAAGTGCTCGCCTCGATTGCCCCGCGCGCCACGCTGCAGGTCAACAACACCCTCAGTGGCGATGACAGCAAGCTCAACATCGAACTCAATTTCAAACACATCGACGATTTCGACCCGGTCAACGTGGTGGAGCAAGTCACGCCGCTGCGACGTCTGTTCGAAGCCCGTCAGCGCCTGCGTGACCTGCTGACCAAACTCGACGGCAACGATGACCTGGACAAGTTGTTGCGCGACGTGATCGCCAACACCGAAGGCCTGCAGGAAATCAAATCGGCTCGCCCAGACACCGCTACCCCGGCTCCAGACGCCGGGGCTCCGGCCGAACCGCAAGCCTGATCGTCCACTTGAATAGAGGGAGAATTCGCCATGCCCGCCGCCGCCAAGAACCAAGCCAGCGACAGTACGACCGAGACACTTTCCCTGCTCGACCAGATCATCCTCGATGGCCGCATGGCCCACGATGACAGTCAGCAGGATTACGCCCGCGACATGCTCGCGGAGTTCGCCACCCAGGTGCTTGACGAAGGCATGGCCATCGACAAGGACACCGTGGCGATGATCAACGACCGCATCAGCCAGATCGACGAACTGATCAGCGCCCAGCTCAACGAGGTGCTGCACCATCCCGATCTGCAAAAACTCGAAGCCTCGTGGCGTGGCCTGCACATGCTGGTGAAGAACACCGAAACCAGCTCCCGGCTGAAACTGCGCCTGCTCAACGTCACGCAGAAAGAACTGCAGAATGATCTGGAAAAAGCCGTCGAATTCGACCAGAGCGCGCTGTTCAAGAAGATCTACGAAGAGGAATACGGCACCTTCGGTGGCCACCCGTTCAGCCTGCTGGTAGGTGACTACACCTTCGGCCGGCACCCCCAGGACATCGGTCTGCTGGAGAAACTGTCGAACGTCGCCGCCGCTGCGCACGCGCCATTCATTGCAGCCGCCAGCCCACGGTTGTTCGACATGAACAGCTTTACCGAACTGGCCGTGCCGCGTGATCTGTCGAAAGTTTTCGAGAGCCAGGAACTGATCAAGTGGCGCTCGTTCCGTGAGAGCGAAGACTCGCGTTATGTGTCGCTGGTGCTGCCGCACTTCCTTCTGCGCCTGCCTTACGGCCCTGATACTTCGCCGGTGGAAGGCATCAACTACGTCGAAGACGTCAACGGCACCGACCACAGCAAATACCTGTGGGGCAACGCCGCATGGGCGCTGTCGCAACGCATCACCGAAGCGTTCGCCAAGTACGGCTGGTGCGCGGCGATCCGTGGCGCTGAAGGCGGCGGCGCGGTGGAGGGCTTGCCAGCGCACACCTTCCGCACCAGCTCCGGTGATTTGTCGCTCAAATGTCCAACTGAAGTGGCGATCACCGACCGCCGCGAAAAAGAGCTCAACGACCTCGGTTTCATCGCCCTGTGCCATAAGAAAAACAGCGACGTCGCCGTGTTCTTCGGCGGCCAGACCACCAACAAATCCAAGGTCTACAACACCAACGAAGCCAACGCCAACGCGCGGATTTCGGCGATGTTGCCGTACGTGCTTGCCGCATCGCGTTTCGCCCATTACCTGAAGGTGATCATGCGCGACAAGGTCGGCAGCTTCATGACCCGTGACAACGTGCAGACCTACCTCAACAACTGGATCGCCGACTACGTGCTGATCAACGACAACGCGCCGCAGGAAATCAAGGCGCAGTACCCGCTGCGTGAAGCGCGAGTAGATGTGACCGAGGTGGCTGGCAAGCCGGGCGCCTATCGGGCGACGGTGTTCCTGCGCCCACACTTTCAACTTGAGGAACTGACGGCGTCGATTCGTCTGGTGGCGACGTTGCCGCCGCCGGTTGCGGCCTGACCGCGGTGATATTGAATGGCAAAAACTGAGCTCTGGGGGAGCCCCCTCTCACAGGCCCACTGAATTACCTGTGGCGAGGGGATTTATCCCCGATGGGGCGCGTAGCGGCCCTGTTTTTTTGGGGCGGCTGCGCAGCCCATCGGGGATAAATCCCCTCACCACAGGGTCCGCGCTCCACGCACTGACCCATTTGCCTAATTTGAATTTTTCAGGAGTTTCAAGCGATGGATGCAATCATTCTCGACCTCGGCGGTGACATCAAAGGCGATAGCCTGCTCGAGGGGTTTGCCGACAAGATCGAAGTCATGTCCTACAGCCACAACGTGGCGATGCAGGTGACCAACGACGTCAGCAACTCGGAGCGAACCTCCGGCAAACCGCACATCGGCGAGTTCACCGTAACCAAGTTCGTCGACAGTTCGACGCCCTCTCTCAACGAATATTGCTGCGCCGGCAAACCGATTCCCGAAGCCATCATCACCATCGGTCGCAACGCCGCCGAAGGCAGCGGGCAGTTGATGCCCTTTATCGTCTACACCCTGACCAACGTGGTGCTGTCGAACGTCAGTGTCAGTGGCGGCACCGGTGGCAAACCGGTGGAAACCGTGTCGCTGAACTTCACCAAAATCAAATGGGAGCTCACCGCGCAGAAAGACGATGGCACCAAGGAAGGTACCGCCGCGTCGACGTGGGACATGGCCGCCAACAAGCTTGTCAGCTAACCCGGCGTTGCGGCCATGGCAG
This sequence comes from Pseudomonas sp. LBUM1668, assembly GCF_059695715.1. Lineage (NCBI taxonomy): Bacteria > Pseudomonadati > Pseudomonadota > Gammaproteobacteria > Pseudomonadales > Pseudomonadaceae > Pseudomonas > Pseudomonas sp. LBUM1668. The sequence goes on from NZ_CP166787.1 coordinate 3,554,481, forward strand.
GCACCGGCATACTCGCTCCGCTGTTCGAACGCCTCGCCTCCAGCGAGGCCGACGACACGCGGGAATTTGATCGCCAGGACTTGCTCGACTCGGTACACGCCGAGCTCGGGCGCCTGTTCAACACTCGCCGTGGTCCGCGCACGCTGACCAATCCACCCAGCGTGCTCGACTACGGCATCGCCGACTGGAGCGCCCTGCAACAGCAGCGCAGCGATGACCGTCGACGCCTGGCGCGGGACATCCGTGAAGCGATTACTCACTTCGAACCGCGCCTGAAACTGGGCGAGGTTCAGGTCAATCCTCTGCCCGCGCACCCACAGCTAATGAGCATTCGCTTGCTGGGCGAGCTGCGCAGCGGCGAGCAACACTGGCCGGTGGCGTTTGTCATCGAGCCCGGCGGCCAAGGGCTGGAGGTGCGCCATGAGCGACTCGATTGACCCGCAACTGCTCGACTACTATCAGCGCGAACTGACTTGGCTGCGCCACGCTGGCAGCCAGTTTGCCGAGCGCTACCCGAAAGTCGCCCGACGTCTGCAACTGTCCCCCGGCGAGTGCCCCGACCCGCATGTCGAACGCTTGCTCGAAGGTTTTGCGTTGCTCGCGGCGCGGCTGCAACGAAGGCTGGATGACGATTACGCCGAATTCAGCGATGCGCTGCTCGAACAGCTCTACCCGTTGGCCATGCGCCCATTGCCATCGTGCGCAATCGTTCAGTTCGAACCAGACCCAGGCAAAGGCAATCTCGACGACGGCTATCCCCTGTCCCGCGATACGCCGTTGTTCGTGACCACCAGCAAAGGCGAGAGCATCCACTTTCGGACCACGGCCGCCGCGTGCCTGTGGCCCATTGAAGTAAGCGAAGCGCTGCTGCTGGGCAGCGACGAAGCCCAGGCGCTGACCGGTGTCGCGCAGTCGCGTTCGGCGCTGCGCCTGAGTCTGCGTTGCCTGGGTGAAAGCCAGTGGTCAGCGCTGGGTATCGAGCAACTGCGGATCCACCTTGCGGCTTCGCCCGTGGTCAACGCCTGCCTGTATGACTTGCTCGGCGCCCGGGCGGTGCAGGTGCTGGCAGGGTCGCCCGGCAGTGTCCCGACTGCGCTGAAAGGCTTGCCGAAAATCGTTGGTTTCAGCGATGACGAAGTCATGCTGCCCGATGAAGACGGCGTGCATCCGGGCATGCGTCTGCTGGCCGAGTACTTCGCCTTCCCGGACAAATTCCATTTCTTCGACCTGCCGTTGAGCGGTGTCGCCAGTGACAGTCAGACGCTTTATCTGTACATCGTTTTCGACCGTGCGCCGACCAGTCGCCTGCATTTACAGGCCAGTGACATCGCCCTCGGCTGCGCGCCGGTGATCAATCTGTTCCCGCGCACCTCCGAACCGCTGCGCCCGGACGGCACCCGCAGCGAGTACCGCCTGATTGCCGACAGCCACCGCGAAAACAGCGTCGAAATCCACAGTATCCGCGGCATGCGCGCCAGTTCCCGCGCCGGCGTGCAACGTCTGCCTGCCTATTACGGCAGTCAGCACAGCGGCGGCGATCAACAACGTTATTGGCATGCTCGCCGGGTCAGCGGCATGACCCCGAACCGCCTCGGCAGTGATTTGCTGGTGAGCGTGGTCGACACCCGTTTTGAACCGCAAACCGATCTGCCCGATTACAGCCTCACCGCTGAGTTGCTTTGCACCAACCGTCACCTTGCACAGAGTTTGCAAGCCGGCACGCCGTTGGGTTTCGAGCGCCCCGGCCCGGTGGCGTGGGCGCGCCTGCGCAACCCGCCGAGCCCGCAGAGCATGCCGCGACTGGACGGCGATTCGCGTTGGCGGCTGGTGTCGCAACTGACCCTCAATCACTTGTCACTGGTCGAAGGCCCGCAGGCGCTCGATGCGCTGAAAGAGATTCTGCATCTGCATAATTTGCGAGATGAGACCAGCGCCATACGCCAGATCGAAGGCCTGTCGAGCCTGGGTTGCGAGCGGGTAATCGGCCATGTCGGCGCGGATGCCTGGCGCGGTTGGCGCAATGGTCTGGAAGTGCAACTGCAGCTTGATCCGCAGCATTTTGTCGGCAGCAGCGCGGTGTTGTTTTCAGCGGTGCTCGCACAGTTCTTTTCGGTGTACGCCACTGCCAATCGCTTTGTGCGCACGGTATTGATGCAGGACGACAAGGAGGTCAAGGCATGGCAACCCCAAGCCGGCATGCCGCTGTCGCTCTGACGCTGAGCCAGCGACTGCGCCGCGATCCGCAGGCGTTCGAGTGGTTGCAGGCGTTGCTGCTGCTGGAGCGCGAGCAGCCACAAGCCGCCTCCCTTGGCAGCGGCACCGCGCCGCAAGCCGAAGCGCTGAAGTTGCGCGGGCCGCTGACGCCGTTGTTCGCCGCCAGCCAGATCGAAAACCTGCGCGAAGAGCCCGGCGAACCGTTGACCCTCGACACACCGATCTTCGGCCTCGGCGGCCCCGACGGTCCCCTGCCCTACGCCTATCAGGAATGGCTGCAACAACGGGCGCGGGCCAAGGATCATGCGCCGGCCGCGTTCCTCGATCTGTTTCAGCATCGCCTGCTCAGCCTGCTGTACAAGGTGATGCGCAAACACCGCATCGCCCTCGGCTTTGTCACGCCGGGCACCTCGCCGGTGCAGGCGCAACTGCGCGCGCTGACCGGGTTGCTGCCCAAATCCTTACAGGAGCGTCAGGCCATTCCCGATTGCGCGGTGTTGGCCTGCACCGCGTTGTTTGCCGATGGTCGCCGGTCACTCGCCGGGTTCGCCGCGGTTGTGCGTGAGCAGTTCGCCGTGCCGGTTGAATTGAGCGCTTATGAAGGGGCGTGGCGCGAGATTCCACTGGCCAGTCGCAGCCTGATGAAACCCGGTGGCCGCAATCTGCAGCTTGGTCGCACGGCCGTCGCCGGGACACGCGTCTGGGATGAACACGCCGGTATTCGTCTGACCCTCGGGCCGTTGCCCTCGGCGCAGGCCGGGCGTTTTTTGCCGGACGGTGAAACCCATCCGGCGCTGGCCAGTCTCGCGGCGCTGTATTTCGGTCCGGATCTGGACGTGACACTGGTGCTGCTGATACGCGGCGCCGGGCCAATGAAACTTGGGCGCCAGGCTCCAGTGCAACTGAGCTGGAACGGCGGTTTGCAACGTCAGGCCAGCCTCGCTGTGCAACGCATCGAAACCCGCCTTCGGCAGCTGGAGATCACCTGAAATGGAACTGGCCAGCCTGATCGGACGCCTCAACCCGGACAACCGCCGCGCCCTCGAACGCGCTGCGCAACGCTGTCTGCAACGCGGGCATCACTATGTCGAGATAGAGCACCTGCTGCTGGAACTGCTCGACATTGAGGGCGGTGACTTTGCTTTTCTGTTGCCGCGTTTCGGTCTGGAACGTGATGCGCTGACGGCGGAAATCAACAAGGCGCTGGAGCTGTTCAAATCCGGCAGCACGCGCACCCCGGCGCTGTCTTCCCACACCTTGGGATTGCTGGAAGATGCGGTGGTGCAGGCCAGCGTGTTGGGGCTCGACAGCATTCGTTCCGGCCTGCTGTTGCTGGCACTGATCGATCGCGAAGAACGCCGCAGTTTGTTGCTCAACAGCGCGTCGTCGTTGCTGCGCATTCCCAAGGAAGCCCTGCGTGCGAATCTGCTGGAGTGGACGGAAAATTCGCGGGAACACGTCGGCCCGCGCTCCATGGCTTCTGGAAATCCTGCGCCACGGCAAGATTCGGTGCTTGATCAATACACCCAAGACCTGACCGCCGACGCTCACGCCGGGCGCATCGACCCGATTGTGGGGCGCGACGGCGAGATTCGTCAGTGCATCGACATTCTTCTGCGCCGCCGCCAGAACAATCCGATTCTGGTCGGCGCACCGGGCGTGGGCAAAACCGCCGTGGTCGAAGGCCTGGCCCTGCGCATCGCCGCCGGTGATGTGCCGCCGTCGTTACAGGAAGTCAGTTTGCGCGTGCTCGACCTTGGCTTGTTACAGGCCGGCGCCGGGGTCAAAGGCGAGTTCGAACAACGGCTCAAAGGTGTAATCGACGCGGTGCGTAACGCCGACAAACCGATCATCCTGTTCATTGATGAGGCCCACACGCTGATCGGCGCGGGCGGGGCCGAGGGCGGCAGCGATGCAGCGAACCTGCTCAAACCGGCGCTGGCCCGTGGCGAGTTGCGCACCCTCGCCGCAACAACCTGGATGGAGTACAAAAAATACTTCGAGAAGGACCCAGCCCTCGCCCGTCGCTTTCAGCTTGTGCAGGTAGAGGAGCCGGACGAAATCACCGCCGTGGAAATGCTCCGTGGTGTGGCCGCCAAACTTGAACAACATCACGGCGTGCAAGTGCTCGACGCGGCGATCCATGAAGCGGTGAAACTCTCACACCGCTACATCTCAGGCCGCCAGTTGCCGGACAAAGCCATCAGCGTGCTGGATACCGCGTGTGCCCGTGTCGCCCTCGGCCAGCATGACGTGCCGCCACCGCTGGAAAGCCTGCGCCATCGGCAGAACAGCCTCAAGGATGAAGCCGATCGTCTGCGCCGCGAACAGGCCACCGGCCTCGATCACCGCGAGCGCATCACCCTGCTGGAAACCGAATCAGCCAGTAACGTGCAAGCCATCCGCGAACTGGAAACCCGCTGGGGCGAAGAACGCGTGGCCGTGCGCGAGCTTCTCGATACGCGCCGGGAATTGCTGGCGTTGAGCGAACGCGCCGACAGCGACAAACCTGATGAAGCCACCGACAGCCGCATCGATCATCTGGCCGCTGAATTGCTACGACTTGAAGCCGGACTGGACGCGATTCGACAGGACGATCCGCTGGTGCCCGAGCAAGTCGACAGCAAAACCGTCGCCGCCGTTATTGCAGGCTGGACCGGCATTCCCGTCGGCAAAATGCTCGCCGACGAAGCCCACGCCGTACGCACCCTTGGCCAGCGCATGGGCCAACGGGTGATGGGTCAGAGCACCGCGCTGAACACCATAGCTCAGCGCTTGCAGGCCTATCGCGCCGGGCTGACCGATCCGCAAAAACCGGTCGGCGTATTTCTGCTGGTCGGCCCTACCGGCGTCGGCAAAACCGAAACCGCCTATGCGTTGGCCGACGCTTTGTATGGCGGCGAACGCAACCTGATCAGCATCAACCTTTCCGAGTATCAGGAGGCGCACACCGTCAGCCAACTCAAAGGTGCTCCGCCCGGTTATGTCGGGTATGGCAGCGGCGGCGTGCTGACTGAAGCGGTGCGGCGCAAACCCTATTCAGTGGTGTTGCTGGATGAAATCGAGAAGGCCCATCCGGATGTGCTGGAGGCGTTTTACAACGTGTTCGACAAGGGTTTGATGGAGGACGGCACCGGGTTGGTGGTGGATTTCAAGAACACCGTAATGCTGGCCACCAGCAATGTCGGTGCCGAACTGTTGCTCGACACGGCAGTAGCGCAACTCGGCTCTGACGCCTTCAACGAGGCGCTGCATAAAGTCCTGCTGAAAACCTTCCGCCCAGCGTTTCTGGCGCGCATGACCGTGGTTGCATATCGACCGCTGGATGAGGCGACGCTGGAAGGAATTGTGCTGGCCAAGCTTGAGAAGTTGCGTGGTCGGTACAAAGCGGCGACGGGCAAGCAGTTCGAGTTTGATTCAGGAATCGTTAAAGCGGTGCTCGCCAAGTGCAGCGCGGCGGGCGCGCGGGATGTCGAGAATGTGTTGATGACGCAGGTGACGGGGAAGTTGGCGGAGTGGGTATTGGAGTGATCCCTGCAAATGAGGATAGTCGGTGAAGAAGGAGCAACTCAATTGGCCAAATATATTGTTTTTAGCCGTGCGACAAACGACATCCAGATTACCTCCGATAAAAACGAGGATTACATCAGTGAAAATATCCACTTCACCGGCTATTGTTTCCCGGTCTGGTTTGACAAAGATGATAAAGCTGCACTGGATCAGATAAAGCCACTCATAAAAGTTCGCAGCGACCCACTACTTAAGGACGTGGAAGTGGTGTGCGATCAATTGATTGCGAAATACCCTGGATCAGGTTTCCTTTCCCTGGGCGCCAGCCCAAAACTGGTCAAGTGGCGAATGAAACAAAAAGGCGTCACCGTAAAAGCAGTGAATGTCAGCTCTATTGCCATCGGTGCGACTCCCTCACTGGCATTCACCACCTATCTGAACGGAAAACTTCCCACCCTGCCGAAAGATAAGCCCATTGTTGTGTTCGATTTCACGGACAGCGGAGCCAGCCTGTACCAAGTCAAAAGAAACGTGCAGGCTCTAGTGCCCGGTACCGAGGTAAAGACTGTTGCAGTAGGCCACTCGGAGAAACTGCTGAAGGGAATCAATAGAACATACAAAGACGATCTCGATCATATCTTCAACGAGACCATTCCCACTCTGTCGCGATTGCTATTCACCCAATCGACGAAAGGAACACTAGGACGTGCCAAGCCGAAAAACCCTTATGGCTCGTGGGCACAAAGCAATCGCGGGGCGGATCCAACGGCGGAACAGTATCGGCAGGCCAAAATTCAGTATCAGGCAGCCTTTACGGCAGGACGGTTTTTCTTCACGGAGGAGAATTTGATTGAGATCGTCACGACCATCGCCGAACAAACCGCCCCGGCCGAGGATGGTGCCGACGACTTTGAGGGAGGTTACGCAAGCGGTGACGATCATGACACGTTCTTTTAACGACGGAGCCTCTGGCGAATCAAGGCAGAACACGCGTACCACCGCGTGCCCCGATTTTTTCCCCGCCTATTTCTCCCTGGACAACAGGAGACAAAAATGACCAGCTGCTATTTTGCTCTCATGCAACGCCATCCCTTTCGAAAACAGGGCAACACCCTCCCGGCCGACTCTTACGCGCAACCGGAAATACGTGTTCAGCAAATTGAGGAGATGATCAAAAACGCCGAAGTCAGTATCACTTCCGAAAGTCTGCCGGCTCCAGATGTCAAAATAGCGATATGTCCAGAGCATTTCCTTGCACGACAGCATGGAAAAAAAATCGCCAGACCGACAGACGGAAGGTTTTTCAATGAAATGCACGAAGTAATACCCATACTCCAACAACTAACCTTGATCAGTCGGAGCAGACCTGACTGGTTGATTATCCCAGGCAGCATTACCGTGTTCGGTCTTAACCCTGTCAAATCAGGGGATCTGGAAAAAGACATTCTATACACCCACGACATGCTAACCAAGACAAATGACGCCGGTCATAACGCCACAATGCAGAATATTGGCTTACAGAAAGAACTGGACCTGACGCATTCATATTTAAAAAAACAAGGCGAACAGTTACTTCGACCGTGCTACAACATTGCCCCCATTTATCTTGCAGGAACAATAATAAAAATCAGACGAAAAAAGTTTGAAGCCTACGGAGAACAAGGCAGCCTCGACCTTATCGGTGAAGGGTCGGAGGCGGGTTTTTTCCCGATGAGCGATCCAAAGGCGGTTTTTGAGTTCAAAGGGCTGACCATAGGTGTTGAAATTTGTGTGGAACATGAACACGGTTTATTGAAATCCGAAGCACCTGATGGTCTTGATTTGCACATCCTTATTTCAAATGAGGTCACCCCCTTCACCGAACACGCAGCGCTTAAAGCAAATGGCGCGCTTGTGCATGTAGATACAAATTCAACGGGGGTTTACAGAAAAAACGAGCTGGTGGGTGCCTCTAACCCATGGGACTTCATCCCAAAAAACCACAGCGTACAAAAAAGTCATTTCGTCCGACAAAATGTTGGCGTCGAGGATGCTATTAGATTAGAGCTCGGAAAATGAACGCTCTTTTTGTTGTTTCTTGTCGTGATCTATCAGGCGAACGCAGTCTGTCAACGAATATCTCGTGCAAGAATTCGCGAAAAACATAACGCCGCTGTTTGGTACGGAATGCTTTTATTCGAGAGCACACTATGCCCCGCTCAACAGACTGCAATACCAGTATTTCAATGACCGCCTCTTCGCTGTCGGCGCTTTACCCTGAGTCGCTGACCGGCGACGAATCGCTCAATCTGTTGGGTGTACAAATCCTCAACGGCCTTAACGACGGCGCCTCGCTCACTCTGAGCAGCGCTATTGCCACACACGTCACCACCACCTTGCACAACGATGCGCAACTGCGTCCTTTCGATGCGCTGGTAGCCGAAATCCGCCAACTGCCGGCCGATGCCACCGCCGAGCGCTATCAACTTTTACTCAGGCCGTGGCTCTGGTGGCTGACGCTGGCCAGCAATAACCGCGTATTCCAGAACCTCGCCACCTCGGACATCGTCACCACGATCTTCAAGGCGCATGGCTTTACCGATTTCAAACTGTCGCTGACCGGCAGCTACACCCCGCGTGAATACTGCGTGCAGTACGGCGAAACCGATTTTTCCTTCGTCTCGCGCTTGCTCGAGGAGGAAGGTATTTTCTGGTTTTTCACCCACGATGCTGGTACGCACACGCTGGTTTTGGGCGACAGCAACGATGCCTTCGTACAGATTCCCAACGGCCCGACAGTCAGTTATCTGGGGCAAGGATTGGGCGAGCGTGAGTTGCACGGCATCCGTTCCGGGCAGGTGTGTTTACAAGCGGTAGCCGGGGTTTATCGGGCGACGGATTATGAGTTCACCACGCCGACCACCTCGCTGTACGACCAGGCCGAAGCGGTGGCCGGGCCGCTTTCAATGTATGAACATCCGGGCGGTTACAACGCCAAGGCGCGCGGCGATGCGTTGACCAAGCAGCGCGTCGACGGTTTGCGCAGTGAGGAGAAACGTTTTGTCGGTGAGAGCGACTGCCGATGGTTGGTTCCGGGGCATTGGTTCACCCTCGACGGCCATGATGATGCGAGTCTGAATATCGATTGGGTCGTCACGCGGGTCACTCATGACGTCAGTCACGAGCACTATCGCAACCGCTTCGAAGCGATTCCCAAAGCCACGCCGTTCCGTCCGCAGCGGGTCACGTCGAAACCACGGATGCACCCACAAACGGCGATTGTCGTGGGCAAATCCGGCGAGGAAATCTGGACCGACGAATACGGCCGGATCAAGTTGCAGTTTCCGTGGGATCGCGATGGCAAGAACGACGAAAGCAGTTCCTGTTGGGTGCGCGTGGTGTTGCCGTGGAGCGGCAAAGGGTTCGGCATGCAGTTCATTCCGCGTATCGGCCAGGAAGTCATCGTGACCTTTATCGACGGGGATCCGGATCGACCGCTGGTGACCGGTTGCGTCTACAACGGCGACAACGCCCTGCCCTACGCGCTGCCGGCCAATCAGACGCAATCAGGGATCAAGACGCAGTCGTCCAAGGGTGGCGGCGGCTTCAACGAGTTGCGTTTCGAAGACAAAAAAGATGCCGAAGAGGTGTTTTTACAGGCGCAGAAAGATCTGAATATCAACGTGCTCAACGACACCACCGCCACCGTCGGCCACAACGAAACCCTCACGGTGCAAAACGCTCGCACGCGCACGGTCAAGGACGGCGACGAAACCGTAACCCTGGAAAAAGGCAAACGCAGTGTGACCATCCAGACCGGCAGCGACAGCCTCGATGTGAAAGACAGCCGCACGGTGACGGTCGGTGCCGATCAGAACCACAGCACCGGCGGCAATTACACCGACAAAGTCACTGGCGATTACAGCCTGACCGTGGACGGCAACTTGACGATCAAAGTCAGCGGTACCCTGACCCTGCAAAGCGGTGGCAGCTTCACGATCAAGAGCGGCGCCGACCTGGCGACTTCCGCCAGTACCTCGATCAGCCACAAGGCCGGCACCGCCCTGACCAATCAGGCTGGCACTTCGCTGGACAACAAGGCCGGTACCACGCTGACCAACGACGCCGGCATCAGCCTGACCAACAAGGGCGCGGCCTCACAGACCGTCGATGGCGGCGGCATGCTGACCATCAAGGGCGGCCTGGTGCAGGTCAACTGACGAGAGACGCCATGGCGATCACACCACTGGATCTGCAACAGGATGACAAGCAACTCAAGGGCCGTTTGCAGGACGGTCAGCTTGAGGGTCCGCTGAACATCAAGGATGACGGGCGCAAGCAGGCGGATTTGCAGTACAGCCACGGTGAATTGCAGGGTACTTCCCTGCTCTATCACCCCAACGGCAAGGTTTCGGCGCAGATGCCGTTCGTGCGCGACAAGCTGCAAGGGGTGGCGAGTTTTTATGCGCCTGAGGGTTGGTTACAGCGCAAGGCGACGTATCGGCGCGGGTTGTTGCATGGCGAGGCATTCAATTACTTCCCCGACGGGCAAGTCGCGGAGGCCGAGTTCTATCGCGATGGGGTCCGTGAGGGGCGCTATCAACGTTTTCATTCGAACGGGAAAACGGCGGTAGAAGCACGGTACGTGAATGGGCAGTTGTTGGAGCCGGAGCAAGGGTTTGCCGAGGATGGGCGGCCGTTGGGGGCGGATGGCAAGCCGATTTCGCGGGTGCGCTGGTGGTATCAGCGCTGGATGGATCCGCAGCAGGCTTGAGGTTTTTCGGGTGACTGGAATGGCCCTTCGCGAGCAGGCTCGCTCCCACAGTTGATTGCATCGCTTTGCACTTGAAATGCACTCCACTGCTGAAAGACATCTCCCTGTCGGAGCTGCCGAAGGGGTGGTTGGTACTTCGGGGTCACGGAATCAACATCTGCATCTGCCCCGGCACGACAATCTTGATCACCCCCGCCCAGTTGCACATCAACGTGCTATTGGCGTCGATTGCCGGCATCCCGCCCAACAACAAGGTCGGCGCTCCACCGGGAATCCACGGTGTGGCCGTCGCCGGAATGCACGGCATCGGCGTCAACACCCCCAATGCCGCCGTGGTCGCCGCCGCCACCATCGGATTGGCCAAACTCATGCACACCCCGAACGGCAGAATGTTCACCAGCGGAATGTGATCCATGATGTTCGCCGCCGGTAATCCGCCGGTCAGCGTGCGGTTGACTGGCAGCACGTTGAGCATCGCCGGCGCGGCGCCGAAGCTGCATTGCAATGTGGCGGTGGCACAGACTTGCGGACAGCCCATTTGCAGACTCCTTCAGGGACACGACATACCCGCTAAACCTTAGCCTGCCACGGCCCGCCCTGCACATTCCCAAAGGTGATTATCCGGCAACACGCTAACCTATAAGACCGAACCGCGCTTGTGACCGACCGGGCGCACCATTAGATTAGCCAATGATGTCTGGCCTCCAAAATAAGCAGAAGGGATAAGCATGGCGCTTACTGACCAGTCCACCCGTATCCGCTCTGGCGAAGAACTCGATGCCAGCCTGATCGATCCGTACCTCAAGGCACACATTCCGGGCCTGAGCGGCTCCCCGGCGATCAGCCAGTTTCCCGGTGGTGCGTCGAACCTGACTTATCTGCTGGAATACCCGCAGCAGGAGTTCGTCCTGCGCCGGCCGCCGTTCGGCCACAAGGCCAAATCCGCCCACGACATGGGCCGCGAATTCCGCATTCTCAATCAGTTGCGCGACGGCTTCCCGTATTGCCCCAAAGCCTATGTGCACTGCACCGACGAATCGGTGATCGGCGCCGAGTTCTACGTGATGGAGCGGGTCAACGGAATCATCCTGCGTTCAGAACTGCCGCCGGAGCTGGGCCTCGATTCGGCGAAAACCGAAGCGCTGTGCAAGGGCTTCATCGACCGCTTCGTTGAACTGCACCAGGTCGACTACAACGCCTGCGGCCTGGGCGATCTGGGCAAACCCGAAGGCTACGTTGCCCGCCAGATCAAAGGCTGGAGCGAACGCTACGAAAAAGCCCTGACCCCGGATGCGCCGCACTGGGAAGCAGTCAAAGCCTGGCTCAACGAGAAGATGCCAGCCGACCACCCGACCTCGAGCATCGTCCACAACGACTATCGCTTCGACAACGTCATCCTCGACCCGCAAAACCCGATGCAGATCATCGGCGTACTCGACTGGGAACTGACGACCCTGGGCGATCCGCTGATGGATCTGGGCAACACCCTCGCCTACTGGATTCAGGCGGACGACCCGGCACCGGTGCAACTGATGCGCCGCCAGCCAAGCCACGCACCGGGCATGCTCACCCGCCGCGAATTCGTCGACTACTACGCCGAGCGTTCGGGCATCCAGATCGACAATTTCGACTTCTACTACACCTACGGCCTGTTCCGCCTGGCCGGCATCGTGCAGCAGATCTACTACCGCTTCTACCATGGCCAGACCCAAGACAAACGCTTCGCGCAGTTCATTCACATGAACAAACTGCTGGAGCAGATGAGCTTGCAGGTCATCCAGAAATCCAGCCTCTGATCCAGGCCCTCCAACAAGACTTTTCACAAGGGAATCCCATGTCCAAGACTCAGTTGTTCGACCTCGACGGCAAGATCGCTTTCGTCTCCGGCGCCAGCCGTGGCATTGGTGAAGCCATCGCCAAACTGCTGGCCCAGCAAGGCGCCCACGTGATCGTCTCGAGCCGCAAACTCGATGGCTGCCAACATGTCGCCGACGCGATCATCGCCGCTGGCGGCAAAGCCACTGCGGTTGCCTGCCACATCGGTGAAATGGAGCAGATCAGCCAGGTGTTCGCCGGGATCAAGGAACAGTTCGGGCGCCTGGATATTCTGGTCAACAACGCCGCGACCAACCCGCAGTTCTGCAACGTGCTGGACACCGACCTCGGCGCTTTCCAGAAGACCGTCGACGTGAACATTCGCGGCTACTTCTTCATGTCCGTGGAAGCCGGCAAGCTGATGCGCGAAAACGGCGGTGGCAGCATCATCAACGTCGCATCGATCAACGGAATTTCGCCGGGCGTGTTCCAGGGCATCTATTCGGTGACCAAAGCGGCGGTGATCAACATGACCAAGGTCTTCGCCAAGGAGTGCGCGCAATTCGGCATCCGCTGCAACGCCCTGCTACCGGGTCTGACCGACACCAAGTTCGCCTCGGCACTGGTGAAAAACGACGCGATCCTCAAGCAAGCATTGACGCAGATCCCGCTCAAGCGCGTGGCGGATCCGAGTGAAATGGCTGGGGCGGTGTTGTATCTGGCGAGTGATGCGTCGAGCTACACCACAGGGGTTTCGCTGAATGTGGATGGTGGTTTCCTGTCCTGATTTTCGATCGTGATCCCTGTAGGAGCTGCCGAAGGCTGCGATCTTTTGATCTTGCTGTTAAAGATCAAAAGATCGCAGCCTTCGGCAGCTCCTACAGGGGTAAGGGGTTAGCCTGCGAGTTTGGGCAACTGCCAGCCAAAGTGCACCGCCAGCAACAGCCGAGACCTGCGCCCCGCCGGCGTTATTGAGTGACGCAACGGGTAGTGGTGATGTGCCGAGTCACCTGCTCGTCCACATAAGCATCGCCCGCCACCTCAGTGTTCTCGATGACCTGACAAGTACGTTCCGGCGGTGGAGGTGGCGCCACGGGTGGAGGCGGCGGCGGACTGGCACAACCGGCCAACAACGCCACACCAAAAGCCAGCAACAACGGCGAACACACGCGTTTCCCAAGACTGTTCATAGGACGACCCGCGATAAAAGGGAGACAAACTTCCGCGACCGAACCGACCACGGAAAACCTGACCACTCATTCTTTATAGACGAGACCTTCGTGAGCGCCAGTAAACCGGTGGTATGCGGGGACATTGGCTGTCGATTTTGCTTTGGAGTTCGAGAGATCAAGGCTCAAATCTCTCGTCGCCGGTGAAGCCGCCATCGCTGGCAAGCCAGACTCCCACAGGGATTGAGTACATCTGCTGGAAATTAGCTGGCTGTCAGGCCTCATCGCCAGCAGGCTGGCTCCTACAGGGATTGAGTACACCCCTGGCAGATACAGGTCGGCTGTCAGGCCGCTGTCGCCAGCAGGCTAGCTCCCACAGTTGCACCCGGGTACACAAGCCCAGAGGCCGCCATCGCTGGCAAGCCAGCTCCCACAAGGATTTGAGTACACCTGACAGACACAGGTCGGCTGTCAGGCCGCCATCGCCAGCAGGCTGGCTCCCACAGAAAAGCAAAAACACACCCCCCCACCACCCTCGCTTCTAACCACTCAACACAATGAGCGTTAGCTCGAGTGCAGCTCTTGATCTAAAGGCCCGTCGGGAGGCTGAGTGGAGGGATTCATCCGGGGAGGACATCGAAAGGAGGTGCAGCGAAGCAAACCGGAATCGATGCCCCGGATGGATTCCGGAGCGAAGGAACCCCGAGCTTTAGCGAGCGGGCCGGACGTCAGGGCACAGACCTTTTGGTTACTTTTGGGGCGTTTGCCAAAAGTGACCCGCCGTAAGGGCGGAACCCCAATCCGCCATCACCAAAAAACCGGATATTCACCCAAAACCACCAAGAACATGGTCGGCCCAGAGGCCGCCATCGCTGGCAAGCCAGCTCCCACAGGGATTGAGTACATCTGACAGACACATGGCGACTGACCGGACGCCATCGCTGGCAAGCCAGCTCCCACACACATGCCTAGGCCAAATCAGCATCCCGCGAAGAGCGCAAAGAATTACTCTCCAATTCATACCGCAATTCATCGATCAAAGCCGCCACCGACTCAGGCGTACGCAAGGCATTCAGCTTCAACCCACTGATCACCAGATCCACCTGCCCCGACACCGGGTGATAAAGCTTCACCGTCAGCGAATGATCCCCATCCACCGAACACTCACACGCCAGCGGCGCAAAACTGTGCTCAAGCTGGGCGCGCAACTGCGCAAGATTCATCATTGAGGCCATTCCTTAATCCGTTTCGAAGGGGCACGATCCCAAGCCAGAAAAGGCTCGTACCGCACCCCAACAGACTAAAAAAAGCGTCCTCGCCCCAACACATCAATTTGCACCCTGCCCACTAGTGCATTTGCACCTAACGTTGCCCCTTGGTGCGCCACTCACCGGAAAACAGCCCACGCTCCCGCGCCCACACGATCGCCTCACTGCGGCTATGCACATCGAGCTTGGAATACACCGTCGCCACATGATTACGCACAGTGTTCGGCGCCAGTTTTAGCCGCGCCGCAATCTCCTTGTCCGCCAGGCCTTCGCAGATCAGGCCAAGCACATCACGTTCCCGTGCCGTCAGATCGGTGAACGACACGCTCGGCAGTTGCGGTGAATTGATGTTCTTCACATTCGCCAGTTTTTCGATCAGCGTACGACTGAACCAAGAGGCGTCTTTCATCACCTCCTCAATCGCCGCCACCAGTTCAAGCTCGGTGCGTTTGCGCTCGGTGATGTCCATCAGCACCAGCAAATAGCACGGTATGTCGTGGATGTTGACGGTATCGGCGGACACTGCGCATTCCAGGATGTCCGCATCCTTTTTGCGCACGCGCAAATCTACCCGGTCTACCCGACCGCTTTTTGCCAGCGCCGTCAGCAGACGGTTGCGGGCTCCCTCGTCGGCGATGAAATCCAGTTGCGTCACGGTTTTGCCCAATACGTCATCACTGGTATAGGCCAAGGAATCGAGGAAAGCCTGATTGACGTCCATGATCTGCTGCTCGTCGGCCGTGCAAATCAGAATCGGCACCGGGGTCAGTCGAAAAGCCGTGGCGAAGCGTTCCTCGCTCTGGCGCAGCGCCACCTCAGCCCGGCGGCGCAGCTCCACATCAACGAAGGAAAACAGCATGCACTGCTCGTCGTTGAGCAACAGGGGTTGCCCGGCGACAATCACTTGCTTGCTGCTGCCGTCAGGCAGGCGCAGCTCGGCCTGCATCTGCGGAATGGTCGCGACGTCGCGCAGGCGCTGGATGGCCAGATCTCTTTTCTCGGCATGCTCGAAAATGTCTATTTCATAGGCTGAAGTGCCGATCACTTGTTCGCGGGTATAGCCAGTCATCTCCAGAAATCCCGGATTGACCTTGATGTAACGCAAGTCGCTGAGACGGCAGATCACCGCCGGTGCCGGGTTGGCGTTGAAGGTTTTTTCGAAACGCAGCTCAGCGTTGGCCCAATCGGTGACGTCGCTCATGATCAACACCAGCGACTCCGGCTGCCCTTCGCGGTCGGTCAGCACCATGCTGCGCACGCTGTGAACCCAGACACGCTCCGGATCATCCACCGCGAACACCTCGATCAAAACGTCGCTGAAGACTTCGCAACGCGCAACACGGCTGATCGGGTAACTCTCGGGCGGCACCAGATGGTTATTGCGATAGCGCAAACTAAAGCGCTTGGCGTACTCGTCGGCATTCACGCCCAACTCACCAATCCGGCTGACACCGTGCATGGCCAGCGCTGCTTCGTTGGCCCAGAGGATGCTCTGATCAAGTTCAAGCAAAATCACACCGTCGGACAGCCCGGCGATGATCTGCTGTAACTGACGACGATTGGTTTCGCGGGTCAGGACTTCCTGGCTCATTGGATCTCCACAAGTGATACGCCCATGTGAAGGTTACGACCGCACGGCACCGTGATCGTGCGCCGCTATTTTGCACAACACACATCCCCTGTATTCGCACGACAGACATCCCCTGTATTCGCACGACACACATCCCCTGTACTCGCACGACACGCATACCCTGTAGGAGCTGCCGAAGGCTGCGATCTTTTGATCTTGTTTTTAAAAACCAAAGTCAAAAGATCGCAGCCTTCGGCAGCTCCTACAGGGGTTTAGGGGTTTTCGCGCAATTCACGCAAGGTATCGAGAAACAGCTTGAGCACCGGCGAAGCATCGTCCGCGCGATAGGTGGCGTACAACGGCACTTCCGGCAACGCCGGGGTCAAGTTGCGGAACACCAGCCCCGCCGGCGCCAACTGTTCGATGGACGCTGGCAACAGCGCCACGCCAAAACCCGCACGCACCAGGCTGAGCAGGGTCTGCACCTCGATCACTTGCTGGCGGATCTGCGGCGTGAAGCCGGCCTGAATGCAGCACTGGTAGAGGAAATTGGCAAACCGTGACTGCTTCAACTCCAGCGCCACAAACGGCTCCAGCGCCAGATCCGCCGGGGCCAGCACTTCGCGGCCAGCCAACGGATGATCCGCTGGCATCACCACATGAATCGGCTCGTAGATCAGCAATTCATTGCGCAGTTGCGGGTCGTCATAGCCCACGCGGAACACACAGGCGTCGATGCGTTTCTCCTTCAATGCCTTGACCTGCGCCGCCGGGGTCATTTCATGCAAACGCCAGGTGACTTGCGGATAGCGCTCGCGAAAAAGATGCAGCGCCTTGGGCAGCACGCCGACCATCACCGAGCTGATCATGCCGATTTCCAGCTCACCGAGCTGCCCGCGCCCGGTTTGCCGGGTCAGGTCCAGGGCGCGTTCAAGCTGTTCGAACACCAGCGGCGCCTGCTCCTTGAGCATCTGCCCCGCTGCGGTCAGCTCGACGCGATGATGACTGCGCTCGAACAGCGGCGTGCCGAGTTCCTCTTCCAGCAGACGAATCTGTTGGCTCAACGGCGGCTGACAGATGTGCAGCCGCTCGGCGGCACGGCCGAAATGCAGCTCATCGGCCAGGGCCATGAAATACCGCAGCAGACGCAGGTCCATGGCCGTTTACCCCAGACTCAACGGTGTCGAGCGCTGCCGCACGCCGGTCAGTGCGAACAGCGCATTGGCGATGGCCGGCACCACGGACGGGCTGCCCAGCTCACCAACGCCGCCGGGTTTACTTGGCTCACCGTCCAGCACAACGATGTCGGTGGCCGGCATGTCAGACATGCGCGCCACGCGATAGTCGTGGAAATTGCTCTGCACCACCCTGCCCTGTTTGATATCGAGCTTGTCAAACAACGCATGCCCCAAGCCCCACATCAGGCCGCCGTAGATCTGTTCCTCGACACCGCCCGGCGACACGGCCAAGCCACAATCGACCACGCAGGTGAGTTTCTCGACCCGGGCCTTACCATCGACCGTCGTAACTCGCGCTACCACTGCGATAAAACTGGTGTAACCCTGATTGGTCGCGATCCCCAGGGCCGTGCCCGGCGGCAACGGTTGGCCCCATCCGGCGCGCTCGGCAGCCTGCTTGAGCACCGCCACATGGCGCGGCCGCTCCTGCATGTTGGCCAGGCGGAATGCCAGCGGATCGGCACCCGCCGCGTGGGCCAGTTCGTCCATGAAGCTTTCCACGGCGAACACGTTGGGAATGAAACTTACCGAGCGATACCAACCGCTGGGCACATTGCTTTCATGCTTGACCCAATTCAGTTGCAGATGCGGTGGACGGTAGGCGAAGTCCCACGCGGTGATGGCTTCGGTGGTGCTGTAATCCATGTGATCCGGGCGCTGGAAGTAACCCGGCTCCCACTGCTCGGGCGAAGCAGGCGACACCGCGTGCAATTGCAGTGCGGTGAGTTTCCCCTGAGCGTCCAGCGCACCTTTGATCCGGTTCAGCGTTGCCGGGTGATAGAACAGCGCGTGCATTTCGTCTTCGCGGCTGTTGAGCAGCTTCACCGGCACAGCGGTTTTCTGCGCCAGATAGGCCACTTCGAACAACCAGTATTTGGCCTCCCGCGCACCAAAACTGCCGCCAGAGACCAACTCATGGATGGTCACGTTGGCCTTGTCGATCCCACACACGGTTCGCGCCGCTTCCAGCGCCGAGGACGGCACCTGCACGCCGCCCCAATAGGTGATGGCCTTGTCTTTCACTTGTGCGGTGATGCAGATCGGTTCCAGCGGGTTTTGCACCTTGTAGGGCATGGTGTAATCGGCTTCGAGCAGTTGCGCTGCGCCCGCCCATTGCCCGGCGACATCGCCTTGAGTCATGGCGTTGACGACTTGCGCTTGCGGATCGCCGATGGCTTTGGCTTGCGCGCTGAACAACTGGTCGCTGTCGAACCCGGCCAGCGCCGAATCGCTCCACTGAATCTCCAGTAGCTTGCGCCCCTCTTGCGCCGACCAGTAGGTATCGGCCAACACCGCGACACCTTCCAGATTGCCGCCAAGCACATCGGGCCGCCCGGGAATCGCGATCACTTTGCGCACGCCGGGCACCCGTAACGTTGCCGCCGAGCCCACGCTGAGCACTTTTGCTCCCACAACCGGCGCACGCTGGATCACCGCCACCAGCATCCCCGGCAACTGCACGTCGATGCTGTACTTGAACTGGCCGCAGACCTTGGCCGCCGCGTCTCGTTTATGGCGTAATTTGCCGATGTACTTGAACTGCGACGGATCCTTCAGCGTGACCTTGTCGGGTGCCGGCAGATGCGCCGCCACGCCGACGAGTTCGCCGTAACCCAGGCTGCGTTTGCTCGTTGGATGAACGACCCGACCTTCCTCGGTGGAACAACTCTCGGGGCTGACTTTCCACTGCCTGGCCGCCGCCGTGATCAGCAACGCCCGCGCCGTGGCACCGGCCATACGCAAGCGGTCGTACTCCAGCGAAACGCTGGTGCTGCCGCCCGTGGAGAAGACCTTCCAGATCGGGTGAATGTAGGTTTCGAAGAACGGATCTTCCGGAGTAATCACCTGAACGGTCATCGGATTTACGTCCAACTCCTCGGCCACGCACGCGGCCAGCGCGGTATGCGTACCGGTGCCGGAATCGTGCTTGTGCACCACCAGTTTCACCGTGCCGTCGGGCAATACGCGCACCCAGGCATTGGGTTCGAATTCGCTGGCCGGTGCCGGGGCTTTCGGGTCAGTTGCCGCCATGCCGCTCGGCAGATACAGGGCAATCGCCAAACCTGACGCGACCGTGACCGCTTGCTTGAGAAACACCCGGCGCGGCAGCACGGCACCGCTATCGTCGAGAAGGCTCATCAAACCTCCTTCGGCGCAGTCGCCGCGCGTTTGATGGCTTTGTTGATGCGCCCGTAGGTGCCGCAGCGGCAGATGTTGCCGGACATGGCATTGCGGATCGAATCATCAGTGACTGCCGCGCCAGTGTTGAGCAACGCCGCCGCCGACATGATCTGACCCGATTGACAGTAGCCGCATTGCGGCACATCTTCGGCGACCCAGGCCAGTTGCAATGGATGGTTTTGCGTCGGCGACAAGCCTTCGATGGTGGTGATGCTGTGACCCGCGACGGCGGCCAGCGGCAACTGGCAGGAACGCACGGCTACACCGTCCAGATGCACGGTGCAGGCACCGCACAGGCCCATGCCACAACCGAATTTGGTGCCGGTGAGTTTCAACTGATCACGCAAGACCCATAACAAGGGCATGGAGGGGGACGCCTCATCCAGCTCGCGTCGTTCGCCGTTAACCGTGAATGTAATCATTGTCAGGCTCCAAGAGAGCGGCCCGTCTTTGTGCGGGCCTGGTCACCGATTATTGGAAGCCACGGCAATCTGCGGCCAGCGACGATTTCTGCCAACCGGTGTAAGCAGGACTAACAACATGTACAAGCGATACCCGTCGGTGCAGTCCATGAGCGCGTTTATCCATGCGGCGCGCAGCGGCAGTTTTTCCAGCGCTGCGCGCAAACTCGATTTGACTCATAGCGCGATCAGCCAGCAGATCCGTGCGCTGGAAGAGTTCATCGGCCAGCCGTTGTTCGTGCGTGAAGGTGGCGGCAGCAACCTGACGGACGCCGGGCAGTTGTTTGCCAGCGTGTTATCGGATGGTCTGGCGCAGATTGATCGGGCGTTGTCCTCGGTAAAAAACCGCAGCGTGGCGCAGCGGTTGACGCTGGATGTCGACAGTGAACTGGCGCAGAGCTGGCTCAATCCCCGCCTTCCGCAGTTGCTCGATGGCCTGCCGGATTACGAGGTGACGCTGCTGTCGATGCCGCGCAGTGATCGCAGCACGTTTGAACGGGTCGATCTGGCGTTGCGTTACGGATATGGCGACTGGGATGACTGTGAGATGACGCAAATCTGTGGCGACCGGGTGATGGCGGTGGCTTCGCCTGAGTTGCTGGAACGGCATGGTTTGCAGTTGCCATTGAGTCCGGCGCAAGTGCTTGAGTTACCGTTGCTGGGGTATACGCGGCGCTCATGGATTCCCTGGCTGGATGCTGCCGGGATGACACCGACCGAACCCACGGCGCGGGTGATTTTTGATAACGCGGCGAATCTGATTGCCGCCGCCGAGGCTGGCGTCGGCGCGGGACTGGTGCGTGGATTACTGGCCGCCGATGCATTGCGCAGCGGACGGTTGGTGGCGCTGAATGAGGCGCAGATTGCGGCGCATTACAACCTCTACGCCGTGTGGCCACACGGGCAGGCTGAGCGCGTGGCGCCGGTGGTTGAGGTGATTAAAGAGTTGGCCTTGCGTACACAAACTTGACGCTATCGCGAGCAGGCTCACTCCTACAGTTGGAATGCGTTCCCCTGTAGGAGTGAGCCTGCTCGCGATAGCGCCGGTGCAGTCTCTACAGAAGCAAAAACCAAAACCATATCGTTCAAGTATCACCACCGCGCCCAATTAATATTGTACGAACCCCTCCCCCCTTTCCAATACTCGCCCTCAGCAGCCACCCACCCGGGCCGGATGCGACCAGGCGAGGGAATGCGTGCACGTTGCGCATAGAAATGGCCGATTGCCCGGGACGTGGTTGCCGAGAGCCGCAAGGCTCCCTTCCCCGCTATCAGGAGATCGACTTCAATGATCATCGATATCAGTTGCTATCCCACCGATCTGGTGGACCTCGCCTGGAGGCATGACGGTGACCCGTTCACCGGCGAGCGTCTGCTGGAGATGATGGATGGCCCCTACATGGTCAACGGCAAGCCTCGCCGCATCGACAAAGCCTTCATTCAACCGCCGCAGGGCAACACCATCTACACCTGGACCGACGGCGACCTGACCGGCCGTGAATCCATCGACGCCTACATGGCCTACACCCTGAAAATGGTCCAGACCTACCCGGACCGGTTCATCGGCTGCTTCGTCTATAACCCGCGCTGCGGCGTGGAAAACGGCGTCGAGGCAATCGAGCGCTACGTCAAGGAACACGGCTTCAAGATGGTCCAGATGCAGGCCAACATGCACGCCTATCGCCCGGACCGTGCGCTGGACTGGGTGCGCCCCTGCTTCGAGAAATGCGCCGAGCTGGGCATCCCGGTCAAGCTGCACACTGGCGACGGACCGTACAGCATCCCGTCGGAATGGGTGCCGATGATCAAGGAGTTTCCCAACGTCGATTTCATCATGGCCCACTTCGGCGTGCAGACCGGCGGCGTCTACGTGTTCGAACCGATGCAATGGGCGATGGAATTGCCCAACGTCTACTGCGAGTCGGGCTGGTGCCTGCAATCGCGGATCGTCGAATTCGCCAAGGTCCTGCCGACGCACAAAATCCTCTTCGGCACCGACACCCCGCCGAATGAACCGGGCATGTGGCTGCGTCTGCTCGAAGTGCTGTGTCATGAGCCGCCGCAGGGCCTCAACCTCGACGAAGACACCCTCGAAGAGTACCTGGGCAACAACACCGCGCGGATGATCGGCCTCGAGCCAACCCCGCCACCGCGTTCCGTTTCCGAAGCAGAGGCGCAACTCAAGCGCCCCGTCACCACTCAACTGGCCAGGAGCTGAACCGATGATCATCGACACCCATCTGCACCCCACCAACCTGGTCGACGAGGCCTGGCGCCACACCGGCGAACCGTTCACTGGCGAGCGCATGCTCAAGTTGATGGACGGCCCGTACATGATCAACGGCAAACCTCGCCGCATCGACATGGGTTTCATCCAGCCGCCACCGGGCAACACCGGTTATCGCGACGGCAACCGTCGTGGCCGTGAGGGCGTGCGCGACTATATGTCGTACATCGCCGAACTGTGCATGAAGTACCCGGACCGTTTCATCGGCAACTTCAACTTCAACCCGCGCTGGGGGCCGGAAAACGGTGCGGCGGAGCTGGAATTCCATATCAAGGAATACGGTTTCAAGATGCTCAAGCTGCACGCCAACATGCACGGCTATCGCCCGGACCGGGCGCTGGACTGGCTGCGTCCGGCGATGAAAGTCTGCGCCAAATACAACATCGTGGTGCTGATCCACACAGGCGATGGCCCGTACACGATTCCGACGATGTTTTACCCGATCATCCGCGAGTTCCCGATGGTCAATTTCATCATCGGCCACTTCGGTATTCAGACCGGCGGCAACTACTCGTTCGAAGCGTTCTGGATGGCGATGGACACGCCGAACGTGTACTGCGAATCGGGTTGGTGCTTCCAGTCACGGATCGTCGAGTTCGCCAAGGAGCTGCCGCGCAACAAGATCGTCTTCGGCACTGATTCACCGCCGAACGAACCGGGCATGTGGCTGCGTGAACTGGAGGTGCTGTGCTCGCCAGCGCCGCAGGGTCTGGGGATCGATGAGGATCATCTGGAAGACTACCTGGGCAACAACATTGCCCGGTTGTGCGGGATCGAACCGACGCCACCGCCCAAGGATCTGGTTGAAGCCGACATACGCCTGACCACGACGTACCTCTGACTTTACGCAAACCTTAGTGTGGAAATGGAGTTTTCTGTGGTGAGGGGATTTATCCCCGATGGGCTGCGCAGCGGCCCCAAAACCTGCCACCGCGTTGTATCAGGCAAACCGCGTTGACTGGTTTTACGACTGCTTCGCAGCCGATCGGGGATAAATCCCCTCGCCACAAAGGCCCTCGCCACAGGGGATCCGCGCACAGAGCACACAGCGACTTTACAGGCACGAAGATGACCCGGCGTTCGCTCGACCGGCAGGCCAACGGCTTGTCGATCGAACGCCCTCTCACCCCTGCGTGCCTGCTTTTTACGAGGTGAAACCATGACCCGTTCGACGCTCGGCGATTCTCAGGATTTTCACGTATTCATCGATGCCTATCGCCGCGAGTACCCGGACGATGTGCTGACCATCACCCATCCGATTTCTGCCGATCAGGACGTTACCGCCCTGGTCGACGCCCTCGCCGCCCAAGGCCGCGATCCACTGCTGATCTGCGAAAACGTCGGCAGCCTCGGTGTGCCGGTCGCGACCAACCTGTTCGCCTCCCGCACCCGCATCGCCCGGTTGTTCGGCGTAACCCCTGCGCAACTGCACGAAACCTTCCAGACCCGCGCCAACCAGCCAATCCCGCCGCGCTATGTAGAGACCGGCCCGATCCTCGATGAGGTCTTCGAAGGCGAGGCGCTGGACCTGGCATTGCTGCCGATGCTCAAGCATTTCGACAGTGATCGCGGGCCGTACATCACCAACGCGATCATCATTGCCGAAGACTCGGTGACCGGCATCGCCAACATGAGCTACCACCGCTCGATGCGCCACGCCCGCCAGGCCCTCGCCACCAGTCTGCACTCACGCGGGCACCTGTGGCGGATGCTGCAAACCGCCCGCGAGCGCGGCGAAGAACTGCGCGTGGCGATGGTGGTCGGCGCACATCCATTGTTCATGCTCGCCGCTGCGGCGCGCCTGCCCTATGGCAGTGATGAACGCGCGGTGGCTGGCGGTTTGTTCGGTGCGCCGCTGGAGCTGGTGAAAACCCCGCGCTATGGCATTGGGGTTCCGGCGTATGCCGAGTTTGTGCTGGAAGGCGCCATTGATCCGGCGGCCTACGCCGAGGAAGGCCCGTTCGGCGAATTCAGTGGTTACTCCTCGGATCGCTCGACCAACAATGTGCTGCGCGTCGACACCCTCCTTCGCCGCAAGGATGCCTGGCTGGTTGACGTGATGGGCGGTCGTTACGCCGAACATCTGACGCTTGCGCGCCTGCCGCGGGAAGCGGAGATGAGCGAGAAGCTCAGGGCACGTTTCCCCGCCGTCACCGCCGTGCACTATCCGAACTCCGGCACGCATTTTCACTGCTACGTGGCGCTGGATCAGAGCCGCGACGGCGAGGCGCGGCAGATCATGCTGGCACTGCTCGGCTGGGACCCGTATCTGAAAACCGTGATCGCGGTGGACAGTGATATCGACATCAGCGACGACAGCCAGGTGCTATGGGCGCTGGCCACGCACTTCCAGCCGCATCTGGACATTTTCACCATCGATGGTTTGCCGGGCAGTCCGCTCGATCCTTCGTCCTCGGTCAACGGCACGACTTCGCGGATGGGACTGGATGCCACGCGCGGTTCCGGGTTCGACGGGATCAAGGCGCAGCTCGATCAGGATGTACTCGAACGCGCGCGGCAATTGCTCAAGGGGCTGGAATCGTGAGCCGGCAACGGATGGTGGTCGGCATCAGCGGCGCGTCCGGCTTTATCTACGGCGTGCGCCTCCTGCAATTGCTCGCCGATCTGGACATCGAAAGCCACCTGATCATCAGCCGCGCGGCGCTGCTGACCATGGCCCACGAAACCGACTACAAACTGGCCGACGTTACTGCGCTGGCCAGCCACTACCACCGTGCCGATGACGTCGCCGCCGGGATTGCCAGCGGTTCGTTTCGCTGCCTGGGGATGGTCGTTGCGCCGTGTTCGATGCGCACATTAGCGGAGATTGCTACCGGCACTTCATCAGGGCTGATCGGCCGCGCCGCCGACGTCACCCTCAAGGAGCGCCGCACGCTGGTGCTGATGGCCCGCGAAACCCCGTTGACCCTCGCGCACCTGCGCAACATGACCGCCGTCACCGAGATGGGCGGGATCATCGCCCCGCCGGTACCGGCCTTCTATGCCCGTCCCGACAACCTGGCGCAAATGGTCGACCACAGCCTTGGCCGCGTGCTCGACCTGTTCGGCCTCGATGCGGGCACCGCCACACGCTGGAGAGAAAACATAGAAACAACTGTAGAACCGAATCCTTGTGGTGAGGGGATTTATCCCCGATCGGCTGCGCAGCAGTCGTGAAACCATCTTACGCGGTGTGCCTGGTTCATCGCGGTTACAGGTTTGGGGCCGCTTCGCGACCCAACGGGGATAAATCCCCTCGCCACACAGGTCAATCAAAGGAGCTTCATATGAACACCCCATTCAACGCCCCAACCCCGAACACCAAAATCCCGGTAACCATCCTCACCGGGTTCCTCGGTGCCGGTAAAACCACCCTGCTCAATTACATCCTTAAGGAAAACCACGGCCGCAAGATTGCCGTGATCGAAAACGAATTTGGCGAAGTAGGCATCGACGGCGATCTGGTGCTGAGTTCGGAAACCGAAGAAATCTACGAGATGGTCAATGGCTGCGTGTGCTGCACCGCCGAGGTTCGCGAGGATCTGGTGCGCATCGTCCGCGAACTGGTGGCGCGCCCGGTGCGGCTCGACCACATCCTCATCGAGACCAGCGGTCTGGCCGATCCGTACCCGGTGGCGCAGAGCTTTTTCATCAATGACCCAATTGCCGATGAAGTCGAACTCGACGCCATCGTGACCATGGTCGACGCCAAGCACATCGCCCAGCACCTGGAAGATCTGCAACTGGACGGCGTCGACAATCAGGCGGTCGATCAGATTGTCTGTGCCGACCGCATCGTCATCAACAAGGTCGACCTGGTCAGCGCTGAAGAAGTCGAAGCCTTGCGCGGCAAGATCCGTGGATTGAATGCCACGGCGGATCTGGTGACGTCCACCCACGCGCAAATCGACCTGACGAAGATCCTCGGCATCGGCGCTTTCGAATGCACGCAGAAGCTTATGGAAATCGGCGCTGAACCTGAGCATCACGATCACCACGACCATCACCATGAGCACACCATCGAAGAGCAGGATCACCAACACGACCCGAGCGTGTCGTCGGTGGGCATCGCCGTGGACGGCGCGGTCGATCTGATGGCGTTCCACCGCTGGATCAGCGAACTGCGCTCATCCCAGGCCGACAACCTTTACCGCATGAAAGGCGTGCTGGCGGTGGCCAACGAAGACCAACGCTACGTGCTGCAAGGCGTGCACAGCCTGGTGGAATTCCGGGCGTCGACCGCGTGGGGCACGGAGCCCCGCTCGAGCAAGATCGTGTTCATCGGCCGCGACCTGGATCGTGCGGCGCTGAACCAGGGCTTCGCCGCCTGCCTGGCAGGCTGAACAAGGCGTCGGAGCCGGTGGATGGCGGCTTCGCAGCACGAATGACTGATGCCCGCCGAGCACTGTAAATCTGTGGAATGAACTTTGTGGTGAGTTCCCTTGTGGCGAGGGGATTTATCCCCGATGGGGTGCGAAGCGCCCCCAAAACCTGCCAACGCGGAATATCAGACAATCCGCATTCACAGGATTTGCGACTGCTGCGCAGCCGATCGGGGATAAATCCCCTCACCACGGGCCCCCCACTGAACAAATGACCTCATTCCAACAAGGGATCTTCAGTGTTCCTGGATCAAAAGGCATCAGACGAATACCCCTCTCTACCGCATAAAAACAGCCAGAGGTGTTTCCCCATGTCGTCAGCCACATCCCCATCGCAAAGCGCTTCCACCGTCCATCCCGTCGACCAGGTTTTGCCGGTGCGACAGATGCTCACCCTCGGCCTGCAACACATGGCCGTCTCGTACATCGGCGCCATCGCCGTGCCGTTGATTGTCGCCAGTGCCCTGAAAATGTCCCACGCCGAAACGGTGGCGCTGATCAGCACCACGCTGTTCTGTTCCGGCATCGCCACCCTGTTGCAAACCGTCGGTTTCTGGAAATTCGGTGTGCGCTTGCCGATCCTGCAAGGCGTCGCGTTCAGCAGCGTAGGCCCGGTGATCGCCATCGGTAGCAACCCGGAGGTGGGCTTTGCCGGCGTCTGTGGGGCGGTGATCGGTGCCGGGATTTTTACCATGCTGATCGCGCCGTTCGTGGGTCGATTGCGGCGGTTTTTCCCGCCGGTGGTAACCGGTTGCATCGTCACGGTGATCGGTTTGCAGCTGTTCCCGATCGCCTATGAATGGGTCGGTGGCGGGCGCAATGCGAGCAACTTCGGCGCGCCGGCATTCCTCGGCGTGGCGGTGGTGGTGTTGCTGACGATTCTGCTGGTCAACCGCTATGGCAGCCCGCTGCTGCGCAACATGGCGGTACTGGTGGGCATGCTGGTGGGCGCCGGTCTGGCCTACGGTTTGGGCATGGGCAGTTTTCATAGCGTCGAAGAAGCGCCGTGGCTGACCGTGCCCTATCCGTTCTACTTCGGTCTGCCCACGTTCAGCCTGATCCCCATCGCGACCATGGTGGTGGTGATGATCGTGCAGATGGTCGAGTCGATGGGGTTGTTCGTGGCCATCGGCGACATCGTCGAAAAACCGGTCGAAGACAAACAGGTCATCAACGGTCTGCGCGCCAACGGTCTGGCCAGCACCATCGCCGGGATGTTCGCCGCGTTCCCGTTTATTGCCTTCATGGAAAACGTCGGTCTGGTGATCCTGACCGGCGTGCGCAGTCGTTGGGTGGTCGCGGTCAGCGGTTTGCTGATGTGCTCGGTTGCCTTGGTGCCCAAGGCCGGGGCGATCATCGCGTCGATGCCGACGGCCGCACTGGGCGGTGCCGGTATCGCCATGTTCGGCGTGGTCGCGGCGGCGGGGATTCAGACCCTGGCCAAGGTCGACTACGAGCGCAATCGCTACAACGTGCTGATCGTTGGTTTCACCCTCGCCGCCGCGCTGGTGCCGGTGCTCGCGCCAACCCTGTTCAAACAATTACCCGAGTGGTCGCAGCCGTTCCTGCACAGCAGCGTGGTCATCGCCTGCCTGGTGTCGGTGCTGCTCAACGCCGCGCTGAATGGCGTCAGCGTGCCGCAAACCACCGCCGCTAAATCCGCCTCGCACATCCTTTGACTGGAGCC
The DNA here is from genome assembly GCF_059695715.1 of Pseudomonas sp. LBUM1668. Taxonomy (NCBI): domain Bacteria; kingdom Pseudomonadati; phylum Pseudomonadota; class Gammaproteobacteria; order Pseudomonadales; family Pseudomonadaceae; genus Pseudomonas; species Pseudomonas sp. LBUM1668. Next base: position 3,583,016 of record NZ_CP166787.1, read on the forward strand.
TGCCCATGACTCAACTTCAGAATATCCTGATCAAGAACCCGGTCGCGGTCATGACCGGCCTGCGCGGCACGCGTGCCCGAGCGGGCGCCGTGGACATCCGCGTGGTCAATGGTCGCATCGCCGAAATGGCTGCCGATCTTGCCGCGCAACCCGGCGAACGGGTGATCGACGCGCGCAACTGCGTGGTTTATCCGGGCTGGATCAACACCCACCATCATCTGTTTCAGAACTTGCTCAAAGCCGTGCCCGAGGGCCTGAATCAGGACCTGCACGGCTGGCTCGCCAGTGTGCCTTACCCACGTTTGAACCGTTTCACCCCGCAACTGGCGCGGATCGCCGCGCGCCTGGGGATGGTCGAATTACTGTTGTCCGGCGTCACCACCTGCGCCGATCACCATTACCTCTACCACGCCCACGGCAGCACCGAGACCGGCGACTTGCTGTTCGACCTGGCGGATGAATTCGGCCTGCGTTTCGTCCTGTGTCGGGGTGGCGCACTGGAGTCGGCCAGCGCCCATCCGGGTTTCTCCAAAACCGCGCTGCAACCGGAGAGTCTCGACCAGATGGTCGGCGATATCGAACGGCTGAAATCGCTGTATCACCAGGACACGCCGGACGCATTGCGCCGTGTCGTGATCGCGCCCACCACGCCGACCTTCTCGCTGCCGCCCACCCTGCTGCGCGAACTGGCCCACACCGCGCGCGGCCTCGGTCTGCGCCTGCACACGCACCTGTCGGAGACGCAGAATTACGTGAATTTCTGCCGGGAAAAATACAACTGCCTGCCCGTTGAGTTCGTCGCCGAACACGAATGGCTCGGCCCTGACGTCTGGTTCGCCCACGCCGTGCACCTGCAACCCGGTGAAATTCGCATGCTGGCGCAAACCGGCACAGGCATTTCCCACTGCCCGGTGAGCAATGCACGCCTGGGCAGTGGCGTCGCCCCGGTGCCGCAGATGTACGAGGCGGGCGTGCCGATCTCCCTCGGCGTCGACGGCGTCGCCTCGAACGAATCCGGCAGCATGGTCGGCGAAGCAAACACCGCATGGCTGATCCACCGCGCCGAACAAGGTGCCTCGGCGACGACAGCCGAAGATGTCATCCACTGGGGTACGGCGGGCGGCGCGCAGGTGTTGGGCCTTGGCGCCGTCGGTACGCTGGAAGTCGGCCAAGCGGCGGATCTGGTGATCTACGGCCTCGACCACCCACGCTTCTACGGCTTCCACGACAGGGCCGTCGCACCGGTGGTGGCGGGCGAACCGATCACGGTGAAATACAGCCTGGTCGGCGGGCGGATCATCGTCGATAACGGCGTGATTCCGGGGCTGGATATCGAACGCATGCGCGCCGAGGCATGGGAGGGGGTGCAGGCGATGATGAAGGTCGACGACTGACCAAAATCCCCGTGTAGGAGCTGCCGAAGGCTGCGATCTTTTGATCTTGTTTTTCAACATCAACATCAACATCAAGATCAAGATCAAAAGATCGCAGCCTTCGGCAGCTCCTACAGGGGGTACGCATTCGCACGATACGGGTTTGTCGTCTAGGGTTATTACCTCATCGGACAGAGTCCCTGCCAGCAACACCGGGCTCTTGATCAAGGAGAGACTGATGACGTCCCGCCGCAACATCGAACAGACCTATCGCACCTGGTCCAGTCCCATTCTGCTGGAACTGAAAAAGCGCGAACACCAAATGAAGCCCGTCGAGCGTCAGGCGCTGGAGAACGTATTGGTGGAAAGAAGATTGCTCGACACTGGCAATCCTGAAGGCACCGAACGTCGTCAGCGCTGAAGCCGACAACCTTTACATCAATGTTGCCAGACCCAACGCCATCGCTGGCAAGCCAGCTCCCACAATGATTGGCGGTGTGTCCACACTCTGAGGTCAACACAAAACCCTGTAGGAGTGAGCCTGCTCGCGATGGCGTCGGCGCAGCCAAAATTTGTATCGCCTGACACTCCGCTATCGCGAGCAGGCTCACTCCTACAAAGTCCGTGGCATGGCTGAGGATTCAGCACACGCCCGAGAACCCTGTGGGAGCTGGCTTGCCAGCGATAATGGCTCAGGTCAATCCAGTAATCCGGCGCTCTTTAGCAAATCGCCCAACCCCTTCGGCACCAATGGCGCCTGCTCGCTGAAGCTTGAGCTGTCATGCCAGCGCACGGTAAAGGGCGCGCCGTCGCTTTCGTGGCCTTTGATTTGCGCATGCGTGTACACACCTGGATCGGCAAACGACGCGTCGTAGACCTGGACGATCTCGTGTCCCGGTTTGCCGTTATAGATGAACAGGCTTTCCAGCGTGCCAAGCAGGCGCAGGTCCGTTATTGACTTGCCCAACTCTTCCTGCACTTCGCGCACGATGGCTTCGGCGCTGGTCTCGCCGAAATCGATTCCGCCGCCGATAGGCCGAAAGCAGGTTTGCTGGCTGACAGGGTCACGAAACTCGTTAACCAGAATGCTGCCATTGTGGTGAAAAACACAGAGTGCGAGGGCGCGGATACGCGGTTCGGCCATGGGGGTAAATCCATTTACAGGTGTGAGGCGCGGCATTTAAACACGATTTGCGCGGCACACCTGTGGCCGTCATTTGCAGCACATCACCTCAGACCGGAGAAATCGTCGCGAGCATGCCAATCAGAACGGTGAGAACCAAAAATCCACCCAGAAAATACGCCATCTTGTTCATGTTGCTCTCCTTAATGCTGAGCTTGCGGTGCACTGGACGCTTCGGGATGAAGGACTGTCGCGAGTGACCGAACTGCGGGGGCAGTTTGATCCTGCGTCTGAACCAAATACAGAGGCAGATTGAAACGAAAAAAGCGTATCAGATGGGATCTGATCTGTAGGAGCTGCGGCACGCTGCGATCTTTTGATCTTGTAAACAGGATCAAAAGATCGCTGCCTCGCTTCGCTCGAGAGCTCCTACAGGGAATGTCATAGAGCGATATCAGGCAGCGACATTAAACTTGCCCTGCCGGCGCTTTGATCTAGAGTCGAAGAACAATAAAAATCCAGAGGTGCAAATGACTGATCTGAACCTGCAACCCGGTGCCGCCGAATCCCTGAACCGCTGGCACGAGATGATCCGTACCGGCGACCTGAGCGCCCTGCCCGCGCTGCTTGATGCCAACGCCGTGTTTCGCTCGCCGATGGCGTACACGCCTTACCCTGGCGCGCAGGTCGTGGCGATGATTCTCAACACGGTGTTTGAGGTATTCGAGGACTTTGAATATCACCGCGAACTGGCGACAGCTGACGGTTTGAATGTGGTTCTGGAGTTCAGTGCCAAGGTGGGCGCGAAGGAACTCAAGGGTATCGACATGATTCGTTTCGACGAGCGCGGCAAGATTGTCGAGTTCGAAGTGATGGTGCGGCCACTCAGCGGCCTGCAAGCGCTGGGCGAAGAAATGGGCCGACGCCTTGGTGCCTACCTGGCTGCCGCCAAAGCCTGAACTCAGCACAATCCCCTGTAGGAGCTGCCGAAGGCTGCGATCTTTTGATCTTGCTTTTCAAAGCAAAGTCAGAAGATCGCAGCCTTCGGCAGTTCCTACATGAGGGCACAAAAAAAGCCCACTGACCGTCGCCGGTTCAGTGGGCTTTGTGCGTCAGGGATCTAGTTACAGAGCCATGTCACGTGCAGCGTTTTCCTTTGGTGCTTCAGCTTTTTCAGCTGCAGGCGCCGCCGGAGCAGCAACCTGACCGATCACTGGAGGCGTCGGCAGTTCGAGGATTTTAGCGGTGTAAGCCCACTCTGCAGCCACTTTGGCTGGATCGCTGTTCAGCTGAGTGCCGTAGCTTGGAACGATCTGGTGCAGCTTGGATTGCCACTCTGGGGTCGCGACTTTGTCTTTGAAGACTTTCTGCAACACGCTCAGCATGATCGGTGCAGCGGTCGACGCGCCTGGCGATGCGCCCAGCAGGCCGGCGATGGAGCCGTCTTGCGAAGCAACGATTTCGGTGCCCAGTTTCAGCACGCCGCCAGCCGCTTCATCACGCTTGATGATTTGCACGCGTTGGCCGGCCTGCCACAGGCGCCAGTCTTCGGCTTTGGCGTTCGGGAAGTATTCCTTCAGCGCGTCCAGACGGTCTTCATCCGACAGCATCAGTTGACCGGCAAGGTACTCGACCAGCGGGTATTCCTTGATGCCGACCTTGGTCATAGGCCAGATGTTGTGGGTGGTGGTGCTGGTCAGCAGGTCCAGGTAAGAGCCTTCCTTCAGGAATTTGGTGCTGAAGGTCGCGAATGGGCCAAACAGAATGACGCGCTTGCCGTCCAGAACACGGGTGTCCAGGTGGGGAACAGACATCGGCGGTGCGCCAACCGAAGCTTTACCGTAGGCCTTGGCCAGGTGCTGCTCGGCGATGGTCGCGTTGTCGGTCACCAGGAACGAGCCGCCAACCGGGAAGCCTGCGTATTCCTTGGCTTCAGGAATGCCCGACTTTTGCAGCAGGTGCAGTGCACCGCCGCCCGCGCCGATGAACACGAACTTGGCGTCGGTTTCGGTTTTGGTGCCGTCTTTCAGGTTTTTGTAGCTGACGCGCCAGGTGCCGTCTTCGTTCTTGGTGATGTCCTGCACTTCGCTGGACAGTTTCAAGTCGAAATTAGGCTTGGTCTGCAGGTAGCCGGCGAACTGGCGGGTGATTTCGCCGAAGTTCATGTCGGTACCCAGCGGGCTCCAGGTGGCCGCGATTTTCTGGTTCGGGTCACGCCCTTCCATCATCAGCGGGACCCACTTCTTGATCACAGCCGGGTCTTCGGAGTACTGCATGCCGGCGAACAGCGGGCTCGCTTGCAGGGCTTCGTAACGCTTTTTCAGGAACTTGATGTTGTCATCGCCCCACACAAAGCTCATGTGCGGAGTGGTGTTGATGAACGAGCGAGGGTTCTTCAGAACGCCTTGCTGAACCTGCCAGGCCCAGAACTGACGGGAAACCTGGAACGCTTCGTTGATCTCGACGGCTTTCGGGATCGTGACGTTGCCTTTGTCGTCTTCCGGGGTGTAGTTCAGCTCAGCGAGAGCCGAGTGACCGGTACCGGCGTTGTTCCAGCCGTTGGAGCTTTCCAGGGCGACGCCATCGAGGCGCTCGACCATTTCCATCGACCAGGTCGGTTCCAGCTCATTGATCCACACACCCAGGGTGGTGCTCATGATGCCGCCGCCGATCAGCAGTACATCGACTTTCTTGGCCTCTGCCGCATGAACGGAGGTCAGCCCCATCGACAAAGCCAGCCCTAGCAAGGCCGTGTTCACTTTTTTAAACATCTGTTGCACCTATGATAAAACGCCTTCCGCCCGCCTCTGTTATCTGCATGCGATCCGCTTTGATGACGCTCAGGCTGGCGTCGCAGATTCCGGCACACTTCAATTTTGACGGGTGGGCACACAAGGCCGACATGCCGCATCGACCTCAGTTAATGTCCCTTCTGAACTGACTTCTTATCATTATTGGCTCAGCTACTTGAGCGACAGGGATTCCATCTGCCCGCCCGTAAGGCAAGCAAACTGAATAAGGTCAAACCAAGTTGGCGCGCAGAATATCACGTCAGGGCAAACCCGCGCGTCTGTTCCCGACCTGAGAGTCTTTTTCCGCTCAGGGACTTATCGGCAGCCGGGCGCCGAACATGACCCTGATGATAGTTTCCGGCTGAAAGCGCTCTGCATTCAAGTGTAGTTACCTGTGTGATGAAGTGCCTTGAGCCGCTGTGTAATCAATTAATAACCTGCTACGTTGTACGATGACTGATGAATTCTATCGAGTAATCAGTCATCAACCTCATAACAACAAGGAAACAGCACTCATGACCAAGTCCCGCCTCCTGATCGGATTTCTTTGCGCCTTTAGCGGCTACGCCATGGCCGCCGCTGCCCCGGCCGAGAAAGATGTTGCCCAAGCGGTCGATCATCTGACCCAGGCGATGCTGCACAAAGACATTGCCGAACTGAATGCCCTCACCGCGCCCAACCTGACCTACGGCCATTCCAGCGGCAAGATCCAGGACAAGAAAGCGTTCATCGCCGACATCGAAACCGGCAAGAGCGCCTTCAAAACCCTGGAGATGCAAAACCAGACCATCACCCTGTCAGGCGACACCGCGCTGGTGCGCCATCACTTCTCCGCCCAGGCACTGAAGGGCACTGAAGTGATACCAACCGAGATCGAGAACTTACAGATCTGGCAGAAGCAGGGTGGCAAATGGTTGCTGGTGGGTCGGCAGGCTTTCAAGTTCTGAATGATGTGAATATGGCCTGAATGGTTGTGGGCTGATATGGCCCCCATCGCGAGCAGGCTCACTCCTACAGGGGTCGGTGGTGTTACGCACAAAACCTGTGGGAGCTGGCTTGCCAGCGATGAGGTCGGCACTTCCAGCATCGATATCGACTGACTCACCGCTATCGCTGGCAAGCCAGCTCCCACAGGGATTTGCAGTGTACGCAGGATGCGTACACATGGCTTAAAAATGTGGGAGTGAGCCTGCTCGCGATGACGGCAGACCGGACTGCACAAATCCACGTTCAACCATCACAACCGAAACCGATCCACCGACTGCGCCAACTGCCCCGCCAGGCTCGACAACTCATCCGTGGTATTCGCCGTTTGCCCAATCACTCGACTATTGCCCTCGGACATCCCCGCAATCATTTCTACTTGATGAGCGATTTCGTTACTGGCCAGGCTCTGCTCTCCGATCGTGCGGGTGATGTCGTTGACCAGTTGCGTGGTGCTCAACGTCGCTTCAAGAATTTCGCGAATCGCCCGCTCGACGTCGGCGGTCACCGCCATGCCCTTGTCGACCTGAGCTACGCCGGCCTCCATGCTACTGACGGCCTCGCGCGTGCTGTGCTGAATGCGTGCAACCATGGCGGCGATTTCCTGGGTTGATGCACTGGTTCGCGCGGCCAGACTGCGCACTTCATCAGCCACGACTGCAAAGCCCCTGCCCTGCTCGCCCGCCCGGGCCGCTTCGATGGCGGCGTTGAGCGCCAGCAGGTTGGTTTGGTCGGCAATGCCCTTGATCACCTGGATGATGTTGAAAATGCCTTCTGACTCCTGATCCAGTGTGCGAATAACCTGCGCCGACTGTTGCGCCGAACGAGCGATATCGTCCATGTCGCTCACCACCTGATGGATCACCTGGCCACCATTCTTCGCCAGGGACTGCGCCTGACTGGCCATGCCCAGGGCGCGTTCGGCGTGGCGGGTAATATCCTCGATACTCGCGGTCATCTGGCTGGCGGCGGCGGCCATGGTCCCGGCGGCGGCGCTTTGCTGCTGGCTGCTGTCGGCAACCTGATGGCAGCCGTGGCTCAGTTGTTCGCTCATGCCGCTAACGCCTTGGGCATTGCGCCGCACCACATCGATCATGTTGCGCAGGTCCCGCTGCATGGTTGCCAATGTGCGAATCAATACGCTGGCCTCGTCCTTGCCTGAAGGCTCGACGATCGGCTCGCTGAGGTTGCCGTGGGCGATGCTCTCAGCGATGCGACTCGCAGACTTCAATGGCCCGAGAATACTCAACATCACCCAACGCCCCTGCGCCAGCAGCAAAAGCAAACTGGCGACCAACACAACGCCGAGTGCGATATTGGCATTGTGGATCGCCGCTTCAGTACCTTGGCTGGTCTGTGCCGTATTGGTTTCAATCAACTCACTCAAAGCACCCATTTGCTCTTCGAGCTGACTGAAAACATTGTTGAAACTACCGAGTTGCTGCTGCGCCGCTTCCGGGTTATCCAGCGCCAGCCCGACAATGCGCTCACCCGCGTCGATATACGTATCGAGGCTGGGCTTGATCTGCTCCAGCGCCGTGCGCAATGCCGGGTTGATCGGCAGCTTGATGTTCTCGTCGAGCACTTCGCGAAAATGCCCCGCGTGTTCACCAATCGAAGCGCGTACCTCGGCTGCCGTGCTGGTGCTTTTACCCAGGCCCACCAGCATCGCCGAGTAGACATCGGCACGCAGGGCGTCGTGCATCATGTCGGCTTCCATGTGGTTGCGCAGCGCGCTCATGCTGACCGCGTTGTCGCTGACCGCCGTGGCCATCCGCAGGTTGCCGACGTAGCTGACCAGACTGACGATCAATGCCGTCAGCAGACTGGTAACAATCAGCAACACTAAACGCAGTTTGATCGTCACAGTGGAATCCTCTCTGGGTACGCTGAAAAAGCCCTTGTCAGCCCTTCAGTTAAGCCTGTTTGCGCCGTTCTGCCGCGCCAGAACGTGTCAGCAGTTGTCTGCGCGAAGACGCAACCCCGGCAAAACTTTCGGAATGTGCGACGAGTCTCATTTTGCAACGTAGCCGAATCCAGCGTTCATCGCCCGTTAATGCGCATTGGTTATTGAATCGGCCTTCTGAAAATCGTGTAGCAAAAGGAAACGCTTATGAAACGCGCAGTCTGGTTGGGTTTGCTCGGCACCTTGGCCATCGGTACCGCTCAGGCGGCAACGGAAAAAGTCTCCATCAATCTGGTTAGCGCTGACGGTGCACCGCAGGCAATCGGTGCAGTGACGATCAGCGAGACACCTTATGGCCTGCTGTTCACACCGGATCTGAAGTCCTTGCCGGCCGGCGTTCATGGCTTTCATGTGCATGAAAACGGCAGCTGCGAGGCCGGCATGAAGGACGGCGTCAAAGGTGCTGCACTGGCCGCTGGTGGCCACTTCGATCCACAGAAAACCGGCAAACACCTCGGGCCCTATGCAGACGGTCATCTGGGCGACCTACCGGCGGTTTACGTGACCGCCGACGGTATCGCCAACTATCCGGTGCTGGCGCCGCGCCTGAAGAAAATCTCCGACATCAAAGGCCACGCACTGATGATCCACGCCGGCGGCGACAACCATGCCGACATGCCCAAGCCATTGGGTGGTGGCGGCGATCGCATGGCGTGCGGCGTAATCTGATAGCCCATCAGGCCGGGTGACTCGCGACAGTGTCACCCGTGTCTGTCATGCGCACCCTCAGGGAACTCCCGACCCTGGCGCCCCTCTCACCTATGTAGTACTTCCCTTTTGCTTCGCGCTTGTGGAGGAATACCGTCATGCGCAAGTTAGTGCTCGTTTCTTCTTTACTCTTATGCCTGCCCGTGGGTACTGCTCTGGCCAAAGTTGATGCCGGAGATGTCGCGACCTCTGCAGGTGTCTCCGCGTCGCTGTATTCGACCTTCAAGGATCACAAAATGGTGATTCCGGCTCGTGACGACCTGTCTGCATTTGTCGCCAGTGGCGGGGCCATTCGTGGGGTTTATCTTGAATCGGTGCTGCAACAGGTGCGTCAGGACAATCCCGGCATCAATGCCAGCGATGAAGACCTGGCCAACGCGATTCTGGTGCATTACGAAGGGTTGAATCAGTAGCTGTCACGGACGAAGCCGCCGATGGACGGCAGCTGAAGGCGCATAGGCAAAATTGTCCGACGGCCTCTATGATGGAGGCCATGACGACTCCTGCGCCAATGCGCTCACCCTGCCCCCCCGGCGCCTGCAATTGCGGGCGCGACCCGTTGGTGGAGAAACCCGACGCAGATCTGCGCATCCTGCTGCTGACCCGCGAGCAGGAAAAAGTCCTGCTCGCACGACTGGAAAAGCTCAAAGACCTCGCCGATCTCCGACATCTGCAAAACCGCATGTTTGAGCAGTTGGGGATTCGTGTAGACATATCGCCTGGTTTTCACGAAGTCCGCACCATGCTCGGCATCGACATTCAGATTGAGGAAATTCCGGGACTGTGCCGCAAGACGCGCAAGTCGATACCGGCAGCCATTCGCCGAGGACTCAACAATAATCCCGAAATCGCCTTCGAACTGCTCAACGCCCACGACTTACTGCGCGGTACCTGATCACTTCTTCATGCCCACCCGTTTACGCATCTCGGCAGTGATGCTCTGACGGGTTTTCTTCATGTCCGCCCAAGGCTCGTCGCCGACCTCCGCCAGCCGCTCATGGACGTTGTGGATATTCCACTGATTGCCACCCTTGATCTCGGCCACTTCCTCCCGAAACAGCGGCACCGATACCGGCAGGCCTTCGCGAGTACGCGCCGCATAAGTGCAAATAGTCGTGGCCCCGAGGCCATTTCGCAGGTAATCAATGAAGATCTTCCCGACGCGATTTTTCGGCCCGGACACCGCCGAGAAACGATCCGGCAACAGCTTGGCCATATGACTGACAATCGCGTGGCTGAAATCCTTGACCTCGTCCCAACCCAGTTTGCGTATCAGCGGCACCACTAGGTGAATGCCCTTGCCGCCGCTGGTCTTGAGGAACGCCTTGAGCCCCAGTTCATCCAGCACCGTGAGGGTCAGCGCAGTAGCTTCGACCATGCTTTTCCACGGCAGCGCCGGGTCTGGATCGAGGTCGAGAACGAAGCGGTCGGGCTTATCCAGGTCAACCGTGGTGGCGTTCCAGGTGTGCAGTTCGACGGTGCTCATCTGCACCGCGCCAATCAGCGCTTCGGCGTTATTGATCAGCATCACCGGTTGGCCGGTGATGTCTTTGTCCAGCGTAGTGATTCCGGGTATCGCCAGGCGCTCGGCGTTTTTCTGGAAGAACAGTTCGCCGGCGATGCCATCCGGCGCGCGGACCAAGGCGACCGGGCGATCCTTGAGTTGCGGCAGAATCCATTCGGCGACGCTGGCGTAATACTCGGCCAACTGCATTTTGGTGGTACCACTGACGGCATCGATCACTCGATCGGGGTGGGTGATGCGCACTTTGCCATTGGCCAGGCCGAGCTGCGATGGCGCGGTTTCGGCCGATGCAGGTTTACTCGCCGCGGCTTTTTTCGCCGGTTTCTTCGCGGGGGCTTTTTTCTCTGAAGTCTTCACGGGCTTGGCTCGCTCCTCAGTGATGTCCCTCGCCGGTTTGTCATCGCGCAAACCATGAAACACTGCGTGGCGCACCAAGCCGTCCTTGGTCATTTCGGCAAACGCCACTTCCGCCAGCAACTTCGGCTTGAGCCAGTGCACGCCTTTGGCCTCGAAACCGCTGGGTGGATTGACCACTGCGGCGGTCTTCACCTGCAACGGTTTGAGTTGGGCGAGGATGCTTTTCAGCGTTGTTTCATTGAAACCGGTGCCGACCTTGCCGGCATAGCGCAACTCACCACTGTCGCGATCGTGCAACCCCAGCAACAATGCACCAAACGCACTGCGCGCGCCTTTGGGATCGGTGTAGCCGACGATGACGAATTCCTGACGATGTTTGCACTTGAGCTTGATCCAGTCACCGCTGCGCCGCGACACATAAGGCGAGCCGAGGCGTTTGCCGATCAGGCCTTCCATCTGCATCTGACACGCGCTGTTGAGCAGCGCATCCGGCGTCTCGTCAAAGGCTTCGGAGAACCGCAACAAGGGCTGCTCATGGGCGCCGAGAACCGTGGACAATGCTGCGCGACGTTCCTCGACTGCGACTTCACGCAGGTCGACGCCGTTGAGATAGGGCAAGTCGAACAGGTAATAGAGGATGTTGGTGCTTTTGCCGGAATCGAAAGCATTTTGCAGCGCCTGAAAATCCGGTACGCCCTGCTCGTTGGCAACCACCATTTCACCGTCGAGCCAGGCCGATTCCAGTCCCAGCGCGGCAAGGGCCTCGGCCTGTTTCGGTAACTTGTGCGTCCAGTCGTGACCGTTGCGCGTGAACAGCTGCACCTGATCATGATCGATCCGCGCCATGATCCGGTAACCGTCAAACTTGATCTCGTAACTCCACTCGCCCGCCGGGGCGCTGTCGACCAAGGTCGCCAACTCGGGTTTGAGCTGCGCGGGGATCTTCGCCTTGTGTGCGCCGGCCAAGGTGCCCGAAGCCTTTTTGCGGGTCTTGGGGGCGGCCTTCTCCAGCGGTTTGACCTGCTTGGCCGCAAGCTTCGGTTTGTCGACCAACGTACGCTCGCTGAGCACGCTGTCCGGCTCGGCCACCAGCACGTCGTAGTCGTCCTGCGGGCGGGCGGCGCTGTCCTGATGTTTGATCAGAAACCAGTTTTCCTTTTTGCCCGGCATGTGCGTACGCACCAGATTCCAGATGCCGGCGAGTTTCTCACCTTGCAGTTCGAACTTGAGCTTGCCTTTGGCGTAGGCCTTTTGCGGGTCTTCCAGCGGAATCCATACGCCGCGATCCCAAACAATCACATCCCCGGCGCCGTAATGCCCTTCAGGAATACTGCCCTCGAACGTCGCGTAATCCAGCGGATGGTCTTCGACATGCACCGCCAGACGCTTGACCTTGGGGTCGAGCGACGGCCCTTTCGGCACCGCCCAGCTCTTCAGCGCGCCTTCAAGTTCCAGACGAAAATCGTAATGCAGGTGCGAAGCGTCGTGTTTCTGGATGCAGAACTGCAAGGCGTGATCACCGGCCGTTTTCTTGCCCGAGCGCTTGACCGCCGCCGGTTCAGACGTCGCCGAGAAATCGCGCATGCGGTTGTAGTCATCGAGGTTCCTGCTCATGGCGCACCTGCCTTGTTTCAGCCAATACGGGTCACGGTCAATGCGACCACGGCAATCCGGTCGACTCGCTGATAACCGGGGTTTATCAGTTCTTCACCGAACACATCCGGGTCGAGCTCGCGGTACGTCCAGCCAAAGCGCGATTCATCGAGGCGTGGCAATACGGTGTCGAGAAACGGGTCGCGACCGTCAACCATCGCCACGCCGGTGTACAGCACCAGGGAACCGCCCGGTGTCAGCCGGTTGAGTGCCTGCTCGACGATGCGCAGCGACAACCCGGCGCCCAATGTGCCGCCGCCATGCCGGTAGGCGCGAGCGGCCGGATCAGCCATGTACGGCGGGTTGGCAACGATCAAATCGAAATCGCCGTCGACGCCTTGCAGAATGTCGCTGTTACACGCTTCGACGTTGGCCACTTCCGCCAGTGCCGCATTGATCGTGGTCAGGCGCAGCGCGGCGGGGTTGATATCCAGCGCCAGCACTTGCGCTTCACGACGGGCACGGGCGATCAGGATCGCGCCGACGCCGGCGCCACATCCGATGTCGACGGCGCGGTGGATCGGCGCGAAGTTCTGCTGCAAATGCGCGTGAATCAACTGTGCGAAACGGTAGGTGTCCGGGCCGAAAAACACCGAGTCGGCGGCATCCGTGGGAAACGCCGAATGCACAAACAACATATCGTCCAGGCTCGACCAGCGCACCCGACTCTTCAGGTGCCCTTCGTACGTGTCGATGACTTGAGCGTCCAGCAGTTGCTGCTGCTCATCAGCGGACAACAAGCCCGGTTCAAACGGCCGTGACCAGCCAAAGACATCGCGCAGAGAGTCGGCGAACTGACCTTCGTCGCGCTGGTTGACCCGCTGATGGGTCAGCGGCGTCGGGGTGGTGAAACGGTAGCCGTCAGCCTGCAAGCGCCGGCCCAATTGCAGCAGCGCGAGGTCATGGGTGGACAGTTGATCTTCCTGAGTCATTGACGATTTCCTTAAGGCAAACGGGATTTGAGATCGATGAACCGGCGGGTCGCGAGCAACCCCGCCGGGTGCGCATGCCGGGCCGGCGCGAGCCATGGGATGAGCGTCGCCATTTGAGCGTGGCCATCCTGCCCTTGCAGCGTGTCGTTGAGCTGCTGCACATCGGGGTCCTGTTCAGGCACCTCGATCGGGGAGTTGGCGGGGGCGTGTCGACGCAACGCGGTGGGTTTGTTCGCGGGTTTCCAGTCGCCGGCAATCCAGTCGTGCACCAGTTGTTTTTCGTAGGCGCTGAACACCCCGAACATGGCCGCGCCATCGCCGTCGATCAACTGCCAGAAGCGGCTGGCCTGCGGGTCTTCGTGGCGTTTGATCCAGCCCTTGTTCTGGAGCGCTTGCAGGAAGCCGGGCAGATGCTCGGGTTCGGCCAGCCATTGGTTGACGGTCTTGCCTTCAAAGCGGCAATAGTCCGAGTGCATGTGCTGAGCGAACGGGCACTTGCGCTCCAGCATCGCCAGCAATTCGCGCTCAAGGTCGAACCCTTCGATGATCGCGCGGCTGCCCTGCCCCAGATCGTTGAGCCGATAACCCAGCGATACCCGACGCAGAAAGTCGGCGCGATCAGCCTCAAGCGGCAACAGATCCAGAACGGCCTGCACGGCTTTTTGCGCATGGCCGGTGCTGGCGTTGTCGATGGTCACGTGGAGGGTGAAATAGTACGGATCAATGCCCAACTCGCTGAGTTCGTAACTGCTGATCAGCAAATGCAACGGCAGTTGTTCGTAGCCGAGGTTGTAGCCGATTACCTCGGGCAAAAATTCATCGCCGCAGGCACCGAGAGCCAGTTGCAGCGCGCCCTGCAGATAGCGTCCGTCTTCCAGGAGGCTGGCATGATCGAGGTCGTGCTCGGCCAGCAGTTTGCGGTAGATCACCACATGGTTTTGCGCCGGATTACCCTCCCCCAGTTCTTCCAGATACGTGCAGAGCAAACCGCTGAAACGTGGATCGCGCCAATGCTGCAACAAGCCATACAGCCACGCGCCATCGACCAGTTTGGTTGGCGCCACCGCTTGTAGAAAGTACAGCGCATGAGCCTTGCTGGTGAAGAATTGCCGTGGCCCACCGGCCTTGCGTTGTTGCAGATACTCGGCGTATTGCCGGGCGACGTCGGCGCAGTGCTCGGCCACCCAGGTGTGCCAGGCCGATGGATCGTGCGGGAGTTCCTCGGGCAACGCTGCGGCGCGTTGCAGTTGTTCGTTCAAGAACGTTTGCGCGAGGCCTTGGGAGTTCTCCTCGCGCAATAGCGTTTCGTAAATGCCACGCAGATTGCCGGCAGGTGTGATCGCTTGTGCTTGGGCCGGCACAGATTGCAAACGTGTCAGGACAGTCATGGCAATATTCTCGGTCGATTGGTACGGCGCTGTTTCGCGCCTCTACAGCAGCAGAGGGGCTGCGCGTGCCAAAAATTCAATCGACCTCAAAAATGCCCTGACGGACGGCGTACCACCGTCGCTGACCACACTCCCCTGTAGGAGCTGCCGAAGGCTGCGATCTTTTGATTTTGATTTTTTAGAAGCAGGGTCAAAAGATCATCCGATCGCGGCCCGAGCCTTCGGCAGCTCCTACAGAGTTACATGGTGCAACGGTTCGAAATCACGGAGGGCTGGGCCTCGGCTAACGTTGAGGGACTTGAAAGCAATGGAGGGCAATGGAATGCCTGTAGCTGCAAAAGCGTGTGGCTTGCGCAAGGGGCGGTGTAGCGAGATGGGGCGTGTTTATCTGCTGACTGCGGTTGTGTATGAGCGGCGGCCGGTATTTTCAGATTGGCGCGTGGGGCGGTCGTTGGTTGAGCAGATGCGCGCTGCTGATGAGGAAGGAATGGTTCAGTCGCTTGCCTGGGTGGTGATGCCGGATCATATGCATTGGCTGGTAGAACTGAGGCGCGGTTCGTTGGCTGAGTTGATGCGCCGCGTCAAATCGAGGAGCTGCCGGGCGATCAATCTGAAGTGCGGGAGTCAGGGGCGGTTGTGGCAGCGGGGTTATTACGATCGGGCATTACGCAAGGAGGACGACCTGAAAGCGGCTGCACGCTACATCGTCATGAACCCATTGCGGGCCGGATTGGTTCAGCGGTTGGGGGATTATCCACTTTGGGATGCGATCTGGCTTTAAGATCAAAAGATCGCAGCCTTCGGCAGCTCCTACAGGGGATTGGGGATTTCCTGCTTGGGGTGCTGTCTGGTTTTAAGGTCGAAAGATCGCAGCCTTCGGCAGCTCCTACACGACGATCCCCTGTAGGAGCTGCCGAAGGCTGCGATCTTTTGATGTTATGCCGTGCCGTTGGCCTGTTGCTCCAGATGCACCTGCAACTCGGGCTCAATCCCCAGCGCCGCCGCCAGCTCGTCCAGATAAGTGCGTTCGGCATCTTGCTGGTCGTCCACCAGCAGGATGCTGGCCAGGTACATTTCGGCCGCCACCGCCGGGTCGTCGTTTGCGGCTTGTGCGACTTCGGCGGCATTGAGCGGCTTGGCGACTTCGGCGTCCAGCCATTGCTGTAGTTGCGGATCATCGGTGTGTTTGCCGATTTCACTGCTTATAAGATGTTTTTCCGTTTCGTCGATGCGCCCGTCCGCCTTGGCCGCAGCGATCAAGGCGCGCAACACCGCGTGGCTGTGCTCTTCGATTTCCGGGCCGGCGAGCAGATTGGCCGTCTGCGGCGTTTGTTGCGGTGCCGTGCTGGCCTGATTGCTTTGCCAGGCTTGATACGCCTGCCAGGCCATCATCCCCAGTGATGCCAGCGCCGCATAATTAGTGCCGCCGGAACGGCTTTGCGTGCCGCTACCCAGTGCGCCGCCCAACCCACCGCCACCGCCGCCGAGCAGCCCGCCGAGCAAACCACCCAACCCGCCAAGCCCGCCAACCGCGGCGCCGCCACGTGTACCTGTGGAATTTGCGCCACCGAGCAAGCCACCCAGCAAACCACCGAGGCCGCCCAAACCGCCACCGGCCGCCGCACCACTTTGTTGACCCGCCGCGCCCTGGCCCCGCAGCAGTTGTTCAAGCAAATCGCTGGTGTTCATGACGTCATCCTCAAGCATTGAGATTTACTGCGTCTGGCAACGATAGACCGCTGCGGGCGTTGCGCCAGCACCGTTTGGCCGATGCCGAAGCCGCTGAATTATTTCGCTCGCGTATTTTTTCGATGGACAGCTAAGATTCAGGGTAGGTGAACCTTATCCCGGCCCGACCGGTCGATAGCTGCAACCCGACCCGGTTTGCCGGCGCCCTTGCTGTCCAAGGGTGATACCCGGCTTGCTTTAATTTCTGGAGAACGCCCCCGTGATATCCACCGTCCACATAGCCAGGCTAAAGGCCTGGGGCGCCCATGGTTTTACCGCGACCGGCGTGGTCACTGCATTTCTGGCCACCCTCGCCCTGCTGGAAAACCAGCCCACCCACTGCCTGATGTGGCTGGGGGTGGCGCTGATCGTCGATGGCCTTGACGGCGCACTGGCGCGCAAGGTCAATGTGCAGTCGGTGCTGCCGAGTTTCGACGGCTCGGTCCTTGATCTGGTGATCGATTACCTGACTTACGTGTTCATTCCGGCACTGTTCATCTATCGCTACATTCCGCTGCCGGATTACACACTGTTGCTGACGGTGTCGCTGATTCTGGTGTCGTCACTGTTCTGTTTCTGCAACGTCAACATGAAGAGCAAGGACAACTACTTCGTCGGCTTCCCTGCTGCGTGGAACGTGGTCGCACTGTGCCTCTACATCATCGGCCCTGGGCCATGGATTACCTTTCTGACTGTCATCGGCCTGGCGCTGCTGACCGTGACACGGATGAAGTTCCTGCATCCGTTTCGCGTGCGCCGGTTCATGCCGATCAACATTGCCGTAACGGCGATATGGCTGTTGTGCAGTCTGTCGCTGGTGCTCAACCATCCGGTGATCAACCCGATGGTGATGGGTTTGTGGTTGCTGATGTCGGCTTACTTTCTGGGGATCTGCATCTGGCGTACGGCGCTGGAGTGGTTTGATCGGTCGCAGGTGAAGTAAACCCCGACAATCCCAATACGAAACCCTGTGGGAGCTGGCTTGCCAGCGATGGCGCAGTGTCAGTCAACAGAGTTGTTTACCGGTTGACCGCTATCGCTGGCAAGCCAGCTCCCACAAGGATCTGCGCTGAGCTGAAGGATCAGATTCCGCTCAGCGCTTGTTGATCACCACCTCAAGATACTCACTCGGCACCACCAGTGAGTCTTCCCCCGCGCGGTTCAACCGGTTGAGCAAATCCGCCAGATCACTTTCCAGCGCCTGACCGCTTTCCGGTGGCAGCGCGGCGAAAGCCTTGTGCACCGGCCCGTACCAGTGCCGAAAGATGTCGATGAAATGCTCTGCCGAGCGATAACGGAAATTGAATTCGCGCCGCGTTACCTGCACGACAAAATCCTGATCATCGAAATGTTTGTGCAGCCACGCCTCCGTGCCCCAGTTCGACGGCGGCTGTGCGCCGGCCGGCGGTGGCAGATGCCGGCCGAGGGTCTTGAACATTTGCCCGACAAAACCTTCCGGCGTCCAGTTGGCCAGACCGATCCGCCCACCACGCTGGCAGACCCGTGCCAACTCGGCAGCGGCCTTGTCCTGATCCGGCGCAAACATCACCCCGAACGTCGACAGCACCGCCGCAAAACTGCCATCGGCGAACGGCAAGGCTTCGGCGTCGGCGACTTGAAACGTCACGTCCAGATGTTCGGCGCGGGCGCGATCCTGGCCGCGCTCCAGAAGTGCCGCGACGTAATCGGTCGAGGTGACCAGACAACCGCGCCGCGCCGCCGCCAGCGTCGCATTGCCGTTGCCGGCAGCCACATCCAGCACGTCTTCATCGCAACGCAGGTCGCAGGCTTCGGCGAGGTTTTCGCCGACAATTTGTAGTGTGGTGCCGATCACGGCGTAATCGCCGCTGGCCCAGGCAACTTTCTGGCGTTCCTTCAAGGCAGTGAGATCAATCGGGGTACTCATAACTACGAGCTCCGTTGTTTTTAAAGGGCAGCGCCGAGGGCCCTGCTCAGCCACTATCGCGCCGAGTCAGGCCAGCGTCCCTGCCGGTCGTCTGGAGGCCTCGAAAACAGCCGTTTTGCCGATAAGTGGTGGCGATCTGTAAAGCGTCTGCAACAGATCAGGCATCAGGCAGCCGGGGCCTTGGCCTCTTCCAGCAACTGCTTGATCATCTGCTCCTGTGCTTCGTAGCGACCTTCGCCGAAGTGGCTGTAACGCATCTGCCCCTTGGCGTCGATCAGGTAATGCGCCGGCCAGTACTGATTGTTGAAGGCGCGCCAGATCGCATAGTTGTTGTCGATGGCCACTGGATAAGTGATGCCGAGTTTCTCCACTTGGTCCCGAACATTGTCGATGATCCGCTCGTAGCCGTATTCCGGAGTGTGTACGCCAATCACCACCAGGCCATCCTTCTCGTACTTCTTCGCCCAGTCTTTGACGTACGGCAGGGTGCGCTGGCAGTTGATGCAGTCGTAAGTCCAGAAATCCACCAGCACGACTTTGCCACGCAGGGATTCGGCGCTCAGCTGCGGTGAATTGAGCCATTGCACGGCACCGGACAGCGACGGCATCGCGCCTTTACTCTCGTCCATCATCGAATCTGCGCGAACTTTGCTGACGAGGAAGTCGACCACTTTCGGCACGTTCTCCAGCACGTTTCTCTCGACGCTGGTGACGCCTTCGGACGACGTGCCGGCCAGCAAGGTTTTATCGGCGCCAGTGGAAATCACTGCCACAGCGGCAAGCACTGCGACACCTGCGCCGCGACGAAACCACCCGGTGAACGGAATCGAGGGTTTCAAGCGATTGACCAAGCCGCGACCGGCGAAGATCAACGTCCCCAGCGACAGCGCACTGCCCGCGCCGTAGGCCAGCAGCAACAGGCTGGTCTGGGCGTTGGCGCCCTGCAGCATGGCGCCAGTGAGGATCACGCCGAGGATCGGCCCGGCGCAGGGTGCCCAGAGCAATCCGGTGGCCACGCCGATCATCACCGACCCCATGGGCCCGGCCTTCTTGCTGGCGTCCGGGTCGAGGCGGTTGCCGAGCAACACAAACGGTCGCGCCAGCCAGTCACCCACGCGCGCCGAGATCAGCGACAGCGCAAACAGCGCCATGACGATCAAGGCGATGTGGCGGCCGGTGTTGCTGGCCTGAATCACCCACTCACTGCTGACCACGGCCAGGCTGGAGATCAGGGCGAAGGTCAGGGTCATGCCGCCGAGGGTCAGCAGGACCGAGGAACGTTTACGGTCGGCGTTGGCAAACAGGAACGGCACCACCGGCAAGATGCAGGGGCTGAGCACGGTCAACAAACCGCCGAGGAACGCGATCAAGTACATAAAATCACCTTGGGTTGGCGGGGAGGAACCGAGAGACGTTGTTCATAGGTTCTGCCTGTAAAAACGTGATATTCAGTTGCCGTCGTTGCAACCGTCAGCGAATTTGCTGTAATCGAGTACGCGGGTTTTGCCGGCCGAATCCAGATAGGTCATGCGCGCATCGACAATCCCGCAGGTCACCGAGTTGTCCTGGGTCAGCGAAATGACCTTCTGGATATCCAGGTGGGTGCCGTAGTTGTAAGTTTGCGCGGTGACTTCGGCTTCGGCGCGGGCCGACAGGGTGCAGATGTTCAGAGCGGCAAACAGGCAGGCGGCGATAACGGACGAGTTTTTCATGGCGTGTTCCTCATGGCTGCAAAGGGTTTGAGCCGAGGCGTCATGGAGTGCCTCGATGGAGCCTATTTGAGGCTCACGAGGTATCGCGCATGTGTCGGAAAATGGCGGCTAACCCTCGCTGTGTATCTGCGCCGCCTGGGGATACACAGCGATACAAAACCCTGAAAAATCGCTTTTTTGCGTCTGCGTGTATCGCTTGTAACGCCAGATACACTGCAATACAAAGGCAGGCAGGCGAGCACCCGAAGGCTCGATAGACTGCGTGACAATCCCCCTTTTGCCAGAGGCCAGGCCCCATGGAACATGTCGATCACATTCTCATCGTCGACGACGACCGCGAGATCCGCGAGCTGGTCGGCAACTACTTGAAGAAAAACGGCTTGCGCACCACCGTCGTCGCCGATGGCCGGCAGATGCGCAACTTTCTCGAAACCAACACGGTCGACCTGATCGTGCTCGACATCATGATGCCCGGCGACGATGGACTGCAGTTGTGCCGCGAATTGCGCGTGGGCAAGCACAAGGCGACGCCGGTGTTGATGCTCACCGCACGCAACGATGAAACCGATCGCATCATCGGTCTGGAAATGGGCGCGGACGACTACCTGACCAAACCCTTCGCCGCCCGCGAACTGCTGGCGCGGATCAACGCCGTACTGCGCCGCACGCGCATGCTGCCGCCGAATCTGGTGGTCACCGAGGCCGGTCGCCTGCTGGCGTTCGGTCGCTGGCAACTGGACACCTCGGCCCGGCACCTGCTGGACAAGGACGGCACCATGGTGGCGCTCAGTGGCGCCGAATATCGCTTGCTGCGGGTATTTCTCGACCATCCGCAACGGGTACTCAGCCGCGATCAATTGCTCAATCTGACCCAGGGCCGCGACGCGGATCTGTTCGACCGTTCCATCGATTTGCTGGTCAGCCGTTTGCGCCAGCGCCTGCTCGATGACGCCCGTGAGCCGGCCTACATCAAGACCGTGCGCAGCGAAGGTTACGTGTTCTCGCTGCCGGTCGAGTTACTCGGTGCCCCGGCATGACCCTTAACCTGCACTGGCCGCGCACGCTGGCGTCGCGCTTGTCGCTGATTTTTCTGATCGGGCTGATTCTCGCCCAGGCGCTGTCGTTCGGTGCGCAGTATTACGAGCGTTATGAGAGCGCGAAAAGCACCATGCTCGGCAATCTGCAAACCGACGTCTCGACCTCGATTGCGATTCTTGATCGCCTGCCGGCCGAGGAGCGTCCGGCCTGGCTCGAGCGCCTGGCGCGGAACAATTACGGCTATCTGCTGAGCGAAGGCGACGGCGGTATGCCGATCAAGTCCGCCGACGTGCCCATTGCGGTCACCTCGATCACGGAGGTCCTGGGCGATAAATACCCCCTGACCTTCACCGATATTCCCGGCCCGAAAAAGCATTTTCAGGGTCACCTGCGCCTGAGCGACGGCAGCCCGGTGACCATCGACGTGCGCCCCGCGATGACGCCACTGTCGCCATGGTTGCCAGTGGTGCTGCTCGGGCAACTGGCGCTGATGATCGCCTGCACCTGGCTGGCCGTGCGCATCGCCATCCGGCCCTTGACGCGGCTGGCCAACGCCGTGGAAACCCTTGATCCCAACGCGCACCCGATTCAACTGGACGAGAAAGGTCCGAACGAAGTGGTCTACGCCGCCCGCGCCTTCAACACGATGCAGGCGCGGATTGCCACCTATCTCAAGGAACGCATGCAACTGCTGGCCGCGATCTCCCATGACCTGCAAACCCCGATCACGCGGATGAAACTGCGGGCCGAGTTCATGGACGATTCAGCAGAGAAGGAAAAACTGTGCAACGACCTCGGCGAAATGGAACATCTGGTACGCGAAGGTGTGGCCTACGCCCGTAGCATCCATGGCTCGACCGAAGAAAGTCGGCGCACCAACATGGATTCGTTCCTCGAAAGCCTGGTGTTCGACTATCAGGACATGGGCAAAGAGGTGCAGCTTGTCGGCAAGAGTGAGGTGGTCGTCGACACCCGTCCGCACGCGTTGCGCCGGGTGTTGGTGAACCTGACCGACAACGCCTTGAAATTCGCTGGCGCGGCCGAAGTGTGGGTCGAAGCGAACAAGGGAAGGCTGTCGATCACCGTCATGGATCGCGGCCCTGGCATCGCCGAAGCGGAACTGGCGCAAGTAATGGAGCCATTCTACCGCGTGGAAAACTCGCGCAATCGCAGCACTGGCGGCACAGGTCTGGGCCTTGCCATCGCCCACCAATTGGCGATAGCCCTCGGCGGCTCGCTGACCTTAAGCAACCGCGAGGGCGGCGGGTTGTGTGCTGAACTCAAGCTGCCACTCTAAACCCGCCCACCACAAATCCCCTGTAGGAGCTGCGGCACGCTGCGATCTTTTGATGTTGCTTTTAAAGATCAGAATCAAAAGATCGCAGCCTCGTTTCACTCGACAGCTCCTACAGGTGTTTGTGTTGGACCAAGGCCTTGTGAGCGACGTTGAAACCTGTAGGAGCTGCGGCACGCTGCGATCTTTTGATGTTGTTTTTAAGATCAGAATCAAAAGATCGCAGCCTCGTTTCACTCGACAGCTCCTACAGGTGTTTGTGTTGGACCAAGGCCTTGTTAGCGACGTTGAAACCTGTAGGAGCTGCGGCACGCTGCGATCTTTTGATGTTGTTTTTAAAGATCAAAATCAAAAGATCGCAGCCTCGTTTCACTCGACAGCTCCTACAGGTGTTTGTGTTGGACCAAAGCCTTGAGCGACGTTGAAACCTGTAGGAGCTGCGGCACGCTGCGATCTTTTGATGTTGCTTTTAAAGATCAGAATCAAAAGATCGCAGCCTCGTTTCACTCGACAGCTCCTACAGGGGGTTTGATGTGTTCAAGTAATACCGATTACGCCGTCTTCATGCATTTGCTGCAACAACGCCAATCCACTGGCCATGAACGACTCGTCTGCGAATTGCCCGGCCTCCTGCGCCAGGCCTTGCAACTGCTCACGCCCGGTCAATGACGGCAACTCGCCGATGCGCTGCAGCAACCGCCACGCCAACGGGCTCAATTGCGAAAACTTCACGCTGAAATCCGCCTCCCGCCGTACCAGTAACAGCGTCGGATGCGCCGGGGCGGTTGAGGGCTGATAATCCGGGCCAAGCCGCTGCACCGGCCACGTGTAAGCCAAAGGCCAGGCCAGCGCCGAGAGCCGCAATGGCCGTTCCAGCAACAAGCCTTTATCCGTCGCAGGCAAGGGATCGGCGTCGGATTGCTGCAAGACCATCTCCATCCATTCGTAATGCGCCAGCTCCAGCAAAAACGCGGGCCACGGCCCCTCGCTCAATACCGCAGGCTGCGTGGCGACATAGTCGAGGAACGCCTCGGCGATCTCAGCGAACTTCGGCGTTTGCGCGCGGTAATCGCGCAAAAACCCACGAATCAGCGTTTGCCAGCGTCGATCGCCGATGATCCGGATCAGTACAGGAAAAGTCCCACTCAATAATTGCGAGAGATTGTTGAACACCAAGTCGCGGTACACATTGACCCGCGCGGTATTCATTTCAGCAGGAGGCACGTGGTTGTCGGGATCACGCAGATAACCCGTCAGCGCCCGTTGTTGCCGTTCAAGGCTATCCACGCTGAGCTCCTTCGCCTTGCAGACGGCGAATGGTCTGTAGCTCGGCGACCAGTTCGGCAAATGCCGGGAAATTGAAATCACGCTCCAGCAGTGTCGGCTGCGCGCCGAACCGTGCGTAGGCTTCGGCCAGCAACGACCACACTTGCGGTTTCACCGAGGCACCATGGGTGTCGATCTTGAGGCTGTCGGACTCATCGAAATGCCCGGCCACGTGCATCCCGACCACCCTGCCCGGCTCGATCCGCGCCAGAAAATCCTGTGGATCAAAACCGTGGTTGATGGCATTGACGTAGACATTGTTGACGTCCAGCAGCAGGTCGCAATCCGCCTCGCGCAACACCGCGTTGGTGAAGGTCACTTCGTCCATGTCCTGACGCGGAGCGGCATAGTAGGAGACGTTTTCCACGGCCAGGCGGCGACCGAGAATGTCCTGGGACTGGCGGATACGCGCGGCGACGTGGCGCACCGCTTCCTCGGTGAACGGCAAGGGCAATAGATCGTAGAGATGGCCGTCGTCGCTGCAATAACTCAGGTGTTCGCTGTAATGCTCAACACGGTGATGATCAAGAAAACCCCGCACTTCCTGCAGAAAACCGCAGTCAAGTGGCGCCGTGCCGCCGAGCGACAACGACAAACCGTGACAGGACAACGGATAACGCTCGGCCAGTTCGCGTAACGCCGCGCCATGGACGCCGCCGACGCCGATCCAGTTTTCCGGGGCGACTTCCAGAAAGTCGAAATCGCCGGCGGGGGCTGCTTGCAGATCTTTCAACAGACCACGGCGCAGACCCAGCCCTACGCTGGGTTGCCTTGATACATGAGGGGTTTGCATGGTGGCTGACCTCGGTGGTTGACCCACTCAGTTGAGCCGGTGGCTGTATCGGCACTGTGTTCAACCCTCCCGATATTTGCAGCCTCCTGTATCCCCCAGCCCCTCAGATACAAAGTAATACCCACCCTCTCGCATCAACACAGATCCCCTGTAGGAGCTGTCGAGTGGAACGAGGCTGCGATCTTTTGATCCTGATCTTATAAACAACATCAAAAGATCGCAGCGTGCCGCAGCTCCTACAGGAATTTCAGTGATTACAAATACGGCGTGCGTCCCATTCCAGGGCTAGACTCATTCATGACCCAGTCGAGGGGGCCGCAGGACTTTTGCCGTGACCTGCCTGTTTCCATGACCACCGCCCGGTGGCGCATGCCTCGACGCTCAACGCCGCCGGACTGTGATCCTGTTTCAGGAGCACACATGATGGACGAGGCCCGACTCAACGAATTCATGGGCAAACTGGTCAACGACATGGGCGGCGCGGCAATGCTGGCCAATGTCATCGTCGGCGAGGAACTCGGGCTGTACCGGGCGATGGCCGACAGTCAGCCGATCAGCCCCGAAGCCCTCGCGGCAAAAACCACCTGCAACCCGCGCCTGGTGCGCGAATGGCTCAGCGCTCACGCCGCCTCCGGCTACATGGAGCACCACGACGGGCAGTTTCGCCTGCCAGAAGAACAGGCCATGGCGCTGGCCGTCGAGGACTCGCCGGTTTACGTCGCCGGCGGTCTGGGAGTGGTGGCGTCGTTTTTCCACGACAAGGACAAACTGGTCAAAGCCATGCGCGGCAACGGCGCCCTGCCCTGGGGCGATCACCATCCGTGCATGTTCACCGGCACCGAACGGTTTTTCCGCCACGGCTACAAAGGCCACCTGATCGCCGAATGGCTGCCGGCATTGAACGGTGTCGTGGCCAAACTCGAAAACGGCGCGAAAGTCGCCGACATCGGCTGCGGCCACGGCGCCTCGACCGTGATCATGGCCCAGGCGTATCCCAACTCGCGTTTCGTTGGCTACGACTTCCACGCACCCTCGATCACCGTCGCTACCCAGCGCGCCGAGGAAGGTGGGGTCAGCAGTCGGGCGACTTTCTTCCAGGGCTCTGCGAAAAACTACCCCGGCAATGACTATGACCTGATCTGCTATTTCGATTGCCTGCACGACATGGGCGACCCGGTCGGCGCGGCGCGCCACGCCTACGATTCGCTTAAAGACGACGGCACGGTGTTGCTGGTCGAGCCGTTCGCCAACGATACGCTGGACGACAACATCAACCCGGTGGGACGGCTTTTCTACGCGGCATCCACGTTCATTTGCACGCCCAACTCGCTGTCCCAGGAAGTCGGCCTGGGCCTTGGTGCGCAGGCCGGTGAAATGCGCTTGCGCAAAGTGTTTACCGAGGCCGGATTCAAGCAGTTCCGGCGAGCGACGCAGACGCCGTTCAACCTGATTCTGGAGGCTCGCAAATAACCGCGATTCTGTGGCGAGGGAGCTCTCTCCCTCTCCACGGATGTCAGTGCTAACCTGCATGGCACTCATCGCTAATGGATGCCAGCCATGCTCGACAGCCCGATCCGCGAATACCTCGACACGCTGCAACAGGCGATGATTGATGGCGACTTTCTGGTGCTCACCGGAGCCGGCATCAGCACCCCCTCGGGCATCCCCGACTACCGCGACAGCGACGGCGTGCGACGTGGCCGGCAACCGATGATGTATCAGGAGTTCCTCGGCGCCCCCGAATCACGCCGCCGCTATTGGGCACGGGCGATGCTTGGCTGGCCTCGGGTGCGTCAAGCGCAACCGAATGCAGCGCATGAGGCGCTGGCCAGTTTGCAGCGTCATGGCAGGATCAGCGGCCTGATCACGCAGAACGTCGACACCTTGCACGATCAGGCCGGCAGTCATGATGTGATCGAACTGCACGGCAGCTTGCACCGCGTGCTGTGTCTGGATTGTGGTCAGCGCAGCGAGCGCGATTCGATTCAGCAACTGATGGAACAGCAGAATCCGTATCTGGCCGGCGTCGATGCAGTGCAGGCGCCAGACGGCGACACCCTGCTCGACCCGGCGTTTGAAGCACGCTTTCAGGTACCGCACTGCCCGTTTTGTGCGGGCGAGCGGATGAAGCCGGACGTGGTGTTTTTCGGCGAAAACGTCGCGCAGCACACGGCGGCTCGGGCCATGGATGCAGCGCAGACTGCCGCGGGAATGCTGGTGGTAGGGTCTTCATTGATGGCCTATTCGGCGTTTCGCCTGTGCCGGGTGATCGCCGATCGCGGCAAGCCGTTGATTGCGATCAATCTGGGCAAGACACGGGCGGATGATTTGCTGGATTTGAAGATTGAGGGGGATTGCGAACAACTGCTGCCCTTGCTGACACAACACCTGACGACTGAACCCCGGTAGGTGTTGATGCAGGTCGCGGGTCCGTCAATTGCCGAGGTGACAAGCACATTGCGACAAGCCTTCAACCCAGACAACCCTTGAAAGTCGTCGCTTGCTACTGTTTCAAATCATCGACCAGTTTGTTCATGACCAAGTCAGACACATGGGTAAATGCCTTTCGCAACGTCTCGGGATCGGTGGCGTATTGCTCAGGCGTATAGGCGATTGTGTTGGCGTCATTGAACACAGTCACCGTCTCGAAATTTCGCCACACCGCCGAGCCGTTGCGTTTGATTGAAGCCGTAGCGCCGATAACCGGATACAGCACGGTGCTGTAATTCTTCAGGCACAGCCCCCATTGCGATACCAGAATTTCGATCTCGGCGTCGGCTGCTTCGCCTTCCCCTGCCAAGGTAAATAGGCGTTCCTGTTCTATCCGCTTGGCAAAACTTTGCCGGATCAACTTGCTCAGGTCGATATCGTTGTTTCTCATATTGATCAGGATGGCCCGAGAAATATCCCCGGTCGCCACATCAGCCACTTGCGTCCCGGCGACGGCGCCGACGCCTGTCAGGGCCGTTGTCCCCACTGCCGACGCACCGGACGCCATGCCGGTCGCGGCCCCGACCCCGGCACCGAGCCCCGCTCCCCATGCCTGAGTCATGCTGGTGTACTTGAAGTTATCGACGGCAACATAAACCGGAAGCACTTTCAGAGTCTTGATCTGTTGCCGGTCTTCATTGCTCAGATCCTTGGTCACACAGCCAGAGAGCAATGCCAGTGCACAAACAATACCGACGAGAGTCTTCATGTCATTCCATTTATCAGGGCTTGGGTGGCAAGCATATCGCCCGAACAATCCGATTCTTGAATCTCCATGGACTCTACAGCCGGCGACTGCGCAACGTGCAAGCACTAAGATCTGAGCGGGTTGACCACACAGGCCATCAACCAAATCCCACTGTAGGAGCTGCCGCAGGCTGCGATCTTTTGATCTTGATTGTAAAAAACAAAGCCAAAAGATCGCAGCCTTCGGCAGCTCCTACAGGGGGATTGTGGATGTCAGCTGGATTTTTACTCGGGGAAGGTCTGCAGGTACGCCAGCAAATTCTCAAGCTTCTCCTCATCACTCAGCCCCCAGAAAATCATCCGTGTACCCGACACCACGCCTTTCGGATCTTTCAGATAAGCCTTCAGCGTTTCGTGGTCCCAGGTCACGCCTGAGTTTTTCATCGCATCGGAATACACATAGTTCGCCGACGTCCCGGCCCGGCGGCCGATGATGCCGTTGAGTTCCGGGCCGAAACCCGGGCGGGCGGATTCGCCGACTTGATGGCAGCCGCCGCACAGGCGCGGGAAGATTTTTGCGCCGGCCTCGGGGTCGCCTGCTGCGTGGGCCGGTGCGCTGAGCAGGCCAGCGGTGAGGATCAAGGCGAGGGACAGTGAAGCGGGGTTTTTCATCGGACGATCCAAAGCAATTTGATGCGATTGCGCCAAGGCTAACATTTTGTGGCTCGGGATTTTGCTCCCTCGCCAAAGGTTCTACAGGTAAGCGCCGACGACTTTTCTGACGGTGATCAACGCTTGGCGCAACACGTTCATATCCACCGAACCCAATGCCAACCGAATCGCATGCGGTGTATGCGTCGCCACCGAAAACGGTTCGGCGCTGGTGACCGAAATCTGTTCGTGCATCAACTCCATGACAATCCGATCGGCGCGCACATCTTCCGGCAGCGGCAACCACAAGAAATACGAGGATGGATGGCCAATGTAAGGCAGCCCTTCGAGCAGCTCGGCGGCCAGTGCCTGACGAGCCTTGGCGTCGTTGCGCTTTTGTTCTTCAAGCAAAGTGACGGTGCCGTCGTCGAGCCAGGCGCAAGCAATGGCGGTCATCACGCCGGGAGTGTTCCAGGTGGTGGCGCGGATAATTCGCTCCAGCGCCGGCACTTTGGCCACAGGCGCAGCGATGAAACCGACGCGCAAACCGGTGGCGATATTCTTGGAAAGTCCCGACACATAAACCGTGCGCTCCGGCGCCATGTCAACCAGCGCTGGCGGTGGGTTTTCGACCAGAAAGGCGTAGGCCGCGTCTTCAATGATCGTCAGATCATGCTGACGGGCAATCGATATCAACTGCTCACGTTGCTCAGTCGGCATCACCCAGCCCAGCGGATTGTGCAGAGTCGGCATGCTGTACACGGCGCGCACCGAGCGGCTGCGACAGAGTTTATCCAGCGCCGCCAGATCCGGTCCGTGGTCACCGATCGGGATCGCCACCACTTCCAGATGCAGCGCTTCGGCCAGCACCTTGAACCCAGAATAGGTCAGCGCATCTGCCGCGATCACATCGCCCGGTTTGAGCAGCGCCATCAGCGTCACCGCCAGCCCTTGCTGGGCGCCATTGACGATCAGCACTTGCTCGGCCTCGACGCTCACCCCGCGACTCAGCAGATGCCGCGCAACCGATGCGCGCTCATGTTGGCGGCCAGCGTGTGGTTGATAACGAAGCAGTGCTTCGAGGTCACCGGACAACGCCAATTGACGCAACGCCGTGCGTAAAAGGTCAGCCTGACCGGGCAATGACGGGTAGTTGAAATTGAGGTCGATCATGCCGACCGCGACATCCTTCTGATCGATGCCCTGCCCCGGCGACAACGAGGTTTCCCGCACAAAGGTGCCGCGCCCGGTTTCGCCACTGACCAGGCCCATCGCCTCCAGCTCGGCGTACACCCGCGAGGCCGTGACCAGCGCCAGCCCTTCGCTCATGGCCAGTTGCCGGTGGGTCGGCAGTCGTGTGCCGGGCGCCAAACGTCCCGAGCGGATGTCTGCCGCATAGGTATCAACAAGGTTCTTGTAGCGGGAACGTGGCATGTCGGGATGTATCCATGACAATTTTTTGATTGTCCTGATTCTCACTCCTAGGATTCGCCTGACGCAACCCCACTTCTGAGCGACCTCGTATGGAACGGACTTCAAACCTGGCTAACCCGACAATGGAAAAAACCAGCGGCTGGATCAACGGTTTTATCGGCGTGGTGATCTTCAGCGGCTCGCTGCCGGCCACGCGCCTGGCGGTGCTGGAGTTCGACCCGGTGTTTCTTACCGTGGCGCGGGCGGCCATCGCGGGAGCATTAGCGATGGGTCTGCTGTGGCTTTTTCGCGAGCGCCGTCCGGCGCGCAGTCAGTGGTTCTCGCTGTTCATTGTCGCGATGGGCGTGGTGCTGGGTTTCCCGCTGCTGACCGCGTTGGCGTTGCAGCACGTGACGTCAGCGCATTCGATTGTTTTCGTAGGATTGCTGCCACTGGCCACGGCGATTTTCGGCGTGCTGCGCGGCGGTGAGCGTCCGCGCTCGGTGTTCTGGTTTTTCTCGATTCTGGGCAGCGCTCTGGTGGTTGGATTCGCGCTATCCCAGGGACTGACCGCTTCGCCCACCGGTGATTTGCTGATGCTCGCGGCGATCCTGGCCTGCGGCCTCGGTTACGCCGAAGGCGCCATGCTGTCGCGCACCCTTGGCGGCTGGCAGGTGATCTGCTGGGCGCTGGTGTTGTCCCTGCCACTGATGGCGGTGCTGAGTCTGTGGCTGGCGCCCGCCTCGTTCAGCAACATCAGCCTGTCGGCATGGCTGTGCCTGGCCTATGTCTCGCTGTTCAGCATGTTGATCGGATTCGTGTTCTGGTATCGCGGACTGGCGCAGGGCGGGATCGCGGCGGTTGGGCAGTTGCAGTTGCTGCAACCGTTTTTCGGCCTGGCGCTGGCGGCGACGTTGCTGCATGAACAAGTCAGCATCGGCATGCTTGCGGTGACATTGGGAGTGATTTTGTGTGTCGCCGGGGCGAAGAAATTCGCCAAATAACGCTCAGATCCCGGCCTTCCACTCCCGAGGACTGAGGCCGGTTTTGCGGCGAAACGCGCGGGCCAGCGCCGAAGGACTTTCGTAGCCGACCTCTTCGGCGATCAACGCAATCGGCCGGCCTTCGCGCAGACGTTTCTGCGCCAGACTGACCCGCCAACTCAGCAGATAATCGCCCGGTGTCTGCCCGACAACGCGGTGAAACTGCTCGGCAAATCCTGCGCGAGACAGGTTGGCAGCCGCCGCCAGATCGGCCACGCTCCATGGCTTTTCGGGCTGTTCATGCATCAGGTTCAAAGCGCGTGACAGGCGCGGATCGGCCAGCCCGGCCATCATTCCAGGTGCTTGATCACGACTATTGATGAGGTGGCGCAACAGCAGAATCACCAACAATTCGAACAACCGATCCATCACCGCCACACGTCCGCAATGGCCTTCGAAGGCTTCCTTGAACAGCCATTCCAGGGTGCTGGCCAATTCTGGAATCTCGGTGAGTTCGAGCACCAGATAATCCGGCAGCGCCGCCGCCAATGCATTGCCCGAACCGCCGTCAAACGTCAGCGTTGCGCAGACCAGTTTCGTCTCCATGGACGCGTCCGCAACCATGCGGTGGGCAAAGGGGCCGGGAAAGAAAATCAGCGACGGCTGATCGAGGCGGATCTCACGTTCATTGCCAGGGTTGAGCAGCAACTCACCCGCCTGCAACAGATGCACGTACCCACTCGGTTCACCCTCATGAACACCGACGCCGCAAAAGTCGCCGCTGTGAAACGTACCGGCATGCACAGCGAAATGGCTAAGCAACGTGGAAAGGCGATCCATGGGCGACTCCCGAGCGAATATCTGGACGATCTGCCGCATATCCTCGACGATTTGACGCCAAAGCACCACTTGCGCTGATTAACATCACCTCCATCGCCGGGGCAATTCGCACCGGATCTTCGGAGAATCACCATGAGCCGCATCAATGCCATCAGCCTGGAATCTGCCACCGACACCACCCGCCCGGTACTGGAAGGCGTGAAAAAGAAAATCGGCTTCCTGCCCAATCTTTTCACCACCCTGGCCAAGGCGCCGGTAGCGCTTGAGACCTACGTACAAGCCTCGGCAATCCTCGGTAAAACCTCATTGAGCGCCAAGGAGAAAGAAGCGGTTTATCTGGCAACCTCGCAGGTCAACGGTTGCGATTATTGCCTGGCGGCGCACACCCTGTTTGCCGGCAAGGCCGGGCTGTCGGCGCAGGACATCGTCGCAGCACGTGAGGGCGAACTCAACGCCTACGCCGCCCTCGCCCAGCAACTCACGCAAAGCCGCGGCCACTTGAGCGACGAACAAATCACCGCCGCCCGCGCTGCCGGAATCGACGACGTAAAAATCATTGAAGTGATCGCACTGGTCGCCGTGCAAACGCTGACCAACTACCTGAACAACGTGGCGCTGACCGATATCGATTTCCCGGCGATCTAAACCTGGCCACACACAAAACCCTGTGAGAGCTGGCTTGCCAGCGATGGCGGTGGATCAGTCGACATCAATATTGACTGTGCCGACCTCATCGCTGGCAAGCCAGCTCCCACAGGGTATCGCGCGTTGGCCGCTAGCTTGAGTCGGGCACAGTCAAATGTGGGAGTGAGCCTGCTCGCGATAGCGTTGGATCAGTCGACATCAATATTGACTGTGCCGGCCTCATCGCTGGCAAGCCAGCTCCCACAGGGTTTTGTGTGTGGGCCGCGAGTTTGAGTCGATCAGAGTCAAATGTGGGAGTAAGCCTGCTTTTCGCTCTTAACCACTCAACACAATGAGCGTTAGCTCGAGTGCAGCTTTTGATCTCGAAGGCCCGTCGGCAGGCTGAGTGGAGGGATTGATCCGGGGGTGGGAGCGCAGCGACCGTTCGACGGAGTCGAACACACCGAGAGGAGGTGCAGCGAAGCAAACCGGAGGCGATGCGCCCGGATCGATCACGGAGCGAAGGAACCCGAGCCACAGCGAGGGCCGTACGTCAGGGTAAAGCCTTTTGGGTTACCTTTTCGGCGTTTGGAAAAGGTGACCCGCCGTAAGGGCGGAACCCCAATCAGCCCCACCCGCAGCAACGGATATGCCCCCCTCAATCGTGATCAACGCCACCGCGCTTAAGCAACTTCTTACAGCGCTCCGACAAATGAAACACCCGCAAATGCTTGCCCGCCTTCGCATAGCGCTCGCGCAGGGTCTTCAGGGCAGCAATGGCCGAATAATCAACAAAACTCAAATGCTGACAATCGAGCGTTACGAGCGCCGGGTCATTGGCCGGGTCAAACCGATTGAGGAACGGCGTGGTCGAAGCGAAAAACAGCGTCCCGTGTAGTCGGTAAAGTTTGCTGCCGTCAGCTTCCAGATGCTCATCGGCATACAACTCGCGAGCCTGCTGCCAGGCAAAATTCAGCGCAGCGATGATGATGCCGCACAACACGGCCGTGGCCAGATCGGTGAACACGGTGATAGTGGTCACGGCGATGATCACCAACACATCGTTGAGCGGCACTTTGTTCACCACCCGCAACGACGCCCAGGCAAATGTCTGCTGCGACACCACGAACATCACGCCGACCAGCGCCGCCAGCGGAATACGCTCGATCAGTGGCGACAGAAACAGGATAAACAACAGAATCAACACGCCAGCGACGATGCCCGACAAACGTCCGCGACCACCGGAGCTAAGGTTGATCACGGTCTGGCCGATCATCGCGCAACCGCCCATACCGCCGAACGCGCCCGAGACCATGTTCGCCGCGCCAAGCGCCACGCACTCGCGATCCGGGTAGCCACGGGTTTCAGTGATCTCGTCGGTAAGATTCAGCGTCAGCAGGGTTTCCAGCAAACCGACCAGCGCCATCAGAATCGCGTACGGCGCGATGATGCCCAGGGTTTGCAGGTTCCACGGAATGTCCGGCAAGGCGAAAGTCGGCAGGCCACCGGCAATGTGCGCCATGTCGCCGAGGGTGCGGGTCGGCAGGCCGAACAGATAAACCAGCAGGCCCACGCCAAGAATCGCCACCAGCGCCGGCGGCACCGCGCGGGTCAGGCGCGGCAGGATGTAGACAATGGCCATGGTCAGCGCCACCAGCCCGGTCATCAGGTACAGCGGCGTACCGCTGAGCCAGTCTTCACCGCTTTTGAAATGTTCCAGTTGCGCCAGCGCAATGATGATCGCCAGGCCGTTGACGAAGCCGAGCATCACCGGGTGCGGCACCATGCGCACCAGTTTGCCCAGGCGCAGCAGCCCGAACGCCATCATGATCAAACCGCCCAGCAACACGGTCGCCAGTAGATATTGCACACCGTGCTGCACCACCAGCGCCACAATCACCACCGCCATCGACCCCGCCGCACCGGAGACCATCCCCGGGCGACCGCCGAACAATGCCGTCAGCGTACAAATGATGAAAGCGCCATAAAGGCCCATCAGCGGATTGAGGTGAGCCACCAGCGCGAAAGCAATGCATTCGGGCAACAGGGCAAACGAGGTAGTGAGTCCGGCCAGGACATCGGCGCGCAGACGTATCGGTTTCATGGCTTACCTGACTGAGCGGCCGCCGGGCACGGCCGCGGGTTTGCTGAAAAAAGTGCAGCGGATAAAGAGGGTTGCGGATATTACGGAAATGTCCGGCATCGAGCCAGCAATACGCTGACACATGGCGGCTCACGCCTTATGCTGGCGCGTTCCTGTACGCATCGAGTCCAAGCATGTCTGCATTTCTGACCGCCCGTGAGGTTTGCCAGCGACTGCGCGAGGCTGCGCTGGGCGTACTGGCGTTCAGCTGCGAGGCACG
Source organism: Pseudomonas sp. LBUM1668 (assembly GCF_059695715.1). Classification (NCBI taxonomy): domain Bacteria; kingdom Pseudomonadati; phylum Pseudomonadota; class Gammaproteobacteria; order Pseudomonadales; family Pseudomonadaceae; genus Pseudomonas; species Pseudomonas sp. LBUM1668. The sequence continues at coordinate 3,617,665 of NZ_CP166787.1, forward strand.
CACCGAGGCCGGACTGGTCACGGTCGATATCGACGGCTGGCGCCTGGTGCTGGATTTTGAAGGCGAACGGTTGCATCACTGTGAATACGCCCGCAACGGCGATGGAGATGAAGGTGCGCTCGATAGCTGGCAGCGCTTCGGCACCGATCCGGTGAGTCTGCTCAGTACCTGGGAATTGGCGCAGATCGAGAAATTGCTTATGGCGTGACGCTGATACGCAGCGATGAACGGTGTTTTCAGCCCCTCTCACGAACTGGTTGCTCAATGATGGCACTCTGCCCATAATTCGCGCCCTCATATTTCCACGCAAGGAACTGCTGTGAAGAAGTCGCTGTTGTTGATCCCGATGTTGGCGCTGTTGCTGCAAGGCTGTGGCATGACCATGCTGCGTTACGAGCCGAGCTATGAAAACGTCCAGAAGCTCAAGCAAACCCCGCCGTTGCACGCGATCAGCAATCCCCAAGTCACTGCCCAAACCGGTGAAGGCTCGCTGATGGTACGCGCCAACCCGATCCGCTCGCCGTCCGGCAGCATCCCGGCGCACATCCAGGACGCGATCACCGAAGAACTGCGCAAGGCCGGCCTGCTCGATCCGCAGGCTCAGCGTCAGTTGAAAGTGCTGGTGGTGAAGAACCAGATGACCGCCGGCATGGGTACTGGCGACGGTCATCTTGCTGCGCGTTTCACCCTGCTCAACGGCAACGACGTGGTGTACGACGCGACCAAGACTGTCAGCAGCCAGTGGGCCAGCAGCTTCTTCGGTTTCATTGCGATCCCGAACGCGGTCAATGCTTACAACCCAATGTTGCGTGACTTGCTGAAGGAACTGTACAGCGATCCGCAGTTCATCCAGGCGTTGAAGTAACCGTTAAAAAAAGAGCCGCAATTGCGGCTCTTTTTTTGGCTTCAGGCCCGCGGGATGCGGGTTTCAAGTGCCGAGTATTTCAGGCTGTTGCTCTCGACCACTTGCTTGAGCAGCGCGTTGACCTGACGGGTGAACGTATCGGTCACCGCCTTATTGGTCGTATTGCCCATCAGCGGGATAAACCAGATGCCAATCCAGGTGCCGACCGCATCGTGATTGCTCGCAGTCGTCAGCGCCTGACCTTGTCCATCCACGGCTTCCAGGCTCATGGTGTACTGATCGGTGCCGTAAGCCGGGATCACCATCATGCTGAAACCGCTGATGTACGCCAGCGCCATCGAGCCTGCACCAGGCGGATGGTTGTAGACCTTCAGGCGCAGATTGTAATCACCCGGCTGCTTCTGGAATTCGTCCAGGGTGACACGGCCAAACAAGCCGGAATCGGTGAGGATTTTCTGCAGTTGCGGCTTGAGTTGATCGCGCCCCTGCGGCACTTCTACAGCGGAAGCGCTTTTTGGCTCGCCCACGTAGAAGTCGAAATCGACATAAACGTTTGGCTTGTTGGCGTAGTTGGCCATCGACGGCATTGTCACCGGCGCCACTTCGTCTTTGGTGAAACTGGCACAGCCGCCCAGCGTGAGTACCAGGCCCAGTGCCAGAATTTTCCCGAATTGCATGATGTCCGTCCCTTTGTGAACAGTGCCAAATGATGGCAATGCGCCTCCATCACGGAAGCCGGGCGGATTCTAGAGAGAGTGCTCGTCGGGGGAAAGACTGAAGTGGGCAATTCGTGAAAAAATTTCGCTCAGCAGTGCCGCCAATCGATGAGGTTGGATGCTGCTGCGCAGGCCGTTGGGGGTCAGGGCATGAAATCCACGAGGAGATCCTGGTGGTTTTTCATCCGTTCATTCCAAGCCTGCAGCGCGTCAGGCAAGCGCGATTTCCACTGCGGCGCGTTGGTGTAATAGCGCAGGCGCGCATGGCCATTGGCATCGTAAGTCTGCAGCAGCACCCAGAACCGGGCATCGCTTGAACGCATGACGATGCCGGTGCTGCCCAGGCCGCGCATCCACATTTCCACGACCTGACTGTCCGGCACATCGGTTGAAGGCTCAGCCGTCATCAACGAGCCGGATAATTCCACCAGTTTTTGGTAATCGTCCTTGAGTAGCGTGCGCAGGGCCTGATTTTCCTCCGGCGTTCGCGCCAGGCCGAGGCTGAGCATGTCGTAGTCCAGCGTCACCGGCTGCTGCGAGGCGACAAAACGACCGGTGTAATACACGCCCATTCCGGCGCTGCAATAGCCACCGGCCGCGACTTGCGAGATATCCAGCACGCCGTTGATGGGCGTGAAGCTGAGGGTGCATTCGTCCTCTGCGTATAGGGCTTTACCGTCCTTGAGTGTTGCAACGCCGTCCAGATCACCGGAGTTGGCCCCCTCACCCGCCGTGATGTCGACACTGATGTGCGTGGCATCAAGCCGTTTGGTGACCACCGTCGCAGACGTCGACGGGCCGGGCGGAATGAGTTGCCAGGTCGCGTCCCAACTGAAGGGCTGAACGGCGTGTTCGAGTTCGGCCAGACGCATGACGTACTGTCGACGCAAACAGGCCGCCGAGTCGCCACAGGCGTTGCGACTTTTCAGCCATTGCCGTTGATCTGTCTTCAGGGCTTTGGGGTCAGCGGCTTTGGCCAGGCTTGAGCGCCACTGCTGGGCGAGTTTTTCGTCGAGCCCCGAAAGGTAAGCGTCGGCACAAATGGCTTTTTCAGTTTTGCCGCTGGCGCTGGCGCAATCGAAACTGCTGGCGTTGACGAAGGGTGCAAAAGCGAGAGATGTCAGCAACAAAACGTGACGGGGGTTGAAAGGCAACATCGAGAGATTCCATTCTTCAGACGGCGGGCAGTATGCCAGTGCTGTCGTCGGAAATCCTCGGTGGGCGCAGGGGCTTGGCCGAACACAAATCCTGTGGGAGTGAGCCTGCTCGCGATGGCGTCCTGTCAGTGAGTGATGTTCTGGATGACAAACCGCTATCGCGAGCAGGCTCACTCCTACAGATTTTTGTGGTTAGAACTGGATTTCCGCGGCGGGTTTTACATCGATCCGCGCCACCGAGCCGGTCAGGTGCGCGAGATCCTTGTTGTGCTCGCCGATGATGTCTTCGGCGCTCATGTTGCCGTTGTCGACGGTGGAATGGGCGTCGGCCGCCAGCACCACGTCGTAACCCGATTCATGGGCCTGGCGCACGGTGGCGTTGACGCAGTAATCGGTTTGCAGACCGCAGATCACCAAACGCTCGAAATCTTCGCTCGGCAGCAGTTTGCGCAGATCGGTCTGGTAAAACGAATCCCGGGTGGTTTTGCGAACGCGCAGATCTTGCGGGGCCGTCTCAAGCCCTTCCGCCAATTGCCAGCCTTCGGCACCGTGGGCCAGTGGACTGTCCTTTTCTTCATGCTGAATCAACACAACCGGAACGCCAGCCTTTCGCGCGCGGTTGCTGAGATTGTTGATGGTGTCGATTACGCGGTGGATGTCGTGGCATTGGTATTCGCCCGAGCACAGAGCGCGCTGGACGTCGATGATCAGTAATGCGGTGGTCATGATGGGCCTTCCTTGATCAGTCCTTGAAACAGGGGCGGACGTACGCCCGCCCCCTTTTTACGCCTCTCAGTAACCCAATGACAAGCCTGTATTGCGCCGTGGATCGTTGGCGCCGTAGAAGCGGTTTTTGCCGACCGGTTTACCGCCAAGCGACGGTGCGCCCACCAGAATCGCGGCGATATGGTTGGCATCCTGCGGCCCGGCGAACTTGTGGCCCCAACTCTCGAGAATCTTCTTCGTGTCGGGACTGGCGGCGAAGTCTTCGAGGTTGGTTTCTTCCGGCATCCATTGCTGATGGAAACGCGGCGCATCGACCGCTTCCTGCAAGCCCATGCCGTAGTCGATGACGTTGAGCATGGTCAGCAAAGTCGCGGTGATGATGCGGCTGCCGCCCGGCGTACCAACCACCATGACCACTTTGCCATCCTTGGTGACGATGGTCGGGCTCATCGACGACAGCGGTGCCTTGCCCGGAGCAATGGCATTGGCTTCGCCCTGCACCAGGCCGTACATGTTCGGCACGCCGACTTTCGAGGTGAAGTCGTCCATCTCGTCATTGAGGATCACCCCGGTCTTGCTCGCCATTACACCGGCACCGAACCAGTCGTTGAGCGTGTAGGTGACCGAGACCGCGTTGCCCCACTTGTCGACGATCGAATAGTGAGTGGTGTTGCTGCCCTCATGGGGCGCTGTGCCGGGTTTAAGTTCGGCGGAGACACCGGCCTTTTGCGGCTGAATGGCGTCACGCAGCTTGGTCGCGTAGTTCTTATCCAGCAGGTGCTCGATCGGGTTCTTGACGAAATCCGGATCACCCAGATAGCTGTTGCGATCAACATAGGCGTGACGCATTGCTTCGATCTGATAGTGCATACCCTGGGCTGAATGGAAGCCCAGATCCTTCATCGGATAACCTTCGAGAATGTTCATGATCTGGCAGATCACCACGCCACCGGAGCTTGGCGGTGGCGCCGATACCACGTGATAGCCACGGTAATCACACTCCACCGGGGCCAGTTCGCGGGTCTTGTATTTGTCGAGATCGGCCTGGGTGATGATGCCTTTGTTCGCCTGACTGGAGGTCACGATGGCGTCGGCCACCCAGCCTTTATAAAAGCCGTCAGCGCCCTTTTCGGAAATGGTTCGCAGGGTTTTGCCGAGGTCTTTCTGCACCAGTTTCTGCCCGACCTGCATCGGCTCGCCATTGCTGAGGAAGATCGAGCCGGAATCGCGCATGTCCTTCTTGAACACGTCGGTGGCGTACTCCAGCAACTCGACGTCGCCTTGCTCCAGCTCAAAACCGTCTTCAGCCAGTTTGATGGCGGGGGCAATCATGTCCTTGCGCTGCTTGGTGCCGTACTTGCTCAGCGCCAGTTCCATACCAGACACAGTGCCCGGCACGCCGACGGCCAAATGGCCGCGGGTACTCAGCTCCGGGATGACGTTGCCTTCCTTGTCGAGGTACATATTGGCGGTGGCCGCCAGTGGGGCTTTTTCGCGGAAATCGAGGAACGTCTTGCGCCCGTCTGCCAATTGAATGGTCATGAAACCGCCGCCACCGAGGTTGCCCGCAGCGGGATAGACAACCGCCAGCGCATAACCGACCGCGACCGCCGCATCCACGGCGTTCCCACCGTTTTTCAATACATCGACACCGACATGCGTGGCCAGATGTTGCGCGGTGACCACCATGCCGTTTTCCGCGGCAACCGGTGCCACCGAGGCGGCGTGAGCCATGAGACAGCTGAGTGCCAGTGAGGTCGCTATCAGCGATTTGGCCAAAGGTTCGTACTTCATGAGTCGATCTCTTTTTTGTTTTTGGGGGCTGTGCAAAACAGAGGGGAACGCGTCAAGAGCAACAAGCAGTATGGTCGGGATTGCGTATTGCGCCTCCCCGATCAACCCGTATGCTGGGCGCTGTTGCCGCACCGATTCGGAGTTTGCTCGCATGTCTTTTACCTTCATCACCCTGCCCTCGCCGGTCGGCGAACTGAAGCTGGTCGCGAACGGCGCTCGACTGGCGGCCATCCTCTGGGAAAACGACCGACCGAACCGCGTGCGACTCGGGCCGATGACCCAAGCACCGGACAATCCGGTCCTGCTGAAAACCGCTCGGCAACTGGAAGAATATTTTGCCGGGTCGCGCAATTGCTTTGAGCTCGAGCTGGATTTTGTCGGCACGGATTTTCAGAAACAGGTCTGGGCCGCCTTGCTGACTATCCCGTTCGGGGAGACCCGCACCTATAGCCAGATTGCTCAACAGATCGGCAACCCCGCGGCGGTGCGTGCAGTGGGCGCAGCGAATGGGCGCAACCCGATTTCGATTGTTGCGCCGTGTCATCGGGTGATTGGCGCGTCCGGGAAATTGACCGGGTTTGCCGGGGGGCTTGAGGCGAAGGAGCGGTTGTTGAGGCTCGAGGGTGGTGATTGGTCGGAGATTGGCAGCACTGGGGATTTGTTTTAGAAGATCAAAAGATCGCAGCCTGCGGCAGCTCCTTGTATGTTGCCCTCACACCAGTCGATTGAGATCTAAGCTCGCTGGTGCGGACATACGAAGATGTGTTTCTGGGGGAGACCGATCGCTCCTGAAGGCAGGACTTGCTCCTGACCTTGTCTGTAGAGAGGTCCCCCCGCCTCATTGCCCACCACGAAGAGTATCGAGAAGCCGACAAGTCGGACTTCGCATTACAAGGTTGCAGTGGCATGAAGTTCGAGGTCAGGGGAACCAGAATGCATTTCTAACCCAGTTCACTCGGAGTTGAAAGCATGAGCATGCATGTCGGTTTGGATGTGGGGTCTCGTACGACCGCCATGGGCTGGCGCAACCACGGCCGTTTTGCAGGGGCCTGCAACATCGACCAAACGCCCGCCGGGCGTAAAGCAGCGGTCAACAAGCTGCTCGAGCTCAAGCCTTTATCTGTGGTAATGGAAGCCACTGGCATCTATTACCTGGATTTGGCCATGGAGCTCACTGCAGCGGGTTTGCCCGTTTCGGTTATCAACCCGAAGAGCTTTCATAACTTCGCCAAGCTGATGCTGAAGAACAGCAAAACCGATGCGATCGATGCCCAATTGTTAGCCGAATACGGCGAGCGCATGAGCCCCGGATTGTGGACACCACCCACGGCCGTACAGTTGGAACTTCGGGCTATCGGAAGGCATATCAATCGTTTGACGTGTCATCGCACCCGAGCCAAGAACGAGCTGCATGCGCTGAAAGCCACTCAAACAACCCTAACGATGTTGATTGAAGACGAAGAAGAAGCCATTGAGGCATTTGACAAGCGAATCGAGCGCTTCAGACTCGCAGGTCGGGCGCTGATCGACAATTGCCCGACGCTAAGCGCCCAGTTCGGGCACATGATCGCAGCGCCGGGCATGGGCGAAATTTCAGTATTTGCGGCACTGGCTGAATTGACGACCTTGCCAGTGACACTTAAGTCCGCGCAGGTCAGCCGACATGCAGGACTCGATGTGCGGCTTACGCAATCAGGTACCAGCATCGATAAACCTGGACGGATAAGTAAGGGCGGAAACGCCTACCTACGCTCAGCGATGTACATGCCAGCGCTGACTGCCATACGTTGCGACAGCAACGTGAAAGCCTTTTACGAAGCGTTGATCGGGCGAGGGAAGAGAAAAATGCAGGCTATCGTCGCCGTCATGCGCAAATACCTGACCGGTTTGTGGGCCTGTATGCGAGCTGGCGAAGACTTCAATACGGCCAAGCTTTTTAGCGAAAAACACCTCGCAAAAGCTTGACCGTGAACAGAGTATCTACAGGGGAACACCGAAGGCTGCGGCCGTTGCTTTACAGGTTGAACAGGTTATTCATCGCCGCGTATTGCAGCAGCATGATGGTCTTGGCATCACAGATCTCACCTCGATGGAAGGCTGCCAGCGCTTCATCGAATGACCACTCCAGCACCTCCAGTTCTTCGGTTTCTTCTTCCAGACCGCCACCGTCGCTGACCTTCGAGGCCGAGTCGTACTCGGCAATAAAGAAGTGCAGTTTCTCGGTCACCGAACCGGGGCTCATGTAGGCCTCGAATACCTTCTTCACGTCATGTACGCGATAGCCGGTTTCTTCCTCGGCCTCATCGCGAATCCGCTGTTCCGGGGCGGCACCCTCCAGCAAGCCGGCCGCCACTTCGATCAGCAGACCATCATGGCCGTTGACGAACACCGGCAAACGGAACTGCCGGGTCAGCACCACAGAGCGCTTCTCGCGGTTGAACAGCAAAATGGCAGCGCCATTGCCGCGGTCATACACCTCGCGCGTCTGACGCTGCCATTCACCGTTATTGCGGTGGTAGTCGAAGGTAATTTTCTTCAGCAAATACCAGTCATGGGACAACACCTGAGTGTCGACTATGTTGACCCGCTCGGCTGTGTCGCGCATGACGCCTGATCCTTTTTTCATCGAGAGGCCGCCATGGTCGAATAATCGCGCCAATTAAAAAAGCCCGGCAGCGCTACCGGGCTTGTTTATTTTCAGCTATCGAGCAGTTGCCGCAGCTGCCGTTATTTGAAGTCGACGTCGAACGCCTGATAGAAGGCGTTACCGGTGTTGGCAACGATCCACATCAGCACGATGACGTGATGGCCTTTCTTGCTCGCCGGCAGTTTCACCGAGTGGTTGACCTTGGCTTTCAGCTCTGCCGAATGACTGTAGTAAGGCACCTGAGTGTAGAAGTCCTCAAAGAACGGTTGTGCTTCCAGCTGCGCACGGGTGATGCGTTGTTTCGGATCCCAGCCGTCCTTGGTGATCAACCAGCGATAGCCACGGGTGGTGTGCGGCGCGGTGTATACCCATTTGACCTCGAGGATCTGACCCGGGGTGACATTGAGCAGCGGCCACGTGAATGGACGATTGAGTTTCTTGCTCATTTCCTCATGGGTGAAGTTCACGCAATCGCGCGCATCAGACTTGCCGCCGCTGAGAATGTAGCCGTCTGCGGGCGGGGCGACACTGGCGGAGTCGGTTTGGTAGGGTGACGGAAACGGTCCGGCAATCAGCGCCGGAAAGTTCTTGCCGCCTTCCATTTCATTGACCTGCCAGTCGCCCAGCAGCCCTAGATCAATGGCCACCGAGCCGCGGCTTGCTGGAGAGGTGACACGACCGTGTCGCAGTTGGGTTTCAGGGTTTGCTTGATTCATGTTTTTCACTCCGTTGATTTAAGAACTCTCCTTCCCGAGGAGAGGCCTTCAAGCTAACGGAGGTGATTTTTTTGTCCATCGGCGGTTTTGCCGCGCTCGTCGACCGTCACGCTCAAAATACCAACAAACACTGTATGCATATACAGCGTACTGCGAAAACACCCACACCGCGTATGGCAAAAGGATTACACGCCGACGCTGCAAAAGCCGCCCTTCTCAACTCAACCTAACTGAGCTTTGAACTCCTTTTCGTATTCCCCGGCCAACTGTTCTTTCTGCTTTTCGCTAAGCAATTTGCCGGCCATCTGGAAGAACTTCTGCTCCTCTTCCTTGAGGTGGTGATGGACCTTGTCCGAGAGCTTTTTGGCAGTCGCCAGCCATGCCGGGCTAGACATCTCGGTCTCGTCCAGCTCTTCCATCATTTCGTCCATCTCATGGTGCTCGGCGATGGCGTGCCGGCTAAGGTCAACACCGTTATCGAACGCCATCAGCGGGATATAGAAGTGGCGTTCCTCGGCAGTTTCGTGGGCTTGCAACTCGGCTTTGAGCTGCTTGTACGCCTCGGCCCTTTCAGGGGTATCGCCACTGGTTTTGATCAGGTTTTCGGCGTAGCTGCGCTGGCGATCATGGCTTTCACGAAGGGCTTCGAAAATATTCATGGAGGGTCCTCATCAATCGCGTTCTGAAATGACGCTGTGAATGCTAGACCGCAGCGCGGGAGCGACGGTTCCACGGGGTTGAACAGGGGCTTGGAGGACACCCCTCGCGCAGGATAGGCTGGGGGCTCACACCACAAGGAAGTCCTGCATGAACTTGCGCATCGAGTTGTCGCAAAACCCCACGGAAGAACAACGTCAGGCCATTCTCCAGCCTTTGATCGCCTACAACGACGCCCAGACGGGTGGCTCGAAATCGGAGCCCTTCGCCCTGATGGTGCGCGATGAGCACGACGCGATTCTCGGCGGATTGTATGGTCGGGTGATTTTTCAGTGGATGTACGTTGAATTGCTGTCAGTCCCGGAGCAGGGTCGGGGACAGGGAATCGGCTCGGAGCTGATGGTCATGGCCGAAGCGATGGCCAGGGACAAGAACTGCCTGGGCATCTGGCTGGACACCTTCAGTTTTCAGGCGCCGGAGTTCTACAAGAAGCTTGGGTTCAGCCAGTTCGGGGAGATCGTTGACTATCCGCCTGGGCACAAGCGGCATTATTTCCAGAAACGCTTGATGGGTTGAATCGACTGGCCCCATCGCGGGCAAGCCCGCTCCCACAGGTTTTGTGAGCGACACATACATTGTGGGAGCGGGCTTGCCCGCGATGGGGCCATTGAAGTCACCGCATAGGGCAACTGACTGACATTAGAGACAAGTCGCCAACGCCGCCAACCGTCGCTTGGCAACAAAATCATCCTTCTGCGCGTAGTAGTTCAACACCGTGCCGGAGGCATCCGTACTCACATCGACAAACGACTCCGCCGAGCGCGTGTACACCGTCGAGCCGCCCTTCTTGCCCGGCTGCAGATAAGCCCCGGCATCGACGCCGAACACGGCTTCGTCCTGCCAGGCGAATTGCACGCACTGGGCCACGTTTTTTTCGGGTTTGTTCGAGGTCAGAACCTTGTTTGGGGTTTGGGTGCGGGCATTGTCCATCACCGAACCCGCGCAACCGGCCAGCACCGTCGCGGCCAACGCCACCATCAGAATTCGCATTGCATTCGCTCATTCACAAAAAAGCGGACTGTATCACCGCAGCAGTAGGAATCGTTCTGCTTTACTGCATTTATAGCGCGACACGCGCGGGCAGCTGCGGCAACCTAAGGTCATCAGCCTCACAAGGAAAACACATGGCGCCTACCGACCAGCGACATGAACACGCTCTGAAACTGTTTCTCGACGCGCACCCCGACTTGCGCGAAACCCTCGACCATCTCAATCCATTGCTGGCCCAGGCCAAAGGTGAAACCCAGGCGCAATATCGCGAGGAGCGCCTGCATGAGGCGTTTGAGGCCGAGGCGGAAAGTCGAGGCTTGTTTGCCTGGGAACTGACCTTGCAACTGACGGCCGAGACGCCTGAAGAGTATCAGGCGCAACGTCTGGAAGTGCATCGCGAAGTCGCGGAAATGGCCGGGATGGATTGGCTGGAATACTGCGATCTGTATGGCATAGAACCGTAATCATTGCTCAAGGATATCCGCACCGATGCTGCCCTCAACCTCGACCCACCGTGCCAGTCCCGGCCATCTGCACAAGCAGAAATGGCGCGGTCGTGTGGGACTGGCGCTGGTGGCCAGCCTGTCGGTGCTGGCCGGGATGACGGATGCTATCGGCTTTATGGCCAGCGGCGATTTCGTCTCGTTCATGAGCGGCAATACCACACGCCTGGCCGTGGCGATCAGTGATGGCGACATGGGGCTGACGTTGCGTCTGGTCATTCTGGTGGCCACGTTTGTCCTCGGTAATGCCCTGGGCGTGGTGGTCGCAAGGCTGGGCGGGCGGCGAACGCTACCCTTGCTGCTGTGCATCGCCACCCTGCTCTGCATGGCGGCAGCGTTACCGATTGAGGCACAACTGCCGGCGCTGCTGGCGGCAATCATCGCGATGGGCATGCTTAACGCCGCCGTCGAGGAAGTGAACGGCCTTCCGGTCGGGCTGACCTACGTGACCGGGGCGCTGTCGCGATTTGGACGTGGACTGGGCCGCTGGATGCTCGGCGAACGCCGCGGCGGTTGGCGAGTGCAGTTGGTGCCGTGGAGCGGGATGTTCATTGGCGCGATTCTGGGTGCGCTACTGGAACATCATCTGGGGCTCAAGGCGATGTTCGTCAGCGGTTTGCTAGCGGCAGTGGTGGGGTTGCTGTCCCTGACAATTCCCCGACGCTGGCAATTGGGCTACATGCCCCGTTGAGAACACGATCCCCTGTAGGAACTGCGGCACGCTGCGATCTGTTGATCCTGCTTTTCAAGATCAAAAGATCGCAGCCTCGTTTCACTCGACAGCTCCTACAGGGTTATGGCCAGAAGCAACTTGGGTTTCGCGACTGCGCCGATAAAGCTTTATCATGCCCGCAGTTTTGCTGATCGAGTCCGTCATGAAGTTCGCCATTGCGCTGTTTTCCGCCGCCCATGCGCCCTCCTCGCGCCGAGCCCTGCTGTTTGCGCAGGCCGCACTGGCCGGCGGGCATGAGATTGTCCGGCTGTTTTTCTATCAGGACGGCGTCTACAACGCCTCTGACGCGGTGGTCACGCCGCAGGACGAGCTGGACCTGCCCAAACAATGGCGCGCATTCATCAGCGAGCAACAACTGGATGGCGTGGTGTGCATCGCCGCCGCCCTGCGCCGCGGGGTGCTGAATGCCGAAGAGGCCCAGCGCTATCAGCGAGATGCCGTGTCCGTCAGCGCACCATGGGAATTGTCTGGCCTCGGTCAGTTGCATGACGCGGTGCAAGACGCCGACCGCCTGATCTGTTTCGGAGGGTCTTGAGATGGCCAAATCCTTGTTGATCATCAGCCGCCAGTCGCCGTGGTCCGGCCCTGCTGCCCGCGAAGCGCTGGACATCGTGCTGGCCGGCGGCGCTTTCGATCTGCCGATCGGCCTGCTGTTTCTCGATGACGGCGTGCTGCAACTGGCCGCAGGGCAAAACGCCAAGGTTCTGCAACAGAAAGACCTGAGTGCCAACCTGCAAGCGCTGCCGATGTTTGGCGTCGAAGAGCTGTTCTATTGCGCCGACAGTGCCAGCGCTCGCGGCCTTGGCAAATTGTCGCTGGACGAAGCAGCACCGCTCGCCCCCGAGCAAATCACCGCCCTTATTGACCGTTACGACCAGGTGATCACCCTCTGATGTCGACTTTGCATGTGTTGTCTCATTCCCCGTTCGGCGACGATCGCCTGAGCAGTTGCCTGCGGTTGATCGGCAGCGCTGATGCGTTGCTGCTATCCGGCGACGCGGTCTACGCGTTGCAACCGGGTACCGCGCCGTTTACCGAACTGCAAAGCCGCCAAATCAGATTATTGGTTCTGGCCGAAGATATGGTGGCTCGCGCCATCGACACTCCGGACTGGGCCGAAGCCATCGATTATCCGGCCTTCGTCGAGCTGTCGATTCACCACGACAAGGTCAACAGTTGGCTATGAATTCCATGACCGTCGGCGCCCGCGCCATCGAACTGGACAAGGACGGCTTTCTCGTCGACCTCAGCGATTGGTCGGCAGACGTCGCCAGTGCCCTCGCCGCCGCTGAAGACATCGAATTGACCGCCGAGCACTGGGAAATCCTCGAACTGCTGCGCAGCTTCTATGCAGAATTCCAGCTGTCCCCGGCCACGCGGCCGCTGATCAAGTACACCGCGCTGAAACTCGGCGTGGACAAAGGCAACAGCCTGCACCTGAACCGACTGTTCAAAGGCACCCCTGCCAAACTCGCCGCGAAACTGGCGGGCCTGCCCAAACCGACGAATTGCCTATGACCGACTATCCAGCGCTGACCCTCGAAACGCCCGCCGAGCATCCATTCGCCCAGTTCGTGCGAATCCTTGGCAAGGGCAAGCGTGGCGCTCGCGACCTGACTCGCGTCGAGGCCCGGGAAGCAATGGGCATGGTGCTCGACGACAAGGTCGAAGACACCCAGCTCGGTGCCTTTTTGATGCTGCTGCGACACAAGGAAGAAAGCGCCGAGGAAATGGCCGGTTTCACCGAAGCGCTGCGTGAGCGTTTGCAGGCACCAGCCTTGAATGTCGATCTGGACTGGCCAACCTACGCGGGCAAGAAGCGGCATCTGCCGTGGTATCTGCTGGCGGCCAAGTGCCTGGCGCAGAACGGCGTGCGCATCTTCATGCATGGCGGCGGCGCGCACACTGCCGGGCGTCTGTACAGCGAGCAACTGCTTGGGGAGCTGAGCATCCCTTTGTGCCGCAACTGGCAGCAAGCGGGTACGGCGCTGGACAACGGCGGTCTGGCGTTCATGCCACTGGTGGACTGGGCGCCGCAATTGCAGAAGATGATCGATTTGCGCAACACCCTGGGCCTGCGCTCGCCGATCCACTCGCTGGCGCGGATTCTCAATCCGCTGGGCGCGCGCTGCGGTCTGCAAAGTATCTTCCACCCCGGTTATCAAGCCGTGCACCGCGATGCCAGCGGTTTGCTCGGCGATACGGCGATTGTGGTCAAGGGCGATGGCGGTGAAATTGAAATCAACCCGGATGCTGACAGCCATCTCTACGGCACCACGGGCGGCGAGAGCTGGGACGAGGAATGGCCGCAATTGTCGGCGCAACGTCACGTCAAACCAGCCTCTCTGGATGTTGAGCATCTGAAAGCCGTATGGCGCGGCGATGTGGTTGACAGCTATCCGCAAATGGCGCTGATTTCGACCATGGCGTTGGCGTTGCGTGGTCTCGGCCAACCCCGTGAGCAGGCGTTTGAGACGGCCGAGCAATTCTGGGCGGCGCGGGATAAATCGATTTAACCGATCATTCGCGCCCGATCTTTGCGCTTTTTGTTCGAACTCATCGGAATAGACTCCACTCCAACGCTTATTGGTTTACGGAGTCTTGATCATGGGTTTACTCGTTGATGGCCGCTGGCAGGACAAGTGGTACGAAAGCAGCAAGGATGGCGCGTTCCAGCGCGAACAGGCGCAACGGCGCAACTGGGTCACCGCCGACGGCCAGCCAGGCCCGAGCGGCGAAGGCGGCTTTGCTGCCGAGGCCGGACGCTATCACCTCTACGTTTCGCTCGCCTGCCCGTGGGCGCATCGCACACTGATCCTGCGCAAACTCAAAGGCCTGGAAAGCCTGATCGACGTTTCCGTGGTCAGTTGGCTGATGCTGGAAAACGGCTGGACCTTCGACACCGCGCTCGGCTCGACCGGCGACAAGCTCGACCACTTCGACTTCATGCACCAGCGCTACACCGCCGACACGCCGAACTACACCGGGCGCGTTACCGTGCCGGTGCTGTGGGACAAAAAACTCAAACGCATCGTCAGCAATGAATCGGCGGAGATCATCCGCATGTTCAACAGCGCATTCGATGGTCTGACCGGCAATGATCTGGACTTCTACCCGGCGCCGCTGCGTAGCGAGATCGATGCCTTGAACGAGCGGATTTATCCGGCGGTCAATAACGGTGTCTATCGCGCCGGGTTCGCCACCTCGCAACAGGCTTATGAAGAGGCGTTCGATGAAGTGTTTGCCGAACTCGATCACCTGGAACAGGTATTGGATGCCAACCGTTATCTGTCGGGTGAGTACCTGACTGAAGCGGATATTCGTCTGTTCACCACGATAATCCGGTTTGACGCGGTGTATCACGGCCACTTCAAGTGCAACCTGCGGCGGATCGCCGATTACCCGAATCTGTCGAACTGGCTGCGTGAGCTTTATCAGTGGCCGGGGATCGCCGAAACCGTGGATTTCCAGCACATCAAGAACCACTACTACGGCAGCCACAAGACGATCAACCCGACAGGGGTTGTGCCGAAGGGGCCGGAGCAGGATTTCACTGTGGCCCATGACCGGGCGCGGCTGAGCGGGAAAGGGGTTTGGTCTAAGGGCTAACCACAAAAGCAAAAGATCGCAGCCTTCGACAGCTCCTACATGAGAATGCGTTCCCTGTAGGAGCTGCCGAAGGCTGCGATCTTTTTGCTTTGACTCAGACTTGCGCCTGAGCCCCTTCAAACCACGCCAGTTTCTCGCGCAGCTGCACCACTTCGCCGACGATCACCAATGTCGGCGCATGCACTTCATGCTCCGCCACCAAACGCGGCAAATCGGCCAGCGTGCCAGTAAAGACCCGCTGATTGACCGTAGTGCCCTGCTGAATCAACGCCGCCGGGGTATCCGCCGAGCGACCATGCTTGATCAACTGCTCGCAAATGACCGGCAAGCCCACCAGGCCCATGTAGAACACCAGCGTCTGCGCCGGCGCGACAAGGTCGGCCCACGGTAGATCGGTGGAGCCGTCCTTCAAATGCCCGGTGACAAATCGCACCGACTGCGCGTGATCGCGATGGGTCAGCGGAATCCCGGCATACGCCGCGCAACCGCTCGCCGCGGTAATGCCCGGCACCACTTGAAATGGAATGCCGTGGGCCGCCAGCTCTTCAATCTCTTCGCCACCACGGCCGAAGATAAACGGATCGCCGCCCTTCAACCGCACCACCCGCTTGCCGGCCTTGGCCAGATCGACCAGTTGCTGATTGATCTGATCCTGCGGCACAGCGTGATCGGCGCGGCGCTTGCCGACATATACCCGCTCGGCATCGCGACGGCACAGCTCAAGAATCGCCGGTGCGACCAGACGGTCGTACAACACCACATCGGCTTGCTGCATCAGACGCAAAGCCTTGAAGGTCAGCAAATCCGGATCGCCCGGACCTGCGCCGACCAGATACACCTCACCGGTGGTGATGGTCGCTTCGCCGTCGATCTTGGCTTGCAACAGACGTTCGGCTTCAGTGCCTTGGCCGGCCAGTTGCCGATCGGCAATCGGGCCTTGAAAGACGTCTTCCCAGAACCCGCGACGCTGCTGCACATCCGGAAACAGGTTTTTCACCTGATTGCGGAAACGCGCCGCCAGACCGGCCAATTGGCCGTAGGTGGAAGGAATCCAGGTTTCGATCTTGGCGCGGATCAAACGGGCCAGCACCGGCGCGTCGCCGCCGCTGGAGATCGCGACAATCAGCGGCGAGCGGTCGACGATGGCCGGGAAGATCACGCTGCACAAGGCAGGCGCATCGACCACGTTGACCGGCACGCAACGCCGATGAGCATCGGTGGAGACCTGTGCATTCAGCGTTTCGTCGTCGGTGGCGGCGATAATCAGCACGCAGCTGTCCAGATCCGCTTCGGCGTAACCGCGCAACAGGCACTCGCCGCCACTGGCGACCACCAATACACGCAGTTGCGTTTCGATTTCAGGTGCGACCACCCGCAGCAGCGCACCGGCGTCGGCCAGCAGGCGGGATTTGCGCAAGGCAATTTCCCCCCCACCGACGACCAACACACGACTGCCGCGCAGGTTGTGAAACAGCGGCAGATACTTCATTTAGCCGATGACCTCAAGGCCACCCATGTACGGCTTCAGTACGTCCGGCACGCGGATCGAACCGTCGGCCTGCTGATAGTTTTCCAGCACGGCAACGAGGGTACGACCGACCGCCAGGCCAGAGCCATTCAGGGTGTGTACCAGCTCAGGCTTGCCGGTTTCCGGGTTGCGGAAACGCGCCTGCATGCGACGGGCCTGGAAATCGCCGCAGTTGGAGCACGACGAAATTTCGCGGTACTTGTCCTGGCTCGGGATCCACACTTCGAGGTCGTAAGTCTTGACCGCGCTGAAGCCCATGTCGCCAGTGCACAGCGCCAGGGTGCGGTAAGGCAGGCCCAGCAACTGCAGGACTTTCTCGGCGTTGGCAGTCAGGCCTTCCAGCGCTTCCATCGAAGTCGATGGCTCAACGATCTGGACCATTTCAACCTTGTCGAACTGGTGTTGACGGATCATGCCGCGGGTGTCACGACCCGACGCGCCCGCTTCGCTACGGAAGCACGGCGTGTGCGCAACAAACTTGATCGGCAGCAGTTTCGAATCGACGATTTCGCCAGCAACAATGTTGGTCAGCGACACTTCGGCGGTCGGGATCAGGTACAGATCGGCTTCGCCTTCGCGGGCGATCTTGAACAGATCTTCTTCGAACTTCGGCAGTTGACCGGTGCCTTGCAGCGCCGGGGCCTGGACCAGGTAAGGCGTGTAGGCCTCTTCATAGCCGTGCTCGTTGACGTGCAGGTTGATCATGAACTGCGCCAGTGCGCGGTGCAGACGAGCAATCGGGCCACGCAACAGAGCGAAACGTGCGCCGGACAGCTTGGCGGCGGTTTCAAAATCCAGCCAGCCGAACTTCTCGCCCAGGGCTACGTGGTCTTTGACTTCAAAATCAAACGCAGTCGGCGTACCCCAGCGGCGCACTTCAACGTTGTCGTCTTCGTCTTTGCCGACTGGAACGGATTCGTGCGGCAGGTTCGGGATGCCGAGCAGGATCGAGTCCAGTTCGGTCTGGATCGCGTCCAGTTCGACTTTACCGGCGCTCAATTCGCCTGCCATGCGCTCGACGTCCGCCATCAACGGCGCGATGTCTTCGCCGCGCTGTTTGGCCTGACCGATGGATTTGGAACGCGCGTTACGCTCAGCCTGCAGTGCTTCGGTGCGGGTCTGGACGGTCTTGCGCTGTTCTTCCAGCGCTTCGATGCGCGCGGTATCCAGGGCATAGCCACGGGAAGCCAGGCGGTCCGCTACGTCCTGAAGGTTGCTACGTAACAGTTTGGAATCGAGCATGTCGGTTTCTCGTTATCAAAGTTTGGTCAAAGACAGGCCAGCCCACGTTGCGAGCAGCCCGCCGAATACGCTGAGTGCCGCATAGCCCAGAGCCAGCGGTACTTGCCCGCTTTCCAGCAGGCGCACCGTATCCAGTGAAAAGGATGAAAAAGTCGTCAGCCCCCCGAGGAAGCCAACCATCAACCCGGCGCGTACCTCGATCGGCACTTCCGGGCGTATCAAAAACAGGCCGTACAACACGCCGATCAGCAGACAGCCCACGATATTAACGGCCAGCGTCGCGGTATAGAAGTGCCGCGGCCAATTGGCGGTGACCCAATTGCCGGTGGCGAAGCGCAACAACGTGCCGGCGACCCCGCCGACGGAGACCGCAACAATCAATGGAATCACTATTTTCTCCGCTGTCTTGGGCTTAAACGATCGAGTTGCGCGAGGTGATTGAGCTTTTCGCCGATCTTCAACTCAAGGCCTCGGGGCACTGGCTGATAGAACGGGATCGGCTCAAGCTCTTCCGGAAAATAGTCTTCGCCCGCGGCGTAAGCGTCCGGCTCGTCGTGGGCATAACGGTATTCATCGCCATAACCCAGTTGTTTCATCAATTTGGTCGGCGCGTTGCGCAGATGCAGTGGCACTTCCAGCGAGCCGTTTTCCGCGGCGGCGCGCAGCGCGGTCTTGAAGCCCATGTACACCGCGTTGCTTTTTGGCGCACAGGCCAGATAGGTGATGGCCTGGGCCACCGCCAACTCGCCTTCCGGGCTGCCGAGGCGCTCCTGCACTTCCCATGCAGCCAGACACAGGCTGAGGGCGCGGGGGTCGGCGTTGCCGATGTCTTCGCTGGCCATACGCACCACGCGCCGGGCCAGGTACAGCGGATCACAACCGCCGTCGATCATCCGCGCGAACCAGTACAACGCACCGTCGGGATTGGAGCCGCGCACCGATTTGTGCAGCGCGGAGATCTGGTCGTAGAACGCTTCACCGCCCTTGTCGAAACGCCGACGGGTGTCGCCGAGCAGGCTTTGCAACAGTTCGGTGCCGATCTCGCTGTCATCTTCGGCAAGGTCGGAGGCGTTTTCCAGCAGATTGAGCAGACGTCGGCCATCGCCATCGGCGGCGGACAGCAGCATCTGGAAGCCTTCGTCGTTCAACGTCAGGTTACGTTTGCCCAAGCCGCGCTCTTCAGTCAGCGCGCGATGCACCAATTTGCGCAGCGCCGCTTCGTCGAGGCTTTTCAGAACGTAGACGCGGGCCCGCGACAACAGCGCGTTGTTGAGTTCAAACGAAGGATTTTCAGTGGTGGCGCCGATGAAGATCAGCGTGCCGTCTTCAACGTACGGCAGGAACGCGTCCTGCTGGGACTTGTTGAAACGGTGCACTTCATCGACGAACAGAATCGTGCGCTTGCCGTACTGGCCGGCCTGCTGCTTGGCGATTTCAACGGCCTGACGGATCTCCTTGACCCCGGCGAGCACCGCCGAGACCGTTTCGAAGTGCGCATCCGAGACTTCCGCGAGCAACCGCGCCAGCGTGGTTTTACCCACGCCCGGCGGCCCCCAGAAAATCATCGAATGCAGAGCACCCTGCTCCAGCGCCTCACGCAGAGGTTTGCCGCGAGCCAGCAGGTGCTCCTGACCGACGTACTCGTCCAGATTGGTCGCACGCAAACGCGCGGCCAGTGGCTGGGCAATCGGTGCACTGCGAAACAGATCCATCACGTAGCGTTGAAACCTCTGATTTTCTGAAACCTGTTGATGACCCTGTGGCGAGGGGATTTATCCCCGATCGGCTGCGAAGCAGTCGCCGCTCTTGGGGCCGCTCCGCAGCCCATCGGGGATAAATCCCCTCACCACAAAAGCCCACCAGGCAGGCCTTTATCACAAAGCCCCCCTCCCACAGGTTCGGGGTTTATTCCTGAATAACGTCAGCGCCCTTAGGGATGTCGAACTTGAACTTCGATGCCGGCACCGGCTCGTTGGCCTTCACCCCGGTGAACAGGATGTTGGTGCGCTGACCAACGCTGTCGATCAGTTGCATGTCATTGAGCAGACCGTTGCGGAACGACAGGCGCAGGTTGTCGAACAGGGTGTCCTTGGTTTTCGGCTTGAGGGTGAAATCGATCACGCCGCCCGCCTCTTTCGCACTGATGTCGAAGCTCTGGCTGATCTTCGACACGTCACCGGACAGCAGCAGCGCCGGGGTCTGGGTCAGACGCTCGTCGAGCTTCTTGATGGTTGCCTGCTCAAGATCCGGGTCCCACAGGGTGACTTTCTTGCCGTCGGAAACCATGGTCTGCTCGGCCGGCGCATTGGTGTGCCAGTAGAACAGGCCCGGACGCTGCAAGGTCATGTTGCCGGTGGTTTCCTGCAACTGCGTGCCGCCGCCATCGAGGGTCAGCTGCGAGAAGTTTGCGCTCAGGGTCTTGGATGTTTCCAGCAATTGGGTCAGACGCGCCACGTCCTTGTCATCGGCGTGGGCCGTGAGGGTGGTCAACGCCAGTACTGGCAACAGCATGCGGATAAGACGCATGGGAGTCCTCTTGAATACTCGTGGGAGAGCGGCGGAACATCATTGTCCCGCCTTTTGCTTTGTTATCAGTCGCGTACCGGGCCCGGGGCCAGGACTTCACGCGAACCGTTGGTGTTCATTGATGTGACGACGCCGGCCATTTCCATGGCTTCGATCATTCGCGCGGCGCGGTTGTAGCCGATCTTCAGCTTGCGTTGTACAGCGGAGATCGACGCGCGACGGCTTTCCAGCACGAACTGCACGGCTTCGTCATACAGTGCGTCCGCCTCAGGATCGTCACCGTCGCCGCCACCGCTGCTGCCTTCAAAGCCGCTGCCCGCCTCTTCGACACCGTTGAGGATGTCGTCGTTGTATTCCGGGGCGCCGCGCAGCTTCCACGCTTCGACCACACGATGGACTTCTTCGTCGGACACGAACGCACCGTGAACCCGGATCGGCAGACTGGTGCCCGGCGGCATGTAGAGCATGTCACCGTGGCCGAGCAGTTGTTCGGCGCCGCCCTGGTCGATGATGGTTCGCGAGTCGATCTTGCTCGATACCTGAAACGCCATACGGGTCGGAATGTTGGCCTTGATCAGACCGGTGATCACGTCCACCGACGGCCGCTGTGTCGCGAGAATCAAGTGAATACCCGCCGCACGCGCCTTCTGGGCGATACGGGCGATCAGCTCTTCAACCTTCTTGCCGACGATCATCATCATGTCGGCGAATTCGTCGACGACCACGACAATAGTCGGCAGCTTTTGCAGCAACGGTGCTTCGTCGTGAATGCTTTCGCGCTTGTACAGAGGATCGCTCAGCGGCTCGCCGGCGTCCTGGGCTTCCTTGACCTTGGCGTTGAAGCCGGACAGGTTACGCACGCCCATCTTCGCCATCAGCTTGTAGCGACGTTCCATCTCGGCGACGCTCCAGCGCAAGGCGTTGGCGGCGTCCTTCATGTCGGTCACTACCGGGCACAGCAGGTGCGGAATGCCTTCGTAGATCGACAGCTCGAGCATCTTGGGGTCGATCATGATCAGCTTGGCGTCTTCCGGGCCGGACTTGAACAGGATCGACAGAATCATCGCGTTAACACCCACGGACTTACCGGAACCGGTCGTACCGGCCACCAGCAAGTGCGGCATCTTCGCCAGGTCAGTGATGACCGGTTTGCCGCCAATGTCGTGCCCCAGCGCCAGCGTGACCGGCGATTTGAAGTTGTCGTACTCGGGCGTCGACAGCACTTCGGAGAAGCGCACGATCTGCCGGTCTTCGTTGGGAATCTCGATACCGACGGTAGTCTTGCCGGGAATGACCTCGACCACCCGCACACTGGTCACCGCCAGGGAGCGCGCCAGGTCTTTTGCCAGATTGGAGATACGGCTGACCTTGACGCCCGCAGCCGGCTGGATTTCGTAACGGGTGATCACCGGCCCCGGATGGATCGAGTCTACGGTGACTTCGACGCCGAACTCCTTGAGCTTGATCTCCAGCAAATGGCCGACCGCTGCCAGCGACTCCGGCGAGTAATTGAGTTGTTTCTTTTCCGCAGGATCAAGGATCGAGATCGGCGGCAAGGTGCCTTCCACAGCACTGTCGACAAACAACGGTGCCTGTTTCTCTTTCTGCACGCGCTTGCTCGGCTCCGGCGCTTTGGTCGGCGCCGGGGCGATGACCGGCGGCACCTGTTTCTCGCGATCGGACATGTGCTTGCTCAGCGCCTGCTCACGTTCGATCAGGCGTTCCTTGACCTTGGCCTGTTCACGCTTGTCGGTGACTGTCGGTGCGACCACATCATGTACGCGATCATCGACTTCACGCAGTTGCGCAACCAGTTGCTTGCGCTCGGTGCGGGCCGACCACCAGCGGTTGAGCGCACCTTGGAACAGTTCGAACAGGTCGAGGGTGATCTTGCCGGTGATGTCCATCACCTTGAACCACGACAGGTCGGTGAACACCGTCAGGCCGAACAGAAACAGCGCAATGAACAGCAACGTGCTGCCCTGAATATTGAATGCGTTCTTCGCCAGATCGCCAAGGCTTTCGCCCAGCGCACCACCCGCGCCGGCTGGCAGACCGGTGGCCGCGTGAAAATGGATATGTGCCAGCGCCGCGCCGGACAGCACCAGAAACACCAGACCGATCAGGCGCCAGGAGAACAGCCAGCCGCTCCACTGCCATGGCTCGTGGCGCTGACGGAAGATCTGATAGGCCTTGACCGCCAGCAGCAACGGAAAGATGTAGGCGAAGTAACCGAGCACCATGAACAGGATGTCGGCGCTGTAGGAGCCCGCCGGGCCGCCGAAGTTCTGCACGTCGTCGATCTTGCTGTTGTGGCTCCAGCCCGGATCGTCCTTGCCGTAGGTCAGCAAAGCCATCATCAGGAACAGGCACAGCGCGCCGATGGCGATCAATGCACCTTCCTTGAGCCGGTAGTGCAACTGTTGGCGCCAGAGCGGAACGACTGTTTTTGGTGCTTCGGTGGATTTCTTCAAAACGCTACTTTTCCTGCGCCCGAGGCGCGTCCATCTATTGAATGACGATAAAAAACTGCCCAATCCAGGCAGGTAAAAAAGTTGACGGGCACAACTGAGACTACTTTTAACACTGAGCCGCGGCTTTTACATACACAGCTATAAACACGCGGCCCAGCGAATATTCTGTAACAGCCCGGCATTGTACGGGTTTGTGCGTCCGATGCCATGCTTCAGACCCGCAGCATTGAGCATAGCCAAGCGCACAAGACCCGCGACTCAATTTGAGCATGCATTGTCTTTTGTGACAAAGGCTTATGAGGTGTATTTGATGAACGTAGCGAAGCATTGACACCCAGCCCCTGCGAACTGCCGCAGATCGCCCGCCAGGCCCGCTGCAGACATGTTCCAGGCCGGCGCGCCGCGCTCGCTTACGACCGCATCCAGCGCGCCAAGTTGCAACACCGCGAATGTCGAGCAGGATCGGCACGACATTCGCCGCATTTCGCGGCACACTTTACTGCGGGCAGAACAGCCCGCGCCGCCCTCCCCTTCTGCAAGCCTGGATGCCATGCTGACTTGGTTACAACGTAATTCCCTGACTTTTCCGCCGCTGGAAAAGGCCATGCGCGAACCCAACGGATTGCTCGCCGCCGGTGGCGACCTCTCCGCCGACCGCCTGATCCAGGCGTATCGCCATGGCTGCTTTCCGTGGTTTTCCGAAGGCCAGCCGATTCTCTGGTGGTCGCCTGATCCTCGCACCGTGCTGTTTCCCGACGAACTGCATGTTTCGCGCAGTCTGGGCAAATTGCTGCGCAAGGAGCGCTATGAGGTGACTTTCGATCAGGACTTCGAAGCCGTGATCCGCGCCTGCGCCGCGCCACGGGATTACGCCGACGGCACCTGGATCACTGAGGCCATGCAAGACGCCTACGTTGAACTGCACCGGCGCGGCTTCGCTCATTCGGTGGAAGTGTGGGATCAGGGCGAACTGGTCGGTGGCCTATACGGGCTGGCGATGGGGCAGCTTTTTTTTGGTGAATCGATGTTCAGCCGCGCAGACAATGCCTCCAAGTACGGTTTTGCCACGCTGGTCCGGCATCTGCAAGAGTCAGGATTCGTGCTGATCGACTGCCAGATGCCGACCGACCACCTGCAGAGCCTCGGCGCCCGGGCGATTCCCCGCCACGAATTCGCGGATTATCTGGCACGGCATCTGGATCAACCCAATCGTGCCACCTGGGTTTGCTGAGCGACTTTTGCGCGCGTGGCTTACACTTAATTCACCAGCTTATCCCGAGGGTTGATCATGACCGAGTTGGCGCGGTTGAAGTTCTATGCCACTCAGCCTCACTCTTGCAGCTATCTGCCCGAGGAACAGGCCACGACCCTGTTTCTCGACCCTAGTCAGCCCATGGATGTGCACGTCTACGCAGACCTGTCGGAAATGGGCTTTCGTCGTAGCGGCGATCATCTGTACCGCCCCCATTGCCAGAATTGCAATGCGTGCGTGCCTGCACGCATCCCGGTGGCGCAGTTCACCCCGAATCGTCAGCAGAAACGGATTTTCAAGCGCAACGCCGACTTGCAGATACAGCCGGCGAAACCGGGTTTCAGTGAAGAATACTTCGAGCTGTACCAGCGCTACATCGAACAGCGTCACGCCGACGGCGACATGTACCCGCCGAGCCGGGATCAATTCTCGACTTTTCTGGTGCGCGATCTGCCCTTCTCACGCTTTTACGAGTTCCGACTCGACGGACGGTTGCTGGCGGTAGCCGTGACCGATTTGCTGCCGAACGGCTTGTCGGCGGTCTACACTTTTTACGAACCGGCCGAAGAACGGCGCAGCCTGGGACGTTTCGCGATCCTGTGGCAAATCGCCGAGAGTCAGCGCCGCGGACTTGAAGCGGTCTACCTCGGTTACTGGATCAAGAATTGCAAAAAGATGAACTACAAGACCCAATATCGCCCCATCGAACTGTTGATTAATCAGCGCTGGGTGATCCTGAACTGAAGACAAGCCGTAAACCCCTTGGCGTAAACACCATTTTTCGGGCACAATGCACGCCGCTTTTGCCTGGCGCAGTTGCACCGGGCCATTCATTGGATACCGAGGGCTTTACTGCATGTCGAAAGAAGACAGCTTCGAAATGGAAGGCACTGTCGTCGACACCCTGCCCAACACCATGTTTCGTGTGGAGTTGGAAAATGGGCACGTCGTAACCGCGCATATTTCCGGCAAGATGCGCAAGAACTACATTCGTATTCTTACCGGTGACAAAGTGCGCGTCGAGCTGACGCCCTATGACTTGAGCAAAGGGCGCATTACTTACCGCGCTCGCTAATCAGGTCAATACAAGACGCCCGGCTTTATGCCGGGCGTTTTTGTGTCTGGGGTTTTGGGTTTTGGGTTTTGGGTGTATATCCGTTGCTGCGGGTGTTGCTGATTAGGGTTTCGCCCTTACGGCGAGTCACCTTTTCCAAACGCCGAAAAGGTAACCCAAAAGGCTTTGCCCCGGCGTACGGCACTTCGCTTAGGCTCAGTGTTCCCTCGCTACGATGTCCATCCGGGGGCATCGCCTACGGTTTGCTTCGCTGCACCTCCTCTCGATGTATGCGGCTACGCCGCACGGCGCTGCGCGCCTACCCCCTGATGAACACCTACGCTCGGCCTGCCGATGGGGCAAAAGATCAAAAGCCGAAGCAAGATCAAAAGCCAGATCAAGAGCCCCTCACCCTAGCCCTCTCCCGGAGGGAGAAGGGACTGACCGGGGTGCTTGGGCGAACTACGCCCACGTGCGATACCGAGTCGAACTCAGGCTTTGAAAAGCACACAAATCGGCTCCCTCTCCCTCTCTCTCCGGGAGAGGGTTGGGGTGAGGGGCGAATCCACTACAAAATCAAATCCGAACACCCGCTCCTCACCACTCAACAGGATGAGCGTTAGCTCGGCTGCAGCTCTTGATCTTGATCCACGGGCGACGTCGGAAGGCTGAGTGGAGGGATTGATCCGGGGGTGGGAGCGCAGCGACCGTTTGGCGAAGCCAAACACAGCGAGAGGAGGTGCAGCGCAGCAAACCGGAGACGCTGCGCCCGGATCGATCCCGAAGCGAAGGGACCCCGAGCCCCAGCGAGCGGGCCGCACGTAGGAGCAAGCGTTTTTTGCTTACTTTTTTTGGCGCTTGAAAAAAAGTGAGTCGCCGTAAGGGCGAAACCGTAATAAGCCATCACCGCAGCAACGGATATTCACCCAAAAAACCCAAACGACAACTAACAAAAAGGCGCCCGAAGGCGCCTTTCGCTTACAACAGGCCGTCAGGCCATCTCAGCCGTGGTTTCGAAGTCAAAGGTCATCTCACCATCCTTGATATCGATATGCACAACACCACCATGCTCAGCCAACTCGCCAAACAGGATCTCCTCCGCTAGCGGACGCTTGATCTTGTCCTGGATCAGGCGCGCCATCGGCCGTGCGCCCATTGCCGAGTCGTAACCACCGGCCGCCAGCCAACTGCGCGCCGCGTCGGTCACTTCCAACAGCACCCGCTTGTCTTCCAGCTGCGCCTGAAGCTCGGTAAGGAACTTGTCCACCACACTCTTGATGACCTCATGACTGAGGCGACCAAACTGGATAATGGTGTCCAGACGGTTACGGAATTCCGGCGTGAAGCTCTTCTTGATCACTTCCATTGCATCAGACGAGTGATCCTGATGAGTGAAGCCGATCGAAGCACGCGCGGCCGTCTCGGCACCGGCGTTGGTGGTCATGATCACGATTACGTTGCGGAAATCCGCTTTGCGCCCGTTGTTATCGGTCAGCGTGCCGTGATCCATCACCTGCAGCAGCAGGTTGAAGACTTCCGGGTGCGCCTTCTCGATTTCATCGAGCAGCAATACGCAATGCGGCTGCTTGGTGATCGCCTCGGTCAACAGACCGCCCTGATCAAAGCCGACATAGCCCGGAGGCGCACCGATCAGACGCGATACGGTGTGACGCTCCATGTACTCGGACATGTCGAAGCGAACCAGTTCGATACCCAGCGCCTTGGCCAATTGTCGCGCGGCCTCGGTTTTACCGACACCGGTTGGCCCTGCGAACAGGAACGAACCGACTGGTTTGTCAGGCGACTTGAGGCCGGCACGGGACAGCTTGATCGCAGTCGACAGCGAATCGATCGCCGCGTCCTGACCAAACACCGTCAACTTCAAATCGCGCTCCAGGTTACGCAGCAGTTCCTTGTCGGAGCTGGTGACGTGCTTCGGCGGAATCCGTGCAATCTTCGCCACTATGTCTTCGACGTGCGGCACTTCGATACGCTTGGCGCGTTTCTCGACCGGTTGCAGGCGCTGGTAAGCGCCGGCTTCGTCAATGACGTCGATGGCTTTGTCCGGCATGTGCCGGTCATTGATGTAGCGCGAAGCCAGTTCGGCAGCGGCGCGCAACGCCTCATCGCTGTACTCGATGTTGTGATGCGCTTCGAAGCGCCCCTTCAGGCCGCGCAGGATGCCAATGGTGTCTTCCACCGACGGCTCGACGACATCGACCTTCTGGAAGCGTCGTGCGAGGGCACGATCCTTCTCGAAGATGCCGCGAAATTCCTGGAACGTAGTCGAACCGATGCAACGAATGTCGCCAGACGAGAGCAAAGGCTTGAGCAGGTTCGAAGCATCCATCACGCCACCCGACGCAGCACCGGCACCAATAATGGTGTGGATCTCGTCGATGAACAGAATGGCTTGCGGACGTTTTTTCAATTCATTGAGTAGCGCCTTGAAGCGCTTCTCGAAATCGCCGCGATACTTGGTGCCCGCGAGCAGAGCACCGAGATCAAGGGAATAAACAACGCTGCCAGCCAGCAGGTCAGGCACCTGGTTGTCGACAATACGCTTGGCCAGGCCTTCGGCAATCGCGGTTTTACCCACGCCAGCCTCGCCTACCAGCAGCGGATTGTTCTTGCGACGACGCGCGAGAATCTGTGCGACGCGCTCGACTTCCAATTCGCGTCCGACCAACGGATCGATACGACCCTGGCGTGCGAGTTCGTTGAGGTTGCTGGCATAAGCATCCAGAGGATTGCCTGAAGAAGAAGACTCACCGCCCTCGTCGTCCTGCATATCTTGTTCACCTTCAGAGTGATCGCCATGCCCCGGCACTTTGGAAATGCCGTGCGCGATGTAATTGACGACATCGATGCGCGCAACGCTCTGCTGTTTCAGCAGAAACACTGCCTGACTCTCTTGCTCACTGAAGATTGCAACCAGAACGTTGGCGCCGGTTACTTCACGCTTGCCCGAGCTCTGTACGTGGAAAACAGCACGTTGCAGTACACGCTGGAAGCCCAGGGTTGGCTGGGTTTCGCGATCTTCGTCATGGACGGGGATCAATGGCGTGGTGGAGTCGATGAACTCCTGCAGGTCGTGCTTGAGTTTGTCGAGGTTCGCGCCGCAGGCACGCAAAACGGTGGCGGCAGCCTCATTGTCCAATAGGGCCAGCAGCAGGTGTTCGACGGTCATGAATTCATGACGTTTCGAACGAGCCTCCTTGAAGGCAAGATTGAGGGTGACTTCGAGCTCGCGGTTTAACATAGCTTCACCTCATACCCAAGTGGTCGGCGATTAACCGTCCTTCTCGATTTCACAGAGTAGCGGATGCTGGCTTTCCCTGGCGTACTGGTTGACCTGCATGGCCTTTGTCTCGGCGATGTCGCGGGTAAACACTCCACATACTGCCCGTCCTTCTGTGTGAACGGCCAGCATGACCTTGGTCGCCAGCTCGCGATTCAGGTTAAAAAACACCTCGAGCACTTCGACGACGAAATCCATCGGTGTGTAGTCATCGTTGAACAAAACCACCTTGTACATCGGCGGCGCCTGTAACGCAGGCTTTGCTTCCTGAACAGCAACGCCCGCCGAATCGTCGTCGCGTTCCTCCGGGTGATCCTTTTGGAGAGTCGGGCGATCCTGATTGAATGTTAGTCGAATCTGGCTGATTGCATGCATGGAAAGAAAGGTTCGTCAGTTGTGCAAATACAGTGGTGGGGGCGGTTGTCCACGTTTTCAACTCCGACTGCCCGGTCACCTTGACTATCGGGAAAACGGTGTTACAACCAATAGAGCCCACAGTGGGTAAAAAAGATCCGCGGAGTCAATCCTTTTAACGGATTAGATTGCGGATGACTTGGATGATACTCCAGCGATGGAGTCTGTTGCAGAGGGATTTGAGCATGGCTGTCGGCAAGGTGAAATGGTTCAACAATGCCAAGGGGTTCGGTTTCATTAATACCGACGCCCGCGAAGGTCGCGATGAAGACGGCAAAGACATTGATTTCTTTGCGCACTACTCCGCCATCGAAATGGACGGGTACAAAACCCTCAAGGCAGGGCAAGTGGTGAAATTCGACATCGTGCAAGGCCCAAAAGGCTTGCACGCCGTGAAGATTGGAGCCGTCGATTCCGAAAAAGAAACGTCCCCCGTCGACGCCAAGCAACAAAAGGTAACCAGCTGACGCCCAGCACCTTCGGCCATAAAAAAAACGCCCGGCTCGATTATTTCGAGCCGGGCGCTTTTGTTGCAGGGTGTTGCTCTTACATGTGCGAGATCAGCGCATCACCGAAGCCCGAAGACGAAACCAGCTTGGCCCCCTCCATCAGACGTTCGAAGTCATAGGTCACGGTCTTGGCGCTGATGGCGCCGTTGGTGCCCTTGATGATCAGATCCGCCGCCTCGGTCCAGCCCATGTGCCGCAGCATCATTTCTGCCGACAGAATCAACGAACCCGGGTTGACCTGGTCCTTGCCGGCATACTTCGGCGCGGTCCCGTGGGTGGCTTCGAACATCGCTACGGTGTCGGACAGGTTGGCGCCCGGCGCAATACCGATACCGCCCACTTCCGCTGCCAGGGCGTCGGAGAGGTAGTCGCCGTTGAGGTTCAGGGTCGCGATCACATCGTATTCGGCCGGGCGCAGCAGGATCTGCTGAAGCATGGCGTCGGCGATGGCATCTTTGACCACAACGTTCTTGCCGGTTTTCGGGTTTTTGAACTGCATCCACGGGCCGCCGTCGAGCAGGGTCGCGCCGAATTCTTCCGCAGCCACCTCATAGGCCCACTCTTTGAAGGCACCTTCGGTGAACTTCATGATGTTGCCTTTGTGCACGATGGTCAGCGAATCGCGGTCGTTATCGACGACATATTGCAGAGCCTTGCGCGCCAGACGCTTGGTACCTTCCAGGGAAACCGGCTTGACGCCGATGCCGCAGTTTTCGTCGAAACGGATCTTGGTGACGCCCATTTCTTCTTTAAGGAATTTGATGACCTTGGTCGCTTCCGGCGAACCGGCCTTCCACTCGATACCGGCGTAGATGTCTTCGGAGTTCTCGCGGAAAATCGTCATGTCGACGTCGCCAGGCTTTTTCACCGGGCTTGGCACGCCTTCGAACCAGCGCACCGGGCGCAGACAGACGTAGAGGTCGAGTTGCTGACGCAGGGCCACGTTCAGCGAGCGGATGCCGCCACCGACCGGGGTGGTCAGCGGGCCTTTGATGGAAACCACGTAATCCTTGACTGCGTCCAGGGTTTCCTGAGGCAGCCAGGTGTCCTGATCGTAAACCTGAGTGGCTTTTTCCCCGGCGTAGACTTCCATCCAGGAAATCTTGCGCTTGCCGCCGTATGCCTTTTGAACTGCAGCATCGACAACCTTGATCATCACCGGGCTGATGTCGACACCAATGCCGTCACCTTCGATGAAGGGGATGATCGGGTTATCAGGAACATTGAGAGAATGGTCTGCATTGACGGAGATTTTGTCGCCGACGGCTGGAACCTGAATCTTCTTGTAACCCATGCTGAACTCCATTGTTTGGATTGAACATCTGGCTTGGTTCGAGCGTAACCCAGTTAAATCAACACGCAAACCCTCTGTTCGCGGCGCAGGCACATCTGGTTTCGTACAAGCCTGAAAGCAAAGGGAAAAGCGCCAAACTCAAGCATTCGCGACGACTCTACGCCCCACCCTGCCCTGCGACCTTTAGACCAATGGACGAGAATCGTTGCATATGAACCATCGGCAGATTGCCAGCTACCTATGTATAATGCCGGCCGCTGACCACAGGGTCACGACGGCTGGCCTGTCTAGAACGAGACTTTCCGCCCTATAGCCAGGTTGTTATCGCAACCTGACTGCTCGACGCTCAACGATGCACCCAACATCACCGCGAAGATTCTCGACATTCGGTTCATGGATGACTTTGAACGAACGCGCTTACCCGGCGCCCCTCGAGTTTCTGCGCACGCTTAGCAAAGAAGAGAGAGTTAATCCGAATATGCCCACCCGCTCGAAGATCATCTATACCTTCACCGACGAAGCCCCAGCCCTCGCCACCTATTCCCTGCTGCCGATCATCGAGGCCTACACCGCCTCGGCCGATATCGCCGTGGAAACCCGCGATATCTCTCTTGCAGCGCGCATCCTGGCCAGCTTCCCCGAGCAACTGGGTGACAAAGCCGTAGCCGACCACCTCGCCGAACTGGGCGACCTGGCCGTTACGCCTGAAGCCAACATCATCAAGCTGCCGAACATCAGTGCTTCGGTTCCTCAGCTGCAAGCTGCGATCAAAGAGCTGCAAGCTCAGGGTTACAACCTGCCGGACTACCCGGAAACCGTGACCAGCGACGCCGACAAAGACGCCAAGGCGCGTTATGACAAGATCAAGGGCAGCGCCGTGAACCCGGTTCTGCGCGAAGGCAACTCCGATCGTCGTGCACCGCTGTCGGTCAAGAACTACGCGCGCAAGCACCCGCACAAAATGGGCGCCTGGGCCAAAGACTCCAAATCCCACGTCGCTCACATGAGCACCGGCGATTTCTACGGCAGCGAAAAAGCTGCCCTGATCGACGCCGCTGACGCTGTGAAAATCGAGCTGATCGCCAAAGACGGTACCGCTACCGTCCTGAAAGAAAAAACCACCGTTCAGGCTGGCGAGATTCTCGACTGCGCCGTGATGAGCAAAAACGCCCTGCGTGCGTTCATCGCTGCTGAAATCGAAAGCGCCAAGGCTCAAGGCGTGCTGCTGTCGGTTCACCTGAAAGCGACCATGATGAAGGTCTCTGACCCGATCATGTTCGGCCAGATCGTTGCCGAGTTCTATAAAGACGCACTGACCAAGCACGCTGACGTGCTGGCCCAGATCGGCTTCAACCTGAACAACGGCATCGGCGATCTGTACGCTCGCATCAAAGCCCTGCCAGCCGAGCAACAAGCGCAGATCGAAGCTGACATGGCAGCGGTCTACGCTGCGCGTCCATCGCTGGCGATGGTCAACTCCGATAAAGGCATCACCAACCTGCACGTGCCGAGCGACGTTATCGTCGACGCCTCGATGCCGGCAATGATCCGTGACTCCGGCAAGATGTGGGGCACCGACGGTCAGTTGCACGACACCAAGGCTGTGATCCCGGATCGCTGCTACGCGACCATCTACCAGGCCGTGATCGAAGATTGCAAAGCCAACGGTGCTTTCGATCCGACCACCATGGGCAGCGTGCCAAACGTTGGCCTGATGGCTAAAAAAGCCGAAGAATACGGCTCCCACGACAAGACCTTCCAGATCAAGGCTGACGGCGTGGTTCGTGTGACCGACAGCAAGGGCACCCTGCTGATGGAACAGGCTGTTGAAGCCGGCGACATCTTCCGCATGTGCCAGACCAAAGACGCGCCGATCCAGGACTGGGTCAAACTGGCCGTCAACCGTGCTCGCGCCAGCAGCACTCCAGCGATTTTCTGGCTGGACCCAATGCGCGCTCACGACGGCGTAGTGATCGAGAAAGTTCAGGCTTACCTGAAGGATCACGACACCGCAGGTCTGGACATCCAGATCATGGCGCCGGTCGACGCAATGAAGTTCACCCTGCAGCGCACCCGCGATGGCAAGGACACCATCTCGGTGACCGGCAACGTACTGCGCGACTACCTGACTGACCTGTTCCCGATCATGGAACTGGGCACCAGCGCCAAGATGCTGTCGATCGTGCCGCTGATGAACGGCGGTGGCCTGTTCGAAACCGGCGCCGGCGGTTCGGCTCCGAAGCACGTGCAGCAACTGGTTGAAGAGAACTTCCTGCGCTGGGATTCGCTGGGTGAATTCCTGGCTCTGGCCGCTTCGCTTGAGCATTTGGGTGTGAATTACAACAACCCGAAAGCACTGGTGCTGTCCAAGACCCTGGATCAGGCCACTGGCCAGTTCCTCGACAACAACAAGTCGCCATCGCGCAAAGTCGGCAACATCGACAACCGCGGCAGCCACTTCTATCTGGCGATGTACTGGGCTCAGGCTCTGGCTGCCCAGACCGAAGACGCTGCACTGCAAGCGCAGTTCGCGACGCTGGCCAAGACTCTGACCGAGAACGAGGCAACCATCGTTGCCGAGCTCAACGCCGTTCAGGGCAAGCCAGTCGACATCGGCGGTTACTACCACGCCAATGCCGAGCTGATCAGCAAGGCCATGCGCCCAAGCGCAACCCTCAACGCGGCGATTGCTGCGCTGGTTTAAGGTTGTAAAGGGAACATCACAAACCCCGGCCAGGTGCCGGGGTTTGTGTTTCCGGGTTTTATGATCACCACAAAACCCTGTGGGAGCTGGCTTGCCAGCGATAGCGGTGGATCAGTCACCTTCAATGCTGAATGATAGGCCGCCATCGCTGGCAAGCCAGCTCCCACAGTAATCGGGTTTCAATGTTCAAAACGAGGACAACTCATGGAATGGCTCCCCCACATCACCGTCGCCACCATCGTCGAGGACAACGGTCGCTTTCTGATGGTCGAAGAGCACAAGGCCGGCCGTAACGTGCTCAACCAGCCCGCCGGTCATCTCGATCCGGATGAAACCCTGATCGACGCCGCAATCCGTGAGACCCTCGAAGAAACCGGCTGGGACGTCGAACCCACCGGCGTGGTCGGCATTTACCTGTACACCGCACCCAGCAACGGCGTGACCTACCAACGCGTCTGCTTCGTCGCCAAAGCACTGAAACATCACCCGGATTATCAGCTCGACGACGGCATCGTCGGCGCCAAGTGGCTGACCCGCGACGAATTAATCGAGCAGCGCGAACACTGGCGCAGCGAGCTGATCATCCGTTGCATCGATGATTATCTGGCAGGCCATCACTTCGGCCTCGAATTGATCCGCCCTTCTCTTTAGCCTTGAGGCCGCGAGCCTGATAGAATCGCGTCCTTTTTAAAGACACTCATTGAATCCCTATGCGTGATCCAGCCCCTTCTGACACATCCAAGAAGCGCGTCATTGTCGGCATGTCCGGCGGCGTGGACTCTTCCGTTTCCGCTCTCCTGCTGATCGAGCAGGGCTACGCGGTGGAAGGCCTGTTCATGAAGAACTGGGAAGAAGACGACGGAACGGAATACTGCACCGCCATGGACGACCTGGCGGATGCCCAGGCTGTCTGCGACAAGATCGGCATCAAGCTGCACACCGCCAACTTCGCTGCCGAGTACTGGGACAACGTGTTCGAGCACTTCCTGGCCGAATACAAGGCCGGGCGCACGCCGAACCCGGACATCCTGTGTAACCGCGAGATCAAGTTCAAGGCGTTCCTCGACTACGCCATGATGCTCGGCGCCGACCTGATCGCCACCGGCCACTACGTGCGCCGCCGTGACATCGACGGCCGCACCGAGCTGCTCAAAGGCCTCGATGCGAACAAGGATCAAAGCTACTTCCTGCACGCCGTCGGCGGCGAACAGATCGCCAAGACTCTGTTCCCGGTCGGCGAACTGGAAAAACCTGAAGTCCGCGCAATTGCCGAGAAGTACGAGCTGGCCACTGCCAAGAAGAAGGATTCCACCGGGATCTGCTTCATCGGCGAGCGTCGCTTCAGCGACTTCCTCAAGCAGTACCTGCCGGCACAGCCGGGCGAGATCAAAACTACCGAAGGCGAAGTCATCGGCCGTCACCACGGTTTGATGTACCACACCATCGGTCAGCGTCAGGGCCTGGGCATCGGCGGCCTGAAAGATGCCGGCGACGAGCCGTGGTACGTGCTGCGCAAGGATCTGGACACCAACGAGCTGATCGTCGGCCAGGGCAACAACCATCCGTGGTTGTTCTCCGGCGCCCTGCTCGCTTCGGAAATCTATTGGGTCAACCCGATCGATCTGAGCCAGCCACGTCGTCTGACCGCCAAAGTACGCTATCGCCAGAGCGATCAGGCCTGCACGCTGGAGCAGACTGCAACCGGCTACCGCGCCGTGTTCGATGAGCCACAACGCGCGGTAACACCGGGCCAATCGGTGGTGTTCTATGACGGTGAAATCTGCCTCGGCGGCGGCGTGATCGAAGTCGCCGAGCCGTGGAGCGGTCAGGCATGAGCCCGACTCAGGAGCAACTGACGGCGCTGGGCGGTGTATTTCTCGCCGCCGTGCTGGTCGACCGGATCGCCAAAAGCGGCCAGACCAGCGAAGCCGGCCTGACCTGCATGCTCGGCAGTCTGTTGGTACGCGATCCGAAAGACACGCTGGACGTGTACGGCGGCGACGACCTCAATCTGCGCGAAGGCTATCGCGCACTGATCGGCGCTCTCGAACGCGATCCGAGCACGTTGCAGCGCGAACCGTTGCGCTATGCCCTGTCGATGCTTGGTCTTGAGCGCCAACTGGCCAAGCGCAACGACATGCTCGATGCGATCGGCAAGCGTCTGCCGCAGATCCAGTCGCAGGTCGAGCATTTCGGCCCGGCGCACGAAAACGTCATTGCCGCATGCGGCGCGCTGTATCAGGACACCCTGAGCACGCTGCGCCAACGCATTCAGGTGCACGGCGACATGCGCAACCTGCAGCAGCCGAGCAACGCCTCGAAGATTCGCGCCCTGCTGCTCGCCGGGATTCGCTCGGCGCGCCTGTGGCGTCAGCTCGGCGGCCATCGCTGGCAGTTGGTCGTCAGCCGGCGCAAGCTGCTCAAAGAGCTGTATCCGCTGATGCGCAGCGAGTAAATCGCCTGCAACAAACGCTTTGAAGTCTGTAACGCGTAATACGCCGGTCAGTTGGCAACGGACCGGCGGATTTTTTCATGTATGATACGCGCCCCATTTCGTTGCCCGACTGTCCGAGAACACCCCATGCAGCTTTCTTCGCTCACTGCGGTTTCCCCTGTTGACGGCCGCTACGCCGGCAAAACCCAGGCCCTGCGCCCGATTTTCAGCGAGTACGGTCTGATCCGTGCCCGTGTTCTGGTTGAAGTGCGCTGGCTCCAGCGCCTGGCCGCCCACGCCGGTATTCCTGAAGTGCCAGCCTTCTCCGCCGAGGCCAACGCCGTTCTCAATGAACTGGCTGAAAACTTCTCGCTGGAGCACGCCGAGCGCGTCAAAGAGATCGAGCGCACTACCAACCACGACGTCAAGGCGATCGAATACCTGCTCAAAGAGCAAGCTGCCAAGCTGCCTGAACTGGCCGCGGTCAGCGAATTCATCCACTTTGCCTGCACCAGCGAGGACATCAACAATCTGTCCCACGCCCTGATGCTGCGCGAAGGCCGTGACGATGTAATGCTGCCGCTGATGCGCCAGACCGCTGAGGCCATCCGCGAGCTGGCGATCCGTTTCGCCGACGTGCCGATGCTGTCGCGCACCCACGGCCAACCAGCCTCCCCGACCACTCTGGGTAAAGAACTGGCGAACGTGGTTTACCGCCTCGAGCGTCAAATTGCTCAAGTCGCTGCCGTGCCGCTGCTGGGCAAGATCAACGGCGCTGTCGGCAACTACAACGCTCACCTGTCGGCTTACCCGCAGATCGACTGGGAAGCCAACGCCCGCGCCTTCATCGAAGACGAGCTGGGTCTGGGTTTCAACCCGTACACCACGCAGATCGAGCCGCACGACTACATCGCCGAGCTGTTCGACGCCATTGCGCGCTTCAACACTATTCTGATCGACTTCGACCGTGACATCTGGGGCTACATCTCCCTGGGTTACTTCAAGCAGCGCACCATCGCTGGCGAAATCGGTTCGTCGACCATGCCGCACAAGGTCAACCCGATCGACTTCGAAAACTCCGAAGGCAACCTGGGCATCGCCAACGCGCTGTTCCAGCACCTGGCGAGCAAACTGCCGATCTCCCGCTGGCAGCGCGACCTGACCGACTCCACCGTACTGCGTAACCTCGGTGTCGGCTTCGCCCACAGCGTGATCGCGTACGAAGCCAGCCTCAAAGGCATCAGCAAACTCGAACTGAGCGCGCAGAAGATCGCCGCTGATCTGGACGCTTGCTGGGAAGTTCTGGCTGAGCCTATCCAGACCGTGATGCGTCGCTACAACATCGAAAACCCGTACGAAAAGCTGAAAGAACTGACCCGCGGCAAGGGCATCAGCCCTGAAGCGTTGCAGACTTTCATCGACGGCCTGGACATGCCAACCGCAGCGAAAGCCGAGCTGAAACAGCTGACCCCGGCCAACTACATCGGTAACGCTGTAGCGCAAGCCAAACGCATCTGATCGACCGCTTGAACCGTTTGAGACGCCCGGCCGCGCCGGGCGTTTTTATTCCCGTCTGAAAAGTGCTTTTTTTCAATAGGTTACATATGAATTCCGATATTCCTCTTCAACTTCTGGGCGGCATCACGGCGCGCGAATTCCTGCGCGACTACTGGCAGAAAAAGCCACTGCTGATCCGCCAGGCGATTCCTGACTTCGAAAGCCCGATCGACGCCGACGAACTGGCCGGCCTGGCCCTGGAAGAAGAAGTTGAATCGCGCCTGGTGATCGAGCACGGCGAGCGCCCATGGGAGCTGCGCCGCGGCCCGTTCGCCGAAGACGAATTCAGCAAATTGCCGGAGAAAGAGTGGACCCTGCTCGTTCAGGCAGTCGACCAGTTCGTGCCGGAAGTCAGCGAGCTGCTGGAAAGCTTCCGCTTTCTGCCGAGCTGGCGCGTCGACGACGTGATGATCAGTTACGCCGCCCCGGGTGGCAGCGTTGGCCCGCACTTCGACAACTACGACGTGTTCCTGCTGCAAGGTCACGGCAAGCGCAACTGGAAAATCGGCCAGATGTGCGATTCCGAGAGCCCGCTGCTGCAACACGCAGACTTGCGCATCCTCGCTGAATTCGAACAGACCGAAGAATGGGTTCTGGAACCGGGCGACATGCTTTACCTGCCGCCGCGCCTGGCCCACTGCGGTGTCGCTGTCGACAACTGCATGACCTACTCGGTCGGCTTCCGCGCACCAAGCGCATCCGAAGTACTAACCCACTTCACCGACTTCCTCAGCCAGTTCCTGACTGACGAAGAGCGCTACACCGATGCCGACGCGCAGCCAGCGGTCGATCCGCATCAGATTCAACACGACGCACTGGATCGCCTGAAAAGCCTGCTCGCCGAACACATGAGCGACGAGCGTCTGCTGCTGACCTGGTTCGGCCAGTACATGACCGAGCCGCGTTACCCGGAACTGGTCGTCGGCCCGGAAGAAGTCGAGGAAGAAGACTTCCTCAGCGCCCTGCAGGATGGCGCCGTGCTGATCCGCAATCCAAGCGCCCGTCTGGCGTGGTCGGAAGTCGATGACGACTTGCTGCTGTTCGCCAGCGGCCAGAGCCGTTACCTGCCGGGCAAACTGCGCGAGCTGCTGAAACTGATCTGCGCCGCAGATGCCCTGCATGTCGACAACCTCGGCGACTGGCTGAACGACGAAGACGGTCGTGGCCTGCTGTGCGAACTGGTCAAGCAAGGGAGCCTGGGGTTCGCCGATGAATAAGATTCGCGTACGTGTCGCAGATTGGCAAAAGGACATCGCCGAGATCCGCCGCATTCGTGAGACGGTATTCATCGCTGAGCAATCGGTGCCACCTGAGCTGGAGTGGGACGCGGATGACGCGAGCGCCGTGCACTTTCTGGCGTTTGAAGGCGACTTCCCGATCGGCACCGCACGACTGTTGCCCGACGGGCACATCGGCCGGGTGTCGGTGCTCAAAGACTGGCGCGGCATGAAGGTCGGTGATGCGCTGATGCAAGCGGTCATCGCTGAAGCTGAAGCGCGCGGTCTGAAACAGCAGATGCTCAGCGCTCAGGTGCAGGCCACGGCGTTTTATGAGCGCCTGGGTTTCAGCCTGGTCAGTGAGGAGTTCCTGGAAGCAGGGATTCCGCACGTTGATATGGTTCGCCATTCGGCGTAAGACCGCGGCGCGGCGATCGCGAGCAGGCTCACTCCTACAATTGAAATGCGATTCCCTGTAGGAGTGAGCCTGCTCGCGATGGCGCCCGCAAGCACACCACAAAACGCCCCGCCATTCTCGGATGCCGGGGCGTTTTGCTGTCTACGATTCAACTTGCCCCACCCCGGGCCGACAAACTGGCAATATCAAGCCTTTCGAAAGCGGAGATAACGGACATGTCCCTACGCACCCTGCTCACCACCCTGCTGCTCGGCTGCAGTTTTTCGGTGATGGCAGCCACAGAAGTCGTCCCCCTCAAGTACCGCACCAGCGCCGACATGCTGCCGATGGCGCAAGACTTCATCGGCAAGGACGGCCAGGTCAGCGCCTATGGCAATCAACTGATCATCAAGGCCGAGCCGGACAAGATCGAGGAACTCAAGACGCTGATTACTCAGCTCGACACGGCGCCAAAACGCCTGCTGATCACTGTCGACACCAATGAAAACAACGGCCGTGGCGATGAAGGTTATTCGGTCAATGGCGCGCAGACCCGCATCATCAGCCGCAGCACCGCCAGCCGTGACGGCGGCGTCCAGCAAGTCCAGGCCACCGACGGCATGCCGGCGCTGATCCAGGTCGGCCAGAGCGTGCCGATCACCAGCAGCCAGAGCAACTCCTACGGCGATTACAACAGCCAGACCGAGTACCGCAACGTCACCCAGGGTTTCTACGTCACCGCCAGCGTCACCGGCGACATCGTTCACCTGGCAATCACGACCAATCGTGACCGTATGAGCCAGGAACGTCCCGATGTAGTGAACGTGCAAAGTACCGACACAACCGTCAGCGGACGCCTCGGCGAGTGGATCACTCTGGCCGGCGTCAATCGCCAGACTCAGGCCGACAAACAGGGCCTGGCCCGCAGCTACTCGACTCAAGGCCGGGATGACATGACCTTGAAGGTGAAAGTCGACGCCTTGGACTAAACCACCGAAAACTGACTGATTAGTCGTATTAGACGAAAGATGTAGTGCTTTAAAAAAAGCACTACAAAACGTTTGACGAGGCAAAAAAGCGAAGGCATGATGGCCTCGCTCCCGCTAATCAGAGGCCCTGGCAAGGGCCTTCGAAGCGATGTTCGCATCTACCCCGCGAACCGCTTCGTGTCTGTACCGCCCACAAGGTGTGTTTGACGAGGTTGCCGACTGGAACGAAGTTGTCCCGAGGGACGGAAGCGTAATTAGGTAACCCGGCTTCACGCTGTAGTTCGTACAAAGGCCCACGACGCCCGAATGCGCCCGCAGTCCGCCCTTACCTGCTCACTTCCCCTCGAGCCCATCGTTCATCCCGTCGCCTACCCCGCCGAATCCGACTTGACCGCCTAAGCTTCTGGTCAGCGAGCGCAGGAATTTTCCACCGCAGAACAACTTTTCATAAAAGACGCGACGAGGTTTATCTCCATGGCACTGACACGCGAACAGCAAATTGCAGCCCTCGAAAAAGATTGGGCTGAAAACCCGCGCTGGAAAGGCGTGACCCGCGCTTACTCCGCTGCTGACGTCGTCCGCCTGCGTGGCTCGGTTCAACCTGAGCACACATTTGCAAAACTCGGCGCCGAGAAGCTGTGGAACCTGGTCACCCAGGGTGCCAAGCCGTCCTTCCGTCCAGACAAAGATTTCGTCAACTGCATGGGCGCCCTGACCGGCGGCCAGGCTGTTCAGCAGGTCAAGGCCGGTATCCAGGCCATTTACCTGTCGGGCTGGCAAGTCGCTGCGGACAACAACTCCGCAGAATCGATGTACCCGGACCAATCGCTGTACCCGGTGGACTCGGTTCCAACCGTGGTCAAGCGCATCAACAACTCGTTCCGTCGTGCTGACCAGATCCAGTGGAAAGCCGGCAAAGGCCCGGGCGACGAAGGCTACATCGACTACTTCGCGCCTATCGTGGCTGACGCCGAAGCCGGTTTCGGCGGCGTGCTGAACGCCTACGAGCTGATGAAGAGCATGATCGAAGCAGGCGCCGCCGGCGTTCACTTCGAAGACCAACTGGCTTCCGTGAAAAAATGCGGCCACATGGGCGGTAAAGTACTGGTTCCTACTCAGGAAGCCGTACAGAAGCTGACCGCTGCACGTCTGGCTGCTGACGTTGCCGGTACACCGACCATCATTCTGGCGCGTACCGATGCGAACGCTGCGGACCTGCTGACTTCCGATTGCGACCCGTACGACCAGCCGTTCGTGACTGGCGAGCGTACTCAGGAAGGCTTCTATAAGGTTCGTGCCGGTCTGGACCAGGCAATCGCCCGTGGCCTGGCTTACGCACCGTACGCCGACCTGATCTGGTGCGAAACCGCCAAGCCGGATCTGGACGAAGCCCGTCGCTTTGCTGAAGCGATCAAGAAGGAATACCCGGACCAACTGCTGTCGTACAACTGCTCGCCTTCCTTCAACTGGAAGAAAAACCTGGACGACGCGACCATCGCCAAGTTCCAGCGCGAACTGTCCGCCATGGGCTACAAGCACCAGTTCATCACCCTGGCCGGCATTCACAACATGTGGCACAGCATGTTCAACCTGGCGCACGACTACGCCCGCAACGACATGACTGCCTACGTGAAGCTGCAAGAGCAGGAATTCGCTGACGCTTCCAAGGGTTACACCTTCGTGGCGCACCAGCAGGAAGTGGGCACCGGCTACTTCGACGACATGACCACCGTGATTCAGGGTGGCTCGTCCTCGGTAACCGCGCTGACCGGTTCGACCGAAGAAGAACAGTTCCACTGATTCTGCTTCGCCTGAGTAAACGGCCGTTGCGGACCGAATAAAAGCTAACCGCAGCGCTGCACATCTGACGCCCCGACTGGTTCGGGGCGTTTTTTTGCCTGCAGAAACCGCGCCCCCTCCCCCCTGTAGGAGCTGCCGAAGGCTGCGATCTTTTGATCTTGCTTTTGATGTTGAAAGCCCAAAGTCAAAAGATCGCAGCCTTCGGCAGCTCCTACAGAGGGGTGGCGATTCCTCGGACATCACAAACCCGTGCCAGACCTTTCTGAAAAAACATTGATCCAGAGCCGTATGGGCGTAGGAAAAATCAGCTAAAACGGACGCCGCCGCTACTT
Source organism: Pseudomonas sp. LBUM1668 (assembly GCF_059695715.1). Classification (NCBI taxonomy): domain Bacteria; kingdom Pseudomonadati; phylum Pseudomonadota; class Gammaproteobacteria; order Pseudomonadales; family Pseudomonadaceae; genus Pseudomonas; species Pseudomonas sp. LBUM1668. The sequence goes on from NZ_CP166787.1 coordinate 3,659,862, forward strand.
GCAGTAACGGGTATATAAGACAACTTCCCAACTACTGCGCCGCTAAATAGTTACAAAACCACCCCAAACGATATTAATTATCATTCAGCCATAACTATGTTCGTTACATTCCCGACAAAACATTATTCATTGAAACCCGGCTAATGCCCGCAACGCATGGGCCTCAGGGCATTCGAGGTGCGCTATGTCCTTATTCCAATAAATAATTTCGCTATAGGAATTTTACTTGCTGGGTGTTTAGCCATAAAATCAGCGCGATTGATTGCTGCGACATATCGTCACTGCCTATTTCTTTATCAAGCTCAGAGACCTTTGCTCTCTGTTAAGGATTACCAGCATGCCCGAAGCGACAGGACTCATGGCCCACAACTGGGGCTTTGCCATTTTCCTTCTGGGTGTCGTCGGCCTGTGTGCCTTCATGCTTGGCGTTTCCAGCCTCCTCGGGTCAAAAGCCTGGGGCCGCAGCAAAAACGAACCGTTCGAGTCGGGCATGCTACCTACCGGTGGCGCCCGCTTGCGGCTCTCAGCCAAATTCTATCTGGTCGCGATGCTCTTCGTGATCTTCGATATCGAAGCCCTCTTTCTCTTTGCATGGTCTGTGTCCGTCCGCGAAAGCGGCTGGACCGGATTCGTCGAAGCTCTCGTTTTCATAGCAATTCTGTTGGCAGGTCTTGTCTACCTGTTCCGAGTGGGCGCCCTTGACTGGGCTCCGGAAGCTCGTCGCAAGCGGCAGGCGAAGCTGAAACAATGAGGCTTTGGCAATGCAATACAATCTCACCAGGATCGACCCCGATGCTCCTAACGATCAGTACCCGATCGGCGAACGGGAAACCGTTTCCGATCCGTTAGAAGATCAAGTTCACAAAAACATTTTCATGGGCAAGCTCGAAGACGTGCTGAGTGGCGCGGTCAACTGGGGACGTAAAAACTCCCTGTGGCCTTACAACTTCGGCCTGTCGTGCTGCTATGTGGAAATGACCACCGCCTTCACGGCGCCCCACGACATCGCGCGCTTTGGCGCCGAGGTTATCCGGGCATCGCCGCGCCAGGCCGACTTCATGGTTATCGCCGGTACCTGCTTCATCAAGATGGCGCCGATCATTCAGCGTCTCTACGAGCAAATGCTCGAACCGAAATGGGTTATCTCCATGGGTTCGTGCGCCAACTCCGGTGGCATGTACGACATCTACTCCGTGGTTCAAGGGGTGGACAAGTTCCTGCCGGTGGACGTCTACGTACCTGGCTGCCCGCCCCGTCCAGAAGCATTTCTGCAAGGCTTGATGCTGTTGCAGGAATCGATTGGCAAGGAGCGTCGCCCGCTTTCCTGGGTCGTTGGTGATCAAGGCGTTTATCGCGCCGACATGCCTTCGCAGAAGGAACAGCGCCGCGAACAGCGAATCGCAGTGACCAACCTGCGCAGCCCTGACGAAGTCTGATCCAGATCTGTTCTTACAAAGAAACGAGAAGCTGGCTTCATTCTTTACGTTGACCGAAAGCGAATAAATAACCATGACTACAGGCAGCGCTCTGTACATCCCGCCTTATAAGGCAGACGACCAGGATGTGGTCGTTGAATTGAACAACCGTTTTGGCCCGGAGGCGTTTACCGCCCAGCCAACCCGCACCGGCATGCCGGTGCTGTGGGTGGCGCGTGCCAGACTCGTCGAAGTCCTGACTTTCCTGCGCAACCTGCCCAAGCCGTACGTCATGCTCTATGACCTGCACGGCGTGGACGAGCGTCTGCGCACCAAGCGTCAAGGGCTGCCATCGGACGCCGAGTTCACCGTGTTCTATCACCTCATGTCGCTTGAGCGTAATAGTGACGTGATGATCAAGGTCGCCTTGTCCGAGAGCGACCTGAGCTTGCCGACCGTCACCAGCATCTGGCCGAACGCCAACTGGTACGAGCGTGAAGTCTGGGACATGTACGGCATCGACTTCAAAGGCCACCCGCACCTGTCGCGCATCATGATGCCGCCGACCTGGGAAGGTCACCCGCTGCGCAAGGACTTCCCGGCGCGCGCCACCGAATTCGATCCGTACAGCCTCAACCTCGCCAAGCAGCAGCTTGAGGAAGAAGCCGCGCGCTTCCGTCCTGAAGACTGGGGCATGAAGCGTTCCGGTGTGAACGAGGACTACATGTTCCTCAACCTGGGCCCGAACCACCCTTCGGCTCACGGTGCGTTCCGCATCATTCTGCAACTGGACGGTGAAGAAATCGTCGACTGCGTTCCGGACATCGGTTACCACCACCGTGGCGCCGAGAAGATGGCCGAGCGTCAGTCGTGGCACAGTTTCATCCCGTACACCGACCGTATCGACTACCTCGGCGGCGTGATGAACAACCTGCCGTACGTGCTCTCGGTCGAGAAGCTGGCCGGCATCAAGGTGCCTGAGAAGGTCGACGTCATCCGCATCATGATGGCCGAGTTCTTCCGGATCACCAGCCACCTGCTGTTCCTGGGTACTTACATTCAGGACGTTGGCGCAATGACCCCGGTGTTCTTCACCTTCACCGACCGCCAGAAGGCGTACACGGTGATCGAAGCCATTACCGGTTTCCGTCTGCACCCGGCCTGGTACCGCATCGGTGGCGTTGCCCACGACCTGCCGCGCGGCTGGGAAAAACTGGTGAAAGACTTCGTTGAATGGCTGCCAAAACGCCTCGACGAATACACCAAGGCGGCCCTGCAGAACAGCATCCTCAAGGGTCGTACCATCGGCGTTGCCGCCTACAACACCAAAGAGGCCCTGGAATGGGGCGTCACCGGTGCAGGCCTGCGTTCGACCGGTTGCGATTTCGACCTGCGTAAAGCGCGTCCGTACTCCGGCTACGAGAACTTCGAGTTCGAAGTACCACTGGCCGCCAATGGCGATGCCTACGACCGCTGCATGGTGCGCGTTGAAGAGATGCGCCAGAGCATCAAGATCATCGACCAGTGCATGCGCAACATGCCGGAAGGCCCGTACAAGGCGGATCACCCGCTGACCACGCCGCCGCCCAAAGAGCGCACGCTGCAGCACATCGAAACCTTGATCACGCACTTCCTGCAAGTTTCGTGGGGTCCGGTCATGCCGGCCAACGAATCCTTCCAGATGATCGAAGCGACCAAGGGCATCAACAGTTATTACCTGACGAGCGACGGCGGCACCATGAGCTACCGTACCCGGATCCGCACTCCAAGCTTCCCGCATCTGCAACAGATCCCTTCGGTGATCAAAGGCAGCATGGTCGCGGACTTGATTGCGTACCTGGGTAGTATCGACTTCGTTATGGCCGACGTGGACCGCTAAGCATGAACAGCACGCTTATCCAGACAGACCGTTTCACCTTGAGTGAAACCGAGCGCTCGGCCATCGAGCACGAGCTGCATCACTACGAAGACCCGCGCGCGGCGTCGATCGAAGCCCTGAAGATCGTTCAGAAAGAACGTGGCTGGGTGCCGGATGGCGCCCTGTACGCGATCGGCGAGATGCTCGGCATCCCGGCCAGCGACGTTGAAGGTGTGGCGACGTTCTATAGCCAGATCTTCCGTCAGCCCGTCGGCCGTCACATCATTCGCGTCTGCGACAGCATGGTCTGCTACATCGGCGGCCACGAGTCGGTGGTCAGCGAAATCCAGAACAATCTGGGCATCGGCCTGGGTCAGACCACCACCGACGGTCGTTTCACCCTGCTGCCTGTCTGCTGCCTCGGCAACTGCGACAAGGCACCGGCGCTGATGATCGACGACGACACCTTTGGTGATGTGCAGCCTGCTGGCGTCGCCAAACTGCTCGAGGGCTACGTATGACCCTGACATCTTTCGGTCCTGCCAACCGCATTCAGCGGTCGGCCGAGACTCACCCGCTGACCTGGCGTCTGCGTGACGACGGCGAAGCCGTGTGGCTCGACGAGTACCAGGCCAAGAACGGTTACGCCGCTGCGCGCAAAGCCTTTGCCGACATGGATCAGGACGCCATCGTCCAGACCGTGAAAGACGCAGGCCTCAAAGGTCGCGGCGGTGCAGGCTTCCCCACTGGCGTTAAGTGGGGCCTGATGCCCAAAGACGAATCCATCAACATCCGCTACCTGCTGTGCAACGCGGATGAAATGGAGCCGAACACCTGGAAAGACCGCATGCTGATGGAGCAACTGCCCCATCTGCTGATCGAAGGCATGCTGATCAGTGCCCGCGCGCTGAAAACCTACCGTGGCTACATCTTCCTGCGTGGCGAATACACCACCGCCGCCAAGCACCTCAACCGTGCCGTGGAAGAAGCCAAGGCAGCTGGCCTGCTGGGCAAGAACATTCTGGGCTCAGGCTTCGATTTCGAACTGTTCGTGCACACCGGCGCCGGGCGTTACATCTGCGGTGAAGAAACCGCACTGATCAACTCCCTCGAAGGCCGCCGCGCCAACCCGCGCTCCAAGCCGCCCTTCCCTGCCGCCGTCGGCGTCTGGGGCAAGCCGACTTGCGTGAACAACGTTGAAACCCTGTGCAACGTGCCGGCGATCATTGCCGACGGCGTTGACTGGTACAAATCGTTGGCCCGCGAAGGCTCTGAAGACATGGGCACCAAGCTCATGGGCTTCTCCGGCAAGGTCAAGAATCCGGGTCTGTGGGAATTGCCATTCGGCGTTACCGGTCGCGAGTTGTTCGAAGACTACGCCGGCGGCATGCGCGACGGTTTCAAACTCAAGGCCTGGCAGCCAGGCGGGGCCGGTACCGGTTTCCTCCTGCCTGAGCACCTCAACGCACAAATGTACGCCGGCGGCATCGCCAAAGTGGGCACCCGTATGGGTACCGGCCTAGCGATGGCGGTGGACGACAGCGTCAACATGGTTTCGCTGCTGCGCAACATGGAGCAGTTCTTTGCCCGCGAATCCTGCGGTTTCTGCACCCCGTGCCGCGATGGTTTGCCATGGAGCGTCAAGCTCTTGATGGCCATCGAAGAAGGCCGTGGTCAGCCAGGCGATATCGAGACCCTGCTGGGTCTGGTCGGTTTCCTCGGCCCGGGCAAGACCTTCTGTGCTCACGCACCGGGTGCCGTGGAGCCGTTGGGCAGTGCCATCAAATACTTCCGTCCAGAGTTCGAAGCCGGTATCGCGCCTGTCAGCGCCGCCGTCCCGCCTCTGGCAAGGCCGATCGTAATCGGCGCGTAAACGCTTAATAAAGGTGAAGGGCCCGTGCTCTTCACCTCCTGCGATGACGCCTTTCGAGGCTGGTTTGATTCGCACGGATAACAAGATTCCATTAGCCACGCCCGCTGACACCGGGCCAACGAAGACCTTTGAACCATGGCCACTATCCACGTAGACGGCAAAGCGCTCGAAGTCGACGGGGCAGACAACCTGTTACAGGCATGTCTGTCGCTGGGCCTCGACATTCCATATTTCTGCTGGCACCCCGCGCTAGGTAGCGTCGGGGCTTGCCGCCAGTGCGCGGTCAAGCAGTACACCGACGAGAACGACACCCGTGGTCGCATCGTCATGTCCTGCATGACCCCTGCCACCGACAACACCTGGATCTCCATCGAAGATGAAGAATCCAAGGCGTTCCGCGCCAGTGTTGTCGAATGGCTGATGACCAACCACCCGCACGACTGCCCTGTGTGCGAAGAAGGCGGTCATTGCCACCTGCAAGACATGACAGTGATGACCGGCCACAACGAGCGCCGTTATCGCTTCACCAAACGTACCCACCAGAACCAGCAACTGGGCCCGTTCATTTCCCACGAAATGAACCGCTGCATCGCTTGCTACCGCTGTGTGCGTTTCTATAAGGACTACGCTGGCGGCACCGACCTCGGTGTGTTCGGCGCCCACGACAACGTGTACTTCGGTCGCGTTGAAGACGGCACCCTCGAAAGCGAGTTCTCCGGCAACCTCACCGAGGTCTGCCCGACCGGTGTGTTCACCGACAAGACTCACTCCGAGCGTTACAACCGCAAGTGGGACATGCAGTTCTCGCCGAGCATCTGCCATGGCTGCTCGAGCGGTTGCAACATCTCCCCGGGCGAGCGTTACGGCGAACTGCGTCGCATCGAAAACCGTTTCAACGGTTCGGTGAACCAGTACTTCCTGTGCGACCGTGGCCGTTTCGGTTATGGCTACGTCAACCGCACCGACCGTCCACGTCAGCCGCTGCTGGCCGACGGCACCAAACTGGGCCTCGATGCTGCGCTGGATAAAGCCGCCGATCTGCTGCGCGGTCGCAACATCGTCGGTATCGGTTCGCCGCGTGCCAGCCTTGAAAGCAACTACGCGTTGCGTGAACTGGTAGGCGCCGAACACTTCTACTCGGGTATCGAAGCGGCCGAACTGGAACGCATCCGTCTGGTTCTGCAAGTGCTCAATGACAGCCCGCTGCCAGTACCGAACATGCGCGACATCGAAGACCACGACGCCATTTTCGTGCTCGGTGAAGACCTGACCCAGACCGCCGCCCGTATGGCGTTGTCGCTGCGTCAGTCGGTCAAGGGCAAGGCCGAAGAAATGGCCGACGCCATGCGCGTCCAGCCATGGCTCGACGCCGCGGTGAAGAACATCGGTCAGCACGCGCTGAACCCGCTGTTCATTGCCAGTCTGGCTGAAACCAAGCTCGACGACATCGCCGAAGAATGCGTTCACGCAGCTCCCGACGATCTAGCGCGCATCGGTTTTGCTGTGGCTCACGCTCTGGATGCCAGCGCACCGGCTGTTGAAGGCCTGGATGCTGAAGCACTGGAACTGGCCAAGCGCATTGCTGATGCCCTGCTCGCCGCCAAGCGTCCGCTGATCATCGCCGGTACTTCGCTGGGTTCAAAAGCGCTGATTGAGGCTGCTGCCAATATCGCGAAGGCCCTGAAGCTGCGCGAGAAGAACGGTTCCATCAGCCTGATCGTGCCGGAAGCCAACAGCCTCGGCTTGGCGATGCTCGGTGGCGAATCGGTTGATGCTGCGCTGCAAGCAGTGATCGATGGCAAGGCCGACGCTATCGTCGTGCTGGAAAACGATCTCTACACCCGCACCGCCAAAGACAAAGTCGATGCAGCCCTGAACGCCGCGAAAGTGGTGATCGTCGCTGACCATCAGAAAACCGCTACCAGCGATCGCGCGCATCTGGTTCTGCCAGCCGCCAGCTTCGCTGAAGGCGACGGTACTTTGGTTAGCCAGGAAGGTCGCGCCCAGCGCTTCTTCCAGGTTTTCGATCCGCAATACCTGGACGCGAGCATTCTGGTGCACGAAGGCTGGCGCTGGTTGCACGCCTTGCGCGCCACCTTGCTGAATCAGCCGATCGACTGGACGCAACTCGACCACGTCACCGCTGCCGTTGCTTCGAGCACCGCGCAACTGGCGCGTATTGTCGATGCTGCGCCGTCTGCCGCATTCCGCATCAAGGGTCTGAAACTGGCGCGTGAGCCGCTGCGTTACTCCGGTCGCACCGCGATGCGCGCCGACATCAGCGTTCACGAACCACGCACCTCGCAAGACAAAGACACCGCGTTCTCTTTCTCCATGGAAGGTTACTCGGGCTCTGCCGAACCGCGTCAGCAAGTGCCGTTTGCCTGGTCGCCGGGCTGGAACTCGCCACAAGCCTGGAACAAGTTCCAGGACGAAGTCGGTGGTCACATCCGCGCTGGCGACCCGGGCACCCGCCTGATCGAAAGCACGGGCGATTCGCTGAACTGGTTCGCTGCTGCTCCGCGTGCGTTCAACCCGACGCCGGGCACCTGGCAAGCCGTGCCGTTCTTCCACCTGTTCGGCAGCGAAGAGAACTCTTCGAAAGCCGCGCCGGTTCAGGAACGCATTCCGGCGGCTTACGTTGCACTGGCCAAATCCGAAGCGGATCGCCTAGGCGTCAACGAAGGTGCACTGCTGAGCCTGAACGTGGCCGGTCAGACCCTGCGTCTGCCGCTGCGCATCAATGAAGAACTGGGCGCAGGTCTGGTGGCATTGCCTGCGGGCATCGCCGGCATTCCACCGGCATTCGCCGGCGTATCCGTCGACGGTCTGCAGGAGGCAGCGCAATGACCTGGTTCACCCCTGAAGTGATCGATGTGATCCTGACGGTCGTCAAAGCCATCGTGATTCTGCTGGCCGTTGTGGTCGCGGGCGCGTTGCTCAGCTTTGTCGAACGTCGCCTGCTGGGCTGGTGGCAGGACCGTTACGGTCCGAACCGCGTTGGCCCGTTTGGCATGTTCCAGATCGCTGCCGACATGCTGAAGATGTTCTTCAAGGAAGACTGGACGCCACCGTTTGCCGACAAGGTGATCTTCACCCTGGCACCGGTTGTGGCCATGTCGGCCTTGCTGATTGCGTTCGCGATCATCCCGATCACCCCGACCTGGGGTGTCGCGGATCTGAACATCGGCCTGCTGTTCTTCTTTGCCATGGCCGGTCTGTCGGTCTACGCAGTGCTGTTCGCCGGCTGGTCGAGTAACAACAAGTTCGCCCTGCTGGGTGCCTTGCGTGCCTCGGCGCAGACCGTGTCCTACGAAGTGTTCATGGGCCTGGCCCTGATGGGCATCGTGGTGCAGGTCGGCTCGTTCAACATGCGCGACATCGTCGAGTACCAGGCGCAGAACCTGTGGTTCATCATTCCGCAGTTCTTCGGCTTCTGTACCTTCTTCATCGCTGGCGTCGCCGTGACTCACCGTCACCCGTTCGACCAGCCGGAAGCGGAACAGGAACTGGCTGACGGTTACCACATTGAATACGCCGGCATGAAATGGGGCATGTTCTTCGTTGGCGAATACATCGGCATCATCTTGATCTCGGCGCTGCTGGTCACCCTGTTCTTCGGTGGCTGGCACGGTCCGTTCGGCATCCTGCCGCAACTGTCGTTCCTGTGGTTCGCCCTGAAGACCGCGTTCTTCATCATGCTGTTCATCCTGCTGCGCGCCTCTATCCCGCGTCCGCGTTATGACCAGGTGATGGACTTCAGCTGGAAATTCTGCCTGCCACTGACCCTGATCAATTTGCTGGTGACCGCTGCGGTCGTGTTGTGGAACACGCCTGCAGTTGCGGTTCAGTGAGGATTTGACCCATGTTCAAATATATTGGCGACATCATTAAGGGTACCGGTACCCAGTTGCGCAGCCTGGTCATGGTCTTCGGCCATGGCTTTCGCAAGCGCGACACCCTGCAATACCCGGAAGAAGCGGTCTACCTGCCACCCCGCTACCGTGGTCGCATCGTCCTGACCCGCGACCCCGATGGCGAAGAACGCTGCGTAGCCTGCAACCTGTGCGCCGTGGCGTGCCCTGTGGGTTGCATCTCGCTGCAGAAAGCTGAAACCGAAGACGGTCGCTGGTACCCGGACTTCTTCCGTATCAACTTCTCGCGCTGCATTTTCTGCGGTCTCTGCGAGGAAGCCTGTCCGACCACCGCAATCCAGCTGACACCGGATTTCGAGATGGCCGAGTTCAAACGTCAGGACCTGGTGTACGAGAAAGAAGATCTTTTGATCTCCGGCCCCGGCAAAAACCCTGATTACAACTTCTATCGTGTTGCAGGTATGGCAATCGCTGGCAAGCCGAAAGGCGCTGCACAGAACGAAGCCGAACCGATCAACGTGAAGAGCTTGCTGCCTTAAGGAAGAACGATGGAATTCGCTTTCTATTTCGCATCGGGTATCGCGGTTGTGGCCACGCTTCGTGTGGTCACCAACACCAACCCTGTGCACGCCCTGCTCTACCTGATCATCTCGTTGATCGCCGTGGCCATGACCTTCTTCGCACTCGGCGCTCCATTCGCCGGCGTGCTGGAAGTGATCGCCTACGCTGGCGCCATCATGGTGCTGTTCGTGTTCGTGGTGATGATGCTCAACCTCGGCCCCGCCGCGGTTCAGCAGGAACGCGTCTGGCTCAAGCCCGGCATCTGGGCCGGGCCGGTGATTCTCGCCGGCCTGCTGCTGGCCGAATTGCTGTATGTGCTGTTCGCTCACCAGAGCGGCCAGGCCATCGGCCACACCACCGTCGATGCAAAAGCCGTGGGCATCAGCCTGTTCGGCCCGTATCTGCTGGTGGTCGAACTCGCCTCGATGCTGCTGCTTGCCGCAGCCGTCACGGCGTTCCATTTGGGCCGCAACGAGGCGACGGAGTAACTTATGCCTGCTATCCCTCTTGAGCATGGTCTGGCGGTTGCCGGCATCCTGTTCTGCCTAGGCCTCGTCGGCCTGATGGTTCGTCGCAACATTTTGTTCGTGTTGATGAGTCTGGAAGTGATGATGAACGCCTCTGCACTGGCCTTCATCGTTGCAGGCGCCCGTTGGGGCCAGCCGGATGGACAGATCATGTTCATCCTGGTGATCAGCCTTGCAGCCGCCGAGGCCAGTATTGGTCTGGCGATCCTGCTGCAACTGTATCGCCGCTTCCACACGCTCGATATCGACGCTGCCAGTGAGATGCGCGGATGAACCTAATCTTTCTGACTTTCGTATTCCCCCTGATCGGGTTCCTGCTGCTGTCGTTCTCTCGTGGACGCTGGTCGGAAAACCTCTCGGCGCTGATCGGCGTGGGTTCCATTGGCTTGTCGGCGATTGTCACCGCCTACGTCATCTGGCAATTCAACGTCGCGCCTCCCGAAGGCGGTCACTACACCCTGGTGCTGTGGCAGTGGATGGCGGTGGAAGGCTTCAAGCCTGACTTCGCGCTCTACGTCGACGGCCTGTCGATCACCATGCTCGGCGTGGTGGTAGGCGTAGGTTTCCTGATCCACCTGTTCGCCTCCTGGTACATGCGCGGTGAAGCGGGTTACTCGCGCTTCTTCTCGTACACCAACCTGTTTATCGCCAGCATGCTGTTCCTGGTCCTGGGCGATAACCTGTTGTTCCTGTACTTCGGCTGGGAAGGCGTGGGCCTGTGCTCGTACCTGTTGATCGGTTTCTACTACAGCAACCGCAACAACGGTAACGCCGCACTCAAGGCCTTCATCGTGACCCGGATCGGCGACGTGTTCATGGCCATCGGCCTGTTCATCCTGTTCCAGCAAGTGGGCACGCTGAACATCCAGGAACTGCTGGTGCTGGCACCGCAGAAATTCCAGGTCGGCGACTTCTGGATCACCCTGGCGACTCTGATGCTGCTGGGCGGTGCGGTCGGTAAATCGGCGCAACTGCCGCTGCAAACCTGGCTCGCGGACGCGATGGCCGGCCCGACCCCGGTTTCGGCACTGATCCACGCCGCAACCATGGTAACCGCAGGTGTTTACCTGATTGCTCGTACCCACGGTCTGTTCACCCTGGCGCCGGACATCCTGCACCTGGTCGGCATCGTTGGTGGTGTGACACTGGTACTCGCCGGTTTCGCCGCTCTGGTTCAAACCGACATCAAACGTATCCTCGCCTACTCGACCATGAGCCAGATCGGCTACATGTTTCTGGCGCTGGGCGTTGGCGCATGGGATGGCGCGATCTTCCACCTGATGACCCACGCCTTCTTCAAGGCGCTGCTGTTCCTTGCTTCCGGTGCGGTGATCGTTGCCTGCCACCACGAGCAGAACATCTTCAAGATGGGCGGTCTGTGGAAGAAACTGCCACTGGCCTACGCCAGCTTCATCGTCGGCGGCGCGGCACTGGCTGCTTTGCCACTGGTAACCGCAGGCTTCTACTCCAAGGACGAAATCCTCTGGGAAGCGTTCGCCAGCGGCAACCACGGTCTGCTCTACGCAGGTCTGGTCGGCGCGTTCATGACCTCGCTCTACACCTTCCGCCTGATCTTCATCACGTTCCACGGTGAAGCCAAGACTGAAGCGCACGCCGGTCACGGTATTGCTCACTGGTTGCCACTGTCGGTGCTGATCGTGCTGTCGACTTTCATCGGCGCCATGATCGTTCCACCGCTGCACGGCGTACTGCCAGAAAGCGTTGGCCATGCCGGTGGCGAAGCCAAGCACAGTCTGGAAATCGCTTCGGGCGCCATCGCCCTGGCCGGTATCCTGCTGGCGGCCCTGCTGTTCCTCGGCAAGCGTCGCTTCGTGACGGCAATTGCCAACAGCGGCGTCGGGCGTTTCCTGTCGGCCTGGTGGTTCGCTGCCTGGGGCTTCGACTGGATCTACGACAAACTGTTCGTCAAGCCGTACCTTGCGATCAGCCACATCCTGCGCAAAGACCCGCTCGACCAGACCATCGGTCTGATCCCGCGTATGGCCAAGGGTGGACACACTGCCCTGAGCCGCACCGAGACCGGTCAACTGCGTTGGTACGCTGCTTCGATGGCTGCTGGTGCCGTGCTGGTTATTGGCGCCATCGTGCTGGTAGCGGTCTGATATGAACCTTGCGAATTTGCGAAAGGAAACGAGCCCGTCATGATTCTGCCTTGGCTAATCCTGATCCCCTTCATCGGCGGCCTGCTGTGCTGGATGGGTGAGCGCTTCGGCGCTACCCTGCCCCGCTGGATTGCGCTGATCACCATGTCCCTGTTGCTCGCGATCGGCCTCTGGCTGTGGGCTACCGGCAACTATTCATTTGCCCCGGCGCCTGGCGCCGATCCAACCTGGGCGCTTGAGTTCAAGCACATCTGGATCGCGCGTTTCGGCATCAGCGTGCACCTGGCCCTCGACGGCCTGTCGCTGTTGATGATCCTGCTGACCGGTCTGCTGGGTATCCTCTCGGTACTCTGCTCGTGGAAAGAGATTCAACGTCACGTTGGCTTCTTCCACCTGAACCTGATGTGGATCCTGGGCGGTGTTGTCGGCGTGTTCCTCGCCCTCGACCTGTTCATGTTCTTCTTCTTCTGGGAAATGATGCTGGTGCCGATGTACTTCCTCATCGCGCTCTGGGGTCACAGTTCTTCGGACGGCAAGAAAACCCGGATCTACGCAGCAACCAAGTTCTTCATCTTCACTCAGGCTTCCGGCCTGATCATGCTGGTGGCGATCCTCGGTCTGGTGCTGGTCAACTTCAACAACACTGGCGTGATTACCTTCAACTACGCCGACCTGTTGAAAACCAAGATGTCGATGACCACCGAGTACATCCTGATGCTCGGCTTCTTCATCGCCTTCGCGGTCAAGCTGCCAGTCGTACCGTTCCACTCGTGGTTGCCTGATGCTCACGCCCAGGCGCCGACCGCAGGTTCCGTCGACCTCGCCGGTATCTTGCTGAAAACCGCTGCCTACGGCCTGCTGCGTTTCGCCCTGCCGCTGTTCCCGAATGCCTCGGCCGAGTTCGCGCCGATCGCCATGACCCTCGGTCTGATCGGGATCTTCTACGGTGCGTTCCTGGCGTTCGCGCAAACCGACATCAAGCGTCTGATCGCCTTCTCTTCCGTTTCCCACATGGGCTTCGTGTTGATCGGCATCTACTCCGGCAGCCAACTGGCCCTGCAAGGTGCAGTGATCCAGATGCTGGCGCACGGTGTTTCGGCAGCCGCACTGTTTATCCTCAGCGGTCAGTTGTACGAGCGTCTGCACACTCGTGACATGCGTGAGATGGGCGGTCTGTGGTCGCGTATTGCTTACCTGCCGGCGATCAGCCTGTTCTTTGCAGCCGCGTCGTTGGGCTTGCCGGGCACGGGTAACTTCGTCGGCGAGTTCCTGATCCTGATCGGTTCTTTCGCCAGTTGGCCTTGGATCACTGCGATTGCCACCTCCGGTCTGGTGTTCGGTTCGGTCTACTCGCTGATCATGATCCACCGTGCGTACTTCGGTCCGTCGAAATCGGATTCGATTCTGCACGGTATGGACGCTCGCGAACTGATCATGGTGCTAGGCCTTGCGGTACTGCTGATTTACCTCGGCGTCTACCCGCAACCGTTCCTCGACACTTCTGCCGCCACGATGCATGGCGTACAGCAGTGGCTCGGCACCGCCTTCACTCAACTCGCTTCGGCCCGGTAAGAGCGCTATGGAATTCACGATTCAACACTTTATTGCGCTTGCGCCACTGTTGATCACCAGCCTCACCATTATCGTGGTGATGCTGGCAATCGCCTGGCGCCGCAATCACTCGCAGACCTTCCTGATCTCGGTCGCCGGTCTGAACCTGGCCTTGCTGTCGATCCTGCCTGCCTTGAAAGTCGCGCCTCTGGCCGTGACCCCATTGCTGCAGATCGATGCGTTCGCCTGCCTGTACATGGCGCTGATCCTGGTCGCCACCCTCGCCTGCGTCACCCTCGCCCACGCCTATCTGGGCGACGGCGGTTCGGGTTACCCGGGCAACCGTGAAGAACTGTACCTGCTGATCCTGATGGCCGCCGCCGGTGGTCTGGTTCTGGTCAGCGCGCAGCACCTGGCCGGGTTGTTCATCGGTCTGGAACTGCTGTCGGTGCCGGTCTACGGTCTGGTGGCTTATGCCTTCTTCAACAAGCGCTCGCTGGAAGCCGGCATCAAGTACATGGTGCTGTCGGCCGCCGGTTCCGCGTTCCTGTTGTTCGGTATGGCACTGCTGTACGCGGACGCCGGTTCGCTGAGCTTCACCGGTATCGGTCAGGCACTGGCTGCCACTGGTCTGCCTAGCCCGCTGGCACAACTGGGCCTGGGCATGATGCTGATCGGTCTGGCGTTCAAGCTGTCGCTGGTACCGTTCCACCTGTGGACGCCGGACGTGTACGAAGGTGCTCCGGCACCGGTCGCCGCGTTCCTCGCGACCGCTTCCAAGGTTGCCGTGTTCGCGGTGATGGTGCGCCTGTTCCAGATCTCCCCTGCTGCAAGCAGTGGCGTACTGAGCGACGTGCTGAGCGTGATCGCCGTTGCCTCGATCCTGTTCGGCAACCTGCTGGCCCTGACCCAGAGCAACCTCAAGCGTCTGCTCGGTTACTCGTCCATCGCGCACTTCGGCTACCTGCTGATCGCACTGGTGGCGAGCAAGGGTCTGGCCGTGGAAGCCATCGGCGTGTATCTGGTTACTTATGTGATCACCAGCCTCGGCGCTTTCGGCGTGATCACCCTGATGTCTTCGCCGTACAAGGGCCGTGACGCAGACGCGCTGTACGAGTATCGCGGCCTGTTCTGGCGCCGTCCGTACCTGACCGCCGTACTGACCGTGATGATGCTGTCCCTGGCCGGTATCCCGCTGACCGCAGGCTTCATCGGCAAGTTCTACATCATCGCTACCGGTGTCGAGTCGCACCAATGGTGGCTGGTGGGTTCGCTGGTACTGGGCAGCGCCATCGGCGTCTTCTACTACCTGCGCGTGATGGTCACCCTGTACCTGATCGAGCCGAACCTGCGTCGCCACGATGCCGAGTTGCACTGGGAACAAAAGGCGGGCGGCGTAATGCTGCTGGCCATCGCCCTGGTTGCGTTCTTCCTCGGCGTTTACCCGCAGCCGTTGCTGACACTGGTTCAGCAGGCGGGTCTGGCGGGCTGATTGCTCTGCTGGATTTAGCTGCAAATGGAAACGGCACCTTCGGGTGCCGTTTTTGTTTTTGCGGATATATGTGCAGCGCCGGTCCCCTCTGCGCCTGATACCTACCCTTCTGTAGTTGTAGGAAAGCCTTCAATCAGCGCAAGGAAAACTCATTACCTGCGATGGAAAATTCCCGGGAGCTGATTGCCAGACCCTCTTTTCCCAAAAAACCCGCTGAAATATCCCACGCCCCCTCAGCAAGAAACCCTCTCAGGCACACCAAATCCCCCCGACAAATAACAACCGTGCCCCTCGGAAAAAGCCGCTGAATCCTGACTATCCCGCATTTCAATCACAAGATGATGTGTACGCATTTCACCCTCCCATCCATCCCGGAACTGAAACTTCCGGACATTTTTGACCCCTCACAGCCCGCCTTATAGATTCGGTCCGTGCAAGCAAATGCACTTTCATCCAAAAAGAAAAAGGAATTGACCTATGGGCTACATGGCCAGCTGGAACGCCAACAAAATCGTTGAACTGGACGAGGAGCAAGCTCGCGATCCGGAGCACATCGAAGCACTGCAACTGAGTGAGGAAGAACTGGCCGAACTCGACGCGCAGTGAGTCAACGAACGGGGGTGAAAGCCCCCGTTCTTTTTGAGGATGGATAGCATGGACAGCATCAGGATGATCGAGCGAGAACTGACAGCAGATCAGGCATACCAGCGCATTCAAACTGAATTGAGTCGACTGGGAATGACGCCCGCTATGCACACCTTGGGTCAGGACGTTGTTGCGGTACAGGCGACCTTTACTGACAGCAAAGGTCTGCCTGTCGCGCGCGGCGCCGGCAAAGGTTATGCAATTCAGGCAACCATCGGTGCGCTCTACGAAACGCTTGAACACTATTGGACAGACTCGCTCCCGGTTGAGAATGCCCACGCTATTCCCGTGGACTACTTCGCAGACAAGGCGATGTTCAACGAAGATCTGGTGCGACTCATTACCCGCCAGCAGCACCGCCAAATCGCCTGTCGACGCTACACCTGCCCTCAACGACACGACCCTTTTTTTTACCCGCTCGCGCTGACGTCACCCAACACGCAGCAGTTGTTTGATCAGCAGACCGCGGACTGCCGCGCCTTGCGCCGTTACTCGAGCAACAGCGGCACGGCCATCGGCGCCAGTTACAACGAAGCCCTGCTGCATGCCATCAATGAATGCATCGAACGGGACGCTGTTTCGTTGTTTTTGCTGGATCATTTTTATTATCAGAATCACCCGCCAGTGCGCCGGATCACCCGCCCCGACCATGGCGATGCCTTGGGCCAACTGTGGGCGGATGTCGAAAGGGAAATCGGCGCAGAGGTCGTGCTGGTGGATATCAGTACCGAATTCGTTGCGCGCACTTTCCTGGCGTTTTGCGCCGCACCCGGTGCCTGGATTCATGTATTCGGTTCAGGTTGCTCCCTGGATCCGCGCCATGCTGCCTGGCGGGCGCTGACGGAACTGGTGCAGTTGCATCACGCCGCGGCGGGGCCCGAATATACGCAGCATTTGCTCAACGCGAAGCGCCACTTAAGTCCCTTCCCCCGACTATTGCGCTGCCTGCTATTCAATCCTGAGGATCTGCTGCATCGCTGCGCTCACTCCACGGTCACCTTGCCCGAGGCCAGCCCGCAAAGACCATTGCCCCTGCAGATTGAACAGCTGACTACCGATCTTCAACAACACGGGCGCCACCTCGGCGTATCCACTGTGCATCAAACGAGCCTCGGCACCAGCCTGGTCAATGTGGTGATACCCGGTCTGGAACGGTTCTTCGTCGTGTCCAGCGGCAACGTGGTGATTCCCCACGCCCGAGGTCGAGGGTTGGACAAACAGCTTCACGGAGTGAGCTCATGAACAACCAAGCCATCGTCTGCTCAAAGGGGCATGAACTGGAACTGGCAAAAAACCTGTCCGACCACATCACAAGCGCCGGCCCGATCGGTTGTTTCGTCGAATCGACTCGCAACGGCCTGCATCAGGTATTTATTCTGCGGGTCCGCGACCGTGACTGGGTCGGCCGCAAAGTCTTGCAGCGAGACCCTTGCAATCGCTGGGGCCTGAGCAGCCTGTTGAACCCCACCATGTTGCTCGGCCCCCACAGGCAGTCGCAATGGGGCAACGACGGCGTGTCGATCTATTTTCAAACATCAACGTTGAAAGAAAGAATCGAAGCCTTCGAAGCCGCGCTGAACAGCCCGGACAGCGAGATACATTTCCCCTTTGCTGTCATCGATGATTGTGGTGACGAGGCCGTTTGCCCCGCCGATTACTGGCAGGGAAACGAATTGCTGGCTGCGCAACTGAACGCAGACGAGTGCCACTTTCGCGAACACTGCGTGAGCGTACTTCGTCCATTGCTCAAACCGGACGACCTGGTTTACGACCCGGCCTGCTCGACAGGTGACTTCATCGCCCATCTGGCTGCCGAACTCACTGACGGCCGCTACCTCGGCACAGACCGTTCGGCCTCGATGATTGAATATGCGCAACAGCGTCACGCAACATCGACTGCGCAGTTTCGCGTGATGGAGGCGACCGCCTGCATCGACGCTCATATTCGCTGCGACGTGCTGATCCTTCGTTTCCTCAACGCCGAAGTCATGACCCGCCGCGAAGCACACAGCGCGTTTGAAAGCCTGGTGCGTTGCGTAAAGCCCGGTGGCACGATCCTAGTGTTTGGTCATACGCCGGTGCTGCTTGCCATGCCCTGGCTGGCTCACACCTTTGGTCTGGTGATTATTTCCAGTGTGGCGGCGCGCAGCGGGCGGCAAGAGTTATTTCAGTTCTACCGCCTGACGCTTCCCGCCGCATGACCCGCCTCAACGGATACCTTCTCACCGCTGACGGCCATCAACTGTACTGGGAGCGCCACGGAACACGCGGTGGTGAGCCCGTGTTCTTCTTGCACGGAGGGCCCGGTGGGCGCTGCAGCCGTCATCATCTGGAGTTCTTCGACCTGCGTTGCTTCGACGTGATTTTGATTGATCAGCGCGGATGTGGCCGATCACGCCCGTACGGGCAGACGCGAGACAACAACACGGCCCTGAACGTCGAAGACATCAACGCCTTGCGCCTGCA
The DNA here is from genome assembly GCF_059695715.1 of Pseudomonas sp. LBUM1668. Classification (NCBI taxonomy): domain Bacteria; kingdom Pseudomonadati; phylum Pseudomonadota; class Gammaproteobacteria; order Pseudomonadales; family Pseudomonadaceae; genus Pseudomonas; species Pseudomonas sp. LBUM1668. Next base: position 3,678,248 of record NZ_CP166787.1, read on the forward strand.
CCTGGGCTTGCAGCGCATCAGTTTGCTGGGTGTCTCCTGGGGCACCTGGCTGGCCATTCAATACCAGCAGCGATACCCCGCCACTTTGCTGAAAACCACATTGGTGTCTGTTTTCGTTCCGTTTGCAGCGAACACTTACGCCTATGAAGAAGCAATAAACGCAGCCTTGCGCCATACCGGTGGCGGTACCGCGCGCGACATCCAGCAAATATTGAATGATGGCTGTCGTGACCAACAGCAACAAGCCGCCATCCACTGGTTGCAAGCGTCGTTACGACTCAACGGGCAGACGATGCCAATGGATGCTCTCGGTAGGTTTGCCGATGAAGAAGCCATTCTCGCCATCCGTCTGGAATTGCATTACCACGTCAATCGCTACTTCTTCAGTGCGGACAGCGAAAACGTTTCGCTCAATTCCGACACCCTGATAATTCAGGGCATCAAAGACCCCTTCGGCATGTCCAGCCTGCGTTGGTTACGGCAGCGCCAGCCCGTGCGCAGCCGTCTACTGCGCGCCGGGCACAACGCTTTCGAATGGCCGATATTGAAAACCGTACGCGAGTCGTTGAAACGTGAATGCGCGTCAGACGCTTTTCCACAAACCGTCGCCCCCCCATTGCAGCCTTGAAGCGAACCGATCTGGCAAAGCCTTCCACATGACGAAATTGTAATCCCCCAATCACCCTCGCGTTATCCGCCGCTTGCAACGATGTCACCCGGCGACCATGCCGGCGGGCGGAAAGAGGTGAATCTTTTGGCGTCCTTCGGGGCGCCTTTTTTAGGTCGCCGCTTCCACCTCCATTCTTGAAAGCATTGCTAAGCCCAGCGGGAGCAAGCTCCCTCGCTACAATGGCATCACAGTTTCTTCACCATTGGCACGCACGCCAGTTGCAGACCCGAAGGCGATTGGTAAATCGCACTCCCCTCCCCGATGTAACCGCAGCGCCGGTAAAAATCGGCAGCGTTCAACGTTGCGTCCAGGCAGACCTCTGCCAGCCCCAGCTCCCTTGCCAGATCTTCGAGAAAGCGCAAAACGTGTTTGCCCAGTCCACGCTGCATGAAATCCGGATGAATGAAGATTGCACCGATTTCACGGTGCTCCAGATCAAGCATTCCGGTTGCCACGGGCTCGCCCTCAACGAAGCCCAGATAGAAATGCTTTTCCATGAGCGTGTCGTAACCGTCCTCAGCCGAACCCTTGGTCCAGTCGTGCATTTGCTGCTCGGTGTAGGCACCGATGCATTGATGCCTGATCGCCATGCGTCGTATGTCGAATGCGGTTTGGGCGTCATTCGCGCCAGCTCTTCTGATTTCGAACATTTCTCTCTCCATGAGTCATGTGCTAACAGGAAATGAAAAAGCCCCGTCCATTGCTGGCGGGGCTTTGGGTCCACGTCGGATGACAAACACGTATGACCTTATGGCCCGCCGGAAGCGGTCACTGAGGCGCACATCATGTTCATTCGGCGTTGGACGTTCATTGCCGGATAGTGCTGTGGATTGCTCCGACACGTCAATTGCGAGGTCTCTTCGCTACTCAATTGAAAGTTCTCACCGCACTGGTCGATTCGTCCTACAGGTCTTTTTACGACCGTTGTCTACCGTTGAAAAAGGGACGAAAAGGATGGCCTAGAGGCCTTGACCGATTCGATTGTTGAGAAAACACTATACGTAGGTAACGTACAGAAAATGGATGCTCTTTTTATCGAACTACCTGTGCTTCAGAAGCACCGAGACGATTACCTGGACGACGATCTGTTTCGCAGCTTTCAGTTGGAGCTACTGAAAGACCCTGAGGCGGGCGATCTCATCGAGGACACCGGCGGGCTGCGCAAAATTCGCTTCTGCGACCAGCGACGCGGTAAAGGGAAGCGCAGTGAGTTACGGGTGATTTATTACTGGTGGTCGGGCTTCGACCAATCCTGGCTGTTCACGGTTTACAGCAAAAACGATCAAGACAATTTGACAACTGCCCAGAACAAGCTTTTCAGACAAACGCTGGACAGAGAACTCAACGCGAGAACCCACTATGAAACGTGACATTTTTTCCGAACTGATGGATGGCCTGGAGGCCCTCGCCGACGAGCGCCAAGGCAAGATCACACTGCGAACCCACAAGGTTCAGTTGCCAAAACTGATGCCGATCACTGCCGAAGAGGTCATCGCCATCCGCCAACAACTCAACCTCTCCCGATCAGTGTTCGCTATGTACTTGCGAACCAATACTCGAACGCTCGAAAACTGGGAGCAAGGTCGAGCAACGCCGAATGCCCAGGCCACAACCCTGATCCGGCTGGTCGAGCGTTTTCCGCAGACGATCGAACAGCTCGCAGCCCTGACCTGATATCCAAGGGCTTCGCTCCATCCACATGACGAAATTGTAATTCCCTCATCACCTTGGCGTTATCCGCAGCTTGCAACGATGTTACCCGGCGACCATGCCGGCGGGCGCTTGCCCGTCGAACAATAAAATCCACGCCGAAGCACGTTCCCGTTCTGCCGAACCCAAGGAGTGTTTGATGGTTAACAATACAAAAATGTCGATGGCCGCTTTAGCGGTGGTGGTTGGCTCCGGGCCGTCCATGGTGTTTGCAGAAGAAAAAGCGGAAGGCTTTATCGAAGGCAGCAGCCTGACGGTGCTCAACCGCAACTTCTACTTCAACCGTGACGACCGCAACGGCCAGTCCAGTTCTACCGGCAATGGTTACTCAGAAGCCTGGGCGCATGCGGTGATCAGCAAGTTCGAGTCCGGTTTCACTCAAGGCACCGTCGGGGTCGGAGTCGATGCGTTTGCCATGATCGGCTTGAAGCTCGACACCGGTGACGGGCGCAACGGTGGCCGCAGTTCGTTCGATGTGCTGCCGGTCAACAGTGACGGCGAGGCGCGGGACGAATACACCAAGGTCGGGGGTGCCGCGAAAGTGCGGGCGTTCGATACGGTGGTCAAGGTGGGTGATGTGTTCCCCGCCAACCCGGTGCTCGCAGCAGGTGATTCACGATTACTGCCAGAGAGTTTTCGTGGTGTGACGGCGACCAACACCAGTATTGAAGGTCTTTCGGTGCAAGGTGGTCGTTTGCATGCGATGAGCCAACCGGTGTCGAGCGACATGCGGGAGAACTTCGCGACCTTCTATGCAGGCCCGGTCAATTCGCCGTGGATCGCGTATGGCGGCGGTGACTATGTGCTGAATAAGAACCTCAGCGTCAGTCTCTATTCCAGTCGTCTCAAAGATGCCTGGAACCAGTATTACGCAGGCACCGCGTGGACATATCCGCTGGCGGATGACCTGTCGCTGTTTAGTGGTTTGAATTACTACAAGGCTGTCGACGAGGGCAAACAACTGCTCGGCGAGTTCGACAACAACATCTGGAGCGGCCGGGTTGGCGTGAAACTCGGCGCGCATTCCGTCGCCGTCTCCCACCAGCGCAACAACGGCAACGACGATTTCGATTACCTGCGCCAGTCCGACTCGATCTTCCTCGACAACTCCATCCAGTACAGCGATTTCAACTCGCCAAAAGAACGTTCGTGGATGGTGCGCTACGACCTCGACATGACCACCCATGGCGTGCCCGGTTTGTCGTTCATGACTCGCTACGGCCGCGGCACCGACGCCGACTATTCCAACGCCAACACCGTGTACATGCGCCGCGATGCCGAGGGCAATCCGCTGACGGATCAGAAGCGTTGGGAGCGGGATATCGAAGTCAAATACGTGGTGCAGAGTGGTTCGTTGAAGGACATGTCACTGCGTTTGCGCCAGGCCACCACCCGCGCCACGGCGTTCGAGTCGGACCTGGAGGAAGTGCGGGTGATTGTCGAGTATCCGTTGGCGATTCTCTGAGTTCACGAGCAATGCACATTCACCTTTAGAAGCTCCTTGCTCCTTTGGAAAGAGGTGAATTTTTTGGCGTCCTTTGGGGCGCCTTTTTTATGCGTTAGCTTTGGCACGGTTTTCCAGGGCAGGAAAGCAGCCCTCACGGTAAAGACCGGGTACATCCTTTAAGTTTGAGACCAGGACATGGTTTACAGGTATCAATCACCGTCAGTGCGCCTGGCATGACGACTTGCACGATCTCCAGGCGTCATGTGATCCCTGCTGTCCGGCAGCACACCGAGCTACGTTTACTTTCAGCTCCACCGTTTTCGACGAATTTTCAGTTGGCATAAGCACAAGTTGTTTCGGGCCGGGTTGGCTTCAATAGCCTGTTCGAATGCGCTAAATGCAACGTCATCGAGAAGATATAGCTGTGCTACCGGATTCGTCTGTTGACACGTGAAGGCTGCGAGATCAATCACATGCCGTTTCTTTTGATCCGTACTTCGATAGCTTGAAAAGGGATTGGTAATCACATCGAGTTCAGTTGGACTAGGCATTGACCTGCCTCCGTTGTATTCGAACATTGACCTGCGTGCGCCACGATGTGGCGAGAGATAACCAATCTCGCCACGTGGCTCAGTGCCTACACCGCAGGCTCGACGTTATCCAGCGCTCTGTTCACCGCCAGTTCGCCGAGCATGACGACTTGGGCGATGCCCAGAATCGTCTTGCGATGCGTGCCTTCCAGCAGCGCGGCGAAGTCACCGAGCATGACGCTGGCCGAGCCTAGGGATTCGCTGGCGTTGGCCAGCAGGGATTCGGTGTCGGCGGTGGGATTGACCTGGAACATCTGGTTCTGGACGTAGGGCGTGGCCATGATGGCGGCGGTGGGTTTGAGGTAGAAGTCGAGGGCGCGGTCGGCGGCTTAGTGGAGTTTGCGGGTGTCTTCGCAAGCGTAGGGGGACGTTGTATTGGCGTCCGCAGGGACGGTTGTTTCGGGCGGATTGGGTGTTGGCTTTTTCATGATGAAACTCCGGTGTGGCAATGGAGCTGGCCCATTCGGTTCCAATCGAAGGGTGGCAGCTGTACGCAGGTTGGAACCCGGGCCACCAGACAAAACCCGACAGACTCGAAGTCTCCCGCGCACAGCCGCCATAACGGAGTGCACACCATCAAGGTGCGCAAGCATACGTCATGAAAGACGCTTTGGCGCTGACACGTTCTCCGGGGTTCCAATCCCGATCGCTGATTGGGCAGCGACCCACACAGGCTAGAGAGCCGACGTCCGACGGACAACCTGAAAACATTGTGGGAAGGTTCTGTATTTCCCACACAAGCTTTAAACATCCCGAATCGAAATACACATCGTCATTTCGAAATCCTCCCCTGTAGGAGCTGCCGAAGGCTGCGATCTTTTGATTTTGATTTTAAAGATCAAGATCAAAAGATCGCAGCCTTCGGCAGCTCCTACAGGGGACCGTGTTCTGATCGTTGGCGGATCAGCCGCGCTGGCGGCATTCGCCGGCCACGTTGTATCTGAGGGTGTTGAGCTGGCCTTTCGAGTCTTCGTAGGTCATGACGGTGGGGACCACGGCGCAAGTAGCCGGCGGCTTCACAACGCTGACGATTTTCACCACATCCAGCTTCATGCCGTATGCGTATTCCTTCACCACTGGCGGCGCTTTGCCCTGGTTGGTGGCGTATTGCTCCATGGCTTTGGAGTTGGCGCTGAGTGCGCGTTCAAACGCGCGGTCACCACCACCTTCGGCAAGCACATTCAGCGACATTGCCAGCACCCCGGCGAACACTATCCACTTGATCAACTTCATGTTTATAACCTCCATAAAAAAGCCCGGCATCGATGCGCGATGTCGGGCTTGTTCAGTTGCGACACGCTTACAGGTCTTGGGTCTTGTCGTCTTTCCTTTCATTGACCACGACCGGATTACCAGCGGCCTGTTCCCGGGTAACGAACAGCTCCACGGAGCGGTCATTGGCGGTCATCATTTTTTCGAAGGTGCGGTCGCCGCCACCTTCGGCCATGGCCAGGGAAGACATCACTAACGCGGCGGCGAAGGCACTGATTTGGGCGAATTTCATGTTTGATTCCTCGTTTAAGTAGCTGACGGGATCAAGGTAACAATCCGAACCTATCGGGACGGTGGCGCAGGGATTACATATTCGTTATCTGGCCTTACCCCACCACTGAGCAGCCTGCTGCAATACCTGTGGCGAGGGGATTTATCCCCGATGGACTGCGCAGCAGGCCTGCTTTTTTGGGGCCGCTGCGCGACCCATCGGGGATAAATCCCCTCGCCACAGGGTTGTGTTCACAATCAGGTGGGCATTGAGTCCTCATCCCGGCGATGGGCGAGTTGGTACAGCGCCGGCAAGATCAGCAGCGTGAGAATGGTCGAGGACAGAATCCCGCCAATCACCACCGTCGCCAATGGCCGCTGCACTTCCGCGCCCGTACCGGTCGCCAGCGCCATCGGAATGAACCCCAGAGAAGCCACCAGCGCCGTCATCAACACCGGCCGCAATCGCGTCAGTGCTCCGAGGTTGATCGCATCCGTGAGTGACCGCCCCTCCTCCCGCAAATTACGAATAAACGCAATCATCACCAAGCCGTTGAGCACCGCCACACCCGACAGCGCGATGAATCCGACTCCGGCAGAGATCGACAGCGGAATATCCCGCAACCACAGCGCCATGACGCCCCCGGTCAAGGCAAACGGAATCCCGGTAAACACCAGTAAGCCATCCTTCAGGTTGTTGAACATCATGAACAACAATCCAAACACCAACAGCAATGCCACCGGCACCACGATCTGCAAACGCTTGGCCGCCGATTGCAGTTGCTCGAACTGTCCGCCCCAACTGGTCCAGTAACCGGGCGGGACTTGCACGTCGCGTTCGATCACTTCACCCGCCTCGGCAACGAACGAACCGATATCGCGCCCGCGCACGTTGGCGCTGACGATCACCAGGCGCTTGCCGTTTTCGCGGCTGACCTGATTCGGCCCCAGCACCAAGTCGAGGCTGGCGACTTCTTGCAACGCGATGAAGCCGATCTGATCCGCCGCGCCATTCACCGCCGGCACCGGAATCAGCAGCGACGACAAGCCTTCGATGTCTTTGCGCATGGCATCGGACAAACGCACGACCATGTCAAAACGCCGATCCCCCTCATACAACGTCCCGGCCTGACGCCCACCCACGGCCACGGCAATGGTGTCCTGCACATCGCCGACGTTGAGCCCGTAACGCGCCGCTTTGTCGCGATCGATGTTGATGGTCAGCACCGGCAACCCGGTGGTTTGCTCGACTTTGACTTCGGATGCGCCATTGACCTTCTGCATCGCCGCCGCAATCTTCGCTGCCGTGGCGTTGAGCACGTCCATGTCATCGCCAAACACCTTCACCGCCACGTCACTGCGCACGCCGGAGATCAGTTCGTTGAAGCGCAACTGAATCGGTTGCGACAGCTCATAGTTGCTGCCCGGCAATGTGGCGGCGGCGGCTTGCAGTTCGGCCATCAGTGTTTCGCGGGACTTGTCCGGGTCCGGCCATTGCTCTTTCGGCTTGAGCATCACGTAGCTGTCGGAGATGTTCGGCGGCATCGGGTCGGAGGCAATTTCGGCGGTGCCGGTGCGGGCGAACACGCGCTCGACTTCCGGCACTTTCGCCAGAATCAGCGTTTCCAGACGCTGCTGCATATCGACCGATTGCGTCAGGCTGGTGCCCGGTACACGCAAGGCCTGCAGGGCAAAATCCCCCTCACTGAGACTCGGCACAAACTCACTGCCCATACGACTGGTCAGCACACCACTGAGCACAATCACGCCCACCGCCGCACCGATTGCCACGGTGCGATGAGACATGACCCACGCAAGAGCTGGTGCGTAAACGCGACGTGCACCGCGCATCACCATGCCCTCTTCTTCCTTGACCTTGCCGGTGACAAACAGCGCAATCGCCGCAGGAACAAAGGTCACCGAAAGCAGCATGGCACCGAGCAACGCGATGACCACGGTGAACGCCATCGGATGGAACATTTTCCCTTCGACGCCGCTCAGGGCGAAGATCGGCAGGTACACGACCATGATGATCAACTGGCCGAAAATCAGTGGGCGCCGCGCTTCTTTCGCCGCCGCAAACACTTCATGGAAACGCTCGGATCGCGTCAGCAATCGCCCGTGACGCTGCTGCGCGTGAGCCAAGCGGCGCAGGGTGTTTTCGACGATCACCACCGCGCCGTCGACGATAATGCCGAAGTCCAGCGCCCCCAGACTCATCAGGTTAGCGCTGACCTTGTTGCTGAACATGCCGGTGAAGGTGAACAGCATCGACAGAGGAATCACCATCGCGGTAATCAGCGCCGCACGGATGTTGCCGAGGAACAGGAACAGAATCGCGATCACCAGAATCGCGCCTTCGATGAGGTTTTTCTTCACCGTGGCAATGGCTTTGTCGACCAGGTGCGTGCGGTCATAAACCGTCACCGCGATCACGCCTTTGGGCAGGGATTTGTTGATCTGTTCGAGCTTGTCGGCAACCGCTTGCGACACGGTACGGCTGTTCTCGCCGATCAGCATGAACACCGTGCCGAGCACCACTTCACGGCCATTTTCCGTGGCTGCGCCGCTGCGCAATTCGCGACCGATTTCCACGGTGGCAACGTTCTTGATGCGGATCGGCGTGCCGTCGACATTGGCCATGACGATGTTGGCAATATCCTCGGTGCTCGCCACTTGCCCCGGCGCGCGAATCAGCAATTGCTCGCCGCTGCGCTCGATGTAGCCAGCGCCGACGTTGGCGTTGTTGCGCTCAAGCGCGGTGACCAGATCGGTGAGGGTCAGTTTGTACGCGGCCAGGCGTTTCGGGTCCGGCGCAATCTGATATTCCTTGGCGAAACCGCCGATGGTATTGATCTCGGCCACACCCGGCACGTTGCGCAATTGCGGCTTGATGATCCAGTCCTGTATTACCCGCAGATCGGTCGGCGTGTAGGGCGTGCCGTCGTCCTTCAGCGCCCCTTCCTGCGCCTCGACCGTCCACAGGAAAATCTCCCCAAGGCCTGTGGAAATCGGCCCCATCACGGCTTCCGCGCCTTCGGGCAATTGCTCCCTGGCGATCTGCAAACGCTCGTTGACCAGTTGGCGGGCGAAAAACAGGTCGGTGCCGTCCTTAAAGATGACGGTGACCTGCGACAGCCCCGAACGTGACAGCGAGCGGGTCTGCTCCAGCGCCGGCAAACCGGCCATGGCGGTTTCAATCGGGAAGGTGATGCGCTGCTCGGTTTCCAGCGGCGAGAACCCGGCGGCGCCGGTGTTGATTTGCACCTGGACGTTGGTGATGTCGGGCACGGCGTCGATCGGCAGTTTTTGATAACTGGCGATGCCGAGCCCGGCCATGAGCAAAACGGCGAGCAGCACGATGATGCGCTGCTCGATGGCAAACTGGATCAGGCGTTCAAACATGGGAGTCTTCCGGGATCAGTGACTGTGCTCGGCTGAGGCTTTGCCCAGTTCCGATTTGAGGACGAAGCTGCCGGCGGTGGCGACTTGCGCGTTCGCATCCAACCCTTGAGTGATTTCCACAAAACCGCCTGCGCGGCTACCCAGTTCCACGGTTTGCGCCTTGAAGCCATCGTCGGTGCGCACGAACACCGTGGGTTTTTCCTCGACGGTCTGGATGGCGTTTTCCGGTACAGCCACTTTCGCCTGACGGCTGTCAGTGGCCACCAGCGCGGTGACGAACAGCCCCGGACGCCACGAACCTTGCGGGTTTTCCAGCGTGACGCGCACGGTTGCCGTGCGGGTTTGTTCGCCAAGCAGACTGCCGACGTAGGCCACGTTGCCGGTGACTTGCGCATTCAATTCCGGCGCGCTGACGGTGACGGTTTTGCCCACCTGCACCTTGGTCAGGTCCTTGGGCGACACGCCAAACGTTACCCAAACCCGCGACAGGTCGGAGAGGGTGAAAGCCGCTGTGGTTTCATCCACCACCTCCCCCGGCGTCAGGTGTTTTTCCACCACGACACCGTCGAACGGCGCACGCAGTTCATAGCGATTGCCGCCGGTGGCGACCACGCTGCCGCTGAGCACGCTGATTTTTTGCCGGGCGTTGTTCACGGCGATTTCGGCTTCTTCCATGGCTTGCCGCGCCTGAAGAAAATCCTGCTCGGCGGAAATCTTGTCCTGCCACAGCGTCTTTTCGCGCTCATAAGTCGTGCGCGCCAAGGCCAAACGGCGTTGCGCCGCAGCCTGCTCGCTGCGCTGGTCGGAGATCTGCTGACTGGAGATGACCGCCAGCAATTGCCCCTTCTTTACCGACTGCCCGAGGTTGACCGACACCGACTCGACCACGCCGGGCACGCGTGGCACGACGTGGGCGGTGCGGTCTTCGTCGAATCGCACTTCACCGGGGAACGGTAAACCCAGGCTGATGGTTTGCGCCCGCGCTTCGGCCAGTTGAATGCCGGCTGCGGTGATCTGTTCGGCGCTCAATTCAATGTGCCCTTCTTCGCCGTGGTCGCCGTCGGCGGCGGCGCCTTCTTCAGCGTGATTGGCATGTTCCGCCCCTTCATCCGCGTGGGCGTCGATAGACGCATTGCCCGGCCACATCGAGCCGATACCGATGCCCAGGGCCAAGGTTGCCGCAGCGACCACAATCAGTTTTTTATCCATGGAAACTCCTCTGCGCCGTGCCATCGCGCAGTGTTGAAAAAGATGAAATTCAAGGGCTGACGGCGAGCTCGCCGAAAATCCGTTCGATGCGTACGCGGGCGTCGGTGGCTTCGCTGACCGCCTGGATGTATTGGCTACGCGCACTGATCAAGGTGCGTTGCGCATCGAGCACGTCGAGAAAGCCGAACTTGCCCATTTCGAAACCGCGAGTGGCGCTGTCGACGGCACTTTGCGCGGCGGGCAGGATGGTTTGGTTGAACGCTGTGACTTCGCCGTTGGCGGTCTGCCATTGCTCAAGACTGGTCTGCACTTCGGTGCGCAAACGCAGTTCGGTGGCGTTGCGCAGATCCCGCGCCTGATCGCTGCGTCGCGCAGCCGCCAGCACGTTGCCCTGATTGCGGTTGAACAGCGGAATCGGCATCGACAGCCCGACCACATTGACCCGTTCGCGCTCAGTTTCGCTGTACTGGCTGCCGAGGCTGACGGTGAGATCGGGAATGCGCTGGGACTTCTCCAGCCCCAACGAGGCTTCGCGCTGATCGATCTGCAATTTGGCCAGGCGCAGCTCGGCGGTTTCGTTCAGACGCTCCAATAACCGGCTGGGTAGCGGCACCGTGACGAGGTTTTGCGTAGCAGCTTGTACGTTGATCGAGTTTGGCAACGGTGCGCCCATGACCTGCGCCAGTTGCTGATACGCGTTGGCCTGATCGCGTTCAGCGCGGCTCAGTTCAAGGCGTACTTCGGAAAGCTGCACCTGCGCCCGCGTGCCCTCGACCGGCGAGGATTTGCCCGCCTCGATACGGCCCTGCGCCACGCGCAAACCATGCTCGGCCAGTTGCAGGGATTGACGCGACAACTGCAAGCGCTGCTGTGCGGTCTGGGCGTTGTTGAACGCCTGAATCACATCGGCGCGCAAGGCATTGCGCTTGCGCTCCAGTTCAATGCCGGCAGCGTCCTGGGCGCGGCTGGCCACATCGATGCGCGCGCCGCGTTTGCCGCCCAGTTCGATCGGCTGGCTGAGCATCACCGTAGTAGTGCGTGAATCGCGGCGGGTGTCTTCGGCCTCCCACGAGACTTCGGGATTGGGGATCAGGCCCGCCTGTTGGCGATCACCCTCGGCGATGCCGATTTCCCATTGGGCAGCGGCCAGATCGGGGTTGCCAGCGAACGCGGTTTGCAGGGCCTGCTCCAGGGTCAGGGACGATGCGAGCGCAAGGTTTGCAGTGGCCAGCAACAGAATGCCGCTGGCTATTTTTTTCAGGCGTGTTCGCGCCATCAGTTCGGTTAAACCGGGCAATTGAAGACTTCCTTTAATCAAGAATCTTTGATGCCGCCACGGTAGGGTTTTGAACTTATCGACAAGGTGACTGGAAGATTACAAATCCGTTATCCACGGTTTGCCGAAGTTGTTTTGTTTTAGGATGCGAAGTGCTAGCGGTGTTATTGCAATACATGGAAACAAATGCGCGCTAGTTATCTGCTGAGCAGCACTTGCGGAAATCAAACTCATAAGGATTTTGTGGCTTGTGCTGCGGCCGACTGTCGCAGAGCACCGTTTTAAAGCGCTTGGCGGTTGACCCTGTAGCCACTACAACCTTTATTGTCCGGACTTACCCTCACCCCAGCCCTCTCCCGGTGGGAGAGGGAGCCGACCGAAGTGTCTGGCGTTATATATCGACCTGTTACATCAAGTCGATTATGGATTCAGTAATGTTTTCTCACGTCGGCGTAGTTCTGAAATATCCCGCGCTCAGTCCTCTCTCCCTCCGGGAGAGGGTTAGGGTGAGGGGCCGCCTTAATTAAATATCCATTAAATAAAAGTGGTGATAGATCATGCGAATCCTTGTGATCGAGGACGAGCTTAAAGCTGCCGAATACTTGCATCAGGGTTTGACCGAAAGTGGCTATATTGTTGACCACGCGACCACCGGTGCGGACGGTTTGCATCTGGCGCAACAACAGGTTTATGACCTGATCATTCTCGACGTCAACCTGCCGGAACTCGACGGCTGGGGCGTGCTGGAGCAGTTGCGCCGCACCCATTCGACACGGGTGATGATGCTCACCGCGCGCGGGCGGCTGGCCGACAAGATTCGCGGGCTCGACCTGGGCGCGGACGATTATCTGGTCAAGCCGTTCGAGTTTCCCGAGTTGCTGGCGCGAGTGCGCACATTGATGCGGCGCAGCGAAAACATCCCGGTGCCGCAGGTGCTGAAAGTCGCTGATCTGGAGCTTGATCCGGGGCGGCACCGCGCCTTTCGTGGCCAGCAGCGCATCGACTTGACCACCAAGGAGTTCGCCCTGCTGCACCTGTTGATGCGCCAGTCCGGCGAAGTGCTGACCCGCACGCAGATCATTTCGCTGGTGTGGGACATGAATTTCGATTGCGACACCAACGTGGTCGAGGTGTCGATCCGGCGGTTGCGGGCCAAAATCGATGAGCCGTTCGACAATAAGTTGATCCACACCCTGCGCGGTGTCGGCTATGTGCTGGAGGCGCGTGAATGAAGCCGGCCAGCCTGTCGATGCGCCTGGGTTTGACGGTGAGTATTCTCGGCGCGCTGCTGGTGGTGTTTCTGGCGATCCTCGCGTATTTCGCCCTGACCCATGAGCTCAATGCGCTCTCTCGAGACAGTCTGAAAAAGAAGATGGAACAGGTTGAACACAGCCTCTCGTTGTATGCCGACACTAGCGAAATCGGCGCTAAACCGCACATCCTGCTTGATCAGGTCATGGGCCATGACAACCTCACACTGACGATTTACGACCGCAACAATTTGCGCACGCCGTTGCTCAAATCCGGCACTGGCATGGCCGATTCGCGCCTTGAATTGAGGGTTGTGCGGGCGATCACCGACGATTTGACCTACTCCAGCAGCACCGATGCCGAGGGCGCGAAATTCCTCACCGCGTCGAGGCTGATCAGCCTCAAGGGCGGCGCCCGCGTACCTGTGTTGCTGTCGATGGACAACGCCCACGATGAGGCCTTGCTCAGTGCCTATCTGCGCTCGACGCTGATTGCCTTGCCGTTGCTGCTGATCTTCATCGGCCTGAGCGCCTGGGGTGCGGTGCAGCGTGGGCTGGCGCCGATGCGCGAGTTTCGCAAAGTGGCGGCGATGGTCTCGACCCAGGATCTGGATCATCGGCTGTCGGTGGTGAACATGCCGCAAGAGTTGAGCGAACTGGCGCAGGGCATCAACTTCATGCTGCATCGCCTGGATGCGGGGGTGCAGCAGTTGTCGCAGTTTTCGGATGATCTGGCCCATGAGTTGCGCACGCCGATCAATAACCTGATGGGCAAGGCGCAGGTGACGCTGTCGCGCGAACGCACCACCGAGGAATACAAGGACGTACTGGTCTCGTGCACCGAAGAACTGGAGCGCGTGGCGCGGATTGTTTCGGACATGCTGTTTCTGGCGCAGGTGAGCCACCCGTCGGCGCTGGCACCGTTTGAGCCGGTTGCGCTGGAGGTTGAGGCGGCGAAAGTGGCTGAGATGTTTTCGTTGTCGGCGCAGGACAAGGACATTCATTTGAACGTGGTCGGCAGTGCTTCGGTTCTTGGGGATCGGTTGATGATTCAGCGGGCGATATCGAATCTGCTGTCCAACGCGCTGCGCCATTGTCCGTCCGGCAAAACCGTGACGTTGATGATTGAACAAGCTGCGGCGCAGACCTCATTGCTGGTGAGCAATCCCGGTACGGGGATCGAGGCGCAGCATCTGCCCCATCTGTTTGATCGCTTCTACCGCGTAGACAGCAGCCGCTCGCGCTCGCAGGGCAGCACCGGGTTGGGCCTGGCGATCGTGCGCTCGATCATGAGCCTGCATCAGGGCGTGGCCGAGGTGAAGAGTTTGCCGGGGGCGATGACCGTGTTTCGACTGGGTTTCCCTGCAGTGACACGACCGGCCCCATCGCTTGCAGGCAAGCTCCCACAGTGAGTTGCGGTGACACCGGATTTTGTACATTCCAACGAAACCTGTGGGAGCCAGCCTGCTGGCGATTGCGGTGGGTCAGTCAACATCATTGTTGAATGTAAGTCCGCCATCGCTGGCAAGCCAGCTCCCACAGTGTTCAGTGGTGCCCACAAAATCCAGGAACACTCGAGATCCCTGTGGGAGCTGGCTTGCCAGCGATGGCGGTGGATCAGCCACAAAAGAAAACGGCACCTTGCGGTGCCGTTTGCCTTTCACAGTTCCCCCATCACTTACGCGCATCCGCCCACGATTTAAGCAGCTCGTTATAACTCACGGTCTCACCCTTCGGCTTCTCGTTAGCCAGTTTCGGTTTCGGCGCACCCGGTTGATCAAACCAGTACTGAGCATCGCGTTCCGGGTTCATTTTCGGTGCGCAGGTGGCCTGGGCCTTGGAGCGTTCCAGACGCGTCATGATCGCGTCCTGATCTTTCGCCAAGCCATCAAGCGCCTGCTGCGGAGTCTTCTCGCCGCTCGCCGCTTCGGCGATGTGGCTCCACCACAGTTGTGCCAGACGCGGATAGTCGGGCACGTTGGTGCCGGTCGGCGACCATTGCACGCGGGCCGGGCTGCGATAGAACTCGACCAGACCACCGAGTTTCGGCGCCAGATCGGTCATGGCCTGCGAGTTGATGTCCGACTCGCGAATCGGTGTCAGACCGACAATGGTTTTCTTCAGCGAAACCGTTTTCGAGGTCACGAACTGCGCGTACAGCCACGCCGCGAGTTTCTGTTTCTCAGGCGTGGATTTCATGAACGTCCACGAGCCCACATCCTGATAGCCGAGCTTCATGCCCTCTTCCCAATACGGGCCTTTAGGCGACGGCGCCATGCGCCACTTCGGCGTGCCGTCGGCGTTGACCACCGGCAGGCCGGGTTTGGTCATGTCGGCGGTGAACGCGGTGTACCAGAAGATCTGCTGGGCGATGTTGCCCTGCGATGGCACCGGGCCGGACTCGGAGAAAGTCATGCCCGCTGCTTCCGGTGGCGCGTAGGCCTTGAGCCAGTCGACATATTTGGTGGTGGCAAACACCGCCGCCGGGCCGTTGGTGTCGCCGCCGCGGGTCACGCTGGAGCCGACCGGATGGCAGTCCTCGACACGAATCCCCCACTCGTCCACCGGCAAACCGTTGGGCAAGCCCTTGTCGCCGCCACCGGCCATGGAGAACCAGGCATCGGTGAAACGCCAGCCCAGCGACGGGTCTTTCTTGCCGTAGTCCATGTGTCCGTAAACGCGCTTGCCGTCGATTTCCTTGACGTCTTCGCTGAAGAATTTGGCGATGTCTTCATAGGCCGACCAGTTCACCGGCACACCCAATTCGTAGCCGTACTTTTCCTTGAACTTGGCTTTGAGGTCGGCACGCTCGAACCAGTCGGCGCGGAACCAGTACAGGTTGGCGAATTGCTGGTCGGGCAGTTGATAGATCTTGCCGTCCGGCGCGGTGGTGAACGAGATGCCGATGAAGTCCTTGAGGTCGAGGGTCGGCGAGGTGAAATTCTTGCCTTCGTTGGCCATCAGATCAGTGATCGATTCGGTCTTGCCGTAGCGAAAGTGCGTACCGATCAGGTCCGAGTCGTTGACCCAGCCGTCATAAATATTCTTGTCGGACTGCATCACCGTCTGCATCTTTTCCACCACGTCGCCTTCTTGCAGCAGGTCGTGGGTGAGCTTGATCCCGGTGATTTCAGTGAAGGCCTTGGCCAGCACTTTCGACTCATATTCGTGGGTGGTCAGGGTCTCGGAAACGACCTTGATGTTCATGCCACGAAACGGCTCGGCTGCCTTGATGAACCACTTCAATTCTTCAAGCTGCTGTTCGGCCGTCAGGGTCGACGGTTTGAATTCGCTGCCGATCCACTTTTTCGCAGCGTCTTCGTAAGCATCGGCCCAGGCAGATGCGCTCAAACCGCTGAGTGCCAGCATGGCTGCCAATGAAATGCTATGTCGCAGCTTATTGTTTTTGTCGAACATAGAGACCTCCTGTTTAGGATTTCGGAGCACGATTGCCGATCAATTCGACTAGCCCCAACGCATCACAGCCAACAGCCACACCAGGGACAACGCGGACGCGACCCAGATGCTCCAGTCGGTGGCGCCGATTACCAGCAAATGCAGGTAGGCGCTGCCGAGAAGACCGATAAACAAGCGATCGCCACGGGTGGTGGCAATCGGCAGAAACCCTCGCCGCAAAATGCTCGGCGAACGCAATTCCCAGGTGGTCATGCCCACCAGAATCAGGCCGATGACGATGAAGAATGTCGCTGTGGGGGTGGTCCAACTCATCCATTCCATCATCAGCTCCTCAGACTCGACCGAGGGCAAAGCCCTTGGCCACGTGGTTGCGAACAAACCAGATCACCAGCATCCCCGGCAGAATGGTCAACACCCCCGCCGCCGCCAGCACGCCCCAATCGATACCCGAAGCCGAAACGGTACGGGTCATCACCGCCGCAATCGGCTTGGCGTTTACCGACGTCAACGTGCGCGCCAGCAGCAGTTCGACCCAGGAAAACATGAAGCAGAAAAACGCCGTGACGCCGATGCCGGAGCCGATCAGCGGGATGAAAATCTTCACGAAGAACTTGGGGAAACTGTAGCCATCAATGTAGGCGGTTTCGTCGATTTCTTTCGGCACGCCGGACATGAAGCCTTCGAGAATCCACACCGCCAACGGTACGTTGAACAGACAGTGCGCCAGTGCCACGGCGATGTGCGTGTCGAACAGACCAATCGACGAATACAGCTGGAAGAACGGCAACAGAAACACCGCCGGTGGCGCCATGCGGTTGGTCAGCAGCCAGAAGAACAGGTGCTTGTCACCCAGGAAACGGTAGCGCGAAAACGCATAGGCCGCCGGCAACGCCACGCTCAGCGAGATCACCGTGTTCAGGCTGACGTAGTACAGCGAGTTGAGATAACCGTTGTACCAACTCGGATCGGTGAAGATCACCTTGTAGTTCGCCAGCGTGAAGTCCTGTGGGAAAAGCGTCAGGCCACCGAGGATTTCAGTGTTGCTCTTGAAGGACATGTTCAGCAGCCAGTAGATCGGCACCAGCAGGAACAGGATGTAGATCAGCAGCGGAATAAGCTTTCTCTTGCTCATGGCCGGGCCTCAGCGGTTGGCGTCGGAGTGCGTCATGGCGGTGTAGAACAGCCAGGACACCAACAGGATGATCAGGAAGTACACCAGCGAGAAAGCCGCTGCCGGACCCAGGTCGAATTGGCCTACAGCCATTTGCGTCAACGTCTGACTCAGGAAGGTCGTAGCGTTACCCGGCCCGCCGCCGGTGAGCACGAACGGTTCGGTGTAGATCATGAAGCTGTCCATGAAACGCAGCATCACCGCGATCAACAGCACGCTTTTCAGCTTGGGCAACTGAATGTGCCTGAACACCGCCCATCCCGAAGCGCGGTCGATTCGCGCAGCCTGGTAGTACACGTCGGGAATCGCGCGTAATCCGGAGAAACACAGCAGCGCCACCAATGAAGTCCAGTGCCAGACATCCATCACCAGCACCGTCACCCAGGCGTCCATGGTGTTGGCCGCATAGTTGTAGCTGATCCCCATGGCATTGAGGCTGGAACCGAGCAAACCGATGTCGGCACGGCCGAAAATCTGCCAGATAGTGCCGACCACGTTCCACGGGATCAGCAGCGGAATCGCCAGAATGATCAGCACCACCGACGACCAGCGGCCCTTGGTCGGCATGGTCAGGGCGACAGCGATGCCCAGTGGAATTTCGATCAACAGCACGCACGCCGAGTAGATGAACTGGCGCAGCAGCGAGTCATGCAGACGCGGGTCGAGCAGCACTTGCTTGTACCAATCTGCGCCGACGAAGTAGCGGCTGGACTGGTCGAAGATGTCCTGCACCGAATAGTTGACCACGGTCATCATCGGGATAACGGCACTGAACGCCACCAGCAGAAACACCGGCAACACCAGCCACCAAGCCTTGTTGTTCTGCACCTTGTTCATGGCTGCACCTCGCTGTTTTCGCCGGCTTCGAGGAGGAATTCGTCGGCATAGACCATCAGCCACTGCGCCGGAAAACTGATGTAGGCCGTGCCCTGCGGCACCGGTTTGTCTTCCGCCAGGCGAACTTTCAACGGTGCGCCGTCGAGGTCGAGGGTCATGATCTTGTAGGTGCCGAGGTCTTCGACGTGTACGACCCTGGCCTGCATCGCGTCATCAAACGGCTCGTCCCACACGTGAATAAACTCGGGACGGATGCCGACCTTCAGATTTTTCCACTGGCCATGTTCGATATGGCGCTGCAAGGCGTCGGACAACGGCAGGTGCGTCGAGGCGAAACCGACGCCACCGGGCTGCGGTTGCACTTCGATCAGATTCATACCCGGGCTGCCGATGAAGTAGCCGACGAAGGTGTGGCTCGGCCGCTCGAACAATTCCCGTGGCGTGCCGAACTGGACGATCTGGCCGCCGTACATCACCGCGATCTTGTCGGCGAAGGTCGAGGCCTCCAGTTGATCGTGGGTGACGTAGACCATGGTGATGTTGAACTGCTCATGGATCTGTTTGAGCTTGCGCCGCAGTTTCCACTTCAGGTGCGGGTCGATCACCGTCAGCGGCTCATCGAAGAGGATCGCCGAGACGTCATCGCGCACCAGACCACGGCCCATGGAGACTTTCTGTTTTTCGTCAGCGGTGAGGTTGCGCGCCTTCTTGCTCAGCAGGTTTTGCAGGTCGAGCACTTCGGCAATTTCCTGCACCTTGCTGTGCACTTTCGCCTCGGCCATGCCCTGATTGCGCAGGGGAAACGCGAGGTTGTCGAACACGGTCATGGTGTCGTAGACCACCGGAAACTGGAACACCTGAGCAATGTTGCGCTTCTCCGGCGTCAGGTCGTTGACCGCTTTGCCGTCGAACAGCACATGCCCTTGGGAGGGACTGAGCAGGCCGGAAATGATGTTGAGCAAGGTCGACTTGCCGCAACCCGACGGCCCGAGCAGAGCATAGGCACCGCCCTGTTCCCAGACGTGATCCATCTCGCGGATCGCGTAATCCTCCGGCCCACCTGGGGTTTTGCTGTAGCTGTGAGCAAGGTGTTGCAAGCGGATTTCGGCCATCAGGCAACCCTCGCGACACGCCGGCCAGGTGCTTGCACCAGACGGCCCTGCGCATCGAAAACAAACAGTTTATGGGTCGGGATATAGATGCGGATCGGCGCATCGACGTCGTATTCGTGAACGCCCGGCAAGTGCAGCACCAGCAGGAAATGCTCGTTGCGCACATGCAGAAAGGTTTCCGAACCACTGATCTCGGCGACTTCGACGGTGACCGCCAATTCCAGATCATCATCGTTGCTCGGCACCAGCGAGATGTGGCTGGGGCGCACGCCAAAGCGGAACTCACCCTCGCCCACCGGACGCAGATCGACGTTCAACGGGAAGTGCACAAAATTGGCGAAACTGACTTCGTTGCCGGCGATGCGGCCGGGCATCAGGTTGATCGGAGGCTCGGAGAACAATTCGGCGGCGAGTACCGTTTGCGGCTGGTGATAAACCTCGGTCGAAGGACCGCTCTGAATCACCCGGCCTTCGTGAAGAATGGTCGTGGTGCCGCCCAGCGCCAACGCTTCGTTGGGCTCGGTGGTGGCGTAAATCGCAATGGTGTGGCGCAACTTGAACAGCTCGCGCATTTCCTGACGCAGTTCTTCGCGCAGTTTGTAGTCGAGGTTGACCAGCGGCTCATCGAACAGAATCAGTTCGGCATCCTTGACCAGCGCCCGCGCCATGGCAGTGCGTTGTTGCTGACCACCCGAGAGCTCCAGCGGATAACGCTGCAAGAACTTCTCGATGCGCAGCATTCGCGCGGTTTCCTGCACCCGGCTGTGGATGATCTCTTTTGAGACGCCGGCCTGGCGCAGTGGCGAGGCGATGTTCTCGAATACGGTCATGGTCGGGTAATTGATGAACTGCTGATAGACCATCGACACGTTGCGCAAGCGCACCGGGCGTTGCGTGACGTCGACACCGTTCATCAGCACGCGGCCGCTGTCTGGCTTGTCGAGGCCGGCCATCAGCCGCATCAGGCTGGTCTTGCCCGACAGCGTGCGACCGAGCAAAACGTTGAACGAACCGGGTTCGAATTTCAGGCAGGCATCGTCGATCCAGATCTGGCCCTCGACGGTGCGGCTGACGTGCTCCAGGGTGAGTGACATAGCTCGGCCTTTTTTATTTTTGGAGTCAAGCGACCTGTGCACTGGAGCGACTTTCGTGCCAAAAACGGCAAGCTGTTGATTTGTCGTGAAAATCGCTGAAAACGTCGCCAAGAGGCATTCAATGGTGAACACATTTGAACAGTTGGACGATTGACAATGAACAATTGTGAACAACACTCTATGCACTCTTCGCGCATCCCCGAATGCAAACGGAATTGCCTGCGAACGCAACATCGCCACCTGTAGGAGCTGCCGAAGGCTGCGATCTTTTGATCTTGTTTTTAACAAGCGACGTCAAAAGATCGCAGCCTTCGGCAGCTCCTACAGGGGATCGCATAACAATAATAAAAATGTTGTTTCAGAGGCTGACCGCCATGGCCGCACCTGCCCCGCCGTTGTCCCACGACGCGATCGTCCAGAGTTCCTGGCAACGCTGTCGCGCGTTCGGTCTTGACCATCAGAGCACCCCGGCTTTCGATCAACTGCCCGCCGCCAGCATTGCGCGGTTACTCGACAGCCAACATTCACTGGTGCAGACCACCCATCAGGAAGTGCTGCCCTACTACGAAAACATCCTCAGCAATTCCAATTGCCTGATCATGCTCGCCGACAACCAGGGCCAGGTGCTGACCTCGTGGGGCACGCAACGCTTCATCGAGCCGAATCTGGTCCGGGGTTTTCAGGCCGGGGCGAGCTGGATGGAGCGCTGCAGCGGCACCAATGCCATCGGCACGGCGCTGGCCTGTGAGCAGGCCGTGCATATCGAACACGATGAACACTTTCTTAAAGCCAACCGCTTCATGACCGGTTCCGCCGCGCCGATTTTCGATGCCGAGCGCAAGGTGATCGCGGTGCTCGACGTCTCCAGCGACAGCTATCTGCCGCCGTCGCACACACTGGGCATGGTCAAGATGATGAGCCAGACCGTGGAGAACCGGCTGATCCTCAACCTGTTCCACGGTCAGCACTTTCAACTGACTTTTAACACCGGGTTGAACAACCTCGACAGTCAGTGGGCCGGGTTGTTGATCTTTGATGAGAGCGGCCAGGTGCTATCGGCCAATCGCCGGGCGGACAATCTGCTCGGCGTGCGTTTGTCGCGAGTGAGCGTCGAAAGCCTGTTCAAGGTGTCGTTGCTGGAGTTGATCAATCAGCCAGACGGGCTGCCGTTTGCCTTGCAGACCTCGGGGCGCAACCGTTTTCAGTGCCTGTTGAAGCGGCCGAAACAGGCACCGATTCAGGCGCGGGTTTTTACAGCTGAAGCTAAACCCGTCGTTTCAACGACGATCAGTCTCAACACTCTGCACTTCGGCGACAGCCGCGTGGAAAAAGCCGTACGGCAAGCAGAACGACTCTTGGAAAAAGACATTCCCCTGCTGATTCACGGTGAAACCGGCGTCGGCAAAGAGGTGTTCGTCAAAGCCCTGCACCAGGCCAGCTCACGCAGCAAACAGGCATTTATCGCCGTCAACTGCGCGGCGATCCCCGCCGAACTGGTCGAATCCGAGCTGTTTGGTTACGAGAAAGGCGCGTTCACGGGCGCCAACCAGAAAGGCAGCATCGGCCTGATCCGCAAGGCTGACAAAGGCACGTTGTTCCTCGATGAAATCGGCGACATG
The DNA here is from genome assembly GCF_059695715.1 of Pseudomonas sp. LBUM1668. NCBI lineage: Bacteria > Pseudomonadati > Pseudomonadota > Gammaproteobacteria > Pseudomonadales > Pseudomonadaceae > Pseudomonas > Pseudomonas sp. LBUM1668. Next base: position 3,700,537 of record NZ_CP166787.1, read on the forward strand.
CCGCTGCCGACTCAGGCGCGGTTGTTGCGGGTGTTGCAGGAGCGCTGCGTGCAACCGGTGGGCAGCAGTGAATTGTTCCCGGTGGATCTGCGGATTATCTCGGCGACTAACCGTTCGTTGCGCGAGCAAGTGCAGCTGGGACGGTTTCGCGAGGATTTGTATTACCGCATTGGTGGCCTGACGCTGGAACTGCCGCCGCTGCGCGAGCGCAGTGATAAACAAGCGCTATTTAAACGGCTTTGGGAGCAGCATCGAGAGCCGACGCAGTGGGCGGGTATGAGTCCAGAGGTGCTGGAGTTGTTCGACAAGCATCCGTGGCCGGGGAATCTGCGCCAGGTCAGTAGCGTGATGCAGGTGGCACTGGCCATGGCTGAAGAGCAACCGGTGCGGTTGGAGCATTTGCCGGATGATTTTTTTGTTGATCTGGAGATGGAGCCGGTTGAGAGCGCGCAGCCGTTGGGGTTGGATTTGAATGATGTTGAAGCGTTGAATCGGGAGTTGAAGGCGGCTGGGGGGAATATTTCGCATCTGGCGCGGCGGTTGGGGGTTAGTCGCAATACGCTTTATAAGCGGTTGCGGCAGTTGGGCGGTTAACAGCGAAGATCAAAAGATCGCAGCCTGCGGCAGCTCCTAAACGGTGTACGCAATGCCACTGTAGGAGCTGCCGAAGGCTGCGATCTTTTGACTTTGAAAGCTATATAAAAGCAGTGTGCATTACGAATACGCCGACTCAATATTTGTCGTTGAAGCAGCAGCCAACGTACGCAACCCAATCAACACAACCACCATCATCATCACCCCCGCACCAATCGCCACCCCGAACCCCGCACGCGCGCCATAAGCATCAATCACCGGCCCCGCGAGCATGCCCCCAAGCGCTACGCCAATGCTGATGCCAGTGGTCATCCACGTCAGCCCTTCTGTCATCCTGGACGCAGGGATGATGATCGTCCCCAACTTCATGACCACGACCATGGTGGGCGCAAACGATATGCCCGCGATAAACAGCATCGCTGACAGGACATAAACATCTGTTGCGAAAACCGGCAGTACGCCGGTGACGGCCGTGACCAATATGCCGATAAAGAACTGTTTTTCGATCGGCAGGGAAACCCGCAATGCACCGAACGTAAGGCCCGCCACCAGAGAGCCGAGCGCATAGGCGGCGAGCATGAACGTGGCAGACGCGGGCCAGCCTTGATCATTGGCAAAAGCCACGACGGCGACATCGATTGCACCGCCAATGGCGCCCATCGCCAACAGCGCCAGCACGATGGTACGAACGCCGGGAATCAACAAGGTGGAGCCGGTGTGGTTCTTGTTGCCCAAGACCACTTTCGGTTCGGTCTGGCGCTGCAGGAGAAACGCCGTCACCCCGATGGCCAGCAGCCCGACCGCCACCAGTGGCCCGGCTTCGGCGAAGAAGCTCACGCTCAAACCGATCGCCAGTGGCGGGCCGATGATGTACGCGAGTTCGGTCAAGACCGTGTCCAGAGAGAACGCCGTGTGCAACTGCGGCTTGCCACGGAACAAGTGCGACCAGCGTGCCCTGATCATGGACGGCATGCTGGGCATCGTCCCCGCCAGTGCCGCCAGAACAAAAAACAAGGCGGCAGGAGCCCTCATGTAGACTGCGAAGATCAGCGCCAGCAGCATGACCACGCTGAAAGCCGTGACGATGGGCAGCACGCGACTCTGGCCGCGCTGATCAACGAGTCTCGAAATAACCGGGCCGAGCAGCGCATTGGCCAAGGTGAACGTACCGGCGACGGCGCCGGCCAACCAGTAGACACCGGTTTGCTGGACCAGCATGGTGATGATGCCGATGCCGATCATTGCTTGTGGCAGTCGGGCAATAGAGCTCGCGAGCACTAACCCGGTGGCGCCGGGGGTGGTGAACAGTTCGCGATAGTGATTGGCCATGATTCCTCCATTTATTCGTCGCTGGTCAGCATCCTGCTGCAAGCGCCGCCCATGTTGGCGGAGTCAGATATCAAGACCTACGCGTAGAGCAAAAGCAACCCCCTCACTAACGCTCTCCCGGAGGGAGAGGGTTAGTGAGGGGCTCTTCTTCGTGACAGGTCGAGGGTTGGAGGCACAGATCAAAAGATCGCAGCCTTCGGCAGCTCCTACAGGATCGCGCTCGATGTAGGAGCTGCCGAAGGCTGCGATCTTTTGATTTTAAAAAACAAAAACCCGCACAAGGCGGGTTTTGTTTGTATCAGGTACGGCAATCAGTCAGCCAGACGCCAGGTAGTCCCACCCTTACCGTCTTCCAACACAACTCCCATCGCAGTGAGCTGGTCACGAATACGGTCGGACTCAGCCCAATCCTTACCGGCCCGTGCCGCCAGACGCGCAGCAATCAGCGCGTCGACTTCAGCCGCGTCAACACGCCCTTCGGCGCCGGCCTGCAGGAAGTCATCGGCTTCGAGCTGCAACACACCCAGCACGCTCGCCAGTTCTTTCAAACGTGCAGCCAGACCTGCCGCTGCATCAAGATCGCTCTCACGCAGACGGTTGATCTCACGCACCATCTCGAACAGCACCGCGCAGGCTTCCGGCGTGCCGAAGTCGTCGTTCATCACCGTGGTGAAACGTTCGACAAATGCTTCGCCGCCGGCAGGCGCCACGTTCGGCAGGCCTTTCAACGCGTGGTAGAAACGCTCGAGTGCGCTTTTGGCGTCCTTGAGGTTGTCTTCCGAGTAGTTGATCGCGCTGCGGTAGTGGCTCGATACCAGCAGGTAACGCACGACTTCCGGGTGGTACTTTTCCAGCACGTCGCGAATGGTGAAGAAGTTGTTCAAGGACTTGGACATCTTCTCGCCATTGATGCGAATCATGCCGCAATGCATCCACGCGTTGGCGTAGGTCTTGCCGGTGGCCGCCTCGCTCTGGGCGATTTCGTTTTCGTGATGCGGGAACTCCAGGTCGCTGCCGCCGCCATGAATATCGAAAGTTTCACCGAGGCAGCAGGTCGACATCACCGAGCATTCGATGTGCCAGCCCGGACGACCGTCACCCCACGGCGATGCCCAGCTTGGCTCGCCCGGCTTGACGCCTTTCCACAGCACGAAGTCCAGCGGATCTTCCTTGGCTTCGTCGACCTCGATCCGCGCCCCGATGCGCAGGTCTTCGATCTTCTTGCGCGACAGCTTGCCGTAGCCCATGAACTTGCCGACGCGGTAGTACACGTCGCCATTGCCCGGGGCGTAGGCGTAGCCCTTGTCGATCAGGGTCTGGATCATCGCGTGCATGCCCGGAATGTGATCCGTGGCGCGCGGTTCCATGTCCGGCTTCTTGATGTTCAGGCGCGCTTCGTCTTCATGCATCGCGGCGATCATGCGCTCGGTCAACGCTTCGAACGACTCGCCGTTCTCGTTGGCACGATTGATGATCTTGTCGTCGATGTCGGTGATGTTGCGCACGTAAGTCAGGTCGTAACCGCTGAACCGCAACCAGCGGGTCACCAGGTCGAACGCGACCATGCTGCGACCGTGGCCCAGGTGGCAGTAGTCATACACGGTCATCCCGCAGACGTACATGCGCACCTTGTTGCCATCGAGCGGCTTGAAGACTTCTTTGCTCTTGGTGAGCGTGTTGTAAATCGTAAGCACGTTGGTTTCCTTGACGCTAAATCACTGGCCCCACGAATCACGCAGGGTCACGGTACGGTTGAATACCGGCTGACCTGGTTTCGAGTCCTTGATATCGGCAACGAAGTAACCTTCGCGCTCGAACTGGAAACGGTCTTCCGGCTGTGCATTGCCAAGCGATGGCTCAGCACGACAACCGGTCAGCACTTGCAGCGAATCAGGGTTGATGTTGTCGAGGAAACTGGCGCTGTCTTCGGCCTTCTCCGGGTTGGCCGAACGGAACAGACGATCGTACAGACGCACTTCGCACTCGATGCTGGCGGCGGCCGGCACCCAGTGGATCACGCCTTTGACCTTGCGGCCTTCCGGGTTCTTGCCCAGGGTTTCCGGATCGTAGGAGCAACGCAGTTCGACGATGTTGCCATCGGCGTCCTTGATCGCTTCGTCGGCGCGGATCACGTAGCTGCCGCGCAGACGCACTTCGCCGCCCGATTCCAGACGCTTGTAGCCCTTCGGCGGCTCTTCCATGAAGTCTTCACGGTCGATGTAGATTTCCCGGGCGAACGGCAGAGCGCGCACGCCCATGTCTTCTTTCGGATGGCGCGGCAGTTCGAGGTTCTCGACCTGCCCTTCCGGGTAGTTGGTGATCACGACTTTCAGCGGACGCAGCACGCACATGGCACGCGGGGCGCTGTGGTCGAGGTCGTCACGGATGCTGAATTCGAGCATGCCGAAGTCGACCACGCCGTCGGAACGGTTGGTGCCGATCATTTCGCAGAAGTTGCGGATCGATTTCGGCGTGTAGCCACGACGACGGAAGCCCGACAGCGTGGACATGCGCGGATCGTCCCAGCCATTGACGTGCTTTTCATCGACCAGTTGCTTGAGCTTGCGCTTGCTGGTGATGGTGTAGTTGAGGTTCAGGCGGCTGAACTCGTACTGACGCGGGTGCGCCGGCACTGGCAGCGCATCGAGGAACCACTCGTACAGCGGACGATGGCTTTCGAATTCCAGGGTGCAGATCGAGTGGGTGATGCCTTCGATGGCGTCCGACTGACCGTGGGTGAAGTCGTAGTTCGGGTAGATGCACCACTTGTCACCGGTCTGATGGTGATGGGCGTGGCGGATGCGGTACATGATCGGGTCGCGCAGGTTCATGTTCGGCGAGGCCATGTCGATCTTGGCACGCAGCACGCGGGCGCCGTCCGGGAACTCACCGGCGCGCATGCGGGCGAACCAGTCGAGGTTCTCTTCAACCGAACGGTCACGGAACGGGCTGTTCTTGCCCGGCTCGGTCAGGCTGCCGCGGTATTCCTTGGCTTGCTCAGGCGTCAGGTCGTCGACGTAGGCTTTGCCGGCCTTGATCAGCTCGACGGCCCAGTCGTGCAACTGGTCGAAATACTGCGAGGCGTAGCGCACTTCGCCGGACCATTCAAAGCCCAGCCATTTGACGTCGCTTTCGATCGCGTCGATGTATTCCTGATCTTCCTTGGCCGGGTTGGTGTCATCGAAACGCAGGTGCGTGACGCCGCCGAACTCCTGGGCCAGACCGAAGTTCACGCAGATCGACTTGGCGTGGCCGATGTGCAGGTAGCCGTTGGGCTCAGGCGGGAAACGGGTGATGATCTTGGTGTGCTTGCCCGAGTCCAGGTCTGCCTGGATGATCGGCCGCAGGAAGTTGACCGGCACGGCAGGGCCGGACTTGGCATTCGAGGTAGGGTCGACAGTGGGCTTGCTCATAGGATCCTTGACTTACATGTGCGCGGCCGCAGAAGAGGGGCCAGACAAAACAAAGCCGCTATCATAGCCGATGCCGTCAAGGGCCTGACAGAGCAGGCCCTATAAAGGCGTGCATTTAATCGCACGGAAATGAAAAACTGCCTCGAAATTCGCGCCTGTCACGCTAAACTGCGCACCTTGGCCTTCAAGGGCTGAACCGGTAAGGGGTGTAAATGGGCCCCTACCCACGAATTCCTTATAAAGAGTAGCGATCATGACTCAAGTAAAACTGACCACTAACTTCGGTGACATCGTCATCGAGCTGAACGATGAAAAAGCCCCGATCACCGCGGCCAACTTCATCGAATACGTTAAAAAAGGTCACTACGAGAACGTCGTGTTCCACCGTGTGATCAAGGGCTTCATGATCCAGGGCGGCGGTTTCGAGCCTGGCATGAAGGAAAAGAAAGACAAGAGCCCAAGCATTCAGAACGAAGCTGACAACGGTCTGAAGAACGAGAAGTACACCCTGGCCATGGCTCGCACCATGGACCCGCATTCGGCATCGGCGCAGTTCTTCATCAACGCCACCGACAACGGCTTCCTCAACCACACCGCCAAGACCGCTCAGGGTTGGGGTTACGCGGTATTCGGTAAAGTGGTTGCCGGCTTCGACGTTGTCGACAAGATCGAAGGCGTTTCCACCACGTCCAAGGCAGGCCACCAGGACGTACCAGCAGACGACGTGATCATCGAGAAAGCCGAGATCATCGAAGCGTGATATTGCTGATTTCAGACTTGCATCTGGAAGAGGAGCGCCCGGACATCACCCGGGCGTTTCTGGATTTGCTCGCCGGACGCGCCCGCTCGGCGAGTGCGTTGTACATTCTGGGCGACTTCTTCGAAGCGTGGATTGGCGACGATGCCATGACACCTTTCCAGCGTTCCATCTGCCAGGCCCTGCGCGATTTGAGCGACAGCGGCACGGCAATATTTCTGATGCATGGCAATCGCGACTTCATGCTCGGCAAGGCCTTTTGCAAACAGGCCGGCTGCACATTATTGAAGGATCCGAGTGTCGTGCAGTTTTACGGCGAGCCGGTGCTGTTGATGCACGGCGACAGCCTCTGCACCCGCGATGTCGGCTATATGAAGCTGCGGCGTTATCTGCGCAACCCGGTCACGCTGTTTGTCCTGCGGCACCTGCCACTGCGCACCCGCCATAAACTGGCGCGCAAACTGCGTAGCGAGAGCCGCGCGCAGACGCGGATGAAGGCCAATGACATCGTTGATGTCACGCCCGAAGAGATTCCGCGAATCATGCAGGAATATGGCGTGAAGACCCTGATTCACGGCCACACCCATCGTCCGGCGATCCACAAGTTGCAGCTCGGTGAGCAAGCGGCGAAGCGGATAGTGCTGGGTGATTGGGATCGTCAGGGTTGGGCGTTGCAGGTGGATGAAAACGGGTATGCATTGGCGCCGTTCGACTTTGCCCCGCCTCCAGCCCTGCCCGCCCCGAGCGCCTAAGGATCACTGCTATCCCTGTGGGAGCGGGCTTGCCCGCGATGAGGCCATCACATTCAACATCTCTGTTGACTGAAAATCCGCCATCGCGGGCAAGCCCGCTCCCACAGGTTATGTGTTGCCTCAGTGGCCGGAAGCAGCCGGCCCTGCCTTGGCAGCAAACGGCGGCTTCGCCAGCCACACAATCAATATCAACCCCATGAACCCCCACCCCAACAGCGTGAAGTAATCCACGGTGGAGAGCATGTACGCCTGACTGGTCAGGATCTGATCCATCTGCGCATACGCCGATTGACTCGCCCCGCCCAATGAATTCAAGGTCTCGCGAGTCGCCGGCTCGAAAGTGCTGATACTTTCACTCATGTACGCATGATGCTGATCCGCGCGGCGAATCCAGATCCATGTGGTCAGCGACGCCGCGAAGCTGCCGCCCAAGGTCCGCAAAAATGTCGCAAGGCCTGCGCCGTCAGCGATCTGGCTTGGCGGCAAGTCCGACATCAAGATGCTCAACGTCGGCATGAAGAACAGCGCCACGCCAATGCCCATGAACAGTTGCACCAGCGCAATGTGCTGGAAGTCCACCTCGTTGGTGAACCCGGCGCGCATGAAGCAGCTCAGGCCAATCGCCAGAAACGCCAGCCCGGCCAGCAGGCGCAGGTCGAACTTGTTCGCGTACTTGCCGACAAACGGCGACAGCAGCACCGGCAGAATACCGATCGGCGCCACGGCCAGACCGGCCCAGGTCGCGGTGTAGCCCATCTGGGTTTGCAGCCATTGCGGCAGGATCAGGTTGATACCGAAGAACCCGGCGTAACCCAACACCAGCACAATCGTGCCGATGCGGAAGTTGCGATGGGCGAACAGGCGCAGATTGACCACCGGGTGCTGGTCGGTCATTTCCCAGATCACGAACACCGCTAGCGCAACCACCGATATCGCCGCGCCGATGATGATGAAGTTCGACTCGAACCAGTCCAGGTCATTGCCCTTGTCGAGGATCACCTGCAACGCACCGACACCGATGATCAGCGAGATCAGCCCGACGTAATCCATCGGCTGGCGACTGGTCACCACCGGACGCTTGGCCAGTTGCGAACGCACCACCATCACCGCAAAGATGCCGATCGGCACGTTGATGAAGAAGATCCACGGCCAGCTATAACTGTCGGTAATCCAGCCACCGAGGATCGGCCCGGCAATCGGCGCAACCACCGTGACCATCGCCAGTAACGCGAGCGCCATCCCCCGTTTAGCGGGGGGATAAACAGCGATCAACAATGTTTGTGTCATCGGGTACAGCGGCCCGGCGACCAGACCTTGCAGCACACGGAAACCGATCAGTTCCGGCATCGACGTCGAGATGCCGCAAAGGAACGACGCCAGTACAAACAGAATGGTCGCCCAGAGAAACAGCTTCACCTCGCCGAACCGGCGGCTGAGCCAACCGGTCAGAGGCAGCGCAATCGCGTTGCTCACGGCGAACGAGGTGATCACCCAAGTGCCCTGCTCCGAACTCACACCTAGGTTGCCGGAAATCGTCGGCAGCGCCACGTTGGCAATGGTGGTGTCGAGCACTTGCATGAACGTCGCCAGCGACAGGCCGATGGTGCTGAGCAACAGGCTGGGCGGCGTGAAAGAGGCGTTATTGCTCATTGTGAATCCTATGGAACCTGATTGGCGCTGCGCCTGTTACAGACGCAGCTGCGCTTGTGGGAACACGCTTTTGTGATGAGGGAGCTTTTGTGGCGAGGGGATTTATCCCCGATGGGTCGCGAAGCGGCCCCTCTTTTGCTCCTGAAAAGACGGGCCTGCTTCGCAGTCAATCGGGGATAAATCCCCTCGCCACAGATGCATCTTTTCTCTACAGAAGAATCCCTTCTTCCCAGATGAATCCTTTCACCACAGAGGCTTGCCCCCCACAGGATGAATGTCAGCGTTGCGCGGTTTTGCTGGCCGCGGCGCTGTTGTCGTGGATCAGCCGCGCAATCATCGCATCGGCTTCGGCCAGTTGGCGGTCGTAAACGTTGGTGCTGAACGAGGCTTTTTGCGGCGGCTGCTGGGCTAGTACCGGGCCGCTCTGGTCGTGCAGATTGACCTCGACGTTGGTCGACAGACCGACGCGCAGCGGATGCTTGGCCAGTTCTTCAGCGTTGATATGAATGCGTACTGGCACACGCTGGACGATCTTGATCCAGTTACCGGTGGCGTTCTGCGCAGGCAACAGGGCAAACGCGCTGCCGGTGCCGGCGCCGAGACTGTCGATGGTGCCGCTGTATTTCACGTCGCTGCCGTAGATGTCGGACTCGATATCTACCGGCTGGCCGATGCGCATGTCACGCAACTGGGTTTCCTTGAAGTTGGCGTCGATCCACAGTTGATCGAGCGGGATCACCGCCATCAGCGCGGTGCCCGGTTGCACACGCTGGCCGAGCTGCACGGTGCGTTTGGCGACGTAACCGGTGACCGGTGCAATCAAGGTGCTGCGGGCATTGGTCAGATAGGCCTGACGCAGATCGGCGGCGGCCGACATCACGTCCGGATGCGACGAAACCACGGTGTCGTCGACCAGTGCGCTGGTGGTTTTCAGTTGCTGTTTAGCGTTGGCCAGGGCGTTTTGTGCCGAGGTCAGGTCATCGCGAGCGTGGGACAGTTCTTCCTGGGAAATCGCCCCGCCCGAGGCAAGACTCTTGCGGCGGTTGTAGTTGTCCTGCGCCTTCTGCACTTCGGCCTGTTGCGCGTTGACCTGGGCTTTCATGCCATCGACGTTGCTGTACAAGCCACGCACCTGACGCACAGTGCGCGCCAGTTTCGCCTGAGCACTTTGCAGGCCGACTTCAGCGTCGTTGGGGTCGAAGTTGATCAGCACCTGACCTTCGTGAACCAGATCGCCATCGTCAGCACCAATGCTGACCACAGTGCCTGTCACCAGCGGGGTGATTTCAACGACGTTGCCGTTGACGTAGGCGTCGTCGGTGCTTTCGTTAAAGCGCCCGATGAATTCGTGATACGCCCAGACGCCAGCGACGGCGAGGATCACCACGACGGCCAGCGTCAGCAGCATCACTTTGCGTTTGCGCGGGTTGCCGGTGTCCGGGGTGTTGTCTTGAGCTTGGGTGTTTTCGGCAGTGGCCATGACAAATACCTTGAATTAGTTATGCGGCGTGGCTGGGCGGGCGTTGGCTGCGGTCAGGGTTTCACCCTGGAAGCCGCCGCCCAGCGCTTGCATCAGTTGAATCGACAGGTCGATCTGCTCGGCATTGAGGTTGGCCAACTGACGTTGGGCCTGGAGCAATTGCTGCTCGATGCTGAGCACGTCCAGGTAGTTGCCGATGCCGGAACCGTAACGCTGGACGACGGTGTTGTAAGAATCCTGAGCAATGTCGGTGGCGTGTTGCTGCGCGCCGATCTGCCGGCCGATGTCACGCAACTGGTTGATTGTGTCGCTGACATCGCCGAGTGCTTTCACCAGACTTTTGTTGTACTGCGCCACCGCCAGATCGTAATCGGCATCGCGCGCATCGAGGTTGGCGCGCAAGCGTCCACCGTCGAAGATCGGCACCGAAATGGTCGGAGCAATGCTGAAGAAGCGACTGGCCGAACCGAACATTGCATCGCCCAACAACGATTCCGCACCAGCCGAGGCGGTGAGGTTCAGATTGGGATAGAACCGGGTTTTCGCCGAGTCGATGTCTTTGCTCGCGGCTTCCACGCGCCAGCGGGCGGCGACCAAATCCGGACGACGACCGAGCAGTTCCGCCGGCAACACCGACGGCACGGCAACAGCGCTGGCCTGGAGGATTTTCGGGCGGGCGATTTCGTTGCCGCGATCCGGGCCTTTGCCAAGCAGCACCGCCAAAGCGATTTTCGCGCTGTTCAGGCGTTTTTCCGCGTCGATCAGGCTGGCTTCGGAACTGGCTTCCAGACTTTGCGTTTGCTGGAACTGATACTGACTGTCGATCCCCGAGCTCAAGCGACGCTGGCTCAGGTCGAGCATCTGCTTGGTGCGCTTGAGGTCTTCATTGGCCAAGTCATAAACAATGTGCGCCTGACCGAGATCGCTGTAAGCGCGGGCGACGTCGGCGGCGAGTGTCAGTTGTGCAGCCTGACGGTCGACTTCGGCGGCACGGGCTTCACCGAGCGCGGCCTCCCACGCATCACGCTGGCCGCCCCACAGGTCGAAGTTGTAATTGAAGCCGGCGCTGACGTTACGCACGGTGGCGTAGGCATCGCCCTGCCCTCGCGGATCCTGATCCTTGGCCAGGCGCGAACGGCTGATGCCGGCGCTGGCGTCCAGCGTCGGATAGCGCTCGGCATCGGCGGCATACGCGGCGGCGCTGGCCTGATGGGCGCGGGCTTCGGCTATCTGCATGTCGGGGCTGTCGTGCAGGGCTTCGCGGATCAAGCCGTCGAGTTGCGGATCGCCGAGGCTGGTCCACCAATCGCTTTTCGGCCAGGCCGCCGGCGACAGCGTGACGCCATTGAGCGACTGACCGACCTTGAGGCTTTTCGCATCGAGGCTCTGGCCTTGAGTGTCGAGGCCGCTGTAGTTGGCGCAACCGGCGAGAATCATCGCCGACAGCACCAAAGTGAGGCTGCTGCGCAAGGTTTTACCGCTCATTGTGTTCACCTAACCGCTGGATAGTGATCGGGTCACCGGCTGCCAGCAGAATTTTCTTGAGGATGTATTCCAGGGTTTTCAACTCGTCCGGAGTGACGGCGCCGGCCAGTTCATTCATCGCATCGGCGCCGATGTGCGGCAGGCGATCGGCCAGTTGCTGGCCTTGTTCGGTCAGTTTCAATTGCACCTGACGGCGATCGCCTTCGCTGCGGTGGCGGGCCAGGAAACCTTTCTGCTCCAGACGATCAAGCATGCGTGTCATCGAACCGCTGTCGAGCGACAAGTGCCGGCACAGCTCGGCCGGCGTATCGACGCCGAACTGGGCCATGATGATCAACACCTTGAACTGCGCGGCAGTGATGCCGTGGGGTTCCATGTGGGTGTCGATGATCCGGTCCTTGAGCAACGCAGCACGGCCAAGCAACAGGCCGAGATGGCAGTGTTTGAATTCGTCCGGGGTGAAATGTTTCATTTGCTCACCTAATAACTGCCTAGGCAGTGAATGTATGTCGAGATGTTACTGCCTAGGCAGCGAATGTCAATGGAATAGTTAGCAGGCTAGGTAATTGGCTGATAAATGGGCTGGGTTTTGTGTTGCACATACGGACGCCATCGCTGGCAAGCCAGCTCCCACAGGTTTTTGTGGCGTAAATGATTTTTCAGTACGACACATCCCCTGTGGGAGCTGGCTTGCCAGCGATGGCAGCGACTCGGTCTAAAGCCAATCAGGATTCGTCGGGGGGACGGACTGATGTTGGCGGCTGCAACGGATGCACCTCGCGCCCCCGCAAGGCAGTGGCCACATAGCCACAGGCGCGTTTCGCGCCCGCGTACATGCTGTGCCAGCCCGGCGGTGCTGGCTCGACAGCGGCCCGCAATGCCCGGGCATAATCGAGCACCAGACCTGGGGTCCAGGCCATGGCTTCGGCACGTTTGCGCACCTGGGCCGCTACCCAGAATTCGGGGCTGATGATGATCCGGGCAAAATCCAGCATGCTTGATTTGCCCCGATTCATAGCGCCTTCAAGGGCCGCTTCCAGGCTATGGGCGACGGCACTGGAGCAATTGCGGCTGGTGAGGTTGTAGGTGGCGTTCTGCCGATAGTTGGCCCAGAACCCGGCCAATCGCTGAGCATCGTAATGGGCAAAACTGACTTGAACCGACGATGGACACCAGTCGGCGACCTCGCTCGGATAATCGGGTAAAAACCTGCCGGCGACATCGTTGTTGGGAGTGGCCCGTAGCAACCGCACGAAATCCCCGGCCGAACGGTCAATGTCGTCCTGCGGATAGTGACTGATGTAGATGTCCGGCCCGCACTCGAGTGCGGCGTGGCCGGCAGAGATAACGCCGTTGACGTCGACCGCCGCGATATAACGATTGAGCAGACGGTTACGTACCAAGGTGTCGTCGACCGTACCGCTGGGTGTCCAGACATGGATCACCAGTGCATTGCTGCATGCCGGTGCACTGACGGGGGAAATGCTGATCGGCGACTGCCAGTTTTTGAACCGGATGGCCTGACGCAACAAGGCACCGCCCGAGAGAAAAATGCTCATGCCAATGCAGAACGGCACCGTTCCCTTATAGAGCGTCGGGTACGGTTCGAGGATGAACAGACCAAAACCGATCTCGAACAACCCCGTCAGCAATGACAGTCGCCAGCCGACAAAACGCACCACCACTGCCGCCGCCAGACGAAAGCCACCATCGACCAGAAAAGCCCCGCCAAACAGCACCGCCAGAATCAGGCTGGCGGCATGCTGTCGGTCGACAATCAGCAGCCCAAGTATCAGGAAAGCCACACCTCGCGCTTTGCGCAAAGCGGCAGCGGTGCCGGTTTGCGGTGCGGGCACCAGCAGAATGATCAAGGCATCGAGTAACAGCAGATAGCCAAAAAAATGCAGCGGAAAATACATCACGCCATCGAGCGCATCGATGAATATCGCCACGCCGGACGCGCCCCAGACCACGCCGATCAGGGCCAGCGATGACCAGCGTTTGCGGACAAAGTCTTTACCGAGCAGGATCGTGCTCAAGCGGATCATAAGACCAACCTATGAGGCGTCAGGCAACGGCCCGCGCGGCTTTCAAGTCCGCTGAGTCTAATACATCCGCCGATAACCGGAGCGCGCGCGGCGATCCGGTCATCGTCAACGCGACCTAGAAATCGCGCTTGTAGAAGATATCCAGCGAACTGGCCACGCCGCTGGCGACTTCGACGTAAACCTTCTTGCTCAGCTTGTAGCGCAAGGCAATGGTGCTAGCCGGTTCAAACACGCCAACGCCGTAACGCAAACTGAGCTTCTCGGAGATATTGCCGCTGGCCACCACGCTGGTGGCGTCGCCGCTGCCCTGTGTGTCGAGCTGGAAATCCTGAATGCCCAAATCCTTGGCCAGGCCGCTGGTGACCCCGGCGCTGCCCATCAAGCCCAGGCCCAACGCCGCTTGCGCGAGCATGTTGTTGTCTTCACCGTTGGTGCTCAACGGACGGCCGAGGACGAGGTAAGACAGCGCCTGTTCCTGGCTCATCGCCGGCTCGGAGAAGATCTGCGTGGTCGGTTGTTCCGCGCTGCCGCTCAGGCGAATACCAGCGATCACGTCGTCTGTCTGGCGAATCGCTTCGATGTCCAGATACGGCTGATCAATGGGACCGGCGAACAGCAGACGCGCACGCCGCACCGTCAGGCGCTGACCGTAGGCGCGGTAACGCCCGTCGTTGAGCCAGAGTTCGCCGCGCGTGTCCATGTTGTCACCGATGTGAACCTGACCTTGCAGATTGGCGGTCAGGCCAAAACCGGCGAAGCTCAACTTGTCTTGCCCGACCACCACGTCGATGTCCATTTTCATGGCGATTGGGGGTTTGCCCTGTTCGGTCTGCGCGCCGACGATGATCGTGTCATCGGAGACCTTCACCGTCGATGGCGGCAATTCACGCACGGTGATTTCGCCTTTGGGCACCAGCACTTTGCCGGCAATTTTCAGCTCATCGCCGGCCATGGAAATCTTCAGGTCCGGCGCCACTTCAAGCTTGGCATAGGGCTCGACGCTGACCGGCAATTGCGTGCCTTTAAGCGCTAGGTCAACCACCAGCGCCTGGCCCCAGGTGATGTTGCCGTTCAGATTGCCCTGCCCGCTCTTGCCGCTTTTCCAGCTGCCGTCCAGACGCACCGACTCACCGGCAATCATCGCTTTGAGTTGCAGATCCTGCAGCTCCATCGGCAACTCGGCGCCGGACACTTCGCCATCGCTGAGTTGCACAGTGCCGTTGACCAAAGGTGCGAGCAGCCCACCGGAGATCGTGCCGCTGCCGTTGAGGCGCCCGGTGAGTTTCTCGACCATCGGCACAAACGGCCGCGCCACGGACAGGTCCAGCCCGGTGAGACGGAACGAGCCGCTCAGCGGTTTGTTTTTCGGCAGCGGATTGAGCTGCGCCTGCACCATCAGTTCGCCGAGTTTGCCACCGACGAAGTTGAGGTCAGTGTCGATGCGTTTCGGGGTCAGCTTGCTGGTGAGTTTCAGCGTCTGGTACGGAAAGTCGAGCCACTGATCCTTCTCACGCATACGCAAAGTGCCGCCGCTGGCGTCGATGCTGACCACGCCATTGGGGCCGCTGGCCGGCAGGTCCAGTTGCAGATCGGCATTGAGCTTGCCCTGCCAGGCGAAGTCTTTGGGCAACCACTGCGCGAGGCTTTCAATCGGGAATTGCTTGAGGTGGTATCGCAGTTTCGGCTCGGGCATCAGCCGTTGATCTTCACCGCAGAAGCTGGCGCTGCCGGACATCCAGCAATGGGCGCCGAAGTTGATTTTGCCGTCAGCCAGACGCTCGAGTTTGGCCGGGTTTTGCAGTTTCCAATCCTGGCCGCCGGCCTGAATATCGCCGCTGGCCAGGCGCCCGCGCCAATTGCCCTTGTCCAGATTGCCGTCCAGGCCAAGCGCCAGTTTCAGTTTCGGCCCGAGCAAGTCGAGGTTGAGTTTCTGGCTCTTGATGTCGCCTTGGGCGCTGGCGGTCAGGGTGCCCAAACTCGTGTCACCGGCCTGAATGCCGCTGCCTTTCAGATCGATTTTCGCTCGCTGTGCGCTGTCGAGGGTGGCGTCGAGATTGAGGCTTTGCAGGCGATTATCCTGAAAGGCCAGTTGCGACCCTTGCAGATCGAGCTTGCCTTGTGGTGCTTTCAGCGTGCCGGCGACGTTGACCTGGCCGTTGATCTGCCCGCGCAGTTCTGGCCAGAGCTGGGCCAGACGGGCCAACTTGATGTCGATCTGCCCGGTGAGTTTCTGTTGCAGGCTGCCCTTGCCGCTGATGCTGTTATCGCCGAGGCGGATTTGCAGGGCATTCAGATTCCATAGTTCGCCAGCGCCGTCAGCCTTGGCCTGGAGGATCGCCGGTTGGCCGCGCAGTTTGCCTTTGAGGTCGAGATCGGCCGTCAGGCTCAGGCGCTCATTCTTCATCTCGCCTTTGCTTTTCAGTGGGCCGGCCAGGGTGCCCGGCAGCTCTGCCACCCAGTACGCCGGATTGAGCGCCGACAGATCCAGCGCCGCGTCCCAGGCAATGCCGTCAGCAAACTGCACGTTCACGTGCCCTTCGGCCTTGCCCTGCCCGGCTTCCATTTTCAGTTGCGGCAAAGCGATCTGTTTAAGGCTGCCGCTAAACGGACTGCTCAGGCTGAATGCGCCCGCCGGGCCATCCAGCGCGGCGGCGAAGTTACCAATGTACTGACCGTCGGTGTAAGACACTTCGCCGTTGAAGGTACGCAAAGCGACCTGTGGCTCGTCGATTTCGTTGTAGAGCCGATGCCACGGGAAGTCCTGCCAATTGATGTTGGCTTGAGCGGTCAGACCCTTGCTCCAGTCAACACTGCCGGTGAGTTTGAGGCTTTGCTTGTCGTTGGCGCTCAGGTCGAGGCCGGCGATTTGCGCGCCGCTGGCGTCGACCTTGCCTTTGAGCAACAACGCCACCGGGCCTTTATCGGCGGGCAGCGTGGCGTTGCCGTTTAGCTGGTAACCGTTTTTCAGGTCGCCTTCACCGGTCAGCACGAGTTGATTGAGTTGCAGGGTATCCGGCAGATCAGCGCTCGGTTTGAACGCCTCGGACGTGATACGCACCTTGGCCGGCAGGTTTTCCGCCAGCGGTTGCAGTTCGCCGCTCAACTGGCCATCAAGGTAGCCACGACTGTCGGCGTGCAGATTGAGGGTCTTCAACAGATCGCCGTCGACTTTCAACGCCAGCGTCCAGGGATCGGTGCCCGGAGACGGCAGGGTCAGATCCCCTGCAATGTTCAGCGGCCAGTTACCGGTGGGCTGGAGCAACCCGGACAGGTTCAGGCTCAGCTCATCGCGTTGCAATTTCACGCTGTCGATCTGCAAGCCTTTGGCGGTCCAGTGGGCCGCCAGTTGCAGGCCTTTGAGTTGCTCGCTGCCGTTAAACAGCAAACTGCCGACCTGCACATCGCCCAGTTCGAGACCCAGCGGCAACTGCAGATCCGGCAATTTGATCGGGCCGCTTTCAGTGGTTTCTTCACTCGGCGGAGATTGCAAAACGACCCGATCAGCCTTGAGTTGATCGATGCACAGCGTCATGCGCGTCAGGCACAGCGGCGACCAGGCGAAGATGGCCTTGTCCAGTTCGACCCGGCTACTGTCTTGCTGCCACACAAGATGATCGGCGCTCCATTGCCCGCCGAGGCGACCCTGGAAATTCTCCGTGCTCAAGCCCGGCACCAGACCCAGCGCCCAGCGGCTGCCGGTGTTGGTTCCGAGCACGACGGCCACACTCAATACAATCAAGAACACCAACGCCAACAACGTCAGTGCGGTAATTTTCAAACCACGCTTCACAGCTCAGGCCCCATGGAAAAGTGCAGCCGGATGCCGCCATCGTCGTCCAGCGCGTGGGCCAGGTCGAGACGAATCGGCCCCACCGGCGAAACCCAGCGCACACCGATACCGACCCCGGTCTTGAGGTCCGGCAGTTCGAGTTTGTTGAAGGAGTTACCCTGATCGACGAAGGTCGCGACCCGCCATTTCTCGGCGACGGAGTATTGATATTCAACGCTGCCGGCAATCATGTAGCGGCCGCCGATGCGGTCGCCATCGGAGTTTTCCGGGGACAGGCTCTGGTAGTCGTAACCGCGCACGCTCTGATCGCCACCGGCAAAGAAGCGCAACGATGGCGGGACCGATTTGTAACCGTTGGTGGCGCTACCGCCGACCTGCACGCGACCGAGCAAACGGTGTTTGTCGAACACCGTGGTCAAGCCCTTGACCAGCGCAGTGCCATATAAAAGGTTGGTGTCGGAGCCGACGCCTTCCTTCGCGACTTTGCTTTCAAAGGTCAGGCGATAGCCGTTGTGCGGGTCGATGCGGTTGTCACTTTTCAGGTACGAGTAGCTGATGCCGGGCATCAGCAAGGTACTCAAGCCCGAGTCATCGCCAAGCTCGTATTCCTCGCGCTGCCATTTCAGCGAGATCACCCGCTGCCAGCCGCTGGGCAACTTGCTGTGCCATTCCGGGCCGAAGGTCAGCAGTTTGCTGAGCGTGTCGGAACCTTCGATGTCTTCGAATTGATAACCGCCGGCCCAACGCAATTTATCGGTCAGTGGCGGGTCGAGCGGGATGTCGTAGAACAGCCCGACATTCTGCCGGGGCGCCGAGAGTTCGGCTTCCCAGCCATAGCTGTCGCCCTGCGGATTGACCCAGTGGCGCGTCCAGTTGGCTTTGATCCGTGGGCCGACGTCGGTCGAATAGCCGAGACCCAAGCCCATGGTGCGCGGCTTGCGCGTGTCGAGTTTGACGGCCACCGGGATCACGTCGTTTTTCGCGGCGGTCGGCGCGGCATCGACGCGCACGCCCTCGAAATAGCCGCTCGATTGCAGATCGCGGTTGAGTTCGGCGATCAGCTCGGAGTCGTAAGGCTCGCCCGGTTTGAACGGCACCATGCGCTGCAACAAGTCTTCGTCGAATGGCGTATCACCTTCGAAACTGACTTTGCCCAGCGCATAACGTGGGCCGCTTTCGTAGATCAGTTCGACATCGGCGACGCCTGCGCGCGGGTCGACCAAAAGTTTTTGACTAGTGAAATGGCCACTGAAATAGCCGAAGCGCGAGGCCTGATTCTGGATCAGCCGCTTGGCGTCTTCGTAGCGACCATGGTTGAGCACCGCGCCGGGTTTGAGCACATCGGCTTTGGGTACGCGAAAGGATTTGAACGAGGCTGCGGGCCCGTCGACGCGAATGGTCACGTTGCGCAGACGGATCGGCTCGCCGGGATCGATGTTCAGCACCAGGCGCGGCTTGTCGCCGCCCTTCACATCACTGTCGATCTGCGGCTGGTAGTAGCCCAAAGCCTGCGCGGCTTTGCGCGCCTGCTCCTCGGCACCACGACTGAAGCGCAGCAAGGCTTCTTCGTCGCGGTCACCGAGGCTGCCGATATAGCCTTCTATATTGGCCTTGAGTTCATCGTTGGACGGTTTGATCCGCACATCCAATTCACTTTGCGCCAGCGCCGCGCAGCTGGATAACAGCATGAGCACGCCACTGGTAAATCTTCCTGGAAACTTCATAGGCGCGGATGCTATCACGAGCTTGGGAGCGTGATAGAACCGGACTTGACTCGAAAAGTTCGATCGTTATGCGGTCGCAGTTTGTAACACCTGCGGATTGGCATGGAAAAACACATGCTCGCGCACCGGGCCGACGGCAACTTCGCCGATCTCCTCGTAACCCTGTCGTTTGTAAAATTCCAGATAGCGTGGATTGCCAGTATCGAGCACTACTCCTTGAGACGTCTCGTCCACCGCGCACCAGTTGTGTACGGCCGTCAGCAGTTGCTCGCCGAAGTGCTTGCCCTGAAACTGCGGATGAATACCGAGCAGCGGCAACATGTGCACCGAATCACTCGGCACGCACGCGGCGACGGCATCGTGGTATTCCAGATAGCGCCGGGTGCAGCGAAAACCGGTGCTGAGCACCATGCGCAGGCGCCATGCCCAACTTTCGGTGATGCCCAGGCGGCGCTGCGGTGGCGCAATCAGGGCGATGCCGATCAAGCGGTCGTTGACCAGCAGGCCAATCGCGGGCAAGTCCTGAAGAAAGTGCTGCTTGACCAGCTCGCGCACCGTGGCGCGCACACGTTGCTCGTATCCGGGGCGTTCGGCTTCGAAGAGGTAACCGAAGGTCGGCTCATGGCGATAGGCCTGATACAGCAGCGATCGGGCTTCGCGGGAATAACCGCGGTCGAGCATATGAATGTCGGCGATGGCGGTCTGGGTTTCAGGCATGACAGTGATTCTCCCCTGGCACCGCTTGAATGGCGGGGCTCTTGTTGGTACGAACCTTTTGCGGGTGGTGCGGTTCCCCACAGGTATAGACCAAAGCGGGATCTTCATCGACTGAACGGACGCCATCGCTGGCAAGCCAGCTCCCACAGGTTTCTCGGGTGTTCACAAAATTTGTGTTCGCTGGAGATCCCTGTGGGAGCTGGCTTGCCAGCGATGGCGCCATTGCAGACAGCACAAATCCCACAGACCAAACCGAATCTGCTTACCCCAACACTGGCCCCCATCCCACATGTCAGCTAGCATCGCCCTTTTGCCAGGACTGCCGACCATGAAGATTGTTTCCTTCAACATCAACGGACTGCGCGCCCGTCCGCATCAGCTGGCAGCGCTGATCGAAAAACACCAGCCGGACGTGATCGGCCTGCAGGAAACCAAGGTCCACGACGACCAGTTCCCGCTGGAAGAAGTACGCGCCCTTGGCTACCACGTGTATTTCCACGGCCAGAAAGGCCATTACGGCGTGGCAATGCTCTCGCGTCAGGAGCCGATTGCTATCCACAAAGGTTTCGCGACTGACGAAGAAGACGCCCAGCGCCGCTTCATCTGGGGCACTTTCGCTGACGCCAATGGCGTGCCGGTGACGATCATGAACGGCTATTTCCCACAGGGTGAGAGCCGCGACCATCCAACCAAATTCCCCGCCAAGCAGCGTTTCTACAGCGATCTGCAAACCCTGCTGGAAAGCCAGTTCAACAACGAGCAGCCGGTGGTGGTGATGGGCGATGTGAATATTTCCCCGGAAGACTGCGACATCGGCATCGGCCCGGACAACATGAAGCGCTGGCTGAAAACCGGCAAATGCAGCTTCCTGCCGGAAGAGCGCGAGTGGATGGCCCGCCTGAAAAACTGGGGCCTGACCGACAGCTACCGCCACCTGAACCCGGACGTGACCGACATGTTCAGTTGGTTCGACTACCGCAGCCGTGGTTTTGAAGATGAACCGAAGCGTGGGCTGCGCATTGACGTGATCCTGGCGTCCCACGGTTTGCTGCCACGGGTGAAAGCGGCGGGTGTCGACTATGAATTGCGCGGCATGGAAAAGCCTTCGGATCATGCGCCGATCTGGCTTGAACTGAGCTGATCCTCTTCAAGATCAAAAGATCGCAGCCTGCGGCAGCTCCTACAGGGAATGGTGTTTTTCTGTAGGAACTGCCGAAGGCTGTGATCTTTTCCTGTGTAATGTTTTGGTCATGCGCCTGACTTAATCTCCCCGGCAATCCCCTTGGCTTCAATTGGTGCCGGCATGACCCTGCGTGTTTTATTGGTTTTTCTGTTGAGCGCATGGCTGAAGGTCTCTGCCGCTGCCCTGCCGATAACTGAAAACGGCCCGGTGTTGCGCATTCAGGGTTCCAACACCATCGGCGCCGAACTCGGCCCGGCACTGGTTGAAGGCTTGCTGCAAGAACAAGGTCTGCTGAAGATTCACCGCGAAATCCCGGACTCTGCCAATGAACTGCGTATCGTCGGCCAGACTGCGCAAGGTCAACGCGTTGTCGTGGAAGTTGCCGCCCACGGTTCGAGTACCGGATTTATCGCGTTGAAAAACGCCAGCGCCGACCTGGCCGCTTCTTCCCGCGAGATCAAGGATGGTGAGTTACAGACACTGCAATCACTCGGTGATCTGAAAAGCCCCAGCGCTGAGCAAGTCATTGCCATCGATGGTCTGGCGATCATCCTTCATCCCGATAATCCATTGCAGCAACTGGATACCGAACAACTGGCGCGGATCTTCAGTGGCGAGCTGAAAACCTGGGAAGACCTCGGCGGGCGTGGTGGCGCCATTCATTTATATGCGCGGGATGATCAGTCCGGTACGTACGACACGTTTAAGGAACTGGTCCTGAGTCGTCGTGGGAAAAATCTGAGTAACGCGGCGAAAAGGTTTGAATCCAGCGAGCAGTTATCCGACGCCGTCAGCAGCGATCCGCAGGGTATCGGCTTCATCGGCTTGCCGTACGTGCGGCAGGCCAAAGCGGTGGCGATAGCCGATGGCGCGTCGCAATCGATGCTGCCACTCAACAGTTTGATCGCCACCGAAGACTATCCGCTGTCGCGACGATTGTTCTTCTATCTGCCGCCCGACAGTCAAAACCCGTGGGCCAAGGCATTGGTGGCGTTTGCGCAAAGTCGCCAGGGCCAGGCGATTGTTGCGGCCAACGGTTTTATCAGCCAGACGGTGCATGCGATGACCGTCGCACCGAATGCGCTGATGCCCGAGGGCTATCAATCCCTCAGCCGTCACGCCCAACGCCTGACAGTCAATTTTCGTTTCGAGGAAGGCAGCGCCAGCCTAGACAACAAGGCTCGGCAGGATCTGGCTCGGGTGTTCGACTATATAAAGCGCCACGACAAAACCGATCGCGCGGTAACGCTAGTAGGGTTTGGTGACCTCAAGGACGACCCGGCGCGGGCGGACTTGCTGTCCAGACTGCGGGCGATGGCCGTGCGACGTGAACTGGTGAAAAACGGCGTGGTGCTGCGCGAGGTGCGCGGGTTTGGCGCGCAGATGCCGGTGGCGGCCAATAGTGCGGATGAAGGCAGGATCAAGAATCGGCGGGTTGAGGTTTGGGTTTATTGAGTTTCAACTGATCGTTCCGATGCAGTGCCTGAAGAAGATCAAAAGATCGCAGCCTTCGGCAGCTCCTACATTGGAATGTGTTCCCCTGTAGGAGCTGCCGAAGGCTGCGATCTTTTAGCTTTTAGCGCTCGCTACGCAGCATTTCCTTCGGCACATATTTGCCGATTTCGAACTTGCCGATTGCCGCGCGGTGCACTTCGTCGGGGCCGTCAGCCAGGCGCAGGGTGCGTTGCATGGCGTACATGTAGGCCAACGGGAAATCGTTAGACACCCCTGCCCCGCCATGCATCTGGATCGCCCGATCAATCACGCGAAGTGCCACGTTCGGCGCGACAACCTTGATCTGCGCGATCTCGCTCTTCGCCACTTTATTCCCGACAGTGTCCATCATGTAGGCCGCTTTCAACGTCAGCAGGCGCGCCATGTCGATTTCCATCCGTGAGTCGGCGATCTTGTCGACGTTACCGCCCAGACGCGCCAGTGGTTTGCCGAACGCAGTGCGGCTCACCGAGCGTTTGCACATCAATTCCAGCGCACGTTCCGCCATGCCGACCGAACGCATGCAGTGGTGAATTCGGCCTGGGCCAAGGCGCCCCTGAGCGATTTCGAAGCCGCGTCCTTCACCCAACAGGACGTTTTCGTACGGCACGCGTACGTTGTCGAACAGCACTTCAGCGTGACCATGGGGCGCGTCGTCATAACCGAATACCGGCAGCGGACGGACGATTTTCACGCCGGGGGTGTCGACCGGCACGAGGATCATCGAGTGCTGCGCGTGGCGCGGCGCATCGGGATCGCTCAGGCCCATGAAGATAAGAATTTTGCAGCGTGGATCGCAAGCGCCGGAGGTCCACCACTTCTTGCCGTTGATCACCCACTCGTCGCCATCACGCACGGCGCGGGCGGCCATGTTGGTGGCGTCGGACGAAGCGACATCCGGCTCGGTCATGGCAAACGCCGAGCGAATCTCGCCGCGCAGCAGCGGTTCGAGCCAGCGCTGTTTCTGCTCTTCGTTGGCGTAACGCACCAACACTTCCATGTTGCCGGTGTCTGGCGCTGAGCAGTTAAACGGCTCTGGTCCCAACAAAGAGCGGCCCATGATTTCTGCCAGAGGTGCGTATTCGAGGTTGGTGAGTCCGGCGCCGAGTTCCGATTCCGGCAGAAACAGATTCCACAACCCCTGCGCCTTGGCCTTGGCTTTGAGCTCTTCCATGATCGCCGTCGGCTGCCAGCGATCGCCTTCGGCAACCTGGCGCTCGAATACGGCTTCGGCCGGGTAAACGTAAGTGTCCATGAACGCGGTTACGCGCTCACGCAGTTCTTGCACCTTGGGCGAATAAGCGAAATCCATGAGCAATTACCTTGTTGGGCAGAGGTTGTTTAAGTCATGCAATCGATGCTAGAACAGCGTTGATAATTTACCTAGCCTATTCTCGGCGTGTATTAACATTCATCACCGATATATGATCGGCTGATTGTCAGCCCCTCAAACACCTGCCCTTAAAAACAAGAGAAGCCGCGTTATGAATCTGAGCAAGGTCGACCTCAACCTTTTCATCGTCTTCGACGCGATCTACACCGAAGCCAACCTGACCCGTGCCGGGCAGATTGTCGGCATCACTCAGCCAGCGGTGTCCAACGCGTTGGCGCGATTGCGCGAGACGTTTAACGACCCGCTCTTCGTACGCACGGCTCAGGGCATGGTGCCGACGCCGATGGCACAGAACATCATCGGCCCGGTGCGCAACGCGCTGTCGCTATTGCGCGTATCGGTTCAGGAAAGTCGAATTTTCAACCCGGCGCAAGCGGCCAAGACTTACCGCATCAGCATGACCGACCTCACCGAGGCAGTGATTTTACCGCCGCTGTTTCAGCGTTTGCGCCGTTTGGCGCCGACGGTAATCATTGAAAGTTTCCTGTCAAAACGTCGCGAGACCACCAAGGAACTGGCGGCCGGACGTCTGGATTTTGCCGTTGATGCGCCGCTCAACACCGACCCGCAGGTGCGTCACGTCAAGCTGATGGAAGACCGTTACGTTTGCGCAATGCGTAAGGGCCACCCGATGGCGGGCAAGGAAAAATTCTCCCTCGATGACTATCTGTCGCTGACGCACATCCATATTTCCAGCCGCCGCAGCGGCCTCGGCTACGTGGATCTGGCCTTGGGCAAAATGGGCATTCAGCGCAAGATCGCATTGCGCTCGCAGCATTATTTGATGGCGTCCCAGGTGATGCAGCAGACCGACATGGTCATGACCGTGCCGGAGCGTTTCGCCCGTCGCCATGAATTGCATGCGTTTAATCTGCCGGTCAACGATGTGCCGCCGGTGGAGACGCATCTGTATTGGCATGAGAGCACCGATCAGGACCCGGCGAATCGCTGGATGCGCGAGCAGATGATCGAGTTGTGTCAGCAGGTGACGGCGCATGAGAAGAAGCTGGATAAGCAGGTGGTTTGAGGAAAGATCAAAAGATCGCAGCCTTCGGCAGCTCCTACATTTGTAAATTTCTCCCCTGTAGAAGATGGCGGTGGCTGAGATCTTTTCGTCCTTGACGTAAACGTCAACCTGCCATTAGCTTAGCGCCAAGACCTTTTATCGAGCGCTTTCATGAGCAGCCAGACCTACAGCATTTCCGACCTCGCCCGCGAGCTGGACATCACCACCCGGGCGATTCGCTTTTATGAAGAACAAGGCCTGCTAAGCCCCGAGCGTCGCGGCCAGGAACGCATCTATTCGCCCCGCGACAAAGTCAGCCTGAAGCTGATCCTGCGCGGCAAGCGCATCGGTTTCTCGCTGGCCGAATGCCGCGAACTGATCGAACTCTACGACCCGTCCAGCGGTAACACCAAACAACTCAACAGCATGCTGGCGAAAATCAGCGAGCGCCGGGAACAGCTGGAGCAGCAGTTGCTGGATATCGAACAGATGAAGCTGGAACTCGATACCGCCGAAGAACGCTGCGTGCAGGCGCTGGAGCAGACGCTCAAGAGCCAGCAAGTCACGCAATAATCAGCCATCACTCATTTCCTGTGGGAGCGGGCTTGCCCGCGATTAGGCCGGAACATCCAGCATTAATGTTGACTGACCCGACGCCATCGCGGGCAAGCCCGCTCCCACAGGGTTCTCCACGAACTCAAAATGTAAGCAGGTCAACGCCATGTCCCTCCCCTCCCAAGTACGCCTGATCGAAGTCGGCCCGCGCGATGGCCTGCAGAACGAAGCCCAGCCCATCAGCGTGGCTGACAAGGTGCACCTGGTCGACGCCTTAAGCGCCGCGGGTCTTGGCTATATAGAAGTCGGCAGTTTCGTCTCACCGAAATGGGTGCCGCAGATGGCCGGGTCCGCCGAGGTGTTCGCGCAGATCCAGCGCAAACCCGGCGTGACCTACGGTGCACTGGCGCCGAACCTGCGTGGTTTTGAAGACGCGGTCGCGGCTGGGGTCAAGGAGGTCGCGGTGTTCGCCGCTGCATCCGAAGCGTTCTCGCAGCGCAACATCAACTGTTCGATCAGTGAAAGCCTGGCGCGGTTTACGCCGATCATGGAGGCGGCGAAACAGCATGGCGTTACCGTGCGCGGTTACGTTTCCTGTGTGCTCGGTTGCCCTTACGAGGGCACGGTCGCGCCGGAGCAAGTGGCCATGGTTGCGCGCGAGTTGTACGCGATGGGCTGTTATGAAGTGTCGCTCGGCGACACCATCGGCACCGGCACCGCAGGCGCGACTCGTCGCCTGTTTGAAGTGGTTTCGGCGCAGGTGCCAAGAGAAAAACTCGCCGGACACTTCCACGACACCTATGGCCAGGCAATGGCCAACATCTACGCCAGTCTGCTCGAAGGCATCGCGGTGTTCGACAGCTCTATCGCCGGCCTCGGCGGGTGCCCGTACGCCAAAGGTGCAAGCGGTAACGTCGCCACCGAAGACGTGGTTTACCTGCTCAACGGTCTGGGGATCGACAGCGGAATCGACTTGGACGCCTTGATTGCCGCGGGCCAGCAAATCAGCGCGGTGCTCGGTCGCCCAAGCGGCTCGCGCGTGGCCAAGGCCCGTAACGCACAGTGAGGTCAACGGTGTTACCGCTGCGTGCAGAATGTGGGCGCAAGCGAGTAACACGGAAACAAATTGTCTGGCTTTGGCCGGGCAGCAAAACCGGAAAAAACATCAAGCTGTTGATTTATAAGGGTTTTTAAAAGTTGGCACGCGTTCTGCTATCTCTATGGCATAACAAGAATAAAAAGCAGCAAACCAATAAAAATAAGACGTAACGACTCTGACATAACAAAAACAACACGGCAGAGACGCAGCTAACAGATTTTTTTGGAGAAGGTGTGCTTTTCAGGGTGCTCTCAGGAGTGACCCGCAACCGGGCAGAGAACAATAAAACTACCTTCAGGTAGCTCCCGAATCGGTTGGATCGTTTAACGAGAAAGCAGATCAGCGCTCAAAAAAATACGTTTGCTCTTGACCCCGGATGGGGGTCGCCAAAAACAGCGGTAAAGGGCCACGGTTGCCAAAAACAACAACAGACCGACCCTCAATAATAAAAAAGAGCACGCGACGACAAAATTAAAGGGGAGCCTCGGCTCCCCTTTGTGCTTTCTGCGATTCCCGAATACCCCCCAATCCCTGTGGGAGCTGGCTTGCCAGCGATTGCGGTAGATCATTCAACGTTGATGCTGGCTGACCTGACGCCATCGCTGGCAAGCCAGCTCCCACAGTGATTGTGGTTAGGGCTCAATTGTTTTCAGCTCCTCGATACTGATCTCACGCATCCTGAACTTCTGGATCTTGCCGGTCACCGTCATCGGAAACTCTTCTACAAACTTGAAATGCCGCGGCGTCTTGAAGTGCGCGATGCGCTCCTTGCACCAGGTTTGCAGCTCCAGTTCGGAAGCATTGTGGCCGGGATGAAATTTGATCCAGGCAACGATCTCCTCACCGTACCGAGAACACGGAATGCCGATCACCTGCACGTCCGCCACGGCCGGATGGGTGAAGAAGAACTCCTCCAGCTCACGCGGATAAACATTCTCGCCACCGCGAATGATCATGTCCTTGTTACGTCCGGCGATGTTCACGTAGCCATCGCCATTCATGCTCGCCAGATCGCCGGTGTGCATCCAGCCGGCCTCATCGATGGCCTCGGCGGTGGCCTGCGGATTGCTCCAGTAGCCGAGCATCACACTGTAACCACGGGTGCAAAGTTCGCCGATGGTGCCGCGCGGCACCAGGTTGCCGGCCTCGTCGATGATCTTGCTTTCAAGTTGCGGTTGGGTGCGGCCGACCGTGGTTACACGCAGTTCCAGTTCATCCGTCGGCCCGGTCTGTAGCGAAACGGGGCTGGTTTCGGTCATGCCGTAGGCGATCTGCACTTCACTCATGTGCATCTCGCTGATGACCCGGCGCATGACTTCAATCGGGCAGGTGGCGCCGGCCATGATGCCGGTGCGCAGGCTAGAGAGATCGAATTCGCCGCGCTGCGGCTGATCGAGCATGGCGATGAACATCGTTGGCACGCCGTAGAGCCCGGTGGCTTTTTCCTCGGCGACGGTTTGCAGAGTCAACAACGGATCGAACGCGTCGCTGGGGTAAATCATCGTGCTGCCGTGAGTGATACAACCGAGATTGCCCATGACCATGCCGAAGCAGTGATACAGCGGCACCGGGATCACCAGTCGGTCACGCGGCGTCAGGCCGATGCTTTCTCCGACCATGTAACCGTTATTGAGAATGTTGTAGTGACTGAGGGTCGCGCCCTTGGGGAAACCGGTGGTACCGGAGGTGTACTGGATGTTGACGGGTTGATCGAAGTGCAGGCTGTCGCTGCGCTCATGCAGTTGTTGCGCGGCGATGCTCGCGGCCATATCGGCCAGTTGCGACCACGGCAGGAAACCCGACGGCGGTTGTGCGTCGAGGCTGATCACGCCGCGCAGGTCCGGCAAACGCTCGCTTTGCAATTGGCCGATGGATTGCTCCGCCAGTTCCGGCAGCAGTCCCTGCAACATGTCGTGATAGTTGGAGGTCTTGAATGCTCCGGCACAGACCAGCCAGTTGCAGCCCGACTGCTTGAGGACATATTCAAGTTCGGAGCTGCGGTAGGCCGGGTTGATGTTGACCAGGATCACCCCGATCTTCGCGGTGGCGAATTGGGTGATGCACCACTGCGCGCAATTCGGCGCCCAGATGCCGAGTCGATCACCTGACTGCAATCCCAACGCCAGCAAGGCTCTGGCATGCAGATCCACCGCGTCCGCGAGCTGTCGCCAGGAGTAGCGCAGCTGCTGATGGCGCACCACCAACGCCTCGCCGTCCGGGTATTGCGCGACGGTCTGGTCGAACTTCTGCCCGATGGTCATCGCCAGCAAGGCTTTGTCTTGGGATCCGCGGGTGTAACTGCGCTGCGGATTTGCACTGGGTTGATCCATGACGACCCCTATTGTCTTTATTAGTGGGTTTGCCGGATTGCACTTTTTGTGGGAGCCAACTGTGGCGAGGGGATTTATCCCCGTTGGGTGGCGAAGCCGCCCCTGCATACCTCCAGACAAATCAGATTTACAGATTTCACGACTGCTTCGCAGCCGAACGGGGATAAATCCCCTCGCCACAAAAGCTCGCTCCCACATGGGGCAGTCCGTTTTCAATCTTGAACGGCCTCTACTCTCGCCTAAGTTGACGTTAACGTAAAGTGTGATTGACAGCCACTCATCGCAGGCTTACGTTAACGTCAAGGTGAGAGCTGAACCGCCGCCCTCCCCACCCTACAAAAAAGCCAAAAGGTGACCCATGAGCTACCCATCCCTGAACTTCGCCCTCGGTGAAACCATCGACATGCTGCGCGATCAGGTTCAGTCCTTCGTCGCTAAAGAGATCGCCCCACGCGCGGCGCAAATCGACAGCGATAACCTGTTCCCCGCCGACATGTGGGGCAAATTCGGTGACATGGGCCTGCTCGGTATCACCGTGCCGGAAGAGTACGGCGGCGCTGGCCTTGGGTATCTGGCGCACGTCGTGGCGATGGAAGAAATAAGCCGTGGCTCGGCCTCGGTGGCGTTGTCCTACGGCGCGCACTCCAATCTCTGCGTCAACCAGATCAACCGCAACGGCAACCACGAACAGAAAACCAAATACCTGCCGAAGCTGATCAGCGGCGAGCACGTCGGCGCGCTGGCGATGAGCGAGCCGAACGCCGGTTCTGACGTGGTTTCAATGAAACTTCGCGCCGACAAACGTGGCGACCGCTACGTCCTCAACGGCAGCAAAACCTGGATCACCAACGGCCCCGACGCCAACACCTATGTGATCTACGCCAAGACCGATCTGGAAAAAGGCGCCCACGGCATCACTGCATTTATTGTCGAGCGCGACTGGAAAGGCTTCAGCCGCAGCAACAAGTTCGACAAGCTCGGCATGCGCGGCTCCAACACTTGCGAGCTGTTCTTCGATGACGTCGAAGTGCCGGAAGAGAACATCCTCGGCGTGCTTAACGGCGGCGTGAAAGTGCTGATGAGCGGCCTCGATTACGAACGCGTCGTGCTGTCCGGCGGCCCGACCGGGATCATGCAGTCGTGCATGGATCTGATCGTCCCGTACATCCACGACCGCAAGCAGTTCGGCCAGAGCATCGGCGAGTTTCAGCTGATCCAGGGCAAAGTCGCCGACATGTACACCCAACTCAACGCCAGCCGCGCCTACCTCTACGCGGTGGCCCAGGCCTGCGAGCGCGGTGAAACCACGCGCAAGGACGCTGCCGGCGTAATCCTTTACACAGCCGAACGTGCCACGCAGATGGCCCTCGACGCGATCCAGATTCTCGGCGGTAACGGTTACATCAACGAATTCCCCGCCGGTCGTCTGCTGCGTGACGCCAAGCTGTACGAAATCGGTGCCGGCACCAGTGAGATCCGTCGCATGTTGATCGGTCGTGAACTGTTCAACGAAACGAAATGAATTTCGTCAGCGGCAAGCTGCGAGCGTCAAGCGGCAAGAGACATGCGCTCTCGCCTCAACTTGCAGCTCGTAGCTTGAAACTTGAAGCTGCTACGGAGTAGCCCATGATTCTGCACACTCAGCTCAATCCTCGTTCAGCGGAATTCGCCGCCAACAGCGCAGCGATGCTCAAACAGGTCGACGCCCTGCACACCCTGCTCGCGCAAGTCGCACAGGGTGGCGGCGCGAAAGCACAGGAACGCCACACCTCGCGAGGCAAACTGCTGCCGCGTGAACGCATCAACCGCCTGCTCGATCCGGGCTCGCCGTTTCTGGAAATCAGCCAGTTGGCCGCCCACGCTGTCTATGGCGAAGACGTTCCGGCTGCAGGCGTGATCGCCGGGATCGGCCGGGTTGAAGGCGTCGAATGCATGATCGTCGCCAACGATGCGACGGTGAAAGGCGGCTCGTACTATCCGCTGACCGTGAAGAAACACCTGCGCGCGCAAACCATCGCCCAGCAAAACCGCTTGCCGTGCATTTATCTGGTGGATTCGGGTGGTGCCAATCTGCCGCGTCAGGACGAAGTGTTCCCGGATCGCGAACACTTCGGGCGGATCTTCTTTAACCAGGCCAACATGAGCGCGATGGGCATTCCACAGATCGCCGTGGTCATGGGTTCGTGCACCGCGGGCGGCGCTTATGTACCGGCGATGGCCGATGAAGCGATCATGGTGCGCAACCAGGCAACGATTTTCCTCGCCGGCCCGCCGCTGGTGAAAGCCGCGACCGGGGAAGTGGTCAGCGCCGAGGATCTCGGCGGCGCCGATGTGCACTGCAAGATTTCCGGGGTGGCCGACCATTACGCCGAAAGCGACGAACACGCCCTCGCCCTTGCCCGCCGCAGCGTCGCCAACCTTAACTGGCGCAAGCTCGGCGAAGTGCAACAACGCGCGCCGATTGCCCCGCTCTACGCAAGCGACGAGTTGTACGGTGTGGTCTCGGCCGATGCCAAGCAGCCGTTCGATGTCCGCGAAGTGATTGCGCGACTGGTCGATGGCTCGGTGTTCGATGAATTCAAAGCACTGTTCGGCACTACGCTGGTGTGCGGTTTCGCCCATCTGCACGGCTACCCGATCGCCATCCTCGCCAACAACGGCATCCTCTTCGCCGAAGCTGCGCAGAAAGGCGCGCACTTCATCGAACTGGCTTGCCAGCGCGGTATTCCACTGCTGTTTCTGCAAAACATCACCGGCTTCATGGTCGGCCAGAAATACGAGTCCGGCGGTATCGCCAAGCACGGAGCAAAACTGGTGACCGCAGTGGCGTGCGCCAAGGTGCCGAAATTTACCGTGATCATCGGCGGCAGCTTTGGCGCGGGTAACTATGGCATGTGCGGTCGCGCCTACGATCCGCGCTTCCTGTGGATGTGGCCGAACGCGCGCATTGGCGTGATGGGCGCCGAACAAGCGGCGGGCGTGCTGGTACAGGTCAAGCGTGAACAGGCCGAACGCAGCGGCCAGGCGTTCAGCGCCGAGCAGGAAGCCGAGATAAAGCAGCCGATTCTCGACCAGTACGAAGAACAGGGTCACCCCTACTATTCCAGCGCACGGCTGTGGGACGACGGCGTCATCGATCCGGCGCAGACCCGCGATGTATTGGCCCTGGCCTTGTCCGCGTCGTTGAACGCGCCTATCGAACCGAGCCGCTTCGGCGTGTTCCGGATGTGATCGGGAGAATCTCATGAGCGATTTCAACACCCTCGAACTGCACAGCGATCCACGCGGTTTTGCGACTCTTTGGCTCAACCGTGCAGAGAAGAACAACGCCTTCAACGCCGAAATGATCCGCGAGCTGATCCTCGCCCTCGACAAGGTTGCCAGCGACGCCAGCCTGCGTT
The DNA here is from genome assembly GCF_059695715.1 of Pseudomonas sp. LBUM1668. Lineage (NCBI taxonomy): Bacteria > Pseudomonadati > Pseudomonadota > Gammaproteobacteria > Pseudomonadales > Pseudomonadaceae > Pseudomonas > Pseudomonas sp. LBUM1668. The sequence continues at coordinate 3,732,737 of NZ_CP166787.1, forward strand.
TCCTGCTGGTGCGCGGGCGCGGCAAGCACTTTAGCGCCGGCGCCGATCTGGCGTGGATGCAGCAATCGGCCGAACTCGATTATCACACCAACCTCGACGACGCTCGGGAACTGGCGGAGTTGATGTACAACCTGGCCAAACTGAGAATTCCTACCCTGGCCGTGGTGCAAGGCGCGGCGTTCGGTGGCGCGCTGGGTCTGATCAGTTGCTGTGACATGGCGATTGGTGCCGATGATGCGCAGTTCTGCCTGTCGGAAGTGCGTATCGGCCTGGCGCCAGCGGTGATCAGTCCGTTTGTGGTGCAGGCCATTGGCGAGCGCGCAGCACGCCGCTATGCCCTGACCGCCGAGCGTTTTGGTGGACAACGTGCGCGGGAAATCGGCTTGTTGTCCGAGAGCTATCCCAACGCAGAGCTTGAGCAACAGGTCGAGCAATGGATCGATAATCTGCTGCTCAACAGCCCTGCTGCCATGCGCGCCAGCAAGGATCTGTTGCGTGAAGTCGGCAACGGTGCGCTGACTCCAGCCCTGCGCCGCTACACCGAAAACGCCATCGCCCGCATCCGCGTCAGCCCTGAAGGCCAGGAAGGCTTGCGCGCCTTTTTGCAAAAACGTCCGCCGAACTGGCAAGCCGCAACCACCACCAAGGAGCCGCGTTGATGAGCGCACCTGTTCTCACCACCCTGCTGGTGGCCAATCGTGGCGAAATCGCTTGCCGGGTCATGCGCACCGCCAAGGCCCTGGGCCTGACCACCGTCGCGGTGCACAGCGCCACCGACCGTGATGCGCGACACAGCCGTGAAGCAGATATCCGCGTAGATCTGGGCGGCAGCAAAGCGGCCGACAGTTATCTGCAAATCGACAAACTGATCGCAGCGGCCAAGGCCAGCGGCGCACAGGCGATTCATCCGGGTTATGGTTTTCTTTCCGAGAACGCCGGATTCGCTCGCGCCGTCGAAGCCGCCGGTTTGATCTTCCTCGGGCCGCCCGCCTCGGCCATCGACGCCATGGGCAGCAAATCCGCCGCCAAAGCGCTGATGGAAACGGCTGGCGTGCCGCTGGTGCCGGGTTATCACGGCGAAGCGCAAGACCTCGACACCTTCCGCGATGCCTGCGAACGCATCGGTTATCCGGTGCTGCTCAAAGCCACTGCTGGCGGTGGCGGCAAAGGCATGAAAGTCGTCGAGGAGGTCAGCCAACTGGCCGAAGCCCTCGCCTCCGCTCAACGTGAAGCGCAATCGTCGTTCGGCGATTCGCGGATGCTGGTGGAGAAATACCTGCTCAAGCCACGTCATGTGGAAATCCAGGTATTTGCCGATCAGCACGGCAACTGCCTTTACCTCAATGAACGTGATTGCTCGATCCAGCGCCGCCATCAGAAAGTCGTCGAAGAGGCGCCGGCACCGGGCCTTACGCCAGAGCTGCGCCGCGCGATGGGTGAAGCCGCTGTGCGTTCGGCGCAGGCGATCGGCTACGTTGGCGCGGGCACCGTGGAATTCCTGCTCGATGCTCGCGGCGAATTCTTCTTTATGGAGATGAACACACGGCTGCAGGTTGAGCACCCTGTGACCGAGGCCATTACCGGCCTGGATCTGGTGGCGTGGCAGATCCGCGTTGCGCGTGGTGAAGCGTTGCCGATCACTCAGGAGCAAGTGCCGCTCAATGGCCATGCCATTGAAGTTCGGTTATATGCCGAAGATCCGTCGAATGACTTCCTGCCGGCTGCCGGGAGTCTGGCGTTGTATCGCGAATCCGCTGACGGCCCAGGGCGGCGGGTGGACAGCGGCGTCACGGAGGGTGACGAGATTTCGCCGTTCTACGACCCGATGCTCGGCAAGCTCATTGCCTGGGGCGAGGATCGTGAGCAGGCGCGCCTACGGCTGTTGAGCATGCTCGATGAGTTTGCGATTGGCGGGTTGAAAACCAATATCAATTTTCTCCGGCGGATCATCGCTCACCCCGCGTTCGCGGCGGCGGAACTGGATACCGGGTTTATTCCGCGTTATCAGGAGCAACTGCTGCCGGCTCCGGCCGAGTTGAGTGATGCGTTCTGGAATGTGGCGGCGCAGGCGTTTGCACAGAGCCTGCCGAGCATTGCGCGGGCTGATGACCCGAGTTCGCCGTGGGCTCGCAATAGCGGTTTGCGCGCGGGTCTGCCGCCGGAAATCACCCTGCACTTGAGTTGCGAGGGTCAGGATCGCGCGTTGACGTTGAGTACAGGTAGCAACGCGAAACTGATGGGTGAAGCGCTGATTGTCGAGCACGACGGCGTGCGTCGTGACTTACGCGCTATCCGTCAGGGCGATTCGCTGTATCTGCAGTGGGAAGGCGAGTTGCGGCGTGTCGAGTCGTACGACCCGATCAGCGCTGTCGAAGCCAGCCACAGTCATCAAGGCGGACTGACTGCGCCAATGAACGGCAGCATCGTCCGGGTTCTGGTCGAAGCAGGTCAATCGGTCGAGGCGGGTGCGCAACTGGTGGTGCTGGAAGCCATGAAAATGGAACACAGCATCCGCGCACCACACGCCGGCGTGATCAAGGCGCTGTATTGCCAGGAAGGCGAAATGGTTGGCGAAGGCAGCGCTTTGGTTGAATTGGAAGCTGTATGAAATGAAGATCGATCCTACGCTTGGCGAGGATCGATCTGATTAGAATCGCGCCGTTGCCTGAACCACTACGCCGATAATTCGACACTCATCGGTAAACAGTGCTTTCGGCCATGTCGGATTGAGCGGTACCAGGTAGCGCTGGCCGCCCTCTTCGTCGAGTTTGCGAAAAATCGCCTCATCGCTTTCCGGCCGCTGGGCGATCACCAGTTTGCCAGGCACTGCCTCCACTTCCGGATCCACCAGAATCAGCATGCCTTCAGCAATGCTTGTGCCACTGGGTGCGGTCATCGAATCACCCGTCACCTTCAGCCAGAACGCAGCACCTCGGGCGTGATAATCCGTCAGTTCGAAGCGTTGTTTGTCTGTCGGCACATACGTGGGCTGCCCGCTTTCGCGCACTTCGCACGGTGCTCGCCAGTCGCTGACCGGGTAACGGAAGTACGGGTTGTACTTCTGCGCCAACGGCATCTCATCATCCGGCGCCTCTTGCGGCTCGCGGATCAGCAGCACCACTTCCAGATAATCCATGCCCAGCGCTTGCAGCACGCGATTCATTTCAGTGATGCCCGGTTCCCTACGTTTGTTCAGCCAATGACCGATCCCTCCCTGGGACATACCGACGCGCTCTCCGAGCACTGTTTGAGTGATTTTGAGTTCACTCATCTTGGCCTTGACCAACTCAATCCATTTATCCATGTGCAGCACCTTACGCGGACGCCTTCAGCGCGGCAAAACACAAATTGTAGTATTTAATTATTAGTGACAACTACATTTCGTACTATTCTGAAAGCACGGATTTTCAATTGAACAAGGAGCGGTCGTCATCATGAATATCAGCAGCAAAGACTTGCCCGATCTGCAAATGGACACCACGTTCACCTCGCCACAAGGCAACGCCGCGGCACAACGAGCACTGGACTATTACTTGAAACCAGCTGTGTCAGAGCCCGAGGTCGATGAGCGTTTCTTCGATGTGAGGCGCCATCTCAGCGGCGAAGAAGCCCTGGTCCACGCCTCGGATCTGCTGCGATGCGCGGCAGCCACCGCGTTCAAGGCAGCAGAAAACCTGCAGGGCGCGAGCCGTGACCTGGCATTTTCGGTGGTGCACATGGTGGATATGGCGCGGGCGATGGTCGACCACTCGCTCGATGGCGAAGAAACCTGAGGGCGAGAAAGGAAAGAATTTTCCAATCGCGCAGATGAAAACATTTGACTTGCAAATGATAATGATTATTATTGCATGCAGCTGGTCGCGAGATCAGTCGATGGACCAGAGACCTTAGGTCGGTCTTCTGGCCTATCTCCTCATCAGGCTAATCACGGTTTTTGACCCGGCTTTTTGCCGGGTCTTTTTTTGCCCGTTTTTCGGGCTTATGGCTTCAGGCTAATGAAGTCTTTGGATGCTGCAAATTCGATGGCGCGGATAATATCAAAAGAATATCGATTGGCAAGACAAGCCCGGCTGCATTGGGGAAAACTAACAGCAGATAGCACTTGAGAATCAATCGCATACACTCTAAGCTGCATCCGCGTCATGGAGGACGCCCCCGCCTCCACCCCACAATTCCCCTCGGTTTCACGCCTGTCTTGTGTGTAAAGTAACGGCCATAAAAATCATATTCAGGAACCGATTATGACCGTGGCCAAATCTTCGTTCGACATCAGCGCCAACTTCGACAGCGGCAATATCCAAGTCATCGATATCAGTAATCCGCTCAACCCGGTTCTGGCCATCCGCCCGGACACCCGCAGCGCGCATTTCCAGTGGTTTCACTTCAAGGCCAGCGGCTTGCATGTCGGCCAGGAGCACTGGTTTCGCCTGAACAACGCCAGCCAATCCACTTACAGCAAAGGCTGGCCAGGCTATCAGGCAGTGGCCTCCTACGATCACGTCAACTGGTTCCGTGTGCCGACGATATTCGAAGGCGACTGCCTGCGCTTCTCCCTTGAAGCCACCCAGACCCACGCCTGGTTCGCCTACTTCGAACCCTACAGCCGTGGCCGTCACGACTGGCTGATCGAGCAGGCCCTGACCAAAGCCGGCACCGAACTGCTGGCTACCGGCAAGAGCGTCGAAGGCCGCGACATTCAATTGCTGCGCAAAGGCACAGGTGCCGAAGGCCAGCGCAAAGTCTGGATCATCGCCCAGCAACACCCGGGCGAACACATGGCCGAATGGTTCATGGAAGGCGTGATCGAGCGCCTGGAAAGACACGATGATCCGGTCATGAAAAAATTGCTCGCCAGCGCCGATCTTTATCTGGTTCCAAACATGAACCCGGACGGCGCTTTCCATGGTCACCTGCGCACCAATGCCATGGGCCAGGACTTGAACCGCGCCTGGCAGAACGCCACTCAGGAGGTCAGCCCTGAAGTGCTTTTCGTGCAGCAGCAAATGGAAAAATACGGTGTCGATCTGTTTCTCGACGCCCATGGCGATGAAACCATCCCGCACGTATTTACCGCCGGTTGTGAAGGCAATCCGGGCTACACACCGCGCATCGAGAAGCTCGAAGAGCACTTCCGCAGCCACTTGAAGCACACCACCAAAGACTTCCAGACCAAGTACGGCTACACCCGCGACGAACCGGGCCAAGCCAACATGACCCTGGCGTGCAACAGCGTCGGCCAGAAGTACGATTGCCTGTCGCTGACCCTGGAAATGCCGTTCAAGGATCACGACGACCATCCAGATCCACACACCGGCTGGTCGGGCAAACGCTCCAGGCAATTGGGCAAAGACGTGCTGACCACTATTGCCGACATGGTCGACACCCTGCGTTGATCCCCCGCTCCCGGTAATCCGCAAAAGATCGCAGCCTGTCTGCGATCTTTTGTTTTGTGCCATACACAGCCTTGCTCGATCAGGTTGCAAAACGAAACCAGATTACCTACTGTGGATTCTGGTTTTAATTTGCAACCTAAAAGGGAATCCGGGCATGAAACCTCATTCACTCAACAACAGCGTGGTGCTGCTCTTTGCCGTTGCCTGTGGTCTGGCCGTGGGCAATGTGTATTACGCGCAACCGCTGCTCGACGCCATGGCCGAAGCCTTCGCCATGTCGCCGGCAACCATAGGCATCGTGATTACCCTGACTCAGGTCGGTTACGGCGTAGGTCTGATACTACTAGTGCCGCTTGGCGATTTGCTCAACCGACGACGATTGATCGTCGCGCAGACGCTATTGTCGGCCGCAGCGTTGTTGATGATCGCAGTGGCACCCAGCAACCTGTGGCTGTTGATCGGCATGACCTTGACCGGCCTGCTCGCCGTGGTGACGCAAGTGTTAGTGGCTTATGCTGCGACGCTGGCGATCCCGGCACAGCGCGGGCGTGTGGTTGGCGTGGTCACCAGCGGCATCGTGGTCGGCATATTGCTGGCGCGTACGGTCGCAGGCGCAATGGCCGATCTGGCTGGGTGGCGGGCAATTTATCTGCTGTCGGCGGGGCTGACGTTGTTGATGGCTTTGCTGCTGTTTCGTGTGCTGCCCAAAGATGAAAACCCACAACCGACGACAACCTATAGCGCCTTGATCATCTCGGTATTCAGTCTGTTCAGAGAAGAGCCGGTACTGCGTCAGCGCGCAATGCTGGCCCTGCTTACCTTCGCCAGCGCCATGGTGCTGTGGACGCCGATGGTGCTGCCGCTAGCCGCCCCGCCGCTGTCGCTTTCCCACAGCGAAATCGGATTGTTCGGACTCGCCGGGGCCGCAGGCGCGCTGGCCGCCGCCCGTGCCGGGCATTTGGCTGATCGCGGTCTTGGCCAGTGGGTCAGCGGTTTATCGCTGTTGTTGATGCTCGGCTCGTGGCTGCCGATCGCCCTCACTCAATCCTCGCTGTGGGCGTTGCTGCTCGGTGTGATCACCCTGGATCTGGGCTTGCAAGCCGTGCACGTCACCAGCCAAAGCATGATTTACAGCGTGCGCCCGGAAGCACAAAGCCGCCTCACCGCCGGTTACATGTTGTTCTATTCGATCGGCAGCGCACTGGGCTCAATCGGCTCGACCGCCATGTATGCGTGGGCCGGATGGATCGGTGTGTGCTGGCTGGGCGCGGGCATCAATGCCATTGCGCTGGCGTACTGGTACCTGACTTTGAGAAGTGGCGCATCTTCACAATGCGCCACTCAGACCGGCTAACGACGATCACGCCCGCGCAACATGCTGTCGAGCACCTCGTCGCGGCGCACCCAGCCATGGAACAGCGCCGCCGCCAGGTGCAGCAGCACCGTCAGAAACAACAGATACGCAAGATACCCATGGGCCTTGCGCAGCAGCGAAAACAACTGCGCATCGGCCGGCACAATTGCCGGTAACTGCAGCGAGCTGCTGAGCATCACCGGCTCGCCCGACGCACTGATCATCGCCCAACCCAGCAAAGGCAACACCAGCATCAGCGCATACAGCAATACATGCGAAGCCTTGGCCGCCATCACCTGCCAATCCGGCAAGTCGGCCGGCAGCGGTGGTTGCCGGGTGGAAAATCGCACCAGCAGACGCACGATCACCAGCGCCAGAATTGCAATACCCAATGGCTTGTGCAGATGGATCAGCCATTCATGGCGCTCGGAAACCGAAGTGACCATGCCGGCGCCAATAAACAGCATGGCGATAATCATCAGCGCCATCAGCCAATGCAGCAGCCGCGCCAGCAGCGCGAAATGGGTCGGTTGAGCGCTCATGGGCGAGCCTCCTGTTTGGCGGCGGGCAACTGGCTGACTTCGCTGGTGCGTCGCAGGTAGGAATCGGCGTAACCAGCGGAGCGAGCCGCGAGCAACGGATCGTCGGAACCTTGAATGCCGGCCGGCAGCACCAACGGATCGTAGTTGATGTCACGGCACTCACCGCTCAGTTGCGGTTGGGTTCGCTCCAGCACCAAGGTGCCGGCGTTCAAAACCTTGCGCCCCTCGGGCCAGGTTTTGCTGGCGTCGTTCACCGGGTCATCGGCATTGGCCAAGGTAATGTTCAACTGAAAACGCAAAGGCGCGGAGGCCAAACGTCGCACCAGGTCTTTCTCCAGAAAATCCCCACCCTCAGGCGCGGTGGCACCCGCAGCGTCCTGCGCCAGGGGTTTCATGCTCCAGCGCACAGCCTGTTTTTTGCCGCTGGCGTCCACCAGATAGAACGCGTTAACACTGTTATAGGTTTCAGTGGCGTAACTGGCGGACGGCTTGGCGGTCTTCACCCAAGTCAGAAACGGCACGGCTTCCGGGTGCGCTGCAAAAAATGCGGGCACCTTGGTCGGATCCGGTTTGCCGGTGGCCGGATCCGGCGACTGCGCCTGCTGCAACTGATAGAACGCCTCAGGCGTGCCAACCGGGAACACCGGCATGCTGTTCATCCCGGTGCGCCATTGCTGACCATTGGCCTGAGTGAATCGCAGCGCCAGGCTGCGGATCGGCACGCTGCTGTCCGGTGCATAAGGATTGCCCGCCGGCAGCGCAAATCGCCCGACCACTGGCGTACGCGGGTCGTTGAACACCTGCGCGGTGGAAAACACTCGCGCCTCGCCACTGCTCTCGAAATGCCCGATCACGCACACGCCTTTGGCGTGATTACGGCGAAATCCGGGATGCACGCCGTTGTTCTTTTCCAGCAAATCGACCAGCGCTTTGGGCGTCAGACGTTGTGGGTCAAAGGTGCCATGAACGTAGGCAAACGCCCCGGCCACGGCGGCGACTACCACGGCAATGGCGCCAAGGCGGAATATCAGGCTCGCGGCACTCAATGGCGGGCGCTGCGGCCCGCCGGGTGGTGCAGCGTTGGGAGAGCTGCGATCTACCATGAAAGACTCCAGGGCCATCGGCCATAGGGAAAGGTGCTATGAGACGTACGCCTCGTAGGATTATTCCCTTTGAACTGTAGTTTCTTTCAGGTCACTGCGTTTGCTGATGCGTTGAGCACGTTAAATCTGCTCAAAACGTGGTTTGCGCTTCTCCAAAAATGCCTGGATGCCTTCCGCATCATTGTCCAGGCCTCGCAGGGAATCGTGGAGTTCACCCATCATTTGGTGACTCAAGGCATTGCGGGCTCGTGGGCGATTGAGCCGGCTCAGCACAAGTCGTCCGAGTCTTTCGATCGATATGTTCATGTTCGTTGCCTTCCCTGGATTAAGTAACACTAAGAAAAATATCGACGCGGTGTCAGGAATCCCAGATAGCGCCGTAGGCAGGGATACCCCTGGCCTCCATTTCCTCGACCACGCGTTCCGTCAATGTCTGATTGGATATGCAAATCACTGCCTCCGCGCCGAACGACTGCAGCGCGCAATACGCCAACTTCACCAGGTCGGGTTTGCCTGAAACATCGGTGTCCCAGATCAATGCATCGGGCTGCGCCGCGAGAATTTCGTCCACCAGTGCATCGCCATAAGTGGCTCTGGGACTTCGGGTCGACCAGATCAAGCGTATGGGTATTTGTTTGGCCAACAAGTGCGGCAACACCGGGCCAATCCCGCTGCCGGTGGCGATATACACCACTGCTTTGAACAACGTTTCAATGTGCGCCACCCCTGCGGTGGTAATGCCTTTGACCCAGACGTGGGTCGGCGCCTGCTCAATGAAGTCGCCCGTCCAGTCACCCGCCCGGGAAATGATCAGTCGGAAACCTTCCTCCCCCGGAGTAGGAATATTGGCGAACGAATGCCATTCCCACAGTGGGTTGCGACTGATAGCGGTGGCTGAGCCGGCAAACGGTGTGTCGTGATCGAACTGGACTATCACCGCGTGTGAGGAAAGTGGCACCACACTGACAGGGACTTGGCGCAACCGCAGCCACGGCAAGGTAATGCTGAATGTCACCAGCAACAGCATCCAGAACGAGGCAGATTGCGAGAGGACATCCGTTAGCGCAGCCGTAGGATGTTGATCCCTGACAAACACCAGTGTCATCGCCCAGAACATCGCGAGAGCGGCCCAACCGGCGAAGCGGTGGGTGCGTTCGAACGCATTGTGAAAACGCGCGCGAATGATCGGTAGCGCCATGATCGCCACCAGTAAAAGCAGCCCGAGCAAGCCACCGCTCAGCCCGATCAAGGTCAACGAAACGCCGCCCGGCCCTTCGAATTGCAGCCAGATCATCGAGCCGAACAACAGCGCAAACCACACAATGGCTGCCATCGCGCCACCACTGTGCAGACCACCAAAATGGTAGACCTTGGCCAATGACCGGCGAATCGCCAGCGGCCAGGACGTCGGCGCCCGGGTCGCCAGCCAGAACAAGCCATTGATGACGTACTGCTGACGAATCAGTATCGCCATCGACAAGTTCGCGACGACCAACCCAGACAGAGTTTGCAAAGCGACGCCTGAAGTCGTCCACCACTGCCCGGTTTTCAAACCGTAAACCAACGCGGCAATGTTGCCGGCGAACACCAGCAACACCAGACGGTTGTAATGCGAGAACATCGGCAGCGTTCCCAAACGCCGCCACAATGCGCGCCGGGCCGGTAACACGAACGTCGAATCCGTGCCGTTCATGCCTGCACCTGCTGCTCGGCGCGAGCGTGTTGTGCCTGATGCGCCACGGCCCACTCAAGCAACAAACGCTTGTCGACCTTGCCTCGGGAGGTCAGCGGAATTTGATCCACAGCAAGAATCAACGATGGCACGCAATAATAAGCCAAGCGCTCTTCGCAACGTTTGCGCGCAACTTCAACGTCTGTGACGGCGGGATAGACGAAGGCCACCAGATGGCGACTGTCGAGCTTGAGGGTAACTGCTCGCTCACAGTTCGGCACGGACTCCAGTGCCGCTGACACCGAGTCAAGTTCCACCCGAAAACCCCTGACCTTGACCTGATCATCGACACGCCCCAGGTGTTCGAGCTCACCGTCCGCCGTCCAGCGTCCCAGGTCCCGAGTGCGGAACATCAAACGTCCCTGCCCCAGAAACGGATCGGGCCGATAGCGTTCGTTGGTCAGTTGCGGATTTCCCAGATAACCGGCGGTCACGCAGTCACCGCCCGCCCACATCTCACCCTGCTCGCCCGGAGCGCAGAGCTGTCCGGCGTCGTCGAGTACATAAACGGTGTTGTTGGGCGTTGGCTTGCCGATCGTCAACGCACCCGCGCCGCGATAGTGCTGCATGGTATTGACGATGGTGGTCTCGGTCGGCCCACAGGCATTATAAAAAGTGCAAAACGCCGCCCAGCGATCTGCCAGCGGTTGTGGGCAGGGCTCGCCAGCCAGAGCAACCACTTTTACCTGTCTGCAACGAGCAGGATCGAGCGTAGCGAGAATCGACGGCGTCGCAATCAGCACGTCACAGCGCTCGGCGGTTTGCGCGATGTCTTTGCCCCGGATCAACAGCGTCGCTCCGTTGGCCAGACAACCCAGTACTTCCCAGGCCGCCATATCAAAAGCGATGTTGAGGATCTGGCCAACCTTCAGGCCCGGTCGCATACCCAGATTGCCGGGCTCGGTCAGCAAAATATTGCACACATTACGTTGCGTCACGCGAACGCCATTGGGCAGTCCGGTGGTGCCCGAGGTGAACAGGATAAAGCACAGTGAGTCCGGCGATGACGTCGCGCCACACCTATTCAAGTCGTCGCTGGCAACGCTCGCCACCTGAATGAATTCATCCAGGTGGATGCACTGTTGATCCGTTGTCAGAGGAATCGCCCGCGCCAGTTCGGACAGTGTCAGTACGACCCGAACCTGAGCGACGGCCATGATATGACTCAGCTGCGCAGCGGGGGTGATGCCGATGTGCTGAGGAATATAGGCCGCCCCGGTTTTCAGCACGGCCAGCATGCCCACCAGCATCGGGATCGAACGCTCGACAAACAGCGCCACATGATCGCCCGGGCCCACACCCTGCTTGAGCAATGTCGTGGCGAGTCGATTGGCCTGGCGGTTCAACTCGCCGTAAGTGATGGACTGGCTTTGATATTCGGCCGCGATTGCTTCAGGCCGGCTGGCTGCTTGAAGTTCGATTGCACGATGGATCAATGTAGCGTGAGGCTTGACGCTCGGACCGCAGCCGAAGTGTTGCCATGGGTTGGGCTCAACAAACGGATTCGGCTTCGCGTTCGATGTCGACCGGTTATTCATCGCAAATGCTTGCATGGGACTTCCCTTTCCTTTTCTCAACGATTTATTTTTCACGTACGGCTCCGCACCCGTGGGTTGCGCCGGTAGCCGAACGTGATTGGCAAATGGGTTGAGCAGGGAAAGTGGAATCCATTACACGGCTTACAAATCGCAGCGAACTATCCTACGAAGAAGGGATAAAAATTTTCAAACCGGTGGATGGAATAACCATCCTTGAGGGACGTCTTTCTTCTCAACATCGCCTTTCGGCAAAGAGCAGCCCCTCGCCATGAACGAGCTAGACGAACAACTGCGTGAACTGATCCCCCGGTTACGGCGCTTTGCCGTGTCGTTGACGCGCAACAGCAGCAGCGCCGACGATCTGGTGCAGGCTTGCCTTGAGCGGGCCCTGTCGAGTTGGGGCGGCAAGCGCGCTGACGGGGATCTGCGTGCCTGGCTGTTTTCGATCCTCTACCGGCAGTTTCTCGATGCCCATCGCCGCTCCCGCCGTTATGCGCGGATGCTCGAGTTTTTCACCGGTCGCGACGATGCCGAACCGTCGACCGAGCGCACCGTGATCGCCCAATCGACCCTGCAAGCGTTCGACCGACTGCCCAGCGAACAGCGCGCGCTGCTGCTGATGGTCTCGGTTGAGGGCCTTTCCTATAAAGAGGTCGCCGAGATTCTCGACGCCCCGATCGGCACCGTGATGTCACGCCTGTCCCGCGCCCGCCAGGCTTTGCGCCAACTCAGCGACGGCGAAATCATCAGTCCTTCTTTGCGGATACTCAAATGATCAGCATGCCTCCCAGCGAGCGCGACCTGCACGCCTACGTCGACCACCAACTCAGCGACGCCGACCGGCGCTTGCTGGAAACCTGGCTCGGCAACCATCCAGACCAGGCCGCTCAGGTGCGCGCCTGGCAACAGGACGCCCAGCAACTGCGTGCGGCACTGAGCGGCGCCTTGCAGCAACCGGCCAATCCAGCGCTTGATCCGACGATGATTCGTCAGCGCCGCCAGCGTCAGTCACGCCGCCATCTGGCCAGCGCAGCGGTGTTGCTGATCGCGGTGAGCGTCGGTGGTTTCAGCGGTTGGCAGGCACGGGAAATGACCTTGGTGCGCGCCTCCGTGTTACCCATGACCGACGCCTTGCAAGCGTATCGGTTGATTGCCCAGCAAGGCATGCTGCCCGCGGATTACAAGGTCGAGGGTGCTGGCGACATGCAGCGCTGGCTCGACCGCTATTTCACTCGGGTCGGTCGCTTGCCAGATTTGGCGGCGGCGGGGTTTGAACCGGTCAGCGGACGCTTGCTGAGTACCGATGAAGGGCCGGCGGCGATGGTGATGTATGAGGATGCGAGTGGGCACAAGGTCAGTTTTTATGTGCGACCGCCTGGGCCAAAAAACACCTTCTTGCCCAGGGGCAGTCGCAGTGATGGGGATTTGCAGGCGGACTACTGGTCAGGCGGTGGTTACAACTATGCGATGGTCAGTCCGGTCGATACACCGGCCGCGCCACTGCTCAAGCAATCGCTGCAATTCTGAAAATCAACGCGGATTCCAATCTGGAATCAGCCTGCCGGCGATTGGGTGCGCCGCTTATTATCAGGTTGTACACGCCGCACAATTGTTCACTGACCGCCCACTCTCGAGCGGCTGTGCTGGAAGGCTCGTTCCGCGACTGGTTAAACTATGCCGCCGCGCCGGCTCGACGAAATACGGAGTGACCGCCAGTGCCCGCCCAACCACCGAAACGATCGCGACTGACCCAGCGCTGGCCGGTGCTGCGCCGTTTGTTCGGCAAAGGCAGGCCCGCCAACGCCGGCCATGACGCCAACGCCCGGTTGATCCGCGATTACTTCCGGGACAAGGCCAACGGCCAGGGTTACACCCTCAGCCACAGTCAGCTGCGCGTGATCGACTGCATGGCGCAGCAGGCCAGTCTGCTGTTCGGCGCAACAGCGCAAACCCCACCGAGTCTGTATCTGTACGGCAGCGTGGGGCGCGGCAAGAGTTGGCTGCTGGACGGCTTTTTTCAGGCACTGCCCATTGCGCAGAAACGTCGCCTGCACTTCCATGAATTCTTTGCGCAACTGCATCAGGGCATGTTCGACCATCGCCATCAGGACGATGCCCTCGCCACCACGCTCGATGCACTGCTGCTGGACTGTCGGGTAGTGTGTTTCGACGAGTTTCATGTGCATGACATTGGCGACGCGATGCTCATCACCCGACTGTTCAAGGCGCTGTTCAAACGGCGGATTCTGCTGTTGGTGACCTCCAACTATCCGCCCGAAGGCTTGCTGCCCAATCCGCTGTACCACGCCCGGTTCAAACCAGTGATCGAGCTGATCAACTCGCGCATGCAGGTCATGGAAGTCGGCGGCCCTCACGACTACCGCAGTCAGATGCGCAGCCATGCGCATCAGGTGTTCACTCAGGGCCTCTACGTGTGGCCAGCCACGCCCGCTCAGCGTGAGGCGCTGAACCTGCCGACAGAGGATGCGCCAGCCATTTCATTAACCGTTGGCTCAAGGGCGTTTCGCGCACGTTTTTGCGAGGACCGCCGCGTCGGCTTCACCTTCGCTGACCTGTGTGAACAGCCGACGGCCGTCATGGACTATCTGCAATTGTGCCGCCGCTTCGACCACTGGATCATCGACGGACTGCCGGAACTGGACGAATGCTCGATTGCCGCGCAGCAGCGGTTCATCAACTTGATCGACGTGCTCTACGACCAGGACAAACACCTGACGTTGCTCGGTCGATTGCCTCTGGGCGAAAGCCTGGCGGGTCAGGTTACCGATCTGGCCCGGACCCGCAGCCGGTTGGGGCAGTTGCAGGAAGAACACAGCACGGACAGCTCCCACAGGGACTGAGTTTACTGAGCGCCCCCTGTAGGAGCTGCCGCAGGCTGCGATCTCTTGATCTGTTTATTAACAACCAAAATCAAAAGCTCACAGCCTTCGGCAGCTCCTACAGTTGAAATGTGCGAACGCCCGGAGCGAAGGTACCCGAGCCACAGCGAGGGCCGAACGTCAGGGCGCAACCCCAAGAGGCCATTACCGCAGCACCGGATATGTACCCAATCAGCAAAAACACCATCAACAGAGCGGACGCCTTCGCGAGCAAGCTCGCTCCCACAATTGAACGGAGCAAACCTGCAAAACACTCGTCGGCTGAAAAATAGCTATCGCCAGCAGGCTGGCTCCCACAGGGTTTTGTAGCGTTTTCAAGATCCGAGAAAATTTCAAACAACAGCTTTGCCGCTATCATGTCGCCCATTCCCAGCGACCCCCTTATTGCGAATTCCCATATGCACACCCTTGCTCAATTGCGCGCCGGCGAATTGTCGGGCATCACGCGGCTGGACCTGTCCTGCGGCCTGACCGAGTTCCCGGCAGAAATCTTCGATCTGGCCGACACCCTGGAAGTCCTCAATCTCAGCGGCAACGCCTTGAGCTGCCTGCCGGATGACCTGCATCGCCTGACTCGATTGCGCGTGCTGTTCTGCTCCGACAACCAGTTCACCGCACTGCCCGCCTGCCTTGGCCAATGCGCGGCGCTGACGATGATCGGCTTCAAGGCCAACCGCATCGCCGACGTACCTGGCGCTGCCCTGCCACCGCTGCTGCGCTGGCTGATCCTGACGGACAACTGCATCGAAACACTGCCGAGCGAACTGGGTGAACGTCCACACCTGCAAAAACTCATGCTGGCGGGCAATCGCCTGCAATCGTTGCCGTCTTCGCTGAGTCATTGCCACCGGCTGGAACTGCTGCGCATCGCCGCCAACCAGTTGACCGAGTTGCCACACTGGCTACTGACGTTGCCGAGCCTGACGTGGCTGGCCTACGCCGGCAATCCGCTGGAAACCGAAGCCGACGCCGCGGCTCTTGAAGCGACACCGCAGATCGACTGGTCGGCGCTGCGTCTGGAGCAACAACTGGGCGAAGGCGCCTCCGGGGTGATTTCCCGGGCGATCTGGCAACGCGCCGATGGTGCGGTGACGCCGGTTGCGGTGAAGTTGTACAAAGGCGAAATGACCAGCGATGGCTCACCGCTGCACGAAATGAACGCCTGCATCACGGCTGGGCTGCACCAGAATCTGATTCGAATTGAAGGTCGCATCCACGGCCATCCCGACGGCCAGCAAGGTTTGGTCATGCAACTGATCGATCCGAGCTTTGCCAACCTGGCTGGATTGCCGAGCCTGGCGTCCTGCTCGCGGGATGTCTACGCCGAGGATTGCCGCTTCAGCGCACAGGTTGCACTGCGCATTGCCATGGGCGTTGCGTCGGCGGCTGAGCATCTGCATCAGCAAGGCATCACCCATGGCGATCTCTATGGACACAACATTCTGTTGAACGATCAGGGTGACTGTTTACTCGGGGATTTCGGCGCAGCGTCGTTTCATGCCACCACCGACAGCATGGAAACGCGCGCGCTGCAGCGCATTGAAGTACGGGCGTTCGGGGTCTTGCTGGGGGAATTGCTGGCGCGGATCGACTCGGGACTGAGTGATGAGCGACGTCAGGTGCTTGAAGCGCTGGAGCGGCGATGCTGTCAGCCCGATGTGCTTGGGCGGCCGGGGTTCAGTGAAGTGATTGAGGTATTGCAAAAGCCGTGACCGCGGCGCGATCAATCGCGGGCAAGCCCGCTCCCACAGGGTTTGCGGCGATCACGGAATTAGTGCACGACGCCATACCTGTGGGAGCGGGCTTGCCCGCGATGGCGGCTCTACTGAATAAACAGATCAGCCAGCCAGACCGACGAACATATCCTGCACGTCATCATGGTTGTCGAGGCCTTCGAGGAACGCTTCAACCTCAGCCATCTGCTCATCGCTCAAACCGCTGACCGGGTTTTTCGGCTGGTAGCCAAGCTTGGCCGACAGCACGGTGAAGCCTTGTTCCGGCAGGGCTTTCTGCACCGCGTCGAGGTCGGTCGGATCGGTGATGAACAGGGTCGCGCCCTCTTCACCCGGCTCGAAATCCTGGGCACCGGCTTCGATGGCGGCCATTTCCGGATCGGCGTCCGGAGTGTCTGCCGATGCTTCGATCATGCCGACGTGGTTGAAGTCCCAGGCCACCGAACCGGAAGCGCCCAATTGGCCCTTGCGGAATGCCACGCGGATTTCCGCCACGGTGCGGTTGATGTTGTCGGTGACGCACTCGACAATCAACGGCACCTGGTGCGGGGCGAAACCTTCGTAGGTCACGCGGTGGTATTGCACGGTTTCGCCCAGCAGGCCCGCGCCTTTCTTGATTGCGCGGTCGAGGGTTTCTTTCGGCATCGAGGCTTTCTTGGCCTGTTCGACCACCAGACGCAGGTGCGCGTTGGTCGCGGTATCGGCACCGTTGCGCGCAGCAATGGTGATTTCTTTCACCAGTTTGCCGAAGATCTTGCCCTTGGCATTGGATGCCGCTTCTTTGTGTTTAACCTTCCACTGTGCGCCCATTACTCACTCTCTTGATCTGTGGCGCCGAGACATCTATTGGCCGACGCGTGGCGCCAAGTTTATACGGCCTAAAGTCGGCAATCGACCAAAAAAAATCCAATGTGGAATCGACATCTTCACCAGAGCTTGTAGGGCGATTCTGAAAACACCCTTTGACATGACCATTCCGCGCCACGGTTTCGTACCCTCTGAGGCCCGTATTGCCTGACAGAGCCTGTTCGAATGCTCAATGACAAGGAAAGTCCGTTTACCCTCACCCTGACCGACAGTGGGTTATGCCTGCCGGTGGTGCGTTTCAATGGCGAGGAAGCGCTCAACCAACCCTACCGTTTCGACATCGAACTGATCGGCCTGGCCCCCGCCGTGACGCCGGGCACGCTGGTGCAGCAACCGGTATTTCTGCGTCTGGACGACCATCACGGCATTCACGGCATGATCGACAGTGCCAGCTGCGAACATCGCGGGGCGCACCGCATCGGCTATCGACTGATCGTGGTGCCGGCGCTGCAACGGATGGCGCAGCCGTGTAAACGGAGGGTGTTCGTGCAACTGAGCGTGCCGCAGATTCTTGAACAGTTGCTCGCTGAAAACGCCCTGCCGGCCGACAGCTTCCGAATTGAAATGACCGTGGGTCAGTATCCGGCGCGGCCGTTCTGCGTGCAGTTCGAGGAAAGCGATCTGGCGCTGCTGCACAGGCTTTGCGAAGAAGAAGGCATTCACTATCACTTCGAGCACAGCACGGAGGGGCACGTTGTCGTGTTCGCCGATGACAGCCTGAGTCTGCCGCAAGAACCGGCATTGGTGCCGTTTATGGAGGATGAGCAAGCGTCCTCGCCCTGTGTCCGTTCGCTGTACCAGCACCACCACGCCGCGCCCATCCCCACTCTGCACGCCGTGCGCAATCGAGGGCTCCAGACGGCCGATGGGGATGCGGCCAATCAGCCCCCGTCAAAACCGTCGCTGCCGGTGCCTTCGCCGCAGCAACGCCACAGTGAACAACGCAGTCGTCGCCATCTTGAACGACAACGTTGCCAACATCGTTCAATCAATGGCCGCAGTGACTGCGTCGGTTTGCTCAGCGGGCACTTGTTGCAAGTGACGGAACATCCCATCAGCCAGTTCAACGAACAATGGCGGATCACTACCCTGCGCCATCACGGGCAACACCCGTCGATTCTCGACCCGGCACCGACGGTGCACCGTTACTACAACGATTTCACTGCCCAACCGTGGTCAACCGACTTTCGCCCGCCACTGCAGCAACCGCGCCCGAGCATTGCGGGCTATCACCTGGCGCAAGTGCTGGGAACACCGGGGCAAGCTGCGCGGCTCGACGCGCAAGGGCGGATTGCCGTCAGGCTGTGGCCATCACAATCGCAATCGCCACCAGTCGCCGACACCGACGCCATCTGGCTACCCATCGCCATGACCCGGGCCAACGGCCGAATCGCACCTTATGATTTGCCCAGCGTCGGCAGTGAAGTGTGGGTGAGTTTTCTCGACAGCGATCCAGACCGGCCGATCCTGTGCCTGGGCACCACCCGCAACCCCACACCCCGCGAAACACCGTCCGCGACTGACAGCAGTCTGTTGCTCGACTGGTTGCTGAATCGCGCCAGCCCATGACTTCAGCCATGCCTATACCTTGTAACTGCAGCCCATGATTTGACCCTGTGAGATCCCTTGTGGTGAGGGGATTTATCCCCGTTGGGCTGCGAAGCGGCCCCAGTCCAGACAGCCTACGTTTGACTGACGCACCGCATCGAATGGCTTTGGGGCTGCTTCGCAGCCCAACGGGGATAAATCCCCTCGCCACAAAATCAGTCACCGACCATTGGATCTGATTAACTCAGCCCTTGTCAGCCTTGCCCGCCGCCGCGGCGAATTTCGCCAGGCGTACGTCCAGATGCCGGGGCCGGTGGCCATGGTCTTCGGCGCGCTCCTTGCGGCGGATGGCGTTACGCACCATCAACGATCCCAGGTAGCGGATTGGCTCCGGCGGAAAATACCCCAGCGGCCCGTTGACCAGCGGCGAGCGCGTCCATGGGTTATCCAGCCCCTGCACCAGCGACGCAAGTATCTGCCCGCCCATGTGACACGGGCCGACGCCGCTGCCGGAATAACCGAAACCGTAAAACACATTGCCGCTGCTGCTCATCTGACCGAAGAACGGCAAACCGGTGACCGAGCGATCTGACGGGCCGTTCCAGGTCGCGTCGACTTTCACGTCAGCAAACGCCGGGAAAAAATCGTCAAGGCTGCGCTTGAGCAGGCCCGCGTAGGGCGACGGCTGATCGAACACCGGCAACATCCGCCCGCCAAAGGCGAAGGTGTTACCACCCTTGCCGAGCATGATCCGGCCGTCCGGGGTGTTGTGGTAGTAGTGCACGAAAATCCGCGAATCGAGCACGGTGACGCCGCTGGTCAAGCCGATTTCCTGCAACAGATCCGGACGCGGTTCGGTGATCAGCATGTCGCTGGAAACAATCGCCACACTGCGTTCGAATTGCGGGAAGGCGCGGGCCATCCACGCGTTCATCGCCAACACCACGCGGTCTGCCTGCACATTGCTGTTGGCCGTGCGAATGCGTGCTGGACGGCCCTCCTCCAAACCGGTCATTGCCGTGTTTTCGTGAATTTTCACGCCCAACTCCAGTGCTACACGGCGCAACCCGCGCACCAGTTTGCCGGGTTGCACACTGGCTGCTGCCGGAGAAAACCAGCCCTCCAGATGCTTGCTGGAACCGGCCATGCGCTGCACATCAGCCACCGGACGCTGAGTGAACGAGTTGATCCCGTTGCGCTCAAGCGCAGCGATTACCGCGTCAGTCGAACCGACCTGCGCACGGTTGGTCGCGGTATAGAGCGTGCCATCGAGCCGGTAGTCGGCATTGACGCCGTACTGCTCGCAGAACTCGCCGATCGCATGAATGCTGCGTTCGGATTCCTTGACCAGACGCACCGCTTCCTCGACGCCGAACAGGCGTTCCAGGGTGAAGTATTTGGCCGACCACGACAGCGCACACCCGCCGTTACGCCCACTGGCGCCAGCGCCGCAGATGTCGGCTTCGATCAGCAGCACATCGAGTTCGGGGTTTTGTTGCTTGAGCATGATCGCCGTCCACAACCCGGTGTAACCACCGCCGACGATGCACACGTCGGTGCGCACCTCGCCCTGCAGCGGCGGGCAGGTTTCGGAGGTGTCGGCCTGCAGGGCCTGCTCCAGCCAGAACGGTCTCATGGGGTTTCTCCAGTCAGTTGGCCACGGCACAGCCTGCCGCGAACACCGCAGCAGGCCGCGAGGCAAAGGGTTTTCAGTTACGTAGAGGTTTGATCGTCAAGGGGCAGTTGGGGATGGACGCGCGCGGTTCCATGAACCCGACCGGACGGCTGTTCCAGTGCGGAATCAACACCAGCGCCGAAAACAGTGCGCAACCGGCGAAGACGATGAACACTGTCACCGTGTCGAAGTAGCCCGGCAGCAAGCCGCCAAGCACGGCGCCGACCGAGCCGCAGCCGTTGACGAATCCGGCAGCGGTGGCCCCGGCCTTGGCCTTGCCGAAATCGATGGCGGCCGCGCCGCTGATCATCGAGTCGGGTCCGTACAGGGTCAGGCCCATGACAAACAGCAATGCGACCACGATCAAAACACTGCCCGTTTGCAAGGCAGCCATGAACAA
Organism: Pseudomonas sp. LBUM1668; assembly: GCF_059695715.1. Classification (NCBI taxonomy): domain Bacteria; kingdom Pseudomonadati; phylum Pseudomonadota; class Gammaproteobacteria; order Pseudomonadales; family Pseudomonadaceae; genus Pseudomonas; species Pseudomonas sp. LBUM1668. The sequence goes on from NZ_CP166787.1 coordinate 3,753,522, forward strand.
CGCCAGCGTCACGGTCAGCGCCAGCAGACTGATCACACAGGCTGGCATGCGCCGAGCGCCGAACAATTTGTCCGAAGCCAGCCCGATCAGGATCGGCCCGAGCAACCCGGCCAGTTCGAACGAGGTGGGGATGATCGCAGCACCGACCTTGCCGACGCTGGGCATCTGTTCAAAGACGATCACCGGGCCCCACAGCAGGATCGCGTAACGCGCCGGTTTCAACATGAAATACGCCAGGCCCAATACCAGCACCGTGCGATTACGCAGAATTTCCTTCAACGGCTCCCAAACGCTGAGCTTGCTGTTGGCTTCGGTCTCTTCGGCGCTTAACACAGGCTCCGGTTCCACCGCCGGCAGGCCGACATCTTCCGGTTTGTCGCGCTGGAAGATAAAGAACAACACCGCCACCACCGCCACCACTGCGGCACTGGAAAAAAACGCCGCGTGCCAACTGCCGATCAGCGTGTAGGCCCACCAACCGGCGAACGGTGACGCCACCAGCCCACCAAATGCGTAGCAGGAACTCCACAAGCCGAGCACTCGCCCGCGCTGCTTGGACGGGAAGAAACTGCCGAGGTTTTTACACAAACCCGACCATCCCGTGGACTGCGCCAACCCTTGAATCAACATGCAAGTGGCGAAGATTGGCAGCGTGGCGAAACTGCCCATCACCAGCGCCGCCGCCGCAGAAATCAGCAAGCCTCCGAACACCACAACCCTTGGGCCGAAGCGGTCAGCGAGCATGCCCCAGGTGAATTGGCCGATGGCGTAGGCGGCCAGATAGATGGCATCGAGGTTGGCCATGGTCATTTTGTCGAGCATGAAATTCGGGTCTTCGCCGATGCCCAGTTTGGCCACCGAAAACGCTTTGCGAGTGAAATAGAAAGCGGCGTACGCAAGCCAGGTAATCGCAAAAATCTGCATGCGCCAACGCGCAATGGTGCCGATGTGCTTGTTCATTGTGGTTCTGACCTCAGGGTGTGAGTGTGCCGGCAGAATCGTTAAGTAAACGCCTGTGTTTTTTATTGTTGAGCACTGCGATATCACCCCATCCCTTATGGCGATACCGGTCAGATGAGTCCTGCTGTTGCACGCACAGGCTCATGGCCAGCGCCGCTGTTCCATCGAGCAGTCGGCGCTGGCGTGAGCCGATCAAAGCAATTACTGTTTAATAAATAAAATCGATTTATCGTATTTCACACATAAGCTCAGCTTTTAACTGGAGCCGCCATGTCAATTTCCCACGCCCAACTCAAAGCGTTCCACGCCGTGGCCGTGCATGGAAGCTTCACCAAAGCCGCTCAGCGCCTTTTCCTCACGCAACCGGCGATTTCCGACCAGGTGCGCAAACTCGAAGAACGCTTTGGGGTTTTGCTGTTTCATCGCAATAAACGCTCGGTACGCCTGACCGATCTGGGCGAGCGCTTGCTGGCGATCACCCAGCGCCTGTTTGTGATTGAAGCGGAAGCGCAGGAGTTATTGCAGGAATCCCAGGCCTTGCAGACCGGCAGCCTGATTCTGGCGGTGGATGCGCCGGTGCATGTGCTGCCGCAGATCGCGCGGTTCTGCGAGCGCTTTCCAGGCATCAACGTGAAAATCGAGACCGGTAACACCGATGAATCGTTGTTTCGCCTGTTCAACTATCAGGCCGATCTGGCGCTGCTGGGGCGTGATGTCAGCGATGAGCGCTTGCTGTGCGTACCGCTGCGCAACGATCCGATGGTGGCGTTTGTTTCGCGCAATCACCCGTGGGCGGAGCGCGAGTCGATCTGCCTGGCGGACCTGGATGACACGCCGCTGGTATTGCGCGAACACGGTTCGGTGACCCGGCAGACGCTGGAGGAGGAAATGGCCCGGGCGGGGTTTCGCATTCGCCCGGCGATTCAGGTCGAAGGCCGGGAAGCGGCGCGCGAGGCGGTGGTGGTGGGGATTGGTGTGGGGGTGGTCTCGGCGGCTGAATTCGGTGCCGACTCAAGGGTTTGCGCGTTGCCGATCACTGACTGCACCCGACGCTTGACCGAGACCTTGGTGTGCTTGCGCGAACAGAGTTCGCGGCGGGTGGTGGCGACCTTTCTGGATATGGTTCGCGAAAGCCTGGTGTAACCAGTGCTGGCCCCATCGCTGGCAAGCCAGCTCCCACAGGGGTTTCAGCCGTTAACAAATTGTGTGTACACCAGAGAATCCTGTGGGAGCTGGCTTGCCAGCGATGAGGGCGCCACGGTTTATCAGGCCGGCGCCAATCCAAAAAACGCCTGAATCAAACGCAACTCCCGCCGCCGCTCCATGCAACCGATCATGTGCCGATTGACCAACCCCTCCCCGACAATCGGAATTGCCACCACCCGTGGGTCGTGGCTGACTTCCACCGATGACACCACGCCAACGCCCAACTGCGCGGCGACCGCCTCGGTCACCGCCTCACGACTGTCCAGCTCCAGCAACACGCGCGGATTAATCGACGCCTGCGTGCAGGCCAGATCAAATGTGCGCCGGGTAATCGAACTCGGCTCGCGCAGCACCATGATCACCTGATCAAGTTCCTTGAGTTTCACCTCGGCGGCACGCGCAGCCCACGGATGCCCCTCTGGCACCAACGCGCAAATCCGCGATTCGCTCAGTGCTTGCAGATGCAGTCCCTTGCGCGGTTCGACTTCGGTCAGCACCGCGACGTCGGCGTGTTCCGACAATAACGCCGCCAGGGTTTCCTGAGCGTTGCCTAGACGCAGATTCACGGTGATCCCCGGATAGCGCGCACGCAAACTTGCGAGCATCGGCATCACCATGTGCGGGCCGTCCGCCGCCACTTCCAGCCGCCCGGTCAGCAACTGGCGGTTGGCCTCCAGCATGGTTTGCGCTTCTTCCGCCAAACCGAACATTGCGCGGGTGATCGCCGCCAGTTTGGTGCCCTCCTCGGTCAGTTCCACCCGTCGCGCAGTGCGTCGCAACAAAGTGATCTGGTAGTGCTCCTCCAGCGCTTTGATGTGCCCGGTCACTGCCGGCTGGCTGATGAATAACCGTGCGGCGGCTCGGGTAAAGCTGCCCTCGCGCGCCACGGCATCGAAAGCGCGCAGCTGAAACAGGTTCATGAATAACTCTCACTGATGGCTGGCATAACAACAAACAATTTGATTGATGCAACGGCAAATTGCAACTTAGGCCCCGTAGCTTCATCCCACAGCGCTATCCGAGGACACACGAATGAGTACCGCCGAACCCATCCTGCTCACTCCCGGCCCGTTGACCACTTCGGCCCGTACCCGCCAGGCGATGATGGTCGACTGGGGGTCATGGGATGACCGCTTCAATCAACTGACCGCCAGTCTCTGCGAGCAATTACTGGCGATTCTCAACGGCGCCGCGACCCACCACTGCGTGCCATTGCAAGGCAGCGGCACCTTCGCGGTCGAAGCGGCGATCGGCACGCTGGTGCCACGCGACGGCAAAATACTGGTGCTGATAAACGGCGCCTACGGCAAGCGCCTGGCAAAAATCTGCGAAGTGCTCGGCCGCTCGTTCAGCACTTTCGAAACCGCTGAAGACGAACCGACCACCGCCGACGACGTCGACCGTCTGCTGCGCGCCGACAGCGACATCACTCACGTCGCGCTGATCCACTGCGAAACCAGCACCGGCATTCTTAATCCGCTGGCGGAAATCGCTCACGTCGTCGAGCAACACGGCAAGCGCCTGATCATCGACGCCATGAGCTCCTTCGGCGCGCTGCCGGTGGATGCACAGCAAGTGCCGTTCGACGCGCTGATCGCCGCGTCCGGCAAATGCCTGGAAGGCGTGCCGGGGATGGGTTTTGTCTTCGCACGCAAAGAGTCATTGGCAGCAGCCGCCGGCAATTCGCACTCGCTGGCGATGGACCTGTTCGACCAGCACGCCTACATGATGAAGACCGGGCAATGGCGCTTCACCCCGCCGACCCACGTGGTCGCGGCGCTGCACGAAGCCCTGCTGCAATACAACGAAGAAGGTGGCCTGCCGGCGCGGCATGCGCGCTACGCCGCCAACTGCCAGGCGCTGATGGATGAGATGGGCAAACTCGGTTTGCGCAGCTTTCTGCCAGCAGCGATTCAGGCGCCGATCATCGCGACGTTCCACGCGCCGAATGACCCGCGTTATCAGTTCAAGGACTTCTACGAACGGGTCAAGGCCAAGGGCTACATCCTCTATCCCGGCAAACTGACTCAGGTCGAAACCTTCCGCGTCGGCTGCATCGGTCATGTCAGCCCGGACCAAATGCGCGAAGCGGTCGCAGCGGTGGGCGAAGTGCTGCGCGAGATGGAAGTCCTCGAAATCTGAACCCGCCACGAATCCCCTGTAGGAGCGAGCCTGCTCGCGATGAGGCCCTGCCAGCCAACGCAGATGCTGAATGAATAACCACCATCGCGAGCAGGCTCACTCCTACATTTTGAATTGCATTGCCAACATAGGATTTTCAACATCATGAATTACGCAAACCCAACCAAGCTGCAAGCCGCCATCCTCGACTGGGCCGGCACCGTGGTCGACTTCGGTTCCTTCGCCCCGACGCAGATCTTCGTCGAAGCCTTCGCCGAATTCGACGTTCAGGTTTCCATCGAAGAAGCTCGCGGCCCGATGGGCATGGGCAAGTGGGATCACATCCGCACCCTGTGCGATCAGCCGCAGGTGGCCGAGCGTTACCGCAAAGCGTTCGGCCGCACGCCGACCGACGATGACGTTACCGCCATCTACGAGCGCTTCATGCCGCTGCAAATCGAGAAAATCGCTGAACACTCGGCGCTGATTCCCGGTGCGCTGGACACCATCGCCAACCTGCGCCAGCAAGGCATCAAGATCGGTTCCTGCTCCGGCTACCCGAAACAGGTGATGGATAAAGTCGTCGAACTGGCCGCCACCAACGGCTACATCGCCGACCACGTGGTCGCCACCGACGAAGTGCCGAACGGCCGCCCTTGGCCAGCACAGGCATTGGCCAACGTCATCGCACTGGGCATCGACGACGTCGGCGCCTGCGTGAAGATCGACGATACCGTGCCGGGCATCCTTGAAGGTCGCCGGGCCGGCATGTGGACCGTGGCGCTGATCTGCTCGGGCAACGCGCTGGGCCTGGACTACGAGGGTTACCGTGCCTTGGCCAGCGATGAACTGGCCAGCGAACGCGAGCGCATCCACGCCCTGTTCGCAGGATCGCGCCCACACTACATGATCGACACCATCAGCGATCTACCGGAAGTTATTGCCGACATCAACAAGCGTCTGGCCAACGGTGAAATGCCGCAATCCTGCTAACTTTCAATAAAAAAACACCGCCGACTGGAAAGCCAGTAGGCGGTGTTTCTGTTTTTACTGATTGAGAGATGGACAAATATTCGCCCACACAAGTTAGACAACCGCAAACTTATCCGGCAATAAGATTACCTTGCGCATCGTAGGCGAGGCCGTCTGGATATCGGGTACTGCCGTCAGGAAGTTGCTCCGTTCCATCTTCCCAAACTATGCGCCCATCAGGGTATTGGATCGTATTATCCGACCAGATAATCCGGCCATCGGGAAACTCGACACGACCGTCCTGATGATGAATAACGCCATCCGGGCCCTTGAGAGAGTTTTTACCCGCATCGATCAGACTGCCATCCGGAAGGGACGCAGAGCCATCAGTATTGAGGATTCCGCCCAGACTGATAATAAGTGTCGCCAGAGCAACCGGATCAATATTGAAGTTGATGGTCGGCCACGGCATGGGTGGCCTTTTCGTTGCAACAGGTCGGCCAGTACCGTTGGGAGTTTTAGGTTTGGGTGGCGAAACGGGCCTGGCTGGTAAAACGGGCTTGACCGGTGGTTTAACTGGCAAAACAGACTTAACCGGTTTTACGATGGGTTTGACGGGAGGCTTGACTGGTAAAACAGACTTGATGGGGGGCTTAACCGGCAATACAGGTTTGGACGACACTGGTCTGACGACTGGTTTTGGCTTGAGAACAGGTCGTTTGCCCATAGCCTTTTTAACAACATAAGCATTTTTATTTTTATTAGAGAACATAAATAATCCAATTAAAAAATTAAACAACATTAATACCCCCAAGCCACTAGTTGCAGCCGAGGACTTACCCACACACTAAACAGCACAACACAACCCGGCAACCCAAAGTCAAATACAGAATATAAACAACAAGCCGTTACACCAATATTAATTATTCAAAGCCACACTACAAAAACAATTAACACCCCTTTAATACAGTCACTCCACGCAACGTCATTGAATACTTACAGGTCGCGCCAACGCATTAAAAAAACTTCGACCATTCAGAGCAAAAACACGCCATCGGGTTTACAGTTAACGCATGCCGTCGTCCAAGAACGGCACGTCTTAACCCTGATCTGTGAGGAAACACCGGATGCCGTGGACAAGTTCCGAATCTCGCTACAGCACCGTGTCGGTCGTGCTGCATTGGCTGATGCTGGTGTTGTTGATATTGGTGTACGCCAGCATGGAATTGCGCGGCTTCTTCCCCAAAGGCAGCGGCGGACGCACGCTCATTCGTGAAGTGCATTACATGCTCGGTCTGACCGTGTTCGTGCTGGTGTGGTTTCGACTACTGGCCCGAAGCGTCGGCGCGGCACCGAAAATCTTCCCGGCCTCGCCCCAGTGGCAAACGCTGTTGGCGCGGCTGATGCACTGGGCGCTGTACCTGTTCATGATCAGCATGCCGATTCTCGGCTGGTTGATCACCAGTGCCGAGGGGCATCAGGTGATGTTCTATGGCTTCGATCTGCCGCTGTTGGTGGGTGAAGACAAAGCCTTCGCCAAGCAGGTGGAGTATTGGCACGTGCTGATCAGCACCGTCGGTTACTGGCTCATCGGGCTGCATGCGCTGGCGGGGCTTTATCACCACTATGTGGTGAAGGACAACACGCTGTTGCGGATGATGCCCAAGCGCGGGTGATCCCGTCTCAGGCACTGCAAGAACCCTGTGGCGAGGGGATTTATCCCCGTTGGGCTGCGAAGCAGACCCAAAACCTCAAGACGCGCTGAATCAGGTTTAACTCAGTTGCAGATATGGGGGGCTGCTTCGCAGCCCATCGGGGATAAATCCCCTCGCCACAAATAAGTCCCTTGGTCCCAGTAGATCTCCATTCCACATTAAATCCCCTGGCCACAGTAGATATCCATTCCGCACTTAATCTCCTGGCCACAGAAAAACTCCTTGGCCTCAGGTAGATCCCCTGCCACAAAAGCTCAGCTCCCTACAGAATGAGTGTTGAACCCCCGCCGCCCTTGCAATCCGCCTGTATGCACGAAAATCAAGCGCGTGCCGGCGGCGAATTTACCCGCCTCGACCTGCTGCTTGAGCGCCAGCAAGGCCTTGCCGGTGTACAGCGGCTCCAACGGTACGCCGCAGTCCAGCTCGGTCTGTGCAATGAACGCCAGCAATGCCGAATCAACCTTGGCAAAGCCGCCGCGACTGGCATCGATCAGCTCATAGTCAGCCCAGCCGGATCCCTGCAGGATCGACTCCACTTGCGCCGCCACGCCGTGATCCTCAGGCACCGCCAACGCGCCGTAAAGCGGATGTGCCCCCGCCTCGGCGAGTACCAGCCCGGCCAAGGTCGTCCCGGTCCCGCAGGCCAGCCACCAACCGTGATAATCGCGCCAACCCAAACGGCTCAATTGCGCATCGACCTGCGTTTTGATCGCGGCACAACCCAGCGCCCCGACTAATCCGCCACCGCCCTCCGGCACCGCATACAAATTTGGATACTGCGCTCGCCACGGCTCCCAGAACCCCGGTTCATGTCGCGCCCTATAACCGCCGTAACCCAGCCAATGCAGGTGCATGCCGTACGCTTGCAGATCGACGACGGTTGGCGTTTCCTGCGGATGACCGCGCAGCAGCCCGACCGTTTGAAACCCCAGACGCTTCCCCGCCGCCGCCAGCGCATGCAAATGATTGGAGTGCGCGCCGCCGAGACTGATGATGCCTTCGGCACCGTTGCGATCGGCGGCTTTCAGATGTTCAACGAGTTTGAACCACTTGTTGCCGCTGATCAGCGGGTCGATTTGATCGAGGCGTAAAATGGCGACCTCGACGCAGGCAGCGGTGAGCCAGTCGAGTTGCAGGAGTTCAAGAGGAGCTTGCGCAGGCAAAAACATAAGCACCGCATGACCTGAAAAAGATCACAGTCTACCAGCCACCGAAATCCCTGTAGGAGCTGCCGCAGGCTGCGATCTTTTGATCTTGTTCTTGAAAAACGAAGATCAAAAGATCGCAGCCTGCGGCAGCTCCTACAGGGGGTTTGTTCGTGTTCGTAACCGCAATCAGTTGATCAGAGTTCCGGTTGCGCGGCCATGATCAGGCGGAAACCAGATCACCCTGCACGTTGTAGCGCAGACCGTCCGAATACTTGATCGCCCCGTCTGCCAGTTGCTCGGTACCATCAGCCCAGACAATACGTCCATCGGGATATTCGACGGTGTTATCCGGCCAGACGATGCGCCCATCCGGATGCCCCACCCTGCCGTCGACGTACTGAACAATGCCGTCCGGGCGCATCACCGCGGTCTGCTGCGCATTGACCAGACTGTTATCGATCAGCCAGACGGAGCCATCGGGATAGGTGTGGGAGGTAAAGTTTTCAAGCAGTTTCTTCAGCGCCAACGGGTCATCGTTGATGTTCAGCGGTGGCCAGTCTTTGGTTGCCCATGTACCCGGTGGACACACTATGAGTCCTGGCAATACCGGGCCATTGCCGCTCCCACCGGGAACTTTGATAAGCGGCTTGGGTGGCCGCGGTGAAATGACTCGGGCCTTGGGCTCACCCCTGACCGGAGGCTTGGTCCGTATCCCTGTAGCATTCGGGGCGGAAGGCTTGGCCCGAACCCCGGGAACATTCGGGGCGGGAACAGGTGACTTGGCCATGACCTTGCGAACGACGTTGACGTTTTTGAGCGTATGGATAGCCATTTATAAATCCTTTTATTCAGGCATGTAATTGATTGGGCCACTGAGCATTGATAGACCTCCAGTACTCACGGCACACCCACCATAGCCATCGGCCCCATACCGCTCAATTGTTTAGCCAATACAGAATATGAACAATATCTGCTTACCATTCTGCTGATTCAGATCGCGGACAATCTGCTAGCGAATGGGACTTATCGACTTTTCATACATACCTGCCAGGCAAAAAAATCCCCTGTAGGAGCTGCCGCAGGCTGCGATCTTTTGATCTTGAAAAACGAAGATCAAAAGATCGCAGCCTGCGGCAGCTCCTACAGGGGTTATCCGTTACCGGTGGCCGTTGATCAGAGTTCAGCTGCCAGACGCGATCCCTGATTTATCGCACGCTTGGCATCCAGCTCCGCCGCCACATCAGCACCGCCGATCAGGTGCACGTTCTGCCCGGCCGCCACCAGGCCATCGTGCAGCTCACGCAGAGGGTCCTGCCCCGCGCAGATCACGATGTTGTCCACCGCCAGCAACTGCGGCTCGCCGGTTTCGCCGATGCGGATGTGCAGGCCTTCGTCGTCGATGCTCAGGTATTCAACACTGTTGAGCATTTGCACCTGCTTGTTCTTCAGCCCGGTACGGTGAATCCAGCCAGTGGTTTTGCCCAAACCGTCGCCAACCTTGGTTTTCTTGCGCTGCAACAGGAACACTTCGCGAGCCGGCGCGTGCGGCGCAGGTTTGATCCCGGCCACGCCGCCACGCGCTTCGAGGTGGGCGTCGATGCCCCACTCCTTCCAGAACGCCGCGCGATCCTGACTGGTGGCAATGCCTTCGTGAACGAGGAATTCCGAGACGTCGAAACCGATGCCCCCCGCACCAATCACCGCCACGCGTTTGCCGACCGGTTTGCGCTCGAGAATGACGTCGAGATAGCTCAGCACCTTGGCATTTTCAACGCCCGGAATCGCCGGAGTGCGCGGCGCAATACCCGTGGCGAGGATGATTTCGTCGTATCCGCCATCAACCAGTTTCGCGACGTCGACGCGAGTGTTCAGGCACACCTCAACGTTAGTCGTTTGCAGCTTGCGCTTGAAGTAGCGCAGGGTCTCGAAAAACTCTTCTTTGCCCGGCACACGCTTGGCGATGTTGAACTGGCCACCAATTTCGCTGGCGGAATCGAACAACGTTACCTGATGGCCACGCTCGGCAGCGACGGTTGCGGCGGACAACCCGGCAGGGCCGGCACCGACCACGGCGATTTTCTTGATCTGTTGCACCGGCAGATAGTTGAGCTCGGTTTCGTGGCAGGCACGCGGGTTGACCAGGCAACTGGTGAGTTTGCCGCCGAAGGTGTGGTCGAGGCAGGCCTGGTTGCAGCCGATGCAGGTGTTGATCTCGTCAGCGCGACCTTCGGCAGCCTTGTTGACGAAGTCCGGATCGGCAAGAAACGGCCGCGCCATCGAGACCATGTCGGCATCGCCTTCGGCGAGAATCTGCTCGGCGATTTCCGGGGTGTTGATGCGGTTGGTGGTGATCAGCGGAATGCTCACCGAGCCGCGCAGCTTGGCCGTAACCTTGCTGAATGCCGCACGCGGCACCTTGGTGGCGATGGTCGGAATACGCGCTTCGTGCCAGCCGATGCCGGTGTTGATGATGGTCGCACCGGCCTGCTCGATGGCTTTGGCGAGGATGACGATCTCGTCCCAGGTGCTGCCGCCTTCGACCAGATCAAGCATCGACAGACGGAAGATGATGATGAAGTTCGGGCCGACCGCCTCTCGTACGCGGCGTACGATTTCCACTGGCAGACGCATACGGTTTTCGTAGCTGCCGCCCCAACGGTCGGTGCGATGGTTAGTGTGCGCGGCGAGGAACTGGTTAATGAAATAACCTTCCGAACCCATGATTTCCACGCCGTCGTACTCGGCGGTTTGCGCCAGCACCGAACAGGTGACGAAATCGCTGATCTGCTTCTCGATGCCTTCCTCGTCCAGCTCTTTTGGCTTGAACGGGTTGATCGGCGCCTGAATCGCGCTCGGCGCGACCTGTTTAGGGCTGTAGGCATAGCGACCGGCGTGGAGGATCTGCATGCAGATCTTGCCACCCGCCTCGTGCACCGCGCGGGTCACGATGCGGTGTTTGAGCGCTTCTTCCTCGGTAGTCAGTTTGGCCGCACCGGAATACACACCGCCCTCGTCGTTCGGGCCGATCCCGCCAGTCACCATCAGGCCGACACCGCCACGGGCGCGTTCGGCAAAGTACGCGGCCATGCGCTCAAAGCCACCCGGTTTTTCTTCAAGGCCGGTGTGCATCGAGCCCATCAGGGTGCGGTTGCGCAGCGTGGTGAATCCCAGGTCCAGCGGGGCCAACAGGTGCGGGTAATGAGCGGTGGTCATCGGTAACTCCACAACGAGCAATCACGGAAAAAGTGCGGGAGCTCTGCGTCCCCCGTCATTCTTGTTCGACAGACTAAGAGTCGCATCGCTGTCACTCAATGACCGTAACTGACAAGTTAATGATCTAAATGCGCAGCGCCCCTTGGCAAGCCAGACCATGCGCCCTACCCTAGTCGCCATACCCTGTACCCGGTCGTTGTTGGTTTTCATGCGCAAACTTTTGTACCTGTTTTTTTCCATGGCCCTCGTTGCCGTCCTTACCACCTACGCCATGTGGGCGGCAGACCGGCCGGCGGGGCATTACCTGTCGGACCTGCGCATCAAACTGGCGGTCGATCAGGGCACGCCCGCCGACCGAGGCAATCTGCTGGGCATCCAGCCGGAACTGTTCCCCACCGACTACCAAAGCCCCGCGCGCCTGCGCCGCAAACTCGCGGCGTACTTGCAGCAAGCGCAGGATCAAGGCTTGTTGAATGACAAGACCGTGGTGGTGTTGCCGGAACATGTCGGCACCTGGTTGATGATCAGCGGCGAAAAAGACGAGCTCTATCAAGCCCCCACCCTCGCCGAGGCGATGAATTGGCTGGCGGCGAGCAATCCGTTGTTGTTCGCCCGTGCCTGGCTCAGCGCCAAGGGCAAAGACCGTCTCGACGATGCCCACCTGCGCATGAAATCGCGCAGCATGGCCAAGGATTACCAGGCACTGTTCGGCGGTTTGGCCAAGGAGTTCCACGTGACGCTGGTGGCCGGCTCAATCGTTTTGCCCGAGCCGAGCATCCGTGACGGCCAGCTCAAACCCGGCAGCGGTGCGCTGTACAACAGCAGCGTGGTCTTCGGTCGCGACGGTGCACCGCTCGGACAGCCGCAGCGGCAGCTGCACCCGGTGTTCAGCCAGCGTGATGTCATCCAGGCCAATGAAAAAATCATCAACGTTGTCGACACACCGGCCGGGCGTCTGGGCGTACTGATCGGCAGCGACAGTTGGTATCCGGATAACTACCGCAAACTCGACGAGCAAAATGCCCAGCTGGTCGCCGTGCCGGCGCAGGTATTCGGTCATGGTGCATGGAATCAGCCGTGGCGTGGCTATAAGAGTTCGAGTACACCCGGCTCAGTCAGTCTCAAGCCGGGTGAAGTCAGCGAAGGCCAGGCCTGGCATCGCCTGACCTTGACCGCGCAACCGCCCAGCAGCCATGCAGTCGCCGGCATGAGTGTGTTTCTGCGCGGGCAGTTCTGGGATAAATCAGGCGCAGGCCAAAGCTTCCTCAACAGCAACGGCCAGCAGTTTGCCGACGGTGACGCCCGTGGCGCACGTATGCTGAATATCTGGTTGTAAGCGATGAAGCCGCTGCCGATGCGCCTTGGGGATCTGTCGGTAGGTTTCGTCCATAGCCTCGCCGATGCGGTGCGCAGTCACGGCGCCGACCCACAGCCGTTGCTCGAACAATACGCACTGGATGCGGCTAGATTGGCCGAGGCCGGGGCACGACTGTCGATTCCGCGCTACATGCGCTTGGGGCATGGCGCGATTCAATTGACCGGGGACCCGGCGCTCGGCCTGCGCATGGGTCAGCTCAGTCGTTTGAGCCAGGCGGGATTGGCTGGCGTCACCGCATCGCAGGCGCCTACCGTACGTGAGGCCGCCCGTTGCCTGATCCGTTTCGAACCGTTGTACGGTTCCAATTACCGCGGTCAGTCGAGCTTCCACGAGGACGCGAACGGTGCATGGCTGCGCTTCTATTCGATCAGCCCGTACAACGCCTATAACCGTTTCGTGGTGGATTCGATCATCGCCGGCTGGCTGTATCAGCTATCCAGTGTCAGCCGCGAACCGCTGCGGGCTGAACGCATTGAAATCGAATTCGACGCACCCGACTATCGCGACGCTTACGCTGCATTGGGTGATTGCCCGATCCAGTTCGGCGCCGAGCGCAACCAGTTGCGCCTGAACCTGGCCAGCCTCGCCCTGCGCAACCCCGAGCATTGCCCGAGCACTTGGCGGCATCTGCTGCAACTGTGTGAAAGAGAGCTGGAGCAACTGACCCGCACACGCAGCCTGCGCGAGCGCATCACGCAACTGCTTGGGCCGTTATTGAATGGTGGCCGGGAACCCGACCTGGAAGAAGTGGCGGCACGCCTGAAGCTGCCGACCTGGACTTTGCGGCGCAAACTGACCGAGGAAGGCACGCAGTTTCGCGCAATCCTCAATGACACTCGCCGTGATTTGGCAATGACCTACATCCGCGATACGGAACTGGCGTTCGGCGAAATCGCTTACCTGCTCGGCTTTGCCTCAGCCGAAGCATTCCAGCGAGCGTTCAAACGCTGGAGCGGCCAGACGCCCGGCGAATTCCGCCGCAGTCATCGCAAAACAGCCTGAGACGTTAAAGCTCGGTGGCGTCTTCCGCAGGCTCCGGCGAATCCAGTTCGTAGGCCTGGTATTCGAGCAGTTCTTCCTGATAGTCATCCATCGCGTAATCCCCCTGCTGCTCTGTTGAATGGGCCTGAGCAAATGCCCAGTGCCTCGAGCATAACGTGCGCGTGTGAAGGAAAAGTGAAGCTTCGCCTTCATGAATAAAACGTAGCAGGCGGTCAGGAATTTATCGCGGAATTTTGTCTGGGGGAATGTAACGAGATGTTCCTCTGTGGGAATGCCGGAGGCTACGATCGTTGATCACTTTTAAGATCAAAAGATCGCGGCCTTCGGCAGCTCCTACAGGGGGCCGAACAGCGGCGTGGGTTATTGGCCGGATGCTGGCATTGCCGGAATCGGCTCGGACGGCGGCGGAATGTCCGTCGGATTGGCCGGTGGCGTGATGGTTTCGGTAGCCGGCGCAGGTTCTGCACTCGGCGTCGGAGCAATCGGGGTCGACTCCGCTGGCGGCGCTACGGGCTCGGAACTGACCGGTGCCGGTTCAGCGGGCGCAGGCGCGGTCACGGCCGGCTCAGGTGCTGGAACAGCCGCTGGAGCGGGCTCTGCGGCTGGTGTCAGGCTCGCGGGGGCCGCTTTCGGTTCAGGCACGCCCAGATCGGTCTTCGGCTTCTCCTCGATATGTGCAGCTTTCTTGGTTTCTGCCGGCAGAAACTGTTCGACCAGAGTAAAGAAGCGCTCATAGAACTTCTGCGCCGTCACCGTCTCGCTTGCGACCTTGACCATCGAATCGTCTGACGAGCCAATCGGCATCGAAACCGAGCCCAACACGCCGACACCAAGACTGGCCGAGTTGTTGGTCTTCTTCAGCGCATAACGATCCTGCAAGGCATTGGCGAACATCGTCGCGTGATGGCCAGCACTGCCGTCATCGGCGCAGACCACATTGAAGCTGATCTCCATGTGCGTATCGCCGGTTTGCTGAAAACTCTTGTGGCCACTGATCAGTTTCGAGTCGCTGCTGGTAATGATGTAGCCCTGGCTCAACAACGCACGACGCGCCGCTTCGCAACTGACGACGTCAGTCACCGGGTAATTACGCGAAAACGTACCGGAGTCATCGAAATTCTCGTGCTCATACATCGGCTTGTCTTTCGCACAGCCGGCAACAACGGTCAACAACAGCGCCAACCCGACAACACGCAGGGGAGTGGAAATCAACATTAAACATCCTGAGGGAAAACAGTCCGGGGCGTATTGTGCAACAGAACGCGCCCCCGCGGCGTATGGATTAGTGTCTTAAAACAGTTACAAGCCTATCGACCGCAGATTGCGGAAAAAGGTCGCGTCGATAATTCGGTGAGCAAAACCCAGCAAATGCATCGCCTGCCAACCCGCCATCGCTGGCAAGCCAGCTCCCACAAGGACCATGAGCCTTCAGTTAGAAATTGGTCTCTGTCAGGCTTGCTCCCACAGTTTTAAAGTGTGCACCACCAACGCGGCAAAGCCGCCCCACTCAACACAATGAGCGTTAGCTCGAGTGCAGCTCTTGAGCTTGATCTGGAAGCCCGTCGGCAGGCTGAGCAGAGGGATTCATCCGGGGAGAACATCGAAAGGAGGTGCAGCGAAGCAAACCGGAATCGATGCCCCGGATGAACCCGGAGCGAAGGTACCCCGAGCCCCAGCGAGCGGGCCGAACGTCAGGGCACAGACCTTTTGGTTACTTTTGGGGCGTTTGCCAAAAGTGACCCGCCGTAAGGGCGGAACCCTAATCCGCCACCCCAAAAAAAACGGATATTCACCCAACACCCAAGAGCATGGTCGGCCCAAAGGCCGCCAAGACCAAAAAGCGAACACCAAAAAAAAGCCCCGGCTGATCAGGCCGGGGCTTCTTGTACTACAGCTCAACCCACCATCAGAACTTCTTGATGTCAGCCTGGCTTTCCAACTGCTTGCGATACGCCGCAAAGTCCTGCTGACCTTCACGCGAAGCAAGGAAGCGACGGTACTGAACCTTCTCTTCCTCAGTCGGCGCTGCCGCTTCGTTCACGCCATTGAGGCGCACGATCATCAAACTGCCGTCCGGCAACGTCACACTGGTGAATGTCGGCTTGTCCTTGGCAGCCGGTTTCGGCATGCGGAACAGTGCTTGCAGCACCGCCGGTTCAACACCTTCCTGACCACGGGTGGCCGCTTCGGTGGTTTTCCAGCTCTGACCGTCAACCGCTTTGTCCAGAGGAGCCTTGCCATCGCGCAGATCAGCAATCAGCTTCTCGGCCTTGGTCTTGGCTGCAGCGCTGGCATGCTCTTTGGTCAACTGAGCGCGGATGGCCGCATTCACGCTTTCCAGAGGCAGTTGCGCAGGCTTCAAGTGTTCCTTGGCACGCAGCACGATCACAGTGTCCGGATCCAGTTCGATGGCGGTGCTGTTGGCACTCTCATCGAGCACTTCGGTACTGAATGCAGCAGTGACCACGGCACGGTTTGCCGCAATCCCTTCGCCACCTTCACGGCCGAATGGCTTGGAGGTGTGAACGGTCAGCTTCAGATCTGCTGCTGGCTGAGCCAGGTCAGAAGCTTCAAACGCGGAGTCTTCCAGTTGCTTGGTCGCCTCGACGAAACGCTGCTCGACTTGCGCCGCTTTCAAATCGCGGGTCAGCTTGTCTTTCAGGCTGGCCAGGGACGGCACTTCAGGTGCTTCAACACCCAGCAGCTTGATCAGGTGGAAACCGAAGTCGGTGCGAACCGGCTCGGAAACCTGATCTTTAGCCAGCGAGTACAGCGTTTTTTCGAAGGCTGGGTCATAGACGCCAGGACCCGCATAACCGAGGTCACCGCCATTGTTGGCCGAACCCGGATCCTGCGAGAACTCTTTGGCCAGCGCTTCGAATTTCTCGCCTTTGTCCAGACGCGCCTGGACTTCTTCGATTTTGGCTTTGGCTTGAGCTTCGGTGGTCTTGTCGTTCACTTCGATCAGGATGTGAGCCGCGCGACGCTGCTCCGACAGGTTGGCAATCTCTTTCTGATACGCCGCCTGCAGGTCTTCATCCTTGACAGTGACCTGATCGAAGAACGAGGCCTTCTTCAGCTCCAGGTAATCGATGACCACTTGATCCGGGGTCATGAACTCCTTGACGTGTTCGTCGTAGTAAGCCTTGACCTCATCATCGGTCAGCTTGACTGCAGCCGGATCGGCCTTGACGTTCAGGGTTGCGAAGTCACGGGTCTGTTTTTCCAGACGGGCGAAAGCCAGCACTTCGGCATCGGTCACAAAACCGCTGCCCGCCACACCGGCGCGCAGTTGGCCGATCAGCATTTCCTGAGCCAGCATCTGGCGGAACTGCATACGGCTGTAACCCAGTTGACGGATCACCTGGTCGAAACGCTCGGAGCTGAACTTGCCGTCAACCTGAAATTCAGGCGTCAGCAGGATCACCTGATCCAGGGCACCTTCGGAAAAAGCAAATTTCGCTTCGTCCGCACCTTGCAGCAGCAGCTTGCGGTCGATCAGACCCTTGAGAGCCGATTCGCGCAGCATTTTCTCATCGAGCAACGAAGCGTCGAAATCCTTGCCCAGCTGTTGCATCAGCTGACGGCGTTGCATGTCAACAGCCTGGCTGAGCTCGTTCTGGCTGATGTCTTCACCGTTGACCGTGGCTGCATTCTGGCTGTTGGTCGTAGCCTGGAAAATGGCCTCGATACCCGTGAACGCCATCAATACAACGATGATCCCGATAATAGTCTTGGCAATCCAGCCTTGTGAATTGTCCCTGATATTCTGCAGCATGCGTCCCCCAGAAACGGTTGAATTTCAATATTTAGGCAACCGTGGAGCGTGGGTAAAATCCGGATAGAAGAAAGGCGCATCCGAGGATGCGCCTTCTCGTAACTGGCGGAGCGGACAGGGCTCGAACCCTCGATCCCGGCGTTACAGGCGGCTGTTTCAGCGACCTGCTCTACCGCTCCGCTGCCAAGTCAGGCTTGACCCCGACCCGGATGGGTAAAAACTTGAAAACTTAGTTAACCGCTTCTTTCAGTGCTTTACCGGCTTTGAAACCTGGTTTTTTAGCAGCAGCGATTTGCAGCGTCTTGCCGGTCTGTGGGTTACGACCAACGCGAGCTGGACGATCAGTCACGGAGAAAGTACCGAAACCAACCAGAACAACGGAGTCGCCAGCCTTGAGAGCGCCAGTGACGGATTCGATTACAGCGTCCAGCGCACGGCCAGCAGCAGCTTTCGGGATATCAGCGGATGCAGCGATAGCATCAATCAGTTCCGACTTGTTCACTCTAAGTCCCCTTATATCTATTTTGAGATGATTCTAAGTTTTTTTGGTGAAAGCAAAAACGAGTGCTGAATGGCCTACAAACACTTAAGAGCCGCTTTATAACAAGGGCTCTAAAAAGCTGTCAAGGAAGCCACCCAGTCAAAAACGATTAATGCGTGCTAATTCTTTCCTTAGAGTCAGACTCACGTTTTTCATCCTTGGCAACTATCTCCGGAGCCACATCCGGCAAGGGCTCCGGCGCGTATTGCAGCGCAATTTGCAGGACCTCGTCAATCCATTTAACGGGTTTAATCTGCAGATCCTGCTTGATATTGTCAGGAATCTCCTTCAGATCGCGCACGTTCTCTTCCGGAATAATCACAATCTTGATTCCGCCGCGGTGTGCCGCCAGCAGTTTTTCCTTCAGACCGCCGATTGCCAGTACCTGACCACGCAATGTGATTTCACCAGTCATGGCGACATCAGCGCGCACCGGAATGCCGGTCAGTGCAGACACCAATGCCGTGCACATGCCCACACCAGCGCTAGGGCCATCCTTCGGGGTCGCCCCTTCCGGCATGTGAATGTGCGTATCGCGCTTCTCGTGGAAGTCCAGAGGAATACCCAGGCTCTTGGCACGACTGCGCACAACGGTCAGGGCAGCAGTGATCGATTCGACCATTACATCGCCCAGCGAACCCGTCTTGATCAATTGACCTTTGCCCGGCACGACAGCGGCTTCGATGGTCAGCAATTCACCACCAACCTGAGTCCAGGCAAGGCCGGTGACTTGACCAATCTGATCCTGTTGCTCGGCCAGACCATAGCGGAATTTACGCACGCCGAGGAAGTGCTCCAGCAGCTCAGCTGTCACTTTCACCGAGAAGCGTTTTTCCATCGCATGCTCTTTCACCGCCTTGCGGCAGACCTTGGCGATCTGACGTTCAAGGCCACGCACACCGGCTTCACGGGTGTAGTAACGAATGATGTCGCGGATTGCTTCGGCGTCGAACTCCAGTTCGCCTTTCTTCAGACCGTTAGCGGTGATCTGCTTAGGCGACAGGTATTTGACCGCGATGTTGATCTTCTCGTCTTCGGTGTAGCCCGGCAGACGGATGACTTCCATCCGGTCAAGCAGCGCCGGCGGGATGTTCATCGAGTTCGAGGTGCACAGGAACATCACGTCCGAGAGGTCGTAATCGACTTCCAGATAGTGATCGTTGAAGTTGTGGTTTTGCTCAGGATCGAGCACTTCCAGCAACGCCGACGCCGGATCGCCACGCATGTCGCTGCCCATTTTGTCGATTTCATCGAGCAGGAACAGCGGGTTACGGACGCCCACTTTTGTCATCTTTTGAATCAATCTTCCCGGCATCGAACCGATGTAAGTCCGGCGGTGACCGCGAATTTCGGCTTCATCACGCACGCCACCCAAGGCCATGCGCACGAATTTGCGGTTGGTGGCGTGAGCAATCGACTCCGCCAGCGAAGTTTTACCCACGCCCGGAGGACCGACCAGGCACAACACCGGGCCACGGATTTTCTTCACGCGTTTTTGCACGGCGAGGTATTCAAGGATACGTTCCTTGACCTCTTCGAGGCCGTAGTGATCGGCATCGAGGATATCTTCTGCGCGAGCCAGGTCCAGACGCACCTTGCTCTGCGCCTTCCACGGCACCTGCACCAGCCAGTCGATGTACGAGCGCACCACGGTGGCCTCAGCGGACATCGGCGACATTTGCTTGAGCTTGTTCAGCTCGGCAGTGGCTTTGGCCAACGCGTCCTTCGGCAGGCCTGCAGCGTCGATACGCTTTTTCAGGTCTTCGATTTCGTTGTGGCCTTCATCGCTGTCACCAAGTTCTTTCTGAATGGCCTTCATCTGCTCGTTCAGGTAGTACTCGCGCTGACTGCGCTCCATCTGCTTTTTAACGCGACCACGAATGCGTTTTTCAACTTGCAGCAGATCAATCTCGGCGTCCAGCAACGCAAGAACGTGCTCGACCCGCGCCGACAAATCGACGATTTCGAGAATTTCCTGCTTCTGCTCGATCTTCAGCGCCATATGTGCAGCCATGGTGTCGACCAGGCGACCCGGCTCATCGATGCTGTTGAGCGAAGACAGGACTTCAGCAGGGACTTTTTTGCCCAGCTGTACATATTGTTCGAACTGCGACAGCAGCGTGCGCACGAACACTTCGGATTCGCGCTCGACAGCTTCGACTTCTTCGATCAGCGAGACTTCGGCACGGCAGTGCCCGTCGACTTCACTGAAGCGTTCAACGGTACCGCGCTGCTCACCTTCGACCAGCACCTTGACGGTGCCGTCAGGCAGCTTGAGCAGTTGCAGAACGGTAGCGATGGTACCTACGCGATAGAGAGCGTCTTCACCGGGATCATCATCAGCCGGGTTTCTCTGGGCCAGCAACAGAATCTGCTTGTCGCCCGTCATCGCAGCTTCGAGGGCTTCGATGGATTTCTCGCGCCCCACGAACAGCGGGATAACCATGTGCGGATAAACCACGACATCACGCAATGGCAGGAGAGGCAATTCGATGGTTGTCTTCATGATTTCGCCTCTACGGCGGCCATATGGCCGTAATCAGATGGAATTAAGCTTGAAACCAAGATGGGGGCTGCCTTGAAAAAAAACAAGCGCAAAGCGGATGTAAAAAACGACATAAAAAAAAAGAGGCCCGAAGGCCCCTCCTTTATTCCGGCAGAGAGGACGCTTATGCGTCCGGCGCTGCCTTGGCAGTCGGCTCACTGTTCTCATAGATATACAGTGGCTTGGACTTGCCTTCGATCACACTTTCATCGATCACGACTTTGCTCACCTCGGACTGCGAGGGGATTTCATACATCGTGTCGAGCAGCACACCTTCGAGAATCGAACGCAGGCCACGGGCACCGGTTTTACGCTCCAGGGCACGCTTAGCGACCGATTTCAGTGCGTCGGCACGGAATTCCAGATCGACGCCTTCCATCTCGAACAGCTTGGCATACTGTTTGGTCAGGGCATTTTTCGGCTCGGTGAGGATCTGCATCAGCGCAGCCTCATCCAGCTCGTCCAGCGTCGCGAGGACCGGCAGACGACCGACGAACTCCGGGATCAGACCGAACTTGACCAGATCGTCAGGCTCGACTTCACGCAGGGATTCACCGACTTTCTTGCCTTCTTCCTTGCTGCGCACTTCTGCGTTGAAACCGATGCCACCCTTGGTGGAGCGGTTCTGGATGACCTTCTCGAGACCCGAGAACGCACCACCGCAGATGAACAGGATGTTACGGGTGTCGACCTGCAGGAATTCCTGCTGCGGATGCTTGCGGCCACCTTGCGGCGGTACGGAAGCGACCGTGCCTTCGATCAACTTGAGCAAGGCCTGCTGCACGCCTTCACCGGAAACGTCCCGGGTGATCGACGGGTTGTCGGACTTGCGGGAAATCTTGTCGATTTCGTCGATATAGACAATACCCATCTGGGCTTTCTCTACGTCGTAATCGCACTTCTGCAGCAGTTTCTGAATGATGTTCTCGACGTCTTCCCCCACGTAACCGGCCTCGGTGAGGGTGGTGGCGTCGGCGATGGTGAACGGAACGTTCAGCAAGCGGGCCAGTGTTTCGGCCAGCAGGGTTTTACCGGAGCCTGTCGGGCCGATCAGCAGGATGTTGCTCTTGCCGAGTTCGACGTCGTCAGCCTTTTTGTCACGCTGGTTAAGGCGCTTGTAGTGGTTGTACACCGCTACGGCCAGAACCTTTTTTGCACGCTCCTGACCAATGACGTACTGGTCAAGGATGCCGCTGATTTCTTTAGGCGAAGGCAATTTATGCGCGCTGCTTTCGGCCTGGGCTTCCTGCACCTCCTCACGGATGATGTCATTGCACAGGTCGACGCACTCGTCGCAGATAAAGACCGAGGGGCCGGCAATCAATTTGCGCACTTCATGCTGGCTTTTGCCACAGAAGGAGCAATAGAGCAGCTTGCCGTTGTCCTCGCCGTTGCGGGTGTCAGTCATTCGTTCGATCCAAATCCGATAGGCTTGCAACACAAGATGAAGGCTATTGCGGGCTTTTTCAAGCCCGCCGCTGATCAGACCAGCCGACCAAGCCTATTTTGAGCTGCTTATTTTTACGCTGGGCGCTGGTTGATCACTTCGTCGATCAAGCCATATGCCTTCGCAGCTTCTGCACTCATGAAGTTATCGCGGTTGGTATCGCGCTCGATTTCTTCCAGAGTGTGACCGCTGTGCTTGGCCATCAACGTGTTCAGACGTTCGCGAATGAAGAGGATTTCCTTGGCATGGATTTCGATATCCGATGCCTGGCCCTGGAAACCGCCCAGTGGCTGGTGAATCATCACACGCGAGTTCGGCAGGCAGAAACGCTTGCCTGGAGCACCTGCGGTCAGCAGGAACGCGCCCATGCTGCAGGCCTGGCCGATGCAAGTGGTCGATACGTTGGGTTTGATGAACTGCATGGTGTCGTAGATCGACATGCCCGCTGTCACCGAACCGCCCGGGGAGTTGATATAGAGATGGATGTCCTTGTCCGGGTTTTCCGCTTCAAGGAACAGCAGTTGCGCGCAAATCAGGTTGGCCATGTAGTCCTCTACCGGACCAACCAGAAAGATCACTCGCTCCTTGAGCAGGCGCGAGTAGATGTCATAGGCGCGTTCGCCACGAGCAGATTGCTCGACAACCATCGGAACCAGGCCACCTGCGGCCTGGATATCAGAGTTCTGCTGAATATACGAATTACGGAACATGCTCTGCAGTCACTCCCAAATAGTTATGTCTTGAATACGCATAAGCCAGCTCGAGAGCTGGCTTATGTGAGCACTTCTTAACGCAAAAACAATCAGTCGGCTGTTGGAGCTTCTACCGGCTTGACCGCTTCTTCGTAAGAGACCGATTTGTCGGTCACGCTAGCTTTCTGCAGAACAGTATCCACAACTTGCTCTTCCAGCACAACCGAACGAACTTCGTTCAGTTGCTGGTCGTTCTTGTAGTACCAGGACACAACCTGCTCAGGCTCTTGGTAGGCCGAAGCCATTTCCTGAATCATTTCACGTACGCGGGCTTCGTCAGGCTTGAGGTCGAACTGCTTGACCACTTCAGCCACGATCAGACCCAGCACGACGCGGCGCTTGGCTTGCTCTTCGAACAGCTCGGCCGGCAGTTGGTCAGGCTTGATGTTGCCACCGAACTGCTGAACAGCCTGCACGCGCAGACGGTCAACTTCGTTGGACAGCAGAGCCTTTGGCACTTCGATCGGGTTGGTGGCCAGCAGACCGTCCATTACCTGATTCTTGACCTTGGATTTGATCGCCTGACGCAGTTCACGCTCCATGTTCTTGCGAACTTCGGTGCGGAAACCGTCGATGCCGCTTTCCTTGATACCGAATTGAGCGAAGAATTCTTCGTTCAGCTCAGGCAGCTTTGGCTCGGAAACAGTGTTTACAGTAACGGTGAACTCGGCGGTTTTGCCGGCCAGGTCCAGGTTCTGATAGTCCTCAGGGAAGGTCAGGTTCAGAACGCGCTCTTCGCCCGCTTTAGCACCAACCAGGCCATCTTCGAAGCCCGGGATCATGCGGCCGGAACCCAGTACCAGCTGAGTGCCCTTGGCGGAACCGCCAGCAAACACTTCGCCGTCAACCTTGCCAACGAAATCGATGTTCAGCTGGTCTTCGTTCTGGGCAGCACGATCGGCCACTTCAAAACGGGTGTTCTGCTTGCGCAGGATGTCGAGCATTTTGTCCAGGTCAGCGTCAGCCACGTCAGCGCTCAGGCGCTCGACAGTGATGCCTTCGAAACCGGCAACGGTGAACTCAGGGAACACTTCGAATACGGCAACGTATTCCAGATCCTTGCCAGCTTCAAGCGACTTAGGCTCGATTGCAGGCGAACCAGCCGGGTTCAGCTTCTGCTCAACCACAGCTTCGTAGAAGGAGGATTGGATGACGTCACCAACAGCTTCCTGACGAGCATCAGCACCGAAACGGCGCTTGATTTCGCTCATTGGCACTTTGCCTGGACGGAAGCCAGCAATCTTGGCCTTTTGGGCAGTCTGCTGCAGACGCTTGTTGACCTGGCTCTCAATACGCTCAGCCGGCACGGTGACGCTCATGCGGCGCTCAAGAGCAGTAGTATTTTCAACAGAAACTTGCATGGATATTCCTCGTTGCACAGACGTTAGCCGGCCGTTTCCGACCCCAGAATCAAGGGCATGCATTCTAGTGGGTCAAACTCAAGAAGTCACCCTACTGAAAACGGGTAAAAAAACAGCAGGCAATTTATAGGAGCCGATGCACGGATGCGTCGCGCCCCCGAGGCGAATACAACCAATCACGCCAGGGCTCTGCGCCGACCTCTTCTATATATAGAAGCGGTGAACAATCATTCCCTGACGGCCGACCTTGCAAGCAAGCTCGACGAGCAACACAGAATCATCGAGCAATATAAATTCGACGAAGCGCCCTGCCCTTGCGACTCGAAACCGGCAATCGCCGACTTTTCAAATCGCTAAAACAAAAAAGGCGCCAGACTGTTAAATCTGGCGCCTTTCGAAATATGGGGTGGACGATGGGGATCGAACCCACGACAACGGGAGTCACAATCCCGTGCTCTACCAACTGAGCTACGCCCACCATATTGCGTAACAAAAAAGCCAAACAACTTCTTTGTTGAACCTCACCAGCCCAAAGGCATGAATGAAGCTTTAATTGGTGCGGATGAAGAGACTCGAACTCTTACGCCTTGCGGCGCTGGAACCTAAATCCAGTGTGTCTACCAATTCCACCACATCCGCGGATGAAGCTTTTGAAACAAAAACGCCAGACCGTTAAATCTGGCGCTTTTCGAAATATGGGGTGGACGATGGGGATCGAACCCACGACAACGGGAGTCACAATCCCGTGCTCTACCAACTGAGCTACGCCCACCATATCGCGTTACTTGTGCCAAAGCTGCCTAATGGCGCACCCGGCAGGACTCGAACCTGCGACCATCCGCTTAGAAGGCGGATGCTCTATCCAGCTGAGCTACGGGCGCCTTATTAATCTGTACTCTTAAAGGACTACAAACTAAGTGCTTTCCAGTGCCACGGAACGTTGATCCCGCTTTACCTTCTTAACCAGTGCTAGGCTGTGCCCGACAAGTGCGACGAATAGTATAGAGCGCTCCAAAGGTCGTCAAATCCTTTTTGAAAAAAATTCATTTAATTAAAGGAGTTAGGGGAATTTGCTGACCAAGCGCCTTTGCCCTCACCGCCCGACATGCGAGAATGCGTTCTCATTTTTTCCCCTCTCGATGGTTAATCACGCGCAATGACTGCACAACTAATCGACGGCAAATCGATCGCCGCCAGCCTGCGCCAGCAGATCGCCAAACGAGTTGCCGAGCGTCGCCAGCAAGGCCTGCGCACTCCCGGCCTCGCGGTGATCCTGGTCGGCAGCGATCCTGCCTCTCAGGTTTATGTCTCGCACAAGCGTAAAGACTGTGAAGAGGTCGGCTTCCTCTCGCAAGCCTACGACCTGCCCTCTGACACCACTCAGCAAGCGCTGACCGATCTGGTCGACCGTCTTAACGACGATCCGGCCATCGACGGCATTCTGCTTCAGCTGCCGCTGCCCGAGCATCTGGACGCTTCCAAACTGCTGGAGCGTATCCGCCCGGACAAAGACGTAGACGGTTTCCACCCTTATAACGTCGGTCGTCTGGCACAGCGCATCCCGCTGCTGCGCCCATGCACGCCAAAAGGCATCATTACCTTGCTGGAAAGCACCGGTGCTGATCTTTATGGCATGGATGCGGTGGTTGTCGGCGCCTCCAATATTGTGGGTCGCCCGATGGCGATGGAACTGCTGCTGGCCGGTTGCACCGTGACCGTGACACACCGCTTCACCAAGGATCTGGCCGGCCATGTTGGCCGTGCCGATCTGGTGGTCGTGGCGGCCGGCAAGCCGGGCCTGGTCAAGGGCGAGTGGATCAAGGAAGGCGCGATCGTGATCGACGTCGGCATCAACCGTCAGGACGACGGCAAACTGGTCGGTGACGTTGTCTACGAAACCGCCCTGCCCCGCGCCGGCTGGATCACTCCAGTGCCGGGTGGCGTCGGCCCGATGACTCGCGCCTGCCTGCTGGAAAACACCCTCTACGCGGCAGAAACCCTGCACGCGTAAGTCGGTTTTTTCGCAGTATTCAAACCCCGCCTCGTGCGGGGTTTTTCATGCGTGAGAAAAAACACTAACCGTTCGCCGGAAACCCCTCTTTTTACAGGTCTTTTCACGAGATTTTCAGGTCATCCAAACAACCATCGACAGATCTTCAGCCATACTCCTAGAATGCGACGCTTTGAAGAAATAACCCGTTACAAACTAACGGAATATCCAACTTTTATGAGTTCGCCCGCGTGAAAATTCGTCTTTCGATTCTGAGCCTGTTTTTTGCATTTACAGGCACATTCATCACGCCAACGATCAACGCTGCGGAAACCACCGCTGCCCCACGTGACGCTTCGACACTGAAGATCGCTTCCGGCAGCGCACTGCTCATGGATATGCAGACCAACAAGGTCATCTACTCCAGCAATCCTGACGTGATCGTGCCGATCGCTTCCGTCAGTAAGCTGATGACTGGACTGGTAGTGGTTGAAGCCCGACAGAACATGGACGAATGGATCAATGTCGATATCAGCAGCACGCCGGAAATGCGCGGCGTGTTCTCCCGAGTCAAACTGAAGAGTGAACTGCCGCGCCGCGAGATGCTGCTGATTGCCCTGATGTCTTCGGAAAACCGCGCTGCTGCAAGCCTGGCGCATCATTACCCGGGTGGTTACGCAGCGTTTATCGCGGCGATGAATGCCAAGGCAAAAGCACTGGGCATGACCAGCACTCACTTTGTCGAGCCGACCGGTCTGTCGCCGCGCAACGTATCCACCGCGCGTGACTTGAGCAAATTGCTGATAGCGGCGCACAAGCAACCGCTGCTTGTTCAGTTGACCACCACCAAGGAAAAAACCGTAGCGTTCCGCAAACCCAACTACACCCTGGGTTTTCGTAACACCGACCATTTGGTGAACAAGGACAACTGGAACATCAAGATTACCAAGACCGGCTTCACCAATCAGGCCGGGCATTGTCTGGTGCTGGTGACAAGCATGGGCAATCGCCAGGTGGCGCTGGTGATTCTTGATGCATTCGGCAAATACACGCATTTTGCCGATGCCAGCCGCATCCGCAGCTGGGTCGAGACGGGCAAGAGCGCCAGCGTTCCAGCGGTGGCTCAACAATACAAGGCCGATAAAAACCTCAAGAGCCGCCAGAGTGGCGTGGTCGAAGCCTCCAAGTAAAATGTATAAAAACAAAAAGCCCCGAATCTTCGGGGCTTTTTTCATCTGGGCGCGTCAGTCGTTAGGCAGCGGCATCTTGTCATCGTCAGGAATGCCATCTCCCCTGCTCGGATCCGGTGCCAGCCCAGGCGCCACCAAGGGCCGGGCCATTGGATCGCGCATCGGACTGTCCGGATCGAGCACCGGATCAACGCCCTCCTCAGGCGTCGTCGGCACGCTGTCGGGCTTTTGGTCATCGAAGCTTGAATCGGTACTCATACGCACCTCACATCAAGGTTTCAGATCGGCTAAGGGATCGTAGGGTTTGGCCGGTTTCTTTTCTTCTTCACCGGGCTCCACATCCAGCGGTGCCTTGGCGGGACCTACAGGATCAACTTGTGGATCGGCGACATCCGGCGAATCCGGATCAAACCCCAGGTCATCGCCTGAGGAATGCTCGGAAGAATGCGGGCCTTGCGGGGATCGAGAATCTGTCATGTCGCCTCCTTGTTCACCCGTGAACAACGGGTTGTCATCTTCAGAGGCCTGCCGGGCGCAGTCGTGCCCGGCAGATGACGAACGGAGACTCAGTGCGCGACCAGAGCCTTACGCGCTTGCGCCGCTTCGGGTTCCTGACCGGCCTGGGACAACTCGTCGGCAGCCTTGAGCCAGCGCTGGCGATCCACGTCCGCAGGAATCTGCGCGGGTTTCTGGATCAGGATCGCCCAGCCGCCTGACTTCTCGAAAGCAGCCTCAAAGGCGCTGAAGCTCATCAACTCGCGACGGTTCATGCCCGCGCGCAGCAGCACCTTCTGTTTATTGCGGTCGTAGCCGGAAAGGATGGCGTAACGCGGCTCAGCCCAGAATGCCGAACCTTCGCTGAACCGCACCATTACCGGAAAACCTGCAGCAACCTGAGTCAACAAAGCGGGCAAGCTCTTGTCCAGCGGATAGACAACCATGCCGTATTCCCGGGCCAGATTCTGGATGTTCTGTTGCAGCTTGTCCTCGGCACCCGGCAGGTGCAGCGGTTTTTCCAACAACCCCGGCGTGATCACGATGCCTTGCTGCGACAACAGACTGGCCAACACCTGCGGGCCGCTTTGATTGGCCTCGCCCCGATAGAAGGTGCCGCTAAGCTCGACCCGCTCCGGCAGTCGCTTGACCTGCGGCGCGACACTGCCCGCGCACCCGACCATCACGGCCGCGCATCCGGCCACCAGCAGCGCCGCACGAATTCGAGAAAATACCTGCACCTTTGTCACTCTCTGTTCAGACGCCGGTCGTCGTGTTCCGGCAAGGTCAAGGATCATAGGACGCCGCAAGGCTGCGGTATAGCCTTAAAGCGCAGACACGTCGATTGCATAGAGCGAACTGATTGGTCATCACCGACCTTTGGTCAATAGCTTGAAACACCCCAGTGACTAGACTGTCACTGAGACAGAGCGAACTGAAAAAGTGGGCGCCCGATGCAGGGCAAAGAGGAGGCACTGATGAGCCTGACCATGACCATCGTAATGTTGATTGCCGGCTGGCTGGCTGTGGCCACCGCCATGCTTTGGGGAGTGCTGCGAATTGCGCGGCGTCATCATCATCCTGTCCAAACCACGCTGGTGGAAAAGGCAGAAGAGCAACGCGTACGCCACGCGACAGTGCATTAAAAGCTAAAAGCCCCCTCACCCTAGCCCTCTCCCTGGGGGAGAGAGCTAGGGTGAGGGGCCTGCTCGAATAGACACCACAAGTCTTCAGTCGAAAAAAAACCGCCTGAACTCTCAGAGTTCAAGCGGCCTTTTGTCTTTCAGCTATTACGCCTGCACAGCCAGCTTCTTCTGCCTGGCACGACGCGACAACATGTTCAGCACTTCAATCCCGGCCGAGAACGCCATGGCCGCATACACATAACCTTTCGGTACATGGGCGCCGAAGCCTTCGGCGATCAGCGTCATGCCGATCATGATCAGGAAGCCCAGAGCCAGCATCACCACCGTCGGGTTGTCGTTGATGAACTTGGCCAGTGGATCAGCCGCCAGCAACATCACCAGCACCGACACAACAACCGCGATGATCATGATCGGCAAGTGCTCGGTCATGCCGACCGCAGTGATGATGCTGTCGATCGAGAACACCATATCGAGCAACAGGATCTGGCCGATCGCGGCAGCGAAGCCCAGCGTGACAGTCGAGGTGGCCGACTTCGGGTCTTCCGGCGCCGGGTCCATGCTGTGATGGATCTCGGTTGTGGCTTTCCAGACCAGGAACAGACCACCGGCAATCAGGATCATGTCCTTCCAGGAGAAGGCCTGGCCAAGGATTTCAATCACAGGCTCAGTCAACTGCACGATGAACGCGATGGTGCTCAACAGCGCCAGACGCAGAATCAACGCCATACCGATACCAATACGCCGCGCTTTCTGGCGATGCTGCTCAGGCAACTTGTTGGTCAGAATCGAAATGAAGATCAGGTTATCGATGCCGAGCACGATTTCCATCACGACCAGTGTGGCCAAGGCAACCCAGGCGGTGGGGCTGGCGGCGAGTTCTAACAGATATTCCATGGGTCAGTCCTGACTCTGTGTAAGACGATTTAGATGGTCTTGGAGGAAGATTCGGAAGTTTCCGAGTCTTTTTCCGATGGTTCTTTTTTCTCGATCAGCCCGCCAGTGGCGTCGCTGAGTGCTTGCTCGGCAGCTTTGTGGGTGTCGTCGATGGCTTGCTTGGCGCTTTCGGCCGCTTTGCCCATCAACTGCTGAGCGCTTTTCTCGGCCTGATCGCAGCCGGTCAAAACCAGTAAAGACGTAAACATCAAAACAGGGAATGTGTATTTCATGAGGCTTCCTTCGAATAAACAGTCAGGGTCACAGACCGACCCTCAATGGCTGGGCATTCTAGGGAGCCAAACACTTCAGGAAAATTCGTATTTTTAGCGGCTATACTTCGGTTTTTACGAACCCAAACATCACTAATGCAGGAGCTGCCGAAGGCTGCGATCTTTTGATCTTGTTTTTACACAGCAACATCAAAAGATCGCAGCCTTCGGCAGCTCCTACAGGGGAAGCGAGTCGATGCTCAATTACCGTCAACTGCATTATTTCTGGGTGGTCGCCAAGACCGGCAGCATCGTGCGTGCCTGCGAGCAGCTGAACCTGACGCCACAAACCATCAGCGGGCAGATTTCGCTGCTCGAGCAAACGTATGGCATTGAATTGTTCAGACGGGTTGGCCGGCAACTGGAGCTCACCGAAGCCGGACGTCAGGCCCTGCCTTTCGCCGAGCAGATGTTTCAACTGGGCGGCGAACTAGAACTGATGCTGCGCGCCCAGCCCAATGAGCAGCAGATCCTGTTCCGCGTGGGCGTCGCCGATGTGGTGCCCAAGTCCATCGTCTATCGCCTGATCGCGCCGACCATGGAGCTGAACGAACCGCTGCGCATTACCTGCCGCGAAGACAAACTCGAGCGATTGCTGGCGGATCTGGCGATCCAGCGCCTGGATCTGGTGATTTCCGACAGCCCGATGCCGTCGCACCTCGACATCAAGGGCTACAGCCAGAAACTCGGTGAATGCGGGATCAGTTTCTTCGCGACCGCCGAACTGGCTGCGCGTTACGGTCAGGATTTTCCGCGCAGTCTGCACGGCGCACCGCTGTTGATTCCCGGACCGGAAACCGTGGTGCGCAGTCGATTGCAGCGCTGGTTTGCCGAGCAGCAGATCCAGCCGCAAATCGTCGGCGAGTTCGATGACAGTGCCTTGATGCAGGCATTCGGCCAATCCGGCAGCGGGATTTTTATCGGCCCCAGCGTGATTGCCGAGGAAGTGAAGCGCCAGTACGGCGTTCAGTTGATCGGCCAGACCGACGCGGTGACCGAGTCGTTCTATGCCATATCCGTGGAGCGCAAGGTCAAGCACCCCGGCATCGTTGCGATTACCGAAGGTGCCCGACGCGAGCTGTTTACCGCGTTATGAAGCCTCGGCGCAGACGTCGCGCGGCTTGAGCGTCATGAGCACCATGGCGAGGAACACCGACAGCAGAATGAACCCTGCGGCAGCAAACCCGAGGAAGCCCAGGCCCGCGCTGTCGATGACCCGGCCGCCAACCATCGCACCCAGACCGATCCCCAGGTTGGCCCCGGCGATGTTCAGCGATGCTGCGAAGGCCGGCGCTTCCGGCGCGGCTTTCATCAGGCGCACATGGCTGACCAGGAACAATGCCGCCTGGGTCACGCCCCAGATCCCCATGGCCACCGTCAAACCCAGCGGCGAATGAATGTTCGGCACCAGCGACACCATGCCGGCAATCATGAACGCGCAGAACAACACCGACGCCCCCAACGGATGGCGGTCCACTGCACGACCACCCAACGAGTTGCCGATCAAGCCGACCGCGCCGAAGCCCATCAGGCACCAGCCGACCACTGTGCCGTTGAAACCGGCGAGGCGCTCAAGGATGTCGGCCAGATAGGTGTAAACGGTGAACATGCCGCTGAACACCAGAATCGACAGCACGACGTGGCCGATCATCAGCGGGCTGCGCAAGATCTTGAACTGCGAGCTGAAGCTGACCTGATGCTGGTGCAGATCGGTTTTCGGCAGATACACAAACAGCAGCAATGCCTTGGCAAAGGCGATCACCGCCAGAATGCCAAACGCGCTGCGCCAGCCGAACGCATCGGATATCAAGGTGCCGACCGGAATGCCGAACACCGTGGCGCAGACAATGCCGAAGCCGATCTTGGCGATGGCGCGACCGGCAAAGTCCGGGCCGACGATGTCCACCGCCGTTTCACTGGCCAGCGCCCAGAACACCGGCAGCCCCAGCGCCGGAATCAAACGGGCAATTGCCATCACCCAGATGTTCGGCGCAAATGCCGCCACCGTATTGGCCAGACCAAACATGATCAGGATGCTGATAAACAGCTTGCGCCGTTCGAAACGAGCGAAATACGCGGTCAAGAATGGGCCGAACATCGCCACGGTAAAAGCGAATAGAGTCACCAGCAGACCGGCCTGCGGGATGGTGACTTCGAGGTCTCGGGCAATCGCCGGCAGCAGGCCGACGATAACGAATTCCGTGGTCAGCACCGTGAATCCGGCGGCGGACAACAGAAGGATGGGCAACAGCATGGGAAACTCCAACGAAACGACGACACCAGCGATGACCGGAAGGCCCGCTGGCAGAACTTGAAAATGAGGATGCGCAATCTTAACAGAGTGTGCCCGGGCTGACTTGCACAAACCTGTCTATCTTGCTGACAGATCGGGTGGCAGATCGTCACATGCCTGAAGGATAAGGCCTACGCTGTGATAAAGTCCGCGCCCTGAAAAACGTACACCTGTTCAGCGGCCTGTTTAAGGACGTTGAATTTGCGTCAACACTTTCGCTGCGTGGTGATGGTCTGCCCTGGTTTTGCCACCGCCTCACGCAACCTTGTACCCAATAAAAAAACAGAGATGCCGTCATGACCGCTTCATCCCCTTCTCTAATGCAACGCTTGAAAAACCTGAGCCTGGTCACGCAGATCGTGATCGGCCTGATTGCCGGTATCGCCTTGGCGATGTTCGCGCCGGAAGCGGCGAAGTCGACGGCCTTTATCGGCAAGGTTTTCGTTTCGGCATTGAAAGCCGTGGCGCCGATTCTGGTGTTCGTGCTGGTCATGGCGTCGATCGCCAACCACAAGCACGGCCAGGAAACCCACATCCGTCCGATTCTGTTCCTTTACCTGCTGGGCACGTTCGCAGCGGCGGTGGTTGCAGTGGTCGCGAGCATGGCGTTCCCGTCGAATCTGGTACTGGCCACCGAGAACGTTGCGGTAACGGCGCCGGGCGGTATCGGTGAAGTACTGCAAAGCCTGCTGCTGAGCGTGGTGGATAACCCGGTCAGCGCGCTGATGAACGCCAACTTCATCGGCATTCTGGCCTGGGCGATCGGCATGGGCATCGCGATTCGTCATGCCGGCGATACTACCCGCGAAGTGCTGGGTGATCTGTCCAACGGCGTCACCGTTATCGTGCGCGTGGTGATTCGCTTCGCCCCGCTGGGGATCTTCGGGCTGGTGGCATCGACGCTGGCAACGTCCGGTTTCGGCGCGCTGCTCGGATATGCGCACCTGCTGGCGGTGCTGCTGGGCTGCATGCTGTTCGTGGCGCTGGTGATGAATCCGCTGATCGTGTTCTGGAAACTGCGTCGCAACCCGTATCCGCTGACCCTCAAGTGCCTGCGCGAAAGCGGCATCACTGCATTCTTCACTCGCAGTTCGGCGGCGAACATTCCGGTCAACCTGGAGTTGAGCAAGCGTCTGGGCCTGCACGAAGACACGTACTCGGTATCGATCCCACTGGGTGCGACGATCAACATGGCCGGCGCGGCGATTACCATCACCGTGCTGACTTTGGCCGCGGTGCACACGCTGGGCATCGCCGTGGATATTCCGACGGCGATCCTGCTCAGTGTCGTCGCCGCGATCTGCGCCTGCGGCGCCTCGGGTGTGGCCGGTGGCTCGCTGTTGCTGATCCCGCTGGCGTGCAGCCTGTTCGGTATTCCAAGCGAGATCGCCATGCAGGTGGTTGCAGTCGGTTTCATTATTGGCGTGCTGCAGGATTCCGCCGAGACCGCGCTGAACTCCTCCACCGACGTGCTGTTTACCGCAGCGGCGTGCCTGGGTGAGGAAGAGAAAGCTCGACGCACCGCGTAACCCCTGTAGGAGTGAGCCTGCTCGCGATTGCGGTGTGTCCTCCAAAGATAATGTGGCTGACACGACCCTATCGCGAGCAGGCTCACTCCTACAAAAAGCATTAAAAAGCCCGCCAA
Source organism: Pseudomonas sp. LBUM1668 (assembly GCF_059695715.1). Taxonomy (NCBI): domain Bacteria; kingdom Pseudomonadati; phylum Pseudomonadota; class Gammaproteobacteria; order Pseudomonadales; family Pseudomonadaceae; genus Pseudomonas; species Pseudomonas sp. LBUM1668. Next base: position 3,787,624 of record NZ_CP166787.1, read on the forward strand.
GGCGCAAACCTTGGCGGGCTTTTTTGTTGCCGAGTGTTTTAGAACGCGCCCATGTAATCGCGTTTGCCCACTTCAACACCGTTATGACGCAGCAAGGCGTAAGTGGTGGTGACGTGGAAGAAGAATTGCGGCAGACCGTAGGTCAGCAGGTAAGACTGGCCACTGAAGCGCTTCTCTTTCGGCGTGCCCGGACGGGTGACGATTTCGATACCTTCCTTGCCATCGATCTGCTCAGGCTTGATCTCGCCGATGAAGGCCAGCACCTTGGCGATCAAGGCTTGCAGTTCGGCGAAGGTGGTTTCGCTATCGTCGTATTTCGGGATTTCGACTTCAGCCAGACGCGCCGAAACACCTTTGGCGAAGTCCACGGCAATCTGCACCTGACGGGTCAGCGGGAACATGTCCGGGAACAGGCGCGCTTGCAGGAAGGCGTTCGGGTCGATGTTTTTCTCGGTGGCGTGGGCTTCAGCCTTTTTCAGGACATCGCTCAGGGCGTTGAGCATTTGTTGAAAAACCGGGACGGATGCGGCGTACAGGGAAATGGTCATGGCAGTCTCATGTAGTGGCTGGGTGGAACATGGGGGCGATTATAGCCATGCTTGATGACCACACGGCTTGCCTTTTGTTTGGCAAGGATTACGCTAGGCGCCTTCGACTGCTGAGGGAACGCGCGATGACCACCGAACCAGAATCCACCTTCGACGAACCACGGCTTAACGCCACGGAAATCCGTATCCTCGGTTCGTTGATCGAGAAACAGGCGACCAGCCCGGAAACCTACCCGTTGACCCTCAACGCACTGGTCACCGCCTGCAATCAGAAAACCAGCCGTGAACCGGTGATGAACCTGACCCAGGGCCAGGTTGGCCAGAGCCTGCGCGCCCTCGAAGGTCGCGGTTTTGCCAAGCTGGTCATGGGCAGTCGTGCCGACCGCTGGGAGCACAAGGTCGACAAGGCGCTGGAACTGGTGCCGGCGCAAGTGATTCTGACGGGGCTGCTGTTTCTGCGCGGCCCGCAAACCATCAACGAACTGCTGACCCGCAGCGGGCGCATGCATGATTTCGAAGATGCCGAGCAGGTGCTGCATCAACTGGAGCGCCTGATTGCTCGCGGGCTGGCGGTATTGATTCCACGTCAGTCCGGGCAGCGCGAAGATCGTTACACCCATGCGCTGGGTGATCCGGCAGATATCGAGGTCATTCTGGCGGCGCGACACAATCCTCAGGAACGCGGCGCGGGTGGCGGTGTTTCGGTGGAGCGGATCGAAGAGCTGGAGGCGCGGATTGCGGCGCTGGAGGAGCGCCTGGCGCGCCTCGAGTAAATACCACCGAACCGTTGTAGGAGTGAGCCTGCTCGCGATAGCGATTTGTCCGGAAAACAGCTTTCGAATGTGCCACCGCTATCGCGAGCAGGCTCACTCCTACAAGGATCTATGCACTACTCGCCATCCCAGTAATCCACCCCATCCGCCTGGCGCGCCACGGCGACAAAGCCTGACGCATTGCCTTCAGCATCCACCGCAAAGTTGTCCATCACCGCATATTTGTTCGAATCCGGGTATTCGCAAATATCCGGCTGCTGCTGGGTGCTGACTGCCAGATAACGCAGTTCGCCCGCGCTGGTATTGATGATCTGGTGCGCCATCTCCGGGCCGCCCGCTGGGCAGGCAATCACATCACCTTCCCGGATCGGGAATCGCTCGGCGCCAAGACGCACCTCGCCCTCCCCGGCCACCACGTAGAACATTTCCTCATTGACCCGATGGCTGTGAAACGGGCTGCCGCGCATGCCCGGTGGCAGTGCATACAGGCGATAGCCGAGTTTCTGTGCACCGAGTTGCAGGCCTATCCGCGCTGAGCGTTGCTGGTAACGTGCGGCGGTTTCGCCTTCAGGGGAAAGGGCTTCGGGCAGCGGTTCGAGTTCGACCTGATGCAGATTGAGAATGCGCGGGGGCATGCTGACCTCGGTTTTTGTGGGTGGTGGGCAAGTCTGTGCTTGCTGGCCAAGCAGTATAGGCAACCCGATACACCGCAGTGACTTCATCGCTGGCAAGCCAGCTCCCACAGGGATCTCCGGTAAACACAATACCTGCGTATCACCAAGACCCAATGTGGGAGCTGGCTTGCCAGCGATGGGGCCAGCTCACTCACCGCATGACTTTCAGCTACGCGCAAACTCCACCGCCGCCTGAAACTGCTCTTCAGTCGGCCGGACGCCCGTATAAAGCACAAACTGCTCCAGCGCCTGGATCGCAATCACCTCCAGCCCGGTAATCACTCGTTTGCCTTCAGCCCGTCCGCGCACGATCAGCGGCGTTTCCGATGGAATCGCCACCACATCAAACACAGTCTCCGCCGCTTTGATCACCTCAGGCTCAAACGCCAGCTGCCCTGCTTCCGGGCCACCGTCCATCCCGACCGGAGTGACGTTGATCAGCATCTGCGGCCGTTCATCACCCAGCTCTGCCTGCCAGCGATAACCCAGCGAGTCCGCGAGTGCACGCCCGGCGCGTTCGTTACGGGCGACGATCAAGCCGTTTTTGTAACCACCATCGCGCAGGGCACTGGCCACAGCCTTGGCCATGCCGCCGCTGCCGCGCAGGGCGAAGGTCGATGCCTTGAGCACCGCGTGGGTTTCCAGCAATTGTGCGATGGCGATGTAGTCAGTGTTGTAAGCCTTGAGATGGCCATTGGTGTTGACGATGGTATTGATCGACTGAATCGCCGCTGCCGACGCATCCAGTTCATCGACCAGCGCAATACTGGCCTCCTTGAACGGCATCGACACACCGCAGCCGCGAATGCTCAGCGCACGAATCCCGCTGACCGCGCCGGTCAGATCCTTGCTGGCGAAGGCTTTGTAATAGAAATTCAGGCCCAACTGCTCATATAAGTGGTTATGAAAACGCAGACCGAAATTACCAGGCCGTGCGGACAGGGACATGCACAACTGGGTGTCTTTGTTCGGGTTCATCTGCATGAAACTTCTCCTTCAAACGCACTTTCGGATGGACGGGATTAGCCAGCCCATCGGGTTCTGTTCGATCATATTGGCGGGTCTGTACGCGATGGCGTTACCGCTGAGCGCCCGGTAAAGAAAACGGTACAGACCTTACACAAAATTTACCCGGCGGCTGTGCTGAATTTCAAAAAAACGCTGTCTTAGAAGTATCCCCGCGACGACTGCGGGCCTGGTTCAGGCCCTGCCGCCGGGTCGAAGAACCGAGGAATTATCATGATTCGTAAACTCCCCATTATGGCCCTGTTGATTGGCGCACTCGCGGTCACAGGACAGGCAGATGCCGGTGGTGGCCATGGCTGGCAAGGCCCTGCGGTGTTTGGCGCGATCGTCGGCTCGGCCATCATCGGCTCGGCGCTGATCAATCAGGATCGGCCGGTGTATGTCCAGCAACAGCCGGTTTACGTTCAGCCCCAACCGGTTTACGTGCAACAGCCGCCCCCACCGGTTTATTACCAACCGGCCCCGGTGTATGTGCAGCAACCGGTGTATATCCAACAGGCGCCCGTCTATTACGGCCCGCCTCGCGGTTATTACGGTCGGCCACAGGGTTATTACGACCGGCCACACGGTTACTACGGTGGCCCACGCTGGTAACCGAAATACAGAGCCCCGCTTTAATAGCGGGGCTTTTTTGTGACCGTCGGTCGGCCAGCGTCTGAAAAAATCTCGCCAAGGTCGCTGTGAGGACAGTTTCAACAGCTAAAGTCGGCATGATGGATTTGACCGTTGGGGTTAAAACATACAACGGTCATTTAATTGTCATGACGGAACCGCAAGCTGAATCTGTCCGTAAACAACAGGTTGATAACAACAAGGACGACTCCATGCCAACACAAAATCCGCACCGCATCGTCGGCTTGTGCACCTCCAGCAAGGTGTACAGCGCGCTGACCGAGCTCAAGCACCTGGAAGGCCACCGCTGCGCCAAGTTTCTTTCGCTGCTGGCCGAGAACCTTGTGCACAAAGGCCTGCTCAATGAGCGCGAAGTGATGCACATGCTTGATCAAGTGGTCGATTGAAACAGCCCTCACTGTTATCAATGACCACTATCGAAAGCGTTGATTGTCCCTGAGAACGCCGAGTCCCTAAGGTAGCGCCATCGATTGATGGAGGTCCTTGTCATGGCTCAGGTTCAAATCATGTCCGTTGTTGGCAGCGCCGTTCCCGCCTCACTCAGAGAGCTGGGATTGCTCGCCTGTTGGTATCTGATGCGTGACGGCGAGCCGATCAGCGGCCCGCTCACGTCCTTGCCGGCAGCGCAGGCACTGTCGCAACAGGTCGCCGGCGCGCGGTTTCATGTTTAAGGCAACTGCACCTTGGGTTTGGTTTCGATAAACAGCGCCCAGCTGGACATGAACAGCGCGGCAATCAAAGGTCCGATCACAAACCCGTTCAAGCCGAACACTGCCAGGCCACCGAGGGTCGAGATCAGAATCATGTAGTCGGGCATCCGCGTGTCCTTGCCCACCAGAATCGGCCGCAGCACGTTATCCACCAGACCGATCACAAAGATGCCGAACAACCCCAGCACGACGCCCTGCCAGATCATCCCGCTGAGCAGGAAGTAGAGCGCCACCGGCGCCCAGACAATCCCCGCCCCCACCGCTGGCAACAGCGACAGAAACGCCATCAATACCGCCCACAGCAACGCGCTGGGGATATCGAGAAACCAGAAAATCGCCCCGCCCAAAGCCCCTTGAGTGATCGCGACCACCAGGTTGCCCTTGACCGTCGCCCGCACCACGCGGTTGAACTTCAGCTGCAATCGACGCTTGTGGCTCTCCTCCAGCGGCACGGCGGTACGCACCTTGCGCGCCAGTTCGGCGCCGTCGCGCAAAAAGAAGAACAACAGATAGAGCATGATGAAAAAACTCACCACGAATTCGAATGTGCCCTGACCAAAACTGAAGGCCTGACTCGCCAGCACCTGGCTGCCCTGCATCGCCGACTTGACGATTTTCTCGCGCAACCCATTCAGCTCACCCATGCCGAAACGGTCCAGCAGGTTCTGGAAATACGGCGGCAAGCTCTGTTTGAACTGCGCCAGATACGCCGCGATGTCCAGCTCGCCGCTTTCGATATTCTTGTAGACCGACGCGCCTTCCTGCACCAGCAATAAGCTGATGATGATCACCGGCAGAATCGCGATCACCAGACAGATGCTCAACGTGCACAGCGACGTCAGGTTGCGCTCCCAGCCGAATTTCATCTGCAATTTGCGCTGCATCGGTGCGAACAGAATGCCGAGGATCACCGCCCAGAACACCGCGCCATAGAACGGCAACAGAATCCAGATGAAGGCCACCGTCACCAGTAACAGCAACACCGTCAGCGATTTGAATTGAATACTTTTTTGGTTCATGTCCAGTCCATGTCAGTCAGGCGCCATGCACGCCAGCCCAACTTAGTCAGCCGCCGCCCGCGCGAGTGCCATCTTTATTCAAGGAGCATAGATCCAGATCAATAAGCCCAGCGGACAACCGCACTACCCTGCCGCGCTTTTGCGAGCGCTGCCGCCATGACTCCCACCTCCACTCCCGCCGCCCCCGAACTGCTCGCCCCCGCCGGCACCCTGAAAAACATGCGTTACGCCTTCGCCTATGGTGCCGATGCGGTCTATGCCGGCCAGCCGCGCTACAGCCTGCGGGTGCGCAACAATGAATTCGATCACGCCAATCTGGCACTGGGTATTCGTGAAGCTCAGGCGCAGGGCAAGCGCTTCTACGTGGTCGTCAACATCGCGCCGCACAACGCCAAGTTGAAAACGTTTCTCAAGGACCTGGCGCCGGTCATCGAGATGGCGCCGGACGCACTGATCATGTCCGACCCGGGGCTGATCATGCTGGTGCGCCGGCATTTCCCGCAGATGCCGATCCACCTTTCCGTGCAGGCCAACACGGTGAATTGGGCGAGCGTCGAGTTCTGGCAGCAACAGGGTTTGAGCCGGATCATCCTGTCCCGCGAACTGTCGCTGGAAGAAATCGGCGAAATCCGCGAGCAGGTGCCGGGCATGGAGCTGGAGGTGTTCGTTCACGGCGCGCTGTGCATGGCTTATTCCGGACGTTGCCTGCTCTCCGGTTACATGAACAAACGTGATGCCAATCAGGGCACCTGCACCAACGCCTGCCGCTGGAAATACTCGGCGCAGGAGGCCACCGAGAATCAGCTTGGCGAGATCGTCCAGACCTTCCAGCCCGAGCCAACCCTGGGCCTCGGCGCGCCGACCGATCAGGTGTTTCTGCTGCAGGAAGCCAATCGCCCTGACGAATTGATGCCCGCCTTCGAGGATGAGCACGGCACCTACATCATGAACGCCAAGGACCTGCGCGCGGTACAGCACGTCGAGCGCCTGACCCGCATGGGCGTGCATTCACTGAAGATCGAGGGCCGGACCAAATCGCACTTTTACTGCGCGCGCACCACACAGGTGTATCGCCGGGCGATTGATGATGCGGTGGCCGGGCGCGAGTTCGATCGCAGCCTGATGAACGATCTGGAGTCACTGGCCCAGCGCGGCTACACCGAGGGTTTCCTGCGTCGTCATGTACACGACGAGTATCAGAATTATCTGCATGGCAGCTCGGTGTCGGAGCGTCAGCAGTTTGTCGGAGAGCTGACCGGTGAACGGCGTGACGGGTTGGCCGAGGTCAAGGTGAAGAATCGGTTTGCGCTGGGTGATCATCTGGAATTGATGACGCCCGGCGGCAACTTTCATTTCGATCTGCATGAATTGAAGAATCTGAAGGGTGAAGCGATCGAAGTGGCGCCTGGTGATGGGCATACGGTGTATGTGCCGATTCCGGACGGGGTGGATTTGCGCTTTGGGTTGTTGATGCGCGACCTCAAGCCAAACTAACCAGCTCCATCATCCACACGAACCCGTGTAGGAGCTGCCGAAGGCTGCGATCTTTTGACTTGGATTTAAAAAAGCAAAATCAAAAGATCGCAGCCTTCGGCAGCTCCTACAGGGTGATGTGTTCGGAGCATAAAGGACGGCTGGGTCAGGTGAATTCTTCACGCAACATCGCCACAAACGCCTCGCGCGCCGGGTGCACCCCGGCGTTTTCATGCCAATAAAACAGATTGTCGATGGCCGTCAGTTCGGGGAACTCATAGCCCACACACCCCGCGCCTTTGGCGTATTGCTCGAACACCCCTTTGGGCACCAAAGCCACGCCCGCTCCCGCACTGACGCACCCGACAATGGCCCCGTAACTGGCCAGGCTGACAATCGGCAACGCCTGCCCCTGACGCAATAACCAATGCTCCAGCGCCGCCCGATACGGACAGCCTTGCGGCCACATGAACACGGTTTTGTCCTGCAGATCATCGATGCCGCGCACCGGCCCGAACGACGTCGAGGCAATCAGCAGCAACTCTTCGCGATACATCGGTGTGCGTTTCAGATGCGAGCGCTCAACATCCACCGCGACAATCGCGCCGTCGAGGCGATGGCTCAGCGTGTCGTCGAGCAACTGGCCCCAGGAGCCGGTGGTGAGTTCCAGCGCGACCTGCGGAAAACGCTTGTGAAACTTTGCCAGCAGCCGTGGCAAACGCCCGGTGGCCGACGATTCGATGGCGCCGATGCGCAACGGCCCGGATGGCTCGGCCGAAGGATCAACTGCGCGTTTGGCCTCCGCCGTCAGCGCCAGAATTTTCTGCGCATAGGCAAGAAACGTCTGCCCTGCCGGGCTGATCCGCAACCCACGCCCCTCACGCAGAAACAGTGCAACGCCCAACTCCGCCTCCAGCGCCTTGATCCGCGCGGTGATGTTCGACGGCACGCAGAACAGTTTTTCCGCCGCCCGGGCGATGCTGCCCTCCTCGGCCACGGTCTTGAACATACGGATTTGTGCCAGCTCCATATTCATCACTCTGAGTGAACATTCAGCGCAGTATAAGTCAGTTGTGGCGAATGATTGGACCCCCGGATACTTGGCGCATCATGCCTACTGGTGCTCGATCATGCCGCCCCCTTCTTCGCTGAAAATCTTACTGGCCATGGCGTTTGTCGTCGGCTGCTGGGCGTATTCGCCAACCGGAATCCACATCGGCCTGCAGGCCTACGATCCCGGGCATCTGGCGTTACTGCGGTTTCTGTTGGCATCGTTGTTCATGGCGGTGATTGCCGCGTTCAAAGGTATTCAGCTTCCCCGCGCGAGGGATGTACCGCTGCTGTTCGCCTTGGGTTTCTTTGCGGTCAGCCTGCACCACGTCGCGCTGAACATCGGCCAGCAAAGCGTCAGCGCCGGGGCGTCGAGCGTGCTGGCGCAATCGAGTCCGCTGTTCAGCACGCTGCTGGCGCGTTTTGTGTTCAAGGATCAGGTCAGTGTCTGGCGTTGGGGCTGCGTGTTGCTGGGTTTGGTCGGCGTGGCGATTGTGGTCAGCGGTGATCGTGGAGTGGGCGAGATCGACGCGCATGGCTTGCTGATCTTGCTGGCGGCGGTTTCCTGGAGCATTTATTTCGCCCTGCAAAAGCATCACGCCCGGCGCTATGACGGCTTGAGTCTGACGTGCTACGCGGTGTGGTCGGGGACGTTGCTGTTGCTGATTTACCTGCCAGGGTTGAGCGACGCGGTGATGAAAGCGCCGCTGCGGGTGCAATGGGCGGTGTTGGCGCTGGGGGTGTTTCCCAGTGCCCTGGCCTATCTGGCGTGGGGGTTTGTGCTCAGGCATGTGGATTTGAGTCGGGCGACCATGACCCTGTACCTGATTCCGCCGACGGCGATGGGGATTGCGTCGGTGGGGCTGGGCGAACGGCCGACCCTGTTGATGCTGGTGGGCTCGGCGGTGGTGTTGGTGAGTGTGCTGGCGTTGAATCTGGAGCGGCGGTTTTGGGTGGGGCGGACTGCTGGGGTTTGATCGTTGATATCTACTGATGCTGCCGCCGCCATCGCTGGCAAGCCAGCTCCCACATTGAATGCATTCTCCGGGGAGATCCTTTGTGGCTGCCGCCGCCATCGCTGGCAAGCCAGCTCCCACAGGTTATGCGGGTGTGCAGCAGAACCTTTGTACAATCCCGAACCCTGTGGGAGCTGGCTTGCCAGCGATGGGGCAAGCACAGACATCACATCAATCAGAGCCAGATCCACTCAGCGCCGATCATCCGACAACGGCGTCGGCTCATCCGCCGGCGGCATGTCTTCATCTGCTGGCGGATCCTTCCAGTCTTCCGGCCGATCGGCGTCACTCAACGGATCGCGCCCCGGAGTCATCCCTGGCGGTGCATCGTGATCGCCCAGTGACGGCTCATCGGTGCCGGGCACCGGAAGGGTTGGGTCGGTGGGAAGAACTCCCCCCTGAAACAGCAAGTCGTTAGCCATGACGCACCTCACCAAGGAGGTCCGGAAAACCCGGGCCGTGCAATTTGGAAGCGGCCCCGTGAGCGACGTGCCATCGAACAGACCAACGGCGCTCAACCCTGTGCGAGGAACCGGTCGCGACTGTTGGTCAGATGCAGCCACATGGCTGCCCGCGCTGCATCCGGATCCTGGCGCTTGATCGCATTCAGAATCGCCTCGTGCTCCAGATTGGCCAGTTGCCCCAGCTTGCTCAAGTCCGCCGCCCCGCGCTCGACTGCATTGACGCGCGCGCGCGGAATCATCGCATTGCCCAAGTGCTGCATGATCTCGCTGAAGCAGACGTTGCCGGTGGCCTCGGCGATCAGCAGATGAAAGCGCCGGTCGGCCTCGACGCAACTGTCGTTGTTGGCCAACAGACGTTGATAGTCATCCAGCGCTTGGCGCATCTGCAGCACTTGCTGCTCGCTACGGCGTTGCGCTGCCAAAGCGGCGGCTTGCGTCTCCAGGCCCATGCGCAATTCAAGGATGCTGCGCACCCCGAGCGCGGTGTCGACGTTCAGCCGCAACCCCTGCTCCGGCGCCCGCTCGATCACGAACGTGCCGATGCCATGCCGCGTCTCGACCAGCCCCGACGCCTGCAATTTGGAAATCGCCTCGCGCACCACCGTGCGGCTGACCCCGTGCTCCTGAACGATGGAATTCTCCGACGGCAATTTGTCGCCGGGCGACATCTGCCCGAGCAGGATGCTCTGGGTGAGCTTCTCCACCAGGTCATGGGCCAGGTTGTGCGCACGTTTGCGCGCGGGGGCGTCGAGGTCTTCTTGCATGGTTGGTTCCGGTGAACGGGGCTTGCGGATCGTAGCACTGCGGGGATGGGTGACAAGGTTGATTTTACTCCTCCGACCTCCACCAACTTGTATGACAACACTCGATATAGGTGAAAAATCCAGTTCGCGACTCAGCACTTTCTCAGAAAAAAAACGCTACGAATCTCAAAAATACATGTCCGCAGAACAAACAAAACCCAACAAACACGGACACCTCAACCGAAAAAAGTATAAAAAACCTGCATCACCAAAGAATTTAGTCAGTCCTTCCCACTTGTAGGACAAAAAAACCTAGTTGTATGATGTCTATCAACAACGCAGCACCCAGCCCTACCCCGCATAAAAATAATCAGTGGGAGAAAACCTAGTGAAAACCTCCGTCTCCGGGATGAACGAGGGCGTTGATGCAACGCTGGCGTCCGCCATCTCGAAAGTGAAACGCCACGTCCTGCCGCTCTTCGTGATCATGTTCATCGTCAATTACATTGACCGGGTGAACATCGGTTTCGTCCGTACCCACATGGAACATGACCTGGGCATTGGCGCCGCCGCTTACGGCTTCGGCGCCGGTCTGTTCTTCATCGGTTATGCCCTGTTCGAAGTCCCCTCCAATATGCTCTTGCAGAAAGTCGGCGCGCGCATCTGGCTGACCCGAATCATGTTCACCTGGGGCGTGGTAGCTACCTGCATGGCGTTCATCCAGAACGAAACCCACTTCTACATTCTGCGTTTCCTGCTTGGCGTCGCCGAAGCCGGGTTCTTTCCCGGGGTGATCTACTACTTCACCCGCTGGCTGCCCGGCGCCGAACGCGGCAAGGCCATTGCGATCTTCCTCAGCGGCTCAGCTATTGCGTCCCTGATCTCCGGCCCGCTGTCCGGCCTGCTCCTGCAAATCAACGGGCTGGGCATGCACGGCTGGCAATGGATGTACTTTATTGAAGGGATGTTTTCGGTGTGCCTGTGCGTGTTCGTCTGGTTCTGGCTCGACGCCAAACCTCACGATGCGAAATGGCTGAGCCGCGCCGAACAGGACGCACTCGTCACGGCCATCGACGACGAACAGAAGGCCCGCGAAGCCGCCACACCGATCCGGCCATCAATGGGCAAACTGCTCAAGGATCGGCAGATCCTCCTGTTCTGCCTGATCTACTTTTTCATCCAGTTGACGATCTACGCCGCGACCTTCTGGCTGCCGAGCATCATCAAGAAAATGGGCGACCTCAGCGACGTGCAGGTCGGGTTGTTCAACTCGATTCCGTGGTTGCTGTCGATTGTCGGCATGTACGCCTTCGCCTCCCTGTCCACCAAATGGAAACACCAGCAGGCATGGGTCGCCACCGCCCTGTTGATCGCTGCAGCGGGGATGTTCATGTCCACCACTGGCGGGCCGATCTTCGCCTTCGTCGCGATCTGCTTTGCGGCGCTGGGTTTCAAGTCGGCTTCGTCGCTGTTCTGGCCGATACCGCAGGCGTATCTGGATGCGCGAATTGCCGCCGCCGTGATCGCGCTGATCAACTCGGTGGGCAACCTTGGCGGTTTCGTTGCGCCGACCACTTTCGGTCTGCTCGAAGAACACACCGGCTCGATTCAGGGTGGCCTCTACGGCTTGGCCGCTACCTCGATCATTGCCGCGATCATCGTCTTCTTCGCCCGCACCAAGCCGAAGCCGGCTGCGGATATTGCTATAGCTGAAACTGCGCCGAAACACGCCTGATTCTGAAAGATACGAAAAGGATAAAAACAATGAACGCACACGACACCGCCAAAGCCCCGATCATCACTGACATGCAGGTCATTCCGGTGGCCGGACACGACGGCATGCTGCTTAATCTGAGCGGCGCCCACGGGCCATTTTTCACCCGCAACATCGTCATTCTCAAGGACAACGCCGGCCACACCGGTGTCGGTGAAGTACCCGGTGGCGAGCGCATTCGCCAGACGCTGGAAGACGCTCGCAGCCTGGTCATCGGCAGCCCGATCGGCACGTATCAAAAGATGCTCAATCAAGTCCGCCAAACCTTTGCCGACCGCGATGCCGGCGGCCGCGGCCTGCAAACCTTCGACCTGCGCATCACTATTCACGCGGTCACCGGCCTCGAAGCCGCGCTGCTCGACTTGCTCGGTCAACACCTCGACGTGCCGGTCGCGGCGCTGCTCGGCGAAGGCCAGCAACGCGATGAAGTGAAGATGCTTGGCTACCTGTTTTACGTCGGCGATCAGCGCGAAACCGACCTCGCCTACCGCAGCGAACCGGACGCCGACAACGACTGGTTCCGCGTGCGTCACGAGAAGGCCATGACCGCCGAAGCCGTGGTGCGCCTCGCCGAAGCGGCCCACGCGAAATACGGCTTCAAGGATTTCAAGCTCAAGGGCGGCGTGCTCAGTGGCGACGCGGAAATCGAAGCGGTCACGGCGCTGGCCGAACGCTTCCCGCAGGCGCGCATCACCCTCGACCCGAACGGCGCCTGGTCACTCAAGGAAGCGATTCGTTTGTGCCGCGACCAGCATCAGGTTCTGGCGTATGCGGAAGATCCGTGCGGTGCGGAAAACGGTTATTCGGGCCGCGAAGTCATGGCTGAGTTTCGCCGCGCCACCGGCCTGAAAACCGCCACCAACATGATCGCCACCGACTGGCGCGAAATGGGGCATGCGATCCAGTTGCAATCGGTGGACATCCCGCTGGCCGACCCGCACTTCTGGACCATGCAGGGTTCCGTGCGCGTGGCGCAGATGTGCCATGAGTGGGGGCTGACCTGGGGCTCGCATTCCAACAACCACTTCGATATTTCGTTGGCCATGTTCACCCACGTTGCGGCGGCGGCACCGGGTGAAATCACCGCCATCGACACCCACTGGATCTGGCAGGACGGCCAGCGCCTGACCAAGGCACCGCTGCAAATCGTCGACGGTTGCGTGCAGGTGCCGAAGACCTCGGGGCTGGGTGTGGAGCTGGATATGGATCAAGTCGCCAAGGCTCACGAACTGTACAAAGGCATGGGCCTGGGCGCACGGGATGACAGCGTGGCGATGCAGTTTCTGATTCCGGGCTGGAAGTTCGATAACAAGCGGCCGTGTCTGGTGCGCTGATTTCCGAAAACAACACTGATCCCCTGTAGGAGCTGCCGAAGGCTGCGATCTTTTGATCTTGTCTTTTAAGATCAAAAGATCGCAGCCTTCGGCAGCTCCTACAGGAGGTTGTGCCAGCTTCAGAGCTGTAGCAACCAGTTTTTAAACGCATTCATCGCCGTCGTCTCCGGCCGCGACTGCAACCGCGTCAGCCAGTAACTCCCGGTCGTGATCTCGACCGCGAACGGCTGGCGAATCGCATCCGCCGCCAGTTGCCGGGCAAACATCAGCGGCGGGGCCAGCGCCACGCCACTGCCCTGTAACGCCGCTTCCATCATCGCCAGCGACGAGTCGAACATGATGCTTTGCGGTGGCGCTGCCTGTGTCGCCAGACCCGCCGCCTGAAACCACGCCGGCCATTCATCGGTGCGATAGGACCGCAGCAACGTCTGCTGCAACAGATCGCCCGGCGTGTGCAATTGCCGGGCGATCTCCGGCACGCACAGCACTGATAGCGGCGCATCGAGCACGCGCATCGCCTCGATACCGTGCCAGGCCCCGGCACCAAAACGGATCGCGTAATCCAGCCCTTCGGCGGCAACGTCCACGCGATTGTTGTTTGTCGACAGCCGTAAATCTATGAGCGGATGTTTCGTCCGGAAGTCCGCAAGCCTCGGCAACAGCCAACCCACGGCGAACGTGCCAACCGCGCCGACGGTCAACATCTCGCGATACTGTCCACCGGCAAGGCGTTCGAGGATCTGCGCGATGTGGTCAAACGAAGTGCTCAACACCGGCAGCAACGTTTCGCCTTCACTGGTCAGCATCAGCCCGCGGGGCAGGCGTTTGAACAGTGTTACGTTGAGCTGCGCTTCGAGGCTTTTGACCTGATGACTGACCGCTGCCTGGGTCACGCACAGCTCCACGGCAGCTCGAGTGAAACTCAAGTGACGCGCCGACGCTTCGAAAGCGCGCAGTGCGTTGAGCGGCAATTGTGGTCGAATCATGCCCTGTCCCAAATTTTTCTAATGGCTAGTCCGAGATTTCGTCGTTTGTCGATTCACGTCGGACTGCCTAAATTGTCGGCGCTGATCAGCCGTCCATTACAAAAATCGCCCGCAGTATAGCGGGACACCATCATCAACACTCATGGAGAGTGGTTCATATATGTCATCCATCAACCCGACCAAAGCCTTTTCCTACGGTGCATTTAGCCTGATCTTTGGTGCCGCCACTTGCCTGGGCGCTCCGCAAACCGATGAGCAACTGCAAGCGCTGGTCAAGGCCGCCGTCACGCCGGTGATGCAGCAACAGAACATTTCTGGCCTGGCCGTTGCACTGACCATCAACGGCCAGCCGCATTACTTTAACTACGGCGTCGCCAACAAGGACTCCGGGCAGAAGATCAGCGAAAACACCCTGTTCGAAATCGGCTCGGTGAGCAAAACCTTCACCGCCACACTGGCCGGTTACGCGCAGGCCTCGGGCCAACTGGACCTGTCGACCAAGGCCAGCACGCTCTGGCCGGAGTTAAAAGGCAGCGCCTTCGACAACATCAGCGTGCTGCAACTGGGCACCTACAGCGCGGGCGGTTTGCCGTTGCAATTTCCCGCTGACGCGGATTCGGCGGACAAGATGCTCGGCTATTACCTGCAGTGGAAACCCGCGTATCCGCCGGGCAGCCATCGCCTGTATTCCAACCCCAGCCTCGGTTTGTTCGGCTATCTGACGGCCAAAAGCCTCGGCCAACCCTTTGCTCAGGCGATGACTGAAACCCTGTTGCCGAAACTGGGCCTCAAGCACACCTTCATTGAAGTGCCCGCCTCCGAAGCGAAGCTCTACGCGCAGGGGTACGACAAGAATGACAAACCGGTTCGCGTCAGCCCCGGCGCACTGGACGCCGAAGCCTACGGCATCAAGACCAGTGCGGCGGATCTGCTGCGTTACGTCGAGGCCAACCTCAAGCCTGCGAACCTTGAACAGCCGCTGCAAAAAGCCATCGCCGCGACCCACACCGGTTACTACACCGTCGGCGATATGACTCAGGGTCTGGGATGGGAGCGCTACTCCTACCCGATCAGCCTGGACAAGCTGCAAGCCGGCAACTCGACGCCGATGGCGATGGAGCCGCACACGGTCAAATGGCTGAACCCGCCACAGCCTGAACCGGCCAATGTGCTTTACAACAAAACCGGCGCAACCGGCGGTTTCGGTGCGTACGTGGCGTTCGTGCCATCGAAGGATATTGGCATCGTGATTCTGGCGAATAAGAATTATCCGAATGCGGAACGGGTGAAGATTGCGCATGAGATTTTTGGTGGGTTGACCGATTAAAGATCAAAAGATCGCAGCCTTCGGCAGCTCCTACATTGACCGAGTGAAAACCCGATCCTGTAGGCGCTGCCGCAGGCTGCGATCTTTTTTCGTGAAGAGACTGTCTGTGGTCAGGGAATGATCTGTGGCGAGGGGATTTATCCCCGTTGGGCTGCGAAGCGGCCCCAGTCCAGACAGCCAAGGTTTGTCTGAAACAGACAAATCCCCCAAACTCCGGCATGCCCTCTCAACACAGCTAAATCCCTGACCACAGGGTTTTAAACGGGCAAAAAAATGGGCGACTTGCAAAGGTCGCCCATTTTTTGGATTCAGATCCCGCCATCAATCATTCGGCATTTCTGGCGGCTTGGTCGGTTTGGCGGGTTTGCTCGGCTTGGCGCCTTTCGCACCTTTGGCCGGTTCAGGTTCGGCAGCGGCAGGGGTCTGGGCTGCTGCGGCGGCAGCCGCTTCTTTCTCGGCCATGGGCATGGCGTCGATGGTGTCGAAGATTTTCTTCAGGTCGACGGCCTTCGCGTCATCCCCCGAGGCGGTGAGTTTGGTCTCGCCGTCCTTGCCCACCAGGAACACTTTCGGATAAGCCCCGGCGCCCAGTTTCAGCGAGCGCAGAAGAGCCATGGTGTCTTGCTGGCCCATGTCCTTGCCGTCGAGCTGACCCGACATATTGAGGATGGTGTAAACCTTGATGTTGCGATCGGCGACGCCTTTTTTGTTGGCGGGGTCCTCCAGCGACTTTTTCAGGCTTACCCACACCGGGTCGACAGTGCTTTGCGCGATCACGATCAGCGGTCGGGCGCGGCCTCTGTCCCCGGCAATCGGCGAATCGTTGTCAGCGGCGAACAGGGGGCCGGCAACTGCCAGCAAGAGTGTCAGGGTCAGTGACCTGATGAGCATGCGCATCTCCTTTTGATATCCACGCTCTAATGATTGCGCATCACGGCGATTGTTCCGGGGTATCCGGCAAATATCTGTCGCCCTGCCAGAAGCTTAGGTCAGGCCCGACATTGCGCAACTGCACAAACGCGATTGCCACGCCAATTTGATTACCGTTCAAGAGCGCATTAGGGTGGCTGTTCTGCTCACGAAATGGAGGTCACCGCGTGCACATTGATTACCTGTGCGATCACCCTGAATTGATCGAAGAACTGGCCGAACTCAACTTCAAGGAGTGGGGTAGCTTTCGTCCCGGCGACACCCTTGCTGCCCGCACCGAACGCATGCGTGCGGCGTGCGGCAAAGGTGCGATCCCCAGTGTCGTGGTTGCGATTGAAGACGGCAGGTTGCTGGGCGGCGCACTGCTGATCGACAGTGACATGAAAGTCCGCCCCGAACTCACGCCCTGGCTGGCCGGGGTTTATGTGAAGGCTGAAGAACGTGGCCGCGGGATTGCTTCGCAACTGGTCAAGCGCATTGTTGAAGAGGCTGAGGCGTTGGGCGTGCCGGAACTTTACCTGTACACCGACGCAGCACAGTCGCTGTATGCGCGGCTGGGTTGGGAGGTGGTCGAGGAGATGGTTTACGAAAATTTGCCGGTGACCGTCATGAAATACACCCTGCGGTAGCCGACGTAACAGATCTCTGTGGTGAGGCGCATTTATTTGTAGCTGATGGGATTATCTGTGGCTAAGGGCATGCGTCTGTGGATGAGGAGATTTATCTGTGGCGAGGGGATTTATCTGTGGCGAGGGGATTTATCCCCGATGGCGCGCGAAGCGCCCCCATTCAGGCAGCCAATTTTCCCTGACACACCGATTCAAATGGCCTTGGGGCCGCTTCGCAGCCCATCGGGGATAAATCCCCTCGCCACAGATAAATCCCCTCGCCACAGGAAATTCCATCACCACAGTTACAGCCAGGAAATTGGGTTTGTACTAAAAAGCCAGTTTATAGCCGATCAACACCAGCATCGTCGCCAGGCATGGTCGCAGCACTTCGTCGGAGATGCGGCCGGTCAGGTGGCTGCCGAGCCAGATGCCTGGCAACGAACCGATCAGCAAGAAGCCCAGCACGCTCCAGTCCATGTTGCCCATGCTCGCGTGGCCGAGGCCGGCGACGAGGGTCAGCGGTACGGCGTGGGCGATTTCGGTGCCGACCAGGCGACGGGTCGGCAGCAGCGGATAGAGGATGAACAGCGCCACGGTGCCGAGGGCGCCGGCGCCGATTGAAGTCAGCGCGACCATGGTGCCAAGGATCAGGCCGGTGATCACCGTCATCACGTTCAGCCGCGAACCGCTCGGGTTGTAGTTGCCGCCAGCGCGTTTGTGGGCGAATTCCAGCAAGCGTTTCTTGAAGAAGATCGCCAACGCCGTGGCAAACAACACAAAGCCCAAGGCTTGTTTGATGATGGCGTTCATCGCGTCTGGCGCGGTGTGCAGCGTGCTGAGAAACCACAAGGTCATGACCACCGCCGGCACGCTGCCGAGGGTCAGCCAACCGGTGATGGCCCAGTCGATGTTCTTGTTCCTCTTGTGAACGATGACGCCACTGGATTTGGTAATGGCCGCGTACAGCAGGTCGGTGCCGACCGCCGTTGCGGGGTTAATGCCGAACCACAGCAGGATCGGCGTCATCAACGAACCACCGCCGACACCGGTCATACCGACAATAAAACCCACCACCAGCCCGGCAATCACCAGGCCGAAATTTGCCAATTCCATTAAGACGTCCAGAAAAACGACAGGAAAAATCTGGCCCGCAGCATAGCGATTTTTCTTATAACCACATATATCGATGCGGTCTATCGTTATGCCCAATCACCACTTCCCCCTGTAGGGGCTGCCGAGGGCTGCGATCCTTTGGAGGTCGCGTTTTCTGGTTTTGGGGGATTTTGGTTGCGCTTTTTTTGTGTCTTGGCGGCCTGTGGGCCGACCAGGTCGTTGGGGGGTTCTGTGTGAATATCCGTTTTTTTGGGTGATGGCTGAGTAGGGTTCCGCCCTTACGGCGGGTCACCTTTTCCAAACGCCGAAAAGGTAACCCAAAAGGCTTTGCCCTGACGTCCGGCCCGCTCGCTAAAGCTCGGGGTTCCTTCGCTCCGGAATCCATCCGGGGCATCGATTCCGGTTTGCTTCGCTGCACCTCCTTTCGATGTCCTCCCCGGATGAATCCCTCCACTCAGCCTTCCGACGGGCTCTGAGATCAAGAGCTGCACTCGAGCTAACGCTCATTGTGTTGAGTGGTGGAAGAGCGATGCGGTCGGCTTTGGTTTTGGGTTGGGTGCGCCCCTCATCGGAACGCCGCCCGCCCAGCCCTCTCCCGAGGGAGAGGGAGCCGACTTTCTTGATTATCGAAATTTGAGTTCGACTCGGTATTTCACGACGGTGTACTTCTCCCAAACACCTCAATCAGTCCCCTCTCCCTCTGGGAGAGGGCTAGGGTGAGGGGCTCTTGATCTGGCTTTTGATCTTCTGCCCCTTCGGCAGGCCGAGCGAAGGTGTTCATCCGGGGGTTAGGCGCGCAGCGCCGTGCGGCGAAGCCGCATTCATCGAGAGGAGGTGCAGCGAAGCAAACCGTAGGCGATGCCCCCGGATGGACACCGTAGCGAGGGAACACTGAGCCTAGGCGAAGTGCCGTACGCCGGGGCAAAGCCTTTTGGGTTACCTTTTCGGCGTTTGGAAAAGGTGACTCGCCGTAAGGGCGAAACCGCCAGCGGCAACACCCGCAGCAACGGATATACCCCCAATCCCAATCCCAATCCCAATCCCAATCCGCCGTTCAGGTGCTCCACGACGAACGCAACAAGAAAGATCAAAAGATCGCAGCCTTCGGCAGCTCCTACAGAGGGGATCAGTGTTGGCGTCGTCCGGGTTTGAAGCTGTGTGTGCTGTTGATCCACACGGTTACCAGCGCAATCAGCGACAGAATCAGCAGCGCCCACGGAAACGACATCGCCCCCGCTCGATCCAGCAACAAACCACCAAACAGCCCGCCCCCGGCAATCGCCACGTTCCAGGAAGTAGTCAGCATTGCCTGCACCACATCGACATGATCGCCGGCAGAATCCGCCGCGGCCGTCAGCAACAACGTCGCCGAACCACCGAAGGACAAACCCCACACCGCCATGCAGCCGTAGATCAGCCATGGCGACGGATTCGCCAGTGCCAACACCAGCGCCGTCACGGCAAACACTGCGAGGCTGATCAGGGTCAGCCAACGCAACCAGCGATCCACCAGCAAGCCGATAATCCAGATCCCCACCAGCGAACACACGCCAAACACTAGCAGCACCAGATCGACACGCTCGGCGAGTCCGGCCTGCATCAAAAACGGTGAAACATAGGTGTAGAGAATGTTGTGCCCGAGCATCCACGTCAGCACCACCAACAACACCGGGCGCACACCCGGCAGGCGCAGGGACTGCATCAATGGCAGACGCTCGGCACTGGCCTGCCCCGGACGATCCGGCACCGCCACGACGATCCACGCCGCCAGCACCAGCGCCAGTGCCGACATTATTCCGAACGAGGCGCGCCAACCGATCAGATTGCCCAACCACGTTCCCGCCGGTGTGCCCAACGACAGCGCCACCGGCGTGCCGAGCATGGCAATCGCCAGCGCTCGCCCCTGCTGATGCACTGGCACAATTCCGCGGGCGTAACCGGCCATGATCCCCCACGACAGCCCCGCCGCCATCCCGGCGAGAAAGCGCGAGGCCAGGGTCAGGCCGTAATGGCTGGAAAACGTGGTGATGGTGTTGAACAGCAGAAACCCGCCAACCGTCATCAGCAGCACCCGGCGCCGTGGCCAGCCACGGGTGGCCACGGTCAGCGGAATCGCCGCGACAATCGAACCCAGCGCATACAGCGTTACCAGTTGCCCGGCGAGCACTTCGCTGACGTTCAGCCCGGCACTGATTTGCGGCAGCAACCCGGCGGGCAGGGTTTCAGTGAGGATGGCGATGAAACCGGTCATGGCGAAGGCCAGCAACGCGGCATAGGGCAGTTTGTCGGCGCGGGTGGCGTGGTCGACACGGCTGAAATCGGCGCTTGCGGGGTCGGTCATGACGAGTGCAGCTCCATTTGGATCGAAATTAGCGACTGATTGTATACAAGTTATCCAACCACCATTCAACCCGATACAACTGACATCCCCCTGTAGGAGCTGCCGAAGGCTGCGATCTTTTGATCTTGATCTAAAAAACCAAAATCAAAAGATCGCAGCCTGCGGCAGCTCCTACATTTATTGCGCCAGCAGCGTATCCACAGATTTATTGCACCGGGAGGAAGTTGAGGAACAGCAGACTCTGCGCGTAATTCAGTCCGATCCGCCGGTAGCGCTCATCAAGCATTTGCGTCAGCAGATCCAGGCGCGCAACGATTTTGCCGAACTCCACGGCAAAACTGAGGTTGCTGCCCTCCTCCGAGATTTCATTGGAAAACAACAGCGGCTGGCCTTCCTTGTTCTGGCGTTGCGACAGAATCCACGTGGCTTTTTCGATGTTGCGCGCCGCGTTATGCACGAACGTCGGGTTGATCGCGTCCGTCATGTAGAACTCGGTTCGATTGCCATGGGCCGTCACCAGCATGCTGCCGATGGCATAAATGAACGCACCGACGCGGTCACCACGAAACTCCGGGCTCATCGCATAGCTGAGCGCCGCAAGGTCCTTTCTGCCACCCAGCACCGGCAATGGTTGTTGCTGCTCGATAGCCAGTCGTACCTGCTTGACGGCGGCGTGAATGTTGAGGAAACCCGACTTGCGCAACTCGTCCGGGTTGCGCAGGTACAGCTTGCCCATCAACCGATAAAGACTGCCGAGGTTGTCGCGCATCGCCAGCGTGGCCATACGGTCGACGCTGGTTTGCAGAAATTCCTGCGGCTGCCCTTCCCGGATCTGGTTGATGAAACCGTTACCGTCCTGATGGCTGCAACCGCTGAACAGCAGTGACGACAAACACACCAGCAACAGGCACGGGCGACGGACAAATCGGGGGATCAGCTTGAACACTCTCGGCATGAATTCTCGAACAGGCACATTCCTGTGCGGCGGGAGTCACCGCATCCTGGCCATGGATAGAGCCGCCGATTGCGGAAAAGTGCAGTGCTGGCGGTATTTCCCGACCTTCGGCGCGAACCATCAATCTATTTAGTCCGACTTTATTTTTGCAATAAACGTTTAATCCGCTATAAATTCTCACTCGAATACTAAATAGCATGACTATTACTCAACCTCTGTAGGAGCTGCCGAAGGCTGCGATCTTTTGACCTTAAAAAACAAAGCCAAAAGATCGCAGCCTTCGGCAGCTCCTACAGGGGGGGTTACTGAAAACAACAACAAAAAGGAAGGTCAACCATGCTTCAATCCCGTCACCTGCTCTCCGGCCTCGGACTGTCCCTGATGATCGCCACTCTCTCTGCCAACGCCGCCGGCCTGAGCGCCGAACACAAGGCCTTCGGCAAAACCAACGACGGCACGCCCGTCGAGCAATACATCCTGCGCAACAGCCATGGCATGCAAGCCACGGTCATCACGTACGGCGCAACCCTGCAATCGCTGCAAGTGGCGGACAAGCACGGCAAGTTCGACGACGTCGTGCTCGGCTTCGACGATGTGCAGGGCTATCAGAAAGGCACCGCGTACTTCGGCGCGACCATTGGCCGCTTCGGCAATCGTCTGGCAGAAGGCGCTTTCGAACTCGACGGCAAACGCTATCAAGTGCCGCAGAATGACAAGTCCAACGCCTTGCACGGCGGCACTCAGGGCTTCGATAAAAAGGTCTGGAAAGCCCAGGAAACCAAGGACAAGGATTCAGTCGGCGTGACCCTGACCTATCTGTCGGTGGACGGTGAAATGGGGTTCCCCGGCAACCTCACCACCGAGGTGACTTATCGCCTCACCGACAACAACGAATTGCGCATCGACTACAAGGCCAGCACCGATAAGCCGACGGTGCTGAACCTGACCAACCACAGCTACTTCAACCTCGCCGGTGCCGGTAATGGCGACATCCTCAAGCAGGTCGCGACCTTGCATGCCAGCCATTACACGCCGGTCACCGGCAAACTGATCCCGACCGGAGAGCTGGCGCCAGTGGCCGGCACACCGATGGATTTCAGCAAACCGACCGCCATCGGCACGCACATCAAGGCTGATCATCCGCAGTTGAAATTCGCCGAGCCGAAACAGGGTGGTTTCGATTTCAACTGGGCGCTGGATGCCAAGGGTGATGCGAGCAAACTGGCCGTCGAAGTCAGCGACCCGCAGTCCGGCCGGCATCTACAGCTGTTCACCAGCGAACCGGGCGTGCAGTTCTACACCAGCAACTTCCTCGACGGCACGGTCAAGGGCAAGGCTGGCAAGGTCTACCCGCACTGGGGCGCGTTTACCCTCGAGACCCAGCACTATCCTGACTCACCGAATCAGCCGAACTTCCCCAGCACACGACTGGATCCGGGGCAGGCTTATGCGCATAGCGTGGTGTTGAAGTTTTCTGCGAAGTAACAGCTGAAGATCAACAGATCGCAGCCTGCGGCAGCTCCTACAGTTTTTTGGGTACACCGTTTGAACGGCGGTGAATCTACCCCCCTGTAGGAGCTGCCGCAGGCTGCGATCTTTTGCTTTTTGAAGCTCATGGAACCCCTGCGCTATCCTGCTGCCCACTAAGGTATCGACCGTTTCAGATAGGAGGTTTGAATGCGTACCCTTGAATTGGCTGGCGTGCAGGTTCCGGTGATTGGCCAGGGCACCTGGCGCATGGGGGAAGACCGTTCCGCCCACAAGCGCGAAGTCGCCGCACTGCGCAGCGGCATCGAACTGGGCATGACCCTGATCGACAGCGCCGAAATGTACGCCGAGGGCGGCGCCGAAAGTGTTGTCGGCGAAGCCATCGCCGGTCTGCGTGATCAGGTGTTTCTGGTCAGCAAGGTCTACCCGCACAACGCCAGCCGCAAAGGCATCCCGCAAGCTTGCGAACGCAGTCTGCGTCGGCTGGATACCGATTACATCGACCTCTATCTGCTGCATTGGCGCGGCCAGTATCCGCTGGATGAAACCGTCGAGGCTTTCGAACGCCTGCGCGAAGAGGGCAAGATCGGTCGCTGGGGTGTGTCGAATTTCGACGTCGATGATGTCGAAGAACTGGCGTCTCCCGCCTGCGCGACCAATCAGGTGCTCTACAACCTTGAAGAGCGTGGCGTCGAATTCGATCTGCTGCCGTGGTGCCAGCAACAACGCATGCCGCTGATGGCCTACTGTCCGATTGGCCAGGGCGGCGCGATGCTGGCCAACCCGGCACTGAAACAAATTGCCGCTCGTCACGGCGTCACCCCGGCACAGGTTTCGCTGGCGTGGATTCTGCGTCAGGATGGTGTCATTGCGATTCCCAAGGCTGTGCGGCCGGAACACGTGCAACTCAATGCACAAGCCGCGCAGCTGCAACTGGAGGCCGGGGATCTGGCGGCGCTGGACCAGGCGTTTCAAGCGCCACAACGCAAGCAGCGGCTGGCCATGGTCTGAGCTGACGACTGGCCGAGGTTCCGTATGAGAAGCACTGATCATAACGACCCGTTTGACCTGCAACGATTCGTCCAGGCTCAGGACCCGGTATTAGACCGGGTCCAGCGCGAACTCGAAGAAGGTCGCAAACGCAGCCACTGGATGTGGTTTGTCTTCCCACAGTTCGCAGGTCTTGGCGGCAGTGAAATGTCCCGACGCTTCGCCATCGGGTCAGCCGCAGAAACCCAGGCCTACCTCGATCACCCATTGCTCGGCGCGCGGCTGCGCACCTGCACGCAGCTTGTGCTGAATACCAATCAGCGTTTGATTGCAGAGATTTTTGGTCATCCCGATGACTTGAAATTTCACTCCTCGATGACGCTGTTCAGCCAGTTCGCCGCTGGCGACAGCCTGTTCAATCAGGCCCTCGAGCGCTACTTCCACGGCATCCTCGACGAATGGACGCTGCAACTGCTGGACTCAAAAGAGGCCCAGTTGCCCCCCGATCAGGGTTGAGAAATCATCGTCGACGAATGGCAGGATGGCGTCCGCCACCGGTTGCAGCTGCCGGGTGATGTAGTGGTCGTAATCAATGGTGGAGCGACGCACTTCCAGCGGTTCCGGGCCGGCCAAAGTGATGACATAGCTGATCCAGCCGCCATTCTGGTATTGCCGTGGACGGCCGTGCTGCGTGTTGTATTCGTCGGCCAGCCGCGCGGCGCGCACATGGGGCGGCACGTTGCGTTCGTAATCGTCGAGGGTGCGGCGCAGGCGCTTGCGATAGACCAGCCGATCATCGAATTCCCCGGCCAGGGTTTTGCGCACGTAATCGCGCACGTAATCCTGATACGGCTTGCGCTGGAAGATTCGTTCATACAATTCCTGCTGGAATTGTCGGGCCAGCAGCGACCAATCGGTACGCACGGTTTCCAGGCCTTTGTAGACCATCTCATCTGTGCCGTCAGCGCGAGTTACCAGACCGGCATAGCGTTTTTTGCTGCCCTCCTCTGCGCCGCGAATGGTCGGCATCAGGAAGCGTTTGTAGTGAATTTCGTACTGCAATTCGAGGGCACTTTCCAGCCCGTATTCTTCGCGCACATGCTCGCGCCACCAGTCATTGACGTGCTTGACCAGCGCGTTACCGATCGCCGCCGCCTCCTCCTGACCGTGGGCGCGACGCAGCCAGACAAAGGTCGAGTCGGTGTCGCCGTAGATCACCGCATGGCCCTGTTCTTCGATCAGCTTGCGCGTGCGCAGCATGATTTCGTGTCCGCGCAGGGTGATCGACGACGCCAGCCGCGTATCGAAGAAGCGGCAACCGCTTGAACCGAGCACGCCGTAGAAGGCGTTCATGATGATTTTCAAGGCTTGCGACAGCGGCGCGTTGTGCTCGCGTTTGGCGGTCTCGCGGCCCTCGGCGACTCGCGACACAATCGACGGCAGGCAATGCCGCGTGCGCGAGAACCGTGCGCCCCGAAAACCCGGCACCGAGTCCGCATCGTCCGGGTGCTGCAAGCCTTCGATCAGCCCCACCGGATCAATCAGGAATGTGCGGATGATCGACGGATAAAGACTCTTGTAGTCGAGGACCAGCACCGATTCATAGAGCCCCGGTTGCGAGTCCATGACAAACCCGCCGGGGCTGGCCTGCGGCGGATTGGTACCGAGGTTCGGCGCGACGAAACCCTGACGGTGCATCAGCGGCATATACAGGTGCGTGAACGCCGCCACCGAGCCGCCGCTGCGATCCGCCGGCAGGCCGGTGACGCTGGCGCGCTCAAGCAAAAATGTCAGCAATTCAGTCTTGGCGAAGATCCGCGTGACCAGTTCGCAGTCCTTCAGGTTGTACTTGGCCAGCGCCGGTTTGTCCTCGGCGAACATGCGGTTGATCTCGTCCATGCGCTGATACGGATTGTCGATGGCCTTGCCTTCACCGAGCAGGGTCTGGGCGACGTTTTCCAGGCTGAACGAGGGAAAGCTCCACGTCGCCGAGCGCAAGGATTCGATGCCATCGATGATCAACCGCCCCGCCGCCGAGGCGAAGTAATGATTGCGGCTGCCGTGCTCACGCCACTGCATCTCTTCACCGCCACGACCGATTTTCAGCGGCACACCGAGGCGCCGCGCGTGTTCGTGGAGGATGCGCAGATCGAATTGCACAACGTTCCAGCCGATGATCGCGTCAGGGTCGTGCAGCGCGAACCAGTCGTTGAGCTTCTTCAGGATGACCGTGCGTGAATCGCAATATTCAAGGTCGAAGTCGACGATGCTGTCATCGCCATTCGCCATGCCGAGCATATAGACCTGACGCTGGCCGCAGCCTTCCAGAGCGATGGAATACAACTCGCCGGTTTCGGTGGTCTCGATGTCCAGCGAGACCAGCCGCAGCTTCGGTCGGTACTTGGGGTCGGGTTTCAGTTGCGCGTTGAGCAATATGCCGTTGGCATCGGCTGTACCGCTGAACAATACCGGGGCGGTGATGAAACGCTCCATCAGGTAGCGCTCGGGCGGGCGCACATCTGCCTCGAAGACGTCGACGCCGGCGCGGGTGAGCGCGGTTTCCAGGCGCATCAACTGGCCGTGTTGCTGGCAATACAGGCCCAGCACCGGACGATGTTCGAAATCCAGCAGGGCCAATGGTCGCAGTTCGACGTTTTTTTCGTCGTGCAGCAGGCGTTCGGCCGCTTCACGCTGCTCGGCAGGAATAAACGCCACCGACGGCTGATGCGGCAAACGCACACGGCGCGGCCCGGCGTCGGTCGCCAGCCAGAACTCGACTTCGGTGCCGGCGGGGGTATCGCGCCAATGCCGGGTCAAGACGAAGCCCTGCTGTAAATCCACCACTGCGACCTCAGGAATTGAAACAGAGGGGCATTCTACGCGGCATTCGACCATTGGGTGGCGCGCAAAACATGGTCGGCAAAGGTGCGGCACCTGTCAGAGTTGACAGGTTACACACCTTGCCAGAGTTGCTAGATTTGCCTTTGCCTCCATGCGATGCATTGCGTCGAAGGAAATGAGAAATGGATCTCTCCGTTCATCGCCGAACCCCGTCAGTCAGCGTGAACGACGGCCGGGGTCTTCCTGTTCGTCAGATCGCCTATTGGCGAAACGTGCCAGGGGCGGCCGTACAGTCGTTGATCACCCGGACACGTCACGACGACGCAGGCAGAGCGATAGAGCATTGGGATCCACGACTGTTCGCAACAGCGCCAAAAGCCAATTTGATGACCATTCATGACATGGCAGGCCAAGCGCTGCTGCTGGACAGCGTCGATTCTGGCTGGCGGCTGAGTTTGCATGGTTTGGCAGGGGAAGTTGTCCGGCGTTGGGATGCCCGCGGGAATCGGTGGAGCAACCGCTTCGACAATCGTTTGCGCTTGCTGGGCATCAAAGTGAACGACGGGGCTGAACTGGAGGCCTTGACCTTTGGTTTGGCCGATGCAGATGCCGGAAAGAACCTGCGTGACCAATTACTGCGAAAGGTCGATGCCTCGGGTTCACTGGACTACGGTTCGTTCAGCCTCAACGCCTTGCCTCTGGAAGAAACCCGCACGCTGTTCGATGCCGGTGCCTACACCACGCGTTGGCGCTACGGGGCCAACGGCGCAGCACTGAGCCAGACGGATGCACGTGGCCATCAGCAATTCTCACGCTATGACATCGGCGGGCAACTCCAGCAGGTTACTCTCAAGATCAGCGGCGACGATGCTGTAAAAGACATCCTCAAACACGCCCGATACAACGCCGAAGGCGAGAAAATCGAACAAACCCTGGGCAACGGCGTGGTGTGCAATTGGGAATACGATGGCGCCAACGGTCGCTTGAATGGCATCAAGGCAGGTCTGCCCGGCGAGGCGTTGCGGCAAAATCTCGAATACAAATACGACAAGGTCGGCAACGTCGTCAGTCTTCTGGATCACACTGTTGACCCGGCGTTCTTTGCCAATCAGTTGATCGATGGCAAGCGCGACTACAGCTATGACTCGCTCTATCGCCTGATCCGCGCCACCGGACATGACGCCCTGCCCCCGACCGGCATGCCTGGCCGTCCATTACCGAGCGATCCCAAAAACCGCCTCAATTACACCCAGACCTACGAATACGACGCCGCTGATAACCTGGTCAAACTGATTCACGCCCGGGCAATCGGTGGCTACACCCAGCGCATGTTCATTGACCCGAACAGCAATCGCGGCGTGCGCTGGAAAGAAGGTGACTCACCGCCCGATTTCGCCACGAAATTCGACGCTCATGGCAACCTGCAGGCCTTGCAACCCGGCCAGGGTTTGCAATGGAATGTCCTGGATGAACTGGCATCGGTCACGTTGATCGAACGCGAATCCGCGCTGCCCGACAAGGAAACCTATCGCTACAGCGGCGGCGCCCGAGTCTTCAAACACCACGAGACTCAAGGCTCAACCAAGACGCATTTTTGTCAGGTGCGCTACCTGCCGGGCATCGAGATCCGCACTCGCGAAACGGGTGAAGAGTTGCACGTCATTACGTTGCCGACGATGATCGGCAATGTCCGCTGCCTGCATTGGCTCAGTGGCCGCCCGGGCGAAATCGTCAACGATCAACTGCGTTATTGCCTTGAAGACAGTCAGAGTTCCAGCCTGATCGAGCTCGACCAGAACGCACGCCTGATCAGTCATGAACATTATTACCCGTTCGGCGGCACCGCCTCACTGGTAGCGCACTCGGAACTGGAAGTCAGCTACAAGACCATTCGTTACTCGGGCAAGGAACTGGATGACACAGGGCTCTATTATTACGGACGACGCTATTACGCACCGTGGTCGCAACGCTGGATCAGCGCCGATCCGGCGGGGGCAGTGGATGGCTGGAATTTGTATGTGATGGTGGGGAATAACCCGATGAGTTTTGTCGACATCGAGGGACTTGTGCGCGACAAACCCGGTGACAAAACTTACGAGACGGTGGCTGGGCGAACGACCACGATCCTCCGCACGCCTGATACGAGCGACCAGTACCAGTTTCACGCTGAGGCAAGAGACAAGATTCTTGTCGCTCATGCTGGAGCTGCACTTCACTCATCCGAGCCCGAAGGGGAAGTGGTTGCACTAACGACGGATTTTTTCAATATCCCCCGAGAGAGGGGAACATCACGGTCTGGCAAAACTTTCAATATCCCGCTTACCACTGCCGACCATGGTTTGAATGTCAGTAGACCCTACGACGCCCATCTTCATTCAGACAACCTGGTAGCCGGAGGCGTGCTCAAGGTTACGGACCCTGTTAAGTTTCTCGAGGAATTGGAGAAGCAATACATCCGACGATTGAATGATCCAGATTACCCCGTAATGCTGTGGGACGGAGACCGCCCCGTCCCCACAAGCCTGGCAGGTATGGAAAGGGAAGTACCACCTATTCACCCGATTATCCAACAAAAGATCAAATACCATATCTCGGCATCGGGTGGTTATTTGCCGCAGTCGGCCGGGTTGCCGGGTGCCCACGGTGAAGTCCAGGCAGGCAATTTCAAGCTTTATCTACAACATGAGTTAACAGGTTCAACCGACCCGCAACTCATCGAGTTGATGACTAATAAATTGCAGTACATGCACCGTGCGCAAGCCTTCCCCGCTTGTTACAACTGCCGCGGTATTCTGGTCGCAACTTACGACGACATCACAACGGCCTTTAACGTCCCGACACGCAGTACAAAAACGAACTCTTCGATTTGGCGAAAAGTCGAAGATGAAAAAGAAACACTGCCGGTAGATGCGTTCCTGAAAAGAGCTAGACCTTGAATGCCCGGACCGTATGCCTGTTCGCAAGATCAGGCCTACGGTCCTTTACCGAACACTCAGTGACATTTTCGTCAATGCCGCGAAAGTCAGCGATCTCAACAAATCCTGGCGCTCCTCCGCCAACTCGACAAGTTCGTGCTCGTATCCATGTTGCGCAACAGCACCCGCCAGATGCCGGTTCAACAACTCCTCTGACTTGGCGTTGTATATCCTCGCGTTTCGCTCGAATGCTGCTGCATGCTTGCCCTTCAGATACTTGCGCCAAAACCGCTGTTCGATCATTCGGTTGACCAACCCGTCCCCCGCCTCAAGCGACAACACCACTCCGAGGAAATGTTCGAACGCCTCAGTACGCAGACCTTGAGCCCACTCGACAATCCCTTCGAACGTCTCATCCAACAGTTGGTAGGCGGTATACGCAAGCATCAATTCACCCAGACCAGGTACAAACGGCGCGGCGACAAATGCCCCCACTTCCAGCACAGTCAGCGCGACTTTGAGGAAGCTGTCCCAGCGTGCCCAACGAGACTTGGCGTCCTCATCGCCGGTGGGTACTGCACGCGTTCGAGCGTCGGCGAACAACGTGTTCAACTGCTGCTGAAACTGATGAAACCAGAACTCACCTTTGATTCGCGCATAGCCGATCTGCAGATCAGGTTTCAGAACAGGCGCTGGGCGCCAGGCCGGCAGTTGCTGAAAAGGAACCGGTGCATGCCATTGCAGTTTTGATAGCCGATTGTTGAGCTGAAAAAAGAACTGACCTCGGTGCTGATGCGGCACGAACCGGCTGAAGAATCGCTGGTACTCAGGTGAGCGCAGCTGTCGTGTCAGCTCGACGACGAACTGGGTCGAAGACGCATACTGCTTGAGCGGATGCTCGGGATCATGGGGGACATAGGCAATGACCGGAACAGTCGTTGAACTGTGCTCAAGATCGGCGCAGACCAGCACAATCCCTGGCAACTCGACGCCCATCATCGTCAATGCATGGCAGTGGACTGCCCGCCCGTTCCAGATCAACCGTCGATCTCCCGCAGCCCACCTCTCTACCAAACGATGAGCGTCGTGATCAATATCGCCTTTGAGCAACGCCAGCCCATTGCACAGGCGCAGGGTGCTTTTCTCGTTAGCCTCGACCTTTATTTTCAGTACGGCGCTGGCAACGGGATTGGCCGGATCGAAAAAGTCTTCGAGATATCTCTGATAAGCAGCACCTGCGTCCAGCTCCCGGCACAACGCGGTAAAAGCCGCGACGGACATTCTGGCCTTGATCGGCACGACGTCGAATGCTCCGGAGGCCGAAGGTCGAGTAATAAAGTCGCTCGCCTGGTCGTAATATTCTGGTCGAGTCTCTTTCAATTCGAAATTGTGCAGACAGCACTCGAGCAGGGTCAGGGTGCGCACCTCGAAGCCACCCGTCATCCCGGTCGAACGGTATAGCCTTAGACACGTCGAGCTGACGTCTACGGTGATGTCATAGCGGTCTTTCAGCGCAGCGGTCAGTAACTCATGGGCAAACGCTTCGACTTCGGTCAGCCGCGCGAAAACCTTGTCCACCGCCTGCCGGGCAGTCCAACTCGCTGCAACGGCGTTTTTCATCTCATCGCGTTGCGCTGACGAGGCAGAGTGAAACCAAGGCTGGTCTGGCACTGCGGCCTGTTTTAACGCGCCTCTGTACTGTGCGGTAGCATTCAATAGCCAGTCTGGAACGTTCCCGGCAATGAAACTGAACGTGGGATTATCAGCCAGAGCATCGGGCAGTGAGGGCAATATATTTTTGTTGCTCAGATTCAAGCTGGGCATCGAGAGTTTTCATCCATGAAATTCAGATGCCCGAGTCTAGCGAAGCCTCAGAACCGCCATCGCGCACTTCTGTATCAAGACGTGCATAGGCAAAGAAGCGGCCATGTGTGGAAAAAAACAGCCAAATGACGTTTTTTGCGTGCTATCTGCCGCTTTGCCACCTTGCCCTGCGCGCCAGCGTCTACGATGCTTGCATTACAACGACAACACCTGAGTAACCGCCATGAAGACCGTCGCCCAACTGCTCAAGCTCAAAGATCAGAAAAACCAGGAAGTGCACCAGATCAAGCCTGATCACATGGTGCTCGAAGCGCTGATGAAGATGGCCGAGAAAAACGTCGGCGCCTTGCTGGTGGTGGAAGACGACACCGTGGTCGGCATCATCAGCGAACGCGATTACGCGCGCAAACTGGTGCTGCATGGCCGTTCGTCCGTGGGCACGCCGGTTCGCGACATCATGGTGGCGAACGTGATTACCGTCGACACCCACCAGACTGTCGACACCTGCCTGAGCATCATGTCGGACAAGCGCCTGCGCCACCTGCCGGTGGTGGAGAACGGCAAGCTGATTGGCTTGCTGTCGATTGGTGACTTGGTGAAAGAGGCGATTGCTGAGCAGGCCGAGCTGATCAAGCAACTGGAGCAGTACATCCGCGGGGAGTGATCACCCCGAAAACGCCACAATCCCCTGTAGAGATGAATCCTGCGGTGATGGGTCATGAGGATCATGTGGCGAGGGGATTTATCCCCGTTGGGTGGCGAAGCCGCCCAAAACCTGCAATCGCGGCTAGTCAGACACACCGCGCGGGATGGTCTCAGGACTGCTACGCAGCCCAACGGGGATAAATCCCCTCGCCACAGGGATCACATTCACAAGTGGATTTACGGTGTGTTCACACTGGCCAGTGCCGGGCAAACACCGGCGCCAGCACCGGATGTCGATCAATGCGCTGCAACCACGCATAAAACCCCGGCCGTGTCTGACGCAGATGCTCGCGGCTGCCCGCCCAGCGCGTCACCACCGCGGCCAGCACGTCCAGCGCACCCGGTGTTTCGTCGTCCAGGTACAGCTCGGCGGAAAACTGGTCGGCAAACACTTCCCAACTCCTGTGCAATCGCTCGCGAGCGCCGGCGATCAGGTTCTGCCGCGACGCTTCGTCGGGCATCACCAGCCAGCGCTCGGGGTAGTCGACGACGCCGATGGCCGCGTAGCAATTGCTGACGATGTAGACCAGACCGCGAATCGCCTGATCGCGCTCGTCCGCCTTGGCCGGCAGCAAACCCGATTTGGGAAATGTCAGGCCCAGATGAATCAGAATCGCCGCGCTCTCGGTGAGCACGCTGCCATCTGGCAATTGCAGGGTCGGGATCTGCTTCAGGGGATTGAGCTTCGCCAGGTCCTCGGCGGCTTCGGTGCTGGCTTCGATATCAATGAAGCGATAAGCGATCTGGCACAACTCCAGCGCCGCTTCGATGGCGGCTGCGCCTGAGTTGCGATGTCCGTAGAGCTGATACATATCCCCTCCTCAATCCCCGACAGGCATCTGATGTAGCACTATTTATAGCTGCTGTATGCGATTTGGCACGTTTTTCCCATGCACTCGCCACTTGCGAATTCAAACGTCGAAAGACAGCGCTGGCGGTGATTGAAAAATATTTTCCATGCACTGCATCCAAACCCCTCCGCCACGGGTAGTCCCTGTAACAGCCCTCCTCGGCTGTCAGCGGTTTACCCTTTTCGGAGAAAGACACTGATGAACACCACACAGCTGATCTGCTTCACCGGTTTGCTCGCCGTCACCACGACGACCTTCGCCCAGAGCAACTATCCGGACGCCATCAAAGTTCCGGAAGGCCACAAGATCGCGATGGAAACCACCGGGGTGGGCGAGATCACTTACGAATGCCGCGACAAGCCCAATGCTGCCGGACAGACCGAGTGGACCTTCGTCGGCCCGAAAGCGGTGCTCAATGATCGCAGCGGCAAGCAGGTCGGCACCTATTTCGGCCCGCCCGCCACCTGGCAGGCCAAGGACGGTTCGAAAGTCACCGGTACGCAATTGGCCGTGGCGCCGTCGACTCCGGGCAACCTGCCCTATCAACTGGTCAAGGCCAACCCTGCTGAAGGTGAAGGCGCAATGAGCGGTGTCAGCTACATCCAGCGCGTTGCGCTAAAGGGCGGCGTGGCACCGGGCACAGCCTGCACGACCGCGAACAAGGGCAAACAGGAAGTGGTGAAATATCAGGCGGATTACATTTTCTGGGCTGCGAACTGATTTTCCTGCCTACATAAATTCCCTGTGGGAACGAACTGTGGTGAGGGGCTTTATCCCCGACGGGGAGCGAAGCTTCCCCAAAACCGGAAAATGCGCAGTGTCAGATTCATCGCATCCAACGGTTTTACGACTGTCATGCAGCCGATCGGGGATAAATCCCCTCGCCACAGGGCTCACTCCTACAAAGGATTTATGCACTCTGGATGTTTGAGGAATGTCAGCTAGATTGCACAGCATGACCTTGCCCGAACCCGAATTCGATTATGAAGCCCGCCTCGCTGCCTGTGCCCGCGGCGAGCGTTCGGCCCTGCGCGATCTTTACGTGCAGGAAGGCCCGCGCCTGCTCGGTGTGGCCAAACGGCTGGTGCGCGACACGGCGCTGGCGGAGGACATTGTCCATGACGCATTTATCAAGATCTGGAACGGTGCGGCGGGGTTTGACGTTTCACGGGGTTCGGCGCGCGGCTGGATGTACAGCGTGACGCGGCATCTGGCGTTGAATCAACTGCGTGATCATCGGCGGGAAATGCCGTTCGACGAAGACCACGAAGTGCTCGACGAGACCTTCAACGCCCAGGACCACTCGGCGCGCATCCATCGCTGCCTGGAACAACTCGACCCACAGCGCCGGCGCTGCATTCTCCACGCTTACGTCGACGGCTATACCCACGCGCAGATTTCCACGCGCCTCGACACGCCGCTCGGCACGGTCAAGGCCTGGATCAAACGCAGCCTCAACGCCTTGCGGGAGTGCATGGGATGACCACTGAATCGGCGCAGGAACGCGATGAACTGGCGGGCGAATACGTGCTCGGCACACTCTCTGCCGAACAGCGGATCGAGGTGCAGAAACGTCTGCCACATGAGCCTGATCTGCGTGCGGCGGTGGATGCCTGGGAGCGGCGGTTGCTGGAGCTGACGGATTTCGCCTCGCCGCAACAACCGTCAGCGCTGCTGTGGCCGCGGATCAATCGCAGCATTGATCGACTCCCGCAACAAACACCCGCGACCTCATGGTGGAACCTGCTGCCGCTGTGGCGCGGCCTGAGCGCTGCCGGCTTGGCCGCCACATTGGTGTTGGGCTCAATGCTGCTGACCCAGACCACTGCGAAACCGAGTTATCTGGTGGTGCTGGTCGCGCCACAGGACAAGGCTCCGGGCTGGGTGATCCAGGCGAGCAATTCGCGGGAGATTCAGCTGATTCCACTGGGTGTGATGGAAGTGCCGGCGGATAAGGCGTTGGAGTTCTGGACCAAGGCTGACGGCTGGCAGGGCCCGGTATCGCTGGGGTTGGTCAAACCGGGGCAGGCGCTGTCGGTGCCGCTGGATAAATTGCCGCCGCTGGAAGCGAATCAGCTATTCGAGTTGACGCTGGAGGGTACTAACGGCTCGCCAATCGGCAAGCCGACCGGGCCGATTCAGGCGATTGGCCGGGCAGTCAAAGTCCTCTGAAACTGCCTTTGCAGGAGCTTCGGCAGGCTGCGATCTTTTGATTTTCCCCTTAAAAACAAGATCAAAAGATCGCAGCCTCGTTTCACTCGAATGCTCCTACAGGGGGCCAGTTCCCCAATCATCATTGCCGTCGATGTTCACAATCACGGCAATGAAGTTCTCATAAAAAATCTCCGGCGTAACATCTGCTCCATACCAACCAATAACACCCCTGGAGCACACCATCATGAAACGCCAAACTCTTCTCAGCATCGCTTTCTCGGTTTTCGCAGTTAACGCTTTTGCCGCTACCCCGATTCACACGATGATCGCGGCCGATGGCTCGGATCGTCTGTACCAGAACGCCGTTGCCGCTGATGGCTCGGATCGCCTGCAAGGCAACACCGTCGCCGCTGATGGCTCGGATCGCTTGCAAGGCAACACCATCGCAGCTGATGGCTCGGATCGTCTGCAAGGCAACACCGTCGCCGCTGATGGCTCGGATCGTCTGCAAGGCAACACCATCGCCGCTGATGGCTCGGATCGCCTGCAAGGCAACACCGTCGCCGCTGATGGTTCGGATCGTCTGCAAGGCAACACCATCGCCGCTGATGGCTCGGATCGTCTGCAAGGCAACACCATCGCCGCTGATGGTTCGGATCGCCTGCAAGGCAACACCGTTGCCGCTGATGGCTCGGATCGCCTGCAAGGCAACACCGTTGCCGCTGATGGCTCGGATCGCTTGCAAGGCAACACCATCGCAGCTGATGGTTCGGATCGTCTGCAAGGCAACACCATCGCCGCTGATGGTTCGGATCGCCTGCAAGGCAACACCATCGCCGAAGGTGGTGCGGATCGTCTGAACGAACTTCGCAACGCTTGAATGAATGGCGTTAATCGCAACAACCCAGAGAAACCCGGCTCCCGCAGCCGGGTTTTTTATGTCTGGTTCTTTTATGTCTGGGAAGTTATCCGGCCTTGGCCATGCAGCGTTTGTAGCGCTCATCCACGCGCTTGGCGAACCACGCGGTGGTCAGTTTGCGGGTGATTTTCGGGCTCTGCAGGACGATCCCCGGCAATACTGCACGCGGCAGAGACTTGCCCTCGGCTTTCTCGGCCAATGCAAAAACCTCTCGGTACAGCTTGGTCTCTTCGAACTCCAGGGTTTTGCCCTTCTCCAATTGATCGCGAATGGTCGGATTGCGCATGCCCAATGACTTGCCGAGAGTCCGCACCGCCAGTTCAGTGCCGCCGGGCATGATCGAGTCATAGCGGATCAGGTCACCATCCAGCGCCAGCGGGATACCCGATGCGCGGCTGACGGCATTCTGGAACGCCGCATTGCGACTGGCGTACCAACCAGCATTGAAGTCAGCGAAGCGATAGAGCGGCTCGCGGTAACTCACGGGGTAGCCGAGCAAATGCGCGATGCCGAAATACATGCCGCCGCGACGGCTGAACACTTCGCGGCGGATCGTGCCGTCCACCGGGTACGGATAGTCCTTGGCGTGCTGCTCGGCAAATTCGATGCTGACCTGCATCGGCCCGCCGGTGTGCACCGGGTTGAAGCCACCGAACAGCGTGCGGCCCATCGGCACCATGCCGATGAACTCATCAAAAATGGCACTCAATTCCTTTTCACTGCGCGCCGCCTTCAAGCGTTCGCTGTAGGTTTTGCCATTGGAGGAGCGTACCTGCAAAGCACCGCTGACCAGCAGGCTGGGGATGTGGACTTTGCCGGCACGACGGTCGATTTCGTCGCGAGCGATCTTGCCCAGGCCCGGCACTGTCGGATCGGCTTGAAAGGTTGATTCCTGCTCGGCAACGGCCAGCACCGAACACAGGTTTTGCGTGGTCGGGCTGATGTCCTGTGTGACAAATGCTACGTAAATATCAGTGGCCCAGCCTTGGCGGTCAGCGATTTTCGCCGGCATCAGGCGCACGATCTCAGCCTTCACTTCGGCCGCAGGACGCGGGGCGGGCTCGCCATTGCGCTGGCTGGCGCAACCGGCCAGCACCAGCATTGCCGCGAGGGTGATCAGTAATCGAGGGGTGTGCATGTTGCTCCATCCAGTCCGTTGAGGCGGGTTCACCATACGTTCAATGGTATGGCGCAGGCTAGGACTGCGATGATCCGGGCCTGTTCCCTGACTGAACACATTCCCCTGTAGGAGCTGCCGAAGGCTCGGGCCGCGTTCGGACGATCTTTTGATTTGGGTTTTTAGAAACAAGATCAAAAGATCGCAGCCTTCGGCAGCTCCTACAGGGGCGGTGCGGGGTGATGCAGCGATGATGACAAACTGATTGCAAAACGTTACTGAGAAAACCTATCATTCGCGCCTGGAGTCGCATTTGCGCAAGGAGTTCACGCGCCGCCTCACTTTTCTGACTGGCCGTGCGCCTCCAGGTATGAAACATGTCCGCTCCTGCCCGACTCCGCGTTCCTTTTCGTCCGACGCTTCTTGCCCTGCTCTGCTCCCTGACCGTTACCGCCCACGCCGCTGAAAAAGACGGCAAAGAGCTGGTGCTGGACAACGTCAATATCAACGCTCAAGCGCCAGCGCCAAACGCCCTGCCCCCGGTCTATTCCGGTGGTCAGGTCGCACGCGGAGGCCAGCTCGGCGTGTTGGGCAATCAAGACATGATGGACGTGCCGTTCAGCGCCGCGTCCTACACTGAACAACTGATTCAGGATCAGCAGGCCGAAAACGTCGCCGACGTGCTGCTCAACGATTCGTCAGTGCGCCAGGCTTCGGGGTTTTCCAACCAGTCGCAGGTGTTCATGATCCGTGGCCTGCCGCTGAACGGCGACGACATTTCCTATAACGGCCTGTATGGCGTGTTGCCGCGGCAGATCATTTCCACCGACGCCCTGGAGCGCGTGGAAGTGTTCAAGGGCCCGAACGCCTTTATCAACGGCGTGACCCCGACCGGCTCCGGAATCGGCGGCGGCGTCAACCTGCAGCCAAAACGCGCCGGCGATGTGCCGCTGCGCCGCTACACCACGGACATCAACAGCGAAGGTCGCATCGGTCATCACTTCGACATTGGCCAACGCTTCGGTGAAGACAACCGCTTCGGCGCGCGCATCAACCTGTCCCAGCGTGAGGGTGACACTGGCATCGATCACGAAAACCAGCGCTCGAAACTGTTCGCCATCGGCCTCGACTATCGCGGCGATGCGCTGCGGGTTTCCGGCGATTTCGCCTATCAGAAGGAGCGCGTCAACGGTGGCCGCAGTTCGGTCAACCTCGGCACCGCCACGCACATCCCGGACGCGCCATCGGCCGACACCAACTACGCGCCGAAATGGGGCTACACCGATATTGAAGACACCTTCGGCATGCTCCGCGCCGAGTACGATCTCAACGACAACTGGACCGCCTACGCTGCCGGCGGCGCCAAGCACACCCGTGAAGTCGGGCGCTACAACTCGACGACGCTGGTGGGCAACACTGGCGCATCGTTCACCACCGGCTCTTTCGTTCCTCACGATGAAGACAACACCAGCGTCATGGCTGGCCTTAACGGCAAATTCAACACCGGCCCGGTCAGCCACAAGCTCAACTTCGGCCTGACCGGCATCTGGGCCGAACAGCGCAGCGCCTACGATTTTGACCTGACCCAATACGCCAACAACATCTACCACCCGGTGCAAACGCCAGCGCCGGTCGGTAACTTCTCCGGCGGCGACCTGAATGATCCGGGCATCGTCGGCAAAACCTTCAACCGCAGCCTGGCAATTTCCGACACCCTCGGCTTCTTCGATGATCGCCTGCTGGTGACTGCCGGCCTGCGTCGCCAGCAACTCGTAGTGCAAGGTTACGGATACGCCAGTTACGGCAGCGGCCCGCGTTCGTCGAGCTACGACGAATCGATCACCACGCCGGTCTATGGCATCGTGTTCAAACCGTGGGACCACGTGTCGTTCTACGCCAACCACATCGAAGGCCTCGCCGCAGGCCCGACCTCGCCGACCAGCGCCGGCGGATTCCGCGTGACCAACGGCAACGAAGTCTATGCACCGGCGCGCTCCAAGCAGACCGAGGCCGGAGTGAAGATCGACATGGGCACCTACGGCGCGAGCCTGGGGGTTTATCGCATCGAGCAGCCGAGCGACGGTTACTGTGAAATCGACAGCGCCACCACGTGCACCTACGTGCGTGAAGGCGAGCAGGTCAACAAAGGCGTGGAAATGAACGTGTTCGGTGAGCCGATCCAAGGCCTGCGCCTGATCAGCGGCCTGACCCTGATGGACACCGAACTGAAGAACACCCTCAACGGCGCCAATGACGGCAACCGTGCTATCGGTGTGCCGACCTTCCAGTTCAACGCCGGCGCCGATTGGGACGTACCCGGCCTGCAAGGCGTAGCGCTGAACGCGCGGATGTTGCGCACCGGCGGCCAATACGCCGACGCGGCCAATAACCTCAGCCTGCCGACCTGGAACCGCTTTGACGCAGGCGCGCGTTATGCCTTCAAGGTGTCGGAGAAAGACGTGACGGTGCGCCTGGGTGTGGAGAACCTGGCCAACAAGAAGTATTGGGAATCGGCGCAGGGCGGTTACCTGACTCAGGGTGAGCCGCGGGTGGCGAAGTTGTCGGGCACGATTGATTTCTAAGGCCTGAAAAGGCCCCGCAACTTCAACGCTGCGGGGCCTTTTTCCGTCTGGCCGACAAACTGGCCACCCTCTCCTTCTGATCCATACTTGCTCCACAGCAAAAGGAGCACACACCCATGAACCGCAGCGACGTCCTGATCATCGGCGCCGGCCCCACCGGGCTGGTGCTGGCCCTGTGGCTGAGCAAACTGGGCGTGCAGGTGCGCATCATCGACAAGACCGCCGCCCCTGGCACCACTTCCCGGGCGCTGGCGGTGCAGGCGCGAACGCTGGAGCTGTATCGGCAACTGGATCTGGCCGAGACCATCGTGCGCAACGGTCATCAGGTCGCGGCGGCAAACTTCTGGGTCAATGGCAAACCGGTTGCGCAGTTGCCGCTGAACCGTATCGGCGAAGGTCTGACGCCCTACTCGTTCGTCGAAATATTCCCGCAGGACCAACATGAACAGCTGTTGATCGAGCGTCTCGAAGACTACGGCGTCAGCGTCGAGCGCAACACCACACTGGAGTATTTCGAGGAGACTGGCGATGGCGTAACGGTCCATTTACGTCTGCCCGATGGCGAGCAGGAAATCTGCCAAGCCTGCTATCTGGCAGGTGCAGACGGGGCGCGATCGGTGGTGCGCAAAAACCTCGACGCCGGTTTCCCCGGTGGCACTTATCAGCAGATTTTCTATGTGGCGGATGTCCAAGCCAGCGGCCCGGCGCTCAACGGCGAGTTGCATCTGGATCTGGACGAAGCGGACTTTCTCGCAGTGTTTCCACTGGCCGGCGAAGGCCGCGCGCGATTGATCGGCACGGTGCGCGACGAACGTGCGGAGCGCGCCGAAACTCTGGAGTTTTCTGATGTCAGCAGCCGCGCCATCGAACACCTGAAAGTGCACATCGAGGACGTCCACTGGTTTTCCACCTACCGCGTGCACCACCGCGTGGCTGAGCATTTTCGCGGCGGGCGGGCGTTTCTGCTCGGCGACGCGGCCCATGTGCACAGCCCGGCGGGCGGTCAGGGCATGAACACCGGCATCGGCGATGCGATCAATCTGGCGTGGAAACTCGCTGCAGTCCTCAGCGGCGGTGCCGAGGCCAAACTGCTCGACAGCTATGAAACCGAACGCATCGCCTTCGCCCGGCGGCTCGTCTCAACCACTGACAAAGTGTTCAGCTTCGTCACGGCCGAGGGACGCATGGCCGATCTGTTGCGCACGCGGCTGGCACCGTTTCTGATTCCGAAAATGGCGTCGTTCGAGGCGAGTCGCGAATTCCTCTTTCGCACCGTTTCCCAAGTCACCCTCAACTATCGTGGCATGCCGCTGAGTCAAGGCACGGCCGGTCATGTCCACGGCGGCGATCGCTTGCCGTGGGCGCATGACGGTGAGGGAGATAATTACGAACCGCTGCGCCAGCCGTGCTGGCAGGTGCATGTGTATGGCGACACCAGCGACGAAATGCTCGTCTGGTGCCTTGAGCATCACTTGCCACTGCACGTGTTCGACTGGCGACCGGCGTTTGAAACGGCAGGATTGGCGCGCAACGGCTTTTACCTGTTGCGCCCGGACACATACGTGGCGATTGCCGATAGCAGCGCCGACCCAAAGGTGATCGAACGCTACTTCCGCGACCAAGGGATCCGGCCATTTTTCGCCTGCCCCTGACCCACGAACACCACAGAAACCTGTGGGAGCTGGCTTGCCAGCGATGAGGTCAGCACAGCCAAAATCAACCTCGACTGAACCACCGCTATCGCTGGCAAGCCAGCTCCCACAAGGTTTTGCCGTGTTGCTTAGATCCCGGCCAGCGCCAGATCCATCGCAAAGTACGTGAAGATCAGATCCGCCCCCGCACGCTTGATCGCGCCCAGGCTCTCGCGCACCACGCGATCCTCATCAATCGCTCCGGCCTGCGCGCCGAATTTGATCATCGCGTACTCGCCGCTGACCTGATACGCCGCCAGCGGCAGGTTCGAGGCTTCGCGGATGTCGCGGATGATGTCGAGGTACGCGCCGGCTGGTTTGACCATCAGCGCATCCGCGCCTTCCTGCTCGTCGAGCAACGATTCGCGCAGAGCTTCGCGGCGGTTCATCGGGTTCATCTGATAGCTTTTGCGGTCGCCCTTCAACGCGCTGCCACCAGCCTCGCGGAACGGGCCGTACAGCGCCGAGGCGAATTTTGTCGAATACGCCATGATCGGAATCTGCGTGAACCCGGCCGCATCCAGTGCCTGGCGAATCGCCCGCACCTGACCGTCCATCGCCGCCGACGGCGCAATCACATCCGCACCCGCACGGGCAGCAGCAACGGCCTGTTTGCCGAGGTTGATCAGGGTCTGATCGTTGTCGACTTCATGGTTGTGCATCACGCCGCAGTGGCCGTGATCGGTGTATTCGCAGAAACAGGTGTCGGACATCACGATCATTTCCGGCACGGCGTCCTTGGCGATGCGCGACATGCGCGAAACCAGGCCCTCTTCGCGCCAGGTGTCGCTGCCGTTGCTGTCCAGATGATGGGACACACCGAAGGTCATTACCGACTTGATGCCAGCGCGGGCATAGCGCTCGATTTCGCTGGCCAGTTTGCGCTCGGGAATACGCATCACACCGGGCATGCTTTTGATCGGCACGAAATCATCGATCTCTTCCTCGACGAAAATCGGCAGCACCAGATCATTCAGGCTGAACTCGGTTTCCTGGAACAGACTGCGCAGGCTCGCATTGCGGCGCAGACGGCGGGGACGTGCTTCGGGGAACTGACTGGACATGGGGCTTTCCTGAAAACGGAAGATGAGACGAAAGTCGTAGGGGGCGAAGCTTATGCCTTGCGGGGGCTGGCGTACAAACCTGGATCAATCAAGACAGCATTACTGCAGATGCAACAATAACCTCACTCCCCTGTAGGAGCTGCCGAAGGCTCGGGCCGCGTTCGGACGATCTTTTGACTTTGATTCTAAAAAACAAGATCAAAAGATCGCAGCCTTCGGCAGCTCCTACAGGGGATTTGCATTGGTCAGGAAGGGATCGTTAAACCACGGATTACCGCAGGCCGTGCCAGAAAGCGCTCCAGCACCCGGGTGACATTCGGGAAGTTGCTGATGCCCACCAAGTCACCGGCCTCATAAAACCCGATCAAATTGCGCACCCATGGAAATGTCGCGATATCGGCAATGGTGTAACGCTCGCCCATGATCCAGTCGCGACCTTCCAGCCGACCGTCGAGCACCTTGAGCAGGCGTTTGCTTTCATCGACGTAACGATCACGCGGACGCTTGTCCTCGTAATCCTTGCCAGCGAATTTGTTGAAAAAACCAAGCTGACCGAACATCGGGCCGATACCGCCCATCTGGAACATCAACCACTGCAGGGTTTCGTAACGCAAGGTGCCTTCCTGCGCGAGCAACTGACCGCTCTTGTCGGCGAGGTAAATCAGGATCGCGCCGGACTCGAACAACGGCAGCGGCTGATCTTCGGGGCCGTGGGGATCAAGAATTGCCGGGATCTTGTTGTTCGGGTTTAGCGATAGGAACTCCGGGGACAACTGATCATTGGTATCGAAACCCACGCGATGCGGCTCGTACGGCAGACCGATCTCTTCGAGCATGATCGAAACCTTGACGCCGTTGGGTGTCGGCAAGGAATAGAGCTGAATCCAGTCAGGGTACTGCGCCGGCCATTTATGGGTGATCGGGAACGCGGACAGATCGGTCATGGGAAGCATCCAGTCACAAATTAAAGCCCGATCATAATGTAGGCGCTGCCGAAGGCTGCGATCTTTTGATCTTGAGCGTTTCAACAGGATCAAAAGATCGCAGCCTTCGGCAGCTCCTACAGAACCGTAACATTCAGTGATTAATCTCTGCCGCATGCCCTGGGTGCTTGCCATTAGAGTGCCGCGCACGCTTGTGATCGAACCAAAAGGGCCTCGGGCACTCTGAGCTATGCCCTTGTTGCAGAGGAAACGCTTCATGACATGGAAAACACCCGGTGCTGGGAGCCTGCGGTGTAAAGGTTTGTCAGCCTTAACCGAACACGCTGAAGAATTTTTATTTCATGACGAATCTGATGAGTTTCGCCAAACGCTTCAAACATCGCGCCTATGTGGCCCTGCCCTCCCTGTTGGCGGTCAGCGCGTTGTTCCTGTCGCTGGAATCCAGCGAGAGTCGTGCGCAACCGGCGGACGGCACCCAGACCCTGGTGTTCCTGCGCCATGCGGAGAAGCCCGAGGGTGGTCTCGGCCAGCTCAATTGCCAGGGTTTGAACCGCGCCATCGACCTGTCGACGCTGCTGCCGGAGAAATTCGGCAAGGCCGACTACGTGTTCGCCGCCAACCCGACGCGCAATGTCGAGGAAGGCGAGCTCGACAACTCCTACAGCTACATTCGCCCGCTGATGACCATCAGCCCCGCCGCCATCAAGCTGGGCCTGCCGGTGAATATCGAGTTTTCGGCCAATGACACCAGCGATCTGGCGCGCGAACTGCTGGATGACAAGTATCACAACTCCACCATCTACACCGCGTGGTCCCACGGCTATCTGCCGGAACTGATCAACAAGGTGGCCGGTAATGCCGTCGGCGAAAAACAGTCCATCACCGAGGACTGGGCGGGCAGCGACTTCGATTCGCTGTACGTGCTGACCCTGACGTGGCACAACGGCAAGGCCAGTTTGCAGAGCCACAGCTACAAGCAAGGGCTGGATAACGGCAAGGCCACCTGCCCGACTTGAGTTTCGGGTGCCTATTCGGCCCTCATCGCTGGCAAGCCAGCTCCCACAGGGTTTGAATGCACAATGAATGCTGTGGAAGGCTGGATTATGGCTAGGACACTTGCCTGACTTGAGTCTTCTACTGTCAGTGATGGCCTCATCACTGGCAAGCCAGGCTCCCACAGGGTTTGAATGCACAATGAATGCTGTGGAAGGCTGGATGATGGCTGGGACACTTGCCTGACTTGAGTCTTCTACTGTCAGTGATGGCCTCAT
This sequence comes from Pseudomonas sp. LBUM1668, assembly GCF_059695715.1. Lineage (NCBI taxonomy): Bacteria > Pseudomonadati > Pseudomonadota > Gammaproteobacteria > Pseudomonadales > Pseudomonadaceae > Pseudomonas > Pseudomonas sp. LBUM1668. Next base: position 3,832,480 of record NZ_CP166787.1, read on the forward strand.
CACTGGCAAGCCAGGCTCCCACAGGTTTTGAATGCTGCGCATATTTGCGGTGACCACACAACACTGTGGGAGCTGGCTTGCCAGCGATTAGGCCGGCAAACACGCCATCAAACTTTCTGCTTCACCCGCTCGCGCAGATACTCGATAACCGCCCCCTGCTCCCCGGCAAACTCGATCCGCCCGCCCTTCTTCTCGCGCTGAAACACATACATCGGGTCGTAATATTCACGCAGCAACCCCTCGATCCAGCCGCGATGCAAATCCACCGCGCCACGGTGGGCCTGCTCTGCCAGCGCCGCTTCCATCAAATCGAACAGCCGCCGATGGCGCTCGCCACCCAGGCGTTTCTGAACGTTGTTCAGGCTCTCCAGCAGCCGCTCTGCGAACAGCGCAAAACCTTCCTCGCCATGCACCGATGCAAACTCGGCAGACAGATCGACCACGTAATCACGCAGAATCCGCTCCACGCGATCTTCAAAACTGTCTTCCAGCCAGACCATCGGGTACTGCTGCATGCCCTGATACATCGCCAGCGGCAAGGCGCAACTGCCGACCACCCGACTCTCGTCCTCCAGCACAAACTGTTCGATACCGGCATTACGCTTCTTGAGAATGTCGATGGCCAAACGGTTCTCGAAATCGATGTTCGACGGCTGCCCGGTGGCGCGTTTACCGAAACTGGAACCCCGGTGATTGGCGTGTCCTTCCAGATCCAGCCCGTTGCGCAATTGCACCAGCACTTCGGTCTTGCCGGTGCCGGTCATCCCGCCCAGCAGTACGAAATCACACTGCGCGATGGCTTGTTCAGTGGTGTCGATAAGGAAGCTGCGCATCGCCTTGTAACCGCCGCCGACGCGCGGATAGTCAATGCCGGCTTCGTCACGCAGCCATTGTTGGGTGATCTGCGAACGCAGCCCGCCACGGAAGCAATAGAGGTAACCGTCGGGATGGGCCCGGGCGAAGTCCGCCCAGGCCTGAATACGCTCGGCCTTCACCGCACCGGACACCATTTGATGACCCAACTCAATGGCGGCCTGCTGGCCGTGCTGCTTGTAGCAGGTGCCGATTTTCTGCCGCTCGATGTCATTCATCAGCGGCAGATTGATCACGCCAGGGAACGCACCTTTGTGAAACTCGACCGGCGCGCGGGCGTCCATCAGCGGCCGATCGTTGAGGAAAATATCGCGGTAATCGGTGCAGTCGCGGAGCATCAAATCACCTCGACTGCGTTCGTCTGTCGCTCGACCAGTTCACCAATTGGCGCCAGATTCAGGCCCAATTCGGCGGCGACGGCGAGGAACTCGTCATTGCCTTCAGGCGTTACCGCGATCAACAGACCGCCGCTGGTTTGCGGGTCGCAGAGCACACGTTTGTGCAGTTCCTGCACACGGCCAACCTTGCTCGAATAACTGTCGAAGTTGCGCAACGTGCCGCCGGGAACACAGCCCTGCTCAAGGTAATACTCGACGCTGTCCAGACGCGGCACACGGTCGTAGGCAATGCGCGCCGTGAGCTGGCTGCCGTCGGCCATTTCCACCAGATGCCCGAGCAGACCGAAACCGGTGACGTCGGTCATCGCCGTAACGCCAGCGAGTTTGCCGAAACGGCTGCCGGGCTTGTTCAGCGTGCACATCCAGTCGCGAGCGACGCCGACGTCGGCAGGACGTAACTTGCCTTTCTTTTCGGCCGTGGTGAGGATGCCGATGCCCAGCGGTTTGGTCAGGTACAGCAGGCAACCGGCGGTGGCGGTGTCGTTGCGCTTCATGTGGCGTTTTTCCACCAGACCGGTCACCGCGAGGCCGAAAATCGGTTCTGGCGCATCAATCGAATGCCCGCCCGCCAACGCAATGCCGGCGGCGTCGCACACCGCACGGCCGCCACGGATCACTTCCCGCGCCACTTCCGGCGCCAGCACATTCACCGGCCAGCCGAGAATCGCAATCGCCATCAACGGATCACCGCCCATGGCATAGATGTCGCTAATCGCGTTGGTCGCGGCAATGCGCCCGAAGTCGAACGGATCATCGACGATCGGCATGAAGAAGTCCGTGGTCGACACCACACCGCGCTCGGCATCGATCTCGTACACCGCCGCGTCATCACGCGAGGCGTTGCCGACCCACAGTTTCGGGTCAAGGTTCTGCGCGCCGCTGCCGGCCAGAATCACCTCCAGCACCTGCGGGGAAATCTTGCAGCCGCAACCGGCGCCGTGGCTGTATTGGGTGAGGCGAATCGGCTCGCTCATGGCAAAGGGTCTCTGGCAGGGAATGGGGCGCATTCTAGCAGAGCGCGGGGTGGCTGATTTTTGTGGTGAATGACAGGGCCCCAATCGCCAGCAGGCTGGCTCCCACAATTGAACTCTGTCTGCCACAAATCCTGTATCCACAGCAGGTGAACTGTGGGCCCAACAATCCTTACTGACACATGGAGCAGATCAAAAGATCGCAGCCTGCGGCAGCTCCTACACATGCATTCGCGTTTCCCTGTAGGAGTTGCCGCAGGCTGCGATCTTTTGACCCTGCAAAAAAACCGCCCTTTCGGGCGGTTAAAAGTGCTTCGACCCTAAATCAGAAGCCAAGGCTGAAGCTGACGGTCATCGCATGGTCGTTGTTGTCGTTCGACAGTTGCCCCGAATAACCAATGCCCAGTTTGCCGGTCGGGCTGATCTGGAAGTCCACCCCCGCTTCGACAATCGCGCTGTCCTTGGCAATCGGTACGCCTTGGGTGCTGAACGAGGCGCCGCCGTCGATGAAGCTCAGATCCGCGTCGGGTTTGGTGTCGCCGAACGCATGTCGCCATCCGATGGCAGCGCGCGGGGTGAATTGCCCGCCGTTGGCCAGGGTGATGACTTTGCCGGCGCGCAGGCCGAGGGTCGAGAAGGTGATGTCCTGATCGGCATCAGCCTTCAGGCGTCCCACGCCGCCTTTTTCCTTGGCCTTGTCGGTGTCGTAGTTGACGTAGGCCAGACCGGCGAACGGCTCCAGAGCAATGCCGGCGGCTTCCATTGTGTAACCGACTTCACCGAACACCTGAGCGCTGCGGGCGTCGTAATTGGCCTCCAGACGGTCGTTGTAGGTGCCGACGCTGACGTCGCGTTTGGTCTCGATGTCGTGCCAGCTGTATGCCGCGCCGAGGCGCACTGCCAAAGCATCGAACTGCGAGTTGAGATATGCAGCCAGGTGATAGCTTTCGACCGTGGCATCCGAGCGACGATCATGCGCATCAAGGTCGCTGCGGGTGTAACCGGCGGCCATGCCCACGCGCCACTGGTCATCGAGTTGCTTGTCGGTGCCGAGCATGAAGCCGCTGAGGTTGCGGTCGAGGCTGGCGCTGTTGCTGTCGCCATCCGACTCACCCCACGCGCCGAGTGCGCGGGCCCAACCGACCATTTCGCCATGGCAACCGTTGCTGCTCAGTTGGTTGTCACTTGGCGCCAGGGCTCGGCGCGGATCATCCGGCGCACTGCACGAAGGCTGGCGCATGCGGTCGTTGACGGCTTCGCGCACGTAACGTGAATCCTCGAGGATCGCACTGGCGGTGCTGGCATGAATCTCCCCGGACAGATTGTCGAAGGCATTACGCGCACCCGCGACACTGAGGTTGACGATCTCGTTCTGCAACGCAGCGCCGGCCGCACCGTTGCGCGACAACGCCGAAGCGGTGTTGCGCTGGTTACCCGTGGCGGCGACGTCGGCGAACGAGTTGCCGTTGCGGCTGACCACCAGGTTTACCGCGTTGGCGTCGTACACCAGGGCCGAATCGAGGAACGCGTATTGCGGTAGATCCGCAGCGCTGAAGGTACCGATCACCCCGCCGCCCGCCGTGATCAGCGAATACGTGGTGTTGCCGGTGAACGGCGCCAGAGCGTTGACTTGTAACCCGCCACCCAGCGTCGCAGTGCCGCCGACAGCCAAAGGCGTCGCGGTCGGCGAGCTGACTGTCAGGGCGAGCACGCCGTTGGCAGCATTGGTCAGGTTGCCGGCAACACTCAAAGTGCCCGCCTCGGCTCCGGATTGCACCAGACCATTGTTGACCAGCGAACCGACGCTGCCGTTACCGCTGAGCGCGGCGCCGTTGGCGACAGTGACTTGCCCGCCGAACGAGGCCCGCGCAGCGCGGCTGCCGACTTGCAGCACGCCTTGATCGACTGCCACGGTGCCGCTGAACGGGTTGTCACCGGTCAACAGCAAGGTGCCGGTGCCCCGTTTGGCCATGTCGCCGAGGCCACTGAGCACACCATTGAACCGACCGTCGGTATTCTGCTGGAACACCAACGAAGCGTTGTTGAGAATGTTGCCTTGCAGACTGGTGCTATTACCGACCAGCGTACCGCCGCTGACTGTGGTGCCCCCGCTGTAAGTGTTAGCGCCGCTCAATACCAAGGTGCCGGAATCGAGCTTCTCGATACCGCCCGTGCCCACCAGCGGCACGGAGATTTCCGTACTCGCCCCGGCATTCACCCGCACCGGTGCGAGGCTGCCGTCCGCACCATTGACCGGAGTCAGTGTGCCGCCAGCGTCAGGCACCAGGCTGTAACCGCCCGAGAGGAATTGCAGGCCGGTGAAGTTCTGATTGCCCTGCACCGTGACAGTGCCAGCCTGCCCGCCGAACACGGCGAATTGGCCGTTGGCACCGAGTGCCTGAGTACCGCTCGGATCAGTCCAGTTGGTACCCGGCCCCCACACACCACTGCCGCCACCGATGCTGCCATCAGGATTGGTGGTGCCGCCGTTCCAGAACTGCACTTCACCCGGCGAGCCTTGCACCAGCAAATTGATCTGATTGGCAATGGCGGTTTGCAGCGTCAGGTTGGCCGCCGATACCGGCAGGCTGCCGTAGACCAGACCGTTGTCGGTCAGGCTGCCGCCGTAGCTGAACAGCTGATAGACCCCGGTGCCGAAACCGCCGGCGTTGTTGATATTCAGCGTGCCGTCGAGGGTCAGGTTGCCGGCAACATTGACCACGGTGGTCGAGCTGGCGGCAGAGCCGAGGCTGAAGTCCAGATCAGTCCCCGAAGACAGCGCCAACGCACCGACCGACATCGGTGTCGCCGTGCCGCCACCGGCCAGCGTCGCGCCGTCGGCCAGTTGCAACGAACCGCCCAACTGACCGCCACCGCCAATCTGCGCGCCGCTGGCGACGTTGACGTTGGCGCTGTTGAGCACACCGTTGACGGTCAAGGTGCCGGCCTGGACTGAGGTGCTGCCAGTGAAGCTGTTGTTGCCGGTCAGCAGCAATTCGCCGCTGCCGGTTTTGTTCAGCGTGCCGGTACCGGTGAGGTTGCCGGTGTAGCTGCCGTCGGCGTTTTGCTCGAAAGTCAGCGCCGCGTTGTTGACGATTGCACCTTGCAGGCTGCTGGTGTCGCCAAGGGTGCTGCCGCCGTTCAGCGTGGTGCCACCGCTGTAGGTGTTGGCGCCGCTGAGCACGAGTTCGCCCGTACCGTTTTTCACCAGACTGCCGGTACCCGTTACCGCGCCGATCAGCGTGGTGTTCTGATTGCCGGCCAGCGTCAGCTCGGCGCCAAGGTTGATGGCGTTGGCCAGTTGCAGCGCCGAGGTGCTGTCCAGAGTGCCGTTGCCAGTAACGTTGAGCGCACCGCTACTGATCGCGCTGTTGTTGCCGAGGATCAGCGACCCGCCGGCGAGCTGAGTGCCACCGCCGTAGGTATTGCTGCCGTTGAGGGTCAGGCTCGATGCGCCAGTCTTGATCAGACTGCCGCTGCCGCTGACGACTCCACCCAAGGTCAAGGCGTTGGAGCCGGCGACGTTCAATCCTCCATTGAGCACCACATCATTGCCGAGGCTGACAGCGGCGTTGCTGTCCAGCGCAGTGCCATCCGCTGCAGTCAACACGCCAGTGCCGAGCGCCGCGTTATTACCGACCACGATCGTGCCACCATTGAGCGCGGTGCCGCCGGTGTAGCCGTTGGCAGCGTTGAGCACCAGTGTGCCGGTGTCGTATTTGCCGAGGGTGCCTGCGCCGTTGAGCGCTACACCGACGGTTGCCGTGGCGTTCGGATCGACGCGCACCGAGGCGTTGCCGAGCGAACCGTTGACCAGATTGAGCGATCCCGCTGTGCCGTTTTGCAGGCTGTAGCCATCGGTGACGAACTGCATGCCAGTGATGGTTTGCGCGCCGTTGACCGTAACCGTGCCCGCCGCGCCCTGGAACACGGCGAAGTTGCTGGTCCAGCCCTGATTGGTAGTGCCGTTGACGTCGGTCCAGTTGGTGGTGCCGGTGCCCCAGGTACCGCTGCCACCGTCGACCGTGCCGTTGGCGATCAGTTGATTACCGTCCCAGAACTGCACGGTGGCGGCGGGCGCGGTGACCAGCAGGTTGAGCTGGTTGGCCACCGCGGTTTGCAGAGTCAGATCGCCCGGGATGACGCTGCCCGGCACGGTGCCGATGAGCATGCCGTTGTCGGTCAGGCCACCGGTGTAGTTGATCAGGCGATATACACCGCTGCCGAAGCCGCCGATGTCGCTGACGTTGAGGGTACCGTCGAGGGTCAGGTTGCCGCCGACGTTGACCAGCGCGTTACCGCCACCAGACACCGGGGTGCCGAGACCAACATCGAAGTTGGAATTGCCGTTGAACACCAGGGAATCCACCGACAAGGTGCTGCCGGTGACGCCCGCCAGATGTCCGCCATCGGCCACGGTTACCGCACTGGTCAGCGTGCCGCTGCCGCCGAGTGTGCCACCGTTGTTGACCAGCACATTGGCGCTGGCCAGCGAACCGTTGACCTGCAAGGTGCCGGCGTTGACGTTGGTGTCGCCCGTGAGGGTGTTGTTGCCGGTCAGGGTCAATGTACCGCTGCCCAGCTTGGTCAACCCCCCCGGATCGATGCCGTCCATGAGGACGCCAGCGAATGTGCTGCTCTGGTTGTTGCCTCCGATGCTCAGGGTGTCAAAGTCACCGATGCCAACCGTACCGTCACCGGTCAGGCTGCCGATGCTGGTCGAATCGCCGATGTTGAGCGTGGTACCGACGGCAAGATTGACGGCAGCGTTATCACCCAGCGCGGTGCTGCCGACAGTGTTCAGGCTGCCGGCCAGTACATCGATCAGGCCGTTGAAGGTGTTGTTGCCACTGAGCGTCAATACCGCCAGACCGTTCTTGGTCAACGTGCCAGCGCCGGCGATCACACCGCCCAGCGTCAGGCCGCTGTTACCAGTGAAGCTCAAATTGGCATTGACGTTGATGTTGTTGGCCAGCACCAGCGGTGCGGCGTTGTCGAGGGTCGATGCACCTGCAACGGTCAGCGCGCCGGAACCCAGCGAGGAGCCAGTGCCGATGGTCAGCGTGCCGGCGTTCAGCGTAGTGCCGCCGCTGTAGGTATTGACGCCGTTAAGCGTCAGATTCGACGCGCCGTCCTTGATCAGTCCGCCAGCGCCGCTGACCACACCCGCGAGGGTCAGGTTATTACTGCCGGTGTTGCTCAGGTTGGCGTTGAGCACGATGTTGTTGCCCAGGCTCAGCGCACTGTTGCTGTCCAGCGCCGAGGCGCCGGCCACGGTGAGGTTGCCCAGCCCCAGCGCCGAGTTGCTGCCCGCGGTCAGGGTGCCGGCGCTCAGGTTGATGCCGCCGAGGAAGTTGTTATTGCCGCTCAGGGTCAGGTTGGCCGCGCCGTTTTTAGTCAGGCTACCAGCGCCGTTGATCGTGCCGGCAAGCGTCAGATCCGCCGTGCCGCCAACGCCGAGGTTACCCGCCAGGTTGACCGCGTTATTCACCGCCACCGCCGTGCTCGCATCCAGCGTGGTGCCGCCCGCCGCGTTCAGCGTGCCTGAACCCAGTGCCGAGTTCGACGCCAGAATCAGTCCGCCGGCATTCAGCGCCACCGGCCCGAGGAAGGCATTGTTGCCGCCAAGCGTCAGGTTGGCCGCGCCGGTTTTGATCAGGCCGCCAGTACCGCCGATCACGCCGTTGAGCGTCAGCGCATTGCTGCCGACTACGGTGAGGTTGCCATTAAGGGTCGCAGCGTTGCCGAGAGTCACCGCAGCGTTGCTGTCCAGTTGCGTGCCGGCGTTGGCGGTCAGTGTGCCGCTGCCCAGCGCGGTGTTGCTGCCAACGACGATCTTGCCGCCGTCGAGTTGCGTGCCGCCGCTGTAGGTGTTGGCGCCGTTGAGCACCAGGGTGCCGGTATCGAGTTTGTTGAGGATGCCGCTGCCATCGATATTGGCGCCGATGGTCGCGGTCACGCCCGGATCAACCCGCAACGCTGCGGTGCCGCCGGTGCCGTTGACGGCGGTCAGTTGCCCCGCCGTGCCATTCACTACGTTGTAGCCATCGGTGAGGAACTGCATGCCGGTGAACGCTTGCGTGCCGTTGACCGTCACCGTACCCGCCGTGCCCTGGAATACCGCGAAGTCGCCCGCCCACGGTTGATTCACCAGACCGTTGGCATCGGTCCAGTTGGTACCAACCGCATTCCAGGTACCGCTGCCGCCATCGACGACGCCGTTGGCAATGGTCTGGCTGCCATCCCAATAACGGATGTTCACGTTCGGTGCCGACACTTGAATGTTGATCTGATTGGCCACACCGGTTTGCACGATCAAGTCGCCGAGGCCGTAGCCGACCGGCACACCTGCGACATCCAGCCCCAGATCGGTCAGGGCACCGGTGTAGTTGAACAGGCGATACACGCCAACGCCGAAACCGCCGGCGTCGGTGACGTTGAGATTGCCGTCGAGGGTGAGGTTGCCGCCGACATTCATCAACGACGCGGTCGACGGTGTCCCCAGTGCCACATCAACATTGCTGCCGGCCGCGAGGGTCAGCGCACCGGCGGACAGTTGATTGCCCGACGACAACGCCAGATGGCCGCCGCTGTTGACGTTCACCGCACCGAGCGCCGAACCGGTACCGGTCAGGGTACCGCCGGTATTGACGTTAATCAGCGCGCTGGCCAGCGAACCGCTGAGGTTCACGATGCCGCTGTTGATCGCGGTATCGCCGGTGATGCCGTTGATCCCGGTGAGGTTCAACGTGCCGGTGCCGACTTTGACCAGGCCGCCGCTGCCGCTGAGGTCGCCGTCGAACGTGCTGGTGACGTTGCCACTGCCGACGGTCAGCGTGTTGCTGCCGGTGAGCTGCACACTGCCGCTACCGGTCAGCGCGCCGAGGCTGGCGTCGCTGCCCAGATTCAGCCCGGCGCCGGCGCTGATGTTGACGCCGGAGGTGTTGCCCAGCGCGTTGGTGTTGAGGGTGGTGACGCTGCCGGACACAATATTCAGCGCTCCGGTAAAGGTGTTGTTGCCGGCCAGGGTCAGGTCTGACAGACCGTTTTTGGTCAGACTGCCGGCGCCGTCGATAACGCCGTTGAGGCTCAAGTCGTTGTTGCCCGCGACGGTCAGCCCGGCGTTCAACGTGATCGCATTGCCGATCCCGAAGGAAGCGCTGTTATCCAGGGTTGCAGCGCCACCGACGATCAACCCACCGCTGCCCAAACCGTTGGCATTGCCCAGCGTCAGGGTGCCGGCATTGAGCGCGGTGCCGCCGCTGAAGGTGTTGTTGCCGTTGAGCGTCAGGTTGGCCGCGCCGTCCTTGATCAACTGGCCGGTGCCGCTAGTGATACCGCCAAGGGTCAGGTTCTGCGTACCGCCGACGGTCAGCGCCGCATTGAGCGCGACAGCGTTGTTGAGACTGACCAGCGGCGAATTGCTGTCCAATGTCGCCGCGCCCGCAACCGTCAGTGCGCCGGAACCCAGTGCCGAGCTGTTGCCGACGGTCAGCGTACCGGCGTTCAGGGTGGTGCCGCCGATGAAGTTGTTGGCCGCGTTGAGAATCAGATTGGCCGGGCCGTCTTTCACCAGGCTGCCAGCGCCGCTGACCAGACCGGTCAGGGTCAGATTCGCCGTGCCGCCGACGTTCAAGGCACCGGCCAATGCCACCGCGTTGTTCAGGCTGACGGCGGTGTTGGCGTCCAGCGTGGTGCCTGCCGCCGCGTTCAATGTGCCAGAGCCCAGCGCGGTGTTGCTGCCGACGATCAGTTTGCCGGTGTTCAGGGCGGTGTTGCCAAAATAGGTGTTGGCGCCGTTGAGGGTCAGGTCGGCGGCGCCGTTCTTGACCAGCCCACCGATACCGGCGACCACGCCGTCGAGGGTCAGCGCATTGGTGCCGCCCAGGGTCAGCGTGCCGCCGAGGTTGAGGTTGTTGGCGAGGGTCGCCGCAGCGTTGGCATCCAGTGTTGTGCCGTTCGCCGCGTTCACGCTGCCCGTGCCCAATGCGGTGCTGGAACCGACGATCAGCGAACCGGCGTTCAGCGCCGTGGTACCGGTGTAGGTGTTGGCGCCGTTGAGGGTCAGGCTCGACGCGCCCGTCTTGATCAAACCGTTGGCGCCACTGATCACGCCGTCGAGGGTGAGCGCGTTGGCGCCGCCGGCGGTGAGGTTGGCGTTGAGGGTAATCGCGTTGTTCAGGGTCAGCGCCGAGCTGCTGTTGAGGGTGCCCGCCCCGGCCACGGTCAGTGCGCCAGTGCCGAGTGCTGCGCCATTGCCGACAGTCAGACTGCCGGCGTTCAACGTGGTACCGCCAGTGAACGTGTTGGCGCCGCTCAGGGTCAGGTTGGCCGCGCCATTCTTGAGCAACTGACCGGCGCCGTTGATCACGCCGGAAAGGGTCAGGCCGCTGCTGCCGCCGATGGTCAGGGCACTGCTGTTGAGGTTGACGTTATTGCTCAGGTTGACGGCGGTGTTGCTGTCCAGTGCTGAAACATCGATGACGTTCAGCGCACCGCTGCCCAACGCAGTAGCATTGCCCACGGTGAGGGTGCCGGCGGCCAGCGTGGTATCGCCGAGATAGGTGTTGGCGCCGTTGAGAATCAGGTTAGTGAAGCCGCGTTTGGTCAGCCCGCCACTGCCACTGATAACGCCGCCGAGGGTCAGGTCAGCGCTGCCACGGACTTCCAGATCGCCACCCAGGGAAACGGCGTTGGTCAATGCAACCGCGCTGCTGGCATCAAGCTTGGTGCCCGCCGCGGTCGTCAAGGCACCCGCACCCAGCGCAGTGTTGGAGCCGACAATCAGCGTGCCAGCATTGAGCGCAGTGCCGCCGGAGAACGTATTGTTGCCGCTGAGGGTCAGGTCGGCGGTACCGTTCTTGATCAGGTTGCCGGCACCACTGATCACGCCGCTCAGACCCAACGCCTGCGTGCCGCCGATGGTCAGATCCGCCGCCAGCGCGACGGCGTTGGCGAGGGTCACGGCAGCGGTCGCATCCAGCGTGGTGCCGGCCGCCGCATTCAGTGCGCCCGTGCCGAGCGCGGTGTTGCTGCCGACAAACAGACTGCCGGCGTTGAGCAAGGTGGTGCCGGCGTTGGTGTTGTTGCCGGTCAGCGTCAGGCTGGCGGTGCCGCTTTTGGTGATGGCGCCGGTGCCAGAGAGGATACCGCCGAGAGTCAGGGCATTGCTTCCCAGCACGTTGAGCGCGCCGGTCATTGCGATGTTGTTGGCTAGGCTGACGTTGGCGGTGCTGTCGAGACTGGTGCCGGCAGCAGTGGTGAGCGCTCCGCTGCCCAGCGAATTGTTGTTGGTCACCAGCAAACTGCCGGCACTCAGGGTAGTGGTGCCGGTGTAACCGCTGTTGGCGCCGCTGAGGGTCAGGCTGCCGGTGCCGGTTTTGGTCAGCCCGCTTGCGCCGCTGATCAGGCCGCCAAGGGTCAGCGCTCCCGTGCCGCCAGCCGTCAATGTGCCGCCGAGGTTGATGGCGTTGTTCAGGCTGATCGTGCCGGGGGCGCTCACGGTAGTTGCGCCGGTCACATTGAGGGTGCCGGTACTAAAGGCCTGATTGTTGCTGACCTGTACCGTGCCACCGTTGAGCGCGGTGTTGCCCAGATAGGTATTGGCCGCGCTGAGGTTCAACTGGCCGGCACCGACCTTGGTCAGGCCACCGCTGCCGGAAATCACCCCGCTCAGGGTTGTTGCATTGGTGCCTTGCACTGTCACGCCGCCGGCGCCCAACGAGATCAGATTGCTGACGTTCAACCCGGCGTTGCTCGCCTGCAAAATCCCGCCGTTGGAGGTGATCACCCCGCTGCCAAACGTGGCGTTGTTGTTGAACTGGGCGACGCCGCCATTGAGCGTAGTCGCGCCACTGACCAATGGTCCCTGCAAGGTCCAGGTGCCGCTGTTGATGGTCAGGTTGTTGAAGTTTATGTAGGTGGCGCTCGACGCCGTGCCGACCCCGGTGGTGCCGCCGCCGACGCCGATCGGGTTCTGCAGGATCAGACTGTTGGTACCGCCTGCGCCGCCATCGACGGTGCCGGTCGGGGCGAAGGTCAGGTTGATGCCGATCAGGCCACCGAGCCCCACCGAAACCTGAATACCGTCACCGACCTGCACCGAAGAACCGGTAATCGCCGTGAACGTGTTGGTGCTGCTTGCGCCCATCGACACGCCGCCGGTAATCGCGCCGGCGTTGGTAAACGTATTGCCCGCCGCCGATGTTTCGAACGCGATCCGGCCGTTGATGACGCCGGTGCTGCTGTTGGTCATGTTGACTTGCGAGCCACCGTAGACCCCCACCACCGGGGTATCGGCCAGGGTGATGCCCCCAATTGATAATCCCGTGGAGGTGATGGTGCCGTTGTTGGTGATGCTGGTGGTACCGGCCGCCGCGTTGTTAACCGCAATGCCCAGGCCGTCGATGCTGGTCAGGTTGAGCCCGAGCAACATGCCGGTGCCGCGAATGATGCCGCTGGCGTTGTTGAGCACGCTGACCGTACTCGTCGCGCCGGTCCCGATGAATGCACCGCCACTCAATACCGAGACCAGACCCAGTAATGCCGGATCAAGTGTGCCGGAGTTGTTGAGGGTGATGTTCACCCCGGTCAGGTCCATCACGTGGCCGCCCAGGGTCGCGTTCATCTGCGCGCCACTGTTGACGTTGACCGTGAGGCCGCTGGTAGCGCTGTTGAAGTTGTTAAGAAACAGCGGCAGGCTCGGCACGCCGGTACAGGTCACCGTAGAACCTGCGGTGGAACAGGTGGCCAACGCCGGCGTGCTCACTGCGCCGAACAACAGTCCGGCGACGCTCAAGTGCACAGCAAGGGAAAGAGGGGAAAAACGCGAAACGAGGGCGACACCGGACCTTACTTGCACAGGCTACTCCTTGTCGTGGCCAATTCTTCCTTGAAAGCGTGCAAAGTCGGGCTTATTCCGCACGCGAATCAAGACTGCGACGGTCATCACAAAACCGTTGATTGCTGACAACGCTAGTAGAGCCGCGCAGATGGGAGCGGATTAAATGGTGTTAATACTTTAATACTAGGCCCTCTAAATCAGGGCTTTCAGCCTGTGAACACGGAGAACTGGCAGTAACACATACCTCTGTAGGAGCTGCGGCACGCTGCGATCTTTTGATGTTGCTTGTGAACATCAAGATCAAGAGATCGCAGCGTGCCGCAGCTCCTACAGGGCCGCAGGAAGAAAACTGGTACGCCTTGTGCAAACGTTTGCGAACCGTCAATCACGGCATTTTCGCCACACATCCGCCAGGCCCAAAGAATTCGGGCCTTGATCCGCAAAAAAAGGACTTTGCATGCACGTCGCTTCCCTTTTTCGCGCGCCCCTAGCGCGCACGTTTGCTGTTTCCTTGCTACTGACTGGCGTTACCGGAGTTCTCAGTCAAAGCGCATTTGCGCAACCGGCTCTGCCCGACGACTCCGCCCCGGGCGAAACCCTCAGCCCTGAAGCCAGCCCGCCGAAAAAAGGCGCTTACCTGTCGGACTGGTACAACCAGGACCTGACCCTGATCGGCAGCAAAGACATCAGCTTCGGCCCGCAACCGGCCGACGACATCTACCTGGAATATGAATACTTCGGGCGCAAGGGCCCGTTCGAGCTATACGGCTATATCGACGTGCCGAAGATCTTCAACATCGGCAACAGCCACGACAAAGGCGTATGGGACCACGGCTCGCCGGTGTTCATGGAGCACGAACCGCGGATCTCCATCGACTACCTCGCCGGCCGCAGCCTGGCTATCGGCCCGTTCAAGGAATGGTATGTTGCCTTCGACTGGATCTACGACCACGGCAGCCGCAAAGAAAATCGTGCCAACACCCTCTACAGCGGTTTCGGCACCGACATCGACACCCATTCGCGGGTCAACCTGTCGGCCAACCTGTACGGGCGTTACCAGTGGGAAAACTACGGCGCGAGCAACGAATATTCCTGGGACGGCTACCGCGCGCAGCTCAAGTACATCATCCCCATCGACAAATTCAGCAACGGTGCCTCGCTGACCTACATCGGCTTCACCAACTTCGATTTCGGCTCCGACATCCACAAGGACAACCCGGCACGCACCGCCAACGCGACGGTGGCGACCAACGTGTTGCTCTACTCCTTCACCCATCTGCGCTTCACCCTGGTCGGGCGTTATTTCCACAACGGCGGCAACTGGGAGGACGGCAGCGAGCTGAATTTCGGCGACGGTAATTTCCGCGCGCGTTCGAATGGTTGGGGGTATTACGCGGGGATCGGGTATCAGTTCTGACCGGTAAGTGATCACTGGATCGCAGCCATCGGTAGCTCCCGTCAGATCGGGGTAGATACCGTCGGACAATCCGAGTGAATTTTCCCGGTGCGCCGCGATCCTTCTATTACCACAGGGAGGAATACGGGCTTTATGAACAACGCAAAACTTTATGTCATCGACTACACCCTTCACGGCACGCCCAAGTCCTTCATTATCCGCTCGGACAAGATGGACAACGCCGAGGCTTGGCATTGGGCGAGTTGCGACGCCGGCGTAGGCCGGATCCCGCGTTTCGGTCGGGAAAAGGTGCAGAAGACCAGTAAACCGATGGCGGAAAAATTCGGCGTGGAAAACGTCGTTTGGCGACCGACCAGCTAAGCTGCGCACAGTGATCGACATCATTCGGGGGAAAGCACAATGACCCACCTCCTGAGCCCGGCACATCTGGATTACGGCCTGGACAGCTTGTTCGGGCGTATCACCAAAAGTGTCGACTGCCCGGTAGGACTTGAACCCGTCGAAGATGATCCGTTTCGCTTCGCGCTGAGGGTGCCGGCACCGTTACCTGAAGATCTTGATCAGGCGAAAACCGTCGTGGTCAGGGTTGGCGGTCGATTGCTACAAGGTACGGTGCGCCATACCGAGCGGCTGGAAGATGACAGCCTGAAACTGGAAGTGGAGCCTGATTAGGCTCCACTTTTTTATGGGTACGTTTACTTGGGATGCGCGCACTGGCAGCCCTTGCTTGAACATTCCTCGCCCCCCTTGTGGTGGTGGGCGCAGGCCTCGCAGCAGTAGTGCTTGCCGTGCACAGCGTACGCATGCTCGCCGTCTTTGATGGTGCATTTACATCCGGGACAATCGCATTTTCTATCAGGCATGGGACAGACTCCTTGGGTGGTGGTTGTCTGAGGCTTGAATGCAAGCCGTAAACAACAGTGTAGGAGCTGCGGAAGGCTGCGATCTTTTGATTTTGTTTGTGTTTGGATTTTGGTTTTTGGGAGTTGTGAGCATATCCGTTGCTACGGGTGTTGCGGCTGGCGGTTTCGCTCTTACAGCGAGTCCCTTTTTCAAACGCCAAAAGGAACCAAAAGGCTTTGCCCCCGGCGTACGGCACTTCGCTGAGGCTCAGTGTTCCCTCGCTACGGTGTCCATCCGGGGGCATCGCCTACGGTTTGCTTCGCTGCACCTCCTCTCGATGTATGCGGCTTCGCCGCACGGCGCTGCGCGCCTAACCCCCGGATGAACACCTTCGCTCGGCCTGCCGATGGGTGCTAAGAGCAAGAGCAACATCAAGAGCCAGATCAAGAGCCCCTCACCCTAGCCCTCTCCCGGAGGGAGAGGGGACTGACCGCGTTGTTTGGGAGAGATATATCGACGTGAGATACCGAGTCGAACACGGATTTTGAAAAGCCCAAAAATCGGCCCCCTCTCCCTCTCCCTCTCCCTCTCCCTCTCCTCGGGAGAGGGCTTGGATGAAGGGCGAACCCACCACAAAACCAAAGCCAACCGCATCGCTCTCTCACCACTCAACACAATGAGCGTTAGCTCGAGTGCAGCTCTTGATCTCGAAGGCCCGTCGGGAGGCTGAGTGCAGGGATTCATCCGGGGGGAACATCGAAAGGAGGTGCAGCGAAGCAAACCGAAATCGATGCCCCGGATGAACCCGGAGCGAAGGAACCCGAGCCACAGCGAGGGCCGTACGTCAGGGCAAAGCCTTTTTGGTTACTTTTTCGGCGTCTGGAAAAAGTGACCCGCCGTAAGGGCGGAACCCTAAGCAGCCATCACCGCAGCAACGGATATGTACTCAGTCAGTAAATCAATCAACCCCACGAACACTACTGCGATACATAAAAACCAAAGCCAACCCCAAACAACCCATCGCCAAAACCCGACTGGAAGAAAGCTCAATCGCCGGATTCCCCAACCAGCCAAAATTATCAATCAACATCCCCATCCCAAGCTGCCCGACAATGACAGCCACAGTCGCCACAGCCGTCCCCACCACAGGCACCGCGCCCACCATCACCATCATATAAACCACCCCAAACAGCGCCCCCATCAACTGCCACTTGGGCACATCCAGCAGACTCACCGCCTGCGCCGGCTCAAAAAACAAAATCAACAACCCCGTCACCACCGCGCCCACCACAAACGTCAGCAAACTGCTGCGCAATACACCAACGGTTTCACCCAAACGCCCATTGATCGCCGCCTGCACACTCAACACCGCGCCGGCCAATACCACCACTGCCAACAAAATAATCAGACTCATCACTCACCCCCGCGCAATCAAAACCAGTGCCACCACAATCAACCCCAACGCCAGCCAACGCTCAGCGTTAACCTTCTTGCGCGTCGCCCCGAACCAGCCGAAATGATCGATCAAGACACTCTTGCCGACCTGCCCGGACAGAATCGCGATCATCGTCATCGCAATACCGATATGCGGCGTCGCCAACGTCAGAACCACCACATACATCGGCCCCAGAAACCCACCGATCAACTGCCAGCGCGGCAGATCGGTCAGCGCAGGGCCCTTTTGCGGGCCGGCGAACAACAGCAGCAAAAACAGAATCGCCGAGCCGACGCCAAAGATGCTCAAGGTCGCCCACAAATGCCCGACCTGCACCCCCAACGGCCCGAGCAAGCCCGCCTCCACTGATAAACCCATGCCCGCCAGAATCACCAGCGGCAGCAACAACAATCGCAACAACGGCTTGGCCACTGGCGCGCTAACACTTACCTCATCCAACGTTTGCATAACCAAAACCTGTGCAAGTAAACGATGGCGCGGATTATCGGCTGGCTTCGCTGTGCGATAAATGGGAGCATCCGGACAACACTTTTGCGCAACTCGCACAGCAGGATGACCCATGCACGGGCTCAATGAATTCGGTTTCAAGGCACTCAGACTGTTTGTCGCAGTGCTCGACCACGGCAGCTTCTCCGAAGTCGCCCGCCGCGAGGGCGTGGCGCCCTCCTCCATCTCGCGGCAGATCCAGTTGATGGAACAAGCGCTGAACCAGCAATTGCTCTATCGCCACACTCGCGCAGTCACGCCGACCGAAGCCGGGCGCATGCTCGGTCACCATGCGCGCCTGGTATTGGTGCAACTGGAAGAAGCCGAACAAGCCTTGCAGGAACAGCAAAGCGAACCCACCGGCCTTGTGCGGATCAATGCCCCGGTGGTGTTTGGTCAACGGCATCTGACGCCGTGGCTCGGTCAGTTGTGCGCCCGTTACCCCAAGCTGCAACTGGACATCCAGCAAACCGACCATTACGTCGACCCGTTGCAGGAAGGTGCAGACCTGTTGTTTCGCATCGGCCCGCTACACGATTCGAGCATGCAGGCGCGGATAATTGCGCCACACCGCTTTCAGGTCGCCGCCAGCCCGGCGTATCTGAAACGTCACGGCACGCCGCAGCATCCCGACGAACTCGCGCGACATCAGTGTCTGGCCTACAAAGGCGCGACTGGCCAGCAGCGTTGGTTTTTCCGTCAGGATCAAGGCGACTGGACGCCCTATTCGGTGAGGGGGCCGATCACCGGCAACCACGCCGACACCCTCACCCAGGCTGCCGAACAGGGGCTGGGGTTGGTGATGTTTCCGTCATGGCTGATTGGCGAAGCGGTGCGCGAAGGCACGCTGGTGCCGGTGCTGGGCGAATATCAGGTGTCGAACAGTCTGGAACCGCAGCAGATCGCGGTGCTGTGGCCAGGGAGCCGGCGGTTGTCGGTGAAGGTACGGACGGTGATTGATTTCTTTGTCGAATGTTTTGGCGAAGTGCCTTACTGGGACAGGCCTTGAGGACTACACCATCCCTGTAGGAGCTGCCGCAGGCTGCGATCTTTTGATCTTCTGAAAAGCAAAATCAAAAGATCGCAGCCTTCGGCAGCTCCTACAGGGGTTTGTGTACGGCTCCTAGATTCGGAACTGCCCAACCAGTTTGCCCAGTCGCTGGCCGAGATCCGCCAGACTGCGCGAAGTCTGCGCCCCCAGCTGCGTTTCATCCGCCACGCTATCCACCGCCACCGCAATCTGATGCACGCTGCGGTTGATCTCTTCGGCCACCGCCGTCTGCTCCTCGGCAGCGCTGGCAATTTGCGCGTTCATCGAGTTGATGGTCGCAATCAATTCTGCCATCGCATCCAGCGAAGCCCCGGCCTGATTGGCTTGCGCCGATGTACCGTCACCCGCCTCGCTGGAGCGGCGCATCGCCTCGACCGCCGATTGCGTGCCCGCCTGCAAGCGATCAATCATCGCCTGAATTTCCTGGGTGCTGATCTGCGTACGACTGGCCAGCGCACGTACCTCATCCGCCACCACTGCAAACCCACGCCCGGCCTCACCGGCGCGCGCCGCTTCAATTGCCGCGTTCAGTGCCAGCAGGTTGGTTTGCTCGGCAATCGAACGGATCACCCCGAGCACGCCGACAATCGAACTGACGTCCTGTTGCAGGCTATCGAGCGATACCCCGCTGCTGCGGATGTCATCGACCAGCGCATGAATCTGTTTGATGCTGCCCGCGACCACGCGTTTGGCGCTCTGGCCTTCTTCGTCGGTTTGCTGGGCGGCGACGGCGGCGTTCTGCGCGCTCTTGGCGACTTCCTGGGCGGCGGCGGACATTTCGTTGATCGCCGTGGCGACCTGATCGGTCTCGTGGCGCTGACGCTCCATCGCCTGATCCGAACGCTGGGCCTGATCGGAGACCTGCGTCACCAACCCGGTCAGTTGCGTGGTCATCTCGGTGATCTGCCGCACCAGGCCATGAATCTTGTCGACGAAGCGATTGAACGAGCCGGCCAGTTCACCCAGTTCGTCCTGGCTGGTGATGTTCAGGCGGCGTGTCAGGTCACCCTCGCCTGCTGCGATGTCATCGAGGTTGGCTTTCATCTGGGTCAGCGGACGCAAAATGGTATTGGCCAGCAGCATCCCCACCGCCGCAATAACGAGCAGCACCACCACCGCCACGCCGACGATGCTCAGCACCACGCCTTGCATGCGTTCCTGCACCTGCGTTTCGACCAACGCCACTTGCGCTTCGATGCCGTCGAGGTTGACCGAGGTACCGACCGCCATGTCCCACTTCGCGAGGTATTCGGTGTAGCCGAGTTTCGGCACCAGCACCTTCGCGTTGCCCGGCAGCGGCGAGCTGTATTGCAGGTAATGCGTGCCGTCCTTCGCCACTTTCACCAGGCCGAGGTTGACGTAGACGCCATTCGGATCGCGGTTGTCCTTGAAGCTTTTGCCCACGCCTTCGGGATCGTTGGCCTTGAACAGGCGCACGGTTTCGGAGTCGTAGCCGAAGAAGTAGCCGTCCTTGCCGTAGCGAATCCCCGAAAGCAGTTTGATCGCCTGCGCGCGCGCCGCTTCATCGCCGGGGGCGGCAGCGTCGTACAGCGGTTTGATCGTGGTCATGGCCACGGCGACGTAACTTTGCAGAGTGGCTTTGGCGTCGCCGAGCAGGCGCTCGCGGGTCTGTTCGACCTCTTCGCGCGCCTGTTCCTGAAGAATGAACAGCGTGGTCAGGCTGATGACCAGCGCAAAGAGCAATACCGGGAGGACGGCGAGGGAGAGGACTTTAGCCTTGAGGCTCAGGCGCATTGGGGGTGCTCACTCTTTTGGTTTTATTGGCGTGGTTAAAGGCTTTAACGGCACGCCAGGTCAAAAGTTGAGTCAGCAGACACCTCATCACCCTGTGGGAGCGGGCTTGCCCGCGATAGCGGTGTGTCTGCCACATAATTGTTGAATGTGTCGACGCCATCGCGGGCAAGCCCGCTCCCACAGGGTTCAGCGGTTACAACACCATCGCGGCCACCCAGCCGAACGCCAGCAAAGGCAGGTTGTAGTGCAGGAAAGTTGGCACCACGGTGTCCCAGATATGGTGATGCTGACCGTCGATGTTCAGGCCGGAGGTCGGGCCCAGGGTCGAGTCCGAGGCCGGCGAACCGGCATCGCCCAGCGCACCGGCAGTGCCGACAATGCAGACGATGGCCAACGGGCTGAAACCCAGTTGCACGCACAGCGGGACGAAAATCGCCGCCAGAATCGGCACCGTGGAAAACGACGAACCGATGCCCATGGTCACCAGCAATCCGACCAGCAACATCAACAGCACGCCCACGCCCTTGCTGTGATTGATCAACGACGCCGACGACTCGACCAGGGTCTGTATCTGCCCAGTGGCCTTCATCACCTCGGCGAAGCCTGAGGCGGCGATCATGATGAAGCCGATCATCGCCATCATCTTCATGCCTTCGGTGAACAGATCATCGGTGTCGCGCCATTTGACGATGCCCGACACCGAGAAGATCAGGAAGCCCACCAGCGCCCCGATAATCATAGAGTCGAGCAGCAACTGCACGATGAACGCGGCGGCAATCGCCACGCCGGCAATCATCAGGCTCAGCGGGTTGTACTGCACCGCCACTTGCTCGACCTGCTCGATCTTCGCCAGATCGTAGACGCGCCGCTTGCGGTAGCTGATGAAGGCCATCGCCAGACCGAACACCATGCCCAGCGCCGGGATGCCCATGGCATGGGTGACGTTGATGCCAATGATGTCGACGCCGCTGCGGGCGACGTTGGCCAGCAGAATTTCATTGAGGAAGATGTTGCCGAAACCCACCGGCAGAAACATGTACGGCGTGATCAGACCGAAAGTCATGACGCAGGCGATCAAGCGGCGGTCGAGTTGCAGCTTGGTCAGTACATAAAGAAGCGGCGGTACCAGCAACGGAATGAACGCAATGTGGATCGGCAGAATGTTCTGCGAGGCAATCGCCACCACCCACAACAGGCCGATCAGCAGCCATTTGACGTTGCCGCCACCGGTTGCATGTTGGCGGTCGACCATTGCCAGGGCCTTGTCGGCCAGCGCATGGGCCAGGCCCGACTTGGCAATCGCCACGGCGAAAGCGCCGAGCAATGCGTAGGACAACGCCACCGTCGCCCCGCCGCCCAAGCCGCTGTTGAACGCCTTGAGCGTGGCATCGATGCCCAGACCACCGGTCAGGCCGCCAACCAGCGCGCCGACGATCAAAGCGATCACCACGTGCACGCGGGACAGGCTGAGAATCAGCATGATGCCAACCGCCGCTATGACTGCATTCATTTCACTACCTCAAAAAACACTGCGGTGGAAAACCGACCGCCGGACAGGATGAGTCCGCCATAGGTCAACCGGCGGATTGCAAAGAGGGTCTTATTAGAAGGGCGCGCACTGTGCCGCAGAGTGGCGGTGGTGTCAAAGTCGCCGCCTCCCGTGAGTGATAAATATCCCCCGTGGCGAGGGGATTCATCCCCGATCGGCTGCGCAGCAGTCGTCGTTTTTGATCTTTCGACTTATCTGGTGCATCGAAGTGAATGGTATTGGGGCTGCTTCGACGCCCATCGGGGATGAATCCCCTCGCCACAGGGGGATCGTCGCCGATGCAGGCATCGTTGAAGTGCGGCAATCCGCCATATTGTGTTTGCGGGATAAAGAAAGCCGTTTTACGGCCGCTACAGTGCAAAGTCTCAGATACTTATCGAAATAAGGACGTCTCCATGTCGCTCAGACAACTTTCCATCCAATGGAAAATCACCCTGCTCGCCGGGCTTTGCCTGGCCGGTATCGTGACCCTGTTGGTGGGTCTTTCGCTGTATCGCATGGAGCACAGCTCCGCAATGGTGAAAGCCTCCAGCATGGAGATGCTCACCGAATCGGCCCAGGCGCGCATCGAATCCCAGGGCGAGGTGCAAGCCGCCGGCATTCGCCAGCAGTTCATGGACGCCTATCAATACGGCCATGGTTTCTCGCGTCAGGTTTTGTTCCTGCGCGAGCAGGCCGAAAAGCGCTTCCTCGATGCCTTCGACCTGCGCGAAGACATGACCCGTCAGGTCAAGTCCGCGCTGCAGGCCAACCCGGACTTGCTTGGCCTGTCGCTGGTGTTTGAAGCCAACGCGCTGGACGGCAAGGATGAACTGTTTGCCGGCCAGGCCGAGCTGGGCAGTAACGACAAGGGCCGCTTCGCCCTGTACTGGTCGCAGCCGACCCCGGGCAAAATCACCTCGATGGCCCTGCCGGAAAGTGACATGGCCGATACCAGCACCGGCCCCAGTGGTCAGGCTGCCAACGCCTGGTTCACCTGCCCGCGCACCACGCTCAAACCCTGCGTGATCGAACCGTACTTCTATGTGATCGATGGCCACAACGTGCTGATGACCAGCATCGTTTTCCCGCTGATGGTCAACGGTAAAGTCATCGCTTCGCTGTCGGTCGACATCAACCTCAACAGCCTGCAAGCGATCAGCCAGAGCGCCAGCAAAAAGCTCTATGACGGCCAGACCGCCGTGAGCATCATCAGCCCTGTCGGCCTGCTTGCCGGCTACAGCCCGGATGCCAGCAAACTCAGCCAGCGTCTGGACGCCGTGGATAAAACCAGCGGCGCCGAACTGCTGCGCCAACTGGCTTCCACTACCAACGTCAGCAGCCTGCACAGCAACGGCCAGTTGAAAGTGCTGTCGCCGTTCCAGCCGATTCCCGGCGGACCGTCGTGGGCGGTGTTGCTGGATGTTCCTGAAAAAGTGCTGGTGGAACGCGCCGAAGCGCTCAAGCAGCAACTCGATGCGAGCAACAACACCGGCACGCTGATCGAGTTGGGCCTCGGCGTTCTGGCGGCGTTGATTGGCCTGCTACTGGTGTGGTTGATGGCGCGCAGCGTGACCCGACCGATCCTTGGCGTGGCGCACATGCTCGAAGACATCGCCAGCGGCGAAGGCGATCTGACCCGGCGCCTGGCGTACGACAAGCAGGATGAACTCGGTCAACTGGCCGGTTGGTTCAACAAGTTCCTCGACAAGTTGCAGCCGATCATCGCCGAAGTGAAACGTTCGGTGCAGGACGCGCGCAACACCGCCGACCAGTCCTCGGCCATCGCCACGCAGACCAGCGCCGGCATGGAACAGCAATACCGTCAGGTCGATCAGGTCGCGACCGCGTCCCACGAAATGAGCGCCACCGCGCAGGACGTGGCTCGCAGTGCCGCTCAGGCGGCCGAAGCGGCCAAGGATGCTGATCGTGCCACGCGTCAGGGCCTGACCGTGATCGACCGCACCACTGCCAGCATCGACACCCTCGCCGCCGACATGAGCGCGGCAATGGTGCAAGTCGAAGGCCTGGCCGCCAACAGCGAGAAAATCGGCGCGGTGCTGGAAACCATCCGCGCCATCGCCGAGCAAACCAACCTGCTGGCCCTCAACGCAGCGATCGAAGCGGCTCGTGCCGGTGAAGCCGGACGCGGTTTTGCCGTCGTCGCCGACGAAGTCCGCAACCTCGCCCGCCGCACGCAGGAGTCGGTGGAAGAAACCCGTCAGGTCATCGAACAGTTGCAGAGCGGCACGCAGGATGTGGTCGGCTCGATGAGCAACAGCCATCGTCAGGCGCAGGGCAGTGTCGAGCAAGTTGGCCAAGCGGTGACGGCGCTGCGTCAGATTGGTGATGCGGTGACGGTGATCAGCGACATGAACCTGCAGATTGCCAGTGCCGCTGAAGAGCAGAGCGCGGTGGCAGAAGAGATCAACAACAACGTGGCGACGATCCGCGATGTGACTGAATCGCTGTCGGGTCAGGCGAACGAGTCGGCGCGGGTGAGCCAGTCGCTGAACAGCCTGGCGAATCAGCAGCAGAGTTTGATGGATCAGTTTCGCGTCTGATTCGAAGAACCTGTGGCGGCTTGCTTGTTCGAGCTACAGCGGTTCACCCAGAAACGCACTCCCCCTGTAGGAGCTGCCGAAGGCTGCGATCTTTTGATCTTGATCTCTTAAAAACAAGATCAAAAGATCGCAGCCTTCGGCAGCTCCTACAGGGTTTGTGCAAGGGTTCAGGTTATCGCCGAGGCAGCTGAATCTCCACCTTCAACCCTCCCCACTCGCTCTCGCCCAACACCAACGTCCCGCCCCACGTATCGACGATATCGCGCACAATCCCCAGTCCCAGGCCATGGCCGTCAGTCTGCTCATCAAGCCGTGTCCCGCGACTGAACACCTGAGCGCGTTGTTCGGCAGGAATCCCCGGGCCATCATCCTCAATGCTCAAGGCAAACCCGTCAGCGCTCTCGACCACGCTCAAACGCACTTCGGCATCCGCCCATTTGCAGGCGTTATCCAGCAGGTTGCCCAGCAGCTCCAGCAAGTCCTCACGATCCCACGGCAATTGCAGCCCCGGCGGCGCCAAGTAGCTCAACGCCAGATGCTCGCCGTGGATCATGTTCAGCGTCGCCAGCAATCCCGGCAGTTCGGCATCGCAATCAAACAGCGCACCCGGCAACGCATCACCGGACAGTCGCGCGCGATTGAGTTCACGATTGAGCCGTTGCTGCACCTGTTCCAGTTGTTCCTTGAGGATCTTGCGCAGCTCGGGATGACCATCGAGTTTTTCGCTCGACGCCAGGCTCAGCAGCACCGCAAGCGGCGTTTTCAGCGCGTGGCCGAGATTGCCCAGCGCATTGCGCGAACGCTTGAGGCTGTCTTCGGTGTGCGCGAGCAAATGGTTGATCTGCGCCACCAGTGGTTCCAGCTCCACCGGCACCTGATCGTCCAGTTGCGAGCGCTGGCCCTGCTGCAACTGAGCGATTTGCTCACGCGCCTTTTCCAACGGACGCAGCGCGCGACGTACGGTGAGGCGTTGCAACAACAGAATCAGCAGCAAACCGGCCAGACCGAGACCGAGTCCGATCTGGCGCATGCGTTGGAAGCTGTCGTTCACCGGCGTGTAATCCTGCGCGACGCTGATGGAGATCGACTGGCCCAATCGGCGATAGTCCGAACGCAGCACCAGCAATTTCTGGCCGTCCGGGCCCAATTGCAGATTACTGTGCAGCCCCGGATGCTCGAGCAGCGGCAGGTCCTGATCCCACAACGAGCGCGAGCGCCAGTGGCTGTCGGCAAAATCGATGCGGAAATAATGCCCGGAGAACGGCCGTTGATAGGCTGGCGACAGGTGACGCTCATCCAGCTGCAAGCCCTGCGGGCCGCGCACCAGCGCCACCAAAAGGCTCTCGCTGTCGTTGCGCAATCCGGCTTCGAGGTAGCGTTGCAAGCCCATTTCGAACAACCACAGGCTGGTTTGCGCCAGCACCAGACCCACCACCACCATCACGCTGATCAAACCCAGGCTCAAGCGGCGCTGGATCGACCTCATGAAGCTTGCCCGCCGAACAGGTAACCCTGACCGCGACGGGTTTCGATGACGCTTTTGCCCAATTTGCGGCGCAGGTGATTGACGTGGACTTCGAGGACGTTGGAGTCACGCTCGGTCTCGCCGTCATAGAGGTGTTCGGCGAGGTGGCTTTTGGAAAGAATCTGCTCAGGGTGCAGCATGAAATAGCGCAGCAGACGGAATTCTGCGGCGGTCAGCTGGATATCGGCACCGTCGCGCGTCACGCACTGACGGCCCTCGTCCAGATGCAGGCCGGCAGCCTTGAGCGTGGTTTGATTGGCCTGGCCCTTGGAGCGGCGCAACAGCGACTGCACCCGCAGGTGCAGCTCTTCCGGGTGGAACGGTTTGGTCAGGTAATCGTCAGCGCCGGCCTTGAGGCCCTCGATGCGTTCAGCCCAGGAGTCGCGCGCGGTGAGGATCAACACCGGGATCGCCAACCCGCCCGCGCGCCACTGCGCCAGCACCTCAAGCCCCGGCACACCGGGCAAGCCGAGGTCGAGGATGATCAGGTCATAGGGCTCGCTGCTGCCCTGATACACCGCATCGCGGCCGTCCGCCAGCCAATCCACCGCGTAACCTTGACGTTGCAGACCGGCGATCAACTCGTCGGCCAGCGGTACGTGGTCTTCCACCAGAAGCAAGCGCATCGATCAATCTTCCTTGTCTTTCACGAGTTCACCGGTATCGGCCTTCAGGTGCAGCTCGCGCGCGACACCCTCGGCCGTCAGCAACTCGACTTCATAAATGTAGACGTCGTGTTTCTCTTCCAGCTCGACTTCCAGCAATTTTGCCCCGGGATAGCGATCCATGGCCTGCTGCAACACTTGCTCCAGCGGCAGGATCACCCCGCGCTGACGCAGCTTCAGTGCCTCGTCCTGATCGAGGTCGCGAGCCATCGCCGACGAACAGGAAATCACAAGCGCCAACGCAGCAAGGCTGGTGGCGCGAACATTAACCTTCATTACGTATCCTGATGATCCTTGAGAACCTGCCCACTGACCGCGTCTAATTCCAGATCCCAGTTCAGCCCCTGTGGATCACGCAGTTCGACCTGGTAGATGTACTTGCCGTACTCCTCTTCCAGCTCGGTTTCGGTGATGGTCGAACCCGGGTGTTTGGCCAGTGCCGTGGCATTGAGCTTCTCGAAGGAGACGATAGTACCAGCGTCGCGCAACCGCAGGGCTTCATCAGGGCCCAAATCGCGGGCATGGGCGAGGCTGGCGGTCAGGCCGAGGATCGAGACGAGGGACAGGGCAGTCAGGGTTTTCATGGGTATCTCCGTATTTTTATGTGTTGCCTACTGCCGGCACCTTAACGGGATGAACTTAACTGAAACTGAATGGCCATCATTGTGCCCACCAAACTCGTTTCCCCTGTAGGAGCTGCCGCAGGCTGCGATTTTTTGATCCTGCTTTTTTAAAGTCAAAAGATCGCAGCCTTCGGCAGCTCCTACAGGGATCGCAACATGTGTTTATAATTCTTCGCTTGCTAACGATCGAGACCGGTATGACTGCCATCCACATCAAGTTCCCCGCCCTCACCCTCAAGGCTGGCCCCCGGGCCATGGCGCGGATTCGTGCGCAAGGCCTGAACGCTGCCGACGTCGGCACCCTGCCCGGCGCGGCCGGTGGGCCGAAGGCGCTGGGGATTCAGGGGCTGGATCTGGCGTTGTTCGGTGAGTGGCTGCCGAGCGCGCCGCGCGAGCGTTCGCTGATCGGGGCTTCGGTCGGTTCCTGGCGCTTCGCCAGCGCCTGTCTGCCGGACGCCGCCGAAGGCATCCGTCGCCTCGGCCAGCTCTACGCCGAGCAGAATTTCAACAAAGGCGTGACCATGGCCGAGATCAGCCAGAGTTCACAGCGCATGCTCAATGACCTGCTCGACGGCCGCGATGCGAGCATCCTCAACAACGCCGATTACCGCTTGAACATCATGGTGGTGAAGAGTCAGGGGCGTCTGGCCGATGATCATCGTGGTCGACTGGGGCTGGCGCTGGGCTCAGTAATTGCCGATAACCTGCGAGGCCGCGCACGGCTGTCGCGGCACTTCGAACGGTTGATCATCCACGATCCGCGCCTGGCGCCGCCGGTCAATGCGTTGAACGACTTTCCGTCACGCTTCGTCGCGCTCAATGCCGGCAATCTGCGTCAGGCGCTGCTGGCCTCGGGTTCGATACCGATGGTCATGGAAGGCGTGCGTGATTTGCCGGGTGCCGGTGCCGGAACGTTTCGCGACGGAGGGCTGCTCGACTATCACCTCGACCTGCCCTACAGCGGCGACGGTATCGTGCTCTATCCGCACTTCACCGACCGGGTGATTCCGGGCTGGTTCGACAAGACGTTGCCGTGGCGTCGTGCTTCGGTGGAGCGCTTGCAGGACGTGCTGTTGCTCGCGCCTTCGAAGGAATACCTGGCGCGCCTGCCCTACGGCAAACTGCCCGACCGCAACGACTTCAAGCGCTTCATGGGCGATGCACCGAGCCGGCAAAAATACTGGCACGCGGCGATGGACGAGAGCCGCCGACTGGGCGACGAGTTTCTCGAACTGGCTGCCAATGGTCGCCTCGCCGAGCGCTTGCTGACCCTTTAGTCAGCACGGCCAAACACAAGCTGGTAAACTCGCCGCCTGCCCGAATCGCTGCGGCGAACGCCATCTGAACAGAGCTGAAAACACCGTGGAAATCTTCAAGGATTCCACGGTAGCCTCCCGCCAAAAACCCCTCCGTTTCACCAATCACCCCAAAACCCCGGCATCAAGCAACATTCGAGTATCACCGCGTACCAAGCGATACCTTCCCAGTGACGCCGAGTTAGTACATCATCCAGTACATTGAGAATTGAAAGCAGAGGATGTACTAGTGGCAATCTCGGATACTGCGGCCAGGCAGGCCAAGCCGAAGGACAAGGCATACACCCTTCCAGACTCGCTCGGACTTTCCCTCTATGTAGCAACCAGCGGCAT
Organism: Pseudomonas sp. LBUM1668; assembly: GCF_059695715.1. Taxonomy (NCBI): domain Bacteria; kingdom Pseudomonadati; phylum Pseudomonadota; class Gammaproteobacteria; order Pseudomonadales; family Pseudomonadaceae; genus Pseudomonas; species Pseudomonas sp. LBUM1668. The sequence goes on from NZ_CP166787.1 coordinate 3,861,127, forward strand.
CAAGAGCTGGCATTTTCGTTTTACTTGGCTTGGAAAGCAGGCGCGGATTTCGTTCGGGACTTACCCGGACACAGGCCTAAAAGAAGCGCGAGCGCGTCGAGACGCGGCGCGAGAGGATATTGCGATCGGGATTGATCCCCGCAATTCGAGGAGGGAGAAGAAGGCAGAACTGATTGAGGCCGGCGGGCGAACCTTTCGTCGCGCGTACGACGAGTGGCTGGCATTCAGGAAGGGAAACATATCAACCGGAACTTACCGGATAATCAGCAATATGATGGAACTTGATGTGCTGCCGGTGTTTGGCGCGAGGCAGATCGACTCTATCACGCGATCCGATGTCATCAGTTTGATCCGTAAAATTGAGCGACGTGGCTCGGTGGCCACGGCAGTGAAGGTCCGCCAGCGCACTGGGCAGGTGTTCAGCTACGCCATTGCAATCGGCATGATCGACATCAACCCTACGGCCGAGATGCACGCTGTTACTGAAAAAATGGGCCAGCACAAACCTCACCCCTTCCTCCCCTTCAGCGAAATGCCGAAGACTTTGGCGGCGGTTCAGGCGTCGTCCTCCGGTCATCAGCTGCGAGCAGCGTTCATGCTGATGATCTATACCGCTTCCCGACCAGGTGAAGTGCGGCGCGCCGAGTGGTCAGAGATCAATCTCGACACAGCTGTCTGGACCACGCCGGCCGCGAAGATGAAAATGCGCCGAGACCACTCCGTCCCGCTCTCGACCCAGGCGGTCGAAGTGCTGAGGAGCATGCTCCCGATAACTGGTCACCTGCGTTACGTCTTCGTCAATAGAAGCGACTCCACACTACCGATCGGAACCAACTACGCCAACAACGTTATGGACAACTGCGGGCTGACCGGAAAGCAGTCGCCGCACGGATTCCGCCACCTATTCTCTACGGAAATGAACGGGAGAGGCTACAACCGCGACTGGATCGAGAGACAGCTCGCGCATGCTGACAGCAGCTTCATTCGTGACGTTTACAACCATGCGTCATATTTGGAGCAACGCCGAGCAATGATGCAGGAGTGGGCTGATCTGGTTGCCCCAAAATAGCTTCCGGCTACAGCTCGTCGCCTCACACTCGCCCGCATGCTTCGCCTCGATTACTGTATATGCAAACAGTATTCAGCAAGGCATTCCCGTGGATCCCCTCTATATAGAAGACACCGACGACTGGCTCGGAACCCCTGAGCCTCTCGAAACCTGCCGTCACCAGCTCAGGATGTACGAAAACGAATTCGAGGCGCTCACCCTTCAATTGGCGCGAGCTCTCGATAACGTGCAGGGATTGGTGCAGGAAAACGACCAGCTCAAGGCTGAATTGAAGAAAGCCCAATCCGACGTTACCCGGCTCCACTGCCAAACAAGTGAGCAAGCTGGCCAGCTCAGTAGATTTGCCAACATCGCCCATCAGGCCGACGTCTTGTTTCAAGAAAATCAACGCCTGCTCAGGGAACGGCGCGATAGCGAGGAAGAATGATCGCGCTTACGGTACGTCCTTGAAGAAGATGTGGTTCCCGAGCCTCAAGGTCTGCTTGGCCTTCGCCGTCCACGCCGGCGCCTTGATGCTGGTGGCGTAGTAGTGCGTGGCGCCGCCGGTTGGATCTGGAACCTTGCCGTCGATCGCCTGGTCAGCAGCGATCCGACATTGCGCCAGCTCGCGGAACGGGATCTGTTTCACGCCGATCAGGAACTGATAGTTCGGGTCGGTCTTGTTCCAGCAACTGAACTGGTATGGCTTCTGGCAGACGCCGGCGTAGCCTTCGCCCCACCACGACTTTTCCTTCCCGTCGAACACGCGGTTGCGGATAGCACAGGCCACAGCAATCTGGCCGGCCGGGCCTTCGCCGCGCGCCTCACCCCACAACGTGCGCGCGAGGATGTCGCGGTCTCTTTCACTTACTGTCATCACTTTTCTCCAGGCAAAAAAAATCCCGCTCGCTGGCGGGTTGTGTGTTGTACCGGTGGTTCTATTGAGGGGTTGACTTCAGCTCCTCAATTTCGGCCTTCAGAGTTTTGATAGCCGATACCAGGTAGGGAATCAGCCCAGTGTAATTTACGCGCCAGATGTCCTCTTCAATATCTGGCTTGGCCGGAGTAACCAGCAACGGCGTGATCTCGTAAAGCTCCTGAGCGATTACCCCCACTTCATGGTGTGGGTAATCAGTGGAGTCAAGGAAGTCACGACGGTCAAACTCGACCGGGCGGATTTGCAGGATTCGATCAAGGCCATCGAGAATTTCAACGTCGTTTGTCTTCAGGCGACGGTCTGAACCTTGGCTAACGGTGCCTGGAACATTGAGGTTTCCGGCGTAGGTGTAGGTCATGGTGGGGCCGGTCGCGGTGTTATTTAGATTCACAGAGCGCCAACTGAAGCCACCCGTGCCACCACCTTGGTTGCAAACCCAATCACCCGATCCGACCAACCCACCCGCGCCGGTATTCCAAAGCTGATAAAGCCCCTGACCTTGCGCCACATTGGTTGTGCCGCTTGTGCGAACGTAGGCAGTCGCTAATAGACCAGTGATATCGTTGTTATTGCCCTTGAGCGCTCTACCGGTTATTTGCGCCTGAAGCTTCCCGAGTGCTGAAAGAACATTATCACCCGCAACGATTACGGCTGCGCTGGCTGTGCTCAATCCATCCAACAAGGACGCTAGCACTCTGGAACCGGCAAAATATTTGTTCGTCGCCCCCTCTGGAACCACGTCTGTATTCAAGGTGTTCGAGCCCGTACCTCCTTTGATTACCGGCAGGATGTCGTAATTACCAGTGGTGCCGAGCGCTGCCATCTTCGGGCCGTAGGTGTTGACCCAATTCCGCACCTGGTCGGACAGATCTTTGGGATATCCCTGCACCGGCATGATGGAATAGAAGCCGCCGGCCACTGTCGGGCCTTCGTAGTTCGGAGAGATCGACAGGGCTGTATTGCTCGCGATGTTGGTCACTTCGTACCAGCGGCCGTCTGGTCCGCGAAATCCGTCCCCGACCCGACTGTTAGCAATGAATGCAGTGCCTGTACCGATCACCGCGTTGGTATTTTGGGTGACAGCGACCGTTCCCGTTTTATACCAGGACATTGTGTATCTCCAGAAATGAAAGGTTCAGGCCAGCAATTTGGCGCAGAGAAATGGGCGGTGGCCTTGGTCGGTCCACGCAGTCGTAGCGAGGCTGTACATCACGATTCGACCGTTTGCGTAGTCGACGCCGAGAGCGCATCCCCCACCCGAAGCATTGTTGTGGCAGTTCATTGCGAAGGGGTTTAAAGATACGTACTCGCCAACCCCAAGGGCTTTGTTGATCGTCCAGATATAGCGACGTCCAACTGTGAGGATCTCATCACCGAGGTACGTCCAGTTCCCGCCGGCAAATGTCACAACCACCGCGGGCGCTCCGCTGTCGTAAACGAGCGATCCAGCACCGTCCCACAGCCTCATACCGTACGCAGCTGTGCCCATAGACGCCCATGCAGCCACGAAGTACTGACCGCTTAGGGTTTCATTGACTCGCGAGGCATTCATCGCAAAACCAGTCCAGTTACCCGGACCACCGGTAAACCAGACCGAAATTGGAACTTGAATCGCTCCGCCCTGATCAGGCCGAATGAAAACCATGGGCGGATCTTGACTGGTAACCGCCCGAGCAAATGTGCCCGATGCGCTTGCCACACCTGAATAGGTGCCCTTGGTGAGCACACAAAGCCTGGGTGCCTCCGAATCGATCTGGACAAATGAATTGTCATTGATGCTTTGGAATCCAAAGGTCATGTCGAATACCTGATCGCGTACCCTTTGGCGACGATCCTTGATTGAATCGTGGAAGCGCTTGAGGAAGGGTTTTTAGGTCTTACAACAACCTGATTCACCGAGGTCGTGACATACGGGTAGGACTTTTGATTCCCGCTGCCGTCGGTCTCCGATGATTGCACGTCCTGCGCTCTCGTCGGGATGATCATGAACACGCAATTGGCAGGGTTGAAGCCGGGTATCGCAATTGTGTAGCTGGGCACAGTTCCGCTGAAGTCAATCACGCCCTGCCAGATCACTTGATAGGTGAAGCTGTTGGTGTCCATGGCGAGCTGACCGCTCTCGTTGAAGACACGAAGGCCAAATAGAGCCATTGATTACCCCAGATAGCCGAGACGAACACGCAGCACGTTGTTGGCGTCGTAGACCGAAACGTTCAGCGAGTTGATCACCAGACGCCCCTGCCCTGGAACGATGCCGTTTATTTCGAGTGTGCCGTCTTTGTTCAGGATCCAGCCTTGCTGGCCGGCGATGTAGTTGGAAGAGCTGATGTAATTTCCGATCTTCGCGTTGGTGATTGATCCGTCCATGATGAAGGCCGAGTTCATGAAAACCTGCCCGCCCTGAACTGCAAACGGCACCGCAATGGCACCGCCGGCAATGGTGTTGACGATGGCGAAACGGTCAGCGCTCACAAGGAACTGGCTTTGCAGCCCGGCGCCAGTGTTCTCGATGCCGAGGCCGATACCCGCGGCGACGTACTGCCCATTCGCCGTGACCTGCATTTTTACCGACCACATCGTGTTCAGCTTGCCGGCGGTGTCCGCATAAGCAGTCGAGGTCTGTTGAATCGCCGCAGTGTTCTGCTGGATAGCTGAGCCGTTCTGCTGAATGTCAGATCCTTGCTGTGCAACCGACACATTGAGCTGTTCGATCTTCGTCGAGGTCGCCGAGTCGTTCGTGGCCACCACCTGTTCAAGCTCGGTGATGTTGGCAGCGTTCTCGCCGATTTTTGCGTCAAAGGTCGTTAAGAGCTGCGCCGTCACTTCGTACTCGGAGGCCCGAACTTTCGACTCCGAAGCGATTGCAGCCGTGCTGGCCCAGCCCTTCATGGCGTCCGCGAGATCTCCAGCCCCATCATCTTCCCGAGAGGAGGCGCGAAGGGCTTCGAAGGCTGTGGCTTGAGCAGTAACAACACCGTCGAGATCTGTAATCTCGGCAGTATTGGTTGCCACCTGCTGGGCAAGGCCATTGGCTGTTTCCACCGTCTGCCCGACGTCGAGCCAGTAGAGCGGGTTCGGCGGCGGGGTTTGGATAGGTACCGGGCCAGTGGCTTGATAGATCCGCTTGCCCTGCACCACCAGGTCGTACTCGACGTAGGGTTCTTCCGGGTCGTAGCCCTTCAGCCCATCCAGTGCGTCGATCTGGGCCTGCAAACCTGGAATCTTCTCGATTTCTGCCAGCAGATCCTCACCTAGCTCTGTCTCCGTGATTTTCCCGGCAAGTGCCGCGAGGTAGGCTGAAACATCATTTGAGGTCTGTGCCGGAACATAAAGAAAAGAACTCTTCCCGTAGGCGTTCGACGAGCGGACGAAATAGTAGTAGTTCGTCCAGAAGCCCAGTCCCGTGTGAGTGAAGGACAGCCCCTGCCCCAGATACTCGGCATCAGCAGAGGTGGCTGTCGGTGACGTGCTAAAGAAGTACTCGTAGGTGCCTCCGTTCAGCCCGTTTTGCGAGTTGCTCGGAATCAGCACGATGCTGTCGATAGAAGACTGCACCACGCAGCTTTCCGGGATGGGTGGGCCATTGATGCTGACGGTGATCGTCACCTCACCCGATCGCGCCATGGGCCCTACGGCGGCCACGCTCATCGTGTAGTTGCCTGACGGCAAGCCATTGATTGCACACTCTGTCGAGGTCGACGGCACGTTGTGCGATTGAATCGCTGTCGTACCCTGGCGCACGATAACGATGTATTCCTTCACGATGCCGCTAGGCGGCAGCCAGGACAGGACACCCTGAATTACCTCGGCGGTGGTGTCCTGAGTCCACGTCAGCGCGCTTGGAGAACCAAGACCGCCCGATGGCAAATTGATAAACCCGATCGGGTTATATGGCTGACCCACTGCATCATCGAAGATCGCTGGCTCGTATTGCTTGACCTGAACGGTGCAGCCTTCGCGGTCGCCCATTGACCAATCAGAGACGATAAACTCGCCGAGGATGTTCAGCGAAGGCAGGTTGACACGCACAACTCGGCCAGGCCGGCAGTTGTAGCCCGCAAAGTTCATAGGAATGCTGATGGCACCACCAGCACGGCGCCGGCGCAGCTCCATGTTCGCCAGCCGCTGGGCCTGATATGGGTCAGTGACATAGGAGTAGGTCAGCGTTTCCGCCGCCTCGCCGCCGTCTTCAACAATCCATTCGGCAACGCTCACTTCCGGGTAATCAGTCTCTGTCCACGACTGTGATGGGTCGATGAACGTGCCGCGAACCGTGTTGATCGCCGAGTCATTAGTGGGTTCAGTGCTGCCGGTGACGGTGCCGATCACCATGTCTTCAGTGATTTCGAAGTCGTACGGCCCGTAATAGGCGCCGGCCTGGAACATCCAGCGACCACCAACTCGGATCAGGTGGCCACCAGCAGCGGCTTCGAGCTTCTGCAGGACGCCGGTTCGCTGCTCGTCTGCACCGATCACGCAACCGCTCCGGTAGCGCTGGCTGGTAGAGCCGTCCGCATTGGTGACGGCCTCGTCGCACACGTTCGCAGCACTCGCGAAAGTTTCGAAAACGATTTCATCGTCAGGAACCCCGCAGCGGGCACGGAGGTACCACAGCAGATGCAGCGCAGTGTTTGCGCTGTAGCCCGCCGTGTTGCTCCGGGGATCGTAAATGTCCTTGCGGCCGCGCACGACAAAGCGAGTGTCCGGAATGCCGGACGGGAATTTTTCGGCGCTGTAAAAAAGAGAGATGCGTACAAAGGACAAACCACGACCGATCTGAGAGTCCTTCCAGTCAGGGCAGTTGGCCTTGAGGAATGCGTTTACCTGAGTCGGATCGACGACGAGCTCGTAGGTGGCGAAAGGACCGAACGAACCAATTTCCTCTTCGCCAAGGTAGATGTTTTCGAGGGCATCGATCGCCCCTTCGCAAAGCACGTACACCAGGTGCAGCCATTCGCCCTCCCCTTGATCGCCAGCCTGCTCCTGCGCCCACACCAGCACGCCACCAGTGGAAACGCGTCCAAGGATGTAGCGCACCGGCGCCTTCGAGGAGCGCACGGTCTGGGCGGACGGCTCGTTGTCGCGCAGTGGCGACTTGGTGTTGAGCTTTTCCTGCTGTTCAGCGGCGTAAAAGGCAAGCGCTGCGCCAGCCACAGCACCCCAGGGGCCGCCCTGAGCAAAACCAACCACCGCGCCGATGACGACTGAAGCGAGTTTCTTAACGCCGCCGCTCATTCAATTCTCCACGCGGCCAATGGCTCGCACTCAACCCGAGCCGCACCGTCATCGGTTGCAGCCCAGTAATCCCCAGCCCAGAAAACGGCCATGCTTCGGCCGCCGGGTGCGTCGTACAGCACGACGTCGCCGCGCTGGATGAAACCCAGCGGCACCCGGGCGAAGTGGACATCCCACGCCGCCTCAAGGCTGCCGTGCTGTTTCTTCAACTGCCGCTTGGCGCCGGTCTCCGTCGTGTACTTGCCGCGGTAGTTCTCCGCCGGATCGACACCACACACCGAGGCCGTGCAGTCGGCAGCGAACAGGCAGCAGTCAAATTCGCCCCATGAAAAAGGCCGCTCTTGGGCGGCCTTGATCGTTTCGTTCAGACGGGTTGTCCAGTCTCGGTAGCGCATTGGCTAGCTTCCATAGGTGAATGTCGGTGCGTCCTTCTTCGAGCCCCAGTAAATGGGCCACTCGGACATTTGGGCGATGGCGTAGAAGAATCGGTCGCCCTGATGGCGCGCGCGGTGGTTTTCGTCGGTGAATCGTTCGGTGCCGGTACGGCTCCACTCGGCCATGCGATCGATGACCGGGACAGTGATGCTGTTGCCGTCCTCGCCATTGCCGGCAAAGGAGAACTTCGCCGCGTCCATCCGGCCGGAGAACAGAATGTCCGCCGCGTAGTTGCCGGCCTCGTCGAACACCACGAATATGACTTTTGCCATTCGCCCGCGACAGCCCCGGACGTTTGTCTCGGAAAGGATGTATGCATCCAGACCGCTGAGCGTCAGCTCGACGGACATTGGCGACCCGGAGTTGTCGCTCTCCTGCGACTGGCTGACCTGGCCGAAATTGCCGACCCCTAGGTAGGTGATGCCATCGACCACCAGATCACCGGTACCGGTGTGCGCGAAGACCATGCCGTCGACGAAGTCGAGCTGCACGGCATAAACCGGCATGAATCGGCCGGTCGCGATGATGTTCACCACGCTCTGGCTGAATGGGAATGCTGATGGCATCAGAACGCCTCCCTGAATTGGTAGCTGCCGTTTGCGATCACCGGCTTTATGGACATGGCCCAGGTGTCGGTGGGCATACGCATTTCGGAATAAGGGTCGAGGTACTCGACGGCGGTACCGGCCGTGAGCGTCCTGCGGATCCGCTTGTTGACTGACACCGTCACCCTGCCCTGCGCGTTCGCCGATACCGCATCGGTAACCTCGAACATTTCGCCCGCGATGGTGATGTAGTCGCCGGCAGCGAACACAGCGGCGTTCGCCGGTGCGCCACCGATGACCATCGTTCGCGCCTGCGCGTTTCCAGTGACCACTGAGAGCGCGCCGACGCTGTTGGTGCGCCGGCGCGTGAACGCCGGCAAGTTGAAGGTGCCCATCATTCCGTCAAGCTTCCCGAGGAATGAGGACAACTGTCGCTCCTGCTCTCTGGTCAGCAATCCGAAGGTCAAGGTGCACTGCCAATAGGCGCCCGGGTAGCCGACGATCTGCTGGGCATTCGAGAGCGTTGAGGTGAACGCCCTGCTGTTGTTGACGATGCCCCACGTCATTTCTGACGGGCGCAACGAAGCCGGCCACGTAAGAGCCATGCAGTACTCCTTAAATTGCTTAGCGCCTCGCGATCAGCTGGCGGATGGTTCCGTTCATTTTCAGGTCGCGCACGACCAGCTCGTAGCCGCCCTTGGCGCCCTGCATTGCCGCCTCTCGCACCATGTTGACGGTGGCGTCATCCGGAATGCCCTGGAAGCTGAAGCTCTGATGGATGACCGGAGCAGCGGACGACCCCGATGAGATCGGAACGACATTTGAGGTAGATCCCGCAGCGGTAGCGCCGACGTAGCCGCCATCCGCGTACCCTTTGGCGTTCGCGTTCATGCGCTCGAGGAACTCCCGAGCGCCTGGTTGGCTCACCGCTTCCTTTCGGACAACGAACTCGCCGCCGTGCACAACGCCCTTCGGCTCGAACTTGCCGCCGTCGCCGGTATAGCCGCCGTCAGAGAAACCGAACTTCGAGCTGTATCCGGCTGCAGATGCTCCGAGAGTGGAGGACGTCGCGCCGGCGGATCCGGCGGCGAGGCCGTTGCCAGCCGAGGCGCCAGCGGTCAGTCCGCTGAAGATCGTGCCGAAGATACCCACCGCCGCCTGGCGCACTTGAATGCGGATCAAGTCGGCGATGATGCCGTCGGCTAGATCCTTGAACGATAACTTGCCAGTCTTCACGAACTGGATGATGCCGTCTTCCATGTTGCTGAAGGCATTGGTGAACAGGTTGCGGGTCTGTCCGGCGACGTCCCGAGCCTGCTCCGAATAGGTTTGAAATGCCGAGGAGGCACCGAGAGACCAGTCCGATTGGGCCTTGTCCACATCCGTGTAGTACTGCTGCTGCATGGCGAGACGGGTTTGCAGAGCTGAACGCAAAGCTTCGGTCTGCTGGTTGTACAGATCGGTCTTGCCGGCGGATCTGTCGCTCTTGTTGTAGTCGTAGGTCAGCCGATCCATCTGTGACTGGTACGACTGCTGGATGCTCAGCTGCTCTTTCAACCGCTGACGCTGCTGATCGCCCATGCCAAGGCCTGCCAAATCGTTGTCCAAACCGGTCTGGGCAGTCTTCAGCTGCGATTGCAGGTTTTCCTGAAACGCTGCGAGCTTTTGTCGCTGCTCGGCAGCAGTGGCCAACAGCTCAGTCTGCTTTTCCAGTGAAGCGTTTTGCTTCTGTTGCGCCAGATTGAGGTCCGCCATGGCTAGGATCTGCTTCTGTGCAGCAGTGAGCGTTTTTTTATCTTTGAGGTCGGCAATCTGCTGTTCCAGCTCGAGCAGCTTTTTGGCTTCGGTGCCGAGTGATTTTGTGCCGTCGGCTTGGCTGCCGATGAGCGCGTTTTGCTGCTGTAGAACTGCGTAGCGCTGCCTTGCCTCGTCGAGCATCCGCTGACCAGCATCCTCACTCACTGCCTTCGGCTTCGGCTGGCTTTTGTCGAAACGCGCTTGAATGGCAGCGACCTCCTTGTCGATTTCAGCCTGAGATTTTCCCGCCTCTAGGCCAACCTTTCTCGCCTCGGCGATGTCCAGAGCGAGCTTTTTCTGCTCCGACATGTTCTTGTTGGTGATGGAGAACCATTTCTCATCGGCCGAAATTGTTGTCCTTCGCTCCTGAAGCTCATGAGATGCCGCTTCCGTGCGCTGAACCTGCGCATCAACCGCTTTTTGGGCGAGCTCTACCTGCTTCTCCAGCCCGGTGATCAAGGCCTTGTCGCCAATTTCCCGCGCGCTTTCCAACTGACTCTGAAGGTGCTGCAACTTGAACAGCTCTGGGCTAGCGGAAAGACCGGTTTTCAGTTCGTTCCATGCAGAGGAAACGCTGGTCTTGACGTCATCCCAAGCTTTTGCCAGGCCCCTCGTTGACTCAACCATTTCCCTGTTTCGGGCGCCCATCTCGTCAGCGACCGCGCCGGCCAATACCTTGATGGCCTCCATTCGGTTGCCCTGCTGTTCCAGCGATCGTATCTGTTCGTAAACTGCTTGAGTGATCACGCCATATTTGTCGCTGTACTCCGCAGCGAGATCGGTGACGCTTCCTTTTGTTCGCGACAGCTGATCAGCAATTTCGCCGGCGTTCTTGCCGGTGGCTACGGAAAGCTCCGTCGAAGCTCTGGCGACCTCCGTAAACGCATCACCCACCAATCGGCCGCTGCCGGCCAGCGCCAGCACGGCCTGGGTAGCCTCAGTGAAATTTCGACCCTTTGCGAGGCTGTTAGAGAGAGCAATCAGATCATCCGCCGTTCGCCCGGCCGCGTCCCCGGTGATGACAAGAGCCTTTCGGTACTGCTCGGCCTGTTCGTAGCCTTTGTAGGCAGCGAGAGCAAAAGCTGCGATAGCCGCGCCCGCAATCGTAAATGGATTGATCAAGCCGGCAACATAACCGCCCAACGCCTTTGCGGCAGGGCCGATGCCGCCGAACATATCTTTGAGTTGACCGCCTTGTTGCAGCAGGACGGTAAGCGGAGCCTGACCCGCTTGCAATGAGACCGCAATATCGGTGAATTGCGCCGGCACACCGCGCAATGCCGCAGCAGTCGCTTTTGCGGTCATCCCGGTCTTTCCAAGATCGCCATTTAGGTTGCTGAGCGCGGCACGCTGGGCCGTAATTGCAGTCGACTGATCTCGAATAATGCTGGAAAACTCTTTATACCCTGCATCCCCGATATCTCCTCGCTTGAAGGCTGCAGCGAGTTCCGCCTGACTCCTGGCAAGCTCCTGCTGTTTCTTCCGCAAAGGATCGAGCCTACCTAAAAGCTGTTCAACTTCTTCCCGATAGTAACCGTAAGACTTTCGCGCACCATCCGCGCTTTTGCCAGACTCACTGAGCCCCGCGCCAACTTTAGCCATTGACCGCTGAGTTGGAATCCCCAAGGACTCCAGCTCTTCAAGCGCCTTGCGGGTGTCAGCAGCCTTTTGCTCAGCGTCTCTGCTATCGATTTCCAAGACCAGCCGTGAGGTCTGAGCCATACGTTTCTCCGGGCGAAAAAAAGCCCGCTCAATGGCGGGCTCAAATAATCTGAAATGTAATCAGCTGTAGTCTCCGCTGATTTTGTCGCGGAACATCACAGTGGTCGAATACCCAAGCCGTTGCTCAATAACGTCAGCAGCTTTTTCGGCTTCAGACTTGCTTTCGAATGCACCGGCGCCGACGCCGCCAACCTTGAGCATTTCGACAACCGGGAATCCAGCCTCCGCGATTGCGTCGGAGACCTTTATCCGCTCTTCCTCGCCGGCGCAGATTACCCTCGCAACCCAGCCGAATCGCAGCGATGGCGCTGCTTGAGGGGATGCTTTACCAACATCGCCACCGCAGTGCTTGCATTTAACCGCGGCATTTTTGATGTTCTCTGCGCAGAGTGGGCAAGGCCTAGTATCGAATGTTGACTCAGGAACCGCTTGGGTTCTGCGGCCGAAGATCACCATCAACAAGCCGGCAATCAGAATGACCCCACCGATCAAGGTGTAGTTCTGCCGGTCGGCCATCAATCCCAAGTTGTTAACACGGCCAAGTCCGGACGGAACAGAAACATCCATTGTTGTCGCGGCAATCATGACGATGATCCCAGCCGCAACGATCAAAAAACCAAATCCCCTCATAAGCGCTCTCCCTGAGTAATGGCAGCAATTTACCACCATCCGAGGGAAGCACCAAAACCCCGCAGGTGCGGGGTCGTGGCTCAGTTGAGATCAAGCAACAATTGCATAACCACCGGGAGAGCAGCCATTTGCTCGGTAGATGCTGTAAATTTCCGACCTCCGAGCATCAAGCGCGGCGAACGAGCTTCGCCCCTCGTTGATCTGATCGAACACCCTCATCAGCACGCGCGAATCGAGAGTGCGCGCCGAAGCCAGAATCGCCTCGCGATCATCCATGAGGCAGAAGTGCCGACTCATCAGCAGGTAAATGTGGGCGACTTCCTGATTGCTGAAGAACAAGCCTTCGGTATCGGGACGACCGATCCACTCGCCTTCCAGGGCGTAGGCTGCAACGAAGTTACACGCGTCGGCCAGGCACTCAGCCGGAATCAGCGCAGTGCGGTGCACATTGAAGCGCGAGCGCAAACGACTCTTCATGGTCTGCTTGAAACTGCGCTGAAGCGAATGAGGGACTGGTGAGGCCTTCTGATCAATCACGCGATCTAGGACATTTTCGCCACTGGTGCCGATGACGGCTCCGACGAGATCACCCATGGTTCCGTGGTGATCGACGTAATGTCCGTGCTTGCGGATTGCAGGAAGAACCTCTGACGTGATCCATTTTTTAAAGCGGCGTGCATCATCTTTCCGGCTGGTCAGGATCAGAGAATAGAGTCCCGACTCATTGACGACGTTGAGTTCCTGCATGTTGCGGGAGCCCTTCATACTGTGAAGGGCTTTCTCGTCGTCATCCAGACGGCTCAATGCACGCGTCGTATTCACAATACTCAGCGAATTGCAGACATCGGCTGCGACAAACCATGGCTGGTCATCAATCAGCAAAGTGCGCACCTCTTTCTTGTCAAACCTGAACGGGATGACATTAGATACCGCTGTGCTATCATTCGACATGACGATTTCTTCTCCGAAGTTGATCTCGTTTTCCGAAGCCCTGACGACTCTCACCTCGTCGGGGCTTCTTCGTTTTAGGCTAGCGCCTGCTTGCTCTGCAATTCTCGCCACTTCAAACCCTCCTCTATGAGAAGGCCAAGCTCAGCGTTCAGGCTTCGCCGGTTTTTCTTTGCCTCATCTTCTGCTTGACCCTTTACTGATAATTCCAGGCTAAGCGGATATCGCGATTTCCCAGTCTGCTTCATAAAAACCTCCTTACTCATCACTTGCCATCATTAGGCATCATTAGCGATGTACCGTCAACATCATTTGCCATCATTCTCTTGCGCGAAATATATTTCCCGAACATCATGCTTCCTATACGAATCCATGGAATTACCATGCACCACCCAAAAGGTTTCCCTTCTAGGCTCGTACGCCTGCGAGCAGATGCAGGAATGACGCAACGAGACCTGGCCCAAGCGAGCGGCCTGAGCGTCCCACAGATTGGCCGGTATGAAATGGGCACCTCAAAACCTCGCATGACCGCGCTGGTTAAGCTGGCTAAAGCACTCAATCGAGATGTGTCAGAGCTTGCGGATGCTGACGACCAACCTGAAATTACTGAGGTGAGCTTGGTTTCGGAAGATGATTCATCTATTCCGATTGCCTTGCCAAAGGAATCGTACGAGCGGCTACAAGAGCAGGCGGACGAATACGGCGTCTCTCTCGAAGTAATGCTCAGCGCCGTGGTGATTTGGCACCATTGGCTCCGCAGTGATCCTACAGCCACTTTCGAGGACGCTATAAAACAGTCAATTGAGGGTTTCGAAAATTGGCCGCACTAAAACTCGCCTGTACGAATCCCCAGTAACGCGCCGCCGCTCACCGATAGTAGCCTCTTGCCTTCACGCAACGGATAACCCCAGTCCTTTGCCTGCAAGCCCAAGGACTGGGGTTGCGCCAATCTCGGCGCGTTTATGACCTGGAGGTCAATGTGGCAGAAACAACAGATCAAGAAATCGCTCAGCTATCGAACCTGATTTTGGGCCTAGCCGAATGCGTTGCGAGAACAGATCCAGATATCGCAAAGGTTTTCATTGGCAGAGCCGTTTTGGCGTCACGCCAGCAGGGAGCCGGTGACGGTATTGCTTTACAGGTCTACCAGAAGGTTTTCCCAAAGCAGGATCTTCCAATTGAAGTCTCAAACGACATCATGGACACAATTGTAAATAAGCCTAAGCCTTAAGCTGTTCGCGTTTGATGGCGCCGCTCTCTACGAATCTTTCGGCGAGTATTAAGGCGCCATCACCGCACAGCACCCACTCAGGCTTGCCGCTTGAGTCGCGGGTAACGCTTTTGATTTCCGGGCCGATATCGGCTGCGTCTTTCTTGTTCAAGTCCTTGTCTCCCGCGGGAATCCCGCGCAGTAGTTAATCTTCATCCCCAGCCAGGCACACCGCATCCAGCGCAAACATCACATCGTCGATCTCATCGCGCGGCAGTGGCGACGGGTGCGATTCCAGCCAGTCGGAGATCTCCCGCGCCGACAGGGGCAATGGGAACGCCCCCGCCATCCCAGCGATGTACCGCCTGCCGCGAGAAACGTTCCGGTAAAGGTTGAGCAGGTAGGCAGTGAGCGGGTCATTCTCGGGCTCGCCGGGGATCGCCATCTTTAGGCGCGAGTAGATCGCCCTACGCTTTTCGCTTTCCCCGCCCCACTCTTGCTCCCACTCGAAGCGGGCAAGGGCTTTCCCACCGACTCAGCTCGCTCTTCTGCGGCATCGTTGGCGGCCAGCGCGCCTTCGCGCAGCACGAAGATGAAGAACTCGATGTTGTTTTCCAGCAGTTCAGCAGCTACGGGGGGGCTGTACTTGATCGGGTTGCCGTCGGCGTCCAGCACGCCTTCCCAGTCCTTCACGATGAAATGGCTGAGCAGCATCGCGTGGTTCTGGTGCTCGGTCATTTCGCCGGCGACCACGCCCACTTGGCCTTCTTCAAACCGCGCGTCGTTGCGCTGGATCCGGCGGCGCATGCGCTCAAGGGCGACTTGATATTCAGGGTTGTCGATGCTGGCCAGCAGGATCTTGGTGTCGTCGTCGAACTTCGCCCAGCGCTCACCGGCGATCGCCGGCTTCTTCTTGCCCAGTTGCAGAGCCATTTCAATTCCTCAACGCCACGCCAATAAAATAGCTCCCCCGGCCGGCGTTTGAACCGAGGGAGCCAAAGGGTTTACGGGGTTGGATCAGCCGCTTCGCGGGTGATGGTCGGGCTGAGCTTGGCGACGGTGTAGTTGAGCGTGACCTCGATCAGGTCGCGCTTACCACCATTCGGCAGTTCACCGTCCACTTCCACTGCTGGGAAGTTGAACGTGTATTTGTTGCCCAGCGAGTCGGTGATCGGGAACACAACTGCGATCGGCGTCCGGGTGAAGGTGTTCTTCCAGATCTCCCAGGCGCGCTTCGACCAGGCCAACGTGATGCTGCCGGTGACCGCCGCTTCGGTGGCGATGTGCGCACCGGGGCCGAGACGATCGGAGCCGAGGCAGCGCTGAGTCTGAAGGCTGTTGTCCAGATTCACGGTCATGGCCGAGACGCAGGCCACGCCTTCCAGCGACTGCCCGTTCACCAAAATCGTGCCGACGTTGTTGTTCGACAGGAACGGCGTAGTGGTCGGCGCATTCGGCGAAACGACAATTGGGGTGTCGCCATCGGTGTAGTCCAGGCACGCCATGTTGAACGTGGCGGTTACCTTGCCTTCCGACGGAATGTCGAGCGCGAAGGTCGAGACGTGCGCGCCCTTGAACACACCATATACGCCGACGTCGTTGTAGCCTTTAGCGATCGAAAACGTGTGTCGGGTATCGCCCACGCGCAGAACGTCAGCCGTCCAGACGCCGTAGAAGGCAGCTTCGAGCAGTTGGTCGAACGAGCCGAACGAGAACTCAGCCGTCAGATCGCCGCCGATATCGATGCTGGTGGCCACAGAGCCTTGGCTCAGGCGGGTGTCGGTGATTTCGTCGCTGACTTCGGTGTTGACGGTCGGGGTCAGTGCGTTGCCGGTGAGGCGCAGCGTGTCCCAGGTACCGGTGGGAGTAACGCCGGGCGTCACCTCCGCAATGATGTGGCTTACAACTTTTGCGCCGCTCGACATGGTAAGTCTCCAGATTGCGGTCGTAAAAAAACCGCCATGTGGCGGCCTGCGATGTGCGAGCGGTTTGCGCTCAGCTGGTCTTTCCGAGATCCTTGAGAGTTGCCAGATACCCGAGAGTCACGCCCTGCATCACAGCTTCTTTGATCAGGTCCACTGCCGATATCTTGGCCTTCAGTTCCTCGCCGAGCTTCGTGTCGAGAATCTTGTCCGCCAGAAAGTCCGTGACTGCATCGGCGCCTTTTTCGCGAGCCGCCTCAAACCCGTTCGGCTCCTTGATGGCGAACTGATTGGCGCTGACCAGAAACTGCGAGGCAATACCCAGTCCAATACCGGCAGCCACATACTGGCCATCCACCAATTTGAGTTTGACCGTCCACTCAGGGGCCAGCTTTGCCGCCTGAACGCTGGATTTATCGACGTGATCCTGCCGGATGTAAGTCACGCCATCGACAACAACGAAAGGCTTGGGAAGGTTGCATTGCATGGCGCCGATGCGAGTGGCTGTCACCTCGTCTGCCTGGCATCGAGCGCTAGATTCATGGGTAACGTTCGCCCGGGTAATCTCGTCCAGAGGCGCCACCGGCTTCTCTTTGTCGAGACTGATCAAGCACGGGTCGCCAGATGAGTTGAACTCAAAGCTCCCATTCTTGTGGAGCTTCCAGCCCGATACGCCCGGCTTGAAGTTGTGACTTTGCATATTTCCTCTCAGCCGGCGCGAAACCGGATGTTGACGTTGATTTGGTAGAAGCCCTCGAACTCGCCGGCCACCACTTGACTGGCTTCCATGCACTCAAGGTCGCCGGACATCCAGTAGGCGAAGTGCGCTTCAAGCGCGTCGGCCAGTTCGTTAATGGCCTTGGTGCCAGTGCGCGCTCGCGCGAAGCACTGAATGCTGATCTGCCCAGGCTTGCGGGTGTACGGTCGGTCGGCCATGCCAGCCATGAAGGCCGTGGCGTACTGGATGTTGAGTCGACACCAAAGGCCAGTGTCGGGCGGTTTGAATACACCGGAAGTATCGAGAAACTCCGCGGGGTATTTGTTGTTTGGATACAGAATGCGTTTCTGATCGATCCCGCCAAACACAGCCATCCGACCAACCAGAGTCTCGCGAATCTGCTCAAACGTCATTTATAGGCCTCGCTCACGCCGATGAATGCCAAGTCATATACCCCGCCTGGCGCCTGAGTCGAATGTCCAAGCTCAAGCATCTCGCCGTATGGGCTGTTGGTTTGGATGTAGATCACGGGGAACTTGCCCGATGCCCTAATGAGCATGCTGCCCTTGCTGATCGTTTCTCGGCCGGACGGGTCGATGTTGTCGTTCACTGTCATGTCGGGCGCGCCGATTGATACCAGGTGACTTCCTCGGAACGTGCCGCCGATGTAGCCCTTCCCCGCTGCCTGCGCTTTGACGAAGTAGTTCTCTTCGCGCTCGCGCTTGGTCAGCTTCTTGAAGGCACGGCCGCCGGTGCGCGCCGCGTTGCGGGCGTCGACGTTAGCGTCATACGCATCAGCCAGCGCCACATTCTTCGTGCGCAGCGCAACGTTGGACTGCCAGAGATCAGGGTTGCCGACAGGCGAGCGGTTCACCACCTCCGTTAGCATGGCGGTCGCGATGACGCGCGCCATCTGGGTGATGTCCTCTCCAGCCTGATCGGCAAAGTCCGTGAGGCTATGGCTCCACCCCGCCTTGTTCGTCATCAGACTTTCCTCAGCTGAATCTCGTAATGGGCGCCGGCCGGGTCAGTCTGGACGTTGATCACGTCGAAATCGTTGATCTTGTGCCCGACCTGCGGGGTACCGGTGGTTTCGTTGGTAAGGCAGATCAGCAACTGATCGGTTGCCTTGATCTGGACGCCATCGACCATCTGCACCTTATAGCTGTCGAACACGCCGCGCCCGGCGTAGGCGATAACTACCGGATCACCGCCGGTTTCTGTAACTGGATCCCAGTTCTCAGCAGGCAGCGTCACGCCGCCGCTGAATGGCTTAACCGCATCGGCCAGGTCAGTGTCGAAGGCCTCAGCCAGATCCGCCTGGATCTCTTCACGTAGGCCCATGGGTCACCTGTATACGTTGAAGCTGAAGCCGCTGGCACGCCACTGCGCGAGAAGCCCCAGCGCGAACTGGACGCCGTCGGGCAGCGCGGTGGATTTGGTAGTGTCGATCGAGGCGAACGTCTTACTGGTAGTCACCGATCCTGCCTTTACCGTCTTGGCCTCCAGCGATCCCTCGGTATGCTGCTGGTACAACTTACCCTCAGAGGCGACGACCGCTAGCTCGGCGGCGGCCTGTTTCACATCATCGGGAATCGCGTCCATGTCGATGCCGACCAGGTTGAGCGAGGTCATGTAGGCATTCGCCTGCAACACCGCCCGGGCCTTTTTGTCATCTGGAGCCCACGAAGCCCCGAGGATGGCGTCAACGTCCGCCACGGTGATGTAGGTAGCCATCAGGCCTCCGCTTGAATGAGTGGGGCCGAAGCCCCGGGTGTTACTGGTTGGCCTTCAGCAGAGCAAGCAGCTCAGGCTTCGAGTCGTTGACCTTGTAGGTCACGCCCTTGGCGTCGAGCTGTTCCTTGATCTGCACGACGGTCAGCTCGTCGAGAACTGAGCCGTTGTTCTGCGGTGCAGGAGTCAGCCGTGCGACGTCTGCGCGGAGCAATTCAACTTCACCCAGCAGTTCATCACGCTTGCTCTTCAGCGAGGCGATGCCTTCGTGAATAGAGGTCAAGGCATCGAACAGGCGAATCGGCAGTTCGCCGGCGCCAGGATGTTCCAGCGGAGCAAGACCTTCGGCCGCTTCGATCAGCAGCACGATGCTGTCGCGCTCGACACTCAACTTGTCGATCAGCTCCTGCAGCGCTGCGCCATCAACACCGCCTTGGCCGTCGATCAGCGGCACAGGCACCGGAGCAGCCTGTCGCAGTGTTACTTCAGGCACATCGACAGCTTCACCCTCGCGGTCTTCAGTGACGTTCGCATCAACGATGCGTAAGCCGTGCTTTTTGGCCAACTCCTTTACGTTTTCCCGGTACTGGTGAAATGGCCCGGGCAGATACCAGATTTTGTTGCTCATGATCATGTCCTCGCGGAACCGGGCACGAAGCTCGGCTCAGCAGTCAGGGTTACTTGGAGGCGTCACCGATCAGAGCAACACCGGCGGTGTGCTTGATGCTGGTGGCGGTCTTGTCCCAGTTGGTGCCGGTCGCCAGCTCGGCGTCGGTCGGAGACTTGCCACCGGCGGTGGTATCCCAGGTGTAACCCTTCAAGCCCAGACCGAAGGTGTAATCGGTCTGAAGCGTGGTCTCGATGCGCTCCTTGCCGTTGGTGGTCTGGACGTTGCTGATGATGTCGCGGCCGTCATGCACCATCGCTGCACCCTGCACCAGGGACAGAACGATTTCCTTGTTCGGCGTACCGGTCTGCATCAGTGCCGGGGCGTCGGTGACAACCGAGATCTTGCCGAGAATGTCCACAACGCGGACGTTGCCCGCCTGGAACAGTTGCTCGCTGTTGGTTAGCGCCTGGCCGACGAGCTTGTGATAGGTGGTGCCCTGCATGATCTGGGTGACCAGAGACTGACTCGCATCGCCGAACTTCGCGTGGGCGTTGTTCAGTGCGGCCTGGCTGATACCGGCAGTTGCAGACACATCGTTCACGGCGGCTGCTTGAGCGGTAATCGCCGCAACCAGCGCGGCGATCGCGGTGTTCAACTGATCCTTCAGCAGAATCTCGGCGAACGCGCGCGATGCGACTTCAATGCCCTGCGCGGTTGGTCGCTCCAGCCAAGTCATCTGCGATGGCTCGTAGCGGATCGGGCCGAAGCCGCCGGCCACTTTTACCGAGGAGTTCTTCAACTCGGTCAGGTCGGTGATCGGTGCGGCACCATTGGCGGCGTAGCGATCGACGCGGCGCTGAGCGGCAGCCAGGGTCTGGAAGAACGACTCCTGGAGAAAGTCGCCAGTGAAACCGTCAGGCGACAGCAGAATTGCGCCGCGGCTGGCAGCGTTGAACGCCACCAGCATCTGATCCAGCGTCTCGATGGTCGCCGGCATTACGTATTCGTTGAAGACCTGCATTTGCGACAGGGACATGAGTGATTTTCCTTATTTCTGAGGGAGGTCTGGGAACCGGCTCGCGATTGCGGCCTGTCGTTCCTCTTTGGTGCCGCCGATGTTTCCTTTTGCGGCCCCGCCGCCTTTCCCAGCACCGCCGGCCCCGCCGCCCGATGCCTTGCTGCCAGCGATCAGCGGACCAAAGGCCGGATCGTTGGTGAATTCTGCTTTCAGCTCGTCCAGCGTTGCCGCCGAGAGCTTGCCGGCAGCGTCCAGCACGACGACGGTTGGTTTGCCGTCGCGCTGCTCAACGCTGAGCCGGCGTTCGATGTGGGGAAGCAATGCCTTGGAGCTACCCGGAATGGCCAGAGTGGTCGCGATCTCGGTAGCAGTACGGCCCACGGTCAGATCCCGGATCTGGCCTTGCAGTGTGCTATTCGTGCTTTCGAGTTGGCCGGTCAGCTCAGCTTCGCGGCGTGCGTACTTCTCAGACCAGGACTTTTCGAGCTCTTCGACGTTGCCGGACTTGCGCAGCGCCTCTTCGCGATCCAGTCGCGCCTGATCCTCAGCGGCTTTACGCTTTTCGGCTTCTGCCTTCTTCTCGTCCAGGAGCTCTTGGACTTTGGATTTCAGACCGGAAACATCTTCCGGCTGTGGCAGCCCTTCAATGCCGAGGACGAACTTGCCGTCCTTCTCGACGTACAGGGCCTGAATGGATTCGTCGACGCCTTCGAGGCTGTCCAGTTGGAATTTCAAGGTCATTGCTGTCTCCCAGAGACGTAGTGCAGGCCCTGCCTGCGGGCATAAAAAAACCGCCTTGACGGCGGTTTATAGGGTGGTCATCTGCTTATAGAAACTTATTCAAATATGCAGCTACGAAAGCGGCTTTTGTCGCGGTTCTAGTTGCGCCCTTCATGATGTAAGCATCATGGGCATCATGAACTTGACTCCATATCAGCTTGTAGTAGTCCTGTTTCTCTGGCTCTACGTACTCGATCATGAGCAGGTAACTCTTAATACAGTCGTAAAATTTTCCAGCGATTTTGTCGATAAGGTCTTTATCCGCAGGCCACTGAAGGTTCTCTTTTATGTAAGGAAGCGTCCAAGCGTAGTCCACAAGGTCGGCCTTCCATTGCAGGATCAATCGTTGACGCTCCTGCACTCGCCAAGCATTCATCGCAATACATGCAACCAAAAAAGTGAGAAGGGCAGATACTCCCGCCACCCAATCCCCCAAGCTCCCCCAATCAGGCACGAATTTGACTGTCGATTGGGGGTTCATGTTTATCCCAGCGGTGAGTCCGAGCAACCCAGAAATCACACATGCTGCAAAACAAAAAAACAGATACAGCCACTTCATTGTTTCATCCTGAAATGCGAAAGGATGGCAATTTATCATTTCTCCAAGCCTGCCCGCACAAACGCTAGCGGCTCAAGCTCCCTCAGCTGCTGCAAGGTCAACGTCTTTCCGTTGTCATCAATGAACTTGTCTAGCCTCAACTCGCCCTTGCTGAACAACGCATACCGGTTTGAGCCAAGAACGTCGCGCTGAAACGCCGCCGGTTGCCGCGCCAGCCATTCCTGATAGCTGGTTTTGCTCGATACCAGCGCCACCCCGTCAGGCCCGATTGAGGGCCGAGTCGAACCCTTGATCTCCCGGGCAAACTCTTCCTTCAGAACCGGTATGAGCGCCGTACGGCAACCCCAGTGGTACGGCGGCTTTGGCCCGTCTAGCGGGATCACTGTCTGATCGACGCTCATGCAGAACAACGTTGTCTTCGAGTCCAGGGACGCCACCCTACGCATTCCTGCGAGGATGTCGTCGTTCGCCTTCAGCGTCTCCACTCGCGCCGTGCTGGCGATGTGGTTGGTCATGGTGCGAACCAGTGCGCCGGCCTGATCCTGCTGCAACTGGTGAATGCTCGTCAGCCGCCGGCTGATTTGCTGGCTGGTCTCGCCCAGGCTCGAACCGATTTGAATTTCGCCGATGATCTCAGCGGCCTTCTTGGTTCCGAACTGGTCGAGCGCACCGCTGATGCTGATGCGCTGGATGCCCTTGCGTGCTTCGAGCTGCAGCGGGTCGGCCAAGGCCGCGGCGGAGATCATTTCGGCCGATGGCACATTTAGCTGAACCACCGCACGGACCACCTTGCCCAGCATCGTCGCGTTGAACTGCGCCTCGTAAGTCGCAAACTCGCCGAGATCCAGCTGGGCGCGTCCTTTGAGGTCGTCGTAGATGCCCCGCAAGTCGCCCTGAAGCGTTTCGATCTGAGTGTTGTACCGACGCGTACCGTAAGCGCTCAGGCCGTCCGATACGCGCTGCTTGGCCGTCTTGATGGCTTTGCTGATGAACGACGCCACACGCTTCAGGTTACCGCCAGCATACCGCTGGACGTAAATCTGGTGCCGCGTGGCGGCATCCTCAAGAAAGCCTTCATTGCTCATCGTTCCCGCCTACCGGTGGCGCACTGGCCAGCTCTTCGTCGATCTTCTCGTCGGTGCGATCAGCTTCAAGCACGCCACCCTGACGCAGGTTCACCCGGACATCCGACTTCGCAATGAAGCCCTGCTGCCACAGTTGCACCTGAGCGACGATGTCCTGCGCAGTCATCGTCTCGTCGAAGAACGACTGGTTGAGCCAGAACACGGTGCCCTTCTCGTCCGGCGCATCCATCATGAAGCGCTCCGCGTCAAGAATGGCTCGCTTCAGGGCCTCGGATACGTTGCCGGCGATTGTGCCCAGCACGCTGTTGTCCGAGCTGTATCGGATTCGAACAGCCTCTGCCGTCTCGGCGCCGCTGCCCTTCTGGACTACGCGGGCGCCGATCATGAGCATCTGCTCTTCCTTGTCCTTCATCAGGGTTCGGGCGAGCTGGGTTTCGGTGGCCTGCAGCATGACTGCGGATCCGGACTTCCCGAGGTTGTGGCCCCGGCGCGAGCCAATGTGCATACCGTTCGGGTTCAGCTTCGCGAACTCGTCGGCTTCGATGCTGGTGGTGATGAACAGCGTCGGCTGGCTACTGATGAAGCCACTCTCCTCCACCGTGGCACTGTTGCCGTAGTGAAGGATGTTGACGTCGGCCAGGTCTTCCAGCGGAGACTTGTCGATACTGGCGTCGTTGTTCTGGGCGCCGTAGAAGCTGAACGGGATGTGATCGAATCGCTGCCCAGATTTGTCGGTAGGCTGCGTCTCCTCGACGCTTGCTTCGCCTTCCTTGTAGACGCGCTGTACGTATTTCCCATCGACCAGCAACAGGACTCGGTTCTGCGTATACGTCTCGCGGGACAGATCGGTAGCGTTGAACTCGGAAACGCACTCCCGCAGGTTCACGTACACCAGGCGCTTTACGCCGTCGATCACCTGCTCATCCCAGTCGATAATCGACAGGGCATCGTAGTGGTGGATCAGGGCGCGCTTGGTAGCAAGATCGGCCATCGAGCTGACACCGCTTTCAGTGGCAACGGTCGGGAAATCGACAAGAAAGCCGCCTCGTCCGCTGTCCAGGCATTCGCCAACCGATTCCTTCGACAACTGCTCAAGGCTGGTGCCGTCGCCGCTGGCGTTCTCCTTCAGGTATCCCACCCCAGTCGGCAGCGACAGCTCGGCAGTCTTGCGAAACACCGCCCCCATCAGGCCGGTGCGCGTGCGACCGGTGATGTTGAGAAACATCGCCCGCTTCTTGTACTGCTTGTACCGAGCCAGGTTCTCCGGTGATTTGTTTTCCGGGTCTGGCATCGGCAGGTATTCGTCGTGCTTGCGCACCTCTCGCGCACCGGCTACGCAGCGTTTCACCAACTGCCAGCCAGGCAGGGCTTGTGCGTACTCTGCCCGGGGAGTGCTGAAATTCGCCATGGATGGCCTCAGAAGCTGAATGTGACAGGAATGTGGGTCATCGGCTTGATGATCGGGTAGTCGTGGTGGATGAAGTAGCCGCCTGCGTCGTTCGCGTGGTCGACGCCTGACTTCTTGTCTGGCTCTCCATTCGGCGCCCATACCTGCTGTTCCAGGCCATCGGCATAAGTCGGGCAGCGCAGCGGGTTGACCAGGTAGCGCCGTTCGCCATTGGCGTTGCAGAACATCGCATTCATGGCGTTGATGCGGTCTTTTACCGGCGGGTTTGCATCCGGCGCGATGACGCTGAATCCCGCTTGGCGCAGGATGGCAATGTCTGTCTCGCTGGCATTTACCGACTTGCGGGAGCCACCCGAGGCATCCGGATAGATCCGAATCTCGCAGGTTTTTTCGTAGTCCTTGCCGCTGTAGCGCCAGTAGCGCTCCTTGATGCGCCGGATCATGTCCGGGGTGTCAAAGCCATCGATCAGCTCGTCGACCGCCCGAGGCTTCCCATCTGCGCGTTTGACATGCGTGATCGCCGCCATCTTGCCGACGTTGAAGTCCATGCCGATGAACAGCGGCTCGCCTGGCTCCACCGCATCGAAGCAGCCATTCATCTTCCGGTCGTACGCGTGGTAGATCGACCCGGCATTCAGGTTGACGAACTGCCCGTTGAGGTAGGCCAGGATCAGCTGCGGCGGGTAAGACTCCATCAAGGATGGGATGTAATCGGGCGGCAGGTTCAACTCGTTGTCGAACGTGCTGGCCTGCACCAGGCCGTACATGCCTTGCAGCGAAGGCTTCTCGCGCAGTTGCTTCACGAACTGCTGGTAGACGAACTTGAACCCTTCAGGGGTCGTGGTCACGTCTACGCCGTTCTTCAGCCCCTGTTCGTTGTAGCGCATACGGGCAATGATCTTGCGCCAGGCGTGCTCAGCCTTGAGCGCGGGTAAGACGTCCAGCTCATCCACCAGCGCGTGGCCAATCTTGAAGCCTACGATTGTCTGGGGTTTTTCCATCGAGCGGCAGATGGTCGTGCTGCGGTACTGGCCACCGCTGTAGAACTCGACTTCCTTGTCGCTTTCCTTCGTCTTGACCTTCAGGCCCCAGTCGAAAGCCACTTCCTCAATCGTCGGGAAGAAGATGTCGCGGATCTGCGGATAGGTAGGAGCGAAGTACCCCGAGTTGATACGAGGCCATTCCCATACGTGCTTGCAGATGCCTGCGCAGCCTACCCACGTTTTCCCCGAGCCAAACCCAGCGACAAAGCCGCGAAACTTGTTCTCCATCTGGAGGAATTTTGCCTGCGGGACGTTAAGCGTCGGCATCAAGCTTCCTCGCGTCCACCACGTCTACCTGCACTCGGGTGGGCGGGAGGTTGTCGTGAGGGTTTTCGTTTTTGGTTTGGCGATTGACATAGACATCGCCGACTTCCTTCGCTGCCTGCTCCAGCAACTGGGCAGTCAGCGCCATGTTCTTCATGTTCTCGGCCTTCTCGGCCATGCGCCCCAAGGTGCGAAGTCGATACGCTCGGTTGGCGATCGGGATCTCTGCCGTCTCTTCGCGGAACCTCTTGCGGGTGTCGTTGAACAGCGTCTGCCACTTCACGTGCAGGTTGCGTCCAACGTACTTGGTTGGGTCGTATGCCTCGCACTGTTGGCGGGTGACTTCGAGCCCGAATCTTTCTTTGACGGACACCACCACTTGCGATGGCGTGTCAAAGCAGGCGAGAGCCTGTACAACAAAGGCTTTCACCTCGTCTCTGAGTGCGGCCATAAGTGGGCATCCGTCAAAGTACTGTCAAAGTCAGGCCGACTTGAGCAGACAGGTTCCGCAGGCCCTCGATATGTTCAATTTCCCCACCTCAGCAGGATTGTTTGCAGCGTCCACCAGCTCTTGCACTTGAGGGCTCGCCCCATACCGACGCACTACACCGACGAACTCTTCAACGTCGTGTCCGCGCATCTCAAGCTTGGGCAATCCTTCCTGGGTGAACTTGGGTGCGCCGTACTGATCGGTCGCTTGGGCGATGTGGTACAGCTCATGTTCGACCAGTGCGCAGAAGTCAGCGTCGGAACAGTCGGCGCAGTAATCGGCAGCCAGCGTGATGATGTAGGCCGGCACGTCGCCGAACCAATCCAGCATCTGCTGCTCCATCCGAGCCTTCTGCCAACCACCGGCGCGGAACGCTACCTGTTCGGCTTGACCGACTACCGTGCGCCCCTTCTTCGTGAAGGCCGCAGACGCCCACATGACTCGCACGTCCGCATCGATCAGATGGGCATGGTCTTCGTTGTGGATGCTGCCAGTGTCGGCGAGGATTTCGGTTTGGAGCCACTCCCACACCTCAGGCGCAGGGAGCAGGCGAATACCGAAGCTGGATAGCTCTGACAGGTCGAGCAGTGACTCCGGAGGCATCGGCCTGTTCATGACTCACCTTGAGCTTGAAATGACGGCTGGCTGCCGGTATTGATGGCCACCAACCCAATAGAAGGAACTCAATATGGATATCGCGTACATCGTTCAGCGGAAGCCACAGGTCAGAGCTATCGTGCAAGGGAAGCGGCAAGGTCACCCAGTTGATCCGCTGCCCCTGCCTGCATACTGCTTCAAAGCGGTAGACACCAGGACGGGGGATTACCTTGGCGAATTCGATACCGAAGCCGATGCTCAAGCCCTATGCGATCAGCTAAATGCTCAACTGCCACAAAATCAGATTCTGTGAGAAGTGTTGCGACACGATTTGCACTCTCGCGAAACGTGTCGCGACCTACTTGCTCTGGCTGCGCTTGATCTGCGCGTCCACCTGGTCCGCGCAGGTGTCGAGCAGGTTGATGGCTTGATTCTTCAGTTCCCACAGCTGGCCGTTGTCGGCGAGGTCTTCATCGGCCACTCGCTCACATGGCACCAGCTCAGGGGGCTCGACTCTTACCGCCGCTGTCTTTGTTACCACTGCCGGCTTTCCCGCGCAGGCCGTCAGGCAGAGGCTGAGCAGCCCAATCACGAACAGGCTTGCTGTTGCGTTTGAGTTCTTCAAAGTTCTTCTCCGCCTTTCTGGCTTTGGCCTGACTGGCCTGCAACCGCTTGTTCAAGTCTTTCTGGTAATCGGCGTTGCGCTGGGCTTCGGCGCGCAGGGTGGTGATCGTGGCCTGGCTTTCGAGGTTGGCGTCGACCGCCTTCTTTTTCTCGCTGGCTTCGAATGCCACCTCCCCGCGAAGGGCGATGACGCGCGACTGCTGAATCCCAACGAGGAGCAGGCCGACCAAGGCGATGATGATTGCAGCAGCAAAGGCCTTCATGCGGCATCCGCCTTGCGACCGAGGAAGCGGGTCACCAGCTCGCGGATGGCTGTCACGCCGAGGAACCCAATAGTCCCTCCAGCAGCAACCGACAGACTGGGCGGCCAGGCCATCCACTCGATCACGCTGGACGCAACAAGGCTCAGCGATCCACAGATCAGCGATTCGAAAAGGATCCGACGCTTACTGGTTTCCTTCGCGTCGTACATCACGCGAAGCAACGATACGGTGATGGCCATGATTGCGCCCTGCCAGAGCGGATTGCTCAACGCCAGCCAGATCTTGGCCCAGGTGTCTGGCTTATCAGGCATGGTAGGCATCCGAGTTGCCTCCCCCATGGGGAGATTAGATTGATCGGTCTATGCAGATATTTGCAGGGAAGCCGAATTAAGAATTTCCGCTTTCGAACACGAAGAGAAATAAACATAAGTGTTTACACTGAACACTTATGTATATAAACTGACTCCATCAACACACAAAGGAGGGTTGATGAAGTACAGCGAGTTCAGAAGATGGTTGGAGGCCCGAGGGGTCGAGTTTTCGAAGTCAGCAAAAGGCAGCCACTTCAAGATTCGCTACAAGGACCGACAAACGATCTTTCCAAGCCACGGATCGAAAGAAATAGGTGAAGGGCTTCGGAAAGAGATAATCAAACAACTAGGCCTCAAATGAGGCCCCAACTCATCTGCTCGCGACAAGTCAGCTCTAAACAGAGGAAATTTATGTACAACTACAAAATCGTCGCTCACGAAGAGTCCGATCATTTCTGGTCGACATGCCCAGACATCCCAGAAGCTCATAGCGCAGGGGATACGCTGGAGGAGCTGCTGGAAAATGCTGCCGAGGGGCTTACCTTGGCGCTCTCGATTTACGTGGATCAAAAGCGTGAAATTCCTCACGCGTCCGGACAAGGCGATCACCACGTACGGCTTTCGGCCGTCACGCTGGCAAAAATCATCCTCTGGAATCAGTTGATCCACACCGGAAAATCAAAAGCAGACCTGGCTGCGATGCTGGGTATATCTCCTACCGCAGCCGCTCGGCTTGTTGATTTCGAGCACACGTCGAAGATGGAAAGCTTGGAGGACGCTCTCGATCAGTTCGGCCTTCGACTGCAGATCGTAAAGGAGCATGCATTTGCCGCGGGCACCGGGCGACCTCCGAGAGGTTTGGCTCCGAGGCCCTGAATAGGTGCGCTCGTCTTTCCGAGCTGTCTGCCAAAGGCCTTCTCAACGTCGACGCCCATTTGCATCGATCTCGCTGATCCAGTCTCGCGCCACCCTGCAGCATTGTTAGGTCAGGGCGGGCGGGCTGCCGGTGTTGATTCCGTACGTCGCACTTTCCGGCTTATCGACGTCCAGGCTTTCCCGAAGGACTGTCCTGGCTACAGGTAAATTCAAGAGCAGGCATCAGAGAAACGTTTCGGCGCGAGCTACACTTCACAACAAAGTCAATTGAGGTGACATATGCGACCGACACCGAACTCAGTGTGCAGAACCTGCAGGCGCCCTAGCTCGGGATTCTCGAACGATAACTGCTTGGCAGATATTGGAGGGGGCAAGCGTTGCGGCGCCGCCCTTCACACCATTGGCCCTGATGATCTTCATCCATGCACAAGATGTTCAGGATCGGGCCGCGAGGGGCGTCTCATTTGTCCTGCATGTGCGGGATTCGGAGAAGAGTACCGGCCTTAAATGAAAAAACCCGGCGCGGTGGCCGGGTTTCGTTTGTCACTCCTCGATACGCGCAGGAATGACAGGATGGGATTAATTTCGCTCATTCGCTCACTGATGTCAACAGGCAATCACGCAGCTTGTTCAATCAACAAACCTTCGCCTCCGAGAATGTCGGCGGCGTGTGCCAGAGCCTCATTGACCAGGTCGTCGGCAGCCTTTCCGATATCCTGACGCCACCGGCGGCGAGTCGACTCCGGAGTGCCGTCGTTGTCCCAGGTGTTCATGTCGTAAAAGCTGTCCTTGAGCACGATCATGTCGGCCGATCGGGAACCGTCACGCTTGACCTTCGCCCGACCGGCCGCCAACGCAGCCTTCACCACGGCCTCACGGCGCCATTCAGGCGCATCGATTGGGATCTCGACTGACACGGACGTCGCCACCTTCGGCCGCGCTCCTTTCAACTGCGGGATAGCCCATGCGGTGCTGGCCTTGAACAGAAACAGCTTCGGCGCCGGCGTGTTGATCTGGGTTTGCAGTGCAGCAATGGCTTGCACCTTGCGCCCCTTGTGCGTGCTGTACTTCGCCACCAGCGCATCCCAGTGCTTTTGCTCAAGCGCGCTGTGCAGCCGGGCAGATACCCAGCAGTCCACCTGAGTGCGGTCGATGGTGTCAGCACCGCGGGAGCGGACCAATGTCGCCAGATCGCCGCCCTCCTCCTCATCGGCAGAGTTGTAAAGCTTCTGCCACGCCTGCTTACTGGTGTTGTCGATGGCCTCGGCCGCGAGAGCGGAGACAACTGCGTTTAGAACGCTTGGATAGATCATGCTGTAACCCCCGGCTTACGAAATGCGAGCGTGAGAATGAAGAACGTGGCCATAAAGCTCGACACCGCCAGGATCGTGTGACCGGTTGAGATGACCGCGTAGAGACTGAAGGCCGAACTGGGAATGCTGATCCAAATCCGAGATCGGATTTCCGCGGCAGCCTCATCCTTGACGGCACCGCAAACCAAGGCCAGCCAGGCGAGCCCACTCATCACGCACATCACGTAAAAAGCGAATTGGTGAAGCGATTCGCCCCCGAAAAGCAAACCGCAACTGAGTGCGACACTGATTACTGTGGAGATAATTTTCTTGATCATGCTGCAGCCCTCTTCAGTTCGCGGGTCTTGGCTCGATATTCGGCCTTGATGGTTTTGATTTCTTCGACGGTGTGCTTGCGGGGCTCATGAGGCCCTTCAAGCCATGCCACGCTTTCGGCGCCGATGCGCAGCACCAATCGGATGCGGTACTCGACCGCGTTGCCGGACAGGTTGCGATTGCACTTCACGCACTGGCGGTGGATGTTCAGCGGCTCGAAGCGCAGCTCAGGACAGGCACCGACGGATCGGTAGTGGCCAGCGTCCCAGCGACTGCCCGTCATTAGGTCGTTGTCGTTCGGCATCGAGTCGCAGCTGATGCATGGCAGGTGCGCGTCACGTAGGCGGACGTACTCGTTGATCGCAGCCTGGGCTTCGCGGAGGTGGTCAGCTCTGGTCTTCAGTTTCTCCTTGCGAACCCTGATCTCGCGGCGACCAATCTGGGCCAACGCCTTGCCGGCCTTCGCCTGATTGACTTCCTTGATGGCCAGACCGCACTTGTAGCCACATACAGCCTGCCCGAGTCGCTGCGGGACGAATGAGTCCCCGCACGCTGGGTTTTTGCACTTCTTCGGCTTGGGCGCCTTCGATTCCTTGATGGCTACGCGCATGGCTCGGCCTCCTTGGCTTTCTGCTGCTCTGGGGTGAAGTCGCCGCTCAGCGGCATCAACTGCGACGGCTTATAAAATCCATAACCCTCCCCTTCTCCACGCCCGGCGACCCAGCCGTCGTAGGGGGCGATCCAGATATTCCCACCCGGTTCCTCTGCCTTTTGGTCCTCACGCAAAAAGACAATCAGTTCAACTTGGGACATAGCAGGAAACCGGTATTTGGTTGCTAGGGTCAGCGCCAGGTCGCCCGGCTTAAAGTTATTGGTCATAGCGGCCGTCCCAGTGATCAGTTGCGCTCCACTTCACGTCATGCTCGGCGCCGAAGGCATGCATCAGCTCGAACAGATCGCTGAACCACTTCTGCGATTGCTTGCGAGTCGATACGGCCATCACCACGAATCCACCGTCGAGGCCAGGTTCCGCGCGCTGCTTCTCCAGCGAGGCACTGAAAAGGCACTTCCAGTCTTCACTTGTCAGCTTCTTGCCGTGCCAGATCACTTGCTCGGATACGTCCTTGAGCATTGCCCACATCTTTCGGTTGCAGACGTCCGGGCGCTTCTCGTCGCGGATCACCACAACCTTCGGTTTGCTCAGGTCGATGGTGTGCAGGACGCCGGCCAACCGGTTGACGTCGCGCTGGTCGCGGAGCGTGTATTCGGGGTTCATGGCGTCACCTTCAAGCGCAGCGCCTCGTTCTCTTCCTGAAGCTGGCCAGCGCCGCGCTGCAATGCCTCCACCTGTCCGCGCAGCGCTGCGTTTTCCGCGATGACGTGGCTGAACTGGGTGGCGATGTGTTCTTCCAGCGATACCTGGTCACGCTGCCAGTCGATTTCGTCGTGGTAGTAACCGAAGCGCTCGCAGAGGCTGCGATGGAAGTTTTTTAAACCAGATCTGAGCTGATCACGCTCCCCTTCCAAAAGATTTGCTCGGCCAGTAGCAAGGCCGGCAGATTTGCTCTCGGAGGTGATTACCTCATCGGCTTTGGCACAGACCGATGCAAGTCGCTCATTATCGGAAACCAGAGCAGCAATCGTTTCAATTGAGCAAACATCAAAAAGCGCATCAACCGCGTCTCTGAACTCGCGCGGGCCGGCACATTTTTCAGCGAGGCATGCGTCGAGTAGCTGTTTCAGTTCGGTGTAGTCGGTCATGTCCTTTGCTCCGTGTTCTTCCTGCCAAACTTGGCCAGCAGCTGCGCCCGCGCCGCGGCGCCGGTGGTTGGGACGCCCTGAGTGGCTAGCAATCGGGCTTGGCGTTGGCCGGCAAATTCCTCAGCCAGTTCCAGTTCGCTCTTCTGGCTGTCGTGCCCAATGCCCGCGGCGATCTTCCCGTCCAGCGGTTGGTTGGTCTGGGCGCGGTGCAGGATCACTTCGTAGTTGCGGTCGAATCTGGCGCGCAGGCCCTTGTCTTCCTGCTTTGCTGCGCGCAGGTCGAATAGGCCCGTCGCTTCCGACGCGAGCTTCACCGCTTCATGGCTGTAGGTGCCCATCAGCGCTTCGAGCCAGGCATCGGCCGGCGCAGGCATGCCGAAATCTTCCGGGCTCGGCACGCACATAGCGATGAACTCACCAACGCTCGGCGCGAAAGGCTTCTTGAGCTTGCGGCACTTCTGGATACCGAACTCAATCTGCAACAGAGTACGAATGCCGGCTTCAGCAAACTCCTTGATCCATTCGGCCTTGGCGGCGTCCAGCGCTTCAGTGGACGGCCACGCCTGACGCCACGCCGGAAAGATCCCGCGCAGGCGGCGGAACAGGTCGTTCACCACTTCTGCGGTCTGCGGAGTCACCTGGAGCGGCTGAGCGTGAACGGCTGGCGGAAGGTTGCCCATGGTCGCCATCAGTTGGTTGGCTGGCTTCATGGGCTCACCACAAGCCCTTCGGCCCAGGCGTTGCTGTCGAAGTCAGGCTCGGCAGATGGGCGACGATCAGGGAAGCGGTGCACATTGCTTGCAGTGGCCGTGTCGCGCTTCACCCACTTCACCAGCAGGCTGACCCAAGACGCCTCTGTCTCGATGCGGCCGGATGCCGAGTAATGGCAGACGAACGCAGCGGTAGCTTCATTGGTGAACGTGTCGACAGGGATTGCCATGCGAAAGGCGTAGGCCTTCAAGGTCTTGTGATCAGGTTTCCAGTCGAGGGTCATTTCCCGTGGCGACTTTGGGTCAACTGGCTCCGGATCAACTGGTGCAAATTCTGCACTGGTTGGATCAGTCGAATTTTCACCGCTCGCGTGTAGAGAGTTGTGTTGATCTTCTCCTATTCCCTTCCCTTCCCTTCCGGGGTCTACCGGTCGACGATCAGTCGACGACTCCTCGGCGAATTGTTGGCGAATGTTCTCCGACTGGTCGTCGAATTCAGACGGAGGGCCGGGGTATTTGAAGTTCTTTTTTTCGATCTTCTGGTGCTTCCAGCCGCGGACATGGAAGTAGTTTTTCCCGGTCACCCAGTAGCTCTGGATCAGCTCGGCGCCTTCCAGCTCACCTAGGAGATTGCTCACCTCTTCGGTGGTGATGTCGTCACCGGGGAACACCAAGGCCTTGATGGTTCGCGGCGCCAGCGGGTGGTTGCCGCCGTCATCGCAGAAATTCCACAGGCCAATGAATAGCAGCCGAGCCATCGGGCGGCAGGACATGACCTGCTCGCTCGACCAGAACTCGGGCTTGACGGTACGGATACGAGCCATCATGGACGTCCTTTGCCGATAAGCACGGCAAGCTCAAGGAAGCGATCGACGTACCAGTGAGGTTGCGTCTCGCGCGGGCATTGAGGGCTGGTGAGGTTCTTGCCGTACTTGAGGCCCTTTTCAGTCACGGACCAGAAGTCGACCATCTCGTGTTTGGAGTTCTTGCGCTGGAGCTGCTTGAGGAAGCCGTGGTCGGCCAGCGCACGATTGAAAGCAGCCGGCGCGCAACGGATGCCGCTGTCCTTCAGCAGCGCTGTAGCTGACTTCGTCGGCATCGAAGATCCGCCAGCTGCATCAGGCGCAGCATCGACGGCATACCCGGGCAGGAACTTGGCATCAAGTCCGTTGTTGGCGGCGATCTGGGCGAGCATCATCATCTTGCTGGACGCTGCCGGTTTGAGCAGGCGATCGAAACATTCGAGGATTGCCAGCTCGCCGACGATCTTCGAGTTGTTCGGCGCAGGCACGGAGTATTGGCCAGTCTTGCGAATGCTCGGCAGCACCTGGCCAACTACCCACTCTTCGAATTGCTCGGCGGCCGGCAGCTTCGACTTCATCACCAGTCGATAGAGGTCGCGCTCGGGGATAATCTGCACTGCACGGACCTGACCTCCCATTTCGGTATGGCAGGTGCTCACGGCCTTGCAGTGGGTGTTGATGGCTTTCGATGTGTTGGCATAACCGAGGGCGTCTGCAACATCCTTGGCAATGAACAGTGGCTCACCGTTTCCATCGTCGATCACACGAACCAGTAGTCCGTGGAAGCTGAGCTGAGTTGGAGTACGCGACACGTTTTCACCGTTGCCAAATTGTGTCGCGACACTGGCCGGGGTATTGATCGTTTGGATTGATTGGTGCATGATCCGCTCCAGTTGTTACTGCTGTTGAAAAAGCCACCCTCGTCCGGTGGTTTTTTTATGCCTGTTGAAAAGTGGGCCCTTCTTCAGGCCCTGTGTGAGGGCCTCACCTATCCGGTAGAGGGCCTCTTAAGTCCCACCAGCGTCAGGACTGGTGCTTTGTGCCTGCCAACGAAGACCGTTGCTCCCGAGGTGATCGCCTCGAGAAGAATCTCGTTTACCGCCTCTTCAAACGTCCACCCTCTTGCCTCCATGAGTTGGTGAACTTTGGCGCGGGTCTCTGGCGGCACGTTTTCTTCTGTGAACTGCATTCGTGCCCTCCTGAGGGCCTCTAGCCCGCGATATTCTTGAGGTCCTTAAGGTCCTCGGGCATGAGTGCTTCGATTGCGCCATTGACTGCTGCCCACTCCAACATCTCGAACAGGTAGGTCGCGTACTCCCGACGACTTTTGTCGGCGGCACGCTGCAGCTGTCGGTCGAGCAATGGATACAGACGGATCTTCCTGGCGATGTCTCGGCGCTGGTTGAGGGGGTCTTTGAAGCCCATACGGGGATTGCTCCTTGGTGATTGAAATTGGTTATGCGGCGGATTTCTGGGACGGGAACGGACGCTGCTCTTGTGCCGACAAACTGCCGTCGTCTTCGAGGGTCACGTACACATCACGGCCTACGCGGATCGCCTTGCTGAGGGCGCCCTGCGTACAGCCGAGCAGCTGCGCGGCCTTTGTATGGCCGTGTTCTTTGGCAAATTCGGTGAGTGGGATTCGGCGCATTGCGGCGTCCTCTGCGTAGATTTCGCCACAAGTATGACCGCCGGTATTGTTAACAGTCAATACCGGCGATATTGGTTAAGTAAATACCGTGGGTAATAACATCACTCCATGAAAAAAGACTCCCGACGGCTACCGCTATCAGACTGGCAGCTGCAAGACAGCGCCCGACTGAAATCTCTCTTCCAAGCAAAACGCGGGGAGCTGAAGCTAACTCAAGAAAAACTCGCAGCCGAACTCGGTGATGGCGTTACCCAAGGCGCCGTGAGCCATTTCATGAATGGGCGCACCGCGCTCAGCGTCAACGCTGCGGTGGTTTTTGCGAAAGCGCTGCAGGTCCCTGTGTCGGATATAAGTCCAACACTTGCCGCTCAGATCGAGAAGATGGCAGCTTCGCTTCCGGATATGCGCCCTACTCATCGAGAGACAGACGACATTCGCGTACCGGCGAGGAGCTTCGATCTCCGAAATGAGCCGGCCTACACAGGCGTATTGCAGCTCACCGCACGCGGTTCGACCGGTGAAGGCGACGACAACCCTCACGTAGAGATTCGTGGCGTCATGGCGTTCAAGTCGTCTTGGCTGCGCGCGAACAACCTGAACCAGCGACACCTGGACGTCATTTACGCGAACGGTCACAGCATGGAGCCCACCATCAACGATGGCGACGTGCTGCTGGTGGATGAGTCAAAGATCGAACCGAAAGACGGTCAGATCTTCGCCATGCAAAGTGCCACCAAAGGCACGATCGTGAAGCGCCTGGTGAAATCAGACATCGATGGCTGGATCATCCGTAGCGACAACTCGGATAAGGCGCGCTACGGCGACGAGATTTTGCGAGACGGCGAGATAAACGAAGTACGGATCATCGGTCGCGTCGTATGGCGCGGCGGGATGTTGTAGGAATTAACAGAACTCATTGCACATGGAGAATAGCGTGGCCGACACCGAAAAATTTATGGATATGGGAAACGTTCATGAAATGGATTATTGGTGTGAGCCAAGGGAGTTGTTTGCATTCCTCGACATAATCTCTCCTGCCAAAGGCTCCAGATTTCCTTGCCCCGTCTGCTCGAGTACAAAATGGGGATGCTCTACGGTTGATGCTCCCGACCAAGAAGGAATCGTCAGAACAGTCGTTGCACCCTGCCAAATGCCCTTGAAGCTGCACCAGAACAAAACTGTTTCTATGCAAGGCAAGGAACTCCCCAACTACCATTACGCATTAGTGTGTTTGACCTGCACCAACACTTTGTTTTTCAACGCGGCGATGGTTCAAGCAAAGATCAAACTGATTCAGGGATCGAGTGATGGCGAGTGAGCGCCTGTTCCATGACTACCATTTACCAGGGGGCATCAATATCACCCCTAACCCATCTGATCCGAGAACACCGCTGATCGACCAAGCAGATCTCGTAGGTCCTCCAGATGCGGTCTTCAAGCGATTGGATTTTGAGCGAATTCTTCAGCAGTACAGAGATATTCCGACAACGTCTGGCTGGTTTTCCCACCTACCCAGCTACCAGAAGTCTGCTGAAGATCGCTACGCTACATTACTGCTCCATGCAGGCGAAGCAGTGCAAGCAAACGACTTCATCTACGGAGAGTCGAAACAATCTGATGCTTTGGCGGCAGATGACAACCATCAAAAGGCTGCCCATACTGAAGCCATGAATGACATTACACGTGAAGAGCTCAGCGCTAATCTCTCTGCCATTGAAGAGCGGATGGATAAGCGTGTCGAGCGAATGGAACAGGACTCTGCTAGGCGTTCTGACGACCTACGTCGCGAAATGCGACTCCGCGAAAGGTCCGCACGGAGGGAATCGATAGCGACCAAAGAAGCATTAAAAGCGCATATCGAGTCCAACGATAAGGCTGTTGCGTCGACACTTGCGGCTCTTGAGCGGACTGAAAAGGAGTTTGGCTCGGTGAAGCAAGCCAATAAAGAACAGCGCTATTGGATGGCCGGTATCGGTGTGGCAATCGTGCTAGGAATCATGGGCGCAAACGCTACTATTTTCGGGGGCGGAAAAACCTTCTTTGATGGCGGTGCGAACTCTGTGACTAACCAGCAACAGGTCGAAAAGCTTATCCAAGAAGCTAAATCACAGTCAGATGCCAACAGCGCTCTACTGAAACAGATGCAAGCTCAACAAAAAAGCCTTGCGGCACCAACTCAGGCGCCTCCACCCGCCCCTCCCAAGTGATACGCCCGGCCTAGCGCCGGGCTTTTTGTTTCTGCCCTCCCCGATCTGAACCGCAGCCCGCCACTGAGCGGGCTTTTTCATGCCTTTTACAAAATACATGACCGGCGGTATTGACCACATACAATACCGGAGGTATTGTTCACCCATCGCAGCGACACACAGCCACTGCGAAGGGCCTCAAGAGACCCGCCGCTCTTTCACAATTTGGAATCTTCGCGGATCGATCCCCGGAAACGGGCATAGCGCGAAACACAAACTTCGATCTCCATGCAGGCTCTGGAACCTGCCGGACTCCCCATATGGGAGTACGCCAAACCATGCAAGCCAGCCGGCGAATAACACCGAACATGAAATGTGTGACGCCGGCCAGGTGGGGAAACCGCGGCGACGAGCATGGGATGGAAATCGAACCCGGGCAATTTTTGCCCTAGTTCAAAACAGATTTCACTGGCTGGCCTTGGCGACAGGGCCAGACGGGAAATCAACCAGGTGCAGAGCGATGTGCCACGAGACTAAGCGATGCAGCACCTGCAAGGTGGATAAAAGCCTTGCTGAGTTCCACCGAAATAAGGCGCGAAAAGGCGGTGTCGCCTCCGAGTGCAAATCATGCTGGAGACAGGGAAGGACAGATCTAGGAAGACAGCAGAAGGTCGAGCGGAAAGAAAGGCTTGAGTCATTCAGAGAGCTTGAATATCGGCTCTGCCGGGTTTGCAGCGCGCAGAAATCCAAGACCGAATTTCTTACCCTGGCTGGAAATGAGCGCGACCATAGAAGCACCTGCAATACCTGCATGAATTCAAAGCGCAGGCCTAGATCGACCAAGACAAAATCTCGACTTCGAGCGGGCCTATCCTCCTCGTATGTTCGCGGCCTTCTATCTAGAGGGGCTGCTAGTGCAGCAGATATCCCGGAATCGTTGGTGGCAGTTAAAGCCCTTCAAATCCAGATAATTCGATTGGCAAAGGACATAGAAAATGAAAAACGCTGAAGCACTGCGGAAAAATCTGGCCGATGTTTTTCGCCAACTACAAGCCGGTGAAATCAACGCCAAAGACGCCTCCGAGTTGGCAAACCTAGGCGGAAAGATGATCAACAGTGCCAAGGTTCAGGTTGAGTATTACGCGCTTCGCAAAGAGGCGCCGAAAATTGCTTGGCTTGAGCAGGACGCCGAATAGAACAACCAGCGCCACGACAGCCCTGTCGTTAACTGCCCGATCCTCTCTATGAGAGCGCATCGGAGGTGACCTTCAGTCCCGAAAGGGTCTAAGGGCGTCGAGCTGAAAGGTCATGCCCTGCGAGCCGAAAGGCTGACACATGCGGCGGGGTTCCGAGCCCTTAAATGGGAGTTCATAGGAAAGGCGGACCTGGCCTCAGCACTGAAGATCACCTCCGATGCGGACGAAACTGCGGCCTATAACCGCCCACCTGCATCAAATCCCAGAATCGGTTGTTATCGAGCGCTGGCGAACTGAACACGGCCGTGGAACTCGGCGCCGGAGACGTGACCGGCAAGCAGATGCGGCGTTGAAAGCTGGGTTGAACGCTTCGGCGGCCCTAGAGAAACGCAGGTTAATACGGCGCCAGATAATGCTGGCTGCCCCTCCGAGCGGTCGTCCCGAAAGGGTCCGCTCTCGCCGGATTCGCGCCCGGCCATCTGCACCCATTCAATAGGTGGCCACTGCCTGCCCAGTGAGCGAGCGATAGGAGCTACCGCCATGAAGTAGATCAACGATTAACCCGCGTGGCGCAGCAAGCCTGAAGGCTGCGCCTAACACTCATTACAGGCAGCGGACAGTAGGTCGTCGATGTCACCGCGCATCGGCCGGGTTTCCGGCAGGCCACCCCATCGCACGAAGACAACTTGATGCTGT
This sequence comes from Pseudomonas sp. LBUM1668, assembly GCF_059695715.1. NCBI lineage: Bacteria > Pseudomonadati > Pseudomonadota > Gammaproteobacteria > Pseudomonadales > Pseudomonadaceae > Pseudomonas > Pseudomonas sp. LBUM1668. Next base: position 3,900,567 of record NZ_CP166787.1, read on the forward strand.
AAACCCAGGCCGTCGCCAGTAGCGGGCCTGGAACACTATTGATGTTACGGGGCCGGAGAGGCTTTAAGCTCGTCGTAATACGACTGGTAAATCTCATCTGATCTGCGGCAGCGCTCAACGTATTCCTGCGGCGTCATGCCAAGCCTGGCTGTCTCGGTACTGAGAAATCGCTCAAGAAACTCGTCGCCTTTCGGCATCTTTGTTGACTGCTGAAATGTGGCCATCTGCGTGATCATTACGCACCCTCCGGAGAACTTCGCGGTGATGAGCAACGCCAAAGCGCTGTCGCCACCATCCTCAGCAGCCAATGTGAACACTCCAGAGGTAAGCAGCGGAACGCAAAGAGCGATGCGAGAGAGTAAGGCCATTGAAATCACCAATTTCCTGTAACGCGAAAAGTGAGTGTAGCGGCAGTATTTCCAGCCGCGTTCCTACACCTCCGACACCACCCGAATGCACTCCCCTCCGCGCCCAACGGCAACCAGCGGAGCGGATGAGTGCATCCGAGTTTTGTTGGATCAACACCCGCCACCACGGAGGCGATCATGGCAACCAGCTATGCAGACAGTGCGCAGGCCCGAGAGTGGGACAGGCGCTATGACGATTGGGGGCGCCCGAAAGCGCCGAAGGTCGAAGACTTCCACGACTATGAAGCTGCTGAGCAGAAGCGCACGCACCGCCAAGCGCTGATGGCAGCTCAGGAGATAGTCGACCGCAAAGCGCGGGCCAAGCGAATCACGGCTGCACTGGTCGCTTACGGTGAATTCTGGGGGTTGAAATGAGCGCTCAGCAGGTCCCAGTGCCCCCCGGCCATACCGGTGCAGGCAATCACGATCTGGCCGTTGGGATGCTCGAAGGCTACATCAAAAGCATGTCCGACCCGGATTGCAGTGCAGTGGCCGTCCGGTCCTCAGCTAACACCGCTCTGATGATTTTCCGCGCGCTAAGCATTATCAGCGCGACAGAGGACGCTGATTACAGCGAACGACTGAACCATGCATACGAATTCCGAAAAGGGAGAGCCGCATGACAACGCCACCGGTAAAAACGCTGGCCGATGAACAGCTCGACGACATAGAGCGCCGCATCGCCATCCTCGGCTTCGGTCTCCCGTTCAACGAGGTGATAGGCCGCAAGCGCGAGGATCTGGTCGACAACCTCCCGCAGCGCCTGTCGGTGACCATGAAAGGCGGACGTATCGCTGTGAGGGTTCGACCATGAAGCTTGCCTACTGGATCCTAGCCTCCGTCCTCGTTGCCGGGATGGCCGCTTACACGACGGCACGCGATTCGTCTGGTGTCTGCGAAGTGCCGCACTCAACCACCTACCGGGTTTTCCGGTGACCGGCCTTCAGCGAGCGCGCCGGCTGCTGATTCGGCGCGGCTCATTCTCCGCCATCGGCGTTTACACCCTCTTGATGCTACTCAGCGCCCTCGCCGAACGCATCACGCAGTAGGCCCCCATGAATACATCACCCCGCTTGGCCGCCAAGTTCGACTGGATGACGGTCGGCGCATTCTCGCCCGAGCAGTTCAACGGCGAGCAGCGCAAAGAGTACGAAGACGAAGCCCGCCGCATTGAACAGCAGTGGGACAACCAACCGAACTGAGGAAACTCGCGATGTTCAAGAAAGCCGAACGCAAGCAGGCCAAGCTACGGCTGGCACTTGCCGGGCCATCTGGATCAGGAAAAACCTACTCCGCTCTTCTGCTCGCGCAGGGGATTGGCGGGCGAATCGCGGTGATCGACACCGAACATGGCAGCGCATCGCTGTACGCGGACATCGCAGACTTCGACACGGTCGAACTGCATGCGCCCTACTCGCCCGAGCGCTACGTCGAAGCCATCATCGCCGCCGAGCAAGCCGGTTACAACGTCCTGATCATCGACAGCTACTCCCATGAGTGGACCGGCTCCGGCGGATGCCTTGAGGCGAACGAGAAGCTTGCCCACCAGAAATTCAAAGGCAACACCTGGGCGGCGTGGAACGAGACGACGCCGCGCCACCGACGGCTGACCGACAAGATCCTGACCAGTTCGCTGCACATCATCTGCACCATGCGGAGCAAGACGGAAACGGTCCAGGGTGAAGGGAAAAAGATCCTCAAGCTGGGCATGAAGTCCGAGCAGCGCGACGGCACCGATTACGAGTTCACCGTGGTTCTGGACCTGACCCACGACGGTCATACCGCCATGGCAAGCAAGGATCGGACGAAGCTTTTCGAAGAACCTGAGCTGATCACTGCTGAGACAGGCCGGCGGTTGCTGGCCTGGCTGAACTCTGGTGTGAGCCCTGAAGAGCGCGCCAAGGAGCTGCTGGTGGATGCCCTGGCTGATATCGCCTCAGCCAAGGACATGGCTTCTTTGCAATCGGCATTCAATGCGGCCAAGGCGATTGCAGTCGGCTTCGATGATCTCGTTCAACAGGTCGTGACCGCCAAAGACAAGCGCAAAAACGAACTCTCCCCACAAAGGCAATCAGCATGACCGCATACATCTTCGACAGCGAAACAACCGGCTTGAACGAACCGCACCTGGTAGAGGCTGCGTGGCTGAAACTCAACAACTTGAGCAGTCTCGCTGTAACGGACTCGTTCCTGCACCGCTACAAGCCGGGCAAGCCGATTGAGTTGAGCGCGCTCGCCACCAGCCACATCCTCGACGAGGAATTAGCAGATTGCCCACCACACACCGATTTTGCTTTGCCGGGAGACGTCGTTTATCTGATCGGACATAACGTCGACTACGACTGGCGCGTGATCGGGGAGCCAGATGTGAAACGCATCTGCACCCAGGCCCTGAGCTCGAAGCTGTGGCCAAGCGCAGGCAGTCACACGCAGTCGGCAATGATCTACCTGCACTACCGCGCCGAAGCGACCGGCCTACTCCGCAACGCCCACGCAGCGCTCGACGACGTGAAGAACTGCCGCCTGCTGCTGGTGAAGATTCTCGATCAGCTCGCGGCTGAGCTCGGCCGACCGGTCAATGACTGGGAAGAGCTGTGGCAGATTTCCGAGGACGCCCGCATCCCTACTATCATCGGCTTCGGTAAACACAAAGGCACCGCCTTCGCTGACTTGCCGAGCGACTATCGGCGCTGGCTGTTGAATCAGCCGGACCTCGACCCATTCGTTCGTAAAGCGCTTTCGCGCTGATGGTGAATCATGATCAGTAACCACCTCAACGAGGTCGAGCGCCGGCGCCAAGACGCAAACGAGCTTTCCGCTCAGATTGCCCAGTACCTGGCCGCCGGCGGTAAGATCCATGAGCCGGAACCGGCGCCGATCAAGTTCACCAGCACCTCCGAGCGGAAGCATCCGCCAAGCTTTCAGCGAGCGAGGGTGAAGGACGAAACGACCGCTCGCGTTGCGCGAATCCGAGAAATGGCAAAGACGCTGACCCGGAACGAGATCTGCGAGCGGGAAGCAATAGCGCTGGCCACGCTGAAGGCGATCGCCTGCAAGCACGCCATCAAGTTCCAGGTTCGGCAGAAGATCGGCACCGCGCCAAACAAAGCGCCGCCAGATGTGGAAGCGCGATTGGTCGCTCAGATAAATGAATGCATCGCCGGCGGCATGAGCCGGAGCCAGTGCTGCAAGGCTCTGGCGATCAGTTACAACATGCTCGACCGGATCACCCGGGACAACGAGATCGACTTCCCAAAGCTGAAGCCTGCATTTCGATGAAACGAAGGCCCCAACAACGCAAACGACAGACCTGGCTGGACTTGTCGGCCAGCGGAATTGAAGAGGTAGGCCATGGCCGAAGTACAGGAGCCAACGAAGGAAGCGATCAAGCAAAAGAAAAAGCGCGAGAAGTCTGCAGCAAAAGACGCTGCTTTGGGCGTAGAGAAGTTTACGGTTGAAGTGGCCGGCGTGTTCAAGCCTGACCTCAAGAGGGTCATGGCAGCGCACGGCATCAACAATCAGCAGGACATTCACCAGCGGCTGCTGAAGAACCTGATCAGCGCGGACTTCGAAACGCAGGATTGGATGCTGAGGAATGTCACGACACCTTATGAGCCAAGCGAAAAGGTGTCGCGAGCATTTTACGAGAAGAGCATGGCCGAACTGGCGGCCGACCCCGGCGATGAGATCATCAAGCCGGGTAGTTACCGATGAGATAATTCAGTCTCGAAAGCCGCGTAACCTTACTGGGCCTTTGTGCTGATTAATAACTTTGGCTAACTCTTGAATCTTTTTCTTACGATCGCTGTATACCTCTTCAACGAGCAGATTCATAACCTCAAAAGCATCTTGAGCATCGGCGTGAGTAATCATCGACTTTGAATGACTACCATCATTTCCAAGCCAACGTATTGCATCCAGCAATGTACGTTCCGTCGAGTCTTCAGGTAACAACTTGATTCGATTCCCGAAGCTAATAAATTCTCCAGCTGTGGGTTCAGTGACACCCAGCGATGTGAGGACATCCTCGGCGGCAATTCGCAGCGTATTACACGACGCTGTCGGATGCGCATAAAAAAGCGCCGATGCAGCGTCAATATTTTCCTTTACTTCCTTTGGAGTCGCGGCAGGAAAATCGATGAACTTCAGTGGAGGGAAGAAATATTTAGGTCGATATTTCGCTACCCAGTAGCGTGACCAGTTTTCGTGCTCATCAACGTCATATTCTTCATCGAGGTAACCATCCCCGCTTACAAGTACGGTTTCCTGACAGCGACTGCACTCCAAGATCAGGCTGAAGACATACTCATCGTACTCAGGCTCCCAAGCATCAGTACCGCTATTTCTCTTAGTAACTCCATTGTTTTCGGAAACAAAGGTTTTCACTGACAGGTGTGACTGACCACATGATGGGCACGGATAATTGGGCACCTCTTCCTGTGTAAACTCTTTAACAAATACTTCTGCCTTCAAAGCCTTCTCCTTGATCCGGCTCCATGCCGGGCCGAACACAAATACCCCACTTCAACGAACTCTGCTAGCAGGCTCTGCGCTGGATAAGCCGGCCAGGTCTCGCCACCGCGCCAGTTCGGCGATCAGCTTAAGCCCATGGCGAACTTCAACCTCAAGCCTTTCATCAGGAAGGCTGAGCAGCCGCACAACCTCATCGCCGATCAGGCGCACCGCTTCCACATCGGTTTTCGTGCTCATCGCAATCACCGTCAGGTTTTGCTGAGTGCAAATCATCAACCCAATTCACGAATCACGCCAGCCGGCGAGGCAATCGGCTGTCTGGAGCAACTATGAATCCCTACCTGATCACCGGCCCGGCCCAGATCGGCATCAGCGGTGGCCGCACCAGCGGGCACATGGTCTACAAGATCCTCGAAGCACACGGCGGCACCCTCTCGTCTGATGTTCACCTTTTCTTCCAGAACACCGGCAAGGAGCGCGAGGAAACGCTGGTCTTCATCGATCAGATCGCCAAGCGCTGGAACGTGAACATCGTCTGGATGGAGTGGTGCCGCGTGTATGGCCAGCCCGATGACGCCCCGTGGTACAAGCTGGTGGACTTCGAAACGGCCAGCCGCAACGGCGAACCATTCACCATGATGCTCGAGTATTACGCCGCATACCGGAAGGCAGAGAAGAATCTGCCGCCGGTGCTGCCGAACTTCTCAAACAACATGTGCACCGCGTATCTGAAGGTGAAGATCGGCGAGAAGCACATGCGCGCCCTGGGCTACACCGAGTGGGACTGCGTCGTGGGGATCCGGTACGACGAGCCGAAACGCTACCACCGAATGATGGCCGCCAATGATCGCGGGGGCACCCGCTGGGACAATGTCTGCCCGTCCTACACCGCTGGTTTCACCAAGGAGGATGTCGGTGCGTTCTGGGCTGAGCAGCCGTTCGACCTCGGCATGGATTCAGACTTCGGAAACTGCGACCTGTGCTGGAAGAAGAACGAAGGCAAGCTGCTCAAGACCATCATGGATGATCCGTCGCGGGTTATCTGGTGGTCAGGCACCGAAGAGCGGTTCGGCCAGGTATTCCGACAGGATCGCGCCGATTACAAAACGATGGGCTGGTCTGCCGAGCAACGATCCCGGCAGACCGACTTCGATTTTGACTATCTCGCGGAAGATATTGACTGTTTCTGTGGGGACTAGCCTTTACTGAATGGCTACTCGTTTACAAATAGCATTATAGGAATCAGTGAAATAGCTTCGGTTGCTCAGCGACGGCTGCTGAAGCCTGTAATCAGCCGGGCGCAATGCCTTATCAATAGTAAATGTATCGAGGAATGCATCCGATTTCGCTATTAAAATTTCTGGTTGGCTGTAACCCTCGAATTGGCTGCCAGTGATGTCAATGAGTTCGCCATCAAGACTAAGCCAAATATGAGTCAACCACTCACGATTACGACCGCCGTAGGTCCCCGAAACCCGAGCCGCACCTGGAAAGCCATTATCGGTCAAGTAGGCAGCAAGAAGCATTGAAGAGTCGTCGCACGCCCCACGCGGAAAGTCCTCGTCGATGCATATGCCAAACCAGAACCCTTCAGACGCCAGCGACTGAATAGCAGATCGAAACTCAAAAACAAGATCACCCAACGACTTTTGCACACCGGTCCCCTCTCTCAAAGATTAGCGAATTTATCGTAAGGGAATCCCCATGCCCACAGAAAACCGTATCGACTGTCCAGCCCTGCACAAGCGCAGCAAAAGCTACCCGTTCGGCGAGCGCGTGCCGCGCACGGTGAGGATGTTCACGACCGTCGTGGCTGATCCAATGCCGGGAATTGCGTCAGCGCTCCTGCAGGGTGATGGCCCGATCTGCCCTGAAGGTCAAATCTTTCCCGTATGGACCAACAGCCACGGCGCGGTGGCGGCTGTTCTGCCAGATGACAGGCGCCTTGGCCTTCGCCCGGCAGAGTTCGAGGTCGACACCTGGCACGACCTCTCGCCGGCGCCAGCAGCGTCAGGGGTAACGCTTCAAGCCGACCGAGCCAACCGCCTGTACCTAGCCGGGCCGATGACGGGCATCGAGGACTTCAACTACCCCGCCTTCAATTCCATGGCTGACCGGTTGCGAACTGCGGGCTACGAAGTCGAGAACCCGGCCGACCACGGCACCGTCGAGGGCGCGGTATGGGCGGACTATATGGCCTATGACCTGACTCGGCTTGGCCTGTGCGGAATGATCGCGCTGCTGCCGGGTTGGGATTTGTCGCAGGGTGCCAGGCTTGAAGTGATGATCGCCGAACACCTCGGCATGCGCGTCGTGAACGCCCATGATCTGGTATCGACTATGAATCGGAAGTAACAGGCCAAGGTCCTACATGAACAGGTTTTCCATTGTTTAGTCGGCCGCCTACTGGCACAAAAGGAAGCTCCACTTTCCATTTTATTTTTGAAAGCAGCTCGTAATAAAACGGTTCGGCTAGTTTTCCATGGACAGCATGGCAGCACACGTAAGCAACGACATCCGCAAGCTGGAGAAGCTCAAGGAACGGCCCACCAATGTTCGACTCTATTTTATATACCTCGTTGGGAGCTGCTCCTATCTCCGAAAAACCGCCAGTTAGATAATGGGCCTGCTGCTTGGCGCCGCCCCAAAAATCGACTTTTGAGTTATCAGGAGATGTATATATTTCGCACTGTGCTGCAATCGGCCCTTCTGACCCATCAGGGTTAATAGCGAAGCATATATTTGCAAGTAAACCGAGTACACCCTTTGGGTCATAACGAGTATTAAGCATGAAATTAGGCATACCAGGATCGTTAGACCCTACTTCTATCCCGCGATCAAAGTATTCTTTAACATCTTCCGAGGCATGAGAATATCTAACCAAAACCTTATATTTATTTAAAATAGTAATAATGTTTCGAAAAATACTTTCAACATCAACCCTATTTAAGTGACTTAGCCCAAGCTTTTCCCTCTGCTGACCGCTGGTTAAATTCCGACAGTGTAGATCCACGCCCTTCGGAAATCCAAAGCGTTTCTTTACAAGCGACATCTCTCTAAGTATTGATTTTAATTTGGTTCGTTTAAAGAAAACGTAAGCGTATACAAGTTGACCCTTATATTGGCTGTCGTCACCAAATGCCATATATGGGGCACTAGTCGAGCTTCCGGTTACTACAGTAATTGTTTCCATTAGCTTGTTCCCCTTCCGTAGGCGGGCGATTTCGCTAACCCACACTACTCCAGCAATGTCCTTTAGGCCATCTACTGGAATTCCTCCCTTCAAAGTCAGCCGCTATAGCGGCAAGGACGAAGTCATGCCCAAACATAAGCCAGAGCTGGCCCCCCTCTTCAACGTGTTCGGCCTCAGCTCCAACCATGAACTGTCGACACTGCTGGCCAACATCGAAAACACCAAGCGCTTCTCCGATCTTCTGCACGATGTTGAGCTCGAGTTCTTCATGGTGCCGGGCGAACCGTCAGGCGATCCAGAAGACGAAGGTATGCCGGTTGATGCGGACTGCCTGGTCAATCGCTGGGGATCGAAGCCGGCCGATTACCTTGAACAGTTCAGGGTGGCGCTGCCGATTGCTGCGGCGAACTCGATTCCAGACTACGAAGCTCCGGCAACCGGCGAGAAATGGTCACTCACCGGTGAGAACGGTTCGTGGGATTACGATAGCCTCGATGAGTTGCTGAAGGATAACTACGGTCACGACAGCGACGGCGACGGACACCCGGCGAGTTTCAGTCTCGGGCTGTACGAAGGCGGCACGGTCTATCGCGGTACCGAGTGCAAAGATGACCCGGCTACGTTCCTGCCAGACCAAAGTGAATTGCTCGATCACATGAGTGAGCGTGCCTACGACAGCGATGCCGGCGAGTGGGCCGACAACTATCCGACGCTCGACGACGTAGCAAAGGTGGAGTTGGAGCGCGCAATGCGGCCTCTGATGGCCTGGGCGCGTAAGCACTGCCAGCCTGAGTTCTTCACGATCAAGGATATCGCTCCGCATATCGTTACCACCGAGGATGTCAGTCGGAGCAAGAAGCCATGATGCTCAAAGCAGCAGCCATAAGCGCCTACCTCTGGGGCTTGATCTTCCTCTCTGTTGCAGCGGTGACCTCATGAGCGACCATTCAAAACTCAAAGAGCTGGCTGAAGGCTGCCGCGACGAGGTCATCCGTTCGGACGGCTGGGCGGGCATGATCGAGGATGCCGGCTTGTTGCACCGTGACGAGCAGTTTCTCAAGGAGTGTACGCCCGAGGCGGTGCTGGCCCTGATCGCCGAGAACGAAGCGCTGCGCCAAGACCGCGACGGCCTACTCGAAGCAGGAGCGCACCTACTATGATCCTCGCCACCCTGTTCATGCTCCAGCACATCTACCGAGGGCCGTGGCGATGAACCATCAACCCAAAGGTGGCATGTGCGCCACCTGTGACCACGCCCACCGCAATTGCAGCCATCTTCCCTTCAGCACCATGCCGCCGCTTTCGAACGACGGCCAGACCGTAATAGTCCGCTGCACTGACTTCCAGCGCCGCGCTCAGCAGTAACCCCTCCCCCAACTCAACAGCCTGCCGGTGTAAGGCGGGCGAGGTATTCGTATGTCCGCACTGAACCGCTTCCACGAAACTGCGAGCGATGCGTTGGAGAAGATCAGCGCCAGCCTTCCTGAAGGCGCAAAGCTCTGCCTGACCATCTACACCCCCGAAAAACCAGAACTCGACATCGTTCTGCAGGACAAAGGACTCGACCTGAACGAGGTGGTTTCCACCCTGCGCCGGCGTGGCCTGAGCATCGACGGCGACAACGCCTACAAGCGCGACCTGCTGGACGCAGTGGTCGGAGCGCTGGCTCTGGGTGCTCAGAACAACAACCCGCCACCGGCTGGACACTGGGGCCAGCGATTCTGGGATCTCGGCCGGGAGGAACGCGGGCTGCACGAAGAGCTGGTCGCGGCACTAAAGCTCAACCGCGAGAACCTGCGCGCCTGCCAAGCGACCATCCACCTGTGCGGCGGCTTCGACCCTGCCTATGTGAACGATGCCCAGGCTGCCATGAAGGTCGCCGACGCAGTTCTGGCCAAGCTCGGCGCATAACCCATCACCACCTTCTGCCGCCACGCGCGGCATGGAGCATCACCATGGCAGTAGCAGAAAAAATTGATCGCTTCCTGCGCCTCGACGAGGTGCTTCACACTACCGGCCTCGGTCGTAATACGGTTTATCGCCGGATCAGGGAAGGCACATTCCCAAAACAGGTTAGAATAGGCCCCAACTCAGTTGCCTGGCGTCAGTCTGCGATCTCGCAGTGGATGCTCGATTTGAACCCCAGCAACGACCATTCAGTACATTGATCAGTACACCAGAGACTGACAACCTACCAGAACCCTCTGAAATCAAGCCCTACAGGTCATACCGTGGAAATCTTCAAGGAATTTACATTCGAATCCGCCCACCGCCTGCCGCACGTCCCGGACGGCCACAAGTGCGGGCGTCTGCATGGCCACTCGTTCAAAGTGGCGCTTCACCTCAGCGGTGACCTCGATCCGCACACCGGCTGGATCCGCGACTTCTCCGAGATCAAGGCGATTTTCAAGCCTCTGTACGAGCGTCTGGATCACAACTACCTGAACGATATTCCCGGTCTGGAAAACCCGACCAGCGAAGTGTTGGCCAAATTCATCTGGAATGAAATGAAGCCACTGCTGCCGGAGCTCAGCGCGATCCGCATTCATGAAACGTGCACCAGCGGTTGCATCTATCGCGGCGAATGATCCAACACAGATCCCCCTGTAGGAGCTGCCGCAGGCTGCGATCTTTTGACTTTGATTGTTAGAACCAAGATCAAAAGATCGCAGCCTTCGGCAGCTCCTACAGGGGATTTGTGTTTATTCAGGGAAATAGAGAACAGCCGCCCCGGCTGTTTTTTTACGCCTATGCTTCTTGGCTCAAACCCGCCAAGAGGACAGGCCCATGACGGACTGGCTGCTCGATCAGGTCTTTGATTTCCATGGCCGACAGGTACGTCATGCCGTGCGCGGCGACGGCCCGCCGCTGGTGTTTGTGCATGGCACGCCCTTCTCTTCCTACGTGTGGCACCGCATTGCGCCGCATTTTTTCGCCACGCACCGGGTGCACTATTTCGATTTGCTCGGCTACGGGCGCTCCGAGCAACCTGATGCGGATGTGTCCCTCGGCATACAAAACCAACTCCTCGCGCAATTGCTTGAGCACTGGAATATCCAACGTCCCGACATGGTCGCCCATGACTTCGGCGGCGCCACCGCGTTGCGCACGCATCTGCTCGATGGCAAGGACTACCGCAGCCTGACGCTGATCGATCCGGTGGCGCTGGCGCCCTGGGGTTCGCCGTTTGTGCAGCATGTACGCCTGCATGAAGCAGCCTTCAGCGGACTGCCCGATTACATTCAGCGCGCCATCGTGCCGACCTATATTCGCGGGGCGATTCACCGCGAGATTCCCGATGATGAATTGGCGCCCTACGTGCAGCCCTGGCTCGGCGATCCGGGCCAAGCGGCGTTCTATCGGCAGATCGCGCAGATGGATGAGCGCTATACCCGTGAAGCTGAAAGTTTGTACTCGGCGATCCGTTGCCCGGTGCAGATTCTCTGGGGTGAAGAGGATCAGTGGATCCCGATAGAACGTGGGCTCGCGTTACACAACATGATCCCCGGCTCACAATTCCACCCAATCGCCAACGCCGGCCACCTCGTCCAGGAAGACGCCCCTGAAGCCATTATCGCCGCCCTGCTGCGATTTCTCTGAGCCCAGTAATTCCCCTGTAGGAGCTGCCGAAGGCTCGGGCCGCGTTCGGACGATCTTTTGCCCTTGATCCCCAAAAACAAGATCAAAAGATCGCAGCCTTCGGCAGCTCCTACATAGGGCTTCGGTTTCGTCAGGTGCACTGCTTTCGAGCCGAAAATTCCTGACTCGTCTATACATAACCGCGCCAACCGCGATTGGCACGACCACTGCAACCCTCCCCGCGTCTTCCTCTTTCAGCAAGGACCGCCCCATGACGCAAAACGATTCCGGCAACGATTACCCCCTCAGCGAAGTCCCCCTGCATGCGCGCAAAGGCCTGGCCTCCACGGCGATGGTGTTGCTGGGTTTTACCTTCTTCACCGCGACCATGTTTGCCGGCGGCAAGCTCGGTGTGGCGTTCGGTTTCGCCGAATTGATGGCGGTGATCATCGTCGGCAATCTGCTGCTCGGTTTGTATGCGGCAGGCCTGGGTTACATCGCTTTCAAAAGCGGCCTCAACTCGGTATTGATGGGGCGCTTCTGCTTTGGTGAAGTCGGCAGCAAGCTCAGCGACCTGATCCTCGGTTTCACCCAGATCGGCTGGTACGCCTGGGGCACGGCGACGGCGGCGGTGGTGATCGGCAAGTATTTCAACCTCGATGAGGCCACGGTCCTCGGGTTGATGGTGCTGTTCGGTCTGATGTTCTGCGCCACTGCCTACGTCGGTTATCGCGGGCTGGAGATTCTGTCGTACATCGCTGTGCCGGCAATGATGTTGCTGCTGATACTGTCGATGTGGGTGGCGACGGTGAAAGTCGGCGGTTTCGAGGGATTGCTGAGCGTTGTGCCCAGTGGTTCGCTGGACTGGTCGACCGCCATCACCCTGGTGTTCGGCACCTTCGTCAGCGGCGCGACGCAGGCGACCAATTGGACGCGCTTCTCGCGTTCGGCAAAAGTTGCAGTACTGGCGAGCCTGATCGGGTTCTTCATCGGCAACGGCCTGATGGTGCTGATCGGTGCCTACGGCGCCATCGTCTATCAGCAACCGGACGTGGTTGAAGTGTTGCTGTTGCAAGGTTTCGCCATGGCCGCGATGGCGATGTTGCTGCTGAACATCTGGAGCACCCAGGACAACACCATCTACAACTTCGCCGTCGCCGGTTGCAACCTGCTGCGCACCGGGCGGCGCAAGACCGTGACGTTGGCTGGCGCGGTGATCGGTACCCTGCTCGCCCTGCTGGGCATGTACGACATGCTGGTGCCGTACCTGATCCTGCTCGGCACGGTGATCCCACCGATTGGCGGCGTGATCATGGCCGACTTCTTCTACCGCTGGCGCGGGCGCTATCCGCGTCTGGCCGACGCACGGCTGCCGGCCTTCAACTGGCCGGGCCTCGGGGCCTACGGGGTCGGTACCGTCGCGGCGTTCAGCTCGCCATGGGTCGCGCCGCTGGTAGGGATCGCTGCTGCCGCGCTAACGTATGTCATCTTCACCGCAATACTCGGCGCCCGCAGCGCCAGCGCGCCACTTCAAGACTTATAAGAAGGATTTGCCTGATGCACATCATCAACGCCCGACTGCGCAACCAGGAAGGTTTGCACGAATTGCACCTTGAAGACGGGCTGATACGCAGCATCGCCCGCCAGACCGAAGCCCCGACCCTGGGCCCCGAAGACCTTGACGCCGGCGGCAATCTGGTAGTGCCGCCCTTCGTCGAGCCACACATACACCTCGACGCGACCCTCACCGCTGGCGAGCCGCGCTGGAACATGAGCGGCACGCTGTTCGAAGGCATCGAATGCTGGGGCGAACGCAAGGTCACCATCACCGAAGAAGACACCAAGATCCGCGCAAAAAAAACCATTCAGACGCTAGCGGCTCACGGCATCCAGCATGTGCGCACCCACGTCGACGTCACCGACCCGCAGCTCACCGCACTCAAAGCCATGCTCGAAGTGCGCGAAGAAAGTCGACACCTGATCGACCTGCAAATCGTCGCGTTTCCGCAGGAAGGCATCGAGTCGTTCCGCAATGGTCGAGAGCTGATGGAAGAAGCCATCCGCATGGGCGCGGACGTGGTCGGCGGGATCCCGCATTTCGAGTACACCCGCGATCAAGGTGTGAGTTCGGTGAAGTTCCTGATGGACCTGGCCGAGCGCACCGGATGCTTGGTCGACGTACACTGCGACGAAACCGATGACCCGCATTCACGCTTCCTCGAAGTGCTCGCCGAAGAAGCCCGCAGCCGTGACATGGGGTCGCTAGTCACCGCCAGCCACACCACGGCGATGGGCTCTTACGACAACGCCTACTGCGCAAAACTGTTCCGTCTGCTCGGCCATTCCGGGATCAGTTTTGTCTCGTGCCCGACCGAGAGCATTCACCTGCAAGGGCGATTCGACAACTTCCCGAAACGCCGTGGCGTGACCCGCGTGAATGAGCTGCTCGAAGCCGGAATGAACGTATGTTTCGGCCAGGATTCGATCGTCGACCCGTGGTATCCGCTGGGCAACGGCAACATCCTGCGCGTGCTTGAAGCCGGGCTGCACATCTGCCACATGCTCGGTTACCGCAACCTGCAAAGTGCGCTGGATCTGGTGACGGACAACAGCGCCAAAGCGATGAATCTGGGCGAGCGTTATGGCCTGGAACAGGGGCGACCGGCAAACCTGCTGATCCTCTCGGCGGACAGCGATTACGAAGTCATCCGCAGTCAGGGCTTGCCGCTGTATTCGATTCGCGGCGGTGAGGTGTTGATGAAGCGGCAGATGCCGGTGGTGGAGTTCAGCAGCAATCTGAGCTGACAACGCTCCCTGTAGGAGCTGCCGCAGGCTGCGATCTTTTGAGGTTGATTGTAAAAAACAAGATCAAAAGATCGCAGCCTTCGGCAGCTCCTACAGGGGTTTGCGCTGAACACGCCAATGTGGGGTTCTGGCTTGCCAGCGATGGCAATTTCGGATTCAGCGTATCAATCGCGCCGTACCAAACAATCTGACGCCGACCAATTCCCCGTGCTCTTCTTCAAGCAAAATCGGCGCCGTGCCACCGGGCATCACCACGTGAACTTGCCCAGCAGCGACCCAACCAACTCGCCACGCCGCGCAGGCCACCGCACTGGCGCTGGTACCCGAGGAAGCGGTCGGCCCTTCGCCGCGTTCGAACACCCGGGCGACGATCCGCTGCCCGGACTCGCGCACCGCCCATTGCAGGTTTACACCCGCCGGGCACGGAACTCCCGCGCCGGTCGGCATGGCGTAGGCGATTCGGGTCAAGCCTTCGCTCAGCGGTGATTCGCGCATTTGCTCGTTACTCGGCAATGCGCCAGCGTCTGTCAGCAACGTCACACAATGCGGATTGCCGATGCGCACGAACTGGCTGTGGTGCCACGCCGGATCGAGTTGCGCCAAGGGCTGCACATGGCTTACGGCACGCCCATAGAACTCGCCGCTTCCAACGTTGAGCGCTCCGACCGCACCCGCGCCGAATCCGGGTTGGCCGAGATCGAGCCAGAAACCTTTCACACCTTCGACTTCCGCCGGTTTTACCGAAGTCTCCAGCGCATCACCCTTGTCGTGATGGACGCTTAATAGCGCCCCTTGTTCCGGCATCAACCCTTGTTCGGTCAGGGCTTGCGAGAATATCGTCAAGCCATTGCCACTGCGCTCGGCGAGAGTGCCGTCGGTGTTGACGATCAGTACGTCAAACGGCGGCGAGTTCTGGAACGGGCCGATCAGCAAGCCGTCGCTGCGGTGGGATTTACTGTTCGGCGGGCGCTGACCTTCGGGCCAGTCACAGCACAGCGCGATGGCCGCCTCACTCCATGCCTTGCGCGATGACGCACAATCGGTCGCATTCGCTGGCAAATCAATCCCCGCTTCACGCAATACTTCAGGCGCGACCACCCCGTAGATATTGCCCCGCGCATCGTAGAACTGCGTCATCACCTGTCCTTGTATTCCCGTTATCGAGAATCTCACTCTAAACCACGATCTCCTGTAGGAGCATTCGAGTGAAACGAGGCTGCGATCTTTTGATTCTGATCTTCAAAATCAAGATCAGAAGATCGCAGCGTGCCGCAGCTCCTACATGGGTACGGTGCTGGGTCGAACAAATCGCGATGTGTGGTGTTCGGCACAGGTTAGGATGTCGACTAAACGGCTCCGAGTACCTGTGATCGAACCTCGACGCTCAATCACTGTCCCTCGGGGACGCGATGTATTTTTGCCAAGGATCGATATGACCAGCCTCAACCCCCAAGACACGTTCGTCCCCGGACGCTTGCAACAGATGTCCACGCGCATCGCTTTTTTCATCGCCGGCCTCGGTATTGCCGCGTGGGCGCCACTGGTGCCTTACGCCAAGGCCCGCGCCGGGCTCAATGAGGGCACGCTGGGATTGTTGCTGTTGTGCCTCGGGGTCGGTTCGATTCTGGCGATGCCATTGGCGGGGATTCTCGCGACGCGGTTCGGTTGCCGACGCGTGGCCACCGGCGGCACGTTGCTGATCTGCGCGGCGTTGCCGTTGCTGGCGACTGTGTCGTCGGTTCCGGCGCTGATCGCCACGCTGTTCATGTTCGGCGCCGGGCTGGGCACGGTGGATTCGACGGTGAACCTGCAAGCGGTGATCGTCGAGCGCGCCAGCGGCAAGAACATGATGTCGGGTTTTCACGGCTTGTTCAGCCTCGGCGGTATTGTCGGCGCGGCGGGCGTCAGCGCCCTGCTCGGCCTCGGTCTGTCGCCGCTGGGTGCGATGCTGGTAGTGGTTGCGGTGCTGATCGGCGCATTGTTCAAATGCGTCCCGCACATGTTGCCGTATGGCAGCGAAAGCTCGGGCCCTGCATTCGCGGTGCCTCACGGCATCGTGCTGTTTATCGGCGGGATGTGCTTCATCGTGTTCCTCACCGAAGGCGCGGCGCTGGACTGGAGTGCGGTGTTCCTCGCTCAGGAACGCGGGATCGACACGGCGTATGCGGGTTTGGGTTACGCGGCATTTGCCCTGACCATGACCGCCGGCCGCTTGATGGGCGACCGGATTGTGCGCAGTGTCGGGGCGACGCGGATCATTCTGTTTGGTGGTTTGTTGGCGGCGGCAGGCTTGTTCCTGGCGACGTTCGCGCCAAGCTGGCAACTCGCTCTGGTCGGTTATGCGCTGGTCGGTGCCGGTTGTTCGAACATTGTGCCGGTGCTGTACACGGCGGTGGGCAAGCAGACGGTGATGCCGGAAAGCATTGCGGTGCCGGCGATCACTACGTTGGGTTATGCGGGGATTCTGGCGGGGCCGGCGGTGATTGGGTTTGTCGCGCATGCCAGCAGTTTGAGTTTTGCGTTTGGGTTGATGGCGGTGTTGTTGGTGGCGGTGGCGATTGGTGGGAAGGTGTTGAAGGTCTGAACCGAGTGCACCTGCCAGATCCCGAACTGTGTGGGGGTTGCTGAAGGCTGCGGTCTTTTGATTTTGTTTTTTGGGGGTTGTGGGGTTTGGGGGCATATCCGTTGCTGCGGGTGCTGCCGCTGGCGGTTTCGCCCTTACGGCGAGTCACCTTTTCCAAACGCCGAAAAGGTAACCCAAAAGGCTTTGCCCCGGCGTACGGCACTTCGCTTAGGCTCAGTGTTCCCTCGCTACGGTGTCCATCCGGGGGCAGTCGCCTGCGGTTTGCTTCGCTGCACCTCCTCTCGATGTATGCGGCTACGCCGCACGGCGCTGCGCGCCTAACCCCCGGATGAACACCTTCGCTCGGCCTGCCGAAGGGGCAGAAGATCAAAAACCCAAGCCAAAGCCAAAGCCAAAGCCAAAGCCAAAGCCAAGCAGATCAAAAGATCGCAGCCTTCGGCAGCTCCTACAGGTGAGTTGATTACATCTGCCTGAGATTGGTCGGCTGTCAGGCCGCCTTCGCGAGCAGGCTCGCTCCCACAATGGGATCGAGTACACCCGCCAGAGCCTGGTCGGCTGGCTGGCCGCTATCGCTGGCAAGCCAGCTCCCACAATTTTGATTTGCGAACACCCCATGCGGCGAAGTCCGCCCCACTCAACACAATGAGCGTTAGCTCGAGTGCAGCTCTTGATCTTGATCTGGAAGCCCGTCGGCAGGCTGAGTGGAGGGATTGATCCGGGGGTGGGAGCGCAGCGACCGTTTGGCGCAGCCAAACACATCGAGAGGAGGTGCAGCGCAGCAAACCGGAGGCGATGCCCCCGGATCAATTCCGCAGCGAAGGAACCCGAGCCACAGCGAGGGCCGAACGTCAGGGCAAAGCCTTTTTGGTTACTTTTTCGGCGTCTGGAAAAAGTGACCCGCCGTAAGGGCGGAACCCTAAGTAGCCATCACCGCAGCAACGGATATTCACCCAATCAACCAATCAATCAAAACCCCAAACTAGCCTGCACAAAAAACGTCCGCGGCGCCCCCACATACATCCCCGAATTGTTATCACTGGAACGCGTGAAATACTGCTTGTCAAAGACGTTCTTCACCCCGGCGCCCAGCTTCAGATTCGACACCTGCGGCCCGAAGTCATAACCACCGCGCACGTTCCAAGTCACATAACCCGGAATATCACCGTACTGCCCATCCGCCGTGCCGTCAGTGATGTAGTTACCGTTAAAACTACCATCGGCATTCACACCAGTACCCGGCGAACGCTGTTTCGACTGGGCAAAACCGTCGAGATTGTAGGTCCAGCGATTAACCTCATAGCGCAAACCAACCGTCGCCACCTGACGCGAATAGAACGGCAGATCACGCCCCTTGAACCCCGGAATCTCACCTTCATAGGTCGCACGGGTATACGTAAAACCGGCATTCGCGGTCAGACCATCAAGGCGCGGGTCCAATGCCGCCATGTCGTAGTGCACCGACGCTTCAATGCCCTGGTGCTTGGTCGCACCGAGGTTGGTCCAGCCCACGTCGTTGCTGATGTATTGCAGTTCGTCGTCGAAGTCGATGTAGAACAGCGTCACTTCCCCGCCCCACACGTCATCGTTGTAACGCGTGCCGATCTCGTAGGTCTTGGCCTTTTCCGGTTGCAGACCGTTGGCGGTGCTATCGCCCGAGCCGCCCTGCCCCAGCTGGAAATATTGCAGGCTGCCGAACGAGGTTTCGTAGTTGGCAAACAGCTTCCACGCATCTGACAGGTGATACATCACGCTCAACGCTGGCAGCGGTTCATTGCTTTCGATGCTGCGGTTTTTCTCTGGCACCGGTCTGCCGGCCGTGTCGAGCACGGCGCGATCATGCCAATCCGTGCTGATGTGCTCGAAGCGAATGCCCGGCGTGATGGTCCAGTTGCCGACGTCGATTTTGTTGTCGATGTAAACCGAGTTGGCCTCGGTGCCGCCGGTACGATCCTGGAACACGTGGCCGTCTGAAGTCGGCGTGACGACAGGCTGGTTGTTGACCAGCGCCAGTCGGCTCGACTGCTCGTGCATCGCCTCTTTCAGATAGCGATAACCGACGCTGACTTCCTGGGTGGTCGGGCCGACGTCGAACACGCGCGACACACGCGGCTCGATGCCCAAGGTGTAATAAGAGCGCGGATACGAGCTGAGGGTTTTCTGGTCGCGAGCGGCGATGGTGCTGCCACGGAAACTGTCGGTGTAGTAGGTCAGCACTTCAGCCTGGGTGCGCTCGTCGATCTGGCGAATCCACTTGAACGACACGTCCTTGCGCCGACCGCTGAAGCTGTCGTAATCACGCACCGACTCATACGGATTGTCGTCGTACTGCTTCTGCGTAAGGCCGCCGGGCATGTCGGCGCTGGCGTCGTAGTAATGGAAATTGAGACTGAAATCGTCCTGATCGGTCGGCGCCCAGTGCGTCTTCAAGATCACGTCATCAATGTCGTTGCCGTTGTTGCGCTCGCGGTAGCCGTGGCCGTTGACGCCCGAGTACAACAGCGCCACGCCCATGCCGTTGTCGGCGGTGCCGCCGAGGAACGCCGTGTCGATGTGCTTCCAGCCACCGTACTGAGTGGTTTCCAGCGTGGTGCCGATCTCGCCAGTGGTTTTTTCCGGGATCGCGCGAGTGACGAAGTTGATTACGCCGCCGACGTTTTGCGGCCCGTAACGCACTGAACCGGCACCGCGTACCACGTCGATGCTGTCGAGGTTGCCCGAGGAGATCGGCGCCATCGACAGTTGTGGTTGACCGTACGGCGCGAACGCTGCCGGTATGCCGTCGATCAGCACGGTGGAGCGTGGCGACAGACGCGACGTCAGACCGCGCACGCCAACGTTCAAGGCAATGTCGCTGCCGCCGGTACCGTTGGAGTCCTGCACCTGCACGCCGGGCACGCGTTTGAGCACGTCGCTGACGTTCATTGCGCCCTGCTCGACCATCGCTTCGCGGCGAATCACCGTGCGCGCGCCGGGGTGGTTTTGCACCACGGCCGCATTCGCATCGCCGAGCCAGTCGCCGACCACTTTGATGTCGGTCACGCCCAGTTCCAGCGGGCCGTTGGTGGCGGCAGAAGTCGCGGCGGGTGACAGCGTCACCGAGCCTTCGTTGATCTGATAATCCAGACCGCTGCCCTGCAGCAATTGGCGCAGCGCCTGTTCTGGCGAGAGATCACCGTCGACTGCCGGGGCTTGTTTGCCGGCGACCAGGTCCGGGCTGAAAAACACTTGCAGCGAGGTTTGCTGGCCCAGCTCACTCAAGGCCTGACCCAGCGGCTGCGCGCGAATATGAATAGCTTCAGCCGCGAATGCCAAAGGCACGGCAGCGTTGACCGCCAGCGCGAGGGCCAGCGGCAACCAAGGGGATTTTTTGTTATTGGCAATGGTGGTTTTCACGTCGAACGTAGTCCTGTGGATCGCAAGAGTGTGCGGCTGTTAATGCAAACCAGTTGCAGTTGAACAGGAAGACGATGAACTCGAAAAAAACCTGAATGTTATTTTGAAATTATTTCCTGACTGCCATCCGCGAGGGTGCGAATGGCCACCGGCAGAATGTTCGGCAAGGCCTTGAGCAAGGCGTCGGTGTTGTCGGATTTGAACACGCTGGTGAGGCGTAGATTGGCCACGCCGGGGTTGCTGACGGTCAGCGGCTTCTCGCGATAACGCGACACTTCGGCGGCCACTTCGCTGAGGCGGGCGTTGTTGAACACCAGTTTGCCGCCGCGCCACGCCGTCAGCTCCGCCGGGTTGACGGCGTAGGCTGCCGCCACTTTACCTTGCGCATCGACGTGGGTGCCGAGGCCGGCGGTCAGGTTGATAAATTCATTGTCCGGCGCATCGTGTCCCTGCACCTTCACCGTGCCCTGCTCCACCGCCACGCGTGTCTGCGTCACATCGCGGCGCACATCGAAGCGCGTACCGGTGACCGTGACCTTGCCGCTGCCGGCCTCGACTACGAACGGTCGCGAGGCGTCGTGCTCGACGCTGAACATCGCCTCGCCTTCACTCAACTCGATGAGCCGGCGATCCTTTTCATAATGCACCTGCAAGCGACTGCGGCTGTTGAGGTCGATCACCGAGCCGTCCGGCAATGCCACATGCTTGCGCTCACCGAGCACGGTAGAAAACTCGGCGCTGTAGCTTCCGGGGTGATTGAGGCCGCTGAACAGTCCCAATCCAAGCGCCACCGCCAGCACACTGGCTGCCACCGCATAACGCAGCAGCGGACGTCGCTCACGGCGCGCCGGTGGGGTTTCAGCGAGGGCTTTGAGGCGTGGCGCCGGCAGCAGGTCAGCCGCCGTCCACAGCCCTTGCAGCAGTTGAAATTCATCGCGGTGTTGCGGATGTTGATTCAGCCAGGCGTCGAAGCGCTGCTGCTCGTCGGCACTCACGGCCGGCTCCTGCAAACGCACAAACCAGCGAGCCGCGTCATCGCGCACCGTCGTTTGCCCGCACGCGCAATCACGAGTATCCATCATGGAATGTCCTGTTTGGCCGGGGATGAAAAGTTGCTGCTCATGACTGCAACCCGTCCAGTCGATCACGCAGATGCCGCAGGGTGCGGATCATATACTTTTCGACCATGTTCTTGGACAGCCCCAGGCGTTCTGCGATTTCCGCCTGGGTCAGGCCTTCGATCTTCTGCCAGACAAAAATCTTCCGGCAATTGACCGGCAGCTCCGCGAGCGCTCGTTCGATGGAGTCAGCCAACTGGATCGCATGCATGTAATGCTCCGGGTCGCCGGATGACGACGCACTGTGATCGATCGCCTCCGACTCCATGGCGCCGCGCCGATCCTCCCGCCGATAGCCATCGACCGCGATATTGCGCGCGGTCTGGTGCAAATACGCCCGGGGTTGCTGCACCTCTGCCGAATCGGACTCAAGCACCCGCACAAAGGTGTCGTGCGCCAGATCCTCGGCCTGCGCGCGATTGCGCAGGCGGCGAGTCCAGGTGCCGATCAACTCTTCGTAATGCTCGAAAAAGCCGGGTCTGCGGGGACGCATGGGGGTATGGATGTTGTGCTGAGGAAAGGGGCGTGAATAGTAATGGTTACTATTAAGACCGGCAAATCATTCCGATCATAAGCAAATTCCCCTGTAGGAGCTGCGGCACGCTGCGATCTTTTGATCCTGGTTTTCCAAGAGCAAAAGATCGCAGCCTGCGGCAGCTCCTACACGGGAGTGTCGGGATCAGCCTTTTTCGTCGATTCCGGCCTGCAGGGTTTGGATATCGAGATGCCCGCTCAAGGTGACCGGGCCGACTTTGAGGTTGCCGTTTTCAAGGGAAACCTTTGGAGCGTTTTCCTCTGTTTTTTGTGGCAGATCGAGGCCAGCCTTGATGCCGTAATCGTGGTTGTTCAGATCGGTGCTGCTGACCTTCGAACCACCCAGCCCCACCGTGCCTTCACTCGCCGAAATCCGAGCGCCGGTCAGTTGTGTCGCGCCGCCCACATTCAGGTTTACACCTTGACTGGCGCTGATGCCGGACACCTGCGCGACGCTGTCCTTGTGCGCGTATTCACCTTGGGCTTTCAGCGTTGGCTTGTAGTCGGTGCCGGCGGGTTTTTCCTTGTCGTTCGGTGGGTTCTTCTTGGCGGTCAGGCCCAGATCCACGTCAACCTTGGCGCTTGTCTTCGAGTCTTGACGACTGGCAACCGACAAATCACCTGCGACATTCCCGCTGACAGTCTTCGCATCGATTCGCGCGCCAGCCAACTCTGCATCACCTGCGCTGTTCAACACCACGCTGTCAGCCTTGATCTGGCTGTTCTGCTGCGTGGTGCCCTGCAGGTAATCCACGCCAACCTTGGCCCCGGCATTGAAACCGTGGTCGCTGCTGGCCTGCTCATCGGCGGCTGTCGGTTTCTTGCTGCTCAGGTTGCCGCCGGCATTCAATGCGACGTTCCAGTTGTTACGGCTTTCAGTGGACTGTGCCGACTCCTGAACATAGCCGCCCTTCTGTGCATCGACGTTGACGTTTGGTGCACTGATTTGCGTGCCTTGCAGATGAACAGCGTCACCGCTCAGGGTGATCCCGCTCTGGCTGTTGAGTTGGCCACCGGTCAGCGTTTGTGAGTTTTCATTGACCCGACCGATGTTGAAATTGCCACTGAGATTGCCGCCCTGATCGCGGCTCTTCTCGCTGCTGGTTTTGCTGCCGCCGCCCTTCAAACCGCCGCCTAGATTGCTGCCGGTGGCAGTGTGAGTGTTGGTCGCCGCTTGCAGATCGAGTTTGCCGTCAGCATGCAGATCGATAGCGCCAGCGCTGTCGATCGTCGTGCCTTGCTGGACCTGATTGCCGCCGCTGCTCAGTTGTACGGGGCCGTTGCCGGTGATGCTTGCGACGTGGGCCTGAGTGTCAGTGGTCTGCTTGGTGCTGTGATCGAGCTGGAAACCGGCGCCGAGATCGACGTTGGTGCCGTCGGTGCCCGGCAAGGTGCCAACCGTCAGCGAGCCATTGCCGCGCAGACTGGCGTCACTGCTGTTCTGGCGATCGTTGGCCTGATTCAGCGCAAGATCGCCGCCGGTTTTGACGCTGACGCCGCCCTGCCCGCCCTCGAAACGGCTGCCTTCGAACTGTGCGTCGCCACCGACCTTGATGTTCACACCCTGGCCGCCGGCATAAGCGCCGACCACCGCCGTGGAACTGTCCTTGCTCGACTGGCTGCTGCCACCCGCGCCGCTACCGGCGACATTCACGTCTTCGCCGGTTTTGGTGTAGACCCGCACGTCGACTTTGGCATCCACCGATCTGTCGGTGCTGGTGTGGGTATTGCTCGCGGCATCGGCGACCAGTTTGTCGGCGCTGATGTTCACTTTACCGGCGCTGGCGTTGTACTGCGTGCCTTGGTCGTGCAGGGTTCCAGCGACGTTCATGTCGACAGTGCCGCCGTCAAAACGACTGACCACAGCATTGCTGCCTTGCTCGGTTTTTTCGCCGCTGCCGTGACCGACCGCGACGTCGATACCGACGTTCGGCTGACCGAGATTGGCCAGTGCATCCTTGTCCGGCACCTTGGCGTTCAGCACATCTTTAACCGCACCAGCGATAGGCCGGGCGATGTCTTTGTACTCGACGTTGGCGCCGATGTCCGCCGACCAGTTGCTCTGGTTGTGAGTGCTGCTTTCGGTGTTGCTGGCCGCGCGGTTATCGACTTCGTTGGCCGCGATGTTCAGACCGTTGCCAGCCTTCACTTGCGCGCCTTCGGTGGCGAGCTTGTCGGCGTTGATCGTCAGGCCGCCGCTGCTCTGCACGCTGGTGGTTTGCGCAGTGGTTTTGCTGCCGGTGTCTTGCGAGGTGCTGTGGGCGAAATCGATGCCACTGCCGGCGCGGTCGAGGCCGCCGGTGTAATAGAAACCGCCGCCAGTGCTGGACGTGTCGGTGGTGGTTTTGTGGCTGTCCTGCTCGGCCAGCAACGACACGTTTTTACCGCTCAACGTCGTGTCGCCAGCGGTGGATTTAACGTCCGCGCCCTTGAGGGTCACGTCACCGCCCGCCTTCACTTGTACGCTGCCGCCGCTGAGGCTGGAACCTTGCTGCGTGACGTCGTTGCGGGTCACGGTTTGTTGTTTGTCTTCGTAATGAATCCCGGCGCGATATTGCTCCGGTGTTTGCTCTTTGGCGTAGGCGCCGAAGCCACGGGTTTCAGTCGTGGTGCTGCTGTCGTGGCTGTTCTGCGCAGAATGCACGTTTACATCCCCCGCCGCGTCCGCCGTCAGCGCGCCGCCCGCCTTGACGGTCGAGCCGGCCACTTCGATGTCCTTGGCGCTTTTGAGCTTGAGATTGCTGTCGGACACCAGTTCGCTACGCACCGTGGTGCTGTCCTTGGCGTTCTGGCGCGACTCGTCTTTGCTGATGCCGAAGAACTTGCTGTCCTTGTCATGATTGTTGCTGTGCGAGGTGTCCTGCACGCCGTCGACGATCAGCGAACCCTTGTCGCTGATCACGCTCGCGTCGGTGCCGCCACGGACCTGGCTGCCGCTGATACGGACGTCGTCAGCCTTGACGATCAATTTGCCCGCCGCATTGACCTTGCTGCCCTGATGCTGGGTCTGGCCCTTGTCGGCATCACCGGTTTTGCCAAAGAAACCACCGCCAACCAGATCGCCGGAATAGCGATTGTCGTTGCTGCGATCGGTGCGTGTGGCCGTGGTGATTTCCACTTGTTTGCCGGCCAGTTGCAGGTCGCCCGAGCTGTTCAACTCGGCGCCTTCGGAACGCAACAGCGCTGCGGTTTGCAGGGCGATGTTGCCAGCCTTCAACTGGCTGCTGACACTGCGCTGCTCTTCGCTGCTGGTGTTCCAGTTGGCCTTCCACAGGTGTTTGCGATGGTTGCCCTGATCGGTCTGGGTGTGGCTTTCGGTGGCGGCGGTCAGACGCAGATCACCGCCACTTTGCACGCTGAGATTGTTCGCCGCTTCGACTTTTGCTGCATGCAGTTGAGTGTCTTTGCCGGAGGACAATGTCGCGTCGCGGCTGGCAATGATCTGGCTGCCGTGCTGACGCGACTCGCTGTCGGTTTGGCTACGGTCGTAGGTTTCCCACGTGATGCCGATGGTGCTGTTACTCCAGTTTTCGCGTTTTTCCTGGAGCTTGCGGCTTTCGACCGTGCTCAGGGTCAGGTTGCGCTTGGCATCGACGCTAACGTCACGGCCACTGACATCGGTGGCGGCCAATGTCAGGTCCTTGCCGCTGTGCAGACCGACATCGCCCTGGCTGCTGCGGATGCCGGCGCGCGTCACCTCGAGACTGTTCGCCACGGCATCGCCGCTGACGCTGAGGTCGCCGGCAGAACGAATCTGCACGCCATCGCGCCCGGCCACTTGTACTGCGCCCACTCGCACACCAGCGCCTTCGGCGGTGCTGACGATATTGATGCGTCCGGCTTGCATCGCCCCGAACAGGCTGGCGTCGATGCGTTGATCGGTGGTGTTGCCTGCCGGGTCCACAGCCTTCACCTGGCCGCTGGCGTAATCGACCTGATTGCGGCCGACGGTGAGGTTCAATTGGTCGCGGGCATTGAGCGCGCCCTGGCTGTCGATACGCGGGGCGATCAGGTTGATCGAGCCCTCGCCGTTACGCAGGCCACCGCTCTGAATCTGCAACTGGCCGCTGGCGTCACGGGTGCTCAGGGCTTGCAGTTTGCCGTCGTTCAACTCCGGGAGACCGACCACCAGATTGGCGTTCGGCGTGTTGATGAAACTGCCGCCATTCACCGAAATGCCGTTGGGGTTGGCCAGCACATAATCGGCGGCGCGACCGAAGATTTCTTGTGCGCCGTTGATGGCCGACGGGTTGCGGCTGATCACTTCGTTGAGGATCACGCTCGCCGCTTGCCCTTGCAGTTGCGGGTTGGCTGCCAGTTGCCCGGCGAGTTGCGATTGCCCGGCCTGCAAGGCGTTGTTCAGCACCAGACCCTGGCGGTCGACGTTGTAGTCGAGGAACTGGTTGTGCGACAGGCCCGAGCCGTTGGGCGCGACGATATTGACGATGGGCACACCGCCCTGAGTCTGCAATTGCGCCGTGCCGCCCGGTCCGGGAGCGACGACTACACCACCGGCCAAAGCGCTCGGCAGGTGCACGGCGAAGAACAGGCTGGCGATCGCCCAGCGCAATTTGCCCCGTGGGGAAAGATGAAATGCAAAGGTATGTGCTGGCATAAAAACGTCTCCATGTAAGTACGGCATCACGTCGCGCGTTTTGGTGTTGGCCGTGGCTGTCGCGCTCAGATCCGACGGCTGTTTGTTCACTGCATTATTGGTGTGAGTCATATCTGCACCCCGACCCGCATCAGCCAGGTTTCGGGCTCATGTTGCAGACCGTTTGGGGTGTTGAGGGCGCGCTGGTAATCGACGTCCACTTGCAGGTTCTTCCAGCCCATATTCAGGCCGACACTGGCGCCGCTCAGGCGTTGACCCTGGGCGCCGTGGTCGGCCTTGATCCAGCCGTGGTCGAGGCCGACACGCGGGGTGATCTGCACCGGCCATTCGCTGCGCAGCGGCAGGCGCAAGGTGTTGCGCCAGATCGCACCGCTGGCACCGGAGGCACTGCTGACGCGATAACCGCGCACCGCCGAATCGTCGGTACCCAACAGTTGCTCGATGGCCGGCAGCGGATCAGGGCTGTACTGCAAATTCAGTTGGCTCTGCCATTGCCAGGCTTGCGCACCGAACTGGCCATTGCGCCATTGACTGAGGCCGGCGCGATACTTGCGAAACTGGGCCTTCGGCAGGTTGTTGATCGCCTGTCGGGAATCGTCATCGGCACCGAACCAGCGCAGACCTTGTGCATAGTTGACGTCGAGATTCCACACCGCGCGGTCGAGCCAGAACAGATTGAGCCCGGCTTCGGCCACGGTCAGGGTCGGGCTCTGGATGCCCAGACGGACGTGTTGCAGGTAGCTGTCGACGTCCTTGTGCGCCAGTTGCAGGTTGGCGCTGAGCTGGCGGCTCTGGTCGCGCCACAACACGCGGTCGGCGCGCAGGCTGACTTGGTCAGTGATGCCGGTGCTGTGAAAGGTCGTGCTCGGCAATTTGAACGGCGCGCGATATTCGGCGTGGCTGGCGAACACGCTGTAGGTCCAGTAGCCGTAGGGGATCGCGTAATACAGGCTGGCGTTGCGGCTGTAGCGGTCGCCCTGATTCAACGTGTCACTGGCGCTGAGGCTCAACAGGTCGTTGAGTTCCAGCGGGCTGTCGAGGCTCAGGCTGAGCGTGTCGCGGTCGCGCCCGGTGCTGGCGCTACCGAGGTTGTCGATCCCCGCATTCAAGGCCCAGCGCGAGTGCCCGGTGGTGCGCGAACGCAGGATGATCCGTGAGGCGCCGGGCTGGCTGCCGGGGGCGATATCGGCGGTGAGGTCAACCGAACGCAAGCGGTTCAACTGATCCAGCCCCTGCTCCAGATCGCGCAGGTTCAACGGCCCGCCGAGCATGCCCGGGAAGGCACCACCGAGGGAAACCGGCAGGCTTTGATCGGCCAGTTCGATGGACTCGATGTAGCCTTCGTCGATCCGGATATCCAGCGATTGCCCCGCTGCCGGAGCACTCACCAGGTAGGGACGGCTGGCGATGTAGCCCTTTTCGACGTAAATCGCGGTGATGGTCGCCAGCAGATGATTGATCTGGCCGACGCCCATGCATGGCGCGAGCAGCGGCTTGATGCGGGCATTGAGTTTGTCGCTGTCGATCAGCGTGACGCCGCCGATGCGCGTGCCGCTTAACGGCCAGCAGCGCTCATCGGGCGTAACGGTTTGGGGAATCGCCGGGGTGACCGGCGCCGGGCCGAACGCGCCGCGCTCCAGCTGACGTTTTCTCTGCTCAAGTTGCAGCTGTTGCAAGTCGCGCTGTTGCTGTTGCTGCTGGCGCAGCACTTCCTGGCCAGGCGCGACAGGTTCGGCCGCTTCAAGCGAGGAAGTACTTACGCTCAACACTACGACCGACCACAGCGGCCAACGTGTGACATGACGAGGAAAAACAGCGCGAATAGAATACGGCACGCAACTTCCTTGCGATCATTGAATGGCGTAATGCCACATCATCAATAATCGTGATAGTCGGAGCCCTCCTACACAAATGCAAGACGCTTCCTACAGCGCTTACACTTCTTAAACAATTGCTTTTGTTGCTCTTATTGTCAGCAGCAATGCCACGGCACTGCACACTATCAGGGTTTCCCCGAGGGCCTGAGACCACCCGGCGAGCATCATGCCCGCGCCAATCAGCAGGTAATAAATCAGCCCCAATAACGCTCCGGCAGTGCCGAGACGATCCGAATAATCAACCAGCGCCATGCCGAGAATATTGGGAATGGCCATGCCGAACGCCAGCACGATCAGCAACATCGGCAGCACAAACGCGCCACTGTCCTGCAGCCACCAGACGCCAACGCCACCGAGCAAACCGGTGATGGCGGCGAGCCGGATCAACTGCATCGCGGCAAACCCTGCCTGCAATAAACGCTTGTTGGCCCATGCGCCAAAACCTGAGCCCAGCGCGAGGATCACGCCGCTGTAGCCGAACCATGTTGCGTCCAGGTTCAGGCGCTGAAAAATGAACGGGCCAAGGCTGTAATAACTGAACAGCGCCACATTGAACGCAGCAATCCATAACGCCGAGCGCCAGATGCCCAAGTCGCGCAACATGCGTGCGAGGGTTTCCCACAGATCGACATGGGGTGTTTGCTCAGGACGGGTTTCCGGCAAGGCGTAGCAACTCCAGAGCCACAGCGTCGCGGCCAGCAAAACCAGCGCGCCCAGCACCCCGCGATAACCGAATGCTTCGACCAGGCTGGCACCGCTGAACAAACCGATCGCCGGACTTGCCGCCAACGCGATGCCCACCAGGGAAAAAACCTGCGCCAGTTCTGCCCCTTTGAAACGGTCGCGCAGCAAAGTCTGCGTGACCACCGAGCCCACCGCCGCACCAAATGCTGCCACCCCCTGCGCCAGCAATAGACCGTTGAAACTGCTGACTCGCAAGGCGATAACCATGGCGACCGCGTAGATCGCCAATCCCATAAGCATGACCGGACGCCGGCCGA
This sequence comes from Pseudomonas sp. LBUM1668, assembly GCF_059695715.1. Lineage (NCBI taxonomy): Bacteria > Pseudomonadati > Pseudomonadota > Gammaproteobacteria > Pseudomonadales > Pseudomonadaceae > Pseudomonas > Pseudomonas sp. LBUM1668. The sequence continues at coordinate 3,930,146 of NZ_CP166787.1, forward strand.
TGCGATCACACAATCGCCCCCACACCACCACGCCCACGGCAAAGGCCAGGAAGTAAACCGACAAGGTCTGCGCTGCCGCCTCAGGACTGACTTTAAACACCCGACCGATATCCCCCAGCGCCGGGCTGTAAAGGGTCTGCGCAATCTGCGGAAACATCAGCAACGCAATCGCCAGCGGCAACAGATTTTTGTTGTTCATTGTTTATGACTCCTCAAGTAAACCGCCGAGGAGTTTAAGAACTGCTGATTGGCGTATTATCCGAATCCTGCCAATTTATCGCGCAAATCGGACAACCCATGGCTTGGATTGATGCCCACACACTCTTTGATGCGGACTGTTACTCGGCGCCGGTGATCGGCATCGCAGCAATACTGGGTGATCACGATTCCGGCCAACATCAGCACCTGCACGGGCAACTGCTCTACACCCGACAGGGCTGCACGCGCATCACCCTCGCGCAGCAATTGTGTCTGCTGCCACCGTCGCGAGCGGCGTGGATTCCGGCGGGTGTGAGCCATCGGGCACAGATGCAGCAAAGCGTTGATTACCGCTCCATTTACCTGGTCCCTGAATTGTGCCGCGAGCTGCCGCAACAAGTTTGCGTCATCGAGGTCAGCCCTCTGCTGCGCGCCGTGCTGGAGCCCATGGCTACGGCGGATTTCGACACTGATTGGCAACAAGGCAAATTCGCCCATTTACTGGGTTTGTGCCTGAGCGAAATTGTCGAGGCGGCGCAACAACCGATGTTGTTGCCCTTGCCACGGGACAAGCGTTTGCTGCCACTGCTCGCAACCCCGGAACGATTGCCGCCGGAACTGCAAGTGCTGGAACGCCAGATCGGCGCCAGCAGCCGCACCATCGGCCGAATCTTCCAGCGCGAAACCGGCATGAGTTATCAGCAGTGGCGCCAGCAATGGCGGTTGATGCGCGCCATGGAGTTGCTCGCCACCGGACGCAGCCTCAGTTATTGCAGCTTCGAATTGGGCTTCGCCAGTGACAGCGCGTTCATCGCGTTCTTCAAAGCCATGACCGGCAGCACACCCGGTCAGTGGCTCAAATAAGCATCTGACGACAGACGCACTCTTCCAGGGGATGGTGGAGTGGTTTCAGGCCTGAGGAGTTTTACGGAAGCCTACCGCCAAGCGGTTCCAGCTGTTGATGGTATTGATCGCAACGCTCAGATCGACCATTTCCTTCGGCGAAAACTGCGCGGCAACGACGTCGTAGTCTTCGTCCGGCGCGTGCGTCAGGCTCAGTTGGGTCAGCGATTCGGTCCACAGCAGCGCGGCGCGTTCACGGTCGCTGAAGAATGGCGCTTCACGCCATGCGGTCACCGCGAACAGGCGCCGCGGAGTTTCGCCACCCTTGATTGCATCGGCGGTATGCATGTCGATACAGAAGGCGCAGCCGTTGATCTGCGAGGCGCGCAGCTTGACCAGTTCGATCAGGTTTTTTTCCAGCGGCAGCTTTGAGACGGCTGTTTCCAGGGCGAGCATCGCTTTCAGGGCGTCCGGGGAAGCAGTGTAAAAATCGATACGAGGTTGCATGGTAGTTTTCCGGGGCAAGTGAATGTGTGACTACGTTAGTCCCGGTGCAGCGCTCGGCAAATAGCCAATATTCCTGAAGATCAGTAGGCCACTCCATCGACCGCTCGTCACTCGGGCGGCACCAAGCGTTGGGCGCATCAGACCAATATCAGGTAAATCCCCTTTTTGGAGACGTACCATGATGACGCGCAAACTTACCTCGTTACTGCTCGCTGGCCTGCTGGCCACGGCATCGGCTGCCAGCTTCGCTGCCAACGACGGCGCCGATGCAACAGGCACCAAATCGGGCTCCACCAGCGGCTCGACCATGCCACCGGACAACACACCGGGCGCGCCATCGGGCGGTAACGGCTCCGACGGCACCGGCACCAACGGCGGCGCCAGCGGATCGGGCTCGGGCGCCGGCGGTGGCACCGGTTCGGCGGGTGGTGGTACCGGCGGTGCGGGCGGTGGCACGGGTGGCTGAACGAACAAGAGCCATCCGTGGTGAAAATCCTCCCACGTGCTCTCTAGGCATTCACACAATCTGTGCTGATTGAAAATTCCTGTGGGAGCTGGCTTGCCAGCGATGGCGTCACTACCGTCAGCTCTTCTCAAGCTGACAGACCGCTATCGCTGGCAAGCCAGCTCCCACAGTTTTGTTGTGGTGGTCTTTGGTTCAGCGGTCGTAGCGCATCAGCTCACCTATGCCGTCATCCGTCGACAGCACCGCCGCCCGATTGCGTCCGGCATTTTTGGCCTGATACAACGCCGCATCCGCGCGCTGGATAAACAATTCAATGCTGTCATTGCCGCTGGGGATAAACGAGTAGCAACCCAGACTGACCGTCAGATAACCGGTGGGTGAACCACTGTGGGTGATGCGCTTGTCGATCACACCGCGCCGAATCTGCCCGGCAATCGCCAATGCGCCATTGATGTCTGTGTCGGGCAATAAAACCGCGAACTCCTCGCCTCCGTAGCGCACGACCAGATCGGACTTGCGCTGGCAGCAGGTCTTCAGCGCCTGGGCCACTTGCGTCAGGCAATGATCCCCCGCCACGTGCCCATAAGCGTCGTTGTAACGCTTGAAGAAATCGATATCGAGCATGATCAGGCTGACCGGACTGGCCTGCCGCGCGCCACGGGCAAACTCAATCTCCAGAGATCGCTCGAACAGGCGCCGATTGGCCAGCCCGGTGAGGCTGTCGTGAGTGGCGATCTGTTCCAGCGCCCGTTGCGCCTTGCGCAGGTTTTTCTCGATCCGCTCGCCGTCGCGCACTTGATGGATAAACACCCAGCCGAACAAACCGACACCCAGGATCACCAGCGCTACAATCACGCTCGACTGAAACGCGCGGTCATACCAACCCTTGAGAATCGTGTCCCGCGAAGTCGCGGCCGACACCACCAGTGGATAAGCCGACAGCTGCCGGTAGCCGTACAAACGGGTGACACCATCGACCACCGATTTGAACATCGCCGTTCCGGCAGCGGCATTGGGCAACAGCGATTGATAAATTTCGCCTTTGGCCAGTGACGTGCCAATCAGAGATTCATCGTACGGCCGGCGGGCGAGCAAAGTGCCGTCAGTCAGGCCGATAAACATGATCCCGTTATCATCGAGGCTGAAGCTTTTAAAGAACTGCTCGAAGTACGACATTTTGATCCCGGCCAGCAACACACCCTGAAAGTTGCCGGCACGATCGTTGACGCGTTTGGAGATCGGGATGATCCATTCGCCGTTCTCGCGGCTGCGAATCGCCGGGCCGATGTGCGCTACCTCCGAGACGTTCTGCTGATGAAACTTGAAATATTCGCGGTCAGCCACGCCGTTGCCACGGGGCAGATCAGGGAATGAGGTAACGACCCACTGTCCGTGGTCGTCGAACAGAAACATACCGTGCAACTGCTCCAGCTGCTGCACGCGTCGGGAGAGCGTTTTCTGCAATCGCGGCCTTAGCGCCGTACCGTAACCGTCGTCCTGAATCCAGTCGACCAGACTGGTCAGCACCAGGTCCGCCGCCAGAAACGTATCCTCTGCCTGCTGCGCCATCGCCCGGGTCAGGTTGCTCGAGGCCATTTGCGCCACCGTCAGATCCTGGCGCCGCGACTGCTCAAGTTGCAGGTACAGCAAACCAAACAGGCACAAACTCACCGCAACGATAAACAGCACCGCCGCTTTGCGCAGCGGCAGACGCTTTAGCGTGCCGGGAGCCTGATGCGGATCGTGAATGGGGATTGGCAAAAGCATGTCCTGGGCAGGTACGACAGGGGCGTTAGCCCGAAACCCTTATGAATTGTGAGCGTAGCCCACCGGGGTGCAAGGGGCAAACGCCCCGCACCCGCCCCGTTGTATCGGCGTAATGCGCGATTGGATGACAGCCGTGGGTCGAATTATTTTTGCGGCGACTATTGCAGGTAGGGTTGGTGAAGTTTTTGCGCGGGGTGTCGGGGATGGATATGGAGAGATTCGTCTGACAGACCGAAACCTCCTGTGGTGAGGGGATTTATCCCCGATGGGCCGCGAAGAGGCCCCCAGAAATGGGACTGCTGCGCAGTCCATCGGGGATAAATCCCCTCGCCACAGGTTCAGTGCTCAGTGCTTATTGCAGGTAGGGTTGGTGGAGTTTTTGCGCGGGGTGTCGGGGATGGATATGGAGAGATTCGTCTGACCAGACCGAAACCTCCTGTGGTGAGGGGATTTATCCCCGATGGGCCGCGAAGAGGCCCCCAGAAATGGGACTGCTGCGCAGTCCATCGGGGATAAATCCCCTCGCCACAGGTTCAGTGCTCAGTGCTTATTGCAGGTAGGGTTGGTGGAGTTTTTGCGCGGGGTGTCGAGCATGGATATGGAGAGATTCGTCTGAGTAAACCGAAACCTCCTGTGGTGAGGGGATTTATCCCCGATGGGTCGCGAAGAGGCCCCCAGAAATGGGACTGCTGCGCAGTCCATCGGGGATAAATCCCCTCGCCACAGGTTCAGTGCTCAGTGCTCAGTGCTCAGTGCTCAGTGCTCAAACCAGATCACATCACCGCGCCGGGGGCACCCGAATATCCCCCGCCCGGCACTGAGTTTTCACACCCTTGCCACACGCGCCAAACTGCAGATCCTTGCCCATGCACACACGCACTTCCGACAACTCCGGACCACTGCAAATCACCGCGATGCCGTCGGCCGGAATCCCCGGATTGGCCTTGCGAAACAAATCGGAAATTTCCTGCGCCTCGAAGTAATAAGACGTGCTGAACGGTTGCAATTCCTGCGGAATTTTCACCGTGCCAACCGCTTTATCCGCCGCATCCAGATACCCCATCGCACCGAGGCCGCTGCAAGTGCCGTGCTTGGACCATTCGTGATCGAGCAGTTTTTTGGTTGGGAACAGCGTCATGCCCTTGCTGCTTTCCGCGGCCGACAGTGTGGTCAGCGGCGGACAGGATTGCGGCCAGCCGCCCTTGGCGTACTGCGGCCACAAGCCGTGTAGGACAAAGCCATAACCCTTGCCGGAACACTGCACGTCGTCCTTGTGCGTCAAACAGAAGGTCGGCGACCAGGACAGCGTCAGCAGGTAATAATCGAACACTCCCGCTACCGACTCCGCTTGCGCCTTGCTCGACTGCGATTGGCGCGCCGAACTCAGGCCGATGCTACCGGCCGTCAGCGCAATCACTGCCAAAATTGTAAACAGCTTTTTCATGTACCCGCTCCTTGGGACGCCTGCGTCCGTGGTTTTCGATCCTGACCAGACTGGTCAGCGCAGATTTCGACACGCTTGTGTTGCAAGCGCATGACGCACGGCAACGTTGTACCCCGTTGAAAGGTCTACGATTAATAAGCAGACACCACAAACAGGGAACCGAAATGAGTAAAGCAGACGAACTCGCCGCGAAGCTCAAGCAAACCCGGCACAGCCACGCGGACGACATCACCTGCGCCGAACTGGAGATCGATTGCTGGCCCGCTCAGGTGTACGACCTGTACCACCGCATCGAAACCTGGCTGCAACCGGTGACCGAAGTCGGACTGAAAATTCGGCGCAATCCTACGCACATCTGCGAAACCTCTCCGGATGGCGAATCCCACGATTACGCCATCGATCAATTGGTGATCGAAGCAAATCATCAAAGCCTGACCTTTGATCCCATCGCACGATTTACCGAAGACGGCGCGGGGCGCGTGCAAATTACCCTGCCGGACAGAAACACCTACCTGCTGCGCACCGTCGATGAACATCACGAAAGCCACTGGTGGATGCAAACCGTGGAAACCGGGCAGGAACTGGATGCCATCGCGCTGACGGAAAACAATCTGTTGTCGGTGGTTCAGGAAGGATTGGGGCTGTAGGCGCACTCTGCCGATAGGGATCAGCGCCCAGAACGTGGTTAACTTCTGGCTCCGATCCCTTTGAAGCCCGACAGCCATGATAAAAACCAAAATCTTGCTCGGTACCTTACTGGCCCTGCCCCTGACCTTCAGCGCTCAGGCAGCGGAACAACCGTCGCACCTGGACACCATCCAGCAACAAGGCCAACTGCGCGTCTGCACCACCGGCGACTACAAGCCTTACACCTTCAAACGCACCGACGGCGATTTCGAGGGCATCGACATCACCATGGCACGCTCGCTGGCCGACAGCCTCGGGGTCAAGGTCGAGTGGGTGCAGACCACCTGGAAAACCCTGATGCCGGACATGCAGGCCGGCAAATGCGACATCGGCATGGGCGGCATCTCGGTGACGCTGGAGCGGCAGAAAAAGGCCTTTTTCAGCAACACCCTCGACGTCGACGGCAAGATCCCGCTGGTGCGCTGCGCCGATCAATCCAAATACCAAACTGTCGAGCAGATCAACCAGCCCAACGTGCGCCTGGTCGAACCGGCCGGCGGCACCAACGAAGCCTTCGTCCATGCCTTCCTGCCCAAGGCGCAACTGGCCCTGCACGACAACGTGACCATCTTCCAGCAACTGCTCGACAACAAGGCCGACGTGATGATCACCGACGCCTCGGAAGCGCTGTATCAGCAGAAGTTGAAACCGGGGTTGTGCGCGGTGAATCCGCAGCAATTCATGCAGTACGGGGAAAAGGCCTACCTGCTGCCGCGCGATGACATCAGCTGGAAGTTGTACGTTGATCAGTGGCTGCACCTGAGCAAAGTGACCGGCAAATATCAGAAAGTACTGAGCGAATGGATCGCCGTGCCGCAATAAGTATCCAGACCTGATACTGCCCCTGTGGCGAGGGAATTGCTCTCTCGTCCTCATGCAACCGGACACCACAACATGCAACTTCCCTGATCAACAGCGCCAGTTCAGAATCGCTCACCCGCCAGACAAGGACATCCCCATGCAATTCCTCCCCCTCACCGACGCCAACCCCGCCGTCCAGGCCCACGTCCGCACCCTGCGCAACCAGGAAGACGTGCGCAAATTCATGTACACCTCCCACGAAATCACCGAACAGGAGCATGCCGACTGGCTGACCTCTTTGCAGGGCAATCCACGGCAACAAGTGTTTGTGGTGATCAAGGATGAGCAAGCGGTCGGGGTTGTTTCGTTGAATGCGATTAACGTTTTGCACAAGACAGCGGATTGGGCGTTTTATCTGGACGTCGGGTTGCAGGGTAAGGGCTTGGGCAGCGTGGTCGAGTTCTGGATGCTTGATTACGCGTTTGATGTGGCGGGGTTGGAGAAGCTGAATTGCGAAGTGCTGGCGATGAATGCGGCGGTGGTGAAGATGCATCAGAAGTTTGGGTTTGAGGTTGAGGGTGTTCGGCGGCAGAACGTGGTGAAGGATGGGACCCGGGTTGATGTGGTTTTGTTGGGGATTACCAAAGAAGAATGGCAAAACAAGCGCCCAGCACTCGCTCCTGTTATCGAACGTATCAGCGCCGCTTGACGCCGGGAGATCTGCGCTTGAGACGTGAACCAAGTCCAGCCGAGCTATACAAAATCCGGGACGCATTATCCTGGATCTTCGTCGACACCGCAGTGGACTTCCCCTACATCGCCCGCCAAGTCGAAGGCTACGACCCGGAACAGATCAAGGACATCCTGTACTCGGAAGTCGCCGTCGTCTGCGCCTGGAACCTGGCAGGTCCACTGCCGCCGATCTGGACAGGATTCGACGCCGATGAGTTAAACCGCGATATCGAGGAAATGCTGGCGGCGAAGAAAAACAGCTGGCTGCGGCGCCAGCGCCACAGGCTGCACACGGCTTGGTTACGCTTTAACTACGGCGACGCCTGGAAAGAGCTCTCAGCTCATCTCAAACAACCAAACTGATCCCGTCCGCGGCAACGGTAACCCGTCGCCACAGAGGGACACGATTTACGCCTTCACCTCAACGTTATCCAACGCCTGATTCACCGCCAACTCCCCCAACATCACCACCTGCGCAATCCCCAGCGCGGTTTTGCGGTGCGAGGGATCCAGCGTCGCGGCGAAGTTATTGAGCATTTCGGAGGCGGAACTCAGCGTCTCGCTGGCATTGGCCAACAGGGATTCCGAGTCGTACTTTGGATTGGCGAAGTACATGCGTTCGGGCTCGTTGGCGCTGGCCATGATCTGGCTGGCGGGTAGCAGATAGTGATCGAGCGCGCGCTCGGCGGCTTCGTGGAGTTTTTTGGAGCTGGGGGATTCGTAGGGGGATGCCGGATCGGTTTCTGGCGGGTTGGGTGTTGGGTTGAACATGGTGTAACTCCTGACGGATAAACGAAAAGGAGCCATCACTCTCGCTACCAAACGAAGGGTGGAGGCCATACGCAGGTTGGTAGACCGGTCGTCAGGAACCCCGGCGCATCCGAAGACGCCCCGCGCATGACCACCATAAAACGAAGACGAGAAACGCCCTCGCAAGACAGTAGTCTTGTGCTTCTGACGGAGACGGGCTACCAAACCCGATCACTGTTTTCAGTAACCCAGGAACGATAGAACCCGCGAGCTAGAGGCACAAGCCGGCGGATTCTGTCTTAGGTGTAGGGGGTGGCGCAAGGAGTTGTAGGTCTTGGACTGCACCAGCTCGATTCACTTAAACAAGCACAGGCGTTGCTGTTTAAATTCACGAAAAATGACGAGTGCATTGTCGCCAGTCACTGACCAAAGCAAGTCTGATACAGTCGGCAGCGGTTAATTCGATGACAGGGAGTCAAACATGGCAAAGCCAGCCGCGCGTATCACATTGAAAACCCAGCCCCTCATGTACGACCAGAATTCAAAGTCGTTGACGACGTTTTCGCGATGAAAACGACCAACGCTAATTTGAATCGCACAATGACTGCAAAAGATCGATATGACATCTACTGGGCATTGTCCGATACGTTCGTCGACAATGAGGTGGACTACGAATATATCGCCCGACAGACCGAAGATTACGACCCGCTAGAAATAAAACGGATGCTCTACGAGGAAGTCGCACCTGTCTGCTACACGAATCTTGAGACCGTGATTCCTACCATCTGGTCTGCATTTAACCGAGAGCAATTAAACTCTGACATAGCGCAAATGTTGGAAGCCCGAGCAAGTAGTCGCTTTCGACGTCAGAGAGACAAACTGTTAATCCGCTGGCTTGAGTTCCGATACAAATACATTTGGAGAGAGATCTCCGCTCACTATCGAAAGTGAATTCTTTTAGGAACGATCTGGTACAGACCACGATACTCAGCCGACGAGCGTCGGCGTGTCATCACCAAGCATGGCCACATCGATCAAAGTGCGTGAGGCTCTGCCCACCCCATTCCTGATAAACTCCCCCACCTTCGCCCCTCTGATCCAGATTCCCCCAATGCCTCTACAACCCGCTCCACTCTCCCGCCGCTTCTCCGTCGCCCCGATGATGGATTGGACTGACCGCCATTGCCGTTTCTTCCTACGCCTCCTATCGAAGAACGCCCTGCTCTACACCGAGATGGTCACCACCGGTGCGCTGCTTAATGGCGATCACGAACGCTTCCTCCGTCACAACGAAGCCGAGCACCCTCTCGCCTTGCAGTTGGGCGGTAGCGTGCCACTCGATCTGGCCGCCTGCGCCCGCATGGCCCAGGAGCACGGTTACGACGAGGTGAACCTCAACGTCGGCTGCCCGAGTGATCGCGTGCAGAACAACATGATCGGTGCGTGCCTGATGGGTCACCCTCAACTGGTGGCGAATTGTGTGAAGGCGATGCGTGATGCGGTGTCGATTCCGGTGACGGTGAAGCATCGGATCGGGATTAATGGGCGGGACAGTTACGAGGAGCTGTGTGATTTCGTGGGGACGGTGCGGGATGCCGGGTGTACGAGTTTTACCGTGCATGCGCGGATTGCGATTCTGGAGGGGTTGTCGCCGAAGGAGAATCGCGACATTCCGCCACTGCGCTATGACGTTGCTGCGCGGTTGAAGGCGGATTTTCCCGAGTTGGAGTTTGTGTTGAACGGCGGGATCAAGACGATGGAGGCCTGCCATGAGCATTTGCAGACCTTTGACGGTGTGATGCTGGGGCGTGAGGCTTATCACAATCCGTATCTGCTGGCGGAGGTGGATCAGCAGTTGTTCGGCAGTTCGGCGCCAGTGATCAGCCGCGCGGAAGCGCTGGCGCAGTTGCGACCTTATATAGCCGAGCATTTGCTGGCCGGTGGGTCAATGCATCACATCACGCGGCATGTGTTGGGCTTGGGCACCGGATTCCCGGGGGCGCGCAAGTTTCGGCAGTTGTTGTCGGTGGATATCCACAAGGCCAAGGATCCGTTGGCGTTGCTGGATCAGGCCGCGGAGTTGTTGGCGGGTCGTTGATCGACGCGTTGAATGTGCGGGCAACGAATGAGCGTTGCCCGGAGTGTTGTTGTACTGACAGGATGTCTTTTGTTTATGCCCGCGTTTATTTTTTCTCGCTTGAAGCGTTACTCCCTGCTCGCCCTGTTTAGCTTCACCTCGAATGTTTATGCACATTGCGACGGTTTTTGTATGGGGAGCACCGATACGCCGTGGGAGGCCACGCAGTTTTCCGGTTTTTCCATCCTTGTGCTGTTTCTCACACCTTTTTCTGCGACGAATAACACGACCGAAAACTTCAAACGTGTTTACTCCGCCGAGGAGCAGGAAGACGCGCGTTATTACCTCGCCAGCGACGGCATGCTGCAAGCCGCGTATTTCACCTCGGCATTGCAGCGTTTTCGTCGGGACTCCCCTGACAGCGAGTTAAACGACCTCGCCGTCGCCGCGCTGATCAGCAGCCAGTAATCAGCTCGCCGCAGCCGCCGTCCAGTTCACCCAGCCAAACATCCACGTGGCCAGAATCAACAAGCCAAACGCGATTCGATACCAGGCGAACGCGGCATAGCTGTGGTTGGCGATGAACTTGAGCAAACCGCGCACGGCGATCATGGCGAAGATGAATGCGGTGACGAAACCCAAGGCGAAGACCGGCAGATCGCTCTGCTGGAACAGGTCGCGGTATTTGTAGCCTGAGTACACCGCAGCGCCGACCATGGTTGGCATGGCCAGAAAGAAGGAGAACTCTGTGGCTGCTTTGCGCGACAGGCCGAACAGCAGGCCACCGATGATGGTAGATCCGGAACGCGATGTGCCGGGAATCATCGCCAGACACTGTACGAAACCTACCTTAAGCGCGTCAGACCAGCGCATGTCATCGACATGCTCGACGCGAATCACGTGGCTGCGCTGTTCGGCCCACAACATCACGATACCGCCGACAACCAAAGCGACGGCGACTGTGATCGGGTTAAACAGGTAGTGATGAATGATGTCAGCGAAAAGCACACCCAGAACCACGGCCGGCAGAAAGGCGATCAACAGGTTGAGGGTGAAACGCTGAGCGTTGCGCTCGGTCGGCAGGCCTTTGACGATTTCGAAGATCTTCGGCCGGAATTCCCAGACGACGGCAAGAATGGCACCCAGTTGAATAATGATGTTGAACGCCATGGCGCGTTCGCCACCGAACTCCAATAAGTCGGCAACGATAATCTGGTGACCAGTACTAGAGATCGGCAAGAACTCGGTGAGGCCTTCTACTGCACCCAAAATCAACACCTGGAAAAAGGTCCAGAAATCCATTAATCCTCCGTCAGAGCGCTCTTGGTGAGCGACTGGTCGATAACACTCAGGGATTGAGTATCTGAAATAATACAAAGATCAAAAGATCGCAGCCTTCGGCAGCGCCTACATTTGGAAAGCATTCACCTGTAGGAGCTGCCGAAGGCTGCGATCTTTTGCTCTTGTTAGCCAAGGAGATTACGTCTTATCAAAAGACACACTCAAGCCATGTTAATAAACGTCCGTGTACGAACTAATGTGAAATTATTTAGGCACTTAGTAGGAAAAATTTCATTGCGTCAATAAAATGTGATCTACCTCACATTATCAGCGGGTGGCCATACAGTGGCCAATGGACATAAACAAAGATGTCGCCATGAGTTCAAAATAGTGGCACAATTTCATATTGCCACCACTAACTCACTAGTTCACGATCCCGAGAAAATCAACTAAAAGCTTGAAAAGCTTATTTATTGTTAGAAAACTCGGGAGCCACGTCTAAAAACGACGTAAATGTTACCAATTGTCAGTCACAGATGAGAACCGGTGCTTTAACATCCCGATGTCAGCACCTAATTTCGAGTCAATGCATGATGCTCTCAGGGAACTTGGCGACTAGAAGTCCGCGCCCGACAATCGACGTACCAGGTGTACTCACTCTGGGTCGAACCCGTGGCGTGGCGGAACATTTTAGTGCGCTACTCACAAAGCTTGTGCGAACCGATATGGCGCTTGAAGCCAACTCGTACACTGATGCCTATATGCAGAATGAAGATTCTGCCTTGTATCGAGCAATCTTCATTGTCATCGACAGCCCACAGGCACTCGAAGACAATCTTGCGCTGGTCGAAAACCTGCGCAACGACAACTTGAAACCGCTCATTTGTGCAGTAATCACAGGTCGCGGCGCTTTCAACAAGATCAAATACTTCCTTGCCGGTGCCGACTTCTGTATCAAACTCAATACCCTCTCCGATGACGGCGCCGAGTCGCTGGGAGAGTTCTTCAGCAGTGAAGAATGGCAAAGAGACATCAATCTGACTCTTGATCCGACTCGGATCTGTCTGCTGAGCACTAACAAAAGGCTGGACATCTCGTTTGCCGAGATGAAAATCCTTGAAGCGTTTGCGCAAAGCAATAATCACATTCTCAGCCATGATGAAATCGCCAACATCATGGGGCTCAATCCCAATTTCTACGATCCTCGTGCGCTGGAGAAGTCCATCAGTCGCTTGCGTGGAAAAATCAAGGACGTGTATGGTACAAACGCGATTCAGAGCATCCGCGGCTATGGCTATCGCCTGATGCGGGGCCTGATATCGACTGCCTGAGTCTCGGGCAGCCATCCCTTTTGCATACTCACGAAGGATCGTCTGATGCAACGATATATCTCTTGTTTCACTTCACGCCAACCTATAAAAAAGCGATCGAATGAGCGCAACAATATAACAATAAACTCAACAACATAGCAGCAGAACGAGTGGAACTTATCGAGGGCCAATTTCGGGCCCAGACCCTGCCTGTCGATTACTTCCAAGGAAGTCATTGCTCGCCTGCCGATTTACCTTTTAACCAATTTTGGTGCGCAGTTAAGGAGAGAGACATGGAAACTAGTACAACCCTCCCCAGAAAATATTTTGTTGTCGTGACCAACAGTACAGCGTCGCAACGTGAACTCGAGAACATCCTGTCCAGCGAGCGCTTCAATTCACTGGGCACGTCTCAGGCACAAATGTTTATTGAAGGTGCTACTTCGCCCTCTTCCGCTCCCATGTTGATGGAGTTCACTTACCCAAGCGGCACCCGAAAGCACGTTGCCCGCACGATTGAACATGACACCCAGCGTATATTGGCGACACTCGAATCCGAGTGGCGGGCAGCACAATCAAGCAATCCCTTTCGCAGCGCCCCGGCCATAACCGGCGAATCCGGCAAACTGTCTGCTGGTGTAGAAGACGTCACGCCGTGTACCGAAACCTGGCATCTGGATAATGATCAAGGCGCATTGGTCAAAAACGATGTCGAGATCAGTCTTACCGGGCTGGAAACTGCACTGGTTAGAAAAATGCTCAATCACGAAGAGCGGGTTGTCAGTCGAGATGACTTGATCCTGAGCATCGGCCGAGAGCCGGAGCAGTATCGCGGACTGGAAATGTGCCTGAGTCGTCTGCAAGACAAATTCAAAAGCGCCAGCCAAGGTGAGCGACTGTTCCGTGCCGTAAGAAATCGCGGTTATTGCCTCATCCAGGACATCGTCGCGTAAACACAGGCGATATCTGCGAACACACAAACAGATAACAGTGCGATTACAAAAACAACAAGAGCACTCTGTTTGGTTCCATATCCCTGATTAAAAAAATCCCTGCCTCCACCGTCTAACAGTAACAAATACAACAACCACTATTCACCCCCTCCTCTGCGACCTTTTCTAACAACCGACTATTTAATTATTAAAAAGTTGGCATTGTGCCATCTTGTTAGAACTCGTCAGACACCATTCCCGACAATAAATTAGTCTATTGACTGACGACAGTTCGGCCTATCGACGTTGTTACTTTCAGAACACTCAATAGAACAAAAACAATAAATCTGACTAACAACTCGGCTTTCAACTGTTGAAACCTGAATGGACGTCTTTTGGGGATATCGTATGGATCTTTCTCTTAGTATCAATCGAAGCACGGGCCTCAAGGGACTTACCTTCTGGGGACAATGGGCGCTGGCGCAGGGCTTTATCGTAGCGCTGCTGTTTGTATTGGCGGAACAGCACACGGGCACGGTCGCGTTCTACTACCGGATGTGTGCAACGCTGGCGGTACTGGCATCAGTGCCGGCTTACACGTTCAGTGGCGTTTATCGTAAACGGGATAATTATCTGACGGGGCTGGGACGCTTGTTCATGGGCTGGTCCATGACCATGGCGGCGTTGGCTTTTATCGCGTTTGTGTGCAAGGCCGATGAGTTGTTTTCCCGACAGGTGATCCTCAGTTGGGCGGTGTACGGCTTCCTTGGCCAGGCATTGTTGTACGCGCCGTTACATGCGTTTTCGAAGTTCTACCAGCGTTCGCGTAAAAGCGAGCACAAGACCCTGATCGTCGGCACAGGTGAGCTGGCGCTGGGGCTGGCGAAGAAGCTGAGCCAAATTGAAAACCTGCCGCTGGTAGGGTTGATCAGTAACGGCGTGGTGCCTTCGCTTACGTCGGATGCACCTCGCGTGGTCGGCGCCCAGGAAGATCTGCTGGCGTTGATCGAAGCCCACGATATCCGCCGTTTGTACATCACCCTGCCGCTGTCGGAAGCGGCGAAAATCGAAGCCATGTATGTCGACTTGCTCGGCGCCAACGTGGATGTGGTCTGGGTGCCGGATCTGAACAGCCTGACGCTGCTCAATCATTCGGTGAAAGTCGTGGACGGCCTGCCGGCGATCTACCTGAACGAGAGCCCGCTGACCAGCCGCCCGACCGCTGCACTGAGCAAAAGCCTGATGGAGAAAAGCGTCGCGCTGCTGGCGATCATCATGTTGAGTCCGGTGCTGGCGATCATTGCCTTGGCCGTGAAGATCAACTCGCCGGGCCCGGTGTTCTTCAAGCAGGATCGCCACGGCTGGAATGGCAAGGTGATCAAGGTCTGGAAGTTCCGCTCAATGAGCGTGCACGATGACAAAGAGGTCAAACAGGCCAGCCGCAACGACTCGCGCATCACCGCTGTCGGACGCTTCATCCGCCGCACTTCGCTGGATGAATTGCCGCAATTGTTCAACGTGCTGCAAGGGCACATGGCGCTGGTCGGCCCACGTCCACATGCGGTTGCGCACAACAATTTCTACTCGGGGAAAATCCTCGCTTACATGGCGCGTCATCGGATTAAACCGGGTATTACCGGGCTGGCCCAAATCAGCGGCTGCCGGGGTGAGACCGATACCATCGACAAGATGCAGCGACGTGTCGAGATTGACCTGCAGTACATCAATAGCTGGTCGCTGTGGCTGGACCTGAAGATCCTGGTGAAGACACCATTTACGTTGTTGTCGAAGGATATTTACTGAAGGTTGGCGTTACGCAATGCATGACCGCAGGGGGACGAAAGTCCCCTTTTTTGTGCCTGGGATTTTGGAGTCAGCCAACATTGCCGTTGAATGTGCCGCCGCCATCGCTGGCAAGCCAGCTCCCACAAAATCTCGGTGTGCCTGAGGTTTCGTGGTCGGGCACAGAACCCATGTAGGAGTGAGCCTGCTCGCGATAGCGGTGGGTCAGGCGACTGATATCGGCTGGTCTGACGCTATCGCGAGCAGGCTCACTCCTACAGGGGAAATATGGCGGGACGGGATTTGGTGGGTGACATATGACCCTGTAGGAGCTGTCGAGTGAAACGAGGCTGCGATCTTTTGATCGTAAAGATCAGGATCAAAAGATCGCAGCGTTCCGCAGCTCCTAAAGGGGATTTGTGGTGGATCCGAATCTGGGGCTGCGGCGAATGACCCTGTGGGGATGGCTTGCCAGCGATTGCGGTAGGTCAGTCAACATCAGTGCTGAATGTGCCGCCGCCATCGCTGGCAAGCCAG
This sequence comes from Pseudomonas sp. LBUM1668, assembly GCF_059695715.1. Classification (NCBI taxonomy): domain Bacteria; kingdom Pseudomonadati; phylum Pseudomonadota; class Gammaproteobacteria; order Pseudomonadales; family Pseudomonadaceae; genus Pseudomonas; species Pseudomonas sp. LBUM1668. The sequence continues at coordinate 3,946,260 of NZ_CP166787.1, forward strand.
CTCCCACAAAATCTCGGTGTGCCTGAGGTTTCGTGGTCGGGCACAGAACCCATGTAGGAGTGAGCCTGCTCGCGATGGCGGTGGGTCAGGCGACTGATGTCGGCTGATCTGACGCTATCGCGAGCAGGCTCACTCCTACAGGGGAAATAGGGTGGACGGGATTTGGTGGGTGACATATGACCCCGTAGGAGCTGTCGAGTGAAACGAGGCTGCGATCTTTTGATCGTAAAGATCAGGATCAAAAGATCGCAGCGTTCCGCAGCTCCTACAGGGATTTGTGGTGGATCCGAGTTTGGGGCCGCGGCGAATGACCCTGTGGGGATGGATTGCCAGATTGCGGTAGGTCAGTCAGTCAACATCAGTGCTGAATGTGCCGCCGCCATCGCTGGCAAGCTCCCACAAAAAAGCCCCCCCCACCGCCCTCGCTTCTAACCACTCAACACAATGAGCGTTAGCTCGAGTGCAGCTCTTGATCCAAAAGGCCCGTCGGGAGGCTGAGTGCAGGGATTCATCCGGGGAGGACATCGAAAGGAGGTGCAGCGAAGCAAACCGGAATCGATGCCCCGGATGGATTCCGGAGCGAAGGAACCCCGAGCTTTAGCGAGCGGGCCGGACGTCAGGGCAAAGCCTTTTGGGTTACCTTTTCGGCGTTTGGAAAAGGTGACCCGCCGTAAGGGCGGAACCCTGAGAAGCCGTTACCGCAGCAACGGATATGTACCCCAACCAACAAAAACATCATCAACCAAGCGGACGCCTTCGCTAGCAGGCTGGCTCCCACAGTTTGAACTCAGTGTATTCAGACAAAAACTGGTCGGCTGGCAAGCCAGCCACACAGATTGAGTCCTCGCAAGACCAGTCATTACTCAGTGATCTTCTCAAAGTTGCGATAGAACATATCGTCATCGCGGCTATCGGTCATCGAGTGCAGTTGATAACCGCGATTGAGCCGCGCGCCGCCGTCTCGGGTCAGCGGTGCCCAGACCAGGTTGGCGCGGCGCATGGTCGACATGCTCATCATTTCGTCGAACGGAATCGACAGATAGAGGCCTTTGTCGAAGCTACCTTCACCGTACTCGGCGCTGCTGGCCGTGGTAATGGTCGCCCAGCCTCCGAAGCGTACGCCATTGGAAAACTCGCGAGAGATGTCCAGCGTGCCGCCCCAGTCACCGGCCAGGTAACGGCCAACGCTGACAGCCGCCAGCATGTCGTAAGGCAAGTCGGTATAACCGGTGACATGCCCGGTCACCACCGAGTAATCGCGCAGGCCAAAACCCTGGTCGTATTCACGCTGGCGCACGTAGTTGAGGTCCGCGCCCACCGACCAGCGCTCGCCAGTCGGGCGGAACAGCACCTCGCCCCCTACCCCGGCAAACATCGACTCCAGATAACCGCCATAAACCATGCCATACAGGTCCTTATCCAACTGCTCGGCATGGCTCACCTGGAACATCGGCATGGTCACTTCGGACTCGGTCAGGTACTGACGCATATCCGTGCGCACACGCGGCAAACCGCTGGGTGCGTCGTAGGTGAATTTGTCGAAGTTGTTGATCAGGTTGGCGCTGAGCAAACCGTTCCACCAGGTGTTGCGGTTGAAGCGGTACTCGGCGTCCGCGTCGGCACTGATTTGATAGAGAAAACCATCGGGGCCGCCGACGTTTTGCTTGAAGCCCAGACCCACGCCGTAACTGAAGTGCTGCGGCGCTTCGCTGTAGAGGGTTTTCTCGTTGTGCGGCATCGCCGGATTGATTTCGGTGGTGCGGTGCAACGACAGCAGCGGCTCCTCGTTGTTGATCACCTCGCGGAAGGTGTCGCGGGGCACGCTGGTTTCTTCCAGCGGCAGGTCGTAACGCTTGTTGACCACGGTGAACCAGTTGATGTCGTCGTTGACGCTGTTGTCGAGAATCCGGCTCGCCCGCCCGACCGCTTTGGACGAATGAAAATAACGCTGCTGCTCGCCATACACGATCAGCTCGGAATCGCGCTGGGTGATGCGCTCGACCTTGTAGCCGGCGTTTTGCTGCAAACGTTGCGAGACGTTCGCCCAATCGACCTGCTCCATCGACGTGGTCGGCATCTTCGCCGGCAGCGGTTCCGGGGTTGGGTCGTAGGTCTTGGCCGGCGCCTTGCGGCTGACGAAATTGGTGTGAAACGTCACGCCGAACATCGCCGTGTTGCCGCGCTCCCACGCCGCACTGATGTCGACCGAATCGGCGACCTTGAACACCGCGCCGAAGTTGATCGGCGAGTCCTGCTCGATCACGTTGTCCTTCGGCTCGTGCTTGTAGTCGTTGCCTTCGTATTCGAGTTTCAGGCTCAGGCGATCCCATGGCGTCTGGTAGCTCACACCGCCGAAAAACGAAGGCTTGCCGCGAAAGTACGAACCTGAGTTGACGTCACCGGTACCTTCGAGCGCAGGCCTTGTATCGAAGCGATCGCTGACATAGCCCAACGGGTTGTCGATGTCGCCGCGATTGCCCAGGTAACCCCAGGCAATGCCGGCGCTGAAATCGAAATTGTCGTAGCGCTTGTTGGCGACGAAATATTCACTGGAGAACAAACCGGTACCGCCGATATCTCGGAAGCCCAGCGCCACATCGGGCAGCCAATGGCTTTCCTGCCACAGCCGGACTTTGGCGTCGACCGCCTTATCCTTATAGCTCTGGCTGCCGCTGAGGGCCTCGGAGCCGTACGGCCGGTTGGTGATCGCGGTGTAGCGAAACGAGCCTTCGAGCCAATCCAGAGGCTGCAACGAAACGCTGTAACGGCTGTAAGGCTCGGTACGGTTGGCGTTGACGCTCAACTCGCCGGCCGGGGCCATGCGCGCCGTCGGCGTCTGCAACAGGCCCGTGCCACCGAAGTCACTTTGAGTAATACGCGGCTCGGCATGAGCCAGACCAACGGGCAATAACAACACAGCTGCAAAACGAAAATTCAACGAACCACCTCAGCCAATTGCGTGGCAATCAATTCGGCCAACTGCTGATTCAGTTCAGGAAGAGGCGGATCAAGATCATCATTTTTGACCGGCACCAGAATCTTGCTGCCGGCGACGGGAATGTGCCCGCTCTCGCGATTCCAGTGAGCGATACCGACGCGCCGCGTAACGCCGTTGGGCTGGATCAGCCACAGGTAATCGGCCTCGGCATCGCTCAGGATCGAGCAGCCTTGCAGGTATTCGCGGGCCTCCTGCAACGGCTGATACGGCAAGTGGCACGGCTCGGCGACAGCACCGAGCACTTCAACTTCGTCGACGCGCTTGGGGTAGATCAGGCGATCGCCATCGTCCAGACGAATGTTGCGCGCGAAGCCGACTTCGATCGCGACCGGATCAAGATCGGCAATCTGCCGGCCAGTCACCGGCATCTGCCGGACTTGCTCGGTCAGCCGCTGCGCCAGCGCCCCACGGCTCGGCATGTCAAAGAGCAACGCCATGCGCTGCAAGACATCCAGATCGAACAGCACGCCAGCCTTGAGCCGCGCCTGCTCCTCCAGCAACGACTGGCGCAGCAACACGCCCGCCAACCAATAACCTTCAGCATTGGGCACGGCTTCGCTGATCACATCGAACAAGCGCCCGCCCGCCGGCAATTCAATCGGCCCGGGATTGGCGACATCCCCCGTCACCGTGACAGCGGCCTGGCTCACACCGGCAATCAACATCAGGCACGCTGAAAAAAAGCCCAGACGCTTCACGGCAGATGCCTGCGATCAGGTGTCAGTTGCACGATTCTGACGCGCAGTTGCGAGGTCAGTTGCTGCTCACTCTTGAAGATGAAACCGTCACGCGGATCAACCCAATAACGATTGGTCGCACTCAGGCCGATGGCCGGGGCGTCAACCTGCTCATCGACACGTAGCACGGTGTATTCCTTGTCAAGAATGTCGAGGGTTTCCGTCGAGCGGCGGGTGAAACGACTGTTGACGATCACCCCGACTTCCTGGCCCTTGTAGAGGTCGATCCAGCGCCGAGAGGTAAAGCCATCGGCGACTTGATGCAGGCCTGATTTGAACGGCGAGTCATCCGCCAGACGCGTGCCGTCGAGATCGCCCTCAAGGCCCAGACCAATGCTGCGCACGGCGAGACCATCGCGCAGCAGCAGCACTTGCTTGCCGGAGGCGACCCAGAACTGCAGGTCTTCACGCTCGCGCACCAACGCCAGTACCCCGGAGCCGGACGGCGTGGTCAACTTGAGTTGCGGGTAGCTGACCTCGGCCACCTGAGCCGGCGTCACGTCCACTTCGTCAGGGCCGATCACCGCCGATTTCAGGTTGTTCAGGGACGCGCTCATCAGCGGGTTACAGCCACACAACAACAGGGCCGCCATCAGGCAGACACCCACTTTCAACGTGTTCACAGTCGGCGGCCTTATTTGCTGTTGTTACTGTATTCGCTCCAGTTCTTCGCAGCGGAAGCCCCGGTCCCGACAATCGACGCCGACGGCACCAACTGGCTGATGAAGCGGTTCCAGCGCGTCACGTTCGCAGGCCCGACATACACGACGTCCTGCGGCTGCACTTGAAAGTGCGTGGCCAGCGCCATGGCGGTCGGCGACTCGGCGTTCAACTGGTAGATTTTCGCCGGCTCGACGTCGAGATTCTCCACGCCGCGAATGACGTAAACCGCGTTGCCGTTGGAGGTGGTCTGGCTCAAGCCGCCGACCGAACCGAGCACATCGGAGAGGTTCATCGTCGCCGTCTTGAAGCTCAGTGCGCGCGGCTGGTTGACTTCACCCATGACGTAAATTCGCTTGTTGTCGTTGTACGGCAGGTACAACTGATCGCCGCCCTTGAGGTACACGCCTTGCAACTCGGAATCCTGTTGATTGAGCGAGTCGAGATTGAGCGGATACATCCGCCCGTTACGCGTCAGCAGCAGGCCGGACAAATCCGCGTTGTTGGTATCGATGCCGGCCGAACCCAGCGCTTCGACCACGCTCAGCGGGTTGGTCGAAATCGCTTGCGGGCCGGCTTTTGCTACAGCGCCGGTGACCACCACTTTCTGGCTGGCGAAACGCAACACGGCGACGTCCACCTGCGGCTCGGCGATGAACGCCGACAGCCGTTGTTCGATGTCTGCGCGCAGTTGCTGGATGGTCCGGCCGGCGGCCTGGACTTCCTTGATGAACGGGTAATACAGCGTGCCATCCGAACGCACCAGACGGCCGTTGGCATCGATCTGTTGCTGCGCACCTGACGGCGCTGTCAGCTCGGGGTGATCCCATACCGTGATGTACAGGACATCGTTATTGCCGATGCGGTACTCGGCCGGGGTCGTCAACAACTCCGGCGGCAGCGACGTGCGCTTTTGCGTGGCGCGGGTTGTAGAGATCAGCTTGGGCGTGATCGGAATCAGCTCGACCCGGCTACTTTCACTGGCACCCTGGCGGGTGATGTCGCTGGTGCTCAGGTATTGGCCCGGGGAAAACATGCAACCTTGTAAAGCGAGACTTGCCAACATTAAAAGAGAAAAACTACGAGTCATAATGGCACTACGCTATTCAAGGGCGGATCTAAAAAAAGAAGTCACCCGACTTGCGTCGGGCGACCCTGTACTGCACTAACAAAAACTACTGTTAGTTATGCGTGCCGGTTGTACCGGTGGTACCCGTCGTACCGGTGGTACCGCCGTTGGCACTGCCACCGCTGTTGGACGCCGCTACTGCACTGGCGACCATTGCAGTACTGGCTGCAGGGGCTTGCGAAGCCGCTACACTACCGCCTACATTGGTCGCCGCAGTAAGCGGCGCTTCAGCTGCGGCAGCCCAGTTGCTCAACATCGTCAACAGGGCAATTGCCATCACTTTCTTCATATCAACTCCTTTCTAACATTCGACCTGTTAAAAACCGGCCGGTGCTAGAGGTGGTAGAGTTCAAGTCCGCGAAAAATGCGAACAAGATCCGTTGTTCTTTCACAGTCCTACGCAACTGATAAAAGTCGAACGGCATGTTTATATCTACGGACTTGCAAAAGGCATTTCCAGCGTATTTTCCCGACGATATCTAACACCTGACCGAAACTAACATTGGGCATCAAAACGACATTATCGGAGATAGCCCTTCGGATGGTTCGATTGCCAGCGCCATGTATCGGTGACCATGTCCTGCAAGTTGCGCGTGGCTTTCCAGCCCAGCTCTTGCGCAGCTTTGGATGCGTCGGCCCAACTCTCGGCGATATCCCCCGAACGTCGCGGCATCACCCGATACGGCACGGGTTGCCCGCAGGCCTTTTCGAACGCGTGCAACACCTGCAACACGCTGTAGCCATCGCCGGTGCCGAGGTTCCAGGTATGAATGCCGCTGCGTCCGGAAATCGACTGCAAGGCTTTCAAATGCCCGTCCGCCAGGTCGACCACGTGGATGTAATCACGCACACCGGTGCCGTCGACCGTGGGGTAATCGTCGCCAAAAATCGACAACTCTTGCAGGCTGCCCACCGCTACCTGGCTGATATAAGGCAGCAGGTTGTTGGGAATGCCATTCGGGTCTTCACCCATATGGCCGCTGTGATGCGCGCCGATCGGGTTGAAGTAACGCAGCAAGGCGATGCTCCAGCGCGGCTCGGACTGGCACAGATCGCGCAGGACGTTTTCGACAATCAGCTTGGATTGCCCGTAGGGATTGGTCGGAGTACCGGTCGGAAAGTCTTCGCGGATCGGCATCTGCGCCGGCTCGCCGTAGACCGTGGCCGATGAGCTGAATACCAGGCGAAACACCCCCGCCGCCGCCATCGCCTGACACAACGTGATGCTGCCGCTGACGTTGGTCTCGTAATACTCAAGCGGCTTGCGCACGCTCTCGCCGACCGCTTTGAGACCGGCGAAATGCAGCACGCCGTCGATGGCATGCTCGTTGAATATCCGGTCAAGCAACGCCCGGTCGCAGACATCACCGCGAATCATCTGCGCACTTTTGCCGCAGATGGCCTCCACCGCATGCAGTGCCGCATCGCTGCTGTTGCAAAGATTATCCAGCACGACAACTTCATAACCTGCTTCAAGCAGCGCAAGTGTGGTGTGCGAGCCGATATAGCCGGCGCCACCGGTTACCAGAATCTTCATAGCGCGGTCCGTGATTGGAGAAGTAACAAGTAGCGTGTCAAGCCTGTTGTTGTGGAGATGTGTCGCAATCCACACAAACCAGGCGACAACAACCGAAAACAAAACTAGTTCAATGACTGGCAATAAATATTTTTGCAGGTCACACTGTATTGCCCGGTACTTATTAGCACTGCAAGTGCGCTCATCACTATCAACAGATACCGACTAAAAATAACTAATAACGTGCCATCCGACATCTCATAACATTGTCGCGATTTACCGGCGCATTCAATTGCTATTAATAACCTGACTCAGGTATTAAAGCAGTCGTTCAATAACTATTGAAACTTGCACTCCTTCGTTAGTGCGCGCACCCGTTGGCTGTGTTCCATGACTGTCCAGGATACTTTTATGATTCGTAAATGTTTGTTCCCCGCTGCCGGATATGGCACGCGTTTCTTGCCAGCCACCAAAGCCATGCCGAAAGAGATGCTGCCGATCGTCAACAAGCCGTTGATCGAATACGCCGTCGAAGAAGCACGCGATGCCGGCCTGCAACACATGGCCATCGTCACCGGCCGGGGCAAGCGTGCGCTGGAAGATCATTTCGACATCAGCTACGAACTCGAACACCAGATCCGCGGCACCGAGAAAGAGAAATTCCTTGCCGGCACCCGCGAGCTGATCGACACCTGCACCTTCTCCTACACCCGTCAGGTAGAAATGAAGGGCTTGGGCCACGCGATTCTCAGCGGTCGTCCGTTGATCGGCGACGAGCCATTCGCCGTGGTCCTGGCCGATGACCTGTGCCTGAACCTGGAAGGTGACGGCGTGCTCACGCAGATGATCCAGCTCTACAAGAAATTCCGCTGCTCGATCGTTGCGATCCAGGAAGTCCCTGCCGATCAAACGCACAAGTACGGCGTGATCGCCGGCGAGCTGATTTCCGATGGCATTTATCGGGTCAACAACATGGTCGAAAAACCGGCGCCGCAGGATGCGCCTTCGAACCTGGCGATCATCGGTCGTTACATCCTGACGCCAGACATTTTCGACCTGATCGCCGACACCCAACCGGGCAAGGGCGGCGAGATCCAGATCACCGACGCCTTGATGAAACAGGCGCAAAACGGTTGCGTGCTGGCCTACAAGTTCAAGGGGCTGCGCTTCGACTGCGGCGACGCCGAGGGTTACCTGCAAGCGACCAACTTCTGCTACGAAAACGTCTACCTCAAGGGCCGCTGAGACGGCCCACCCATCCACCGCCCACTTTTCATTTCAGGCAGGCCTCTATGAACATTGCACAACATTCGGCAGACATTGAACGTGAGGTGGGCAACCTCGGGGTAGTCAGTTGGTTGTCGCGCCATCAGCCGTTGCCCAGCGCCAACGAGTCCTGGCTGGGCAGCATTTTGCTGGTGGAGCGCATCGGCATGTTTCCGTCCTCCGGCGATATTCGCCGGCCACTGGCGGATCCCTATCCCCTGCTCGCTCACCTGAAAAAGCTCTATGGCGAGCAGGCGCTGGAAATCGATGACCGCGACGGCCTGAAAGTGATTTTCAGCGACTGGCGCTTCCGCGTGCGCATCTGCTGCAACGACCCGGCGATCATCATCAACGTGGAGACGCGTTGTGATACGCGGTTGATGCCGCAGAAGCTTGCGGAGTTGTTGAGTCAACTGGACGGCTTCGAAAAAGCGTAAGCCCCAACGCTCACCTGTTGATTTTATATCCCCGCTATCCACGCTATCCCGGTTATCCCGGTTATCCCGGTTGCCCCGGTTTGCTCGGTTGGCTCGGTTGCCCCTGTAGGAGCTGCCGAAGGCTGCGATCTTTTGATCTTGGAAAACAAAGTCAAAAGATCGCAGCCTTCGGCAGCTCCTACAGAGGTATGCGTTTTCATGCCTTCACACGCGGAACAGAGGTATGCGTTTTCCTGCCTTCACACGCGGGACAGGGGAACGATCACAGTGGGGAAGCGGCGCAACCGTCCTTGGCGCCAGTGATCCAGCCGTAGAAATAATCGGCAATCACCTTTCCACCCGTAGCCGGCACTGGATGAATCTTGTCCGGGCCGATCATCGCGGCCGCATAACGTTTGACGTCGCTGCCGAACGCGCATTGCAGATTGGCGTACCCCAGATGTTGGGACTGAGCCCAAGGCTGCAGAACCTGCGCATACGCCGACATCGGATAAGCACTGGAGCGCGTGGTGTCCTGACGCATGATCAGGTTGATGCTCGCCGCTGGCTGAATCTCGCGGATCATTGCCACCAGACCCTGCACGTTGTGCAAATACGTCTCGGGCTTCACGCCAAAGCCCTGATCGTTGCCACCGAGCATGATCAGATAAACGTCGGCAGGAATCTTCGACACGGCCGCTTTCCACTGTGTCTGCCACGTCGGATCGCTGTGATAGAAGTCAGCAGATGCCGCGCCGGACGCCGCCAGTTTGGACACCCGCACGCCGCCCTGATCGTTGCTCATCCACAGGCCGAACAGGGTTGGCGCGCCTTTAACCACCTCCAGCCGAAACGCCCAATCCGCCGCTGTCGGCGTGTCCGGCAATGGCACCTCTTGTACGCCGGAACCGGCGAGCTTCAAGGGTTTCCAGTCTTGCGCTGGCGTCCAGCGATAGCGAATCTCACTGGACTTACCGTTGCCCAGATAAAGTAATTTCGCTTGGGTGACGGCTGTGTTGATCGCCGGTGTCGGGCTGGCATCGACCTGCAACCATGCGCCGGGCCGTCCGGTCACTGTGCGGCTATCGGGGCTGGCCTGGCCGAGGCCGGAGACCTTCCAGTCGCCGCCAAAATACTTCTCGCTGCTGCGGGTGTATTTGAAGTGTGTGCCGCCCAGCGCGGCGCCGTGGTTGAAACCGACGTAGCCAGGCCCGGCGAAGCCCACCTCCCCGGCCACTCGCTGCACCAGTTTGTTCAGATAGAAATCCTGCCCGGCGCTGTAGCTGTCGCCGATCACCGAGACTGCCAGCACCTTGCCAGCCTTGCCTTCACGCCATTGCGCAAAACGCTCACGCGCATCCCCCACCTCAACCACCGACGCTGCAACGGGCTGAGCGTCACCAACTGCCAACATGCATAAATTCCTTCATTCAATAATGCCCCCTGTAGGAGCATTCGAGTGAAACGAGGCTGCGATCTTTTGATCTTGCTTTTGAAGATCAAGATCAAAAGATCGCAGCGTGCCGCAGCTCCTACAGGGATACCGCTCAGTGTGCTCGCGAAGCTTTCAGCTATTGATTGGCGCCACCGGAGTGATGATCGCTGGTGGTTTTTTCTTCGCCGCCCGCTCCCCCAGAAACAGCACCGAGGTGAAGTTGAACCGACTGAAAATCATCGACAACACCACTGGTCCAAGCAACCCGCACGCCACGCCGCCGAACACCAGCAAGCTCTCATCCTTAACGCCCAGACGTCCCAGCACAAACCGCGAAGTGGCGGCGAACAAAACATGGAACAGGAAAATCGCATAGGAATACCCGCCCAGCCACGTCAGCCCCTTCGAGCGCATATCGCTCGACAGCAGCGCGAAGCAGGACACGCACCCGACCGTCAGGCCAATCACACTACGGCGATCAACAATCAGCTCGCGATCCACTGCCGCGACATACAACAGCGTCAGCGAGATCAGCACAAACACCAACGGCCCGATCATCTTGAAGCGCTGTCTCAACGCGTCGACATTCTCTTGGCCGATCATCCCCGCCACGAAAAACGGCAGCAGGTAGATCGCGCCGTTGATGCCGAACGCATCGAAGGTGAACGGTGGCAGCAGAAATATCGCTGCGGCAAAGGCAAACAGCAGATACAGGCGCATTGGCGAGCGCAGCAGACCCCGCCACTCCAGCAAGCCGACGAACATGAAAATGATGAACACCGCCTGCAAGAACCAGAAGTGGTTGATCGGCACCCAGAACGACAGCAACGCGTCGATCACACCGACATCCTTGTTCACCCCCGGGCCTACCGCCTGCAGCACCGAGAACGGCACACCCACACAAAACAGCGGCACGATCAGGCGCCGAACCTTGCCGGTGAAGAACGTAGAAAAGTCATTCCCGCGGATTTTGTAAATCGAGTAGATGTAGCCGGAAATGAAGGTGAACAGCGGCATGCGCACATACACCATCGAGTCGGCGAGCACTCGAAACGGTGAGCCCAGATCGATCTTCAAACCACCGCCCAGCGGGCCGATGACGTGATAGAGCACCAGCAGCAGGCACGCCAGGCCGCGCAGGGTTTCGATCTCCAGGGACTTTTTCTTGCTCGACATAAAGCACCTGCCTCAATTCAGAATTCTTGATTCAACCTGCACCGGTTTGTTCGCGCGCAGCATCAGGCCCAGGCCCACAAACAGCACTGGCACGACCATCGAGAAGTGCCGGGCGAAGGAGCCGAAGTCCGGTTCGAACAAACCCTGCACCAGCAAAAACGCCAGCGGAATCGCGATCAGTTCCTTGGGTTTGGTCTGGATCGGTGTGCCCTTGTAATCGGTTGATGTGATGACTTTGAACAGCAGCAGCGTGGTCATGATCATCAAGGCGACGAAGATCGCCTGGCCCGGACCGGAAAGCAGAATCAGCTCCACGGGGAACGACAGCCGGAAGAAGATGATCATCGAGTCCAGCGCTTGCGAGACGAAGTCACTGCCGCTGAGCCACGACACGATCAACGATTTCGAGCCCTCCTCCCCCGCCGTGCGCAACTCGTTGTTGCTCGCACGAATCGACGACACCGGAAACCCGAGCGCCAACTGAATCGCCGTGGCGACCGCCAGGTAGAACAGGAACAGCATGAGGAAAAAGGTCGTTCGCGAGACGTACTTTTTCATCACGCAGACGCCGACCCAGGACAGCGAAAAGAGAATCCAGTACGGCCGGATCAATACGCCGTAGATCACCGCCGAAAGGAAAAATCCGCCGCGATATTTACGTGTCAACGAGCTGAGCAAAATGCTCAGCACCGCCACCGAGACGATGATTTCCTTGGTCAGGTTTTCCAGAAAAAACGAGCGGACGATGCCCCACAGACACAAGGTGCCGAAGATCGCCAGCGGCATGCGCCGAAACACCACCACCGGAATGGCCGTGAGGAAGAAGTTGCAGAACATGCCGTAGGCCCAGGCGTTGGTCAGATCGATTCCGGTGGGCCGCAGCAGGAACGCCGAACACTCGTAGGACGAGCGATCCGGCGAGAACGGATTCCAGAAATTGCAGTTGTCGGCGCGTGCATAGGACGACCATAACGTCATGGCATCCGGCCCGGGCGCGCGAGGGACCAGCAGCGGCATGGCCACCGACAGAAACAGACCGGTGAAGAGGATCAGGAACGAGACGTACGAATCGAGTTTCTTGCCACGAAACTCGATGCACGGCAGCTTCAGGCCCATGACACAGCGGCCTTCTTCGCGCCGGTCACACGCGTCAACACGGCAATCACGCCAAGCTGCACGATGATCGCAAAGACGTTGCCCCACGCCGCGCCATAGATCGAATAGTGCTTGATCAGCATGTAGCTGACCGGCACCGAAACCAGCAAACAGATCGCCGCGCTGGCGAGTGACACGCGACTGTTTTTCGAGGCAATCAAACCACCCCAGACGATGTCGCCAATCGCGCGCAAGGCGAAGGAAAAGATCAGCACTGCGAGGATCGCGTTGTCCGGACGTGGCACGCTGGTCGCGACGTAATCGAGCACCACGTTGAAGAACAGATAAATCGCCACCGCCACTGCAGCGGACACCACCAGCGAGCGCATGACCCATTTGTTGACGAACAATTGCCTGACCGTGAACGCTTGCTGATCGGCCTGAAAACGCTTGGCCAGCACCGGAATGCCGACCACCGCCACCACCGCGTAGGACAACGCTTGCAGGGTGTTGGCCGCCGACCACGCGTACACGTATTTACCTAGGCTGGCGTAGGGTTCGAGGTCGATGATCAGAAAGCGTTCGGCGTACTGACTCAACGCGATCAGACCGGTGCCGAGGTAGAACGGCAATCCGGCCTTCCACACAGTCGCGGTGGCCAGCGTTCCGGCTTCTCGCCCGCGATGAACGTTCACCACAATCAGGTAGCCGGCGATGATCACCAGCACGTTGGCGACCACCCACAGCCACAACACGCTGGCAATGCCCGACACCCAGCCGAGCATCATCCCGCCCACCGCCAACAACGCCCACAGACCGGTCTTGATGAAAAACAGCAGCGCGCCCGCCGTGGCTTTCTGTGCGGAAAACACGAACGAGTTGATTTCGAACGACAGGTGTTCGGTGAGCAATACCAGGGTCACGCAGAGGATCAGCGCCATCGGCGCCTCGACTGCCTGGAACACCGAATAAATCAGCACTGTCACCACCGACAACACCAGCCCCACCGCCAGATACAGCAGCAAAACCTTGTCGACGACCCGGCGCGAACTGCCGCCGACACTGATCAGCCGATTGATTTCCGAACTGAAGCCGACGCTGTAGAACTTCGAGGCAATCAACGATGCCGCGACCACCACGCCGTAAAAGCCCAACGCCTCATAACCGAGGTAATGAGTGATCGCCAACACCAGCAAAAACTTCGCGCCCAAGGCTCCGCCGCGAAGCAGTAGCCGAAATATCATCGAACGATCCCTTTGATGATCTCGTCCATGGCCACGGTTTTTGCCTCGATCTCGCGGCAGGTGTCGGTCAGGCGCTTGCCGAAATTCGACAGCGCGTTCGGCGCGTAAACCGTGTTGATGATGGTATCGACATTGATGTCGCCGCCGTTGATCACCCAGTCCTCGACGCCCATGTCCTGATAAGCGCCGAAGCCCTTGCGCTCGTAGCTGATGTGGTACGCCGGAACACCCGAGAGCAGCGATTCGATCGCGCCGTGCAAGCGCACGGAAATCACCAGATCCGGCTGATACTTGGCAATTGTCGCCTTCAGTGACAGCAAGTCTTCGCTGATGCCCAGTTCGCGATAGAACGCGCCGTCATCGTTGCCGCGCACGGCACTTTGCACGGCGCAGACCACTTTGCTTTTGTTCTTCAGGCGTTGCAGCAACACCTTCAGATTGGCGACGTAGGCGACCTTCTTTTCCTTGCTCCACTCTGGAGGCTTGCGCAGCACGACGCACACCGTGGCCGGCGACGCGGCGCAACGGGTGAACTTGGGTTGCTGCAGAATTTTGCTGGCCAACGATTGCACCGCCAGATCCGGCGCGCGGTAGACGTTTTCACAGGCATCGAAGATCGCCGACGAACGATTGTCACGCACGAACACCGCATCGGCACTGGCGTAATGCTCGACGATTTTGCTGCTCTCGCCATGGAACGGGCCGATGCTTTGCGGCAGGTACACCGACGGCACTTTGCTGAGGATCGCGGTTTCCAGTTGCTTGGCGTGGCCGAGTTTCAACTTGATGTGCTCGAAAGCACTTTTCGAGCGCATGTAACCGCCGCCAACGCCGACGATCAGGTCGGTTTTACGCAACAGATCGGCGAGCCCGGCGTAGGACTGATTGAGAAACACCGCTTGTTTGACCCGCCCGAGCCCTTTGGCTGCCATCACCGGCGCGTCAAAACGTGGGTGCGGCAGGTAGCTGAAGGATTGCGGATCGGACGCCACAACGCTGATCGCGGTGTCGTCACCAAAGTTGCGCTGCACCAGGGCAATGGCCAGATCGACAAGAAGACCGTCACCGGAGTTGGACGCACTGTAGCCATGCAAAATCGTTACGTTCATAAGCTTGAGTTCTACTTAATAAGTGGGAGCGCGATACAGATCGTAGGTCTGGCGGATCATCAACGCGGCGCTGAAACGCTCGCGGACAATGCTGCGGCCCTCGTTGCCGAGGTCGAGCAAGCGCGGCTTCTGGATTTTCGCCAGCACATCCGCCAGCGCCTGGTGATCACCGGTCGGGAAGACGTAACCGGACACCTCGTTGCTGACCAGCTCGGGCAGCGACGTGCAGTCGCTGGCGATCACCGGCAGCCCCATGGCCATGCCTTCCAGCGGCACCATGGCAAAACCTTCCCAGCGACTCGGGACGATCAACGCATCGGCTTGTTGATACAGCGCGTGCACTTCGCTCGGTGTCACCCACGGCAGGTATTCAACCGAATCCATCGGCGGGCACTCGACCGAGTCTTCGTTGACCGCACTGCCGACCACGGTCAGTTTCAGATCGCTGCGCTGCACCTTGGCGTAAGCCTTGAGCAACACGTCGAAGCCTTTCTGGTAGTCGAGGCGACCGACAAACAACAAATGAATCGGCTCGGGATTGGCGATTTTTTCCGCCTCGTCCCGGCGATGAATGCCGTTGTAGATAAGGCGCATGCGCTTGCGCTCGATGCCGAAACGCGCGGCTTTATCGAGTTCGTACTGGCTGACGCAAATGATCACGTCGGTGACCTTCTGCAAGACGCGCTCGATCCACGCATAGACTTTCTGCTTGATCGGCGAGCTTTCCATCAGGAACGAAAACGCATGCGGGCAGTAGACGATCTTTGGCTTGCGCCAAGGTCGCAGCAGCACGCAAACGCAACGGCCGATCACCCCGGAAAAGGTGCTGTGCAGATGCACCACATCGGGTTTTTCCTTGAGCATCACCTGCGCCAGGCGCCAGGCGAAACGCAGCAGCGACGGCACGTTGCGCCCGGTCCGGGCGAAGGTGCGGACCTGCTGCGCAGCAATGCCGTGCAGCTCTTTTTCCTGATCCTGCGGGACCAGATAAACCAGCTCGTAATTGGCAACGTCGTCTTCGGGCGACGTCGAAATCGTGCGAATGACCGTCGCGACTCCACCTTTGATTGTCTCAGCTACATGCAGTATTTTTTTCACAACTCACCCACCTCATGTATGGACAATTCAGGATTTGTCGGACGCGTATTCGTAGTTGTAATAGCCGTAGCCGCCGTTGCCGTAGTAACTGGCCGCGCGCTTCTCGACACCGTTGAACACCGCACCTTTCAACTCGATGCCGTTCTGCGCGAAGCGGCGAATGGTCAGTTCGATTTCTTTGGCAGGGTTCACCCCGAAGCGCGTGACGATCAGGCTGATGCCAGCCTCACGACCAACAATCGCCGCATCGGTTACCGCCAGCAGCGGCGGCGTGTCGATGATCACCACGTCGTACAGCTCACTGAGCTCAGCCAGCAGCTCGCGGAAGTTGGCGTGCATCAACAGCTCGGAAGGATTGGGCGGCACCTGGCCGCGACTGATGAAGTGCAGGTCAGCGCCTTCGATTTTCTTGATCGACTGCTCAAGGCTGCAGCGCTTGACCAGCAGATCCGACAAACCATTGGCGATCGGTACGTCGAGGGTTTTGTGCAGATGCCCTTTGCGCATGTCGGCGTCGATCAGCACCACACGCTGACCGCTTTGCGCCATGACGGCGGCAAGGTTGGAAGAGACGAAAGTCTTGCCGACCTGCGGGCTCGGCCCGGAAATCATGATGCGGTTGTTGGTCGAGTCCAGGCCGGCAAAGTGCAGGCAGGTACGCAGGCTGCGGATCGACTCGATGGACAGATCCGTCGGGTTGCGCAACGCCAACAGATACGCCGGTTTGTCCACGCCATCGCGAGCGCGACCTTTTTTGCCATCCTCTTCCTGTTGCAGCGCGCTGTAAGGAATCGACGCGTACACCGGCAAGCCAAGTTGCTCGATGGCTTCCGGCCCTTCCAGACCCCGGCTGAGGGATTTGCGCAGCAGCACCAACGCCACACCGACGAAGGCGCCGAGGAAGGTTGCGATCAGCACGATCAGGGCTTTCTTCGGTTTGACCGGGCTGGTCAGGTCGACGTCGGCAGTGTCGACCAGGCGCACGTTGCCGACGGCGCCGGCGCGGACGATGTCCAGTTCCTGGGATTTGTTCAGCAGTTGCGTGTAGATCTGCGAGGCCACTTCGACATCGCGGGTCAGGTTCAACAGCTCCTGTTGCGTGGCCGGCAAATCCTGAACCTTGCCTTCAAGCGACTTCTGCTGTTGCGTCAGTTCGCCGATCTGGCTCATCAGTGCGCGATAGGCCGGATGCTGTTTGGTGAACTTGCGATCCATCTCCGCCTGCTGCATTTTCAGCTCGGAGATACGCGTCTCGAGTGCCACTGTCTGACCGAGCACAGACTGGGTTTCCAACGAGATGTTCACGGTCTTGCCGTGCGTCTGGTAGGCGTTGAGCGCATCACTGGCCTTGGCCAGATCGCGTTTGACCTGCGGTAGCTGGCTTTGCAGGAAAGCCAGGCTCTGCGCCGCTTCGGCAGACGTGCGACGCACATTCTGCTCGACGTACAGCGCGGCGATCTTGTTGAGGATCTTCACTGCCTCAGGCGCATCGGCGCTGGCCAGCGCGAGGCGGATGATGCCCGACTCTTTGCCCTGCTCGGAAATATCCAGCGCATCCTGGTAGCTCTGGATAGTCACGATCCGTGGATTGCGCACCACCTGGAACTGCGTGCCAGGGTTGGCCGACAGATGAGCGATCAGCCCTTCTACGTCATCCTGGGCGAAGGCTTCGCCCACAACACCTTCTACCAGCAAGTTGTCGTTTTCATCGAACAGCTTGAAATGCTGCTGCTCGCCGGCAATCAGCGTGAGCTTTTTGCCCAACAGTTCTTTGGGCAGGTTGAGCTTGGCGATCTCGACACGCTCGCCGCCCCACGCATAGCTGTTCATACCGAACTTTGGCGGCGCGACGCTGAACTCGGTTTCGCCGCGATAACGGCGGGCGAGAAAACCGCCAATCAGCGGGAACGTATTAGGTGTGACATCGATATCCAGACGCAGGTCATCGACGGTTTTGCCGATCACCGCGCGGGACTTGATGATGCCGATTTCGGTCACCGACGGCGATTGCCCACCGAGCATGCTGTTGAGGTCGGAGAAACCGAGCATGTCGTTCTTTTTCGGTTCGACCTGCACCAGCGCGTTCGCCAGGTAAACAGGCGTGGCCAATACCGCATAGGCAACGCCGGCGGCCATGAAGGCACCGGTGAGTGCGCCGATCAACCATTTCTGGTCAATCAAACTGCCGAATATGCCGAGCAGATCAATACTGTCTTGATCATTGTCACGGTTGGCGATTACTGACGGTAACTGCATAAGTCTGTTCTTACCATTCACTGATCTGAAGAATATTCATCAACGTACAAGACGTTGTGCCCATGCGCTGACAGCATCTTCAATCAATGCATGGGCATGAATAAAAGCGGCCTTGCCTTGACGGTACGGATCTTGTACTTCTCGTTCGCTCTGCCACTTGCCGAGCAGAAAAACTTTGCCTCGCGCGTGGGAGGCAATTTTCAATACTTGATTAACGTGTTGTTTTTCCATGACCAGAATCAGGTCTGATTCATTGACGATGTCCGGGGTCAGTTGGCGCGCCTTGAACGGTTCGGCGTCGTGCCCCTGCTCTTCAAGAATCTGCCGGGCTGTGGCTTCCATCGATTCGCCGACCCGAGCGGACAGCCCTGCGGAGGACACCGAGATCGCCGAGGGCGCCAGCGCGTTACGCAGCAACAGTTCTGCGGTCGGACTTCGGCATATATTGCCGACGCAGACGACAAGGATCTTTTTAAACAAGGTTTACTTTCCTGTGTAATATCAAACTGCCAACATCTAGAGCGAACTTTAATGAACCCGCTAGATCTTCCTGCACTCAGAAAATAGATTCACCCTGTTAGTACCAGAACACTAAGTACCACAGCGCTTAAAAGCCCCCCAACCAGAATTAGCGGACTAAAAATAACTGTGATTTTCACGCGAATGATTTCCGACAAAAAATAACATTCGCGCACTTCGCGGGTTTGTTAGTTTCAAACAACAGACGTCCAGAGAACTATTCGCCGTTGTCATTCTCATTGGAGAGCAGACATGAAATCAGCCCATCTCAAACGACTCAGTGCCTCGCTGTTATTGGCGCTCAGTGCCGTACCCCAAGTTCATGCCAGTGAACTGTTTCCCAACCTCCCCGCCAAGACCGTCGGCATCCAGGTCAAGATCCAGAACTTCTCCGCCGAGGACGCCGCCCACATCAAAGCCGCAGGCTTCAGTTTTGTGCGCTTGGGCGTATGGAGCGACAGCCTCAGCGCCAAGGCTTATCAGAAGCAGGTCAGCGATGCCTTTGCAGCCGCGCAATCCGCCGGCCTGCCGGTGTTACTGACGGTGCGCGCGATCAAGCCGTTGACCCCTACACCCGACAACGTCGGTGAACTGACAAAGGCTGGCGAATCGTTCGCCACCGCACTGACAGGCCTGGAGAAAACCTACAGCTCACAACTGGTGGCGATCGAGATCTGGAACGAGCCCGACCTTGAAACCTACTGGCCAACACGCAATTTCGCTACGACGTTCGTGCCGTTCATGAGCGCCGTGTGCAAGTCGCTGCAGGCCACAGCGCAAACCACGCCAGTGGTCGGCTTCGGTTTTGCCCGGGCACCGACCGCAGGCTCTGCATCAACGGTGGCGCTTAACAGGATCGTCAGTGAGTACCCGAAATGCCTCGACGCGATTTCCTATCACCCGTACGGCATGACGGCCACGCAAATCAGCACTGCACAGTCATTCATCCAGCAAAACTTTCATCTGCCCGGGGTCATCAGTGAATGGGGCATCTCGGCGCTCAGCTCCAACGGCGGGATCGACGGGCAGGCGAGCAAAGTCAGCGCGTTTATTGCCGATGTGAAAAAACTCAACATCCCGCTGACCTCCATCTACGAATGGCGCAACAGTGACTCGGGCAGTAACGAGCGCGAGAAGAACTTCGGCCTGGTGACCTCGGGCGGGCAACCGAAGCCGGCGAAAATGGCCGCCGCCACCCAGCTGAATACGCAGTAGGCCGCGTGCGACTGATCTGTACGCAGGTCAGTTGCTTTGAACCTGTCAGGGGTTTTGACGTCGTATTCATCGACACCGCGCCCCTCCTTTCAAACAATCGTTTTCAGGTTGTTGCCTCAGGGGCCATCGATCCACGTACGCGCCCTTGAGTGGCTGTCAGCGCTCGGGTAATGTCGTCAGACCCACAGGACAGAGCACACCCATGACTTCCAAGCTGGAACAACTCAAACAATTCACCACCGTTGTTGCCGACACCGGCGACTTCGAAGCGATCTCCCGGGTCAAACCGGTAGACGCCACCACCAACCCTTCCCTGCTGCTCAAAGCGGCGGCCATCCCTGCATACGCCGAGCTGCTGAACGCCTGTGTCAGCGACTGCAAGGGCGATGTTGGCCTGGCCAGCGACCGTTTCGGCGTTGCGGTGGGTCAGGAAATTCTCAAAGTGATCCCGGGCCGTATCTCCACTGAAGTGGATGCGCGCCTGTCGTTCGACAAGGATGCCGTACTCAAGCGTGCGCATCGCCTGATCGAGCTTTACGACAAGGCCGGCATTGGCCGCGACCGCGTGCTGATCAAGATTGCATCGACCTGGGAAGGCATCCGTGCCGCCGAAGTACTGGAGAAGGAAGGCATTCAGACCAACCTGACCTTGCTGTTCTCCTTCGCCCAAGCGGCCGCCTGCGCCGATGCCGGTGTGTTCCTGATCTCGCCGTTCGTGGGCCGCATCTACGACTGGTACAAGAAGGCCAACGGCAACGACTACACCGGCGCCGATGATCCGGGCGTGCAGTCCGTTACGCGCATCTACAACTACTACAAGGCCAATGACTACAAGACCGTGGTCATGGGTGCGAGCTTCCGTAACCTAAACCAGATCGAGCAACTGGCTGGCTGCGACCGCCTGACCATCAGCCCGGACCTGATCGACAAACTGGCGGCCGACACTGGCAAGCTGGAGCGCAAACTGGCGCCAGGGCACGCGGGTGAAGCGCGCCTGAGCCTCAACGAAGCGCAGTTCCGCTGGTTGTCCAACGAAGATGCGATGGCCACCGAGAAACTGGCTGAAGGCATTCGTCAGTTCGCCCGTGACCAGGAAAAGCTTGAGGCGTTGCTGCAAGCCAAGCTGTGATCTAATTCGGCAAATGCAAAAAGGGCGAACCCTGTTGGGTTCGCCCTTTTTTGTGGCTGCTGGATATTGGCGGTGTTTTTGCGAACGCTATCGCGAGCAGGCTCACTCCTACAGGGGATCTGCGGAGTGATCGCGATAGTGAGTTGAAATGAGGACTCTGTAGGAGTGAGCCTGCTCGCGATGGGGCCGGTCCGGCCCCCACCACTCAATGGCGCTCGAGAGCATTCACCAGATCGTGAAACGCTTCACGATTGGAATCATTCAGCCCCATGAGGATCTTGTGAGCTTCCAGCACCTTGATTCGCACCACTTCTTCCGACTGATCCTGATCCGGCAGGTCATCGAGGCACTCCGGGCACGGCACCGGGTGGTTGACGATGTTGAACACCTGCTCAAAACCCATCGATTGCAGCAGACGGGTGATGTCATCGTGGGTGGTGACGACAGTCGGCAGCAAACCAACCTTCTGCCGCGACAGGATCGACAGCTTGGCCAACAGGCCCAACGTCGTGCTGTCGATGCTGCGGGTTTCGGTCAAATCGATCACGATCGCGTTGAAATTCAGCGCGGTGAAGATTTTCTCAATAGTCGCATCCAACGCCGAACACAGGGTCAGGCGAACTTCACCGACGAACTTCAGGACGAAGGTGCCATCCTGCTCGGCGAACTGGATTCTACCGGTACTCATTAAAGATTCCTGCTCAACACCAACAGGGCGATATCATCCGGCATCTCCCCCAGCGTGGCCAATCCAAATACTTGCCGCAGACCATCCAGGCTGCCGCCCGCCGACTTCACCCGTTCAGGCAAAGCGGCTTCTTTTTCCTTGAGCGTGGGTTCTGGCAAAAGATCCAGAATGCCGTCAGACATCAGCGTCAGGCTGAACGTCGGTGGCAGCTCAAGCACGTGATCTTCGTAGGTGGCTTCATTGAAGAGGCCCACCGGCAGACCGCGCCCTTCAAGATATCGAACACTGTCAGGCGTGTACAACACAGGCAACGGCAGATGGCCGCCGATGCTATAGGTCAACAAACCGGTCTCCTCGTCGATGACTCCACCGACCATTGTGACGTGTTTACCCAGCTTACAACTGATCAGCCCCCGGTTGATATGACCAAGGACTTCCGAAGGCTTGAATTCCGGCAAAGTGCCGTTGCGCTTGGATTCGAACAGCAAGCGCGTGGTCATGAACTTCAGCAGCACGGTGACGAAGGCTGAAGAGGCGCCGTGACCCGATACATCCGCCAGATAGAACGCAACCCGGCGCTCGTCGACACGGAAATAGTCGACGAAATCACCCGACAGGTACAACGACGGGATGATCTGGTGGGCAAACTTGAACTCGTCGATGCTCCACGGGCTTTCCGGCAGCATGTTCATCTGCACTTGGCGACCGGCGTTCTGGTCTTCCTGGAGCAGGTTCAGGCTGGCTTCGAGCTCGCGGTTGGCCTTTTCGAGCTTCTCGCGGTAGCGCTGGTTTTCCAGCAGCAGGCGCGCACGATCCAGGGCCCGGCGCACGGAGTGCTCGAGCACAGCCAGATCTTCGAGAGGCTTGATCAGGTAATCCGCCGCGCCCAAGCGCAGCGCCTCGACCGCGTCGTTCATCACGCCGGCACCGGAAACCACGATCACCGGCGTTTGCGGTGACCGCTCGGTGACCTGACGGATGAGTTCGAGACCGCCCATCTGCGGCATGCGCAGATCGCAGATGACCAAGTCGGGCTTGTCTTGCTCGAATACCTGAAGACCCTGTTGGCCGTTACTGGCCTGCAGGACGCTGAAACCACTGTCTTCCAAATAGGCCGCGAGGCTCGCGCGCACTACTTCGTCATCATCGATTATCAGCAGCGTGGCACTGGTTTTTGGCATGTGGGCAAACGGCGCCAGAATTAGGTTGGCGTAGTTGGCGGGGCAACGGCCCTGCGCAGACTACTGGATTCGCTTTCTAGCCTCTCTGCTGCACCGCTTTCGAGCGTTGGCTGCGTACACGGTTGCACCAGAGGTGCCCTTCTAAGGCGCAGACGGTACTCCCATCCGCGGGGCGTTTCAAGCATGTGCCGATGGTCGCTTGACGACTTTACTTGTCAAATCACCGAGAGTTATAAGAACTGCTCAAACCGTAACCCAATGGAAGGTCAGAACCATGAGTCAAACCGGTCGGGACTACAGCGAAAAGCGCGATTTCATCCGCATGCGTGTCGATGCCGATGTCGTGTTGATTCATGAAGGGGATCAGGTCTCGGCCGTGTGCATCGACCTCTCCAGCAGTGGCATGCAGGTTGAAGCACCGCGTAGCTTCAAGGTCGGTGATCGTTTGTACGTGAGCATTGACTCCGAGCATTCGGCACTCAGCGGCCTTGAAGCCGAGACCGAAGTGGTTTGGGTCAAGGCTCAGGAAGGCGACAGCCAAAAGCTTGGCCTGAGCATCCTGAAGATGAAATAAGCGCTCACAAAAAAAGGCGACCCGAGGGTCGCCTTCTTTTTTTCACCGATCGAAATCAAAAATCGTCTTCAACCTCGCCATCCTTCACCTTGAACTCGCGATTCTGCAAGTAGGCGTTGCGGATGAAGGTGTACTTGTCGCCGCTGATCAGCTTCTCGCTGGACAGCAGGCTGGCGCGGGTGTCGACGATGTTCAGGCCGAATATCGAGTTACGCACGGGCACATCGTTGATGTAGCGGTACATGCCGGTGAAGCCGTCGACATACTTGGACGGTGCGTCACGCAGGGTGCTCGGGCCCATCAGCGGCAGCATCACGTACGGGCCGCTGCCCACGCCCCAGTAACCGAGGGTCTGACCGAAATCTTCGTCGCTGCGGGTCAGGCCCATTTGGGTGCCGACGTCGAAGAAGCCGAGCAGGCCGAATGTGGTGTTGAAGATCAGGCGCGCTGTGTCGACGCCAGCCGCGGCAGGTTTGGCCTGCAGAATGTTGTTCGCCAGGTTGGTGACGTCACCGACGTTGCGGAACATGTTGTGGATGCCGTCTTCGACAAATTGCGGCGTCACGAACTCATAGCCCTGCGCCAAAGGCTTCAGTGCATAGGTGTCGACGAAGTCGTTGAACTGGAAGATCGGACGGTTGACGCTTTCCCAAGGGTCTTCTTCCGTTGCCGCTTGAGTGGCGAACGGCGCCAGCACCAGGCCGGCATATACACAAAGCTGAGCGAGCGAAGGGCTCCAGCGCATAGAAAAACTCCTTGGATTGGTACTGGCACAGGCATCTCGACCTGAGCGGTAAGGCGGCTAGTATAAGCGCAAAAGTCCTTTTGAGCAGTCCGGGAATGAAGCGACTTGTAGGAGTTTTCCGAGCCTTCGATTCACACCGCTGTCATCCAACTGTCATCGGCAAGTTTTAGCCTGACGGGTATTTCAGGGACGTAGCCATGTCACACGCCGAAACCTTGCCCTTCGCCCCGCCCGGCCTGAACGCCATACTGTTCGGACTCAGTGGTTGCCTGGTGGATTTCGGTGCCCGCGCCCGACAACAGAGCACCGCCCTGCCCGAACATGCCGCAACCACACCGGGCGCGCTCGAAAGTCTGCAAAGCTTGCAGCGTCAGCAAATTCCTTGCGCGTGGCTCGATGACCTGCCCCCTGCCCTTGCGCAACCGCTATCGACGGCCTTACCGGCGTGGATCAAACCTGCGCAACATTCGGCAACAATCAATCCATGGCCCGCCCCCAATGCCTGCTGGCAGGCGCTAATGGACTTGAACGTTGGCAGCCTGGACGGTTGCGTACTGGTCAGCGGCGAGCCGCGATTGCTGCAATCTGGCCTCAATGCCGGGTTATGGACAATCGGCCTGGCATCCTGCGGTTCGCTGTGCGGTCTGGCGCCGGGCGAGTGGCAAGCCTTGAGCCAGAACGAACGCGAACAGTTGCGCGGCAAAGCGACGATGCAGCTGTTCGGCCTCGGCGTGCACTCGGTGATCGATCATCTGGGCGAGCTGGAAACTTGCCTTGCGGACATCAGCCTGCGCCGCCTCAAAGGCGAAAAGCCCTGATCGGGATCATGCAGGGTGATCGAGAGTGGATTAATCTAAAGGTCAGCCATAGACCTTTGGCGCGTGGCTGCGGTCAATGCCAGTGCCTCTCGATAAAAAGGAAACCACCATGCCCGCTCAAGAACTTCAAAAACAGCTCGATACCCTGCGCGAGCAGCTGGATCAGAATCCGCCGCTGTCGGAAGCCGAACGGGAAGATCTGCGTGCTCTGATGGTGCAGGTTGAATCTCAAATCCAGCTGGAGGCTGCAACCCAGGACGCCAGTATCGTCGATGGGGTGAATCTGGCAGTCGAGCGTTTCGAAGTCGATCACCCGACCATCGCCGGCACCCTGCGCAACATCGTCAATACGTTGGGCAGCATGGGGATCTGATTCCCCGACGGACAAAAAAGCCCTGCCAGCGATGGCAGGGCTTTTTCATTTTTACAATCCAAAGATCGCAGCCTTCGGCAGCTCCTACAGGTGATCCCATGCAAGAGCTGCCGAAGGCTGCGATCTTTTGATCTTTATTGACGAACCAGACGATGGTTCGGCAACTGCACGCTCTCGGTGCTGCGATACGGGTTGATATCCAGCCCACCACGACGCACATACCGCGCAAACACCGTCAACTTCGCAGGTTTCAGCAACCGTTGCAGGTCGAGGAAAATCCGCTCGACGCACTGCTCATGAAAGTCCGAGTGCTGGCGGAAGCTGACGATGTATTCCAGCAGACTGGCGTGATCAAGCGCCGCGCCGCGATACTCCACCACCACACTGCCCCAGTCCGGCTGACTGGTCACCGGGCAATTGGACTTGAGCAGGTGGCTGTGCACGCTCTCCTCGACGACGCGCGAATCATCGCAACGCAGCAGTTCCGGACGCGGATGCTCATAGTTGCTGACGCTGATCTCCAGGTCATCAATGCACACACCCGGCAACGCCACCACACCTTCGGCTTCGACCTCTTTGAGGCTGCGAACCCGCACGCCGACCGGTTTGCCGGCCGCGGCCGACAGATCCTTGACCAACGTCGCTTCCAGCGTGGCGCTATCGGCGAACGGCGTCTGGTTCAGCGAGTTCAGATACAGCTTGAACGACTTGGATTCGATGATATTCGGCGAGTCCGCCGGAATGCTGAATTCGCCGATGGCCACCACCGGTTTGCCCGACGGCAACAGCCACGACAGCTCGAAGCAGTTCCAGAAATCCACGCCTTTATACGGCAGGGTTTCGGCGGTCAGGCCCAGCTCCGCCCATTTCGCGGTGCGCGGAATCGGGAACAGCAAGGACGGCGTGTAGGTGGCGATGTATTCGCTGGATTTGCCCAGCGGCGAGTGTTCGGCTGCGGGATGCATGGCGGAAACCTGACTGAAGAATCAGCGGATTCTACCAGTCTTTGCGCCCGCCTTTGAGTGCTTACTGACTGACAGTCAGTTTGCCGACCATACCGGCCTGATAATGGCCAGGGATGTTGCAGGCAAACTCAAGCCCCGTAGCCTTGCTGAAGGTCCAGGTCAACTCAGCGGTTTTACCCGGTTCGACCAGCACACTGTTCGGGTCGTCATGCTTCATGCCATGGCCCATCGCCGCGTGATCCATACCCGCCATGTCGTGGGACATTTCCTTGATGGCGGTAGGCGTGAGCATCCCGCTCTGCTGCATCTGCAACATTTCCTTCTGGTGACTGGCATGCATCGCCGCGTCACCGAGGTTGAATTCGTGCAGTAACTGGCCTTTATTCACCAGCACAAAGCGAACGGTCTCACCGGCCTCGACCTTGATAGCCTTCGGTTCGAACGACATATCGCCCATCACCACTTCAATACTGCGGGTGGCTTTGCTTGCCGCGGCCGGTTGACCGAAATCGTAGGTGTGCCCTGGCGCGGCCGACAATGGCGCGCTCAATGCCAATAAACAGGCGGTCAACACCAGGGATTTACGCAAAAACATGGTCGTACTCCAACAAGATAAGGTTCAGCTTGTGGGAAACTCTAACCGGCCTGCGCTGGCATCTACCTGACAGGCAGATTACAACTTTGTCAGGTTGGCGGATGCCGCCTGCTGTCACGGTATAAAGCTTTCGTTGCTACACACCGAATCACATTGAATCAGCCCGAGTCGCCCATGAAACTGTTGATCGTCGAAGACCAAGCGAAAACCGGCCAATACCTGCGTCAGGGCCTGACCGAGGCCGGCTTCAACACCGAACTGGTGGCCGACGGCGACAGCGGTCAGCAACTGGCCTTGAGCGGTGATTACGCATTGCTGATCCTCGACGTGATGCTGCCCGGGCGCAATGGCTGGCAGATCCTGCAAGCAGTGCGCAGTGCTGGCCTGGATACGCCGGTACTTTTTCTGACGGCCAAAGATGCGGTGGAGGACAGAGTCCACGGCCTGGAGCTCGGCGCCGACGATTACCTGGTCAAACCGTTCGCCTTCTCCGAACTGCTGGCCCGGGTGCGTAGCCTGTTGCGTCGGGGCAGTGCCACACCGCAGGAAACCAGCCTGCAATTGGCCGATCTGCGCCTGGACCTGATCCGCCGCCGAGTCGAACGCCAGGGCCAGCGCATCGACCTGACCGCCAAGGAATTCGCCCTGCTGGAAATGCTTCTGCGCCGCCAGGGGGAAGTGCTGCCCAAATCGCTGATCGCCTCGCAGGTCTGGGACATGAATTTCGACAGCGACACCAACGTCATCGAAGTGGCGATCCGGCGCCTGCGCCTGAAGGTCGACGACGAATTCCCCAACAAACTGATCCACACCGTGCGCGGCATGGGTTATGTACTTGAAGAGCGCCCAGCCTGATGCGCCGGTTGTCGTTGAGTTCACGCCTGGCCTTGTTGTTTGCTGCCTGCACCGCTGTGGTCTCACTGTTTGCCGGGGTGCTGTTCAACCGCGCCAGTGAGGCGCATTTCATTGAGCTCGACCAGCAATTGCTCGACGGCAAACTGATCGGTCTGCGCCGCGCCTTGCAGGATGTTCAGGCCGGTGAAAGTGAGGCGCGACTCGCGGATGAACTCAGCCGTCAGGCCGATCTGTCGTTGCGCATCACGGGCGGTGACGGAAAACGCTGGTACGACAGCTCGATCAAGGTGCCAGACGTCTTGCCGGAACAACCCGGCCTGTCGACCGTGAGCAATAATGGCACCGATTACCGAGTGCTGAATGCCCCGCTCTACCCGGATAAACCCGATTCGCCACAATTGACGCTGTTGCTGGACATCACCCATCACCAGCACTTTCTGCAACGCATGCAGCATCTGATCTGGCTGACCGTGGGGCTTTCAGCGCTGGCTACCGCGTTGCTCGGTGCCTGGGCCGCGCGCAGCGGCTTGCGACCACTGCGGCGCATGAGTGCGGTGGCGCGTGGGATTTCGGCGCAATCGCTGAATGCCCGACTGTCGGAAGCGCAAATGCCTCCAGAGCTCGCGGAAATGGCCCACAGCTTCAACGCCATGCTCGCTCGCCTCGACGACTCGTTTCAGCGTCTCTCGGCGTTTTCGGCCGACATCGCCCATGAACTGCGCACGCCACTGTCAAACCTGCTGACCCACACCCAGGTCACCCTCACCCGCCCGCGGCCGATCGAGGATTACCGCGAAGCGCTGCACAGCAACCTCGAAGAACTGCAGTGGATGGCGCAACTGGTCAATGACATGTTGTATCTGGCCAAGGCTGATCACGGTTTGCTGATACCCAAGCGTGAACCACTGGCGTTGGCGGATGAGGCGGATGCGCTGCTGGAGTTTTTTGCGCCACTGGCCGAGGACTGCGCAGTGACGTTGAGCCGTGGAGGCACTGCGCAAATCGAAGGTGACCGCAGTATGTTGCGCCGAGCGCTGTCGAATCTGCTGGATAACGCGCTGCGATTTACACCCGCCTCGGGGGAGGTTCGCTTGGTGATCCAGGACCTGCCGAATGCTGTGCGTGTATCGGTCGAGAACACCGGGGACGGGATTTCAGCGGAACTGTTGCCGCGATTGTTTGATCGTTTCTATCGGGCCGATCCGGCGCGGCAGGAAGGTAGCAGCGAACATGCGGGCTTGGGATTGGCGATTACTCAATCGATCGTTCGGGCCCATGGCGGGACGATTCATTGCGAATCGGATCGGGGTTGGACGCGGTTTGTGATTGAGTTGCGTAAAGAAGATTGAAACTGTAGGAGCTGCGGCACGCTGCGATCTTTTGATCTTAAAGATCAAGATCAAAAGATCGCAGCGTGCCGCAGCTCCTACAGTATTTCGCGTCAGTGCTTACGAATATCTAAGCGCATGCGCCGGCTCGATCTTCGCCGCCCGCCACGCCGGATACAGCGTCGCCAAAAAGCTCAAGACAAACCCGGCGGAGCAGATCAGCAGCACGTCACCACCCTGCAATTCAGACGGCAGATTGCTGACGAAATACACATCGGAGCTGAAGATGTGCTGCCCGCTCACTCGCTCGAACCAGCCGACCAGCTCACTGACATTCAGCGCCGCGATCACGCCCAGCACACCACCGATCAGCGTGCCGACAATGCCGATCACCGTGCCCTGCACCATGAAGATCGCCATGATCTGCCGGGGCGTGGCGCCGATGGTGCGCAGGATCGCAATGTCCGCGCCCTTGTCGTTCACCACCATGATCAATGTGGCGATGATGTTGAACGCCGCCACCGCGACGATCATCAACAGCAACAGGCCGATCATGGTTTTTTCCATCTTCATGGCGCTGAACAGACTGCCCTGAGTGTGGGTCCAGTCGTCCGCCTTGAAATCGGCGCCAAGACCGGCGGCGATGTCTGAAGACACTTTCGGCGCGGCGTACAAGTCTTTGACTGCCAGACGCACGCTCTGCACCTGATTCGGCTCCCAGTGCTGCATGGTCGCGGCATCGGCGACGTGGATCAGGCCCATCGAGCCGTCCAGCTCGGCACCTACCTTGAACACGCCGACCACGTTGAGTCGCTGCATGCGTGGGGTAATGCCGCCCGGCGCGGTGCTGACTTCCGGCACGATCAGGGTAATTTTGTCGCCGACATTCAGGCGGAAACGGCGAGCGGTGATTTCACCGATGACCACGCCGAACTCCCCCGGCTTCAGCGCGTCGAGACGGCCCTGCACGATGTGCTGGGCGACGATCGACACTTTGCCTTCCTGGGCCGGATCGACGCCGCTGATCTGGATAGGCTGCATCAACCCCTTGTAGGAGAGCATGCCTTCCATCTCGGTGAACGGCACGGCGGCGGTCACTTCGGGATTTTTCATGGCCGCGGCGGCTACCGGCTGCCAGTCGTCAATCGGCTTCACGCCAACGATGGTCGCGTGCGGCACCATGCCGAGGATGCGCGAGCTCATCTCACGCTGGAAGCCGTTCATCACCGACAACACCACGATCATCGCCAGCACGCCGAGGGCGAGGCCGATCATCGAGGTCATCGAAATGAACGAAACGAAGCGATTGCGGCGCTTGGCGCGGGTATAGCGCGTGCCGATAAAGATCGATAACGGTCTGAACATTCGCTGGGGCACCGTATAAAAATAAAAGACCCGACGCCTTTTCAGACGTCGGGTTTCAGCCAATCAGATGGGCGTCAGGCAGCCATTTTGCAAATGCAGAACGCGATCCATCTGGCGAGCCAGGTTCATGTCGTGAGTCACCACCAGGAACGCCGTGCGCATCGAGGTGCTGAGTTCCAGCATCAAATCCTGGATGCCCTGGGCGGTGTGGGAGTCGAGGTTGCCGGTCGGCTCATCGAGCATTACCAGCCCCGGCTTGTTCACCAGTGCCCGGGCAATTGCCACACGCTGGCGTTCACCGCCGGACAGCTCAGAGGGTTTGTGTTCCAGGCGATGGCCCAGCCCCACTCGCTCCAGCAACGCAGTGGCACGCTGACGCGCCTCCGGGATCGACGTCTTGCCGATCAGCAGCGGCATGCAGACGTTTTCCAGTGCGGTGAATTCCGGCAGCAAGTGGTGGAACTGGTAGACGAAGCCCAGCGAACGGTTACGCAGCAGACCGCGTTTCTTCTCGCTCAGCGCCGACAATTCTTCGCCATCGAGCCAGACACTGCCCTTTGTTGGCGTGTCGAGGCCGCCCAGCAGGTTGAGCAAAGTACTTTTGCCCGAGCCCGAGGTGCCGACAATCGCCACACGCTCGCCCGGATTCAACTCCAGTTGCAGACCGGCCAGCACTTCTACCGATTCCGGGCCTTCCTCGTAGGATTTGCCCAGGTTGCGGCAGCTCAAGATTGCTTTTTCACTCATGCCCGACTCACTCATAACGTAGCGCCTCCGCCGGCTGGGTGCGCGCGGCACGCCAGGCGGGATACAGGGTGGCGAGGAAACTCAAAACCAATGCAGCGGCGCAGACCATGACCACGTCCTGGCTCTGCACCTGCGACGGAAGATAATCAATGAAATACACGTCAGCATTAAGGAACTTGTGCCCGAGCAGCCCTTCGAGGGCCGAGATCGCAGCGCTGACGTTGAGCGCGGCGAGAATCCCGAGCACCGCGCCGATCGCTGTGCCGACCACGCCAATGACCGTGCCTTGCACCATGAATGTGCGCATGATCGTCCCCGGCGTGGCGCCGAGGGTGCGCAGAATGGCGATGTCGCCCTTCTTGTCGTTCACCACCATCACCAGCGTGGAAATGATGTTGAACGCCGCCACCGCAACGATCAGCAGCAACAGCAGACCGATCATGGCTTTTTCCATGCGGATCGCCTGATACAGATTGCCGTGTGTGCGGGTCCAGTCACGGGCGTAGAAACGGTCTTCGCCAAGTTGCTGGGCGATGTTCCATGCCTCACGCGGTGCCTGAAACAAGTCGTCGAACTTCAGACGCAGGCCCTGCACCTGATCAGGCTTCCAGCGATGCATTTTCGCCAGATCCTGCAGATTGGTGACGCCCAGATAACCGTCGAGCTCGCCGGCGCCGACATGGAAAATGCCGACCACGGTGAAGCGCTTCATGCGCGGGAACATCCCGGCCGGGGTCACGCTGACCTCCGGGGCGACGAAGGTGACCTTGTCACCCAGACCCACGCCGAGCTTGGTCGCGGCCTTGTCGCCGATGACGATGCCGAAGCTGCCCGGCGTCAGGTCGTCGAGTTTGCCCTGCTTCATGAAGTTGTCGATGATCGAGACATTGCGTTCAAGCGCAGGGTCAATGGCGTTGAGCAACACCTTGGAGACTTGGCCGTTATTGGTCAGCAGGCCCTGCATCTGGGTGAACGGCGCGACGGCGGCCACCTGCGGGTTCTGCTTGACCTTGGTGGCCAGGCTTTGCCAATCGTTGATCGGATCAGTGGATTCAATGGTCGCGTGGGGGACCATGCCCAGCACGCGGGTGCGCATCTCATGATCGAAGCCATTCATCACCGAGAGCACCACGATCATCACGACTACGCCAAGGGCGAGCCCGATCATCGAAGTCAGGGAAATGAATGACACAAAATGATTGCGACGCTTTGCACGGGTATAACGCGTGCCGATAAATACGAAGAGAGGTCTGAACATGTCGGGGCTTGTTCGGAGGGAAAAGGAACGTCCTTGTGGCGGGGGTCGATAACCAGCTTTACACTCAGACCACCGCCGCTACCATGGGTTCGCCATGTCGACATTAGATGAAGAAGATCGCCGCGAATACTACCGTATCGAGGACACGATCGCACTGGAAATTCGGCCCCTGTCCGCTCCCGAAGCCGCAGGCCAGGAAGTGTTGCAGGATGCTTCCCCTCTATTCAACCTGCTCAGCGAACTGCACCTGAGCGAATTCGAGTCGCAGCACCTGTTGCGCCAGATCAGCGAACGCGATCGGGCCATCGCCGCGTTCCTGAAATCCCAGAACAAGCGCATCGACTTGCTCAGCCAGGTGGTCGCCCTCACCGTGCTCGGCCAGATCGGCGATCCGCAACCGGTGATCATTTCCGAGGGCGGCATCGACTTCCAGCACCCGACGCCCATCGCCACGGGGGCACACCTGTCGATCAAGCTGGTGCTGATGCCCCAGGCGCTCGGCCTGTTGCTGCGTGCCCGCGTCACCCATTGCGACCGCAAGGGTGAGGGTTATGACGTCGGCACCGAGTTCGAACACTTGACCGATGCCCAGCGCCAGTTGCTTGCCCGCTATATCTTGCAGAAGCAGGCCCAGGAACGTCGTCTGGCCCGCGAACAAAACGAATCAGGCATTTAAATTAAGGAAGAACCGTGACCCTCATCTACGGCCACCGCGGCGCCAAGGGCGAAGCACCGGAAAACACCCTGACCAGTTTTCAGGAATGTCTCAAGCACGGCGTGCGCCGCTGCGAACTGGATCTGCACCTGTCAAAGGACGGCGAGCTGATGGTCATCCACGACCCGACCCTCAAGCGCACCACCGACCGTCGCGGCAAGGTCGTCGAGCAGACTGCCGCCGATCTGGTGACGTTTGACGCGCGCAAGGGCGGCCCGGGCTGGATCAAGCCGTGCCCGATTCCGACGCTGGAAGAGTTGTTCGAGAAGTGCGATTTCGAGCACTGGCAGCTTGAAGTCAAAAGCGCTTCACGCACTCGCGCTGCCACCACCGTGTTGGCAATTCGGGAAATGGCGCAACGCCACGGCTTGCTCGACAAGGTGACCATCACCTCGAGCTCGCGGGAAGTGTTGAAGGCGGCGCTGGATCTGGTGCCGGACGTGTCGCGCGGTCTGGTCGCCGAATACGCCTGGCTCGACCCGTTGAAGGTCGCGCAAAGCTACGGCTGCGAGATTCTGGCGTTGAACTGGACGCTGTGTACGCCTGAGCGCCTGCAAAAAGCGCAGCGTCAGGGCCTGCATGTGTCGGTGTGGACCGTCAACGAGCCTGCGCTGATGCGCAGACTCGCCGACTTCGGCGTTGACAGCCTGATTACAGACTTTCCCGGTTTGGCCACTGCCACCCTCGAGAATTGCTGAAATCGGTCTCCCCGGCCGGCTCAGGCCACCGGCCGGAGCCCGTCAAAAAAGCCGGTTGAGGCCGTCGTACGCCGCTACCCGATAGGCTTCAGCCATGGTCGGGTAGTTGAACGTAGTGTTGACGAAGTACTTCAGCGTGTTCAGCTCGCCCGGCTGGCTCATGATCGCCTGACCGATGTGAACGATCTCCGACGCCTGATAACCGAAGCAGTGAACGCCCAGTACTTCCAGGGTTTCACGGTGGAACAGGATCTTCAGCATGCCTTGCGGTTCGCCGGCAATCTGCGCTCGCGCCATGCTCTTGAAGAATGCCTTGCCGACTTCGTACGGCACTTTGGCCTGAGTCAGCTCCTGCTCGTTCTTGCCGATCGAGCTGATCTCCGGAATGGTGTAGATGCCGGTCGGCACGTCGTTGACGAAGCGCCAGCTATTGTTATCAACAATGCTGCCAGCGGCCGAACGGCCCTGGTCGTGAGCAGCACTGGCCAGGCTCGGCCAGCCGATCACGTCGCCCGCGCCGTAGATGTTCGGCACGCAGGTGCGGTAAGCCTCATCGACTTCGATCTGGCCACGGCTGTTGACCTTGACGCCGATGTTTTCCAGACCCAACTGATCGGTGTTGCCAGTACGACCGTTGCACCAGAGCAAGGCGTCGGCCTTGATCTTCTTGCCGGACTTCAGATGCAGGATCACGCCGTTGTCGACGCCTTCAACGCGATCGTAATCTTCGTTGTGGCGCACGGTGATGTTGTTGTTGCTGAAGTGGTAGCTCAACGCCTGGGAGATTTCCGAGTCGAGGAAGCTCAGCAACTGACCGCGGTTATCCACCAGTTCAACCAGCACGCCCAGACCACTGAAGATCGACGCGTATTCGCAACCGATCACGCCGGCGCCGTAAACGATCAGTTTGCGCGGGGTGTGGCCGAGGCTGAGGATGGTGTCGCTATCGTAAATACGCGGGTGGTGGAAATCGATGTCCGCCGGGCGATACGGGCGTGAACCGGTGGCGATGATGATGTGCTTGGCCACCAGTTTCTCGACCACGCCATTGGCGCAGACCACTTCGATGGTTTGCTCGTCGGCGAAGCTGCCGGTGCCGAAGAACACGTCGACACGGTTACGGGCGTAG
Source organism: Pseudomonas sp. LBUM1668 (assembly GCF_059695715.1). Lineage (NCBI taxonomy): Bacteria > Pseudomonadati > Pseudomonadota > Gammaproteobacteria > Pseudomonadales > Pseudomonadaceae > Pseudomonas > Pseudomonas sp. LBUM1668. The sequence continues at coordinate 3,981,292 of NZ_CP166787.1, forward strand.
TAGCCAGTACGCGAGGCGACTTGTTTGGAAATGACTTTCTCGGCGCTTTTCAACACGTCCGGGAAGGAGAACCAGCGCGGCTCGCCGATGGCCCGGAACATAGGGTTGGTGTTGAACTGCATGATCTGCCGCACCGAGTGACGCAGTGCCTTGGACGGGATGGTGCCGAGGTGGGTGCAGTTGCCGCCGACCTGGCGACGGCTGTCGACCATCGCGACCTTGCGCCCTGCTTTGGCGGCGTTCATTGCCGCGCCTTCTCCCGCCGGGCCGGAACCCAGCACCACCACGTCGTAGTTGTAGACAGCCATGCGTACTCCTCAGAACAGGCCGCGGTGCCAGCAGCACCGGCGGCTAAATCACGCCGAACGGCGGCGTGAAGGAACAATTGGGGGTCAGTAAAGAACCCGGACACAGTCTATAGAAGCGTCAACGCCGCGCACATTAACCCTTGGTCGCGTCGTAGGCTACTTTTGCCTGCACTACAACGCCAGCTTTCGTATTGTTCTCAGTCAATTTTTTGCGCCAGCGAGTCGATCGAAAGCCTTGCTGGTGCGGATGACAAAACCTGTATCGGCACGAATGACAAAGAATGCACCAATGTCATGTTTTTCGGCATAGGCCCACGCCCTTTCAGGCCCGAGAATCAGCAACAGCGTCGATAGTCCATCGGCCATCAACGCTGAAGGATGAATGACCGTGACCGACGCCAGGTCGTGTAGGACGGGCGCGCCACTGCGTGCATCGAAGGTGTGGGAATAACGCCGACCGTCCTGCAGGAAATAGTTGCGGTAGTCACCCGAAGTGGAGACGCCGTAGCCGTCGACATTAATGATGCGCTCGGCGACCTGCTGATCATCGCGAGGCGCTTCCAACGCGATGCGCCATGGCGAACCGTCGAGTTTTTTGCCCTTGGCCTTCAGTTCGCCTGTGGCTTCAACGAGGTAATCGTCGATACCCATGGCCTCGAGCCGGGTGGCAATCGTGTCGACGGCATAACCGGCGGCGATGCTGTTGAAGTCGACTTCGACGGCGGCGTCCTTGCACAACTGCTCGCCATCGATGCGCAGATGCTGGTGACCGACCCTGCGCAACACTTCAGCCAACGCAGCGGCGCCCGGGACCTTTTCTTCGCGACCTTGCGGGCCGAAACCCCACAGATTCAGCAGCGGCTCCACGGTCAGGTCGTAGGAACCTTCGCTTTGCTCTGACAGCTGTTCGCCCACGCGGACCAATTCGAGGATAGGCGCGGGCATTCTCTGACACGTATTGGCGGGCAATGCGTTGAAGCGCTCGATGTCCGAGTCACTGCGATACGTGGACATTTGCCGCTCGATTTCACCGAGGATGCCCTCCACTTCGCTGCGCAATCGCGTGGCATCCGCCTGACCTGCATGGCGCACGTACTTGATCGAATACGTGCTGCCCATGGTCGCGCCGCCAAAGTTTTCAAGGCTGTCGCCGTTGCCGCAGCCGGACAAAACAGCGACCAGCACCACAAGCCCTCTGCACCGTCCAGTTAACAAATCTTCATCTCCCTGCAAAACCGCGGCGGCCATTATGGACTACAGAGCGCGCTCGCTCCGAAACGGATGCAACGCCTTCATACAAATTCAATAGTGAGTATCTGCAAATGTCCTCGACCACGGGCAACGGCAAAGCGATTTTTCGCGTTGTCAGCGGCAATTTCCTCGAAATGTTCGACTTCATGGTCTACGGCTTCTACGCCACGGCCATCGCCAAAACCTTCTTCCCGGCCGACAGCGCCTTTGCATCCCTGATGCTGTCGCTGGCCACGTTCGGCGCCGGCTTCCTGATGCGTCCATTGGGGGCGATTTTCCTCGGCGCCTACATCGACCGCCATGGCCGGCGCAAAGGCCTGATCATTACCTTGGCGATGATGGCCGCCGGCACCGTGCTGATTGCCTGCGTCCCCGGCTATGCAACGCTTGGCGTGGCAGCACCGTTGCTGGTGCTGTTTGGTCGCCTGTTGCAGGGTTTCTCCGCTGGCGTCGAATTGGGCGGCGTGTCGGTCTACCTGGCCGAAATCTCCACCCCCGGCCGCAAGGGCTTTTTCGTCAGTTGGCAATCTGCCAGCCAGCAGGCTGCCGTGGTATTCGCCGGCCTGCTCGGTGTCGGTCTCAATCACTGGCTGAGCCCGGAGGAGATGGGAGAATGGGGCTGGCGCGTACCGTTTCTGATCGGCTGCATGATCGTACCGGTGATCTTCGTCATCCGTCGTTCGCTGGAGGAAACCCCGGAATTCCAGGCGCGCAAACATCGCCCTACCCTGCGCGAAATCGTCCGTTCAATCGGTCAGAACTTTGGCATTGTCATCGCCGGCATGGCGCTGGTGGTGATGACCACCGTGTCGTTCTACCTGATCACCGCCTACACCCCGACGTTCGGCAAATCCGAACTGCATCTGTCGGATCTGGACGCCTTGCTGGTGACGGTCTGTATCGGCCTGTCGAACTTCTTCTGGTTGCCGGTGATGGGTGCGGTGTCCGACAAGATCGGACGCAAACCCCTACTGCTCGCGGCGACAATTCTGGCGATTCTGACGGCTTATCCGGCGCTGTCGTGGCTGGTGGCCAATCCGAGTTTCAGCCATCTGCTCATCGTCGAACTGTGGTTGTCGTTCCTGTATGGCTCTTATAACGGTGCGATGGTGGTGGCGCTCACGGAGATCATGCCGGTGGAAGTGCGTACGACCGGATTCTCGCTGGCCTACAGCCTGGCGACGGCAACGTTCGGTGGTTTTACGCCAGCAGCGTGCACTTATCTCATTCATGTGCTGGGTAACAAAGCTGCGCCGGGGCTCTGGCTCACGGGTGCGGCGGTGCTGGGGTTGATTGCGACGCTGGTGCTGTTTCGTGGCAACAGGCATGAGCTGCGTACTGCGCAAGCGGCTGTGGTCGGCGGCGCCTGACAGGACGCCATCGCTGGCAAGCCAGCTCCCACAGGGGTTTCGGGTGTGAATGCGATTGTGCAACCTCCCAAGAAACCTGTGGGAGCTGGCTTGCCAGCGATGAGGCCGGTACAGGCAATAGAGATTTACAAGGCATAAAAAAACGCCCCGACCTAAGTCGGGGCGTTTTCATGTGCAGCTAAGGCTTAGCGCGGGAACGCTGGCGGGTTTACACCGGCCATGTCTTCCATCACGCGAACCACCTGGCAGCTATAACCGAACTCGTTGTCGTACCAGACGTACAGAACAACGCGGTTGTCCTGAACGATGGTCGCTTCAGCGTCGACCACACCGGCGTGGCGCGAGCCAACGAAGTCGGTCGAAACCACTTCCTGCGAATTGACGAAGTCGATTTGCTTATGCAGATCGGAGTGCAGCGCCATGTAGCGCAGGTACTCGTTCATCTCTTCACGGGTGGCGGCTTTCTCAAGGTTGAGGTTGAGAATGGCCATCGACACGTTCGGCGTTGGCACACGGATCGCGTTACCGGTCAGCTTGCCGGCCAGTTCAGGCAGGGCCTTGGCAGCAGCGGTGGCAGCACCGGTCTCGGTGATAACCATGTTCAGCGCGGCGCTACGGCCACGGCGATCGCCCTTGTGGAAGTTGTCGATCAGGTTCTGGTCGTTGGTGTACGAGTGAACGGTTTCGACGTGCCCATTGATGATGCCGAACTTGTCATTCACAGCTTTCAGCACCGGCACGATGGCGTTGGTGGTGCAGGAAGCGGCAGACACGATCTTGTCTTCAGCGGTGATTTCACCGTGGTTGATGCCGTGAACGATGTTCTTCAGCTTGCCTTTACCCGGCGCGGTCAGAACAACGCGGTCGATACCCGGGCATGCCAGGTGCTGACCCAGGCCATCAGCGTCACGCCATACACCGGTGTTGTCCACCAGCAGCGCGTCTTTGATGCCGTGCTGGGTGTAATCCACCTCAGTCGGATTCTTCGCGTAGATCACCTGGATCAGGTTACCGTTGGCGGTGATGGTGTTGTTTTCTTCGTCGATGGTGATGGTGCCGTTGAACGAACCATGGACCGAATCGCGACGCAGCAGGCTGGCGCGTTTGGTCAGGTCGTTGTCGGCGCCTTTACGCACGACGATGGCCCGCAGACGCAGACCGTCGCCACCACCGGTTTTTTCGATCAGGATGCGCGCCAGCAGACGGCCGATACGACCGAAGCCGTACAGCACAACGTCAGTGCCTTTGCGGGCCGAGGCGTTTTGCTGGCCAACCACATCAGCCATTTCTTCACGAACGAACTGCTCGGCGCTGCGGCCATTGCCTTCGTTGCGGAATTTGAACGCCAACTTGCCCAGGTCTACCGAAGCCGCGCCGAGCTTGAGCTCGCTCATGGCTTTGAGCAGGGGGAATGTTTCGTGGACGGAGAGTTCGCTGTCGTCGGAAGAACGGTGGCGCGCAAAGCGGTGAGCTTTGAGAATCGCGATGACAGACTGGTTGATCAGGCTGCGGCCATAGATCGAGCTCACCACGTTGTTATTGCGGTAGAGCTGACCGATAAGCGGGATCATCGCTTCTGCGAGTGCTTCACGGTCGATCCATTCACCAAGACACTGGTCGGGCTTCTGAGTCACGGTAACCTTCCACATGTAGGGGCAGAAAAAAGGGGCTACATTATGCCGCTCAGAACCTCTTGTAGCAATGCGCGCTTGTCGCGCAAACGCTAACAAATTTCCGTTCAAAAAAATTACGCCCTTCTCCAGCCCAGTAAATACGCGGCCTCCAGCACAGTCAATTTTTCGACGACTGTTAGACGATGTCTGTAACCCTCCGAAACACCACGCGGTTTCGGCACTACATAACCGCTAAAAAAGTGCTGGTTTTTATGGTTACCACTACATTTCACCCAAACATCGAAGATAGACACAGTCTGCAACTGACAGGCAGCATCGGACGCCGCTACAATTACCGACTTTGTCGCAACGCCTGGAGCTCAACCTTCCGTGCCTGTTCTGCGTCTACCGCAACTCCCTGCCGAGGCAGGTAAACAGCATTGGGGCAATTTGCCCGGTGCCGCCCTGAGCCTGGCGATTGCCGAGGCTGCCAGCGCTGCCAAGCGCTTCACCCTGCTCCTGACCGCCGACAGCCAAAGTGCCGAACGGCTGGAACAGGAGCTGAGTTTCTTCGCCCCGGATTTGCCCGTCCTGCATTTCCCCGACTGGGAAACCCTGCCCTACGATCTGTTCTCGCCGCACCAAGACATCATTTCCCAGCGCATTGCCGCCTTATATAGGTTGCCGGAGCTGGCGCATGGCGTGTTGGTGGTGCCGATCACCACGGCTCTGCATCGTCTGGCGCCGACCAAGTTCCTGCTCGGCAGCAGCCTGGTGCTGGATGTCGGCCAGAAGCTCGACGTCGAGCAAATGCGCTCGCGGCTCGAAGCCAGCGGCTATCGCTATGTAGACACCGTCTACGAGCACGGCGAGTTCACCGTGCGCGGCGCGTTGATCGATTTGTTCCCGATGGGCAGCAAGCTGCCCTATCGCATCGACCTGTTCGACGACGAAATCGAAACCCTGCGCACCTTCGATCCGGAAAACCAGCGTTCCATCGACAAGGTCGATTCGGTCAAGCTGCTGCCGGCCCGTGAGTTCCCGCTGCAGAAAGACGCGGTCACCCGCTTCAAGGCGCGTTTCCGCGAGCGCTTTGACGTTGATTTCCGTCGCTGCCCGATCTTTCAGGATTTGAGCAGCGGCATTACACCGGCCGGTATCGAGTACTACTTGCCGCTGTTCTTCGACGAAACCTCGACCCTGTTCGATTACCTGCCCCAGGACACGCAAGTGTTCTCGCTGCCGGGCATCGAGCAAGCGGCGGAGAACTTCTGGAACGACGTACGCAATCGTTATGAAGAGCGCCGCGTCGATCCTGCTCGTCCTTTATTGCCACCTGCCGAATTGTTCCTGCCGGTGGAAGATTGCTTTGCCAGGCTGAAGAGCTGGCCGCGCGTAGTTGCCAGTCAACAGGACGTGGAAGTCGGTGCCGGTCGCGAGCGCTTCCCGGCACAAGCGCTGCCGAATCTGGCGATCGAAGCCAAGGCCACGCAACCGCTGGCAGCGCTGGCAGGTTTCCTCGACGAATTCCCGGGACGCGTGCTGTTCACGGCAGAATCGGCGGGCCGTCGCGAAGTCCTGCTGGAGTTGCTCGAACGCCTGAAGCTGCGACCGAAAACCGTCGACAGCTGGCCGGATTTCGTCGCAAGCAAGGATCGCCTGGCGATCACCATTGCGCCGCTCGACGAAGGCCTGATGCTCGACGACCCGGCGCTGGCATTGGTCGCCGAAAGCCCGCTGTTCGGTCAGCGAGTCATGCAGCGCCGCCGTCGCGAGAAGCGCGCCGACGGCAACCACGACGCGGTGATCAAGAACCTCACCGAACTGCGCGAAGGCGCGCCGGTGGTGCACATCGATCACGGTGTCGGCCGCTACCTGGGCCTGACGATTCTGGAGATCGACGATCAGGCTGCCGAATTTCTCACCCTCGAATACGCCGAGAACGCCAAGCTCTACGTGCCGGTGGCCAACCTGCACTTGATCGCCCGCTACACCGGCAGCGACGATGCACTGGCCCCGCTGCACCGTCTCGGCTCCGAGACCTGGCAGAAAGCCAAACGCAAAGCGGCCGAGCAGGTGCGCGACGTGGCCGCCGAACTGCTCGACATCTATGCCCGTCGGGCCGCTCGCGAAGGTTATGCGTTCGCCGATCCGAAAGCCGACTACGCGACATTCAGCGCCGGTTTCCCGTTCGAAGAAACGCCCGACCAGCAAACCACCATCGAAGCAGTACGCGCCGACATGCTCGCGCCGAAACCGATGGATCGCCTGGTCTGCGGCGACGTGGGTTTCGGCAAGACCGAAGTGGCCATGCGCGCGGCATTCATCGCCGTGCACGGCGGCCGCCAGGTTGCGATCCTGGTGCCGACCACCCTGCTCGCCCAGCAGCATTACAACAGCTTCCGCGACCGCTTCGCCGACTGGCCAGTGAGCGTGGAAGTGATGAGCCGCTTCAAGTCCGCCAAGGAAGTGAATGCGGCGATTGCCGATCTGGCGGAAGGCAAGATCGACATCGTCATCGGCACGCACAAACTGCTGTCCGACGACGTGAAAATCAAAAACCTCGGGCTGGTAATCATCGACGAAGAGCACCGTTTTGGTGTGCGTCAGAAAGAACAGCTCAAGGCTCTGCGCAGCGAAGTCGACATTCTGACCCTGACGGCCACACCGATTCCGCGCACGCTGAACATGGCGGTGTCGGGCATGCGCGACCTGTCGATCATTGCCACGCCGCCGGCGCGACGCCTGTCGGTGCGCACCTTCGTCATGGAGCAGAACAAGAGCACGGTCAAAGAGGCCCTGCTCCGCGAACTGCTGCGTGGCGGACAGGTTTACTACCTGCACAACGATGTGAAGACCATCGAGAAGTGCGCCGCCGATCTGGCCGAACTGGTGCCGGAAGCACGAATCGCCATCGGCCACGGGCAGATGCGCGAGCGCGAACTCGAACAAGTGATGAGCGACTTCTATCACAAGCGTTTCAACGTGCTGATCGCTTCGACCATCATCGAGACCGGCATCGACGTGCCGAGCGCCAACACCATCATCATTGAACGCGCCGACAAGTTCGGTCTGGCGCAACTGCACCAGCTGCGTGGCCGCGTCGGTCGCAGTCACCACCAGGCTTACGCCTACCTGCTGACGCCGCCGCGCCAGCAAATCACCTCAGACGCAGAAAAGCGTCTAGAGGCGATCGCCAATACTCAGGATCTCGGCGCCGGTTTCGTGCTGGCCACCAACGACCTGGAAATCCGTGGCGCCGGCGAACTGCTCGGCGATGGCCAGAGTGGCCAGATTCAAGCCGTGGGTTTCACGCTGTACATGGAAATGCTTGAGCGCGCGGTTAAATCGATCCGCAAGGGCGAGCAACCGAATCTCGATCAACCGCTTGGCGGTGGCCCGGAAGTCAATCTGCGGGTACCGGCGCTGATACCGGAAGACTATCTGCCGGACGTCCACGCCCGCCTGATCCTGTACAAGCGCATCGCGTCGGCCACCGACGAGGAAGGTTTGAAGGATCTGCAAGTCGAGATGATCGATCGTTTCGGCCTGCTGCCGGAGCCGACCAAGAATCTGGTGCGCATCACAGCCCTGAAGTTGCAGGCTGAAAAGCTGGGCATCAAGAAGGTCGACGGTGGCCCGCAGGGTGGACGCATTGAGTTTGAAGCGCAGACCCCGGTCGACCCGATGACCCTGATCAAACTGATTCAGAGCCAGCCAAAACGCTACAAATTCGAAGGCGCCACGATGTTCAAGTTCCAGGTGCCGATGGAGCGTCCGGAAGAGCGCTTTAATACTGTAGAGGCGCTGTTTGAGCGCCTCATCCCGAAAACTGCTTGAAGGACGCCGCATGCGCCTGTTTCGCTCACTGACTTTGCTACTCACTTTCGTAGCACCCATGGCGTTTGCCGATGACCTGTACCAGGTCGAAATGATCCTGGTGCGCCAGAACGCTGTGCCGGCAATCGTCAGCCGCGCCGCGCCGGAAGACTGGGCGGCCGGCGCCCAGCGTTTGGGCGACGACAGCAAACGTACGCCGGCGCTGAATGACGTCGTCACCAAACTCACTGCCAGCGGCGAGTACAGCGTATTGATGCACAAGGCCTGGCAGCAAACCCTCGGTGAATCGCCGGTAAAAGTCGCGGTCAGCGAAGGCAACGAGCAATTCGGTCAGTTCCCGATCGAGGGTACGCTTGAGATGAAACTCGGGCGCTTTACCGACGTGGCTGCGGATTTTTGGGTCAATCAGATCGACGCCAATGGCCTGGTCACCGCCAGTGAGCGCCTGAAACAGGACAGCCACACCAAAAACGGCCAGCTCAATTATCTCGACAACGGCCATCTGGCCCTGCTGATCAAGATCACTTCCCTGACCGCGCCTGCGCCACGGGAAGCGCCTGAAGTCGTTCCGGACTGATCGAAGTCCTTATGTCCCCGCCCCTGAGTAAACCGTTGGCACCCTCCTGGGTCAGCCGATTCAAGGAACAGAGCCTGGAGCGTGGTCGCCGCTACGCCCTGGAAAACCGGGTACGCATTGCCCAGGTCGGCGATGCGACCATTACCGCCAGTTGCGAAGGCTCTGGCGGTAACGTCTACCGTCAGACCATTCACCTGCGCGAGTCAGCCAAAGGCACTTTGCTGTTGGTCGACGCCGCGTGCACCTGCCCGGTTCGCAGCAACTGCAAGCATTGCGCAGCGGTGCTGCTGAAAATCCAGGAAACCCTCGAGTACCCCGCCGCCGCAAAAGACGCCGAGCTGCTGGAAAAACTCCAGGCAGTGCTGGAAAACCGTGGCCCGAAGGCGCCACCGCAAGTGCTGGTCGACAACGTGCAACCAATGCCTCGCCTATGGCTGGCCAGCGTCGAGTTCAGCGCATTTGAACCGCGCAACGGCAAGATGCAACGCTACATTCAGCATCGCGCGGCGTTGTCGTTCAGCTATCTGGACGAATACGTCAGCGGGCAGAAAAACAGCGACATCCTGATCCGCCAGGAAACCCAGACGCTGCGGATAAAACGCCACCCGGAAGTCGAACAGTCCTACCGCGAACAGTTAAGAATCCTCGGCTTTCGTATCGCCACCCGGCAGAGCAAAGCCCTGCCGGAAAGCGCTGGCGAACTGTATGAAATGGTCAATGACAGCGCCTGGCTGACCTTTACCCTCAACGAACTGCCAAAGCTGCGTACCCAAGGCTGGGAATTGCAGATCGACGAAGAGTTCGGCTTCGACCTGACCGCCGTGGATGACTGGTACGCCACGGTTGAACAGGCGCCGGAGCGCGACTGGTTTGACCTGGAACTGGGGATCATCGTCAACGGTGAGCGCCTGAGCTTACTGCCAATCCTGCTCAACCTGATGCGCTCGCACGCGGAAATCCTCAATCCGGAGCGCCTCGCGCGGCGCCGTGACGACGAGCTGATTCTGGTCAACATTCCACAGCGCAACCTCGAGCACGGACCGTTGCAGGTGGCGCTGCCGCTGGGCCGGCTGAAACCGGTGCTGGCCACGCTCGGCGAGTTTTACTTGCAGGAACCTGGCGAAACCACCCTGCGCCTGAGCAAGGCTGACGCCACGCGTCTTAATTCGCTGGAGGGCCTGCCGCTGCTGTGGGAGGGCGGCGAGCAGATCCGCACGTTTGCCCAGCGCCTGCGCGATATCCGTGATTTCAGCATCGAGGCCCCCGAAGGCCTGAACGCAACATTGCGTCCGTACCAACTCGAAGGCTTGAGCTGGATGCAGTCGCTGCGGCAACTGGAAGTGGGCGGGATACTCGCGGATGACATGGGTTTGGGCAAAACCCTACAGACGCTGGCGCATATTCTCAGCGAGAAAATCGCCGGGCGCCTGGATCGTCCGTGCATGGTGGTGATGCCTACCAGCCTGATCCCGAACTGGCTCGATGAGGCGGCGCATTTCACGCCGCAACTGAAAGTGCTCGCGCTTTATGGCGCCAGTCGCAAAAAGCACTTCGACAATCTGGCTGACTTCGACCTGATCCTCACTACCTACGCGCTGCTGCCCAAGGACATTGAACGTCTGGTGCAACAGCCTTTGCATGTCTTGGTGCTGGACGAGGCACAGTACATCAAGAACCCCAACAGCAAAGCGGCGCAGGCGGCGCGCGAGTTGAATGCGCGTCAGCGTCTGTGCCTGAGCGGTACACCGCTGGAAAATCACTTGGGCGAGCTGTGGTCGCTGTTCCATTTCCTGCTGCCGGGCTGGCTAGGCGACGTTAAAAGCTTCAACGCCGACTACCGCGTGCCGATCGAAAAACGTGGCAGCGAGGTCAGACTTCAGCACCTTAATGGTCGGATAAAACCGTTTCTGCTGCGTCGCACCAAAGAACAAGTCGCAACCGAGTTGCCGCCCAAAACTGAAATCATTCACTGGGTCGATCTCAACGAAGCGCAGCGCGACGTGTACGAAACCATGCGCCTGGCCATGGATAAAAAAGTCCGCGACGAGATCACCCGCAAAGGCGTGGCGCGCAGCCAGATCATCATTCTTGAAGCGCTGCTCAAGCTGCGTCAGGTTTGCTGTGATTTACGCCTGGTCAATGGCGCCACCCTGCCCGCCCGCGGCAGCACTTCCGGCAAGCTCGACAGCCTGATGGAAATGCTCGAAGAGCTATTCGAAGAAGGTCGGCGGATTCTGCTGTTCTCGCAGTTCACTTCGATGCTGTCACTGATCGAGGATGAACTGAAGAAACGTAAAATCTCCTACGCCCTGCTGACCGGGCAGACCCGCGACCGGCGTACCCCGGTGAAGGAATTCCAGAGCGGCAATCGTCAGATCTTTCTGATCAGCCTGAAGGCCGGTGGTGTTGGCTTGAACCTGACCGAAGCGGATACGGTGATTCACTACGACCCGTGGTGGAACCCCGCGACCGAAAATCAGGCGACCGATCGCGCGTACCGCATCGGTCAGGAGAAACCGGTGTTCGTCTACAAGATGATTGCCCGAGGCACGGTGGAAGAGAAGATTCAGCACTTGCAGAAAGAGAAGTCTGATCTGGCAGCGGGTGTGCTGGACGGGCGCAAGGCTGGAGACTGGAAGTTGCAAAATGACGATATTGAAGCGTTGTTTGCGCCGTTGCCGGACAAGCTCGACAAGCGCTGAGATCTTCAGCGCCAGTTAGATCGTCATCGCTGGCAAGCCAGCTCCCACAGTGATTTTGGATTGAACACTATTTTGTGAACAATACAAAAACCTGTGGGAGCTGGCTTGCCAGCGATGGAGTCAACTCGCAGGCCTGATCAGCCCTTGAGCACCCGCGCCAACGTCGACTTCACCTTGCCCATCCCGTCATGCAACGCCTGCTCGATCTCGGCCATGGTGATCACTTGCGTGGTCTTGCCCGCCGCCGGGTTCACCACCAGCGCCAGACAGGCGTAATCCAGATCCAGCTCGCGAGCCAATGCTGCTTCCGGCATGCCGGTCATGCCAACAATGTCGCAACCATCACGCTCCAGACGTACGATCTCGGCCACGGTTTCCAGGCGTGGCCCCTGCGTGCAGGCATAAACACCCTGATCGCTGTACTCGCAACCTTCGGCAGCCACTGCCGCAATCAATTGCTGACGCAGCGGCTCGCTGTAGGGAAAGCTGAAATCGATGTGAGTGACCTGTTCCAGGTCATCGGCGAAAAAGGTGTGCTCGCGACCGCTGGTGTAGTCGACGATTTGATGTGGTACGCAGAAATGCCCGGTGCCCATCGCCGGATGAATCCCGCCCACGGCGTTGACTGCGATGATCGCTTCGGCGCCGGCCTGCTTCAACGCCCACAGGTTGGCGCGGTAGTTGACCTTGTGCGGTGGAAAGCGATGCGGGTGCCCGTGACGCGCGAGGAACAGCACTTCCTTACCGGCGTATTCGCCAATCTGCACGTCGGCCGAAGGCGCACCATATGGCGTGTCCACTGCCAGCGACTGGCGAATGCTCAAGCCCTCGAGCTGGGTCAGGCCCGTGCCACCGATGATTGCGTAAACCGTCATAACGAAAAATCCTTAGTCGATCAGCTGAGCATCTTTGAGCGCGCCGATAGCGGTGAGCCAGCGCGGACTCTGGCGATAATCGGTACTGGCAAATGCCTGACCGCGCATACGGGCGATCCGGGCGGACGGTTTGACCTTCAGGCGTTGCGCGGCGCTCAAGGCGAGTTCGGCAGCGGCGCGGTCGTTGCACACCAGGCCCATGTCGCAACCGGCAGTCAGCGCAGCTTCGATGCGACTGGCGGCATCGCCGACCACGTGAGCGCCGGCCATCGACAGGTCGTCGCTGAAGATCACGCCGTCGAACTGCAACTCGCCGCGCAGGATGTCTTGCAACCAGCGTCGCGAGAATCCTGCTGGCTGCGAATCCACCTGCGGATAGATAACGTGCGCCGGCATGATCGCGGCCAGTTGTTTGCTGAGTTTGGCGAACGGCACGAGATCGTTGGCGCGGATCTCGTCAAGGCTGCGCTCGTCGTTGGGGATCGCAACGTGGGAGTCGGCTTCGGCCCAACCGTGACCGGGGAAATGCTTGCCAGTGGCGGCCATGCCGGCACTGTTCATGCCGCGAATAAAGGCGCCAGCGAGCAACGCGGCACGCTGCGGATCACCTTCAAACGAACGAGTGCCGACCACGGCGCTGCGTTGATAATCCAGATCAAGCACCGGCGCGAAGCTCAGGTCGAGGCCCACGGCCAGCACTTCGGTGGCCATGATCCAGCCACATTGCTCAGCCAGGTATTCGGCATTCGGGTTGTCAGCGATGGCGCGCATGGCCGGCAGGCGTACGAAGCCCTGACGCAGACGCTGCACGCGACCGCCCTCTTGATCCACCGCCAGCAGCAAATCCGGGCGAATCGCACGGATCGCCGCGCTAAGCTCACGCACTTGGCGCGGATGCTCGATATTGCGCGCGAAAATGATCAGGCCGCCCACTTCGGGCTGACGCAACAATTGGCGATCTTCGGCCGTCAGCCAGGTACCGGCGACGTCCACCATCAACGAGCCTTGCAGGCCAGCAGTCATAGAAATTCCTTGAAAACGAAAAACCCGATCCGCAACAAATCGCTACCGTGAGCAATGCTCGGCAGGTCAGCAATTTCTTTTAGGATCGGGTTCAGAACGAGAGTCGGCATGGGCGGCTAGCTTAGCGGATACAAGCTGCCGCGCCCACCCGTGCGCGGTTAAACCTTGGCGGCGACCGGCGTTGATTTGCTGCGCGGGCGCAATTGCGCAGTGGCCATGGCAGCGTCGGTGACACCGGAATCGGCGCGCATGCCCGCCGCGAGGAACGGCACCATCAGGCGCATGACCTGCTCGATGGAGGTATTGACGCCGAAATCGGTCTCGGCAATCGCGCGCAACGCCTTGATGCCGGACATGCTGAACGCGGCGGCGCCGAGCATGAAGTGCACGCGCCAGAACAATTCAATCGGGGGAATGTTAGGTGCTGCTTCGTTGACCAGCAGCATGTAGCGACGGAACACCTTGCCGTACATGTCTTCCAGGTAACGGCGCAGGTGCCCCTGGCTTTGGCTGAACGCGAGACCGAGCAGGCGCATGAAGATCGACAGGTCGTTACCGCTGCGAGGCTGAACCACGAGGGCTTGTTCGACGAGGATTTCCAACAACTCTTCGAGGGTCGGCTTGTTTTCAGGTTTGGCCTGACGGCGTTCCAGCTCTTTATCGAGACTGGCGCAGAAAGGCCCGAGGAAGCGCGAGAACACCGCCTGAATCAGCGCTTTCTTGGAGCCGAAATGATAGTTGACCGCAGCCAGGTTGACGCAAGCCTTGCTGGTGATCAAACGCAATGAGGTTTCAGCGAAACCTTTCTCCGCGAACAACTGCTCGGCAGCATCAAGAATGCGTTCAACGGTTTCCGACTGGGCCATGGCTACTCCGCCTGACAAACACTTGTTTGAAACATACGTTTCAGCCTGTGTCTTGTCAAGCCTGTCGGTTCTTTTTGGGAATGGTCAGTCATCTATTTAACCACACAAGGGCGACGCATTAATAAGCACGTCCGCTGACCGTCTGGCGGCAGGTAAAAAAACGGGCATTGCCAAGACCGATTCACTGTATATAATCCCAGTCACTGTATAAAAAGACAGAGCGATCATTATGCTAAAGCTGACGCCACGCCAAGCCGAGATTCTGGCCTTTATCAAACGTTGCCTCGAAGACAACGGTTATCCGCCAACACGTGCGGAGATCGCTCAGGAACTGGGCTTCAAGTCGCCCAACGCGGCAGAAGAACACCTCAAAGCGCTGGCCCGCAAAGGCGCCATCGAGATGACTCCGGGTGCCTCACGCGGTATTCGCATCCCTGGCTTCGAAGCCAAGGCGGATGACTCTACCCTGCCGATCATCGGCCGTGTCGCTGCCGGCGCGCCGATCCTCGCCCAGCAGCACATCGAAGAATCCTGCAACATCAATCCGACCTTCTTCCATCCACGCGCCGATTATTTGCTGCGTGTACACGGCATGAGCATGAAGGACATCGGCATTTTCGACGGTGACCTCCTCGCAGTCCACACCACCCGCGAAGCGCGTAACGGCCAGGTCGTTGTCGCCCGTATCGGCGATGAAGTGACGGTCAAACGCTTCAAGCGCGAAGGCAGCAAGGTCTGGCTGATTGCCGAAAACCCCGAGTTCGCCCCTATCGAAGTCGACCTGAAAGATCAGGAACTGGTGATCGAAGGCTTGAGTGTCGGCGTAATCCGCCGCTAAAGGAGGCTCTATGCAGTTCCCACACACACCTCAGCAAACACAACTGCCTTTATTCGAAGCGTTTCTGGCGCAACCGATGGCGCCGATCCTCAAAGAAGTGGTCGAGCGCGAATGGAATGCCGAACCTGAAGTATTCAGTGAGCTGTCTCTGCGCGGTGCGGCCGGGAACTGCCTGAATCTGCTGGCTCCGATCCTTCGCGAATTGAGCGAGGATCAGGACGCTCGCTGGCTGACGTTGATCGCACCGCCCGCAAGCCTCACGCAGACTTGGCTGCGCGATGCCGGCCTGAACCGCGAACGCATTCTCCTGCTGCAACCGCGCGGCACTCAAAGCGCTCAGCAATTGGCGTGCGAGGCATTACGTCTGGGCCGCAGCCACACAGTCGTTACCTGGCTCAACCCGTTGAACACAAGTTCACGGCAGCAGTTGGTCAGCGCTGCGCGCACGGGCGACGCTCAGAGCCTGAACATTCGATTGGGTTGATTTGCAAGTTACACGCGCTGTGTGAAGCGCAGGGCTTCTCCAGGGATAGAGAAGCCGATCTGAAGCGGTAGTGACAAAAACCAAAAGCCGTCGGGAATCAATGAAGAACCCGCGACCCTTCATCTTTATCAAACTCACCTTCGATCATTCGGCCTGCCATCTGCACGCCAACGCTCAACATCGCTTTTGCGATTTCCACGTGCTGGCCCTGCAGGAATGTCTTGGCGTCCTCGGAGAAATCCAGAGTCACCAGAGACCCCTCGTCCTCAGCCCTGCGCAGTTCGATTCGGCCGTCGGGTAACTCGACAATTTCTAGAAAGGACGTTGGCATATAGGTCTGTTCTCCACGAAAGGCAGGCATTATATAGACATCATTCAGGCTTCGCTCATGATCTTGACCAGCAGCATGTTTCAGATTGCCACCGTGTCAATCATCGTCAGCACTCGTTCAAACCCTCGCGAAAACGAATAGCCAGGCTCTTGAGGTTCTGCCGCCAATCCTCAAGCTCCTCTCGGCTCAACTCTTGCGGCGCCTCTTCTTCATCCAGATTAACGGCCTGAATCAACGGCTGTGTCACATCGCCCTTGGGCTTATGTGGCACGCGAGGCGGTTGGAACAATGCCGAATGCGCTGCCAGCAGTTTTGCCAACCAGGTTTGCGGATTGCCTGCCAGCTCAACCATTTCCGCCAGCTCGGGAATCGCGATCGACTCGAGCACTTCACGCGTCAACAGCATCTCGGCCCGTGGTGCGCTAGCCTGAGGCAGGCGATAGAACCCGGCAATTTCATGGCACAGCCCCAATAGCGCGCCATAGAGGTGGAACAACGCCGACTCACGTCCAGCCTGAATCAGCGCCAGAGAGTTCATCGCCCGCCCTTCTTCAGCTCGAGCCAGAGCTTCCAGCGACAGGCCGGCGAAATAGATTTTCTGATTGGTGCGGGTATAGAGCTCGTGGGCCATGACGGCAGCCTCCACAACGAAATAATTGCTTCACACAGACCGGACAGTGTCGTGGATCAACTGATCACACCGCAAGCACAAAACAAAAAGGCCGCATGAAAACCCGAGGGTTCTCATGCGGCCTTTCAGTATCAGACTAACGTTTACTCAGCCTTGGCCTTCGTAGAGCGCTTGTCTTCAACAGTCCACTTGCCGCCGTCGTAGTAAGCCTTCCAACCGGTAGGCTTGCCATCGACTTCGGTCTGCACGTACTGTTCCTTGGTCTTGCGGCTGTAGCGGATAACCGCTGGCAGACCATCAGGATCCTTCTTCGGCGCTTCACAGAGGAAGTGGTACTTCGGATCGATCTCATCCTTGTGCGGCACAATCTCGATCACCAGCGGAGCGCGAGTCTCGCGGTTTTTCGGGAACTGACTGGCCGCCAGGAACAGACCGGACGCACCGTCGCGCAGGATGTAGGTGTCGTTGACCTTTTCGCATTTCAGCTCAGGCATCTTCACCGGATCCATCTTCGGCGGCGCCGCGTCACCGCTCTTCAGCAGTTTGCGGGTGTTCTTGCACTCCGGGTTGGTGCACCCGAAGAACTTGCCGAAACGGCCGGTCTTGAGCTGCATCTCGCTGCCGCACTTGTCGCACTCCAGGCTCGGACCTTCGTAGCCCTTGATGCGATAACTGCCCTCTTCGATTTCGTAGCCGGCGCAATCCGGGTTGTTACCGCAGATGTGCAGCTTGCGCTTCTCGTCGAGCAGGTAAGCGTCCATCGCCGTGCTGCAGATCGGGCAGCGATGCTTGCCACGCAACACCAGCGACTCCGACTCACCCTCATCGTCCGCAGCGATCTCGTCGCCCGGCACGAGGTTGACGGTGGCCTTGCAGCGCTCTTTCGGCGGCAGGCTGTAGCCCGAGCAACCGAGGAACACGCCGGTCGATGCGGTACGGATCTGCATCGGACGGCCGCAAGTGGTGCACGGAATGTCGGTCATGACCGGCTGGTTGGCACGCATGCCGCTTTCAGGATTCTCGGCTACTTCGAGTTTCTTTTTGAAGTCGCCGTAGAACTCGTCCAGCACGTTCTTCCAGTCGCGCTCGCCTTGGGCCACGTCATCGAGGTTCTCTTCCATGCCGGCTGTGAAGCCGTAGTCCATGAGGTTCGAGAAGCTCTCCGAGAGACGCTCGGTAACGATATCGCCCATCTTTTCCGAATAGAAACGACGGTTGTGCAGGGTCACGTAACCGCGATCCTGGATGGTCGAAATGATCGCAGCGTAAGTCGAAGGACGACCAATGCCGCGTTTTTCCATTTCTTTAACCAGGCTGGCTTCCGAATAACGCGCCGGCGGCTTGGTGAAGTGCTGGGTCGGATCAAGCTTGATCAGCTTCATCACGTCGCCCTGCGCCATATCGGGAAGAACGTCGTCATCGCCAGGTTTGGCAATCTGCGGCATTACACGGGTGTAACCGTCAAACTTCAGGATACGACCCTTGGCGCGCAGCTCGAAATCACCAGCGCCGACACTGACAGTCGTCGACAGGTATTGCGCCGGCAGCATCTGGCAAGCCAGGAACTGACGCCAGATCAGCTCATAGAGACGCTCGGCATCACGCTCCATGCCCGCCAGCTTGCTCGGAATGGTGTTGGCATCGGAGGGACGAATGGCTTCGTGAGCCTCTTGTGCGCCTTCCTTGCTGCTGTAGACGTTCGGCGTTTCCGGCAGGTACTTCTTGCCGAATTCGTCTTCGATGTAAGCACGCGCCATCGTCACGGCGTCTGCCGAGAGGTTGGTCGAGTCGGTACGCATATAAGTGATGTAGCCGGCTTCATACAGACGCTGGGCCATCATCATGGTTTTTTTCACGCCGAAGCCCAGGCGGTTGCTCGCGGCCTGCTGCAGGGTGGACGTGATGAACGGCGCCGACGGCTTGCTGCTGGTCGGTTTGTCTTCGCGCTTGACGATGCTGTAGCTGGAGGACTTGAGTTTCTCCAGTGCAGCCATGGCCTGAGCTTCGTTGAGCGGTTTGAAGGCTTCGCCCTTTTCACGCGCTACTTCGAAACGTACGGTCGAGCCTTTGGCGCTGCCGAGATCGGCATGCACTTCCCAGTACTCTTCCGGGTTGAACGCGCGAATTTCACGCTCACGCTCAACCACCAGTTTCACGGCAACCGATTGCACACGACCGGCGGACAGGCCACGGGCGATCTTGGCCCACAGCAGCGGCGAGACCATGTAGCCCACAACGCGGTCGAGGAAGCGACGCGCCTGCTGAGCGTTGACGCGATCGATGTCCAGCTCGCCCGGCTTGGAGAAGGCTTCCTGAATCGCCTTCTTGGTGATTTCGTTGAACACCACGCGCTTGTAGCGGCTGTCGTCACCACCGATGGCTTCGCGCAGGTGCCATGCAATGGCTTCCCCCTCGCGATCCAAGTCGGTTGCGAGATAGATGGTGTCAGCATCCTTGGCGAGCCGGCGCAGCTCTTCGATGACCTTTTCCTTACCCGGGAGGATCTCGTACTTGGCTTTCCAGCCATGATCGGGATCGACACCCATACGTGAGACCAGCTGCTTGCGCGCTTTCTCTTTCGGCGTGAGCACCGGACCTTCGCCTGCGGCAGCCTTGCCGCGCTTGGCGGCTGGCTCTTTGCTGGCGCTAGCCGAACCGCTGGTGGGCAGGTCTCGGATATGGCCGATACTCGACTTCACCACGTATTGGTTGCCCAGATACTTGTTGATGGTCTTGGCCTTAGCCGGGGATTCCACAATGACCAGCGATTTGCCCATGGATCAGAAAATTCCTGAATTCTAGAAGTGAAAGGCGGTTGGCGCCTGACGCGGCACCGCTATATATAGTTGATACAAGGTGAGGTCAAGCGCAGGGTATTGCGCGCACTCCCCTTA
This sequence comes from Pseudomonas sp. LBUM1668, assembly GCF_059695715.1. Lineage (NCBI taxonomy): Bacteria > Pseudomonadati > Pseudomonadota > Gammaproteobacteria > Pseudomonadales > Pseudomonadaceae > Pseudomonas > Pseudomonas sp. LBUM1668. The sequence goes on from NZ_CP166787.1 coordinate 4,000,895, forward strand.
TGCCTTGGAAAACAGGCTCGGTTCGGCTTGCACCAAAGCAAAGCGTGGGACCTGCTCGCCGTCAACCTCGACGGACTCCAGAAACATGCTCAAGGGACGAACCCAAAAGCCGTAATCGCCATACAGGGCTTGGTAAAACACCACTTCTTCTTCCGTCTCGGAATGCCGCGCAACATTGAAAACGCGGTACTGCGGACCTTTGTAATGCTGGTAGAGCCCAGGTTGTATCGGCATGGTTTGGCCCTCCCTCAATTTTTTTCAAAATAAAAACAAAATAAATCCGCAAAAACAAAAACCGGGGCACTTGGCCCCGGCTTCCATCGACGAGACGCTTAGACGCGTTCGAAGACGGTGGAGATGCCTTGGCCGAGACCAATGCACATAGTGGCCACCCCGAAGGTGCCGCTATTCTGCTTCATCACGTTCAGCAAAGTGCCGGAAATCCGAGCACCGGAGCAACCGAACGGGTGACCCAGGGCGATCGCGCCGCCGTGCAGGTTAACCTTCTCGTTCATCTTGTCGAGCACTTTCAGATCTTTCAGCACTGGCAGAGCCTGTGCGGCGAAAGCTTCGTTGAGCTCGAAGAAGTCGATATCGTTGATGCCAAGGCCCGCACGCTTCAGGGCTTTTTGTGTTGCCGGAACTGGACCATAGCCCATGATTGCCGGATCCACACCTGCCACCGCCATCGAACGGATCACTGCCATAGGCTGAATACCCAGGTCCTGAGCACGCTGCGCCGACATCACGATCATGCACGAGGCACCATCGGTGATCTGCGACGAAGTACCGGCCGTCACGGTGCCGCCCTTTGGATTGAAGGCCGGCTTGAGGGCCGCCAGACTTTCCAGAGTGGTTTCCGGACGAATGGTTTCGTCGTAGTCGAACAGTTTCAGGAAACCGTTCTCGTCATAACCCTGCATCGGGATGATTTCGTCTTTGAACTTGCCTTCCAGAGTCGCCTTGTGGGCGAGCTGGTGGGAGCGCACGCCAAAAGCGTCCTGCTGTTCGCGAGTGATGCCGTGCATCTTGCCAAGCATTTCAGCGGTCAGGCCCATCATGCCCGAGGCTTTCGCCGCGTACAGCGACATGTGCGGGTTCGGATCGACACCGTGCATCATGCTCACGTGGCCCATATGCTCGACGCCACCGACGACGAACACGTCACCGTTACCGGTCATGATCGCTTGCGCAGCAGTGTGCAGCGCGCTCATCGACGAGCCACACAGGCGGCTGACAGTCTGACCGGCAGCCGTGTGCGGGATCTGGGTCATCAGCGACGCCATGCGCGCGATGTTCCAGCCCTGCTCCAGGGTCTGGTTGACGCAGCCCCAGATCACGTCTTCGACTTCGTTCGGATCAACCTTGACGTTGCGTTCCAGCAATTTGCTGATCAGGTGCGCCGACATGTCTTCGGCGCGGGTGTTGCGGTGCATGCCGCCCTTGGAGCGGCCCATCGGAGTACGACCGAAGTCGACAATCACGACGTCTCTTGGATTCAAGCTCATAAAATTTCACTCTCGCTCAAAAGTTGGGACGCTTAACCGAAGAACCGTTGGCCGGTTTTGGCCATTTCACGCAGTTTCGCGGTCGGGTGGTACAGCGCGCCCAAATCAGCGTACTGGTCAGCCAGGGCAACGAACTCGGCAACACCGATCGAATCGATGTAGCGCAGCGCACCGCCACGGAATGGAGGGAAACCGATACCGTAGACCAGACCCATGTCGGCTTCGGCGGCAGTTTCAACAATGCCGTCTTCCAGGCAACGCACGGTTTCCAGGCAGAGCGGGATCATCATCCAGTTGATGATGTCTTCGTCAGTGACTTCGCGCTGCTCGTAAACGATCGGCTTGAGCACTTCCAGTACCGACGGGTCGGCAACTTTCTTCTGCTTGCCCTTCTTGTCGGTCTCGTAGGCGTAGAAGCCCTTGCCGTTCTTCTGGCCCAGACGCTTGGCTTCGTAAAGCACGTCAATGGCCGAGCGGCGGTCATCTTTCATGCGGTCCGGGAAGCCTTCAGCCATGACGTCACGACCGTGGTGACCGGTGTCGATGCCGACCACGTCCATCAGGTATGCCGGGCCCATCGGCCAGCCGAATTTTTCCATGACCTTGTCGATACGGACGAAGTCCACACCGGCGCTGACCAGTTTGGCGAAACCACCGAAGTACGGGAACAGTACGCGGTTGACCAGGAAGCCCGGGCAGTCGTTGACGACGATCGGGTTCTTGCCCATTTTCTTGGCGTAGGCAACGGTGGTGGCAACAGCCAGCTCGCTGGACTTCTCGCCACGGATCACTTCCACCAGCGGCATCATGTGCACCGGGTTGAAGAAGTGCATGCCGACGAAGTTTTCCGGACGCTTGAGGGCCTTGGCCAACAGGCTGATGGAAATGGTCGAAGTGTTGGACGCGAGGATGGTGTCCTCTTTGACCTTGTCTTCAACTTCAGCCAGCACGGCTTGCTTGACCTTCGGGTTCTCGACCACGGCTTCAACGACCAGATCGACGTGACCGAAATCACCGTAGGACAGGGTCGGACGAATGCCGTTGAGCACTTCAGCCATTTTCGCAGGGGTCATGCGACCTTTATCAACGCGGCCAACCAGCAGTTTGGCGGCTTCGGCCAGACCCTGCTCGATACCGTGCTCGTTGATGTCCTTCATCAGGATCGGCGTGCCTTTGGAGGCCGACTGATAAGCGATACCGCCACCCATGATGCCGGCGCCCAGTACAGCGGCCTGCTTCACGTCTTTGGCGATTTCGTCGTAGGCCTTGGCCTTTTTCTTCAGTTCCTGATCGTTCAGGAACAAACCGATCAAGCTCTGCGCGGCAGAGGTCTTGGCCAGTTTGACGAAACCGGCGGCTTCAACTTCCAGCGCCTTGTCGCGACCGAAGTTCGCAGCTTTCTGGATAGTCTTGATGGCTTCAACCGGCGCCGGATAGTTCGGGCCAGCCTGACCGGCCACGAAACCTTTGGCGGTTTCGAAAGCCATCATTTGTTCGATAGCGTTCAGCTTGAGCTTTTCCAGCTTCGGCTGGCGCTTGGCCTTGTAGTCGAACTCGCCGGAAATGGCGCGTTTGATCAGCTCAAGGGCAGCTTCCTGCAGCTTCTCTGGAGCAACCACGGCATCGACGGCGCTGACTTTCAGCGCGTCTTCCGGGCGGTTTTCCTTGCCGGAGGCAATCCACTCGATGGCGTTGTCGGCACCGATCAGGCGCGGCAGACGTACGGTGCCGCCGAAGCCTGGGTAGATGCCCAGTTTGACTTCCGGCAAACCGATCTTGGCCTTGGTGGACATGACGCGATAGTCAGCCGCCAGACACATTTCCAGACCGCCACCCAGGGCGATGCCATTGATCGCGGCGACAGTCGGAACGTTGAGGTCTTCGAAATCGCTGAAGATCTTGTTGGCTTCGAGATTGCCAGCAACCAGCTCCGCATCCGGCAGCTTGAAGTTCTCGACAAATTCGGTGATGTCGGCGCCGACGATGAACACGTCCTTGCCACTGCTGACGATCACGCCTTTGATCGAAGCATCTGCCTTGATGGTGTCTACGGCCTGACGCAGTTCGTTCAGGGTTAGACGGTTGAACTTGTTGACGGACTCACCCTTGAGGTCGAATTTCAATTCGACGATGCCACTTTCAAGAGCTTTAACCGTGATGGCTTTACCTTCGTAAATCATCAACTGATCTCCACGATATGGAAGCTGAACAGTACACGTCGGACGCAGGCGAATGGCTAGGCAGGACGCTTTTTCGTCGATGCTGACACCAATTCACCCGGCACACCCGCCAACGCGATAGTCGGGATTCTGTAGGAGCGGTCTGTAAGACAAACGCTCAATTCATACGCCCGTTTGATTTGGGTACGTCACCTTCACGGAATTTCCAACAATTGTCAATCGCCCAAAATGCGGGTTGAAATGCGACTTTGCGGTCATTTCCGTACCACACAGATCCACAACACGCGCCTGCATGTGGAGCCATTCATAGAATCAATAGTTAGAAAAGTCGCCCTAATTCGCAGCGAGCCCTGTTTAAAAGTCTACGCTCACGGGACGATAGATAAATGCGCTGCCCGTTTGAAGCCGGGGTCAGTGGTAAAAAAGTTTCCGGCCTGCCTGGCCAACCCCGCCCGATGAATCATGTCGGGCTTTTTATTGCTCGTCTGCCGGACGTTTCGCACCGTTGCAGTGCGAAAAATCCGAGAGCTACGCCAGCGCTTTCAGAGTGGCGTCAATATCCAGCAAAACCGTGGCTTCGCCCTTCTCGCCCCAGTACAAGGCGATCATCTGCTTATCCGCCTCGATCTTGTAGACGTTGCCTGGCAACTTTTCGAAATGATTGAGCAGCGCCCGATCCTCGCAGACTTCCTGCCACTGATTGACCCACACGCCTGGCGATTTTTGCCAGTACGTCCAGCATGCCGGCTGACTACCGCGACGCGGCCGATGGTACTGCGCACACGGATTCGGCGGCTCTTGAGACAGCCAGTGCGGCCACTCCTGAGGCGCCAGCTGCATGGCCAGGCCAATACGACGCGCCTCCATACGCAGAGCGATTCGACCGCTCTGCGCGCGCGATGGGCGCAACCATGCCAGTGGGCTCAATACCACCAACAGGATTGACACCACTATCCAGACCGTCATATCTGTACTCCCGTTTTCTGATGAGCCCATTGCGTCACTTTGGAACCAATGCGCTTGAAACCAGCCATACTTACCAATATTGAAACCTTACGAGGAGCGCCTCATGCCCTACCACCACATCCTGGTCGCCGTAGATCTGACTGAAGAGTGCGACCCCGTCATCCACCGCGCCCGCGAGCTGTCGGTGAGCAACGGCGCTAAGCTGTCGCTGGTGCATATTGTCGAACCGATGGCTATGGCTTTTGGCGGCGACGTGCCGATGGACCTGTCACAACTGCAACAGCAGCAGTTCGATCAGGCCAAGGAACGCCTTGAGCGCCTGAAGCTCAAGTACACCGAACTTGAAGGCGCCAACTGCCACTTGACCTACGGCCAGCCGCGTCAGGAAATCCATCACTTCGCCAAGGAACAGCAATGCGATCTGATCGTGGTCGGCAGCCATGGCCGTCATGGTCTGGCGCTGTTACTGGGCTCGACAGCCAATGATGTGCTGCACGGCGCGCCTTGCGATGTGCTGGCGGTGCATCTGGTCAAACGCTGATAACACCGACCCATGTAGGAGTGAGCCTGCTCGCGATAGCATCTGGAAGTCGACGAGGATGTTAAATGCCAGAACGCTATCGCGAGCAGGCTCACTCCTACAGAACATCGCATGCTACATATGAAAAGCCCGGCGCTCATCACTGAGCGCCGGGCTTTTTAATGGCTCAAGCAATCAGGCATCCAGCTCGGCCCAACGCTCCACCAACGCTTCCAGTTCCGCCTGCAATTGCTCGAGCGAGGCGATGACCTTGGCAGTCTCTGCCGCAGGACGCTGATAGAAACCGCTGTCGGCCATTTCAGCCTCAACGGCAGCGATCTGCTGTTCCTTGGCATCGATATCGCCCGGCAACGCTTCCAGCTCGCGCTGCAGCTTGTAGCTCAGCTTCTTCTTGGCAGCTGGAGCAGCAACTGGCGCAGCAGCGGCCGGCGCAGCCGTAACCACGGCCGAGTTCAGGTCAGCCTTGCCCGACTTGCTCTCGGTCACGCCCAACAGACGCGGCGAGCCGCCCTGACGGATCCAGTCCTGATAACCGCCGACGTATTCACGCACCTTGCCTTCACCTTCGAAGACCAGGGTGCTGGTGACCACGTTGTCGAGGAATGCCCGGTCGTGGCTGACCATCAGCACAGTGCCGTTGAATGTCAGCAGCACTTCTTCGAGCAGCTCGAGGGTTTCCACGTCGAGGTCGTTGGTCGGTTCGTCGAGTACCAGCAGGTTCGCCGGCTTGCTGAACAGTTTGGCCAGCAACAGACGCGCACGCTCACCACCCGACAGCGCCTTGACCGGCGTGCGAGCACGCTGCGGGCTGAACAGGAAGTCACCGAGGTAGCTCAGCACGTGGCGGCTCTGACCGTCGATGTCGATAAAGTCGCGACCTTCGGCGACGTTGTCGATCACGGTTTTTTCCAGATCCAGCTGATGGCGCAACTGGTCGAAGTACGCCACGTCGATCCGCGTGCCCTCTTCCACTTTGCCGCTGGTTGGCTGCAAGCCGTTGAGCATCAGCTTCAACAGGGTGGTCTTGCCGGTACCGTTGGCGCCAAGCAGACCGATACGGTCGCCGCGCTGCAGAACCATCGAGAAATCCTTGATCAGGAACGGGCCGCCCGGATGAGCAAAGCTCACGTTCTCGAGCACCATCACCTGCTTGCCGGACTTGTCGGCGGTGTCCAGCTGAATATTGGCCTTGCCGGTACGTTCACGACGCTCGCTGCGCTCAACGCGCAAAGCTTTCAAGGCGCGCACGCGGCCTTCGTTACGGGTACGACGGGCCTTGATGCCCTGACGGATCCACACTTCTTCCTGGGCCAGACGCTTGTCGAACAGCGCGTTGGCAGTGGCTTCGGCAGCGAGCTCGGCTTCTTTGTGCACGAGGAAGCTGGCGTAGTCGCCGTTCCAGTCGATCAGGCCGCCGCGATCCAGTTCCAGGATGCGCGTGGCGAGGTTTTGCAGGAAGGAACGGTCGTGCGTGATGAACAGCACGGCGCCCTGGAAATCTTTCAGCGCTTCTTCAAGCCAGGCAATCGCACCGATGTCCAGGTGGTTGGTTGGCTCGTCGAGCAGCAGCAGATCTGGCTCGGACACCAGCGCCTGCGCCAGCAGCACGCGACGACGCCAGCCGCCGGACAACTCGGCGAGGGTCTTGTCGGCCGGCAGTTGCAGGCGGCTGAGGGTGCTGTCGACCAGCGTCTGCAAGCGCCAGCCATCACGGGCTTCGAGGTCGTGCTGAACGTGCATGAGCTTGTCCAGATCGGCATCGGTGACGATGTTCTGGCTCAGGTGATGGTATTCGGCGAGCAACGCGCCAACGCCGTCGAGGCCTTCAGCCACGACGTCGAAGACTGTCCGCTCGTCGGCCACGGGCAATTCTTGCGGCAGTTCGCCGATTTTCAGACCGGGGGCACGCCACACCGAGCCGTCATCAGGCTTCTGGTCGCCCTTGACCAGTTTCATCATGCTGGACTTGCCAGTGCCGTTGCGGCCGATGATGCACACCCGCTCACCACGGGCGATCTGCCAGGACACCTTGTCCAACAACGGCATAGCGCCGAACGCAAGGGACACATCGCTGAATTTGAGCAGGGTCATGAGCTTCTCCAAAAACCGGGGGCGCATTCTACCTGACTTGAGGCTTCAGCAGGCCGGCAATTTGTCTGTCGAAGCACTCTGCACAACATTTGTTGCGAACTTGTGCCACACGGCTTGCAAAGCTTTCGCCGCTTGCTGGCAAAAGGCTAAGCTACAGACAATTCAGTGCTGATCGATGTCGGCACTTGTCATGATTTCTCTGCCCGGATGTCTCATGCGCAGTCGCCTCTTCAGTGTTTTGTCCTGTTTGCTACTCTCCGCCGCTGCCGTTCAATCCGCCCAGGCGGTGGACCTGTCCACCCAGCGCCAGTATTACGATGAAGCCAAACGCGCGCTGGCCAAGGGCGATACCGGCCCGTATATGCGTTACAGCCAGGCGCTGGCCGATTACCCGCTGGAACCGTATCTGGCTTACGACGAGCTGACCGCACGCCTGAAAAGTGCGAGTAATGCGGAAATAGAGAAATTCCTCGCCGAGCACGGTGACCTGCCCCAGGCCAACTGGATGAAGCTGCGCTGGTTGCGCTGGCTGGCCGATCGCGGTGACTGGGCGACCTTCGTCAAGTATTACGATCCCAAGCTCAATTTCACCGAACTGGACTGCCTGAACGCGCAGTATCAGATCAGCCACAACAAAAAGACCGAAGGTTACGCCGCCACCGAAAAACTCTGGCTGACCGGCAAGTCGCAGCCCGCCGCGTGCGATGCGCTCTTCGGCATGTGGGCCGCCGAGGGTCAGCTGACAGAACAGAAACGCTGGGAACGCACCAAGCTCGCCGCCCAGGCGCGCAACTATCCGCTGGCCAACAGCCTGATCAATGGCCTGACTACCCTCGCCCCCCGTGGTCGCCTGTTGGTGGATGTGGCGCAGAAACCAGAACTGCTCAACCAGCCGTCGCGCTTTACTCCGGCCGATGAGCCGATGTCCGATGTGGTCAGCCTCGGCCTGCGCCGCCTCGCCCGCCAGGATCCGGACAAAGCCATGGCGCTGCTCGACGGTTACGCCAGCAGTATGCATTTCTCCCGTGATGAGAAAGTCGCGATTGCCCGGGAAATCGGCCTGACGCTGGCCCGCCGCTTCGACAGCCGCGCACTGGACGTGATGACCAAATACGACCCGGAACTGCGTGACAACACCGTTTCCGAATGGCGTCTGCGTCTGCTACTGCGCCTGGCGCGCTGGGACGATGCTTATCAACTGACCCGCCGTCTGCCGCAGGATCTGGCCACCACCAACCGCTGGCGCTACTGGCAGGCACGCAGTCTCGAGCTGGCGCAACCGCAGAACCCGGAAGCGCAGGCCCTGTACAAAAATCTGTCCCGCGAGCGTGACTTCTACGGCTTCCTCGCCGCTGACCGTTCGCAATCTCCGTACTCGTTGAACAATAAACCGCTGGTGCTTAGCCAGGCGCTGATCAACAAGGTACGCAACACGCCCGGCGTGCGCCGCGCACTTGAGTTCCATGCACGCGGGCAAATCGTCGACGGACGCCGCGAGTGGTACCACGTCAGCCGTCACTTCAACCGCGACGAAATGGTTGCCCAGGCCAAACTCGCCTACGACCTGAAGTGGTATTTCCCGGCGATCCGCACCATCAGTCAGGCGCAATACTGGGACGATCTGGACATCCGCTTCCCGATGGCCCACCGCGATACCCTTGTGCGTGAAGCCAAGGTTCGCGGTCTGCATTCGAGCTGGGTGTTCGCCATCACCCGTCAGGAAAGCGCGTTCATGGACGATGCCCGCTCCGGCGTTGGCGCCAGCGGCCTGATGCAACTGATGCCCGGCACCGCCAAGGAAACTTCGCGCAAGTTCAACATCCCCCTGGCCTCGCCGCAGCAAGTGCTGAACCCGGACAAGAACATCCAGCTCGGCGCCGCGTACCTGAGCCAGGTGCACAGTCAGTTCAATGGCAACCGTGTCCTCGCCTCCGCCGCCTACAACGCCGGCCCCGGACGCGTGCGTCAATGGCTGCGCGGCGCCGATCACCTGAGCTTCGACGTGTGGGTGGAAAGCATCCCGTTCGACGAAACCCGCCAGTACGTGCAAAACGTGCTGTCCTATTCGGTGATCTACGGCCAGAAACTCAACTCACCGCAGCCGCTGGTGGATTGGCATGAACGTTACTTCGATGATCAGTGATCAGCAGGGCTAACGCCGAGTAATAAAAAAATGCCCGTATCGCGAGATACGGGCATTTTTTTGAACGGGCCGATCAGTGTTTTCGTTTTGCCAGTAGCCTCGCTACTAGGTCGGTTACTGGGTCGGTTACTAGGTCGGTCACCTGTAGGAGCTGCCGCAGGCCGCGATCTTTTGACCTTGATCCTCGACAATAAAAAATGCGCGCATCCAGGGATACGGGCATTTTTTGTAACGTGCAAAGATCAACAGATCGCAGCCTGCCGCAGTTCCTACACGACGACCGCGTGTCCATCGTTGAACTGCAACGCCGCCAACCGCGCGTACAACGGATTGCTCGCAATCAATTCCTGATGTGTACCCACCGCGACCAATTTGCCCTGATCCATCACCGCAATCCGGTCGGCGTTTTTCACTGTGGCCAGGCGGTGGGCGATCACCAGTGTGGTGCGGTTTTGCATCAGGTTCGGCAAGGCTTGCTGGATCAGGTGTTCGCTTTGCGCATCGAGGGCGCTGGTGGCTTCGTCCAGCAACAGGATCGGCGCGTCGACCAGCAACGCCCGGGCGATGGCCAGACGCTGGCGTTGGCCGCCGGAAAGTCCAAGCCCGCCGTCACCCAAATGTGTCTGGTAGCCGTCAGGCATTTGCTCGATGAAGTCGTGGGCGTGGGCGATTCTCGCCGCTTCCTTGACCTGCTCAAGCGTGGTCGTTAGGCAGCCATAGCGAATGTTCTCCTCCACGCTGCCGAAAAACAGTGCTGGCGTCTGCGAAACCAAGGCAAAACAACGGCGCAGATCCAGCGGGTCGAGGCTGGTCAGCGGCACGCCATCCAGCAGAATCCGGCCCTCGCGAGGATCGTAAAAGCGCAGCAGCAAGTCATACACCGTGGATTTACCCGCGCCGGACGGCCCCACCAGCGCCAGGGTTTCGCCGGCCCTGACCGTGAGATTCAAGCCATCAACGGCGAAGCTTTCTGGACGCGAGGGGTAGGAAAAGCGCACATCCTGCAATTCCAGCTCACCGCGCACGCGCGCAGGCAATGTCACTAATCCAGTCTTCGGTGGCTGGATGATATTTTCCGAACGCAGCAATTCAGCAATCCGCTCGGCGGCACCCGCAGCGCGCTGAAGCTCGCCGATCACCTCACTCAACGTGCCAAACGCGCTGCCGACGATCAGGCTGTAGAACACAAATGCCGCCAGCTCACCGGCAGAAATCCGCCCGGCGATCACGTCCATGCCACCGACCCACAACATCACCGCGACAGCGCCAAGCACCAGCACGATGACCAATGTAATCAGCCACGCACGCTGGAAGATCCGTTTGCGTGCGGTCTCGAAAGCCTGCTCGACCGTTGAGGCAAAACGTTGCTCGTCCTGTATTTGATGGTTGTACGCCTGCACGGTTTTGATCTGGCCGAGGGTTTCGGACACATAGCTGCCAATGTCGGCGATCCGGTCCTGGCTCTGTCGCGACAGATTGCGTACGCGTCGACCGAAAATCAGGATCGGCGCAATCACCAGCGGTAGCGCGATCACCACGATGCTGGTGAGTTTGGGATTGGTGATGAACAGCAGAACGATGCCGCCGATCACCATCAGCAGATTGCGCAGAAACAGCGAAAGCGACGAGCCGATCACTGATTGCAGCAATGTCGTATCTGCTGTCAGGCGCGACTGGATTTCCGAGCTGCGGTTGTCTTCGTAAAACCCGGGATGCAGGTACACCAGGTGGTTGAACACCTGTCGGCGGATATCGGCGACGACACGTTCACCGATCCAGGAGACCAGGTAAAACCGGGCGAAGGTGCCGACCGCGAGGCCCAGGACCAAGAGCATGAACAGTCCGATGGATTGGTTGAGCAAGTCCGCCGACTGGGTCATGAAGCCCTGATCAACCAACAACTTGATGCCCTGCCCCATCGATAAGGTGATGCCGGCGGTGACGATCAATGCGAGCAGCGCACCGAAGGCCTGCCAGCGATAAGGCACGAGGAAATGACTGGTCAGGCGCAAGGCGCGTCGGTGTCGCGAGGAAAGCATCGAGATCATTCGGATTCACATCTGCGCTGATGGATAGCGCCAGCCTACACACTCAGATGGGGGGGAACTCTGTAAATCACAATGAGTCAGGTTAAATATGCCCGTGACGACTAGACCCTAGAGGCTATTGGTCTAAAGTCCCGGTTGAGACGAGCGGTCATTTCTGTTTGAGTAGAGATGCCGCCGCCGACAGGCCGCAGGGAGTTGTCATAGCCCGGTCACGTGGCGGTTTTAACCTAGGCGTACAACCTGATGAGGAGACAGGCCATGTCCTTGCAACACAGCAGCGAAGACAAGATTGAAGTGATCCGCACCAAGCCCGGCCAGACTCTGGGTTGCTCGATTATTGATGCACAAGGGCGTGAAGTACCGATCACTGAAGACATGATCCAGGACGCTTGCCGCGAACTGGAGAAGCGATTGGTCAAGCCTGCCGAACAAGAGTGATATAGCCACCGTCTTCCTGACCCGGCCCATTGGCCGGGTTTTTTCTGCCTGCTTCCCCACTGTAGGAGCTGCCGCAGGCTGCGATCTTTTGATCTTGATCTGCTTAAAAGCCAGATCAAAAGATCGCAGCCTGCGGCAGCTCCTACAGGAGGGAATGGATTAGATAGCTACTGCTCCGAGCGCTGTCACGATCTGGCGCAACTTTGGCGAATGCCCTTCGATCCGTACTTTCAACCCTTCGATCTCGCGCCGAACCGGATACTGCTTGCGCAACACATCGAACGCCGCACGCTGCTCGCCGACATTACCTACAAGGCTGCGGCGGAAATCCGCGTCATCCCGGCGTGGGTCGTACACCCCACGGCACATCATCGCGAAAGCCCAGGCCGGATCACTGTCGGCATGCAAGGTTATTTCCGACAACCACGGCGCCGGCAGCAGATCACTGAGCTGGATGTTCGCAGGCTGATCGATGAACTCGCAGTACGCCTGATAAATCTGCGCCGTGCCGCGCTGTTTGCCATCAAGGCTGTAACCGGCAATGTGCGGCGTGGCCAGCACGCAGAGTTCGGCCAGGGCTACATCGACCTCGGGTTCGGCCTCCCAGACGTCGAGTACCGCTTGCAGGTCTTCGCGCTCCAGAAGCACTTCGCGCAGCGCGGCGTTATCCACCACCGGCCCCCGCGCTGCGTTGATCAGCCAGGCGCCGGGTTTGAGTTGCTGCAAACGTTGTTGATCGAACAGATGCCATGTCGCACCGTCACCGCTGCGGGTCAACGGTGTGTGCAGGCTGATCACGTCGCACTGTTCGATGATTTGCTCAAGGCTGAGGTAATCACCGCCCTCTGCACTTTGGCGTGGCGGATCGCAGACTTTCACGTTCCAGCCCAAGCCCTTCAGAACAGTGATCAGGCGTCCACCGACCTCTCCGGCGCCGACGACACCATAAGTACGCTGAGTCAGATCAACACCCTCGATCTCGGCGAGGGTCATCAGGCTGCCGAGCACATAGTCGACCACACCACGGGCATTGCAGCCGGGCGCGCTCGACCAGGTGATGCCCGCCTCGTTGAAATACTCGAGATCCAGATGGTCAGTACCGATAGTGCAGGTGCCGACGAAGCGAACCTTGCTGCCCTCGAGCAGCGCGCGGTTGACACTGGTCACCGAACGCACCAGTAACACGTCGGCCTGCTCGACCGTCGCGCGGTCGATGGAACGGCCAGGCACTCGGCGGATCTCGCCAAAACCGGCAAAAAAGGCATCGAGCAGCGGGATATTTTCGTCAGCAACAATCAGCATGGCGGGCTCCTTGGGCGGATCGGCAGTTTAACTGTAGGAGCTGCCGCAGGCTGCGATCTTTTGATTTGGATCTTGATAAAGCCGGATCAAGAGATCGCAACCTGCGCCAGCTCCTGCAAATTACAAATCCGCAACACAGGATTTTTCCTGACCAACACGTCAGCGGCGTAGAATGCGCCGCCTTGCGCATCAACATCTGTGGACGCTTTGCCTGTGAATCCTGTAACTGACCAACCTGTCGCCGTCACCCTCACCCGCCCCGCGCGGATTCGCCTGGAGTTCAAGACTCTGCTCGCCCTGGCGGTGCCGATCATCATCGCGCAACTGGCAACCACGGCCATGGGCTTTGTCGATGCGGTGATGGCCGGGCGCGTCGGCCCCAATGATCTGGCGGCGGTAGCGTTGGGCAACTCGATCTGGGTGCCGGTTTTTCTGTTGATGACCGGTACTCTGCTGGCCACCACACCTAAAGTTGCCCAGCGCTACGGCGCCGGCACCCACAGCGAAATTGGTCCGATCGTGCGCCAGGCGTTGTGGCTGGCACTCGTAGTGGGTTTGATCGCTACCGCGATGCTGGTTGCCGCCGAGCCGATTCTGCATTTGATGAAAGTCGACCCAGAACTTATCGGCCCGTGCATGCAGTACTTGCATGGCATCGCCAGCGGTTTGCCAGCGGTGGCGTTCTATCATGTGCTGCGTTGTTTCAGTGACGGCCTTGGCCGTACCCGCCCGGCGATGGTGCTGGGCCTGTGCGGGCTGGCGCTGAATATCCCGCTGAACTACATCTTCATCTATGGCCACTTTGGCGTGCCGGCCATGGGCGGCGTCGGTTGCGGCTGGGCCACGGCGATTGTGATGTGGGTAATGGCGCTGGGACTGGCCGGTTATGAGCGCTGGGCTCCGGCGTATCGTTCGAGCGAGTTGTTCAGCCGTTTCGATTGGCCGCAGTGGGCGGTGATCAAGCGTCTGCTGGCCATCGGTTTGCCGATCGGCATTGCGGTTTTTGCCGAGTCGAGCATCTTCGCAGTGATCGCGCTGTTGATCGGCAGCCTTGGCGCGACCGTGGTCGCCGGGCACCAGATTGCGCTGAACGTCAGCTCACTGGTGTTCATGATTCCTTATTCGCTGGGCATGGCCGTGACCGTGCGCGTCGGTCAAGCACTAGGCCGTGAGGAACCACGCGAGGCGCGTTTTGCCGCTGGCGTCGGCATGGGCACTGCACTGGCCTACGCGTGCCTGTCGGCGAGCATGATGTTGCTGCTGCGCGAGCCGATTGCAGCGATTTACACGGCTGACCCGACGGTGATTCACATCGCGGCGATGCTGATTGTGTACTCGGCGCTGTTCCAGTTCTCCGACGCGATCCAGGTGACCGCTGCCGGTGCGTTGCGCGGTTATCAGGACACGCGAGTGACGATGATCCTGACACTGTTCGCCTATTGGGGCATCGGCCTGCCAGTGGGTTACGCGCTCGGCCTGACCGACTGGCTCGGCGAGCCGCGTGGCCCGAGCGGGTTGTGGCAGGGTCTGATCGTCGGCCTGAGTTGCGCCGCGCTGATGCTGTCTATCCGCCTGACTCGCAGCGCGCGCAAGCGCATTCGGATCAGCCGTTCGCTGGGCTGAAACCCTTTACGCAAGACAAAAAATGTGGGAGCCAGCCTGCTGGCGATGAAGGAGAGTCGGTCAACATAGACGTTGAATTGACTACCACATCGCCAGCAGGCTGGCTCCCACAGTTGTTTTTGCGCTTGCCTGAGGCTCAGGCCTGTTTCTTGCGAATCCAGTACAGGTAAGTACCGGCCTCTTCGTGCTGGCCGACCAGTTCGTGGTCGAGAAACACGCAGAACTTGGGAATGTCGCGGCGGGTCGAGGGATCCGTGGCGATCACCTTGAGCAGGCCACCCGGCACCAGGTCACGGATGTGCTGGTGCAACATCATCACCGGTTCCGGGCAATTGAGTCCGGTAGCGTCGAGGGTGCCGTCGACCGGGGTATCGATCATTTCACTCATGATTAACTCCTGAAACTGGCCGGCATTGTCGCGCATTGCCGGGTGCTCGGTCATCTGTGGCTTTACACCAATTCCCTGTAGGAGCTGCCGAAGGCTGCGATCTTTGCTTTTTGAAAGATCAAAAAATTGCAGCCTGCGGCAGCTAGCACAGGGAGGACGTGTGCATTTAGCGGGATCTGGTTTTCTTCACGTCATGCCGGCGCAGATGGCAGGTCACTTCCTCGCGGTCGTGATACAGCTGCTTGCAGCCGATATCGACCTTGATGCCGCGGGCCTTGAACCCATCGGCAATGCGCTCAAGCAAACGCTTCACTTCGGCATAACGCTGCTTCATCGGCAGTTTCAGGTTGACCACCGCCTCGCGGCAATGCCCTTCGCCGATCCACTCTTCGAGCATTGCCGCGTTACGCGCCGGTTTCTCGACGATGTCGCAGACCATCCAGTCCACCGGCTGCTTGGGCTTGAAGGTAAAACCGTCCGCCATCAAGTGCTGCACCAGGCCGGTGTCCATCAGACTTTCGGCCATCGGGCCGTTGTCGATAGCGGTCACGAGCATGCCGCGGTTGACCAGTTGCCAGGTCCAGCCACCCGGCGCTGCGCCAAGGTCAACGCCGGTCATGTCGCTGTGCAAACGATCTTCCCACTGATCCCGCGGGATGAAGTGGTGCCAGGCCTCTTCCAGCTTCAACGTCGACCGGCTCGGGGCCTCACGCGGAAACTTCAGGCGCGGAATGCCCATCGGCCACATCGCCGAGTTACCGGCATCAGCCATACCCAGAAATACTTCGCGGCCGCTTTTGAACGTCAGCAACAGACGCGGTTTGCTCGCGTCTTCCACCAGTTTGCCGGCGCCCGTCAGCGCCTTGCGCAGCGGGCCTTCGAATTTTTTGCAAAAGTTCGACAGCTCTTTGCCGTCGTTGGTGTCGACGACTTCCAGCCACAGACTGCCGCACACCGGGAATTCGGCCATGTGCGCGAGGATCACGCTGATGCGGTCGGTTTCCGGCAGATCAATGAAAACACCGCGCGCCCATTGGCGCGGGAAGATCAGCTCGGCGAAACGCTGACCGCGCATCAGGCGCTCGGCGCCGTCTTCTTCGGTGCAGACAAACTCGGCGCACGCAGTGGCGGTTTTCGCCTTGGCGTAACCGGACACGTTCAACTGGGCAGCGAGGTCGGAAATCTCCGAGCAGACTTCGCCTTCGAAGCCTGGCCGACAATGCATGAATAGGGTGTTCATTCTTACTCCTGAGCAGCGGGCGATCATTCGGCCCCTGCGCGATGCTCAGGCCTTGCTTTGAAGCAAAGCCTGTCACGAAAACCGGCGCATGATAGCCGATGTCGGAACCTTGGTTCTCTCCATAGAGTCCAGTTATTAGCCAGCTAATGAAAACAGGGCTACGTTGATAGCTCTGCCCGTCCCCTCAATCCGTAGCAGTGCGGATTCAAAGGAGTGATTGCAATGCCGTCCCTAGATAGCCTGAAGACCCTTAAAACACTAAAAATCGACGACAAAACCTACCACTATTTCAGTTTGCCGGATGCTGCCAAAAGCCTGGGTAATATCGACAAACTGCCAATGTCGCTGAAAGTCCTGCTGGAAAACCTGCTGCGCTGGGAAGATGAAAAAACTGTCACCGGCGCCGACCTCAAGGCAATTGCTGCGTGGCTCAAGGAGCGTCGCTCCGACCGGGAAATCCAGTACCGCCCTGCCCGCGTATTGATGCAGGATTTTACCGGCGTCCCCGCCGTGGTCGACCTCGCGGCGATGCGCGCCGCCATGGCCAAGGCCGGCGGCGATCCACAGCGAATCAATCCGCTATCCCCGGTCGATCTGGTGATCGACCACTCGGTGATGGTCGACAAGTTCGCCACGCCCAGCGCATTTGAGCAGAACGTCGACATCGAGATGCAGCGCAACGGCGAACGCTACGCCTTCCTGCGCTGGGGCCAAAGTGCCTTTGACAACTTCAGCGTAGTGCCGCCGGGCACCGGGATCTGCCACCAGGTCAACCTCGAATACCTCGGCCGCACCGTGTGGACCAAGGATGAAGACGGCCGCACCTACGCCTTTCCCGACACGCTGGTTGGCACCGACTCCCACACCACCATGATCAACGGCCTCGGCGTACTCGGCTGGGGTGTCGGCGGGATCGAGGCGGAAGCGGCGATGCTCGGGCAACCGGTGTCGATGCTGATTCCGGAAGTGATTGGCTTCAAACTCAGCGGCAAACTCAAGGAAGGCATCACCGCCACCGACCTGGTGCTGACCGTTACGCAGATGCTGCGCAAGAAAGGCGTGGTCGGCAAATTTGTCGAATTTTACGGTGATGGCCTCGCCGACCTGCCGCTGGCTGACCGCGCGACCATCGCCAACATGGCCCCGGAATACGGCGCGACGTGCGGGTTCTTCCCGGTCGATGACGTGACGCTGGAGTACCTGCGTCTGTCCGGACGGCCGACGGAAGTGGTGAAACTGGTCGAGGCGTATACCAAGGCCCAGGGGTTGTGGCGCCTGCCCGGTCAGGAACCGGTGTTCACCGACAGTCTGGCGCTGAACATGGGCAGCGTCGAGGCCAGTCTTGCCGGGCCAAAACGCCCGCAAGACCGTGTTTCGCTGCCGAATGTCGCGCAAGCCTTCAGCGACTTCCTCGACTTGCAATTCAAACCGACGAGCAAGGAAGAAGGCCGTCTGGAAAGCGAGGGCGGTGGCGGCGTCGCGGTGGGCAACGCCGATCTGGTCGGAGAAACGGAATATGAATACGACGGCCACACCTATCGCCTGAAAAACGGTGCGGTGGTCATCGCTGCAATTACGTCGTGTACCAACACTTCCAACCCGAGCGTGATGATGGCCGCTGGGCTCTTGGCGAAAAAAGCCGTGGAGAAAGGCCTGACGCGCAAACCGTGGGTAAAGAGTTCGTTGGCGCCGGGTTCGAAAGTAGTCACCGATTACTACAAGGCGGCGGGGCTGACGCAATACCTCGACCAGCTCGGTTTTTCGCTGGTCGGCTATGGCTGCACGACCTGCATCGGCAACTCCGGGCCATTGCCGGAACCGATCGAAAAAGCCATCCAGAAAGCTGACCTCGCCGTCGCCTCGGTGCTGTCCGGCAACCGCAACTTTGAAGGTCGCGTGCACCCACTGGTGAAAACCAACTGGCTGGCCTCGCCACCACTGGTGGTGGCTTATGCCTTGGCTGGCACGGTTCGTACCGACATTAGCAGCGAACCGCTGGGCAATGACCAACAGGGCAATCCGGTTTACCTGCGTGACATCTGGCCAAGCAGCCAGGAAATCGCCGACGCGGTGAGTCAGGTCAGCACTGCCATGTTCCACAAGGAATACGCCGAAGTGTTCGCCGGTGACGAACAGTGGCAAGCCATCGAGGTGCCACAAGCCGCCACCTACGTGTGGCAGGACGATTCGACTTACATCCAACATCCACCGTTTTTCGACGACATTTCCGGCCCGTTGCCAGAGATCAAGGATGTAAAGGGCGCGCGGGTGTTGGCGCTGCTCGGCGACTCGGTGACCACTGACCATATTTCCCCTGCCGGCAACATCAAGACTGACAGTCCGGCCGGGCGTTATCTGCGCGAAAAAGGTGTCGAGCCGAGGGACTTCAACTCTTACGGTTCGCGTCGCGGCAACCACGAAGTGATGATGCGCGGCACCTTTGCCAATATTCGTATACGCAACGAGATGCTCAGCGGTGAAGAAGGTGGCAACACGATCTACATTCCGACCGGTGAGAAACTGCCGATTTACGATGCGGCCATGCGCTATCAAGCGTCCGGAACACCGCTGGTGGTGATTGCCGGCCAAGAATACGGCACCGGCTCCAGTCGCGATTGGGCGGCCAAAGGCACCAACCTGCTGGGCGTCAAAGCAGTGATCGCCGAGAGCTTCGAGCGCATTCACCGTTCCAATCTGGTGGGCATGGGCGTGTTGCCGCTGCAATTCAAACTCGATCAGAACCGCAAGAGTCTGAATCTTACCGGTAAGGAAACCTTCGAGATTCAAGGCCTGACCGGCGTATCCCTGTCACCGCGCATGAACCTGCCTCTGGTGATCACCCGTGAAGACGGGCGACAGGAGAAAATCGAAGTGCTGTGCCGGATCGACACCGTGAACGAGGTTGAGTACTTCAAGTCGGGGGGGATTCTGCATTATGTGTTGCGGCAGTTGATCGCTTCATAAACGCACAACCGTGTAGGAGCTGCCGAAGGCTGCGATCTTTTGATCTTGTTTTGTAAGATCAGGATCAAAGATCGCAACCTTCGGCAGCTCCTACAGGATTTTGTACTTTTCTCCGGGCAAAAAAAAACCCGCCGAAGCGGGTTTTTCCCAAGACCATTATCGACTCCCTGTCGGCAGCGATCCTTGCAATGGTCGATCATCCGTGATCCTGAAGTACTCCCTGTGCTTCAGTTGATGGGTGTAGATTACGTGGTGGATCCAATCGGCAATAGTCGTAAAAGCTACCATCGCGTGTAAGACATTCGCCATAGAGGCACTTCCGAAAACCCTTAGAAGGGTCAGGCGTTGAGCATGCCAGCCGCGATTTGCGCGACTTTCAACTGCCCTGAGTCCTGCGTCTGCGGGTCAACCTGCAGAGCCTATCAGCCCCGATCAAGCTCACGCGCCCTGGCGCTTTCCGCGAGAAACTGCTCAAGCCTGCTCAACTGTTCTTCCCAGCCACGACTGTCCATGTAATAGGCCTCTTTCTGGCGGATGTCGGGAATGTGCGCGAAACCGGACTCAGACACCTTGAGCAACGTCCCACCCTCGAAATCTTCCAGCTCGAACCTGACCAGCGTTGTCGGCTCCTGGGAATAGTCGATCTTCGGATTGACCGCATACGGATGCCAACGGAACGAGAACAATTGCTGCGGCTCGACCCGCTCGATCAGCACGTTCCACAACACATGTTCATAACCCGGATACGTGACCTGCCCTTGCGTCCATTCTCCGGCAATAAAACGCCTTCCCTCCAGCGCCACGCCAAACCACTGGCCAAACGCCTCGGCATCGACCAATGCACGCCAGACATGTGAACGCGACGCCTTGAGCGTGATTTTTCGTTCGAAACTATTGGGTACTGGTTTCATACGTCACCTCCTGTTCTGAACAGTAGGCTTGTATGACCACATGTCCAAGGTGAAGTTGTATCAAAGCGGTTCCTCTGTGCAAAAGGCAGGAAACATCCGGCTGCATTTTCCGTTGATGATTCGAGCTATTTACAGCACAACCCAGCGGATGAACCTGCTACCTTTTCCATCGATGCTGAACCGGACAAGGACGAATCATGCAGCCATCCCTCCCAGAACGTTATCGCGGCGCCCTGCTAGGCCTGGCTTGCGGCGACGCGGTCGGCACCACGGTAGAGTTCAAGCCACGCAACTCATTCCAACCATTGACTGACATGGTCGGCGGCGGTCCTTTCCACCTCAAGCCTGGACAGTGGACGGATGACACCTCAATGGCGCTGTGCCTGGCGGAAAGCCTGCTGATCAAGAACGGCTTCGACGCCACAGACCAAATGGGGCGCTACCTCAACTGGTGGAAATGGGGTTACCTGAGTGCGACCGGCGAATGCTTTGATATAGGCATGACCGTCAGTCAGGCGCTGTCGCAATATCAGCAAACAGGTGAGCCCTTTGCGGGGTCGACCGAGCCGGATACCGCTGGCAACGGTTCTCTGATGCGACTGGCACCGGTGGTGCTGTTTTACTTTCCAGACGCCCGGAAAGTCAGACATTTCTCCAGCGAAAGCTCGCGAACTACCCACGCAGCACCCGAGGCAATCGAATGCTGCCAACTGTTGGCTGAGCTGATCAACAAAGCTCTGCTTGGAGCGTCCAAAACAGAACTGCGCTTTTTGCCAGCCTCAACCTTCAGCCAACCGAAAGTCGCGGAGATAGCTCGATGTGACTATTTCACGAAATCAATAGATGAAATCCGTGGTAGCGGCTACTGCGTCCAATCGCTGGAAGCAGCGCTTTGGTGTTTTCAGCACACCGACAGTTTTGCAGCGGCAATCCTGCAAGCCGCCAATCTGGGTGATGACGCCGATACCACGGCAGCGATTGTCGGCCAGCTGGCCGGCGCCCACTATGGCGTGCGAGCCATTCCCGCCAACTGGCTGGACCTGCTGCATGATGGTGAAGAGATTGCGGCTACAGCGGATCGCTTGCTGGAAGCCTCAAGACAACAAGTACCTGAATAGAATCTGTGCAATCACTACACTGCCTGCACTTTCATTCGACACAGCGAGTATCTCCATGTCCCCACGTCTGCTCCTGGCCCTGACGCCTTTGCTATTCACCACCCTCAGCCACGCCGCCGTTGACTGCGCCAACGCCAGCGATCAGGCGACGATGAATCAGTGTGCCGGGCAGGATTACAAAGCTGCCGACAAAGAGTTGAACGCGGTGTATCAGCAGGTCACCGGGCGTTTGAAGGGCAACCCTGATGGCAAGAAGCTGTTGGTCAGTGCGCAACGCGCATGGATCGGTTTTCGTGATGCCGAGTGCAAGTTTTCGTCTTCGGGCGTGACGGGCGGGAGTGTGTATCCGCTGATCTATAGCAACTGCATGACCGCTGTGACCAAGGTGCGGGTTGAAACGCTGAAGCAGTACTTGAAGTGTGAAGAAGGTGACATGAGTTGCCCGGTGCCGGGGGCCTGATTGCTCAAGGCCATATCGCTGGCAAGCCAGCGCTCACAGGTATTTCATTGCGATCACTTCAGGTGTGAACACTCAATAACCTTGTGAGAGCTGGCTTGCCAGCAATGGCGGCAGTGCGGTTGCTGCATGAAACTGTGACGTTCAACAACTTCAGGCACGCTCAGCCCCGCGTAAGACCGTGCTGTGAAGCTGTTATCGGTTACACGTGCGGATCACCCGGCGCTTTCGACGGCGCCGCATACTGCGGCTTGAGATGGCCGTCCTGATCGAGTAGCCAGGCGTCCATAATCTGCCGCACCACCGGCCCGGCGACACGACCACCGGCCTCACCGTTTTCTATCATCACCGAAATCGCAATTTTCGGGTGCTCAGCCGGAGCGAAGCCGACGAACAAGGCGTTATCACGGTGGCGCTCAAGCGTCTTCGCGCGGTTGTAGCGTTCACCCTGCTTGATCGCCACCACTTGCGCCGTACCACTTTTACCAGCGATACGGTATTGCGCCCCCGCCGCTGCCGCACGGGCAATGCCGCGGGCATCGTGCATAACCATCTGCATGCCATGGTTGACCTGCTCCCAATCGCGCGGATCCTTAAGCAGGATGTTCGGCATCGGATGCTCGTCGACCGGCGCCATGCCATCAACAGTCTTGGCCAGGTGTGGGCGGTTCCACACTCCTTTGTTGGCGATCAGTGCGGTGGCCTGAGCCAGTTGCAGCGGCGTTACCTGCATGTAGCCCTGACCAATACCGAGAATCACCGTTTCCCCCGGGAACCACGCTTGTCGACGTGTGGTGCGTTTCCAGGCTTGAGATGGCATCAGGCCGGGAGACTCTTCAAACATGTCCAGCGAGACTTTTTCGCCGAGACCGAACATGGCCATGTAGTCGTGCAGGCGATCAATGCCAAGCTTGTGCGCCAGGTCATAGAAGTAGGTGTCATTGGAACGCATGATCGCAGCGTCCATATCCACCCAGCCGTCGCCGCTGTGGTTCCAGTTACGGTACTTGTGATCGAAGTCCGGGAGTTGGTAGTAACCCGGATCGAAGACTCGGGTCTGCGGTGTGACAACGCCTGCGTCGAGGCCCGCAATCGCCACCTCTGGCTTGATGGTCGAGCCCGGTGCGTACAAGCCGCGCAGTACGCGGTTGAACAGTGGCCGGTCGATAGAATCACGCAGCGCCGAATACTCTTTGGAGCTGATACCAGTAACGAACAGATTGGGATCGAAACTCGGGTTGCTGACCATCGCCAGCACTTCCCCAGTGGACGGATCCAGCGCCACGACCGAACCACGACGACCACCCAAGGCAGCTTCGGCGGCCTCTTGCAGTTTCACGTCGAGGCTCAGAACGATGTTTTTGCCGGGTACAGGGTCAGTGTGCTTCAGCACACGCAGTACTCTGCCCTGGGCATTGGTTTCAACCTCCTCGTAACCGACATGGCCGTGCAACTGCGCTTCGTAGAAGCGTTCGATGCCAGTCTTGCCGACGGACTGAGTGCCGCGGTACTCCACCGAGTCGAGGGTTTTGGATTCTTTTTCGTTGATCCGACCGACATAGCCGATCGAGTGAGCGAAGTGCATGCCAAGCGGATAATGTCGAACGAACTGTGGCTCGACATCCAGCCCAGGCAAACGGAACTCGTTGACCGCCAAGACCGCAATCTGCTCTTCGGTCAATTCATAAAACAGCGTTACCGGCGTGAATGGATGACGGGACTGTTTCATGGCTTTGTCGAACACTGTTCGGTCTTCGACGGGGAGGTGCAGGAGATCTATGACCTCGTCCAGTTCCTGATTGACATCGGTGGCGCGCTCGCGGGTGATGGTCAGGTTGTAGCTGGGACGATTATCTGCCAGCAGCACACCGTTGCGGTCGTAGATCAGTCCGCGTGTTGGCGGGATCGGCAGGACATGGACACGGT
This sequence comes from Pseudomonas sp. LBUM1668, assembly GCF_059695715.1. Lineage (NCBI taxonomy): Bacteria > Pseudomonadati > Pseudomonadota > Gammaproteobacteria > Pseudomonadales > Pseudomonadaceae > Pseudomonas > Pseudomonas sp. LBUM1668. The sequence continues at coordinate 4,024,739 of NZ_CP166787.1, forward strand.
TGTTTTCGGAAATGGTCGAGTGGTAGTCGAACTCCACCACTTGCAGAATGTAAAGACGTGCTACCAGGGCGCAGCTCACTGCGAAGACGAACAAAGCGCAGGCGATCAACCGCTTGTTGACCAGACGCGTCTCTTTCTTGTGATCCTTGATAGGGATAGGTTCAGGCATTTCTGCAGCAACTCTTTGGCATAAGTGAGCGCCTATCCTTTGGCGTGACATCAGTCCATGAAAAAACGAGCTGCACCATACCAAAAACTACGCGGTCACTTAAGAAGGTTTTTACCCAGTGGCGATTCTTGCGAAAGTTGGGGTTCGATTCGCCTGAAAACTTTTTCGCGGGCAAAACAAAACCCCAACTGCTTTCGCAATTGGGGTTTCGGAATTTAATCTTGACGATGACCTACTCTCACATGGGGAAACCCCACACTACCATCGGCGATGCATCGTTTCACTGCTGAGTTCGGGATGGGATCAGGTGGTTCCAACGCTCTATGGTCGTCAAGAAATTCGGGTACTGAGTCGTGACCAGTTGGCCTCGCTTCAGCAAATTGGGTATGTGATAGCTTTCGGTGTTTGTGAACATCGAACTTTCGGTTCGTTTCGTCTTCACACACCGCAATCTGATGCTCTTTCGAGTAGTCAAATTGCTTGGGTGTTATATGGTCAAGCCTCACGGGCAATTAGTATTGGTTAGCTCAACGCCTCACAGCGCTTACACACCCAACCTATCAACGTCGTAGTCTTCGACGGCCCTTCAGGGAACTCAAGGTTCCAGTGAGATCTCATCTTGAGGCAAGTTTCCCGCTTAGATGCTTTCAGCGGTTATCTTTCCCGAACATAGCTACCCGGCAATGCCACTGGCGTGACAACCGGAACACCAGAGGTTCGTCCACTCCGGTCCTCTCGTACTAGGAGCAGCCCCTCTCAAATCTCAAACGTCCACGGCAGATAGGGACCGAACTGTCTCACGACGTTCTAAACCCAGCTCGCGTACCACTTTAAATGGCGAACAGCCATACCCTTGGGACCGGCTTCAGCCCCAGGATGTGATGAGCCGACATCGAGGTGCCAAACACCGCCGTCGATATGAACTCTTGGGCGGTATCAGCCTGTTATCCCCGGAGTACCTTTTATCCGTTGAGCGATGGCCCTTCCATACAGAACCACCGGATCACTAAGACCTACTTTCGTACCTGCTCGACGTGTCTGTCTCGCAGTCAAGCGCGCTTTTGCCTTTATACTCTACGACCGATTTCCGACCGGTCTGAGCGCACCTTCGTACTCCTCCGTTACTCTTTAGGAGGAGACCGCCCCAGTCAAACTACCCACCATACACTGTCCTCGATCCGGATAACGGACCTGAGTTAGAACCTCAAAGTTGCCAGGGTGGTATTTCAAGGTTGGCTCCACGCGAACTGGCGTCCACGCTTCAAAGCCTCCCACCTATCCTACACAAGCAAATTCAAAGTCCAGTGCAAAGCTATAGTAAAGGTTCACGGGGTCTTTCCGTCTAGCCGCGGATACACTGCATCTTCACAGCGATTTCAATTTCACTGAGTCTCGGGTGGAGACAGCGCCGCCATCGTTACGCCATTCGTGCAGGTCGGAACTTACCCGACAAGGAATTTCGCTACCTTAGGACCGTTATAGTTACGGCCGCCGTTTACCGGGGCTTCGATCAAGAGCTTCGCGTTAGCTAACCCCATCAATTAACCTTCCGGCACCGGGCAGGCGTCACACCCTATACGTCCACTTTCGTGTTTGCAGAGTGCTGTGTTTTTAATAAACAGTCGCAGCGGCCTGGTATCTTCGACCGGCATGAGCTTACGGAGCAAGTCCTTCACCCTCACCGGCGCACCTTCTCCCGAAGTTACGGTGCCATTTTGCCTAGTTCCTTCACCCGAGTTCTCTCAAGCGCCTTGGTATTCTCTACCCAACCACCTGTGTCGGTTTGGGGTACGGTTCCTGGTTACCTGAAGCTTAGAAGCTTTTCTTGGAAGCATGGCATCAACCACTTCGTCATCTAAAAGATAACTCGTCATCAGCTCTCGGCCTTAGAATCCCGGATTTACCTAAGATTCCAGCCTACCACCTTAAACTTGGACAACCAACGCCAAGCTGGCCTAGCCTTCTCCGTCCCTCCATCGCAATAACCAGAAGTACAGGAATATTAACCTGTTTTCCATCGACTACGCTTTTCAGCCTCGCCTTAGGGACCGACTAACCCTGCGTCGATTAACGTTGCGCAGGAAACCTTGGTCTTTCGGCGTGGGTGTTTTTCACACCCATTGTCGTTACTCATGTCAGCATTCGCACTTCTGATACCTCCAGCAAGCTTCTCAACTCACCTTCACAGGCTTACAGAACGCTCCTCTACCGCATCATCCTAAGATGATACCCGTAGCTTCGGTGTATGGTTTGAGCCCCGTTACATCTTCCGCGCAGGCCGACTCGACTAGTGAGCTATTACGCTTTCTTTAAAGGGTGGCTGCTTCTAAGCCAACCTCCTAGCTGTCTAAGCCTTCCCACATCGTTTCCCACTTAACCATAACTTTGGGACCTTAGCTGACGGTCTGGGTTGTTTCCCTTTTCACGACGGACGTTAGCACCCGCCGTGTGTCTCCCATGCTCGGCACTTGTAGGTATTCGGAGTTTGCATCGGTTTGGTAAGTCGGGATGACCCCCTAGCCGAAACAGTGCTCTACCCCCTACAGTGATACATGAGGCGCTACCTAAATAGCTTTCGAGGAGAACCAGCTAT
>NZ_CP166787.1:4032500-5350000 GCF_059695715.1 Pseudomonas sp. LBUM1668
CTGCGCCCAACTGTCCTGAACCCTGCAGATCCACAACTCGGCCTGCTCACGCACCTGAATATCCGAACGGGCGATTTCCGCGCCTAACGCCGGCAACGCACAGCCGGACTCAGGCTGCTCAACGTGAGCCATGCTCAAGTAGTGTTTGAGGCAACGCTCCAGCCGCTCACGATCCTGCGCCCCCTGCCCGCCCAGCCGCTCAAGGCTTTGCCCCAACTCCCTCTCGACGATGGCAGTGAACAACGCATCCTTCGAGGAGAAGTGACTGTAGAACGCCGCTCCGCTCAGCCCGATAGCCTTCATCAAACCATCGACGCCGACCGTGGAAAACCCGGATCGCTTGGCCGACAGCGCACTGCTCTGCAATAGTTTTTCCCGGGTTTCCAGCTTGTGACTAGCGGAGTAACGCATGTTGTTTGCCCTCGAATTGACCACCTTGACGCTGGCCGAATCCTAGCATAACGTTCGTTCACTTAACGATCGTTTACTAAAGGGGTTCACCCATGAATAACAAGAAGGTCGTATTGGTTGTCGGTGCTGGTGATGCCACAGGCGGTGCGATTGCCAAGCGTTTTGCCAAGGAAGGATTCGTTGCCTGCGTCACGCGGCGCAGTGCCGAAAAATTGCAGCCGCTGGTGGACGCGATTCAGGCCGAAGGCGGCGAAGCTCACGGCTTTGCTTGCGATGCACGCAAGGAAGAAGACGTCATCGCGCTGATCGAAGACATTGAAGCCCGCCTCGGCCCGATTGAAGCTTTTGTCTTCAATATCGGCGCCAACGTGCCGTGCAGCATCCTTGAAGAAACCGCTCGCAAATACTTCAAGATCTGGGAGATGGCTTGTTTCTCAGGTTTTCTCAATGCTCGTGAAGTGGCAAAACGCATGGTCACGCGCAAACGCGGAACCATTCTGTTCACTGGTGCGACTGCCGGACTGCGCGGCGCATCGGGATTCGCCGCATTCGCCGGCGCCAAGCATGGCATCCGCGCGCTCGCACAAAGCATGGCTCGCGAATTGGGCCCGATGAACATTCATGTTGCCCATATCGTCGTCGATGGTGCCATTGATACGGATTTCATCCGCAACAGTTTCCCTGAGAAATACGCCACCAAGGATCAGGACGGCATTCTCAATCCCGAGCACATCGCCGAAAATTACTGGTATCTGCACAGCCAGCCACGCGATGCATGGACGTTCGAGCTGGATCTGCGCCCTTGGAATGAACGCTGGTAAACCCACCGCCCATAACAATAAATAGAGAGCAGCGAAAATGACCAAAACCGTGGAGTTCTATTTCGACCTCGGCAGCCCTGCCACTTATCTGGCCTACACCCAGCTACCGAAGATCTGCGCAGCAACCAATAGTCAGCTGATTTACATTCCGATGTTGCTGGGCGGCGTTTTCAAAGCGACCGGCAACGCCTCACCGGCAATGATCCCGGCGAAGGGTCGCTACATGTTTCAGGATCTGGACCGGTACGCCAAACGCTATGGCGTAGCGCTCAAGTTCAATCCGCATTTCCCGATCAATACGCTGCTGTTGATGCGCGCCGTCACTGGCATACAACTGCGCCAGCCGGAACGCTTTCAGGCGTTTATCGACTGCTTGTTCACGGCGTTGTGGGTGGAGGGCAGAAACCTGAGCGACCCGGCAACTGTGGCTGCCGTGTTGAGCGAAAACGGGTTCGTGCCCGATGACGTCCTGGCGCTGACCAATGACGAAACTGTCAAGGCTACGCTGAAGGACAACACTGAAACGGCCGTCAACCGAGGCGTTTTCGGTGCTCCGACCCTGTTTATCGGCAATCAGATGTTCTTCGGCCAGGATCGTCTCGACTTCGTCGAGGAAGCATTACGTCAGATTTAGATCGAAACGATGACAGGTGGGCGCTGATTTCAGCCCCCACCTGTCATGCGATCAGATTGCAGCAGTACGCGTATTCAGCCATTGGAGCGCGGCACCGTCGAGCAACGGGCTCAAGCGCTCACGCACCTCAGCGTGATAGGCGTTGAACCACTGTTTTTCCTCCTGACTCAGCAAGTCTGGCAGCAGACAACGCGTATCGATCGGGCACAGGGTCAAGGTTTCAAACTTGAGGAACTCGCCGAACTCGCTACTCCCCGCCTCACGGTTCATCGCCAGGTTCTCGATGCGCACGCCCCAACGGCCCGGACGATATGTGCCCGGTTCGATCGAAGTAATCATCCCCGGCTGCATCGCAGTCTGCAGTGTCGGCGCTGCCTGATAGGCAATGACTTGCGGCCCCTCGTGTACGTTGAGGAAATAGCCCACGCCATGCCCGGTGCCATGACCGTAATCCACGCTTTCAGCCCAGATCGGCGCGCGCGCGATGGCGTCGAGCAGTGGCGACAGAATGCCTTTCGGAAAATGTGCCCGCGACAGCGCAATCACGCCTTTCAACACGCGTGTGCAATCGCGCTTCTGTTCTTCAGTCGGCGTACCGACCGGCACCATGCGCGTGATGTCAGTCGTGCCGCCGAGATACTGACCACCGGAGTCGATCAGCAACAAACCATCGCCCTCGATCACCGCGTGCTCTTCTTCGGTGGCGTGGTAATGCGGCATCGCGCCATTGGCGTTAAACGCAGCGATGGTATTGAAACTCAGCGACACATAATCCGGACGACGCTCGCGGGCAGCGGTGAGTTTTTCGTCGATGGTCAACTCGGTAATGCGCTCACGCCCCCAGGCCGACTCCAGCCAGGCGAAGAATTCGCAGAGTGCCGCGCCGTCCTGCTCCATCGCTTTACGAATGTGCTCGGCGTCCGCTTCACTTTTTTGCGACTTGGCCAGTGTGGTCGGGTTCAAGCCTTCGACCAGTTTTACGCCACTGTCGAGGTTATCCAACAGACCGCTGGTGACTCGCGCGGGATCCACCAGCAGGCTTGCGCCGCTCGGTACGGCGCGCAAGGCATCGGACACTTCGCTGTAGTCGCGCAGCGTCACGCCGTCCTGTTCCAGCACGGCACGCAACTGCGCATCAACTTTGCTCAACGCAACGAACAGCGTGGCTTGCTGCTGATTGATCAGGGCGAAAGAGACGAACACCGGGTTGAACGACACATCGCCGCCGCGCAGGTTGAACAGCCATGCGATATCGTCGAGGGTCGCGATGAAGTGCCAGTCGGCGCCGCGCTCTTGCAAACTTTCGCGCAGTTTGGCGAGTTTCTCGCCACGGCTGACGGTCGCTTGTGGTGGCAGATGCTGATAGATCGGCGCGTTTGGCAGAGTCGGGCGGTCGCTCCAGACTTCCTTGAGCAGATCGATATCGGTACGCAGACGCGCGCCGCGTGTTTCGAGCTTGCTGCTCAAAGTGCGCGCCGAAGCCACGGCCATCACTGCGCCGTCTACTGCAACCACGCCACCTTCCGGGGTCTGCTCAGCCAGCCAGTCCAGCGGGCTCGGCTGCCCTGGTTGCAGCTTGACCAGTTCGATGCCGCTGCCGTTGAGTTCCTTGGTCGCCTGTTCCCAGTAACGACTGTCGGCCCAGACGCCGGCGAAATCGAGGGTGACTATCAGTGTCCCGACCGAACCATGAAAGCCCGACAGCCACTGCCGGCCCTGCCAGTAACCCGGCAAATACTCCGACAGATGCGGGTCGGCGGAGGGCACCAACAACGCATGAATGCCTTCGCGGCGCATCAGTTCACGGGTGCGCGCCAGGCGCTGGGGCACCGATCCTTCGGTCAAGGTCTGGGTACTCATCATGTCTCCTGCTAATCACTTGTTCGTTATTGTTCGTAGCCGTTGAATCGGCTGGTTATAGCCCTGTCGCCCAGAATGCCGGGGCACTGGCGCAGGCGTTCTTGATCAATTCGCAAGCCTTGTCGACATCTTCCGCGGTGGTGAAACGGCCGAGGCTCAAGCGAATGGTACGCCCCGCCAGCCGCGCATCATGTCCCAGCGCCACCAACACGTGGGATGGCGCGTTGCTTGCGGAGTTACAGGCTGAGGTCGCGGAAAACGCGATCGAATGGCTCAGCGCCGCGCTGTTGAATTCGCCCTCACTGAACGTCAGGCTCAAGGTGTGCGCAATGCGCTGACTGGCACTGCCATTAAGACGTACGCCGGGCAGGCTCAACAATTGTTCGAGCAAGCGTTCGCGCAACGCGACGATGGATTTTTTCTCTTCATCGAAAGCGCCAGCGGCCAACGCGAATGCGGCGCCCATTCCGGCAATCTGATGGGTTGCCAGCGTCCCGGAGCGCATGCCGCTTTCGTGTCCGCCACCATGAATCTGTGCCTGCACCCGTTGCTGCGCCCGCGGGCCGACATACAACGCGCCAATGCCTTTGGGGCCATAGAGTTTATGCGCCGAAAACGACATCAGATCCACCGGCCACTGCGCCAGGTCGATCGCCACTTTGCCGGCACCCTGTGCCGCATCGACATGGAACAGCGCCTCGCGCCCGCGGACGATTTCACCGATGGCCGGGACGTCGTTGACAGTGCCGAGCTCGTTGTTGACCAGCATCAGCGAGACCAGAAAGGTGTCATCGCGCATCGCTTCGCTGACCGCCTGCGGTGTGATCAATCCATCGGCGTCCGGGACCAGATAGGTCACGGCAACGCCGGCGTCCTGCAACTGGCGGGCGGTATCGAGAATGGCTTTGTGTTCGATCTGGCTGGTAATGATGTGGCCGCCGCAGACACCGCGCGCCTGCGCCACGCCTTTGAGCGCGAGGTTATTGGACTCGGTGGCACCGGAGGTCCAGACGATCTGTTCAGCTTGTGCCCCGACCAGTTCAGCGACTTGCCGGCGGGCCTGCTCGACCGTCTGCCGGGCCTGCTGGCCGAACGCGTGGGAGCTGGAGGCCGGGTTGCCGAAATTACCGTGAAACCCCAGACATTCGATCATCACCTGGATGACCCGCTCGTCCACCGGGGTGGTGGCGGCGTAATCGAAATACAACGGACGTGTGTTCATAAAAAGACTCGCAGAGCGTGTTCCGGGATCAGGAGGCTCGTGTCTGCAAACGGCACCGCGCAGCCTCGTGAGCTGCGCGTCGGTTCGAGAGCGTCATCAATACCTGATCGGATGCCGTTAAAGAAGAACAACTTCATTTAAAAGTGCGTAGGAACGCTCCTGAAGCCGAGCTTAACAGGCATCGGGCCGGCGGTTGAAGCAACGCGTCAGCTAAAGCTTTCAAGAAGTAACGGATACAACGAAATCACCAACAATGCCGCCATGCCCCAGTTGAATACGCGTAACCAGCGCGGTTCCTTCAGCACATTGCGCAGTAGCGTGCCACACGCTGCCCAGACGCCGACGCTCGGCAAGTTGATGATGGCGAACACCGCGGCGATCACCACGACGTTGGTGAAGTATCCCTGCATCGGCGTGTACGTGCTGATGGCACCAATGGCCATGATCCACGCCTTGGGATTGACCCACTGGAACGCGGCGGCGCCCAGATAGCTGATCGGTTTGGCTTCGCCCTGGACGTTGTCACCGACCGGCCCGGAATGGGCGATCTTCCATGCCAGATACAACAGATACGCCGCGCCGACGTAGCGCAGGACCGTATAGAGGATCGGATAGGACTGAAACACCGCGCCCAGGCCAAACCCCACGGCGACCACAAGGACGAAGAATCCACAGGTGATGCCGAGCATATGCGGGATGGTGCGGTTAAATCCGAAATTGACGCCCGATGCCAGCAACATGGTGTTGTTCGGCCCCGGCGTAATCGAGGTGACAAGGGCAAACAGGGCAAAGCCCAGCAGTAAATCAAGCGAGAGGTTCATGGTGCAGTCCGTCAGGGTCATTCAGGTGTAGACCCTACCCCACGCGGCCCGGCAAACCCACGGACAGTTGGCTAAAACTTCAACCAGTACAGTTTGTTTTTAGCTTGGGCGTCCATGCAGCTGTACGGCACGTTCAGCGCTCATCTCGCCCTGCTTGTCAAAACTGAAGGCCTTCTGTGGCTGGCCAAGTAATTGGGCTTTTTTGGCATGGTATTCGTCAAACGACAAACCGCTGCGGTTCAGCGCCTCCATGGCCAGTTCCCGAGATTCTTCTGCCGAGTAGGGCCGCAGTTCCGGAGAAACATGGCTGGCACATCCGGCGAGAACGGAGACGGCGAGCAACAGCGAAACAGTCAGTAAATGATTCATGGGAGCGTCCTGGCGGGCAATGTGGGGTCGATGGAGAAAGGCTACGCCCCGACACGCCTGCGCAGAAATCAACGCTTTCAATAGTGGCTATCAGCAAATCGTCACTAACCCACATATCTCTCCAAGGTGAGCGCCTGACCAAGCTGCCGATCTAACCGACCAGGTTGCAGTGCAACGCATCGTCGTGACTGCGGGCGATGCTGCTCAGTACCTGAAACGAATTGAAGGTCACTGTTTTCGCCTGATGGGCGCGGATCAACTCCCAGAAATCCTGTTCACCGCTTTCGAAACTGCGGAGCGCCGCCTCCCCCGCCTCGCGCGTCTGCCATTGCAGCAAGCTCAATACCCGCCGACCATCGTCGCTGGCTTGCACGCTCGCGCTGACAAAACCCTGGTAGCGCTGGGCCAGGCGTTCAGTCTGCATCGACAGCGCCGAGACCAGTCCCGGTTGCTGCCGAGGCTCGATCTCGAATTCGATCAATTGGGTGAAGCTGCGGTTTTTCGCTGATGCTTGCATGAAATTCCCCACTTGGCTGTAAGGCGAATCTTGCGACTCGAAGAAACGCAGGGTAAAACCTCTAGTTAAGTCAAGGTCAAGAGCAATTTCACCATGGTCACCAAGGAAAACCTGCACAAGCCCCTCACCGTCGGCGAAGTCGCGTCGCGTAGCGGTGTTGCGGTCACGGCCCTGCATTTTTATGAGTCCAAGGGTTTGATCAAGAGCCAGCGCAATGCTGGCAATCAGCGACGCTATGCGCGCGCCGTGCTGCGTCGAGTGGCATTGATCAAAGTTGCGCAGCGTCTGGGGATTCCGCTGGCGGAGATTGGCGAAGCACTGAAAGTCCTCCCCGACGATCGCGCACCGACGGCGGCGGACTGGAAGTTTCTATCGCAGCAGTGGCGACGGGAACTGGATGAACGGATCAATCAACTGACGCTGCTGCGCGACCGGCTCAATGGCTGCATCGGTTGTGGCTGCCTGTCGATGGAGGCGTGTCCGTTACGCAATCAAGGGGATGTGCTGGGTGAACAGGGGCCGGGGGCGCACTTTTTGGATAGGTAATGTGAGCTGCTGCTCGTCGGGCGAAATTCCTGGCCGGGAAGACAGTTCTATATTGATCCTTCCGGGAATCCGGTGAAGCAACATTTCGCAAAAACAAAAACAGGGAGAACGTCATGAGCGTCAAACCCATCCCCGAGGGGTATCACAGCATTACCCCGTATCTCGGCATTCATAAGGCCGCCGAGGCCATCGACTTCTACAAGAAAGCCTTCGGTGCCACCGAAGTCATGCGCCTGGCCATGCCCGACGGCGGCATCGGTCACGCGGAGCTACGTATTGGTGACAGCGCAATCATGCTCGGCTCGCCGTGCGATCAGGGGCCATTGAGCAGTCCGGACCAAACCGTCTCCGTCGGTTTGCACCTGTATGTGACGGATGTCGACAAGTCATTCCAAAGGGCGCTGGATGCCGGAGCAACCGTGGTGTCCGAGGTCAAGGATCAGTTTTACGGTGATCGCAGTGGAACGCTGAAGGATCCGTATGGGCATTTGTGGTTTCTCGCGACCCACAAGGAAGATCTGACTGAAGAACAGATCAAGCAGCGGGCGATGGAGATGTTTAGCCATAACTGATTGCTCCGTACCGGACCGGCTCGCTCCGACCTGAAAATACCTTTCAAGTGTTGGAGTGAGCCCGTGGTTCAGGACAGGATTTGTACTGCACAGGCGAATTGCGAAACATTTACTTTCACATTCCTTATCGGGATTTATCTCGCTCATCCGTCCTATAGAGATGCAGGCCGTTCGCGTAGGCAAAAGCCACGAGCGCCTTTCGGGGATACCCGTGCTGTGAAGCCCGCAGCCACGCGCCCTTTCACCATTCTCTAGACGCGTAATCATGTCGAAAAAATCCCGCTCAAAACTGTGGTTCCTCGTACATAGCTGGCTCGCATTACCCATCTGGTTTTTTGTTCTGATCGTCTGCGTGACCGGTACGCTGGCAGTGGTCAGCCAGGAAATCGTCTGGCTGGCCAACCCGCAGATGCGTGCCAGTCAGCCATCGGACGATGCGCCTCTGCTCAGTTACGACCAGGTTCTGGCCGCGATCAAAAAAGCCGAACCGCAAACCGTGGTCGAAAGCATCACCCGCCCTGACGAATCGCACTTCGCCCTGGACGTTGAGGTCAGCTACCCGGACGGGCGCTCGCTGACGGTGTACGTCAACCCATACACCGGGGTGATCCAGGGCACCGCGCCAGCCTTTGACTTCAAGGCTTTCACCCGCGCCTTGCATGGTTGGTGGCTAGTGCCGTTCACCAACGGCTTCAGTTGGGGATGGTATCTGGTGTCATTCCTTGGCGTGCCGATGCTGGTGTCGTTGATTACCGGCCTAGTGGTCTATAAGCGATTCTGGAAGGGCTTCTTGCGCCCCACTCTACGTATTCGCCATGGCGCGCGTATTTTCTGGGGCGATTTCCACCGTCTCAGCGGTATCTGGTCGATCTGGTTCATTGCGGTGATTTCCATCACCGGTGTCTGGTTTTTGATTCGGGCCTTCCTGTTCGATAACCAGATCTCCATCTCCAGCGAGCCGATCATCCCGGCCATGTCCCGTGAAAGCGTGCCGATTTCGGCGGCCGGCACTCCGCCGCCACGTATCAGCCTGGACCGCGCCGTAGAAATCGCTCAGCAAAAGATTCCGGGGCTGGAGGCCAGTTTCGTCAGCCTGCCGGGTAACGCTTACAGTCACATGAGCGTTGGCGGTCGCGGCTGGTATCCATTGATGTTCCAGACGGCGACGCTCAATCCGTACAACGGTGAGATGGCGGCTACACGGCTGCTGTCCGATCGTTCCTCGCTGGAGTTCGTCACAGAATCCATGCGCCCGCTGCACACCGGTGACTTCGGCGGGATCTGGATAAAGTTGATCTGGTTCTTCTTTGGCCTGCTGCTGAGCATGATGGTGCTCAGCGGCTTGCTGATCTGGACCAAACGCACCGCTCTGGCCACCGCCAATGCGCTCAAGCGCGAGGACAAAAAAAACCGGATCAAGGCACAACCGGCCCTCAGCCGTGAGCCTTCGGAGGTCAGCCTGTGAGCAAGTCCACAACGATCACGCCGCCATCGCGACTGGGGAGACTTTGGCACAAATGGCGATTCCACATAAATGTCCTGTTGTTGCTGATCCCGCTTGGTTTCATGCCCAAGTATTTTGCCGACGCTTCACTGTTTCGCGGCGACAGCGGCCTGGGACAACATGAAATCGGCAATATCCAGGTCGGCCCCTGGAGCCTGCGACTGGCCGAACTGCGCAACGAAGCCCCCACCCTCACGGGCCCGGCCGGCTATATGAAAGATTTCAGCGCGGCCCTGTGCGATGCCTGTGTCGACAAGGTCAAGGCCACTTACCTGCGCATCGGCAAACCGCGCAGCTTACGCGCTGCCGGGGCAATTTTTTTTGGTACGCCATACCGTATGGGCACACAACTGCCGATCCCGGAAAAAACCAAAGCTGACGCCGAACTGTGGATAACCATGGAAGGCTGGGACGGCAGCATGCATCAGGCCTCGATTCCCCTGAGCCAGGCCTCCCCCGCCACCATCGCCTGGCTGAACAAACAAGGAGCCAAACCATGACCTGCTCGCAACGCCCTTTCCGTCTGCGGCTCAGCGCCGCGCTGTTGGTGCTGTGCGCCGGCTTCAGTGCAAGCGCCCTGGCGCACAACCCGATGTGCGAATGCAAAGCCGTCGATGACGAACAGATCAAATGTACCGGTGGCTTTTCCGACGGCAGCGGCGCACCCGGTGTGACTCTGGATGTGATCGGTTACGACGAAACGATTCTGGTGCCGGGCAAGCTCGGTGCCGACTCGACCTTGACCTTCAAGAAACCCGGCGCCGAGTTCTACGTGCTGTTCGACGCGGGCCCTGGCCATGTGGTGGAAATCGACCAAGCGGATATCGAAGCGCCATGAGTACGCCCACCACACAAATCGTGCGTCCGGCCGGTGCCGGTCATGAAACCCTCAACGTGTTGCTGCTGTGCTTGCTGATCCTAGCGCTGGCCGGTTCCGTGGTGGCCTGGCGCGGGGTGTCCCATGAACCGGAACCGGTCGCCAGCAATCAACTGGACGCGCGCCGCGACCTCAGCGCCGCCGAGCAAGGCATCTATGCCGACCTGCGGGTGACACTGGACGAAATCCGCTTGCTGCGCGAAGAGCAGAAAACCTTGCCGACGCCACAAAATCTCGCGGACGAAGGTTTTGCCCCGTTCGCCCAGGACGCGAGTTCCGTCGCCCGAGGCGGTCACGCATGGCAAATGCCGACCGACGCCGCCTACTTCGGTCATAGCCAGACACCCTCCATCGCCGGTTCGTTTCTGATGCGCGTCGGCGCCGATGACCAGGCTGCGCCGGATATCTGGCTCAACCGTGACGCCGCACTCACGGCGCCTCGCGAGCTGACTGACGCCGCCCTGGCCGCTGCCGGCTGGAAACAGATCGTCGCGCAATACGATGCCGGGGTTACCCGCGAACATCGCCATTGATTCCTCGCCCTCACCCGAGAGAAGACCGTTTGCCCATGTCTATTTCATCTCCACGCCGTCCGTTGTTGCGTCTGTTTCTGTTGGGCCTTTGCGCCTGCCTGCTGAGCCCCCTGGCCAGCGCCGATCCGGCGAAACGCCTGCGCATCGGCATCACCCTGCACCCTTATTACAGCTATGTGGCGAACATCGTCGGCGACAAGGCCGAGGTCGTCCCGTTGATACCGGCCGGCTTCAATCCGCACGCCTACGAACCACGGGCCGAGGACATCAAGCGCATCAGCGGCCTCGATGTGATCGTGCTCAATGGCGTCGGCCATGATGATTTCGCCGACCGCATGATCGCCGCCAGCGAAACGCCGAACATCAAAACCATCGAGGCCAACGAAAACGTGCCGCTGCTGGCCGCGACCGGGGTCGCTGCGCGCGGCGCCGGCAAAGTGGTGAACCCGCATACCTTCCTGTCGATCAGCGCCTCCATCGCGCAGGTCAACAACATCGCTCGGGAGTTGGGCAAGCTTGATCCGGACAATGCCAAGACCTACACGCAGAACGCACGCGCCTACGGCAAACGCCTGCGGCAGATGCGCGCTGACGCGTTGGCCAAGCTGACCCAGGCGCCGAACGCCGAGTTGCGTGTGGCGACCGTTCACGCGGCTTACGACTATCTGCTGCGCGAGTTCGGGCTGGAAGTGACGGCGGTGGTCGAGCCGGCTCACGGTATCGAGCCGAGCCCGAGCCAGCTGAAGAAGACCATCGACCAACTGCGCGAACTGGATGTGAAGGTGATCTTCTCGGAAATGGACTTTCCGTCTACTTACGTCGAAACCATTCAGCGTGAATCGGGCGTGAAGCTGTACCCGCTGTCGCACATTTCCTACGGCGAATACACCGCTGAAAAGTACGAAAAGGAAATGACCGGCAACCTCAACACCGTGGTTCGGGCGATTCAGGAGTCTGGCGCATGACATCCAGAGAAACCCTGATCGCAGAAAACGCCGAGTCCCCTGTAGGAGCGAGCCTGCTCGCGAAGGCGCCCGGCCAAGCACCATCATTGTTGAATGACACACCGCAATCCCGAGCAGGCTCAGTCCTACAAGTGTGTGGTCCGACCCTGGAATTTGCGCAGGTCTGCCTGACACTGGGCCGCACGACAATTCTCGACAACGTCTCCTTCCAGGTGCAACCCGGCACCGTGCATGCACTGGTCGGCCCCAACGGCGGCGGCAAGAGTTCGCTGATCAAGACGTTGCTGGGGCAGATGCCGCATCAGGGGCAGTTGAGTCTGCAATGGCCCGGCGAGCCCGGCACCATCGGTTATGTGCCGCAGGCGCTTGAGTTCGATCGCGGCTTGCCGATGACGGTCGATGATTTCATGGCTGCCATGTGCCAGCGCCGCCCGGCGTTTCTTGGCTTGAGCAAGCACTACGCCGGCGCCATCGGCGAAGCGCTGGAACGGGTCGGCATGCAGGACAAACGCAAACGTCGCATGGGCGCGCTGTCCGGAGGTGAACGTCAGCGGGTGTTGCTTGCCCAGGGCTTGATCCCTGCACCGCAACTGCTGGTGCTGGATGAGCCGATGTCCGCTCTCGATGAGGCCGGGATCCAGGTCTTCGAACGCCTGCTTGGCGACTGGCGCGCGGCGGGCATCACCGTCCTGTGGATCGAACACGACCTGGAAGCAGTTGGCCGTCTGGCTGATCGGGTCACTGGTCTGAACCGTCGCGTGCTGTTCGACGCCACGCCACAACAGGCGCTGACTCCAGAGCGTCTGCTGACCCTGTTCTCGACCCATCCACGGAGCGCTGCCTGATGAGTTACGAAGCCTTTCGATTGATGGTCCAGGGTTGGGCCTCTTCCGGTTATCTGCCGGAGGCGCTGGCTTACGGTTTTGTGGTCAACGCGCTGCTCGCCGGTCTGTTGATCGGTCCGGTGCTGGGTGGCCTCGGCACACTGGTGGTGGTCAAGCGCTTTGCGTTTTTCTCCGAAGCGGTCGGCCACGCGGCGCTGACCGGTGTGGCCATCGGCATCCTGCTGGGCGAACCCTACACCGGGCCTTATGGCAGCCTGTTCGGCTACTGCCTGCTGTTCGGCATTTTGCTCAATTACCTGCGCAACCGCACCGGCCTGGCACCGGATACGTTGATCGGCGTGTTCCTCTCGGTGTCCCTGGCATTGGGCGCGAGTCTGCTGCTGATTCTCGCGGGCAAGATCAACGTGCACATTCTGGAAAACGTGTTGTTCGGCTCGGTGCTGACGGTCAACGGCAATGATCTGGCGGTATTGGCCATCGTCGGTTCGCTGGTCATGGCCCTGGCGCTGCCGCTTTACAACCGCATCATGCTCGCCAGTTTCAACCCGCAACTGGCAGCAGTTCGAGGCGTGGCAGTGAAGACTCTGGATTACCTGTTCGTGATTCTGGTGACACTGATCACCGTGGCTGCCGTGAAAGTCATCGGCGCGATTCTGGTCGGTGCCCTGCTGGTGATTCCAGCGGCGGCGGCGCGCTTGCTCAGCCAGTCGCTCAAGGGCTTTTTCTGGTGTTCGGTGCTGATTGCCACGGTCAGCACGTTGTGCGGGATTCTCGCGCCGATTGTTTTCGATCTGCCGATTCCGTCCGGCGCGGCGATCATTCTGGTCGCCGGTATTGCCTTCGCCCTCGCCGCCATCGCGCGCGGGGTTGTCCCGAGTCTGAAAGGGAATCTTGGATAAATGCTTTTTTCATTGCGCAACCTGACGTTGGCCATGGCCCTGTGCGGCGTGGTTTCCACACCTTTAATGGCCGCCGAAAGCGCCAAGCCCTTGCGAGTGCTGGCCTCTCTTCCGATCACCTACGGCCTGGGCGAGGTGCTGCTCAAAGGCACCGACGTCAGCCTCGAACGCGCGGCCCCGGCGAACTTGCCGGGCAGCCGCCAAACCGCGTACTTCACCGGGCGCGGCGCTCCGGCACTCAATAAACTGGCCACCGGCGCCGATGCGGTGATCGGCGTGCGCTCGCTGTGGGCCGATGACCCGCTGTACCCCTTCGCCCGTCGCAGCAACATTCGCATCGTTGAAGTCGATGCCGCACGCCCGGTCGACGGCGCGTTGCCCGGCATTGCCGTGCAACCGGATTTGAAAGTCGACGGTTTGAACAGCCAGCCGTGGCTGGCGAGCAACAACATGGGGCGCATGGCAGACGTGATGGCGGCAGATCTGGTGCGTCTGGCACCCAGCGCCAAGCCGAAGATCGAAGCGAATCTGGCGCTGTTGAAACAACGCCTGCTCAAACTCAGTGCCGCCAGTGAGGCGCGTCTGGCCAGTGCCGATAATCTGAGTGTGATGAGCTTGAGCGATCACTTCGGCTATCTGATCGGCAGCCTGAACCTTGAACTGATCGGGCAGGATCCCCGTCCTGACGCAGACTGGACGCCCGAGGATCTGAAAAAACTCACGGCGACACTCAAGGAAAACGATGTCGCGGTGGTGTTGCATCACCGTCAGCCATCGGAAGCGGTGAAAGCGGCGATTGCCGAGTCGGGTAGCCGATTGCTGGTGCTGAGTATTGATGCCGAAGATCCGGTGACGGAGCTTGAGGGCAATGTGGATTTGCTGCTCAAGGGGTTGAGCGGAGCGTAACTTCAGTTGTACCGAGTTATCGTTCATCGCTGGCAAGCCAGCTCCCACAGTGATCTGTGGTGTGTACAGCATTTGTGGAGCACAACAAAACCCTGTGGGAGCTGGCTTGCCAGCGATGAGGTCCTGACAGAAACCCCGTATCCCGGACATGAAAAAACCCGCTGACTGTCTCCAGTCCAGCGGGTTTCTTTTTGCCTGTCAGCTTATTGAGCTGCAGCCTGCCCTTCCATCTTCTGGCGCAGGCTGAGTGGGCGCATGTCGGTCCAGACTTCTTCGATGTAGGCCAGGCATTCCTTTTTCAGGCCGCTCTTGCCCACGGTGCGCCAGCCCTCTGGCACGGCCTTGTAATCCGGCCAGATCGAGTACTGCTCTTCGTGGTTGACCACGACCTGAAAGAGGATGTCCTCACGGTCGAATACTGACGTCATGCTGGTTCTCCATCGTTGTAAGGGTGGGCTGCACGTCGGGTGCAGCCGGGTATGTAGAAAGAACGTTCGGCGCGCTGAAAAATTTATACAGCGGCAGTAGCGGCAGCCAATGCACGACCGAAGATCTCGGCAACGCGGTCGATTTCGGCGGCGGTGATCACCAGTGGTGGCAGGAAACGCACCACGGCGCCATGCCGGCCGCCCAACTCCAGAATCAAGCCGCGCTTGAGGCATTCGCGCTGCACCAATGGCGCCAGACGCGCAAACGCCGGCGGATGGCCGAGCGCATCCGGGGTGCCCGTCGGGTCCACCAGCTCAACACCCAACATCAGACCAAGACCACGAATATCGCCCAATTGCGGAAAATCACGCTGCAGAATGCGCAGGTGCTCGCTCAGGCGCTCGCCCATGGCGGCAGCGTGTTCACACATCTTGTGTTCAAGCAGATAACGCATCACCGCAGAACCGGCAGCCATCGCCATCTGGTTGCCACGGAACGTGCCAGCGTGTGCGCCCGGTTGCCAGGTGTCGAGCCAGTCGCGATAGACCACCACCGCCAGCGGCAGGCTGCCGCCGATAGCTTTGGACAGCACGACCACGTCCGGGGTGATGCCGGCGTGTTCAAAGGCGAACATCTTGCCGGTGCGGGCAAATCCGCTCTGAATCTCGTCGACAATCAGCGCTACGCCGGCCTTCTCGGTAATCCGACGCAAGCCGCGCAGCCATTCGATGTCAGCCGGAATCACCCCGCCCTCACCCTGCACCGCTTCGACGATCACGGCCGCTGGCAATTGCACGCCGGCCTCGGGATCGTTGAGCAAATTGTCCAGATAGCTCAGATTTGCCTTCACTCCGTCAGCGCCGCCGATGCCGAACGGGCAGCGGTAGTCGTATGGAAACGGCATGAACTGCACGCCGTTGCTGAGTAACGCACCCAGCGGCTTTTTCGGCCCCAGGCTACCCATCAGGCTCAAAGCGCCCTGGCTCATGCCGTGATAACCACCGGAGAACGACAACACGGTGCTGCGACCGGTAGCCGTGCGCACCAGTTTCAGTGCCGCTTCCACGGCATCAGTACCGGTCGGGCCGCAGAACTGGATTTTCGCTTGCGACGCCAGTTCTGCCGGCAACAAGCCGAACAGATCCTGGACAAACTGATCCTTGACCGGGGTGGTCAGGTCCAGCGTGTGCAGCGGCAGTTCATCGGCCAGCACCTGCTGGATCGCTGCGATCACCACCGGATGGTTATGCCCCAGTGCCAGCGTGCCAGCACCGGCCAGGCAGTCGATGAACGTCCGCCCTTCGACATCTTCGACATAAAGACCCTTGGCGCGTTTGAGTGCCAAGGGAATACGTCGCGGATAGCTGCGGGCATTGGACTCCTGCTGTGCCTGACGAGCCAGCAATGGCGATTCATTGAACTCATACAACGTTTCCGCTGGCGCCGAGGCGACCCGGGCCGACGACTCTCTGATAAGGCTGGTGGCGACTGACATCTCTCGACCCCTCGATTCGCTATGGATAGTGACCAAAACAGCACACCGGACAGGTGCGCGTTCCAGTCACGGGGCGCACTTGCAGGTTTTCCTGTTTTGGAAACGCTTAAGCGAGGCAAGGATTTAGCCCCTTGAGCGACTGTTCATCCGGACATTGCCAGCGGCTTGCACATAGGCAGGATCTGCAAGCCGTTATGCGCGAGGGAGGGCGCAGATTCGCGGTAACCCAAATGGCGGTAGAACGCTTCGCCGGTGCGTGTGCTGTTGAGGTGGGCGGTGCGCACACCGCGAACCCGCAGCCAGCCTTCCAGATCGTACATCAGCGCCCTCCCGGCGCCACGGCGAAATGATTCGGGTTGAACGTGGCAGAGCACAACGTCGCCATTTGAACGGGCCATGCCGATACCGACCGGTTTGTCCGCCAGCATGGCAATACTCAGATAGAAGTGCGGATCGGCGAGCCAGGCGCTGATGAAATCGGCAGACTGCTGCCGGGTCCAGTCGCTGACGATCAGCGGGTCGTTGCGGTGATCGAGCGCACAACCAAAACGGATCGAGCGTTCGATGATACGGCTGATGATTCCGACGTCGGCCAGAATGGCCGGACGAATGCAGACAGGTGCTTGCATGGCGCTGTTCCCTCAATCCATTGAGTCAAGGCTGGCGCCGACCTTAACGTCAGCGCCGCCGATTAACCATTGGAGAGAAGTTACATTTGATGTGCCACACACCGATCCCCTGTAGGAGCTGCCGAAGGCTGCGATCGTTTGATCCTGATCTATAAACAAAAAAACAAAAGATCGCAGCCTTCGGCAGCTCCTACACGGGGAGTAGTGAAGTCAGATGGATTGCAATGGCATCGTCAGCTCAACGCGCAGCCCATCCGGGCGGCTGTCGAAATGCAGGGCACAGTCGCAACGCTGGACGATCGCCTGGACAATCGCCAGGCCGAGGCCGCAACCGGTGCTCTGGCCGTTGCGCCAGAAGCGCTGGGTAAGGTGTTGCAAATCATCCGGCGCAATACCCGGACCATGGTCACGCACGACGAAACGTACGCGGTTGCCGATGGTTTCCAGACGCAGCTCGACCGCACAATCCTCGGGGGTATGA
The DNA here is from genome assembly GCF_059695715.1 of Pseudomonas sp. LBUM1668. Classification (NCBI taxonomy): domain Bacteria; kingdom Pseudomonadati; phylum Pseudomonadota; class Gammaproteobacteria; order Pseudomonadales; family Pseudomonadaceae; genus Pseudomonas; species Pseudomonas sp. LBUM1668. The sequence continues at coordinate 4,049,837 of NZ_CP166787.1, forward strand.
CGCAGGGCGTTGTCGAGCAGATTGCGCAACGCGGCAATCGACAGCACCGCAGGCATTTGCAACGGTGCAGAAGAGAATTCGGCGGGCAGGTGCAGTTTGATCCGCAGACGCTCTCCACCTGTAGCGTCAGCAATCGCCAACCTTGCCACTTGCTCGGCGCTGTATTGCGAACCGTCGTCGAAGGACAGACTGCCCTCGACCCGCGCCAGCAACAGCAGTTGCTCAAGCGTGCGATGCAAACGGTCGGCCCCCTCCTCGGCCCGCGCCAACGATTGATCGCGGGCGCTGCCGTCGGTCATGCGCGCCACTTGCAGGTGCGTCTTGATCGCCGTCAGCGGGCTGCGCAGTTCATGCGCGGCGTCACCGGTCAAACGACGCTCACGCTCGATGGTCTTGCCGATGCGCTGGAACAGCTGATTCTGGGTATCGAGCAGCGGCTTCAATTCGCTGGGAAACGATTGCAATTGCAGCGGCTCGAGCGAGTCGGCATTACGCCGCATCAAGGCTTCGCGCAGACGATTGAGCGGTGCCAGGCCTTGGCCGATTCCCAGCCACAACAGGCACAGACAGCCGAGCAACGCCACGCCCACCGGCACCGAAGCCGCCAGCAGGATCGACATGTTCAAGGCTTCGCGTTCGATCTGCCGATCCGCCGTGGTGATGCGCACATCGCCCCGGGCGAGGGTGAAACTGCGCCACGGCGCGCCGTCGATCATCTGATCGTGGAAGCCCATTTTCTCGGCTTCCAGCGCTTGCTCGGGATTGTTATGGCTGCGCGCGAGAATTTCCCCGCGCAACGAGCTGACCTGACAGGCCATGCCGCCGGGAATGTTCAGTTGCTCGGCACTGAAATGCGTGCCCTCGCCTTTGCTCGGCAATGTCGGCAATTGCTCCAGCAATCCGGCAACCATGCGCGCCGAAGCCACCAGACGCTGGTCGAGGGAAAACATCATCTGGTTGCGCAGATCGCTGAGCATCCAGGCCGCTGCCAGCGCCCAGATCAGCGCGAACGCAGCGCCAAGGGTCAGGCTCAGGCGCAGTCGCAGGCTCATCACTTGCCTTGATCTCCACCATCGGCCGGGCCCAGGCGATAGCCCAGACCGCGCACGGTTTCGACGATGCCCTTACCGAGTTTGCTGCGCAGGTGATGGATATGCACGTTCAGCGCGTTGCTTTCCAGCTCGTCGTTGAAGCCATAGACGCTGTCCTTCAACTGCTCGGTGGACAGGACCCGACCGCGATTGTGCAGCAGTGCCTGTAACAGCGATTGCTCGCGCCGCGACAGATCCACCGATTGCCCGGCCAGCCGGGTTTCGCGACTGCTCGGGTCGTAGGTCAGAGCACCGTGCTCGATCAGGTTGACGCTGCGCCCCGCCACCCGCCGCAGCAAGGTTTGCAGTCGCGCAAACAGTTCTCGCAGATCGAACGGTTTGAGCAGGTAATCGTCGGCGCCGGCCTGCAAGCCATCGACTCGATCGGTGACCGAATCTCGCGCCGTCAGTATCAGCACCGGAATTTCCAGGCCGTGCTGGCGCAACTGCTGCAACAGTTTCAGGCCATCTTCGTCGGGCAGGCCGAGATCAAGCACCATCACATCAAACTCGGCGACCTTGAGCATCGCCCGCGCTCTGGCCGCGGTATTGACGTGCTCGACGGTCAAGCCCTGGGCTGTGAGTCCGGCAACGATACCGCTGGCGATCAGTTCATCGTCTTCACAAACCAGTACGTGCATGGCAGCTCCCTGAGCAAAAACGCGAGTGAAACAGGTGAGGATTAAGCGGCAATTATGGCTGCCCCTGATGGAGACGGGAAGCAGGGGGAATTCTCGAGTGTGCCGGCGCTCGGCGATACAGTACGACATCGGCTACCGGTGCACTCCGCCCGCGCACAGAAAGTTCAGGAGCAACAACTTTCAACATATAGCGCCTGTCAATAAAAACAACTCTTGGATAACCTCGGCGAGCAACACAACCAAACTCAAATTAAAAGGAATTAAGTCAACATGCCTGCACTCGATAACTTCGTCGCCATTGATTGGCGCTCCGGCCCTGACCGCATCTATTTTTTCTTTCAGGATAACGACACTTACTCTAGATTCGATATTGGCGACAACAAAGTACCTGAAGGCTATCCCGGTGCAACCAAGGGTAGCTGGGACGCATTCGACCCATACACCAAAAAATTGCAATTCGGTTTTACCACTACATCATCTAGTTTTGAGAATGGCCTCGATGAAGACATCTCCTGGCTTTTCTTCTACGACGGAGACACGCCCACAGTCTGCAAATACAACCAGGACAAAGATAAAGTAGACGGCTTTTATAAAGTAGCCGACACGATCTGGGCGCCGATAACTGATTACTTTTTCGAAATCATGGCTGCCACATGGGACAAGTCAAGGAATGAAATCACGTTCCTTCTCCACGGCGCACGCTATATGTCTTTCGACTGCAGTGAACACACACTGACCGGAGGCAGGTTAGGCGAAGATCGCCTAGGAGCCTTGTTCCCGTATAGTAATCGGATCATCACGGCCGCCCAAAATGATCGAACTTTTGCGGACAGCTATTGGTATATATTTCTCACCGACAACCAATATCTTGTTTACAACATAGATGACGACAATCTCGTATCCGGTCCAAAAGACGTCAACGACGGCAATTGGCCTGGGCTGTTGCGTGATTGATCGGTTCATCCGAAGCTTCACGGGGCGCGGTTAGCCATCGGTTAACCGCGTGCCCCCGTCGCGCTCCTTAGCTACACAGAGGCAAGTTCCACCCCTGTTTTAGTCTGAGCGAGTTCCGGATCTCGGGCTTAAACATAGCGACAAGTAATTCCGCCTAAACAGAAGCGATAGACATACCACAACTTGCATAAAGGGATATTGATAACCATGCCTGCTTTAAATAACTTCGTCACCATTGACTGGCTCTCCGGCGCTGATAAGATTTATTTCTTCTTTAAAGATACCGATACTTACTCTCGATTCGATATTGGCGACAACAAAGTACCCGCTGGATATCCCGCCCCTACCCGAGGTAACTGGGATGCATTCGAGCCACATACCAAAGACTTGCTCTTCGGTTTCACCACCACCTCATCGAACCTTAAGAATGGCCTCTTCGACGAAGACATCGCCTGGCTGTTCTTCTACGACGGAGATACGCCCACAGTCTGCAAATACAATCAGGACGAAGATAAGGTTTCCGGCTTTTATAAAGTAGCCGATACCCACTGGAGTCCGATACTTCCCTACTTTGACGAAATCATAGCTGCCACATGGGAAGGCCCAAGGAGTGGCAACAGTGTAATCAGGTTCCTTCTCCAAGGCGCACGATATCTATCCTTCCACGGCACAAAACACACACTGACCTTACATAAATTCGGCAATGATCGTCTGGGCGCCTTGCTCCCGTATCACGAAAGGATCATCACGGCCGCCAAGAATGATCGAATTATCGCGGACGACTATTGGTATATATTTCTCACCAACAACCAATATCTTGTTTACAACATGGATGAGGACAAACTCGAATCCGGCCCACACTACGTCAACGATGGTAATTGGCCAGGGCTGTTACGCGGCTGACCAGTTCAGCCATTGCGCGGTTAGCCATCGGTAAACCGCGCCCTCCCAACGCCCTCCTTAGTTACACAGAGCCAAAATCCACAAATCGTGTTTCTTAGTCTAAATGAGTTTCTGATCTCGGGACCTACCCAAGCGACAAGCACGTTTGCCTAAACAGAAGCGATAGACATACCACAACCTTCATAAAGGGATACTGATAACCATGCCTGCACTAAAAAATTTCGTCGCCATCGACTGGCGATCCGGCCCTGATCGAATCTATTTCTTTTTTAAAGATAACGACACTTACTCTCGATTCAATATTGGCGACAATAAAGTACCTGAAGGTTACCCCGGTGCAACCAAGGGTAGCTGGGATACCTTCGACCCCTACACTAAAAACCTGCGTTTTGGTTTCACCACTGACGGAATGTTTTCCAGTGGCGCCGGAGACGATATTGCCTGGCTTTTCTTCTACTCGGGCAACACCCCGATGGTCTGCAGATATGATCAGGATAAAGACAAGGCTGCTGGCTATTGGAAGGTAGCTGAAAGTATCTGGCTCCCGATACTTCCTTACTTTGATAAAATTGTCGCCGGCACATGGACAGAAATCGCAGGCTATAGTCACCTGTTCACGTTTCTTCTCAATGACGGGCACTACCTGAGATTCAACTACCGGAAAAATGCTATCACCCGCAATGCCTTTGGCTCCAATATCTTTGGTGCGCTGATCCCCTATAAAGACCGGATCATTACCGCCGCACAAAATGACCGGACTTTCGCTGATAGCTATTGGTATATTTTCCTCACCAACAATCAGTACCTTGTTTACAACCTCCAGGACGGCAGGCTCGTTTCGGGCCCGCATGAGATCAACGAAACCAGTTGGCCGGGATTGTTACGCACCTGATTGGCCAATCGAGGAAGGCCTTGTAGGCTACGGTTAATTATCGGTTAATCGCCACCGCCCATTCTGCCCTCAATTGCACAGGGACAAGGCTCCTCCATGCGTCATATTTTTCTACTGTTTGCTCTATTGATCTCGGGCCTGGCCCAGGCCGGAAACAATCCTTTCGAGACAAAACCGGACTTTCTGCCGGTCGACCAGGCGTTCGTTCTCACCTCCGAACGCCTGGAATCCGGTGAAACCCAGCTGTTCTGGCAGATCACCGACGGCTACTACCTGTATCAGAAACGCCTGAAGTTCGACGGCTTGAGCGCTGCACAACAGCCGACGCTGCCCGAAGGCGAATCCCACAGCGACGAGTTTTTCGGTGAGCAACCGGTTTATCGCCAAGGGCTGGAGGTAAAGATCCCGGCGACGGCGACCGGTCAGATCAAGGTCAGCTATCAGGGTTGCGCCGATGCAGGTCTGTGTTACCCGCCGCAAACCCGGGTCATTGATCTGGGCGGCAAAGCGGTCACGCCGGCCAGTGCGCAAGCACCGGATGAAGCGTTGGCCAGCAGCCTGCAGCAACGAGCACTGGGCTGGAGCCTGCTGGTATTTTTCGGCCTCGGCCTGCTGCTCGCCTTCACCCCTTGCACGTTGCCGATGTTGCCGATTCTGGCGGGGATGATCGTCGGCAGCGGCGCGACGCCACGCCGGGGTTTTGCGCTGGCCGGCAGTTATGTGATCTGCATGGCACTGGTGTATGCGGCAATGGGCGTGATTGCCGCGCTGCTCGGCGCGAACCTGCAGGCCTGGCTGCAAAATCCGTGGCTGCTGGGGACTTTCGCGGCAGTCTTCGTGGTGCTGGCGTTGCCGATGTTCGGCTTCTTTGAACTGCAATTGCCGGTGGCCTTGCGTGACCGACTGGAACACGCCTCGCGCAGTCGCAGCGGCGGCAGCCTGATTGGCGCCGGCGTGCTCGGCGCACTGTCCGGCCTGCTGGTCGGACCGTGCATGACCGCGCCACTCGCCGGTGCGTTGCTGTACATCGCGCAAAGTGGCAATGCCCTGCACGGTGGTTTGATTCTGTTCTCGCTGGGGATCGGCATCGGTGTGCCGCTGTTGCTGCTGGTGACCGTAGGTAATCGCTTCCTGCCAAAACCCGGCGATTGGATGAACCTGCTCAAGGGCGTGTTCGGTTTCCTGTTCCTCGCCACGGCTCTGCTGATGTTGCGCCCGGTGCTGGACCCGTCGTTATGGCTCGGTCTGTGCGGCGCCTTGTTGTTGATCGCCGCTTACTGCGCGTGGAAGCAGTCCGAAGGCTTCGGCCGTGTCGCCCAGTTGTTCGGCGCCACTGCATTGCTGCTCGGGTTATGGGGCAGTTTGCTGGTGATCGGTGCAGCCGGCGGCAGTGATGATCCGTATCAGCCGTTGCAGGTTTACAGTGGCGACCGTGTCGCCAGTGCTGCGCCGATTGGTCATGACGCGTTCACCACCATCAAGGAACCGGCAGCATTGCAACGCGAACTGGATGCCGCCAAGGCCCAGGGCCAGTGGGTGCTGCTCGATTATTACGCCGACTGGTGCGTGTCCTGCAAAGTCATGGAAAAGCAGGTGTTCGGCAAGGACAAGGTGATGCAGGCGTTGAGTGACGTACGCCTGCTGCGACTGGATGTGACCGCTGACAATGCCGCCAGCCGCGAATTGCTCGGCCGCTATAAAGTGCCGGGGCCACCGACTTTTGTCTGGATCGGCACCGACGGCGAAGAGCGCCGCAGCCAGCGCATCACCGGTGAAGTCGATGCCGATACGTTCCTGCAACGCTGGACCACCACCCGAGACGCCAACTAATGCTGACTTTCACCCTCGGCACTTTTGCCATCGCGCTTAACCATTTGCTGCTGATCAGTGCATTGGCACTGGCGACCTTCGTCGGTTGGCGAGTGGCCAAACGCGGTGGCGATAATCCCGAGTCGGCGCTGTTCAGTCTGTTTTTGCTTGGCATGCTCGCGGCACGCATCGCGTTTGTCGCGTTGTACTGGAGCCACTACCGCAACGATCTGTGGCAGATCGTTGATTTGCGCGATGGCGGTTTCCTCGCCTGGCCGGGCGTGATTGTGTTGCTGCTCGCGGCACTGTATCGCGGCTGGCGTCGCCCGGGGCTGCGTCGGCCGCTGGGTTTTGGCGTGGCCAGCGGTGTGCTGTTCTGGGTGATGGCGACACTGTCGTTGAACATCTACGAACAAGGCACACGGCTGCCAGACATTTCCTTGCGTAACGCGGCTGGGGAAACCATCCAGCTCAGCGACTACAAAGGTGGGCCGCTGGTGATCAACCTGTGGGCCACCTGGTGTCCACCGTGCCGACGCGAAATGCCTGTGTTGGAAAATGCCCAGCAGCAACGCCCTGACCTGACGTTCCTGTTCGTCAATCAGGCCGAAAGCATGCAAAGCGTTGCGACGTTTCTCGAAACCCAGGGCCTGAGCCTGACCAACGTGTTGTTCGACCGCAGTGGTCGTTTGGGTCAGGCCGTGGGTTCCATGGCATTGCCGACTACCCTGTTCTATAGCCCTGATGGTCGCCTGTTGGCCAGTCACCTGGGCGAGTTGTCGAACGCCAGTCTGGCTCGCGCAATGGAAAACTTCGACACCCCGAATTCAAATCCGAACCCGGCCTCCGCACCGGCCACTTCGTCAAGGAAACTGCCATGCCCCGCCTCCGCCACCTGCTGACGCTGACTCTGGGCACTGCCCTGTTGCAACTGCCGTCGGTTCAGGCCGCTGAAGAATTGCCTGCCGCGATCAAGCAGATCGAAGCCAAAGGCGCGAAAATCGTCGGCCAGTTCGACGCCCCCGACGGTTTGCGCGGTTACGCGGCGCAATACCAGAACCGTGGCATGGCGTTATACCTGACCCCGGACGGTAAACACGTTCTGCTCGGCAACCTGTACGACGCCGACGGCAAAGACCTGAGCAGCGAACCGTTGCAGAAACTGGTGTACGCGCCAATGGCCAAGGAGGTCTGGGCCAAGTTCGAGGCGAGCAACTGGATTCAGGACGGCAACAAGGATGCGCCGCGCACGGTGTACCTGTTCAGCGATCCGAACTGCCCTTACTGCAACGTGTTCTGGGAACAGGCCCGCCCGTGGGTCAAGTCCGGCAAAGTGCAGTTGCGCCACATCATGGTCGGGATCATCCGCGAAGACAGCCCGGGCAAATCCGCCGCGTTGCTCGCCGCCAAAGACCCGGCCAAAGCGCTGGAAGATCACGAAAAAGCCGGCAAGAGCAGTTCGCTCAAGGCCTTGAAAGACATCCCGGTAGCCGTGCAGACAAAATTGGCGGCGAACATGCAGTTGATGGATGACCTGGAATTGCAGGCCACTCCGGCGATTTTCTACATGGATGCCAAGGGTGAACTGCAACAGCAACAAGGCGCGCCGACGCCGGACAAACTGGCGAAGATTCTCGGACCTAAATAAGCAAGATCAAAAGATCGCAGCGTGCCGCAGCTCCTACAGAAAACGCATATCCCTGTAGGACCTGCGGCACGCTGCGATCTTTTTCTCATCAGCGCCGCGAATGATGCTCAGCCAAAAACTTCAGCAACGCGTCATTCACAAACTGCGGATTCTCCAGATTGGAGATATGCCCCGCCTCCGGCACCAACACGCACGGGCAACCGATCAGTTCAGCCATTTCCTGCGCTTCGGCCGGTGGCCGGGGTTTGTCCTGATCACCGCACAGCACCAGAGTAGTTGCAGCGTTCAGCTCGCCCAGACGTGGCAACAGATCATCTCGACCGAAGGTGATGCGGCCCATCGGTACGATGCTTTCGCGCAGACGCTCGGATGAATACCCCGCCAGTTTCGCGCGAAAGTCCTGATACAGCGCCGATTGGAGATCGATGCCCGGGCGGAAGAAAATCGGTACGACGATGTCGAGCAACGCGTCCGATATTTCGCCGCTGTCTTCAATCTGTTTGAACAGCGAGAAGTAGTACTGACGGGTTGGCTCGGGTTCTACGCCGACATAGGTGTCCATCAGCACCAAACCGTTTATCCGATGCGGTGCCGACAGCGCCAGACGCACGCCCCACATGCCGCCAACCGACAGGCCGATCAGGGTGATCTGGTCGATACCCAGATGATCGAGCAACGCCTGCGCCTGACGCGCGATGTCATCCAGCGATGTGGTGTTTTCCGGCAATCGCCCGGATTCGCCGTGGCCCCAAAGATCCAGCGCAATCACCCGATAGTGCGGCGCCAGCGCAGCGATCTGCGGCGCCCACATGGTCTGATCCCACAGGTAGCTGCCCGCCAGTAACACGGCCGGGCCTGTGCCTTGATCGATGTAGTGAAGTGCTTGTCCGTCAACCGTGAAAAAAGGCATCGACTAACCCCTCGTTTGCAAAAAGAGAACCGGCAGACTGAGCTGCTACTACTCGGCAGTCAATTGTCTGAAAAGCGAAAAGATCGCAGCCTGCGGCAGCTCCTACAGGGAAACGCATATTTCTCTGTAGGAGCTGCCGCAGGCTGCGATCTTTTGCTTTTAAAAACCCTCCAGCTCCGCCATCAGATCATTCAACCGATCCACCTTCTCCTCAGTGATTTCACTGGCCGCCAGCCCATCGATGTACTCGGCCAGTTCCGCAACCGTACTGCACTCGAACATAGCTCGCAGCGGCACATCGCGTTGCAGGGTTTTCTGTACGCGCGAGGCGATCTGCGTGGCCAGCAACGAGTGCCCGCCGAGTTCGAAGAAGTTGTCGCGCACGCCAACCTGCTCGACCTTCAGCACCTCGGCCCAGATATCTGCCAGGGTTTGCTCCAGCTCGTTGCGCGGCGCCAGGTAATCCTGGCTCTGCAACTGACCGATCTCCAGTGCCGGCAAGGCTTTGCGTTCAAGCTTGCCGTTGGCATTGAGCGGCATCTGTGCGAGCCACAGCCAGTGCAGCGGCACCATGTATTCCGGCAGTTCACTGCGCAGGCGTTGCTTGATGCGCTCCAGACGTTCGCTCGGGTTCAGCGCAGAATCCGCTGCCACCAGATAGCCGACCAGATGCTTGCCGTTGATGCCTTCCTGCACACCGACCGCCGCATCGCGGACTTCCGGTTGCTCGTGCAGACGCGCTTCAATTTCACCCAACTCGATGCGGTAACCGCGAATCTTCACCTGATGGTCGACCCGACCGACGTATTCCAGCACGCCATCGCTACGACGTCGCGCCAGGTCACCGGTGCGATACAAGCGTTCGCCCGGTGCACCGAACGGGTTCGGCACAAACACCGGCGCGGTTCGCAGCGGATCGCTGACATACCCGCGCCCCACCCCGGTGCCCGCCACGCACAACTCACCCACTGCGCCCAACGGCACCAGTTCCAGCGCGCCATCCAGCAGATACAGCAAATTGTTGTCGGTCGGCGTACCGATCGGCAAATAACTGCCGCGAGTCGATGCCATGTCCACGCGGTAGAACGCCACGTCGTCCGAGCATTCCGCCGGACCATAAGCGTTGACCAGACCAATGTCCGGGTAACGCAGCAGCCATTGGTGCGCCAGTTCCGGCGGCATTGCTTCACCGGTCGGCAGCATCCAGCGCAGACCGTCGAGGCTCAGACGATCCGAGGCGAGCATGCCCTGAATCAGCGACGGCACACTCTCCAGCACGGTAATGCCCTGGGCCTGCACATGCACCAGCAACCCTTGCGGATCGTGAGCGATGGTATTCGGCACGATGTCGACCCGCGCGCCGAACAGCGGCGCAGCAAGGAACTGCCAGACCGAAATATCGAAGCTCTGCGAAGCGGTTTGCGCGATCACGTCAGCCGCCGTCAGATTCAGGTACGGCACCTTGCTCAACTGATTGTTGAGCATGCCGCGCTGCTCGACCATTACGCCTTTCGGCAGGCCGGTGGAGCCGGAGGTATAGATCACATAGGCGAGGTTGTCCGGGCCACTGTGAATGCCAGGGTTCTGCGCCGATGTCGCCAACGCTTGCACCTCTTCCCACACCAGCAAGCGTGGACGATTGGCGCAATTGAATTCATCGAGCAACGTCTGCGCCTGTTCACGGCACGCCTCGCTGCACACCAGCACGGGCGTGCGGCTCAGCTCAACGATCCGTTGCAGACGCTGACTCGGCAGACCCGGGTCCAGCGGCAAGTAACCGGCACCCGCCTTGAAGCTGCCGATGATCATGCCCAGCAAATCAAGATTACGCTCGGCCAGCAACGCCACCGGTTGATCCATTTGCACCCCGGCCGCGACCAAGGCATGGCCGAGACGGTTGGCATTCTGGTTCAGCGCCTGATAGCTCAATTGAACATTCAGGCAACTGGCGGCAATACGCTCCGGATGCGCAGCAACCTGCGCTTCGAACAGCGAAACGTAGCTCTGCTCCAACGGATAATCGTGGGCGCTCTGGTTGCAACCGTGGAGCAGGAAGTCCTGCTCCTCACTGCCCAGCAACGGCAGATCGGCCATGTCGCCATGGAAACCGTCGACCAGCGCCAGCAGCAGACGCTTGAACTCGCCGAGCATGCGCTCGACCGTCGACTCGTCGAAGTAACGCTGGTCATACGACAGGTGCAGCCCAAGGTCATCGCCCGGATAACACACCGCCGTCAGCGGGAAGTTGGTGTGGGTGCGGCCCGAATCCGAGGTTGCGTTCAGGCTCTGCGCACGGTCCAGTACCGAGACTTCTACCGGCGCGTTCTCGAACACAAACAGGCTATCGAACAGCGGCTGGCCTTTCGGCAGTTCGCTTTGCTCCTGAATGCTCACCAGCGGCAGGTATTCGTACTCGCGCAGTTGCATGTTGCTGTCGAGCAACCCGCTCAGCCATTGCCGCACGCTGGTACGCTGATCGTCCGCCGGCATCTGCACTCGCAGCGCGATACTGTTGATGAACAGGCCGACGGTGCGTTGCATTTCCGGCATCTCAACCGGACGCCCGGCAACGGTCACACCGAACAGCACGTCGCGATCACCGCTCATGCGCCGCAGCACCAGTGCCCATGCCGCTTGGGCGAAGGTATTGATGGTCAGTTGATGGGCCTGGGCCAGCTCACGCAGACGGGCACCGTCCGCAACATCGAGACGGGTGTAGCGGTCACCGACGATCATGCCGCCACTTTCGCCGGCATGTTCTCGCAGGAACGGTCGGTCGCTCGGGATCGGCGTGGTGCGTTCAAACCCTTGCAGGTTTTGCTGCCACCACTGACGCGCTTCGGCAAGACTCTGACGTTGCAGCCAGCCGATGTAATCGCGATAACGCGGCGGCACGCTCAGTTGAGCTTCGCGACCTTCGCCAAGCGCGGTGTAGATCTCGAAGAAATCGTTCATCAGCAGCGAACGGCACCAGGCATCGATGAGGATGTGGTGGTTGCTCATCATGAACCAGTAGCGCGCCGCGCCGACCTTGATCAGACGCAAGTGGAACGGTGCCTGGTTGAGCAGATCGAACCCGGCTTCGCGCTCGCTTTTGAGCAGCGCTTGCAGCTTGGGTTCCTGCTCGGCGTCGCTGATGGCGCTCCAGTCCAGATACTCGATTGGCGTGCGCCCCGGCGTGTGAATCACTTGCAGCATGTCTTCGCCGACGTTCCAGCAGAACGAGGCACGCAACGCTTCATGACGGCCGATCACGGCTTGCCACGCTTGAGCGAAACGCTCGGGGTCGAGTTCGCTGTTGATGCGGTAGCGATCCTGCATGTAGTACAGACCGGTGCCCGGTTCGAGCAAGGTGTGCAGCAACATGCCTTCCTGCATCGGCGTCAGCGGATAGACGTCTTCAATGTGTGCGGCAGGCACCGGCAAGGCATCGAGTTGCGCCTGGGTCAGTTTCGCCAGCGGGAAGTCCGACGGCGTCAGGCCACCGGCCTCAGCTTGCAGGCAATGCTCGATCAGGCTTTGCAATTCGCCCAGGTAGGCGTCGGCCAGATCATTGATGGTCTGCGCCTCGTAACGTTCGGCGCTGAAGGTCCAGCGCAGCAGCAGTTCACCGCCGTAGACCTGACTGTCGACGCTCAACTCGTTCGGCAACGGCGCCTGCGGATCGTGGGCCGCGCCGACCGGTTCATCCAGCGGACGGAACAGCGCATCGCTGGCGAAACTCTGATCGAACTGGCCAAGGTAGTTGAAGGTGATCGGCGCATTCGGCAGCGCGGCCATGCTGCGTTGGCTGAGTTCATCCGCCAGATAACGCAGCACGCCATAACCGAGGCCTTTGTGCGGCACAGCGCGCAACTGCTCCTTGATCGCCTTGATCGAAGCGCCCTGCCCGGCGGCTTCTTCGATGTTGTGCGGCGTCAGGCGCAATGGATAGGCGCTGGTAAACCAGCCGACGGTGCGGGTCAGGTCGATCTCGTCGAACAGGGTTTCGCGGCCGTGGCCTTCCAGTTGAATCAGCGCCGACGGTTGCCCGCTCCAGCGGCACAGCACACGGGCCAACGCGGTCAGCAGCAGATCGTTGACCTGCGTGCGATAAGCACTTGGCGCCTGTTGCAGCAATTGTCGGGTGCGCTCGGCATCGAGGCGCACGCTGACGGTTTGCGCGTGGCGATTCTGCTGGCCGCCCTGCGGATTTTCACACGGCAGATCAGCGCTCGGACCGGCCAGTTGGGTCCGCCACCAGTTGAGTTCTTCGCGCAGTGATTCGCTCCCGGCGTAAGCCTGCAGGCGTGCCGCCCAATCCTTGAAGGCACTGGTTTTCGCCGGCAGTTTCACCGACTGCCCGGCGTCGAGCTGGCGATACACGGTTTGCAGATCGTCAAGCAAGACACGCCAAGAGACACCGTCGACCACCAAGTGATGAATGGCGATGAACAGGCGTTGCTGAGCGTGCGGGCCATCGACCAGCAAGGCACGCAGCAGCGGACCGTTTTCCAGATCAAGACTGCGTTGAGCATCGGCGAACAGCGCCTCGCACATGTCCATCGACGCGACGTGCACTGACGACAAAACAACGGCATCCGAGACCGGTTGATGTGCCGCTTGCCACTCACCGCCCGCCTCGGTGAAGCGCAGACGCAGGGCGTCGTGCTGCTCGATCACCGCCAGTAGCGCTCGCTCAAGAAGCTGCGGCTCCAGCGCGGTAGTCGGTTCCAGCAACAACGCCTGATTCCAGTGCTGACGCTGAGGAATATCGGTGTCGAAGAACCAGTGTTGAATTGGCGTCAGACGCGATTCACCGCTCACCAAGCCTTGCTCGGCTGTCACCAACTCGGTGCGGCTGGCCACAGCGGCGAGGGTCTGCACGGTCTGGTGCTGGAACAGATCACGCGGACTGAAATGAATGCCCTGCTGGCGCGCGCGGCTGACCACTTGAATCGACAGAATGGAATCGCCACCCAGCTCGAAGAAGTTGTCGTTGAGGCCGACCTGTTCGACGTTGAGCACTTCGCACCAGATCTGCGCCAGGGTTTGTTCGAGCTCATTGCTCGGCGCCACGTAGTCCTGACGGTTCAGTTCGGGGTCCGGCGCCGGCAGTGCGCGACGATCCAGTTTGCCGTTAGCGGTGAGCGGCATGCTTGCCAGCAGCATCAGGTGAGTCGGCACCATGTAATCCGGCAGTTGAGCCTTGAGGTGCGTCTTCAGTGCTTCGCGCAGTTGAGCTTGTTCAGTCTCGCTGTGCTCGGCAATCTCGGTGACAAGGTAGCCAACCAGTTGTTTGCCGCTCGGCGCATCCAGCGCCAGCACCACCGCTTCGCGAATCGAATCGTGATCAAGAAGACGCGTTTCGATTTCACCAAGTTCGATACGGAAACCACGGATTTTCACCTGATGGTCGATCCGACCCAGGTACTCGACCAGACCGTCGGCACGCTGGCGCACCAGGTCGCCAGTGCGATACATGCGTCCACCCTCAGCGGCAAACGGGTCAGCGACAAAACGTTCGGCCGTGATACCCGGACGGTCGTGATAAGCCTGCGCCAGACCCGCGCCGCCGACAAACAATTCACCGGTCGCGCCTTGCGGCACCAGCGCCAGATCGGCGTCGAGAATGTACGCCACGCGAGCGCCGATCACGCTGCCGATCGGCACACTGCCGGCGCCCTCTTCGAGCACTTCCGGGGCCAGACTGGCCAGCGGCATGACCACGGTTTCGGTCGGGCCATAGGCGTTGAAGAACAGGCTCGGCTTGAACGCCGCACGAATGCGTTGCAGGTGTTCGCCGGTCAGCGCTTCACCGCCGGTGATGATCATCCGCACCGGCAGAATGTCGTTTTGCGTGGCGAGGAACTGCGCCAACTGGCTGCCGTAGCTCGGGGTGAAACCCAGTACGTTGATGCGATGGGTGCGGATCAGCCCGCAGATTTCTTCGGCGTCCCACTGACCTTGCGCCCGCAACACCACCTGCGCGCCGCTGAGCAGTGGCACCAGCAGTCGCTCGGTCGCAGCGTCGAAGTTGATCGAATAGAAGTGCAACTCGCAGTCGTCAGGGCGCATGCCGAAACGCTCGATGACAGCTTGGCAATGCATGGCGATTTCGCCGTGGGACACCACCACGCCTTTCGGTTTACCGGTCGAACCCGAGGTGTAAATCAGGTAGGCCTGATGCTGCGGCAGGCTGATAAATGGCAGCTCGGTGGCCGGGAAATCGGCCAGTGCGGCGCTGTCCTCTTCCAGGCACCAACTCGCCACGCTCGACGGTAGCTCGCCGAGCGCGTTGAACATCGCGCGATCACTGAGTAGCAGACCGATGCGGCTGTCTTCAATCATGTAATGCAAACGGTCGAGCGGGTATTCCGGGTCGAGCGGCACGTAAGCGCCGCCAGCCTTGAGGATCGCCAGCAGGCCAATGACCATCTCCAGCGAACGCTCGAGCGCCAGACCCACGCGCACTTGCGGGCCAACGCCGCGCTCACGCAGGGCCCAGGCCAGACGATTGGCGCGGGCGTCGAGTTCGGCGTAGCTCAAGGTCTGGCCAGCGAACGTCAGGGCTGGCGCATCTTTGCGCAGCAGTGCTTGCTCGGCGAACAGGTGATGAATGCACTGATCGAGACGATGCTCGCCCGGCTCGACGCCGAGGCTGTCGAGCAGTCGCTGTTGCTCCGGGGCGTCCAGCAGCGGCAGTTCGCTGAGGCGTTGTTGCGGGTCGGCGATCAGCGCTTCCAGCAGGTTGCGCCAATGTCCGGCCATGCGCGCGATGGTCGGCTCGTCGAACAGATCGGTGCTGTACGTCAGGCAGCAGCCCAGGCGATGGTCGAGGTCGGTGACCTCCAGGTTGAGATCGAACTTGGTCGCCCGCGCATCGTTGGCCAGGTACTCGACGGTCATGCCGGCGAGCATACGGCTCTGCTGGAATTCCCAGCGCTGCACGTTGCACATCACCTGAAACAGCGGGTTGTAAGCGGCGCTGCGCGGTGGCTGCAAGGCTTCAACCAGATGATCGAACGGCAGATCCTGATGGGACTGCCCTTCGATCACGGTGTGGCGCACCTGCTCGAACAACTCGCCGACCGACATCTGCCCGTCGAGCTGGCAACGCAACACCTGAGTGTTGAGGAACGCGCCGATCAGCCCTTCGCTTTCCGGGCGGATACGGTTGGCCACCGGTGCGCCGATGCGCAGATCGGTCTGGCCGCTATAGCGGTAAAGCAGCGTGGCGAGTGCGGCGGTCATGGTCATGAACAGGGTCAGACCGTTTTGCGCATTGAACGCCCGGACCCGCGCGGCGAGGTCATCACTGAGGTCGAAACGGAACAGCTCGCCCTGATGGCTTTGCACCGGTGGACGCGGGCGGTCACCCGGCAATTCCAGCAACGGATGTTCGCGGCCCAGTTGCGCGGTCCAGTAGTCGAGTTGACGCTGACGCTCGCCGGACTCCAGCCAGTTGCGCTGCCAGACGCTGTAGTCGAGGTACTGCACCGGCAACGACTCCAGCGGCGATTCGCGATCATCGACGAACGCTTCGTACAACGCGCTGAGTTCACGGGCAAAAATGTCCATCGCCCAGCCTTCGGTGACGATGTGATGCAGGGTCAGGACGAAGTAATGCTCATGCTCGGCAGTCTTGACCAGACAGGCGCGCAGCAGCGGACCGGTTTCCAGATCGAACGGCAGATGCGCTTCTTCGTCGGCCAGTTGCTGGACGTTCTGCTCACGCTGGTCAGCCGCGAGTGTCGAGAAATCTTTCCAGCCCATGCGCACGCCAGTCTCGGCGTGCACCTGCTGACGGGCCACGCCATCGACACTTGGGAATGTCGTGCGCAGGGTTTCGTGGCGCAGGATCAGCGCTTGCAATGCCGCCTCGAAATGCTCGACATGCAACACGCCACGCAGGCGCGCCATGCCGCCGACGTTGTACGCCGGACTGTCCGGTTCCATCTGCCAGAGGAACCACATGCGCTGTTGCGAGTAGGACAACGGCACGGGTTGGCTGCGGTCGACCTTTTCAATCGGCGGCTGTTTGTTAGTGCGACCGCTGACCTGGATCAGACGGATCTGTTCGGCGAAATCACCGAGCTCACTGTGTTCGAACAACGCGCGCAACGGCAATTCGACGTCGCAAGCCTGACGGGTGCGCGAGATGATTTGCGTGGCCAGCAGCGAATGACCGCCGAGGGCAAAGAAATCGTCACGCAGGCCGATTTGCGCCAGGCCCAGCACTTCGCGCCAGATGGCGGCGATCTGTTGCTCCAGTTCAGTGACCGGTTCGACATGCTCACGCACTTGCCATTGCGGCACGGGCAAGGCGCGGCGGTCGAGTTTGCCGCTCGGGCTCAGGGGCATTGCGTCGAGGCGCATCAGCTGCGCCGGGACCATGTATTCCGGAAGTTCGGCGGCCAGTGCGGTTTTCAGTCGGTTGATTTGCGCGTCCTGGTCTGCGCTGGCATCGGTCGCCGTGAAGTAGCCGATCAGTTGCGCGCCGGCAGCGGTTTCACGCACCAGCACCACGGCTTGGGCGACGCCGTCCTGTGCGAGCAAGCGTGCTTCGATTTCTTCCGGTTCGACGCGAAAGCCGCGCAGTTTGACCTGCTGATCGAGACGGCCGAGGTATTCGATCACGCCATCGTCAGTCCAGCGCGCACGGTCACCGGTGCGGTACAAGCGAGCACCCTGCTCGCCCAATGGATCGACCACAAAACGTTCGGCGGTCAGCGCCGGGCGACCGAGATAACCACGCGCCAGACCGATACCGCTGATGCACAGCTCGCCGGGTACGCCCGCAGGTACAGGATTGAGGTCAGCGTCGAGAACACGACAAACCACGTTGCCCAGCGGTCGGCCAATGGGCGAGCGCTCGCCATCAGCGGCGGTGCAATGCCAGTGGGTGACATTGATCGCGGTTTCAGTCGGGCCGTAGCGGTTGTGCAGTTGCACTGCCGGCAGTTGCGCCAGCACGCGGTTGCGCAACTCGGCTGGCAAGGCTTCGCCGCCGGAGAACACCCGGCGCAGGCTGGTGCATTCGCTGCTGAGCGGCTCGTCGATGAACAGCGAGAGCAGCGGCGGCACGAAGTGCAGCGTGGTCACGCCATATTGCTGAACCAGTTGCGCGATGCGATGCGGATCACGGTGTTCGCCCGGTGCGGTAATCAACAGACGCGCACCCGTGATCAGCGGCCAGAAGCATTCCCACACCGACACGTCAAAACTGATCGGCGCTTTTTGCATCAGCACGTCGGTTTCGTTGAGGCGATAAGTGTTTTGCATCCATTGCAGCCGTTCAGCCAGTGCCGCGTGGGTGTTGCCGACGCCTTTCGGTTGACCGGTGGAACCGGAGGTGTAAATCACGTAGGCGAGGTTGTCGCCGTGCAGGTGCAGTCCCGGCGCATGGCTTGGCCAGTTCTCCAGATGCAGGGCATCCATGGCAATGACGCTGACGCCATCGCTGGCCGGCAAACGATCTAGCAATTCGGTCTGGGTCAGCAGCAGCTCGACGCCGCTGTCGCTGAGCATGTAGGCCTGACGCTCGGCCGGGTAATCCGGATCGAGCGGCACATAAGCGCCGCCTGCCTTGATGATCGCCAGCAGGCCGATCAGCAGTTGCGGCGAACGCTCGGCCGCGATGGCCACGCAGACATCCGGGCCGACACCCTTGTCGCGCAGGTAATGCGCCAGTCGATTGGATTGAGCATGTAGTTCGGCGAAATCGAGACTGCCGCCCTCCCACACCAGCGCGGTGCGTTGCGGGGTCATGCGCAGTTGTTCGTTGAGCAGTTCCGGCAGCCATTGCTCAGCCTTGGCACAAGGGACGCTGCTCCAATCTGATTGCTGTTCGCTTTCGCTGGCAGTCAACAGTTGCAGATCACCGATGGCGTGGTGCGGACGCTCGCAGGCATCTCGCAGAAGATTGCTGAAATGCTCCGCCAGCCGCCCGATGGTCGCGGCGTCGAACAGCTCGTCGGCATAGTCGAAGGACAAGGTCAGGCGCCCGTTGCGGTCTTCTTCGCTGTGCAATTGCAGATCGAACTTGGCCTCGCGGCTGTGCCACGGCAACTCTTCGGCGAGTAGACCGGGCAGGCGTTTGAGTGCGCTGAGGTCGCGTTGCTGATGGTTGAACATGACCTGGAACAAACCCTGTTCGCGGGCCTGCGGGAAGGCTTCGAGCAGTTGTTCGAACGGCAGGTCCTGATGGGCTTGTGCGCCGAGTGCAGCCTCGCGGGTTTGCGCCAGCAACTCGGTGAACGACAGGCGTGAATCGACGTCCGCGCGCAGCACCTGAGTGTTGATGAAGAAGCCGATCAGGCCTTGGGTTTCCAGCCGTGGACGGTTGGCATTGGGCACGCCAATGCGAATATCGCGTTGACCGCTATAACGGTGCAACAGGCTCTGGAACGCCGCGAGCAACAGCATGAACGGTGTGGCATCGTGCGCTTGGGCAGTCTGGCGAATGGTTTCGCTGAGGCTGATGCTCAGACGTACGCTGTGGCGCGAGGCGCTTAGAAGTTGCTGGGCAGCTCGCGGATGATCGGTGGCCAGCTCCAGCGTCGGATGCTCATCGCCCAACTGCGCTTTCCAGTAGGCCAGTTGCCGCTCGCCCTCACCTTGCGCCAGCCATTGGCGCTGCCAACTGCCGTAGTCGGCGTACTGGGTTGGCAATGCCGCGAGCTCGGCGCGCTGGCCTTGGGAGGCGGCGGCGTACAGGCGCGAAAATTCATCGATCAACACGTTCAGCGACCAGCCGTCGGCGATGATGTGGTGCATCGTCACCAGCAGTTGATGGTCTTCGTCATCAAGGCGAATCAGCGTCACCCTGAGTAGCGGGCCTTTTTCCAGATCGAACCGGGTGCGCGCTTCGTCCTCACGGATTTGCTCAGCGCGAGCTTCACGTTCATGGGTTGGCAGGTCGCTGATGTCGACCAGTTGCAGGTTGAATTCAGCCGCAGCATCGACTTGTTGCAGTGCCACGCCGTCGCGTTCAAAGAAGCGCGTGCGCAGGGATTCGTGGCGTTCGATCAGTTGCTGAAAGCTTGCGCGCAGGGCGTCTTCATCGAGTTCGCCGCGCAGACGCAGCGCTCCCGGAATGTTGTAGGCGCTGCTTTGCGGATCCAGTTGCCAGGTGATCCACAAGCGATTTTGCGCCAGCGATTGTGGCATTGGCTCCGTACGCGACAGCGCGTTGATTGTGCCTTGAACACTTGCGCCATTCTGCTGCTCCAGGGCCACGGCAGCGGCGAAGGCGGACAGCGTCGGCGCTTCGAAAAGCAGACGCAGGCTCAGCGCCAGACCGAGCTCTTCGCGCACCCGGGCGATCACTTGGGTGGCGGCAATCGAGTTGCCGCCGAGCAGGAAGAAATGATCGTCGGCATTGACCTGTTTGACGCTCAGTTGCTCGGCCCAGATCTTGCCGATCAAGGCTTCGAGCTCGGAAGCTTGCAGGGTCGATTCGGCACCTTGCGCTTCATCTGAAGGGAACACCGCATAGCTGTCGAGGCTGCCATCGGCCAGGCGATTACGGCAGGCCGAACGCTGCAATTTGCCGCTGGAGGTTTTCGGCAATGCGCCCGGATTGAGCAACACCACCACGCTCGGTGCTTGCTGATAGGCCTCGGCCACCGCTTGGCGGATAGCTTTGATCAGCGCTTCTGGCGGCAGAATCTTCTGCACGCTGCGGCTGATCTCCGCCGCGATACCGATGCCTTCTTCGCCGTCCTGATTCACCGCAAATGCCGCGACCCGGCCCTTGCGCACCACTTCCACTTCGCTCTCGACCGTCTTCTCGATGTCCTGCGGATAGAGGTTATGGCCGCGCACGATCAACATGTCTTTCAGGCGACCGGTGACGAACAGTTCGCCGTCACGCATGAAACCCAGGTCACCGGTGCGCAGCCAGGTGCGGCCGGCGTGCTGGACGAAAGTCTTGGCGCTGGCCTCGGGGTTGCGCCAGTAACCGTGAGCGATGCTAGGGCCAGCCGCCCAGACTTCGCCGACGGCATTGTCGGCGAGTTCTTCAAGACGGGTTGGCTCGACGATCAGCACCGCGTGTTCTGGCTGGCTGATGCCGCAACTCATGATCGCGCTGCCGTCGCCCGGCTCTGCACGGTTTTGCGCCAGCGCCTGATCGTCCACGCGCAGCGCAGGAATGCCCTTGCCGCGCGGCGTGCCGGCGACGAACAGCGTGGCCTCGGCCAGACCGTACGAAGCCATGAAACTGTCGGCACTGAAACCACATGCCGCAAACTTTTCGGCGAAGCGTTCGTTGGTGTCGAGACGGATCGGCTCGGAGCCGGAATAGGCCACGCGCCAGCGGCTCAGGTCGAGACGTTCAAGCGCCGATTCACTGACCCGCTCGCTGCACAAGCGATAGGCGAAATCCGGCCCGCCGCTGATGGTGCCGCCGTATTGGCTGATCGCTTCGAGCCAGCGCAATGGCCGGCCGAGGAAGTACGCCGGCGACATCAGGATGCACGGCACACCACTGAAAATCGGCTGCAACAGACCGCCGATCAACCCCATGTCGTGGTACAGCGGCAGCCAGCTGACGATGACGTCATCGGGGTTCACGTCGATGCCGAAACCGTGGCGAATCAGCAGCTCGTTGGCGACCAGATTGCCATGGCTGACCTGCACGCCTTTGGGCAGTGCGGTGGAGCCTGAGGTGTATTGCAGGAATGCAATGTGATCGGCCGGCAGAGTCGGCTCAACCCAGCGCTCAGCCAGTGCGCTGTCAAGGGTATCGACACACAACAGCGGCGGCGCGCCTTCGATCTGCTGCAAGGCGTCGCGCAAGTCAGCGCTGGTCAGTAGCAGGCGCGGTTCGGCGTCGGCAATGATCGACAGCAGGCGCTCTTGATGATGACGGCGGGCCGATTCCGGTGGATAGGCCGGCACCGCGATCACCCCGGCATACAGGCAACCAAAAAACGCCGCAACGTAATCCGGGCCACTTGGAAACAGCAGCACCGCGCGATCAGCAAATTCGGCCTCGGCCTGCAACGCAGCAGCAATGGTGCGCGCGCGTTGGTCCAGTTCGCGATAGCTGAGGACCACAGCCTGCGCTTCGTTTTCGGCAAGAAAACGCAAGGCCAGCCGATCCGGCGTCAGGGCCGCGCGGCGCTGGAGGGCGTGGACCAGGGTGCTGGGGAGTTCGAACGCGTCGGTCATGAGGTTTCCTGCCTGAATTCGGCTTGCTAGTGGAATCGGGTTGCTGCGACACGCCCTCGCGGGGCATGCAGGGCGCGGTCTACGCCGACCGCGCAAGGCATGGGAATGCTGTCTGGCCGGGAGTCTTTATCCGGAACCATTCACCAATGAGAACGGATGACGTCTTGAAATAATTAGTCGGCAGGCTGGATCGCTAATAGGGCTGGGGTGCGGCGGCGTGTCGCAGTTCTCAGATCGCACCCATTCAATGGATTGTTTCTCTTTCTCATTTGACAATCATTATCATTCAACATAATTTGTCGCTCGATGTGTAGGGCAGCCCGCCCCCAGGCGCCCCACTAACCTATTGGCAGTAAGGTGATTTCCATGACGGAACAAGTATCCACAAGCAGGTGCGATTCACCGCTACTTCAGGCATTCGTCGACAACCGACTGATTCTGGTCAAGATTGCAGCACGCATTACCGGCTGCCGGTCACGCGCCGAAGATGTGGTGCAAGATGCGTTTTTCCGACTGCAGTCGGCACCGCCGATCACCTCGTCGATCAAGGCGCAATTGAGTTATCTGTTCCAGATCGTGCGCAACCTTGCGATCGATCACTACCGCAAACAGGCGCTGGAACAGAAGTACTCCGGCCCTGAGGAGGAAGGGTTGAACGTGGTCATTCAGGGTGCTTCGCCGGAAACCTCGCACATCAATTTCTCGACGCTGGAAAACATCGCCGATGCGCTGACCGAGCTACCGAGTCGCACGCGCTATGCATTCGAGATGTATCGCCTGCATGGTGTGCCGCAGAAGGACATCGCCAAGGAGCTTGGCGTGTCGCCGACCCTGGTCAATTTCATGATCCGTGATGCGCTGGTGCACTGCCGCAAGGTGTCGAGCAGCCGTCGGGATCCAGTGGCTGTGGGTCGTCGTTAAGACCGAGTTGTCCGCACAAAAAAGATCGCAGCCTTCGGCAACTCCTACACGGGTTTCGCGTTAACCCTGTAGGAGCTGCCGAAGGCTGCGATCTTTTGCTTTAAGGCAATATCAAGCCAGCTTGCACCGATCAAAAAACCGCTCACGCCCCAACATCATCAGCGCTGCACGTTTGTGCGGGAAGTCGAACTCTTTTTCGCAATGGAAGCACTGGTTCTGCATGTAGCCGATCATCTTCGCGTTGTCGGCGCGCGGTTCGGCGACCACTCGCTGAGTGCGCGGATCATCCAGAAACAGGTAATGCACCAGCGCCGATAACCAACTCGCCACTTTGTGCGGGCCGCGGTGATCCTCCTCACCTACCAACATATGAATGCCACGGTCGTAATTGTCGGCATCGTAGAACGGCGCGATGCGATCTTCCTTGGCCCAATAGGCTTCGAAATAGGCAAATGGCTGATCATCGAAACAGCCGATCAAGGTCAGCGTGTGCGGATCGGCGTCGAGTTTGCCGAGGTATTCGCGATGCTTTTCGAGACTGCCCTGTTCGTCCCAGAAACTGGCGACTCGCGGGTTGTTCTGCCAGCGATTGAAGCGCGGCAGGTCGTCTTCGATCTGGACCGTGCGCAGAGAAATCCAGGCGCCGAGGCGCGCATCGAAACGTCGATAGACTTCACCGCGCGGCTTCACCGGTCTTAAAGGATGGCGCTTGCCAGCGCTAATCTTCATTTGTTGCGGATAGCAGCCGGTCAGAGACGTGCCGAGCCACGGCTGCGGTAACTGCCAGAACAGCGTGCGCTCGCAGCGGTATTCGCCGGTCACTTCAGTGTTCACCAACAGACCGCTGAGCAAGGCTTCGGTCGGCGGCTGGTCGAGTTGCCAGGTCAATTGCTGGCACGCCGGATCGCGCGCGAACAGCCAATAACACGCTGCCCACAGGGCTTGCCCCGGCGGCAAAGCGAAACGCTCGTCGATCTGGATCGGCCCTTTGGCCTCGCGATCAAGGCGCAGGCGAATCAGCGGCTGCCCGTCCAGGCTCAGGCTCAAGCGGCTTTCGGTTGCATCAGCTACCAACTGGCTGCCCGAAGGCAATGCCAGGGCAGTCAGGTCATTCAGATTGGACATGGGTCGGCCTCACGATAATCGTCGACAGTTAAACGATGTGACGTGAGCCGAGGGCAAAAAATTAAGCTCAGTTGCAAAAATACTTAAACTTCGTTCCCTGACAACATTTCCTTCAAGCGAATACGGGTTACGTCGTAATCATTCCCGGCGACAGAATTAACATGACTGACCAGTCGCAGTTGCACAGTGCTGGAGTTGGCAATGAAGGTACTACCCACTGTGATCCATTCCGGCGATAGAAGAGGTGTCGGTTCTACAATGATCGACTGATCGCTTTCCAACGACAGTTTTGGCGCCGGATTAGCCGGACTATTCCTGCGAAGTTGCAGAGTGAATTCATAACTACGGCCCGGCTGCAGATACTTATAATCCTTGAACAGGTGAATACCGTTGTTGGGACTTGTATATCCCCAATTCCATAGATAGTGTCCAGTCTTGTCACTCTTCACAATGAGATCTAACGGATCCGCCGCGGCAGGTCCTTTCTTCCAACTGTTCCACCCCGTCAGGTCGAAATCTGTGAAGTCGTCGAGTAACTGATGCTCGCGCTGACGAATCTTGTGAGTCGTACGCGGAAGTTCCTGAGCAGTCTCAATATCTGATTGACCGCCATAGGCGAGAAAGCATTCAACTGTCAATGCTGAATAATCATCCAGGCCAAACAACCATCCGCGAGGAATAGTCAACTTGACACCCTCGACAAGATGACGCTCCTCAATCTCTTCCGCCTCCAGGAGCGTAAGCACTGTCTCGGACGGGTCAGCATGCAGGCCCGCAACACGAACCCACATCTTCTGACCCACGGCGAAAAAAGGTGGGGGGGCTAATGTGACTATCGCATCATGCGAAAGACTGCGCAGGTCCAGCACTTTATCCCCTTCGATTAGAGTCACATCTGGAAGTGCCGGGGCAGGGAGATCAGACATATCCAGATATTGCACCTGGAGTTCAAGCTTCTGTGATTCCCATGAGGTATTGCCTCGAGAAACCTCATACCAGACAAAAAGGGTTTTACCGATGCAGGCACCGATCGTGCAGGCAAGAATCCCGAAATCAACGCTTCCACTTTCATTACCTTGTTTTTCCTCGAAAGTGGGAACCCCTATACCTGCCGGCCCCTCGCAATGAAAAATAATGGTATCGGTCTTCTCCATCTTATATTTGACGGTCGCTGTTGCTCCGTCAAAAGCGTCCATTGGATAGAGCGTATTGTTAGTAAGCGCTTCTTTTACTTCCGGGACTGGTAAATCCATTTCCATGAAATGTGTCATTACTCAAACTCCTGCAAGATAAGGTCGTACACCGAGAGTCAGGTACGATCACGATTCAAACAGGAATAATCTGCCCCAACCACTGTCAGGTCTGACAGGTTAAAAAGCCTTCGCTGGGTGGTAGGCTGGCATGTTCAGAGTACCAACAGCATCTCTGTCAGTGATCATGCACCGGCACCACGGCAATCCGATAAGGATCGAAGATTTTCAGCATTTCGCCATTGTCGCGCAGGCCTTGCAGCAACTTGCTGAACGCTTCGCCGGTTATCGGCGCGGCCGGACGCAGGATGGCGTAATGGTGATAGACCTGATCGATGCGCTGGGACACCAGCAATTCATCGCGCACCTTCTCGTTGCGCAGCAGGTAGTCACTCAAGTACGAACGGGTCACCAGCGCAATATCCGCGCGTCCGCGTAGCACCATCAACAGGTTGCTGTCGTGGGAATAGGTCAGCGTGGCCTTGAAGTTTTGCGCGAGGAATTTCGGGTCGGCATTGAAGTTGGCGAACTCGTAGTGATAGCCACTGAACAGCGCCAGACGCTTGCCGCTCAGGTCGGCAAAATAGTTCTGCTGCCGGCCGTCTTCGCGTTGCGCGACAAAAATCTCGGCATCCTCAAGCCCCATGTCGACGTCGTTGTGAGGGATTTCCTTCCAGCCCCACTCAGGGTTCTCGAAGATCGCCATGTCGATCCGGCCCTGCTTGAAATCACCGAAACGGCGCGGAATCGAAGTTGGCACGAGGACGAACTGATAGTCGCTTTGCAGCCGGTTCAAGGCCTCGACCATCTGAGGCAACAGACCGGTGTCGGCACCGTTTTCGGGGCGAACGGTATAAGGCGGAAAGTGCGCTGCACCAACCCGAACCAATTGCGCTGCCTGAGCGGGCAATACCCATAATGCAGCCAGCGCTGCGAGCAATAACCTCGCGGCGGTCCGACTTGGCAAAGACTTCAAAACACCCCACTCCCCGAAAAAATACCGATCAATGCATTCAAGCTAGGCGGTTTCGCCCAGTTAGCCAGTTTCCCGGCCCGATAGAAAGCGCTTCAACGCTCTTCAAGCACCAGAATCAGCGCCTCATCAGCCAACTGATCAAGACTCAGACTGCCGCCGGCACGGAACCAGGTGGTGGTCCAGGACAGGGCACCGGTGAGGAAACGCCGCGTGACAAATACGTCCCCACGAATGAACCCGGCCTCCTTGGCTTCACCGAGCACCTGTAGCCAGATTTCTTCATAGACATCGCGCAAGGCGAGAACCTTGGCCTGGCCTTCTTCGGACAACGAGCGCCATTCATAGACCAGCACCGCCATGGCTTCGCCGCTGCCGCCCATGATCGATTGCAATTCACAGCGAATCAGCGCCAATACGCGCTCGCGCACATTGGTCGCATCGGCGAGCGCCGCGCGCATCAATGCGGTGTTATAGCGGATGGTTTCTTCCATCACCGCACGGAGAATTTCGTCCTTGCTTTTGAAGTGATGAAAAATGCTCCCCGACTGAATACCCACCGCGCCGGCCAGATCGCGCACCGTAGTACGCTCATAACCTTTGTTGCGGAACAGGTGAGCCGCCACTTGCAGCAGTTTGCCGCGGGCGCTGTCCGGGTCGGTCAACTGGCCTTGGTCGACCAATTCGCGCATGACCCTCAGGGCTTTTTGCTCGTCCACCCGTTCTCTCCTACAGTCGATCAGTCTGTTGCCCCCTGAAACCGCAGGGTTGCGCGCAATTTAAGCCGCCAACGACAACCAAGCAAGCGCTTGGGCAGAAGATATTTCAGCTGTTTACAAACCAAGCGCTTGCTTGGTAGCCTCCAAACACTTCTGTCGCAGGTCCCTGAGCCGGAGATAAAAATGCCAACCACCGTCCGCATCGGATGCGCCAGTGCTTTCTGGGGTGACACCTCTACCGCCGCCGCGCAACTGGTAGAGGGTGGGCGCCTGGATTATCTGGTGTTCGATTACCTGGCCGAAATCACTATGTCGATCATGGCCGGCGCGCGCATGAAGGATCCGCAGGGCGGGTTCGCCAGCGACTTCATCGACGTCCTCACCCCGCTGCTGCCACAACTGGCCGAGCAGAATATCCGCGTCATCAGCAACGCTGGCGGCGTCAATCCCCAGGCCTGCGCCGCCGCCCTGCAAGCTGCCTGCGACGCTGCCGGCATCAAGCGGAAAATTGCCGTCCTGCTGGGCGATGACCTGCAACCGCAATTCAAGCAGCTCGCCGCTCAGGGCATCAGCGAAATGTTCACCGGCGCGCCATTGCCACCGATGTGCGTCTCGACCAACGCCTACCTCGGCGCGCCAGGCATCGTCGAGGCGCTACGTCTGGGCGCCGACATCGTCATTACCGGGCGCGTGGTCGACAGCGCCGTCGTCAGTGCCGCGCTGGTGCATGAATTCGGCTGGTCGTGGCACGACTACGACAAACTCGCCCAGGCCGCACTGGCCGGGCACATCATCGAATGCGGCGCGCAGTGTACCGGCGGCAACTTCACCGACTGGCGCGACGTTCCGGATTACGAGCACATCGGCTTTCCAATCGTTGAAGTCAGTGCCGACAGCCACTTCATCGTCAGCAAGCCCGAGGGCTCCGGCGGCCTGATCACGCCGCTGACCGTCGGCGAGCAGATGCTTTACGAAATCGGCGATCCGCAGGCCTATCTGCTGCCCGATGTGGTCTGCGACTTCACTCAGGTCAAACTCCAGCAACAAGGCAAGAACGCGGTGCATGTGCACGGTGCCAAAGGCCTGCCGCCCAGCGACAGATACAAGGTCAGCGCGACGTATCCGGACGGCTTCCGTTGTACCGCCAGTTGCCTGATAGCCGGCATCGATGCAGTGGAGAAGGCCCGACGCGTCAGCCAGGCGATCATCGACAAGACGTCGGAAATGTTCAGCCAGCGCGGCTGGGTGCCTTACAGCGAAACCCACATTGAATTGCTCGGCAGCGAATCCACCTACGGCCCTCATGGGCAGCGCCACGACACCCGCGAAGTGGTGATCAAACTTGCCGTGCGCCATCCGAACAAGCAGGCGCTGATCCTGTTCTCCCGGGAAATCGCCCAGGCTGCAACCGGCATGGCACCAGGGCTGACCGGCATCGTTGGCGGACGGCCGACGGTCTATCCGGTTATCCGGCTGTTCTCGTTCCTGATCGACAAAAGCGTCTGCAGCCTCCACATCAACATGGCCGGTGAAAACCACCCGTGTGTCCTGCCCGCGCTGACCGCACTCGACAGCCAGGACTTGCCCATCGCCGAGCAACCACCCAAACCCCAGGGTCGCGCCGACGCCAGCCTGCCGTTGGTGAAACTGGCCGTGGCGCGCTCAGGTGACAAGGGCAACCACAGCAACATCGGCGTCATGCCGCGCAAGCCTGAATATCTGCCGTGGATCGCCGAAGCATTGACGCCTGAGGTGATCGTCGACTGGATGAGCCACGTTCTCGATCCGATCCACGGCCGCGTCGAACGCTGGTATCTGCCCGGCACCCATAGCCTCAACTTTCTATTGGAAAACGCCCTCGGCGGTGGTGGCGTGGCCAGTCTGCGCATCGACCCGCAAGGCAAAGCTTTCGCCCAGCAACTCTTGGAAATCCAGATCCCGGTGCCACAGAGCATCGCCGAACAGTTCGACTAGAGGATGGTTTGCATGGCTTACGCGTCGATTTTCAATGCCGATCTGTTCAGCGGCCAGACCATCATCGTCACTGGCGGCGGCAGCGGCATTGGTCGCTGCACCGCCCATGAACTGGCAGCGCTCGGCGCCCATGTGCTGCTGGTCGGGCGCAAACCTGAAAAGCTGCAAAAAGTCGCCGCCGAAATCACCGAGGACGGTGGTTGCGCGCATTGGCAGGCTTGCGATATCCGCGATGAGGAAGCGGTCAGACAACTGGTCAGCGAATTGATCGCTGAACACGGACCGATCCATGGACTGGTCAACAATGCCGGCGGCCAATACCCGGCGCCGCTGGCTTCGATCAATCAGAAAGGTTTCGAAACCGTACTGCGCACCAACCTGGTCGGCGGTTTTCTGATGGCACGGGAAGTGTTCAACCAGTCGATGAGCAAACACGGTGGCAACATCGTCAACATGCTCGCCGACATGTGGGGCGGCATGCCCGGCATGGGCCACTCCGGCGCGGCGCGTGCGGGCATGGACAACTTCACCAAGACCGCCGCCTTCGAGTGGGGTTACGCCGGGGCGCGGGTCAACGCGGTGGCGCCGGGCTGGATTGCCTCCAGCGGCATGGACACCTACGAAGGCGCATTCAAAGCGGTGATCCCGACCCTGCGCGAGCATGTGCCACTCAAGCGCATCGGCACCGAATCGGAAGTCAGCGCGGCGATCGTGTTTCTGCTCAGTCCGGCAGCGGCTTTCATCAGTGGCAGCACGTTGCGCATCGATGGTGCAGCCAGCCTCGGCAGTCGTGCGTGGCCGCTACACAAGGCGACCCACAGTGAATCGTTCAATGGTTTTCACCGGGCCTACCTTCCCGATGTGCTCAAGGACAAGGAGTAAGCCATGGCGCAGATCCAGTCCCGACTCGACCCGCACAGCGAGGCGTTCGCCCGCAACCGTGCGGCGATGCTTACCGCCATCGAGCAAGTGCAACAACTCGAACAGAACCTGCTGAACAAGGCCGCCGAAGCCAAGCCGAAATTCGACAAGCGCGGGCAACTACTGCCCCGCGAACGCTTGAACCTGCTGCTCGACCCCGGCGCACCTTTTCTCGAGCTGGCCAGCCTCGCCGGTTACAAACTGCATGACGACAAGGACGGCAGCGCGGCCGGTGGTGGCTTGATCGCCGGTATTGGCTACGTGTCAGGCATCCGCGCGATGGTCGTCGCCAATAACAGCGCAATCAAGGGCGGCACGATCTCGCCCAGTGGCCTGAAAAAATCCCTGCGCCTGCAACAGATCGCTCAGGAAAACAAACTGCCGGTGATCACCCTCGCCGAAAGCGGCGGTGCCAACCTCAACTACGCAGCGGAGATTTTCGTCGAAGGTGCGCGCAGCTTTGCCAATCAGGCACGGATGTCGGCGATGGGTTTGCCGCAGATCACCGTGGTGCATGGCTCGGCTACGGCGGGCGGCGCTTATCAACCGGGCTTGTCGGATTACGTAGTGGTGGTGCGCGGCAAGGCCAAGCTGTTTCTCGCCGGCCCCCCGCTGCTCAAGGCCGCAACCGGCGAAGTGGCGACCGATGAAGAACTGGGCGGCGCCGAGATGCACGCGCAGGTCGCCGGCACGGCCGAGTATCTGGCCGAGAACGATGCCGATGGCGTGCGTCAGGTGCGCGAGATTCTGCGGATGCTGCCGTGGAACGAGCAACTGCCGTGGCTGCCGGAACCGCAATACAAAGAGCCGCTCTACCCGATCGATGAATTGCTCGGCTTGATCCCGGACGATCCGAAAAAACCCTATGACGTGCGCGAAATCATTGCGCGGATCGCTGACGAATCGAACTTCCTAGAGTTCAAGGGCGAGTTCGACCAGCAAACCATTTGCGGCCAATTGAAAATCCAGGGCCGCGCCTGCGGCTTCATCGGCAACAACGGCCCGATCACGCCGAACGGTGCGAGCAAAGCTGCGCAGTTTATTCAACTGTGCGATCAGAGCCAGACGCCGCTGCTGTTTTTCCACAACACCACAGGGTTCATGGTCGGCACCGAGTCCGAGCAGCAAGGGGTGATCAAACACGGTTCGAAACTGATTCAAGCGGTGGCCAACGCGCGAGTGCCTAAACTGACGATGGTCGTCGGCGGCTCCTACGGCGCCGGCAACTATGCAATGTGTGGGCGCGGCCTCGATCCACGGTTTATTTTCGCCTGGCCCAACAGCCGCACGGCGGTGATGGGCGGTGCGCAGGCTGGCAAAGTGTTGCGCATCGTCACCGAAGCCAAACAGCTCAAGGACGGCCTGGTACCAGACCCGAAAATGCTCGACATGCTCGAACAGGTCACCGCGCAGAAACTCGACAGCCAGTCCACCGCGCTCTACGGCAGCGCCAACCTGTGGGACGACGGTTTGATCGACCCGCGTGACACTCGCACCCTGCTCGGGTACTTGCTGGATATTTGCCACGAAGCCGACATTCGCGCACTGCAACCCAACAGCTTCGGCGTCAGCCGCTTCTGACGGCCACGGATCTTACGGAGAACAATAAAAATGATCTTCACCCCGGAACACGAAGCACTGCGCCGCACCGTCCGCCAGTTTGTCGAACACGAGATCAACCCGCACGTCGATGAATGGGAAAAGGCCGGACGCTTTCCGATCCACGAGATCTTCCGCAAGGCCGGCGACCTCGGCCTGCTGGGCATTTCCAAGCCAGAAAAATTCGGCGGCATGGGCCTCGATTACAGCTACTCGATTGTCGCGGCTGAAGAGTTCGGCACCATTCATTGCGGCGGCATCCCGATGTCGATTGGTGTACAGACCGACATGTGCACCCCGGCGCTGGCGCGGTTCGGCTCGGATGAACTGCGCGAAGAGTTCCTTCGCCCGGCAATCACCGGCGAGCAGGTTGGCTGCATCGGTGTTTCCGAAGTCGGTGCCGGCTCGGACGTCGCGGGGTTGAAAACCACTGCGCGCAAGGACGGTGACGACTACGTGATCAATGGCAGCAAAATGTGGATCACCAACTCGCCGAGCGCCGACTTCATCTGCCTGCTGGCCAACACTTCGGACGACAAGCCGCACATCAACAAGTCGCTGATCATGGTGCCGATGACCACGCCCGGTATCAGCCTCAGCTCGCATCTGGACAAGCTCGGCATGCGCAGTTCGGAAACCGCGCAGGTGTTTTTCGACGATGTCCGCGTGCCGCAGCGCAACCGCATCGGTCATGAAGGCGCAGGCTTCATGATGCAGATGTTGCAGTTTCAGGAAGAACGCCTGTTCGGCGCGGCGAACATGATCAAGGGTCTGGAGTATTGCGTCGACAGCACCATCGAGTACTGCAAGGAACGCAAGACCTTCGGCAATGCACTGATCGACAATCAGGTCATCCATTTCCGCCTCGCCGAATTGCAGACTGAAATCGAATGCCTGCGCGCATTGGTTTATCAGGCCACCGAGCAATACGTTCGGGGCCAGGACGTTACCCGACTGGCGTCGATGGCCAAGCTCAAGGCCGGCCGGCTCGGCCGCGAAGTCAGCGACAGTTGCCTGCAATACTGGGGCGGCATGGGCTTCATGTGGGACAACCCGGTGGCACGCGCCTATCGCGATGTGCGGCTGGTATCGATTGGCGGCGGCGCCGACGAAATCATGCTGGGGATCATCTGCAAACTGATGGGCATCCTGCCGGGGAAAAAGAAATGAGTGGCCTGCCCGAGTGCCAGACGCTGCTTTTGGAACTGCATGGCGGTGTGCTGCACATCACCCTCAATCGCCCGGACAGCCGCAATGCCATGAGCCTGCAAATGGTCAGCGAACTGCGCGCGGTGTTGGCGGCTGTTCGCGATGACCGTGCTGTTCGCGCCTTGGTGCTCAGCGGTAGCGGCGGCCATTTCTGTGCCGGCGGCGACATCAAGGACATGGCCAATGCCCGCGCCGAGGGTGCCGAGGCTTACCGTGATTTGAACCGGGCGTTCGGCGCGCTGCTGGAAGAAGCCCAGCACGCGCCGCAAGTATTGATCTGCGTGCTGCAAGGCGCGGTGATGGGCGGCGGGTTTGGCCTGGCCTGTGTCAGCGACGTGGCGATGGCTGATCACAAAGCGCAATTCGGTCTGCCGGAAACCAGCCTCGGCCTGCTACCGGCGCAGATCGGGCCGTTTGTGGTGCAACGCATTGGCTTGACCGAGACACGCAGACTGGCATTGACCGCTGCGCGTTTCGATGGTCATCAGGCGCGGCGCTTGGGGGTTGTGCATTTTGTCGAGCAGGATGCGCAGGCATTGGCCGAGCGACTGGATGAGGTGTTGCAGCATGTCTTGTGTTGCGCGCCGCAGGCGAATGCCGTCACCAAACAACTTCTGCTGGCCAGTGCCGGGCAACCATCGACTGAGTTGCTCGATGAAGCGGCGCAGTGGTTCAGCGAAGCGGTGACTGGCGCCGAAGGCATCGAGGGCACCATGGCGTTCATGCAAAAACGCAAACCGGGCTGGGCCACCTGACCCTGTGGGAGCGGGCTTGCCCGCGAAGAGGCCAGATCATCTAGCACAAAACCAAAGGGAAAAAGCCCATGCCCATCATCCACAAAATCCTGATCGCCAACCGCGGTGAAATCGCCTGCCGTATCCAGCGCACCGCACAGGCCCTTGGTTACCGCACCGTCGCCATCTTCAGCGACGCCGACGCCGATGCGCTGCACGTAAAAATCGCCGATCAAGCCGTGCGGGTTGGCCCGTCGCCGGTGCAGCAGTCCTACCTGAACATTCCGGCGATCCTCGACGCCGCCCGCCGCAGCGGCGCCGATGCGATCCACCCCGGCTATGGTTTTCTCTCGGAAAACGCCGGGTTCGCCCGCGCCTGCGAACAGGCCGGCCTGATTTTCATCGGCCCGAGCGCCGAGGCGATCGAACTGATGGGCAGCAAACGCCTGTCGAAACTCGCCATGCTCGACGCCGGCGTGCCGTGCATCGCTGGCTATCAAGGTGCAGCGCAGGACGACACCACCTTGCTGAGCGAAGCCGAACGCATCGGCTACCCGTTGATGATCAAGGCCAGTGCCGGTGGTGGCGGCCGCGGTATGCGGCTGGTGCACAACGCTGCGCAACTGCCAACGCAACTGCGCACCGCGCGCTCTGAAGCCCTGAATGCATTTGGCAGCGACGAATTGATTCTCGAACAGGCGCTGATCGACCCGCGACACGTCGAAGTGCAACTGTTTGGCGATCACCACGGCAACCTGATCTACCTCGGCGAACGCGACTGTTCGATCCAGCGCCGGCACCAAAAAGTCATCGAAGAAGCGCCCTGCCCGGTGATGACCGCCGAGTTGCGCCAAGCCATGGGCGAAGCCGCACTGAAGGCCGGCCGCGCAGTGAATTATGTCGGCGCCGGTACCGTGGAGTTTTTGCTCGACGCGCGCGGGCAGTTCTATTTCCTTGAGATGAACACCCGTCTGCAGGTCGAGCACCCGGTGACTGAACTGATCACCGGGCTCGATCTGGTCGCCTGGCAATTGTCGGTGGCCGAGGGGCGGCCTCTGCCGTTGACTCAGGCGCAAGTCCAGCTCAATGGCCATGCCATGGAAGTGCGGCTTTATGCTGAAGATCCCGCGCAAGATTTTCTGCCGCAAACCGGGTGCATTCAGGCGTGGGAACCCGCGTTGCAACACGGCGCGCGGATTGACCATGGTTTGCATGAAGGGCAAACGGTCAGCCCGTTCTATGACCCGATGCTCGGCAAACTGATCGCTCACGGTGCCACGCGTGAAGAGGCCCGCCGCAAGCTGCTGCGCGCGGTGCAGGACACGGTGTTGCTGGGCGTGCAAAGCAATCAGCGCTTGCTCGAAAGTCTGCTGCAACATGCACAATTCATCAGCGGTGAATTCAGCACCGGATTCATTCCCCAGCATTTCAGCGATCACCAAAGCTTGCATGCCTACACGCCGAGTGCCGAAGAACTGGCCATCGCTGCCGTGCTGTTTTATCTGGCATCGGCGCAACAACACCGCGCGCCATTGAGCGGCTGGCGCAACAACGCCAGCGCGCCGCTGCATTATCGGCTGGGTCTTGATGAACAGAACTGGACCGCGCAACTGCTCAGGTGCGCGGGGGATGTGATTGAGGTGCAAATCGCTGAACGCGCCCTCGAGCTGAAACTCATCGATCACAGCACATGTTCAGTGACACTTGAAATCAATGGCCTGCGCCAACGCCACGCCTATCGCCTCGATGCCGGGCAACTCTGGCTGTTCACCCATCCCGGCAGTCTGCACCTGGAGGATCGAACTCACGCGGTGATCGACAGTCAGACCAGCGTCAGCTCCGGCACCTTGAAGGCGCCGATGGACGGTGCGATTGTCGACGTCCTTGTCAGCGAAGGCAGTGCAGTCAGCAAGGGTCAATTGCTGGTGGTGCTGGAGGCAATGAAAATGGAGCATCCGCTCACGGCCGGCATCGACGGCGTGCTCAAGCGGGTGCAGGTCAAGGTCGGCGATCAGGTAAAAAATCGTCAGGTTCTGTTGCAGGTCGAGTAGTCGCCCGAGCGCATCCGCGGGGTTTGACTACGCTCTGAATTATCAGAACGCGGAAATCAGGAACCCTGCGATGCCACACTGGCTGGTCATTGATCTGGAAGCTACCACCGACGAGGGTGGCTGGCCGGTCACGGAAATGGAAATCATCGAGATCGGCGCCACGCTGGTCGATCGTGCCGGACGCGAGCAGGATCACTTTCAGCGCTTCGTCAAACCGACACGGCGGCCCTTGCTGACGCCCTTCTGTCGCCAGCTCACGCACATCACCCAGGCCAATATCGACGCGGCACAGACCTTGACCGATGTCTGGCCGGCGTTCGAACGCTGGCTCGCCCAGCATCAGCCACGTCTGGAAGGCTGGGCCAGTTGGGGCGATTACGACCGCAAGCAATTGCTGCAGGAATGGCAGCGACTGGCAATCGACAGTGGATTGAGCAAAGTGCCGCACATGAATCTCAAGCAACGCTTTGCCAAGGCCCGGCGCCTGGAACGGCCGCTGGGGCTCAACGGTGCGCTGGCGCTCGCCGGCATGCAGTTCAGCGGCCAGCAACATCGGGCGCTGGAGGACGCGCGCAACACGGCGCGGTTGTTGCCTTTGGTATTGCCACTCTAGGGTCAATTCTCGACTTGCCGGACACGCGCCGGGCAGGTGACGGCGTGGAAAGCCTTGTGCATACTGGCCGCCCCACTTTTTAGCCCTTTTCGAGGAATCGCCCATGTTTAAAGTCAACGAGTACTTCGACGGCACCGTCAAGTCGATCGCCTTTGGCACCGCTGAAGGTCCGGCGACCATCGGCGTCATGGCCCCGGGCGAATACGAATTCGGCACTGCCCAGCGTGAAATCATGCACGTGGTGTCCGGCGCACTTACGGTCAAACTGCCAGACAGCACCGATTGGGAAACCTTCGCCGCCGGCAGCCAGTTCAACGTACCGGCCAACAGCAAGTTCCAGCTGAAAGTCGCCGTCGACACTGCTTACCTGTGCGAATACCGCGGCTAAACCGCTGGTTTCGAAGCACCAATGAAAATGCCCGTGTCCAAGGACACGGGCATTTTTTGTTTCAGTGAGGGGTTACTCGAGAATCTCCACCGGCATCCCGACCTCAAGACGACCGTTGCTGTCATTCACCAGGTTCTGCCCGAACATCGCGCCGTCAGCCTGCGCGCGGGTCTTTTGCAATGTCGCCAGCGGTTCGCGGTCAGCACTGCGCTCGCCGGTTTGCGGGTCGATGGTGGTGAGGATGCAGCGTGAGCACGGCTTGACCACGCGGAACTCGACGTCGCCAATGCGAATCCGCTTCCAGCCATCCTCGGCATACGCCTCACTGCCTTCTATCACCAGATTCGGCCGAAAACGCAGCATTTCCAGCGGCCGCCCAACCGCCTGCGACAAATGCTGCCGCGATGCCTCACCGATCAGCAACAACGGGAAACCGTCGGCTAACGCGACCTGATCGTCATCCTTGCCAAAACCTGCCTGAGTCATCCGCGCGCGATCCAGCGGCATTTGCACCAGACGGGTCGGTTTACCAATGAACTCACTGACCCATTGCGCCGCCTGATCACCCGCATCCGGCATTCGCAAGGTGTCGCGCCAAATGGTCACGCCGCGAAGTTCGGCGTCGTTGCCGGGCAAGTCGATTTCGATCGAAGCACGCTCGGGCGCACTCAGGGTCAAGCCGCCTTGGGCATTCCACAGCGCCGACAGCTGGCTCATCTTCGCTTCGGCGCGCTGGGTCAGGAACCGCCCGCTGGCTTCGTCCACCAGCATCCAGCGTCGATCGCCCTCAAGCCCCAGCTTGTCCAGGTTGATCCCTTGCAGAACCTCGCCCTTGCCGGATTTCAACGGATAACGATAAAGCGCGCTCAGACGCAGCATGGCCAGCTCCCTGGTGGGCAAAAAACGCCACCCTATACGAGCTTCAGCGGCGAATCAAAGACAGAGTTTGGATACTGCACGCAATCAATGCAGGAGCTGCGGCACGCTGCGATCTTTTGATTTTGATTTAAAGATCAAAAGATCGCAGCCTCGTTTCACTCGACAGCTCCTACAGAAGCGGTGGTGTTGCGATCAGGCCGGTACTTCATCAAGCATCAGGCGCTGACGCACCACGTCGACCAGTTTGTCCGGCTGGAACTTGGAGAGGAAGTTGTCGCAGCCGACCTTCTTCACCATCGAGTCGTTGAAACTGCCGGACAGGGATGTGTGCAACACCACGTACAGCCCGCGCAGGCGTGGGTCATTGCGTATTTCGGTAGTCAGGCGATAGCCATCCATTTCCGGCATTTCTGCGTCGGTGAAGATCATCAGCAGTTTGTCGGTCATGTTCACGCCGGTGTCGGCCCAGGCTTTGAGCATGTTCAGCGCCTTCAAACCGTCGCTGGCAATGTGCATTTTCACGCCGAGCTGACCGAGGGTGTCACGCAACTGCGAGAGCGCCACGTTGGAGTCGTCCACCAGCAACACTTCGCGGCCACGAGCGCGCTCCAGCACCGGATCATCGAGCTTTTCGCGCGAGACCTTGGCGTTGTACGGAACGATCTCGGCGAGCACTTTCTCGACGTCGATGATTTCCACCAGTTGATCGTCGACCTTGCTGATCGCCGTCAGGTAGTGCTGACGGCCGGCGCTGGCCGGTGGCGGCAGAATGGCTTCCCAGTTCATGTTGACGATGCGATCTACACCACCGACGAGGAAGGCCTGCACCGAGCGGTTGTATTCGGTAACGATGATGGTGCTCGTCGGGCTCGGCACCAATGGACGCATACCGATTGCCTGCGAAAGATCGATCACCGGCAACGTCTGCCCGCGCAGGTTGACCACACCGCAGACAAACGGGTGACGCTGAGGCATCAGGGTCAGCTTCGGCAGTTGCAGCACTTCCTGAACCTTGAACACGTTGATCGCAAACAACTGGCGCCCGGCCAGTCGAAACATGAGTATTTCCAGGCGATTCTCACCCACCAGTTGCGTGCGTTGGTCTACCGTGTCGAGAATGCCGGCCATCAATGACTCCTGGGCTTGTTCTGATGAATTCACTAAGAGGGGTTATCGGCTGCGAATGCCGAATCTTGATCCCCGCAGCAATCGCTCTGAAAATGCCATATCGGGGCATTGATGTCACATTAACATCATGCTTTACTGGCGCTGCATTTTTCATCTGCTAAAGTCTTTGCGGCGCGACCACGGTTCGCACGTTAGGTTCCCGCGCCTAAGGGATTCCCCTAGTATCAATCAGGCCCAACCTGATATTCGCAGTATCCAATAGCCATTAATGTGACGCCATTCTCATTGCATGAACGGAGTCAGGCTATTGTGTGCGATCGCAGTTCAGCGGAAACAAACCCTCTGGAACCTCTCAGTCTGTGCACCTGCACGTCTGGGCGCGATCTCCCGACGATCCACGATCGTCGTCACACACGGCATCCCCTCAGTAGCCATGATGTTGTGGAGATAAGCATGCCGATCGACCGTAAAGAGTGGGCGCAACGCTTCCCCGAATTTCTTGTCGAGGCTGAAACGCTCCTGGCCAAGTCCGAAGAATGCCTCAGCCATCTGCAGATGATCAGCAACGACAAGGACGCTATCGACTGCATGCTCAGTACCCTCCTCAAACTCGCAAGCAGGGCTGAAGCTCTGGCGCTTGAGGCGATTTCCGAGTTTTCCCTGCATATCTACGGTCTGCTCAATCTGGCACAGGATCACGTAGATCTGCACGAGCAGGCCCTGGAGGCGTTGAAGGAATGCTTCACACTGATGGCCTGGCAGCTTGAACTGGTCGATCATAAAACCGGGCAACTGAGCCTCGATAAAACCGAACAGACCTCACTGCTCGAAGCGTTTGCCTCTCAGGTCGGACAAGCTCAGTTTCAACCAGCGCTGAAAACCAAACGTTTGCCATTGCTGAACTATTCGGACCGCCAAGCCTGATTCGGCGTGACAGGGCTCGGCGAGGCTGACACACCGCAACGTCAATGTCGCAATTGAATAGCTCGTAGCTGCCAGCGACAAATCGAATAAATATTCATACCGGACAACAGCGTGTATTTCCTGCCGGGCTAAGGGTTTGCCTGTGTCTGAAGAGTTCAACTTCTGGCGATGCAGATACCATCGAACTCAATAAATCGATAATTTCATTATGGAACTC
Source organism: Pseudomonas sp. LBUM1668 (assembly GCF_059695715.1). Classification (NCBI taxonomy): domain Bacteria; kingdom Pseudomonadati; phylum Pseudomonadota; class Gammaproteobacteria; order Pseudomonadales; family Pseudomonadaceae; genus Pseudomonas; species Pseudomonas sp. LBUM1668. Next base: position 4,089,468 of record NZ_CP166787.1, read on the forward strand.
GCGTCCAACATGACGTATTTCCTGACGCATTGGACATATATAGCAAACGCGACCAACGGTATCTTAAGTGGTATTATGCCGCCCATTAAATGCTGCCAAGTTAATGGCACAGTGACTCCAGAGACAGGCATCCACCCGAAGTTGGTGATCCTGTACATTCACTGAGTCACGTTGAAATCCTAAACATTATTGACACCCTTTACAGACAGAGACCCGCCAGCCACCGGCCGGTCTACCCGCAGCGAACATCCATTGGCTCCATCCGTTATGTACGCCAGCCTCAAGTCAATCACTACATGGCCTCCCTCCCGGGAAAACGCGCGTCGGTTCACACTCATATTGTGCGTCGCGGCAGCACTTGGCAGCCTGCTGACCTACGGGTTTTCCGCGCAACTTCACCTGGGAGTACTGTTGCTGAACATTGCCGCCACCGCCTGTGTCTGGGTGCAATATCGGCTGTCACGCAAATCGATAAAATTCCAGCCACAGGAACTTGCTGACCGTTTGCTGGAAGTCCAGGAAAACGAGCGTCACCGCCTCAGCCGCGAATTGCACGATGATATCGGCCAATTGCTGACCGCCGCCAAGCTGCAAGGCGACTGGCTCAAACGACGAATGCCGGAAGATTTACAGGAACACTGCAGCACACTTTGCGAAACCCTCGAAGAGACGCTGAACAAAGTGCGCGATGTATCGGCCATCCTCAATCCCCGCCAGTTGACCAGCCTCGGCCTTGAGGCCAGCCTGCGAGCGCATCTGCTCAAGACAATGACCAACACCAGCGTGCACTGGAGTCTCGATTGTCAGCAACGCCTCAACGGCATCCCGGAAGAAATGGCGGTCGCCGCTTTCCGCATCACCCAGGAAGCCGTCACCAATATTTTGCGTCATGCACAGGCGAAAAACCTGCTGATACGCGTGCAGCGTCTGCCGAAAGGCCTGACATTGCTGATCAGCGATGACGGCCTGGGATTTGCCCCGGCTGCCAACCCGGGTCGTGAAGGACAGCGGGGCATGGCCGGGATGGCCGAACGGATCGAGCAATTGGGTGGCACCCTGAGCGTTACCAGCGAGCCGGGCAAAGGCACTCAAATCGAAGCACTTTTCCCCTGGGCGCCGCGGGCACTCGAGCGGGCCAGTACGAATAAGGTTATGCGTTGACTTGTAACTTACTTCTGGTGGATGACCACTCGCTGATCAGGGCCGGCGTTCGCGCTCTGGTGCTGGATATTCCCGGTTACGCGGTTGTTGGCGAAGCCAATGATGGCTCGCAACTGCTCGAAATGTTCGAGCAGCTCAGCCCCGATATTGTGCTGCTGGATATTTCCATGAAGCACACCGGTGGCCTGGAAGCCCTGCAACGACTCAAGCAAGTGCGGCCACAGAGCAAAGTGCTGATTTTGTCGATGCACACCGATCCTGCGTTGATCATGCAGGCACTGGAGTCCGGCGCTCACGGCTACCTTCTCAAAGACACCACGGCCACCGAACTCGAACACGCGCTGGAAGCCTTGCGCAATAACGAGCGTTACCTGAGTCCGGCCATCGCTCATACCGTGATCAACCAGGCACTGACTCGCAATCAGAAGCAGCCGGAAATCGCCGATTCGCACAACCTCACGGCCCGACAACTGGAAATCCTGCGCCTGATCGTGCGTGGAAAATCCACCCGGGAAATTGCCAATGGCCTGGGCTTGAGCATCAAAACTGTCGAGACCCACCGCTCGCAGATCATGAAGCGTCTGCAAATCTACGATGTAGCGGGCCTGGTGCTGTTTGCTGTACGCGAACAGATCATCAGTCTGGACGATTGAGCGCCAGATTTTCGCTCAACAGCGGCGAGTCCTTCGGCAGATGTATCTGCAACGCCGCCGGGCGCGCCTCGAAGCGCATGCTGTCGCCTTCCAGTGGCTCCCCGTCAAGATTGATGTAGAGCCCCTCGGCCACCTTGATCTCGACCCAAGGCAAGCGGGTTCGGACAAACATGTTGTCGATGCCGAATCCATCGCTGAGCAGGCTTTTCAGTGTGCCCACCAGCTCCTGTGGCGCAGGCAGGATGCTGATATCCAGCAACCCGTCGTCAGCCAGCGCCTGCGGGCATAAAACATGCCCGCCGCCAGCCTGGCGACCATTGCCTATCCCCAATGCCAGCAGCTCACCACTCCAGTGAAAGTCCGGCCCCTGCAGCTCGCCATAAGCGGCGTGCAGTTCGCTGAACCGCGACAAACCAGTGAACAGATAGGCCGCCCCGCCCAGTACCTTTTTCAGATCCTCTGAAGTATTGGCCGTGACCTGACTGCCGAAACCGCCGGTGGCCATGTTGAGGAAAATCTGCCCGCCCACTTCACCCAGATCAATGTCACGTGGCGGTACATCGAGGAGTTCAAGCGCCTCGGCCGGCTCCAGCGGAATCCCCGCCGCGCGGGAAAAATCGTTAGCGGTACCCAAAGGCAAAAGGACAAGGCTGGCTTTCCCGGGGTGGGCCGCAAGGGCTTCGGCGATGTCGCGCAACGTACCGTCTCCGCCGCCGGCAATAATTTTCGTGTACCCGTCCGCCAATGCTTGCTCGACCCAGCGTTGGGCATCCCCCGCCTCCCAGGTCAGGCGCACCGCCAACTCCCAGCCTTGCTCGCGTTTGTCCTCGACCGCGGTGCGAACCGCCTCGTTGAGTGCCTGCTTGCCATGCAGGATCAACAGTGCCCGGCGTTCACTCATAGCGTCACTCCCTGAATTGAATCGGTTGAAACATCTTGACCACCGTGGCGCGCAAAAAAGCCCAAAGAATGACAAATAATTCCTTCGTCTGGTTGCGGCGTCCTACACAGCGGTATTTTTTCTTACAAAACATGAGGAATCGGCTTAATTGACCGGGTGTAACAGTTGGTTCACCGTGTGCCAGCGGTATCAATCATCAATTCGACTACACAAGGACGTGCATGTAATGAGAGGTTACTCAAGGGTTTGTAACAGTTGGAGAGAGGGCAAATATTGCAGGAACAGGTTTGAAGCAGCAGATGGATATTTCCATGCCAAGCCGTGAAGCCAGAAAACCAGTGAATCCGATCGCCCCCCTCGCCGAATGTCGCGCGAATCACAAGTCCGATTTCAAGAAGACCACTGGAGCAGTTGATATGGAACCACGTGTGACCGAGCTGGAAACCCACCTCAAATATATTCGACGGGACATGGATGAAGTCCGCAGTGACGTCAGAACCATCAAGCATCGCCTGGCCTACTCAGCAGGTGCAACCGCCGTAATAATGGGTCTGCTGGGTTGGGTGGCCAATAGCCGATTCGACCAGCTGGTTACACTGTTGAGCCATTGACCGAATGAAACCTTGCAGGCACCGGCTGGATCAACCCATGCCTGCATTTGCCAGACAGGCTTCAGCCCAAGAGCTCACTTAGCGGGATGAAGACGACGGCGTCTCCTTCGAGCAGAGTGCGACCCTCAAGCACTTCCACCAATCCGTCTGCCCACGCAGCGCTGCGCAGCACACCCGAGCTCTGGTTACGGTAAATAGTCGCCCGCCCCTGCTCAAGACGGCCCCGCAGGTATTCACGCCGATTGCCAGCGACAGGCCAGACAAAGCCTGCTGGCACCGTGAACTTCAAAGGCTCGACGTCCTGCACACCCTGACGTCGCAACAGGTAAGGCCGAGCCAGTAACGCAAACGTGACCAACGTCGAAGCCGGATTGCCGGGCAACCCGATAACCGGCACATCGCGGAAATGGCCGAATGTCAGCGGTTTACCGGGCTTGATCGCCAGTTTCCAAAGGGCCAGTTCCCCTTCTTCTCGCAAGGCGATACCGAGAAAATCAGCTTCACCCACCGAGACGCCACCGGTGGAAAGAATCAGATCAACATCCTGCAACTCACCCAAACGGGCACGGGTGGTGGAAAGATCATCCGGAAGAATACCGGCGTCGATCACTTCGCAACCCAGGCGCTGCAACCAGCTGCACAGCAACACTCGATTGCTGTTGTAGATCTGACCCGGCCCCAGTGGCTGCCCCGGTTCGACCAACTCGTCACCGGTGGAAATCACCGCCACGCGAACCTTGCGCACAACCTTGACGCCGGCACAGCCCAGCGACGCAACCAAGCCCTGCTCTATCGGGCCAAGCCGGGTTCCGGCCGGCAAAATCAACTCGCCGACAGTAGTTTCCTGCCCTTGCGGGCGAATATTCTGTCCAATCTTCATCGGCTGGATGAAGCGCACGCTTCCATCGGCCTGGACCTCGGCGTTTTCCTGCATTTCCACGCAATCGGCACCCGGCGGTACCGGTGCCCCCGTGAAAATCCGCGCACACGTGCCGGGTTTCAGGGTTTGCGGAGATTGTCCGGCGAACACCTTTTGACTGACCGTCATGGCTTCACCCGTCCAGTCGGCCAGGTTCAGGGCATAGCCATCCATGGCACTGCTGGGCCAGGGCGGTAAATCCAGGGTCGAAATGAGGTCCTCGGCCAGCACTCGACCCTCGACCTGCGCCAGCGGCAAATATTCTTGCTCGGCAATCGGCGACGCTTCGGCCATTTCCAGCAGACGCGCCAGCGCAACCTCGACGGGCATCAACGAGCCCGTCTTGCCCGGCTTACCCACGGGATTCACAAGGCGCGGCCTGTTTCAGATGAGGGACGAAATTGCATGGACGGTGGCGCGCGTCCAGTTGCTCACCGAGAATGCCATCCCAACCCGTGCGCACGGCGTTGGTCGAGCCCGGCAGACAGCAGACCAGCGTACCGTTGGCCAGACCGGCCAGCGCACGGGACTGCACGGTAGAGGTGCCGATATCGGCCACCGATATCTGCCGGAACAACTCGCCAAACCCATCCACTTGCTTGTCGAGCAGGCAAGCCACGGCTTCCGGTGTACTGTCGCGGCCGGTGAACCCGGTGCCACCGGTAATCAGTACAACCTGAACAACATCGTCGGCGATCCAGTTGGCGACTTGCGCGCGAATTTTGTAGAGGTCATCTTTAAGCAGGACCCGCGCCGCCAGATTGTGGCCGGCCGCTGCCAGGCGGTCGACAAAGACCTGGCCTGAGGTGTCGGTTTCCAGAGTACGGGTATCACTGACAGTCAGCACCGCGATATTGAGCGGCACGAAAGGTACATCAGCCTTGGCTTTCATAGGCTCGTCCAGTTGTAGGAGAAACGGTGCGGTGTTATATCACAGCGCCCTGTTTTTTCGCCGCCCCTGTGGAGAGCTGCCATGACCTTTGAGACGCAACTGCCGCCCTGCTCCATTCTGCTACTGGCGGGCGGGCGCGGCCAACGCATGGGCGGTCAGGACAAAGGTCTGGTGCAATGGCAGGGCGAACCGTTGATTGCGCATTTGCATCGCAAGACTCGTCCGCTGACCGATGACCTGATCATTTCCTGCAACCGCAATCGCGAGCGTTACGCGCCGCTGGCCGATCAATTGGTGGAGGATGACGAAGGCGACTTTCCAGGACCGTTGGCCGGTATTCGCGCAGGCTTGAAAGCCGCGCGACGTTCGCACTTGTTGGTACTGCCTTGCGATGTCCCGCTTATCGACGATGCGTTGCTGCAAAGCATGCGCGAGTCCGCCAATCAGAATCCTGAAAAACCTTTAATGTTGTGGCATGACGAACATTGGGAACCCCTGTTGTGTGTAATTCCGGTAGCCCTTTCACCGGCATTCGAAAACGCCTGGAACGCTGGTGAACGCAGCCCCGGCCGCGTCATGCGCGGGCTCGGTGCCATGGCGCTGAAATGTCCCGACAACGACCCGCGACTGGCCAACCTCAACACCCCCGAACTGTTAAATGCTCACAACACTGTGTCAGACTGACACTATTCAAGGAACTCTAACGCCTTGTATACGTCTCAAGCTCAGTAACCAAAAGTATTCCCATTCGGAGACACACTCATGACTCAACGGACCCTCGCCACTTTCATGCTCGCACTGGGCCTTGCTACCCTCGCCGGTTGCTCCTCGCCTACAGTGATCACCTTGAATGACGGTCGCGAAATCCAGGCCGTCGACACCCCGAAATACGATGACGATTCGGGCTTCTACGAGTTCCAGCAACTGGACGGCAAAGAAACACGCATCAACAAGGATCAGGTTCGTACCGTTAAAGAGCTGTAAGCTCGACGTCGATCCCGGATACAGAAAAGCCCGCATTGATTGCGGGCTTTTTCATGGGCGCTCGAAAAGTTGCAGCAACCTCACCACTGTAAAGTGATGCGACTTTCGAACTCACGTTCCTCGCCGGTCACCGGATCGATAAAACGCAACCCTTGCGCCAGAAGCTTCAGCGGATGAGCATAGTCATCCTCAACATCCTTCAGTACGTCCGGGTAAAACGGGTCATTGCAGATACTCGCGCCAAGTGCAGTCATGTGTACCCGAAGCTGATGTTTTTTGCCGGTCACCGGGTACAGGCCATAACGCCAAAGGTCGCCGTTCTTTTCCCGAACCTCTACCGCCGTTTCGGTGTTACTGACACCGGGCCCTTCCTGCATACGGAAAAACGGTTCGCCATCGACCAGACGGCTTTTATGCACCAAGGGAAAATCGAGTCCAGGCAATGCCGGGGCAATGGCTTCGTAACGCTTGTCGATCTGTCGCGTTGGGAACAGCGACTGATAGGCGGAACGGGTTTGCGGGTTGGCCGAGAAAATCACCAGCCCCGCCGTATGCCGGTCGATACGGTGCAGGGGCACCAGATGGGGATTGTCCAGACGCCGGATCAGCCTGCGCAGCAAGGTTTGCTCTACGTACTCGCCGGCCGGCGTCACTGGCAGAAAATGCGGCTTGTCAGCCACCACCAGATGCTCATCGGCATAGAGAATCGACTCGACCACCGGGATCGGTTTTTCGTCCGGCACTTCGCGAAAGTAGTGAATGCGCAAGCCTTCCTTGTAGGGCAAATCCAGCGCAATCGGCTGACCGTGAGCATCCAGCACCCGCCCCCGAGCGATCCGGTCCAGCCACTGCTCGCGTCCAATGGCGCTGAAATGCTCGCACAAGCAATCGAGTACAGTCAGCCAGGCGCCGGGCGGCAGATAAAGCGTGCTGGCCTGATTCTGTGCAGCGGAAAACGTTGACGTGGACATATGAAAATTCGAACCCTCAAGGCAGGCCGGCATTATCCAGCACTGAGGGAAACGAACCTAGCGCAGAATCCTCAAGCCGGAATCGATTTGAGCGCCGCCGCGTCGGTAAACTCCTTGAGCCAGCGCAACACGTCGACAGCTTCCCAGCGGCCCGGGTCATACAAGGCGTACATCAGGCCCTGATACCCGACCACGTCCAGTTGCTTGTGATAACCGGCGCGCTGAAACAAGGCTTCGATCTCAGCAAAGCAGGTATTGAAATGCAGCTTGTTGAATGGCGTCTTGCCTTCCGTGACCAGCCCGTCCAGGCGCAATTCGAGAACCGCCTCGCGCACCACGTCAACCGACATCCGGTTCACGCTGTTCTTCAACTGTTCGACATTGACCACGGTTCGTCCCTCTGACCCAATTACTGTATGAACATACAGTAACCGAATAAGCCGGGAAGTGCCAAGGGATGGATTTGTGCCGGCGACCAGCGGGGCGCTGCGGGAAAACAGCTTAACGCAGGAACGCCACCACCTCGTCGGCGCTGAACGGCCAGCCAAGCTCCGCCCCGGTGTCGACTCGCCGCAGCACCGGAATCCGCAGGCTGTAAGCCTCATACCAGGATTCGTCTTCAGTGATGTCTACCAGTTCCACCAGCAGACCGCGTTCGACAAACTCCATCAGCATGGATTCAGCGACTTCACACAGATGACACCCCAGGGTGCCGAACAGCTGACATTCAGGAAGCATGTGCGCTCAACCACAGATTAATCCGCCTATTCTAGGCCGCCACCGAAAACCCGTCGAGCCACCGCCGCCCAAAGGCTTGAGCGCAGCCGCAAAGGCACATGCGCAAAACCCTGATGCAAATCAGCTCGCAAAAAAGCCAATCAGGCGATGCTCCCGGTCTTTTTGCTTCTACGCTTGAGAAGCCAGAGCCTGACCTCGGAGTGTCTAGTGTTTGCCAACCTGTTGATCATCCTCGCCTCGTCCCTCGTGGTGATTGCACTTTTTCGCCACCTGCGGCTGCCACCGGTCTTGGGTTATCTGTGCGTGGGATTGCTGGTCGGACCCAATGCATTCGATTGGGTCAATGAAAGTGAACATCTGCCCGACGTGGCGGAACTGGGCGTGGTGTTCCTGCTGTTTTCCCTCGGCCTCGAGTTTTCCCTGTCAAAGATGATCGCCCTGCGCCAAGTGGTGTTTCGCCTTGGCAGTCAGCAAGTGTTGATCAGCACGGCCGTGCTGGGCCTGTTATTGATGCTGTTGGGCATGCCGATAACGCCAGCATTGCTGCTCGGTGCCGGGCTTGCGTTGTCCTCTACGGCGATCGTCACCAAGGAATTGGGCAGCCTCGGTGAGGTGTTCAGCAGCCACGGTCAGAATGCGGTCGGCGTCCTGCTGTTTCAGGATGTGGTTGCGGTATTGCTGCTGACCCTGGTGCCGGTGTTCGCCGGCAGCAGCGAGCAGGCCTGGTACTGGGCATTGCCGCTGACGCTGGCGAAAACCGTGGTGTTGTTTGTCGGTCTGCTACTGGCCAGTCGTTGGTTGCTGCCCCGACTGTTCCATGAAGTCGCGGCCTCACGCTCGGCAGAATTATTTGTGCTGTTGGCGCTGGTGATTGTGCTGCTTACCGCGTGGCTGACTCACTTGCTCGGTCTGTCGCCCGCGCTGGGTGCTTTTCTGGCCGGCATGTTACTGGGTGAAAGCCATTACCGGCATCAGATCGAGGCCGATATCCGGCCCTTCCGCGACATACTGCTCGGGGTGTTTTTTGTCAGCATCGGCATGCTGATCGACCTGCAATTGTTCGTCAGCGATGGCCTGCTGATCCTCGGCCTGACTGTCGGCTTGATGATTATCAAAGGCATCGTTGTGGCGTTGCTGGTGAAGTGGCGCGGCAGTGACAGTGAAACCGCATGGCGCAGTGGTCTGGCGTTAGCTCAGGGAGGCGAATTCTGCTTCGCGCTGATGGCGCAGATGCAACAGAACAGCATGCTGCCCGAAAAGCTTGGCGCCTTGCTGCTTGCAGCGACTTTCTGCTCGATGCTGCTGACCCCCATCCTGTTACGCGCAGCCCCACGCATCGCCACGGCCCTGCACCGCAAACCCAATGAGGAAGCACAGATCGAGCACATCAGCGCGCTCAACGCCGGCCTCGACCAGCATGTGGTGATTTGCGGGTACGGACGGGTTGGTCAATCCATCGGCCGCTTCATGCGTAACGCAAAACAGCCTTACATCGCTTTGGACAATGACCCTGTGCGGGTACAGGAAGCTGCCACCGAAGAAAGTGACGTGCATTACGGTGACTCATCACGCGGTGATTTGCTCATCGCCGTCGGCCTGTTGCGCGCAAAACTGCTGGTGATTGCTGTGGATCAAACCGACGTTGCCCTGCACATTCTCAGGGAGGCACGCCGCCTCAATGATCAGATACCGATCCTGGTACGCACCCGCGACGACAGCCAATTGGCCGAACTCAAAGCCGCCGGCGCTACTGAAGTAGTGCCGGAGCTGTTGGAATCAAGCCTGATGCTCGGCTCTCACGCCTTGATCATGCTCGGCTTGTCGGCGCGCCAGGTACAAGAGAAAGCCGATCAAGTGCGAAGAGACCGCTATCGCCTGCTGCACGGCTTTTATTCCGGAGCCAATGATGAAGAAACCTAATCCTGGCTCACCGCGCCGATCTTGTGCACGGACAGATCGGCACCGTAATACTCTTGTTCCTGACTCAGGCGCAGCCCATGCAGCGCCTTGATCACGCCGTACACGGCAAAACCGCCGATCAACGCCACCGCCACGCCGAGCGCGGTGCCGATCATCTGGCTGATCAGGCTGACGCCGCCAAGCCCGCCGAGCGCGGTCTGGCCGAAAACCCCGCAGGCAATCCCGCCCCACACGCCGCAGAAACCGTGCAGCGGCCACACGCCCAGCACATCGTCAATGCGCCACTTGACCTGCGCCGCCGTAAAGCACCAGACAAACAGCGCGCCGGCGATGGCTCCGGTCACCAGAGCTCCGACCGGATGCATCAGATCGGATCCCGCGCAGATCGCCACCAATCCGGCCAGAGGGCCGTTATGCAAAAAGCCTGGGTCATTGCGTCCGACGATCAATGCCGCCATGGTGCCGCCGACCATCGCCATCAACGAGTTGACCGCCACCAGGCCGCTGACGCCTTGCAAGGTCTGCGCGCTCATCACGTTGAAGCCGAACCAGCCGACAATCAGAATCCACGAGCCCAATGCCAGAAACGGAATGCTCGATGGCGCGAAGGCCACCAGTCGTCCGTCTCGATAACGCCCATTGCGCGGACCCAGCAACAGTACCGCCGCCAGCGCCAGCCAACCGCCCATGGCGTGCACCACCACGGAACCGGCAAAATCATGAAACGCCGCACCGAACTGAGTGGTCAGCCAGGCTTGCAGGCCATAGTTGCCGTTCCAGATCATCCCTTCGAAAAACGGATAGATGAACGCAACGATCAGCGCCGTGGCGCACAACTGCGGCACGAAGCGCGCGCGTTCGGCAATGCCCCCGGAGATAATCGCCGGGATCGCCGCAGCGAAGGTCAGCAGGAAGAAAAACTTCACCAATCCATAGCCATGATCAGCACTAAGCACTGCTGCCGGCTGCATGAAGGTCACGCCGTAAGAGATCCAGTAACCTATAAAGAAATAGGCCAGGGTCGAGACAGCGAAATCGCTGAGGATTTTCGACAGCGCGTTGACCTGGTTTTTCTGGCGCACCGTACCGACTTCCAGAAAGGCGAAGCCAGCATGCATCGCCAGCACCATCACCGCACCAATCAGGATGAACAACGTATTGGAGCTGTGAACCAATGTTTCCACAGCGCTTTGCAGATTTTCCATAAAGAGGCAGACCTGAAAGATAAAAAGGCACCAAAGCAGTTCATGCACACATTTCTTGCACCAAGTTGCGCCCACAAAGTCATGAACCCGAAGGTCCGATGAACCGATTTGGCGCACAAGATCGATGTGCTGGCACGAACCGCTATTATCCGCGTCAGGCTTTTGCGGCCTGTACGCCCGGCAACAGCGCACGACTGACGAACGACGCACCACGACACAGCAAAAGTTGTACCAGTCATTTGTACTGAACCTTCGCGCAAGGCTCATACTCGAACGTTTCAGAAGCCACTTATACGGAGATCCACCCATGGCCAGCATCAAGGCAAAGACTGCTCAAGACATCCTGATGAACGACTTCCAGACACTGGTCGCCGACACCGAGCGGTTGCTCGAGCACACCGCCACTCTGGCCGGTGATCAGGCCGATGAGCTGCGTGCACAGATCCACGACAGCCTGCTGCGTGCACGCGAAACCCTGAAGCTGACCGAAGACACCCTGCGCGAACGCGGCCAGGCAGCGGTTACCGCCACCGAAGATTACGTGTCGGCCAATCCATGGCAGTCCGTTGGCATCGCTGCCGGTGTGGGCTTTTTGATCGGCCTGCTAGCTACTCGGCGCTGATTATGTCGATCGGTGAATCCGGCCCGGCTGCGGGCACCTCATCCTCTACGCGGCGTCTGGGCGCCGCTGTCCTTGGCTTGTTGCACAGTCATGTCGAGTTGTTCGGCATCGAACTGCAGGAACAGAAAGCACGCACGGTCAGCCTGTTGCTGTTCGCAGGTTTGGCATTGGTGTTTGCCTTGTTGTTGCTGGTCGGCTTGTCGACGCTGGTGCTGATCTTGTTCTGGGACACGTACCGCCTGCCTGCGATCATCGGCCTATGCGTTTTCTATACCCTTGCGGCAGCCTTTTGCGGGTTGCGCCTCAAGGCTGCGGTGTTCGATGAATCCTCACCCTTCCATGGCACGCTCGAAGAGCTGGCCAACGACCGGGAGCGCCTGCTGCCATGAGCCTGCCTGAACTTCCACATAACAGCTCACGTCGGGAAATGCGCAAGGCACTCATTCGCCTGCGCATGGAAATGCATCGGCAGGAAATCCGCCATGAGGCCGGGCAAGTGCTGCAACCTTTGCAGCGCATGCGTGGCATGTCGCAAAACCTGCAAGGCGGATTCGGGATCAAACATGCGCCGTTATGGGGTGTTGCCGCGGTCACGCTGTTGGGTTTCATCACCGGCAAAGGCGCGAAAAGCGGCGGTGTCGGTGGCCTTACCCGACTGATTCGCCTCGGTACCAGCCTAGGGCCACTGGTCAGACTGGTCATGCAGAGTTCTGGCAAGCGCTGAACTGACGTATCTGGCTACATTCTTGCAATGTCGGCGGGATTAACCTCTTTACCTGGAGGTTCAATCCCGCGTGCCTACCCGGTCGGCGGGTTCACTCAGAACAACAACGACTAAGGAGGCCTCGTGATCGACGGGCAACCGCTCGCCTGCTTTCAACCCTTCATCGATACCGCCACCGGACGTATTGCAGGCGTCGAAGCACTTGGCCGCCTGCGCCAGGCTGATGGACAACTGACATCGGTCGGGCCGTTGTTCGCCGATCCGCGTACGCCGGCCATTGCCCTGCGTCGCCTCGACCGACAGATCCGCGACAACGCTTTGAGCCGTCTGCACGAAGCACCGGCAGACTGGTTTCTCAGCCTGAACATGTCGCCCCACTGGATCAGCCGTCTACGCCCCGACCAAGCGCTGCCCAGCCTCAAACAAATGGCGCGACACAATGTCGATCCGCAACGCATCGTGTTCGAGATCACCGAACTTGGCGGCAACAGCCAACGTCTGGCCGAAGTGGTTGGCCGTTATCGCAAGGCGGGGGCGCGAATCGCCATCGACGATTTTGGCGCCGGTCACTCGCAGCTCGACCGGGTGCTGGCCCTGCAACCGGACATTCTCAAACTCGACATGCGCCTGTTTCAGGCAGCCGCTTTAGGCGGGCCAAGCAGCGACGTGGTCAAGGCGCTGGCGCAGATGGCCGAGAAGACGGGTTGCTGGATCATTGCCGAGGGCGTCGAGACCGAGGCTCAGCTGAATTTCGCCCTGGAATGCGGATCGCGTTACGTGCAGGGTTTTCTGTTCGCGCGGGCGCAAGAGGCGTTCTTTGCCACCGACGCGTTTGTGCAACGTTTTGCCGAACTGCGCCAGCGTTACGTTCAGCAGAAGCTCGCCGAGCGAGGACGACTGATGCAGATGCGCCACCAACTCAGCGAATTGATGGCGATCCTGCAGAACTGGGCACACGCTCGTGCGCCACTCAGCGCATTACCGCAACTGGACGCTTTCCCATGGCTGCTGCGGTTCTACCAATGTGATCGTCACGGCACGCAACTGACCCCCAATCTGGAATGGCGCCATAACGGCTGGGTCTCCGACGACCGCTATCTGGGGCACAACTGGTCGTGGCGCCCGTACTTCTACCATTTGCTCGCCGAAGGCTGGGAGGAGCGGCGCCTGACCCTGTCCAACACCTACCGCGATGCCACCAGCAACCAGTATTGCCTGACGGCCGGGCAATTTTTCGACAATGGTGAGCGGTTGCTGTTGATCGACATTGATGCGGCGGGACTGTAGTTGCACTTGCAGGCGCAGACCTGAACCCGGAAGCTAGGGCAATTCATCCATCAGACGGAGAGAATCAGCCTTGGATTGGCAAACCCTGCTCAACCGCGAACGTCTCGGAAAGCCGCTGCACAGTCCGCAAGAACTTGGCCGCAGCCCTTTTCACAAAGATCATGACCGCATCATTTTTTCTGGCGCCTTCCGCCGCCTGGGCCGTAAAACCCAGGTGCACCCGGTTACCAGTAACGATCACATTCACACTCGCCTGACCCACTCGCTGGAAGTCAGTTGTGTGGGCCGCTCGCTGGGTATGCGCGTCGGCGAAACACTGCGCAGTGCGCTGCCGCAATGGTGCGATCCGAGTGATCTGGGCATGGTCGTGCAATCGGCCTGCCTGGCTCATGACATCGGCAACCCGCCGTTCGGCCATTCCGGTGAAGACGCGATTCGCCACTGGTTTCAACAGGCGGCCGGGCGCGGCTGGCTGGATGGCATGAGCGAAGCCGAGCGCGGTGACTTCCTCAATTTCGAAGGCAATGCCCAGGGTTTCCGCGTGCTCACTCAGCTTGAGTACCATCAGTTTGACGGCGGCACGCGCCTGACTTACGCCACCCTCGGCACTTATCTGAAATACCCGTGGACGGCCCGACACGCGGACTCCCTCGGCTACAAGAAACACAAGTTCGGCTGCTATCAGAGCGAGCTGCCGCTGCTGGAGCAGATTGCTCACAAGCTTGGCCTGCCACAACTCGAAGATCAACGCTGGGCGCGCCATCCGTTGGTGTACCTGATGGAAGCCGCCGATGACATCTGCTATGCGCTGATCGATCTCGAAGACGGCCTTGAGATGGAGCTGCTGGAGTACGCCGAAGTCGAGTCGCTGCTGCTTGGACTGGTGGGCGATGACCTGCCGGAAACCTATCGTCAGCTTGGTCCGCAGGATTCGCGGCGGCGCAAACTGGCGATCCTGCGCGGCAAGGCCATCGAACATCTGACCAATGCCGCGGCGCGGGCCTTCGTCGAGCAACAGGACGCGTTACTGGCCGGCACGCTGCACGGCGATCTGGTCGAGCACATGCATGGTCCGGCCAAACGCTGCGTGTTGAACGCCAAGGACATTGCCCGCAAGAAGATCTTTCAGGACAAACGCAAGACGCTGCACGAAATCGGCGCCTACACGACGCTGGAGATCCTGCTCAACTCGTTTTGCGGCGCCGCACTGGAACAACACAATGGACGCACCCCGTCGTTCAAGAGCCGGCGCATCCTCGATCTGCTGGGCAACAACGCGCCTGATCCGCAAGGTTCGTTGCACACGTCATTTTTGCGCATGATTGATTTCATCGCCGGCATGACCGACGGCTACGCCAGCGACATGGCGCTGGAAATGACCGGTCGCTCCAGTCACTGACCTCGCCCCGTTCAGCCGGCCAGCAACCCGGGCCGGCTGAATGCAAGGCGCTCACCCTGCGCGATGCCATTATCAATGGCAAACTCTTGTCGATTCATGACGCAATGTAACCACTAAAAACAACCGGCCAACCCGCCAGATCTCACCAGACTTAAACACTATTGAAAGCCAATTACAGCCGGCACTTGCAAAACAAAAAAGGCGAACTATAAGCCAATACGTTTCTTGCACTTCCTTACGCTCGACCTAGTTCAGCTGTAGTCTTTTTCCTTATTAAATGTAGGAATTATCCGATAACACAACTGAAGTCATGTCAGCTCATGCGAGCGCTCATTCATCTGAGCTAAGGTGCGCGCTTTATTCGTGCTTGTATGGGATTTGATTATGAACTCCGCTTTTATTGTCGATGATCACCCGGTCATTCGTCTTGCCGTACGCATGCTGCTGGAACATGAAGGTTATAAGGTCGTCGGTGAGACCGATAACGGGGTTGATGCCATGCAGATGGTGCGCGAGTGCATGCCTGACCTGATCATTCTCGACATCAGCATTCCAAAGCTCGACGGACTGGAGGTGCTGGCCCGATTCAACGCCATGAGTTCACCTTTGAAAACCCTGGTGCTGACCGCTCAATGTCCGACCTTGTTCGGCATTCGCTGCATGCAATCCGGCGCCTCCGGGTATGTATGCAAACAGGAGGATTTGAGCGAACTGGTCAGCGCGATAAAAGCCGTACTTTCCGGCTACAACTATTTCCCCAGTCAGGCGTTGAATCCGGTTCGCAGTGACGATATTCGTTATACGGAACTGGAACTCTTCAAGTCCGTCAATGATCGCGAATTGATGGTTTTGCAATTGTTTGCCCAAGGTCGCACCAACAAGGAAATAGCCAAGGGGATGTTTCTTAGCAATAAAACCGTCAGCACTTACAAAAAACGTTTGATGCGAAAACTCAAAGCCAAATCCCTTGTAGAACTTATCGAGATGGCCAAACGCAACGCACTCGTGTGAGACCCCGCATGCACAGCCGTTTAAAGGACTATCTAATTGCGTTGAGTGCAGGGCTTTTCCTGAGCGCCAACGTGTTCGCCATGCAGGGCGGCTCACCGGACTACACCTTGCTCAGCCGGTCGGCAAACGAGTCGATGCCGGTAGCGTTTGAGCAGTCTCAACGACAGTGGCTGCAAACCCGCAGCGAGCTGCTACTGGGCACTTCCGCGCCGAACTATCCGCCTTTCGACATGACTGTCAGTGGCCAGGACTACGAAGGTCTGACCGCCGACTATGCAGGGATTATTGGCGAGGCCACCGGGATGCCGATCCGGATCAAACGCTTTCCCTCCCGGGAGGCCGCGATTCGCGCGCTGGTCGATGGTCAAATCGACCTGCTCGGTACGGCCAACGGCTATGAAGCCGGCAACGCCAACCTTGCGCTGTCCGAACCGTATGCCAATGATCAGCCGGTGCTCGTCACCCGCGAGGACGAAAGCCGCACATTGACCGAAGGCCTGGCAGGATTGCGCCTGAGCATGGTGTATCACTACCTGCCGCTGCATGAGGTCAAGGCGCTGTACCCCAAAGCCCTTATTACCTGCTACCCCTCCTACCAGAATGCAATCAACGCCGTCGCGTTCGACCAGGCCGATGTATTTCTCGGCGATACCATTTCCACGCACTACATGATCAACAAGGGCTACCTCAACAACGTACGCATGGCCAATTTCGGCAAGCAGGAAGCCCACGGTTTCAGCTTCGCCGTACGCCGCAACAATCCGCAGTTGTTGAGTATCATCGACACCGTGCTCAAAGCGGTGCCGCGTAGCGAGCGTGAAAATATCGCCAAACGCTGGAGCGCCGGCAGCGATCTGCTGCTCACCGACAAGAAGCTGCAACTGACCCAACGCGAAGAAGCATGGCGCAACCGGCATCCTGTCGTCAGTGTGGTCGTGAATGAGGCCTATGCGCCGCTGACCTTCTTCGACGGCGACGGCAATTTTCGCGGGATCAGCGCCGACCTTCTCGAACTGATCCGCCTGCGCACCGGTCTGCGTTTCGAGATCCGGCGCAGTCGTAGCGACGCGGAGATGATCCAGCAGATAGACAGCCATCAGGCCGACCTTATTGCCGCCCTCCTTCCGACTGCCGAACGGGAAAAAACCCTGAACTTCAGTCGACCCTATCTGGAAAACTCCTATGTCCTGCTGACGCGCAAGAGCGCCGACAGTCCGACCAATCTGGGCCAGCTCAAGGGCAAGCAACTGGCGATCGCCAAAGGCAATCCGATGGTCGAGTACTTGCGAAGCGAGTATCCGCGTATTCAACTGGTTGAGACGGCGGATACCTTCAGCGCTGTCTCCCTGCTGGCCGAAGGTCACGTCGACGGCGCGGTCAATTCACTGGTGATCGCCAACTACTTCATCTCCTCGCAAATCTTCGAACGAGCGTTGCAAATCACCACCACCATCGGCACCGGGCAGGCTGCGTTTTCTCTGGTAACCGCGCGTGACAACCCGGAACTGAATTCGATCATCAACAAAGCATTACTGAGCATTTCCCCCGAAGAACTGGGCGTAATCAATGGCCGCTGGCGTGGTTACTCCACGGCTTCGCAAAATATCTGGCGCAACTACCAGCGGCTGTTCTATCAAGTAATCATCGGCGCCTGCCTGCTCCTGCTGCTGTTGCTGGCGTGGAACGCCTACATGCGCCACCAGATCAAACAACGCCAGGCGGCGGAGCGGGCCCTGAGCGACCAGTTCGAATTCATGCGCTCGCTGGTCAACGGCACACCACATCCGATCTACGTTCGCGACCGCCAGGGGTTACTGCAAAGCTGCAACGACAGTTACCTCGAAACGTTCAATGCCAAGCGCGAGGACGTCATTGGCAAAAGCGTCATGCAGGGTACCGTGAGCAACGCTTTTGAGGCTCAAGCCTTCCACGCCGATTACCAGCGCGTCGTCGCTGAAGGCATTCCGCTGTTGCTCGACCGGCCGCTGCACATCGGCAACCGACGTCTGACGATCTATCACTGGATAATTCCCTATCGCGATTCCAGTGGTGACGTGAAAGGCATCATTGGCGGCTGGATCGACATCAGCGAACGCCGTCAGCTGTTCGAAGACCTGCGGGCAGCCAAAGAGCAGGCGGATGAGGCCAACCGCGCCAAAAGCACATTCCTCGCAACCATGAGCCATGAGATCCGTACGCCAATGAATGCCGTGATCGGCATGCTCGAACTGACCCTCAGGCGCATGGACCAACAGCATCCGGATCGCTCCTCGATAGACACCGCCTACCATTCGGCCAAGGATCTGCTGGGGCTGATCGGCGACATTCTCGACATCGCCCGGATTGAATCCGGGCGTCTGAGCCTGTGCCCGGAACGGGTCAACCTGGTCGATACGGTGACGTCTGTCGGAAGAATCTTCGACGGCCTCGCCCGACAAAAGAACCTCGCACTGCAAGTCATCTTCAACCCGCCGGATCTGGCAGTCGATGTGCATCTGGACCCCCTGCGCTTCAAGCAGGTGCTGTCGAATCTGGTCAGCAATGCCATCAAGTTCACTGAGCACGGACACATCAGGATCACCCTTGACCTCATGAGCACGGACGTGCCTGCGCCTGCGTTGATGCAACTGACGGTACAGGACAGCGGCGTCGGTATCAGTGCGGAGGATCAGCAGCGATTGTTCGAACCCTTCGCACAGGCGCAGAACAGCCATCAACTGGCCCGCAGCGGTGCAGGCCTGGGGCTGGTCATCAGCCGCAACCTCTGCGAAATGATGGGCGGCCAACTGCAACTGAGCAGCCAGCCCGGCATCGGTACTCAGGTCTGCGTTTCCCTGCCGCTGGAAACTTTTCCGGCGCAGGTGAGCACCGCCAGGAGCGAACCCTCGATCAAGACCTCACAGACACCCTTGCGCGTGTTGGTGGTGGATGACCACCCGGCAAATCGCTTGTTGATGTGTCAGCAGCTGGAGTTCCTCGGTCATCACTTCAGCATCGCCGAGAACGGCCGCAGCGGCTTTGAGCTGTGGAAGGATGGCGGCTTCGACCTGGTGATCGTCGACTGCAACATGCCTTTGATGAACGGCTATGACATGACCCGCGCCATTCGCCAGCACGAGCTGCAGAACCGCTGCCCGCCCTGCACGGTGCTGGGCTTCACCGCCAACGCGCAACCCGAGGAAGTACAACGCTGCAAACAGGCCGGCATGGATGACTGCCTGTTCAAACCCTTGAGCCTGAGTCAGCTCGGCCAGTGGGTCGACGGCATCACCCCGTTATCACCGACACCGGCATTCAATTTGCAAAGTCTGAACATGTTGACCGGTGGCAGCCCCGTACAGGCTCGGCGTCTGCTGGTGGAACTGCTCAAAAGCAGCCGTCTCGATCGTCAGGAGTTACTCACGCTGGCGCTGGAACATGATCGCGACGCGCTGGCGGTGGTCGCCCACAAAATCAAAGGCGCCGCGCGTATTGCCCAGGCATCGCGCGTGATCGAATGCTGCGATGCCCTCGAACAAGCCTGCGCGCAGGCATTGGCAAAAGAGGAGATTGGCCGTCGTTGCGAGGCGAGCAATCAGGCAATGCTCGAACTGGAGCAAGCTCTGCAGCAACAACTGGTTTTGTCCGATCAAGGCGCAATGAGCTTGCCTTAACTATGCTTAGGCGCTGAGCAGTGAGTCAAACGTCATGGAGAACCGGAAATGCCCAGCCCACTGCGCCCGGAACAACGCCGTTTCCCGCTGCACGTGCACATCAGCGTCATGTTCACGTTTCTCCTGCTGCTCACCGGCGTGGTACTGGGGTTGTTCAATTATCGCCAGACCACGCACATCATTCTGTCGAGCAGCGAGAAGCTGTTCAACCGGATCGAACAGGACGTGCGCCTGGACATATCCGCCACCTATCAGCCGATCCGGCACCTGCTGAGCCTGCTGGCGGACTACCCTGCCACTCAAGCGTTGAACCTTGAACAACGCTTGCCGCTGCTCAAGCCGTTCAGCCAGTCGCTCACGGACAACCCGAGTCTGGCTTCGCTCTATATGGGTTATGCCAATGGCGATTTCTTCATGGTGCGTCCGCTACGCACCGCAGCCCTGAAATCGCTGTTCAACGCTCCCGACGCCGCCGCTTACCAGGTCTGGAGCATTGAGCATGACTTGCAGGGTAAAGCGCGCTCGCAATCGCTGTTCTTTGATCAAACGCTGACTCAGCTCAGCCGCAAGGACAATCCCGTAGACTCATACGACCCGCGCAGCCGAGCGTGGTTCGTCAATGCCCGCCAGCAAACCGAACAGATCACCACCGAGCCCTACGTATTTTTTTCAACCCGCAATGTCGGCACCACGCTGGCCCGACGCAGCGGTGAAAACGCGGTAATCGGGGCCGACCTGACATTGGCCGCGCTGTCTGCCACCCTGACCAAACATGTGGTGACGCCGTCTACCGAAATTGCCTTGTTCGATGCCAAGGGCAACGCCGTGGCCTACCCCGACAGCAGCCGTCTGATCGTCGATGACAGTACCGCGCACCTGGTAAAAGCAGCCGACCTGAGCCCGACTTTGCACGCGCTGCTGTCCGATGCCCCCACCGCCAATCGCCTTGAGGCCGATGGCCGGCAATGGATCGTAGCCCGCAGCAGCATTCAGGAAGGCGGGCCGCAAGGTTTGCAACTGGCCCTGCTGGTGCCGGAAGACGAACTGCTGGTCGATGCCTATCGCATGCGCTGGCAAGGCGCGTTGATCACCCTGGCTACGCTGCTGATGTGCCTGCCACTGGGTTGGCTGATCTCACGAATTCTGGTCAAACCGCTGCATGCGCTGGTCAAGGAAGCCGATGCAATCCGCAGTTTCGATTTCAATTTTCCCCTGACTCGACGCTCACCGGTGCTGGAAGTCGACCAACTGAGCGTGTCGATGGCGCGAATGAAAGACACTCTGGCGAGCTTCTTCCGCATCACCGATACCCTGGGCGCCGAAACGCGCTTTGCCCCGCTGCTGCAACGTGTGCTGTTTGAAACGGTGCAAATCGCCCAGGCTCAGGCCGGGCTGATTTATCTGCGTGAAAACGACAGCAGTCGCATGGAGCCTTACGGACTGATCATCGACGGCGCACCGCAGTTGTTGGAGGCGTTCGATATTCAGGGTCACGACTTGCAGAAAAACAGCGGTCCGGCGTGGTTCGAAGAATTGGTCAGCGCCAATAATGTGGTGAGCAATTTCGGTGTCGATCAGGCTGGTGACCTGCAGCGAATCCTGCTGGCAATGGCCTCGCCCCGCGTTCATCTGATCGGCATCCGCCTGCACAACCGCCACAACGAAACCATTGGCTTGCTGATCCTGCTGGTCAACGACAGCGGCACGCCGGCCGACATGGAAAAACTGCGGCCCGACCGCATCGCCTTCTTGCAAGCGGTGTCCGGCGCCGCTGCAGTGAGTATCGAGAGCCAGCGTCTGCAGGACAGACAGAAGCAATTGCTTGATGCGTTCATTCATCTGCTCGCCGGCGCCATCGACGCCAAGAGCCCCTATACCGGCGGGCATTGCCAGCGGGTGCCAGAGTTGACCCTGATGCTCGCCCAGGCTGCAGCGGCGAGCACAGCGCCCCCCTTCAGCGCCTATCAACCCACCGAGGATGAATGGGAAGCCTTGCACATTGCCGCGTGGTTGCACGATTGCGGCAAGGTCACGACGCCGGAATACGTGGTCGACAAGGCCACCAAACTGGAAACCATCAACGACCGGATCCACGAGATTCGCACCCGTTTCGAAGTGCTCAAGCGTGATGCCTGGATCAGTTACTGGCAGGCGCGGGCCCTGGGCGGCGACGAACCATCACTGGCTGAACTGCGCGATACCAACCTGTCGGCACTGGACGAAGACTTCGCCTTTATCGCTCGCTGCAATCTGGGCAGTGAGGCGATGGCCGAGGCCGATCTGCAACGCCTCGACAAGCTTTCCCGTCTCACCTGGATGCGCACACTGGATGACCGTCTGGGCGTTTCATGGGAGGAAAACAAGCGTCAGGCACGCACGCCTGCACCGACTTTGCCGGTCAGCGAAAAACTGCTGGCGGACAAACCCGAGCATTTGCTTGAACGCAACGAAAACGAGCTGATTCCCGAAGACAACCCGTGGGGATTCAAACTGGAGGTGCCGCGTTACAAATACAATCGCGGCGAGCTGTACAACCTGAGCATTGCCCGGGGCACGCTGACCCGCGAAGAGCGCTACATCATCAATCACCACATGGTGCAGACGATCATGATGCTCAGCCACCTGCCCTTCCCCAGCCACCTGGACAGCGTTGCCGAAATCGCCGGCGGCCATCACGAAAAAATGGACGGCAGTGGCTACCCGAAACGTCTGAAACGCGAAGAAATGAGCCTGCCGGCACGGATGATGGCAATTGCCGATATCTTCGAGGCGCTGACCGCAGCCGATCGCCCGTACAAAAAGGCCAAGTCGTTAAGCGAAGCGCTGGGAATCATGGCGACCATGAGCCGCGAGGCACACATTGATGCGCAGCTGTTTGGTCTGTTCATCAACGAAGGCGTGTACCTGCAGTACGCCGAGCGTTTTCTCGACCCACAGCAGATTGATGCCGTGGACCCGGCCAGCCTGTTGCACAAGGCTGGCCTCGACGCATGATCAGCAGTCGGTCAGGCGCAGGAAAATCGCCGCCAGTTGCTCAATGCCAGCCTGATCGTGCACACCAAAACGGGCGAGCTTGGGGCTGTCGAGATCGAGCACGCCGATCAGGCGACCGTCCTTGACCAGAGGCACCACCAGTTCACTTTCCGACGCACTGTCGCAGGCGATGTGGCCGGGAAACGCATGAACGTCTTCAACCCGCTGCGTCTGCAGAGTGGCCGCAGCAGCGCCGCACACACCGCGACCAAACGGAATGCGCACGCAAGCGATCTGCCCCTGGAACGGCCCCAGCACCAGCTCTTCGTTGCGATTAAGGTAGAAGCCGGCCCAGTTCAAATCGTCGAGCTGGTTGAACAGGAACGCCGAAAACTGCGCGGCGTTGGCGATAAAGTCGCGTTCGTCCGCCAGCAGCGATTCCAGTTGTGCGGCCAACATGCCATAGCCTTCGAGGCCCTGGCCGCTCTGTTGCAAATCAATCATGCCTTGTGCTCCAACAATTTCAGTCCCACCCAGTATCGGGCGAATTGGTACGCGCAACGTCCGTTGCGATTGCCGCGGCCGGTGGCCCAGCGCACGGCGAGAATCTCCAGCTCTTCGTCGCGTTGCCAGCTCAAACCGGCCTTGGCAGCCAACTGGCCGATCCAGTGCTCGACGACGTTCAGGAAGTGTTCTTGCGTAAACGGGTAAAACGACAGCCACAGACCAAACCGGTCCGACAGCGCGATCTTGTCCTCCACCGCTTCGCTGGGGTGCAGCTCGCCGTCGACGCGCTTCCAGTTCTCATTGTCGCTTTCCTTCTCCGGCACCAGGTGGCGACGGTTGGAGGTGGCGTAAAGCAGGACGTTGTCCGGCGCCTGCTCCAACGAACCGTCGAGCACGCTCTTGAGGACGCGGTAATCGCCTTCGCCGGATTCGAACGACAGGTCATCGCAGAACAACACGAAACGTTGTGGCAGTTTGCCGATCTGCTCGACCACCCGTGGCAAGTCGGCCAGATGGTCGCGCTCGATCTCGATCAGGCGCAGGCCCGCCTCGGCGTGTTCCGCGAGCAATGCGCGCACCAGCGAGGATTTGCCGGTGCCACGCGAGCCCCAGAGCAAGGCATGGTTGGCCGGCATGCCATCGAGAAATTGCCGGGTGTTGCGCCCCAGCTGCTCCAGTTGACGGTCGACGCCGATCAGATCGGACAGACGCATGTCGAGGCTGACTTCCAGCGGCAGCAGGTACCCGCTGCGTCCGTCACGCTGCCAGCGCGCGGCCAGGCAGGTGCCCCAGTCAATCACCGGGCGCGTTGCCGGCAACAAGGGTTCGATCCGCGCCAGAACCGACTCGGCGCGTTCAAGAAAAGCATTTAATCGGGAATCCACGTCTTTTCCTCGGGCACGTTCACAGTGATGATGGCGATCCAGCGACGACACGCAGATAAAATTCCCGCTCCGTGCCTTGTTACAAGGCGATTCGGGAACCTCGGTATCGATGCATGATCGACTATGCTTGAGCAGCGAAGGGAAACGAAAGTGGTTCAACACCCCATGGATATCAAATTCACCCACCGGCTGTCGTACAAGCAAGCCAGGCTTACCGTGCTGGTCGGGTTCATTCTGGGCACGCTGCTCAGCCTGCTGCAAATCGGTATCGATTATGCCAGCGAAGACGCCTCCATCAATCGTGAAATCCTGTCTTTGCTGGAAATCAGCCACAACCCGGCATCACGCATCGCTTACAACATCGATGCCGAACTGGCCCAGGAACTCACGTTGGGGCTGTTGCGCTCACCGGCAATCATTTCTGCGCAACTGACCGACAACAACAATACGGTGCTCGCCAGCGTCAAACGCCCGGAGCTGCAAAGCGGCTATCGGGTCATCAGTGATTATCTGTTCGGCGCCAAGCGCCAGTTCGAAGATCGCCTGTATCTGGATCATCTGCCCAACGAATCGCTGGGGACCCTGAAGCTTGAAGTCGACACCTATGCATTCGGCAGCCGCTTCCTGCGCCGGGCGGAGGTGACTCTGCTCAATGGCTTCGCCCGCAGCCTGCTCCTGACCGGCATCCTCCTGGCGCTGTTCTATGTGATGCTGACCAAACCACTGGTGCGGGTGATCCGTGAACTCAGCGGGCGTGATCCGCGCAGTGCGGAACCTACAACCCTGGAATGCCCGAGCGGGCACGCCAACGATGAAATCGGCGTGCTGGTCAAAGTCGCCAATCAGCAATTCGAGAACATCGCCACCGAGATCCAGCAGCGACGCAATGCCGAAAACCGTCTGACCGATTACCTCGGTCAACTGGAAAACATCGTCTCGGCACGCACCGTCGAGCTCAAGACGATCAATGCCCGGCTCAGTCAGTCCAACGAAGAACTCGAAGTCGCCCGCAGCACTGCACTGGAAATGGCCGAAGCCCGCTCGGCGTTCCTTGCCAACATGAGCCATGAGATCCGTACGCCGCTCAATGGCCTGCTGGGGATGATCGCCCTGTCACTCGACGGACCGTTGAATGCCGAACAGCAGCAACAGCTGTCGATCGCCCACGACTCCGGCAAGGTGCTGGTGGAATTGCTCAACGATATTCTCGATTTGTCGAAGTTCGATGCCGGGCAACTCGAGCTTGAACACATTCCGTTCGATCTCGGCTCACTGATCGAGGACACCGCCAACCTGCTGTCGCAAAACGCGGCGCCCAGCGTCGAGCTGACTTGCCTGATTGATCCGCACTTTCCGGCGCTGGTGCTGGGCGATCCGACAAGGGTTCGGCAGATCGTCAGCAACCTGCTGTCCAACGCGCTGAAATTCACCCGTTTCGGTCGGGTCGATGTGCGTTTGTCGGCTTACCAGGAGGGTGTGCGTATAGAGGTTTGCGACACCGGTATCGGCATCGCGCAGGAAGCCCAGATGCGAATCTTCCAGCCGTTCACCCAGGCAGGCGCCGGTATCACCCGCCAATACGGCGGCACGGGGCTGGGACTGGCGCTCACTTACAACCTCTGCGAAGCGATGCAGGGACGCTTGACCATCAGTTCAGAGATCGGCTTCGGCAGCCAGTTTTGCGCCGATTTGCCCCTGCCGTGCCATACCCGCGCGCTGGCCCCGCCGCCCTTGCATGGCAAAATTCTCGCCATTACCGCGGCCAGCAGTGGTCTGGCGGAGTTGCTGAAGAATCTGTTGCCGGTGTGGGGCCTGACGTACGAACAACGCACCATCGACGACTCGCTGCTGGGTGTTATGCCCGACGTGGTGATCACCGATTGCCCGGAGTGCCTGTTCGGGCTGCGTCCGACACTTGTCGCGCCAATCCTGCTGGTGACCGCCTACGGCAGTTTCCTGCCCAGTGAGGAGGCGGCAGCCCTCGCCCCGTTGCAACAACAAGCACGGCCTCTGGCGCGCAATGCGCTCTACCAGAATCTGCGGCGCACCCTGCAACCTGAAGTCGCCACCCTCAACAATGCACAGCTCGAAACGTCGACACTGGTCGAACGCGCGAAGGTGTTGCTGGTCGAGGACAACCCGGTCAATCAACTGGTGGCAAAAGGCATGCTCGGCAAACTCGGTTGCGATGTCATCGTCGCCGCACATGGCGCCGAAGCACTGGATCAATTGGAGTACCACGAGTTCGACCTGGTGCTGATGGACTGCAACATGCCAGTAATGGACGGCTACGAAGCCAGCCGACAGATACGTCAGAGCGGACGCTGGCCAAACCTGCCGATCGTTGCGCTGACCGCCAACGCCATGTCCGAGGAACGCGAGCGCTGTCGGGCTGCCGGCATGAGCGACTATCTGGCCAAACCGTTTCGCCGTGAAGAATTGGCGGCGCTGCTGGATGAGTGGATCCCGACTAGGACAGCGCCTTGATCTGCACGAGCAGTTGATCAAGACCGTTACGCAGTTCGTTGAGCCGGTCCAGGTCCACCCCGCTGTCGCAAAGCAATCGGGCCTTGAGCGGCCCGACCTGGTCACGCAGCGCTTGCCCTTGCGGCGTCAGGCTCAGATGCACTTCGCGCTCATCGCGCGCCGAGCGCTGGCGCTGCACCAGTTGTAACTGCTCCAGACGCTTGAGCAGCGGCGTCAGCGTGCCGGAATCCAGCGCCAGACGCTCGCCCAAGGCCTTGACCGTCGGTTGCTCCGGCGCGGCTTGCTGCCATTCCCACAACACCAGCATCGCCAGATATTGCGGATACGTGAGGCCGAGCTGATCGAGCATCGGCTTGTAACCACGAATCACTGCCCGGGACGCGGCGTACAACTTGAAGCACAACTGACTGTCGAGCTTCAGCGAATCAACGGACAGGCTGTTCATTTGAGCAGGGCTTCGATCTCGCGGCTCAGGTCCTGCGGCTTGGTCGCCGGGGCGAAGCGCTTGACCAACTGGCCATCCTTGCCGATCAGAAACTTGGTGAAGTTCCACTTGATGCCTTGGGAACCGAGTACGCCCGGGGCACGTTTCTTCAATTGCACAAACAGCGGATGGGCGTCAGCGCCGTTGACTTCGATCTTTTTGAACAGGGGGAAACTCACACCAAAATTCAGTTCGCAGAACTCGCTGATCGCGCCCTCATTGCCCGGCTCTTGTTTGCCGAACTGATTGCACGGAAAGCCCAACACCACCAGACCTTGATCCTTGTAGGTCTGCCACAGCTCTTCAAGGCCTTTGTATTGCGGGGTGAAACCGCACTTGCTGGCAGTGTTGACCACCAGCACGGCTTTGCCGGCGTAATCGGCCAGGGTTTTCTGCTCACCTTTGATGGTGGTGCACGGGATATTCAGCAGGTTGTCGCTCATGTGACGGTCTCCGCAGATAGTCGAAGGGTAAACATAGCGAGCAATTAAATTGTGTGCAATTTAATTAATAGGATTACCCCCGTGTAGGAGCTGCCGAAGGCTGCGATCTTTTGATTTTGTTTTTACAGACAAGATCAAAAGATCGCAGCCTTCGGCAGCTCCTACACGGGTTCAATAGCTCAGCTCGAAATCACTCGCGAGGCACCAGATCCAGGCACACCGAGTTGATGCAATAACGCAGACCGGTCGGTGGCGGGCCATCAGGGAACACGTGCCCCAGGTGCGCATCACAGCGGGCGCACTTCACTTCGGTGCGAATCATGCCGTGGCTGACATCGCGAATTTCGGTCATGGCGCTTTCGCCGATCGGCGCATAGAAGCTCGGCCAGCCGCAGCCCGAATCGAATTTGGTCTTGGAATCGAACAGCGGCTCGTTGCAGCAGACACAGTGATAAACACCGTCGGTTTTGGTGGCGTTGTATTTACCGGAGAACGGTCGCTCGGTCGCACTGAGGCGGCACACGTTGTATTGCTCGGGGTCGAGCATGGCTTGCCATTCTTCCAGAGTTTTTTCCAACTTTTCCATCATCACACCTCAGCGGCTGAAAAAGCCCGATCTGTACCTTTTCCACGGATCGGGCGGCACGTATGATTGCGCCTCGTTACGCGCCAGTCTGGCAGCCAGACCGGGCGCATTCAAACGGATTCTTGGAGCCACGCGCTCAAGACGTCCGTCTGTGTGTAAACGCAGGAATCCCAGTACGGTTGTCCATCCGCCGCCTGGATCGTTCATTTTCGGGATCACATCGCCATGCAGTTCAGCAAATCGAACAAGCTCGCCAACGTCTGCTACGACATTCGCGGCCCCGTGCTCAAGCACGCCAAACGTCTGGAAGAGGAAGGCCAGCGCATCCTCAAGCTGAACATCGGCAACCCGGCGCCGTTTGGTTTCGAAGCGCCGGACGAAATCCTCCAGGATGTGATCCGCAACCTGCCGACCGCGCAAGGCTACAGTGACTCCAAAGGCCTGTTCAGCGCGCGCAAGGCCGTGATGCAGTATTACCAGCAGAAGCAGGTCGAAGGTGTCGGTATCGAAGACATCTACCTGGGCAACGGCGTCTCCGAGCTGATCGTGATGTCGCTGCAGGCGCTGCTCAACAACGGTGACGAAGTGCTGGTACCGGCACCGGATTACCCGCTGTGGACCGCGGCCGTCAGCCTCGCCGGCGGTAACGCCGTGCATTACCTGTGCGACGAAGGCGCCGACTGGTTCCCTGACCTGGCCGACATCAAGGCCAAGATCACGCCGAACACCAAGGCAATGGTGATCATCAACCCGAACAACCCGACCGGCGCGGTGTATTCGAAAGAAGTGTTGCTGGGCATGCTGGAACTGGCCCGCCAGCACAATCTGGTGGTGTTCTCCGACGAGATCTACGACAAGATCCTGTACGACGACGCCGTGCACATCTGCACCGCATCGCTGGCCCCGGACCTGCTGTGCCTGACCTTCAACGGTCTGTCGAAATCCTACCGCGTGGCCGGATTCCGCTCTGGCTGGATCGCTATCTCCGGGCCGAAACACAATGCCCAGAGCTACATCGAAGGGATCGACATGCTGGCCAACATGCGTCTGTGCGCCAACGTGCCGAGCCAGCATGCGATCCAGACGGCGTTGGGTGGTTATCAGAGCATCAACGATCTGGTGCTGCCGCAGGGTCGCCTGCTGGAACAGCGCAACCGCACCTGGGAGTTGCTCAACGACATTCCGGGCGTGAGCTGCGTCAAGCCGATGGGCGCGCTGTACGCTTTCCCGCGGATCGACCCGAAAGTCTGCCCGATCCACAACGACGAAAAATTCGTCCTCGACCTGCTGCTTTCCGAGAAGCTGCTGGTGGTGCAAGGCACGGCGTTCAACTGGCCATGGCCCGATCACTTCCGCGTCGTCACCCTGCCCCGGGTCGATGAGCTGGAAATGGCCATCGGCCGCATCGGCAACTTCCTCAAGTCCTACCGCCAGTAACTGGCCAGCAGTGCGCAACGGCCGAACGTTGCGCACTGTCTGATTCAGCAACACTTCTGCATTCCCTGCTTCCGCTCGCCTTCTACACTTGCGATTCATACCGGTCACATGCGTCTGACGCAATGGCGACGGGTCGCGAGTGTTCGTCATCCGTGTCGGTGTCTGCTGTGGGAAATGGGGTTGCGTGACGAAGAATCAGCTGTAGGACACAGTTTGAAATAGTCACCCGGTTGAATAGCCCGGTGCAGCACCTTATATACCCCGCAGTACGCTACATCTTTAGCTTGAGGAGATTTCTACAACCATGATGCGCATCCTGCTGTTTTTGGCCACTAACCTGGCGGTCGTGCTGATAGCCAGCATCACCCTGAGCCTTTTCGGCTTCAACGGGTTCATGGCGGCCAACGGGGTTGATCTCGACCTCAGTCAGCTGCTGGTTTTCTGTGCGGTCTTTGGTTTCGCCGGCTCGCTGTTCTCGCTGTTCATCTCCAAGTGGATGGCGAAAATGAGCACTGGCACCCAGATCATCAGCCAGCCACGTACCCGGCATGAGCAATGGCTGCTGCAAACGGTCGAGCAACTGTCCCGCGAAGCCGGGATCAAGATGCCCGAAGTCGGTATTTTTCCGGCCTACGAAGCGAATGCGTTCGCCACTGGCTGGAACAAGAACGACGCACTGGTCGCGGTCAGCCAGGGCCTGCTTGAGCGGTTCTCGCCCGATGAAGTGAAAGCCGTGCTGGCTCACGAGATCGGTCACGTCGCCAACGGTGACATGGTGACCCTTGCGCTGATCCAGGGCGTGGTGAACACCTTCGTGATGTTCTTCGCGCGAATCATCGGCAACTTCGTCGACAAGGTGATCTTCAAGAACGAAGAAGGCCAGGGCATCGCTTACTACGTGGCGACCATCTTCGCCGAACTGGTCTTGGGCATTCTCGCCAGCTCGATCGTCATGTGGTTCTCGCGCAAACGCGAATTCCGTGCCGACGAAGCCGGTGCACGTCTGGCCGGCACCAGCGCAATGATCGGCGCCCTGCAGCGCCTGCGCGCCGAACAGGGCCTGCCGGTGCACATGCCCGACACCCTGAATGCCTTTGGCATCAACGGTGGCATCAAACAGGGCTTCGCCCGCATGTTCATGAGCCACCCGCCATTGGAAGATCGTATCGACGCCCTGCGTCGTCTCGGTTGATTCAACCGGTAAAAACAAGAAGGCCCGCAGAGATGCGGGCCTTTTTTGTGGGGGCCATGTACTCGGCTGTTCATGCAGGCCTTATCGCTGGCAAGCCAGCTCCCACAGGGTTGTGTGGTGTTATCCCAATCTTCGATACACCGCAATTCACTGTGGGAGCTGGCTTGCCAGCGATGAGGCCGGAACAGCCAACACAACCTAACGAGTCGAAACCCGATAAACGCGCTCCTCCAGCCGCGTCACCCCTGCCTGCAAAAACTTCCCACTCTCCTGCAACACATCCTGCACTTGCAGCGTCTGCACCTGCCAACCAGTGCCCAGCAACCGCTGCACCTCATCATCCCCCACCGCAAACGGTGGTCCGGGAATCTGCGCCTGATAGTAATCCAGGGTGATCAGCAGCCCATTCAAGCCTTGCGGCAGAATCTGCTGGAGCTGCGCCGCATAGCGCTCGCGCATCGGCGGTGGCAAGGCAATCAACGCGGCGCGGTCATACAGCGCCGTGCAATCCGCCACATCGCTTGCCTTCAAGGCAAAGAAATCGCCGCACCACAGCTCGATGGCGTCAGCGCGATAGACCTTGAATGCACCGCTCTCGCTAATCTGTGGCTGTAGTTGATGCTCAGTGAAAAAGTCTTCGACAGCCTTCTGTGACAGCTCAACCCCGAGCACCTGATGACCACGCTCGACCAGCCACAGCAAATCCAGACTTTTCCCACACAGCGGAACCAGTACCCGCGCCGATGCGCGAATGTTCAGATCCGGCCAGTGCCGTTGTAAATGCGGGTTCACCTGCGGCAGATGAAAGCCGATCTGGTGCGACGCCCACTTCTTGTGCCAAAACTCAGGCTGCATGAATGACTCCCGATAATTCGATCAAAAAGCGTTAAAACTTATATTAGATTTAGATCAATGACTGTCTGAAGATGGGGCATCTTACCGCTCAGGAACCCATCATGTTTCCCAGCCTGTTTATTTCCCATGGTTCTCCCATGCTTGCCTTGGAGCCCGGCGCCAGCGGCCCGGCGCTGACACGATTGGCCGCCGAGCTGCCCAGGCCCAAAGCCATCGTGATTGTCTCCGCTCATTGGGAGAGTCACGAGCTGCTGGTCAGCAGCCATGCACAGCCAGAAACCTGGCACGACTTCGGCGGTTTCCCCCGCGCGCTGTTTGAAGTGCAGTACCCGGCGCCGGGCAATCCGCAACTGGCTGCTGAAGTCGCTGACCTACTTACATCCAGCGACCTGCCTGCGCGTCTTGATCCGCAACGACCGTTCGACCATGGCGTGTGGGTGCCACTGTCGCTGATGTACCCGCAGGCGGATATTCCCGTGGTGCAGGTTTCGCTACCGAGCCGTGGCGGTCCGGCGCTGCAAACCCGCGTCGGTCGAGCGTTGGCAGGCTTGCGCGAGCAAGGGATTCTGTTGATCGGCTCAGGCAGCATCACTCACAACCTGGGGGAACTGGATTGGCACGCAGGCCCGGAAAGCGTTGAGCCGTGGGCCCAGGACTTCCGTGACTGGGTGATAGACAAACTCGCGGCCGGTGATGAGGCAGCGCTGCATGACTACCGCCAGCAGGCTCCGAACGCGGTGCGCAGCCATCCGAGTGATGAGCACTTATTGCCGCTGTATTTCGCGCGAGGTGCCGGAGGAGCGTTCAGCGTGGCGCACAAGGGATTCACCATGGGCGCGCTGGGCATGGATATTTATCGGTTCGGTTAAACAGCCAGAGCAAAAGATCGCGCTCCCCTACTGTAGGAGCTGCCGAAGGCTGCGATCTTTTGATCTTTGCTCTTTGCCCTTGAAAAGCAGGCAAAAAAAATCCCCGAACCAGTCGGGGATTTTTTATGCTCGATCAATCAGCCCAAGGGCAGATCAATCTTCGCGATAGCGACGCAGCTTCAGCTGCTTACCAGCAACGCGAGTGTCCTTCAGCTTGGTCAGGAGCTTGTCCAGACCATCTTCCGGCAGCTCAACGAGGCTGAAGCTGTCACGCACCTGGATGCGACCGATCGCTTCACGGGCCAGACCACCTTCGTTGAGGATGGCGCCCAGCAGGTTTTTAGCGGCGATACCGTCACGCGCACCCAGCGCGGTACGGCAACGAGCACGGCCTTCGCCCAAAGGAATCGGCGCGCGACGCTCGCGATCACCACGGTCCGGACGATCACCGGTACGCTCAGGACGGTCGCCACGCGGTGCGTTGTTCGGCACCAGTGGACGTTCCCTCTCGATCGCAGCCAGAGTCAGCGCTTGACCATTGGTGGCCTTGCGCAGCAGAGCAGCAGCCAGAGCACGCGGCGTGCAACCGATGTCTGCAGTCAGACGATCGAGCAGCTCACCGTGAGTCGATTCAGCATCGGCAACCAGCGGCGCCAGGCTGTTGGTCAGTTTCTTGATGCGCGCATCGAGAACTGCCTGAGCGTCCGGCAGGCGAACCTCGGCAACTTTCTGACCAGTTACACGCTCGATCACTTGCAGCATGCGGCGCTCACGTGGAGTCACCAGCAGCAGGGCACGACCTTCGCGGCCG
Organism: Pseudomonas sp. LBUM1668; assembly: GCF_059695715.1. Taxonomy (NCBI): domain Bacteria; kingdom Pseudomonadati; phylum Pseudomonadota; class Gammaproteobacteria; order Pseudomonadales; family Pseudomonadaceae; genus Pseudomonas; species Pseudomonas sp. LBUM1668. The sequence continues at coordinate 4,122,647 of NZ_CP166787.1, forward strand.
GCACGGCCAGTACGGCCGATACGGTGCACGTAGGACTCTGGATCGTACGGCATGTCAACGTTGAACACGTGAGTGATACGCGGAACGTCGAGACCGCGAGCAGCAACGTCGGTCGCCACAACGATGTCCAGACGGCCATCTTTGAGCGAGTCGATTACGCGCTCACGCTGGTTCTGGGCGATGTCACCGTTCAGCGCAGCGGCTTTGTAGCCTTTTGCGTCGAGGGCGCTTGCCAGATCCAGGGTCGCTTGCTTGGTACGCACGAACATGATCAGAGCGTCGAAATCTTCCACTTCCAGCAAGCTGAGAACGGCCGAAGTCTTCTGGTCAGCGTGAACCAACAGGTGAGCCTGTTCGATCGCGGTAACGGTCTGGGTCTTGGTCTGGATCTTCACGTGTTGCGGATCGCGCAGATGGCGTTCGGCAATGGCGCGGATCGACTGCGGCAGGGTCGCCGAGAACAAAACGGTCTGACGGGTAGCTGGCAGAGCCTTGAAGATAACTTCGAGGTCGTCCATGAAACCCAGTTTGAGCATTTCGTCTGCTTCGTCGAGAACCAGGTGGTTCACGGTCGACAGTACTTTTTCGTCACGACGCAGGTGGTCGCACAGACGACCCGGAGTGGCGACAACGATCTGTGCGCCATTACGGATTGCTTTCAGTTGTGGGCCCATAGGCGCGCCGCCGTAAACGGCCACAACGGTAACGCCCGGCATTTGCTTGGCGTAGGTTTCGAAAGCGGTTGCAACTTGCAGCGCCAACTCACGGGTTGGCGCCAGGATCAGGGCTTGCGGTTCGCGCTTGGCAGGATCGATGCAATGAAGAATTGGCAGAGCGAACGCGGCGGTTTTACCCGTACCGGTTTGCGCCTGACCGATCATGTCCTGGCCGGCCATGATGATCGGGATCGATTGCTGCTGGATAGCCGAAGGCTCTTCGTAGCCAGTCGCGATGACGGCTGCAAGAATGTTCGGATTAAGATTAAAAGCGGCGAATCCGCCGGTTTCCTGGGTCATGGGTCTGCCTCTAAGTGCATCCGCAAAGACCCATGCTCCAAAGCTGCGCATGCCGTGTAAGACTCAAGAGTCGCCCTGGCAGCTTTGTCGGCGGGGATTTGCGAAAACGAATGAAAGAAAAAAAGAAACGTCCAGGAAGAGCCCGCAGTGCGGACATGCAGCCGAAGCTGACTTCGGGGAATTGCGCTACCTTGACGCGGCCTGGCTAAAGGCCGGCGCGCACTATACCGGAAATTACCGAAAAAGGGAGCTTTTTTTATCGCCTGAATCCGTCCGTCACCGTTGTGTAACGGGGTTTTGCGGATAATCGTGCGAAGGTCTATTTTCCAAGGGCCCGGCCCTGCTGAAGATACTGCTTAAACGCTTCACCGATGTGCGGCATGTGGTCGCGGCCCCCTCCCTCCCCGCTCGAGGAAATTCTCATGAATCAGTCCTGTCCTGGCCGCGTCAGCCGGGAGCGCCGTGGTCACCTGCATATGATCGGCCTGGATCGAGCGGCCAAGCGCAATGCCTTCGACCTCGACCTGCTCAATGAACTGAGCCTGGCTTATGGCGAATTCGAGGCTGACAGCGAGGCGCGGGTGGCGGTGGTGTTCGGCCATGGCGAGCATTTTACCGCCGGTCTGGATCTGGTGAATGCCAGCACCGCCCTCGCCCAAGGCTGGCAGGTGCCGACCGGCGGTTGCGATCCATGGGGTGTTTTCGTCGGGCCGAGGGTCAGCAAACCGGTGATTGTCGCGGCACAGGGTTACTGCCTGACCATCGGCATCGAATTGATGCTGGCCGCCGACATCAACCTCTGCGCGAGCAATACCCGCTTCGCGCAAATGGAAGTACAGCGTGGGATTTTTCCTTTTGGTGGCGCGACTTTACGTTTTCATCAGGTGGCCGGCTGGGGCAACGCGATGCGCTGGTTGCTGACCGGGGACGAGTTCGATGCGCACGATGCGTTGCGCCTGGGATTGGTGCAGGAAGTGATGGCCAGCGAAGATCTGCTGCCGCGCGCGATTGAACTGGCTGAGCGGATTGCGCGGCAAGCGCCGTTGGGGGTGCAGGCGACGTTGCTGTCGGCGCGACAGGCGCGATATGAAGGCGAGACAGCGGCGGCACAGGGCTTGCCGCCGCTGGTGAAGAAGTTGCTGGCCAGTGAAGATGCCAAGGAAGGGGTGCGCTCTCTGGTTGAGCGGCGGCCCGGGATCTTCAAAGGGCTCTGAGCCATTGCCCAAACCCTTGTAGGAGCTGCCGCAGGCTGCGATCTTTTGATCTTGAAAAATCAAAGTCAAAAGATCGCAGCCTGCGGCAGCTCCTACAGGGGCTCAATCGCCATTTATGTCGCCGGGCGAATCGCCTTGATCAGCGACTGTAACGAATACCCCAAACTCGGCGCCAACGCCTCAGCCCGGGCGGCGAGCGCTTCCATATCCAACGCCTGATCGAGATCCGCCGGCACCAGCAGAATCACGTTGCCCTCCTTCACCGGCAGTTCCCAGTAATGGCGGTGATAGAGCCCGCGCAACAGTGCCGCGCCCAGTGGTTTGCCATCATCGGTGGCCCATTGATTGATCACCAGCCAGCCGCCCGGATTCAGGCGTTTCTGACAGTCACCGAGGAAACTCCAGGCCAGATGCCCGACGCCGGGGCCGACGTCGGTATAGAGGTCGACGAAGATCAAGTCCGCAGGCTCAGCAGTGGGCAGCAAATCAAGGGCATCGCCGACGCGGATGTACAAGCGCGGATCGTCATCCAGGCCAAGGTATTCAATGGCCAGGCGCGGAACGTCCGGGCGCAGCTCGATCGCCTCGACATCTTCCAGCGGCAGAAACTTGAGGCACGCCTGCGTTAACGTACCCGCGCCGAGCCCGAGGAACAGCGCACTCTCCGGGTGCTCGTGGCACAACGCGCCAATCAGCATCGCCCGGGTGTAGTCATATTCCAGCCAGCTAGGATCGGCAGTGAACACGCAGCTCTGCTCGATCGCATCGCCGAATTCAAGAAAGCGGTAATCGGCCACTTCCAGCACGCGAATCACGCCGAACTCATCCTGTACTTCGGCGAGCAGATGCTCGACGCGCTCCTCAGTCATCTCGTCTCCTGGTGGTCACCGGGCGCGGTGACGCGATGGCACCGCAGTGGCGCCGTGGCAAAGCGGCGATTGTCGACGAAGGGGCGGGAGCAGGTCACGCACTAATTGCTGCTAACATGGCCTTCCGTGCGTAGAACCTTAGAGACCGTGATGAGCCAACCGTGGAGCCCTGATAGCTGGCGCGCCCTGCCGATCCAGCAACAACCCCAATACCCGGACGCCGCGCATCTGCGCCAGGTCGAGCAGACCCTGGCCAGTTATCCGCCGCTGGTATTTGCCGGCGAGGCGCGGGAACTGCGTCGTCAATTTGCCGAAGTGACTCAGGGCCGCGCGTTCCTGTTGCAGGGCGGCGATTGCGCCGAAAGCTTTGCCGAATTCTCCGCTGCAAAGATTCGCGACACTTTTAAAGTGTTGCTGCAAATGGCGATCGTCATGACCTTCGCGGCCGGTTGCCCGGTGGTCAAGGTCGGACGCATGGCGGGCCAGTTCGCCAAACCGCGCTCGGCCAACGACGAAACCATTGATGGCGTGACCCTGCCCGCCTACCGTGGCGACATCGTCAACGGCATCGGCTTCGACGAAAAGAGCCGCGTGCCGGACCCGGAACGCCTGCTGCAGTCGTATCACCAGTCCACCGCGACGTTGAACCTGCTGCGCGCCTTCGCCCAAGGCGGTTTTGCCGACTTGCATCAGGTGCACAAGTGGAACCTCGACTTCATCGCCAACTCCGCGCTGGCCGAGAAGTACAGCCACCTCGCCGACCGCATCGATGAAACGCTGGCATTCATGCGCGCCTGCGGCATGGACAGCTCGCCGCAACTGCGCGAAACCAGTTTCTTCACCGCCCACGAAGCGCTGCTGCTGAACTACGAAGAAGCGTTCGTGCGCCGCGACAGTCTGACCAACGATTACTACGATTGCTCGGCGCACATGCTGTGGATCGGCGACCGCACCCGTCAGCTCGACGGCGCACACGTCGAATTCCTGCGCGGGGTGAACAACCCGATCGGGGTCAAAGTCGGCCCGAGCATGAACCCCGACGACCTGATCCGCCTGATCGACGTGCTCAACCCGGACAACGATCCGGGGCGCTTGAACCTGATCGCACGGATGGGTGCGAACAAGGTGGGCGATCACCTGCCGGCGCTGATCCGCGCGGTGCGGCGTGAAGGCAAGCAGGTGCTGTGGAGCTCTGATCCGATGCACGGCAACACCATCAAGGCCAGCAGCGGCTACAAGACTCGCGATTTTGCGCAGATCCTTGGCGAGGTTAAGCAGTTCTTCCAGGTGCACGAAGCCGAAGGCACTTATGCCGGCGGCATTCACATCGAAATGACCGGACAGAACGTCACCGAGTGCATTGGTGGTGCGCGGCCGATCACTGAGGATGGCTTGTCGGATCGCTATCACACGCATTGTGATCCGCGGATGAATGCTGATCAGTCGCTGGAGTTGGCGTTTTTGATTGCTGAAACGTTGAAGCAGGTTCGGCGCTGAGATCCTACATTTGTATCGTTTGAACTGGCCTCATCGCGGGCAAGCCCGCTCCCACAGGGATCTGTGTCGTATACAAAATTTTAGTACGACTCGGTCACTGTGGGAGCTGGCTTGCCAGCGATAGCGTCAGCTCAGACAACATCAATCTGCGCCAACGCCACCCGCAACCGCCCCGCACTCTCGCGCTGGCAATTGAGCTGCACCTGCGCCAGTCCCAACCAATCCGCCATTCGCCGCAAATTCACCGCCAGTGCCAACATCCCCTCTTCATCCAGCCCCGGCTCCTCCTCGTGTACCGCATGCACCGCCAACCGCCCCGCTGCCCGCTCGGCACGCAAATCCACCCGCGCGGCTATCCGCTCGTTGTGCAAAAACGGCAGCACGTAATACCCATAAACGCGTTTGTCCTGCGGCGTGTAAATCTCCAGCCGATAGCGGAAATCGAACAGACGCTCGGTGCGACTGCGCTCCCAGATCAACGAATCGAAGGGCGACAGCAGTGCACTGGCCGCGACCTTGCGCAGGACTTTCGGCTCCGGCAGGCAATAAGCGATTTGCCGCCAACCGGCGACTTCGCACATCTGCAATTGCCCCGCCTCGACCAGCTCGGCCAGTCGCGGACGTGCATCAGCAGGGTTCAAGCGAAAGTAATCACGCAGGTCTTTTTCCGTGCCGACGCCCAGCGCTTCGGCCGCATGCAGCAACAACCCACGCTGCGCCTGCGCTTCATCAGGCAACGGTTGTTGCAGGATCGCCGCAGGAATCACCCGCTCCGGTAAATCGTACAAACGCTCGAAGCCACGCCGCCCGGCGACGGTGACTTCACCGGCGGCGAACAACCATTCCAGCGCATGTTTTTCCGCACTCCAGTCCCACCACTGCCCAGGCTTGTCTTCGCGAGTCGATAAACTACCGGCGCCCAACGCGCCCCGCTCTTCGACCGCGCTCAAAACCCGGCGAATAACATCCTGTTGCTGAAGACCAAACTTCGCCAGTTGCTGATAAATATCTTTGCCGCGCTTGGCCCGCTGCATGCGCCAACCCATAAGCGGATACATCGACAACGGCAACAACGACGCCTCATGCCCCCAATACTCGAACAGCGTACGACGACGCCCCGAACTCCAGGCAGCCTGGTCGAGCAGATCGAAAGAATAGGAACCAAGACGAGAAAACAGCGGCAGATAGTGCGAGCGCACTACAGCGTTGACGGAGTCGATTTGCAGCAGGCCCAGCCGTTCGATCAGCCGGTTGATGTGGGGCGCCTTGACGGTCGGCGGCTGGCGCCCGTTGAACCCTTGGGCAGCCAGCGCCAGACGTCGAGCCTGTTTGAGGGAAAAGGACAGTGTCGCGGGCATGAGCATCTCCTTGTCTGCTCGCAACCTACCTCAGTCCAGAAGGTTTTGTGTAGCGATGGCCTCATCATTTATGCATCGGATCATCCCAGAACGGCCGCACTGACTCGTGCTCGACGTCGGCACGACTGACCCCGATGTCTTTCAACGCTTCGTCGCTCAGACTGGCGAGCAATTCACGCTCACGGTGAAGTTCGTACCAGCGGCTAAACTTGTGCAGCAAGTCAGAAACCATGTGGCCATGGCCGGAAAATTTTTCTTCGCCTACATACTCTCTTTGACCTTTCATCGTTTTGCTCTCCGTTGTGGATGGCTCAAGTCTCGCGCCAGCGCTAAGATCAATCCAACGAATGTTTCTGATGGTATGCATCACGGAGATTCATCAATTGTCGGCCTACCCCAGTATCGATACCGATGTCTTGCGCACCTTTGTCGCGATAGCCGATCAGGGCGGTTTTACCCGCGCCGGCGAAATGGTCAACCGCACGCAATCAGCGGTTAGCATGCAGATGAAGCGCCTGGAAGAGGATGTATTGCAGCGCCAATTGTTCGAGCGTGACGGGCGGCAGGTGCGCCTGACTGCCGAGGGTCAGGTGCTGCTCGGTTACGCGCGGCGCATCCTCAAACTGCACAGTGAAGTGTTCAATACCCTGCGCGAGCCACACATGGTCGGCACGGTGCGGATCGGCACGCCGGACGATTACGTGATGCGTTTTCTACCGGGGATTCTGTCGCGATTTGCGCAGTTCTATCCGTTGATCCAGATCGAGGTGCATTGCGAATCGAGCAAACAGTTGTTGCAGCGCACCGATCTCGACTTGTCGATCGTCACCCGCGAACCGGGCAACGAAATCGGCCAACTGCTGCGCAAAGAGCGTTTCGTCTGGGCCGAGGCACAAAATTTCAGCGCCCACGAACAGACGCCGTTGCCGCTGGCGATGTTCAACAGTGATTGTTTCTGCCGCTTGTGGGCGTGCAATGCGCTGGACGCGATGGGCCGCGATTACCGCATCGCCTACAACAGCAGCAGCCTCTCGGCGCTGATGGCCGTAGTGAGCGCGGGTCTGGCGATCACCGCGCAACTGGAAAGCCTGATAACCCCGGACATGCGCATTCTCGGTGCCGATGAAGATCTGCCGCAACTGCCCGAGGCCAGCATCATGCTGATCCGCAATCTGAACAATCCATCGCCGATCACCGAATGCCTGGCCGAACACATCGTCGAAGGCTTCAAACTTTAAAGGCGAGCATCACCGCGCACAGCACCAGGAAACCACAGAACAGCCCACGCAGAAGTTTTTCCGGCATGGCGTGGGCGACTTTTACCCCCCAACTGATGCTGGCCAGACCGCCAATCGCCAGCGGCAAACCGATCATCCAGTCGACTTCGTGGTGCACCGCGTAAGTCACCAGGGTGACGCCGGTACTCGGCAATGCCAGCGCCAGCGACAAGCCTTGGGCGACCACTTGAGTGGTGCCAAACAGGCTGGTCAACACCGGCGTCGCGACCACCGCCCCGCCGACACCGAACAACCCGCCCATGGTCCCCGACGCCGCGCCAAGTACGCCCAGCCATGGCCAGGAGTAACGCATCTCGGCCGTCGGCGCCGGGCGCTTGCCGAACATTTTCAGCAGGTTGTAAACCGAAAGCACTACGAGGAAGGCGACGAAACCAATGCGCATGGTCTGCGCGTCGATACCCACGGCCCAGATCGAACCGATCCAGGCAAAGCAGAATCCCATCACCGCCAATGGCAACGCGTGACGCAGTTCGATGCGATTGCGCTGGTGATAGCGCCACAGCGCCAGCATCACGTTCGGCACCACCATCACCAGCGCCGTGCCTTGGGCGATCTGTTGATCAAGCCCGAACCACACGCCGAGCAGCGGGATCGCGATCAAGCCACCGCCAATGCCGAAGATGCCACCCAGTGTGCCGAGCGCGGCGCCAAATAGCAGGAACAACAAAAACTCCATCACAGCCGAATTCCTCTTACGTGAGGCGACTCATCCTACGCAGTCGCGGCTGGCGGGGAAACGCACAGCAACGCACAATGGCTGTGCCGATTTCGCACAAGCGTTGAGTAACATGAATCCCAATCAATTGACCGATCAACTCGGGCTGTTTCTCGACGTGCTGGAAAGTGGCAGTTTCTCTGCCGCGTCTCGCCGTCATCCACTGACGCCTTCGGCTGTGGCGCGGCGCATCGACAGTCTGGAAAGCGCGGTGGGCAGCCAGTTGTTCATTCGCAGCACCCATGCCGTACGCGCTACGCCGGCAGGTCTGGCCTTTGCCGAACGGGCGCGGCGGATCGTCGCCGAACTGCAATTGGCCCGCGCCGAAGCCGTTTCCTTGAGCAGCGCACCGGAAGGCTTGATCCGCATCGATGCGCCGGCAGCGTTCGGACGCCGACATCTAGCGCCAGTGATTGCTGATTTTCTGGTGATGTATCCGGGCCTGGATGTGCAACTGCACCTGATCGACAGTTTCGTCGACATGCACGGCTCGAATCTGGGCAAGGTCGATTTGGTGTTGCGCGCCGGGCAACTGGCCGACACCCGACTGGTTGCTACGCCACTGGCGAGCATGGTGCGCATCGCCTGCGCGAGCCCCGATTATCTCAAGCGGCGCGGTGTACCGAATCATCCCGCGCAATTGAGCGAACATGACGGCCTCGACTGGGATGGCCTCGCCCCGCCCTTTGCCTGGCGTTTCGAGCAAGACGGGCAGATGCAGTTGCACCGCCCGGCACGCATCCGCATGAGCGCCAATAACGCTGAAGCACTGGTGTGCGGCGCGTTGGCCGGGTTGGGCATCGCGCACTTGCCGACATGGCTGGCCAGCGAATATCTGCTGCGCGGCGAACTGCTGCCACTGTTCTGCGAGAACGGTCTGCCGCAACCCGAGAGCACCGGCATCTACGCCTTGCGCATGGAGCAGCAGACAAACTCGCGCAGCCGTTTGTTGCTGGAATACCTCAAGACCCGCTTCAGCCCGGTGCCGCCGTGGGATCTGGCGTTGCAACGAGATTTGGGCAGACTCTAACGTCTGGAAAATTATCTGGCGCATTAAACATTCGAACGCTAGATTCATGTGCATCACTGATCAAGGCTTTGACATGACCACCGACCGCGACACCTGCGATGACCTGCTGCTGGATAATCAGGCTTGCTTCGCCCTGCATTCAACTACGCTGACGATGACCAAAGTCTACAAGCCCATGCTGCAAGCCATCGGCCTGACCTATCCGCAGTATCTGGCGATGATGGTGCTGTGGGAGAAGGATGGTCTCACCGTGGGAGAAATCAGCACGCGGCTGCTGACGGATCCGGGATCGATGACCCCCCTGCTCAAGCGACTGGAGGGTGAAGGGTTACTCAGTCGCACACGCAGCCGTGAAGATGAGCGCGTGGTGATTGTCGAGTTGACTGCGCAGGGCCGCGCTCTGCGAGACAAAGCTCAAAGCATCCCGCAATGCATCCTCGGCGCCAGCGGTTTCAGCCTTGAGCGTTTGCAGAATCTGCAAGCCGAGTTGCAGGCTCTGCGCAGTCACCTGCAAGAAAGCCTGATCTGAACCCGGGCTGGACCGAATCCATGTAGGAGCTGCGGAACGCTGCGATCTTTTGATGTTGTTTTTAAAGATCAAAAGATCGCAGCGTGACGCAGCTCCTACAGTTGAACCCTGCGCTGTGCAATTTTCCCGCCCCCTGTTCAATGCTGATAACTGCTCTGGATCAAGGGTTCTGACGCTCTTGGCGCTCCTGACGGACCCATGAAGCCAACTTTTTTTCAAAAATTATCTTGCGCGCTAAACATTAGCGAGCTACATTCACCTCGAACTTACTTAGCGCGCAAACAGTTAGCGCGACAAATCACACCCATCGAGGCTCACACCATGCAAACTCTCTACACCGCAATCGCAACCTCCACCGGCGGCCGTGACGGTCGTGCGATCTCCAGCGACAACGTGCTCGACGTCAAACTCGCCACCCCGAAAGAACTCGGTGGTGCTGGCGGCGCGGCGACCAACCCTGAGCAACTGTTCGCCGCCGGCTATTCGGCCTGCTTCATCGGCGCGCTGAAATTCGTCGCCAGCCAGACCAAACGCAAAATCCCGGACGATGCCTCGATCACCGCCCACGTCGGTATCGGCCAGATCCCTGGTGGTTTCGGTCTGGACATCGACCTGCACATCAGCCTGCCGGGCCTTGAACAAGCCGACGCACAAAGCCTGGTCGACGCCGCTCACCAGGTCTGCCCGTACTCCAACGCCACGCGTGGCAATGTCGAAGTACGTCTGCACGTCACGGTGTAAGCAAAGAAAAAGATCGCAGCCTTCGGCAGCTCCTACATGAACAGGTGTAGGAGCTGCCGCAGGCTGCGATCTTTTGATCTTTCTTGCAGACACAAAAAAGCCCGACTCAATGGTCGGGCTTTTTCTTTCCGCAAAAAGCAGTGCTTATTTGGCACGGCCTTTGTAGGAACCGCCTTCGCGGGTGTCGATTTCGATCTTGTCACCGATTTCGATGAAGTCAGCAACTTGCAGCTCGGTACCGTTGGCCAGTTTGGCTGGCTTCATTACCTTGCCGGAAGTGTCGCCACGAGCCGAACCTTCGGTGTAGTCAACGACGCGCACGATGGTGGTCGGCAGTTCTACCGAAACCAGACGCTCTTCGAAGAAGATCGCTTCGCAAACATCGGTCATGCCTTCTTCAACGAAAGGCAGAACGGCTTCGATGTCTTCGGCGTTCAGTTCGTACATGGTGTAGTCAGTGGTGTCCATGAACGTGTAGGTGTCGCCGCTGATGAAGGACAGGGTCGCTTCTTTGCGGTCGAGGATTACGTCGTCCAGTTTGTCGTCAGCGCTGTAAACGATCTCGGTCTTGTAACCGGTCAGCAGGTTTTTCAGCTTGGTCTTCATGATCGCGCTGTTACGGCCCGACTTGGTGAATTCAGCTTTCTGAACCAGCCAAGGATCGTTTTCGAGACGGATCACGGTACCGGGTTTGAGTTCTTTACCAGTTTTCATTGCGAATATCCGAATTTGGATGGGATTTACATAAATCTAGGCCGCGTATCATATCCAATTTAGGTAAAACTGTACCAGCGCTGCGGCAAGATCGGCCTGCAAGCCTTGTTCCAGACACCATGTCTCGGCATTTTCCTGCAGTTCTGGCCAGTGTTTACGGGCGCTGAGCCATTGATCGCCAATCGGCTGACCCGCACTCCACGCCTGCCATAGACCGTTCATCGCCTGCGCCGCTGCGGGCGAGAGGCCTTTCGTATACAGGGCAAGGAAGGCGTCGAGCTTGTCCAGATGGATGTCTTCGTCCTGCTGGTAGATGTGCCACAGCATCGGCCGCCCCGCCCACTGCGCCCTGACGAACGAGTCCTCACCGCGCACCGCGTTGAAATCGCAGCACCAGAGCAAGTGATCGTATTGATCCTGACGAACGAACGGCAGCACCTGCACGGTCAGCGCGTGACGCACCTCTATCGCCCCGACGGTCAAGGTTTCCACGCCGAGCCAGCGCGCAACGTCACCGAGAATCCGCCCTTCCGGCACCAGCAAATGCGTGGGCGTCGCGCCAGCCGCCAGCACGTCGAGCCAACTGGCTAGTCCAGCGTTCTCGTAGGCAAACAACGAGATCAACTGTGCGTCGGGCGCGCGCTCGATGCCTAGACCTTGAAGGAATTGTTGCTGCGCCTGGTCATCGCGCTGAAACTGCCGACGCTGTTCGAGCAAGCCTCTTTCGCGCAGCAGTCCACCCGTGCCGGGGCGGAACCCCGGGAAGAAGAAGATTTTCTGCACCGACTTGTATTTGACCGACGGCAGGCCGTGGCAGCCGGTGACCCAGTCTTCGGCGCTGAGATAGTCGAGGTTCAGCCACAACGGCGGCTTCTCCCGCTCGGCCATGACGTCCATGTAAGCACTCGGTAACTGGCAGGCGAACGCTGCGATCACCACGTCAGCGGCGTCGATGGGCAACCACTCGCTCGGCCAGTGCCGCACCTCTACACCTTGCTGCCATTGTTGCGCGGCGTTGATATCGATCTCTGGGCAAATACGTTCGAACGCACGCAGATCATCAACCCACAGCCGCACGGCCAGCGAATGTTCGGCCACCAATTGCCTGGCCAGACGCCAGGTCACGCCGATGTCGCCGTAGTTGTCGACGACGGTGCAAAAAATATCCCAGCGGGTATTCAGTGACGGCATTCAAGACTCCCGTTGGCAAAAGCACCGATTGTCCGCATTAATGAGCGAATGCAGAAGAGCCGACGGCGATTAATCTTCGTGCGACAATCGCCACTTGCCCGCAACCATCCGCCAGGAGGCAGCCATGCCCTATCGTCCCAACCCGCGTCGCCCCTTGCCTGTTCAGCTTAGCGCGCTGCAATTGACCGGCAGTATTGCCTTGGGCCTGTGGCTGGGTTTCCTCGCGATTGCGCTGACCTGCTGGCTGCTCTCGCGTTTTGTGTTCAATGAACAATTGGCGCCGGTGGCCCAGGCAGTTCAGCAACTGGCCACTCCACCCGTGGTGCAACCGGTGCCGGACATTGCGCCGCAGAGTCCGCTGTTCGATCAGTACGAAGAAAACCTGCGCAAGAACGAGCAACAGAATCGTCTGGATCAGGCACGCGACAGCCGCCGCAATCTGTCGAACCCCAAATGTCAGTTCTGGTTGCAACAGGACCAAACCGCGCCAAGCGAAAAAAGCCGCGCCAACGTTTTGCAATTCTGCGATTGATCATGAACAAACACAGCGTCCACCAACTGATCCTCGACAAGCTGCGCATCGACCTCGATATAGCCGAACGCGCCGCGCAAACCGCTTACGAAACCGCGACCCACGAAGAGAACATCGCCGAGAACAAGTACGACACGCTTGGACTTGAGGCGTCGTATCTGGCGGCAGGGCAAGCGAAACGCGTCGAGGAAATCCGTCAGTCACTGGCGCTGTGCCAGAACCTGACGCTGCGCGCCTATGACGAAAACCGTGGGATAGAGGTCGGCGCCCTGCTCGGTCTGGAGGACGAAAAAGGTCGCGAGCAATGGCTGTTCCTGGCACCGGATGCGGCAGGCCTGAAAATCGATGTGGTGGGTCAGCCGATCACCGTCATCACGCCGCGCTCGCCGCTAGGCAAAAGCCTGCTGGGCAAGTTCGAGGGTGATGAGGTAGAGATTCTGGTGGCGGGCACCCGGCAACAATTTGCTGTTACCGAGGTGCTCTGAAGCAGTGGATCAGTGGACCGGCAGTTCGACGCCGTCGAACAGCTCTTCCAGCTCCTGCTTGTTGTGGCACGCGATGGCTTTGGCCATCACTTCACGGGTCAGGTGCGGGGCAAACTTCTCGATGAAGTCGCACATGAAACCACGCAGGAAAGTGCCGCGACGGAAACCGATCTTGGTGACGCTCGATTCGAACAACTCGCTGGCATCCAGCACCACCAGGTCGCTGTCGAGTTTGGTGTCGACCGCCATTTTGGCGACGATGCCCACGCCCAGGCCCAGACGCACATAGGTTTTGATCACGTCGGCGTCGGCAGCGGTGAACACCACTTTCGGCGTCAGACCACGATGGCTGAAGGCTTCGTCGAGTTTCGAACGACCGGTGAAACCGAACACGTAAGTCACGATCGGGTATTCGGCCAGCGCTTCCAGAGTGAGCTTCGGCAGCTTGGTCAGCGGGTGGCCCTGTGGCACGACTACGCAGCGGTTCCAGCGGTAGCAAGGCATCATCACCAGATCGCCGAACAGTTCCAGCGCTTCGGTGGCGATGGCGAAATCGACGGTGCCGTCAGCTGCCATTTCGGCGATCTGCATCGGCGAGCCCTGGTGCATGTGCAGCGCCACATCCGGGTATTGCTTGATGAAGTTGCTGATCACCGGCGGCAGTGCATAACGTGCCTGAGTGTGAGTGGTGGCGATCGACAGGGTGCCTTTCTTCTCGTTGGAGAATTCCTGAGCGATCTGCTTGATGCTTTCAACCTTGCGCAGAATCTCACCGGCGGTGGTGATGATGCGCTCGCCGGCAGGGGTGACGCGGGTCAGGTGCTTGCCGCTGCGGGCAAACACTTCAACGCCGAGCTCGTCTTCCAGCAGTCGGATTTGCTTACTGATGCCCGGTTGCGAGGTGTAAAGGCTTTGGGCTGTAGCGGAAACGTTGAGGTCGTGGTGCGCCACTTCCCAGATGTAGCGCAATTGTTGAAGCTTCATATGTATCCCTCAAAGCAGATAGACGCCACGGGCATCAGCGACGGTATATAACTATATTAATGGTTTGAAGAATAAATCTAGAACTTTTTTGTCAAAGCGCCATTATTCCCGCTTCAGCGATCTTCGCGTCGCCGCCGCTCCACCAACGGCACCAGATAGACCGGCACCTTGGCCAGTTGCAGGACCCGCGCCGCCGTGCGCCCCAACGGCGTTTCAGCGCCCACCCCGTGGCTGTGACTTCCTACGATCAGCAAATCGACAGAGAGTTTCTGCGCCTGCTCGAGAATCACCTGCGACGGATCGCCCTGCACCACGCGCACTGCACGAATCCGCTGCAAATCCTGCTCGCCCTCTTCGCCAAGCTCTTCGCGAAAACTCTCCAGCACGCGCTGCTCGATATTGGCGATGACTGTTTTCAGACCCTGGCTATGAAATTCGTTCAGCGACTGCTCGTCGAGATAACTCTGCAACACCGATTCGGCGAACAGCCCCATCGGTTCCACCGCGTGCACTACATACAGATCGGCATTGAACGTTCGCGCCAACGCCAGGGCATGCTGCATGACGAAGGGTGCGTACAGACCGAGGTCAGTGGCATACAGCATCGAACGAATCATATGACCTCCTCGCAAGCCAACATGGCGGAGATTTGATTCAGCTTAGCAGTGCCTTGGCGAGTACGACGGGCAACGCAACGTCTTGAAGCACAGGGCTTTAGATCGACGGCTCGTTGCTGATGCCATGCGGCACATGGCCGGTGGCGACCACTTCACGGGCCAGTTCGCAATGACCGGCCTGATCGTCGAAGAACACGTCGGCGGCAAACGCTTCGAGGAACGCCGATTTGGTCAGGCCACCGAGAAACAATGATTCGTCGAGGCGGATGTCCCATTCACGCAACGTACGAATCACCCGCTCATGGGCCGGTGCCGAACGCGCGGTGACCAGCGCCGTGCGGATCGGACAGTCGTCGTCAGGGAACTCGCGTTGCAACAGGTTGAGCGCCGCCAGAAAGCCCTTGAACGGCCCGCCGCGCAATGGCTCGCGCGCCGATTCGCGCTCCTTGGCCTGAAAGGCTTCGAGCCCACCGGACTGATAAACCCGCTCCGACTCGTCGGAAAAAATCACCGCGTCACCGTCGAAAGCGATGCGCAATTCGTCGCTGGCGGCGCGGCTGGCGCCTCCGGACAAAATCGTTGCCGCAGCGAAACCGGCATCCAGCGCCGAGCGTACGTCTTCGGCGTGCGTGGAGAGAAACAGGTCGCAACCAAACGCTTTGAGGTAGGGATAAGGACTGCGCCCACCGACGAACGCCGCGCGAGAAATGGCCAGACCATAATGGTGAATCGAATTGAAGACGCGCAATCCGGTGTCTGCGCTGTTGCGCGACACCAGAATCACCTCGACACGCGCGCGGCCGAGGCGACTGTTCAGGCTCAGGAGTTTCTCCACCAGCGGAAAAGCATCGCCGGGGGCAAGAATTTCGTCTTCGTGTTCGATCTGATATTGCCGGTAGGCTTCGACGCCGCTCGACAGGTAGACCTTGTGGCTCTCGCTCAGGTCGAACAAGGCACGCGACGAAATCGCCAGCACCAGTTTGTCATCGATGTTCTTGGCCATACGTTCCCCCTCCTTGCGCAAAAAACCGACTCACGTGTTGCGTCGGTCAATAAAACTCAATGTTCGATACAGCGCTTCGATGCGCGGCAGTTCACAGCCTGCCGCTTTCGCCGCCGCCAAGGGTCGGGCATAAATCGCTTCAAGTTCCAGCGGGCGCTTGTGCAAAAAGTCGTGGTACATGCTCGGCCAGTAGTCGGGCATTTTTTCGGTCATCGTGAACAGGAAGTCGGCGTAACCGGGCGCCACGTCCTGGCCGCAAGCCTTGGCGCCCTGCACGACCTCGGCCATCAACGCCTGAATCAACGCGCGGCTGTCGGCATCGGCCATCAATGGCGTGGTGCCCGCGCCGAGCAGCACCGAGAGTCCGTTATAGGGAATGTTCCAGACCAGTTTCTGCCAGCGCGCCTGATGCAGATTGGGCATTGCCTGGGAATCAATGCCAGCAGCGCGGAACAGTCCGGAGCCCTCCTCGACGATCGCCATACGCGCGCCGTCATCGCATGCCGGGCCGCTGTGATAACCGACGTTGACTGCGCCGAGCGCCTGATGGGTGATCAGACCCGGGCCGTCGCGGTGCACGCAGATCAGGCACAGACCGCCGAGCAGATGCAGTGTGTCAGGCAGCAATTGCCGCAGGCTGTCTTCGACGTCGAGACCGTTTTGCAGCACCAGCACTTTCGCCCCTGGCTTGGCTGCCGCAATGATCGACGGCGCCAGCCCGGCATTGCTGGTGGTCTTGGCGCCGACCAGTAGCCAGTCGCATTTGGGCATGTCTTCGGCCGCAGAATAGGCCTGTACCGGATCGAGCTTCAGCAGACCATGCACCGCACTGTCCACCTGCAAGCCACGTTCGGCGACGGCAGAAAACTCGCTGCGCAACAGAAAGTGCACATCGAACCCCGCCCGCGCCAGCATCAACCCGTAGAACCCGCCAATCGCACCGGTGCCGATAATCCCCACCACCGGTTTGTTGATTGTCCCCATTTATGGCAACTCCTCTGCAATTCGACCCAGTGCCTGCGCCAATGCCGTGTTGAGTGCATCGGCTGTCAGGCGCGTATGCAATGCGCCAAAGAATTCGCCGTCGCGCACCACAAACAGCGCCGGCAAATGAAAGACCTGATATCGCTCGACCAGACCACCGTTGTTGCCGGCATCGATCCAGCACAGACGATCCACCGCCAGTGCGAATCCCGGCAACACCTCGCGGGCGAAGCGGCAACTGGCGCAGCCGACACTGGTGAAAATCACCAGCGAAACGCCGCTCATCGCCAACAGCCTTTGGTCGGCGTCGAAATCGGTCAGTTCGGATTCGACCACTATACTGGGGGAAACAATGTCAAATGGCTGACACAGGGAGTCTGTGCTCATGGGACGTTTCATTCCTCATCCGGACGAAGTGCCGGTTGAACTGACGTTGCTCAAGCCCGAATGTATTTCCAGGCAACAGCTGCACACTATCAGCCTCGGCGGCATCGCTTGCAATTACCACCGTGCCTGGCGCCATGGCACCGCGCTGCAAGTACGCCTGCCGACTCTCAACGCCGACCTCTGTTTTCCGGGCTATGTGGCGTGGTGTCTGCGCCGTAAAAAAGGTTATCTGGTGGGCATCGCCTTCACCGATGAACAAACGCTGTTCAGTGCACGAATGGGTGAGCAGGTGTGTCAGATTGAACGCTACTGCCGCATCAACGACGCCCACGATGGCCTGCAGAATATTCAAGCGGCGGCCCTGCAATGGGTCGAACAACATGCCGACGAGTTCTCCCACGATAGCGTGAGCAAGGCCTTTACCCTGCCAGTGCTGGATTAAAGCGGCGTTTGCCCATTGTCGAGCAGGCGCGTAACGCGCTAAGGTTCCGCTCCCCGACGCGCTTAAATCCGCTGTGCTCCGCCGCGCGGGGATCGCTGGCGGCCGGCACCCGTGACCTGACGAGTAAACGATGGCTGATTTACCGATCAACGACCTAAACGTCGCCTCTAACGAGACCCTGATCACTCCTGATCAGCTCAAGCGTGATATCCCTCTGAGCGACGCCGCCCTGCGCACCGTCACCAAGGGCCGCGAAGTCATTCGCAACATTCTTGATGGCACCGACCACCGTCTGTTCGTAGTGATCGGCCCATGCTCGATCCACGACATCAAGGCTGCCCACGAATACGCCGAGCGCCTGAAAGTGCTGGCTGCGGAAGTCTCCGATACCTTGTATCTGGTCATGCGCGTGTATTTCGAAAAGCCGCGCACCACCGTCGGCTGGAAAGGCCTGATCAACGATCCGTACCTGGACGACTCGTTCAAGATCCAGGACGGTCTGCACATCGGTCGTCAGTTGCTGCTGGACCTGGCTGAAAAAGGCCTGCCGACCGCGACCGAAGCCCTCGACCCGATCTCCCCGCAGTATTTGCAGGACCTGATCAGCTGGTCGGCCATTGGCGCGCGCACCACCGAATCCCAGACCCACCGTGAAATGGCTTCCGGCCTGTCCTCGGCAGTCGGTTTCAAGAACGGCACCGATGGCGGCCTGACCGTGGCGATCAACGCCTTGCAGTCGGTCTCCAGCCCGCACCGTTTCCTGGGGATCAACCAGGAAGGTGGCGTGTCGATCGTCACCACCAAAGGCAACGCTTACGGTCACGTGGTGCTGCGTGGCGGCAATGGCAAGCCGAACTACGATTCGGTCAGCGTTGCGCTGTGCGAGCAGGCGCTGAACAAGGCGAAGATCAAGCCGAACATCATGGTCGATTGCAGCCACGCCAACTCCAACAAGGATCCGGCCCTGCAACCGCTGGTGATGGAGAACGTCGCCAACCAGATCCTCGAAGGCAACCAGTCGATCATCGGCCTGATGGTCGAGAGTCACTTGAACTGGGGCTGCCAGGCGATTCCGAAGGACCTCGCCGATCTGCAATACGGCGTATCGATCACCGATGCCTGCATCGACTGGTCCGCTACCGAGAACACCCTGCGCAGCATGCACGCCAAGCTCAAGGATGTTCTGCCAAAACGCCAGCGCAGCTGATACGCGTTTTTCAGGCATAAAAAAACGCCGGGCATTGCCCGGCGTTTTTTTGTGTGCGATTCAGATCTTTGCGGCGCGGCGCTGATGACGTTCCATGTAACGCTCGACGTACGAGCAGGATGGAATCACCGTGTAGCCCATTTCTTCGGCATATTGCAGCGCGCTTTCGGTCAGCGCCGCCGCAATGCCGCGGCCGCGCAAGGCGTTGGGCACGAACGTGCGATAGATATCCAGGGTCTGTTTCCCCAGATCCATATAGGTCAGGTAGGCACGATGACCGTCCACATTGGTCTCGAACTGATGACCAGCCTGGTCATGGTGGATGGACAACGCCTCGCTCATCACTACTCCTCGCGGGTCTTGGATTCTGACCCCTACCTTACCGATGTTTTTCCGGCGAAGGAACATCTACGCCACCCCGTGCCTGATCGACAGCGAGAAGAGACACACCGATCTCGTACAACCGAGCACCTGATAAATAGTAGGCACCATTGGCAAAATTGCTCAAGGTGCGCTCGTCATCAAGCGGTTGACGGTGTTGGCTCCGATGGACGCAGGTGCGGTTTGGGAGAAGATCTTCCCGGGCCGCTCACCTGAACATTGCCGGATGTTGAGACTTAAGACGTGCGACCTTTTTTAAAGTCACCTCAACATGGATAAAGATAAGCGAAGCAGCACGCAAAATCGGAACAAAAGTGTGGACGAATTCATCTAGAAAGACTTTAGCCAACACTGCAAAAACAACACGCCATGACGGGAACTTTTTCTGATTGACTCGCTCAGCGCGGGGCTTGCAGCTGGATGTTTTTTATACAGCGCAGTTAAAAGTTGCTCGAAAAAGAATCAGCGCCTACAATTTTTTTTGCTTCTTGCTATACGTCAGTTTACTTACTACAAGTAATGGGTAGTATGTACGCCGGCTATTTCCTCAATCGGAGGAGACAGCCACTTAATTGAAAGTCCTTGAAGGGGAACACGATGAACAACGTTCTGAAATTCTCTGCTCTGGCTCTGGCCGCAGTTCTGGCTACCGGTTGCAGCAGCGCATCGAAAGAAACCGAAGCACGTCTGACCGCTACTGAAGACGCAGCTGCTCGCTCCCAGGCTCGTGCAGACGAAGCTTACCGTAAAGCTGATGAAGCTCTGGCTGCTGCTCAAAAAGCACAACAGACTGCTGACGAAGCTAACGAGCGTGCTCTGCGCATGCTGGAAAAAGCTAGCCGCAAGTAATAGTCCTTCGGGATTGTTATCAAGCCGACCCATTTTTTGGGTCGGCTTTTTTGTGCCGGATGCTTTTGTCCGGGCAATAAAAAACCCGCCGACGCTCACGCATCGGCGGGTTTTTTTTGAGCTTACTGCTGTAGATCGATCGGGGCGCTGGAGACCATCGGCGCCGAGGTGCCAGGCGTACCGATTTCGGTTGGCAGGCCATCTTCGGCTGCGACCACATCACGCACCACATCCCAATTCATGCGCAAGTTATTGGTGATGTCTTCACGCTTGAGCATCGCGTTGATCACTGCAGTGTGCTTGTCGACCACTGACGGATTGCCTTTGTCGTCGATCGGCGTGTGCGCTTCCAGATAGACCTTGCCGCCACTGCGACCGAACTTGTAGGCATCATTGAGGATGCGCACCGAAGTCCCGACCGGCACCATGCCGGCCATTTCCAGCACGTTGTTGTTGAACATGCGGAAGCAACCGTGGCTGGTGCGCATGCCAATGCCGAACTTCTTGTTCGAACCGTGGATCAGGTAGCCCGGCGTGCCCAGGGTGAACTTGAACGGACCCAGCGGGTTGTCAGGACCGGCCGGCACCACGTTTGGCAGCGGATCACCATCAGCAGCGTGTTCAGCCTTGATCGACGCTGGAGGCGTCCAGGTCGGATTAGGAGTTTTGGCGGTGATGGTGGTGTGCGCGATCGGCGAACCCCAGCCCTCACGGCCGATACCCAGCGGGAAGGTGTACACCACGTTCCGGCCTTTCGGGTAGTAGTAGAGGCGGTATTCGGCAAGGTTGATGACGATACCTTCACGCGGGCCCGGCGGCAGAATGAAACGTGTCGGCAGCACGATCTCGGTACCGGCACCTGGCAGCCAGGCATCGATGCCCGGATTGGCCGCGACCATTTCCGAATAGCCCAGATCGTAGGTGGTGCCCAGATCGGCGAAGGTGTCTTCGTACTTGGCTTTGATCACCTGCACCTGGCCGACGATGTCTTCACCGGGTGGTGGCAGGGGAAGCTCCAATGCAGCAACGGGACCGGCCACACACAGGGCGGCAAGTGACAGGCAGCGGGTGACGGCAGGAAAGCGCGGCAACATCCGGAAAATCCTTCGCATGATCATCAAGGGTATAAGAGCGCGATTGTACACTGCACTTTGAATATTCGGGGAGACAGGCCGATAGACCGCGCTGAGTGCGAAAAGATCGTCCGATCGCGGCCCGAGCCTTCGGCAGCTCCTACATGGGCTCGCGCAATCCTGTAGGAGCTGCCGAAGGCTGCGATCTTTTGATCTTAAAGCTCGAAACGCAACTCAGGCCAGATCGGCGAAGTCCCGCGCTTCTGCGACTCAAGAATCGCCCGGCACAGCGAGCACAGGCGCTGGTCCTGAAACACCCGGCGATCCACGCTCGACCAGCGTGGTTGCGCCGGCAGCAGGCTGCCGCACAGGGTGCGATCGGCCGAGCCGCCGAGTTCGAGTTGACGGGTCACCAGATGCACCCGCACTTCCTGGCAGGCGAACAGATCCAGCTGCTCGTCAGGCTCGATCAGTTGATAGGCAAAAAGGGACCAGGCAGAACGCGACATCGGGGCCTCCGATTAAGGGGGCGCCACATTAGCCGAAAGCCTGCCGCTAGAAAAGCCTCAAAGCAGCGGTTTTAGCGTCGGCCAGACATTTTCCAGCAACTTGCCCTGAGCCCCGGCCGCCGGGTGCAGACCATCGGCCTGCATCAGGTCCGGATGACCGCCCACGCCGTCGAGGAAAAACGGCACCAGCGGGATTTTTTTGTCATCGGCGAGTTTGCCGTAGACCTCGGCGAAAGCGTCGGTGTAGCGCTTGCCGTAGTTGGGCGGCAATTGCATACCCAGCAGCAGTACCTTCGCGCCGCTTTGCCGCGAGCTGTCGATCATCGCCGCAAGGTTTTGTTGCAATTGCGTTGGCGGCATTCCGCGCAGGCCGTCATTGCCACCCAGTTCGAGGATGACCAGTTCAGGCTTATGCTCTGCAAGCAGCGCGGGCAGCCGCGCCTGGCCTCCGGCACTGGTGTCGCCGCTGATGGAGGCATTGACCACTTTATCGTCGAAACCCTCCTGTTTAAGCCGTTGCTCCAGCAACGACACCCACCCCAAACGGGTATCCAGGCCGAAACCGGCGCTGATACTATCGCCAACGATCAGGACAGTACCCGCCGCTGCGTTCTGGGCCATGCACATCAAGGCCAGGCCAGCACTCAAAAACCATACACGCATCGGATTCTCCATGGGCGCAAGCATTCTCACCGCGAAGAACCTCAGCAAAGTGGTTTCCAGCGCGGAAGGTGAACTGACTATCCTGCACGAACTCAGCCTGGAACTGAACAAGGGCGACAGCCTGGCCATCGTTGGCGCGTCCGGTTCCGGCAAATCCACCCTCCTCGGCCTGCTCGCCGGGCTCGACCTGCCCAGCAGCGGCGAAGTCACGCTGGCCGGCCAGGGCCTGAGCGGTCTCGACGAAGACCAGCGCGCGCGCATCCGTGCCGAGCACGTCGGTTTCGTTTTTCAGTCATTCCAGTTGCTCGACAGTCTCAATGCACTGGAAAACGTCATGCTGCCGCTGGAACTCGATGGCCGCAAAGACGCTCGTGAGCGCGCAACCCAATTGCTGCAACGGGTCGGACTCGGCCAGCGCCTGACGCACTCGCCGCGCCAATTGTCCGGTGGTGAGCAACAACGCGTGGCGATTGCCCGGGCGTTTGCTGCCGAACCTGACGTACTGTTCGCCGATGAACCCACCGGAAACCTCGACAGCCACACCGGCGAGCGCATCAGCGACTTGCTGTTCGAATTGAATAAGGAACGCGGCACCACTCTGGTGCTGGTGACCCACGACGAACGCCTGGCCCATCGCTGCCGGCGTCTGATCCGTCTTGAAGCCGGGCTGTTGGTCGCCCCTCTGGAGCCTTGATGGCACGTCTGCCGCTGTTGCGTCTGTTCAGCCTCGCCATCCGCCAACTGCTGCGCGATGCCCGCGCCGGAGAATTGCGGGTATTGTTCTTCGCCCTCGTCGTGGCGGTGGCGGCGAGTACCGCCATCGGTTATTTCGGCGCTCGCCTCAACGGCGCCATGATGTTGCGTGCCACCGAGTTTCTCGGCGCAGACCTGGTGCTTGAAGGCAGTTCGCCGGCCCGCGAGGAGCAGATCAGGAGCGGCACAGAGCTGCGTCTGAACCATGCGCAGGTGGTGGAGTTTTCCAGCGTCATCGCCACCGACAACGGCATTCAGTTGTCGAGTATCAAAGCGGTCGATCGCGCTTATCCATTGCGCGGGGAGCTGAAAAGCGCGCCGGCGCCCTTCGCCACTGAAGAGCCCGGCGGCGAACCACAACCGGGCGAAGCCTGGGTCGAGGCGCGCCTGCTGACTGCGCTGGATCTGAAGATCGGCGACAGCATCGATGTCGGCTCGAAGACATTGAAGCTGACCCGGGTGCTGACCTACGAGCCGGATCGCGCCGGCAACTTCTACAGCCTGACGCCACGAGTGCTGATCAATCTCGACGATCTTGCCGCTACCGCAGTGGTGCAGCCTGGTAGTCGGGTGAGCTACCGCGAACTGTGGCGCGGCGAGCCGCAAGCGCTGGAAACCTATCGACAGTTGATCAAACCGGGGCTCGCGGCGAACCAGCGGATTCAGGATGCCCGCGACGGCAACCGACAGATTGGTGGCGCGCTGGGCAAAGCCGAGCGCTATCTGAACATGGCCAGTCTGGTCGCGGTGCTGCTGGCCGGGGTGGCCGTCGCTTTGTCAGCAAATCGCTTCGCCAGCCGTCGTTTCGATGCCAGTGCCTTGCTGCGCTGTCTCGGATTATCACGTCGGGAAACCATGCTGCTGTTCAGTATTCAACTGACGGTGCTGGGGTTATTCGCCGCCATTGGCGGTGCGTTGCTCGGTTGGTTGGCGCAACTGGGTTTGTTTGCGCTGCTGCATGATCTATTGCCGAGTGATGTGCCAGCGGGCGGCCTGTTTCCGGCCATCGCCGGGATCGGCACAGGGTTGGTGGCGCTGGCGGGGTTCGCCCTGCCGCCGCTCGCCGCACTGGGTCGTGTACCGCCATTGCGCGTGTTGCGCCGTGACATGCTGCCGATTCCATCGAGTACTTGGATGGTTTACGGCGCCGCTTTGGGCGCTCTCGGCTTGATCATGTGGCGCCTGAGCCTTGATCTGCTGCTGACGTTCGCACTGCTCGGCGGTGGCGTCGTTGCTGCGCTGGTGCTCGGTGGTCTGTTGCTGTTATTGCTGCAAAGCCTGCGGCGGATGCTCGCCCGCGCATCGTTGCCGTGGCGTCTGGGCCTCGGTCAACTGTTGCGCCACCCGCTGGCCGCAGCGGGCCAATCGTTGGCGTTCGGCCTGATCCTGTTGTCCATGGCGCTGATCGCGCTGTTGCGTGGCGAACTGCTCGACACCTGGCAAAACCAGCTGCCCAAAAACGCGCCGAACTACTTTGCCCTGAATATTTTGCCGGCGGACAAGCAGGCTTTCACCGATCACCTGATCAAGGTGTCCGCGCAAGCGGCGCCGCTGTACCCGGTCGTGCCGGGACGGCTGATCAGCATCAACGGCGACCCGGTGCAGCAAATCGTCAGCAAGGATTCTGCCGGCGACCGCGCGGTACAACGTGACCTGAGCCTTACCTGGGCCGCGGATATGCCCGCCGGCAACAAACTGACTGCCGGAACGTGGTGGACCGAACAGCCAACCGGCGATGTACCGGGCGTGTCAGTGGAAGGCAAAGTTGCCGAGAGCCTCAAGCTCAAACTGGGCGATCACATGGTGTTCAGTGTTGGCGGGGTCAATCGCGAAGCGAAGGTCACCAGTCTGCGCGATATCAACTGGGACAACTTCCAGCCGAACTTCTTCATGATCTTCCAGCCCGGCACATTGAAGGACCTGCCAGCGACCTACCTGACCAGTTTCTATCTGGCCGCGGGTCACGACCAGCAGATCGTCGAACTGTCGCGCGCCTTCCCGGCGGTGACCATTCTTCAGGTCGAAGCCTTGCTTGAACAGCTGCGCAGCATCCTCGCCCAGGTCACCCTGGCGGTGGAATATGTGTTGTTGTTTGTCTTGGCAGCGGGCATGGCCGTGCTGTTTTCCGGGTTGCAAGCGACGCTGGATGAACGCATTCGCCAAGGCGCGCTGCTGCGTGCCTTGGGTGCGGAGCGGCAATTGCTGATCAAGGCTCGGCGCATCGAGTTCGGCCTGCTCGGCGCGGTCAGCGGTTTGCTCGCGGCGATTGGCTCGGAAGTGGTAAGTCTGGTGTTGTACCGCTACGCGTTCGATCTGCCGTGGCATCCGCATCCGTGGCTGCTGGTGCTACCGCTGATTGGCGCAGTGCTGATCGGCGGCGCTGGTGTGTTCGGCACGCGCCGGGCACTCAACGCAAGTCCGCTGACAGTGTTGCGCGAGGGTTGATAGACTCAAGCGCTCGTCACCACAAGAAGTTGCCATGAGCCGTTATCGCCCTCCCCGCACCGCCGGCACCGCGCTGATCACCCCTGAAGGTGAAGCGCGGATGCGCGCCGAATTCCATGAGTTGTGGCACGTGCGCCGCCCGCAAGTGACGCAATCGGTCAGTGAGGCGGCGGCCCAGGGCGATCGCTCGGAAAACGCTGAATACACCTACGGCAAGAAGATGCTGCGCGAAATCGATAGTCGTGTGCGCTTTCTTACCAAACGTCTCGAAGCGCTCAAGGTAGTCAGCGAAAAACCCAGCGATCCGAACAAGGTCTACTTCGGCGCCTGGGTCACCATCGAGGACGAAGACGGCAAGCAATCGCGCTACCGCATCGTTGGCCCGGATGAACTGGATCTGAAACTGGGTTTGATCAGCATTGATTCGCCGTTGGCCCGAGCCTTGATTGGCAAGGCGCTGGATGCCGAAGTGCGTGTGCAAACTCCGACCGGCGAACAATGCGTTTACATCGTGGCGATTGATTACCCGTGAGCGCGATCAGCGACGGGTAATCAGCCCCTGCCGCGCGACACGCACCAGTTGCTTGATCATTTCAGGCGCATCTTCCTCACTCGGTGACTGAATCACCGCCAGATCGAAACTGTCACTGGCGAAACGCGTCAGCGACTCGCCGTCTTCAACGAACTGGATCAGGAACGCGGCAGGACCTCCGCTGCGACGTGGCCAGCCATCGAGATAACGCAACAGCGTCGGCTGATGTTTACCGCCAAGGAGGATTTTTGGATTGCGCTGGGTGATATGTGCCGTGATCGGCGCGGGACGTGCTGGAGGGCGTAGTGCATTCATTGTGTCGTGTCTCTGCCTCAAAAGTCTGCATGGCAGGTGAGAGGCAACACCGAACCAGCGCTTTAGCGGTATTTCGAAGCCCTGTTCCGGCTTCTGACGGCGACTGATCGAGTCACCTGGCGCCCCGCAAGTAGCTGTTTAAATCGGCGCATGGGCAACATCCTAGAGAACGTGACCGATCAGTGTCAAGAATCAGCGCCAACAAAAAAGGCCCGCACAATGCGGGCCTTTGCTTGAGCCAGAGCGGTCAACCGGCGATGGCGCGGTCCACCGAAAGCTTGCCGGCGCCTTCGATCAGCACCGCGAGGCTGCCACCGAGCAAAGCCAAGGCGAACTCGTAACCGTTGTTGGCCATGAACAGGCCGTTGCTGATGTGCACGGTGAAGATCGCCACCAGCGACAGGACGGTCAGACCCAATGCTGCCGGACGGACCAGCAGGCCGATGATCAGCGCCAGGCCAGCGAAAAACTCGGTACCACCCGACAGAACGGCCATGGCATAACCCGGCGTCAGACCCAGACTCTCCATGTACTGCGCGGTGCCGGCAAGGCCATACCCACCGAACATTCCGAAGAGTTTCTGCGCGCCATGTGCGGCGAAGATCACGCCGACTACGATGCGCAGGATGGCCAGGCCGTAGCCAGCGCGGGTGAACAGTACCTTGTTGATCAGAGAGCTCATGCTGCGTTCCTTGTTTTGCGAAAGTGTGTGTGGGTTGGCCGCTATATTAATCAGTTATTTTCATGTTTAAAGCGCAAATATTTCGCCATAACAATCGATTTATTTGATTATTTCCGTGAGACAACTTTCTGTCCACCGGGCTCCAACGACTCCCGCTCCCGATCGAACGCCAAGTAATACTTGTTCACGCTATTAACATAGCTGACGGCACCCATTCCCACCTGCTCCATGGCAATACGCTCGACCTGAAAGAACCATTGGTTGGGATTGAGTCCACGGCGCCGGGCTTCGGCGCGCATGCCTTGCACTCGCTCAGGGCCGATGTTGTAGGCCGCCAGCGTGAACGCCATGCGTTCGCGCTCGTTAAGTTTGGGGCTGTTGAAGAACTTGCGGCGGATCAGCGCCAGGTACTTGGCCCCGGCCTGCACGTTTGCATCGAGATTCTGGATATTGTTCACGCCGACGCGCTGGGCGGCGGATGGCGTAATTTGCATCAGCCCGGTCGGGCCACTGCCGCTGCGGGCGTTGGGCTGCAGCGCCGATTCCTTGAACGCCAGCGCTGCCAGGTTTAACCAATCCATATTTTGTGCAGCGGCGTGTTTTTGCAGGGTCGGGCGCAGTTTTTCCAGACGCTGACGGTCGGCCTTGGCCAATGGATAGTGAACCTGATAGAGCCGGCGATAAATGCGCAGAAACGCCGCATCTTCGTTCGCCGGTTTCTTGTAACCACTGATGAAGCGATCGACGCTGGCCCGCAACATCGACGCATCACGGCGCACGAACCAGTTTTCCTCACCCGGTTCGCTGATCACCAATTGTCGATCAACACGCAGCTTGGGCAGGATCTTGCCCCAGCGCTCGGCAATCGGCAGTTCAACGACGGTCAGGTGAAAGATGCCGCCCTGCACCATCTCCAACACGTCTTCGACGGCCAGCGTCGGATCGACCCATTCGATCTTGATCGGCGCGAGTTTGCGTAACGCCAGTTTTTGGTTGAGCTGACTGACCGCTTCCCCAGCAGCGCTGCCGGTGGGCAACGCGAGGGTTTTGCCGGCAAGTTGCTCGACCTTGGTGTAACGCCGCTCGCCCTTGATGCCGACCAGTACCAACGGCACGTTAGCGGCAATCGGCTCACTGCTGGCTACCGCATAACCGGCATGCAGATCGAGCAACTCCCCAGGGGCGACCAAGTCACCTTCGCCACGCTGCAACGCGCCGAGCAGTTGATCCTTGGCTTTGGGAATGATCTTGAGGGTAATTTCCTGGCCATCGCGGGAATGGCCATTGAGGTATTGCTCGAAGGCGCGCAGACGATGGTATTCGACGCCGATGGCCTGACCCTGGACTTCACCGGAACTGTTACGGCTCTGGTTGACCAGCACCCGCAACACGCGACTGCTGCGAATCTCCGAAAGATCGCGGACCTTGGCGGCAGGCACGGCTTGTAGCGGCCCGGGCAGACGCGCAACCGCCGTCATTGGCAGTAGCAACGATGCGCAAAACAGCAGCAAAACCGAGGGACGAATCATCCACTCTCCGGAAAGAATACGGGGCGAAATCACCGCGAAACGGTTGAGATCACCGACGAAAACAGAGCGCCAGGAGCGCTGGCATGGTGCGAGAGACTGGCACAGTGATGGCATTGCTGCCAACCCACGCTGCGTCGCGGCATCAAAAGACCGCGATAACTCATTGTAGTTCTTGGCTTTTCTTATGAATCTACAGCTCTGGTATGCTTTCCGGCCTTCGGCCCGAGGTAGCAACCATGCAACTCATCGATATCGGCGTCAACCTGACCAATCCAAGTTTCGCCGACAAACACCAGGCCGTACTCGACCGCGCCTATGCCGCCGGGGTCTGCCAACTGGTGCTGACCGGCACCAGCATCGAGGGGAGCGAGCAGGCGCTGGAACTCTGCCAGCAGCTGGATGAAAGCGGCCAACGACTGTTCGCCACCGCCGGGATTCACCCGCATTCGGCCAGTGACTGGAACGCTGACAGCGCCCGACGCCTGCGCAGTTTGCTGAAGGAATCCAGCGTGGTCGCAGTGGGTGAATGCGGTCTGGATTTCAACCGCGATTTCTCGCCGCGCCCGCAGCAGGAAAAAGTCCTCGAAGAACATCTGGCACTGGCCGTTGAACTGCAATTGCCGGTGTTCTTGCACGAGCGCGATGCCAGTCAGCGGCTGCTGGAGATTCTCAAGAATTTCCGCGATCAACTGCCCGCCGCCGTGGTGCATTGCTTCACCGGCGAGCAAAAGGCGTTGTTCAGCTATCTCGACCTGGATCTGCACATCGGCATTACCGGCTGGATCTGTGACGAGCGCCGAGGCACGCATCTGCATCCGCTGGTCAAAGAGATCAAGCGCGGACGGCTGATGCTCGAAAGCGACGCGCCGTATTTGCTGCCACGCACCTTGCGACCGAAACCGAAGAACGGACGCAATGAGCCGGCGTATCTGACTGAGGTGTTGCGTGAGGTGGCGTTGCATCGGGGTGAGACCGAGGAAGATCTGGCGGCGCACACGACCGCTTGTAGTCGGGCTTTTTTTGGTCTTCCTGAATTGGCCTGAGCATCAAAAGATCGCAGCCTTCGGCAGCTCCTACATGGACGGCATTCCCTTGTAGGAGCTGCCGAAGGCTGCGATCTTTTTCTTTCACCACCGGATCTGTTGACCCACATCAAATCGGCTCCCCTGCATAGCGGCACAATGCTGGCACCTTGCCAAAACTGTTTCCGCTATCAGAGAAGACCTCCATGGGTGCCTGGCTTAGCAATATCTCGCTGAAATACAAATTCTGGGCGGTCAACGCGGTCGCCTTCGTCACTACCCTGCTGCTGGTGCTGTATGCCGTTCAACTCGAACAGCAGGCCCGCAGTCAAGCGGCGCAATCGTCGGCGCAAGCTCAGGCGCAGTTGCTCAAGGCCTGGCCGGCCGGGCAGCCGCTGCCCAAGGCCGAGCAAGTGCTGACGTTTAAACGCGGCGAAGTACCGCGCTTCAACGATCAGCCGCTGTTGGAGATCACCGATAGCAACGGCTGGCACGAGCTCAATCACTTGCCACTGTTCGGCGACAACCTGCTGATCGGCGCTGAAGTGTTCAGCCGCGCCGACGGTCAGCAAGTCGCTGTCGTCGCCTATGGCCCGAGCCTGACTCAAGTATTCGGTGAGCGCTTCGCCAATTACGCGGTGGCGGTGTTCATCCTGATGCTGGCGATGCTCGGCGCTTCGCAATTGCTGATTCGCTTCCTGCTCAGCCAGCTGAACACGTTGAAAGACGTGATGCTGCACGTTGAAAAAAGCGGCGACCTCTCCGCCCGTGTGCCATTGGCCTGCAAGGACGAAGTCGGGCAGATGGCCAATGCGTTCAATGCGATGCAGGCCGGTTATCAGCGCGTCGTTACCACTGTCGCCAATACCGCACGGCAACTGGATGTCGGGGCGGCGCGCCTGGCGTCGAGCATGAACGAAGTGCGTCACGGCATGCTTGGCCAGCAGAGTGAAACCGATCAGGCAGCCACGGCGATCAACGAAATGACCGCCACCGTTTATCACATCGCCCAGCACGCCGGCGCCACCCGCGATCTGTCACAAACCGCCGATGCCCTCGCCGGCAGCGGCCAGCAGGTGGTGGCGCGGGTGCAGCATTCGATTACCGGCCTGTCCAGCGGCGTGCAACAGACCGCGCAGATGATTCAACGGCTGGCCGAGGACAGCCAGAAGATCAACGGCGTGGTCAGCGTGATTCACAGCATCGCCGAGCAAACCAATCTGCTCGCGCTCAACGCCGCCATTGAAGCGGCCCGCGCCGGTGAGATGGGCCGTGGGTTTGCGGTGGTCGCCGATGAAGTGCGCAACCTGGCCAAACGCGTGCAGGCCTCAACTGACGAGATCACCACGATGGTGTCGGCGTTGCAGGCCGGCACTCGCGATGCGGTGGATTTCATGCAAGAGAGTTCGTACAAGGCTGACGATTGTGTGCAGCAGGCGCAGGAGGCTGGCGAGGCACTGGCGGAAATCACTGGAGCGGTGGCGCAGATGCGTGAGAGCAACACGCAGATCGCCGTGGCGGCAGAGCAGCAAAGTCAGGTCGCCGAGGAGATGAATCGGGCGGTGGTGAGCATTCGCGATGTGACCGAGAACACCGTGCAGCAGACCGTGGATTCGGCGACGACCAGTAATGAGTTGGCGACGTTGGCTGGGGAATTGAGCAAGGCGATCGGACAATTGAAACTTTGAGGCCCTCATCGCGGGCAAGCCCGCTCCCACAGGGATCTCTGGCGGACACAAATTATGTGGACACCGCTCAACCCTGTGGGAGCGGGCTTGCCCGCGATGGCGTCAGCTGAATCGACATCGAATTTAGCCATTGTCACTATCACTTCAATAGCCAACCTTGATTCGCCGCCCTCCCCGCCCCGGCCTATTCTTCACCCATGTGTTCAACACGGATCGAGGAGTAGCAGACATGGGCAGACGTCACCCCAACCTTCCCGCGTGGCAATGGCGCACGCACCCGGGCAATGACCAGCATCCGACCCATCAGGTGCTGCACTTGATCGCAGTGCCGCTGTTCATCGTGGCGTTTCTGCTGATCGTTTCCGGCGTGTTCAGCCTGAGCCTGACCAGCGTGGCCATCGGTGTGATTGGTATCGTCGCGGCGGCAGGTTTACAGCGCCGCGGCCATCACCTGGAAGCGTGAGCGCCCGTCGGCATCGCGTCAGGCGAAGATCGTGACAGTCTGGCGACTCATGGCGATCAGTTCCCCTTGCGCGCTCCACAGCTTGGCGGCGACATGACCGTAACCGTCGGCAGCGTACTCGATGTCTGCCAGATATTGGCACCAGTCCAGCGTACTCAAGTCGCGTAGCGGCTGAACGAATTCGATGGTCCAGGTCAACGTGCTGCCCGGCGCAGGCTTTTTCAGATACGGCAACAGCGCGGGTGGCCACGCATCCACCAGCGCCAGCAGATGCGCTTCACTGACCGGCTCTTCTTTCACATCCCCACGCAGTCGTACCCAACCACCCATCAGCCGCGATGGGGTGCCGGTAAACGGCATGCCGCCGGTAGTCCAACGCATCGCCAGATGGCGCATGAACTCCGGCGTCACGCCTTTTATGTACGGCAACTCCTGGCATTCGTCCCAGTGCTTCATTTGCGGCGCGGGATACGCTTCAACCGCTACTTCCGATGGTCGCGAGGCACCAAAGCTGCCCTGAACGATCGTCACCACCTGACCGTTCTGCATCGCCCGGCCCAGCACCTGGCTGACGGCTTTGCCTTCTCGCAGCACATCGACTTCAAAACTCACCGGCACTTCGGGCTCGACCGGGCCGACAAAGGTGATCGCCAGCGAACGCACCGGGCGATCCGCCGGCACCTTGGCGCGCATGGCTTCAAATTGCAGGGCGGCGACCAGGCCACCGAAACTGGCGCGGCCCTGTCCCCATTCGGCAGGGATAGTCAGCGTCGAATCGCGGCGGACCGCATCAAGCAGATCGCTAAAGCGCATGGCAACCTCAGAAAGCAAAAATGAATGCCGGGATCTTAACCAGCCACGCAGAGCGCCGCAGCGTCTATTCCGGTCAAATGGGCAGACAGATAGGCCTTACACCGATTTCAAACCCAATGAAAAACCCTGTAGGAGCTGCCGAAGGCTCGGGCCGCGATTGGACGATCTTTTGATCTAGTTTTTAAAAACCAAAAATCAAAAGATCGCAGCCTTCGGCAGCTCCTACAGGGGGATTGCGGGGTTATTTGAAGCAGGAGGAACTGAGTTTTTCGAGCACCCGATCTGCCTTGGCTTCAGCCTTGATCATCGTTGCCTGCCACGTCGCGACACACGGCTGAAGGTCCGCCTCCAGCTCGGCCCGCGCCAGCCACTGCCAGCAATCGTGCCAATCGCCCAAGGCACCTTGCGCGGATTTCAGCCGTTCCAGCGCTGATTCGGGCAAGCGATCCAGTTCGGGATAGGCTTCGATGCCATAACGCACACGCTTGATCAGCAGTCGCAGGCGATGCCGGTCATGGGCCGGATCGTGCAGCGCCTGGTCGAGATTCTTCCATTGTTTGCCGAGGCGTTTTTCGATGCGCTTGCCCAGACGTTTGAGCAAGCCCTGACGCTGCGAGGCACGCAAAAAGCGCGGGAAAGCGTCGAGGATCATCAGCAGCGAGGCCACTTCCTGGCTCGCCGCCAGCGCCGGATAGGCTTCGGCCATTTGCGCCATGCGCCGTTGTGCGGCTTCAGGTTGATCGTGTTCGAGCAGGTACGCCGCCAGCACTTCGCGATCTCGCCACGGCGTGGTCAACTGGCCGACCGCCGACGCCGCGTCTTCCAGTTGCTCGACACCCGGCAAGCCGCGCAACGGCCGCAACAGGCTGCGCAAGCGCCGCACCGTAGTGCGCAGATCGTGCAGCGCCTCGGGGTCGGTCCGCGCGGTGAGGCGCGCCTGACAGACCAGCAATCGCACTTCCAGGCTCAAGACATGAGCCACCAAGCCGTCAACCAACGCAGACATCACTTGCTCCCTGATTCAAAAAGCCTGACGGCTGAGTCTGCAATGTCGCAGCCTCAGTCGACTTGTGCCAAGTCAGCAGCTTAGCGGCCGGCGCGAGATTCGCGAATGTAGAAACGCGCCTTCTCGGCTTTGCTGGCGCAACCCTCGAAGCCTTCAAATTGTTGTTGAGTTTTGGCGGCGGTCAACAATGACAGTGCTTTGGAATAACTCACGGTGCCGGCAAAGCCTTCGGCCTTGGCCAGATCCAGCTCATGCCACGCGGTGTCGAGCTGGCTGCCGCAGCTGTCGCGGTAAGCGGTCTTACCGGCGCAACCGGCCAATGCCAGAGCCAACAACGGTACACAGATCCAGGCTTTCATCACTCACACCTCAAAGATAGGTCAACAGTCGTGCAGGTAAGACGATAAGGCTGAGAAAAAGTGCCTTGTCGCCCCATGATTATGCGATGGCGAAAGGATAGCGCCGAGTGGTCACACAGTATCGAAAAAACGACGTCATCGACGCGCTGAGCGACTTCGGCGATTGAGCCACCTGCTCGATGAGTGCATTGTGCAACCTTGTCGGGAGGAAGTTTGATGAAAAAGCGTGTCGCACTGGTGCTGGGTTCCGGAGGCGCCCGGGGCTACGCCCATATCGGAGTCATAGAAGAGATCGAACGACGCGGTTATGACATCGCCTGTATTGCCGGTTGTTCGATGGGCGCGGTGGTCGGCGGGATCTACGCCGCCGGCAAGCTTGATGAATACAAACACTGGATCGAAAGCCTCGATTACCTCGACGTGCTGCGACTGGTCGACGTGAGCTTCCGTCTCGGCGCGATTCGCGGTGAAAAGGTCTTCGGCCAGATCCGCAAGATCGTCGGCGATATCAATATCGAAGATTTGCGTATCCCTTACACCGCGGTCGCCGCCGACCTCACCAACCAGCAGGAAATCTGGTTTCAGGAAGGCTGTCTGCATCAGGCCATGCGCGCGTCGGCGGCGATTCCCAGCCTGTTCACCCCGGTGATGCAAGGCAACCGGATGCTGGTGGATGGCGGGATTCTCAACCCGCTGCCGATCGTGCCGGTGGTGTCGAGTCATTGCGATCTGATCATCGCGGTCAATCTCAACTCGACCAACCAGCGGCATTACAAGTTACCGGTGATCCAGCGTCCTGCCGCCTTTCGTTCTCGGTTCGACAGCCTGATCAGTTCGCTCGGTTCGAAGCTGCCATTCCGCCGCACCCAGGCCGAGCAACTGCTGCGTCTGGAACAGGAAGCACTGCGTGCCGAAGCGGCGAGTATCAACCCGTGGCTCGAAGGCGCCGAACCCGAATCGCAACAACCCGCCGCGGCTCCCGAACGCGAAGGCGCACCGAAATCCGCGACGGGTTCATTCATCATCGATAACGTTGGGCCCGCGTCATTGCTGGACTTGATCAACCAGAGCTTCGAGGTGATGCAGACCTCGTTGGCGCAGTACAAGATTGCCGGGTATCCGCCGGACATCTTGATCAAC
Source organism: Pseudomonas sp. LBUM1668 (assembly GCF_059695715.1). Lineage (NCBI taxonomy): Bacteria > Pseudomonadati > Pseudomonadota > Gammaproteobacteria > Pseudomonadales > Pseudomonadaceae > Pseudomonas > Pseudomonas sp. LBUM1668. The sequence goes on from NZ_CP166787.1 coordinate 4,157,682, forward strand.
GTGCCGAAGCGGGTGTGCCGGTTTTTCGAGTTTTACAAGGCGCCGGAGTTGATCGCTTTGGGGCGCGAGATTGCGCGGGACACCTTTGATCGATATGAAGAGGAGCAGAGCAGAGATTCCTGAAGTTCTCGACTGACTGTCAGGCCCTCATCGCTGGCAAGCCAGCTCCCACAGTGGTCTGTGTGAAACACAGTTTTCAACCACACCCGAGATACCTGTGGGAGCTGGCTTGCCAGCGATAGGGCCAGAAAAGGCCACACAAAAACTACAGACTGTTTTCACTCAACAGCCGATACCCAACCCCCGCCTCTGTCACGATAAACCGCGGCCGCGTCGGATCATCCGCCAGTTTCTGGCGTAAATGCCCAACCACGATTCGCAGGTAATGGCTGTCCTCGGTGTGCGTCGGCCCCCAGATATCCTTGAGCAATTGCTGCTGGGTGATCACCCGTCCCGGATGCCGCGCCAGTTGCGCCAGCACCGCATATTCCTTGCGAGTCAGGGCCACTTCGACGCCATCAAGCAACACCCGCCGATAGGCCAGATCCACCGTCAGCGGGCCGAAATTCAGCGCTGCCTGCTGCGCTTCTCCCGCCGGCGCCTGGCGCAACAACGCGCGCACCCGCGCCAGAAACTCCTGAATGCCGAACGGTTTGGTCACGTAATCGTTGGCGCCGCCGTCCAATGCCTCGACCTTCTGCCCTTCGCTGGCGCGCACCGACAGCACCAGCACCGGCGCCGTGGCCCACTCGCGAAACTCGCGCAGCACTTGCTGGCCGTCCATGTCCGGCAGGCCGAGGTCGAGCACCAGCAGGTCCGGTTTATTCAGCGCCGCTTGCGCCAGGCCCTCGGCGCCGGTGCCGGCCTCGAGCACTTTGTAGCCTTGTGAAACGAGGCTGATGCGCAGGAACTTGCGGATCTGCGGTTCGTCGTCAATGACCAAAATGGTCGCGGTCTGGCTCATGAATTCACATCAACACAAAAGATTGGCAAGAGAGTAGCGCAGTCGGATTCAAGCTTCATCGTCCATCCCCGGTTGCGCCTGCAATGGCAGGTGCAAGGTGATGCAGGTGCCGCGCCCGTCAATGCCATCGGCAACGCTGATTCGCCCGCCATGTGCACCGACCATGCCCTGACAAATCGCCAGGCCGAGGCCGGTGCCCTGGCCGCCGCGATCACCGCGTGCGGCGGTGTAGAACATATCGAAAATCTTCGCCCGCTCGTCTTCGGGAATCCCCGGCCCCTCGTCGCTGACCGAGAAGTAGATTTCGTTGTCGTTCGCGCCGGCATTCAATTGCAATCGGCCGTCAGGTGGCGAGAAACGTGCGGCGTTTTCAAGCACATTGACCAGCGCCTGTTCGATCAACGCCGCGTGCACGTACAGCAACGGCAACTCGGCCGGCACCTCGGTGCTGACCTGCAACGGCGCGAGCACTGCGCGCAGACGATTGAGCGAACTGCCGACGATATCGGCCGGCGACACCCAGTCCCGCGCCAGCTTCAGCGCGCCATGGCCCAGGCGTGTCATGTCGAGCAGATTCTGGATGTAGCGGTCGAGGCGTTCGGCTTCGTCACGGGTGCCTTCGAGCAGCTCGCGACGATCCTCCAGCGGGATCGCTTCGCCAAGGGCCAACAGGCTGTCGATGCTGCCACGCATGGACGTCAGCGGCGTGCGCAAATCATGGGAAACCGAGGCCAGCAGCGCGCTGCGCAATTGCTCGGTTTCGCCGTGCAGGCGCGCCGCTTCCAGATCATCCGCCAACTGCGCGCGAGCCAACGCTTGCGCCAGTGGCTGACTGAGCGCGGTGAGCAACCGGCGACGCTGGCCACTCAAGGTCTGGCCCTCTTTGGCGCACACCCCGAGCAGCGCCAGCGGACCGTCCTCGACCGACAGCGGCCACCACCACCAGCGACCGAACGGCAGCGTGCCGGTGCCCATCCCGGCCGGTTGATCGTGCTGCCAGGCCCAATCGGCGGCAGCGCGTTCGGATTCGGTGAATTGCAGCGGGCCGCCGGTTTCAACTTTCCAGCCACCCTGCCCGTCGCGATTGAGCAAGCAGATTTGCAGATCGCTCCAACCATTGAGGTGCTGCGCGGCGGCATTGACCACGGCCTGGCGGTCGGTGGCGGCGGTGAGTTTGCGCGACAGGTCGAGCAGCTCGGAAGTTTCTTCCTGGGTGTCGCGCAACGCCTGCAATTGCCGACGCTGACGCGCAGCCAGGTTGCCAGTGAGCGCCGCCATCAACAGAAAGAACAGCAAGGTCAGCACGTCTTCTTCACGCTGGATGCTGAACGAAAAATTCGGCGGAATGAACAGAAAGTCGTAGGTCAGAAACGACAACGCCGCACAGGCCAGCGCCGGACCGAGACTGCTGCGCACCGCCACCAGCAACACGGCCGCCAGGAACACCAGCGAGATGTTCGGCAGCGGCAACACACTCGACACTGCCCACGCCAGTGCAGTGGCCAACACCGTGGCGACCAGCGCCAGCAGGTAGTCGAACCAAACCAGTGTCAGTGGATTTCGAGTACGCGGTTGATCCTGTTGTTGATCGCTGTCGAGGACGTTGATTTCCAGCCCATGGGCCTGGCGCAGCAACCGAGCGGCCAGACCACCACCGAACAGACGACGGCGCAGACGCGGGCGGGACTGCCCGACAAGGACCAGACTCGCACGGCGTTCGGTAGCATGCTGGATCAGGGTTTTCGCCACCTCGCCGGCGCGCAGCAACACCACTTCGCCACCGAGCCGTTCGGCGAGTTGCTGAGCACTTTGCAGACGCAAACGTGATTGCTCGTCGCGCACGCTGCCGTTGTCGACGTGCACCAGACTCCACGGCAAATGCCGACGCTGCGCGACGCGGCTGGCGTGACGCACGAGACGCTCGGCCTGGGCATCGCCATCAATGCCGACCAGCAAACGTCCGCGCACCGCCGGCGCGGCCTGACCCATTTGGCGATAGCCTTGGGCGAGGTCGTTATCGACTTGTGCCGCGGCCGTTTGCATCGCCAGTTCGCGCAATGCGGTGAGGTTGGTCTGGGTGAAGAATGCATCGATTGCCGCCCGCGCCTGCTCCGGCACATAGACCTTGCCTTCGCGCAGCCGCTCGAGCAATTCACGCGGCGGCAGGTCGATCAGCAACAGCTCAAAGGCTTCTTGCAGCACCCAGTCCGGCAGGGTTTCGCGCACCTGCACGCCGGTGATGCCGCGCACCTGATCGTTGAGGCTTTCGAGGTGCTGGACGTTGACCGTGGTGAACACATCGATGCCGGCCGCGAGCAGTTCCTGAATGTCTTGCCAGCGTTTCGTATGGCGGCTGCCGGGGGCGTTGCTGTGGGCCAGTTCATCGACCAGCACCAGCTTCGGTTTGGCGGCGAGGAGGCCGTCGAGGTCCATTTCTTCGAGCATCACGCCACGGTATTCCGAGCGCACCAGAGGCTGCTGCGGCAAGCCGCCGAGCAACGCTTCGGTTTCGGCTCGGCCGTGGGTTTCAACGACGCCGGCGATGACTTTCACACCTTGACGCAGTTGGGTGTGGGCGGCCTGGAGCATCGCGTAGGTCTTGCCGACACCGGGCGCGGCGCCAAGGAAAACCTTGAGCCGGCCTCGGCCGTCGCGGGGCAGGTCTGCTAACAGTGCGTCGGCGCGGCCGGAGTCGCTCATCTGGGATTGCCTTGTTCGGTTTGAGATTGGTTGAAGCGTTAAAAGATCGCAGCCTTCGGCAGCTCCTACAATGGAACGGCGTACACCCTGTAGGAACTGGCGAAGCCTGCGATCTTTTGATCTACAGCTTCTCGAGCGCCATGTTCAGCGCCAACACATTCACCACCGGCGGCCCCACCAGCGGCTGCTCGATGTGTGCATCAAACAGTTGCTGCACGGTCGACACCGGCAGGTTACGCGCTTGCGCGACACGCGCCAGTTGATAGGCAATTGCCGCCGGAGGCAAGTGCGGATCGAGGCCGCTGCCGGAGGTAGTCAGCAGCGCCAGCGGCACCGGGCCTTGGCCGGGCACCTGCAACTTGTTGGCGTCGTCGATCACGCGGGTGGCCAGTGCCGGATTGCTCGGCGCCAGGTTGCTTGCGCTACTGGAAACAGTGGCAAAGGCACCGGCCGATGGCCGCGGATGGAACCACGCATCGCCAACAAAATCCTGGGCGATCAGCGATGAACCGCGGACCTTGCCGGCGGCGTCGTGCACCAGGCTGCCGTTGGCCTGCTCGGGAAACGCGAACTGCGCGACGCCCGTGACTACCAGCGGATAGGCAACGCCGGTGACGAGGGTCATCAGCACCAGCAGGCTCAGGGCCGGACGTATCATTGTGGACATTTCATAATCCTCGAATTCAAAAAGCACATATCGCATTAAGTCAGGTGGATCGAGTCGAGTTCATCGCCAGCAGGCTGGCTCCCACAGGGGAATGCATTTCAAATGTGGGAGCCAGCCTGCTGGCGATGGCGGCATGCCTGGCACGCCACTCAAAATCACACCAAGTGCAACGCCGTGAGCAGCATGTCGATCGCCTTGATCCCCACAAACGGCACCAAAATCCCGCCAACGCCATAAATCAGCAGATTGCGTCGCAGCAACGCCGCCGCACTCGCCGCTTGCACGCGTACACCGCGCAGAGCCAGCGGAATCAGCACTACGATGATCAACGCGTTGAACACAATGGCCGACAGAATCGCGCTCTGCGGACTGCTCAGGTGCATGATGTTCAGCACGCCCAGTTGCGGGTAGATCGAGGCGAACAACGCCGGCAGAATCGCGAAGTATTTGGCGATGTCGTTGGCGATGGAGAAGGTCGTCAGCGCACCACGGGTCACCAGCAATTCCTTGCCGATTTGCACCACGTCCAGCAGCTTGGTCGGATCGCTGTCGAGGTCGACCATGTTCGCCGCTTCGCGTGCGGCTTGCGTGCCGTCGTTCATCGCCATGCCGACGTCGGCCTGCGCCAGCGCCGGGGCGTCGTTGGCGCCGTCGCCGCACATCGCGACCAGACGACCGTCGTTCTGCTCAAGGCGAATACGCGCGAGTTTCTTCTCCGGTGTGGCTTCGGCGAGGACGTCATCGACGCCTGCTTCAGCCGCAATCGCAGCAGCGGTCAGCGGGTTGTCACCGGTGACCATCACCGTGCGAATCCCCAGTTTGCGCAGCTCGGCAAAACGCTCGCGGATACCCGGCTTGACCACGTCCTTGAGGTGGATCGCGCCGAGCAATTTACCGTCGACACAGACCAGCAACGGCGTGCCGCCGCTCTGGGCGATTTTGTCGATTTCCCGCGACAGGGCCGGGGCCAGATCGGTGCGTGGTTGACCGATGAAACTCAGCAGCGAATCCACCGCACCTTTGCGATAAACGCGGCCCTGATAGTCGACACCGGACAAGCGGGTTTCAGCGCTGAACGGCACAACAGTCAGGGTTTCCGGCGAAGGCTCAGGTTCCGGGTGCAGACCGCGCAGGTACTCGACGATGGATTTGCCTTCGGCGGTTTCGTCACCCAGCGACGCAAACAACGCACCTTCGGCCAAGTCCCGGCCCGTCACACCCGGCGCGGCATACACCGCGCTGCACCGACGGTTGCCGAAGGTGATGGTGCCGGTCTTGTCGAGCAGCAGCACATGCACATCGCCCGCCGCTTCCACCGCGCGACCGGATTTGGCAATCACGTTCAGGCGCACCAGACGATCCATCCCGGCGATACCGATCGCCGACAGCAGGCCGCCGATGGTGGTCGGAATAAGCGTCACCAACAGCGCCACCAAAAACACCAGCGGCAGGCTGCCGTTGGCGAAGTGGGCGAAGGGTTGCAGGGTCACCACCACCAGCAGAAAGATCAGCGTCAGACCGATCAGCAGGATATCCAGCGCGACTTCGTTCGGGGTCTTCTGGCGCTTGGCGCCTTCGACCAAGGCGATCATGCGGTCGAGGGTCGATTCACCGGGATTGGCGGTGATCTGCACCAGCAACCAGTCAGACACCAGTCGGGTGTTGCCGGTGACGGCCGAGCGGTCGCCACCAGACTCACGAATGACCGGCGCCGATTCACCGGTAATCGCCGCTTCGTTGACCGCCGCGATGCCTTCGATGACTTCGCCGTCACCCGGGATCATCTCCCCCGCTTCGACGCGAACCACATCGCCCTTGCGCAGACTGGTCGCCGGCACAACCTGGAAGCTGCCGTTCGCCTGTTTACGTCGAGCGCTGAGGCCTTCGCTGCCAGCCTTGAGGCTATCGGCGCGGGCCTTGCCGCGACCTTCGGCCAAGGCTTCGGCGAAGTTGGCGAACAGCACGGTGAACCAAAGCCACAGGGCGATTTGCGCGGCGACGAACGTCGGCACATCAGCGTCGGGAATGAAGCACAACACGGTGGTGAAAATCGCGGTCAGTTCGACCACCAGCATCACTGGCGAACGCTTTAGTTGCCGAGGGTCGAGCTTGACGAAGGCTTGCACCAGCGCCGGACGCCACAGGGCCGAGATTGCGGTTTTCGCTTGTTCCGGTGCTTTGGCGGCAGCGGGTTTGATTGCGGGCATATTCATCATTGACTCCTTAGAAGCCCAGGCTCAGATGTTCAGCGATCGGACCCAACGCCAGCGTCGGCAAAAAGGTCAGGCCGCCCACCAGCAAAATGGTCACGGTCAACAGGGTCACGAACAGCGGGCCATGGGTCGGGAAGCTGTTCTGGCCGATCGGTGCGGTTTTCTTCATTGCCAGGCTGCCGGCCAAGGCCAGAACCGGAAGGATGTAGCCGAAGCGACCGATCAACATGCCCAGGCCGAGCATCAGGTTGTGGAACGGCGTGTTCGCGCTCAAACCTGCGAATGCCGAACCGTTGTTCGCACTGGCCGAGGTGTAGGCGTAGAGCAACTGGCTGAAACCGTGCGGGCCGGGGTTGCTGATGGTTGCCGCAGGGCCTGGCAAGGTGGCGGCAATCGCACCGAGTACCAGCACGCCGACCGGCATCACCAGCAGCGTGACCACGAGCAATTGCACTTCTCGCGCCTGGAGTTTTTTACCGAGGTATTCCGGCGTCCGACCAATCATCAGACCGGCGAGGAACACCGCGATCAACACGTTGAGCAACATGCCGTAAAGCCCGGCACCGACGCCGCCGAAAATCACTTCGCCGACCATCATGTTGACCAGCGCAACCATGCCGCTCAGCGGATTGAGGCTGTCGTGCATGCCGTTGACCGAGCCGTTCGACGCCGCCGTGGTGGTCACCGACCACAGCACAGTGGCGGTGGTGCCGAAGCGCGCTTCCTTGCCTTCCAGCGGTGCGATCTGTTCGACGGCAGCGTTGTTCAGAGTCGGATTCGGCTGGTACTCAGCCCACAGCGAAGTCGCGCCGCCGATCAGGAACAGCGCCAGCATGCAGGCGATGATCGCGCGGCTCTGACGCAGGTCCTTCACGTAATGGCCGAACGTGAACACCAGCGCCGCCGGGATCAGGATGATCGAGGCGACTTCAAACAGGTTGCTCCACGCGGTCGGGTTCTCGAACGGATGCGCCGAGTTGACGCCGAAGAAGCCACCACCGTTGGTGCCCAGTTGCTTGATCGCAATCTGGCTCGCCGCCGGGCCCAGCGGGATCACTTGATCAACGCCCTGCAGGGTCACCGCATTCACATACTGCGCGAAGGTTTGCGGCACGCCCTGCCAGACCAGATACAGCGCCAGCAGCAGGCACAGCGGCAACAAGCCGTAGAGGGTAGCGCGGGTCATGTCGACCCAGAAGTTGCCCAGTGTCTTGCTCGACTTGCGGCCGATGCCACGGCACAGCGCGACCAACACGGCGAGGCCGGTGGCGGCGCTGACGAAGTTCTGCACGGTGAGGCCGACCATCTGACTCAGGTAGCTGAGCGTCGCTTCACCACTGTAGGACTGCCAGTTGGTGTTGGTCATGAAACTGACCGCAGTGTTGAACGCCTGAGTCCATTCCTGGCCCGGCAGGTTCTGCGGGTTCAGCGGCAAGTGATCCTGAAACAGCAGAATCGTGAACAACAGCAGGAAACCGGCAAGGTTGAAAGCCAGCAGCGCCAGCGTGTATTTCTGCCAGCTCTGTTCATCCTGCGGATTGACCCCGGCCACGCGAAAACAGCCGCGCTCGACCGGGCCGAGAATCGGCGTCAACCAGGTGCGCTGGCCTTCCATCACTTTGTAGTAGAAGCGCCCGAGGAACGGCGCCGGCAGCAAGACCAACGCGAAGAACGCGAGGATCAGCCAATAGTCATAACTGTGCATAGCCGCTCCTAGTTCCGATCCGCGCGCAACAGCGCAACCAACAGATAAATGAACAGCCCCACTGCCAATAGCAGTGACACCCCGTCCAGAACGCTCATGGAAGATCTCCGTGTTACGGCGTATTGCCGCGTGTGGAGTGATTGTCGGGAAGGAGGCTGTAAAGGAACGAGAGCGAGGGGTGTGGCGGGGCATAAAGAAAGCGTAAAGAGTGGGTTTATGCGGGCTTTACAGCCGATTTTTGCGTTGTCCGGACTGGCCTCATCGCGGGCAAGCCCGCTCCCACAGGTTCAGCGTCAGGTCGCAGTTGTGTGCTCGACGCAGATCCCTGTGGGAGCGGGCTTGCCCGCGATGGCGGCATTACAGACTCCACCGCACCCGACTGGCGCACAAAAATGCCAACATCCACCGCCGAACATCCCCGATACGACAAATTCAAGCCCATTACGACCCGCCAATACAAAATGGCACGCCCACTGCACACGCCCTCCCCCGAGCTTTCCAACCGTTCAGGGAGCAAACGCATGAACACACAACTCAAACCCACGCTAGGCACGCTGCACCTGTGGGGTATCGCCGTGGGGCTGGTGATTTCCGGGGAATACTTCGGCTGGAGTTACGGCTGGGGCGTGGCCGGGACGCTGGGTTTTCTGGTGACTTCGTTCATGGTCGCGACCATGTACACCTGCTTTATCTTCAGCTTCACCGAACTCACTACCGCGATTCCCCACGCTGGCGGGCCGTTTGCCTACAGCCGTCGAGCATTCGGTGAAAAAGGCGGATTGATCGCCGGGCTGGCGACGCTGATCGAGTTCGTCTTCGCACCGCCGGCGATTGCTCTGGCCATCGGCGCCTATCTGAATGTGCAATTTCCGGCACTTGATCCGAAACACGCGGCAGTCGGCGCGTACATCGTCTTTATGGGATTGAACATCCTTGGGGTGAAACTGGCGGCGACCTTCGAGCTGATCGTCTGCGTGCTGGCCGTTGCTGAATTGCTGGTTTTCATGGGCGTCGTCGCACCAGCGTTCAGCTTCAGCAACTTCGCCCTCAATGGCTGGGCCGGCTCGGACGTTTTCGGCGCGCCAGCGATTGCCGGGATGTTCGCCGCGATTCCGTTCGCTATCTGGTTCTTCCTCGCCATCGAAGGCGCAGCCATGGCCGCCGAAGAAGCCAAGGATCCGAAACGCACGATCCCCAAGGCTTACATCAGCGGCATTCTGACTCTGGTGCTGCTGGCAATGGGCGTGATGTTCTTCGCTGGCGGAGTAGGTGACTGGCGCACCCTGTCGAACATCAACGATCCACTGCCGCAAGCGATGAAAACCGTGGTCGGCGACAATTCCGGCTGGCTGCACATGCTGGTATGGATCGGCCTGTTCGGTCTGGTGGCGAGCTTCCACGGGATCATTCTTGGCTACTCGCGCCAGTTCTTCGCCCTCGCCCGCGCCGGCTACCTGCCCGCCTCGCTGGCAAAACTGTCGCGCTTCCAGACGCCGCATCGGGCGATCATCGCCGGCGGAATTATCGGCATCGCCGCGATCTACAGCGACGGCCTGATCAACCTCGGCGGCATGACCCTCACTGCCGCGATGATCACCATGGCGGTGTTCGGCGCGATCGTGATGTACATCATGAGCATGCTCAGCCTGTTCAAACTGCGTAAATCCGAACCGAACCTTGAGCGCACCTTTCGCGCGCCGTGCTATCCGTTGATTCCGATGATTGCATTGGTATTGGCGGTGGTGTGTCTGGTGGCGATGGCGTGGTTCAACACACTGATCGGGCTGATTTTCCTCGGCTTCATGGCGGTCGGTTTCGGCTACTTCCTGCTCACCGGCCAACTGCGTGCCAACGCCCCGGCCGACGCAATGCTTACCGGTCAATGAGGGATTGATCGGGTGCGCCGGGCATAACGGGCCTAGAATGGAACCACTGCGAGTTCACTTCGCTCAAAAGTTGTATGCAGCGGTTCACGGCGAAATCCTCGCCCACCGATCTGCCTTTAAGGAGAGCCGTTATGCCTTGGTATGCCTGGTTGATTCTGGTCGTTGCAATCGGCTCGATCGTGGGCGGGTTGATGATGTTGCGAGACACCGCCAACAAGGTCGAACTGACCGATGAAGAACGCAAGCGTGTCGCTCAACGCAATGCCGAAGCGGACGCGAAAGAAGCGCAAGACCGTTGAAACCAACCCCGCCTAACTGGCGGGGTTTGTTTTTCAGATCCGTATCCGCCCTTCTGTGTGTTTTTTAGAAGTAGAAGTACAGTCACCATTTAATTTTCCATGGTTAATATGGGGGTATTGTTGCGGAGAGATCCAAATGCGTTACTCGCAGGACCATAAAGCCCAGACACATCGACGGATAATCAAGGAAGCCTCAGCACGATTCCGCAAGGATGGAATCGGTGCGACAGGCCTGCAGCCGCTGATGAAAGCGCTGGGGCTGACCCACGGCGGTTTTTACTCGCACTTTCGATCGAAGGACGAGTTGGTCGAAAAGGCATTGCAAGAAGCAAGCGACCAGGTTGATGGGCTATGCGCTGAAATCTTTGCCCAGGAACATCCGCTGCAACTGTTTATAGACACTTACCTGTCCGAATGGCATCAGACGTCTCCACAGGAAGGCTGCCCTCTCCCGACCATCTCTGCAGAACTGGGATTGCGCGGACAACCCAGTCCAACCAGTGACGCCGTGCTTAACGCACGACTGGATCAGATCGAAAACACCCTCGAAGGTGACAATCGCGCCGACCGGGCCATCGTCATCATGTCGACCCTGGTTGGCGCGCTACTGCTGTCACGCAGTGTCGCGGATACCGAGTTTGCTCAACGCATCCTCGACGTCACCAGCGAGCACCTCAAACAATCCGAAGACTAATCCTGCCAACGCTTGAACAACACGCTGGCATTCACACCGCCAAAACCGAACCCGTTGGATAACGCATATTCGATCGGCATCGGCCGGGCCTGACCATGGACGATGTCCACGCCTTCACTGGCAGGATCCGGATTGTCAAAATTGAGCGTCGGCGGCACCACCTGATCGCGAATCGCCAATAACGTGAAGATCGCCTCAAGTCCGCCCGCAGCACCCAGCAAGTGACCGGTGGCGGATTTGGTCGAGGTCACGGCAATTTTGTTCTGCACACCGAACAACGCCTTGATGGCCGCCAGTTCGCCGAGGTCGCCAACCGGCGTGGACGTCGCGTGCGCATTCAGATGCTGGACCTGATCCGGCGTGATGCCGCCCTGAGCCAGGGCCAGCGCCATTGCCCGCCGTGCACCACTGCCGTCTTCCGGCCCAGCGGTCAGGTGATAGGCATCGGCCGTGGTGCCGTAACCGACCAGTTCGGCCAAGGGCTGCGCGCCACGAGCCAAGGCATGTTCAAGGGACTCGATCACCAACAGGCCGGCGCCTTCACCCATGACAAAGCCATCACGCCCACTGTCGAATGGACGTGAGGCGCGCTCCGGGGTGTCGTTATAGCCGCTGGACAGCGCTCGTGCCGCGGCGAAACCCGCAAGACTGACGCGATCGATCGACGCTTCCGCGCCGCCGCACACGGCGATATCGGCTTCACCGGATCGAATCAATCGCGCCGCATCACCAATCGCCTGAACACCGGCGGCGCAAGCAGTTACTGGCGCCCCCAACGGTCCTTTGAGGTGATGCTGAATGGATACGTGCCCGGCTGCGAGATTGACCAGAAACGACGGAATGGTGAATGGCGACAAACGACGCGGGCCACGGCTATCAGTCGTACGCACCGCGTCAGCGATGGCACCGAATCCGCCGACACCGGACCCGATGATTGTCGCTGTGCGTTCTTGATCCGTCGCATCGGCTGGATGCCATCCCGCCTGCTCCAACGCCTGCCGCGCCGCTTCCATGGCAAACATGATAAAGCGGTCCATCTTCTTCTGTTCTTTCGGCGCGGTGGCGCGATCCGGGTCGAAACCGGCCTCGGCGTCCTCTTCCAGAGTCGGCACTCTGCCGCCAACACTCGTTGGCAAGTCAGCGACCACTGCTTCAGGCAAATTGCGCAACCCCGAACGCCCCTGCAGCAAACGTTGCCAAACAACCTCAACACCGCTGCCCAAGGGTGAAACCAGGCCCATGCCCGTGACGACTATTCGACGCTGATCCATACCGCATGTACCTCTAACTGATTCAGAAAAACTTACTTGTAACGGCTGGCAGCCGAACTGCGGGACAGGTTCGGCGCCATCACCATCCGCGCAGCCACAAAGGCTTGCCACTCACCCGCATCCGGAAGGGACGGGATGGTAATGAGCTCGCCCTGATCCAGACCTGCCAGCGCGGCATCGACCATCTCGCCAGCGTCCATGACCATTTCGGCCGGTATGCCGCTGGCGTCGATTCCGGAACGCTCCCAGATTTCAGTGCGGGTAACGCCGGGCAGCACCGCCTGGACTTTTACACCGGTGCCGTCGAGTTCGGCGTTAAGCGATTGAGTCAGGCTCAGCACATAGGCTTTGCTGGCGCTGTAAGTGGCGTTGAAACGCTCTGGAAACAGGGCCACAACCGAGGCAATGTTGATGATCGTGCCGCGACCAGCCTTGGCAAAACTCGCCGCAGCGGCCGATGCCAGCCGGGTGACCGTGGTGACGTTGAGCTGGATCAGACGCTCAAGATTGTCTAAATCTGCATTGGCCAACAGACCATCAGCCGCAACGCCGGCGTTGTTGACCAGCAGGCTGATGCTGGAATCACTGCGCAGACGCTGCTCAAGTTTGAGCACATCATCTTTTTGCGTCAGGTCCGCCTTGAGCACTTCGACCTGAATGCCATGGGCATCCCGCAACCTGCTTGCGGCACTGTCCAGACGCTCTTGGTCACGGGCCACTAACAACAAGTCAAAACCGCGCGATGCCAACCGCTCTGCGTAAATCGCACCGATACCAGACGATGCACCAGTGACGAGAGCTGTACCTTGAGACGCAACAGAATTCATGACAGGACTCCTGGAATACTTGGGGGATCGCCCTCTGGATCTCGGTGATACAGAGCGCGCGGTAATTATTATAGGCATAATCCTAGCGCAATATGATAGCCGTAATTTTTAACTGGCAGACGAGCGTGCTTCTGGTTTCCTCAGGCAAACGCGCTACCTGAAAAACAAAAAGGCCGGTCAATGACCGGCCCCTTGGCGTTGAACAATCAGCTTAGTTCACTTCCAGCTTGTCGCGATTGCGATCCAGGATCGCTTTTCCAATACCCTTCACTTCCAGCAACTCGTCCACCGATGCGAACGGCCCATTTGTTTCACGATATGCAACAATCGCTTTGGCTTTGGCCTCTCCTACACCGGACAGTTCTTTTTGCAGCGTTGCCGAGTCGGCGTCGTTGAGATTGATTTTTGCGCTTTGTGAAGACGGCGCAACGTCAATGACGATTGGCGCCTTCACTGGCTCCGGTGGCGACAGAGGCGCAGCAATCGCGGCTATCGAGGCACTTGTAAGCAGGGCAAACATCAAGGAGTAAAAGTAACCGGTACGCATAGGTGACGCTCCATCATCATTTGAGAAAGCAGCTTTTCCGAAGCTGCTCTTCAAAAGTAGGCCATGACGGGCGCAAGTCAAAAATGCGTGCGTTACAGGATGTGAAACAATCAGGGCTCGAGGCGGCGTTGCTGGTAGATCCAGTCGACAATTTCGCCATCGGGGGTGTAGCCGCTGACGGTTTCGCGCAGGAGTTGGCGGACGCGGGTGTAGTCGTCTTTTTCTACAGCGATGAGCAACTCATCTAACTTGGCCTTCAATACCTCCCAAGGGAGGTGGTCTTCATTGGCTGTCATGATCATCGGGTGCGATGTTGCTGCGACGTTATCGCCGATCAGCAGCTCCTCATAGAGCTTTTCTCCCGGTCGCAAGCCGGTGAACTCGATGGAAATATCACCTTGCGGGTTGCGGTCGGAGCGAATGCTCAAGCCGGACAGATGGATCATCTTCTCTGCCAACTCGACAATTCGCACCGGTTCGCCCATATCCAGAACAAACACATCGCCACCCTGCCCCATTGAGCCTGCCTGAATGACCAACTGCGCGGCTTCCGGGATTGTCATGAAGTAGCGGGTGATTTTCGGGTGGGTGACTGTCAGTGGACCACCGGATTTGATCTGACTGTGGAACAGTGGAATCACAGAGCCGGACGAACCCAGTACATTGCCGAACCGCACCATGGTGAAGCGGGTTTTGTTGACCCGAGACACATTGGCGCTGTCACCAAACAGCACTGGAGCGACTTCACGACTCAGCGCCTGGAGAGTCATCTCCGCCAGACGTTTGGTACTCCCCATGACGTTGGTCGGACGAACCGCCTTATCAGTTGAAATCAGAACAAAGTTCGATACGCCAGACTGCAAAGCCGCTTGAGCCGTGTTAAGCGTTCCGATTGCGTTATTCAGGACGCCTTCAGCAATATTATGCTCGACCATCGGTACATGTTTATAAGCGGCTGCGTGGTAAACGGTGTCCACCTGCCAGGCTTTCATCACATCCAGTAACTTTTCCTGATGCCGGATAGAACCGAGAATCGGTAGCAGACGGATAGGCGCCGACTCTCGCGTACTTCGCTGCTCCAACTCTGAGAGAATGCTATATAGATTGAATTCGCTATGGTCGAACAGTAGAAGCTCAGTTGGCCCCAGCGAAAAAATCTGTCGGCACAGCTCCGAGCCGATCGAACCGCCGGCGCCAGTAACCATGACTGTCTTGCCCTTGATGCAGCGCTCCAGCAATTCCGGCTGCGCTGGAACGGCGTCGCGCCCCAGCAAATCGGCGATATCAACTTCCTGAATATCCTCAACCTTAACTCTGCCGCTGGCCAAGTCGGTGAAGTTGGGAACACTGCGTATGTGGAGCGGATAAGCTTCAAGAAAATTGAGGATTTCCCTGCGTCGTGCTCGAGTTGACGAGGGCAGCGCCAGGAGTATCTCCTGCGCGCCCGTGACATCGATCATCTGCTGAATATGCTTGGGTTTGTAGACCTGGAGACCAGAAATGGATCGATCAGCAATATTGGTATCGTCGTCGATAAACGCCACAGGCCGCATGACCCTGCCCATCCGTAATGCAGCAACCAATTGGTTGCCCGCAACGCCTGCACCGTAGATGGCGACCTTGGTCAGGCCATCATCGCGATTGGTGAACGG
Organism: Pseudomonas sp. LBUM1668; assembly: GCF_059695715.1. NCBI lineage: Bacteria > Pseudomonadati > Pseudomonadota > Gammaproteobacteria > Pseudomonadales > Pseudomonadaceae > Pseudomonas > Pseudomonas sp. LBUM1668. Next base: position 4,173,107 of record NZ_CP166787.1, read on the forward strand.
CACGTGCTGGGCAGCCGTGAACCAGTCCCCCATGAAATATTGACGCATGCACAGGCGCAGGCCACCGATGATGACGAGGCTCAGCCACCAGTAATTGAAGATAATAGAACGAGGTACTACGGCTTCATGGTTGCTGTACCAGTAAACAACTACAGCAAGAATCAGCGATGAAAGACTAACGGCTTTGATGATTGCAATAAGAGCGTCATTGCCAAAATAGCGCATTACGGCACGATACATGCCGAAGCGAATAAAAAGGGGAATAGCGATCACCGGAGCGCAAGCGAACAGCCAAAAATGTATTTTTAGCGGGTTGTACATGTCGTCTATTCCCAGACGAACGATAAACGCCAGCCACAAAGCGATCCAGACCAGGAAAACATCGGTAGCGACCTGAATCAGACGCTTGCGCCGTCGGGGCAGATTCACCAGATAAGTCCTGACTTTGTCCATAAATACCTCGCTCACCTCAAACTTCTCCTTTCCGCGGCTGCATTACCGGTCGAGCTCCGGACAGCATACCGCATTGACCTGAAGAATCTGAACGGCTCGAATCTGAAACTTTCTCGGTCAAGGGGAGTTTGATAGCCGATGAGAAGTCAACGAATGCACACCTTCTCCAATCCGTGAGGCGCATGAGCCGCGTTACCGTAGAGTCGGACCAACGCGGAGGAGAAGTGTTTCACTGAAACGACGAACGCACCCGAAAACGTTAACTGCTCCCGGCGTGTACATCTGTTTTGGCACGCCACTGCCTGATGCGGCTTATGCCGTGTAATACCCGGACAAACACGATAAGCTAACAAGCCTAGCTGTGATATCAAAGCTTTACTCGCCACCATGGAAAGAGCGTAAGACCTGTGCCAAATGACTCCTGCTCCCCTGCCGCCGCTACGAGTAAGCCAGCGATAGAAATTGAATGCGTGGCGATTCTTCTGTGCACCTACAATGGCGGTAGCTTTCTCAAGGATCAGCTGGACTCGATCGCTGCTCAAAGTCACGAGCGCTGGGTCGTATACGCATCCGACGACGGCTCGACGGATGACACCCTCGAAACCCTGCAGCGCTACCGTGAAGCCTGGGGTCAGGATCGCTTGATTATCCTGCAAGGGCCAGGACGCGGTTTTTCAAACAATTTTCTGTCCGTGCTGGGTCATGCGTGCGGTCGTCAAAAATATTACGCCTTCTGCGATCAGGACGATTACTGGCATCCCACGAAACTGCAACGAGCAGTGGCATGGCTGAAATGCCAGCCCGTCGACACGCCCGCGCTTTATTGCGGACGCACTCGAATTGTCACTGAGACAGGTGAGTTCGCCGGACTGTCTCCTTTGTTTTGCAAACCTCCGAGCTTCGAAAACGCGTTGATGCAGAATCTGGCTGGCGGCAACACGATGCTGATTAATCAGGCAGCCTGTTCTCTACTGAACATGACTCCGCCGGCCGCACCATTGGTATGTCATGACTGGTGGACCTATTTGTTGATCACCGGCTCTGACGGCAACGTCCATTACGATCCGACCCCCACGCTGGATTATCGTCAACATTCGCAAAACGTCATCGGCGCCAACACCTCGGTCAAAAGTCGCCTGCTTCGAGTCAAGCGGATGTTCCAGGGTTCAATGAAAGAATGGAACGATGCCAACATCGCCGCCTTGACGCTTCTTTCCGCGCATTTGAGCGAACGCAATGTGGAGACGTTCAAGCAATTTGAGCGCGGCCGCAATGCCGCACTTTTCAGCAGAATCAAAATGATGATTTCCAGCCGCTTTTATCGTCAGACTTTCATAGGCAATGTAGGCCTGGCTTTAGCGATCTTAATTAACAAAATGTAATCAGTAGATTGATTCACCCTCGCAGGAGTAACACTACCTGCTGATCGAAAGAGCCCTGATCATTGATTGGAACGCTCTGATCGAGCTCGACACCAATCAATTGCGCATACACCAGACATCATGGTCACGTGCCTGATCTCAGGAAGCTGCTGGCAAAACTTCAACCACGCCTTTGCGAGGGCCGCTCGACTGATACCGGCCACTCATTAGCCACCATCGGGCTCAGGCCATCCACGCATGGGACAGCCTTTGGAAAGCCCAGCAAAATCTCTGTCCTTTCCGCTTGCCAAGCTCTGAAACACTTCAGTTGAGCAACGACCGCTAGCCCTGAAACGCCATGTCCTGTTAATCTTGAGCGGCTATGCTCTGGGAATATTTCCCCAAATAAAGTTAGCTCCAGCCACGACCTACAGGTGGCGGCTGCCTCCCAAAGCGGCTAAAGGCTTTTAAGCATCAGGTATATTGAAGAGACAACTCAAAAATGTCGTATCTGTCACCCTCCAAACCGCCATATTCGATGTTTATCCAAGCGGCGGGATGCATAATGCGTAGTCCGACACTCGCTTCGATGAGTCGTCAAGCCGGTCAAATCACTAAAACAGCAACCACCCCTTCCTGTATTCACCCCGGCGGGCACTCACTTGTCGAGGTTGTCGGTTAATGCGTATCTTCCCAGCTACACCGGTTGAAATGGTGGCAAGCCTGTGGCGCCATCGAGCGCTAATTCACGCCTCAGCCAAACGCGAGGTATTAGGCCGGTATCGCGGCTCAATGCTCGGTTTGCTGTGGTCATTCTTCAATCCACTACTCATGCTTCTTGTATACACGTTTGTATTTAGCGTCGTATTCAAGGCTCGCTGGGGCACCGGCGGAGAGGGTTCAAAAATTGAGTTCGCCCTGGTGTTGTTTGCCGGACTGATCGTCTTCAATTTATTCGCCGAATGTGTAAACCGGGCACCATCACTGATCCTGTCCAATGCGAACTACGTTAAAAAAGTGGTGTATCCGCTGGAAATACTACCGTTCGTGGGGTTGCTGGCAGCGTTCTATCACGCTGCAATCAGCGTGACAGTGTGGCTTGTCGCCTATGCCCTTCTCATCGGCGCCCCTATGATCACGGCACTTTACCTGCCCTTGGTCCTGATTCCCTTCGCCCTGTTCATCATGGGCCTATGCTGGACACTGGCATCACTTGGAGTATTCCTGCGTGACGTGTCCCAACTGATCGCCGTAGTAACATCCGTCCTTATGTTTTTAAGCCCGATCTTTTATCCGGCCAGCGCCTTGCCCGACGAGTATCAACACATCCTTTATTACAATCCTCTTGTGCCCGTGATTGAGATGGTCAGGGACATTCTCTACTGGGGCAAATCGCCCGACCTGAACGCGCTGGCAATTTATACCCTGGCTGCTGCGGTTATCGCCTGGCTAGGTTTTGCTCTGTTTCAGAAGACAAGAAAGGGGTTCGCAGATGTCCTCTGAAATCGCTATCAAGATAGAAGGTCTGAGCAAGTGCTACGAGATCTACAACACGCCACGTGATCGCCTGAAGCAGTTCATTTTGCCAAAATTGCAGAGCACTTTAGGCATGCAGGCTCAGCAGTACTATCGCGAATTCTGGGCATTGAGGGATATATCCTTCGAAATCAAAAAGGGCGAGACCGTCGGTATTATCGGCCGCAACGGCGGGGGGAAATCGACGTTGCTGCAGCTTATCTGCGGCACACTCAACCCAACCGGTGGATTGATCGAGACCAACGGACGCATCGCGGCGCTGCTTGAACTCGGCTCTGGCTTCAATCCCGAGTTCACGGGCCGGGAAAACGTCTATTTGAGTTGCGCTCTGCTTGGGCTCACCAAAGAACAGACCGACGCGCGCTTTGATGATGTTGCCAGCTTCGCGGATATCGGCGATTTCATCGAACAACCGGTCAAGACATATTCAAGCGGAATGTTCGTCCGCCTCGCCTTTGCGGTGAACATCGTGTCCCAACCAGACATCATGATTGTGGATGAGGCATTAGCCGTTGGCGATATGAGTTTCCAAGCCAAATGCATGACTGCACTTCGCCGCATTCAAGATAACGGTGCAACCGTACTTTTTGTCAGCCATGACATCGGCAGCATTCGCAGTCTGTGCTCCCAGGCAGCGTATCTTGAACAAGGCAGGCTCAAGAGTTTTGGCAAGGCAAGCACTCTCACGGAAGAATATATTCGCGTCACCCGCGAAGAAATGAACAGTGAAGTGCTCAAATATTTGCCGGAAATAAAAAATCCGAAAGCCGACAAGACCGAGGTCTTGTCGACCTCCGCCAGCACTCATGGGTTTAAAGAATCCCAGGAGTTCGATCGTCGCGCCGCCGGCTTCCGATATGGCAAAGGTGGTGTACGAATTGCCTTTGCGGAATTGATAGACGCCTCTGGCGAGCCTGTGGTCGCTGCTGAGTTCAACCAGAAAGTAACCATCAGAATCTATATTGAAGCTGAAGAGCAGACGGAATGCTCAGTCAACTACTACATCCAGGACGACAAGAAGATTCAGATTCTTGGTGCTGGATTCAGAACGGCTGGACTACCGCTTCTGGAATGCGTGGCGGGCGGGCGGTACATTGTTTCCTACACTACCCTACTGCCTTTGCAAGAAGGCAATTACAGCATTCAGATTCAAATTTCAAAACCGGTGGTTTTAGAGCAAAGTGCCGAGTTTCTCGATGTCATTGATGACGCGATCGTTTTCAATGTGCAGAGACGCGCCGCGGGGCGTATCTGGGCCAAGGCGTATGTGGAAAACACTATCGAGGTGCAGAATCTATGAGCACGTCCACACTGAACGTTACAAGGCGCTTACAGCTGTCAAATGCTGGCACATGGTGCGCCGCTGAACCGGGTACTCCTGTGCATCCAGGCCGCCAATCCTCGCGCATCCTGCTCGTTGTAACTGCATCATGATTCCGGTTACCCGAACGCACCTGCCAGAACTGGATGTCTATACCGCGTACCTCAAGGGTATGTGGGAATCCGGGGTGCTGACAAACAATGGTCCGCTGGTGAAGCAACTCGGCGCAGAGCTCTCCAGTGCGCTCGGCGTAACCCACCTGCAACTCGTTACCAACGGCACGCTGGCACTACAACTGGCTATCAAGGCCCTTGGATTGCAAGGCGAGATCATCACCACGCCCTACAGCTACGTAGCTACGACAAACTCTATTCTTTGGGAGGGCTGCACGCCGAGATTTGTCGACGTGGACGCTGAATCCTTCTGCATTGACCCCTACTTGATCGAGGCTGCAATCACAGAAAAGACATCCGCTATTTTGGCAACGCATGTATATGGCTACCCATGCGATGTCGACAGAATTCAGGAAATCGCGGACCGTCATGACCTGAAGGTCATCTACGATGCCGCGCACGCGTACGGTGTGCGCCTGCACGGGCAATCAGTGTTAAATCACGGTGACTGCAGCACCCTGAGCTTCCATGCTACAAAGCTCTTTCATACGGGTGAAGGCGGTGCAATCGTATTTCGCGATAAGGAAGTAGCCGACGGGGCGTTCCTGATGAGCAAGTTCGGTCATTTGGGCGAGGATGACTACATTGATCTGGGCATCAATGCAAAGATGTCCGAATTACATGCAGCCATGGGGCTTAGCATGCTACCGCATGTCAGCTCGATCATCGAGGCGCGTCGCCAATGCTCGGCTTGGTACGATGAATTTCTGGCAGGTACTCGACTACAACGGCCACAAGTTGTCAGTGGGCTTGATTACAACTATGCGTACTACCCTGTCGTTTTCGAAACTCATCAAATAGCAATGGCAGTACGAGAAGCCCTGAACGAACGCGGCGTATTTCCACGTCGTTACTTCCACCCTTCTCTCAACACCCTGCCATTTCTGGATGATGCTACCCGTAGCCTGTGTCCCACCTCGGAATCACTGGCGAGCCGCGTCCTGTCGCTGCCACTTTATACTGCGCTCTCTCAGCAAGAAATCTCGATGATTTCTACTTGCATCAAGAATGTGCTTGAGTCCTGAGGTGGAACATTTGAAGCTGGCGATCATGCAACCTTACCTGTTCCCGTATCTTGGCTACTTTCAGCTGATGCGAGCAGTTGATGCATTTGTTGTTTACGACGACGTCAACTTCATCAAAGGTGGCTGGATCAACCGCAATTACATTCTCTCCAATGGTGACAAGCAGCTGATCACACTGCCGCTGCAGGGTGCCAGCCCAAACAAAATGATCAATCAGGTCGACATTGGTACTCAGCACAAGATCTTGCAGAGCATTCGGCAGAATTACAACAAGGCGCCCTATTTCGAGTGTGTCTTCCCCATGCTCGAAAAAATCCTCAGATACAACCACCGCAATCTGGCGGAGTTTCTTGATCACCAACTAAGAGTTCTATGCGGCTATCTCAACCTAAGCCCGGAGTGGCATATCTCCTCCGCACTCAAAAAAAATATCGAACTGCGTAGCCAAGACAAAGTAATCGCCATCTGCCGCGAGCTTGGAGCTACACACTACATCAATACGGCTGGAGGTAAGGCGCTTTATGATGCGCAATCCTTCGCCTCACATGGCTTGAAGCTTTCCTTCATTCAGTCACGCCCCATCAGCTATTCACAGTTCGGCAAAGAATTTCTGCCCAATTTGTCCATCGTCGATGTGATGATGTTCAATGACCGAGAGCAATGCGCTCAATTGCTTCAGGAGTACGACCTTGTCTGATGAACGTACGGCCAAATTTCGCCGCAACGAGTTGCTGGAAAATTTCCTCGCGGAGTTGAACAAGGATTTGCAGCCGTCTGAACAAGCCTTGTTGAAGCAACAGGGCAGCTTGGACGCCGACCACCCAGTGATATTCGTGATGGGCCCTCTTCGGAGTGGAACCACGTTATTTATGCAATGGCTCGCAAACACTGGCTTGGTTGCGTACCCGACCAATCTGCTGTCGCGCTTCTATCAGGCACCTGTGATCGGCGCCAAAATTCAACTTTTGTTAACCGATCCGCGGTTTGACTTCCGGGGCGAGTTGTCCGAGTTCGCACAGCAGACTCAGTATCGCTCCGAGAACGGCAAGACTGAGGGCGCTCTGGCCCCTAACGAATTCTGGTATTTCTGGCGCCGCTTTCTCGCTGAACCTTCACGCGATGTGTGGAGCGACCCAGAGTTGAAGCAGAACATGGATACCCAGACCATGCTAAGCGAGCTTCGAGGGATGATGGATGTTTTCCAGAAGCCATTTGCAGCCAAGGGAATGTTGTTCAACTACAACATTCCCTTCCTTGACTCAGTCTTTAATAAGGTACTCTTCGTTCATATCGTCAGAGACGAAGTGACGAATGCCGAGTCCGTGTTGGAAGCGCGCAGACGGCAACTGGGCGATGAAAAAGCCTGGTATTCGTTCGACATCCCGGAAAAAGAGCAACTGATGCACCTCAGCCCATCTGAGCAAGCGCTAGGCCAGGTTCGCGCCATCAATCAAGCCGTTGAGACTGGTCTGAAACACGTTGCCGAGTCTCGGAAGATGGTCGTCCAATACGAAGACTTCTGCGCTTCGCCTGCGAAGTATTTTGAAGCGTTGTCGAGAAAGCTGGGAATGACTGACGCGCCATACACCGGCACTGCAGCATTTGAAGTAACGAGAAAACGGTGAGCTCAACTCACAACGAGATCGCACGTGTGTTTTCAGGATTGCATGTTCAGCACCAAGGCGCTTTAAAACACACCTAAAACAATGGTAATGGTCATGTTGCAAGCCCCTACAGTCTCCGTCATTTTGACCTCTTTTAATCACTCGAAATATTTGCGAGCGGCGATTGAAAGCGTTCTGAACCAGACGTACGAGAATTTCGAGCTGATTATCTGGGACGATGCGTCTCAGGATGAATCGTGGGAAATTATCAACAGTTACGCCGATGCGCGAATTAAACCCTTTCGAAACAGCAAATCGAAGCGTGGCGTCTATGGCATCAACAAGGCCATTGCTGATGTTGCGCAAGGTGAATACATCGCCATTCACCACTCCGACGATGTCTGGGAAGCCGACAAGCTTGCCAAGCAAATAGGCTTTCTGAACACCCACCCGTCAGTCGGCGCAGTATTCTCCAACGCGCGGGCAATCGACGAAGACGGGGCAATCCATCCGGATACCTCGCATTACTATTCTTCTGTGTTCGATCGAGAAAACCGTTCACGCCAGGAATGGCTGCGCTTATTCTTCGATCAAGGTAATGCGCTTTGCCATCCGAGCGTGCTTATCCGTCGGCAATGCTATGACGACTGTGGCTTGTACCGTTTGGGTCTGGCACAGCTTGCCGATTTTGATATGTGGATCAGACTCTGCCTGAAATACGAGATCCACGTCCTGCCGGAAAAACTTGTCAAGTTCCGGGTGAGAGACAACGAGGCAAATTCCAGCGGGAATCGACCAGAAACACGCGCTCGTGTACTCTTTGAGTTCAGCATGCTACTGCCGCTTTACGGTCAGATCACTGACAAAGACGATCTTCTGAAGGTGTTTCCTGAAGCCGAGGCATTCCTCAGCGAGGAAGGCACTTGCGTGCATTACGCAATGGCAAGAGCCATGCTCGAGGTCAAGACATTTGACATTGTCGTACCTTTCGCCTTGACAGATCTTTTCAAAATTCTGAATTCGCCTGACAAAAAAGTGCCAGCAGAATTCAGCGTAACTGAGTTCGTCAGACTTACTGCAGAGCTTGATCCATTGAAGATGGGTCATTTCGACCACCTTGCCAAGGTGGCAGCTGAGCACGAAGCTGAGGTTTACAAGCGTGACGAGCACTTGGCCGAGTGCGGCATCGTGATTTCAGAACGTGAATCTCAGATTAAAGAAATTTCAATTGCGTTGTCGAAGCGCGAAGCACAAGTCGCCGAACTGGACGCACTGCTGTTGGAACAGCAGGCAAAGATCACTGACCGTGACTCCCAGCTGACACATCGCGAGCAGCAAATAATCGAGCGTGATGAAATGATAGCTCAGCGTGACGCGCAGATAGTTGAGTTTAGCGCAGTGATCTCCGAGCGGGACGCGCTGATAGATGGGTTTAACGCAGTGATCTCGGAACGTGACGCGCTAATCAATGAGCGTAACGCAGTGATCTCCGAGCGGGACGCGCTGATCAATGAGCGTAACGCGGTGATCTCCGAGCGGGACGCGCTGCGTAAAGCAATGATCTCCGAGCGGGACGCGCAGATTGATGGGTTTAACGCAGTGATCTCGGAACGGGACGCGCTGATCAAAGAGCGTAACGCAGTGATCTGCGAACGGGACGCGCAGATAGATAGGTTTAACGCAGTGATCTCGGAACGTGACGCTCTGATCAATGAGCGTAACGCAGTGATATGGGAGCGTGACGTGCAGATCAATGAACGTAACGCAGTGATTTTGGAGCGTGACACAAGGATAGAAGCGATTTACAAATCCAAAAGTTGGTGCGCCACGAAGCCACTTAGAACACTCAGCACTCTCTTCAAGAAACGTACCAAGCAAGAATCTGGAAAGGATGTTATGAAACAGCAAGCCAAGATCAGTCTGTTGTACAAACTTATAAAACTCAGCATTGCCAACCCCGGCTTTTTCGTGCGTAACCTCAACATGGCAAACGTACGCCGGTTCTTTGCCGCCGTACCCCGACACAATGAGGAAACTGTAATAAATCTGGCCAAGGACAAAATCGAGCAAGACAAGGTGCTTGCCCGCGTTCACCAGGCCGATGAAACCTCGCACCCAGGTTTGCTCAAGGCTCAGGCACTGGAAAAGTGCTACCCGGGTATCACGCAACCAGTTGGCCTGGGAAACATTTTCCTGCTGGAAGAAAAAATCTCCGCTCCACCGTTTGTAGTTGATCCTCTGGCACCTTCGCGGGTGAATGTCCTGTTGCCGCAACTGGATCCATTGATCATGTTCGGCGGCTATATCGCTTGCCTGCAGTTCATCTCGAAAATCCAGTCCGAGGGTTTTCAGGTCAGGATTCTACTCACCGAGTCTGATCGATTTGACCGCGAAGCCGTGGATTCAAAACTTGCCTCCAATCCGGCTTTGCAGAAAGCAGTCGCCGCTGCTGAAGTTGAAGATATTACGCAAGGGACGCACGAGCTGGTGATATCTCCAGGCGACGCATTTGTCGGCTATTCCTTCTGGACGTGTATCAAAGCGCACCATTTGGCCAAGGCAATCGGAAAAGAGTTCATCTTCTTTTTGCAGGAATATGAACCAATTTTCCACCCGCACGATTCCTTGTATGCCATTGGCAGTTATGTATATCGACTACCTCACAAGGTGATTTTCAATACCGAGTTGCTCGCCGACTATTTCCGCAGTAAACAACTAGGGGTGTTCTCGCGCCACGAAGGCGAAGAGCTGGAGGATCATTACGTTGCTTTTCAGCACGCCCTGACGCCTACAACACCGCCTTCGGTTGAGCAGCTGGCGAAACGCGAGACAAAACGCTTGTTGTTTTACGGACGTCCAGAAGGCCACGCTCGTCGTAATATCTTCGAGATCGGCATCCTCGGGCTCAAAGCTGCTATCGCCAACGGCGTGTTCGATAGCGATTGGGAATTCTATGGTGTTGGTACGCTGGGTCCTGACTACGATGTTGAATTGGGTCACGGCCGCGTGATGAAACTGAGCGGAACGCTTCCGCAGAGCGATTACGGTAAAGCCTTGGGTGAATTCGATATCGGCTTGAGCCTGATGCTGGCTCCGCATCCGAGTATTCTGCCATTCGAAATGGCATCGGCTGGTCAGGTCGTCGTCACCAACACCTATGAATCTCGTACCGCCGACGTGTTACGGTCTATTTCCTCAAACATCGAACCGTGCGAGGCCGATCCGTTCTCGATCGCCGAAGCCCTGGAAACTGCAGTGGCGCGCGCCAGTGATAGCGAAGCTCGCATTCAAGGGGCATCGTTCGACTGGGTTCGTGATTGGGATGATGCGTTCAATCCTCAAGTAATCGATAAGATCTCCAGGATCTTGCGGGCTTGAGTACTGCGGTACCTGGATCAAACTCTCATCTGACGCCAGTGGTGGCATTAACCATCGGTACGATGGATGAGGATTCCGGATACTGCGATTGGCTTGTTTTTAAAGCTCCGGCGATCTCAAAGCCATCGCCGGACCTTTCCCTTCATCCCATCAGGCATAACCAACATGATTTTCAGTTCGTGGCAGTTTATTCTGCTTTTTCTGCCCATCTCATTCTTCGTCTATTTTTGGTTAAACGACCGACGTTTAATCGTGGCAGGAAAGGTCTGGCTGGTTGCCGTCAGCCTGTTTTTCTATGCTTATTGGGACGTTCACTACCTCCCCCTCATATTGGGCTCGATTTTCCTGAACTTCGCGATAGGTACCGGCCTCGCCCAAGCGCACAAAGCCTCCCTTGACGATATCAAGAAGTCACATCACGCGATTAACAGAAAAGTTGTTCTGACAACTGGAATCGTGGCTAACCTGGTGCTCTTGGGGTATTTCAAGTACACCGACTTCCTGATTGGCAACGTTAACGCCGTTTTCGGCACTGACTACGCCATTCAGCATATCCTGCTGCCGTTAGCGATCAGCTTCTTTACCTTCACCCAAATCGTTTACCTGGTGGATAGCTATCGAGGCGAAACCGCAGAGTACGACCTGCTGAATTACTCGCTCTTCGTGACATTCTTTCCACATCTGATTGCCGGTCCGATTGTTCATCACCGCCAGATAATGCCGCAGTTTGCTTCGCGCTGGACACTGGTGCGCAGGTATCCGAACATCCTCAAGGGCTTGTTTATCTTTGCGATCGGCCTATTCAAAAAGGTCGTCATTGCGGACAGTTTTGCCGTCTGGGCCACTGCGGGATTCGATGGTAGTCATAGCCTCGGATTCTTCGAAGCATGGGCAACCAGTCTGGCTTACACATTCCAGCTTTATTTTGACTTCAGCGGCTATTGCGACATGGCCATTGGGGCATCGTTACTCTTCAATATCTGGCTGCCAATAAACTTCAATTCGCCTTACAAGGCCCTGAGCATCCAGGATTTCTGGCGGCGCTGGCACATAACGCTCAGTCATTTTCTGCGTGACTACCTCTACATCCCCTTTGGTGGCAATCGTTCTGGCGAATTTCGTACCTACATCAATCTCTTCGCCACATTCTTGCTCGGCGGTCTCTGGCACGGTGCAACGTGGATGTTTGTAATCTGGGGAGCGTTGCATGGCGCCGCCCTGGTCATCCATCGCTTATGGTCACAATTGCGCCGCCCCATGTCTCCGATACTTGGCTGGTTTCTGACCTTTATGTTCGTGAACGTGACATGGGTATTTTTCCGCGCAAAGACCATGGACGACGCGATGCGCGTGCTGAGCGGCATGGTTGATGTGAGCTCGGCATTTGGACACACAGCGGCTACCGTGCCAGTAGCAGATTTGGCTTGGGGAGGCAGTCTGTCCGATGTCGCATTGAACATCATGCCGGCAACACTGGTGGGTCAACTGCCAATTTTTGTGGCCATTGCTCTGGCGTTTATCATTGTTGCTCAAAAAAACTCGCTTGAAATGGCAAAAGGAGTGATAGGTAAATGGAGGCTGGCTTACGGTGCAGCCCTATTTTCGGTAGCGATGTGTTTCATGCTCGCTGCTACTAGCTCTGTATTTCTTTACTTCAACTTTTGATGGCGTCGACATGAAACGTATCGCACTTATTTTCCTATCATCAATTTTGCTCATACTGTTGTTTATTCCAGCAATAAACATCATAAATGCACCAAGCAAAAGCGCCATAAAACTTACTGAGAAGTCTTTTCTGTACAACATGGACTTCGTTGCCCGGTGGACGTCGAAAATACTCTATCCGTTCGGTATCAGCATAGATTCCAAACAGGTAATTATCGGCAAGGATGATTGGCTTTATCTGGGTGACATGTACCACGAAACCCTATCAAATAACCGACGTACCGCGACAGATTCGGACATTGTTCTTGCGAAAAGAATTGCCGCGGCCACCAAGAATTGGAACTCCTTCTTGGCAGATAGAGGCGTCAAAGTCTTCCGCATCATGATCGGACCAGACAAAGGCAGCATTTACCCTGAACATTTGCCATCGTGGGCTAAGACAGCCTCGTTCAATCCGACTGATGCGCTTCTTGCTGAAGCCGAGCCAGGGACCTTTATTGACCTGAGGCCAACACTGTTGGCAGCGAAAAAGACACACCCTGAGAATCTTTATTTTAAAACAGATACTCACTGGAATGCGCTGGGTGCCGGATTGGCATTTCGGGGTTTTGCTTATGAAGTTGCAAAAGCTGCCCCCGAACTTAAATGGCCTTCAGAGGAGGCGTACGGGATTGCACAAATCAAAAATATACATGGTGGTGATTTGGCAAACTTTCTTAGGCTGTCAGCGAGTCTTTCCGATAGCGAACCGCTCATAAATGCTGGCAACCTGCCGATAAAGACGACAAGAATTGACTTCGAAACCAAAAAAATTCTTTTTGAGGGTGGCAACCCGGAAGTCGGTCCTACCAGTAAAGCATTTATTGTAAAGTCTGAAGGTGCATTGAATAACAAAAAAGTGCTATGGCTGAGGGATTCATTTGGGAACAGCCTGTCGCCTTTGATGGCTGCGACGTTTAGCGAAGTGCTTCAAATTCATTGGGGTAACGCAACAGGGCCTGACGGTAACTTCACTGAACTGGTTGAAAAGTGGAAACCGGATTACGTTTTTATGACTGTAGTTGAGCGCGAGACGCCGTCACTTTGGTCGAGCAGCATGCCTGCAATCAGTGTGATCCCTACAGGTGAAAATTTCCAGGTTGGGAGCATCGCGTCGACCGCCAAAGTAAATCAATTGGCAACCGGACCGTCCGTTAATGAGTATGAAATCAATGGTGATGACGCCTACGTTGATTACTCATTCTCCAGTAAGGATGCGCGGATCAGTGCTCAGTACCTCAATATCAATCTGACGTGTACTGACGGCTCTCCAACCGTTCCGCTACAGTTGTTCTGGATGGAAGATGGGCAGGCCTACTACGATGAAGCGCATAGCACTCGGTTGCTGTTGCGAACCGGGCAGTCTTTGATCAACCTGAAAACAATTCCGAATTGGCCAGTAGGAGCTGACATCAAACGTGTTCGTGTGGATGTCGAGGCAGTTAAGAACTGCACTCGCTTTACGCTCGGCAACCCAAGTTTCGGCGTGCAGAATTGATCCTCTGAAAACTCAAGAACTGAATGGCAGCACCGAAGGTTATTGATGGGTTGCTGCCCTTCTCCTCCAGGTTCGATGCGGAAACTCACGGCATCCAGTTGTCTTTTGAAAAGACCAATAGCTTAAGATGCTATTGGTCTTTTTTTGCTATCAACTCTCGTCTGATCCTGAACAATGAAAAAGCCCTCAACCGCGTGACGGTTGAGGGCTCCAAGTGTTCAGAGAAAACTACTATTCAGCCTCGGGTTCATCCTTTGAAAAGCTTTTAACAACTTTGCTCGCCAGAGCACGGGCATGCTGACGAAGCTCAGGAACCGCCGTGGCTTCCCACAAATGAGCCTTAAGCATAGGGCCGACATAACTTAACCAATCCAGACTTTTCCCGGACCGATCAATAACTGCGTAATCGTCAGCAACTTTGATGCCGAGGTGCAGATCGTCGGCGCAAATTACAGACTCTTTCAGTAAGTAAGAAATGAACGGATCAGTAATTTTACAGACATCTGTGCACGGTCCCGTACAATTGATGACCTGATCGAACTGACGCTCGAGAATATTATCAGTGCCTCTTAATTTGATTTGCGCTGAGACACACGTTCCTTTGATGTCAATCGCTACGATTCGACCAGCGATCGAACTGACAGTGGACGCTGCAAACGCTTCCTGAAAAATCCTGAAAGTCTGCGGTGCGACTCGGTGACGGTAAACATCCCAGTGCGGTTGCAGGTGACGCAAAAAGCGTTTCCGCTCATTAACAGGCAGGCGCTCCCACAAAATAGAGGTAATGGGCCTGAGTGCCGCCACAACTTCACGCCAGTGCTCTGGGGAGCGGGAAACTTCCCTGCGAATTAGCTGGGTGTACACGGAAACAACAGGATCGGCGGCAAGCAGGTCATCACAGATCGTTGTCTTGAATCCAGGTGCAGGCAGCCGCACTCTATGTGCAGTCGGCAATAAGCCACGGCGCGAAACCATAGTTACTTTGGCATCCGGATGTGTACGACGCAGAGAGATCAAAGTATCAACTGCGGTCAGGCCACTTCCAATCAATAAAACAGTGGGTGCTTCTTGATTCATCTCGGCAGCGGGTGCAGACCAAGGATCTCCTAAATATGCTGGGCACTCGTCGAGTTTTTGTAACCCTTGAGGCTTGGCTGGCGAAAAATTCCCGAATGCCAACACCACATGATCCGCAACAATCCGCTCTCCGGTATGAATTTCTAATACCGCCCCGGTTCCCGAAGGCTCAATTGACAAGACCTCGCCCGTCATACGCGAACATTGGACTTCAGACTCTTTTTCAGCCTGAGCCAGCAACTCACTCAGATACGCACCGTACATTTTGCGCGAGACAAAACTACCGGAATGTACTTCTGGATCAAAATTGCGACAAAATTCAAGAAAGGAGTCGGGATCACCTACAAGTGCAGACATATTGCCTGCGGGTACATTCAGCAAGTGGTCAGGACTGCTGGTTCCATAAGCCAACCCACGCGCCATCTTGCCTGAACGGTTGATAATGGTGAGTCGGGATCCCTTGGGGGCGTGTTTGAGAAACTCAATAGCCGTTACTGCCCCGCTAAAGCCTGCGCCAATGATGACTAAACGCTTCACTTGGTATTCCATTGTTTCAAGTAAGCCATGATGGTATCCACCCCATCATCTATTGAATGAGTCAGTGTATCGATTTTGACGTGAGGAGAATCAGGCACTTCATAGGGCGAGTCGATACCGGTGAAGTTCTTGATAAGCCCCTGCCGAGCTTTGCTGTAAAGGCCTTTTGGATCCCTTCGCTCACACTCGCTCAGCGGTGTATCAAGATAGACTTCGATAAAGGACTCCTCACCAATCACACTGCGGGCAAGCGCACGATCGCGGTGGAACGGAGATATAAAGGACGTAATGACAATTAGCCCGGCATCCATGAAAAGATTAGCTACTTCCGCCACGCGACGGATGTTTTCCGTTCGATCCTGATCACCGAACCCTAGGTCCTTGCACAGCCCCATTCGTACGTTATCGCCATCAAGCAGATAAGTGTGGAAGCCATTCGCTATGAGCCGCTGCTCAAGCGCATCGGCCAGAGAAGACTTGCCTGAGCCGCTAAGACCGGTCAGCCAGATTACTACGGGACGCTGATTTTTTTGCTCGCCGCGCACCCGACTGGTCGTCGAGATAGGCTGGCAAGTGAGATTATTCTGCATAATTTCTCGTCATTTTGATGTCTGACCGTTTTCGAGTGCAGCCCCTGACCGACTGAATGACGCTCGGACAGCCTGCATCCACATTGTAAACGCCCCACTCGCTACAGATACCTTACGACTTCAAGCCTTGCCAGCACCAAAGCGATAAGCGAGATAAATCAGCGGAGTAAAAGCAATGAGCAGAGCGGTTATTACGCTCAACATGCCCAATGCAACGAACATCGATAAAGGCAGCAGGAACAGCACGTTTATCATCACAACGGCGAGCGTGACTTTCTTGTGACCTACACTTCGAGCAGCATGCTGGTAAGCGTGCGAACTGTGTGCCTGATAAACCTTGTCACCTCTGAGCAAGCGTCGACCGAGAGTCCATGTCGCATCCACGATGAAGACACCTAACAGGATAACCCAGCTGAACAGCAATTCAGGCTTGCTCCAGGCTCCTTGGAGAGACAAGACGGCTAGGATGATACCGAGAAAGCCACTCCCCGCATCGCCCATGAATATCTTCGCGGGAGGGAAATTCCACCACAGAAATCCTCCAACGGCCGCCGCTAGCATTAGTGGTGGCCAGATCAGCTCAACGCATCCAAGGACATAATAAACCAGACACATGCCCAGGCAGACGCTCATCGCTTCAGCGCTGGCCAATCCATCGATACCGTCCATGAAGTTGTAGAGGTTGAGCATCCAGACCAGATAAATCAAAGCGAGAAAGCACCCGATCCATCCCGGATCAAAGTTGATACCCCAGAGCAGGATCGCAGGCAGTCCATTGAGCCAGTACAACGCCCAGGCGGCAGCAACAAAATGGCCGATCAACCGCCATCTGGCAGCAATATGCCCGTGATCATCAATGAATCCGAGAACGGCTATCAACAAACCTGAACCCGAGAGCCCCCAGAGCGCAGCTGGGTTGATTAGATTCAACTGGGCAAGAACTGGTAAGACAAGTAGAAAGGCGGCAACGATCGCAACGCCCCCGCCCCTTGGAGTAGGCACAGAGTGGGAGCTACGTTCATTGGGTATATCCATCAAACTCTTCGCCAGAGCGTATCGACGCAGAATCATTGTCAAAACCCACGACAACACGAATACCGCCAGTAATAGGCTCCAAACAGTCATCTCTTTACGTTTTCCAGATAATGATCAGCAGTCTGTCGCATAGCGTCGTCAACGCTGACGGGCGGCGTCCAGCCCATTAATTCTCGATTTTTACTAATGTCAACATGCAACGAACCGCATAGTCGCTGAGCGAAAGCTTGCTTACCCAATGTGATGGCCGCCAGCTTCAAAAGCCAGGCTGGCACTGGCAAAAGTCGTGCAGATCTACCCATTGCTACCGAAAGGCGACGCAGCAATTGCGTTGTGGACAGATCTTCGCCGTCGCTTACCAAAAATGTCTGATTGGCCGCCATGGGGTGATCAATGCATACGACGATCAAATGCACGAGATTGCCAATTGCTACAAAACTTCGTTGATTGCGGATTGATCCCAGAGGCAGCGGAATACCCTTATCCAGCCACATCATCATGTTCAGAAAGTTGGCCTTCACCCCAGGCCCATAAACCAAGGGCGGCCGAATAATGACAACCTCCATCCCGGTATCGGAGTGTAGTTTCTTCAACGCTTCTTCGGCTTCGTATTTGGAGATGCCATAGGGATCCACAGGATTCGGCCGACTGTCTGCTTCGTAAGGTCTGGATGGGACTGTGCCTTCACCGTTGACCTTGATTGAACTGACAAAGATGAAACGTTTGACTCCCGATTCCGCTGCGCGCCGTGCCAGCCTCAAGGTTCCTTGCACGTTGACCTTGCGGAACTGCGCGAGAGCATCTTCTGCCGTTTCATTCATGACATGCACCCGAGCCGCAGCATGAACGACTACTTGAACATCATCCAGCGCAGGCAAAACATCGGCATTCATATTGAAAGGCTGGACGGAACACAATCCATTTAAGCGGGTGGCACTGCGCGATGCTGCGATCGGACAAAATTTCCCGTCCATCAACAACCTGAAAACCACAGCTTCTCCGACAAAACCGCTCGCCCCGGTTACCAAAACCTTTAGGGCAGTCATTGGGCCTTATTCCCAATCAACGCAGTGACCCAGCAAATACAAAAGAAAAAAACTTTATCCCTTACCCGACGGCGACACTGCCAGGCACTGAATGAAAGTTTAATTAATTGCCTGCGGCGCAGTTTGAGCCAAGTCATTACAAATGGATTTTTATCCTGTCCGACCAAGTGCACAATTAATTGAACTTGAGTGAACCACCAGCCGTCATGGATAGTTTTATAACGCGCAAACAATGGCGCCAACCCCTTGTTGGCGCCTACCTGGTTACGCTCATGCTGGCGATAGTCCATCGTCGGCTCAGGATCTATGTACCAAAGAAAACCATGGCTACGAGCAAAGGAATAGCAATACCAATCGTGCAGACTGACATCTTGTAACAGATGCCAATTACTGATCATTGACACCTTTAATGAGTCAGCGAGCCTTTTGTTCATAACATAAGTGCAGCCAGGCCCCGCCGCTTCAAAAAGAAAGTCCCAGTCAACCTGAAGCTGCGCCTTATCCAACAAATGGGTTTTTCCATCAGGCCAAAAAGCCGTGACATTGCTGGAGTAGGCGTCGACATGACGACTTTGGATGGCATGAGTCGCACGCTGCAACTTATCTACGTGCCAAATATCATCCTGATCAGCAAAGGAAACGAAATCGAAAGTTTCAAACTCAATATCGCGGATGAGTCGGAAGAAATTACGAGATGCGCCACCAAAGTTACCTGCTGGCGGCAAGACCCGAACTTGCGGGTGATTGGAGGCATAAACTGCACACCACGCTTCAGTACCGTCGGTAGAGGGGTCGATGCTTATATAAACGGTTACATCGACTGCTGACTGGCCAAGGATCGAGGCCAACTGCTCCTCGATCCACTGCATGCCATTATAAGCAGCCAGCAAAACTGCAACCTTGGGACGTTTTACTGGCATGCCATTCCTGCTGCACTGAAAAAACGCTGATGTTCGACGGGAACTGGTGTTTGAATCAGTGCGAAGGTGAATCCAGAAGTTTCTGGAGGTACTGACCGTAGCCAGTCTTTTTCAACGCGTTGGCTTGTTCACCCAACTGCTCGGCAGAAATCCAGCCGTTGTGGTAAGCGATCTCTTCCAGGCAAGCGACTTTCAGACCTTGGCGCTGTTCGATGGTGTGCACAAAGTGACTGGCCTCGAGCAACGAGTCGTGAGTGCCCGTGTCGAGCCAAGCGAAACCACGACCAAGCATTTCGACACTGAGGGACTTGCGCTCAAGATAAACGCGGTTTACGTCGGTAATTTCCAGCTCACCACGCTCAGACGGTTTGATGTTCTTGGCTATTTCCACAACTTCGTTGTCGTAGAAATAAAGACCCGTTACTGCGTAGTTGGATTTTGGGTTTAGTGGTTTCTCTTCAATGCTGAGCGCTCGGCCCTTAGCATCGAACTCGACTACACCAAAACGCTCGGGATCTGAAACGTGATAACCGAACACGGTCGCGCCGCTCTTCTGTTCGGTCGCCGAACGCAAATTGTCCGAGAAGTGCTGGCCATAGAAAATATTGTCGCCGAGGATCAGGCAGCAAGGATCCTGACCAATAAATTCCTCACCGATAATGAACGCCTGAGCGAGACCATCCGGAGTAGGTTGTTCTGCATAGGTCAACTTGATGCCATACAGGCTGCCATCGCCCAACAACTTGCGGAATAACGGCAAGTCCTCAGGCGTGGAGATAATCAGGATTTCGCGCATCCCTGCCAGCATCAGGACCGACAGCGGATAAAAGATCATCGGCTTGTCATAGATCGGCAGCATTTGCTTGGAGACACCAAGCGTGAGCGGGTGCAGACGCGTTCCCGATCCGCCAGCGAGGATGATGCCTTTACGATTTGTCGTGGTCATTTGTTCAGAACTTCCCTAAGCATTCGGGTTACACCACTTTGCCAATCCGGCAAGTGTAGAGAAAAATTGTCGCGCAGTTTCTGAGTATTCAATCGGGAGTTCAGGGGACGACGCGCAGGTGTTGGATACGCAGAAGTATCAATCGGATTGATCGCCGTAACGGCGAGTTCCTCACCATTTGTCTGCGCAAAATCGATCACATGACTGGCGTAGCCATGCCAAGAAACTTCGCCGCTGGCGGCCAAGTGATATAGGCCCGCCAATTCAGGGCGATGCATGACCTGCTGAATAGCCGATGCAGTCACGTCGGCAATCAGGTCTGCACCCGTCGGCGCACCAACTTGGTCGGCGATAACGCTAAGGGTTTCGCGATCCTTGGCCAGACGCAACATGGTTTTAGCGAAATTGTTGCCACGAGCGCCATACACCCAACTGGTGCGGAAGATCAGATGCTTGCAACCCGATGCGATAATCGCTTGCTCACCAGCCAGCTTGCTGGCGCCATAGTGATTCACGGGGGCGACTTGATCAGTTTCCTGCCAGCGCTGAGAACCTTGACCGCTGAACACATAGTCGGTCGAGTAGTGAATTAACCACGCGCCCAGGAACATGGCCTCATCAGCCATGACCTGACATGCCCCACCGTTGACCCGGTCGGCCAGCTCGGTTTCTGACTCAGCCTTATCAACCGCAGTGTAGGCGGCAGCGTTGACAATAACATCAGGTTTGACCAGGCGAATGGTCTCGCGTAATGCGTCCAAGTCGGACAGATCACCACCCGAGTTGCGGTCAAGGGCAATCAATTCACCGAGCGGTGCAAGAGAACGTTGCAGCTCCCAACCCACCTGGCCGTTTTTTCCTAAAAGCAGGATCTTCATGCTTTGCTCGAGCGATCGCTATAGTTCTGATCGATCCACTGCTGGTAGCTACCGCTCTTCACGTGCTCAACCCATTCAGTGTTGTTCAGATACCATTCAACGGTCTTGCGAATACCGGTTTCGAAGGTTTCTTCCGGAGTCCAGCCCAGTTCGCGCTGGATCTTGCTCGCATCGATTGCGTAACGCTGATCGTGACCCGGGCGATCCTGAACATATGTGATCAAGCTCGAATGTGGCCGATGCGCCGAATCCGGACGCAATTCATCGAGCAATGCACAGAGGGTATGCACCACTTCGATGTTTTGTTTTTCGTTGTGACCACCAATGTTGTAAGTCTCACCGATCACACCTTCGGTAACGACTTTGTACAACGCACGAGCGTGATCTTCTACATACAGCCAGTCACGAACTTGATTGCCTTTGCCATAAACCGGCAGCGGCTTGCCTTCCAGCGCATTGAGAATGATCAGCGGGATCAACTTCTCAGGGAAGTGGCATGGGCCATAGTTGTTCGAGCAATTGGTTACCAGTGTTGGCAGGCCATAGGTACGCGCCCAAGCGCGAACAAGGTGATCGGAACTGGCCTTGCTGGCCGAATATGGCGAGCTTGGCTGATACGGCGTGGTTTCGGTGAAGAGATCTTCCGGACCTTCGAGGTCTCCGTAAACTTCATCAGTCGAAATGTGATGGAAGCGGAAGTTAGTCTTGCGCGCATCATCCAACGCAGCCCAATAATGGCGTGCGGCTTCCAGCAAAGTGTAAGTACCGATGATGTTGGTCTGGATGAACTCTGAAGGGCCGGAAATCGAGCGATCAACGTGAGACTCCGCGGCCAGGTGCATGATTGCATCCGGCTGGTGCTCACGCAGAACACGGTCGATCTGATCGCGATCACAGATATCCACGCGCTCAAATGCGTAACGCGAATCCTGACTGACTTCTGCCAGCGACTCGAGGTTACCGGCGTAGGTCAGCTTATCGACGTTAACGACGGAGTCGGTGGTATTGGAGATGATGTGACGAATGACTGCCGAGCCGATGAATCCGGCGCCGCCGGTAACTAGAATTTTCACGCGAAACGATACCCTTGAGCTGCGGACAGAGCCAACAAAGAGCGCTGTCTAATCCATGAATGCAGAAGCCATCAAGTAGTGGCATCCGTCAGTGTCAGTCTGAAACGACGTGCAACAAGGCACTATCGAACAAGGGTTGCATTTTACAGCTTAATGACGGTTTTACTAATGGATAAAGATAGGTTGGAGAGCAATTTCGACAGATGCCCTGCACCTCTCGTTCTCAGACCAGTCGTTTTCGCGCAGCCCTGGAGGAACGCCCCAAGAACCAGCCGAGTATTGGCCCGATCAACATACCAATGAGCAACGCCAGTACGACGACCAACGAGACTGGCAACTGCGGACCAGACAGCCCAAGAAACAACAAAGATACCGACTGCTGATTCTCAAGCACAAACGCCAAAATCACCAACACCAGCAAAAGAATAAAAACGCCGAGAAGTATGCGCTTCAGGTTACGCATGACTAGCTCCTTGAAAGATCGCCACTGTCAAACCCCCTCCTCCTCTTCTTCGTTCACACGATCGCGCAGTTCTTTGCCCGGCTTGAAGTGCGGAACGAATTTACCATCCAGACTGACGGACTGGCCGGTCTTGGGATTGCGACCAACGCGCGGCGCGCGATAGTGCAGGGAGAAGCTGCCGAACCCACGGATCTCGATGCGATCACCAGTGGCCAGGCATTGGGACATTTGTTCAAGCATGGTCTTGATGGCCAGCTCCACATCCTTGGATGAGAGCAGCCCTTGATGGGTGACAATTCGTTCGATCAACTCCGACTTCGTCATATTTTTCCCTTCTTTTTCAAGCAGCTAGATCAGCGCTTGAAAGGTTTTAGCACGCCCGGAAGAATTTGAACAGCCCAGGGATTGACATATCTTCCACCGCGTCCAAACGCCCATTTTCGGGGCATCAACACCTGACCGATCACGCAAGATCAGCGACAGATCACCAGCATGGTCCGAGTCACGAAGCCCGCAGGGTTGAAGCCGAACGGGTAATCATCCTCATCCTTGGCATCGTCAGATCGCGTAATGACTTTGTAACCTGCACCCTTGCACTCCTTCGCCGCACGCTTTTGGCACTTTTCCCAGCCAGAGCCCAGCCCGGAACAGTCGACCTCGATACCACTGACGCCGCGCACAGCATGGGTCTTCGCACTTGTGGTGCAACCTGCCAACGCCAGCAACACTGCAACGACAATAAACTTGTTCATCCACTTCCTTATGCCAGGCCATGCCCGACGACTACACGCTTAAGACCAAGCTTAGTCGTGAATAGACGATTGATCCGATTAAAGAAACAGACCCACGAGCAAAGGAAATGGTTTCACGCGCTGAAGCGACGCATCAAATCGCAGGCACAAAAAAGGGCGACCGAAGTCGCCCTTTTTAATGATCAAGCAGAACTTAGTTCTGTTTGGCCATTGCCTGGCGCAGCAGTGCCGCCATGGTGGTGTCGCCAGCAGGAGCTTCTTCAGCCTTCAGGCTTTGGATAGCTTCTTTCTCTTCAGCATCGTCTTTCGACTTGATGGAGAGCTGGATTACGCGGCTCTTGCGGTCAACGCTGATGATCTTGGCTTCTACTTCCTGGCCTTCTTTCAGAACGTTGCGCGCGTCTTCAACGCGGTCACGGCTGATTTCGGAGGCTTTCAGAGTCGCTTCGATGTCGTCGGCCAGAACGATGATGGCGCCTTTGGCGTCAACTTCTTTCACAGTGCCTTTAACGATTGCGCCTTTGTCGTTCTCTTGAACGTACTCGGAGAACGGATCGCTTTCCAGTTGCTTGATACCCAGGGAGATACGCTCGCGCTCTGGGTCAACCGACAGGATAACGGTGTCCAGCTCGTCGCCCTTCTTGAAACGACGAACAGCTTCTTCGCCAACTTCGTTCCAGGAGATGTCGGACAGGTGAACCAGGCCGTCGATGCCGCCGTCCAGACCAATGAAGATACCGAAATCGGTGATCGACTTGATGGTGCCGGAGATTTTATCGCCCTTGTTGAACTGGCCAGAGAAATCTTCCCATGGGTTAGATTTGCACTGCTTGATGCCCAGGGAGATACGACGACGCTCTTCGTCGATGTCCAGAACCATAACTTCCACTTCGTCGCCGACTTGTACGACTTTCGAAGGGTGGATGTTCTTGTTGGTCCAGTCCATTTCGGAAACGTGTACCAGACCTTCAACGCCTTCTTCCAGCTCAGCGAAGCAGCCGTAGTCGGTCAGGTTGGTTACACGAGCGGTAACGCGAGTGCTTTCTGGGTAACGGGCTTTGATAGCAACCCATGGATCTTCGCCCAGCTGCTTCAGGCCCAAGGAAACACGATTGCGTTCGCGATCGTACTTCAGAACCTTAACGTCGATTTCGTCACCAACGTTGACGATCTCGGAAGGATGCTTGATGCGCTTCCAGGCCATGTCGGTGATGTGCAGCAGGCCGTCCACGCCACCCAGATCGACGAATGCGCCGTAATCGGTGAGGTTTTTGACGATACCTTTGACTTGCTGGCCTTCCTGCAGGGATTCCAGCAGAGCTTCACGCTCGGCGGAGTTCTCGGCTTCCAGGACGCTGCGACGGGAAACGACAACGTTGTTGCGCTTCTGATCCAGCTTGATGACCTTGAATTCCAGCTCTTTGCCTTCCAGGTGCGTGGTGTCGCGCACTGGACGGACGTCAACCAGGGAACCTGGCAGGAACGCACGGATGCCGTTAACGTCGACAGTGAAGCCGCCTTTAACCTTACCGTTGATAACGCCCTTGACCACTTCCTCGGCTGCGAAGGCAGCTTCCAGAACGATCCAGCATTCAGCGCGCTTGGCTTTTTCACGGGACAGCTTGGTTTCACCGAAACCGTCTTCAACCGAGTCCAGAGCAACGTGAACTTCGTCACCGACATTGATAGTCAGATCGCCAGCGTCGTTGTAGAACTGCTCAAGCGGGATGAGTGCTTCAGACTTCAGGCCAGCGTGAACGGTTACCCAGCGAGCTTGGTAATCGATATCAACGATAACACCGGTGATGATGGAGCCTGCCTGAAGGTTCAGGGTTTTTAGGCTTTCTTCAAAGAGTTCCGCAAAGCTTTCGCTCATTTTAATTCCTGTAAATGAGGGCGAAGGATACGCCCATCTCCACACCCCAGACGGTGTGGGTTAGTTTCATATAGAAGAAGCGCCGCAGGACTATGACTGGTCCCCTGCAACCTTCTTGGTCACCCGGCGATATCGCGAATGGCGATCTCGCTCATGATGCGTTCAAGCACCTGATCGATGGACAACTCCGTGGAATCCAGCTGTATGGCATCAGCCGCCGGCTTGAGCGGGGCTACTGCGCGCTGGGTATCACGCTCATCGCGTGCACGGATCTCATCTAGCAGACTCGACAGACTAACACCCTCGACTTTGCCCTTCAACTGCAAATATCGACGGCGCGCTCTCTCCTCGGCACTGGCGGTCAGAAAAATCTTCAGTGGTGCGGTCGGAAAAACCACCGTACCCATGTCGCGACCATCGGCCACCAGACCCGGCGCCTCCTGGAACGCGCGTTGACGCTGCAGCAGCGCCTCGCGCACGGCGGGCAATGCAGCCACTTGAGAGGCGCCGGAACCGACGCTTTCAGTACGAATGACATCGCTGACTTCGTCACCTTCCAGAATGATGCGCTGCAGCTGACCGTCGGTCGCCGCGATGAATTGCACATCCAGATGAGCGGCAAGTTTCTTCAGCAGCTCTTCATTGGTCAGGTCGACACCGTGATTGTGCGCAGCAAACGCCAGCAAGCGGTAAAGCGCACCGGAATCCAGCAGGTTCCAGCCCAGACGTTTGGCCAGAATCCCGGCTACCGTGCCTTTGCCCGAGCCGCTTGGCCCATCAATGGTGATGACCGGTGCAATTTTTTTCACGACTGAGCCTCTTGTGCCACACGAATACCGACCTGCGCACACAGCGCGAGGAAGTTCGGGAACGATGTCGCGACGTTGGCGCAATCATGGATGCGAATCGGCGCAGTGGCGCGCAACGAAGCCACGCTGAATGCCATGGCGATACGGTGATCGCCGTGACCATGCACTTCGCCGCCGCCGATCTGGCCGCCGTCGATGATGATGCCGTCCGGGGTCGGTTCGCACTTGACACCCAGCGCCAGCAAACCGTCCGCCATGACCTGGATGCGATCCGATTCCTTGACCCGCAGCTCTTCGGCGCCGGTCAGCACGGTGCGCCCTTCGGCACAGGCCGCGGCCACGAACAGCACCGGGAACTCGTCGATGGCCAGCGGCACCAACTCTTCAGGAATCTCGATACCTTTGAGCTTGGCTGCTCGCACACGCAGGTCAGCCACTGGTTCGCCGCCGACTTCACGCTGGTTTTCCAGAGTAATGTCCGCGCCCATCAGGCGCAGGATGTCGATGACACCGGTACGGGTCGGGTTGATACCGACGTGCTCAAGCACCAGCTCGGAACCCTCGGCGATCGAAGCCGCCACCAGGAAAAACGCGGAAGACGAGATGTCGCCCGGCACTTCGATATGGGTTGCGGTCAGCTTGCCGCCGGACTCGACCGATGCAGTCGCGCCTTCAACGCTCACCGGGTAACCGAAGCCGCGCAACATGCGCTCGGTGTGATCGCGAGTTGGCGCTGGCTCGGTGACGGTGGTCTTGCCTTCAGCGTACAGACCCGCCAGCAGCAAGCAGGATTTAACCTGAGCACTGGCCATCGGCATGCTGTAGGTCAGACCTTTGAGCTTGTGACCGCCACGAATAGTCATCGGCGGACGCCCTTCGGCGGCAGTTTCAATCACCGCGCCCATTTCACGCAGCGGGTTGGCCACGCGATTCATCGGACGCTTGGACAGGGAAGCATCGCCGGTCAGGGTGCTGTCGAAATTCTGCGCCGCCAACAGCCCGGACAGCAGACGCATCGATGTACCGGAGTTGCCCAGATAGATCGGACCCGGCGCAGGTTTCAGGCCATGCAGGCCAACACCGTGAATGGTCACGCGGCCGTGATGCGGGCCTTCGATAACCACGCCCATGTCGCGGAAGGCCTGCAAGGTTGCCAGAGCGTCTTCGCCCTCGAGGAAACCTTCGACTTCGGTGACGCCTTCGGCCAGCGAGCCGAGCATGATCGAACGGTGGGAAATGGATTTGTCGCCCGGTACGCGAATCCGACCGGACAGGCGGCCACCAGGTTGAGCCAGGAAGATCAGATCGTTGGAATTCATAGCGTCCACATAGGCCCTGCGGGCCAGGATTTTACTGAAATGCTCACGAGCAACCCGGGCGCGAGTGAAAACGCCCAACAATTGGTGCCCATCCCCTGCATCGACCGCGTCGCGCAAGGCGTCGAGGTCGCTGCGAAATGTATCGAGTGTGCGCAGAACAGCCTCGCGGTTGGCGAGGAAGATGTCGTGCCACATCACCGGGTCGCTTCCGGCGATTCTTGTGAAATCGCGGAAACCACCGGCAGCGTAACGGAAGATCTCAAGGTTTTCATTGCGCTTGGCCAACGAGTCAACCAGACCGAAGGCCAGCAAGTGCGGCAAATGACTGGTTGCGGCCAGCACTTCATCGTGACGCTCGACCTGCATGTGCTCGACGTCGGCACCCAATTCGCGCCACAACCGATCAACGATCGCCAGCGCAGCCGGATCGGTTTGCTCAAGCGGCGTCAGGATCACTTTATGACGACGGAACAGTTCGGCATTGGAGGCTTCCACCCCACTCTGCTCGGAGCCGGCAATCGGATGGCCCGGCACGAACCGCGCCGGCATGCCGCCAAACGCCTCGGTCGCCGCGCGCACCACATTGCCTTTGGCACTGCCGACATCAGTCAGAATCGCCTGACCCAGATCCATGCTCGCCAAACGTGCGAGGACTTTTTCCATGGCCAGAATCGGCACCGCCAACTGAATCACGTCAGCGCCCTGACAGGCAGCCGTCAGATCGTCTTCACAGCGATCCACCACACCCAACTCAACCGCCAGCTTGCGCGATTGCGCATCGAGATCGACCCCGACCACTTCGCGGCAAACACCACTTTCACGCAAGCCTTTGGCGAACGAACCACCGATCAACCCCAGACCGACCACCACAAGGCGACCGATCATAGGTGCAGCAGATTGCAGCGCAGTGACATCACCCACGAGCCAGAACCTTGCGCAGCGCTTCAAGGAAACGGCTGTTTTCGGCCGGCAGACCAATGGTGATCCGCAGGTGATTCGGCATGCCGTAATTGGCCACCGGGCGCACGATCACCCCTTCGGCCAGCAAGCCCTGGAACACCGGAGCTGCCACCTGAGCGAGATCGACGCAAATAAAGTTGCCTTTGGACTCGATCCAGCCAAGACCCAGCTCACGGAAACCGGCTTGCAACTGCTGCATGCCGGACTCGTTGAGCTGACGGCTTTGCGCCAGATACTCCTCGTCTTTCAACGCCGCACAGGCAGCCGCAAGGGCCAGGCTGTTGACGTTGAATGGCTGGCGAACACGGTTCAGCACATCCGCCACTACCGGAGTCGACAGACCGTAGCCAACGCGCAATGCCGCTAGGCCATAGGCCTTGGAGAAGGTGCGCGAAACCAGCAGGTTCGGGTACGCCGCGAGGAAATCCAGACCATCCGGCAAGTCGCTGCCTTCGGCGTACTCGATGTATGCCTCATCCAGGACCACCAGCACATGCTCCGGAACATCCTGCAGAAACTCGTCCAGCGCCTCGGCGCCGAACCAGGTGCCGGTCGGGTTGTTCGGGTTGGCGATGAACACCACGCGAGTGTTGGCATCGATGGCCGCCAGCATTGCAGGCAGGTCGTGCCCCCAATCCTTGGCTGGCACTACTTTGGCCTGAGCGCCGACCGCTTGAGTCGCGATCGGATACACCGCGAACGCATGTTCGCTGAACACAGCATTCAGGCCCGGCGCCAGATAGGCGCGCGCCACCAGCTCAAGAATGTCGTTGGAGCCATTGCCCAGCGTGACCTGGTCCAGCTCTACGCGGCACTGTTCGGCCAGCAGGGACTTGAGTGCGAAACCGTTGCCGTCAGGATAACGAGTCAGCTCGGCCAGCTCTTCGCGAATCGCCGCCAAGGCTTTAGGACTGGCGCCCAATGGGTTTTCGTTGCTTGCCAGCTTGACGATTTTCGCCGGATCCAGATCCAGCTCGCGCGCCAGTTCGTCCACAGGCTTGCCCGGAACGTACGGCGAAAGTTGTTGCACGCCCGGCTGTGCCAGAGCGAGGAAATTGCCACTCATTTACTACCGCCCCTTACAGAACTGCTTTCGGGTAGGAACCCAGCACTTTGAGTGCTACTGCTTCCTGACTGATCTTTTCCAGTACACCTTTGATCAACGGATCACGGTGGTGGCCGACGAAGTCGATGAAGAACACGTAGGTCCATTTGCCGCTGCGCGACGGCCGGGTTTCGATGCGGGTCAGGTCGATCCCGTTGTCATGGAAAGGCACCAGCAGCTCATGGAGCGCGCCGGGCTTGTTGCTCATGGAGACGATGATCGAGGTCTTGTCGTCGCCGGTCGGCGGCACTTCCTGGTTACCAATCATCAGGAAGCGCGTGGAGTTGTCCGGGCGATCTTCGATCTTTTCGGCCAGACGCGTCAGGCCATACAGACCGGCCGCCATGTCGCCCGCAATCGCCGCAGAATTCCACTCGCCTTTAACCCGCTTGGCCGCCTCGGCATTGCTGGACACTGCAACGCGCTCGACATTCGGGTAATGCGCGTCCAGCCACTTGCGGCACTGGGCCAGCGACTGAGCATGGGAATAGATGCGGCTGATGCTGTCGGTCTTGGTGTTTTCACCGACCAACAGGTGATGGTGGATGCGCAGCTCGACTTCGCCACAAATCACCATGTCGTGCTCGAGGAAGCTGTCGAGGGTATGGTTGACCGCGCCTTCGGTGGAGTTTTCCACCGGCACCACGCCAAAATTCACCGCACCGGCCGCCACTTCACGGAACACTTCGTCGATTGCCGCCATCGGCTTGCTGATCACTGCGTGACCGAAGTGTTTCATGGCCGCAGCCTGAGTGAAGGTGCCCTCAGGGCCGAGGTAAGCCACTTTCAGCGGCTGCTCCAGCGCCAGACACGAAGACATGATTTCGCGGAACAACCGCGCCATTTCTTCGTTGCCCAACGGCCCCTGATTGCGCTCCATCACTCGCTTGAGCACCTGGGCTTCGCGCTCAGGACGATAGAACACCGGCACTTCGCCTTCGGCCAGCGAGGCCATCTTTACTCGCGCGACTTCCTGGGCGCAACGCGCACGCTCACTGATCAGCTCCATGACTTTGGTGTCAAGAGCGTCAATGCGAACGCGCAGTGCCTTGAGTTCTTGCTCGGACATCAGCCGTGTTCCTTCTCGAATTCAGCCATGTACGCCACCAGCGCATTAACGGCGGTGATGTCAACGGCGTTGTAGATGGAGGCGCGCATGCCGCCCACAGAACGGTGGCCCTTGAGGTTGAGCAGACCGCGCTCTTCGGCACCGACCAGGAACGACTTGTCGAGACGATCATCGGCCAGACGGAACGGCACGTTCATCCACGAGCGGTCCGACTTGTTGATCGGGTTGCTGTAGAGGCCGCTGGCGTCGATGAAGTCGTACAGCGTGCGCTGTTTGGTGTCGTTCAGCTTGGCGATGGCTTCGACGCCACCCTGCTCTTTCAGCCACTGGAACACCAGACCGGACAGATACCAGGCCAGCGTCGGCGGCGTGTTGTACATCGAGCCGTTATCCGCCGCGACTTTGTAGTCGAGCATGGTCGGGCACAGCGCGCGCGCCTTGCCGAGCAAGTCTTCGCGAATGATGTTGACGACGATGCCGCTCGGGCCAATGTTCTTCTGCGCACCAGCGTAGATCATGCCGAAACGCGAGACATCGACTGGACGCGACAGAATGTCCGAAGACATGTCCGCCACCAATGGCACGTCACCGACTTCCGGAATCCACTGGAATTCCAGACCGCCAATGGTTTCGTTCGGCGCATAGTGAACGTAAGCAGCGTCTTTCGACAGGTTCCACTCGTTCTGGCCGGGGATGGCGAAATAGTCGTAAGGCTTGGCGGTGGCGGCAACGTTGACATGGCCGTAGCGCGAGGCTTCTTCGATGGCTTTCTGCGACCAGATACCGGTGTCGATATAGTCGGCCGAGCCGCCTTCAGGCAGCAGGTTCAGTGGAATCTGCGCGAATTGCTGGCTGGCGCCACCTTGCAGAAACAGCACTTTATAGTTCGACGGGATATTCAGCAGGTCACGCAAATCCTGCTCGGCCTGGGTAGCAATAGACACGAACTCATCGCTGCGATGGCTCATTTCCATGACCGACAAGCCCTTGCCATGCCAATCAAGGAGTTCACCCTGGGCGCGCTGCAGGACAGCTTCAGGAAGCGCCGCAGGACCGGCGCAGAAGTTATAGGCTCGCTTGCTCACATCCAATCTCGCTCTGATTTGGTGGTATCACAATAAATCTGTAAATCGATAATTCTGCACATCTACCTCTGCAGGAGTTGCCGAAGGCTGCGATCTTTTGATCTTGATTGTAAAAAACAGGATCAAAAGATCGCAGCCTTCGGCAGCTCCTCCAGGGTCTTGCGTTATTTTCATAAGGGACAAATAACAAGGGGGCGAATTCTCATCCGCCCCCTCGCTTGTCCGCTTATTCTTGCGGTTCTTCGTCTGCTGCGGCGTCGAGCTGCTGGTCTTCGGCAGCGTCGTCGATCACGACATTGCCTTCGAACTCCTCGCCCTCTTCACCTTCGAGCTCTTCACCTTCGACTTCCGAAGGCTCTTGCACCCGCTCCAGGCCGACCAGGGTTTCATCCTTGGCCAGTTTGATCAGCGTGACACCTTGAGTGTTACGACCCAGGCTCGACACTTCGTCGACACGGGTACGCACCAGCGTGCCCTGATCGGAGATCAGCATGATCTCTTCGCCGTCCTGCACCTGAACCGCACCGACCAGACGGCCGTTACGCTCGTTGCTGACCATGGCGATAACGCCCTGACCGCCACGCTTGTACTCAGGGAACTCGGTGATGGCGGTACGCTTGCCATAACCGCGCTCGGAAGCGGTGAGAATCTCGCTGCCTTCTTCCGGGATCAGCATGGAAATCAGCTTCTGACCTTCCGGCAGACGCATACCACGCACACCGCGGGCGGTACGGCCCATGGCGCGAACTTCGGATTCCTTGAAGCGAGTGACCTTGCCGCCGTCGGAGAACAGCATGATCTCCTGCTCGCCGTCGGTGACGGCTGCGGAAATCAGGATGTCGCCTTCGTCCAGCTCCAGCGCGATCAGACCAACGCTACGCTGACGGCTGAAGGCCACCAGCGGAGTCTTCTTGACCGTACCGTTGGCAGTCGACATGAAGATGAACGGTGCCTTCTTGCGGTCGGCAGCCTTGATGCGCGCGCGGCGCTCTTCGTCGGTCTCGTTGCTGTTTTCGATTTCTTCTACATCAGCCTCGGCGCCTTCGGCTTCTTCTTCATCAGCCTGACGCTTCATGGCTTCGAGATCGACCGGCAGCATGGTGGTGATGTATTCGCCCTCGCTCAATGGCAAGAGGTTGACCAGCGGACGACCACGGGCAGCGCGGGACGCTTCCGGGATCTCGTAGGTCTTGAGCCAGTACACCTTGCCCTTGCTGGAGAACAGCAGCAGCGTGGTGTGGCTGTTGGCAACCAGCAGGTGAGCAATGTAGTCCTCATCCTTGACGCCGGTCGCCGATTTGCCTTTACCGCCACGACGCTGAGCCTGGTACGCAGCCAATGGCTGGGTCTTGGCGTAGCCACCGTGGGAGATGGTCACGACACGCTCTTCTTCCGGGATCATGTCACCCAGAGTCAGATCGAGGCGCGCATCGAGAATTTCGGTGCGACGCACATCGCCGTATTCGGCACGGATCACTTCCAGCTCTTCGCGGATCACTTCCATCAGGCGCACGGCGCTGTTGAGGATGCGGATCAGCTCGCCGATCTGGTTGAGGATCTCTTGATACTCGGCCAGCAGCTTCTCGTGTTCCAGACCGGTCAGACGGTGCAGTCGCAGTTCCAGAATGGCTTGCGCCTGCTCTGGCGACAGGAAGTACTTGCCTTCGCGCAGACCGTATTGCGGATCAAGCGTCTCCGGACGGCACGAATCAGCACCGGCGCGCTCAACCATCGCGACCACAGCGGAGGATTCCCACGCGGTCTTGATCAGCGCTTCCTTGGCTTCCGACGGGGTCGGCGAAGCCTTGATCAGGGCGATCACCGGGTCGATGTTCGACAGGGCAACCGCTTGACCTTCAAGGATGTGGCCACGTTCACGGGCTTTACGCAGTTCGAACACGGTACGACGGGTGACGACTTCGCGGCGGTGACGAACGAAGGCTTCCAGCAGATCCTTGAGGTTGAGAATCCGCGGACGGCCGTCGATCAGCGCGACGATGTTGATGCCGAACACCGCTTGCAGCTGGGTCTGGGCGTAGAGGTTGTTGAGGATCACCTCAGGCACTTCGCCGCGACGCAGTTCGATCACGACGCGCATACCGTCCTTGTCGGACTCGTCGCGCAGCTCGGTGATGCCTTCCAGCTTCTTCTCTTTGACCAGCTCGGCGATCTTCTCGATCAGACGCGCCTTGTTCAACTGGTAAGGGAGTTCGGTGATGACGATCTGCTGACGACCACCGACCTTGTCGATGTCCTCGATGATCGAGCGGGCACGCATGTAAATGCGCCCGCGACCGGTGCGGTAGGCTTCGATGATGCCGGCGCGACCGTTGATGATCGCGGCGGTCGGGAAGTCCGGACCGGGGATGTATTGCATCAGTTCATCGACGGTCAGCTCAGGGTTGTCGATGAGCGCCAGGCAACCGTCGATGACTTCACCGAGGTTGTGCGGCGGAATGTTGGTCGCCATGCCCACGGCGATACCGCTGGAGCCGTTGACCAGCAGGTTGGGAATCCGCGTCGGCATGACCGCCGGGATCATCTCGGTGCCGTCGTAGTTCGGCACCCAGTCCACGGTTTCCTTGTGCAGGTCGGCCAGCAGCTCGTGCGCCAGCTTGGTCATGCGTACTTCGGTGTATCGCATGGCCGCGGCGTTGTCGCCGTCCACCGAACCGAAGTTGCCCTGACCGTCGACCAGCAGGTAGCGCAGGGAGAAAGGCTGAGCCATGCGGACGATGGTGTCGTACACCGCAGTATCACCGTGCGGGTGATACTTACCGATCACGTCGCCGACAACACGGGCAGATTTCTTGTACGGCTTGTTGTAGTCGTTGCCCAGCTCGCTCATCGCGAACAGTACGCGACGGTGCACGGGCTTGAGGCCATCGCGCGCATCCGGCAGTGCACGGCCGACGATCACGCTCATCGCGTAGTCGAGGTAGGACTGCTTCAGCTCGTCTTCGATATTGACCGGGAGGATTTCTTTGGCCAGTTCGCCCATGAGAAGCCTGATTCCTTTTTCTGGTGAAACTTCGTCATATCCATGTGGGAGCAACGAAGCTCGTCGGGCACGGCCGAGTGCCGTGCGCCGACTTACGACAAATCAACAATCCGGAGAGTGGATTTGCGCAGTAAAGACAGCTCCGTGGAGCTGCCTCGGAAAACGCCGGATGTTATCACAAAGGCCGCCACGCACCTATCCCCCAGACGCGCATGGAGCATAGTTAGTTGACTGGTGACAGGCTTAACGGGGACGAGAGAGGCTCAGAGCTTCTTTGAATGCAGAATTCGGGGTTGGTTTGAGGATGTTTATTGACTTTTAGGGCCCCATCGCGAGCAAACCCGGCCATCTATGACGACTCACATCCCTGTAGGAGCTGCCGAAGGCTGCGATCTTTTGATCCTGCTTCTTTGACAGCAAAGTCAAAAGATCGCAGCCTGCGGCAGCTCCTACATTGAATGAGTGTCAACGGTTTGAACGTGTCAGCCTCAATGCAGGCGCTTGCGGCACATCAACTGGGCCATTTTTGCCGTGTCCGGCCGCTCGACGATGCCCTTTTCAGTGACGATGGCATCGATCAGGTCCGCCGGCGTCACGTCAAACACCGGGTTGAACGCCTCAACGTCCGCGCCGACACGCTTGCCGCCGACTTCCAGCAATTCGGCACCATCGCGCTCTTCAATCGGAATTTCGTCGCCGCTGGCCAGATTCATGTCGATGGTCGAACTCGGCGCCACGACCATGAAACGCACGCCATGGTGCATGGCATTGACCGCCAGTTGATAAGTGCCGATCTTGTTGGCCACGTCGCCATTGGCGGTGATCCGGTCAGCGCCGACGATCACCCAGGTCACGCCTTTGGTTTTCATGATGTGCGCGGCGGCAGAATCGGCATTCAGGGTGACCGGAATGCCTTCGTTGGCCAGTTCCCATGCTGTCAGGCGCGAGCCCTGCAGCCACGGCCGGGTTTCGTCGGCATAAACGCGCTCGACCATGCCCTCGAGATATGCCGCACGAATGACGCCAAGCGCCGTGCCAAAACCGCCGGTCGCCAGAGCGCCGGTGTTGCAGTGGGTGAGAATCGCCTGAGCGTTGCCCTGATGCTTGCGGATCAGATCGACGCCGAGCTGGGCCATGGTCAGGTTAGCCTCGCGGTCACTTTCGTGGATGGCGATGGCCTCGGCTTCCAGCGCCGCCAGCGGATCGGCATTGCCTTTGAGGCGATCGAGCCGATCGTGCATGCGACCCAGCGCCCAGAACAGGTTGACCGCCGTCGGCCGGGAAGCGGCCAGCAGGGCAAAATCCTCTTCCAGCGCCGCGTACCAGTCGCCGCCTTCGGCTACCCGGGTACGGGCCGCGAGGACAATGCCATAAGCGGCACTGATGCCGATCGCCGGGGCGCCACGCACCACCATCGAACGAATCGCCTCGGCCACGCCGGCAGCGCTGGTGTAAGCGAGCCAGGTTTCCTCGAACGGCAAAATACGCTGATCCAGCAGGTGCAGCGCGCCATCTCGCCAATCGATGGCCTTCACTTTCTCCGCAGCCAACAGTCGATCGCGCATCCCACACCCCGCACTCATGAACAAAAGCCGCCGATTATAGCGATCCCCCCGCGAAGACGCTCGGGTATACTTCGCCATCCTTTACAAAAGCACTGGAACCGACCCTCGATGCCGAAACCTGCCATTGCGCTCGACTTATTATTGCTGCCGACCTGGCTGGTACCCGTCGAACCCGCAGGCGTTGTGCTCAAGGAGCATGGCCTGGGCATCCGCGACGGTCGCATCGTGTTTATCGGCCCGCGCAGCGAGGCGTTGAAGTGTAACGCCACTGAAGTACGCGAATTGCCGGATGTGCTGCTCAGCCCCGGCCTGATCAACGCCCACGGTCACGCGGCTATGACGCTGTTCCGTGGCCTGGCCGATGATCTGCCGCTGATGACCTGGCTGGAAAACCACATCTGGCCGGCCGAAGCCAAATGGGTCGATGAAGACTTCGTTCGTGACGGCACCGATCTGGCCATCGCCGAGCAGATCAAGGGCGGCATAACCTGCTTTTCGGACATGTATTTCTTCCCCAAAGTCGCCAGCGAACGCGTGCATGACAGTGGAATGCGCGCGCAGATCGCCATTCCGATCCTCGACTTCCCGATTCCCGGCGCCGCCAGCGCCGATGAGGCCATTCGCCAAGGTGTCGAGCTGTTCGGCGATCTGAAGCATCACGAGCGCATCAAGATCACCTTCGGCCCTCATGCACCCTACACCGTCGGCGATGAAAACCTCGAGAAAATCCGCGTGATTGCGGAGGAGCTGGACGCGTCGATTCACATGCACGTCCACGAAACGGCGTTCGAAGTGCAGCAAGCGGTCGAGCAGCGCGGTGAACGGCCTCTGGCCCGTCTAGGCCGACTGGGCCTGCTCGGCCCGCGCTTCCAGGCGGTGCACATGACGCAGATCAGCGATGACGACCTGGCGTTGCTGGTAGAAAGCAACACCAGCGTGATCCACTGCCCGGAATCGAACCTGAAGCTGGCCAGCGGTTTCTGCCCGGTCGAGCGTTTGTGGCAGGCTGGCGTGAATGTCGCGGTCGGCACCGATGGTGCGGCGAGCAACAATGACCTCGACCTGCTCGGCGAAACCCGTACCGCAGCGCTACTGGCCAAAGCTGTCGCTGGTTCCGCCACCGCGCTCGACGCCCATCGTGCGTTGCGCATGGCTACGCTCAACGGTGCCCGGGCACTGGGAATCGAGGCGCAGGTTGGCTCGCTGGAAATCGGCAAAGCCGCGGACATCGTCGCCTTCGACCTGTCTGGCCTGGCGCAGCAGCCGATCTATGACCCGGTTTCGCAGCTTATATATGCCACCGGTCGCGATTGCGTGAAACACCTGTGGGTCGCCGGCAAACAGTTGCTCGACGACCGGCGCCTGACACGCATGGATGAACAACAACTGGGCGCCACAGCCCGGGCCTGGGGCCAGCGCATCAGCGGCCACACCGAATCGTAAACACCTCGCAGCCAACCTGCGGGGCTACAGCCTTTTTCAAGTTTTAGAGGATTGAACCATGAGCAACGTCGACCACGCCGAAATCGCCAAATTCGAAGCCCTGGCCCATCGCTGGTGGGACCGTGAAAGCGAGTTCAAACCGCTGCACGACATCAACCCGCTGCGGGTCAACTGGATCGACGAACGGGTCAATCTGGCCGGCAAGAAAGTCCTCGACGTCGGTTGCGGCGGCGGCATCCTCAGCGAAGCCATGGCCCAGCGTGGCGCCACTGTGATGGGCATCGACATGGGCGAAGCGCCGTTGGCGGTCGCGCAGTTGCATCAACTGGAGTCCGGCGTCAGCGTCGAGTACCGCCAGATCACCGCCGAAGACCTGGCCGAGGAAATGCCCGAGCAGTTCGACGTCGTGACCTGCCTGGAAATGCTCGAGCACGTGCCTGATCCATCGTCGGTCATCGCCGCTTGCTACCGCATGGTCAAGCCGGGCGGTCAGGTGTTCTTCTCGACCATCAACCGCAACCCGAAGGCGTACCTGTTCGCGATCATCGGCGCCGAATACATCATGAAGCTGCTGCCGCGCGGCACCCACGACTTCAAGAAATTCATTCGTCCGTCCGAGCTGGGCGCCTGGAGCCGCATCGCCGGCCTGACCGTAAAGGACATCATCGGCCTGACCTACAACCCGCTGACCAAGCACTACAAACTGGCCAGCGACGTTGACGTCAACTACATGATCCAGACCCTGCGCGAGGAGTAAGCCGATGGCCATCAGAGCAGTTCTTTTCGACATGGACGGCACCCTGCTCGACACCGCGCCGGACTTCATTGCCATCTGCCAGGCGATGCGCGCGGATCGCGGCTTGCCGCCGATCAACGACAAGCACATTCGCGACGAGATTTCCGGTGGCGCCAAAGCCATGGTCGCGGTGACGTTTTCGATGGACCCGGAGTCGCCGGGCTTTGAGGAACTGCGTCTGGAGTTCCTGGAGCGTTACCTCGTCGGTTGCGCGGTGCACAGCAAACTGTTCGACGGTATGAGCGAACTGCTGGCCGACATCGAAAAGGCCAACCTGATCTGGGGCGTGGTCACCAACAAGCCTGTGCGTTTCGCCGAGCCGATCATGCAGCAACTGGGGTTGGCCGAGCGCTCGGCGCTGCTGATCTGCCCGGATCATGTGAAGAACAGCAAGCCGGATCCGGAGCCGCTGATTCTCGCGTGCAAGATGCTTGATCTGGATCCGTCGACCGTTCTGTTTGTGGGCGATGATCTGCGCGATATCGAATCGGGGCGCGATGCCGGGACCAAAACGGCCGCGGTAACCTACGGCTACATCCATCCGGACGACAACCCGCGGCACTGGGGCGCGGATGTGGTGGTGGATCATCCGCTGGAGTTGCGCAAGGTGCTGGATAGCGCGCTCTGCAGTTGCTGATCAAAGTCAAAAGATCGCAGCCTGCGGCAGCTCCTACAGGGGAGTTACCTAACTCATGTAGGAGCTGCCGAAGGCTGCGATCTTTTAGCTATTAACGGATTGTGAGGTTTTTATGTTTGATTATTCCGCTCGTCCCGAATTGCTCAAGGATCGGGTCATTCTGGTCACCGGTGCCGGTCGTGGCATTGGCGCGGCCGCCGCGAAAACCTATGCAGCCCATGGCGCCACCGTATTGCTGCTGGGCAAGACCGAAGCCAATCTGACGCAGGTCTACGACGAAATCGAAGCTGCCGGCCACCCGCAACCAGCAGTCATCCCCTTCAACCTCGAAACCGCCCTGCCCCATCAATACGATGAACTGGCAGCGATGATCGAAACCGAATTCGGCCACCTCGACGGCCTCCTGCACAACGCTTCGATCATCGGCCCGCGTACGCCGATCGAGCAGTTGTCCGGGGAAAACTTCATGCGTGTCATGCAGGTCAACGTCAACGCCATGTTTATGCTGACCAGCACGCTGCTGCCGCTGCTCAAGCTGTCGCAGGATGCGTCGGTGGTGTTTACCTCCAGCAGTGTCGGTCGCAAGGGCCGTGCTTACTGGGGCGCTTACGGTGTGTCGAAGTTCGCCACCGAAGGCCTGATGCAAACCCTGGCCGATGAGGTCGACGGCGTGGCGCCGGTGCGCTCCAACAGCATCAACCCGGGCGGCACCCGCACCAGCATGCGAGCGCAGGCTTATCCCGGCGAGAACCCGCTGAACAATCCGACACCGGAGGACATCATGCCGGTCTACCTCTACTTGATGGGCCCCGACAGCACGGGTATCAACGGTCAGGCATTCAACGCGCAGTAATGCCATACGTCGCTTTTGTTGCCGCGGCGGATTCCCGTCGCGGCAGGCATTTGCCGCTATCGGCCGTCACAATAAAGTCAAATATCCAGCACCTCCCCACCCAATGGTTTCACAAGCCATTGATTCATATGGGTTTAAATAAAACCGAACTGAATGGCACGACTTTCGCTCTAATTTCCCACAAAGCATGCCGTGTGAAGGCAGTGGGGCGAGGCCTGGTTCGATAGCTTACTAATCGTCATCAGGCAGACTAAACTTACGCCAAATGTCCTACGGGACTGATGGATCAGTACGACGCGCAGCCCATAGCCGCTCTCACCCAGCCTGTAAGACAGACTTACTGCTTAGGGGCTCACGCCACATGAAATCACCCTCCCAGACCAATGCAATTGACTTTGACAGTGCCAAATTGCAACGCCTGGGCTTTGGTCAGCTTCCTCCACTTCTGGAACGCCCGACCAGCCTGACGCAATTGCGCCAGCAAATGAGCCTGCAACTGCAAACCAGTCTCGAACCGCAACGCATACTCGGTCTGTTTTTCCGCGAGGTTCAACGCCTTGTGCCGCTGGACGCCTTGAGCTACGAGCACAAGGGCAGCGACTTGCGCCTGGAGTTCGGCGCACGCGGCCACCATTCCGTCAGCTACACCCTGAGCCACGAAGGCGAGCACATGGGCGAAGTGGTATTTCGCCGCAATCAGCGCTTCAACGAGCAGGATCAGGGCAATCTCGAATCGCTGCTGTCGTCGTTGCTGTACCCGATGCGCAATGCCTTGCTGTACCGAGCGGCCACCCAGAGCGCGTTGCGTGACCCGCTGACCGGCGCCGGCAATCGCATCGCGATGGAGCAGACGCTGCAACGCGAGATCGAGATGTCTCGACGGCATGTGCAACCACTATCGGTGTTGATGCTGGATATCGACCACTTCAAACGCGTCAACGACAGTCACGGCCACAGCGCAGGCGATGATGTGCTTAAAGCCGTAGCGGCGTCGATCAAGGGTCAACTGCGCAACGTCGACATGGTCTTTCGTTATGGCGGGGAAGAGTTTCTGATCATGCTGTCCAACACCAGCAGGGAAGCGGCGGCAATGGTCGGCGAGCGCCTGCGTTATGCGGCGCAAGCGGCGGAGTATTACGCCGATGGAAAACTGATCGAGCTGACGGTCAGTCTGGGTTGCTCCACCCTGCTACCGGGTGAATCGGCAGAAAGCCTGTTGCGCCGTGCCGACAGCGCGCTGTACGTGGCCAAGCGTGAGGGGCGGAATCGGTTGGCAATGGCGGGCTGAGCCCCTTCAGATACCCTAAAACAACTATAGGAGTGAGCCTGCTCGCGATGCGGTCTGACATTCAACAATGATGTTGACTGACAATCCGCCATCGCGAGCAGGCTCACTCCTACATTTTTTTGCGTTGTACCGAGCAATCAGTTCTCGAGCACAGCCCTGCGCTCACGGCTTACCAGCAAGCGCTCGGACGTTTCCAATTGCATGCACCGCTCCAGGAACAGGTACATGTAGTCGTAGCTCTTGCAGATTGCCTGACGCAATTCGGCCTGCAAGGCCTCGCTCGGGTTCATGCCCGCCAGGGTGCAGATGATTTCCAGCGCCTCCCATGGGTGAGCATCGTCGTACTGGGCGTGCATCTTCAGCCACTTCATCGCACGCTTGCGATCTTCTTCAGGGAATGCCGCGGCGTACACGCCATCGGAACAGACCAGCGCCGACCACTCCCCGGTCGCGCCCTCGATGGCGTAGTTGGTCGCGGCGATAGCGACGATCAGTGAATCGGCGGAACTGGTATGCCAGCACCAATGACTCAAGGCATGTAATTCGGGCGGCACATGCTGGGCTTGAAGATCCTCCAGGCTTACACCGTGCGCGCGACTCCAGTGCACCCAGTAATCGGCGTGATTGAGTTCGACGCGAATGTTGCGCATCAGCCAACGCCGCGCCATGTCTTCGCCGGGATGACGGGCAAACCTGGTTTTGGTCAGGTTCTGCGCCATGTACAAGGCGAACTGCTCAACAACCGGCCAGCCCCCGATCAGGTACTGGCGCATGGTTTTGGCGCTGAGTTTGTTGTCACGCATGCGCAGGTAAAGTTCATGTTCGACAACCCGGCGCTTGCTCTCGCTGCAATCATCTATCAGCTGTTGTGCCCAGCCTGGATAACTTGCGGCTTCCATGAGTGGTCCGGTTCGGTTGAATGTGTCGATCACTGTTCGGCTCCTTTTGATTTGTGATTGTAAGGATCGGCGAGAGACTTCAACGGAACGTGCCAGGCGCTTTGAATAACAGCGGTTGCGGTCTGGCGGGCCGACTTTGCAAACTGTCACAGGTAAATAATTGCGGACGCTCAATAACATAACCTTGAGCGTAATCCACACCAATTTCAAGCAATGCCTGTTCGATCTGAGTTGTTTCAACAAACTCGGCAATTGTCTGTTTACCCATGACATGCCCGATGTGATTGATCACTTCGACCATTGCGCGGTTTATCGGGTCGTCCAGCATATCCTTTACGAAACTCCCGTCGATCTTCAGGAAGTCTACAGGCAAATGTTTCAGATAAGCGAACGAAGACATTCCGGCACAAAAGTCATCCAGTGAGAAATAGCAACCTAAGCCTTTGAGTTCATTAATAAATCTAATTGCACTGCCCAAGTTTGAAATTGCACTGGTTTCAGTAATTTCAAAACAAATCATTTCAGGCGGTATTGAATACTTAACAAACTGCTCGCGCAGAAAGTGCAAAAACGCGTCATCTCCTATAGTAATGCCTGACAGATTAATCGCACACATCGCTAAAGGACCTTCATGCTCTTGCGCAATACATTGAGCAATCACCTTGAATACGTTTTGCACTACCCAGCGATCCAACTGAGTCATCAAGCCATAGCGTTCTGCGGCGGGAATGAAACTGTCGGGCAGAATCATTCGCCCGGCTTCATCATGCAGACGCAGCAGAATTTCAATATGCCCGCCCTTGCCTACACTCGGTTTCAGGGGGGAGATTTCCTGGGCATAAAGGCAAAAACGGTCTTCTTCCAGCGCCATGTGCAAACGCTGGACCCAGGCCATTTCACCGAAGCGCAGCGACAGTTCGGAGTCGTCGGCGTGATAGACCTGCACCCGGTTGCGGCCCTTTTCCTTGGCCATGTAGCAGGCCATATCAGCTGCACGCAGCGAGGTTTCGAGGGTCGTTGGCGTCTGCGTGATATGCACCAGGCCGATGCTGACGGTGGTCAGGAATGGCCGCCCTTTCCAGACAAAGTGCAGGTTCTGAACGGTCTGGCGCAGCGCATCGGCAATTTTCTCCGCCGCCTCCGGCGCGCAGTTCTGCAGCAAAATACCGAACTCGTCACCGCCTAGCCGCGCCAGCGTATCGCCCTCGCGCAGGCCCGATTGCAGCAGCGTGCAGATGTGTCGCAACAGTTCATCGCCCGCCGCATGGCCGCAGGTGTCGTTGACCAGTTTGAACTGATCCAGATCGAGGAACATCAATGCGTGCCGCCCCGCCTGCCGCGTGAGGTTGTGCAGCACCTGCTCCAGGCGATATTCGAACTCGCGACGGTTGGCCAGCCCCGTCAGCGCATCGTGGGTGGCCTGCCAGGAGAGATTGGCGATGTACTGGCGTTCCTGGGTCATGTCGTGCAGCACCAGCACCGTGCCGCTGACCTTGCCCGCATTGCGGATCGGTGCGCCGACCAGCGTCACCGACAACGTACTGCCGTCCAGGCGCTGGATCAGCTTGGAGTGTTCACTGCCGCCACTGAGCTGACCGCTGAGAATGTGCTCGATCAGTGCCAGGCCTTCGGCCTGGGCGTTGTCATCAAGCAAATTGAACAGCGCCGCCAGCGGCAGACCGGCGGCATGTTCGGCTTTCCAGTGGGTCATGGCTTCGGCGGCGGGGTTCATGTAATCGATGGCCCCCGTCACGTCGGTGGTAATCACGCCATCGCCGAT
Organism: Pseudomonas sp. LBUM1668; assembly: GCF_059695715.1. Classification (NCBI taxonomy): domain Bacteria; kingdom Pseudomonadati; phylum Pseudomonadota; class Gammaproteobacteria; order Pseudomonadales; family Pseudomonadaceae; genus Pseudomonas; species Pseudomonas sp. LBUM1668. Next base: position 4,216,962 of record NZ_CP166787.1, read on the forward strand.
CGATTGCAGCGTGACGTGCGCGCGATCCTTTTCCAGTTGCAGCGCCTCGGCAAAGGCGTGGCGCTGCTTGAGCAATTTCTGGGTGCGCAACAAGGCCAGCACGATCAGCCCCAGCGCCGTGGCCAGGTTGATCACCAGCAACAGGCGCAGGATCATCCGCGAGCCTTCGCCCAAGGCATCGCTGAAGGCTTTTGCCGCCGGAGTCACGGCATCATTGATCGCAAAGATCTGCGCCTTCCAGCGCAGGATATCGGCACTGCTGGCGGTATTCTCGGAAATACTGCGGTGCATCCCGCGCGCGAGCTCATCCAGCTCGACCAGATAAGCGTCACCCACCGTCCAGCGGTCGATGGCGGTCTCCAGGTAACTGAAATGACGGAAGTTGAGGTACAACCAGATTACGCTAGAGACATCGTCCGGATGGTTGCCACCCTTCAGAATGCCTTCGCGTGCGGCGGCCAGATCCGGCGGTTGACGATCCAGCGCCAGACGCAGCTGATGACCGCCCTGAGGGACGCCAATCGCGGTCCGGTACTTGAGGAATATCGTTTCGTCACGACTGTCTGCGTACAGATTGAGGTAGTAGATGGCATCTTTCTGGCCCTTGGACCAGAGACTTTCCCCCGCCACGTAACCGCGAACGGCCGACAGCACGTAAAGACTCACGCCCCCCAATAACGCTTGAAACAACACGACGGCAATAAATGGCCAGACGATGCCCAACAACCGTGGCGTTCCGAGAGTCCGCTTTTGCTCCATGAGATCCCTTGCGCAAGTACTGCCAGATGAACAACCGTAAAATCCCGCTCCTGACAGCTCAGCCTAGGCTAATTTTTGATATGTCAAAGGGACAGGTTGGCCGTCTGCAACGCTGATCGTGCAACCGACTGATCTTTAGAGGCTTTCCGAGCAGGTTTACTCAATGAGATTCACACACTGAGGGCAAAAAGGGCTGGAAGCTCAGGGACGCTGAATCTGCTGCAAATGGCCATACAACTTGGCGTACAGCCCGCCGTCGGCTATCAACTGCTGGTGATCGCCATCCTCGGCAACTTGTCCGCCATCGAATACCAAGACCCGATCCGCCTGCTTCACTGCCGATAACCGGTGCGCAATGATCAGCGTGGTGCGGCCATGGAGGAACCGCGCCATGGCTTGATGCAGGTTGTATTCGGTGGCGGCGTCGAGGGCCGAAGTGGCCTCGTCGAGGATCACCACTTTCGGCTCGGCGAGAATCATCCGCGCGATCGCCAGGCGCTGGCGCTGTCCACCAGACAAGCGCACACCGGAACGCCCAACAATGCTGTCGAGGCCTTCCGGCAAGACCCGGATGGCGGGTTCGAGCTGAGCGATTTCCAGCGCCTGCCAGCAGGCTTCGTCGCTGCGCGTGCGGCCCATGGTCAGGTTGGCGCGTACGGTGTCATTGAACAACGCCGGATGCTGCAACACCACCGCGACGTTTTCCCGAACCGTCTCCAGACCGATTTCCTGCTGGGTCGAACCGCCAAAGCGAATCGTCCCGGACAGCGGCGTGTACAGCCCCAGCAGCAATTGCACCAGGGTGCTTTTGCCACCGCCACTGGCGCCGACAATCGCGACTTTCTCACCGGGCGCGATGGACAGATTCAACTGATCCAGCACCGGTTCATCGCCGTAACCGAAGCTCAGGCCTTGCACCTCGATGCCCACGGTGTCGCGGCCCTTGAACGGATCGACGCCACCCGGATACTGCGGCTCATCGGCCCGCGCCAGCAGTTCGTTGATCCGCGCCAGCGCCCCGCCCGCCGCGTAGTAGGCGTATTGCAGGTTGAGCAGTTGTTCCACCGGGCCGATCATGAACCACAAGTAACTGAACACCGCGAGCATCTGCCCGATCGACAGGTCGGAGAACAGCACGGTGAGCATCGCCGCCGCGCGAAAGATGTCGATGCCGAACTGGAACAGCAGGCCACTGGCACGGTTGGAGGCGTCGGTTTTCCACTGCGAGTTGATCGCGTAATTACGCACTTCCTGCGCACGCAACACGAGCCGGCCGAGGAAGAAACCCTGACGGTTGCCCGCCCGCACTTCCTGAATCGAGTCGAGGGTTTCGCTCAGCGCCTGGGTGAACCGCGCGGTGCTGTCGTTCTCGAGTTTCTTCAGGTGTTTGACGCGTTTGCCCAACTGCACCGTGGCGTAGATCACCAGCGGGTTGAACAGCAGAATCAGCAGCGCCAGTTTCCAGTGCATCCACATCAGGATGCTCGCGGTGCCGACCAGCGTCAGCATCGCCACCAGAAACCGGCTGAGGGTTTCACCGACAAACTTGTCGAGGGTATCGAGATCGGTCACCAGATGGGTGGTCACCGTGCCGCTGCCCAGACTTTCATATTCGGCGAGGGAAATCCGCTTGAGCCGTTCGATCAAGCGCACGCGGATGCGATAGACGATGTCCTTGGCCAGACGCGCAAACAGCCGCGACTGCAACACGCCAAAGCCCAACGCGCCGCAGCGCAGGGTCAAGGTGACCACCAGCATCAGGCCGATATAGCCCGCCGCTTGCTGCCACATCGTCGGTAACAGGTGATTCATCACCTTCAGCGCCGCATCGCCATGGCCGAGCAGCACTTCGTCCACCAGCAATGGCAGCAGCAACGGAATCGGCACGCTGCACAGCGTCGCCAGAACGGCGACGCCGTTGGCGATCCACAGGGATTTTTTGTGAGTGAGTGCCAGTCGCCGGACTTCTGCCCAGCTCAGCCGGTCGACACGCTTTACGGCTGGCGTGTCATCGGCCCGGTCAGGCACAGGCTGCGCGCTCCAGCCATCGGCCGAGCAATGGCGACAGTTCACTGAGCGGCTGGTAACCGTTGGTCAACAGCGCCAGTTGGCCGTTGCGTTCGGCGAGCAGCGTGGGGAAACCGGCGATGCCGAGGTCCTGCACCCAGGTGAAATCGGCCTGAGTGGCTTTGTGTTGATCGGCATGATCGAACAACGCAGCGAATTCGATGCGCGGCACGCCCGCCTGCTCCGCCAACTCGACCAGTACGCTGGCCTGAGTGACATCGCGACCTTCAGCGTAAAACGCCTGCTGGATCAGTCCGACCAGTTTCCACGCACAATCCGGTGCCAGGCTGCGTGCAGTGACAATTGCACGGCAGGCAGGCTCGGTGTCGTAGACAAAACCGTCGGGCAACGCACCGTCAAGCTTGAACGGCTGTCCCGTGGCCTCGGTGACCGCTTGCCAGTGTTCAAGAATGTAGCGGCGGGTGCTCGGCTCCAGCGCCGAACCGCTGCCGGTGCGCAATCCGCCCACCACCAGATGCAGCTCGACCCCGGCTGCCTGCGCTTGCTCGACCAGTGCCTTGGCCACCGGAGCAAATCCCCAGCACCACGAACACATCGGATCCATCACATAGAGCAGGCGCGCAGACATGGTTAAGCCTCGGTAGATGCTTGCTTATAGTTAAAGCCGATCGGGTGCGGCTGGTTGCGGGCCTTGGCCAGTTCGATCTGCTTCTGCCGGTCAATGGCGCTGCGGCGAGTCTTCTCGCTCAGCGTGTTCCAGCAATGCGGGCAACTGACTCCAGCGACGTAGTGTTCGGAGGTGCGATCTTCAACGCTGATCGGTGTGCGGCAAGCATGACATTGATCGTAGTCGCCTTCGCTGAGGTCGTGGCGCACGGTCACACGGTTGTCGAACACAAAGCAGTCGCCCTGCCACTTGGTTTCTTCCTGCGGCACCTCTTCGAGGTACTTCAGAATGCCGCCCTTGAGGTGGTAAACCTCTTCAAAGCCTTCGCCCAGCATGTAGCTCGAGGCCTTTTCGCAGCGGATGCCACCGGTGCAGAACATCGCGACTTTCTTGTGCACGGCCGGGTCGAAGTGCGCTTTGATGTAGTCGGGGAATTCGCGAAAACTGGTGGTTTTCGGATCGATGGCGCCTTCGAAGGTGCCGATCGAAACTTCGTAATCGTTGCGTGTGTCGATCAACAGCACTTCAGGGTCGCTGATCAACGCGTTCCAGTCTTGCGGATCAACGTAGGTGCCGACTTTTTTGTTCGGGTCGACGCCATCGACACCGAGGGTGACGATCTCTTTCTTCAGTTTGACCTTGGTGCGGTAGAACGGCTGGTCGTCGCAATACGACTCTTTGTGGTCGATGTCGATCATGCGCGGGTCGTTCTTCAGCCAGGCGAGCAGGCCGTCGATGCCTTCGCGAGTGCCGGAAACCGTGCCGTTGATGCCTTCTTCGGCAATCAGCAATGTGCCTTTGATGCCGTTGTCGACCATCGCTTGCAGCAGTGGCTCGCGCAGGTTGACGTAATCTTCGAGGGTGACGAACTTATACAGTGCCGCCACGACAATCGGTTGTGTCATGGGTATTTCTCCAGGTGGCTACCCTCGTAAAGGGTGAACCGGATGCGAAAAAAAACGCGCCGGGTGAGCGGCGCGTTGCGGATTCTAGCAAAAACAGGATCGTTATAGGATGTGCCGAGAACTCTGTGGCGAGGGGATTTATCCCCGATGGGCTGCGAAGCGGCCCCAAAACCTGCGAATTCAGTCTCTCAGGGATACCGCATTCTGTGGGTTTACGACTGCTGCGCAGCCGATCGGGGATAAATCCCCTCGCCACAAAAGCTCCCACACCACAAAAAGCCCGTTACATACAAATCAGTGCTTGCTACCGCCGGCACAGGTCGGCGACGCGGGGGCGGCGCCGGTCTCTGCCCATTCCTGCGGGGTGTAAGTGTGCAGCGCCAACGCATGGAACTCGCCCATCAGCTCGCCGAGCGTGCCGTAGACTTTCTGGTGGCGCTTGACCCGGTTCAGCCCTTCGAACTGCGCGCTGACTACCACGGCCTTGTAGTGAGTCTGTAACCCACGACTGTGCATATGGCTTTCATCCAGCACCTGCAGATGTTCAGGCTGAAGCAGCGCCAGCGTCGATTCAATGCGTTGTTGCATGGTCATCACGAACTCCGCTTACTTCTTCTTGGCCGCAGGAGCTGCAGGGGCCAGCTCTTTGGTCATGTCTTCCAGCAGCTTGTTGACCACCGGCACGGCGCTTTCCAGCTTGGCCTGAGTCATCTGGGCCGATTGCTGAGTCAGCTGCGGCATTTTTTCCAGGACTTTCTTGCCCAGTGGCGACTTGTAGAACGCGACGAGGTCCTTGAGCTCGGACTCGCTGAAGTTGGTGGTGTAGAGCTTGACCATGTCCGGCTTGAGCTTGTTCCAGCCGATGGCCTGGTCCAGCGCAGCGTTAGCCTTGGCCTGATAGGTTTCCAGCACGGCTTTCTTGGCTTCCGGGGCTTTGGTCTGCTCAAAACGCTGGGCAAACATTTGCTGTACTTGCATGTACACCGGGGTGCCCAGTTTGTCAGCGTGCGCCAGGGTCAGGAAAGCTTCGGCACTGGCGTTGTGGCTGGCGGTATCGGCGAGGGCCTGGCCGCTGGCGCAAACCAGGGCTACTGCGGTACAGATGGCACGAAGACGAGTCATCGAGTTTCCTTTTCAGCTAGGCGAGGTAAAACCCCAAGGGCGCCCATTCTGCGCCTAACATTCATCGCGGCTCAACCCCCCAAGCCTTGCCGCGCTTGATTGGCGGGGTTTTACCGGTCAACAATCGATTCGAGGGAACCACCTGGGCCGACACCGGCCTAAACTGCGCAAACAGACCAACAGGAGTGTGCACGATGAGCCGTATCGAAACCGACAGCCTGGGCCAGATCGAGGTCCCGGACGACGCATACTGGGGTGCTCAGACGCAACGCTCGCTGATCAACTTCGCCATTGGTCAGGAACGCATGCCGCTGCCGGTACTGCACGCCCTGGCCCTGATCAAGAAAGCCGCCGCGCGGGTCAACGACCGCAACGGTGATCTGCCCGCCGATATTGCCCGCTTGATCGAGCAGGCTGCCGACGAAGTCCTCGACGGCCAGCACGACGACCAGTTCCCGCTGGTGGTCTGGCAGACCGGCAGCGGCACCCAAAGCAACATGAACGTCAACGAAGTGATCGCCGGTCGCGCCAACGAACTGGCCGGCAATCCACGCGGCGGCAAGACCCCGGTCCACCCGAACGATCACGTCAATCGCTCGCAAAGCTCCAACGACTGCTTCCCCACTGCCATGAGCATCGCCACGGTCAAAGCCGTGCAAGAGCATTTGCTGCCATCGATTGCCGAGCTGTCAGGTGGCTTGGCTGAATTGGCCGCGCGGCACATGAAACTGGTGAAAACCGGCCGCACGCACATGATGGACGCGACGCCGATCACCTTCGGTCAGGAGTTGTCGGGCTTCATAGCGCAACTGGATTACGCCGAGCGCGCGATCCGCGCGGCACTGCCGGCGGTGTGTGAGCTGGCGCAGGGTGGTACCGCCGTCGGCACCGGGTTGAATTCGCCGCACGGCTTTGGCGAGGCAATCGCGGCGGAGCTCGCTGCGCTGTCCGGCCTGCCCTTCGTCACCGCGCCAAACAAATTTGCTGCGCTGGCCGGTCATGAACCGCTGACCAGTCTGTCCGGCGCACTGAAAACCCTCGCCGTGGCCCTGATGAAAATCGCCAACGACTTGCGTTTGCTTGGCTCCGGCCCACGCGCAGGTTTCGCTGAAGTGCGCTTGCCGGCCAACGAGCCGGGTAGCTCGATCATGCCCGGCAAGGTCAATCCGACCCAGTGTGAAGCGCTGTCGATGCTCGCCTGTCAGGTGCTGGGCAATGACGTGTCGATCGGCATTGCCGCGAGCCAGGGCCATTTGCAGTTGAACGTGTTCAAACCGGTGATCATCCACAACCTGCTGCAATCGATCCGCTTGCTGGGTGACGGTTGCAGCAACTTCCAGCAGCACTGCATCGCAGGACTCGAGCCGGATGCGCAGGTCATGGCCCAGCACTTGGAGCGCGGTTTGATGCTGGTGACGGCATTGAACCCGCACATCGGTTATGACAAATCGGCGGAAATCGCCAAGAAGGCTTACAGCGAAGGGCTGACCTTGCGCGAAGCGGCGCTGGAGTTGGGCTATCTGACGGATGAAGAGTTTGATGCGTGGGTGCGGCCGGAGAACATGATCGAGGCTGGCGCCAAAGGCTAGAAGCAAAAAGATCGCAGCCTTCGGCAGCTCCTACAGGGGAACGCATTCCAACTGTAGGAGCTGCCGCAGGCTGCGATCTTTTGACCTTCAAGCCATCCGCAGGCGCCGTGCCTTGAGCCCGGCAAGCAACGAAGGCCCCAACGCCACCAGCGCCGAACCCAGCACCACCAGCACCGCCCCGCCATACCCCAGCGCATTGATTTGCTCGGCATGCACGTATTCCGGCCAGATCCTGGCCGCAATCGCCACCGCCACGAATGTCACCAGCGGCGTGATCGCCAGCGTCGCACTGACACGCGAGGCCTCCCAATGTGCCAGCGCTTCGGCAAACGCGCCGTAGGCAATCAGCGTGTTCATGCAGCACGCCAGCAGCAGCCAGCCCTGCACCGGGCTCAACTCAAGCGCTTCGAGCGGATGCACCCACGGTGTCAGCAACAACGCGCAAAACAGGTAAATCACCATCATTACCTGCAGCGAATTCCACACCGTCAGCAACTGCTTCTGGCCCAGCGCGTAGAACGTCCAGACCGTCGACGCCAACAGCACCAGCAACACGCCTGCGGTGTAATCCGACAGCGACGTCAGCAACTCCGCCAGCCGCTGATTGAAAAACAGCCCGAAACCGATCAGCAATACCGCCAGACCCACGCCCTGACCGATGCTGAAGCGCTCTTTGAACACAAACAGACTGGCGATCAGCAACATGATCGGGCCCATCTGCACCACCAGTTGCGCCGTGCCGGGGCTGAGCAGGTTAAGACCCATCAGGTACAGCACATAGTTGCCGACCAGCCCGAGCACCGCCATCAGCACCAGCCAGCCGCCCTTGGGCCCGAGCACCTTGCGGCTCGGCAAGCGTTTGACCGCGGCCAGATAAATGAACAGGCAGCCGCCGGACACCAGCAGACGAAACCAGGTCACCGTGACCGGGTCCATCACCAGCAACACCTGTTTGAGTTTGATCGGCAGGATGCCCCACAGAAATGCGGTCAGCAGCGCCAGGAACAAACCGTAAACCCAGCGACCGGATGAAATGTGCATGTGAACCCCAAAGCCTGCTGACTAGAGCGCTCATTCTAGGCTTCGCGCCTGATGCAACACAGGGACAGTTAGGGTCGGGCCGCTAATGAAACTGTGCAGGTCGCAGCATTAAATTGACGCAACGCCGTTGATCGGCTGGTCAGGCGGGCCAAGTGGTTCAGGCATAAGCTCATTCGATCCAGCCCAAGCGCTGCATCAGCAGGGAGATCGATCATGTTAGGCATGCGCGCCCAAGACCCCGCCCCCGCCACGCACTTTCGCAGTGACCGAGTGTGTCGGGTCAATGGCGAACTGTTTTTCAGCACCCGGGAAAATACCCTTGAGGGGCCGTTTGACAGCCATGAGAAGGCTGAGCAGGAGATCAAGGCTTACATCGCGCGGATGCAACTTCAGGATTCCAACCGCTAATCCGAACAGGACCCTGTGTAGGAGCATTCGAGTGAAACGAGGCTGCGATCTTTCGATTCTGGCTTTATTAGAGCAAGATCAAAAGATCGCAGCGTGCCGCAACTCCTACAGGGGTGCGGTGAGTCAGCGCACCGCCTCAAACAACCCCGTCGCCCCCATCCCGCCGCCCACGCACATGGTGACGATGCCGTAACGCAAGTTACGCCGCTGCAACTCCCGCACCAGATGCCCGACCTGCCGCGACCCGGTCATGCCGAACGGGTGACCGATGGAAATCGAGCCGCCATTGACGTTGTATTTGTCGTTATCGATCTCCAGCCGATCACGGCTGTACAAGCACTGCGAGGCAAACGCCTCATTCAGTTCCCACAAATCGATGTCAGCCACCTGCAAGCCCTTGGCCTTGAGCAGTTTCGGCACCGAGAACACCGGGCCGATGCCCATCTCGTCCGGCTCGCAACCGGCCACGGTGAAACCACGGAAAAACGCTTTCGGCTTGAGCCCCAGTTGCAGCGCCTTTTCCAGGCTCATCACCAGCGTCATCGACGCGCCGTCGGACAGTTGCGAGGAGTTGCCCGCCGTCACCGAACCGTCCTCGGCGAATACTGGTTTAAGCCCGGCGAGGCTTTCATAAGTAGTGTCCGGACGGTTGCAGTCGTCACGCTCGACGACGCCATCGAGGATCTGCACCTCGCCCGTGTTCTTGTCCTCAACGCGATACTTCACCGCCATCGGCACGATTTCATCGTCGAACAAACCGGCGGCCTGGGCTTGCGCGGTGCGCAGCTGACTTTGCAGGGCGTAGCGATCCTGGACTTCACGGCTGACACCATAACGACGTGCAACCACTTCGGCGGTCTGGCCCATCGTGTAATAGATGCCCGGGGTTTGCTGCTTGAGCAGCGGGTTGATCAGGTGATCGGTGTTAACGCTTTTCATCGTCAGGCTGATCGATTCGACGCCGCCCGCGACGATGATGTCGCTGCAGCCAGAAGCGATCTGGTTGGCGGCAATCGCAATGGCCTGCAAGCCCGAGGAACAGAAACGATTGAGGGTCATGCCGGCGGTACCGGTGCCCAGACGCGAGAGCACCGCGACGTTGCGACCGATGTTGTAGCCCTGCGCGCCTTCGTTGGAGCCGGCACCGACGATGCAATCCTCGACACTGGCCGGGTCGATGTCATTGCGCTCAAGCAGCGCGTTGACGCAATGAGCCGCCATGTCATCGGGACGGGTCTGGTTGAACTTGCCGCGAAAGGATTTGGCCAGGCCGGTCCGTACGCTGTCGACGATCACCACTTCACGCATGGCATACCTCATTGCTGTTGTCGGTTGAGAGTTGACCTGAGCATAAGTCCACCCGATTACCGACCGCGACAATCATTCACCTCGCGTATGCGTGCCCATCGTTTCAGTCCTTGTGCTTTTTCGCCTTCTTGTCGGATTTCTCGAAGGCCTCTTCCAACGCAAGGTTGATCGTGCGTAACACTTTGACCCGCGCCCAGCGCTTGTCATTGGCCTCGACCAATGTCCACGGCGCGATCTCGGTGCTGGTGCGATCAACCATGTCGCCCACTGCGGTGCGATAGGCGTCCCACTTGTCGCGGTTGCGCCAGTCGTCTTCGGTAATTTTGAAACGCTTGAAGGGGATTTCCTCACGTTCCTGGAAACGCTCCATTTGCGTGTCCTTGTCGATCGCCAGCCAGAACTTGACCACGATCACTCCCGCATCGGCGAGCTGCTCTTCGAAGTCGTTGATCTCGCTATAGGCGCGCAACCAGTCAGCCGGCGGGCAGAAACCTTCGATGCGCTCCACCAAAACCCGGCCGTACCACGAACGGTCGAACACGGTGAACTTGCCCCGCGCCGGCAGATGCCGCCAGAAACGCCAAAGATACGGTTGCGCGCGCTCTTCTTCGGTCGGCGCGGCAATCGGTACGATGCTGTACTGGCGCGGATCGAGTGCCGCCGCCACCCGGCGAATCGCCCCGCCCTTACCCGCCGCATCGTTACCTTCGAACACCGCCACCAAGGCGTGGCGGCGCATGCGCTTGTCACGCATCAGCCCGGACAGCCGTGCCTGCTCGGTGATCAATTGTTCTTCGTAGTCTTTCTTGTCCAGTTGTTGGCTCAGGTCGAGGCAGTCGAGCAGGTTTAATTGATCGACCGCAGTGCCCAGCGGCGCGGCGCTGACTTCGTGAGGATGAACGTCCGGACGCTTCAGAGCCGCTTGCAAACCTTCAAGGAGAATCTTGCCCACCGCCAGACTGCGATAGTTGGCATCCACACCTTCAATAACGTGCCACGGCGCATAGTCGCGGCTGGTGCGGCGCAACACACGCTCGCCGTATTTGACGAACTTGTCGTAGGTTTGCGATTGCTGCCAGTCCAGCGGGCTGATGCGCCAGCTGTGCAGCGGATCGTCAGCGAGGGCCTTGAGCCGCGCCTTCATTTGTTTTTTGGACAGGTGAAACCAGAACTTGAAAATCAGCGCGCCTTCATCGCAGAGCATCTTTTCCAGACGCTCGGCGCCGGCGATCGCCTGATCCAGCCGCGGGTCCTTGAACAAACCATGAACCCGGCCCTGAAGCATCTGGCTGTACCAGTTGCCGAAGAAAATCCCCATCCGCCCCTTGGCCGGCAGCATCCGCCAGTAGCGCCACGCCGGTGGACGCGCCAGCTCTTCATCGGTCTGCTGGTCGAAGGTGCGCACCTCGATCAGTCGCGGGTCCATCCACTCGTTGAGCAACTTGACCGTCTCGCCCTTGCCCGCACCTTCGATGCCGTTGATCAAAACGATCACCGGGAAACGCTTTTGCTGCTGCAGTTCGAACTGGGCTTCGAGCAGTGCTTCACGCAGCGCAGGGACGGCAGCCTCGTAGGTATCTTTGTCGATGGCATGACCGATTTCAGCGGATTCAAACATAGGACGGCTCCTTCCAGAATTCAGCAAGACTAGCGGATTGGGCACGGCTACAGGGCACAAATTCCCGAGGATCACACACAGATACTTTTGTGAATAAGAAACCTGTGGCGAGGGGATTTATCCCCGATGGACTGCGCAGCAGTCCCCAAACCATTCAACCCGGTTACTTCAGTCAAACCACATGTGCCGGGTTTGGGGCCGCTTCGCAGCCCATCGGGGATAAATCCCCTCGCCACAGGGATCTCCACCACAAAAATCCTTATATCCAGTCCTGAACCATCGATTGTCCGTGAGCTGTCCACCCTGCACTTTGCCATGGATCAAGCGCCCTGCTCCTGATCGGCTAGAATGGCCGCCTTGTCGTTGCCGAGCCTGCCATGAAACCTGTATCGCCCCACGCCCAACTCGACTGGGATGACCACGGACGTCCGCGTTCGCGGGAGTTCGATGACGTGTATTTTTCCGATCAGTCGGGGCTCGATGAAACCCGTTATGTGTTCCTTGAACAGAACCGTCTGGCCGATCGTTTTGCCGCGTTGCCGGCAGGTGGACGGCTGGTCATCGGCGAAACCGGGTTCGGCACCGGGTTGAATTTTCTCTGCGCCTGGCAAGTGTTCGAACAACACGCCGTGGCGGGTGCGCAGTTGCATTTTGTCAGCGTCGAAAAGTACCCGTTGAGCCCGGCGGATCTGCACCGCGCTTTGGCGTTGTGGCCGGAACTCAAGCCGCTCGCCGATCAGTTGTTGAAGCATTACGTGGCCATTCATCAAGGCTTCCAGCGCATCACGCTGGCCAATGGTCGCGTCACCCTGACACTGCTGATCGGCGATGCCCTTGAGCAATTGCCGCAGCTCGATGCCCAGATCGATGCGTGGTTTCTCGACGGCTTCGCTCCGGCAAGAAACCCCGACATGTGGACGGCCGAACTGTTCGCCGAACTGGCACGTCTGGCGGCGCCCGGCTCGACCATCAGCACCTTCACCAGCACCGGTTGGGTGCGGCGCTTGCTCAATGCCGCCGGGTTCAAGATGAAGCGCACGCCGGGCATCGGCCACAAATGGGAAATCCTGCGGGGTGAGTTCCTCGGCTGGCCCGAAGGCGTTGCGCCGCCCGCCGCCGAGAAACCCTGGTTCGCGCGCCCGGCCCCCTTGACCGGTGCGCGGCGAGCGCTGGTGATCGGCGCCGGTCTGGCCGGCTGTGCCACGGCGGCCAGCCTCGCGTCACGCGGTTGGCAAGTGAGTGTGCTGGAGCGTCACGCGAAGGTTGCGCAAGAAGCCTCGGGCAATCCGCAGGGCGTGCTGTATTTGAAACTGTCTGCCCATGGCACGGCGCTGTCGCAACTGATCGTCAGCGGTTTCGGCTACACCCGACGCCTGCTCGAAACCCTGCAACGCGGCACCGACTGGGACAATTGCGGCGTGCTGCAACTGGCGTTCAACGCCAAGGAAGCCGAACGCCACGCGCAGTTGGCTGCAGCGTTCCCGGAAGATCTATTGCAGTGGCTCGAACAGCCCGAGGCGCAAATCCGCGCCGGTGTCGGTCTGGCCCATGGCGGTTTGTACTACCCAGAAGGTGGTTGGGTGCACCCGCCCGCGTTGTGCCAGGCACAAGCGACGCACCCGAATATCAAATTGCTCAGCCATCAGGAGGCTGTCGAACTGCGCAGGGTCGATGATCAGTGGCAAGCCTTCGACGGTGACCATCTGCTCGCCAGCGCGCCGGTCGTGGTGCTGGCCGGCGCTGCCGAGATCAAGCGTTTCGCCCAAAGTGCCGAGCTACCGCTCAAGCGCATTCGCGGTCAGATCACTCGCCTGGCGCAGACAGTGCAAAGTCAGGCGTTGGCCACCGTGGTCTGCGCCGAAGGTTACGTTGCGCCCGCGCGATTGGGCGAACACACCCTCGGTGCCAGCTTCGATTTCAATAGCGATGACCTGACCCCGACCACCGCCGAACACCAAGGCAATCTGGCGATGCTCGAAGAGATCTCAAGCGACCTCGTCGCCCGTCTGCACATAGCCGAACAGAATGTCGAAGACCTTCAGGGCCGCGCGGCTTTTCGCTGTACCAGTCCCGACTATCTGCCGATTGTCGGCCCGCTCGCCGATCGCGAAGCCTTCACTCAAGCCTATGCAGCGCTGAGCAAGGATGCCCGACAAGTGCCGGACATCCCCTGCCCCTGGCTCGACGGTTTATACGTCAACAGCGGCCACGGTTCGCGCGGGCTGATCACCGCGCCGCTGTCCGGCGAATTGCTCGCCGCCTGGCTCAACAATGAGCCGTTGCCCGTACCGCGCAGCGTCGCCGAGGCCTGTCATCCGAACCGCTTCGTGTTACGCCAGTTGATTCGTGGCAAGTAACCCTTACACATCGGTCATCGCACAGATGCCCAGATCCACCCTGCGCATCGCTTCGTCGGTCAGTTGCTTGATCACCGCATCCTCGGCTTGCTCCTGTTCGAGCTGGATGGCTTCCATCTGGTTGCGGTAGTCGGCAGAACTCAATGAACCCGCCTTTTCGTACAACTCGTTCATCCGTGGCGGGTAAGTTGCGTCGATGCTGGCGAATTTCTGGCGCTGACTACGCTTGAGGTGGTCGCGCCAAAACGCCTGTTGCATCACGAATGCCTGCAGCTGAGGCGTCAGTTCTGAGGTAATGACCGCAGTTTTCGCCGCCGCCAGATCGGCTGTTGTCACTCCGGCGAGCGCGGCATAGCGCATGTGCTGCGGCTGGTTGGGAAGGCTCAATTCATTGACCAATCCAGTGCGATAGGCGAGCCCCACCTCCAGCGGATCGACCCCGGGGTTTTTCTTGATATGCGCCAGGGCAATCTCGTCAAGTTGCGTTAGCCGAAGCAGGCCGCGCCCAAGCTCGAGCAACCGCTCAGGGTTATCCGCCGCCCGGCTGACCTCCACGACGATTTCCACATCACTGAAATTCATCGCCGCGGTGTCCGTGCAGTTGATCGGCGAAGCGGCCACGTCCATTACCTGCGCGGACAACTGCGCATCCGGCTCGGCGGCCTCAAGTACCCGCCACACACGTCGATGCATGTCCTCTTTGACCCTCTCGGAGTCGGCGGTATCGCCCAGCTCCGAGAGCAAATGGAACAAGCCATCGGCCCTTTGATCATCCTTGAATGCCGTCCAGATCCGGTTGCGTCGCTCCCATTCCTGGCCGGCCTTATCGGTGAACCACAACGAACGTGCCTGGTATTCGTCCATACGGGCAATGTCGTTCTCCAGATAGCCCATGCCGATGCCGACGTTGTTGCGATAGTCGGCCAGATGCGTCTGGCTGACGAGTGACAAGGGGTTACCGCGCAGATTGAGCGTGCGACTGAAACGCTTGCCGGTCTTGAACAACCAGTCCGGCAAGTCCTTGATTTCATTGTTACGCAGATCCACCCAGTCCAGATGCGGCAAGCGTTGCAGCCCCAAGGGCAACTCGGTGGCGTGGGTATCGTTCAGACAAAGCGTGCGCAGATCAGCCAGTTTTTCGACTTTGAGGGTCGCACCCAGCGGATTCTTGTCCAGAATCAAGGTGCGTAATGTGCGCAAGTTGCCCAACTTCGACAGGGTTTGTTCGGTCAACTTGATGCGGTTGCGCGCCAGACTCAAATGCGTGAGCCTGGGCATTTGCGACAGCACCTCCGGCATGCGGGTCAGTTGATTGCCGTCGAGTTCCAGCGACACCACCTGCTTGAATGACTTGAGGAAATACGCAAGGTCATCGCCCTGCGCCATGTTCTTCAGCGACAAATGTTCGATATGGTCAAAGTTGAGCCCTGGCGGCAGCGTGGGTAACTTACCCCCCTGTAACCCGTCAAGATTGAGTGTGCAGACAAGCCTGCCGCTTTCATTCTTCTCCATGAACAGTCGCCGGAAGCTGTCTTCGATCTGCTCTGCCATCATCGTGCGGCTCTGTTGCACCTCGCGCACGTCGCCACCCAACGCCTTGATGGCCGCGTCATCGCCGTCCCATGCCTCCAGCACGTCACGCAGTTGCTCCAGATTACGGCGCAACGTTTTCACCCGGATCGCGCGGGTCAACGGGTCGGCACCCAGGTCGTCGATGAATTCGCTGGCCTGCACCTCGCTCAAGAGCGGGTAAAGTTTTCTGACCTTGCGCAGCAACGCAAGCGGATGCAGCGACGCTGTTGCCGGCGGGTTGGCCTGCATACACACAGGCTCATTGACCCGCGGATCCAGCTTGCCGTCCGCCAATACCTGCGTGCAGGTCTCACGATTATCGAGCGCAACGTCCAGCAGTTTGCCGCGCAGCCGCGCACTGTCGGCGTCCACAGGATTGGGGAAACCGACAGCACTGCGCTGGCGTGTTGGCAGCGCCTTGAGAATGGCTGCGTACAGGCTATCAGGGCCGGGGGCAACGCGACCGAGGGATTGACCGTCACCGGCAAATGCCTCGTAGCCTTCGCCGGACTTGACCAGCGTACAAGTGTGCAAAGGTGTCGCTGCCTCGTCGCCGATGGCTTCCAGCACCGGCCCGGTCAGCGTTTTGTCGCGCACTGTCAGGCGCAGTCGCGCGTCCCAGCCACTCAGCCGAGGCAACAACTGGATTGCCAGTTTTTCATTGTCGGCGTTGGCGATCTGCGGCACGTGGAACCCGCTCAGCGCGCGATCCACCCGCACTGTGGCAATGGCCCTTTGAACCTTCTGCCCCAGGCGCAAAGGCACTCGCCCGGTCGAGCGCAAATGCACTCGCTCGATACTCGGCGCCTGATCAATCAAGCGCTGGGCATAACGCGCCGGAATGTCGGCGAATACCTGGCGCAATTTTTTCACCTCGTCAGCATCACTCTGGTCGTAGCGCTGGTACATCCGCTCGAACACCCCACGCCGATCAGCGTTGAATGTCGCCCCCAGCTTCCTGGCCAAGGCCTGTCTCTGGTTGCCGGCACTGACCTTGGCCCCAAGCAATGTTTCGACCTCTTTCGGGTACAGGCCATCGATCACCGTCTGCAATAACTGCCCCTCTTCCAGCTGTTCCTGGCCGACCACCACACTGAGGGTCTCGTCATGCGCTACGTTGGCGGGATAGGTCGCCGTGATCCCACCCTCCGCATCGGTGATTTCCAAATAACGGTCAGTGGGCCAGCCTGGCGTTTGCGGCAAACCCTGCAATTGTTCTGGCAACGGCTGGGCTGCGTGTGTTTCACCGCTCGCAAGCTCGCGGATCAACTTATCCAGCTGCCGTTCGATCCGCATGCGTTGTACGGTGTCGCGCAAGCGAGCGGACAGCGCGAGATTATCGTTGTAGGTGCGATTCAACTCGTCATGAGTGGCACCGCCGAGCCGCCGGATCACGTCCAGATCCTTGTCGCCGAACTCGCACAAACCTGGATCAATACGTTTGAGTGTGTAAGGTGCGCTGTTCCATTCTTCGGCATCTTCAGCCGGAAGGCGCCAGCCCCCTTCAACGTGTTGGTCCAGCCTGGGCGTATAGGCCTGAGTACGTGCGGGATGTTCGAGGTGCCAACGGCGGGCGGCCGCATCATATGTCCCGGAAAAGATCCGGTGATCAACACAGCCAACGCTTTTGTCTCGGACTTGATACAACTGCACGGAGTCGTCCGCCACCGTGAACCCTGGTGGCAGGCGATGCTCGTAAGCCGTGAGATCAGGCTTCCATAGACGCGATTTTCCGGCGGAGTTGAGAATCGCGGTGAACTCACTGAAAAACTCCGGGTGGGCACGAACCAGTTTGCGCCCCAATGCTCCAACCACCTTCTGCCCCGCAGCAAACACGCCCATCAGCGCAATGTTTTCCGCCACGCTTAGCAGATGTGACAGTGCCTCCTGCTGATCGCCCCGCTGCCAGTCCTCGTAACCTTCATACACTTCGCCAAGGATTTGCCCGACAGCGACGCCCATCATCAACTGCCCTACGACCGGAACGAAAAACCCCGCCACCGTCGCCACCGTCACACCCAGTTCGAGAAAGTCGAGCAGGCGCTTGCGCCGCACATCTTCATCAATCTCGGCCGTCGGTACGGCGAGTTTGCAGGCGTCGATCTGCAACTTGCCGAGGTGACTTTGCACCATGAACTCGAACAGCGGCACGGTGATTGACAACTGTTTGATGTGTCCAAGGTCTGCGGTCTTCTTGAGGGCTTTGAAGAAGTCCGCCTTGTCATCTTCGTCAATACTGTTGGCCAGATAATCCTTGTAGCTTTGCGTACGCAGACTCTGCGCCAGGTATTGCTTGAACGCGGTGAAACTCTGGTATTCGTACAAAGGTCTTTGCGGCTCTGCAGCCATGTACACCACGCACTTTTCGTCTGGGTACAACTCGAACGAGCGCTGGGAAAACACCACGACGCCCCAGATGCAACTGTCTAGGACCTCAATGCCTTGCATGATCCAGGGACGTTTCCGGTAATGCAGGGTTTTCGCCGATACCACCCCGTCCGCGGCAATCAGTCTTTGCATCATCTGCGAGCCTGCTGGCGTGATGTGCTGCCTGAGCCCGGCCAGGTGCATATCCAGGTGCAGCAGGTGTTTTTTCATTGTTGCGATGTCCCGCGTTACCGGGCTGGTGGCCACTACCTTGCCTGCAGCGTCGCTGAGGCCGAACACCTCCTGAAAATGTTCCTGGTAGCGTTTGCCCAGATCCAGTTCGCGACAGAACTTTGCAAACGACGCCGGAGTCAACCCGGCCACGCCGGCAGGCGCACTGGCCACACGCACCAGGCTGCCGACGGGGTAATCGTTGGTCTCTTCGTCTTTGCTGAAATTCTGCATCGCCGCTTGCAGCAACGTCTGCGTGGCGTGGGGGAAAGTCTGAATACCCTCCTTGTCGGTAGCGCTGGGCGGGCAGCCACACTCGGCTCCCGGCAGACTCAGCAGGTCTTTTTCAACATCAAAAACGGCTGTCCACCTGGAATTCAGCGCCTTGATCAGTTGGCTTTTGCAGAAGGTGTGCAACGGTTGCAGCTTGCTCAGTTCCTTATCGACTGCCAACTGAGCGGCGTGCAGGTCGCGGGCCGTTTGATCGAGTGCGACCAGAGTTGCGGCCGAACTTTTGAGCAGTATGTCGGGCAGGCTTTTTTGCAGCGCTTCGGCGCTGTCCAGATCGCCCGTGCTTTCCAGTAGCACGCCAAGAACTTCGTTACTCGTTGGTGGCTGAGGGTTGACCTGGTTTTGTGTAGTGAGCATCGGCAATATTCCTTTATTGCAGGTTTGAGTTACAACCATATCGATACCAGACAAAATAAAAAACATAAAACCGGATATATTTAACCAATAGCAGACCGAGCACATTTGAAAAATAATTGTGCAATACATACCTATATCAATAATTCAAAATCCCGCTGAACTCACCCGCAAAACCATTAAATAATGGCGTTATTCTTTCACAAAGAAAGCACCTAGCATGACGCTGCCTTGCGGAAACAGACTGCGGCCCGCCGGACAAGACTTTCAAAACCCGCAAACTCCGGGCAACAAACTATTGTTGTTGGCGTTTATCTATCCAGCCTACACGCGCAAGACAACTTCAACCCATTAGACGGAACAACTTACATGACACTATTCAACTGGACAATTACCAACTGCTTCCCGCCCATGGGAAATACTAGTTCCAGAAAAAACCGGTACAAAGCGCTGCTTGTGGAAGAATTCATGTCCACAAAGATGAAAAATTTCGACCCGTCACACAACACCAGGATTGATGAATACCGTACGGCACTGGAAGAAGCATTTGTGCTTCAGTGCACACTCGAAGGGTCGCTTTCTACACTCGAGACACCCGTCGTCTTCTGCAAGCGAAAGCTCCGCGAGGCATTGCGAAAAAAATCCACAGCCCGGTTCAGGCCCAAGGACAAAATCAAGCTCAAACCCAAGACCTCCACAGAGGATGCCGGACACAGCATTACCCTGCTACAGGCTGTCATGTTGAACTTTTCCGGTGCCGAAATCGCACCGGATTACTACTCTAGCGACAGCGGCGTCTCATCCAGTGCGCAGGGTTCGCCTGACGAATCTCCAAACGAGAAAATCACCGCGCAGGCATTTGCCGAACTGAGCCGCAGTCTTGATATGGGCAGCGAATACCAAAAAATGCTCAAGGACAAATTTGATACTCCAGAGGCCCGCGAAAATGCCGTGAAACTGGCCATACTCAATATGAGAGTGGCGGCATACAGCAAGTTCTTCAGCGGTGAAATCAATGAAGAAACCTGGTTAACAATAAAAAAACTGACAGACAGAAAAGTCGACATTGTTAACGGTAGCGAACTCAAGAGCGAGCCGATTGTTTTTCACGCCGTGAGCCTTTTAGACAAGTACGTGGCGAATGCCGTAGCGCTGTTAGTTCGCGGAAAAACCCCTTCGACAAGCCAATACATCATATATGTACCCGATGACAGCGGGCCTGGCTTCCATGTGTACGACACCCCGGTGGAGTATCTCTCCAAGATGGATCACCAACTAAGACACGGCACACCACTGGCCAACTTCCTGGCGTCCCGAATGAGCCTGGTCGACCAAGCAACTTTCCTGAATGAGCTAAAGACATTTGACGAAAAAAAAGACACACAGAATGAGGATGTGGATCTGGCTGAAAAAAAACTTCCTGGGGGCGGATTATCCGGCAAGGACCGGGTAGCGTTCATTCCATTAAAGGAAAAAGGCCTGTTCGCCTATATTTCCACTCTGAATCTGAATACGTTTATATCCGACAGCAAACGAATTGCCGTTCCCGTAAACGAAGTCAACCAACTCATCCATGCCGACCGTCGTGCAAATTGTCATTCACATTCACGCCCAACGGTGTCCGAAAAGATCACCTATTCCTTCCGCACACGCCAGCGGTCGGCTCCAGTGGATTCTCTGTTGAACGAACTGTTTACAGGGGTAGAGACCTGGACGATTGAAGAAAAGCAACGGCAAGTGTGCCAATTACTGGAACTGAGGAAGCTGCTTAATCAGAAGAATACGCCCTCTATCAACAGCGATATTCAAACCCGGTTCATCGATTACTTCAAAGATTTCGAGCTGGTAAAAAACTCAAGGTCTGAAAATAAAAGTCTTCTTCTACTGTGGAAACGCGACCTGTCGGGTTACCAACAATCTGCGCTTGTGGCAAATCGACTGAAAAATTCAGGCAAACCCTCTAGCAATAATGACCGGACTTTAGACCTTAACGGCAAACACTATATTTGGATCAAGGACAGTGCCTATGAGGTTCAGCACACCTCCCAAGGTTGGCGAGTTATTCACCCGCTCGATAAAAGCGCATTCAGACCGCCCGTAATGCACTCGACAACCAGCGGATGGCATTTGCCCCAGTAAGCGTAGGCCGCTCAGGCAGGCAAAACTCAAAACAGACAATCACCTGCGCCGGATGACAAACGCTTCAGGGCCTGAGTTGCGCCCAGCAGTCGCCGTACTGCCAGCCTTATAACTTATCGTTCTAAAACTCCATTTACCGGGGCGGGTCAGTTTCTGAGTACCCGCCCTTTTGGCGAGGTAGCGTTTGACCCCTCCCCAACGGAAAAACCGGTAAGGATTTTATGTGTGGATTAGCTGGCGAGTTACGTTTTGATCAACAACCTGCAGACCTTGCAGCCATTGAAAGAATCACCCACCACCTGGCCCCTCGCGGCCCTGACGCGTGGGGCTTCCATGCCCAAGGGCCGATTGCCCTGGGCCATCGTCGCCTGAAAATCATGGACCTGTCGGACGGCTCGGCGCAGCCGATGATCGACAGTCAACTGGGCTTGTCCCTGGCCTTCAACGGCGCGATCTACAACTTCCCGGAGCTACGTGCCGAACTCGAAGCGCTGGGTTACGCCTTCTATTCCGGTGGCGACACCGAAGTGTTGCTCAAGGGCTACCACGCCTGGGGCGAAGCACTGCTGCCGAAACTCAACGGCATGTTTGCCTTCGCCATTTGGGAGCGCGATGCACAGCGTCTGTTTATCGCCCGTGACCGTCTCGGCGTGAAGCCGCTGTACCTGTCGCGCACTGGCCAGCGCCTGCGTTTCGCCTCTGCACTGCCGGCGCTGCTCAAGGGTGGCGACATCAACCCGATCCTCGATCCGGTGGCGCTCAACCATTACCTGAACTTCCACGCCGTTGTACCGGCGCCGCGCACTCTGTTGGCTGGCATCGAAAAACTGCCGCCAGCGACCTGGATGCGCGTTGAAGCCGATGGCACCACCGAGCAGAAAACCTGGTGGACCCTGCCCTACGGCCCCCGCGAAGACGAGAAAAACCTCAACCTCGAAGACTGGGTCGACCGCGTGCTCGACAGCACCCGCGAAGCCGTGGCGATTCGTCAACGTGCGGCGGTGGATGTCGGTGTGTTGCTGTCCGGTGGTGTCGATTCGAGCATGCTCGTCGGTCTGTTGCGTGAAGTCGGTGTGGAGAACCTGTCGACCTTTTCCATCGGTTTTCAGGATGCCGGTGGCGAGCGCGGTGACGAGTTCCAGTATTCCGACCTGATCGCCAAACACTACGGCACCCAGCATCACCAACTGCGCATCGACGAGAAAGAGATCATCGAGCAACTGCCCGCCGCGTTCCGCGCGATGAGCGAACCGATGGTCAGCCACGACTGCATCGCCTTCTATCTGCTATCCCGCGAAGTGGCCAAACACTGCAAAGTTGTGCAGAGCGGTCAGGGTGCCGATGAGTTGTTCGCCGGTTACCACTGGTATCCGCAGGTCGATGGCGCAGCCGATCCGTATGCGGCGTATCGCAATGCATTTTTCGACCGCAGCTACGACGACTACGCCGCCACTGTGCAACCGAAATGGCTGACCGCCAATGACGCTGCCGGCGACTTCGTCAAAGAGCATTTCGCCCAACCCGGTGCTGACGCCGCAGTGGACAAAGCCCTGCGCCTGGACAGCACGGTGATGCTGGTCGATGACCCGGTCAAACGTGTCGACAACATGACCATGGCTTGGGGTCTGGAAGCGCGCACGCCGTTCCTCGACTATCGACTGGTTGAACTCTCGGCCCGTGTGCCCGGCAAATTCAAGCTGCCCGATGGCGGCAAGCAAGTGCTGAAGGAAGCTGCGCGACGAGTCATTCCAAGTGAAGTGATCGACCGCAAGAAAGGCTACTTCCCGGTGCCCGGCCTCAAGCATTTGCAAGGCGACACATTGAGTTGGGTGCGCGAATTGCTGCTCGATCCAAGTCAGGATCGCGGCCTGTTCAACCCGGCCATGCTCGACAAATTGCTGACTGACCCGCAAGGCCAACTGACCCCATTGCGCGGCTCGAAGCTGTGGCAACTGGCAGCCCTGAACCTGTGGCTCAGTGAACAAGGAATCTGATTGATGAAACCCCACGCCACAGCCATCAACCAACGCCTGCTACGCGGCCAGACACCGTCGTATGAACGATTACAGGCGCGTCTGGCTGAAGACGGCAGCGAACTCAACACCACCCCGATTGCCGTGCATTGCGGCTGGGGCCGGTTGCTGATCGGTCACACGTTTCCCGACCCTGGATCATTGGCCCAGGAACTGCTCAACGAGCAGCCGGGCGAGCGTGATATCGCCCTGTACGTCGCCGCGCCGCAGCAGATTCTCGGCCTCGAACCGACACAGTTGTTCCTCGACCCGTCCGACACTCTGCGCTTGTGGTTCAGCGACTATCGTCCGGCCACTCGCGTGTTTCGTGGCTTTCGCATTCGTCGTGCGCAAAGCGAAGCGGACTGGCAGGCGATCAATCAGCTGTACCAGGCACGCGGCATGTTGCCGATCGATCCCGCGCTGCTGACCCCGCGTCATGAGGGCGGCCCGGTGTACTGGCTGGCTGAGGACGAGGACAGCGGCGCTGTTATCGGCAGCGTCATGGGCCTCAATCATCGCAAGGCGTTCAACGATCCGGAAAACGGCAGCAGCCTCTGGTGCCTGGCAGTTGATCCACAGTGCTCGCGGCCCGGAGTCGGCGAAGTGCTGGTGCGCCACTTGATCGAGCACTTCATGAGTCGCGGCTTGAGCTACCTGGATCTGTCGGTACTGCACGACAACCGTCAGGCGAAAAACCTCTACGCCAAACTCGGTTTCCGCAACCTGTCGACCTTCGCGATCAAGCGCAAGAACGGCATCAACCAGACACTGTTCCTCGGTCCGGGACCGGAAGCCGATTTCAATCCCTACGCGCGGATCATCGTCGAAGAAGCCCATCGGCGTGGCATTGATGTGCAAGTGGATGACGCCGACGCCGGCCTGTTCACGCTCAGTCACGGCGGGCGCCGCGTACGCTGCCGCGAATCGCTGAGCGACCTGACCAGCGCGATCAGCATGAGCCTGTGTCAGGACAAAAGCCTGACCCACAAAGTGCTAAAAGACGCCGGACTGAAATTACCGTCGCAGCAACTGGCGGGCAATGCCGACGACAATTTAGAGTTCCTCGATGAGCATCAGCGGGTGGTGGTCAAACCGCTCGACGGCGAACAGGGTCAGGGCGTTGCCGTGGATTTGCAGAGCATCGAAGAGGTGCAGCAGGCCATCGAAACAGCGAAGCAGTTTGACAGCCGTGTGCTGCTGGAAAGCTTTCACGAAGGTCTGGATCTGCGGATTCTGGTGATTGGTTTTGAAGTGGTGGCGGCAGCAATCCGTCGGCCAGCCGAAGTGATCGGCGACGGTCAGCATTCGATTGGCGCGCTGATCGAAGCCCAGAGCCGACGCCGGCAAGCGGCCACGGGCGGTGAAAGCAAAATCCCGCTGGACCATGAAACCCAGCGCACGCTGCATGCGGCGGGGTTCGACTACAGCAGCATCTTGCCGGCCGGCGAGCATTTATTCGTAAGGCGTACGGCGAACCTGCACACCGGCGGCACACTGGAAGACGTTACGGCGATTCTGCATCCGACGCTGGTCGATGCGGCTGTGCGTGCGGCACGGGCGCTGGACATCCCGATGGTCGGCCTCGATCTGATGGTGCCGGCGGCGGATCAGCCGGAATACGTGTTTATCGAAGCCAACGAACGGGCCGGTCTCGCCAACCATGAGCCGCAGCCGACGGCTGAACGCTTTGTGGATTTGTTGTTTCCGCACAGTCAGCCGGTTGTTTCTTGATTGCTTGGTTGCAGGACTGACGCCCTCGCTGGCAAGCCAGCTCCCACAGGTTCCCAGGTGCACACAAAACATGTGGGAGCTGGCTTGCCAGCGATGAGGCCCGATCAGGCAATACAAATTCTTTTCTCATCGAAACCATCGATGTGCTCAACCCATCAGGAGTTTCCATGACCCTCCAAACCCCCGAACCGGATCTCAACTATCTGCAAAAAGTCCTGCTGGAAATGCTCGCCATTCCCAGCCCCACCGGGTTTACCGACACCATCGTGCGCTATGTTGCCGAACGTCTGGAAGAACTCGGCATTCCGTTTGAGATGACCCGACGTGGCACCATTCGCGCGACGCTCAAGGGTAAAAAGAACAGCCCCGATCGCGCCGTTTCCGCGCACCTGGACACCATCGGTGCCGCCGTGCGGGCGGTGAAAGACAACGGTCGCCTGACGCTCGCACCGGTCGGCTGCTGGTCGAGCCGTTTTGCCGAGGGCAGTCGCGTCAGCCTGTTCACCGATAACGGTGTGATTCGCGGCAGCGTGTTGCCGCTGATGGCTTCCGGGCATGCGTTCAATACCGCCGTGGATGAGATGCCGATCAGTTGGGATCACGTCGAATTGCGCCTGGATGCCTACTGCGCAACCCGGGCCGATTGTGAGTCGCTGGGCATTAACGTCGGTGACGTCGTGGCGTTCGATCCATTGCCGGAATTTACCGAAAGCGGCCATATCAGCGCCCGTCACCTCGATGACAAGGCTGGCGTCGCCGCGCTGCTGGCAGCACTCAAAGCCATCGTCGACAGCGGTCAGGAACTGATGATCGACTGTCATCCGCTGTTCACCATCACCGAGGAAACCGGCAGCGGTGCAGCGGCGGCATTACCGTGGGACGTCAGCGAATTTGTCGGCATCGACATCGCGCCGGTCGCGCCGGGCCAGCACTCCAGCGAACACGCGGTGAGTGTGGCGATGCAGGATTCCGGCGGGCCGTACGACTATCACCTGTCGCGGCACTTGCTGCGCCTGGCCAGTGAAAACGAGCTGCCGGTGCGCCGTGATCTGTTCCGCTATTACTTCAGCGACGCGCATTCGGCGGTAACCGCCGGCCACGACATCCGCACTGCCCTGCTCGCCTTTGGCTGCGATGCGACTCACGGCTATGAGCGCACGCATATCGACAGTCTGGCGGCGCTGAGCCGCTTGCTCGGGGCGTATATCCTGAGCCCACCGGTATTCGCCAGCGACGCGGCGCCGGCGAATGCTTCGCTGGATCGCTTCAGTCATCAGATCGAGCACGACACGCAGATGGAAAGCGATACGCGGGTGCCGCCGGTGGACAGTCTGGTGGGGCAGCGTTCAGATAGCTGATTTTTTATTGACTGGACTATGGCTATCGCGAGCAGGCTCACTCCTACAGGGGAACGCATTCCAATGTAGGAGTGAGCCTGCTCGCGATGCGGCCGTATCAGGCAACACAAAACTGGCAGGTAACCCGCAATCGCCGTAGCATCCCGACATTGATTTAGCCGAGGTGCCCATGCTCATTCCTTACGACGCTCTTGAAGTCGACACCCTCACCCGCCTGATCGAAGATTTCGTGACCCGCGACGGCACCGACAACGGCGACGACACGCCGCTGGAAACCCGCGTACTGCGTGTGCGTCAGGCGCTGACCAAGGGCCAGGCATTGATTGTTTTTGATCCCGACAGCGAGCAGTGCCAGTTGATGCTCAAGCACGACGTGCCCAAGCATCTGTTTGACTGAAACCTCAACGGGCCTTTTCCAGGGCCTGTTTGCGCTGGATCCGTTCATAGACTTCCGCGCGATGCACATTGACCTTCTTGGGTGCCTCGACGCCAAAGCGCACACTTGCACCGTTCACTGACAGAACGCGCAGGGTGATGTCGTCACCAATTGAAATCAACTCACCAACGACACGGCTGAGTACAAGCATGAGATTCGTCCTTCAGGGTTAGCGAGCAATGAAGATGCGCGGCTTGCGGCGCCGGTTCAATGCATCGCGGACAAATCAGTAATGCCCTACAACCCTTCAGCGCGCCGCCCTTCAGACGTTTCCCGCAAATGGTTAAACAGCCTTTATCTCAAGCGGCAGAAAAGCGCGGCCCGAACAGAATCACGCTGGCACCGATCACGCACAGTGCCACGCCGATCCAGTCCGACCCCAATGGCCGAACCCGCTCGACTACAGCCAGCCAGCCAATAGACGCCACGATGTAAATCCCGCCGTAAGCGGCATAGGCACGCCCGGCGTAGGCCGCTTCAACACGCGTCAACAACAGAGCAAACAACGTCAGGCTGAGCAGCGCCGGGATTACCCACAGCGCACTTTTGCCCTGACGCAGCCACATGAAGAAGGCGAAACAACCGGCGATTTCAAACAATGCCGCGAGGAAGAACCACAAGTAATTGAGCATCAGCGCGTCTCGACAGGGTGACCATTGCGGCCACCCTAACGACGGTGCGTGTAACGGACAAGATCAACCGTTGTTTTGTTTGGCCTTGGCGCGCATTTTCTCGGCCATGGAGGTCATCTCGTTGTAGAGCAGTTGCGGATTCTTCTGCTTGATCGCCCATGCCATGCGCCCTTGTTCGTGGGGCAAGATCATGAATTCGCCGGCCGCTACTTGCTGATAGATGTAGTCGGCGATGTCCGCTGCGCTGATCGGCGAACTTTCCAGCAACTTGCCGACCTGGGCTTTCATCGCCGGGGTCGGGCCACGGAACGAGTCGAGCAAGTTGGTCTGGAAGAACGACGGGCAGACCACATGCACGCCGACTTCCTGTTGCGCCAGTTCAATCAACAGGCTTTCCGACAATGCCACCACACCCGCCTTGGCGACGTTGTAGTTGCTCATGGCCGGGCCTTGCATCAACGCCGCCATGGAGGCGATGTTGATGATCTTGCCTTTGCTTTGCTCAAGCAGTGGCAGGAACGCTTTGCAGCCCTTGACCACGCCCATCAGGTTGATCGCTATCTGCCAGTCCCAGTCTTCCAGCGACAGTTCGCTGAAGAACCCGCCCGAAGCAACACCGGCGTTGTTGACGATGATATCGATACCGCCAAGTTTCTCTTCGCAAGCCTGGGCGAACGCGGTGAGCTGGCTGTAATCACGCACATCGCAGCGCTGGATAAAACCGTCGCCGCCGGCCTCGCGGACCAGTTTCAAGGTTTCCTGCAGACCGGGTTCGCTGACGTCGGACAAGGCCAGTCGCCAGCCTTCACGCGCCCAGCGCAGCGCGATTTCGCGACCCAGGCCTGAGCCTGCGCCAGTGATCATCATGCGATTTTGCATAGCAGACAGCCTTGTTGTTCCGGGAAAGATTCGCCGAGTGTAGCGAAGGAACGGTGTCCACCCACGCTCCATCAAGTTGCTGAATGCAAGATCAAAAGATCGCAGCCTTCGGCAGCTCATACATGGATCGGTGTAGAAGCTGCCGAAGGCTGCGATCTTTTGATCTTAGGCTTCAAAGGAAATAAGCAAGCAATCCAAATAACTTAAAAAAACATTGAATTTTCTTTCATTCAGACCGGTCGGAATTTGTAAGCCGTCTGGAATTACTTAGTCTCCAGTCGCCCTAGAACACCAAGACTTCTCGAACGCTATCAACAAGGAAATCGCCATGGGCACAATTCTTATCATTATCCTGATCCTGTTGCTGATCGGCGGTCTGCCGGTCTTCCCGCACTCCAGAAGTTGGGGTTATGGTCCATCGGGCATTATCGGCGTGGTGTTGGTCGTGCTGCTGGTGCTGCTGTTACTCGGTCGGATATAACGATTCAAGCGTAAAAAAAAGAGGCCCTTTTCAGGGCCTCTTTTTTATTGTGCGGATCTTTGCAGCTGGATCAGTCCGGCTTGCCGTGGATTACACCGGCGGTGTTGTCCATCAGACTCTTGGTCGCCGTTTGCAGGAACGCTTCGAGTTTGAGTTTCAACTCGGCAGTGCGCGGTGCATTCGGCACGACCTGGGCACCTGGATTGGCACCCAACTGGTAATTCCAGATCTTCGGCCCCATATCCTTGTCTCTCGGCAGCACGAGGATCTGGTCAGCGGTAACGATCGCGGTGGTCTGCTCGCTGCCCGACGGCTTGATCACACCGAAACCGGTGTCGCCTTCCGGCAGATCGAGCAAGTCCCGACCCCAGCATTGATGACGCACTTCGCCACCGAGGCGACCCATGATGGTCGGCACGATGTCGATCTGCGTGCCCACGGTGTGGTCACGCGTACCAAACTTTTCCTGGATGCCCGGTGCGATCATCAGCATCGGCACGTTGAAGCGACCCAGATCCATTTCGGTGATCTGGCGCTCGTTGCCGAAACCGTGGTCACCGACGATGACGAACAGGGTTTCCTTGAAGTACGGCTCTTTGCGCGCCTTCTCCATGAACTGGCCTAGCGCCCAGTCGGAGTAACGCATGGCGGTCAAGTGCTCGTTCAGCGAGCCTCGGTCGGTCACGCGCTCAACCGGCAATGGCGTCGGCAAGGCGTACGGCGTGTGGTTGGACAGGGTTTGCAGCAGCGCGTAGAACGGTTTGCCGTTTTCCCGCGCCTTGAGCTCCTGCAGGCCACGGTCGAACATGTCCTGATCGGACACGCCCCACGTTGGATCGGAGAACACCGGGTTGACAAAGTCGTTACGGCCAACGAAGTTGGTCATGCCCTGGTTGCTGAAGAAACCCGACTGGTTGTCCCAGGCAAAGTCGCCGTTGTAGACGTAGACATCGTCGTAGTCACGGGCACTGAGCAACTGCGGCAGGCCAGACAGCTTGTGACTGCCTTCCGGGGTCTGCATCAGGTATTCGAAACCCGGCAGGTTCGGGAAGCAGGCCATGGTCGCGAACATGCCCTGGTGGGTGTGCGTGCCGTTGGAGAAGAAGCGGTCGAACAGCAGACCTTCCTTCGACAGCTTGTCCAGATACGGCGTGATGTTGCCCGGTGCACCCAATGCGCCGACCGAGTGACCGGCCATGCTTTCCATCAGGATCACGACGACGTTCTTGATCGGCAGGGTCTTGTCGGCGAGCGGCGTGTAGTCGCGGCGCACGGCGGCGATGTCGGCATCGACCAGTTTGTCTTGCGGCATCACCAGCATGTCGCGAACGATTTGCTGCGCTTGCTCTTGCGGCAGCGTGGCTTTCCAGATGTTGTCGCGATCCTCGCCCATGCGCGACTTGGCGGCAGCGATCAGCGACAGCGTGCCGTTAAGGCCGAGCTGGTTGGCGAAGTTGGAGTCGGTGGTGTACACGTCGCCCCAGCGCATTGGCGGGCCTTGACGCAGGGTGCCGCGCGCAGCGACCACGCAGATCAGCAGACAAACCACGAACACCGCAAGACGGGTGTACCACGGCGCCACCTGACGGGAGCTGACAGTACCGCCGCTGAAAGGTCCGCGTGGACGCGTGGCACGGTCGGCGCCTTTGAACGCCAACGTCAGAATCACCGTGCCGATGACCCACGCCAACAGATAGCGCACCACGGGGAAACCGTACCAGAGCATGCTCATCACGGTTTTCGGGTCTTCCTTCACGTACTGGAACACCAGGCCGTTGAGGCGCTGGTGGAACTCACGGTAGAAGTCCATCTCCATCAGACCGAGGAACAGCGCGATGCTCGACGCAACGGTCAGCCACAACCGGAAGAAGCCGCGCGCCGCCATGGCCCGGGCGCTGAACAGTGCCAGCACCAGCGGAATGCTCAGGTAAACCACCAGGCGCAGGTCGAAACGCAAGCCGTTGGCGAACGCTTCGAGGAACGTCGCAGCCGGGGTGTCGAGGATCATCTCGCGGTTGTAGACCAGCAGCGCGAGGCGCAGCACGGAAAACATCACCATCATGACCAGCGCACAAAGCAGCGTGTAGGCCAGATGCGATTTGACGGTCGGTTGCAGCAGGCGACTGGAAGATCGCTGCTGATTCAGGGCGTCCGGGTTTGCCATGTCGTTTTAGGACCCATTGGAAGTTGAAGTTGCAAAAATACAGCGGCGCCATGCCCTCTATTGGTCATTCCAGACCCCGGGGCGTGCGCAGTGCGCAAATGTTGCACGATCACCGGCACCATTGCCATTGATTAGTGCCCTGTCGCCAGAAGCATTCATTTGAAGTAACGGCCACGGGACAGCGTGGAAATAGCGCGGGCGGATTGTCTTGAACGCGTTGTGAAAATTTCGTTCAACGCATATCTGGAAACACAATATAAACCGCAAAACAAAACGCCCCGAATCAATCGGGGCGTTTCACTGAACACGAGAATTACTTCTCGGCGCGCTCTTTCAGGGCTTTCAGGGTATTGAAAGGAGCATCGACGACGAACTTGTTAGCAACCAACGCCGGGACGCTGCCACCTGGCTCGGTGTGCACTTGATAGGTCACTTCAACCTGATCGCCCTTGGGCACGAACTTCCAGAAGCCCTTGACCTGGGCCACGCGGACAAAGCCTTTTTCTTCCGGAACGTATTTCGGCACACCTTCAAGCGTGCGGGTCAGGCTGCCATCGGCGCCTTCGACGGTGGTGACATGTGTTGCCGAATCACGCGGAGTCACGGGCCACGGCGTATTGAACTGGGTGTAAGTCCAACTCTGATCGCCTTCGTGCTTGAGCAGCTTCTGGGTTTTGCATTCGTAAATCCAAGCACAAGCGCCCGTCACATCGTCCTGAAGTGCGCGCAACTTGGCGACAGTGGTCTTCATCAAGGCTACGCCCTGATAGGACTTGTAGTCCGAGCCTGGCACTTCACTCAGGGAAACCTTGATGCCGTCCTCGTTCTTGGCGACTTTCCAGTCTTCAGCCTGCGCCAGCGGCGTGGCCAGTACGGCGGTCAAACCACACAACACAGCGATACGATGCAGCGAACCCATAGTCTTATTCCTTATTGTTGAAGTTCCGTTCGTTTGACACATCAGGCCGCCGTCATTTGCTCCCACCAGCCGATCAACTTGATCGCCTCTTCCTGGCTATCGCCACAGACTTCGATATCAGCGGCAAAGCCCGAACAGACAGCCGGGCGCTCCGGGCGGCCGAAAATGCTGCACAGGTTTTCGACCGAGAGTTGCACGCAACGTTCGCCGGCAGGTTTGCCATCAGGCATGCCGGGAATCGCCGAGCTGATGGAAGGGGCAATGCAGCAGGCGCCACAGCCTTCACGGCATTTCATGACGAACAAATCCTCGCGACGGGCGATGTGTGAAAGGGACACGGAACAGGGTAACCGCTAAAACGGCTGTTTAAAATTCCCTGCACCGGGGTTTTTACGGATAAGTGAATGTGACTGACCAGTCTCCGACAAAGCGTCTGGTTCGCGGGTCACAGATGCGTTGGATTTACTGTTTGAATTCGAAATCCAGGGCTGCGCCTTCGACTTCATGGCGGTCTTCATTGCGCAGTTGCAACTGCATTTCGTTGCTGAGCAAACGGCCATTAAGCTGGAATCCGCTGTTCTTCTCGCCAAACATCTGCGGCAGGATCGGTTCGCGCTTGGGCAGAATCACCGTGCCGGGCGGTTTCAATTCTTCAACCATGTCCTTGGGCAAGCTCAAGTCGAGTCTGGCTGAGGGCAGTCTGGTTTTCGCCACTTCGCGGGCAGATTTCGACTTGGATGCCACTGGCGCACGCTTCTTCACCGGCGCAGCTTTCTTCTTCTGCGCATTGGCAGGAGTATTTTTTTTGCTCGCCAGCGGTTTCTTCTGGGTCGCCGCCGCGGCCGGTTTTTCCTGAACCGCAGCCGCCATGACATCCGGCGAATGACTGATCATCAGCAAGCAAAGGACAATCCCGGCGGCAGAAAAAATCGCTTTCATGAACCCAACGACACTAACGGCAGAGGGCCATATGCTCGCTTGTTGAGCGTCACAAGACAAGCATGTCCGTACGTTCGTTCAGAAACCGACCGCCGTTTCCTGACACAGTTGGGTTGCGAGCATTCCAAGGGTCATCAACGCCCGCTCCGCCTCGCGGTTCCACGGAATGCCGCAGTTCAGGCGGATACAGTGGTTGAATTGCTCGGTATTACTGAAGATCAGCCCGGGGGCAATACTGATGCCCTGCTGCAACGCGCGCACGTGCAACTCCTGAGTATTGACCCGCCCCGGCAGACTCACCCAGAGGATAAAACCGCCCGTGGGCCGGGTCATTTGCGTGCCTTCGGGGAAGTGCTGCTGCACCGCCAACTGGAAGGCGCTGAGGTTTTTCCGGTATTCCTGGCGGATGTACCGTAAATGCCGGTCATAACCGCCGTTTTCCAGGTAGGCGGCAATCGCCATTTGCGTCACGCTGCACGCCGAATGGGTGCTGAAGGTCTGCAAACGCTGGATTTCCTGCTGGTACTTACCGGCAATCATCCAGCCGATCCGCACACCAGGCGACAAGGTCTTGGAGAAGCTCGAGCAGTAGATCACTCGATCGAGTCGGTCATACGCCTTGAGGGCCTTGGTGCGGCCTTGTTCAAACATCAACTCGCCATAGATGTCGTCTTCGACGATCTGGATATCGAAATCCGAGGCCAGGCGCAGCAGTTGTTTCTGCCGCTCTTCCGGCATGGTGCCACCCAAAGGATTGCTCAGGCGCGTGGTCAACACCAACGCCTTGATCGACCACTGGTTGGCGGCCAGCTGCAGCGCTTCGAGGCTCATGCCAGTGGCGGGATCGCTGGGGATCTCGATGACTTTCAGGCCCAGCAGGTCGGCCAGTTGCAGCAGCCCGTAATAGGTCGGCGACTCGGCGGCGATCAGATCGCCCGGACGGGTGAGCACCCGCAGCGACATCTGCAACGCATCGACACACCCGTGGGTGATCACCACTTCGGACGGGTCGACCACCACACCCGCATCGCGCATGCGGATCGCCACTTGCCGGCGCAGCGGTTCGAAGCCGGGGCTGAACATGTAGCTGAACGCTCGCGGGCTGTGGAAGCGAGTGACTTTGGCCAGTTGCTGGTGCAGTGCCCGCACCGGCAAATAGTCCACGCTCGGCACTGCGGCGCCCAACGGAAATACGCCTTCGCGGCGCGACTCGACCAGAACCTGCTGAATGATGCTGCTGCGCGTGACCAGCCCTGGCCGTTCGACCCGGGCGATATCCGGCGTCGGTGCCGTCAGCGCGGGCGTCTGGTGCACGTAATAACCGGACTGTGGCCGTGCGCGAATCAGGCCCTGGTCTTCGAGATTGGCGTAAGCCTGCAACACCGTCGCATGGCTGACATTGAGCTGCGAACTCATCTTGCGTACCGAGGGCACGCGCTCCCCCGGTTGATAGACACCACGGCGGATGTCTTCGGCCAGTTGCTGAGCAATACGTTGGTAAAGCAAGAGATTGGTCATGACGCAGCACTCGATTTCACGGGCATTTTATTCTTGTGTGAAACAATACCGGAACAGTTTAGAAGTGTACTGGGACAGTTGTCACCATAGACGACCATACAGTGGGTTGTCTGCCACAACTGTACTGATTTGCGAGCAATTCGACAGGTGTAAAAAAGCCCGGCACTGCATGACAGTCCGGGCTTTCCAGAGACGCAACCCTCAACGGGCGGCGCCGAGCTGGCCTTTTTCGTCAGAGAACACAATTTCCACACGACGGTTCTGTGCTCGCCCACGCTCGGAAGCGTTGACGTCCACCGGGTATTCGTCGCCGTAACCTTCGACCTGAATACGTTTGTCGTCGATGCCCAGGTCCATCAGCACATCGGCCACCGACTGCGCGCGGTCGCGGGACAGTTTGAGGTTTTCCTGTTTGCCGCCGGTGCTGTCGGTGTAGCCCTCGATACGCACCACGCGTTTCGGATTCAGCTGCAGGAACTGCACAATCTTCAGGACCACGCGGTTGGCCGAGTTTTTCAGCTCCGCTTCACCGGTGTCGAACAACACGTCACCCAAGGTCATCACCAGACCACGATCAGTCTGCGTGGTGGCCAGCGCAACAATCTGCTCTTCGAGCCACTTGCCCTGCTGCTGCACGCTCAGCAGTTTCGATTCACGCAGGGCCAGTTGCAGGCGCTGACGATCCAGTTCGAGCTTGGCTGCACGCTCTTCGTTGAGCACTTGATTGGTGTGCTCACGGGCAATCGCGCTGTAACGCTGGCTAAGGTAGGCGTAGTGCACCACGTCCGAACCGCTGCCCCAGTAAGTGGACAGGCGATCGGCACGGGCCAGGGATTCACCGGCGCGGATCACGTCTTTCGGCGCAATGCGCAGCACGTTGGAATCTTCCTTGACCTTCTGGAAGTCGGTGCCGGCGTCTTGCAACGCGGACTCACTGTGCTGACCGGCGCAGCCGAACAGGCTTGCGCAACCGGCGAGGATCAGACCACCGAGGACCTGGGATTTGAGGCTCATTGGGCATCTCCCAGTTGCTTGCGCAGACGGACAATGCGGGTGTTCAGCACATTCAACTGTTCTTCGCTTTTCTGGGTCAGTACTTTGGCTTCTGCCAGACGTGCGTCGAGTTCGGCCTGTTCGGAACGCATGCGCGCGTTCCGAAAGGATTCGTCTGCCATATTGCCTTTGGCCCGGTTGTACTTGGTTTCGGCCAGTTTCATTTCCGGCACGTCATCGCCAGTGGCACCGACGGCCTTGGCCTGGGCGATGGCCTGCTCGGTCAAACGCATTTGTTCAATGGGTGCCGGATCGGTCGCGCAACCGGCCATGGCCAGAACGGCCACCGCCGCGAAAAGAGGTCGAATACTCACTAAGAATCCCTACTGTTTTGGGGCACTGACAGGTTGTTGCGGCTGTTGCTGCTGCGCCTTCCAGCGCTCGATATTGCGTTGCAGCGCGGCTTCCGTCAGTCCGGACGCGGGCAATTCTGTCATCTTTTTGGCCAGCTGTCCGCGCAACCACGGATCGTTGCACGCCGAGTTATGGGAAACCGCGAGGAACAGACCCGGTCTGTCGATGGGTTGCTCGAACGCCAAGAGGTCATTGGCCATGCCCAACGCCTGCGCGGCGGCCATGCCCGAGTAGCGTCCGGCGAGTACATATTCCACTTCGCCCAGCAGAAGTTTCTGAAAGGCCTGGGTGAGGTTTTCTGTCCGGACAAGGGTCAATTGCTGATCGGCGAAAGTGCCAAATGCCTGGGTCATCCGAGACTTTTCCGACACGCCACCGGTATGACCGTGCAGGTCACCGGCTTCGCTGTAGGTCAGCGTCGAGCCTTTGCGCGTCCACACCAGGTAGTCGTTTTCCAGCAATGGTGGATGGATATAGTCGAGATTCTCCAGCTCATTGAGCGTCAGCGGCGCGTCGGCCAGCATGTCCATGCGCCCACTGCGCACCTCGTCGAGGGCCTGCGAGCGCTTGCCGGCGTAGAGCAACTCGACCTTGATGCCCAAGTCCTTGGCCACTTGCTGCAACAGGTCTGCGCTGGCACCGATCATTTGCTTGGGGTTTTGCGGATCCTGCCACAGATACGGTGGAGCATCCGGACTGCCGGTTACGATCAGGCGCTCGCACTTGCCCGCAGCCGCGGCCAATCCTGGCAACAGGGCCAATCCCAACAACAATCCGCAGCGCAGATCCATGGCGAAACGCTCCCACTCAAACCCGAGACAAAAAAAAGCCCGACCAAAAGGTCGGGCTCTTTATAAGTGAAGCCGCTGGATTAGACCAGCTTCTCCAGCTCAGGGATTGCTTCAAACAGGTCCGCTACCAGACCGTAATCAGCTACCTGGAAGATCGGCGCTTCTTCGTCCTTGTTGATCGCAACGATCACTTTGGAGTCTTTCATGCCGGCCAGATGCTGGATCGCGCCGGAGATACCGACGGCGATGTACAGCTGTGGCGCAACGATTTTGCCGGTCTGACCGACCTGCATGTCGTTCGGTACGAAACCTGCGTCGACTGCGGCGCGCGAAGCACCTACAGCAGCGCCCAGCTTGTCGGCCAGGGCGTACAGGTGTTTGAAGTTGTCGCCGTTCTGCATGCCGCGGCCGCCGGAAACGACAATCTTGGCAGCGGTCAACTCAGGACGATCGGACTTGGCCAGCTCTTCGCCGACGAAGCTCGAAGTGCCCGCATCGTGAGCAGCGCCAACGGCTTCAACAGCAGCCGAACCACCTTCAGCGGCAACCGGATCGAAACCGGTGGCACGCACGGTGATCACTTTGATCGCAGCAGTCGATTGCACGGTAGCGATGGCGTTACCGGCGTAGATCGGACGCTTGAAGGTGTCAGCGCTTTCTACCGAGATGATCTCGGAGATCTGGTCAACGTCCAGCTGTGCAGCAACGCGCGGCAGGATGTTTTTGCCGTTGGAAGTGGCGGCAGCCAGAATGTGGCTGTAGCCAGCGCCGAGTTCTGCAACCAGAGGAGCAACGTTTTCCGGCAACTGATGCGCGTAAGCCGCGTTGTCAGCGTTCAGGACTTTGCTCACGCCAGCGATTTTTGCAGCAGCTTCAGCCACGGCGCCAGCGCCCTGACCTGCAACCAGAACGTGGATGTCGCCGCCAATTTTGGCAGCAGCAGCCACGGTGTTCAGCGTGGCCGGGGCCAGCACTTTGTTGTCGTGTTCGGCGATTACCAAGATAGTCATGATTAGATTACCTTCGCTTCGTTTTTCAGTTTCTCGACCAGTTCAGCCACCGACTTGACCTTGATGCCTGCGCTGCGTGCAGCCGGCGCTTCGACTTTCAGGGTCTTGTTGGTGGAGGCGGTGGAAACGCCCAAAGCGTCCGGAGTCAGCACTTCGAGAGGCTTCTTCTTGGCTTTCATGATGTTTGGCAGGGACGCATAACGCGGCTCGTTCAAACGCAGGTCGGTGGTGACGATCGCCGGTAGTTTCAGCGAAACAGTTTGCGCGCCGCCGTCGATTTCGCGGGTCACGGCAACGCTGTCGCCGGAGACTTCGACTTTCGAGGCGAACGTGCCCTGACCGTAGCCGCTCAATGCAGCGAGCATCTGGCCAGTCTGGTTGTTGTCGCTGTCGATGGCCTGTTTGCCAAGGATCACAAGCTGAGGCTGTTCCTTGTCGACCACAGCCTTGAGCAGCTTGGCCACGGCGAGCGAGGTCAGATCTTCAGCGGATTCGACGAGGATGGCACGGTCGGCACCCAGAGCCAGTGCGGTACGCAGCTGCTCCTGAGCGGTGGTCGGGCCGATGGAGACGACGACGATTTCAGTCGCAACACCTTTCTCTTTCAGGCGTACGGCTTCTTCCACTGCGATTTCGCAGAACGGGTTCATCGACATCTTGACGTTGGCGAGGTCTACGCCGGAATTGTCCGCCTTGACGCGGACCTTGACGTTGTAATCCACAACGCGTTTGACAGCTACAAGAACCTTCATGGATTCCTCGTTACTCTCCGGTGAAAAGAAAGTCGCCTAGGCGAACCTGGCGGTTGATGCTCATCGGGCTACAAGGGCACCTCTAAAAACGCCGGCCTGTGTACGAGATGATTCCACGCTGCGAAGTGCTGTGACCGTTCGTCAGTGGTGACCGACAAGTCATGCCTCTTCACGGTGTGTAAACTGCGCGCCGGACCTGCGCTGCGCATCACCTTGTACTGCCTACGCCCTGTCTTTAGAGGTGCTCTTGAAACCGCCAGTCTGCCTACGGCGAGCGCAAAACCGCCCGTATCTTGACCGGAACGCCTATTCCGGTCAATACAGCAAAATGACCATTCATAAGCCGCGCTTCTTTGATTTATCTGGGCTGGAGCCGATTCAAACAAACGTTTGTATTGGACGCTAGGAGTGGTGTAGATATAATGCGCCCCCTAGAGAGAAAGGTGGCTTCTCCTTTATCCCCTTGACGTTAACGTAAAGGCGTAGCGGAAGCGACATCAAACCTCCATATTAGAAAAAAAACTGTTGAGCCTTGAGTAGGAGATAGCCTGTGGAACGCGAATACATGGAATTCGACGTGGTCATCGTCGGTGCCGGCCCCGCTGGCCTGTCCGCCGCCTGCCGCTTGAAGCAGAAGGCCGCCGAAGCCGGTAAGGAAATCAGCGTCTGCGTGGTCGAAAAAGGCTCCGAAGTCGGCGCACACATCCTTTCCGGTGCCGTATTCGAACCCCGCGCACTGAACGAACTGTTCCCGGACTGGAAAGAACTTGGCGCCCCGCTGAACACGCCGGTTACTCGCGATGACATCTTCGTGCTGAAAAACGCCGAAAGCGCGCAGAAAATTCCAGACTTCTTTGTGCCCAAGACCATGCACAACGAAGGCAACTACATTATCTCCCTGGGCAACCTGTGCCGCTGGCTCGCCCAGCAGGCCGAGAACCTGGGCGTAGAAATCTACCCGGGCTTCGCTGCTCAGGAAGCGCTGATCGACGAGCAAGGCGTGGTTCGCGGGATCATCACTGGCGACCTCGGTGTCGATCGCGAAGGCAATCCGAAAGAAGGCCTGTACACCCCGGGCATGGAACTGCGTGGCAAATACACGCTGTTCGCCGAAGGTTGCCGTGGCCACATCGGCAAGCAACTGATCAAGCGCTACAACCTCGACAGCGATGCCGACGCCCAGCACTACGGCATCGGCCTGAAAGAAATCTGGGAAATCGATCCGGCCAAACACCAGCCAGGCCTGGTGGTACACACCGCCGGTTGGCCGCTGGACATCATGGGCACCGAGAACACCGGCGGCTCTTTCCTCTACCACCTGGAAAACAATCAGGTAGTGGTCGGTCTGATCGTTGATCTGTCGTACAGCAACACCTACCTGTCGCCGTTCGACGAGTTCCAGCGCCTGAAACATCACCCGGTGCTGGCTCAGTATCTGGAAGGCGGCAAGCGCATCAGCTACGGCGCCCGCGCAATCAGCAAAGGTGGCCTGAACTCGCTGCCGAAGATGGTTTTCAAGGGCGGCGCGCTGATCGGTTGCGACCTCGGCACCCTGAACTTTGCCAAGATCAAAGGCAGCCACACCGCGATGAAATCCGGCATGCTCGCCGCCGAATCGGTGGCTGACGCGCTGTTCGCTGAAAAGGACGGCACTGAAGAGCTGACCACTTACGTCGACGCCTTCAAGAAGAGCTGGCTTTACGACGAACTGTTCGCCAGCCGTAACTTCGGCCCGGCGATCCACAAGTTCGGCGCCATCGTCGGCGGTGGTTTCAACTGGCTGGATCAGAACATCTTCGCCGGCAAACTGCCGTTCACCCTGCACGACACCAAGCCGGATTACGCCTGCCTCAAGCTCGCGGCCGACTGCAAGAAGATCGACTACCCGAAACCCGACGGCAAACTCAGCTTCGACAAACTCAGCTCGGTGTTCATCTCCGGTACCAACCATGAAGAAGAACAGCCTTGCCACTTGAAGCTGACCGACCCGAGCATTCCGATCAGCAAAAACCTGCCGCTGTACGACGAGCCGGCGCAGCGCTACTGCCCGGCCGGCGTGTACGAGGTGATCACCAAGGAAGACGGCGAGAAACGCTTCCAGATCAACGCCCAGAACTGCGTGCACTGCAAGACCTGTGACATCAAGGACCCTTCGCAGAACATCACCTGGGTGACGCCGGAAGGCGCTGGCGGCCCGACTTACCCGAACATGTAAGCCGAACCGCTTAACAACAAGGCTCCCGAAATGGGGGCCTTTTTGTTGCCGCAATTCAGTGCATCACATCAAACCCTGTGGGAGCTGGCTTGCCAGCGATGGCGGTGGATCAGGCGACATCTATGTTGAATGTGCCGGCCTCATCGCTGGCAAGCCAGCTCCCACAGGGATTGTGTAAATCCTCAGGCAGCGCGCTCATCACCCGGGCTGCGCTCAAAGTAGCGCTTATATTCACGACTGAACTGCGACGTACTCTGATACCCGACCCGATGCGCCACCTGCGCCACACCCAGTCCCTCAGCCACCAACAACGTCTGCGCTTTCAACAACCGTAAACGTTTCAAATACTGCACCGGCGACAACAACGTGCTGCGTTTGAAATGCTCATGAAAGGTCGACACGCTCATGTTCGCGCAACTGGCCAACGTTTCGACGTTCAACGGCTCAGTGTAATGCGCGTGCAAATGACTGATCGACGCCGCCACCCGGGCGAACTGCCCCTGCTGCTCAACCAGCGCACGCAACACATCGGCCTGCGGTCCGCGCAAGGCGACGAACAGCAACTCGCGAATTCGCGCCGGGCCCAGAATCTGACACTCCAGCGGATCGTGCAGACAACCGAGCAACCGTTCGACACAGTCGCGCATGTCATCGTCGAGCACCACCGACGTCATCGACTCCGGTGTTTGCGCGGGAATATGCCGCCCCGGCGCCAGCCCCATGGCCAGCACCAGCTCGCCGAGCAAAACACGGTCGATCGCCACCGACACACCCAGCAGCGGCGCATCCGGCAAGGCAAAGGTTTCACACTCGAAAGGCACCGGCAGCGCCTGAATCAGATAATGTCCGGCGCCATATTCCATGGTGCGCGGCCCCAGAAACGCCAGTTTGCTGCCCTGGGCGATGATCATCAGGCTCGGTTCATAGATGTGCGGGCCACGGGCAACATCGCAACTGGCGCGCAGCACCTGCAC
Source organism: Pseudomonas sp. LBUM1668 (assembly GCF_059695715.1). NCBI lineage: Bacteria > Pseudomonadati > Pseudomonadota > Gammaproteobacteria > Pseudomonadales > Pseudomonadaceae > Pseudomonas > Pseudomonas sp. LBUM1668. Next base: position 4,257,939 of record NZ_CP166787.1, read on the forward strand.
GCCCGGCAGCCCGGTCGGGGAATAACCGTCGCGCAGTGCCAGCGGTTCAATCAGCGAAACCAGCGTGGCGTTGGCATCAAGGTGACGAGTTAATTGCATCGAGGTTCTTCAGAAAAAAGTAACGGAAAAAGGCATGAAAGCATCATCGCAGATCCTTTTGCCAATGCGACTGAACAAACCCGCTTGCCGGAGGATTAGGCATGAGACCCGGAGGAATCGCCATGGCCGGACAGTCGCGCGGCGCCCAAAATGCGCCGCCTCACTTGTCACTGCTTTGCGAGGTTTCACATGTATACCGCTATCGGCTATGCCGCCCAATCGGCCACCACGCCCCTCGCCCCGATGAAATTCGAACGACGCAGCCCTCGCGCCGACGACGTCGCCATCGAAATTCTCTACTGCGGCGTGTGCCACTCCGACATCCACCAGGCACGCAACGAATGGGGCATCGCTGTTTACCCGTTGATGCCCGGCCACGAGATCGTCGGAAAAGTCACCGCAATTGGTGCGAATGTCACCCAACACAAAGTAGGCGATCTGGTCGGTGTCGGCTGCATGGTCGACTCCTGCCGCAGTTGCGAAGCCTGCCAGTCGAACCTCGAGCAGTATTGCCTCGAAGGCCCGACCATGACGTACGCCACCCCGGACCGTATCGATGGCAGCAACACCATGGGCGGCTACTCCGACAGCATCGTCGTCAGCGAGCACTTCGTCGTGCGCATCCCGGAAAAACTGGCTCTGGCCAGCGCCGCGCCAATTCTCTGCGCCGGCATTACCACTTACTCGCCGCTCAAGCATTACGGCGTCAAGGCTGGCGACAAGGTCGGGATTCTCGGCATGGGTGGCCTGGGCCACATGGGCATCAAGTTCGCCAAGGCGATGGGCGCCGAAGTCACCCTGTTCACCCGTTCGGCGAGCAAGGCTGAAGAAGGTCGTCGTCAGGGCGCCGATCATGTGATCGTGTCCACCGATGCCGAGCAGATGAAGGCTGCCGCGGGTTACTTCGACTTCTTGCTGGACACCATTCCGGTGCAGCACGACCTCAACCCGTACCTCGATACCCTGCGCTTTGATGGCGTGCACATTCTGGTCGGCCTGATCGAGCCGGTTGATCCACCGGTACACGCCGGCAAACTGGTGATGAGCCGTCGCGTACTCGCCGGCTCGTTGATCGGTGGCATTGCAGAAACCCAGGAAGTGCTGGATTTCTGCGCCGAGCACAACATCACCTGCGACATCGAAATGCTCGACATCCGCCAGATCAACGAGGCTTACGCCCGCATGATCGCCGGCGACGTGAAGTACCGTTTCGTGATCGACATGGCAACGCTCAAGGTTTAATCACACCTTTAAACCCAGCTCCGCCGATAGCCGGGCTGTGACCCCTTTGATCAGGGGAATCAGCTCGGCCATTTTCTCCAGCGGCATGTATGGCACGGTGCTGGCGATGCTGATCGCCGCCACAATGCCCTTGCTCGCATCACGTATCGGCGCCGCCACGCAGCGGATCGACGGTTCGTTGTCTTCCAGATCGAACGCGTAGCCACCCGCCACGTATTCGGTCATGCGTTGTTCAAGCTGTTCCCACGACTGCTGCGGATGCTGCGGCCAGAACTGACTTTTCCCACCCGCCGGAAGGCTGATGTCGTACAGACGCTGCCAATCCTGCGGCGAGTCATCGAGCATCAACGCCTTGCCGATCCCGGTGCGTGCCAGCGGCATACGATGGCCGACCCGCGAACGCATTTCCGGGCCGTTGCGTCCCGGGTTCTTCAGCAGATACAGCACTTCATCGCCTTCACGAATCCCCAGGTGAACGGTGTCACCGGTCAGTGCCGACAACTCATCCAGATAGGGCCCGGCCAGGTTCACCAGCGGCAGTTCTTCACGCGCCTGAAAACCCAGTTCGATCAGCTTCGGCCCCAACAGATAACCGACTTGCGGCACTACGCGCAGATAGCGCTCGTCGACCAGACAACTGGCCAGACGATGGGTGGTGCTGCGCGTGGTGCCGATCAGCCGGGCAATTTCCTTGAGATCACGCGCGCCACTGGCCACGGCTTGCACCACGCCCAGTCCGCGAAGCAGCGTCTGGGTGCCAGTGGGTGCGGCGTCCTTGGTTTTTTCCGGAGCGTCTTCCTGCATATCCAGCCTTTACCGTTGAGCGAGGGAACGGGCGGCATTATGGTCGCCCGACGCTAAGCACTACAACTCGATACGTTCAACCTTGCCCACCAGCAGCACGTAGGACAAAGCACCGATCAACGCCAGAACCGCGATATAGGTGATCGCCGGGGCGAACGAATCACCGCTGGCGAGGAACCCGATCACGATTGGCGTGGCAATCGCCGACAGGTTGCCGATGAAGTTGAACACCCCACCGGTCAAGCCGAGCAGGCGTGCCGGCGCCAGTGTCGACACCAGCGACCAGGTGATCGATGCCAGGCCATTGCCAAAAAACGCCAGCGCCAGAAAGGCAATCACCAGCGGCGTCGACTCGACGAAGTTGGCGCCGATGATCGAAGTGGAAATCAGCAGCCCGCCAATGATCGGCAACTTGCGCGCAAACCCGATGGTGTAACCGCGACGAATCAAGAAGTCGGAAAAAAACCCCGAGCACAACACGCCTACGAACGCGGCGAGAAACGGCAACGAGGCCAGCAAGCCAGACTTGATGAAGTCCATGCCGCGATATTTCACCAGGTAGGTCGGGAACCACGTCAGGAAAAACCACAACGTCGAGTTCAGGCAGAACTGGCCGAGGTAGATGCCCCACAACTTGCGTTTGGTGAGAACGATGCCGAGATCGGTCCAGCTGAATTTGGCTTTGACCTTGGCGCTATCGGCCTGGATATCCACCAGCCCGCCGCCCTCGCGGATCAGCTCGATTTCTGCATCGTTGGCCCCTTTGAAATCCCGTGGCTCGCGGTACACCGCGTACCAGATCGCCGCCCAGATAATGCCCACCGCACCTGTCGCGACGAACACCATGTGCCAGCCGAATTCGTGTTGCAGCCACGCGAGAACTGGCGTGAGGAAGGCCAGCCCGACAAATTGCCCGGAAGTGTAAAAACCAATCGCCGTGGCGCGTTCACGCTCGGGAAACCAGGTGGTAACCACGCGACTGTTGATCGGATAGGCCGGTGCTTCCAGCGCGCCGACTGCCATGCGCAGCACGAACAGCGCAATGAAACTGGCGGCGAAACCGAGCATCACGGTGGCGATCGACCACGACAGTAGTGCGACGCTATAAAGAATCCGTGGCGGCACGCGATCCACCAGCCAGCCGCCGGGAATTTGCATGGCAGCGTAGGTCCAGCCGAATGCGGAGAAGATCAGGCCAACGTGAATCGGGTCGATGCCCAGCTCGCTGGTCAGGGCCGGCGCGGCAATCGACAGGTTGCTGCGGTCGAGGTAGTTGATGACCACGGTGATAAACAGCAACACCATGATGAAAAAACGCTTTCGGCTGGGCGTGACTAAAGACGCCTGCCCGGTGAGGGTTTGCGGTTGCATGAGAGATGCCTCTTCTTATGTTTATTTGAGGTCCTGACGCAAATCTCCCATCCATGGAGATCAATTGTGGGAGCTGGCTTGCCAGCGATAGCGGTACATCTGTCACATCAGTGTTGGACGTGCCGCCGTCATCGCTGGCAAGCCAGCTCCCACAGGGATTAGTGGTGTGTCAGGCGGGACTCACCACTCGGCAAAACTGCCATCGGCATGGCGCCAGATCGGGTTGCGCCAGCGGTGGCCGACGGCCGCGCGTTCGATCACATATTCCTCGTTGATCTCGATACCCAACCCCGGTCCGTTCGGAATCTTCACAAAGCCCTTGTCGTAATCGAACACCCGCGGATCCTTCACGTAGTCGAGCAAGTCATTGCTCTCGTTGTAATGAATGCCCAGGCTCTGCTCCTGAATAAACGCGTTGTAACAAACCGCATCCAGTTGCAGACACGCCGCCAGCGCAATCGGCCCCAGCGGGCAATGCAGCGCCAGCGCCACGTCATAGGCTTCGGCCATGTTGGCGATCTTGCGAGTTTCGGTAATGCCGCCGGCGTGGGAGGCGTCCGGCTGGATGATGTCGACGTAGCCTTCGCTCAACACGCGTTTAAAGTCCCAACGCGAGAACAGCCGCTCGCCAAGGGCAATTGGCGTGCTGGTCAGCGGTGCCAGTTCTTTCAGCGCTTCGTAGTTCTCGCTGAGCACCGGCTCTTCGATAAACATCAGTTTGTAGGGGTCGAGTTCCTTCATCAGCACCTTGGCCATCGGCTTGTGCACGCGACCATGGAAATCGACGCCGATGCCGACATTCGGCCCGACCGCATCACGCACGGCGGCGACGTTGGCCAGGGCGAGGTCGACTTTTTCAAAGGAGTCGAGAAACTGCAGCTCTTCCGTGCCGTTCATTTTTACTGCGGTAAAACCACGGCTCACGGCCTCTTTCGCCGCACGCGCGGTGTCGGCTGGACGGTCGCCGCCGATCCACGAATACACGCGGATCTTGTCGCGCACCTGACCACCAAGCAGATCACTGACCGACACACCAAGCGCCTTGCCCTTGATGTCCCACAGCGCCTGATCGATACCGGCCAGCGCACTCATGTGGATCGCGCCGCCACGGTAGAAGCCGCCGCGATACAACACCGTCCAGATGTCCTCGATGTTGCGTGGGTCTTTGCCGATCAGGTAGTCGGACAATTCCTCAACAGCCGCCGCCACCGTGTGCGCGCGACCTTCAACCACAGGCTCGCCCCAACCGGTCACGCCCTGGTCGGTTTCGATCTTGAGGAAGCACCAGCGCGGCGGAACGATGAAGGTTGTGAGTTTGGTGATTTTCATCTTGTTGTCTCTCTTATAGATGTAGCGCTCGCAGCGCCAAAAAGTCTTAGCGAAGGGCTTTCCAGGCAGCCACATAGGCCTTGGCATTCGCCGCTACTTGCTCAACGCTCATCCCCGGTTTGAATAGCCCCGAGCCGAGACCGAAACCCTTGACGCCAGCGTCGATGAATACCTGCATGTTGTCCGGGGTGATGCCTCCGACCGGCGCCAGAATCGTCCCGGCCGGCAATACCGCCAGCCAGGCTTTAACGACCGCCGGGCCCATCTGCTCGGCCGGGAACAGCTTGAGAATGTCCGCGCCCTCCTCCAGCGCCGCGAAGGCTTCGGTCGGCGTGGCAACGCCGGGCGACAGGTACAGCCCCGCCGCTTTCGCCGCGCGCAATACCTTGGCATCGCTGTGCGGCATGACGATGACCTGGCCACCGGCCGCCTTCACCAATTCGACCTGTTCGGGGGTCAACACCGTACCGGCACCGATCAGGCAATCGGCGGGCAAGGCCTTACGCAGGATGGCGATACTTTCGTACGGCGAAGGGGAATTGAGCGGTACTTCGATGACGCGAAATCCGGCCGCATACAGGACTTCTCCCACAGCGGCAGCTTCCTGCGGATGCAGGCCGCGCAGAATCGCGATCAGACCGTTTTGCGCCAATGCTTGCTTAAGCATGTCAGGCCTCCAGTCGGGGTTAACGGGATGAGGAATCGATCAGTCCGGCAGCCAGCGCCAGTTGCCATAAGCCACGCTCGGTGGCCTGTTCGGCCAGCGTCACGTTGGCGAAGCCACAGGCGTCAAGGGCACGGCTATAGCGTGCGCACAGTTGCGCATTGCCAATGAGGATGATCGAGGGAAGATTCGGATTGTCACGACGACGGCGCTGAGCGGTGGCAAGTGCCGCCAACTCATGACCAATCATCAGGCCGGACAAGTAATCCGCTTGCGCCGTCGGGCTGAGTTCGCCGGTCAGGCCCAGGGTACGGGCACTGAACAATGTAGAGAGCACACCGAGTTCACCGTCCGCCGACAGCGCAACCTGCACGCCGCGGTCAAATGCCTGACCATCGAAAGCGGCACCTTGCTGTTGGGTGCGGCCGAGAATGCTGTGTTCGCTGAGCACGGCGAACACTTCGCCGGTCATGAAGGTGTCGAAATGGGTGATGCAGCCATCGACCACCTCCACCCATTTCGAGTGGCTGCCCGGCAGGCCGATCAACAGATCACCGCCCGCCTCGACAGGTAGATTCTGCAGAACGCCCAGCACTTGGGTCTCTTCGCCGCGCATCACGTTCGGCAGACGCGAACGCTGAATCACGCCCGGCACGATATGCACTCGCGTACCGCGAAGAGTGACAACTGTTTGTAGGGAATTTCCGAGATTGGCGACGTTCGCCGGTGTGTCGCAGTAGGCAGCTTCGCGCCAGCCTTGCGCGCTGCCGACCATGCCGCAGGCGATCACCGGCAGATCCGGCTGCGCATCGAGCCAGTCGCCACAGGCCTCATCGAAAGCCAGTTCAAAACCGTCGGCACATTCGCGACCGTTGATGACTCGCGGGTTCTTCGGCAGTTGCATGATCCCGGACGACAGCGAGCGCTGTTCCAGCACCACACCGCCCGCCGCGAGTTTGTAAGCACGTAATGAGGTCGTCCCCCAATCGAGCGCGATCAATTGCGCCAGCATCGCTTCACCTGTTTTGTTTTTGGCAGTGAGTGCGACGGACTATAGACCTCTCAGCAGCAAAATCTCAATATGTAATTTCACATCCCATATTTTGGGACGAACTCAATCCGCGGCGTCCATCGCTCCACGGGTTGCAGTTTTTTATCGAGGATGACGCGCAGTACTTCATGTTCGCTGGCTCCGACTTCATGCGTCCGCCCTTCCTGATCGGTTACACCGGGCTCCAGGCGCCCATCCCCTCTGATGATGGTGTACGCCGCAAGCGGCGCGGGAGTTTCATCTACCTCTGAAACAAGTCGTAATTTGGTCTTGTATGGCGCGAATGAAGCGAGCATGCCGGCATAGGGCACGTCGCTACATAAACCGAGACTGTCGATCTGGTCATACATCGGCGACCGTTCATAGCGCCAGCGCAGAATGCACAGGGGCGCAAAGGGCACCCACGTTCGCGGTTGATCAGAGGGTTTGAGCGTCAGGCGTGAAGGCGCCACCCGCGGGTTTTCCACAGCGGCGATAAACCGCGAGGTGGGCAAATACATGACCTTTGAGTAATACGCCACGAACGGAAACGCAGTAATCACCACTTTGCATGGAATGTATTCCTGCGGTTTGAGGAGCTGCACCAACTCAACGGGCCTGATCTCGTTATGACCATCATTGATGACATGGTTCTCGACCCGAATGCTTGCAAACATTTCATAACGACGATCACCTTCGATCAATCGCATTTCACTGACAGTTCCGGCAGCTTCAAGCGCGATTTGATGTTCGACGGAAAAGTCCAGATCGCCATCCAGCGAGCACTGGATCGAGGTGCCGATCTGACCTTGTCGCCCATGCACCTTATACAAGTCGATCAGATTTCTGTCGGATGTAAAACGCAGATCGTAATAGGAAGAACTCAGGTGATCGATCGAGACAAACTCAAGCCTGGCGGGAGGGACATCCAGATGCATGCAAGCCGCACACGATAAAAAACCACCGAGCAAAAACCATTTAAAAATTCGCAAACTCAACATTTAGCCCTCTGTTCGATAACACGCACAAGCTCGTTGCGGCCAGCCAGAGCACGAAAAACACTATCATCAGAAACGTAAATCACATTGGAAAAACCGGCATCTCTTACTACATGTTATCCAGCCGTCCTCACCTGCCGAGTGCCCTTGTAAAGTCCTCTGAAGGGATGCGCATAAACTCCGAAAAGTAGGTTTTATATTTCGTTGTATTGACTCTAAACGTACATACGACAAATGGGTGCGCGCTCAAGGCACTGCGCAACCTATCGCCCTCAAGAATAAGTTCCTTGCCCTGCACGTCTCCGGTCTCTCGAAAAATAACCCGGGCGATATATTTTCCTTTCGAAGAGTCCTCACTCACCTCAACGATACCGCTACCATATCGTTTCTGGTAATGACCAATAGAAAAATCCAGATCATCATCCAGGGTACAAACCAACTCCTCGCCGATTTTAGACTGGAATAACCCTAACAGATCCGTATCACTTGAGAACCAAACGAAAAACGAACTCCCACTCGGCGTAATTGAAACGCTTTGAAAGTCAAGCACCGCTATTTGCCTGCCATGATTCGAGGAACATGAACTGCATAGCAATATGGCGATTGCCAAAAAAATTCTATTCACAGCTTATTTCTCCCTGAGATAACCGAGTATCGAGTCCGCCAACAATTGACGGGCCGATTTCCCACCCTCCAGTTTTTGATCAAACATAATATCCGCATCTGCGTGATTGACATCGACTCGACCACTGACATTGGGACCTGAAGTTATCTCCCACTGTTCACCAAAGTCTGCAACAGTATCCGATATGTCCCGATTCTGGATTTTCGCCGCGCGGATATTTATCCAGAACCTGGCAGTGGGCATGCGGTCGGATCGGTTACGCGGGCAGCAGGTTTACCACTCAATTCAAAGCTCCTTGCTTCAGAGGTTCCGGGTGTGACTGGTAGATGTCGACGTCGGTCGCGGCGAAGCGCCAGCGATTGTCGACGGGGTCGAACAGTGCGTGACGATACTCACGACTGTTCGGGTATGGAGTGGTTTGCAGTTGTTGCCAGGCATCGTCGAGTGGGTCACGGTCTTCGCTGACGCAGCGAAGGCTCCACGGGCGTGGAGAATTTTTGCCTGAGGCATTGCAGGTGTCGTCCGTGAGCGCGCAAAAATGCGCGCGTAGAATGCCGGACTAGAGCCTTGGCGACAATCGAATAAACACTAAATGGCCATCATCGTTCACTGGCCCTCGGCGAACTCGCGCAACACTTTGCCGTCCATGCGATAGCGCACCCATTCTTCCTGCGGTTGTGCGCCGAGGGATTTGTAGAATTCGATGGCCGGGGTGTTCCAGTCGAGTACGCTCCACTCGAAGCGTCCACAGTCATTGGCACAGGCGATTTTCGCCAATTGCCGCAGCAGGGTTTTGCCCGCGCCGCCGCCGCGTTGTTCGGGAGTGATGTAGAGGTCTTCGAGGTACAGGCAGTTGCTGCCAAGCCAGGTCGAATAGCTGAAGAAGAACACCGCGAAACCGATGGGCAAGCCGTCGCGCAGACAGATCAGGCCATGGGCGGTCGCGCCTTCGCCGAACAGGCTGCGCTCGATGTCGGCAACGCTGGCGATGACTTCGTGGCGAGCCTTTTCGAAATCCGCGAGTTCAGTGATGAAGGCGAGGATTTGTGGTGCATCGCTGGGAGTCGCCGGGCGGATCTCGATCGTCATGGACGGGCCTTGTCGGGGGAGGAAAACGCCATAGTAAATCGGTGCACGGTGCTCGTCACATGGCAATACACTGCTTCCCTGGCTCCATCGGCCATTGTGGTGAGGAGGTTTACTCCAGATGGCCTGCGCAGCGGGCCCTTTTTTCAGGGCCGCTTCGCGCCCCAACGGGGATAAATCCCCTCGCCACAAAAGCTTGAACGACACGATATGCACGTAAATCTGAAGGGATTCACATGAACCTCCAAGCCTTCACACCGCTGTCTTCTCTTGCGGCAGAACTGCTGCCCCACGCCCTCGAACCCTCGGATGACGGCGCGCACGACATCGCACACCTGCAACGTGTCTGGCACAACGTGCGTACTTTGCAAACCGAAGAAGGCGGCGATCTGGAAGTGCTGCTGGCCGCCGTGCTGCTTCACGATTGCGTAGCCGTCGAAAAGAACTCGCCACTGCGCTCGCAAGCTTCACGTCTGGCAGCGGAAAAAGCGTTGGCGGTGCTGACGGAGTTGAACTGGGCCGACGCTAAAATCGAGGCCGTCGCCCACGCCATCGAAGCCCATAGTTTTTCCGCCAACATCACCCCGCTCACCCTCGAAGCGAAACTCGTCCAGGACGCCGATCGTCTCGACTCGTTGGGCATGCTCGGCGTTGCTCGCACGTTCTATGTTGCCGGGCGCATGGGCTCGGCGCTCTACGACCCGCAAGATCCCGAAGCGAGGGAGCGCGACTACAACGACACACGTTTTTGCCTTGATCACTTCCAGACCAAACTGCTGCACCTCGCCGACGGTTTCCAGACCGTGGCCGGCCAGCGTCTGGCGCAGATTCGCCATCGGCGCCTGAAGGGTTTCATGGAACAGTTCAAAGAAGAGATCGGCATCGTCTGAAGCAATACTCCGGCCTGGTGCGATCCTGACTTCGCCAACCTCGCACCTAATCCCTGACCATGGCGTGGTAAACAGATGCTGTTCACCTTCTCGGGTCAAGGAACCGCGTCATGTCTCAAGCAACACCCCAAGTGTCGGGCAAGCTGTTCGGCTTGTTCTGCCTCGCCAGTTATCTGCTGTCGCTGTCCTACGGCTCGACGTTTTTGCTGGCGCTGTTGATCGGTTCTCGCGGTGGCAATGAACACGATGCGGGCAGCGTGATTTCTGCGGCGATGCTCAGTACGTTTGTCGCGGTGCTGGTGTCCGGGCATTTGTCGGATCTGCTGGGGGCGGCGCGTTCGATTGCCCTGTTTGGTCTGTTGCTTGTTGCGGCGAGCCTGGGCTTTGCGATGACGCCGGGGTTTGGTCATCTCTTGCTGTTTTTCGGTTTGCTGCTCGGCCTGGGCTGGGGTGTGTTTTACACGTTGGGGCCGATTATTGTGGCGAGTCTGGTGACCCCGGCGCAGCGGGCGAAGTACTTTGCCTTGCTGTCCGGCAGCATGATGACCGGAATCGGCAGCGGTCCACTGCTCGGGCGTGCGGCCAGCGCGCTGGAGTTGCCAGTGACCTCGGCGTTTTATCTGGCAGCGGCGGCGAGCCTCATCGGTGTGCTGTTGTTCTGGCGTCTCGGCTCGCGATTGAAAGGTAATCAAGCCACAACAGCCGCAAGCATCACTTGGCCAGCGATGACTCAGGTGCTCGGTTCCCGCGCAGTGTTTCCAATCATCATGGTCGGTCTGGGTGGCTGCGTATTCGGCGGTTTGTCGAGTTTCCAGACCAGTTATGCCGCCGCCCACTCGCTGGATTATTCGCTGTTCTTTCTCGGCTTCATGAGCGCGGCGATCAGCAGTCGCCTGTTGATCGCCGGGTTCGTGGTCAAGCGTGATCCCTTGCGGGCGTCGTGTCTGTTGTCGGGTTTGATGCTCGGCTCGATTGTGCTGTTCGCCTTCGGCATGCACAGCGCTTTCAGCTATCTGCTGGCGGCAGTCATGCTCGGTGTCGGATACGGCCTGACCTATTCGGTGATCAACGGATTGGCGGCCAACGAAGCGCCCGTCGGTACCACTTCACAGGCCTTGTTGCTGTTCAGCCTGGCGTACTTTATCGGCGTGTTCGGCTTTCCGCTGCTGGCCGGAAAGATCATCGTCGAACACGGTATGTCGGCGCTGCTGTACACCGTATTGGCTGTGGCGCTGATCAACTGGCTGATCACCATCGGCCGTTTGCTCTGGCGACGCCTCAACATCAGAACCGCGCCAGCGATCTAGACCGTTCGTCGCTCATCAGGCACCAATCGACGACGCGGGCAGACCAACAAAGGGTATGGATTCCAATCACTGGAGAAGCCCTATGATCCCGTCAAGGTTGACCGCTTTCGTATTCAGCGCCCTGCTCTGCCCCGCGGTTTTCGCCGCCACCGCTGCGGGCACCGGCCCTACCGATCCGACACCGCCCCGCGCGCCCGTCATCAACAGTGCCCCCGGCATTAACACCGATGGTTCTGGCGTGCCCCTGATCAATCAGCCACCTGCCACCGGTACTGACCCGCGCACGCAGGGCAGTGATCCCGGTCGCCAGGGTGGCATGAACACCCCCGACGCTCCCGCCACGCCAGACAACGCGGGCCCGGGCGTCGGTTCGAAAACCACCACCGGTGGCTCCGGTTCCGAAGGATCCGGCCAGTAGTTCGCCGACGCGAGCGTCCTATTCACACCCATGAAGAGGTAACCATGAACGTCGATAAAAACCTGGAAAAAGAAGTCCTCACCCGCCTGCTGCACGCCCACCCGAGTGGACTGGGCAAAGAGGTGCTGGACAATTACCGGGGCGAAAAGGTCGTGGCCAGCGCCCTCGCCTCACTGCAGGAACGCGGCTTGATACACCATGGCCATATCACCTGCAACGAGGCTGGCGAACACTCGTTGAATTTGCCGATCAAGCTCAGCGCTGCCGGGGTTGAAGCGGCGCGCAAACTCGATAGCTGAGTCGTGTAAACGTTTAACCCTGTAGGAGTTGGCGCAGGCTGCGGTCTTTTGACTTTGCCTGAAAAAGACAAGATCAAAAGATCGCAGCCTTCGGCAGCTCCTACAGGGGTTGCGTAAACGACATGAACTTTATGTGAACGATGTAGCCCCCCTGTGGCAGCTGGCTTGCCAGCGATGGCGGTAAATCAGTCGCCGCAAGTCTCGCGGATCAGCGCATCCACCTCAGCAGTCCCCGGCGCTGTCGCCGGCCCCCACCGAGTTACCGCCAAAGCCGCCGCAGCATTCGCCCGCCGCGCCGCTTCAAATGCAGTCAAACCCTGCGCCAACCCCGCAACAAACACCCCCGCATGCGCATCACCGGCACCATTGCTGTCCACCGCTTTAACGGCAAACCCGGGCACATGCCGACGCTCGTCACCTTGATGAATCCAGCAGCCCTGCGGCCCATCGCGCACCACCATCAACACGTCTTGCGGCAGATGCTCAGCCAGACAATCCAGCGCAACATCGATGTTCTCAGCCCCGGTAAAACGCAGCGCCTCGACGCTGTTGCTGGTCCACACATCAATGCGCGGCAGCAGCGCCTCCATCAGCGGTGAATCCGGCGATTCCACCAACGGGCCCGGATCGAACACCACGTGGATCGTGGCGGGCAATGCCAACGTCCAGGCAAGCAAAGCCTGCGCCTTACCCTCGTGCAGCAGGCTGTAACCGCTGAGATAAACATAGTCCCCGGCCTCAAAAGCCACGCTGTTCAAATCATCGACAGTGACCTCGCCTTCGGCGCCGATGTAGGAAATGAAACTGCGCTCGGCCGACGCATCGGTCAGCGCCACACACAACCCCGTGTCGCGCTGCGCAGGCTGGCTGATACCGATGTGAATCCCCTCGGCCTGCATCGCCTGCCGCGCCAGGTCGCCGAAACGCCCGGTGCCATGGCGACCGAGGTAAACCACCGGCAGGCCATTACGCACCGCCGCCGCCATCACGTTGAAACCGCCACCGGCCTCGAAACCGGCGGACTGTGCCAGTACGTCGCCGCCAATCTGCGGCAATTTATCCACGGCCATGACCAGGTCGATGATGACCTGGCCGGTGTGCAACATCTTAGGCATGAGCATTCTCGACTGGCGCGGCGCGGCGATCTTTTGCCCCGCCGAGGAGGAAATAAATGCCACCGGCGACCACGAACGTCACGATCCAGCCGAGGCCGTTGTGGCCCAGCCACGAGTCGGACAGGAAACCTTTGAACCAGACATTCTCAGCGGTGGTGCCGATGGTGCTGAAGCTGAAACCGAGCACGATGGCAATCGCCCACGCCCCGAATGCGCGCCACTCGATACCGCCGCGATACCAATAGGCGCTGCTTGGGCTGACGTCGAGCAGGTCTTGCGGGCTGTAGTAGTGACGATGAATCAAGTCGATCACGAAGATCCCGACCCACGCGGTGATCGGCACTGCCAGCAGGGAAATGAAGGTGATGAACGGGCCGTAGAAACTGTCGGCGATCAGCATGAAGTAGATCGAACCGGCGAAGATCGCAACGATGTCGACCACCACGGCGTAGACGCGCTTGACCTTGAGGCCGAGCGTCAACGTGGTCAAACCGGCGGAGTACACCGACAGGTTGTTCGACAGCAGCAGACCACCGAACGCCGTGATCAGGTACGGCACGGCCATCCAGGTCGGCAGCATGTCGCGGATCGCCACGATCGGGTCAGTCGCCGAGGCGAGATCGTTGTTGCCTACCGACAGCAGGCCGCCGAGGGTGATCAGCAGTACCAGTGGAATACCCGCACCGAACGCTGCGGACGCGACCAGACGCACGGCTTTGACGCTGCGATGCTGATAGCGCGACATGTCGGCGCCCGCGTTGGCCCAGCCGATACCGGTGCCGGCCGCCATGGTGCCGATGCCGATGATCATTGCGCTGACCGGCGCCGGTGTGGCGTTGAACACCGCGCTCCAGTCGATGGTGGCGCAGAGGAAGCCGCCGACCAGAATGTTCAGCGCGCCGAACACATACGTCGCCCACTTCTGGATCACCAGCAAGGTCGCATGGCCGAGGCCAGAGACCGCCAAAGTCAGCAGCACGAAAATCGCGATGAAGAGCAGCGTCAGCACGGGTGCGCTTTTCGCTTCAACCGGTGAGCCGAACAGGATCGAGCACAGCGACAGCAGCACGAATGCAGCGGTGGTGGTGTTGACGGTTTCCCAGCCCAGACGCGACATCAGCGAGACCAGTGTCGGGCCGATATTGCCGCGCACACCGAAGATCGCCCGCGACAAGGTCAGGCTCGGCGCGCGGCCACGGCGGCCGGCAATCGAGATGATCCCGACCACCGCAAACGAACCGGCAGCGCCGATGATCGCGACGATGATTGCCTGCCAGATCGCCAGGCCGCGAAACGCGACCAGCGTGGCACCCAGCGGCAGGCCGAGAATGGAAATGTTGGCGGCGAACCAGACCCAGAACAGTTGCAGCGGATGACCGTTGCACTCGGCTTCCGGTACCGGCTCGATGCCACGGGTTTCCAGTTGCCCGGCGCTTTGCCCGGCGTTCGATGAACTCATGAAAATGCTCCTGTTTGCCTTTTTTGTGGTTGTGGGCAATTTATCAACCTGCACCCTCTCCTGTAGGAGCTGCCGCAGGCTGCGATCTTTTGATCTTTATTTTCTGGCTGCCTGAAAACTGCTGAAGATCAAAAGATCGCAGCCTGCGGCAGCTCCTACACAGGTACCTCAGCGCAGGGTGAGAAGTCCATTCACCAGGGGCTCAAGCTGCAGATGATTGACGGCTTTCACCGTCTCGATCATCTCGGTCGGCCAACACTCAAGACCCAGGCAGGCCCCAAGCATCGCGCCGAGAATCGCGGCGATGGTGTCGGTGTCGCCACCCAGACTCGCCGCCATGCACAACGCATCGAACGCGCTCATTTCACCGATGGCCACCTGCTGCGCCAGGGCGAATGAGACCACCACTGATTCCTGCGACGCCACCGAGGTGCCGATCACGTCGTAGAGCAGATCGGCCAGCAACGCTTTGTCGCTGTCGACGCTGATGCTGCGCGCCCAACTGATGCGCGAAGCGATGCGCCCACCGGCCACCCAGTGACCGTGTACCTCGGCTTGTTGCGCGATTTGTTGGCCGAGGTTCAGCGCCTCGCCCAGATCCATGCCATTGATCCCGGCCGAGACCACCGCCGCCACCGCCGCCGCGCTGGAAATCCCCAACGTGGTGTTGTGGGTGACCTGACAGGCCTGCACCACTGCGGCGATAAACCGCTGAGGATCAGCAACATCCGCCGCTATCCCGACGGGGGTAATGCGCATGGCCGCGCCGTTGGTGGTGCCGTAGCGCCCGGACTCTTCCGGCGAATGACCCGCTAGGATCATTTCGATGGCGCGCTTGGTCGACGGGCCCAGCAGGTCCTGCGAGCCTTTGGCCTGCATCTGCGCTTCCCACTCGATCAGCCGTTGCGCGAGGATGGCCGGCTCGATATGGCCCTTGCCTTCGACCAGCAACTCGCCAACCAGAATCGCCTGTTCGGTGTCGTCGGTGATCGAGCCTTTGGGCATGTTCGCAGCGATGGGTTGCAGCGGACCGGCGTCTTGCAGATCGGTGATCTGGCCGAAGCGCGTCTTGATCGTTTCGCGGTTCAGCGATTGGGTCGGCATGCCCAGCGCATCACCGAGGGCCAGGCCATAAAACGCACCCAAGGCACGGTTGAGCGGGGTCATTTCGAATCTCCAAATTGCAGGTGCAGACGGAAATGCACCGGGTCGAGCAGGCTTTCGACCTGTTCCATGAAACGGTTCTGCCGGTCGTAGGTGGTGCGCAGGGCTTTGAGGAATACCGTGCCTGGCGGACGGCCGAGCAATTCGGCATCTTCGGCATTCAAGGGTTCGGCGCCGAGCCACTGATCGCCGCGCTCGCCGATGTAACCGTAGGCGGCCAGGGTGATGGTCAGGGAATTGTCGATCAGGCCGACACGCGGCAGGCTTTCCAGGCCTCCGTTGGCCGGCATCAGCGAGCGTTCGAGGGAGACCAGCGTGCCGTCGTTGGAGCGGCGACGGCGCTCGAGCAGGATGAATTGATCGGAGCCGAACACAGCCGAAAGATCGGTCCGGGTCACGGCTTCGAGGCGCAATACTTCGGTGTTGATCAACGCGCCAGTGTCTGCCAGCGCCTGCGCCCAGCCGCTGCGTTGGTCGAGGACCACACCGTCAAAGGTGACGATGGAGCCGACGCCGCTTTGCGTGGCGATGTATTTACGCCGCTTCAGTTCGGCCAGCGCTTCGCGCAACGTGCCACGGCTGACGTTGAATTCTTGAGCCAACTGATGCTCGCCGGGCAACAGAAAGCCGTCCTCCATGAGGCCGCTTTCGATGCGCCGGACGAGCTCGTCGACCACCCGTTGTTTCTTGTCGAATCGTACCTGTCTAATCATGTACAAAGTGATAACCGAAACGGTCGGTGGCGGGCAAGAAATATTTAAGGAAGATGACGAAAGGCGGGAAGTTGATGCGCTCCCCTGTAGGAGTGAGCCTGCTCGCGATGACGTCGGCACATTCAAGAACAATGTGTCTCAAAGAACGCAATCGCGAGCAGGCTCACTCCTCCATACCGCGGAATACGGTTTACCGTTGTTTCAAACGATCGATAACCACAGCCAACAACAAAATCGATCCCCGAATCACATACTGATAAAACGTATCGATGTTCTTCAGGTTCATCGCATTCTCGATGATCGCCAGAATCAACACCCCGGCAATCACATGCCGAATCATGCCGATCCCGCCGCTCAGCGACACCCCGCCCAGCACGCACGCGGAAATCACTGTCAGCTCGAAACCCTGACCAATCATCGGCTGCCCGGAGGTCATGCGCGATGCCAGAATCACCCCGGCCAGCGCACCGATCACACCGTGCACGGCGAAGATGATGATCTTGGTGCGATCAACGTTGACCCCGGCCAACAACGCCGCTTCCTGGTTGCCGCCGATGGCCATGGTGTTGCGCCCGTAGGTGGTGTAATTCAGCAGCCAGCCGAAAAACAGGAAGCAGACGATGGTGATCAGGATCGGTACCGGCACGCCGAACAACTGGCCGTTGCCAAACACGAAGAACGATTCCTGCGACACGCCCACCGCTTTGCCGTTGGCAAAAATGTAAGCCAGACCACGAACGATCTGCATAGTCGCCAGCGTCGTGATCAACGCATTGACGCGCAATTTGGCAATCACAATCCCGTTGATCAGCCCGACAATCAGGCCCATCACCAGCGCCGCACCGACGCCAAGGAATACGCTGTCGGTGTCGCGCATCACCACCGCCGCCACCACCCCGGCGCAGGCAATCACCGAGCCCACCGACAAGTCGAAATGCCCCGACGCCAGGCAATACAACATGGTGCAGGCGGCGATGCCGGTGGTGGAAATCGCCAGGCCCAACCCGCGCATGTTCAGCGGCGAAAGGAAGTTGTCGATCAGCAAGGTGCAGGCAACAAAAATGCCTACGGCCGCCAGCAGCATGACCCAGTCATCGAGGAAGCGGCGCATGTCCAAAGGTTTGCGCTCTTTCGGCAGGGTTTCGTTTTGGGTTGTCATCATAGTCACCTCTCAGTTCGCCACGCCGTCAGCACGGTGGCGCGGCAAAGCCAGTTGCAGCAGGTTGGATTCATTGGCCTGGTCGCGGCTGACTTCGCCGCGCAGGGCGCCTTCGCACAGCACCAGGATGCGGTCGGAAATACCCATCACTTCCATCAGGTCGCTCGACACCACAATCACCGAAATACCGTCAGCAGCGAGGTTATGGATGATCTGGTAGATCTCGGCTTTGGCACCGATGTCGATGCCACGGGTCGGTTCGTCGAGCAGCAGGACTTTCATCGGCACCGACAACCAGCGACCGAGAATGGCCTTCTGCTGATTGCCGCCGGAAAGAAACTTGATCTGCTGGCCGGCGTGGGGCGTTTTGACTTTCAGTGCCTTGATCTGTTTGTCGGCGTTGCCCTTCTCCCACAGACCGCGAATCAGGCAGCCAAGCCCCGAATGCGCGCCGCGCGCACTGATGTTGATGTTCTCGGCGACGCTGGCCAGCGGAATAATCCCTTCCTTCTTGCGATCCTCGGGGCACAGCAAAATCCCGGCGGCAATGGCATCGCGCGGTGAGCGCAATTTCAGTTCATGGCCTCGCAGTTCAAGGCGTCCGGCGGTTTTGCGCTCCAGACCACTGAGCAAGCGAAACAACTCGGTGCGCCCTGCCCCGACCAATCCGAACAAACCAAGAATCTCGCCTTTGTGCGCCTCGAAACTGATCGGCTCACGCAGGCCCGGACCGAGCAGGCCGTTGACTTTCAGCGCCACTGCGCCGCGTGGGCGATTGCGGTAATCGTAGATGTCCTGAATGTCGCGGCCGACCATGCAGGTCACCAGTTGATCGTGGGTCAACTGGCTCATGTCCTCGAAAGTGCGCACGTAGCGACCGTCCTTGAACACCGTCACCGCGTCGCAGATCCGGAACACTTCTTCCATGCGATGGGACACGTAAAGCACGACTTTGCCTTCGTCGCGCAGGCGCCCGATGATCGCCATCAAACGGTCGATCTCGCGCGCCGAAAGGCTGCTGGTCGGTTCGTCGAAGGCGATCACATGGGCGCCACGCGACAGGGCTTTGGCGATCTCCACCAGTTGCCGTTGGCCCAGCGACAAACGTCCGACTTTGGTCTGCGGATCGATTTCATCGGCCAGGCCTTTGAGGCAATCCAGTGCTTGCTGACGCAGCGTGCCGCGATTGATCAAACCGAAACTGGCCGGCAGATGACCGAGGAACAGGTTTTCGGCGACGGTCATTTCCGGCACCAGATGCAGCTCTTGGTGAATCACCGCCACGCCGCTGCCGATGCTGTCGGCGGTCGACTTGAACGCCATCGTCTGCTCGCCGATCTGCAACTCGCCGCTGCTCGGAATGTAAGCGCCGCCGAGGATTTTCAGCAGGGTCGACTTGCCGGCGCCGTTCTCGCCCATCAAGGCGTGAACCTGGCCGGGATGGGCGACGAAGCTGATGCCGTCCAGCGCTTTCACGCCGGGAAAGGTTTTGCCGATCCCGTTGAAGCGCAGGCTGCCGCCGTTGCGTTGTTCTTGTGTTTGTACTTGCGCGTGCATTTAAGCCACCTCTTCACACCGTTCAAACGGCCCGGTTGCCCGGGCCGTCGCTACGTCAGTTCCACAAGCCGATTTTTTCCAGCTCTTGCTTGAAGTTCTCGCGGGTGATCAGGGTGACGTCGTCCATGGCGGTGTATTTCGGTGGCTCTTTGCCGGTGGTGACCCACTCGTACATCATCTCGGCGGTTTTGTAGCCTTCGATGTGCGGGCTCGGCAGCATCGAACCGAAGAAGCCACTGTTAGGCTTTTTCAGTTCGCCGATGGCGTCGGTGCCGTTGATGCCGATGCCGATCACGTTGGCCGCGGCGAACCCGGCGGCTTCTGTGGCGCGGACGCCGCCGAGCACGGTGTTGTCGTTCATGCCGCCAATGATCAGGTTCTTCGCCGCGCTCGGCAGTTTCACCAACGCCGAGTTGGTGGCATCCATGCTGCCTGGCACATCGAGGGTTTTCAGCGCGGCGAAGAGGATGTGATCCTTCGGCATGCCGGCGTCTTCGAGGGACTTGACCGAGCCGTCGGTGCGCTTCTTGCCGGTGTCGAGTTCGTTGTAGGTGTTGACGACCGCGTAGGTGTCTTTCCAGTCCCAGTTGCGCTTTTTCGCTTCGGCAACCATCGCGGCGCCCTGCTTCTGACCGACTTCAAACGCGGCCATGCCGAGGTACGGCACGTCCTCCATGAACTTGCCGTTGGCGTCGACAAAACGGTCGTCGACGGCAATCACCTTGAGGTCATTGAGTTTGGCTTTGGCCATGATCGCCGGGCCGAGCGACACGTCCGGCGGGCAGATCACGAAGCCCTTGGCACCGTTGGCCGCGAGGCTGTCGATGGCCGACAGGGTTTTTTCGCCATCCGGGACGGCGATCTTGATCAGTTCAAAACCCCTGTCCTTGGCGGCTTTCTCGGCGAAAGCCCACTCGGTCTGGAACCACGGCTCCTCGGCCTGTTTGACCAGGAAACCGATCTTCACCGCATCGGCGGCGAGCAGCGAACTGCTCAGGCTGAACGCGGTGACCGCGAGCGCGGCACTGCACAGGGTACGAATCCCGAAACGACGTTTCATAAGCTGACTCCTTGTTATTTTTTTTGAGCAATGTTTGAAAAGCGGTAAAGCACGTTCCTGCAAAGCCTGTTGAAAATAGTCATATCGTATGATGATTGGATTTCAGGCGGATTTCTTCGCGTGGAATCCGATCGATCAGTCGTGGTACATCACCGAGCGGCCACCATCGATGGTGATGCACGAAGCATTGATGAATGGCGCTTCATCGCTGGCCAGGAACACCGCCGTCATCGCCACTTCAAGCGGCTGACCAATGCGTTTGGGCGGGTGCAGGTCGAGGGCACGTTGACGCTCGGCATGCGGGTCGGCGAAACCATTCCAGTAATCGACGTTCAGTTGCGTTTCGATGTAGCCCGGTGCGATGGCGTTGACGCGAATGCCCTTCGCTGCGTATTCGATACCGAGTGCGCGGGTCAGTCCCAGCAACCCGTGTTTGGCCACCGGGTACGGGAAACAGCCGGGAATAATGTGCGAAGAATGGGTTGAGGCAATGTTGATGATGCTGCCGATACCCTGCTCGATCATTTGCGGCAGGACCGCTTTGCAGCCGTACCACGCGCCGTCGAGGTCGATGGCGAAGCAACGGCGCCAGTCTTCTTCGGTCATCTCCAACGGATCGCGGAACACATTGACCCCGGCGCAGTTGACCAGCACGTCGATGCGCCCGTGCAGTTCAACGGCGCGTTTGGCCATGGCGTGCAGATCAGGTTGGCACGAAACGTCTGCCTTGATCGCCTGAACGTCAAAGCCTTGCTCGCGCCAATGGGCGGCAACCTTCTCGACTTTTTCGGCCTGGATATCACTGATCAGCAGCTTGGCTTGCTGCGAAGCGAAGGCTGCGACGATGGCTTCACCGATGCCCTGAGCGGCACCGGTGAGCAGCACAACCTTGTTTTTCAGGCGCTCGCCCTTCGGCGGTGCGGGCACCGGCGGCAGGGAAAGAGGTTCAGCCATGGCTCAGGACTCCTGTTCGCAAGCGCAAAAAAACCGGGCATCTGACGATGTCCGGTCTGGAGAGCGTTTAGAACTGAACAGGCAGGCGCCACTGACGGCATTGGACCGTTGCGTGGCACGGACTCCGCGTGGGAGTGCGATGGAAATTCGCTGCATCACTTCACCTGTTTTGTTCTTTTTAAGTGTGAGTGCGTGTTACTGCTGGAGCCGACTATAAACCCGACCGCCAAATAATCTCAATATATAATTTTGCATCCCATATTTTGGGATTTCTCCAGCGAAACGCGTACAGAGCTTTCCTGCAACATCAACCCGCATCGACAGTACCGCGCCGTCCAGCGGATGGTTGTGCGGGCTCATGGCGCTGGTGATGTACAGGGTTTTCAGGTCCTCGCCGCCGAACACGCAACTGGTCGGGCGACTGATCGGCAGATCGATTTTGCGGTCGACCTTGCCATCCGGCGACAGTCGCAAAAGACAGCTGCCGTCCCAACGGGCGTTCCACACATAGCCTTCGGCATCCATCGCCGAACCGTCAGGACCGCCATGTTGGTCGGGGCCGTACCAGATGTTGGCGGTGTCGAGGTTGCCGTCGGTGTGGATGAAGTAGCTGTACAACGTGGCGTCCATGCTGTCGCCGAACAACACCCGGGTGCCGTCGTCGCTCCACAGCAGCGTGTTGGGAATCCCCAGGTTGCGCAGCAACGGCGTGACGCGTTTGTCGGGATCGATACGGAACAGGGCCCCGGAACGCCGGACGATCGGCAGATCTTCGCCCTGCTCGCCGATGTTGTTTTGCATGGTGCTGAGCCACAGTCGGCCTTGCCCGTCGCAGCGGGCTTCGTTGGGTCGATTGCCGGGTTGCGGGTCGGCGACGCAGAACAGCGTCAGGCGCGGTTCAAGTCCCGGGGAGTCGAGGTCAAGGCGATAGACGCCACTGCTCAGGGTGACCAGCGCATCGCCGCTGGCGCAGGGGATGAACGCGGAAACGTGCTCGGGCATTTGCCAGATCTGCACGTTTTGGTCGATCAGGCGCAGGGCTTGTTGGCCGGCGATATCGACCCAGTACAGCGCCTGGGTCGGCGCGTCCCAGAACGGGCCTTCACCGAGTTGGGCGCGGTGTTGGGTCAGTGCGGTCCAGGTCATATCGACTCCTTCGTTATTGTTTTTATCTGTAGGAGTGAGCCTGCTCGCGATGGGACCGTGTCAGTTGAAATTAAAGTCACTGATCTACCGCTATCGCGAGCAGGCTCACTCCTACAATGGGACATGTGTTTTCAGCCGGCCTTTTTGTCGGCCATGACTTTCGGGTAAAACCGTTTGATCGCCAGGTCTGCGTTGTCGATCAGGGTCATGCAGGCCCACACACCTCGCGCAGAATCGCGAGCGGCGATGGCGTCGGCCATGTCTTTGTGAATCGGCAAGGTGCGGCGCAGTTCATCCGGATCGGCCGCTGATACTTCGAACGAGACTGCCAGCAACGCGCCCAGCGCCGGGACCATTTGTTCGATGAACTGATTATGGCTGGCGGCAAGGATGCATTCGTGGAAGGCCTGATCGGCACGGTTGTAATCGCCGCCGCTGTCTACCGCGCGCTCGAGGGCGTTGTAGGCCAGTTGCACGGCGTCGATCTGCTCCAGCGTCGCCCGTTCGCAGGCCCAGCGCACGGCCATCGGTTCAATGGTGCGGCGCAGGTCGAGCAAGTCATCGACGAAGTTTTCCGGCAGACCATTGCGTGACAGCCAACCGACGACCTGCGGATCGAACAGGTTCCAGCGGCGCACCGGCAACACGCGGGTGCCGACCTTCGGCCCGACTTCAAGCATGCCTTTGGCAACGAGGGTTTTGATCGCTTCGCGGATGACGGTGCGGCTGACGCCGAGCTGCTCGCCCAGATCCGCCTCGACCTTGATGGTCTGCCCCGGTTTTACCTGGCCAGCGGCAATCCAGCTGCCCAGCCAGTCAACCGTTGATGCATGAAAGCTGCTGGACATGAACACCTCAAAGCGGATCGCAATGGGTGACCAAGCTAATGATCATATGATTGGGTGTCAACGACAAAAAAAGATCGCAGCCTTCGGCAGCTCCTACAGGGAACGCATTTCCATGTAGGAGTTGCCGAAGGCTGCGATCTTTTAAGGTTCGAGGCCGATACGGAAGAACTCGCCGCCACTCCACACACCAAGCCAGCGCTGGCCGTCGATTTCGCGACTGACAGCCAGTTCAACCATCTGGTAGAACACGTTGCGATGAATCAACGCTTCAAGGTTGGTGCGCATATGCACGTACGGTGCAGGCTCTTGAGTGACCGGATCGATCTCAACTCGAATCGGATGCTCTGGCCCGGCTTCGGCAGTTTCGTCGACATTGGTGGTAAAGCGCAGCACCTGCGCCTCACCCTCGCCTTCAACCTCCACGGCAATCGCCACGAACGGCGCGTCGTCGACCTTGATCCCGACCTTCTCGACCGGCGTAATCAAAAAATAATCATCGCCGTCGCGGCGGATGATCGTGGAGAACAGCTTGACCATCGGCTTGCGCCCGATCGGCGTGCCCAGGTAATACCAGGTGCCGTCCCGGGCGATGCGCATGTCGATGTCGCCGCAGAAGTCCGGGTTCCACAAGTGCACCGGCGGCAGGCCTTTGGTTTTGGGGATTTGTCCCAACAGGTCATTGGCTTTTTGCGGGCCACTCATGGCGTACTCCTTGAAATTACTGGTTGCCGATCCCCAACAGGCTGCGCGCGTACTGCGCCAGCGGCGGGCCGATCAGGTCTTCGGGTTTGCTGTCGTGGAACGTCAGTAAACCGCCACGACTCTTGATTCGTGCAGTATCAATCAAATACTGGGTGCTGGTCTCGATCAACATGATCTGAATCACGCCACCGTCGATACCGAGACGATCCACCGCCTCCTCATCCAGCCACTCATCAGAGTTGCCGATGCGGTCATCAGCTTTGGCGAAACGGGTGTAAAGCAGGTAATGCGCACCGGCGTCACGGGCTTCGCCCATTGCCTGATCGAGGCCTGCCGGCGCACGGGCGCGGCGAACCATCGGGAAATATTCGATAAAGCCTTTGAACGCTTCCTCAGCGACCACGTTCGGCCGCGGATACGAACCACCCGGCGGCGCAAATGCTCCCTGGGCGATGTAGATGAATGAGTCCGGCTGAATGCGGAAGTTGTTCACGCGGCGGCTGTCGCTGTGGTCCAGCAGCCCCGCGTCGCTCATCTGATAGCGAGTGCCTTCGGCCATATCGCTGACAGTCATACAGCCGCCAAGCGCCAAAATGGCCAGCAGCAAAACCAGGCTACGCATCCTATTCCTCCAGAGGCCGGTGACGGAAAACCGGCGAATGGGCGTTGGATGCAGCTTTTGCGCCAGCTCAGGATCTTCGTGAAGTTATAGATCGCATTCGCGAGCAGGCTCGCTCCCACAGGGAAATGCATTCCCACTGTGGGAGCGAGCTTGCTCGCGAATGCGGGACTTCAGCCGCCGATGATTTTCATGATGGTTGCGCCGCCGGAAAACGCCACTTCCTGCTTGTCGCCCAAGGCCTTGACCAGCAAGCGCTGTAGCGCAGGCAGTGCCTGGTGACGCGGTTTATCGAGCAAATCGCCGACGTAGTGGCGGTTGCTCGACGACAGGCAACCATGCAGCCAACCGGTCGACGACAGACGCAGGCGTGAGCAGGTTCGGCAGAAAGGCACGCTTTCATTGGCAATCACCCCAAAATTACCCACCCCGGCAATCGCGTAACGCACCGCCGTAGCGTCGACAGGGGCATCAGCTTGCGCGTACTCGTAACGCTCACCGATCAGCTCCAGCAATTGTTGAAGACTGACAAACTGTTGCAGGAAGGCATTGGAGTCTTTGGCCAGATGGCCCATGCGCATCAGCTCGATAAAGCGCAGTTCATACCCGCGCTCCAGACAGTAGTCGAGCAACGGCATGACCTGATCGAGATTCTGCCCGCGCAACGGCACCATGTTGACCTTGATCTTCATCCCCGCTGCTGCGGCCTTATCCATACCGTCGAGCACGGTGGCCAGATCGCCGCCGCGGGCAATGCTGCGGAACGCGTCGGCGTCGAGGGTATCGAGAGAAACGTTGATCCGGCGCAGGCCGGCATCCACCAGCAGCGGGAGTTTCTTGGCGAGGAGTTGACCGTTGGTGGTCAGACTGATGTCTTCCAGCCCCATCTTGCCGACGGCGGTCATGAACGATTCGAGTTTGGGGCTGACCAGCGGCTCGCCACCGGTAATGCGCAAACGCTCGATGCCAGCAGCTTCGATCAGATACGCCACGCCGCGCGCCATGGCGTCGGCCGACAGCTCATCCTGCGCAGCCACCAACCGCTTGCCGTTGGGCACGCAGTAGGTACAAGCGTAATTGCAGGCTGAGGTCAGGCTGATCCGCAAATTGCGAAAACGCCTGCCTTGACGGTCAACGATCATGATCACTCCGGCGAAAGGAAATCGAGCGGCTAAAACTTGACTCACAAATCAAGTTTTAGCAAGCCCTATGCCTGAGTATATTCCTGCGGTACTGCGCCATGTAACGAAATCATCGCGCAATAAGGCAGCTGAATGGCTCAGCTGCTCGGCGTTTCCGGGTCGCGCTTGCGTTTGTTGCCCATGCGCACGCCGATGTCCATCAGGAACTGGAAGAAACCTTCCTGATCTTCCAGCACATTGCTCCAGAACGGTGAGTGGTACAGCGCGACCGCGCCGTGCACCAACGCCCAGGATGCGCAGTAGTGGAAGTACGGCGGCACGTCTTCGAGCTTGCCTTCGCTGATGCGACCTTTGATCAACAGGGTCAGGCGTTCGAAGTTCGAGGCACGGATCTTGTGCAGCTCCTCGACCATTTCCGGCACCTGGTTGCCCTTGACCACCTTCTCTTCGAGACGATCGAACAGACGGTAGCGCTGCGGATCGCGCATGCGGAATTCGAAGTAGGCACGGGACAGTGCTTCCTTGTCCTTGTCGACATCGGCCGAATGCAGCAGCTCGTTCAAATCGCGCTCGTAGTCGAGCATCAGGCGCAGATAGATCTCGGCCTTGGACTTGAAGTGTTTGTAGATCGTGCCTTTGCCGATACCCACGGCATCAGCAATCATCTCGACGGTGACACTGTCTTCACCTTGATCGAGGAACAGCTTGAGCGCGGTATCGAGAATTTCTTGCTCGCGGCGACGAAACTCACGGACCTTACGAGGTTCTTTGTGCATAAGAAAAAGGTCTGAAGGGTCAAAATTCGAAGCCGCGTATTATGCCTAACTTGCGCAAAAATGCACGGATCATCCGACCATATCTGTGTTTCTTGTTCATTTTGAGAACGTTTTCGGCGCAATGAGAACTCAACTGAAGCGAACGTATTCCAAATTTGTTTAAAAACCACGACCCGCTAACTGGACTGCACGCCAGACTGATCAATACTTCAACTGTCGGGCGGCATCTCCCCCAAGTGCCGCGCCGATAAAGGTACCAACGGACCGCGTGCCTTTGTTTTACTCCTAATGGTCTTAACCCGGATTCACCCCCCAGAACCCGGGTTTTTTTTGCCTGCGATTTGGTGATCGACCGGTCTATCCCGAACCTCACACTTGTAGCAGCTGCCGCAGGCTGCGATCTGTTGACCTTGCTTTTCAAAAAAAAGATCAAAAGATCGCAGCCTTCGGCATCTCCTACAGGTCGGCGGCGTTAACCTGAAGCTTTGACGTGCGCCAGCGGGAACAGGCGTTTGAAGTTCTCGGTGGTCTGCTCGGCAAAACGCTCGTACTTTTCGCCGCGCAGCATCGCCAGGAACTCTGCCACTTCACGCACGTATTGCGGCAGGTTCGGCTTGCCGCGATAAGGGATCGGCGCCAGATAAGGCGAATCTGTTTCAACCAGCAGACGATCCGCCGGGACTTTGCTCGCCACATCACGCAAGGCATCAGCATTGCGGAAGGTGACGATGCCTGACAGGGAAATGTAATAACCCATGTCCAGCGCGGCCTTGGCCATGTCCCAGTCTTCGGTGAAGCAATGCAGCACCCCGGCCTGTGGCAACGCGGCTTCACGCAGCAGTTCGAGGGTATCGGCACGGGCGCCGCGGGTGTGGATGATCACTGGTTTGCCGGTTTGCTGCGCCGCTTGCAGGTGCAGGCGGAACGACGCCTGCTGCAGCTCGGCGGCTTCCGGCTCGTAGTGGTAATCCAGACCGGTTTCACCGATCGCCACCACTTTCGGGTGGTTGAGTTCGTGCAGCAACCAGTCCAGCGCGGGGGCGGCGCCGGGTTGCACATCGAGAGGATGCACGCCTACCGAGCAATCGACATCGTCGTAACGCTCGGCGAGCGCTTTGACGTCAGCGGCGTTGTCGGCGCTCACGCCGATGCACAGAAAATGCCCTACCCCGCGCTCGCGGGCCGCATCGAGTGCGGCATCCAGCGAGCCGTCATGGGCGGCGAGGTCGAGGCGATCAAGGTGACAATGGGAATCTACGAGCATAAAAATACGGCTACTTACATCGTATGAGTGGGACGGTCGGACTTGAGGGCTCCGGCCAGATGGGTTTCGATGCGACTGCGCGCGGTGTTGTCGCCGTCGTTGAACTGCACGCCGACACCGGCTGCGCGATTGCCTTGTGCGCCTTTGGGCGTAATCCAGGTGACTTTGCCGGCAACCGGGATCTTTTCCGGCTCATCCATCAGGTTCAACAGCATGAACACCTCGTCGCCCAACTTGTAGCTCTTGTTGGTCGGGATGAACAGGCCACCGTTCTTGATGAACGGCATGTAAGCGGCGTAAAGCACCGACTTGTCCTTGATTGTCAGGGACAAAATGCCGTTGCGCGGGCCCGGGCTGACGGGTTCATTCATGTTGACCTCCACTGCTGATCTTCAGAGTCTAGGCGCACACCGTCGTTTTTGCGGGGATCACCGCTGGCCTGGCAGTCCCGCCCATTGCACCAACAGCGCTTCGAGCAATAGCGCCGGATTGAGATTGGCTTTGCTCAACACTTTTTGGCGCTGCGCGAGGATCCAGTCCTGAATTTCGAGCACTTTGCCTTGGGCGCTTTTCTGCGCCAGGTACTGCACCACCTTGCGCATATCCGTCAGACCAAGGCCGGCTTCATCCTCAGTCAGTTGATAACGCAGGATCAGGCTCGACCAGTCACAGAACCAGTCGAACAAACGCAGCATCGGGATGTTTTTCCATTCTTCGGCCAATTGCGTGGGCGATTGCTGCTGCTTGAGCAACTTCTTCACCCCTTCGACCACTTGCGCGCGCTGTTCGCGTACGCCCTGGGACTGAAGAGTGACCGCCATCAACGGCGAACCAGCGGCCAGCGTCAGCAGTTCGACACGCTCCGCTTCGGAACTCTCCGGCAGCGCCTGAGCCAACCATTGCAGGCTCATCGCTTCGCTCGGCAACGGGCAGGCTTGCTGCACACAACGACTCTTGACCGTCGGCAACAAACGGCTCGGCTGGTGGCTGACCAGCAACAACACCGTATTGCCGGAAGGCTCTTCAAGGCTCTTGAGCAAGGCGTTGGCGGCGTTGATGTTCATCGATTCCGTGGGTTCGATCAGCACCACCTTGCGCCCGCCCAGTTGCGCGGTCTGCACCACGAAACTGACCAGTTCGCGCACCTGATCGACCTTGATCGCCTTGTCGGCTTCTTCCGGTTCGAGAATGTAATTGTCCGGGTGACTGCCGGCCTTGAGCAGCAGGCAGGATTTGCATTCACCGCAAGCCTCCGGCGTCGGGTGCTTGCACAACAGACTGGCCATCAACCGCTCGGCCAGTGCGCGTTTGCCGATCCCGGCCGGCCCATGCAGCAGATAAGCGTGAGCATGCTGGCTACGTCCGGCCAGTTGCTGCCAGAGGCTTTCTTGCCATGGATAGGCCTCAGCCACGAGCCAACTCCAGCAAATTCGGGAGCAAGGTATCCAGCGATTGTTGAACCTTGACCAATGGTTGACCGGCATCGATGCGCACATAGCGCGCAGGATCGGCTTCAGCGCGCTTGAGGAATGCACTGCGCACCGCCTCGAAAAATGCCCGACCTTCCAGCTCGAAACGATCCAGACGTCCACGAGCGCTGGCACGGGCCAGGCCGATTTCTACCGGCAGATCGAAAATCAGCGTCAGGTCCGGGCGCAGATCACCCTGCACGAAAGCTTCAAGCGTCGCGATACGCTCCAGCGACAAACCGCGACCGCCGCCCTGATAGGCATACGTCGAATCGGTGAAGCGATCACACAGCACCACCGCACCGCGTGCCAGTGCCGGGCGAATCACCTCGGCCAGATGCTGAGCACGCGCAGCGAACACCAGCAGCAGTTCGGTATCCGGGTTCATGACTTCGTCGGCCGGGGCCAGCAGCACATCGCGAATCCGCTCGGCCAGTGGCGTACCACCGGGCTCGCGGGTCAGCACGACCTCGACACCGGCGGCGCGCAAACGCTCGGCGAGGTATTCGCGATTGGTGCTCTTGCCGGCGCCTTCAGGGCCTTCCAGGGTAATAAACAAGCCAGTCACAGGCAGTCCTTAATCAAAGTCATTGCGTGTTTTGTGGTGCGTCGGCGTCAGGAGTCGGCGCGGATTCCTCGGTCGGAACCTGCGGCAGCGACTCGGGCGCAGTATCCGGCGATGCCGCAGGAATCGACTCCTCGGCGGCCGGTGCCGCTTCCGGCGTAGTTGCCGGCGCCGGGCTGGAGCGGTAATCGGCACGGCGTTTGAGCTGAAATTCACGCACCGCATTGTTGTGTGCATCGAGATCGTCAGAAAACACATGGCTACCGTCGCCACGGGCAACAAAGTAGAGGCTGGTGCCTCCCACCGGATTCAGCGCCGCGTGAATGGCTTCACGCCCGACCATCGCAATCGGCGTCGGCGGCAAGCCAGGAATCACGTAAGTGTTATACGGCGTCGGCTCCTTGAGGTGAGCGCGGGTCAACTTGCCGGTGTAGCGATCGCCCAAACCATAGATCACCGTGGGATCAGTCTGCAGCTGCATGCCCAGCGCCATCCGGCGCACAAAAACCCCGGCAATCTCGCCGCGTTCCTGCGGTACACCGGTTTCCTTCTCGACCAGGGACGCCATGATCAGCGCTTGATAAGGTTCTTTGTACGGTGCATCGGCAGCGCGTTTTTCCCACTCTTTGGCCAGCACTTCGTCGAGACGATCGAAAGCCTTTTTCAGCAGCTCGGTATCGGACACGCCGCGCACGAAACGGTACGTATCGGGGAAGAAACGGCCTTCCGGGAACAGTCCCTTGTGGCCAATCTTTGCCATCACATCGCTGTCGCTCAAACCATTGAGGGTCTGTTCGATTTTTTCATCTTTCGCCAGTGCGGCACGCACCTGGTGGAAATTCCAGCCTTCAACCAACGTCAGGCTGTACTGAACCACGTCGCCACGCTTCCACGAATCGATCAGACCGTTGACGGTCATCCCGGGCTGCATGCGGTATTCGCCAGTGTGAATCGGCGTACCAGCAAGATTGAAACGCCAATAGACCCGTAGCCAGAAAGCGTCTTTGATGACGCCATCGCTTTCGAGTCCAAGGAAGGTACGGGTCGGTGTAGAGCCTTTGGGCACATCCAGCAGTTCTTCCTGCGTGATGTTCAGGGGCTGTTCCAGCGCGGAGTGAATCTTCCAGGCGCTGGCGCCCAACAGCAGCCCTGCCAGAACCAGTCCGGTTTCCAGCAGCAGCAAAAATTTACGTCTCACAAATCAGGCATCCAGTAGGGCGCGGGCAATGGTTTGCAGTTTACGGGTGAGCGGGCCAACCGGCCAGCTCAGTGCAGCGTAGGCGCGTACCGGCCAGACGCCATATACGCTGTTGCAGACAAACACTTCATCGGCCCATTGCAGCTGTTCCAGGCCGATATCGACGGTTTGGGTGGGGATGGCCAATGACTCGGCCTGAAACAATATTTCCGCGCGCATCACACCGGCGACACCGCAGTGTTTCAGATCGGGCGTGATCAACACACCATCGCGCACCAGAAACAGGTTACTGAAGACGCCTTCGATGACGCGACCGGTCTGATCGAGCATCAAGCCTTCAGCGTGCTCGCTGTCTTGCCATTCGGCGCGGGCGAGCACTTGTTCCAGTCGATTGAGGTGTTTGAGTCCGGCAAGCAATGGCTGTCTGGACAGGCGCGTGTTGCACGGAAACAGGCGGATGCCGTGTTCGGCATGTGCCGTCGGATAAGCAGCCGGCGGATTGCCTTGCAGAATGCGTCGACCCGGCGCCGCAGGGTCAGGCGCGTAACCGCGCAAACCGTCGCCACGGGTGAGGATGAGTTTGAGCACACCCTCGCCCATTGCGGCAGCGTAGCTCAGCAGTTCGTGGCGAATCAGTTCGATATCGGCAGAGATAGCCAGACGCGAGCAGCCATCGGCCAGCCGCGTCATGTGTCGATCGAGCAATACCGGCTGGCCGTCATGCACGGCAATGGTCTCGAACAGACCATCGCCGTAAGCCAGGCCGCGGTCTTTCAGCGACAGAGTGTCCGCCGGTTGACCGTCGACCCAGCTGTCCATCAGCCTGCGAACCGACGGAACGCCAAAGTACCGTTGGTGCCGCCAAAGCCGAAGGAGTTCGACAGCACGACATCGATGTCCATGTTGCGCGCAGTGTGCGGCACAAAATCGAGATCACAGCCTTCGTCCGGCTCATCAAGGTTGATGGTTGGCGGCGCCACCTGACTGTTGATGGCCAGGATACTGAAGATCGCCTCGACCGCGCCCGCCGCACCCAGCAGGTGACCGGTCATGGACTTGGTGGAGCTGACCGCCAGTTTGTAGGCATGCTCACCGAACACCGACCTGATCGCGTTGGCCTCGGCAAGGTCGCCGGCCGGGGTCGAGGTGCCGTGAGCGTTGATGTACTGCACTTGATCGACGTTGATCTTCGCGTCGCGCAAGGCGTTGGTGATGCAGCGAGCTGCACCCGCGCCGTCGGCAGGTGGCGAAGTCATGTGGAACGCATCGCCACTGGTGCCGAAACCGATCAGCTCGGCGTAGATGGTCGCGCCGCGCGCCTTGGCGTGTTCGAGTTCTTCGAGCACCAGTGCACCGGCACCGTCGGACAGTACGAAACCGTCACGCCCTTTGTCCCACGGACGGCTTGCGCGAGTCGGTTCATCGTTGCGGGTCGACAGCGCACGGGACGCGCCGAAGCCGCCCATGCCCAGACCGCATGCGGCCATTTCGGCACCGCCGGCAATCATCACGTCGGCTTCGTCGTACATGATGTTGCGCGCCGCCATGCCGATGCAGTGCGTACCGGTGGTACACGCTGTAGCGATGGCGTAGTTAGGTCCCTGTGCGCCCAGATGGATCGACAGAAAACCGGAAATCATATTGATGATCGAGCCTGGCACGAAGAATGGCGAGATTCGACGCGGGCCCGTCTCATGCAAAGTACGGCTGGTTTCTTCGATATTGGTCAGACCGCCGATGCCCGAACCCATGGCCACGCCAATGCGCTCACGGTTGGCGTCGGTAACTTCCAGGCCAGCGTTGCGAACGGCTTGAAAGCCAGCCGCGAGACCGTACTGAATGAACAGGTCGAGCTTGCGCGCTTCCTTGACCGACAGGTATTCCTCGACATTGAAGCCCTTTACCGAGCCGCCAAAGCGGGTGGAATAGGCAGAAAGGTCGGTGTGTTCGATCAGACCAATGCCACTGCGGCCAGCCAGAATGCCCTGCCAACTGCTCGGCACATCCGTGCCCAGTGGCGACAACATACCCATACCGGTGACTACGACGCGTCTACGCGACACAGCACTCTCCTTTTTCAAATGACGACTTTGCATCAGGCCTAAAGAAAAAACCGCACGCCGTGATGGCAGTGCGGTTTTTCCATGACAGCAAGCAACGATTACAAGCTATTAAGCCTGGTGGTTTGTAACGTAATCGATTGCAGCTTGTACAGTAGTGATCTTCTCAGCTTCTTCGTCAGGGATTTCGGTCTCGAATTCCTCTTCCAGAGCCATCACCAGCTCAACGGTGTCAAGGGAGTCGGCACCCAGGTCTTCTACGAAGGAAGCGGTGTTAACCACTTCTTCTTCTTTAACACCCAGTTGCTCGGCAACGATTTTCTTGACGCGCTCTTCGATGGTGCTCATACCTTGTTTTCACTCCTAATGGACAAATTCAGGCAGCTGGCCAGTGGGTAAGTGTATAGAAAGACTTTTCAGTTTTTCAACTGAAAGCTTCACTCCTCAAACCCTGCGGCCCTCTGCCTATAAATAGATTGCAGCTTTATAACGGATTTTAGACAGCTCGTATGACATTTTTTTGAAGCAATCCGTCACATTTTACTTACATGTACATCCCACCGTTCACCGGGATTGTAGCCCCAGTTACGTATGCCGCACCGTCGGATGCAAGAAAAGCGACCACAGACGCGATCTCTTGAGCTTGTCCCAGACGACCCAGCGGAATCTGCGTCTGCAAGGCTTCACGCTGTGCTTCAGGCAGTTCGCGGGTCATATCGGTGTCGATAAACCCTGGGGTTACCGAGTTGACCGTAATCGAACGCGAACCGACTTCACGCGCCATTGCACGGCTGAAACCTTCCAGACCGGCCTTGGCGGCTGCATAGTTTACTTGGCCTGCGTTGCCCATGGCACCCACCACCGAGCCAATACTGATAATTCGACCCCAACGGGCTTTGGTCATGCCGCGCAGAACGCCCTTGGACAGGCGATACAGACTGTTCAGGTTGGTATCGATCACGTCGTACCATTCGTCATCTTTCATGCGCATCATCAGGTTATCGCGGGTGATGCCGGCGTTATTGACCAAAATCGCCGGTGCACCGAACTGCTCCTGAATGGTCGCGATCACCTTGCTGACGGATTCGTCGCTGGTGACATTGAGTTCCAGACCGGTACCCTGAATGCCGTGCTCTTTGAGCGTGGCGGCAATCGCCTCGGCACCCTTGGCGGAGGTTGCGGTACCCACAACGATGGCGCCCTGACGGCCCAGTTCCAGTGCGATAGCCTGGCCGATACCGCGGCTTGCACCGGTGACCAGTGCAACTTTACCTTGCAGACTCATGCAAGTTTCTCCTGATTCAGGCCTGCGCTGCACGAGCGGCAGCGAAAGCGTCTGGGGTATTGAGGTTGGAAGTCGAAACGCCTTCGGCGCAACGTTTGTTCAGACCAGCCAGTACTTTGCCCGGGCCACATTCGACCAGATTGGTCGCGCCCTTGGCGGCCAGCGTCTGTACGGACTCGACCCAGCGTACTGGCTTGTAGAGTTGTTCGAGCAGATCACGCTTGAGGGTTTCCAGATCGGCCGGCACTTGTGCGCTGACGTTCTGTACCACCGGGATCTGCGGCGCCTGCCAGTCAATGGCGGCGATGGATTCGGCAAAGCGCTCGGCAGCCGGACGCATCAGTTCGCAGTGCGACGGCACGCTCACCGGCAGCGGCATGGCACGCTTGGCGCCACGCGCCTTGCAGCCTTCAATGGCGCGCTCGACGGCAGCCTTGGCACCGGCCACTACAACCTGGCCCGGGGAGTTGAAGTTGACGGCGCTGACCACTTCGCCCTGCGCCGCTTCAGCACAGGCCGCCAGCACGTCAGCGTCTTCCAGACCCAGAATGGCAGCCATGCCGCCCTGCCCGGCCGGAACCGCTTCCTGCATCAACTGGCCACGGCGCTCAACGAGCTTCACCGCGTCAGCCAGGCTCAGGCTGCCGGCAGCTACCAGCGCGCTGTATTCACCCAGGCTGTGACCGGCAACAAATGCCGGACGCGCGCCACCTTCAGCCAGCCACAGACGCCACAGGGCGATCGATGCGGTCAGAATGGCCGGCTGAGTCTTGTCGGTTTGATTAAGCAGCTCTTCCGGGCCCTGCTGGGTCAGTGCCCACAGGTCATAGCCCAGAGCAGCGGAGGCTTCTTGGAACGTTTCGAGGATCAGTGGATGTTGCGCGCCCAGCTCGGCCAGCATGCCGAGGGACTGCGAACCTTGTCCTGGAAAGACGAATGCGAGGGAAGCAGACATGTAACAAGCCCCTAATGATCTTGTCGTCGGAAAATGACGCCCCACTGGGGGACGCAAGAAACTGACAGTTGGATGGCCCTTTGAACCGGGCGGTCACATTTAAGCATTGTCCGACGAAAACGCCTAAGACAACAAATCCTCGAGACGCCCGTGAAGGCGCTCGGGCAGGTTCTCCTGAATCTCGATCAGCGCACGCTGAATCGCACTCTGGAAGCCCTGAACTCCCGCCGAACCGTGGCTTTTCACCACAATGCCCTGCAAGCCAAGGAAGCTTGCGCCATTGTGTCGCGCCGGTGCCAGATCTGCCTGCAGGCGCTTCATCAATGGCAGCGCCAAGGCACCGATTGCGCGCGAAGCCATGTTCTTTTTGAACAGCGCCTCGATGCGCGCAGCAATCATCGTTGCCAGGCCTTCGCTGGACTTGAGCAGAATGTTGCCGACAAATCCGTCGCACACCACCACATCCGCTTCACCGCGATACAGGCCGTCACCTTCGACGAAGCCGATGTAGTTAATGCCCCTGGCCGCCTGCAACAGCGTTGCCGCCAACTTGACCTGCTGGTTGCCCTTGATGTCTTCGGTGCCGATGTTCAGCAACGCCACCCGCGGTCGAGCAATACCCAACGTCTGCGCCGCCACCGAACCCATCACCGCAAACTGCAACAGATGCTCCGCACTGCAATCGACGTTGGCGCCAAGGTCAAGCAACTGGCAATAACCCTTCTGCGTCGGAATGGCGGCCACCATCGCGGGACGGTCGATACCCGGCAAGGTCTTCAACACATAGCGCGACAGCGCCATCAACGCACCGGTATTGCCAGCACTGACACAGGCTTGCGCCTTGCCATCACGCACCAGTTCAAGGGCGACACGCATCGACGAGTCCGGCTTGCCACGCAGGGCCTGAGTCGGTTTTTCGTCCATGGTGATGACTTCGCTGGCCGCAACAATCGTCAGGCGCGCGCGATCGGCAGCCGATTGGCCGTTGATCAATTCTTCAAGTAGGGAGGGTTGACCGACGAGGGTCAGGTGCAGCGAGGGCGTAGCAGACAGGCAAGCAAGGCTGGCCTGAACAATGCTGCGGGGACCGAAGTCCCCGCCCATTGCGTCAATCGCGATGACTTGAGCAGACAAGTGATTACTCGTCAGCGCCCTTGTCGATCACTTTACGGCCACGGTATACGCCTTCTGGCGATACGTGGTGACGCAGGTGAATTTCACCAGTGGTTTTTTCTACAGACAGAGTGCTCGCCGTCAGGGCGTCGTGCGAACGACGCATGTCACGGGCAGAGCGGGATTTTTTGTTCTGCTGAACAGCCATAATTGATTAACTCCTAAACGTTTGGGTCACGCTTTAACTGCGCCAATACACTGAACGGGTTGGACCGCGTTACCTCGTCCTCGCTCGGTTCGGGCTCATCTGACCCCGCCGGCTGCTGGCATTCTTCCGGATGATGAGCAGGCACGATAGGCAAGGCAAGCAAAAGCTCCTCCTCGACCAGTGACTGCAGATCCAATGGATCTTCGCCCAGTTCCAGCACGTCATAACCTTTCGGTAACGACTGGGTATTCGCACCCTCTTTCACCACAGCGTAACTGCATTCGCTGTGGATCGGCAGGGTGACCAGCTCAAGACAACGCTGGCAAACCATTTTGACCTCGGTGTCGATAAAGCTGTGAATTACCACAGATTTACGTTCATCTCGTTCAAAAACGAATTTCGCCTGCACCGTACCGACATTGTCGGAAAGCGGGTCGCAGAGTCTCTTCAAATCGGCCAGCAGCAGCTCACCTTGGATGGTGGTGCCACGATCAGCCAATTTGCGCGGGTCAACGTGAGGTGGAATCGGGTCATTCAACATAGGCGCAGCATTATAGGGATGCACCCACCCATGTCAAAGGAAATTGTGCCCTGTCCGTCACTTGCGTGCCTCCGCTAGAATTCACATCTGCCCCAGGAGACGCAAATGCTGCCTTTATTACTTGCCTCAAGCTCGACTTATCGCCGGGAATTGCTCGCCCGCCTGCACCTGCCGTTCGTCTGCAGCTCGCCGGATATCGATGAAAGCCACCGTCCTGGCGAACCGGCAATCGAGCTGGTCAAACGCCTCGCCGAACAGAAGGCCCGAGCATTGGCCGACAGCCACCCCGCTCATCTGATTATTGGCTCGGACCAGGTGGCCGTACTCGGCGACCAGATCATCGGCAAGCCGCACACCTTCGACAAGGCCCGCGAGCAACTGATGGCCGCCAGCGGCGCCAGCGTGACTTTCCTCACCGGCCTGGCGCTGCTCAATAGTCAGACGGGGCAAATTCAAGTCGACTGCGTACCGTTCACCGTGCACATGCGCCAGCTCGATCAGGCGCGGGTCGAGCGCTACTTGCGCATCGAGCAGCCTTACGACTGCGCGGGCAGCTTCAAGGCCGAAGGGTTGGGCGTGAGCCTGTTTCAGTCCACCGAAGGTCCTGACGCTACCAGCCTTATTGGTCTGCCGCTGATTCGGCTGATCGACATGCTATTGGTTGAAGGCGTGCAGATCCCTTAAAGCAAAAGATCGCAGCCTGCGGCAGTTCCTACAGCGTTCGTGTCATCGCAAAAATTGCAAATGAACATCGAACCTGTAGGAGCTGCCGCAAACTGCGATCTTTTGATCTTTACAACAAATTACCGCAACGATGGCCCGTGGAAACCCATCCACATCGCCAATTGCTCGGCCACACTGGCGCCAAGTTTCTTCGAGAAGCGGTCAAACGGCGATTCCTGGACGGTGAAGTCCACCAACTCTTTCTCGCCGACCACATCACGCGCCACCGAACTGGCATTGCCCAACCCATCGATCAAACCCAGCGGTAGCGCTTGCTCGCCAGACCAGACCAGCCCGGAGAACAGCTCCGGATGCTCTTTGTCCTTCAGGCGATCGCCACGACCCTGCTTGACGCTGTTGATGAACTGCTTGTGCGTGGTGTCCAGCACACCTTGCCAGAACGCCGTTTCTTCAGGCTTCTGCGGCTGGAACGGATCAAGGAACGATTTGTGCTCGCCAGACGTATACGTGCGACGCTCGACTCCCAGCTTCTCCATGGTGCCGACAAAGCCGTAACCGGCCGCCGTCACACCAATGGAGCCCACCAGACTCGCCTTGTCGGCGTAAATCTGATCCGCGGCGCTGGCGATGTAATACGCACCAGACGCGCCGAGATCGGAAATCACCGCATACAGCTTGATCTCGGGGTGCAAACCACGCAGACGCTTGATCTCGTCATACACATAACCGGACTGCACAGGACTGCCACCCGGACTGTTGATCCGCAGGATGACACCCTTGACCTTCTTGTCCTCGAACGCTGCGCGCAGGCTGCCGACAATGTTGTCGGCACTGGCCGGTTCTTTGTCGGCGATCACGCCGGTGACGTCGATCAGCGCGGTGTAGTTCTCGCCGCGAGTTGCGCTTTTCTCCATGTCCATCAGCGGCGTGAACAGGATCAACGCGACAAACAGGTAAACAAACGTCAGAAATTTGAAGAAAATCCCCCAGCGCCGCGAACGACGCTGTTCCTGCACACCCGCCAGAAGAGTTTTTTCCAGCAGCTTCCAGCTCTTCTCGTCACCGCCGTCGGCACTTGCCTTGGCCGGTGCTTTCCATTCGTCGGTCATGCCATCCACCCCAGCAAAAACGTATTAAGCCTGCAGCGCCAGCCAGGCATGCAATTCGGAAAAACGGTCGATCGACAGACGCGGCTCAAACAGCTTCAACGCCTCGATCGATTGCGCGCCATAACTGACAGCCACCGAATCCATCCCCGCGTTACGCGCCATCAGCAGATCGAAGGACGAATCCCCGACCATCAGCGCCTGGTCCGCACGCACCCCGCAATGCGCAAGTATCTGCTCCAGCATCAGAGGGTGCGGCTTGCTCGCAGTTTCATCGGCCGCGCGGGTAATGTCGAAATACTCTTCCCAGCCATTGGCCTTGAGCACACGATCCAGTCCGCGACGATTCTTGCCCGTCGCGACAGCCAGGTGATAACCCTGCTCACGAAAGGACGTCATCGATTCGACGACGCCCTCAAACAGCGGCGAAGGCACGGCTTCCGCTGCGATGTAGTGATCAGCGTAATACTCGCGAAACAAGGTCATTTCAGCGTCACTGATTTCGGGGTACAAGGTGCGGATCGCCTCGGGCAGGCCCAGACCGATGATGCCCTTGACGGCAAAATCATCACGCAACTCGAAACCGGAGCGCCCGGATGCGGAGTGCATCGCCTCGACGATCCGATGAATGGAATCGGCCAGTGTGCCGTCCCAATCGAAAATCAGCAGTTTGTAATCAGATGGGCGCACTCAATCGCTCCACGGTCTTGGCCCACATTTCATCGACCGGCGCCTGCAAGGTCAGCTTGCCGCCATCGGGCAGCGGCACGGTCAGCATGTAAGCATGCAGAAACAGGCGCTTGCCGCCCAGATCGCGGATTTCCTTGGTGAAACCCTCGTCGCCATACTTGCTGTCACCAGCAATGCAATGGCCGGCATGCAAAGTGTGCACGCGAATCTGATGGGTGCGACCGGTAACCGGTTTAGCCTCGACCATGGTCGCGAAATCACCGAAGCGGCGCAGCACCTTGAACATCGTCAGGGCTTCTTTGCCTTCTTCATTGACTTCAACCATGCGCTCGCCGGAACGCAAGTTGCTCTTGAGCAATGGCGCGCTGACTTTCTTGATCGAGGTCGCCCAGTTGCCACGAACCAGCGCCATGTAGCGCTTGTCGATGCCATCGCCGCGTAGCTGCTCGTGCAAATGACGAAGCATGCTGCGCTTCTTGGCGATCATCAGCAGGCCGGAAGTGTCGCGATCGAGACGGTGAACCAGCTCCAGCTCTTTGGTATCCGGACGCAACTGACGAAAGGCTTCGATCACACCGAAGTTCAAGCCGCTGCCACCGTGAACCGCAATGCCCGCAGGCTTGTTGATCACGATCAGGGCTTTGTCTTCGAAGACAATCGAGGCTTCCAGACGCTGCAACAGACCTTGGGCCAGAGGCACCGGCTCGTCACGCTCAGGCACGCGAACGGGCGG
The DNA here is from genome assembly GCF_059695715.1 of Pseudomonas sp. LBUM1668. NCBI lineage: Bacteria > Pseudomonadati > Pseudomonadota > Gammaproteobacteria > Pseudomonadales > Pseudomonadaceae > Pseudomonas > Pseudomonas sp. LBUM1668. The sequence continues at coordinate 4,298,386 of NZ_CP166787.1, forward strand.
CACGCGCACGATATCACCGGCCTGCAGCTTGTATTCGGGCTTGATCCGACCTTTGTTCACACGCACTTCGCCTTTGCGCAAAATGCGGTAAATCAGGGTCTTGGGCACGCCTTTGAGCCGGGCGAGGAGAAAATTATCGATTCGTTGGCCGGCATACTCCGGCGAGACTTCAAGCAGTTGAACGCCTGGAGTCGTAGGGGCAGTAGTTGTCATGGCGCGGATGATAACAATTTTTATGGAATTGAAGCACTTAATCATTGCTGCTATAGTCGCGAACGCCGCCAAAAGCGGCCTGGACAGCGGCACCACGGTCAAAAACCGGCCCTGACCAACGCAATTCACCAGGACGCGAGGCCGTCCTACGGGGCTTTCGCTACGTAACGGTGGAGTTTGCAGTTGTAACAAGCGCAGGTGACATAAGGCCTGAATCACACCGCCGAGCAGAGTTTTTACTCGCCTGGCAGGCAAACATTCAAGGCCAGTTCACAAAGTGCAGTCAGCTGTGAATGACCCCGAGCGAAGGCTTCGGAAACAACGCCTAAATTAGCCATGATGCGTGACCTCCCCTTTCGGAGCTCACGGTAAATGCCAACCCGTTGCGGATTCTGCGCGCGGCAGCACCCGAATTATCAGGGATACGTGTAGGGTGGAGATGCACAACCGCTGGACTGTGTAGCATTAGGCTTTATCAAGACGCTTCATCTCGTCCACAGCCGCCGGTTGATTCCTCCTCCTGACTGAGTGCTTAAGTAGCCACAGCAAGCAGGACGCGTACGTCGCGGTCTCGGCCCAATTGGTCGCAATCGCCAGACACGGGAATGGCCAACCACTCCCGACGCACCTGACACCGACCGTGAGAAGTCGTGTGTGCCGAACGCCGTTTCCGGCAGCCCGGAAACCGACGGTACTACATGAAAAGAATGCTGATTAACGCAACTCAACCCGAAGAGTTGCGTGTTGCACTGGTAGATGGCCAGCGCCTCTACGACCTGGACATCGAATCCGGTGCACGCGAGCAGAAAAAAGCCAATATCTATAAAGGCAAGATCACTCGCATCGAACCAAGCCTTGAGGCTGCCTTTGTCGATTTCGGCTCTGAGCGCCACGGCTTCCTGCCCCTCAAAGAAATCTCCCGCGAATACTTCAAGAAAACCCCTGAAGGCCGCGTCAACATCAAGGACGTCCTGAGCGAAGGCCAGGAAGTCATCGTTCAGGTCGAGAAAGAAGAACGTGGCAACAAGGGCGCAGCCCTGACCACCTTCATCAGCCTGGCCGGTCGTTACCTCGTGCTGATGCCGAACAACCCGCGTGCCGGCGGTATCTCCCGTCGCATCGAAGGCGAAGAGCGCAACGAACTGCGTGAAGCGCTGAACGGCCTGGTTGCTCCAGCCGACATGGGTCTGATCGTGCGCACTGCCGGCCTTGGCCGCAGCAGCGAAGAAATGCAGTGGGACCTCGATTACCTGCTGCAACTCTGGACCGCCATCAAAGAAGCCTCGCTGGATCGCGCCGCGCCATTCCTGATCTACCAGGAAAGCAACGTGATCATCCGCGCCATCCGCGACTACCTGCGCCAGGACATCGGCGAAGTGCTGATCGACAGCGTTGAAGCCCAGGACGAAGCCCTGACCTTCATCCGCCAGGTGATGCCGCAGTACGCCAGCAAGATCAAGCTGTACGAAGACAGCGTTCCGCTGTTCAACCGTTTCCAGATCGAAAGCCAGATCGAAACCGCTTTCCAGCGCGTCGTCGAACTGCCTTCCGGCGGCTCCATCGTTATCGATCCGACCGAAGCCCTGGTGTCCATCGACATCAACTCGGCCCGCGCCACCAAAGGCAGCGACATCGAAGAAACCGCCCTGCAGACCAACCTTGAAGCGGCTGAAGAAATCGCCCGTCAGTTGCGCCTGCGCGACATCGGCGGCCTGATCGTCATCGACTTCATCGACATGACCCCTGCCAAGAACCAGCGCGCCGTGGAAGAGAAAGTCCGCGAATGCCTGGAAGCCGACCGCGCTCGCGTGCAGATCGGCCGTATCTCGCGCTTCGGCCTGCTGGAAATGTCCCGTCAGCGCCTGCGTCCATCGCTGGGCGAAAGCAGCGGCATCGTTTGCCCGCGTTGCAACGGCACCGGCATCATCCGCGACGTTGAATCGCTGTCGCTGGCGATCCTGCGCCTGATCGAAGAAGAAGCCCTGAAAGACCGCACCGCCGAAGTCCGCGCTCAGGTGCCGATCCCGGTTGCTGCGTTCCTGCTCAACGAAAAACGCAACTCGATCACCAAGATCGAACTGCGCACCCGTGCCCGCATCATCATTCTGCCGAACGATCACCTCGAAACGCCGCACTTCGAAGTTCAGCGTCTGCGTGATGACAGCCCGGAAGCCGCTACCGGCCAGTCGAGCTATGAAATTGCCGCCGCAGCTGCCGAAGTTGAAGAAGTTCAGCCAGCCGCCGCGACCCGCACTCTGGTTCGCCAGGAAGCCGCAGTGAAAACTGCTCCGGCCCGTGCCAATGCTCCGGTCCCGGCCGAAGTCGCTGCCCCGGCACCCGCTGCTGCGCCAGTTGCCATGCCAGAGCCAAGCCTGTTCAAAGGTCTGGTGAAGTCGCTGGTCAGCCTGTTCGCTACCAAAGAAGAGCCTGCTGCTCCGGTTGTGGTTGAGAAACCGGCCACCGAGCGTCCGGCCCGTAACGAAGAGCGTCGCAATGGTCGTCAGCAGAGCCGCAACCGTAACGGTCGCCGCGATGAAGAACGCAAGCCGCGCGAAGAACGTGCACCGCGTGAAGAACGCGCCCCACGCGAGCCGCGTGAAGAGCGTCAGCCACGTGAAGCCCGTGAAGTTCGCGAGCCTCGTGAAGCCCGCACCGAAGCGCCAGCCGCCCGCGAAGAACGCGCACCACGCGCCCCGCGTGAAGAGCGTGCACCACGTGCTCCACGTGAAGATCGCAAGCCACGTGGCGAGCGTGAAGAGCGTGTACGTGAACTGCGCGAGCCACTCGATGCCGTTCCAGCTGTAGCCGCCGCTGCTGCCGTGACCGCTGAAGAGCGTCCGGCCCGTCAGCCACGTGAAGAGCGCGCACCGCGCCCGCCACGTGAAGAGCGTCAACCGCGCGCCGAACAGGCCGCTGCTGCCGTAGCTGATGAAGAAGAAGTCATCAGCAACGAAGAGCAACTGCCGGAAGACGGTTCGGAGAGCGCCGAAGGCGATCGCCCACGTCGTCGTTCCCGCGGTCAGCGTCGTCGCAGCAACCGTCGCGAGCGTCAGCGTGATGCCAATGGCAACGTGATCGAAGGTTCGGAAGAGTCCGAGTCCGACGAAAACGCTGAAGGCCCGAGCACTGCCGATCTGGCTGCTGGCCTGGCCGTGACTGCCGCCGTAGCCAGCAGCGTGATCAGCGCTCCGGCTGAAGCACAAGCTCACGAGCAAGCCGAACGCGCCACCGCCGCTACTCTGGAAACTGCTCCAGTAGAAGCACCGGTTGTTGAAGCCACCACTCCAGTGGAAGTGACAGCAGCTCCGGAAGTTGAAGTAGCACCGGTTCGCGAAACCCAGGCTCAGTTTGAAGCGTTTGCTGAACCTGCCGCCGAACCTGCGGTAGTCGTCGAGGCGCCAGTCGTCGTTGCAGAGCCGGTTGTCGAAACCGTATCTGAAACCGTGACCGAAACCGTGCGTGAAGTTCGCGAAGAGCAGACTGCATTCAACTGGGTTGCCGAGCCTGCCGCCGCTGAAACACCAGCGCCTGCATACGAAGCGCCAGTGGTTGAAGAAGCCAAGGTTGCCGAACCGGCTCCAGCGCCAGTCGTTGAAGCGCCAGTCGTCGAGGCTCCAGTGGTTGCCGAAGCACCAGCTCCAGAAGTGGAAGTTGCTCCGGTCAGCGCCTTGGCAGCAAACGGCCGCGCACCAAACGACCCGCGTGAAGTGCGTCGTCGCAAGCGTGAAGAAGAGCGTCTGGCGAAGGAAGCCGAGCTGGCAGCAGCCTCTGCTCCGGTTGTTGCCGAGCCAGTGGTTGCTGAAGTGGTTGAGGCAGCTCCTGCCCCTACTGCTGAAGAAGCTGCGGTTGAATCGGTGATCGCCGAAGCGCCACGCTCCGTTCAGGACGCGGCACAGCAACACGAAGAGGCCCAGGAAAAAGAACACGAGCCTAAACCACTCGTCTGATTCCGTAAGCCACTAAAAAGCCCCGCCTGATTCGTCAGGCGGGGCTTTTTTATGCGGTTTGGAAGATCAAAAGATCGCAGCCTTCGGGAGCTCCTACAGGGGGATCGCATTTACACGATCGCTCCCATGTGGAGCGTGGGCATGATCAATATCTGGAATGCGATCCCCTGTAGGAGCTGCCGAAGGCTGCGATCTTTTGACTTTGCTGTTACTTAAATACCAAAGCCTCAGGCACATCGATATCCCACAACACCCCGGGATCATCCACCGACACTTCCACCACCCTTCCCTGCTTGAACAAGGGCCTGGCCCCGCGATCACCGCTCAACGCCAGCAACCCCGAACCAAACGAACGTCCAAACCCTACCGGATGCCCAAACTCGCCATCCTGCACCGGCACACTCACCGCATCGTTCGCCATCGCCGCCACCACCCGCTCGATACTCGACGGCAAGATAAACGGCATATCCCCCAGCACGATCAGCCAGCCATCAACATCCGGACAAGTCGCCACGCCCGCGGCAATGCTGTCGCCCATGCCGGTCGACTCGATCGAGACCACTTCACAGCCATATGCCTGCGCCATGCGCATCGCCTGCGGCCGTGCTTCAGTCGTCACCAGCACGCGCTTGTCGAGACTGGCCGGCAGGTTCACCAGCACTTGCTCGATCACCGAACGCACGGCGCCATCGCGACCGGTGCAATCGGCCAGCAACTTGTCCTTGTCCGCGCCCGCCACTTCGCGAAAGCGGCTGCCCTCGCCTGCTGCCAATACGATCACCGCGATGGAATGACTCATGCGCCCTCCACTGACTTCTTCTGTTTCAACTCGACCCCGTTCTTGATCGCTACAATCTCCGCGAGCAATGACAAGGCAATTTCCGCCGGCGAGTGACTGCCGATATGCAAACCGATCGGCCCGTGCAATCGCTTGATCGCCTCTACTGACAAGCCTAGCTGAGCCAGATTCTCCCGGCGTTTCTGACTGTTGACCCGCGAACCCAGCGCACCAACATAAAAGGCCGGCGAATCGAGCGCGGTGAGCAACGCCATGTCGTCCAGCCGCGGGTCGTGGGTCAGCGCGACAATCGCCGTGCGCTCATCGGTCTGGATGTTCAGCACCGCATCGTCCGGCATACCCGGAACGAAACGACCATGCTGTTCTTCCCAGCCGTAGACGAACTCGGTGCGCGGATCGCAGATCAGCACCTCGAAATCCAGCAGTCGCGCCATGTCCGCCACATACCGCGACAACTGGCCGGCGCCGATCAACAGCAGACGCCAGCGCGGGCCGTAAATCGCGCGCAGGGTCTTGCCATCGAACGCCAGCGCGTCGGATTTGCTCGCGGGCGTCAACACCACGTCACCCGTTTCAATGTTCAACTCACGGGCAACGATCTCGTGGGCTTCACATCGCGCAAGCAGTTCGGCGACCCACGCCGGGTCGCCGACCCGCTCTTCTGTCAGGCGCAACGTGCCACCACAAGGCAGGCCGAACCGCGCCGCCTCTTCGCGCGTAACGCCATAGGTGATCAGTTGCACCGGCGGCCCGTCGGTGGCAATGCGCCCGTCGTGCAGCCGGGCGATCAAGTCATCCTCGACGCAGCCGCCGGACACCGAGCCAATTACCACGCCATCCTCACGCAAGGCGAGCATGGCGCCGGGCGACCGCGGCGCCGTGCCCCAGGTCTGCACCACGCTGAACAGCACAACGCGCTGACCGGCGCGGCGCCATTCGAGCACGCTGCGCAGGACATTCAGATCAACGCTGTCCATCAGGCTTGTGCCTTCTGCCAGCCCTGCAACTGATAACGCACCGGCAGGTTGCGGATGCGTTTGCCGGTAGCGGCGAAGATCGCATTGCACAGCGCTGGCGCAATCGGCGGTACACCCGGCTCACCGACGCCACCCAACGGCACATCGCCCGGTGGCGTGACCAGATGCACGGCGACTTCCTTCGGCGCCAGCGACATGCGCGCCACTTCGTACATATGGAAATTGTCCTGCTGGACCTTGCCGTCCTTGAAGCTGATTTCACCCAGCACGGCGTTGCCCAGGCCCATCACACAAGCACCCTCGAACTGCGAGCGAATACGTTCAGGATTGATCTGCGGCCCGCAATCCACGGCGATGTCGGCCTTGTGCACGATCAGTGTGCCATCATCCTTGACCTCGACTTCAATCACCGCCGCCACGTAAGTGACGAAGCTGTAATGCACCGCCAGCCCCAGGCCACGACCCTTTGGCAGTTGACGACCCCAACCGGCTGCCTTGGCCGCGGTTTCCAGCACGGCGCGCATACGACCGGTGTCGATCGGATAACGCTCAGGGGATTCGCCGTAGTTCCACTCTTCGCTCAAGGTGCGCGGATCGATCTGCCGGTCCGGGCCAAGCAGCTTGATCTGATATTTGAGCGGATCCACACCGGCCTTGTGCGCCAGTTCATCAACGAAACTCTGGATCGCGAAACCATGAGGAATGTTCGACACCGAGCGATACCAGCCGACCCGCGTGTGCACCCTCGCTTCCGGGTTTTCCAGACGCACATTGGGAATGGCGTAGGCCATGTTGGTGAAGCCCATGCCCAGTTCGAACGCCGCTTCATGGTTCATGCCCGGCGCAAACAGCGCGGTGATGCTCGGCGCCACGGTGCGATGCAACCAGCCGGACGGCATGCCGTCCTTGCCCACGCCCGCCTTCAGGTATTCGGCGGACACGGTATGGAAATACGAGTTGTGCACGTCGTCCTCGCGCGTCCACTGCACCCGCACGGCCTTGCCAGGAAACTCCTTGGCGAGGATCGCCGCTTCAATGACGAAGTCCGGTTTCGACTTTCGCCCGAAACCGCCACCCAGCAGCGTCACATTGACGGTGACGTTATCGAATGGCAGCCCCAGGCGCTCGGCGATGCGCTCACGCGTCACCTGTGGTGCCTGACTCGGCGCCCACGCCTCGCAAACGCCGTTGTTGAAACGGGCGATGGCCACCATCGGTTCCATCGGTGCCTGCGCCAGATGCGGCAAATAATAAGAAGCTTCCAGGCTGCTGGCAGCACTGCTCAGCGCTTTGTCGATATCGCCGGTGTTGCGCACCACTTTCCCGGGCTTCAGCGACGCGGCTTCCAGTTCCTTGCGATAAGCGATCGAGTCGTAACTGGCGTTCGGGCCATCGTCCCATTCGATCTTCAGCGCCTCGCGGCCCTTGATTGCCGCCCAGGTGTTGCTGGCAACCACGGCCACACCGCCCAACGGTTGAAATTCCGAAGGCAATGGGCGGCCTTCGATCTGCATGACTTTTATCACGCCGGGCACTTTCAGCGCCGCGCTGTCATCCAGCGATTTGACCTTGCCGCCGTACACCGCCGGACGGGCGATGGTCGCGTACAGCATGCCGTCGAAATGCACGTCGGCGCCGTACACCGCACGGCCTTTGACAATGTCGTCACCGTCGATGGCTTTGCTGCCTTCCTTGCCGATGTAGCGAAATTCCGACGGCTGCTTGAGCCGCAGACTGTCGCGCGCCGGTACCGCCAACGCACTGGCTGCAGCGGCGAGCTCGCCATAACCCAGCTCACGCCCGGACGGCTTGTGAATGACTTTGTGCAGTTGCGCATGGCATTCGCCCACCGGCACCTTCCATTGCGCTGCCGCTGCTTGCTCAAGCATCGTACGGGCTGCCGCGCCGCAACGGCGCATCGGCTCGTACCAGTGACGCATGCTGCGCGAACCGTCGGTGTCCTGATTGCCGAAACGCACTTCATCGCCCGGCGCCTGCTGCACTTTGACGTGCGCCCAATCAGCTTCCAGTTCGTCGGCGACAACCATGGTCAGACTGGTGCGCACGCCCTGGCCCATCTCGGAGCGGTTGCACACAACAGTCACCGTGCCGTCGCTGGCGATGCTGACGTAGACCTTCGGATCATCGATCCAGCCGTTGGGCATGCCATCGGCACCGAACTGCTTCGGCTTGCCTTCGGCGAACGCATCCTGCCAACCCCAGCTCGCCGCCAGCACCAATGCACCGGTGGCGGTTGCGCCTTTAAGGAAGCCACGGCGACTGAGATTGCTCAGGGCGAAATCATTCGGCAGGCGACTCATGCCTTGGCCTCCTTCAGGTGGGTGGAAGCCTGGCGAATCGCGGTTTTGATCCGGTTATAGGTGCCGCAGCGGCAAATGTTGCCGACCATGGCCTCTTCGATCTGCTCGTCGCTCGGGTTTGGATTGGTTTTGAGCAACGCCGTGGCCGACATGATCTGCCCGCCCTGACAAAAACCGCACTGGGCCACAGCGCTGTCGAGCCAGGCTTGCTGGACGACTTGCCCGACCGGGTCGGCGTGCAGGTTGTCGATAGTGGTGACGTTCTGACCGACTACCGAGCCGATCGGCGTGATGCAACTGCGCGCCGGCAAACCATCGATATGAATGGTGCAGGCGCCGCACAGGCCCATGCCGCAACCGAATTTGGTGCCGTTATATCCGGCGACATCACGAATCGCCCACAACAGCGGCATGTCTTCGGTGACATCGAGTGGATGGTCTTGGCCATTGAGTTTCAGGGTAATCATGGGCACGCCCGCATATTTTTGGAGGTTATGGGGTCGAGCAATCTGCCGCCGGAAAGTCAGCGGTGGGTTCGCGCAGATCGACTCAGGCTAATGGGCTCTCTTGTGCCGACGGGAAGGTCTGCACCGGGCCTTTGGTGGAGCAAATGAACGGTATCGTTAGCTCGCTAAGTTAACCCAGCATTAACAAAAAAGCCCTGCACTTTTTAATCAGTGCAGGGCTTTGGATTACGCTCAGCAAGCGTAGCTTCAATACCGGTTGGGCTCCATTTCCAGTTCGACATTGAAACGTTCACTAATGTCTTTCTGAATACGCTGCGCCAAGTCGAGCAACTGCAGGCCGGTCGCCGCGCCGTAGTTGACCAGCACCAGCGCCTGCAATTTATGCACGCCGGCATCGGCCTCACGAAACCCCTTCCAGCCGGCGCGTTCGATCAGCCAACCGGCGGCGAGTTTCATCTGCCCGTCCGGTTGGGCGTAGGCCACCAGATCCGGATGCTGCGCCTTGATCTGCGCGACCAGCGCTGCCGATACCAGCGGATTCTTGAAGAAGCTGCCGGCATTGCCGAGCACGGCCGGGTCTGGCAGTTTTTCGCTGCGGATGCTGCAGATTGCGCGGCTGACGTCAGTGGGCGTCGGTTGCTCGATGCCCTGTTCGGTCAGGCGCTGACGCACCGGGCCGTATTCCAGATGCAGATGCGCGACGCGGTCGAGCGTAAAACGCACGCGCAGAATCAGCCAACGCCCCGGTTGCTGCTTGAACACACTGTCACGGTAGGCGAAGTTGCATTCTTCCAGACTGAAATCGCGCAGTTCGCCCGTGTGGCGATCCAGCGCGGTGAGCCCGGCGAATACATCCTTGATCTCGACGCCGTAGGCACCGATGTTTTGCATCGGCGCAGCGCCAACCGTGCCAGGGATCAGGCTGAGATTTTCCAGTCCGGAATAACCCTGCGCCAACGTGTGCTGCACAAAGGGATGCCACGGCTCGCCCGCTTCGGCTTCAATCACCACGCGACTGCCGTCATCGCTGATCACGCGGATACCACGCGTGGCCATGCGCAGCACCAGCGCCTTAATGTCAGCGGTCAGCAGCAAGTTGCTGCCGCCACCGATTACCAGCAAAGGCACATCGTGAGACTCGGCATACGCCAGCGCTTCTCGGACATCGGCGTCGCAGTGGGCTTCGGCGAACAGCTGCGCGTGAACGTCCACGCCAAAACTGTTGAACGGTTTCAGGGAAACCCGGGGTTGCACCAGCAGACTCATAACCGGCCCTTCACTTCGATCAGCAGTTGGTCACAGGCCGCTTCGATCAGATCCAGCACCTGCTCGAAGCCCTGGTCCCCGTCGTAATACGGGTCCGGCACTTCATCGACGACACCGGCATAACGACGCAGGAACAGATCCAGTTCGGCCTTGCCCGTGGACGGTTGCAGCGCCTTGAGGTTGCGCAGGTTGCTGTTGTCCATGGCCAGGATCAAATCGTAACTGGCGAAATCGGCACGGCTGACCTGCTGCGCGCGTTGCGCCGACAAATCATAACCGCGCACCTTGGCCGCGGCCTGGCTGCGCCTGTCCGGCGAGTTGCCAACGTGCCAGTCACCGGTGCCGGCGGAGGCCACTTCGACCTGATCCGCCAGCCCCGCTTCACGCAGTTTGCGGCGCAACACGCCTTCGGCGGTGGGTGACCGGCAAATGTTGCCCAGGCACACGAACAAAACCCGCATCAGGCCTCCAGCAGGCGACGAACGCGCTCGAGGTCTTCGACTGTGTCAACGCCGGTTGGCGGCGCGATCAGTGCGTCGGCGACATGAATGCGCACGCCGTGCCACAGGGCACGCAGTTGCTCCAGCGATTCAGTGTTTTCCAGCCAGCACGGGCCCCAACTGACGAAGTCCTGGAGGAACCCGGCGCGGTAGGCATAAATGCCGATGTGGCGACGATAAGGCACGCCATCAGGCAACTGCTCGCGGCTCTTGGCAAACGCATCGCGGGCCCACGGCAAGGTTGCACGGCTGAAGGTCAGCGCCAAGCCATTAAGGTCGCTGACGACCTTGACCACGTTCGGGTTGAACAGGGTTTCCACGTCTTCGATCGGCTCGGCCAGCGTGGCCATGCGCGCTTCAGTGTGGGCCGCGAGGTTGGCGGCGACCTGATCGATCACGCTTGGCGGAATCAGCGGCTCGTCGCCCTGCACGTTGACCACGATCGCGTCAGACTCAAGGCCCAGTTTCGCCGCGACTTCGGCCAGACGATCGGTGCCGGAGTTGTGATCTTCACGGGTCAGCACCACTTCGGCGCCAAAGCTTTTGCAGGCCTCGACGATGCGCGGATCGTCGGTTGCCACTACCACACGAGTGGCGCTGCTTTTGCTCGCCTGTTCCCAGACGTGCTGGATCATCGGCTTGCCGGCAATGTCCAGCAGCGGTTTACCCGGCAGCCGGGTCGACGCGTAACGCGACGGGATGACAACGGTGAAGGCAGTGGTCATTTATCCAGACGCTCATCGGTGGTCAGGGTGCGGGCTTCACTTTCGAGCATTACCGGGATGCCGTCACGGATCGGATACGCCAGGCCGGCGCCCTTGCTGATCAGTTCGGTCTTGTCGGCGCTGAGCTTGAGCGGGCCTTTGCAGATAGGGCACGCGAGGATGTCGAGCAATTTGGTGTCCATGAACATTCCCTGGATAAAAGAGTTAAGGCAAAAGACGATCCGGCATCAGGCGTATCAGCTGTGTGTCGAACCAGGCCACGAAGGCCGGCGACGGCACGGCATCGACCGCCAGATACCACCAGTCGGCAGCCGCGAAGGCACGGCACTTCACCGCGTCCTTTTCAGTCATCACCAACGGCAATGACGGTGTGAAATTCAAGGCCTGCACGCTGTACTCGGCGTGGTCGGCAAACGCATGCGGGACTGGTCGCCAGTCTAGCGCTTCGAGGGTATTGAAGAAACGTTGCGGATTACCGATCCCGGCCACTGCATGCAGCGCCTGACCGCCCGAAAAATGATCGAGCGGCTTGCGTTCGCCACTGCGCAGATTGATCAGCGAGGTGGGTTGCAGGCGGAAAGCGAAACCGTCGTCGCGGTCCTCGGTGGCACCGTTGAACAGCACACCGTCAACGCTTTGCAGACGTTCGATCGGCTCGCGCAACGGACCTGCCGGCAAGCAGCGTTTATTGCCCAGGCCACGAGCGGCGTCGATCAGCACCAGTTCCAGATCCCGCGCCAGGCGGTAGTGCTGCATGCCATCGTCGGAGAGGATCAGATCCAGCGGTTCACTGGCGCACAAGGCTTTGACGGCGGCGCTGCGATTGGGGTCGATCATCAGCGGCACGCCGGTTCGTTGCACGATCAGCAATGGTTCGTCGCCAGCAATGTCGGCGCTCTGATCGGCCTCGACTCGCCAGGGCAACTGCGGCGGTTTGGCGCCGTAACCACGACTGACCACGCCGACGCGCAAACCGCTGCGGCGACAATGTTCGATCAACCAGAGGATCATCGGCGTCTTGCCGGTGCCGCCGACCGTGATGTTGCCCACCACAATCAATGGCACCGGCGGCTGATAGATTTCGCCTTCACCGTCGAGAAAACGCTGGCGCTTGCCGATGACGACGCGCCGATAAAGCATTTCCAGTGGCCGCAACAGCGTCAGGGCCGGGTGCCCCTGATACCACGCGGCAAGCAAACGATCGGACAGGCTCATCAGGATTTAGGCGCCGCCTCGACCGTGGTCATGCGCAGATGGCTGAAACCGAGCTTGCCGGCCGCGTCCATGGCGGTGATCACTGATTGATGCTGAGCCTTGCCATCGGCACTGATCGACAACGGCATGTTGGTATCGCCGTTGGATTCCTTCTGCATGGCTTCCATCAGCGTCGCCAGATCGTTTTTCGGCAGAATCTTGTTATTCACCGAAAACACGCCTTCGGCGCTGATGGCAATATCCAGTTGCTTGAGTTGCTGATCTTCGGCCGGCGAGCCGCTGACCGCTTCCGGCAGATCCACGCGCAATTGGGTTTCGCGAGTAAATGTGGTGGTCACGACGAAAAACAGCAGGAGGATGAACACCACGTCGATCAGCGACGCGAGGTTGATGTCTACGGTTTCCCGGGGCTTGCGACGGAATTTCACGCGCGGCCCTCAGCCAGGTCGACGTCACGGTCGCCCTGCACCACTTCAACCAGTTTGATCGCTTCCTGCTCCATGCCCACCACCAGCTCATCGATGCGGCGTTGCAGGAAACGGTGGAAGAACACGGCCGGAATACCGACCATCAGGCCCGCAGCCGTGGTGATCAGCGCTTTGGAGATACCACCGGCCAGAACCGAGGCGTTGGTGGTCATGCCAGAACCGGTGAACGCGCTGAAAATGTCGATCATGCCCAGCACGGTGCCGAGTAAACCCAGCAACGGTGCCATGGCGGCGATGGTGCCGAGTGCGTTGATGTAGCGCTCGAGCTCGTGAATGACCCGGGCAGCGGCCTCTTCGATGCACTCTTTCATGATCTCGCGACCATGCTTGGAGTTGGCCAGGCCTGCGGCGAGGATTTCCCCCAGCGGCGAATTGGCGCGCAACTCCTTGAGTTTTTCTTTATTGAGCTGCTTGTCCTTGATCCAGACCCAGACCTGGCCCAACAAGTGCTCGGGGGTGACGCGACTGGCGCGCAGGGTCCACAGGCGCTCGGCGACAATCGCCATGGCCGCGATGGAACTCAGAATGATCGGCAGCATCATCCAGCCGCCGGATTTGACCAATTCCCACACAGTGACAGTCCCCTCGAAAAAGTGCGCCACTTTACCATACCGGTTCGCGATTAAGACCCGCCGCTCCGACGACCGTGATGTCGCTTTCACGCTTGCCCCGCTCAATGGGAGGACAGCGGCGGTTCACGCCAGAAACGCGGGTACTGGCGCATTGTCCACGGTGGTTTGAACGCGCCCAGTTGCAGATGAATGGCACCTTGCTCGGCGCTGTCGTAGATACGCAGGCCCTGCTGTCGATAACGCGCCATGACAATCGGATGCGGATGGCCGAACGAGTTGCCCTGGCCACGGGATATCAAAACGGCATTGGGTTTCAGCGCTTTGAGCAATGCCATCGATGAAGAACTGCGGCTGCCGTGGTGCGGGGCTTGCAGCCATTGAGTGGCTACGTTCAGAGGGCTTTGCAGCAACACTCGTTCAGCGCGTGCATCAATATCGCCGGTCAGCAGCAGGCGCTCGCCATTGGCCTCGATCTGCAGCACGCAGGAGCGCTGATTGCTGTCGTGAGCGTCCGCCCATTGCCAGAGTTGAAAACTGACACCGTCCCACTGCCATTGCTGGCCACTTTCACACGCCTGCGCGTTGAGTTCGGCTGGCAGCCCCGGCGGATCGCCGCTGATGACTTGCTTCACCTGCAAACGGCGCGCAACGGCCAAAGCACCACCGGCATGATCGGCGTCGGCATGGCTGAGCAGCATCAGGTCCAGTGTCTCGACATTCAGTTTGCGCAGGGCCGGCAGGACAACACGCTCGCCAAGATCGAAATCGCGAAACCGCGGCCCGGCATCGTAGAGCAGCGCGTGATGACGAGTACGGATCAGAATCGCCAGGCCCTGGCCGACATCGAGTTGCCAGACATCGGCCAGTCCGGCGTCCAGCCGCTCCCGTGGCGGCACGACCAGAATCAACAATAATGGCCAGCCCAACGGACGCAGCGGTACGCCCCGCGGTAGCAACAACAGCACGGCACCGAGGCTGCCGATAGCCAACGCCCACGCGGGAAGCGACGGCGCAATCCACGCCGGCCACTGCCCGGCGATCAGCGCCAGGCCTTGGAACAGCCAGTCGATCAAACCACCCGCCAGCCACAACAACCCTTCGCCGACATACGGCACTGGCAACAACAGCGTCCCGAGCAATGCCGGGGGCAGCACCACCAGACTGACCCAAGGCACCGCCAGCAAATTCGCCAACGGCCCACTGAGGCTGATCGGCAGATTCAGCGCCAACAACACCGGGCACAGGCCGATCGCGATCAACCATTGCGCCCGCGTCCAGGTCTGCCACCAGCGCCATGCCCCGAGACGCCCGCCAAAGGTGAAGATCAGCACCGCCACCGCCGCGAAGGACAACCAGAAACCGGGGCGCAGACTGGCCAGCGGATCCAGCAACAGCACGCCATTGAACGCCAGCAACAGTGGCCACCAGGCGCCGAGATGGCGAAAGCGCAGACGCCACAACAGTACCAGCCCGACCATCACGCAGGCCCGTCGCACCGGCACATCAAATCCGGCGAGTAACCCGTAACCGAGTGCCGCGGCGAAGGCCAGGCCACAGGCCCAAGGCAGCCACGGCCACCGCAGCGGCCACAGACCATATCGGGCCAGCCCGGCGACCAGCAAGTACATCACCGCCGCCAGCATGCCGATGTGCTGGCCGGAAATCACCAGCAAATGCACGGTGCCGGTGTCTTGCAGAGTCTGCCAATCCTCGCGACTCAGGCCCGAGCCATCGCCGAGCACCAGCGCCGCCAGCGCCCCTCCCCGGCCCTGCGTGTCGACCGCCAGCAAGCGCTGACGAATGCTGTCGCGCCACGCCCATCGCGCCTCGCCAAGGCGCTGACCCTCCTTGACCGTGCCCGTTGCGCCAATGCGTTGGGCGAGTAGCCAGGCTTCGTAATCAAAGGCGTCCGGATTTAGTAACCCGCCCGGGCGCTTGAGCTTGACCGCCAGGCGCCAGCGCTCGCCGCTGTTGACCGGCGGCCCGGCGTACCAGGCCAGGCGCATCAGTGACGGCAGTTTGCCGTGGCGCGAATGGGCGTTCGCCAATTCGAAACGAACCACGCCGTCGCTGTTTTGCGGCAACCCGACCACGCGCCCTTCGAGCCAACGGGTCTCGCCATCCAGCGCCACCGGCAAGCGATCCTGCAACGCCCAATGCGCGCTGACGCAAGCCCAGGTGAAACCAAAAAGCAGAAAAGCCAATGGATAGCTGCGAAACGGCAGCAGCATCAAAGCCACGACCGCCAGCAACACCATCAACCAGACCGGCGGTAAGGCCGGCACAAATATCGGAGCAAGCAAACCGACTGCCAGCGCCATCATCCCTGTGCGCATAAGCCCGTCCTTGAGAGTCCCGAACTTAGGCATAGCGGGTATTTGGCACGACCGCCGTCAACAATTGTCACAAAGTCTGAATGGGCCGTTCATGGAATCCAGACATACTTGCCGCCTTAACCGACCGAGAAGCCTTATGCCCCGGCGCTTATTCAAACGTTACATGCCCGACCCGACGAGCATCAGGGAACACAAATCCTTACGCTTTCTCGGCAAGTTGCTGCATGACCCAAACCTCTGGCACCTCAATCGCCACTCGGTGGCCCGAGGGATGGCGGTTGGGCTGTTCGCCGCTTTCCTGCCGATTCCCGCTCAGATGCTGGTCGCCGCGGCACTGGCAGTCGTGGTTCGGGGCAACATGCCGATTGCCGTCAGCCTGGTGTGGCTGACCAATCCGATCACCATGCCGGCGGTGTTTTTCTGCACCTATCAGACCGGCGCCTGGTTGATGGACGTGCCGGCGCGGCACTTGCCGGATGAGCTGACCTGGGAATGGATCAGCGGTGAACTGTCGACGCTGTGGCAACCGTTTTTGCTGGGCTCGGTCGTGGTCGGACTGGTGCTTGGCGTCATCGCCTATTTCGGCGTGATGATGTACTGGCGCTGGTGGGTGTCCCGGCAATGGGCGCGGCGCAAGAAAAAACGCATGTCCTGAATGCAAAACGGCCTCCGCAATGGAGGCCGTTTTTTGTGTTGCCTGAACTGACAACAATCCCACTGTAGGAGCTGTCGAAGGCTGCGATCTTTTGATCTTGCCTTTAAAAACCAGATCAAAAGATCGCAGCCTTCGGCAGCTCCTACATGTGCGTATTAAGTACGCATCCCGCGCCCACTCACCAGCAACCGCGCACAGCCGATATACAACACCACCGTCGCCACCAACATGAACGTGATCGCGATGCCGATGCGGATATCCGACACTCCCAGAATGCCGTAACGAAACGCATTGACCATATGCAACACCGGGTTAGCCATCGACACTGTCTGCCAGAACGGCGGCAGCAGAGTGATCGAGTAGAACACGCCACCCAGATACGTCAGGGGTGTCAGCACGAAGGTCGGGATGATCGAAATATCATCGAAGTTGCGCGCAAACACGGCGTTGATGAAGCCCAGCAGCGAGAAAATCGTCGCCGTCAGCACCACCACCAGAATGGTCACACCCAGGTGATGCACCTGCAAATCAGTAAAGAACAGCGACAGGATAGTCACGATCACCCCGACCATCAAACCGCGCAGCACGCCGCCGCAGGTGTAGCCGATCAGGATCGTGTGCGGTGATACCGGCGATACCATCAGCTCTTCAATCGAGCGCTGGAATTTGCTGCCGAAGAAGCTCGAGACCACGTTGCCATAGGAGTTGGTGATCACCGACATCATGATCAGCCCCGGCACGATGTACTCCATGTAAGTGAAGCCGCCCATCTCGCCGATCTGCCGACCGATCAGGTTGCCGAAGATCACGAAGTACAAAACCATGGTGATCGCCGGCGGCAGCAGCGTCTGCGGCCAGATCCGCGTGAAGCGTTTGACCTCGCGGTAAACGATGGTCTGGAGGGCGACGAGGTTTGGACGTAACTCGGAACTCATACCGCCACCTTCGACAGATTTTTCTCCACCAGGGACACGAACAACTCCTCGAGGCGATTGGTTTTGTTGCGCAGGCTCAGCACTTCGATGTTCTGCAACGCCAATTGGCCGAACAGCGCGGTAACGCCCATCGATTTGTCGACCTGGACTTCCAGCGTGTGCGCATCCACCAGACGAGCCGGATACCCGACCAGTTGCGGTGCGGCAGCCAGATCACCCTTGAGGTCGAGCAGGAAGGTTTCCACATGCAACTGACCGAGCAGCTGACGCATGCTGGTGTTCTCGACAATGGTGCCGTGGTCGATGATGCCGATGTTGCGGCACAGTTGCTCGGCCTCTTCCAGATAGTGCGTGGTGAGAATGATGGTGATGCCTTTCTCATTCAGTTCGGTGAGGAACGTCCACATCGAACGGCGCAGCTCGATGTCGACCCCGGCAGTCGGTTCGTCAAGGATCAGCAGACGCGGCTCATGCACCAGCGCGCGGGCAATCATCAGCCGCCGCTTCATGCCGCCGGACAGCGAACGCGACGGCACATCGCGCTTGTCCCACAGACCGAGCTGGGTCAGGTACTGCTCGGCGCGTTCCTTGGCGATCTTCGCAGGAATGCCGTAGTAACCGGCCTGGGTCACGACGATGTCGAAAGTCTTTTCGAACTGGTTGAAGTTGAATTCCTGGGGCACCACGCCAATCGAGCGCTTGAGCTGCGCAGGATTCTTGTCCAGGTCATGACCGAAGATATTCACCGTGCCGCTGGTCTTGTTCACCAGGGTCGAAAGAATGCCGATGGTCGTGGATTTGCCAGCACCGTTAGGGCCGAGCAAGGCGAAAAAGTCACCTTCGGCGACGTCCAGATCGATACCACTCAAGGCCTGGAACCCGTTGCCGTAGGTTTTGGTTAGCTGCCGGATGGACAGAGCGGAACTCATATCTGATTTACGCACCATGGTGAAGGGAAGAAAGACTGAATAAGGGCACGCGACGGCGAATTCAACCGCGGCGCAAGAGCGCAATGGTGCGTGCCGCCGCCGCACAAGTACAGTCAAGTGTGTCGATAGTAGGTATTAAGTCAACGCGGTCATAACTGCTTTGCGGTACGCCGGACGCTGCTTCAGGCGCTCGTACCAGGCTTGCAGATGAGGCTGCGGCGCGCGCTCGATGGGCATCTCGAACCAGGCATAAATGAAACTGCCGAGCGGGATATCGCCCATGCCGATTTCGTCACCGGACAAGTAAGCCTGGTCGGCGAGGGCCTGATCGGCCATGGCCAGCAACTCGGTGCATTCCTTGATTGCGGCGCGAATGGCTGGCCAGTCCTGCTGCTCGGCCGGGGTGCGCACCACGCCCCAGAACACGGTGCGGAAGGGGCCGGCAAAACTCGAAGTGGTCCAGTCCATCCACTTGTCGGCGACAGCGCGGGCTCGCGGATCGGCGGAGTACCACGCGCTGTTCGGTGCATGTTTTGCCAGCAGATAACGGACGATGACGTTGGATTCCCACAACACGAAGCCGTCATCCTCAATCACCGGCACCCGACCATTCGGGTTCATCGCCCGATACTCGGGCGTGTCGACGACGCCAAATGCGCCACCGGCATCAATCGCCTCGTAAGCCAGGCCCAATTCCTCGGCAGCCCACAGTGGCTTCCTGACATTCGATGAGTTTTTCCGTCCCCAGATCTTCAGCATGACCGCCTCTTTGCACATGAGTGGGCAGGCAGCATACGCCGGATCAGAGACGGCTTACATCACTGTGCATGTCACCCAACAGTTGCGGCTGATGATCGCCGAACAGGTGCGGATAGCATTTTTCCAGGTGTTCGAAGAAGAAGGTTTCCGGCACATCAGTGAACTGGCCATGATCGACCAGATACTCCATCAGTTGCGCGCCGTCACGGTTGAACGGGTGGAAAACACTGTCGTTGATACCGTCGAATTCCAGCGGTGCGACGTTGAACATCTCGCAGAGTTGCTGGTTGAACGCCGGGGTCGCCTTGACCCAGCGACCGTCGAGAAACAGCTCCGTGTAGCCGTGCATGGCGAACACATCGCTTTTCAGCAATTCAAGCAAACGCGGGGTCGACAGGTGATTTCTGACATCGGCCAGCCCGATACGCGCAGGAATACCGCAATGGCGTGCGCAACCGGCAAGCAGCGTGGCTTTCGGCACGCAATAGCTCTCCCCCGCTGCCAGCGCATAGCTGCCGCACAAAGTTTGCGGGTCACGGCTGAAGGTGTAGGGGTTGTAACGCACTGCCTCGCGCACGGCGTAAGAAAGGCTGATCGCCTGCTCACGCGGATCGCGGCTGGCACCACGATGTCGTTCGGCGAACTCCACCACCGCCGGGTGGTCACTATCGATGAAGCGGCCGGGACTCAGATACTCGCGCATGACGACAGATCTCCTGGGTGAGCCTCGAGTCTAGCGACAGCTCAAGCACAGAGATAACGACGTTTCGGCCAAACTTGGACGCAAAGGCGCGGAATAAGCGAACGATTTCCCACACGTGTTGCCCACCGAACCTACGAAAACCATCCGGGGTTTCCCACGATTTCAATCACCTTGCTCTGACCACCCGGTTTCGCAGATGCCGTCTAAGCTGTGGAGGGTCGATTTGCCTTGGTTCACGGAGGACTGAAATATGCTGTTGTTGTGGATACTGGTTTTGATCATTGGTGTGGCGTACCTCGCCCACCGGCGCATCGCCCCGCTGCCCGCGCTGGGCATCGTTGCCGTCTACCTTTTGGCAATGGGGATTTTCGGCCACGCGCCAGGCTTGCTGCTGCTGGTGCTCTGGGTCGTATTGGCGGTAGTCGCCGCGCCCTTGCTGTTGCCCGATCTGCGCCGCAAGCATTTCAGCGCGCCGCTGTTCAACTGGTTCCAGAAAACCCTGCCGCCGATGTCGCAGACCGAACGCGACGCGATCGATGCTGGCACCGTGTGGTGGGATGGCGAGCTGTTCAGTGGTCGTCCGGACTGGGACAAATTGCTGGCCTATCCCAAGGTTCAATTGAGCGAAGAAGAACAGGCGTTCATTGATGGCCCGACCGAAGAACTCTGCGCAATGGTCACGGACTGGCAGATCGGCCAGTCGATGGACTTGCCGCCAGAAGCCTGGACGCACATCAAGCAACACGGCTTCTTCGCCCTGATCATTCCCAAGGAATTCGGCGGCAAAGGCTTTTCGGCTTATGCCCACTCGCAAGTGGCCATGAAACTCGCCACGCGCAGCGGCGACCTCGCTTCCACCGTGATGGTGCCCAACTCCCTCGGCCCGGCCGAATTGCTGCTGCATTACGGTACCGACGAACAACGTAATCACTATCTGCCAAGGCTGGCCCGTGGCGACGACATCCCGTGCTTCGCCCTCACCGGACCACTGGCCGGTTCCGACGCCGGCGCGATGCCCGACACCGGGATCATCTGCAAAGGCCAATGGGAAGGCGAGGAAGTTCTCGGTCTGCGCCTGAACTGGGAAAAGCGCTACATCACCCTCGGCCCGGTAGCCACCCTGCTCGGCCTCGCGTTCAAGGCTTATGACCCGGATCACATGCTGGGCGACAAGACCGACCTCGGTATCAGCCTGGCGCTGATTCCGACCGATACAGCCGGCGTGGAAATCGGTCGTCGTCACCTGCCACTTGGCGCCGCGTTCATGAACGGGCCGAACTCGGGCAAAGATGTGTTCATCCCGCTGGACTTCCTCATCGGCGGTCAGGAAATGCTCGGCAAAGGCTGGATGATGCTGATGAACTGCCTGTCGGTCGGCCGTTCTATTTCGCTGCCGGCAGTGGGCACCGGCGCAGCCAAGTTCACCAGCCTGGTAACCGGCCAGTACGCGCAGATTCGTGAGCAATTCAACGTGCCGCTGTCGGCATTCGAAGGTATTCAGGAAGCGCTGGCGCGCATCGGCGGTAACGCGTGGATGATGGACGCCGCGCGGATGCTCACCGCCAACGCTGTGGATCTGGGCGAGAAACCCTCGGTGCTGTCAGCGATCCTCAAGTATCACCTCACTGAACGCGGTCGCGAATGCATCAGCCACGCCATGGATGTACACGGCGGCAAGGCGATCATCATGGGCCCGAACAATTACCTGGGACGCAGCTGGAACGGTGCACCGATCTTCATCACTGTGGAAGGCGCGAACATTCTCTCGCGCAACCTGATGATCTTCGGCCAGGGTGCGATTCGCTGCCATCCGTTCGTGCTCAAGGAAATGGCTCTTGCCGGTCGCGAGGACAAGGATCAGGCACTGAAAGAATTCGATGGCCTGCTGCTCAAACACATCGGCTTCGCCGTGAGCAATGCCGCCAGTACGCTGGTGCTGAACCTCGGTTTCGGTCATTTCGAAAAGGCACCGGGCGACAAGATCAGTCAGGGCTACTTCCGTGCACTCAATCGTCAGGCGGCTGCGTTCGCCATGCTCGCCGACTTCAGCATGATGCTGCTGGGCGGCGAACTGAAACGTCGCGAACGCCTGTCGGCACGTCTGGGTGATGTATTGAGCAATCTGTATCTGGCTTCCGCTGCGCTCAAGCGTTATCACGATCTGGATTCGCCGGCCTACATGGAGCCGTTGTTCAGATGGGCCATGGAAGAAAGCCTCGGCCAGTCGGAACGAGCGCTGGATGAACTGCTGAGCAACTTCCCGAACAAGGTCTTCGGCTGCCTGTTGCGCGTGATCGTGTTCCCGTTCGGTCGTCGTCATAAAGGCCCGTCGGACAAACTCGGTGCCGAAGTGGCAGGTGTCATCGGCCGCGCCAAAGGTGATCCGGCGCTGGAAGAACTGCTTGCCGGCTGCTATCGCCCGCAATCGGCGGACGATGCTGTCGGTGTGCTGCAACACGCCAGCGATCTGCTGAATGCCGCGCAGCCACTGCACAAAAAACTGCACACTTCGTTGAAAAGCGGCCAGGTCAAACCGGTGGCGGGCGAACACGCCATTGATGCGGCGCTGGAAGCAGGTGTGTTGCAACCGCTTGAAGCGCAGAGCCTGCGCGATGCCGAAGCAGCACGGCGCAAGGTGATCGATGTCGATGACTTCGACAAAGAGGAACTGGAGCTGGCGGAGGGCAAAGTGCGCTGATCGCCGCAACCGCCTGACCGTTACCCGTGAAAAAAGGGCGCAGGAGCTTTATACTCCTGCGCCCGTTTTGCTCTTGAGGACTTATCTCGTGTCCAACGTCGTTGCCGATCATCTTGTGTTACTCGACCATCTGCGCAGTATTCTGGTCGCCGTAGGTGAGGCCGAACAGGTTCCCGAAGAAAGCCATGCCTTGTTCCTGGAGCGCTTCGACGAATTGCTCGCGTCACTGCCGATCGAACCGATCGAAAGCCAATACCTGGGGCAGGACATCCTGACTCAAGTGATCAGCCGTTATCCGCAAATTGCCCACCTGATCCCGCGCGATCTGCTGTGGTTCTTTGCTGGCGATTGCCTGCACTACCTGTCCGATGAAGAGATCGACATGTATCAGGCTCTGGAAGAACGTCGCTTCGAGGCTGAACAGAACGATGAGCCGTTCGACTGGAATCAGGAAAAACAGCTGATGGCGATGTCCGCTCAGGACAGCAAGCACTGATTTTTATCTGCTGAAGATCAAAAGATCGCAGCCTTCGGCAGCTCCTACAGGAGAATACGTTCCCATGTAGGAGCTGCCGAAGGCTGCGATCTTTTGCTTTTACGCTACAACAACCCCTCGCTTTCCGGTAACTCATACGCCATCGCTGCGTTAACCACCCCACCCGGCTTCCCCGGCTTGCTCAAGGTCGGCTCTTTCTCCAGACACTCCACCAGATAGTCGATAAACACCCGCAACTTCGGCGGCAGGTAGCGCGTTGGCGAATGCAGCAACCACAGCCCACCATGGTATGAAGCCAGGAACGCCCAGTCTGGCAGCACCTGCACCACCAACTTCTGCTCCAGCGCATAGCGCGCGGTGAAATACGGCAGGCTGCCTATACCGATGTGCTGTAACACCGCACCCAAGCGCACGCCGGTGTGATTGGCGGCATAGCGACCGCGCACCCCCACCGTTACTGCTTTGGTGCCCTTCTTGAATTTCCAGCGCGCGTCACTCGGGGTTTCTCCCAGATAAATGCAGCTGTGATTGAGCAAATCGTGGGGATGCGTTGGCGTACCGTGCTCGGCCAGGTATTGCGGGGAAGCGCAGAGCAAATGATCGATGGTCAGCAGTTGCCGCCCGACCAGCCCGGCCGGTGGCCGATCCGTGATGCGGATCGCCAGATCGACATGATCGTCAATCAGATCGACCTGCCGGTCTTCCAGCAACAACTCGACATCGACCTTGGGGTAACGCCGCAGAAACTCGGGCATGTGCGGATGAATCACGAAACGCCCCACCGCCTTCGGCACACTGACGCGTATCAGGCCCTCGGCTTCATGGGTGAACTGGCCGCTGATCTCCATCACCGATTTGGCGGCGCTGACCATCTCCTGACAACGCTTGAACACCTCTTCCCCGCCGTCACTCAGCCGCAATTTGCGCGTAGTGCGCTGCAACAGCCGCGTAGCCAACGCCTTTTCCAGCCGAGAAATGCTGCGACTGACCGCCGACGGAGATGAACCGAGCTGGCGCGCGGCCTCAGAAAAGCTGCCGGTCTCCACGACCTTGACGAAAATCGCCATTTCGCCGAGCAGTGGTAGCGGTAGATTGATGCTCACAGCGCACAAGTCCTTTGATGTTTGAACGGATTATCACGTTATTGCACGATTCATATAATAAAAATAGAAACTTTAATCAGGGCATGGAATATGACGCTTCGCCTCTTTTTCCATAGTGATGACCTCAAGGCCAATGTGGAAGTCCTCGACTGCACGCCCCAAGAGAACGAATTCGCAGTAGTGCTGCGCGCCACTTTGTTTCATCCGCAAGGTGGCGGCCAGCCATGTGACACCGGCTGGATTGGCGAGAGTCTGGTGCTGCGCGTGGTGCAGGAACCGGATCGAATCATCCACTTCGTCGACCGACCGGTACCGCTCGGTATGACCTGCATCCGGGTCGACGAACAGCGCCGTGGCTTTAATACCCGCATGCATTCGGCCGGCCATTTGATCGGGCATTTCGTTCAGGCTCTGGGCTGGACGCCGATCAAGGCACACCACTGGCCAGACGAAGGACGCGTGCAATTCAAGCCGGGCGATGCCGCGCAGGAGGTCGACGCGCAATCCGTTCAACTCGGTATCGATCAATGGGTCGAACACGATCTGCCACGCTTGACGTCACTGCGCGAAGGCGCGCGGGAAATCGGTTTTGGTGAGCTGCCAGCCTATGGCTGCGGCGGCACCCACGTACGTAGCCTGAAGGATCTGGGCACAGTCACGATCGCGTCCCTTTCACAGAAGAAAGGCACGTTGTCCGTCCACTACAGCGTGGATTGAGCATTTCGGCCGCTGCCCTGCGCAGTGGCCGGCGCGGGGGAACCGCACGCGCGGATTCCGTTGACTATCGATAGATGGACCTAAAGAAAATGATGCTAGACGTCGAGCGTCTCGATGAGACGTGCATAAAAAAACTGGCCAACGAAGAAGTCCTCGCCATCCGCCTCAGAGGCTTTTTGCCCGAGCCGCTGGCGATCCGGATTGGCGACAAGATTCTTGCGCCCGGCTTTGAGGGCTACATCAACGCACCGAGTATCGGCCGCATCGGCATGGCGTTTTATGAAGCGGAAAACCAGCCGCTACTGATCGAGGATTATTTCGAGCGGGCCACCAGCAACATCGCCGAACTGCGTCAGCGCTGTGCGCCCTACTCTTCGCCGGTCGACACGCTGCGCTGCATGCTCGACGAATCCTGGCCCGCCGGCGCACATCTGGAAAACCTCTACGGACGCAAAATGTATGTCGGCCTTTCGCGCGTGGTGAAACCCGGCGTGTGCTTCCTGGCCCACCACGACATTTTCGCCAAGGACGCGCCGGAGAGTTTTCAGGCCCGCAGCCTCGAGGCGCAATTCGCCTGCAACGTATACCTGAACATGCCGACCGAGGGCGGCGCGTTGCAAATGTGGGATGACGACATTACGCCGGATCAATTCGACGAAATGCGCGGCGAAAGTTACGGCATCGATCCGGCACTGCTCGGCCCGCCCACCCTCGAAGTGCGACCCGAGCCCGGCGATTTCATCATGTTCAATTCGCGCTGTATGCACTCGGTAACGCCGGGCGTGGCCGATCCGCGCTTGAGCCTTTCCTTCTTTGTCGGCTACCGCGGCAATGCTTCACCCCTGACTTTCTGGAGCTGAGATGTTATCGAACTACCTGGGCGAGTTTCTGGCGCTGGCCACCATTCACTTTCTGGCCGTGGTCGCTCCCGGACCGGATTTCGCGGTCACCATTCGCCAGAGTGTGCGTTTTGGCCGACTGGTGGGAATTTGCACGGCACTGGGTATCGGCGCAGGCATTTCCGTACATGTGCTGTACACCTTGCTGGGCGTCGGCGCATTGATGCACACCACCCCGTGGCTGTTGACGGTCGCCAAGGTGATTGGCGGTGCCTACATTTTGTATCTGGGTGTCAGCCTGCTGCGCAGCAAGCCGAAATCGACACTCGAGGGTGACAAAATCGTCGATGAGCCCGTCGCCGAACAAACGCTGTTCAAAGCCTTCAGTACCGGTTTTCTGACTAATGCCACCAACCCCAAAGCCACGCTGTTCTTCCTCGCGATATTCACCACCATCATCAGCGCCAGCACACCGCTGGAGATTCAAGCGCTTTACGGTGTGTGGATGTGTTTTGTGAATGCGCTGTGGTTCGTGATCGTCGCGCTGTTTTTCTCAAGCAACAAAGTGCGGTTGTTGTTCATGCGCATGGGGCACTGGTTCGAACGCACCATGGGTGTCGTGCTGATTCTGTTTGCCGGTCGACTGATGCTGTCCTGGTAATTCGCCCACGCAACGCAAAAGGCCCACCGACTTTCATCGATGGGCCTTTTTTGTCTGCGTGATACTTGGGAAGAAGAATCCATAAAACGCGCATACAAAAACGCCGCTCATCACTGAGCGGCGTTTTTGTGAAATTGGAGCGGGAAACGAGACTCGAACTCGCGACCCCGACCTTGGCAAGGTCGTGCTCTACCAACTGAGCTATTCCCGCAAATGGCGTCCCCTAGGGGACTCGAACCCCTGTTACCGCCGTGAAAGGGCGGTGTCCTAGGCCACTAGACGAAGGGGACACGCTACCCGGAACACATGGTGTGTGTTTCGGTGTCCAGATCCGCATCCGAAGACTTGGTTCTGGTTTCACTCAGCCCCGCCCGAAAGCAGTGCTGTTTAAAAATGGAGCGGGAAACGAGACTCGAACTCGCGACCCCGACCTTGGCAAGGTCGTGCTCTACCAACTGAGCTATTCCCGCATTGGCGTCCCCTAGGGGACTCGAACCCCTGTTACCGCCGTGAAAGGGCGGTGTCCTAGGCCACTAGACGAAGGGGACACACTACAACATTCACTCCCTACCGCGTTTCGCTGTGTGCTTTACGCTGTAAGTGGCGCGCATTCTATGGATGGATTGGAGGGTCGTCAACCCCCTGATATAAATTTATTTAAATCAATGACTTCGACCTGCTTTCAGGCACCGTTCCGGCTTTTCCTTCGCCCGACGATTGACGCCTATATTCCGGCAGTCGCCAAGACGTTATAGTCACCGCACAGTGATGGCAATCTGCATATCATGCGCCAGCATTCATATAAGTGGTGCATGGCCGATACAGATAGAACCCACTGCGCCAACTCGTCGAACGGCGCTAGGCGCATAAATGCCCAACCACTACACTCGCATGCGAACCCTATAAAGAGGTCTTACCGGTGACACCACTCATGATCACCCTGCTAGTAGTAGCCGGGATCGCAATTCTGATCGCCATTGGCTACATGAACCATGTGGTGGAAAACAACAAACTGGAAAAGGCCCGCACCAAAGTCGAACTCAACGACCGCCTGCGCCGTTGCGGCGAACTGACCGAGACCTTCCCCGGCCAGTTCATGACCCCGGCCCTCAAGCTGTTGCTGACCCGCCTGGAACTCAACGTCTGCCAGCGCCTGCTGAACCTTGAGAAAACCAGCGCCGCCACCAAAGCCCGCATCACCGAACTGAACGCACTGGTAGCCCAAGGCGAATCGATCCCGGTCAACAATCCACCGGCGCCGATCCTGACCGAAGCCAAAGCCAAAGACGTACGCTTCCTCCTCGAAGCCCTGCACGGCCAGATCACCCGCGCCGCCCATGACGGCTTCCTGCCACCGAACGAAGCCAAACACTGGATCCGAGAAGTCCGCCACATTCTGGTACTGCTGCACATCGAGTTCTTCAACAACCTCGGCCAGCAGTCCCTGCAACAAAACCAACCCGGCCAGGCCCGCCTCGCCTTCGAACGCGGCGTGCAATACCTGCGCAAACAGCAAGACCCGCAGATGTATGCCGAACAACTGCAGTACCTGGAAAAACTGCTGGCTCGCGCCAACGCCCAGGTCATGGACAAAATCGCCCCGGTCGAAGGTGAAGAAAACCAACTGACTGCAGGGCTCAAGGATGCTGAAGCAGATGCGGACTGGAAGAAAAAAGTCATCTACGACTGATCGCTGATGCTGAAAGAGAAGCCACCGAGAGGTGGCTTTTTTGTGGGCTGATGTTGGTGTTTCATTTGCACAAGCAAGGTGAATGACAGGTCGCCATCGCGAGCAGGCTCACTCCTACAGTTTGGGATGGATGCATTCAACCAGGGATTGGCCAGCTCACACAAAGAGCAACAGCAAAATCAAAAGATCGCAGCCTTCGGCAGCTCCTACAGGGAGTCCCCACTACAAGCAAAACAGCAAGCAGCACCACCGCGGCGCAGCCGCCCCACTCAACAGAATGAGCGTTAGCTCGACTGCAGCTCTTGATCTTGATTCACCTGCCCCGTCGGCAGGCTGAGAGGAGGGATTCATCCGGGGGGCAGGCGCGCAGCGCCGTTCGACGAAGTCGAACACATCGAAAGGAGGTGCAGCGCAGCAAACCGGAAGCGATGCGCCCGGATGGATCCCGGAGCGAAGGAACCCCGAGCCCCAGCGAGCGGGCCGAACGTTGGGGCAAAGCCTTTTGGGTTACCTTTTCGGCGTTTGGAAAAGGTGACCCGCCGTAAGGGCGGAACCCTATGCCGCCATCACAAAAAAAACGGATATTCACCCCAACCCCCACAACATGGTCGGCCCAAAGGCCGCCAAGTCAAAAGCGTCAAAGCCGAAAATGCCCAACCATCCCCCGCAACTCACTCCCCAACTGCGCCAGCTCAATACTCGAAGCCGCATTCCCACGCATCGCAATCGACGACTGATCCGCACTCGCGCGAATACTCGTCACACTGCGATTGATCTCCTCCGCCACCGAACTCTGCTCCTCCGCCGCCGCCGCAATCTGCTGATTCATCTGCTGAATCAACGAAACCGCCGCTGCAATACTCCCCAACGCACTCTCAGTCTGCAACGCATCACTCACCGCCAGCTTCACCAACTCACCGCTACTCTGAATCTGCTGCACCGACGAATGCGCCGCCGAGCGCAATGCACTGACCAGCCGCTCAATCTCTTCGGTCGATTGCTGCGTGCGTCGAGCCAAGGCGCGAACCTCATCGGCCACCACCGCAAAGCCCCTGCCCTGCTCCCCGGCCCGTGCTGCCTCGATCGCCGCATTCAATGCCAACAGATTGGTCTGCTCAGCAACGCTTTTGATCACACCCAGCACCGTCCCGATATTCTGGATTTCGGCACTGAGACTCTCGATGCTTGAGCTCGCCGAATTCGCCGAATCCGCCAGCTGCTCGATCCGCGCCATGCTCTGGCGTACCACCTGCTGACCACTCTCGACCTTGCCGTCCGCCGTCTGCGCCGCCAACGCCGCTTCTTCAGCGTTGCGCGCGACATCGTGGACGGTGGCGGTCATCTGGTTCATGGCGGTGGCCACCTGTTCGGTTTCTTCCTTCTGACTGCTGACCTCAAGATTGGTCTGCTCGGTGACGGCCGACAGCGACTGCGCGGAACTGGCCAATTGTTCGATACCGGCCTGCAACCCACTGACAATCGTGCTCAATCCCGCGCCCATCTGCTGCATCGCCAACATCAGTTGGCCAATCTCGTCACGGCGAGTGACTTCCACGGTCGCACTCAAATCACCGGCCGCAATGCGCTGCGCGACATTGATCACACTGCGCAACGGCGCGACGATCAGCCGAGTAATCAGCCACGCCGCAATCAAACCGACCAACAGCGCCAGTGCCGAAGAACCCACAATCAACAGCGAGTTCTTTTTCAGCTCGGCCTGCATGGCGGCATCTTCGGCAACGTAAGCCTGATCCACCCGTTCCACCACTTGTGCCGCGCGCTGATGCAATTGCTCGTAGACAGTCTTTTCCTGTGCGAGCAATCCGGTGTACTCGGCCAGTTTGTCGTTGAAACCGGCGATGTGCCCCGAGACTTCATTGAGCACCGTCAGATACCCATCGTCCTTGACCGAGGACTTCAGCGCCTCTGCCTGGCTCTGGGCTTGCGCGGCCTGTTCGATATTGCCCTTGCCACCACTGTCATCGCCCTTTCGACTCTGATCCAGGCGAACCCGCGCCTCATTCATCGCTTGCAGCATCAGCCTCGACACCTGGCTGATCTGACTGGCCTGCTCGATGAACTGCGCACCGTCCTTGCCTTCGGTGTCCTTCAGGGTATAGGCACCGTCATCCGCCAGCCCGGCCTGCAACACGTCGAGGTTGTTGGCCACGCTTGAGACTGACCAACTGGCCATTTCCAGCGCCAGATCCTTGGCCTGGGTCAACGAGACAAACTCGTCGAACGCCTTGCGATAGGCGCCCAACGACTGCTCGACATCCGCCATTACCGTGACGTTGGCAGGCGATTGCGCCTTGAGCTCGTTGGCCAGGGCAATCAAGCCATCCACGCCCTCACGCAAGGCATCGGCCGTTTTCGGATTACCGCGCAAGGCATACTCCTGCTCGAGCAATCGAACCTTGAGCAGGCCGCTATTGAGCGAGGACATCTGTTTCAGCCCGTCAAATCGGTGGCTGATGGTTTGCAGGGACCAGACGCCAATCGCGGCCACCAGAGCGGTCAGCAGCAAAACCAGCACAAACCCGATACCCAGTTTTTTCGCCATACCGAGGTTGGCAAAACGTCCTTGCACGGCCGAAATCATTGCGCGTAGTCCCCTGCCAAAGTCAGTTGACGAAGAGTCGCAATGGCCATGAACGAGCACAAGTCTCTGGCATCGGAATAATGGCAAAAAGCTACGCCTGCGTCGTTTTCAGAACACTTGAGGTCGATCCGAACCGGTATTGCGAAAAAACTGTCGAGCCCGCGGATCACAGGCGTAAGCGACGTTGATGCGATGCCAGTCGCCTCCCTCGCCACTTGGGCTGAAGGCATCCGGGGCGGACAGCAAAACACCGCAACGCTGAGCCTGTGCGCGCACTCGCGCCTGATCCGCCACCCGCGCACGTGCCCAGATGAACAAGCCGCCAGTCGGTTTGCCGAACACTTCCCAGTCGGCGTCTTCCAGTGCCTGCAACGCCGCGGCGCGATCGGCATTCAAACGCTGCCGCTGGCGCTGCACCAGTTTGCGATAAGCACCGGTAGCCATCAGGTTGGCCAGCACCGCCTCGGAAAACCTTGAGGCCCCTAGACCACTGATCATCTTGACCTGGGCAAGCCGCGCAACAATCTCGCTGTCGGCGAGAACAAATCCGACCCTTATCGAACTGCTGAGTGTCTTGGAAAAACTGCCGACGTAAATCACTCGCCCTTCATCGTCCAGCGCGGCCAGTCGAGTACCGTTGCCAGTGTGCAGATCGGCGTAGACATCGTCTTCGATCACGCGCAAATCGTAAGTCTTGCTCAATTGCACGATGCGCTGCGCCACCGCCGGCGTCAGGCAACTGCCAGTGGGGTTCTGGTGATGGCTGTTGATGAACAATGCACTGGGCTGAAACTGGCGCAGCAACGCCTCGAGCGCGACCGTATCCGGCCCGCTCGGTGTGCGGTGCACTTCAAGCATCCGTACCCCGTGCAGCCGCAACAGGTCGAACAACGGCGCGTAACCGGGGGTTTCGACCACCACACAGTCGCCGGCCTTGAACAAGGTTCGAACGATCAGATCCAGCGCGTGACTGGCGCCGCACGTGCTAAGCAACTGCGTGCTGCGGGCCTCGACCCCGAACAGTCTCAGGCGTTTGACGATCTGCTCACGCAATGCCGCAAGGCCCAGCGGCGTGCTGTAGTTGAACAGGCTGGCCATGTCGGTGCGCGCCACCTCTCGCAGCGCATAGCTGAGATCGTCAGGCTCGCGCCAGCTCTGCGGCAAACCGCCGCCGCCAAGCTTCAGACCACTCGCGGCCCCACACACCGCATCACACCAGACAAGCCGGCTCTCGAAGGGTACGGACTCATCCTCTGCGCCCGTCGTCGACGGCGACGCTGCCACGATAAACCCCGCACCTTGGCGGGTGGTCAGGACGCCCTGCGAAACCAGCCGTTCGCACGCCTCGACGACACACGACTGGCTGAGCAGATTACCCCGGGCGATTTGCCGGATCGAGGGCAAACGGGTGTCTGGCGGTACCCCGCTTTGCAGGATCCACTCAGTCAGCCCGTCAACAATCTGCTGTACGACGGGCACCATTGCCTGTCGGTCAATTCTCAATTCCATGAGCAAGCAAACTCCTGTCCGTTTTGCTGGCGGCAGTTAATCACAGCCACGCCGCACAGGCTGTGCGACAACGCCCTCAAAAGCGACTGTTCTAATCATTTGATACACATTGTTTAGTGGTTTAAGTGAAGTGAACACGGCGCATAAAAAAACCCGCACGAATGCGGGTTTTTTCAACAGTGTGATTCAGAACGCGGTAACGCCACCATCCACGGCCAACGAATGACCGGTGGTGAACGCCGCGCCGTCGCTGCACAGATACAACACCGCACTGGCGATCTCCTCGACCTTGCCGATGCGCCCCACCGGATGCATGGCGTTGGCGAACTCGCCTTTCTTCGGATCGGCCTCATAGGCACGACGGAACATGTCGGTGTCGATGACTGCCGGACACACCGCGTTGACGCGAATTTTCTTCTTCGCGTACTCGATGGCCGCCGACTTGGTCAGACCGATCACCGCGTGTTTCGACGCCGCATAAATGCTCATCTTCGGCGCCGCCCCCAGGCCCGCCACCGAGGCGGTGTTGACGATCGCCCCACCGCCCTGAGCCAGCAACAGCGGCAATTGATATTTCATGCACAGCCAGACGCCTTTGACATTGACGCCCATGATCGCGTCGAACTCGTCCATCGAACCGTCGGCCAGTTTGCCCTTCTCGATTTCGATTCCGGCATTGTTGAAGGCATAGTCGAGACGGCCGTAGGTATTAATCACCTCGTCCATCAGATTTTTCACTTCGCTTTCGACGGTAACGTTGCAACGCACGAAGGTCGCTTCGCCGCCGGCTGTACGAATAAGCGCGACAGTGCCCTCCCCTCCGGCAGTATCCAGATCGGCCACCACCACTTTCAGACCTTCGGCGGCGAATGCCTGGGCCGTTGCGCGGCCAATGCCGTTGGCGGCTCCCGTGACTACGGCAACCTGACCGGAAAACGTCATGCTCATTGTTATGTCCTCGAACGGATAGATGCGGGGCGGTTTAGACATGCAGCGCAATTGCAGCATAGCGACAAGGGTTTGCCGGACGTCAGCACTATCAGAAGGCTGTCTATGTGCCCATGCGTCGCAGTGATAAATCCATGCCTATGACTATCACTGCATTGGATCGGCGTGCATTCGCCGCATCAGCCAACCTTGCGACATCCCCCATGAAGGTCTATCAACAAGGCTTCATTCAACTTGAGTGCCTGTCATGACTTCCCAGACCAATCGCCAGTTCCTGCTCGCCAAACGCCCGGTGGGTGCCGCCACCCGCGAGACCTTCACCTATCAGGAAGTGCCGGTCGGGGAGCCTGCGGCAGGACAGATTCTGGTCAAGAACGAATACCTGTCCCTCGACCCGGCCATGCGCGGCTGGATGAATGAAGGCAAGTCCTACATTCCGCCGGTCGGTATCGGCGAAGTCATGCGCGCCTTGGGCGTAGGGAAAGTCGTCGCATCGAACAACCCGGGGTTTGCAGTCGGGGACTACGTCAACGGCGCCCTTGGCGTGCAGGATTACTTCCTCGGCGAGCCCAGAGGTTTCTACAAAGTCGATCCGAAACTGGCGCCCCTGCCGGTTTATCTGTCTGCGCTGGGCATGACCGGCATGACCGCTTACTTCGCCCTGCTCGATGTCGGCGCACCGAAGGCCGGCGACACCGTGGTGCTTTCCGGCGCGGCCGGTGCGGTGGGCAGCATTGCCGGACAGATCGCCAAGATCAAAGGTTGCCGCGTGGTCGGCATTGCTGGCGGTGCCGACAAGTGCAAATTCCTTATTGATGAATTGGGCTTTGACGGCGCCATCGACTACAAGAGCGAAGACGTGGTTGCAGGGCTTAAACGTGAATGCCCGAAAGGCGTCGATGTTTATTTCGATAACGTCGGCGGCGATATTCTCGACGCGGTGTTGAGCCGTCTGAACATGAAGGCGCGAGTGGTGATCTGCGGTGCGATCAGCCAATACAACAACAAAGAGGCGGTGAAAGGCCCGGCCAACTACCTGTCGCTGCTGGTCAATCGTGCGCGGATGGAAGGTTTTGTGGTGATGGACCATGCCGCACAATTTGCTGCCGCCGGACAGGAAATGGCCGGGTGGATGGCCAAGGGCGAACTCAAGAGCAAGGAAGATATTGTCGAGGGGCTGGAGACGTTCCCGGAGACGCTGATGAAATTGTTCAGCGGTGAGAATTTCGGCAAGTTGGTGTTGAAGGTTTAAAACAAACCCATTGTAGGAGTGAGCCTGCTCGCGATTGCGGTGGATCAGTCAACTTTGATGTCGACTGACACTACCTCATCGCGAGCAGGCTCACTCCTACAGTTTAATTTTCAGTGTCTGATCAGGCGATTTCGGCGACGACGGAGGCCAACGCCTGCGCCGGATCAGCCGCCTGGCTGATCGGACGGCCGATCACCAGGTAATCGGAGCCTGCATCCAGCGCCTGACGCGGGGTCAGAATGCGCCGTTGATCGTCCTGCGCACTGCCCGCCGGGCGAATCCCCGGGGTCACCAGTTGCAGCGACGGATGCGCGGTTTTCAGCGCTTGGGCTTCCAGTGCCGAGCACACCAGACCATCCATCCCGGCTTTCTCGGCCAGTGCTGCCAGGCGCAGAACCTGCTCTTGCGGCTCGATATCCAGACCAATACCCGCCAGGTCTTCGCGTTCCATGCTGGTCAGCACGGTTACGCCGATCAGCAACGGCTGCGGGCCGCTGCGCTTGTCCAGCACTTCACGGCAGGCTGCCATCATGCGCATACCGCCGGAGCAGTGAACGTTGACCATCCAGACGCCCATCTCGGCAGCCGCTTTCACGGCCATCGCAGTGGTGTTGGGGATATCGTGGAATTTCAGATCAAGGAATACTTCAAAGCCCTTGTCCCGCAGAGTGCCGACGATTTCAGCGGCGCAACTGGTGAACAGTTCCTTGCCCACTTTGACCCGGCACAGTTTCGGGTCTAACTGATCGGCCAGCTTCAGTGCGGCGTCACGGGTGGGAAAATCCAGGGCGACGATGATAGGAGTCTGGCAGACGGACATTGGAAGGGCTCTCAGGCAGGTCGAAATCGGCGCGCATTGTAGCGGAACCGGCGGCGGCGCGGCACCCGATGATCGGTAAATCGTCGCGCCAGCCGAGATCAGCATAGCGCTCGCTGCTATTGTGTCGACTCCGATACACAGCCGACATGTCGCCAACACGCGCCCGCGCTAGCCTCGCCAGCCGCAACACGTCCTTACATCAGCACTTCCCGCCTCACCGCCGGACGCCTATGCTGAAACCACCACCTCGCAGCCCATCTTTGTGGTTGGCGGCCTACTGGCAGATGAACAGCCCCATGCACAACACCCAAATCACCATGACGGATGAGCAGAAAGACGACAAGCGCTGGAGCATTCGTGCACTGATCGTCGACGATGACGTGCCGATCCGCGAATTGATGATCGACTACCTCGCGCGTTTCAACATCCACGCGAGCGGCGTCACCGATGGCACATCGATGCGCCAGGCCTTGCAAGCCGAGCATTTCGATGTGGTGGTGCTGGACCTGATGCTGCCCGGCGAGGACGGCTTGTCGCTGTGCCGCTGGCTGCGCGCCGAATCGGACATTCCGATCCTGATGCTCACCGCACGCTGCGAACCCACCGACCGCATCATCGGCCTCGAACTCGGCGCCGACGACTACATGGCCAAACCGTTCGAACCGCGCGAACTGGTCGCGCGGATCCAGACCATCCTGCGCCGCGTGCGCGATGATCGCACCGAGCAGCGGGCGAACATCCGCTTCGACAACTGGCGCCTGAACAGCGTCCTGCGCCAACTGGTCGCCGACGATGGCCTGGTGGTGCCGCTGTCCAACGCCGAATTTCGCCTGCTCTGGGTGTTTATCGAACGTCCGCGCCGGGTACTCAGCCGCGAACAATTGCTCGACGCTGCTCGCGGTCGCTCGATCGAAGCGTTCGATCGCAGCATCGACTTGCTGGTCTCGCGCCTGCGACAGAAACTCGGCGACGATCCAAAAGCCCCGCAGTTGATCAAAACCGTGCGCGGTGAAGGTTACCTGTTCGACGCCCGAGACATCGGCTGATGCGAGCGCGCTTCGACACGCTGTTCGGCCGTCTGTTTGGCGTGCTGTTCTTGGCGATCGTCCTGGCGCACTTGCTCGCTTTTACCTGGTTCCGCCTCTACGGCCCACCCCCGCCTCCGCCGCCACCGGAATTTTCCCAGAACATCGAAGGCCAACAGCCGCCACACGATCCGCGCTACCCGCCACGCCCACCGCGCCCCTGGTTCGGCGGCCCGATCGTGCCGCTGACTTTTCAGTTCATCACCTTGATGATCGCCGCCTGGTACGGCGCCAAGTTGCTCAGTCGACCGATCCAGCGCCTGAGCGACGCCGCTGAACGTCTCAGCGAAGACCTCGACAGCCCCCCGCTGGACGAGTCCGGCCCACGCGAGGCGCGGCAAGCGGCGCACACCTTCAACCTGATGCAGCGGCGCATTCGTGAACAGGTCCAGCAGCGCGCGCGCATGCTCGGCGCGGTGTCCCATGACCTGCGCACACCGTTGTCACGCCTGAAACTGCGCCTGGAAAACATCAGCGACGACAAGCTGCAAAGCCAGATGCGCCAGGACCTGAACGACATGATCGCCATGCTCGACGCCACTCTCACCTACCTGCACGAGCAACGCACCAGCGAAGCCTTGCAACTGATGGACGTGCAGGCGCTGGTCGAATCATTGTGCGAAAACGCTCAGGACCAAGGCGCAGACGTACACGTGAGCGGCCACTGCGCACCGCTGCCGGTGCAACCGATGGCGCTGCGCTCCTGCCTCAACAACCTGATGGATAACGCCCTGCGTTACGCCGGGCAGGCGCGCATCGAATTGCACGATCAGCGCGAGCAACTGCTGATCCGCGTGATCGACCATGGGCCGGGGATTGCCGAGGACAAACGTGAAGCGGTGTTTGAACCGTTCTTTCGTCTGGAAGGATCGCGCAACCGCAATTCCGGTGGTGTCGGGCTGGGCATGACCATCGCCCGGGAAGCCGCGCAACGACTGGGCGGGCAATTGAACCTGGAAGAAACACCGGGCGGTGGTCTCACAGCGATCATTCGCCTGCCCCGCACCTGAAAACACCCACCCTGTAGGAGTGAGCCTGCTCGCGATAGCCGTACATCCGTCGATATTGATGTCGACTGACACGCCGTCATCGCGAGCAGGCTCACTCCTACAGGTTCAGTGGTGATCGTTCGATCTGTGTACCAGCCGGTACAAACTCAACATACCCACGACAACTTGCGCCTTGAGGCTGCATAAGCCGGTACGCCCACCGGTTTTCCAGTCCAAGGAGTGAGCCCGATGATCGGTAGCGTCAGCAACTACACGAGCTATACCAGCACCAACAGCACCGCCACGCAAAACGCCCGCAGCCAGCAACTGCAGAAAGACCTGTTCGCCAAACTCGACAGCAACGGCGACGGCGCGGTGGATCAGGACGAACTGAACAGCGCCCTGTCGCAAAAGTCCGACGACGGCCTGCTCGTCAACCTGAGCAAACAATTCGGCGACCTGGACAGCGACGGCAGCGGCAGCCTCAACGCCGAAGAAATGACGGCCATGGCGCCGCCACCACCGCCGCAAAACCAAGCCCCCAACACCGACCTGGCCGACGCCCTGATCAGCGCCCTCGACACTGACGGCGACGGTGCCATCAGCAACGATGAACTCAGCAGCGGCCTGACCAGCGCCGGTAGCACCGATGACAGTGCTGCGTTGCTCAAGGTTCTGGATAGCGACAGCAGCGGTGGCGTGAGCAGCGATGAGTTGAAAGCGGCTTTGCAGGCGGGGCGTGAACGTTCTGACGAAGAGCAGACCGCCAGTGCCCAGACCAGCTCTGAAGCGTTGAACCGCATGATTGCCAACTTGAGCAAGCAGTACTCGCTGGATAATGCGGCGCCAGTGGGCAAGTACCTCAACGTCGCTACGTAACCCGCCTACTGTAGGAGCTGTCGAGTGGAACGAGGCTGCGATCTTTTTTCTGTTTTTTTTGAATTTGCAGCAAGATCAAAAGATCGCGGCGTTTGGCGGTTTCTGCGTGGGGGGTGATGGGGATTTGGGGTTTGGGATTTGGGGCATATCCGTTGCTGCGGGTGTTGCCGCTGGCGGTTTCGCCCTTACGGCGAGTCACCTTTTCCAAACGCCGAAAAGGTAACCCAAAAGGCTTTGCCCCGGCGTACGGCACTTCGCTGAGGCTCAGTGTTCCCTCGCTACGGTGTCCATCCGGGGGCATCGCCTACGGTTTGCTTCGCTGCACCTCCTCTCGATGGATGCGGCTTCGCCGCACGGCGCTGCGCGCCTACCCCCTGATGAACACCTACGCTCGGCCTGCCGATGGGGCAAAAAATCAAGAGCCAGATCAAGAGCCAGATCAAGAGCCAAGGCCAGATCAAGAGCCCCTCACCCTAGCCCTCTCCCGGAGGGAGAGGGGACTGATCGAGGTGTTTGGCAGAGCTATGCCGACCTGGGATACCGAGTCGAACTCAGATTCTGAAAGCCTCACAAATCGGCTCCCTCTCCTCGGGGAGAGGGCTGGGGTGAGGGGTGAATCCAACACCGAACAAAAGCCGACCGCATGCTCTCCCACCACTCAACACAATGAGCGTTAGCTCGAGTGCAGCTCTTGATCTCAGAGCCCGTCGGCAGGCTGAGTGGAGGGATTGATCCGGGGTTGGGAGCGCAGCGACCGTTCGACGAAGTCGAACACATCGAGAGGAGGTGCAGCGAAGCAAACCGGAGGCGATGCCCCCGGATCAATTCCGCAGCGAAGGAACCCGAGCCACAGCGAGGGCCGTACGTCAGGGTAAAGCCTTTTTGGTTATTTTTTCGCTGGGCCGGCACCCCGGCGTCTGGAAAAAGTGACCCGCCGTAAGGGCGGAACCCTAATCAGCCATCACCACAAAAACGGATATACACACCTCAAAGCGCCCCTAAACCCGAGCCTGACTCTTACTCCAGTCCGTCAACAAACTATAAGCCACCGCCAAAAGCGTAGGCCCGATAAACAACCCGATAAACCCAAACGCAATCAACCCGCCAAACACCCCAAGCAACACAATCACCAACGGCAAATTCCCGCCTCGGCTGATCAGATAAGGTTTCAACACGTTATCCACGCCACTGATGATCAACGCGCCCCAGATCCCCAAAAACACCGCCATCCCATACTCGCCCTTCCAGGCCAGCCAAGCCGTGGCCGGCACCCAAACCAACGGTGGCCCCATCGGAATCAGACTCAGCAGAAACGTCACGATCCCCAGCACCAGCGCACCCGGCACCCCGGCAATCAGGAACCCGATCAACGCCAGGACCGCCTGCGCCGCTGCCGTGCCGATCACCCCGTTGACCACCCGCTGCACCGTCCCGGCAACCAGTTCGATGTAGTACCCGGCGCGATCACCGATCAAACGCTCCAGCAAACCGTGCACGAACGCCGCCAGACGCGGCCCGTCGCGATAGAAAAAGAACACAAAGACAATGCTCAGCGTCAGCTCGAGAATCCCGCCGCCGATCTGCGCACTGCGCGCCAGCAACCAGTTGCCGACCTGCCCCAGATAAGGCTTGATCGATACCATCAACGCAGCGCCCTGCTGATCGATGCTGTCCCAAATGCCGACCAGCCGTTCGCCCACAAGCGGCACACTGGCGAGCCAGGTCGGCGCCTCCGGCAACCCATCTACCTGCACATCCTTGATGAACGCCGTCGCGTCACGCACATGATCGGCGAGGTTGAAGCCCAGCCAGACCAGCGGCGCCGCCACCAGTAACATCCAGCCCAGGGTCAGAATCGCCGCCGCGAGTGATTCGCGGCCATTGAGTAGCCGGGTCAAAAGACGCATCAGCGGCCAACTGGCAAACGCCAGTACTGCGCCCCAGAACAGCGCCGACCAGAACGGCGCCATCACCCACAGGCTGGCGCCAAACAACACCAGCAGCAGGATCTGCACCAGCAGTCGATCGTTATTGAGCATGTAAGGTCTCGAAAAAGTCAGTCAGGCAAAGAGTAGGCGAACATGCTGCGCGTGCCCGCCCGATGCAGCTTATCGCAACAGATCAATGCGCAAACCTGTGCCATCGACCTTGCCGGTTTCCATCCGCGACGCGCGCACGCCCTGATTGATCAATGCCTGGCGCCAGGCCTCGGCTTTGGGCCCCGACACTGTCACCCGCTGCGTGGTATCGAGATTCAGTCCACGAGAAATCAGGCGCAACCAGGTGTCATCCGGGTCATTCACGAGTTTGGGGAAATCCAGTTCACCCGTGCTCTTGAGCTGGCGCAGCAGGGTCGCCGACGTCGGCAGCAACTCGCCCAGCGGCGCAGCCGCTTCGAACTGTTCGACATGCAGATAGGCTTTGCGATTGCCCCGCGTGATGCTGTAGAGCGCCACCAGCGTGTTGTCCCGCGGTGCGGCCAGCCTCAGCAACAAATACGCCTGTTGTTCGTCGGCACCGTACAGTTTGGCATTGCCGAACACCTCGTTGGCCCACAGGCTGCTTTCGCCGCAGTCGCGGGCCTGGCACCAGAACAGCAACTCGGCGTCCTGCTTTTGCAGGGCTTCGCGGGCGGCGGTGAAGGCTTCGGTGGCGGCGTGTTCGGGTGGCAACTCGTAAGTGACCGAGGTGGTCTGGCCACGGGCAGTGACCTGGCCGTCAAAGCGCAACTGGCCGCTGATCTTGCGGATCGAGCCCAAGGGGTAAATCCGCTCCTGCTCTGCCGGAGCGCGATAGTCGACGATTTGCGCGTCGGCCAGTCGCGGCACGATCTGCAGATCCTGACTGCCCGGCACATCGGCGGCGAACGAAATGGAACTGAAATAGCACAGCGCCAACAGACTGAGTGACCGCATAGTCAGGCTCATCGGATCGGCATGGCTTGGCGGATCGGGGTCGTAGCGGTATAGAAATCCATCGTGGTTGTCTCCCATTTCAACCCGCCCAGCCTCGACAGTTGCCCGGTGCAA
This sequence comes from Pseudomonas sp. LBUM1668, assembly GCF_059695715.1. NCBI lineage: Bacteria > Pseudomonadati > Pseudomonadota > Gammaproteobacteria > Pseudomonadales > Pseudomonadaceae > Pseudomonas > Pseudomonas sp. LBUM1668. The sequence continues at coordinate 4,339,510 of NZ_CP166787.1, forward strand.
GTCAAGGAATGGCGAAGAACCGATTGAAACAGTCTGCGACAAGATCCGCACCGGCCTCGTCGTTCAGGTGCAAATGGTGCCCGCCGGGCAGCTGTTCCCGGCTAAAGGGTAGACGCTCCAGCAGCTCAGGATGCTTGGCCAGCATGCCGTCCGCCGCGACCACCAATTGCGCCGGGCAACCGATGCGCTGGACGAAGGCCATCGCCTGCTCCTGAGTCAGGCGCAGTGGCGATGGCAGGGTCAGGCGATTGTCGGTGCGCCAGGTGTAACCGCCGGGTACCGGCATCAAGCCGCGCTGGGCCAGCAACTCTGCGGCCTCCCGACTGACCGCGACCAGGCCTTTCATCCGCGCCTCGATGGCACGGTCGAGGGTGTTGTAGACCGGTTTGCGCTTGTCGCGCAGATCCAGTTGCGCTTGCAGGGCCATGCCCATGCGCTCGGCAGCGTTTTCGCCCTTGTCTGTAGGAGGAATCACCCCATCGATCAACGCCAAATGAGTGATCCGATCCGGCAACGATCCCGCCAGCACCATGGAAACAATCGCGCCCATGGAATGCCCGAGCAGGCCGAAACGCTTCCAGCCCAGTTGCTCGGCGACTTGCAGTACGTCATGGGCGTAGTCCCACAGCGCATACCCGGCGCCGTGCGGCCGATGCCCGGAATGCCCGTGTCCAGCCATGTCCAGCGCGATAATGCGCAGGCCTTTGAGCTTCGGCGCGAGACGGGCAAAGCTGTTGGCGTTGTCGAGCCAGCCATGCAAGGCAATCACCGGCACACCGTCTTCGGGGCCGAACAAATGCGCTGCCAACTCGATATGCGGCAGGCTCAGGCGCACTTCTTCGAAGGTCGGGGTCATGCGCAATCCTTGTCCAGGCGGTTTTCCCAGCGCGTAAACAGATTCTTCAACAGCCGTGCGGTGTCTTGCGGACGCTCCAGGGGAAACATATGGCCACCGGGCATGCTCAGCGCTTCACCTTGGGCAAGACGCGAAACGAAGCGCGTGTGATGACGCATGACCACACGGCTGGTGTGCCCACGCACCACCGCCAGCGGCACTTGCAACTGGCGGGTGCGGCCGGGGCTGGTGTGCGGCACGCCGCGATAAATGCTGATTTCGGTGGCCGGGTCGAAGCGCAGGCGCAGTTTGTCGCCCACCTGGTGCAAGCCATGCTGCAGGTAGGCATCGAAGCATTCCGGGTCGAACCCGCGAAACAGGCTCTTGCCGGCGAAATAGCTGCGGGCGCTGGCGAGGTCGGTAAATTCTTCACGTCGACCAAGGGTGCGGCCGGCCGGGGTCAGTCTGTCGATGAAGCCGAAGCGCTTGGCGGCGCGGATCACCCATTGGTCGGTGCGGGTCAGCACCGGCGAATCGAGCATCACCACACCGCGATACAACTCAGGGCAACGCAACGCCGCATGCAGGTGCAGCACACCGCCAAAGGAGTGGCCGACGCCCCACACTGGCTGGTCTTGCTGCTGCAAATGGTGGATCAATTCGTCGACAAGGTTGTACCAGTTGTCATCTGCCGGGAAACGCGGGTCATGAGCATGCTGCTCCAGATGCGCGACCCGATACTCGGGCGCCAGCGCCGCGAACAACTTGCCGTAGGTGCCCGAAGGAAACCCGTTGGCGTGGGCGAAAAAGATAGGTTGCGACATGCTGGCAAATCCATGAGCGGGAAACGTGGCGTTGATTGTCCGCAAGACCGGAGGCTACAGCAATGACCGTAACTGCCAGGAATGATGACAGCGTCGTTTCATCGATGAAAACAATCCGAAAATATCGTCGAAAAACAGCCCTTACCTGTTAGTTCTGACAGTTGACGAGCGTCCGGCAAAGGCGGATGAATGCTGACAGTTCACAGCGTTCTCGGGGGCGCCACCATGCATGCCAAAACGCCAACAGTTTCTGTACGGGATCCTCGCGGACTCGACATCGCCTCGGTGTCCTACTGCCGCGAAGTCCCCGGCGCCGAGGCGCAACCGCGGATTTACCGACAAACCTATGATGCCGCAGGTCGCCCGACGGTCAGCCTTGATCCCCGCCTGCACGAACTGTTGAAGACTGAACCAGACGCCCGACCCAACCTGCAAACCATCCACGGACTGACGGGTGTCGCTCTGCGCAGCGACAGCGTGGATGCGGGCAGTCGTCTGATATTGCCAGGGTTAGCCAAAGAGACGGTTGTCGGCTGGGACAGCCTGTTGACTGAGGTCCGAATCGAATATGACCTCATGTTGCGCCCGGTCAAAAGGATCGAACTGGCTCATGGCGGGCCGGCAAGAAACAGTGCGTTTTACACGTACGGCGACAACGCCGCGCCGTTCGCCTCGCACAATCAATGCGGCAGAGTGGTTCGTATTGACGACAGTGCTGGCTCAATATTTTTTTCAAGCTACGCACTGACGGGCGGCGTCGCTTCCCAGACCCGATACTTTCTTGAAACTCTGGATGAGCCGCACTGGCCGGTTGCCGAGGCCGAGAGAGACCTGCTCCACGAACCCGGCAGCGGAGCCATAACGCGCACAGCCTTCAACGCCATAGGCAACACGCTCTGCGTGGAAGATGCGAAAGGTAATGTGCAGTTTTCCGATCTGAATGTCGCAGGTCAGCTCAGTAGTGTTCGACTGCAACAGGCCGGGGATTCGAATGCTGCACCGCTATTGCACGGCATTCAGTACAGCGCCGGTAATCAGATCCTGCGACAGACTGCCGGCAATGGCGTGATCAGCGAAAACCTGTACGACACGCGGGACGGCCGGCTTCTGGAAATCCGCGCGGGCCTGCCCGGTCAGCCGCCACTGCAACGTCTGCTGTACCAATACGATCAGGTGGGCAATATTCTCCGGATCGAGGACACGGCTCAGCGCACTTATTATTTTCGCAACCAGAGGATCGAACCCGTCAGCGAGTTTACCTACAACAGTCTTTATCAGTTGATCGAGGCTACCGGTCGCCAGCGAATCAACACCCGCAACGGCCCGCATGAACCGGTATTCACCTCCCCCTCCGATCCCGGACAACTGGAAAATTACCGACAGACATACACCTATGATGCTGGCGGCAACCTGACCCTACTGATTCATGGCGCAGCCAGCCAGGGCTGGACCCAGCGCATGGCGATTTCCAGGTACAGCAATCGGGGCCTGACACAAAAGGATGATGGCAGCCTGCCCGACGAGAGTGAAATCGCCGCCGGTTTCGATGCCTGCGGCAAACAGCATCAACTGCTTGCCGGCCAGAACCTGAGCTGGAGCCTCGACCAGCGGCTGCGCCAGGTTGACCAGGTCGTGCGCAAGGAGGCGGCGAACGATTTTGAACGCTACATCTACGATGTCGCCGGGCAACGCCAACGCAAAATTCGCCTGGTCCACAACGGCGTCACCATGCGAACCCACGAAACCCGATACTTGCCGGGACTGGAAATCCGCACGACACCGCAAGAAACGCTGGAGGTGATCTGCGTACAGGCTGGGCGCTGCTCCGTGCAGGTACTCCACTGGACTCACGGCGGCCCCGGTGCCGACCAGTTTCACTACAGCCTCAGCAATCATCTGGGCTCCAGCCAGCTGACGCTCGACAAAGACGCCGCACTGATCAGCGAGGAAGAGTATTTCCCTTATGGCGGCACGTCATGGTGGGCCGGTCAGGACAAAGTGCAGGCCAGCTACAAGACGCGGCGTTACTCAGGACAAGAGCGCGACGCTACCGGCCTGTATTACTACGGCCAACGCTATTACGCCCACTGGTGGATGCGCTGGCTCAGCCCGGACCCGGCAGGCATTGGCGATGGCCTGAACCTGTTTGCGATGGTGCGCGGCAATCCGGTCAGATTCGTCGACCTGCAAGGCCTCGCCGGTTCTGACACGGTCAAGGCGGCTGCAGCAACCGCGGGCCGAGAACTGCCCAGCGCCCTGCTTGCCGCCGGTGCGCAATATACCGTCACCGGAACGCTCTCTCCCCTTGGCGCGGGAGTAACTATTGCCGGTGCAATCGCGGGCGGCATCACCGGAGCGATCAGTGGGTACGCCAGCACTAACTGGGCACAGTCGCGCTTGTCTTTCGATGATCCCGGCAGCATGGCACCTTTTTTAGCTAAAGTCGGCGGAACTGTTCTTGGCGCAGCACTGGGGGCAGCCCCCTCTTTGCTCGGCGCTCTCGACCCATTAGGCAATACCGCTGCAGCCGCGCAAATCGGCAGCGCATTCGGGACTGTGTTTCGCGAACTGTCTTCACAATTTCTCGCCAACGCCGGCCCGAGCAATCCCTCCGTCGGCCGTGCCGACTTCAGCACCGGGGCCGCTAGCATGGGCGCCGTGGGTGCTGCGGGTGGCGCCTTGGGCTATGCTGGCTCGCTGTTGTTTGGCGCCGAGCCTGCGGGACAAGCCTTGCAATCAACCTTGGTCGCCGCCGCGGCGACGGCCGTCGGCGCAGCTGGAGCCTCCGCGGCAAGGGGCCTTTTGGGAACGCCCACCAAACCCTCGAAAGGCAGCGGGCCGACACTCGACAAGGCCAAAGCCGTCGTCGGGTACAGCAGCCGGCATTTCTTTTCCTCACTGGGTCAACTGGCCAACCTGGCGGTCGCACAAATACCGGGTTTTGACAAATTGGACGCCAATGCTCAGGCAGCAGTCAGTCGAGCGGTCGCCAATGGGATTGGCGACTTGCGCTCGACATTTGTCACCACCGCAACTCCCGGCTTGAGCGCAGATCTGGGCCAGACCCGTTGGGATGTGGAAAGTAACACTGTCGGCAGCGGCATCGAACTGGAGGAGGTGCCGATGTCCAGCAATCAGGCCTACGACCCCGCCGCCACAGAGGTGTTTTACATCGTCAGCGAAACGGCGCCCGGTCAACGCAAATACTCGCGATCAAATCTGCACTTTTAGACGACACCTGTGACGACTCAATCGCATGATCCTCATCGAGCCGGCGGTTGTTGCCCCAGTGGCACAACCGCCATGGTCAACCGCGAGACACAACTGGCCTTGCCTTCATCGCTGGTCAGGCGGATATCCCAGACATGCGTGGTGCGGCCGATGTGAATCGGCTTGGCCACCGCTGTCACCCGGCCACTGCGCAGGCCGCGCAAATGGTTGGCGTTGATCTCAAGCCCCACGCAATAAAACTTGCTGGCATCGATGCACAGATAACTGGCCATCGAGCCGACGGTTTCCGCCAGCACCACCGAAGCGCCGCCGTGCAGCAAGCCATAAGGCTGATGAGTGCGGTGGTCGATGACCATGCTCGCGGTCAGCGACTCCTCGTCGAACGCTTCGAAACGGATGTCGAGCACTTCGCCGATGGTGTTTTTCTGGATCGCGTTCAACTGCTCGATGTTGGGAGTGGTACGCCACAAGCTCATCGCAGACTTCCTTTGTTGTTTTAGTCGTCGCTCAATCCTGCCACAGCACCGCCTCGCTGCGCGCGCTCCATTCTTCGAAGCGGGCGCCGTAGGTGTCTTCTATGACGTTGCGTTTGATTTTAAGGGTCGGCGTAAGGAAGCCGTTTTCCACCGCCCAGCTGTCCTTGACCACCACCAGCCGGCGCAGACGCTCGTGCTTGTCGAGCACGGCGTTGACCTCCTCCAGCAGTTTTTCCAGGCTCGAATGCAGGCTCGCGCGAGGCTCTTCCTGATTGACGGTCGAAAGCACACACAACCCCAGCGGCGCGCTCAAACCATCACCGACCACACACACCTGTTCGATGCGCGAGTGCACGGCCAAACGGTTTTCGATCGGCGCCGGGGCGACGTATTTGCCTTTGCTGGTCTTGAAGATTTCCTTCAGTCGCCCGGTCAGGCGCAAGCGCCCTTCGGCATCCTGTTCGCCCTTGTCGCCGGTGCGCAGATAGCCGTCTGCTGTGAGGGTCTCGGCGGTTTTTTGTGGTTCCTTGAAGTAACCGAGCATGTTCGCCTGACTGCGCACCTGCACCTCGCCGGATTCATCGATGCGCACCTCGACATCCGGGCACGGTTTGCCGATCCAGCCCTGTTTGTATTCGCCGGGCAAACAGATGTGCGAGTAACCGCAACCCTCGGTCATGCCGTAGACCTCCAGCACATCGAGGCCGAGTTTCTGATACCAGGCGAGCAATGTCTGCGGCACTGGTGCTGCACCGGAAAGCGCCACGCGCAAGGCGTCCAGCCCCAGGCCCGCCAGCACTTTATGCCCCACACGCTTGCCGATGAAGGGCAGACCGAGCAGCAAATCAAGACGCTTCGCCGGGATCTTGCTGTAGACGCCCATCTGGAATTTGGTCCAGATCCGCGGCACCCCGAACATCGCCGTCGGCCGCGCCCGCTTGAGATCGGTGATGAAGGTGTCGAGGCTTTCGGCAAAGAACACTGTCTGCCCGGTATAGATCGAGGCCATTTCAACGAACATACGCTCGGCAACATGGCACAACGGCAGGTACGACAGCAGCCGATCGCTCTCGTTGAGCCCGAAGAGCTGCGTGCCCCGGCTGGTGGCAAATCCCAGATTGGCAAAACTGTGCATCACGCCTTTGGGCAGGCCAGTGGTGCCGGAGGTGTAGATGATGGTCGCCAGTTGCTCGGCGGCGGGACGCGGATCGTCCTGGATCGGCGAGCTGCTTTGCAAATCGGCCCAGCTGAAATCGAAATCGCCGGGCGGATGCAGCGGCAGGCTGATGGTCGGCAAGCCCGCCGGCACGCCTGTCGACATGCTCGGCCAGTCATCAAGCTTGCCGATAAACGCCAGCACACTCTCCGAGTGTTTGAGCACTTGAGCGACGGAGTCGGCCGTCAGGTTGGGATACAGCGGCACTGACACGTGCCCGGCCATCCAGATGGCCAGATCGGCAATGATCCAGTGCGCGCAGTTTTTCGAGATCAGAGCGATATGGCTGCCTTGCGGCAACTCCCGTGCACGCAGCCAGTGTGCGGCGCAGCGGGCCTGATGGCCGACGTCGGCCCAGGTCAGCGTGTCGACCTGGCCACCACCAATGGGTTGCACAAGAAAACGCTGGCGCGGATGCCGGGCTTCACGTTCGTAAAACACGTCCAGCGGCAAACGGAATGCGGCAGACATGCGACTCGCTCCTGTTTTTTTAGGTCTGGAGCAAGCGTAGTCAACCAAGCAAGTGCTTGGTTGGAATTTTTACTAAAAGAAACAAGATCAAAAGATCGCAGCCTTCGGCAGCTCCTACATGAGAATGCGATCCCATGTAGGAGCTGCCGAAGGCTGCGATCTTTTGCTTTAAGGATGCTTGAGGCTGTTGAGGGTCATCGAGCCGATCAGCAGTTCAGCACTCTCCAGCTCGGCCAACCCCGCCGTGCTGACTTTCTCCGGCGGATACCCGGCGCCATGCTGCAGATAGCTGAGCAAATTGCCCACCAGCGGGTTGTGACTGACCAGCAGCACATTGCTCACCGAAACCAGCTGATCGGTGACCTTGTCCGGATCGACCTCCGGCGTCAGCCACTCGACCGTGCGGATCTCGGGCTCGAAGCCCAGCGCCTCGCGGACAATCTGCGCGGTCTGTTGCGCGCGCAGGTAGGGGCTGGCGTAGATCGCCGTCAGCGGCTGACCGATCAATCGGGCCGCGCTGCTCAAGGCTTCCTTGCGACCGTGCTCGGTCAGTTCCCGTTCGGAGTCGGGGCACGAGCCATAAGGCACGGCCTCACCGTGACGCAATACCCAGAGTTTCATAGCTTGGGTTCCTCATCGCGAACCGGATGCGGTGCTGGCGGCACGGCATGTGGCGCCTCGCCTTCCGGCGTACGCGGCGCTGGCCAGTCGGCAAACGGCCAAGGCTTCTGGTCGCTGTGAAAACTGCCGAAGCGGCCGATCTGCGCCAGAAACTGGCTCAGACTGTCGCCGAAGTTCATCAGGCTGGCGCTCGGTGCGCCATAGATCAAACGATAGATCAGTTGCACCAGCACCACCGCGCCGAGAATAAACTGCGCCACTTGCCAGACCAGCAGGTAGACGATCATCCACAACACCCGCAGGAGGATGGATTCGTACCTGGCTTCGGATTTTGATTCGTTCATGTTCAGCTCCCCTACCCGTGAATAACAGCAGTCAGTTGAAACCACTGGTGGAAATAAAGTCGACGTCGGTTTTCGGCTCGGCGCGCATCAACAGCTCGATGACCTGTTCCAGCGTGCGCCCCTCGAACAGGATCGCGTGCAAGCCGGCGACCAGCGGCATGTAGACGCCGACTTCCTGGGACTTGGCTTTCAGCACTTTCAGGGTATTGACCCCTTCGGCGACTTCACCGAGGCGCGACACCGCTTCCTCAAGGCTCAGGCCCTGACCGAGGGCGAATCCGACCTGATAGTTGCGGCTTTTCGGCGACGAGCACGTGACGATCAGATCGCCAACACCCGCCAGGCCGAGGAAGGTCATGGGGTTGGCGCCCTGATTCACCGCAAACCGGGTCATCTCGGCCAATGCGCGGGTGATCAGCATGCTCTTGGTGTTCTCGCCCATTTCCAGGGCCACCGCCATGCCGGCGATGATCGCGTAAACGTTCTTCAACGCCCCGCCCAGTTCGACACCGAAACGGTCGGCGCTGGCGTAAACACGAAATGTGCGGCCATGCAGCGCGGCTTGCACCTGTTTGCACAGTTCTTCGTCTTCACTGGCGACCACCGTTGCCGTCAGCGCGTGCTCGGCAATTTCCCGCGCAAGATTGGGCCCGGACAACACGCCGATGCGCGCCTGCGGGGCGATCTCTTCGAGGATCTGGCTCATCAGCTTGAAGGTGTGGGCTTCGATGCCTTTGGTCAGGCTGACCAGCATCTTGCCGCTCAGACGCTCGGCGTGCGCGGCGAGCACTGCGCGCAGTGCGCTGGACGGCAGCGCGACAAAGCACAAGTCGCAGGCGTCGAGGGTGTGCTGCAAGTCGGTGACCGCAGTCACGCCCGGCAGAATCTTGATGCCTTTGAGGTAACGCGGGTTTTCGCGGTTGACCCGGATGGCCTCGGCCTGCTCGGGGTCACGCATCCACTGCAAGACTTGATGGCCGTTCTCGGCCAAAAGGTTGGCCACGGCGGTACCAAAACTTCCGCCTCCCAGGACCGCAATCGGGCGCTGCTCAGTCATATGCAATCCGTTAATCCATACCAGTGGCGATGCCGGCATTATACGGGGCGACCCGGTCGCGGCCAGCCCCTGCGTCAATTACCGACACTTGTAGGAAGAAGACCAATAAAACCTAGGAAAATGCCTGCAACGTGATTAGAAAAGTCGCTGTCCTCGGTTAACATGCGCGCCAATTCTTCGTTCGATAGGCCGCGTCGTGTTTTTCGCTCCTCCCCCACCGCGTTCCTCCCTGCTGCTGGCGCTGTTGTTCAGCCCGGTATTGCTGGCGGACGACCTGTTCATGGACAGCCAGGCGCTGCCGCAGGTACTGACAGCCACTCGGCTGAAACAGACGCCGGCGGAAGTGCCGGGGAGCATGACCGTGCTCGACAGCGAATTGATCAGCGCCAGCGGCGCCCGCGACATCAGCGAACTGCTGCGGCTGGTGCCGGGCATGATGGTCGGCAACATCAGCGGCAATCAGGCGGCGGTCAATTACCACGGCACCAACGCCACCGAAGCGCGGCGCATGCAGGTATTGATCGACGGCCGTTCGGTGTACCGCGCAGGTCTGGCCACGGTGGACTGGAGCGATATTCCGGTGGCCATGGAGGACATCGAGCGCATCGAAGTCTTTCGCGGCCCGAACACTGTCAGCTACGGCGCCAACGCGCTGATGGCGGTGGTCAACATCATCACCCGCAATCCGGCAGACAGCCACGGCACACGGCTGAAAATCACCCGAGGCCAGCGCGGCATCAACGATTTTTATGCCAGCCAGGGCACCGGATGGAATGGCGGTGATCTGCGTCTGTCGCTGTCCGGCCAGGAGGATGACGGTTTCGACAGCGATCGCACGGGCGCCGATTACCGTGACAGCCGCCGCTTGAACCGCTTCAGCCTTGCGGTCAGCCACACGCTGACTGACAACCAGAGCCTCGACTGGCAGGTCAATGCGAAGGACGGCAGCAATCAACGGCCTTATACCTACCGCCCGGTGTTCTCGGGGATTACTGACAGCGGCAACAATTCCGACGTGGTGGCCAAGGACTATGCCGGTTCAGTGCGCTGGAATCTCGACATCAATCCCGAGCACAGTCTTTATATACAAGGCTCGGCGCAGCACTGGGATCGTCAGCAGGTGTGGCGCGCCTGTGATGCAGAGGTGTCGTTCAGCCCGGAGCTGACACAGCTGTGGCAGCTCAACCCGAATTACACCGAACGTTTAGCGCGCAACATCACGCGCTTCACCGGTCCAGGCGCGGAACCTGGTACGCCGCGGGAAATGGCTCTGGCCAACCAAGTGCTCGATCAGTGGCGCAACGGCGCCAGTCAGACCCTGTGCGGCGACATCGACCAGAGCGCGCGCGAGTCGCGCTACGACCTCGAACTGCAAGACACCCTCAGTTTGTCCGACAGCCTGCGTCTGGTCAGCGGCCTGAACTATCGTTACGACCGCGCCAATTCCGAGACCTACTTCAACGGCACGCTGGACGACACTACGTGGCGGGCGTTCGGCCAATTGGAGTGGCGCGCCACTGAACACTGGCTGTTGCAGGGCGGCGCGATGTTCGAGGACACGCAACTGATCGGCAGTTCGCTGACCCCACGCTTCGCGATCAATTACCTGATCAACCCGCGTCACGGCCTGCGTGCGGTGTACTCGGAGGCGATCCGCTCGCCGGACATGTTCGAGAACAACGTCAACTGGAGCTATCAGGTCAGCAAACTGCGACCTTCGGCGTACGGCAAGTCTTCGGCGCGCTACTTCGTCAAGACCCGCGGCCCCGGCGATCTCGACCAGGAACACATGCGCTCGCGAGAGCTGGGGTACAACGGCTACTTCGCCGAATGGGGCCTGGCGGTCGACGTCAAACTGTTCTACGACGAGATCACCGGGATGATCAGCGAACCGCTGCGCAACAATCAGTACATCGCCAGCAACGCCAACAGCTCACGTTTTCGCGGCACCGAAACCCAACTCGACTGGCGCGTGAACACGGTCGACCGCTTGCGCTTCACTTACGCTTACGTCGACGCCGAGGCGAGCAATCCGCTGGATCAGCAATTTACCGCCAGTCACAGCGGTTCTGCCGGATGGCTGCGCGATTGGGGTCACGGCTGGAACAGCGCCCTCTTCTATTACGGCGACAACGCGCTCAACGGCTATCGCTTCGAGCGCGTCGACACGCGAATCGCCAAACGCATCACGCTGGGCAAGGCCCAACTGGAACTGGCCGGCGTGTTGCAGCAGCGCCTCGATCACGAGCCGACCACCTTCGTCGACAACAATTACGACGAACGCCGCGTGATGTACGTCAGCGCCGAGCTGGAGTTCTAGGATGCGCCACGGTCTGTCAAGGAAGGCGCCGACCCTCGGCCATTGGCTGGCCGGACTTTGCCTGTTTGTGACCGTGTGGTTGCACGGCGTGGCGGTGCAAGCCGCCGACATTCTGTTGACCGGCGCCGAAGAAAGCCCCGGCGTGCAGGCGTTCGTGCAGGCACTGAGTGAATTGCGTCCCACCGACAACGTGCGTTTCCAGCCCTTGGCCAGTCTGCCTGCGCCAGGCAAATTGCCGGCCAGCCTGCGCCTGATTCTGCTCGACCTGCCGAGCCTCGACTGGCGCCTGCAAGAACCTCAAGGCCCGGCGACGCTGGTGTTGCGCATCAGTCGTCTGCAAGCCCGACAACGCCTCGGCGCCGCGCAACCGGCGCACCTGAGTTTGCTCTGGAGTGATCCGCCGCTGAGCCGACAGTTGCAGTTGATCCGCCACATCCTGCCTCAGGTGAGCAGGATTGGCGTGTTGTTCGATGAACACAGCGAGTTCCTCCTCAAAGAGCTGCTTCTGGCTGCCGAGCCGCTGAATCTGCAAGTGGTCAGCCAGCGCTGGGACAACACTCACGACAGCCGCCCCCTGCAAGCCGTGCTGAAAAACAGCGACGTGCTGCTGGGCCTGGATGACCCCGATCTGTACAACCCGAAGACCGCGAAAAATCTGCTGCTCAGCAGCTATTCCCGGCAAATGGCGCTGGTCGGGCCAAACGCCGCGTTCGTGCGCGCCGGCAGCCTGGCCAGCACTTACAGCGACCAGAGCGATTGGCTGAGCGTTCTCGACCGGTTGCTCGACCAGCCGCCGATCCATTGGCCGCGATCGCTCTATCCCGAACGCTTCAAGGTCTCAAGTAATGCCCAGGTCGCTCGTTCCTTGGGTATCGAACCGCTGAATGAAGCGTCTGTTGCCAGCGCGTTGGCTGAAGGAGAAAGCCGCCCATGAATTTTCGTCGTCGTTGGGACATCAATACCCGCACTCAGTTGATCAGCCTGGGCCCGGCACTGTTGCTGACCTTGTTGTTGATCAGTTTCTTCACCTTTGTGCGCATTCAGGATTTGCGCCAGGAGCTCAACCACACCGGTCAACTGATCGCCAACCAACTGGCGCCCGCCACCGAATACGGGGTGATATCCGGCAACAACGACGTGTTGGAAAGTCTGCTCAAGGCGACGCTGGCAACGCCCAACGTGCGCTTCCTTGAAGTACAGGACAGCGCCAACCGGATTCTGGTGTATGTCGAACAACCGGCGGATGCCCACAGTCGTCCGCATCAGGTCGAAGTGTTCCAGGCGCCGGTACGGCTGCAAAGAATTGCCCTGAACAATGATTTTTTCCAGGACGCCAAAGTCAGCAGCGGCGCGGCCAGCGAGGACTATCTGGGGCGAGTGATCGTTGGTCTGTCCAACGATGCCTTCAGTCAGCGCCAGCAGGAAATTCTGCTCAAGGCCGGGATTCTGGCGCTGTTCGCCCTGCTCTTCACGTTTGTCCTGGCGCGACGTCTGGCCGGCAGCCTGTCGCAGCCGATTCGCAATATCGGCGACGCGGTCAAGGCGATCCAGGATGGCGACTTTAAAACCCCGCTGCCGATCGTCGATGACACCGAACTGGGCGCGCTGTCGCAGCACATCAACAATCTCGCTCAGGCGCTGGAACAGGCCAGTCGTGAACAGCATCAGGCGATGGCGCAACTGATCCAGACTCGCGAGGAAGCGGAAAAAGCCAACAACGCCAAATCCGACTTCCTGGCGATGATGAGCCATGAACTGCGCACGCCCATGAATGGCGTGCTGGGCATGCTGCAATTGCTGGAAACCACCGAGATGACCGAGGAGCAGATCGAGTACGCCGCGCTCGCCTCGGAGTCCACTGAACACTTGCTCAAGGTGATCAACGACATCCTCGACTTCTCGCGCATCGAGCGTTCGGAGCTTGAACTGGAACACATTCCGTTCAACCTCGCCGAACTGATCGGCGCGTGCGCCCAGTCGTTCCAGCACAGCGCAGTGCAACGTGGCTTGGCGCTGAACCTGCGGATTCCCGAAGACATGCGCGGCCTGCAGGTGCAGGGCGATCCGACGCGCATCCGGCAGATTCTGGTCAATCTGGTCGGCAATGCCTTGAAGTTCACTGAACAGGGCCGGGTCAGTATCGAGGCACAGTGGCAGTCGCTGGATCACGAGTTGCTGTGGTTCACCTGCTCGGTGCGCGACAGTGGCATCGGTATTTCGTCCGAGCACCTGGAGCTGATGTTCAACGCGTTCCAGCAGGCTGACAGCTCGATTTCGCGACGCTACGGCGGCACCGGTCTGGGCCTGCCGATCGCGCGTACACTGGCCGAACGCATGGGCGGTACATTAAGAGCGCAGAGTGAGGAAGGTCTTGGCTCGGTGTTCACCCTGGAAATTCCGCTGGCTCTTTATAAGCAGGCATTGCCGCCATTGGCTGCGCCGCGGGTGCTCAATGGCAGCGGCGATGGTGAAGGGCGCCATGTGTTGTTGGTCGAAGACAATCCGGTCAATCAGACGGTTATTGAAGCGATGCTGCGCAGTCTGGGCTTTACTGTCAGTGTCGCCACCGATGGCGTGCAGGCGGTGCGTAGTGTCGAGGGCAGTGAGTTCGAAGTGATTCTGATGGACTGTCGTCTGCCGATCATCGATGGCTATGAAGCGACCCGGCAGATCCGCCGCCTGCCCGGACGCGGCAACGTGCCGATCATCGCGCTGACCGCCAATGCCTTGCAGGGCGACCGGGAAACCTGTCTGTCGGCGGGGATGAACGATTATCTGGCGAAGCCGTTCAAACGTAATGATCTGCAGCAGATTCTGCAGCGGTGGGTGTCTTAGTGTCGGCTTTTCGACCATCTGCGACTGGCATGAAAAGCGAAAGTGCGGCAGTCTTAGGCACCCGAACGAGCCTCAAAAGAGGCTTGATTAAAAATTTCAGTGCACAAGTGTACATTCATGTCCTTGGTGCTGTGACTTTCACCACAACGCAATAGTCTATGAGTAGGCTGCCGGTTCGAGGCATGAATGCTTCGAACGGTCGGGAAGATTTGCCCCACCTGCCGCATGGGATTATTGAGGAGCTCGCATGACCAAACAAAACGCCTTTACTCGGGAAGACCTGCTGCGCTGCAGTCGCGGTGAGCTGTTCGGCCCAGGTAACGCGCAACTGCCCGCCCCGAACATGCTGATGGTGGATCGCATCACCCATATCAGCGAAGAAGGCGGCAAGTACGGCAAAGGTGAATTGGTCGCCGAGCTGGATATCACCCCTGACCTGTGGTTCTTCGCTTGCCACTTCGAGGGCGATCCGGTGATGCCGGGCTGCCTGGGCCTTGACGCCATGTGGCAACTGGTTGGCTTCTTCCTGGGCTGGCAAGGTCTGCCGGGCCGTGGCCGTGCGCTGGGTTCGGGCGAAGTGAAATTCTTCGGCCAGGTTCTGCCGACCGCCAAGAAAGTCACCTATAACATTCAAATCAAGCGCGTCCTCAAGGGCAAGCTGAACCTGGCAATCGCTGACGGTTCGGTCTCTGTGGACGGTCGCGAAATCTACACCGCCGAAGGCCTCCGGGTCGGCGTGTTTACCTCCACTGAAAACTTCTAAGGGTTATCCGCATGCGCCGCGTCGTTATCACTGGTCTGGGTATCGTTTCTTGCCTGGGCAATGACAAAGAGACCGTCTCCGCTAACCTGCGTGCAAGCCGCCCTGGCATCCGGTTCAACCCGGAATATGCCGAAATGGGTCTGCGTAGCCAGGTTTCCGGCTCCATTGACCTTCCCCTCGAAGAGCTGATCGATCGCAAGATCTTTCGCTTCGTCGGCCACGCCGCGGCTTACGCCTACCTGGCGATGAAAGACGCGATCACTGACTCCGGCCTGACCGAAGAGCAAGTGTCCAACCCGCGTACCGGCCTGATCGCCGGCTCCGGCGGTGCTTCCACGCTGAACCAGATGGAAGCGCTGGACATCCTGCGCGAGAAAGGCGTGAAGCGCGTCGGCCCATACCGTGTAACGCGGACCATGAGCAGCACCGTTTCCGCTTGCCTGGCCACGCCATTCAAGATCAAGGGCCTGAACTACTCCATCGCTTCTGCCTGCGCCACCAGTGCTCACTGCATCGGTACCGCCATGGAACAGATCCAGATGGGCAAGCAGGACATCGTTTTCGCCGGTGGCGGTGAAGAAGAGCATTGGAGCCAGTCGTTCCTGTTCGACGCGATGGGCGCCCTGTCCAGCAAGCGTAACGACACCCCGGAAAAAGCCTCCCGCGCCTACGACGCCGACCGTGACGGTTTCGTCATCGCCGGTGGTGGCGGCATGGTCGTGGTTGAAGAGCTGGAACACGCTCTGGCCCGTGGCGCGAAGATCTACGCGGAAATCGTTGGCTACGGCGCGACGTCCGACGGCTACGACATGGTTGCCCCAAGTGGCGAAGGCGCGATCCGCTGCATGCAGATGGCGATGTCCACCGTTGATACCCCGATCGACTACCTGAACACCCACGGCACTTCGACTCCGGTCGGCGACGTCGCGGAAATGAAAGGTGTGCGTGAAGTGTTCGGCGACAAGGCTCCAGCGATCAGCTCGACCAAGAGCCTGTCCGGTCACTCCCTGGGCGCTGCCGGCGTTCACGAAGCGATCTACTGCATGCTGATGATGGAAGGCAACTTCATTGCCGGTTCCGCCAACATCGACGAGCTGGACCCGGAAGTGGCTGACATGCCGATTCTGACCAAGACTCGCGAAAACGCCACCATCAACACCGTGATGAGCAACAGCTTCGGCTTCGGCGGCACCAACGCGACGCTGGTGATGAAGCGCTGGGAAGGCAAGTAATTCCCAAGGCTTGAGCCACACATGAAAAAACGCCCCGACTGGTTCGGGGCTTTTTTTTTTGGCCTGCAAAAAACCTCATGACCCAACACAAATCCCTGTGTAGGAGCTGCCGAAGGCTGCGATCTTTTGATCTTGTGTTTTAAGATCCAGATCAAAAGATCGCAGCCTTCGGCAGCTCCTACACAGGTGGTATACGGCATTTGAAAATGAAACTTCTGTCATGAAACTTACCGCCCTGCGACCGAATGTCGCGGATTACGCGGCCTGCAGCACTGTTGCAAAATACGTAACAACACCTTGCGCGAATCAGCCGTTTACTTAGCTGCCTAACAAATTCTATAAAAGAGTCCTGCACACGCCTTGCTGCAGATAACTTGAGATTTGGAGCTAGCAGATGACTGTAAAAGTAACTGAACGCGACGATTCACACATGTCCCATGAAGGCGTAGCCGCCGGTATCCGGATCTGGGATGTGCATCAACAAGACTTGCTGGTCGGGATGTTCCACAACGAAATCGACGCCCACAACTACAAGGCCGAACTGGAAGTGCAAGAGCAGCAACGGGATTTACGATCTGCCTGAATCAACCACAGCATTGAAAACGACAAACCCCGCGATCAGCGGGGTTTGTCGTTGTTACAGGCTCAGCGATTTACCACATCAGATCGTCAGGGATCTGATAGGCCGCGTACGGATCGTCCTCGGCGTTGACCTCTTCGGTCTGCACGTTGAGTTGCACGATGCGCTGTGGATCGCGCTCCTGGATCTTCAGGGCCGCTTCACGGGGAATCACTTCATAGCCGCCGGCATGATGCACGATCGCCAGCGAACCGCTGCTGAGCTTGTTGCGCATCAGCGTGTTGACCGACAGGCGCTTGACCTTCTTGTCGTCAACGAAGTTGTAGTAATCCTCGGTGGTCAGCTTCGGCAGACGCGAGACTTCGATCAACTGCTTGACCTGTGCGGCGCGCTCCTTGGCTTCGGCCTTCTCTTTCTGCTGACGGTTCAGCTCCTGGTCGCGCTTGACCTTCTCGGCCATGGCTTCCTGGGCGGCGCGCTGCTGCGAGTCGTCCAGCTCGATCTGACCTTTGTGGACCAGACGCTGCTGCTTCTGCTTGTCCTTGCTGACCTGCTTGGCCTGCTTTTGGTTGACCAGGCCTGCTTTGAGCAACTGATCGCGAAGGGAAATACTCATGGTGCTTACTCACTTGGGCAGTTGCTCAGCCGCAGCTGGGCAAATTCTTTTCCTGACGTTTGGCTTCACCCCACAGGGCGTCCAACTCTTCGAGGGTGCAATCTTCTATGGGACGGTGGGTGTCACGCAATGCCTGTTCGATAAAACGGAAACGTCTTTCGAACTTGCCGTTGGCGCCACGCAATGCAGTTTCCGGGTCGACCTTCAGATGCCGGGCCAGATTGACCACGGAAAACAGCAGATCACCGATCTCGTCAGCCACCGCTGCGGGATCGTTTTCGGACATCGCTTCGAGCACTTCATCGAGCTCTTCACGCACCTTGTCGAACACCGGCAAGGCGTCCGGCCAGTCGAAACCGACCTGCCCTGCACGCTTCTGCAACTTGGCTGAGCGCGACAATGCAGGCAACGCAGCCGGTACGTCATCAAGCAATGAAAGCTGCTGCGGCGCGGCGGATTTCTCGGCACGCTCTTCGGCCTTGATTTCTTCCCAGCGCTGCTTGACCTGCTCTTCATTCAAACGCGGCACGTCCAGCGGCGCGTACAGGTCGCCAGTAGGGAAAACGTGAGGATGACGGCGGATCAGCTTGCGGGTGATGCTGTCGATCACCCCGGCAAACTCGAAACGCCCTTCCTCTCGCGCCAACTGGCTGTAATAGACGACCTGAAACAACAGGTCGCCAAGCTCGCCCTGCAAATGATCGAAATCGCCGCGCTCGATGGCGTCGGCCACTTCGTAGGCCTCTTCGAGGGTGTGCGGGACGATGGTCGCGTAGGTTTGCTTGATGTCCCACGGGCAACCGAACTGCGGATCGCGCAGACGGCTCATGAGATGGAGCAGGTCTTCAAGGCTGTACATCAAATTCTCTCTTAGAACCGATCCCTGTAGGAGCTGCCGCAGGCTGCGATCTTTTGATCTTGTTTTCAAAATCAAAGTCAAAAGATCGCAGCCTGCGGCAGCTCCTACAGGGGATTGCGTCACGGGGTGCGATTACGCCGCGTCTCGATGATGTTCGGCAACTGCGAAATCCGCCCAAGCAACCGACCCAGTGCATCCAGCCCCGGGATCTCGATGGTCAGGGACATCAGCGCGGTGTTGTCTTCCTTGTTCGAGCGGGTGTTGACCGCCAGCACGTTGATCCGCTCGTTGAGCAGTACCTGCGAGACATCACGCAGCAGACCCGAACGGTCGTAGGCGCGGATGACGATGTCCACCGGATAGGTGAGCACCGGCACTGGTCCCCAACTGACCTGAATGATCCGCTCTGGCTCGCGCCCGCCCAGTTGCAGCACCGAGGCGCAGTCCTGGCGGTGAATGCTCACGCCACGGCCCTGGGTGATGTAACCGACAATCGCATCGCCAGGCAACGGCTGGCAGCAGCCGGCCATTTGCGTCATCAGGTTGCCGACACCCTGAATCTGAATGTCGCCGCGCTTGCCCGGCTTGTAGCCGGTCGCTTTGCGCGGGATCAGTTCCAGCTGTTCGTTACCGCGTTCCGGCTCGACCAGTTGCTGCGCCAGGTTGACCAGTTGCGCCAGACGCAGGTCGCCGGCACCGAGGGCGGCGAACATGTCTTCGGCGGTTTTCATGTTGGCCTTCTCGGCCAACTTGTCGAAATCTACCGCTGGCAGGCCGAGGCGTGTGAGCTCGCGTTCGATCAGGGTTTTACCGGCGGCGACGTTCTGGTCTCGGGCCTGCAACTTGAACCAGTGAACGATCTTCGCCCGCGCCCGCGACGTGGTGACGTAACCGAGGTTGGAGTTCAGCCAGTCGCGGCTTGGTGTGCCGTGTTTGCTGGTGATGATCTCGACCTGCTCACCGGTCTGCAGGCTGTAGTTGAGCGGCACGATGCGCCCGTTGATCTTCGCGCCACGGCAGTTGTGACCGATTTCGGTGTGTACGCGGTAGGCGAAGTCCAGCGGTGTCGCGCCTTTCGGCAAGTCGATGGCGTGACCGTCGGGCGTGAAGATGTAGACCCGATCAGGTTCGATATCGACGCGCAGTTGTTCGGCAAGACCACCAATATCACCCAGCTCTTCATGCCACTCGAGCACCTGACGCAGCCAGGAAATTTTCTCTTCGTAGTGATTGGAACCGGATTTGACGTCAGTGCCCTTGTAGCGCCAATGCGCGCAGACGCCGAGCTCGGCTTCTTCGTGCATCGAATGCGTACGGATCTGCACTTCCAGCACTTTGCCTTCCGGGCCGATCACGGCCGTGTGCAACGAGCGGTAGCCGTTCTCTTTCGGGTTGGCGATGTAGTCGTCGAATTCTTTCGGGATGTGTCGCCACAGCGTGTGGACGATACCCAGCGCGGTATAGCAATCGCGCATTTCCGGGACCAGCACGCGCACTGCACGCACGTCGTAGATCTGGCTGAATTCCAGACCCTTGCGCTGCATTTTGCGCCAGATCGAATAGATGTGTTTGGCCCGACCGCTGATGTCGGCGTCGACGCCGGTGGCCTGCAATTCATCCTTGAGCTGGGTCATCACGTCGGCGATGAAACGCTCGCGATCAAGCCGCCGCTCATGGAGCAACTTGGCGATCTGCTTGTATTGATCAGGTTCGAGATAACGGAAGGACAAGTCCTCCAGTTCCCATTTGATATGACCGATGCCGAGCCGGTGCGCGAGCGGCGCATAGATGTCGAAGACTTCCCGGGCGACACGGTTACGCTTCTCGTCGTCGGCGGTTTTCACTGCACGAATGGCGCAGGTGCGTTCCGCCAGTTTGATCAGGGCAACCCGCACGTCGTCGACCATGGCAACGAGCATTTTGCGCAGGTTTTCCACCTGCCCTTGCGTGCCCATGACCATCGACTGGCGCGGACTGAGACTGGCGCTGATCGCGGCCATGCGCTGCACGCCGTCGATCAGTTTGGCCACCACCGGACCAAAGCGCTGGCCGACCGCCGCAAATTCGATCTGGCCTTCGCGCACGCCACGGTACAGGACCGCCGCGACCAGCGAATCCTGATCGAGCTTGAGATCGGCGAGAATCTCGGCGATCTCAAGGCCGGTTCTGAAACTCCCGGAGCCCTCGGCCCACAGGTTTTTCGCAGCATTGGACTGTTGTTCGGCCTCGCGAGCAAACTCGCAGGCTTCTTTCAAGGCTTCGCGATCCAGTGCCAGATCGACACTGACCGCGTGATCGAGCCAAGCCTCGAGATTGATACTGCCGTCAGTGTTGATCGGCTGGTGTGCTCTCACCTGTACCATCTTGCTTTACCTTCCCTACGACGCAGATTCAATGCGTCAAAATCGCTGACCTTCGTTGCCCGTTTGCACTCGTGGGGCTAGAGCGAGCGCTGTACGGACGGACCAGACGGATCAGACGAGCCATCCTGGCTCGCTTCAAATAACGCCATGGCCTCGACATGTGCCGTCTGAGGAAACATATCGAGAATCCCGGCACGTTTTAACCGGTAGCCCTGCTTGATCAATTCGACCGTGTCGCGCGCCAGCGTTGCAGGGTTGCACGACACATACACCAACCGCTTGGCACCCAGGGTCGCCAGCTTGCGCACCACCTCGAAAGCACCGTCACGCGGTGGGTCCAAGAGTACCGCAGAAAAGCCATTTCCGATCCACTGAGCATGGCTCAAAGGCTGGGATAAATCGGCTTGAAAAAACTTTGTGTTATGCAAATTGTTACTGGCGGCGTTCGCGGCGGCACGCTCGACCATGGTCTGCACACCCTCCACCGCCACCACTTCACGCACCGTTCTGGCCAGTGGCAAAGCAAAGTTGCCGAGCCCGCAGAACAGGTCCAGCACGCGCTCTTCGCTGGTCGGCTTCAGCCAGTCCAGTGCCTGCGCAACCATCGCTTCGTTGACGCCCGCGTTGACCTGAATGAAATCCCCCGGCCGGTAAGCCAGATCCAGATCCCACTGCTCCAGGCGATAACTGAGCGACTGCGTGGCATCGACCGGTTGCGGCCCGTCTTCGCCGTGCAACCACAACTGCGCTTCATGAAACTGGCAGAAGTCCTTGAGGATCGTCAGATCTGCTTCGGACAACGGCGCCATGTGTCGCAGCAACACCGCCAGCGACGAACCTGCGAACAATTCGACATGGCCCAACGCTTGCGGCTTGCTCAAACGACGGAGCATCTCCGGCAAACGGGTCATGATCGGCTGCAAGGGCTGTACCAGCACCGGGCATTCATTGATGCCGACGATGTCCTGACTGCCGGCGGCGCGGAAACCCACTTCGAGTTTCTTCGCTTTCATGTCCCAGCGTACGGCGACGCGAGCGCGACGGCGATAGCCGAACTCGGGGCCGGTCAACGGTGCTGCCCACTCTTGCGGTTCGACACCGGCAACCTTCGTTAATTGCTCGGCGAGCATGCGCTGTTTCAGGGCAAGCTGTTCGCTGTGGGGCAAGTGCTGAACGCTGCAACCACCACAGCGACCGGCGTGCTGACACGGCGTCGGGCGGCGCAGTTCGCTGGCCTTGAACACGCGTTCGGTGCGCGCCTCGACCACTTTGCCGTGGGCGCCGAGCACGCGCGCTTCGACCTCTTCACCGGCAAGCGCGCCGAGGACGAACCAGGTCCGGCCTTCGAAAAACGCGATACCGCGCCCGTCATTGGCCAGGCGCTCGATGTTCAAGCGCTGTTTCTTGCCAGTCGGGATCTGCGGGGCCTTGCTGCCGCCGGTGGGCTGGAAGCGCAGGCCTCTCTCTTGCTTGGCCATCAGTTGGGCGCGTCGAAAATGCCGGTCGACAAGTATCGGTCGCCACGGTCGCAGATGATCGCGACGATCACCGCGTTTTCAACCTCTTGAGACAGACGCAGCATCGCTGCTACCGCACCGCCCGAGGACACGCCGCAGAAGATGCCTTCTTCGCGGGCCAGACGACGGGTCACGTCCTCGGCCTCGCTTTGCGCCATGTCGACAATCCGATCAACGCGATCGGCCTGATAGATCTTCGGCAGGTATTCCTCTGGCCAGCGGCGAATGCCGGGAATGGCCGAGCCTTCCATCGGTTGCAGACCGACGATCTGCACGGTGTCGCTCTGCTCTTTCAAGTAGCGCGAGACGCCCATGATGGTGCCGGTGGTACCCATCGAGCTGACGAAGTGAGTGATGGTGCCCTCGGTCTGACGCCAGATCTCCGGACCGGTGGTGGTGTAGTGCGCTTCAGGATTGTCGCCATTGGCGAACTGATCCAGCACCTTGCCACGGCCTTCGGCCTCCATGCGTTGGGCGAGATCGCGAGCGCCTTCCATGCCCTCTTCCTGACTGACCAGAATCAGCTCGGCACCATAAGCGGTCATCGCCGCTTTGCGCTCGGCGCTGGAGTTGTCGGGCATGATCAGGATCATCTTGTAACCCTTGATCGCGGCGGCCATCGCCAACGCGATCCCGGTGTTGCCCGAGGTCGCTTCGATCAGCGTATCGCCGGCGTGAATCTGCCCGCGCAACTCGGCACGGGTGATCATCGACAGCGCCGGACGGTCCTTGACCGAACCCGCCGGGTTATTCCCTTCGAGCTTGAGCAATAGGGTGTTGCTGGTAGCACCGGGCAGGCGCTGCAAACGCACCAGCGGAGTGTTGCCGACGCAATCGGCGATGGTTGGGTACTGCAGGGTCATGGCGTATTCGCAATCCAGACGTGCGGGGGCGCCTATCATACCGGCAAACCCGCGAAGGCCATATCACGCAAAGTGCGGTGCTTATGGTTTATGGGAATAAGCAGATGACTCGGCGCTGTCCGTTTGCGAAACATTCAATGCGTAGAACTCATGCAGCTTGGCTTGCAGCAATTGCTTGTCCGGCAATCGAGTCTGGTATTCCGCTATTAACGCAGGCGAAAGACTACGGTTAAGGGAATACTCGACGACCTCGTCTTCTTTGCTGGCGCACAGCAATACGCCGATTGCCGGATTTTCGTGAGGTTTGCGCTCGCCGCGATCCAGCGCCTCCAGATAGAAGTCCAGCTTGCCCATGTATTCCGGCTCGAAACGCCCGACCTTGAGTTCAATGGCCACGAGACAATTGAGGCCTCGATGAAAGAAGAGCAAGTCGAGCGAGAAATCCCGACCGCCGACTTGCAGTGGATATTGGGAACCGACGAAGCAGAAGTCGCGACCCAGTTCGATCAGGAATTCCTTGAGACGCCCCAACAATCCCTGATGCAGATCGGTTTCTGCATGAGCACCGGGGAGGTCGAGAAATTCGACGATGTAGGAATCGCGGAATATCTCCAGTGCTGCTGGGTGAGTTTGCTTCAAGGCCGCAGATGCCTTTGCTGGATCGGTGACACTTCGTTCGAACAGAGCTCCCTTGAATTGACGCTCTAACTCTCGCGTAGACCATTTTTCTTGAATAGCCATCCGCAGATAAAATTCGCGCTCTTGAGGGAGCTTACTCTGAGTCAAAATGAGCAAATTATGAGTCCAGGGTAATTGTGTCAGCAGTGCTGACACTTTCTCATAGCCTTGGTAAGCCTCGTAAAATTGGCGCATTCGGAACAAATTGCGCCGGGTAAATCCCCGCAATCCCGGTTGCGTCAGAGCCAAATGATCAGCCAATTGCTCAACCACCGAATCCCCCCACTCCGCTAGTTCAATCTTGCGACTGATATGCGCACCAACCTGCCAATAGAGTTCAATCAAGTGTGTATTGACTGCCTGCATGGCCTTGTGTCTGGAGCTCTGGATCAGTGCGAGCACTTCACTGAAACGATCGCCACCTGTGCTGCCGATCAGGCTGGATGCATTCATGCGCAATTCCTTGAAGATGAGGTGAAACAGGAGCTTAACCCCTCAAGAAACCTTGAAATGACCGCCAACACAGCTTGGGAAATGTCATACAGAAATACCAGAGCACTCCCTCAACGCCTTCGGATACTGTGGTTGCAAGGGACTACATCGCGAGCAGGCTCACTCCTACAGGAGAACTGGGCTAGTCATACAATCACGGGCGAACACAGCTCCACTGTAGGAGCGAGCCTGCTCGCGATAGCATCAGTCGGCGCGACACCATCATCCGCCACCAACCGCAAATTCAGCCGCAACCCCGCCCCGCTGTTCTCCGCCCAAATACTTCCGCCCTGACGCTGCACGGCATTGCGCGCGATGCTCAGCCCCAAGCCAAAACCACCGTCCCCCGGTCGCGAGCCGTCGAGTCGGGTGAATGGATCAAAAATCCGCTGCAAATCCGCTTCAGCCACCCCGCCGCCCTGATCTTCCAGCCACAGGTGCCAGTAATCCCCGTCCCGCCGCCCATCCAGCCGCACAATCCCGCTCTCGGGCGAATGACGAATGGCGTTGCGCAGGATGTTCTCCAGCGCCTGGGCCAAGGTGTTGAGATTGCCGCGCACCCAGCAAGAAGCCTGCACCGAGCACTGCAATTGCAGGCTCGGCCAGCCACTTTCGTAACAGGCGTTGTCGGTAAGCATCTCCCACAACGCCTGAATCTGGATCGCTTCGTCGGGCAATGGTGAGCGTTCGGTGTCGAGCCACGCCAGTTGCAGGGTGTCGTCGACCAGTCGCTGCATGCCGTCGACTTCACGGCCGATGCGTTCGCGCAATTGCACCAGGCCCTGTTCGCTTTCGCTGGCCACGCGCAGGCGGCTCAGCGGTGTGCGCAATTCGTGAGACAGATCGCGCAGCAATTGCTGTTGCAGGGCGACGGTGGTTTGCAAGCGTTCGGACATCGAGTCGAACGCCCGGGCCAGTTCACCGAGTTCGTCCGGGCGCTGGGTGATGCCGCTCGACAGCCGCACATTCAATTGATCGGCACGCCAGGCATTGGCCTGTTCGCGCAGATTGTTCAGCGGCACCACCAGCAGGCGATACAGCCCGACGCACAGCAGCAAGGTGAACAGCCCCGGAATCACCCCGTTGGTGATCACCCGCCAAAACAGTCGATATTTGCCCGGCAGGAAACGCTCGGGCAACTCGATCACCAGACTGCCGGCGGAAGGATCCTTGGGAAACGGTATGCGCAGCCCGGGCCGGCCCTTTTTATGAATCGGCCAATCGAGCCCGCGCAGAAACGTCAGGCGCTGGATTTCCTCATCATGCAGTGGCTCAGTGCCCAGCGACTGTAAATTGCTGTCAATTACGCCGACCCAGCCAGCCTCGCGCAATTCCATGCTCTGCAGCCAACTATCGATGCCGTCACGCCGACCTTGCTGCCATGCCCGTTCGGCCTCACCGGCATAACGCGCCAAAGTGCCGCGAGCCTCGTCGGAGAGGAACTGGTTACGCTCCTCCATATAACGGCCCCACGACCAGCTCAGCCAGATCATCAGCAGACAGAACGCGACCAGCAAACAGGCCAGTTTCCAGAACAGCGAATGACGCCCCGGCAACTCAGACACTTTCATCAGCACCACTGAGCACGTAGCCCTTGCCCCACACGGTGCGCACTTCGCGCTCGGTGTAGCCGATGGCTTTGAGTTTGCGGCGGATCTGGCTGATGTGCATGTCGAGGCTGCGATCGTGAGCGGCGTAGCCGCGTTGCAGAACGTGCTGATAAAGGAAGGCCTTGCTCAGTACCTCCTCGTCATTGCGGTTGAGGGTTTCCAGCAGACGGAATTCGCTTCGGGTCAGGCCGGCAGGTTGCTCGCAGAAGAACACGTCGCACTGTTCATCGTCGAAACGCAGCGTGCCTGTCGCCACTGGCACCGAGAGCCCTGGAGGACGCCGATCAAGGGCGACCCGGCGCAGGATCGCTTCGATGCGTACATGCAGTTCGGCCATGCTGAACGGCTTGGGCAGGTAATCGTCGGCGCCCAGCCGAAAGCCACTGATACGATCAGCTTCGGCACCAAGCGCCGACATCAACAACACCGGCGTCGAATGGCTCTGGCGCAGTTGGGTGAGCACGTTCAGACCGTCCAGCCCCGGCAACAGAATGTCCATCAACACCACGTCGAACGGCTGGCGTTGGGCGATGCTCAGGCCTTCCTGCCCGTTCTGGCACCAGGTCACCTGAAAGCCGCTGCGACCCAGATGCTCATGAACATAGGCACCGAGGACAGGATCGTCCTCGATGGAAAGAATGCGTGGCTGGCCAACGGAAACAGGAGTCATGAGTATCTGCAAGTAATTCTCAGTTAGGCGCGATTATTCAAGATTGTCAGACACCGGGCAACCCAAGGTTGCACTGTCGGACGAACGCGCCTTGCCACGCCGAACGACAACGCCCGTATTTTTCCGGAGATTGCCCGCGAGCAAATCGCTACACTGCGCCCATGTCGCGTGCCGGATGCACGCATGAGTCAACAGATCAGCGGGATGCAGGAGATAGGCGTGCTCAAGAAACTGGGAATCAAAGGTCGCGTGTTGTTGCTGACCTTGTTGCCGACCAGCCTGATGGCGCTGGTGCTGGGTGGTTATTTCACCTGGACGCAGCAGTCCGACCTGCAAACCCAATTGCTCCAGCGTGGCGAAATGATCGCCGAGCAACTGGCACCGCTGGTGGCGCCGGCGATGGGCCACGGCAATGGCGAATTGCTCGAACGCATTGCCACTCAGTCCCTTGAGCAACCGGACGTGCGCGCGGTGACCTTTCTCGCGCCGGATCGCTCGCCACTGGCCCACGCCGGCCCGACCATGCTCAATCAGGCGCCGAGCGGCAACAGCGCGCATTTGCAACGACGCAGCGGCAATGACGCAACCCGTTACCTGATGCCGGTCTTCGGCAAGCACCGCAACCTCGCCGGAGAACTGATCCCGGCAGAATCCGACCGCCTGCTCGGCTGGGTTGAACTCGAGCTCTCGCACAACGGCATGTTGCTGCGCGGTTATCGCAGCCTGTTTGCCAGCCTGTTGTTGATCGCCGCTGGCCTTGCCGGTGCGGCGCTGCTCGCGTTACGCATGGGCCGCACCATCAATCGGCCGCTGAGCCAGATCAAACAGGCCGTCGCGCAACTCAAGGACGGTCACCTGGAAACCCGCCTGCCACCGCTCGGCAGTCAGGAACTGGATGAACTGGCGTCGGGCATCAATCGCATGGCCGGCACCCTGCAAAACGCCCAGGAAGAATTGCAGCACAGCGTCGATCAAGCCACCGAAGACGTACGCCAGAACCTTGAGACCATCGAGATCCAGAACATCGAACTCGATCTGGCCCGTAAAGAGGCGCTGGAGGCGAGCCGGATCAAATCCGAATTCCTCGCCAACATGAGCCACGAAATCCGCACGCCGCTCAACGGTATTCTCGGCTTCACCCACCTGTTGCAAAAAAGCGAACTGACCCCGCGCCAGCTCGACTATTTAGGCACCATCGAAAAGTCTGCCGACAGCCTGCTCGGGATCATCAACGAGATTCTCGATTTCTCGAAAATCGAGGCCGGCAAACTGGTGCTCGACCACATTCCGTTCAACCTGCGCGACTTGCTGCAAGACACCCTGACTATTCTCGCCCCCGCCGCTCACGCCAAGCAGCTGGAACTGGTCAGTCTGGTGTACCGCGACACGCCGCTGTCGCTGGTCGGTGACCCGCTGCGCCTGAAGCAGATCCTCACCAACCTGGTCAGCAACGCCATCAAGTTCACCCGCGAGGGCACCATCGTTGCCCGCGCAATGCTTGAAGAAGAACACGAAGACAGCGTGCAGCTGCGCATCAGCATTCAGGACACCGGCATCGGCCTGTCGAATCAGGACGTGCGTGCGTTGTTCCAGGCCTTCAGCCAGGCCGACAATTCGCTGTCGCGCCAGCCCGGCGGTACCGGTCTGGGCCTGGTGATCTCCAAGCGCCTGATCGAACAGATGGGCGGCGAAATCGGCGTCGACAGCACGCCGGGCGAAGGTTCGGAATTCTGGATCAGCCTGAGCCTGCCCAAGGCCCGCGACGACGCCGAAGATTTGCCCTCCGCGCCGCTGCTCGGCCGCCGGGTCGCCGTGTTGGAAAACCATGAACTGGCGCGTCAGGCCTTGCAGCATCAACTGGAAGACTGCGGGCTTGTTGTCACCCCGTTCAATACGCTGGAAAGCCTGACCAATGGCGTTACCGGCGCACACCAGACCGATCAGGCGATTGATCTGGCGGTGATCGGCATCACCAGTAACGATATGCTGCC
Organism: Pseudomonas sp. LBUM1668; assembly: GCF_059695715.1. Taxonomy (NCBI): domain Bacteria; kingdom Pseudomonadati; phylum Pseudomonadota; class Gammaproteobacteria; order Pseudomonadales; family Pseudomonadaceae; genus Pseudomonas; species Pseudomonas sp. LBUM1668. The sequence goes on from NZ_CP166787.1 coordinate 4,367,974, forward strand.
CGAGCGCCTGAACCAGCATATCTGGGACCTCGAACACCTGGGCTGCAAAGTGCTGGTGCTGTGCCCGACCACCGAGCAGACGCTGTTCCATTTGTCAGTGCCCAACCCGCACAGCCAGTTGCAAGCCAAACCGGCCTGCACGCGCAAACTGCGCCGCGCCCTGTCGGATCTGGCCAATCCCCGCCAACCGCGTAACGAACCCGGCGAACCGCTGTCGAGTCGCGCGCCGAAAGTGCTGTGCGTCGACGACAACCCGGCCAACCTGTTGCTGGTGCAGACACTGCTCGAAGACATGGGCGCCAAGGTATTGGCCGTGGAAAGCGGTTATGCCGCGGTCAAAGCGGTGCAGACCGAATCATTTGATCTGGTGCTGATGGACGTGCAGATGCCGGGCATGGACGGGCGCCAGAGCACCGAAACCATTCGCCAGTGGGAAAGCGAACGGCATTGCACACCGCTGCCGATCGTCGCCCTCACCGCCCATGCCATGGCCAACGAAAAACGTGCGTTGCTGCAAAGCGGCATGGATGACTACCTGACCAAACCGATCAGCGAGCGGCAACTGGCGCAAGTGGTGCTGAAATGGACTGGTCTGGCACTGCGCAATCAGGCGCCGGAGCGAGTCAGCGAAAGTGCTGTGGGCAATCACGAATTGCCGGTGCTTGATCACGAGGAAGGTTTGCGTCTGGCTGCCGGTAAAGAAGATCTGGCGGCGGACATGCTGGCGATGCTGCTGGCCTCACTGGAAGCCGACCGCGAAGCCATCCGCAGCGCGCGCGACAGCCACGATCAGAATGCACTGATTGAACGCGTGCATCGCCTGCATGGCGCCACGCGTTACTGCGGCGTACCGCAATTGCGCGCAGCCTGCCAGCGCAGTGAAACCCTGCTCAAACAGGAAGACCCGAAAGCGTCGATAGCGCTGGATGAGCTGGAACGGGCGATCAACCGACTGGCCGCGCAAGCGAAGATCAGCGCCTGATCCAGCGCAATGCCGGTCAACGCCTTCACGGCTAAAGTGGACTCTGGGGATTCAGCCCAGGTGATGCCTCAGGAGGATTTCATGCGCACGATCGTTTTCAGCAGCCAGACCTACGACCGCGAGAGTTTCCTCGGCGCCGATTGCCCCGCGGGTATCGAACTGCATTTTCAACCGGCCCGGCTCAGTCTCGACACGGCGGCACTGGCCGACCAGCACGAAGTGGTCTGCGCCTTTATCAATGACGACCTCAGCGCTGCAGTGCTGGAACGTCTGGCGGCGGGCGGTACCCGGCTGATTGCCTTGCGTTCGGCCGGTTACAACCATGTCGATCTGCTCGCGGCGCAACGTCTGGGGCTGGCCGTCGTGCGGGTTCCGGCCTACTCGCCGCATGCCGTGGCCGAGCATGCCGTAGCGCTGATCCTCGCCCTCAACCGCCGCCTGCACCGCGCCTACAACCGTACCCGCGAAGGCGATTTCAGCCTGCATGGCCTGACCGGGTTTGATCTGGTCGGCAAGACTGTCGGCATCGTCGGCACCGGGCAGATCGGCGCCACCTTCGCGAAAATCATGCACGGTTTCGGCTGTGAGTTGCTGGCGTACGATCCGTATCCAAATCCCGATGTTCTGGCACTCGGCGCACGTTATCTGAGCCTGCCGGACTTGCTCGCGCAGTCGCGCATCATCAGCCTGCACTGCCCGCTGAACGAACAGAGCAAACACCTGATCAATCGCGATTCACTGGCGCATATGCAATCAGGCGCCATGCTGATCAACACCGGTCGCGGCGGACTGGTCGACACTCCCGCGCTTATTGACGCCCTCAAGGACGGTCAACTCGGTTATCTGGGGCTGGATGTGTATGAAGAAGAAGCGCAGCTGTTTTTCGAGGATCGTTCCGACCTGCCGTTGCAGGACGATGTGCTGGCGCGCCTGCTGACCTTTCCTAACGTGATTGTCACCGCGCACCAGGCTTTCCTGACGCAGGAGGCATTGGGCGCAATTGCCGCGACCACCCTGCACAACATCGCGACCTGGGCGGCGGGCTCGCCACAGAACCAGGTCGAAGGTTGATCGCTCAGGCGATTATTTCAGCGTGGACGCCAGAATCAGCAGGGCCAGCCAGCCGAAACCAAACAGCCGTTGTTTCGCCGAATGGCCGTTGCGCAGCAGGAACCAGACGAAAATCCACGGAATCAGAAACACCATGATCTTCAGCCAGCCTTCCACCGGGCGGCTGCCGTCCTCATTGATCTGCGCAGCTTGCGCGGCCTGCTGTCGACGCCGACGCCCCGCCGCGGCCGGCATGATTTTCGGCAATCCCTCGGACGCTTGCGGTAACACCGCAGCCTCAGGAACCGCGCTGTTACGCGGCAGACTGCCGAAAGAAATCGCCGAAGCCTGAACCCGAGCGGCTGCGGTCTGCGTTTGTGCGTGAGCCTGGTGCTCCGCCATCGGAGCCCCGCAATGAATGCACGCTTTGACTTCGGAACTGATGCTCCGCTTGCATTCATAACATTCGATCAGCGCCATGTTCCGTTCCTTCAGAGTCGAGGGCGGCAGTTTGCCATGTGTGCAGGTCGATTTGAACCTGATCGAAGGTCGCACGCGCGCATCATTCTGCAACGTAGCCCGTGCTAGCATGTCGCGCATATTTGGAGGACCCATGGTCGAACACGATTTCCGCTACAACCTGATGAACCCGCAACACACCCTCACCGAATGCCGCGCCCTCGTACCGGGCCGCTATCAGGTTACCGGCAACGGTGGCTCGATCCGCATCGGTGACGCGCTGTTGGTCACCCTCAAAGGCAGCAAGGATTTGTCCATGCGTCTGACTGTCGAAACCGTCCGCCACCTGATCAACCCGCCGGGCCAATGGACCGCGATGACCACAGGCCCGGTGTTCGGCGAACTGGCGATCCACACCTGGCAGGTCAATTGCGACAGCTGCGCCAAAGAGCTGAGCTTCGAGTTTGCAGTGGACGCCAAGCTGGGCAAAACGGCAGAAAAACCGGCCGCCACCGCACGCATCGCCGAGTTGGGCTGGAAGGCTGTTGGCGACAAGCACCTGTGCCCGAAATGCCAGGAGCCCGCGTGATGAAACGCTTTGCCCTGACCGCTCTGGTCGGTGTTGGCCTCGCGGGCTGCGCCGCCGAGCCTGTGCAACTGCAACAGAACCGCAGTTACATTCTGGAATGGATCGGCGAGCGGCCATTGATGGATTACAGCCATCTGACCGTGACCCTTGGCGATGATGGTCGCGCCTACGGTAACGGCGGCTGCAACCATTGGTTCGCGCCGTACACCCTGGATGGCGACAAGCTGACCTTCGGCAAGATCGGCAAGACCCGCAAACTGTGTGCACCGGCGCTGATGGAACAGGAACAACGCTTCCTGGAGGCGCTGGAGCATGTCGAGCGCTGGGACATTTCGCCCATCGAGCAGATGCGTTTCTGGCCGGCGCAAGGCAAACCGTTGCGCTGGTGGCTGGAAGAGGGTTGATCTGCTGTGGTGAGGGGATTTATCCCCGATGGGCTGCGTAGCAGCCCTGAAACCTCGGAGTACGGTTGTCTGAAACTACGCGGGGGCCGCTTCACGCCCCATCGGGGATAAATCCCCTCGCCACAGAGGCTCATTTGCCACATATGCTTGGCATGCCTACTTCGCCGCCTGCAACGCATCAAGCTTGGCCATCACCCCCGCCGCCGTCTGCTCACCCATCAGCTGTTCCCGCACCTTGCCCTTGTTGTCGATGATGTACGTCACCGGCAGCGCTTCGCTGCGTGGCAGCTCGAACAACTCCGCCGGATCCTGCGCCAGCACGGTGAACTTGATGCCGAGTTTTTCGCTCGCACTCTTCAGCTCTTCACCCTGCACGTTGTCGAAGTTGACCCCGAACACACCGACATTCCTGCTCTTGAGCTCATCAGCCAAGTGATTGAGTTCCGGGATCTCGGTTCGACACGGGCCACACCATTCGGCCCAGTAGTTGATGATCACCCATTGCTTGTCGAGGCGCTCGGATGCGACCTTCTGACCGTTCTGGTCAATCCCGTAATCGTTGCCGCAGCCCCCCAGCATCAACGCCCCGATTATCGTCAATGCCGCTGCCAATCGCCGTGTCATGTCATGTTCCTTGTGAAAATCTGAATACGCCTGCAACCCATCACCTCTGAAGGTTCTGGATTGCGCGCTGCACAGTTAGAATAGCCGCCACTCTACGCCAGAAGCGACCCGACATGACCGATCTGACGCTTTATCACAATCCGCGCTGCTCGAAATCTCGCGCGGCACTGGAGCTTCTTGAAGCCCGCGGCCTGACGCCAAACGTCGTGCGCTACCTCGAAACCCCGCTGGACGCTGCGCAAATCAAGGCCCTGCTCGGCAAGCTGGGCATCAGCGCGCGGCAATTGCTGCGTACCGGGGAAGATGAATACAAAATGCTTCAGCTCGCTGACGACAGCCTCAGCGAAGATCAACTGATCTCTGCGATTGCCGAGCATCCAAAACTGATGGAACGACCGATTCTCGAAGTCGGCAACAAAGCCGTCATCGGTCGTCCACCGGAGAATATTCTGGAGTTGCTGCCGTGAGCGCGCCGTACATTCTGGTGTTGTATTACAGCCGCAGCGGTTCGACCAACGAGATGGCGCGGCAGATTGCCCGCGGTGTCGAGCAGGCCGGCCTCGAAGCGCGTCTGCGTACCGTGCCGGCGATCTCCACCGAGTGCGAAGCCGTAGCGCCAGACATCCCGGACGAAGGCGCGCTCTACGCCACCCTCGACGACCTGAAAAACTGCGCCGGTCTGGCCCTGGGCAGCCCGACGCGTTTTGGCAACATGGCCGCGCCGCTCAAGTACTTCCTCGATGGCACCAGCAACCTGTGGCTGACCGGAGCGCTGGTTGGCAAACCGGCCGGCGTGTTCACCTCCACCGCCAGCCTGCACGGCGGTCAGGAAACCACCCTGTTGTCGATGATGCTGCCGCTGCTGCACCACGGCATGCTCATCACCGGCCTGCCCTACAGCGAATCGGCGCTCCTGGAAACCCAGGGCGGCGGCACGCCTTATGGTGCCAGCCATCACGCCGGGGCGGATGGTAAAAGTGGGCTGGATCAGCACGAAGTGGCGCTGTGTCGCGCGCTCGGTCTGCGCTTGGCCAAGACCGCGCAGAAACTGGAGGGTTGACGTGGCCAGGAAGCCGAAAGTCCTGCCGTCTGTCGAGTGGCTGGAGCCGCGCGTGAAGGCGATGCGAGTAATCAGCCTGCTGAGCTTTTTCGCCCTCGGCGGATTGCTGGCTGCCTATTACCTGATATTCGCCGACCTGCACGGCGCGCGGCCGTGGGTGATTCTGCTGGTCGAACTGATCCCGTGGCTGATCCTCGCCCCGGCGATGATCATGGGCAGCGCCCGCGGGCATTCGTGGATGTGTTTTGTGGTGAATCTGTATTTCATCAAAGGCGCACTGGCCGCGTATGACCCGAACCGGCAGTTGTTCGGGGTGCTGGAGATGGCGGCAAGCCTGGCGGTGTTCTGCTCGGCGCTGTTGTATGTGCGCTGGCGGTATCAGTTGAATCGCAAACTGGCTGGCGAAGGGGAAATCTCCGTCGCCTGAGTGGACGCCATCGCTGGCAAGCCAGCTCCCACAGGATCTGTATCGAAACACAATTGTGTGATCGCTACAAAAACCTGTGGGAGCTGGCTTGCCAGCGATTGGGACGACTCGGTCTTAATGATTGACGGTGTAAGCGAGCATCATCGAAATCTGGCTCATCGCCCGCCCGCCACTCTGTTCATGCCACTGATTGAACGCGTCCTGCACAATCGCCAGATCACGCAGACTGGTCGGCACTTTGTCGACGATCTTCTGCGCATTCAGCGCCGCCACCACGTCATAGCTCGGCACAAACGTGTCCTTGCCGACCATGCGCAAAAACCGTGGCGCCGACAGCCCACCCAGTTGATGTCCACGCTTTTTCAGGTACGTCCACAGACCGACAATGTCGGTCACCGGCCAGTCGGCAATCAACGCGCCAAAGCTGCCGCGTTCTTTTTCCTCATCGAGAATGAACTGCGCATTGCGCGGCACGCTCTTGAGCTTGCCCAAATGACGGATAATCCGCGCGTCCTGCATCAACCGTTCAAGGTGTTCGGCGCTCATCAGCACGACTTTTTCCGGGTCGAACTTGAAGAACACCTCTTCAAACGCCGGCCACTTGGCGTCTACCAGACTGTGCTTGAGGCCGGCGCGGAACACGCGCAGGGCCATGGTCGAGAGGTAGCGGTCGTCGCTGATCTTGCGCAATTGCGCCGGGGTCTTGGGAACGGGCAGATGGGCTTCCAGTTCAGCCGCCGAACCGAAACGGTTCAGACAGTATTCGTGCAGCCACTTGTAATCGCGCATGCCCTCTCCTGATGAATTCAACGAAAAACAATTGCAGGAGTGAGCCTGCTCGCGATAGCGGAGTATCAGTCAGCACTCATGTCGACAGACACACCGCTATCGCGAGCAGGCTCACTCCTACAGTTTTTGATTAGAGGTTTACGACATTGACGAAGCGCGAAGCCGCCGTCTCGTCGATCTTGAGACTGGTGAAGTCGAACAGGTTGCGGTCGGCCAGTTGTGACGGAATCACATTCTGCAGACTGCGGAAAATCGATTCGGTGCGGCCCGGCGTCTTGCGATCCCATTCCTGAAGCATGTCCTTGACCACCTGGCGCTGCAGGTTTTCCTGCGAGCCGCAAAGGTTGCACGGGATGATCGGGAATTGCTTGAGGTCCGAGTAGGCCTGGATGTCTTTCTCGCTGCAGTAGGCCAGCGGACGGATGACCACATTACGGCCGTCGTCGGCGCGCAGCTTGGGCGGCATCGCCTTGAGGCTGCCGTTGAAGAACATGTTGAGGAAGAACGTCTCGACGATGTCGTCACGGTGGTGACCGAGGGCCATTTTGGTCGCGCCGATTTCGTCAGCGAAGGTGTACAGCGTGCCGCGACGCAGACGCGAGCACAGCGAGCAGGTGGTCTTGCCTTCCGGGATCAGCTCTTTGACCACCGAATAAGTGTCTTTTTCGACGATGTGATACTCGACGCCCAACTCTTTGAGGTAGGCCGGCAGCACGTGTTCGGGGAACCCCGGCTGCTTCTGGTCCATGTTCACGGCGACGATCTCGAACTTGATCGGCGCAACCTTCTGAAAGTGCATCAGCACGTCGAGCATGGTGTAGCTGTCCTTGCCCCCGGACAGGCAGACCATGACCTTGTCGCCGTCTTCAATCATGTTGAAATCGGCGACAGCTTCGCCCGCCAGACGGCGCAGGCGCTTTTGCAGCTTGTTCTGGTTGACCGTAAGAGTGCCCATGACGCGAAATCCGTGAGGTGTGACGAAAGGCCGGCATTTTACGCAAAAAACACCGTGAGGGCGAAGGGCCGGTCTGTCCTTCTTGCTCAGTAGATGTGGGGGGAATAAATTCCTGTGGCGAGGGGATTTATCCCCGTTCGGCTGCAAAGCAGTCGCCAAGGCATTCACCACGGTGCGTCATGCAAACCTGATGTTCAGGTTTTGGGGCCGCTGCGCAGCCCAACGGGGATAAATCCCCTCGCCACAGGAACTCCCTCCCTCATAGAAGGCGTGTCCGTAATGGCGCAAGACCTCAAGGCGATTAAGCCCGGTGTTTACAGCGCAATTTGCTCTAAGCCCCTAGTGCCTGTGCGGTTAAGACCTTTCTATACTGCGACGTAAGGTCGCACACATCTGAAGACCTGAATTTGCTCGGCCACCTTGGCCCGTACGCGCTCCGTTGGGGGGCGATGGCAATAACAAGAGGAGTGAATGGCATGATCCATCACGTAGTGGGACTTTTTACCCACCCCGATCAGGAATGGAAGGAAATCCGTGGCGACCAAGAGGAAAGCATCAGCCACATGTACCTGACGCACACGCTGATTCTGGCGGCGATCCCCGCTGTCTCGGCGTTTATCGGCACCACACAGGTTGGCTGGGTCATTGGTAATCGCGCGCCGGTCATGCTCACGGTCGAAAGTGCGGCGTGGATGACGGTCATGTCATACCTGGCGATGCTTGGCGGAGTCGCGGTCATGGGTGCCTTCGTGCACTGGATGGCCCGCACCTATGACGCCAACCCGAGCCTGGCCCGTTGCGTGGCGTTTGCCACCTACACCGCGACGCCGCTGTTTGTCGGCGGGCTGGCGGCGCTGTATCCGCATATGTGGCTGGGGATGATCGTCGGCACGGCGGCCATTTGCTACACGGTATATCTGTTGTATGTGGGGCTACCGACGTTCATGAATATTCCGTCGGACGAAGGCTTCCTGTTTTCCAGCTCGGTACTGGCGGTGGGTCTGGTGGTGCTGGTAGCCATCATGGCGTTCACCGTGATTGTCTGGGGACTGGGCGTGGGGCCCGTCTATACCAACTGACGCAATGACTTCCCGAGAAAAACAAGATCTGCCAACACAGGCCGCCGCAAGGCGGCCTTCTCGTGTGGAGGATGACCATTCGGCGGTTCGGCGATTCGCAAGTCTTGAGGGTTGCGGCATACTTGACGCCTCTGGAGATCCATCAAGCATGCCCGAGCAACTCAATACCCGCGTCGAAGACTGTTACCAACTCGCTGAATCCTTTTTCAAACGTCATTTCCAACGCCCCGTGGTGAGTCTCAAGCTGCGCGGACAAAAAGCCGGTGTCGCGCATCTGCACGAGAACCTGCTGCGCTTCAACCCGCAGCTCTACCGGGAAAACGCAGAACACTTCCTCAAGCAAACCGTGGCCCACGAAGTGGCGCACCTGATCGCCCATCAACTGTTCGGTGACCGCATCCAGCCCCACGGCGAGGAGTGGCAATTGATCATGCGCGGCGTTTACGAGCTGCCGCCGGATCGCTGCCACACTTATGCAATCAAACGCCGCAGCGTGACCCGCTATATCTACAAATGCCCGTGTGCGGAAAGTGATTTTCCATTTTCGGCGCAGCGCCATAGCCTGGTGCGGCAGGGGCGACGGTATCTGTGCCGGCGATGCCGGAACACGTTGGTGTTCAGTGGTGAGATGCGGGTGGAATAGTCAGTGTTGTGTTGCCCTGACTGGCCCCATCGCTGGCAAGCCAGCTCCCACAGTGTTCGAGGTGTCCACAGATTCTGTGTACGACACCGAAACCTGTGGGAGCTGGCTTGCCAGCGATGAAGCCAGAACAGGCACTAAAGAATGACTTTGGCCCGGCGCAGCTCTTCAATTTTCGAAGGACTCAACCCCAACTCTCCCAACACCTCATCCGTATGCTGCCCCAACCCCGCCCCGACATGCCGTGGCGCCGGCAACCCTTGGGAAAACTTCAGCGGACAGGCCATCTGCGCCTGCGTCGAACCATCCCCGCGTGGCACTTGCGTCACCAACTCCCGCGCCTGTAATTGCGGATGTTTCACGGCTTCGCCGAGATTCAACACCGGCTCGACACACGCATCGATCCCGGCAAACAACTCGCACAGCTCGGCAAAGTCATGCTTTTCAAACTCGACCTTCAATGCCTCCTTCAGTGCCCGCTGATGCTCCGGCTTGGGCGACAAGCCCTGCGCCGCCAACTCCGGCCGCCCCAGTGCCGCGCACAATGGCTGCATGAATGCCGGTTCCAGACTGCCCACCGACATCCAGCGACCATCCCGTGAACGGTAATAATCATAAAAACTGCCGCCATTGAGCATCTGGTCTTCCCAGCCCGGCTCCGCGCCGCAGGCGAGAAAACCGGCACCGGCCATGGCATTCAGGCTGAATGCACAATCGGTCATGCTCACGTCCAGATGCGTGCCCTGCCCGGTTTGTTGACGGGCGATCACTGCAGCGAGCAGACCAATCACCCCGTGCAACGAACCACCGGCGATGTCAGCGACTTGCATGCCCAGCGGCAACGGCCCGCTGTCGGCGCGGCCGGTGTAACTGGCAAGCCCGGCCAGCGCCAGGTAGTTGATGTCATGCCCGGCGCGGTCCTTGTAGGGGCCGGTCTGCCCATAACCGGTGATCGATACGTAAATCAGCTTCGGGTTGATCGCCTTCAGGGCCTCATACCCCAGACCCAGACGCTCCATAACGCCGGGGCGAAACTGCTCGAGGACGATGTCGTAATCGGCCAGCAACTGCTTGACCAGCTCCAGCGCTTCGGGCTGTTTCAGGTCCAGCGCGAGGCTGCGCTTGTTGCGGTTCAGATAAGCGTGACTGGCCGACAGCCCCTGATCATGCGGCGGCAGGACCCGCAGCAAGTCCATGCGCGTCGGCGATTCGATGCGCAACACCTCAGCGCCCATGTCCGCCAGCAACAGCGAGGCAAACGGCCCCGGCAGCAGAGTGGAGAAATCGAGAATCTTCAATGAGGCCAGCGGTGCGGACATGGGCGAACTCCTTGGACGATGCCTTCAGCCTAGGCAGGCATTACCAATGCGGCAATCACCGCAAGTGTCACCAGCCGTGACCGTTACGCTCAAATCGCAGGCAATAAAAAAACCCTGTGACGATGGGATTTATCCCCGATGGACTGCGAAGCAGTCCCCTTCAGAGTGACAAGAAGGGGGCCGCTGCGCGAACCATCGGGGATAAATCCCCCACCACAAGGGCTCTCACAATCCCGCATCAACAGATGCGGGATCTTTTCTTACTTGACGTTAATCGGGGTTGGGCCTTCAGCCACACCCAGGTCGAATTCAGGACGGGTATCAGCGATACCGCGACCGCCCGAAGCCAGTTCGGTTTGCAGCACGTCGGTGTCCAGCTCTTTCACCCACTTGGCGACAACGATAGTCGCAACAGCGTTACCAACCAGGTTGGTCAGGGCGCGAGCTTCGGACATGAAGCGGTCGATACCCAGGATCAGCGCCAGACCGGCCACCGGCAGGTGACCTACCGCCGACAGCGTAGCCGCCAGCACGATGAAGCCCGAACCGGTTACGCCAGCCGCACCTTTGGATGACAACAGCAGCACCAGCAGCAGCGTGATCTGGTGGGTGATGTCCATGTGGGTGTCGGTCGCCTGAGCGATGAACACCGCGGCCATGGTCAGGTAGATCGAAGTACCGTCGAGGTTGAACGAGTAACCGGTCGGGATCACCAGACCGACTACCGACTTCTTCGCACCCAGACGTTCCATTTTGATCAGCATGCGCGGCAGTGCCGATTCAGAGGACGAAGTGCCCAGTACGATCAGCAGCTCTTCGCGGATGTAGCGAATCAGTTTCAAAACACTGAAACCGTGCGCGCGGCAGATCCCACCCAACACCACCAACACAAACAGCACGCAGGTGATATAGAAGCAGATCATCAACTGGCCCAGTTGCACCAGCGAGCCGACACCGTAAGCACCGATGGTGAAAGCCATGGCACCGAACGCACCGAGCGGCGCCAGTTTCATGATCATGTTGATGATGTTGAACATCACGTGGGCGAAGCGATCAATCATGTCCAGCAGCGGACGACCATACGAACCCAGGCGATGCAGGGCGTAGCCGAAGATCACCGAGAACATCAGCACTTGCAGGATGTCGCCAGTGGCAAACGCGCCGACGATGGTGTTCGGGATCACGTTGAGCAGGAAGCCGACGATGCTCTGGTCTTTACTGGCCGTCACATAGGTGGCGATTTTCGAGGCATCCAGAGTGGTCACGTCGATGTGCATGCCGGCGCCCGGCTGCACGACGTTGACGACGATCAGGCCGATCAGCAAAGCGATGGTGGATACGACTTCAAAATACAGCAGCGCGTAGCCGCCGGTCTTGCCCACCGATTTCATGTTCTGCATGCCGGCGATGCCGCTGACAACGGTACAGAAGATGATCGGGGCGATGACCATTTTGATCAGTTTGATGAACCCGTCACCCAGCGGCTTGAGGGCCACACCGGTCTGCGGATAGAAGTGACCAAGCAGAATGCCGATAGCGATGGCAACGATCACCTGGAAATACAGGGATTTGTAAATTGGCTGACGAGTCGTCATTGCAAGTTTCCTCAAGCGTCCCGCGTGGCAACATCCATCTGTCGTCAGCGAAACCTGAATTGCGAACCCTCCTGCACTGGAGGGATTTGTTGTTGGAACGGCGCTTTGCGGCAAGCAGAACGCACGCTTCTGTCACTTGTATCGCAATCGTCGTGCCACATTGGTGCATATGGCTGTGAGCCTTTTGATATCAGGGGTTACAGGTTTTTATCGTCACCATTCAGTTACTCAGGTGTGGCGGATATCCGCCAACTCGCCAGCTCTCGTCCTACAATTTGGCGGAAATCCGCCTTGTTGCACGTGCCACCCTCCGGCTACCATCCGGCGCCTGAGGAAGGATCTGCCGCTTATGCGCGAACGCACCATTGCCAGTCATTTCGCCCGTGCCGCCCTCGGTGGCGCACGCCGTCTGGGGTTCGATTACTCGGGCCTGCTGTTGCAACTGGGCATCGGCCCCGAACTGCTCGAAGAGCCCCGCGCGCGCATCGCCCCGGAACAGTTCACCCGCTTGATCCAGAGCCTGTGGCTGGCACTGGACGACGAATACCTGGGTTTCGGCAAGGCAGCGAGCAAACCCGGCAGCTTCGCCATGATGTGCCACGCCTCGATCCACTGCCGCAATCTGGAAAAGGCTCTGCAACGCGGCCTGCTGTTTTACAGCCTGTTCCCCGACGCCCCGCGCCTGAGCCTCAGCCGCGAAGACGAATGGGTGCGACTGAGCCTCGACGATGCGCAATGGTGGGACCCGGATCACTTCCTCAGCGAAAGCCTGCTGGTGATCTGGCATCGTCTCGGCAGTTGGCTGATCGGCCAGCGAATCCGCCTGGAGCAAGTGACCTTCAGCTATCCCAAACCTGCCCACGGCGCCGAGTACGACCTGCTGTTTCCCTGCCCTTTGGCGTTTTCAGCAGACCAGACCAGCCTGGTATTCCACAGCCGCTACCTGCACATGCCGTTGCTGCAGGACGAACGCACCCTCAAACACTTCCTCGAACGCTCCCCCGCTGATTTGCTGTCACGCCCCGACGACGGCGACAGCCTGAGCAGCCGCCTGCGCCGTTTGCTCAGCCGCGACAGCGCACGCTGGCCTGACCTGGACGCTGTGGCCGCGCACCTGCACATCAGCCCGCAAACCCTGCGCCGGCATTTGCGCGAGGAAGGCACCAGTTTTCAGGAGCTGAAAGATCAACTGCGGCGGGATATCGCCATCTACCATTTGGGCCGCGCGGATCTGTCGTTGCAACAGATCGCTGAACAGCTGGGTTTTTCCGAACCGTCGGCGTTTCATCGGGCGTTCAAGAAGTGGACGGGGTTAACGCCCGGGGCTTATCGGGCGCAGGAGCATTGAAAACGCTGACGGATTTGGGAGAGGTAATGACAGGCCTCGATGCATAGCCTGAAAGCATGTCTGAAGATGTCGGTTTAACGCCTTCGTTGAACGTTTATTCAGGCGATAAAAATCGGGGCAGGCACGTAAATCCGGACGCTGCGCTCCCTCGCCTCAAGCTTGGATAACTCGAACTTTTCCATTCGCCATCCTTTGAAACAGACGGGGCACTTTGCCTCCATGACGCTTCATCGCTTCACACCGGTAAGGTTCTCGCTTCAAAAAAACCTCCTCCGCGACATTTGCACAGACCAGGAAGCCTGCTGTGCACGGAGCCTTATCAAGGAACGATCATGCTTCAAATCCCCGATATTTCATTCATCCCCGCGCTTGCGCTGACACTCCTGTTAACCGGATGCCTGACAAACCCCGTACAGCCCTCGATAGATCCGACGCCGTTCGAGACGCCGGAATATCAGGCCCAGAAAGGCTTGGCGATTGTCCATGCTTCAGCCCTTTATGCCCGCGGCGGCACCGGTCAGGGCGTGGCCGTCGCACTGATCGACTCGGGATTGAACAGCAACTTGCCGGAGTTTCAGGGACGGCTGCGTGACCCGGGGTTTGATCATGTCGAAAACCGCGCCGGCACCTTTGACCGAATCGGTCACGGCACCCAGATGGCTGGCATTCTCGCCGCCAACAAGGACGACCAGGGCATGCACGGCGTCGCGTTCAACGCACAGCTAATCCCGTTTCGATTCGGCGACGACAACGAGCCGTTTTTCTTCGACAGCGAGATTGCCCAATCCTGGCAGGCCGGTTTCGACAAAGGCGCACGGATCCTCAATAACTCATGGGCGAATGCCATCCCGGCGACCGAGATCAATGAAGCACGCTACAAGCAGGTCATGCCGGAGTCGCTGGCAACCGCCCGAAAACTGGTTCAGGACGGCGCGGTATTCGTCTTCCCGACCGGTAACGAGTTGAAACGAGAACCCTTGGCCGAACCTGGCTTGCCACTCGCCCTGCCAGAACTTGAAAAAGGCTGGATCGCCGTGGTTGCACTGAAAAACGATGGCAGCGCCATCAATGCCAAATCCAACTACTGCGGCGTGGCAGCGGCCTGGTGCATCGCAGTCCCGGGCGGCGACTCAGGTACTGACCAAGGTCTGTTGACCACCAACAAGGATGGCAAATACGTCCAGACTGCCGGCACATCTCCCGCGGCAGCACTGGTCAGTGGCGCCATGGCAGCGCTGCAAAGTCGCTATCCCGAACTCACGCCACAACAAGTCCGCGCACACCTGCTGGCCACAGCCAACCGGACAGGCATCTACGCCAACAGCGAAGCCTACGGACAAGGACTGCTGGATCTGGAAGCCGCCTCCCGCCAAGCGCCGGACTCCAGCATTGATTGATGCAGTTTTGAGGGACTGACGGAGGAGTTAGGGGGAAGTACGCACCCGCGGTATACCGAACCGTGCTCGCATCCAGAAAAGCACCGCAAAGATCAGAATCAAAAGATCGCAGCCTCCGGCAGCTCCTACAGTTGAACCGAGTTCACGCAAGAAACCGCCGACTGTCAGCCAGCTCCCACAGCTATATTGGCGCCCCAAGCAAGTGGCCCAGCCACCCCACTCAACACAATGAACGTTAGCTCGAGTGCAGCTGTTGATCTTAAAGGCCCGTCGGCAGGCTGAGCGGAGGGGTTCATCCGGGGAAGACATCGAAAGGAGGTGCAGCGAAGCAAACCGGAATCGATGCCCCGGATGGATCCCGGAGCGAAGGAACCCCGAGCCCCAGCGAGTGGGCCGAACGTCAGGGCACAGACCTTTTGGTTACTTTTGGGGCGTTTGCCAAAAGTGACCCGCCGTAAGGGCGGAACCCTAAGCTGCCATCACCGCAGCAACGGATATACACCCAACCCCAAACCCCAACTCAAACCACCGGAAAAACAATCCGAAACGCAGCCCCCCCCATCGGCGAATCCCCCAACATCAACTTCGCGTTATAGCTCTCAATAATATCCTTCACCACCGCCAACCCAATCCCCTGCCCCGGATGCTGCCGATCCAGCCGCTCACCACGCTCAAGAATCCGCGCCCGCTGATCCGCCGGCACACCCGGCCCATCATCCTCAACACACAACTCAACCCCGGTCAGGCTCTCCCGCACACTGATGCGCACCTCACCCAGACAAAGCCGATAAGCGTTCTCCAGCAAATTCCCCATCATCTCCAGCAAAGCGCCCTGCTCGATCGGCACGTAACAATGCTCCGGCAAATCAAACGCCACCCGCACACGCTTGTCGCGATACACCTTGTCCAACGTATCGCACAGACTTTGCAACACCGGACGCAACCGCACCTGATGCCGCACCAGCCCACTTTTGCGCAAACTCGCCCGCTGCAACTGATAACTGATCTGCTGACTCATGCGCTCAATCTGACTCTGCAGAACCCAGGCCTGATCGACGTCTTCAGGCCGTTGAGCCATGTCCTCACTGACGCCTTGCAACACCGCCAACGGCGTTTTCAGGCTGTGCGCCAAATCATCCAGCGAGTCGCGATAACGGCTGCGCTGCTGCCGTTCGCTAAGCAGCAACCGGTTAAGCGAACCCGTCAGACGCAGCAGTTCGCGCGGGTGTTGTTCGGTGAGACTTTCGCGGGCGCCGGTCTCGATTTCGTCGAGTTCCTGACTGAGTTGGCGCAAGGCTTTCAGGCCCCAGGTCAGGCCGATCCACAACAAAGCCAGCAGCACCAGCAAGGCTGCGCCGAAGCCCAGATACAGGTTTTCGCGCAGGCCTTGAAGGGTGGTTTCGTACTCGCGCACCGGTTGCAGGGCGACGATGCTGAACGCCGCACTTTTGCCGCCGAGCAGTTTGACTTCAACGTCGTAGACGAAGAACTCCTGACCATTGGCTTCGCGTATCCGCGCGAACTCATTGCCGAGTCCGTCGTAACGCGGCTTGTAGTTGATCTGTTCTTCCTGGGTGGCTTTGGAGCGCCACACCAGATGCCCTTCACGGTCGTAGATGTAACCGAGCAAACGGAAGTCGGTGAGGTTGAAACGCTCATCGGGCAACTGCGACGGCATCATCAGTCGCCCGTTTTCAACGCGCGCGGCAGAGATCAGCGTGGTGACGTCCGAGGCCAGGCGTTGCTCGATCGAATCCTGCAAGGCAAGGCTGAATGCGCCCTGCATCGCTGGCAGCAAGGCGAGCATGAACAACACCGCCAACGTGGTGGCGGCGAGCATCAGCCGAACGCGAAGGGAACGAATCAAGTGCAGCGCTCATTGAACAGGTAACCGAGGCCACGCACGGTGTCGATCGGCTTGAACCCGGCCGGGCCTTCGAGTTTGCGGCGCAAGCGGCCGACCAGCACTTCGATCACATTTGGATCGCGCTCGTCGTCGTCCGGATAGAGCTGCTCCATCAAGCGATCCTTGGGCACCACTTGCTGGTGATGGCGCATCAGGTATTCGAGGATGCGGTATTCGTAGGCGGTCAGCGCCAGCGGTTGCTCATCGAGGCTCGCCTGTTTGCGATTGAGATCAAGCAACAGCGGGCCGGCAACGATGGTCGACTGGGTGAAGCCGCTGGAACGGCGCAGCAAGGCATTCAGGCGCGCGTCGAGCTCTTCGAACTGGAACGGTTTGACCACGTAATCATCGGCACCGGCGGCGAGGCCTTCGACCTTGTCCTGCCAGTTGCCGCGCGCGGTGAGGATCAGGATCGGAAAGGTCTTGCCGCCTGAACGCAACTGACGAATCAGGTCGAGACCGCCCATGCCCGGCAGACCGAGATCAATCACCGCCAGATCAAAGTTGAACTGGCCGGTCTGGTACAGCGCCTCTTCGGCATTGGCCACGGACTCGACCACGTGGCCGCTCTCCGTCAGGCGGGTTTGCAGGTGATGGCGCAACAGCGCTTCATCTTCGACGACCAATAGTTTCATGACGCTCTCCCGGGTAAATCAAATGCTCCAGACAACTTGTGTGGGAGCTAGCCTGCTGGCGATAGCGATTTGACAGCCGACAATATGATCGGCTGTCAGGACGCTATCGCCAGCAGGCTAGCTCCCACAGGGTGCAGAAGGCGAACTTCCTTAGAAAAAGTAGTTGGCCGACAAGTACGTCTGCGCGCTGCTGGTCAGGTCCAGCGAGCCTTGCTTGCTGCCACCGCGTTCGCTCATCTCGGTGCTGGCATTGCTGCGCAGGTAACGGTAACCGAGTTCCACCGAGGTGTTTTGCGAAACTTGCTGCATCACACCGAACTGGCCGCCGACTGCATAACCGATGTCGCTGTCACGGCTAAAGCCTGGGGATTCCTGAGTCAGCTTGGTCAGACCCGCCGTTGCGCCGCCGAACAGTTTGGTGCTGCTGCCCACCGGGTAGAACAGATCGTAGCTGCCCAGCAGGTTTTCCTGACGCAGTTTAATGCCATTGTGCGAACCGGACACATTGTCGTAGGTGGCGTAGTAGCGACCTTGCGAGTTTTGCTGACCGACGCGCACGCCGTAGGTGTTGTTGCCGTCGATCGCGCCGGTGGCGTTCGGGTGATCAAGGTTATCGTTCAGTGCGTGGGACTTTTTGATCTTGTCGCTCGTCTGGCCGAAAGTCAGGCCAGCGAAGTTGGAAGTGGTGTCGGCATGGGCCGCGATGCTGGCGCTCATTACAGTAAATGCCAGCAGCAGTTTGTTTAAACGAGTCATGGTATTTCCTCTTTCACAGTGCTGTTTGGGTATGGCGCAAGGTTACTGACCCTCCCCTGTACCGCCCCTGAACGCTCTCTGAACCTGACCTGAACCAAATCGACTAGGCTGTTTTGACCACTTATCAATAAGGAGACCGACCATGCGCCTGTTCCTCGCCCTCACGTTACTGGCCGTCAGCAGCCTCACCCAGGCTGCGATCAAGACTGAAGAAATCCCCTACCAGAGCGCCGACGGCACGAAGCTGATCGGTTACTACGCCTACGACGACGCCATCAAGGGCAAGCGCCCGGGGATTGTCGTGGTGCATGAATGGTGGGGCCTGAACGATTACGCCAAGCGCCGCGCGCGGGATCTGGCCGAACTCGGCTACAGCGCGCTGGCGATCGATATGTACGGCGAAGGCAAGAACACCGAGCACCCGAAAGATGCGATGGCGTTCATGCAGGCAGCGACTGCAGACGCGGCGGCCGCCAGCAAACGTTTCGAAGCAGGGTTGGATTTGCTGAAGAAACAACCGCAGACCGACGTCAGCAAACTTGCGGCCATCGGCTACTGTTTCGGCGGCGCGGTGGTGTTGAACGCGGCGCGTCAGGGTGTGCCGTTGGCGGGCGTGGTGAGTTTCCACGGCGCACTGGCAACCAAAACCCCGGCCACGCCTGGCAGTGTGAAAGCGAAAGTTCTGGTGGAACATGGCGCGCTCGACAGCATGGTCACACCTGACGCCGTTACCGCGTTCAAGGCGGAAATGGGCAAGGCTGGCGCTGACTATAAGTTTGTCAGCCTGGAGGGTGCCAAGCATGGCTTCAGCAATCCGGATGCTGATCGCTTGAGTCATGGCGAGCACGGTGGCCCGGATATCGGCTACAACAAGGCCGCCGACGAAAAATCCTGGGCGGACATGAAAGCGTTCTTCAAGAAGATCTTCAACTGATCGCATCCCCCCCCTGTAGGAGCTGCCGAAGGCTGCGATCTTTTGACTTTGATTGCAAAAAAACAAGATCAAAAGATCGCAGCCTTCGGCAGCTCCTACATTGATATGCACTACCCAGCTCTTGTGCTAACCGGCAAAATGCCCGCCATGAATCCAACTCCAACCCTCCCCGCCTGTTGCACCCAGCTCGACGCCCACTGGCCGTTGCCGACGGTGTTGCCCGACACGGTGCTGCTCAGCACGCATTTCGATCCGTCACAGCTGCTTGGCGATGACTTCCAGCGCAGCGCCATCGAGCCGCCGCCGAGTATTCAGCGTTCGGTGGCCAAGCGGCAGGCGGAGTTTCTCGCCGGGCGCATCTGTGCCCGCGCGGCATTGCAGCAACTTCAGGGCAGCGGCGTGGTTCCGCCCATTGGCGAGGATCGCGCGCCGGTGTGGCCGGCGCACATCTGCGGCTCGATCACCCACAGCACCGGCCGCGCGGCGGCGATTGTCGCCAACAAGCAGCATTGGCGCGGTTTGGGCATGGACCTGGAAAATTTGCTCAACCGCGAACGCGCCGAGCGCCTGGCCGGAGAAATTCTGACCGCGCCGGAAATGCAGCGCATGGCTGCAGCGTCGCCGGATCAATTGGCCCTGTGGGTGACACTGACGTTTTCGGTGAAAGAAAGTTTGTTCAAGGCGCTCTATCCGATCGTGCAGAAGCGCTTTTACTTCGAGCACGCCGAAGTGCTGGAGTGGACCGAGGCGGGATCGGTCCGGTTGCGTTTGTTGACCGATTTGTCGGGCGAGTGGCGCAACGGAACAGAGCTGGATGCCCAGTTCGGGGTGCAGGATGGACAGTTATTGAGCCTGGTCAGCATTCCTGCCTGAACCTTTGCGTTGCCTGAATAGGCCCTATCGCGAGCAGGCTCACTCCTACAAGGGAAACGCATTCCAAATGTAGGAGTGAGCCTGCTCGCGATGGGACCAGCACTGCCGCCACCGGAATCAGCGCCGTTCCTGGTTGCGCGGCCAACTCAGGCTAAAGCAAGCCCCACCCAGGCTCTTGCTCTTGCCAATGATCGCCCGGCCGTCATGCCAGTGGATGATCCGCCGCACAATCGATAACCCCAAACCATGCCCGCCTGACGCCCGAGTGCGACTGTCATCCAGACGAAGGAATGGCGTAAATATCCGCTCCCACGCCACCTCCGGCACACCCGGCCCGTCATCTTCGATGTCGACCCGACAACGCAATTGCCCGACCTGATAACTCACCGTGACCTTCGAGTGCGCGTGGCGCATCGCGTTACCCACCAGATTCTGCAGGGCGCGGTGCAGATACCGAGGCTCAGCCTCGACCCAGGCATCATCATTGTCGGCAGCCGACAGGCACAACCCACGCTGCACCGTGACCTCGGCGCGCAACGGCGCCAGCTCTTCGATCACCTGATTGACCAGTGCATCGAGGTCAATGCGCTGAAACGTCAGCGCCGGCGAACCCTGCTCCAGCCGCGCGTAAGTGAGCATTTCGTCGACCAGCTTATCGAGGTCCTCGATGTCGTGATCCATGCCCTCCCGGTACTTTTCCAGTGCTTGCGGGGTGGTCGCCGAGCCGATCATCTCCAGGCCGAAACGCAGGCGCGCCACCGGCGTGCGCAATTCGTGAGACACCGCGCGCACCAGTTCACGCTGGATCGCCAGCAATTGCTGCAAGTGCTCGGCCATGCCATTGAACGCCGAAGCCAGTCGCCCGACCGAGTCGGCACCGCGCGCCGGCACGCGGGTTTCCAGGCTGCCCTTGGCGATGCGCGTGGCCGCTGCTTCGAGACCGCGCAAACGCCGCTCCAACTGACGCACCAATAAATAAACAATGAGGCCGATCAAACTCAGACCGAGCGCGGCGATCAGCACCAGCCACTCCGGCGGATACGGATTCATCTGATACAACGGGCCGATTTCCAGCACCCATGGCGTGCCGACCATGCCGGCAAAGACACGGATCGAATCGCCGCCCTTGCCCAGCGCCATCACCGTATCGCCCTCGGACACGCGCCGGCTCTGGTCTTCGTCCATGTCGGCGTCATTGATCGTGACCAGCCGCAGGTCAAAACCAAAACCCTTGTCTTTCTTTATCTGCGCCAGCCGTTTCGGTTGCTCGGCCACTGGCACGCGCACCAACTCATCAGCCAGCAGGTAAATCGTCGCCCGGGCCAGTTGCTCGCTGATCTGCTGCACCTCGCCGGTGAGGACGAGTTGTTCCTTGTCGCTGACCAGTCGATAGACCTTCGCCGCGTGCGGCCCGGTCTGCT
Organism: Pseudomonas sp. LBUM1668; assembly: GCF_059695715.1. Classification (NCBI taxonomy): domain Bacteria; kingdom Pseudomonadati; phylum Pseudomonadota; class Gammaproteobacteria; order Pseudomonadales; family Pseudomonadaceae; genus Pseudomonas; species Pseudomonas sp. LBUM1668. The sequence goes on from NZ_CP166787.1 coordinate 4,389,216, forward strand.
CGACCAGCGCCAGACCGCGCTGCACCCGGGCGCGCTGAGACAGATCGAGATCGGTTTCGGCAAATTTCTTCAGCGCCAGCGGAATCCCCAGCAGTCGCTCCCACACCAGCAGCGCACGATGGCGCTCGGTTTCGTTCATCGGTTGCAGGTTGTCGGCCATCAGCGAGAACGTGCCATGGGCCAGACGCTCGCGATATTGTTCGCTGCGCACCTGATTGAGCAGGTGCAGCGCCAGCACACCGAGCACCGCCACCAGAATCAGCGCTGCGCACATGCCGCCGTAGATGCGCAGAAAGATCGAATTCACAGCGTCAGGTCCACGCAGGCTTCAGGGACAAACAGATAGCCTTTGCTGCGGATGGTCTTGATCAGGCGCGGGTGATCGGGGTCATCGCCGATTTTCGGGCGGATGCGCGAGATACGCACATCGATCGAACGGTCCTGGCCGTCGTAACCGATGCCACGCAGCGCAGTGAAGATTTCCTCCCGCGACAGGATGCGCCCGGCGTTGGACACCAGCAGCCAGAGCAGGTCGAATTCGGCGCTGGTCAGCTCGATGCCGTTGTCGCTCAGCCAGGCCTCGCGCAAGGCGTTGTCCACCACCAGCGGGCCGAATTGCAGGCGACGGCTTTTTTCCGCGCTCGGCTCGGGTGTGTCACTGCGTCGCAGCAATGCCTGAATGCGTGCCAGCAGCAGTCGCGGACGCACCGGTTTGCACACGTAATCGTCGGCGCCGAGGTCGAGCCCCTGGATCTGGTCGGCATCGTCGGTGCGCGCGGTCAGCATCAGGATGGGCCCGTCATAACGGTCGCGCACCTTGCGGCAGATAGTCAGGCCATCTTCACCGGGGAGCATCAGATCGAGGATCACCAGATCCGGCTGCTCGGTGATGATCCGCGCCGCCGCCAGCGCGCCGTTGCCTTCGATTTCCACGCGCAATCCATTGGCTTGCAGGTAGTCCCGAGTGAGTTCGGCCAGACGTTGATCATCCTCGACTATCAATATCTGAAAGGCTTGTTGCTCCACCGGTGACCTCTGCTTGCTGTTTTTATTAATAGAAGGGATGGCTTCGAATCAGACTCTGCAGGAGCTGCAGCACGCTGCGCTGTTTTGATCTGGTTTTTTACAATCAAAAGATCGCAGCCTTCGGCAGCTCCTACAAAAGCATGTGGAATATCCACGATCATCCCGTTCATTTGTCATGTTTTTGGAGGATAAGAATGCCTGCGCGTGAGCCGATTGTATAAACGGCGTACAGCCAGAACACAAGTCGGTAAATGCGTTCGGACAAGGTCAGCTTTTGTGATAGGGTTCGCGCCCTTAAAAAACCGCTGAAGCGATTTTGTCGGCGGAAAAACAGTGACAAACGGTCTAGGTCAGCAGGTTCGCGGCCTACACGGGAATTCCAGGTTTCTTACACAATTTACGCACAGGTTTATCCACAGCCCGTACGTTGCAACCCCCCTTAAAACGCATTATCTTGTAGCACGGCGAAAACAGAGACCCTACATGTAGGGTTTTCACCTAAAAAGCCCAACCACATTTCAGAGCTGAAACTCAAGCGATTTATGGCCAGTTTCAGCTTGAACACAGCAAGTTTTTCGAAGACCAGACCGCACTCGCGGATGGCACCGTTTTTATAGCTCCGAACGGGCAAAACGGTATGGGTGTTGCAGTCATAACTGTCACCTGAAAGGAATCCGGTTCGAGCATGTGCTCGCAACCAAAAACTTCGGCAAGGATGCGGCGTCGTAGCCTTTTTCCTACTGCTCCGAAGTTGTGAATGCCGACTCTCGTCGGTTGTAGTGCTTCGGGACAGAACGGTGAGCACCATGATGGTGCCCAAACAAACATAGAGAATGTGGAGACAATCCCTCATGCAAACCGACACAACTCGCGAGAACCCGCAGGGCACCTTGCCGCAGGCCGCCGATTCGAATTCGGATCTGGCAGCCACCGCGCCTGGTCAACTGCGCGTGATCAAGCGTAATGGCACTGTCGTTCCTTACACCGATGACAAGATCACCGTCGCTATCACCAAAGCGTTTCTCGCAGTTGAGGGCGGCACCGCTGCCGCTTCGTCGCGAATCCACGACACCGTTGCCCGCCTGACCGAACAGGTCACCGCGACCTTCAAGCGTCGCATGCCTTCGGGCGGCACCATCCACATCGAAGAAATCCAGGACCAGGTTGAACTGGCCCTGATGCGTGCCGGTGAGCAGAAAGTCGCTCGCGACTACGTGATCTACCGCGACGGTCGTTCGAAAGAACGCGCTGCCCACGCCCCGGCCGAAGAAGCCGTCAACGCGCATCCGTCGATCCGCATCACCCGTGCCGACGGCAGCCTGGCGCCGCTGGACATGGGTCGCCTGAACACCATCGTCACCGAAGCCTGCGAAGGCCTGGCTGAAGTCGACGGCGACCTGATCCAGCGCGAAACCCTGAAAAACCTGTACGACGGCGTGGCCCTGACCGACGTCAACACCGCTCTGGTGATGACCGCACGTACGCTGGTCGAGCGCGAGCCGAACTACTCGTTCGTGACCGCCCGCCTGCTGATGGACACCCTGCGTGCCGAAGGCCTGAACTTCCTGGAAGTGACCGAGAGCGCCACTCACCACGAAATGGCCGACCTGTACGCCAAGGCCCTGCCGGCTTACATCGCCAAAGGTATCGAGTTCGAACTGCTGAACCCTGTGCTGGCCACCTTCGACCTGGAAAAACTGGGCAAGGCGATCAACCACGAGCGCGATCAGCAATTCACCTATCTGGGCCTGCAGACCCTGTACGACCGTTACTTCATCCACAAGGATGGCGTGCGTTTCGAACTGCCGCAGATCTTCTTCATGCGCGTGGCCATGGGCCTGGCGATCGAAGAGAAGAACAAAGAAGACCGTGCGATCGAGTTCTACAACCTGCTGTCCTCGTTCGACTACATGGCTTCGACTCCGACCCTGTTCAACGCCGGTACCCTGCGTCCTCAGCTGTCGAGCTGCTACCTGACCACCGTGCCGGATGACCTGTCGGGCATTTACCACGCGATTCACGACAACGCCATGTTGTCGAAATTTGCTGGCGGCCTGGGCAACGACTGGACCCCGGTCCGTGCGCTGGGTTCGTACATCAAAGGTACCAACGGCAAGTCGCAAGGCGTGGTTCCGTTCCTCAAAGTCGTGAACGACACCGCTGTAGCCGTTAACCAGGGTGGCAAGCGCAAAGGCGCTGTGTGTGCTTACCTGGAAACCTGGCACATGGACATCGAGGAGTTCATCGAACTCCGCAAGAACACCGGTGATGATCGTCGTCGTACCCACGACATGAACACTGCCAACTGGATCCCTGACCTGTTCATGAAGCGCGTCTTCGATGACGGCCCGTGGACCCTGTTCTCGCCATCCGAAGTACCGGATCTGCACGACCTGACCGGCAAGGCTTTCGAAGAGCGTTACGAGTACTACGAAGCGCTGTCCCAGTACCCAGGCAAGATCAAGCTGTTCAAGACCATCCAGGCCAAAGACCTGTGGCGCAAAATGCTGTCCATGCTCTTCGAAACCGGCCACCCATGGCTGACCTTCAAAGACCCGTGCAACCTGCGTAGCCCGCAGCAGCACGTCGGCGTGGTTCACAGCTCGAACCTGTGCACCGAGATCACCTTGAACACCAACAAGGACGAGATCGCGGTCTGCAACCTGGGCTCGATCAACCTGCCGAACCACATCGTCGACGGCAAGCTGGACACCGTTAAACTGCAACGCACCGTGAACACCGCCGTGCGCATGCTCGATAACGTGATCGACATCAACTACTACTCGGTACCGCAGGCGAAGAACTCCAACTTCCGCCACCGTCCGGTGGGTCTGGGCATCATGGGCTTCCAGGACGCTTTGTACCTGCAGCACATCGCCTACGGCTCCGACGCTGCCGTCGAGTTCGCCGACAAGTCGATGGAAGCGGTCAGCTACTACGCCATCCAGGCCTCTTGCGACCTGGCTGACGAGCGCGGCGCTTACGAGACGTTCCAGGGTTCGCTGTGGTCCAAAGGCATTCTGCCGCTGGATTCGCAACAGATCCTGATCGAACAACGTGGCCAGAAGTACATCGACGTTGACCTGAACGAATCCCTGGACTGGGCACCGGTTCGCGCCCGTGTACAGAAAGGCATTCGTAACTCCAACATCATGGCCATCGCACCGACCGCAACCATCGCCAACATCACTGGCGTATCGCAGTCGATCGAACCGACCTACCAGAACCTGTATGTGAAATCGAACCTGTCGGGCGAATTCACCGTGATCAACCCGTACCTGGTTCGCGACCTCAAGGCGCGCGGTCTGTGGGACTCGGTCATGATCAACGACCTGAAGTACTACGACGGTTCGGTTCAGCAGATCGAGCGCATCCCGCAAGAGCTCAAAGAGCTCTACGCAACTGCGTTCGAAGTGGACACCAAGTGGATCGTTGACGCGGCCAGCCGTCGTCAGAAGTGGATCGACCAGGCCCAGTCGCTGAACCTGTACATCGCCGGCGCATCGGGCAAGAAGCTGGACGTCACCTACCGCATGGCTTGGTACCGTGGTCTGAAAACCACTTACTACCTCCGTGCCCTGGCCGCGACCAGCACCGAGAAGTCGACCATCAACACCGGCAAGCTGAACGCTGTTTCCAGCGGCGGCAACCACGGTGATGATTCGGTCCTGGCGGCTCCTGCCGGTCCTGCTCCAGTGCCGAAGGCTTGCGCGATTGACGAGCCGGATTGCGAAGCTTGCCAATAAGCTGAGCTGAATCAGGCGTTGCGAAACGCCTGATACTTCCAGGCAAAAGAAAACCCCCGACAGACTTTTGGTTTGTCGGGGGTTTTGTTTTTTGGGGTTGGGGCATCGCCTTCGCTCGGCTTGCCGAAGGGGCGAAAGATCAAAAGCCCCTCACCCTAACCCTCTCCCGGAGGGAGAGGGGACTGACCGCGGTGATTGGGAGAGATATACCGAGGTGAGTACCGAGTCGAGTTCAAGCTCTGAATAGCCCACAAGTCCGCTCCCTCCTCCTCGGGAGATGGCCGAACGTGAGGGCACAGACCTTTGGTTACTTTGGACTGGGCCGGCACTCCGGCGCTTGCCAAAGTGGCCCCGACGTCAGGGCGCAACCTTAAGCAGCGATCACCGCAACAACGGATATCCCCCCGCCCCCAAAAACGCCATCCACAAAAAAGCCCCTCAAAAAGAGGGGCTCCCTGTACAGCCAATACCCAGAATCAAGCCATCTGAATAATGGTCTGCATAATCGTGCTCTGAGTCGAAATCGTTTTCGCGTTCGCCTGATAGTTCGATTGACCCTTGATCAGATCAACCAGCTCATTGGTCAGGTTAACGTTCGACTCTTCCAGAGAGTTGGACTGAATGGAACCCAGAGTACCGGTTTCCGGAGCGTCGTAACCCGGGATACCCGAAGCAAAGGTTTCTTTCCAGCTAGTACCACCAACAGCCTGCAGACCCTGCTCGTTGGTGAAGCTGGCCAGCGCAACCTGGCCGATGGCCTTGTTCTGATTGTTGCTGAAGTTGGCGAACAGAGTACCAGTGCCGTCGATGGTCAGGTTTGTGATCTGGCCAGTGGCGTAACCATCCTGAGTCGGAATCGTACGCGAGTTGTCCGCGTTGTACTGGGTAGTCTTGGCCATCGAAATGGTCACACCAGCCGGGTTGGCAGCTGCGCCGTTGGGCGTAAAGACACCGTTGGTCACCGTGCCCGGCCTCCAGCTTTTCAGCGTCAGGTCGCTGCTGATGATCGGATCGGCTGGATCTGCCGGGTTTGGTGTGCTGACCTGAGTCAACTTGCCTGCAGAGTCAAAGGTCAGGGTCGATGCCACTGGCGGAGTGGTTTTTGGATCGCTACCCGTTGCATCCGGGTTACGACCGTCAACCAACGTGTATACCTTCCAGGTGTTTTCGCCCGTCTTCACCACATACTGATCCATGTCGTGTTTGTTGCCCTGCGTATCATAGATCGGGGTGCTGAACGACTTGGTGTAGGTCTCGACCTTGGACGGATCGAATATGACGGCGTTGGCGCCAGTATCAACGATCACGGGGGACGAAGAGTTCAGGTTGATGCTCGATCCCACGGCCGAAGTCGACTTCGGTGCCAGGTTCGAGGTGTCGATTTTCAGGTCGGTCAACACACCGTTGATAACCTTGCCGTTGGCATCCACGCCGTAACCTTGCAGGCGCGAGGTGTAATCGGTGTTGGTGATGAAACCGGCGTCGTCGACCTTGAATGTACCGGCACGGGTATAGGAGATCGAGCCGTTATTGCTCATGGTGAAGAAACCCGAGCCGTTGATGCCCATGTCCAACACGTTGCCGGTGTTGCTGATGTCACCCTGGGTGAACTGCTGCGAAACGTTGGCCAGGCGCACACCGTTACCGATGACCTTGCTGCCGGTGCCCAGTTTGGTCGCCGAGTAGACGTCTTCAAACTCTGCACGGGAAGATTTGAAACCGGCAGTCGCGACGTTGGCGATGTTGTTGCCGGTCACGTCCAGTTGTTTGTTGGCTGCATAGAGACCGCTAAGGCCGATATTGAAAGACATATTCCACTCCTTTGTGCCGGTTAGTCGGCTCTATATACCAATGGTTTGTACTTTGGACAGGGCGACGCTGCCCTTGCCGGCCAGGTTGAGCATCAGCTCGCCGCCGGTCTGGCTGATCGTCACGCTGTTGACGGTGGCCGGCAGGTAAGTTGCCAGGTCCGTCGCGGCGCCGTTGATCGGTGCGTTGGCCTTGAAGGTGTAAGTACCGACGGGCACCACGGTGCCGCTGGTGTCCTTGCCATCCCACGTGAAACTGGCGGCGCCAGCGGCGCGGCTACCCAGGTCGATGGTGCGAACCGTTTTGCCGTCCTTGTCGGTGATCGTCACGGTGCCTTCCGCGATGGACGATGGCACGGTTACCGAACCAGTCATGCCTTTGGTCGGGTCGTCGAGCTGTGCGGTATTGGTCTGCACAATCACGTTGCGGCCAACCAGAGACGACGCCTGCAACGCTTGCGACGAGTTGTAGTTGCCGGCCAGCCCGCTAACGGTGCTGTTGAGCGTGGTAATGCCTTCCAGGCTGCTGAACTGCGCCAACTGCGCAACGAATGCGCTGTTGTCCTGCGGATCGAGCGGGTTCTGGTTTTTCAGCTGGGTGACCAGCAGCTGCAGGAACGCATCCTTGCCCAGGGCTTGACCGCCGGTGGCGCTGTTGGTGGCCGAAGCAATGCCACCAGTGGTCGAACTGGTGCTCTTCGAAGAGTTCGCCAGGATGTCGTTCATGCTGAGGCCGCTGGTGGTATCGGTAACGCTCATGACAGTCGCCCCTTATTACTGACCGAGGGTCAGTACCTTCTGCATCATGGTTTTGGCGGTGTTCATCATTTCGGCGTTGGTCTGGAAGGACCGGCTCGCGGAGATCATGTCAGCCATCTCTTCCACCACGTTGACGTTCGGGTAGTAGACGTAGCCCTTGCCATCGGCAGCCGGATGGTTCGGCTCGTAGCGCGCTTCGAGGTTGCTCTGGTCTTCGACCACGCCGAGCACCTGCACACCTTGACCAGCAGCGTCCTGGTTCTGGAACAGCGAGTTGCTGCCGCCGCTCTGGCCGCCCTGGAACATGGTGGCGAATACCGGGTGACGGGCACGGTAGGTCTGGTCGATGCTCGACGAGACGGTTTCGGCGTTGGCGATGTTCGATGCCACGGTGTTCAGACGCGTGGTTTGTGCGCTCATGCCGCTGCCGGCAATGTTGAAAACGCTGGACAGGGACATGGATTACTCTCCGCGCAGGGCTGAAACCAGCCCTTTGAATTTGCTGTTGAGCAGGGTGAAGCTGGCCTGGAAGCCCACGGCGTTTTCCGCGTAGTTGGACTGCTCAATCTGGGCGTCAACAGTGTTCTGGTCGATCGACGGTTGCATCGGCGTGCGATACAGCAACGATTCGTCACCATTGCCCAAACCTTCAGCTTCGATGTGACGGCTGTTGGTCATGTTCAGGGCGAAGTGGCCACCGCTTTTGGTTTTCTCGGTCTGTGCTTCCAGCACTTTGGAGAAGTCCAGATCCCGAGCCTTGTAGTTCGGGGTATCGGCGTTGGTGATGTTATTGGCCAGCACTTCAGCGCGCTGGGCGCGGAAGCCCAGAGCCTTTTCGTGAATGCCGAGCGCTTTATCGAAGCTGATGCTCATGTCGGGAACCTTCAGGTGACCGGTTTTTCGTAACTGAGCTTTAGCAAGTGGCGTGCCAATGCAAGAAACACCCGTAAACCGGGGCCTTGTGGGCTATCGGCAATGCGGCAATGCCAGAAAAGCGGCAACCGCTTTCCGCCAGATGCCGCTTTTCTGCCGCTTGCCCCTGCCTTTACCGAATACCCCGGAACTGGTCTCAATCTGTAGGAGCTGCCGAAGGCTGCGATCTTTTGACTTTGTTTTTTAGAAACAAGATCAAAAGATCGCAGCCTTCGGCAGCTCCTACAGGGAATTGGCGCCTGGGAGATTATTCGGCACAAAAAAACGGGAGCCCCTGAGGACTCCCGTTCTTGTGACGCCGATGTCAGTTACTTCGCCTGGTAAATGATCCCCGGGCTGCACTGAACCATCTGGTAATGGTCCGGCAAACCGTTCAGCGCTTCGGAAGCACCGAGGAACAGATAACCGCCCGGCTTCAACGTGCTGTGGATGCGCAACAGAATGTCTTTCTTCACTTCAGCCGAGAAGTAGATCAACACGTTGCGGCAGAACACGATGTCGAACTTGCCCAGCGCTGCATAGCTGTCGAGCAAGTTGAACGAGCGGAATTCCACCCGGTTCTTGATCGGCGCCTTGACGGCCCAGCGACCCGGCCCTTTCGGGTCGAAGTAACGTTGCAAGCGATCAGGCGACAAGCCACGACCGATTGCCAGGCTGTCGTACTCGCCGGTCTTGCAGTTGTTCAACATGAGACCAGACAGATCCGTGGCAACGATCTGCACGCCCATCTTCAACTGGCCGAGATTGCTGCGCTCGAACTCGTCGATCGACATCGACAGCGAGTACGGTTCCTGACCCGAGGAACACGCCGCCGACCAGATCCGCAGACGCTGGTTGGGAGCGGCCTTGATGGCTTCGGGCAGCACCTTGTTCTTCAAGACTTCAAACGGATAGGTGTCACGAAACCACAGGGTTTCGTTGGTCGTCATGGCATCGACCACCTGCTCGCGCAAACCGCTGCGCGGCTGGGTCTGGATGCGCTGAACCAGCTCACCCAGGGACTTGATGCCTTGCACTTCCATCAGTTTGTTGAGACGGCTCGAGACCAGGTATTGCTTGTTTTCACCGAGCAAAATGCCACAGGCTTTTTCCAGGAACACCCGGAACTGTTCGAAATCCAAATTACCCGTAGACAATGATGCCGCCTCTTAAATCGTGTTGACCGCCAGGGGCAGAAGGCCCCTAGCTGATATCTGCTGCTTTGATCCGGTCGACTACCCGGGATGCCAGGTCATCAGGACGGAATTTGGCCAGAAAGTCATCGGCACCGACTTTCTTGACCATCGCCTGATTGAACACTCCCGACAACGAAGTATGCAGGATGATATGAAGCTTTTGCATGCGTGGGTCGCTGCGGATTTCCGCCGTCAGGGTGTACCCGTCCATCTCCGGCATCTCGATGTCGGAGATCATCATCAGGAACTCTTCTTCCGGCTTCTTGCCCTCGTCGACCAGCTTGCGCAGGTAATCCAGCGCCTGCTTGCCGTCGTTCAACGCCACGACTTCCACGCCAACCGTCTGCAGACACCGCGAGACCTGCTTGCGTGCCACCGACGAGTCATCGACTGTCAGCACCCGCAGCGACAACGCTTTGGTCTGGGTCTCGACATCGACCACGCCGACCGAAATCGCTTCCGGCGTCGGTGCGACTTCCGCCAGCACTTTCTCGACGTCGATGATTTCGACTAACTGATTGTCCACCCGAGTCACAGCGGTCAGATAATGATCGCGACCCGTGCCCTTGGGCGGCGGATGAATCTCTTCCCAGTTCATGTTGACGATGCGCTCCACCGAGCGGACCAGGAAACCCTGGGTCTTGGTGTTGTACTCCGTGATGATCACGAACGGGTTGTTCTTGTCTTTCAACGCACCTGAGCCGGTCGCCATTGCCAGATCAAGGATCGGAATGGTCGCCCCCCGAATACTTGCCACCCCGCACACGACAGGACTGGACTTGGGCATCAACGTCAGCGACGGGCATTGCAGCACTTCCCGAACCTTGAACACGTTGATCCCGTAGAGTTGCTGACCGTCAAGACGGAACAACAACAGCTCCAGGCGATTCTGCCCTACCAGTTGCGTGCGCTGGTTCACCGAATCCATTACACCAGCCATGCCAGACTCCTAAACCAACGCCAAGTGTTGTTGCGACGCACATTCATTGCTAAACGGCACGGCGCTTGCTTTTTAACTCGTATGAACGCTCAAACGACATTTTTCCGACGCCTGACATCTTCCCTCCGCAGAGGGCTTTGCGCGGTGTCCGCCATTTATTGCTGTTTCGCTGGCAGCCCTGCCATTGCTGATGCGGTTACCCTGCCTGACATGCTTATCGGCGTCACACAGGGCTTTCTTGAGTTCACCGTAGAAGACTATCTGGCAACCAGTCAAACGGAAGGCCGCTACGAAATCGAAGTGAACCAGCTCGACCCCCGCATGCGCATGCCCATGTGCGACAAGGAATTGACAGCCTCACTGGAGAGTCCGGCACGTCCTTTGGGCCGGGTAACGGTCAAGGTTCGCTGTGAGGGCGCCTCCCCCTGGACCGTGTTCGTACCCGCTCAAGTCCGCCTGTTTCGCGAGATTGTGACCACTACCCGCCCCCTCAAGCGCGCCGGGATTATCGAGCCTCAGGATGTGGTTTTGCGCGAGCGCGATGTCAGCACAATCAACCAGGGTTTTTTGACGTCGGTAGACGACGCGATCGGGCAGAAATTAACCCGACCAACGGTAGCCGATCAGGTCATTACCCTGGTGCATCTGGAACAGGCGGAAGTTGTGCGCAAAGGCGATCAAGTGGTCATCACCGCCCGCAGCGGGACGATGGCCGTGCGCATGCCCGGCGAAGCCTTGGCCAACGGCGGCCTGAGGGAACAGATCCGGGTGAAAAACCTCAACTCGCAACGGGTCATCAAGGCGCAAGTCGTCGCGCCGGGCCAAGTGGAAGTCGCCATGTAGAAGCCCTCGTGAGAAAACTGGCGCGGACCCCGTCGCTTCCCTAAACTGTGCCGCAGCAGGACACGCGCCGGCGCATGCAGACTCATTCGCAAATGGGCCTAAAGTTTTCCAGGGGATAGCCGAAAACATGGCAAGCGTCCAAATTCCCAGAGGTTTTTATCATGGTCATCGATTTCAGCCGTTTGAACAGCTCCTCGTCACTTACGGGCAGTACGCGTACCAGCAACGCCAAGGAAACCGCCGAAAACGGCACCTCAGCGCCGCTGAATACCCCGGCCGAATCGGCCAGTACCGCTAAAAGCGGGGAATCGGTACACCTCAGCAATGAGGCTCAACAGTTGCAGAAGGTCACTGACAAGCTGCGCGATCAACCTGCTGTCGACAAAGCCCGTGTGGCCGAGTTGAAAGCCGCGATTGCCGATGGCAGCTATAAAGTCGACAGCAACCGTGTAGCCAGCAAACTGCTCAACTTCGAAGCCCAGCGCTAGGCCTTCGCCTGCGCCAGGCTTTTGGACGCTTAAAACCCAAGGCCAGCCATGCACGACACTAATTTACTGCAACTGATCAACGACGACTTTGCTCCAGCTCAACAATTGCTGGAGTTACTGCAAACCGAGGCCCTCGCCTTGCACGGTCGCGACATGCCCTTGCTGGAAGAAATTCTGGCGCGCAAACAGGCATTGATCATTCTGCTTGAACAGCATGGCCGCAAGCGCAGCGAAATCCTCGCCAGCCTGAACCTGCCGACTGACCGCACAGGCCTCGAGCAACTGGCCAGCCAGTCGAGCATTGGCGAGCAGTTGATGACGCAGGGCGATGCCCTCACTGACCTCATCAGCCAGTGCCAGGCAGCCAACGCCAAGAACGGCCAGTCGATCCAGATCCAGCAGGCCGCGACATCCAATCAGTTGAAAATTCTCACCGGGGGCGAACCGCCAGCGCTTTATGACGCCAGCGGCACTTTCGCCAGACCCGTCAAGCCGCGCACCTTCAGCCAGGCGTGAGCCATTCGCACTATCAACACGCGGAACATGCTGGCAAAATGCTGGCCATTCATCGTCAAATTTTGTCTGGAGATTGAGAGAACGTGCCAAACGCCCTAAGCGCGGATGATGCTCCGCAGCCACCTAAGGTGCTCACCACGCCCCTGGAAATCTCCAGCAACCTGCGTCAACTGCAAGACAGTCACGACCCGCTGATCATCACGTTCCATGAGCGCAGCCAGCGCTTCCAGAGCTACCTGATCAAAGTAGACCGCGACAGCGCCTCGATCGCTCTGGACGAAATGATCCCGCGTGACGGCGAACGCTTTCTGCTGGCCGGTGAACCGTTCAGGGTTGAAGGCTTCCATGATGGCGTACGCATTGCTTGGGAATGCAACGGTACGCTGAACATCGAAGAATCCGACGGCGACCGCTTTTACACCGGCGAGCTGCCGACCGAAGTGGTTTATCACCAGCGCCGCAACGCGTTTCGCGCAGCACTGAAACTGACCGACCTGGTCAGCGTTGAACTGGGTGGCGAAAAGCTCAAGGCGCCGATCCAGGGCAAACTGCTGGATATTTCCGCCACCGGTTGCAAACTGCGCTTTGAAGGCGACATCACTGACCGGCTGCAACTGGGCCAGGTCTACGACCGCATGATCGCCCCGCCACTGTTCGGCAATCAGCCGATTTCCGTCGAACTGCGCTATCTGCACTTCGAAGAAAAACTCAACATCACCTTCGCCGGCCTGCGTTTCCACAACATCAGTGGCCCGGCCGCGCGCAACGTCGAGCGTTTCGTCTATCAGTTGCAACGTGAAGCACGGCGTTTCGACAAAGACGATATGTGAGTCGTACGCGCCAATAAAAAGGGCAGTCACCTCGCGGTGACTGCCCTTTTTTATGTCTGCCAAAGGATTGAAGCGCTAGGAAATCCCTGTGGCGAGGGGATTTATCCCCGATGGGGCGCGAAGCACCCCCAAGAACCATTCAATGCGGTGTATCAGTGAGATCAGGTCAAAAGGATTTGGGCCGCTGCGCAGCCCATCGGGGATAAATCCCCTCGCCACAAAAGCCTGCGCAACTCCGAAATCCTCAGTTGCTTGCTCTGCCTTATTCAAGGCCTGGCACCGCTGATATCCGGTGTTGGTTTTTCGCCGTCGTCATCGGGGCTTGCTTCTGGCTCAGATGGAGATTCAGGCTCTGTTTCAGGCTCCGGCTCTGGTTCCGGCGACACCGGATTCTGCATCTGCTCCTGCACCACCTGCTCATCCACTCGCGGATCAAGCGCAGCGACCAGCGGCGAACTCGACATGCTGTCCGGCATCGCCACGTGATGCAGCGGCGCGTCGTCGACCTGATGCAGATTGGTCACCGCTTTCGGGCGGATTCGCCACACCAGCACCAGCGCAAAGAAGCTGAAGAACGCATACAGGCTCTGACTGCCGAGAAACTTCATCAGTACGCCCGCCAGCAATGGCCCAATACTCGCACCCACCCCGTAAGTGACCAGCAGCATCGCCGTCAGCGACACGCGCCGATCACCTTCGACGTGGTCGTTGGAAAACGCCACCGCCAACGGATACAGACAGAACTGCACCAGCGAGCAAAAGAAGCCGACCACGAACAGCACCTCCAACGGCACCTGCGGCATGATCGCCAATGGCAACGCCGCCACCGCAAGGAAACCGGCGAAGCAACGGATCAGCAGCGCGCGGTCATAACGATCAGACAGCCAGCCCAACGGCCACTGCACCAGCAGCCCGGCAAAGATGCAGCTACCCATGAACAGACCGACCTGCTCGGTCGACAGCCCCTGCTGCGACGCATACAAAGGTGCCAGACCGTAGAACGCGCCGATGATCAATCCCGCACCGAGCACCGTGCTCAACGACTGCGGCACGCGCTTGATAAAGAAGCGCGGCTCCATCGGTGCCGGATGCAGTGGCGCCGGGTGAATCCGCCGGGTCAGCGTCACTGGCACCAGGCACAGGGCAAAGCACAGCGCGACCAGCATCAGCAGTTCCAGACCCAGACCCGGGTGCATGACCAGAATCAGCTGACCGAGCACCAGCCCCAGGTACGAGGCAATCATGTAGCCGCTGAACACCAACCCACGTTGATTGGCATCAGCCTGCTCATTGAGCCAGCTCTCGATCACCATGTATTGGCACATCATGCCCAGACCGACGATGGTCCGCAGCACCAGCCACGCCGGCAACCAATCGACCATGCCGTGGCCAAGTACCGCCGCACCGACGATCCCGGCACACGCGGAATACGCCCGGATATGACCGACCCGGGCGATCAACCGATGGCCGATCTTGCCGCCCAGCACCAGGCCGAAATAGTTGGCCGCCATCAGCGCACCGACCCACAGTCCGTCGACATTCTCGGCGGCCAGACGCAATGCCAGATAAGTAGACAAAAGGCCCGAGCCGATCAACATCATCAGCGAGGCGAAATACAGCGCTCGAAAGGATTTCCAGATTTGGCGCATCGGCGTTCCGAGCGGCTCCTTGCAGTAAAGATCGGGCTACCAGAACGATAGCCCGGTGACGATGGTACGTCAGGCCTGGGCTGCTAGAACACGCCGTTCCCAGGGAGTTATTTCATCAAAGAAGCTGGTCAATTCCATGGTCTTCGAAGCGATGTAGCCTTCGATGAACTCCTGTCCAAACAGTTCCCTCGCCAATTGACTACGCTTCAGACGCTCAAGCGCGGCGTGCAAGGTACACGGCAGCGAAAGATTGTCCGGCACCGCGAACTCGCCCTGAATCGCTTCGCTCGGCTCAAGCTCATGCTCGATGCCATGCAAACCGGCGGCCAGACTGGCGGCGATCGCCAGATAGGGGTTGGCATCGGCGCCCGGCAAACGGTTTTCCACCCGACGTGCGACCGGCGCACTGGCCGGAATCCGTAACCCGGCCGCACGGTTATCGTGCGACCAGCAGGCGTTGTTCGGCGACGCGTACGGATGGCACAGGCGCTGGTACGAGTTCACATTGGGTGCAAACAGTGCAGTGAAATCGGCCATGCCGGCCTGCTGCCCGCCGATGAAGTGGCGGAACATCGCGGTCGGCTCACCGTGCTCGTCACTGAAGACGTTTTTGCCGGTGGCGATGTCGACGATGCTCTGGTGAATATGCATCGAGCTGCCCGGCGTGTGCGCCAGTGGCTTAGCCATGCACACCACGGTCAAGCCATGCTTGAGCGCGACTTCTTTAAGCAGATGCTTGAACAGGAACGTCTGGTCGGCCAGCAGCAGCGGATCGCCATGCAGCAGGTTGATCTCGAACTGGCTGACGCCCATTTCATGCATGAAGGTATCGCGCGGCAAACCGAGGGCCGCCATGCATTTATACACTTCGCTGAAGAACGGCCGCAGACCGTTATTGGAACTGACGCTGAACGCCGACAAACCATCCTCGCGGCGACCATCGAGGCCGACTGGCGGACGAAACGATTGGGTTGGATCGGTGTTCGGCGCGAACACGAAGAACTCCAGTTCGGTCGCCACCACCGGTGCCAGGCCGCGCGCCGCGTAACGGGCGATGACTGCCTTGAGCTGTCCGCGGGTCGACAGACTGGAGCTTTCGCCGGTCAGCTCATCGGCATCGCAAATCGCCAGGGCCCGCGGTTCGTCGCTCCACGGCAAGCGATGAATCTGGTCTGGCTCGGCAATCAGCGCCAGGTCGCCGTCATCACTGCCGTAAAACCGCGCCGGCGGATACCCCCCCATGATGCATTGCAGCAGCACACCCCGCGCCAACTGCAAGCGCCGCCCTTCGAGGAAACCCTCGGCAGTCATTACCTTGCCCCGTGGTACGCCGTTCAAATCCGGCGTGACACATTCAATCTCATCAATGCCCGTCAGTCGCTGTGCGAGTGAACGCTGGCCATCGGTTGTCATGACGCAATCCTTGTTATTGTGCGAGCCGCGAACGGCGACCCGTACAAAATAGGCTCCGGCTGTTCGCAATATCAAGCAGCGTCAAACAAAATCCCATGCCCCATGTAGGAGCTGCCGCAGGCTGCGATCTTTTGATGTTGCTTTTTCAATATCAAAAGATCGTCCGATCGCGCCCCGAGCCTCCGGCAGCTCACATGACGCAGAGCGGGTGTCAGGGGAGATAGAGACTGAACACTCCGCCACCCAATGGCCCGCCATTGCCGATTTCGGTGCGCCCTTCAACGCCATTGCGCTGATGCAACGCCGCAATTCGATTGGCGAAATACAGGCCTAGCCCGGTGCTGCCGCTGCTGTGATTGATGCCCTGCACGTAGTCGGCCTGACGTTCGAGCATCTGGGCCGGATAACCGTCGCCGTCATCGTTGATGCTTATCACCAATTGTCCGGCCTCGTCGCTTACGCTGATCAGCAACGACTCGCGGGCGTAACGGATGGCGTTATTGATGCAGTTGCCCAACACCGAAGCGACCAATTCGCGATCGAAGAAACCCAGCGGAATCAGCGGATCAACTTCATAGGTCGCGATGATCCCGCGACTGGCGAACACTTCTTGATGCGCCGCCAGTTGCGCCTCGATGAAATCATCGAGTTCGTGGTACGCAGGCTGTAACGGCATCTGGTTGACGCCGAGCTTATACAGCCCGAGCAGTTGCACCAGCATGCCGTTGAGGTGGGCGAACTCGAAGTCGATCACGCCCTGCTCCGAGCCTTCGCGCTGAGCCTGCGGCAGACGCGCCAGCCATTGGCTGTGGGCCTGCATGAGCATGGCCAGCGAGTTCTTCATGTCGTGGACGGTGGAGGCGATCACCGTGGAAAAATCCAGAGCCTGCTCGTCTTGGTTCATTCGCCAAACGCCTTGCTTTTCAGCTTCTGATAACGCGCATGACGCGCGTCGGTGTCGGGCATCAGGCCGACCATTTTCAGGCAGGCCCGACATTCTTCCAGCTCCGCCGACGGCACACTGGTGTCGGTGCCGTGCAGCAGCGACTGGGCCATGTTCAGCGCAATACTGATGTTCTTCGGTTGCATCTTCAGCGCCTTGCGGAACACCTCGCGGGCCTCCACCAGATTGCCGGTCTTGTACACGCGCACGCCCTGACGATTGAGGTCGGCGGCGGCGTTGCTGGAACTGAGGATAGTCGGGTCATCGGTGAGCTTGGCAATGTCTTTCATCACCGCCGGATCGTCGCCGTAGATCTCCGCACAGCTCTTGAGCATCGAGTTGCCCGCCTCGGCCTGACCGAGCATCTGCAACTGCTTGGCGACCAGCAGCGCTGCCTCCGGACTCATGAACTGCTCCATGCCGTCGAGGCGCATCATTGCCTGCTCGGTAAGCTTGTCAGCGGTTTCGGCATCGTTGAGCAGCAGGCTGGTGGCCTTCATCAGACGCGCCCGAATCTGCAGGCCCGGATCGCTCGGGTTCTCTTTGGCCACAGCGCTGAGCGTGGTGTTGATCTCGAGCCGCGTGCGGGTGTCGAGACCGCGCTCGCTGCCCTTGCTGATCAAGGCGTGGGCCAGGCCGAGGTTGCTTTCTGCATCCTTGAATCGCGACTGCGCGCCCTGCGCCACGGCCTGACGATAAGCGCGCGAGGCGGTGTCGAAATCTTCGTTGGCCATCGCCAGTTTGCCCAGCAACGCCTGTCGACGCACCGCCAGTGGCGACAACCGGATCGCCTCTTCCAGCACCCGCTGCGCGCCTTTGGTATCGCCCTCGGCAACCAGCACATCGGCCATGCCGTCATACAGCGACGGCATCAACGGGAATACTTTCAGGGCTTTCTCGTACACGCCTTTGGCTTGTGCAACCTGGCCACGCTTGAACAACAACTTGCCCAACCCGGCAAAAGCCCAAGGCAACGGTCGATCAGCAATGATGCTGTCGTACAGACGCTCCAGCGCTTCGTTCTGATTCAGGTCGCGCAGCGCATCGGCGCGGTAACGCAGGCACAGCGGCGAATAGCGGATGTCCTGCTTGCACAGGGCGATGCAGGCATTGAGCACCTCGACCGGTTTGCCACGATCGAGGGCTTGCAGAATCGGCTTGAGCAACGTCTTGCGCTGCTCCAGACGCTCAAGGCGCTGAGCCAGGCCCGAGCGGTTGAACGGTTTGGTCAGGTAGGCATCCGGCTCATGCTCAAGAGCACTGAGCACCATCGCCTGACTGGTCTCGGCGGTCACCATGACGAACACTGCTTCATGGCTGATGAGCTTTTCCACCATCAAGTCTTCGAGGACTTGCTGGCCGTTCTTTTTACCGTCGCCGAGGTGGAAATCCTGCAGGATGAAATCGTAGGACTTCTGCGCACACATCTTCAGCGCCTGCTCGCCGGTGTCCGCCGTATCCACGTCCTTGACGCCCAGTTCGCGCAACATTGAGCGCACGGAACTGCGAAAATCCGAGAAATCATCGACGATCAGAAAACGCTTTTGGTGATACGACAGCATCGAGGATTTCCAGGCAATTGAAGTGAGGGCAATTTCGGGCGCGGAGATGATAGCCGGCGGCAAAATGCTATCAAGCGATTTCACGCGACTTTGAAGTCACCGTTTGTGTTATCGGCCAGAAGTGGCGTTCCCTGAAGCTCGCGCTTCAAGATTCCTCGCACTGCGATTACTCTGCGCGCCTGCACAACTCTCACTACAAGGCTTACTTCGTGTACATCAAAGGACGCTACATCGTGTCCGCCTGTGCGCTGCTGTTTCTCCAGCAGGCAATGGCGAACGCAATGGACTGCAGCAAGGCGGCGACTGCCGTTGAAACCACTATCTGCGCGAATAAAGGTTTGTATGAACTGGATGCGCAGATGGGGACGGTTTATCGGGGTTTGATGAAGGCTTCTGTCGAGGCACAACCCGAGCTCAAACGTACTCAGCGGCTTTGGTTGAAAGCGCGCAACGATTGCGCTGAAGATGTCGCCTGCCTGGATCAACGCTACCGCGAGCAACTGAAGGTTTTGCATGCGCAGTGGACAGAAGTTGTCGCCCATCAGCCGAGTGGCGTCGATAAACAGGTATTGGATGATCTGCAAAACAGTATTCGGGCAATCAGTAAAAATGATCCGGAGTTTGCCCTGGAACGGGCACTCGCTTCACTGTCGTTAAAAAGCCCTGAAACCACATTTTCTGCAGAGCCGGACGCCGATCAGTATTCTGATAAAACCCACTTCCCGAAAGCCATCCCCAAAGGCGTTTCCCGAGATGAGTGGAAGGCTTTGAGCGCCACTGATTTCGAGGCTGACACCGCACAGGGCCCGACATCATTCACGCTGCTGGATCTGGACAGTGATGGGCAACGTGACCTGATTGTTCAGACCTACAGCGGCGGCACCGGCCTGTTCACTTTCGTTGGAACCTATCGCCGCGACGGCGACCAGTTCACCCGCAGGACGCAGGCGTCGGAGGGAGAATCCATTGGCGGCGCCCTCTACTCCACCAATGATCGCGGCGCCAACCAGTCCGTGAACTGGATCAGCATTCGCGGCAAGGTTTACGCCGCCTATCGCGACGGTGGGTACGGCATTGATAATGTCTACCTGCTCAGTCCGTTGCAGGTAAACCGCGAAGTGCCCACGCTGACGGTTCGCTACCGCTATCGACTCAGCATCCCCCGCACTCAGCCTGATGATGATCACAAAAAAACTTACAAACTGAAGCCGGACCTGCACCGGGCACTTGCCCAAGGCCTGGCCACCGTCGAGGAAGACACGCCCGACACAGGTCAAGAAAGAAAGCCCCTCTGCCCCATTCCTGCGTCCGCCACAGACGTCGAGGAATATTACGGCTACGGAGCAGGCTATTACGCCATCGAGCCAGTCGCCGACTTCCCGGTGATCACCGGTGGTGAGTGTTTTATTGCGAGAATGAATAACTGGTTCGGCACCTACAGCGCTAAGGATGGCTTGTACGCGCAAGTAACCGTGCGCAAACCGGGCGAGGCAGAACAAGAGCTCGACTATAAGGTCAACGGCCGTCGGCGCATTACCGAGATAAGCACTTCAATCGGCAAACCCGGAGGTGGCGCTGAGCAATAGTCCCGATGCCTGCACATGAAAAAGCCACGACAACTGACGCTGTGCGGGGCTTTGCTTCATCTGAAATCACCGACTTTTTGAAATCACACCACTCATGTACTGATTCAAATCGCGAAAATCCTTAACCGTCCAAGCGTGCGGCGCCAGCGTTACACCATTCTCTTGCAAGGTCCGCGGGATCAAATCCCCGTTTGGGCGAAGAATTATTGATGACACGATAACGCCCGGATAGGCCTTCAGTCGCTGTTTGAAAGCGGATGTTGTCAGATCAGGCGTAGGTGGATTGCTTTTATCAGCCAGTGGCCCTGTTGCTTTGAGATCTGTCCCGTGGCACATGGCGCACCGCTGTGAATAGAGGTTCTTCCCACTGACATTATCTGCAAAGGATCGCGACGCTTGGATCAGCGATAAAAATCCAAGCGAAACGATGAACAGTATTTTCAGGCCATCCATTGGCAACATCCTTAAACCGTGAATACGAAAAAGCCCCTTCCAGATCATTCTGAAAGGGGCTTTATTTTATCCTGCTGCTGCCGCGCTGCTATCGCAGGGAACGCGGCTGGCAGAAAAGTGGCCAGAAGGCCTGAAATATATGGTGTCCCAGGGCAGGTTCGAACTGCCAACCTTCCCCTTAGGAGGGGGATGCTCTATCCAATTGAGCTACTGAGACACTGAGTTGTCGGCAGCAGACGCTGCGCGACGGACGGCGTGCATGTTAACGGCAGGGCCCCGATTTGTCATGTCGTCCGTAGGGCTTTTTAAGTGTAGGCAAGCGCCTCGCAACGCTGCGGGAGGCTTTACCGTGCATTTTGCACTATCCCAAAACGCCAGCATTGCAGATTGCAACCCGCAACGATTGAAAAACCCTCTCAAATCCTTGTTTTTAAAGGACTTAACAGCGGTTAGACTGTTGGCACGACGGCTGCTTTGTCTGTTCTATAGAAGAACAACCGGAGCACCGCCCCATGAACAGCACTCTCTTGCTTGCAAACGCAATTGCATTCGCGGTTTTAATGGGTTTTCACTTTTTGCCCGAGCGAGCTGCGCCGGAGTCGGTGGCTCAACGCATGCCGCATTATTTGCAGGTGCAAAGAGCCCCGCAGTTGGCGGTTTTAAGCGATCAGCGAAGTTTTGTCCCACAGGCGGTCAGCGAGCCTGAGCAGGCATTGTCATCTCACGCTACCGAACGTCTGGTTTTTTGAAATATCTTCAGGAGTACAGCATGTCCAAATCAGCTGCAGGATTTCTGATCCTCGCCTTAGTCAGTGGCGTATTGCATTTTTCGCTGTTCGAGGAAACCGAAATCACCCTGCCTCTGGTTGGCTGTGGCGTGTTTGCGGTGTTGTTCGTATTGGCACTGGTGGCCGGGCGCAAATTCAAGTTTGATCCGGTTCTGCGTTGAGTTGGATCAAGTCCAGTAGATGGCTGACCGCGTCAGCCAGGTCACCCGAGTTGTCTATCAGGTAAACAACGTCGTCAGTTGATCGCCTGTCCTTGAACAGAGCGTTGCGAGCCAGCCTCGCATCAATTTGCTCAGACGTCTCACGGCCACGTCTAAGCAGGCGCTCATGCAACACCTCATCCTTGACTGTCAGCAAAATCGGCAACAGCGTCGGATAGCACTCCAGGGCTTTTCGCAGGTTGGCGCGAGAGCCGTTTACCAGCACGTGCCGCCCATCCTTGAGCCATTGATCCATTTGCGCAGGAATGCCATAGGCAAGTCCATTGGCCTGCCACGCCAGGGAAAAATCTCCTGCGCGCTGACGTCTTTCGAACTCTTGCGGTGTCACGCCGATCGCATCCTCGCCTACCGATTCGGCCGATCGCGTAATCACTCGGCGTATCACTTCGCAGCCGAGCATGCGCAATGGCTCACGTGCAGCCTCAATCAGGCTGTCTTTGCCGGAACCTGACGGCCCCATCAGATAAATAAGCCTGCCATCCATCTCGAAAACGCCCTCCGGCATGCTTCAGCGCTAGTAAATCGGCAAAATGCCACTATCCTGTATAGATAAGGGACAAGGATCGAAAGCCACATAGCATGCACCTTCTGACGTCTTTGGACATCAACGGTTGTGCGTCAGGAGGCGAACAGCGATGCAACTCAGGACAAAGTTTTCAAACCAGTCCGCATTTCTGATAATTGGTGCTGGCATTAAGCCTTTATCCGGATCAATATTTGTCACAGAATTGACGCCAATGATCTGGCAATTTTGAGGCATGATGCGGGCCTCTTAACAATTCAGGTTGAACCATTTGGCGCAAATGCGTGTCCTACCACACATCCTGCGGCCAATCCCGAGAACCGCTCCCCTGAACTAACCGGTTAAATATATGCGCCCATTGAAACAGGCAATTTATTCCAGCCGTACGGCTGACAAGTTTGTCGTACGTCTGCCAGACGGAATGCGTGAACGCATTGCCGAGGTGGCTCGCAATCATCATCGCAGCATGAACTCTGAAATCATTGCGCGCCTTGAGCAGAGTCTTATTCAGGAAGGTGCATTGGGCGAAGAGCTGAGCATGCGCCTGGACAGCCCTGAGCTGTCGTTGCACGAACGCGAACTGCTGCAACGCTTCCGCCAGCTGTCTCACCGTCAACAGAACGCATTGGTGTCCTTGATTGCACACGACGCCGAAATGGCCGCAGACGCGTCCTGAGTCATATCGAACATATCAAGCCAGCATGATTGCTGGCTTTTTTTTGCCTGGGATTTGGCTTGGCCGTTTTCACAGATATAAAAAAGCCCGCCAATTTGGCGGGCTGTTTCATTGCAGCAGATCAGAGCAGGAAGATTGTTGCCAACCCCAGGAAAATGAAGAAGCCACCACTGTCCGTCACTGCGGTGATCATCACGCTCGCACCCATTGCAGGGTCGCGGCCCATCTTCGCCAAAGTCATGGGAATGAAGACACCCATGAGTGCAGCGAGCAACAGATTGAGCGTCATTGCCGCCGTCATCACCACGCCCAGCGACCAACTGCCATAAAGCAGGTAAGCGACTACGCCAATCACCCCGCCCCAGACCAGACCGTTGATCAGCCCGACTGCCAATTCTTTACGCATCAACCGTGAAGTGTTGCCGGTGCTCACCTGATCCAGCGCCATGGCCCGCACAATCATGGTGATCGTCTGATTACCGGAGTTACCGCCGATACCCGCCACAATCGGCATCAGCGCTGCGAGCGCTACCAATTTCTCGATCGAGCCTTCGAACAAGCCAATCACTCGAGAGGCGACGAACGCGGTAATCAAATTGATCGCCAGCCAAGCCCAACGGTTGCGCAGTGATTTCCACACGGAGGCGAAGATGTCTTCCTCTTCACGCAGACCGGCCATGTTGAGAACTTCGCTTTCGCTCTCTTCACGAATCAGGTCGACCATTTCGTCGATGGTCAGACGACCGATCAGCTTGCCGGTCTTGTCGACCACAGGGGCAGAGATCAAGTCGTAACGCTCGAACGCTTGTGCGGCGTCGTAGGCGTCTTCGTCCGGGTGGAAACTCACCGGATCGCTGGCCATCACCTCGGCAACCTGCTTTTCCGGATCATTGACCAGCAAACGCTTGATCGGCAGCACGCCTTTGAGCACGCCGTCGTAATCGACCACGAACAGCTTGTCGGTATGACCCGGCAACTCTTTGAGACGACGCAGGTACCGCAGAACCACTTCAAGGCTGACATCCTCACGGATAGTCACCATCTCGAAGTCCATCAGCGCACCGACCTGGTCCTCGTCATAAGACAGGGCCGAACGTACACGCTCGCGCTGCTGGTTATCGAGGCTCTCCATGAGCCCATGGACGACGTCTCGCGGCAGCTCGGAGGCCAGGTCAGCAAGTTCGTCGGCGTCCATGTCCTTGGCAGCAGCCAGGAGCTCGTGATCGTCCATGTCGGCGATCAGCGTTTCACGGACGGAATCGGATACTTCGAGAAGAATGTCGCCGTCGCGATCGGCCTTGACCAGTTGCCAAAGCGTCAGACGATCGTCCAGCGGCAAGGCTTCAAGTATGTAGGCGACGTCGGCGGAGTGCAGGTCATCGAGCTTGCGTTGCAGCTCGACCAGATTTTGCCGGTGAACCAGGTTTTCCACCCGGTCGTGATGCGCGCCTTCCTGGCGGTGAGTCAGGTCTTCAACGACCCGTTGGCGCTGCAGCAACTCGACGACCTGAGCCAGGCGGTCCTGCAGGCTTTCCTGTGTTTTCTTTACTTCGATTTCAGACATAGGCGAACTCCACTCCCAGCAGCGGGGCACGCCGGAAGGATCAATCAGTCAATTCATGATTGGAAAAACGGGGTACTGAGTAGCTACTGGGTAAGTCCATGGAGGTTTTCCATAAGCCCCGGCGGGGCTGACGGGCGCAATGATACACCGCCTGACGGTTTAACACGTTAAAAAATCGTGGCTGAAACAAGCGCTTGCGAGACAAACCTGAGCGCCATCCTGATCCATGTAAGTGCGACGACTCATCCTGAAAAGAAAACACACCAGCGCAGAAGATTGCAGCGACTACCCTTGAACCAAGATCGTCATGGAGGACATCGAATGCCATCGAAACCATCCCGCTTTTTACTCGCAAGCCTTCTCTGCCTGCCGCCTGCCGGGGCTGCAACCAGCCTTCATCGTTGCGAAGCAACCGACGGAAGTATCACGTTCACGTCGATGAGCTGCGCGAACGGTGAAAAACTTTCCGTACAGGAAGTTCACCCCTACCTCCCCGGATCGGTCGTGGCAATCATGCCGGAGCACAACCACGAAGAAATATCCGGTATGAAAAACACAGGCCGCGAACCGGGCATCGTTGGTCGTACACAAGACAAATGCGGAAATCTGATCGACGCCAGACAACGCCGCGAAGCGATCATCAATCGACGCGTGATTGCCGGCATGAGTCAGCAGGATGTAGAAAGCGCGCTCGGCAAACCGGACAAGGTGAATATTCGGACATCGACGACAAGCTATCGGTACGACCTCAAACGAGGCCGAAGTGCTCAAGTCGATTTTGATGAGAGAGGATGCGTGAAGGCGAAAGCCAAATCCCGGACAGCAAAAAGCCCGCGTTAAACGCGGGCTTTTCGTTATATGGTGCACTCGACAGGATTCGAACCTGTGACCGCTCGGTTCGTAGCCGAGTACTCTATCCAGCTGAGCTACGAGTGCATTTTGTGTTTTTAGACCAGACCACAACTGGCTGCAACCGAGTTACTTACATTGCTGCAACTAACTCTTAAATGGTGCACTCGACAGGATTCGAACCTGTGACCGCTCGGTTCGTAGCCGAGTACTCTATCCAGCTGAGCTACGAGTGCATTTGTGTTTTTTAGACCAGATCACACCTGGTTGAAGCAAGTCACTTACATTGCTGTAACTGACTCTTAAATGGTGCACTCGACAGGATTCGAACCTGTGACCGCTCGGTTCGTAGCCGAGTACTCTATCCAGCTGAGCTACGAGTGCATTTGTTGCGCCGCATTATAGCCCGTCTAATCTCTATTCCAACCACTTTTTCTAGTAATTTCAACAACTTACCGAAAAAGCCAGATTACGACGTACTAAGCAAATAATGGCGGAGAACGGGGGATTCGAACCCCCGACACCCTTTTGAGGTGTACTCCCTTAGCAGGGGAGCGCCTTCGGCCACTCGGCCAGCTCTCCGCAACACGGGGCGTATATTAACCAGCTTCTTCCCCGTTTGCAAACATAAAAATCGATAAAAATTAATGGCTTGGTTCTTCGTCCTTCTCTTTCTTTATACGCAGGTAAATTTCTTCACGGTGCACGGCAACCTCTTTCGGGGCGTTGACGCCGATACGCACTTGATTTCCTTTAACGCCGAGCACGGTCACGGTGATTTCGCCATCACCGATAATCAGGCTTTCTGCGCACCGACGAGTCAGAATCAGCATACCTTTCTCCTTACGCAATTCAGTTCAGGGACAACAGTCTGCAAAAAAAAGGCACCCGACCTACAACCAGAGCGATCGTAGCCCTACATGCCTGAGTATTGACCAGCGCGAGCAAAAGAACAGATCAGGGCTCGCGCCATTCAAAAAATAAAGGGCGCGGTCAGACCGCGCCCTTCAAGAAGCGGAATTACTCGCCCTGACGGGCCGGAGCATCCAGTTCGAAAGCCGTGTGCAGGGCGCGCACGGCCAGTTCCAGGTACTTCTCTTCAATGACCACGGAAACCTTGATTTCCGACGTCGAGATCATCTGGATGTTGATGCTTTCTTTGGCCAGCGATTCGAACATGCGGCTGGCCACACCTGCGTGGGAACGCATGCCGACACCGACGATCGAGACCTTGGCAATCTTGATGTCGCCAACCACTTCACGGGCACCGATCTCGCGAGCGGTGTTTTCCAGCACGGTCTGTGCGGCCTGGAAGTCATTGCGGTGCACGGTGAAGGTGAAGTCGGTGGTGTTATCGTGCGCAACGTTCTGCACGATCATGTCGACTTCGATGTTCGCGGCACTGATCGGACCAAGAATCTTGAACGCCACACCCGGGGTGTCTGGCACGCCACGGATGGTCAGCTTGGCTTCATCGCGATTGAAAGCGATGCCGGAAATGATCGGCTGTTCCATGGTTTCCTCTTCATCAATAGTAATGAGGGTGCCCGGACCCTCTTTGAAGCTGTGCAGTACGCGCAGCGGTACGTTGTACTTGCCGGCGAATTCCACCGCACGGATCTGCAACACCTTGGAACCGAGGCTGGCCATTTCCAGCATTTCTTCGAAGGTGATCTTGTCCAGACGCTGAGCCACCGGCACCACACGCGGGTCGGTGGTGTAGACACCATCGACATCGGTGTAGATCTGGCATTCATCAGCTTTCAGCGCTGCAGCCAATGCCACACCGGTAGTGTCCGAACCGCCACGACCCAGCGTGGTGATATTGCCGTGCTCGTCGACACCCTGGAATCCGGCGACAACAACAACGCGGCCTGCCTTCAGATCACCGCGAATCTTCTGGTCATCAATCTGCAAGATACGCGCTTTATTGTGTGCGCTGTCCGTCAGGATCCGCACCTGATTACCGGTGTACGACACCGCCGGCACACCGCGCTTGATCAGCGCCATGGCCAACAGGGCAATCGTCACCTGCTCACCGGTGGAAACAATCACGTCCAGCTCACGCGGAACCGGTTGACCGTCACCACTGATTTGCTTGGCCAGATCGATCAGACGGTTGGTTTCGCCGCTCATTGCAGACAGCACGACCACCAGGTCATCGCCGGCATCGCGGAATTTCTTAACCTTGTCGGCGACCTGCTCGATTCTCTCGACAGTGCCGACCGAGGTGCCTCCAAATTTCTGTACGATCAAAGCCATTTCAAAGCCGCCTCTGCCCATGAAGGGCGCCCAAATAATCAACTCAAACAGCCGTCGGGCCCGCCACTAGACTGCGGGGCCGACGGACTGTCTTATAAAGCTTGCTCGACGAATGGAACGGTCAGCGCCAGTGCGCCATCCAGCGCGCCGGCGTCGATACCGCCGCCCTGCGCCATGTCCGGACGACCACCGCCCTTCCCGCCCACTGCCGCAGCAGCCTGTTTCATCAAATCACCGGCTTTGAGTTGGCCAGTCAGGTCTTTGGTTACGCCTGCAACCAGAACGACCTTTTCCTCATGGACACTGCCGAGCAGGATCACTGCGCGGCCGAGTTTGTTTTTCAGCTGATCGACCAGCGCCAGCAGCGCCTTGGCGTCCTGACCGTCGAGACGCACGGCCAATACCTTCACGCCTTTGACATCCAGTGCCGAAGCCGACAGATCGTCGCCTGCAGCGCTGGCAGCCTTGGCCTGCAACTGCTCGAGTTGCTTCTCCAGCAGACGGTTGCGCTCCAGCACAGCCGACAGCTTGTCGATCAGGTTGTCACGGCTGCCCTTGACCAGGCTGGCCGCTTCCTTGAGTTGTTCTTCTGCAGCGTTCAAGTAGGCCAGTGCGGCTGCACCGGTAACTGCCTCGATACGACGCACGCCCGATGCCACACCGCCTTCGCTGATGATTTTCAGCAGGCCGATGTCGCCGGTACGGTTGGCGTGGATACCGCCACACAGCTCGACGGAGAAAGAGCCACCCATGCTCAGCACGCGCACGTTGTCGCCGTATTTCTCGCCGAACAGCGCCATCGCGCCTTTGTTCTTGGCAGTTTCGATGTCGGTTTCTTCGGTTTCAACCGCGGAGTTCTTGCGAATCTCGGCGTTGACGATGTCTTCCAGTGCTTTTATTTGCTCAGGCTTGATCGCTTCAAAGTGGCTGAAGTCGAAGCGCAGGCGCTGACTGTCGACCAACGAGCCCTTCTGTTGAACGTGTTCGCCCAGCACCTGACGCAATGCGGCGTGCAACAAGTGCGTCGCCGAGTGGTTCAGCGCAGTAGCGTGACGCACTTCGGCATCAACGTGGGTTTCAACCGGCGCGCCGATGGTCAGGCTGCCCGACGCCAACACGCCGTGGTGGAGGAACGCGCCGCCAGTCTTGGTGGTGTCGCGCACATCGAAACGTGCGTTGCCGGCCTGAAGGAAACCGCAGTCGCCGATCTGGCCACCGGATTCGGCGTAGAAAGGGGTCTGGTTGAGAACGATCACGCCCTCTTCGCCTTCACTCAGTACGTCGACCGATTGGCCTTCTTTATAGATAGCAACGATTTTGGCCGAACCGCTGGTCTCGGCGTAGCCGGTGAACTCGGTGGCCACGTCAACTTTAACCAACGTGTTGTAGTCCAGACCGAACGAGCTGGCCGAACGCGCACGAACACGCTGAGCTTCCATTTCACGCTCGAAACCGGCTTCGTCGACGGTCAGGCTGCGCTCGCGGGCGATGTCCGCGGTCAGGTCCATCGGGAAACCGTAGGTGTCGTAGAGTTTGAACACCACGTCGCCCGGCACCACGGTGCCTTTGAGTTCCAGCAGATCCTGTTCGAGAATCTTCAGGCCGTGTTCCAGGGTCTTGGAGAACTGCTCTTCTTCGGCCTTGAGCACGCGCTCGATGTTGCTCTGCTGCTTCTTCAGTTCCGGGAACGCATCGCCCATCTCGGCAACCAGTGCCGCGACGATCTTGTAGAAGAAGCTGCCGGTGGCGCCCAGCTTGTTGCCGTGACGGCAGGCGCGACGGATGATCCGGCGCAGCACGTAGCCGCGACCTTCGTTGGATGGTGTTACGCCGTCGGCGATCAGGAAACCGCACGAACGAATGTGGTCGGACACAACCTTGAGCGAAGACTGATCGCCGTTTTCGCAGCCGATCGCTTCAGCCGAAGCCTTGAGCAGGTTTTTGAACAGGTCAATGTCATAGTTGGAATTGACGTGCTGCATTACCGCACTGATCCGCTCCAGGCCCATGCCGGTATCGACCGACGGCGCTGGCAACGGATGCAACACGCCATCGGCGGTGCGGTTGAACTGCATGAACACGTTGTTCCAGATCTCGATGTAACGGTCGCCGTCTTCTTCCGGCGAACCCGGTGGGCCGCCCCAGATGTGGTCGCCGTGATCGTAGAAAATCTCGGTGCAAGGGCCGCACGGGCCGGTATCACCCATGGTCCAGAAGTTGTCGGACGCGTAAGGCGCGCCCTTGTTGTCGCCGATGCGGATCATGCGCTCGACCGGCACACCGATTTGCTGGGTCCAGATGTCATACGCTTCGTCGTCCGAGGCGTACACGGTGACCCAGAGTTTTTCCTTCGGCAGTTGCAGCACGCCGGTCAGGAAGGTCCACGCGTAAGTGATCGCGTCTTTCTTGAAATAGTCACCGAAGCTGAAGTTGCCGAGCATTTCGAAGAACGTGTGGTGACGAGCGGTATAACCGACGTTTTCCAGGTCACTGTTCTTGCCACCGGCACGCACGCACTTCTGGCTGCTGGTTGCACGGGTGTACGCACGTTTTTCCTGGCCCAGGAAGCAGTCCTTGAACTGGTTCATCCCCGCGTTAGTGAACAGCAGGGTTGGGTCGTTGCCCGGAATCAAAGAGCTGGAGGCTACACGGGTGTGGCCTTGCTCTTCGAAGAAGCGAAGGAAGGCTTCACGGATTTCTGCGCTTTTCATTAGGTTCTTCCACGGAGGCTGCGGCCAAAGGCCTGTTCGAAACGTCAACAGACGAAGCGACGGCAAAGGGCCGCATTATATCGGCCCTGCGCGCGGGGTACAGCGTGTTTATACGATAGAAACGGTCAATTGGACGGGTAACGCTGTCACTTGCGCGAAAACTCGACGAATGCCGCGATAACTTGTTCGATTTGCGAGCGATTGACGTCCATGTGCGTGACCATGCGCAGACGTGCGGCGGCGCTCAATTTGATCCCGCGCTCGGCGGCAAACGCCTTGATGGCCTCGGCCTTGTCGCCTGCCTGCACATAAACCATGTTGGTCTGCACGGGTTCGACGCTGAAGCCGGCACCACGCAAGCCTTCGGCGAGAAATTGCGCGTTGGCGTGGTCATCGGCCAAACGCTCGACGTTGTGATCCAGCGCATACAGCCCCGCCGCCGCCAGCAATCCGGCCTGACGCATACCGCCGCCGACCATTTTGCGCAGGCGCCGAGCCTTGCCGATCAACGCGACCGAACCGCACAACACCGAACCCACCGGCGCGCCAAGGCCTTTGGACAGGCACACCGACACCGAGTCGAAGTGCTGGGTGATTTCCCGGGCATCAACGCCCAATTTGACCGCCGCGTTATACAAACGCGCGCCGTCCAGGTGCAGTTGCAGACCGTTGTCCTGGGTGAATTTGCGCGCGCGGACCAGATATTCCAGCGGCAACACTTTCCCTTGCATGGTGTTTTCCAGCGCCAGCAACCGGGTCCGGGCGAAGTGGAAGTCATCGGGTTTGATTGCCGCCGCGACCTGCGCAAAATCCAGCGAGCCGTCAGCCTGAACTTCCAGCGGCTGCGGCTGAATCGAACCGAGCACTGCCGCGCCACCGCCCTCGTACTTATAGGTGTGCGCCTGTTGGCCGACGATGTATTCGTCACCGCGCTCGCAATGCGCCATCAAGCCCAGCAAGTTGCTCATGGTGCCCGTCGGCACAAACAACGCGGCAGCGAATCCCAGCCGTTTTGCCAGTTCCGCTTCCAGACGATTGACCGTCGGATCTTCGCCATAGACGTCGTCACCGGTGTCTGCCGCGGTCATCGCGTCGAGCATGGCGGGAGTCGGTTGGGTGACGGTGTCGCTGCGAAGATCGATAACACTCATGAACCTGGCCTCAAGTCAGCAGGGGAAATCCCTTTGCGAGGGTGAATTACTGCGGTCATCGCGGCGATTAATCAACCCTTGGCGCAGGAAAACACCACACGAGCGTTCAAAAAACTCGATAACAATCATCAGATAGGCGCAATGCACGGATACACAATCTGTGTTAAAAACGCTGCGTCGCCCAAAAAGGGGCGGCAAAAACGTTCTCAGGGCGGGGTGCAATTCCCCACCGGCGGTAATTGCGCGCAACGCGCATAGCCCGCGAGCGCTTGGCGACGAACACGGCTTTGGCCGGTGATCGACGGCAAGGTCAGCAGACCCGGTGTGATCCCGGGGCCGACGGTCATAGTCCGGATGAAGAGAGAACGGGATTAACGCCAGAGGGCCGTCCGCGTGCATTCGTGCAAGCGTGCGTACCCTTGAATCCCTTTCGATTCATAACGCCCTGTTTTTCACACAAACAGGAGTCAGAACATGCAACCCACCGCTATCGACAGCAAAAGCAAACACCCTCACGGCGAGCGCGTCGCGTTCATCCAGGCCTGCTGGCACAAGGAAATCGTTGATCAGAGCCGTAAAGGCTTTATCACCGAAATGCTTGCTCAGGGGTATCAGGAATCGGACATCGACTTCTTCGAAGTCGGCGGTGCCTTTGAAATGCCCCTGCACGCCAAGCTGCTGGCCAAAACCGGTCGTTACGCCGGTATCGTTGCAGCAGCCCTGGTGGTGGACGGCGGGATCTACCGTCACGAGTTCGTCGCCCAGTCGGTCGTCAGCGGCCTGATGCAGGTTCAGCTGGAAACCGAAGTGCCAGTGTTCTCGGTATCACTCACCCCGCACCACTTCCATGCCGGCGAAGAACACCAGAAGTTCTTCTTCGAGCACTTTGTGCACAAGGGTCAGGAAGCGGCGAAGACGTGTGCGGATACACTGATGAAGGTGCGTGCGCTGCGCCGCAGTGAGCCGCGTGCGGTAGCGGTCTAAACCACTAATGATCGTTCCCATGCATCGCCCGGGAATGCCTCAATAGACATTCTGCGTACCGATTCGCGGGGAACGATCATCACCTGTAGGAGCTGCCGAAGGCTGCGATCTTTTGATCTTGTCTTTTAAGATCAAAAGATCGCAGCCTTCGGCAGCTCCTACGGGGGAATGTGCTGAATTCAGGCGAGGTTTTCGTCGGTAGTCGGGACGATCAGGATGCCCGCTCGCAAGCCGTTCTTGACCTTGGGATTGGGGAAGATGATCCGGGCGCCCGGCTCTTCGATGATCCAGCGGGTATTGGCCAGGTCTTCGGCCAGCACGTAACCCATTTCCAACTCTGAAAAGTTTTCGATGTCCTGCGGCAGGTTCAAGCGGAACGCATCGCTGTGCTTGATGATTTCCCGCGCCACGCTGAACAGCTGCAGACCGTCCAGCCCTTCTGCGGCAACCTCCGGCTCAGTCCCTTCGATGATCTGCTTCAGACGGGTTTCCAGCAGCGAAACATTGACCCCATCGTTCTGCCCGAACGGTCGCGCCTTGCCCAACTCCAGCGTGAAGGCCTCGGCGCCGAGCTTGTCGTAGGTATACGAGCTGAACACGATCGACGGTTTGTTCTGCAACAGCACCGCTTCCATGCCGGCAGCGCGCAGCCGCGCCAGTTCCAGCCGCGAATGCTGGCGACCTTCCTTCCATGGATACAAGGCGAACTGCTCGATCTTCGAGCCGCGAATCGCTGTGTGCAGGTCGTAGTGCAAACGCTGGCGATCCGGCTGGCTGAAGAACACCGCCGCCAATCGTTCCAGCTCACAGGCACGCAGCGCTTCGCTGCCACTGCTTTGTTCATGACGGCCGTTGAACAGCCGATTGACGTCCTGCTCGATAAAACGCTCGCCTTTGCGAATCGCCTCCGGGTTGCCGAACAGGAACAGAATGCGTGCGCGCGGCTTCAGATCACCGCGAGCGATGTCGTGCAGCAACCGATCAAGCAACTCGATCGGCGCTGTTTCGTTGCCATGGATGCCTGCCGACAGCAGCAGGTCCAGGCCATTGTCGCGAGCTTCGGGAGGCCGGACTTCCAGCGCGCCCTCGCTCAACCAGCGCATGCGCACGCCTTCGACAGTCAGTTGAGTCTTCTCCGCCGGTTCGCGGCCGGCGAGGGTCAGTTCAAGCAGTTTGCCGAGGGCGAGCATAGAGCGGTTTCCTTAGTGGTCGTGGTTGCAATCCGGGCCGTGCACGTGATCTTCGTCGTCGCCGACTTCGGCCGGTTCCATTTCCAGTTGCAGACTTACCAGATTAGTCGCCAATGGGCGCAACAGCAGGTTGGCGTACTCGGCATCACCTTCTTCGACGTCTACGCCGATCAACAGCTGGCCGCGGCCGTCCTGCTGGATCCACAGCTCTTTGCCTTGCCACAGGACCGCGACGCGGGTGCAGGAAGTTTCCAGTTGCGTGCCGTCGGTGTCTTCAAGGATCAGCTGCAGGGAATCGCTCATGTTTTTACTCTCTTGGGGAGACAAGCCGCGCGCCGCGTTCAGGCGACGCGCCGGCCATCAATTGATCTGGAATGGATAAACCGCGCCCAGTTTAAGGATTTGCGTCAGTTCATCCAGTGCCGTCCGGCATTCAAGCAGCAACTGCGGGTCCGCCAGATCGGTTTCGCTCAGGCGGTCGCGGTAGTGCTTTTCAACCCATTCGGTTAACGAACCGTACAACGGGGCCGTCATGATAACCCCTGGGTTGACTGCCGCCAGTTCGGTTTCGTTGAGCGCGACGCGCAGTCGCAGGCACGCCGGACCACCGCCGTTCTGCATGCTCTGCTTGAGGTCGAATACCTTCACTTCGCGGATCAGGCCGCCGGAGCTGGTCAGGCCTTGCAGGTAGTTCCACACGCGCTCGTTGGCCTGGCACTCTTGCGGCACGATCAACAGCATCGAGCCATCAGGACGTGACAGCAGCTGACTGTTGAACAGGTACGAACGCACTGCGTCATCCACGGTGACCGCCGAACGCGGCACACAGATCGACTGGAAATTGCCACCGACCCTGGCGAGTTTGCCTTGCAGCTCGGCCAGCATCTGCTCGGTGTCGAGAAACGCGTCCTCGTGATAGAACAGCGCCTCGCCGTTACCCACGGCAATCACGTCGTTATGGAAGACGCCCTGATCGATCACGCTCGGATTCTGCTGGGCGTACACCACGCCTTCGTCACGCAGACCGTGCAGACGCGCAACAGCTTGCGACGCTTCCAGAGTCTGGCGCGCCGGGTACTTCTGCGGCGCCGGATAGCGGTTGTCGAAGGCACTGCGACCGAACACGAAAAACTCGACACCTGCCTCACCGTATTCACGGCAGAAACGCGTGTGGTTGGCTGCGCCTTCGTCACCGAACTGCGCCACTGCCGGCAGCGCCGCGTGATGGGCGAAGTGTTGCTGATTGGCGAACATCGCGCCGAGTACGCGGCTGGTGGTCGGGTGCTCGATGCTGCGGTGGTACTTGCAGTTGAGGTTGGCGGCGGTGAAATGCACGCGACCGTCAGCGGTGTCGGCGCTCGGGCTGACGGTAGCGGCGTTGGCCACCCACATGCTCGATGCCGAGCAACTGGCAACCAGCAGCGGCATCGCTTCTTTGGCGGCACGCTCGATCACTTGAGCGTCGGTGCCGCTGAAACCCAGACGGCGCAGTGCGGCCACGTCCGGACGTTCCTGCGGTGCCAGTACGCCTTGCTGAAAGCCCATTTCCATCAGCGCTTTCATTTTCGCCAGGCCTTGCAGCGCCGCTTCCTTCGGGTTCGAGGATTGCTGGCTGTTGCTCTGGGACGCGACGTTGCCGTAGGACAGACCGCCGTAGTTATGGGTCGGCCCCACTAGACCGTCAAAATTGACTTCATAGGATTTCATCAGCGAGGCTCCACGAGAATCTGTTGTTATAGGCATCGAGTAACAATTCTTTGAGACCGAGGTGAGGCCATCGCTGGCAAGCCAGCTCCCACAGGGTTAGCGGTGTTCACAGATTTTGTGTACGACGCATTCCATGTGGGAGCTGGCTTGCCAGCGATGGGCATCACGCCATCTTCACGCCAGGCGTCAACGTCGCAGGCATCACCAGGCTCGGCGTTTCCAGCGACGCCACCGGGTACGCGCAATAATCTGCTGCGTAGTAGGCGCTGGCGCGATGGTTGCCAGAGGCCCCCACACCGCCGAACGGTGCGCTGCTCGCAGCGCCCGTCAGTTGCTTGTTCCAGTTGACGATACCGGCGCGGCTTTGCAGCCAGAATTGCTGGTAGCGATCTTCAGAATCCGACAACAAACCCGCCGCCAAACCGTAAGCGGTGTCGTTGGCCTCGCTGATCGCCGCTTCGAAATCCGCGTAACGGATCACTTGCAGCAGCGGGCCGAACAGTTCTTCGTCCGGGCGCTCGGCGACCGCGGTCACATCAACAATACCCGGCGTCAGCAGTGCGGCTTGCGCTTGCGGCTGAGTCATTGCCAGCAACGACACAGCACCGCTGGCCAGCAAATGTTCTTGAGCATCCATCAGCGCTTTCGCAGCGCCCAAGGAAATCACCGAACCCATGAACGGCGCTGGTTGCTGATCGAATGCACCGACTTCAATGGTCGCGCTCACTTCAACCAGACGCTTGAGCAGGCTGTCGCCCCACGCGCCTTGCGGCACCAGCAGACGACGGGCGCAGGTGCAGCGCTGGCCGGCAGAAATGAACGCCGACTGAATGATCGTGTAAACCGCCGCATCCAGATCAGCAACCTGATCGACTACCAGTGGATTGTTGCCACCCATTTCCAGAGCAAGAATCTTGTCCGGACGACCGGCGAACTGCTGGTGCAGATGATTGCCGGTACGGCTCGAACCGGTGAAGAACAGACCGTCGATACCAGCATTCGCGGCCAGCGCGATGCCGGTTTCGCGAGCGCCTTGCAGCAGGTTCAACACGCCTGCGGGCAGACCGGCTTCGATCCAGCACTTGACCGTCAGCTCGGCGACTTTCGGCGTCAGCTCGCTTGGCTTGAACAGCACGCTGTTACCGGCCAGCAGCGCCGGCACAATGTGACCGTTCGGCAAGTGACCGGGGAAGTTGTAGGGGCCGAACACCGCCACCACGCCATGCGGCTTGTGGCGTAATACAGCGGTGGCGTCGCCCAATGGGCCGCTCTTCTCGCCTGTGCGTTCGCGGTAGCTCTGCACCGAGATCGCGATCTTGTTGACCATGCTGGTGACTTCGGTCGCGGCTTCCCACAACGGTTTGCCGGTTTCCTCACCGATGGTACGAGCCAGTTCGTCAGCGTGGTTTTTCAGCGCTGCGGCGAACGCTTCAAGAACGCTGATGCGCTCTTCCAGCGTACGACGCGCCCACTCCGGAAACGCCTGACGTGCAGCCTGCACCGCCGACTCAACCTGAGCGGCGGTAGCGCCCTCCCCCGACCACAGCACTTGCTGGGTCACCGGGTTCAGCGATTGAAAGGCTTCGCCTTGGCCGGCCAGCCATTCACCTGCGATGTATAGCGAATTCATTATTTCGACTCCCGAGCAGCGGACAACGCCACGGCGCGAACCTGGTCGCCTGCGTTGAGTTGAAGACGTTTGGCAGTCTGCGAATCGACCACCAGCGTGCCGGCAGCCAGACGGGCCGGCGCGGCGGTGATGCGGCAATCTTCGCGTTTGCGGTTATGGATGATGAACGGCGTAGCGTCATCGCCCGGCGTACCAATGGCCAGCACCAGCGCTTCGCTGTCACGCACCGCGCGGATCTTGCTGGTCTCGCATTCAATCCCCGGGCCCGCGTCGAAGATGTCGACGTAACCCTGATAGCTGAAACCTTCGCTCTTGAGCATCGCCAGCGCCGGTTCGGTGTCCGGGTGAACCTGACCGATCACACTGCGCGCGTCTTCCGACAGGAAGCAGGTGTACAGCGGGAATTTCGGCATCAGTTCAGCAATGAACGCCTTGTTGCCGACACCGGTGAGGTAATCGGCCTGGCTGAATTCCATCTTGAAGAAGTGACGCCCCAGGCTTTCCCAGAACGGCGAACGGCCAGCTTCATCGGACACGCCGCGCATCTCGGCGATGATCTTGTTGCCGAACAGTTCCGGGAACTCGGCGATGAACAGCATCCGCGCCTTGGACAGCATGCGACCGTTGAGGCCGTTGCGGTAATCGGCGTGCAGGAACAGCGAGCACAGCTCGGAGTTGCCGGTCAGGTCGTTGGCCAGGAACAGCGTCGGAATCTCGCGATAGATGTTCAGCTCTTGCGAAGCGCTGACGGTCAGGCCGACACGGAAGTTGTACCAGGGCTCACGCAGACCGACCGCGCCGGCAATGGCAGAAATCCCCACCACGCGACCGTCATCGTCTTCGAGCACGAACAGGTAGTCCGCATCGCCACGGCCGGCTTCGCCGCGAAAGGTCTTCTCGGCCCAGCCAACCCGGTGGGTCAGGCGTTCTTCGTTGGCCGGCAACGTGGTCAGGCCGGTGCCGGTGCTGCGGGCCAGGTCGATCAGCGCGGATAAATCGCTGCTGCGTACGGGACGAACAATCATGCTATCTCCTCAAACGGGCCGCCTTCGGCCACCCGTAAAACTCGCTAAGGCGTTAAACCGCCACCAGGCGCACGCTGGCACCTTCACCGACGCCCAGGGCTTCGGCCGCTTCCAGATCCAGGGTCACCGGTTTGCCCGGCGCGTAATCCAGCTCGAGCAACACGGCGCGGTAATCCTGCAACTGCGCGTTGGCCACAAGATACTGGCGTCCGGCACCTTTGACCGGCTCGCCGATCTTCACTGGCACGACGCGGCTCTGGGCGATCGAACGGATCCCCGAAACGCGCGCATGCAGGGTCGGGCCACCGTCGAAAATATCGATGTAGTGATCGGTCTCGAAGCCTTCGCGCATCAGGATGTCGAAGGTGATCTGCGCACGCGGGTGCACCTGCCCCATCGCCTCTTGGGCGGAATCCGGCAGCAGCGGCACGTAGATCGGGTAATGCGGCATCAGCTCGGCGAGGAACGTCCGGCTCTTCAGGCCACACAGGCGTTCAGCCGCAGCGTAGTTGAGGTCGAAGAAGTTGCGACCGATGGCATCCCAGAACGGCGAGTCGCCATTCTCGTCGCTGTAACCGACGATCTCGGTCACCACCGAATCAGCAAAACGCTCCGGGTGGCTGGCAACAAACAACAGACGGCCACGGGAGTTGAGCTCGGACCACGGCGACCCCACCAACTCGCGCTGCACATAGAAACTGGTCAGCAAGCTATTGCCGGTCAGGTCGTGGCACTGCGAGAGCACGTGG
Organism: Pseudomonas sp. LBUM1668; assembly: GCF_059695715.1. Lineage (NCBI taxonomy): Bacteria > Pseudomonadati > Pseudomonadota > Gammaproteobacteria > Pseudomonadales > Pseudomonadaceae > Pseudomonas > Pseudomonas sp. LBUM1668. The sequence continues at coordinate 4,427,916 of NZ_CP166787.1, forward strand.
ATCTTGTTGTGGATCTTCAGTTCGCGGGAAGCGTGGACGAAGGTCTCGTTGCGGAAGCTGTAGAACGGTTCCGAGTAACCGGCCGAAGCAACGATGGCCGAGCAACCGACCAGTTTGCCGGTGGCGGTATCTTCGAGAACGAAGAAGTAACTCTCTTCACCGTTGAAGCTCACTTCGGCAGAGAACGAGGCTTCGCTCGCAGCGATCTTGTCGCTCAGACGTTCCACGTCATCCGGCAAGGAAGTGACACCAATCGGGCTGTCCGCAGCCAGACGCTGTACCTCGCCCAGATCAGCCATTTGCGCGGGGCGCATCACCAGCATGGTGTCACTCCTTTCTCTTATAAATTCACAGAAAAAACACCGGACGTTGCAGGAGTGAGCCGTTGTGGTGAGGGGATTTATCCCCGATGGGGCGCGCAGCCCCCCCAAAAAGGCTGGGTCTGCTGCGCAGCCCATCGGGGATAAATCCCCTCACCACAGGTTCAATCCAACATTGATTTGGACCGGTATTAAAAAATTTTGATCGACGCCTGAAATGTTCAGGCGCCGAAGGATCTATCAGGCTTGCGTCAGTTTTGCTGCAGCACGTTCGAAGCGGTCGAGACCGGCATCGATATCGGCGTCTTCCACCACCAGGCTCGGGGCGAAACGGATCACGTCCGGGCCGGCTTGCAGAATCATCAGGCCTTCTTGTTCAGCGGCGTTGAAGATGTCCTTGGCCTTGCCTTTCCAGGCATCGCTCAGCACGCAACCGATCAGCAGACCGAGGCCACGCACCTGAGTGAACAGGCCGTACTTCTCGCCGATCTGCTCCAGGCGTGCCTTGAACTTGTCGTGCTTGGCATTCACACCGCTCAACACCTCAGGGGTGTTGATCACGTCGATCACCGCTTCTGCCACCGCGCACGCCAGCGGGTTGCCGCCGTATGTGGTGCCGTGGGTGCCGACGACCAGATGTTTGGCCAGCGCTTCGGTGGTGAGCATGGCTGCGATCGGGAAACCACCGCCCAGGCTCTTGGCGCTGGTCAGGATGTCCGGGGTCACGCCGTAATGCTGGTAGGCGAACAGCTTGCCGCTGCGGCCCATGCCGGTTTGCACTTCGTCGAACACCAGCAGCGCGTTATTCGCGTCGCACAGTTCACGGGCGCCTTGCAGGTAAGCCAGCTCGGCCGGCAACACGCCGCCCTCGCCCTGAATCGGTTCCAGCACAACCGCGCAGGTCTTGTCGGAAACGGCGGCTTTCAGCGCAGCCAGATCGTTGTAAGGAACGTGGGTGATACCGGTTATTTTCGGGCCGAAACCGTCGGAGTACTTCGACTGGCCACCGACGTTAACGGTGAACAGGGTACGGCCGTGGAAGCTGTTCAGCGCGGCAATGATTTCGTATTTCTCGCTGCCAAAACGGTCGAATGCAACACGACGGGCCAGCTTGAACGCGGCCTCGTTGGCTTCAGCGCCGGAGTTGCAGAAGAACACGCGCTCGGCGAACGTGGCGTCGATCAGCTTGTGCGCCAGGCGCAGGGCTGGTTCGTTGGTGAACACGTTGGAAACGTGCCACAGCTTGTTCGCTTGCTCGGTCAAGGCACCGACCAGCGCCGGATGCGCATGGCCCAATACGTTGACGGCGATACCGCCGGCGAAGTCGATCAGCTCGCGGCCGGCCTGGTCCCAGACACGGGAACCGGCGCCACGCACCGGAATGAAAGCGGCAGGCGCGTAGTTGGGAACCATAACCTGGTCGAAATCGGCGCGTTGTACCGCAGCGTGCTCAACGGACATCGGAGTCTCCTGATGAGGGCCACCCGCCGGAAACTGGCGAGCGATGGGGGGATTGTAAGGACAGTTATCGGCCCGGCCTTGCCGCCAGGCGACAACTTCTTATAGCGCCAACCCCGGATTTTTCCGGGTTTACGGCAATGCGACAAATAACGTCGCAAAGGCGCAGTTTAAACTGCCTCCGCCGATTTGCGGCAGGCCCGGGAGGATATCAATTCAACCCGGTGCCACAGATATATATATGTACCGCACCGCCATCGCATGATTCTGATTTGCTGGGGCCTTTCCAGACGCCAAGGAATGGCCCCCCATGCACCCAGTCACAGAACGGCGAACCGCGCATCCTCTCGAATCGCCCCAACGCGAACACCCCGATAACCATTATCTGCCGCTCAAAGCCGCCATCCCCGATTGGCTCGGCAATGCGTCTGCCGCCAAGCGCGAGGCCTTCGGGCGCCAGGCCCCCTTCCTGCCGCCCAAACTGCAAACGGCCACGGACGACAAGCATCGGGCTCTCATGACCTTGAACGCTGCGCACTGGACCGCGCAAAACGATGTCGAGAAACGCCTGGAGCAGCTGCAGGATGCCAGCGCCTTCGCCGAACCGTTGCTGGGGGCAGCGCTGAAAGAGAAATTCGACCTGGAGCTGAACCTCAGGACAACCTTCGTGCGGCTTTACATTCCCGCGAAAACCCCATGGTTTGCGATCAAGACTGGTGCCCGCGCCTGGACGGTCTCGTTACTTGAGGCGGCGTTGCACAACTTCGAGGAAGCGGAAACCGAAGACACCGCCTATGACCCCGAGTCGACCTTCATCACCCAACCCGATGCCAGAGGACAGTTCGATACCTTGCCGTCGCTTAACGCCAAGCTGAGCATCGCGGCGTTTACCAAGCTGTGCCGGGAGCTGGATATAGGCGCCAAATACCAGACCTATCTGCGCGAGAGTTTCGGTAACACCAATCCCGTCGGCGCCGCAGTGCTGCGACTGAAAATCGACCAGAGCCAGAAAGCCGCGATGAAAGCTGCCCTGCAATGGGCGCGAATGAGCGGTGACATCAGCGAGGACTACTTCCTCGAGATCGGCGGCCTGCTCGAAGAAACGCCGGGCACACAACCTGATCGGCAAGGACTGAAATGCTACGACATGACGATGCTGGAAATGCCCCTGACCGGCATTGTCGTTTTTGCTCCCGACCTGCTGGAATCACGGACGTCGGCACGACTGGTCGCCTATGTGCCGGATGACACCGAGCACCCGATCAAGGAGTATGCCTCGACCATAGAGATGCTCATCGAGCTCACCCGTCAACTGCGTTCCCGTGATTATCAAAAATTCTTCAGCCGGTTCGTCAACCTTGAGCAGCACGGTATTTTTTTCGCCACGCTTAACAGTCGACTGAGCGAGGTAAAGTGGCACGCACCGGTGGCCGGCAGCAGTGAACCACCATGGCGAGATTCCCCACGCGAACGGCCCAAACTGCAACTGTCCGTTACGCCGATCAACGCACCACTGTGGCAACACCTCTACCAGAGCAAGCTGAACAAGATCCTCAATGATGCCGCGGCCATGGCCGTGCCGACCGCCTTGGTCGACCAGAAAGCACGCTGGGCGTTCTGGGATTCGGTCGTCAATATTGTCTCGACGATCCTGCAGACCGTCGCGTTCATCGTCGCGCCGTTTGTACCCGGCCTAGGCGAGCTGATGATGGCCTACATGGCGTATCAAATGCTCGACGAAGTGTTCGAGGGCATCCTTGCCTGGGCGCAAGGGCGAACCACCGAAGCGTTCACCTACCTGATGGGCACACTCGAATCACTGATTCAGCTGGGCACATTTGCCATCGGCGGGGCGATTGGCGCAGCCGAGTTTCGCAACATCCTGCCCAAGGAAATCGTCGAATTCATCGACCGCTTCAAGCCTGTCGAAATGCCCAGCGGCAAGACCAAATACTGGGAACCGGACCTGACCCGGTACGAGCACACAGCCTCGCCCGCCGCAAATTCCGCACCGAATGAACTGGGCTTGCACGCACACGAGGGCCGTCACCTGCTGCCCCTTGATGACGCGCATTTTGCAGTCAGCGAAACAGCCGATGCCGGTGAATACCGGATTGCCCATCCTACCCGGCCTGAAGCCTATCAACCCAGGGTGCGCCATAACGGCGAAGGTGCCTGGCACAGCGAAATCGAACAGCCGCAGGAGTGGGACAGGCCGACAGCCCTGCGGCGGATCGGCCACTCGGTCGAATCATTTTCTGCGGCGCAGCGTGAAACGATCCTGCAGGTCAGCGGCCTCGACGAAGAAGTCCTGCGCACCATGCACGTCGATCAGGAAACGATCCCCCCGCTGCTGTCGGACAGCATCCAGCGCTTCAAGATTGATCAGGACCTGCAACGCTTTTCCGATGATTTACACAGCGAATTGCCCGAGGCGTATTTGCGCGCTGATCGTGTTCTGCAGCTGCAACTGTTGACCGAACATGGACGTTGGCCGAAGGGCCAGCGCTTACGCCTGCTCGACCCCGAAGGCGAACTCGTCTGGCAGTCGTCCAGTGATGAGAGCCTGCCGCTGACAACCATTCGCCAAGACAGCCTCAAGGACGGCGACCTGCTCAAGACCCTGCTCTCCGTCCTCGACGAACAGCAAGTCAAGGATTTGCTCGGTGAGTCGTTCGCCAGCCCGACACTGGCGCTGGATGTTCGCAGCCAGAAGCTGAGAAAACAGCTGGCACAGATCGCCACACAGCAGCGAACTTCAATTTTCGAATCCCGCTACGACGCCCTTCAGCGCAATGACGATCCGCTGGCTAACCTGCTCGCACATCATGACTCAGGCTTACCCGCCAGCGTCACCCGCGAACTGCTCGACACCGCGACCGGAGACGAGCTTGTGCAAATCAGCGAGGGGCAGTTGCCCCCGCGCCAACAGGCGCTCATGCAACTGGCCAATCAAGAGCTGCGTGTCACCCGCGCCTTTGAAGGGCTGGAACTGGACTCGGTGAACAATCCGGATGCTGACACCTTGGCGCTGCACAGTCTCAAACGAGTTCCCGGCTGGAGTGGCGACGTGCGGCTGGAGATTCGTGACGGGCATTACAAAGGACGATTGCTCGACAGCACAGGAAACGGGGATGCGTCCTTTCAGAAGGTTCTGGTGCGGCAAACCGACGGGACGTACCAGCCTTTCGACGATCAAGGTCAGGAGCTGCACTCGGCCACTGATTTTTATTCGAGCATTCTGTACGCCCTGCCCGACAGCGAGCGGCAAAACCTGAACATTCAGATTGGCCAGGGCGACAGGCTCAAAGCGACAATCCGCGAGCGACCGATGGAACGAAGCGAGCTGCGTCTGGCGATTTTCCCGGAGCCGATCCCGGAACCGCCCCTGGACACGTTGCGCCTTTTGGGGCGTGACGGTCAGCGTGGAGCCATGGGCGTTTTAGGGGATTATCCGTCTTATGAGCCGACTGGCATCGCGGCTGATGTGGCAAGGGTGCGGGCAATATATCCGGCCTTTACCGCCGAAGAAGCGCGGGCATTCGCAGCCCGGTTCCAGCATGAACCGGCAGGCCTGAGCAACGAACTGGCGCGTTTGCGAGCGCAATTCAATCAACTCAGGGATGGCTTGCGACTCTGGAGAGACGCATTGTTGAATGAGATTCCGGCTACCGATCCACCGCTGACATACATCCAGCAGCGGGCCCTGCTGCAGAACCGCGCCCTGTTCAAAAAAGCCGTCGAGCGTTGCTGGCGCCGGGAAGGAAGCGCCGGCGGCTACATGTTGCAGATTACAGAACCGCTGATCGGCGAACTGCCCACACTGGATGCCGACTTCAGCCATGTCACCCTGCTTTCCCTCCAAGGCAGCCCAGGCACTCTCGGCGTTGACCGATTTTTGCAGAATTTCCCCTCCCTGCGCTCCCTGGACTTGCATGATCTGAACATGCCCCAACTGCCACAATCCTTGAGTGCCATGCCACAGCTACAACATCTGACGTTGCGCAATTGCGGCATAAGCCTCTCTGGTGCAGACGCCCCCCGCTTCCCCGCCATGTCACACCTTGCGGTGCTCGACCTGCAAGGCAACCCATTGGGCATGGCGCCGGACATTCAGGATTTGCCTTCATTGCACTTCCTTAACCTCGACAACACCGACATCAGCGCAGCGCCGTCCGGTCTTGTCAGCCATCCGAGTCTTTTTGCCGGTAAATTTGACGGCAACCAGATCACGGAAATACCCCTGGAACTGCTGTCGTCATCCGACCCGGTCACCGGGGAATTCAGCTTTGCCGGCAACCCGCTCTCGGCCGTAAGCCGGGAGGCAGTGAAGACCGTCTACAACCGGACACGGCAAAACTTCGGGGTGATGATCGAGCAAGCTGACCTCCAGCGCATGACGGAGCTCTTTCCCGCTCTGACCGAAGATCAAGCCAACCATCTGCTCTATGAGTTACCAGGCTCCCTGGCTGAGGGGCGAACCCGACTGAGCGAATGGCAAGCCGAAGTCACAGTGCTGCGCGGCGAGCTCGCGCAATGGAAAAACCGGATTCCCGATCGCTCTCCCGGCAGCGACCGCACGTTGAGTTTCAACGAGCAGGTAAGCGAACTGCTGGCGCGGGAGGAGTTTGCCGAAAAAATGGAAAGCTTCTGGCGCAGCCGGTTGCCTGGCAATTTCAACGCCAGAAACAATCATCTGGTAGCAAACCTTGAGTTCATGGGGGACATGCCGGTGCTCAGCGCGGATTTCGGTCATGTCACCCGCCTAACGCTCAACGGCAACAAAAACATCACGGCGATCTCACCATTCCTGCAGCGGTTCCCCAATCTGAGCGTTCTTGAACTGCGCTCCTTCGATCTGGAACCGAATGACCTGCCCAGCCTCGACCTGTCAGGCCTCACCACGCTGGAGCTGAAAAATTGCGACCTCGTACTGACGCCTGAGAATGAGGCGGCACTGCTCACCATGAACCAGATCGAGGTGCTCGATTTGAGCGGCAATCCCATAGGTTACCTGTTCGATCTGAAACTGCTGCCCACTCTCAAGACTCTGGATTTGTCCTCGACCTACATCAGCCAGGTGCCGCCAGGATTTCTCGACCTTCCAGAACTGCACAAGGCGACGCTGCGCGACAACTTGATCACTGAGCTGCCAGAGGCGATGTTCGAGTTACCACAGGGCCGTACTCGCGGGTTCGACTTCGCCGCAAACCCACTGTCCATCGAATCGCGCAACCGGATAAAAACCTACGTCCGCGAGACCAGTCACGACTTTGAAGTACCGGCGGATCCATTCGACATAGAACTGGCCAGGCAACTGTTTCCAGCACTCGATGAGCAAGGCGCGAGCGATATGATTTACGGCCTGCCCGGTACCTTGGCGCAGGGCCGAAATCAGTTACGGCACTGGAGAGCAGAGCGCGAGACCTTGAGGTCGGAGCTCTCTGCGTGGACCACCCAGAGCTCGGCGACTCACCCGGTGACGGGCGTACAGCGCACACCCCTCGAGCTCTACGATGACTACCGGGCACGATCGGAATTTCGCGAGCAGGTGCTGCGATTATGGGAAAGCCGATCGGACACCGGCATGCGCAACGATATCTTCGAAGCGAATCTGGGTTTCTCAGGCGACATGCCAAATCTGACGGCCGACTTCAGTCACGTGCTTACGCTTGATTTAACCGGCAACGCGACCATCAAAGACCTCGGCGGATTCCTTGACCTGTTTCCTCATGCGCAAATTTTGAAGATGCGCGATTTCGCACTGGGTCGCGTGCCTGACAGCCTCTCACGATTGCCGGAACTCAAAGAGTTGACTTTGAACAACTGCAGCGTGGCAATGACAGCCGGCAGTCAGAGCGTGCTTGAATCCTTTGGCGAACTTCAACTGCTTGACCTGCGCTTCAACTCGCTGGGCACGGCGCCCGATCTGGAAACGCTGCCGTATCTCAACGACGTTCGCTTATCCGACACCGGGATTTCCAGCGTGCCAAGCGGCGTCGCTGATCATCCCAATCTGCGCACCCTCAAGCTTGATGGCAACCAGATTGTCGATGTGCCTGATACTTTCCTTGAGGCTTACTTTGATATTGGCAAGGGCACCGATCTCTCACGCAATCCGTTGTCGGCGGCCAGTCGCCAGCGAATCAAGGACAACTACCGCGACGCCAACCATTTCAACGTGCTGCCCGAGGCGGCAGACATCGCCAAAGCCCAGGAAATGTTTCGGGCGCTGAGCACCGAAGGTGCCGTCCACATGATCTACTCACTGCCCGGCACTCTCGAGGCTGGCCGCGCGCAGTTGCTGCACTGGGAAGCGGAACTGGCAACCCTGAAGCGAGACCTGCGCTTGTGGACCGGGAACGTACCGAGGCGCAATCCGTCCACCGGGAGTTTGTACAGTACTCAGGCAAGAGATCTACAACGGGCACTCAGAAAGGATCTGGGCACAAAACTGAAACGCCTATGGCGCAGCCGATTTGTCGACCCGACCGACCTGCCGCCAGGCCTATTGGAAACGCGACTCGACTTTGTCGGCGACCTGCCGAGCTTGACGGCTGATTTCAGTCACATCACCCAACTGAAACTGCTGGGCAATCCCTCGCTCAAGATGTCCGATGGATTTCTGCGCAGCTTCAGTGGACTGAACAGATTGAAGCTGCATAACTTTGCCTTGGGGCGAATACCTCAGGCCTTAAGGCGTATGCCCACGCTCGTATCGCTAAAGCTGCGCAACTGCGGCATCACTTTCGATGCCGATGGGCAGGCTGCGCTGTCTTCACTGTCGCGACTCAGGACTTTGGTTCTGCACAACAATCCATTGGTCGATGTGCCAGACGTCTCGGCGCTGACGGAAATGATGTTCCTGGATCTCTCCAAAACCTTGATCGACCGAATACCACCGGGACTCACCAGCCTGCCCAATCTGGAGGAAGCATTGCTCAATGAGAACAACATCAGCGAACTGCCCGATGAACTGTTCAACTTCCCCGAAGACGTCGGCTGGAGTATCGACTTGCATGACAACCCGGTCTCTGCGGCTACGCGGGAGCGGATCAAAACCTGCTACCAAACCAATGGCTACGCATTCAACGTGCCGGTCGAAGCCATGGACAGGGAACTGGCCCTTGCGCTTTACCCAAGGTTGACCGACGGCCAAATCAGCGGGCTCGTCTACAGCCTGCCCGGCACGCTGGCCGATGGCCGTATCGAACTGATGCGTCGCAACACTGAACTCGCCACCCTGACTCAAGAGCTTGAGTCCTGGGTCAACGAGACACCGCTGGATCCGTCCAGCCACAGTCCACTGACGGGGGACGCCCTGCGACAGGAACAAGTCAACCGACAGTCTCTCAAGCAAAACCTGGAAAACTGCTGGCGCCGTATCGCGGAGCAGGGGCAGGACGAATTTGACTTCACGTTAGAGGTGCCTTTGACGAGTGATCTGCCCACACCGACGGCAGACTTTGCGCATGTACGCACCATCATCATGGCGAACGGCTCTGGGGTGCCGTCGCGCATCGGCCAGTTCCTGAATCTCTTCCCTGACGCGGAAAAACTGGCAATTCAAGGTTATCAACTCAACGACATTCCAGCCGCCGTACTGTCCATGGAAAAACTGACAGCACTGAGCCTTCGGGACTGCAATATCACACTGACCCCGGCCAGCGTCGAGGCGCTGGCCACGAAAAGCAATCTCAACGCGCTGATTCTAAGAAACAACCCGCTTGGCCTCACTCCCGATGTTGGCAGGCTGGAGAAGTTGTACTGGCTGGATCTGAGCAACACGGGCATCAGCGAGTTGCCACCAACACTCCCCGTGCAGCGGCTGGAGTACGTCAACTTCTCCAACAATGCCATTGTCGAGATACCCGAAAACTTCTGGGACGCCAGCACCACCGAGTTCGATTTCAGCGGCAACCCGCTATCTGCGCAAAGTGCGCAACGCGTGGAAAGTTATCGACTCAGAAGAAGTGTCGCACTGGCAGAGCGTGCTCCGCCGCCATCCGGATCGTCATCCGCCTCCGCGGAAACGGATGGGTCGACGATGTCGATCGACTCCTCGCAGCCCTCGGCATGATTGAGGCTGAGGACGGTTAGCCGCGCTCTGACGGCACCGACGACAATTCAAACGGGCTGCTGCTGCGCCGCTGGTTGCGATCTTCCCGCGGCGTGGCACCGAAGAAGTTGCGGTAGGCGCTGGAAAAGTGCGGCCCCGAAGAGAAGCCACACGACAGGCCGATCTGGATGATCGACTTGCTGGTCTGCATCAACATTTGCCGGGCCTTGTTCAGGCGCAGTTCCAGGTAGTACTGGCTCGGCACGCGGTTGAGGTATTGCTTGAAGATCCGCTCGAGTTGCCGACGGGACACGCACACATGCTGGGCGATCTCGTCGGTGGTCAGCGGTTCTTCAATGTTGGCTTCCATCAGCAACACGGCTTGCGTGAGCTTTGGATGACTGGAGCCGAGGCGATTCTGCAACGGAATGCGCTGACGCTCGCCGCCCTCGCGGATGCGCTCGACCACCAGTTCTTCCGAAACGGCACCGGCCAACTCTGCACCGTGATCACGGGCCAGCAATGCCAGCAGCAGATCGAGCACGGACATGCCGCCGCACGCGGTCAGGCGATCACGATCCCAATCGAACAGATGGCTGGTAGCGATGACCTTCGGAAAGCGCTCGGCGAAATCGTCCTGCCAACGCCAGTGAACCGCGGCGCGGTAACCGTCGAGCAAACCCATTTGCGCCAACGGATACACACCGGCGGACAAACCACCAATCACGCAACCGGCACGCACCAGTTGCTTGAGCGCACTGCTGAGTGCCGGGGCCAGGGTCGTCGGCGGCTCGTCGGCGACCAGAAACAGTTTCTGGAAGTTTTCCAGCTTGCCGGCCCAGGGTTCGCCGGGTAATTGCCAGGCGCCGTCGCTCGGCGGCTCGGCCTGCAAGAACGACAGTTCGTAGACCACGTCCGGATGCACACGCTGGGCAACACGCAAGGCCTCCTCCGCCAGCGCCAGCGTCAACGCTTTAGTGCTGGGCCAAATCAGGAAACCAATTCGATGGGCAGTCATGGGTGGGCGATCCGAAACGAACAACGGTGATGAAGGCATGGGCCAATGCTAGCCCGTAAATGAACGTAAATCCTGAAACTGCGCAGATCAAATGTAGGAGTGAGCCTGCTCGCGATGGCGGTGTAACAGTCAACATGATTGCTGTTTGAACCACCGCGATCGCGAGCAGGCTCACTCCTACAAGGGATTTGCCTCGGTCTCTAGGTCGCGAAGCATGACCTAATATGGTGCATAACAGCAGCGATTACTTGAGGCTACCCGACAAGAATTGCTGCAGACGTTCCGATTGCGGATTGACCAGCACTTCGCGCGGGTTACCGCTCTCCTCGACAACACCTTTGTGCAGAAACACCAACTGGTTCGACACTTCACGGGCGAAGCCCATTTCGTGGGTGACCACCACCATGGTGCGGCCTTCCTGAGCCAGCGCCTGCATTACCTTCAACACGTCGCCGACCAGTTCCGGGTCGAGCGCCGAGGTCGGTTCGTCGAACAGCATCACTTCCGGCTCCATCGCCAGCGCACGGGCAATCGCCACACGCTGCTGCTCGCCACCGGACATGTGTCCCGGGAACGCGTCTTTGCGATGCGCCACGCCAACCTTGTTCAGGTAGTGCTCGGCTTTCTCGCGGGCTTCGGCCTTGGAGACGCCGAGCACATGCACTGGCGCTTCCATGATGTTTTCCAGCGCGGTCATGTGCGACCACAGGTTGAAATGCTGGAACACCATCGACAGGCGTGAACGCATGCGTTGCAGCTGTTTCGGATCAGCGGCTTTGAGCGCGCCGTCCTTGTTGGCGACCAGTTTCAGCTCTTCGTTGTTGAGCAGAATTTTGCCCGCGTGCGGCTGCTCGAGCAGGTTGATGCAGCGCAGGAAAGTACTTTTGCCGGAGCCACTGGAGCCGATGATGCTGATCACATCGCCGGCTGCCGCTTTCAGGGAAACACCCTTGAGCACTTCGTGACTGCCATAGCGTTTATGCAGGTCTTGGACTTCAAGTTTGTACATGCGGTCGGTTCTCACAAAAACAGTCAGTCAGTCGTTGAGCAAGCGCCCGTGACGCAGCGCTTCGCGCCCCGCCACCTTGGCCAGCCAGAAACCGGGTTGGGCATAGCGCAGCCGTTCAATGGCAAACAGCACCCCGGACGTACCAGCACATACCGTGCTGACCCGATCGGACACAGGGTCGATCACTTCAAAAATCTCGTCACCGGCTTCAACCCACTCGCCGGGTTTACGCAGAAAACTCACTACGCCCGGGTGGGGCGCGAACAGCAATTGTGTGCCTTCAAACGGCATGCCTTCGCACGCTTCGTGCGCCGCATTCGGCCACTCGCCGGTAATCAAACCTTGCTCGGCGAGGAACGCCAGAATGCCTTCAGCATACCCCTCGGCCTCGGCTCGGCCGGTGTCGGCCTGCCCGCCCAGCTCAATCGTCGTCGCCAGGCACGCCAATGGAATCTGCGCATCGGGGAACTGCCGCGACAGACGCAACCACGGCAGCGAACACGCTTCGTCGAAGGAGCTGCCGCCGGAATCTTCCGCCAGCAAGCCAACCTTCACATTCAAGTGCGCGGCCAGCGAACGCCACTGCGGCCAGTGCTGCGGCAGCGCATACATGTGCAGCGCGGCTTCGGCGTCGCAGTGCAAGTCGAGCACCACATCAGCGGTGCAGGCATGGCTGAGCAAGACGCGTTGCATGCCTTGCAACTGGCTGCTCGCCGCAGGCAACGCCGCCAGATGATCAGCCATCGCCTGACGGATCAGGCGAACGTTGGCGTGTGGATCATCACCAAGGCTGTCGGCCAAAGCTGCCGCAACCGGCGCGCTCAACTCAACGAAATCACGGTTGAAGTTCTTGCCACTGCCCGCCTCGAAACGGCCCTGGTGATTGCCTTGCAGCAATTGCCCGAGACCCAGTGGATTGGCCACCGGCACCAGTTCGATCACGCCGTTGAGAAAGCCCTTGGCTTCGAGTTCGCCGAGGCGCTTTTTCAGCTCCCACGCGGTGCGCATGCCGGGCAATTCGTCAGCGTGCAGGCTGGCCTGAATGTAGGCCTTGCGCTCGCCTTTGCCGAAGCGGAACACCGAAATCTTGCGCTCGCTGCCCAGATGGCTCCACGGTAATACGTGATCGATGCGTTCCATATCAGTGCTTCCGCGGGGCCAGGTAGCTCAGCCAGCGGCGCTCGGCCAGCTTGAACAGCTTCACCAGAATGAAGGTCAGGCACAGGTAGAACACGCCAGCGGTGATGTACGCCTCGAACGGCAGATAGAACTGCGCGTTGACGGTACGCGCCGCACCGGTAATGTCGATCAGGGTCACGATGGACGCCAGACTGGTGGTCTGCAGCATCATGATCACTTCGTTGCTGTACTGCGGCAACGCCCGGCGCAGAGCCGACGGCAACAGGATGCGTTTGTACAGTTTGAAGCGCGACATGCCCATGGCCTTGGCCGCTTCGATCTCACCGTTCGGCGTTGCCTTGAGGCTGCCGGCGATGATTTCAGCGGTGTAGGCGCTGGTGTTGACCGCGAATGCCAGACACGCACAGAACGTTGCGCTGGACAGCCACGGCCAGAGGAAGCTTTCACGTACGGCCTCGAACTGCGCCAGACCGTAGTAGATCAAAAACAGCTGCACCAGCATCGGCGTGCCGCGAATCACGTAGGTGTAGAGCCACGCGGCGCCGTTGACGACCGGGTTCTTCGAGACGCGCATCAGGCCCAGTGGCAACGCCGCCAGCAAACCGAAAAACAGCGAAAACGCGAGTAATTTGAGGGTGGTCACCAGGCCGCCGAAGTACAGCGGCAGAGCCTCCCAGATGACGTTGTAGTCGAAGATCATAGATCAGCCGCCCTTACGCCTACCGAGTAGCGCTTCTCAAGTTGACGCAGTATCAGCAACGACACGCTGGTGATGACCAGGTACATCGCCGCCACTGCAAGGAAGAAGGTGAAAGGCTCGCGGGTGGCATCCGCCGCCTGCTTGGCCTTGAACATCATGTCTTGCAGACCGACCACGGAAATCAGCGCGGTGGCCTTGGTCAGTACCAGCCAGTTGTTGGTGAAGCCCGGAATCGCCAGACGAATCATCTGCGGCACCATCACCCGGAAAAACACCTGAAAACTGCTCATGCCGTACGCCATGCCCGCTTCGGCCTGGCCTTTGGGAATGGCCATGAACGCACCACGGAAAGTTTCCGACAGGTACGCACCGAAGATGAAACCGAGGGTGCCGATACCGGCGGCCAGCGGATTCAAATCGATGTAATCGTCATAGCCCAGCATCGGCGCGACGCGGTTGAGCAAGTCCTGACCACCGTAGAAGATCAGCAGGATCAGCACCAGGTCGGGAATGCCGCGGATCACCGTGGAATACAGATCGCCCAGCCAGGCCAGCCAGCGCACCGGCGACAGGCGCAACGCGACACCGATCAGCCCGAGAACGATGGCCAGGGCCATGGAAGACAAGGCGAGCTGAAGCGTCAGCCATGCGCCATCGAGGATGACAGCCCCGTAGCCTTTCAACATGATTCAGGTCCTCGAAAGTTGGGATGAAAAAATGGCGCAAACCTCAGAGATCCTGTTGCTTGCGCCATTTCGGACTTGTCGCAGAGACGTCTTACTTGCCGTAGATATCGAAGGCGAAGTACTTGTCCTGGATTGCTTTGTATTTGCCGTTGTCACGGATGGCCGTGATAGCGGTGTTGATCTTGTCTTTCAGGGCATCGCCCTTGCGCACTGCGATGCCTACGCCGTCGCCGAAGTATTTGACGTCGGTGAAGGCCGGGCCAACGAAGGCGAAACCTTTGCCAGCGTCGGTTTTCAGGAAGCCGTCATCCAGCAGGGTTGCGTCAGCCACGGTGCCGTCGAGGCGACCGGCGGCCACGTCGAGGTAGATCTCGTTCTGCGAACCGTACGGCTTGATCTCGGCACCCAGCGGGGCCAGGACTTCGCGGGCGAAGCGCTCGTGGATCGAACCACGTTGCACGCCGATGTTCTTGCCCTTGAGCTCAGCCAGACCTTCGCTGACCTGAGTACCGGCCTTCATGACCAGACGAGCCGGGGTGTTGTAGTACTTGTTGGTGAAGTCCACGGACTTCTTGCGATCTTCAGTGATCGACATGGACGACAGAATCGCGTCGATCTTGCGCACTTTCAGTGCCGGGATCAGACCGTCGAACTCTTGCTCGACCCATACGCACTTGACCTTCATTTCTTCGCACAGGGCGTTGCCGATGTCGTAGTCGAAACCGACGATGCTGCCGTCCGGCGACTTCGACGCGAACGGAGGGTAAGCCGCTTCGATACCGATTTTCAGAGGTTTTTCATCTGCGAAGGAATTCAGCGACAGCACGGACAGTGCCAGGGCGCCAAGCAGCACAAGTTTCTTCATCTTGGGACTCCATCGGTAAAGGGCAAAAACGGCAGAGTGAGCGACAGCCCAATATGCGAATGGGTGAAACGGGAAATCGGTTGCTGCATCGGTGGGAAATTTCCCATTGAAACCGTCGCAGGTTTCAACGTTAGCCACGATGAGCGGGTGATCGGCATTCTAACGACAGGCCCGAAGCCGATATTTCTTCAATGCGACAACTAATTACAGATGCACAGAGAAACCCGCTTGAGCACATTGACAGCCCTGCAATTTCATGCAAGAGCGAACGATTGTGAACCGATCTATGCTGCAAATTGCGGGCCTATTATTCGCAAACCCTTCTAATCCGGCAAGCGCAGCGTTATGTCTTATTTTTCACCGGGTGCTTTAGGGCTCTAAAACGGGGCGATGCGTTTCCCTTTGCCCCGGTTTGGCGCAAGCGGTTACACATTCGGTTACGTGGATCTGACCCGGTAACAGTGGGAAAAGTCTTACGGGGGAGATCGATAATTATTGGCTGGGTGATTCAGAATCAAAAGATCGCAGCCTTCGGCAGCTCCTACATTGATCGCGTTGCCGCCCATTTCGCGGATGAACGCTGAACCTGTAGGAGCTGCCGAAGGCTGCGATCTTTTGATCTTGCCTCCACAAAAAAGCCCCGCCCGGCAAAACCGGACAGGGCTTTCTGCTTTTCAGACCTGCTACTTAAGCAACATTCATGGTCTTGTGCGTATCAATCAAATGCTGCACCACTCCCGGATCAGCCAGGGTCGAAATATCGCCCAACCCGTCATATTCAGCGGTAGCAATCTTGCGCAGAATCCGGCGCATGATCTTGCCCGAACGGGTCTTCGGCAAACCCGGCGCCCACTGGATCACGTCCGGCGAAGCAATCGGCCCGATCTCTTTACGCACCCAGTTTTTCAATTCCAGACGCAACTGCTCGGTCGGTTCCTCGCCATTCTTCAACGTGACATAAACATAAATGCCCTGCCCCTTGATGTCGTGAGGCACACCGACCACCGCTGCTTCAGCGACTTTAGGGTGAGCAACCATTGCGCTTTCGATCTCAGCCGTGCCCATGCGGTGGCCAGACACGTTGAGCACGTCATCCACGCGCCCGGTGATCCAGTAGTAACCATCAGCATCACGACGTGCGCCGTCACCGGTGAAGTACATGCCGCGGAACGTCTTGAAGTAGGTGTCGACGAAGCGGTCATGATCGCCATACAGCGTACGTGCCTGACCCGGCCACGAATCGAGAATTACCAGATTGCCTTCGGCCTCGCCCTCGATAATGTTGCCAAGGTTGTCGACCAGCGCCGGCACCACACCAAAGAACGGACGCGCTGCCGAACCCGGCTTCAGCGCATGCGCACCCGGCAACGGGCTCATCATGTTGCCGCCCGTTTCGGTCTGCCACCAGGTATCAACGATCGGGCAACGCGACTTGCCGACATTCTTGTAGTACCAGTCCCAAGCTTCCGGGTTGATCGGCTCGCCCACCGAACCCAGCAGACGCAGGCTGCTGCCATCAGCGCCTTCAACGGCTGCCTGACCCGAGGCCATCATCGCGCGGATCGCGGTTGGTGCGGTGTAGAGGATGTTGACCTTGTGCTTGTCGACGATCTTCGCCACCCGGGTGATGTCCGGATAGTTCGGCACGCCTTCGAACAGCAACGTGGTCGCGCCATTGGCCAGCGGACCGTAGACGATGTAGCTGTGGCCGGTAACCCAGCCGACGTCGGCGGTGCACCAGTAAACTTCGCCCGGGCGATAGTCGAACACGCGCTCGTGGGTCATCGCCGCGTACAGCAAGTAACCGCCAGTGGTGTGCTGCACGCCCTTCGGCTTGCCGGTCGAGCCGGAGGTATAAAGGATGAACAGCGCTTCTTCAGCGCCCATCTCTTTCGGCGCGCAAACGGTGCCCGCCACTTTCATCAGGTCTTCGTACCAAATGTCGCGATGCTGGTTCCACTTGATGTCGCCACCAGTGCGCTTGCACACGATGACTTTCTGGATGCTGCTGGTTTCCGGATTGGTCAGCGCGTCGTCGACGTTGGCCTTGAGCGGGATCTTCTTGCCGGCACGGATGCCTTCGTCGGCGGTGATCACCACTTTCGATTTGCAGTCGATGATGCGACCGGCCAGTGCTTCCGGCGAGAAACCGCCGAACACCACCGAGTGAATCGCGCCGATCCGGGTGCAGGCCAGCATGGCGACCACGGCTTCGGGAATCATCGGCATGTAAATGGTCACCACGTCGCCGCGGTGTACGTCCTGGCCACGCAGGGCGTTGGCGAGTTTGCACACTTGCTCGTGCAGTTCGCGGTAGGTGATGTTGCGGCTCTCGGCCGGGTCGTCGCCTTCCCAAATGATCGCGATTTGATCGCCGCGCTCGGCCAGATGACGGTCGAGGCAGTTGTAGGAAACGTTCAGCGTACCGTCGGCGAACCACTTGATGTCGACATGGTGATCGTCGAACGACGTCTGTTTCACCGTGGTGAAAGGTTTGATCCAGTCGAGACGCTTGGCTTGCTCGCGCCAGAAACCGTCAGGGTTGACGACCGACTGCTGGTACATGGCTTTGTAGGTCGCCTCGTCAGTCAGCGTGTTAGCCAGAACCTCGGGACGAACGGGATACAGAGAAGCCGCACTCATCTTTCCTACCTCGGTGTAATAGTTGTTTTTGTATGACCCTGTTGTAACGGGGCGGGGGCCATAGAACCATTCGACGATGGTAGTAACAAGCCCTCGCCCCCCCCACCACACCCCCTGTAGGAGCTGCCGAAGGCTGCGATCTTTTGATCTTGCTCCTGAAAGGCAAAAGATCGCAGCCTTCGGCAGCTCCTACAGGGGAATCGCGGTGGCTTTCAGCGATTGTTACCAAATCTGCCAAAAGTGTTTATCAAAACCCCCTCTGTTTACCCCTGCCCTACCTCCCTAAAATTCACCTCGCCAACAAGGCAAAGCGATTAACAACGTTACAGCCCCCACGAAGGCCGTTAATCCAGTTCTCCAAGTAATGCATCAACTACTCAAGCTCCACACGCAACCCCAAAAAGGTTGCGTGACCCCACTCGACCTCAAAAAGGTAACTTTGAAATGAAAGCTTTATTGGTTCTGGCCCTCAGCAGTCTGTGCGCAACCGCCATGGCAGACGAGGTCCCGACTGATGTCGCACAGCAACAACCGGTCATCGAGGAATACACTTACTCGACTCACCTGGACATCGCCAACGTTGTATCGATGAGCGAGATTCCAAATGTCTGCGAAGTAGTACCGGCGAAAATGGAGTACGACGACTCCAAAGGTCAGCGTCATATCCTGCGTTACAGCGTGATGGGCAACGGCTGCACCAATTGATGATTGAGACTGCACCGAATTGAACCGTTCAGCGCAACATCGAGGGTCAATTCCAGCCCGACTTCGGTCGGGCTCAGTTGTGTCTGAGAGTGCTCAAAAGGCTTGCAAAACACTAGATGTAGTAAAAACCGTGCTTTTTTGCTCGTTTTTTGACCAAATCGACATTCGCGAGATATTTCCGAAAAAAAATCTTCGCCCGGCAAAGCCCCATAAACCCTCGCTCTGACCGAAAAACCGCCCCTCTCGGCCGTTCTGTGAGCCGATTCGCCGCACCACGCGCGTGAAAATTTCCCTATAATGCCGCCCTATAGCGGGCCTGCAATATCCCCTTACAGGGAGAACAGCCAGTCTGAAGCCCCGCAGCAGCGTCCAACGTTGCCTGCGCCCATCAGAGGCTCTCGGAACCCCGTACAAATTTCTGTTTGATGCCTGCGTATAGCTGCTGCAAAAAACGATTCCTTTAGATCCAATGCGGCCAGTACGGCCGTGTGAAAAACCAACCTTTCAGTTTTCACACGGGCATCTGGCCCTCACGCAGGAGACGACACGTCATGCTGAGCTGGGACGAATTCGACAAAGAAGACAGTGAAGTAGCCGTGGCAAAAGGCGCAAACGCCGGCCACGCCACTGAAGCCAACATGGACCGCCTCGACAGCGCCGGCGGTGCCGCCGCCCTCGAAGCACGCGCCGTGACGGCCAGTGACTCGGCTGCCGTGGCCCGCGCCAAGGCTGCACTGAACTCCCTCGACGTCGCCGAAGGCCTCGCCGAACTCGAAGGCGCCTCCGCCCGCGTCGCCGTTGACGAAAAGCGCATGATCAACTGCCGCGCCGACCTCAACCAACTCGTGCCATTCAAGTACGACTGGGCCTGGCAGAAGTATCTGGACGGTTGCGCAAACCACTGGATGCCGCAAGAAGTCAACATGACCGCCGACATCGCCCTCTGGAAAGACCCGGAAGGCCTGACCGACGACGAGCGCCGCATCGTCATGCGCAACCTCGGCTTCTTCTCCACCGCCGACTCCCTGGTTGCCAACAACCTGGTGCTGGCCGTGTACCGCCTGATCACCAACCCGGAATGCCGCCAGTACATCCTGCGCCAAGCGTTCGAAGAGGCGATCCACACCCACGCCTACCAGTACTGCATCGAATCGCTGGCCATGGATGAAGGCGAGATCTTCAACATGTACCACGAGATCCCATCGGTCGCGAAAAAAGCCACGTGGGGCCTGAAATACACCCGCTCGATCTCCGATCCGAAGTTCGAAACCGGCACCGTCGAAACCGACAAAGAGCTGCTGCGCAACCTGATCGCCTACTACTGCGTTCTGGAAGGCATCTTCTTCTACTGCGGCTTCACCCAGATCCTCTCCATGGGCCGCCGCAACAAAATGACCGGCGTCGCCGAGCAGTTCCAGTACATCCTGCGCGACGAATCCATGCACCTGAACTTCGGCATCGACGTGATCAACCAGATCAAAATCGAAAACCCACACCTGTGGGATGCCGAAATGAAGGAAGAAGCGACCCAGATGATCCTGCAGGGTACGCAGCTGGAGATCGAATACGCCCGCGACACCATGCCTCGCGGCGTACTGGGCATGAACGCGGCGATGATGGAGGACTACCTGAAGTTCATCGCTAACCGTCGTTTGTCGCAGATTGGTTTGAAAGAAGAGTACCCAGGGACGACTAACCCGTTCCCTTGGATGAGCGAGATTATGGACTTGAAGAAAGAGAAGAATTTCTTTGAGACTCGGGTTATTGAGTATCAGACTGGTGGTGCGTTGAGCTGGGATTGATCTAGCCCGCACTATTTAGAAAAAACCCGCGCAAGCGGGTTTTTTTTCAAAACCACTTCTACAATATAGGGGCAATCACAAAATTTAAATAGGAGTCACCTAATGCTTTTAAAAATGCCGGAAATTGATAAAAAAAAGATCACTGGCTTCACATCAGATATTGATATTTTTGGACGAAAGCCATTAGGTGATGCGATATGCAGCCTACTCGAAAGTACAACGGAAGATTTAGTGCTTGGCTTGGACGGACAGTGGGGAGAAGGAAAGAGCACTTTCGCACTTATGTTATCCGCCCATTTCAGCCAGGAGAAAAACGTTCACACAATATATTTTGACGCATTTAAAAACGACTACCAAAAAGATGCTTTCTTAGCAATCGCGAGCGAAATCCAACAGCTTCTTGAGCGAGAATCGACAAAACCTAAAGCAGAGTACAAAGATTCCCTAATCAAAGCATCTAAAGCAATTACAAGGGGTGCAATTAAAATTGGAATTCGCACTCTATCAGCAGGCTTACTTGATGAAACGCTACTAGACAACCTAGGCACTGCCGATAAAGTAGGGGAGGAAATATCCGACGGCTTTGACAAGGCATTAGCAGCTAGACTGGACGAAGCGAAATCTGACAAAGCCTCTTTAGACACTTTTAAAACAGTACTAGAGAACCACATAGCTGATTTAGGAGAAGGAAAGCCATTAGTATTCATTATTGATGAACTAGATCGATGCCGGCCCGACTTCTGCTTAGAGATCATCGAACAAATCAAACACTTGTTCAGCGTAAAAAATCTAAAATTTATTCTTATCACGAACAAATCACAACTCCACGCTTCGATCCAAAAACGATATGGCACGAATATAAATGCGCACTCGTACCTCCAAAAATTTGTCGATTTGTGGATCGAACTACCCAGACAAGAGACTGAATACGCCAGCCATACGGAAACCTACTTCAATCATCTAATTAAAAGCATCACCAAAGAAGATGAAGCGTTACCCAACAGCCTAGCTCTTGACACTTTGAAAAATCTATTCATAACTAACAGAACGAGCTATCGAGGCATCCAAAAGACAGTCTCCTACTTTTCTATTTTCCACAATACTTCCAACAGTACTCGCTACTACGATTATTACCAAACCGCGATTGCACTTTGCTGTTTCAGCAAAGCTGAAAGGCCAGATCTGATCGATACAATACTCAGCCGCATCGATTATCAAACAACAATGGCTTCGCTATTTCCATTCCGAAACAAAACCGGCCACCGATCAGACTACACCCAAGACTACACTCAAGCCCTACTTAAGTACCTAGTATCGAATGAGGCAGAACAACAAGCCATGATACAAAACAGAGAGATCTCTACCGACTTCGGGCGAATGGTTCCCAAAGACATGTTTAAAAATATCAACAGTACTTTAAACTTATTTTCACACTAACAAATCCCTCCCTTAAATTTATATAATTTTAAGGGTAATAGTACTCTTGACCATTTCATTTCCACACAATATTCTCCACACCTGGTGCCTAAGAAACACCTCACACAGCGGACTCACCGCACCCGACAGTCGCGGCTTTTTTGTGCCTACGGTTTCCCCGTGCGCATCAAAAAACTCTGTTATGCCGGGAGTGGGCGAATACAAGACCCGAAAGGGGAATATGTCCGGCCCTCTGTGTGGGGTTTCTTAGCTCCCGGCACCCAGCCCTAAGAAAGCTGACATCACACAGAGGTAAAGGATATGCCTAAAAATGTCTCCTTCGGTACGAAGGTAATTTGCTTCAACCGCACCGCCACCTGCAAGCTTCCAGTTCTGGAGGCTTACCATGTCTGATTCTCACACCCCCACACTCTTCACCCGCCACAACCTCTCTCTCCACACCCTCCTCCTTGAAAACCAACCATGGTTCTGCGCCCGCGATATCGGCCGTTTGATGGGTGTCCATCTGAGCGAGCGTATGGTCAACAAACTGGACAAGGATCAGCGGCGCGTTTTGTGGATTGAGTATTTCCGGCAACCCGAAAAGCAACTGATGCTCAGCGAGTCCGGTGTGTACGCACTATTGGTGTATCACTACGTTCCAGGGAATCGGTTGTTGCGTGAGTGGTTGACTCATCAGGTGGTGCCGGCCTTGCGCGATGCGGAACATTTGGGAAATTCAGATCGGCCGATGTTGAGTTTGTTGGATTGGCCGGAGATGTCGTTGAGTCTGCTGCATTGGCAGAACGAAGGTTGGATTCGGCTGCGGGATATGCCCTATCTGTTGAGCGATCAGAAACCAAGAAAAGCGATTGCGACGAAGTCTTGGTGGCGAAGGCTCGCTCACGCGTTTCAGTCGTCGAAGCATTCGATGGGTTAGAGATCACTCTGTAGGACCTCGCGAGATCCATCTCTATTTTCTGTAGGAATTTTCGTAGACAGCAGTAATGGCCACTCAGTATCGTCCGAGGGTTTTCAACCCTCGGCGATTGTATGGACACGGATAAAAGTAACAGCGATTGGAGTGAGGTCGAGATTCAGGCGGCAGTCGATGCCTATCTCAAGATGCTTGCACGCGAGCAGAGCGGCCAGAAATTCGTCAAGACTGAGGAAAATCGCATTTTGCGTGAAGGCCCATTAGCCGGTCGGACTAAGGGCTCTGTTGAGTTTCGGATGCAGAACATATCTACCGTGCTGGTCGAAATGGGTAGAACGCGCATTGAAGGCTACAAACCGGCCAAGAATGTTGGCGCGAATGTAGCGCGCAGCATTCGTATGGCGCTTGATGCTTCCACTGTTCTGACACTTGAAGATTCCGATCCAACGGCGGACGAAGCATTGCTTGAGCAACGCGCGGCTAAATTTGAGCGAAAGCAATTTGATTACGTCCCCAAAGGAATAAAAACACCTATCCAAACGACTTCCACTAGAAAGGTTTACTTTCGCGATCCTGAATTGAGGGGCTGGGTTCGTCAGCAAGCCGATGGCAAGTGCGAAGGTTGTGGCAAAGCGGCGCCATTTGAAAAGGATGGGAAACCGTTTTTAGAAGTGCATCACGTCAAGCACCTGTCGCAAAAGGGATCGGACCTTGACACGAATGTTGTGGCGTTGTGTCCCAACTGTCACCAACGTTGCCACCATTCGGACGACAGAGCGGAATTCACTGCTTGGCTTTATGACAACGTTGGAAGACTCGAAAAGGAATAATTGCAGTTTGTCTGGCTAACCTCATTTGCTGGATTTGGGGCAGCTTCGCTGCCCATCGGGGATAAATCCCCTCACCACAATTCAAGGTGTTGCTGCTGGGTGGGTGTCTGGATTCAAGATTAGGTTGATCCCACCAATCGCCAGCAGGCTGCCTCCTACAGATTCCGCATCATCCTGAAAACAATCAGTGCAACCCGCGCCGCCTCCCGCTATTAATACCCCTCCCCCACTCAAGGATCCGAGCCCCACCATGAAATTCGATCTCGCCTACTGCCTCAGCCTCGACGACAAGTTGTCGATCTATGACGTTCGCGATCTCAATTTCGACGAGACGGTGGCGTTCGATTCCGCCAAAGAACATTTCCAGTGCCCCAACGATGCTTGTCGTTCGGCGTTCGAGGCTTCCAACGAGCTGGGCACGTTCAACGCCAAGAACGTAAATTACGTGCGCACGCCGCACTTCAAGAATTTGCCGACTACCCAGCATGTAGCGGGTTGTCCGTATGTGAGTTTGAAAGCTTCAGCGTCTGGCGTTGAGACAGCGGATGGCGAGGTGGATGACGGGCGTGAGGAACATTTCCCATCAGAGCTGTTGCTGACCCGCCGTGAGTATGTGCGTAAGGCTGCCGCGCCAGCGGTAGAAGCGGATGTGTTGCGCGATGATCCGGTTCGGGTAGCGGCGGACAGTGCTAAAGAGTCTGCAAATCGTGAGTCGGCGCCGGACAAGACCAGTGTATTTGCGCATCCGGTGGAGTGTTTTGTCTCGAACTTCGCGGACAAGGAATTGCTCAAGCGCATGCCGTTGAAGGTCGGTGAGCATTCGGCGCCGTACAGTTCGTTCTTCAAGAAGATTGAGTATCTGACGGACAACAAGGGGCTGATTTATTGGGGGCGGATCAAGAAGATTGAGGATTTCCACAGTGGCGCCAGTTTTCGTATCGATTTCGTGGACAAGGTCTGGTTCAAGAAGCCCGAGGACAGCAAGAAGAAGCCGTATCCAATCAGTGTTTATCTGAACAAGAAGCTGATCGACAACTACCGCAAGCGCAAGGCGTTTCTGGAAGAGATCAAGCACGCTGCTGATAGCGACAAGGCGTTGTTCTGTTTCTTCTATGGCGTGACGCCGGAGTTGAAGCAGGTGCCGGGCAAGAAGAACCCCGAAAAGCCTTTCGAGGTCTTCAATGCCAATATCGAGAACCTGGATCACTTCATTATTCGTGAAGCACCGGGTCTGGAGTGACGGTTAACCCTGAGGCAGTTGCAGTTTGACGGCGCCGGGGTGTTGTTTGACTAGCGAGTACGGCAGGATCGACCAGTCGGGTGAATCGCAGGCGCGTTCTACGCGGGCGAAGTACGCGCCCAGGTACAGACCTTTTTCGGTGAAGTGCCAGTTGGAATAGCTCCAGTTGTCTTCATTGGTGAAGTCGCAGCTGTCTTCATCACCCTCCGCCGGTTTCTTCATTTCATCCGGGTACAGCGCGGTGAGTTGTTTGACCAGCCATGGTTTGAATACTTCGCGCTGATACTTTGAGCGCGCCGCGTCTTCGGCCTCAGTCAATGGCTGGTCACCGCCTCTGTAACGATCGGCGTGAAGGATTGGCTGCCCCTCGCCCACCCAGAGCACGTCCTCGAGCGACAACGGATGCCCGGTTTTCACATCGATGTTAAGTGGGGAATCGCCGAAGTCTGGATGTGCGCCGCCGCAGTCGTAGCTGGTGGAAATGTTCAGGCTGATCACACTGGGCGATATGAATGTCGGGGTGACGTCCTGGAGGAATTCGGCATAGCCGCGACCGCGCAACTGGCAACCGTAGTAACTGATGGCCTCGTCCCACAAGCGCCCGAGCAACTGCTGGTTAACCCGTTGCAGATCTTCTTTGGGCAGACCGGATTCGATGCTGAACATGGACATCTTGGTATCAGGCTCTTCCCACCATTGCAGGGTGTAGCCCATGAAGTCCTGTTTTTTACCGGGTTTGAGTTTCAGGCCCTGAAGGCGTAGGTATTCGTAAGGCTCGCTCTTGGGCAACTTGGCGATGTAAGGCAATGCATTCGCTGGCACTTCGGGAAGTGGCGTATCGGTGACCAGTACGGGCAGTTTTTTGCCTTTCGGGTTTTGCCATTCGCCCTTCCAGCCGCCATCAATCTGTTGCAGTTTGAGGGTCGGTAACGGCTTGTCCGGCTCCATACGATTGCTGCCCTCTGTCAGCACCAGAACGTCGTTTTTCAACGTGCCGTTGAGTTCCAGATCGCGGTGGAATTTCTCGTAGAAGTAGCGACCGGTGACTTGCTCCGGGTCACTGGTGTCGACTTCGAACACGATCGGCATTTTGCCCAACGTGCCGGTGAATACCAGCCGGTTATCTTCGGCGTGCGCGGTGGAAATCAGTGTGAACAGCGCAGCGGCGTATGGCGCCAGGCGCAGCAGTCCCTTGAGCATGGATCGATCCCTGAATGAGTCGGTGGTTGCGCCTGAGGTTTGCACACCGGCGCGCAGAAAGTCGGGGCGGATTATGGCGAGGCTAAACCAGAGAATCGAGTGCAACCGCACATTTCGGCCTCACCCTGGCGCTTAATGAAAAGCTTCGATCTCTCGCCACGCCACCAGACGCCGCTCCAAGGCACTTTCGATACCCGACTCATTAACAGCGCAATATTCACGTAACCAGTGAGCGACCATTTCAACATTCGGCCAGTACATATCTTTCTGACCTTTGCTGCGTCTGGGCGTGTCATTCATCGCGGCATCGAAACCAATGGCTGCACGTTCATCTTGTGGTAAACAGCCCCACTCAGTTGCACTGCCCTGGAAATACCAGGCGATTTCATCAATGTGTTTTTGTGCGCTGCGATGGCTGCGTCGATAAAACCTGTACTCGCGACAGCCTTGATCCATACGCTCCGGCATGATGCCGGCATCGACCCAATCCATAAGACCGTGGTTGATCGCATCGCGGATCAACCCTTCACGCCAGCGATCTGCAAACCAGGCAACAAAACCTTCTGCGTCCGCCTTTTTCGCATCGGCGAAGACCATGCAGTAACGGGTTTTCACATGGATAACAAACACTACGTGCTTACGTTGCACAGTGACCGCATGGACTAGCCACTGCTCCACAGAACGGCTGGCCTCGTCATCTTCGATGGCCGGCGACGGTGGTTTGTTGTCCACCGGCGTAATCTTTTTGCCCTTATGGATGCGGCTAAAGAACTTGCTGGCAGCTTCGGTGCAATTGAAGATCAACATCCTGGTTCTCTGCTAAGACGGCTAACTTGAGCTGAGCCGAGTAATCACTTATCTGATCACCATACCCAGCATCACGACTATCAACAATCCAACATAAACCCACGCATGCACCCGATCCGGCATCCGCCCGATCCATCGCGTCGCCAATCGAATCCCCAGCAACGAACCCACCGTCAGCAACGCAAACGCCAGCAGATCCACATACCCGATGAACCACGGCCCGAGATCTGTCTCGCTGAAACCGGCCAGCGCCATGTACGTCAACGTTCCCGCCAGTGCCACCGGCACGCTCAACGGATTAGCCATGGACGTCGCCTGGGACATGCTCAAGCCGCAACGGCGCAGTAGCGGCACGGTCATGACGCTTCCTCCTACGCCAAGAAACGTCGCGATAGCGCCAATGCCTACACCGCCGCCGGACGTTTCCACCCTGCCTAATCGGCGTGGGACTGCGCCTTCGGTGTGTGTGAGAAATCCGCGTCGCAGCAGGCAATCAACAATGGTTACACCGAGGTAGGCGATGAACGCATAGCGGATCACTTCGCCGCTGACCCACACCGCCGCTACCGCGCCGATGATCGCGCCCAATCCGATGAACCCGCCCAACGGCCACAGGTAATCCCGAATGAGATTGCCGACGCGGCGGTGTTTGTCGGTGGCGATCAGTGCGTTGACGATCATCACGCAGGTCGAAGTGGCGACGGCGATGTGCATCGCTGACTGGCCGATGGGGTCGTCGGCGCCGTGGCTGGCGGTGAGCATTCGGTAAAGCAGCGGCACAACGACGAAGCCGCCACCGAATCCAAAGAGCACCGCGGTGACGCCGGTCAGGCAGCCGAAGAGTGTCAGCAGGAGATAGAACATGGTGCGTCGTCCGGTTGTGGGGAGCGGTCGACGATAAGGCGACAGGGCTTGGCCTGCTTCAGCAAGTCAGCCAATAATGTTTGCGTTTACGCCAACCACTGAGCACCACTTGATGCGCAACGTTTCGATCAATCTGCTGGATGACACGCCGCGCCCGGTGGTGGCGATCGGTACGGATTATTCCCACGGCCATCTGTTGCCATTTCATACGCATCGTCGAGCGCAATTGCTCTATGGCGCGACGGGAGTGATGCAGGTCAGCACCCATGACGGCAACTGGGTGGTGCCGCCACAACGGGCAGTGTGGATTCCGCCGGGAGTGGCGCATGAGGTGTTGATGCTTGGGGTGAGCACTCGCAGTTTGTACATCGAACCGGGTGCGGTTGATTTGGGCGAGCGTTGTCAGGTGATCGATGTGTCACCGCTGATGCGCCATCTGCTCATGGAAGCGGTGGAGATTCCGCTGGCCTACGACCCGAGTGGGCGCGACGGTGCGCTTATCGATTTATTGCTGCATGAACTCGTGCGCAGTGCGCCATTGCCCTTGCACATTCCTTTACCGACTGACGGAAAACTACTCGCGCTGTGTCAGAACTTTCTGCATCAGCCCAACGCCCACCAGTCGCCACAACAGTGGGCCGACCAGTTACACATAAGCTTACGCACCTTCAACAGAGTGTTTCGCCAGCAGACCGGGATGAGCTTCAGCCAATGGCGGCAAAGGGCCTGCGTGGTGCTCGCGTTGGCACGGTTGGCGGCGGGTGAAGCGGTGACGCGAATAGCCCTGGACTTCGGTTATGAGAGCCCGGCAGCGTTCTCGACAATGTTCCGGCGCATCCTCGGTCAGCCACCGTCCGTCTGGTTGGCGGCGACAAATCAGGCCAAATCTAAAAATGCGTTTGATCCCGGCTGAAAACAACTGTACAAAAACACAGTACATTTTCAATCAGCACTCTTGAGCCCGGAGCACACCATGGCCTCTCTTGCGATGAACCACATCCTCGAACGCATTGCCCTTTTCCAGTTCACCCCGACGCACTGCGTGCAGGCCAGAGTAATGCTGGGCTGGAGCGTGGAACAGCTATCGCGAGAGGCTGAAGTTTCGGTAGGCGACATTCAACGGTTTGAAGCGCAGCAAGAGGTGGCGGATGCGGCACGTCTGGCGTTGGCGTACCGGTTTGAGTCGCGGGGGCTGGTGTTCTTTCCCGGGTTTGCGCCGGGACGTAGTGCGAGTTTGAACGGGGTGGCTGCGGAATCAGTGGGGCGTGGGGATTTTGCGATGGCTGATTGAAAAGACGAGTTGATCTTTATTCCTATATAGGTATATTTTCGCATGAGTGCAAGGAAGCCACTCTTGTGGGTCTGCAATAGTAAAAAAGATCTCAAGCAGATGCCCACAGAAGTACAGGATGTTTTTGGTTACGCACTGGACTTGGCCCAAAGAGGCCTGAAGCCCCCAGATGCAAAACCCCTGAAAGGGTTTGGAGGTGCAGGTGTTCTGGAGTTGATGGAAGACTTTGATACCAATACCTACCGCGCCATTTATACGGTTCGTTTCGGCAGTGCCATTTACGTTTTGCACTGTTTTCAGAAGAAGTCAGCGAGTGGGATTAAAACAGCCCAACCCGACATTGAGCTGATCCGAAGCAGACTTCGAGCCGCTCAGGATCACGCGAAAGGATCAGGAAATGATAGAAATTGAAGAAGGCAGCGGGAACGTCTACCAGGATCTCGACTTGCCTGATGCCAGCGAAATGCAGGTCAAGGCACAACTCGCTTCGAAAATCAGTGAAATCATCAAAGCTCGCCATCTAACTCAAATTCAGGCGTCTGAAATTTTGGGGCTTTCTCAACCCAAGCTTTCCGAAATGCTACGCGGTAAATTTCGCGGCATCAGTGAGGCGAAAATGATGGAGTGTCTTTCGCACCTCGGGCGAGACGTACAGATCGTGGTCAAACCGGCCCCCCGTTCACGAAAAGAGGGCCGAATTGAAGTGGTATTTGCTTAACCTGAAATCGTTAAGCGTTCTGCACTACCCCCTCACTCTCCCCTTCAACCCCCAACCACCAGGCATTCCCACGCTGCGGTTGAGCGATGTTAAACGCTTCCCCCATCTGCGGCGTGGTAATCGAAACGCTGCGCTCCCAGGCCAGCGCCAGAATCCGGTCGAACGGTTCATGCCACGCATGCATCGCCAGGTCAAAAGTGCCGTTGTGGATCGGGAATAGCCAGCGGCCTTTCAGGTCGATGTGGGCTTGCAGGGTTTGTTCGGGTTGCATGTGCACGTGGGGCCATTCGACGTTGTAGGCGCCGGTTTCCATCAAGGTCAGGTCGAACGGGCCGAACTGTTCGCCGATGCGTTTGAAGCCGTCGAAGTAGCCGCTGTCGCCGCTGAAGAAGATGCGTGTGTCGCCGTCGATCATCACCCATGACGCCCACAAGGTGCTGTTGCCGTCGAACAGGCCACGACCGGAAAAGTGCTGCGACGGCGTGGCGATGAAGCGGACACCGGCGATTTCAGTACCTTGCCACCAGTCGAACTGGCGCACCTTGTTCGCGTGAATGCCCCACTTGATGAGCGTGTCGCCGACGCCCAGCGGGGTCAGGAACAGATTGGTTTTGACCGCCAGCCTGAGCACCGCCTCGTAATCGAGGTGGTCGTAATGGTTGTGCGACAGGATCACTGCCTCGATCGGTGGCAACTGGTCGAGGCTGATCGGTGGTTGGTGGAAACGCTTCGGGCCGGCCCATTGCACGGGCGAGGCGCGTTCAGCGAAGACCGGGTCGGTGATCCAGAATTTGTCCTGCATCTTCAGCAACAGGGTCGAGTGACCGAGGCGATAGACGCTGTGGTTTGGCGCTGCCAGCAGATCTTCACGGGTCAGCGGTTGCACCGGTATTGCCGCGGCAGGTCGGGTGTTGTGGGGTTTGTGGAAGATCATGTTCCACATGATCCGCAGCATTTTGCGCAAGCCTTCGCGTTGCACCGGCGCATGATTGCGGAACAGCCCTTGGTCCTGTCGAGAGGCTTCAGGCGTGGATGTTTTATCCGGAACGGAAACTGGATTGGCCATGACTGAGTGACTCCAGAAAACCCGCGCTATTCACGGTTTTCCTCGGTGGGACGATAAATGGCCAAAGCACGCACGCATCAGCCGAACTGTCTGGTTTTTAGGTTACGAGGATTAACGCAACATTACACCGATCGGTGTAGTTTCCTAGGTTGCATCAAAGTCGATGACAAGTAAACTGCCAAGTGTAATTTCATCTCTCACCTGCCGAAGCGTACTTATGACAGCTCCACAGCGCCTCACCGACCGCAAACGGGAAGCCATTATCCAAGCGGCGATTGCCGAATTCCGTGCCAACGGTTTCGAGATCACCAGCATGGACAAAATCGCGGCGACTGCCGGTGTGTCGAAGCGCACTGTGTACAACCATTTCCCCAGCAAAGAAGAGCTTTTCGCCGAAATTCTCAACCAGCTGTGGGCCCGTATCACCGCCGAGCAAGTCATTACGTACAGCGCGAATCAGCCGTTGAGCGAGCAATTGCGGCAGATGTTTCTGGCCAAGTTGCAATTGATGGCCGACGACAATTTCCTCGGACTTGCACGCGTGGCGATTGCCGCGACCATCCACTCTCCAGAGCGTGCGCAGGATATGGTCGCGCGCATGGGGGAGCGGGAGGAAGGCCTGACGGTGTGGATTCGTGCCGCTCAGGCTGATGGCCGGTTGAAACCCGTGGATGCAGATTTTGCTGCGCAACAGGTGCACGGATTGCTGAAGTCATTCGGCTTCTGGCCGCAGATTTCCATGGGCCAGCCGCCGCTTGATGCCGAGAGACAGAACACCGTCGCGGCATCGGCGCTGGAGATGTTTCTGGCGCACTATCAGCGCTAGATCGACCTTCCCCTGCAACAGCACAACAGCTGATCGACATCGATCATTTCAAGCTCATCAATGACAGCTACGGCATATCGACGGCGATGCCGTGCTGCAATAGTTGAATCGCGAACCGGCATCTGAGCACATTCGTACAATTTCGAAACAGCAGTTTCTTGTACAGAACCTATAAGTCTGTATAAGATTCGTCGGCCAGCCTGGATGCTGGCACTTTGCAGCCAATGCCAATAACCCTCAGCTTGGCCTGCCCCGCGGAAACAGGGACAAAACCCAGTCTTTCCCTACTTCCAGGTATGCGCCATGTTCTTCAATCGCCACAAATCCGCCCTCGACGACCTTCAACAGACCCTCACTCAACAGAACGGCCTGCTCGATGCAATCAACCGCTCAATGGCGGTAATTGAGTTTGATCTCGACGCCGTCGTGTTGAGTGCCAACGACAACTTCCTCAAAACCATGGGTTACCGCGCCGAACAAGCGATCGGCCAACCCCATCGTCTGTTCTGCACGCCTGAGTTTGGCCGCAGTGCTCAGTACAGCGAGCTGTGGTCACGCCTGAAAAGAGGTGAGTTTCAGTCCGGCACGTTCGAACGCATCAATAGCAAAGGCGAGTCGGTCTGGCTTGAAGCCAGTTACAACCCGATCAAGGATGCCGCCGGACGCGTGGTGAAAGTGGTCAAGTACGCGATGGACGTCACGGCCAAGGTGCAGCAGGAAAGCGAGGCCAATGCCAAGTTGGAGGCGATCGACCGGGCGATGGCGGTGATTGAGTTCAACCTCGACGGCAGCATTATCACGGCCAACCAGAATTTTCTGACGCGCATGGGTTACACACTCGCCGAACTCAAAGGCAAACATCACCGTTTGTTCTGCACCTCGGAATTGGTCAACAGCAGCGCGTATCAGGATTTCTGGCGACGGTTGAATCAGGGGGAGTTCTTTCAGGGCCAGTTCGAACGCGTCGACAAGCGCGGCCAGACCGTTTGGCTGGAGGCCAATTACAACCCGGTTTACGACGCCTCCGGCCGCTTGTGCAAAGTGGTGAAATTCGCCTCGGACGTCACCGCTCGGGTCGAACAACATGAGCAAGACGCGCGCAGTGCCAGCGCCGCTTATCACATCTCGGTCGAGACGCGGAAAGTCGCCGAACAAGGCACTCAGGTCATTCAACAAGCGGCCAGCGAAATGCGCGAAATTGCTGAGGACATTGCCGCGTCTTCGACGTTGATCGCCCACCTGGGTGAACGCTCCGAGCAGATTACGGCCATCGTCAACACCATTCGCGCGATTGCTGACCAGACCAATTTGCTGGCGCTCAACGCTGCCATCGAAGCGGCGCGAGCCGGTGAACAGGGCCGTGGTTTTGCGGTGGTGGCCGATGAAGTCCGGCAACTGGCGGCGCGTACCAGCGGCTCCACAGCGGAAATTTCCAACATGATCGGTTTGATCCAGAGCGAAACCCGCCAGGCGATCAAGAGCATGGACGGCACCCGCGATCGCGCGGCCCAGGGCGTGGAACTGGCGGATCAGGCGGGTACGGTGATCTTGCAGATTCGTGATGGCGCCAGTGAAGCGGTGCAGGCGGTGAGCATGTTTGCCAATGAGCGGGCGCCGAATTGAGGGTTGTGCAGGGCTGATAGACCGGGTCGCGACCTTCGCGGGCAAGCCCGCTCCCACAGGGAATGAGTCAATCACACATGCTGTGTACGACTGCTGAACCTGTGTGGACTTGCCCGCGAAGAGGCCGGCCGCCACAACGCAGAGCTATAGTGACGGCACGTCCGAAGTCCTGCCGAGCACACCATGAACAACGAAAAACCCGAAATATCCCCCGCCCCCATCGATCACCTGCGCTTCCACCGCCCCCACGCCCACCTGAACACGACCTTCGGTAACGACGCCTTCGCCTTGCGCGCCGAAGCCTTTGCGCGGTTCTTCGGCACGCCGCTGTTCCTTGGCGCGCAAACCTTGATTGTTGCGGTGTGGATCGGCCTCAACGTTTGGGGCGTGACTCAATTCGACGTCTACCCGTTCATCCTGCTGAACCTGGCCTTCAGCCTGCAGGCGGCCTACGCCGCGCCACTGATCCTGCTCGCGCAAACCCGTCAGGCCGCGCGCGACAAGGCGCAGGCCGACGCCGATGCGCAGCACCGTGAAGCGCTGGCACAGGCCAATACCGAACGTCAGGCTGAGGCGGCGAAAAATTCCGCGCAATTGCTGGCGTTGCTGGAACAAAACACCCGCCTTACCGAAATGACGAAAAACCTCACGGAGCGCATCGAAGGCCTGACCAGCGAGTTGCACGCTCACGTGTGCCAGAACCCACTGCGTTGATCAGGGCAAACGCAGTGCCCGCCCCAGCTCATCGAACAGCGTTACCACCGAGCGCAACGCCCGGCAATCCGGACGCGTCAGCAGCCACAGCGCCGTGTCATAGCCGTGCAACGGCTCGCTCAGCGCCTGCAAACCATCGTTGATAAGAAAATCCGGCAACGCCGCAACGCCGAGGCCGGCGCGCACCAGTTCCGTGACCGACAGCATGCTATTGCAGCGATATCCCGGGGTCACGCCGGGCAAATGCTGGCGGCGCCAGGCGATGGTCGGGTGATCGGGCAGGAAGTCGTCCGGAGCGATCCAGGTCAGTGCGGCCAGATCCGCCGTATCGACGTTTTGCAGATAGCCTGCACTGGCGCAAACCCTGTAGGAAACCTGCGCCAATTGCCGTCCGACCAGGTGATCTGGCGGTGTACGCGTCAGACGCAAGGCGATGTCGGCATCGCGGCGGCTGAGGTTGGCGAAATCGTTGGAGGTGCTCAGTTCAATGGTCAGCGCCGGATAGTTGGGCATGAACTGCGCCAGCGCCGGCAGCAGCAAGCCTTGCAACACTGAATCGGTGCAGGTGAGCCGCACCGTACCGCTGATCACTTCGCCGCCCTGCTCCACACCGATCCGCGCCGCGTCGAGTGCCTGCTCTGCGCGTTCAGCCTGCTCGGCCAGCGTCTGCGCCAAAGTTGTGGGCAAGTAACCGGCGCGACTTTTTTCGAACAGTTGCTGACCGAGCGCGGCCTCCAACCGCCGCACAGCGCGGAACACCGTCGACACATCGACCTTCAACAGCTGCGAAGCGCGGGCCAGAGAGCCGCCGCGTACCAAGGCGAGGATCAGCGCCAGATCCGGGTAATCGAGTCGATAGTGCGCGGGTGCATTGATCACTTGGGGAAACGCCAATATTGAGTGCGTGAGCGCCAATCTATAGTGACCACCACCCTGTGGCGAGGTGATTTATCCCCGATGGGCTGCGAAGCGGCCCCAAAGAAGAGACGACTGCTGTGCAGTCGGTCGGGGATAAATCCCCTCGCCACAAGGACTCTTCACTTTCGTCATACAAAGGAAATCCCATGGACGCCATTTCCATTGCCCTGATCGGCGATTACGACCCGCAAGTCACTGCCCACCAAGCCATACCTGTGGCACTTGGTCTGATCGCCGAACACCACCATCGCCACGTGCAATTCGAATGGTTGGCCACCGATCAAATCCACGCTGATACACCCTTAAACAGGTTCGACGGTTTCTGGTGCGTGCCTGCCAGCCCTTACAAAAGCGAAGCTGGCGCTCTGCGAGCGATCCGTTTTGCCCGCGAGCAACAACGCCCTTTCCTCGGCACCTGCGGCGGTTTTCAACATGCGGTACTGGAATTTTCCCGCAATGTGCTGGGCTGGACGGATGCTGAACATGGCGAAACCTCGCCCGACTCCGAAAGAGCAGTGCTTACACCCCTTACCTGTTCGCTGGTCGAAGCCGTGGACAGCATTCATCTACTGTCCGGTTCGTTGATCGTCAAGGCGTACGAAACGTCGGAGATTCATGAAGGCTATCGCTGCCGCTTCGGTGTGAATCCGCAGTTTGAAGCGCAGCTTTTAGAACATCAGCTACAGGCTGTGGGTCATGATTCGGCGGGGGATTTACGGGCGATCGAATTGAAAAACCATCCGTTTTTTGTCGCAACGTTGTTTCAACCGGAACGCGCGGCACTCAAGGGACAGATGCCACCGCTGGTCCGAGCATTTGTTGAAGCCTGCGCGGAGCCACGTTGATGACGTCTTGTTTTGCGGTGATTTTTACCTCGACCCGTACCGAGGGTGACAACGGTTATGCCGAAGCGGCTGAGCGCATGGCCAAATTGGTGAGCGAACAGCCGGGTTTTCTCGGTGTTGAGTCGGTTCGAGGCGCGGATGGCGTCGGGATCACGGTGTCGTATTGGGAGAGCGAAGCGGCGATTCTGGCGTGGCGGCAGCATCCAGAACATCGGCTGATTCAGCAGCGTGGGCGGTCGACCTGGTATTCGTCGTTTCATACGCGGGTGTGTCGAGTGGAGCGTGAGTATCGGTTTGGCCAGTGAGTATTGCGGTGTACTCACTGGCCCCATCGCTGGCAAGGCAGCTCCCACAGGTTAGATGTTGCTCTGAAGATCACGCCGTACCTGTGGGAGCTGGCTTGCCAGCGATGAGGCCCAGACAGCCACGGCAAAAACCTAGCCCCGCACCAAGCTCCGCACCGCCTCAATCTCCGGCACTTCACGCTTGCTCATATACACCCGCAACGGTTCGGTGATGTTGATCCGGTCGTCAATATTCTGATCCAGCAGCAACTGAATCAGCTCACGCTTCAACGTCATGGTCGTTGGCGAAATCTGGGCCCAGACGAATTCGCTGGTCGGGATAATGCCGTCATCCGCTACGTCCATGCCGAACGAGTCTTCGCTGAAGCGCACGATGTACTGGCCGGTTTTGCGGTTGAGGCCGACAAAGCCCTTGAGGTCGTCGGCTGCCTGGCAGATGAGTTGGGAGGTGATGCGCATGGTAAACCTCACGAAATGTTGATCGATGGTTTACACGCAGGACAACTGAACGGCGCGCCCTCTGCCGGGACGTCTGCCGAGGGCAAGCGTACTGCAAACAGCACCACAAAAGTGCAGGAAATATCGCTTTTAATAGGTTTATGTCGGTCTGGCGATAGCAAGCAATCGATTCAGTTGTT
Source organism: Pseudomonas sp. LBUM1668 (assembly GCF_059695715.1). Lineage (NCBI taxonomy): Bacteria > Pseudomonadati > Pseudomonadota > Gammaproteobacteria > Pseudomonadales > Pseudomonadaceae > Pseudomonas > Pseudomonas sp. LBUM1668. The sequence goes on from NZ_CP166787.1 coordinate 4,464,559, forward strand.
AAAAGGTACGTCTTTGAAAATGCCCTGCGAAAGGAACTCGACCATGCCCGCCACTTTCACCAAAAGCGCCCTCATGCTGAGCCTGTTGCTCGGTTTCAGTCAGGCGCATGCCGCCACTCACAGCGATCCGAATGCCGTGGCTGCAGCTCACGGCATCCCTCACCCGGCGGTGATCGCCCACCGTGGCGCGTCATTCGATGCACCGGAATCCACCGCCGCGTCCTACAAACTGGCCCGTGACCTCGGCGCCGATTATCTGGAAATGGACTTGCAGCGCAGCAAGGACGGTGTGCTGTTCGTCCTGCACGACGACAATCTGCAGCGCACCACCGACGTCGCCAGCAAATTCCCCGATCGCAAGGACAGCCCGGCCAACGCCTTCACCATGGCCGAGTTGAAAACCCTCGATGCCGGCAGTTGGTTCAACACCAAATACCCGGACCGCGCACGCCCGTCCTACGCCGGGCTGAAAATTCTTACTCTCGATGAAGTCATCGACATCGCCCAGGCCAATCCGCAGCACAAACCTGGTCTGTACATCGAGACCAAAGAGCCGCAGCTGTTCCCCGGCCTCGAAAAAGACCTGAAGGAGAAACTGCAAGATCGCGGCTGGCTCAGCCCAGCGGGTTCGAAACTGGCGAAAAGTGCGCTGGGTGTCGGTCAGGGCAAAGGCAAGGTGATCCTGCAAACCTTCGAGAAGAACAGCCTCGAACTGCTGCAAAAGGAAATGCCGCAGGTGCCGAAGATTCTCCTCCTGTGGGTCGGCGAAGGCAGCATCGAGCCGAAATCCAAGGTGACCTTTGCCGAGTCCGGCGAGAAGGACAAAAACGCTTTCTACGGCAAGCAGGAGCCGAAATCCGAAGCTGAATTTAAACAATGGGTTGATTACGCCAAGGCTCAGGGTGCTATCGGCACAGGCCCTTCGGCGAAGCTCACCCAAGGTGGCGACCAGAGTTATTCGGATCTGGTGCAGCCGTGGATGAACCAGTACACCCACGATCAGGGCCTGCTGGTGCACGTCTACACCGTCGATGAGCCGGTGGACTTCGACAAAGTCATGGCCGCAGGCGTCGATGGCATCTTTACCAACCGTGCCAGTGAACTGTTGAAGTTCTATAAACGCCCGGCCGCCGCGAGCGTTGATCAGGTGTTGAAGAACAACGGGTTCTGATCGGTAAACCGGGTTGTCCGCATCGCGAGCAGGCTCACTCCTACAAGAGCCCTGCACGCGATGTGGGGTTTTAAGGGTGAATTAAGTTGCGTTGGCTAATCTGAACTCACTTCAACAGAACACGCACTTAAACAAACGAAGGAATGAACCGATGAAAACTTTGACTGCCCTGTTTACTGCTGCTGCCCTGACCCTCACCGCGGGTATCGCTCAGGCTGATGTACGCGTCGATCAGATCCCTGAGCTGGTCAAGTCCGGCAAGATCAAGTCGCTGGAATCGATGAACGAGGCTGCACTGAAACTGCATCCGGGTGCGACCATCACTGACACCGACCTGGACAACCACTTCAACGGTTACGAGTATGAAGTTGAATTGAAAACGGCTGATGGCAAAGAGTTCGATGTGGACTTCGACGCTACCACTGGCAAAGTGCTGAGCGACAAGCAAGACACTTGATACACCGTTTAACCAAAGCCGCACGATTGAAAGATCGTGCGGCTTTTTTACGTCTGGAGTAAATCGTTGCAGGAGTGAGCCTGCTCACGAATGCGGCTACCGCTTTCGCGAGCAGGCTCACTCCTACAATGACCGCGTCAGCCACAACATTGTGCGGCTGGCTAGAACCCTGTAGGAGCTGTCGAGTGAAACGAGGCTGCGATCTTTTGATCTGATTTTTTACAATCAAAAGATCGCAGCGTGCCGCAGCTCCTTGTATGTTGCCCTCACACCAGTCGATTGAGATCTAAGCTCGCTGGTGCGGACATACGAAGATGTGTTTCTGGGGGAGACCGATCGCTCCTGAAGGCAGGACTTGCTCCTGACCTTGTCTGTAGAGAGGTCCCCCCGCCTCATTGCCCACCACGAAGAGTATCGAGAAGCCGACAAGTCGGACTTCGCATTACAAGGTTGCAGTGGCATGAAGTTCGAGGTCAGGGGAACCAGAATGCATTTCTAACCCAGTTCTCTCGGAGTTGAAAGCATGAGCATGCATGTCGGTTTGGATGTGGGGTCTCGTACGACCGCCATGGGCTGGCGCAACCACGGCCGTTTTGCAGGGGCCTGCAACATCGACCAAACGCCCGCCGGGCGTAAAGCAGCGGTCAACAAGCTGCTCGAGCTCAAGCCTTTATCTGTGGTAATGGAAGCCACTGGCATCTATTACCTGGATTTGGCCATGGAGCTCACTGCAGCGGGTTTGCCCGTTTCGGTTATCAACCCGAAGAGCTTTCATAACTTCGCCAAGCTGATGCTGAAGAACAGCAAAACCGATGCGATCGATGCCCAATTGTTAGCCGAATACGGCGAGCGCATGAGCCCCGGATTGTGGACACCACCCACGGCCGTACAGTTGGAACTTCGGGCTATCGGAAGGCATATCAATCGTTTGACGTGTCATCGCACCCGAGCCAAGAACGAGCTGCATGCGCTGAAAGCCACTCAAACAACCCTAACGATGTTGATTGAAGACGAAGAAGAAGCCATTGAGGCATTTGACAAGCGAATCGAGCGTTTCAGACTCGCAGGTCGGGCGCTGATCGACAATTGCCCGACGCTAAGCGCCCAGTTCGGGCACATGATCGCAGCGCCGGGCATGGGCGAAGTTTCAGTATTTGCGGCACTGGCTGAATTGACGACCTTGCCAGTGACACTTAAGTCCGCGCAGGTCAGCCGACATGCAGGACTCGATGTGCGGCTTACGCAATCAGGTACCAGCATCGATAAACCTGGACGGATAAGTAAGGGCGGAAACGCCTACCTACGCTCAGCGATGTACATGCCAGCGCTGACTGCCATACGTTGCGACAGCAACGTGAAAGCCTTTTACGAAGCGTTGATCGGGCGAGGGAAGAGAAAAATGCAGGCTGTCGTCGCCGTCATGCGCAAATACCTGACCGGCTTGTGGGCCTGTATGCGAGCTGGCGAAGACTTCAATACGGCCAAGCTTTTTAGCGAAAAACACCTCGCAAAAGCTTGACCGTGAACAGAGTATCTACATAGATATCGCGGTTGAGGGTTTAGGCAGAAGTACTGACCAACGAACCGGACGTGCTCGAATCCGAATCCTGCAACGCCTGCAACAACCCTGCCGTCGCCGTTTGCAGCGAGGCCGAAGTTGCCGTGACTTGCGCTTGTGCCGCCGCAACATCTGCCGCTTTCGCATCGGCACTTTGCTGCTTCGCCTGTGCCGCTTGCAGCGCTTGTTGCTGTTCCTGCAACTGCTTTTGCAACTCGGCGATCTGCTTGCGCAGTTCTTTTACCGTGTCCGATTCTGAGCTGCTGGAACTGCCGCCACCCGCCGCTGCAGCCCCGCCGCCCGCAGCGACTTTACCGGTATCGCCAGTATCGCCGGTGCTGGCAGTCGCGGTGGTCGAGGTGTCTTCACTGGCCGAGGCTTTGTTGGCCGAAGTGGCCACAGGCTGAGTGATCGAAACAGAGGTGAGGCTGACCATGAGAGTGCTCCAATGCCGGTTATAGATCCCCGGACATCGGCCATGCTCGCGTCAAATTGAGATCGACTGTGTACCGACTCGGTATCCGAATCGGTACACAGTCAACGGATCACGCGCTCAGGCGAGCGGTGACTTCGTTCAGTTGCCCGGACAGGCCGTGCAGATTCTGGCTGGCGCTTTCGGTGCGCTGCACGTTGTCGAGGTTGGTGCTGGCAATCGAGGTGATTTCGGTCAGGTTGCGCGAGATGTCCTCGGCAACCGACGTCTGCTCTTCGGCCGCCGTGGCGATCTGACGGTTCATGTCGCGAATCGCTTCCACCGCGTGGGTGATACGCTCAAGCATGGCGCCCGCCTGCGTCACTTGCTCAACGCTTTCGTCGCTGCGGGTCTGGCCGCTATAGATGGCTTGCGCCGCATCTACCGCGCCGGTCTGCACGCTCTGAATGATCTGGTTGATCTCGATAATCGACTCCGCCGTGCGCTGCGCCAGGTTGCGCACTTCGTCAGCGACCACCGCAAAACCGCGCCCGGCCTCTCCGGCACGCGCCGCTTCAATCGCCGCGTTCAGCGCCAGCAGGTTGGTCTGTTCGGCGATGCCACGAATCACTTCCAGCACCTTGCCGATGCGGCCACTGTCGGCTTCGAGACGACGAATGACCGTGGCGGTGTTGGCGATTTCGCTGCGCATCAGCGTGATGGAATGGATGGTGCTTTGCATGACCTTTTCACCCTGCTGGGCGGACTGGTCGGCATCGTCGGCAGCTCGCGCGGCATCGGCGGCGTGACGCGCGACTTCCTGGGCGGTGGCGGACATTTCGTTCATCGCCGTGGCTACCTGGTCGGTGCGGTTGAACTGCTCGTTGGTGCCGCCGGCCATGGTCGTGGCGATGGCGTTCAACTCGCCGCTGGCGCTGTCCAGATCACTGGCGCTGCGCTGCAAACGAGTGAACGTATCCGCGAGAAAATCGCGCAGGGTGTTGGCGGCTGCGGCGAGGTTACCCAGCTCATCCTGACGGTCGCTGACCACCCGTTCGGCCAGTTTGCCGCGGCTCAGTTGGGTGACGTAGTCGATGAGTTTGCGGATCGGCTCGATCAGGTTGCGGTTGACCAGCCACAGGCTCAACAGCCCGATCAACAGACCCGAAGCGAGCATCACCAACAGCCCCAGCCATACGGTGCGATCGGCCTCGGCACTGATCAGCGCCGACTGCTCGGTGCCCTGCTTGCGCAATTCGGCGACCAGTTCGCTCATCTGATCGCTGGCAGCGCGATCAACACCTTTGACAGCCGCGTCACCGGCAGCAGAATCGCCACCCGCGGCGACGTAGGCATCACGGCCCTTCTGGTAGGCGCCGGCCAACTGACGATGCTCTTCACGCAAGCGCTCGATGCGGGTTTTCAGGCTTGGCTCTATACCTTTCTGGCTGGCCAGTTCGCCGAGGATTCTCTGCACATCGCGCTGGCGATCTTCAAACTGGCTCCAGTACTTGGCCAGATCCGCCGGCTGCTTGCCGCGCAGCAGGACGTTTTTCCATTCCTGTACCTGCACCTTGAATTGCAGGTTGGCTTCATCGATCAATTGCGAAGTGTGCAACGGGCCGGCGATCAATTGGCTGTAGCTTTGCACGCCGTTGGAGAGGAAGTGAAAACACGCCAACGCGATCAACAGCACCGCCAACAGGCTGCCGCTCAGCAGGGCGAGAATTTGCGCTCTCAGGGATTTTTGCAACATCGCAGATACTCAGGACAGGGATGAGGCACGCCAGGAAAAGGCGTGAAAAGTGGCCTGACTTCCCTGTCGGCGAACCTTGGCCAACGGCCAATGGCGCGCAACCTAACTCACCTGAGATCGGCGCGCCAGAGCGTTTCTTGAAGAACTCCCGACCGCCGGTAACGCTATGATTTGACGTCATTTTGCCGTCACACAAACGTCATGTGACATTGCGATGATCCGGCACAGGTGAATCTGAAAATCCCGCCCAGCGCCCTCCTCGCAGCGAGCCTCCATGAACCACAGCCTCGATATCAGCCATCGCGATCCTGACCTGTTCGGTTTGCTCTACGGTTTTCGTTTCCTGCCTGGGGAACGTGGCCGCGAAGTCGATTCGGCGACGGCACTGCGTTGTTTGCAGGACGACAGCGACAGTGGTGAATTCCTCTGGCTGCACTTGAATCTGGCCCACGCCGCGTGCGAGCGCTGGATGAAAAGCCATCTGCAACTGCCCGAAGAATTTTTCGAGGCGCTGCACGAAGGTTCGCGTTCGACGCGCATCGAGCACGTCGACTCGGCGTTGCTGGCGGTGGTCAACGATGTGGTGTTCAACCTCAGCAGCATGGTGTCGTCGGACGTGTCGACGCTGTGGGTGTGCGTGCGCAGTAAACTGATTGTCAGTGCGCGCCTGCAACCGCTGCACTCGGTGGATAAATTGCGCTCATCGGTGAAGGCCGGTGAGCGTTTTCGTTCGCCCTCGGAATTGCTCGTGCACCTGCTGCGCGATCAGGGCGAAGTGCTGACGCAGATCGTGCGCAAGACCAGCCTGAGTGTTGATACGATCGAAGACGAGTTGCTCTCCTCGCGCCTGTCGACCAACCGCGCCGAACTCGGTGCCAACCGCCGAGTGCTGGTGAGATTGCAACGGCTGCTGGCATTGGAGCCGGGTTCGTTACTGCGCTTGCTCAACCGCCCGCCGCCGTGGTTGCAGAAGGAGGACGTCAAGGAACTGCGCAAATCCACCGAGGAGTTTGCGCTGATCATCAATGACCTCACTGCCCTCGGCGAGCGCATCAAACTGTTGCAGGAAGAAATCGCCGCCAACCTCAACGAACAGAGCAACCGCACGCTGTTCACCCTGACCGTGGTGACGGTGCTGGCGCTGCCGATCAACATCATTGCCGGTTTCTTCGGGATGAATGTCGGTGGCGTGCCGCTGTCGCAGGACGCGCATGGGTTCTGGATATTGGTGGCGCTGGTGGCGACATTTACGGTGATTGCGGGGCGGTGGGCGTTTCGTAAGCGTGGAGATTATTAAGATCAAAAGATCGCAGCCTTCGGCAGCTCCTACACTGCCACTGTAGGAGCTGCCGAAGGCTGCGATCTTTTGACTTTGCCTCTAGCGATTCATCCAAACACTGACCTGAAGCAGTCTCTCTGTAACATTCTGCAACGATCATGGGCGACATTCCTTCCCTCGCTCAGGATTGTCCTCTCATGGCTACTCCCTCCCTGACCGCCAGCCCAACGTCCGCCGCCAGCGGCAGGCCCGCCCTCGACAAGAAAACCGGCCCGTTCACCTACGTATTGTTTTTCGCGGTGCTGGCCATGGGGATGCTGTTCACCGCCTACAGCCTGATGCACGACATGCAGGAACTCGGCACGACGGTCACCACCTGGACGCCATTTCTGCTGCTCGGCGTGGCGTTGGTGATTGCGCTGGGTTTTGAGTTCGTCAACGGTTTCCACGATACCGCCAACGCCGTGGCTACGGTGATCTACACCCACTCGCTACCGCCGAATGTGGCGGTGGTCTGGTCGGGTTTTTTCAACTTCCTCGGCGTGTTGCTATCGAGCGGAGCGGTGGCGTTCGGCATCATCGCGCTACTGCCGGTGGAGCTGATTCTGCAGGTCGGCTCGTCTGCTGGTTTCGCGATGATCTTCGCCCTGTTGATCGCAGCGATCCTGTGGAACCTCGGCACCTGGTGGCTGGGTTTGCCGGCCTCGTCGTCGCACACCTTGATCGGTTCGATCATCGGCGTCGGCGTGGCCAATGCCTTGATGCATGGCCGCGACGGCACCAGCGGTGTCGATTGGGCGCAGGCCACCAAGATTGGTTACGCGTTGCTGCTCTCGCCGCTGGTGGGTTTCGGTTGTGCGGCGCTGTTGCTGCTGGCGTTGCGCGCATTCGTGAAGAATCGCGCGCTGTACAAGGCACCGAAAGGCAACACCCCGCCGCCATGGTGGATTCGTGGTCTGCTGATCCTCACCTGCACCGGCGTGTCGTTCGCCCACGGCTCCAACGACGGCCAGAAAGGCATGGGCCTGATCATGCTGATTCTGGTCGGCACCTTGCCGATGGCCTATGCATTGAACCGCACCATGCCCGAAGAACAATCGCTGCAGTTCGCCGCCGTGGCGCAAGTCACCCAACAAGCCCTGGTGAAAAGTGCGCCGCAGCCGGCACCTGCCGATCCGCGCCCGATCCTCACGGAGTACATGCGCAGCAAGGAAGCCACGCCGCAACTGATCCCCGCTCTCGCCGCCCTGATTGGGCACATCGGCGAGGAAGTCAAAGGCTACGGTTCACTGGCGAAAGTCCCGGCCGAGGCGATGGGCAACGTGCGCAACGACATGTACCTGGCCAGCGAATCGATTCGCCTGATGGACAAGAACAAGGTCGGCAACTTCGACGCCGACACCGCTGGCAAGCTGCAACTGTTCAAGCAACAGATCGACAACGCCACACGGTTTATCCCGCTGTGGGTGAAGATCGCCGTCGCTATCGCATTGGGGCTCGGCACCATGGTCGGCTGGAAACGCATCGTGGTGACGGTCGGCGAGAAGATCGGCAAAACCCACCTGACCTACGCGCAAGGCGCCTCGGCGGAAACCGTGGCGATGCTGACCATTGGTGCAGCGGACATGTTTGGTTTGCCGGTGTCGACGACGCATGTGCTGTCCTCGGGCGTGGCCGGGACCATGGTCGCCAATGGCGGTGGATTGCAGATGAGGACCATCCGTAATCTGCTGATGGCGTGGGTGCTGACGCTGCCGGCGGCGATCTTGTTGTCGGGTAGCCTCTACTGGCTGTTCACCCAAATCTTCTGACCAAAATGATCCCCCTGTAGGAGCTGCCGAAGGCTGCGATCTTTTGATCTTTTTTTTAGATCAAAAGATCGCAGCCTTCGGCAGCTCCTACAGACGGCCAGGGTGGGTCAGAGGGTTGAGCGGATTACATCCCCCAGCCAATCCATGAACACCCGCACCCGCAGCGGCAAATGCCGTTGCCGCGCATACAGCAACGAAATTCCCATCGACGGCGCGGTGAATTGCGGCAACACGGTCACCAGTTCGCCGTTGTCCAGATGTGGCTGCATCCCCGTGCGCGGGACCTGTACCAGACCGAAGCCGCCCAGACATGCCGACTCGTAGGCGTCGGTGCTGTTGACCGTCACGCTGCCAGCCATTGGCAAGCGCCGAACCTGACCGTCCTGCTCGTAGACAAACCCTTCCGAACGCGAACCCAGTACGCCGACGTAATGCACCAGGCGATGCTGCGCCAGATCTTCCAGTGTCTGCGGCACACCATAGCGCGCGAGATACGCGGGACTGGCGCAATTGATCATCGGGAAGTCGCCAAGGTGCCGCGCCACCACGGATTGATCCGGCTGCGCGCCAATGCGCACCACACAATCGAAACCCTCGCTGAGCAGGTCGACGCGGCGGTCGGTGCTGCTGATTTCCAGTTCCAGATTCGGATGACGATCCATGAACTGCGGCAGCCGCGGCATGACCAGACGCCGCGACAGAATGTTCGGCATGTCGACGCGAATACGCCCCGTCAGTGAGGCCTCGTCCTGCCGGAACAAGCCTTCGATCTCGTCCATGTGCGAGAGCAGATCCTTGCTGCGTTGGTACAACACCAAACCGTCTTGCGTTGCCTGCACCTTACGCGTGGTGCGTTGCAGCAAGCGCGTGCCGAGCAGCGCTTCCAGCGCTTGCACCTGTTCGGACACCGTCGAACGTGGCAGCCCGAGGCTTTCCCCGGCGAGGGTGAAACTCGATAACTCACTGACCCGGACGAAGGTGCGCAGCAGTTCCAGTTTGTTCATGGGGGGGGAGCTCTTTGATTGTTCGACTTAACCGACCAGTGATTCCGGTTTAAGCCTGTTTATCACCCCAGGGCGGATAAATAAACTTTGATCCATCACCACTCACCGCAATCGAGGACTTCACATGAGCCGCAAAATCGCATTGATCACCGGCGCCAGCCGTGGCCTGGGCAAGAACGCAGCACTGCACCTCGCCGCTCAGGGCGTGGACATCATCGGCACTTATCACAGCCGGGCGGACGAAGCGCAGGCGCTGGTCGTCGAACTGGAAAAACTCGGCGCAAAAGCCGTGATGCTGCAACTGGACGTCGGCCGCAGCGACAGCTTTGGCGCATTCGGTACGCAGGTCGAACAGGTGTTGCAGCAGCAGTTCGAACGTCAGCGTTTCGATTTTCTGATCAACAACGCCGGGGTCGGTCTGCATGTGAGCTTCGCCGAAACCACCGTCGAGCAATTCGACATGTTGATGAACGTGCACTTCAAAGGGCCGTTCTTCCTGACTCAGCAACTGCTGTCGCTGATTAACGACGGCGGGCGGATCATCAACGTGTCCAGCGGTCTCGCACGGTTCAGCATTCCGGGCGCCAGTGCCTATGCGGCGATGAAAGGCGCGATGGAAGTGCTGACCCGCTATCAGGCCAAGGAGTTGGGCTCACGCCAGATCACCGTAAATACCCTGGCACCCGGCGCCATCGAAACCGACTTTGGTGGCGGTGCGGTGCGCGACAATTCGGCGGTAAATGCGATGGTCGCCGAGAACACCGCGCTGGGCCGCGCGGGGCAGCCGGATGATATCGGCGGAGCACTGGCGTTGTTGCTGTCGCCGGGCGCGCAGTGGATCAATGGTCAGCGGGTTGAGGCGTCGGGGGGGATGTTTCTCTAAGCCTCACTAAAACTTTTGTGGAAATAGCCATTGTGGCGAGGGGATTTATCCCCGATGGACTGCGCAGCAGGCCCATTTTCTGGGGCTGCTTCGCAACCCATCGGGGATAAATCCCCTCGCCACAGGTTTTATATTTGCCACAGTTTTTGGTTAACCCTCACAGACACGACGGGTCAGGAAGCGCTCGCGGAGTACGTCGTAGCCCCAGTGATAAACGTAGGTATACGGCAGGAAAAACAGCAACACGCCGATGTCGAGCAAAAACGCCTGCCACAGGCTGACCGACAGCCACCAGGCAATCAGCGGCACGCCCATCACGATCAAACCACCCTCGAACAGCAAGGCGTGAACCACCCGCACCCAAGCGTTATGGGCGACATTCATGCGCTCGAGCATGCGGTCGAAAAACCGGTTGAACACCACGTTCCAGCCCAGCGCCAGCATCGCGATCAGCACCGTCACCGCGCCCATTTCAAGCATCGGTTTTTTCATGATCCACGCCAGCAACGGCGTGCAGATCAGAATCGCCAGCAATTCGAAACCGACAGCCTGGAAGATACGTTCAGTGATGGATTTTTGGGCAGTCATGGCCTGAGTCCTTGAGTGAAGATGGTTGCCATGATCTGCCCTCGCATCGATACTTCAAAACCAATAACCATCGATCAAGGCGATAGTTCATGGCCTCGCAAGAAGTGCTTTTGGCGTTTGTCCAAGCGGCGACCCAAGGATCGTTTTCGGCGGCGGCGCGCAAACTCGGGCGCAGTCAGTCGACCATCAGTGCGGCGGTGGCGAGTCTGGAGATTGATCTGGACCTGGTGTTGTTTGATCGCAGCAGCCGCAAACCGACGCTGACGCCCGCCGGCCATATGATGCTGCAACGCGCCGAGGCGATTCTTACGGCCAACAGTCGTCTGGAAATGACTGCACGGCAATTGTCCCAAGGTGTTGAGCCGAAATTGACCGTGGCGATTTCCGACACCTATCAATCCGCGCGTTTCGAAGCGGCGCTGTTCGGTTTTGAACAGCGCTATCCGGATCTGGAACTCGAATGCCTGATCGCCGAATGCGATGACTTGATCGAACTGGTGCAGCGCGGTCGGGCGCATCTGGCGTTTGCAGAGATGCAGGACAATTACCCGCCGGATCTGGTGACCTCGACCGTGGCTGAGCGCACTGATATTGCGCTGTTCGTCAGTCGCGAACATGCGCTGGCGACACTGGAGCACGTCGATCAGCCAATCCTGGAGCAGCATCGCGAGTTGCGTCTGGCGACGATCGTCAATCCCTACGACAGTCGCGCCAAGGGTCGCGTCTGGTCGGCGCCGAGTTATCTGATGCTGATGGAAATGGCCGAAATGGGTTTCGGCTGGGCGCCGCTGCCGCGCTGGCTGGTGGGGCGTTTCGGCAATGGCACGCTGGTAGAGCTGACAGTGCGCGGCTGGCCGAAACCGGTGTTTGTCGATGCCTTGTGGTCGCGGCTATATCCGCCGGGGCCGGCGGGGAGCTGGTTGTTGGGCAAGATGCTGGAATAGATCAAAAGATCGCAGCGTGCCGCAGCTCCTACAGTTACAACCCATGTAGGAGCTGCCGAATACAGTTGCAACCCATGTAAGAGCTGCCGAAGGCTGCGATCTTTTGATCTTGTTGTTGATTGAAGAAAATCAACGTTAAAAGATTGCAGCCTTCGGCAGTTCCTACAGGGGGTTGGGTGTCGGTAGTTGGTTTAAGCGCGCCTCGATAAACCGCCGCTCAGGCTCTTGCCGCGTCAATTCCAGCGCCCGCAAATAAGCCACCCGCGCCTCCTCCGCCCTGCCCAACTGCCGACAAAACTCCGCCCGCGCCGAATGCGCCAAGTGATAATCCTGCAACTCACCGCGATCCATAATCCCTTCGATCAGCGTCAGCCCCGCCAACGCCCCATCCCGCTTGGCCACCGCCACCGCGCGATTCAACTCGATCACCGGCGACGGCATCGCCCGCAACAGCACGTCATACAGACCGACGATCTGCTGCCAATCGGTTTCCTCAGCGGTTGGCGCCTCGGCGTGTACGGCGGCAATCGCCGCTTGCAGGCAATACGGCCCAAATCGTCGTGTGGTCAGCGCCCGCTCCACCAACGCACAACCTTCAGCGATCAACTCAGCATCCCACTGCGAGCGATCCTGATCGTCCAGCAGCACCAACTCGCCATCGGGCGAGGTGCGCGCCGGGCGGCGGGACTCGTGCAGCAGCATCAATGCCAGCAACCCCATCACCTCGGGCTCCGGCAACAATTCCATTAGCAATCGCCCGAGCCGGATCGCTTCACGGGTCAGATCTTCGCGGGTCAGCTCAGCCCCCATCGACGCCGAATACCCTTCGTTGAACACCAGATAAATCACCCGCAGCACACTGTCGAGGCGCTCGGGCAGTTCGCTCAGGCTGGGGACTTGATAAGGGATTTTCGCGTCTCGGATCTTGGCTTTCGCGCGCACGATGCGTTGGGCAATGGCCGCCGGCGCCGAGAGAAATGCGCGGGCGATTTCCTCGGTGGTCAGGTCGCAGACTTCACGCAAGGTCAGCGGCACTTGCGCATCCGCCGCCAGCGCCGGGTGACAGCAGGTGAAGATCAGCCGCAGGCGATCGTCTTCCACGTCTTCGTCGCTCCAGTCGGCATCTTCGAGTTCTTCCAGTTGCGCCAGCAACAATGGCTGCGAGGCTTTGAAGCGTGCGCGGCGGCGTAACACGTCGATTGCCTTGAAGCGCCCGGTCGACACCAGCCAGGTGCGCGGATTGTCCGGCACGCCGTCACGCTGCCAACGCTCGACCGCGACGAAGAACGCCTCGTGCAAGGCTTCTTCGGCGAGGTCGAAATCGCCGAGCAGGCGGATCAAGGTCGCCAGAATCCGCCGCGAGTCTTCGCGATAGACCTGCTCGACCCGCGCCCGGACCTCAGACATTCAACTGCCGCACGGGGCGCACTTCAACGCTGCCGACCCGGGCCGCCGGAATGTTCCCGGCGACCTGAATCGCTTCGTTGAGATCCTTGGCGTCGATCAGGTAGAAGCCGGCCAGTTGCTCCTTGGTTTCGGCGAACGGCCCATCGGTGATCGACAATTTACCGTTGCGCATACGTACCGTGGTGGCGGTCTGCACCGACTCCAGCGCCTCGGCGGCAACCATCCGCCCGCTGCCCTGGATCGACTCGGCATAGGCCCAGCATTCGGCGTCTTCGGGGCTGTCGGGCGACGAATGCAGCAGGCGTTCATCGCTGTAGACCAGGCATAGATATTTCATGGCGTGCTCCTGATTCGAACGGATCAACTATGGCTGAAGATCACGGTTGCACATCAAACAGCGTGGCGCCGCTCATCGGATCAAACGGTGCCGACCAGTGTTCATGGGCAATCCGCCACGCGCCGCCGACCTGCCGATAGCACGCGGTGACGCGCATCCAGCAGCTTTGGGTTTCACCCTTCTCGTTGGTGCCGCCGCAATTGGCGACCCAGTGGGCGAAGGCGATGTTGTCGGCAGTTTCGATGACGACTTCCTGAAACTCGAAGATGTGCGGGCCGGGGCACATTTGCATGCAATCCACCCAGTGCGCGCGGTAGGCCCGTTTGCCCTTGAATTGCAGGGCCTTGATCGCGTCGAACGAGACGATGTCATCGGCGTACAGCGCCATGACTTTCTCCACGTCTTTGGTCATGACGGCGTCGCGGTAGGTATTGATTAGGGTTTGAATTTCAGACTGTGCGCTCATGGTGTTCTCCGTGTTTTTTGTTGTGAAGACACCCTTAGTCGTTCGGCGCATCGGTCGATCGACAACTGAAACAAAAAAATTCCGCACGAGGCAAAGTCGCTAGAATCCGAGGCTCATCTTTGTAGGAAAAAGGAAATTCCCGTGTCAGCCCAACTCGTGCCGTACGACAGCCTGAACGCCCAGCAGCGTGAGCAAGTCGAGGCGATTGAAATCCACCCCGAGCAAATCAAGTTCTCCGGCGACATCCACGGCGCCCTGCACACCTTGCTGTCGAAACCCGGCCCTGGCGTGAAGGGTTTTGCACTGCTGGCCGATGATGTGCCGGTGGCGTTCCTGCTGCTCAAGCGTCCGCCGGTGTTACCGGCATGGGCCGATGAACACAGCGCCACGCTGCATGCGTTGCAGGTCGATCGCCGGGCGCAGGGCAAGGGTTACGGCAAGGCGTGTCTGCAAGCGTTGCCCGAGGTTGCGCGCCAGTCATGGCCGGAGATCAAGGGGCTGGAACTGTCGGTGGACGCCGACAACGATGCCGCCATCGCGCTGTACGCCAAACACGGCTACGTCGACAGCGGCGAAGCGTACAAGGGCCGAATCGGTTACGAGCGGCGCATGGGGCTATTTTTCTAAGTCATCGAGGGATGCACGATGATCGATTCAATTGAAGCACTGGAAGCTATTTACGGTTTGCCCCACGAACGTGCGGTGCGCAAGCAGATCACTTTTCTCAACGAAGACTATCAGGCGATGGTGCGGGTCTCGCCGCTGGTAATCGTCAGCTCGGTGGGGGCCGATGGTCTCGACAATTCGCCGCGCGGTGATGCTCCGGGGTTTGTGCGGATCATCGATGAACGCACGCTGGCCCTGCCAGACCGCCCGGGCAACAACCGCATCGATACCTTGCGCAATGTGCTGCACGATCCACGGGTGTCACTGTTGTTCATCATTCCGGGGATTGGCGAGACGTTGCGGGTCAACGGCACGGCGTTGATCAGTGATGAACCGGCGTTACTGGAGAGTTTTTCGGTAAACGGCAAACCGGCGAAAACGGTGTTGCTGGTGACGGTGGAGGCGGCGTTTTTCCACTGTTCGAAGGCGTTTGTGCGTTCGGATGCGTGGAACCCTGAAACGCATCTGCCGCGCTCGGCACTGCCCACGGCTGGCGCCTTTCATAAACGTCTGAACGATGGGCAATTCGACGCCGACACGTACGACCGCGAAGCGCCGACCAGGGTCCGCGATAGCCTTTACTGACGCACCACGCCCCCCATGTAGGAGCTGCCGAAGGCTGCGATCTTTTGATCCTGTTTTTTACAAGCAAGATCAAAAGATCGCAGCCTTCGGCAGCTCCTACAGGGGTAATGATCCAGAGAGTCAGAGGATCAGAGGGTCAGAGGGTCAGAGGGTCAGAGGGTCAGAGGGTCAGAATCATCTCGTGCCACGCCATCCCGCCATGGTCGGACTCCGACGGCTTGATGTAGGCAAAACCAAACCCGGCATACAACGCAATGTGCTGTTCCTTGCACATCAAATGAATTGTCGCTTTATCCATCCCGCGCATGCGTTCAATGAACTCCGCGAGCAAACGCTTGGCCAGCCCCTGCCCTTGATAATCCGGGTGCACCACCACCGACATGATCACCACGTTCGGCCCCGCCGGATCATGGCCGATCAGTTCCTTGAACGCCTCATCCGACATCTGCACATCGAACGCCGCGCCCGAGTTGACGAACCCGGCGACCTCGCCATCCACCTCGGCAACGATGAAACCATCCGGCCAGGTCGCAATGCGCGTGGCGATCTTCTCGCGGGTGGCGGCTTCATCGCCTTCGTAGGCAACGGTTTCGATGGCGTAGCAGCGATCCAGGTCAGCGGCAGAGACGTTGCGGATAACGGTGTTCATGGCAGCTCGGAAATCAGCGGGAAAAGTGCGCAAAGCATAAAGGAATAAGGAGTGCATATCGATCCGCGCGGGCAGCGTAAAGCCTGCGTATAAGCGCTTTTCTTGCGCCTCGCGGGCGGCTATTTCTGTGGCGTGTCTCTGATTACCCTTGGGGGAACCCGTTTATGAGCAGCGTAGAAATCGGCCTGTTAATGGTGTTGGGCATCAGTACGTTCGGCTTTATCACCCTGGGCATCGACCTGTTGCGGGCGCGACGTGTGGGCAAGGGCAAGCGTGGTTGAAAGCGTTGACTGGACGGATCGCTGATCCGTCCATCAACGTGCGTCACACCTTGAGCGGCAGCCAGATTTCCAGCGTGCCGGTATGCAACATGGGATTGAAGTCTTCGCTGTAGCGCTCGAACTCCGGCGCATCCGCCGCTTCGCGACCGGACTGCGGCAGCCAGGTTTTCCAGATGTGCTGGAACGTCGCCGGCAATTGGTCGAGAGAGCCCTTGTGCTCGAACACCGCGTAATCCTGCGGTTGCACCTCGATCCAGCGGTATTGCTCCGGCAGGTCATCGAGCTTGCTGATCTCGACCCCGGCGATGTATTCGAAACCACCCTTGCCGTCCGCATTGCAGCAGACGCCGAAGGTCACTTCGTTCTTTTGCCCGGGAATCTTGCCCAGATGCGGGATGAATTTTTCCCACAGCGCGGGGATGCCATCGGTGGTGTCCTGGGTAAATCGTCCGCCAAGCCCTGCGATCAGCAGGAAGTGTCCATGTTCGAAGCGAGGTTCTGCCACTTCAACGCGTGTTTGCTCATCCATGACTCGACTCCTGGAACGAAAAAAGTGGGTTCGGCTGGGAGTATAGAAGCCAAACCCGATTCGCAACATTACAGCGTATGCAGGGCCTCGGCCGCACCCGACCCGACAAACTCGTTATAGCCAGATACGATCACGTAAACCGCGAAATAGCAGAAGATCGCTGCAGATGCCATGTAGGAGTAGCGCAGCAGTTTATCGCCCAAGAGCCTGCCGCCATGGCTTGCAGCGAAGCACAAACCGGCCGACCACACCAGCCCGGCGCACAGAAACCCGGCGAGGAACAACGCCGAGCTCAAAGGCCCGCCGCCACCCGAACGGGCGATCAACGTGCCGCCTACCGCAGCGAACCAGAGAATCGCGCTCGGCGATGACATGGCAAGGAAGATCCCCCGCAGGAACTCCTTGCGATGGGAGTTGTGCCCCACCTCAGCCGTCTCGGCCAACAGCGCATCGTGATGGATTGCCGAATAGATCATCTTCGCCGCGAAATAGATCAGCAGCGCCGAACCGCCGATCCACAGCACCCAGCGCACGGTTTCGTATTGCAGCAACACGGTCATCCCGGCGAGCGCCAGCACCGCGTAGATCAAATCGCCGACACAGGTGCCGAGGCCCAGCGCAAAGCCCTGAAAATACCCGCGCTGCATCGCCAACGTGATCATTGCGATGTTGGCCACGCCGATATCCAGGCACAGCGAAAGGCTCAGCAAAAAGCCGCTGGTGAATTCCATCAACCGATTTCCTTGGGAAAAATTTGTTTACGCACAGGCTGGACAGTCTGCCATCCCTGCCCTTATCTTCGCCAACAGGTCACCGCAGTGACCAGCGTCGCTCGGACGGTTCCGGGCGCTTACGTTATCCGAGGCAACAATGGCTGAACAAGGTTCGCCGCGCCGCTTTGCGCGCATAGATCGACTCCCCCCTTACGTTTTCAACATCACCGCCGAGCTGAAAATGGCCGCGCGGCGTCGTGGTGAAGACATCATCGACCTGAGCATGGGCAACCCCGACGGGGCCACGCCGCCGCACATTGTCGAAAAACTCGTGCAGGTCGCCCAGCGTGACGACACCCACGGTTATTCCACGTCCAAGGGCATTCCGCGCCTGCGTCGGGCGATTTCCAATTGGTACAAGCAGCGCTACGAAGTCGATATCGACCCGGAAAGCGAAGCCATTGTCACCATCGGTTCCAAGGAAGGCCTGGCGCATCTGATGCTGGCGACCCTGGATCAGGGCGACACGGTGCTAGTGCCGAACCCGAGCTACCCGATTCACATCTACGGCGCGGTGATTGCCGGCGCCCAGGTGCGTTCGGTGCCGCTGGTGCCGGGTGTGGATTTCTTCGCCGAACTGGAACGGGCGATTCGCGGCTCGATCCCCAAGCCGAAAATGATGATCCTTGGCTTCCCGTCGAACCCGACCGCGCAGTGCGTGGAACTGGATTTCTTCGAACGGGTGATCGCCCTCGCCAAGCAGTACGACGTGCTGGTGATCCACGATCTGGCCTACGCCGACATCGTCTACGACGGCTGGAAAGCCCCGTCGATCATGCAAGTGCCGGGCGCCAAGGACATCGCGGTGGAGTTTTTCACCCTGTCCAAGAGCTACAACATGGCCGGTTGGCGCATCGGTTTCATGGTCGGCAACCCGGAACTGGTCAACGCCTTGGCGCGGATCAAGAGCTACCACGACTACGGCACTTTCACCCCACTGCAAGTCGCCGCGATTGCTGCGCTGGAAGGCGATCAGCAGTGCGTGAAAGACATCGCCGAGCAGTATCGCCAGCGCCGCAATGTGCTGGTCAAGGGACTGCATGAGCTGGGCTGGATGGTTGAAAACCCGAAGGCTTCGATGTACGTCTGGGCGAAGATTCCCGAGGCTTACGCGCACTTGGGCTCGCTGGAATTCGCCAAGAAACTGCTGGCCGAGGCCAAGGTTTGCGTCTCGCCGGGGGTGGGGTTTGGTGAGTATGGCGATGATCACGTGCGCTTCGCGCTGATCGAAAACCAGGACCGCATTCGCCAGGCTGTGCGCGGCATTCGCGGGATGTTCCGGGCGGATGGCCTCACGCCGAAATCGGCTACCTGACACAAAACCTGTAGGAGTGAGCCTGCTCGCGATTGCGGTGTGTCAGTCACCGTAAATGTCACTGATTAACCGCTATCGCGAGCAGGCTCACTCCTACAAGGGGGATGTGTTCAGCCTTAAGGTTTCACCCACAAAAAAACCGCATCGCTGCGGTTTTTTTGTGTCTGGCGTTTGCTGTTAAACGAACATCGACAACAGCAGGATAAAGCCCAACGCGACCACCGAGAGGATGGTTTCCATCGCCGTCCAGGTCTTGAACGTCTCAGCCACGGTCATGTTGAAGTATTGCTTCACCAGCCAGAAACCGGCGTCGTTGACGTGGGACAGGATCAACGAACCGGCACCGGTGGCCAGCACCAGCAGCTCACGGTTAACGCCCGGAACCATCCCGACCACCGGCACCACAATGCCCGCGCCAGTGATGGTCGCGACCGTTGCCGAACCGGTAGCAATACGGATCACCGCCGCCACCAGCCATGCCAGCAGGATCGGCGAGATCTGCGCGCTGACCGCCATGTGGCCGATCACGTCGCCCACGCCGCTGGTCACCAACATCTGCTTGAAGCCACCGCCGGCACCGATGATCAGGATGATCGCGGCGGTTGGCGCCAGGCTCGCATCCAGCCACTTGAGGATCTGGTTGGAACCGATGCCCTGCTTGTAACCGAAGGTGTAAAGCGACAGCAGCAACGCCAGCAGCAGTGCCGAGATCGGGTGACCGATCATGTCCATCCAGGTGCGGAAGAAGTTACCGTCCGGCAGCGCCACGTCAGCGAAGGTCTTCAGCAGCATCAGGAATACCGGCAGCAGCACGGTGATCAGGGTGATGCTGAAGCTCGGCAGGACAGCGGTATCGTTTTCGCGGGCCAGTTGATCGACCAGCTCCTGATTCGGGTGACCCGGAATATGTTTGGCGATGAACGTACCGAAGATCGGCCCGGCAATGATTGCAGTCGGCAGCGCAACGATCAGACCGTAGAGAATGGTCTTGCCGATGTCAGCACCGAATACGCCGATGGCCAGCAGCGGGCCCGGGTGCGGTGGCACCAGACCGTGCACGGCGGACAGGCCGGCGAGCAGCGGGATACCGATCTTGATGATCGACACGCCCGTGCGGCGGGCAACGATGAACACCAGCGGAATCAGCAGCACGAAGCCGATTTCGAAGAACAACGGAATGCCCACCAGGAACGCGGCGAACATCATTGCCCACTGGACTTTGTCCTTGCCGAACGCGCGAATCAGGGTCTGGGCAATCTGATCTGCCCCGCCCGATTCGGCCATCATTTTGCCGAGCATGGTGCCCAGCGCGAGGATGATGCCGACGAAACCGAGCACGCCACCAAAGCCGTCCTGGAACGCTTTGATGATGGTGCCGATCGGCATGCCGGACGTCAGGCCGAGGAATGCGGCGGCGATGGTCAGGGCAATGAAGGGGTGAATCTTGAACTTGGTGATCAGGATGATAAGTCCGATCACCGTGACCACTGCATCAAGCAGCAGGTAGGCGTCGTGGGACATGCCAAACATTGGGGGTGTCTCCTGGTTTGTTGTTGTTATTAAAGCGGGTTAATCAGAAGTCGTAAGGACAGCGCTGTCTGCATGAACACACTCATACCGCCTGTTTCAGGCCATTGGCCTGCCACCAGACGTGAGCTTGCTCTGCCAGTTCTTCGACGCTGTGAATCGAAGCGTTCAACGCCAGGGTCAACGGCTCGCCTTTGGGCGATTCGAGGGTGGCGAACTGGCTTTCGATCAACGTGGCCGGCATGAAGTGGCCCGGACGATGAGACACACGCTCGGCGGCAACTTCAGGGGTCAATTCAAGGAACACGAAGCCCAGGCCCGGCAAGGCACTGCGCAGGATTTCGCGATAACTGTGTTTGAGGGCCGAGCAGGTCAGCACCGGGCGCTGGCCCGTGGCGTCAACGCGGCGCAGTTCCTCGCACAGGCTGTCGAGCCAGCCGGCACGGTCGTCGTCGTTCAGGGGGATCCCCGCGCTCATCTTTTCGATGTTCGCGGCCGGATGGAAAGTATCGCCTTCAATGGCAGTGGCGCCGCTCAATTGGCACAGGGCCTCGCTGACGCACGTCTTGCCGCAACCGGCAACGCCCATGATGACCACGGCGGTGATGGGATGATTCATGAAACACCTCAGCGCGCAGACAGCGCTACCTTTGCAAGCTATGACTCTAGTGCACAGATAGAAGTTGCCGACGCCTTCTTGTCGTTTTTTTGGGTTGCAGCAGGTTTGTTCCCAACACCAAAAAGCGAAGATCAGGCAGGACCTCGCTTACGCATTTGCAGCTGCATCAGGACAGCGCTACCTTAGTGCCTTGATTTTTGTTTGGCAAGCCGCCCGATGACCACTCCTAAAAACGATAAAAATACCCGCACCACCGGCCGTCCCACCCTCAATGAAGTTGCTCGCCTTGCCGGCGTCAGCCCTATTACCGCATCCCGTGCCTTGCGCGGGGTCAGCACCGTGGCCACCGAACTGGTGGAAAAAGTCCGCAAGGCCGCCCTAGAACTCAACTACGTGGTCAACCCTGCCGCCCGTGCTTTGGCCTCGGCGCAGAGCCATTCTGTAGTGGTTTTGGTGCCGTCACTGTCCAACCTGTTGTTCATCGATACGCTGGAAGCCATTCATCGGGTTTTGACGCCCAAGGGCTTCGAAGTACTGATCGGCAACTTCCACTACTCCCGTGATGAAGAAGAAAACCTGCTGCGCAACTACATGGCTTATCAGCCGCGCGGGTTTCTGCTGACCGGTTTTGATCGCACCGAAAGTTCGCGGCGAATGATCGAGGCCAGCAACATTCCCTGCGTGTACATGATGGAACTGGACAGCGCTGCGGGCGTGAATTGCGTCGGCTTCTCCCAGCTCAGCGCCGGCGAAACGGCGGCAGAGCATTTGCTTTCCCGTGGGCGCAAACGTCTGGCTTACATCGGTGCGCAACTTGATCAGCGCACGTTGCTGCGAGGCGAAGGTTTTCGCAAAGCGTTGCAGAAGGCCGGGCGTTATGACCCGGATCTGGAAGTGCTGACGCCGCGTGCTTCGTCGGTGGGATTGGGTGGCGAGTTGTTTCTGCAATTGCTGGCGGCGCACCCGAATGTCGATGCGATCTTCTTCGGCAACGATGACCTGGCACAAGGTGCATTGCTGGAGGCGCTGCGCCACGGCATCAAAATCCCTGAGCAAGTGGCAATTCTGGGCTTCAACGACTTGCCGATGTCCGAGCACATGGTGCCGCGCCTGAGCAGCATCAACACCCCGCGTGAGGCGATTGGCCGGCGCGCAGCGGAGCAGATGCTGACGTTGATGGCGGGCAACAACGTGGCACGGCCGGTGGAAGACATGGGCTTCGAACTGAAGATCCGCGAAAGCACCTGAGCCTGCCTCGGGTCCATGTAGGAGCTGCCGAAGGCTGCGATCTTTTGATCTTGTTGTTAAAGATCAAGATCAAAAGATCGCAGCCTTCGGCAGCTCCTACAGGGGGGGTGTGCGTCAGTCGATACATTATTGACTGAAAGACCGCTATCGCTGGCAAGCCAGCTCCCACAGGTTTCTGTGGCGCACACAAGCCCAAGGTTTACCCCGCAATTTGTGCGGGGCTTAGTGGCCGAGCAATTCGACCAACGCCAATGCAGCCTTCTGTAACGGCTGGCTCTTGAGCCATACCGCGTGTACCGGCAGTACCAGGCCATTTTCGATGTTGCGAAAATTCAGCCGTTTCAAACGCCCGGCATCCAGTCGCGACTGCACCACCGACAGCGGGAAATTGCCCCAGCCCAATCCCGCCTCGACCATTTCCATCGCGGTTTCCAGGGTATCGGTGCGCCAGTGCGATTCAGCCACTAACGGCCGCGTCTCACTGATCGGCAAGTCACGACTGGCGACGAAGATCTGCCGTACGTGCACCAGGTCTTCAAGAAACAGATCCTGCCCCTGCAACAACGGACTGTCCGCCGCCAGCGTCGCGATCATCCGTTCGCTGCCGACAAACTGAAAGCGCTCCAGCACGTTCATGCTCAACCCGGCGAACGCCAGGCATACACTGACGCGGCCGCTGTGCAGCATCGCCAGCACATCATCCTGCGGCGCCGTCAGGACTTCGATGTCGAGCAGCGGATGGCGCTCGGCAATAGCCTTGATCGCCGCCAGCAAACGCCGACGGTCGATGTCCGCGACCACGCCGATCGACAACTTGCTCTCCAGCCCCAACGACAACTCCACCGCGTGCACTTGCAGTTGCTTGAGCTGCCCGGCAATCAGCCGTGCGTGCGGTACCAGAGAAAGCGCCATCGCCGTCGGTTGCGGTTCGCGATGGCTGCGATCAAACAGCGGATAACCGAGTTCGGCTTCAAGGTTGCCGATGCCCATGCTCACTGCCGACGGGACTTTGCCCAATGCGCGGGCGGCGGCGGAAAACGAGCCGCGTTCAATCACCGCAAGGAACAGTTCAATGCTGTCGCTGTTGAAATTCAATGGGTCAACCTATCAATAGAACTGAAAGCTTCTGACTTTTTCTGTCAGCCCTATTGAAGCTATCTTTCGCCGCCTCCGCCAGTCCCACTGGCCAACAAATGGCAAGAAAGAGGCAAATCTGCATGCAAGGCGTCAAACGCAAACTGGTCTATGTGTCGCTGTATGAAGTGATCGGCATGACCTTTTCCGCCCTCGGTCTGGCCCTGTTGTCGGGCACCTCGCCGGGCAGCACCGGGCCGTTGGCGGTGATCATCACCACTATCGCCGTCACCTGGAATTTCATCTATACCTCGATGTTCGAGCACTGGGAGAGTCGTCAGCAGTCACGCACCCGCACCGTAAAACGACGCATCGCCCACGCAATCGGCTTTCAACTGACGTTGATCGTGTTCCTGATTCCGTTGATCGCGTGGTGGATGAATATCAGTCTGGTGCAGGCGTTCCTGCTGGATCTGGCGCTGATCATCTTCATCCCTTGCTACACGTTTGCGTTCAACTGGCTGTTTGATCGTGTGTTTGGTCTGCCTGCTTCGGCGTTGCCGGATTCCCCTGCGGCGGCATAAATCGTCAGCCACTGCAATGGAAACATGATGTAGGAGCTGCGGCACGCTGCGATCTTTTGATCTGGAATTTAAAGATCAAAAGATCGCAGCGTGCCGCAGCTCCTACAGTTTTTATGCGTGGTTAATTCAACTGCAGGGTCTCATTGAACTGGCTGATCGCATCTACCACATGCCGCGAGCCTTGCTGAATCTCCAGGATCACCTCCCCCGCCTCATTCGCCAGTTCAACCCCAAGCCCGGTGCGGCTCAAACTCGATTGCATGCTCGAAACCGCACTCAACGACAAGTCATGGTTCTTGCGCACCACTTCAACAATCTCCAGCGTCGCCTGACTGGTGCGCGCAGCAAGACTGCGCACTTCATCCGCGACCACCGCAAAACCCCGCCCATGTTCGCCGGCCCGCGCTGCTTCGATGGCCGCGTTCAGCGCCAGCAAATTGGTCTGATCGGCGATGCCGCGTATGGTCTGGACGATGGTGCCGATGATGTCCGACTGCTTGCTGACCGCATCGATGCTGACCGCCGCTTCGTTGAGATCGCGGGAAATGTCCTGAATGATCTGCACCGTTTGCTGCACGACCTGTGAGCCTTTTTGCGCGCAGGCGTCGTTTTGTACCGAAGTGCTGTGGGCCGATTCCGCGGCATTCTGCAACGTGGTCATCTGGCGGGTGATGTCGCTGGCGAACTTGACCACTTTGTACAAGCGGCCCTTGGCGTCGAACAACGGGTTATACGAAGCTTCGAGGTAAACCATCTGCCCGGACTTGTTCTTGCGCTCGAAGCGATGGGAGTGGTATTCGCCGCGATTGAGCGAAGCCCAGAATGCCTTGTATTGCACCGACTCGGCTTCGGCCCGATGGCAGAACATGCTGTGATGGTGGCCGACAACTTCGTTGAGCGTGTATTGCGTGGTCTTGAGGAAGTTTTCGTTGGCGGTAATCACATTGCCCTCCGGCGTGAACTCGATCACCGCCATCGAGCGACCAATCGCCGCGAGCATGCTTTCCTCTTCATGTTCCTTGTTGATCCGCGCGGTAATGTCCGCCGCCACTTTGATCACACTTTTTACTTGTTTGTCCGGGCCATAGACCGGCATGTAACTGGCTTCTAGCCAGACTTCCCTGCCGCTCTTGTTCAAACGCAGGAACGTCCCGCTGATCGGCTCGCCCCTGGCCAGGTCACGCCATAACTTCGCGTAATCCTCGCTGCGATAAAACGCTTCTTCGCAAAAGATTCGGTGATGTTTGCCGCGCACTTCTTCGGCACCGTAACCCATGGTCTTGCAGAAGTTTTCATTGGCATCCAGAACAATGCCATCGGGGCTGAACTCGATCATCGCCATCGAACGGCTGATCGCCGCCAACTTGGCATTGGTTTCAGTCAAGGCGCAGCTGAAGCGCTCGATTTCCTTCAGGTCAGCCTTGTGATGTAGGTTGAACATGGTTGTATCACCTTCCGCGCGTTCTTTTGATTTGATGAAAGTTCAGGTCTTTCAGAATCCACCACTACGTTCCACAGAACAGGCACACGCCTTCCTCCATGGGAGGAAGTTGTCAGGTGATAAATGATGATCAATCGGAACGTCCATGCAGCAACGCTCTAATCAAGACATCCTTCTCTTGATAGCCCGGTTGAGGGCCAGCCCTAACGTGTTGAAGAAAGTCCATTTAGGTGTCGCTCCTTGTTGGTTCGGTGTCGGTGCCTCGGGTTGCGCACTCTGGCAGCATGAATCACGGACTAACCCTATGGACTCGGCACGCTTTGGCATGACGGTCGACATAGTTAGTTAGGTGTCAGCATAGCCAGCGCGAAGTCTTGCGCAAGGCCACTAGTCGGCCAGTATCTGGCACTTTTTGCACAAGAAACGGTTCAGCGAAGACGTCTCAGAAAATATCTATCCAGAGTCAAGCGCCACCATTCGTCGGA
The DNA here is from genome assembly GCF_059695715.1 of Pseudomonas sp. LBUM1668. Taxonomy (NCBI): domain Bacteria; kingdom Pseudomonadati; phylum Pseudomonadota; class Gammaproteobacteria; order Pseudomonadales; family Pseudomonadaceae; genus Pseudomonas; species Pseudomonas sp. LBUM1668. The sequence goes on from NZ_CP166787.1 coordinate 4,490,408, forward strand.
AATCAGCCTCTACCTGTCAGACCTGACAGTTGTCGTAACCGCACCATTCCCTTCTGATCAGAGCTCCAGCTGCTCTTTTACTCGCAGCCACCCACGAAGGAACGTCGCCATGATCAAGCCGCACGATGAAAACAATCCGCTCGCGCTTCATCGCCCCTTCATTGTCGGCAGTACCGATCTGAGCACACCTGAGCACTACGACGGCGGTATCCCGGTACGCGCGCTCGAGGGCGATTTACAAATCATCTTCAATCCCTGGTTGGTGATGAGCATTGGCGATGAGCTCAAATGTTTCTGGGGCAATCTCTCGACGCCGGTGCGCAGCATCATTATCGAAGACGAAAACCAGATGGGGGAACGGGTCGTCATCACCATTCCCCAAGGCTTTGTTATCGATGGTGACGCGCAGATGTTTTACAGCGTAACGCGCGTGGGCCAGGCCGAGGAAAGTTACCAGCCGGTGCTGACGATGCTGGTCAAGACGACGCGCCCGGGCGGCTTCGATGACAGCCCTGAAGAAGGCCACTCCGGCCTCAATTACACGCTCATACCGGACTTGTCCAACGGGGTGGATCCCGGCATGGCCGAGCGCGGAATCCAGATGCGCATCGAGCCCTACGAAAACATGGCGACGTTTGATTGCATCATTTGCCGCTGGGGGAGCCAGCAGGTCATTTATTACCCCGTGACCCAGCAGCAGATCGACGACCCGGTCAACCACCCGATTATCGTCACCTTCGACAAAGCAACCATCGAGAAACACGGCGATGGCGCCAACGTCCCGGTGACCTATCAAGTGATCGACCGCGTCGGCAACTACCCCGACGAGCGTGCGCCCTGGGCGAAAATCACCCGTGTACTGGTGGACCTGAAAGGCAATCGCTTGAATGCAGCGCTGGTGCTGGTCGATGGCAAACCGGTGTCGACCATTGATCTTGCGAAACTGGGGGATATCAACGTCATCGTCTGGATCTATACCCCGGAAAATGACTTCGCCGTAGGCGACAAGGTCGTCATGACCTGGACCGGCACGGCGCCCAACGGTCAGCCGATCATCGTCGGGCCACTGGAGCAGACAGTCGAATATGTGCCGTTCCATTGCGATTTCGTCATTCCCAACGCCTCGGTCAAAGCCATCGCCAAAGGCTGGGCTTCAGTGGGTTACATACTGCAAAGAGCGGGCGTGGCGGACAGGCCGTCGAAAAATACCAGCGTGACTGTTGAAGGGCAGATCAACCATCTGGCGGCGCCCTCGGTAGTTGAGGCGCCGGGCGGCATTCTGGATCCCGATGAACCTTGGGCAACGGCGAAGATCGCTGCATATCCGGGCCGCAAGGGTAGCGATCAACTGACGCTGATCATGGAGGCGCGACACCCCAATGGCACCATCGTTTATTACGACGATTCGCGGCCAGTCGGTAATGTCCCCGAGAACGAGCCTATTCTGCGCAGCGTCAGCAACGCCGTAATTCGTCGGTTCACCGGGTTGCGCGTGAAGGTGTTTTATCGGGTGGCGAACGATGACGCTGTACTGCTTGATGTGCGCGACTCGCAGGTGTTTTACATGCAGGTAGGTGTGTCACTGCCCCAGTTTGAGCGGCCGCACGTAGAAGAAGCCGGACAGGACGGCACGCTCGATCCGGACCATGTTCCACCGACGGGCGCCACATTGGTTGTGCCACATACCAACACAATCCTGGGGGATTGCGTGACCTATCGGTGGCGCGGCTCGACCACTGACGGAAGCACCAGTGACTTCATCGAACTGACGTCGCACACGGTGGGAAAACCGGTGAAATTCACTGTGCCCAAAACGTATGTGATCAACAACCTGAATGGCACGGTGATGGCGAGCTACACCCTGCAGCGCAATGGCCAAATGATGGGGACCTCGGCCGAACTGAAGTTGAATATCGGCAAGCCACAGGCCGAACTGCCACCGCCCGAAGTCGTTGAAGCACCCGATCTCATACTTGATCCCAATCACCACCAGCACGGCTTTACCGTCAGGTTCAATACCGCCGAAGTCCCCGCCGGCAGCGAGATCGAACTGACCATCATCGGTCGTGATGGCGAGGGTTCGACCACGCCGCAACGCAAACCGGTCAACGGCCAGCAGCGCGTTGATTTCAATATTGCGGCGGCTATCACTGGCGCCAATTTAAAGCGCAGTGTTTTGATTGATTACAAAGTGCTGAATACCCGAGCGCCAACTCCTGCGCAAACGCTGGAGTTGCGTATTGGTGAACTGTTGCAACAGAGCATGCCGAAACCATTGTTGGAAGGGTTCGCGGGAGAAGTTCTGCAAATCAGTTTGATCACGAATGCTACTAAGGTGCTGTGCGACAAATGGCCGTTCCAGCGCAGCGGCCTGCCGATCTGGTTAAGTTACAAGGAACAAAGAACCGACGGAACTTCACGTTCCAAAGATCAGTTTGTGGGTACAGCACATGATCAGGGCCCCGGATTGAGTTATACGGCCGAGGTGGCGTGGTTGCGTGAGTGCAAGGCGGATTCGACGGTTGCGATTGTGTTGAAGGTGGGATTTTTTAGAGAGGCTATGGTGAGTGATGCGGAGGAGTGTGAGGCCAGGGTTTATACGGTGAAGGCATGGCTGGATGATTTGACGACTTTTGATCGGTTTAATTGGAATGGCTGGATTCCCCAGGCGAGTTACGCTAGCAAGATCGTGTTGGAGCAAGGTGAGTATTTTGCGCAAGCGACAATTCAGCACAATCATTTGATACTAGAAAAAAGTTTCGATGACATCGAGGTTGGTGAAGTGTATGAACTAAGTTTTAAATATCGGTGTCCGTTTGTATCACAGCTGAACGTCTTTCAAGACAACTCCGCAATTGTTAGAATTAGTAATTTCCCAGCGTCGAACACGTGGAAAACTTATTCGATAACCTTCCCCTCAAAAAATACTTCTCCAGCGTCGCCGATAAAACTGCATATAGGGATCGGTTATAAAATCGGGCACCCCATCGGCAGCACAAAAATAGATGATATCCGCCTGAGACACATTCCAAAAACTTAACCCACCCTCGTTGATCAGATCATTCCGGACGCATCCGGAATGATCCATTCAACTTAGAAACAGGCAATCAATGCCCAAAAACATCTACCTTCTTGGCCTTCTTCTCCGCCCGCTTTTCAATCGCGGTCTTGGCCGGTTTCTTCTTCGCGGCTTTCTTTGAATCCATACCTTTGGACATGTCAAATACTCCACTCACAGGGCTGTAGGCTCAGGTATACACCTATCCAGTGACGCGCGTTCTTTTATAATCGCCGCCTCCCCCACCGCCAGTCCGATCCCATGCCCGACACCCAGTACAGCCTGCTCGACGAGTCGTTATGGCCGTTGATGAACAAGTTTTACCGCAGCCACCAATCCTCGATGAAAGCCGTTCGCGAGGCGCAGCTGTGGGTGGCGCGGCGTGGCGACATTGTTGCGGCGCTGTGCTTACGGCCGGTGGCGGGTGGGCTGTGGTTGACGGGGTTGTTTGTTGATCCTGCGTGTCGTGAGCAGGGGGTTGCTGCGCAGTTGATCAGCATGGCGGTGAAGGATGTGACAGAGCCGGTGTGGCTGTTCTGCCATCCGGATTTGCGCGGGTTTTATGAGCGACGCGGGTTCAGTGCCGACCCTGCCCTGCCCCAGGCGATGGCGGAGCGGTTGAGCCGGTATGCGCGGAGCAAGCCGATGATTGCGATGGGGTTGAATGCGGGGCAATAAAGATCAAAAGATCGCAGCCTTCGGCAGCTCCTACACGGATCTCTGTAGGAGCTGCCGAAGGCTGCGATCTTTTGATTTGGCTTTAGTCGTCTGCGCCTGGATCGAGATCCGGAAACATCACTTCGGTAAAACCGAACTTGCTGAAATCGGTGATCCGCGACGGGTACAACCGGCCGATCAAATGGTCGCATTCATGCTGCACCACCCTCGCATGGAAACCTGAAGCCACGCGCACAATCGGCTCGCCCTTCGGATCAAAGCCTTCGTAGCGAATCAGCTGAAAGCGATCCACCGCACCCCGTAAACCGGGCACTGACAGGCAGCCTTCAAAACCTTCTTCCGTCAACGTATTGAGCGGCGTGATCAGCGGATTGATCAGGATGGTCTGCGGTACCGCTTCGGCGTCCGGGTAACGTTCGCTGTGCTCGAAACCGAAGATCACCAGTTGCAGATCGACACCGACCTGCGGCGCGGCCAGGCCAACGCCGCCGACGCTTTCCATGGTCTGGAACATGTCGTCGATCAGTTGCCACAGCTCCGGGCTGTCGAACATTTCCGGCGGAACCGGCGGGGCTATACGCAGCAGGCGCTCGTCGCCCATTTTCAGAATTTCACGAATCATGGTCAGGCTTCATCAGTGTCCGGCTTGATCGAGTGATCGCGACCCAGGCCCGAGACGTGTTGTTTGGGATGTTCATCGAGTTCGCCGGGGACTTTCTCGCCCGCGTCCTTGCCTTCGCTCGACATGTGTTCGATCACCGCATTCATCTCCGCGCCGAGCAGCAGCACGGCAGCGGAAATGTAGAAGTACAGCAACAGCACAATGATCGCCCCGATGCTGCCATACATCGCGTTGTAGTTGGCGAAGGTTTTGACGTAAAACGCAAAACCCAACGAGGCAATGATCCACACCACCACGGCCAAAACCGAACCCGGCGTGATGAAGCGGAATTCCTGTTTGACGTCCGGCATCACGTAGTAGATCAGTGCCACGGCGACCATCATCAGAATCACGATGACCGGCCAGCGCGCGATGGTCCATAGGGTGACGATGAATTCCTCCAGCCCCACCTGGGCGGCGATCCAGCCCATCACCTGCGGCCCGAGCACCATCAGGGCCGCCGCCACCAGCAACATGCCGGCAATGCCGACGGTGTAGACGATCGACAGCGGGAAGCGCTTCCAGACAGGTCTGCCTTCAACAACGTCATAGGCGGCGTTCATTGCGCTCATCATCAGGCGCACGCCGGCAGACGCGGTGTACAGGGCAATGACGATACCCACCGACAGCAAGCCGCCCTTGGACTGCTGCAGCTGATCGATCACCGGGTTGACCTGCTCCAGCGCTTGCGGTGGCAGCACCAGCTCCGATTGCAGGCGCAGCCAGGAGAAGAAGTCCGGCAGGTGCAGGAAACCGATCAGGGCGATCAGAAACAGGATGAACGGGAACAGCGAGAACAGCATCTGATAGGCCAGTGCCGAGGCGTACGTCGACATCTCGTCGTCGATGAATTCAGTGACCGTGCGCACCATCACCCGGTGCAGGGGCAGACCTTTCATGTCCGGAAAAATCATTCGCGTCTCCTTTCGCCGCAATACAGGTTGAAGTCGTGGCGACTCAGGGGCCGTTTTTTACATCACGGTAGCCTGTTTGGCGACCCTTGCAGGATAACCGCAGGCTTTTGACACAAAAACGGCCATCCTTGGATGGCCGCTCGTGTCTTTCGTTCAAGGCCGGATTACGCCTTGTCGACGGTGTTCTTCACTGCATCTTTGGCTTTGCCAACGGCTTGCTGGGCTTCGCCTTTTTTCTCTTGGATTTTGCCTTCGGCTTTCAGTTTTTCATTGTCGGTAGCTTTACCGACGCCTTGCTTGACGTTGCCGACTGCTTCGTTGGCCATGCCTTTTACTTTATCGCCTGTGCTACTCATGGTGTTTCTCCTTGGTGCAATTAGGGGAAAGTCAGTACGTAATGATTGACTGGCCGCGTTTGCGCCAAGTTTCATTTATTTTTAGCGGCTCATTTCGTCGCGGCGTGCAGGTTGGGCTTTATGTTTGCTCGCCCAGCCCCGAGAATGCGCACCTATGGGCGCCGTGCGCCAGATAACCGATCCCGCAGGAATGTCATGAAACTCGATAAAAAGCAGGCCATTGCCCGTAGAAACCAGGAACTGGGCGGTGCCGTGCTCGGCACCAACAACTGCCACTTCGCCGAACTGAACCGCAACCGCAACATCTGGTGGTTCGACCTGCCGGTGGCGCGTCTGGCCGTCGGTCAGTACGAGTGGATTCACCTGCTGATGCACACACCGGACACCGACGAACTGCTGCACCTGAAAGTGCCGACGGTGTTTCTGCGTGAGAAGCTGGAAGGGCTGGTGATTCGTAATGAAGGCAAGCGCAAGGCTGCGTTGAGCCTGGAATTGAGTGCGGACAAGGATTCGTATCTGCAGGACATGCGTCCGGCGGGGACTAACGTGAACTTTGCGCCGTTTCGGCAGTAACCAACTCTCGCGGAGAGCCTGATCCCTGTGGCCTGGCGGTTCTCTGTGGCGAGGGGATTTATCCCCGATGGGCTGCGGAGCAGCCCCAAAACTGCCACCCAGGTTCTGTCAGGCAGACCGCATTCATCGGGTTTACAACTGCTGCGCAGCCGATCGGGGATAAATCACCTCGCTACAAAGGCATAGAATCAAAAAGCCCCGCATCTGCGGGGCTTCTTGTTTACGCGGCGTTCTTCGCCTTGATCTTCTTCAGCTCTTCGTCGCGCAGTTCGCGGCGCAGGATCTTGCCGACGTTGGTGGTCGGCAGCGCATCGCGGAACTCCACCGAGCGCGGCACCTTGTAACCGGTGACGTTGGCGCGCATGTGCTCCATCACCGTTTCCTTGGTCAGCGTCACACCAGGCTTGGCGACGATGAAAATCTTGATCGCCTCGCCCGACTTCTCGTCCGGTACCCCGATGGCTGCGCACTGCAACACGCCCGGCAGGGTCGCCAGCACGTCCTCCAGTTCGTTCGGGTACACGTTGAAACCGGAGACCAGAATCATGTCTTTCTTGCGATCGACAATGCGCATGTAGCCATCCGGCTGGATCAGCGCGATATCACCGGTTTTCAGCCAGCCGTCACTGTCGAGCATTTCATCGGTGGCGTCCTGACGCTGCCAATAGCCCTTCATCACCTGCGGGCCTTTGACGCACAGCTCGCCGATTTCACCCAGCGGCTGCTCGACACCGGCATCGTCGATGACTTTGCACAGGGTCGATGGCACTGGAATGCCGATGGTGCCGATCTGGATGTGCTGGATCGGGTTGACCGTGGCCACCGGGCTGGTTTCGGTCATGCCGTAACCTTCGCAGATGGCACAACCGGTGACCGCTTTCCAGCGTTCGGCAGCGGCCAGTTGCAGGGCCATGCCGCCAGACAGAGTGACTTTCAGCGCCGAGAAATCCAGCTTGCGGAAACCTTCGTTGTTGCACAGCGCCACGAACAGCGTGTTCAGGCCGACGAAACCGCTGAACTTCCACTTCGACAGTTCCTTGACCATCGCCGGCAGGTCGCGCGGGTTGCTGATCAGGATGTTGTGGTTGCCGATCAGCATCATCGCCATGCAATGAAAGGTGAACGCATAGATGTGGTACAGCGGCAGCGGGGTGATCAGGATCTCGCAACCTTCATTGAGGTTGGAACCCATCAGCGCCTTGCATTGCAGCATGTTGGCGACGAGGTTGCGGTGGGTCAGCATTGCGCCTTTGGCCACGCCGGTGGTGCCGCCGGTGTATTGCAGCACCGCGACATCACCGCTGTCCGGGTTGGCTTCAGCCACAGGCTGGCCCTGGCCCTTGCTCAGCACGTCGTTGAACTTGACGGCTTTTGGCAAGTGATAAGCCGGGACCATTTTCTTCACATACTTGATGACGCTGTTGATCAGCAAACGCTTGATCGGCGGCAGCAGGTCGGCGACTTCGGTGACGATGACGTGTTTGACGCCGGTTTTCGGCACCACGGCTTCGGCCAGGTGCGCCATGTTCGCCAGGCACACCAGCGCTTTGGCGCCGGAGTCGTTGAATTGGTGTTCCATTTCCCGCGTGGTGTACAGCGGATTGGTGTTGACCACGATCAGCCCGGCGCGGATGGCACCGAAAACGGCCACCGGGTATTGCAGAACGTTGGGCAGTTGCACGGCGATTCGATCACCGGGCTGCAAATCGGTATGCTGTTGCAGATACGCGGCAAACGCACCGGACAATTCGTACAATTCACCGTAGGTGATTGTCTTGCCCAGGTTGCTGAAAGCCGGTTTGTCGGCGAAGCGTTGGCAGGATTGCTTCAACACTGCCTGAATGTTCGGATACTCGTCTGGATTGATCTCGGCAGCGATTCCAGCCGGGTACTTATCCTTCCAAAAGTCTTCGATCATGGAAGCCCACTCCTCAGCAACGCGAATTCTTCACCGCATTTGATGCGATTATTATTGGTGTGTGTTTTGTATTGGTGAATCCGGCTTGTATATAGGCCGAGAAGTCACAAAGCGCGCCGAGAGTAGCAGCTTTGCCGAGGGTCGACTAGAGCCAAAAGCGGCCCCTATAGTCACATTTGTGACTCAAGACTTTCTAGCAGTCATTTTAGAGCAAAAATCCTAGAACACCTCAAAAGTCCCGTAATTCGGGCCTTGAAAGCAAAAGATCGCAGCCTTCGGCAGCTCCTACATGTGAATGCGTTTCCTGTAGGAGCTGCCGAAGGCTGCGATCTTTGCGCTATTGCTCTTTATGCGATATCGCGCAACTCACGTCGCAGAATTTTCCCGACAGGCGTCATCGGCAACGACTCACGCAACACAATGTGCTTGGGCACTTTGTACGCAGTGAAATTCTCCTTGCAGTAAGCCTTCAGTTCTTCAAGGCTGACCCCGGCCTCCCGCGCCACCACGAACAACTTCACCGCCTCGCCCGAACGCTCGTCCGGCACACCGATCACCGCGCAGTTGGCGACTTTCGGGTGGGCCATGACCACGTCCTCGATTTCATTCGGATACACGTTGAAACCGGAAACGATGATCATGTCTTTCTTGCGATCAACGATACGCACGAAACCGTCCGGATCGATGACCGCAATGTCGCCGGATTTGAACCAGCCCTCGGCATCCAGCACTTCAGCGGTGGCTTCGGGTTTGTTCCAATAGCCTTTCATGATCTGCGGGCCTTTGATGCACAGTTCGCCACGCTCGCCCATGGGCTGCTCGACGCCGTCATCGTTGATCACTTTCAACAGCGTGCCCGGCACTGGCAAACCGACTGTGCCCAGACGCGACTGGTCGCCGTACGGGTTGGTGCAAGCCACCGGCGAGGTTTCGGTCAAGCCGTAACCTTCAGTGATGCGGCAACCGGTGATCTGCTCCCAGCGTTCGGCGGTCGCCTTCACCAGCGCCGTGCCGCCGGAGTTGGTCAGTTTCAGTGTGGAGAAATCCAGGGTCTTGAAATCCGGGTGCTCCATCAACGCGACAAACAGGGTGTTGAGCCCCAGCAGCGCCGAAAATTTCCAGTTCTTCAGTTCTTTGATGAACCCGCCAATGTCCCGCGGGTTGGTGATCAGTACGTTGTGGTTGCCCGAGACCATCATGCACATGCAGTTCGCGGTGAATGCATAGATGTGGTACAGCGGCAGCGGCGCGATCATCACTTCCTGGCCTTCGCGCAACAGCGGCTGACCATCGGGGCCGAGTTGCGCAAGGCAGGCGCGCACTTGCTGCATGTTCGCCACCAGATTGCCATGAGTGAGCATTGCACCCTTGGCAAGGCCTGTCGTGCCGCCGGTGTATTGCAGCACGGCGATGTCGTCGAGGCCGACCTTCAGCGGCTTGATGCCCAGGCCACGCCCCATGCGCAGCGCGCTCTTGAAGGAGATCGCCTGCGGCAGTGAATACGCCGGGACCATTTTCTTCACCTTGCTGACTACGGTGTTGACCAGCCAGCCTTTGGCGGTGGGCATCAGGTCGCCCATCTTCGCCTCGATCAGGTATTGAATATCGGTGTCGGCCAGCACTTCCTGGACTTTCTGGCCGAACATGTTCAGGTAGACCAACGCCCGCGCACCGGAATCCTTGAACTGGTGGCGCATCTCCCGCGCGGTATACAGCGGGTTGGTGTTGACCACGATCAGCCCGGCGCGCAACGCACCGAACACGGCAATCGGGTAATGCAGGACGTTGGGCATCTGCACCGCGATGCGATCCCCCGGCACCAGATCGGTATGCGCTTGCAGGTAACCGGCGAATGCTGCGCTCTGGCGCTCAAGCTCGGCGTAGGTCAAGGTCACGCCCATGTTGCTGAACGCCGGGCGATCCGCGAACTTCTTGCAGGAACGCTCGAACACCTCGATCACCGACTTGAATTCCCCCATGTCGATGTCCAGCGGTACGCCGGCGGGGCGTTTGTCATTCCAGAAATCAGGTTGCATTGTTCTTGTCCTCTTTACCTGAGCCGATCCGGGCCGCTTTCTGTCATTTCTGAAAAAGCGGAGCTTCACGGACACTAGCAGTTATGGCCATTCAGGCAAATATGGGCGAGGTCCTCATTGATCGTGTGAATCTTCGTGCCGTGGCGTGGGCTGATCAGACGCGCTATACAATGTGCCGACTCTGAGCAAAGGAATCGCCATGACCCACGACACCCTATGGCTGGACGCGAGTGACCGCAGCCGCCTGTACGTCAATCGCTGGCTGCCGCTCGGGCCGCTCAAAGCGGTGATCCTGCTGGCCCACGGCATGGCGGAACATAGCGCTCGATACGCCCGATTAGCCGACACGTTTTGCGACAAAGGTTATGGCGTGTACGCCCCGGATCTGCGTGGACATGGCAAAACCGCCGATAACGGCACCCTCGGCCATTTCGCCGATGACGACGGCTGGTGCAAAGTCGTCGGTGATCTGGCCAGTCTCAACCAGCACATCGGCCAGCAGCATCCCGGCGTGCCGATCATCTTGCTCGGCCACAGCATGGGCAGCTACCTCGCCCAGGGTTATTTGCTGCATCACAGCGCCAGCCTGCACGGGGCGATTCTCAGTGGCTCGAACTTCCAACCGGTGGCGCTCTATGGCGCGGCGCGGCAGATCGCCCGTGTGGAGAAGCTGCGCCAGGGCGGCAAAGGACGCAGCGCGCTGATCGAGTGGCTGTCGTTCGGCTCGTTCAACAACAAATTCAAACCGGTGCGCACACCGTTCGATTGGCTGAGCCGCGACCCGGCTGAAGTCGACAAGTACGCCAGCGACCCAATGTGTGGGTTTCGCTGCACCAATCAGCTGTGGATCGACTTGCTCGGCGGCTTGCAGCAAATCAGCAAAGCGTCCAATCTCGCCCAGATCGCTCCGGGCCTGCCATTGCTGGTAATCGGTGGTGAATGTGATCCGGTGAGCGATGGCAAACGTCTGAAAGACCTGGCTGATGCATTGCGCTCGGCCGGCAGCCAGAACCTGCAACTGAAGATCTACCCGCAGGCGCGGCACGAATTGTTCAACGAAACCAATCGCGACGAAGTGATCGCCGATGTGCTGGCCTGGATCGACCAGACCCTGAGCCATCCACGTCCTCAGCGCAGCGAATAATTTTTTTTGTGGATTGATCCAATCCATCACAGGAATCGAGACCGATGACCCAGGTTACCAACATCCCTTACGAAGCCCTCGAAGTCGGCCAGACCGCCAGCTACAGCAAGACTGTCGAAGAGCGTGATATTCAGCTGTTCGCCGCGATGTCGGGCGACCATAACCCGGTGCACCTGGACGCCGAATTCGCCGCCGCCAGCATGTTCAAGGAGCGCATCGCCCACGGCATGTTCAGCGGCGCATTGATCAGTGCGGCGGTGGCATGCGAACTGCCTGGACCGGGCACTATTTATATCGGTCAGCAGATGAGCTTTCAAAAGCCGGTGAAGATTGGCGACACCTTGACGGTGCGTCTGGAAATTCTCGAGAAGCTGCCGAAGTTTCGCGTGCGCATTGCCACTCGCGTGTTCAACCAGCGTGATGAGTTGGTAGTGGATGGCGAGGCCGAGATTCTGGCGCCGCGCAAGCAGCAGACGGTGACGTTGCCGACGTTGCCGGCGATTAGCATTGGCTGATTGGTTGCGGGGGGTCAGGTAGATCTTTTCCCCCTCACCCCAACCCTCTCCCCCAGGGGGACGAGGGGGAAAGGGAGCAGATTTGAGTATTTTTCAAATCCTGAGTTCGACTCGTTCATTCAGGTCGATGTATAGCGCAAGACACCTCGGTCAGTCCCCTCTCCCTCCGGGAGAGGGCTAGGGTGAGGGGCTTCTACTTTTCACACACACAAAAAACGCCAGACTAGCTGGCGTTTTTTATACAGCCTACGAACGCTTACGAACGTGCGCGAGCCTGGTTACGCAGGGCTTTCACCTGGTCGTGGTTACGTTGCACGCCGTGGTACTGGCGTTCAACCAGATCACGAATACCGACCAGGTTGTGCTTGTTGATTTTTTCGATGGCTTCACGATAAGCCTTCAGGGCGTGATCTTCACCGCGCTCGGCTTCGTTCAGCACCGCTTCTTCGTCTTTGCCGGTAAACATGGCTTTGACGTCGACCCAGCGACGGTGCAGGTCACCGCTGACACTGGTGGAGGTTTCCGGATCGCCACCCAGCTTGCGAACTTCAGCTTGCAGCTCGGCAGCGGCAGCGGCGCAATCGGCAGAGCGGGTCACGAACAGGGTTTTCAGTTCTGGATGCTTGATGTCTTCAGCGCAAGTCTTGAACCCTTCCTGACCGTCTTTGCTGGTTTCGATCAGGTCGTTCAGTACGGAGATGGCTTCTTTATTTACGTCGGTCATTTTTCAATTCCTTGCGGGTTGATGAAAGATGCAAGGGATATTGCAGAGTGCGTGCCAGCTTTTTTATTTTTAAATAATCGTTATAAATCAACAACTTAAAGATAAGTGAACTATCTGTATCTCGGTAATTTGCATGATCTGTCATTTGGCCTGCATGCAGAATGCCTGTATTTTTCAATCTGATTTGAATCCAGACGAAAACCGATGAATCCAGAAAAACTCGAACTGCTGATCACCCGCGAAATGCCCTTCGGCAAATACAAGGGCCGAATCATTGCCGACCTGCCGGGCCCTTACCTCAACTGGTTTGCCCGTGAGGGATTTCCTCACGGCGAACTGGGTGGCTTGCTGGCATTGATGCAGGAGATCGACCACAACGGCCTCTCGGACTTGCTCGAACCACTGCGCGCCAAACACGGCAAACCTGCCCCGCGCCATTGAAGCGCCCTTCTCTATCAGAGTTAAGTCGACCATGCCTGATAACACCCGCCGCGCCCGTGATGAAGACTTCTGGCAAACGTTCGGCAATCGCTACGACGCTCAACCCGCCCCGGTAAACCTGGAAAACGGTTACTTCGGGCGCATGTCGCGCACGGTGATCGAGGAGTATCAACGCAACATCGAGCTGATCAACAACAGCAATTCGGTGTATGTGCGCCAACGCTTCGAACAGCACGACAACCTCGATATCCGCGCGCAACTGGCCGAGCTGATCGGCGTGCGTGCGCAAAGTGTCGCGTTCACCCGCAACGCCACCGAAGGCCTGCAATCGCTGATCCGCAACTACAATCGCCTGCAACCGGGCGATCAGGTGCTGATTTGCGATCTGGAATACGACACGGTCAAGGGCGCCATGCGCTGGCTGGGCAAGCATCGCGGCGTCGAGGTGATCGAGATTGCCCACGCGCATCCGGCCAGCTTCGACAGCCTGCTGGAGACGTATCGCGAGACGTTCATTCGCCACCCGAAACTCAAGTTGATGGCACTGACCCATGTTACCCACCGCACCGGCCTGGTGATGCCGGTACAGGCGATTGCCGCGCTGGCCAAGGAACATGGCGTCGATATCATCCTCGACGGCGCCCATGCGCTGGGTCAGCTCGAATTCAATCTCGAAGCGATGGGCATCGCGTTCGCCGGCTACAACCTGCACAAATGGATCGGCGCGCCGCTGACCCTCGGCTTTCTCTATATCGCCCCGCAACGCTTGGCTGATATCGATCCGGACATGGGCGAGATGCATTACCCGAGCAAAGATATCCGCGCACGCACGTCGTACAGCACGCCGAACATCCCGGCGCTGATGACCCTGCCGCTGGTGTTCGAGGAACACCGTTCACTCGGCGGCGCAGCGGCCAAAGGTGCGCGGCTCAATTACCTGCGCAATCTTTGGGTCAGCGCCGTGCGCCACTTGCCAGGTATCGAAGTCATGACACCGGATGATCCGCGACTTTATTGCGGGATCACGGCGATGCGCTTCACCCGCCATGACGATCAACAGTCGATGGCCGAGCGCCTGCTCAATGAATACAAGCTGTTCACTGTGGTGCGCACTGGCGCCGCGTGCGGGCCATGCATCCGCATTACGCCGGGGGTGACCACCACCGCCACCGACATGCAGTTACTGACCCGCGCGCTCAACGAGCTGCGTTGACTGACTTAAACCGTGTACTTGTCGAAGTCCTCGGGTTTGATCTGCGACGACACCGCGAAGGTGTCGATGCCGATGGTGAGGTGGCCGAAAAAACCGTCCTCGTGCGACTCTCGACCGATCGGCCAGACCGTCAGCGTCGAGGCTTCACCGTTCTGGCTGGCAAAAAGAACGTCCTCGGCGTTGTTCAGCGGTAATGACGCTCGCCCGCGATAGGCTCGGGCATTGAGCACTGAACGGGATATCACCTCGGGAAAATACAGCTGGCCGACCCAGGCGACATTGCGCTCCTCCAGGTATTCATTACCGGCGACGATGCGCACCGCCACATGAATGTGCAGCGCGCGCCCGGCATAGAAGCCGGGATAGACGGTGGTAAACCGCGCGCGCCCCAAGTGATCACAGAACTGGCTGCCGCGCAGGTAAGTGTCATCGTCCGTGCGCGGAATCGAGCCGATGGCCGCGACATCGACTTCCATGTCCGGATTGAGTCGGCTCCAGCCCGAGTACGCGCCTCGTGCGTTGCAATGCCAGATATCCACCAACGCACCGTTGACGGGCTCACCGGTCATGGCATCAACGATGGTCAGGCGCAGGACCAGCGGTATCCCTTCAGCACCTTCGCTGATGTTGCGCCGCAAGAGTTTGGGGTTGCGAAAGAAGGGCCCGGCGATTTGCTCGGGGGCCAGTTGATACACAGACTGCTGTGAGGCTGATGCGAGATCTCGCTCCATGAGTACGTCCTCTCTTCCATAAGATGAACGCAAGGTTAGCGCCACGGAAAAATCGCCGTGCGGTAACTATGTATCGCTGAGTAACCGATGACCTGCTTCATTAGAAGCAAGATCAAAAGATCGCAGCCTCGTTTCACTCGACAGCTCCTACAGAAAAACTGTCACGCCTCCTGTAGGCGCTGCCGCAGGCTGCGATCTTTTGATGTTGTTTTTAAACAAGGGAAAGCCGGTTTTCTACAGGCAAAAAAAACGGTGCACCGACCAAGCGCACCGTAAAGCCGTAGAACACACAACGAAGTGTCAGGTATTGATCAGTCCAGCAGCGCCAACGCCTCGGCGGTGCATTCCTGAATGCGGGCCCAGTCGCCGTTCTTGATCCACTCCGGATCAAGCATCCAGCTACCGCCCACGCACATGACGTTTTTCAGCGCCATGTAGCTCTTGATGTTGGCCGGGCCGACGCCGCCAGTCGGGCAGAATTTAACTTCGCCGAACGGGCCGCCGAGGGCTTTGATCGCGGCCACGCCGCCGCTGACTTCAGCCGGGAACAGCTTGAAGCGGCGATAACCCAAGCCATAGCCTTCCATGATGCCGGAGGCGTTGCTGATGCCCGGCAACAGCGGAATCGGGCTGTCGACACTGGCTTCGAGCAGGTCACGGGTGATGCCTGGGGTGACGATGAATTGCGAGCCCGCCGCTTCAGCAGCCGCGAGCATGGTGCGATCCAGCACAGTGCCGGCGCCGGTCATCAGTTCCGGGCGCTGGTCGCGCAGGATCTGGATAGCCTTGAGGCCGAACTGCGAACGCAGGGTTACTTCCAGCGCGGTCAGACCACCGGCAGCGAGGGCGTCAGCCAGTGGCAGCACGTCCTGTTCGCGGGCGATGGTGATCACCGGCAGGATCCGTGCCTTGGCGCAGATGCTGTCGATCAGGGCAACTTTGTCCGCCATGGAAACGGTCGGGGATGGGGTTGTCATAGCGGCTGTTCCTTGGCTCATGGGCACCAGTAGATCTCTAACGTAGGTTGCAGAAACGCGCGCACCGGCATGGCCGCGACGTCATCGGATGCCAGCGCGGCATTCAGGGTGGTCAGTTTCGACTGACCGGAAATCGACAAAATCTTGTGTTCGGCCGAAGCCAGCAGCGCGCGGCTCATGGTCAGGCGCTGACGCGGCACACTCGGCGCCAACATCGGCCAGCAACGACGCGTGCCGTCGGTTTGCAGCGCTTCGGCCAGGTTCGGGCTATCGGGAAACAGCGACGCGGTGTGGCCGTCATCGCCCATGCCCAACACCAGCACATCGATTGGCGGCAGTTCAGCGAGTAAACGGTCAGCCTGTTCGGCAGCCTGCTCGACATTCGCCGCAGCGCTGTAGAGGCTGAGGAATTGCGCCTTGGCCGCCGGCCCCTTGAGCAGATACTGCTTGAGCAGACCGGCATTGCTGTCGGCATGTTCAACCGGCACCCAGCGCTCGTCGGCGAGGGTCACGACAACCTTCGACCAGTCCAGCTCCTGCTTGGCCAAGTGCTGGAAAAAAGCCACCGGGCTGCGACCGCCGGACACCACCAGCACCGCGTTGCCGCGTGCGGCGATGGCATCGCTCAGTTGCTTGGCCACATTCAGCGCCAGACCTTCAGCCAACAGCACCGGGCTTTTGAATGCGTGGGCATTCACGCCCGCAGGCAGTTTCACATCAGATATCGCCATACCACGACCTCCCGTCCCGCGTGATCAATGCAATGGAGCTCATCGGCCCCCACGACCCGGCCGCGTACGGCTTGGGCGCGTCACCGGATTTTTTCCACCCGGCGATCAGCTGGTCACACCAGTTCCACGCGGCTTCGATTTCATCTTTACGGACAAACAGGTTCTGATTGCCGTTCATCACTTCCAGCAACAACCGCTCGTAGGCATCGGGAATCCGCGCGCTACGCCAGGTGTCGGAGAAATTCAGTTGCAGCGGACCGCTGCGCAATTGCATGCCCTTGTCCAGGCCCTGCTCTTTGGTCATCACGCGCAAGGAAATGCCTTCGTCCGGTTGCAGGCGAATGATCAGTTTGTTGCTGATCTGCAGGCGCTGCTCGGGGGCGAAGATGTAGTGCGACGGTTCCTTGAAGTGGATGACGATCTGCGAGAGTTTCTGCGGCATACGCTTGCCGGTACGCAGGTAAAACGGCACGCCGGCCCAGCGCCAGTTGCGGATGTCGGCACGCAGGGCGACGAAGGTTTCGGTGTCGCTCTGGGTGTTGGAATTCGGTTCTTCGAGGTAGCCCGGTACGGATTTGCCTTCGCTGTGACCGGCAATGTACTGGCCGCGCACGACCTGGGTGGTCAGGCCTTCCGGGCTGATCGGCGCCAGCGCCTTGAGCACTTTGACCTTCTCGTCACGGATGCTGTCGGCGGACAGGTCGGCCGGCGGGTCCATGGCGATCAGGCAGAGCAACTGCAACAGGTGATTCTGGATCATGTCGCGCAGTTGGCCGGCCTTGTCGAAATAGCCCCAGCGGCCTTCGATACCGACCTTCTCAGCCACGGTGATTTCCACGTGGGAGATGTAGTTCTGGTTCCACTGGGTTTCGAACAGGCTGTTGGCGAAACGCAGGGCGATCAGGTTCTGAACGGTTTCTTTGCCTAGGTAGTGGTCGATGCGGTAGGTACGGTTCTCCGGAAAGAACTGCGCCACGGCGTCGTTGACCTTGCGCGAGGATTCCAGATCGGAGCCGATCGGTTTTTCCAGGACCACGCGAGTGTTTTCTGCCAGCCCGACATTCGCCAGGTTCTCGCAGATCGCGCCGTAGACCGCCGCCGGAGTGGCGAAGTAGGCAATCATGCGTTGCGTGCTGCCGGCCATTTCGGCCAGCGCGACGTAATCTTCAGCCTTGAGGAAGTCGACGTGCAGGTAGGTCAGGCGCGCCAGAAAACGTTCGGCGACGGCCTCGTTCAACTCTTTGCCGACGTAGCGGCGCAATTCGGCGGCGATGAACGCCAGATGCTGCTGCTCGCTGCCGTCTTCACGGGCCAGCGCAATAATGCGCGTGTCCTCGTGCAACAAGTCAGCGCCATCGAGGTGGTAAAGGGCAGGAAACAACTTGCGCAGGGCCAGATCGCCAAGAGCGCCGAACAAGGCAAAGGTGCACGGTTCAACCGTAATCGAAGGCATGATGTTTGTTCTTTTATCAAGTTAAGCTACAAATACCTTTTTTCAAGGCATCACTCAAGGGAAAATGTAGTAATAACCACAACATTTTCGCAAAATACAGATTCCGTGTGGTGGTCGGTCGGAGCCATCAGTAGGATAGGCCACCGTTACGGGCGATATCAAAGGCCCAATTTGCATAGCCCGGCGCACCTTTGCGCAGGTGAATTAGGAATTCCATATGGATCGCGTGCGAAATTTACTGGAACAGATCCAGAGTCGCCTTGAAGACCTGAACAAGGCCGAACGCAAAGTCGCCGAAGTGATCCTGCTCAACCCGCAGCAGGCCACCCGCTTCAGCATCGCCGCCCTTGCCCAGGCAGCGTCGGTGAGTGAGCCGACGGTCAACCGTTTCTGCCGTTCGTTCGGCGTCAGCGGCTACCCCGAGCTCAAGCTGCAACTGGCGCAGAGCCTGGCCAGCGGTGCAGCGTACGTCAGCCGGGCGGTCGAGGCCGATGACAATCCCGAAGCGTACACGCAGAAGATTTTCGGCAGCGCCATCGCCTCACTGGACAGCGCTTGTCAGGCGCTTGATCCGAACCTGATCAGCCGTGCCGTCGACCTGTTGATTCAGGCGCGACAGATCCACTTCTTCGGCCTCGGGGCTTCGGCGCCGGTGGCTCTGGATGCGCAGCACAAGTTTTTCCGTTTCAACCTGGCGGTGACAGCGCACGCCGATGTGTTGATGCAGCGAATGATTGCTTCGGTGGCGCACACCGGTGAGCTGTTCGTGATCATCTCTTACACCGGCCGCACCCGTGAACTGGTGGAAGTGGCGCGCATTGCTCGCGAGAACGGTGCTTCGGTGCTGGGCTTGACCGCCGAGAATTCGCCGCTGGCCAAGGCCAGCACCTTGAGCCTGAACATTCCATTGCCGGAAGACACCGACATCTATATGCCGATGACTTCACGGATCATTCAGTTGACCGTGCTGGATGTGTTGGCGACCGGGATGACGCTGCGTCGCGGGGTGGATTTCCAGCCGCATCTGCGCAAGATCAAAGAGAGTTTGAATGCGAGCCGGTATCCGGTTGGGGATGAGTTCAACTGAGGTCTGATGATTCTTTATTGAATGATCCGGCCTCATCGCTGGCAAGCCAGCTCCCACAGTGTCGGTGTCGTACGCAGAATCGATGACCACCACCGAATCTGTGGGAGCTGGCTTGCCAGGGATGGGGCCAGCAGCAACAGTACAAATTCAGGCAGCCGCCCACGCCTGCAAACTCAAATGCGCCTTTTCCCCCGGCGCCAGATGCAGACTATCCGTCCCCCCCGCCGCCGCTTCCACACACACAAACTCCAGCACTTCATCCCAGCTCACGCCCAACAACGGCCGCGAGCCCGGATGCCACACCACTGTGTCTGCACTGTCACCCGTATCGATGCGCAACTCGCGCTGCCAGGCGTGATCCTTGAGCTGTAATTCACCGTCGTGCTGAAACACCCGCTGACAGCCGCCGTCGACCCGCAACTCGCCTTCCTGCTGGCAAGCCTGGCGGTTCAACTGGTCATAACCTTGCGCGCCTTCGAGCCCAGACAGCGCTATCTCACCGACATCGCCAATACGCCAGTAAGCGTGCAAAGCCTGGCTCAACTGGCACGGCATGTCGTCCTGATGCTCGGTGCTCAGGCGTAATTCCATGCGTTCGCCAAGGTGCGCGTGCAGGTCAACCTGCCAGTCGCACAGTTGCAATTGCCAGTGCAGACGCACGCCGTCTTCGCAGCTGCTGCTGTCTAGCAACTTCCAGTCGAGCAGGCGCGCCCAACCATGGGAGGGCCAGGCGTTTTCGCTTGGATGGCGGCCATACCACGGCCAGCACACCGGCACACCACCACGGATCGCACCCACATGCGGCCACTTCGCCGCACACCACAACCACGGCTTTTGCCCGCGCGGCTGAAAATGCAGCAACTGCGCGCCCTGCCGACTGAACACCGCCTGACACAGCGGATGATCGATCACCAACACGTCGCGCATCTGATAGCGCTCCCAGGCGAACACCGGTTGTTCGCGCAAGGATTTGAAGAAGCGTTGTAGCGGATGCTCATGCATTTGCCACGGTCCTGAAAATCATGGGGGTATTTATCAATCCAAAGCCTTGCATAGCACTTTGTGGCGAGGGGATTTATCCCCGTTGGGTCGCGAAGCGGCCCCAGAACCATTCACTGAGGTGTATCAGCCAGAACGCGTTTTCCGGGTTTGCGACTGCTTCGCAGCCGAACGGGGATAAATCCCCTCGCCACAATAAATCCCAGCAAAACATCAAATCTCATCAGCACAAAAAGTCCCAGCACCACATCAAATTTCAACAGTGCAAAAAGTCCGCGACACATCTCGGCAAAAAAAAGCGGACAGCCTTGGCTGTCCGCAAATATGCGCACATAGAGAGGAGCTTATCGCAGACGCGTTAGAACACCGACTGAATTTTCAGGCCGGCGACCAGAGCGTTGTCCACTTCATCAACACCGCCCGGGTGTGTGATGTATTGCAGGTTAGGACGCACGGTCAGCCAGTTGGTGACGTGGAAGCCGTAGTTGATCTCGTAGTTGTATTCGGTTTCACGAATTGGCGAGAACACCGGATTGTCGTAGTCCGAAACACCGTTGGAAACGTTGAGCAGCTCGGCGTTTTTCTTCACGTCATCGTTGACGTGGATACGCGCCGCGCCGATACCGACGTCATCCTTGGGACGCGCGTCGAACGGGCCTTTGTAGACAAACATCACCGACTGATAGTTGTCGATGAAGTTGGTGTCCTTGTCGTGGAACGTGGCATTGGCCGCGATGTTCAGGCCGCGGGTCGCATCACCGTTATGGCTGGTGAGTTGCTGTTGCGCCACGAACCAGTAGCCGCTTTTGCTGCTGTGAGACTTGTAGGCGTCGCCAGTAGTCGCAGCGTCGAAACCATTGATGTCCTCACGAACATCATCAGCATCGGCCGTGCTCTTGTAGTAACCGACGCGGTATTCGCCCGGCAGGCTGTTAACCTTCGGCGACCAGACCAGTTCGACCGGCAAAACGGTGCCTTTGGTGCCGCTGCCGCTGAGTTTGAAGCCGTTGCCGTGCTCCAGTTGCGACGGGTTCTGGTTGTACGCACCGATCTGAGCGTAGAGCTCATCATTGATGTTGTACTTCACACGAATCGCGGCCTGGCTGACGGGCCAGTTGTACCAGATGTTGGTCGCCCAGTTACCCACTTGCGAACCGCAGAACGCCAGGTTCTGGAAGTCGCACGGGAAGGTGTTGAAGTCTTCGCCTTCACCGAAGTAACCGGCCTTGACGTCGAGTTTGTTATCGAAGAACTGGTGCTGAATCCACAACTGGGTCAGACGCACCATGTGGCCACGGCCATAGACTTCCTGCGACGAACTCAAGGTGCCGGCACGCGGATCGCCAACACGGTCGTTGGAGATGTTGTAGCCGTTACGGTTGGTCAGCTGGATCTTGGCCTGAGTGTTGTCCCAGCCCCACAGCTTTTGCAGATCGAGTGCCACGCCCAGACCGAATTGGTCGGCGTAACGCGCAGTCTTGTCGTCGTTGTAGCCACCGTTCAGGTTGCCACCGACTTCCCCAACGTAGTCGGCCTTGATGTCGATACCCTGCTCGATCAGCTTGGTCCGCTCGCCGCCCCAGTCACCGGTCATCCATTTGGAGTCGGAGCTGAAAGCATCCGCCGCCATCGCATTGCCGGCCAGCACCAGTGCTGCCGCAGCTGACACTTGGCAGATCAACCGGGCATTGACGTGTTTCATTTTCATCCCTACATCCTCGTCTTTATTGTTATTAACTGTTTTTATCTAACGCGGTTTACATCGCCGTGAGAGCAGCCCTTGTGGCGAGGGGATTTATCCCCGATGGGTCGCGAAGCGGCCCCAAAAAGCTGGGGGTGCTGCGCACCCCATCGGGGATAAATCCCCTCACCACAAAAGCTCACTCCTACATTTTGATCTTCAGCGGCCCTTGAACTGGGCGACGTTGGCGCTGTGCGCTTCGGTCTTCGGCTGCGCCGCAACGCCCAACCGCTCGCCAGTCTTGGCATCAAACAACAACACTTTCGACGGATCGAATTGCAGCGTCAGGCTCTCGCCCACCTGCGGCGCCACATCCGGTGCCAGACGGCAGCAGACCTTGGTGTCGTTCAGATTGACGAACACCAGCGTGTCCGGACCGGTCGGTTCGGTGACCTGTACTTCAGCGCGAATGCTCGGCAGGCCGTTGCCCTCGCCGTTCGCCAGAACGATCTGTTCCGGGCGCAGGCCGAGGATCACTTCGCGGTCTTCAAGACCGGCGTCCTGCATGCCCATCGGCAATTCGCAACGGGCCTGGCCGCTGTCGAGCAGCGCCAGCAGACGACCGTCCTTGCGTTGCAGACGCAGCGGGATGAAGTTCATCGGCGGCGAACCGATGAAGCTCGCCACGAACAGGTTGGCCGGGTCGTTGTAGATCTCTTTCGGCGTGCCGAACTGCTGAATGATGCCGTCCTTCATCACCGCAACCTTGTCGCCCAGGGTCATCGCTTCGATCTGATCGTGGGTCACGTACACCGTGGTGGTTTTCAGGCGCTGGTGCATCAGTTTCATTTCGGTGCGCATCTCGACGCGCAGCTTGGCGTCGAGGTTGGACAGCGGTTCGTCGAACAGATAGATCTTCGGCCGACGCGCCAACGCACGGCCCATCGCCACACGCTGTTGCTGACCACCGGAGAGCTGGCCCGGCTTGCGGTTGAGCAAGTGTTCGATCTGCAACAGCTTGGCCACGCGAGCGACTTCTTCGTCGATCGCCGACTGCGGCATCTTGCGAATCTTCAAACCGAACTCGATGTTCTCGCGCACGCTCATGGTCGGGTACAAGGCGTAGGACTGGAACACCATGGCGATGTCGCGATCCTTGGGGCTCATGCCGCTGACGTCTTGATCGCCAATCATGATCGCGCCGCCGGTGATGGTTTCCAGCCCGGCGATGCAGTTCATCAGGGTCGACTTGCCGCAGCCCGACGGGCCGACGAGGATCAGGAACTCACCTTCCTTGATCGACAGTTCGATGTTCTTCAGGGTGTCCGGCAGGCCGGGGCCATAAGTCTTGTTTACGTTGCGAAGTTCGAGCGTTGCCATGATTACCCCTTGACCGCGCCGGCCGTCAGCCCGCGCACGAAATACTTGCCTGCGACCACATAGACCAGCAGGGTCGGCAGGCCGGCGATCATCGCCGCTGCCATATCAACGTTGTATTCCTTGGCGCCGGTGCTGGTGTTGACCAGGTTGTTCAGCGCCACCGTGATCGGTTGCGAATCACCGCTGGAGAACACCACACCGAACAGGAAGTCGTTCCAGATCTGGGTGAACTGCCAGATCAGGCAAACCATGATGATCGGCGTCGACATCGGCAGAATGATCCGCCGAAAAATGGTGAAAAACCCTGCACCATCCAGACGTGCGGCTTTCACCAACGCATCAGGGATGCTCACGTAGTAGTTACGGAAAAACAGCGTGGTGAACGCCAGGCCGTAAACCACGTGGATGAACACCAGGCCGGTGGTGGTGCTCGCCAGGCCCATCTTGCCGAGGGTGAACGAGGCCGGCAGCAGCACGGTCTGGAACGGCAGGAAGCAGCCGAACAGCAGCAGGCCGAAGAACAGTTGCGAACCACGGAAGCGCCAGAACGACAGCACATAGCCATTCAACGCGCCGATGGCGGTGGAAATGATCACGGCCGGGACGGTGATCTTGATCGAGTTCCAGAAGTAGCCGTCGACGGTGGCCCAGGCTTTCACCCAGCCGATGCCGGTGACCACGGTCGGCCAGCTCAGCAGGTTGCCGGTGCCGATGTCTTCCGGGGTCTTGAAGCTGGTCAGCAGCATGACCACCAGCGGCACCAGATACAGGAACACCGCGAGGATCAGCACCGCGTAGATCGCGATGCGACTCAGGCTGATGGGGGATTTGGCAGCGAGACTAGTCATTACGCTTGGTCCTCAGCTCGGAGTACAGGTAAGGCACGATGATCGCGAGAATCGCACCGAGCATCAGAATCGCACTGGCCGAGCCCATGCCCATCTGGCCGCGACTGAAGGTGAAGGAGTACATGAACATCGCTGGCAGGTCGGAGGAGTAACCCGGACCACCGGCCGTCATCGCCGCGACCAGGTCGAAGCTCTTGATCGCGATGTGCGCCAGAATCATCACGGCACTGAAGAACACCGGACGCAGGCTTGGCAGCACGACTTTCCAGTAGATGCGCGGCATGCTCGCGCCATCGATCTGCGCGGCACGAATGATCGATTGATCAACTCCGCGCAGGCCGGCGAGGAACATCGCCATGATGAAGCCCGAGGCTTGCCACACAGCGGCGATAACCAGGCAGTAGACCACGCGATCCGGGTCGATCAGCCAGTCGAGACGGAAGCCTTCCCAGCCCCAGTCACGCAACAATTTGTCCAGGCCCATGCCCGGGTTGAGCAGCCATTTCCACGCGGTACCGGTGACGATCATCGAGAGCGCCATCGGGTACAGGTAAATGGTGCGGATAAAGCCTTCACGACGGATACGCTGGTCGAGGAACACCGCCAGCAACACGCCGATCACCAAGGTGATGCCGATGAACATGCCGCCGAACATCGCGAGGTTCTTGCTCGCGACCCACCAGCGATCGTTGTCGAACAACCGCGCGTATTGCGCCAGACCGGCCCACTTGTAGTTGGGCAGGAATGTCGAGGTGGTGAACGACAGGACGAACGTCCACAGGATGTAGCCATAGAAGCCCACCAGCACGATGAACATGCTCGGCGCCAGCACCAGTTTGGGTAGCCAGCGTTGCAATGCATCGAACGGCGAGGCCTTGCTGAACACAGCAACAGAACTCATGGGGAAATCCAGTACTAGAGAAAAGGACTACTTGTTGTGCATTCCCTTCCCATGTGGGAGCGGACTCTTGTGGCGAGGGGATTTATCCCCGATCGGCTGCGAAGCAGTCGCAAAACCATTGCACACGGTGTTTCTGATACCCACCCATTGCAACTTTTTTGGGGCCGCTGCGCGGCCCATCGGGGATAAATCCCCTCACCACAAAAGCCCTTTCCCACAGGAGGGGCGTGCGATGCCAAGGACTATTTGGACGACTTGATCGCCGCGCCGAGTTTCTTGGCGGTGTCGGCCGGGTCGGCTTTCGGGTCGTTGATGTAGTTGGTTACTACGTCAAAGAACGCGCCTTGTACGGCCAGCGTGGTCGCCATGTTGTGCGCCATGCTTGGCTGCAGGCCGCCGGACTTGGAGTCCGCCAGGAAGTCTTTGGCAGCCGTTTGTGCGCAGGAGTCGAAACCGAGTTTCTCCATGTCGTTCAACATGTCGATTCGTACCGGGATCGAGCCTTTGTTGATGCTGAAGACTTTCTGGAAGTTTTCACCCAGCACGACTTTGGCGATGTCCTGCTGACCAGCCGCGGTGCCCGCGTCTTTCTGCTTGAACACGGCCAGCGAGTCGATGTTGTAGGTGAACGCCTTGTCGGTACCCGGGAAAGCTACGCACTGGTAATCCTTGCCGGCGATTTTCTTCGCGGCGGTCCATTCGGACTTGGCCCAGTCACCCATGATCTGCATGCCGGCCTTGCCGTTGATGACCTTGGCCGCTTCCAGGTTCCAGTCCTGGCCTTTGCCGTCGGCGTCCATGTAGGTCGCGACTTTCTTCAGCTCGGTCAGCGCCTTGACCATTTCCGGGCCAGTCAGCGCAGCGTTGTCCAGATCGACCAGGGCTTTCTTGTAGCCATCAACACCCATGACCGAGAGCACAACGGCTTCGAACACGGTGCTGTCCTGCCAAGGTTGACCGCCGTGAGCCAGCGGGATGAAGCCCGCAGCCTTGAGCTTGTCGCCAGCGGCGTAGAATTCTTCGAGGGTGGTCGGGGCTTTTTCGATGCCGGCTTTCTTGAAGACTTCCGGGTTGATCCACAGCCAGTTCACACGGTGAATGTTCACCGGCACGGCCACGTAATCACCGTCGTACTTCACGGTATCGGAGACTTTCTTGTCGAGCAGGCTGTCCCACTTTTCCGACTTGGCAACGTCTTTCAGAACGTCGGTGTCGAGCAGTCCGGTCGACGCCCATTCCTGGATGTCCGGGCCTTTGATCTGGGCAACACCTGGCGGGTTGCCGGCCACTGCACGGCTTTTCAGCACGGTCATGGCAGTCGCACCGCCACCACCGGCGACTGCGCCGTCTTTCCAGGTGAAACCGTCTTTTTCGACTTGGGCCTTGAGCACATCGACGGCAGCTTTTTCGCCACCGGAGGTCCACCAGTGCACGACTTCCACCGAACCTTTGGATTCGGCAGCGGAAACACTGAGAGGCAGAATTGCGAGCGGGAACAGGGAGGCGACAGAAATGACAGTAGCGAGGCGAGAAATCGCATTCATCTGAGATGTACCTTTCTTGTTGTTATGCGTTGCAAGTCTGGTGCTTGCGCTGCACAGGAGTTTAAACAGGGCGATTCCCCTCGCAGGTAACGAAGGGACGCGCGAATGTCACCACATGGTTACACAGGAATGCTCTGGGACAACTGTGCCAGCGCAGTGGCCATGCTCGGCGCCAAGGGTAGGCGCGGAATCAGCACCGCTTGCCAGGCGTGATACAGATCGGGTTTGCCCGGCCAGATATCGGCACTTGGAGTGTTTTGCGGATTGAGCTCGTGATGCCAGCTGCCATCGCAACGGTCGATGAAATTCACGTCGCAAAAATCCCAGAACAGTCGGTACCAGGTTTCGTATTGCTCATCGCCGGTGCGCTTGAGCAAAGCGCTGGCTGCAGCGCTGGCTTCGGCATGCGTCCAGTGCAAGCGATGGCGGACCACGGCTTTGTTGTTCCAGTCGAGGGTGTAGACGATGCCCGGCGCGCCATCGACATCCCAACCGTAACGGCAGTTTTGCTCGAAGAGTTTCTGCGCGTCGGTAGCGAGCCAACCGGGGGTGAGCATGCCGGCCTGCACCCGCGCCGCTTCGAGGTGCAGCAACAGCCGCGCCCACTCGAAACCGTGGCCCGGCGTGGTGCCGTAAGGACGGAAGCCGTCGGCGGGATTGTCATGGTTGTACTCGCGCAGCGGTTGCCAGTCGCGGTCGAAGTGCTCAATGACCAGATAATCGTTGGCGGCTGCGTGGCCGTGAATCACTCGCTCGACGATGCGCTGGGCGCGCACCAGCCAGCGTGGGTCTTCGGTGACATCAGCGAGGGCGAGAAACGCTTCGGTCGCGTGCATGTTGCTGTTGGCGCCGCGATAGGCTTCCTCTTCGCTCCAGTCGCGATTGAAGAATTCGCGCATGGCGCCCTCTTCTTCGCTCCAGAAATACGTGTCGATAATGTCGATCGCATCATCGAGCAGCGCCTGCGCGCCGGGACGTTGCGCGACCACCGCCGAGCTCGCCGCCAGTGCAACGAAGGCGTGCAAGTAAGCGTTCTTGCCCGTGTTGTCATCGCGATGCTCGGCCACCGCAAACCAGCCGCCGTGCAGCGCATCACGCAACGGCCCGCGCAGGGCGGCAATGCCGTGATCGACCAGTTCGGCAAACCCCGGTAAACCCTGAATGAGGGCCATGGCGAAGCTGTGGGTCATGCGCGCGGTGTTCATGGTTTCGGCTCGTGCGTTCGCCGGCAAACGGCCGCGTTCGTCGAGGTTGCCGAAGCCTTCAGGCAGTCGTGATGCCTTGGCGAAATCCAGCAGACGCAGGCCTTCGGCGGCTAGCCATTGCTGGTGCGCGGGGGCATTGAGCCAGCTGCTGAAGCCGGGGTCGAAGTGATCCATGGGGGGCCTTTTTTGTTGTTATGACTGCGGGGAGTCTAAACAACGGGCCGGGGTGGGCTTGTAACGAAGGGGACGGGTTTTGTCACTGATCCGTGACATGAAAAAGATCGCAGCCTTCGGCAGCTCCTACAGGGATCGGTGTAGGAGCTGCCGAAGGCTGCGATCTTTTGATCTTCAATCCACCGACCGCGGCAACTGCAACGTCACCCGCAACCCGCCCTCACGCAGATTCTGCAACGTCACCTCGCCGCCATGGCTATGAGCGATATTGCGCGCAATCCCCAATCCAAGCCCATACCCCTGCTGCTGCCCCGCCAACCTGAAGTGCGGCTCAAACACCTGCTCCAGCCGCTGCTCCGGTACGCCCGGCCCTTCATCATCGACGTGCAGGACGAATGCACTCTCATCGTCATCAATGTGCAGATGGGCGTTCTGCCCATACTTCAACGCATTGTCGATCAGGTTGCCGATGCAGCGCTTCAAAGCCAAAGGTTTGCCCGAATACGCCGCCAGCGCCCGCCCATGCTGGGTCACGCGACCATTGCCGTTAGGCGCCAGATACGGCTCCACCAGACAATCGAGCACATGATTGAGATCGACCGGTTCGATGTTTTCGTGGATGTCAGTGTCTTTCACGCATTGCAAAGCGCCTTTGACCAGCAGCTCCAACTCATCCAGATCACGACCAAACTTGATTTGCAGCTGTTCGTCTTCGAGCAGTTCGACACGCAAACGCAGACGGGTGATCGGCGTGCGCAAGTCGTGGGAAATCGCGCTGAACAACTGGCTGCGTTCGGTCAGGTAACGGCTGATGCGCTCGCGCATGGTGTTGAACGCGCGGCCGACCTCGACCACTTCACTGCCGCCGCCCTCCGCCACCGGTTCGACGTCGGCGCCCAGCGACAGATCCCGCGCGGCCCGGGCCAGGCGCTTGAGCGGCCGGCTCTGCCAGTGCACCAGCACACCGATGAACAGCAGCAGAAAGCCGCTGGTGAGGACGATGAACCACACTTGCTGCGACGGCAGGCCTTGCTCTTCAAGGCTGGTGTAGGGCTCGGGCAACAGCGAGGCGATGTACAGCCATTCGCCCGGCGCCATCTGAATCTGCGTGACCAGCACTGGCGGATTCACCGGCTCAAGGGTCAGGGCGTAGTGCGCCCAGGAGCGCGGCAATTCATCGAGTTTCAGCCCGGCGTTGAAGATGCGCAGATCCTCGGGACTGACGAAAGACACCGAGATGTCGGTGTCGTGACCGAGGGACTGACGCAGCACTTCGTCGACCGCTTTCATCACCGCAGCTTTACGCGGCGTGACCGGTAACACGTCCATACCCAGCGGTTTGTCGTTGAGTGTTACGACAAACCGCGTGCCGCCCATGCTGCGCAATTGATCAAGCACAAGCGGCCGATAGGCCACCGGCAACGAACGAAAATAACTGACGCTGGCGGTCATCGAGTGGGCAAGGCTGCGGCCGCTGGTGACCAGGCCTTCGAGCTGGGTGGCGCGCAATTGCGAAACCCAGATCACACTCGACAAGGTCTGCGCAAACAGCACCGCGAGCAAGGTAAGCAGCAACATCCGCCCCAGCAGCGAACGCGGCACCGGCACCTTGGCGGCGAGCTTGCGCAGCGACTCAGTGACCATTGCCGGCAACCACGTTGGCTGCCAGTTGATAGCCGCTGCCGCGTACGGTGCGAATCAGCCGTGGCGGCTTTTCCGTGTCACGCAGACGTTGGCGCAAGCGGCTGACGGCCATGTCGACGATGCGATCAAGCGGCATCAAGTCGCGGCCACGGGTGGCGTTGCCGATGGTGTCGCGGTCGAGAATTTCCTGCGGGTGATCGAGGAACAGTTTCAGCAGAGCGAAATCGGCACCGGACAGAATCACTTCTTCGCCGTCGGTGTGAAACAGCCGATGACTGACCATGTCCAGCCGCCAATCGTCAAACGCCAGCACCTCACTGCCGCTGCGTTCCTGGCCGAATTGTGCACGGCGCAGCAACGCTTTGATGCGCGCCTGCAGTTCGCGGGGGCTGAAGGGTTTGCCGAGGTAATCGTCGGCGCCGAGCTCCAGACCGATGACCCGGTCGGCCTCGTCGGAACTGGCGGTGAGCATGATGATCGGCACCTGCGCCTGACGCGGATGCTGACGCACCCAGCGGCACAGACTGAAACCGTCCTCGTCGGGCAGCATGACATCGAGGATCACCAGATCGCTCGGTGCCTCGTTGAGGGCCTGACGGAAACTGGCGCCATCGGCTGTGGCCCGTACCTGAAACCCGGCGCGGGTCAGATAGGTTTCCAGCAACTCGCGTATTTCCTGGTCGTCATCGACCAACAATATCGACTTGTTGACTGAGCTCACTTCGAAGGCATCCTTGTTGTTGGAATTGGGGCGGATTATGCCTGATGAACCTTGGAAATTTGTTGTCTGTTCTGACGCCATCGCTGGCAAGCCAGCTCCCACAAAGATCTGTGTCGTTCACAAAACCTGTGGGAGCTGGCTTGCCAGCGATGAGAGCAACTCGGTATCAAGCCTGTTCGAGGGCCACGCCGGCGCCAACCAGCCCGGAATACGGTGCCGTCACCAGCCACACCGGAATGCCTTTGAAGTAATCGCTCATGCAGCCCTTGTCGGCAAAACTGCGGGCAAAACCACTTTCAAGGAAGAAGTCGGCAAAGCGCGGAATCACCCCACCGACGATAAACACCCCACCCCGGGCGCCAGTGGTCAGCACGTTGTTACCCGCCACGCGGCCGAGCCAGCAGCAGAACTGCTCCAGCACTTCCAGGGCAATCGGATCGCCTGCAAGGCCTGCGGCAGTAATGGCTTCTGGCGTTTCGAGCGTCGGCTCATGGCCATCCACCGCACAAATCGCCCGATAGACACGCGGCAAACCACCACCACTCAGCGCAGTTTCGGCGCTGACATGGCCGATCTCGTTGTGGATGTGCTGCCAGAGCTGTGTTTCACGCGGGCTGCTCAGCGGCAGATCAACGTGACCACCTTCGCCCGGAAGCGCTGCAAATCGGCCCTCGCCCAGATCGAGCAAAGTGCCGACGCCAAGGCCAGTGCCCGGACCAATCACCACTGCCGGACGCAACGGCTCTGGCGTGCCTTCGCACACCACCCGAAACTCGCCCGGCTGCAAACGGGTCATGCCCAGCGCCATCGCCGAGAAGTCGTTGACCAGCAACAACTGCTCGACCTGCAAAATGTTGCAGAACGCTTTGCGGCTCAGCCGCCAGTGGTTGTTGGTGAACTTGAATTCATCGCCACTCACCGGGCCGGCCACCGACAGGCACACCGAACCGATAGCGCCCGGCGCCAGACCGAGCCCGCTCAGGTAGAGGCTGATGGCCTCTTCCGGGCTGGCATGGTCCGCCGTGGCCAACACTTGAATCGATTCCAGTTGCTGGTTTTTCCACAACGCGAACCGTGCGTTGGTGCCTCCGATGTCACCGACCAAAGCCAGTTTCAATTAAGCGTCTCCAGGGCAGAAGTGAAGGCGCTGGCGCCCTGCTCCGCCGAGCTGAAGGCCACGCGCATGAAACCGAACAGTTCGCGACCGCTGCCAATGTTGTTGCCCAACAGGCCTTTGGCGGGTTCGCGCGCTGCAAATTCGTCGGCGTCCACTTTAAGTTCCAAAGTGCCTTTGACGCCATCGACGCGGATGATATCGCCCTCTTGCACACGAGCCAAAGCACCACCGACATAAGCTTCCGGACTGACGTGGATTGCCGCCGGGATTTTCCCCGAGGCGCCGGACATGCGCCCGTCCGTCACCAACGCTACTTTGAAGCCGCGATCCTGCAGCACGCCGAGGAACGGCGTCATCTTGTGCAACTCGGGCATGCCGTTGGAGCGCGGGCCCTGGAAGCGCATCACGGCGACGAAATCCTTCTCAAGCAAACCGGCTTTGAACGCGTCGGCCAGATCCTGTTGATCCTGGAACACCATGGCCGGCGCTTCGACAATCTGGTTTTCCAGCGCCACCGCAGACACCTTCATCACACCGCGACCGAGGTTGCCCTCCATCACCCGCAGACCACCCTCCGGCGAGAACGCGCGTGCCACCGGTCGCAAAATGTTTTCGTCGAGGCTGTCGACCGGGCCTTCGCGCCATACCAGTTCGCCGTTATCGAGGAACGGCTCTTTGGTGTACTTGCTCAAGCCGTGGCCGAGCACGGTGTTGACGTCTTCGTGCAGCAGGCCGGCACCGAGCAGTTCGCGGATCAGGAACGACATGCCGCCCGCTGCCTGGAAGTGGTTGATGTCGGCTTTGCCGTTCGGGTAAACGTGGCTCAGGGTCGGGACGACTTCGGAGAGGTCGGCCATGTCCTGCCAGGTCAGTTGAATGCCCGCTGCCATGGCGATGGCCGGCATGTGCAGGGTGTGGTTGGTCGAGCCGCCAGTGGCGTGCAGCGCGACAATCGAGTTGACCAGCGACTTCTCGTCGACGATTTCGCCGATCGGCATGAAGTTGCCGTTCTGCTTGGTCAGGCGCGTGACTTGATGCGCCGCTTCGCGGGTCAGTGCATCACGCAGCGGCGTGTTCGGGTTGACGAAAGAGGCGCCCGGCAAGTGCAGGCCCATGACTTCCATCAGCAACTGGTTGGTGTTGGCGGTGCCGTAGAACGTGCAGGTGCCCGGGCTGTGGTAGGACTTCATCTCCGATTCCAGCAGCTCTTCGCGGGTCGCTTTGCCTTCGGCGTACTTCTGGCGAACGTCGGCTTTTTCCTTGTTGGAAATGCCCGAGACCATCGGCCCGCCCGGTACAAAGATTGTCGGCAGATGACCGAAACGCAGCGAGCCCATCATCAGACCTGGCACGATCTTGTCGCAGATGCCGAGCATCAGCGCGCCGTCGAACATGTTGTGGGACAACGCCACCGCCGTCGACATCGCGATCACTTCGCGGCTCGGCAGGCTCAGTTCCATGCCCGGTTCGCCTTGGGTCACGCCATCACACATCGCCGGAGTGCCGCCAGCGAACTGGCCGACCGAACCGATTTCACGCAAGGCGTTTTTGATTTGTTCAGGGAAGACTTCGTACGGCTGATGCGCCGAGAGCATGTCGTTATATGAAGAAACAATGGCGATGTTCGCCGAGTTCATCATCCGCAGGCTGTGCTTGTCTTCAGTGCCGCACCCGGCCACGCCGTGAGCGAAGTTGGCGCATTGCAGCTTGCCGCGCATCGGGCCGTCAGTTGCAGCGCCGCGAATCAGCGCAAGGTAAGCCTGACGCGTGGCGCGGCTGCGGGCGATAAGCCGTTCGGTGACCTCAAGGACGCGGGGATGCATGTTTAGAACTCCAGGCTAACGGATATGGCGACCTGATTGTCTATGCTGACCAAGGGCCCGCGCATTCGGGATGACGGACGGTTTTCTTGATCATTCGGACCAGTTGATTCAGGTCACTCGTTGTAGATAAAACAAAATATTGCCACTAAAAAGGCTTGTTTTCTATTTTTATGCGAATAATCTTGTAATTCCAACAACAAAACGACGGCGGCGCTGTTCCATGACTCTTCGAATTGCAATCAATGGTTTTGGCCGCATTGGCCGTAATGTCCTGCGCGCACTGTATACCCAAGGCTATCGACAGGATCTGCAGATTGTCGCCATCAACGACCTGGGCGACAGCTCGATCAACGCGCATCTGCTCAAATACGACACCGTTCATGGCACGTTCGACGCCGAAGTGGCGCACGATAACGAAAGCCTGACCGTCAACGGCGACCGCATTGCGGTGAGCGCCATTCGCAACCCGGCCGAGCTGCCATGGGCTGCGGAAAAAATCGATGTAGTCTTCGAATGCACCGGTCTGTTTACCGACCGTGCCAAAGCCGCTGCGCATATTACTGCCGGCGCGCGCAAAGTGATCATCTCCGCCCCGGCCAAAGGTGCCGATGCCACCGTCGTTTACGGTGTGAACCACGACATTCTGCGCCAGTCGCACCAGATCATCTCCAACGCTTCGTGCACCACCAACTGCCTGGCGCCGGTCGCGCAAGTGCTGCACCGTGAGCTGGGCATCGAAAGCGGTTTGATGACCACGATCCACGCGTACACCAACGATCAGAACCTGACCGACGTCTACCACACCGACCCGTACCGCGCGCGTTCGGCCACGCAGAACATGATCCCGAGCAAGACCGGCGCCGCTGAAGCAGTGGGCCTGGTGCTGCCGGAACTGGCGGGCAAACTGACCGGCATGGCCGTGCGGGTGCCGGTGATCAATGTGTCGCTGGTGGATCTGACCGTACAACTGAAGAAAGAAGCCACGGCCGAGGAAGTCAACGCACTGCTCAAGGCTGCCAGCCAACATTCGAAAATTTTGGGTTACAACACGTTGCCGCTGGTTTCCAGCGACTTCAACCACAACCCGCTGTCGTCGATCTTCGACGCCAACCACACCAAATCCAGCGGCAAACTGCTGAAAGTACTGGCCTGGTACGACAACGAGTGGGGCTTCTCCAACCGCATGCTGGATAACTGCCTGGCATTGTGTAACGCCGAGTAAGCTTTCATTACAGCTTCCGGTAGTTGACTGACTCTCCCTGTAGGAACTGCCGAAGGCTGCGATCTGTTGATCTTGTTATAAAAACAACATCAAAAGATCGCAGCCTACGGCAGCTCCTACAGTTATCTCGGTGCAATCCAGACCTTTACCGATCTCTGACAAATCAATGCTTGACCATTCAGCTAGATGACAATCATTATCATTCGCTTGAAATGGATCAGGTCCTCCCGTGAGTCAATCGCGCTTCAACCACGTCTTCCTCACCCAGCGCATTTCGCTGCTGCGTACGCTGGAACGGATGGTCAACAATCACAGCACCGCTGAAGACCTGCTGCAGGAGACCTATCTGCGCGTGGCGCGGGCGCTGAACGAGCGGGCCATCGATCACCTCGAACCCTTTGTCTTCCAGACCGCGCGCAACCTGGCGCTCGATCATCTGCGTGCGCGCAAGATTCATTCGCGGACCATGGTCGATGACGTGCCGCAGGAAATCGTGCACAGCATCGCCGCCCCTGCCAGCAGCGCCGAAGACGCCGCCCACGCCGAACAGATGCTGGAGCGCTTGAACGTGAGTCTCAGTCAACTCAGCCCGCGCCAGCAGCAGATCTTCATCCTCAGCCGCCTGCACGGGCACAGTTATCAGGAAATCGCCGAAGAACTGAGCGTGTCCCTCAGCACCGTGCAAAAAGAACTCAAACTGATCATGAGCATTTGCATCGGCGTCGCCGAACGACACGACAGCAGCGGCAAGCTGTAAGCTTCACGCTCCAAGTAAAAACGAAAAGCAGTACACGCATCTGGCTTGCAGCTTGCAGCTTGAAGCTTGAAACTGCTTCGCCAGAAGCCCGAGGAAACACCGTGACGGACACCCATCGCTCGCCTTCGCCCGAGTCGGCGCAGGACGCTGCAAGTGCAATGGACCAGGCCCTGGACTGGCTCATCGTGCTCGGCAGTCCGGACGAGGAGCAGACCCGGCAGTTCCATGCCTGGCTGGCAGCGGATCCATTGAATGCCGAGGCGTTCGCCAAGGCTCAGGCAATCTGGGACGGTCCGCAAATTGCCCAGTGCGCGCAAAACCTGGCTTCAAAACCCGCGAAAGTCACCTTCCTCCAACGGCTGCGTCCACACTGGAAACCGCTGGCCACCGCCGCCGTGCTGGTGCTTGGTCTGTTCAGTTTCAGCAATCTGCCGATGCGTTTGCAGGCCGATCATCTGACCGTGGTCGGCGAACGTCAGCGCCTGCAACTGGAGGACGGTTCGCAAGTCCTGCTCAACACCAACTCGGCGTTCTCCAGCACCATCGATGATCAGCAGCGCGTCGCGCGGTTGTATCAGGGCGAAGCGTTTTTCGAGGTCGCGGCCAATCGCAATCAACCGCTGGAAATTGACGCCGGCCCGGTCAAGGCCAGCGTGCGCGACACCGCGTTCGCCGTGCGCTATCTGGACGGAGTCGCGCAGGTCAATGTGCAGCGTGGCGATGTCGATTTGCGCGCCACCCACAACGATGCGCGGGTGCGCCTGTCTGCCGGGGAAAGTATCCGCATCGGCCCCAACGGTTTCGATCGCCCTGCCAGACTCGACGCGGCCACCGAGCTGGCGTGGGTGCAAGGCCGACTGGTGTTCGAGAACTGCCCGCTGAATCAGGTACTGGCCGAGTTGCGCCGTTACTATCCGGGCTGGATCATCAACAACAACGAGCAGTTGGCCGGCGTTGCCGTGACCGGCAATTACCGCCTCGATCAGCCGCTCGACGTGGTGCGTTCTCTCGCACACATCACCTCGGCGCGCCTGCAGGAGTTCCCGGCGCTGGTCATCCTGAACTAAATGAGAATTATTTTTACTCGATAGCGTGAGCGCGTTCGTCTAGTTATAGCCAATGCAATTGATTCGCATCCTCGGATACGCGTCAGCAACTATAAAGATTCGTGCGACACGGAGCGCTATCGATGTCCCTTCGCCTTACCCGCCAGACCTCTTCCCCTTCCCGCGTATTGTCGCTGCTGACCGCGGCCATCCTCATGGCCGGCACCGCGCCACTGATGGCTGCGACCGAGCAACCGGCGCGCAACATGGGTGATTACTCTTTCTCTATCAGTCAGCAGCCGCTGGTGTCGGCGCTCAACGCGTTCACCTCCGTGACCGGTTGGCAGATCGGCCTGCCGGCAGAACTGGGTCAGGGCATCTCGTCGCCGGGCGTGCGCGGCTCGCTGCCACCGGAAAAAGCCCTGGAGCGCCTGTTGGTGGGGACCAACCTGAGCTTCCGCAAGCTGAGCAACAACAACGTCGTGCTGGAGAAGCGCAGCAGCAGCAGCGCACTGAATCTGGATCAGGTGACCATCAGCGCCACCCGCCAGGAACAGTCGGTGAACAGCGTGCCAAGCACCGTTACCGTGCAAACACGTGAAGAACTCGATCGCAACAACGTCAACTCCATCAAGGATCTGGTGCGCTATGAGCCGGGCGTGTCGGTCGGCGGCGCCGGTCAGCGCGCCGGGCTGACTGGCTACAACATCCGGGGTATCGATGGCGACCGCGTCCTGACGCAGATCGACGGCGTGCAAGTGCCGGACAGCTTCTTCAATGGCCCCTACGCCCAGACCAATCGCAATTACGTCGACCCGGAAATCGTCAAACGCGTGGAAATTCTCCGCGGCCCGGCATCAGTGCTCTACGGCAGCAACGCCATCGGCGGCGCCGTCAGCTACTACACCCTCGACCCGGACGACATCATCAAACCTGGCAAGGACGTCGGCGCGCGGTTGAAAACCGGTTACAGCTCCGCTGACGACAGCTGGCTGACCTCCGGCACCGTCGCTGGCCGCAGTGGCGATTTTGACGGTTTGCTGCATCTGAGCCAGCGCAATGGCCATGAAACCGAATCCTACGGGGAAACCGGTGGCACCGGCCTGAACCGCACCGAGGCCAATCCCGAAGATGTACGCACCACCAACGTTCTGGCCAAACTGGGCTGGAATTACGCCGACGATGCGCGCTTCGGGCTGACCTACGAACATTACAAGGACGACCGCGACACTAACCAGTTGAGCGCTGTCGGCGGGCCGTTCAACGCTGGACGGGGTTTCGGTTTCTACAAATCCCGCACGGGCAACGATACCGTCACGCGCGAGCGTTTTGGCCTGGAACACAGCTTTGGTCTCGACAGCGCGCTGGCTGACAACATCAAGTGGTCGCTCAATTACCAGATCGCGAAAACCGACCAGAGCACCGAAGAAATCTACGCACCTTCGCGCACTGTATTGCGCGAACGCGAGACCACCTACAAAGATCGCCAATGGGTGTTCGATGCCCAGGCTGACAAGTCCTTCGCCATTGCTGACACCGACCACGTTGTCACCTACGGCACCACGATCAAACAGGACAAAGTCACCGGTCTGCGCACCGGCAGCGGCACTTGCCTGACCGTGGCCGGCGCCTGCCGTGTGATCGGCGCGCCAAGCGCTGCCGATACCCTGACACCGGCCAGCGACTTCCCCGATCCGACCATCAACAGCTACAGCCTGTTTGCCCAGGATCAGATCAGTTGGGGCAACTGGACTTTCCTGCCGGGGGCACGTTACGACTACACCCAGCTCAAGCCACACATCACCGACGAATTCCTGGTCACTGCCGACCAGAGCGGCAACGGCGTGGTCAGCGACAAGACCAAAACCTGGCATCGTCTGTCGCCCAAGTTCGGCACCACTTACAGCTTCAACGACAACTACACCTGGTACGGCCAGTACGCTGAAGGGTTCCGCACGCCGACCGCGAAAGCCCTTTATGGCCGTTTTGAAAACCTCGCCGGCGGCTATCAGGTCGCGCCGAATCCCGATCTCGACCCGGAAAAGAGCAAGAGCTATGAAACCGGCCTGCGCGGTCAGTTCGAGGCAGGCACGTTCGACGTGGCGGTGTTCTACAACAAGTACCGTGATTTCATCGACGAAAACGCCATCACCCCCGGTTACTCGGAGACCACTTTCCAGAGCAATAA
Organism: Pseudomonas sp. LBUM1668; assembly: GCF_059695715.1. NCBI lineage: Bacteria > Pseudomonadati > Pseudomonadota > Gammaproteobacteria > Pseudomonadales > Pseudomonadaceae > Pseudomonas > Pseudomonas sp. LBUM1668. The sequence goes on from NZ_CP166787.1 coordinate 4,528,868, forward strand.
CATCAAGCACGCGACCATCAAGGGAGTGGAGCTCAAGGGTCGTCTGAACCTTGATGCATTCGGCGCGCCGACCGGCCTCTACACCCAAGGCTCGATGGCCTATCTCTACGGTCGCAATGATGACAGCGGGCAACCGCTGAACAGCGTCAATCCGCTGACCGGCGTGTTCGGCCTCGGTTACGACCAGGACAACTACGGTGCCCTGCTGAGCTGGACGCTGGTCAAGCGCAAGGACCGCGTCGACAGCAGCAGTTTCAACACGCCGGACGGCACCAGTTCCCAGTTCAAGACGCCGGGGTATGGCGTGCTGGACCTGGCGGGCTTCTACAAGGTTACCGACGACGTGACCCTGAACGCCGGCCTCTACAACCTGACCGACAAGAAATACTGGCAGTGGGATGACGTGCGCGGCTACGACAGCGTCGGCGAAGCCTCGGTGACGCAACCGGCCAACCTTGATCGCCTGACCCAACCGGGTCGTAACTTCGCAATCAATCTGGTGTGGGACATCTGACCCCGCCGGCCTCGCTGCGCGTGTAAACGCAACGCGCAGCGAGGCTTTTTTTACTGTCCGGCGCTTGCCCGTTCGTCTTGTTATCAAGCGCCTCATTTATCAAGGACACGTCATGACCTCTTCGGAAAAAGCCCTGCGTTCACAACGCCTGAACCAGATCACCCACGAGCCGCACAGCAAACTCGACACCTTGGTCAAAGCCCATGCGCCGTTTGAAACCCGCGCCAACTTCGCCCGTTTCGTGGTCGCGCAATACCTGTTCCAGTCGGAACTGGTTGAGCTGTACAACGATGCCGAACTGACTGCGATCGTGCCTGACCTGCCGGCTCGCTGCCGCGCTGATGCAGCCAAGGCTGATCTGGCCGATCTCGACACCGAAGTGCCGGCACCGGTGGCCGGCGCGGTGAAAAACCCGAGCAAGGCCCGAGCGCTCGGTTGGATCTTCGTTTCTGAAGGTTCGAAGCTTGGTGCGGCATTCCTGATCAAACGCGCCGTGGCGCTGGAGCTGAGTGAAACCTTTGGTGCCCGCCATTTGGGCGAACCTGAAGGTGGCCGCGCCGAAGGCTGGAAGCGCTTCGTCAAAACCCTCGACACGTTGCAATTCAGCGCCGAGGAAGAAGCCGAAGTGGAGCAAGGCGCGATTGACGCGTTCAACCGCTTCACCGTGCTGCTGGAACAGGCTTACGCGACAGAAGCCGAAATGGCCTGATACCCGATACACCACAAAACCCTGTGGGAGCTGGCTTGCCAGCGATGAGGGCTGATCAGTCTCCATTTATGTTGCCTGACCCACCGCTATCGCTGGCAAGCCAGCTCCCACAGGGAACAACGCAAGTCTGTAAGATCCCCATCTCGCCTCACAGCAATCCCGAGCCCATGCCGCAACCAGCCTCCTCCAAACTCGCCCGTCTGCTGTTCGGTCTGCTGGCCTACGTCAGCCTCGGCATCGGCCTGATCGCCATTGTCGTACCCGGATTGCCGACCACCGAGTTCATCCTCCTCGCCGCCTGGGCCGCCACCCGCAGTTCACCGCGCCTGAGTGCCTGGCTGGAAAATCATCGGCTGTTCGGGCCGATCCTGAGTAACTGGCGCAACGGCAAGATCATCGCGCGCAAGGCCAAAGTCAGCGCCACGCTGAGCATGTTGCTGTGTGCGACGTTGATGCTGGTGATGCTCGATCACGGCTGGCCGATTTATTTGGCGATGGCCGGGATGGGCATGGGCAATCTATGGATCTGGTCGCGACCGGAAACTATCGCCACCCCTTCCTGACTGCCCACATCCCCCTGGTCAAAGGAGCTTCTGTGGTGAGGGGATTTATCCCCGATTGGCTGCGCAGCAGCCACAAATCAGACCTCGCGTAGTGTCAGCCAAAACGGGTTCTCAAGTTTTGGGTCTGCTGCGCAAACCATCGGGGATAAATCCCCTCGCCACAAAAGCATCCACCTGCATCCAGCCTCCCGCAACATCCCTGAAACATCCCTGTAATTAGTCCCCTTTTCAGGACATTCCCCTGCGCAAACGTTTAGCGCTGACCGTCCGTCGGCAAACACCTCATGCGCTCTCGTTCCACGCCGATGAGCATTGAATGGCGCTGAATGGATTTGGCGATTCGGGTACCTCGTACCCACAGCCCCCGTTTATTCATTCGCGAGATCGCCCCATGTTCGACTCTCTTTCCATTCGCCTGAAAATCGTTCTGCTCTCCGGTCTGTGCCTGCTCGGTGTGGTTGCGCTGATCGTCGGCATGAACATTTACCAGACCAACCAGAACGACGAACTGGTCAGCCATTCCAGCAGCAAGATGCTCACCGCCAGCGTGCAAGACTTGCTTCAGGCCAAAGCCGCCGAACAAGCGGTGCGAGTGCAGAAAACCTTCGGCGAAAGCCTGGTGGTGATCACCGCGCTGGCCGACCAGATCAAGGACATGCGCGTGATGGCCACCAAACGTTCGCTGGACGCCGGCGCCTTGCGTGAAGAGTTGAACCTGAGCCTGAAAACTGCGTTCGAGCGCAACGACAAAGTGCTCGGTATCTGGCTCGCCTTCGAACCCAATAGCCTGGACGGCAAGGACAGCGAGTTCGCCAACGACGCCGCCCGCCAGTCCAACGAAGCCGGACGCTTCGCCGCGTACTGGAGCCGCGCCGGCGGTGCCTCGCTGAACACGGTCATGGTAGAAGATGATTTAACCAAAACCACCCTCAGCGTCAGCGGTACGCCCTATAACAGCTGGTACACCTGCCCTCGCGATAACAAACGCACCTGCCTGCTCGACCCGTACGCTGACACCGTCGGCGGCAAGGAAATGCTCATGACGACCATTTCCGTGCCGTTGATCGTCGACGGCAAAGCCATCGGTGTGGTCGGTGTCGACATCGCCCTCGATGCCTTGCAAGCTGCAACGGTGGAATCCCAGCGCAACCTGTTCAACAACGCCGGGCATATGCTCATTGTCTCCGGCAGCGGCGTGCTGGCTGCCGATAGCTCCGACGCTACCAAAGTCGGCAAGAAGATCAGCGACACCCTCGGCGCCGAGGGCAAAGACGTGCTGCAACTGCTCGGCAGCGGCACGCCGAAAATCCTCGAACAGGGCGACCTGATCCGGGCGGTGTATCCGGTCGACCCGATTGGCAACTCGCGTGCTTGGGGCGTGGTCATCGACCTGCCGAAGCAGGTGCTGCTGGCCGACTCGGTCAAGCTGCAAGCGGTGCTCGACGAAGCACAGGAAACCGGTGTGTTCACGGCGCTGGCAGTAGCTGTGGTCGCGGGGCTGATTGGCCTGCTGCTGATATGGCTCACTGCTTCCGGCGTCACTCGCCCGATCAACAGCGTCGCCGAGATGCTGAAGAATATCGCCAGCGGTGAAGGTGATCTGACCCAACGCCTGAACTACAGCAAGAAGGATGAGCTGGGCGAACTGGTGAACTGGTTCAACCGCTTCCTCGACAAGCTGCAACCGACCATCGCGCAGATCAAACAGAGCATCACCGAGGCTCGCGGCACTGCCGACCAGTCTTCGGAAATCGCCCGTCAGACCAGCGAAGGCATGCAGGTGCAGTTCCGCGAAATCGACCAGGTCGCCACCGCGTCCAACGAAATGAGCGCCACCGCCCACGATGTCGCCAACAGCGCATCGAACGCGGCCAACGCCGCGAAAGGCGCCGACCAGTCAGCCAAGGACGGCATGTCGATCATCGAGCGCAGCACCCGCGACATCAATCAACTGGCCGATGAAGTCAGTAAAGCGGTGACCGAAGTTGAAGCACTGGCGGTCAACAGCGAGCAGATCGGTTCGGTTCTGGAAGTGATCCGCAGCATCGCCGAGCAAACCAACCTGCTGGCGCTCAACGCCGCCATCGAAGCCGCTCGCGCCGGGGAAAGCGGTCGCGGTTTTGCCGTGGTCGCGGATGAAGTGCGCAACCTCGCCAAGCGCACGCAGGATTCCGTGGAAGAAATCCGCATCGTCATCGAGAAAATTCAGACTGGCACTCGCGGCGTGGTCGCGACCATGCATTCAAGCCAGACCCAGGCCCACAACAACGCCGGGCAGATCCGCCAGGCCGTGGATGCGCTGGGCAAGATCAGCGACGCGGTGACGGTGATCAGCGACATGAACCTGCAAATCGCCAGCGCCGCCGAACAGCAGAGCGCAGTGGCTGAAGAGGTTAACCGCAACGTCTCGGCGATTCGTACGGTGACTGAAACCTTGACCGGGCAAGCCACAGAGTCGGCGGCGATCAGCAGCCAGCTCAATGCGCTGGCCAGCCAACAGATGAAATTGATGGATCAGTTCCGCGTCTAGTGGATCACCTCAAGTCCCTGTGGGAGCTGGCTTGCCAGCGATGACGGTGGATCAGTTGATACAGGGGTCGACTGACACACCGATATCGCTGGCAAGCCAGCTCCCACAGGGTCAAAGGCCCCCTCTCCCTCCGGGTCAAAGTGCACCCGACAACCTCACAACGACAACACACCACTGTACAAACCATAAGCCGCCAGCCCCGCGCCAATGATCACGCACGTAAAAATGCCCTTCTCGACATGGGTGAACAGCGGCTCACCCTGCTCATGTTTGGCCTTGGCGAACAGAATCACTCCCGGCGCATACAACAGCGCCGACAGCAGCAGATATTTCACCCCGCCGGCATACAAAAGCCACACCGCATAACTCAGGGCGATGCCGCCAATCAGCAGATCCTTGGTGCGTTCGGCCGAGGCGTGTTCGTAGGTTTCGCCGCGCCCGCTCAACAACACCGCGTACGCCGCCGACCACAGGTACGGCACCAGAATCATTGATGACGCCAGATAAATCAGGCTGGTGTAGGTGCCCTCCGAGAACAGCGTGATCAGCAGGAAGATCTGAATCATCACGTTGGTCAGCCACAACGCGTTGACGGGCACATGGTTGGCATTTTCCTTTTTCAGGAACGCCGGCATGGTCTTGTCCCGGGCCGTGGCGAAAAGGATTTCGGCGCAGAGCAACGCCCACGACAGCAACGCCCCAAGCAGCGAGATCGCCAAACCGATGCTGATCGCCAGCGCCCCCCACGGCCCGACGATGTGCTCAAGCACCGCCGCCAGCGACGGGTTCTGCAGGTTGGCCAGTTCCGGCTGGCTCATGATCCCCAGTGACAACACGTTGACCAGCACCAGCAGCGCCAGTACGCCGATAAATCCGATCACCGTGGCACGCCCGACATCGCTGCGTTTTTCCGCTCGCGCCGAGTACACGCTGGCGCCCTCGATGCCGATGAAGACGAACACCGTCACCAGCATCATGTTGCGCACCTGATCCATCACCCCGCCGAAACTCGGGTTGCTGCGGCCCCAGATGTCGCGGGTGAAAATGTCTGCCTTGAACGCCACAGCGGCAATGACGATGAACATGATCAGCGGCACGATCTTGGCCACGGTGGTCACCTGATTGATGAACGCCGCCTCCTTGATCCCGCGCATCACCAGAAAATGCACGGCCCACAGCAGCACCGAGGCGCAGCCAATGGCGATCGGCGTATTGCCCTGGCCGAATACCGGAAAGAAATAACCGAGGGTGCTGAACAGCAGAACGAAGTAGCCGACATTGCCCAGCCAGGCACTGATCCAGTAACCCCAGGCGGACGAGAAGCCCATGTAGTCGCCAAACCCGGCCTTGGCGTAGGCATAGACGCCGGAGTCCAGCTCGGGCTTGCGATTGGCCAGGGTCTGAAACACGAAGGCCAGGGTCAGCATGCCAATGGCAGTAATCCCCCAACCGATCAGGATCGCTCCCGCATCGGCGCGTGCCGCCATGTTCTGCGGCAGCGAGAAAATTCCGCCGCCAATCATCGACCCCACCACCAGGGCGATCAACGCACCAAGGCGCAGCTTTTGCGTCGGTTGCGACATTCCAGTCTCCCTCTTCCTGACTACCCGTTCTCGAAACCTGTTTACACCTGTGGCGAGGGGATTTATCCCCTCGCCACAAGGCTCGTCATATTCTGGTTATTAACTAAACGGATCAAGAGTAAGAACGCCTGTCGAATAAGGCCAAACAACAGCCTTTATATATAGCGGATAAAGCTAACGCCTACCACGTTAAGACAGTTTTGTGCGCTGATCCTGATAAATCAATTCTGTACTGAAAACAGATGGGGGGAATTTGCCAAACCCGGAAAAAGAACTAGCGTCATAACTCGAAAGCAATAATAGCCATTCCCAACCACATAGCGAAAAACCGTTCTGGAACGGGCCTCGCAGACGGTCGCTTTATGCCTCAAGCGACTCCTTAAGTCATTCATTAACAATGGAATGTGACCATGAACTGATCCAAGTCAGCTGTTTGAACAGACAACAGAACTACGCTGTGATCTCTTCCTGCAATGGAGTCATGCAATGTCTGAAGCTCCCGGAAAACTACGACTCGGTGCACTGGTTGCATTGGTAGTCGGTTCAATGATCGGTGGCGGGATATTCTCCTTGCCACAAAACATGGCCGCCAGTGCCGACGTCGGCGCGGTATTGATCGGTTGGGCGATCACCGCTGTCGGCATGCTCACCCTCGCTTTCGTCTTTCAAACCCTCGCCAATCGCAAGCCTGACCTGGACGGCGGTGTCTACGCCTATGCCAAGGCCGGATTCGGCGATTACATGGGTTTCTCATCCGCCTGGGGTTACTGGATCAGTGCCTGGCTGGGCAACGTCGGTTACTTCGTTCTGCTGTTCAGCACCCTCGGTTATTTCTTCCCGATTTTCGGTGAAGGCAACACGGTTGCTGCGGTCATTGGTGCTTCGATTCTGTTGTGGGCGGTGCATTTCCTGGTACTTCGCGGGATCAAGGAAGCGGCATTCATCAACCTCGTGACCACCGTGGCCAAAGTCGTGCCGCTGGTGCTGTTTGTGTTGATCGCCGTCTTCGCCTTCAAACTGGACATCTTCACCGCCGACATCTGGGGCGTGAAAAACCCGGATCTGGGCAGCGTGATGAACCAGGTACGCAACATGATGCTGGTCACTGTGTGGGTGTTCATCGGCATCGAGGGCGCGAGCATTTTCTCGGCCCGCGCCGAAAAGCGCTCCGACGTCGGCAAGGCCACCGTGATCGGCTTCATCACCGTGCTGCTGTTTTTGATGCTGGTGAACGTGCTGTCGCTGGGCATCATGACTCAGCCAGAACTGGCCAAATTGCAGAACCCGTCGATGGCTGCCGTGCTTGAGCACGTGGTCGGTCCGTGGGGCGCAGCGCTGATCAGCGTCGGTCTGATCATCTCGCTGCTGGGGGCGCTGCTGTCGTGGGTGCTGCTGTGTGCGGAGATCATGTTCGCCGCCGCCAAAGACCACACCATGCCGGCGTTTCTGCGCAAGGAAAACGCCAACCACGTACCGGTCAACGCCCTGTGGCTGACCAACGCGATGGTGCAGATTTTCCTGGTCATCACCCTGTTCTCGGCCAGTACTTACCTGTCGCTGATCTACCTCGCCACGTCGATGATTCTGGTGCCGTATCTGTGGTCGGCGGCGTATGCCCTGCTGCTGGCGGTGCGCGGCGAGAGTTATGAAGGTTTCGCGGCCGAGCGGCGCAAGGATCTGATCATCGGCGGCATCGCCCTGATCTACGCGGTGTGGCTGCTGTACGCCGGCGGCGTGAAGTACCTGCTGCTCTCGGCCCTGCTCTATGCGCCCGGCGCGATCCTGTTCGCCAAGGCCAAGCTCGAACTCAAACAACCGGTTTTCACCAACGTCGAGAAGCTGATTTTCGCCGCAGTGGTCGTGGGCGCCCTGGTGGCTGCCTACGGACTGTATGACGGCTTCCTGACTCTGTAATTGCCAAACATTTTATCTCTGGAGGATCACTGCAATGACCACGGAAAAAGTTAAGTACGGCGTCCATTCCGAAGCCGGCAAACTGCGCAAAGTCATGGTTTGCTCCCCAGGTCTGGCCCACCAGCGGCTGACCCCGAACAACTGCGATGAACTGCTGTTCGACGATGTACTGTGGGTCGCCCAGGCCAAGCGCGACCACTTCGACTTCGTCACCAAGATGCGTGAACGCGGGATCGACGTGCTGGAAATGCACAACCTGCTGACCGACATCGTCGCCATCCCGGAAGCGCTGGACTGGATTCTCGATCGCAAGGTCACCGCCGATTCGGTGGGCCTGGGCCTGATCAGCGAAGTGAAATCCTGGCTGAAAAGCCTCGAGCCGCGTCACATCGCCGAATTCCTGATTGGCGGCGTGTCCGCTGATGATCTGCCGGACAGCTTCGGCGGCAAGATCATCGAGATGTATCGCGATTTCCTCGGCCACTCCAGCTTCATTCTGCCGCCGCTGCCGAACACTCAGTTCACCCGCGACACCACATGCTGGATCTACGGTGGCGTGACGCTGAACCCGATGTACTGGCCCGCGCGTCGTCAGGAAACCCTGCTGACCACCGCCATCTACAAATTCCACCCGCAGTTCACCAACGCCGAATTCGAGATCTGGTACGGCGACCCGGACAAGGACCACGGCAGCTCCACCCTTGAGGGCGGCGACGTTATGCCAATCGGCAACGGCGTGGTGTTGATCGGCATGGGCGAGCGTTCCTCGCGTCAGGCCATCGGTCAATTGGCGCTGAATCTGTTCAAGAACAAAGCCGTGGAGAAAGTCATCGTTGCCGGCCTGCCGAAGTCTCGCGCCGCGATGCACCTGGACACCGTGTTCAGCTTCTGCGACCGCGATCTCGTGACGATTTTCCCGGAAGTGGTCAACCAGATCGTCGCCTTCACCCTGCGACCTGATGAAAGCAAACAGGGCGGCATCGACATTCGCCGCGAAGAAACCAGCTTCCTCGACACCGTGGCGGCCGCGCTCAATCTCAAGGCGCTGCGCGTGGTGGAAACCGGCGGCAACAGCTTCGCCGCCGAACGCGAGCAATGGGACGACGGCAACAACGTGGTGGCCGTGGAACCGGGCGTGGTCATCGGCTACGACCGCAACACCTACACCAACACCCTGCTGCGCAAGGCAGGTGTGGAGGTCATCACCATCAGCGCCGGTGAATTGGGCCGTGGCCGTGGCGGCGGCCACTGCATGACCTGCCCGATCATCCGCGACCCAATCGACTACTAAACCTCTGAGCCCTGGCCTGCACTTACAGCGTGCGGCCAGGGGGATAACCGATACCGAAGGAGATCCATCATGGCTTTTAATATGCGCAACCGCAGTTTGCTGAGTTTGATGCACCACACCACTCGCGAACTGAATTACCTGATCGACCTGTCCCGCGACCTCAAACGCGCCAAGTACACCGGCACCGAGCGTCCACACCTGCAAGGCAAGAACATCGCGCTGATCTTCGAAAAAACCTCGACCCGCACCCGTTGCGCGTTCGAAGTCGCGGCCCACGATCAGGGTGCTCACGTCACCTACATCGACCCGGTGTCGTCCCAGATCGGCCACAAAGAAAGCATGAAAGACACCGCCCGCGTCCTCGGCCGGATGTTCGACGCCATCGAGTACCGTGGCTTTGAACAGGAAATCGTCGAAGAGCTGGCCAAGTACGCCGGCGTGCCGGTGTTCAACGGCCTGACCGCTGAATTCCACCCGACGCAAATGATCGCCGACGTGCTGACCATGCGCGAACACAGCGACAAGCCGATGCATGACATCAGCTACGCCTACCTCGGCGACGCCCGCTACAACATGGGCAACTCGCTGCTGATGATCGGCGCCAAACTCGGCATGGACGTGCGTATCGCTGCGCCGAAAGCCCTGTGGCCACACGCTGACTTCATCGCTCAGTGCAAAGAGTTCGCGGAAGAAAGCGGCGCGCGCATCACCATCACCGAAGACCCGAAAGAAGCGGTCAAGGGTGTCGACTTCATCCACACCGACATCTGGGTGTCGATGGGTGAACCGGTGGAAGCGTGGGACGAGCGCATCGAGCAACTGCTGCCGTACCAGGTCAACACGCAGATGATGAAAGCCTCCGGTAATCCACGGGTGAAATTCATGCACTGCCTGCCGGCGTTCCACAACAGCGACACCAAGGTCGGCAAAGATATCGCTGCGCGCTATCCGCACTTGGCCAATGGCGTCGAAGTAACGGAAGACGTCTTCGAATCCCCGGCCAACATCGCCTTCGAGCAAGCGGAAAACCGCATGCACACCATCAAGGCGATTATCGTGTCGGCGTTGGCGGATATCTAAAAGCCTGACGCAATCTTTCCTGCAGGATCACCGATCCTGTGGGAGCTGGCTTGCCAGCGATGGGATCAACCCGGGCTTTCAGACAACCCGTGGTGACGCCATCGCTGGCAAGCCAGCTCCCACATGGATCGAGTACACATAGAAAGATTGCGTCGCTCGAAACTTCTCTGCTCAAAAGGACATGCACCATGCGTATCGTCGTAGCGTTGGGCGGTAACGCCCTGCTCCGCCGTGGTGAGCCGATGACCGCTGATAACCAGCGCGCCAACATCCGCATCGCCACCGAGCAAATCGCCAAAATCTATCCCGGCAACCAACTGGTCATCGCCCACGGCAATGGCCCGCAAGTCGGCCTGCTGTCGCTGCAAGCGGCGGCCTATACCTCCGTCACCCCTTACCCGCTGGACGTGCTCGGTGCCGAAACCGAAGGCATGATCGGCTACATCATCGAGCAGGAACTGGGCAACCTGCTGGACTTCGAAGTGCCGTTCGCCACCCTGCTCACCCAGGTTGAAGTCGACGCCAATGACCCGGCCTTCAAGAACCCGACCAAACCGATCGGCCCGGTCTACGAGAAAGCCGAAGCAGAAAAACTCGCCGCCGAAAAAGGCTGGGCCATCGCCCCCGACGGTGACAAGTTCCGCCGTGTGGTGGCCAGTCCACGGCCAAAACGCATCTTCGAAATCCGTCCGATCAAGTGGCTGCTGGACAAGGGCAGCATCGTCATCTGCGCCGGTGGCGGCGGGATTCCGACCATGTACGACGAAAACCGCAACCTCAAGGGCATCGAGGCGGTGATCGACAAGGATCTGTGCTCGTCGCTGCTGGCAGAACAGCTTGAGGCCGATTTGCTGGTGATTGCCACTGACGTCAACGCCGCGTTCATCGACTACGGCAAGCCGACGCAGAAAGCCATCGCCGAGGCCCACCCGGATGAACTCGAACGCCTGGGCTTCGCCGCGGGCTCCATGGGACCAAAGGTTCAGGCAGCCTGCGAATTCGCGCGCCATACTGGCAAGGTCGCGGTGATCGGTTCGCTGGCGGACATCGAAGCGATTGTCCAGGGCACCGCCGGTACGCGGATCAGCACGGCGAAACCCGGTATCACCTATCGATAATCAGAAACTCCGGGGGCAGGCCCAGGGTCTGCCCTTCTCCCATGCCTTGAAAGGAGAAATCCATGGCCCAGTTTGAACCTGGTCATTTGCACATTGAGCGGCACGCGTTGACCCCGGACGACGTCAGTTACAACGTGCACCTCGACTACGAATTGTTCACCGACCCTCAAAAGGGCAAGGGCATCCAGTTCACGATGCATGGCAACCTTCAGGGCAAGGACATGAAAGAAACCTTCTTCCTGCCCAAGGAGGAGGCCTACAACTTTGCCAACAACGTGACGAAAATCGCCGAGAAGTACGGCATTCCGAAGACTCACAGCCAGATTGGCTCGGTTCACAAGCATTACGACATGATGTTCGAAGACATCCGCAAGCAGCTGGATATGAAATCCGGCGATCCGGTTAACCTCGAGCATTTCGAATAATCAGAACACGACACCTCCTGTAGGAGTGAGCCTGCTCGCGATAGCGGTCTGTCATTCAACATTTATGTCGTCAGACTCACCGTCATCGCGAGCAGGCTCACTCCTACAGGGTTCGATGTCGGCCTGAAATCCTGCACCGGATTTCACCTCTGCCCTCGCCCCAAGGCATACTTGCCACCCTCCGCACTGCAGAACACTGAACCGCCCCCATGCGTATCCACGTCAGCTTCATCGACCGCGTCGGCATCACCCAGGAAGTCCTGGCCATTCTCGGTGGGCGCAACCTTAATCTGGATGCCGTGGAGATGATCCCGCCGAACGTCTACATCGACGCCCCGACCCTGAGCCCGCAAGTACTCGAAGAACTCAAAGATGCGCTGTTTCGCGTGCTCGGCGTGGAAGCGGTAACGGTGGTCGACATACTCCCCGGCCAGCGTCGGCACTTGCAACTCGACGCCTTGCTCGCGGCGATGACCGACCCGGTGCTGGCCCTCGACAGTGCGGGCAAAGTGCTGCTGGCCAACCCGGCATTGATCGCGTTGTACGGGCGGGAGCCGGCGGGCGAAGGCGTCTCTGAACTGTTCAACGATCCCGGTCTGCTGGAGACCCTGCTCGAACACGGTTTTCGCCTGCCGCTGCGCGAGATCACCGTCAACGGCCAGACGCTGTTGCTCGACGCTACGCCGATCACCGACGCTGGCGCCCTGCTCACGCTGTATCAACCGAACCGCATCGGCGAACAGCTCTCGGCGTTGCACCACGACCACGCTGAAGGTTTCGATGCGCTGCTCGGCGAATCCCCGGCGATCCGCACCCTCAAGGCGCGTGCGCAGCGTGTGGCCGCCCTTGATGCGCCCCTACTGATTCAAGGCGAAACCGGCACCGGTAAAGAACTGGTCGCCCGTGCCTGCCACGCGATCAGTGCGCGGCACAGTGCGCCGTTCCTGGCATTGAACTGCGCTGCTCTACCGGAGAACCTCGCCGAGAGCGAACTGTTCGGCTACGCCCCCGGCGCCTTCACTGGCGCGGCGCGTGGCGGCAAACCGGGGCTGATGGAACTGGCCAACCAAGGCACGGTGTTTCTCGACGAGATCGGCGAGATGTCACCGTACTTGCAGGCCAAGCTGCTGCGTTTTCTCAACGATGGCAGCTTCCGTCGGGTCGGCGGTGACCGAGAGGTGAAGGTCAACGTGCGGATCCTCAGCGCAACTCACCGCGACCTGGAAAAAATGGTCAGCGAAGGCTCGTTTCGCGAAGACCTGTTCTATCGCCTCAATGTGCTCAATGTCGAGGTGCCGCCGCTGCGCGAACGCGGTCAGGACATTCTGTTGCTGGCGCGTTATTTCATGCAGCAGGCCTGTGCGCAGATTCAGCGCCCGGTCTGCCGTCTCGCACCCGGTACTTACCCGGCACTGCTCGGTAATCGCTGGCCGGGCAACGTGCGCCAATTGCAGAACGTGATCTTCCGCGCCGCTGCGATTTGCGAAAGCAGTCTGGTGGACATTGGCGACCTCGACATTGCCGGCACTTCCGTTGCGCGTCAGGTCGACAGCGACGTTGACAGCCTTGAACAAGCGGTCGAAGGCTTCGAGAAATCGCTGCTGGAAAAACTCTACGCCAGCTACCCCTCGACCCGCCAACTGGCCAGCCGCCTGCAAACCTCGCACACCGCCATCGCCCATCGTTTGCGCAAATACGGCATCCCCAATAAACCCTGACTCACCCAAATCCCCTGTAGGAGCTGCCGAAGGCTGCGATCTTTTGATCATGATGTTGAAAAAACACAGTCAAAAGATCGCAGCCTTCGGCAGCTCCTACACTAGGCATATCTGCTTTAAAAGCGACCTCCACCTGTACTGAAAGCGCTACAGCGGAACGATATCGCTACACCCTCCTCCAGTCACCGCCGTGCAAGGCTTTGATCCCGTTCAGCTTTTTTCCCTGCTCCACGCTGTAGCGATTTCGCTACACGCACACCCTCAGCCTTAACTTAAAAAATCCACAAGCCATTGTTTTATAACGATAAATTCACATTGGCCGCGATCTTGCTAATCAACCCCTCATAAATAAGGGCTTCCCTGCCCAAGCCTTCCACCGCGTCCACCAGACGAGTCTGGCCCCTGAGGAGTTTCCATGAGCGAGTTGCGTTTTACTGAAGATCACGAATGGCTGCGCGCCGAAGCTGACGGTAGCGTTACTGTCGGCATCACCGCTTTCGCGCAGAACGCCCTGGGCGACGTGGTGTTCGTGCAACTGCCTGAACTGCAGGCTTACGAAAAAGGCGCCGAAGCCGCCACCGTGGAATCGGTGAAAGCCGCGAGCGGCGTTTACATGCCCCTCGACGGTGACGTGCTGGAAGTGAACCCGGCGCTGGAAGACAGCCCTGAGCTGGTCAACGAAGATCCACTGGGCCAAGGCTGGTTCTTCCGCTTCAAACCAAGCGACGCCGCCGCTGTCGGCAAACTGCTTGATCAAGACGCTTACGACCGTCTGATCAAAGCCCAAGCCGAAGCCTGAGGAGAGCCGACATGACACAAGTAAACCTGGGCACCGCCAACGAATTCATCGCCCGTCACATCGGCCCGCGCGCCGGTGACGAGCAAGCCATGCTCAACAGCCTCGGCTTCGACTCGCTCGAAGCCCTGAGCGCCAGCGTCATCCCGGAAAGCATCAAGGGCACCAGCGTGCTCGGCATGGACGATGGCCTGAGCGAGGCCGATGCACTGGCCATGATCAAGGGCATCGCCGGCAAGAATCAGCTGTTCAAGACCTACATCGGTCAGGGCTATTACAACTGCCACACGCCGTCGCCGATCCTGCGCAACCTTTTGGAAAACCCGGCCTGGTACACCGCTTACACCCCGTACCAGCCAGAAATTTCCCAGGGCCGTCTCGAAGCGCTGCTGAACTTCCAGACCCTGATCAGCGACCTCACCGGCCTGCCGATCGCCAACGCCTCCCTGCTCGACGAAGCTACCGCCGCTGCCGAAGCGATGACCTTCTGCAAACGCCTGAGCAAGAACAAGGGCAGCCATCAATTCTTCGCCTCGATCCACAGCCACCCGCAAACCCTCGACGTGCTGCGCACCCGTGCCGAGCCGCTGGGCATTGAAGTGGTCGTGGGCGATGAGCGCGAATTGACCGATGTAACGCCATTCTTCGGCGCGTTGCTGCAATACCCGGCCAGCAACGGTGATGTGTTCGACTACCGCGAACTGACCGAGCGCTTCCACGCCGCCAACGCCTTGGTTGCCGTAGCCGCCGACCTGCTGGCCCTGACCCTGCTGACCGCCCCGGGCGAGTTCGGCGCTGACGTTGCGATCGGTTCCGCACAACGCTTCGGCGTGCCGCTGGGCTTTGGTGGCCCGCACGCGGCTTACTTCTCCACCAAAGATGCGTTCAAGCGCGACATGCCGGGCCGTCTGGTCGGCGTTTCGGTTGACCGTTTCGGCAAGCCAGCGCTGCGCCTGGCGATGCAGACCCGCGAGCAACACATCCGCCGCGAGAAAGCCACGTCGAACATCTGCACCGCGCAAGTGCTGCTGGCCAACATCGCCAGCATGTACGCCGTGTATCACGGCCCGAAAGGCCTGACCCAGATCGCCAACCGCATCCATCACCTGACCGCGATTCTGGCCAAGGGCCTGACTGCGCTGGGTCTGAATGTCGAGCAGGAAAGCTTCTTCGACACTCTGACCGTGGCTACCGGCGCGCAAACCGCTGCGCTGCACGACAAGGCTCACGCCCAGCAGATCAACCTGCGTGTCATTGACGCCCAGCGTCTGGGTCTGTCGGTTGACGAAACCACCGCTCAGGCTGATATCGAAACCCTGTGGAGCGTCTTCGCCGACGGCAAAACCCTGCCGGACTTCGCCGCCCTCGCCGCCACCGTGCAGAGCACCATTCCTGCTGCGCTGGTACGCCAGTCGCCGATTCTCAGCCACCCGGTGTTCAACCGTTATCACTCGGAAACCGAGCTGATGCGCTACCTGCGCAAACTGGCAGACAAGGACCTGGCCCTGGATCGCACCATGATTCCGCTGGGCTCGTGCACCATGAAGCTCAACGCCGCCAGCGAAATGATCCCGGTGACCTGGGCCGAGTTCGGCGCCCTGCACCCGTTCGCCCCAGCCGCGCAAAGCGCCGGTTATCAGCAACTGACCGATGAACTGGAAGCGATGCTCTGCGCCGCGACCGGTTACGACTCGATCTCGCTGCAACCGAACGCCGGTTCGCAGGGTGAATACGCAGGTCTTTTGGCGATCCGCGCCTATCACCAGAGCCGTGGCGATGACCGTCGCGACATCTGCCTGATCCCGTCGTCCGCCCACGGCACCAACCCGGCTACTGCCAACATGGCCGGTATGCGCGTGGTCGTGACCGCGTGCGATGCGCGTGGCAACGTAGACATCGAAGACCTGCGCGCCAAAGCCATTGAGCACCGCGATCACCTCGCCGCGCTGATGATCACTTACCCGTCGACCCACGGCGTGTTCGAAGAAGGCATCCGCGAAATCTGCGGGATCATTCATGACAATGGCGGCCAGGTATACATCGACGGCGCCAACATGAACGCGATGGTCGGCCTCTGCGCACCAGGCAAGTTCGGCGGCGACGTGTCGCACCTGAACCTGCACAAAACCTTCTGCATCCCCCACGGCGGTGGCGGCCCGGGCGTCGGCCCGATCGGCGTCAAATCGCACCTGACGCCGTTCCTGCCAGGCCACGGCCACATGGAACGTAAGGAAGGCGCGGTCTGCGCGGCACCGTTCGGCAGCGCAAGCATTTTGCCGATCACCTGGATGTACATCCGCATGATGGGCGGCGCGGGTCTGAAGCGCGCTTCGCAACTGGCGATTCTGAATGCCAACTACATTTCCCGTCGCCTCGAAGAGCACTATCCAGTGCTGTACACCGGCAGCAATGGTCTGGTGGCGCACGAATGCATCCTCGACCTGCGTCCGCTCAAAGACAGCAGCGGCATCAGCGTTGATGACGTCGCCAAGCGTCTGATCGACTTCGGCTTCCACGCTCCGACCATGTCGTTCCCGGTGGCCGGCACGCTGATGATCGAGCCGACCGAAAGCGAATCCAAGGAAGAACTCGACCGCTTCTGCGACGCCATGATCCGCATCCGCGAAGAAATCCGCGCTGTGGAAAACGGCACGCTGGACAAGGAAGACAACCCGTTGAAAAACGCTCCGCACACCGCAGCGGAACTGGTCGGCGAGTGGACTCACCCGTACAGCCGCGAGCAAGCCGTTTACCCGGTGGCCTCGTTGATCGAAGGCAAATACTGGCCACCGGTCGGTCGCGTCGACAACGTGTTCGGCGACCGCAACCTGGTCTGCGCCTGCCCGTCGATCGAAAGCTACGCTTAAACGAATGAGGGGCGGGTTCACCCGCCCCGAACGATTCACCTGGTTCACCTGATCCAACTGTAGGAGCTGCCGAAGGCTGCGATCTTTTGATCTTCTGTTAAAGATCAGGATCAAAAGATCGCAGCCTTCGGCAGCCCCTACAGGGAAATGCATCAAGCCTGATGTTTCGCCAATTCCTATAACAAGAAACCGGAGAACCACTCATGTCGTTAAGCGTGTTCGACCTGTTCAAGATTGGCATCGGCCCCTCCAGCTCCCACACCGTCGGCCCGATGCGCGCAGCTGCGCGCTTCGCCGAGGGTTTGCGTCGTGAAAACCTGTTGAGCGCAACCGCCAGCGTTCGCGTCGAGTTGTACGGTTCTCTCGGCGCCACCGGCAAAGGTCACGGCAGCGACAAAGCCGTGTTGCTTGGCCTGGAAGGCGAACACCCGGACACGGTAGACACCGAAACCGTCGCCGCGCGTTTGCAAGAAATTCGTAGCAACGGACGCCTGAACCTGCTGGGCGAACACAGCATTGCGTTCAACGAGAAAGAACAGCTGGCGATGATCCGCAAGCCGCTGGCCTATCACCCCAACGGCATGATCTTCCGTGCGTTCGACGCGGCGGGCCTGCAAATCCGCAGCCGCGAGTACTACTCGGTCGGCGGAGGTTTTGTTGTCGACGAAGACGCGGCCGGCGCCGACCGCATCGTCGAAGACGCCACCCCGCTGACTTTCCCGTTCAAAAGCGCCAAGGACTTGCTCGCACATTGCAGCACGTATGGTCTGTCGATCAGCCAGGTCATGTTGACCAACGAAAGCGCCTGGCGCCCGGAGGCGGAAACCCGCGCCGGCCTGCTGAAAATCTGGCAGGTGATGCAGGATTGTGTGACCGCCGGCTGCCGCAACGAAGGCATTTTGCCGGGCGGATTGAAGGTCAAACGGCGCGCGGCGGCGTTGCATCGGCAATTGTGCAAGAACCCCGAATCCGCGCTGCGTGATCCGCTGTCGGTACTCGACTGGGTCAACCTCTACGCGCTGGCCGTCAACGAAGAAAACGCCAATGGCGGACGCGTGGTCACCGCACCAACCAACGGCGCAGCGGGAATCATCCCGGCCGTGCTGCATTACTACATCCGTTTTATCCCCGGTGCGAATGACGATGGCGTCGTGCGTTTTCTGCTGACCGCGGCGGCAATCGGCATTCTGTACAAGGAAAATGCCTCGATCTCCGGCGCCGAAGTCGGTTGTCAGGGTGAAGTCGGCGTGGCTTGTTCGATGGCGGCTGGGGCCTTGTGCGAAGTACTCGGCGGCAGCGTTCAGCAAGTCGAGAACGCCGCCGAAATCGGCATGGAACATAACCTCGGCCTGACCTGCGACCCGATTGGCGGGCTGGTGCAAGTGCCGTGCATCGAGCGCAACGCCATGGGCTCAGTGAAAGCGATCAACGCGGTGCGCATGGCTTTGCGTGGCGACGGGCAACACTTCGTCTCCCTCGACAAGGTCATCCGCACCATGCGCCAGACCGGCGCCGACATGAAAAGCAAATACAAAGAGACCGCCCGCGGCGGCCTGGCGGTCAACATTATCGAATGCTGATCACGTAATTAACTCCCTCTCCCTCCGGGAGAGGGCTGGGGTGAGGGGCTCTTGACCTTGATCTTGAGCGCCATCCCCAACCACCCATTCAAGGAGCCACGCATGTCCACCGAACAACTGTCGAAAACCCCGCTGCACGCCCTGCACATCGAACTCGGCGCCCGTATGGTGCCGTTCGCCGGCTACGACATGCCGGTGCAATACCCCCTCGGCGTGATGAAAGAGCACCAGCACACCCGCGAGCAGGCCGGACTGTTCGATGTCTCGCACATGGGTCAGATCCACCTGACCGGCGCGAATGCCGCCAAAGCCCTGGAAACCCTGGTGCCGGTAGACATCATCGACCTGCCGGTGGGCATGCAGCGTTACGCGATGTTCACCAACGAGCACGGCGGGATTCTCGATGACCTGATGGTTGCCAACCTCGGCAATGATGAACTGTTTCTGGTGGTCAACGCAGCGTGCAAGGATCAGGACCTGGCGCATCTGCAAAAACACATTGGCGATCAGTGCACCATTACGGCGCTGTTCGAGGAGCGCGCACTGCTCGCGCTGCAAGGTCCTGCGGCGGTAACAGCATTGGCGCGTCTCGCTCCGGAAGTGGCGAAGATGACCTTCATGCAGTTCAATCGCGTGCAGCTGCTCGGCGTGGATTGCTTCGTCAGCCGTTCCGGTTACACCGGTGAAGACGGTTTCGAAATCTCGGTGCCGGCCGCCGACGCAGAAAAACTCGCACGCGCCCTGCTCGCCGAACCTGAAGTAGCGGCCATCGGCCTCGGCGCTCGCGATTCGCTGCGCCTTGAAGCCGGCCTGTGCCTGTACGGCCACGACATGAACACCGAAACCACGCCCATCGAAGCCAGCCTGCTGTGGGCAATGTCCAAGCCGCGCCGCGCCGATGGCGCACGGGCCGGGGGTTTCCCGGGGGCAGAGCATATCTTCGCCCAACAACAAAATGGCGTCGCACGCAAGCGCGTCGGCCTGCTCCCGCAGGAACGCACGCCGGTGCGCGAAGGCGCGGAAATCGTCAACGAGGCCGGCGACATCATCGGTAGCGTGTGCAGTGGCGGCTTCGGTCCGACACTGGGTGGGCCATTGGCAATGGGTTACCTCGACAGTGCTTACGTCACTCTCGATACGCCAGTGTGGGCAATTGTTCGTGGGAAAAAGGTGCAAATGCTTGTAAGCAAAATGCCATTTGTTCCACAACGCTACTACCGTGGTTGATTGACTGTTTCTATAAGTAACGCGATTGCGTTATGCGTGCACTAATGTGTAACGCAATCGCCATAAAACAGTGCAGTTTCTAACAACCGTTTCGAATATGAACTTTGCTTATAACGTTCGAAAACATTTGAACAAGCTAATCGTCTAAGCCTGCACTAGCGGATTGACTAAGTGCCTTCAAGCGCAGCAAAACCGGGCCTGCAAGGGGCTTGTTTTTTCTCCGGTAGTTGGCGTAGAGTTTCCTCACTGTGTTTGCATGGGTCAGCTTGGAATCGTGACCTGGGCAGTAGCCTACAAGTTAGCTACATCCCGTTCGACGTCTTCTTACTCTCCTGCAACCAGCCCCAGTACTCTTTCATGAGAAAGAGGCTGTCATTAATTTATTGCGTCAAAGGAATAAGAAATGTCCACACGTCAGAGCGGTACCGTCAAGTGGTTTAACGACGAGAAAGGTTTTGGTTTTATCACTCCAGAAAGCGGTCCGGATCTGTTCGTGCATTTCCGCGCCATTCAGGGCAACGGCTTCAAGAGCCTGAAAGAAGGCCAGAAGGTGACCTTCGTTGCAGTGCAAGGCCAAAAAGGCATGCAGGCTGACGAAGTACAAGCAGAAGCCTGATCTGTGTAACGAAAAAGCCCCTGATATTGATATCAGGGGCTTTTTTGTCCGCGCGAATCCGTAAAATGGCGGTTCCTTCAAGCGTCCAGAGGCTGCCATGTCGAAGAACCTGCTCACTCCCCAGGGCGATTTTCCTGCCGTTGGCCTTGGCCGTCGGCTGGCCGCGATGTTCTACGACTTTCTGTTGTGCACCGCCCTGCTGATCGTGACCGGCTTCGTTTACAAGCTCATTCAGGGTTTGATCATCGGTGCAGAACGCCTGCGGGTGATGACCGACGCCGGACAGCTCGACGGTGATCCGCTGTACTCGACCGTACTGCTGTTGGTGTTGTTCGGATTCTTCGCCAAGTTCTGGACCCATGGTGGGCAGACGCTGGGCATGCAGGTGTGGGGCATTCGCGTGCAGAACGCCAATGGCACCGCAATCAGCCTGTGGCAGGCGTTGCTGCGGTTTATGGTGTCGATTGCGTCGTGGCTTTGTGTGGGGCTGGGATTCTTCTGGTCGCTGTATGACAAACAGAAGCGCACGTGGCATGACATCTATTCGGATACCTGCGTGGTGCGGGTTCCGAAGAAGACGAAGTAAGTACCCACAAAAAAAGATCGCAGCCTCCGGCAGCTCCTACAGGTATCAGTGTAGGAGCTGCCGAAGGCTGCGATCTTTTGCTTTTTAAGCGTTACCGGCCAGCTTCATCCGCGCCGCCTGGGTGAAATCCAGCATCCGCTTCAAAGGCCGAATCGCCTGCGGAATCAACGCCGGATCAACAAAGATCTCGTTCGTCCCTTCCTTCAAGCTCTTGAGCGTACGCTCAAGGGTATTCATGGCCATCCACGGACAATGTGCGCAACTGCGGCACGCGGCGCCGTTACCGGCGGTTGGCGCCTCGATGAAGACCTTGTCCGGGCACAACTGCTGCATCTTGTAGAAGATGCCGCGGTCGGTGGCAACGATCAGGGTCTTGTTCGGCAGGGACTGCGCAGCGGCGATCAATTGACTGGTGGAGCCCACGGCGTCTGCCAGTTCGATCACGGCAGTCGGCGATTCGGGGTGCACCAGAATCGCGGCGTCCGGGTACAAGGCCTTCATGTCTTCGAGCTGCTTGGACTTGAACTCCTCGTGGACGATGCAGGCTCCGTCCCACAGCAGCATGTCGGCGCCGGTCTTGCGCTGAATGTAGGTGCCCAGATGCTTGTCCGGCCCCCAGATGATGGTCTCGCCGTTGTCCATCAGGCTTTCGACGATTTCCAGCGCACAACTCGACGTCACCACCCAGTCGGCCCGGGCTTTGACGGCAGCGGAGGTGTTGGCGTAGACCACGACCGTGCGCTCCGGGTGCTGATCGCAAAACGCCGAGAACTCGTCGACCGGGCAACCCAGGTCCAGCGAACACGTGGCTTCGAGGGTTGGCATCAGCACACGTTTTTCCGGGTTGAGAATTTTTGCAGTCTCACCCATGAACTTCACGCCGGCGACCACCACGGTCTTGGCCGGATGGGCATTACCGAAGCGGGCCATTTCCAGGGAGTCGGATACACAGCCACCGGTTTCTTCGGCCAGGGCCTGAATCACCGGATCGCAATAGAAGTGGGCAACCAGAACCGCGTCCTGAGCCTTGAGCTCGGCGGCGATGGCGGAACGGTAATAAGCCTCTTCCTCGGCAGTCAGCGGTTTGGGCTGTTTGGCGTCGAGGTGGGCTTGAACCAGAAGGCGTTCGGAAATCTGCGTCATGTTCGCAAGACCTGCAGGCGCTTTCGCGCGAAAGTCGAGTATACACCCGGCTCCGGACCGCTTGAGGGTACCGCCGGGAGAGTGAGTTTTATCAGGCACGGACAGCGTTGAAGCTGCGCAAGGCTACAGAATATCCCGGGGATACAAAAGATGATTCTGACCTGCGTCAGCGCAACTTGCACTGGAACAACGCACGCCCAAATCACAGGCAAAAAAAAACCCGGAAATCCTCACTTGCGTGGGCCTTCCGGATTTTCTAAACCGCCAAAAATGGTGGGTCGTGTGGGATTCGAACCTACGACCAATTGGTTAAAAGCCAACTGCTCTACCAACTGAGCTAACGACCCGCTGTGTGGTGGCGCGTATAATACTGATTTTTAAGGACTATTCAACACCTTTTTGAAAATAATCAAAAATAAGGTGTTGGATCGCTCACGCCGGCCGCTGCAAAGCCTTCTGCGCGCAGGCGGCAGCTGTCGCATTTACCGCAGGCACGGCCTTCATCGTCGGCCTGATAGCAGGAAACAGTCAGACCGTAATCAACGCCGAGCTTCACGCCCGCCTGAACGATTTGCGCTTTGCTCAGGTTCTGCAACGGCGCCTGAATGCGGAAGCCATTACCCTCGACGCCAGCCTTGGTCGCCAGATTGGCCATACGCTCGAACGACTCGATGAACTCGGGACGGCAATCTGGATAGCCGGAGTAGTCCACCGCATTCACACCAATAAAGATGTCACGAGCGCCGAGCACTTCAGCCCAACCCAACGCCAGAGACAGGAACACCGTGTTGCGCGCCGGCACGTAAGTGACCGGGATGCCCTCACCCAGCTCTTCAGGGATATCAATGCTGGTGTCGGTCAGTGCCGAACCGCCCATGCCGTTCAGGTTGATGCCGATCACCTTGTGCTCGACCACACCCAGGTCGCGAGCGACGCGCGCAGCGGCATGCAATTCGGCATGGGAGCGCTGGCCGTAATCGAAACTCATGGTGTAGCAGGCGTAGCCTTCAGCGCGGGCCATGGCCACGACCGTTGCCGAGTCCAGACCACCGGACAGCAGGATCACCGCACGTTTTTCGGTTGTGTTCAGTTGTTCAGTCATTTCAGCGCCCCGGCTCATCATTCCATAGATATTTATGCAGCTGCAGTTGCAACCGCACTGGCAGGTTGTCCGCCACCACCCAATCCGCCAGATCCCTTGCGTTGAGGTCATGGTGACTTGGAGAAAACAGGACTTCGCCGGCACGCCGGTCGAGCCCGTACTGGATCAGTTTGGAAACCGCCCAGTCGTAATCTTCCCGCGAGCAGATGACAAACTTCACCTGATCGTTGGGAGTCAGCAATTCGATATTTTCGTAAAGGTTGCGATGGGCTTCTTTCGAACCCGGTGTCTTCAGATCAAGCACGCGACTAACGCGCGGATCGACCGCCGAAATGTCGAGGGCACCGCTGGTTTCCAGCGAGACCTCATATCCGGCATCACATAGCTGTTTGAGCAAGGGAATAGCGTTGGGCTGCGCCAACGGCTCACCGCCGGTGACACAGACGTAACGCGGACGAAATCCGGCCACTTGCTCGAGGATATCGTCGAGGGTGCGCACGGTGCCGCCACTGAATGCGTAGGCACTGTCGCAGTATTGGCAACGCAATGGGCAACCGGTCAGGCGCACAAAAACAGTGGGCAGCCCGGCAGTCCGCGTTTCCCCCTGCAAAGAGTAGAAAACTTCGGTAATTCTCAATGTGTCTTGCATAGTCGCCACGGGCGTAACAGCTAAACAGGCTGTCCGCCTCCGTCAGGCACTTCAGGTAATCGCGCCAACGCGCGGATCACAAGAAGCGTGTTTCAGAAAAAGGGCGTGAATTCTAACGAAAAAACCCGCGACAGGCGCGGGTTTCTTC
Source organism: Pseudomonas sp. LBUM1668 (assembly GCF_059695715.1). Lineage (NCBI taxonomy): Bacteria > Pseudomonadati > Pseudomonadota > Gammaproteobacteria > Pseudomonadales > Pseudomonadaceae > Pseudomonas > Pseudomonas sp. LBUM1668. Next base: position 4,553,027 of record NZ_CP166787.1, read on the forward strand.
TAAACGGGTGCAACACCTGAAAAGCTCAGGCTTACATGCGCTGCAAATCGCGTTGGGCCAACTGAGCGGCGGAGGTACCCGGATACTGGGCCACCACCTGTTGCAGAATGCCTTTTACCTTGTCGGTATGACCGAGGCGGCGCTCTACATCAGCCAGCTTGTACAGCGAATCCGGCACTTTGTTGTGCTTGGGATACAGCTGCGAAACCTTGGCGAAAGCCTGACCTGCACCTTGCAGATCACCCTTGGCCAGGTTCACTTCGCCCAACCAGTACTGGGCGTTGCCCGCGTATTGGCTGTTCGGGTATTTGCGCAGGAATGCCGAGAAAGCCTGGCTGGCCTTGTCGAAATCCTTGGCTTTGATCAGGTCGAAAGCGGCATCGTAATACAGCTTTTCCTTGGCCGGATCAGCCGGTTCGCTACCCGCAGCAGGAGCCTGGGCGGCAGCAGCCCCGGCGCCAGCGGCAGCACCGGCAGCAGCACTTGCATCGCCACCGGCAGAAGAATTCTCAGGAGTCGCGGCAGGTGCAACGCCGGATCCTATGCGCCGATCAAGATCCTGGTATCGCTCCAGGGATTCTTGCTTCATGCGCGCAACCTGGTTCTGCAGTTCTTCAATCACACCTTGCTGGCGCGATATCTGATCCTGCATCTGTTGCAGTTGGTTAAACAGCATGCCTTGTGCCGAGGCAGGGGCCGAAGCCGCTCCCCCGGCATAGGCGCCGTTCGTACCGTAACCCGCAGGCGGATAACTGCTCCCGCTATTGTTATAACCGGAGTTGTCATCGACCACAGGAACCGCAGCCCACACCGCAAGCGGTGCGAGGCTGAGAGCCAGAACAGTTACAGCACGACGGCACGTTCGCATATCGAATTACTTACGCAGTTCGACGCGACGGTTTTGAGCCCAGGACTGCTCGTCGTTGCCGGTAGCAACTGGACGCTCTTCGCCGTAGGAAACCAGTTCCAGCTGAGCTGGGGAAACACCTTGCAGTACCAGGTAGCGTTGAACGGCTTTCGCACGACGCTCGCCCAGTGCCATGTTGTACTCACGAGTACCACGTTCGTCGGTGTTGCCTTCCAGAACAACGCGAGCGCCGTTTGCTTTCAGGTCTTTGGCGTGAACGTCCAGAGCGCGCATGGCTTCTGGCTTCAGGTCCGAGCTGTCGTATTCGAAGTAGAAGGTGGTGATTGCGCGCAGAGCAGCTTCTTCGCTCAGGGAACCGTCAACGGCACCAGTGTTTGCGCCGTAACCAGCGTTTGGATCAACAGCGCCTTCACCGGCGTTGTCGCCGCCTTTGGACGAGCAACCTACAGCTACAGCCATGGCCAGAGCCAGCGCAGCAAATTTACCAAACTTCAGCATTTCCATCGTGAAACTCCTAATGAACCCCAGTGTGTTAAGTAAAACGTGTAGCGCCCGCTCACTTCAGGTAAGGGGACCAGGACGGTTCTCTGACTTCGCCTTGAGCGGTAGGAAGCGGGAGCCTAACGCGTCCATTAATGGACACGAGCATCAAGACTCCCCGGCCCTGTTGGCGGGTGGCGTAGATTACCATGGTGCCGTTGGGCGCAACAGTAGGCGACTCGTCCAGAGTGCTATCAGTGAGAATCTTTACACTACCTCGCTGCAAATCCTGGGCTGCCACCTTGAAATTAGTGAAACCATCCTGGCGATGGATCATCACCAGCGTCTTTTCATCTGCCGACAGTTTCGGGTTGGCGTTGTAGTTACCTACGAACGTCACACGCTCGGCACCGCCGCCACTGGCGCTGGTTTTGTAGATCTGTGGCTTGCCGCCACGGTCCGAGGTGAAGTAGATGGTCGAACCATCCTTACCCCAGTACGGTTCGGTGTTGATGCCCGGGCCCGCGGTTACACGATTGATCTGACGCGAAGCCAGGTTCATCACATAAATATCCGGGTTACCGTCTTTCGACAGCACGAACGCCAGACGATCACCATTCGGCGACCAGGCAGGTGCGCCGTTCAGGCCTTCGAAGTTGGTGATCTGCTCACGACGACCGGTGTCGATGTTCTGCATGAAGATCCGCGGACGCTTCTGCTCGAACGACACGTAGGCGATGCGCTTGCCATCCGGTGCGAAACGCGGCGACAGGATCGGCTCGCGCGATTGCAACAGAGTCACGGCGCGAGCACCGTCGTAGTCCGAACGCTGCAGGGTGTAACGGGTGTTCTTCTCGGAGAAGCGTTCAGCCGTTACGTACAACAGACGCGTCGAAAACGCACCCTGGATACCGGTGAGTTTTTCGAACGACTGGTCAGCGATGAAGTGCGCCATGTCGCGCAACTGCTCGGTGGTACCGGAAACACTGCCGTCAGCCACTTTCTGTTCGGTGGCCACGTTGAACAGTGCCCACTGCACCTGCAGACGGCCGCCCGCAGGAGCGATGCTGCCGACCATCATGTATTGAGCACCGACCGCCTTCCAGTCACGGAAGATGATTTCGCTCGGCTGGCTTGGCTGGCTGATCATGTTTTGCTTTGGAATCGGCGAGTAGTAGCCCGAGTTACGCAAATCGTTACCAATGATTTCAGCCATGTCGTCCGGCAGGACGGCGCCGCCCTGCAAACCGAACGGTACAACAGCGATCGGAGTAGCCCGATCGCTGCCGCTGGTGACCAGAATGTTCTTTTCATCAGCCATCGCGATCCCTGCCATGCAGCAGATCACGACCAGCATTCCTCGAAGAAGGTTTCTCACAAGGCTAGATCCTCAGGTGTGAATGTCATCTTGAATGAACGATACGGAGCGAAATCGCTCGGCTTCATTCCCTGCATTTCTGTCAAACGTCCAATATTCTTGACCGCCGCTACTGCCGAAGCATCGAACGGACCATCGCCACTGGATTTGGCCACGCTGACCGAGGTCACCGTACCGTCCGGCAACATGCCGATTTGCAACACGACCGTCATGCCTTTGCGTGCCGAAGGTGGACGAGCCCAGCCTTCCGCTGCCCGCGCACGAATCAGGTCATCGAAACTGCCCGCAACTTCGTCGCCCTGCTCATCGGCCAAGGCCTGCTGACGCTGCGGCGTGTCGGAAAGCAAATCTGCCAAGGCCTGAGCCTTTTTGTCTTCGGTAGATTTACGTGCCGCATCCTGCGCTTTCTTCTTCGCAGCATCGGCAGCAGCTTTCTTCTTCGCTTCGTCGGCGATTTTCTTCTTCGCCTCTTCAGCTTCAGATTTCTTCTTGGCGTCTTCGGCGGCTTTCTTCTTCGCGTCTTCGACGATCTTTTTCTTCGCTTCTTCAGCGGCCGCTTTCTTGGCCTCTTCTTCAGCAGCCTTTTTGGCTTCTTCTTCAGATTTCTTCTTGGCTATATCAGCCAATTGTTTCTCTTCTGCCTTCTTGGCTTCGGCGGTCTTCTTCGCGTCATCGGCTTTTTTGGCTTCATCAGCCTTTTTCGCCTCGTCCGCTTTTTTCGACTCGTCGGCCTTCTTGGCTTCCTCGGCCTTTTGAGCCGCTTCTTCTTTCTTTTGTTCCGCAGCTTTCACCGCTTCCTGCTCGACCTTTTTCTGTTCCATCTGCTCGACTTCAGTCTGACGCGCGGCGGATTTCTTCGCCTCACCCGCAATCTTCTGATTGGTCTGGGTGGTTGCCTGACTTTTCGATTTCAGCTGGTACAGGGTCGCCTGGACAATCGGCTTGGCCGGCGGCAGCTCTGGTGTAAAGGCGAAACTGACGAACAGCATGCCGAATACCAGCACGTGCAGGACAATCGCCAGAACACTAGGCCAGAAGTAGCTTTCCGAGGCAGACGGCTCTCGCAGTGGCTGCATCAGGGGGCCTCGGTAATCAAACCAACGTTACCGACCCCGGCTTTCTGCAACCCGCCCATGGCGCCCATGACGGAACCATAGTCGACGGTTTTGTCGCCGCGGATGAAGACCTGGGTACGCTTGCCGTTATCGTTGCCAGCAGAAATGATCTTCGTCACCGCACTGGTCATCTGCGGCAGGGTCATGGCCCTGTCCTGTTGCTTCTCGGTGTCGACTTCGCTGCCAAGGTTCCAGTAATAGGTCTTGTCAGCCTTGATCGAAATGGTCAGGACCTGAGTGTTGTTGTCCTGCGGCAAGGCTTCGCTGGAAACCTTGGGCAGATCAACTTTCACGCCCTGATTGAGCATCGGCGCGGTCACCATGAAAATGACCAGCAGCACCAACATCACGTCGATGTATGGCACCACGTTCATCTCGGCGACCGGCTTGCGCTTTTTGCGAGCTCGAGCGATTAAAGCCATTGGAAATTACCTGCTTATTCTTCGCTGGTGTGCACTTTGCGGTGCAGGATCGCCTGGAATTCATCGGCGAAGGTGTAGTAACGGCCCAGCAGGGTTTCGCTGCGAGCAGCAAAACGGTTGTAAGCGATTACGGCAGGGATTGCCGCGAACAGGCCGATCGCCGTGGCGATCAGTGCTTCGGCGATACCCGGAGCCACGGTGGCCAGGGTTGCTTGCTGGGCGCTGGCCAGACCGCGGAAGGAGTTCATGATGCCCCATACGGTACCGAACAGACCGATGTACGGGCTGACCGAACCAACAGTGGCGAGAAACGGCAGGCTCTGCTCCAGTTTCTCTTCTTCGCGCGAGATGGCAACGCGCATGGCACGGGCCACGCCTTCCATCACCGCTTCAGGATCGACACCTGGCTGCTGGCGCAGACGGGAGAACTCCTTGAAACCGGCGCGGAAGATTTGCTCGACGCCCGAATCCGGATCAGGGTTGCTACCGGCCTGACGGTACAGCTTGGACAAATCGATACCCGACCAGAAGCGCTCTTCGAAGCTCTCCAGGGCGCGTCGACCGGCACGCAGCAGGTTGCTGCGCTGAAAGATCATGATCCATGAGGTCACCGATGCGGCCACCAGAGTCAACATTACCAACTGCACCACGATGCTGGCATTGCTGACCAGGCTCCACATGGAGGAATGGTCGACGACGTTAGCTTCCACGCTTTATCTCCTGCTTTGAGTGTGTACCCGGGCCGACCGCGTCGGCGAAAGCCGCACGCAAGTCTTCGGGAAGGGCCCGGGGTTTCAAACTGTTAGTGCGCACACAGGCCACCAAAAACTGCCCTTCACAGAGCAGCACATTATCCGTTGCCCGCCTGACCTGCTGTTTGAAACGCAGGCTGGCACGGTTCAATTCGATTACTTCAGCACTTACCAGAAGCTCGTCGTCCAGTCGCGCCGGCGCGTGGTAACGCGCTTCGCTGGAATGCACGACAAACAACAGGTCCTCTCCGGCAAGCTGCGATTGGGCAAAGCCCAGTTCGCGGAGCCGCTCGGTTCGAGCCCGTTCCATAAACTTGAGGTAATTAACGTAATACACGATGCCGCCCGCATCGGTGTCCTCGTAATAAACGCGACAACGATGTGCGAACGGCTCAAGCCCGTTTTGCGCGCGCATACTCTAGTGCTTACTCCTCATGTTGCCAATCCGGCCAGACAACTGTTTTTCGTTGTTTCAGGGCTTTACTGCAAAAGTACCGTCCTCTGACAGTACAAACCCTGAATAAATCGACAACAAATGTGTATTAATCGTCCACGGCATCGAGAAACTCGTCTACCACGGGCGTCTCACCCATTCGTGACGGAATGTTTAAACCGAAATGCAGATACGCATGCCGCGTCACCACCCTGCCCCGTGGCGTGCGCATGATGTAGCCCTGCTGAATCAGATACGGCTCCAGCACGTCTTCAATCGTGTGGCGTTCTTCACTGATCGCTGCTGCAAGGCTGTCGATACCGACCGGCCCGCCATCGAACTTCTCGATCATGGTCAACAGCAGACGTCGGTCCTGATGATCGAAACCATGCTCGTCGACATCCAGCAGATTCAACGCCAGATCCGCCACCGCTTTGGTGATGTGGCCCTTGGCGCGCACTTCGGCAAAATCGCGCACGCGGCGCAGCAATCGGTTGGCAATTCGCGGCGTACCACGGGCACGTCGAGCGATTTCAAAGGCGCCCTCCGGGTCCAGTGGCAGGCCAAGAATATTCGCCGAACGACCGACAATCGTCGCCAGATCCGCGGTGCTGTAGAACTCAAGACGCTGGACGATACCGAAGCGGTCACGCAACGGGTTGGTCAGCATGCCGGCGCGAGTAGTCGCCCCGACCAGGGTGAACGGCGGCAGGTCGAGTTTGATCGAGCGTGCTGCCGGCCCTTCACCGATCATGATGTCGAGCTGGAAATCTTCCATCGCCGGGTACAAGACTTCTTCGACGATCGGCGACAGACGATGGATTTCATCGATGAACAGCACGTCATGCGGCTCAAGATTGGTCAGCAATGCCGCCAGATCACCCGGACGCTCCAGGACCGGGCCCGAGGTGCTCTTGATCGACACGCCCATTTCCTGGGCGATGATGTTGGCCAGCGTGGTTTTACCCAGCCCCGGCGGACCGAAGATCAACGTGTGATCAAGGGATTCGCTGCGGCCACGAGCAGCCTGAATGAACAGTTCCATCTGCTCGCGCACCGTTGGCTGGCCAATATAATCGGCCAGACTGACCGGACGAATGGCCCGATCCTGGACTTCTTCGCGCTCGCGCGGAATGTGCGCAGCGGCGATCAGACGATCAGCTTCAATCACTTAAATCATTCCCTTCAGGGCGCGGCGGATCATGTCTTCACTGCTCAAATTCTTGTCCTTGATGGCCGAAATTGCCTTGCTCGCTTCCTGCGGCTTGTAACCCAGGGAAATCAGCGCGCTGACCGCATCGTTTTCAGCGGTGTTGACCGGCGCCGGGCCGTCCGGCTGGTTTGGCACCAGGGCGAACATGGCCGGCGAGGTTTCCCAGGCCTTGAAGCGATCTTTCAGCTCGACGAGCAAACGCTCGGCGGTTTTCTTGCCAACACCCGGCACCTTGGTCAGCGCCGACGTGTCCTGCGACTGCACGCAGCGCACCAGTTCATCGACTTCCAGGCTCGACATCAATGCCAGGGCCAATTTCGGCCCGACACCATTGAGACGGATCAACTCGCGAAAAAAGTCTCGCTCACGCTTGCCGGCGAAACCATAGAGTAACTGCGCGTCTTCGCGTACGACCAAGTGCGTGTGCAGGGTCAGCGGTTCACCGACCGGCGGCAGTCGGTAGAGGGTGGTCATGGGCACTTCCAGCTCATACCCGAGGCCATTTACATCGAGAATCAGGTGCGGCGGCTGTTTCTCAGCCAGGGTGCCGCGCAAGCGTCCAATCACGTTTCAGATCCTTGAGCGTTGGCCAGCCGTGGGCTGGCGACTGACGGAAGGCGTGCTTCAGGCCGACGACCCAGGCGCGAAACCCGCATTCCGGAAAATTTGATTGCTGATGCTATCAGAGACGCAGGCGCCCGCCACGACTGCGTGCTGCTCCCAGGCCATGCGGCAGCAGACTGGAACGCGTGTGGGCGTGGCAAATGGCAATGGCCAGGGCATCCGAAGCATCGATTTGCGGTTTGCTGGTCAACTTCAGCATGTGCATGACCATCATCTGCACCTGCTCTTTATTGGCCGCGCCCGTGCCGACCACGGCTTGCTTGACCTGGGTTGCTGTGTACTCGGCAATTTCCAGGCTTTCTTCGGCACCGGCAACAATCGCCGCGCCACGGGCCTGCCCGAGTTTGAGCGCCGAGTCGGCGTTTTTCGCCATGAACACTTTTTCGATGCCCATGGTAACCGGGCCGTAGGTCTGAATGATTTCACGCACGCCGCGATAGACGATTTGCAGTCGTTCATGCAGCTCGCCAGCGCCGGTGCGGATACAGCCCGAGGCGACGTAGATGCAGCCGCCACGTCCGGTATCGCGAACAATGCCGTAACCGGTGATGCGCGAACCGGGGTCGATACCAAGAATTAAAGTCATAACGCCTGCAAGAGAGATCGCATTCGCCTGAGGATAACTGTAGGAGCTGCCGCAGGCTGCGATCTTTTAAATAAACAGCAGAAAATCAAAAGATCGCAGCCTTCGTCAGCTCCTACAGAGAGCTTTCAAGGCTGCGATCTTTGTAGTGCATCAACCGAGCTGGGCGGCGACGTCTTCCGGAATATCCGCGTTGGAATAAACGTTCTGCACGTCGTCCAGGTCTTCAAGCATGTCGATCAGCTTGAGCACTTTCTCCGCGCCTTCCAGATCCAGTTCGGCGCTGGTGGTCGGCAGCATGACGATTTCCGCGTCATCACCTTTGAAACCGGCGGCTTCCAAGGCGTTACGCACGGAATAGAAACCGGCGAACGAAGTGAACACGTCAATCGAACCGTCTTCGTTCGTAACCACGTCATCGGCGTCGGCTTCCATCGCCGCTTCGATCAGAGCGTCCTCATCGACGCCCGGGGCGAAGGAGATCTGGCCCTTGCGCTCGAACAGGTACGCGACCGAACCGTCGGTGCCAAGGTTACCGCCGCACTTGCTGAACGCATGGCGCACGGCTGCTGCGGTGCGATTGCGGTTGTCGGTCATGCACTCGACCATCACCGCCACGCCGCCCGGGCCGTAACCTTCGTAACTCAGCTCGACCATGTCGTCGGTGTCGGCGGCACCGGCACCGCGAGCAACCGCGCGATCAATGATGTCGCGGCTCATGTTCGCACCGAGGGCCTTGTCCAGCGCCAGACGCAAACGCGGGTTGGAACCGGGATCACCGCCACCTTGACGGGCAGCGACGGTCAGCTCACGAATCCACTTGGTAAAGATTTTGCCTTTCTTGGCATCCTGACGTTCTTTGCGGTGCTTGATGTTCGCCCACTTGGAATGACCCGCCATAACTCGCTCCGAATTCTCTTTGAAACGTTGCCCGCCCTGCTCTTGCAGCGGCCGGCAAACAAAAAATCTTGAACAGCTTTCAATCTATAAGAAAGAAAAAAGGCGCATCCGAAGATGCGCCTTCAGGCCCGTCTTACTCAGCCTTTGGCGTTTCGCGCAAACGAATGTGCAATTCGCGCAATGCCTTGGCATCCACCACACCCGGTGCTTGCGTCATGACGTCGGCAGCGCTCTGGGTTTTCGGGAAGGCGATCACTTCACGGATCGACTGGGCGCCGGTCATCAGCATGACCAGACGATCCAGACCGAAGGCCAGACCACCGTGCGGTGGTGCGCCGTACTTCAGGGCGTCGAGCAGGAAGCCGAATTTCTCTTCCTGTTCCGCTTCGTTGATGCCCAACAGACGGAACACCGACTGCTGCATTTCCTTGCGGTGGATACGGATCGAACCGCCACCCAGCTCAGTACCGTTCAGCACCATGTCGTACGCGCGGGACAGAGCAGCGGCCGGGTTGGCTTCGAGCTCTTGCGGCGTGCACTTCGGTGCAGTGAACGGGTGGTGCAGCGCAGAGAAGCTGCCGTCGTCGTTTTCTTCGAACATCGGGAAGTCGACGACCCACATTGGCGCCCACTCGCAAGTCAACAGCTTCAAGTCGTGACCGAGCTTGATGCGCAGTGCGCCCAAGGCTTCGCTGACGATCTTGGCCTTGTCGGCGCCGAAGAACACGATGTCGCCATCGACTGCGCCAACGCGATCGAGGATCACGTTCAGCTTGTCTTCCGGGATGTTTTTCACGATCGGCGATTGCAGACCTTCAACACCGGCTGCGCGCTCGTTGACCTTGATGTATGCCAGGCCCTTGGCACCGTAGATGCCGACGAACTTGGTGTAGTCGTCGATCTGCTTGCGCGGCATGCTCGCCCCGCCTGGAACGCGCAGTGCAGCGATACGGCATTTCGGATCGTTGGCCGGGCCACTGAAGACCTTGAAATCGACTTCTTTGAGTTGATCGGCAACGTCGACCAGTTCCAGCGGGTTACGCAGGTCTGGTTTGTCGGAACCGTAACGGCGCATGGCTTCTTCGAAAGTCATGTGCGGGAATTCGCCGAATTCCAGGCCCAGCACTTCCTTGAACAGGTTGCGGATCATTTGCTCGGTGAGGCCCATGATCTCTTTTTCATCGAGGAAGCTGGTCTCGATGTCGATCTGGGTGAATTCCGGCTGACGGTCGGCACGCAGGTCTTCGTCGCGGAAGCACTTGGCGATCTGGTAGTAACGGTCGAAGCCGGCCACCATCAGCAGTTGCTTGAACAGCTGCGGCGATTGCGGCAACGCGAAGAACGAACCGGCGTGAGTGCGGCTCGGCACCAGATAGTCGCGTGCGCCTTCTGGAGTAGCACGGGTCAGGATCGGCGTTTCAACGTCGAGGAAGCCGTTTTCGTCGAGGAAGCGACGGATGCTGGTGGTCATGCGCGAACGCAGACGCAGCTTCTCGGCCATTTCCGGACGACGCAGGTCGAGGAAGCGATAGCGCAGGCGGGTTTCTTCGCCAACGTCGGAGTATTCGTTGAGCGGGAACGGCGGGGTTTCCGACTCGTTCAGCACTTCCAGTTCGTAACCCAGCACTTCGATCATGCCCGACGCCATGTTGGCGTTGGTTGCACCGGCCGGACGCAGACGCACCTTACCGGTGATCTTCACGACGTACTCGCTGCGCACGCGATCGGCAGCGGCGAAGCTCTCGGCGCGATCCGGATCGAACACCACCTGGGCCAGACCGTCACGATCACGGATATCGAGGAAAATCACCCCGCCGTGGTCGCGGCGACGGTGAACCCATCCGCAAAGGGTAATTTCCTGACCTTCCAGGCTTTCGTTCAGTTGGCCGCAATAGTGGCTGCGCATCATGGTAGTGGTTCGCTTCTCGTAATTCGAAATTCGGTGGAGATCCCGTCGCACTCAAGCATTGTGCGACGTGTGGAAACTCACGCGTGTCGTTCGACCTGGGCTTGAACCCTAGTCAGATTTGTCGCTACCGGCCAGATTCTTCTTGGTTCCGGTCTTGAAATCGGTTTCGTACCAACCGCTGCCGCTGAGGCGAAAGCCGGGCATGGACAGCTGTTTCTTGAGCTCTGGCGCCTGGCAGGCAGGGCAGTCGACCAGCGGTGCATCGCTGATCTTTTGAATGGCTTCCAACTGATGACCACAGGAAGCACATTGATAATCGTACATCGGCATGGAGGTGTCTCGGCGATCAGATTGCCACCGCGCGCAGGGCTTTGCGGCGAAAGAGCGGGATTATATCCATTAAATGCGGCCTGTGCAGCCGTAAGACTGCACAGGCTGCAACCTCCTTTGCAACCGCTGTTTCAGAGCGATTTCACTGGTTCAGCGACTTTGACCCCGTTCATGACACACACCACTCGTACCAGCGCACTGAAATTTTTCACCCCGCCGTGACGCAGATGCACCTCACGGTCAACGTGGGATAACAGTGAGCTGATCGAACAGCAGTTGTCTTTGGCCATGGCGCCGAGGATGTTCCAGTACACCTGCTCCAGCCGCAGGCACGTCGCGTATCCGTTCAAACGCACGGATCGGGACAGCGGCTGTACCAATGACATGTCGAATTCGTTGACGAACGGATCGAACTTCAATTCATGCTGCAAGCCGACAATCCTGTCGCCTCGCCTGTCTCCCTCTATCATATCGGTGACACTCCTTTGCCATCTCTGCGTGTTTTCAAAGTCACATCCTGTGACTTCTATAAAAGCGCAGACGCAAAGTTATATCCAGATGACTAATTGACCATCCCCGTAGGATAAGCCAACGATAGAAGTAAGACTTCGGACAGCGCGGGCATCCTCAAGGCATGCCCGCGCAATGGGGTCAGGCTTCGAGCAATGCGCGCAACATCCACGCGGTTTTTTCATGAACCTGCATGCGCTGGGTCAGCAGGTCGGCCGTTGGCTCATCGCTGACCTTGTCGAGCAGCGGGAAAATGCCGCGCGCGGTGCGGGTCACGGCTTCCTGACCGGCGACCAGTTGCTTGATCATGTCCTCGGCGCTTGGCACGCCCTCCTCCTCCTTGATAGAAGAAAGCCGCGCATAAGTGGCGTAAGCGCCCGGCGCCGGAAAACCCAGCGCGCGAATACGCTCGGCGATCGAATCGACGGCCAGCGCCAATTCGTTGTATTGCTCTTCGAACATCAGGTGCAGTGTGCGGAACATCGGGCCTGTGACGTTCCAGTGGAAGTTATGGGTTTTCAGATACAGCACGTAGGTGTCCGACAGCAGACGCGACAGCCCCTCGACGATGGACTTGCGGTCTTCTTCACTGATACCGATATCGATTGCCATGTTTACCCCCTAACGGCGATTTGGATTCATCCAAGGTACCGCCCCACTCTAGCAAGGCTGTCGATACCTCGCAGCCTCGAATCGACGCTCGCAGTGCGACAAATCGACCACTTTGCTGCCGCTGGCCGGCCTGATTTGAGTAGCTGCAGGCTTTGCTGTTAAATAGGCAGTGTGTCGCCATGCCCCATTTTCCGGGGATTTGCGCATAGGCTGATGCTGTGTCCGTGTCCACCGCCTCTTATTTTGTTCCGAAGCGAACCGTGCGCCTTCAGCTCTTCCTTGTGAGCCGTTAATAACGTGAGCCAATCAAAATGTTGAAAATCGTCCACCTGCTAATGGGCGCAGCGGCACTGCTGCTGTCGTTCATACCTAGCTTGAAATCCGAAGCCGTTCCCTACCTGCAACAACCCGATGCACTTTACCTGGCCTTTTTCGGCCTGCTGAACCTGGTCATTGCTCCAGTGATTCCTTACTGGAACAAAGGCCCGCGCCAGCATCTGCAAAATCTGGTCAGCGCTCTTCTGGTGCTGACTGTCGTCCTGCAAACCTTGACCCTGATCGCGCCGATGCCTGTCATCGCCGGCCAGCCAGCCGTGTTGTTCAGCCTGGTGATTGCCCTGGTTGCCGTGGTCGTGCACCTGGCCGTCAGCTTTTATAGATCTTCACCGGCAGCCACGCCAACCAGCTACGACATGACCAACCGCGATACTGGCACCGTCAAGTGGTTCAACACCTCCAAAGGCTTCGGCTTTATCTCCCGGGATTCCGGTGATGACATTTTCGTGCACTTTCGCGCGATCCGTGGCGAAGGCCATCGCGTTCTGGTCGAGGGCCAGCGCGTGGAGTTCTCGGTGATGAACCGGGACAAAGGCCTGCAAGCCGAGGACGTGATCGCCGCGCTGCCGCGTCGCTGATCCAAGGCATAAAAAAAACCGCGAGCAGCGTGCTGTTCGCGGTTTTTTTACGCCTGATGAAAAGACCGTATTAATAGTGTGGCGGAGGCGCCTCATCCTCGAAGGACTCGAACTGCCCGACCATCTCTTCCTGACGCTTGAGCAACGCAGCCATTTGCAATTGCAGGCGCTCGACCACCCGCTGCTGCGCCACCAGGATGTCGTTCAACGTCTGGATAGTGTCGTCCTGAAACGCCAGACGGCTTTCCAGATCGTTAACGCGCTCTTCCAGGGTCATGAATCAGCCCTCCACAAAGGTGAAATCTTCGGTCAGCACCACACGCAACTGCGCGCGAATGGCCGCCACCTGCTCGCTGTCATAAGGCTTGGCCGGGTGCTTGCCCCAGACCGGCGCCGGCCACGCTGCATCGTCGCGTTTGCGCACGATCACATGCATGTGCATCTGACTGACCACGTTACCCAGCGTTGCGACGTTCATTTTGTCGGCGTCGAACAAGTCTTTAAGCAACTCGGCCAGCGCGGTGGTTTCGAGCCAGAACTGCTGCTGATCGGCGACATCCAACTGAAACAATTCGCTGATATCGTTGCGGCGTGGCACCAGGATGAACCACGGGTAGTTGGCGTCGTTGGACAGCAACAGTCGGCAGAGCGGAAAGTCGCCGATGGTCAGCGTGTCCTGTTGTAGTCGTGAATCTAAAGCAAACACTGCGCGCACTCCCGGCTGATCTACATTATTCAGCTTGGCGGCTCACCCGACAGGCAGCGCACCAAGCGACAGAACCGCAGCATACCTGCGAATGCGCTCGCCTTCACGACGACTGTGCCCTTGCCATTCTCCGGGCGCCCCGACATGTGACATTTTGAGACACCCCGCACCAGTACGGAACCCGAACCATACTGAAATGACCGAAAACCCTAAGGTGCTCACGATCGCCCGCAGGCAGATCTGTATGAATCCGGTACAGCGCGTAAATTTTTTGCACCAAAACCGCACAGTGCGTCTACGCTCAGTGCGTCGGGCATCCGCCGAATACTCACTGCCGGGGTGAACCGGTAACGTTTTTGGTTGTCACGCGTCGATTACGGTGTAGCAACACCATACGAACAATCGCGTCAAGCCCCGACAGAAAGTGGCTTGGCGCCCCGTATTTATGAGGTTTTTACAGGTAACGACAGGCGTTCTGAAAAATAACCGCACCGACATTGCAGTTTGTGCACGCTTGTTGCATTCGTACTCATATGGACTATAAGCGCACCACGGGAAGTGGGAGCCTTAAGCCCGAAAAAAATAGTGGCAGGGCTGCCCGATGGAGATTCAAGTGTTTTGCCAGGGACTCTTTTTTAGCGATGCAAAAGGCTAGAAAAACAGCGAGAAAGTTGTCGGTCCGATTGCATCGGTACTGTGAATTTGCGACATCTACAAAGCCATCTGCGACAGCGTCGTAAAGAAGGTGAAAGGTTAGATTCGCAAGTATCGCCAACAATGTCGGCGTGATATAAGTTTGCGCCGACACAAAAAGAAAGAGCCGCCCAGATAATAAAACAGGTGGGACGGCAGTACTCTTCTAAAAACCAAAGGAGCAAATCACGATGCGCGTGATGAAGTGGAGCATGATCGCCCTGGCTGTAGCAGCAGGCACCTCGCAGTTCGCAATGGCCTCTTCTCAGGATGAAGCCAAAGGTTTCCTGGAAGACCAGAGTCTGAAACTGAAGACTCGTATGGAATACATGAACCGTGACTTTAAAAACGGTGCAGGCAACAGCACTTCCGGCACTGCCGGCTATCGTCAGGACACCGGCGTCAGCCAACTGCTGTCCTACGAATCGGGCTTCACTCAAGGCACCGTAGGCTTCGGTCTCGACGCCATGGCAATGGGCGCAGTCAAACTCGACGGCGGCTCGGGCCACCGTGGTAACGGTCTGTTCGCCAACGACAGCGACGGCAACCCGGAAAAATCCCAGGGTAAAATCGGCGGCGCAGTCAAATTCCGCGTATCCGACACCGTGTTGAAATACGGCCAGCAATTCGTTGCCAGCCCGGTTTTCGCCACTGACGACAGCCGTATGCTGCCAGAAGTCGCTACCGGTACCCTGATCACTTCCAAAGAGATCAAAGGTCTGGAACTGAGCGCAGGTCGCTTCACTTCCCTGAGCAAGCAAACCGGTATGGGCCGTGACAGCATCGGCGGTCTGCCTGATGAGAACGGTAATGGCGGCAAAGGCCTGACCAACATCAACATCTTCGGTGCCAGCTACTCGTTCACCGACAACTTCACCGGTGCACTGGCCGCCTCCGACGCTGACGACTACTTCAAGAAGTACTACGTCAACCTGAACTACACCTTGCCGATCAACGACGAGCAGTCGCTGAACTTTGACTTCAACGGTTACCACACCAAAGGCGACAGCCGTGGCGATCTGGTTGATGCCATCGGCGACGGCACCACCGGCGTGGACAACAACCTGTGGTCCCTGGCTGCTGCCTACAGCATCGGTGCTCACAAGTTCACCCTGGCTCACCAGCGCTCCAGCGGCGACAACGCTTACTACTATGGCGTTGACGGCAACAGCACCATCTTCGTGGCCAACTCCATCCAGATCTCCGACTTCGTGGGCCGCGACGAGCGCTCCTGGCAAGCTCGCTACGACCTGAACATGAAAACCTACGGCGTTCCTGGCCTGAGCTTCATGACCCGTTACGTGATGGGTGACCACATCACCACCAACGGTCTGGGCGAAGGCAAGGAAAACGAGTGGAACGCCGAATCCAAGTACGTGATTCAGGAAGGTCCTGCCAAAGACCTGTCGTTCCGTCTGCGCTACGCCATGTACCGCTCCAATGGCGCGTACAGCGGCTACTCGTCTGACAACAACGACACCCGTCTGATCGTTGAGTACCCACTGAACATCCTCTAATAGGGATGAACAGCTGACGTACTGTAGAGCACTGCTCTAACAAGAACCGCCCACCTGATTCAGGTGGGCGGTTTTTTTATGCGCGAGAAACTTCGTACACCTGAAAAACATTAGCCAGCTATCTATTAGCCAGCAAACTTTCACACCGACATAAAAAAACCCAAGAGTGCGAACACCTCTTGGGTTGGCATTAATTAACTGACCGTAAAGCCAGGTATCAATGTTGTTACTGAACAGCGCTTTCCTGAACTACGCGAATCACCCGTTGCGGAAACGGAATATCAATGCCAGCAGCTTTTAAACGATCGCGGGACTGTTCATTCAACATGAACATCACATCCCAATAGTCTGCAGTTTTAACCCACACACGCAGGGACACCGTGATCGAACTGTCGCCCAGTGTCGAAATCACTGCCTGCGGCTCAGGATCTTGCAGAACACGCTCATCCTTGGCCAGATCCAGCAGCACCTGACGGGCCTTTTGCAGATCGGCTTCGTAATCCACGCCCACATCGAACACAACCTTGCGGGTTGGCTGACGGTTGGTGTTGGTGATGATGCCGTTCGACAGATTGCCGTTTGGCACGATGACGGTTTTGTTGTCGCCGGTACGCAGTACGGTGTGGAAGATCTGGATGCTGTCGACCGTACCCGCCACGCCTTGCGCTTCGATCCAGTCACCGATGCGGAACGGGCGGAACAGCAGAATCAGCACACCACCAGCGAAGTTCGCCAGGCTGCCCTGCAACGCCAGACCGATGGCCAGACCCGCAGCACCGATCGCTGCAACGAACGAGGTGGTTTCGACACCGATCATCGAGGCCACGCTGACGATCAGCAACACCTTGAGAATGATGTTGGCCAGGCTGCTGATAAAGCCTTGCAGTGCCAGGTCAGCGTTACGCAGGGCCAGCAAACCACCGAGTTTTTGCGTGACCTTGTTGATCAGCCACCAGCCGATCCCCAGGGTAATCACTGCCAGCAGCACGCGGCTGCCGTATTCCATGATCATCGGGATCCACGCTTGGGATGCCTTGACCAAGTGGTCTACTTCAGCATTCAAATCCATGTTCTATCTCCTGATTTCCGGCTACCCGGGATGTGCACAAATAAATGTGGCAGCAGTTTCAACGGATAACGCTTAGTCGCGGAAGTTGTTGAACTGCAGCGGCATGCCGAATTCCTTGGCACGCAAGGCCGCGATGGCTTCTTGCAGGTCATCACGCTTCTTGCCGGTCACACGCACTTGCTCGCCCTGAATGGCGGCCTGCACCTTGAGTTTGGCGTCCTTGATGTGGCCGACGATTTTCTTCGCCAGCTCCTTGTCGATGCCTTCCTTGAGCACGGCGTCCTGCTTCATCAGCTTGCCCGAGGCGTACTCATCCTTGACTTCAAGGCACTGCACGTCGATCTTGCGCTTGACCAGGGCCAGCTTGAGGATTTCGATCATCGCTTCCAGCTGGAATCCGGCTTCAGCGGTCAGACTGACAGTCAGGTCCTTTTCCTTGAACTCGAAACTGCCTTTACCTTTCAGGTCATAACGACGATCGAGTTCCTTCACGGCGTTCTCGACCGCGTTGGTGAGTTCGTGTTTGTCCAGTTCGGATACCACGTCGAACGACGGCATGTAATCTCTCCAATAAAAAGGCGCGCCCGATGTGGATGGAGCGCGCTTGGCTTGCGGTTAAAATCGGGCTCATTATAACGGGTCTTTTCCTGTCGACACGCGAGCCGAGCATGCCTGTATTCAATCGAGCAAAAAACTGATGTCTACCCCTTGGCACATTCTCGGCGCCGGCAGTCTCGGCACACTCTGGGCTACACGGCTGGCTCGGGCCGGCCTGCCGGTGAGGCTGATCGTGCGCGACGTGACGCGTTTGCACAGCTATAACGCAGCCGGCGGGTTGACCCTTGTAGAAAACGGACAAGCCAACACCTATGCAGTTCCCGGCGAAACCCCGGACAGCCCCGAACCGATCCGGCGCCTGCTGGTGGCCTGCAAGGCCTACGACGCCGAAAACGCGGTGGCGCGCCTCGCCCCGCGCCTGACGCCCGATGCGGAAATTATTCTGCTGCAGAACGGCCTCGGCAGTCAGGACGCTGTCGCCGCGCGAGTACCGCATGCACGCTGCGTCAGCGCTTCAAGTACCGAAGGGGCGTTCCGCGATGGCGACTGGCGTGTGGTGTTCGCCGGCCACGGTTTTACCTGGCTCGGTGATGCCGCTCATCCAGTGGCGCCGATCTGGCTGGATGATCTTGAGGCGGCGAAAATCCCCCACGAATGGAGCACCGATATCCTCACACGGCTGTGGCGCAAACTGGCGCTCAACTGCGCGATCAATCCGCTGACGGTGCTCCACAACTGCCGCAACGGTGGCTTGCAGGCGCATCATTGCGAAGTCGCCACGCTCTGCGCTGAGCTCGCCGAACTGCTGCAGCGCTGCGGTCAACCTGCGGCGGCGGACAATCTGCAACAGGAAGTCGAACGGGTGATCCAGGCCACCGCGGCCAATTACTCATCGATGTATCAAGACGTCGCCAACCAGCGCCGCACCGAGATCAGTTATCTATTGGGCCACGCCTGCAAAGTCGCCGCACGCCACCAGCTAAACCTGCCGCACCTCAGTCAATTGCAGCAACGCCTGATCGCTCATCTGCGCAGCCTCGGATTGCCCAGCGACTGAGCAGCGGCTACGCTGGCGACTTGTTCCTTTGCTGCGAAAAACCCGATGCCATTGCGCCAGCGCCTCGAAAACCTGCCGGTCGGCCAGAAACTCCTGGCCGCCCTGCTGGTGCTGTTGACCACTGTGTTGCTGGTCGCCAACCTGACGTTTATCAGTGCCGCCTATTACATCTCCCAGGAAAGCATGGCCCCACAGGCCTTGCAGACCATCGGCCGCCTGATCGCCAACCCGAGCCTGGTCAGTGAAGCCCTGCAATCACCGCAAAGCGCCGAACGCCTGCTCAAGGAACTCGACAGTTATTCACCACTGCGCGCCGCCGCCCTGTATGACGGCAAGGGCGAACGGCTCGCGCAGTTACAACACAGCGACAAACTCCACCTGCCGGAACGTTACCGGCACATCGAAGCCTGGCAACTCACCGAATTTCGCACCAACCAGGTGATCACCCTGCCCCGCCCCGGCACCGAGCCGGGTCATCTGCTGCTGGTGGCCAGCAGCGAACTGCCGATGGCGTTCTACACCGGCACGCTCACGGCTAGCCTCGGCATCCTGATTTTCAGCGTGCTGTTGTGGTTGGTGATTGCCCGGCAGATCAAACGGCTGATCACCCGCCCAATCCATGAACTGGAAGAGCTTTCGCGCCAGGTCACCCGCGAAGAGAACTACGCGTTGCGTGCCTCGCGGGGCAACCACGACGAAATCGGCAGTCTCGCCGAAGCGTTCAACACCATGCTGTCGCGTATCGAAGCCCGTGAGCAACAACTCAAACGCGCCCGCGATGACTCGCAAGCCGCTTACGATCAGGCTCAGGGGCTGGCCGAGGAAACCCGCCACACCAACCGCAAGCTTGAGCTGGAAGTTCAGGTGCGCAGCAAGATCGAAAAGAAACTCACCGGTTTCCAGAATTACCTCAACAGCATCATCGACTCGATGCCTTCGGCGCTGATCGCGCTCGATGAGCAGCTCTACGTCACCCAATGGAACCAGGAAGCCAGCGCCCTCTCCGGGACGCGCCTGGACGAAGCACTGAACCAGCCGATCTTCCTCGCGTTCGAACCGCTGAAACCGTTTTTGCCGCAGCTCAAGCAAACGGTCGAGCAGCACACCGTGGCGAAAATCGAACGGGTGACATGGTTCAAGGACGAGGAGCCCAAACATTACGCGCTGACCTTCTACCCGCTGATGGGCGGTACCGGGCGTGGCGTGGTGATCCGTATCGACGACATCACCCAGCGTCTGTCGCTGGAAGAAATGATGGTGCAATCAGAAAAAATGCTCTCGGTCGGCGGCCTCGCGGCGGGCATGGCCCATGAAATCAACAACCCGCTCGGTGCGATCCTGCACAACGTGCAGAACATCCGCCGGCGCCTGTCCGCAGACCTGCCAAAAAATCTCGAAACCGCCGAGCAACTGGGCATTGAGCTGGACACGGTCAACCGCTACCTGCAAGGCCGGGAAGTCCCGAAACTGCTCGACGGTATTCAACAGGCTGGTGCGCGGGCAGCGAAAATCGTCACCCACATGCTCAGCTTCAGCCGTCGCAGCACGCGGCAGATGGCGCCGTGCGATCTGCCGGCACTGATTGATCAAGCGGTGGAAATCGCCGGTAACGACTTCGACCTGGCCATCGGTTTTGACTTCAAGGGTCAGGCGATCATCCGCCAGTTCGACCCGGCGCTCGGCCCGGTACCGGGCACTGCCAACGAGCTGGAGCAAGTGCTGCTCAACCTGTTGAAGAACGCCGCGCAAGCCATTCATCAGCGCGAGGAGGACAGCGAGCCAGGGCGGATCATTCTGCGCACCAGACTCAATCCGCCGTGGGCCGAGATTCAGGTAGAGGACAACGGCATCGGCATGAGCGAGAACGTGCGCAAGCGCACCTTCGAACCGTTTTTCACCACCAAGGAAATTGGCCAGGGCACCGGTCTTGGCTTGTCGGTGTCGTACTTCATCATCACCAATAATCACAAAGGGCAGATGGAGGTGCAGTCGGCGCCGGGGCAAGGTACGTGTTTCACGTTGCGCCTGCCGCTGGCCCATCCACTGCCCATCGCTGCTGAAACCAATCAACTGACGAGGTAACCCATGGGCTTTCGCCTGTCGAAAATCTACACCCGCACCGGCGACAAAGGCGAAACCGGCCTGGGCGATGGCCGCCGCGTGCCCAAGGATCACCCACGCATCGAGGCCATTGGCGAGGTCGATACGCTGAACAGTCAGGTCGGCGTGTTACTGGCCGGTTTGATTGCCGAGCGTGAGACGTATCCGGGGCTGAATGAGCTGATCGAGGTGCTGGCGCCCTGTCAGCATCGGCTATTCGACCTCGGGGGCGAGTTGGCGATGCCGGAATATCAGGCACTGAACGTGGCGGAAATCGAACGGCTGGAAGCGGCGATTGATGTCTGGAACGAAGAGTTGGGGCCGCTGGAGAATTTCATTCTGCCGGGCGGTTCGATGCTGATTGCTCAGGCGCATGTGTGCCGGAGTCTGGCAAGGAGTGCCGAGCGGCGCTGTCAGCATTTGAATGCTGAAGAACCCTTGGCCGGGGTTGGCCTGGCGTATATCAATCGGTTGTCGGATTTGTTGTTTGTCGCGGCACGGGTGATTGCGCGGCGCCAGGGGATTGCGGAGATTTTGTGGCAGCCGGCGGTGAAGCCTTCAGATAAATAGCGTCTGACAGGACGCCATCGCTGGCAAGCCAGCTCCCACAGGTTCCATTGGTGTACACAACATCTGTGAACGACACAAAACCCTGTGGGAGCTGGCTTGCCAGCGATGAGGCCGGTGGCCGCTCTACATGATCAAGCCTCAGGCCAGAACGCCCGAATCCCCGCCACACCCTGCGCCCCAACACCCCAGGCCTTTTCGCACTCTGCCGGGCCAACTCCCCCCAGCAAAAACACCGGTTTGCTGAAGCCCTCGATCAACGTCGAAGCCTGCTCCCAGCCCAACGGCTGCGCATCCGGATGGGTCAAGGTCGGCTGCACCGGCGACAAGGTCACGAAGTCCACGCCCATCTGCTCGGCCAGCGCCAGCTCTTCGGCGTTATGGCAAGACGCCGCAAGCCAGCGCTGCGCCGGCAACGGGCGCCCCGCCGCTGCGTATTTACGCAACTGCGCGGAAGTGATGTGCCACCCCGCAGACGGAAAATCACCGAGCCATTCGAATGGTCCCTTGATCATCAATTGCGCCTTGCCCGCACACAGCCCCGCGGCGTCCACCGCCAGATCGCGGTACTTCGGGTCATAGCCATTCGGTGCGCGTAGCTGGATCAATTTGATCCCGCCGGCAATCGCCTTCTGAATTCCGCGCAGCAAGGCCGGGGTTTCCAGATCTTCCGGCGTGATCAGGTATTCGGCAGGCAAACGTGCCGCTGCGACGATCGGCTGGTTGGCGGCCGGGAACTCATAGTTCGCCAGCTCCTTCGCCGTCACCCAGGCCAATGGCTGGCCTTCGGCACCGTGCGGCTCGCCGCTGAAATTCGACACTTCCCAGACATCCAGCAACACCTGCTTGTCCGGGTAATCGTGACGCACCTTGATCAACGGCCGAGCGGCGCCAACGACGATGCCCAACTCTTCTTGCAGCTCTCGGGCCAGCGCGGTTTCGACCGATTCGTCGGCCTCGACCTTGCCGCCGGGAAACTCCCACAAACCACCCTGATGCTGAGTGTCGGCACGGCGGGCGATAAGGATTTTGCCACTGCTGTCACGAATGACGGCGGCGGCGACGTGTACGCGTTTCACGGGTTCAATTCCTCCAGTCCAGCCTTTTGCCACGCCTTGAAGGCGGGCCATTGGTAGACGGTTTCAACATAGGCTTCGTCGGCGTCCGGCAAGTTCACCTGATAGGTGCGCAGGCGCACGGCGATCGGCGCAAAAAACGCATCGGCCAGGCTCACACGGCCAAACAGGTACGGCCCGGACTCGGTGGCGACGGCACGGCATTCTGCCCACAGCGCGAGCATGCGCTCGATATCGACCTTAACCTCTGGCGGCACCGGATTCAGCGGCGCGTCGTGGCTGAGGTTGAACGGCATGTGGTTGCGCATGGCGAAGAAGCCGCTGTGCATCTGCGCACAGGCTGATCGGGCCTGGGCGCGGGCGGCGATATCGGTTGGCCAGAGTTGCTCGGAAGGGAACTGCTCGGCCAGGTATTCGGCAATCGCCAGCGAATCGGCAACGGTGCCGCGTGCGGTTTTCAGCAGCGGTACCTTGGCGGTCGGCGAATGCTTGAGCAAAAGCGCACGGGTGTCAGGCTTGCCGAGTTTGATCAACTCTTCGGTGTAGGGCGCGCCGGTCAGCTCAAGCGCCAACGCGGCGCGCAAGGACCAAGAGGAAAGCAGTTTGTCGCCGATGATCAGGTGCAAGGACATGGTGTGGCGCCTTTTCGTCAGGGGGACAGCTTTGGGACTCGTAGTGTCTGGGCTACCGCCTTCGCGAGCAAGCTCGCTCCCACAGTGATCCCGGATACTCACAAATATTGTGTACACCAGTGAACCCTGTGGGAGCGAGCTTGCTCGCGAAGAGGCCGGCACATTCAACGTTGATGTTGCCTGAAACTCCGCTATCGCTAGCAGGCTAGCTCCTACAAGG
This sequence comes from Pseudomonas sp. LBUM1668, assembly GCF_059695715.1. Classification (NCBI taxonomy): domain Bacteria; kingdom Pseudomonadati; phylum Pseudomonadota; class Gammaproteobacteria; order Pseudomonadales; family Pseudomonadaceae; genus Pseudomonas; species Pseudomonas sp. LBUM1668. The sequence goes on from NZ_CP166787.1 coordinate 4,576,265, forward strand.
GATCTGTGTCGTTCACAAAACTACTGTGGGAGCCAGCCTGCTGGCGATGCAGGCGACTCGGTCTCAGGTTAGATCAGGTCCGGTACTCGGCGTTGATCTTCACATATTCGTGCGACAGGTCGGTGGTCCAGATGGTTTCGCTGCAATCGCCACGACCCAGTTCGATGCGGATGGTGATCTCTTCCTGCTGCATCACCGCCGAGCCTTGCGCCTCAGTGTAGGTCGCGGCGCGGGCGCCACGACTGGCGATGCACACTTCGCCGAGGAACACGTCGATCTTGCTCACGTCCAGATCCGGCACGCCGGCACGACCGACAGCCGCCAGAATACGGCCCCAGTTCGGGTCGGAGGCGAACAGCGCGGTCTTGATCAGCGGCGAGTGCGCCACGGTGTAGCCAACGTCGAGGCATTCCTGATGATTGCCGCCGCCGTTCACTTCAACGGTGACGAACTTGGTTGCGCCTTCGCCGTCACGCACGATGGCCTGGGCCACGTCCATGCACACTTCGAACACCGCTTGTTTGAGTTTGGCGAACAGCTCGCCTTCCGCGCGGGTGATTTCCGGCAGGGCAGCCTTACCGGTGGCGATCAGCATGCAGCAGTCGTTAGTCGAAGTGTCGCCGTCGATGGTGATGCGGTTGAACGACTTGTTGGCGCCGTCGAGCATCAGGTTTTGCAAGACCTCACGGGAGACTTTGGCGTCGGTAGCGATGTAGCCCAGCATGGTCGCCATGTTCGGGCGGATCATGCCCGCGCCTTTGCTGATGCCGGTGACGGTGATGGTCACGCCGTCATGCTGGAACTGGCGGCTGGCGCCCTTGGGCAACGTATCGGTGGTCATGATCCCGGTGGCGGCCGCTTCCCAGTTGTTTTCCGACAGATCGTCCAGTGCCGCTTGCAGTGCACCTTCGATCTTCTCGACCGGCAGTGGCTCGCCGATGACACCGGTGGAGTACGGCAGAATCTGGTTTGCATCGACGCCGGTCAGCTCGGCGAGCTTCGCGCAGGTGCGCTCGGCGGCGGCCAGGCCTGGCTCACCGGTACCGGCGTTGGCGTTACCGGTGTTGGTCAGCAAGTAGCGCACATCGTTCTGTACGCGCTTCTTCGCCAGAATCACTGGTGCTGCACAAAAGGCGTTCAACGTGAACACGCCCGCCACCGTCGAACCTTCGGCGCAGCGCATCACCACGACATCTTTGCGCCCGGGGCGCTTGATGCCGGCCGAGGCGATACCGAGTTCAAAACCGGCAACCGGGTGCAACGTTGGCAAAGGACCAAGACCAACAGCCATGAATGCGCTCCTTACTCAATGATGTCTGCACCGCCCATTTGCAGGCAGTGGTTTAAATGGCAAAACGCCGCGACGGCAGGAGCCGGTCGCGGCGCGGGTATTTCAGCGATTGGAACGGGTTTTACTGGATCTGCCCGTGGCAATGCTTGAATTTCTTGCCCGAACCGCAGTAGCACAGTTCGTTGCGGCCCAGCTTCTGCTCGTTGCGAACCGGGGCGGTGGCGAGGGCCACATCAACCTCTTCACCGAGCAATTCCGGTTGCTCCAGACCCGGCGCTTCGGCGTGTTCGAACTGCATGCGGGCGGCCAGTGCTTCGGCTTCCTGACGCAGACGTTGCTCTTCGGCTTCCGGATCTTCGCGGCGGACCTGAACGTGCGACAGCACACGGATCGAGTCGCGCTTGATCGAATCGAGCAGCTCGGAGAACAGCGTGAACGACTCGCGCTTGTATTCCTGCTTCGGGTTTTTCTGGGCATAGCCACGCAGGTGGATGCCGTGACGCAGGTGATCCATGGTCGACAGGTGGTCTTTCCACAGATCATCCAGCACGCGCAGAACGATTTGCTTCTCGAAGGAGCGCAGTGCCTCGGCACCGGCCTGATCTTCTTTCTCGTTGTACGCGGCCATCAGCTCGGTCATGAGCTTCTCGCGCAGGGTTTCTTCGTACAGGTGATCGTCTTCGTCGAGCCATTGCTGGATCGGCAGCGCCACACCGAAGTCGCTCTGCAGCGAAGCTTCCAGACCGGCGACGTCCCACTGCTCTGGCAGCGATTGCGGCGGAATGTGCGCGCTGACGGTGGCGTTGAGTACGTCCTGACGGAAGTCAGCGATGGTCTCGCCAATGTTGTCAGCGGCCAGCAACGTGTTACGCATGTGATAGATCACTTTACGCTGTTCGTTGTTGACGTCATCGAACTCAAGCAATTGCTTACGAATGTCGAAGTTACGGCCTTCAACCTTGCGCTGCGCCTTCTCGATCGCGTTGGTCACCATGCGGTGCTCGATCGCTTCGCCCGGCTGCATGCCCAAGGCTTTCATGAAGTTCTTCACCCGATCAGAGGCGAAAATGCGCATCAGGCTGTCTTCCAGCGACAGGTAGAAGCGGCTGGAACCGGCATCACCCTGACGACCGGCACGGCCGCGCAGCTGGTTGTCGATACGACGGGATTCGTGACGCTCGGATGCGATCACCTGCAAGCCGCCGGATTCCAGCACTTGTTGGTGGCGCTTCTGCCAGTCGGCCTTGATCTGGGCGATCTGCTCAGGCGTCGGATCTTCCAGCGAAGCAACTTCAACTTCCCAGTTGCCGCCCAACAGGATGTCCGTACCACGACCGGCCATGTTGGTAGCGATGGTCAGTGCGCCCGGACGACCGGCCTGCGCGATGATCTCGGCTTCTTTTTCGTGGAACTTGGCGTTCAGAACCTTGTGTTCGATGCCTTCCTTCACGAGCAATGCGGACATGTGCTCGGAAGTTTCGATGGTTGCAGTACCCACCAGCACCGGACGACCGGCAGCCATGCTTTCCTTGATGTCGGTAACGATTGCCGCGTACTTCTCTTCGGCAGTCAGGAACACCAGGTCGTTGTAGTCCTTACGCGCCAACGGCTTGTTCGGCGGAATGACCATCACTTCCAGACCATAGATCTGGTGGAATTCGAACGCTTCGGTGTCAGCGGTACCGGTCATGCCGGACAGCTTGGTGTACAGACGGAAGTAGTTCTGGAACGTGGTCGATGCCAAGGTCTGGCTCTCGGCCTGAATGTTCAAGCCTTCTTTGGCTTCGATGGCCTGGTGCAGACCTTCGGACAAACGACGACCCGGCATGGTACGACCGGTGTGTTCGTCGACCAGTACGACCTGGCCGTCCTGCACGATGTATTCAATGTTGCGATTGAACAGCTTGTGCGCACGCAGACCGGCATAAACGTGGGTCAACAGGCCCAGGTTATGTGCCGAGTACAGGCTCTCGCCTTCAGCCAGCAGGCCGACGCGGGTGAGCATGTCTTCGATGAACTGGTGACCGGCTTCGTTGAGTTCGACCTGACGGGTCTTCTCGTCAACGGTGTAGTGGCCAGCCTTGGTGACTTCGCCTTCGACTTCTTCAACGTGCAGTTCCAGCTGCGGGATCAGTTTGTTGATCTCGGTGTACAGCTTGGAGCTGTCCTCGGCCTGACCCGAAATGATCAGCGGGGTACGTGCTTCGTCGATAAGGATGGAGTCGACTTCGTCGATCACGGCAAAATTGAGTTCGCGCTGGAATTTTTCTTCCATGCTGAACGCCATGTTGTCGCGCAGGTAGTCGAAACCGAATTCGTTGTTGGTGCCGTAGGTGATGTCCGCAGCGTAAGCCTGGCGCTTCTCTTCCGGCGGCTGGAACGGCGTCACGACGCCGACGGTCAGGCCGAGGAATTCATACAGCGGGCGCATCCAGTTGGCGTCACGACGTGCCAGGTAGTCGTTCACCGTCACAACGTGCACGCCCTTGCCGGACAGTGCGTTGAGGTAAACACCCAGGGTCGCCACGAGGGTTTTACCCTCACCGGTGCGCATTTCGGCGATCTTGCCTTCGTGCAAGGTCATGCCACCGACGAGTTGCACGTCGAAGTGGCGCATGCCCATGACACGCTTGCCGGCTTCGCGGGCAACCGCAAAGGCTTCTGGCAATAGCTTGTCGAGGGTTTCCCCTTTGGCGATGCGGGCTTTGAACTCTTCAGTCTTGGCGCGCAATTGATCGTCCGAAAGGGCTACCATTTGCTCTTCGAAGGCATTGACGTTCTGTACCGTCTTGAGCATGCGTTTGACTTCACGCTCGTTCTTGCTTCCAAAAAGTTTCTTTAACAAAGGCGCAAACATATCGGCAGATCTTCCACACTAAAGGGATGGAGGGCGGCCCCGTGAGTCGCCCGAGCAGCCCTCATGGCCGCATGCGAACGAGCATTCTACCCGGAAACGGTGGTGAGGAAAGTGGCGATGTTCCACGATGCTGGCACTGCGCTTTGACGGGGCTCACTTAAAATAAGGGCGTTTTGCTCAACTTCAACCCACAAGGGAAAGAAGTTAGTCGTTGATTTAATGGGTAAAGCAGGGGCAAAAGCAATGGGCGAGTGATTTCGGTGCTTTCTGCTACCATGGCGCTTCTGTTACTTCAGGTGTTCGATCATGGCATTTCGCCCTCTTACGGCCAAAGCACCCGCCGTTTTGCTACGCGAAGCCAAGCCGCTCAAAGCCATCCTCGGCCATGCCCATCGACTGGGTCATCTGCAACGCCTGCTCGAAAGCCAACTGCAACCCGCCGCCCGCGAACATTGCCATGTGGCGTCGTGGCGTGAAGGCAATCTGCTGTTGATCGTGACCGATGGCCACTGGGCCACGCGTCTGCGTTATCAGCAAAAACGCCTGCAACGGCAATTGCAGATGTTCGATGAGTTCGCCAGCCTGACGCGGATTCTGTTCAAGGTGCAGCCGCCGACGGTTCAGCGCGGGGCGACCGGGCACACGATGGACCTGTCGACGAACGCGGCGGCGACCATTCAGGCCACGGCGGACGGCATCAGTGACCCGGGCTTGCGCGCGGCACTGGAGCGATTGGCGGCGCACGCCAAAGACAAAACCTGAAAGCAAGATCAAAAGATCGCAGCCTGCGGCAGCTCCTACAGTTGGAATGCAATCCCCTGTAGGAGCTGCCGCAGGCTGCGATCTTTGCTTTTAGCGGCGTTTGCTGCCGCCGAGCAGGGAGCCCATCAAGCCACGCACCAGTTGTTTACCCAGGTTGTTGGCTGCCTGGCGCATTGCCGATTTCAACGCCTGGCCCGCCGCCGTGCCGAGAAACTCCCCGGCACGATCAGCCAGGCTCGGTTCCTCGGCCGCTGGTTTGCCCGCGGGTGCCTCTGCATCCGGCGCCAACCCTTTACGCCCCATCAGGATTTCATAAGCCGACTCGCGATCAATCGGTTTGTCATAGCGCCCTTTGAACGGTGACCCGGCAATCAGCACCGTGCGCTCGGTTTCCGTCAGCGGCCCGATTCGCGACTGCGGTGGCGCCACCAGTACGCGCTGAACCATTTCCGGCGTGCCTTTTTCCGTGAGCGTGCCGACCAGCGCCTCGCCGATCCCCAACTCGGTCAGCACCGACAGACTGTCAAATGCCGGATTCGGCCGGAAGCCGTCCGCCACCGCGCGCAGGGATTTCTGCTCTTTGGCGGTGAACGCGCGCAAGCCGTGCTGAACGCGCAGGCCCAACTGCGCCAGCACATCGTCCGGCAAGTCGGCTGGCGATTGAGTGACGAAATACACACCCACGCCTTTGGAACGGATCAACCGCACCACTTGCTCCAGCCGTTCCTGCAACGCCTTCGGGGTATCGCCGAACAGCAAATGCGCCTCATCGAAAAACAGCGCCAGCAGCGGTTTGTCGGCATCGCCGCGCTCCGGCAACTGCTCGAACAATTCGGCGAGCAGCCACAACAGGAACGTCGCATACACCTTCGGTGCCTCGTGCACCAGACGACTGGCATCCAGCAGATGAATGCGCCCACGGCCATCGGCGGCCGGTTGCAGGATGTCTTCGAGCTGCAGCGCCGGCTCGCCGAACAGGGCCTCGGCGCCCTGCTGCTCCAGGGTTGCCAGACGGCGCAACAGCGCCTGACTGGAACCGGTGGTCATCAGCGCCGCATCTTCGCCCAACAACTGCGGGTTGTCCTTGAGGTGGTTGAGCAGCGCTTTCAGATCCTTCAGATCCAGCAACAACAGCCCTTCGCGATCCGCGACCTTGAATGCGGCATACAGCGCCGACTGCTGACTGTCGGTGAGCTCCAGCAGACTGCCGATCAACAGTGGGCCCATTTCGCTCAACGTAGTGCGCAATGGATGACCGGACTCGCCGTGGATATCCCACAACGTCACCGGATAAGCCTGGGGCTGATGATTGAGCCAAGGCATCCCGGCGATGCGCTCGGCGACCTTGCCCTGAGGGTTGCCCGCAGCACCGAGGCCGCACAGGTCGCCCTTGATGTCGGCCGCAAATACAGCGACGCCGGCGTCGCTGAAGGCTTCGGCCAAGCGCTGCAAGGTCACGGTTTTACCGGTACCGGTGGCGCCGGCGATAAGGCCGTGACGGTTTGCCAGGCGCATGGCCTGTGCGATCGGTTGCCCGGCGAGATCGGCGCCGATTACGAGTTGCGATGAGTCAGGCATTTTGTCACCCAATGGTTAATCTTTAATGCGCGATGGCCGATAGATAAAGGCGTAGACCTGACTGAAAAGTCGGTAGGACATTTCCCTAAGGAGAGACGGAAATATCAGCTTTTATTCACCTTTGCCCATATTGCGCGTCTTTATAAAAGCACGCCCAGGACATTAAGACCTTAGCGGAACCCCAAGCCATGAACAAAAATCTGCGCTTCAGCCATAAAATTTTGCTTGCCGCCGCCCTCATCGTCATCGCCGCTTTTGCCTCGTTTACGCTTTACAACGACTGGCTACAGCGCAACGCGATTCGTGAAGACCTGGACAACTATCTCAATGAGATGGGCGAAGTCACTGCCGGCAGCATCCAGACCTGGCTCAGCGGCCGCATTATGCTGGTCGAAAACGCCGCCCAGAACATTGCCATCAACCCCGAACCCGCCAACGTCGCCAGTTTGCTGGAACAGAAAACCCTGACTTCGACGTTTATGGCCACCTATCTGGGCGATGCCACCGGCCACTTCACCATCCGCCCGGACGTGAAGATGCCCGACGGTTTCGATCCGCGGGTTCGCCCTTGGTATAAAGGTGCCGAGAGCAGCAGCACCTCGACCTTGACCGAACCGTACATCGACGCGGCCACCGGTCAGTTGATCATCTCCGTCGCCACCGCCTCGAAAAAATCCGGCCAGAGCGTCGGCGTGGTCGGCGGCGACCTGAGCCTGCAATCACTGGTCGACACCCTCGCCGCCCGGGATTTCGACGGCATGGGTTATGTGTTCCTGGTCAGCGCCGACGGCAAGATTCTGGTGCACCCGGACAAAGCCCTGGTGATGAAATCACTCAAGGAAGCTTATCCACAGGACACCCCGCGCATCAGCAGCGACTTCAGTGAAGTCACCGTCGATGGCAAAACCCGCATCGTCACCTTCGCGCCGATCAAAGGCCTGCCGTCGGTGAACTGGTACATCGGCCTGTCGGTGGACAAGGACCAGGCCTTCGCGATGCTCAGCGAATTCCGCGCCTCGGCAGTCATTGCGACCATCATCGCCGTCGGCATCATCCTTGCCCTGCTCGGCATGTTGATCCGCATCCTGATCCAGCCGCTGCACGTCATGACCCGCGCCATGGAAGACATCGCCGATGGCGAAGGTGACCTGACCAAGCGTCTGACCATCGTCAATAACGATGAATTTGGTGTGCTGGGTACGGCGTTCAACCGCTTCGTCGAGCGGATTCACGGCTCGATCCGCGAAGTGTCGTCGGCCACCGGCCAAGTCAACGAAGTCGCCCTGCGCGTGGTCGCTGCGTCGAATTCGTCGATGTACAACTCCGATCAGCAGGCTTCGCGCACCAGCAGTGTCGCTGCCGCGATCAATCAGCTCGGCGCCGCCGCACAGGAAATTGCCCGCAATGCCGCCCAGGCCTCGAATCAGGCCAGCGACGCCCGCGGCCTCGCCGAAGACGGCCAGCAAGTGGTGGATCGCAGCATCAAGGCGATGAATCAACTGTCGAGCATGCTCAGTGCGTCGAGCAGCAACATCGAGTCGCTGAACAGCAAAACAGTGAACATCGGGCAGATTCTCGAAGTCATCACCAGTATTTCCCAGCAAACCAACCTGCTTGCGCTCAACGCGGCCATTGAAGCAGCGCGTGCCGGTGAGGCCGGTCGTGGTTTCGCCGTGGTGGCGGATGAAGTGCGTAATCTGGCGCACCGCACGCAGGAATCGGCGCAGCAAGTGCAGACCATGATCGAGGAACTGCAAGTCGGCGCGCGGGAATCGGTGAGCACCATGAGTGAGAGCCAGCGTCACAGCCAAGACAGCGTCGAGATCGCCAACCTTGCCGGTGAGCGTCTTAACAGCGTGACTCAACGGATTGGCGAGATCGACGGGATGAACCAGTCGGTGGCGACCGCGACCGAGGAGCAGACCGCGGTGGTCGAGTCGATCAACGTCGACATCACCGAGATCAACACGCTGAACCAGGAAGGCGTGGAGAACCTGCACGCAACGTTGCGTGCGTGTTCGGATCTGGAGCAGCAGGCTTCGCGGTTGACGCAATTGGTGGGCAGTTTCCGTATTTAAGGCGCACCTGCCGGCCTCTTCGCGAGCAAGCTCGCTCCCACAGTTGTAATGCATTCCCCTGTGGGAGCGAGCTTGCTCGCGAAGGCGTCCTTTCAAACGCCTCAAAACCTCAATGACACCCCTGCCAGCAATCCCGACCGAACATCCCTTGCGGATAAAGGTCAACCAAGGGAGAACAACAGCGCAGGGACCATCACCGTGCACATTGCCGACATCACCATGTTCTACGCCCCGGCCAGCGGCGGCGTGCGTACTTATCTGGATGCCAAGCACCGTCGGCTGGGCATCAAATCCGGGATTCGCCATAGCCTGCTGATCCCCGGGGCAAAATTCGGCGAGCACGATGGTGTCTACACGGTTCCCGCTCCCGCCCTGCCCTTCGGCAAGGGTTATCGCTTTCCGGTACGCCTGGCCCCGTGGCGAAATGTCCTTCAGGATTTGCAGCCGGATCTGATCGAAGTCGGCGATCCGTACCTCACGGCGTGGGCCGCTCTGGATGCCCGGCGACAACTGGATGTGCCGGTGATCGGCTTTTATCATTCCGACCTGCCGCTATTGGTCAGTAACCGCATGGGCCAATGGGTCACGCCGAATATCGAGGCTTACGTCACCAAGCTCTACGGCAACTTTGACCGGGTTCTCGCGCCGAGCCAGGTCATGGCAGACAAGCTTATCGGCCTCGGCGTGCGTAACGTCTTCGTGCAACCGCTGGGTGTCGATCTGCAAACTTTCAACCCTGACGCCCGTGATTCAGGCCTGCGCGCCGAACTGGGGATCGACGAAGACACGCGTCTGCTGATCTTTGCCGGGCGTGGTTCGAAAGAGAAAAACCTGCCGGTGCTGCTCAAATGCATGCAACGCCTCGGACCGCGCTATCACCTGCTGCTGGTCGGCTCGTCGATGCCCGCTGTGGTGCCGGACAACGTCAGTGTCATCAATGAATTCTGCACGGCACCGACCGTTGCGCGACTGATGGCCAGTGCCGATGCGCTGCTGCACGCCGGTGATCAGGAAACTTTCGGCCTGGTGATCCTTGAGGCCATGGCTTGCGGCATTCCGGTGGTGGCGGTGGCGGCCGGGGCGTTTGAAGAAATCGTCGCCGAGTCTTGCGGCCTGCTCTGCGCACCGAATAATCCGCAGGCGATGGCCAATGCCGTGCGCGAATTGTTCAGTCGCGGCGTTAACAAACTCGGTGCTCAGGCGCGCCAACATGTCGAACGCCATTACGCCTGGGACACCGTGGTCGACAGCCTGCTGAGTCACTACCACGCTGTCCTCGGCCACGCGATCCCTCGGGTGGCTAATGGCTGATCTCATCAACCGCCCCGCTGTGCTGCTGGTGTTGCACGACGTGGCGCCATCGACCTGGGCGGATTACCAACCGTTTGTCGAGGCAGTCGATGCACTGGGCAACGTGCCGATGACCTGGCTGGTGGTGCCGGATTTTCATCGCCACGGCAACCTCGATGCACACGCGGATTTTCGTCGACTTCTGAGCGAGCGCGTCGCCCGTGGCGATGAATTGGCCCTTCACGGTTTTTTCCATGATGACCAGGAGCCTCGACCGCGTACGCCGCGCGACTGGTTCATGCGCCGCATCTATACCCATGAAGGCGAGTTCTATCGTTTGTCCCACGAGGCCGCCCTCGCCCGTCTGCGCGCCGGCATTGAAATGTTCCAGCGCTACGACTGGCCATTGCACGGTTTCGTTGCCCCGGCCTGGTTGATGAGCGAAGGCACGCGCCAGGCGCTGGCCGCATTGCCGTTGCGCTATACCAGTGATCCGCAGCATCTGTATCGTCTGCCGGATTTCACCCCGATCGACGCGCCGGGCCTGGTCTGGAGTGCCCGCAGCGCCTGGCGTCGTGGCCTTTCAAAAATCCTCAGCGAGCAACGTGAACAGCGCTGGCGCCAAGCGCCGGTGATTCGGCTAGGATTGCACCCGGTGGACATGCGCCACGGGTTCTCCCGCGAATATTGGCTTGATACCCTCGAACGGCTACTGACGGATGGACGAGTACCGATGACCAAAATCAACTGGCTGGCCCAACAGAGCGGTCAACTGGAACACGCCGCATGAACCGCGGCATTGTGCTGTTGGTCGGCCTGCTCGCTGCGGTGCTGATTCCGCTGCTGCTCGGTGGCAGTGAAATCTGGGCGCGCCTGCACAGCTTTCCGCTGCAATGGCTGCTGATCATGTTCGGCATGATTCTGCTGTGCTGGGGCATCAACACCTTGCGCCTGCGTTTGTTGCTCGGCGATCAACGTGACCGCGTCACGCCGCTGAAAAGCCTGGGCGTGGTCATGGCGGCCGAGTTCGCCTATTGCGCGACACCCGGCGGCAGCGGCGGACCGCTGACGATCATGGCGCTGCTGGCCCGCTGCGGCGTACGGCCGGCCCGAGGCAGCGCAGTGTTTGCCATGGATCAACTCAGCGATTTGCTGTTTTTTCTCTGCGCCCTGAGCGGCATTCTGATTTACGCGCTGTTTCAACACCTCAGTGACCGTATGGAATGGCTGCTGATTATCAGCGCCGTGTCGTTGTTCGGCGGGTTGTGCAGTTGCGTGCTGCTTGCGCGCTACCATCGCCGACTGATTCGCCTGAGCGGCCGGTTGCTGGCCCGCATGAACGTGCGCGCCGACACCCGTCGCCGCTGGGCACGCAAGCTGCTGCATTTTCTTGCGGCATTCATCGATACGCTGAAATTGCCATGGCAAACCTTGAGCAAAGTCTTCGTCCTGACCTGTGTGCATTGGCTGCTGCGCTACAGCGTGCTGTATCTGGCATTGCGCGGTTTGGGAGCGGACTTGCAGTGGGCCTGGAGTTTTCTGGTGCAGATGCTTTCGCTGGGCGCCGGGCAGTTCAGTCTGTTGCCCGGTGGCGCGGGCGCTGCGGAGTTGACCTCGGCGGCGCTGCTGGCACCCATGGTCGGCAAATCGACAGCAGCGGCGGCGATTCTGATCTGGCGGGTGGTGACGTTTTATTTCTATCTGGTGGTCGGTGGGCCGGTGTTTCTGATGATGCTGGGGCGACCGTTGCTGAGGAAGCTGATGAAGGTGCGTCAAGCTTAGAAGATCGCAGCCTGCGGCAGCTCCTACAGGGGGATCACATTCCAAATGTGAGCTGCCGAGGGCTCGGGCCGCGTTCGGACGATCTTTCAGCTCTTCCCGTCCTTAACTTCGGGCTCATCCTGCAACTGCTCCCACAACTCGGCCGCACCGGGAAACTCGGTGCCATCCTCCGGGCTCATGTCATCCGGGTCATAGCGACTCAAACAACCCTCGCCCAACGTAGCGGGTGCTTTGGAAGTGGCTTTGTCCAGTGGATCGCTCATGGCTTTTCCTCGGATCAAAAAACGGCAAAGGGATTTATACAAAAAAGGGCCTGGACGATTGAACGCCCAGGCCCTTCCTTTTTCAAGCATGCGTGAGTTCGATCAGAACACCACAGTCTTGTTGCCGTGCACCAGCACTCGATCTTCGAGGTGATAACGCAGACCGCGCGCCAGAACCATCTTCTCGACGTCACGACCGAAACGCACCATGTCTTCGATGCTGTCGCTGTGGCTGACGCGCACAACGTCCTGCTCGATGATCGGGCCGGCGTCCAGCTCTTCGGTCACGTAATGGCAGGTCGCGCCGATCAGCTTCACGCCACGCAGGGACGCCTGGTGATAAGGCTTGGCGCCGACGAACGACGGCAGGAAGCTGTGGTGAATATTGATGACCTGGTGCGCATATTCGCGGCACAGCGCCGGCGGCAGGATTTGCATGTAGCGCGCCAGCACTACAACTTCGGCGTCGTGCTGTTTGACCAGACGTGACACTTCGGCGAAGGCCGGTTCCTTGTCCTGCGGATTGACCGGAACATGGTAATAAGGAATGCCGTGCCACTCGACCATGCTGCGCAGGTCGTCGTGATTGGAAATCACGCAGGATATTTCGCAGTCCAGCTCATCGCTGTGCCAGCGGTGCAGCAGGTCAGCCAGGCAGTGGGATTCGCGGCTGGCCATCAACACCACGCGTTTTTTCTGCTCGGTATCGGTGATGCGCCAGTCCATCGAGAACTCTTCGGCGATTGGCGCAAACTTCTCGCGCAATACTTCAATACCGAACGGCAGCGAATCGGCACGAATCTCGTGACGCATGAAGAACCAGCCAACCTGATTGTCCGAGTGGTGGCTCGCTTCGGTGATCCAGCCGTTGTGGGATGCCAGAAAATTACTGACTTTGGCAACGATGCCAACGCGGTCCGGGCAAGAAATCACCAGCCGAAAAGTGCGCATGAGGGGGTAACTCCAGAACTTCGCAAAGGCCGCCATTCTAGCGACTGCGCAGGAAAACTGCAGTATTGATGAACGCGGGCGTGCGTCCGGCCCCGCAGCAGGGCTTTTTTTGACGGGCCCACCGTCAACTTGACGACAAATCAATGACTCCTTTTGTGCAGGGCACTGTGAATATCTGTGATGACTGCATCACACTATTTAACTGAACATTCAATTCGCTGCTAATTCTTGTAACTCATTTAAATAAAAAACCCGGTTAAATGTTTACTTGATGAAACAGCCTGACTATTATTGCGCCACTGTCCCCTGCAATTCAGCACTCTACTAAGGTAGTAATCATGTCCTTGATCAACGAATATCGCGCCACCGAAGAAGCAATCAAAGAGCTGCAAGCCCGTTTGAAGAACCTGTCGCAAGACGACAAACTGCAAACCGAGCTGGAATTCGAAGGCAAACTGCGCACCCTGATGGGCGAATACTCCAAATCCCTGCGTGACATCATCGCGCTGCTGGATCCGGAATCGAAAACCAAAGCACCACGCGGCGGCGCAGTAAAAACTACCGGCACCAAGCGTGCCCGCAAAGTTAAACAATACAAAAACCCGCACAACGGCGAAGTCATCGAAACCAAAGGTGGCAACCACAAAACTCTGAAAGAGTGGAAAGCCAAGTGGGGCGGTGACGTGGTTGAAGGCTGGGCTACCCTGCTGGGCTAAGCCGCAACGCCTTCGCAGAGCGATCCGCGAAAAAAGAAACGCCAGCGAATGCTGGCGTTTTTTTATGCCTGGAATTTGCTCCCGGGCATGTTCGATTTCAAAGATTCAAACGTTTGCGTAATGCCTGGACATAATTCTGCCATTCATTGAGCACCTCTTTCTGCATCGGTGTCGCACTTAGCAACCATTGCTCTGCGGCCTGCGTAAAAGATTTCAAGGTATTGGGTGCACCCCATTCAGGCTCGGACAAACGCTGCCGAGAGAATATTTGCCAGCGCGCCTGCTCTTCAGGATTCAACGTCTCTGGAAAGTTGCGTGCTCGATATCGAAAAAGTAATTCAGGCAAACGTTCATCATCGAAAGGCCATTGCTCTTGCGCCAATTGAGCAGGATCAGCCGCTCTGACTTGCTCACATAGACGCCGGTCGCGGTCACCGATAAATCCGTCGTACAACTGTTGTTCCGGATCCTCGCTCGGGGTGAAATCTTCACTGGCATAAATCGCCGCAACTTTATCTTTCAAAACTTGTTGTGCGTCAGTTAGTCGCAGCGTTCGTTCCTGATAAAGCGCCATGTCCAGACCCAGCCTTTGCTGATCCTGGGCACGCAATACCGTCAGCGGTGCCACCACCGGGCAACGGTTTATGTGAATCAGCTTGAGCGGTACCGGCAACTCGCCTTCCAGCAAATCATCACGGCGGGTGTACAGGCGCTGGCGCAGGGTTTGCGCATCCAGATCGAGCAAGCCCTGCGGATCGAGGTGCAAGTCGCAGACGATCAAGGCGTTGCGGTTTTTCGGGTGCCAGGCCAGCGGCAGTACCACACCGACATAACTGCGCGCCGCCGAGAAGCGTCCGCTGATATGCACCATCGGCTGAAGCAGGCGAATCTGATCCATGACTTTTTGCTTGCTGCGCATCTGGAACAGCCAGTCGTACAGCTTTGGCTGCTTTTCACGGATCAACCGCGCCAGCGCGATGGTTGCGCGCACGTCCGACAACGCTTCGTGGGCATGCCCGTGATCAATGTTGTTGGCGGCTGTCAGACGCTCGAGCTTGAGGGTCACCCGCCCCTCGTCATCGGTCGGCCAGACCAGCCCGTCCGGACGCAAGGCATACGCGGCACGCACCACGTCGATCAAGTCCCAGCGACTGTTGCCGCCCTGCCATTCGCGCGCGTACGGGTCGAAGAAATTGCGATACAAACTGTAGCGCGTCATCTCGTCGTCGAAACGCAAGGTGTTGTAACCCGCGCCACACGTGCCGGGCGCGGCCAGTTGCGCGTGTACCCGGGTCATGAAATCGGCTTCGCTCAAACCCTTTTCGGCGAGCTGGCTCGGGGTAATACCAGTGATCGCGCACGCAGCCGGGTGCGGCAGGATGTCTTCGCTGGGCTGGCAGTAGAGATTGACCGGCTCGTCGATTTCGTTGAGCTCGTGGTCGGTGCGAATCCCGGCAACCTGCAGCGGCCGGTCGCAACGGGGATTGATGCCGGTGGTTTCGTAGTCGTACCAGAAGATGGAAGTCACGGGCGGTTCCTGAACTGAAGATCGGCAAAGTCTAGGCGCTCAACCGCGCTCGCGGCCAGCCTCGCGTCATTGAACCACCGGGCGACACACGATGTGCAATACATAGTTATGTCGTTTTCCCCCGAGAGGCTGCTAGCATCGGCCCCACTTGCATCCCGAACAGGCGAACATCAGGAAGCCCATGCTCGAGCCCACAGCACCGCCAAGGAAAGCACCGCTGGCCCCGCCACTGGATACGCGGCACCAGGTCGAAACGCCGGAGGGTATCGACTTGCCGTTGCGTCCGGCCGGGTTGATGGTGCGGGCCATCGCATTCGCGATCGATCTGGGGATTCGTGGCTTGATCATGGGCGTGCTGTTTATCGTGCTGGCGTTGCTCGGCAGACTCGGCATGGGCCTTGGCTCGCTGCTGTTGTTTGCGATCAGTTGGTGGTACATGGTGCTGTTCGAAGTGCTGCGTCAGGGACGCTCGCCGGGTAAACAATGGATGGGGTTGCGGGTGGTGCACGACGACGGCACCCCCATCGGCTGGTCGGCCTCCTTGCTGCGCAACCTGCTGCGCTTTGTCGACCTGCTGCCGTTCGGCTACTTCCTCGGCGCTATCAGTTGCCTGCAACACCCGACCTTCAAACGTCTGGGCGATATCGCCGCCGGCACGCTGGTGGTGTACAGCGAACGCCCGCTGACCCGCCCGCAATTACCCGACGCCGAACCCCGCCGTGCGCCTGTGCCGCTCACCCTGAGCGAGCAACGTGCCGTGCTCGGGTTTGCGGAACGCCAAGGTGAACTGACACCCGCACGGGTCAATGAACTGGCCGGTTTGCTGGCCCAGCCGCTGCATATTTCCGCCCCCAAAGCCGTCGCCGAACTCAACGGGATCGCTCGCGGTTTGTTGGGCCCGGCATGAAGCAAAGTCTTTTCGAAAGTCGCCACAAGGCCGAATGGGAGCGCTTTGCGCTGGCCCTTGAACGCTTCGAACGGGGCAAGGAAACCTCGCAAGTGGCGGGTTTTCCCAAGGCTTATCGACGCCTTTGCCAACACCTGGCGCTGGCGCAGGAACGCGGCTACAGCAGTTTTCTCATCGACTCTCTGCAACAACAGGTGCTGCGCGGCCACCAACAACTTTACCGGCATCGCAGTCGACTGGGGGCCAACCTGATCGGCTTCGTCCTCGCCGACTTCCCCCGACTGGTGCGCAGCGAATGGCCCTTCGTGCTGGTTGCCGGCCTGCTGTTTTTTGGCAGCCTGATCGGCGTCGGCGTGCTGGTCTACGTTTTCCCCGAGTTGGTTTACAACCTCATCCCCGCCGATCAAGTGCGTGAAATGCAGGGCATGTATGACCCGGTGGCCGGCCACCTCGGGCGCCCGGCCGAGCGGGCTGCCAGCGAAGACTGGATGATGTTCGGGTATTACGTGATGCACAACATCGGCATTGCCTTTCAGACGTTCGCCAGCGGTTTGCTGATGGGCGTGGGCAGCGCGTTTTTCCTGTTCTACAACGGTCTGGTGATCGGCGCCGTGGCCGGGCACCTGAGTGAAATCGGTTTCGGCCAGACCTTCTGGTCATTCGTCATCGCCCATGGCGCTTTTGAACTGACCGCCATCGCCCTGGCCGGCGCCGCGGGGCTGGAACTGGGGTGGGCATTGATCGCACCGGGGCGCCTGACCCGCGCCGATGCGTTGAAACGCGCCGCACGCAAAAGCGTGTTGCTGATCTGTGGGGTCATGCTGTTCTTGCTGATCGCAGCATTCATCGAAGCGTACTGGTCGTCGAAAACCAGCGTCACGCCGCTCACCAAATACCTGGTCGGTGCCGGTCTGTGGATATTGGTCGCGATCTATTTGCTGTTCGCCGGAAGGACCCGTCATGCGCCTGAGTGACGCCACCGTGGTGATCCGCCCGCGCAGCACTTGGGAAGCCATGGATCTGGGCGTGCTCATGAGCCAGCAACACCGGCGCCTGTTGATGACCAGTTGGGCAATCGTCACCCTGCCGCTGTTCGCCTTGTTGAGCGTGTTGCTATGGGACTCGCCGTCACTGGCGGTGTTTATCTTCTGGTGGCTGAAGCCGGCCTACGAACGCCTGCCGCTGTACATACTGTCCAAAGCCCTGTTCGGCGAAACCCCGACGCTCAAGCAGGCCCTGCGCGAGTGGCCGCGGCTGCTCAAGCCACAATTGCTGGCCAGCCTGACTTGGCGACGGTTGAGTTTCAGCCGCAGTTTCCTGATGCCCGTGGTGCAACTCGAAGGCCTGGACGGCAGTGCACGGCAGCAACGTCTGCAAGTGCTGCTGCAACGTAACGCCGGCGCCGCGCAGTGGCTGACCATCATCGGCGTGCATCTGGAAACGGCGCTGTGGATCGGCCTGTTGGTGCTGTTCTACCTGCTGTTGCCGCAGCAGATTGAAACCGATTGGGACTGGCAGTCACTGATTCTCGCGGCGGATAACGACTGGCGCTGGCTGGAGCACCTGACCAATGCTTTTTATGCGCTGGTGCTGGTGGTGTGGGAGCCGATCTACGTGGCCTGCGGGTTCAGCCTCTATCTGAACCGGCGCACGCAACTGGAAGCGTGGGACATTGAACTGGTGTTCCGGCGCTTGCGCCAACGGCTGAACAGCAGCGTGCTCGGCGTGCTGCTGGCGGTGTGCCTGCTGCTGCCGAATGTCCAATCGGTCTGGGCTGCCGAGCCCGTTGATGCACCGGACGCTCCCCGTCTGTTGAATCAGCCTCTGACCAGTCAGGCATCACGCGACAGCATCAAGGCACTGCTCGAACAACCACCCTTCAAAAACCCGGAATCCGTCACCCGTTACCGTTTTGGCGATGACCCGGCAAACACCGCAAAAGAAGAACAACCCGGTGAAGCCCCACAGTGGCTCAAAACCCTGCTGGGTTGGCTGGATGGCCAGCACTTCAATGCCTTGGCCACGATCATCGAAGTATTGCTGTGGGGCACATTGATCGCTGCGCTTGGCTGGCTGATCTGGCGTTACCGCGAGTTTCTGCAAGCGTTCGTCAGCCGCCGTCCGGCCCTGCCCGCCCGGGCAAAACGGCCCGCGCCGCAGCAAGCCTTCGGCCTGGATCTGAACCGCGACACCTTGCCCGACGATATCGCCGCCCACGCCGAACAACTCTGGCAGAGTCAGCCACGCGCGGCCCTGAGCCTGCTCTATCGGGGATTGCTCAGCCACTTGCTCCACGACTTTGATCTGACCCTGAAAGCCGCCGACACCGAAAATCAGGTGCTGGCGCGAGTCGAACAACTCCAGCGTCCGGAGCTGCTTGCGTTCAGCCGCACCCTGACCACCCATTGGCAGAACATGGCCTACGGGCATCGCGTACCGGCGGTGCATCTGCAACAGGAATTGTGCGATGGCTGGCGCGCATTATTCGGCCATGGAGCGTCCCGTTGAATCGGCGCACGCTGTGGTGGGTCGGCGCATTGATCATCGCGCTGCTGAGTGCGCTGGGGGTTTTTCTCTTCCTTGCCGCCAAGCCTTATCAGGAACAGATCGATCACGGCCCATCGCCCGCCGCACAGGCCAATCCCTATCTGGCGGCGGAAATGTTCTTGCGTGAGCGCGGCATCAACGTCAGCCATGCCGAAAGCCTTGCGGTGCTGCCGGATATCGAACCGCACGGGCACACCCTGCTGCTGTTCAATGACCGCTCGCGGATGACTCCGCGTCAGGTCGATCAAGTATTGAACTGGACGCGGGCTGGCGGACGACTGTTGTTCGTTGCCGAATCGTTGTGGGATGAACAGACAAAACAGAGCAACGACCTGTTGCTGGATCGGGTGCAACTGCATCAATCACTGAGCAAGGATCTGAAGGATTCGCCCGCCGATCAAGAGAAGGATCCGTACCCGAAATTGACCAAGTTGTATCTGGAGGACGAAGATGCCCCGGCCTACGCCGGGTTCGACACCGACTTCCACCTCGACGACCCGAAGAATCTTGCGCAAGCCTGGGCCAACAGCGCCAAGGCCACGCACATGATGCAACTGGCCTACAGCCTCGGTTCGATCACAGTGGTCACCGATGCCGAGCTGTGGAAAACCACGGCGATCGCCCAGTACGACAACGCCTGGCTGCTCTGGTATCTGAGCGCCGACACCGACGTCACGCTGATCTACAACACCGAGCACGATGGCTTGCTGACGCTGCTCTGGCGCTATTTTCCGCAAGCCATCGTCGCTCTGCTTGCGCTGATCGGTTTGTGGCTCTGGCAGGCCGGCGTGCGCCATGGCCCACTTCAGGCGCCAGCCCCAAATGGCCGCCGGCAGTTGCAGGAACACTTGCGCGCCAGTGCCGATTTCATGCTTCGGCACAACGGTCAGCAAGCGCTGTTGCAGGCTCTGCAACAAGACGTATTACGCCGCGCCCGTCGCCGCCATCCCGGTTTTGATCAATTGAACGTTGCCGAACAATGGCTGGCGTTGTCGCGCCTGACCCGACAACCCACCCGCGCCATCAGCCAGGCCTTGAGCCCGGTGCCGAACCGGCGGATGTCCAGCGCCGATTTCTGCCGCCAGGTCGCCCACCTGCAAACCTTGAGGAACACGCTATGACTGAACAGATCGAGCCCGGCAGCGCCAGCCACGCCGCCCAGCAACGCCAGCGCGCCAGTCAACTGGCGCAAGCGGTGCGCAGCGAATTGCGCAAAGCGATAATCGGCCAGGACGCAGTCATCGACGACGTGCTGACGGCGTTGATCGCTGGTGGCCACGTGCTGCTCGAAGGCGTTCCCGGACTGGGCAAGACCTTGCTGGTGCGGGCGTTGGCGCGTTGCTTTGGCGGCGAATTCGCACGCATTCAATTCACTCCCGACCTGATGCCCAGCGACGTCACCGGCCACGCCGTGTACGACCTGCACACCGAGCAATTCAAGCTGCGCAAAGGCCCGTTGTTCACCAATCTGCTGCTGGCCGACGAGATCAACCGCGCCCCGGCGAAAACCCAGGCAGCGCTGCTCGAAGCGATGCAGGAGCGCCAGGTCACACTGGAAGGACGCGCCCTGCCGATCGCTCAGCCATTTATGGTTTTGGCGACGCAGAACCCGATCGAACAGGAAGGCACATACCCACTGCCGGAAGCCGAACTCGACCGCTTCATGCTCAAGGTGCGCATGGACTACCCCGATGCGGATCAGGAGCTGAACATGGTGCGGCAGGTCAGTCGTTCGACCCGCGCCGACATGCTTGATGTACAGCCGTTGCGCACCGTGCTGCAAGCCAAGGACGTGCAGGCCTTGCAGCGCATTGCCAGTGATTTGCCGCTGGACGATCAGGTGCTCGATTACGCCGTTCGCCTGGCGCGCAGCACCCGCACCTGGCCGGGCCTGACCCTCGGTGCCGGGCCGCGTGCCTCGATTGCACTGGTGCGTTGCGCCCGCGCTCGGGCTTTGTTACGCGGCGGTGAATTCGTGATTCCGGATGACATCAAGGGCTGCGCGCTGGCGGTGTTGCGCCATCGCGTGCGCATTGCCCCGGAGCTGGACATCGAAGGCCTGCAAGTCGATCAGGTGCTGCAACAACTGCTCGATCAGATTCCGGCGCCGCGCCTGTGACACTCCTGAAAAGGTCAAAAGATCGCAGCCTTCGGCAGCTCCTACATCGAGCGCATTCCTCTGTAGGAGCTGCCGAAGGCTGCGATCTTTTCTGCAGACAACACGGTGTCAGATCATGAAGCCCTCCAAACTGTTATTGAGTTGGGTCGCCGTGCTGCTGGCCATCGGCATCGTGCTCGGCACTTTGCAGGCCTTGCAGATCGAGCTCCCGGCCAGTCTGCTGTCGATCAACTGGGGGTTGCTGCTGGCACTGCTGGCGTTGGCGATGCTCGACGCGTTGCGCCTCAAGCGTTTGCCCACCGTGCGGATCACGCGACAGATGCCCGGCAGCCTCGCATTAGGACGTTGGGGAGAGGTGCAGCTCAAGGTTGAACATGATTTTGCCGAGCCATTGAACATTCAGATTTTCGACCATGTGCCCGATGGCCTGAGTTTCGAAAACCTGCCGCTGGACGTCGAATTGCAGCCCGGGCAAACCAGCCAGATCAGCTATCGCCTGCGCCCGCTCAAACGCGGGCATTTCAGCTTCGAGCACTGCGAAATCAGTGTGCCGAGTCCGCTGGGTTTATGGTCGGGCAAACGCCTGCTCAGCGTTATCGACAACACTCGGGTTTACCCGGATTTCGCGCGACTCTACGGCGGCCAATTACTCGCGGTGGACAACTGGCTCAGCCAGCTCGGGGTGCGTCAACGGCAACGTCGCGGCCAAGGGCTGGAGTTTCACCAGTTACGTGAATTCCGCGAAGGCGACAGCTTGCGTCAAATCGACTGGAAAGCCACCGCCCGCCAACGCACACCGATTGCCCGCGAATATCAGGACGAACGCGATCAGCAGATCATTTTCATGCTCGACTGTGGACGACGCATGCGCAGTCAGGACGATGAGTTGTCGCACTTTGATCACGCGCTCAATGCCTGCCTGTTGCTCAGTTACGTCGCCCTGCGCCAAGGCGATGCAGTGGGTTTAAGTACCTTCGCCAGTGATCAACCGCGCTACGTCGCGCCGGTGAAAGGCAACGGCCAACTCAACGTACTGCTCAATAGCGTCTATGACCTCGACAGCACGCAACGCCCTGCCGATTACCAAGCCGCCATCAACCAACTATCGGCCCGACAAAAACGCCGGGCACTGGTGGTGCTGGTCACCAATTTGCGCGATGACGACGATGAAGAACTGCTGAACGCGGTCAAGCGCCTGAGCAAGCAACACCGAGTGCTGGTGGCGAGCCTGCGCGAGGACACACTCGACACCTTGCGTAAGGCGCCAGTGCAAACGCTACCCGAGGCATTGGCCTATTGCGGCACCGTGAGCTATTTGAACGAACGGGCAGAAGTGCATGAGCGGTTGAGTGCTCATGAAATCCAGTTCCTGGATTCCCGGCCCTTTGAACTAGGGGTTGGATTGGTGACACGGTATCTGGCATTAAAAAAGGCAGGAGATTTATAGGCGGTGAGTAAAACACCTAATCTCAGTGAAAAGGTGTTTATTGACTAGCACCCCGACAGGCCGCGTCAAACGATAGTTCCGTCATATCGGTTGTGAATCTCCAGCCGCTCCCCGCCTGATGAAGCGATATAGCAGCCTCTCCATAGAATTGGCGCTTTGAAATAAACTCAGCATCAAGCACGGCGTATTCTTTAACTATACTTCCACCCCGTTATAGCGATTAAAAACAGATAATCCAACACTCGCGCCATCACGATTACTCACCTGAGCTTCGCCATTCGAGTTTGCGCTCAAGTAACTGACGTGGCCATTTCTGACTAACTTTACCTGAACACCGTCAGCGGGCTTATTCAAAAAAACGGACGTAGCACGAATATGATGCGAAAACCATGTTTCGGCTGGATATGCCCAATGCTCCTCCTGCCAACGCTCAACCTTCACAAGGTTATGGGCCATCGACATTGCTAATGGAGATGTCACCAGTCCCGATTTGACCAACGTCAATTGCAAGGAGAAATCCCCTGAACGGTTACTGTTGAGACAATCTAAATCCCACGTTTTCCCTTCTTGCGTCAGCAGTTCCTCTTCGCCAAGCGCTGGTGTGATCACCACACCGAGATTTGCGCCAGGTGCCTTTTCCCATTGCAGTTTTATTAGCTTGCCCAGCAATTGGCTGGAGGGCTTGGGTCGAACGGTCAACGTGTGCTTTGCGCCAAGACATGGAAAAGCGCTACCTGCGAAGGCAACATCAAACTCGTCAAATTTCACCTCCAGTTCCTGCGCCAGATTCAGTATCGTTCCCGGCACTGGTGGTGACCTCGGTATGCCAGCAATGGGTGAAAGACCAAATTGCAATACAAAAGCGGCGCTTGGTGCGTTTTGCGCCGTGATAGTCCAACTCACAGACGTAGTGCCTATTGCCATTTCAATCAACTGTTCCAGAGGCGGTTCGAAAATCAGTCCAAGCCCAGCCTCACCAACCAGGCAATACAGACCAATATGACCCTCAGACGCGCCAATCAACCAGCTGTATTCATAATCCAGGGTCAGTGTGCAAACTTCGCCTGCCAATAAATTCAACGTCAGGTCAGGCCACCTCACATGCTGGCCATTTACATAGGGTTTAAACTCTTGAAACCAGGTAGGCGAGTTAGGCACCTCATGAGTATTCATACTTATGACTCCTTCTACACACGTTAAAGTACGCCAATCAAACACAGGCATACGCTCTTCCAATCAATTAAATATCAGTTGCCACCAATTCGAATTCGAGAGATTGAACTTGCCATCCGGCAAGTCCACCTTTTATGGAGGCTTTAAGCCAGGCACGTTTTATACCGGGCAATCTGAACTCGACTCGGGCATTACCGTTGGCGTCTGTTGTGGTTGGAGAAAGAATTCTGTCGGGGTATTCCCATTCGACTTCGACGTCCTGCAGAGGCTCGCCGGTAAGGGCTGACACGACATTGACGACAGCGCTAACCCGCTCTCCCAGATGACCACTGGGCTTGGGACTGGTGAAAGAGTGAATTTCCCGAGGTTGATTGAGGAAAAACTGCAACGAAAGCGACTCCGAGTACAAAGCATCGCCAACAGTAGCGGTCAACTCAAACACCCCCGGTGTAACGGGAACAAAGTGAGTCCTCGCTACACCATAAAAATCGCTGGTCGTCGTGACTTCCCCAAGGTCGGAACTGCGCCAGGTCACGGTCATGCCCACCATGGGATTACCGGTAACCGAGGAGACTACGGTGATCTGCTCAAACACCTCGTCACCCCAGAACAAGGTCTGGTTGACCCTCTGACGCTCGGCAATCTTTACCAACTGCGAGCCTTCACCCAGGGACATCGCGTTTACCGGGGACAGGTTCGCCAGTCGATTGGAGGCGAAGCACAAGCCGAAGCTGCCATCGTTAGTGCTATTGACCACAAATTGATAATGGAACCCCTCGCTGAATGACATGGGCTTGCCGAGTCCTGGGTCAAGGAAGCGTATGCCGAGTTGCGCAGGCCCAGTGCCCGTCATGCCCAGCGCAAGCTGGTGGTTGCACAACTCGCTGTCTTCCTTCGCCGCCAGCCTGAACGCATAAGTGCCTTTACGCCGCGGGAAGTAGGTTTTTTCACCCCACGGCTGTTCCGGTTGATCTTCAAAACACACCATAAGATCGTCCCACGGATCACTCGCCAGCGCTTTGACCCGTAACTCGCCCGAGTCTGCGTAGTTATCGAAGTGGCTGTCTACCGATGCGATCACCGAATGCTCGCCGGCAGTTTTCGGCGCGAAGGGGAATCTGCTCCAGCCGTCATCATCGGTCGGCTCGATGCCACCGTCGGCGCCGTCCGACCATTTCACCTTGACTTGCCCCACCGGTTGGTCGGTGAACTGCGAAAAGATCCGTGCCCACAACCACACCGGTTCCTGGTCAACGACCGGATCCACAGCCGATTCGAGCAGGGTCTGAATCCTGACTTTGTTGTGAAACAGCTCCATCGGTTTGGCGACAGCTTCAATGCCCAGTTCAGGCAAGACAAGGGTCAGTTCGAATCGCCCCCGTTGCTCGCTGTTGGAGAAATTTAGCGTCCAGACCACGCCCCCATCGTCCAAGGTTCGAGCAACATCCAGCGCCGGCTCAATCGTTGCTCCCAGCTCCTCGGCGGTATCTCCCGTCCATTTCACTTCGGTCTTCAGGCCCACCAACGGACTCAGAGCGTTAGGCAGGATTTTGAAATGGTGAATGGCACCCAGACACGGATAAAGCAATTCTTCGTTTAACTGCGCCCGAACCTGATCGAGCATCAGTTGCACTTCCTTGTTCAGATTCGCCGCCAGCAACCTACCGGGCAGCGCTCGAACTGTCGCCTCTCCATTAAGGCGCAACTCCAGATCGAACAAACTGCTGATACTGTTATTTGCCGCAGAATCCAGCGTCCACTCCGCTCCTGTTTCCCGGATAACCTGCCATTGTCCGGGGTCAGAGGGGGTCAACCCGATGCCCGGGTCACCGCCACGCCAATTCAGACTGATGTATTTGCCGATCCAGGGGCTGTTGGCCACTGGCTCGACCTTCAGGGTATGTGTCTGCCCATGCAGGCAGAGCACACCCACCGTTTTCAGATCGACTGTCTCGCCGTCGAGCAATATCCGCACATGACTTTTCCAGGGACTGGTCGCAATGGCGTGGAAGGTGAAGTTTCGTTCGATCGGGACCGCCTCGGAATGCGCCTTGATGCTGGCCGTGACGACAACCTCGCCTGCGGTTTTCGGCGTGTACAACAAGCTCGACCAGCCATCGGCACCGGTCACGCTCTCAATGACCTCACCTTCAGGTGTTCGCCAGTCCACCAGCGCATTAATGACCGGAGCGCCATCGCCCAGAGAGGTGTCATATAACACCTGCAACCGCAGCAGCACACTTTCGTCTTCGTCCACTATCGGCGACTTGTTGGCCTCTCGCACCTCGCCGATTTTGACCCGGTTGCGCGCCAGCGACATTGGTTTGGCCGGCGAGGGTTCCAACAGTTTCGAGCAGCGCAGTGTCAGCTTGAACCGACCGTCGAGTTGATCTTTACTGGTCAGCGTCCACACCAGATCGTCAGTTGTCACGGGCACCGGAGTCTCCAGCGCCGGGCTGACCTCAACGCCGAGCTGGTCGGCAAGATCACCGCTCCAGTGCAACGAAAGTTCGGTATTCACCAAGGGACTGTCCGCAGCAAATCGCAGTTGAACCGGATGGTCGCTACCCCGGTTCGGATAACCTTGCGCCTCCCAGGCCGTCAACTTGCCATCCACAACGGCCCTTAAATCTGGCCACGGATCTGTCTCCAGTACCTTGACCTGAAAATCTCGGGTAACCACACCAATCTCGTAATAGGGGCTGGCAACCGAAGCGGTCGCGACAAAATCGCCGGCAGCCGTTGGTCGATAGATGTAGCCACTCCAGCCGCTATCGTCAGTGACCGCCGTGTCTGTCTCGTCCTGTCCTTCAACCGACCAGGTGACTGTCTGGCCAGCCATCGGCTGACCGGTGTAATACGACACCACTCGCACCCCCAGCCCTACACTCTGCGCGTACTCCAGCACCGGGTAATGGGCAGCTACTCGCTCATCCACCAATTTGAGACGGTGATGCCCCAGCGATACGGGGATGACATAAGGGTCGGCGGTGTATCGGTTGCGCAGGATCAACTGGAACTCATCGCGTTGCTGATCGTTGATCATGGGGCTGTCAATCAGCCATGGTGATTCCACTGGCTGATTAACTCCCCAGCCTGGCGTGACAGTCACCGCCTCCAGCGGATTACCGTCAACGTTCAGCGAAGCGTCGCTGCCCAGCCAGATATTTTCAGCTTCAGGTACGAATCTCAGTTCATGCGGGCTGCCAGCTTCTTTCGTGCCCAAACACAGGTATAACAGCTCGCCTGGTGGCAGCACCTGGTCATCGAGTTGCATCTTTTGCAGCGTTAACGGCATCAGATGCAGCAGCATTTTGACGCGGGTAATGCGGATATGCGACTGCCTGTCCGAAGGGGCATTCTTCGGACTGATGATCTCGAGGGTCAGCTCATCACCCTGAGCAACCGACACCAGCTCCTGATTGTATTCATCCGGCAGGAAGTCCAGCGGCTCCTCGCTTGTCGAAGATGAAGAAACGGATACCTGGCGGTTCGAGCCAGAGGGTTTGAGCTCGATAGCGAGCAACTCTTGCGTCCCTCTGAAGACGCGCATCCAGCCTGACTGGTTATGTCGCACTTCACAGAGAAAGCTCAACCGATATCGCGCATTGAGGCCTGGGTCCATGGGGATTTTGATAATCTGCCGAACCCATCCACCGTTTGAAGCCTCCAGAAGATTAACCCGCTCCGATTCGTACCAATCCACTGAAGTGCCGATCAGCCCCCGCATCTCCCAGTGCTTCAGATTGGTGAAGTCCCCATTCAGCACCAGACTTTCATTCGCTTGAATAACGGGCTCATCCATGATTGCGCGCTCCTTTGCCCAGCTTGTCTGGTTCGGGTTTTTCAATGGCGGTGACCAGATCCATTACCTTGCTGACAAACGTCGCATCGCCGGATTTGGCCCTGAAGTTGATGACCAGGATGATGTCGGTAAGCGTTCCCATCACGTCCGACTGCGGTGATTTGGAAGGCCACGGGAAGCTCAGTTTCCATTTGGATACGGCGCCGGTGTTTTCGAACGGGTTGAGCAGGCCTTCATCGGGTTTCATCGCCGTCATACCGTTGTCGGCGATGCCCGACGACAAGGCAATCTGCTGGCCGCTGCGCAAATTGAACAGCACATCGGAAGGCGCTACTCCTTGCGGATTGTGCAGGTACTGCACCGATTGCGTGGTGGCCCGGGTTGCCGTCATGCTGCTGAACTGCACCAGCGTGGCTTTCACATCCTCGTAGGGGCCAAGCAGAACCGGCAGATTGACTTCAACCGAACTGATCTGGCGGCAGAAATGCCCCGGATAATCGCGGTCATAGAGTAACTGCGGCAGGCTGAACTCCAGCGAGCCTGTGCGCCGCAACTGCTTAAGTGCGTCTGCCCAGTCGCTGGCACTTTTCTGCGGATCGACCGTGTCGTCGAAGAGCTTGCGCAGAGACACCGTTTTCGTCAGTTCCAACCGTCGCTCAAAGCGTTGCAGATATTCGCGTTCCATCTGCAGCAAATACCCACGCAGGTGCTCGCCCGCCGTGAAACCATGGCGCTGGTCAAGCCATACCTTGGGCATAGGGATTTGCTTATCGTAATCACCGGTTTCAGCATTCATCGAGTTCTGGGCGGTCAGGCACAGACTGATGACCGCGTCGTAAGCCTGGTAATGCAAAGCCTTGAGCTGGCCGAGCATCCAGCCGAACAGCTCCGCGTTGGTCGCACGTTTTTTCAGGTAGTTGTAGATCGTCAACGCCTGGCCATTGGCACGCAGGGTTTGCGCCAGGCTGGTTCGGGCAGCGGTGACAGCATGACGTTGCGCCTCGATCTGCGCATCGATGGCATCGACTTCCAGCAACGCCTGGTCGCGCTGCAGTTGCCAATCATCACGGCGTCGACGATAGGCTTCGGTGGTTGCCTGCTTGTCGGCGTCCAATTGCGCCACCGACGAAGCAACGCCCAATCCGAAACTGACGGCCTCAAGCGCCCGATCCACGCGATGCCCGCCATTGGCAAGACCTAGGATATTTGGCAGAGCAGCCAGCGCCGCCGCCGCAGGCTGGATGCTTGAAGACGCCAGCGAGAGCATTTTGGACAAGTACAGGCTGCTCAAGACTTCGTATTCGACTGCCGATACGTTTTGGTCATAATGCTGTGCGTACGTCTCAGCGCGTTGCAGCGCCACTGCACGACTCTGCTCGAGTGCCGTCACGCTGGCTTCCAGTTGCGCAATGGACTGTTCCTGCACGGTTTTGGCGTAATCGCCCAACTCCACCAGATGGGTTTGCTGCAATACTTCCTGCTCGGCGTTATCACGCAGTTGGAGCATGCTCAGCACCTTGCTACCGAGCTCCTCCAGTACCTGCGATGAGCGCAATGCCACTTCGTGGCTCAAGCGCCAGTGAAACGCATTAACCACTAGCGTTCCGCCCATCGACCGCGGGCCAGCAGCACCGCCGGCAGCCAGGTCACGCAGCAACTGGTTAGGATCGGTTGGTGGGCTGAACAGCGGGATGTCCAGCGGTTTGCCGTCAATGGTGAGGTTGTTGCGCAGGTTGTGCAGACGTTGCTCAGGCGCCGCAAACAGATCCAGCAATGGTTGATTGATCGGCGCCTTGAACGGCCCGCAGGCCAGCATGCCCAGCATGGGCGCCGCGTCGGAGCCGGACGGAACATCGGCCAGGCTGAAGTTCAGCGTCTGTTCAAACGCTTCAAGCTCTGGACGGCTTTTGCATTCCTCCAGCAATTCGCCAACCGTCTTGGTCTGCCAGCGCGAAACCGTGAGGGCGGTGGGTGCCTTGCCCATCAGGAATCCTGCCTGCACCTAGCAGAGCTTGGCCGCCACAAGGCTGTCGCGGGTCAGTTGCCGGTAAAGCCCGTTCCCTTGTTCCATCAGATTTATTACGTAATCGCAGAAAATCCGGATCTTGAAGTGTTCCGGTTTCGAATAGCCGATAGCGTCCGGGTCGATGGGTGCCAGGGCTTCACAGCCCGGATTACCCTGGTTTTTGGCCAGCGGCCGGCAGCGCCAGTAAAGCGGTTTGCCATTGATGTCGGACTCATCTGCGGCCGCCTGTGGGTCGAACACGTAATGCAGCCAGTTCTGCGAATCGGCAAAGCGCTCTTCGTTGCGCAGGAGCGTGGCCACCAAATGCGGCAAATGGAAAAACAGCTCCCAGAAAAACAGCCCGTTGGCCCCGTCGAACGCTCCGTTGATTTCCTTGAAAGCCGGGTCAGCAGCCGGTGGCGGTTCAGTTTTGAACTGAGTGCTCCAGTCCAGAACTGCATCCACGCCAATATTGGAAAGCTGCACCAGTTCCGGGCCGAACAGTGAGTTCAGGCGGGTGTGCCGCAGATACGGCGCCGGCAGGTTGAAGGAAAGAAACTGCGCCGCGTCAGTGCTGTTTTTCAGCAGTGTTGGCGGCGTGAAGTCCGAAAGATTGGCAATCGTCAACTTGAACTCTCGACCGCCAAACCCGGCCGTTTGCGTGACGAGTTTGAACGCGGTGGGCTGCGGCCATGAGCCTTTACTGCGACTCAACGTCAGCGGTTCGGTTGTCCAGCCACCGACGGGGGAAAGGTCAACGTTCAGTTCGCGATCGTCCACCGTTTTGTTCACCAACCCCATTGCAAAAGGAAGCGATTGCGGGGTGTCGGGCAACCCTGTCGGCTCGCACAAACCGATCACTGTCACCACGTCCCTGCCGCCGAGACGCACAGCCGTGGCTTGCAAACTCAGGAAAGGTGACATGGACCCCTCAGGGTTGCCCGCGCTAGTCATCGTTACCTGATTGCTCAATGAATGCTGAACAGTTTCCGCCGTGGCAAATCGCTCCCTTGCCGCATCCAGCCAAGTGCCGGCGTCAATTGTGTCGGGGCGCATCAACACATCGAAAATCTTTTGCACCCTCAGATCATCCGGTGTTTGATCCGCCGTGATCAGAATCCCCAGCTTGCCTTTGGGCGCTGGGCTCTCCATCAGCACCGAGGCAATCAAGCGAAAGTTCACCGGTTCAGCATCAGCATCGAAATCGGCACTGTAAATATCCAGCGGTGCCGACCACTGACCACTCTGTGTCATGAACGCCAGGTTGACTTCCAGCCTGGCCGGTATGAACTCCTTCGGATCTTTGCCGCTTACTTTGTCGCGCCATTGCGCCCAGACCAGACACAAGCGACCGTTCCAGAACACCGGGCGCATATCCAGCACCCGATTGGCCGGCTGAATGTCCACCGCTTGCCATTCACTCCAGGCTGCCGGATTGACGCCAACGCAGGTGGGCGTGAGCTCGATCCCGGCCTTGCGCCAGTAGTATTGGAACGGCTGCACGCGCTGGCGTCCGACAAAGTAGTAATCGGCCAGGTCAGGCGTGGCACCGTCCATGTAGCAACTGAGGACGTCCAGATCACAGGTCTGCTCGAAAGTATGCAAATACCCCTGCAACGCAGACTGCACCGAATCGTTATTGAGGCGGCTCTGGTTGAGGTCGTTTTCAAGGTTCTTGAACAGGCTGGACTTGCGTTGCCGAACA
The DNA here is from genome assembly GCF_059695715.1 of Pseudomonas sp. LBUM1668. Lineage (NCBI taxonomy): Bacteria > Pseudomonadati > Pseudomonadota > Gammaproteobacteria > Pseudomonadales > Pseudomonadaceae > Pseudomonas > Pseudomonas sp. LBUM1668. The sequence goes on from NZ_CP166787.1 coordinate 4,607,069, forward strand.
AAGGGGTTGATGTAGTTTTCCGGGTAGATCGAAATCAACTGCACCGCCGCCCAGTCCGGGTAGTTGTTGTATAGCTGCCATTGGGCCAATTCATGTGGGGGGAATTGGTGCGTGGCAAAACCGGGCTCCAGCTTGCGATACACCGCATGTATATATTGCTGCACACAACTGGTCGCCTCGGCCACCCAGGAGTTCTGCACCGCAAACGTGTCCAGCGGATCCGTGCGCAAGAGTTCGAACAAATCGGCGGCTGACTTCACAAAGTCAAATGCCGGCTTATTGACTTGACCGATGCTGTACTCAAGCAGTGCATAACGACGCTTTTCCATCAGAACGCCAATGTCACTCAGTGCCATGATCCTTGCTCCTTGGGGAAACCGAGACAAATGCTTGTTGAGGTAACCGCTCACTCCGACATCGGCTCGCCATCGAACGTAATAGGGAGGAACACGGCGGTCTGTTCACTGCCGTGGCCAAGCACACTGAACACGAAGGTTCCGCCAGTGAAACTGGAAACGAAAACCCGTGTGAGCCCTTCCTGATTGGTGAACCCCTGCGAAGGCCGGACAATCGCAACAGGTAGTTTGATTACGTCGACGGGTTCGACGAACCAGTCCACCAGCATCTCCCGGCCGAGGTTTCCATACTTGTCCATCATCGTGGCGTAGAGCTCGACCTCCTCCCCGATTGGCACCACCTCCGATGGCACGGGGGATCTGTAGAAGAGCGGGAACTCCATGCTGGTGGCCTCGGCAATGATGTTGATGGTCGGGGCGTATTCGGGGTCGAACAGATCGAGCCAGTACTTCGGCGTCTCGGCCCCCATCGTCGTGCCGGGCGTGTACACGGCCTCCAACGTGCCTCTGGCGTCGGTCATGCCGTTCTCGACAGTGCCCAGCCTGGCTTCCCAGTAAACAGTGACACCCTCCAGTGCCTGCCCTGTGGAGTTCTTGATCGTCATCGTGAAAGTGGCTTTTTCGCCGGGTTTCCTGGCAATCACCTCCGTGCGATCGACAACACACGTTGTAGTGACCAGCTGTTGCAGATCCCCCGCCATCTCGACACGCGACACTTGCTCACCGGTTTCGCTCAACAAGGCGCGCTCGGCTGCACTGGCATAAGCCTTTCTGGACGCGTCGTCGCCCACTGTCGCAGGCAAGGTACCGAGCAGGAAAATCGTCAGGGCATCCATGCCAGTCGTTGTGGACAGCACCCGGACCCGCATCAACAGATCCAGTTGTCTGAGGTTTTTGAGTATCGGCAGATCAGGGTCAATGCGCCTGACACACTCGCGAACTTCCTGCACGCTCCAGCCGAAAAGCTCGGCCAGCTTGATGGTCGACGCCTCGTGCGCCAGGGTTTTGGCATCAACCGAAAGGTTTGGCAGTGCATTGACCTGGCGCAGGTAGTCGAGGAGTTTCTGCTGTGGTAGTTCGCTGAGCGCAAAGGCGCGTTTGAACAGTGACAGGTAGTACAGCGTGTTCAGCGATATCGTGTATTTATCGGTCTGACCGAGCCAGGCCAGATGGCCGTAATCCAGATAGTCCTGCAACAACACAGCACTGAGTTCCAGCGTCGAAACCACCGCACTGCGCCGCCGCACATCGGCCAACAAATCGATCAACGGGTCGGTTTCATTCGTGCGCCTGCGCTCCCCGCCGTCATCCGTCAAAGCGATGCGCTGGAGCAACTGCTGCAACAAACGGAAAACCGTTGTGCCAGCCCAGTTGATGACCGGAATCGCCAGCTCCACTGCAACGCCGGCATAGACCGCCAGCGTTTCCTTTACCACCGACACCTGCGCGTCCCGGGCTTCCAGGAGCACATTGAGCATGCTGCCAACCAGCGCGTCACGTTGCGGGGTCCAGGTTGCGTCCAGCGCGTTATCGACCGCCCAGCCAAGCCGTTTGCGCGCGAAGATCAGGTATTCGTCCGGCGTGCCGACAGGCGCCAGCACCAAGCCGCTGGCATCAACAATCGGTCCCAACGACTCGGACTTACCATCGGGCAGCGGCAGAGCGACGGTCTGCGTCAAAAAGTCCAGCCAGTCGGCGGCTCCCGCAGAAGGCAGGCCGGCCATCAACAAACCGGCATTGGAGAAAAGCGCGCTCGGGAGCAAATTGCGCAGTTGTTCGAAGAGTGCCAGATCGCGCTCTGACATCTCTCGCCCCGGTGAAAACTCAACCGCGTGCTGCACCACCCACAGCACCGGCAACTCGCTTTGCTTGCACCATCGCACGCAGGCATCCATGGCACTAATGAGCGTCAGCACATCGGGAGCGCCGTCGGCTGCAGATTTGATCAACGGCTGACCTGCAAAACCCTTGACCCAGTCGTCGCCGCCCAGCAACTGCAACAGCAGCACACCTTCGACCGGCGTTATGCGCAACAGCCGTGGCAACCACACCAATCGACAAAAACTCGAGATGATCGGCAGACTTCGGTGCAACGCATTGCCGGTAATCTTGTGTGCGCTGGCCACCGCTACCGCCAGATGCCGGTAAGTCTGCAGGTCGATCCGCAGGCCTGCACACAGTTGGCTGATCGTCAGGTCGTCCGCCCCCGGCTCCGGTATTACCGGGAACGTCCCGTTATCGAGCTTCATGGGCTGGCGATAGTCCGCTCGAGCGTTGAACACCTGATCAAACTGCGAAAGCGCTTCGCCGCGACCGTAAACCGACAGGTCATCGAGGAACACCGCAAAGTCTGCCGCGGTACAGGCGTAGCGTTCGCGCAAAACCTGGAACAACCCGAGTGCGTGCACGACGTTGTCCGAGATCAGCCATTTGTTGGCAACCCCGGAACTGGCCCGTGCCTCAGCACGCATCGCGGCCGCCAGCAAAGCGTCCACCTGATCGCTGGGCAGTTGCAGCCAGTTGTCCAGGCGCAACTTGCGGTTCATCCGGTCGAAGGTAACCCGTCCCTGTGCACGATCGGGCTCCACGGACAGTCGATTCAAAGGCGAAGACGTTGACGATGCATCGGTTTCGATAGATACGCCAGGGTGAATATTGGCATTGATATAAACCGAGCCGGATCGAGCGCTTTCAGCCCCCCCCGCCGTCTCCGAGCCATAGGTCACGTTGGGCGAGCGCATGGGGGCGAATGCCTGGACTGATAACAGGCTTTCGAGCATCAAGGTGTCGAGTTTTGTTTGCGTGGCGAAGTTTGGAACGTGGTGCAGATCCTTCCATTGCGCATCCGTTGCACCGAAGTTGACGCGATAGAATTCTGCCCATTCATTTTCTCCCTCAGCGCCGGTTGGCATAGCCTCCGTCAGCAACGCTCGCTGATAGGGGCCCAGGCGCGAAGCATGTGCCAAGGCCTGCCCGGGTCGGACAGCACTGGATCCGCTTGAAAAATAGGGGTAAGACAAGTCCACGATGTCATGAAAGTCGCCCACCGACCGTTTGTTGAGCTGGGCGATGCCATCAATCGTCACCCAGTGCTGGTAATAAGGCAGGCCATTGGGGTATCGCGATGTGATCAAGGCTTGCTCAATGTCGATTTCCGGATTGTGTGCGGTGATATAGGCTTCCAATACCGCCGTGGTGATGCCCACCGAGGACACCGACTGGTACACCGCATTGAAATCGACCGACAACTTCTTCAAGTCGGTACGACGCACATGGAGCGGGAGCTGAGTCTGATCGCCCTCAGGCTCGATCTTTTCGATAACCCACCACAACAAATCGGTCAGGTACGCCACCGGTGAAATGCACGACTCGAGCGCGTCCGGAGGGCTCATTTTTTTAAATGCGGTTTTGAAAATGTCTTCGTATTTCGGGCCAGTGACCATCGACAACAGCCCTGAAGAGGGATCGCCCGGCGCACTTTGGTCAGTGACAAGGGTGTGCTCGATAAACTGGCGGCGCACATACGTGGCCATGCTGTTGGCCCGACGCAAAAACTGCTGCGCTGCCTCAGTGCTCAAGCCGTACTCCCTGGCGAGGCCTGGCACTCCCTTCTGCACCAGTGGAAAAATCGAACCGCCTTGCTCAAGGTATGTCTTGAGCTTCTGAAGAGAGATTTCCTGTGCCTGTTGATCTCCACTGAACAACTGCTCGTACAGTTGCACTGAGGGGCGGGTGCCTTGAGCCATGATCAGAATCCTTGAGTCGATAACCGGCCGCAGCAGCCTGACGATGGTGTCAGGCTGCAAAGTCTTGGTTAAGATTTGGCGCCGAATCGGGGCTAAGATCTACTGTCAGAACTGACAGGTTTTGTGACCGTTCGTCGGTTTTACAGATCGATTTTCGGTGTGACGGGCTCCACTTCGAAACGCGAGCTGACCACCCAGGCCGAATGTGGCCCCTCACTTCCTCCGGTCAGCGTCTGGCTGAACAGTGCCCATTGCCCCCCCTGGCGTAATGACTGCGCGGCCTGGCCTTGCCATTTGTTACCGGTGACGGCAACAGGCGCAAGCCACTTCTGGTCCGGGTCGAACCAGCTCACCACTTGCCCGACACCTGTGCGCCCCTGCCCTGCGAACAGCACCGGATTCTCCACCCGATGCCCTCCCGCCGGACTATTGAAGGAGGGAAGATACGTGCCCAGCAGCACTGGACATTGCGTGGCTTCAGATTCGAAATCATCTAGCGCCGCTGTTACTTCAAAGCTGTGCGCTCCCCCGGTCTGAGTGAGTGCAAGCTTTACCGACCAAGTGCGATCCGCCATGACTGCTGCACTGGCTTGTACGGCGCCGAGTTTCACGGTGACACTGTCACCCGGCACACCGAACCCGGAGACCACCACCCGTTGCCCGATGTGTTGGCCCGCAACAGGCGTCTCGACAAAAGGCGCAGCCGGAACGACGCTGTATTGCACAGCAGCCGAGTATTCCGACCAGTAGATTTTTCCATCTTCGATGAAGCTCTGCCGGGCCCGAAGGGTTCTGAGTCCAACCGCAAAGGTCACCTCACCCTCCCACTCACCGTCCCTGTTCACGACAATGTCCTTGAGTAAAGGCTCGGTGGCCCCCACCTCCCAGACCTCGACCCACCCTCCGCGCCTGCCGCACCCTTTAATCTTTCCGGTGCGCGGCAGGTTGCCACCCTCTGTCGGCTGAGTGATCTGCGGCGCCAACACCACTACGTTGAAGTTGCGCCGATCACTGTTGGAGACGCGATTTTTATGAGTCTGGCGTGCAATGATGCCGTAGGGCCTGATGCTCAGGTCTTTGAGGGTTATCTCCCAATTCCCATCCGCTTTCAGCAGTAGGGGGGCGGACAAATCCTTGTCGTACACCGCATCCCACACCTGTATCGTGGCGTCTTCCATACCGCCTTCGCCCTCGATCGTAACCTCGTGGCCGACGTTACTGCCTTCGGCCGGTAGCGTGATGACCGGTTTGATCATCGGTCTTGAAACCGTGAAGGATTTCGTCGCAGCAGGCGAGGTCTGGGTTGCCACGGTTTGCGTGACAGTGATCGTATAAAGCTTATCGGGCTCGAAAGCGATGGGTCGGCTGCAGGTCCAGGTGCCTGCAGTCACCGTCGCTTTGTAAGTAACGGAGTCGTCGCTGAACCTGACATCCACCACGGCACCCGGCCAGCAGGTGCCGCGAAAGGTCGGCGACAGACCGTCATCGACTGGCACTTCAATCGTCGGCGCCAGCGGCGCGATGGTGACGGGATGCTTGACCCAATTGAGCGACTCATGCCCGTCCAGAAACTGCTTGATATGCACTTCCCGGTTGAGCGTCGGCCCCCACTGTTGACTGGCTTTGCTCTGCCACTCCCCATTGCGCACGACCACCTCGGGGGCAGCCTGACTAGCGCCGCCGGGGTTGAAAAGCTTCACGGTGGCACCGGTGAAACCCTTGCCGCGGAAGGTCGGCTGATAATCCTCAGTGGAGCTCACGGCATACACGTCAGGCAGTGAATTGTTGACCTCGAAGGTGTATGGCAACGACTCGATCCAGCCGTTGGCATTGTCAGGGACCTTTTGCAGGACGCTTGCGCGGTGCTTGCCAAGCGCCAGACCTGTCGCCTTGACTTCCCACTCGCCCCCCTCTGCAACAACCGGCTGTGGCAGAGTGACCGGCCAACCGGGGATGGTGATCACGACCGTTGCACCGGGGTAGCCGATCCCGGAGAAGGTTATCGATTTGTCGATAATGTCGACTTTGACCTCGTCAATTTTGGCGGGGCGGATTTTGAAGGCTCGAGGTGCACTACGTTCGGTTCTCTTGCCCGAGGCAATCTGCTCAACCGCTAATGAATGATTGCCTGGCTTGAGCGTGACCTGCACTTCCCAAATGCCGGCCGCTCCCACTGTTCCACTTCCGACCATTTGCGCATCAACGAATACCTCGACCCTGCTGTTTAAATCGCTGAGCCCGTTATCACCTTTAAGGGTAAAGGTTCGATCCTGAATTGAAGACCCGGCAGGTGCGGTTATGCGAGGGGCACCCAAGACAATGAAGTTGACGACAGATGAGTAAAAATGAGGCAACGTTCCATGTTTGATTTGCGCCTTGACTGCCGCAGGCCCACTTGGAGGAACTTTGGTCATCGGCATTCGCCAGACTTCCGTGATGGGAACGTTAACCACACCACCCCAATTGTCATAATGATCACTATCACTGACCACTTTGATTTGTGTATCGGAAGCGGCGGTACCGATGAAAACAATTTCTTTTAACAACAGTATTGAATTGTTCTCGGGGGAAGTTATTGTTGCTCGTCGAACCGTCACCAAACTGGTGTTTTCTGACCGTACATTATTAAGGTATTGATACGCCTGAAAGCGCAGAACGCTGACATTATCTGCAACAGAGAGTGACACTGTCCAAGCCCCATCGGATTTCACAATGCCAAACTCACCAGTGCTCATAAATATAGTTGCTCCAGCAAGACCTCTGCCGGTTACATTAACCACCCGTGAAGAAAAATTGGGCATGGGATTAATAATTGGTATCGGGACTGGGTTTTCGGCGTAAAAATCTCCAGAACTGTACCAACGCGACCAATCGTTTGAAAACACGGTTCTGAAGTGGATATACCCGCGCCCTTGCGCAAGTTCAAAATCCGTCCTCCAAACAATCGGACCGCCACTGGTATGAAAATTTCTTTTCTGATAAACCACACCATCCTTGTTATAAAAGTGCAACTGAACGGCGTGATGGGGAACAAAGATCGGGGAGCTTCTCAGCTCAATTCCACGAGTCCTGATAATAGTGCTATTTTTTGCAGGTACGACCCACGGCATTTCGTCCAGGAGTAATTCCGGTTGCGAATCTCTACCGGCCGCTCCAACAGTCTCTTGAATTGAATCAAGCATCTTCCTTTCATCGCTCGATGCCCCGCTCGCACCATCTCCTGAATCATCCTTTATATTCATGGCTAGACCCATCACTCCAAGTTATAAGTCGCTACGTTGGGCATTTTCATGCATAGAACCATTAAATGCCGGCTACAAATGCTACGGCACCTGACAGTGCTGACAGTCCGGACGAATGATCATCGCGCTACTGTGCTCTGAAGAGTGAAGCGTCAACACTGCCAGATCCCGCGATCACAACCTCAAAACGCCCACTAATCAGCGAATTCGAAACAGGCACTCCCGCTGCGTCATGCATCTGGCACAGCAACCAATTAGGCCCCACCGACAATGATTGCCCGGCCCAGCCCTGCCATTTGCCGTTGCTGACAGGCAACTGGGCCACCACTTCGTCCGGGGTGTACCATCTCGCCACCCGCGCGATGCCCGGGCGACCCTTTCCGGCCAGTGCAATCGGATTGCTGACCACCCTGCCAGCGGCGGGTTGTTCGATGGACGGCGTGTATTGCAACGTCCTGACCCGACGCAAGGCAACTTGTGACTTGAACCCGTCGCACTCGGCCACGGCATGCAGCAAGTATTCGCCTTCCGCCGCCTCCACCTGCAGTTTGAGAAACCAGGTTCGGTCTTGCGAAATAACCATCGACACGCCATTCACGCTAATCGTGTCGCCCGGCACACCGAACCCGGAGACCACCACCTGCTGCCCGATGTGTTGGCCCGCAACAGGCGTCTCGACAAAAGGCGCAGCCGGAACGACGCTGTATTGCACAGCAGCCGAGTATTCGGACCAGTGGGTTTTTCCTTCTTCGATGAAGCTCTGCCGGGCCCGAAGAGTTCTGAGTCCAACCGCAAAGGTCACCTCACCCTCCCACTCACCGTCCCTGTTCACGACAATGTCCTTGAGTAGAGGCTCGCTGGCCCCCACCTCCCAGACCTCGACCCACCCTCCGCGCCTGCCGCACCCTTTAATCTTTCCGGTGCGCGGCAGGTTGCCACCCTCTGTCGGCTGAGTGATCTGCGGCGCCAACACCACTACGTTGAAGTTGCGCCGATCACTGTTGGAGACGCGATTTTTATGAGTCTGGCGTGCAATGATGCCGTAGGGCCTGATGCTCAGGTCTTTGAGGGTTATCTCCCAATTCCCATCCGCTTTCAGCAGTAGGGGGACGGACAAATCCTTGTCGTACACCGCATCCCACACCTGTATCGTGGCGTCTTCCATACCGCCTTCGCCCTCGATCGTAACCTCGTGGCCGACGTTACTGCCTTCGGCCGGTAGCGTGATGACCGGTTTGATCATCGGTCTTGAAACCGTGAAGGATTTCGTCGCAGCAGGCGAGGTCTGGGTTGCCACGGTTTGCGTGACAGTGATCGTATAAAGCTTATCGGGCTCGAAAGCGATGGGTCGGCTGCAGGTCCAGGTGCCTGCAGTCACCGTCGCTTTGTAAGTAACGGAGTCGTCGCTGAACCTGACATCCACCACGGCACCCGGCCAGCAGGTGCCGCGAAAGGTCGGCGACAGACCGTCATCGACTGGCACTTCAATCGTCGGCGCCAGCGGCGCGATGGTGACGGGATGCTTGACCCAATTGAGCGACTCATGCCCGTCCAGAAACTGCTTGATATGCACTTCCCGGTTGAGCGTCGGCCCCCACTGTTGACTGGCTTTGCTCTGCCACTCCCCATTGCGCACGACCACCTCGGGGGCAGCCTGACTAGCGCCGCCGGGGTTGAAAAGCTTCACGGTGGCACCGGTGAAACCCTTGCCGCGGAAGGTCGGCTGATAATCCTCGGTGGAACTTACGGCATACACGTCAGGCAGTGAATTGTTGAATTCGAAGGTGTATGGCAACGACTCGATCCAGCCGTTGGCATTGTCAGGGACCTTTTGCAGGACGCTTGCGCGGTGCTTGCCAAGCGCCAGACCTGTCGCCTTGACTTCCCACTCGCCCCCCTCTGCAACAACCGGCTGTGGCAGAGTGACCGGCCAACCGGGGATGGTGATCACGACCGTTGCACCGGGGTAGCCGATCCCGGAGAAGGTTATCGATTTGTCGATAATGTCGACTTTGACCTCGTCAATTTTGGCGGGGCGGATTTTGAAGGCTTGAGGTGCACTACGTTCGGTTCTCTTGCCCGAGGCAATCTGCTCAACCGCTAATGAATAATTGCCTGGCTTGAGCGTGACCTGCACTTCCCAAATGCCGGCCGCTCCCACTGTTCCACTTCCGACCATTTGCGCATCAACGAATACCTCGACCCTGCTGTTTAAATCGCTGAGCCCGTTATTACCTTTAAGGGTAAAGGTTCGATCCTGAATTGAAGACCCGGCAGGTGCGGTTATGAGAGGAAGGCCCAGCACATGAAAGGTAACCGGTGGCGAGTAACCATGAGGCACGTCCGGAAACAGGTACTGTGCCTCAATCGTCAAGGACCCACTGGATAATGTCGCTCCCGTCTTCAGTGAAAGTTGCCAATTATCGGTTTGAAAGGTCTCGCGCTCGCTATATTCAACATAATGGTCCTGCGCATTAACCACGATGATGGAAGAGCCTGGCTGACAAGTACCGTTGAAAAGCAAATCCGCAGGAAAGATCACTGCATTATTTGAAGGCGACAAGATAGTTGCAGGTGGAAGAAGTATTACTTTCACGGGATCCGCATTATCGGATGTCACGTTTTTGAATGTCTGTCGACAAGTCAAAGTGTTCTCACCAAGCGTCATACCCTGAGATTCAATACTCCATTTACCATCGGGGCCGGCACTCTTCGTACCGTAAGAAGTTTGCGTGCCATTTTTGTACAGCGTCACTTGCGCATTTGGAACGGCACCGACTCCTTCAATGGTGGGGGTAAGTCCGAAAAATAGTCCGCGACTGGTGATCAATGGCTTCTGAACAGCGTAAAAACGGGCGGAGGCATGATCCGAGCCGTAACCAGTTGCTGTGTAGGCTGTCGTTAAACGACACTCGACTCCAGCAGCACTGCCTATTTCAACCTCATACCAATGGCCTGAATGTCTACCGTGATACTCCCACTGATTGGGGACGGGAGGATTTTTAAGCGTAGCCCACCACTCTCCGTTCGCTGAGAAAGGAAATGTCATTTGAACCTTGAAGGGAAGTTTTTGCGCGGAGTCCGCAAATGAAGAGGGGAAAGTGGGAGCAGCCGGCCCCTTGGCGTCTTGCGATTCTTCGGAATTCAGCACCGCTCTCAGCTCAGGAGCAGCGGAGTGTGAGTTAGTGTCCCGTGCTCGCCTTTCGTCATCGTTATTATCCACAGCCGTTATCCTCTCAATGTCTGCCCTTCACTTTTTACATTGCTCCCACTCGCAATTCCTACCTGTAAAATCTGACAGTCCCGACCAACGGTAACTATTCCCACAACACAATCCGGCGGCGTCCTTCAGCTACAAAAACGCGGCTACGTTGCCTTGCGCCTTTGCCTACACATCCCTCAGAATCCGCCGGCTTGTGCGCTTTGCTGATGCCCCGTAACTTGGTCCGTGCCACTGCCAATCAGTGGTCGGGTTTAGTCGCCCGGTGGTTGAAATGATGCGTATAAGCGTCATCCAGTCGGGTATTCCCTATCCCCGCACTCGATGGTGGCTGTTCGCAGGGCGCCTCCGGGCGCGCCGGGATTCATTTCTCCACCGGTCGACTAACCTGCGTTCAGCCGCCACCCCATTCGTTTAGTCGCGAAATGGTGGCGGCCTACCTTGGAGAAATGATCATGATCAAAGACACCCCAAATCCCCCCGAAACCGGCGACTCGGTTTCCCCCTACGAATCCGCCGATTCAAAAAAACTCCACGAGGCCGCCGAAAAAGCCCTCGACCATTACCTCAAACCCGCAGCGCCGCCCTCGCGCAATTCCGTGGATCGCGGCATGCAGATGTTCATGATCGCCCCCGATCTCAATCCCGAAGCCGTGGCCATTCAGACGTACGAGACGTTTTCGTCGGTGAACATTCTGTTGCTCGACCTGGCGGACAGCATCGAAGACAAACCGCGGCATCTGGCGATGGCGATTTATCAGTTGAGCGAGATGGGGTTGTTGCTGGCGGAGAAGGCGCTGGATAACGAGCGGGCTATCAGTATTTCTGGCTGAAGATCAAAAGATCGCAGCCTGCGGCAGCTCCTACAGAATGAACATCAATCCCGTGTAGGAGCTGCCGCAGGCTGCGATCTTTTGCTATTGAGGTTCAGGCCGAGGCCGGCAACGGCTGAAAACTGAAGTACTGGCGCAGCGCCTCAACCAGTTGCCCGTATTCCGGCGGCGGTCGATGCAGGCTGAAGCCAGCGTCGTAGTGCAGCGGTGTCGCGTCTTCGTGACACCACAGGCAACACGCGGTGAGGTCGATCACCTGTTGGCAGCCATCGCAGCCGGGGATTTTCAGGCGCAGATTGAAATCCACGCCGATCATCATCGGTAACTGGCTGATCAACATCAGCCCGTCTGCGGACACATTGCCGAGAAAGCCGATGGGTTTGTCGGTGATGCTGTTGAACACTCTGAGGAAATACGGCAGTTGATGCCGTTCGATCCGGCGGTCGGTAAACATGCGCAGTTCGCCATGCAAGGCTCCATCACAGAGCCGCACTTTTGCTTCGGAACGCGCCGTACGACAGATACGACACAGGCGCGCTCTCCCCGCTTCCGGTGTGACGGTCGCTACATCGCCGCCACCTTACAACTGACCAGTCGCAGGTGTTGCCCCGGAATAGAGACTCGGCTCTAAAACCGGATCATTCGACTATAGCTCAGGCTGTACAACCGGCCAGATTTTGTATGACAACTACCATCAGAAACGGGTTGGGCGCACCACGGCTGCCGCACTGCGCGTCGGGTAGTGGCCCAGACTCTGCAGGGTTTCCAGGCGCGCACGGGCGCGGTAGGCATATTCGCTGTAGGGGTACGAGGCGATGATGAACTGATAGGTCTGCGCCGCGTCGACAAACATTTTTTGCCGTTCCAGGCACTGGCCGCGCATCATCGACACTTCCGGCCACACATACGGGCGGGCACGGCTGGCGCGTTCGACCTTGGACAGTTCGAGCATCACCTGCTCGCAATTGCCCCGGTCATAGGCGCTGTAGGCGTTGTTCAAATGATGGTTCATCGACCAACGGGTGCAGCCCGTCACGGCGAGGACGCTGAGGGCAAGGGCGGCAATGGGCAACAATCGCATGGGGGTTCTCCTGTCTTGAGCTCTGTATCGACCCATGGTCGAAAATCTTCAGGTGCGTTTGTCCCAAAGTTGCCGGGTTCAATAAAGAAAACAATAAGTAGTGCAAACGAACAATGACTACACCCTCGGAGCATAGTAGCCTCTGCCTGCGCTTGAACTCAGGAGTCTTTGCATGTCCGTCCGTCGTACCAAAATCGTCGCTACCCTTGGCCCGGCCAGTAACTCGCCGGAAGTTCTCGAACAGCTGATTCTGGCTGGTCTGGACGTTGCCCGTCTGAACTTCTCCCACGGCACCCCCGACGAGCACAAGGCTCGCGCGAAGCTGGTGCGTGACCTCGCTGCCAAGCACGGCCGCTTCGTCGCCCTGCTGGGTGACCTGCAAGGCCCGAAAATCCGTATCGCCAAATTCGCCAACAAGAAGATCGAGCTGAAGATCGGTGACCAGTTCACCTTCTCCACCAGCCATCCGTTGACCGAAGGCAACCAGCAAGTGGTCGGTATCGACTACCCGGATCTGGTCAAGGACTGCGGCGTAGGCGACGAGCTGCTGCTCGACGACGGCCGCGTGGTGATGCGCGTTGATACCGCTACTGCCACCGAGCTGCACTGCACCGTGACCATCGGCGGCCCGCTGTCCGACCACAAAGGCATCAACCGTCGCGGTGGCGGCCTGACCGCACCGGCCCTGACTGAAAAAGACAAGGCCGACATCAAGCTCGCCGCTGAAATGGAAGTCGACTACCTCGCGGTGTCCTTCCCGCGTGACGCCGCCGACATGAACTACGCCCGTCAACTGCGCGACGAGGCCGGCGGCACTGCCTGGCTGGTGGCGAAGATTGAACGCGCCGAAGCCGTGGCCGACGACGAAACCCTCGACGGTCTGATCCAGGCCTCCGACGCGGTAATGGTTGCCCGTGGTGACCTGGGTGTGGAAATCGGCGACGCCGAGCTGGTAGGCATTCAGAAGAAAATCATTCTGCACGCACGCCGCCACAACAAGGCTGTGATCGTTGCGACCCAGATGATGGAGTCGATGATCCAGAACCCTATGCCGACCCGCGCCGAAGTGTCCGACGTGGCCAACGCCGTGCTCGACTACACCGACGCCGTGATGTTGTCCGCCGAGTCCGCTGCCGGCCTGTATCCGCTGGAAGCTGTGCAGGCGATGGCGCGTATCTGCGTCGGCGCTGAAAAGCACCCGACCGGCAAGACCTCCAGCCACCGCATCGGCAAAGTGTTCGAAAGCTGCGACCAGAGCATCGCGCTGGCGGCCATGTACACCGCCAACCACTTCCCGGGCGTCAAAGCGATCATCGCCCTGACCGAAAGTGGCTACACGCCGTTGATCATGTCGCGCATCCGTTCTTCGGTGCCGATCTACGCGTTCTCCCCGCACCGCGAAACCCAGGCCCGCGCGGCCATGTTCCGTGGCGTGTACACCGTGCCGTTCGACCCGGCATCGCTACCGCCGCACGAAGTGAGCCAGAAGGCGATCGACGAGCTGGTCAAGCGCGGCGTTGTGGAGAAAGGCGACTGGGTCATCCTGACCAAGGGCGACAGCTACCACACCACCGGCGGCACCAACGGCATGAAGATCCTGCACGTGGGCGACCCGCAGGTCTGAGTGCTCAGGCGCTGAAATAAAAAGCCCCGCCATGTGAATGGCGGGGCTTTTTACATTCTGATCCAGCAGGTGTTGTGGCTGTCGGGCCCCATCGCTGGCAAGCCAGCTCCCACAGGATTTGGTGTTTTTCACAATATGAATGGCCAACACAGAACCTGTGGGAGCTGGCTTGCCAGCGATGAGGCCGGCCAGGGCAGCGAAATTTCAATGCCGTTTGATAAACCCGGTCAACGCCGCCAACGCTTCCGGCGAACGCAGCCGCTGGGTGAACAAGGCGCCCTCCTCCTCGATCACCTTGCGGATCAACTCGCGATCCGGCGCCCGCATCAATTGCTTGCTGATGCGCACTGCTTCCTGTGGCAGCTCTTCAAAGCGCGACGCCATCTCCCGAGCCTTGGCCAGTGCGGCCGCGCCACTGCCCAGCGCCTCTGTCGCGATGCCCCAGTCGGCGGCCTGTTCACCGCTGAACCCTTCGCCGAGCAATAGCAGTTCAGACGCTTTGGCGTGCCCAAGCATGCGCGGCAAAATCAGGCTGGAGCCAAACTCGGGGCATAAACCAAGGTTGACGAACGGCATGCGCAGTCGCGCATCGCGGCTTACATAAACCAGATCGCAATGCAGCAAAAGTGTCGTGCCAATCCCCACCGCCGCCCCCGCCACAGCAGCGATCACCGGTTTGCGGCATTCGAGCAGGTTGAGCATGAAGTGGAAGACCGGGCTGTCGAGATCGCCAGGCGGCTGCTGGATAAAGTCAGCGATGTCGTTGCCGGCCGTGAAGCACTCGGCGCTGCCGGTGATCAGCACGGCGTTGATTTCGGGGTCGCTGTCGGCCTGCTTCAACGCCTCGGCGAGACGGCTGTACATCGCCCGGGTCAGGGCGTTTTTCTTGTCGGGACGGTTCAGGCGCAGGGTCAGCAGACCGCGTTCGCGTTCCAGCAGGATGGCTTCGGTCATGGTGGGTCTCAGCAGTGTCGATTCACGAAGAACAACTGTGGTGAGGGGTTCTGTGATGAAAGGACTGTGTAGTGATGGTTATTTGTGGCGAGGGGATTTATCCCCGACTGAGTGCGCAGCGCTCACAAACTTTTAGGGCCGCTGCGCAGCCCATCGGGGATAAATCCCCTCGCCACAGAGTTCCGCTCAGCTCTGAAATCCTTTCACCCCAAGAATCCTTTCATAAAGATCTTCGAACCAATGAAAATCTGCACTCAACCGCGTGACAGAAACACATCGGCCAGCAGTTGATTGCGCGGCAGTCCGGCCAGGTACAAACGCTTGGCGAAGGCGTCGACGCTGGTCGCTGAGCCGCAGACTAAGGCCAGGGTTTGCCGGGAAACAAGGCGCAGTTGCGCCAAAGCGGCGCCTGACTCGGCCGCCGTCCACAGGTCGACGCTGAGGTTTTCACGCTGGGCAGCCAGCGCCGCCAGGGGTTTGGCCAGATAGTGCTCGCTGGCGTCATGGGCCAGGTGAATGACGCGGATGGCGCCTTGGTGATCCTGGCGCAAGGCTTCGCGCAGCACACCAAACAATGGCCCGAGCCCCGTACCGGCGGCCAGCAACCACAACGGTCGGTTGTGCCAGTCGGCGTCGTAATGCAACGCACCGCCGCGCAATTCGCCGAGGCGGATCGGGTCGCCGATGTGCAGGCGTCGCGCCGCATCGCTGAACTCGCCGGGCTGACGGCAATCGAGGTGGAATTCGAGGAAGCGATCCTCTTCCGGCAGGCTGGCCAGCGAATACGGCCGCGCGATGTGATTGATCCACAGCACCAGATGTTGTCCGGCGCTGTAGCGCAACGGCCGTTGCGGAGTCAGGCGCAGACGCAGAACGTTGTCACTGAGCCAGTCCAACGCTTCGACGACGGCCGGCCGGCCATCCAGCAGAGGATCGAAGGTATGCACCTGCAAATCCTCGGTGACCTGACACTGGCACGCCAGCCGCCAACCTTGCTGGCGCTGCTCGGCGCTCAAGGCGTCCGGGCGATTATCCGCCGGCAAGCCTTGGACGCACTGCACCAGGCACGCATGGCAACTGCCGGCGCGGCAACTGTAGGGCACGGCCACGCCGTTCTGGTTGAGGGCGTCGAGCAAATTGCTGCCCGCCGCCACCGACCATAGCCGGTCACCGACGCGAAGTTCAGGCATCGACGTTCTCCCACGCGGCCGCACAGCGATTGCGTCCGTCACGTTTGGCCCGATAAAGCGCCTGATCGGCACGGTGCAGGGCGTCATCGAGGTCATCACCCAAGGCCAGCAGCGTCATGCCAGCCGACAGACTGAGATTACGCACATTCAGGCCAACCAGTTCAACATCGGTAAAAGCAACGCGCAGACGTTCACAGCAGGCCGTCAGACGCTCGGCGTCGCAGTCGGGCAGCAAGACGACGAATTCCTCGCCACCATAGCGCGCC
The DNA here is from genome assembly GCF_059695715.1 of Pseudomonas sp. LBUM1668. Taxonomy (NCBI): domain Bacteria; kingdom Pseudomonadati; phylum Pseudomonadota; class Gammaproteobacteria; order Pseudomonadales; family Pseudomonadaceae; genus Pseudomonas; species Pseudomonas sp. LBUM1668. The sequence goes on from NZ_CP166787.1 coordinate 4,623,581, forward strand.
AGCACATCGCCGTCGCGCAGGCACGCCTGGGCGACACCGGCGAACGCCTGCAATACCTGATCGCCAGCAGCGTGCCCGTAGAAGTCGTTGATGCGTTTGAAGTGGTCGAGGTCGATCAGCGCCAGACCGTGCACGGCATCACTGTCCATCGCGTTCAGTTCACGCGAGGCCAGACGCAGGAAGTGCCGACGGTTGAACAGGCCGGTCAGTTCGTCTGTGGCCACGAGATCCTCGAGCTGACGCATCATTCCGCGCAGGGTGTCCTGATGCGCCTGCAAGGCAAACCGGCGCTGACGCATGCGTTGGCGCGACACCTGAACGAAACGCGCGTAAAGCACCAGCCACGCCAGCACCATCGCCAGAATACAAACCTGTAAAGCCGCGAGCGCAGGCTCCGGCAAGCGCAAGTGGTAAGCATCCCACAGGGTGATAACACAGAAGCTGAAGAACACCAGCAACGCACAGCGGATGAACGCCCGCCGGCTCAGGTGAAACAGTCCAAACAGCAGGATCAGCACGTAGAACACCAGAAAGGCGCCGCGCGCTTCGTCCAGATGAGCGATCAGCCAGGTCTGCCAGCCGAGTCCGAGCAGCACTTGCGTTTCGGTCAGGCTTGGATCGTCAAAACGCTGGTTGCAACCCGACCAGAACAGGCCAAACAGGATGGCTTGACTGATGACTACCAGCGCGCTGCCGACAGCAATAGTGCTCAAGGATTGGTCGTAATGCCCGGTGAAAAACGCCAGCCACAGCAGCAGCAAAGCCAATCCGTAGGTGGCTGCAGCGAGGGCAAAGCGTTTGAGCAAAAGACGTTGAATGGCGTTATGGGTCAATCGTTGACTCACCGTGCGATTGGAGGCTGACCGAGTGTCCTACCCTACAGACCGGCTGCCACTTTAGTGGCGTAGTCGATAAATGACCACCGATTTTCGGGCTCGAAATTTGACGTCAAAAGTGTGGCCCGCGTGCACCGCCAGAGGCCCTCACCCTAGCCCTCTCCCAGAGGGAGAGGGAACTGACCGCGTTGTTCTCACACGCTGCACCGACCTGAAATACCGAGCCGAGCTCAAACGTTGAAACCGCATAGATCGGCTCCCTTTCCCCCTCTCCCCCTTGGGGAAGAGGGTTGGGGTGAGGGGGAAAGGATTTCAAGTTGCAAATACAATCCTCGTCAACCCGCCCACCCATGCGACCAACGAATGACTGCCGGCGCGTGTATGCCCCACCGAGGCGCGGTATACTGCCGCGCCTTTTTAGCGTCGCGCCAGCAGCCCCGGCGTGCCTTGAAAGGTGTCTGCGACCGACCGAGACACCCAAGCCGCAGGCACCTTATTGAATGTTCCCGTCTTATAGAGGAGCGCGACTCATGACCGTGATCAAGCAAGACGACCTGATTCAGAGCGTTGCCGACGCCCTGCAGTTCATTTCCTATTACCACCCGGTGGATTTCATCCAGGCGATGCACGAAGCCTACCTGCGCGAAGAATCGCCAGCGGCCCGTGATTCGATGGCACAGATCCTGATCAACTCGCGCATGTGCGCCACCGGCCACCGCCCGATCTGCCAGGACACCGGCATCGTCACCGTATTTGTACGTGTAGGCATGGACGTGCGCTGGGATGGCGCCACCATGAGCCTGGACGACATGATCAACCAAGGCGTGCGCCAGGCTTACAACCTGCCGGAAAACGTCCTGCGTGCCTCGATCCTCGCCGACCCGGCGGGCGCTCGTAGAAACACCAAGGACAACACCCCGGCCGTTATTCACTACTCCATCGTCCCGGGTAACACCGTGGAAGTGGACGTGGCGGCCAAGGGCGGCGGTTCCGAGAACAAGTCGAAAATGGCCATGCTCAACCCGTCCGATTCGATCGTTGACTGGGTACTCAAGACCGTTCCGACCATGGGCGCCGGCTGGTGCCCACCGGGCATGCTGGGCATCGGTATCGGCGGCACCGCCGAGAAAGCTGCGGTGATGGCCAAGGAAGTGTTGATGGAATCCATCGACATTCACGAGCTGATCAAGCGTGGCCCGTCCAACCGCATTGAAGAAATGCGTCTGGAGCTGTTCGAGAAGGTCAACCAGTTGGGCATTGGCGCCCAGGGCCTCGGTGGCCTGACCACCGTGCTCGACGTGAAGATCATGGACTACCCGACCCACGCCGCCTCCTTGCCGGTGTGCATGATCCCGAACTGCGCCGCCACCCGTCACGCGCACTTCGTGCTCGACGGTTCCGGCCCGGCCTCGCTGGAAGCGCCACCGCTGGACGCCTACCCGGAAATCGTCTGGGAAGCCGGCCCTTCGGCTCGTCGCGTCAACCTCGACACCCTGACCCCGGAAGACGTGCAGAGCTGGAAGCCGGGCGAAACCGTCCTGCTCAACGGCAAGATGCTCACCGGTCGCGACGCTGCGCACAAGCGCATGGTCGAGATGCTGAACAAGGGCGAAACCTTGCCGGTAGACCTGAAAGGTCGCTTCATCTACTACGTCGGCCCGGTTGATCCGGTCGGTGACGAAGTGGTTGGCCCGGCTGGCCCGACCACTGCCACGCGGATGGACAAGTTCACCCGTCAGATCCTTGAGCAGACCGGCCTGTTGGGCATGATCGGCAAGTCCGAGCGCGGTCCGACCGCGATCGAAGCGATCAAGGACAACAAAGCCGTGTACCTGATGGCTGTCGGCGGCGCCGCTTATCTGGTTGCCCAGGCGATCAAGAAGTCCAAGGTACTGGCGTTCGCCGAGCTGGGCATGGAAGCGATCTACGAGTTCGAGGTCAAGGACATGCCGGTCACCGTTGCGGTGGACAGCCAAGGTGAGTCGGTACACATCACCGGTCCTGCGATCTGGCAAAAGAAGATCAGCGAGAGCCTGGCAGTAGAAGTGCAGTAAGCGCTTTACCGCTGTAAAGAGAGGCCGGCCCGTCATACGACGGGCCGGCCTTTTTTGTGTCCGCCCCTGTATCCGCCTCCCCCCTGCAGGAGCTGCCGAAGGCTGCGATCTTTTGATCTGCCTTGAAAAATAAAGTCAAAAGATCGCAGCCTTCGGCAGCTCCTACACGTTGCGAATGTGGTATCGCGATAAGAATCCTGGCAAAGCACACAAATCGATCTTGTGCACCTGTCACATCTGACAGGTTACGCCCCGAGCCATTGTTGGTAGCGTCGATTCACCTACGCCACTGCAACTGCACCGGACGCAATCATGGCTGACCAAGAACTGAGCATCGTTACTCCGTCCATCGCCAAAAGCGCGACGATCGCCACCATCGGCAAGAGTTGGGGCAGCGTCGGCCCGACCGGAGCCGCATCGTTCGAGCTGCCAATCCCGCTTTCCGCCGGGCGAGGTTGGGCCCCTCAACTGTCCCTTAGTTACAGCAGCCAGACCGGTAACGGGCCGTTCGGTGTCGGCTGGAGCCTGGGCCTGAGTCAGATCAGCCTGCGCACTCACAAGGGCGTGCCGCGTTATACCGAGCATGACGAAATCGTCGGGGCCGACGGCGAGGTGTGGATGCCCGAGCTCAAGGCGGACGGGAGTATCAAGTCGCGCCTCGAATCCACTTACGACGGCGTCGCCATTGGCCCGCACAACGTGGTGCGCTACTGGCCGCGAGTAGAAAGCGACTTTGCCCTGCGTGAGCGCTGGCAGTCGACGAGCGACCAACCACCTTTCTGGCTGGTGCATGGCGCGGATGGCTCGCTGCACCTCTACGGCAAAACCCCGGCTTCACGTCTTGCCGATCCGGATGATCCGCTACGCGTTAGCGCCTGGCTGCTGTGCGAAAGCATGAACGCGCGCGGCGAGCACATCGCTTATGTCTACAAGGCTGACGACCAGGATCCCGACCCGATAAACGATTTCCGCGCCCAGCGCTATGTGGAGCGGGTGTGCTACGGCAATTTTACGGCGAGCAAAGACCTTTACGCCTGGACAGTCGAAAACCTCGCCGATCCGGGTTGGCATTTCCAATTGCTGTTCGACTACGGTGAGCGAACCACCTCGCTAACCGAGGTCCCGGCCTACGACGGCGAAACGCTACAGCCGTGGCCCGCGCGGGTAGATCCCTTCTCGACCTACGGCCAGGGCTTTGAAATCAGTACCCGCCGTCTCTGTCGGCAAATGCTGATGTTTCATCACTTCCCGCCCAGCCAAGGGGATAAACCGGTACTGGTGCGACGTCTGCTGCTGGAACACAGCGACGTCACTGCGCACTGGTCGTTCAGCCAGATCTGTGCCGCGCACTACCAGGCCTTCGATGCCAGTGGCACGGTGGAAAACACCCCGCCGGTGGAGTTCGATTATTCATCGTTCAAGATCAACAAAATCCCTACACGTCTGCTTGAGAACGATCACCAACCGGGAATTGAAGACGACGGTTTTTACCAGTGCGTAGACCTCTATGGTGAAGGCGTCCCGGGGTTTCTGTGCCGCTTTGACCAGAGCTGGTACTACCGCGAACCGCTGCGCGCGGAAGCGGGCGGCGATGAAATCGGCTATGGCCCGTGGACGGCGCTGGAGAAGATTCCGGTGGCCAATCGCAACAGCGCGGTGCAGCAACTGCTCACCGACCTGACCGGCGACGGGCGCCTCGACTGGGTCACTGCACAGCTCGCAAGCGCCGGTTTCCGCACGCTTGATGAGAAGGGGAAATTCGCCAACTACCTTACCTTCAATGCCTTTCCCCTGGAGTTTTTCCACACGCTATCGACCTTGGGCGACCTGAGTGGTGATGGTCTGGATTCGATTGCCATGATTGGCCCGAACTCGGTGAGGCTTTACGCCAACCGACGCGAACAGGGGTTCGCCCCGGCCGAAGAAGTGCCGCACGAACCGGCCAGTGACCGCTTGCCGCTGTTCAGCAACACGCCCACTGAACTGGTGCTGCTCGGCAATCTGCTGGGCAGTGACATGCCCGAGCTGTGCCGCATTCGACACAACGAAATCCGCTGCTGGCCCAATCTCGGTCACGGCCGTTTTGGTGAAGGCCGCAAGATCAGTGACCTGCCCTTCGCCTACGAGCAATTCGATTCGTCGCGGGTGCGTCTCGCCGACCTCGACGGCTGCGGCGCAACAGCACTGATCTACCTCAAAAGCGATGTTTTCGAGATCTATCTGAACCGTGGCGGCAACGGTCTGGAGCAAACGCCGATCAGCGTGCCATGGCCCAAAGGTGTGCGTTACGACCGTTTAAGCCAGGTGAGCTTCGCCGATTTGCAAGGGCTGGGTTGCGCCAGCCTGATACTCACCGTAACGCACACAAAGCCGCAGCACTGGCGCTACGATTTCGTCACAGCCAAACCGTATCTGCTGACGGCCAGTAACAACAACATGGGCTGCAGCACCAGCGTGGTCTATCGCGGTTCGGCGCAGGAATGGCTGGATGAGAAACAGCAGGTACTCAAGCTGAATCGGCTGCCGATTTCGCACTTGCCCTTCCCGGTGGCTGTGGTCAAAAAACAACAAAAGCTGGATGAAATCACCGGCAACTGCCTGACTCAGGCGTTCGTCTGGCGCGAGGGTGTTTACGACGGCAAGGAACGCGAGTTCCGCGGCTTCGGTTACTTGCAGCAAACCGACAGCGAGAGTGCAAGCGGCGATGACGACGTCGGGTTCAGCGCGCCAGTGCGGGTGTGTAGCTGGTTTCACACCGGACAAGCGCTGGATCGCCCCCGCGACCGCTATTTCAATCGGGACGCCGAGGCGATTGCGCTGGGTAAAACCCTGTTCAGCCGCTACCACGCTGCCGACGAACAGGATGAGCCGATACCGCCACACAATCCCGAGAGCGAATACCAGATTTCGCGAGCGCTGGTCGGCTCGATCACCCGCATCGAAACGTATGCCGATGCGGATTTCGCCTCTACCGACGCCCTGCCCTATGCGGTTGAAGAGTTGCGCTATCTGGTGCGTGAGGTCAGGCCCCAGGGCCACTACGCGGCGGCCGTGTTGCTGCCGTTGGTGGTGGAAACAATCAGCTACCAGTACGACCGCATCATCACTGATCCGCTTAGCCGTCACGACCTCAACTTGCGCTGGAACGCTTTCGGTCTGCCAACCCACGCAATGACGGTGAGCTACGCACGCAGGCGTAACGGCGAGGACACGCCGCCGTTTGCCGATCCTGATGAGCAACAGTGGTGGCGCGACGCTCACGACGAAGCGCAGCGGTCGTTTTACATCAGCGAAACCCGCGCCGCCTTCATCGATCTGGATACCGATCCACAGCACTGGCGCCTGGGTTTGCCTTATCAGCAACGCAGCAACGCACTGGTATTGCCCAAAGGCACGCTGCCGACTGGCCTTGATCCTGAGCAGGTGTCATTCGAATCGCTGACAACGCATCAGGACAGCGCACACTGGCAGACTCAACGCGTGCTTACGACGCAATCGGTGCAACGCTATGTGACGGTCGACGGGACGCTGCTGGACGAAGGAGATGCCAGCTTCGAAGCCTTGGCTGGCCCGCTGGAAATGGCGCAGCTGGACAAGACCGCACTGGACGCCTACGACGTGCTGCCGGCGCCTTTCAACATCCGTGACGAGCTGCGAAAGATCGGCTACACGGCCATGCCGCTGCTGTTTGAGCCCTCACCGTCGGTCGATGCTGAAGAGAACTTGTGGTCGTCGTCGTTCGGCTACGCCCGGTACGCTGACCTCCGCGGTTTTTATCAAGTGCGCGATTACAACGAAACGCCCAGCCATGGCGTGACCCACGCGGTATATGACGATTATCGACTGGCAGTCACCAGCGTCGAGCTGCCGGATGGCTGCACCACCCAAATCACCTACGACTATCACGCGCTGCAACCGATGCGCATCGTCGATGCCAACGACAACATCGAAGAGGTGATTTACGAACCCTCCGGCCAGCCGCTGGCGACCAGTTTCCACGGCACTGAAAACGGCTTGGCGGTGGGTTTCGCACCGTTGAGCGAATACCGGCGCCCCGAGGATCATCGCCCTGATCCGGCTATCGAAGATCCTGAAGTGGCCATACAAAAAGCGGCCAGTACCCTGCGCAAAGACCTGTTCAGCTGGATGGGGCAGCTCCCCGTCGGCGACAGCTCCAGCGACGAATGGATCGCCAGCGGTTATCTGCTGCCCAGCGGCCATATTCGTGCCAGCGCTCGTCGGCGACTGGCCCGGTTAAACACACTGACCACGGCGGAACAAGCGTTGCGCTCAGCCATCGCCAGTGTCCGACGCGAGCCGGTGCACAGCGTCGTGCTCAGCGCCGACCGCTATCCAGACGACGAGGTGAAGGCGCAAATCCAGATCATCAAGACCTGTGTCGACGGCTTTGGCCGCGCGCTGCAAACCCAGCAGTTGGTTGACCCGGGGATGGCGTACAAGGTGGTGGATGGTTCGCTCGTCATTGAAGACGGCAAGTATGTCGAGGTGTACGCCGACTCACGGTGGAGAATCAGCGAGCGGGTCGAATACAACAACAAGGGCTTGCCGGTTCGCCAGTTCCGACCGTACTTTGCCGATACCCACGGTTACGTCAACGACCAGTCGCTGCACGAACTGGGCTACTTCGATCAACTGTTCTATGACCCGCTGGGCCGTCCGATCAAACTGATCAACGCCAAAGGCGACTTCTCCCGCGAGGCTTACCATCCCTGGTATCACACCAGCGAAGACTTCAACGACACCGCTGAGTCAGTATCGCCAAAACGATCATTACGGTCGTGACCGCAAGCACTGAAACCTGTATGGCCGCGTGTTATCGTGCCGGCCCGACCAGCCATCCATCTGCCCAGCATGCCGCCGACTTCCCGTACCCTGCGTCTGTCGTTGTACACACTGCTGATCGTCGCCGGCGCTGCGCTTGCCGCAACGCTTGCCATCCGCCACGCCGAACGTCAGGCGCTGGAAGAGGACGCGGCCCGGGCCAACCAGCAACTGGCGCTCTATGCCAATTCGCTGCACACCCTGATCGACCGCTATCGCGCCCTCCCCGCCGTACTGGCGCTGGACCCGCAATTGCGTTCGGCACTGGCCGGCCCCGTTGATGCCCAGGTACAAACGGCGCTGAATCTGAAACTGGAAAAGATCAACGGTGCGGCGCAGTCCTCGACCCTTGAATTGCTCGATCACACCGGCCTCGCCGTAGCCGCGAGCAACTGGCGTTTGCCCAGCAGCTACGTCGGCCACAATTACGGCTTCAGGCCGTACTTCAGCCAGACCCGCACCCAGGGCACCGGGCGTTTTTACGCGGTGGGCGTGACCAGCGGGATTCCCGGTTACTTTCTCTCCAGTGCGGTGCTGGGCGACAACGACCAGTTCCTCGGGGCGATGGTGGTCAAACTGGAGTTCCCCGAACTGGAGCACGAGTGGAGCCAGGGCAACGACACCTTGCTGGTCAGCGATGCGCGCGGCATCGTCTTTATCGCCAATCAGCCCGGCTGGCGCTATCGCTTGTTGCGCCCCTTGAGTGCCAGCGATCAGGCCGAGATCAAGACGACGCGCCAATACGACAAACAGTCGCTGACGCCACTGACCCATCTGTCGCTGCGCCGCTTCGATGACAACAGCGATCTGCGCCGCGTCGAAGGCCCGCAAGGGACGGCGGATTATCTGTGGGAGTCGCTGCCACTGACCACCGAAGGCTGGACCCTGCATCTGCTGCGCCACCCGCAAGTGGCTTTCGAAGACCTGCGCAACGCTGGCCTCGCGGCTGCCGGCGTATGGCTGGCGCTGGTGTTTCTGTTGCTGTTCCTCAATCAGCGCTGGCGCCTGTCGAAGGTCCGTCAACGCAATCGCGAAGAACTCGAGCAACTGGTCGAGGAACGCACCCGCGAACTGCGCACTGCGCAAGAAGGTTTGGTGCAGTCGGCAAAACTCGCCGCCCTCGGCCAGATGTCCGCCGCCCTGGCCCATGAAATCAACCAACCGCTGACCGCTCAGCGCATGCAACTGGCGACACTGCGCCTGCTGCTCGACCATGGCCGCGTCGATGACGCCTACAAGGCCCTGAAACCGGTGGACGAGATGCTCACGCGCATGGCCGCCCTCACCGGCCACCTGAAAACTTTCGCCCGCAAGAGCCCCGGTGGTTTGCGCGAGCGTCTGGATCTGGCGACGGTGGTCGATCAATCCCTGCAATTGCTCGACGCACGACTGCGTGACGAACAGGTCAGCCTGGTGCTGCACCTGACCCGCCCGGCATGGGTGCGCGGTGATGCGATCCGTCTCGAACAGGTGTTGATCAACCTGCTGCGCAACGCCCTTGATGCCATGCAGGGCAAACCGTGCAAGCGCCTGGAAATTCGTCTGCAAGCCGACGAGCAGTTGTGGTGTCTGAGCGTCATCGATAATGGCGGCGGCATTGCCGAAGAACATCTGGGGCAGGTGTTCGACCCGTTCTTCACCACTAAACCTGTAGGTGACGGCCTTGGCCTGGGGCTGGCAGTATCTTTTGCCATCGTGCACGAATCCGGCGGTCGTCTGAGCGTCGAGAACGGCGACGGCGGTGCGGCATTCACCCTGACTTTGCCGATTGATCTGGAGACACACATCTGATGCTCAACTCGGTGATGGTGGTCGATGACGAAAGCAGCATTCGCAGTGCTGTCGAGCAGTGGCTGAGCCTGTCGGGATTCGAGGTGCAGCTGTTCAGCCGCGCCGAAGAATGCCTCGCCGCCCTGCCCGCGCATTTTCCCGGGGTGATCCTCAGCGACGTGCGCATGCCCGGCCTTAGTGGCCTGGAACTGCTGGCCGAGGTACAGCGCCGCGACGCCGATCTGCCGGTGATTCTGCTCACCGGGCATGGCGATGTGCCGATGGCGGTCGAAGCGATGCGCGACGGCGCCTACGACTTTCTGGAAAAACCGTTCAGCCCGGAGACGTTGCTCGGCAGCCTGCGCCGGGCGCTGGAGAAACGCCGACTGGTCCTGGAAAACCGCGCCCTGCACGAGCAGGCCGACAATCGCGCCAAACTCGATTCGACGTTGCTCGGCGTGTCCCGTGGCTTGCAGACTTTGCGCCGGCAGGTGCTGGATCTGGCCGCGCTGCCGGTCAATGTGTTGATCCGTGGCGAGACCGGCAGCGGCAAGGAACTGGTTGCGCGCTGCCTGCATGACTTCGGCCCCCGTGCGGACAAACCATTCGTGGCGCTCAACTGCGCGGCGATCCCTGAACAGCTGTTTGAAGCCGAACTGTTCGGCCATGAGAGCGGCGCGTTTACCGGCGCCTCCGGCAAGCGTATCGGCAAGCTGGAATACGCCGATGGCGGCACGTTGTTTCTCGATGAAATCGAAAGCATGCCGCTGGCCCAGCAAGTGAAATTGCTGCGGGTATTGCAAGAGCAGAAGCTTGAACGACTGGGGTCGAACCAGAGCATTCGCGTGGATTTGCGGATTGTCGCGGCGACCAAACCGGACTTGCTCGACGAGGCGCGTGCCGGGCGTTTTCGCGAAGACCTCGCGTATCGCCTCAACGTTGCCGAACTGCGCTTGCCGCCGCTGCGCGAACGCCGCGAAGACATTCCATTGCTGTTCGAATCATTCGCCCAGAGTGCGGCGCAGCGTCTGGGTCGCAGCTTCCCACCGTTGACCGGGGCGCAGTTGAGTCATCTGCTGTGCCATGACTGGCCGGGCAATGTGCGCGAACTGGCCAACGTCGCCGAGCGGCAGGTATTGGGTCTGGATGAACCGGCACCGGGAATTGATCCGGGGCAGTCGCTGGCGGCGCAGCAGGAGGCTTTCGAGGCGCAGTGCTTGCGCGCGGCACTGACGCGGCACAAGGGTGATGTAAAAGCAGTGCTTGAAGAGCTGCAACTGCCGCGGCGTACGTTCAATGAAAAGATGCAGCGGCATGGGTTGAGTCGGGAGATGTTTGTCGGCCCTTGAAGAGCAAAAGATCGCAGCCTGCGGCAGCTCCTACAGAGCTCCGGTGTCCGCATCATTTGCGCATGACACTGAACTTGTAGGAGCTGCCGCAGGCTGCGATCTTTTAAGCGAAAATCCGCTCAACACCCACCCAACATAAGCGGATTTTCGCTCATCAAAACCCGCTACCCCTTCTAAACCGCCCCTCTCCCCGTTGGCACAGCTCCTGCTATAGCTCCCGCAGGCTGCGTTTTAACGCGCTCCACAAAAACAATTAAATGAAGGATCCTTCAATGGATAACTCCAACGCCCTGCCACTTGGGTCGGCTGCCGCGCCGGCCAAAGAAAGAACCACCGCCAGCCGGATCAAATCGATCTTCAGCGGTTCCGTTGGCAACATGGTCGAGTGGTACGACTGGTACGTCTATGCCGCCTTCTCGCTGTACTTCGCCAAGAGCTTTTTCCCTGCTGGCTCCTCCACCGCACAATTGATGAACACTGCTGCGATCTTCGCCGTGGGCTTCCTGATGCGCCCGATTGGGGGCTGGCTGATGGGCCTGTACGCCGACAAAGTCGGGCGCAAGAAAGCGTTGATGGCCTCGGTGTACCTGATGTGCTTCGGCTCGCTGATCATCGCGTTGAGCCCCAACTACGCAACCATCGGCATCGGCGCACCGATCCTGCTGATCTTCGCCCGCCTGCTGCAAGGCCTGTCGGTCGGCGGCGAGTACGGCACCTCCGCTACTTACCTGTCGGAAATGGCGACCAAGGAGCGTCGCGGCTTCTTCTCCAGCTTCCAGTACGTGACTCTGATCTCCGGCCAGCTCATCGCCCTCGGCGTGTTGATCGTGCTGCAGCAGACACTCACCACCGAGCAGTTGTACGCGTGGGGCTGGCGCATTCCGTTTGCCATCGGCGCGCTGTGCGCAGTGGTTGCGCTGTACCTGCGTCGCGGCATGGAAGAAACCGAGTCGTTCACCAAGAAAGAGAAGTCCAAGGAAAGCGCAATGCGCACCTTGATGCGTCACCCCAAGGAACTGGCAACCGTGGTCGGCCTGACCATGGGCGGCACGCTGGCGTTCTACACCTACACCACCTACATGCAGAAATACCTGGTGAACACCGTCGGCATGAGCATCTCCGACTCGACGACCATTTCTGCCGCCACGCTGTTTTTGTTCATGTGCCTGCAACCGATCATCGGTGGCCTGTCGGACAAGATCGGTCGTCGTCCGATCCTGATCGCCTTCGGTGTGCTGGGCACGATTTTCACCGTGCCGATCCTGATGACTCTGCACACCATCCAGAGCTGGTGGGGCGCGTTCTTCCTGATCATGGCGGCGCTGATCATCGTCAGCGGTTACACCTCGATCAACGCGGTGGTCAAAGCCGAGTTGTTCCCGACTGAAATCCGCGCCCTGGGCGTCGGCCTGCCATACGCACTGACCGTGTCGATCTTCGGCGGCACCGCCGAATACATTGCGCTGTGGTTCAAGAGCATTGGCATGGAAACCGGTTACTACTGGTATGTGACGGCGTGCATCGCTGTGTCGTTGCTGGTGTACATCACCATGAAGGACACCCAGAAGCATTCGCGGATCGTCACTGACTGATTGACTGACTGAACGTCAGGCAAGATCAAAAGATCGCAGCCTTCGGCAGCTCATACAGGGGTTGTCGGAGGCTGCGATTTTTTGTTTCCGGCGATTAATCACCGGTTAATTCTGCCTCGGCATCCTGTGCCTACCTGATCGATTACCTGCGCGACGTTCGCTCCTGATGATGGAAGCCATTAAATGCGTCGCCCTTAACATCTATTTAATCGATAGTTTTTAGCATTATTTTGCGCTTTTTAATCAATTTAGTTGGCGTAGCATGAACCCCATGCAAGACACACCCGCCAACGAATCTGGAGTAACGAACATGAAAACCAAACTGATCCTCGCCCTGACCCTGTCCGTACTGGCCGCCAACACCTTTGCTGCCGACGGTTTTGATCGCACCGGCTCGGCCGTTGCCGCCGATGGTTACGACCGCACTGGCTCCGCTACTGTTGCTGCTGACGGTTTTGACCGTACCGGTTCCGCCACTCTTGCTGCTGACGGTTTTGACCGCACCGGTTCCACCACTCTTGCTGCTGACGGTTTTGACCGCACCGGTTCCGCCACTCTTGCTGCTGACGGTTTTGACCGCACCGGTTCCGCTACTCTTGCTGCTGATGGCTATGACCGGACTCAATCCGCTTCCATCAGTTAAATGCCGCTGTAAAGCGCACAGCCCGGCTTCGGCCGGGCTTAGTCATTTCTGGGGAATGGCAATTTTATGAAATCACTGGAGAACCTGTGGGAGCTGGCTTGCCAGCGATGGCGGACTGTCAGTCGACATTAACGCCGCATGAAAAATGCCATCGCTGGCAAGCCAGCTCCCACAGATTGCTCATTAAATGGAATATCTGTGGCTGACTGGAAATTGCCTCAATGTACTTGCACTATTAGCCGCGAGCCCCAGCCCCTCAGGAACACACGCCATGCCCGATGACATCCACTTCTACGAACCCGCCAACGGCCACGGCCTGCCGCACGATCCGTTCAACGCCATCGTCGGCCCGCGCCCCATCGGCTGGATTTCCTCGCAGGATGCCAACGGCCGGTTGAACCTGGCGCCGTACAGCTTCTTCAACGCCTTCAACTACATTCCGCCGATCATTGGCTTCTCCAGCGTCGGGCGCAAAGACAGTCTCAACAACATCGAGCAGACCGGCGAATTCGTCTGGAACCTCGCCACTCGCCCACTGGCCGAACAGATGAACCAGAGCTGCGCGATGGTCGCGCCAGAGGTCAACGAGTTTGAACTGGCAGGCCTGACGACCGTGGCGTCGAAAGTGATTTCAGTGCCACGCGTCGCCGAAAGCCCGGTGTCCTTCGAATGCAAGGTCACGCAGATCATTCAATTGCAGCGCGCTGATGGCGAGACAGTACCGAGCTGGCTGATCCTCGGCGAAGTGGTCGCCGTGCATATCGCCAAGTGGCTGTTGAAAGACGGGGTCTACGACACCGCCGCGGCAGAACCGATTCTGCGCGGCGGCGGGCCGGCGGATTATTTCCAGTTGGGGCCTGAAGCCCTGTTCAAGATGTGGCGTCCGGGCGCGGCGAAGTAACGACTTACCAGATCAACTCGGCGTCTTCGGTGACGCCCTTGAGGCGGTCCAGCTCATTGATGGCGGCCTCATCGGCCGCGATGGCGCCGGGGAAGACCTGATCTTCCAGCAGTTTGTGAAAGCGTGGCGCACCGCCATCGACCAGGGCCTTGACCGCGATCGCCGCGTAATAGCCCTTGTTGCCACCCAACTCGACGGGGACAACTGCGGATACTGCTTCGAAGTGTTCGAACTCTTTACGTGCCATGTCGCAAGTCCTGGCTCAGTCAATTAAGCCGGACATTAAACCCTCAACCGACGAGTTTGTGTATCGGTGCTGAACACTGGCCGAGCGCCTGTGCCGCCGAGACATCCTTGAAGGTGTGAAAATCCAGACTGTTGACCACCAGTTCCTGCACCAGCTCGGCGAAGATTTCCATTGCCGGACTGTTGAAGTACGCGGTCATCATCTGCTGATTGCTCCAGAAACCGGAGACCAGCCACAACTCGGGATCACACTGCGAATGCTGCAAGGCAAAGCTCAGGCAACCGGGGGCGGCACGAGAAGGATCGATCAACGCGCTCAGGCGTACACCGAGTTCTGCCGAACGCCCGGCGCGCGCTCGTACGAAGGCCATATGACTGACGGGAATCTGCTTGGACATGTTCAACCCTCCCAGGGAGTTGCGTGGCAGCCGGGGGGAGGCTGCGACAGGATCCAAGGTTAAGGCGCGGGCGCGAGGTGCCGTTAGTCGATTCCTGCCGCCGCGTTGCACAATCCTGCGAGACTTGCCTGAACACCAAACCACGCCCGTACCCTGTAGGAGCTGCCGAAGGCTGCGATCTTTTGATCTTATAAACAAAAATCAAAAGATCGCAGCCTTCGGCAGCTCCTACAAGCAAGGGGCGAACCGTGTGTCGTGAATATCGCGGTGCAGAATCAGGCAAGCATTTGGCAGGATGTGTCTACCGCTGGCGCTTGCACAAACATATGCTCTGCTCCATTCCACCTCCCTTGCCGAGGATGCCGTGCATGACGTCATTCGATCGTTTTCAAGCCGAACCCACCGCCGACATGGAAAAGCAGCGTGCGGAACTGGCGGCGATCATCCGCCGCAACACCACCGACGATGGCAGCTATCAGACCGCTGTCGGTTCGCTGTTCATGTCGCGCCACACCCGATCCCACGACTTCGCCCCGGTGCTCGCGCAACCGGCGCTGTGCATCATGGCGCAAGGTCGTAAGGAGGTGCGGCTGGCCGATGAGTTCTTCAATTACGATCCGCTGAATTACCTGGTGGTCTCGGTTTCGATGCCGTTGAGCGGGCGAGTGGTTAACGTGTCGCCTGAAGAGCCGATCCTCGCCGTGCGCCTGGATATCGACCCGGCGGAAATCACCGCACTGATCGCCGACGCCGGCCCCATGGCCGTGCCGACCCGGCCAACCGGGCGCGGCTTGTATGTCGAGAAAATCGACAGTGCGATGCTCGACGCGGTGCTGCGTCTGGCGCGTTTGCTCGATGCACCGAAAGACATCGCCATGCTCGCGCCACTGATTCGCCGGGAGATTCTCTATCGCCTGTTGCGCAGCCCGCAGGGCCATCGCTTGTATGAGATCGCGATTGCCAACAGCCAGAGCCATCGCATCAGCCAGGCGATCAAGTGGCTCAACGGCAACTTCGAACAGCCGCTGCGAATTGATGATCTGGCCAAGGAAGTGAACCTCAGCGTGTCGACTTTGCATCACCGTTTTAAAGCGATGACGGCGATGAGCCCGCTGCAATATCAGAAGCAGTTGCGCCTGCAAGAGGCGCGGCGCTTGATGCTGGCCGAAGGGTTGGAGGCGTCGGCGGCGGGGTATCGGGTGGGGTATGAAAGCCCGTCGCAATTCAGCCGCGAATACAGCCGATTGTTTGGGGCACCGCCGTTAAGGGATCTGGCGCGGTTGCGCTTGTCGGTCTGATCCAGATTATTTGATGCGGCGACGGACCTTTTCGCGGGCAAGCCCGCGAAGAGGCCAGTCCAGTCAAACCGCCCTAATCACATGCTTGATCTCCTGAAACGCCGCCAGCCCCCAAGGCCCCAATTCACGACCAATGCTGCTCTGCTTGTAACCGCCCCACGCGGTTTGCGGGAAAATCACTTGCGGCGCGTTCTGCCACACAAGACCCGCCTGCAGGGCGTTGGCGACACGATCGGCGGTCTCGACATTACGGGTCACCACACTGGCGACCAGCCCGAATTGGCTGTCGTTAGCCAATGCAATCGCCTCGGCTTCGCTGCTGAAACTGCGCACACAAAGCACCGGCCCGAAAATCTCTTCGCACCACAGCGCACTGTCCAGCGGCACGTCAGTGAACACGGTTGGCTGCAAGAAGTATCCACGCGGCAAATGCTCAGGACGATTGCCGCCGCAGAGCAACTTCGCGCCAGCACTCAGCCCACGATCAATATGCCCAAGCACACGCTGGTACTGCGCCTGATTGACCAGTGCGCCCATTTCCACTTCCGGGTCGAACGGGTCAGCCACGCGAATTGCCTGCGCACGTTTTTGCAGGCGCATGAGGAACTCTTCCTCCAACTCTTCAGCGACCAGCACGCGGCTGGTGGCCGAGCACATTTGCCCTGCATTGAAGAATGCGCCGCCGCAGGCCAGTTCAACCGCCAAGTCCAGATCGGCATCTGCCAGGATCAACAACGAGGATTTGCCACCCAGTTCCAGGCTGACGCCCTTCACGGTTTCAGCGGCCCTCTGCATCACCTGCACGCCAACCGCATTGCTGCCGGTGAAGGAAATTTTGGCGATACGCGGATCTGCCGACAACGGTGCACCCACTGCCAGACCGGTGCCGCAGACCAAATTGAATACACCGTTCGGCAATCCGGACTCAGCAATGATCGCGGCCAGTTCCAGCTCCGGCAAAGGCGTGACTTCCGACGGTTTTAGCACCACGCAGCAACCGGCGGCCAGGGCTGGCGCGAGTTTCCATGCCGTGGTGACCATCGGGAAATTCCACGGCACGATCAACCCGACCACACCGCACGGCTCGCGTCGCAGGCGTGCGCTGAAATCTTCGCTGGGCAGCGGCACGTTGCTGTCCTGTTGCGCATCGAGGCCTTCGGCGAGTTCGGCGTAGTACTCGAACGTGGCGATCACGTCATCGACATCGATGGCCGCTTCGAACAGCGGTTTGCCGTTGTTGCTCGACTGCAATTTCATCAAGTGCTCGCGACCGTTGCGCACTCCGGTGGCGATGTTGCGCAGGATCACGCCGCGCTCGGCGCCCGTGGTTTGCGACCAGCTCTTGAAAGCTTCAGTCGCCGCGCTGACGGCTTGATCGACTGAGCGCTCGTCACCGCCGATGACCGTGGTCAGCAGCGCTTCGGTGGCGGGGTTGATCACGCGCAAATGCTCGCGGCCAGTCGCCCATTGGCCGTTGATGTAGAGGCCGTCGAGTGTGGTGGGGAAATTGATCATTGCGCCACCGCCTGCATCCATTGGCTCTGGTCGATTTCAATCACTGTCGGGCCTTGGCGATCGGTTGCGGCCCTGAGTGCGCCACGCAACTGCTCAACCGAATTGATCGCTTCAGCCGCGCAACCAAGAGCTTTGGCCACACCGATGAAGTCTGGGGTGTAGATGTCCACGCCGACCGGCTCGATGGCGCGGTTGACCATGTACTTCTTGATCTCTTCGTAGCCCTGGTTATTCCACAGCAGGACGATGACCGGTGTGCGCGCTTCAACGGCGCTGGCCAGTTCCGGCAAAGTGAATTGCAGGCCACCGTCGCCGATCAGACAGACCACTGGTGGGCGAACCCCGCTCTCGGTGCTGCCGCCGAGCCACGCACCGATGGCCGCAGGCAATGCGTAACCGAGGGTGCCGTAACCGGTCGACGAGTTGAACCAGCGACGCGGGCGCTCCGGGTTGAACGTGAGGTTGCCGGTGTACACCGGTTGCGTGGAGTCGCCGACAAACACCGCGTTCGGTAATTCGTGCAGCACGGTTTCAAGGAAACGCGTCTGGGCCCGCGTCGGTGCGTCCCAGGTGGCGGCCAGATCATCGCGCAGACGCGCAGCACGAACCTGCCCCCAATCGCTGCTGCGCTCGGCCAGTGGTTTGTGCGACAGCGCACTCAGCAATGCTTGCGCGGCGTTGCGCGAGTCGGCCACCAGGGCGACATGCGGCGGATAGTTGCGCACGGTCTGATCGGCGTCGATATCGATGCGCAGCAGCTTGCCGGGAATCTCGAAACCACCGGCGAAAGTAACGTCGTAATCGGTCTCCGCCAGTTCGGTGCCAATGGCCAAAACCACATCGGCATCGGCGACCAATGCGCGGGTGGCGACCAGGCTTTGCGTCGAGCCGATCAGCAGCGGGTGACGGGACGCCAGCATGCCTTTGGCGTTGATGGTCAGCGCCACCGGGGCGTCGAGCAACTCGGCCAATTCGGTGAGTTCGGCGGCGGCATCGATGGCGCCACCGCCAGCAAGAATCAGCGGACGTCTGGCGCCGGCCAGCAGCTCGGTCATACGGCTCACGGCAGCCGGGGCAGCACCTGCGCGGTCGATGTTGACCGGGACGCTGGCAAGCAGTTCATCGGCCTCTTCTACCAGCACATCCAAAGGAATTTCGATGTGCACCGGACGCGGACGGCCGGCCTGGAACAGCGCGAAGGCGCGAGCCAGGACGCCGGGCAATTCCGCCGCCGACATCAACGTATGAGAGAACGCTGCAACGCCGCCGACCAATGCGCTCTGGTTCGGCAACTCGTGGAGTTTGCCGCGACCGCCGCCCAACTGACTGCGCGATTGCACGCTGGAGATCACCAGCATCGGGATCGAATCGGCATAGGCCTGGCCCATGGCGGTGGTGATGTTGGTCATGCCCGGGCCGGTAATGATGAAGCACACACCCGGTTTGCCGCTGGTGCGCGCATAGCCGTCAGCCATGAATCCGGCGCCCTGTTCATGCCGAGGGGTGACGTGGTTGATGCTCGAACGGGCCAGCCCGCGATACAGCTCCACGGTGTGCACCCCGGGAATGCCGAACACCTGCTCGACCCCATAACCTTCGAGTAACTTGACCAGTACTTCGCCACACGTCGCCATGTCGATTGCCCTTCTTGTTCGTGGAATGGGCTTCATTGAACTGGCGGTGGGTAGCCGCAACAATCGATTAAAAGTCATACTAGCCATGTCCTCACGTCATAGCTTGAAGCCAAATGAAACGACTGCCGCCCCTGCCCGCCCTGCACACGTTCTGGATCACCGCCCAGTGCTGCAACTTCACCCGGGCTGCCGAGCAGTTGCACATCACGCAGGGCGCGGTCAGCCGACAGATCGCCGGGCTGGAAGAGCATCTGGGTTATCCGCTGTTTATTCGTCTGGCCCGAGGGTTGAAGCTGACAGCCGAAGGTCGGGAATGGATGTTGCGCGTGCAACAGATGTTCGGCCTGCTTGGCGAGGCCGTGGAGCAGATCGGCGTGCGCCGTCAGACCCTGCAACTCAAGGCGCCGAGTTGTGTGATGCGCTGGCTTTTGCCACGGTTGCTGCAATGGCAGAAGGAGCGCCCGGACGTACCGGTGAAACTGACCGCGTCCTTGCAACATGGCGTCGACTTTCAACGTGAGCAGTTCGACGCGGCGGTGATTTATGGAACATCGCCAGACAACTCGCCGGGTGCGTTGCATCTGTTCGATGAACAACTGACACCGGTCTGTTCGCCACTGCTGCTCAAAGGCTCGCCGGCGCTGAAGACACCCGCCGATCTACAGCAACATCTGCTGCTGCATCCGACGCACGATGTGCAGGACTGGTCGGTGTGGCTGAGCGCCGCCGCACTTCAATTGAACAATGTCAGCAGCGGTCAGCATTTCGAGACGCTGGATCAGGCCATGTCGATGGCGTCCCACGGGACGGGGGTTGCCATCGGTGATTGGTCACTGATCGGTGATGACTTGCACGCGGGAAGACTGGTGATGCCGTTTGAGCTGAAGGTGAAGACCGGGCTGGCGTACTACCTGGTGGTGCCGCAGGGCGGGGAAACTTCGCCGCAGCTTGAAGAGCTGATGCTGTGGCTGGTTGAGCAGGCCCACACCCGCTGAACATCCCGTCAAACCAGAAACCCTAATCCCCTGTAGGAGCTGCCGCAGGCTGCGATCTTTTGACTTTTGTTTTTTAAAGACAAGATCAAAAGATCGCAGCCTTCGGCAGCTCCTACACGGGATGTGTGTGTGTGTGGGTTCAGAAGCCGACCGTAAACCGCTGACGCGAATGCTTCGGCGCTTCCACCTCGTCGATCAGCGCAATCGCGTAATCGGCAAAAGTGATCCAGCTCCGCCCTTCTTCACTCACCAGCAAATGATCTTGGCCGACGCGGAACTTGCCGCTGCGCTCACCTTCGACAAACTCCGCCGACGGTGACAGGAAGGTCCAGTCCAGATCCTTCTCCTGGCGCAAAGCATCAAGAAACGCAGCACCGGCACTGGCTTCGGTTTTGTACTCCGCCGGAAAACCTGCACTGTCGATCACCCGAGTGTCGTCCGGCAGCAACAACGAGCCAGCACCGCCGACCACCAACAAGCGTTTCACACCCGCCTGCTTCACCGGCCCGACAATGGCGCTGGCCGGCACCGTGGCGAAATGCGCGGCGGTGATCACCACATCGTGTCCCGCCACGGCGTCTTGCAGTGCGGCTGAATCCAGCACATCGACATTCTTGCTGACTACACCTGCACGCGAACCGATCTTCGAAGTATCGCGGGCAATGGCAGTGACGCTATGACCGCGACGCAGGGCTTCTTCCAGCAGTTGGCTACCGGCACGACCGGTGGCACCAATGATTGCGATTTTTCTCATGACATTCTCCAGTTGGCTTGAGTGTTTCAGTAACGGCAAAAATCTACTGTTGTAAGGCAATCCCCTCGCCACAAATGCAGTCTTCAGTCCTCAGTTTTTGAGCGGTCAGTGTCAGCGGGTTACCACTGCATCTCACCTTTGGCGACTTTCGCGCTCAGTTCGAGCGAGCTTTCCTCGCCCAGCGTCGGGTAGCGCTTTTTCATCGCGGCGATCAGTGCAGCGGAGTCCTTGGCTTTGGCGGTTTCTGCGTCGAACGCTTTGATGTAGTCGGCAGTGAATTTAACGCTGGCCAGCGAACGGCTGCTCTCACCCAGGTAATGTCCCGGCACCACGGTTTGCGGTTTCAGGGTTTCGATCGAGTGCAGTGTCGCCAGCCAATCGACGTGAGATTGCGCGGTCTGGGTGTCGGCCATCCAGACGTGGATGTTTTCGGCGACGACCACGCCACCGACCACGGCCTTGAGCGACGGAATCCACACGAAGCTGCGGTCCGGTTGTTTGCCGTCCAGCCCGATCACCTGCAACTTCTGCCCTTCGAGCATCAGGCTGTCGCCCTTGAGGACGCCCGGCACGATGGTTTTGGCGGGCACGTCGGCGCCCATTTTCGGGCCCCAGAACGCGAGTTTCCCTTCGACGGTTTTGTTGATGTGATCAACGGTCGGCTGCGAGGCCAGCACCTTGGCGTCAGGGAAGGCTTTGGTCAGGGTATCGAGGCCGAAGTAGTAATCCGGATCACCGTGGCTGATGTAAATGGTGGTCAGGTGCTTGCCGCTGGCGCGGATCTTTTCCACCACTTGCTCGGCTTGGGATTTGCCGAACTGCGCGTCGACCAGAATCGCGTCTTTCGCGCCGCTGACCAGTACCGAGGTCACCGGAAAAATAGCGTTGGTGCCAGGGTTATAGACATCGAGGGTAAGGTTGGCAGCGGCTGCGTGGGCGGCGAAGCCGAGGGAGGCCGTGGCGAGTAAAACGCGTTTGATTGTGGTGAAGCCGATCATCTGTTGCTCCAGTATCCGAAATGCCGTGTCTGGCGATGGGACAGAGCTTAGTTGCCTGAGTCAGTACAAAAAATGCGATGCTTGAACATAGTTTGTTTCTGAAAGCGGGCAAATCATGGATCGTCTCCAAGCAATGCGAGTATTCGTCACGGTGGTGGATCTGGGCAGCCAGTCGGCCGCCGCCGATCATCTGGACCTGTCACGCCCGGTGGTTTCGCGTTATCTGGCAGAGCTGGAAGACTGGGTCGGTGCACGCCTGATGCACCGCACCACGCGCAAATTGAGCCTGACCGCTGCCGGCAGTGAAATCCTGCCGCGTTGCCGACAGATGATCGAACTGTCGAGCGACATGCAAGCCGCCGTCAGCGAGCCCGACGATGCGCCGCGCGGGTTGCTGCGGATCAGCGTCAGCACCTCGTTCGGCCAGGCGCAACTGGCCGATGCGATGGCGGCTTACGTCAAGCGCTATCCGGGCGTGAGCATTGACCTGCAGATGCTTGATCGCACGGTGAATCTGGTGGATGAGCGGATCGACCTGGCGATTCGCACCAGCAACGATCTGGACCCTAACCTGATTGCCCGGCGCCTGACGGTGTGCCGCTCGGTGGTCTGCGCGACCCCGGCGTATCTGCGCGAAAATCCCGCGCCACAGCGCGTCGAAGATCTCAGCCGGCACAACTGCCTGACCCACTCGTATTTCGGCAAGAGTCTGTGGCACTTCGAAGAGGATGGCGAGCAGGTGTCCGTGCCGGTGCAGGGCAACATCAGCGCCAACGAGGCCAGTACGTTGTTACGCGCGACCCTGGCCAGCGCCGGGGTGGCGATGCTGCCGACGTATCAGGCCGGGGGGCATATTCATGCGGGTGAATTGATTCGGCTGCTACCTGATGCCGAACCGCGACAGATGAACATCTACGCGGTCTACGCCTCACGCAAACACATGCCGACGGCGTTGCGCAGCCTGCTGGATTTTCTGGTGGTGAGGTTTCCCGAGAATCCTGAATGGGATGTGGGCCTGTAAAGATCAAAAGATCGCAGCCTTCGGCAGCTCCTACAGGGTCTATGTAGGAGCTGCCAAAGGCTCGGGCCGCGATCGGACGATCTTTTGATCTTGTTCTATGCTGAAAGTAATACCGCAGAGTATTCGTTCAGAGGTCGAACACCATGAACATCAAAACAAGAAGGTATTTCGCAATTTTCATTACCTGCGCCGCCACGCTCGCGCTGTATGGCACTGCGGCCTGGCGGGTCGAGCAACAGCGACAACTGCCCCGCGAATACGCGAGTTGCAACTTCGAGCGCTGCATTCCGCACAATGCCACGCTGAACGCATTGCGCTGATCCAGCTGACTGGAATGCGATCCTGTGGGAGCTGGCTTGCCGGCGATTGCGGACTCACATTCAACATTGATGTCGACTGAGCCACCGCCATCGCTGGCAAGCCAGCTCCCACAGGTTTTTGCAGCGTTTATGAGGCTATTGCTCGGCCTTCAACCGGTCGCGAAACGCCTTTGGCGATATCCCCACCCGACGCCTGAACAACCGCGTGAAGTTGGTCGGATCGGAAAACCCCAACAATTCCGACATCTCATAAATCGTCATGCTGGTGTAGGTCAGCAAGCGCTTGGCTTCCAGTAACTGACGCTCGTGCATGATCTGCAACGCCGGTTGCCCCGCCAGCTCACGGCAGGTGCCGTTGAGGTGCGACACCGAAATGCCCAGTCGATGCGCAAGATCCTCAACCTTCACATGCTGGCGGTAAGTCTCTTCCACCAGTTGGATAAACCCATTGAGGTATTCGCGCTGGCGCTGTGGCCGCTGGCTGGCCTTATGGCGCACGATTGCCTGACGACTGACCCAGACCATGATCACGCTGACCAGCGCATGCATGAGCATTTCCCGCGCCGGTTGATGGCCGTTGTACTCAGCCTGCAACGCTGAAAACAGGCTGTTCAGATAATCGCCGTCGTTGCCCGCCGAGTAAGCATGCGCCTGCGCCAACGCGTGCACCGCGTCGCCCAGTTGAGCCTGCAAGTGATGGATCAGCGGCGTTGCGAGGGTAACGATGAACCCTTCAACGTCCTCGGAAAAGCGAAAGCCATGCACCGACAGCGGCGGCAGGACTTGAATCGCGGGTGTTTCGAGCTGGGTGCGCTGGCCTTCGATTTCAAGCTCTGCCTGACCTTTGAATACGAAGAGCAACTGACACAAATCGGCGTGGCGGTGGGGTTTGATTTCCCATTGATGTTCGCGACTGCGTGAGGAAATGGTTTCACAGTGCAGCAAGTCAGGGGTCGGCCAGTCCAGGCTTTCACCGTAGAGCTTGAACACCGGAATCGAAGGCAGCTCGGGCTTGTTCATCACTTCAATCCAGGCCTCTTGTATTGCGGGCGATAATCGCCCCGATTGGCAGAATGTACAGGTATCGGCTCAGTTTTCACCTTCAATTGACAGACCCGCAAGGGAAAAATGCAAGCACTCGATCCATAAAAATCATTCACCGGCGAATGTCGCGTGAAGCTTGCGAGTCATAAAAACAATGAAAACGCTAAAAACCCAAGTCGCCATCATCGGCGCCGGTCCGTCCGGACTGCTCCTCGGCCAACTGCTGCACAACGCTGGCATCGATACACTCATCATCGAACGTCAAACACCTGACTATGTGCTCGGGCGGATTCGCGCCGGTGTGCTTGAACAAGGCATGGTAGAGCTGTTGCGTGAGGCGGGCGTCGGTCAGCGAATGGATGCCGAAGGGTTGGTGCACGGGGGGTTCGATCTGGCGTTGAACGGGCGCCAGGTGCACATCGATCTGCACGCTTTGACCGGTGGCCAGAACGTGATGATCTATGGCCAGACCGAAGTCACCCGCGACCTGATGGCCGCTCGTCGGGAGGCGGGGGCGACGACGATTTACGCAGCGAGCGATGTCGTTCCTCACGGCATGAAAAGCGACGAAGCTTTTGTCACCTTCGAAAAGGACGGTGAAGCCTGGCGTGTCGACTGCGATTACATCGCCGGTTGCGACGGTTTCCACGGTGTCGCCCGCCAGTCGATTCCGGCTGATTGTCTGAAGGTGTTCGAGCGGGTGTATCCGTTCGGCTGGCTGGGGATTCTTGCCGATACCCCGCCAGTGCATGACGAACTGGTCTACGCCCGCCACGAACGTGGTTTTGCCCTGTGCAGCATGCGCTCGGCGACTCGCACCCGGTATTACCTGCAAGTGCCGGCAGACGAAAACGTCGACGACTGGTCCGATCAGCGCTTCTGGGATGAACTGAAACGTCGCTTGCCCGTGGAGCTTGCAGAGAAACTGGTCACCGGCCCGTCTATTGAAAAAAGCATCGCGCCGCTGCGCAGTTTTGTCGTCGAGCCGATGCAGTACGGACGGATGTTTCTGGTCGGCGACGCCGCGCACATCGTCCCGCCCACCGGTGCCAAGGGTTTGAATCTGGCGGCCAGCGACGTCAGCACACTGTTCAACATTCTGCTGAAGGTCTATCGCGACGGTCGCACGGAGCTACTGGAGAAATACTCCGAGATCTGTCTGCGCCGGGTGTGGAAGGCCGAGCGTTTTTCCTGGTGGATGACCTCGATGCTGCATCGCTTCGACGATCACGATGCGTTCACCCAACGCATCAGCGCGTCGGAACTGGACTACTTTGTCAGTTCAGAAGCCGGTCGAAAAACCATTGCAGAAAATTACGTCGGACTTCCTTATGAGGCTATCGAATAGCCTGCTACCGACTTACACTGGCGAGCATCCCCGCTCGCCTGATGATCTGCGGGACTTCCACTGCCCGCAGGTTTTGCCCGTGACCCATCTCAATCACCCCGAAACGCCCAAACCGGCCATTCGCAGCGTGCTGGTCGCGCTGATGATGGCGATTTTTCTGGGTGCGCTGGATCAGACCATCGTTGCCGTGTCGATGCCGGCCATCTCCGCACAGTTCAAGGACGTCAGCCTGCTGGCCTGGGTGATTTCCGGGTACATGGTGGCGATGACCGTGGCGGTGCCGATCTACGGCAAGCTCGGCGATTTGTACGGGCGACGCAAACTGATGCTGTTCGGCATGGGCCTGTTTACCTTGGCCTCGCTGTTCTGCGGCATGGCGCAAAGCATGGAGCAACTGGTGCTGGCGCGGATTCTTCAGGGGATTGGTGCGGGCGGAATGATCTCGGTCAGCCAGGCAATCATTGGCGACATCGTGCCGCCACGCGAACGCGGCCGCTATCAGGGTTACTTCAGCAGTATGTACGCCGTCGCAAGCGTGGCCGGCCCGGTGCTGGGCGGCTACATGACCGAATACCTGTCGTGGCGCTGGGTGTTTCTGATCAACCTGCCACTGGGCCTTGGCGCCTGGTGGGTGGCCAATCGCAATCTGCGCGGGCTGCCGATTCCGCAGCGCAAACCGGTCATCGACTATCTCGGCACGTTGCTGATGATCATTGGCCTGACGGCGTTGTTGCTCGGCATCACGCAGGTCGGTCAGGGCCATTCGTGGCGCAGCAGCGAAGTGCTGGGGTTGTTCGCTTGTGCGGTCGTGGTGCTGGCGATTTTCGTCTGGCACGAGCGTCGCGCACGGGAGCCGTTGTTGCCGATGCATCTGTTCGCCAACCGTAATGCGTTGCTGTGCTGGTGCACGATTTTCTTCACCAGTTTCCAGGCGATTTCGCTGATCGTGTTGATGCCGCTGCGCTTTCAAACCGTCACCGGTGCCGGCGCCGACAGTGCCGCGCTGCACCTGCTGCCGCTGGCCATGGGTCTGCCGATCGGGGCGTTTTTTGCCGGCCGGCGCACGTCCATCACCGGTCGCTACAAACCACAGATTCTGACGGGTGCGATCCTGATGCCGATCTCGATTGTCGGCATGGCCTTCAGCCCGCCCGAGGCGACGCTGATGAGCGGTTTGTTCATGTTGCTCAGCGGTATTGCCGGCGGCATGCAGTTCCCGACTTCACTGGTCGGCACGCAGAACTCGGTGGAGCAACGCGACATTGGCGTCGCCACCAGCACCACCAACCTGTTCCGCTCGCTGGGCGGCGCGGTGGGTGTGGCGTTGATGTCGGCGCTGTTGCTGGCGTTGCTGCAGGATTCGAATTTCGCCCATTTGGCGAGCAGTTCGCTGATGGCCGAGGGACATTCCGGCAACGTACTGCTGGACGGTTTGAACGCGGCGCCGGGGGATGCGCAAAACGCTTTGCGCGCGGAGCTTGCGGTGACCTTCCGGCATTTGCTGTGGGTCAGTGCGGCGGTGTCGCTGCTGGGGCTGGCGGCGGCGATTGCGATGCCGAACAACCTGCTGCGCGGACGTGAGCACGGCGCCCGCTAACAGCAAAGATCGCAGCCTGCGGCAGCTCCTACAGGGGGTTTCGGTAAACATTGCCCCCCTTGTAGGAGCTGCCGCAGGCTGCGATCTTTTGACTTTCAGGGGCTGTAATACCCAACCGCCACCAGAAAATGCCCGACCTTCTTCAGGTACGCATGCTTGTCTTCGACCTTGCCGGTCACCGGGTTCTTCCAGCGGTATTCGTATTCGCCGTCGTCCTGCTTGCCAATCAGCGCCAGAATCGGCTCGCCCACCGGTTTGCCTTCCGGGTCCTTGATCTTGCCGAAGTCGGTATTGATCAGGCGCAGATTGGTGCCGTGGGCGACGTAGCGCTGGTTATTCAGATCGACCACGAACACATACAGGTCATCCTGCAGATAACCGCCCTTGAGCGAATTGATCGCCGTGAGCGTGCCTTTTTCGTCTTTGCCAAGATCCGTGGCGGCTTTGTCGAGCAACGCCTTGGCTTGTTCTGCCGACGCACGGGGCAGGTAGTAACCGACCGCGAGGATGCGCTGGCCGATGCGCTGATAAAACACATGTTTGCGCTCGACCTTGCCGTCGGCCCAGTTCTGCCAACGGTATTCGGCCTGCTGAATGCCATTGCCTTCCGGCACCCGCAACGCTTCCTTGAAGGCTTTTTGCAGATCAGGGCCGAGCACTTCGCTGACATCGCGGCCGATGAGCGCCGATGACGGGCCGCCACTGGCGAGCATCACGCCTTTGGTGTCGACCACAAACACGTAGCGGTCCTTGTCGACAAACTCGCCCTGGCGACTGAATGCGGCGAACGCCTTGTCGCCGTTGTCGTGGTAATAGGCCAGTGCCTTTTCCAGCAGGGCAATAGCAGCCTTGCTGTCATCCTTCTCCGTGGTCGCGGCGCTGGCTTGCCCCAACCCCACTAACAGCATCACGCCGAGCCAGGCCACTTTATGCAAAAACCCCATGACGCATCCCTCGTTCTTGTTGGTGTTTCAAGAGCGTAGACGGGTTGGGGTGATGTATGGATATTCAGATTGTTTCTGAAAACTGCCG
This sequence comes from Pseudomonas sp. LBUM1668, assembly GCF_059695715.1. Classification (NCBI taxonomy): domain Bacteria; kingdom Pseudomonadati; phylum Pseudomonadota; class Gammaproteobacteria; order Pseudomonadales; family Pseudomonadaceae; genus Pseudomonas; species Pseudomonas sp. LBUM1668. Next base: position 4,651,768 of record NZ_CP166787.1, read on the forward strand.
CAGCTTTGTGTGGTGGGTGGTTTTATTTGTGGGGAAGGGATTTAGCTGTGAAAAGAGATTTATCTGTGTACAGATTATCTGTGGCGAGGGGATTTATCCCCGATGGGTTGCGAAGCAGCCCCCAAGCCATTCAGTGCGGTGGGTCAGTAAAAATGGGTGGTCTGGGTTGGGGCTGCTGCGCAGCCCATCGGGGATAAATCCCCTCTCCACAGATAAATCCTCTCTCCACAGATACCCCTCACCACAGGGTTCATCGACACATCATCCGATCTCAGGGCCGCGCATTGATCTGCTGCTGCAAGTTCTGGATCTGCGCCGACAGCGTGTTGAGGTTGCGGGTCATCTGGCCACGGAACGCATCGAACTCGGCCGTGTTGCCGCCACCCTGTGGCGTGGCCGGGCGGTTGTCCTGCATGCTTTTGAGGACGACGATTTCCTGCGCCAGACGATCAATCTCGGCGCTCGGGTTACCCTGCTTTTTCAGCGCCGCTATATCAGCGCCAAGGCTCTTGAACTGCGCATCGAAAGCCTTGAGCTGAGCGTCAACCTTACTGGTGTCGGCCGGAGTGCTTTTAATGGTTGCCAGCTCTGCGCCCAGAGCTTTTACCTGCGCTTGCAACTGTGTATTCGCGGTCTGCTGCTCGGTGGTCTGGGCACTCATCTGCGCCAGACGCTTGTCCAGATCACTGGCCTGCCCCGCCACACCTTGCTGCTGTTTGCTTTGATCGAGCAGCTTGCCTTCCAGCTGTTTGATCTGCAGCTTCAAGGCTTCGCTGTCAGTGCTGACGTTGGTCTGGCTGGCGACGACCTTGCCGGAAATATCCTGCAAGCGCCCCGCCGCTTCCTCGCTGATCCGCGCGAAACTTTCCTGGGTGGCCACCAGTTGCTGCTCCATCAGCGAGATCTGCTGAAAACTCCACCATGCCAGGCCGATGAACGCGAAGAACAGTGCACCGACCAACGCCCACAGCGGCCCGGTGCTGGCGGCCTTGACCTTGACCACCGGCGGCGTACGCGAGTGCACGGCGGTGCGGGCAGTGGTCGGAATGTCATCGTCGTCGAAGGTGTCGGCACGCAGGCTCGGTACATCATCGAAATCGTCGTGGGCATCATTACGCATGGACATTGAGGCAACCTTTGTGAATCGCGGTGATGGCTAAATGCTGCGAAGTATAACCGCCGCAGCCGCAGGGATTGACCCTCAACCTGCGGTGCGGTTCATTGCCGGCCGGCCGATTGGTATCAACAGGTTTCAGCGAATGTCCTGGGCTTTCCACCAACCGCAGAACTCGTCGAGGGCCGTCCACAGGCTGACTTTCGGATCGTAGTCCAGATAATGCTGTGCCCGGCTGATGTCGAGGGTGAAATTTTTCTTCATGACCTGCATGCCCAAACGCGACAGCGTCGGCTCCGGACGTCCCGGCCAGAGTTTGCAGGCACCTTCATTCAGCGCCGCGACACTGTAGGCGAGCCCGTAGGATCGGTACTTGGTGACCTGTGGGACGTCCATTTTGCGCATCACGTAATTGACCACATCCCACAAGGGCACTGGGGCGCCGTTGCTGATGTTGTAGGCCTTGCCCAACGCAGAACCGGCTGCCAGCAGACTGCTGAGCAACGCCTCGTTGAGGTTGTGCACGCTGGTGAAATCGACCTTGTTCAGGCCGTTGCCGATGATCGCCAGACGGCCCTTGCGCTGCATGTTCAGCAGGCGCGGAAAAATGCTCATGTCACCGGCGCCCGTCACGAAGCGCGGGCGCAGGGCGATGGTTTCCAGGCCGAATTCCTGTGCGCCAAAGACCTTTTGCTCGGCCAGATACTTGGTCGCGGCATAGTGATGTTTGAAGCGTTTGGGCACCTGCTCTTCAGTCAGGCCCAGGTGATCGCGACCATCGAAATAAATCGACGGCGACGACAAATGCACGAGACGCCGCACCCGTTGTTTCAAACAGGCTTCGACGACATTTTCGGTGACCTGGACATTGCCCTGATGGAAGTCCTGATAACGGCCCCACAAGCCAACCGCACCCGCGCAATGCACCACGGCCTCGACGTCGGCGCAGAGATCGCGCACCAGTTGCGGATCGGTCAGATCACCGGGGACGAACTCGGCGCCACGGCGCACCAGATGCTCGACGCTCTCGGCGCGGCGGCCGTTGACCCGCACGTCCAGGCCCTGCTCCAGGGCGAAACGCGCAAAGCGTCCGCCAATGAAGCCGCTTGCGCCGGTGACCAGAATTTTCATGTAGAGCTCCAACAAAACCAGCTGCGAGCTTCAAGCTTCGAGCTGCAAGATAAAAACAGTGCGCAAGCGCTTCACTTGCCGCTTGCAGCTTGACGCTTACAGCTGCTTCAAGGGCACCAGCCATTGCGCTGAAGAACGCACCAATTGCTCGGTCAACAAGCCCAGCAGTTGACCGCCATTGCGCCAATGATGCCAGTACAACGGCACATCGATCGGTTTATCTGGCAACAGTTCGCGCAACACGCCGCGTTGCAATTGCTCATGCACTTGCAGTTCCGGCACCAGGCCCCAGCCCAGACCGGCCTCGGCCAGACGGATAAAACCTTCGGATGATGGACACAAATGGTGTTCGAAACCGCCATCCACGCCCAGCGATGCCAGATAGCGATGCTGGAGGAAATCGTCCGGGCCAAACACCAGCGCCGGCGTGCGCGGCAGTTGTTCGGCGCGCACGCCATCGGGGAAATGTCGCTCGATAAATGCCGGGCTGGCCATTGCGCGATAGCGCATGGCGCCGAGCAAAACGCTGCGCGCACCCGCTACCGGTCGTTCGCTGGCGCATAGGCAGGCGGCCACTTCACCGGCACGCATGCGTTTGAGGCCGACAGTCTGGTCTTCGACGATCAGATCGAGCAACAAATGTTGTTCGGCGCAGAAATCCCCCACCGCTGGCGCCCACCACGTGGCGAGGCTGTCGGCGTTAAGGGCAATACGCAGGCGTTCCGGCAGCCCTTCTTCATCCAATGCAGGCACGAGGCTCTGCAAGTCGCGCTCAAGCAAGCGCACCTGCTGCACATGGTTGAGCAGACGCCGGCCAATTTCGGTCGGCGATGGCGGCGTACCGCGCACCAGCACCGGTTGGCCGACCCGCGCTTCGAGCAGTTTGATCCGCTGCGAGATCGCCGATTGGGACAAACCCAACACCTGCGCTGCACGCTCGAATCCGGCCTGCTCGACCACGGCGGCCAGAGCGGAAAGCAATTTATAGTCGAACATCAGTTTTCCTAATGAGCGATCAGCATTATTGGTTTTTCTTATACAGCTTTCAGTCGGAGAATAGCCAGCAAGCACTCTTATCAGGACTTCACTCATGGCTGGCGAAACTTCACTCACGACCTTGCTGCGCAGCATGAGTCCGCAACTCAATGCCGGCGAATACGTGTTCTGCACCCTGCGCAACGGCAACTTACCAAGCGGTCTGGAGGTCATTGGCAGCTTCCGCGAACAGGAAGGGCTGACCGTGATTCTCGAACGTGCCCACGCCGAGCAGGCCGGTTTGAGCTTCGACTATGTTGCCGCGTGGATCACTCTCAACGTGCATTCGGCGCTGGAAGCGGTCGGCCTCACCGCCGCGTTCGCCACCGCACTGGGCAAGGCCGGAATCAGCTGCAACGTGATCGCCGGCTACTACCACGACCATCTATTTGTCGGCCAGGCCGACGCCGAGCGCGCCATGCAAGTGCTGCGCGATCTCGCAGCCAACGCGGAGTAATTGTTATGTGGCAGAGCTATGTGAACGGCTTGCTGGTGGCGTTGGGACTGATCATGGCCATCGGCACGCAAAACGCTTTCGTCCTCGCGCAGAGCCTGCGCCGCGAGCATCACCTGCCGGTGGCAGCGCTGTGCGTGGTGTGCGATGCGCTGCTGGTCGCTGCCGGGGTTTTCGGTCTGGCGACGATTCTGGCGCAGAGTCCGACGCTGCTGGCGATCGCCCGTTGGGGCGGCGCGACCTTCCTGATCTGGTACGGCAGCCAGGCACTGCGCCGGGCATTCTCGAAACAAAGTCTGGATCAGGGCGGGAACCAGACCGTGCGTTCGCTGCGGGCGGTGATGCTCAGTGCGCTGGCGGTGACGTTGCTCAACCCGCACGTTTATCTGGATACGGTGTTGCTGATCGGCTCACTTGGTGCTCAGCAATCAGTGCCGGGCGCTTACGTGGTGGGCGCGGCGAGTGCGTCACTGCTGTGGTTTTTCACTTTGGCGCTGGGTGCTGCGTGGCTGGCGCCTTGGCTGGCTCGGCCAAGCACATGGCGGATTCTCGATCTGGTCGTGGCGTTGATGATGTTCGCCGTGGCGGGTCAATTAATTATCGCTGGCTGATTTATTCCAAAAGGCTCTGGAACCTCTATTCCACACAGTTGTTGCGTGGTTAAGCCGCAACCCCGGTGCTATGATCCGAACCCTGCGCCGCAAAGAGTAAAAACTCGTCGGTGCATTTCTGGCCGCCCGTGATCGGCCTTGCGCTCACCGCAACAGACCTGATTAGGAGAATCATCATGGCTTTCGAATTGCCGCCGCTGCCTTACGCACACGATGCCCTGCAGCCGCACATTTCCAAGGAAACCCTGGAATTTCACCACGACAAGCACCACAACACCTACGTCGTGAACCTGAACAACCTGGTGCCAGGCACCGAGTTCGAAGGCAAGACCCTGGAAGAGATCGTCAAGACTTCCTCGGGCGGCATCTTCAACAACGCCGCTCAGGTCTGGAACCACACTTTCTACTGGAACTGCCTGGCGCCAAACGCCGGCGGTCAACCAACCGGCGCGCTGGCTGAAGCCATCAACGCTGCGTTCGGTTCGTTCGACAAGTTCAAGGAAGAGTTCAGCAAAACCTCCATCGGCACCTTCGGTTCCGGCTGGGGCTGGCTGGTGAAAAAGGCTGACGGTTCCCTGGCCCTGGCCAGCACCATCGGCGCCGGCAACCCGCTGACCAGCGGCGACACCCCGCTGCTGACCTGCGACGTCTGGGAACACGCTTACTACATCGACTACCGCAACGTTCGTCCGAAGTATGTCGAAGCGTTCTGGAACCTGGTCAACTGGAAGTTTGTTGCCGAGCAGTTCGAAGGCAAAACCTTTACTGCTTAAGCTGCGCGCCAGATAAAAAACCCGGCCATGGCCGGGTTTTTTTATGCCTTTGATTTATGTAGGAGCTGCCGAAGGCTGAGATCTTTGATCATGGTTTATAGAATCAACATCAAAAGATCGCAGCCTTCGGCAGCTCCTACAGGGGATAGCGTTTTTCTCACGGTGAATGCTGGTCAGCGCTGCTTGCTGCCGCGCCACAGCGGGCTAACATCCAACAGAGGAAAATTTGCCCCGCATCGCTCAAGTTGAGGGCTAAAACTACCGACACAGTACAAATAGGGCTAATACTCCAGATGGCAGCATTCTGGCCAAGCCCACAGGCAAATTATCCTGTGCCCGATTGTCCCTTTGACTGCCAACACGGGATTGCCAATACTCATGGCAAACTGACGCTACCCGCACGGAACAAGGAATAACCCTTTGAAGCTGGAACTCAAGAACAGCTTGTCGGTGAAGTTGCTCCGGGTCGTGCTCCTGTCGGCATTGATCGTTGGCGTAGTCTTGAGCTGCGCGCAGATTGTGTTCGACGCCTATAAAACCCGTCAGGCCGTGGCCGGCGATGCCGAACGCATCCTCGATATGTTCCGCGACCCCTCCACTCAGGCCGTCTATAGCCTGGATCGGGAGATGGGCATGCAGGTGATCGAAGGCCTGTTCCAGGACGACGCCGTGCGTCAGGCCTCTATCGGCCATCCCAATGAAGCCATGCTCGCGCAAAAATCCCGCGAGTTGCAGCATTCCAGCAGCCGCTGGCTGACCGACCTGATTCTGGGCAAGGAGCGCACCTTCACCACCCAACTGGTGGGACGCGGGCCGTACAGTGAATATTATGGCGACCTGAGCATCACCCTCGACACCGCCACCTATGGCGAAGGTTTTATCGTCAGTTCGGTCATCATCTTTATCTCCGGCGTTTTGCGTGCGCTGGCCATGGGCCTGGTGCTGTATCTGGTTTATCACTGGCTGCTGACCAAACCGCTGTCACGGATCATCGAGCACCTTACCGAGATCAATCCGGACCGTCCCAGCGAGCACAAGATCCCGCAGCTCAAGGGCCACGAGAAAAACGAACTGGGCATCTGGATCAACACCGCCAACCAGTTGCTCGAATCGATTGAACGCAATACGCATCTGCGTCACGAAGCGGAAAACAGTCTGCTGCGCATGGCCCAGTACGATTTCCTCACCGGTCTGCCGAACCGCCAGCAGTTGCAGCAGCAACTGGACAAGATTCTGGTCGACGCCGGCAAACTGCAACGCCGGGTCGCGGTGTTATGCGTGGGGCTGGACGATTTCAAAGGCATCAACGAGCAGTTCAGCTACCAGACCGGCGACCAATTGTTGCTGGCGCTGGCCGATCGACTGCGTGCCCACAGCGGCCGCCTCGGCGCCCTCGCCCGTTTGGGCGGCGATCAGTTCGCCCTGGTGCAAGCCGATATTGAACAGCCTTACGAAGCCGCGGAACTGGCGCAAAGCATTCTCGATGACCTGGAAGCAGCGTTTGCCCTTGATCATCAGGAAATCCGCCTGCGCGCGACTATCGGCATCACCCTGTTCCCGGAAGATGGCGACAGCACCGAGAAGCTCTTGCAGAAAGCCGAGCAGACCATGACGCTGGCCAAGACTCGCTCGCGCAATCGTTATCAGTTCTACATCGCCAGCGTCGACAGCGAGATGCGCCGCCGGCGTGAACTGGAAAAAGACCTGCGCGATGCGTTGCTGCGTGACCAGTTCTACCTCGTCTATCAGCCGCAGATCAGCTATCGCGATCACCGCGTGGTCGGTGTCGAGGCGCTGATTCGCTGGCAGCATCCGGAGCACGGTCTGGTGCCGCCGGACCTGTTCATCCCGCTGGCCGAACAGAACGGCACGATCATCGCCATCGGTGAATGGGTACTCGATCAGGCCTGCAAGCAATTGCGCGAATGGCACGATCAAGGCTTCGCCGATCTGCGCATGGCGGTCAATCTGTCCACCGTGCAATTGCACCACGCCGAGCTGCCACGGGTGGTCAACAACTTGATGCAGATGTACCGCCTGCCGCCACGCAGCCTGGAACTGGAAGTGACCGAAACCGGCCTGATGGAAGACATCAGCACCGCTGCCCAGCACTTGCTGAGCCTGCGTCGCTCGGGTGCGTTGATCGCCATCGACGACTTCGGCACCGGCTATTCATCGCTGAGTTATCTGAAAAGCCTGCCGCTGGACAAGATCAAGATCGACAAGAGCTTCGTGCAGGATCTGCTCGATGACGACGACGATGCGACCATCGTTCGCGCGATCATCCAACTGGGCAAAAGCCTCGGCATGCAGGTGATCGCCGAGGGCGTTGAAACCGCCGAGCAGGAAAGCTACATCATCTCCGAAGGCTGCCACGAAGGTCAGGGCTATCACTACAGCAAACCGCTGCCGGCACGCGAGCTGAGCGTTTATCTGAAGCAGGCGCAGCGCAGCAACGCGGCAATCCTCTAGAAGATCAAAAGATCGCAGCCTCGTTTCACTCGACAGCTCCTACATTTGAAATGCGTTCTCCTGTAGGAGCTGCCGCAGGCAGCGATCTTTTGATCTTGATGCGCGAATAAGAAATATTTCCAAGCACGACCCTTTACACATAATGCGAAAGATTTGCATTATGTCGCAGTTTTGCGCCCCCAGCGCGAGTCCACTCAACTACCGAAGCAGGATGTTCGCCATGATTCGTATGCCTCTGGCTACCGCCAGTTTGCTGGCCATCGCTATTTCTCTCGCCGGTTGCGGCGAAGGCAAAGACAAAGACAAAGCCTCTGAAATGACGCCGGCTTCCAGCAGCGCTGCTCCAGCCCCTGCCGCTGCGCCTGCTCCTGCTGCCGGTAAAGTTGACGATGCCGCCGCCAAGGCTGTGGTCGCGCACTACGCCGACATGGTCTTCGCCGTTTACAGCGATGCCGAATCCACCGCGAAAACCCTGCAAACCGCCGTCGACGCCTTCCTGGCCAAGCCGAATGCCGACACCCTGAAAGCCGCCAAGGCTGCCTGGGTCGCTGCTCGCGTGCCGTACCTGCAGAGCGAAGTGTTCCGCTTCGGCAACACCATCATCGACGATTGGGAAGGTCAGGTTAACGCCTGGCCGCTGGACGAGGGTCTGATCGACTACGTCGACAAATCCTACGAGCACGCACTGGGTAACCCGGGTGCCGCGGCCAACATCATCGCCAACACCGAAGTACAGGTCGGCGAAGACAAGGTCGACGTCAAAGACATCACCCCGGAAAAACTCGCCAGCCTGAATGAACTGGGCGGTTCCGAGGCCAACGTCGCCACCGGCTACCACGCCATTGAATTCCTGCTGTGGGGCCAGGACCTCAACGGTACCGGCCCTGGCGCTGGCAACCGTCCTGCTTCCGACTACCTGGAAGGCGCCGGTGCTACTGGCGGTCACAACGATCGTCGCCGCGCTTACCTGAAGTCCGTGACCCAATTGCTGGTCAGCGACCTGGAAGAAATGGTCGGTAACTGGAAGCCAAACGTGGCTGACAACTACCGCGCCACCCTGGAAGCCGAGTCGGGCGAAACCGGTCTGCGCAAAATGCTCTTCGGCATGGGCAGCCTGTCCCTGGGCGAACTGGCGGGCGAGCGCATGAAGGTTTCTCTGGAAGCCAACTCCCCGGAAGACGAACAGGACTGCTTCAGCGACAACACGCACTACTCGCACTTCTACGATGCCAAAGGCATTCGTAATGTTTACCTGGGCGAGTACACCCGTGTTGACGGCACCAAGATGACCGGCGCCAGCCTGTCGTCGCTGGTGGCCAAGGCCGATCCGGCTGCCGACACCGCACTGAAAGCCGATCTGGCCGCGACCGAAGCCAAGATCCAGGTCATGGTTGATCACGCCAACAAGGGTGAGCACTACGACCAGTTGATCGCTGCCGGCAACACCGCTGGCAACCAGATCGTCCGTGACGCCATCGCATCCCTGGTCAAGCAGACCGGTTCGATCGAAGCCGCTGCCGGCAAACTGGGCATCAGCGACCTGAACCCGGACAGCGCTGATCACGAGTTCTGATCAACAATGTCTGACTGAAAAAGGCGACCTTCGGGTCGCCTTTTTCATGCCTGCAAAAGCGCCCCCACATGTAGGAGCTGCCGCAGGCTGCGATCTTTTGATCTTGTTGTTTTAAAGCAAAATCAAAAGATCGCAGCCTGCGGCAGCTCCTACAGGTTGGTTGGTGCTCCCAAGAGCCGAGCACTCCTACAAGGTTTTGCATTGGCCCAGGGATCTGCCCCACATCAAGCAAACGATAATTCCTCTTATTCAAACTCCCTCGCCCTGTTAGACTTTGCGCCTTTGTTTTCGCCCGTCCGCAGGATGTCTGATGCCCTCGCTGCTTCTTCGCTTGTCCGCACTGTTTCTGGCCTTGGGCCTGAGTGCCTGCGATGACGCCCCGCGTTTCACCAAGGCTGAGCCCGATGAAGCACGCTCGGGCGGTGCGGCGACCGTGCGCAAGAGCGATCAGAACGCATTCTCCCTGCCCTCGGCCAATCTGCCGCCGTCGCGGCGGGTGGATTTCAGCGTCGGCAACAGTTTCTTTCGCAGCCCTTGGGTGACAGCGCCGTCGACCACCACCGCGCGCGACGGCCTCGGCCCGCTGTTCAACACCAACGCCTGCCAGAACTGCCACATCAAGGACGGTCGCGGTCATCCGCCACTGCCAGACGCGGCCAACTCGGTGTCGATGCTGGTGCGCCTGTCGATCCCCGATGCGCCGCAATACGCCAAAGTCATCGAGCAGCTCGGCGTAGTGCCGGAGCCGGTGTACGGCGGACAGTTCCAGGACATGGCCGTGCCGGGTGTTACGCCGGAAGGCAAGGTGCGCGTCGAGTACACGCCGGTTCCCGTGCGCTTCAAGGACGGCACCGAAGTCGAACTGCGCAAACCGGCGCTGCAGATCACTCAGCTCGGCTACGGCCCGATGCACCCGGACACGCGTTTCTCGGCGCGTGTCGCCCCGCCGATGATCGGCCTCGGCCTGCTCGAAGCGATCCCCGAAGATGCGATCCTCGCCAACGCTGCCGCGCAGGCCAAAGACAAAAACGGCATCAATGGCCGACCGAACCGCGTTTGGGACGACGAACTGCAAAAAACCGTCATCGGTCGATTTGGCTGGAAAGCCGGGCAACCCAACCTCAATCAACAGAATGTTCACGCGTTTTCAGGTGATATGGGCCTCACCACCAGCCTGAGACCGTTCGATGACTGTACCGACGCGCAAACCGCCTGCAGACAGGCGCCGAACGGCAATGGCCCGAATGGCGAGCCGGAGGTCAGCGATAACATCCTGCGACTGGTGCTGTTTTACAGCCGCAACCTGGCCGTGCCAGCGCGCCGAGGCATCAACGACGAACAAGTGCTGGCCGGCAAAAACCTGTTTTTCCAGGCCGGTTGCCAGTCGTGTCACACACCGAAATACACCACCGCCGCCAACGCCGCCGAACCTGAGCTGGCCAGTCAAGTGATTCGCCCGTACAGCGATCTGCTGCTGCATGACATGGGCGACGGTCTGGCCGACAACCGCACCGAATTCCAGGCCTCCGGCCGCGACTGGCGCACGCCGCCGTTGTGGGGGATCGGCCTGACGCAAGCGGTCAGTGGCCACACCCAGTTTCTGCATGATGGTCGTGCCCGCAATTTGCTCGAAGCGGTGCTCTGGCACGGCGGCGAAGCGCAAGCTGCGCAACAACAGGTTTTAGCTTTCAATGCCGAGCAGCGTGCCGCGCTGCTGGCGTTTTTGAACTCACTTTAAATACAGATAAAGATCCGGGAGCCCGACATGTTCCGTCCCAAGCTGTTGTTCACCAGCCTTGCCGCCATCGCCCTCGGCGCCTGCTCGCCGCAGGATCCGCAAGCCGTTACCTCGGCAGCCATCGCCAAATCGGTGATCCTGCCGACCTACACGCGCTGGGCCGAGGCCGACAAGCAACTGGCCGTCAGCGCCCTCGCCTACTGCCAGGGCAAAGAGACGCTGGAAACCGCCCGCGCCGACTTCCTGCACGCGCAGAAAGCCTGGGCCGAGCTGCAACCGCTGCTGATCGGGCCACTGGCCGAGGGCAACCGTTCGTGGCAGGTGCAGTTCTGGCCCGACAAGAAAAACCTCGTCGGCCGTCAGGTCGAGCAACTGGTCGTCGCGCAACCGCAGATCGACGCCGCCGCACTGGCCAAATCGAGCGTGGTGGTGCAAGGCCTGTCGGCTTACGAATACATCCTGTTCGACGCCAAGCCAGACGTCGCCAACGCTGAGCAGAAAGCCAAATACTGCCCGCTGCTGATCGCCATCGGCGAACGCCAGAAGCAATTGGCCGAAGAGATTCTGCAAGGCTGGAACAACACCGACGGCATGCTCGCGCAGATGAGCAAGTTCCCCAACCAGCGCTACGCTGACTCCCACGAAGCGATCGCCGATCTGCTGCGTGTGCAGGTCACCGCGCTCGACACCCTGAAGAAAAAACTCGGCACGCCGATGGGCCGTCAGAGCAAAGGTGTGCCGCAGCCATTCCAGGCCGATGCGTGGCGCAGCCAGTCGTCAATGACCGCGCTGCAAGCCAGCCTCGCCGCCGCCAAAACCGTTTGGGAAGGCGTCGACAACAAAGGCCTGCGCGGTCTGTTGCCGGCTGAGCAAAAGCCACTGGCGGACAAGATCGATGCTGCCTATGCCGCGTCGCTGAAACTGTTCGACAGCACCCAGCGTTCGCTCGGCGAAATGCTTGAAGACGACGCCGGTCGGCAACAACTCAACGACATCTACGACAGCCTCAACGTCGTCCATCGCCTGCACGAAGGCGAACTGGCCAAGGCGCTGGGTATTCAACTGGGCTTCAACGCCAACGACGGTGACTGATGAGGGCAAGTGCCATGCTGCGACGCCAGGCTCTGACTTTAGGTAGTTTGCTGCTGGGAGCAGTGACGCTGGGCGGCTGGACGCTGTTCAAACGCAAGGATCAGAGCCCGCTGCTGCTGTCGGCTCGCGACGATACCGACGGCAAGCACTACGCCGTCGGCTATCGGCTGGATGGCACGCGCGTGTTCGCCACCGAGGTGGGTCAGCGCTGCCACGACATCATCAATCATCCGACGCTTGCGATTGCGCTGTTCGTCGCCCGTCGGCCGGGCACTGAAAGCTATCTGATCGACCTGCGTGACGGCACATTGCTGCAGACTGTGACGTCGCAGCCAAACCGGCATTTCTACGGCCACGCCGTGGTGCATAAGGACGGCGAATACCTGTACGCCACCGAAAACGACACCACCGATCCGGGTCGTGGCTTGCTCGGGGTGTACAAGTTCGAAGGTGAGCGGCTGGTGCACAGCGGCGAGATTTCCACCCATGGTCTCGGCCCGCACCAGGTGTCGTGGATGCCGGATGGCGAAACGCTGGTAGTGGCCAACGGCGGGATTCGGACCGAGGCAGAAAGCCGCGTCGACATGAACCTCAGCGCCATGGAACCGAGCCTGGTCCTGATGCAACGCGACGGCACCCTGCTGAGCAAGGAAACCCTCGCCCAGCAGATGAACAGCGTGCGCCACCTGGGGATTGCCAGCGATGGCACCATCGTCGCCGGTCAGCAATTCATGGGCGCGTCGCATGAGCGTTCTGAGCTGCTGGCGATCAAGCGTCCGGGTCAGCCGTTCGTGGCGTTCCCGGTGCCTGAGCATCAATTGCAGTCGATGGGGCATTACACGGCCAGCGTTGCGGTACACAGCGATTTGCGTCTGGTCGCACTGACAGCGCCGCGTGGTAATCGATTCTTTATCTGGGATCTGGACAGCGGCGAAGTGCGCCTTGATGCGCCATTGCCTGATTGCGCAGGTGTGGGTGCGGTGAAGGACGGCTTTGTCGTGACCTCGGGTCAGGGGCGTTGCCGCTACTACGATTGCCGTCAGGCTGAACTGCTGGCCAAGCCGCTGGAATTACCGGCAGGGCTCTGGGATAACCATCTTCATCTGATGGCTTGAGTTCCGACTTCTGGCCTGATAACACTTCTTTTGGGGATGACTCAAAACCTGTGGTGAGGGGATTTATCCCCGACCGGCTGCGAAGCAGTCGTAAAACTGTTACACGCGGTTCAACAGATGAACCGCGTGTAATGGTTTTGGGGCGGCTTCGCCACCCATCGGGGATAAATCCCCTCGCCACAGGGGTTGTGTTCAGACTTATTCACTTCACTTCACCTCTCCTCTCCTCTCTCCTCCCCCCTGTAAAAACTGCCAGTTGGAATCCCCCCTGAACTCGGAGTAATGTTCCCGCCTGTCTCACCTGATTTATCCAAGGAACTGGAAATATGCTGCGTCGCCGCATGCTGATCATGTTGGGTGTTGTTTTGCTGATCGTCCTGGTGTTGGGCGGGTACAAAGCCTTTTCGATTTACACCATGGTTCAAGGCTTCTCCAAGCCGAAACCGCCGATCAGCGTCGCCGTGGCCACTGCCAGCGAGCGTCCGTGGCAGATGCGTTTGCCCACCGTCGGCAGCCTCAAGGCCCTGCAAGGCGTCGACCTGAGCCTGGAATCCTCCGGCACCGTCACCGAGCTCAAATTCGAATCAGGGCAGAAGGTCAAGGCCGGGCAACCGCTGCTGCAACTCGACAGCGCCGTTGAAGCCGCTCTGCTGGAGACCGCCAAAGCCGACCTGGGCCTGGCGCAACTGGACTTCGGCCGTGGCAGCCAACTGATCGACAGTCGCGCCATTTCCAAAGGTGAATACGACCGACTCTCGGCGGTTCTGCAAAAGGAGCGGGCCACGGTCAACCAGCTCAACGCAGCGCTGGCGAAAAAACGCATCCTCGCACCGTTCAGCGGCACCATCGGCATCCGTCAGGTCGACATCGGCGACTACCTCGCCAGCGGCACCAAAATTGCCACTCTGCAGGATCTGAGCAGCCTCTACGCCGACTTCTATGTGCCCGAGCAATCGGTGCCGAAACTGGCCCTCGGCCAACCGGTGAATATCTCGGCCGCCGCGTACCCCGGGCAGATTTTTACGGGGAAGATCAGCGCGATCAACCCGCTCGTCGAAAGCACCACGCGTAACGTGCTGGTACGCGCCACCCTGGCCAACCCCGACGGCAAATTGTTGCCGGGCATGTTCGCCAGCCTCGAAGTGCTGCTGCCTGATCCGCAGAAACACATCGTGGTGCCGGAGAGCGCGATCACCTACACCCTCTACGGCAACTCGATCTACGTGGTCGGGCAGAAGAAAGCCGAAGACGGCAGCCTCGAAAAAGACGACAAGGGCCAACCAGTGCTGATCGCCGAGCGACGCTTCATCGAAACCGGTGAGCGTCGCGATGGGCTGGTGATGATCAACAAGGGCGTGCAGAGCGGCGAACAAGTGGTGACGGCAGGCCAGATCAAACTGGACAACGGCGCACACATTGCCATCAGCGACGACAAGACCCTCGGCGAGCAGAACAGTCCGCCCCGCGCCGACTGATCAAGGAATCCCCATGGCTTTTACCGACCCGTTCATCCGCCGCCCGGTGCTCGCCACCGTGGTCAGCCTGCTGATTGTGCTGCTGGGCTTCCAGGCCTGGAGCAAGCTGCCGCTGCGCCAGTACCCGCAAATGGAAAACGCCCTGATCACGGTGACCACCGCCTACCCCGGGGCCAATGCCGAAACCATTCAGGGTTACATCACCCAGCCGATGCAGCAGAGCCTGGCCAGCGCCGAGGGCATCGACTACATGACCTCGGTCAGTCGGCAGAACTTCTCGACGATTTCGATCTACGCGCGCATCGGCTCCAATACCGACCGCCTGTTCACCGAGTTACTGGCCAAGGCCAACGAAGTCAAAAACCAACTGCCGCAAGACGCCGAAGACCCGGTGCTGAGCAAGGAATCCGCCGACGCCTCGGCGCTGATGTACATCAGTTTTTTCAGCAAAGACCTGAGCAACCCGCAGATCACCGACTACCTGTCACGGGTGATCCAGCCAAAACTGGCAACCCTGCCGGGCATGGCCGAAGCGCAGATCCTCGGCAATCAGGTGTTCGCCATGCGCCTGTGGCTTGATCCGGTGAAGCTTGCCGGCTTCGGCCTCAGCGCCAGCGACGTGACCAACGCCGTGCGCCAGTACAACTTCCTCTCCGCCGCCGGCGAAGTGAAAGGCCAGTACGTGGTCACCAGCATCAATGCCAACACTGAATTGAAGTCCGCCGAAGCCTTCGCGGCGATTCCGCTCAAGGTCAGTGGTGACAGCCGCGTGCTGCTCAGCGATGTCGCGCGGGTCGAAATGGGTGCGGAAAACTACGACTCGATCAGTTCGTTCGGTGGTACGCCCTCGGTGTATATCGGCATCAAGGCCACGCCGGGAGCCAACCCGCTGGATGTGATCAAGGAAGTGCGCAAGATCATGCCGGAGCTGGAGGCGCAGTTGCCGCCGAACCTCAAAAGCGAGATCGCCTACGACGCCACGCTGTTCATTCAGGCCTCCATCGACGAAGTGGTGAAAACCCTGTTCGAGGCGGTGCTGATTGTCATCGTCGTGGTGTTCCTGTTCCTCGGCGCACTGCGTTCGGTGGTAATCCCGGTGGTGACCATTCCGCTGTCGATGATCGGCGTGATGTTCTTCATGCAGATGATGGGCTACTCGATCAACCTGCTGACCCTGTTGGCGATGGTGCTGGCCATCGGCTTGGTGGTCGACGATGCGATTGTCGTGGTGGAGAACATCCACCGGCATATCGAGGAAGGAAAAACCCCGTTTGATGCAGCGCTTGAGGGCGCGCGTGAAATCGCCATGCCGGTGGTGTCGATGACCATCACCCTGGCGGCGGTTTATGCGCCAATCGGTTTCCTCACCGGGCTGACCGGGGCGCTGTTCAAGGAGTTCGCGCTAACCCTGGCCGGCGCCGTGGTGATTTCCGGCGTCGTCGCCCTGACCCTGTCACCGATGATGTGTGCCTTTTTGCTGCGCCACGAGGAAAACCCCACAGGCCTGGCGCATCGGCTCGATCGCGTCTTCGACAGCCTCAAGCGCCGCTACCAGAGCACGCTGCACGGCACGTTGAACACACGCCCGGTGGTGCTGGTGTTCGCCTTGATTGTGCTGTGCCTGATCCCGGTGTTCCTCAAGTTCACCAAATCGGAACTGGCGCCGGACGAAGACCAGGGCATCATTTTCATGATGGCCACCGCCCCGCAGCCAACCAACCTCGATTACCTGAGCACCTACACCGACGAATTCATCAAGATCTTCAAGGAGTTTCCGGAGTACTACTCCTCGTTCCAGATCAACGGCTACAACGGCGTACAGGCGGGCATTGGCGGGTTCCTGCTCAAGCCTTGGAACGAGCGCAGCCGCACCCAGATGGAGATCCTGCCCGAGGTGCAAGGCAAACTGCAGAACATTCCGGGCTTGCAGATTTTCGGCTTCAACCTGCCCTCCCTGCCCGGCACAGGTGAAGGCTTGCCATTCGAGTTTGTGATCAACACGGCCAACGACTACGAACTGCTGCTGCAAGTGGCCGACCGGATCAAGAAACGCGCCATGGAGTCAGGCAAGTTTGCCTTCGTCGACCTCGATCTGGCATTCGACAAACCGGAAGTGGTGGTCGACATCGACCGCGCCAAAGCGGCGCAGATGGGCGTGTCGATGCAGGATCTGGGCGGCACTCTGGCGACGTTGCTCGGGGAGGCGGAAATCAACCGCTTCACCATCGAAGGGCGCAGCTACAAGGTCATCGCCCAGGTCGAACGCCCCTTCCGTGACAACCCGGACTGGCTGAACAACTACTACGTGAAAAATACCCAGGGCGAGTTGCTGCCACTGTCGACGCTGATCAAGGTCAGCGACCGCGCGCGACCGCGTCAACTCAACCAGTTCCAACAGCTCAACGCGGCGAAAATCTCTGGTTTCCCGCTGGTGAGCATGGGCGAAGCGATCGACACCGTTTTGCAGATCGCCCGGGAAGAGGCGCCGGCCGGATTCGCGTTCGACTATGGCGGCGCATCCAGGCAATTCGTGCAGGAAGGCAGTGCCTTGTGGGTGACGTTCGCGCTAGCACTGGCGATCATTTTCCTGGTACTGGCGGCGCAGTTCGAAAGTTTCCGTGATCCCTTGGTGATTCTGGTGACGGTGCCGCTGTCGATCTGCGGTGCGCTGATCCCGCTGTTCCTCGGCTGGTCGAGCATGAACATCTATACCCAGGTCGGCTTGGTGACGTTGATCGGGCTGATCAGCAAGCACGGCATCCTGATCGTCGAGTTCGCCAACCAGTTACGCAAGGACAAGGGCCTGTCGGCGCGTGAAGCGGTCGAAGAGGCTGCAGCGATTCGGCTACGCCCGGTATTGATGACCACGGCAGCGATGGTATTCGGCATGGTCCCGCTGATTCTGGCGACCGGCGCGGGGGCCGTCAGCCGGTTTGATATCGGCATGGTGATCGCGACGGGGATGTCGATCGGGACGTTGTTTACGCTGTTTGTGCTGCCATGCATCTACACATTGCTGGCGAAACCCGATACCAAACCTTGAGCCTGACTCTGACTCGGACCTGACTCTGACCCTGACTCTAACTCGGACCTGACCCTGACCCTGACCCTGACCCTGACCCTGTAGGAGCTGCCGAAGGCTGCGATCTTTTGATCTTGTTTTTAGAATCAAGATCAAAAGATCGCAGCCTTCGGCAGCTCCTACAGGGGGATTTGCATCCAAAAAAAAGGCCTCGCATCTGCGAGGCCTTTTATTTTGGCTTCAATCGGTTCAACTCTGTGGCCTCATGCCTTGAGTAAGTCCGAACATGAACAACAACAAATCATGATCGGGTTGAGTTGCCACGGAGGCTTTCGCCACCCGTGGTACTGCACAATGCGCATCCGTCGTGGATGCGCCGAGGACCTGCATGCGCGGCTGCTCCCAGGCAGCCACCGCCAGTGAAGCAACTGCCAAGGCTCCTACCAAAAACAAACCTCGTGCAATTTCGAGTTTCATCGCTATAAACCTTTGATAGCGCTGCCAAACGCCGTCTCGTAAAAGTAGACGAGTTTCTTCCAGTCGGCATCGCGGAACGACGAATGGCGACGCAATTGCTTCATGTCGTGGGAGGCGGCGCGATAAGCGGTCAGACGCTGGCGGCATTTCTCCAGATCGATCAACGCCACCTCAACGGTGGCCGACTCGCCTTCGCCCGTCACCCGTACAAAAACGTGTTTGATGTAGATGCAGCTGTGCTGCCAGCGGCCCTTGTGCATACGCGCCAGGTTTTCGGCCAGATCCTTGAGCACACGCTCATAGACCGCGTCGCCGCACTGATCGCGACCACCGGCAGACGCCAGCCAGTGTTCCAGTTCCTGGAAACCGTCCAGAGACTTGGTCACCAGCAGAGCACGCCACTTGTGCTGCGGATCAGGCTGGGCACCACAGAAAACGATTTGCGGTACGCGCACGCCAAGCTTGCTGACACCGGTCAGGGCATCCAGCTCGCGCAATACGGTCGGACGTCCGAACGGATGCAGCCAACTGCGATAAATGTGACCGGTCTGGCGCTTGGCATACAGCAACTGGCCATCGCGACTGACAATGCGTTGTACACCACTTTCGCCGCCACGGCGCACATTGGGTTCTTCGACCCACTCACCGCGCTGACTCCAGTAGTAGTCGAAGCTATCCTGGGGAGTCACTTGCGCTTCTGCTGCCATTTGCACTGCCATCCTTTACCTCTTGCGTAATACGTAAACTCGCCACATCGCATAGAGCGGAATAAAGTCGAGTTGTTCCTGAATACGGAAACCCGCCGTTTCAAATTCTTTTTCGACCGTAGCCGCCGGAATCAAAAAGCGATTCTGGTAGTCACGGTTGGGACGATCCTTCTCCGCACGCTTGCGTTTCCATGCCTTGAAATTGCCGTCGACCCACAGCGAAACAATCACGCTGTCACGGGTTACGCGCTCGAACTCGCGCAAAATCGCCAGACGGTGCTCGGCTTCTCCGACGTGATGGAGCAAGCGCATGCAGAAAATGCTGTCGACGGCGTTATCTGGCAGAGCAATATCGAAAGCTGAGGTGTGCAAAGGTTGCACCCGTTTCACCACATCTGCCGGTTGTCCTTCCAATGCGGTCTTGATCATCGATTCGGAGTTGTCCGCTCCGATGATCACCCGATTGGGCTTTTCCGCCAGCAACGGCCAGAAGCGTCCGGCACCGCAAGGCAAATCCAGCACAAGGCCAGGTTCGCCGGCCAGGGTCAGAGCCTTACGCGCCAACTGCTCGTCGCGTAGATGGGAAAGACGACGTCCGAGGCTTTCTTTATGTTTGCGCAGATATTTCTTAGCGTGTTGATCGTCGTACTTTTCGGAAAAATCGAGCTTGATCGGGCCGGTCATCACCAGGACTCCTGAATTACTGATGGCACCACCTTAAGGAGCGGTGTGTCAGCGTCAGGTCATCCAAATGTGAAAAAAATGTCAGGTAAACCGACAAATTATTACAACGTTATACAGGATTTAGACAGGTTGGCGGGAGTAGCCTGAAGCCACTATTTGCGTCCGAAATGGCCAAGATCTACCTCAAAGCGGCAGCCATTGGGTTCCATCGTGCTCAGGCTGACAGTCCAGCCCTGGTTTTCGCAGATGCGTTGTACCAATGACAAACCCAGCCCCAGCCCCTCCCCGCGCTTCTCGCTGCCCCGCACGAAAGGCTCGAACATGGCCTCGCGTTTTTCTTCAGGGATGCCGACGCCGGAGTCTTCGACGACAAATCCGTTGGCGGTGAGCGTCAGGCGGATGAAACCCTGCTCCGTGTAATGCAATGCGTTGCGCAGCAAGTTACCCATCACGGCGTTCAGCAGGGTTGCGTTATAGCGGGTATCCGCAGGGTTACCGGGTTCGAGGGTGAGGGTCAGTCCCTTGCGCTCGATCGGCTCGCGCCACAGGCACACCAGACTTTCTGCCACTTGCGTCAGGTTTTGCTGCGGTGCCGCCCCGGCTTCTTCATTTTGTGCGCGGGCGAGCATCAGGAAGGTCTGCACCAACTCGCGCATTTCCTCGCTGGCGCGGGCAATGCGCTCGACCTGGGAACGGCCGCGCTGGTCGATTCCCGGGTTTTCCAACAGCAGTTCGCAGGAGCTCGCCAGCACCATCAACGGCGTGCGCAACTCGTGGCTGACGTCACTGGTAAACAGTCGTTCGCGGGTCAGAGCCTGGCGCAAACGCCCCAGCGTGGCATCGAACGCCACCGCCAGTTCACCGACCTCATCGGCCGCGTAGTCCGGCGCCAGCGGCGGCGCCAAACCCAGCAATTGATCGCGATGCCGAACCTGGCGTGCGAGGCGCACCACTGGTGCCATTACCTTGCGCGCGAGCACCCAGCCGAGGAATACCGCCAGCGCCAGGCTGAGCACGAAGCCCACCAGCACCACGGCAAACAGCACACGCTCACGTTCTTCGAAATCGCTTTGATCCTGCAGCAGCACATACCGCCGGCCATCCACAACTTCGACCATGGCGTGGTACGACAGTTGCTCGCGGAAGACTTCGTGGAAACCTGCATCCAGATGACGCAGATCCTTGGGCAAGTCGAAGTCGCCGGGGCCACCACTGAAATAGAACAGCTGGTCCGGCTCCGGGCGATGGCTCCAGTCAGAGACATTGTCCATCAGCAACAGGCGCTGCAGATCGCCGCCCAGCCCCGCCGAAATCAGTTTTTCCTCGACCAGATGCACCGTCGCGACAATGCCCATGGCGAAAGCGCCGGCAACCAGTGCGCTCATCAGCGCAAAGGCGATGATGATCCGTTGGGAAAGGCTTTGCTTAAACTCCATCACGCCCCTCGGCCAAGCGATAACCGACGCCGTGCACGGTGTGCAGCAAAGGTTTGGCAAACGGTTTGTCGATCACCTGACGCAATTGGTGAACGTGGCTGCGCAGGCTGTCGCTGTCCGGGCAGTCATCGCCCCACAGCGCTTCCTCGAGAATTTCCCGTCGCAGTACGTGCGGGCTCTTCTGCATCAATACCGCCAGCAGTTTGAGGCCGACCGGGTTGAGCTTGAGCAGCTTGCCTTCGCGGGTCACTTCCAGAGTGTCGAGGTCGTAGCTCAGATCGGCGACCTGCAAGGCACGCCGGCCGCCGCCCTGCGCCCGACGCATGACCGCTTCGATCCGCGCCGCAAGTTCAGACAATGCGAAGGGCTTGATCAGGTAATCGTCGGCGCCGGACTTGAAGCCCTGTAAACGGTCGTCCAGTTGATCGCGGGCGGTGAGCATGATTACCGGGGTATCACGGCGGGCATCCTCGCGCAGGCGTTTGCACAGGGTGTAGCCGTCGATACCGGGCAGCATGATATCGAGCACGATCAGGTCGTAATGCTCGGTGGCCGCCAGATGCAGGCCCGACAGACCGTCCTGGGCGCAATCGACGGTATAGCCTTTGAGCCCCAGGTAATCGGCCAGATTGGCCAGGATGTCGCGGTTGTCTTCGACCAATAAAATTCGCATGAGCACCTCTTGCGTACACAGTTACGGCCATCACGGCTCGCGCAGCTTACGGCCAAGTGTGGCTCAGGGCTAGGCGTGTGTCGGGATGTTTATCGATAAACCGGTTGTTTGTGCCGGCCAACGTTTTTTTCACTTTCGGTTAACAAATCACCTACGCACGCGGGCGCAGACTTCGCGCGATTACGCCCCTCAAAATACTTGCCGACCAAGGAATTGCCATGGTGTCGACCTCTGCCCGTCCCGTTTCAAGGCCTCTGAATTTCTGGCTGTGCCTGGGCATTCCTGCCTTGGCTGCACTGGTGCTGGTGCTGCTCGAACTGACCGATCTGGACATGGATCTGGCCAGGCTATTCTACGATCCGGTCGCGGGCGACTTCATCGGCCGGCACAGCTACTTCCTCGAAGACATCCTGCACGATCGCGCCAAGCAGGTAGTGATCGCATTTTCGGTGTTCGCCATTTTCGGCTTCATCGGCGCGTTCTTCATCGACAGGCTCAAGCCGTTCAAGCGCGAGTTGGGCTGTCTGGTGCTGTCCCTTGGGCTGGCGACTTCGTTCGTGACGCCGGTCAAAGCAGTGACCGCTGTGCAATGCCCCTGGAGCCTGGAGCAGTTCGGCGGCCATGAAACCTACAGCAAATTGATGGATCATCGTCCGCCGACCGATAAACCCGGGCGTTGCTGGCCGGGCGGTCATGCGGCGACGGGGTTCACCCTGTTTGCGTTGTTCTTCGTGTTGCGTGATCGGCGTCCGCGTCTGGCGCGACAGGCGTTTATCTTTGCCTTTGCGCTGGGCTCGGTGTTCTCTATCAGCCGGATGATGCAGGGCGCGCACTTCTTTTCGCACAACGTGTGGACGGCGATTTTCTGCTGGCTGATTTGTCTGGGATCGTATTACTGGGTGCTGTATCGCCCGGCGGTGAAGACTGAATCGGTGATCAACACACAACCTGTCAGCGTCTGAACAAAGATCAAAAGATCGCAGCCTTCGGCAGCTCCTACAGGGTAAGGAATCACGTGTAGGAGCTGCCGAAGGCTGCGATCTTTTGACGTTGATCTTTTAGAAGGCAATAAAAAACCCCGCTGACTTTCGCCAGCGGGGTTTTTGCGTTACAGGGGTAAGGCTGGCTTACATCATGCCGCCCATGCCACCCATGCCGCCCATGTCTGGCATACCGCCGCCAGCCGGAGCGTCTACTTTTTTGTCAGCGATTGCAGCTTCGGTGGTCAGGATCAGGCCACCGATGGAAGCTGCTGCCTGCAATGCCGAACGAGTCACCTTGGTAGGATCCAGGATGCCCATTTCGATCATGTCGCCGTACACGCCAGTTGCAGCGTTGTAACCGTAGTTACCTTTGCCGTTCTTGACTTCGTTGACCACGACGCTTGGCTCGTCGCCGGAGTTGGCAGCGATCTGGCGCAGCGGCGCTTCAACAGCACGACGCAGTACAGCGATACCAACGTTCTGGTCAGCGTTGTCGCCGGTCAGGTTGCTCAGGGCTTCCAGAGCGCGGATCAGCGCAACGCCACCGCCAGGTACCACGCCTTCTTCAACGGCTGCGCGGGTTGCGTGCAGGGCGTCTTCAACGCGGGCTTTCTTCTCTTTCATTTCAACTTCGGAACCAGCGCCAACCTTGATTACTGCAACGCCGCCGGACAGCTTGGCCAGACGCTCTTGCAGTTTTTCACGGTCGTAGTCCGAGGAAGTTTCGGCAACCTGAGCACGGATCTGAGCGATACGCGCTTCGATGTCGCCTGCTACGCCAGCACCGTCAACGATGATGGTGTTTTCCTTGGAAATGGTCACACGCTTGGCGCTACCGAGGTTTTCCAGGGTGGCGCTTTCCAGGCTCAGGCCGATCTCTTCGGAGATAACGGTACCGCCGGTCAGAACAGCGATGTCCTGCAGCATGGCCTTGCGACGGTCGCCGAAGCCTGGAGCCTTGACGGCTGCAACCTTGACGATGCCACGCATGTTGTTCACAACCAGAGTCGCCAGGGCTTCGCCTTCAACGTCTTCGGAAACGATCAGCAGTGGACGGCCGGCTTTGGCAACGGCTTCCAGCACTGGCAGCATTTCGCGGATGTTCGAGATCTTTTTGTCGACCAGCAGAACCAGCGGGCTCTCCAGTTCGGCAACCATGGTCTCAGGCTTGTTGACGAAGTACGGGGACAGGTAGCCACGGTCGAACTGCATGCCTTCTACAACCGACAGTTCGTTTTCCAGGCCAGTGCCTTCTTCAACGGTGATCACGCCTTCCTTACCGACTTTTTCCATGGCTTCGGCAATGATTTCGCCGATGGAGCTGTCGGAGTTGGCCGAGATGGTGCCGACCTGAGCGATGGCCTTGGTGTCAGCGCATGGCTTGGACAGGTTTTTCAGCTCAGCAACAACGGCGATGGTCGCCTTGTCGATGCCGCGCTTGAGGTCCATCGGGTTCATGCCGGCAGCGACGGCTTTGTAGCCTTCGTTGACGATGGCCTGAGCCAGCACGGTAGCGGTGGTGGTGCCGTCGCCTGCGTCATCGTTGGCACGGGAGGCAACGTCTTTGACCAGCTGCGCGCCCATGTTTTCGAAACGGTCTTCGAGTTCGATTTCTTTGGCGACGGAAACGCCGTCCTTGGTGATGGTCGGAGCGCCGAAGCTCTTCTCGATGATCACGTTACGGCCTTTCGGGCCCAGGGTCGCTTTTACGGCGTCTGCCAGGACGTTGACGCCCTTGAGCATTTTCTTACGGGCGGAATCGCCAAACAGAACTTCTTTAGCAGCCATGATCGATATTCCTTAAATACTTTGTAGTAGCGGGAAAATGGACGGGGTAATCAGCCTTCGATAACGGCGAGAATTTCGTTCTCGCTCATTACCAACAGGTCTTCGCCGTCGACTTTCACAGTGTTGCTGCCGGAGTAAGGACCGAACACAACCTTGTCGCCTTCCTTAACGGACAGTGCGCGCACTTCGCCGTTTTCCAGAGCTTTGCCCGGGCCTACAGCGAGAATCACACCGTGGTTGGCTTTTTCAGCAGCCGAACCTGGCAGGACGATACCGCCAGCGGTTTTCTTTTCTTCTTCGCTGCGACGGATTACGACGCGGTCATGCAGAGGACGAAGCTTCATTGTCGATCTCTCCTAATTGTGGTTTTCATCGGCCGGTGTAGTCCCGGCGGGTTTAACAAATCCGGCCTTCGCCGGGTGCGCCTCGTCGAGCGAGACGCGGAAGTCTGACTGGCGCAAATGCCAGAAACCTTGCGGTGACCGTTACATAAGGGCGCATAAGCTTATTACAAGGGCGAACGGAGAAAATTTTTCATCGCAGCGCCCGGATGCAGCCCACATAAAAACCCGGCACCCGAGGGTGCCGTGTCGATCCAGGTGTCACTTGGTGTCGCGGTGTTCGAACTCGCCTTCGATCACGTTGGGCTCACGGCCCAGCGTCTCGCGTGGGGCAGGCCCGCCGCGTGGTTGCAGATCGTCAGCGAACGCACGCTGGCGCATCGCCTGTTCTTCGGCGCGCTGGCGCATTTTATTGGCCAGCAGTCGACGGGTGAATGGCAGCAGCATCACCAGACCGACCACGTCGCTGATGAAGCCTGGCAGGATCAACAGGCCACCGGCCAGTGCCAGCATCAGACCTTCAAGCATGGTTTGCGCTGGCAGTTCGCCGCGGTTCAGGCTTTCACGGGCACGCAGTGCCGTGGCCAGACCGGCGACGCGCAGCACGAATACCCCGAACATCGAGCCGAGAATGATCAATAGCAGGGCCGGGAAAAACCCGATAGCCCCTGCCACTTTGACGAATACGAACAGCTCCAGCACCGGAAACAGCAGAAAGAGCAACAAAAAAGGGCGCATCTAACTTTCCTCTACGCAAGAAATGCCTTGCAGTAAGCCTTAGATGACGTCGCCCTTTCGTGAATTCAAGCGTCGGCCACTGCATTTTTTGGCCAATGCTCGGCGTGAGCCAGAGAAACCAAGGCTTCGCGCACTTGTATCGGCGTATGACATGGAGCTTGAAACGGCAACCAGTACAGCGCCTGACCGATGCGCAGATGCATGCCTTCGGTGTCGATCCCGGCCAGTTGCGCCGGCACGGTTTTCGGCAGCCCGGCCAGATCGACGTAGTGCGCGATGGCTTTGGCGTGGTCGCTGTTCATGTGTTCGACCATGCTGATTTCGGCTTTGCCGGCGAACGGGTTGGCCAAGGTCAGTTGATCGACCCAGTGAATTGCACCGAAACCACCGATGTAGCGATGGCGCACCGGATTCAAAACCCAGAAATCGAAATCGTGGGCCTTGTGGTAGTTTTGCGAATCGGGGAAGTAGCGGTAATAACGCTCGGCCGCCGCGTCAATGCTGGCGGTGTCTTCGAGCTTTTGCGCCTCGGCCAGATAGGTCAGGCGACCAACGGCTTGCACATCATCTGCCTCGCGCTCACCCACGAGCATCGAGCATTTCGGGTCTTTTTGCAGATTGTGCGTGTGCTGGGCGATGCGGCTGATCAGGATCAACGGCCGGCCCTGCTCGTCCAGGCAATACGGCACGACGGAGCCAAAAGGAAAACCGGGCATGGATTTAGAGTGGGTCGAGAGCACTCCACGGTATTCCTTGAGAAGCAATTCTCGGGCATTCTTCGCCACTTCAACGCTCAATTTATGACTCCTTAAATAGAATCCGTCGAAAAAACGGACAGGTGCGCGGGATAAGTTCCGCTCACCATCGGGCAATTCTCATGTGCAGCCAGGCCACATCGGGCGCAGATCGAGAGGCTCTCTAAGGGAAATCCACTCTGACCTGCTATCGGGGCATGCGAATGCAACTCAACGACAAAGTAATCATTATCACTGGCGGTTGCCAGGGTTTGGGCCGTTCGATGGCCGAGTATTTCGCCGACAAAGGCGCGAAGCTGGCGCTGGTCGATCTGAACCAGGAAAAGCTCGACGACGCAGTCGCCGCCTGCAAAGCCAAAGGCGTCGAGGCCCGCAGCTATTTGTGCAACGTCGCCAATGAAGAACAGGTGGAGCACATGGTCGCGCAGGTCGCCGCAGATTTCGGCGCGATCCACGGTTTGATCAACAACGCCGGGATCCTGCGTGATGGCCTGCTACTGAAGGTCAAGGACGGCGAGATGACCAAGATGAGCCTGGCCCAGTGGCAGGCGGTGATCGACGTCAACCTGACTGGCGTATTCCTCTGCACGCGCGAAGTCGCGGCGAAAATGGTCGAGCTCAAGACCAGCGGCGCAATCATCAACATCTCGTCGATCTCGCGCGCAGGCAACGTTGGCCAGACCAACTATTCCGCAGCCAAGGCCGGTGTGGCGGCGGCGACCGTGACCTGGGCCAAGGAGCTGGCGCGTTATGGCATTCGCGTGGCGGGCATTGCGCCGGGCTTCATCGAGACCGAGATGACCCTGGGCATGAAGCCGGAAGCGCTGGAGAAGATGACCGCCGGGATTCCGCTCAAGCGTATGGGCAAACCGCAAGAGATCGCCCATTCGGCGGCGTACATCTTCGAGAACGACTATTACACCGGTCGGATTCTGGAGATGGATGGCGGGTTGCGGATCTAGAACAAGATCAAAAGATCGCAGCCTCCGGCAGCTCCTACACAATGTTTTTCTGTAGGAGCTGCCGAAGGCTGCGATCTTTTAACTGGCGACGCCGATCAATCGTCGCTGATGGTGATGTTCGGCATGGCCGGCATTGCCGCTTCCTGCAACACAATCCGCGCGCCAACGTGACGCGCCAGTTGCTGATAGACCATGGCAATCTGGCTGTCCGGCTCGGCGATCACCGTTGGCTTGCCGCCATCGGCCTGTTCGCGGATCAGCATCGACAACGGCAGCGAGGCCAATAGCTCGACACCGTACTGGCTCGCAAGCTTCTCGCCGCCGCCTTCACCGAACAGATGCTCGGCGTGGCCGCAATTCGAGCAGATGTGCACGGCCATGTTTTCCACCACGCCCAACACCGGAATGTTGACCTTGCGGAACATTTCCACGCCTTTGCGCGCGTCGAGCAAGGCCAGGTCCTGCGGTGTGGTGACGATCACAGCGCCTGCCACCGGGACTTTCTGCGCCAGGGTCAGCTGGATGTCGCCAGTGCCTGGCGGCATGTCGATCACCAGATAATCGAGATCGCCCCACGCGGTTTGCGTGACCAGTTGCAGCAATGCGCCGGAGACCATCGGCCCACGCCAGACCATTGGCGTGTTGTCGTCCGTCAGGAACGCCATCGACATGACTTCGACGCCGTGGGCCTTGAGCGGCACGAACCACTTCTGATCCTTGACTTCAGGGCGAGTGCGCTCGGGAATGCCGAACATGATGCCCTGACTCGGGCCGTAGATATCGGCATCGAGAATGCCAACCTTGGCGCCTTCACGGGCCAGCGCCAGCGCGAGGTTGGCGGCGGTGGTCGATTTGCCGACACCGCCCTTGCCCGACGCCACGGCAACCACGTTCTTGACGTTGGCCAGCCCCGGGATCTGCGCTTGAGCCTTGTGCGCAGCGATCACCGTGTTGACCTCGACTTTGGCAATCACTACGCCGTCGAGGTTTTCGATGGCCAGTTGCAGCAATTGCGCCCAGCCGCTTTTGAACAGGCCGGCGGCGTAACCGATTTCCAGCTGCACATTGACGCGGTCACCGACGATCTCGATGTTCTTCACGCAACCGGCGCTGACCGGGTCCTGGTTCAGGTAAGGGTCGGTGTATTGGCTGAGGACGGCTTCCACCGCTGCGCGAGTGACTGCGCTCATGGGCAACTCCGATAACAAGACTGGGAAAAGATGGCGGGTATCGTACCGCGCAGATTGATTTGTGGTGAGTGGATTTGTACCGCAAACATTCCAGGGTGAATGGGATTTATGCCAGTCACAGATATTGTGGCGAGGGGATTTATCCCCGATGGGAGG
Source organism: Pseudomonas sp. LBUM1668 (assembly GCF_059695715.1). Taxonomy (NCBI): domain Bacteria; kingdom Pseudomonadati; phylum Pseudomonadota; class Gammaproteobacteria; order Pseudomonadales; family Pseudomonadaceae; genus Pseudomonas; species Pseudomonas sp. LBUM1668. Next base: position 4,680,263 of record NZ_CP166787.1, read on the forward strand.
CGAAGCCTCCCCAAAACCGGACACCTCAGCCCATCAGATACACCGCGTGCAATAGATTTACGACTGCTGCGCAGCCGATCGGGGATAAATCCCCTCGCCACAGGCAAACCCGTTCACAACACAGGGATTCACAGTCAAAAATAATCTGCCTGGCGCATCCGGAAACAGGCGCACAGGGTGAAAAATATGCGCCAGCGCTTTATAGTGGCCGACCTCCGTTTCATCAAGTAGCGAAGCCCCACATGTCCGAGCCACGCAAGATCCTCGTCACCAGCGCCCTGCCCTACGCCAACGGTTCGATCCACCTTGGCCACATGCTGGAATACATCCAGACCGATATGTGGGTGCGCTTCCAGAAGCATCGCGGCAATCAATGCATCTACGTCTGCGCCGACGACGCCCACGGTTCGGCGATCATGCTGCGCGCAGAAAAGGAAGGCATCACCCCGGAACAACTGATCGCCAACGTGCAGGCTGAACACAGCGCCGACTTTGCCGAGTTCCTGGTCGACTTCGACAACTTCCACTCCACTCACGCCGAAGAAAACCGTGAGCTGTCGAGCCAGATATACCTCAAGCTGCGTGACGCCGGGCACATCGCCCAACGTTCGATCACGCAGTATTTCGACCCGGAAAAGAAAATGTTCCTGGCCGACCGCTTCATCAAGGGCACCTGCCCGAAATGCGGCACCGAAGACCAGTACGGCGACAACTGCGAAAAATGCGGTGCGACCTACGCACCGACTGATCTGAAGGATCCGAAGTCGGCAATCTCGGGCGCCACCCCGGTGCTCAAGGATTCCCAGCACTTCTTCTTCAAACTGCCGGACTTCCAGGAAATGCTGCAAGCCTGGACCCGCAGCGGCACCTTGCAGGACGCCGTGGCCAACAAGATCGCCGAGTGGCTGGACGCTGGCCTGCAACAGTGGGACATCTCCCGCGATGCGCCGTACTTCGGTTTCGAGATCCCGGGCGAGCCGGGCAAGTATTTCTACGTATGGCTGGATGCGCCAATCGGCTACATGGCCAGCTTCAAGAACCTTTGCGACCGCACGCCGGAGCTGGACTTCGACGCGTTCTGGGCCAAGGATTCCACTGCCGAGCTGTACCATTTCATCGGCAAGGACATCGTCAACTTCCACGCCCTGTTCTGGCCAGCCATGCTCGAAGGCGCCGGTTACCGCAAACCGACCGCGATCAACGTACACGGCTACCTGACCGTCAATGGCCAGAAGATGTCGAAATCGCGCGGCACCTTTATCAAGGCCCGCACGTACCTGGATCACCTGTCGCCGGAATACCTGCGCTACTACTACGCAGCCAAACTGGGCCGTGGCGTCGACGACCTCGACCTGAACCTCGAAGACTTCGTGCAGAAGGTCAACTCCGACCTGGTCGGCAAAGTCGTCAACATCGCCAGCCGTTGCGCCGGGTTCATTCAAAAGGGCAATGCCGGCCTGTTGGTCGACAACAATGCCGCGCCTGAGCTGACCGAGGCTTTCCTCGCCGCCGCGCCAAGCATCGCCGACGCTTATGAAGCCCGCGACTTCGCCCGTGCCATGCGTGAAACCATGGCCCTGGCCGACCGCGCCAACGCCTGGATCGCCGACAAGGCTCCGTGGTCGTTGAACAAGCAGGAAGGCAAACAGGATGAAGTCCAGGCGATCTGCGCCACCGGCATCAACCTGTTCCGCCAACTGGTGATTTTTCTCAAACCGGTGCTGCCGCTGCTGGCCGCCGATGCCGAGGCGTTCCTCAACGTCGCCCCGCTGACCTGGAACGACCACACCACCCTGCTGGCCAATCATCAGCTCAACGAATTCAAGCCGTTGATGACCCGCATCGACCCGGTAAAAGTGCAAGCCATGACCGACGCCTCGAAAGAAGACCTCGCTGCCAGCCAGACCGATACCGGCGCAGCCGCCCCGGCAGGCAACGGCGAACTGGCCAAGGATCCGCTGTCGCCGGAAATCGACTTCGACGCATTCGCTGCGGTCGACCTGCGCGTTGCGCTGATCATCAAGGCTGAAGCCGTGGAAGGCGCCGATAAGCTGCTGCGCCTGACCCTGGACATCGGTGACGAGCAACGCAACGTGTTCTCCGGAATCAAGAGCGCTTATCCAGACCCATCCAAGCTCGACGGTCGCCTGACCATGATGATCGCCAACCTCAAGCCGCGGAAAATGAAGTTCGGTATTTCCGAAGGCATGGTGATGGCGGCAGGTCCTGGCGGTGAAGAAATCTACCTGCTGAGCCCGGACAGCGGCGCCAAGCCGGGTCAGCGCATCAAGTAAGACTCTGCGGCAAATCGATCCCACAGGCGTGCGCGCATGCCTGTGGGATTTTTCATATCTGGCCCACTCACCGTCGCTGCCGGATAATGCCTAACCTTATGAGACATCCGCCCGTTTCGCCGGCAGCCCCATGACCGAACTCGTGCTTACGCTTATCAGTGCCGCGCTGCTCAACAACTTCGTGTTGCACTGGCCGCTGGGCGTCGATCCGCTATTGGCGGGCAGCCGTCGGCAGGTGCACGCGCTGGGGCTGGCGACCTTGTGTCTGATGGTGATCGTCGGCGTGGTTGGCTATTCAATCTGGCACTGGCTGCTGGTACCCCTGCAACTGCAAGCGCTGCGCCTGTTCGTGTTTTTGCCATTGAGCGTGTTGCTGATCGCGCCGTTGCTGAAACTCTTGGCGCGTGGGTTGCCGAACCTGCCGTTCGAGGGTTTGTGGCCGCTGTTGCTGGGCAACGCCGGCGTGCTTGGGCTGGCGCTGATCAATGCGCAGAGCGATCAGGGCCTGTTGACTGCGACGGCGCTGAGCCTTGGTGCCGGGCTGGGTTTCTGGCTGGTGCTGAGTCTGTTCAGCGATTTGCGTGAGCGTACAACCGACAACGATATTCCCCTGCCCTTTCGCGGCCTGCCGATCGATCTGATCGGCGCCGGACTGATCGCAGTGATTTTTCTCGGATTCAGTGGACTGATCAAAACATGAGTCTGATTCAACGCATCGACGCCCTTCTGCCGCAGACTCAGTGCGGCAAATGCGGTCATCCAGGATGCAAACCTTACGCACAGGGCATTGTCGACGGCGAGCCGATCAACAAGTGCCCCCCGGGTGGTGATGAAACCATCACGGCACTGGCCGAGCTGTTGAAAGTGCCGGTGCTGGAACTGGACGTCAGTCGCGGTTCGGCGCCAGCGCAGGTGGCTTACATCCGCGAAGCCGAATGCATCGGCTGCACCAAGTGCATTCAGGCCTGCCCGATTGATGCCATCGTCGGCGCGGCGAAATTGATGCACACCGTTCTGATCGACGAATGCACCGGTTGCGACCTGTGCGTCGCGCCCTGCCCGGTGGACTGCATCGAAATGCATCCTCTGCCGCCGAGCACACTGCCTGTGGTCGGTGGCCTCGCGTTCAATCTTGAAGAACAGCGCGCGCGCGCCGCCAAACGTGATCACGCCCGCCAGCGCTTTGAACGACGCAATGCCCGCCTGCAACGCGAAGAACAACAGAAACAGGCTGAGCGCGAGGCGCGAGCCAAACGCGCCGCTCAATCTGAAGTGACAACGCTCGACCCGGTGCAAGCTGCACTGGAACGCGTGCGCGCGCAAAAATCCGCAGGCGCCGACGCCGCACTGAAAAAAGCCAAGATCGATGTCGCGATGAGCCGTGCGCAACTGCATAAATCGCTGAAAGCCTTCGGCCATCCGCCGACCTTTGAACAGCAGTCGCAATTGATCGTGTTGCAGCAGCAATTCGAACTGGCCGAACAGGCTTTGGCAAAACTCGAAAGCAGCGCACCCGCCACTCCGCCAGCTCCAGCTCCAGCTCCAGCTCCAGCGAAAGACGCGGACCTGAAGCGGGCAAAAATTCAATTGGCCATGCGCCGCGCCGAACTGAAAAAGGCCCAGACCGCCGAAGCGCCGACCGAGCAGATTGCGACCCTGGAACAGGCCTTACGTGACGCCGAGCAAGCCCTTCACGCCGCCGAAGCGGCCAGCGATCAGCCCGCGCCTGATCTGGTGCGCGTGGAAAAACGCCCGATCGACAGCCAACTTCGCCAGTTGAAAACCGAATTGGCCTACGCCCGCGCTGACCTGAACAAACTCGAACGACACGCCGATACTCCGGCCGAAACCCTCGACAAGGCCCGCGCCCGCCTGCAAGACGCCGAGCGCCAGGTGCAAGACCATGTTGCCCCTTGAAACACCCGACGATCGCCTGCAACAGGCGATGAAGCTGGTGCTGCTTGCCATGCTGCCGGGGCTGCTGAGCTTGTTCTGGTTTTACGGATGGGGCGTATTGATCAATCTGATCCTTTGCGTCGCCTGCGCACTGGCCGTCGAGACCGGCGTGGCACGCCTGCGCGGGCAAGCATTGCAGCCGCTGCTCACTGACGGCAGCGCATTGGTCAGCGCGACTTTGCTGGCCGTCGCCCTGCCGCCCTATTGCCCCTGGTGGCTGACGATGACAGCGACCGCCTCAGGTCTGCTGTTTGGCAAACATCTGTACGGCGGCGTGGGCAAAAACCCGTTCAATCCGGCCATGCTCGGCTTTGCCTTGGTCATCGTGATGTTCCCGCAGCCGATGACCCAATGGCCGGCCCATGGCATGGCGCTGCTCGACGCCTTGCAGCAGGTATTCAATCCGGGGCAGGCCCCGGACGCCTGGGTTCAGGCCACGGCCCTGGACAGCCTGCGCATCAATAAAAGCCTGACCATCGATGAATTGTTCGCCGCCAATCCAGCCTTCGGGCGCTTCGGCGGGCGTGGCATGGAATGGGTCAATCTGGCGTTTCTCGCCGGCGGGCTATTTCTGCTGCAACGGCGAGTATTCGGCTGGCACGCGCCCGTCGGTATGCTCGCCAGCCTGTTTTTAGTCAGCCTGCTGTGCTGGAACGGCTCGGGCTCGGACTCTCACGGCTCGCCACTGTTTCATCTGCTGAGCGGTGCCACCATGCTCGGCGCGTTTTTCATCATCACCGAACCGGTATCCGGGGCAAAAAATGCGCTGGCGCGCGTGTTGTTCGGCGCCGGAGTCGGACTGCTGACTTACCTGATCCGCACATGGGGCGGTTACCCGGACGGCGTCGCGTTCGCGGTGCTGTTAATGAATCTCTGCGTGCCGGCACTCGAGCGTTTCGCCGTGAGTCGACAGACACCGGTGCACCCATGAACCGCACAAATAGCGCACTCACGCTGCTGCTATTGGCCTTCGTCGGCATCACGGCGACGTATCTTGTGCAACGCAGCAATGCGCCGCAGATAGCCGCCGAACAACGTCTGCTCGACAGCCGCAAACTGCTCGACGTGCTCGTGCCCGACAGCTACGACAATCAACCACTCAACCAGCCGCTGGCCTTGGTGGACGTTGCCTTGAGCCACAGCACGCTGACCGGCGGCTATCGCGCAAGCAAAGCAGGGCGACCGGTCGCAGTGTTGCTGCGCAGCCGCAGCGAGGGTTATGCGGGCAGCATCGAACTGCTGATTGCCATTGATGACCATGGAAAACTGTTGGGCGTGAAAACCCTCAAGCAAAATGAAACGCCAGCACTCGGCGGACATCTGGGCGAATGGCCGAATGCATGGCTGCAGGTATTTATCGGGAAATCGAGTGATGAACCGACGGATGCCGGTTGGGCACTGAAAAAGGATCAGGGGCAATTCGATCAAATGGCCGGTGCGACCATCACTTCCCGCGCGGTGATCAACGCTGTCCATGACGCTCTTCGCTACTTTGACCAGCATCGTCTGGCATTGCTGGGGAGCCCGCCATGAACCGCACGGCGCACGTGGCGAATTCATTGATGCTCTTGCTTTTGCTCGGAACGACGAGTTCGTTGGCTGGCGCGCTGGGCGCGATTTTGATGTTCGCGGTGGTCGTTGGTGCCTATGGCTTGTGCATGTCTTTTTTACGCTCGCGCCTGACGCCTGCGGCCACATGGTCAGCAGGCCTGCTGCTCGCCGCGACGTTGACCAGTTGTGCCGAGGTCTTCGCGCAACGCTGGTTTCTGCCATGGCATCAGGCTTTTGGTCTGTATGCCGGGTTGATCGCCTTGCAGTGCCTGGTACTGGAACATAACGGATTTTTCCGCCAGACACGCCTCGAGCGCCTAAAGCTAAGCAGTCTGTTCAGCGCATTGATGGTGATACTCGCCGTCGTGCGTGAACTCGCAGGCCAGGGTCGCTTGGGCCGAGGACTGTTCGAACACTGGCAAGGTCTGGTTTTACTTAGCGAGGGGTTGCCTCTGGCAACCCTGGTTCCCGGCGCGCTGATTGTCTTGGGGCTGCTGCTCGCGGCCCGTCAGGCGTGGACTCGCTCGAACTCAATTCCCAAGGAAACGCATCGCCCATGAATGCCGCAAAACGTCTTGAGATTTTCCGCCGCCTGCATGAAGACAATCCCGAGCCGAAAACCGAACTGGCCTACTCCTCGCCCTTCGAATTGCTGATTGCGGTGATTCTTTCGGCGCAGTCGACCGACGTTGGCGTAAACAAGGCGACAGCCAAGCTGTACCCGGTCGCCAACACCCCGGCAGCGATCTACGCGCTGGGCGTGGAGGGGCTGTCCGAATACATCAAGACCATCGGCCTCTACAACAGCAAGGCTAAAAACGTCATCGAGACATGCCGCTTGCTGGTCGAACGCCATAACGGTGAAGTGCCACAAACGCGTGAGGAGCTCGAAGCGTTGCCCGGTGTCGGCCGAAAGACCGCCAACGTGGTGCTCAACACGGCGTTCCGTCAGCTGACCATGGCCGTCGACACGCACATCTTCCGAGTCAGCAACCGCACGGGCATCGCTCCCGGCAAAAATGTGGTCGAAGTGGAAGACAAGCTGATGAAGTTTGTACCAAAGCAATTCCTGCTCGATTCCCACCACTGGCTGATTCTTCACGGACGCTACGTGTGTCTGGCGCGCAAGCCGCGGTGCGGCAGTTGCCGAATCGAAGACTTGTGCGAATACAAACAAAAAACATCGGACGATTGATCAGTTATAGAAATAAATGAGTGATCGATTGAAAAAATCTTTTTTACCCGCCGCCGGAATGTCGATATAAGGGGCGCCAACGGCAGTCTTAGGGTGGGAGTTAATCTGATGAGTACTGATAAAGAGGAACTGGAGCTGGAAGTGGATGATGACCCCACGGATGACGCCGAACCCGTGGTTGAAGTCGCCAAGACCAACCTGAGCAAACGCCGCACGATCGATAACCTGCTGGAGGAGCGCCGACTGCAAAGGAAGTTGGCCGATTACGACTTTGATCTCTGATATTTGAAAGCCTCCCGAAACGGAGGCTTTTTTGCTTTTAATGCCTAGCTGAATTCGATCGGCCCATGACCCCGTCAGCGACTGAAGTATTCAGACAAGCCCGTTTCGCTGGGCCAGCTCAATCAGATCAACCAGTGAACGCGCATTGAGTTTAAGCAACAAGCGGGTCTTGTAGGTACTCACTGTCTTGTTACTCAAAAACATTCCATCAGCGATTTCCTTGTTGGTCTTGCCCCGCGCCAACTGTTGCAACACCATCATCTCGCGCCCGGAAAGGCGATCCACCATGTCTGCTTCACTGGCATTGCCCAGGCTGGTACGTACGGTGTGCAAGGCCTGATTGGGAAAATAACTGTAGCCGGATAGAACAGCTTTTATCGCACTTAGCAACTCGGTCAAATCTTGCTGTTTACATACATAACCCGCCGCCCCCGACTGCATGCAACGCATGGAGAAATGGCCCGGCGCCTGAGAAGTCAACACCAGGACTTTAGTAGGCATTGCGACCGAGGTCAGTCGTGCAATTACTTCCAGACCATCAAGTTTCGGTATTCCAATATCCAGAATGACAATATCCGGCATTTGTTCGCGAGCCAGTTGTAATGCATCCACGCCGTTATCCGTTTCTGCAATGACTTCGTAGCCATGACGTTCCATCAGCATACGTACCGCAAGACGAATGACGGGGTGGTCATCCACGATCAGCACTTTATTCATGGGCAAGTCCAGTTTCGCTGTTCGAATTTTTAGAACACGCACAATAGCTCAGCCATTTGCTCTATGGCATGTCAGGTCTCTCATGCACTTGCATCGAAAGACATCCCCTACAGCCATCGAGGAATATTCCTACAAAAAACCCACCTCACTATAAACATCCGACGAAAAAACTCTTCACCCGCCTGCAAAACTTCAGGTTTTGACTTGTAACAGTTCGCGACCGATGTTCGCTGAAGAGCAGCCTCAACACCCGCTTTCATTACAGCTCGGCTGTGGGGCCGCCGCCGAATACCCGCATGAGATTCTAAAGATATTGCAGATTAGAAACATCATGCAATGACGGCAATTGCCCACACCTTCCGCATACAAGGCTTGGAAAACATAAACACTTGAAACAAGATATTTATACTCAAACAAACACTTTTGCTATAAATAGAAACCACCATAAACCCGACTTACTCACAAGCAAACACATACAACCCACTAACAACAAGACACCTGAACAAGAGCATATATATGTTAAAGATAAAAAATAAAATCACCAACCCGATGACGGTTATCGCCATATTCGCTGCCATATCGGAAGGGTCCGCCGCGGCATCTTTGCCGTTTCTTAACAACGAAGATCGAGAAATCTACGTATGGTTCCTAATCAGCTTTCCGTTTTACCTGTTATTCCTTTTCTTTATTACTTTAAACTTCAACCATCGCTCGCTTTATTCACCCTCTGATTTCGGCAAGGACAAGAATTTTTTAAAAGTCATCTACAGCGATTACCGCGAGAACAAACGAAACACGTCGCTGCATGAGACAGATACACACGCCACATTCGGCATATCAAGTCACATCGTACCCAGCGAAGCCGCTGCTGCAGGGTGCAGGGACTCGTGCAAAGTCCATAATGCATCCGACCCGCCGCCAGGCACCAGTGCGAAGTCGAATCTGAGGATTCAACACAACATTCAGCTACCCGCCTCTATCAGCAACCTGCACATCATCGATGCACGGGACATCGATGCGTCGAGAGAACTCGCAACAATTCTGGAGAAAATCCGACGCACCGACAAAAAAACCGCCCGTGTCATCATGTTTCTTTCCAGTCATATGTCGGACGTTTCACTGACAAAGAATGCATTACTGCAGATCAGGCAGGCGAAGAAAGGCTCGGGCACAACACTCTGTATTGTTTACAACCTGTGTTCACAGACGGTCACGCTGTTGGGACGAGCTTGAAAGATGGGACATTGCCACGCAGGCATAGAGACAAGGGACATTGCAGGTAAGCGTCGGACAAAAGAATTCTGTAAAAAAGGGCGGCCTGTCTCCAAGACAGGGCCGCCCTTTTATTGCGCGTCAGTCTGAAAAATCAGAACAGTTTGCGGCCCTTGTTGGCAGCAATGCGCATGCGCAGCGCGTTGAGCTTGATGAAGCCCGCCGCGTCAGCCTGGTTGTAAGCACCGCCATCCTCTTCGAAGGTGGCGATGTTGGCATCGAACAGCGAATCGTCGGACTTGCGGCCCGTCACGATCACGTTGCCTTTGTACAACTTCAGGCGAACCACACCATTCACGCTGGTCTGGGAAGCGTCGATCATCTGTTGCAGCATCAGACGCTCAGGGCTCCACCAGTAACCGGTGTAGATCAGGCTGGCGTACTTGGGCATCAGCTCGTCTTTCAAGTGAGCGACTTCGCGATCCAGGGTGATCGATTCAATGGCGCGGTGAGCGCGCAGCATGATCGTGCCGCCCGGGGTTTCGTAGCAACCACGAGACTTCATGCCGACATAACGGTTTTCGACGATGTCGAGACGGCCGATACCGTGCGCACCACCGATCTTGTTCAATGTCGCCAACACGGTGGCCGGGGACATTTCGACGCCGTCCAGCGCGACGATGTCGCCGTTACGGTAGGTCAGTTCCAGGTACTGCGGGGTGTCGGGAGCCTTCTCCGGGGAGACGGTCCAACGCCACATGTCCTCTTCGTGCTCGGTCCAGGTGTCTTCCAGCACGCCACCTTCATAGGAGATGTGCAGCAGGTTGGCGTCCATCGAGTACGGGGATTTCTTTTTGCCGTGGCGCTCGATCGGGATCGCGTGCTTCTCGGCATAGTCCATCAGCTTCTCGCGGGACAGCAGGTCCCACTCACGCCACGGCGCGATCACTTTCACGCCTGGCTTGAGCGCGTAGGCACCCAGTTCGAAACGCACCTGATCGTTGCCCTTGCCGGTGGCGCCGTGGGAAATGGCGTCAGCGCCGGTTTCGTTGGCGATTTCGATCAGGCGCTTGGCGATCAGTGGACGCGCGATGGAAGTACCCAGCAGGTACTCGCCCTCGTAAACGGTGTTGGCGCGGAACATCGGGAACACGAAGTCACGCACGAATTCTTCGCGCAGATCGTCGATGTAGATTTCTTTGACGCCCATGGCCTGAGCCTTGGCGCGGGCCGGCTCGACCTCTTCGCCTTGACCGAGATCAGCGGTGAAGGTCACCACTTCACAGTTATAAGTATCCTGCAGCCACTTGAGGATCACCGAAGTGTCCAGGCCGCCGGAATACGCCAGAACGACCTTGTTTACGTCCGCCATGCCATCACTCCACGGGGTTCTACGGAAAGCCGAGGAGTCTAACGCCCAAACGCGATAATTTACAGAGGCGCGACAGCTTAAGACGACAAAGCGACAGATTGTGTCGAGCGCGCGACGATGACCGGCGGGTCAGGAAGTTGCCGCAGCGTTCGCTGGCGTGCTGGCAGTGGGTGCCGGGGCCGTTGCCGGGGCTACTCGCGCAAGGTGCACGTTGACCCGACGGTTCTTCGCCCGGTTGGCCGCATTGGTGTTCGGCGCCAACGGGTAGCGTTCGCCATGGAAACGTACGGTGATCTGCGATTCCTGAATGCCGTTGGCCTTGAAGAAATCGACCACAGCCAAGGCCCGACGACGGGACAGTTCGCGATTGGTCAGGCGATTGCCGCTGTTGTCCGAGTGGCCATCGAGTTCGATGTGATTAACCGTCGGATCAGCCTTCATGTACTCGAGCATCACTTGCAGCTTGGCCTTGGCGGCTGCATCCAGTTCGATGCCTTCGCCGGGGAAGCCGATCTGCGACTGTTTAACCTGTTCGAAATTCTGCGGCAGCAACTTCGCCACACAGCTCTGGTAATCGTTGAAGGCCTTGTTGAACCTGACCGGCAACAAACGCACTTCCGAGATCCGACCATCGCTTGAAGCTCGACGAACAACAGGGCTGCGCCCGTCCATCAGGCCACTGATCAAGCCACCGGCCTGAGACTGCGAACTGTTGAACAAGACGTTGCCGCTGCCCAGTCTTACAGAGCCCAGATTGATGTCGCCGCGTCCCGGCTGCCAAGGTGCTGCGGCTGCGAGCAACGTCGCCGAACCGCCGCCGAGCATGGCGTTGTAGGCATTCAGACGGAAGATCGCCTGTTCACCGGCCTTGCGCACGAACTCACCCGAGCCGAAATCTGTAATCGGTTGTGTCAGACGGCACTCGAACTTGTCGCCGGCGACCGTCCACTCAATGTTCTCCAGGCGAGTCTGGTACGTAAGCGCCATCGCAGGAAAACTGGCAAACACACTGAGCAAGGCTAAATATCGCTGGCGCACGGGAGGCTCCATTGGCTTCTGAAACACAAAGACCGATTCACACTACGTTTACGGCGTACCTACGGGATATCGGAAGGTTCCCGCAAAACTTGATAGCGAGTGCCTGCAAGAGTCTTTTCCGGTAGCATTCGCCTCAGTTTGACCCGCCTGGAATCCCCTCATGTCCGACCGCCTGACCCTGCTGCGTCCCGACGACTGGCATATTCATCTTCGCGATGGTGCCGTGTTGACCAATACCGTTGCCGATGTTGCGCGCACGTTTGGTCGCGCCATCATCATGCCCAACCTGGTACCACCGGTGCGCAACGCCGCTGAAGCCGACGGCTATCGCCAGCGGATTCTCGCTGCCCGCCCGGCCGGCAGTCGCTTTGAGCCGTTGATGGTGCTGTACCTCACCGACCGCACCCAGCCCGAAGAAATTCGCGAGGCCAAGGCCAGCGGTTTCGTGCACGCCGCCAAGTTGTACCCGGCCGGCGCCACCACCAACTCGGATTCTGGCGTCACCAGCATCGACAAGATCTTCCCGGCAATCGAGGCCATGGCCGAAGTCGGGATGCCGTTGTTGATTCACGGTGAAGTTACCCGTGGCGATGTCGACGTGTTCGACCGCGAAAAAATCTTCATCGATGAGCACATGCGTCGTGTGGTCGAGCGTTTCCCGACGCTCAAGGTTGTTTTCGAACACATCACCACCGCCGATGCCGTGCAGTTCGTCAACGAGGCCCCGGCCAACGTTGGCGCGACCATCACCGCACATCACCTGCTGTACAACCGCAACCACATGCTGGTGGGCGGGATTCGGCCGCACTTCTACTGCTTGCCGATCCTCAAGCGCAACACCCACCAGGAAGCCCTCCTCGATGCCGCCACCAGCGGCAGCGCGAAGTTCTTCCTCGGCACCGACTCGGCGCCGCACGCCCAGCACGCCAAGGAAGCCGCTTGCGGTTGTGCTGGCTGCTACACCGCGTACGCCGCCATCGAGATGTATGCCGAAGCCTTTGAACAGCGCAATGCGCTGGACAAGCTCGAAGCGTTCGCCAGCCTCAACGGCCCGCGTTTCTATGGCCTGCCGGTGAACACCGATCGCATCACCCTGGTTCGTGACGAATGGACCGCCCCAACCAGCCTGCCATTTGGCGAGCTGACCGTTATCCCGCTGCGCGCCGGTGAAAAACTGCGCTGGCGCCTGCTGGAGGAACACGCGTGAGTGAAGACCATTTCGACGACGAACTGGACGGTCAAAGTGGCGGAGGCGGTTCCCGTCACCCAATGGCAGCACGCTTTCGCGGCTACCTGCCGGTTGTTGTCGACGTAGAAACCGGCGGCTTCAATTCGGCCACCGATGCGTTGCTGGAGATTGCCGCGACCACCATCGCCATGGATGAAAAGGGTTTCGTTTATCCGGATCACACCTACTTCTTCCGTGTCGAGCCGTTCGAAGGCGCCAACATTGAAGCGGCGGCACTGGAGTTCACCGGGATCAAGCTGGACCACCCGCTGCGCATGGCTGTCAGCGAAGAGACGGCACTGACCGACATCTTCCGTGGCATCCGCAAGGCGCTGAAAGCCAACGGCTGCAAGCGCGCGATTCTGGTCGGCCACAACAGCAGCTTCGACCTTGGCTTCCTCAATGCCGCCGTTGCGCGACTGGACATGAAGCGTAATCCGTTCCACCCGTTCTCCAGTTTCGACACGGCGACGCTGGCCGGTCTGGCTTACGGCCAAACCGTACTGGCGAAAGCCTGTCAGGCGGCCGACATCGATTTCGACGGTCGTGAGGCGCACTCGGCGCGTTACGACACCGAGAAAACCGCTGAGCTGTTCTGCGGCATCGTCAATCGCTGGAAACAGATGGGCGGCTGGGAAGACTTCAACGACTGATCCTCGTCGATCTACCGCTCATAAAAAAACCGGCCACGTGGGCCGGTTTTTTTGTACCTCAAACGTTGCGCCTTACAGGGCAGCAGCGTTCTCGGTCAGGTAAGCAGCAACGCCTTCTGGCGAAGCGTTCATGCCTTTGTCGCCTTTTTTCCAGTTGGCAGGGCAGACTTCGCCGTGCTCTTCGTGGAATTGCAGAGCGTCGACCAGACGGATCAGCTCTTCCATGTTACGGCCCAGTGGCAGGTCGTTGATGATCTGCGAGCGGACAACGCCTTTGTCGTCGATCAGGAATGCGCCACGGAAAGCCACGCCGCCTTCGGATTCAACGTCGTAAGCCTTGGCGATGTCGTGCTTCATGTCGGCAGCCATGGTGTATTTCACCTGGCCGATGCCGCCATTGTTCACTGGGGTGTTGCGCCAGGCGTTGTGGGTGAAGTGCGAGTCGATCGACACAGCGATCACTTCAACGTTGCGTGCCTTGAAGTCAGCCATGCGGTTGTCCAGAGCGATCAGCTCGGACGGGCAGACGAAGGTGAAGTCCAGTGGGTAGAAGAACACCAGGCCGTATTTGCCTTTGATGGCCGAGGACAGGGTGAAGCTGTCAACGATCTCGCCATTGCCGAGTACGGCCGGGACGGTGAAGTCTGGGGCTTGTTTGCCTACGAGTACGCTCATTGATATCTCCTGGTGTAGAAACTTGAAGTTCAGGGTCCGGGCCAGCCTGCCACCCTCAGGCGACAGCCCTGTGACACGAACCCCCTTCGCAAGGGCCGACCATCATACACTGCGTTTTTGACCTGTCCTTAACGGTTTTTTGCAGTTTGCCGATCACAAGGCTGCATTTACGGGGCCAGACAGATCGCCAGTAATCACCGTTCGTCAGTCACGCGCCAATCTGGTGAAAAGGCCTCGCAAAGCACTTTGACAATCATTCTCGTTATTATTAAGATCCATCGCAATTGAGTCACAACCAGCGACGGTTCTCACTTATGTATGTTTGTCTCTGCACTGGCGTCACCGACGGACAGATCCGCGAAGCGATCTATGAAGGTTGCTGCAGCTATAAAGAAGTCCGCCAGGCCACCGGCGTCGCCAGCCAGTGCGGCAAATGTGCCTGCCTTGCCAAGGAAGTGGTTCGCGAAACCCTGACCAAGCTGCAAACCGCCCAGGCCGCGATTCCTTATCCAGTAGAATTTACTGCTGCGTAATTACCCCTATTTCAAAGAACCGGACTTATGTCCGGTTTTTTTATGCCTGTAAATCAAGCGCTTAGGCTCCAGACGCGGAACACAAACATTCTTATTCCGATTAATTTTCATATATTATTCAATAACTTAGGTTTGACACTTATAAATACGAAGCTCAAACTCCGCCTTATATACAGCTATTACAGGGCAGGACTCCGATCATGAAAGGCGACATTACAGTCATCCAGCATCTCAACAAGATCCTTGCCAATGAGCTGGTCGCGATCAATCAGTACTTCCTGCATGCGCGCATGTATGAAGATTGGGGCCTGAACAAGCTGGGCAAGCACGAGTACAAAGAATCCATCGACGAGATGAAGCACGCGGACAAGCTGATCAAGCGCATCCTGTTCCTCGAAGGTCTGCCAAACGTGCAAGACCTGGGCAAGCTGCACATCGGCGAGCACACCCAGGAAATGCTGGAGTGCGACCTGCGTATCGAGAAGACCGGCCACGCTGACCTGAAAGCCGCGATCGCCCATTGCGAAACCGTTGGCGACTTTGGCAGCCGTGAACTGCTCGAAGATATCCTCGAATCCGAAGAAGAACATATCGACTGGCTGGAAACCCAACTGGGCCTGATCGGTAAAGTCGGTCTTGAGAATTATCTGCAGTCGCAGATGGGCGAAGAGTGATCTAACACTCGCCAGATTCAAGACATTAAAAAGCCCCGCCCTCTTTCGAGGTGCGGGGCTTTTTATTGGCTGAAGATCAAAAGATCGCAGCCTCGTTTCACTCGACAGTTCCTACAGGGGAAGCGTCGTCGAATGAACCTGCGGGGAAGCAAAAAAGCTTGCTTCCCTACAAGCCGATCAGGCTTCGGACTTGTTCGCAGCAGCGGCTTCGACAGCAGCCTTGATGGTGCTTTGCAGCGAACCGTCTGCCGACATCTCGGTCATGATATCGCTACCGCCGACCAGCTCACCGCCGACCCACAGTTGCGGGAAAGTCGGCCAGTTGGCGTACTTTGGCAGGTTGGCGCGGATTTCCGGGTTCTGCAGGATGTCCACGTACGCAAACTTCTCACCACACGCCATGACAGCCTGTGCAGCTTTCGCGGAAAAGCCACATTGTGGGGCATTCGGCGAGCCTTTCATGTAAAGCAGAATGGTGTTGTTGGCAATCTGCTCTTTAATCGTTTCGATGATATCCATGGAGCACCTCGGCTGAACTTTCCGACTCACGGGTCGGCACGGTGGCGCATTGTAACGGAATCCCGAGCGCCATGCTCGGTCTCCCCGACAGACATGCTCAAGCCGCCGCCACGGTCACCGGCACACCATTGAGCGCTGCATTGCCGGACAACTCGTCGAGCTGGCATTCGTCGGTCAGGTCATTGGCGCTCGACCCCGGTTGACTGCTGGCGATCGCCATCTGCACTCCCGGACGCGCATGCCCCCAACCGTGCGGCAGGCTGACCACGCCTTTCATCATGTCGAGGCTGCCGAGCACTTCCACTTCAATCTGCCCGACCCGCGAACTCACCCGCACAAGCTGTCCATCATTTAGCCCGCGGCTGACGAGGTCATCCGGGTGCATCAGCAACTGGTGACGCGGCTTGCCCTTCACCAGACGGTGATAGTTGTGCATCCACGAATTGTTGCTACGCACATGCCGGCGACCGATCATCAACAGTTCATCGGCGGCCGGTGCCTGCAAGGCGGCGAACCGCGCCAGGTCAGCGAGGATCTCTGGCGGCGCAGCCTGTATGCGTTGACTCGGCGTTTTCAGGCGCGCGGCCAGATTAGGCTTCAACGCGCCCAGATCTATTCCATGGGGATGGTCAAACAGCGTCGCCAGCGACAGTTTTTGTTCGGCGGCATCGCCGTACATCCCCATGCGCAGGCCCATGTCGATCATCTTCGCCGGCGGCATGGTCGGCTTCAGTTCCTTGCCGGTTTTCTCGGCGAAGGCCTTGGCCAGACCGACAAAGATTTCCCAGTCATGCAGCGCGCCCTCGGGCTTGGCGAGGATCGCGCGATTGAAGCGGGTGACGTTGCGCACCGCGAACAGGTTGAACGTGGTGTCGTAGTGATCGTTCTCCAGCGCCGAAGTCGACGGCAGAATCAGGTCGGCATAACGTGTGGTTTCGTTGATGTACAGGTCGATGCTGACCATGAACTCCAGACCGTCCAGCGCTTGTTCGAGTTGTCGACCATTGGGCGTCGACAGCACAGGATTGCCGGCCACGGTGATCAGCGCACGGATCTGTCCTTCACCTTCGGTGAGCATCTCTTCAGCCAGCGCCGACACCGGCAGTTCGCCGCCGTATTCAGGGCGCCCGGAAACACGGCTTTGCCATTTGTTGAAATGCCCGCCCGAGGTCGACGCCACCAGATCCACTGCGGGCTCTGTGCACAGCGCCCCGCCAACGCGATCCAGATTGCCAGTGACCAGATTGATCAACTGCACCACCCAGTGGCACAACGTGCCGAACGCCTGAGTGGAAACGCCCATCCGCCCATAACACACCGCACTCGGTGCGGCGGCGAAGTCGCGGGCCAATTGGCGGATTTGCTCGGCGGGCACCGCGCACAACGGGCTCATGGCTTCGGCGGTGAACGTCGAAACGGCCGCGCGCACTTCGTCCAGGCCATCCACTGGCAAATGACTGTCGCTGGTCAATCCCTCGCTAAACAACGTGTTGAGCAAACCAAACAACAACGCAGCATCGCCCCCGGGACGCACGAACATATGTTGATCGGCGATTGCCGCCGTTTCACTACGTCGCGGATCGACCACCACCACTTTGCCGCCGCGGGCCTGAATCGCCTTAAGGCGTTTTTCGACGTCGGGCACCGTCATGATGCTGCCGTTCGAGGCGAGAGGATTGCCGCCCAGGATCAGCATGAAATCGGTGTGATCGATGTCGGGGATCGGCAGCAGCAAGCCGTGGCCGTACATCAGGTAACTGCTGAGGTGATGGGGCAGTTGATCGACCGATGTCGCGGAATAGCGGTTACGGGTTTTCAACAGTCCGAGGAAGTAATTGCTGTGGGTCATCAGCCCATAGTTGTGCACGCTTGGGTTGCCTTGGTACACAGCCACTGAATTCTGCCCATGCCGCTCCTGGATCGCTGCCAGGCGCTCGGCCACCAATGCAAATGCCTCGTCCCACTCGATCGGCAGCCATTCGCTACCGACACGGCGCATTGGCTGGCGCAGCCGATCAGGATCGTTCTGAATGTCTTGCAGAGCCACGGCCTTGGGGCAGATGTGCCCACGGCTGAAGGTGTCGAGGGCATCGCCCTTGATCGAGGTAATCGCGACAGCGCCATCGGTTTCGGTGGTTTCGATGG
This sequence comes from Pseudomonas sp. LBUM1668, assembly GCF_059695715.1. Classification (NCBI taxonomy): domain Bacteria; kingdom Pseudomonadati; phylum Pseudomonadota; class Gammaproteobacteria; order Pseudomonadales; family Pseudomonadaceae; genus Pseudomonas; species Pseudomonas sp. LBUM1668. Next base: position 4,698,307 of record NZ_CP166787.1, read on the forward strand.
TCAAGCCGCAAATGGCTTCACACAGGTGGCAGGCACGGTGATGGAGAGTCTTGGTCATGGCCAGTCTCTGTTTTGTTCTGGGCAGGCAACAACGCCTGCGGGAACAAAACTATGGCCCGTGTGCCGACACGGCGCCAGCGACGTTCGTCTTGTGAATCGGCGGCCATCAGGCGAGCCGATAGGCCGACGCGATCAATTGATCGGCAGAGAGGGTGGCGGCGCCAACTGGATTTCCTGAATGGTTTCGATCTGCTCGTGGGCAATGTGCACGCCGGTGAGTTCGCCGATCAGGCGCCAATGCTCGTCGAGCCCGGCACTGATGGTCGCCATGCGATCAATCATTTGACGGCTGGCGGCCTTGACCACTTCGTCCTCGCTGCGCAGCAGTTCGAAGGACATCGAGGTCATTGAAGCGGTGAGATGGGTCAAGGAGCGAGCCGTGTGGCCCAGCAAATCCATTAACAGTTGTTCTTTCGATTCCATGCGGAGGCTTCCTGCGTCGCTCGAAGGCTATTTATAACTCAGCACTTTGCTTTAGCAAATGTTTCCACGCGAACATCCGACCAAGCGATTGCGCGATCACCCGGTATTAAAGCGACCAGCGTGGCGCCATACCCGCCACGCCTGATTGCCAAGCCCGGTAAGGCCAGTGTACAAAGAGGTTCGCTGCTGTCCTGAACCCGGCTTCAAATGCGCGACTGCAACTTGCCGTCCGCCCTCCGAATCCCGCAAAAACCGTAGCCTATTGGAAAAACGCGACATTTAATGTCAATATCGCGCCTTCCCCTATTTCGTCGCCCTGTGCGGCTTACGCCGCAGGTCTCGCCCGTTGTTCCGATAAACAAGGCTTTGAGCATCTGCGGTTTGTAGCAAAAGGTAGTCAATGATGAGCGCAAGGCACTTTCTCTCCCTGATGGATTGCACGCCCGAAGAGCTGGTCAGCGTGATCCGTCGAGGCGTTGAGCTCAAGGACCTGCGTAACCGCGGCGTACTGTTCGAGCCTCTGAAAAACCGCGTGCTGGGGATGATCTTCGAGAAATCCTCGACCCGCACCCGGATCTCGTTCGAGGCCGGCATGATCCAGCTCGGCGGCCAGGCGATCTTTCTTTCGCCGCGCGACACGCAACTGGGCCGTGGCGAGCCGATCGGCGACTGCGCCATCGTCATGTCGAGCATGCTTGATGCGGTGATGATCCGTACTTTCGCCCACAGCACTCTCACCGAATTTGCCGCCAACTCGCGCGTACCGGTGATCAACGGCCTGTCCGATGACCTGCACCCGTGCCAGTTGCTGGCCGACATGCAGACTTTTCTTGAGCATCGTGGCTCGATCCAGGGCAAGACCGTGGCCTGGATCGGCGACGGCAACAACATGTGCAACAGCTATATAGAAGCGGCGATCCAGTTCGACTTCCAGTTGCGCATCGCCTGCCCGGAAGGCTACGAGCCCAACCCGGAATTCGTCGCCAAGGCCGGCGATCGCGTGACCATCGTCCGCGATCCAAAGGATGCCGTGCGCGGCGCACACCTGGTGAGCACCGACGTCTGGACCTCCATGGGCCAGGAAGAGGAAACCGCCAAACGCCTCAAGTTGTTCGCACCGTTCCAGGTCAACCGTGCCCTGCTCGACCTCGCGGCCGAGGACGTGCTGTTCCTGCATTGCCTGCCCGCGCACCGTGGCGAAGAAATCAGTCTCGACCTGCTGGATGACCCGCGCTCCGTCGCTTGGGATCAGGCAGAAAACCGTCTCCACGCACAGAAGGCCCTGCTCGAGTTCCTCGTCGAACCGGCATATCACCACGCATGAGCCATGAATTACTGCTGAACCTGCGCAACCTCGCTTGCGGCTATCAGGACCAACGTGTGGTGCAGAACCTCAATCTGCACCTCAACGCCGGTGACATCGGTTGCCTGCTCGGCTCGTCCGGCTGCGGCAAGACCACCACCCTGCGCGCGATTGCCGGTTTCGAACCGGTGCACGAAGGCGAAATCACTCTGGGCGGCGAGACTATTTCCAGCGCCGGTTTCACCCTGGCGCCGGAGAAACGCCGGATCGGCATGGTGTTTCAGGACTACGCACTGTTTCCGCACCTGAGTGTCGCGGACAACATTGCCTTCGGCATTCGCAAGCACCCGAACAAGGCGCGCGTAACCGAAGAGTTGCTGGAACTGGTCAACCTGAAGAACCTCGGCAAGCGCTTCCCGCACGAGCTGTCCGGCGGCCAGCAACAGCGCGTCGCCCTCGCCCGTGCCTTGGCGCCAGAACCGCAATTGCTGCTGCTTGATGAACCGTTCTCCAACCTCGATGGCGAGCTGCGGCGCAAGCTCAGCCACGAAGTGCGCGACATCCTCAAGGCTCGTGGCACCAGCGCGATTCTGGTGACCCACGACCAGGAAGAAGCCTTTGCCGTGAGCGATCACGTCGGCGTTTTCAAGGAAGGTCGACTGGAGCAATGGGACACGCCGTACAACCTGTATCACGAACCGGCCACCCAGTTTGTAGCCAGTTTTATCGGTCAGGGCTACTTCATTCGCGGCCAGCTCGCCAGCCCGGAATCGGTGCAAACCGAACTCGGCGAACTGCGCGGTAATCGGGCTTATACCTGGCCGATTGGCGGCGCAGTGGATGTGTTGCTGCGGCCGGATGACATCGTGTATGCGCCGGATAGCGCGCTGAAGGCGCAGATTGTCGGCAAGACATTTCAAGGCGCATCGACGCTGTATCGCCTGCAACTGCCGACCGGTGCACAACTTGAGTCGATATTCCCGAGCCACGCCGATCATCATGTCGGTGCTGAGGTAGGCATTCGCGTTGCGGCCGAACACCTGGTGCTGTTCCAGGCCTCGGGCAGCACGGTCGCGCAGATTCCAGCGGTGGAAAACGGCGTTCGGCGCTACAGCACTGCTCTCTGAAGATCAAAAGATCGCAGCCTTCGGCAGCTCCTACAGGGATCAGTGTAGGAGCTGCCGAAGGCTGCGATCTTTTAGCTTTTAACCGAGGATCAAGGTGCCGCTGGCAACCAGCGTCGCATTGCCGCCAATCTTCACTCGCTCGCCTTCCTGCCGACAAAACAACTCCCCGCCCCGCGCCGAGCGCTGGCAAGCGGTCAGGCTCGATTTGCCCAGACGCTTCGACCAGTAAGGGATCAGGCTGCAATGAGTCGAACCGGTCACCGGGTCCTCATTGATACCTATCGCCGGGGCGAAATAACGCGAGACGAAATCGTGCTGGTTGCCGCGTGCGGTGACGATAGCGCCCAGCCACGGCAGTTTGGCCAACGCGACCATGTCCGGCGTGCAATCGAGCACCGCCTGCTCCGATTCCAGGACCACGAACAGTTCGTTGGAGCCCAGCACATCCACCGCCTCGACACCCAGCGCACGCTCGACATCCAGCGTCACACCAATCTCTGACGGCACAATCGACGGGAAATCCAGCCATAAGCGGCCATCCTGACGACTGACGCTCAGCGGCCCGGACTTGCAAGTGAAGTCGATACGTTCGGCTTCTTCCTTGTAGATCTCGAACAGCACGTAAGCGCTGGCTAGCGTCGCGTGACCGCATAACGGCACCTCGGTGGTCGGAGTGAACCAGCGGATATGCCAGACCTGACCTTCGCGCACCATAAACGCAGTTTCCGCAAGATTGTGTTCGGCAGCGATTTTCTGCATCAGCTCATCGGCGAGCCACGCATCGAGCCGATAAACCATTGCCGGATTGCCACTGAACGGCCGATCACTGAACGCGTCAACCTGATGAAACTCGAGCTGCATAACCTTCTCCCTAAGTCAGTTGAAAGAGCATGCAACCAGGCTGAAATCAGCGCCAGTGACAGATCCGGCGAATTTTCTTCATACAGCGCGAGTGAATGTCACGCGCGGCCAATATCGGCAAATTTCGCCTGGGTGTGTTCGGCAAGTACTGCAGGCGCCAACTCGACTTCCAGCCCTCGCCGACCGGCGCTGACATAAATAGACGCAAAACCCTGAGCTGAATGATCAATAAAGGTGCGCAGGCGCTTTTTCTGCCCCAAAGGGCTGATACCACCCAACAAATACCCTGTGGAACGCTGAGCCGCGGCCGGGTCTGCCATCTCGACTTTTTTCACGCCAGCGGCATGGGCCAAGCCCTTGAGGTCGAGGCTTCCGACGACCGGCACCACCGCCACCAGCAATTCGCCTTTTTCACTGGCCGCCAGCAACGTCTTGAACACCTGCGCAGGCTCGAGGCCAAGCTTCTCTGCCGCCTCCAGCCCATAAGATGCGGCCTTCGGGTCATGTTCGTAACTGTGCACGCGATGTTCGGCACGAACTTTTTTCAACAAGTCCAACGCAGGGGTCATGGCAACTCCAGGCTCGGCAGTGACAGGAAAATGCTGCCCCGGATTCTAGGCGATCACTCCAGGCTTTCACAGCGCAAAGGCTCTATTCCAAGCCACGTTTCCCGTGGCTTGCAGGCTTTTCGAACTCGTCGCTCTGCGCCGATGCAGAAGGATCATTCACAACGCGAATAGTTACATTGTGACCGACAGTTCACTTTCGACCTTTGACAGGTTTGTTTCTTGTCTATATTTTTTCGAATCTGAATAATGTAAGAATTGCGGTCATCGCAGCACCCAGCAGTAACCGGGAACAGGATGGGGATCCTGCCTCGGGGAAAATCGCGCCTTGCCCTGTCGGCAACGCGCCAGACAACAACAAAAATCGAGGTTTTCAATGACAACTGCTTTACAGCAACCATCGCTCTCAGGCCAATGCATGGCCGAGTTCCTGGGTACTGCCCTCCTGATCTTCTTCGGCACCGGTTGTGTCGCCGCGCTCAAAGTCGCGGGCGCCAGCTTCGGCCTGTGGGAAATCAGCATCATCTGGGGCGTCGGCGTGAGCATGGCGATCTACCTCACTGCCGGTGTTTCCGGCGCGCACCTGAACCCGGCCGTCAGCATCGCCCTGACAATCTTCGCCGACTTCGAAAAGCGCAAACTGCCGTTCTACATCCTCTCGCAAATTGCCGGCGCCTTCTGCGGTGCGCTGTTGGTTTACACGCTGTACAGCAACCTGTTCTTCGATTTCGAACAAACCCATCAAATGGTTCGTGGCTCGGCCGCCAGCCTTGAGTTGGCGTCGGTGTTCTCGACATTCCCGAATCCGGTGCTGTCAACCGCTCAGGCGTTCCTGGTCGAGATGATCATTACCGCGATCCTGATGGGCGTGATCATGGCCCTGACCGATGACAACAACGGCTTGCCGAAAGGCCCGATGGCACCGCTGCTGATCGGTTTGCTGATTGCGGTGATCGGCAGTTCGATGGGCCCGCTGACCGGTTTTGCGATGAACCCGGCGCGTGATTTTGGTCCGAAACTGATGACTTTCTTCACCGGCTGGGGTGAAATTTCCTTCACTGGCGGCCGTGACATTCCGTATTTCCTGATTCCGATTTTTGCACCGATTGTCGGTGCCTGCCTCGGCGCTGCCGGGTATCGCGGGCTCATCGCCCGTCACCTGACCGGCGCCACACCTGCTACAAAGGATGCAGAACCGGCCATTGACGGCAAACCAAGAACTTCTTGAAACAGTCGGCGCAGGTTCCTGCCCTATATAACCTGCGCCACGGCCCACTCTCCCTTATTTCGTCCAAGGCAATCGACATGACCGACATTCAGAATAAGAACTACATCATTGCCCTCGATCAGGGTACGACCAGCTCCCGCGCGATCATTTTCGACCGCGATGCGAACGTGGTCTGCACCGCGCAGCGCGAATTCGCCCAGCATTACCCGCAAGCCGGTTGGGTCGAACACGACCCGATGGAAATTTTCGCCACTCAGAGCGCAGTGATGGTCGAAGCGCTGGCCCAGGCCGGTCTGCATCACGATCAGGTCGCCGCCATCGGTATCACCAACCAGCGTGAAACCACGGTGGTCTGGGACAAGACCACCGGCCGTCCGGTCTACAATGCCATCGTCTGGCAGTGCCGCCGCAGCACCGAGATCTGCCAGCAGCTCAAGCGCGATGGCCACGAAGAGTACATCCGTGACACCACAGGTCTGGTCACCGACCCGTACTTCTCTGGCACCAAATTGAAGTGGATCCTCGACAACGTCGAAGGCAGCCGCGAGCGTGCGCGCAACGGCGAATTGCTGTTCGGCACCATCGATAGCTGGCTGATCTGGAAATTCACTGGCGGCAAGGTGCACGTCACCGACTACACCAACGCCTCGCGCACCATGCTCTTCAACATTCACTCGCTTGAGTGGGACGCGAAGATGCTGGAGATCCTCGACATCCCGCGCGAAATGCTCCCGGAAGTGAAAGCTTCTTCCGAGATCTATGGCCGCACCAAAAGCGGCATTGCCATCGGCGGTATCGCTGGCGACCAGCAAGCGGCGTTGTTCGGCCAGATGTGCGTCGAGCCGGGCCAGGCGAAAAACACCTACGGCACTGGCTGCTTCCTGCTGATGAACACCGGCGACAAAGCGGTGAAATCCAAGCATGGCATGCTCACCACCATCGCTTGCGGCCCGCGTGGCGAAGTCGCTTATGCGCTGGAAGGTGCGGTATTCAACGGCGGCTCGACCGTGCAATGGCTGCGCGATGAGCTGAAAATCATCAACGACGCCCACGACACCGAATACTTCGCCAACAAGGTCAAGGACAGCAACGGCGTGTACCTGGTACCGGCCTTTACCGGTCTCGGCGCTCCGTACTGGGACCCGTATGCCCGTGGCGCGCTGTTCGGCCTGACTCGCGGCGTGCGCGTGGATCACATCATCCGCGCCGCGCTGGAATCGATTGCCTACCAGACTCGAGATGTCCTCGACGCCATGCAACAGGACTCCGGCGAACGCCTCAAAGCCCTGCGCGTAGACGGCGGCGCGGTGGCGAACAACTTCCTCATGCAGTTCCAGGCCGACATCCTCGGCACCCAGGTCGAGCGCCCGCAAATGCGCGAAACCACTGCACTGGGCGCGGCGTATCTGGCAGGTCTGGCATGCGGCTTCTGGGGCAGCCTGGATGAACTGCGTGGTAAAGCGGTGATCGAGCGTGAGTTTGAACCGAGCCTGGACGAAGTAGAAAAAGAGAAACTGTACAAAGGCTGGAAAAAAGCCGTCAGCCGCACCCGTGACTGGGCGCGCGAGGACGCTGAATAAGCCAACCTGAGGACTGACTAAAGCTGTCCAAACAGCGTGAAAGCGTAGCGAGCGAAGGCAAGACAAGGCAAAAACAGGCGAGGACGCGGAGTTTACGGGTTTGTAAATGAGCAGTCCGAGCCTGTTTTTAACGCAGGATTGCTTGCGTAACGCCGTAGGCGCCCAGCACGAAGTAGCTTTCACGTTGTTTGGAAACTGGTAGGGAGCGGATTCCTGCGTCATCATGGGCAAATTTTGCACGGCAGCCCAAAGGAAGCCCCATGAATCTGCCTCCCCGTCAGCAGCAAATCCTCGAGCTGGTCCGCGAACGCGGCTATGTGAGCATCGAGGAAATGGCCACGCTGTTCGTTGTTACCCCGCAAACCATCCGCCGCGATATCAATCAGCTCGCGGAAGCCAATCTGCTGCGTCGCTACCATGGTGGTGCGGCCTATGATTCCAGCGTCGAAAACACTGCCTATGCGATGCGCGCCGATCAGATGCGCGATGAAAAACAACGCATCGGTGAAGCCATCGCCGCACAGATTCCCGATCATGCCTCGCTGTTTATCAACATCGGCACCACCACCGAGTCGATTGCCCGCGCCCTGCTCAATCACAACCACCTGAAAATCATCACCAATAACCTGCACGTGGCGTCGATGCTCAGTGCCAAGGATGATTTCGATGTGCTGCTGACCGGTGGCAATGTCCGTCGCGATGGCGGTGTGGTGGGTCAGGCGAGTGTGGATTTCATCAATCAGTTCAAGGTTGATTTCGCGCTGGTCGGTATCAGTGGTATCGACGAGGACGGCAGTCTGCTCGACTTCGATTATCAGGAGGTCCGGGTTTCGCAGGCGATCATCGCCAATGCACGCCAGGTGATTCTGGCAGCGGACTCGAGCAAGTTCGGACGTAACGCGATGATCCGGCTCGGGCCGATCAGCCTGATTGATTGCCTGGTGACCGACCAGCAACCGGTGCCGGCATTGGCGCAGTTGTTGAGCCAGCACAAGATTCGGCTGGAAGTGGTTTAACCCCCCCCCAAAGATCAAAAGATCGCAGCCTTCGGCAGCTCCTACAGGTCAAATGAACCCATGTAGGAGCTGCCGCAGGCTGCGATCTTTTGCTTTTAATGTTCGAAAATTTTCCTTTCCCAGCCCTTCGATGAGTTTTTTCAATCGAATGCGACTGGCTGTGCGCGTGTTTATGGGCTACCATTTTCGCAAATGAACATTAATGTTCGAATTCAAATATAGAAAATCACAAGAGCCCGAGGCCAGCCGATGTCCACATCTACCTTGCGTACGCCCCCTATCTCCGAGATCTACGACATCGCCGTCATCGGTGGCGGGATCAATGGGGTGGGGATCGCAGCGGATGCCGCCGGTCGCGGTCTCTCGGTGTTCCTTTGCGAAAAGGATGACCTCGCCAGCCACACCTCGTCGGCCAGCAGCAAGCTGATCCACGGCGGCCTGCGCTATCTCGAACATTACGAGTTCCGCCTGGTGCGTGAAGCGCTGGCTGAACGTGAAGTGTTGCTTGCCAAGGCACCGCACATCGTCAAGCCGATGCGCTTCGTGCTGCCCCACCGTCCGCACCTGCGTCCAGCGTGGATGATTCGTGCCGGTCTGTTCCTTTACGACAACCTCGGCAAGCGCGAAAAACTCGCAGGTTCGCGCAGTCTCAAGTTCGACGCCGACAGCGCACTGAAAAGCGAAATCACCAAAGGCTTCGAATACTCCGACTGCTGGGTCGACGACGCCCGCCTCGTGGTGTTGAACGCCATGGCTGCCCGGGAAAAAGGCGCCCATGTGCACACCCAGACTCGCTGCGTCAGCGCCCGCCGCGCCAAAGGCTTGTGGCATCTGAATCTTGAGCGTGCCGACGGCAGCCTGTTCTCGATCACCGCCAAAGCACTGGTAAACGCCGCGGGTCCGTGGGTTGCCAAATTCATTCGCGACGACCTGAAGATGGAGTCGCCATACGGCATCCGTCTGATTCAGGGCAGCCACATCATCGTGCCGAAGCTCTATGAAGGCGAACATGCGCACATTCTGCAAAACGAAGATCAGCGCATCGTTTTCACTATTCCGTACCTGAACCATTTCACCTTGATCGGCACCACCGACCGCGAGTACACCGGCGATCCAGCCAAAGTGGCGATCACCGACGGCGAAACCGATTACCTGCTGAAAGTGGTCAACGCTCACTTCAAGAAGCAAGTCAGCCGCGACGAAATCCAGCACAGCTACTCGGGTGTGCGTCCGCTGTGCAACGACGAATCCGATAACCCGTCGGCCGTGACCCGTGATTACACCCTGGCGTTGTCGGGTGGCGGTGAAGAAGCACCGCTGTTGTCAGTATTCGGCGGCAAGTTGACCACCTACCGCAAACTCGCCGAGTCGGCGATGGCGCAGTTGATGCCGTACTTCACCCAGATGCGCCCGAGTTGGACGGCTTCGGCGACCCTGCCCGGCGGCGAAGACATGACCACACCGCAGGCCTTGAGCGCGTTGATCCGCGACAAGTTCGACTTCGTGCCAACCGAGATCGCCCGCCGCTGGTCCACCACCTACGGCAGCCGCACCTGGCGCATGCTCGAAGGCGTAGAAACCCTCGCCGACATGGGTGAGCACATTGGTGGCGGGCTCTACACCCGCGAAGTGGATTACCTGTGCAGCGAGGAATGGGCAACGACGGCGCACGACATTCTGTGGCGTCGCAGCAAGCTGGGGTTGTTCACCACACCCGCCGAGCAGGAGAAACTGGCGGCGTATCTGGGCAAGGTCGAGCAGAATCGCAAGATTGAAGCGGCCTGATCTACACATCGCTTAAACGAAAGCCCCTGAATTGTGAGATTCAGGGGCTTTTTCGTATATCGGGAAGACACTATCCCTGTAGGAGTGAGCCTGCTCGCGATCGCAATACATCCGTCACAAATAAGTTGCCTGGTCTGACGCTATCGCGAGCAGGCTCACTCCTACAGAAATGCGTTCGGATTTCCGAACGCGACCTGTTAGTCAATTCGGTTAACCGGATCAGCCACACCACAAAAATCCGCCACAAAAGTTTAATAGCTTTATAAATCATATAGTTAGGCATTCGCGACTGGTATGGCACGACTCATGCTCTACACTCTCTCGACGAATGCCTGTTGTGCCAACACTTCAGGAGCCGTCAGGCATTCGAAGCACAAAAGGGCCGACAAACTGGCTCCATAAAAAAAACAATGTCGAGGAAAATTTGATGCGCATCGTTCCCCATATCCTGGGCGCAGCCATTGCTGCCGCTCTGATCAGCACGCCAGTTTTCGCAGCCGAACTCACCGGCACCCTGAAGAAGATCAAAGAGTCCGGTGTCATTACCCTGGGCCACCGCGATGCCTCCATCCCGTTTTCCTACATCGCTGATGCCTCCGGCAAACCGGTCGGCTACTCGCACGATATCCAGCTGGCCATCGTCGAAGCGATCAAGAAAGACCTCGACCTTCCAAACCTGCAGGTCAAATACAACCTGGTAACCTCGCAAACCCGTATTCCGCTGGTGCAGAACGGCACCGTGGATGTCGAGTGCGGCTCCACCACCAACAACGTCGAGCGTCAGCAGCAGGTTGACTTCTCCGTCGGCATCTTCGAAATCGGTACCCGTCTGCTGTCCAAGGTTGACTCCAAGTACAAGGATTTCGACGACCTTAAAGGCAAGAACGTCGTGACCACCGCCGGAACCACGTCCGAGCGCATCCTCAAGGCGATGAATGCCGACAAGCAGATGGGCATGAACGTCATCTCCGCCAAAGACCACGGTGAATCCTTCCAGATGCTGGAATCGGGTCGTGCCGTTGCGTTCATGATGGACGACGCACTGCTGGCCGGCGAAGCGGCCAAGGCCAAGAAAGCCACCGACTGGGCCGTGACCGGTACTCCACAGTCCTACGAAATCTACGGCTGCATGATGCGCAAAGGCGACGAGCCGTTCAAAAAGGCTGTGGATGACGCCATCAAGGCGACCTACGCATCGGGCGCGATCACCAAGATCTACGACAAGTGGTTCATGGCGCCGATCCCACCAAAAGGCCTGAACCTGAACTTCCCGATGAGCGACGAGCTCAAGGCCCTGATCGCCAATCCGACCGATAAAGCGGCTGACGACAAGAAATCCTGATTTCTGACTAACCTTATCTCCTGAAGGGGCTCGGCCCTTTCAGGAGTTTGTCACTCCCTGCTGGCACATTCTGGAAACACTCGAACCGGTGGCTGTCGAGCCGATCGCGTGTGCCTGATCTTCACGATCAGAGGGAACGGAGTTTCCCAGGCGGGCACTTGTATATCGATCGAATCGAGGGGAGACCCTAATGAATTACAACTGGGACTGGGGCGTGTTCTTCAAGTCCACCGGCGTGGGCAGCGAGACCTATCTCGACTGGTTCATTTCCGGTCTGGGCTGGACCATCGCCATCGCCATCGTGGCCTGGATCATCGCTCTGCTGCTGGGCTCGATACTGGGCGTCATGCGCACCGTGCCGAACCGCATCGTGTCGGGCATTGCGACCTGCTACGTCGAGCTGTTCCGTAACGTGCCACTGCTGGTTCAGCTGTTCATCTGGTACTTCCTGGTGCCCGACCTGCTGCCGGCGGACCTGCAAGAGTGGTACAAGCAGGACCTCAACCCGACCACTTCGGCCTACCTGAGCGTGGTCGTGTGCCTGGGTCTGTTCACCGCCGCGCGTGTTTGCGAACAGGTACGTACCGGCATCCAGGCGTTGCCGCGTGGCCAGGAATCGGCCGCCCGCGCCATGGGCTTCAAGCTGCCGCAAATCTACTGGAACGTGCTGCTGCCCCAGGCCTACCGGATCATCATTCCGCCGCTTACCTCGGAATTCTTGAACGTCTTCAAGAACTCCTCCGTGGCCTCGCTGATCGGGCTGATGGAGCTGCTCGCGCAGACCAAACAGACCGCCGAGTTCTCGGCCAACCTGTTTGAAGCGTTCACCCTCGCTACCCTGATTTATTTCACCCTGAACATGAGCCTCATGCTGCTGATGCGCGTGGTCGAGAAGAAAGTTGCCGTGCCCGGCCTGATCTCCGTGGGGGGTAAATAATGGAATTTGATTTCAGTGGCATCGTCCCGGCCATTCCCGGCTTGTGGAACGGCATGGTGATGACCCTCAAGCTGATGGCGATGGGCGTGGTGGGCGGGATCATTCTCGGCACCATCCTGGCGCTGATGCGCCTGTCCTCGAGCAAACTGCTGTCGCGGGTTGCCGGCGCCTACGTCAACTATTTCCGTTCGATCCCGCTGTTGTTGGTGATCACCTGGTTCTATCTGGCGGTGCCGTTCGTGCTGCGCTGGATCACCGGCGAAGACACCCCGATCGGTGCGTTCACCTCGTGCATCGTCGCGTTCATGATGTTTGAAGCGGCTTACTTCTGCGAAATCGTCCGCGCCGGTGTGCAGTCGATTCCCAAAGGTCAGATGGGTGCTGCGCAGGCGCTGGGCATGAGCTACGGACAGATGATGCGTCTGATCATCCTGCCGCAAGCGTTTCGCAAGATGACCCCGCTGTTGCTGCAACAGAGCATCATTCTGTTCCAGGACACCTCGCTGGTTTACACCGTGGGCCTGGTGGACTTCCTCAATGCCTCGCGCGCCAGTGGCGACATCATTGGCCGTTCCAATGAGTTCCTGATCTTCGCAGGTCTCGTGTACTTCACAATCAGCTTTGCCGCCTCGCTGCTGGTCAAGCGTCTGCAAAAAAGGTTCGCCGTATGATCTCTATCAAGAACATCAACAAGTGGTATGGGGACTTCCAGGTGCTGACTGATTGCAGCACCGAGGTCAAAAAAGGCGAAGTGATCGTGGTTTGCGGCCCGTCAGGTTCCGGCAAGTCGACCCTGATCAAATGCGTCAACGCGCTGGAACCGTTCCAGAAAGGCGACATCGTGGTCGACGGCACTTCGATCGCCGACCCGAAGACCAACCTGCCGAAACTGCGCTCGCGCGTGGGCATGGTGTTCCAGCATTTCGAACTGTTCCCGCACCTGACCATAACCGAAAACCTGACCATCGCGCAGATCAAGGTGTTGGGCCGCAGCAAGGAAGAGGCGACCAAAAAAGGTCTGCAACTGCTGGAGCGCGTCGGCCTGTCGGCTCACGCCCACAAGCATCCTGGTCAACTGTCCGGCGGTCAGCAGCAGCGTGTGGCGATTGCCCGTGCGCTGGCAATGGACCCGATCGTCATGCTGTTCGACGAACCGACCTCGGCGCTCGACCCGGAAATGGTCAACGAAGTGCTCGACGTGATGGTGCAACTGGCCCAGGAAGGCATGACCATGATGTGCGTGACCCACGAAATGGGCTTCGCGCGCAAAGTGGCTGACCGCGTGATCTTCATGGACGCCGGCAAAATCATCGAAGACTGCCCGAAAGAAGAGTTCTTCGGCGACATCAGCGCCCGCTCCGAACGCGCGCAGCACTTCCTTGAGAAAATCCTGCAGCACTAAAAGCAACACAGGCTTCCCCTGTAGGAGCTGCCGCAGGCTGCGATCTTTTGATTGTGAGTTTGAAGATCAAAAGATCGCAGCCTGCGGCAGCTCCTACAAGGGATCGCCATAGCTTGTTGTTGTGGTTGACCCAAGGCATCTGTGATGAAATGCGACCCCAATCTCTATCGCGCCGCGCCGCCATCACTTGCCGTGAAGCCCCGTCTGATTCGTCATCTGTTCCTGCCGCCACTGGTCATCGCCCTGATGGTCGGCCTGGGTTTTATCGGCTTCTGGACCAGTGAACATTTCGGCATCCGCAGCCTTGGCGAGAACGGCCAGCGTCAGCTGGAGTTGCACGCCCGCGCCGTCGAGAGCGAGATCAGCAAATACACCTACCTCCCCAGCCTGCTGGAGCTGGAAACCAGTGTCCCGCAATTGCTCGCCAACCCGACCCCGGAACACCGGCAAACGGTCAACGACTACCTTGAAGGCCTGAACCGGCGCAGCCGCAGTCGGGCCATCTACGTGATGGACACCACCGGCCGCGTAATGGCCACCAGCAACTGGCGCGATGTCGACAGTTATCTGGGCGAAGACCTGTCCTTCCGTGCTTATTTTCAGAAAGCCATACGCGGTGAACCCGGGCGCTTCTACGGCATCGGCAGCACCAACGGCGAACCCGGCTACTACCTCGCCCACGGCCTCGAAGAACACGGCAAGATCATCGGCGTTGCCGTGGTCAAAGTGCGCCTCGAAGCCATGGAAGAACGCTGGCAACGGGCGCGCCTGGAAGCGTTTGTCAGCGATGAAAACGGCATCATCATTCTGTCCAGCGATCCGGCCAGACGCCTTAAATCGGTCATCCCGCTGAGTGACGAAGTCAAAGAGAAACTCGCCCGCAGCTTGCAGTACTACTGGTTCCCGCTCACCGAGCTGCAACCGCTGGCTCGGGAAACCTTGTCCGAAGGCGTGGAAAAACTCACCTTCCCGGCCAACAGTGAAGTGCAGTCTGACGAAGACGACATCAGTTATCTGGCACAGACGCGGCCTCTTGGCGATACACCGTGGAATTTCACCCTGCTGACGCCGCTTCAGGATTTGCGCCGCGAAGCGATCAACCAAGGCATTCTGGTCGCTGTCGCATTTGCCTTGGTGGCGTTCCTGCTGATTGCCTGGAATGAGCGGCGCAAGGTCATCGCCACCCGTCTCGCCGCCCGCGAAGCCTTGCAGGAAGCCAACAATCAACTGGAGCGTCGGATTACCGAACGCACCGCCGACCTGCGTGCCAGCAACGACCGACTCAAGAGTCAGATCCGCGAGCGCCGGCAGGCTGAAGAGACGCTGCGCCGGGCCCAGGATGAACTGGTGCAGGCCGGCAAACTTGCCGCCATCGGCCAGATGTCCACGAGCATCGCCCACGAATTGAACCAGCCGCTGGCGGCCATGCGCACGTTGTCGGGCAATACCGTGCGTTTTCTCGAGCGCGGTCAGCTCGATGTCGCCAGCACCAATCTCAAAACCATCAACGACCTGATCGACCGCATGGGCCGGATCACCGCCAGCCTGCGCTCGTTTGCCCGGCGTGGTGACAATCAGGGCCAGGCCAGCCTCGGCAAAGCCGTAGACGCGGCGCTGCAATTGCTCGGAGCGCGGCTGGAAAATCCGGCGCTGCAACTGCACCGACAATTCATTGATGTGCAGCTGCACATCGACCAGACCCGCCTCGAACAGATTCTGGTCAACCTGATCGGCAACGCCCTCGACGCCATGCAGGCGCAACCGCTGCCGCAACTGTGGCTGGAAGGTGAAGAGTTCAATGGCAAATATCGCCTGCGCGTGCGCGACAACGGCCACGGTGTCGACGCCGAGGCGCGCAAGCATCTGTTCGAACCGTTCTTCACCACCAAGCCCGGCGAACAAGGCCTGGGCCTGGGCCTGACGCTTTCCGCCAGCCTCGCCGCCGCTACGGGCGGACATTTGGGTGTCGAACACCCTGGTGGCGGCGGTACCACTTTCGTTCTCAGTTTACCGTTGGTAAGCCCTACCCCTGCCGAGCCAATATGAACCAAGACCTCAGTGTATTGATCGTCGAAGACGACCCCCATGTGTTGCTCGGCTGCCAGCAAGCGCTGACGCTGGAAGACATCCCCAGCATTGGCGTCGGCAGTGCCGAAGAGGCGCTGGAGCGTATCGGCGACAACTTTGCCGGTATCGTCATCAGCGACATTCGTCTGCCCGGTATCGATGGCCTGGAGCTGCTGACCCGGCTCAAGCAACGCGACCGCAGCCTGCCGGTGGTGCTGATTACCGGGCACGGCGACATCTCCATGGCAGTCGGCGCAATGCAGAAAGGCGCCTACGACTTCATGGAGAAACCGTTCTCGCCGGAGCGCCTGGTCGATGTTGCACGCCGTGCGCTGGAGCAACGCAGCCTCGCCCGCGAAGTCTCGTCGCTGCGTCGGCAACTGGCCGAGCGGGATTCGCTTGAAGGCCGGATCATCGGGCGCTCGCCGGCCATGCAGAACCTGCGCGAGTTGATCGCCAACGTCGCCGACACCTCGGCCAACGTCCTGATCGAAGGCGAAACCGGCACCGGTAAAGAACTGGTCGCCCGTTGCCTGCACGATTTCAGTCGGCGCCACAGCAAGCAGTTCGTAGCGCTGAACTGCGGCGGCTTGCCGGAGAACCTTTTCGAAAGCGAGATCTTCGGTCACGAGGCCAACGCGTTTACCGGCGCCGGCAAGCGCCGCATCGGCAAGATCGAACACGCCGACGGCGGCACGCTGTTCCTTGATGAAGTGGAAAGCATGCCGCTGCCGCTGCAAATCAAACTGCTGCGCGTTTTGCAGGAACGCACCCTCGAACGCCTCGGTTCGAACCAGAGCGTGGCGGTGGATTGCCGAGTGATTGCGGCGACCAAATCCGACCTCGACGAATCGAGCAAGGCCGGCGAATTCCGCAGCGACCTTTATTACCGTCTCAATGTGGTGACGCTGGAATTGCCACCACTGCGCGAACGCCGCGAAGACATCCTGCAACTGTTCGAACACTTCACCCAGCAATCGGCCTTGCGCTTCGACCGCGCGCTACCGGACATGGACAACCAGACCCTATCGAACCTGATGAGCCACGACTGGCCGGGCAACGTGCGTGAACTGCGCAACGTCGCCGAGCGTTTTGCCCTCGGTTTGCCGGCGTTCAAGAAAACCGGTGCTGGCAGCGCGGGCCAGGGTTTGGCGTTTGCCGAAGCGGTGGAAGCCTTCGAACGCAACCTGCTCAGCGACGCGCTGCAACGCAGCGGCGGCAACCTGACCCAGGCCAGTCTGGAACTGGGCATGGCCAAGACCACGCTATTCGACAAAGTCAAAAAATACGGGTTGAGCCACTGATGGATCTGTTGCTGAAAGCGGCACTCGGTGCCGCGGTTGTGCTGATTCTCGCGGCGCTGGCCAAGACGAAGAACTACTACATCGCGGGGTTGGTGCCGCTGTTCCCGACGTTTGCGCTGATTGCTCACTACATCGTCGGCAAGGGCCGCTCGGTTGATGACCTGAAGACCACCATCGTCTTCGGCATGTGGTCGATCATTCCGTACTTTGTGTATCTGGCGACGTTGTATGTGATGGTCGACCGGATGCGGCTGGAGGCTTCGCTGGCCGTGGCGGCGGTGGCCTGGTTGATGGCGGCGACGGTGTTGGTTTCGGTTTGGGTGCGCGTACATGGCTAACGTCTACCCCTGTAGGAGCTGCCGAAGGCTCGGGCCGCGATCGGACGATCTTTTGATCCTGACCTTTTAAAAACAAGATCAAAAGATCGCAGCCTTCGGCAGCTCCTACAGGGGAACGCATTCCTGTGTGGGAGCGGACGCAGCTACAGCAGATTACGCCCCACCACCGGCTCAATCTGCGCCCAATGCGAAGTGTCTTCGCGGTGCGCCTGCAAATACGGCAATACCGCCGCCAGCAACGGTTCCTTGAACGCTTCCTGAAACCGGTGGGCCAGCCCCGGAATCAGCTTCAACTGACTGCCGCGAATGTGCGCCGCCAAATGCACACCATGCATGACCGGCAGCAACGGATCGGCCGTGCCGTGCACCACCAGCGTCGGCACGCGTAACTGGTTGAGCAGCGCCACCCGGCTCGGCTCGGCCAGAATCGCCATGATCTGGCGCTTGACGCCTTCCGGGTTGAACGCGCGATCGTAGGAAGCCGCCGCTTGATGCAACAACTCCTGGCGATCATCGCTGACCGCCGGGCTGCCGAGCGCCGCTAGTAAATCCGCCTGCTGCTCCAGCGCCACCTCTCGGTTCGGTGCACCACGTCGCGCCAGCAATTGCACCAGCGCCGCGTTGGGTGCCGGCAACCCTTCGGCGCCGGAGCTGGTCATGATCAGCGTCAGACTTTCCACCCGTTGCGGCGCCATGGCCGCCATGTGCTGGGCGATCATCCCGCCCATGCTCGCACCGAGCACATGGAATTGCTCGACATGCAGCGCGTCCATCAGGCCCAGCGCATCGTCGGCCATGTCCGTGAGGCTGTACGGCGCCGACACCGGCAGTCCGAGTTTGTAGCGCAGCACTTCAAAGGTCAGGTTGGCCTCCACCGGTGCCTGCCGCCAGGTCGATAAACCGACATCGCGGTTGTCGTAGCGAATCACCCGAAAGCCCTGCTGACACAGCGCCTCAACCACCTCATCCGGCCAATGGATCAACTGCCCGCCCAACCCCATCACCAACAGCAATGCCGGATCCGACGCACGACCGATGCTCTGGTAGGCAAGGCTCACCTGCGCCAGATCGACCCGTTCGGTCGGTACATTCACATCACAGCGCGACGCCGCAGAAGCCGGCAAGCCGAACAAAAGCGCGGCCAGAACGGCCGCGATCGAGAAAAAAACCTTACCCATGGAAAAACACCGAAACGCAGAACCCCAGTAGAGCGCGAGTCTGATGAAGTTTGTACAAGCGCGCTGCCACAGTTCGATGACAGTTTGATGAAGAGTGCCGAGCGGTCGCCCGGCAATAACTATGTACCGCCATCGAGGCCGACAAATTCAATGCAATGGCCGTGACAAGAAGCGGAGTTCCGCTTCACACAGCGAGCAATTGCGACCATGCCAGATTTTATACTTCTCGATTATCCCATCCTGAGTTCGTCTTCCCCGCCGACCGAAACACGCTTGCCGGACACCTACGACGACGCCCTGCTCTTGACCGCTTCGCAGCGCTGGCGTGACAGTAGCGAGGGTTTGCGTGAGCTGATTGTCGGTATTCCGGCCGCCCGCGACACCCTCGCTCGGTCGCTGGAACTGAAATGGGATCTGGGCGAGCCAGACATCGGCCTGCAATTTGCGGCCACCGAGCAACGCCCTGAACACTTCGTCCCGCTGGTCCAGGCGTGCGCCTTTGTCTTCCAGCATCCGACACTGCCTGACACGCTCAATCAGCAGTGCAAGGTGATCGGCCTGCCGACGACGCATGCGCTGTTCACGCGGACACCGCAACAATTGCTGGAACGGATCAAGACACTCGACCCGGAACAAGTCCTGCGCACCGCCTGGAATGAGTATTGGGATGAGCGCGCGCCGGGTACACCGGTGTCACGCCGTGAACGGGCCCGGCAGTTTTACTGCGAGCATCTGGAA
Organism: Pseudomonas sp. LBUM1668; assembly: GCF_059695715.1. Taxonomy (NCBI): domain Bacteria; kingdom Pseudomonadati; phylum Pseudomonadota; class Gammaproteobacteria; order Pseudomonadales; family Pseudomonadaceae; genus Pseudomonas; species Pseudomonas sp. LBUM1668. The sequence goes on from NZ_CP166787.1 coordinate 4,717,562, forward strand.
GCCACTGCTCAAGTGGCCCTCGCCCGCCGCCAACTGACCGCGGCACAACTCAAGCCCTTGGCATTGCTGATGGATGCGAGCAGCGCCACGGCGCAGGTCACCACCCAGACACTGGCGCTGGTGATGAGCAACGGCAGCAAAGTGAAGATTCCCGCCGCGTGGGTGATCAACTTCGCAAACGCCGCGCCGCTCCCGCATTGGCTGTATCTGCCGTTGTGCGCCGAGGCATTCAAGGGGTTCGCCGGGCGCACCGAACTTGAGGCCTGGCTGACCGATCAGAATCTGGTTCCACGTGGGTTGCCCAGCGCTGGCATGGGATTCGAATACACCGACCGCGATCTGCCTTTGAGCACGGGCATGACCGACCTGCTGGAGCATTTGCGCAAGGCGCAGATTGATGCGCTACGCAATAGCCGGATCGCCGCGCCAGACTTTGCCGAACACGCCGGCAGCGCCCTCGATCATGCCGATCTGACTGACCGCCAACGCAGCACCACCGGCGTATTCGCCTCGCCACCGCGCATGACGCCTGACGTGAGCGAAGACGATGAGCCGTCATTGTTCGGCAGTCTGCACGCCGAGATACCCTGGGCGCTTCGTCAGGCGGCATTGGGCCGTCAGCGCACTGCCCTGGAAACGCTGCGCGGTATCGCGCAAGAAAGCAGCACATTACAGCCGGTCAAGGATGCACACGCGGCACTGGAAAACGCCGAACAAGCCGCCGACACAGCGATCACCGCCCTGCTGACAGGTTCGCGCGCTACCGATCCGGCCACGTTCGAGCGTCAACTCACCGCCCTGCATAAAGCCCACAAGGACGGTTTGCAGGCGGAAATCAACGCGCAATATTTGCTCGAACAAGTGACCATTGAGGAGCGCGAACGGGTCAATGCGCTACTGGATACCCCGACCAATCCGGGGGCCGGGCACAGGGCCGCGAGTCTGATCGTGAGCCTGAGCGAGCACACCGCTGACAAGCACACACTCACGACGCAGGCACTCAAGGGCCCGTTCGTGATGACGCACCCGGATGCGCTGCTCGACCCGGCATCGGCGCACAGCATGTTGCTGTACTGGCCGGGCACCGGCGGTGGCCTGCAGACATTCGCTGATCGTCGGTCGCTGGAAAACCGCGTGTTCAAAATCACCACGCAGGACAAGACCCGCACCCTGCAACTGAAGGCAATCGAGACAGATCCACTGCGACACGCCTTGAATGGCCTGATCGGCGAATTCGAAGAGCAAGCCGCAGCAATCCGCACACGCCTTGGCGCCGACGCGCAGGCAGCCGAACAAGCCGAGCAACTGAGCATGTTGCGCGAACGCTTCAACGCCGCCCTGCAAGTGCCCGTGCATGCGGCGCGCAGCCTGGCGCTGATGCATGTGCAGGAGCAAGAGCGAACGGCCACGCTGGTCGCCAACCTGCCCGACTGGCTGGGCAACCTGCCAGTCACCGAGCGCGTCGCCCTCAACACCGAGATCCACGCGTTCATCAAGGCCATGCAACTGAGCCACGCCTTGATGACCACCGCGTTGGAGCCACGCGACGACTTCACTCGCAAGCACTTGCATGCGCGTTTGCGCAAAGACTTTTCGCTGCAGGGTGATTTCACGGTCACCCTGGATTTGCCCGATGAGGTCAAATGGGAAACCCGATACAGCGCCGGGCCCACGGCCCCCGTGCGATCGTCGGTGATGGTTGCCGGTGACAAGCGCAGTCATCTCACGCTTGAAGAACTGGCGCAGCTCAACCTCGACAAAGAGCAATCGGTGCAACAGGACTCGCTGTCGCAGCGACTGATATTCATGCGGTTGAAGGTGATCGCGGCGAATCGTCAGGACCGTATCCGATTGCTCAACGGCGTCAACCTGATCTATTTGCGCAAAGTGCTGCCCGAACTGGATCTTCCCAAGGCCTATGAACGTCAGATCTACGAGGCCTTCCGAGGGGCTAGCGGCGCGTCCGCGTTCACTTTGGCGCATCACCGCGAATGCCTGATCGAGCCCTGGCGCCAGACCCTCAGGTTACAAGGCCGTTTTGCCCGTTTGCAGGGTCATATCAACGACAGCCACCTGCAAATACTGGAAATCGCGATCAGCGCCGACCATGCACAGGCGTGGAACAGGCATAACCAACGCGTGGTCATCCTGCCCGCCATCCTGACCATGGGCGGCAAGGACACCCCGCGTCAAGGGCCCAGCACGCTATCGGGTGTGACCTTTATCCAGGAGCAAGTCAGCGGCGTCACTCTGGTGTATCTGCCCGAGAGCCCGGATGGCCGGTTTTTGCGTTCATACGACAACCTGCAAACGGCACGCTTGGGGCTGTACAGGCTTTGCCAGCAAGACTCGATGATCACCTATGTGGCCGGGCGTACGGTCCACGGCAATGTGCGCGCTCATAAAAGTCGTATCAATGAAGCCGTGTACAGACGCTTTGACGCGATGATCGGCGTTGGCACGCGCTGGCCGGCGACCACCTCCCTGGCCGCGCACCTGCTCGATGCGCACATGGGCCGACTGATCATGGCGCACCGCGATACCTCCCGTTCCAATGATGAGCTGTATCTGGAACGTTTCGCGCTGCGCGGCCCGCGTGCGTTCAACTACTTGAAGATGGCGCTCGGCATGCTGCCCTTCATCGGCACCGCCATCGCGTTCTACGATGCCTGGACTGCGGCGAACCAGGCGGTGGCGGCGTTCTTGCGCGGCGAGATCGGCGATGGGCTGGAAGAACTGGCAACGATGTTGTTGTGCCTGATCGACGCGGCGGTCGACCTGCTTCCCGGTGAAGCGCTGACCGGTGTCCTGTCGCGCACCGCCCGCGCATTGACGCGTATGCGCCAGGCGCAGCGGCTGCTGCGCAATGTGGCGGCACTGCATGGCAACAGCCAGCGCCAGGCCCGTCACCTGCTCGCACGCTTCGCCAGATACGAGTATGAACAACCGATTTCGCTGGCCGGCCTGCAAACAGGCAACCACGGTATTTATCGCGGGATCTACCGCCATGCCGACGGTGACTTCATTGTCCGTCAGGGCCGGATCTTCGAGGTTCAACTCGACACCAGCGCACGCTTCTGGCGTTTGCGCGGTACCCGCCAGGCCACCTACAGGCAACCGATTGCCCTGGATGAAACCGGCCAGTGGGACACCTGGTTCGGCGTTCATGGCACAACATTCGAAGGCGGTGGACTCGGCGGCGGTAATGTCGCCGGGCATCTGGCCGACGCGCTTGAACCGATCTGGCCGCAGGTCATTCGGCAACGCTTGCCGCGCTGGTGGGTGGATCGAACGCATCGCCGTTATCAATACCTGGCCATTCAGGCCAACGCCTCGGCCCCCGAATTCCGTTTGCGCATCAGAAACAGCGACGTTGCGATAAACCGCCTCGCAGCGACACCAGCGGAAAAAGTAAGCCGGCCCTTGGTTGCGGCGTCTGAAGCCGCCGCTGTCGGCGACATTGAGCTGGGAAAGCGGCGTTACCAGACGTTGGTCGAACTGGAGGCGGTGTCCACTGGCGATGTACGCCGTATGGTGAACGAGCAGCAAAGCTATCCGGCCTCGATGGTGGCGGACCGGTACCTACACCGCGTGAATCATTACTACTGGTCGAATACCCATTACCGCAAAATCGAGGCACTGAACGCACAACTGCGTGCGTTGCCGGAAGACGCCTACGCCAAGCTGAGGGAAGTGCATAAACAGATACGCGAACACCGTGTCGAGATGCTGTCCGAACTGGATCAGATTGAAACCCTGAGAAATGAGGCAAACCACTGGTACAGACGCATCGGGAAGGCAGACGACAGGCAAAGGCTAGCGGACCGTTTGGGGCAAGTTAACGACGCTTACAGCGATTTTCGGCTGACTGAAAGGAGGGTCTCACATCGGTATCACGCGGTTTATCGATCCGGTATTCCCAAAGAGATGGCGTGGTATCACCTCAATGATCAGATACGCGATTTGCATGGAAAATTCAGACGTACTCTGGACACACATCGTGCCTTGGCATTGGCTGAAGTCACGTCCGAACAACGCGATCAAATCCTTCAACGCTGCGTAGATGTGTACACGGAGTTCAGTCGCGAGATGAAAGTCTGGACCAGCGGTTATCCGCAGCTTTTCTACGAGGACATGGTCGACCCATTGTTGTCCGGAATTGATTTGCTCACCGACCATGCTCGCAAGAACATCGCGCGCCCGCGGCCCGTGCGTACTACGCAAAAGGCAGGAAAAATACCGCCCAAGGTCTTCCCTACTGAAGATGAATACTGGCTGATCGGGACGGAAAATTGGGATCCGAAAACCAAAAAGTACGAATACACGATGAAAAACGGCGAAGTCTGGGAAGAAACCGCCAACCAGAAATATCGCCTGAAAGCATCGGCAATCGTGCCCCCGCGGCAGGAACAGCCAGACCTCGCGGCGTTGCTGGCCGAAGCACGCACGCGCCTCGATTCGCAAGCGACTTACCTGGGGCGGGTTCAGTCATACGCCGATAAAGGCATGCTGCCGGTCAATGTGGAACACATGATGGTCAGTGAATCCGCCGAACTGACGCGCCGGGCCGATCGTATCCATGCGCTTTCGCCACAAGACCCGATGATTGTCGAACTGCGCACCACCGCCACCGAGCTGACAGCCACCGGCCGCGCCTTGCGCACCCGCCAGTCACTGACCAGCAAGAAACCCACCGACGGCATGCTGCTGGATCTGATCGGACAAAACGCCGTGACCATTCGCAAGGTCGCACCGCTGAAAGATCTTGGCAAAAAAACTCGAAAGGACTTCATGCAGGAATATGAAATCCGGAATCAGACCCTCATCCCCAATGAACTGCTGTGGTACGCGCACTTTCACTATTCCAGTGCAACGCCCGTACTGCGCGCGTTCGAGAAAGCCCATCTGAAACTGCCCGAACACCGTTTTCTGACCCACGCCGATGATGCCAGCCTGCCCTACGCCGATATCGGCAAGCAGTCGGCAGTGCTGGTGCATTTCGAAGGGCTCTAAGCTTCGTTGCCAGGCAGCAACCCCGTTGAGCTATCGGCTGCAACGGGGTTGCTGCCTGGCAACGCACGCGTCCTGAGCACCGGAAAAATGCACAGAGGCGATATCCCTGTACCGCCACGCGCTGTGTCCACTGACTTTCAATAGCTCGCAAGAGGGGTGGATCCGCCGCCCCCGGCACCGAGTATTTTTTGTCCATGGACGTTTCTCTGCAGTTGACCATGCCCGAACCGGCCTCCGTTCTCTTGCCGGCCTTCAAACCCAGCGCGCGCCTGCCCGATGAAAGCCTGGCGATCAGCGCCATGAGTCGATGGCGACAAAGCCGGGAAGGCCTGCGCGAAATGCTGGCGGCGACTCCGGGCATGCGCGACACGCTCAACCACAGGTTCAAGGAAGTTCTCGATCTCGATGGCGAGCGCACCGGTCTGCTGTTCCCCGCCACGGATCTGCTGCCTGAACGGTTCATCAGTTTCACCAACGTCTGCGCCTTCGTTCTGCAGTATCCACAGGTGGAAAAAGACCTGAATCAGCAGTGCCGGGTATCCGGCCTGCCTCAGGCGCACCCGCTGCAGGCCCTGCAACCTGAGCAATGGTTCGAGCGCTTGAAGATGCTCGGTATGCAGCAGGCGCATGCGCAACGGTGGCGAGCGTTCTGGGACAGTCGAGCACCGGGCACGGCGGTTTCTCGGCGCGAGCATGTCCAACAGCTTTATCGCCTTCATTTCGAAGCCTGCGCGCACCTGGCCTATGCCCATAAAACCCTGAGTGCCGAGCAGCTCAAACTGGTGCAGTTGGTCATTGATCCACCGCCCGGTGCGCTGATGATGAATGCGCAGCCGGTCTACACCGAGCAACTGGCAATGGTCCTCAAAGACGAGCGTAAAGTCATGCTTAGCGGGGCGTGGGTGGTTCGGGCCGGTGCCGACGCCGACGCTGCTCCCCTGCTTTACCTGCCGTGTCGCGCCGTTGCGATCCAGGCCTTCGCGCAACGCAGCGACATGCAAGCGTGGCTGCTCGAACAGTCGCTCGTGCCCACCGGACTGCCCACCGACGACATCCGCTTTGAGTACACCGTCAGCACCGACGCGCTGGAACTCGGTGCCCACGACCTGCTCGCGCACCGCCAGCAATCTCAAGTCACCTTGCTGACCACCCCGAGCCGCCGCGAAGCCACCCTGGCGGCAGATGGCGGACAATCCCTCGCCCAGGTCGACCGGGTCGATCAACAGCGCAGCCACGATGAACTGATTGCGGCACCGCCGAGTCCGACGCCGCCACTGCCCCCGGTCGATGCCGATGACGACGCCGAGGCTGATGAGCAGGCATTGTTCGGCAGCCTGTTCGCTGATATTCCCTGGCCATTGCGTCAGGCGGCACTGAACCGCCAGCGCGAGGCGTTTGAGGCGCGAATGGCAGACGTCGGTGACGGCCCCGGGCTGCAATCCTTCAAGGATTCGCTCAAGGCACTGGAGTCTGCCGAACAGGCCGGCGACGAAGCGGCCACGGCCCTGCTCTATCGGGCACGGACGTCGGACCTGCAGACATTCCAGCGTGAATTCACCGCGCTGCATGCGGCGCACAAGGCCGGGTTGCAGGCCGAATGCGCACTGCAACAGGCGCTGGGGCAACTCGACGAAGACGACTGCAACAGGCTGCGCACCGTGCTCGACGCATTGCCGGTAGCCGGCAGTGACACCGTCGTCGCCAGCATAACCCTGACGATGAACACTGAGGTCGCAGGCCAGACCACGCTCACTAAGCAAGAACTGCCCGGCGTCTGGGTCGTCACCCAAGCCGCGGTGCTCCGCGACCCGACCTGCGCGTGCAGCCTGCTCCTGTATTGGCCCGGCACCGGCGGCGGCTTGCAGCGCTACGCCGGGCTTGGCGAACTGGCACGCCAAGTGTTCAAGATCGATCCGGCGGATCGCACATTGACCCTGCAGCTCAAACAGATTCGTGATGATGTGCTGGTCCATGGGCTCAACCAGCTGACAAGCGAATTCGAAGAACAGGCCGCCATGCTGCGCCAGCGTCATGCTGCTTCGACCGATGCCGGCGCGCTCGGTGAAGCGCTGGACAGCTTGCGCACCAAAACGCTCGCCAGGTTGCAGGTTCCGGTGCACGCTGCCAGAAGCCTGGCCTTTGCCCACCTGTTGGAACAGAGCCGTAGCGCGACGCTGGTTTCCCATCTGCCCGACTGGCTGAAAACCATGGCGGAGGCCGATCGGCTGACGCTCAAAAAGCTGATTAAGGCGTACATGGCGGCCATGGGCCGCAGTCATGAAATCATGACCCTGTTGCTGGAACCGCGCGATGACTTCACGCGCAAGCGCCTGCACGCACGGCTGAGCAAGGACTTTGCGCTCACGGGCAGTGTCCGGGTCCAGCTTGATCTGCCCGACACGACAAAATGGCAAAGCCAGTTCTACCCCGCGCCAGGCGCGCCTATGACACCGGAAAAACTGGTCCTTGTGCCCAGTGCCGCGCGCAGCAAAATGAGCCTTGAAGAGCTGGCGCAAACCAACATCGACAACACGCCATCGATGCAACTGGAGCCGCTGGCGCTACGCCTGGCTTTCATGAAGGTCGAGGTCAGCACCCGCGAAGAAGCCGAGCGTCTGCGCTTGACGTCTGGCATTACCCTGGACTACCTCAAGCAAGTGCTGCCGGAGTTGAACCTGCCGCACGCTTACGAACAACTGATCCGCGACACCTTCAACGGCCCCCTCACCGAATCGGCGTTCGCCAGGGCACAGCGCCGCGGATGTCTGGTCGAGCCGTGGCGTCTGATGCTGCGCTTACAGGGTGAATGCGCGCGCCTGCAGCGGCATATCGGCAGTGATGACCTGCTTACACTGAACATCGCCATCGACGCCAACACTGCCCAGGCGTGGCGCACCGATGGCAAACGTGTGGTGTTACTGCCGGCTTACCTGAGTGCCGGGGGCAAGGACACCCCGTACCAATTGTCGGTGGCCCTGTCGGGTGTGACCTTTATCCAGGAACAGGTCAGCGGCGTGACGTTGCTTTACCTGCCGGACAGCCCCGACGGACAGTTCCTGCGCCGGTACGACAGCCTCGAAGCCGCGCGCAAGGGCCTGTTCAACCTGTCCGTGGTCGACAAATGGAACAAGTACCTCGCCGGTCGGACGTTGCAGGGTAATGTTCGCGCTCACGAAAACCGGCTGAACCAGGCCTGGGCCAATCGCTACGACGCCATGATTGGCGTCGGTCTGAGCTGGCCGGCTACCACGTCACTGAGCGAGCATCTGCTCGACGCCCACATGGGCCGGCTGATCGAGGCTCATCGCGGGACCTCTCGCTCCAACGATGCGTTGTACCTGGAGCGTTACGCGCTCAAAGGTCCACGCGCCTTCAATTACATCAAGATGGCAGTCGGGCTGGTGCCGTTTGTCGGCACCGTGTTGTCCCTCTACGATGCATGGACGGCTGCCAATCAGGCCGTGGCAGCTTTTCTGCGCGGTGAAATCGGCGATGGCTTGAGCGAACTCAGATCAGTGCTGACCAGTTTGATCGACGCGGCCATGGACCTGCTGCCGGGCGAAATGCCTAGCTCGACCTTGTCCCGCACGGCCCGCCAGCTCACCCGTACTCGCCAATTGCGCCGCCTGGCTCGCCACGCGTCGGCCTTGAAAGGCACTTCCCAACGCGAGGCCCGGCAGGTGGTGCAGCGCTTCAAGGACTACGAATACGAATTGCCGATTTCCCTTGCCGGCCTGCAACCCGCCACCCATGGCCTCTATCGCGGGATCTACCGGCATGCCGATGGCGACTTCATCGTCCGTCAGGGGCGGATCTTTGAAGTGCAGCGCAGTCAGGATTCGCGCAACTGGCGATTGGTCGGCAACAGTCGCAAAACCTACAAGCAACCGATTGCCCTGGACGAAAGTGGTCAGTGGGACACCTGGTTCGGTGTATACGGCACGACTTTCGAGGGGGGTGGTCTGGGTGGCGGGCAAGTACTCGGGCACATGGCCGATGCGCTTGATCCGCTCTGGCCGCAGGCGATTCGTCAGCAATTGCCGCGTTGGTGGGTCGACCACGCTTTTCGCCGTCATCATCGCCTGGCCCAGGCTGCCGAGGGCCTCGGGGATCAGATTCAGGCCAGAAACACGGTGAGCAATGCGGCGATCAACCGGTATAACGATGCCGCAGCCAAGGATCGTCCAGCACTGGTCGCCGCTGCCGAAACGGCGTGTCTGGGTGACATCGAACTGGCCAAACGCGCTTTTCAGACACTGGATGAATTGATCCCGTTGACCAGCGGCAACAAAAAACAGGAGGCCAGGCTGTTCCGCAGCAAGACCGCCTGGCAGTTGACCGACCGCTATCATCGCGTGGCCTCTTACACGTCACGCAGTGTCCTGCCCATCACCAATAGAATCGACGAGTTGACTCAGGCGCTGAACAATCTGCCAGGCAACAACCTCGCCCCTCGGATAGCTCCGCTTGAGGAGATCCGCCTGCTGCGCTTGCAATACCTCAGCAAACTGGATCGGCTTGAGAAACTGAAGATCGAGCTCAATCTGTGGAATGAGCGCATTCAGGTCAGGGCAGACAAGCTCGATCTCGCCTCCGACGTCAACGAGATCAACAGCAAACACAGTGACGCCAGTCTGCTGTATCTGCGCACCAGCCAGCGCTTGGAAACCGTAAAGCGTTACGGCCGGGCTGATGATGTGTCGTGGTTCTATCTGCTGGGCCAGGCACACGAACTGCGCATTGATGTCGATCGCGCTCTGTACACGCAATACATCTTGCCGACCCTCACCGCGACCCCGGCCCAACGCAGCCGGATTCTGCAGAACTGCGTCGACCTGTACAGCCGTTTTCGCCTCGAGATGAACATCTGGACCCACCGTTACCCACAGCACTTTCACCTTGATCAGGTGGAACCGCTGCTCAACGGTATCGAACAGCTAGGCGAACGTGCGCGCAGGGGCATTATCGCGCCGGCGCAAGCGGCACCGGCAGGCCAATCTGCCCAGCGCGTTTTTACCACCGCCGACAATCAGTTGCTGTATGGCGTCGAGCGCTGGGAGCCGACGACGCAAACACGCCAATACGTGTCGACGGGCCGGGGCGGCCATGAAGAAATCTGGCAACAGGGCAACGATGGTCAATTCCGCTTGCTGAACCCGCGACCAGTCGAACAGCAAGCACCCGCGAACCTGCAACTGCCGGCATTGCTGACAGAAGCTCGACAACGCCTCGCTACGCTCCCGGCCTATCAAACCCGGGTCCAGGCATATGCCGAACAGAACATGCTCCCGGTGAATCTGGAACATATGCTGGTCAGCGAAGCCGCCGAGCTCACTCGCCGTGCCGACCGCATCGCCGCCAGCGCGCCGCAGGAGCCGGTCATTGAGCAACTGCGCGACCAGGCCGCTCAATTGATCACCAGCGGCCGCGCCATGCGTACTCGCCAGTCGCTGGTCAGCCGCGACCCCACCGACGGGATGTTGCTCGATTTGATCAGCGAAAACGCGGTAGAAATACGTCGCAACACCGCGATCAGAAACCTCGGAAGGCGCGACGGTCGCACCGACTACATGCAGGAATATGAAGTGTGGAATTTGACGTCCGAGCCAGCCGGGTTGTTGTGGTACGCCCACTTTCACTATCGCAGTGCGACGCCAGTGTTCGGCACATTCGAGAAGGCTCACTTGAAGCTGCCCGAACACCGTTTCCTGACCCACGCTGACGACGCCACCCTGCCCTACGCGAATATCGGCAGGCAGTCGGCGGTGCTGGAGCATTTCCAGGCGCTGGCCAACTAGATTCACGGGGCCGCAGGCCTATATCACCGACATTAAAAAACCCGTTGCGCCCCAAGGCACAACGGGTTTCATGCAGCGCCGGATCAAGCGCCGACGCTTATGCCAGTTGACTGCGCAACTGTCGAGCCGCCGCCACCATGTTCACCAACGCCGCTTCTGTCTCGGGCCAGGCGCGGGTTTTCAGACCGCAGTCGGGGTTGACCCACAGGCGCTCTGCAGGAATCCGTTGCACCGCTTTACGCATCAGCTTGACCATCTCGGCGGTGTCCGGCACCCGTGGCGAGTGGATGTCATAGACGCCGGGGCCGATGTCGTTCGGGTAGTCGAACGCCTCAAAGGCGTCGAGCAATTCCATGTCCGAGCGCGAGGTTTCGATGGTGATGACGTCGGCGTCCATCTCGGCAATCGCCTTGATCACATCGTTGAATTCGCTGTAGCACATGTGCGTGTGAATCTGCGTTTCGTCCTTCACGCCAGACGCCGTCAGACGGAACGCCTCGACCGCCCAGTCCAGATATTCCTGCCATTGCGCCCGCCGTAACGGCAGGCCTTCGCGGAAAGCGGCTTCGTCGATCTGCACGATCTTGATGCCGGCGTTTTCCAGATCAACCACTTCATCGCGCAGGGCCAGCGCCAGTTGCTGCGCCTGAATTTTGCGCGATACGTCTTCACGCGGGAACGACCACATCAGCATGGTCACGGGACCGGTCAACATGCCTTTCATGACCTTGTCAGTCAGGCCCTGCGCGTAGCTGATCCAGTCGACCGTCATCGCTTGCGGACGACTCAGGTCGCCATAAATCACCGCCGGTTTCACACAGCGCGAACCGTAGCTCTGGACCCAGCCGAACCGGGTGAACAGGTAGCCGTCGAGTTGCTCGGCGAAGTACTCGACCATGTCGTTGCGCTCGGCCTCACCGTGCACCAGCACGTCCAGCCCGAGGCGTTCCTGAATCTGCACGGCGTGGCGGATTTCACTGCGCATGGCGTCGTGGTAATCGTTGGCCGACAGCTTGCCCTGCTTGAACGCCTGACGCGCCAGACGGATCGCCCCGGTCTGCGGGAACGAGCCGATGGTGGTAGTCGGGAACGTCGGCAATTGCAGACGCACCTGTTGCCTGGCGATGCGCTTGGCAAACGGCGAATGACGCTGACTGTCGCTGGCATTGATCGCCTTGACACGCGCCTGCACTGCGGTTTTATGAATACGTGGCGACTGCGCACGGCTGGCCTGAATAGCCCGACTCTCGGCCAGTGCAGATTGCACCTTGGGCGCCTGCGGATCATTCAGCGCATCACGCAGCACGGAGATTTCGCTGCACTTCTGTACGGCAAACGCCAGCCAGCTTTTCAGTTCCGGATCGAGTTTGTCTTCACGCTCGACATCCACCGGACTGTGCAGCAACGAGCAGGAACTGCTGACCCACAGGTTGTCGCCGAAACGCTCCTGCGCCGGTTGCAGTTGCGCCAGCGCCTGCTCCAGTTCGCAGCGCCAGACGTTGCGACCATTGACCAGACCTACCGAGAGAATCTTGTAGGTCGGCAGACGATCGAGCACCTGACCGAGTTGCTCCGGCGCGCGCACCGCGTCGATGTGCAGCCCCTGCACCGGCAGACCCACGGCCAGACCCAGGTTGTCTTCGAGGCCGCTGAAATACGTCGCCACCAGTTTCTTCAGCGGCGAATACTGGAGGATGTGATAAGCGCGTTCGAAGGCGCTTTTCCATGCTTGCGGCAGGTCGAGGGTGAGGATCGGTTCGTCGATCTGCACCCATTCCACGCCTTGCTCGGCGAGGCGCACGAGAATTTCGTTGTAGACCGGCAGCAAGCGCTCAAGCAAATCCAGCTTGTCGAAATCATTGCCTTTGGCCTTGCCCAGCCACAGGTAGGTCAGCGGGCCGATGATCACCGGTTTGACGTTGTGGCCCAGCGCTTTGGCTTCTTCGACTTCATCGAACAACTGGTTCCAGCTCAGCTTGAATGTTTGATCAGCGCTGAATTCCGGGACGAGATAGTGGTAGTTGGTGTCGAACCACTTGGTCAGTTCTTGCGCATATTGAGTCTTGCCGTGCTCGGTGCCGCAGCAGTTGGCGGACGCACCACGGGCCATGGCGAACAGGGTGTCGAGGCTCGGCAGGCCGCGCTCGTCACGCACGCCGTCGAAGCGCTCGGGGATCACGCCAAACGTCAGCGAGTGGGTCAGCACTTGGTCATACCAGGCAAAGTCGCCGACCGGCAGCAGATCGATACCGGCGTCTTTCTGCAATTGCCAGTGGCGGGCGCGCAGTTCACGACCGACCTGGTTCAGGGCAGCCTGATCAAGATCGCCGTGCCAATAGGCTTCGAGGGCTTTCTTCAGTTCGCGGTCGGCGCCGATGCGCGGGAAACCAAGGGTGTGGGCCACGGCCATGTCGAGTGTGCTCCATTGCATAAAAGATGGCGCCATTGTCGACAGTCAAACCAACATGAGACAAACTCAACCTTTTCGTGTTGATCACAAGTTTTCCTCATGGAGCCAGCCGGTGCTTGAAATCCGTCATCTGAAAACCCTGCACGCCCTGCGCGAAGCCGACAGCCTGGTCGATGCCGCTGACCGTTTGCACCTGACCCAATCGGCACTTTCGCACCAGTTCAAGGAGCTTGAAGAGCGGCTGGGCATGCAGTTGTTCGTGCGCAAGACCAAACCGGTGCGCTTCACCAGCGCCGGCCTGCGCCTGCTGCAACTGGCCGACGCGACCCTGCCACTGCTGCGCGCCGCCGAGCGCGACATCAGCCGCTTGGCCGGTGGCACTGCCGGGCGTTTGCACATGGCAATCGAATGCCACAGTTGCTTCCAGTGGCTGATGCCGACCATCGACCAATTCCGCGATGCCTGGCCGGAGGTCGAACTCGACCTCGCGTCAGGCTTCTCCTTTGCGCCGCTGCCGGCCCTGGCGCGTGGCGATCTGGATCTGGTGGTGACCTCTGATCCGCTGGAAATCGCCGGCATCACTTACGTGCCGTTGTTCACCTACGAAGCCATGCTCGCGGTGGCCAATCAGCATGCGCTGGCGAGCAAACCGTACATCGTCCCCGAAGATTTGCTGACTGAAACGCTGATCACCTACCCGGTAGAACGCGACCGACTGGACATCTTCACCCGCTTCCTCGAACCGGCCGACATCGAACCGGCGCAAGTGCGCACTTCGGAGCTGACGGTGATGATGATGCAACTGGTCGCCAGCGGCCGTGGCGTCTGCGGCATGCCGCACTGGGCGCTGCATGAATACAGCTCACGCGGTTACGTGAAAGGCAAACGGTTGGGCGAGAAAGGCTTGTTTGCCACGCTTTACGCGGGAATCCGCGCCGACATGCTCGATGCGCCGTACATGCGTGATTTTTTGCTGACGGCCAAGGACACATCGTTCTCGACGCTGGATGGGGTCAGCGCCGTGCGCTGATACGAGAACACCACGAGTCCCTGTAGGAGCGAGCCTGCTCGCGATGGCGTCGGGTCAGGCAATATTTGAGCGACTGACACACCGCTTTCGCGAGCAGGCTCACTCCTACAGGGTTCTGCGCATGGATTCAGATCTGGCGCCACATGTGGATCTTGTCGAAGTAGTCTTCGCCCACCCGTACCGCTAACGGTTCCAGTCCGAACTGGATAAAGCCGCAGCGCTGATACAGCTTGAACGCTGCATCGTTGCCAGCCGTAACAGTGAGCTGGACAAGCTTCAGCTCGGGATGATTCTGCGCCTCGGCCAGCGCCGCTTGCACCAGTTCAAACCCCAAACCGTGCTGACGAAAATCCGCCGACACATACATGCCGAACAGCGTGGCCTTGTGTCGGGCTTTTTCTCGCGGCTCGAATGCCAAACCGACAATGCCAGCCAGCGTGCCACCTTCGAACGCGCCGAGCACCACGTCGAGCTTGCTGATCAGGCGCGCTTCCCACCAGCTCAGCGGCATCACTGCGCGTTCACGCACGCTGGAGGTGAAGGCCTGCGGATGCCGGTCGTAGGCTTCGAGCATCAGTTCCCGATAGGCCAGGGCATGGCTGGCGTCCAGCTTTTCGATCCACATCTCAAGCGGCTCGCCGTTGCTCAAGCATCAAGCGAATGGCCAGACCGCCCAGTACCAGGCCCATGAAATAACGCTGCATCACCAGCCACGTCGGGTTGCGCACGAACCACGAAGCAATGCCCGCCGCAAACAGCGCAATCAGCAGATTGACGCTGAAACTGACGCTGATCTGAGTCAGGCCGAGGATGATGCTTTGGGTGAACACCGAGCCGTGTTCAGGGCTGATGAATTGCGGAAACACCGAGAGATAGAACACCGCGATTTTCGGGTTCAGGGCGCTGGTAAGAAAGCCCATGGTGATCAGTTTGCGCGACGAATCCGGCGGTAACTGCTGGGCTTCGAACGGCGAACGCGCGCCGGGTTTCAGCGCCTGCCAGGCCAGCCACAGCAGGTACAGCGCACCCGCCCACTTCAACACTTCATAAGCCATCGGCACCGCGAGAAACACCGCGGTCAAACCGGCAGCAGCGGCAAACATATGCACAAAGAAACCCGCGACCACGCCTAGCAACGAGGTGACGCCCGCCTTGCGCCCCTGACAGATCGAACGCGAGATCAGGTAGATCATGTTCGGCCCCGGCGTGAGGACCATCAGCAACGCGGCGGCGGCAAAGATCAGCAGGTCTTGAAGCGGGATCATGGTGGGCGTCCCTTGCGTTAATGATCAGGCGATTTGGGTCAGCGAGGCTCGATAAAACGGCAGGATCAGGTCGCGTGTCAATGGCGCCAGTTCGAGCGCCGGATCAGTGGCCGGATCGACCCAGATGACCTCTTCGATTTCAGCTGCCGGGAAGACTTCGGCATTGATGGTCAGTTGAAAGATTTCTGCCTGCACGACAAATCCCGGTTCATTGGCGGCGGGAGCCGAGAACTGGCCAAGGAACGTCGCCTGCGATGGATCGATCACCAACCCCAACTCTTCTTCCAGCTCACGGGCCAGTGCCTGCACCGGCAATTCATGGGCTTCGATCTTGCCGCCCGGTTGCATGAACGCCGTGGTGGCGCGTTTGCGTACCAGCAAGGTCTGGCCGTCAGCGTTGAGCAGCAGCGCGGCGGCGATGTGGATGATGCGAGGTGAAACGGCGGGTGCACACGTCATGGGTCAGCCACGGGTCTGGAGAAAACCGCAAGGATCCCATGCCTGCCCCGCCAACGTCACCTCTTACGCCATCACCCCTGTGCCTCGAGCGCCCCTTCGACTTCCTCCGGTACCTTCACGAACACTTTGTATTTGGCCCCCTCCATGGCCTCGAAGCTGATCAGTTTGTCCACCAGCAGTGCGCTCAAAACCTTGCCGGTATTGAGCAGCAACATGCCGTTGTCGGCATTCAGGTTGCGCGCCAGAATCATGCCCGCCGCCAGCTCGCGGGTGCCCAGCACCTTGACGTCAGGGTCGGCGAGGACCACGTCGCTCAGGAACGCCGCGCACACTTGGATGAAGTCCTCGACCAGCTCGGGATCGTAAAGTTTGCCGGCGTACTGACGCAGGTATAACAACGCCTCGTCGCTGTTCATTTGCCGCTCGAGAATCAGCCCGCGCTGCAATTCGACGAAGTCCACTGCCAGTTTCAGCAGCCGCGACCCCAACGGGATCGCCTCGCCCTTGAGCCGATCCGGAAAACCGCTGCCGTCCCAGCGCTCCTGATGATGCAGGATCAACCGGGCCGCATCCTTCATCGGGTCGAGGGTCATCAACAGCGATTCACTCTGCTTCGGGTAACCGCGATAGCGATCACGCTCGGTATGGCGAAGCAGATCCGAGGGGGTGACCATCATGTTGTCGGTCCAGCTCAGTTTGCCAATGTTGTACAACGCAGCGGCCATGGTCAGGTCACGACTGCCGGCTTCATCGATGCCGTGCATTTTGCAGTAGCCGCGCACCAGTTCGATGATCTGCCGATTGGTCTGCTTGGCAGGCGGCAGGCGCAGGTTGGCCAGCAACGAGAACACTTCGGTGCCAGTCACGTAACTGTGTTTGAGTTCCTCGTAGGCCAGATCAAGCATGTCGGCGGTTTGCTGCAACTCGGCGGTACGCGCGGCGACGTGTTTTTCCAGGGTGCTGTTGAGCAGTTTGAGCTGATCGTTCTGCACTTGGGCCAACCGCTCAAGGCGCTGACGTTCACGCTCTGAATGCTGATGCTCCAGCGCCTGACGCAAGGTCAAGAGCATTTCTTCGTCGTTCCAGGGTTTGCTGATGTAGCGATCGATCCGCCCTTCGTTGATGGCTTTGATGATCGCCGCTGGATCGGCATAGCCGGTGAGCATGATCCGCGTGGTCGCCGGATAGAGTTCATGGACACGAGCCAGCAATGTCGCGCCGTCCATATTGGGCATGCGGGCGTCGCTCATCACCAGGTCGACGGGCTGTTGGGTCAGCATTTCCAGCGCCTGGGCACCGCTGGTGGCCAGCAGCACGTCGTAAGGCTGACTGCGCAGCAGACGCCGCAGGCTGTTGAGGATCGACTCCTCGTCATCGACCAGCAACACCTTCGGCCGGTGCGGTGAAATCGGGGCAGATTGTTCTTCCATGGGGTGGCCTCAAGCGAAACAGTGAACCTGACAGGCGCGCCGACAGACGTCCTGACTTGCCTGCGCTTGAAGGCAAGGCTAGATGATTTTCGCGGGGCTCACGCAATACATTGGTTACACACCTGCAAGCGAAGTGCCCTGCGGCCAACTATGCTCAAGAGGTCGAACGACACCAACGGCCCGCGTGCGGGCATGCGAGGAGGGGAAAGGATGCTCCCGAGTAACAGCGAGTCTGGATCTGGCGTAGCGCCGTGAGTGCGCAAGCCGGGCCGATCAACCGCCGCATACTCATCGTCGACGATACCGCGTCGATCCATGCCGATTATCTGAAAATACTCAGTCCGGGCAATGCAGGCTCCGACAGCCTCGGGGAAACTGAAAACCTGCTGTTCGGCACCCCGGCCACCGCACCGAAAGAGCACTTTGAACTGGACTCGGCATTCCAGGGAAGCGAAGCGCTGGAAAAACTGCAAGCCGCCATGGCCGCTCAACGCCCTTATGCGATGGCGTTCATCGACATGCGCATGCCGCCGGGCTGGGATGGCCTGGAAACCATCGAACGGCTGTGGCAGGTCGACCCCAAGCTGCAAGTCGCGTTGTGCACGGCCTACACCGATTATTCCTGGGAGGACATCGATCAGCGGCTGGGGCTGACCGATGGTCTGCTGATTCTGAAAAAACCCTTCGATGCGATCGAGATCCGCCAGATGGCCAGTGCCCTCACGGTCAAATGGCAGATGACCGAGAACGCCGCGCTGAAAATGACGCAACTCGAACTGGCCGTTCAGGAGCGCACGCGAGAGCTCTCCGACGCCAATATCATCGTGCAGAACAGCCCGACGATCCTCTACCGGTTACGCGGCGACCCCTCGTTCAAACTGATGTATATCTCGCACAACATCACGCGATACGGCCATGTGGCCGCCGATCTGGTGGCATCGGCAAACTGGGCGCAGGATCTGATTCATCCCGACGATCAGGCTGGCGTAGATGCCGCCATGGCCCGGGTGCTGGACCGACACGCATTGGGCGCCTCGATCGAGTTTCGCCTGCGCACCGGAGAAGGCACCTGGCGCTGGGTGGAAAACCGCTACGTCCCGGTCCGCGACCATGATGGCCGCTTGCTGGAGGTCGAAGGCATCATCCTCGACATCACCGAGCGCCGTGTGGCCGAGGAGAAGCTCGCCTTGCTGGCTCGCACGGACGGTCTCACCGGGCTGGCCAATCGCGCCACCCTGATCGAGCGTCTGCATCAGGCGTTTGCCGGCGCACGGCGGGGCGCAGCGCCATTCGCGGTGTTTTATCTGGATCTGGACCACTTCAAGCGAATCAATGACAGCCTCGGTCACCCGATCGGCGATCTGCTATTGCAGGAAGTGGCGCGGCGGATCAAATCGAGTGTGCGGGAAAACGACGTCACGGCGCGCCTGGGCGGCGACGAATTTGCGATTCTGCAACTGGACGTCAGCGACCCGACCCGTTCCGCCGCCATGGCCAGCAATATCCTCGATGCGCTGACGGCGCCGTTCCACCTGGCGGGCAATGCCGTGCATATTTCAGGCAGCATCGGCATCAGCACCTACAGCGACGCCTGCCACGACGCCGACAGCCTGCTGGGGCAGGCGGACATGGCGCTGTACCGCGCCAAGGACACGGGCCGCAATCAGTATCACTTCCACTCCGAGGCGATTACCCAGGAAGTGGCCGAGCGCATGGCCATCGTCAATGAGCTGATGATTGCACTGGAACGCGATGAACTGGAGTTGAAATACGCGCCGGAAGTCGACATGCACAGCGGCAGGATTTTAGGCATGGAAGCGCAGGTCTGCTGGAATCACCCCACGCGCGGACTACTGCAAGCGAGCGCGTTTGTCCCGGCCGCGGAGATAACCGGCGCCATCATTCACCTCGGCCGCTGGGTGCTGGATCGCGCCTGCCGGCAAATGAGCCAGTGGCGCAACGCGGGGGTAGCGCCCCCGGTGATGGCGATCAAGATTTCGCTGGCCCAGCTCAAAAGTGGCCCGGAGCTTATCTACGACGTATTGCGCACCACCGCACGCCATGAACTCGCCCCCTGGGATCTGCGTTTTGACGTCACCGAAGCGACGCTGGCCCAGACCAAGTGGACCCACAACGACGTGCTGCCGAGATTGAGTGAGCTGGGGGTGAAAATCGCCATCGATGATTTTGGCACCGAATACTCATCGTTCGACTACCTGAAAACCTACCGGGTCAATCACCTGAAACTCGCCCAGTCGTTTCTGGACAGCGCGACTCAGGACACGGCCGGGGCCAACACGCTGAAGGCGATCATCAATTTCGCCAGGGATCTGGGTATCGGCATCATTGCCGAAGGCGGCCAGCAGCCGGGGCAACCGCACATGCCAACGCCCGACGTTCCGCTGCCGGCTGCGCAGGGCCTTTACTTTCGCGAGGCGCTCAGCCCCGAGCGCGCGGTCCGGATGCTCACGGCCGCCAGCAGCGAGTCGAACGGCACAAGGGAGAGTGAGGGATGAAAACGCCCTTTGCCCAGACCAACCGCCGGATTCTGATCATCGACGATACCCCGGCGATTCACGCTGACTTTCGCAAGATACTCACCCCGGACACCAGCGGCGAAGCAGATCTGAACAGCTTGGAACAGACGCTGTTCGGCACCCGACAGGCATCGCACCTGGCCTTCCAGCTCGACTCCGCCTATCAGGGGCAAGAAGCGCTGAAACTGGTTCAACTGGCTCTGGAGCAAGGGCGCCCCTATGCGCTCGCCTTCACTGACATGCGCATGCCGCCCGGCTGGGATGGTCTGGAAACCATCGAAAGACTGTGGCAAGCCGATCCGAACCTGCAAATCGCCTTATGCACCGCCTACACCGACTACAGCTGGGAGGCCATGGCCGAGCGGCTGGAGTTCGGCGATCAGTTATTGATCCTGAAAAAACCTTTCGATGCCCTGGAAATTCGCCAGATGGCCAACGCCCTGACCTGGAAATGGCAACTGGCTCAGGACGCCGCACTGAAGATGCTCAACC
Source organism: Pseudomonas sp. LBUM1668 (assembly GCF_059695715.1). Classification (NCBI taxonomy): domain Bacteria; kingdom Pseudomonadati; phylum Pseudomonadota; class Gammaproteobacteria; order Pseudomonadales; family Pseudomonadaceae; genus Pseudomonas; species Pseudomonas sp. LBUM1668. The sequence goes on from NZ_CP166787.1 coordinate 4,737,996, forward strand.
TCGAACAGACTATCGAGGCACGGGTCCACGAATTGCTCAAGGTGTCGCATCTGTTGCAGTACGACAGCCTTACAGGTCTGCCCAACAGCACCCTGCTCGGTGACCGCCTGACTCAGCACCTTGCTGCCTGCCGACGCCATGACAAAAAACTGGTGGTGCTGTTCCTCGGTCTGGATCGCTTCAAGCGCATCAACAATGCGCTGGGGCATCCGGCCGGCGACGAAATGCTCAAACGGGTGGGTCAGCAGTTGCTCAAAAGCGTACGCGGATCGGACTCGGTTTTTCGCTACGGCTCTGACGAGTTTGTGGTGATTCTCACCGATATCAACCACCCCCAGCAGACCCGCAGCATCGCCGAAAAACTGCTGGGCATTATCCGCACGCCACAGATGATCGCGGGGCATGACGTCAGCGTCACCGCCAGCATGGGGTTAAGCGTTTATCCGGACGACGGGCTTGAGGCCACCGAACTGATCAAGAAAGCTGAAACGGCCATGCGTAACGTCAAGGACAGCGGTCCGGACAATTACGGTTTTTTCATCGAGGCGATGAATGCGCGCGCCCGGGAACAGCAGAGTATCGAATCCGGTATTCGCCAGGCGTTGCAGCGAAACGAGTTTGTCTTGCACTACCAGCCAAAAATCGCCCTGCAGAGTGGTCGGATTGTCGGTGCGGAAGCGCTGGTTCGCTGGCAAAAACCGGGGCATGGCTGGGTCTACCCGTCAGACTTTATTCCAGTGGCCGAAGACAGCGGGCTGATCGTCCCGCTGAGCAAATGGGTGTTGGCCGAAGCCTGCCGCCAGACGCGGCAATGGCAAGCAGCAGGATTGCCGCCGATCCGCATGTCGGTCAACACCTCGGCCATCGACTTTCGTCAGCGCCACTTTGTCGAGAGCGTCGAACAGGTGCTTGCAGACACGGGGCTGGACCCCTGCCTGCTGGAGCTGGAAATCACCGAAAGCGTGCTGATGCAAAACGTCGACGCGACCATGAGCGCGTTGCAACGGTTGAAAGCACTGGGGGTCAAGCTGGCCATCGATGACTTCGGTACCGGGTATTCAAGCCTCAGCTACCTGCGTCGCTTCCCTATCGATGTACTGAAAATCGATCAGTCATTCATTCGTGGTCTGAGCAGCGACAGCAGCGATGCCGCGCTGGTCGGCGCGATCATCAGCCTGGGCAAGAGCCTGAGTCTGAACGTCATCGCCGAAGGCGTGGAAACAGCAGCGCAACTGAAATATCTCAAGGATCACCATTGCGAAGAAGCTCAGGGTTTCTACTTCAGCGAAGCCTTGCCGGCACCGGCATTTGCCCAACTGCTGAACGCAGGACTGCCGGGGCCCTGGGCCGATCCATCGAGCTCCAGCGACAGTCCGCCGGCCAGCACGGGGGACAATCTCCAATGAGCCTTTTCCGATACGCGCTGGCCTTTATGATTTGCGGGGTTTGTGTCAATGCTGCCAGCGAGCCATTGAACCAGCCACTCAAGCCGTTGCCCGAGATGGCTCCCGTTAATCGCGAACGCGTCGCGCTCGGTCGCCAATTGTTCAATGATCCGCGGCTATCGGCGAACAACACGTTGTCCTGCGCCAGTTGCCACCAACTGGACAAGGGCGGTGCCGACACCCGCGCCCTGTCGCTGGGCTTCGATGGCAAACCGGTGGCGTTCAACACGCCCACGGTGCTCAACGCCAGCCTCAATTTCCGGCAATTCTGGGACGGACGGGTCGAGACGCTGGAGGAGCAAACCGACAATGTCATCACCAGCCCCCACGAAATGGGCGGTGACTGGAAAACCGTCGTGCAACGCATCACCGACGATCCCGGCTACCGCAAAGCCTTCGACGGCGCCTACCCGGATGCCGTGACCCAAGCCAATATCCAGAATGCGCTCGCCACCTACGAACGCACCCTGTTATCCCCCGGGTCGCGCTTCGATCAATACCTTTTGGGCGATACCGACATCCTCACCCTCGAAGAAAAGTACGGTTATCAACGCTTCAAGGACTACGGCTGCATCGCCTGCCATCAGGGCGTGAACATCGGCGGCAACATGTTTCAGAAGTTCGGCGTATTCGGTGATTACATCGCCGATCGCGGTAACCCGACGGTCGCTGATCTGGGACGATTCAATGTCACCGGCGACGAAGCTGATCGCGCGGTTTTCAAGGTGCCGAGCCTGCGTAATGTCGCGCTGACCGCACCGTACTTCCACGACGGTTCAGCCCCTGACCTCGAACGGGCCGTGGACGTCATGTTCCAGTATCAACTGGGGCGCATGCCGAGCGCAGAAGACAAAACACTGATCATCCAGTTTCTCAAGACCCTGTCCGGCCAATGGGAGGGCAAGCCATGAAGAAGATGTCACGCAGAACCAGCCTGCTGTTGGTCACGCTGGTAGCCATTCTGCTGGCCTCGACGCTGTTGTTCCTCTACCTCAAGTCCAGCTCCGAAAAGACCGTCACGTACATCGAATCGCGCGACTTGATCCGCCAGATCACCCAACAGGACGCGCGATGGGAAAACGAGATACTCAAAGCGCGCGTGGCGATTTCCCATAACTACGACCCGCTGGTGTCTCCGGTGATCGAGATGCGCCAGTTGTGGGAGCGCTTCGCCACAATGGAGTCGGGGCATGGGCGCAAGGACTCCAGGCAATGGAACGATGCGCACGAAGGCTTTCTCAAAGCGATGCAGGAAAAGACTCGCCTGGTGGAGCAGTTCAAGTCACACAACGCCTTGTTGCGTAACTCCCTGGCCTTCCTGCCGACCGCCGAAGACGATATCCAGGCGCAACTGGCGGACTTGTCCGACCTCGACAAGCTGCAAGTACAAAACATCGCCACCGACACCTACGACTTGCTGCTCAGTGCCCTGGAATTCGCCCAGGTCACCTCTGCCGACAAGGCCGCCGACATCGAAGTGGGCCTGAACAAACTGGCGGTGAACGCGCAACGCTTGCCGGAAGAATTTCATGCCCCGGTGAAGATTCTCAGCAGTCACGTCGCGCTGATCTTGCGCGAGCAGCCAATCGTCAACGAACTGCTGGAAAACATCGAAGCCGTGCCCGTGGCCGAACGTCTGGACGACATCACCCACATGCTCAACCTGGACCAGCAACGGGTCGAAAAAATCGATCGCGAGTACCACTTCTACATGCTGCTGTTTTCCGTGCTGCTGATGTTGTCGCTGCTGTGGCTGGCCGTCCGGCTGATCCGCAGCTTCGCCGAGATCCACCGGGTCAACAACGCCCTGCAAAACGCCAACGATGTGCTGGAACAAAGGGTCGAAGAACGCACCCAGGAACTCAAGAATGCCCAGAGCGAACTGCTCGACGCCGCGCGGCAGGCGGGCATGGCTGAAATCGCGACCAACGTGTTGCACAACGTCGGCAACGTGCTCAACAGCGTGAACATCTCCTGCGAGCTGATCGGGCGAAAACTGCGCAGCAGCAAGGCGCTTGGCCTGGGCAAGGCCATGCAGTTGATCAACGCACACCCCAACGACCTCGGGCATTTCCTCAGTGAGGACGACAAGGGCAAATTGCTGCCCGGCTATCTCAATCAACTGGTCAGCGCGATTGCCCAGGAACAGCAGGAAATGGCCGATGAACTGGGCCAGATGAACAAGAGCGTCGACCACATCAAGGACATCGTCGCCACCCAGCAGTCCTACGCGGGGGCCAACAGCATGACCGAACCGCTGTATATCGACGAGCTGCTGGAAGACGCCCTGCGCATGAATGCCGGCGCGCTGACTCGCCATCACGTCACCGTGGTCAGGCAATACAGTGAAGTGCCCCAGGTGATGGGTGACAAACACCGCTTGCTGCTGATTCTGATCAACCTCATCAGCAACGCCAAATACGCCATGACCGACCTCAGCAACCGCCCTCGGACAATGACACTCGGGGTGGAAATCGTTGACGAGACCTTTCTGCAAATCAGCGTCCGGGACGATGGTGAAGGCATCGCCCCGGAAAACATGACACGGATCTTTGCTCACGGTTTTACCACGCGCAAAGAGGGCCACGGTTTTGGCCTGCACAGTTGCGCGCTGGCGGCGATCGAAATGAACGGCCACCTCACTGCCCATAGCGACGGACCAGGGCTGGGGGCCTTGTTCACCTTGCAACTTCCGCTGATCACCGTAACGGAGAACGCATGAGCGAACTGTCGAACCGTCGCATTTTGCTGATCGACGACATGCCGTCGATTCACGAAGACTTTCGCAAGATTCTCACCCCGCCCCTGGCGCACTCGGCAGAACTGGACGAGATGGAGACGGCGCTGTTTGGTGCTCAAGTCCGCCCGCAACGACCGAATTTCGAGCTCGACTCCGCTTACGGTGGCGAGGAAGGACTGGCCAAACTCAACCTCGCCCTGCAGGAGCAGTGTCCCTACGCCTTGGCGTTTGTCGACATGCGCATGCCCGACGGATGGGACGGCGCGAAAACCATCGAACACCTTTGGCAGCAGGACCCGCAATTGCAGGTGGTCGTCTGTACGGCATATTCCGACTATTCCTGGGACGAGTTAATGGATCGCCTGCAGGCTCAGGACCGTCTGCTGATCCTGAAAAAACCCTTCGACAACATTGAAGTCCAGCAAATGGCCAACACGCTGCTGACCAAGTGGCAGATGACCGAACGCGCGTCATTGCAAATGCATCATCTGGAACATCTGGTGGATCAGCGCACCGCCCAGTTCAAGCAGGCCAGCGTGGCCTTGCAGCGCGAGATCGACGAGCGCAAACAACTGGAAAGTCAGTTGGTGCAGTCCGAAAAGCTTGCCTCGCTCGGACAGCTGGCGGCCGGGGTTGCCCATGAAATCAACAACCCGATCGGCTTCATTTCCTCCAACCTCGGTTCACTGGACGGGTACTTTCAGCAGTTGCTGAGCATGCTCGACGCCTACCAGGCCGCCGGGCAAACGCTGCCACCTGAACCGGCCGCGCAACTGCAAAAACTGCGTAAAGAGCTCGAACTGGATTTCCTGCTTGAGGATATTCCCGTGCTGATCCGAGAATCCAAGGAGGGCATCGGTCGCGTCAGCCAGATCGTCAAGGACCTGAAGGATTTCTCCCGGGTCGACACCCAGCAACAATGGCAGTGGGCCAATCTGCAACAAGGCATCGAATCGACCCTGAACATTGTCGCCAGCGAACTCAAATACAAGGCCGATGTGGTCAAGGAATATCAGAATCTGCCGGACATCGAATGCCTGCCGTCACAGATCAATCAGGTGATCATGAACCTGGTGGTCAATGCCGCGCAGGCCATGGGACCTGAACGCGGCGTCATCACCCTGCGCACGGGGCTGCAAGGGGAAACCGCGTGGATCGAAGTGGCTGACAACGGGTCAGGCATTGCGCCCGAAACCTTGCAGAAAATCTTCGACCCGTTCTTCACTACCAAACCGGTGGGGCAAGGGACAGGGCTAGGTTTGTCCCTGTCCTATGGCATCGTGAAAAAACACGGCGGGGATATTTCGGTGCGCAGCGAACTCGGGGCTGGCACTACGTTCCGTGTGCTGTTGCCGCTGCGTCAGTCTGTTGCCTGACGCCGAAATAGGCAGAAAGTCTGGCTGTTCACGGTTTCTACGTTGGCGCAGAATCCCTGCCTGCCCTACAAAGTCCGAACCAAGGAAACCGTATGAGCCTGTCCCTCCTGAGCCGCTACGCCTTCTTTGCCGTCTGCGTGATGTTCACCCTCGCCAGCCTGCCTTTTCTCGAACATGACTGGCTGTGGCCGATCACCGCCGTCACTGGCGTGCTAAGCCTGCTCGGTCTGTTCGACCTGCTGCAAAGCCCGCACGCGGTGCGCCGCAACTACCCGATTCTGGGCAACATCCGTTATCTGGTCGAAGGCATCCGCCCGGAAATTCGCCAGTATTTGCTGGAGTCCGACAGCGACGCCCTGCCCTTCTCGCGCGCTCAGCGTTCGCTGGTCTACTCGCGGGCAAAAAATGAAAGCGCCGACAAACCGTTCGGCACGCTGATCGATGTCTACCAATCCGGTTTTGAATTCATCGGCCATTCGATGCGTCCGGCGCCATTGAGCGACCCGAGCAGTTTTCGTGTCACCGTTGGTGGTCCGCAGTGCACGCAGCCGTATTCGGCGTCGGTGTTCAATATCTCGGCGATGAGCTTCGGTTCGCTCAGCGCCAACGCCATCCGCGCACTGAACCAAGGGGCGAAGCTTGGCAACTTCGCCCACGACACCGGCGAAGGCAGCATCAGCCCTTATCACCGTGAACACGGCGGCGACCTGACCTGGGAACTGGGCAGCGGCTATTTCGGTTGCCGCACCAGCGACGGCCGATTCGACCCGGAACGCTTTGCCACCCAGGCGCAGAACCCACAAGTACGCATGATCGAAATAAAGATGAGCCAAGGCGCCAAACCGGGCCACGGCGGGATCCTGCCCAAGCACAAAGTCACCAAAGAAATCGCTGAAACCCGCGGCATCATGATGGGCGAAGACTGCGTGTCGCCGTCACGCCACAGCGCGTTTTCGACGCCGATCGAGATGATGCATTTCATCCAGCAACTGCGTGAACTGTCTGGCGGCAAACCGGTGGGTTTCAAATTCTGCCTCGGCCATCCGTGGGAGTTCATGGGCATCGCCAAAGCCATGCTGGAAACCGGCATCCTTCCCGACTTCATCGTCGTCGACGGCAAGGAAGGCGGTACCGGCGCCGCCCCCGTGGAATTCACTGACCACATTGGCGTGCCGATGCGCGAAGGGCTGCTGTTCGTCCACAACACGCTGGTCGGTTTGAATCTGCGCGACAAGATCAAACTCGGCGCCAGTGGCAAAATCGTCAGCGCCTTCGACATCGCCAGCGTGCTGGCCATCGGCGCCGACTGGGCCAACTCCGCACGCGGTTTCATGTTCGCCATTGGCTGCATCCAGTCGCAGAGCTGCCACACCAACAAATGCCCGACTGGCGTTGCGACTCAGGACACTCTGCGCCAACGCGCGCTGGTCGTGCCGGACAAGGCGCAGCGGGTCTACAACTTCCATCGCAACACGCTCAAGGCGCTGGCGGAAATGCTCGCCGCCGCCGGCCTCGATCACCCCTCGCAACTGTCGGCCAAGCACTTGGTACGACGTATGTCGGCGACCGAGATCAAGCTGTTCTCGCAGTTGCATGTATTCCTGAAACCGGGGGAGTTGCTGACCGGAGAAGTGAATGGCGAGTTCTATTCGCGGATGTGGCAGATGGCACGGGCGGACAGTTTTGAGCCACAGGAAGTGGCGGCGGCCTGAAGGTTGATTGTGCCAGTATGAATCACGGGCGCATTTTTGGAAAAACTGTGAATGACCGGCGCGCCGTATTGGGACTGGTAGGCTTGTGTAGGAGTTACTTCGGCAACTCCTACAAAAGTGCGTGGACGTGTTTATACCTCTGCGCGGTTCAGGTGGCTTCGTGAAAATCCACTTCCGACGACTGGCGACGGAAGCCGTCGATGATCATCGCCATGACGATGAATCCGCAATCGTCGATCAGTTGGATCCTGTCTTCAAATCATGACTTGAATCGAGAGCAGCTCATCCGGCAAATCGGGCAACTCGATAGAAGACAGTTCTTTCACGTGTTCAATGTAACTCGCATCAATATTGTTGATATTGAACTCGCTGACTTCGTAAACGCGACCTCCTCGCGTACTTCGAAATGTATTGTGCGAAGAGGCGAGCGCACCGTTTTCCAGCACTTTAACAAAAGTTTCCTGCATGGCCGCTATAGACTCCAGCTTCGCCAGCCCCGAATTTGGATCATAAAAAAACCATTGGGGATTGCCATCGGTCACTCTAATCCCTGCAACCATTCCGTGATCTTTGGTGCTAAGCATCAGCGTTTTTGAATGGGGAGAAGAAAGCAGTGTGTTGACAATTTCATTAACAGTCATCACTTCCAGGGTCGCATTCAAATGAAAATTAGACTTTTTATTGACCTTGTCCTGAAAGTTCCGCAGATCATGGATGAATTTATTGGCTTGAGGAATATCTGGTTTGTGAGCGGCCTTGTAAAGATTTTGCAAGAGAACATCCTCTTTCCCTTGCGCCATGGCAACTGCCATGGCGCTGGAGAGTCCTGCACATTCACCTTTGGAGGCCAAGTCAACATAAGCTATATAATATGCCTGCGACATCGGGGTAACCTTTGTAAACTTTGTCGGCACGTCTTGAAGAAGCAGATTGGTAGCATAATAGGAACTATCCAGAGTCTTGCGCTTGATTTCCTTCGTTAGTGCACCAATCTGTTCCGGAAGCAACTTGGGATTTGAAGCCAACTCGTATAACTCATCGAGATCCAGACTTGGGCTATAATCGCTGATTCCTTCTAAAAGCCCATTATTGAATCCTCTTTGATAGGAGGAAAGATTTTGCGGTTTTCGCGCACTAATCAAATTATTATAAAAACGCTCGTGGTAAAGGGCACTGTCGACGCTGGGTCCAAAGATTCGTCCCTGGCCGAAAAGCTTTGGCTGAAACTCATGAGGCAAACCATATGGCTTATTGATATAGGCATTGTAGTGATACCAATTTCCGTTTTTCAAAACCCCCACGCCATCGATGCTTTTTTCACCCACTTTGAAGGTCCCCAGCACCGTCGGGCCAAACTCTTTACCCGCTGCGACCAAGAGGTCATACCCACCCGATGCCCCCCGAATCTTGTTCAATTGGTGCACGGCCATCTTCCCAACGAACTTGACCCCCTTACCCACCTGCTGCACTCCTGCCAGCACTCCAGACAGTGGATTAAGCTCACCGATGATCACTGCGCCTATGATTTTTGCAGCCTTGAGCGCCTTGCCAATTGCCGAAGCCGTCTTGGCACCGATCTTCGCCAGCTTCGCGGCAGCACTTGCGCCAGCGGTGACGAAACCTAATACATCCAGGAACAGATCTATTGCACCTTCGACATATTTGCCGTTTATAAAGTTGGTAATAGCTGACTTGAACGGGATCAGGTTGAGCACAAAATCAACCACCTTCATCGCGACCGCGTGTTCCTGTTCTAGCGTCGTCACGCCTTTGGCTTCTATGAGAACCGCTTCGTTATCCAGATCAAGATGTTGAACAAAAGCATCGGCAATCATTCGGGTTCTTACGCTGCTGTAACTGGTGGGCGTCAACGAGAGTGTTGCTGTCTTTACCCAGCGCTTTACCCCTACCAACCCGTCGGAAAACTCGAAAGACTCAATGGCGTACACGAAGCTTGGGCTGTCTGGATAGCTCCACTTTGCTGCAGGAAGTTCGCGGGTAAACTCTTTTCTTTTAATGGCTCCGCCGTGCAGATCAATTGTATAGAACTGTGTATCGGCACCCAGTTCGGTCTTCACGATCAGTTCCGGGTCCGTGGACTGGAGACTTGTGCGCCAATGGCCATCTGACTTGTAATTCTTAGATTGAAAGAAAGTGACGATGCCATACTCCAGATTCCTTCTGTCCTCAAGTGGCAACTCGGATATCAGATGTCTTATGGTCAGACGGACACCTTCCTTCAGCTTGCCGAGAGAACTGTCAAACTCAGCCTGGAAAATTTCCGGCACGCGAAGGTCATACAGTTTGTTGATGGTCGTCCTATGAGGGCGCAGACGACTGTCGCTCGTTCTCCATAGGGTGTAACGAGAGCTTTCCGTCATGGCGATATCCAACAAGGAATACGTGCCCTTTCCCCCACCCGAAGGTACGGTGGTTCGACCCGACATAGGTTCTTTATCCAGAAGTTTCTCTTCAAAAGGTACGTAGCCTTTAAACCTCTCCTTAAGCTTGGTTAGCGCGATTTCCTTGCGACTGGGGAATTGGCTTCTCAACAGGATCGACGCGTTGAGCCGGTCGGCCAATTGATCATTGAAATGAGTCTTCACACCCTCCAGTTGTGTGGTGCTGTAAAGATCATCGGATCTTTTTTCCAGCGAACCATTGACGATCCCCCAGTCCACTAACGCTGCTGCCTGAGCCTGGAGAGTAACGTCCGGATCAGCCTGAGCAGCGCTTTCAGCGCTGTTCATGACCTGGGCGAAGGTCATACACGCGACTTTACCCGGTGTTTGAGCTTCGATCGTCTGCGCGGCAACAGCCAGGTTAAGCCATGCCGCGCTACCGTATTTCAAATGGTCGGGAAGGTCGCTGATCAGCAGCGCGGGCGCCTTCCACACCAGCAACAGGTTTGCGGTCAATCGGGCCATTCTCCGGCTGCTCAAGTGTGCCTTGACCAGATACTCAACCAGATTATTGAATATCGCCGATACAGGTTTGCCCCAATGTTTCTGATCGGCGATGTCGAACCCGGCGACCGTATTGCGCTGGGGATCCTCAAGCCCCCCCTGATGCAGGACCAACTGGATGCCGGCCATGGCGTATTCGTTGACACTGACGTCCGTGGCAATCCCGTTCAGGCGATTCTGCACCGCCAGCCCCAACGCTTGACCACGAGCGCCGGTAATAAGTTTTTCCAGCGCCGAGGGTGTATCGCCAAGCGCTTTATCAGAAAGCTGCAAATCGCTGTTCAGATAGTCCAGCACACCAAAGCCCGCAGTTCCAAAATCATCAAGACCGTTCAAATAGTGGCTGGCGGCGAGCCGTAAGTTATTCTTTTGCAAGACAGACAGGGGCATCGGCCAGGACAATGCCCCGCCAAAATCGCCGAACCGGTGCGGCAGGTTTTTATCAACTTCAACATTGCCTGTAACAACACCAGCCTCATTACTATTCGCCGCAGCAACTTTACTTTCAGAACCTTTTAATTCAGACATTCGATCTTCCTTTGATCAATTACAGATGACCAAAAGTAGATAGCAAAACGAGCAAAACAAAAAGTCGGCTTTTATTGCAAATCACTTAGCCAAACACTTCACGCATAAAGCACTTACTTACACACCCTTGACAACTGAAGTTAACAACACAGGGATTAAAACCGAATACTCATGGATTACTCCCACCGTTTGCCGACCGAACTCATTACTGCACAATACAAAAAGTCGCACCCTGCAACAGTTCCTGCAGGGGAAACATCACCACTACAATCACTGCCGCACGTTGCGACTTTTTGTTTTACCGCACGCTCGTCAGCTATGAAGCCGAGCGAATCGCAACTTGTGAGTCACCGGTCGGTTGCAGGCCGGGTTCTTTCATGACGATGAAGCCTTGGTCACCAACAGGGTCTCCCCCGCTATGCCGGGATGGCCGCGTAAACCTCGCCTCGCTTCGCGACATTGGCGACCGTTTCCACCGGTTTGGTACCGGTCTTCACGATATGTGTTTGGGGATAAACCAGAGCCATCCGGGTGGAAGGCTCAAACCAGCCAGCATCATTTTTGGAATAACTGTTGATGACCGGCGCGCCGTATTGGGACTGGTAGTGTATTTTCCACTGCTTCGCCGCCCGGTCATATTTCAAGTAGGAAAATCCGGTCAGCATCGTGTCGGCATTGCCGTTCAGATCAAAACCTACTCCATAATCCGTGAACTCCATGGCAGCACTTTGCCCCATCCCGTGCTCATGACGGGAAAGGTTGTTGTATTGAGCCGCTTCCTTGCTACCTTCGACATGCCGCACGCGCAGCGTACTGTCTCCCATCTGATCCACCACAAATGAACAGCCACCGAAACCCGGTGTGAAAACATGGTCGGCGTCCGCCCATCCCGGATGAACCGGGATATCCACATAGCCGCCCTGTGCTACCCAAAAACCGTGTACCGAATCGATTTTACCCGGCACTTCGCCGGCCTGCAGTTCCAACGCCCTCAAGGCATTGAACTCTGTTTTCACAGCGCCGGTAGTCTTCATTCGCTGCATACTGAAAATCATCGTTGCGCCACCTTCCTTGTTGGTCAATAGCGAGTTCTTTTCGAGTGGGTTTGACCAGAACTTTGAATTGAAAAGGTCGCAGCTAATCGACAGTTGAGCGAACTCCGTGCCCGATAATGCGTGGTGGATATTGGTCGGACTGGCTGTAAACGAAACTATATGATAGTCGCCCCAATTGCGGGACAGATGTGCGACTTCACTGGTCGTTATGGCTTCAATGATTGGCTCCGACAAGCCGTTTTGCAGACGCTGGCGCGTAATAGGCGAAGGGATCCATTTGATCTCGTCGGTGAGGTTTCCGCCGCGTATTGCCAGCGGTTGCCATTGATCCGGCGCCACTTGCCAGAGCCTCGCGCCGTGCGTGCGATTGGTCGCGGGATCGACAAGGATGACGTCCGTGAAATCGCTGCTCCGGGTGAAATCGTTCCTGATCTGGTACACGGCCTCTGCGCCGGTTTCATCGAAGTTGCGGATATAAAAGCGCTCCCCGTCGGCACTTCGAAAAATGCCTTGGGCATTGGCTTCAAGACCGGCGATTTCCGATGGTCTGACGGCGAAGCGCCCCAAGTCCTTGTTGTCCAATCCCCCAAGACCGAGGCGGCCAGGCTTGGGTCGAAAATCGCCTGGGGGGCCATACAACCGATTGTTCACAGGATTGAGCTGATAAAACTGGCCATTTTTTAACACCCCCACACCATCGACACTCTCCTCGCCTAGCTTCCAGACGCCAATCAGTGTCGGTCCGTGTTGCTTGCCTGCAACACGCAACAGATCATAGCTGCCAGAAGCCCCGCGCAACTTGTTGAGGTAATGCAGGCTTTGGTTGCCCACGAAATTGACACCCTTGCCCAGCAATCGGGTCCCTCCCGTTACCAGCCCCGTCAACCCGCTCAACGGGTTCAGTTCGCCAATGACCACCGCGCCGATGATTTTTGCGGCCTTAAGGGTTTTGCCAATTGCCGAAGCCGTCTTGGCACCGATCTTCGCCACCTTCGCTACAGCACCTGCGCCGGCCGTGACGAACCCCAATACGTCCATGAACAGATCCACTGCACCTTCGGCATAATTGCCTTTGATAAAGTTGGAAATAGCTGACTTGAACGGGATCAGGTCGAGTACAAAATCAATGACCCTCTGCGCGGCCGCATCTTCCCGTTCTTTTGTAGTCTGGCCTTTGGCATCTTTAAGAATTTTCTCATTATCCAGATCAAGATGTTTAACAAAAACATCGGCAATTGTCTGGGTTCTTACACTCGCGTAACTGGCCGGAGTTGTCGAGAGAATCGCTGTAGTTGGCAAGAGCTTTGCCGCCACCGACTTGTCGAAGGCATGGAAGGACTCAGTGGCGTACTGAATACTCGGGCTGCCAGTATTGTAAGACTCGCCTGGAACGGCTTGGGTAAACTCAACTCTTTCAATGACTCCACGATTCAAATGAATGTTATAGACCGTTGTATCACGGCCCAACTCAGTCTTAATGGTCAGTTTCGCGTCCGTGGACTGGAGATCTTTTCCCCAATGGCCGTTTGACTTGTAAGTTTTATGTTGAAAAAAAGTCACGCGGCCATATTCCAGATTCTTTCTGTCCTCAAGTGGCAACTCGGATATCAGATGGCTTATGGTCAGACGGACACCGTCCTTCAGCTTGCCGAGCGTATTGTCAAACCGAGTCTGGAAGGTTTGCGGCACGTCTAGGTTGTGCAGTTCGTTGATGGTATTCAGATGCAGGACCAGGCGGGCATCGCGAGTTTTCCATCGACGGGGACGGGAGCTTCCCGTCATGGCGATATCCAATAAGGAATACTTGCCATTCCACCCGTCCGCAGAGAGGAAGACTCCATCGCCGCCCTCTGCTGTTTCTTGTTCCAGAAGGCGCTCTTCAAAAGGTACGTCACCTGTAAACCGTTCTTTAAGCCTGGCCAACGCGATTTCTTTGCGGCTTGGGAACTCGCTGTTCAACTGGATCGACGCATTAAGCCGGTCGGCCAATTGATCATTGAAATGTGTCTTCACGTCCTCCAGTTGTGAGTGGGTGTAAAGATCATCGGATCTTTTTCCCAGCAAACCATTGACGACACCCCAGTCCACCAACGCTGCTGTCTGAGCCCGGAGAGTAACGTCCGGATCTGCCTGAGCAGCGCTTTCAGCGCTGGCCATGACCTGGGCGAAGGTCATATACGCGACTTTACCCGGTGTTTGAGCTTCGATCGTCTGCGCGGCAACAGCCAGGTTAAACCATGCCGCGCTACCGTATTTCAAATGGTCGGGAAGGTCGCTGATCAGCAGCGCGGGCGCCTTCCACACCATCAACAGGTTTGCGGTCAATTGGGCCATTCTCCGGCTGCTCAAGTGTGCCTTGACCAGATACTCAACCAGATTATTGAATATCGCCGACGCGGGTTTGCCCCAGTGTTTCTCACCTGCCAGGTCGAACCCGGCGACCGTGTTGCGCTGAGGATCTTCAAGCGATCCCTGATACAGGACCAACTGGATGCCGGCCATGGCGTATTCATTGATACTGACATCCGTGGCAATCCCGTTCAGGCGATTCTGCACCGCCAGCCCCAACGCTTGGCCACGAGCGCCGGTAATCAGTTTTTCCAGCGCCGAGGGTGCATCGCGAAGTGCGTCATCAGAAAGTCGCAACTCACCGTTCAGATAATCAAGCACACCAATGTACGCACTTTCCGGGTTCTCGATACGATTCAAATAGTGGCTGGCGGCGAGCAGCACATTACCCTTTTGAGAGACCGACAAAGGCATCGGCCAAGACAGTGCCCCGCCAAAATCGCCGAACCGGTGCGGCACGACTTTATCAACTTTAAAATAGACCGGAACTGCATTGGACTCGTTATTTTCTGCCGCAGCAGTATTACTTGCGGAACCGTTAGATTCAGACATTCGATCATCCCTTGATCAATTAAAGAGGACCAAAAGTAAATAACGAAACACACAAAACAAGAAGCCGGCATCTATTGCAAATTACTTACCCGACCAACTTAAGCACAACTTTCTAACACATGAATACTTTATAGCCAGAGCCAACCACAGAGGGATTAAAACCACATATAGAAAGGTTACTTATACCGCCCGCCGATCAAATTCATTACCGCATAAATACAAAAAGTCGCACCCTGCAACAGTTCCTGCAGGGGAAATATATTCACCACTACAGGCACTGCCGCACGTTGCGACTTT
This sequence comes from Pseudomonas sp. LBUM1668, assembly GCF_059695715.1. Classification (NCBI taxonomy): domain Bacteria; kingdom Pseudomonadati; phylum Pseudomonadota; class Gammaproteobacteria; order Pseudomonadales; family Pseudomonadaceae; genus Pseudomonas; species Pseudomonas sp. LBUM1668. The sequence goes on from NZ_CP166787.1 coordinate 4,753,016, forward strand.
TTGTTTTACCGCACGCTCGTCAGTTATGAGGCAGCGCGAACTGCTCCTTGTGAGTCACCAGTCGGTTGCAACTTGAACACGTAGAACAACACGGTCAGCAACACCAGGAACGCCGGGCCCACGTACAAGGCGACGCGGGTGTCCGGGAAGTACGCCATCAGGCCGACCACCAGCACCAGGAACGCCAGCGCAAAGTACGAACTGATCGGGTATAGCCACATTTTGTATTTGAGTGCGGCACGTTCGCTGGCGCTCAGGCCTTTGCGGAACTTCAATTGCGCCAGCAGGATCATCACCCAGGTCCAGATCGCGCCGAATGTCGCAATCGAGGTTACCCAGACGAAGACTTTTTCCGGCACCAGATAGTTGAGCAGTACGCCCAGCAGCAGCGCAGCGATCGACAGCAACAGTGCACGACGCGGCACGCCATTGCTCGAGGTCTTGGCGAAACCGGCCGGCGCCTGGCCATTCTGCGCCAGGCTATAGAGCATGCGCCCGGTGCTGAAAATGCCGCCGTTGCAGGACGACAGTGCGGCGGTGATCACCACGAAGTTGATGATGCCGGCGGCAGTCTTGATGCCAAGACGCTCGAAGGTCATCACGAACGGACTGCCCTGAGTGCCGATCTCGTTCCACGGATAGATCGACAGAATCACGAACAAGGCGCCGACGTAGAACAGCAGAATCCGCCAGAACACCGAGCCGATGGCGTTGGGGATGGTCTTCTGCGGGTTCTTCGCTTCACCGGCGGTCAGGCCGATCATCTCGACCCCGAGGTAGGCGAACATGACCATTTGCAGGGACATCAGCACACCGGTCACGCCGTTGGGCATGAAGCCGCCGTGGGCCCACAGGTTGGAAATCCCCAGTGCCACGCCGTCATTGCCGAAACCGAAAGCGATGATGCCGATGCCGCCGATCACCATGGCAATGATGGTGACGATCTTGATCAGGGCGAACCAGAATTCGAATTCACCGAAGGCCTTCACCGCGATCAGGTTGATCGAGCCCATGCTGATCAACGCCGCGAGGGCCCAGATCCAGCGCGGGACATCGGGGAACCAGATGCCCATGTAGACGGCGACGGCGGTGATTTCCGCGACGCAGGTCACCAGCCACAGAAACCAGTAGTTCCAGCCAGTGAGAAAACCCGCCAACGGGCCGAGATAATCTTGCGCATAGCGACTGAACGACCCGGCTACCGGGTTGTGCACGGCCATCTCGCCGAGGGCGCGCATGATCACCAGGATCGCCAGACCGCCCAGAATGTAGGAAATCATGATCGCCGGACCGGCCATTTCAATGGCTTTGGCCGAACCCAGAAACAGACCGACGCCGATACAGGCACCGAGCGCCATCAGGCGAATATGCCGTTCGCCGAGTTCACGTTTGAGCGGACCGCCCTGAGCGGTTTCGCCGTGAGGCAGGTGATTGCCAACTGGCATAGGGGTACAACCTCGTCTTGTTATTGGATATGACCACCGAGTGTCGAAGCGTCGGCCGATAGACCTTGGCTCACCTGAAACCGCACCTGCTTCATGGGCAAACGCGTCTTGTAGGACAAAACCTGCAAGATCAGTGGGGCGTGCAGTATAAAAAGCTTCCGACAGGTTATTTCACTCTATAAACCACAACATTTAGCGAGAACTCTCGGTAAAAGCCCGGTATTCGGAGAGGCATCAACTGCTTAAGTAGGAATATTCGCTATCGAAAAAGGCGCCGAGTATTGCACAGCATTGGTGCATCGTCATGCCCCTGCTTTGGCAGTAATGCCGCGCCGACAGCTCTATTTCAAATGTCTTAAGGACATTGCGCCCCCTGTGGTGAGGGGATTTATCCCCGATAGCCTGCGCAGCAGGCTCAAAGCCTGAGAAGGCGGTATGTCTGAATAAATCTGGGGCTGCTTCGCAGCCCATCGGGGATAAATCCCCTCGCCACAGTAAATCTGCTCTCCACAATAAATCTGCATTCCACGGTGAAATCTCTCCACAGGTCCTTCTCAGAAACAGAAATTTCACACAGCAATTGCAGATCCGCTTCGGCCAACCGCGCTCTAGCCTTAAGGGGGCAATGAACCACCACAAGGAAGTGAAGTGCCTGCCCATCCAAACTCTCACCGTCTGCGCCTTGGCCGTAGTTCTGAACGTCATGCCCCTGCTTTGGCAGTAATGCCGCGCCGACAGCTCTATTACAAATGTCTTAAGGACATTGCGCCCCCTGTGGTGAGGGGATTTATCCCCGATAGCCTGCGCAGCAGGCTCAAAGCCTGAGAAGGCGGTATGTCTGAATAAATCTGGGGCTGCTTCGCAGCCCATCGGGGATAAATCCCCTCGCCACAGTAAATCTGCTCTCCACAATAAATCTGCATTCCACGGTGAAATCTCTCCACAGGTCCTTCTCAGAAACCAGAAATTTCACACAGCAATTGCAGATCCGCTTCGGCCAACCGCGCTCTAGCCTTAAGGGGGCAATGAACCACCACAAGGAAGTGAAGTGCCTGCCCATCCAAACTCTTACCGTCTGCGCCTTGGCCGTAGCTCTGAACAAGGCCGCGCCTACTTCATCACCGCCGTGGTTCACAATCGCCAGCCTGTATTTTCAGATTTTCAGACCGGGCGCCTCTTGGTCGCAGAACTTCGCCGCGCACACGAACAAGGGTATGTTGAGTCAATCGCCTGGGTTGTTATGCCTGACCATTTTCACTGGTTAATGCAATTGCAGAGCGGCAATCTCGGCCAAGTCATCGGTGGTATCAAGGCGCGTTGCACTCAAGCAGTAAACAGAAAAACCGGGAGCCGCGGCCCATTGTGGCAAACCGGCTACCACGATCGCGCTATCCGTGATAGCGAAGACGTGAAGCCGTTCGCTCGGTACATCATTGCCAACCCACTACGTGCAGGTTTGGTAGATAAAATCGGCGACTACCCGCTCTGGGATGCCTGCTGGCTGTAAAACCGAATTCACCTGGATTATCTGTGGTGAGGGGATTTATCCCCGATAGCCTGCGCAGCAGGCTCAAAGCCTGAGAATGCGGTATGTCTGAATAAATCTGGGGCTGCTTCGCAGCCCATCGGGGATAAATCCCCTCGCCACAGTAAATTCCATCATCCCAGAGATATCCAAACCACAGACATCCCCGCACTACAGGGTGCCTTGATTCCAGATTTGTTCAGCCCCCAGCCCCACACAATTTCCTCACCAGCGCCAACCACCGTCTAAGCTTCAGACAAGTCCGATCAATCTGCGTGAATGGATCAATCGACTATGGGCGCTTTGTGGCAAACCGATTCGAGTAAAGCCGTGGTTCCGACTGAACGTGTGGATGATCAAGCGCCTGTCCCTGAAAAACCCCGCCGCAGCCGGCATGGGTGGAAGGCTTTCTGGCTATTGCTGCTGATTATCGCGGTGGTGGTAGGGCTTGGTGCGTCCAAAGAAATGCGCACCTCGCGCTTTCAATCCCGTGAACTCAGCCAATACGCCGCCTCGCTGACCTACAAACTGGAACCTGGTCCCAGTGAGGCCATCCGTTATCCGGGCAACGGGCCCTTCGATTTGCGTCTGGGTTACAGCTCGCTCGATGAATTCCTGCCGCGCCTGATCAAACGCAATTACGTCGTCACCGAGCAGACACGCTTCTCCCCCGCCCTGCTCAGCTACACCGACAAAGGCCTGTTTGTGCCTTATTCCGAGAAGATCCAGGCCGGGTTGTCGATCACCGATTGCCGCGCCGCGCCGCTGTACAAGTACAACTATCCGCAGCAACTGTATTCGAACTTCGCGGCGATTCCGCCGGTGGTGGTCAGCAGCCTGCTGTTTATCGAAAACCGCTTTCTGCTCGACCCCAAACAACCGCTGGCCAACCCGGCGGTGGATTGGCCACGGTTCGGCATGGCCGCCTGGTCGCAAGTGGCGAAGGTGCTGCATCTGCCCGGGCAATCGGCTGGCGGCAGTACGCTGGCGACGCAACTGGAAAAATATCGGCACTCCCCTGAAGGCCTGACGGCTTCCGGCGCCGAGAAGATCCGCCAGATGATTTCCGCCAGCGTGCGTGCTTATCAGGACGGTCCGCAAACCTTGGGTGCACGGCAAAACATCATTCGCGATTACCTCAACAGCGTGCCGTTGTCTGCCGTACCGGGCCACGGTGAAGTGCACGGCATGGCCGAGGGTTTACGGGTCTGGTACGGCACTGATTTCGTCAAGGCCAACGAGCAGCTCAACAGTCCGCAGACCGACCCGAAAACCATGGCCGACAAAGGCCTGGCCCTGCGCGAAATGCTCTCGTTGATGATTGCCCAGCGCCGCCCTTCGTATTACCTGACCAGGGGCCGCGAAGAACTCGCCAACCTCACCGACAGCCATTTGCGCCTGCTCAAGCAGAGCGGCGTGATCGACAGCGCGTTGGCCGATGCTGCACTGGCCAGCACCGTCAGCTATCGCGACTGGCAGACCCAGCCGACCATCCAGCCAATCGAGACCAACAAAGGTATCAGCGCTGCCCGCAGCCGTCTGGCGAGCATGCTCAACCGGCCGCTGTACGACCTCGACCGGCTCGATCTCTCGGCCACCAGCACCCTGCAAGGCGAGTTGCAAACCCAGGCCACCGCCTACCTGAAGAAACTCGCCGACCCGGCCTACGCTGCCGAAGTCGGTTTGCTCGGCGAGCGCTTGCTGACGCCGACCAGCACCACTCAAGTGCGCTACAGCTTCACGCTGTTCGAACTGACCCCGGATGGTTCGCGCGTGCGGGTGCAGACCGACAGCACCGACCAGCCGTTCGACATCAATGAAGGCAGCAAACTCGAATTGGGCTCGACAGCGAAGATGCGCGTGCTCACCACCTACCTGCAAATCATCGCCGAACTGCACGACAAGTACGGCGCCATGGGCGTGCCGGAACTCAAAAAAGTCGAGGTGCCGGAGCAGGATCGCCTCAGCCGCTGGGTTGTCGATTACCTGATCCAGAACAAGGATCACGACCTGTCGAAGCTGCTCAGTGCAGCGCTGGATCGCAAATACTCGGCCAGCCCCGGCGAAGCATTTTTCACGGGCGGCGGGCTGCACACCTTCAACAACTTTCGCAAAGAGGACAACGGTCGCCTGCCGACCCTGCGCGACTCCCTGCGCGAGTCGATCAACCTGCCGTTCATTCGGCTGATGCGCGATATCGTGCGTTACACCACCTACTCCGGTCCCAACAGCAGCGCCGAGTTGCTCAAGGATGATCGTGACCCAAGGCGCCAGGAATACCTGGCGAGTTTCGCCGATCGCGAAGGCACTTCGTTCCTGCTCAAGTTCTGGAAAAAGTACAAGAACAAGGACACGAAGGCGCGTCTCGAAACGTTCCTCGACAGCATGCGCCCGACGCCGATCCGCATGGCCGCCGTGCACCGTTATCTGTTGCCGAACGCCAGCCAGGAAGACTTCAACACTTTCGTGCGCTCGCACCTCAAAGGCGCCAAGCTCAACGAGAAACTGACAGACGACCGCCTCATCCGGCTCTACGATTCCTACGGCCCGGGCAGCTACGACTTGCCCGATCAAGGCTTCATCGCCAAGGTCCACCCGCTCGATCTGTGGCTGATCGGCTATCTGCTGAATCACCCGGACGCGACCTTCAGCCAGATCGTCAAGGCCAGTCACTTCGAACGTCAGGAAGTCTACAGCTGGCTGTTCAAGAGCAAGCACAAAGGCGCGCGCGACAGCCGCATCCGCACCATGCTCGAGATCGAGGCGTTTCTTGAAATTCATCAACGCTGGCAACAAGTCGGCTACCCGTTCGACCATCTGGTGCCGTCGCTGGCCACTGCCATCGGCAGCTCCGGCGACCGTCCGGCAGCGCTGGCCGAACTGATCGGCACCATCCTCAATGACGGCGTGCGCATGCCGACACTACGGATCGACAGTCTGCATTTTGCCGCCGACACACCCTATGAAACCCGGCTGGTCAACGACCCGCACGTTGGCAAACGGGTGATGCCATCGGAAGTCGCCACGGCGATGCGCGAAGCACTTTCGCAAGTGGTGGACGCCGGTACGGCAAAACGTGTTTCCGGCAGTTTCAAACTCGCGGATGGCACCCCACTGGCCATGGGTGGCAAGACCGGTACCGGCGACAACCGCATCGAAGCCATCGGCTCGGGCGGACGCATCCTCAGTTCGAAGTCGATCAACCGCACCGCGACCTTCGTGTTCTACATCGGCGATCACCATTTCGGCACCCTCACCGCGTTCGTTCCGGGGCGCTCGGCGGAGAACTTCAAATTCACCTCGGCCTTGCCGACGCAGGTACTCAAGGGCATGGCGCCAATTCTCACGGCGTATCTGCAACCGGGCAGCGACTCACAATGTCGCCCGGTTGAAGGTTCAAGCGTTGCACGCCTGGAGCAACACTGATTGGCGCCCTGGCAGGTGGTAGTCAGTTATTTTTCAGATTCAAATACTCAGCGGATAAACGGGTAAAAGAGCCGCTGGGGCGGCAATTTTTAGACTTTTGTTTTGCCCTCCAACAGATAGGCTGGTCATCCTCAAACAATCAAGGATGATTGCCATGTCTGATGCTTCCACGCCTGACCAGAACAAAGGTCGGCACTACGATTTCATAAGCTCCACCCTGCACGAAAACTTCAAAACCGCGAGCCTCGGCCGGGGCAAGGCACTGGCGAGCGCGGCACTGAAGATCGAGCCCTGGTACAACACCGCGCCTGCCGGCCAACACACCCAACTGAAAAACGCCAACCTGAAGGCCTGGGGCTCTCAGAATCAGGTCGACAAGCTGTTCGAAAAACTCCAGGACGTGCGTACATTCGCGGCGCCTTTGCTCCAGGCGAAGCTCAAGGAAAAATACGCCGTCACCCATGACGTCAAGACAACCTTCCTGCACTTGTACATCCCCAAGACAGGACCTTGGTACACGATCGATACCTTGGGCGGTGTCACGACTCGAACCGTATCGCTGCTGGACGCCGCGCTGCACAACTTCGCTGCCAGCGAAACGGTACTTGCCGATTCGCAATACATCAGCCAACCCGACAAGCTCGGGCATTTCGATATATTGCCGATCAAGGCAAAGATGACCATCAGCCAGTTCCAGACGCTGTGCAGGGAACTGGACATCGGCAAACTGTACAACCAGCACCTGCAAAGCTACTTGCTGCCCGGCGAACCGGTGGCCGTCGCCGTCATGCAGCACAAAGTGACGCAAAGTCTGAAGGATGCATTAAGCGCCGCCGCCGAGTTGGCATTGACCACGGGCGACATTCAGATCGACGCCTACAAGCTGATCACCGCGCTGGCCAATGGCGCCCCTCTGCCGCTGCTCAATGGCCTACGCATGCAGTGCTGTGATCTTTCCATGATGGAGACACGTCTGACCGGTGTGCTGCTGTTGGTTCCTGCCGTGAGAGACAGCCAAGGCATTCGCCAGCTCATTGCCTATGTCCCCCATGATCCGGAGCATCCGCTGAAGGAATACACATCACCCGATGCCTTCATGACTGAGCTGACGCGGCAACTGCGCGAAAACAAAACCGGCGCTGCATCGCAACTCAGTTACCGCCAGTTCTTCAGCCAGTTTGTCGATCATCAACAGCGCGGGCACTTCTTTGCCGACCTCGAACAATGTCTCAGCCACGTGGTCTGGCACGAAAAGGTTGATCCGACGGACTCGCGTCCGCCATGGCGTACAGAAGACAAGCTCAATGCGCACCTGAAGTTCGAGCACCTGCCACTGCCCAGCGACTACTGGACACATGCCTATCAGCAAAAGCTCAACAAGATTCTCAACGACGCCAAGGTAATCGCCGTGTCTACCGCCGACACTGATACCAGGGCGCGCTGGGCCTGGTGGGAAAATTTCAAGAAAATCGTATCGGACATTTTCAACGTGGCCTTGCTGATAGCGACGCCATTCGTGCCGGGCCTGGGCGAATTGATGATGGCTTACACGGTTTATCAACTGACCTATGACGTGATCGAAGGCATTGTCGATCTTGCTGAAGGCCTGGGCCTTGAGGCGGCCGAGCACGTAGTCAGCGTGGTGACGGATGTCATTCAACTGGCGTTATTTGCAACCGGGGCCGAGATTGCGGGCGCGTTCAAGTTCAAGTTATCGCCACTGGTCGAGGGCATGAAGCCCGTGAAGCTGCCCGATGGCCGTGACACACTCTGGCACCCGGACCACGCCCCCTATGAACAGCGAACAATCGATCTGCCGAAGGACGCCAAGCCCGACGCAACAGGCGTGCACGCGTACGAAGGCAAGGAGATTCTGCGTGCGCAGGACAAACACTATGAACTCACACGCGATGCGAAAACCGGCACGACTCGCTTGAAACACCCTGAACGCACTGAAGCCTATCAACCGCAAGTCACGCTCAATGGCACGGGTGCCTACGTGCTCGAAGGCGAGCAACCGCGGACCTGGGACGACGCCACTTTATTGCGTCGCATTGGCCCTGCCGTTGCGGATCTGAGCGATGCCCAGCTCGAAACAGCGCGCAAGATCAGCGGCACCGACCCCGCAGAATTGCGTGGCATGTATGTCGAGAACCTGCGCCCTCCCACTCTGCTGACCGACACGATAGAGCGCCTTGATATTGACTCGGACATCCGTTCGTTCATCGACTCCCTGAGCAGCGACGACCCGCTGGTCTATGGAAAAGCGGACCCCGTGACACAGCTGCAGATACTCACGGCTCATGGCATGTGGCCCGAAAAAGCCTCGATGCGGATTATTGACGCTACGCACAAAACCATCTGGGAGCACACAGGCAAAGACGCTTCGGCAGGTAAAAAGCTGGTTGTTCAACTCCAGGATCGCCAATTGTTCAACGGTGAACTGTTGAAGATCGTGATGCAGACGCTGGATGAAAACGGTACGGCGATCATTCTCGATGTCCCGGCAGATGCCCTTCCGGCATCGCTGGATGCGCGCGTTCGCGCGTTGCGCAAACGCATCGTTGCCGTGACTGAGAACGGCCGCGGCAAATTGTTCAACGAAGATTACGCCAGCCGTGAAGTATTCGAGAATAAAGGCCTGGCGCCCCTGATCCGCGCGGCGTTTCCCGACATCCCGGCGCAAGGCATCGACAATCTTCTGGCCACAGCCACCCGCGCCGAACGGGCGATCATGGTCGCCGAGAATCGCCTCCCCTTGCGCCTCAAACGCATCGCCCGGGAGCTGCAGCTGGAAACGCGAACCGCGCGGGCGCATGAAGGTTTTTACCGAAAATCTTTAACGAACGCCGATACCGAACGCTTGACGCTCAATGCGCTGCGCCTTTACAGCGACTCACTGGCAGATGTGCGCATCGAGCTTCGCGTCGGCCGTTTCGATGGTGAGCTGACTTGCCAGGTGGGCCCGGAGAATGCCGCCACCGTACGAATTCTGGTCAAGGGCAGCGACGGCCGCTATGAAGTTCAAGACGCCCAAGGCACAAAGTTGCATGAGCCGACTGATCTGTATCAAGGTGTTTTGCAGGCGTTGCCTGACGAACAATTGAATGCGCTGAGGTTGCGCCGCAATGAAGGCCCCCTGTTCAAACAGTGGGTCATCGCGCGGACTGCAACGCCGGCCGAACGTCGGGTCGCCCTTGATGATCGAGGGCGTGTGCCTGAGTGCCCAAGAGAAGATTTACTGTTGCTGCGAGGGCCCAGGCAGTCCCGGCATGAGGCGAACCTCGCCTCATGGGTGGAGGATTTGTACCCTCATTTCAATGAGCGAGAGGTCAGGCAGTTTGTCCAGTCGCTGGGTACCCAGGACGACGCGATGGCCACACTGAAACGCCTGGAAACAGAGCTCGACGACCTGCGCGTGTTACTCCACAAGTGGCAGTGGGAACAACCGGATTACCCGGTATCAGACCCACGCAATTTCGTCAGCGGTGGCGGACGACACATCGCTGAGCAACTTATCGACTGTTTCAAACGAAAAGCCAGGTTCCTCGACAAACGCAGCGCCCATGTGGATGAGGGATATACGCTTGACCTGTCGAGCGATCTGGCTCCGAGCGATCTCGTACGGTGGTGGAAAAAACTGCCGGAAATGAGCAAGTACCTCGACCAGATCACCGCACTGAATGTGGATAACTCGCGCTTTGCCATCGACTCCAAAGGCCTGCTGAAAGACTTCCGGCAACTGCGTCAGTTAAGCGCCAGACATTGTCAGTTGAAGCAACTTCCCGAAGGCATCGGCAATATGCATATGCTCGAGACGCTGCGTCTGAGCGACAACCTGATTGAACTGAGCGCCGCCGACGTCGAGCGTCTGGGCAACCTGACGCGTCTGGAAAGCTTGCGGCTCGACGGTAACCCTTTGGGTCGTGCGGTAAATGTCGAGCGCATGCCACGCTTGAAAGTACTGAGCCTGAACAAAACCGGCATTGATGGCTGGCCGGAGGGGATTTTCAAAAAGCGTCGGCCCAGAGGTTTCTTTCTGGACATGCAGGCAAACCCCATCAGTCGAATCCCGCAGGTGACCGCAGGTTCCGATCAGGCGCTGCTTGTTGCTCGTACACGCCTTGATGCCGAGAGTCTGTCTGAAGCCAATCGGCTGGCCTATCACGAGTATCGAAGATCGGTCGGCATCGATCCCGAGCATTACTACAGTGAACCGGCTGCGCGGGATGTGTCGTCCTGGCGAATGTCTGACCTGACATTCTGGGGCACCAGCGAGTCCGGGCGCGGGGCGTTCAGGCTCGAGGCATGGCACGACCTGGCGACAGAACCCGATTCACAGGGGTTCTTTCAGGTCATCGACAAACTGCTGATATCCGCCGACTACCGAAACGGTGGTGACGCTCGCAAGCAACTTACCGATCGCGTCTGGCGCATGATCGACGCCGCTTATCTCGATCCGAAAGTGCGCAATGAACTGTTCGCCGAATCCACGGCACCGACGACCTGCGCCAATGCCGGCGCGCAGATGTTCAACAACATGGGAATCAAGGTACTTGCCTCGGAAGCCTATTCGTATTCGACGTCACAGGCAGAACTGGAAGGCAAACTGGTGACGCTGGCAAAAGGCGCGGCGCGCCTTGAGCAAGTCAACGACATCGCCCGTGAAGTTGTTGCCACCCGGGCAGGCCGACCTGATGAAGTGGAGGTGCATTTAGCCTATGAAACCGGACTGGCCGAGCGCCTGGAGCTGCCATGGCAGTCCCGGGACAGACGTTGGTCAGAGCTCGCCGGCGTCGATCAGGAAGCCATCGATAAAGCGTATGACAGGGTGATTGCGCTGGAAGAGGGCGACGGCCTGGTCAACAAGATGCTCGAGCAGGTTTTCTGGACGGACTACTTACACGACACTTACCCAGGCCAATTCAAAAACAACGCAAGTATCCACGAAGGCAAAGCCAGGCAACTGGACGAGTTGCGTGTAGCGCAAAAAGCCTGGGCGGATGGCAAGGATTTGCCTGAAGAGCAAAAAGCGTTGCGTCGCCAGGCGCTGCAAAATCTTGCCCGACAGCTATCGGTTCCAGACGCTACGGTTTTCACCGGTGACGCCATGACCGACGCAGTGTACGAACGGCTGTACACCGACATCGGCGATGAGGAGAAGGCGCTGGGCAGACGACTGACCCGCACAGCACTGACAAACGCTGGAATCTGAAACAGCCCCCGTGGCAACCCTGCGGGTATGACGATGATTGTCGTCATGTCCGCAGGTCGGCCCACTGCAACTGGCGGTTGTTCAGGCCAGGCTCAGACTTGCGAATCCCAGATCACGGTGACGTTGCCTGAGTAGTGGCGGGCGGTCCCTTGGTTGATCATCTCCTCAACGTCATCACGCGGCACTTCGAAATGCAGCGTGCCCGGTTTGCGGTCCACGTAAATACCGGGCTGAAACAGCTCGGTACCGACACCATCGCGACGCAATGGACGACGATTCACCGGCTCGTTCGAGGCATCAGTCAAGCCGCTCGGCAGCGTGACACTGACTTCAAGCGGTACAACGTGACCGGCATTCGGCTCCAGGAGTGCGCAGTTGTTACCGCTGACGTATTGGCATTCCAGGTTCATCTTGAAGCGCGAAGAAGCCGACAGATTGAAGGTTTGATCGCGGAATAATCGCGTCGGTCTGCGCCCCTGATTCAGCCAGGCTTGCCAGCCACCCTGGGGCAGCAACTCGACCCGGTGCCCGCCTGGCGGGACTTCAACTTTAAGGGTGTGTTGCACCGACAAATTGAAGTTGAAGGTGTACAGGGTGTCATTGGGGATCATGATGTCGCCGAAGTCGAAATCTTGCCCCGGCCCCATGGTGTAGGTGATGGAACCGGTGTAGTTGCCGGTGGACATGGTTAGAGGATTGGGGGTCCTGAGCTCGTAGGAGTATTCGAGTAGTTGATACGTCAATTCAGGAATTTCTACCTGTGCAGCTACGGCACAGACTCCCGCCCGTTCCGGAACGATCCAGTGCCAAAGAATGTACCAAGGTGTACCGATCACGTAACCCGTACTCTGGCAAGGATTGGGTGGTTTGGGGTGTGACCAGGACCCTTGCCCACCGACCCACACCTTGTGATGCGACATATCAGTAGGCAGATCAGACCTGACACCCACCCCGGCAATTCGCATTTCAACGGTTTCGACTTCCCCCGTCTCTGTGTGGGTCACTTGAAAACGACGCCAGTCGGACGGCATCTTGAACATCGCGCCCTGCCTGGGATCAGCGGCGTCGGCCAATAACGGACCATTGGAATTCGCTTTGAACATATCGTCCCTGATCGAGAAAATATTCATCGCCTCACATCGAGCCGGCATGTGCCCCGCACACACTCCTGTTACCGGTGTGTCGTTACGAAACTTGTTCATTTGCGGGTTTGCCGCATCGGGTCGAAACGACGCGTCAATATTTTTCGTCAGCGCTTGCGCCGTCAGACTCAGAGACGCAGACAGCACAATGCCCGCAACCAGACGCTTTAAAACATTGTTGAATCGACTGCTGTTCATTCTGAAAGATCCTTGTGGCGAGATCAGCGCCGAGCGACACCCGCACCGCTGAAAATTACTCAACCAGCGACCGCAAAGCCGGTAAGCGCAGCGATGTCCTCGCGCATGAATGATCAAGGCGCCAGCGCTTCAAAAATCATGTGCACACTGCCGTAGTAACTGCCTGGCTGATAAGCGTCCACCGGTAAAGCCGCGGCTATTTCCAGGCCCACCCGCTGGCCTGCCTGGCCATCGAGTTCAGTGATGACCGGTTCGGCAACGAGGCTCAGGCGTTTGCGGTTGAACGTTACGATCAACGGGATGTTGTCCGTGTCCCTGCCATTACTCAGATAGGGCTCGGTACTCATGCGCGCCGTAATGCCGCCATTGACGTTTTTCACATCGAAGTTCTTTCGCAGCGGGGTAAACGTCCCCGATACCGGATTGAACGGCAACGCCTGCTCCTGATGAATCCAGTCAGGCTCGGAGGGGATTACATAAAACTCCGCGGTGGGGATACTCACCGAGACCTCGAACTTTTCACGCTCGACGGTCGCATTCACAATGCCGCTCATGGGTAACAGCAGCGCCAGTGAAATGGCTGCGCGTGTGGTGTTTGACATCTTCATCACCTTTTACGTCCGGGTATCAACCCTTGACCTCGATCGGTTTGCTCGACTTGCCCTCGATCAACATGAAGTTGTATTCACGACCGCTCTGTTTATCGAACGTGAAGGCACGGCCTGGCAGTACGTGATGCTTGGTGGTCGGCTGGCAGTCGCTTTCATCTTTCGCCGAACAGTTTCTGAACTCGTCGACCACCACCGTACTGTTGCCACTGTTGCGCACTTCATAGCGGGTCGCGTCGTTGCTGATCACGCTGTTGAAACGAGTCTCCTTGGGGCGCACGAAGAACACCGTGCCGTATCCGGCCAACACGTTTACGCCTGCCGACAGGCCTTTTTTGTATTCATCGCGCTCCTCTTCGGCCACTGCAAATTCATCTTCTTTTTCCGGCACCACCGGGACGAATCGCACGCGGAAATAACGCTCCTTTTCCCGTTCGCCCATGAACACCAGACGACTGCCCTGCATGCCATTGGCCGGGACGATCAGTCGCGCGGGGCTGGCCATCAAGCCATCACGGGCATTGGCTTCGGTCTGGTTGACCAGCGCAATTTCCCGCGCGGTGCCGTCGGCGTCGTACACGATTTCGAGGATGTTGATCTTGACGAACGCGGTGGCGTCGCCACCGTTGAAAACCCGTTTCAGGTAAGTGCTCTTATCACCGTCGAGATAGTCGTAGACCACGCCGACGTTGATCGCGGGTCCAGCGTGAGAGATAAGCGGTAGCCAGCCTGCGAGCAGCAATGCCAGTCGATAATTCATGGTTTCAGCCTCTGGATGTAGAACGATGAACGAAACACGCACACAGGGTGCTCAGACTTGCGAATCCCAGATCACGGTGACATCGCCGGTGTAGGTTTTCCCCTCACCGGTAAGCATTTGCTCGACCGCTTCACGGCCGACTTCGAAATGCAGCGTTGCCGGTTTGCGATCAACGTAATAGGCCGGCTCAAAAAGCTCGGTGCCTGTACCGTCGCGCAATAACGGACGTCGATTGACTGGCTGCCCGCCGGCATCGATCATTCCGGCCGGCAGAGTGACGGCGATGTTCAGCGGCACGGCATCTCCGGAAACCGGATCGCGGATCAGGCACGTATTGCTCCCGTCGCCGTACTGGCATTCGAGCTGCATCTTGAAACGGCTGGAACTCGAGATACTGAATGTCTGGTCGCGGAACAGGCGTTCAGGGCGGCGATTGCGCTGCAGCCAGGCCTGCCAGCCGCCCTGCGGCAACAGCTCGATACGATGACCGCCGGGGGGGATTTCGACTTTGAGGGTGTGCTCAACGCTCAAGACAAAATCGATGGTGGCCAGCGAATCGTTGGGGAGGACGGCGTCACCAAAATCGAAATCCAGACCCGGCCCGACCGTATAGGTGATGCTGCCTCGGTAGGTACCGGTCGGCATTTTCAGCGGATTGGGCGTACGAAGCTCGTATCCGAAGAAGATATAGCGGTAATTGAAGTTGGGCAGGTCAAACAGCGCTGTCGTGGCACACGCGCCTGCATTTTCCGGCACCATCCACATGAAAATGACGTAATAGCTGGTACCGTTCAATCCGCCACCGGACACACAGGGAGCGGGGGCTGCGTGCCAGCGGCCGGTGCTCCACAACTGGTTATAGCCACCGCCGCCGGTCAACTCCCCAACATCGGCATGATGGTCGGCGCGGCCACCGATGCCGGAAATGCGAATTTCCAGACTGGCCTCATCACCGCTCTCGTTCGTGACAGACAATCGTCGCCATTGCGAGGGCGTTTTCAGGTAGGCCCCTTGGCGCGGGTCGGGATGATTGGCCTGCACCGGTTTGCCCGAAGTGACCGGGTACCCGCCCAATGGCAAGGTCAGACTGAACAAATTGTTGGCCTGACAATGCGCCCAGAAATGTTCGCAGTAACCGGAACTGGGTGTGGTGTTGGTGAATTTATTGACCATGGGATTGGTCGGATCCGGCCGAAACAAAGCCGTCACTTCAACATTGCCTGCTTGCGCCCACAGCGGTGATGCCGCAAACACCACGGCCGCAGTGAATCGGCCGAAGCGACTCTTCAGCGAGCTGGGTAATTTCAATGTTTGTCCAGTCATTGGTTAACCTGCCGTTCGTTGACGTGGAGTGGTGTCTGCCAACGTATCCGGCGTGCAACGCAGATCCCCGATCATCAGCACATCGTTTTCACTGCGCGCATTGGCCGTGTCGAGACGGAACTGGCACAGCAACTGTTCACCGGAGCGCACTTCCAGGGTCGGTGAACCGGCGTTCATTTCCATCGAGAAGAAGCCGTCCACCTCGCTGACACCGCGACTGGCGTGGTTGATGATGTGGTGGCCCTTGAGCGGCTTGCCTTGCGGATCGAGCAAACGCCCGAGCACGGTCAGGGTTCTGCTCACGGTGATCTTGCGGTACCCCACTCCGCCCTTGTTCATGTGGTAGCGGGCGCGCTGCGGTTGAATGCTGGCGGACGGCACGTGGTTGCCTTCGAAATCGAAGCTCACCGAGCTGTTTTTATAGGCGGTCAGTGACACGTAATTGCGCCCCGGGCGCAGGGTTGTGCTGCCGCCACTGAGGTCGTCGGCGCGTAGAGCGATGTCGTCGAGATCGCTTTCAACGTCGATGATCATCCCGGCACCGCCGCTGGCGTGCTGGCTGGTCATGACGATCTTGTCTGCGCCAACCGCCACGGTGCTGTCGAGGTTGAGGCCGCCGGTGTAATTGCCGTTGTAGGACGAGCGCTGAATGAACGCATCGCCATTGAATGCATCGGTGCGGAAACTGCCAAGGCCTGATACGCCGACGCCATAGGTGTCAGCGAGCGCCGTCACCGAGACGTTTTGCAGTACGTGGTTTTCCAGAGTCTTGTTGTAGGTCAGCGACGCGTTGTTGTCGCGGCCACCCTCCCGGGCCGTGCGCGTACCGATGCTGCCCGACCACTGTTCGCCCTTTGCGCCGAGGGCCAGGCTGACACTCAAATCGACTCCGCGATTGCGTGCCTGCCCGCTGCTGAAACTGGCGGGGCGATCGAACACCGAAAAACGCCAACTGGCATCGCTGCCAAGCAGCAGGCTGCGTTGCGTCCAGCCCAGGTCGATACCCACGCCCTCGACATTGCCCTCGCTATGGGAAACCCGGCCATTGAGCGATTGCTTGCTGTTAAGTCGATGGTTGATCGCCAGCGACGTATTGGCGGTCTGGCCGATATACACGTTGCGTTGGCGTACCCGCGTACCGTCCGGCAAGGTCTCATAAATATTGGTGGTGTCCAGCCAGCTGCGGTTATGCGTGGCGAACAGGTTGCCCGAGCCATAGTTGTAGATGCCTTGCAGATCCATCCCGGTGCCGTGGTCTTCGGTCTGGTAAACGTTGGCGTACAGGCTGGTGTTATTGGCCAACGTCCAGTCAATCGACGAAGCCACTTGCTGCTTGCCTTGCAGTTGCCGCGCCGAGAGGCCGACGATCACCCGCGGGTGCAGCAGATAATTCAGCGCTGCACCGGCCGTCATATCCCCACGAGACTGTTCGTCCCAGTTACTCAACAATTTGCTTTCCTGGCCGGCGAAAACGCTGTAGCGCCAACGCTCATCGTGATTGCGCCAGTTGCTGGGTTTGTACACCAGATCCTGCGTGGTTGAGGTGATCTGGCCGTCTTCGATCAGCCGCACTTCGACTTCGTAAATGCCCCCAGGCAGCGTCCGGGTGTCGAGGGTTTGCAGGCCGGCACTGACCGCTTGGGTGTTGATCAACAGACCATTGCGATAGATTTCCACCGATGCCTGGCGGTTGGCCGTGACGTAGATCGGATAAACGCTGGGCGTAGGATTGTTGATTGCCAGGCTGTCGGAGCTGCCAAACATCACGCCCGCCGCCGTATCGGGGCTGGCGCCAAATGAACGCAACTGCCGCGTCAGGCCTTCGGAGCTGGGGGTGAAATAACCCAGGCGCAGAAAATTGCCCTGCAATTCACGCTGGCCGTACAGTTCGTGCACCGCGTGATAGAGCTTGTCGTCAGGTCCGCCCAGGCGCGCCAGTTGCAGGTTGACCCGTTGCGTCCAGTTGCCGAGGCTGCTACTCGCCTCAAGGCCATAACGTCCGCCGAGGTCTTGCTCCTGCCCACCGTTGAGGTTCAGTTGATTACGCAGGATCAACCCGGTGCTGCCCTGTTCCGGGAGGGTGTAATAGCGCAGGGCGTCGATGTCGCGCTCGGCATTTTCGGTAGCAATCGACACCAGCGAATTCTGCAGGTTGTAATGCACTGCCAATACTTGCTCGGGGCAACTGCCCTGACAGGCGCCCAGGCTCACACCCTGCTTCAGAAAAACACCCAATATCTCCCGTTCACTGGCCGGGATCTGGCTGTCGCTGGTATCGGTAAATTCCAGCAGAGTGACGCGATCATCCTTGCTTAATACGACCATCGCCTCACCGAGAAATTGTTGATCACGCTCAACCCGAACAGCTAATGGCACATCGAAGAAGTGTTCTTCGAATTCCGCCGGCAACCCTTTGGCCTGAGCAAGCAGACTGCGCGGTGTGTTAGCGTTATTAGTGGGCGCGGCCAAGGCACTGGCACATAAAAAAAGTGCGAGCGCTGCCGCGATGGGCGTCATCGGGAACATGGTCTTTAATACTCGAATTACTTGATGAGCTGGCGTCCACTGATCATCGATAGATGATCAGTGGGCCAAGACTATTGAATAAGCATTGTGTTATTCAAAAAGTTGTTTACGGCTTCAACACAGGCTCGAATACCACGGCGAAACTACCCGAGTAGTTGCCCGATTGCCCAGCAGTTGGCGCGGCAGCCCTGATGACCATTTCCCGCTGCACGCCAGGTACAGAGTCAGTTTCGTTGACGATTTCGGTGGTGACGCTAGTGACTTCCACGCCACCGATCTTGACGCTCAGCGGGATGCTGTCACGGCCGTTGTACAACGCGGCAGTGCCGTCGAGCACGGCATTGATCGCACCCTTGTTGTCGGTATGCTTCATGTTGAAGATTTCAGTAATAGTGCTCAGTTCGCCGCTGCCCAACTGGGTCATGGTTTCATCGACACCGAAGCCTGGCGTCTGAGGAGCGACATTGAACAGCGAAGTAGGCACGAAGGCCTTGATGTTGATCGTCTGGCTAATCGGGTCTGCGGCAAACGCCACGGAAGAACTCAGTGCCAGAATGGCCATCGGGGCGGAAATTGCAAACTTCTTGAACATGATCAGTACCTGCTTTTGATAAGGATTGATGCGTGGAAAGTTTTGTCATTTGCCGACTCAACTTTCGACGCGGAGGCATGATCAAGTAATTCAACAACAAAGTAAGTAGGAAATTTCACCACTACCCGTAGTTATTGATACCCATGTAAAAGAGAAAAAAAACTGTTTTAAGCCCTTAAGAGAACAGTGACTCTCAGAACTATACTACATACAGTTTTCAGCAAAAAAACATACAGATTTAAAACCTTCCATAGCGCTTGTTATTACAGGCTTATGCGCCAATAAAGAAACTGATATTCGATTTCACACTGTTGTAATTAGCACAATTACTCTAGAAAAATACAAACCTCATCCCGCATCGACGCCGGCGCCATTTTCGTTGAAGCGCCGCAGCGACCGCTGATCCGAACCTCTTGCATTCGCCATAAGATATATCTTAAGTTGTATCTAAACACGACGAGAGAAGACAGAAATGAGAGACCATCATTCCCCCCACCGCGAACATGGCGATGGCCGTGACGGCTTCGAGAAACGCCCCGGCCGCGAACGCGGTGGTCGCGGCCCGCGAGTATTTGCCCCGGGCGATCTGAAATTGCTGCTGCTGGCGTTGGTCGCCGAACAGCCGTGCCACGGCTACGACCTGATCCGCCAGATCGAAGCCATGTTCGACGGCGCCTATAGCCCGAGTCCCGGCGTGATCTATCCGACCCTGACCTTTCTGGAAGAAAGCGAATTGATCAGCGGCGACGCCGAGGGCGGCAAGAAACGCTACAGCGTGACTGACAGCGGACGCCTTTCGCTGAGCGAGCAAGCCGTGGCGCTGGACGGTGTGCGCATGCGCATCGACGTCAGCAAACGTTCGCTGCGCGGCCATGACCGGCCGCCGGAAATCCACGAAGCGGTGCACAACCTGCGCCACGCCTTGCAGTTGCATCACGGGCGCTGGAGCGCGGAAGAAATCCTGCGTGTGCGTGATCTGCTCAACAACACCGCCAAAGCCATCGTCGACGGCCCCGCCGTTCAACCTGCCCCGGAGAAAGCCGAATGACTGCAGTCGATAGCCAAACCATTCACCGCGTGATGCATGAAATCAAACGCCGCCGCCTCGAAGTGCTGCGTGTGGTCGACCTGACCCCGCGCATGCGCCGCATTACCCTGGGCGGGCCGGAACTGGCCGGGTTCATCAGCCTGGGCACGGACGATCACGTCAAACTGCTGTTCCCGCAGAACGCCGAACAAAGCGCTGCACTGGAGACGATGGTGCTCGGCGGCAAGAACGAAGGCCCGATGCCCGAGATGCGCGACTACACCCCGCGCCGCTACGATCTCGACACACTTGAGCTGGACATCGACTTTGTCTTGCACGGCGACGGGCCTGCCTCGACCTGGGCCGAACAGGCCACACCGGGCCAGTTCCTGCACATCGGCGGGCCGCGCGGCTCGATGATCGTGCCGGACATTTTCGACAGCTACCTGCTGATCGGCGACGAAACCGCCCTCCCGGCCATCGCACGCCGCCTCGAAGGCTTGGCGGCCAATCGCAAGGCGCTGGTGGTGATCGAAGTGGCAAACGGTGCCGAGCAGCAAACGCTGGAAAGCGCCGCGCAGGTCAATGTCATCTGGGTACTGCGCGATGGCGGTACGGATAACCTGCTGACCACCGTCAAGCAACTGCAGGTGCCCAAAGGCAATCTCTATGCGTGGGTGGCGACGGAGACCAAAGTCTCGCGGCAGATCCGCCGCGTGCTGCTCGATGAGCATGGGCTCGACGAGAAACTGGTGAAAGCCGTCGGCTACTGGCGCGCCGAAGGCTCTGAAGAAGAGTGATATCCCCTGTAGGAGCTGCCGCAGGCTGCGATCTTTTGATCTTGTCTTTTTAAGCCAGAGTCAAAAGATCGCAGCCTGCGGCAGCTCCTACCGGTACTTTAACTTCGTGCGGGAGCGCCAATGGTCCAGGCCAATCACCGCCACGCCAATCCCCACAAACCCCACCAATATCCCCCCGGCATTGATGAACACCTGTGGATAACCCAACGTCGCCACATCAATGAACGGGTACGCATACGCCCCGAGAAAATGCCCGCGAAGCAACGCGTAAATGAAGTAGATCAGCGGATAAATCAGCCACAACGGCAGATGCCACAGGCGCAACGTGCCTTTCGGTACGCAAAACCACCAATAGCCCAGAAATAACAGCGGCATCACGTCGTGGAGCAATTCGTCGGCGATGAATTGCCAACCCTCGGGGTGCCATAAATGCCGCAGCAAAATACTGTAGGCGAGGCCGACCACAGCGATGCTTACCGCCACCCCGCTGCTGACCCACGGTTGCAGAAACCAGCGCCGTGCCGCGGATTCGCGCTGGGTCACCGCGCAGGTCAGCACCGTCGCCACCAAGGTGTTGGTCAACACCGTGAAGTAACTGAAGAAACTCACCAGCCCGCCCAGCAGACTGGCATCGACACTCAAACGCGCGATAAAAATCAGGTACAGCTGAATGCCCAACCCTGCCCAGCCAAGGGTGGCTGCGAGGGTGATCAAGCGATGGCGCCACACGGGGTCCATCTCAGAGCGGTCGCTTGGTGCGCATCAATTTCACGTACAGACGTTCGACTTTCTCCCGCGCCCACGGGGTTTTACGCAAAAACGTCAGGCTCGACTTGATGCTCGGATCGCTCTTGAAGCAACGAATGTCGATACGCTCGGCGAGCCCCGACCATTCGTAGTGGGCCACCAGCGCGGTGAGGATCTGTTCGAGGGTTACGCCGTGCAGCGGATCGGGGGTTTGTTCGTTCATGCCTGGCCTTTGGGCGAAGTGAAAATACAGAAGCCGCGCACCTTAGCCGAGGGGCTGACCGGGTGGAAGGCCTGACTTCAAATGTAGGCCAACCCGCGAAGATCGCAGCCTGCGAACGAGGAGACAATGCGCCCGTTTGCCGCACTGTTACCGAATACGAAATGCTGCATGTCTACAAAAGCTCTTTGTCTTTTTGTTACAGATCATTATCCTGCCGCCCTTCCGCTGAATCGCTTCACTGCCTGCGTCAAATCGTAGCGGCCAGCTTATCCCCAAAAAAAGACCAAGAAAGACCCCTTTTATGCCTGATTTTCCGTTGTTTCGAGATAGCGCTATCTCCACCCTGCGCCTGATTGGCGGCTGCACCGCCCTCGGCCTCGCCACCTGCGCTCAAGCCGCCCCCGCGTTCGACAGTGAATCGCCGTATATGCTCGGTGACTGGAACGGCAAGCGCACAGAACTCTCGGAAAAAGGCTACGACTTCAAGCTCGATTACACCGGCGAAATGGGCAGCAACCTGCACGGCGGCTACGACCACGATCGCACGGCGCGCTACAGCGACCAGTTCGGCCTCGGTACGCACCTGGACCTGCAAAAGATCCTCGGCTGGGACGACGCCGAGTTTCAACTGACCATCACCAAGCGCAGCGGCAACAACATCAGCAACGACCGCATCAACGATCCGCGCGTCGGTGGCTTCACGTCGGCCCAGGAAGTCTGGGGCCGTGGCCAGACCACGCGCCTGACGCAGATGTGGTACCAGCAAAAATTCTTCGATCAGAAACTCGACATCAAGGTCGGCCGTTTCGGCGAAGGCGAAGACTTCAACAGCTTCCCGTGCGACTTCCAGAACCTGGCGTTCTGCGGTTCGCAGGTCGGCAACTGGGTCGGCGGCATCTGGTACAACTGGCCGGTCAGTCAGTGGGCGATGCGCGTCAAATATCACCTGACGCCCGAGCTGTACGCACAGGTCGGCGCTTACGAGCAAAACCCGTCCAACCTCGATCGCGGCAACGGCTTCAAGTTGAGCGGCAGCGGCACCCAAGGCGCGATCCTGCCGGTTGAATTGGTGTGGACGCCGAAATTCAACGGCCTGCCGGGCGAGTACCGTGCCGGTTATTACTACAGCAACGCCAAGGCCAGCGATGTCTATAAAGACAACAACGGCCAACCCGCCGCCCTCAGCGGCGAAGCCTACCGCAGCGCCTCCAGCAAACACGGTGTGTGGCTCGGCGTGCAGCAGCAGATCACCAGCATGGCCAGCGACAACTCGCGTGGCCTGAGCGTGTTCGCCAACGGCACGATGCACGACAAGAAAACCAACGCCATCGACAACTACGTGCAGGCCGGTATCACCTACAAAGGCCCGTTCGATGCCCGCGCCAAAGACGACATCGGCTTCGCCATGGCCCGCGTCCACGTCAACCCGGCCTATCGCAAAAACGCCGAGAAGACCAACCAGGCCCGCGCCGTTTATGACTACGACGACCCATCGTTCCTGCCGCCGCAAGACACCGAGTACAGCGCCGAACTGTATTACGGCGTGCATGTGACGAACTGGCTGACCGTACGCCCGAACCTGCAATACATCCGCCATCCGGGCGGCGTAGACAAAGTTGATGACGCACTGATCGGCGGGATCAAGATCCAGTCTTCGTTCTAAAAAACACTGCAAAAACCTGTGGGAGCTGGCTTGCCAGCGATAGCGGTGGGTCAGACAGCAGACATGCCGGCAGATAGACCGCAATCGCTGGCAAGCCAGCTCCCACAGGAAATTCGTTAGCTACACAAGTTTTATCTGAACCATGCCCACGCCAAATCGTCATCTACAGTGACTACAGCGCGGGACTACATAAACGTCACGGAGAATCACACTATGAGCACCGAAAGTGCTTCGAGTCGGGGCCGTCTGTTACCGAGCCTGCTCGGCATTCTGCTTCTACTGATGGGCCTGGCCATGCTGGCCGGAGGGGTCAAGCTGAGCATGCTCGGCGGCTCGCTGTATTACCTGCTGGCCGGTATCGGCATCGCGCTGACCGGCATTCTGTTGCTGCTGCGCCGCCGCGCCGCGCTGGGCCTGTACGCCATCGTGCTGTTTGCCAGCACCGTTTGGGCGCTGTGGGAAGTCGGTCTGGACTGGTGGCAGTTGGTACCACGTCTGGCGATGCTGTTCGCCCTGGGCCTGGTCATGTTGCTGCCATGGTTCCGTCGTCCGCTGCTGCTCGATGGCCCTGCCCCGATGGGCACCGGCGCCTTGAGCGTGGCCGTGGTTCTGGCCGGCCTGACGGCACTGGCCAGCCAATTCACCAACCCGGGTGAAATCAAAGGCCAACTGGATCGCGACAGCGTTGAAGGCATGACCAACACCGCCCCGGCCATGCCCGACGGTGACTGGAACTCCTACGGCCGCAGCGCCCACGGTGACCGTTACTCGCCATTGGCGCAGATCACTCCGGCCAACGTGAGCAAACTGGTTCCAGCGTGGACCTACCGCACTGGCGATATCCCGGGGCCGAACGATCCGGGCGAAACCACTGCCGAAAACACCCCGCTGAAAGTCAACGGCATGCTCTACGTGTGCACGCCGCACAGCCAGGTGATTGCCCTTGATCCGGATTCGGGCAAGGAAATCTGGCGTTTCGATCCGAAGCTGAGCACGCAGAACGCGGCCAACTTCAAAGGCTGGGCACACATGACCTGCCGTGGCGTGACTTACCACGACGACGCGGTCTATGCGTCCGAGCAGAGCCCGACCGGTTCGGCCAGCCCGGCCCCGGCCAGCGCTTGCCCACGCCGCATCTTCCTGCCGACCGCCGACACCCGTCTGATCGCCCTGAACGCCGACACCGGCAAAATGTGCGAAGACTTCGGCGACAAAGGCCAGGTTGACCTGTCTGCCAACATCGGCGGTTTCAATGCCGGTGGTTACTACTCCACCTCGCCTCCAGCGGTCACCAAAGACCTGGTGGTGATTGGCGGCCACGTTACCGACAACGTTTCCATCGACGAGCCGAGCGGCGTGATCCGCGCGTTCGACGTGCACACCGGCAAACTGGTGTGGAACTGGGACAGCGGCAACCCGGACGACACTGCGCCGATTGCCGAAGGCAAGACCTACACCCGCAACTCGCCCAACATGTGGTCGATGTTCGCGGTCGACGAAAAACTCGGCATGCTCTACCTGCCGATGGGCAACCAGACCCCGGACCAGTTCGGCGGCGCGCGTACCCCGGAATCGGAACTGCACGCAGCCGGCCTGACCGCGCTGGACATTGCCACCGGTAAAGTGCGCTGGAACTTCCAGTTCACCCACCATGACCTGTGGGACATGGACGTTGGCGGCCAGCCAACCGTGATGGACATCAAAACCGCAGACGGCGTGAAGCCTGCGGTGCTGGCGTCGACCAAGCAGGGCAGCATCTATGTGCTGGATCGCAACACTGGCAAAGCCATTGTGCCGATCAACGAGATCCCGGTACCGCAAGGCGCGGTGGAAGGCGACCACACTTCGCCAACCCAACCGAAATCCGACCTGAACTTCATGCCGCCGCCGTTGAAAGAACGCGACATGTGGGGCGTTACGCCGTTCGACCAGATGCTGTGCCGGATCGACTTCAAATCCCTGCGTTATGACGGCCCGTTCACCCCGCCGTCGCTGCAAGGTTCGATCGTTTATCCAGGCAACTTCGGCGTGTTCGACTGGGGCGGCATCTCGGTCGATCCGGTTCGCCAGATCGCGTTCGTGAACCCGAGCTACATGGCGTTCCGTTCGAAACTGATCCCGGCCGCCGATATCGCCAAGCAAGGTCCACGTGTCAGCGAAACCGAAGGCGTACAGCCAAACAAAGGCGCGCCGTACGGTGTGATCCTCGAAGCGCTGCTGTCGCCAATGGGCCTGCCGTGCCAGGCGCCAGCGTGGGGTTATGTTGCCGCGGTCGACCTGACCAACAACAAAACCATCTGGATGCACAAAAACGGCACCGTGCGCGACAGCTCGCCGGTTCCGATCCCGCTGAGCATGGGCGTACCTAGCCTGGGCGGCACGTTCACCACTGCCGGTGGCGTTGCATTCCTGAGCGGTACTCTCGACCAGTACCTGCGTGCCTACGACGTGAAAAACGGCAAGCAACTGTGGGAAGGCCGCCTGCCAGCAGGCGCGCAAACCACACCGATGACCTACACCGGCAAGGACGGCAAGCAATACGTGCTCGTCGTTGCCGGCGGCCACGGTTCGCTGGGCACCAAGCAAGGTGACTATGTGATTGCGTACAAACTGTCTGAATAAGCGTTAACGGCAGTTAAGGAAAAGGCGATGTCCCGCGAGGGGCATCGCCTTTTTTGTTGCCACCGACTCCCTGTAGGAGCTGCCGAAGGCTGCGATCTTTTGATCGTGTTTTTTGCAGATCAAAGTCAAAAGATCGCAGCCTTCGGCAGCTCCTACAGGGGATTGGGTGGAGTCCTACAGAACGGAAATTGGCCGAGACATTTCCGACAAGTCGCGTCGGTTGTGCGTCGGAAATGGGGTGGATAGGCTCAAGGGGTCGCTGCAAATTCAGCGACCGGGCGTCGCGGCCCGATAACTGATGCATAATCGCCAACCTCAAGGTGCCTCGGTGCCTGTTGTTTGAGTCATGGCGGCTGTGCGCGGGATACCTTCTTGGAGGTATGCCGATTTCTCAGTTATCGGTCCGCGAACCCGCGTACAGCTGCCACCTCAGATTGCTTCGCGGCAATCGTGGGTAGCTCCACTTTCACCAACTGAGTATTCATCATGAAAAAGCCCACACCCAACCCACCAGAAACCAACGACACCTCGCCCTACCAATCCCCCGATTCGAAGAAATTCCACGAAGCCGCCGAACGCGCCCTCGACCATTACCTCAAACCCAACGCACTCACCTTGCGCTTCCACAAACCCAGCACCATGTTCCAGGTCGCGCCCGATCAAGACAGCGAAAGCCTGCTGGTCCACGCCTGCGAATCCCTGGCGCAAGCCAGCCTCATGAGCAGCGACATCGCCGCCTACATCGACCTGCCCCAGCGGCGGACGATCCTGGCGATCCAGCAAATCATCATGCTCGCGGAACTGGCGGTGAATCGAGTGCTGGATAACCTCGAAATCCCACAACCGACGCCACACAGCTGAGCCCCTGTAGGAGTGAGCCTGCTCGCGATTGCAGTCCGACATTCAACACAGTTGTCGACAGACCCACCGCCATCGCGAGCAGGCTCACTCCTACAATTGAATCGTATGCCTCTAGCCAGAAACCGGTCGGCTGCCAGGCCGCCATCGCTGGCAAGCCAGCTCCCACAATTCTGACCGCGTGCAAACCATGCGGCGTAGCCGCCCCACTCAACAGGATGAGCGTTAGCTCGGCTGCAGCTCTTGATCTACCTGGCCCCTTCGGCAGGCTTCGTTGCGGGATTGATCCGGGGGGCAGGCGCGTAGCGCCGTTCGACGAAGTCGAATACATCGAAAGGAGGTGCAGCGAAGCAAACCGGAAGCGATGCCCCCGGATCAATTCCGGAGCGAAGGAACCCCGAGCCCCAGCGAGCGGGCCGAACGCCGGGGCCCAGCGTTTTGGTTACTTTTGGGCGTCTGCAAAAGTGACTCGCTGTAAAAGCGAAACCGCCAGCAGCAGCACCCTCAGCAACGGATATACCCCCAAAACCCCAAGAACATGGTCGGCCCAAAGGCCGCCAAGTCCAAAGCGTGACCCCTGTCAAAACCCTGAACACACAAACAGAAACACTCCCCCACCATTGAAACCACTCAAGCCCTGCCCCATCTAACACCCATACCCAATTGCGCAGGTGCCCCATGAGCGACCAGCAAGAATTCCCCGATAACCCCGACGACTACACCGAAGCCAGCGAAGACCACATCGAACACACCACCTCCGGCAAAGGCCTCGCCCTGCCCGGCCAGAACCTGCCGGACAAGGTCTACATCATCCCGATCCACAACCGCCCGTTCTTCCCGGCGCAAGTCCTGCCGGTCATCGTCAACGAAGAACCCTGGGCCGAAACCCTCGAACTGGTCAGCAAATCCGACCACCACTCCCTGGCCCTGTTCTTCATGGACACGCCCCAGGAAGACCCGCGCCACTTCAACACCGACGCCCTGCCGCAATACGGCACCCTGGTCAAAGTCCATCACGCCAGCCGCGAAAACGGCAAACTGCAGTTCGTCGCCCAAGGCCTGAGCCGCGTACGCATCAAGACCTGGCTCAAGCACCACCGCCCGCCGTATCTGGTGGAAGTCGAATACCCGCATCAGCCCACCGAGCCGACCGACGAGGTCAAGGCCTACGGCATGGCGCTGATCAATGCGATCAAGGAACTGCTGCCGCTCAACCCGCTGTACAGCGAAGAGCTGAAGAACTACCTCAACCGCTTCAGCCCCAACGATCCGTCACCGCTGACCGACTTCGCCGCCGCCCTGACCTCGGCCACCGGCCCGGAATTGCAGGAAGTGCTCGACTGCGTGCCCATGCTCAAGCGCATGGAAAAAGTCCTGCCGATGCTGCGCAAGGAAGTCGAAGTCGCGCGCCTGCAAAAAGAAATCTCCGCTGAGGTCAACCGCAAGATCGGCGAGCACCAGCGCGAGTTCTTCCTCAAGGAACAACTCAAAGTCATCCAGCAGGAACTCGGCCTGACCAAGGACGACCGCAGCGCTGATCTCGAACAGTTCCAGCAGCGTCTGGAAGGCAAAGTCCTGCCGGCGCAGGTGCAGAAACGCCTCGACGAAGAAACGCACAAACTGTCGATCCTCGAGACCGGTTCGCCGGAGTACGCGGTCACCCGCAACTACCTCGACTGGGCGACGTCGGTGCCGTGGGGCGTTTATGGCGCGGACAAACTCGACCTCAAGCACGCACGCAAGGTGCTCGACAAACACCACGCCGGCCTCGACGACATCAAGGACCGTATCCTCGAATTCCTCGCCGTCGGTGCTTATAAAGGCGAGATCAGCGGCTCTATCGTGCTGCTCGTCGGCCCGCCGGGTGTGGGTAAAACCAGTGTCGGCAAATCCATCGCCGAATCCCTCGGCCGACCGTTCTATCGCTTCAGCGTTGGCGGCATGCGCGACGAAGCCGAGATCAAGGGCCACCGCCGTACCTACATCGGCGCACAGCCAGGCAAACTGGTGCAGGCGTTGAAAGACGTCGAAGTGATGAACCCGGTGATCATGCTCGACGAGATCGACAAGATGGGCCAGAGCTACCAGGGCGACCCGGCCTCGGCGCTGCTGGAAACCCTCGACCCGGAACAGAACGTCGAATTCCTCGACCACTACCTCGACCTGCGCATGGACTTGTCGAAAGTCCTGTTTGTCTGCACCGCCAACACTCTGGATTCGATTCCCGGTCCGCTGCTCGACCGCATGGAAGTGATTCGTCTGTCTGGCTACATCACCGAAGAAAAAGTCGCCATCGCCAAGCGTCACCTGTGGCCGAAACTGTTGGAAAAGGCCGGCGTGTCCAAGGGCAGCCTGAGCATCAGCGACAGCGCGCTCAAAGCCTTGATCGACGGTTACGCCCGTGAGGCCGGGGTGCGCCAGCTCGAAAAGCAGATGGGCAAACTGGTACGCAAAGCGGTCATGAAACTGATCGACGAGCCGAAAGCGGTGATCAAACTCGGCCCGAAAGATCTGGAAGCCTCGCTGGGCCATCCGGTGTTCCGCAACGAACAAGTGCTGTCCGGCACGGGCGTTATCACGGGACTGGCGTGGACCAGCATGGGCGGCGCCACGCTGCCGATCGAAGCGACGCGGATCCACACACTCAATCGCGGTTTCAAACTCACCGGGCAACTGGGCGACGTGATGAAGGAATCGGCGGAGATCGCCTACAGCTACGTCAGCTCGAACCTGAAACAGTTCGGCGGCGATGCGAAATTCTTCGACGAAGCCTTCGTCCACCTGCACGTACCGGAAGGCGCCACACCGAAGGATGGCCCGAGCGCCGGCGTCACCATGGCCAGCGCTTTGCTTTCCCTGGCGCGCAACCAAGCGCCGAAAAAAGGCGTGGCGATGACCGGTGAACTGACGCTGACCGGGCATGTGCTGCC
Source organism: Pseudomonas sp. LBUM1668 (assembly GCF_059695715.1). Taxonomy (NCBI): domain Bacteria; kingdom Pseudomonadati; phylum Pseudomonadota; class Gammaproteobacteria; order Pseudomonadales; family Pseudomonadaceae; genus Pseudomonas; species Pseudomonas sp. LBUM1668. The sequence continues at coordinate 4,782,646 of NZ_CP166787.1, forward strand.
GATTGGCGGGGTACGCGAGAAAGTGATCGCAGCGAGAAGGCAGAAGATTTTCGAGCTGATTCTGCCAGAGCCGAACCGCGGCAACTTCGAGGAACTGCCGGACTATCTGAAAGAAGGCATTACCGTGCACTTCGCCAAGCGGTTTGCCGATGTGGCGAAGGTGCTCTTCTGAACATGAAGTAGCGACTGCACTACCGCTATCGCTGGCAAGCCAGCTCCCACAATGTTCATTGGTGCTCACAAATCTTGTGCTCTACCGAGAAACCTGTGGGAGCTGGCTTGCCAGCGATGGCGTCCTTGACGACACCGCCAAACCGCCCGACGGTCACACTTTGTCTCATCTTCGGTTATGCTCGCCGTTCGTCGCCAACGCCGGAGCCGCTGACCTTATGTCCCCCATTCGCCTGTTTGTCCCCATCGCCTTTTCCTTGCTGGCCGCTTGCGCCACGCAGCCGAAACACAACGTGACCGTGGAAAAACAAAGCGAATGCCCCGTGCGACTGACCAGCGGGCAAAATCTGATCGTGATGCTGCCAAGCAACCCGACCACGGGTTATCGCTGGGCGATTCAGGATTCCGCCGGCGGCGTCTTGCGCGCCCTCAGCCCTGAGGTCTATAGCAACCCGGAAGATGCTGGCGTGGTCGGTGCTGCCGGGCTTTCCACCTGGCGTTTTCAAGCGTTTGCCGCGGGCACCGGGCGTCTGCGCCTGACCTCGCAACAGCCATGGGCGCCGGAAGTGCTGCCGGTGGAAACCTTTGACTGTGCCATTTCGGTGAATTGATCGTGGGCTGGCTGATTCTGGCGCTGATGGGCGCGGTGACCTTTCTCTATGGCCTGAGCACCCACGCGGCGCTGCTCTGCCTGTTGGTCAAACCGTTGCCGGTACTGGCATTGCTCGGCTGGCTGCACGACGCACCGCCCAGCGACTATCGCCGCTGGATCAGTCTCGGTCTGATTTTTTCTCTGCTGGGCGATGTGTTGTTGGCGTGGCCAGGGGATTTGTTCGTGTTTGGTCTCGGCGCATTTCTCGTTGCGCATCTGGCGTATCTCAAGGCCTATCTCAGCGACTGCAAACGTCTTGCGTTGATGCCACTGGTGCTCGCGCTTGGCGTGGGTGCCGTGCTGTTGGGGATGCTGATTGCCAGTGGTCTCGGCCCGCTGCTGGTACCTGTGATCGTCTACGGCACTGCGATCAGCGCCATGCTCTGGCGTGCTCTCGCTCGCCTCGGCAGCGACGTGCCCAAGCGTTCGGCGTTACTGGCAGCGGGGGGTGCGCTGGCGTTTGTGTTCTCTGACAGTGTGATCGGCATCGATCGGTTTGTTGCGCCGTTCCATGCTGCGCCTTACGTCATCATCCTCAGTTACTGGCTTGGCCAATGGGGTATCGCTGCCTCGGCGTTTAATAAAGACAAACAACCTGGTCATATGTAATAACCATAAAAATCTTTTCCTATCTCGAATCGATATAAAAACCTGTCAGATCTGACAGTACCTCGAATTTCTTCCCCTACTTACTATCCCCGTGTCGTATCCCAAACCACGAATGTAAGAGCAAGGAAGAAAATCATGAGCCTCAGAGACAAAGATTCGCAAAGTGCAGCGCTAACCCTGTTCTCCGCCAGCTGCGATGTTCAAGCCTCGATTTCGAACCGAGTGAATTTCAATACGCAAAATATCCAGTTCGGGCAACACTCTGACGGTAAAGTCGAATTCCGCGCCCGCTCCTACGAGGGTTATAAGGAATCAGCAAAGGGGATTACGTTTAAGTTTCCCAGCGACATTAAGACTGGAAGTTACGAAACAACAGATCCAGCCTTTCCGTTCGAGATCCTCTCCTATTTTGAAACCGGCACTTACAGCGACTTCTTAACTATTTACAGTTACGCTGCGACAAGCGGCACTGTCGAGGTCGAAGTCATTTCAAACGACCCTCGGGAAATGCGCTACCTCATCAGCTTTGACTTCAAAGGCAAAGACAACAGAACAGAAGAACTGCACATCACTGGCAAAGCCGAATTAAACGGTTTCATACGCGCTACTTGATTTCGCTTTAAACATTGAATGACCAAGTCTTGATTTTGACTTGGTCATTCACTGCTTTTCCCGAACTCCCTTCATCCCCCTCCCTTTGTACACGACATGCCGATCCCCACGCTTTATCAGACAACCCAAGCATCCCCGCGCCACTTTGGCTAAAATGCCGGCCTTTTCCACCGACATCGCCGGAACCGCCGTGAGCAAAGAACCCGATCGCATTTTCGCCCAGCCCTTGGCACAGGTGCCTGACTTCGCCTTCAACGAAGACGTGGTGCGCGTGTTCCCGGACATGATCAAGCGCTCGGTGCCAGGTTACCCGACCATCGTCGAAAACCTCGGTGTGCTTGCCGCGCAGTTCGCCCAGCCGAACAGCGTGCTCTACGACCTCGGCGCCTCCCTCGGCGCGGTGACCCAGGCCCTGCGCCGTCACGTGCGTACCGACGGTTGCCGCGTCATCGCTGTGGATAACTCGGCCGCCATGGTCGAACGTTGCCGCGAATACCTCAACGGTCAGGACTCGATGTTTCAGGAGTTGCTGCCGGTCGAGGTGATCGAGGGCGACATCCTCGCCCTCGACTTTCAGCCTGCCTCGGTGGTGGCACTGAACTTCACCCTGCAATTCATCGCCCCGGATCAGCGCACCGCGTTGTTGTCGCGCATCCGCCAATCACTGCTGCCCGGCGGCGCACTGATCCTGTCGGAAAAACTGCGCTTCAACGATGCCGAAGAACACGCATTGCTCACCGATCTGCACGTCGCGTTCAAACGCGCCAACGGCTACAGCGAACTGGAAATTGCCCAGAAGCGCAGCGCCATCGAAAACGTCATGAAGCCCGACAGCCTCGAAGAACACCGCGAACGCCTGCTGGCCGCCGGGTTCTCGAAAGTCGTGCCGTGGTTCCAGTGTCTTAACTTTGCCTCGTTGATTGCCTTGCCATGATTGATCTGTCCCCCCTCGCCCGCCGTCTGGCCGGTACACCGCTGGCCGAATGGGCCAACACCCTGCAGCGTCAACTCGACAAGAAAATGGAGAAGGGCCACGGCGATCTGGAGCGCTGGCAAAGTGCGCTGGACGCCTTGCCAAAGATCCAGCCGAGCGAAGTCGACCTGCTCAACGGCTTGAAACTCGACACCGATTGCGACGACGAAACCCGCGCGCAAATGCGTACCGCCCTGATGGGCCTGTCGCCGTGGCGCAAAGGGCCGTTCGATCTGTTTGGCGTGCACGTCGATACCGAATGGCGCTCGGACTGGAAGTGGTCGCGGGTCGCCCCGCATCTGGATCTGAAAGGAAAACGCATCCTCGATGTCGGTTGCGGCAACGGCTACTACATGTGGCGCATGCTTGGCGCCGGCGCGAACAGCGTGATCGGCGTTGACCCGAACTGGCTGTTCTTCTGCCAGTTTCAAGCTGTGCAGCGTTATTTGTCTGAGCCAAACGCGTGGCACCTGCCCTTCCCGTTCGAGGATTTGCCGCCGAATCTGGAAGGTTTCGACACCGTGTTTTCCATGGGCGTGTTCTACCACCGCCGCTCGCCAATCGAGCATTTGCTGGCGCTGAAGGATTGCCTGGTCAAGGGCGGTGAACTGGTGCTGGAAACGCTGGTGGTTGAAGGCGACAAGCACCAAGTGCTGGTGCCGGAAGACCGTTACGCGCAGATGCGCAACGTGTGGTTCCTGCCCTCGGTGCCGGCGCTGGAGTTGTGGTTACGGCGTGCCGGGTTTACCGATATTCGTTGCGTGGATGTCAGTACGACGACGATTGAGGAACAGCGCGGCACCGAGTGGATGAAGTATCAGTCGCTGAGTGACTTCCTTGATCCGGATGATCACAGCAAGACGATCGAAGGGCTGCCGGCGCCGATGCGGGCGGTGATTGTGGCGAAAAAATAGAGCAGATCAAAAGATCGCAGCCTTCGGCAGCTCCTACACCGATCCCTGTAGGAGCTGCCGAAGGCTGCGATCTTTTGATTTTAATCCCGGCGTGCGCGACGGGCTCTGAAGAATTCGGTCAACACCGCCCCACACTCCTCCGCCAACACCCCGCCCTCATACAACACCCGGTGATTCAAAAAGCCCTGAGTGAAAAACTGCCCCTGGCTTTGCACGATCCCGGCTTTTGGTTCCAGAGCGCCATACACAACCCGCGCCACCCGTGAATGCACGATCAAACCGGCGCACATGCTGCAAGGCTCCAGCGTCACGTACAGCGTGCTGCCGGGCAGTCGATAGTTATCCACCGCGTGCGCTGCGGCGCGGATCGCGACCATTTCGGCGTGAGCGCTCGGGTCACTGGCGCTGATCGGGCAATTGAAGCCGCGACCGATGATCTCGCCATCCTGTACCAGCACCGCGCCCACCGGTACTTCGCCGAGGGCTGCCCCCTGCGCTGCAAGGGCAAGCGCTTCACGCATGAAGTCGCGGTCACGGCTGCGGTCGATGATCGCTGCGGGGCGAATCTGGCGCATCACTTCACCTCAATGGCGGCCATCAGGCCGGTTTCCATGTGGTCGATCACGTGGCAATGGAACATCCATACCCCCGGGTTATCTGCCACCAGCGCCACTTGCGCACGCTCGTTCTTGCCCAGCAGATAGGTGTCGGTGAAGTACGGAATGACCTTGTGGCGGTTCGACGCAATCACCTTGAAGCTCATGCCGTGCAGGTGAATCGGGTGCTGATACTGGGTCATGTTCTTCAATTCGAAAATATAGCTCTGGCCCAGTTTGAGACTGGCAATCGGCCGGTCAGCGCACGTCTTGTCGGTGATGTCCCAGGCCTTGCCGTTGATCTGCCAGAGACTTGGCGGCTTGCCGTTGTCGACGTTGACCGACACCGAACCGACCCATTCGAAATTGAAGTTGAGTTTCTCGGCATTGGCCAGGTCCGGCTCGGCCACCGGGTTGGCGGGCAGCGCGGGCGGCCATTCGGTCGGCGCGTCCGTGTTGGCCACCGAGCGCAGAGTGCCCAGACGCACCGGGCCGTTGCGCAGCGACAATTCTTCGCCTGCCGCCGGTGCCTTGATCGCCAGGCAAATACGCATGCCGGGGCCGAGCCAGTATTCCTTGCCCAGCGGGCGCGGCTCCACCGGATTACCGTCCAGCGCGTAGATTTTTGCCTCAACACCAGGAATGTTGATGCGGTAAGTCAGGGTGTTATCGAGATTGAGCAAACGCACCCGAGTAATCTGCCCGGCCGGCAGGTCGATCACCGGCAAAGGTACGCCGTTGATGGTCGACAAACGCCCCGCCGTGCCACCGCGAGCGGCTTCACGAGGGATGCTGAATTCAACGAAATTGCCTTCATCGTCGATGTGCCAGTTCTTCAGGCTCAGGGTCTTTTCGTATTTGAAACCGGTCGGCTCGCGCTCTTCGATGATCAGCGGCCCGACCAATCCGCGCCCCAGTTCTTCGCTGCTGCTGACATGTGGGTGATACCAGTAGCTGCCGGCGTCCGGCACGCGGAATTTGTAGTCGAAGTACTCGCCCGGTAGCACCGGCAATTGCGACACGTACGGCACGCCGTCCATTTCCAGCGGCAGGCGAATGCCGTGCCAGTGAATGGTGGTCGCCACCGGCAGATGGTTGATGAAGCGCACCCGCAGCCATTCGCCCTGACGCACGCGCAACTCGGTGCCCGGCGCCGAGGGGCCGAACGCCCAGGCCTCGGTCTTGTGCCCCGGCACCAGTTCCACGTCCAGGGGCGCGGCGATCAGCTCGTAGTCGTGGCCCGCCTCGGCGTCAGCCATCTTGCCCAGCCAGTAACGCGACGCGCCCCCCGCTCCAACGCCTACGACAACAAGACCGGCCAGGCCACCGAGGATTTGGCGACGGGTAAAGGACATGAACTCAACTACCTCACGTATCAGCGACAGACCCCTGAAGGCCCGTAAAAGGCGAATACGATACACCTGCGGTTGAGAAACAGTAAGGGTGACCTGAGGCCGCACATCCCTTCGGACTTAAGGCCGCAAGCCGCGAATCAAGTGCACCACCCCATCCTCCAGGGGCATGACGCCCGCGACACCGGCATCGCTCAATGCCTGACGATCCATGCGCGACACGTCACGCAACACCACCCGCACCCGGGTCAGCGCCACCGGTTGCTGCGATTTGAGGTTATCCCCACCACCCATCGCCGCAACGATGTCTGCGCTTAGCCCCCCGGCAGTTTCGGCCGACACTTGTGGCTCGTCCGGCACCAGATCCGGGGTCAGGGCCTTCCAGAACGCCTGCTGCAATTTATTGAACATGTCAGTTCTCCAGAACCGGTGAAGTATCGACCGTTGCCTCGTGATACAGCCGCAGTGCTTCGCGCACTTCCTCAGCGCTCTCCAGCCCCTGTACCTGTTCGGCGATAGCCTTGCAGTCGAGCAGGTCCACCTCACGCACTGCCGCTTTGATCGCCGGAATCTGCGGCACGCTGACCGACAACTCATCCACGCCGAGCCCCAGCAACAGCGGCACGGCCAGACGTTCCGAGGCCATCGCGCCACAGACGCCGACCCATTTGCCGTGGGCATGCGCACCTTTCACGGTCATGGCGATCAGGCGTAATACCGAGGGGTGGAAACTGTCGGCCTGACTGGCCAGACGTGGATGGTCGCGATCCATCGCCAGGGTGTATTGAGTCAGATCGTTGGTGCCAATCGAGAAGAAATCCACATACGGCGCAAACAAATCGGCCATCAGTGCCGCCGCCGGCACCTCAATCATGATCCCCAGCTTCGGCAGTTCGACGATGTTCAGTGCCTGGGCTTCCTCCTCCAGCATTCGCCGGGCCAGATGCAGCTCCGAGATTTGCGTGACCATCGGCAACATGATGTGCAAGCGCGTCATACCGACACTGCCAAGGATCGCCCGGAACTGCTCGCGCAATAGTTGCGGACGCTCCAGACACAGCCGAATCCCGCGCAGTCCGAGGAACGGATTGGTTTCGCTGTCCATCGGCACGTAAGCCAATGGTTTGTCGCCGCCGACATCCAGCGTGCGCACCACCAGATTGTGCGACGGCCCCACGGCTTGGGCGATGGCGCTGTAGGTCGAGACTTGTTCGTCGAAAGTGGGCGCGTGGTTGCGATCCAGATAAAGAAACTCCGAGCGCAAAAGCCCGACGCCGGCACCGCCCAGGCCCATCGCCTGCTCGGTTTCACTCAGCGAGGAGACGTTGGCCGTCACCTCGATATGGTGCCCGTCGCGGGTGCAAGCGGCCAGTGTCGCCTGCGCGTGATCATGTTGATGGCGCAGACGCTGTTGCTCGAGTCTGGCTTGCAATTGCTCGATGGCGAGCGGATCGGGATTGAGTTGCAGTTCACCCTTGTCGGCATCGAGCAGCACCGTGCTGCCGTTCGCCAATGCCAGCATCTGCGCCGGCACCCCGCAAATCGCCGGCAGGGCAAAGGCCCGCGCAAGAATTGCGACATGACTGGTGGCGCCGCCCCCGACCGTGGCGATGCCAAGCACCTTTGTGACATCAAGCCCCGCAGTCTGCGACGGCGTCAGTTGATCGGCGATCAGGATCGTCCCGTGCGGTAACGTCAGGACCGGGTCCTGCACGCCGAGAATCAACTTGAGGACTCGCAAGCTGACGTCCGTCAGGTCTGCCGCACGCTCAACCAGCAACGGACTGGCCGACTGCCGAAACAGCGTCGCGGTGGACGCGGTAGCAGCATGCCAGGCAAACGCCGCGCTTTTGCCCTCGGCAATCAACGCTTGCGCCTGATCGAGCAGGCTCGGGTCATCGAGCAGTTCCTGATGAGCCTTGAAGATTTCCTCCTGAGCGCTGCCTCCCGCCGTGTCGCGCAAGTGCTGCAAGGCCATTCCCGCCTCGATCAACGCGTTCGTCAGCGCCTCCTGCTCCGTTTTTGCCCCGGCACCGGACTCTTTTATGTCGAGGCTCGGCTCGGTGATCTGCATCACCTGGCCCAATGCTGAACCGGGCGATGCACAGACTCCACGCAGAACCGTCAGCACCTCAGGGTCGATGCTCTCCAAAGGCTCCGACGCAGGCAACACTGTGACCGATTCTCCACAACCCTCGGCGAGTAATCGCGAGAGCGCGTTGATCGCGGCTTCGGCGTCTTCGCCCACCGCGCTCACTTGCACGCTGTCAGCAAAAGCGGTCTGCAGCGCCATGATTGCCACCAGTGATTTGGCGTTGGCTTCGGCCTGCTGTTTGTGCAGATAAATCTTTGCTGAAAAAACCTTCGCCGCTTGCGCGAACACCGCCGCCGGACGCGCATGCAGACCGTTGGGGTTGGGCAGTTTGAGCCAGTTTGAGAAAAACACTTCGCCTTCCGGCGCGGCCTGTTCTTCGCGGGTGGCCTGCGCACTGGCGAGGCTCAGCAGTGGTTGGCCGGTTTCGACCAGACCGGTCTGCGCGGCCGTCCAGGTGAATGGCTCACCGCTGACCACCAGCATCAGGGTCAACAGACTGCGGGCGTGCAGGGCGATGTAATCGGCATCGAACTCGATCAGCGATTCGCCAGCCGCCACCCGCTGACCTTCTTCAACCAGGCGGGTGAAACCCTGACCGCCCAGATTCACCGTATCCAGACCGATGTGCAGCAACACCTCAACGCCATGGTCATCGGTGATGCTCACGGCATGCCCGCTGGCCTGCACGTTGCTGACCACTCCGGCCAGCGGTGCGCATAACGTTGATGAAGTCGGGTCGATGCACAGGCCGTCGCCGATCACGCGATTGGCGAAAACAGAATCGGGCACTTGATCCAGAGGCATAAGCACGCCGGACAAAGGCGCCAGCAGTTGCAATTGTTGGGGTGTGGCCATGACGTCACCTGCGGTTTTGTTCTTTGAAGTACCCGTGGAGCGCAACGCCCCACCAGCATCGCTTATTTCCACCAGTATTCGACCTGCAATCCAACATTCGCGCCGTGGCGTGCGGTACTGAAGGCGCCGGTATCGGACAGCGCCGACCCTTGGGCCAATTCGTTGGCCGCCCGTTTAGCCGCCGCGTTCCAGCTGGCATAGGTGTAATACAGACGCACCTCGGGGCGCGCCCAGAACTCCGGGCCTTTAGGTGACCATGTCGGCGCAATGGTGAATTTGCTCAGCTTGCGCGTGCCACCCGGTGCATCGACTTGATCATGGCCCAGTTCGGTGACCAGTTTGAATTGTTCGGTAAGCGCATAGGTCGGACGCACGCCCAGCGACATCCAGTTCTGGTCAGCGCCGTCCGGGCGAATGTCTTTTTGATACACCGCCTCGATTTGCCCGCCAAAACGCGGCGTCAGTTGCCAGTCGAAAAACTCGACGATCCGATAACTTTTATTGCTGTCGTCCAGTTTGACGTTACCGGTGTAGCCCAGCCCGGTGCCGGGCCCTTCACCGTACTGGAAGGCCAGTTTGTTTTTGCCACCGAGAAAGTCCTTCTGCACATGCTGCGTGGTGATCGCCCAGCCCCGGTGCGCATCGCGGCTGTCGGGTTTGTCGATGTAGCTCAAGCCAAACTCCAGCTCGCCGCCGGGATTGGTAGCGAAACCGGCGACGTTGAAGTCGTGCCGGTTGATGTAGTCCTTTTGATAAAGGTTGTCTTTGCGCGAAAAGGCGTAGCTGTATTTCAGATCACCAATCAGCACGTCCTCGATCCCGCCACCGGTAGCGCTCTGGTTCCAGTAGTAGAAATCGGAAATGTGGATGTCATTACGTTTGTAGTAGCGACGACCGGCCCAGAGCGAACCGCCATTGAGCGCGGGCATGTTCGACCACTGTGCATAGGCCTGCGGCAGACGCACCGAGCCGTTGTCTTCATTGAACGTGAGGCTGTGGTTGTAGCGGTTGTACAGCGAGACCATGCCATCGACGCTGAATACCGAGCCATCGTCGAGGGTGTACAAATCCTGGCGCAACTCAAGCTCGCCGTACTGCTCGCATTCGTTGCCCAAGCGGTATTTGGTCTGCGCCCCCGGCAACTGGAAACACGATTGGCTACCGCCCTTGGTCGCGTTGCCAATGCCACTGCGCAAGTAACCGCCGAACTCCAGCGCTTGTGATGTCTGTGGTAACGCAAGGCATAAACCTGCGACTGCAAGGCTGCGATTTATTGTTGTTTTCATAAGCCACCCCATTATTTTTATTGTGTGTTTCCATGAATTCGGCGCGCAAAACTCCCCCGCGCAGTGCTCTGCGTGTTTTTTCAAACGTTGGTTTTCTAGTTAGGGATCAGGGATCGATCAGGTGCAGGACGAACGATTCATAAGGTCGCAAACTCACCTGTCGATTGCGTGGCGGACAGTCCGGGTAATTACTGATCAGTAGTCGCTGGTTCTGCGTCTCGTCGATCTCTATCGGCAGTTCGATTTCACACGGTGTCGCGTAGAAGTTGTTCACGATCAGCAGACGTTCGCCCACGCCTTCACGCAGGTAAACCCAGACTTGTGGGTGCTCGGGCAACAGCTGTCGATAGACGCCGTCCGTAATCAATGCCTCTGTGCGCCGCAACGCGATCAGTCGACGGTAGTGATGCAGCACGGACTCCGGGTCATCGAGCTGGTGGGCGACGTTGATCCGGGCGGCATTGGCCGGCACCTCGATCCACGGTTCGACGCGGCTGAAACCAGCATGCTGTTCCGCGTCCCAATGCATCGGCGTACGACCGTTGTCACGGGACTTCTGCATGATCGCCGCCATGTTGTCGATGTCGCTGGTGCCTGCTTCACGTTTGAGCCGAAAGATGTTCAGCGTTTCGACATCGCGGTACTGATCGATACGCTCGAAACCCGGATTGGTCATGCCCAGCTCTTCGCCCTGATACACGAACGGCGTGCCCTGCAGAAAGTGCAGCGCGGTACCGAGCATTTTCGCCGAGAGCTCCCGATACTCACCGTCATGGCCGAACCGCGAGACCACCCGAGGTTGATCGTGGTTACACCAGAACAGCGCATTCCAGCCACCACCGGCCTGCATGCCGGTCTGCCAGTCGGACAGAATCTGCTTGAGCTGGAGGAAATCGAAATCGGCGCGAACCCACTTTTCCAGGTTTGGATAATCGACTTTCAGATGATGAAAGTTGAAGGTCATCGACAGTTCTTGCGACTGCGGATTGGAGTAACGAATGCAGTGTTCGAGACTGGTGGATGACATCTCGCCGACGTTGATCAGGTCGTGACCGGCGAACACCTCACGGTGCATCTGCTGCAAGTACTCATGGACATTCGGCCCGTCGGTGTAAAAGCGTCGGCCGTCGCTGTCGTCCTCGGCAAAGTCCGCAGGCTTGGAAATCAGATTGATCACGTCCAGCCTGAAACCACCCACGCCCTTGTCCCGCCAGAAGCGCATCATCTTGAAGACTTCGGCGCGTACCTTGGGGTTGTCCCAATTCAGGTCAGCCTGGGTATGGTCGAACAGATGCAGGTAGTACTGACCGGTCTGGGCCTCGTACTCCCAGGCCGAACCGCCGAACTTGGACTGCCAATTGTTCGGCTGGTCGCGCCAGATATAGAAGTCGCGGTAGGGGTTATCAAGGCTGCTGCGCGCCTGCTGAAACCAGACGTGTTCGATCGAGGTGTGATTGACCACGATGTCGAGCATCAGCTTGATCCCGCGCTTGCCCGCCTCGGCGATCAGCAACTCGCAGTCGGCCATGCTGCCGTAGCTGGGATCAACCGCGTAGTAGTCGCTGATGTCATAGCCGTTGTCACGTTGCGGCGAGCGCAGGAAAGGCGTGATCCACAAGCAATCAACACCCAGCCATTGCAGGTAATCGAGCTTGGCCACGACGCCGAGCAAATCACCTGTCGGGTTACCGGCGTGGCTGTGAAAACTCTTCGGGTAGATCTGGTAGATCACCGAACGTTGCCAGTCTTGCATGGCACATTTCCCTCTTGATTTTATAAACCGCCAAACCCTGCGCCCCCTGTAGGAGCTGCCGAAGGCTGCGATCTTTTGACTTTGGCTTTAAAAAAAACAACATCAAAAGATCGCAGCCTGCGGCAGCGCCTACAGGTCGATATCAGGCGACCCGATAGCCGGGGCGGACAATTTTCATGCTCAGCGCACAGGTCAGAACAAACGGCACCACCATGGCGATGATCATCCCGATCACGAACATCGGAATGAACTGCGGAATGATCGAGATAAACCCGGGCAAGCCGCCGACGCCGATGGCCGAAGCCTGAATCTTGTTCAGCGACAGGAAGATGCAGCCCAGCGCCGAACCGGACAGCGCGGCATAGAACGGAAATTTGTAACGCAGATTGACCCCGAACATGGCGGGTTCGGTGATACCGAAATACGCGGAGATCGCTGAGGTCGAGGCCATGCTTTTATCGCGCGCATTGCGCGTCATGTAGAACACAGCCAACGCAGCGCTGCCTTGAGCGAGGTTGGACATGACGATCATCGGCCAGATGAAGGTGCCGCCCTGAGTCGAGATCAGTTGCAGATCGACTGCGAGGAACATGTGGTGCATTCCAGTGATCACCAGTGGCGCATACAGCAGTCCGAAAATCGCCCCGCCGACCATCGGTGCCAGATCGAACAGCATGACCACGCCCTCGGTGATGTAGATGCCGATATGGCGGGTTACAGGTCCGATTACCGCCAGCGCCAGAACGCCCGTGACGACAATCGTGGTGATCGGCACCACCAGCAATTGCACTGCGTTGGGCACGCGCGCCCGCAACCATTTTTCGATGACGCTCATCACGTAAGCGGCCAGTAATATCGGCAGGATCTGTCCCTGATAACCGACTTTCTCTACCTGGAACAGTCCGAGGATGTCGAAGTACGGCATCTGCTGACCGTCCAGACCGGCCACGGCCTTGCCATAGTTCCAGGCGTTGAGCAGATCCGGGTGAACCAGCATCAGGCCGAGTACGATGCCGAGAATTTCACTGCCGCCAAAACGCTTGGCCGCCGACCATCCCACCAACGCCGGCAAGAATACGAACGCGGTGTTGGCCATCAGGTTGATCAGGCTCCACAGCCCTTCGAGTTTCGGGTAGGCATCCAGCAGGGTCTGACCTTCGATAAACATGCCTTTGGCGCCGATCAGATTGTTGATACCCATCAGCAAACCGGCAACGATCAGCGCCGGCAGAATCGGCATGAACACGTCGGAAAACACCCGCACCAGACGCTGCATGGCGTTGATCTTCTCGGCGCTTTTCTGTTTGACGTCGGCGATGGTCGACGCGGCGAGGCCGGTCTGGCGGCGCAATTGGGCGTAGACCTTTTCCACTTCGCCCGGACCGATCACCACCTGATACAGACCGCCGGTGAAGAACGAGCCTTTGACCAGATCGATCTGGTTCAGCGCGGCATTGTCGACCAGGCCGGGATTCTTCAACGCCAGGCGCAAGCGCGTGACGCAATGTGCGGCCTGCTCGAGATTGTCGTTACCGCCAAGGCATTTCAGTAGCTCGCTGGCGATCTTCGGGTAATCGTGGCTCATGCTAAGTCTTCCGCTGTGGATTTTTGTTATTGGCAGCACGTCGAAGCGAAAAGTACTCGTCTGTACGAGTTATTGCAACAACTCGTACAGACGAGTTTGTTTTTGTATAGTCCCGCCAGACCGCTGAAGAATTTTCCTACCTTGTCCTTGGGCGATTTCCATTCCCTACATGGACAAAGCCCTACCCTGCCCTTAAGGTTCGAAGCTTTGAGCAGAGCCGGCACAGAGCCTAACCATGAGCAAATACAACCAGATCTATAGCGATCTGCTGGCCAGCATCACGACCGAACGCCTCGAACGCGGCGCCCGTCTGCCTTCAGAGACTGAGCTGATGGACAGCTATCAGGCCAGCCGCGGCACTGTGCGCAAGGCCATCGAACAGCTTCAGGAGCGCGGTTTTGCGCAGAAAATCCATGGCAAAGGCACGTTCGTACTGTCGACCAATCCGATCGAGTTTCAACTGGGGGGCATCGTCAGCTTCCAGGAAACCTACCCGCGACTGGGCAACGACGTCAGCACCGAGGTGGTCGAACTGACGCAAATACCGCTCGAAGGTGCGTTGCTCGAGCACATCAATGCCGAACCCGGCACGCCCATTACGCGAGTCATGCGCGTGCGGCGTATCGACGGTAAACGGGTGATTCTCGACATCAACCATTTCGTCAGCGCGGTCATTCCAGGCCTGTCCCTGGACATCGCCGAGCAGTCGATCTACGCCTACATCGAACAGACCCTGCAGCTCCAGATCGCCTACGCCCAACGTACCATCGAAGCGGTACCGCGCAGCAAGGATGACCAATTGCACCTGGACCTCGACGGCCAGAGCCATGTGATCGTCGTCAGCAACCAGACTTTCCTTCAGGACGGCCGTCAGTTCGAGTACACCGAATCACGGCACACCCTGGACAAGTTTTACTTCTCCGACGTGGCACGGCGCTGACCGGCACACGTTACGCACAGCGATGTGCGGTATACAGGTAGTGCACCCCTCTTGAGCGAATCGCCCATGCTCGGCGTTCGTTTCTCAAGGAAGGTGAACGCATGAACGCTGTTGAACAACGTCCACTGCCGAACGCGGCAGACAAAGCCACTCTCAAAATCATTGCCGCGGCCGTCGTGCAAACGTGTCCGGGCCTGTACGACACGGCGCATCAAGTCGCCAGCGAATTGCTGGTGCGCAAGGGCATTCCAGGCGTCGACCCGGATCGGGTTTATTTTCACCGCTTCAAAACTGCGCAGAGCAGTAGCCAGTCGTTTACTGGCTGGGAGCATGCCGGCGAAAAGCCCTACGAATCGCTGACCCTCACCCAATTGGTGATTCATCGCTTTCGCGCAACTGATCAGGACAATGCCGACCTTCTGGACCTCTATGACGGTTTCTATACCGGCGGGCCCGAGGCGGAATATTTCGACCACCGCAATGAAGTGCGCCTGCACGGCAACGAGGTGCTCAAAGACTTCTGGGATATTGATTTCAGCTCGCACTACGACAATAAGCTGACCGCCTTCTGGAGCACACACGCGGATGATTTTCGCACGTTGGCCAAGTGCAACTTTCTCAGCCTTGCGGTGCAGGCACTTGAGCTCAAACAACTGAGCGGCAGCGATTTTCAGTGGATAGTCGGCGCGGTCATCGGGCCTGTCACCTGGCCGGTGACACTGGCCATGCTGCAATCGCCCCACGACGCGAGCAGTGATGTGCGCGCTTTCGATATCGCCGGGCATGTCGCCAGCAATCTCCTGCGCATCGTCGCTTCTGACGGGCGGCAGATCCTTTATCTGCCGGGCGCGGCGCCAGCGTTTGTCGTTATGCAAACCCCGGCTGTCATGCATTGGTGGGTGCTCGAGCAGATGAACGAGGCAACCCGGCGAGAAGCGCTGCTCAGCCACTTCGCACTGGCAGATCGTCAGCAGATGACCGAGGGTCTTACCCACTTGATGAACCAACTGGTCGGCACCTGGGGCCGCGCCGATCATCACCTGATCAATCAGCAGGACCGCGAGATCAGCGGTGATGCATTTCACTGGCTAGGCGAGTCGACTCGCACCGCAATGTTTGCCGAAGCCAGCCTGTCCCTGACGTCCAACCGTGACTTGCGCAAAAAACTCTGGATCGGCTACCTGAGCGCCGGCCTCAAGGTATTTGGCCCGATGGCCGCTGTAGGCTGGCCGGTTGCTCTGCCCGTGATTGGCGCCAGCATCGCCAGCATGGGCGTGAATATCGATCAGGCGGTCAATGGCAAAACCGCCAGTGATCGCAAGGCCGGGGTACTCGGTGCGGTAATGAGCGGCATCGACGCGCTGTTGAATATCCCCTTTCTGAAGGGCTCTGGCTCGATGCTGGAAGTTGGCGTTCAGGTGGAGTCCTCCGAGGCCGCGGAAATGGCCGAGCTTGGCGGCGACGATTCGGCACTGGAGCCGTCAGACCCGCTCATCGATCCGACGCAGAGTAGCGTTGTCGAAGAGCCAGACGTCATCGAGCCAGCGCTGGAAACCCCAAGATTGACGCCTGCAGAGCATGCAGCACCACCGCCGATTCCTGACAAATACATGTGCAATGAGCTGCTCGACGGACTGGACGCAGACAATTCGGCGGGACAATTCAAGAATATTTTTCGACTCGACAGCGATCCGCCTTTCGCCATCCTGATGAATGACAACCCCTACTACGTGCGCTATTTCGGCGATCCGAACGAGGGAGGTTACTGGGCTATCGTTGACCCGGAGCGGCCCAACCAGTTTGTCCATTCCCTACCGGTTCGCTTGAACGCCGAAGGCGCGTGGGAACGCATGCCAGCGCTGCGCCTGAGGGGCGGTGGCCAATGCATGGGCAAACCATGCGCCCCCGATATCGAGCTCGAAAGCGTCGAGACCACCGAAACCACCGTGACCACCGAAGCCACCGAAACCGCCGCGCCGCAACCACAAGTCGAAGCACAAAGTCCGCGAGCACGCCGGTTGCAGATTGTGCCCTCTGCCTACGATATCGACCCGACAGTGCGCCGCTCGATAAAAGCCTGGGCACTGAACCTGAATGAAACCCACGCAGAACTGACACCCACCGCCGACGGTGCTTTTGGCATGGAGGATCCTTTCGAGCGATATGCAGTAGGCAGGCTTGAATCGCTGCAGGTCGCTGCCAGACAATTCTTCAACGAACTTCCGTGGATCACCTCGCCTGCGCGCCCGGCAATCACCTTAAATGCACAAATGTCGATCGCCGAACTGGTCGACCGCATCTTTGAATCGGCACACGGCCTGGTGGTGGGCGAAACCCTCGACCGTATCACCAGCATGCGTTTCATGATCGAAAACATGCCGGCACTGGCCCGCCATGCGAACACGCTTTATATGCGCGGCGTACTCAGTGACTTCGCGCAAGTGGACCTGAACCGTTACTTCAACAGCGGGACCCTGTCGGCGGATCTGCGAACCTACCTGACAAGTCTGGGCACTGATTCGACGGGACGTTTCAACGCCCTGGAACTGGTCAGAGTGGCCAGGGAAAACGGCGTGCGGGTACAGGGCATCGATTGCGCGGCGAGCTACAAGATGAAGTCGCCGTCTTCGCCCTACGACGAGCAAATGATTGGTACGTTTCTGGCCAATAACGTCATGAGGAGTGACGCCTACATCAACAGCCCTGGAAAATGGATAGTGCTGACCGGCGCGCAGAATACCAACACGTTCAGGGGGTTGGACGGTCTCAGCGAAATCAAGGGCGGCATCGGTTTGCGCATCGAGGAAACGGGGACGGGAACGCCCATGGTGGTCGATGTCGATCCGGGCGTGGAAGTGCGTCAGGGGGCGTTTTCCGATGACGCTGCAGCACCTATCAATAACGACGTACTTCGCGCCGATCTGCGCCTGCGAATGCCGGCAGAACCCGTGATCTGGAATAACGACACGCTGGAGAATCTGTTACACCGACGTGGCATGTTCATGTTCATAAAGATCGAGGACACCTGCACTTTGCTGCACCGCAGCAAGCAAGGGGTGCTCGTGCGCACACGCGTGACGCAACTGGCTGATGATGGCGTTTCCCTGCATCGCCCTGGATGGCCAAAGGTCAACGACGTCCGCTTCGCCAACATCAAGGAACTGTCGCAACGCCTGACCGCAATGGGTCTGACGCTGCAGAGCCGCCTACCCGACTGACACCGATGCCAGACACCGCAAACCCCAGGCTTGAGCCCGGGGTTTTCGTCACTGTTTTCCCCATGGATGGAGAAGTACATGAATACCCCCGAACGCCGCCTGCTGCCAAACGCAGCAGACAAGGCCAGCCTCAAGGCAATCGCTACAACACTCGTTCTGGTTTGTCCCGGCCTGCAGGAGGCGGCCCGAGAGACTGCCAGTCAACTGCTGACCGATAAAGGACTCTCGGGCACCGATCCGGACCGGGTTTATTTCCATCGCTTCAGGACAGCGCAAAGCAGCGCTTTAACCTTTACCGGCTGGGAACACCAGAAGGAAAAGCCCTACGAATCGTTGACCCTCACTCAACTGGTGATCCATCGCTTTCGCGCAACAGATCAGGACAATGCGGATCTGCTGGCGCTCTACTGCGGTTTCTACTCGGATGGCCCTGACGCCGAAAGCTTCGATCAGCGCAACGAAGTACGCCTGCGGGGCAGTGATGTTCTGAATGAGTTCTGGAGCATCGATTTCAGCACGCGCTACACCCGTCAACTGACAACGTTCTGGCAATCTTCGGCGGATAATTTCCGCACGCTGGCGCGGTGCAGTTTTCTCGACCTGGCGGTGCAAGCACTGAAACAGGGGCACCTGAACAGCAATGATTTTCAACGCGTCGTCGACTCGGTGATAGGCACTATCACCTGGCCGGTCACCCTGCAAATGCTGCAAGCGACGCACCCGGCCAGCAGCAACGTCCGCGCATTGAATCTCGATGGTCATGTAGCCATCCATGTGCTGCGTCTGGTCGAGGACAGTGGCCGGCAAATCCTCTATTTACCGGGCGAAGCCCAGGCTTTTCGGGTGATGGCGAATGAAGCGGATCTGCACTGGTGGGTGCTTGATCAGATGAACTCCGAGGGCAAGCGCAAGATTTTCCTGAGCCGTTTCCCGCTGGCCGACCGCAACAGCATGACCGAAAAATTGACCGACCTGATGAATCGTCTGGTGAGCGGCTGGGGTCACAGTGATCATCGGATAATCAACCATAGCAACGTCGCGATCAGCGGTGACGCGCTCACCTGGCTATGCAATTCGACCCGCAACGCCATGTTTGCCGAAGCCAATCTGGCGCTCATCTCCAACAGTGACCTGCGCAAAAAACTCTGGATGGGCTACTTGAGCGCCGGCCTCAAGGTATTCGGCCCGATGGCGACTGTGGGCTGGCCGCTGGCATTGCCAGTGATTGGCGCCGGGATCGTCAATATGGGCCTGAACATCGATCTGGCAGTCAACGGCAGGACTGCCGCCGAGCGCAGGGTCGGCACCCTCGGGGCGGTGCTCAACGGCATCGAGGCGGTGTTCAATGTGCCGTTCCTGATCGGCTCCGGCGAGCTACTTGAAGTGGGCCCGCAGGTAGAGTTTTTGGAGGCTGAAGAGATGGCCGGGTTGATCGAGCTTACCGCGGCGAACGAGCCCTTCCTGCCACCGCTTGATAAGCCGCAGGTGTTGGTGACTGAAACCGGGGCCGGCGAGACCGCAAGCGGAACATCTGCTGAGGCCACACCCGTTTCCCCCAATCTCGAAGTGCTCCCCGCCCCCGCCACGCCACAGCCCTCTGCACTGAAGGTTCCCGCCAGATATCAATGCGACGCGGTGCTCGAAAACCTTCGTGCCGAGACCGCACCGGGGAAGTTCCAGGGCATTTACCGCCTCAATACGGAGCCAGGCTATGCCATCAATCTCGATGGCAACCCGTACTACGTGCGCTATTTCAATGCCTCCGAGGACAGTGGCAATTGGGCAATCGTCGATCCAGAGCGGCCCAGCCAGTTCGCATTCTCCTTGCCGGTTCGCTTCACTGCCAGCGGCAAGTGGGAGCGCATGCCTGCGCTGCGACTCAAAGGAGGCGGTCAATGCGTCGGCACTTGTAAGCCGCATGCGCCCTCATCGGCTCCCGCGCCAGAACCATCGCCAGACGCGTTGTTGGTGCCGCCGCCCGCGCCGTCTCCCCGCCCTCTGCGCCGTGTGCTTACGAACTACGACGCGTACGGTGCGGACGTGACCAACCTTAGAAAGTGGGCGATGAACTTGCCTGACGATGCCACCGGCGTAGCTGCCGAGGCTGGAAGCAGTGGAACGGTCGACAACGTGTATGAGACCCAATTCGCCCACAGACGCACACTACTTCTGAATGAGGCCCGGTCGTTATACGCGGAGCTGGACTGGAGCAACCTGCCTGTACGTTCGACCGTGTCCGAAGTCACCCCCTCAATGCAGACCGACGTACTCATTGATCGCATCTTCGAACAAACCGACGGTCTGGCAGTCGGCGAAACGCTTGATCGCATCACCAGCATGCGCTTCATGATCGAAAACATGCCCACGTTCGCACGCCATGCCAAGACCCTCTACGTGCGTGGCCTGCTCAATGATTTCGCGCAGGTTGATCTGAACAAATTTCACACCACCGGACAAATGTCCGCAGATTTACGCATTTACCTGACCAGCCTTGGAACCGACCCGAACGAGGCGTTCAACATGCTGGAACTGGTCAAGGCTGCCCAGACCAATGGCATCCGGATTCAAAGCCTCGATTGCGCGGCAACTTACAAAGCGAAGGTATCGCTGACCTCGATTGAGGAGCAAATGATGCACACGAACCTGATGTCGCTGATCATTGGGGGGGACAATGCTGCTAACGGGCCGGGTAAATGGATCGCACTGATCGATGCCCAGAACACCAATAACTTCAGAAACCTGCCAGGCATCAGCGAGCTCACAGGCGGCATCGGTTTACGGATAGAAGAAACCTTCCCCTCAGAAGGGGCTGGCGTGGGCATCGACCCGGGCGTCGAGATCGCTCGCGGCCCCTTTGACAATGGCGCGAGCACCCGCGACTCATTCGACTACCTGATGGCTGACCTGCGCCTGCAAATCGAAGCACCGCCAGTCACCTGGACGGAGCAAACACTGGATCGGCTGCTGCACCGCAATGGCATGTACGTGCTTGATAAGTCGCACGACAATTACACACTCATACGTCGCAACAGTTCAGGCAACATCGTCCGAACACCGGTGAATCAGACAGCGGACGGCCAGGTGTATGTCTGGAGCCACACCCTGCCTCGGATCACTGGCGTTTTGTTTCCTGATATCGCAGCGTTATCCCAGCGCCTGACAGAAATAGGAATGAAACTGCAGAGCCGACTGCTCGTCTGACAGTTTTCAGGCACAAGAAACAAAAAACCCCTGGCCTGGGCCAGGGGTTTTCCGTCACTCAATGCGGGCATTGAAGCGCAGCGGGATCACTCCCACTCAATGGTCGCCGGTGGCTTGCTCGACACGTCGTAAGTAACGCGCGAAATGCCTTCGATTTCATTGATGATGCGGCCGCTGACAGTTTCCAGCAGTTCGTAAGGCAGGTGCGCCCAACGTGCGGTCATGAAGTCGATGGTTTCCACGGCACGCAGGGCAACGACCCAGGCGTAACGACGGCCATCGCCTACAACGCCAACCGATTTCACTGGCTGGAACACTACGAACGCCTGGCTGACTTTGTGGTACCAGTCGGCCTTGCGCAGTTCTTCGATGAAGATGTGGTCGGCACGACGCAGCAGGTCGGCGTATTCCTTCTTCACTTCACCGAGGATGCGCACGCCCAGGCCCGGGCCCGGGAACGGGTGACGGTAGACCATGTCGTACGGCAGGCCCAGCTCCAGGCCCAGACGACGGACTTCGTCCTTGAACAGTTCGCGCAGTGGCTCGACCAGTTTCAGGTTCATCTCTTCCGGCAGGCCGCCCACGTTGTGGTGCGACTTGATCACGTGAGCCTTGCCGCTTTTGGCGCCAGCCGACTCGATCACGTCCGGGTAGATGGTGCCCTGAGCGAGGTACTTGATGTTGTCCAGTTTGTTCGACTGGGCATCAAAGACGTCGATGAAGGTGCGACCGATGATCTTGCGCTTCTTCTCTGGGTCGGCTTCGCCGGCCAGATTGTTGAGGAACTGCTCTTCAGCGTTGGCGCGGATCACCTTGACGCCCATGTTCTCGGCGAACATGGCCATCACTTGCTCGCCTTCGTGCAGACGCAGCAGACCGTTGTCGACGAAGACGCAGGTCAGCTGGTCGCCGATGGCTTTGTGCAGCAGCGCGGCAACCACCGAGGAGTCAACGCCGCCGGACAGACCCAGCAACACGTTGTCGGTACCGACCTGTGCGCGGATGTTGGCAATGGCGTCTTCAGCGATCTTCGACGGTGTCCACAGCGCTTCGCAGCCACAGATGTCGAGAATGAAGCGCGACAGGATGCGGCCGCCCTGTTTGGTGTGGGTCACTTCCGGGTGGAACTGCACGCCGTAGTAGCCGCGATCATCGTTGAACATGCCAGCGATCGGGCAGCTTGGAGTGCTGGCCAGGATGTGGAAGTCTTCCGGCATCTTGGTGACCTTGTCACCGTGGCTCATCCACACGTCGAGGCCGAACAGGCCGTCGGCGTCGATGTGGTCTTCGATGCCGTCGAGCAGACGGCTCTTGCCGACCACGTCAACGCGGGCGTAACCGAACTCACGCAGCTCGGAACCTTCAACCTTGCCGCCCAGTTGCTCGGCCATGGTCTGCATGCCGTAGCAGATACCGAAGACCGGTACGCCCAGGTCAAACACGGCTTGCGGGCAGCGCGGGCTGTTGGCTTCGTGCACGGACTCTGGGCCGCCGGCGAGGATGACGCCTTTAGGTGCGAATTCGCGGATCGCATCTTCGTCCATATCGAACGGGTGCAGTTCGCAGTACACGCCGATCTCGCGCACGCGGCGGGCGATCAGCTGGGTGTATTGCGAACCGAAGTCGAGGATCAGGATGCGGTGAGCGTGAATGTCGAGGGCCATGATTCAGTCTCGTCTAAGTAATTCAGAAACAGTCGTGATTCAGAAACAACTCGGGGCTGAATAACACAGCCCCGGTTGCTTAACGATTTGCTTGAAGGCTCAACCTACGCGGTAGTTTGGCGCTTCTTTGGTGATCTGCACGTCGTGGACGTGGGATTCGGCCATGCCGGCGCCGGTGATCCGCACGAACTCAGGCTTGGTGCGCATTTCTTCGATGTCGGCGCTGCCGGTGTAACCCATCGAGGAACGCAGACCGCCCATCAACTGGTGAATGATCGCGCTCAGGGTGCCTTTGTACGGCACACGGCCTTCGATGCCTTCCGGAACGAGTTTCTCGGCGCCTGCCGAGGAGTCCTGGAAGTAACGGTCGGAAGAACCTTGAGCCTGGGACATGGCGCCCAGCGAACCCATGCCGCGATAAGCCTTGTACGAACGGCCCTGGAACAGTTCGATCTCGCCCGGTGCTTCTTCAGTACCGGCGAACATCGAGCCCATCATCACGCAGGAAGCACCGGCAACGATGGCCTTGGACAGGTCACCGGAGAAACGGATGCCGCCGTCGGCGATCAACGGCACGCCTGTGCCTTCAAGGGCAGCGGCGACGTTGGCGATGGCACTGATTTGCGGAACGCCGACACCGGCGACGATGCGGGTGGTGCAGATCGAGCCAGGGCCGATACCGACCTTGACCGCATCGGCGCCAGCTTCGGCCAGGGCCTTGGCGGCAGCGCCGGTGGCGATGTTGCCGCCGATCACCTGCACGTCAGGGAAATTCTGTTTGACCCAGCGAACGCGGTCGATCACGCCTTTGGAGTGACCGTGAGCGGTGTCGACCACCACCACGTCCACACCGGCATTGACCAGAGCCGCGACGCGGTCACCGGTGTCTTTACCGGTACCAACCGCAGCACCCACGCGCAGACGACCTTGGTCGTCCTTGCTGGCCAGCGGGTAGGCTTTGGCTTTTTCGATGTCGTTGACGGTCATCATGCCTTTGAGGGCGAATTTGTCGTCGACGATCAGCACGCGCTCGATGCGGTGCTTGTGCAGCAGTTCGCGTGCTTCGTCCTTGCTGGCGCCTTCCTTGATCGTGACCAGACGCTCTTTGGGCGTCATCACTTCACGGACAGTCGCTTCCAGACGGCTTTCGAAACGCACGTCGCGGGAGGTGACGATGCCGACCAGGTCGCCATCGTGCAGCACCGGAACGCCGGAAATATTGTGCATGCGGGTCAGTTCGAACAGATCACGTACCGTGGCGTCAGCCTCGATGGTAATCGGATCCTTGACCACACCGGCTTCGAACTTCTTGACCTTGCGCACTTCGGCAGCTTGCTGCTCGATGGTCATGTTCTTGTGGATAATGCCGATGCCACCTTCCTGAGCCATGGCAATTGCCAGACGGGCTTCAGTAACGGTGTCCATGGCGGCAGAAACCAGAGGAATGTTCAGTTCGATGCCACGGGTAAGACGGGTCTTGAGACTGACTTCGTTAGGTAGCACCTCGGAATAACCAGGCACTAAAAGAATGTCGTCGAAGGTCAGAGCTTCTTGGCTGATACGCAGCATCGCGGGGGCTCCCGAGCGGGAAAATGGAAGCGCGCCATTATAGTCAGACACCCCCTGCTGTTCAATGTAAAACTCAGCCTAATTGATATACGGAAAACCCTGCTCTTTGTAGGAGTTGCCGAAGGCTGCGATCTTTTGATTTTGCTTTTGAGGAACAACGTCAAAAGATCGCAGCCTTCGGCAGCTCCTACATGGGCGCAGGTGTGCGTTAGAGTTCGACTTTTACCCAGCTCACAGGTTGATCGAGCCAATCGGCAAATTCGTCGATAAAGCTCTGTTTGAAGCCCGCTTCCAGCCAGTTGTTGAAGATGAAGCCAAGATTGGAGAACGCGCATTCCTGCAGGAACAGAAAGCCGTTGATGTCGTCTTCGTGCCCGCATTCCGGGCAGGTGAAGTTGTCGGTGCGTGCCGGCATCCATTCTTCGAGGCTTTCGAACAGCGCCTCGCCGATTTCCCGGCGACATTCGGCGCAACCGGCTTCTTCGAGGAAGCCCTTGGCCGGGGTGAAGATGCAACGCTTGGTGACGATTTCCAGGCCATTGACCGGCTCGCCGAATGGCAGCGCCTCGGGGTGCAGCACCACCGCGCGGGCGCCATCAGCGATCGCGTAGGCCATGCGGTTGCCGGTGCGCCCGCAGGTGCTCAGCTCTTCCTTGACGATATTCTTGCGCACCAGCCAGCGCACAATCGCCCGCGCCCGGGGCTCGTGCACCGGCAAGGTGGAGATTTTAGGGACGATGATGCTTTGCGAATTCATGGGTGCAGCCTGCGACGTCAAATGGAAGTTCTGCGGTGCTCACTCTGCCGTCATCGCGGGCAAGCCCGCTCCCACAGGGTCTGAGGCGAATACAAACATTGTGATCGACTCAAATTACTGTGGGAGCGGGCTTGCCCGCGATGGCGTCAGTGCGGCCGGCAGCTTAATCCCTGACGAAATCCGGTCAAGTGCTGAAGTAGCGCACGATCAACGCAATCCCGCTCGCCAGCACCAGCCACATCACCAGTCGCACAAACGCCTCGCGGGACAACCGCATCGTCAACCGCCGACCAGCCCACAAGCCCAATGCCATGGCCGGCAACAAACACAGCGCCAGCGTCAACAAGGGTAGCTCGGCATACACACCTGCGATGGCGAACAGGCTCAAACGCACCACCGTGCTGCAACTGATGAGTGCACTTTGCGTAGCCCGCGCGGCCTCTTTCGGCAGACGACTATTGAGATAGATCGCATATAGAAAGCCGCCACTGCCAAACAGCGCCCCGAACAATCCACCCACCGTGCCCATCGGTAGCGCCCACGCGGCGGACAACTGCGTGGGCTGCGTTCTGACCCACAAGCTGTAAACGGCATAGGCCGTGATAAACAGCCCCATCAACAGCAACAATAGATCTGATTTGAGGTTGAGCAGAAATATCACCCCCAGCGTACAGCCCACCGCCATGCACGGCAGCAGCCGCAGCAACTCGGTTTTTGCCACATCACGGCGCGACGGCAGCAGATTGCCGAACGCGGCGACGAAATCCAGCAGCACCAGCAACGGCACGATCTTCGACAGCGGCATGAACAGAATCAGAATCGGCCCCGCCACCAGTGCCGTCCCGAATCCGGCGATGCCGAACACGATATAGGCCAGCGCAATACTGAGGCCAATGACCAACCAGCCTTGCAGACCCCACGACCACTCACTCAACAATCCAGCCACGCTCATCGACCTGCTTCCTTTTTAAGCCTGTGATGACTTTAGTCATTGCGGTGTGTTGCGACTAATATCTTCAAAGCCCACTACTCATCTCGAAAAGGCATGACTCGTGCTTTCCACCCGTCAACTGCGTTACTTCGTAGAAATCACCGAATGCGGCAGCTTCAGCGCGGCGGCTGAACGTTTGTTTGTCGCGCAATCAGCCCTGAGCCGGCAGATCAAGGACATGGAAATTCGCCTGCAAACCCCACTGTTCGGACGCACCGCACGGCAGCCGCGCCTCACCGCTGCGGGCGAAGCGTTTTTGCCGCGAGCGCGCAATCTGCTCACCGAGCTGAACAAGGCCAGCGCCATGGCCACCGAAGTCGGCAAGGGTCAACTCGGCACGTTGCGTTTAAGTCATTCCAGCACTGTGCCAATCAGTGGACGACTGCTGCGCGACATCAGTGCGTACCTCGATCAGCAACCCGGCGTTTCTCTGGACATTGGCAAGCTGTCCTCCGAAGCGCAGCTTGAAGAGCTCGCTGAGGGAAGGCTCGATATTGGTCTGTTACGCCTGCCGGTTCTGCGTCAGCGTGAAGGCATTCAGGTGGTGCCGCTGTTTACTGAAAAATTGTTACTGGCCGTGCCGGCAAATCATCGATTGGCGGCCTTCAAAATCGTCGATCTGGCACAGCTGAAGGACGAAGCGTTCATTTCGATCCCGCATCCGCAACGCGGCGGTCTGAGCTATTTATGCGCCGATCTGTGCATGCGCCAGGGTTTCTTCCCACAACCTGCGCGGGTGATGTCGCGCAAAACCACGCAGTTGCAGTTGATTCAGGCAGGATTCGGTATCGCCCTGCTGCCCGAGTCGATGCAGGACATCGCCCCCACCGGTGTACGATTTTTGCCGCTGGCCGATCCCGATTGCCAAAGCACCGTCGCCCTCGCCTACCGCCAGAATCCCACACCGCTGATTCACCAGTTCATCCAGACATTCACAAATCCCCAAACCCTCCCCTAATCCCGACTTACTCAAATCCCTGTAGGAGCTGCCGAAGGCTGCGATCTTTTGATCCTGCTTTTAAAATCAAAAGATCGCAGCCTTCGCCAGCTCCTACACAGGATCGTGCATTGATTGGGGGAATGCCTTTAAACTGCGCCCCATGATTAAAGATCCCTTTGCAAGACTTGGCCTGGACCGTGAAGTCCTGACCGTCAGCCAGCTCAACGGCCGCGCGCGGGTGTTGCTTGAAGACGTGTTCAGCAACATCTGGGTCGAGGGCGAAATCTCCAACCTCGCCCGTCCGGCGTCCGGCCACATCTATTTCACCCTCAAGGACAGCGGCGCTCAGGTGCGCTGCGCACTGTTCCGGCAGAACGCCGCTCGAGTGCGTCAGGCGCTGAAGGACGGTTTGGCGGTGAAGGTGCGCGGCAAGGTCTCGCTGTTCGAGGGCCGTGGCGACTATCAATTGATACTCGACACCGTGGAACCGGCCGGTGACGGCGCGTTGCGCCTGGCCTTCGATGCGCTGAAGGAAAAGCTCAGCGCCGAAGGCCTGTTCAGTGCCGAACGCAAAGTGCCGCTGCCGGCGCATCCGCAGCGCATCGGCATCATCAGCTCGCCGACCGGTGCGGTGATCCGCGACATCATCAGCGTCTTCCGCCGCCGTGCGCCGCAGGTGCAGTTGACCTTGATCCCCACCGCCGTACAGGGCCGCGAAGCCACCGCGCAAATCGTCCGCGCCTTGAAACTGGCGGACGCGCGCGGCTTTGACGCATTGATCCTCGCTCGTGGTGGCGGCTCGCTCGAAGACCTCTGGTGCTTCAACGAAGAAGCCGTGGCGCGCGCGGTCGATGCCTGTGTGACGCCAATCGTCAGCGCCGTCGGCCATGAAACCGATGTGTCGATCAGCGACTTTGTCGCCGACGTGCGCGCACCAACACCTTCCGCTGCCGCCGAGTTGCTCGCTCCCGATTCCAGCCATCTGATCCGTCAGGTCGAAAGTCTGCATCGTCGTTTGGTGATGCGTATGCGTGACCGCTTGATGCGCGATCGTCTGCGCCTGGAAGGCATGGCTCGTCGTTTGCGTCATCCCGGCGAGCGTCTGCGCCAGCAGGCTCAGCGCCTGGATGATCTGGATATGCGCATGCGCCGGGCTTTCGAGCGCCAGCTCAATACCCGCCGCGAACGTCTGATCCGTCTGGAAACCCGCCTCGCCGGACAACATCCGGGACGCCAACTGGCGATGTTGCGCCAGCGCCTCGACAGCCTCGCCGAACGGCTGCCCCGGGCCATGCGCGAAGGTCTGAAAAACCGTCGACTGCAATTGCAAAGTCAGATGCAGACGCTGCATGTGGTCAGCCCGCTGGCGACCCTCGGCCGTGGTTACAGCATTTTGCTCGACGAACGCGGCAACGCGATTCGCAATGCCGCGCAGACCCACACCGGCCAGCGCCTGAAAGCCAAACTCGGCGAAGGCGAACTGCAAGTGCGCGTCGAGGACAATCACCTGACGCCCGTCACCCTTTCTTTACTGGACTGATCCATGCCGCGTTTTCTGGCTCCATTGTTTTTGCTGTGCCTGACCTTCAATGCCCACGCCGACAGTTACATCACCCGGCTGCTGAACAAACCGGTTCCCGGCGGTGTGGCAGTGGTTGATCTGGGCGCTGGCGCTCAGGCGCCGAAAGCCACGTA
Source organism: Pseudomonas sp. LBUM1668 (assembly GCF_059695715.1). Lineage (NCBI taxonomy): Bacteria > Pseudomonadati > Pseudomonadota > Gammaproteobacteria > Pseudomonadales > Pseudomonadaceae > Pseudomonas > Pseudomonas sp. LBUM1668. The sequence continues at coordinate 4,811,074 of NZ_CP166787.1, forward strand.
CCAGGGCAAACCCGTATTGGTAGTGAAAGAACAGAACAACTGGCTGGCGATTGTCGGTGTGCCGTTGACGGTCAAGCCTGGCGCGCAGCAGATCAGTAGCGGCGGACGTACTCTGCCGTTCACCGTTGGTAACAAGAAATACCCCGAACAGCGCATCACCCTGAAGAACACTCAGCAGGTCAATCCGAACCCGGCCAACCTCAAGCGCATCGAGGGCGAACTGGCCGAGCAGATCAAGGCTTACCGCAGCTTCAGTCCGAACACACCAAGCAATCTGCTGCTGGATAAACCGGTCAACGGGCCGCTGTCGAGCAAGTTCGGCGTGCGCCGGTTCTTCAACGGTGAAGAACGCAATCCTCATGCTGGCCTCGATTTCGCAGTCCCGGCCGGCACGCCGATCAAGACCCCGGCGGGGGGCAAAGTGATCCTGACCGGTAATTACTTTTTCAACGGCAATACGGTGTTTGTCGATCATGGCCAGGGCTTTATCAGCATGTTCTGCCATATGTCGAAAATCGATGTGAAGGTTGGCGATCAGCTGGCTCGTGGGGCAGTTGTGGGTAAGGTCGGTTCTACTGGCAGGGCGACCGGGCCGCATATGCACTGGAACATCAGCCTGAATGATGCGCGGGTGGATCCGGCGATTTTTATTGGTGCGTTTCAGCCCTGAGTTATGTGGTGAGGCTACCGGCCTCATCGCGGGCAAGCCCGCTCCCACAGGGTTCGAGGTGAACATGAATGTTGTGTACACCACCAATCTCTGTGGGAGCGTGGCTTGCCCGCGATGACGGACTCACTGTCACCGAAATATTCTGGAATAACACATCACCCTCAATTGCGCCCCAACCAAACCTCGCGCAAACATCAAAACGATCCGGCAACTTACAAGCAATAAAATCGCGCAAAACCCGTCTTTTCGAGTATTCCTCTCAATTTTTTTCGACTGCTTGCCAACCTCTCCCCTCGCGGTTAGGGTTGAAGGCATGAAAACCTCTCACACCCTTATTCAGCTTCGCCAGCACCGCAGCCTGTGCCTCGTCAGCGCACGACTGCCAGGCTGAATCGCGGCGCCTCGTCCCACGCTTTTCCCAACATATTCGTTGCACCGGCAGGCCGCCTCTTTTCGGCCCAGACAATAAGGAATTCCCGATGAGCATGCTCAAAGATCCGTCCTCGAAATACCGCGCTTTCCCCGTCATCAACTTGCCGGATCGTACCTGGCCGTCGAAAACCATCGACACCGCGCCGATCTGGTGCAGCTCCGACCTGCGTGACGGCAACCAGTCGCTGATCGAGCCAATGGATGCGGCGAAAAAGCTGCGCTTCTGGAAAACCCTGGTGCAGGTCGGCGTGAAGGAAATCGAAGCGTCGTTCCCGGCCGCTTCGCAAACCGACTTCGACTTCGTGCGTACCCTGATCGAAGAAGGCCACATCCCGGACGACACCACCATTCAGGTGCTGACCCAGGGCCGTGAAGACCTGATCGAGCGCACATTCGAATCCTTGCGCGGTGCGAAGAAAGCCATCGTCCATTTGTACAACGCCACTTCGCCTTCTTTCCGTCGCATCGTCTTCAACCAGGACAAGGACGGCATCAAGGCCATCGCGGTGAACGCGGCCAAGCTGTTCGTCAAATACGCCGCCATGCAGCCGGACACCGAGTGGACTTTCGAATACTCGCCGGAAACCTTCAGCGCCACCGAGCTGGAGTTTGCCAAGGAAGTCTGTGATGCAGTGATCGAGGTGTGGAACCCGTCGCCTGAGCACAAGATGATCCTCAACTTGCCGGCCACTGTTGAGTGCGCAACACCGAACATCTATGCCGACCAGATCGAATGGTTCGGTCGCAACATCAACCGTCGTGACAGCGTGATCATCAGCCTGCACACCCACAACGACCGTGGCACTGGCGTGGCCGCCACCGAGCTGGGTCTGATGGCTGGCGCCGACCGCGTCGAAGGCTGCCTGTTCGGCAATGGCGAGCGTACCGGCAACGTCGACCTCGTTACCGTCGCACTGAACATGTACACCCAGGGCCTGGACCCTCAGCTGGATTTCTCCGACATCGACGGCGTGCGCAAAGTCGTTGAAGAGTGCAACCAGATTCAGGTTCACCCACGTCACCCGTACGTTGGCGATCTGGTCCACACCGCATTCTCCGGTTCCCACCAGGACGCCATCCGCAAAGGCTTCTCCCAGCAGAAACCGGATGCCCTGTGGGAAGTGCCGTACTTGCCGATCGACCCGGCCGACATTGGCCGCAGCTATGAGGCGGTGATTCGCGTCAACAGCCAATCGGGCAAGGGCGGCATCGCCTACTTGCTGGAGCAGGAATACGGCATCAGCCTGCCGCGTCGCATGCAGATCGAGTTCAGCCAGGTCGTGCAGCGTGAAACCGATCGCCTGGGCCTGGAGATGACAGCCAAGCAGATTCACTCGCTGTTGATCAGCGAATACCTGCAAGCCAACACCCCTTACGCACTGGTCAGCCATCGCCTGCAAGAAGAAAACGGCAACAGCGCCGTCGAAGTTGAAGTCGCGAGCAAGGGTCAGGGCGAAACCAACCTGCACTGGCGCGGCAAGGGCAACGGTGCGCTGGAAGCACTGGTGGCCGGCTTGCCGATTCCGGTGGAGATCATGGACTACAACGAACACGCGATTGGCGCGGGCACCAACGCCAAGGCAGCGGCTTACATCGAGCTGCGCGTGAACGGCGAACGAGCGGTGCACGGCGTGGGTATCGATGAAAACATCACCACTGCCAGCTTCAAGGCACTGTTCAGCGCGCTGAATCGCTCGTTGAGCCAGCCGGAAGCGAAAGCGGCTTAAGCCTTCGCTGACATGCAAAAGGCCCCGGAGTGTGAACTTCGGGGCCTTTTTGTTGAAGATCAAAAGATCGCAGCCTTCGGCAACTCCTACAGGATGTACACCGTCCCGATGTAGGAGCTGCCGAAGGCTGCGATCTTTTTCTTTTTCAGGTGAATTCGAAGGTGTCGGCATCCAGATTCGCCGGAAATCGCTCGCGATATGCCGCCAGTGGCGCCGCTTCCAGCACAGCCTTGAACACCCCGTCCGCCTCCCCCGCCGCCAGCAAAGACTCGCCCTGAAAATCCAGCACCTGGCTGTCGCCGGTGTAGGCAAAGCCTTTACCGTCGGTGCCAACGCGATTCACCGCTGCCACATAACAGAGGTTTTCGATGGCGCGCGCCGGCAACAACCGATTCCAGTGCAGCCGCCGCGCACCCGGCCAGTTCGCGGTGTACAGCAGCAGATCGGTGTCCTGCGCGTCGCGACTCCACACAGGGAAGCGCAAGTCGTAGCAAATCAGCGGACGAATTCGCCAACCCTTGAGTTCGAACTGCACCTGCCGCTCACCCGGCGTGTAGTGATTGTGTTCGCCGGCCATGCGAAACAAGTGACGCTTGTCGTAATGCAGCACTTCACCGTCCGGCCGTGCCCACAACAAGCGATTGCGATGGCTGCCGTCAGCCGCCTGGATGATCACGCTGCCGGTGACCACCGCATTGAGCTTTGCAGCCTGAAGCCGCAGCCATTTGCTGGTCGGACCATTCTCAGCTTCGGCGAGGGTTTCCGACTCCATGGAGAAGCCTGTGGTGAACATCTCCGGCAGGATGATCAGATCCGCTCCGCGCGCCTGCTCCAGCAACACCTCGAAATGCTCGAAGTTGGCCTGGCGATCGTGCCACGCGAGGCTGGTCTGGATCAGCGCCAGGTTGAGATCGGGTAATGCACTCAAATCACGCATAGTTTTGCCGCCGCTTCGCGCAGCGTCTCCTCGCGTTTGGCAAAGCACAGCCGCACGAGGCGCTGGCCTTCAGGTGGGCTCTGGTAGAACACCGAGATCGGAATACTCGCCACGCCGTGTTCGCGGGTCATCCACAGGGCCATCTCGACGTCGTTGAGGTCAGGGCGGATTTGCGAGTAATCGACCAGCTGGAAATAGGTGCCCGCAACCCGATTAAAGGTGAATCGCGACGGTGCCAGCAAATCACAGAACAGATCGCGCTTGGCCTGATAGAACGCTGGCAGCTCTTCGACATGCTCCGGGTGCTCGGCCATGTAATCGGCCAAGGCGTATTGCAGCGGCGTGACGCCACAGAAACTGACGTACTGGTGCACTTTACGCAGTTCAGCCGTCAGGGCTGGCGGCGCGACGACGTAACCGGTTTTCCAGCCAGTAACGTGGTACGTCTTGCCGAACGAGCTGATGACGAAGGCGCGCTGATACAGCTCTTCATGAGCCAGCACGCTGACATGCGGCACGCCGTCAAACACCAGGTGTTCGTAGACTTCATCGCTGATCAGATAGATGTCGCGATCGCGGATCAGCGCCGCCAATTGATCCAGTTCGGCGCGGCTGATCAGCGCTCCGCTCGGGTTGTGTGGGGTGTTGAGGACGATCATTCGCGTGCGTGGGCTCAGGGCGGCGGCAAGCTTGTCAAAATCGATGGAGAAATCGTCAGGGCTCAGCTGCACATGCACGCAGCGACCACCAGCCAATTGCGTTGCGGGGTCGTAGCTGTCATAGCACGGGTCAAACACGATGACTTCGTCGCCGCTGTGGATAACTGCCTGAATCGCACAGAAGATCGCCTGGGTGGCGCCGGGCGTCACGGTCACTTCATTTTCGGCATCCACCTTCACGCCATAGCTGCGGGCGATCTTCGCCGCGATCTGCTCGCGCAGTGCCGGCAGGCCAGTCATCGGCGAATACTGATTGTGGCCACCGGCAATATGCCGACCGACTGCATCGCGCAGGGACTGCGGGCCGTCGAAATCAGGAAAACCCTGGGACAGGTTGATAGCGCCAGTCTGCGCCGCGAGCTGAGACATCTGCGTGAAAATCGTGATGCCGACATTCGGCAGCTTACTGGTGATCATCGAGGGTTCCCTGCTCAACACCCGGCTCTGACGACGGCGCGGGAGAGCCCGAGGATAGCCCATCCGACGCCCATAAAAAAAGGGCGCCAGATGGCACCCTTCTTCTTTGTAAAACACCGCGATACCTGTGGCGAGGGGATTTATCCCCGATCGGCTGCGAAGCAGTCGCAAATCCGTTGAATGCGGTTTGACTGATACACCGCGGGCGCAGGTTTTGGGGCTGCTGCGCAGCCCATCGGGGATAAATCCCCTCACCACAAAAGCCCCACACAAAATTGTGCAGGGCCTCGGATCACTTCTTGTCGCGGCGCTTCTTGTCGGCTTTCTTGCTGTGGGACATCATCCGACGCTTCCTGTTGACCTGGCGGTCGGTCAGGGTGTTCTTGTTGCCTTCGTACGGGTTTTCGCCGCCCTTGAACTCGATGCGGATCGGCGTACCGACCAGCTTCAGCACACGGCGGTAAGTGTTTTCCAGATAGCGCACGTACGACTTCGGCACTTTCTCGATCTGGTTACCGTGGATCACGATGATCGGCGGGTTCGCACCACCCAAGTGGGCGTAACGCAGCTTGATCCGGCGGTTGTTGACCATCGGTGGCGCGTGCTCGCCAACCGCGTCTTCCAGAATCTGGGTCAGACGGTTGGTCGGCCAGCGGGTGACCGCGGACTTGAACGAGTTCTGTACGGAAGCGTAGAGGTTACCCACGCCAGTGCCGTGCAGTGCCGAGATGAAGTGGATGTCGGCGTAGTCAACGAAGAACAGACGACGCTGAAGTTCGACTTTCACGAAGTCGCGCTCGCTCGGCGTCATGCCGTCCCACTTGTTGATCGCGATCACCAGCGCACGACCCGACTCGATGGCGAAGCCCAGCAGGTTGAGGTCGTGATCGACCACACCTTCGCGGGCGTCCATCACGAAGATCACTACGTTGGCGTCTTTGATCGCCTGCAGGGTTTTGACCACGGAGAATTTTTCGACTTCTTCGTGAATCTTGCCGCGCTTGCGCACACCAGCGGTGTCGATCAGCGTGTACTTCTCTTCATTCCGTTCGAACGGGATGTAGATACTGTCGCGGGTGGTGCCGGGCTGGTCATAAACGATTACCCGGTCTTCACCGAGCATGCGGTTGACCAGAGTCGACTTGCCAACGTTCGGGCGACCGATGATGGCGATCTTGATGCCGTCTTTTTCGCTCGGGCCAGGAATGCGCTTGGCTTCCTCACCTTCGGCAACGACTTCTTCTTCGCCGTCTTCCGGCTCTTCTTCGTCTCTCGGGAATTCACCCAGGGCGATTTCCAGCATCTGGGTGATGCCACGGCCGTGAGCACCGGCGATAGGAATCGCGTGGCCCATGCCCAACGGAGCAAATTCAGCGCGGGCCATTTCCGGGTCGATGTTGTCGACCTTGTTGGCAACCACGTAGGAACACTTGTTACGTTTGCGCAGGTGTTCGGCGATCATCTGGTCGGCGGCGGTGAAACCGGCCTTGGCATCTACCAGGAACAACACAACATCCGCTTCTTCAATGGCCAGCAGCGACTGCTCGGCCATTTTTTCGTCCATACCGTGCTCGTCACCGGAGATACCACCGGTGTCGACCAGAATGTAGGAACGCCCTTGCCACTTGGCCTCACCGTACTGGCGATCACGGGTCAGACCGGACAAGTCGCCGACGATGGCGTCGCGAGTCCTGGTCAGGCGGTTGAACAAGGTGGACTTGCCGACGTTCGGTCGGCCCACCAGGGCGATTACGGGAACCATGCGGCTCTCCACTTCGTTATTTCAGAAAATACAAAAGCCGCTGCGAGGCAGCGGCTGGTGCTCGGGGCAACACTGCGGGGGTGAACAGGTTCACTCCCGCAAGTGAAGCTGCCTGGGGTGTTATCCCCAAGCATAGTTGTTACTTGATGGTCAGGGCTTCCAGTTTGCCGCTGTTGCCATACACATAAATCGTGTCACCCACCACCAGCGGACGGGCACGCAGGCCGTCGCTGTCGATGCGCTCACGGCCGACGAAACGACCGTCAACCTGACTCAGCAGGTGCAGATAACCTTCCAGGTCACCTACTGCAACATAGCTGGAGAACACTTCCGGAGCCGACAGTTGGCGGCGAGCCAGCGAATCGTTGCTCCACAAAGCCGTGGTAGAACGCTCGTCGACGCCTTCAACGGTGCCCGAAGACAGGCTCACGTAAACGCTGCCGAAACCTTGAGCAATACCGGCGTAGCTCGACGCATCGCGCTGCCACAGTTGACGACCGCTTTCCAGATCCAGTGCCGCAACGCGACCCTGATAGCTGGCAACGTACAGCGTGCCGCCGGACAGCAGCAGACCGCCGTCGATATCGACCACGCGCTCCAGTTCCGAACGACCCTGTGGAATCGCGATGCGCTGTTCCCACACCGGCACGCCATTGGAAATATCCAGGGCGACAACTTTACCGGTCGACAGGCCAGCCACCGCGAGGCGGTTGGTCACGAGCGGTGCGCTGGTGCCACGCAGGGTCAGCACGGCTGGAGTGCTGTCATACACCCAGCGCTGAGTACCGGTGGAAGCATCCAGACCGATCAAACGATCGTCCTGAGTCTGCACCACTACCACGTCGCCGTTGTTGGCCGGCGGCGCGAGGACTTCACTGTTGACGCGAGCACGCCACTTCTCTTCACCGTTGATGGTGTCCAGAGCGACGACTTCGCCACGCAGCGTACCAATCAGAACCAGACCGTAACCCACGCCAACGGCGCCGGAGACAGGCAGTTCAAGATCCTGATCCCACTTCACGTCGCCATTGCTGCGATCCATGGCCATTACCACGCCGGTCACATCGGCCGCGTAGATGGTGTCGCCGTCGATCGCCGGTACCAGCATGTTGTAGGTTTCGCCCTGACCGTCACCGATCGAACGACTCCACTGCTTTTGCAGAACGACTTCTTCTTTGAAGTCGGTCAGCTCGGCCGGTGGCAATTCTTTTTTGCTGTTGCTGCTGCAACCCGCGGCCAAAATGGCCAGAGCCAGCAATGCTGCATGCTTCCAACGGATCACGTCACGCATCCCCTTTGGCCAGGTCGTCGAGCTTGATTTGAAGGCCACCGACCGCCGCTTCATCCGACAGTGCCGCCTTGGCTTTTTGATACGCCTTGTTCGCGTCGTCGGTACGGCCCAGCTTCACCAGCAGGTCGCCCTTGAGTTCTTCGCGAGTGGCCAGGAACGCTTTGTCGGCGTCGCCGTCGAGCAGTTTCAGAGCGTCATCCGCTTTGTCCTGCGCGCCCAGCACCTGCGCCAGACGCTGACGGGCGATTTCGCCCAGCGCCGGATTGGCCGGTTTGTCGACGATGGTTTTGAGCTCGGTCGCGGCGTCGTCCAGCTTGCCGCTGTCGACTGCAACTTTGGCCACGAACAGGCTGCCGTACTGCGCATAGGCAGTGCCGCCGAATTCGCTCTTGAGCTTGCCGGCCAGATCCGCAACGCGGGCAGCATCAGGCTTGCCGTCAGGCGTCAGCGTGGTTTCCAGCAGTTGCTGATAGAGCACCGAGGCGCCTTGCGACTGGTTGCCCTGATATTTGTGATAAGCCTGCCAGCCGAACACGATGACCAGCGCCAACAGGCCGCCGGTGACCAGAGGTTTGCCGTTGCGTGTCCACCAGTCTTTCAAATCCGCCAACTGTTCGTCTTCGGTACTCGACACCCCAATACTCCTTAATCGCTAATTCGGCTGTTAAGACAGCTTCAACCCTGCACGACGCAGGTGGCCAGGTGAGCGGCAAGCGCATCCCAGGCAATGCTTTGTTGTTCGCCCTGGCCACGCAGGGGTTTGAAACCTACCACTTGCTGGGCCATTTCGTCGTCACCGAGGATCAGTGCGTACAGCGCACCGCTCTTGTCGGCCTTCTTGAACTGGCTTTTGAAGCTGCCAGCGCCGGCATTGACTTGCAGACGCAGGTTTGGAAGCTGATCACGTACACGCTCGGCCAGAGCCAGACCGGCCAGCTCGGCTTCTTCACCGAAGGCGCAGAGGTAGACGTCGACCTGACGGGAAATTTCTTCCGGGATCTGCTCGAGGGTCTCGAGCATCAGCACCAGACGTTCGATGCCCATGGCGAAACCAACGCCGGTGGTCGGCTTGCCGCCCATTTGCTCGACCAGACCGTCATAACGACCGCCCGCGCAAACAGTGCCCTGGGCACCGAGCTTGTCGGTGACCCATTCAAAAACGGTTTTGCTGTAGTAATCGAGGCCGCGTACCAGCTTCGGGTTGAGCACGTACGGAATGCCGACGGCATCCAGACGGGCCTTCAAGCCTTCAAAGTGTGCACGGGACTCGTCGTCCAGGTAGTCGGCCATCTTCGGCGCATCAACCAGCACGGCCTGGGTGTCGGCATTTTTGGTGTCGAGCACGCGCAGCGGGTTGGTTTTCAGGCGACGCTGGCTGTCTTCGTCGAGCTTGTCGTGATGCGCCGAGAGATACTCGACCAGCGCTTCACGGTAGCGACCACGGGACTCGCTGGTGCCGAGGCTGTTGAGTTCGAGCTTGACCGCATCACGGATGCCCAGCTCGCCCCACAGGCGCCAGGTCATGGTGATCAGCTCGGCGTCGATGTCCGGACCGTCGAGGTTGAACACCTCCAGACCGATCTGGTGGAACTGGCGATAACGGCCTTTTTGCGGACGCTCGTGGCGGAACATCGGGCCGATGTACCAGAGTTTCTGCACCTGGCCGCCGCCAGTGATGCCGTGCTCAAGCACTGCACGCACGCACGCCGCGGTGCCTTCCGGACGCAGGGTCAGGGAGTCGCCGTTGCGGTCTTCGAAGGTGTACATCTCTTTTTCGACGATGTCGGTCACTTCACCGATCGAGCGTTTGAACAGCTCGGTGAACTCGACGATCGGCATGCGGATCTGCTTGTAACCGTAGTTATCCAGCAGACGCGCAACAGTGCCCTCGAAATAACGCCACAGCGGGGTCTGTTCGGGCAGGATGTCGTTCATGCCACGAATGGCTTGCAATGACTTGCTCACTTTAAATCCTTAAATTCGTTCGGCTCTGTAGGCTCAGCCGCGCGCGATAACCGCTGCGTCAGCTTCGACCTTTTCGGCCGCTTTCTGGCGGATCAGCTTTTCCAGATGATCCACCAGATTGTCATTCGTCAGTTTCTGCGCCGGCTTGCCGTCGATGTAAATCAGGTTTGGCGTGCCGCCGGTCAAGCCGATATGGGCTTCCTTGGCTTCGCCGGGGCCGTTGACCACACAACCGATCACCGCGACATCCAGCGGCACCAGCAGGTCTTCAAGACGCCCTTCCAGCTCGTTCATGGTCTTGACCACATCGAAGTTCTGCCGCGAGCAGCTCGGGCAGGCGATGAAGTTGATGCCACGGGAACGCAAATGCAAAGACTTGAGAATGTCGTAACCGACCTTCACTTCCTCGACCGGATCGGCCGCCAGCGAGATGCGAATAGTATCGCCAATCCCTTCGGCGAGCAGCATACCTAGGCCCACGGCGGATTTCACTGTACCCGAACGCAATCCACCGGCTTCGGTGATGCCAAGGTGCAGCGGCTGGACGATTTCTTTCGCCAGCAAGCGGTAGGCTTCGACGGCCATGAACACGTCGGAAGCCTTCACGCTGACCTTGAAGTCCTGAAAATTCAGGCGTTCGAGGTGTTCAACGTGACGCAGAGCGGACTCGACCAGCGCCGCCGGGGTCGGCTCGCCGTATTTCTTTTGCAGGTCTTTTTCCAGCGAGCCGGCGTTGACGCCGATGCGGATCGGGATACCGCGATCACGCGCAGCATCAACCACTGCACGCACGCGATCTTCGCGACCGATGTTGCCCGGGTTGATACGCAGGCAGTCCACACCCAGTTCGGCTACGCGCAAGGCGATCTTGTAGTCGAAGTGAATGTCGGCAACCAGCGGCACCTTGACCAATTGCTTGATCTTGCCGAATGCCTCGGCGGCGTCCATGTCCGGCACCGAAACGCGAACGATGTCGACGCCAGCGGCTTCCAGACGGTTGATTTGTGCAACGGTGGCGGCTACGTCATTGGTGTCGCTGTTGGTCATGCTCTGTACAGCGATAGGCGCATCGCCGCCCACCGGTACGTTGCCGACCCAGATCTTGCGCGAAACGCGACGTTTGATTGGAGATTCGCCGTGCATGACTTATTGACCCAACTTCAGGCGAGCAGTCTCGCCACTGGTGAACGGAGCGACATCGACCGTTTGGCCGTTGTAGCTGACCTGAGCGCCACGGGCATAGCCCAGGCGTACGGCAAATGGAGGCTTGCCGGCAACAGACAGGCTGTCGCCCTTACGCTTCAGGCCACTGAACAGAGTCTTGCCACTGGCATCGGTAACCTGGGTCCAGCAATCGGCAACGAACTGCACCGAAACCTGACCCTGCCCCGCAACTGGCGCAGACGCTTGCGCGGTTGGCGCTGGCGTCGCAGGAACCACCGGAGCGGTAACGGTCGGAGCAGGAGTGGCCGGAACGTTTGGTGCCGGCGTGGCAGGGGCAGCGACAACCGGTGCCGGGGTTTGAGCCGGCGCAGTTGGCATCGCACCCGGAGCGGCCGGTGCTGCCGGTGCCGTTGTCGCAGTGGCAGGCTCGGCGCCGGTAGATTCGGCGGTGGTCTCCGATTGCGGCAGTGCCAGGGCAGTCGCGCCCTCGGCCTGACCTTCGGCAACGGCCTGGTCTTCCGGCTCGTCAATCGGGTGAATCTGCGTGGTGCCATCGGCGCCTTCGACTTCGACGTGCTCAGGGGCGAGGCTGGTCAAGTCTTTGGTGCGCTGCGAAGTCTGATCCTGCCACCAGACGAAACCGCCGCCGATGACCGCGATCAGCAACAGCAGGCTGACGATGCGCAAAATGGTGTGGGAAACCCGCACCGGCTCTTCGATACGCCCCAGCGCATGCACGTTGCTGCCCTGGGAATCGGTGCCGGTGGACTGGTCAAATTGCTGAACCAGAGCGGTCTGGTCCATGCCGAGCAACTTGGCATAGGCGCGAATATAGCCGCGAGCGAAGGTGTGCCCCGGCAGCTTGTCGAAAGCGCCGGCTTCAAGATTGCTCAGGGAAGTCACGGTGAGGTTGAGCTTGAGGGCCACTTCGGCCAGCGACCAGCCATTGCTTTCGCGGGCCTGGCGCAAGGTCTCACCGGGGTTAACGCGATTCGCTGCTACAACTTCGGGATGCGCCGCTTTCATCATTGCTCCGACAGGTATTGCTGATATTCCGGCGTACCGGGATAGAGTCGTTTTAATTGCAGGCCATAACTGGCGGCCTTGTCGCGATCTTCAAACACTTTTGCCAGCCGAACGCCGAGCAATAGACTACGTGCATTTTGTTCGGTTAGCAGGCTGAAACGGTCGTAATAGTCACGCGCGGGCACATAATGCCTGTCTTCGAAGGACAACTCAGCCATTTCCAGCAATGCGCGAGGTTGTTGACGATTCAGGCGCAGGGCTTTTTCCAGTTGCTGCTGCGCCAGATCACGCTGTCCGAGCTTAGCCGCCGTCATGCCGAGATTCTCGAACACGCGCGAGCGCTCAGGATACAGGGTATCGGCGGCGGCCTGTTCAAAACGCTCGTAGGCTTCCTTGTAACGCTGTTCTTCGTAGAGAAAACTGCCGTAGTTGTTGAGGGTTCGGGCATCGGCGGGACGTGAAGACAAGGCCTTGCGGAAGTGTTCGTCAGCCAGTGCAGGCTCCATCTCGGCCTGGAACACCAGTCCGAGCGCAGCATTGGCGTCCGGATCGGAGCTGTCCAGGTCCAGAGCCTTTTTCAGCGGCACCTTGGCGCGTTCGGTCATGCCCTGCTGCAAATACCCCAGCCCCAACTGCACATAAGCGGCTCGCGCTTCATCGCGGCCCTTGCTGGTCTTCATCGGGTTGTAGTCACCCGACAGGACACAGCCAGCACTCAGGCTGGCCAACAGCAACAGCAGCGCAAAGCGCAGGGACATAGAGATCCTCTCTTAGTTTGTATTCGCGGCGTTCTGCGCCAGATCGCCGTCGGCGTTCAATTCCCGCACGGCAATGTAACGTTCGCTGCGACGGGTGCGATCCAGCACCTGTCCTACCAATTGACCACAAGCCGCGTCGATGTCTTCACCACGGGTGGTGCGCACAGTGACGTTGAAGCCTGCCTGATGCAGTTGATCCTGGAACCGGCGGATAGCATTGTTGCTAGGCCGCTCGTACCCGGAATGCGGGAACGGGTTGAACGGAATCAGGTTGATCTTGCATGGAATGTCTTTCAGCAACTCGACCATCTCAACGGCATGTTCGACTTTGTCGTTGATGTCCTTGAGCAAGGTGTACTCGATGGTCAGCACGCGCTTCTCGCCCAGGGACGACATGTAGCGCTGGCACGACTCGAGCAGCATCTTAAGCGGATATTTCTTGTTGATCGGCACCAATTGGTTACGCAATGCGTCATTCGGTGCGTGCAGGGACAACGCCAGGGATACGTCGATGTGCTTGGACAGCTCATCGATCATCGGCACCACACCCGACGTGGACAGGGTCACGCGGCGCTTGGAGATCCCGTAGCCGAGGTCATCCATCATCAGATGCATGGCGGCGACGACGTTGTCGAAGTTCAGCAGCGGCTCACCCATGCCCATCATCACCACGTTGGTGATGGCACGGTCGACGGTGGCCGGGACGCTGCCGAAAGATTTGTTGGCAATCCACACCTGACCGATGACTTCGGCGGCGGTGAGGTTGCTATTGAAGCCTTGCTTGCCGGTGGAGCAGAAACTGCAATCCAGGGCACAGCCTGCCTGGGACGAAACGCACAAAGTACCGCGCTTGCCCTGGGGAATGTACACGGTCTCGACACAGCTGCCGGACGCCACGCGCACCACCCACTTACGGGTGCCGTCGGTGGAGATGTCCTCGCTGACAACTTCGGGACCACGGACCTCGGCAATAACCTTGAGCTTGTCGCGCAAGGCTTTGCTGACGTTCGTCATGGCGTCGAAATCATCGACGCCAAAGTGGTGAATCCATTTCATTACCTGACCGGCACGGAAACGCTTCTCCCCGATTGAGTCGAAGAATTTTTCCATTTCCGGCTGGGTCAGACCCAGCAGGTTGGTTTTAACAGTCGATGTAGTCATGGATTCACCTTCACTCTTAAGCCAATGCTTAGCGAGTGGTTACTTCAGTAGCTGCGAAGAAGTACGAGATTTCACGAGCAGCTGCGGCTTCGGAGTCCGAACCGTGAACAGCGTTGGCGTCGATGGAATCAGCGAAATCAGCGCGGATGGTACCGGCAGCAGCTTCTTTAGGGTTGGTAGCGCCCATCAGCTCACGGTTCAGAGCGATAGCGTTTTCGCCTTCCAGAACCTGAACAACAACAGGACCGGAGATCATGAAGGAAACCAGGTCGCCGAAGAAACCACGAGCGCTGTGCTCAGCGTAGAAGCCTTCAGCTTCAGCTTTGGACAGTTGCTTCAGTTTCGAAGCTACAACGCGCAGGCCGGCTTTTTCGAAACGAGTGGTGATTTCGCCGATGACGTTTTTTGCAACAGCGTCAGGCTTGATGATGGAGAAAGTGCGTTGAACAGCCATGGTGTAACTCCAGAAACGGTAATTTGTGAAAAATTAAACCCGCGAATTATACGCGGGTTCTTGGGTATTGCCTAACCTGCGAGACGATCAGTCCAATTCTTTGGCCCAAAGCTCCTGAACCGCTTCCAGCACCTTCTCACCGACTCGGCCAGAAGTGCTATCAAACTCAGGCAGATCCAGGATCATCTGCTGCAGACGTACGAAACCTACAGAATATGGATCGACACCGGCATGGGCCTCGGCCAGCTCTTCTGCAATACGTTGAACATCATTCCAACCGTAGCTCATGACAGTCTTACCAGTCAGTGCGGCGCTTCAGCCGCATGGTTAAGCGAATATTTCGGAATCTCGACGGTGATGTCTTCTTCACCCACGATAGCCTGACAGGCCAGACGCGATTGCGCTTCCAGGCCCCAGGCACGATCAAGGAAGTCTTCTTCCAGCTCGTCAGCCTCTTCCATCGAGTCGAAACCCTCACGGATGATGCAGTGACAAGTGGTGCAAGCGCAGACGCCGCCGCAAGCACTTTCCATCTCGATGTGGTGTTCGTGGGCCAGTTCAAGAATCGATGTGCCGGGCGCAGCGTCGACCACCATACCCTCAGGGCAGAACTTGTCGTGGGGCAGAAAAATGACCTGCGGCATCAGATATCCTCGATTTCATTCAGATTGCGCCCCGACAGAGCGGCTTTCACCGTCAAATCCATGCGGCGGGCAGCAAAAGCATCGGTCACTTGCGACAGACGCTTGGTCTGCTGCTCGATGGCGTAACCATCGGTACCTTTCATCAGTTCGGCCAGTTCCTGCAATTGCAGGTCGATGACCATGCGCTCTTCGGCGTCGAGCAACCGCTCGCCATCCACCTCCAGAGCACCCTGCACGGCCTCGATCAGACGCTGGGCATCAACTTGCTGTTCACGCAAAACGCGAGCGACCTTGTCGTCATTGGCGTGCTGGAACGAATCCTTGAGCATCTTGGCGATTTCGCCGTCGGTCAGACCGTAGGACGGCTTGACCTGAATGCTCGCCTCGACACCCGAACCCAGTTCGCGGGCGGAAACACTGAGCAGACCGTCAGCATCGACCTGGAAGGTCACGCGAATCTTCGCTGCACCTGCGACCATCGCTGGAATGCCGCGCAATTCAAAACGTGCCAGAGAGCGGCAGTCGCTGATCAATTCACGTTCGCCCTGCAAGACGTGAACAGCCATGGCCGTCTGACCGTCTTTATAAGTGGTGAAGTCCTGAGCGCGGGCGACGGGGATGGTGGTGTTGCGCGGAATCACCTTCTCCATCAGGCCGCCCATGGTTTCCAGCCCCAGGGACAGCGGAATCACGTCGAGCAGCAGCAGCTCGCCGCCATCGCGCTTGTTGCCAGCCAGAGTGTCGGCCTGGATCGCAGCACCGATGGCCACCACTTGATCCGGATCGATTTCGGTCAATGGCTCACGACCAAAAGCTTCGGCCACTGCTTCGCGAACGCGCGGGACGCGAGTCGAACCACCGACCATGACCACGGCGTGCACATCTTCCAGCTCAATGCCGGAATCGCGAACGGCGCGGCGGCAGGCTTTGAGGCTGCGCGCGACCATCGGTTCGATCAGCGCATCGAAGGCTTCGCGGGTCAGCTGTGCTTTCCAGTCGCCGTAGGCAACTTCAACACTGGCCGCATCGGTCAGGGCTTCTTTGGCCGCGCAAGCGGTTTGCAGCAGATTACGTTGTGCGCCCGGATCGAGATCGGCGGACAGGCCCGCGCTCTCGATGATCCAGCCAGCAATCGCGTGATCGAAATCATCGCCGCCCAGCGCGCTGTCGCCGCCAGTGGCCAGAACTTCAAACACACCGCCAGTCAGACGCAGAATCGAAATATCGAAGGTGCCGCCGCCCAGGTCATAGATCGCAACCAGGCCCTCGGCGTGTTGATCCAGACCGTAAGCCACAGCAGCAGCGGTCGGCTCATTGAGCAGGCGCAGCACGTTCAGACCGGCCAGTTTGGCCGCATCTTTGGTGGCCTGGCGCTGAGCATCGTCGAAATACGCCGGAACGGTAATCACCGCGCCAACCAGCTCGCCACCCAAGGTCGCTTCAGCACGCTGGCGCAACACTTTGAGGATATCGGCGGAGACTTCGACCGGGCTTTTCGGCCCCTGCACAGTATCGATGAACGGCATGTGCGATTCGCCACCGACGAAACGGTATGGCAGTTGCTCGCCCAATTGCTTGACGTCGGACAAACCACGACCCATCAAGCGCTTGACCGACAGCACAGTGTTCAAAGGATCGGAAGCGGCAGCCAGTTTGGCCGACTCGCCGACTTCGACGCGATCGGCGTGATAACGCACGGCAGACGGCAGGATGACCTGCCCGTTTGCGTCGGCCAGCGGCTCGGAAAGACCACTGCGCAACGCAGCGACCAGCGAATTGGTAGTGCCCAAGTCGATCCCCACAGCCAGACGGCGCTGGTGCGGTTGAGGACTTTGGCCGGGTTCGGCGATCTGCAGTAGGGCCATCGTGATCAGGACTTATCTGTATATCAGGCGTGCGACCGGAGCGGCACTGGGTTAATCGTCGAGGCGCTCTTCTAACTGGCGCACTTCGTAGGTCAGCTTGTCGAGGAACTGCATGCGCCGCATCAGGCGTTCGGCCTGATCACGTTGTGCTGCATCATCCCAACAGGCTGCAAAACTTTCGTTGAGCTCTTCCTGGGCCACTTTCAAGCGACGCTTGAAAACTGCGACGCCGTCGAGATCGGCACTGTCCTGGAGGTCTTCGAGCTCTTCGCGCCATTGCATCTGCTGCAAAAGAAACTCGGGATCCTGGACGGTGACTTCCATCGGCACTTCATGCCCACTGACCTTCAGCAGGTAGCGCGCACGCTGGGGTGGGCTCTTGAGCACCTGATACGCCTCGTTGAGGCCGGCAGACTGCTCAAGCGCCAACCGCTGCTCGCGCTCGGAAGCATCGGCAAAGCGGTCAGGATGAACACCACGCGCCAACTCACGGTAGCGCGCGGCCAACTGCTCGAGATCCAGACGGAAGCTCGGTTGCAGCTCGAATAAAGCGAAATGACAAGGACTACCCACGACAAGCCTCAGATGTTGAAGCTTTCGCCGCAGCCACACTCACCGCGTACGTTGGGATTGTTGAACTTGAAGCCTTCGTTCAACCCTTCCTTGACGAAATCGAGCTCGGTGCCGTCCAGGTAGGCCAGGCTTTTCGGGTCGATAATCACTTTTTCACCGTGACTTTCGAACACCTGATCCTCTGCAACCACCTCGTCGACAAACTCCAGCACGTAGGCAAGGCCGGAACAACCTGTGGTGCGAACACCCAGACGAATCCCTTCACCTTTGCCGCGCCCGTCGAGGGAGCGCCGCACGTGTCGAGCAGCCGCTTCTGTCATGCTGATAGCCATCGGTGACTCCTTACTCGTCGCCAAATCCTGAAAGTCAGATCAAGCCTTTCTTCTGCTTGTAATCGCGAACAGCCGCTTTGATAGCGTCTTCAGCGAGTACCGAGCAGTGAATTTTCACTGGCGGCAGGGCCAGTTCTTCGGCCAGCTGGGTGTTCTTGATGGTTTCCGCTTCGTCCAGGGTCTTGCCCTTCATCCACTCGGTAGCGAGGGAGCTGGAAGCGATTGCCGAACCGCAGCCGTAGGTCTTGAACTTGGCATCTTCGATGATGCCCTGATCGTTGACCTTGATCTGCAGACGCATAACGTCGCCGCACGCTGGTGCGCCGACCATGCCAGTACCGACATCCGGGTCCTCGGCATTCATCTTGCCGACGTTACGCGGGTTTTCGTAGTGGTCGATGACCTTTTCGCTGTAAGCCATGATTCTAATCCTCACTCATCAGGGCCGCTCTTGAGGCCCTGTAGCTGCGCTGCATCAGTCGCCGCGTCGCTACAGGATCTGTATCCGGCGGCTTCTATATTTAGTGTGCCGCCCACTCGATTTTCGAGATATCGACGCCGTCTTTGTACATGTCCCACAGCGGCGACAAAGTGCGCAGCTTGGTAACGGCCTCGCAGACTTTCTGCGCGGCGTAGTCGATTTCTTCTTCGGTGGTGAAGCGGCCGAAGGTGAAGCGGATCGAGCTGTGTGCCAGTTCGTCGTTGCGGCCCAGGGCGCGCAGTACATACGAAGGCTCAAGCGATGCCGAGGTGCACGCCGAACCGGACGAAACCGCCAGATCCTTGAGTGCCATGATCAGCGACTCGCCCTCAACGTAGTTGAAGCTCAGGTTCAGGTTGTGCGGAACGCGGGCAGTCAGGCTGCCGTTGACGTACAGCTCTTCCAGATGCTCGACCTGCTTGTAGAAACGGTCGCTCAAGGCTTTGATGCGCACGTTTTCGGCAGCCATGTCTTCCTTGGCCACACGGAACGCTTCGCCCATGCCGACGATCTGGTGGGTCGCCAGGGTACCGGAACGCATGCCGCGTTCGTGACCGCCGCCGTGCATGGTCGCTTCGATACGCACACGCGGCTTGCGGCTCACGTACAGCGCGCCGATGCCTTTAGGACCGTAGGTCTTGTGGGCGGAGAACGACATCATGTCGACTTTCAGTTTCGACAGGTCGATGTCGACCTTGCCGGTGGACTGAGCGGCGTCGACGTGGAACAGGATGCCTTTGGCGCGAAGCATCTCGCCGATGGCTTCGATGTCGTTGATGGTGCCGATTTCGTTGTTCACATGCATCGCCGACACGAGAATGGTGTCTTCGCGCAGTGCGGCTTCGATCATTGCCGGAGTCACCAGACCATCAGTCTGAGGCTCGAGGTAGGTCACTTCGAAACCTTCACGCTCGAGTTGGCGCATGGTGTCGAGGACAGCCTTGTGCTCAATCTTGGTGGTGATCAGGTGCTTGCCCTTGGAGGCGTAGAAATGTGCCGCACCTTTGATCGCCAGGTTGTCGGACTCGGTGGCGCCGGAGGTCCAGACGATTTCACGCGGGTCGGCGTTGACCAGATCGGCCACCTGACGACGGGCGTTTTCGACGGACTCTTCAGCTTTCCAGCCGAACACGTGGGAACGGGACGCCGGGTTACCGAAGTTTCCGTCGACCAGCAGGCATTCACTCATTTTTTGCGCAACGCGCGGATCGACCGGGGTGGTCGCAGAGTAATCAAGGTAAATCGGCAATTTCATGGACTATCTCCTAAATCAGGGCTGGCGTGCCGCTGGCTCTACGGCTGTCATTCGACGGCGGACGCTTCAATCTTGTCCAGGCGTGGCGCCTTGCTGTTGCAACGGCGCTGGTCCTGACGCTGGGCTACTTCTTGTACCTCACGGCGAGTCACAAGATCAGCCAAGCTGATACCACTTAGAAATTCGTGAATCTGCAGGCTCAGGTCGCACCACAGGTGATGGGTCAGGCAGGTATCGCCGGAATGGCAATCACCCTGCCCCCCGCACTTGGTGGCATCGACCGACTCGTTCACTGCGTCGATCACCTGAGCCACCTGAATGCCCTGCATGTCGCGGGACAACTGGTAGCCACCACCCGGACCGCGAACACTGGAAACCAGGTTACTGCGGCGCAGCTTGGCAAAAAGCTGTTCGAGATAGGACAGGGAAATGCCTTGGCGCTCGGAGATATCGGCCAGGGACACCGGCCCGTGCTGCGCATGCAACGCCAGGTCAAGCATGGCAGTCACGGCGTATCGGCCTTTTGTAGTCAGTCGCATGGACAATTACCACGGAGTTCAGAATGGGCGGGAGTATGCAATTCCCGAGCATTTAAGTCAACTATAAGACCTAGTGCTTTAGTCGGGTTTACCCGCAAAAGAGCGCGCGAATGATATCAGGGTCTGCGGCTTAATGGCACACCGGCTGGCGTAGGCCTTTGCAGGAAATGTCGGAGGCTTCGATCTTTTGATTTTATGAACAAGCAAGATCAAAAGATCGCAGCCTTCGGCAGCTCGTACAGGGGCGTTATACGGCTTTGGATTCGTCTTTATCCTTCACGCAGGCGAAGTCTTCTTCGCGCAGCTCAGGCAGATCTTTCGCACAGTAATTACTGCCCAGATCCTTCAGCGCGCCGCACATCCCCTCCAACCGCCCGTCTACCGCTTGCAGGTGATCGAGCAACTGACCGATGGCACGCGCCACTGGGTCGGGCATGTCTTCGCTGACGCCATAGGCATCGAAACCGATCTTCTCGGCCATGGCCTTGCGCTTGGCGTCCTGCTCCTCATCGGATTTGACGATGATTCGACCCGGAATGCCCACGACAGTGGCACCCGGCGGCACTTCTTTAGTCACCACCGCGTTGGAGCCAACCTTGGCACCGGCACCGACCGTGAACGGCCCGAGCACCTTGGCACCAGCGCCCACGACAACGCCGTCGCCCAGTGTCGGGTGACGCTTGCCCTTGTTCCAGCTCGTGCCACCCAGGGTCACACCCTGATAAATGGTCACGTCATCGCCAATCTCGGCGGTTTCACCGATGACGATGCCCATGCCGTGATCGATGAAAAAACGCCGACCGACCTTGGCCCCCGGGTGAATTTCGATCCCGGTCAACCAGCGACCGAAGTTCGACACCAGCCGCGCCAACCATTTCAGCTCGTTGCGCCAGAGCATGCCCGCCAATCGATGGATCCAGATAGCGTGCATGCCGGGGTAGCAGGTCAGGACTTCAAAAGCGTTACGCGCCGCCGGGTCTCGATGGAATACGCTCTGGATATCTTCACGCAAACGCTCAAACATCATTCAGTCCTTCCGCTTTAGAAGCTCACCACGGGCCGCTTTCTGGGTTTCCGTGAGGATGCCACGCAATATATTCATTTCCGCCCGGCTGACCGAGCTGCGTCCGTACAACCGGCGCAGGCGCGCCATCAAGTGCCGCGGTTTTTCCGGATCAAGGAATTCGATGGCGACCAGCGTCTGCTCCAGATGCTCATAGAATCGCTCAAGCTCATCCATGGTCGCCAGCTCGGCGCTTTTCACCGAGGCCACTTCTTCTTTCTCGATCTTGCTCGGCTGACCTTGTGAGGCCAGCCAGGCCATGCGCACTTCATAGCTCAAAACCTGCACCGCCGCCCCGAGATTCAGCGAGCTGAACTCCGGATCGGAAGGAATATGCACGTGAAAGTGACATCGCTGCAGCTCGTCATTGGTCAGGCCGGAATCTTCACGGCCGAATACCAAAGCGATTTCCGCACCTTGCCCGGCCTCCTCGACCACTTTGGTCCCGCATTCGCGCGGATCCAGCAGCGGCCAGGGAATGCGCCGGTCACGAGCACTGGTGCCGAGCACCAGATTGCAACCGACCAAGGCATCTTCCAAGGTGGCGACAACTTGCGCGTTTTCAAGGATGTCACCGGCACCGGAGGCGCGAGCATCGGCCTCGTGGTGCGGAAACAGGCGCGGTTCGACCAGCACCAGGCGCGACAGACCCATGTTTTTCATGGCGCGCGCGGCCCCGCCGATGTTGCCGGGGTGGCTGGTATTGACCAGGACGACACGAATGTTCTGCAGCAAGGGAGGCGCTCTCGGACACAGGAAAGGGGTGCAAATCTTACAGAACAGCCTACCGTTAAGCTATGAAAGCGAACAGCGACCTTCACCTGAAGAAAAGTTCTGATAGAATGCGCGGCTTTCTTTAACAACCTTAGGTGACACATCCATGCAGCCCATGCTGAATATCGCGCTGCGCGCCGCCCGCAGCGCCAGTGAACTGATCTTCCGCTCCATCGAGCGCCTGGATACCATCAAGGTCGACGAAAAAGACGCCAAGGATTATGTATCCGAGGTGGACCGCGCCGCCGAGCAGAAAATCATCGACGCGCTGCGCAAGGCTTACCCGAACCACTCGATCCGTGGCGAAGAGACCGGCATGCACGCCGGTACCGGTATCGAAGGCGAAGAATACCTGTGGATCATTGATCCGCTGGACGGCACCACCAACTTCCTGCGCGGCATTCCTCACTTCGCTGTCAGCATCGCCTGCAAATATCGCGGTCGCCTGGAACACGCTGTTGTTCTGGACCCGGTTCGCCAGGAAGAATTCACCGCCAGCCGTGGTCGCGGCGCTCAACTGAACGGTCGCCGCCTGCGCGTCAGCGGTCGCACCAGCCTCGAAGGCGCCCTGCTGGGCACTGGCTTCCCGTTCCGTGACGACCAGATGGACAACCTCGAAAACTACCTGGGCATGTTCCGCGCTCTGGTTGGCCAGACTGCCGGCATCCGCCGCGCCGGTTCGGCGAGCCTGGACCTGGCTTATGTGGCTGCCGGTCGTTTCGACGCGTTCTGGGAGTCGGGCCTGTCCGAGTGGGACATGGCTGCAGGCGCCCTGCTGATTCAAGAAGCTGGCGGCCTGGTGAGCGACTTCACCGGTGGTCACGACTTCCTTGAAAAAGGTCACATCGTTGCCGGCAACACCAAATGCTTCAAGGCAGTGCTGACGGCGATCCAGCCGCACCTGCCAGCTTCGCTGAAGCGCTAAGCTTCCGGCGAAACGAAAAAGCACCCTTCGGGGTGCTTTTTTTATGCCTGAAATTCAACACTCCCCTGTAGGAGCTGCCGAAGGCTGCGATCTTTTGCTTCTGGTTTTTAAAAACAGGATCAAAAGATCGCAGCCTTCGGCAGCTCCTACATTGGGTATCAGGTGATCACCGACGGATCAGTCGACTGGCAAGAATACGGGCACAAAAAAGCACCCCGAAGGGTGCTTCTTTTCAAACGCTCAGCGAATCACTGAGCCGGCTCATTCTGCGACAGAACCAGTTTGCCTTCCTTATCGACCGGAATCTGGTTGCCCGGATCACGATCCATGCGCACTTTACCTTCCTTGCCATCCAGCGAGTAACGAACGTCGTAACCGACAACCTTGTCACTGATGTCGTTTACGGTGTTACAGCGAGTCTGTGTCGTGGTGTAGGTGTCACGACCCTGCATGCCTTCCTGAACCTTGTTACCGGCATAACCGCCACCGACCGCGCCGGCGACCGTGGCAATCTTCTTGCCGTTGCCGCCGCCGATCTGGTTACCCAGCAAACCACCCGCTACGGCACCGATGGCGGTACCGAGAATCTGGTGTTGATCCTTGACCGGCGCCTGCCGGGTCACTGCTACATCCTTGCACACTTCACGTGGCGTCTTGATCTGTGTTTTGACCGGTTCAACGGCTAATACTTGCGCATACTCAGGGCCGCTTTTAACCAGGCTGTAGGTGGCAACAGCACCCCCGGCAGTCACACCGACAGCACCCAATACCGCACCAACCAGCAACGACTTGTTCACATGAACCTCCTGACCATCACATGCGGGACGGGCCCGCGCTTCTCCCAGCCTTGGAGCATAAAAAAAGGCGCGAGTTCAACTCGCGCCTTTTTTGGCTGACAGCAGGGAAAACGATGACCGTTATGGACGGTCGTCGATTTCCTTCTCGGTGTTAGCCGGTGGAATCAGGTCTTCGGTTGTCAGGTTCAGCCAGATCAGCACCACGTTAGCGATGTAGATCGACGAGTACGTACCCGCCAGAACACCGATAAACAGAGCAATCGAGAAGCCGAACAGGTTGTCGCCACCAAAGAACAGCAGCGCAGCGATCGCCAGCAAGGTCGAAATCGACGTCGCCATGGTGCGCAGCAGGGTCTGTGTGGTCGAGATGTTGATGTTCTCGATCAGCGTTGCCTTGCGCAGCACACGGAAGTTCTCACGAACCCGGTCGAATACCACAATGGTGTCGTTCAGCGAGTAACCGATGATCGCCAGCACCGCTGCCAGTACTGTCAGATCGAAAGTGATCTGGAAGAACGACAGGATACCGATGGTCACGATCACGTCGTGGATCAGCGAAACGATAGCGCCGACCGCGAATTTCCACTGAAAGCGGAAAGCCAGGTAGATCAGGATGCCGCCGAGCGCCAGCAGCATGCCGAGGCCGCCCTGGTCGCGCAGCTCTTCACCGACCTGCGGGCCGACGAACTCGACACGCTTGACCATCGCCGGGTTGTCGCCGCCAACCTTCAGCAGCGCTTCCGCGACCTGATGGCCCAGCTGCGGGTCTTCACCCGGCATCCGCACCAGCAGATCGGTCGTCGCACCAAAGCTCTGCACGATGGCTTCGTGGTAACCCGAACTCACCAGTTGCTCGCGCACCTTGGTGACATCGGCCGGACGCTCGTAGGTCAGCTCGATGAGCGTACCGCCGGTGAAGTCCAGACCCCAGTTCATGCCCTTGGTAGCGACGCTGAACAGAGCCAGCAGGGTGAGGAATACTGTGACGCCGAACGCGAAGTTGCGAACGCCCATGAAGTTGATTGTACGTAACATGGCAGCCCCTTAAATCCACAACTTCTTGAAGTCACGTCCGCCAAAGATCAGGTTGACCATTGCGCGGGTCACCATGATGGCCGTGAACATCGAGGTAAAGATCCCGAGGGACATCGTCACTGCGAAACCTTTGACCGGGCCCGTGCCCATCGCAAAGAGAATCCCGCCGACCAACAGAGTGGTCAGGTTGGCGTCGAGAATCGCGGTAAATGCCCGGCCGAAGCCTTCGTTGATTGCGCGCTGCACGGTCATGCCGGCGGCGATCTCTTCACGTATCCGCGAGAAGATCAGCACGTTGGCGTCGACCGCCATACCCATGGTCAAGACGATACCGGCGATACCCGGCAGGGTCAGCGTTGCACCCAGCAGCGACATCAGCGCCAGCAGCAACACCATGTTCACCGACAGAGCGACAGTGGCGATGATGCCGAAGAAGCGATAGATCGCGATGATGAACAGCGACACGAACAGCATGCCCCACAACGACGCATCGATACCCTTGGTGATGTTGTCAGCACCCAGGCTCGGGCCGATTGTGCGCTCTTCAGCGAAGTACATTGGAGCGGCCAGACCACCGGCACGCAGCAGCAGCGCCAGCTCGGACGACTCACCCTGACCGTTCAGGCCAGTGATACGGAACTGAGCACCCAGCGGCGACTGGATGGTCGCCAGGCTGATGATCTTCTTCTCTTCCTTGAACGTCTGCACCGCGACGTCTTTTTCGACGCCATTCACCATTTGCTTGGTGTAAGTGGTGACGGGACGCTGCTCAATGAAGATCACAGCCATGCTGCGACCGACGTTGCTGCGGGTCGCACGACTCATCAGCTCACCACCGTGACCATCCAGACGGATGTTCACTTCAGGTGTGCCGTGCTCGCCGAAACCGGCCTTAGCGTCGGTTACCTGGTCACCCGTGATGATCAGGCCGCGCTCGATCTGCGCCGAAGGACGATTGCCTTCACGGAACTCGAAAGTTTCGGAAGTGGCTTTCGAAGCGCCAGGCTCTGCAGCCAGACGGAACTCAAGGTTGGCCGTCTTGCCGAGAATACGCTTGGCTTCGGCAGTGTCCTGCACGCCCGGCAGCTCAACCACGATGCGGTTGGCGCCCTGACGCTGGACGATCGGTTCGGCAACACCCAGCTCGTTGACGCGGTTACGTACCGTGGTCAAGTTCTGCTTGATGGAGTATTCACGGATTTCCGCCAGCTTGGCCGGGGTCATCGCCAGACGCAGCACCGGTTGACCGTTGAGGTCGGCCGGAACAATGTCGAAATCGTTGAAGTTCTTGCGGATCAGCGCACGGGCCTGTTCGCGGGAATCTTCATCGCTGAAGCCCAGCTGAATGGCACCATTGAGCTGCGGCAGACTGCGATAACGCAGCTTCTCTTTGCGCAGCAGGCTCTTGACGTCGCCTTCGTAGACTTTCAGGCGTGCATCGAGGGCTTTATCCATGTCCACTTCCAGCAGGAAGTGCACACCACCGGACAAGTCCAGACCCAGCTTCATCGGGTGCGCGCCCAGGTTGCGCAGCCATTGCGGGGTGGTCTGTGCCAGGTTCAGCGCGACGACGTAGTCATCACCCAATGCCTTGCGCACAACGTCTTTGGCCGGCAGCTGATCTTCAGCCTTGGTCAGACGGATCAGACCGCCCTTGCCGTTCGCCGCCAGCGTGGCAGCCTTGACGTTGATTCCGGATTCTTTCAGCGCGGTGCTTACGCGATCCAGATCGGCCTGATTGACCTGCAGTGCCGTGCTGGCGCCGCTGACCTGAATGGCCGGGTCATCAGGATATAGATTGGGAGCGGAATAAATCAGACCGACCGCCAGCACCGCCAGGATCAGAATGTATTTCCACAGAGGGTATTTGTTCAGCATCACGCCGCCCGTTATGAACGCGGGGCGCCTTGCGCGCCCCGTCGATTGAGTAGAAGTTGGAACCTTAGATCGCTTTCAGCGTGCCTTTTGGCAGCGTGGCGGCGATGGCGCCTTTCTGGAACTTCATTTCCACAGTGTCGGAAACTTCCAGAACCACGAAGTCATCGGCCACTTTGGTGATCTTGCCGGCGATGCCGCCGGTGGTGACCACTTCGTCGCCCTTCTGCAGGCTGCTCAGCAGGTTCTTCTGCTCTTTGGCGCGCTTGGCCTGTGGGCGCCAGATCATCAGGTAGAAGATGACCAGGAAGCCGACCAGGAAAATCCACTCGAAGCCGCCGCCCATTGGGCCTGCAGCAGCCGGTGCAGCAGCGTCAGCCATGGCGTTAGAGATAAAAAAGCTCATTTAGCACTCCAGTTGCAAATGTTGAATCTTGGGGTCAGAAAACTCAGTCCAAAGGCGGAACGGGGAGCCCGCGTTTGGCGTAGAAGGCATCGACAAAGGCGGCCAATGTACCCTGTTGAATAGCCTCGCGCAAACCAGCCATCAGCACCTGATAATGGCGCAAGTTATGGATGGTATTGAGCATGCTTCCCAGCATTTCGCCGCACTTGTCCAGGTGATGCAGATAAGCGCGAGAGAAGTTCTGGCAGGTATAGCAATCGCAGGTCGGATCCAGTGGCGATTCATCATGGCGATGGAACGCGTTACGGATCTTCAGCACGCCTGTATCAATGAACAGATGCCCGTTGCGGGCATTACGGGTTGGCATCACGCAATCGAACATGTCCACACCGCGGCGCACACCCTCAACCAGATCTTCCGGTTTGCCAACGCCCATAAGGTAACGAGGTTTGTCAGCCGGCATCATGCCCGGTAGATAATCGAGCACCTTGATCATCTCGTGCTTCGGCTCGCCCACCGACAGACCGCCAATGGCCAGGCCATCAAAGCCGATCTCGCAAAGGCCGTCGAGCGAGCGCATGCGCAGATCCGGGTGCATGCCGCCCTGAACGATGCCGAACAGTGCAGCGGTATTCTCGCCGTGAGCAATCTTCGAACGCTGAGCCCAGCGCAACGACAGCTCCATCGACACACGGGCGACGTCTTCGTCAGCCGGGTACGGCGTGCATTCGTCGAAAATCATCACGACGTCGGAACCGAGATCGCGCTGAACCTGCATCGACTCTTCCGGGCCCATGAAAACTTTGGCGCCGTCGACCGGAGAGGCAAAGGTCACGCCCTCCTCCTTGATCTTGCGCATGGCGCCGAGGCTGAACACCTGGAAGCCGCCGGAGTCGGTCAGGATCGGGCCCTTCCACTGCATGAAATCGTGCAGGTCGCCGTGCTCCTTGATCACCTGGGTGCCAGGACGCAGCCACAGGTGAAAGGTGTTGCCCAGGATCATTTCCGCGCCGGTGGCGACGATGTCACGCGGCAACATGCCCTTGACCGTGCCGTAAGTACCGACCGGCATGAAGGCCGGGGTCTCGACGGTGCCACGCGGGAAGGTCAGACGACCACGACGGGCCTTGCCATCGGTGGCAAGCAGCTCGAACGACATACGACAGGTGCGACTCATACTGTTTCCTCTGGGTCCGATTCACTAGGGGCAGTCGGCGCGGGATTTCGGGTGATGAACATCGCATCACCGTAGCTGAAAAAGCGGTAACCGTGATCGACGGCAGCCTTATAGGCGGCCATGGTTTCGGGGTAACCGGCGAAGGCCGAAACCAGCATCAACAGCGTGGATTCAGGCAAATGGAAATTGGTCACCAGGGCATCGACCACATGGAACGGCCGGCCCGGGAAGATAAAGATATCGGTGTCGCCGCTGAACGGCTTGAGCACACCATCGCGCGCCGCACTCTCCAGCGAACGCACGCTGGTGGTGCCCACGGCAATCACTCGACCACCGCGCGCACGGCACGCGGCGACTGCATCGACCACGTCCTGGCCGACTTCCAGCCACTCAGTGTGCATGTGGTGATCTTCAAGCTTCTCGACGCGCACTGGCTGGAACGTACCAGCGCCAACGTGCAGCGTGACGAATGTAGTCTCGACGCCTTTGGCGGCAATCGCCTCCATCAGCGACTGATCGAAATGCAGCCCCGCCGTCGGCGCCGCCACCGCGCCCAAGCGCTCGGCGTACACCGTCTGATAACGCTCGCGATCCGAGCCTTCATCCGGGCGGTCTATATAAGGAGGCAACGGCATGTGCCCGACGCGATCAAGCAGCGGCAGCACTTCTTCGTCAAAGCCCAACTCGAACAACGCGTCATGACGCGCAAGCATCTCGGCTTCGCCACCGCCATCGATGAGAATCTTCGAACCCGGCTTCGGCGACTTGCTGGAACGCACATGCGCCAGTACGCGATGCGTATCGAGTACCCGTTCGATGAGGATTTCCAGCTTGCCACCGGACGCTTTCTGCCCGAACAGCCGCGCCGGAATCACCCGGGTATTGTTGAACACCATCAAATCGCCCGAGCGCAAATGCTCAAGCAAATCAGTGAATTGACGGTGTGCCAGAGCACCGCTGACCCCATCAAGGGTCAACAGGCGACTACCGCGACGCTCGGCCAAAGGGTGGCGGGCGATCAGCGAATCAGGGAGTTCGAAGGTAAAGTCAGCAACGCGCATGATGGGGTTCGTCTAGCAGGGGCCGAAAGTCTAGCGGAAATATCGAAAATTGACCATGAAACGTGATTGACCAACGGTAATCTCATCTCTATACTTCGCCGCCATTGAGCCCTGATGGCGGAATTGGTAGACGCGGCGGATTCAAAATCCGTTTTCGAAAGGAGTGGGAGTTCGAGTCTCCCTCGGGGCACCAAAATTAAGAAAGGTCTTGCTTAGGCAAGGCCTTTTTTTTCGTCTGTAGAAAACTGGTTGCCCTCGGCTAGATGATTTTCAGATGCATCCAGCCGAAGAAGCCGCATGAGATCAGGTCTCAGGGCTGGAAGCGGGCTCAGCTTGTGCACTCCCCCCAAACAACCGCTCAGCTATCTTCCGACCTCGCTGCATGCCTTCATCTGTCAACCAGATCGACTTGTTCTTGTTCACCGGATTACTGATGAAACCCTGCTCATGCAATCGGTTCATGATCTCGAAGTCGAAGCCTTTCCAGGCATTGCCGTCATCTGAACTTAAAGCTGCCAACAGGGCGAGCACGGCATCCTCCATCAGCTTGTCGTCGTATTCCATGGTCGTCACTCCGCTTGCGTTCAACATTTAACGTCGAGTTTGTGGGGGCACAACTCCGATTCCCATTCGACCGGGCCTGTACCCGTAACCCTTATCGAACGGGGCTATTTAATTCTGCATCTCTCAACATCATCCTGCGTTCTCAGCGCCGTATCGAGCCCCAGTCGATACCGACAGTAATCCATGATCATTTTTCGCTCCTCGTCCGTAAGCCGTTCCACTTGCCTGATCTCCCCGTCGTTGGCGTGGATGTTGTAGAACCTCATCTGCCACGTCGGATGCTTTTTGATAAACAGGATGGTTTCAATGTCACCGTCTTCAAGGGCTTGGTAGTAGCCGCTGTAGAGCATAGCCCCCATCACGAGCGCCGCCCCGACCAGTAACTTTTTCATCCTTGCGGTGCCGATGGTCGCAACTGCTGCGTTTTGGGTTCGGTTATTTGTGCGAATGGCTTTGCCATGCATGACTCCATGTCAGCGATTTTAGCGATGGAGAATTTATCAGAACTGCTTTGAATGCAGCGTCACCACTCTCGAGTCCTGGCTGTACCGAAGTGGGCGGTATCGTTGTTGATCACTCCCCCGAATGCAGTCGGATACGTATAATCGCGCCCGTCCCCGGTGCAGCGTTGGCTGCCCCCAGAACCCTCATCTCTTGTTACGAAGGACATCGCAAAAGGCACCCCATGGAAACGTCACTGGAAACAGTCGCCCTCTTCTCCCTCAAGCTCGCTTACGAGGAAGAAGGCCTGAGCCCGATTTTGCGGGACGACATGGTCATGGGTGATTACCAGAAGGACATTTTCGAGTTGCTGGTGCGGCGGGGTGATGTCGAGACCATTCAGTTGAAGATGAACGAGTGTCTTGGTCTGGCGATGGACGCCTTGGGCGGTGTCGAGAAACCTTTGGGGCGTGAGTTACATAAGCTATCCGCCGATTTCAGCCAGGCGCAATCGCTGGAGCAGCTTGATCAGCCGCTCCTTGCACTCAAGGGTTACTTGAAAGACATTCTTTGAGATTCAAGCGTCATCAGGCGCGGGAAGAACTGGCTTTGGGGTCTTCATGAGTCCAATAAAGGTTATAGGCCAGAAATATTGCAAGCAAAAGCAGCATGACGGCAATTGCAAACATCCCGTAAAACGCTGTGTCATTTTTAGTTAACGAACTTTTGGGTACCTCTGTGAGTGGCGACAACTCAACCGCTCCTTCGGAATGGACTGAAGATATTTTGTCCAGCGCCTTCTCCGCCGAATCATTCAGCCACGCCCTGATATAGACCGATTCTCCAGGGGCGAGCTTCTCAATGATCACGTTAGCTCCATCCCGGACTTCATAGGCCTTGGATCTTTCGGGTTCGACGGTGATCAGTCGGGCTGTCGGGAAGGTCACTCGGATGTCAGCCGCCGATTTATCGCCCTCATTATGCAACCCGGCGTAAGCAATGGAATTTATTCCGGAGTACTTGACGACGTCTGAGTAACTGGCTTCCAACAACTTTCTGTCACCGCTCTCATCGAAAACAGATGTCAATGAAGGGGGAAAATTGAAATCCGAGACACTGTACGCCAATGACACTTCTGCCTTTGGCACTTTATAAGTAGCGTACCCTTGGTACAACCCGGACAAAACAGCAGCACCCGCGATTATGTTCCATATGATCTTTAACATCGACGCTCCACCAACTCATTACATTTATCTTTTTACAGGAGTTCTAAAGTAGCAATTCCTGGAAAAAAGTTACCCAGCCACACTAACTAACGCAGTAACTTCAGCACCCGAATGTCTGTCGGGAAGCCATCCGCGCCTGCAAGCTTCTTCCACCCCACATACTGAAACTCGCCTTTCTCATCAATGTAGTCACCCTTCTCCACCGCTCGACCGCCCACCACCGCCACGCGCTTTACCTCGCCACACCCACCATCCGACGGCCGAACGGTGTAGATCACATACGGCTTCACATATTGCGTGGCGCGGAAGTATTGGCCGCAGACTTCGTCGACGGTGATCAGCATGGTTTTCAGGCGTGCTTCACCTTCGGTGTCTTCGTGCAGTTTCAGGAAGGAGATATCGCCGACGTCGCTGAAGCCGAGGGAGCGGGCGCGTTGGTATTCGGGGGAGTTCTGGTGGGCAATTCTGCCTTCCTGTACGCCACGCTCCATTTTGGCGGCGAACTCGGCTTTGCCTTGGGCAATCGTCGCTTCGGCCTGGGCGGCGACGTTTTCGCATTGCGCGAATTCGCGGGAGCCGAGGTGTTGCGGGGCCAGGTTCGAGCGGCGTTGAGCCATGGACCGCAGGCTGCCTTCCAGATCAAACATCACCTCAAAAGCACCCGGAACCCGACCGCTCTGGACGTCGGCCATTTTTTCCTGCATACGCTGGCAATTGGCGAAGTAATAGTCCCAACTGTTTTGCGGATTTTCTTGCACTGCGGCGATGGCCGGGCTCATGCCGACGGCGAAGGAAAGTCCGCAGAGCAAGCGTAAGGCTGACGTGATAGTCGACATGTGTAGTCCATTACGGGAATCAAGTGAGTGGCGCGACGCTACTATTTTGCTATCTTGCCGTCCACTGTCGGTGCGGTGCCAACAGCCTCAACCGGTGTCGATTTAAAAAGGAAGAATACGATGGATTGGGCGGTTTTCTTTTTGGCTTGGGCGGCAATGTGGGTGTGGGTCGTCCGGCATCGGGGGGCGTGGAATCTGATAGTCGCCAATGCGCTGGGCGCCGCCAGCGGCATGATGGTGGGTCTGGTCTTCTCGGAGCTTTACATCGGACTGCTCGGATCATCTCGCCCGCCCCGTCCAGAGGGCATGTGGACGGTGTTTGAATTCCTGACAATCGCCGCGGCTCTGGCAGGTGCATGGATGTGGGTGGCGCGCCGCTCAGGGATTGAACATCCGATCGCACGCCAACTTCTCGCAGGCGTTTGCGGCGTTGTGGCCGGCGTGACTGTATTGATGTTTTTCGCTCAAATAGTCCACCCCGGCCATTTGATGTAAATGTCCTCGTGGCACCAGACTTCTATTTTGATATCTTGCCGCCCATCGTCAGGGCTCATCATCGCGGTGTGCTGCTTTCAGGATTTTGAAGGTTTAAGGAAAGGATCAAATGGAGTTTCTGCGTTTTCTGGCGTTTGTCGCGGCCTGGGGTTTCATGTGGCGCTGGGTGGTGAAGAACCGTGGCAGCTGGAATATTTTCTACGGCAACATTGTTGGCGCGGCCGGTGGTTTTATTGTGGCCATGGTGGTGCTGTCGATCACCTTGTCGCTGTTTCCTTCTTCACATGATTACGAAACCGTGCAGACGCAGGAGGCCGAACCCACTTCGCTGTTGCCCGAAGCCGAATCAGTCACCCCTCCCGCTGCCCTGAAAGATGCGCCGGTGTTTGCCGCCATCGAACCGGATGACAAGCCTTCGCCCGCCGACTCTGCCTTGCTGCCGAACTACGCCAGCCGAGCGCCGAAGTCGATGGCGGTACAAACCGTGCTCGACCAAAGTGACGATGAGGGGCGCAAAGCCCTCGCGGCGTTGAGCAAAAAGTTTCGCAGTGACGCACAAGCCGACAAGTCGATGCTCGCGTATGTCATGTGCAGCCCGTACGTTACCGGCACATTGCGCTTCCCCGCCTCGGCTCGCTTTGCTGACAGCAAGACCCTCGTCAGCCACCGTTTCAAGGATCAGGTTTACACCTTCAGCAACACCGTCATCGCTCGCAACATGACCGGCGACGATGTCACCTACCGTTTCGACTGCTCCTTGCAAGAGCTGCCGAGAGTTGACGCGATACCGCCCGAATGGCGTCTGCTCGGTCTGAAACTGCAAAAAGCCGACTCTTAAGCCTCGCTTAAGCGTTCAAGGCGCCGGCTGCGCTATCATCGCCGGCCGTGCGCCTTGAGTCTTGTCCCCGGATGTCCCCAACACTTGATGAACTGACCCCGCTGCCTCCGGTTTTGGCCGGCCCGTTGTTGCGACGGCTGGAGCCCAAGCGACTGGTGCTGTGGCTGGTTGGCACGCGCCAACTGTCGCTGACTTTGCGCGTGCAAGGTGTAGGAGACATTCCTCTCGATGCCGAGAAATGCACGGTCATTCCCGTAGGCACTCGCGCATTCGTTCATCTCATTGATGTCAGCCTGGAAACCGCCCTGCCCCTCGACGAGTTTGTCGATTACGACGTGTTGATTGATGGCGACGAGGGCATCGCCGATTGGGCGCCGCATCTGTTGTATGGCGACGCCAAGTGTCCAAACTTCGTGGTGCGTTCGCGGATCGACCAGTTGCTGCACGGCTCTTGCCGTAAGCCGCATCATCCGGCGGTGGATGGTTTGCTCTGCGTCGACCAACTGCTGGCCGCCGAAACCGATCCGCAACAGCGCCCGGCGCTGCTGATGATGAGTGGCGATCAGGTCTACGCCGATGACGTCGCCGGGCCCACGCTGCGAGCGATTCATGCCTTGATCGGACGCCTTGGCCTGT
Organism: Pseudomonas sp. LBUM1668; assembly: GCF_059695715.1. Taxonomy (NCBI): domain Bacteria; kingdom Pseudomonadati; phylum Pseudomonadota; class Gammaproteobacteria; order Pseudomonadales; family Pseudomonadaceae; genus Pseudomonas; species Pseudomonas sp. LBUM1668. The sequence continues at coordinate 4,845,395 of NZ_CP166787.1, forward strand.
TCGACGAACACCTCGAAGGCGCCGTGGTCAGCGACAGCGCCAAGCTCTACGACCATCCGGCGAGCTACTACCATCGTGCGGATTTATTACCCGCGCTTGAGAGCAACGAGACATTGCGCGAGCGATTTTTCGGCGGTGCGCGTAAGCCGATTTTCACCAGCAGCAGCGCCGACAATCACCTGGTGACTTTCGCTGAAGTCATGGCGATGTATCTGCTGGTGTGGTCGCCGGTCGCGTGGACACTGATCAACCCGACAGCGCCAACGCTCACGCCCGAACGACTCAAGCGCTATACCCTCGAACAGACGCGCATCGACGCCTTCAAGGCTGGCCTGGGCAACGTCGCCCGGGCGCTGGCGCATCTGCCGAGCCTGATGATTTTTGACGACCACGACATTACCGATGACTGGAATCTGTCCGCGCAATGGGAGGAAACGGCCTACGGCCATCCGTTCTCCAAACGCATCATCGGCAATGCGTTGATCGCCTACATGTTGTGCCAGGGCTGGGGCAATAACCCGGACGCTTTCAAGGATGTGCTGGTGAAGACTCGTCGTCTGATTGCCAGCGGCGATGACCATTACCTCGATAGCCCGGTGCAGGATGATCTGATTGATGAGTTGCTGCGCTTTCAGCACTGGCATTTCGTGCTGCCCACCAGCCCGGCGCTTGTAGTCATCGACACCCGGACCCGACGCTGGCGCAGCGAAATGGCGCTCAAGCAACCATCAGGACTGCTCGACTGGGAAGCGTTGAGCGAACTGCAGCAGGAGTTGCTCGATCACCCGTCGGCGATCATCGTTTCACCCGCGCCGATCTTCGGTGTGAAGCTGATTGAAACCGTGCAAAAAATCTTTAGCTGGTGCGGTTTTCCATTGCTGGTCGATGCCGAAAACTGGATGGCCCACCGGGGCGCCGCGCAGGTGATCCTGAACATTTTCCGACACTCGCGCACGCCGGGAAACTACGTGGTGCTGTCCGGCGATGTGCATTATTCCTTCGTCTACGAAGTACTTATCCGACACCGTAAGGCCGGCCCGCGAATCTGGCAGATCACCAGCAGCGGCATCAAGAACGAGTTCCCGCCTACATTGCTGGAGTGGTTTGATCGCCTCAACCGCTGGCTCTACTCACCCCGCTCACCGCTGAACTGGTTCACCAAACGCAGGCTTATGCGCATCGTGCCGTACACGCCAGAACATGCTGAAGCCGGCGAACGGTTATGGAATTCGGCGGGGATCGGTCAGGTGTTTTTCAATGAACAGGGACAGCCGCGAGAGATCATTCAGCACAACTCGAACGGCGCGCCGAAGACGCGGATGATGGCGCCGGATTTGGCGGATTATCCGGACTGATCATGCGGGAAGAATTACCGAACCATCAGTGCACCGCAATCAGGATTCTGGATGGCAAAGCTGACGGAACAGGACTACACCCAAAGCAGAAACGTCTCGGCGAGACTTCGATGACAATAGCTTTTCTCGCAGAAACCTCTTTTGCGAAGCATCTCCGGCGAATACAACTTTATGCAAACCATCAACTACACAACAGCCCGTGCGCACCTCTCTGAGACGATGGATCGCGTCAATGAAGACCGAGCGCCAGTTCTCATTACTCGGCAAAAAGGCCTGCCCATCGTCATTATGTCGCTAGCGGAATACAACGCACTCGAAGAAACAGCCTATTTGCTGCGCTCTCCCGCTAACGCCGAGCGATTGGTCAAATCGATTGGCGAAAAGCGGGTAGGGGAAACTCAAGCCAGACAGTTGATCGAAGAATAAAAATCGGTCTCAGGGCAACGGATATCACTACTAACCAGTCGCAATGCTATTACCCAACGTCCGCCCGACACCCCGAACAATCATCCCCACCTCCCGCTCATCAATCGTCAGCGGCGGCAGCAGCCGTATCGTCTTGCCGCGCGTGACGTTGATCAGCAGCCCATGATCCCGTGCCGCGATCAGTGTCAAATCCCGAATCGGCTGTTTCAGCTCGATGCCGATCATCAATCCCTGCCCTCGAATCGCCAACACATTGGGGTTGTCCGCCAACTCTGCGCGTAACCGCGTCAACAGGCGCTCACCCTGCACTTGGGCGTTCTCCAGCAGGCCTTGTTCTTCGATGATATCCAGCACGGTGCAGCCAACCCGACAGGCCAATGGGTTTCCGCCAAACGTGCTGCCATGACTGCCCGGCGTAAACAGATCCGCCGCCCTGCCGCGCGCAAGACACGCACCGATCGGCACGCCATTGCCGAGTCCTTTGGCCAACGTCATGACGTCCGGGACGATGCCTTCGTGCTGGAACGCAAACCACTGGCCAGTGCGGCCGATACCGGTCTGGATCTCGTCAAGCATCAGCAGCCAGGCACGCCGGTTACAGATGTCGCGCAGGGCTTTTAGGTAACCGGGCGGCGCCAGTTGCACGCCGCCTTCGCCCTGAATCGGCTCGACCAGAATCGCCACGATCCGCTCGCCGTGCTTGCGCTGAACCTGTTCCAGCGCGGCGAGATCACCGAACGGCACTTTGACGAAATCACCCGGCAGTTCACTGAAGCTCGAACGCACCGCCGGCCCGTCGCTGGCAGACAGCGTGCCGAGCGTGCGGCCATGAAACGCGTTGGCCATCACCACCACCAGCGGCTGTTCGATGCCTTTGCGCCAGCCGTAGAGCCGTGCCAGTTTCAGTGCAGTTTCATTGGCCTCGGCCCCGGAATTGTTGAAGAACGCCCGCTCCATCCCCGACAGTTCGGTCAACCGTTTTGCCAATTGCTGCTGCCAATTGATGCTGTACAGATTTGAAGTGTGTAGTAGCAGTCCGGCCTGCTCGCTGATGGCCGCCACGATCCGCGGGTGCGAGTGGCCGACGTTGGTCACGGCGACCCCAGCGACCGCATCCAGATACTCGCGGCCAGCCTGATCCCACAGACGTGTGCCCAGCCCCTTGGTGAAGCTCAGGGCCAGCGGTTGGTAAGTGTTCATCAGGGCGGCGGTCATGACTTCAAACTCCAGTGAAGGTCGGTGTGTTTGCAGTATGGTTAGCCACCAGAACTGGATAAACTCGGTAAAACTTCAATCATTTAGAAGCTGGGCTTGATAATGGATTTGTTCCAGTCGATGAACGTCTACGTCAAAGTCGTTGAAGCCGGAAGCATGACGGCGGCCGCGTTGCAGTGCGATATGTCGACGACGATGGTAGGAAATCATCTGCGCGCGCTGGAGCAACGGCTCGGTGTGCAATTGCTGCAACGCACTACCCGGCGGCAACGGCTCACCGAATTCGGCAGCGTTTACTACCAGCGTTGTCTGGATGTATTGGGGCTCGTGGCGGACTCCGAACGCCTCGCCGAACAGGCGCTCGATGAGCCACGCGGCATCCTGCGCATTACCGCGCCGCTGACCTTCGGCGTTGAACGGCTGGCCCCGGCACTGAGTGAATATTCGCTGCAATGGCCGAAGGTCAAACTCGACGTGGTGCTGACCAACAGCCGTCCGGATCTGCTGGAAAGTGGCCTCGACGTCGCCTTTCGACTGGGCCACTTCGAGCAGTCCAACCTGATTGCCCGGCCGCTGATCGATTACACCCTGACCGTATGCGCATCGCCGGAATATGTCGCACGACGCGGCATGCCGCTTACGCCGCAAGAATTGCAGCAGCATGACTGCCTGGCCTTCGCCTACCCCACTGGCGATGACTGGCAATCGGTAGAGAAACGCTGGCGCCTAAGCGGCCCGGAAGGGGAAATCATGGTCGACGTCAGCGGCCCGATGCTGATCAACAGCTCCGCCGGTTTACATCAGGCCGCACGCACCGGCATGGGCATCGTGATGCTGCCCGATGCACTGGTGGAACAGGATCTGCGCGACGGCAGACTGGTGACGGTCATCCCTGAATACCAGCCGCCGAGCCGCCCATTGCACCTGCTCTACGCCCCGGATCGGTATCGACTGCCCAAGCTTCGGCGCTTTGTCGAGTTTGCGATGAGGGCTTGGGGTAGAGCCTGATTCAGAAAACCATCCTCGAATGATCACCGACAAGGAGTCGCCCCACCGATGAACGACAACCCGAACGTACGCGACGTCCTGCCCGCCGAAGTAGAGTCGGTTCGACAGTTTCTTGGGCAAAATGGCTGGGGACACCGGACAGGGTCCAGCGATTACTTTGCGCAACTTGTCAGGAATTCCCAACGCACTGCCGTCGCGTTGGACGGCGAACAGATCATCGGCTTCGCTCGCGGCATCACCGATAGCTTGTCCAATGGTTACCTGTCGATGGTCGTGGTCGACGGGCAACATCGACGTCGAGGGATTGGCCGGGCATTGGTCGAGCACATCATGGGCGACAACCCCGACATCACTTGGGTGCTGCGGGCTGGCCGTGAAGGTGCGGAGGCGTTTTTTGCCGGTCTGGGGTTTGAGACCTCAGTGATCGCGATGGAGCGGACTCGTACTCGCTACTGAAATCGAGTTTGCCATCAGAGCAATAAAATCACTTTCTTTCAGTATTCGGATGTTGTGGCCACTTAAGATTAGTTGTTCTGCTTTCAGATGTTTCGCGCTTTTTTCTTTGCCGGCCAATCTAACGACATCCTGATCACCGACGACCAGAAGCGTAGTCTTTTGAGTCACCCCGCTACCCACAGCACACCCACAATTCAACGCCATCGCTTCAGCTTCTTTTCTGACCAGGCTCAGACTTCCGGTGAAACAAATCACCTCATCCAGCAAAATTCCGTCCAGATTCTGCGCAACCTCAACCCCAATGAGTAGCGGTTGACTAATACGCTGCCGCCAATCAGAGACACTAATTCCAGTAGCCTGCACCGCCGCTAGCAGGATGTATCCCGCCGCTTTGGCATCTTCGAGAGCATCATGATGTTGAAACGAGTAACCGATGTGCGCCGCGACACTTTTGAGGCCATACCCCTTACTCGAGAACTGCTGCCAGCTCCTCCGGGCAACTCTTGCCGAATCCAGCCAATCGATATTCATCTTCGGCAAACCATATTTAGTAAAAGCTCGATCAAGGGATATCCGATCAAAATGGGTATGACATACGCAGATAGCTCCTTCGAGATAGCTACGGAGCAATCCGACAATGTCCAAAAGTCTCGGCGCGTCCCTGACATCGTGTTCGTCGATACCGTGAATACCAATGTTGATCTCACTAAAGTAATCCTCTGGATCGACCAGCGTTTTCCATTCTTTAGTGAGCACTCCATTCTCAAAACAAGCGATACCGATCTGACAGATCGATGCCATATCGGCATTAGCGGTTTCAACGTCGATCGCTACAAAATTCATCTGAAAATCTCCATGTCGAACCTGATACATCATCCCATGACGGATACCGCTTAGAATTCCAATATGCCATCATCCAGTCTCATATGTAAAAAGCACAGGGAGTGGCGAGATGAAGATCAATCAAGAAGAGCGCGCAGCACGCGCATGGCCAATTTTGACAGGGCATGCGATTCAAGGAACGGCGCTGACTTACGGTGAATTGGGAGCGCTTCTCGGCATCCATCACCGGGCATGTCGATATGTCTTGTTAGAGATTCAAGACTATTGTCTGGAAAATGACTTCCCTCCTCTGACAATGGTTGTAGTGAACAGCGGCACAAAAACTCCCGGGCAAGGTTGTGTCGTGCACGACTATCGATTGATTGCGCAACAACGGACGGAGGTTCAACAATTTCCGTGGAATGCTCAGGAAAATCCCTTCGGTTACGCGGCACTAGGCTTTACCGGGGAGCAGTTGGCCAACGAGCTTCTGCAAAGCCCATCCAGTGCAGGCGAGATCTATTCGATGGTAAAAGTGCGAGGGAAAATTCAACGTCTTTTCAGAACAGCCCTCCTTAAAGCTTATGGATATCGATGCGCATTGACTGATACGACCTTTACACAGGTCCTGGAGGCTTGTCACATCCTGCCCTGGAGCCAAAGTACCGAGACAGAAAGGCTCGATGTACGAAACGGCATCTTATTGAACGCCAATCACCACAGATTGTTTGACCGGGGAATCATCACCTTGGATCTGAACCTGAATCTCATTTATGGCGATATGGAACTAGAAGACGGCCCTTACACTGAAAGCGATCACAATCTTTCTACCCGGCTTCATGGGCGATCAATCAACTTGCCCACGCCACTCAATCTGGCTCCCGGGACTGATTATTTGAAAAGAAGCCACAAGTGGTATGGATGGGAACTTTAAGGTCTCCAATCCGTAGGCCTGGCATGGAGGGCTTTGCTTAGCGTCCTGCCGCCGAAACTCCAAGCTTCATCTTTCCAAGCGTGTGTTTTGCTGCTGCATTTCCTGTTTGCTATGAGTAGCTACTTCACTTATCTAGCTAAGGCGTGTCCGGAGCGGGCGCAGCTTCGGATTTGCTGCTGATCAAATCGGCACTATCAGGTTCAGTTTGCGGGCTGATAGCCTTCAATTGCTTTAGCGTTACTGGCTAGTGCAGAGCCTTTGCAAACAACAGGCCCGATTGGCTACGCCACCTTCGATTGGCGGGAACACGCAAAAAATAATCCGCACCACCAGCCCGTTGCTCCGTGACAACGTCGCCCCGCTCCCCTAAATTAGTCGACCTGAAAAAGCCCCGTGCTTGCTCATCTCCACTCAAGTTAAAAAGTAGTGAAATTTCAATGTCCGATTTCAACACCGCTGAATCCGTAGTCACCGAATCGTCCAAAGCGGAATACGAAAACTCCATCAATCTTTCACAACACCTGCCACAAGCCAAAATCATCAGCGAGATGGTGCTGGACGCGTTCCAGTCGAGCCGCGAGAGCGACCAGATCCGTGAACTGCGCACGGCGATCCGTGAAGCTCACGACCGCTTCGATGACGACAAGGCCTACGAGCTGATGGGCGAACTCAAGAGCCTCAAGGATGCCGAGGCTGCCGACATCGCCGCCCTCGAAGACCTGAGCAGCAAGTTCTCGATCGGCCGCATCCTCTCCAGCTTCAAGGACGATCCGGCTTTCCAGGAAATCGTTTACGGCCTGGCGCTCAAAGTGCTGAACCAGACCCATCAGGCGATCAGCAACCCGAGTGGCGGCAAGAGCAAAGCGGCACGTGCGAAGAAAGAAGTCGAAATCTTCACCATCAGCAAGGATGGCAGCAGCGTGACCCTGCCATTGCGCACGCCACGCTCGCGTCTGAATGTTGACCGTGAAGCGCTGGAGTTCCTTGGTTTCACCTTCGTCGGTGAAGGTGAGGAAGCCGAAGTCGATGGCGAAACATTCGTCGACAATGCCGGTACCGAACACGCCGTGAATCGCAAGAACATCATCACCGCCCTGCAACAGCAGACCGCGTTTGATGGCTTCAGCATCGCCGCGCAGTAAAGGCCACGCTGACGGAAAAGCCCCGCGCTGAGTGATCAGGCGGGGCTTTTTGTTTTCCGGCGCGAGGATTATGCGCCCGAGTGCAACGCCACAATCATGTCGACTTCAATCGCCGCATTCTTCGGCAACTGATAGACACCCACCGTGGTGCGCGTGTGCCGACCAGCATCGCCGAGCACATGGCTGAACACATCCGACGCGCCGTTGGCCACTTCACTCAGGTCAACAAAGTCAGGCGTGGACTTCACGTACACCGTGACCCGCAACAACGCCCGGATCTTGTCCAGCGAACCGACTGCGTCAACGATCAACGCCAGACAACGCATCGCGCTGATGCTCGCGGCGGCTTGCGCATCCTTGAGCGTCAACTCCAGGCCAACCCGACCGGGATACTGAATCTTGCCGTGAGTGCGTGGCACCATGCCGCTGATGTACAGCTCATCGTGATGACGGATCAGCGGCGCGTAATTGCCACCGGCTGTGTTCTCACCGTAGATGTCGTAGTTCAGCTCTTGTGCCAGGGCAATGAAGCGTTCGTCGCAGGTCATCCTTTCAGTCATTTCGCCCAGCCTCTTTATCGGTGCATGAAAAACAGTTGAGCATCCGGGAAATGGCATGGCGCTATCACTGTCCTGGTTGGATCCGAATCTAGGGGGTTTACTCCGATACCGCAACTAAACCCTGTAGGAGCTGCGGCACGCTGCGATCTTTTGATTTTGATTGTAGTTTTAAAGATCAGAATCAAAAGATCGCAGCGTACCGCAGCTCCTACAACGGTATCGCGTGGAGGTGGTACCTGCTCGCGATTGATGGCGCCTCAATCACCGAAGGTCAGCCAACAAAAAACCCCGCACATCTCTCGATGGCGGGGTTTCTTGTACAATCTGTAAACCTTACGGCGCGTACGTCAGCAACAACTCGCTTGGCACCTTGAAGTCCAGGGACATCATGACGCTCAACGCAGTGATGGTGAAGATCGAGAACACGAACAGCTTGCGTGCCCAGACCGTGTCATCCACTGCCTTGTAACCGGTCCAGGCCATGTACAGCCAGTACATGCCCATCGCGGCGGCGACGGCGAGGTAGCTCATGCCGGCGTAGCCGCTGAAGGTCAGCATCAAGGTCGCCACGAGGAACGCCAGGATGTAGAGCAGGATGTGCTTCTTGGCCACTTGAATCCCGCGCTTCACTGGCAGCACCGGAATCGATGCGGCCAGGTAATCGTTGAAGCGGAAGATCGCGATGGCGTAGGAATGCGGCATCTGCCACAGGCTGAACATCACCAGCAGGACCAGCGCGGCCATGTCGAAGCTATTGGTTACAGCGACGTAACCGATCACTGGCGGCATGGCGCCCGACAGACTACCCACCAGCGTGCCGTGAACCGACTTGCGCTTGAGGTACAGGCTGTAGAAGCCGACGTAGATCACGAAGCCGATTACCGCGAACAGGGCGGCCAACGGATTGGCCACCTTGTACAACAATGCAACGCCGAGAACACCAAGGATGGTCGCGTAGATCAGGGCCAGTTTCAGGGAGATCAAGCCCTGGACCAGCACCCGGTTCTTGGTGCGTTCCATCTTCAGGTCGATGTCGCGGTCGATGCAGTTGTTGAACACGCAACCGGAGGCTACAACCAGGGAGGTGCCGATCATGGCTGCCAGAAACACCGCCAGATCGACATGCCCTTTCGAGGCCAGGAAGAACCCGCCTGCCACAGAAAGCACGTTACCGAAAATGATCCCCGGTTTGGTGATTTGGATAAAGTGCTTGAGCGACATCGGGTCTACCTCACTTCGCCATCATGTACGTGTGGATGCTGAACATGATCCACAGCGACAGGCCAACCAGCAGCACGATCACGATGGCCGTGAAGACAAACGCAATCACGTTGTTACGCTGAGCAATGGAACGGTCCAGGTGCAGGAAGTAATACAGGTGAACGATCACCTGGATCACTGCGAACAGCAGGACGATTGCCAGAGTCGTCATCTTCGGCAAGGTCGGGTACATCACCAGGCCGAACGGGATGACGGTCAGGATCACCGACAGGATGAAGCCAATGGCGTACGACTTGGCGCTGCCGTGGCCAGCATCATGGCTGTCATGGGAGTGTGCGTTAGCCATTACAGAGTCCCCATCAGGTAAACAACGGTGAATACGCAGATCCACACCACGTCCAGGAAGTGCCAGAACAGGCTCAGGCAGCTCAGACGGGTCTTGTTGGTCGCCGTCAGGCCGTGCTTGTTGACCTGGTACATCATGATGCCCATCCAGATCAGACCTGCGGATACGTGCAGACCGTGGGTACCGACCAGGGTGAAGAACGCGGACAGGAAGCCCGAACGGCTAGGACCGAAGCCCTCGGAGATCAGCAGGTGGAACTCGTTGATCTCCATGGCGATGAAGCCAGCGCCGAGCAGGAAGGTCATGAACAACCAGCCCAGAACCTGCTGCTTCTTGCCTTTGTACAACGCCAGCATGGCGAAGCCGTAGGTGATCGAGCTGAACAACAGCAGAGCGGTTTCGCCCAGCACGTATGGCAGTTCGAAGATGTCGTGGCCCGACGGGCCACCGGCAACGTTGTTTACCAGTACCGCGTATACCGCGAAGATCGACGCAAACAAGATGCAGTCGGTCATCAGGTAGAGCCAGAAACCGTATACGGTCATCTCGCCCGAATCGTGGTGATGGTCATCGTGCCCATGTTCACCATGGGCGTGTCCAGCATTGGTCACTAAATTCGACATGGTTTAAGCCTGTTCCAACGAGGTTTCAACACGGGTGGCACCGGCCGGGATTTTCCCTGCCGCGACCAGACGCTTGTGCTGCTCGGCTTCGATGCGCTCGATCGTTTCAACCGGAACCATATAGCCCTGGTCGTCACGTGCAGCGTGGATCACGAAGTAGACGACAGTGCCTACCAGGCTCGCGATTGCCAGCCACCAGATGTGCCAGATCATGGCAAAACCGAAGACGGTCAACAGCGCGCCCATCACAACGCCAGTGGCGGTGTTGTTCGGCATGTGGATCGGCTCGTACTTGGCCGGACGCTGGTACGCGGTACCGTCTTCCTTGGCTTCGGTGAACGGGTCGATGCAGTCAGCCTTAGGCAGCACAGCGAAGTTGTAGAACGGCGGTGGCGACGAGGTCGACCATTCCAGGGTGTGTGCATTCCACGGATCACCGTGTTCGCACATGTTCTCTGGCTTGTTGCGGTCACGCACACTGACGTACAGCTGAATCAGTTGGCAGGCGATACCGACAGCGATCATCACCGCACCGAACATGGCAACGTACAGGTACGGTACCCACTCAGGGTTGGTGGTGGCGTTCAGACGACGGGTCATGCCCATGAAGCCCAGTGCATAGAGCGGCATGAACGCGACGAAGAAGCCCGAGATCCAGAACCAGAACGCTGCTTTACCCCAGCCTTCGTGCAGCTTGAAGCCGAACGCTTTCGGGAAGTAGAACGCGAAACCTGCGATGTAACCGAATACCGCACCGCCGATGATCACGTTGTGGAAGTGAGCGATCACGAACAGGCTGTTGTGCAGAACGAAGTCAGCACCCGGGATGGCCAGCAGTACGCCGGTCATGCCGCCGATGGCGAAGGTCACCATGAAGCCCAGAGTCCACAGAACCTGGCTGGTGAAGCGCAGACGGCCCTGGTAGATGGTGAACAGCCAGTTGAATAGCTTCACACCCGTCGGGATGGAAATCAGCATCGTCGCCAGACCGAAGAAGGCGTTGACGCTGGCACCCGAACCCATGGTGAAGAAGTGGTGCAGCCAAACCATGAAGCCCAGTACCGAGATCGCGCCCGAGGCGTAGATCATCGAGTGGTGGCCGAACAGTTTCTTGCCGGTGAAGGCCGAGATGACTTCCGAGAAAATGCCGAATGCCGGCAGGATCAGGATGTATACCTCAGGGTGGCCCCACGCCCAGAACAGGTTGACGTACATCATTGGATTGCCACCAAGTTCATTGGTGAAAATGTGGAAATCCATGTAACGGTCAAGGGTCAGCAGTGCCAGGGTAGCGGTCAGGATCGGGAACGAAGCCACGATCAGAACGTTTGCCCAGGTGCAGGTCCAGGTGAAGATCGGCATGTCCATCAGTTTCATGCCAGGGGTACGCATTTTCAGCACGGTGGCGAGGAAGTTAACCCCCGTCAGCGTTGTACCTAACCCGGATAACTGTAGCGCCCAGATGTAGTAATCCATCCCCACGCCCGGACTGTATTGCAGGCCCGACAGCGGCGGATAAGCAACCCAACCGGTCTTGGCGAATTCGCCAACGCCCAGCGACAGGTTGATCAGCACAACGCCCGATACCAGCAGCCAGAAGCTCAGGGAGTTCAGGAACGGGAAGGCAACGTCACGCGCGCCGATCTGCAGCGGCACTGCAAGGTTCATCAGGCCGGTGAAGAATGGCATCGCCATGAAGATGATCATGATCACACCGTGAGCGGTGAAGATCTGGTCATAGTGTTCAGGTGGCAGGTAGCCAGGCGAACCCTCGGTGGCCATGGCCAACTGGGTACGCATCATGATGGCGTCGGCAAAACCGCGCAGCAGCATGACCATGGCGACGATGATGTACATCACGCCGATTTTCTTGTGGTCAACCGAGGTCAACCACTCGGTCCACAAGTAGGTCCACTTCTTGAAGTAGGTGATTGCAGCGAACAGCGCCACGCCACCGAGCGCGATCATGGCGATGGTAATCATCACGATCGGTTCGTGGAACGGGACCGCTTCCCAACTTAATTTACCAAACATCGTTTACTCCTCTGCCCCGGCAGCTGAATGCGAACCCGCGTCAATATCCGTGGCCGCCACTTCTTTCTCTTTCTTCTCGTGCTTCAGCGGCTTGCCCGGCTTCATACCTTCGTACTTGTCGACGATGATCTGGAACTGGTTCGGCGTGACCGACGAGTAGAGCTCGACTGGGTTGTTCTGGCTCGGTTTGGCAAGGGCTGCGTATTCAGCTTGATCAAGCTGTTTAGGTGACTTCTTGACTTCATTTACCCAGGCGTCGAAATCTTCCTGAGTCGTCGAGATGGCTTTGAACTTCATGCCGGTGAAACCCGCGCCGCTGTAGTTGGCGGAGATACCGTCCATTTCAGCGTTGCGGTCAGCGATCAGGTGCAGTTTGGTCTGCATGCCCGCCATCGCGTAGATCTGGCCGCCCAGGCCCGGGATGAAGAACGAGTTCATCACAGCGTCGGAGGTGATCTTGAAGTTGATTGGCGTGTGCGCCGGGAACACGATCTTGTTGACCGTGGCAATGCCTTGTTCCGGGTAGATGAACAGCCACTTCCAGTCCAGCGCAACCACTTCGATGGTGATCGGCTTGACGTCGGATTCGATTGGACGATACGGGTCCAGTTCGTGGGTCGAAATGTAGGTGATGTAACCCAGCGCGATGATGATCAGAACCGGAATGGTCCAGACGGCCACTTCGATTTTGGTCGAGTGCGACCATTTCGGCGTGTAGATGGCGTCTTTGTTGGAGGCGCGATACTTCCAGGCAAACAGGAAGGTCATGACGATAACCGGCACGACGACCAACAGCATCAGCAGGGTCGCGGTGATGATCAGGTTGCGCTGTTCCAGGCCGACCTGGCCCGTTGGATTGAGCAGGGTCATGTTGCAGCCTCCCAGCAACAACGTGCCGAGCAGCGGCACTAGGCCTAGTAATCTGGGGTACCTGTTTTTACTCATCTCACGACCTCTAAAGCAGCTTGCGCAATGCAGTTGGGTTTTGATCGCCAACACTTCACCCTGCCAAGGGTTGGCATTTTCTTTGGATTGAATAAGGGCCGCCCGTCGCGCGTCAGACGCTCGACAAAACCTGGGACAGCGGTAAGTTCTTATTCGAATTCGTGGTCAAAGGCCTTGTTACAGACCAATTCCATTTGGTGCGGAAAGTTGGAAGGCACCGACACCTGGGTGTCTTGAAAGCCTTACAGCCTGCTCGACACCCGACTTCCTGCCCGCCTCCTTAATGAAGGCTGAACAGCGCCGGGAATTCAGTGCGGGCGATTGTAGATAGGTAGCGCCCTATACACCATGTCTTATCCCGAAATAATTTTTATCCGTTCAAGCAACAATCCATCGCCATTTTTGCAAAAGTGCCGCATGTTATCGAAATAAATTCTCAACAAAAACGCCAAGATTTGTAGGTGTACCCGCCTCAGTTCAGACAGCTCTGAAGGCTTTTTCAGAGGACCGGATCGGCGCAAAGCCCGATACCCCAAGGCTTCTGGCCATTTGCCCGCGCTTGTTAAAACTGCCTGATCTGGCACACGCGTTCAAAAGCCCAAAAACACCGAAACTGACCAATCCTTTTTTGTAACAGTGCGCCAATCCGGGTAGGTGGATCGGCTTGCGCCACCGCCTGTGTGACAACATGTCGCACACCTGCCACACCCTTCCTTGCCGTTCGTCACGGTGTTTTCACAAACACTCTGAAATGCAAAACGCCCCGATCTGCTGAACCGCAAATCGGAGCGTTTTCTGTATCGGCAAGCGATCCGAAAAGTTGACTCAGCGCAGGGCTTTTCGATTACGCAAGGTCAGCAACGGCACCAGGATCACCACCAGCAAGAACGCTACCAACGCCCATTGCGCCAGCGACAGACCGAGGACTGGCGGGTAAGGGGTCGAACAGAAACCGTCGACCTGGAACCCCAGCGGGAAGATCTTCGCCAGCGGCAGATCATCAACAATCGGCTGCAATACATCGATGCCACAGCTAATCGCCGGATAGAACTGGGTGTACACGTGATGCCCGGCGACTGCCGCCCCGGCAATCGCACAGATCACCACCAGTACTTCGAATACGGTGATGCTGCGCCGAGTGCGCGTGGCCGCACCGATGAAGGCGAACAGCGCGATCAGCAGCAACGCATAACGCTGCAGGATGCACAGTGGGCACGGCGCCTCGCCCAGCACGATCTGCATGTACAGCGCGCCGCCGATCAACGCCAGGCAGATGATGCCCAGCAAAACCAGAAAGCGCCGCTCACGACCCAATCGAATTGTTTCCTCGCTCATCGCGTTTCCCTTATATGTCCATGGTTCAGCCGTCTGGCGACTGAAAGTTGTCGCAAGTCTACACCGGGGAAATAAACGATAAAGCGGTTAAGGAACCATTAATTCAAAGGGATTTTTGCAAATCAGAACCGTGTAATGGCCATCGCGGGCAAGCCCGCTCCCACAGGTCCAGCGTCGTACATAAATTTTGCGTACGCCATGAAACCTGTGGGAGCGGGCTTGCCCGCGATATGGACTACTCGGTCTCGACTATCTATTCCAAAGCAGCAGCCGGCCCGAAGAACTCATACCGGCTCTGTTTCTCAGGCACACCCAGCGCTTTCAGATGCCGCTTGATCGCGCTCATGAAACCTTTTGGCCCAAGGAAGTAGGCGTCGACATCACGCTGCTCCGGCAGCCATTGAGCGAGCAACTCCTGGCTCAGCATCCCGACCTTGTCCGCTGCCGGGCTCACGCCGTCGTCTTCGGCGTAGCAGTAGAAACGCTTGAGTTGCGGATGACGCGCAGCCAGGCCGTCGATCCAGTCGCGGAACGCATGCACACTGCCATTGCGCGCGCAGTGGATGAAGTGCACCGGGCGCTCGGTTTCCAGCGCCGCTTCGAGCATCGCCAACGTCGGAGTAATGCCGACGCCACCGCTGATCAACACCAGTGGTTTGTCGCTGGCAGCCAGGGTGAACTCACCGGATGGCGGAAACAGCTGAATGCTCGCGCCGACATGCAACTGATCGTGCAAGTGATTGGATGCACGACCACCCGGTTCGCGTTTGACGCTGATACGGTACTGACCTTTATTCGCCAGCGCCGACAGCGAATAGTTGCGGCGGACCTCTTCGCCATCCAGCACCAGTTTCATGCCGATGTACTGACCCGGCTCGGCCGCCAGAATCGGGCCTTTGTCCGCAGGTTCAAAGTAGAAGGACGTGATTTCCGCGCTCTCCTCGACCTTGGCCGCAACGATGAATTCGCGCGCCCCGCGCCAACCGCCGACGGCTTGCTCTTTCTGATCGTAGATGGCGGTTTCGGCGCCGATCAGGATGTCGGCCAGTTGCCCGTACGCCGCGCCCCAGGCACTCATCACTTCTGGCGTGGCGATCTCTTCGCCAAGCACTTCTGAGATGGCGCGCAACAGGCACGCACCGACAATCGGGTAGTGCTCCGGCAGGATCTGCAAGGCGACGTGCTTGTTGATGATCTTCGCCACCAGATCGCCCAACTGGTCGAGCTGATCGATGTGGCGGGCGTACATCAACACGCCGTTGGCCAGCGCACGCGGCTGGTCGCCGCTGGCCTGGTGCGCCTGGTTGAACAATGGGCGCACTTGCGGGTATTCGGAGAGCATCATGCGGTAGAAGTGCGTGATCAGCGCCTCACCGCCGCTTTCCAGCAGAGGCACGGTGGATTTGACGATGGCACGATCCTGGACGCTAAGCATAAGGGTGACTCCTGAGCTTTCTTTGAAAAGTTAACGTGGCTTTATCAGTTTTCGTACCAACTATTTTTCTGTTTTAAATCAGCCACTTGAAAATAACGTAGTCATATCGACTCAGGACACCTTATAGTCATCCCGACTACATCTTGTCTCTTTGACTACACGACCATGATCGCCAAATCCCTGCTGACCGCCCTGCTTCCGTTAGTCTCCGACCTCTCCCGCGAATTGCCGGAGGGTGAGCGTTATCGTCGATTGCTCGAAGCCATGCGCGCACTGCTGCCCTGCGATGCCGCCGCGTTGTTGCGCCTCGACGGCGAATCGCTGGTGCCACTGGCGGTGGATGGCTTGAGTACGGACACCCTCGGCCGCCGCTTCAAAGTCAGTGAGCATCCACGCTTTGAAGTTTTGCTGGCAGGCGCCGGGCCGACCCGGTTTGCCGCTGACAGCGACTTGCCCGACCCTTACGACGGTTTGATCGACGGCCTCGACGATCACCTGGAAGTTCACGATTGCCTCGGCTGTCCGCTGTTTGTCGATGAAAAACTCTGGGGCCTGATCACCCTCGACGCGCTCGATCCGGAGCGCTTCGAGCCGATCGAACTGGACGTATTGCAAGCCTTCGCCAGCCTTGCCTCGGCCACGGTCAACGCCGCCGAACGCATCGAGCGTCTGGCGATCCGCGCCGAAGACGAGCACCAGCGCGCAGAGATTTACAGGCAGGCCAGCGGTCAGCAGAACCGCGAAATGATCGGCCAGAGCAAGACGCATAAGCGCCTTGTGGAAGAGATCAACCTGGTCGGCGGTAGCGATCTGACCGTGTTGATCACCGGCGAAACCGGGGTTGGCAAGGAGTTGGTGGCTCAGGCAATCCACGCCGCCTCAGCCCGCGCCGACAAACCGATCATCAGCCTCAACTGCGCGGCATTGCCCGACACGTTGGTGGAAAGCGAGCTGTTCGGCCACGTGCGCGGCGCCTTCACCGGGGCCACCAGTGACCGCCGCGGCAAATTCGAACTGGCCAATGGCGGCACGCTGTTTCTCGATGAAGTGGGCGAATTGTCGCTGACCGTGCAGGCCAAACTGTTGCGCGTGCTGCAGAGCGGCCAGTTACAACGTTTGGGCTCAGACAAGGAGCATCAGGTCGACGTGCGCTTGATCGCCGCGACCAACCGCGACCTGGCCGAAGAAGTGCGCAGCGGTCGCTACCGTGCCGACTTTTACCATCGCCTGAGCGTCTACCCGCTACGGGTGCCGGCCCTGCGTGATCGCGGGCGTGATGTGTTGTTGCTCAGCGGTTTCTTCCTCGAACAGAACCGCTCGCGCATGGGCCTCAATAGCCTGCGACTGAACAGCGATGCTCAGGATGCCCTGCTCGCCTACACTTGGCCGGGCAACGTGCGTGAGCTGGAGCACTTGATCGGGCGCAGTGCCTTGAAGGCCTTGGGCAACTGCAAGGTGCGGCCGAAAATTCTAAGCTTGAGTGCGGCGGATCTTGATTTGCCGCGTGAGGTTGTGGACAACTTGCCTGAGCCAGTGGCTGGGGTTACGGCCTCGGCGCCATTGATCAGCGGGGATTTGCGCAGTGCGACCGAGGCGTATCAGCGTCAGTTGATCAGTGCGGCACTGGAACGTAATCAGGATAATTGGGCGAGTGCGGCGCGGGAGTTGGGGGTGGATCGGGCGAATCTTGGGCGGATGGCCAAGCGCCTCGGCATGAAATAAAAGCACAGATCGCAGCCTGCGGCAGCTCCTACAGGGATAGGTGATCTCTGTAGGAGCTGCCGCAGGCTGCGATCTTTTGATCTTCACCTGCCCAAAGGCACTAAAGCCTGCCCCCGACAAGTCGATAACCCGGCATCAATAGTTTCTGGCGATTTCCACCCTCGCCCATCACCTTTTTCCACAGAAGGTTTTTATGTCTTCCAACAAAGCCCGCGCAGATTCACTTTCGCTTCTGCTGTTTACCTTGCGCAGCGGCAAGCTGATGGCGATCAACCTGCTGAAAGTCAGTGAAATCATCCCCTGCCCGCCGCTGACCAAGCTGCCAGAGTCGCATCCGCACGTCAAAGGCATCGCCACCCTGCGCGGTGCCGCGCTGTCGGTCATCGACCTCAGCCGCGCCATCGGCGAGCGACCGCTGGAAGACCCCAACGGTGGCTGCCTGATCGTCACTGATGTCAGTCGCTCCAAACAGGGCCTGCACGTTCAAGCGGTGAGCAAAATCGTCCACTGCCTGACTACCGATATCAAACCACCGCCGTTCGGTTCCGGCGGGCCACGCGCGTACATCACGGGTGTGACCTCGGTGGACGGCACGCTGGTGCAGGTGCTGGATATCGAAAAAGTCATCCACAGCATCGCCCCGGCGCAGATCGAAATGGCCCCGACCGACCTGACCATGGAAGACGCCGACGTCCTCGGCAACGCGCGCATTCTGGTGGTCGACGACAGTCAGGTGGCGCTGCAACAATCGGTGCACACCCTGCGCAATCTCGGCCTGCAATGCCATACCGCACGCAGCGCCAAGGAAGCCATCGACTGCCTGCTCGATTTGCAGGGCACCGCACAGCAGATCAACCTGATCGTCTCCGACATCGAAATGTCCGAGATGGACGGCTACGCCTTCACCCGCACACTGCGCGAGACCCCGGATTTCGCCCATCTCTACGTGCTGCTGCACACCTCGCTCGACAGCGCGATGAACAGCGAAAAGGCACGACTGGCCGGGGCCAACGCCGTGCTGACGAAGTTTTCCTCGCCGGAGCTGACCCAACGTCTGATCGAAGCGGCCAAACACGTCGCAGCCAACGGTTACTGAGTCTTGGACGAGATTTACTGCTTTTTGCTGCGGCGCGATCTGGGTGCAGACGTGCCGGATGTCGTCTGGCCGCTGGGTGTTGAAATCAGCACCTATCGCCCGAAACTGGCTGGCGCCGTGCATGACTTGATGCAACTCGGTCACCTCGAAGGCGGCGGCCGGGTGCCGGCGCTGGAGGTTTGGCAGCAACGGTTTGAATGCGACCCGGAATATGACCCGGCTCTGTGTTTCATTGCCATTGATGCCGAGGGTGTCGTTGGTGTGGCGCAGTGCTGGACCAGTTCATATATCAAGAGCCTGGTGGTGCATCCGCGCGCTCAGGGTCGAGGATTGGGCCGGGCATTGCTGCTCAATGCATTCAAGGTGTTTCAGCAACGGCGCGAAGGGTTTGTCGATTTGAAAGTGCTGGAAGACAACCTGCGGGCACAGCGATTGTATGAAAGTGCCGGGATGTACGTAGTCCGCCGGGAAATCGTACCGACCTGAAGAAAATCAAAAGATCGCAGCCTTCGGCAGCTCCTACAGGGAACCGCATATCCATGTAGGAGCTGCCGAAGGCTGCGATCTTTTAGCGGTGTCCCAGGCAACAAAACTCTTTAGGCAGACTCCAACCTTGGCCACCCAAGACCAAGGACACCCACCATGAAAGCCATCACCTTAAGCCTGCTCTGCCTCACCGCCCTCGCCTCCAACGCCCACGCGTCCAGCCCTGATGCCTGGGCTGCCTACGACAAAACCGTGCTCGCCAGTTGCACCAAAGCCAGCGGTTTGAAGAACGCCAAACCGGTCGGCAATGCCGCGCAATTCGACGATCGCGTCGGCTACACCGCTGTGTTGTTGCAAGGCCAATACCCGCAAAAACACATGAAAGGCCAACAAGGCACCGAGCTGTGCCTGTACAACAAAAAATCGAAAACCGCGTTCGTCACCGAGTGGGACTCGATCCGCCAGACCGCCAAAACCCAATGAATGGCGCATAACTTGCTTCGATCGGTAATCCCATGGCGGCTTTATGTCGCCGATTCACACCCTGATTGAAGATTGATCGTTCAATGAATACGACGTTTTCCTGCGTAGGCTGCGGCAAGTGCTGCACCGACCACCATGTCCCCCTGACCCTCGCCGAAGCCCGCATGTGGGCGGCGGACGGTGGTCAGGTGATCGTGCTGGTAGAGGCTTTTCTCGGCAACGGCCTGGGCTTGCCGGCGCAGCAGCGTGAACATGCCGAACGGCGTTCGGTAGCGGTGCGCAGCGGTGAATCGGCTGCGCACGTGGCCATCACTTTTGCCGCTTACAACGTCGGACCTTGTCGGAATCTTGACGATGACAAGCTGTGCCGCATCTACGAGCGTCGACCGTTGGTGTGCAGGATTTATCCGGCGGAGATCAATCCCCACATCCCACTCAACCCTGCCGCCAAGGATTGCCCGCCAGAGTCTTGGGAACAGGGGCCGCTGTTGATCGTTGGGGGCGAGTTGGTTGATCAGGAACTGGTCGAGCTGATTCAGCGTTCGCGTCAGGCTGATCGTGATGACATTAGGTCAAAGGATGCGATCTGCGCTGCGCTGGGTATCCGGACCACGGCGCTCAAGGGCGACGGGTTTACCGCGTATCTGCCGAATATGGACGCTTTTGCGAAGGTAATTGATCAGGTGAACGCGCAGCCACTGGATGAAGTGGCCAGTGAATGGCTGTTTCATTTGTCCGGGGATGATGTGGCCGGGCAAGTGCGGGCGGCGGGGGCGCAGGTGGTGACGGAGCCGGCGCTGACGTATGCGTTTATATCGCTGCGGGCGGCTTGATCCGGATTATCTAGCGATCTGACTGGCCTGATCGCCAGCAGGCTAGCTCCCACAAGGTCTTGTGTCGTACATCAAAATAAGTGAACAACCGGAAAACCTGTGGGAGCTGGCTTGCCAGCGATGGGGCCAGTGAAGGCGATCTCAATCCCAAACCTGTCGCCGCCCTCAAAAACCCGCGCAACCCAACGCAATTCCCCGAAGGAAAACTCAGCGCTTGCCCATCGAACGACGGGTGCCCGGCGGTGCCATGCCTGGGCTCTTGGTATGGCCGTTCTTGGCGCCGTTCTTGTACCACGGCTGGTTAGAGCCTTTGGCACCCGCCAGTTCGCCCGGTTTGAACGGGAACTTGAATGCCGGGATCTCGGCTTTGGAATCGCTGGCGTCGGCCATATCGGCCGGGACATCGCTCACGGCGTCGTCAACCGGCGGTTGGATCGGGGAAGTCATGAAAGCTCCGCAAAACAAAAAGTCGCGCCCGGTAAGTGGGCCGCGAAGGCGCGCAGTATACCTGCGCGCCGTGGCTCGGCACCTGAAGATTTGCACCGCACGCCGAACGGTTTACAGGTAAGTGATGGTCACGATGCCTGCGTCCGTCGAGGTTTTCAGCGGCTCATAGGTCATGGAAAACGGCAACGCCCCACGGCTGCAAGCGTTGCGGTAAGTGTCGACATCAACCTTAACGCCTGGCGCGGGTTCGATCTGCCGGGATTCGCTGGTCGCCAACGCCCCCACTCGCCCGACTTCACACCCGGAATCGACGATTTGCCCGGTGAAGCGGATCTCGCCGGAAAGGATCTGAGGCGCGGCGCAGACCGTTAGCGGAAGTAAAACAAGCACACTGGAAATGACAGTTTTGAGCTTCATTGCAGGACACTCCCGAAGAGACCGCAGCGATAATGGCCGGGGTATACAACGTGTATCCGCTGGCGGGAGCGGATCTTTAGAAGCGTAGATGGCGCGAGCAGGCTCGCTCCTGCAATGGGTTCGCATGCAGCCTGCAAGACATTGGTCGGCTGGCGGGCCGCCATCGCTGGCAAGCCAGCTCCCACAGTTTCAACCGAGTACACCTGCAAGACATTGGTCGGCTGGCAGGCCGCCATCGCGAGCAGGCTCACTCCTACAATGGGTTCGCATGCAGTCTGCAAGACATTGGTCGGCTGTCAGGCCGCCATCGCTGGCAAGCCAGCTCCCACAGTTTCAACCGAGTACACCTGCAAGACATTGGTCGGCTGGCAGGCCGCCATCGCGAGCAGGCTCACTCCTACAATGGGTTCGCATGCAGTCTGCAAGCCATTGGTCGGCTGGCAGGCCGCCATCGCTGGCAAGCCAGCTCCCACAGTTTCAACCGAGTACACCTGCCAGAAATTGGGCAGTTGTCAGGCCGCCATCGCGAGCAGGCTCGCTCCTGCAATGGGTTCGCATGCAGTCTGCAAGACATTGGTCGGCTGGCGGGCCGCCATCGCTGGCAAGCCAGCTCCCACAAAAAGCAAAAGCCAGATCAAAAGATCGCAGCCTGCGGCAGCTCCTACAGAGGAGAGAGGTACAACCCGCACGCGGCGAATGCCGCCCCACTCAACAATGAGCGTTAGCTCGAGTAAAGCTCTTGATTTTGATCTCAGAGCCCGTCGGCAGGCTTCGTTCCGGGATTGATCCGGGGGTGGGAGCGCAGCGACCGTTTGGCGAAGCCAAACACATCGAAAGGAGGTGCAGCGAAGCAAACCGGAAGCGATGCCCCCGAATCAATCCCGGAACGAAGGGACCCCGAGCCTCAGCGAGGGGCCGAACGCCAGGGCACAGACCTTTTGGTTACTTTTGGGGCGTTTGCCAAAAGTGACCCGCCGTAAGGGCGGAACCCCAAGTGGCCGTTACCACAGCAACGGATATACACCCGAATCCGAAACTGACAGCCAGGACAGCTAGCCGTCACCCTCCTGACCCCCAAACACGTTTATAAATATCCAATCTGCCCAAACTCCACACCCTCGGCGCCCAAAAAGCATGCAAATCCAAAAGCACAAAGCCCTGCTAGCCACCCTGCTCATCGCCCTGGCAGCCATGGGCCTATGGTTTGCAATCAAACCCGCCCCGACCAAACTCGCCACCCCTACCGCCATCCCGGTGCGAGTGATCGCCGTCAGCGAAAAAGACGTCCCCCGCTATACCAGCGGCATCGGCTCGGTGCTGTCCCTGCACAGCGTGGTCATACGCCCCCAGATCGACGGCACCCTGACCAAAATCCTCGTCAAGGAAGGTCAGTTAGTAGAAGCAGGCGACCTGCTCGCCACCATCGACGACCGCTCGATCCGCGCCAGTCTCGACCAGGCCCGCGCCCAACTCGGCGAAAGCCAGGCGCAACTGCAAGTCGCCCAGGTCAATCTCAAACGCTACAAACTGCTCAGCGTTGACGACGGGGTTTCCAAGCAGACCTACGACCAGCAACAAGCCTTGGTCAACCAACTGAAGGCCAGCGCCCAAGGCAATCAAGCGTCGATTGATGCAGCGCAGGTACAACTTTCCTACACACAGATTCGCTCCCCGGTCACTGGCCGCGTCGGTATTCGCACAGTCGATGAGGGCAACTTCCTGCGCATGACCGACACCCAGGGCCTGTTCACTGTTACCCAGATCGACCCGATTGCCGTCGAATTCTCTCTGCCACAACAAATGCTGCCGACCCTGCAAGGCCTGATCAGCGATCCGCAACATGCGCAGGTCAAGGCTTACATCGGTGCCGACACCGACGGCGAAACCGGCAACCTGCTTGGCGAAGGTCACCTGACCCTCATCGACAACCAGATCAACGCCAACACCGGCACCATCCGCGCCAAAGCCGAATTCGCCAACGCCAGCCAGAAGCTCTGGCCGGGCCTGCTGGTGACAGTAAAAATTCAGACGGCCCTCGACAAAGATGCGCTGGTCGTCCCGCCAACCGTCGTACAACGCGGCCTCGACCAGCACTTTGTTTACCGAGTGAACGGCGACAAGGTTGAAGCCGTGCAAGTGCAGATGGTTTATCAGGGCAGCGGTCAGGACATCATCAAAGGCGTGAAGGCCGGTGACGTGCTGGTGACCGATGGCCAGTCGCGGCTCAAACCGGGTTCGACCGTGCAAGTCCTGAGCGAGCCGCCGCAGGTGGTGCAGGCGGAGCCGAAACCATGAAGGCGCACAAAGGGGTTTCGACGTGGTGCATCGATCACCCGGTGGCGACCATTCTGCTGACCATCGCGCTGGTGCTGGTCGGCATCATTGCCTTCCCGCGTTTGCCGATTGCCCCACTGCCGGAAGCGGAATTTCCTACGATTCAGGTGTCCGCGAAATTGCCCGGCGCCAACCCCGACACCATGGCCTCGTCCGTGGCCACGCCGCTGGAGGTGCAATTCAGCGCCATCCCCGGCATGACCCAGATGACCTCCAGCAGTGCCTTGGGCTCGACCCTGCTGACCCTGCAATTCACCCTCGACAAAAGCATTGACACCGCCGCCCAGGAAGTCCAAGCGGCGATCAACACCGCCGCCGGCAAATTGCCCAAAGACATGCCGACGCTGCCGACCTGGAGGAAGGTCAACCCGGCCGACAGTCCTGTGCTGATCCTGAGTGTCAGCTCGACGCAGATGCCCGGTACCGAACTCAGCGATCTGGTGGAAACCCTGCTGGCCCGTCAGATAAGCCAGATCGACGGTGTAGGCCAAATCAACATTACCGGTCAGCAACGTCCAGCGATTCGCGTTCAGGCTTCGGCGGATAAACTCGCGGCCATCGGTTTGACCCTCGCCGACATTCGTCTGGCGATTCAGCAAACCAGCCTCAACCTGGCCAAAGGTGCGCTGTACGGCGAATCAAGTATTTCCACGCTGTCGACCAACGACCAGTTATTCCATCCCGAGGACTACAGCCAACTCATCGTTTCCTACAAGGATGGCGCCCCGGTTCACCTAAGAGATGTCGCCAAAGTCGTCAACGGTTCGGAAGATGATTATGTGCAAGCCTGGGCGGGTGACCGACCGGGGGTAAACCTGGTGATCTCGCGCCAGCCGGGCGCCAACATCGTCGAGACCGTGGACCGGATTCAAGCCGCCCTGCCCGGCCTCGAAGCCATGCTGCCGGCCTCTGTGCAGGTCGACGTACTGATCGACCGCACCCAGACCATCCGCGCCTCGCTGCATGAAGTCGAGATCACCTTGTTGATCGCGATCCTGCTGGTGGTGGCGGTGATGGCGCTGTTCCTGCGTCAGTTGTCGGCGACGCTGATTGTCTCGGCGGTACTCGGTGTGTCGCTGATCGCCAGTTTCGCGCTGATGTACATCCTCGGGTTCAGCCTGAACAACCTGACGCTGGTGGCGATCGTGGTGGCCGTGGGATTTGTGGTCGACGATGCGATTGTGGTGGTGGAGAACATTCACCGGCACCTGGAGGCCGGCGATGATATGCGCGAAGCGGCGATCAAAGGCGCAGGCGAGATCGGCTTCACCGTGGTTTCGATCAGTTTCTCGCTGGTGGCGGCGTTTATTCCGCTGTTGTTCATGGGCGGCGTGGTCGGGCGACTGTTCAAAGAGTTTGCCTTGACCGCGACCTCGACCATCATGATTTCCGTGGTGGTTTCGCTGACGTTGGCGCCGACCCTCGCGGCGCTGTTCATGCGCAAACCGGTGCATCACGCCCACGCCAAACCGGGCTTCAGCGAACGCTTGCTCGGCGGGTACGAGAAAGGCCTGCGCCGCGCCCTCGCCCACCAGAAATTGATGATCGGCGTGTTCGGTTTGTCCCTCGCGTTGGCCATCGCCGGCTATATCTTTATCCCCAAGGGTTTCTTCCCGGTGCAGGACACTGGCTTCGTGCTCGGTACGACTGAAGCCGCTGCGGACATTTCCTACGGCGATATGGTGAAAAAACACTTGGCCATGGCCGAAATCGTCGGCGCCGATCCGGCCGTTCAAGCGTTTTCCCACTCGGTGGGTGTTTCCGGCAGTAACCAGACCATCGCCAACGGACGCTTCTGGATCGCCCTGAAAAAACGCGGCGACCGCGACGTCAGCGCCAGCCAGTTCATTGACCGGATTCGTCCGCAACTGATGAAAGTCCCCGGCATCGTGCTCTACCTGCGTGCCGGCCAGGACATCAACCTCAGCTCCGGCCCAAGTCGCGCGCAGTACCAATACGTACTCAAGAGCAACGACGGCGCGACCCTCGCCACCTGGACCCAGCGCCTGACCGAAAAACTGCGCAGCAACCCGGCGTTTCGCGACATTTCCAACGACCTGCAACTGGGCGGCAGCATCACCCACATCAGCATCGACCGCAGTGCCGCCGCACGTTTCGGCCTGACTGCCAGCGATGTCGACGAGGCGCTATACGATGCGTTCGGCCAGCGGCAGATCAATGAATTCCAGACTCAGGTCAACCAGTACAACGTGATTCTGGAGCTGGACACCAAACAGCGCGGCAAGGCCGAAAGCCTCAACTATTTCTACCTGCGCTCGCCGCTGAGCGGGGAAATGGTGCCGTTGTCGGCGCTGGCCAGATTCGACGCGCCAACCATTGGCCCCCTGTCGATTGCCCATGACGGTATGTTCCCGGCCGCCAACATGTCGTTCAACCTGGCGCCCGGCGTGGCGTTGGGCGATGCGGTGATTCTGCTCAATCAGGCCAAGGCCGAGATCGGCATGCCGACCGCGATCAGCGGCAACTTCCAGGGTGCGGCGCAGGCGTTCCAGAGTTCGCTGGCCAGTCAGCCATGGCTGATTCTTGCGGCGCTGGTGGCGGTGTACATCATTCTCGGCGTGCTTTATGAAAGCTTCGTGCATCCACTGACGATCATTTCGACCTTGCCGGCGGCGGGTTTGGGCGCGGTGATCATGTTGTGGATCTGCGGCCAGGATTTTTCGATCATGGCGCTGATCGGGCTGGTCTTGCTGATCGGCATTGTGAAGAAGAACGGCATCCTGATGATCGACTTCGCCCTCGAGGCCCAACGTCAACGCGGGATGTCAGCAGAGGATGCGATTTTCGAAGCATGCATCACGCGGTTTCGGCCGATCATCATGACCACCCTCGCCGCGCTGCTCGGTGCCCTGCCGCTGATGCTCGGCTACGGCACCGGCGCCGAACTGCGCCAGCCGCTGGGTATCGCGGTAGTGGGCGGCTTGCTGGTCAGCCAGATGCTGACGCTGTTTACCACGCCAGTCATATACTTGTGGCTTGAGCGACTTTTCCATAGACCCAAACCTGCGCCCGTACCGGCGTTGGCGACCACAGACTGAGGCGGGTCATGCGCGTTCTGATTATCGAAGACGAGGAAAAAACCGCGGACTATCTGCACCGCGGTCTGACGGAACAGGGTTACACCGTGGACCTGGCCCGTGACGGCATCGAAGGCCTGCACCTGGCGCTGGAAAGCGACTACGCGGTGATCGTCCTCGACGTCATGTTGCCGGGCCTCGACGGCTTCGGCGTGCTGCGCGCATTGCGTGCGCGCAAGCAAACCCCGGTGATCATGCTCACCGCCCGTGAACGCGTCGAAGACCGAATCAAAGGCTTGCGCGACGGTGCTGATGATTACCTCGGCAAACCGTTTTCCTTCCTCGAACTGGTCGCGCGTCTGCAAGCGCTGACCCGGCGCAGTGGCGGGCATGAGCCGGTACAGGTGAGCATCGCCGACCTGTGGATAGATCTGATCAGCCGCAAGGCGACTCGCGCCGGCACGCGGCTGGACCTGACCGCCAAGGAGTTCTCGTTGCTCAGCGTCCTCGCCCGCCGCCAGGGTGAAATCCTCTCGAAAACCGCCATCGCCGAAATGGTCTGGGACATCAATTTCGACAGCGATGCCAACGTCGTCGAGGTGGCGATCAAACGCTTGCGCGCCAAGCTCGACGGACCGTTCGACGAGAAACTGCTGCACACCATTCGTGGCATGGGTTATGTGCTGGAGAGTCGTGGTGTCCAGTAATTCCATTGCCCTGCGCCTGAGCGGAATGTTCACCTTGGTGGCGCTGCTGGTGTTTCTGTTGATCGGCGGCGCGCTGTATCAGCAGGTCGATAAAGGTTTGGGCTTGTTACCGGAAGCCGAACTGGAAGCGCGCTACAGCGTGCTCGAATCGGCACTCAATCGCTTCGGCACCCCGGAGCATTGGGTGAAGATCAACGCCAAGTTGAAACTGCTCGGCGAAGAGGACAAGCGCATTCGTTTCTGGGTGGTGAGTGGTGATCCGGGTTACGAATACGGTGCGCCGGATTCACGGATCCGCGCCTTCGCCCAAGGGCCGCTGGGGATGCATGACTTGCAGCTGCCGGAGCGTGCTTATCCACTGAAAGTGCTGTTGACTGAACTGCCGGCCAAGGATCAGCGCCCGCCGCTGCGCTTCATGATCGGTATCGACACCGAGACGTTTCACGAGACCCAGCACAACCTGCTGATCGCCTTGATCAGCCTGGCGATTGTCGGCGTGCTGCTGGCCTCGGCGCTGGGGTATTGGGTGGCACGGATCGGCCTCAAACCGCTGATCAAACTGTCCCACGAAGCGCAGCGTCTGGCCCCGCCGTTACGGGCCGGTCGCTTGCGGCTGTCACCGTTGCCGCCGGAGCTGGAGCAGTTTGTCGACTCGTTCAACTCGACGCTGGAACGGGTCGAAATGGCCTATTCGCGACTGGAGTCGTTCAACGCCGACGTGGCGCACGAACTGCGTTCGCCGCTGACCAATCTCATCGGCCAGACCCAGGTGGCACTGACGCGCGGACGTTCGGCGGAACATTACTTTGAAGTGCTGCAATCCAATCTCGAAGAGCTGGAGCGGCTGCGTTCGATCATCAACGACATGCTGTTTCTGGCCAGTGCCGATCAGGGCAACAAGGCGACCAAACTGACTTCGACGTCGCTGGCCGATGAAGTGGCGACGACGCTGGAGTATCTGGATTTCATCCTGGAAGACGCGCAGGTTCAGGTGCAGGTCAGTGGCGATGCGCAGGTGCAGATCGAGGTCGCGCATTTGCGTCGGGCATTGATCAATTTGCTGAGCAATGCGGTGCAACACACCGGGCCAGGTCAGGTGATCGAGGTGCGGATCGAGGTGGAAGAACAGCTAGTCAGCATTGGCGTGGCCAACCCCGGGTTGCCGATTGCCAGCGAGCACTTGCCGCGGTTGTTCGAGCGCTTTTATCGAGTGGATGCTTCGCGCAGCAACAGTGGCAATAACCATGGGCTGGGGCTGGCGATCGTGAAAGCGATTGCGCTGATGCATGGTGGGGATGTGTTTGTGCGCAGTGATCGGGGGATGAATACCTTTGGGATTCACCTCCCTGTCTGACGCTTAGCCCCCCAGTGCAGGCAAATCCCTGCGGCAGTGGTTTGGAGTGAGGAAGCTTTTGTGGTGAGGGGATTTATCCCCGATGGGCTGCGAAGCGGCCCCAAAGCCAGCGATCGCGGTATTCCTGACACAACCTGCACAAAGAATTCAGGGCTGCTTCGCAGCCCATCGGGGATAAATCCCCTCGCCACAAGTTCGCGCCCAGTCTGAAAGATTTTTGCCTCTGCTGTAACAGTCATTTATGAAAATCACGCTGTTTCCAAACCCCCGGCAACCTTATCTTTGCCCGCACCAAACAGCACTTGCCAAGCAAGAAGGTTTTCAAGATGTCCAACAGTATGGGTATTGCCAGCGCTTTCGTTTTGTCCTCATTGATCCTGTCGCCGATGGCGATGGCTGAAGAGTCCCAGGCCTTCGTTGCGCACAACAGCGCTCGGGCCCAGGCGTACGACCAGCATCAGACAGAAATGATGGCCAAGGCCAAAGACGCGACGCAGACACCTCAGGCTGCAGCAGCCCAGACTCAGGCCTCCGAGAAAGACAGCTGAGTCGCACACCGCTCCGTTTCCCTCGACGCGGTTGTTTGGCTCTTCCCGTTCAACCGTCGTCATTCCAGGCCGCTGCCTTTCAGCGGCCTTTTTTCGTTGTGGTCTGAAAGCTGTTTGGTGCGTCTTTTACAACAAGAAACATTTCGCGCCTCGGAATATTGAGGTGCCGTTGACCCAAGGAGCTCTACCGCACGTGCGTTACCCAGTCCGTTTCACTCCACTGTTCATTGCAATTGCCGCAACGATTGCCCCCGCCGTTCACGCTGATGAGCCCGCGCCAGAAGGGTTTATCGAAGGCTCAAGCCTCAACCTCAACGCCCGCAACTACTACATGAATCGCAACCGTCTGCAGAAAGCGGACGACAACATCGAGTGGGGCCAGGGCTTTCTCGGGGTATTTCAGTCGGGTTACACCCAAGGCACAGTCGGTTTCGGCATTGATGCCCACGCCATGCTCGGGCTGAAACTCGACGGCGGTGGCGGTACGGACGGCTCCAGCATCCTGCCGATCAGCGATGGCAACGGCAAGGCACCGGGGTCGTTTTCAACAGCCGGCGGCACTTTGAAAATGCGTGCGTTCGACACCGAATTGAAGGCTGGTGATCTGTTTCTCACCAACCCGGTGATTGCCGGCGGAGACACGCGCATGCTGCCGCAGACGTTCCGTGGCGTCAGCCTGACCAACCATAGCTTCGACGGCTGGTTGATCGAAGGTGGCCAGGCCAGTTTCACCAAACCTTACAATCAGAGCGGCCACACGCGCATCGGCACCTCGTACGGCACCCTGGCAGATGGCGACGATAGTCATCACCTGAACTGGGCCGGCGCGTCCTGGAGCGGTGTCGAAGGCTTGACCAGCAGCCTCTACGCGTCCGAGCTCAAGGACATCTGGAACCAGTATTACTACGACCTGGATTACACCTGGCAGTTGAACGACCTGGTCAGCCTTAACCCGGGCCTGCACTTCTATCACACCCAAGACACCGGCGATGCGCTGCTCGGCGACATCGACAACAACACCTACAGCCTGCATTTCACCGTCGGCATCGGCAGCCATAGCGTCACGGCCGCTTACCAGCGGGTCAACGGCAACACGCCGTTCGACTACATCAGCCAGGGCGACAGCGTTTACCTCGACAACTCCCAGCAATACTCGGACTTCAACGGCCCGAACGAGCGTTCGTGGAAACTCAAGTATGCCTACGACTTCGCCGGTGTCGGCGTGCCGGGGCTGACTTCGGCAGTGTCCTACTCGCGGGGGACGGTTGATTTGACCAAGGCTGACCCGAGCAGCGTGGGGTATTCCAATTGGTACAGCGCCGACGGTGGCAACGCCAAGCACTGGGAACGCGATCTCGACTTGAAGTACGTCGTACAAAGCGGCCAGGCGAAAGACCTGGCGGTGCGTCTGCAATGGGCGACACATCGCGTTGGCAACGGTTATGGCGTGATTGATTCGGACGCAGATGAATATCGCGTGATCGTCGACTACCCGATCAACGTCTTCTAAGATCAGTCAGTTAACACTGGACATGTAGGAGCTGCCGAAGGCTGCGATCTGTTGATCTTTCTCTTGAAAATCAAAAGATCGCAGCCTTCGGCAGCTCCTACAGTGGCGAAACAGCAAGCTCTCCACAGTTAATCCTTTGTTTGTGCAACTACTCTCATAAGATCCCCCAACCGATAACCCCACCATGATCGCGAGCCGTACCCCACCTGTTGCGGGCAAGACCGGACGCCCCGAGCTGCTTTTGATTTTCGGCAGCCTGCTGAGCGTGATCGCTATTGTGTGCATCGTCACTTTCCTGTTGATTCGTGAGCACGCCAGCGCTCAGGAGTCAGCCACCCGCAGCGCGACCACCATCGCCCAGTTGATCGACGCCGATGTTCTGCGCACTGTCGAGTTGTACGACCTGACGCTGCAAGGCCTGATCGCCACTTCGCAGCGTGATGACCTGCGTGACCTGACCCCGCAGATCCGCCATCTGGCGCTGTTCGACCGCTCGACCACTGCACGCTTCAAGGGCGACATTCTGTTGCTCGACAAGCTCGGCAATGTGGTTGCCGACTCATCTCAGCTCGTGCCGAAGCCGGGCAACTTCGCTGACCGCGATTACTTCCTCGCCCATGCTTTCAACCGCGATGTCGGCATGTTTATCAGCCGACCTTTCAAGACCCGCTGCGACTGCGACGAGGCCAATCAATGGCGCCTCAGCTTCAGTCGACGTATTTCCTCAGACACCGGCGAGTTCATTGGCGTGGCCGTGGCATCGTTGAAGCTCGATTACTTCGACCAACTATTCAACAGCCTCGACATCGGCAATGACAGCACACTGAACATCATCGACAACGATGGCGTGTTGCTTGCGCAGAAGCCGTACCTGCAAAGCGACTCCGTCGGTAAAAGCTTTGG
This sequence comes from Pseudomonas sp. LBUM1668, assembly GCF_059695715.1. NCBI lineage: Bacteria > Pseudomonadati > Pseudomonadota > Gammaproteobacteria > Pseudomonadales > Pseudomonadaceae > Pseudomonas > Pseudomonas sp. LBUM1668. The sequence goes on from NZ_CP166787.1 coordinate 4,877,130, forward strand.
CAACCGTCCCAACGTGGTGCGGATTCTGAACGACAGAAGTGGTAACGGCAGTTTTACCAGCACGTCGAGCATCGATTATCAGCAGCGGCTCTACACCTATTCGCGAGTCGGTAACCTGCCGCTGACCGTGATCGTCGCGCTGTCCAGCAACGAGGTATTCGCCGCTTGGCGCCGCACCGCAATACTGATCAGTGGCGCCACCGGTGTGCTGTGCCTTGGCTTGCTTTGGCTGACCTGGCTGCTCGTCCGTGAACTGCGCCTGCGTCAACGGGCCGAACACGAACTGGCGCAATTGGCCGCCACCGATGCGCTCACCGGGGTGGCCAACCGGCGGATGCTCGATCAGTCGCTGCGCCATGAATGGTTCCGCGCCCAGCGCTCGGGCCAACCGCTGTCGGTGATGATGATCGACGCCGATCACTTCAAGGCGTTCAACGACCGGCATGGGCATCAGGCCGGGGATCAGGCGTTGCGCGAATTGGCCAAAGTAATCACGGCAAACGTGCGACGCCCGGCGGATCTGGTGGCGCGTTACGGCGGCGAGGAGTTTTCGGTGATTCTTGCCGAGACCGACAGTACGGGCGCGCAGCTGATTGCCGAGCATATTCGTCAGGCAGTGGAGCAGTTGCCGTTGGTCGATGGGGCTGAGTTGCCGATGACAGTGAGTATCGGCATCGCCTCTTGGACGACGGCGAGCGAGATGACGCTGGAGCAGTTGCTGTTCGCGGCGGACAAGGCGTTGTATCAGGCCAAGGAAGGTGGGCGCAATCGGGTGGTTGTCTCTTAAGATCAAAAGATCGCAGCCTGCGGCAGCTCCTACATTTGGAATGCGCTCCCTGTAGGAGCTGCCGCAGGCTCGGGCCGCGATCGGACGATCTTTTGATCTTTTAAAAAGGCATAAAAAAAGGCCATCCGAGGATGGCCTTCAAAAAACTAGAGAGGTTTTTTACTTACACCGCCGCAACAGGGCGCATGTAAGAGATAGGTGCGGTACTGGCGTCTTCGAACGTCACCACTTCCCACGCATCTGTCTGCTCAATCAATTTGCGCAGCAGCTGGTTGTTCAGTGCATGACCGGACTTGAAGCCTTTGAACTCACCAATCAGGCTATTGCCCAGCAGGTACAGATCGCCAATGGCATCGAGGATTTTGTGCTTCACGAATTCGTCTTCATAGCGAAGACCGTCTTCGTTCAGTACGCCATCGGCATCGACCACGATTGCGTTTTCAACGCTGCCGCCGAGTGCGAGGTTGTGCTTGCGCAGGTACTCGATATCACTCATGAAACCGAAAGTACGGGCGCGGCTGACTTCTTTTACGAACGAAGTGCTGGAAAAATCCACGCTTGCACTTTGGGTGCGGTCCCGGAAAACCGGGTGATCGAAATCGATCTCGAAGCTCACCTTGAACCCTTCGAAAGGGACGAAAGTGGCGCGCTTGTCGCCGTCTTCCACTGTCACTTCACGCAGGATGCGGATGAATTTCTTGGCGGCGTCCTGTTCTTCCAGGCCAGCCGATTGAATCAGGAATACGAAGGGTCCAGCGCTGCCATCCATGATCGGGACTTCGGACGCGGAGAGCTCGACGTAGGCGTTATCGATGCCCAGGCCAGCCATGGCCGAGAGCAAGTGCTCTACCGTGTCCACTTTGACGTCGCCGTTTACCAGCGTCGTCGACATAGTGGTTTCACCGACGTTTTCCGCGCGGGCAGGAATCTGCACCACAGGGTCGAGGTCAGCGCGACAAAACACAATGCCAGTGTCGACAGGCGCAGGCTTGAGGGTCAGATAGACCTTCTCACCGGAGTGCAGGCCTACACCTGTGGCACGGATAATATTTTTCAGTGTGCGTTGTTTAATCATGGCTTGGGCCGCTTCAGCGCAAATTGCGAACTGGTATCAACAAAGGCTGGCGATAATAGCAGACCGAGCCTTTGCTGAACACCAATCACCTTCATAGCCCTGATACATTCCATCAATCGGCCTGACGACGCAGGAAAGCCGGGATGTCCAGGTAGTCCAGGTCATCTTGCGGATTCATCTTCGCGGCAGCCGCAGCACCGGCCTGAGCCTGGTTGCGCATGACGGTCGGACGATCCAGATCACGGTAGTTCACCGCTGGCGCTTCCTGACGGGACGGAGCCGGTTGCTGAACCTGAGAAGCAGCCATGGACGTGTGAACGGTGTTGTCGATGACCTTCACAGGCTTCTCGATTTTCGCGCCCAGACCGGTGGCAACTACGGTGACGTGCAGCTCGTCACGCATGTCCGGATCGATAACGGTACCGACCTTGACCATGGCGTGTTCGGATGCGAAGGCTTCGATGATGCTACCCACGTCGGAGTACTCACCCAGGGACAGGTCAGGACCGGCGGTGATGTTCACCAGAATGCCGCGTGCGCCTTGCAGGTTCACGTCTTCCAGCAGCGGGTTGCGAATTGCTGCTTCGGTGGCTTCACGTGCACGGTTCGGACCGCTGGCGCAGCCAGTGCCCATCATCGCCATGCCCATTTCGCTCATCACGGTACGTACGTCGGCGAAGTCGACGTTGATCATGCCCGGACGCTTGATGATGTCGGAGATACCGCGAACGGCACCGGCCAGTACATCGTCAGCCTTGGCGAAAGCCGACAGCAGGCTCGCGTCTTTACCGAGGATGGTCAGCAGCTTCTCGTTGGGAATGGTGATCAACGAGTCAACGCTTTCAGACAGCAGACGGATACCTTCGTCGGCGATCTGCATGCGCTTGCGGCCTTCGAACGGGAACGGACGAGTCACGACCGCGACGGTCAGAATGCCCATTTCCTTGGCCACTTCGGCGATGATCGGCGCAGCACCGGTACCGGTACCGCCGCCCATGCCCGTGGTGATGAACACCATGTTGGTGCCCTGCAGGACTTCGGCAATGCGCTCACGGTCTTCGAGAGCGGCCTGACGACCTACTTCAGGGTTGGCGCCAGCGCCGAGACCTTTGGTCACGCCGGTGCCCAGTTGCAGGATGGTCCGCGCGCCGATGGATTTCAGCGCTTGAGCATCAGTGTTGGCGCAGATGAATTCAACGCCTTCGATGTTGCTCTTGACCATGTGATTGACAGCGTTGCCGCCGCCACCGCCAACACCGATAACTTTGATTACCGGGCTTGCGGGGATGTTGTCTACGAGTTCGAACATTTTCCCTCTCCTTACATTCTCTAGTTTTTTCGCCTACTGCTTTTTGTTGCGGTGTTGCGGTAAATCTTTAGAAATTGCCCTGGACCCACTTTTTCAGTCGGTCGAGCAGCGGCGCCTGAGGCTCTTCGCTGCTGTAGCTGTCGCGGCTGCCGATGCCGGAGAACGAAACTCCGTCGGACTGCTTTTGCAGGCCGTACATCAACAAGCCAACGCCAGTGGAATAAATCGGGTTACGCACCACGTCATCCAGACCTTTCACACCGTGCGGGACACCGAGGCGTACCGGCATGTGGAAGATTTCTTCGGCAAGCTCAGTGGCGCCTTCCATCTTCGACGTACCGCCGGTCAGGACGATGCCGGCCGGGATCAGGTCTTCGTAGCCGCTGCGACGCAGTTCGGCCTGAATCAGGGTGAACAGTTCGTCGTAACGCGGCTCGACCACTTCGGCCAGGGCCTGACGCGACAGTTCACGCGGTGGACGGTCGCCAACGCTTGGCACCTTGATGGTTTCGCCGGCGCCAGCCAGTTTGGCCAGGGCGCAGGCGTAACGGATCTTGATTTCTTCGGCGTACTGGGTCGGGGTGCGCAACGCCATGGCGATGTCGTTGGTCACCTGATCACCGGCAATCGGGATCACGGCCGTGTGGCGGATCGCGCCTTCGGTGAATATTGCGATGTCGGTGGTACCGCCGCCGATGTCGACCAGGCACACGCCCAGCTCTTTCTCGTCATCGGTCAGCACCGAATACGCGGACGCCAGTTGCTCAAGAATGATGTCGTCGATTTCCAGACCGCAGCGGCGCACGCATTTTTCAATGTTCTGTGCGGCGTTGACGGCGCAGGTGACCACGTGAACCTTGGCTTCCAGACGTACGCCAGACATGCCCAGAGGTTCGCGAACGCCTTCCTGGTTATCGATCACGTAATCCTGCGGCAGGGTGTGCAGCACGCGCTGATCAGCCGGGATCGCGACAGCCTGAGCGGCGTCGAGCACGCGCTCAAGGTCGGCCGAGCTGACTTCGCGATCACGAATCGCAACGATGCCGTGGGAGTTCAGGCTGCGGATGTGATTACCCGCCACGCCGACGAACGCCGAGTGAATGCGGCAGCCCGCCATCAATTGGGCTTCTTCGATCGCGCGCTGGATCGATTGCACGGTGGACTCGATATTCACCACCACGCCTTTTTTCAGGCCGCGGGACGGATGTGTACCGATACCGACGATTTCCAGCGTGCCGTCGTCCGAGACCTCGCCTACCAGCGCCACCACCTTGGAGGTGCCGATATCCAGACCGACGATCATTTTGCCGCTTTGCACGTTTGCCATGGGTCCTGCCTCTTCTTAATTCTTTGCGACAGCGGGTTGGGCTGCCGTCGGCGCTACTGGTTCCCGCCAGCCAACAGCAAGGCCGTTGGCGTAGCGCAGATCGATGCGCGCAATGTTCGTAATCTGTTCTTTGAGCGTCTTGTCATAGATGGCGATAAAGCGGCGCATCTTTTCCACGAGGTTGCCGCGTCCCAGCAGCAACTCGATGCCGGGGCCGGAACTGCCGGCACCGGTGGTCAGGAACCAGCTACCTCGCTCACGCAATTCCAGGCGTGCAATCGAGAAGCCCATAGGCCGGAGCATCTGGCTCAGCACCTGGTATTGCTGCATCACTTGCTGCTGAGCCCGTTGTGGGCCGAACAGCTGTGGCAGGTGTTCGTAGTTCGCCAGCTCCCTGGGCGTAAACGCCTGGCCTTGGTTGTTGAGCAATGACTCGTCGCCCCAACGCGCTACCGGCAGTTGCTCTTCGAGGCGGATCACCACTTGATCCGGCCACACCCGACGCACTTCGGCGTGGGCAATCCAGGGCATTTGCTCAAGCTCTTTGCGCATGCTGGCCAGGTCGATGGTGAAGAAGCTCGACGCGACGAACGGGGCGATTCGCTGCTGCACCGCTTGCTGGCTGATGTAGCTCAGGTCGCCCTGCACGGCGATCTTGGTGATCGGCCGGTCGGCGTACGGCAGCAACCGCTGCGCACCTTCATAAGTACCGAACCCGAGCACCACCAGCAGCACTGGCCAGAACAGGCTTTTCACAAAACCGAAGTTGGCTTTTGGCAGGCGCGCGGACATCGGCTCTTTGGCCACCATTCGGCTGGCACCCCGCGGCACCGGCTTGCGGCCGGGTGCGGGTGGCTGATGTCTGAGCTGAGCGCCTTGCATGCTCTTAACCTCTCGACTCTTGAACGCTGGCAGCCAGAATGGCCAGTACCAGTTGCTGGAAATCCAGACCGGCAGCACGGGCCGCCATCGGCACCAGACTGTGATCGGTCATGCCCGGTGCGGTGTTCACTTCCAGGAACCAGAACTGCCCGTCGGCGTCCTGCATCACGTCTGCCCTGCCCCAACCGGCGATACCCAACGCCTCACTGGCCTTGGCCGTGAGTTCCATGAGTTCCTGCTCTTTGGCGGCATCCAGCCCGCACGGAATGCGGTACTGGGTATCGTTGGCGATGTACTTGGCGTCGTAGTCGTAGAACGTGTGCGGTGTACCCAGGGCGATTGGAGGCAACACCTGGTCACGCAGGGTGGCGATGGTGAACTCCGGACCTTGAATCCATTGCTCGACCAACACTTGCGAATCGTAGGTACTGGCCGCTTTCCATGCGTCGATCAACTCGGACGCAGAACTCACTTTGGCCATCCCGATACTTGAACCTTCATGCGCCGGTTTGACGATCAAAGGGAAGCCCAGTTCCGTCGCTGCCGAAATACAATCGGCTTCGCTGCACAGCACGGCGTGACGCGGCGTCGGAATCCCGAGGCTGTGCCAGACCTGCTTGGTGCGAAGTTTGTCCATCGCCAGTGCGGAAGCCAGAATGCCGCTGCCGGTGTACGGAATGCCCGCCACTTCGAGCAGGCCCTGCATGGAGCCGTCTTCACCGCCACGACCGTGGAGAATGATGAACGCGCGGTCGATTTTTTCGCTGAGCAGACGCTGCAGAATATCGTCGCCGACATCGATGCCGAACGCGTCCACACCAGCGCTTTGCAGCGCCGCGAGCACGGCGTTACCGGATTTCAACGAAACCTCACGCTCGGCACTCAGGCCACCGAACAGCACGGCGACGCGGCCGAAGTCTTTCGGCGCAATGGTGGAGAACAGATTGGCGTAGGCAGCAGTCATTTCAACTTCCCCTCGACCGGCGCAGCCACGGCGCCAGCGAACAATTCACTTTTCAACAGCTTCGGCGCGAGACCGCCGATATCACCAGCGCCCTGGCACAGCAGGATGTCGCCGGCGCGCAACAGCGGCTTGACCAGCGGCGCCAGATCGACGCCACGCTCGATGTAGATCGGGTCGAGTGCACCGCGCTGCCGAATGCTGTTGCACAGCTTGCGGCTGTCGGCGCCCGGGATCGGTTCTTCGCCGGCCGGATAGACTTCCATCAGCAGCAGCACGTTGGCGTCAGCCAGTACATTGACGAAGTCGTCGTACAGATCGCGGGTGCGGCTGTAACGGTGCGGCTGGTAAACCATCACCAGACGGCGCTCCGGCCAGCCACCACGTACGGCTTTGATCACGGCTGCGACTTCGGTCGGATGGTGGCCGTAGTCATCGACCAGCATCACGCTGCCACCGTCCACCGGCAGTTCGCCGTAGACCTGGAAGCGACGACCCACGCCCTGGAAGCCCGACAGGCCCTGAACGATGGCTTCATCGCTGACGCCCTCGTCGGTGGCGATGCAGATGGTTGCCAACGAATTGAGCACGTTGTGGTTGCCCGGCATGTTCACCGATACATCCAGCGGCTCGCGATCAGGACGCAGCACGGTGAAGAAGGTCTGCATGCCTTGCTGGCGCACGTTGATCGCACGAATGTCGGCGTCTTCACTGAAGCCGTAAGTCACGGTCGGACGTTTGACCAGTGGCAGGATTTCGCGCACCACCGGATCGTCCAGGCACATCACCGCCAAACCGTAGAACGGCAGGTTGTGCAGGAATTCGACGAAGGTTTTCTTCAGTATGTTGAAGTCACCGCCGTAGGTCGCCATGTGATCGGCGTCGATGTTGGTGACCACGGCCACCAGCGGCTGCAAGTGCAGGAAGCTCGCATCGCTTTCATCGGCTTCGGCAATCAGGTAACGGCTGGTGCCGAGTTGCGCGTTGGTGCCGGCAGCGTTCAGACGCCCACCGATAACGAACGTCGGATCGAGACCACCGGCGGCGAACACAGACGCGATCAGGCTGGTCGTGGTGGTTTTGCCGTGGGTACCGGCAACGGCGATGCCGTGGCGATAGCGCATCAGCTCAGCGAGCATTTCGGCGCGTGGTACCACCGGGATGCGGCGTTCCAGTGCGGTCGCGACTTCCGGGTTGGAGGTGTTGACGGCGCTCGACACCACCAGCACATCGGCGGCAGCGGCGTTCTCGGCACGGTGGCCGATGAAGATCTTCGCGCCGAACGATTCCAGACGCTCAGTGACCGGCGAGGCTTTCAGGTCGGAACCGGACACTTCATAGCCCAGGTTCAACAACACTTCAGCGATGCCGCACATGCCCACGCCGCCGATACCGACGAAGTGGATGCGACGGATGCGGCGCATTTCCGGTTGCGGCATGGCTTTCTGATTCTCAACCATGGACCACCTCCAGACAGGTATCGACCACGCTACGGGTGGCATCGGGTTTCGCCAGACGGCGGGCCGCTTGGGCCATTTCTTCGAGTCGTTGCGGTTGCATCAAGACCTCTGTCAGGCGCGCGGCAAGGTCCGCGGCACCAGTCGTTCTTTGCGGCATCAGGAAGGCAGCGCCTTCACGGGCCAAATAATCGGCGTTGCGGGTCTGGTGATCGTCGATTGCGTGGGGCAAAGGCACCAGCATCGAGGGCAGACCGGCGGCAGCCAGCTCACTGATGGTCAACGCGCCTGCACGGCACACCACCAGGTCAGCCCAGCCATAGGCCTGGGCCATGTCTTTGATGAACGGCTGCACCTGCGCTTCCACGCCGGCGGCGCGGTAGCGCTCTGCAGTCACTTCATCGTGGTTTTTGCCGGCCTGATGGAACACTTCCGGACGCAAATCGGCAGCGACTTGCGCCAGCGCTTCAGGCAGCAACTTGTTCAACGGTTCTGCGCCCAGGCTTCCGCCCAGGATCAGCAAACGCGCTTTGCGACCGGCCAGGGCAGGTCGCGGTGTTTCGAGGAACAGCTCGCTGCGCACCGGATTACCGGTGGTGCGGCGGCTGTCCGACAGAGTAAAGGTGTCGGGGAACGCTTCACACACTCGGGCGGCGAACGGCACCAGCAACCGATTGGCGGTGCCGGCGACGGCGTTCTGCTCGTGAACGATCACCGGCACACCGGCCAGTTTCGCCGCGAGACCGCCGGGGCCGGTCACGTAGCCACCGAAGCCGACCACACACACCGGACGCAGCCGACGAATGATCGCCCGCGCCTGCCAGACCGATTTGAGCAGCATGAAGGGTGCCTTGAGCAGTGACAGCTTGCCCTTGCCGCGCAGACCACTGGCGTTGATCCGGTGCAGTTCCAGCCCAGCGGCCGGCACCAGTTCGTTCTCGATCCCGCGTGGGGTGCCGAGCCAGTGCACGGTATAGCCGCGCGCCTGAAACTCGCGGGCACAGGCCAGCGCCGGGAATACGTGGCCGCCGGTTCCGCCGGCCATGATCAATACGTTAGCGCCCATGATTCGGCTCCTCGGCGAAGTCGCTCTCATGGAATTCCATCTCTTCACTGCCCAGATGGGTTCGACTCTCCCACTCGATCCTCAGCAACAAGCCGAGACAGGCACAGCAGATCACCAACGAGCTGCCGCCGTAACTGAGGAACGGCAAGGTCAGACCCTTGGTTGGCAGCAGGCCGACGTTCACACCGATGTTGATCAGGAACTGACCAATCCACAGGAACGACAAGCCGTATGCAACATAAGCGGCGAAGAACTGCTTGGCTTTCTCGGCCCACAGACCGATGTACATGCCGCGGATACACACGAACACGAACAGTGCGACGGTGCACAGCGAACCCACCGCACCGAGCTCTTCGGCAAGTACCGAGAACACGAAGTCGGTGTGGGCTTCCGGCAGGTAGAACTGCTTCTGCACGCTGTTGCCCAGGCCCACGCCCAGCCACTCACCACGACCGAACGCGATCAGCGCTTGCGACAACTGATAACCGGCACCGAACTGGTCGGCCCACGGGTCGGCGAAGTTGGTCAGACGCGCCATCCGGTACGGCTGCATCTGAATCAACAGGACCACGGCCCCGACCGCCAACACCACCATCAGCGAGAAGCGGAACAGGCCGACCCCGCCAAGGAACAGCATCGCCGCCGCAGCGCCCATCATCACTACGGTGGCGCCGAAGTCCGGCTCCATCAGCAACAGGCCGGCCATTGGCAGCAGCACGATGAACGGCTTGAAGAAACCCATCCAGCTCTCGCGCACTTCTTTCTGGCGACGCACAAGATAACCGGCGAGGTAAATCACCACGAATACCTTGGCGATCTCCGACGGCTGCACGTTGAAGAAGCTGAAACCGATCCAGCGCATCGAACCGTTAACCTCACGGCCGATCCCCGGGATGATCACCATGATCAGCAGGCCAAATGCGCCGAGCAGCATCAACCAGCCGAGACGTTGCCAGGTGGCGATCGGAATCATCATGGTGATGATGCACGCGCCCAATCCCAGCACCACATAGATAAGGTGGCGGATCATGTAATACAGCGGACTGCCCGACTGCGCGGCCGCCACTTCGGTGGAAGCCGAAGCGATCATGATCAGACCCAGGCCGAGCAGCGCCAGGCAACCGGCGAGCATCGGGAAGTCGAGATCGATGCCGCGTCCGGTAATCAGCGGCGACGGGTACGGCTTGATGATATTTCTCAGGTTCATGCCAATTCCTCCACGGCGCGGACGAACTGGTGACCACGGTCTTCATAATTCTTGAACATGTCGAAACTGGCACAGGCTGGCGACAGCAGCACCACATCACCCGGTTGGGCGGCAGCGCGGCATTGCGCGACAGCATCAACCAGGGAGGTTGCGCGAATCAGTGGCACGCCATCGCCGATGGCCGCGCCGATCTTGTCGGAGTCGCGGCCCATCAGGATCACGGCACGGCAGTTGGCTGCCACCGGATCACGCAGGTCGTTGAACTCGGCACCTTTGCCATCACCACCGGCGATCAGAATGACCTTGCCGTCGATGTCCGCACCCAGGCCTTCGATGGCCGCCAGTGCGGCGCCAACGTTGGTGGCTTTGGAATCGTTGTAGTAAGCGACGCCGTCCAGATCACGCACCCACTGGCAGCGATGTTCGAGACCGGCGAAGGTGCGCAGGGCCGCCAGCATCGCGTCGAACGGCAGGCCGACCGCATGGCCGAGCGCCAGCGCCGCCAGTGCGTTGGACTGGTTGTGCGCGCCACGAATTTTCAGCTCGCGTACCGGCATCAGGTTCTGGAATTCGAAGGCCAGATACTTCTCGCCATCTTCTTCGCGGATACCGAATGCCTTGAAATCAGGTTTGGTCAGGCCGAACGTCCAGCATGGCTGGCCCTCGCCTATCAGCGGACGGGTCAGTGCATCCTGACGATTGACCACGAACTGCTTGGCACCACGGAAAATCCGGTGCTTGGCCAGGTGGTACGCCGGCAGACCGCTGTAGCGATCCATGTGGTCTTCGCTGATGTTCAGCACGGTCGCCACTTCAGCGTTGAGCTGATCGGTGGTTTCCAGCTGAAAGCTCGACAACTCCATCACGTACAACTCGACGTCGTCGCTGAGCAGATCCAGCGCCGGGGTACCGAGATTGCCGCCCACCGCCACACGCTTGCCGGCCGCAGCCGCCATCTCGCCGACCAGGGTGGTGACCGTGCTTTTCGCGTTGGAACCACTGATGGCCACAATCGGCGCCTTCGCGTTACGCGCGAACAGCTCGATGTCACCGGACAGTTTCACGCCACGGGCCGCAGCGGCTTGCAGGGCCGGGGTCGCCAGCGCCAGGCCGGGGCTCACGTAGAGCTCGTCGGCACGGCAGAGGAATTCGACGTCCAGCTCGCCACAACGCACTTCCACGTGCGGATAGTCACGCTTGAGCGTGGCCAGTTCCGGTGGATTCTCCCGCGTATCGGCCACGGCAAACGACGTGCCCCGGTTCGCCAGGAAGCGAACCAGGGACATGCCGCTCTTGCCGAGGCCGACAACGATGCGGAAGTGGTCAGAAGCGATCAGAGACACTCGTTCTACCTCAGCTTCAGGGTGGCAAGGCCAACCAGCACGAGAATCACGGTGATGATCCAGAAACGGACGATCACGCGCGGCTCGGGCCAGCCCTTGAGTTCAAAGTGGTGGTGGATCGGTGCCATGCGGAATACGCGGCGACCGGTCAGCTTGAAGGACGCCACCTGGATGACCACCGACAGGGTTTCCATCACGAACACGCCGCCCATGATGAACAGGACGATTTCCTGACGGACGATCACCGCGATGGTGCCCAGTGCAGCACCCAGCGCCAGTGCGCCAACGTCGCCCATGAAGACTTGGGCCGGATAGGTGTTGAACCAGAGGAAACCCAGACCGGCACCGATCAGCGCACCGCAGAACACAATCAGTTCGCCCGCGCCCGGTACATACGGGATCAACAGGTATTCAGCGAATTTCACGTTACCCGACAGGTAGCAGAAGATGCCGAGACCACCGCCGACCATCACGGTTGGCATGATCGCCAGACCGTCGAGGCCGTCGGTGAGGTTGACCGCGTTGCTCGAACCGACAATCACGAAGTAGGTCAGCACGATGAAACCGAAGCCCAGCGGAATGCTGTAGTCCTTGAGCATCGGCAGGATCAGCGTGGTTTCCACCGGCGTCGAAGCGGTCATATAAAGGAAGATCGCCGCGCCCAGACCAAACACCGACTGCCAGAAATACTTCCAGCGGCTCGGCAAGCCTCGCGAGTTCTTCTCGATGACTTTGCGGTAATCGTCGACCCAGCCGATGGCACCGAACAGCAGGGTAACCAGCAACACAGTCCAGACATAGCGGTTGCTCAGGTCAGCCCAGAGCAAAGTACTGACGCCGATGGACGACAGGATCAGCGCGCCACCCATGGTCGGTGTACCCGACTTCGACAGGTGCGATTGCGGACCGTCGTTACGAACGGACTGGCCGATCTGACGGTTCTGCAGAGTGCGGATCATCCACGGGCCATAGCACAGCGACAAAACCAGCGCGGTCAGCACACCGAGGATCCCGCGCAGGGTCAGGTACTGAAAGACCGCGAAGCCTTTGTGGAACTGTTGCAGATACTCCGCTAGCAGCAGCAGCATTAATGTTTCTCCAGACTGGACCCGCACAGAGCCGCAACGATGTTTTCCATCGCTGCACTGCGCGAACCCTTGATCAAAATAGTGGTGTTTGTGTCCTGCTCGGCGTCCAGGGCCTGGATCAGTTCGGCTTGTGTGCCGAAGTGATGCGCCTGCTCACCGAATGCGTTGACGGCGTGAACCATGTTCGGTCCAACTGCGTAAAGCGCGGATACCTTGCCCCGGGCGTACTCGCCCACGTCGCGGTGCCCCTGCTCCGCCCAATCGCCCAACTCGCCGATATCTCCGAGCACCAGGACGGTGCGGCCGGAAAAGCCGGCGAGTATATCAACGGCCGCGCACATCGAGGTGGGGTTTGCGTTGTAAGTGTCATCAATCACGCGCATGCCGTTTTTCGCCAATTGCGCGACGGTGCGGCCCTTGACCGGTTGCACCGCGCCAAGGCCAGTGGCGATGCCGAACAGCGACACACCCAAGGCGTGGGCAGCAGCGGCGGCAGCCATGGAGTTGGCAACGTTATGGGTGCCGAGCAGGTTCAGTTGAACGCGCTCCATACCTTCAGGCGTGTGCAGATTGAAGGCCGGGCAACCGCGTGCATCAGTGCTCAGGTCGCTGGCGTAGAAGTCCGCTTGAGTGTTGCTCAGGGCGAAGGTCAGCACCTTGCGACCGGCAGCGCGGCTCTTCCAGATACCAAAGGCCTTGTCGTCGAGATTGAGCACGGCGATGCCATCGGCCGCCAGCCCTTCGATGATTTCGCCTTTGGCTTCGACGATTTTTTCCGGGCCACCGAACTCACCAACGTGAGCGGTACCGGCGTTGTTGAGGATCGCTACGTGCGGCTTGGTCAGCCCGACGGTGTAGGCGATTTCGCCCAGACGCGAGGCCCCCAGTTCGATCACGGCGGAGGTGTGTTCCGGCGCGAGCTCGATCAGGGTCAGCGGAACGCCGAGGTCGTTGTTCAGGTTGCCGCGTGTTGCCAGCACCGGACCGCGCGTGCGCAGGATGCTGGCGAGCATTTCCTTGACCGTGGTCTTGCCGCTGGAACCGGTCACGGCAGCCACTGGCTGAGTGAACGCCGCACGGTTCAAGGCACCCAACTGGCCCAGGGCCTGACGGGTGTCCTTGACCAACAATTGCGGCAGGGTGCTGTCGGCGACTTCGCGCTCGACCAGTGCAGCAACGGCGCCTTTGCCGGCGACGTCGTTCAGATAATCATGACCGTCGAAACGCGGGCCAGTCAGGGCAATAAACAGTTGGCCGGGTTTAATCCCACGGCTGTCGATGCTCACGCCGTCGAAACTGGCATCGGAGCTGATCAGGCGTGCGTCGAGCGCGTTGCTCAGCTCGCTGAGTGTCAGGGCCTTAAGCATGGGCCACCTCCCAAGCGGTCAGCGCGTGATCTGCTTCGACCAGGTCAGAGAAGGCATGACGCTCGCCGTTGATTTCCTGATAGTCCTCGTGACCTTTACCGGCCAGAACGATCACGTCATCCGCCGAAGCGTCGGCAATCAATTGCGCAATCGCCTGACCACGGCCGGCGACGAAGGTGACTTTATCCACAACCGTGAAACCGGCGCGGATGTCATCGAAAATCACTGCCGGGTCTTCGGTGCGCGGATTGTCATCGGTGACAACCACTTGATCGGCCAGACGCTCGACCACTTCGGCCATCAGCGGACGCTTGCCACGATCACGGTCACCGCCGCAGCCGAACAGGCACAGCAACTGGCCTTTGACGTGCGGGCGCAAAGCCGTCAGGACTTTTTCCAGCGCATCCGGGGTGTGGGCGTAATCGACCACCACCAACGGCTGAGTGCCGCCGCCAAGACGCTGCATGCGTCCGGCCGGGCCTTCGAGTTTCGGCAGTACCTTGAGAATTTCGTCGAGCGCGTAATCCAGGCCGAGCAAGGCGCCGACGGCTGCCAGTACGTTGCTCAGGTTGAAACGGCCGAGCAGCGTGCTGCGCAGATGATGCTCGCCCTGCGGCGTGACCAATGTGGCGCGCACGCCGTGATCGTCAAACTGCGCTTCGCGGCAGTACAGATAAGCGCTGCTGTCGAGGAGACTATAGGTGATCAAACGCGACTCGCGTTTTTCGGCGGCCAGTTGCCGGCCGAAATCGTCGTCGAGGTTGACCACACGGCATTTCAGATCATTCCAGGCGAACAGCTTGGCCTTGGCCTGCGCGTAAGCCTCCATCGTGCCGTGATAATCCAGATGATCGCGGGACAGGTTGGTCATCACGGCGACGTCGAACGCCAGCGCGGTGACGCGGCCTTGATCCAGACCGTGGGACGACACTTCCATGGCCACGGCTTTGGCGCCGGCCTTTTTCAGGTCGCCCAAAGTCGCTTGCACGGCGATCGGATTCGGCGTGGTGTGCAGACCACTTTGCAATGCGCCATAGAAGCCGGAACCGAGGGTGCCGACAATGCCGCAATGCTGGCCGAGCAGATCCAGCGCTTGCGCGACCAGTTGGGTCACGCTGGTTTTACCGTTGGTGCCCGTTACGCCCACCAGATTCAGGTGATGGCTCGGCTCACCGTAAAAACGTCCGGCGATGTCCGACAGCTGCGCCGCCAGCCCCTTGACCGGGATCAGCGGCACGTCCGTGATCGGCAGCACGGTGGCGCCTTCGACTTCATAAGCAACGGCCGCGGCGCCACGGGCAAGCGCGTCAGCAATGTGCGCACGGCCATCGAATTTGCCGCCCGGCACCGCGAGAAACAGGTCGCCCGCGCGTACGTTACGGCTATCCAGTGCCAATTCACGGATCAACAGATCGTGGCCGGCGTGGGGGAATATCTTGTTCAGACTTAATGACATCAGCCGCGCCCTCCATTGGCTTTCAGCGGAACGACCGGGGTGGCGTTGGCCTGTTGAGTGGTCGGCAGGTTATCCGGGGTCACGTTCATCAAGCGCAGGGTGCCGGACATCACGCGACTGAACACCGGCGCGGAAACCAGACCACCGAAGTAACCGGCCTTGCTTGGCTCATCGATCACCACAACGATGGCGTAACGCGGATCGCTCATCGGGCCGAAGCCGGCGAACAGCGAACGGTAGGAGTTTTCGGCGTAGCCCTTGGTGCCCACCGAAGTCTTGCGCGCAGTACCCGACTTGCCCGCCACGTGATACGCCGGCACCTGCGCACGGAACACACCGCGCGGGGCTTCGATCACCTGGGTCAACATGCCCTGCATGGTTTTCGCGACAGCTTCCGGCAGCACTTGCGTGGTCTGCGGCATCTTGTCGGTTTTGATCAGCGTCAACGGTGCGAGGCGACCGTTGTTGGCCAGCGCCGAGAAGGCGTGAACCAGTTGAATCGCGGTTACGGAAATACCGTAGCCGTAGGACAGTGTCGCGGTTTCGGCCTTGCGCCAATCGCGGTAGTTCGGCAGGTTGCCGACACGTTCGCCCGGGAAGCCGAGGCCGGTGTCCTGGCCGAGACCGACTTTTTGCGCAAGGCGGAAAATCGTTTCGCCGCCGATATCGAACGCGACCTTACTCATGCCGACGTTACTGGAATTGATCAGGATGCCGGTCAGGTCGAGCACCGGACCTTCGGACCTGGAAACGTCCTTGATGGTGTATTTGCCGATCTGCAGCGTGCCTGGATAAACCTCGACGGTATCGCTCGGTTTCCAGCGACCGGTTTCGATCGCGGCGGCCATCGAGATGGCTTTCATGGTCGAACCCGGTTCGAACACGTCGATCATCGCGCGGTTACGCATCATCGCCGGTTGCAGGTTGCGACGGTTGTTCGGGTTATAGGTCGGCTGGTTGACCATGGCGAGGATCTCGCCAGTCTTCACGTCCATGATCACCAGGCTGCCAGCCTTGGCGCCGTTCTCGATGATCGCGTTACGCAGCTCGCGGTTGGCCAGATATTGCAGGCGCAGGTCAATGGACAACGCCAAGGGCTTGCCGGCCTTGGCGTTTTTGGTGACCTGAACATCTTTGATCAGCCGACCGCGCCGATCCTTGATGACTTGTCGTTTGCCCGGCACTCCGGCCAGCCATTCGTCGTAGGCCAGTTCGACGCCTTCGCGACCGTGATCATCGATGTCGGTAAAGCCGACCATGTGCGCGGTGACTTCACCGGCCGGGTAAAACCGGCGGAATTCTTCGATGCCGTAGACGCCCGGCACTTTCAGGTCGAGCACAGACTGGCCTTGCTCGGGGGTCAGCCCACGCACCAGATAAATGAATTCTTTGTTGGCCTGCGCCTCAAGGCGTTCGGTCAGGGCTTTCGGGTCCTGACCCAGCGCGGCGGCCAGTGCTGGCCACTTCTCTTTGGCTGTTTGCATTTCCTTGGCGTTGGCCCACAGGGTGGTCACCGGGGTACTGACGGCCAAAGGCTCGCCGTTACGGTCGGTGATCAGACCACGGTGAGCAGGAATCGGGATGTGACGAAGACTGCGCGCATCGCCCTGACCTTTGAGGAAGTCACGGTCAACCACTTGCAGGTCAATGATGCGCCAGCAGATCGCAGCCACCATCAAACCGAGCAGGGCCACCATCAGGCGGAAGCGCCACGGGAACAGTGCGCCTTCAAGTTTCATCATGGCGCCACCATCTTCACGTCAGCCGCGCCAGGGATATGCATTTTCAGTTGTTCGGTGGCCAGCACTTCGATGCGGCTGTGCGCGGTCCAGGTGCTTTGCTCGAGAATCAAGCGGCCCCACTCGGCCTGCGCCTTGTCGCGCACGCTGAGTTCGTTATAAAGATTGTTCAGCAACTGGCGGTTCCAGTGCGCGCTGTACGACACAGCGATGGCCGAGACGAGCACGCCTACAAACAGCAGCAGCATGAAAAAGCTGCCGCCGGGCAGTGGCTTGGCGAAAAGCTTGCTCAACGCAATTTCTCCGCGACGCGCATGACGGCGCTACGGGAACGTGGGTTGGCTTTGAGTTCGGCGTCGGAGGCCGTCTGCGCTTTGCCATGGACTTTGATTTTCGGCTCGAACGCCACATGGCGAACCGGCAGGTTGCGCGGCAGGTTATCGGCTTCGCCCTTCACCAGCTTGCGCATGAACAGCTTGACGATGCGGTCTTCCAGCGAATGGAAGCTGATCACGACCAGACGGCCGCCCACTTCCAGAGCTTCCAGCGCGGCTTCGAGGCCGGCTTCCAGATCGCCCAATTCGTTATTGACGTGAATGCGCAGCCCCTGGAACGCACGGGTGGCCGGGTTCTTGCCCTTTTCCCATGCCGGGTTGGCGACCTTGAGCACTTCGGCCAGATCGGCGGTGCGCTCGAAAGGTTTGATATCGCGACGTTCGGCGACGGCACGCGCCATGCGACCGGAGAAACGTTCTTCACCGTATTCCTTGAACACCCGGGCGATTTCTTCAGCCGGCGCGGTGTTGACGAATTCAGCGGCGCTGATGCCACGGGACGGATCCATGCGCATGTCCAGCGGGCCGTCGTTGAGGAAACTGAAACCGCGCTCAGCGTCATCGAGCTGCGGCGAGGACACGCCCAGATCGAGCAGAATGCCGCTGACCTTGCCGGCCAGACCGCGTTCGGCGATTTCCGAACCGAGCTCGGCAAAGCTGCGCTGCACAACGACAAAGCGGCCGTCTTCGGCCGCTAGCGTTTGCCCGGTGGCAATCGCTTGTGGATCTTTGTCGAACCCGATGAGTCGACCATCCGGCCCGAGCTGGCTGAGGATCAATCGACTGTGTCCGCCGCGCCCGAACGTACCGTCCAGATAGCAGCCATCAGGACGTACGGCGAGAGCCTCGACGGCTTCGTCAAGCAGTACGGTGATGTGGTTAAAGCCGCTATCAATAGTCACAGGATCAAATCACGCAGTTCATCAGGCATCGCGCCCGGTTGTTGAATGGCAGCAAGGTCAGCGGCAGATACCGCATTCCATGCATCCTCGTCCCACAATTGGAACTTGTTCAGTTGGCCCACCAGCATCGCTTTCTTATCAAGCTTTGCGTATTCGCGCAGACGCGGTGGAACCAGAAAACGACCACTGCCATCGAGCTCGAGGTCGACGGCATTACCAATCAATAAACGCTGCAAGCGGCGGTTCTCTTCACGAAGCGAAGGGAGCGCGCGCAACTTGGTTTCAATAATTTCCCACTCGTCGAGCGGGTAGACACAAAGACACGGATCAACGGCATCAATGGTGACGATCAATTGGCCGGAACTACGCGAATCGAGCTCGTCACGGTACCGGCTCGGCATAGCGAGACGGCCCTTTGCATCGAGACTGATAGCGTTAGCTCCGCGAAACACGTCTGCGTTTCTCCAATTTTTATCGTTTTGAGCTCAAAAAACCCACTTCATGCCACTTTCCGCCACTTGTGCACACTATAGGAATGCGGCCACCACACCGTCAAGGCGCGGATTAAAGGAAAAGCCTTACAGAACGGAGATTTAGGAGCATAAAAGGAGGAGTAACGAGAATCTGGCGGAGACTTTTGACCCATAACTTGATGCAGCACTGAAAGCTGCGCTCGAAAGTTAAAGTAATTTGTTAAGAGTAAGATTTTTTCGGTATTACAAAAGCGCTTCTGCTGTTGATTGAAGCAAGGTGGGAAAAGGCTATTACTGCAATTGCCGCTGCCGAACTTTCAGAGCAGGCCTGCTGATATTACACAGCCCCGATGCCATTGATTCAAGCAGGGAAAGAAAAAGGTGGAGAGTCGATCTGTAAGCCGGGTTCTGTCTTGAACAGTCATTCGTCTACGATGGCCATCACTGGACATCTTTAGCAACCTACCCGGTCCCAGCGCGGGCCACGCCTTGGGACCCTATTTGGTCTTGCTCCAAGTGGGGTTTACCTAGCCACGAACTGTTGCCAGACGTGCGGTGCGCTCTTACCGCACCTTTTCACCCTTACCGGCGCCGAAGCGCTTAGGCGGTTATTTTCTGTGGCACTTTCCGTAGGCTCACGCCTCCCAGGCATTACCTGGCACTTCGCCCTATGGAGCCCGGACTTTCCTCCCCCCCCTAATTTTCATAGAGGGCAGCGACTGTCCGATCGACTCTCCGCCGCGAAGGTTAACGGCAGAGCGGCCGAAGAACAAGCGCTAAAAGCCTCAAGACCGCTATGGGCGACGGCTTACACGTCTTTCTGCTTATCCAGCGCGACCTGATACAGGACGTTCTTGCGCTCACCGGTAATCTGCGCTGCCAGCGCGGCGGCACGCTTGAGCGGCATCTCTTCGAGCAACAGATTGAGGATGCGCATGGCTTCGCTGCTGACCGCGTCCTCGCTCTCAGGGGCAGTCCAGCCGGCGACCAACACCACGCATTCGCCGCGCTGCTGGTTGCTGTCGGACTCGACGAATGCGCGCAACTCAGCCAGCGGCAGCCCCTTGAGCGTTTCAAAGGTCTTGGTGATTTCTCGGGCCAGCAGTGCCTGCCGTTCGCCACCGAACACTGCTTCCATATCCTGTAGACATTCCAGAATGCGGTGCGGGGCTTCGTAGAAAATCAGCGTACGTGGTTCTTCCTTGACCGCTTCGAGTCGCGCCTTGCGCCCTACCGACTTGGCCGGCAGAAAACCTTCGAAGATGAATCGATCAGACGGCAAGCCCGCTGCCGACAATGCTGCGATCAAAGCGCAGGCACCCGGCACCGGCACCACATTGATCCCGGCAGCACGGGCCTGACGCACCAGGTGATAACCCGGATCGGAAATCAGCGGCGTGCCCGCGTCGGAAATCAGCGCGACACTATCACCAGCCAGCAGACGGGTGATAAAGCGGCTACCTTCATCTCGTTCGTTATGTTCGTGGCAGGCAGCCAACGGCGTCGAAATGCCGAAGTGCTGCATCAGTCGCTGCGAGTGACGCGTATCTTCGGCAGCAATCAGCGCCACTTCACGGAGGATTTTCAGTGCCCGGGCGCTGATGTCGTCCAGGTTGCCGATGGGCGTCGCCACCACATAAAGCGAGCCGGCAGCGGAATTCAGGGAACCTGGAGCAGTCAAAGCGCACACCTCATGATCGGTAAAAACCGGCATTGTAGCGCGTCACGAGGCTTGCGACGTCCTCTGCTAACGTGCGGTTTTTGCGCGCAGTTGTGCGACGCCGCAACATTTACTTCAGCTAAATTGACCGATTAACGCCAGCAACATCGCGCCCCGGCCAGTGCTTGGGTACAATTCCACGCTAATTTGATCGAGTATCAGGAACACTTACATGATCGCTTGCCTGCGGCTGTTCACTGCCCTCTGCCTCGCTGCCCTTTTGGCGGCTTGCGCCAGCTCCCCTTCCTCCAGCCTTGGCGAACTTCCACG
Organism: Pseudomonas sp. LBUM1668; assembly: GCF_059695715.1. Lineage (NCBI taxonomy): Bacteria > Pseudomonadati > Pseudomonadota > Gammaproteobacteria > Pseudomonadales > Pseudomonadaceae > Pseudomonas > Pseudomonas sp. LBUM1668. Next base: position 4,897,894 of record NZ_CP166787.1, read on the forward strand.
GACTCCGGATGCCAGCATCGAGCAACTGCTCGAACAGGCTTCCCAGGCTAAAACCCCGGAAAAAGCTGCCCTGTTGCGCCTGAGCGCAGCAGACCTGGCTTATCGCCAAGGCAATGCCGGGCAGTCTGCGCAAATCCTGCAACAAGTGCCGGTGGAACAACTCAAGCCGGGCCAGCAGATTTTTGCCAACACGCTCTCCGCTGAACTGGCGATGACGCGTAATCAGCCGAAAGCGGCACTGACCGCCCTGAGCCATCCAAGCCTGCAAAAGCTGGGCGAAATGCCGGAAGAGCAACAGGTCCGCACTGGCACCGTTCACGCCCGCGCCCTTGAAGCCGATGGCCAGACGCTGCCTGCCGCCCGCGAGCGCATTTTCATTGCGCCGATGCTCAAAGACGAAGCGGCGAGCAAGAACCATGAAGCGATCTGGACACTGATCGCCTCGCTGCCGACCGATCAACTGCAACCCAACACCACCGACGACCTTGGCGGCTGGATGAGTCTGGCGATGGCCGTGAAAACTGCCGGCACGCTCGAACAGCAACAAGCCGCAATCGACACTTGGCGCACCCAGAATCCAAAGCACCCGGCTGCAATCAACCTGCCGCTGCCGCTGACCAAACTCAAGGAACTGGCCAGCCAGCCGCTGAGCAAAATTGCCCTGCTGCTGCCACAGGACGGCCAACTGGCGTCGGTCGGCAAAGCACTGCGCGAAGGTTTCATGGCGGCGCACTATCAGGCTCAGCAGGCCGGGCAGAATCCGCCAGCGATCGAGTTCTATGACAGCTCGAAACTGACCTCCATGGACGAGTTCTACCGCAAGGCTCAGGCTGACGGCGTGCAACTGGTCGTCGGCCCTCTGGAAAAACCTCTGGTCAAACAACTGAGCACCCGCCCGCAACTGCCGATCCCCACCCTCGCACTGAACTACAGCGAAGGCGATCAAGGTCCGGCGCAGCTGTTCCAGTTTGGTCTGGCCGCTGAAGACGAAGCCCGCGAAGTATCCCGCCGCGCCCGCGCCGACGGCCTGCATCGCGCCGCGATCATGGTGCCGAAAGGTGAATGGGGCGACCGCGTCCTGCGTGCGTTCAGCCAGGATTGGCAAGCCAATGGCGGCAGCATCGTTGCCACCGAGCGTGTCGACCAGCCAGTGCAACTGGCCCAGCAGATTGCCGACATGTTCCAGCTGCGCCAGAGCGAAGCCCGCGCCAAGAGCCTGCAAAACGCTGCAGGCACCAACGTCGCCGCTCAGCCATCGCGCCGTCAGGACATCGAATTCATCTTCCTCGCCGCGACCCCGCAACAGGCGCAGCAGATCAAGCCGACCCTGAACTTCCAGTACGCCGGCGACGTACCTGTCTACGCAACCTCGCACGTCTATAGCGCCAGCGGCGATGTGAACCAGTACAACGACATGAACGGCATTCGCTTCTGCGAAACGCCATGGTTGCTGGAAACCAGCGATCCGCTGCGCCAGCAAGTCACCGCGCAGTGGCCACAAGCCGCCGGCAGCCTTGGCCGCCTGTACGCCATGGGCGTCGATGCTTATCGTCTGGCACCGCGCCTGGGCCAACTCAAAGCCCTGCCGGACAGCCGCATCGAAGGTCAGTCGGGCAGCCTCAGCATGACCCAGACCCAGCGTATTGTGCGCCAGTTGCCTTGGGCTCAGTTCGTCAGCGGCCAGGTTCAGCGCCTGCCGGACACCCAGCGCTAATGCCTGACAGGTCACGCTCGCAAAGCGGTAAGGATGCCGAGCGCCAGGCGCTCGAGCATCTACAAAATCAGGGCCTGCGCCTCTTGGCGCAGAACTGGTTGTGTAAACGCGGCGAGCTTGATCTGGTCATGCTTGATGGCGATACAGTAGTATTCGTTGAAGTTCGCTACAGAAAAAACACTCAATGGGGTGGCGCGCTCGCTAGCATCGATGGGCGCAAGCAGCAGAAACTGATTTTCGCTGCGCAGTATTTTCTTCAGCGCGAGTCGCGTTGGGCCAATTCCCCCTGCCGCTTCGACGTGGTGGCCATCGACAGCCATCCGAGTCAGCTGAACTGGTTGCAGAATGCTTTCGACAGTTGACCTGCACCCAACCCGGACTTTTTCATCCGACAACTTTTGCTCTTTGCTTTGCGGGCTGCACATTCATGTGCCGAACAGCCGCGCTACTTAAGGTCACACAGATGGACATGCAATCGCGAATTCGCCAGCTTTTTCAGGCCAGTATCGACACCAAGCAACAGGCGATGGACGTACTTGCACCGCACATCGAGCAAGCCAGCCAGATCATGGTCAACGCCCTGCTCAACGAAGGCAAAATGCTTTCGTGCGGCAATGGCGGCTCTGCCGGCGACGCCCAGCACTTCTCCTCGGAGCTGCTCAACCGCTTCGAGCGCGAGCGCCCGAGCCTGCCGGCCATCGCCCTGACCACCGATACCTCGACGATCACCTCGATCGCCAACGACTACAGCTACAACGAAGTGTTCTCCAAGCAGATCCGCGCACTCGGTCAGCCAGGCGATGTTTTGCTGGCGATTTCGACCAGCGGTAACTCGGCGAACATTATTCAAGCGATCCAGGCCGCACATGATCGCGAAATGATTGTCGTAGCTTTGACCGGACGCGATGGCGGCGGCATGGCGTCATTGCTGTTGCCCGAGGACGTCGAGATTCGCGTACCGGCCAACGTCACTGCACGTATTCAAGAAGTCCACTTGCTGGCGATCCATTGCCTCTGCGATCTGATCGACAGCCAACTGTTCGGGAGTGAAGAATGACCCCTAATCGCCTTGGCCTTCTGGCCTTGACTCTGTGCCTCGGCATCAGCGGTTGCACATCGGTGGTGAATGCCAGCCGTGAAGCGCCGATTGATGACGACCGCGGCACTCGCACCTTCGGCAGCAAGATCGATGACTCGCTGATCGAAACCAAAGTGGGCGTTAACGTAGCCAAGGCCGACCCGGCGCTGGACAACGATTCGCATGTTGTCGTTACCAGCTTCAACGGCGTCGTGCTGCTGGCTGGCCAGACACCGCGTGAAGACCTCAAGGCCAAGGCCGAACAGGCCGCTGCCAACGTTCAACGCGTGAAGAAGGTGCACAACGAACTGCAAGTGCTGCCACCCTCCTCCCTGCTGGCGCGTCAGAACGACACGTGGCTGACCACCAAGATCAAGACCCAGATGCTCACCGACGCCAGCATTCCCGGCTCGCGCATCAAGGTCGTGACCGAGAATGGCATCGTCTATCTGCTGGGCCTGCTGACCAAGCAGGAAGCCGCTCAGGCGACCAATCTGGTGCAGGGCGTATCGGGCGTGCAGAAGATTGTGAAGCTGTTCGAGTACATCGACTGACTTACCCTCCCTCTGTAGGAGCTGCCGAAGGCTGCGATCTTTTGATTCTCAAAACAAGATCAAAAGATCGCAGCCTTCGGCAGCTCCTACAGGGGAAAAACAGGTCATAAAAAAGGCGATCCATCTGGATCGCCTTTTTTATTACTTCACAACCTTCAGACTTGGCCGGCCGCTTGGACGCGGTGGCTCGCTGTCCGGGGGCGGCAGGTCATCGTCCTGCTCGATATCGTCTTCGTCACCCATCGGCGACTCGATATCGAACACCATGCCCTGACCGTTCTCCCGGGCATAAATACCCAGGATGGCGCTGATCGGCACGTAGAGACTGTGCGGAACACCACCGAAGCGACCCTCAAAGGTCACCACGTCGTTGTCCATGTGCAGATGACGCACAGCGCTCGGCGAAATGTTCAGGACAATCTGCCCGTCACTGGCAAAACCCTGCGGCACCTGCACGGCTGGGTACTCGGAATTAACCAGCATGTGCGGGGTGCAATCGTTATCCACAATCCACTCGTAGAGCGCGCGGACCAGATAAGGTCGACTGGAGTTCATAGCGGCTCCTTAAGCCTTAGCGCATGTCGCGTTCGACACCAGACAGACTCGCCTGGAAAGCCTCACGCGCAAAAGAGCGCTCCATGTAATCAAGCAACGGCTTGGCAGGCCGCGGCAGTTCAATACCCAGAATCGGCAAACGCCAGAGTATTGGCAATAGGCAGCAATCCACCAGACTTTGTTCCTCACTGAGGAAAAACGGCTTGTCGGCAAACAGCGGCGACACGCCAGTCAGGCTTTCGCGCAATTCCTTGCGCGCCACGACGCGCGCGGCCTCCTTGCTTTTAGGATCCAGAATCAGATCCACCAGACCACACCAGTCGCGCTGAATACGATGAATCAGCAGTCGGCTGTTGGCACGTGCCACCGGGTAAACCGGCAGCAACGGCGGGTGCGGGTAACGCTCATCCAGATACTCCATCACCACGGTCGACTCCCACAACGCCAGGTCACGATCGACCAGCGTCGGCAGACTTCCGTAAGGGTTCACCTCAATCAGTTTAGGCGGCTGGCGACCAGCTTCCACATAAATGATCTCGGCGCTGACACCCTTCTCTGCAAGCACAATGCGCACTCGGTGGGAATAGTGGTCGGCGGGGTCGGAGTAACAGGCCAACCGATTGGTCACGCCCATGGCGATCCTCCTCGCTTGTTGAAATTATCGGAACCGGAAAAACGCGCGCGCCCAGAGGGCGCCTCCCGTAACACCTGGCTTACCAGGCGCTACGCTGTCGGAGGCGCCCTTGGGCGCGCGCGATTAACAGCAATGCTTGAAGCGTATCAGTGCACGTCTTTCCAGTATTCACGCTTGAGCAAATAGGCGAACACAAAGAAGAACGCCAGGTACAGCAAAACGTAAGTACCGATGCGCTGATGTTGCAGCTTAACCGGGTTAGCCGAGTAAGCCAGGAAGGTTACCAGATTCTTGACCTTCTCATCGAACTGCTCTTCATTCAGAGCACCGGACTTCGGCACGATGGTCAGTTGATCGCACGCTTCATGAGTCAGAGGCGTACCGGTCAGCGGATCATATTGCTTCTTGCCGTCCTCGACGATCTGCACCTGTTTGCAGCCTACGACCTGACGACCTTGCAGGCCGACCAGCACGTTAGGCATGCCGACGTTCGGGAAGACCTTGTTGTTCACGCCCCATGGACGCGCAGGGTCTTCGTAGAACGACTTCAGGTAACCGTAGAGCCAGTCAGTGCCACGAACGCGAGCCACCAGCGTCAGATCCGGCGGCGCTGCGCCGAACCAGGTCTTGGCGTCGGCCGGCTGCATGCCGATGTTCATGTGGTCGCCGATCTTGGCGCCAGTGAACACCAGCTTCTCCAGCATCAGTTCGTGGGGCACGCCAAGATCATCGGCAACCCGCTCGTAACGCTGGAACTTGGCACTGTGGCAACCCATGCAATAGTTGGCAAAGGTACGCGCACCATCTTGCAGGGCAGCCTTGTCACCGACGTCAATATCGACTTTTTCCAGCTCCGGACCGCCGTGTTCAGCGGCGAAAGACAGGACAGGCAAAGCAGCAAAAATCAGAGCAAAAAATAACTTTTTCATCAGCCAGTCACCCTATCCGGAACCGGTTTGGTCTTCTCGAGCCTGGTGTAGAACGGCATCAGAATGAAGTAGGCGAAGTACAGGAAGGTGCAGACCTGCGACAGCAGCGTGCGACCCGGGGTTGGCGCCAGAACGCCTAGAACGCCGAGGATCACGAACGAAATGCAGAACACCACCAGCCAGATTTTGCTCAGCCAGCCTTTATAACGCATCGACTTGACCGGACTGCGATCAAGCCACGGCAGGACAAACAGCACTGCAATGGCCGCGCCCATGGCGATAACGCCCATGAGTTTGTCCGGGATTGCCCGCAGGATCGCGTAGAACGGGGTGAAGTACCAAACCGGTGCAATGTGCTCTGGTGTCTTGAATGGGTTGGCCGGTTCAAAGTTCGGCTTTTCGAGGAAATAGCCGCCCATTTCCGGGAAGAAGAACACGATAAAGCAGAAGATGAACAGGAACACCACTACGCCGACAATGTCTTTCACGGTGTAGTACGGATGGAAAGGAATGCCATCCAGCGGGATGCCGTTTTCGTCTTTGTGCTTCTTGATATCAACGCCGTCAGGGTTGTTCGAACCCACTTCATGCAGCGCCAGAATGTGCAGCACCACCAGACCGAGGATCACGATCGGCAAGGCCACAACGTGCAAGGCGAAGAAGCGGTTCAGGGTGATCCCGGAAATCAGGTAGTCACCACGAATCCACTGGGTCAGGTCGTCGCCGATCAGCGGAATCGCACCGAACAGCGAGATGATCACCTGTGCACCCCAGTAGGACATCTGACCCCACGGCAGCAGATAACCCATGAAGGCTTCGGCCATCAGCGCCAGGTAGATCAACATGCCGAACACCCAGACCAGCTCACGCGGCTTCTGATACGAACCGTAGAGCAAGCCACGGAACATGTGCAGATAGACCACGATGAAGAACGCCGAGGCGCCAGTCGAGTGCAGCAGACGCAGGATCGAGCCGTACTCGACGTCGCGCATGATGTATTCGACGGAAGCAAACGCCTCTTCTGCCGACGGGGTATAGCTCATCGTCAGCCAGACACCGGTGACGATCTGGTTGACCAGAACCAGCAGCGCCAGCGAGCCGAAAAAGTAGAAGAAGTTGAAGTTCTTTGGAGCGTAATACTTGCTGAGATGGTCTTCCCACATTTTTGTGGCGGGGAAGCGCGCATCAACCCAATCCATGAACTTGCTCATCACGCTTTCTCCGTATCGACGCCAATGACAATCAGGTCATCGGTCTCATAGGAATGCGGGGGAACTGGCAGGTTCAAAGGCGCAGGTTGCGACTTGTAGACGCGGCCAGCCAGATCGTAGTGGGAACCGTGGCAAGGGCAGAAATAACCGCCTACCCAGTCTTTACCCAGATCCGCAGGTGCCACTTCGGGACGGAAGGTCGGTGAGCAACCCAAGTGTGTGCAAATCCCGATCAGCAGGAGAATTTCCGGCTTGATCGAACGCACTTCAGGGTCGACATAGGTGGGTTGCGTGGAGTTTTTGGAGGTCGGATCAGAGAGCTGGCCCTCGATCTTCTTAAGATTCCCCAGGATTTCCTCGGTACGGCGGACAATGAACACCGGCTGGCCGCGCCATTCAGCAATCATCTGCTGTCCTGGCTCGATTTTGCTGATATTCACTTTCACCGGTGCACCAGCGGCTTTCGCCTTGGCACTGGGAAACCATGACCCCACGAACGGGACCGCAGCCCCCACCGCTCCTGCAGCACCCACCACGGATGTGGCTGCTACCAAGAAGCGACGCCGGCCTGCATTCACGCCGTCATTGCTCATTCAGTCCTCTCCCATCAGCTTTTGTGGCCTGTTAAATCAGGCGTCTACTAAATAAATCAATGTTACTTATAAAAATTTTGCCGAGATGGTAATGAAAAGCCCCAGTTCTGACAAGGGAATTACCCGGAGCTCTCCCCCTCAAGCCTTGCAGTATAGGGGTTCTACGAATGAGGCAAGTTGTCACAGCGCAATTCTTTTGATAAATCGCAGGCATAAAAAAACGCCCGCTTCCGTGAGGAGGCGGGCGTTCTTTTGAACGCGGAAGCGGAATTAACGCTTCGAGTACTGCGGACGCTTACGCGCTTTACGCAGACCAACTTTCTTACGTTCAACTTCACGGGCGTCGCGAGTAACGAAGCCGGCTTTGCGCAGAGCGCCACGCAGGGTTTCGTCGTAGTCCATCAGAGCGCGAGTGATGCCGTGGCGGATTGCGCCAGCCTGACCACTTACACCACCACCGATCACGGTGACGTAGATGTCGAACTTCTCGACAGTCTCAGTCAGCTCCAGCGGCTGGCGAACTACCATGCGGGCAGTTTCGCGGCCGAAGAAGTTTTCCAGCGAACGATTGTTGATGGAGATATTACCAGTACCCGGACGCAGGAAAACGCGTGCGGTTGCGGTCTTGCGACGGCCAGTGCCGTAATTTTGAGTCGCCGACATAATGTACTATTCCGTTAAAACTTCAGTTCTTGGGGCTGCTGAGCAGTATGTGGGTGTGCAGCGCCCGCATAGACTTTCAGCTTACGGTACATGTCGCGACCCAGTGGGTTTTTAGGCAGCATGCCTTTAACCGCGGTCTCGATCACGCGCTCAGGGGCTTTAGCGATCAGCTTTTCAAAGTTGATCGACTTGATGCCGCCCGGGAAACCGGAGTGGGAGTAGTACATTTTGTCAGTGGTTTTAGCACCGGTAACACGAATCTGCTCAGCATTGATTACGACGATGTAGTCGCCGGTGTCAACGTGAGGAGTGTACTCAGGCTTGTGCTTGCCACGCAGACGGCTCGCGATTTCGGTGGCCAGACGACCCAGGGTCTGACCAGCAGCGTCGACGACAAACCAGTCGCGCTTTACTGTTTCTGGTTTAGCAGTAAAAGTTTTCATTCTTTATAGCCTCAGGGGCCGCCCTGTAAATTAGACGGCGGATCTTACTGAATAGTGCGTACTTTGACAAGTCAAAGGCAGCCGGATACAGACGCTTTCGGGGGCTCGGGTCGGCGCGTCCGTTCAACGGCAAGATTCTTCGGCGGCGGCGCATCACTTCCACTGCAGAAAGAGGTCGGCAATTATGCAGATTGCGAAAAATATTTCAACCTGCTTTTATGATTGTTTTGCCCAAGGAGCACCCGATGGACTATCGCCAGCTAGGCCGTACCGACCTGAACGTGAGTGCAATCTGCCTCGGCACCATGACCTGGGGCGAGCAAAACACTGAAGCTGAAGCCTTCGCCCAGATCGAACGGGCCAAAGAGGCCGGGATCAATTTCATCGACACCGCCGAGATGTATCCGGTACCGCCGAAAGCCGAAACCTATGCCACCACCGAGCGTTATATCGGCAATTACTTCAAAAGCCGTGGCGATCGTGCCGACTGGATACTGGCCAGCAAGATCGCCGGTCCCGGCAACACCATCGACTATATCCGCGACAAAAACCTGCGCCACAACCGCCAGCACATCACCGCAGCGGTGGATGCCAGCCTCAAGCGCCTGCAGACCGATTACATCGATCTTTACCAACTGCACTGGCCGGAGCGCAGCACCAACTTTTTCGGACAACTGGGCTACAAACACAAGATCGAAGCCAACCTGACGCCACTTGAAGACACCCTCGAAGCACTCGACGAGCAAGTGAAGGCCGGCAAAATCCGCCACATCGGCCTGTCCAACGAAACGCCGTGGGGCACCATGCGCTTCCTCGCCCTGGCCGAAGCAAGGGGCTGGCCGCGTGCCGTGTCGATCCAGAACCCGTACAACCTGCTCAACCGCAGCTTTGAAGTGGGCCTGGCAGAAATCGCCATCCGCGAACAATGCGGCTTGCTCGCCTATTCGCCGCTGGCGTTCGGTTTCCTTTCGGGCAAGTACGAAGGTGGCGCGCGCCCACCAAAAGGTCGTCTGAGCCTCTACAGCCGCTTCAGCCGCTATTTCAATGCGCAATCGGAAGCAGCGTGCAGCCGTTATGTCGCACTGGCCCGTGAACACGGACTGGATCCGGCGCAAATGGCTTTGGCGTTCGTGACTCAGCAGCCGTTCGTCACCAGCAACATCATTGGCGCGACGACGCTTGAGCAACTGGACAGCAACATTGCCAGTTTTGATCTGAAGCTTTCCGACGAAGTGCTGGAAGGGATCGAGGCGATTCACAAGGATCATCCGAATCCTGCGCCGTAAATAAAAGATCGCAGCCTTCGGCAGCTCCTACACAGGGTAGGTGAACACCCGTATGAGCTGCCGCAGGCTGCGATCTTTTCAGCCATTCAAAGCGACCGCGCAATGATCTCCTTCATGATTTCATTGGTGCCGGCATAAATCCGCTGCACGCGCGCATCCGCCCACGCCCGGGCTACCGGGTATTCCCACATGAAGCCGTAACCGCCGTGCAACTGCACGCATTCGTCGAGCACCTTGCATTGCAGGTCGGTGCCCCAGTACTTGGCCATCGCCGCCGTCGGCACGTCGAGCTTGCCTTGCAGATGCAGCTCAAGACAGCGGTCAACGAAGACCCGGCCAATCTGAATCTCCGTGGCCATTTCCGCCAGTTTGAAGCGGGTGTTCTGGAAATCGGCAATCGCCTTGCCGAACGCCTTGCGATCACGGGTGTAATCCAGCGTCCATTGCAACGCTGCTTCCGCGGAAGCCAGGCCACCAATCGCCACGGTCAAACGCTCTTGCGGCAACTCCTGCATCAGGTAAGCAAACCCCGACCCGGCCTGCCCCAGTAAATTTTCCTTCGGCACGCGTACGTCCTGGAAGAACAATTCCGACGTGTCCTGCGCCTTCATTCCGACCTTCTCCAGGCGCTTGCCCTTCTCGAAGCCCGGCGTATTCGCTTCCACCAGAAACAGGCTGGTGCCCTTGGCGCCGGCCTTTGGATCGGTCTTGGCGACGACAATCACCAGATCAGCGAGAAAGCCGTTGGTGATAAAGGTCTTGGAGCCGTTGATCACGTACTCATCACCGTCCAGCACGGCGGTGGTCTTGACGCCCTGCAGATCGGAACCCGCGCCGGGCTCAGTCATGGCAATGGCCGTGACCATCTCGCCGGACACCAGTTTCGGCAGGTATTTGTGCTTCAGCGCTTCGCTGCCGTAATGCAGGATATACGGCGCAACAATGTCCGAATGTAACGAGAAACCGATGCCGGTCAGGCCCAATCGCCCAACCTCTTCGATCACCACCGCGCTGTAAAGAAAGTCCGCCCCCAAGCCTCCGTACTCTTCCGGCAGATGCGAGCAGAGCATCCCCGCCTCCCCTGCCTTGTTCCAGAGTTTGCGGTCAATGTGCCCTTGTTTCTCCCATTGCCCGTGAAACGGCACGGCCTCTTTTTCGAGGAAGGTTCGTACGCTGTCGCGGAACAATTCGTGCTCGGAGCTGAACAAGGTTCTGGGGATCATGCGGCACCTTTCTTTCTTGTTGGAGGGCTGTGTCCTTCAGAGACTAAGCCTCCCCTCCGATAGAGGACACTGGACACATCCGACAAAAAATAAGACGATCCAGCCGTCTGGTGACCACTTTCCCTTATAAAAACAAAACAAAAGTTGAATTATGTCCAAGCACGTCTCCACGCCCTTGCGGCGCGTCAGCATCCTGGCGATCGACCAGGTTTTCGCCTACACACTTATGCAAGCCAAGGACTTCTTCCATGTGGCGAGCCTGCGTTACGGTAAACAACTGGGCCAAGGCCTGACCCCGGCGTTCGAAACCCGCCTGGTCAGCCCCGATGGCAAGCCGGTCAAAAGCTTCAGTAATGTGGTCATGCCAGTGGACGGCGGCCTGGAAAATACCGATATCATCATCCTCCCGGCGTTCTGGGACGATTTCGATACGCTGTGCAGCCGCTACCCGCAAGTCCTGCCGTGGCTGCGTGAGCAACATGCTCGCGGCGCCGTCCTGTGCGGCGAAGCCACCGGGGTGTTCTGGCTGGCCGAGGCCGGCCTGCTCGATGGCAAGGAAGCAACGACCTATTGGCGCTTTTTCAACGCTTTCACCGAGCGTTTCCCGAAGGTCTACCTCAATCAGGACAAACACCTGACCGATGCAGACAATCTCTACTGTGCCGGCGGCACCACCTCGGCCTGCGACCTCTACATCTACTTGATCGAGCGCTTCTGCGGCGCCAACGTCGCGCAGGCTGTAGCCCGCGACATCCTCTACGAAGTGCAGCGCAGCTACTCGCCGGGCCGCATCGGTTTTGGCGGGCAGAAGCTGCATCAGGACGTGATCATCCTGCAGATCCAGCACTGGCTCGAAGAGCATTTCGCCGACAAGTTCCGCTTCGAGGACGTCGCGCGCGAGCACGGCATGAGCATCCGCAACTTCATGCGCCGCTTCCAGACCGCCACTGGCGACAAACCCCTGCACTATCTGCAACGCCTGCGCATCGAAACCGCCAAGGGCTTGTTGTCCGCCAGCCGCAAGAGCATCAAGACCATCAGTTATGAAGTCGGCTATGACGACGCGAGCTTCTTCGCGCGGCTGTTCCGTCAGCACACTGAACTGTCACCGAACCAGTATCGGCAGCAGTTTCAGCAGGCTGCATAGACACATCAGACAGACGTCCATGTGCGAGTAGTCCTCTCACATGGACTGCTCTGACTGGCATGTTTTTTCCCACAAAAATCAGCGAAATCACATCAGCTTCTCGACCTGTTTTACGACTGTCCATGCATGGGTTCGCCGTACAGACTCCTTCACATGCACATCGCATCAAGGAAGATGAACAGTGACCATCGGATCCAGCTACAACTATCCATCACAGGCCACCGGCGCTGAGGCAAGAACAAAACGCTCTACGCCATCGAGATGGAAGGCCCGCTTTCCCAATCCTCCTGACTTGTGCTTTGACTATCGCGCACTGGTCGAGCAAAAAGGCGGCATCGCTTGCGCCACTGACCCACACCACCGAATCTGCATCATTGGCGCTGGCATCACCGGTCTCACAGCCGCCAGAGAGTTACTGCGCTGCGGCTTCAGGCATATCACCCTCATCGAGCAATCCTCCCGAATAGGCGGCAGGCACCTGACCGTTCCGGGAAGCCCGCAATCCAGCGCGAGCCATACCCCTTTTGAAATGGGCGCGATGCGCATGCCTCTGTTCAACCTCGAAGGCGAGTTGCCGACTGAAGGCCGGTCGCTCATGGCCTATTACGCAAAGACCTTTGACTTGGCGCTTTCGGACTTCGCCAACCCTGGCAGCCAATGGGTCAAATCAACCGGCATTTACCTGCGCGAGGGTAGCCTGTCGGGCGAGTCCACACCGCAAATGCTGATCTGGAAAAATGCCGACAGTCAGACGCCTCCACCCAGTGGCGAACTGCAAGCGGTGTATACCAAGTGGCGAGCTTTCGCCGACCGCATGACCCGGCACATTGCCGAAATGTACGCGGGTGAGGACTGGGAGGACGCGTGGGCCGCAATCGTCGAAAAATACCACGCCGTTTCCTTCCGCGAACTGGTTGGCATGCCTGCCTTGCAGAGCTGGAATCGCGACAGTCCCGGCGACTTTGGCGGGATGGGCATGTCAGCAAAGGAGTCGGCCATTTTCTATGCCATCGGGATTGGTGACGGTAGTTGGGGCGCCTTCTACGACGTATGCGCTTTATACCCACTGCGCACTGCAATATTTGGCTTCAGCAGCCAGCTGCAATTAGTGCATGGTCGAGTCGATGAAAAAGGTGACCCGTTAGCTGACTCGCCCCTTTTGAACAGCAATGCTGTTTTCGATTCGACTGGTCTGCAGTTTGATAAACCACGCTATCTGGGGCTCGCGGCACTGAGTGAATGCCTGATGTTCATGAAGCCCGAGGAGTCCACTCAATCTTTTTATGAGCACTGCCAGCAAAGCAGCGAAGGCCTGCTGACCGACTGCTCCGTCAACAGATTGAAAAAACTCGGCAGCGGAAGAACCCGCGTCTACTTCAATTGGAAACAGAGCAAGCCCGAGTTAACCCAGGAACACTTCAACGACTTTGATTCAGTGATCATGACGCTGCCCTCATGGTTGATCGAGACAAGAATCAAGCTGGAAAACTTCACGCCACAGATGCTGCCGTTTGAAACGATTAACGCCTACAAAACTGCGCACTGGGAAACCAGCTGTAAAGTCTTCGCGCCGCTGAAGAAATCCTTTTTATCCGGCAATACCACCATCCCCCAGGCGATCGTCACGGACAGCTTTATCCACGACGTTTATACCTACCGCTACAACGAGAACTACAGCTACGACTGCATTCTTTTGAGTTACACCTGGGAGGACGATGCAACCAAACTTTCCTGCTTCAGCGACAAAGAACTGGTCGCAAAGTGCGCAGAGGAACTAGATCGAATCCTCATGAACTCCAGCAATATCCAACAACGGATATCCCCGTACATTGGCCTCGAACAAGCTGGCGCTTACCACGATGCCGTTCGCTTGTTGAAATACAACCGAGACTACTCAAGGGGTTCTGGACTGTATTTGTCTGGAGAGTCTTTTTCGGTTGATGCAGGCTGGACAGAACCCTGCTTTCGCGGTGCCGTGGATGCAATCATTCATATTTGCGACAAGACCGGTGCCAGTTTCAACGGCGGCTTCACCATGAATGACTACCCGCATTATCAACACGATGCCTGATTGTCCGGGCGCAGCATCCTCGTCCTAGGAGACGGACTACAACTTAACCGGAAAGCGCCGACTTACGCTTTGCTCTCGACTCGACTCTTATGACCCCGCCATTCAACGGCGTGAAAACAATAATAAGAGGTCATGAAAATGAGTGAGTCCACAAGCCCCGTTCGTGTCGCGGTTGTGCAATGTGATCCACAGGTCGGTACACAGAACCGCGCGGCAAATTTGGGTACCAGCCTGGAGTTGGCGCTGGAAGCGGTTAATAACGGTGCAAATCTGATCGTTTTGCCCGAGCTGACCAGTACCGGTTATTACTTCCAGAACCGGCAGGATGCGTTTGATCATGCCGAAGCGGTTCCCGACGGGCCGTGTGTCAGCAGCTGGGAAGACTTTGCCCGTCATCATCAGGTTTATCTGGTAGCCGGGCTGACCGAGCGTGAAGGTTCGAGGCTGTACAACACTGGCGTACTGGTAGGGCCTGACGGGTTTATCGGCAAGTATCGCAAGGCTCATCTCTGGAACCTGGAAAAGCTCTGGTTTACTGCCGGCGACTCGGGATTTCCGGTCTTCGACACGCCTATCGGTCGCATTGGATTGCTGATCTGCTGGGACATCTGGTTTCCCGAAGTCCCGAGGATTCTGAGTCAGCAAGGCGCAGACATCATTTGCAGCCTTAACAACTGGGTCTGGACTCCGCCACCGTTGTTCGATGACGCCGGCAAATGCATGGCCTCCTATCTGACCATGACCGCCGCACACGTCAACAATGTGTTTATCGCGGCGGCGAGCCGAATCGGCGAGGAGCGCGGTGCCCGATATCTTGGATGTTCATTGATCGCTGGGACCAACGGCTGGCCGATCGGCCGCGTGGCATCTGCCGACCAACAGGAAATCCTCTATGCCGATATTGACCTGACCAGCGCTCGCAGTGCGCCTATCTGGAACGACTTGAACGACCTGCATCGGGATCGTCGCTGCGATGTCTACGACCGAATGCTCGGTTATACCCAGCATCCGTGCCTTCCGCGCTAACCGGAGGGACATGCAATGGGAACTATCCACGCAAAACCACGGAAACAAATCGCCGCCAGAACAATGCTGGACAGCATGATCATTGGATTGCTGCTGGGTGCTACTGCGCTGATTGTCTGGCTCTCAATGACCAATCACTCACTGTGGTCAGCACGCTGGCCGGATTACGGCCACATGGTCTCGAATCTTCCCGAGCCGACCGCCTGGCTGCGCTGGGTGCTGGGAGATATCAGCGAGGTGGCATTTTATAAACACGAGTTCGCATCCATGGGCCTTCTGGCGGGTGCGTATCTGGGTTACTGGGCGAATCGAACGGGAAAATCCTGGCAAGGCTTTACCATCTGTTACGGCAGCGGACTATGGCCGTGGCTCGTCACCAGTTCGCTACTGGGCCTGGTATTGAGCAATCTCGCGTGGGGCTGGACGGTCACCGCCACGAGCTGGCAGCCAACGTTTGCGGCGTTCGTGTCGTTGCCTGCGGCCATGGTGCTGATGTTTGGGGGTGGCTGGAAGGTCGCGGTCAATGGCGCAATCATGGGAGCCCTTTTCGTGACGCCCATGTGCATGCTGATAGTGAATTACGTCTGCAATCCCCTCGGACTGCCCGTCGTGATCGGCAACGTATCGGGCATGGCAATCGCCAGCATCGGCGCCTTCGTACTCTGCCGCTGCGTGCCGAGTCTGGTGACATCCGCGGCGCCCGAACAAGTCGCCGAGGAGGCCCGCATCCCTGTGACCGCCAAGGCTCCGGATTATGGTGTGGTCTGGAGCATTCGCCGGGTATTGGCGGACTTTTCCGAGGCACCGTTCTTCGGAAACGAATGGGCCAGTCTTGGGCTGATCGTCGGCGCATTGCTGGCGTTCACCTTGAACCCGATGAGCCCTGTCTACGGCACAGGTTTGCTGCCGCAACTGCTGGCGGGCCAGGCTTTGACCTCGGCACTGGGCGTGCTGATCTGGCGCAAACAATGGATGGTCCGGGGCTGGTACCCGACCTATGTGCCGCTGGTATCAGTCGTTCCGGCAGCTATTTTGACCTACGGCGGCGAGTGGCAAGTGATTGTCTCAAGCGCATTGCTCGGCGCCCTGATCGCGCCACCGCTGGCTTGCGCCCTAGCGCAACGAGTGCCGGGGCACATGCACGGTTTCATCGGGAATGTGTTGTCGATGGCCATCAGCACGCTGCTGATCCTTCCGCTCGTCGGCTGGCTGGCAACCCACTGACGCCCCCCTCCCCGGCGGGCTCTTGAATCCGATTCAGGAGCCGCCGGTTTCCTTTGCGAGGTATCACATGGACTTGCCCAAACTGGCCATTGCCGCACTCGGCGGTACTGTCAGCATGCAATCGCTAAAAAGCGGCGAAGGTGTCGTTCCATCGGTGTCCGGCGAGACGCTACTGAACACGGTGCCGGAACTGAAAACGCTCGCGCAGTTGACCGTCGAGACACTCGGCCTATTGCCTGGCGCCTCACTTGATTTCGAATACCTGCTGAGCGTGTTGTGCTGGGCGAACTTTCAGATCAATCAAGGTGCGGCAGGAGTAATCATTGTTCAAGGCACGGACACGCTGGAGGAATCCGCTACTTTTTTTGATCATCTATGGGACCACGACGAGCCACTGGTGCTGACTGGTGCGATGCGCTCGGCAGCCCAGGCCGGGGCCGATGGTCCGGCAAACCTGTTGGACGCCGGCCGCGTCGCACTGGCGCAATGCAGTCGGGGGCGCGGCGCCCAAGTGGTGATCAACGGGCAGATTCACCGGGCGAGCGCTGTGCGCAAAGTCGACTCCATGGCGCTGCACGCGTTCGCATCGCCTGTGACCGGTCCTGCCGGCGCTTTAATGGAAGGGGTTGTGCACTATTTGCAGCCGCCTGTTGCACGTCAAGTCTTGCCCCTGCCGCAAAACACCCACCAGACGATCGCCTTGCTGGAAGCGTCGCTCTCTGCGGACAGCCTGCTGCTGGAAAATGTCATCGAACTGGGTTACGAAGGGCTGGTGATTGCCGGATTCGGCGCCGGACATGTTTCCGCACACTGGGCCAAAGTCATCGAAAACATCGCCCGACACATCCCGGTAATCATCGCGACACGCACCGGCTGCGGCTCCACGGCACGGTCAACCTACGGTTTTGAGGGCAGCGAAATCGATTTGCAGCGTAAGGGGGCCTTGATGGCGGGGTTTGTCTGCCCCCGCAAAGCGAGGATTTTGCTCTGGCTGCTGGTCGGGTGCCACCAGCAAAAGGATCTGGCGTCTTACCTCGATCAAATCAACTGACCAAAACGCGCAAAAAAAAGGGCCTGCAATTGCAGGCCCTTTTTCTGTATTGGCGATTCTGTTTAAGGCTTATGCGCCCGCGACAGGAATTCGTGCGACTGCATCTCCAGCAGACGACTCAGCGTGCGCTGGAACTCGAAGTTCAGGCGCCCGCCGGTGTAAAGATCCTTCAACTCGACTTCAGCAGAAATGATCAGCTTCACGTTTCGGTCGTAGAACTCGTCGACCATGTTGATGAAGCGCCGAGCGATGTCGTCGGTGGTGACGCTCATCTGCTCGACACCGCTGAGCAGCACGGCGTGGAAGATTTTGCCCAGTTCGATGTAGTCGTTCTGGCTGCGCGGGCCGTCGCACAGTTCGCGGAAGTCGAACCAGGCAACGTCATCACAAGTGCGCAGGGCGCGGATCTCGCGATTTTCGATGATCAGCACGTCGTTTTCCACCGCCGCCGTGCATTCCGGTGTCAGTGCCTTGAAGCTCTTGCGCAGGCTTTCGTGAGCGGCTTCGTCGAGCGGATAGTGGAACAGTTCCGCCTGCTCGAGGTGACGCAAACGATAGTCGACGCCGCTGTCGACGTTGACGATTTCGGTATGCTGCTTGATCAGCGCGATGGCCGGCAGGAAGCGCGCGCGTTGCAGGCCGTCCTTGTACAGACCATCGGGAACGATGTTCGAGGTCGCGACCAGGGTCACGCCGTTCTTGAACAACTCTTCCATCAGCGTGCCGAGGATCATTGCGTCGGTGATGTCAGAGACAAAGAACTCATCGAAGCAGATGACCCGCGATTCAGTCGCGAAACGCTTGGCGATGATGGTCAGCGGATTTTTCTCGCCGCCGAGGGTTTTCATCTCTTCGTGCACACGCTTCATGAAGCGGTGGAAGTGCGTGCGGGTCTTTTCCTTGAACGGCAGCGCTTCGAAGAAGGTGTCGACCAGGTAAGTCTTGCCGCGACCCACGCCGCCCCAGAAATACAGACCCTTGACCGGCGTCTGATCCTTTTTGCCAAACAGTTTGCTCAACAGGCCCGGCTTGTTCTGATCGGCGGCGATCAGATCTTCGTACAGGCGCTGCAAATGACGCACAGCAGTTTCCTGCGCGGCGTCATGGAAGAAGTCCGGGCGTTTCAGATCAGCTTGGTATCGTTCTAGGGGCGTCATAATTCGTTAGCAAGGCAACAAAAACGGGCCGTCACTGTAGCGACGGCCCATGGGAATGGCAATCAGCCCTTGGTCGGGCCGAGCCGCTGATTATTCCTGTACCGGGGTCAACGCGATGCGCAAGGCCTCGATGGCCGCGTCCCGCGCCGTGCTGTCAGCGAATGCCGGGCTGTCGCCGATGCACTCACCTTCCAGCCACACGCTGAAGCTCAGGTCTTCGTTGCGCACGTCCAGAGGCTGACCGGATTGCAGTTGCTTGGTCACCTGGCCGGCGGTTTTGCCATCGGCGAAGTTGCGCGACAACAGCAATTGCTCGCCATCGGCCGCCAGCAGACGGAAGCGGAAACTGCCGTCGTCCTCGCGGAAACTTACGAAGCGCGCGGCTTTCGCGGCTTTCTTCTTGGTGGTGGCAGCCACCTGCACCTGATTGACGAACGAACGCAGGCCAACGGCTTCGCGCAGTTCGTTGAGGAACGGCGTTGCCACGGCACGGGCCTTTTTGGCACCGATCTGCAGGATGTCTTCGAGATCCGCCGGACGCTCGATCAACTGGTGATACTTGTCACGCGCTTCGCCCAGTTCGTTGTCGAGCAACTGGAACAGGCGGTTCTTCGCCTCGCCCCAACCCAGGCCACCGAGCAGTTCACTGCGGAATTCGTCAGCCTGTGCTGGCGTAGCGAAGGCCTGAAACAGAGTGAACAGGTGCGAGTTGTCCGGGTCCTTGGCTTCGCCTGGCGCTTTGGAGTCGGTGACGATCCGCGAGATCGCGTCCTTCATCTCTTTGGCGCTGGAGAACAACGGGATGGTGTTGTCGTAGCTTTTCGACATCTTGCGACCGTCGAGGCCTGGCAACGTTGCCACGCTTTCCTCGATCAGCGCTTCAGGCATGGTGAAGAATTCTTTGCCTTGGCCAAACAGGTGGTTGAAGCGCTGGCCGATGTCGCGGGCCATTTCCACGTGCTGGATCTGGTCACGACCGACCGGCACCTTGTGCGCGTTGAACATCAGGATGTCCGCGGCCATCAGCACAGGATAGCTGTAGAGGCCCATGGTGATGCCGGCATCCGGGTCCTCACCGGTTTCGACGTTCTTGTCCACCGAGGCCTTGTAGGCGTGCGCACGGTTGAGCAGGCCTTTGGCGGCGACACAGGTCAGCAACCAGGTCAGCTCGGGGATTTCCGGGATGTCCGACTGACGGTAGAAGGTCACGCGGTCGACATCAAGGCCACCGGCCAGCCAGGTCGCAGCGATTTCCAGACGCGAGCGCTGGATGCGCAGCGGGTCATCGCATTTGATCAGGGCGTGATAGTCGGCCAGGAAGTAGAACGAATCGGCATTGCTGTCACGACTGGCGAGGATCGCCGGACGGATGGCGCCGGCGTAGTTGCCAAGGTGTGGCGTGCCGGTGGTGGTGATGCCGGTGAGGATGCGGGTACGGTTCGTCATGGGTAATCGCTTGTCAGACTGCAATCAATTCGAGAGACGCGGCAGGATCAGATCCTTGAGATCGGTCAACTTGCCATGAAAAAAGTGTCCGCATTCTGCCACTTTCAGCAGCTCATGGGGGCGCTGGAGTTTTTCAGACCATTGGTAAACCAGTTGCGGATCGATGACTTCGTCGGTTTCCGGCTGGATCACGGTCAGCTCGCCGTGCTGCGGCAGTTGATCCTGCTCGCCCAGACGCATCACCGCCGGCGCAACCATGAACAGGTGCTTGAGCTGCACGCCCTGGGCTTCGAGACGACCGCCGAGACTTGCTGCAACAAATCCGCCGAAGGAGAAACCGAACAGGGTCAGCGGCAGATTCGGGTGTTTTTCCCGTAGCCATGCGGCGGCGGCTTGAGCGTCGTCGACTTCACCGGTGCCCATGTCGTGGCTACCTTCGCTGGCGCCGACGCCGCGATAGTTGAAGCGCAGGGTAATCAGACCGGCGTCGCGGGCCGTGCGCTGCAGGGTCGAGACGACCTTGTTGAGCATGGTGCCGCCCTGCACCGGGTTCGGATGGCAGATCAGCGCGATGCCGCGCGGCTGCTCGTTATCCAGGTGAAGAGCTTCAATTTGGCCGACGGGGCCATCAATCACTACAGGGGTTTCACGCATCAGCAAGGAAGGAACTCCGTGACCTCGAATCGGGTCGACTCGTCTAGCAAATTGTCTGTGCCAATCTATTGCGAGTGAATCGCGGTATACAGCGCAGGTTCGAGCCGTTAACGTAAAGCAAAGCCGTTTATAGAGGAAGGACTCGTGGAACACTCGCTCTTAGTTTGGTTGTTACCGACTCTTGCCCTGGTTGTGGGTGTCGCCATTGGATTCCTGATCGCGCGCGTTGCGCCGAACGCTGCGCCGAGCCGTACGCAGCGTCAACTGGATGATATCCAGGAGCGTTTCGACAGTTATCAAAACGAAGTGGTCACCCACTTCAACAGCACCGCGATGCTGGTCAAGAAACTGACCCAAAGCTATCAGGAAGTGCAGGATCATCTCGCCGAGGGTGCCAATCGTCTGGCCCTGGACGAGCAGACTCGCCAGCGCTTGCTCGCCTCGTTGCACTCTGAAGCGGTGCAGGCTCCACGCGAGCGTCTGACGCCACCGCGCGATCAGGAGCCGCCACGCGATTACGCGCCGAAGACTCCGAACGCGCCGGGCATGCTCGATGAGCATTATGGTTTGAAGAAGTAATCAGTCGTCGCGACAAGCAAAAAGCCCCCGGACAGTGAAGTGTCCGGGGGCTTTTTTGTATTTGATGATTTTACGGTGAATGCACCGGCCCCATCGCGGGCAAGCCCGCTCCCACAGGTTTATTTGGTGTACACAAAATCAGTGTTCCACACATAACCCTGTGGGAGCGGGCTTGCCCGCGATGGAGTCAGCACCGGCCACACAAAAAAAATGCCCGATCACAGGATCGGGCATTTTTTCATTCAGGCAATCAGTTACGGATACTGCTGAACCGTGCCCGGCTGTTGCTGACCACCATACTGCTGACCCGGAATCGCCTTCAGGTTGACCTCAACCCGACGGTTCTGAGCCCGGCCGTTGACGTCGCCGTTGCTGGCAATCGGATTATCAGGACCGGCGCCACGGGCCGACAGGTTGGCGCCGCTGACACCTTGCGACGTCAGGTAGGTCGCCACGCTCTGCGCACGACGCTGGGACAGGTCCATGTTGTGCTGGCGGCTGCCGGTGCTGTCGGTGTAGCCGACGATTTCGATCTGGTTCTGGCTGAACTCTTTCAGCGAACCAGCGAGGTTGTTCAGCGGCTGGTAGAAGCTCGAAGCGATGTTCGCCGAATCGGTAGCGAAAGTGATGTTGCCCGGCATGATCAGCTTGATCTGATCGCCCTGACGCTGCACTTCAACCCCGGTATTGGCCATGCTCGCGCGCAGTTTCTTCTCTTGCTGGTCGGCGTAGTAACCGTAACCGGCAGCGGAAGCACCGACCACAGCAGCGCCGATCAGCGCGCCCTTGCCACGGTTATCGTGACCGATGGCAGCACCAGCCAGTGCACCGGCCAGAGCGCCGAGGCCGCCGTATTTGGCGGTTTTGCTCATGCCTTGGGAGCCACCGTCGGCCTGGCCCTGATTGTCATAAGGGTTAGGCGAGGCGCAGCCGGACAACAAAGCCACGGCAGTAGCGACAATAATCAAACGACGCTTGGTGAACATGAAGAGCTCCTACTTTTCTGCATTCTGAGGTGCAGCGGCCGGTTGGCAATAAACCTCTGCGGGCGTTGGATCATGACAATGGAGAAAAATTCCGCCGCACACCCATGACAAAATATTTACGCCCGCACAAAAGGGTTTTCGCGCATTTCGTCACCCAGACGCGTGTCCGGACCATGCCCGGTAACCACCGTTGCGTCTTCGTCGAGGGTGTACAGCCGCTGCTTGATCGATCGCACGATGGTCGCCTGATCGCCACCCCATAAATCCGTGCGCCCTACCCCGCGACGAAAAAGCGTGTCGCCGGCAATCAACAGCTTAGCCTCGGAAAACCAAAAGCTCATGGAACCGGGCGTATGACCCGGCGTATGCAGTGCCACCCCGCAACCGCAGGCGAGTTCCTCATCGTCGGACAGCCAGCGATCCGGTGATGGCACCGGCACGTAGGGCACACCGAACATCTGGCATTGCATCTCGAGGTTGTCCCACAGGAACTGATCTTCCTTGTGCAAATGCAGCGTCGCGCCGGTCTTTTCTTTCATCTGCCCGGAGGCAAGGAAGTGATCGAGGTGCGCATGGGTGTGGATGATGCTGACCACTTTCAGGCCCAGCGCATCGAGGCGGGACATGATCAGATCAGGATTGCCGCCCGGGTCGACAACGATGGCTTTTTTGGAGATCGGGTCGCCAATGATCGTGCAGTTGCACTGCAATGGGCCGACGGGGAAGGTTTCGCGGATAAGCGCTGGGCTTGGAACGGTCATGAGTAATCCTGGACAGACGGCGATTGTTTTGCTTCAGGATTCTACTGCACTCGCCGATACAGAACGCCAGGTCAGTAATTTGACGCCACCAATAAAAAAATAGTGGCCAAATGATGTCAAATATTTATGTTCTGTTGCAAAATCTCACTTTTGTAGCGGTCGCACCAGGAAGGGCCGCAGCGTACTCAGGATACTTCGCATGCCGATGCCCCAGACTTACTCGTTTAGCCTCCCAGCCACACTGACCGGCAACGCCGTGGTCGACAGTCTTATTTCCGGAACCTACTGGCTGGGAGCAAACTGGGACTCGTCTGGGCCGACCAGCCTGAGTTACAGCTTCATGGCGCCGGTGACGTCTTACTTCATCACTAATTACAGTCCCGACAACGAGTACAACGCACTTTACGAGCTGACTGCCGGACAGAAGCTTGCCATCACCAGCTCTCTAGCCTCATGGAGCGCCGTCGCCAATCTGACTTTCACGCTGACCACAGATAACCTCGCCAACGTGGGTGATCTACGTTTCGGCGGCTACCGGTTGATGGACGACAAAACCGCTGCCTGGGCGTATTTCCCTGCCAACACGCCGACCGCCGGAGATGTGTGGGTCGGCCCGCAAACCAATGATCCGAACCCAGCCAAAGGCACTTACGACTACATGACGTTCGTGCATGAAATCGGGCATGCGCTAGGTCTCAAGCACCCGTTCGATACTAGTGCGACCAACAAAACCCTGCTCACACCGGCTTTGGACGATGTTCATTTCACGGTGATGAGTTACAACAGCAACTACTCCTATCAGCCGACCACGCCGATGGTACTGGACATCATCGCAATCCAGAGTCTGTATGGCGCCAATATGGCGTGGCAGGCAGGCGACACCGTCTACAACTGGGGAGCTAATCAGTCAGTTTTCGAGACCATCTGGGACGCCGGTGGCAACGACACGATTGATGGCAGCAATCAACTGGCGCCCGTCAGTATCAACCTCAACGAAGGCGCGTACAGCCAGATCGGCAAAGCCTTTATTGATTACAACAACCAGACAGCTATCAATGACGGGCTGGCGATTGCCTATGGCGCCAAGATCGAGAATGCGGTCGGCTCTGCCTTCAACGACATCCTGACCGGTAACGCACTGGACAATACGCTGAATGGGAGCCTCGGCGCTGACACCATGATCGGCGGCGGCGGTATCGACACCTACTACGTCGACAACATCGGCGATGTCGTCATCGAGACCGATACGTCGCTGACCGCAATCGATCAGGTGTTCTCCTCCATCGACTACACCCTCGGGGCCAACGTCGAGCAACTGATCCTGATCGGCAACGCCATCAACGGCACCGGCAACTGGACAAACAACACCCTCATCGGTAACGGCGGCGATAACGTGCTAGACGGCCGTCTTGGTGGCGACACCATGATTGGCGGTCTCGGCAACGACACCTATATCGTCGATAACGTCTACGACAGCACGATTGAAACCAGCACACTGGCGGGCGAAATCGACACCGTACGCGCCTCGATTGACTGGACCCTGGGCGCCAACCTGGAAAACCTCACACTGACCGGCAATGCCAACCTCAACGGCACAGGCAACTCGGTGAACAACGGCATCATCGGCAACGATGGCGATAACGTCCTCGACGGTGGCCTGGGTGCCGATAGTTTGGTCGGCGGTCTGGGCAACGACACCTACATCGTCGACAACATCTACGACAACGTGAGTGAAAACAGCACCCTGATCAGTGAAATCGACACCGTGCGTTCTTCGGTGGACTGGACCCTGGGCGCCAATCTGGAAAACCTGGTGCTGACCGGCACGGCCATCAACGGTAACGGCAACACACTGAACAACACGCTGACCGGCAACGCCGCAGCCAACACGCTCAACGGCGGCCTCGGCGCTGACACCATGATCGGCGGCGACGGCGTCGACACCTACTACGTCGACAACATCGGCGATGTCGTCATCGAGACCGATACGTCGCTGACCGCAATCGATCAGGTGTTCTCCTCCATCGACTACACCCTCGGGGCCAACGTCGAGCAACTGATCCTGATCGGCAACGCCATCAACGCGACCGGCAACTGGACAAACAACACCCTCATCGGTAACGGCGCCGATAACGTGCTGGACGGCCGCCTTGGTGGCGACACCATGATTGGCGGTCTGGGCAACGACACCTACATCGTCGATAACGTCTACGACAGCACGATTGAAACCAGCACACTGGCGGGCGAAATCGACACCGTGCGCTCTTCGGTCAACTGGACCCTGGGCGCCAATCTGGAAAACCTCGTACTGACCGGCAATGCCAATCTCAATGGCTCGGGCAACTCGATGAACAACAGCATCATCGGCAACGATGGCGATAACGTCCTCGACGGTGGCCTGGGTGCCGACGTCCTGACCGGGGGTCTGGGCAACGACACCTACATCGTCGACAACGTCTTCGACAGCGTGGTTGAAACCAGCACTCTGGCGGGCGAAGTCGACACCGTACGCGCCTCGATCGACTGGACCCTGGGCGCCAACCTGGAAAACCTGGTGCTGACCGGCACGGCCATCAACGGTAACGGCAACACACTGAACAACACGCTGACCGGCAACGCCGCAGCCAACACGCTCAACGGCGGCCTCGGCGCTGACACCATGATCGGCGGCGACGGCGTCGACACCTACTACGTCGACAACATCGGCGATGTCGTCATCGAGACCGATACGTCGCTGACCGCAATCGATCAGGTGTTCTCCTCCATCGACTACACCCTCGGGGCCAACGTCGAGCAACTGATCCTGATCGGCAACGCCATCAACGGCACCGGCAACTGGACAAACAACACCCTCATCGGTAACGGCGGCGATAACGTGCTAGACGGCCGCCTTGGTGGCGACACCATGATTGGCGGTCTGGGCAACGACACTTACATCGTCGACAACATCTTCGACAGCGTGGTTGAAACCAGCACTCTGGCGGGCGAAATCGACACCGTACGCGCCTCGATCGACTGGACCCTGGGCGCCAACCTGGAAAACCTGGTGCTGACCGGCACAGCCATCAACGGTAACGGCAACACACTGAACAACACGCTGACCGGCAACGCCGCAGCCAACACGCTCAACGGCGGCCTCGGCGCTGACACCATGATCGGCGGCGACGGCGTCGACACTTACTACGTCGACAACATCGGCGATGTCGTCATCGAGACCGACACATCGCTGACCGCACTCGATCAGGTGTTCTCCTCCATCGACTACACCCTCGGGGCCAACGTCGAGCAACTGATCCTGATCGGCAACGCCATCAACGCGACCGGCAACTGGACAAACAACACCCTCATCGGTAACGGCGCCGATAACGTGCTGGACGGCCGCCTTGGTGGCGACACCATGATTGGCGGTCTGGGCAACGACACCTACATCGTCGATAACGTCTACGACAGCACGATTGAAACCAGCACACTGGCGGGCGAAATCGACACCGTGCGCTCTTCGGTCAACTGGACCCTGGGCGCCAATCTGGAAAACCTCGTACTGACCGGCAATGCCAATCTCAATGGCTCGGGCAACTCGATGAACAACAGCATCATCGGCAACGATGGCGATAACGTCCTCGACGGTGGCCTGGGTGCCGACGTCCTGACCGGGGGTCTGGGCAACGACACCTACATCGTCGACAACGTCTTCGACAGCGTGGTTGAAACCAGCACTCTGGCGGGCGAAATCGACACCGTACGCGCCTCGATCGACTGGACCCTGGGCGCCAACCTGGAAAACCTGGTGCTGACCGGCACGGCCATCAACGGTAACGGCAACACACTGAACAACACGCTGACCGGCAACGCCGCAGCCAACACGCTCAACGGCGGCCTCGGCGCTGACACCATGATCGGCGGCGACGGCGTCGACACCTACTACGTCGACAACATCGGCGATGTCGTCATCGAGACCGACACGTCGCTGACCGCAATCGATCAGGTGTTCTCCTCCATCGACTACACCCTCGGGGCCAACGTCGAGCAACTGATCCTGATCGGCAACGCCATCAACGGCACCGGCAACTGGACAAACAACACCCTCATCGGTAACGGCGGCGATAACGTGCTAGACGGCCGTCTTGGTGGCGACACCATGATTGGCGGTCTCGGCAACGACACCTATATCGTCGATAACGTCTACGACAGCACGATTGAAACCAGCACACTGGCGGGCGAAATCGACACCGTACGCGCCTCGATTGACTGGACCCTGGGCGCCAACCTGGAAAACCTCACACTGACCGGCAATGCCAACCTCAACGGCACAGGCAACTCGGTGAACAACGGCATCATCGGCAACGATGGCGATAACGTCCTCGACGGTGGCCTGGGTGCCGATAGTTTGGTCGGCGGTCTGGGCAACGACACCTACATCGTCGACAACATCTACGACAACGTGAGTGAAAACAGCACCCTGATCAGTGAAATCGACACCGTGCGTTCTTCGGTGGACTGGACCCTGGGCGCCAATCTGGAAAACCTGGTGCTGACCGGCACGGCCATCAACGGTAACGGCAACACACTGAACAACACGCTGACCGGCAACGCCGCAGCCAACACGCTCAACGGCGGCCTCGGCGCTGACACCATGATCGGCGGCGACGGCGTCGACACCTACTACGTCGACAACATCGGCGATGTCGTCATCGAGACCGATACGTCGCTGACCGCAATCGATCAGGTGTTCTCCTCCATCGACTACACCCTCGGGGCCAACGTCGAGCAACTGATCCTGATCGGCAACGCCATCAACGGCACCGGCAACTGGACAAACAACACCCTCATCGGTAACGGCGGCGATAACGTGCTGGACGGCCGTCTTGGTGGCGACACCATGATTGGCGGTCTGGGCAACGATACCTATATCGTCGATAACGTCTACGACAGCACGATTGAAACCAGCACACTGGCGGGCGAAATCGACACCGTACGCTCTTCGGTCAACTGGACCCTGGGCGCCAATCTGGAAAACCTCGTACTGACCGGCAATGCCAATCTCAATGGCTCGGGCAACTCGATGAACAACAGCATCATCGGCAACGATGGCGATAACGTCCTCGACGGTGGCCTGGGTGCCGACGTCCTGACCGGGGGTCTGGGCAACGACACCTACATCGTCGACAACGTCTTCGACAGCGTGGTTGAAACCAGCACTCTGGCGGGCGAAATCGACACCGTACGCGCCTCGATCGACTGGACCCTGGGCGCCAACCTGGAAAACCTGGTGCTGACCGGCACGGCCATCAACGGTAACGGCAACACACTGAACAACACGCTGACCGGCAACGCCGCAGCCAACACGCTCAACGGCGGCCTCGGCGCTGACACCATGATCGGTGGCGCTGGTGATGACACTTACATCGTGGATAACTACCAGGATGTGGTGATCGAACAGATCGGTGAAGGTCATGACCTGATCAAAACCAGTTCCAGCTACACCCTGTCGGCCAACATCGAGGACCTGACGATGGTTGGCAATGACCACTCGGTGTTGACCGGCAATGCGTTGAACAACGTGATCAGGGGTAATTCCGGCATCAACCATATCGACGGCGGACTAGGTGCCGACACCATGATTGGCGGCGCTGGCAACGACTCCTACAACGTGGACAATATCAATGATGTTGTCATTGAACTCGCCGACGAAGGGATTGATACCGTCAACACCAGTATCGACTACACACTGGCGGATAACGTCGATGATGGCCAGATGATTGGCAACGCCAACCTGAATCTCACTGGTAACGCACTTGATAACGTATTGCGCGGCAACGAAGGCAACAATATTCTCTCGGGCGGGCTCGGTGCTGACCGCATGATTGGTGAGGGCGGCGACGATATCTTCATCGTGGATAACGTCAATGACTTGGTGTTTGAATTTCCCCTCAATGGCGGTCACGACCTTATTCGGACTACTGTCGACTACTTCCTCGCGGAAAACGTCGAAGACGGTACTATGCTCGGCAACGCAGACTTGCGCCTGACAGGCAACAATCTCGATAACGTCCTGACCGGCAACTCCGGCAACAACATACTCATGGGTAATAATGGTACCGACACGCTGTACGGTGCAGAAGGTAACGACACTCTATATGGCGGATCGGGAAATACCACGTTGGTCGGTGGTACCGGGGCCGACACCTTTGCCTTCACCAATATGATCGTGATGGGACTCGAAACAGGCACAGGCCGTTCGCATAACGTCGTTAACGACTTCAACGCGTTGGAAGGGGACAAGATCGATTTCTCCAGTTTCGATATTGATCCGATGGCGCTTGGCTACCAACACCTGACGTTCATTGGCTCAAATGAATTCACCGGAACCGGACAACTGCGCTTTGCGGATCAGGTCCTGTCGGGCAACTTGAGCGAAATCCTAGGGGGTTACTTCGAGGTGCAAATGGTGGGTGTGAACTCTCTCACCGCGAACGACGTATTGGTCTGACCTTTTCGCTCTTGCTGCGAATCGAAATACGCAAATGACAATACCCCGCCAGGGCGGGGTGTTTTTTGTTCGTGCTCTTTATCCCTCAGACCAACACCCCCAACGCCTTGGCCCGCGCCACTGCCTGTGTACGCCGCTCAACCCCTAGCTTGCTGTTGATGTGGCTGGCATGGGTTTTCACCGTGTGCAGCGAAATGAACAACTGCTCGCTGATTTCCTGGTTCGAACAACCTTGCGCGATCAGCCGCAGTACCGCCAGTTCACGACTGCTGAGCTGTTCGGTCGTGCTCGATTCCACCGCCGGACGGGATGTCGCTGGCGGAAAGTGTTGCAGCAGTTGCTGTCCTGCCAGCGTTGGCGAGGTCAGCAATTGTCCGCGCAACCAGTCCTCGTGCCCTTTGACCAAAGCATCGAACGGTTGCAGCACGCCCCCGGCCGCAGCCTCCAGCGCCAGATTCAGCGCTTTACGCGCCTCCGCTTCGCGCCCGTTCGCCAACAGCAACGCCACCTTCTGCGTCAACGCCATCACACTGAGCAACTGGCGCCCGGTTTGCTGGCCGTTTTCGTGCAATACGTTCAAGCGCCCCTCGGCGAGCATCGGTTGCCCCTGAATGACATCGAGCAGTGCCTGTTGCAGTTCGACATGCAAAGGCAGCTGTGGATGAAATTCCGGCGGCGCCGCTGCACGTTCGCCCGTATAAGTCTGGCCCAACCGCGCGAGCCAGGCTTCGGCCAGATCGGTGCGGCCCTGCGCCAGCCACAGTTCACATTTGACCAGGGTGATCATCGCCAGATAGTAGATCGGTGGCACGTCCCAGATGTGCATCAGGCGTTCGGCTTCGGCGAGTTCGGCG
Source organism: Pseudomonas sp. LBUM1668 (assembly GCF_059695715.1). Taxonomy (NCBI): domain Bacteria; kingdom Pseudomonadati; phylum Pseudomonadota; class Gammaproteobacteria; order Pseudomonadales; family Pseudomonadaceae; genus Pseudomonas; species Pseudomonas sp. LBUM1668. The sequence goes on from NZ_CP166787.1 coordinate 4,928,223, forward strand.
AAGGCTTTGGCGAATTCGCCACTGGCACCGTCCAGGCGGGCGATCACGCAGTGACCGATCAACACGCTGATGTCACGACAGGCCCGAGCTTCACTGAGCCCGGCCAATAACCGCACGCGTGCGAGCTGCGGCTGCAAGCGCATCGCCAATAGAAAACCTTCGTACAGCGTCAGTCGCGCGCGCACGGCATACAGGCGCTGCGGGGAAAGTCCGCGCAACCGTTCCAGGCCCTGATGGACTTCATCGAGCGAACGCTGAATTTCACCGCGAGCCTGCAGAACGCGGGCGCGATCGTAATGCGCCAGTGCTTCGAATAACGGATTACCGACGCGTTGCGCCAACTCAAGGGACTCACGATTCAATCCCCGCGCGCGCCACAGATCACCGTCGGCAATCGCCAGGTTGGATAACGTCGACAAGCACATCAGCCGCTGGCCGTAGCGCTTGGCCGGCAGGCTTTCGAGCGCTTCGCTGCAGTACTTGAGCGTCAACTCGCGATGACCGCGTCCGCGCGCGATGATCCCGCTCAACGCCAGCCATTGCGCCAGCATCGACTTTTGCGCCGTGGCCGATGGCGCCGGCAGAAAGCGGCTCAGATGGCTGGACAATTCTTCGGCCGCGTCGAGCTGACAGGCTAGCCCCAGGGCCCAGCTGTACAGCACGATCAAGCGCGGCGTGCTGATCAGCAAGCTGTCGGGCAAGTCCATTTTCCAGCGCAGCAGCATGCCGACATTCTGCTCGGCCAGCAGTTGCTCCTCCGACAGGTTCTGCACCAGATTCGCCGCCACATCCAGATGGCCGGCACGCAACGCCTGCTCCACCGCTTCGTCGAGCAGACCCTGAGCGTTGAACCAGCGACAGGCGCGCAAATGCAATGTTGCGGTGGGCACCATGGCCTGAGCAACCGGGCGACTGCGCAACAAGTCGGAAAACAAATGGTGATAGCGATACCAGTGCCCGTGCTCATCCAGCGGCACCAGAAACACCTGATGCGCCTGCAGGAAACGCAGGATCTCGGCACTGTCATGGGCTTCGCGGACGGCATCGCACAGTTCGCTGCAAAAGCGCTCCTGCGGTGCCGTGTCGTAGAGAAACGATTGCACTTCGATGGGCAGGCAATCGATGACTTCTTCGAGCAGATAGTCGCGGATCAGCCCTTCCCCGCCATTCAACGCTTGCGGCAACGCTGCTTCACTGCCGGCTTCAGATGCTGCCAGCAGCCAGAAACGCAGTCCGGCGACCCAGCCTTCGCTGCGCTGGATGAGGTTTTCCAACGCTTCGCCGCGCAGTGAAGTGCTGTGGCGATCGAGCAATGTCAGGGCTTCGTCGTGGGTCAGGCGCAAATCCTGCTCGTGCAGTTCCAGCAATTGCCGCGACAGTCGCAAGCGCGCCAGGTGCCAGTCAGGGCGCTGCCGACTGGTGACCATCACCAGCAACCCCTCGGGCAAGTGATTGAGGAAAAACTGCAGGCAACGGTCGAGCACCGGGCCTTGGGCAAGATGGTAATCGTCGAGCACCAGCAACAAGGGTGTCGCCGGATCAAGGTGCTGCGCCAGTTCATCAAGCAAGCCGTCGAGCCATTCTTCAAAGGCAAACGGCTGGTGGCGTTGGCGCATCTTCAGCAGGCCGAGTGCGCGGCTGCCCAATTGTGGAAAGTAGTCCTGCAGGCCTTCGAGCAAGCGCTCGAGAAAGCGACCGGGGTCGCTGTCCCGTGGGCTCAGGCCCAGCCAGAGACTTTGCCAATGCACCGGCAGACTTTGGCAAAACTCCACGGCCAGCGAACTCTTGCCGAAGCCTGCGGGGGCGCTGACCAGCAACAGCCGTCCACCGAGTCCTGCTTGCAGGCGCTCGCAAAGGCGTGGTCGCAATACGTGCCCGTCAGGCAGCGGCGGGCGAAAAAAACGCCCGTCCAGTGCCGCGACGGCAACGCTTGCGGGACCCGGAAGTGGGGACAGATCAGTCATGGCCGGCTCTTGTTCGAATTGCTGTTGGCGGCGTTGCAGATGTCCGCAGACTAGCCTTAAACGAACCGGTTATGAAGGTAGCTGCTACAAATGGCTACAAAAAGGCTACAAGGACCTCCACGCCAAATCCTGTAGGAGCTGCCAAAGGCTACGATCTTTTGACGTTGGAGTTTCAGAATCAACAGCAGGATCAAAAGATCGCAGCCTTCGGCAGCTCCTACACAAAGCGCTGCAAAAATGATCAGCAAAAAAAAAACGCCCCGAACCAGTCGGGGCGTTTTCACGAGGATGCGGCCTCGGGTTTACAGCGGTTTAACGAACACCTTCCTGACGCAGAGCGGCCGGGGTGAAGTCGCTGGTGGTCGCGGTGAAGCCGAAGTCATACGCACTCTTCTCTTCGTTCTTCATGCCCAGCGCCAGGTAGCGGCCGGATTGCAGGTCGTAGAGGGTTTCCAGGGCGTACCACGGCACTTGCTTGTCGTAGTAGTTCTCGGCATGCGCCTCGGCCACACGCCACAGCTGACCACGACCGTCGTAATGGTCGATGACCGCTGCTTGCCAGGTGTCCTCGTCGATGTAGAAGTCACGTTTGGCGTAGATATGGCGCTGACCTTCTTTCAGGGTCGCAACCACGTGCCAGACGCGGCGCAGCTCGTAACGCGCCAGATCCTGGTTGATGTGGCCGGCCTTGATGATGTCGGCGTATTTCAGTTTCGGATCGTCGAGTTTGTAGCTGTCGGAGGCGATGTACATCTCTTTCTTGCCTTCGAGCTTCCAGTCATAGCGATCCGGCGCGCCGTTGAACATATCCAGGTTGTCGGAAGTACGCAGACCGTCCGCCGCAGTACCCGGGCCGTCATAGGACACTTGCGGTGCGCGGCGCACCCGGCGCTGACCGGCGTTGTAGACCCACGCCGAACGTGGCTCTTTAACCTGGTCGAGGGTTTCGTGCACCAGTAGCACACCACCGGCCAGACGTGCCGGCGCGGTCACTTTCTGCTTGAAGTAGAACAGGATGTTGCCAGGGTTCGCCGGATCGTAGTCCTTCATCTTGTCGCGGAACACGAACTGATCCTGGAAGTACACCAGGCTGTACGAACCGTTCGGTTGCGGTGTGGCCTGGGTCACCAGACGCGTCACGCTGCCACCACGATAGCGGGTGATGTGGTTCCAGATGACTTCGACGCCGGTTTTCGGAATCGGGAACGGCACAGCCGTTTCGAAGTTTTCCAGACCGTTGCCGCCCGACACCAACGTGGTGGTGGTGGCGTTTTTCTTGATGGAGGCGAACACCTCATCCGGCACGGTAGCGCCGCGATGCGACGGGTAGACCGGCATCTTGAAGGTTTCCGGGTAGCGCTTGAACATCGCGTACTGGCCCGGCGCAAGTTTGTCCTTGTACTTGTCGACATCCTTGGCAGTGATGGTGAACAGCGGTTGCTCACTGGCGTAAGGGTTGGACAGGAAGCCACGCGCGTCGACCGTGCCGGCATTCTTCGCCAACGGCTTCCAGGCCGGGATAGAACCATCGGCGTTGCCCGCCATTTCTGCGCCCATCGGGGTCAGACTCTTGCCCAGCTTGTCCGCTTCGCCAGCAGGCACTGCGGCCATGACGCCGGTCGCCAGCAGCGACAGACCCAGAACACCCGCGTGGAACAGACTTTTTGTTATTTTCATAAATTCGTTCGTCCTGAAATGCAGTGCTTAGAAGTTCACGCCGAAGCTGAGCGCAACGAAGTCGCGGTCATCCACGGTGGTGTACTTGCCGTCGAAGAAGTTGGTGTAAGCCAGGCTCGCGGTGTAGGTGTTCTGGTACTCGGCATCGACGCCCAGACTGACCGCTTTGCGACCTTCTTCGAAGTTGCCGCCAGGGCCAGGCGAGTAGCCGCTGACGTCATGGGACCAGGCCACGTTCGGCTTGAGGTTCACACCGGCGAAGACGTCGTTGTAATCCCAGATGGCCCGACCGCGATAGCCCCACGACATCGATGTGGTGAAGCCGTCGTTGTCGCAATTGCGGCTGCGGTTGTTCTGTGGCGAACCCGGCCCTGCACCATTGATGGTGCTGGCGTTGAGAATGTTGGCGCAGGTATTGATAGCGCCAGTGGCCGGCAACTCACCCGGACCATAAACCGGATCCCGGCCATAACGCTTGTCGGAACGGCTTTCCAGACCGCCGACGTAGGTCATGCCCGCTTCACCAACGAGGGTCAGACGGCTGGCGCCCATGACCTGATCGAAGAAGTGCGTGAAGGTCGTTTGCAGTTGGGTGATTTCCTTGCGCTCATAGCCGTGCAGGTCCTGACCAGGAACGCCATTGAGCAGCGAAGCGTTGGTCAGCGCGCCGCCCAGCGGACGAACACCGGCGAACAGGATGTCGGTGGAGTTCAGTTGTACTGGAGCATTCGGGCGATAGCTGATTTCACCGCTCCACGCCGTACCGGTAGGCAGGGTGGTGGAGAAGCTCAGGCCGTAGAGGCGAATGTCCTCAGGGTATTCAATAAAGTAATTCGAGTTGCCCGCCACCAGCAGTGGTGCGAGAGCAGCGAACGGCCCAGGCAAAGACGCTGCGGTGTTGTAGACCGACTGTGGCGCACCGGTGGCGCTGAAGATCGGCGCACGGCTGTGGTAGTTCATGAAGTACGCGCCAAACTCGGTATCCAGAGGCTCGAACATGTACTTCAGGGACGCGCCCCACTGACCGCTGTCACGGGCATCGCGGTCCGGACCACGGCGCACCAGAACGCCTTCCTGATTGACATCGACGCCGTTGGCGGCCAACGGCCCCAGTGCAACGGCCGGAATAGTCGAACGCTTGTTCAGCACGCGCAGGTTGTCGTTGCAACCGTCCGCGACAATGTCCGGCTGCGAGAAGAAAGTGCCGCAGTTATCGACGACGGTCTGGTCCCATTCGAGCTGGTAGAAGGCTTCGGCCGACAGGTTGTCGGTCAGGCTCTGAGACACGTAGAACATGTTGACCGGGATCAGGCCTTCCTTGATCTCGGCACCTGGACGGCGGAAAGCAGACACGTCGATCGGGTTGATCGAGTTGATGCCGCCACCGATGAAGGTACTTTCACCCCAGCTCACCACCTGCTTGCCCAGACGCACCGAGCCCGGCTGATCGGCGATGGCGTAGTTGTGGTAGACGAAGGCGTCGAGGATCTGCCCACCGGAGGACTTGGCGCCTTCCTTGCGGTTGTTGTCACTGATGTCCTTGAACTGACGGCTTTCATCCTTGAGTTCGAAGTCGTACCAGTATTTGCCACGGACGAACACACCAGTGTCGCCATATTTCAATTCAAGGTCATGAATGCCCTTGAAGATCTTCGAAAAGGTTTCGCCGCTCTTGAAGTTGGCGTGGCCATCGTCAGAAGTCTGCGACAGACCGTGACCGCCATTGTTGACGCCGATGAGGTTCTTGTTCGGGCTCTGGGTAGACCAACTTGCGCCGATCGACAGGGATGAATCGAACTGACCTTCGATTTCACCAACGTTGAAACTGACGCCGAATGCAGGCCCGGCGAGCGAGGAAGCAAGACTGACTGCCAGAGGCAGTTTCGCCCGGCGCCAGAACTGGTTTACTGAGGTCATCGACGCTACTCCATGTGCATTATTGTTATGGCAGTGAGTACTTTTAAAAACGTCTGGAGGACCGGATGCCAAAGGCTGTCCGACGTCACTCCAAAGATGCATCGCCCCGTTTTGTGCGTGTGCCACGTTCTTAAAAATCCTTGAGTGGACTATAGCCAGCAGGTTGTAGAGCTTGATCCCTCTAAAGTGTGATTTGCAGCTGCCGACCACTCTGGAACAGTCCTTTCGCCAGTCCGACACGTGTCGGCATGGCAAGGATGGCTGAAATTTTCGATTTCACAAGGCAAGCGCTTGCTTGGCGGGTCTGGCGCGCCATTTTCGGCGCGCCAGCAGACGCTAAAGTGTCGAGAGGAAGGTGCTGTTATTGGCCTGCCATTCAGTGATGTCGAGGCGGATGCGCTTCTTGTCGAGCTTGCCGACGCTGGTCTTGGGAATTTCGGTAACAAGAGCGATCTGGCTTGGAATCGCCCACTTGCTCAGGTGCCCCAACTCCACGAATGGCTTGAGGTGTTCCTTGAGCTCGCGCGCCCCGATTTCGTGCCCTTCGCGGATCACCAGCAAGGCAAACGGGCGCTCGCCCCACTGCGGATCGGCGATGCCCACCACTGCTACTTCGCGTACCGCGACGTGACGGCTGATCAGGTCTTCGAGGTCCAGCGAGGAAATCCATTCGCCGCCGGTCTTGATCACGTCCTTGATCCGGTCACGGATGTCGATCACGCCCATACTGTCGAGCGTCGCGACGTCGCCGGTGTGCAGCCAGCCGCCGGCCCACAGTTCGGCGCCTTTTTGCGGTTCGTTGAAATAACCTTCGGTCAGCCACGGCGCACGCAGCACCAGCTCGCCCTGGGTTTCGCCATCGGCCGGGAGGAAGTTGCCGTCGGCATCAACGATTGCGGCTTCTACCAGTGGCCCCGGCACACCAGCCTTGATTCGATAGGTGGTGCGCTCATCTTCGGTGCCGGCCATCAGCTCATCGTTGAGGTGCGCGCACGACACCAATGGCCCGGTCTCGGACATGCCATAAGCGGCGGTCAGTTGAATGCCGCGAGCCTTGGCGGTTTCGTACAAGGTACGGTTGAGTGCGCTGCCGCCGATGACGATTTTCCAGCCGCCGAAATCGGTGTCCTGCGCACCTTTGGCGTTGAGCAGCATTTGCAGGATGGTCGGCACGCAATGGGAGAACGTGACTTTCTCTTTGCGCCACAGTTCCACCAGAAACTCCGGATCATAGCGCCCCGGATAAACCTGTTTGAGCCCGAGCATGGTCGCCACGTAAGGCAGGCCCCACGCGTGTACATGGAACATCGGCGTGATCGGCATATAGACGTCGTTGGTGCCGAGCAGGCGCACGCTGTCGATGGAGCCCATGATCGTCGACACGCCCATGGTGTGCAGCACCAGTTGCCGATGGGTGAAGTACACGCCTTTCGGGTTGCCGGTGGTGCCAGTTGTATAGAACGTGGTGGCGACCGAGTTTTCGTCGAAGTCCGCAAAGTTGTACTGCGGGCTGGCGGCGGCCAGCAGTTGCTCATACTCGCCCACCAGATTCGGCAGCTCGGCGGTTTTTTCCGGCAGATCGGTCAGCAGCAGGGTTTTCTCGACCGTGGTCAGGTGCGGCGCGATCGCCTGGTACAAGCCGACGAACTCGCTGTTGACCAGCACAAAGCGGTCCTCGGCGTGGTTCATGGTGTAGAGGATCTGTTCCGGTGACAGGCGCACGTTGATGGTGTGGATCACCGCGCCGATCATCGGAACGGCAAACATGCATTCCAGGTAACGGTGACTGTCCCAGTCCATCACCGCCACGGTGTCACCGGCCTTGACGCCCGCAACCGTCAGCACGTTGGCCAGCCGCGCCACGCGCTCGATCAGGGTCGGGTAGCTGTAGCGCAACTGGTCACGGTAGATGATCTCGCGGGTTTTCTCGTAACGGGCACCGGACATCAGCAGCCGCTTGATCAGCAATGGATACTGGTAGGCCCCATCGGCTGGGGGAATGACGCGAGTCTGCAACATAAGAATCCCTTTTCTGACGGCTCGGTGTTGGCGTAGAGATTTGTACTCTAAAACCCTTATACGCCAGCCAAATCAGCCAAAGGAATGATTTGCAGAGCCGTACAAATGCTAGCTTTGCGCCAGCATTTGCCGATTCGAGGGAAGTGGAAGGTAACAACTGTAGGAGCTGCCGAAGGCTGCGATCTTTTGATCTAGTCTCTCAAAAACAGATCAAAAGATCGCAGCCTTCGGCAGCTCCTACATGGGGAGTCGGCTAGGGCCAGCCGATCAATGCATTTCGGTGAACGCGATTTTCACACCGAGGGCGATCAGCACCGCGCCCATGGTGCGATCGAACCAGTGGCCCATGCGGGCGAAACCGGCGCGTACGCGTTGCTGACTGAACAGCATGGCCACCAGGCAGAACCAGAAAGCGGTCGCGACGGCGAGGTAAACGCCGTAACCGGCCTGCACCGCCAGCGGCGTGTGCGGGTTGATCACCACGGTGAACAACGACAGGAAGAACAGCGTGGCTTTCGGATTAAGGCCATTGGTGACGAAGCCCGAAGTGAACGCACCACGGGCGGTGCGCTCACCCGCTTCCTTGTGCAGGTCATCGGTGACGGTTTTTGCCGGTTGCGCACGCAAGGCCTTGAAGCCGATGTACAGCAGGTACGCCGCAGCCGCCCATTTCAGTGCGTTGAACAGCACAATCGACTGCGACACGATCAAACCGATGCCCAGCAGCGAATAGCCCACATGCAGGAAAATCGCCGTGCCCACACCCAGCGCCGTCCAGGTGCCGGCGCGTCTTCCGTGGGTGACGCTCTCGCGCACGACCACGGCAAAGTCCGGGCCGGGGCTGGCGACGGCCAGCAGGTGGATCAGCGCAACGGTCAAGAACTCGGTCCAGTACATGGGGGCTCCTTTTTAAAGGTTAAAAATTATTCTCGAGCGACCTTAACCCTGTGGCGAGGGGATTTATCCCCGATGGGATGCGAAGCAGCCCCAAAACTGTTGCCCGCGGTGTGTCTGGCACACTGAGGTGAGTTGTCTGGGGGCTGCTGCGCAACCCATCGGGGCGGTGCGACATTTCGCTAAATCCCCTAGCCACAGGGTGTAGTGCCTTTACGTAACGATTTGTTTCATCTGGTAGGCTCGGCAGATTACGCCTTCCGTTCACAGCACAAAAGGTACAGTTGATGACGAACCCGCGCCGCGCCGTATTCCTTGATCATCCTTCACTGGATCTTGGCGATCTCGACCTCAGCCCGTTGCGCGCCTGCTTCAGCGACTTGCAATTGTTCGCTCAGACCTTGCCTGAACAGGTTGCCGAACGCCTGCAAGGTGCCACCGTGGCGATCAGCAACAAGATCCTGATCGACGCCGCCGCCATGGCCGCCAACCCTGACCTCAAACTGATCCTGATCACCGCCACTGGCACCAACAACGTCGATCTGGTGGCCGCTCGCGCCCACGGCATCACGGTGTGCAACTGTCAGGGTTACGGCACGCCATCGGTGGCGCAACACACGATCATGCTGTTGCTCAACCTCGCCACCCGCCTGGCCGATTATCAAAAAGCCGTCGGCGAAGGCCGCTGGCAGCAGGCGAAACAGTTCTGCCTGCTCGACTACCCGATTGTCGAACTTCAAGGCAAAACCCTCGGCTTGCTCGGTCATGGCGAACTCGGCAGCGCCGTCGCGCGACTGGCCGAAGCGTTTGGCATGCGCGTATTGCTCGGGCAGATCCCGGGGCGCCCTGCCCGAGCGGATCGTTTGCCGCTGGATCAACTGCTCCCGCAGATCGACGCCCTGACCTTGCACTGCCCGCTCAACGAACACACACGCCACTTCATCGGCGCCCGCGAACTGGCCTCGATGAAACCCGGCGCGTTCGTGGTCAACACCGCCCGCGGCGGGCTGATCGATGAACAGGCACTGGCCGATGCTTTGCGCGCCGGTCATCTGGGCGGCGCCGCCACTGACGTGCTGAGTGTCGAGCCGCCCACCCAAGGCAATCCGCTGCTGGCCGCCGACATTCCGCGTCTGATCGTCACGCCACACAACGCCTGGGGCAGCCGCGAGGCGCGGCAGCGCATCGTCGGTCAATTGACCGAAAACGCCGAGGCGTTCTTCAGCGGTAAGGCGCTGCGGGTCGTCAGTTGATAGACTGCGGCACTTTTTTTTGAGGAGCAGATATGGATCCGCGCAGTGAAGTACTGCTTCGTCAGCCCGAGTTATTCCAGGGTTCGCTGTTGTTGGCCGGTTTGCCTGCCGACGATTTGCTCGGGCGCCTGCCCAACGCGTTTGGCTGGTGCTGGCATGCTGGCGACCAAAACGCCCTGGAGGCGCGCTTCGAAGGGCGTAGCCATTTCGGCGTGAACATTCCACAGCGCGAGTTCGACAGCGCCGTGGTGTTCCTGCCCAAGTCCAAGGACTTGACCGACTACATCCTCAACGCTGTGGCCGCGCGTCTGGCCGGGCGCGAAGTTTTTCTGGTCGGGGAGAAACGCAGCGGCATCGAAGGCGCTTCCAAGCAGCTCAACCCGTTCGGCAAGCCGCGCAAGCTCGATAGCGCGCGGCACTGCCAGCTCTGGCAAGTCACGGTAGCCAATGCCCCTGAAGTGAAGTCGCTGGAAAGCCTGGCACAAACCTATGAATTGCCGCTGGCCGAAGGTCCGCTGAAAGTCATCAGCCTGCCGGGCGTGTTCAGCCATGGTCGACTGGATCGCGGCAGCGCCCTGCTGCTCGATCATCTGGACAAACTGCCGAGCGGCCATCTGCTGGATTTCGGCTGTGGCGCTGGAGTGTTGGGCGCTGCGGTAAAACGTCGCTACCCGCACAACCAGGTCACTTTGCTCGACGTCGACGCGTTTGCCGCCGCCAGCAGCCGTCTGACCCTTGCCGCCAACGGGCTGGAGGCTGAAGTGCTGACCGGTGACGGTATCGATGCTGCACCGATGGGTCTGAGCGCGATTCTGAGCAATCCGCCGTTTCATGTCGGCGTCCATACCGATTATTTCGCAACCGAGAACTTGCTGCGAAAAGCAGCCAAACATCTGAAAAACGGTGGCGAACTTCGCTTGGTTGCCAATAGCTTCCTGAAGTATCAACCGCTGATTGAAGAGCACCTCGGGGTCTGCGCGATCAAGGCCGAGGGGAACGGTTTCCGGATTTACCGGGCCAAGCGCGGCTGAAAATTTGTTCTTGCTCTATCGGATTTGCGAAGGCAGAATCCGCTCCGTCCTAGGGGAGTAGTCTCCCACGAGCACCAAGCTCGTCCGGCATACGTCAACATACTTGATCCTCAGATCATGGCGTATGCGACCCAAGCGTCCGCATCAGACGGATTGCAGGGTTTGACAAGACCTATGACACGCACACCTTACCCGGGGCGGGAAGGCTGTACGTGTCATAGCCGTGTCGACCCGCCCCTTAGGAAAATCCTGATGCTGGACTCGTTACTCGTTCCCACCGCAATCGTTGCCTTGGCCGAAATCGGCGACAAGACGCAACTGCTCGCGCTGATTCTGGCCGCACGCTTTCGCAAACCCTGGCCGATCATTGCCGGCATCGTCGCTGCGACCCTGGCCAACCACGCAGCAGCCGGTGCGGTAGGTGCCTGGTTTGGCAGCTTCTTCTCCGACTCCGTGTTGCACTGGATTCTCGCCGCAAGCTTCGCCGCCACTGCGCTGTGGACATTGGTCCCGGACAAAATGGATGACGATGAAGCCAGCACCGCGCGCAAGTTCGGGCCGTTCCTCACTACGCTTATCGCGTTCTTCCTTGCCGAGATGGGCGACAAAACCCAGGTCGCAACGGTGATGCTCGCCGCGCAATATCCGGAGTTGTGGCTGGTGATTATCGGCACCACGTTGGGCATGCTGATTGCCAACGTGCCGGTTGTACTGGCGGGTAATTTTGCCGCGGACAAACTGCCGCTGACCTTGATCCGACGCCTGGCGGCCTCGGCATTCCTGATTCTGGCGCTCGTTGCGGTGTACAAGGCGATGCAGAGCAGTGGCTGGGTTTAACACCCCTGACTGATGTGGCACTGACCTGTGGTGAGGGGATTTATCCCCTCACCACAATGAAATCCCGTCAATCATAGAATCTGCGAGAGTCTCAGGACTTCGGAGCTTTTTCGTACAGCGGCATCACCTTCGGAATCGCCGCCTGCAACGAAGCGATCCGACTGGTCGACGCCGGGTGTGTGCTCATGAACTCTGGCGGCGAGCCTTCCGATGCCTTGCTCATCTTGTTCCACAGGGTGATTGCGGCATTCGGGTTGAAGCCGGCACGAGCAGCCAGTTCCAGACCGATAAGATCGGCTTCGTTTTCATTGGCGCGGCTGTTAGGCAAGGTCATGCCGTAGTTGGCCACGGTGTCGGCCAGCGCCAGGCTGTCCTGGCCAAGACCGAGCAGCGCGCCCGCGCCCTGTTTGGCCATTTCAATGCCATAGGCCTTGGACATCGCTTCCCGACCATGCTCGCGCAGGGCGTGGGCGATTTCATGGCCGATGATTGCGGCAATTTCATCGTCGGTGAGTTTCAGGCTGTCGATCAGCCCGGTGTAGAAAATGATCTTGCCGCCGGGGCCGCAGTTGGCGTTGAGTTCATCGCTCTTGATCAGATTGACTTCCCACTTCCACTGCGCCGAATCCGGACGGAAATTCGGTGCCTGGGCGATCAGACGGCTGGAAATGGCCTGAACCCGCTTGGCGTCGCTGCTGGTCTTGTCCAGCACACCCTTGGTCGACGCCTCGCCTACGGTCTTCTGATAGGACTGGGCATACATCTGATCGACCTCTTGCGAGGACAGCATGCTGAACATGTATTGCTTGCGCTCCACACCCACGGCGCCGCCGCTGGTGGTGTTGACCGACTGACAACCGGCCAGCAACAGCGCTGCGCTCAGTGCACTTACAACCAATGTCTTGTTCATTCAAAAGCTCCCTGAAAACCTGTCGCGTATCGTAGGTGGGTAATTGTATTGGCGCCAGATACAACGGACGTGTTGCAGCGACTTTCAGACATATCCCGTCAGAGCAAAAGCCCCTCACCCTAACCCGGGGTCAGACACTCCGGCCCATTGAGCTTCGGATCATTGACCATGTTCGCCAACACCCGCTCGCGCAACGCGGCGGGTTCACTGGCAAGCAAGGCTTGCAAGGCATGCAACGGCGTTGCTGGATCCAGCCACGCGGCCTGCCCCGCCTCATCCAGAATCAACGGCCGACGCTGACTGGCGGCTGATTGCGTGATCACCGCTGTACTTAACCAAACCTGCTCCTGCACCGGATACGCCTCCCAGATCGCCGCAAAAAACAGCGAAGCACCCTCCCCCGGCGTCAGCCAGTACGGGCGCTTGCGTTGGGTGCCGCGCCATTCATAAAAGCCGTTGGCCGGCAGCAGGCAGCGACGCAAACGCAGCGCCTCGCGAAACATCGGTTGCTCGGCCACGGTTTCGGCGCGGGCGTGCGCCGGGGTGCGCGACAAGTCCGTCAGCCATGGCGGCGTCAACCCCCAGCGGGCGCGGGCCAAGGTGCGCTCGCCGTCTTCACCGGCACGCAGCATCAGCACCGAATCGTTGGGGGAAATGTTCCACTGCGCCAGTTGATCGGCAGGAAAACCTGGCAGGGCCGCGAAGTCGCGGTTCCAGCGAAACAGGGCATAACGTCCACACATGGGGCAACACGACTCAGAAAATAAAACGAACGTCAGCCTAACAGACCAGCGTACCGGGGAAGCTCTCCGGTTCGTCGCCGGGCAGCGGCAGCGCGGCATTGTACGCGGTGATCAGCTCGAGGGCGTATTGGGCCTGATCGTTATCGACCGACAGCCCCAGCAATCCGAAGATCGGCAACTCGCCCGTGCCGCCGAGCAAATCCCGGCCCACCAGATGCGCCTCGATACCCTCGCTGGCGAGCATGCCCTTGAGCATCTCGCCTTCCATCAGGTTTTCCGGTTCGTAGATTCGCTGCATGGGCGCCCCTCACTCGTTTTCGCTGAAGACTTCCAGATGCCATTCCTCACCGTGAACCTGCAATACAAACGTAATCGGCCGACAGCACACCTGACAGTCCTCGATATAAGTCTGATCGCCGCCGGACAGGTCCACCGACGTCTCTACCTGCTCCCCACAATAAGGACATTCATACAGTGCGGCTTCCAGCATCGCGGTCTCCCAAGTGACTTGTGCGTATAATCGCCGGTCTATTTGCAGGGCTATTTTTGTCTGGCTATTTTTTCAGACCGTGCCCCGTTGGTTTTCGATCAAAACCTTTACTTACCCTAGCCGTTTCCAACAAGAGAGCATGATGGGCGAATTCGATGCCATCCGACCTTACGACGACAGCGAAGTACCTGTGGTACTGGCAAGACTGCTCGGCGACAAGGCGTTTCTAGATATCCTCACCCACTTCCGCTTCCCGCGTTTTGCCGGTCCTTTCGGCTGGATGCTCAAACCACTTATAGCCCATCGGCTGCGTCGTGAGTTTGCCGACGTGACATCGGTGGCGACTTTGCAGGACAAGGTCGAGGCTTACGTCGACCACACCATCGAGCGCGCCACTGACGGCGTGACCTACACCGGGGTCGAGCAATTCAAGTCCGGCAGCGCGTATCTGTTCATCGCCAACCACCGCGACATCGTCATGGACCCGGCCTTCGTCAACTATGCCGTGTACCACGCCGGCCTGCCGACGCCGCGTATCGCGATCGGTGACAACCTGTTGCAGAAGCCGTTCGTCAGCGACCTGATGCGCCTGAACAAGAGTTTCATCGTGCACCGCTCGATCACCGGCCGTCGCGAGAAAATGGCCGCGTATCAGTTGCTGTCGGCGTACATCAACCACTCGATCCGCAACGACTGCGCCTCGATCTGGATTGCTCAGGCCGAAGGCCGGGCGAAGGATGGGGACGACCGCACCGAGTCGGCGATCCTCAAGATGTTCCACATGAGCCGCAAGGACGAGCCGTTCGGCGAAGTGATTCAGTCGCTGAACGTCACCCCGGTGTCGATCAGCTACGAATACGATCCGTGCGACCAGGCCAAGGCCCGCGAACTGTACATCCGCGCCACCACCGGCACCTACAGCAAAGTGCCGGGCGAGGATGACGTGAGCATTGCCAAGGGCATCACTGGCTACAAGGGCCGGGTGCACGTGAACTTTGCTGCGCCGATCACCGAGTTGTTCGAAGACACCAAACTGTTGGCAGTCGAGATGGACAAGCAGATTCTCGGCGGCTACCGGTTGTTCCCCGTGCATTACCTGGCGTATGCGCAATGGGCCGATGCGGATCCGCAACTGAATGTGCCCAAAGCTGCCGAGGTGTTCCCGGCGGATGAGCTGGCCAAGGCGCAGGAAGAGTGGCAGTCACGGCTGGACGCTTGCCCTGAAGAGCATCGTCCGTATCTGGTGCTGCAATATGCAACGCCGGTGCGTAACCAGTATCGGGTCAAGGCTGGGTTGGCGCTTTAAGACATAAGCAAGATCAAAAGATCGCAGCCTCCGGCAGCTCCTACAGGGTAAATATCTATCCCCTGTAGGAGCTGCCGAAGGCGGCGATCTTTTGATTTTAAAATTGGGTACTGATCCAGGAAATGACCAGCGCCAGACCCAGGCAGGCAAAACCGAAGCGATAGAAAAAGCGGTTCATGCGCAACGTCGACCAATCCAGAATCGGTTCGGCATTCGGCTGAGCCTGGCGCTGTGCGGCGATGCTGGCCGATGCGCGTTGTTCGCGGCGGCGGGTCGCGTGCAGCAGCCAACTGCCGGGAAACGCCAACAACAGCGCCAGCAGATTGATCAATTTGGCGGGATGATTGGTAAACAGCGTCATCAAATGCAGCGACATCACAGACCTCAAACTTAATCAGTGTGGCAGACGCCAGACCGACGACCGCGGCGCGATTCTACCGAAACCTGCCTGCCCCGCCCCAGCCTTTACGACAAATAACGCGACAATCGACCGATGGCTGTCCTGTGTCACGGCTTCGTCATGTGGATGCACCACCATGCGCGCCTCGAAACACACATGGAACGCGTCATGCTTCACGCTGAAAACCAGGATCGTCTGTACCTCATCACCCCTTACGACGAGCAGCAAAGTCTCGTTGGCAGCCTTGCCTTCAATGTTCAGGATCGTCATTGGCTGGTGTATTGCGCGCTGGGCGGGCATCAGCATGCGGATTTGCCTGAAACGGATTTGCTGACGGGGGTTAGCGTTCTCGATTTTTATTCGCAGGCTGCCTGAACGATACGCCCCCTGTAGGAGCTGCCGCAGGCTGCGATCTTTTGATTTTGATTGTTTGAAAACAAGATCAAAAGATCGCAGCCTTCGGCAGCTCCAACAGGGATGGGGTGTGCAGGTAGAGATGTAGGCATGAAAAAGCCCGGAACCATCACTGGCCCCGGGCTTTTTCACATCAGGCGAGCAGCTTATTCAGCCAGAACCTGACCCACGGTCGGATCCTTGAACAGACGTGTCAACGCATCGCTCAACACGTCGCTAACCAGCTTGGTGTTGGTTTCCTGATTCGGCGCCATGCCGAAGCGCTGGTCCAGCGAAGCACCGTAACGGCCGCTGTAGCGACGGTTGGCGTTCTGCACGTCAGAGCGGAAGGTTGCGCCGATGGTCGCTTCGGTCACGTACATGCCTTCTTTGGGCGACTGATATTTCAGTTCGGCCAGGGTCACAGTCAGTTGCGGAGCGTTAGGTGCGTTGTTGGTCGGGGTGAACCCGAGCAAACGCACGGCGGCTTCAGCCTGAGCCTGCAACTTCGGCAGGATCTGCTCGCGCTGGACGGTGATGGCGCTGGTCTCAGGGTACAGACCGCCACGGGTGCCCAGGGTTGGCGACGGACGACCGTCAACCACACGCACGACGACTGGCTGGCCACGGCCGACCGCAGGCAATTGCGTGGTCAGCTTCGGTTCCGGACTCAGTTGTTGCGGGCTGTGGGCGCAGCCGGCCAGAGTCAAACCGGCCACAGTGATCAAACCGAACAACAGGCGTTGCAACATGCTTTTCTCTCCAGAATCAGGCACAAACAGGCCCGCAGTATAGCGGTGGGCCACTGCGGGTCACCAGCACCCGACGGTGAATACTGAAATGTCTGACAAACCCCGTCGAAAGCGGTTCCTGTCACAGATTCTTCACCCGCCATACATGTGCACGTCACGGCTCGCCGGCATCCTTCAAATCAGTCCTCCAACAAGGTACTCGGCCATGCGTTATCTGATCTCGTTGTTCGCGCCACGCCCGCTGCATCGCAGCTTTGCTTTGCTCGACCGCAACGGCCTTTGCCAAGCGTTCAAACAGTGCAGCCTGCAACCGATGGGCGATGGCTGGGTGGAAATAGAAGAAATCCGCCTCACCTGGTTGAACCAGCCGCTGCCCGCCAGCGCCCGGGTCGTACCGCGTCAAATGCGCGCACGGGCGCAGGTGCAGTTGAGCATCTGACCGGATGCCTAATAAAAGTCATTAAACTCGACCAACTCCGCGCATTTCTTCGATACAATCTCCCCCCGATTATAAGGACGTCTCCTGATCGGGCCCCGCAACACCGTCAATGCGCTTGCATTGGCATCAAAAATCGCCCACAGAGAGCCGCCCACACAGATCGAGTGAAGTTGGCGCGCTTGCCTGTTCTTCCGGCAAACCCCCGCTTTTCGCGAATCTGCAGAGCTGTCATCACGCTCGGCCACCGCGTTGTTTTGCCCTTGCGGGCAGGGTGCCAGGCATGGACAGCCCTTTTTGAGGTTCACGTCTTCAAAAGAGCGTGAAAAAAACGGGTTTTCACAACTTCACAAGAGTGTGGCGAGCAAATGAATAGTTTTGCGTCTGAACATGCACCATTAGCGTCTGAAACAGCCCAACGACACAGGACCGGGTATACCTCGAATACCGGAGCCTGAAGCCTGTCCGCTACGGATTTGGTTGCACAAAAACGGATGTCTCGACCATAAGTCGAATTGCCAGCCGGGCGCTGAAATGAGTTCATGGAGCTCTGGAAGCCACGCCGCACGCATCCGTCAAAGTTGCGAAGAATTGCGAAGATTCGGACATGGCGAAACCTGACCACGGATAGCCGGGACACAACTGACCTGTCCCTGAATGCCTGGCAGCCATGCCGACAATTTGGTGCTGCAGATTTTGGAGACGCGTTAAATGGCGCATAACGAAGCAGTCGACGTAGTACTGGTTGGGGCCGGCATCATGAGTGCCACCCTGGCAGTGCTGCTCAAAGAGCTCGATCCGGCGATCAAACTGGAAGTTGTCGAGCTGATGGACTCCGGTGCTGCGGAGAGTTCCAACCCGTGGAACAACGCCGGTACCGGCCACGCTGGCCTGTGCGAGCTGAACTACACGCCGCAAGCGGCCGACGGCAGCGTCGATATCAAGAAAGCCGTGCACATCAATACCCAGTTCGAGGTGTCCAAGCAGTTCTGGTCGTACCTGACCAAAAAAGGCACCTTCGGCTCGTGCAAATCCTTCATCAGCCCGGTGCCGCACCTGAGCTTCGTGCAGGGCGACAGCGGCGTGTCCTTCCTCAAGTCACGCTTCGATGTGCTGAGCAAGCACCACGCCTTCTCGGACATGGAGTACACCGAAGACAAGGCCAAAATGGCCGAGTGGATGCCACTGATGATGCCGGGACGTTCGAGCGATGAAGTGCTCGCCGCGACCCGCGTGATGAACGGCACCGACGTCAACTTCGGCGCCCTGACCAATCAGTTGCTCAAGCATCTGACCAGCGCTCCCGACGCCCAGGTCAAATACTGCAAGCGCGTCACCGGCCTCAAGCGTAACGGCAATGGCTGGACCGTCAGCATCAAGGACGTCAACAGCGGCAGCAGCCGTGAAGTCGATGCCAAATTCGTCTTCCTCGGTGCCGGTGGCGCGGCCCTGCCGTTGCTGCAGGCTTCGGGTATCGAAGAAAGCAAAGGCTTCGGCGGCTTCCCGATCAGCGGCCAGTGGCTGCGCTGCGACAACCCGCAAGTGGTCAAACAGCACCAGGCCAAGGTTTACAGCCAGGCTGCCGTAGGTTCGCCACCGATGTCGGTGCCGCACCTGGACACCCGCGTGGTCGATGGCAAGAAATCCCTGCTGTTCGGGCCATACGCCGGTTTCACCACCAAGTTCCTCAAGCACGGTTCCTTCATGGACCTGCCGCTGTCGGTTCGCGCCGGCAACATCGGGCCGATGCTGGCGGTGGCAAAAAACAACATGGACCTGACCAAGTACCTGGTCAGCGAAGTGATGCAGTCGATGGAACAGCGTCTGGAATCCCTGCGCCGTTTCTACCCGGAGGCGAAAGCCGAAGACTGGCGCCTGGAAGTGGCCGGCCAGCGGGTACAGATCATCAAGAAAGACCCGAAAAAGGGCGGCATCCTGCAATTCGGTACCGAACTGGTCGCGGCCAAGGACGGTTCTCTTGCGGCCCTGCTCGGCGCTTCGCCGGGTGCGTCGGTGACCGTTTCGATCATGCTGGAATTGATCGAGAAGTGCTTCCCGGGCAAAGCGTCCGGCGAGTGGGCTGGCAAACTGGCGGAAATCTTCCCGGCCCGTGAAAAGGTTCTGGAAACCGATGCTGCGCTGTATCGCAAGATCAACACGCAGAACAACATCGCCCTGGAACTGGTTGAAGAAAGCAGCGAGACGCCAAGCTACGCTTGATCTTGCGGCAAAAAAAACGCCCCGATCGGGGCGTTTTTTATGTCTGTCAGAAGCAAAAGATCGCAGCCTTCGGCAGCTCCTACAGGGTGTACATCAATCCCATGTAGGAGCTGCCGAAGGCTGCGATCTTTTGATCTGTCTTTTGACCTTAGCCGCGAGCCCTGTCGATCAGCTCGATGTACTCCGGGGCGTTGCGCTGATCCTTGATCTGATCAACAAACGTCTGGCCCTGCTCGTCCTTGCCATCGAGGTCATACCCGGCCTCGACGAAGAACGTCAGAAACCGCTCGAAGTCGTCGATACGCAGACCACGGTAAGCCTTGATCAGTTTGTGCAGCGACGGCGAAGTGGCGTCGACCGGTTCAAAATCGAGAAACAGCTTGATCTGCTCATCGCCGATCTCGTCACCAATCACTTGTTTCTTATCTTTACGCATTGCCGACTCCAGCTCGCAGACATGACACGGGGCGGGCAGTTTACCCCTGCCCTGCCGCTCGGCTCAACGCGCACGCACGCTGCCGGTGTGCAAATTGGCCTGGATACTGTGCATCGGCGCGGCGGACAGGAGCAGACTGAGGGCGGGGCCAAGCACTTTAGCAGCCTCTAAAAGCAAAAGATCGCAGCCTCCGGCATCTCCTACAGGGTGTACATCAATCCCCTGTAGGAGCTGCCGCAGGCTGCGATCTTTTGATCTTGCTTACATGCCTTTAACGGCGAAGATCCCGTTGGCGTTACGCCAGTAGCCTTTGTAGTCCATGCCGTAACCGAAGATGTAACGGTCGATGCACGGCAGGCCGACGAAATCGGCTTTGAGGTCAGGACGCGCCTTGCGGTCGTGATCCTTGTCGATCAGCACGGCGGTGTGCACTTTGCGCGCGCCGGCGTGTTTGCAGTAATCGATGATCGCGCCCAGGGTATGCCCTTCGTCGAGGATGTCGTCGATGATCAGCACGTCACGGTCAAGGAACGAGACTTCTGGCTTGGCCTTCCAGAACAGGTCGCCGCCGCTGGTTTCGTTGCGATAACGGGTCGCGTGCAGGTAGGACGCTTCCAGCGGGAAATGCAGATGGGTCAGCAGCTTGCCGGAAAAAATCAGCCCGCCGTTCATCACGCAGAACACCACCGGGTTGCTCTCGGCCAGTGTTTCGTTGATTTGTGCACCGACGCGGGCAATGGCGGCCTCGACTTCAGACTCGGTGTACAGGCAGTCAGCCTCTCGCATGATTTGACGGATATGCTCGAGATCAGCGGACATGGCGCTCTCCGGGGGGTGATTGAAGGGGGGGATAGTCGCGAAAAGCGGGCAAAGGTACGCATCTCGCACGACTGAATCAAGCCTTTATGGACTAACGTACTCTATGTCCTATAGGACATCACCCTCGGATAGATTAATCTAGGCCGGTTTTTTTGCCCGCCGCCGGAGCCTTTCCCCATGTCCATCCAAGAGATCCGCCATCCGCTGATCCGTCACAAACTTGGCCTTATGCGCCGCGCAGACATCAGCACCAAGAATTTCCGCGAGCTCGCTCAGGAAGTCGGTGCGCTGTTGACCTACGAAGCTACCAAAGACCTGCCGCTGGAAACCTACGATATCGAAGGTTGGTGCGGCACCGTGTCGGTCGAGAAAATCGCCGGCAAGAAGATCACTGTCGTGCCAATCCTGCGTGCCGGTATCGGCATGCTCGAAGGCGTGCTCAGCCTGATCCCGGGTGCCAAGGTCAGCGCTGTGGGTGTTGCCCGCAACGAAGAAACCCTGCAAGCCCACACCTATCTTGAAAAACTGGTTCCGGAAATCGACGAACGTCTGGCGATGATCATCGACCCGATGCTCGCCACCGGCAGCTCCATGGTTGCGACCATCGACCTGCTGAAAAAGGCTGGCTGCAAGGAAATCCGCGCGATGGTGCTGGTTGCCGCGCCGGAAGGCATCGCCGCTGTAGAAAAGGCTCACCCGGACGTGACCATCTACACCGCGTCGATTGATGAACGTTTGAACGAACACGGTTACATCATCCCAGGGCTTGGCGATGCCGGTGACAAGATCTTCGGCACCAAGCAGAAGGACGCGTGACCATGCAACAAGAGTTCAACGATCCGCTCTGGCGCACGGTGCTGTCCGGCGCCCAGATGCTGTTCGTGGCTTTCGGCGCCTTGGTGCTGATGCCGCTGATCACGGGCCTTGACCCGAACGTGGCACTGTTTACCGCAGGTCTTGGGACGATTCTGTTCCAGATCGTCACTGGCCGTCAGGTGCCGGTGTTCCTGGCGTCGAGCTTTGCTTTCATCACCCCGATCATTCTCGCCAAGGGCCAGTTTGGCCTCGCCGCGACCATGGGCGGCGTGATGGCGGCCGGTTTCGTCTACACCTTTCTTGGCCTGGCCGTGAAGATCAAAGGCACCGGTTTCATCGACCGTCTGCTGCCGCCGGTGGTCATCGGTCCGGTGATTATCTCCATCGGCCTGGCCATGGCGCCGATTGCCGCGAACATGGCGATGGGCAAGTCTGGCGACGGTGCTGAACTGATCCACTACCAGACCGCGATGATGATCTCGATGCCAGCGCTGCTGACCACGTTGATCGTGGCAGTGTTCGGCAAAGGCATTTTCCGTCTGGTGCCGATCATTTCCGGCGTGCTGGTCGGTTTCGCCATGGCGTTCTATTTCGGTGTGGTCGATACCGCGAAAATTGCCGCAGCACCGTGGTTCGCGATCCCGCATTTCACCGCGCCGGAGTTCAACTGGCAGGCGATTCTGTTCATCGTTCCGGTGGCATTGGCCCCGGCGATTGAACACATCGGCGGCGTGATTGCAGTCGGTAGCGTGACCGGTCGTGACTATCTGAAGAAGCCGGGCCTGCATCGCACCCTGCTCGGTGACGGCATCGCCACCACCGCAGCTGGTATGTTCGGCGGCCCGCCTAACACCACCTACGCCGAAGTGACTGGCGCCGTGATGCTGACCAAGAACTACAACCCGAAAATCATGACCTGGGCGGCGATCTTCGCCATCAGCCTGGCGTTTGTCGGCAAGTTCGGCGCGCTGCTGCAAAGCATTCCGGTACCGGTGATGGGCGGGATTCTGTGCTTGTTGTTCGGTTCGATCGCGGCGGTGGGCATGAACACCCTGATCCGCCACAAGATCGATCTGGGCGAAGCACGCAATCTGGTGATTGTTTCGGTGACGCTGGTATTCGGGATTGGTGGTGTGCTGGTTGGCACTGGCACCGGTCCGGACGACTTCGGCCTCAAAGGCATCGCGCTGTGCGCGGTGGTGGCGATTGCGCTGAACCTGCTGCTGCCGGGCAATGATGGCTGGAAGAACAAGAAGGCGGATGATCCGCTGCTCTAATCAAGTTGTAAGTTTTTTGTTGTTTGTGCAAATGTCATCGCGGGCAAGCCCGCTCCCACAGGAACTGCACTGAACCTGTGGGAGCGGGCTTGCCCGCGATGCTTTTAGAGGGCCAGAGGCGCTCTTTCGCAGAGGGTCGCCAACGCCTTCGCCCATTGCGGGTCGTCATTCAGGCACGGCACCAGCAACAACTCCTCGCCCCCCGCTTCGCGGAACTGCTCCTTGCCGCGATCACCAATCTCTTCCAGCGTTTCGATGCAATCAGCAACGAACGCCGGGCACATCACCAGAATCTTCTTCACGCCGCTTTTCGCCAACTCATCCAGCCGCGCTTCGGTGTACGGCTCGATCCATTTGGCACGACCCAATCGCGACTGGAACGACACCGACCATTTGCCGTCCGCCAGCCCCATGCGCTCGGCGAACAGTGCCGCCGTGCGCAGGCATTGCGCGCGATAACAGGTAGCCAGAACCGCCGGGGATGCGTTCTTGCAGCAATCTTCGTTCTTGAAACAATGCTGCCCGGTCGGATCAAGCTTGGTCAGATGCCGCTCCGGCAAACCATGGAAGCTCAGCAGCAGGTGATCGTAATCCTGCTGCAAATGCGGTTTGGCGCTGGCGACGAGCGCGTCGAGGTATTCCGGCTGATCGTAGAACGGCTGCAAAATCGAGAGCTGCACATCGAGCTTCTTCTCGCGCAGCACTCGTTTGGCTTCTTGGATAACCGTGGTGGCGGTGCTGTCGGCGAACTGTGGGTACAGCGGCGCCAGCGTGATGCGCTTGTGCCCTGCCGCGACCAGTCTTGTCAGGCACGTTTCAATTGAAGGCTCGCCGTAACGCATCGCCAGATCGACCGGGCCATGCTTCCACTGCGCCTTCATCTGCTCTTGCAAGCGACGGCTGAGCACCACCAGCGGCGACCCCTCCTCCCACCAGATCGAGGCGTAGGCGTGGGCGGATTGCTCGGGGCGCTTGATCAGGATCAGCGATACCAGCAAACGCCGTACCGGCCACGGCAGGTCGATCACGTACGGATCCATCAGAAATTGATTGAGGTAGCGGCGTACATCGGCCACCGAGGTGGAGGCCGGGGAACCCAGGTTGACCAGAAGCAAGGCGTGATCGGTCATGCAACGTCCTATTTCAGAGGCGGCTGGAGAGATCATCCAGAGCCGCGCGTAAATCCGTGAACTGGAAAGTGAATCCCGCTTCCAGCAAGCGTGCCGGCGTGGCCCGTTGGCCGCCCAGCAACAGCAATGACATCTCGCCCAGACCGACCTTCAGTGCCAGGGTCGGCATTGGCATGAACGCCGGACGGTGTAAAACACTGCCCAGCGTCTTGGCAAATTCGCGATTGCGCACAGGTTTTGGCGCGCACGCATTATAAGGACCACTGGCCTGATCACGATGCAGAAGAAAATCAATCAGGGCGATTTGGTCATCGATATGAATCCATGGCATCCACTGACGGCCATTGCCCAAAGGCCCGCCCAACCCAAGTTTGAACGGCAGTAACAGCCGCGACAAAAAGCCGCCTTCGGCCGACAGCACCAGACCGGTGCGCACCAGTATCACGCGGATGCCCAACGCTTCTGCGCGCTGGGCAGTCTCTTCCCAGGCAATACACAACTGACTGGCGAAATCGTCGATCACTGGCGGTGAGTCTTCGCTCAACTCGCGCTCACCACCGTCGCCGTACCAGCCGATGGCCGAAGCGGAAATCAGCAGCGCCGGTTTCTGCGCCCGGGTTTCAAGCCACGCCAACAGGGTTTCCGTGAGTTTGATGCGGCTGCTCCACAACAACGCTTTGCGTCGATGGGTCCACAGTCGGTCGGCAATTGGCGCGCCAGCAAGATTGATGATTGCGTCGACGGGTTCTTCGCCAAGCTCTTCCAGCCGTGCGATGGCGCGCACCTGCGTCCCGCAGATTTTTGCGACCGCTTGCGGGCGTCGACTCCAAACCGTCAGACGATGGCCCTGCCCCGACCAGTGTCGGCAGAGCTGACGTCCGATCAAACCAGTACCGCCGGTCAGCAATATATGCATGACATCTTCCTCGCGTGGCGTTTTACCCGGATCACTAGTCTATTTTTATAAACAGGGATCTTTTCTATCGGGCAGGTTCTATTGTTTAACCATAGGCCAAGCTGCCAGAACGAGAACGCTAGAAGTTATACCAAAAAACAAAATTGTACAGGTTTCAACGACGGCGTAGTCTGTACAGAAAGGTAAACGAGGCCCCTATGACTGTACCTATCGCAATCATCGGCACCGGCATCGCCGGACTCTCGGCAGCTCAGGCTCTTACGGAGACTGGGCACACCGTCCAATTGTTCGATAAAAGTCGCGGCAGCGGCGGACGTATGTCGAGCAAACGCAGCGACGCCGGTTCGCTGGATCTGGGCGCGCAATATTTCACCGCCCGCGATCGACGTTTCGTCACCGAGGTACAGCGCTGGCAAAGTCAGGGCTGGGTCGCCGAGTGGACACCGCAGCTCTACACCTTCCAGGGCGGGCAACTGAATCTGTCGCCGGACGAGCAGACCCGCTGGGTCGGTGCGCCACGGATGAGCGCCATCACCCGCGGCTTGCTCGAGGGTCTGGAGGTGCAATTTGCCTGTCGGATTACCGAGGTCTATCGCGGCGAAGAACATTGGCATCTGCAAGACGCCGAAGGCTTCACCCACGGTCCTTTCAGTCATGTCGTGATCGCCACGCCGGCACCGCAAGCTACCGCGTTGCTGGCCGCCGCGCCGAAACTCGCCGGTGCCGCCGCCGGGGTAAAAATGGACCCGACCTGGGCCGTCGCCCTCGCCTTCGATACGCCGCTGGATACTCCGATTGAAGGTTGCTTCGTGCAGGACAGCCCCCTCGACTGGCTGGCGCGCAATCGCAGTAAACCGGGGCGCGACAACACGCTCGATACTTGGGTGTTGCACGCCACCAGTGCCTGGAGCCGACAGCACATCGACCTGCCCAAGGAAGCGGTGATCGAGCAACTGCACGGCGCATTCGCCGAATTGCTGCACAGTGCAATGCCCGCGCCGACCTTCAGCCTTGCCCATCGCTGGCTCTACGCACGCCCGGCGACGGGCCACGAATGGGGCGCGCTGGCGGATGCCGATCTGGGTTTGTACGCCTGCGGCGACTGGTGCCTGTCCGGACGCGTCGAGGGTGCCTGGCTCAGCGGCCAGGAAGCTGCGCGCCGTCTGCATGAGCATCTCCAGTGAATCAGATCAACCCGCGCAAATTGCTGCTGTCGAAATGGACAGCAGCCCACCCGCAAAATCGTGAAAAACATTTTCTGGTGACCGAGCTGATTCGCGATGAGGACGGCACTGTGCTCGAAGTCGAGTTGCAGGCGGTGCTGACCAAACGTGTCGAACGGTTCGATTGGCATGCGTTACAAAACAACGCCCAATGGAAAATCGGCTGGCTCATGTAGGAGCTGCCGAAGGCTGCGATCTTTTGATCTTTGCTTCTCAAAACTCCCAAATCAAAAACAGGATCAAGAGATCGCAGCATGCGGCAGCTCCTACAGAAAAACTTATACAAATGATTTGACTTGTACACCCATGAATCTATGCTGAAGAAATGTTGTACAGAGATCGATCTCTGTACAGGTATAGATTCGAGAGGTATCCATGTCAGACCTTTCCATGTCCCGGCCGAAAATCGCCATCAGCGCCTGCCTGATGGGCGCCGAGGTTCGCTTTAACGGCGGTCACAAGGAATCACGCCTGTGCAGCCGCACCCTCGCTGAATATTTCGAATTCGTCCCGGTGTGCCCGGAAGTCGCCATCGGCATGGGCATCCCCCGCGAACCGATCCGTCTGGTCGGCGATCCGCAAAGTCCGCAAGCCGTCGGCACCGTCCATCCCTCGATCAACGTCACCGCGCCTCTGGCCGAGTACGGCGAGAAAATGGCCGGCGAGCTCAATGACATCTGCGGCTACATCTTCATGCAGCAATCACCTTCCTGCGGGCTGGAACGGGTCAAGGTCTATCACGATAACGGCGCGCCGGTGAATGGCGGTGGCCGTGGCATCTACGCCCAGGCTTTCTGCGCGCGGCACCCGGACTTGCCGGTGGAAGAAGCCGGGCGCCTGAACGATCCGGTGCTGCGTGAAAACTTCATCACCCGGGTACTCGCCTACAGCGCCTGGAAGCAAGTGCTTGCCCAAGGCCTGAGCCGCCGTGCGCTCACCGAATTCCACTCACGCTACAAATACCAGCTGATGGCGCACAACCCGCTGCAATACAAGGCGCTAGGCAAGTTGTTGGGCAACATGGCGCAGAGCGACCCTGCCGAACTTGGCCCGCGTTACTTCAGCGAATTGATGGCAGCGCTAAAAAAATGTGCGACCCGCGGCACCCATAGCAATGTTCTGCAGCACATCAGCGGTTACTTGAAACAGGTAATCAGCGCCGAAGACAAGCAGGAGATGGTGCATGTGATTGGCCAATATCGTTTGGGCATCGTTCCGCTCGTGGTACCGCTGACGCTGCTCAAACACCACTTTCGCCTTCATCCGGATCCGTACATTGCGCAACAGGTTTACCTGCAACCGCACCCGGAAAATCTCAGCCTGCGAAACGCTATCTAATGAATGACAAACCCGATTCCAGCGCTCAGGAAGACCTTGGCGCCGACTTCAAGAAAGCCCTCGATGAAGGCTGGTTGCCGATCCGCGAAGTGGCGCGGCAGACCGGTGTCAATGCGATCACGCTGCGTGCGTGGGAACGACGCTATGGTCTGATTGTCCCGCAACGCACGCCCAAGGGTCATCGGCTGTATTCGGCCGAGCATGTCCAACGCATTTTGACCATCCTTACCTGGCTCAACCGGGGCGTCGCGGTCAGCCAGGTCAAGCCGCTGCTCGACACTGCGCAGGACCTCAGCGAGTCGGTGGAAAACGATTGGCAACGGTTGCGCCAGACCCTGCTCATGGCCGTCACGCAACTCAATGAACGCAGCATCGACGACAGCATCAATCAGGTCATGGCGCTGTATCCGCCGCGCACCCTGTGTGAGCAATTGCTGCTGCCGCTGCTGGCCGAACTTGAACAGCGCTGGCAGGGCCAGTTCGGCGCGCAGATGGAGCGGGTATTTTTTTATTCGTGGTTACGCAGCAAATTTGGCGCGCGCATCTACCATAACAATCGTCAATTGCACGCCGCGCCACTGTTGCTGATCAATCATTCCGACCTGTCACTGGAACCTCATCTGTGGCTGTGCGCGTGGCTGATCAGCAGCGCTGATTGCCCGGTGCAAGTGTTTGACTGGCCACTGCCGGCCGGGGAGCTGGCATTGGCCGTCGAACATCTGCAAGCCCGTGGTGTGCTGCTGTATTCCAGCAAAGCCATGCAGCATGCGCAGTTGCCGAAACTTTTTGCTGGCGTCGCTTGCCCGAAAATGATCGTCGGACCAACGGTGTGCATCCACCACGCCGAGTTGTCCGCAAGAACTTCCGAGATTGCTGATTTGTACCTGGCCGAAGATCCGCTTTCAGCACACCAGGCACTCGTTCAGCGTGGGCTGATTTAATGAACGCGACTACCGATATGCAATTGATCTGGCTGCGCAGCGACCTGCGCCAACATGACAACACCGCCCTCGCGGCTGCCGCAGCCCGCGGCCCGACGGTCGCCGTGTACCTGTTGAGCCCACAGCAATGGCAAGAACATGACGATGCGCCCTGCAAGGTCGACTTCTGGCTGCGCAATCTGCAAGGGCTGAGCAAAAGCCTCGGTCAACTGAACATTCCGTTGCTGATTCGCACGGCGGCGCATTGGGACCAGGCGCCGGCGGAACTGGGCAAACTCTGTCGCCAACTGAACATCGAAGCGGTGCACGTCAACGAAGAATATGGCGTGAACGAAAGCCGTCGTGATGCGGCGGTGGCCAAGGCATTGCAGGCCGAGGGCATCGAATTTCACAGTTATCTCGATCAATTGCTGTTCAAGCCCGGCACCGTGCTGACCAAAACCGGGACGTACTTCCAGGTGTTCAGCCAGTTTCGCAAGGTCTGCTACGAACGCCTGCATCGCTCAATGCCGGCGCTGGTGCCTGCACCCGGCAAACAGTCGCCGCAGGACATCGACAGCGATCCGGTTCCGGCATCCGTCAGCGGGTTCGCCACACCGACCGAAACCCTGCGCGATCTGTGGCCTGCCGGTGAGAAAGAAGCCCGGCGTCGTCTCGATACCTTCGCCGACGCCCAAATCGATTACTACAAAAGCGAACGCGACTTCCCGGCCAAGCCCGGCACCAGTCAGCTTTCAGCGTATCTGGCCGCTGGCGTCGTTTCGCCACGCCAATGCCTGCACGCCGCTCTGCAAAGCAATCAGGGTGAATTCGAAAGCGGCAAGGTCGGCGCTGTCACCTGGATCAATGAGCTGCTGTGGCGCGAGTTCTACAAACACATTCTGGTCGGTTATCCACGGGTTTCGCGCCACCGCGCGTTCCGTCCGGAGACCGAAGCCCTGGCCTGGCGCGACGCCCCGGACGAACTCGCGGCGTGGCAAGAGGCGCGCACCGGGCTGCCGATCATCGATGCGGCGATGCGCCAACTGCTCGAAACCGGCTGGATGCACAATCGCCTGCGCATGGTCGTGGCGATGTTCCTGACCAAAAACCTGCTGATCGACTGGCGCGAAGGCGAGCGGTTTTTCATGCGCCATTTGATCGATGGTGATCTGGCGGCGAACAACGGCGGCTGGCAATGGAGCTCCTCCACAGGTACCGATTCGGCGCCGTACTTCCGCATTTTCAACCCGTTGAGCCAGTCGGAAAAATTCGACAGCGAGGGCCTGTTCATCAAGCACTGGCTACCGGAACTGGCCGACCTCGACAAAAAACAGGTGCATAACCCGGCCAGTGCCGGCGGCTTGTTCGGCGTTGCGGATTACCCAACGCCGATCGTCAACCTGAGTGCATCGCGCGAACGCGCGCTGACGGCGTTCAAGAACCTGCCTTCCCGCCAACCAGTCGGGGTCGATCATGAGTGAATTCCTGCGCAGCTTCGCCCGGCAATTTTCAGCGTTGAACAAAGACAACCTGCAACGCCTTGGCGAGCTGTACAGCGATGACATTCACTTCACCGACCCGTTGCACGAAGTTCAGGGGCTGGCGCAGTTGCGCGATTACTTCGGTGAGCTGTACGCCAACGTCAGCGAGCTGCGTTTCGATTTTCACGGCTACGACCAGATTGGCGAGGGTGAAGGCTACCTGCGCTGGGTCATGAGTTATCGCCACCCGCGTCTGGCCAATGGTCGGGAGATCCGCGTCGGCGGCTGCTCGCACTTGCTGTGGCGCGACAAGGTTTATCGCCACCGGGATTATTTCGATGCCGGGGCGCTGCTGTATGAACACTTGCCAATATTGGGCCGGGTGATCGCCTGGCTGAAAAGGAGAATGGGATGAGTCGTACACCTCCACGGCGTTACTGGTTGACGGGTGCCAGCAGTGGCATTGGCGCCGCATTGGCGCAAAGCATCCTCGCCACCGGCGCGCACCTGGCTGTCAGCTCGCGCCAGGTCGCCCCACTCAAAGTGCTGTCGCAACGCTATCCGGGACAAGTGCTGGTGGTGCCGGGCGATCTGACCAACAGCCAGACCGTGCGTGAAATCGGTGAGCAGATCGCTGAGGACTGGGGGTCGCTGGACACAGTGATCCTCAATGCCGGCACCTGTGAATATGTCGATGCCCGGCAATTCGACTCCTCGATCGTCGAGCACGTGGTGCGTACCAATCTGCTCGCCAGCGCCTACTGCATCGAAGCCGCCCTGCCGCTACTGCGCAAAGGCACCGCGCCGCATCTGGTCGGGATGGCCAGCTCGGTCACTTACTTGCCGCTGCCTCGGGCAGAAGCCTATGGCGCATCGAAGGCCGGGCTGCGCTATCTGTTCGAGTCGTTGCGCATCGACCTGGCGGATGAGGGCATCGAAGTCACGGTAATCAGCCCAGGCTTTGTCGAAACTCCGCTGACCGCCAAGAACGATTTCCCGATGCCGCTCAGTTGGCCTGTGGATAAAGCTGCGCGGCATATCTTCGCCAAACTCAATGATCGGCCACTGGAAATCGCCTTCCCGGCGCTGTTCATGGCCGCGCTGTGGCCCTTGTCGAAACTGCCGACGGGCCTGCAATTGGCCATCGGCAAACGCATGGTGCGCAAACCGCCGCCGCTGCGAGACCCAGCATGAAAATCGCCATTATCGGCAGCGGCATCGCAGGACTCACCTGCGCGCACCTGCTCAATCGCCGACATGACGTCACGGTGTTCGAGGCCGGCGACTGGGTCGGTGGCCACACGCACACGGTGCAGGTCGACGTCGAAGGTCGCCAATATGCCGTGGACACCGGTTTCATTGTGTTCAACGACTGGACCTACCCGAATTTCATCCGCTTGCTCGGCCAGCTCGGCGTGGGCTTCAAGCCGACCGAAATGAGCTTCTCGGTCAACGATCCGGACAGCGGCCTGGAATACAACGGCAACAACCTCAACAGCCTGTTTGCCCAGCGGCGCAATCTGCTGTCGCCGGGTTTCTGGGGCATGCTGCGCGACATTCTGCGATTCAATAAAGAAGCCCAGCGCGACCTCATCGAGCTGCGCATCGATGCCGACATGACCCTGGATGATTACCTCAAGGCCGGCGGCTACGGCGAGCGGTTCATCCTGCATTACATCGTGCCGATGGGCGCTGCGATCTGGTCGATGCCGATGGCCGAGATGCTCAATTTTCCGCTGCAGTTCTTTGTGCGCTTCTTCAAGAATCATGGCTTGTTGTCAGTCAGTGATCGGCCGCAATGGCAAGTGGTCGAGGGCGGTTCCAGCGCTTACATCGCGCCACTGACCGCCGCGTTCAAGGACAGGATTCGTCTGAACTGCCCGGTGAAGCGAGTGGATCGCGACGAACACGGCGTGGTTATCCACAGCCCCGCGGGGATCGAGCACTTCGACAAAGTGGTGTTCGCCTGTCACAGCGATCAGGCCCTGCAAATTCTGGCCAGCCCGAGCGAGGCCGAACGCGCGATCCTCGGTGCCCTGCCCTATGCCGACAACGAAGTGGTGCTGCACACCGACACGCAACTGTTGCCCACGCGCAAACTGGCGTGGGCCAGCTGGAACTATCGCCTGAGCGGTACCGGTCACACTCACGCGGCCGTCACCTACGACATGAACATTCTCCAGGGCATCGAGAGCGACACCACGTTCTGCGTCAGCCTCAACCAGAGCGCCGGCATCAACCCCGACAAAGTGCTGGCCCGCTTCACTTATGCCCATCCGCAGTTCAGCCTCGCGGCGGTGGCGGCGCAGAACCGCTGGGCCGAACTGGATGGTGCGCAACACACCCATTACTGCGGCGCTTATTGGGCCAACGGTTTTCATGAAGACGGGGTGGTCAGCGCATTGCGCGTGGCGGCCGCGTTTGGGGAAACCCTGTGAACAGCGCCCTCTACAGCGGCTGGATCGGCCATCGGCGCTTCTCCCCGCGCCGGCATGAATTTCGTTACCGGATCGGTTTGCTGTACCTCGATCTGGCCGAACAGGACGCGTTGTTTGGTCTGTCGGCGCTGGCCAGCCGCAGTCGCTTTGCGCCGTTTTCATTTCGCGAGAGCGACTACCTCAAGGCCTTCACCGGCACCGGCATGCGTTTGATCGATGCCGTGCGCCAGCAGGTCGGCATCGCCATCGGACATGAACCGCAAGGCTCGGTGTGCCTGCTTACGCAACCGCGCAGCTGGGGACTGGCGTTCAATCCGGTGAGTTTCTTTTATTGCCATGAGGCCGACGGGCAACTGGCGGCGATTGTCTGCGAAGTCACCAACACACCGTGGCGCGAGCGCTATCACTATGTGTTGCCAGCGCGCGCGCCAATCAATCCGCAGAGCGCTCATCAGCATTTTGCGGTGGCCAAGGCCTTTCATGTTTCGCCGTTTCTGCCGCGTGATCTCGAATACCGCATGAGCTTCAGCCCCGCCGCGCAAACCCTCGGCGTACACATGGCCGACTGGCAGGGCGAGCACAAACTGTTCGACGCCACGCTCAACCTGCAACGCGAAACGCTCGACCGCCACAGCCTGCACCGCTACTTGCGTCGCTTCCCGTGGATGACCGCGAAAACCGCGCTGGCGATTTATTGGCAGGCCGTACGACTGCTGTTCAAGCGCGCACCGATCTTTGCTCATCAGGCTGCCGATGGCAGCTTTCAAACCGCTACCGTGCCTCCCAAGGAACACCGCCATGAAATCCTCTAGTCTGTCGGTCAGTCGGCTCAGCACCAATGGCTTGACCGGTTCGCTGCTGCGTCGTGGCGTGTTGCGGCAAATGGCCCGGCTCAAACACGGCCAGCTTGTGGTGGTCGAGGATGGCGAACGGATGCTGTTCGGCGCACCCGGCAGTGCCTTGGTAGGCGAAATCCACATACTCGACGCCGCAGTCTGGGGCCTGGTCGCCAGCAACGGCTCGATCGGCGCAGGCGAGGCGTTTATCCACGGCTACTGGAGCTCGCCGGACTTGACCGCCGTGGTGCGAGTGTTCGTCAGCAACCTCGAAGTTCTTGATGCGATGGAAGGTGGTTTGGCGCGCCTCGGCCGACCCATGGTGCAAGGCCTGCACTGGCTCAATCGCAACACGCGCAAAGGCTCGCAGAAAAACATCGCCGCGCATTACGACCTCGGCAACGACCTGTTCGAACAGTTTCTCGACCCGACCATGATGTACTCGGCGGCGCAGTTTCTGACCCCCGAAGACAACCTGGAACAGGCGCAACTGAACAAACTGGAGCGCATCTGCCAGAAACTCGCGCTCAAACCCAGCGATCACCTGCTGGAAATCGGCACCGGCTGGGGCAGCATGGCGCTTTACGCGGCGCAAAATTACGGCTGTCGCGTGACCACCACCACGCTGTCGAAAGAGCAGTACGCGTTTACCGCAAAACGCATCGAACAACTGGGCCTGCAGGATCAAGTGACGTTGTTGCTCAAGGATTACCGTGACCTCACCGGCGAGTACGACAAACTGGTGTCGATCGAGATGATCGAAGCGGTCGGCCACCGCTTCCTGCCGACCTACTTCAAACAATGCGCGCAGTTGCTCAAGAGCAACGGCCTGATGCTGCTACAGGCGATCACCATCCGCGAGCAGCGTTATGAGCAAGCCAAGCGCGGCGTGGACTTCATCCAGCGCTACATCTTCCCCGGCGGCGCCCTGCCCTGCGTGCAGAAGATGCTCGAAATCGTCAGCCGCGACACCGACATGAACCTGCTGCACATGGAAGATTTCGGCTTGCACTACGCCAAAACCCTGCGCCTGTGGCACGAGAATTTTCGCCGCGCCCACGGCCGCTTGAGCGAACTGGGCTACGACGATTATTTCCTCAGGCTGTGGGAGTTTTACCTGTGCTACTGCGAGGGTGGCTTCCTGGAGCGCACCATCGGCACCGCGCAATTGTTGCTGGCCAAACCGGCCGCCATGCCCGCGCCGCTGCTCGGACGCTTCGATGCTTGAGCGGATCGCCAATGCCGTGCTGTTCCAGATCGGCTGGCTGGCCTGTGTGCTCGGCGGCAACAGTTTGTGGCTGTTGCTGGCGTTGGCGGTGCTGGTGATTCATCTGCGCTGGGTCAGCAGTTGGGCTGCGGAGGGACGTTTGATCCTCAGCGTGGTGATTGTCGGTACGGCGGTGGACAGCGCTTTGCGCGGCCTCGGTGTGTTCGCGTTTGAGGATTCGTCGCCGCTGATTCCGCTGTGGCTGATGTTGCTGTGGGCATTACTGGCGACTACGTTGCGGCACTGCCTGCAATGGACCGCCCGGCCATGGTGGCTGGCCAGCGTGCTGGGGGCCGTCGGTGGTGCGCTGTCGTATTACGGCGGCGGACGCTTGGCCGGCGTGCAATTTCCCTACGGCGAATTACCCAGCCTGATCGGCATCGGCCTGCTCTGGGCGTTGCTGTTTCCGCTGCTGCATCTGATGGCTCGACGCCTGGCTCATTGAGCGTCTGTCAGAGCGTTCACACACGCGGCATCCACTGCCTTACACTGCCGCCCATGAAGACCATCCCCCACCAACAAATCGCTGAACCGGCGGTCACCTGTTCGACCTGCGCAGCCTGCTGCTGCCAGCTCGAAGTGATGCTGATCACCGACACCGGCGTGCCTGATCGCTTTATCGATACCGATGAATGGGGCGGCGAAGTGATGCTGCGTCTGGACGACGGCTGGTGTGCGGCGCTGGATCGCGACACGATGATGTGCACGATCTATGAGAAGCGTCCGTTGATCTGCCGCGAGTTCGAAATGGGCGCGCCGGAGTGCATTGAAGAACGACAGGGCATCGCCACGGTGTATCGCTGATCGTTCGAACAAGCGCGGTTAGCATCGCGCCAGCAGCTGCTTCGGCCGATGACCGCTGGTGGCTGGAGATCCGTTTGCAAACGGCCCGAGCACAAACAAACCCTCCGTGGTGTATGCGCTCCTACGCGCCTTGACGTCATTTCCTGCTGCGGCAGTCTGCCTTTCTGATCTCATTCAGCTTCGCCAGACGATATCGTTCAGCTCTTGGTTCGACGGGGTTGACCCCATGAACTATCCAACAGGCGACGCCAATATTCGATGGATTCATCCCGGCCTCGGGATGCACTGGCCGGTCGAATGCGTGTGCCTTTGCGGGGCGAAATGATCGACAGTGGAATAGCTCGCGCAACTTGTAAATCGGCAGGATGCCGACCCACCGACCCTCGGGTGAATGCCGAGGGGAAACGTTCAAGGATGAAGAAATATGGCAGCAAAACCACCTCGCGGTGGCAGCACCCAAGTAGATGTCCACGTCACTGCGAACCGCCAACCGGAAGTGGACTCATCGCGGCCAGAAACTGTCGGCCACAAGAGCCTCGAGTCCAGGATTCCCGGCGCAAATGCGACCACGCGAGTCAAGCCGCCTGGCAATCCAGACCTTGATGCAATCCTGCCGGCCCAGACTATCACTGTGAGCCAGGTTCCCGACGCCACTGAAGTCCGCGCCGTCATGCCGCCGACGCTCGAGAATTACCGCATCACTGTGGCGCCACCGTTACCGGCTGCCGACAGCGAAGGCTTCAGGGTGCACAACCAACGCCGGTATGTCGACTTGACCGGTGGCGGCATCGCTCTTGTCGCCGTCGACCAGAATACAGGCCTGTATAGAGCCCGACGTTCAAGCGAGTTGAATCCCTCCGGCCCGGTATTGCTGCGCAGTCCCGATACCGGTCTTTGGCATCCGCACAATGACCTCGCCCCAGCCACCGCGCCATTGACCGAAACACGCCTGCAGGCATTTCGCACCGAGCTGGATTTCAGCGCTGTCGAACCCGGTAGCGACGGTTTGTATCGCCACAACGGCAAGCTTTACGCCGTGATCTTCAACCACGCGTATCAGGCCCTGCATGATCTTGATGCGTCCACCCCCACCCACAAGGTGTGGCGCATTGTTAACCCCAAGGATCCCGTGGCCAGCGACATTGCCAACGTCTATCGCGCCAGTCGTAGCGGCGAAAGCCTGGCCATCACTCGCAACGAGGAGAACGCCTGGATTTCCATCTTCGTGGGGTTGAGGGGCGGCATGAACCGCAATGAGCCCGCGCCGGCCGGCCTTTTCCGTCCTTGGCTCAGCAATACAGCCGGCCCGTCAGGACGGCCGCCGCCGGCCGTCGCCACTCGAGCGCAGGTCAAACGCTATTTTCCGGAAGCGACTGATCAACATGCGGATGATTTCATCGCCCGATTTGGCGATGCCGCGGCTGCAGAGGTGGAGCTTGATCGGCTTCGCCTTGGACTGCCTAAATTGAATCAAGAGCTCAGCGTCTGGGAAGGTTTTTACAGAGGCGATGATATCGACGAACGCGCTCGACGGCTGGCGATTTGTGACACGCTACAGCGACTGTACAAATGGCAGGGTGACCCATCGGAACGGGTCTATCGCGACGGTCATCTGGTGGGCTTCAGGCTGGAACTGGACTTGGGCAATCGCGTAAATCTAAAGCCGCCGACCCTTTCGACTCGAATCGACTCCATCGTTTCTATGAGTTTGAGCGGATATGCTGTCCAGAAATTGGATGATCTGTTTTCGACTTTTTCTCATATTGAAACACTCGAAGTGCGGAACCTGGGTGGGACCGGCAAAGAGCTTCTAGGCGCAATGAAAAAACTCACAAAGTTGCGGGTACTGGAGATTCACAACACCAGCATCGCGCCGGAGCCTTTGGGCTATACGAGCTTCTCCGGATTGCCCCGCTTGCGAGAGTTGATTCTGAAAAACTGTATTTTTTACCAGCATATGTCAGTGACGGGCTTGACCGAATTACAGGTATTGAGGGTCCGGCAGAGCTACTTGCAGTGGCCACCTTCGGGACTTACCGAGACACGGGGACCTTCTCGCTTACAGGTGCTTGATCTGAGCAACAATAAAGATTTGGCAACTCTGCCTGACCTTGCC
Source organism: Pseudomonas sp. LBUM1668 (assembly GCF_059695715.1). Classification (NCBI taxonomy): domain Bacteria; kingdom Pseudomonadati; phylum Pseudomonadota; class Gammaproteobacteria; order Pseudomonadales; family Pseudomonadaceae; genus Pseudomonas; species Pseudomonas sp. LBUM1668. The sequence continues at coordinate 4,965,285 of NZ_CP166787.1, forward strand.
AACCTGCCGTTTTTGCGGGAGTTGAATCTGTCATCTACCAGAATTGGAGAACAACTTGCCGGATTGGATGTAGCTCCCTGGGGGGCGCGGCTTGAGGTATTAAACCTCGAAAATACTTCGGTGCCGGATGGGATCTCGCTCAGAGGAATGACAGTCTTGCGTGAGTTGAATCTGGCAGGTACCGGAATAACCCAGTTGCCTCCCTCAATAGGTATGCAGAACGAGCCGCTGCGTCTGGAGATACTGAAACTCGCAAGAAATCCGCTCGAGAACGCGCCGTCGCTCAGGGGGATGACAGCCTTACGGGAAGTCGATCTTAGCTCAACGCTTATCAGAAATTTTCCGGAAGGAGTCACGCTCGAAAACCCCAAAACATCATTGAATCTTGCCGACAACAATATTTCGGTCATTCCTGAATCGCTCGAGCTCAGAACTGGTTTTGATCTGACTGGAAACCCGATTTCCAATCCGGCTTCCCTACGACGGTTAATTGCCGCGCGTCGACAGACAGGCACCGATATCTGGCTGGGACAACTGGATCCTGACACGTCAGCGAATCTATGGTTGCACAATGTGCCAGAGGCAGACGCTCGCGAAAAACGGGAGCTTTGGGACAGATCAAAAGAACGTCAAAGCTCGCACGTGTCCATGGCAATTCGTCGACTGAGTATGACGCCGGAGTTCCGAATCGAGCGCCAGCAGTTGCAGCACCGCTTGTGGGCGTTTCTTAAAACCTACGAGAACGCAGACCCCATCGAGCGCAGCCAGCTGATATCGATTCTGGAAAATGAGCGCAGTCCCGGACAAATGCTCGACAGGCTGGAAGAGGTAATGAAGAAATTTGACCCTACATGGCAAAACCAGCCCCCGCATCACTTACCCAAACCGCGGGGTTTTGACTAGTCGAGGGAACGGTTACAAGGTCTGAATGGGGAAGCCCTGATCTGCCAGGGTGCCGAAACGGATGGCGAATCGAATCATCTGCCAGGTTCAAAGCACAGACGGCTAACTGTATGCGGGCTTGCTCGCGAATGCGGTGTGTCAGCCAACAACAATATTGACTGATCATCCGCTTTCGCGAGCAGGCTCGCTCCCACAGGGTTTTATGCAGGCTGTTGAAACGTAGTTCTTACAACGGCATCGTGTAATGCAGTGCGTAACTTTCTACACCGTCGTTGTCGCTGGAAAGGCCCGCGTTGGAATAGTGCGTCGCACGAATCCCGACTTCATGCCCGCCATTGAAACGCAGGCCAAAACCCAAACGGTCTTCGAACTGGAAAGAACCGCCGAGGTTGTTGGATTCGTACTTGGTATTAGAGAACGCTGCCACACCAATCCCCGCTTCAACGTAAGGCTTCACCGACTCACCGGCAAATTCGTAAACGAACACTGGCGAGAACGACAAGCTGTTGTTGCTGGAGGTCTTGTCACCGTCCCAATAGGTATAAGCACCGCTCCAGTAACCGGTCAGGCGACCGACGTCGCTCTGCAGCCAGCTCTTGTCCCAGTCGAAATTCATCCCCAGGCGATACGTCATGGTCGAATCGCTGGTAGCGCCAACGGCGAATTCAACGCCGGCAGCTTGTGCGGAAATACTTTGCCCCATCAATGCGGCCGCAATCGCGGCCAAGCAGAATAGTCGCTTCACTTTGAAACTTCCTTTTACGGAACGATCGTTCGGTTTTCTGGATAACTCATCGCTATAGAAGCTAGCGCTCACTCAGAAGTTCAGCTGATTTTTCTGTTATTTCACATTTTTTTTACAAACTGAATTTTTGCACGTCACCCGGCGTTTGCCCCAACAGGGGCAGGATGTTGCGCAAGTGCTGCGGCTCGGCGGTCGTCCAGAATCTGACCGATCGGTCCGGTCCCGCAGCGAGCAGATCGCGCTCTGCGAGAAGGCGCTGAAGTTGCCGCGCCACGGCGGCGCCGGTATCGATCAGGCTGATGTTCTGGGGGATCATCGAGCTGAGCATCGGCTTGAGGAAGGGATAGTGGGTGCAGCCGAGGATGATCGTGTCGCAACCGTTGGCCAGCAGCGGATCGACATAACTTTGCAGCAAGGTGCGCAACTCGGCACTGTGCAGATCGCCGCTTTCAATCAAGTCAACCAGACCGGGGCACGGTTGGGTGATCACGCGCACATCCGTGGCGAAGCGGTCGAGCAAGGCTGCGAACTTGGCACTCTGCAAGGTGCCAGTAGTGGCAAGTACACCGACCACACCGCTGCGGGTAGCGGCAGCGGCCGGTTTGACCGCAGGCTCCATGCCGACAATCGGCCAGTCGGGAAAGTCGCGGCGCAGATCGGCAACAGCCGCCACCGTTGCGGTATTGCAAGCGACCACCAACGCCTTGGCGCCCTGCTCGCGGAAAAAACCGGCCATCACATTGCAACGCTGACGGATGAATTCCGGGGTTTTCTCGCCATACGGAATGTGCCCGCAATCGGCGAAGTACAGCAACGACTCATTGGGCAACAAGCGCTGAATTTCAGCCAGTACCGACAAACCGCCGACACCGGAATCGAACACGCCGATCGGCGCCTCACGCATGCTGTGACCCACAGACGCTGCACCCCGGATCGCGTTTGACGCGCAATTCACGAAAGCGCGAACCCAGCGCATCGATCAACAGCAAGCGGCCCACCAGCGGTTCACCAAAACCGACCAGCACCTTCAATGCCTCAAGCGCCTGAAGACTGCCGACCAAGCCCACCAGCGGCCCGACCACGCCCGCCTCGCTGCAAGTCAGTTCGGCTTCGCTACCGTGCCCGTATAAACAGTGGTAGCACGGGCTCTCGGCGCGACGCGGGTCGAACACGGAAAGTTGCCCTTCGAGGCGAATCGCCGCGCCGCTGACCAACGGTTTGCGCGCCGCCACACACGCGGCGTTGACGGCTTCACGAGTAGAAAAATTATCCGAACAGTCGAGCACCAGGTCCACCGCAGAAACGGCTGCGGCGAGGGAATCCTCGTCCAGCGCCTGACGATGGGCGATCAGTTGAATCTCAGGATTGATCGCGCCCAGACGCTTGAGCGCCGAGTCGACTTTGCTCATGCCGACGCTGTCGGTGTCGTGGATGATCTGGCGCTGCAGGTTGGTCAGATCGACCGTGTCGAAGTCCACCAGATGCAGTTCACCGACACCCGCCGCTGCCAGATACAAGGCAACCGGTGCGCCGAGACCACCGAGGCCGACAATCAGGACGCGACTGTCCTTGAGCTTCAACTGGCCGTCGATGTCGATGTGTTGCAGCAGAATCTGCCGGCTGTAGCGCAGCAATTCCTGATCGTTCAGCACGGCAGGCGCCCCAGGCTGATGCGTTGATGGCCGCCCAGATCGGTGCGGCTGTGGACTTCTTCGAAACCGCGACCGAGCAGCAAATCGCGCACGGCTTCGGCTTGATCATAGCCGTGTTCGAGCATCAGCCAGCCACCGGCCTCCAGATGCGCCGGGGCCTGGGCGACGATCAGCCGCAGATCGTCGAGCCCGTCCTCACCGGCCACCAAGGCACTGGCGGGTTCGAAGCGCACATCGCCTTCGATCAGATGCGGATCGGTCGCGGCAATGTACGGCGGGTTGCTGATGATCAGCTGAAAACGCTGACCTTCAAGAGCACTGAACCAATGACTGCTCAGCACCTTGGCATTGTTCAAATGCAGGCGTTGGCGATTACGCTCGGCCAGCGCCACGGCTTCGAGTACGCGATCCACAGCAGTGACCTGCCACGCCGGACGCTCGCTGGCCAGGGCCAAGGCAATCGCGCCGCTGCCAGTGCCGAGGTCGAGGACTTTGGCCGGAGTCGCCGGCAGCAATTCCAGCGCTGCCTCCACCAACAACTCAGTGTCCGGGCGCGGAATCAGCGTGTGCGGTGCGACTTCCAGATCAAGTTTCCAGAAACCCTGCTGGCCGAGAATGTAGGCCACCGGCTCGCCCCCGCGGCGGCGTTGCAGATACTCGGCAAACTTCAGCGCGGCGTCAGTCGGCACGATGCGCTCGGGCCAGGTGTGGAGAAAGCTGCGCGATTTGCCCAGAGCCGCGGCCAGAAGCAATTCGGCGTCCAGACGTGCGGTCGGTGAATCCGGCAAGTCGGCGGCGCGCAACAGGCTGGCAATGATGGTCATTTATTCACCTATCGCCGCGAGTTGGTCGGCCTGGTATTCGGCCAGCAGCGGCTCGATTACCGCCTCTACGCCACCGGCGAGAATTTCATCGAGCGAATACAGAGTCAGGTTGACGCGATGGTCGGTCACCCGGCCCTGAGCAAAGTTGTAGGTGCGAATGCGCTCGGAACGATCACCGGAACCGACGAGCAATTTACGCTCGCTGGCGATTGCATTGGCCGCCGCGGCGGTTTGCTGATCGTTGAGTTTGGCCGACAACCACGCCATCGCCCGTGCACGGTTCTTGTGCTGGGAACGCTCTTCCTGACACTCGACGACGGTGCCGGTCGGAATGTGCGTGATGCGGATCGCCGAGTCGGTGGTGTTGACGTGCTGACCACCGGCCCCGGAGGAGCGGAACGTGTCGACGCGCAAATCCGCCGGGTTGATCTCGATGGCTTCGCGCTCGTCCGGCTCGGGCAACACCGCCACGGTGCAGGCCGAGGTGTGGATACGACCCTGGGATTCGGTGGCGGGCACGCGCTGTACGCGGTGCGCGCCGGACTCGAATTTCAGCTTGCCGTAAACGTTGTCGCCTTCAATGCGCGCGATGACTTCTTTATAGCCACCGTGTTCGCCTTCGTTTTCCGACAGGATCTCCACACGCCAGCCACGTCGCTCGGCGTAACGCGAGTACATGCGGAACAAATCGCCGGAGAAGATCGCCGCCTCGTCGCCGCCGGTGCCGGCGCGAATTTCGAGGAACACGTTACGCCCGTCGTTGGGATCCTTGGGCAGCAACATGCGTTGCAGATCGCCTTCCAGCGTGATCAGCATTTCTTTGGCTTCGCGGACTTCTTCCACAGCCATTTCACGCATGTCCGGGTCGCTGTCCTTGAGCAGCGCCTGCGCGCCTTCAAGATCGCCTTGTACGCTGAGCAGTTTTTTATAGGCGTGTACGACCGGCTCAAGTTCGGCGTATTCCTTGGAATAGGCGCGGAATTTAGTCTGATCGGAAATGACTTCGCCGTCGCCGAGCAGCGCGGTCAGTTCCTCGAAACGGTCCTGGAGGATGTCCAGCTTATTGAGCAGTGACGCTTTCATTGCGGTTTTTTATCCGAAAAGCTATCCGGTGAGCCCTCGAGGGCAAAGAGTTCCTGAGCCATGGCCAGCGCATCGAGGCGGCCTTCGGCAGAAAGCTTTTTCAGTTGCACGCTGGGCGCGTGCAACAGTTTATTGGTCAGGCCACGGGCCAGTTGCCCCAGCACATCTTCGGCGTTGCCGCCGTTGGCCAGCAGACGCAGGGCTTTTTGCAGCTCCTCGTCGCGCAGACGTTCGCTCTGTTGACGATAAGCCTTGAGCACATCGACCGCCGCCAGCTCACGCAGGCGCACCATGAAATCGTCGGCACCGACCGAGACCATCTCTTCGGCCGCTTGTGCTGCACCTTGGCGGCTCTTGAGGTTTTCGGCGACCACTTCGTGCAGATCGTCGACGCTATAGAGGTAAACGTCGTCCAGTTCGCCGACTTCCGGTTCGATGTCCCGGGGAACGGCAATGTCGACCATGAAGATCGGTTTGTGCTTGCGCAGCTTCAATGCGCTCTCGACCGCGCCTTTACCGAGAATCGGCAACTGACTGGCGGTCGAACTGATGACGATATCGCTGCGCACCAGCTCCGCCGGGATGTCCGACAGCAACACCGCGTGGGCACCGAACTGCTCAGCCAGAAGGCTTGCGCGCTCCAGCGTACGGTTGGCGACAACGATGCGCTTGACCCCCAGCTCATGCAAATGGCGGGCGACCAGGGTGATGGTCTCGCCGGCGCCGATCAGCAAAGCCTGGCTGCGTTGCAGGTCACTGAAAATCTGTTTCGCCAGACTGACCGCGGCAAACGCCACAGACACCGGGTTTTCCCCGATGGCGGTGTCGGTACGCACCTGTTTGGCGGCATTGAAGGTTGCCTGGAACAAACGCCCGAGCAGCGGCCCGATGGTGCCAGCCTCGCGGGCCACGGCGTAGGCCGATTTCATCTGGCCTAGAATCTGCGGCTCGCCCAGCACAAGCGAATCGAGCCCGGAGGCGACGCGCATCATGTGACGAACTGCCGCATCATCTTCATGCACATAAGCACTCGCGCGCAGCTCTTCGAGGCTTAAATGGTGATAGTCGGCCAGCCAGCGCAGCACGATATCCGCCGACAGCTGATCCTGTTCTATATAGAGCTCACTCCGATTGCAGGTGGAGAGGATCGCAGCTTCGCGGCTGTCGGTAAGTCGGCAGAGCTGCTGCAACGCCTCAACCAGCTGCTCAGGGGTAAAGGCCACGCGCTCGCGGACGTCTACTGAAGCAGTCTTGTGGTTGATACCGAGTGCAAGGAAGGCCATTCAAGGTCGCTGATAGTGACGTGAAGCCGGCAATTGTCCACCTTCGTCAGATTCAGAACAACTATTGGATATCTATTGACCTGATCAGTGAGTCAACAACTGAGAGCCGTTCTCGTTCACACAACACCGCGCCCTTGCAGGAGCTGCCGAAGGCTGCGATCTTCTGATCCTGTTTTTTTACAATCCAAAGATCGAAGCCTTCGGCAGCTCCTACATTGGTACGTAGACACATTGGGGTATGGGCATCAGCGTAAATTGCCTCACCGGTTATGTTTGGCTGAAGGCTTGTGTCATGATGATCCGACCGCAGGTTAGTCGTCCTCTTCCTATATGAATAGATCCTCCGCGTTGCTCCTCGCTTTTGTCTTCCTCAGCGGCTGCCAGGCCTTGGCCCCCGTGTCGCCGGACGGTACGCCGCCGGTTGAAGACACCACCCCTGCGCCTGAAAAACCCAAGGTTTACAGTTCGTTCAGTGAAGAAACCGTGTTCAGCCTGCTGAGCGCCGAGCTCGCCGGCCAGCGCAATCGTTTCGACATTGCCCTGGACAACTACGTGACTCAGGCCATCAACACCCAGGATCCGGGCGTCTCCGAGCGCGCGTTCCGCATCGCCGAATACCTCGGTGCGGATCAGCCTGCGCTGGATACCGCGTTGATCTGGGCGAAAAACGCCCCGGACGATCTCGAAGCGCAACGCGCCGCCGCCGTGCAACTGGCGCGTGCCGGGCGTTATGACGACTCGATGGTCTATATGGAGAAAGTCCTGCAAGGCAAGGGCGACACCCATTTCGACTTCCTCGCGCTGTCGGCGGCGGATACCGATCAGGAAACCCGCAACGGTCTGATGAAAAGTTTTGACCGCTTGTTGCAGCGTCACCCGAACAACAGTCAGCTGATTTTCGGCAAGGCCCTGCTCCTGCAACAGGATGGCGACAACAAAGCGGCACTGGCACTGCTCGAAGACAATCCGCCGGAAGACGGCGAAATCGCCCCGATTCTGCTGCGCGCCCGTCTGCTCCAGCTATTGAACCGTGGCGACGAAGCCCTGCCACTGCTGCAAAAAAGCATCAAGAAATATCCGGACGACAAACGTCTGCGCCTGACGTACGCGCGGATGCTGGTCGAGCAGGATCGGATGGACGACGCCAAGGCCGAGTTCTCCAGCCTCGTTCAGCAATACCCGGAGGACGACGAACTGCGTTATTCGCTGGCGCTGGTCTGCCTTGAAGCCAAAGCCTGGGATGAGGCCAAAGGTTATCTGGAAGACCTTATCGCTCGGGAAAGCCATGTCGATTCGGCGCACCTGAACCTGGGGCGCATCGCCGAAGAACGCAACGACCCGCAGGGCGCATTGATCGAGTACGCCCAGGTCGGCCCGGGCAACGACTATCTGCCGGCACAGCTGCGTCAGGCCGATATCCTGATGAACAACGGCAAGACCGCCGAAGCCCAAAGCAAACTGGCGGCCGAACGCGATGAACAACCGGATTACGCGATTCAGCTGTACCTGATCGAGTCGGAAACCCTGTCGGCCAACAAGCAGGACGACAAGGCCTGGAAGGTATTGCAAAACGCCTTGCTGCAATATCCAGACGATCTGAATCTGCTGTACACCCGCGCCATGCTCGCGGAAAAACGCAACGATCTGGCGCAGATGGAAAAAGACCTGCGCCTGATCATCAAGCGCGACCCGGACAACGCCATGGCGCTGAACGCTTTGGGCTACACCCTGTCTGATCGCACGACCCGTTACGCTGAAGCCAAGACGCTGATTGAGCAGGCACACCAGATCAACCCGGAAGACCCGGCGGTACTCGACAGCCTCGGCTGGGTGAATTTCCGCCTGGGCAATCTGGACGACGCCGAGAAATATCTGCGTCAGGCGCTGGAGCGTTTCCCTGACCACGAAGTCGCCGCACACCTGGGCGAAGTATTGTGGGTCAAGGGCAACCAGCGTGAAGCCAAACAAGTCTGGGGCAAATTCCTCAAGGATCAGCCCGACAGCACCATTCTGCGCAGCACCATCAAGCGCCTGACCGGATCCGAGACTCTTTAACTCATGTTTTTGCGCCACGTTATTGTTTTCAGCTTCATCGCCCTGCTCGCCGGTTGCGCGGGTTTCGGTGCTCGCGAATCGGTCGAGGGCCACGGCAGTCCGGCCCAATGGGCGGCGAACAAACAACAGCTGACCGGCCTCGACGGCTGGCAGATCGACGGCAAGATCGGCATCCGCGCACCAAAAGATTCCGGTAGCGGCACGCTGTTCTGGCTGCAGCGTCAGGATTACTACGACATTCGCCTGTCCGGCCCGCTGGGTCGTGGCGCGGCACGCCTGACCGGGCGTCCGGGCAAAGTTTCGCTGGAAGTCGCCAATCAGGGCCGCTACGAATCGCAATCGCCGGAAACCTTGCTCGAAGAGCAGTTGGGCTGGAAATTGCCGGTGTCGAATCTGGCCTGGTGGGTCCGTGGCCTGCCCGCGCCGAACAGCAAAAGCCGCCTGAATCTGGATGCCAACAGCCGTCTGGCCAACCTTGAACAGGATGGCTGGAAAGTCGAATACACCGCTTACACCGAACAAAACGGTTACTGGCTGCCCGAGCGCATCAAGCTGCACGGCACCGACCTCGATGTGACGCTGGTGATCAAGACCTGGCAACCGCGCAAGTTGGGGCAATAACGCATGACCGCTGCACGCCTGACCCTGCCCTCGCCGGCCAAACTCAATCTGATGCTGCACATTCTGGGTCGCCGTGAAGACGGCTATCACGAGTTGCAGACATTGTTTCAGTTTGTCGATTACGGCGATGAAATCACTTTTGCCGTGCGCGATGACGGCGTGATTCAACTGCATACCGAATTTGCCGGCGTGCCGCATGACAGCAATCTGATCGTGCGTGCGGCGAAAATGCTTCAGCAACAGTCCGGCTGTGCGCTGGGCATCGACATCTGGATCGACAAGGTTCTACCCATGGGCGGCGGCATTGGTGGCGGCAGCTCAAATGCGGCAACCACTTTGTTGGGTCTCAATCATCTGTGGCAACTGGGCTGGGATGAAAATCGGCTCGCGACACTAGGCTTGTCGCTTGGCGCCGATGTTCCGGTTTTCGTCCGTGGTCACGCGGCGTTTGCCGAGGGTGTGGGCGAGAAACTGACCCCCGTCGACCCTGAAGAACCGTGGTATCTGGTGCTCGTGCCGCAAGTCTCTGTAAGTACGGCAGAAATTTTTTCCGATCCTTTGTTGACACGTAACACGCCGCCCATTAAAGTGCGCCCCGTTCCCGAGGGAAACAGTCGAAATGACTGCTTGCCGGTGGTTGCAAGGCGTTATCCAGAAGTACGTAACGCATTGGATTTGTTAGGTAAATTTACCGAAGCAAAGCTCACCGGAACTGGAAGTTGTGTGTTTGGGGGCTTCCCAAGCAAAGCTGAAGCTGATAAAGTCTCGGCCCTTCTGACAGAGACCCTTACAGGGTTTGTAGCGAAAGGAAGCAACATTTCGATGTTGCATCGCAAGCTGCAAAGTCTGCTCTAAAAGGAACCAGGTGCTCGGCACTTGATGCAACAGATACAGGGGCGTCGCCAAGCGGTAAGGCAGCAGGTTTTGATCCTGCCATGCGTTGGTTCGAATCCAGCCGCCCCTGCCATTTTCCATACTCATCCAGGTTACCCTCAGCCTCTAGGTACTGCGCGTGTCCAAGATGATGGTCTTTACGGGGAACGCTAACCCCGATCTGGCTCGGCGTGTTGTACGTCAGCTGCATATCCCTCTCGGTGACATCTCTGTCGGCAAATTTTCCGACGGCGAAATTACTGCCGAGATCAATGAAAATGTTCGTGGTAAAGACGTTTTCATTATTCAGCCGACTTGCGCTCCGACCAACGATAACCTGATGGAACTGGTAGTGATGGCTGACGCCTTCCGCCGCTCCTCGGCTACTCGTATCACTGCTGTTATTCCTTATTTTGGTTATGCCCGTCAGGATCGCCGTCCGCGTTCCGCACGTGTGGCTATCAGCGCGAAAGTCGTCGCTGACATGCTTACCGTAGTCGGCATCGACCGTGTTCTCACGGTTGATCTGCATGCTGACCAGATTCAGGGTTTCTTCGATATTCCGGTAGATAACATCTACGGCTCCCCGGTTCTGGTGGATGACATTGAAGATCAGCGCTTCGAAAACCTGATGATTGTTTCCCCGGACATTGGTGGCGTCGTGCGTGCACGTGCTGTTGCCAAGTCGCTGGGTGTGGATCTCGGGATCATCGACAAACGCCGTGAGAAAGCCAATCACTCTGAAGTGATGCATATCATCGGTGATGTCGAAGGGCGTACCTGTATTCTGGTCGATGACATGGTCGATACCGCCGGCACTCTGTGCCACGCGGCCAAGGCCCTGAAAGAGCATGGCGCAGCCAAGGTCTTTGCCTACTGCACACACCCTGTGCTGTCGGGTCGGGCCATCGAGAATATCGAAAATTCCGTGCTGGACGAGCTGGTGGTGACTAACACCATCCCGCTGTCCGCTGCAGCACAAGCCTGTGCACGTATCCGTCAACTGGATATTGCACCGGTAGTTGCCGAAGCGGTTCGCCGCATCAGCAATGAAGAATCGATCAGCGCGATGTTCCGCTAAGGGCCCTGCCCTTCTCGAAATGTCTCGTTGACGAAAAGCGCCCCGCCCCGGCATTCCTGTCGGGGCGGGGCTTTTTTGCCCATACCGTGTTAGGCGCTGGTCGCAAACGCCGCTCGGTCATGGCTATTTTGGAGATACAAAATGAACGATTTTACTCTGAATGCTGAAGTGCGTTCCGACCTGGGGAAAGGTGCGAGCCGCCGCCTGCGTCGTCTCGCCGCTCTGGTTCCAGCTGTTGTTTACGGTGGCGAAAAAGCCCCTGAATCCATCAGCATGCTGGCCAAAGAAGTTGCCAAACTGCTCGAAAACGAAGCGGCTTACAGCCACATCATCGAGCTGAACGTTGGTGGCACCAAGCAGAACGTCATCATCAAAGCTCTGCAACGTCACCCGTCGAAAGGCCACGTTCTGCACGCTGACTTCGTACGCGTTGTAGCAGGTCAGAAACTGACCGCTATCGTGCCTGTGCACTTTGTTGGTGAAGAAGCTCCGATCAAGAAAGGCGGCGAAGTTTCGCACGTTGTTTCGGAAATCGAAGTGACTTGCCTGCCGAAAGATCTGCCTGAGTTCATCGAAGTCGACCTGTCGGCTCTGGAAATCGGCGCAATCGTTCACCTGTCCGACCTCAAAGCCCCTAAAGGCGTTGAGTTCGTTGCACTGGCTCACGGTGACGACAAAGCTGTTGCAAACGTACACGCTCCACGCGTTGCTCCAGAAGCTGAAGAAGGCGCTGCAGAGTAATTCACTCTGTGACGCCGGAGTGATCAAGTAACATCGCGGACTGGAACGTAGCGAGAAAGCGGGCGAGAACGCGGAGTTTACATCTATGGTAAATGAGCTTTTTTCGTCCACTTTCGCCGCTCTCCCTGATTGCGGCGATGTTATCCACCACTCCAAGGAAGGGCCCCTATCGTGACTGCCATCAAACTGATCGTTGGCCTGGGAAATCCAGGCGCTGAATACGAACAGACCCGGCATAACGCAGGGGCCCTTTTTGTTGAGCGCATCGCAGCCGCACAAGGTGTGAACCTTGTCGCCGATCGCAAATATTTCGGCCTGACCGGGCGCTACTCGCATCAGGGTCAGGATGTTCGTCTGCTGATTCCCACCACCTACATGAACCGCAGCGGCCAGGCCGTGGCGGCACTCGCCGGTTTCTTTCGCATCAAGCCTGAAGAAATCCTGGTGGCGCACGACGAACTCGACCTGCCTCCGGGCGTCGCCAAGCTCAAGCAGGGCGGCGGCCATGGCGGTCACAACGGGTTGCGCGACATCATCGCGCAACTGGGCAATCAGAATACTTTCTACCGTCTGCGGCTTGGCATCGGCCACCCGGGCGTCGCCAGTATGGTTTCAAATTTCGTCCTGGGTCGTGCGCCACGCGCCGAACAGGAAAAACTCGATGCCAGCATCGACTTTGCCCTCGGCGTGCTGCCGGATATCCTCGCCGGAGAATGGAACCGTGCGATGAAAAACCTGCACAGCCAGAAGGCCTGACTCTTATCCGAGGGGAAACACCATGGGATTCAATTGCGGCATCGTCGGCCTGCCTAACGTCGGCAAGTCCACCCTGTTCAACGCGCTGACCAAATCCGGTATCGCGGCCGAGAACTTCCCCTTCTGCACGATCGAGCCGAACAGCGGCATCGTGCCGATGCCCGATGCACGTCTGGACGCACTGGCGGCCATCGTCAATCCCAAGCGCATCCTGCCGACCACCATGGAATTCGTCGACATCGCAGGCCTCGTTGCCGGCGCCTCGAAAGGTGAAGGCCTGGGCAACAAGTTCCTCGCCAACATTCGCGAAACCGACGCCATCGCTCACGTGGTGCGCTGCTTCGAAGACGAAAACGTGATCCACGTTTCCAACAGCGTCGACCCGAAACGCGACATCGAAATCATCGACCTGGAACTGATCTTCGCCGACCTCGACAGCTGCGAGAAGCAACTGCAGAAAGTCGCGCGCAATGCCAAGGGCGGTGACAAGGACGCGGTCGTTCAGAAGGCTCTGCTGGAGCAACTGATCGCTCACTTCACCGAAGCCAAGCCTGCACGCAGCCTGATGAAGTCCATGAGCGCTGACGAAAAAGCAGTGATCAAAGGCTTCCACCTGCTGACCACCAAGCCGGTCATGTACATCGCCAACGTCGCTGAAGACGGTTTCGAGAACAACCCGCACCTGGACGTGGTTCGCGCCATCGCCGAAGAAGAAGGCGCCATCGTCGTGCCGGTCTGCAACAAGATCGAAGCGGAAATCGCCGAACTCGATGACGGTGAAGAGAAGGACATGTTCCTCGAGGCCCTGGGTCTGGAAGAGCCGGGCCTGAACCGCGTAATTCGCGCCGGTTACGAAATGCTGCACTTGCAGACCTACTTCACCGCCGGCGTCGAAGAAGTTCGTGCCTGGACCGTCAAAGTCGGCGCCACCGCACCTCAGGCTGCTGGCGTGATCCACACCGACTTCGAAAAAGGCTTCATCCGCGCCGAAGTGATCGCCTACAACGACTTCATCCAGTACAAGGGCGAAGCCGGCACCAAAGAGGCTGGTAAATGGCGTCTGGAAGGCAAGGACTACATCGTCAAGGACGGCGACGTGATGCATTTCCGTTTCAACGTATAAAATCTGCACCCACGAAAAAGCCGCGTTCTAGACGCGGCTTTTTTGTGCCTGACAGATTGTTAAAAGATCGTCCGATCGCGGCCCGAGCCTTCGGCAGCTCCTGCAGGTTTACATCCATCCCATGTAGGAGCTGCCGCAGGCTGCGATCTTTTGATCTTCAGGCCTTTTTGGTCCTCGGCAAAAAGATCGCCAACACCCCAAACAACGGCAAGAACGAACACAGGAAATACACGTACTCAATCCCGTGCACATCCGCCAGATGCCCAAGCAGCGCCGCACCTATCCCGCCAAAACCGAACATCAGACCGAAAAAGATCCCGGCAATCATCCCGACATTCCCCGGCACCAGCTCCTGCGCGTACACCACAATCGCCGAGAACGCCGAGGCGAGGATGAAGCCGATTATCACGCTGAGCACACTGGTCCAGAACAGATCGACGTGAGGCATCAGCAGCGTAAACGGCGCCACTCCAAGAATCGAAAACCAGATCACAGCCTTACGTCCGATCTTGTCGCCAATCGGCCCGCCGAAGAACGTGCCCGCCGCCACTGCACCAAGAAACAGGAACAGGTGCAACTGCGAGCTGGCCACCGACAGGTCGAACTTCTCGATCAGGTAGAACGTGAAATAGCTGGTGAGGCTGGCCATGTAGAAATACTTGGAGAACACCAGCAATCCGAGCACCACCAACGCACTGGTCACCCTGCCCTTCGACAGCCCGTGAGTCGCCGCCTGGCCCGCCTTGAGTTTGAACAGGTTCAAGTGATGGGCGTACCAGCGACTGATGCGGTACAGCACGAACAGCGCAAACACCGCGAACAAACCGAACCACGCCACATTGCCCTGACCGAACGGAATGATGATCGCTGCCGCCAGCAATGGCCCGAACGCGGAACCGGCGTTACCGCCAACCTGGAAGGTCGACTGCGCCAGACCAAAGCGCCCACCCGAGGCCAGTCGCGCGATCCGTGATGCCTCGGGGTGAAAGGTCGAGGAGCCGATGCCGATCAGCGCCGCCGCCAGCAGAATCATTGGAAAACTGCCGACTACTGACATCATCACAATGCCGATCAGCGTGCAAATTGAGCCCGCCGGCAACAGCCATGGTTTTGGATGCCGATCGGTGTGATACCCGACCCAGGGCTGCAACAGCGAAGCGGTCAGCTGGAAGGTCAGAGTGATCAGGCCGATCTGGGTGAAGGTCAGGCCGTAGCTGGCCTTCAGCATCGGGTAGATCGACGGCAAAACCGACTGGATCAGATCATTGATCAGATGCGCCAGCGCCACCGCGCCGATGATGCGCATCACCAGTGGGCTGCTTTGGGGTGGAGCGGACGCCGAAACAGCGGCGGTCGGAGCGTTGCTGATAGCCATGGAAAATTCCGGACAGCAGATAGGTGCACGTAGGCAGGTGCGTCAATGTGCCATTTTTCAGTGCGCGAGCGCTATCCCCTTAGCCAGCTAACTAACTTACCAACTGATCGCCTGATCAAACTTGTAGGAGCTGCCGTAGGCTGCGATCTTTTGATCTTGTATTTGAGAAGACAGGATCAAAAGATCGCAGCCTTCGGCAGCTCCTACACGGGGACGGGTGATTGATCGGGTGATAGCGCAACGCCATGGTCTGAATCTTGCCTTGCTTCTCCGCTTGAACGCGGTCGCCTTACAAAGGTGATCGACAATGGGAAGTTTCGCTACAAAGTTTGCCCACAGAGCGAACGAGGGTGAACTTTCGAGGCCTTTTAGCAGGGCACAACATCAACGTCGACCGACCGCGATGCACGCCATTGGTGCGTGGTGTCCAGAGGAGTCATGGGGCATGCAGGCTTTCCTATCACCGGGGATCAAATTGCTGGGGCGGTTTGGCTTCGCACGTAAATTCCAGTTGTTGTTTCTGCTATTCATTCTGCCGTTGGCCGGCAGCCTGTTGATGATCGGCCAGGACTATCGCGACAAGCTCAATCTGATTTCCGGTGAACGCGCCGGCGTACGTCAGTTGCTCGCGCTGGATGCGCTCGATAACTTGCTCGCCGCCCAGCGCGACCGCGCCGCCCGTTGGCGAGCAACGGAAACCAATCGTCAGCCGACGCCCGCGACGCTCGCCGCCATGGCTGCGTTCGATGCTGTGCAGCCGGCTGTCCAGCAAGCCACCACTGACTTGGGCAATGCCCTGAATAACGAGGGCGCCGAAGGCGAAACCCTCACCCGCTATCAGGCGCTGCAAACCGCGCTCGCTGGCCTCGACTCGAAAAGCCTCAGCGGCGTCGGCTGGTGGCCGGACGGTTACGACCGTTTCACCAACGCCCTCAGCGCCCTGCAAGCGCTGCGCGAGCAAATCGTCATGGACAACCGCCTGACCCTCGCGCCATGGCTGGAAACCTATCTGCTCACGCAGATTTCCACGCAGCACGCACCGGACCTGATCGAGCGGGTCGGGCGCCTCGCGGCGGTCGGTCAGGCTTCGGTGGTGTCCGGCCAGTTCACTTTGCAAAGTCGCTTGCAGTTGCGCGATCTGCGCAGCCGTATCGGCGATGCCCGTGAGCAGTTGGTCAAAACCGCAGGCCTGCTGGAAGCGCGCCTGCCCCCAGGCCTGCAATCCTGGGCCAGCCAATACCACGACAGCCTCAAACACCTGGACAGCGGCCTCAAAGTGCTGGACGACGGCGTGTTCGGTGGCAGCATCAATCTCAAACCGGAAGACTTCGAACGCAGCCTTGACGGGTTGCTGACCGACCTCGCCGCCCTGCGCCAGCAATCACTGATGTCGCTGGATCAGCGCCTCGAAGACCATCACGGCTCGGCGGTTCGCCAGCTGATCATCGTCGCGGCGGTATTCGGCTGTCTGCTGCTGGCGGCGCTGTACCTGTTCATCTGCCTGCAAGCCTCGATCCGCCGCAGCGCCAGCGGCATCACCGTTCTTGCCGAAGCCCTGCGCGACGGCAATCTGAGCCTACAAGTACCGGTCGTGGGACACGACGAACTGGCGGCGATCAGCACCGCCCTCAACGTCGCCGTGGTGCAATTGCGCACCAGCATGATCGGCGTCGATCACGAGACTTCACAACTGAGCAACGCGGTTCGCAGCCTCAACGATCATTCAAGTGGCGCCCTCAACGAAGTCGAAGCACAGCAGTTGCAGATCAGCCAGATCGCCGCTGCGGCCACGCAACTGGCGGCGACCTCCCAAGGCGTGGCACAGAGCTGCGAACAGGCCTCTGGCAGCGCCCAGCACACTCGGCGCATCGCCGCCGACAGCAGCCGCGACAGCCAGCGCACCACAGCGAGCATTCAACAGCTCAACCAACGCTTGAACGACACCGCTGCGGCGCTGGGTCGGGTCAGCGAGCAAGGGCAGCAGATTCAATTGGTGGTCGACACCATTCGCGGCGTGGCCGAGCAGACCAACCTGCTCGCGCTCAACGCAGCCATCGAAGCCGCGCGCGCCGGGGAACAGGGTCGCGGTTTCGCGGTGGTCGCCGATGAGGTGCGCAGCCTGTCGCAACGTACGCAATCGTCCACCGCGCAGATCGCCGGCACGGTCGACAGCCTGCGCGCCACGGTCAACGAAGCAGTGAGCCTGATGGAAGCCGCCTGCGGCCAGGCACAAACGGACGCCGAAGCAGTGACCGGGCTGGGCGAACGCCTGGGCGAAATTGCCAGCGCCGTGCAAAGCGTCACCGACACCCTGGCGCAGATCGCCACAGCGGTTGAAGAGCAAGCGACTACAGCCGACGAGGTCAGCAGCAATATCCAGCAAGTCGATCAGGCAGCGGTGCGATTGCTCGAAGGCGCGCGCGCGGTGAATCTGGCGGCGGACACCTTGAGTCAGGGCAGTCATGCCTTGAGCGCCAACACCGCGAGATTTCAGCTGCGTTGATGCCCTGCCCGGCACGATTTTCGGGGCCGGAGGATAAGCGGTTGAAAATAAGAAGAAATATTTTAAATTTACGCTTGACGCTTTTTCATTTCAGGGGAATAATGCGCGCCACTTGGCTACATAGCTCAGTTGGTTAGAGCATAGCATTCATAATGCTGGGGTCCGGGGTTCAAGTCCCTGTGTAGCCACCAAGTACTGATTCACAGATGTCTCTAGATGTCTCTGAATCAAAACAAGAAGCCCGCCTAGTGCGGGTTTTCTTGTTTCTGGCTATCCCTCCTTGTATCCCCCTATACCTTCCCTCTGTGTATCCTCGGCAAATAATTGAACCGAAGGGATACAGGTCAGATGAAGCGTTCAGAGATAAAGCGCCGCCCCTCTCCGATACCGCATTGGCCGGGCTACCGGCACCTCCTCACGCTTCCTAAGCCGGCTATACGCAACCCCTGGGCATCGCTTAAACAAAGGCTATACACAACCCCCCAGGCATCGAGCATTTCCAGAGACTCGGAGCGCTCGTCGGCGAATGAGCAGTAAGCAGTTTGTTTCATGCCCCGATCAAAGCAGCGCTGCTACGCTTTCATTTTCTCGAATGGAGTCGAGCGATGCCTTTGGACGATGACTGCGAAGTGGTATTTGTCGCCGGCCTGGGCAAGATGCTGGGATGCACCGAGGCGGCGGTCAGCCAGGGGATGACTCGGGGCGTAGGCTGGTTACCAAAGAGTTTCAGAATGGGCACCAGACACTGCTGGCTGAAGGCGGATGTTCGGGAGTTCCTGCGTGCCTGCCGAGACGGCGAGAACAAGGCACCGAAGGTCGGTAGACCGCGAAAGGCACCGCCAAAACTGAGAGATATTAGGAGATGACAGAGAGCATTGATCGTTTCATGCGCCTCGACGAGGTGCTTCACATCACCGGTCTCAGTTGCGCCACGGTTTATCGTCGAATGAAGAAAGGCACCTTCCCAAGACAGATCCGGATAGGCCCAACTCGGTGGCCTGACGTCGGTCAGCAATCGTTAAATGGATGTTCGATCTAAACCCAGTCGGAGATTGAAGTGCTGGAGGGCGGGACACATAGACCAGAATCGAAAAGCCCGGCGCTGGGCCGGGCTTCTGTTTGCAATTGCTGATCAGGCTGCTGCGTGTTCTTGATCATCCTGGCTATGAGTTACCACTTTCGACAGTCCAAGCCCTACAGCGGACAATACCTTCAGTAGCGTAGACAGGCCTGGGTTTCCATCTGCTGAAAATTGTCTATAGAGATTCCCTCTATTCAGTCCGGTTGTGTTGGAAACAGCGGCAAACCCGCCTCTCGCCTCTACTACACGGCGTACCGCGGTAAGAAAAACAGACTCACCGCCCTCTTCGTCAATTTCCTCTAGTGCTGCAACGAGATACTCAAGAGCAAAGTCCTCGTCTGTGCGCAGCATTTCGAGAACACTGTCCTCGTGATTGCTTACGCTTTTCATTTTGCTACCCCTTCAGCGCCTTCCAAATTTCTATTGATTGATCGATGTCGTTTTGCTGTCTTTGCTTCGTTCCGCCGCCCAGCAAGAGTAAAACCAACGTGCCGGAAATGACGTAATACACCCGATAACCGGGACCGTAATCGATGCGCAACTCGTAGACTGAATCGCCTACGGGGGCGTGATCACCAAAATTACCTAGGGCGGCCCGCTCCACTCTAGTGGTGATGCGCGCTTTTGCCCTGGAGTCTCGAAGTGAGTCAAGCCAGCACTGGTACAGATCGACATCGTTGTCAGTGTGGGCGTGCTTCACTTCATACATGCAGTGTACCTTTAAAGGGACAAATTACTAATTGATAAAGTTCATCGAGTGGATTGGGTCGATGGGTGTCCATTTGTACAGTGAAAAACGCCTTCCACCTGGGCCTCGAGCTCTCAGGATCAAGTGGCGCGCCATTCACGCTTGCGGTGAGCCGAAATGTAGACGATCAAGCTGAGGAATGCGAAAAATGCGCTATGTGACTGTCAGAAAGTTTTCCAGCGACTCTGGGTACACTGAGGCAGCGATTCGAGCAAAGATCGCTGACGGCACTTGGGGTAAAGATCACGTTTGGCGAAAGGCACCTGACGGGCGAGTGCTGATCGACGTCGATGGTTACGAAGCTTGGGTGGAGATGGGCAAACCATCAACGGCGAATCGAGAAGATAAGTTCCGGTCAGCGCAGAGCCCCGGGGCGCTGACGAGCAAAGGGCCAAAACTCGGAAGTCCACAGCCGTTAGTGTGATACAGCTCGTCGGAGCGAACATGCTTTCCGAATGGTGGCTTTCGGGCCCCTTCTGGCGGAAAGAAAAAATGCCAAAAAGTACCTAGCAGCGAGCGCCATGTATCCCCAGATGTATCCGTCACGCAAACAGAAAGACAAATATTCAATAAATACATATGGTTAGGCGCTCAGTTCAAATGCCTGTGTAACACCAAGTATTAAAAACGGCTTACCGAAAGGTAGGCCGTTTTTTTATGCCTGTAGAAAAGTCTCGGTAATCCGTTACTCCGCGGTAATCACCAAGCACCCTTTCATCACGCGGACTTTAACGTTCTCGTTCACCTCGAATCCCGCCTGTCGCAACCACATTCCGCGTAGCCTGATCCAGGGTACGGGTTTGCCGGGACTGTAGGCTTTGTCCTTTGTGTGGACCGGGTAAAAATCAGCGGCGATTTTCAACCGGCGTTCAGTGATGGGGGTTGATGACGTATGATCGGCCTTAGCCATGGTTCAGCTCCTTTATCAGCTGCTTTTGGTTAGCGGGGCCAAGGTGTTGTCGCACCTTGGTTCCGCGTTCTTTGGTTTACATCAAACTTCTCTTTCTTCGTCGCTTGTTTTGGTCGCTGCCTGTGCGATCAAGGCGTCGAGCATCTGCGCAATGACCTTCTGTTGGACCTTCGAAAGCTCATTGATGGACTGCAGCCGTCGATACCACGTCGAGGTCAAGCTGCGTCTGGGCGTCTCCGTGTACGAGGGAACCCCGAGCAGATCTTCAACAGGAACGCGAAGCGCAAATGCCATCTTCACCAGTGTCGTTACCGGCATGCTGCGGGTGCCCTCCTCGTAGCCCTGAAAGGTCTGCCGGGAAAGACCTAAAGCCCGTGCAAACCGAGTCTGGGTGATCTCGTGCACTGTGCGTAAGTGAGCAATGCGACTGCCCATCGCCACCAGAAAATCTCGGTCTTTTTCATTAGAGATGCTCAACGGACTTATCCTTTTATAAAGACCCATCCCGGGAACCGTCAAAACATCCTCATGCAGCACCGCGTAGGCTGTCGACCTGATTATGCTGTAGGAGAAATGTGGATTTACACGCCATCCAAACAGAAAGACTACAAACGCGAAATGCCCTTGATTCACCTGAATCAATCGCCAATGAACGGACCGAGATAGCGCTGTAGGAAACGAGTTCGATCCAGGTACGAATTGGATTTTTCGTAAATCCAGGCGCGTGAAACTCAACCCATCGGTTTGCCCGAATTCCCCATTGACCGACAAGCTTCCCTGGCTCGATTCAAAGCCATACAGGGAGTTGTCATGGCTCGATTCAAATCCCTCTTCGACGAAGACTGGCCCTGGAAGCATCCGCACGGCGGCGGCTCATGGGCTGCTTGGAATCCGCCCCCCGCGCCAGAGCCGATGTACATCGAAAAGGATGAATGGCCAACGCCCAAGCCCCGTGAAGATCTGGTGTTCGCCAAGTCCTGCACGGCGGGTAACTGGTGTCGAACGGACGCGGGCACTGCACTGGAACCCGCCTCGAACTTCGGCAGGATCATGGTCGCGGGCGCCATGCTCTTCCCCTCTGCCAGCACCACGATTGCGACGGCGATAGGCGCCGATCTCGCCTTGGGCCGTTTGGCCGGTGGCGGAATTCTGCAGCAGCGCCTCAATTGGGCAATACGTGGCGCAGGCGGGCCGGCCAGCATTTTCATCCTCGGGATGCTCCCGACCAGGATGGGCGACGGCACGCTGTACAACGATCAACAGCTGCGCGACATGAGCCGCGCCACCACGCGCGTGCGTTTTCAATTCCGGCGTGACGCCGAAGGGGTCATGCAGATTTACGGCATCCACACCGGCGCCTCGGGCGATGATTCGGTGCGTACCGTCAAAGTCGAGTGGAACCGCGACAAGACTGCGATGGAGGCCAAGCTCAACGGCATTACGATTCTATGGACGCCGCAACGCGGGCCACTCGGTTCAATGCCGCCGCTGGTCTATCCGGAACACGGCGAGCAACTGAACACGATCCTTGTTCATCCAATCGCGGAGAACACCGACAGCAAGATAGAAGGCCTGCCCGGCGAGGACATGACTGCCGAGGATTGTATTCTGGTGTTCCCGGCGGACACTGGGCTGAAGTCGCTGTATGTGGTGTTTTCGAGGCCGGCCAGACTGACGCCGGGTACGGTGACAGGGATTGGAGAGGATGTTTCGGGGATATGGCTTGCTGGGGCGGGAACGGGGATAGGCGTGCCGATTCCGACACGGATTGCGGATAGGCTCAAGGGGCGGGAGTTTTCGAGCTTCGATGCCTTCAGAAAGGCGTTTTGGACTGAGGTTGTGAATGATCCAGGACTGGCTGAGCAATTTAAACCGCAGAATATTGCGCTTATGCGCAGTGCCAGCGCGCCTCATGCCCGGTATCAAGATGCTGCGGGTAAAAGAAAAACTTACGAACTGCATCACGTTGTAAGGGTATCGGACGGTGGTGCTGTGTATGGCATCGAGAACTTAAGGGTCAGCACGCCAAAAAACCATATAGATATTCACCGGAAATAACCTCATGGCAAATAAAATTACTGATTACACCGAAGTGCAATTCATTAGCTTATTGCAGGAAATATTCACTTCTAATGGGGATGGCACGCCAGAGATGGTGTTGGCGGATCTATTGGATAAATTCTGTGAGCTCGCCGAGCATCCCGCGGGTACTGACCTGATTTATTGGCCGGAGGATGACGCTGATTGCACCCCTGAAGGCATCACCGAAACCGTAAAAAAATGGCGCGCCTGCAAGGGGCTGCCCGGATTCAAACAGTAATTCAATCCAATCCATTCAAACCGAGTACTACATGACAAAAATATCGGACTACACAGAAGCCGAGTTTATAAGTCTTATCGAAAAAGTACGGACCGCCAATAAGAGCGGCTCAGACGCACAGCTTGGTGAGTTGCTGGCACAATTCAGGACGCTTTGCGGCCACCCGGATGGAACCGATTTGATTTTTTATCCAGAGCCAACAGCAGACAGTTCTGCCGAGGGCATCACCAAGACTGTAAAGCAATGGCGAGCCGCGCAGGGTTTACCAGGGTTCAGCGGTGGAAACACCTGAATGCAGTCAAGCTGACAGTGGATTATGCACAAAGGCCGGGGGCTCACCCTATCCAGAGTCAAGGACAAGGTGACAGCCTGAACGATCCATTTATCAAAAGCAGCTTCTCGGACTACACCGAACAAGGCTTCGCTAAATTCATAGACGCAATCCGAAAGGAAGATAAGGCGCCAACGGATGAGCGTGCGGATGTTCTGGTGAGGCACTTCAACGAGGTTGTTGGCCACCCAAGCGGGATGGACCTCATTTATTACCCTGAACCCGGAGCTGACACATCGTCCGCTGGTATAACCCGTACAGTTGCAACATGGCGTGCTGCTAATGGACTGCCCGGGTTTAAGCAATAAGCGCTTTTTATACCTTGAGACAACACCGAACCTGTGGCGAGGGGATTTATCGCCGGTGGGGTGCGAAGCGCCCCCCGCCTCTTCATTAAATGAATGGGACTGCTGCGCAGTCCATCGGGGATAAATCCCCTCGCCACAGAGTTCCGCCTGACCTATTCGGGACTCTCTGCCGAAAGGGCTGCCAACCCCCTCCCCCAAATCTGCCGAGTCCGCAACCCCACCATCGCCCGCCAATCCGGATCCGCCGGATAAAACTGCTCCAGCAGATTCAGTTTGATCACCCTCCCCGTCGCATCCAGTGGATCACCATGCAGATGCAGCCAATGATCATCGCGCAGATGCCGATGCACAACCGGCCCCGGATACGTCCCGCACTCAATAACAAATGGCATCAGTTGCACGTCCGGCAATGCATTGAGCAACGCCTGTGAGGTGTAGCCAGTAGCCGTCGCCGCAACACCTGTTTCGCTCAGGGTGTCGGCGCCGGTGTGCAGGGTGTAGAGCCATGGGCCGTAGATCGCCTGGGCCTGCGCGAGTGCCGGGTAAGGCGCTTGGGTGATAGTGAGCAACATCGGATGGCCGTACTCACCGGCGCCGGTGTGCAGGTCGAAGCACATCAGCGTTTCAGCGCCAGCCAGATGCGCTTCGATGATTTGATGCAACGTGCGATTCGACCAGCTCGGCGCGCGGCCACCGTAAAACAGGCCGTCGGGATGACTGTGCTGACCGCCCTCGACGATCGACATCACTGCCGGCCAGCCCTGCTCTTCGATCTGCGCAGCCAGCAAGGCATCGGCACGTTGTCGCTCGGGGCCGTTCAGGTCGCGGCAGGCGTAGATTTCATGCAGTGCGGCGTATGCGCGGTTATCCGGTAGCGGCCCGGTGAAATCCAGGTGATTGCGATTGAGGTCGATGTTGTCTTCGTTGACCCGGCGCAACCACGCCGTGCCCCAGGGATTGATCAGGTGAACCATCACCACGGCAACATCCTTGGGCAGCGAACCCGGCACGAACGTTTTCAGCCAGTCGATCTGACAGTCAGAGCCGTAATAACCCTCCACCCCGTGCGTACCGCTCAATATCACCAGACGCCGCTTCGCCTGCGGATCGCCGAGCACGGCAACGTCGGTGCTCAATGGCTCGCCAAACGGCCCGCTACGTGGATGCGCATAAGAGGTCAGGGTCGCGCCAGCAGCGGTCGCGGCGGCAAGAAACTGTTCGCGCTGATGGCGGTAACAGGACTCGGTGGGAAACTCGCTGTGCATTATTGGCCTCTTGTGATTTTTTTGCCTTTATCTGTAGGAGTGAGCCTGCTCGCGATAGCGGTGGTTCAGTCAACACTGATGTTGGCCGTAATGACGCTATCGCGAGCAGGCTCACTCCTACAGGGGGATGTTGGTGCTCCATAAATTTGAGCTTGACCCTAGCGAACATCCGCCCTGAAAAGAAAGACAAAAATGCCCACCGGTTTGCGTCGCGCCCGAGCGGCCGATAAAGTCCCACAGACTTTTTCCCCCACGGACGGAGAGCCCGCGTGTTTTCAGCCTTGCCCTTGAGCCGCTTTCGCCTGCCTGCCCTGACGCTGATCATCAGCGCCCTGACCCTCGCCGCGTGCAACGCCCCGCCCTCCTCGACTTTGCCACTGGCACCGGAAGCCGCCTCCGGTTATCGCACCGACCTGCAAACCCGTCACGCCAGCAAACACATGGCCGCTGCGGCCAATCCACTTGCCGCTGAAGCGGGTCGGGAGATCCTGCGTCAAGGCGGCTCAGCGATTGATGCCGCGATTGCGATGCAAGCGGTGCTGACATTGGTTGAGCCGCAATCCTCCGGGATCGGTGGCGGCGCGATGATCGTGCTGTGGGACGGCAAACAGGTGCGCACCTATGACGGTCGCGAAACCGCACCGGCCGGTGCCACCGAGAAGCTGTTCCTGCAAGCGGACGGTAAACCGATGCCATTCCCGCAGGCGCAGATTGGCGGCCGGTCGGTCGGCACGCCGGGCGTGTTGCGTGCGCTTGAGATGGCGCATAAAGAACACGGCCGTCTGCCGTGGGCGAAGCTGTTCGAACCGGCAATCAAACTGGCCGAACAGGGTTTTGCGATTTCCCCGCGCCTGTATTCGTTGCTGGCGTCCGATCCGGTGATCCGCCGCTCGCCAGACATGGCCGCGTATTTTCTCAATGGCGATGGCAGCGTGAAAGCCGTCGGCACTCGCCTGCAGAATCCAGCCTTGGCCGCCGTGCTCAAACGCATTGCCAGCGAAGGTGCCGACGCGCTGTACACAGGCCCGATCGCCGAGGAGATCGTCGCCAAGGTGCAGGGCCACGCCAATCCCGGCAGCCTGTCGTTGAATGATCTCCAAGGTTACAAAGCCAAAGAGCGCGCGCCTTTGTGCACTGACTATAAACGCTGGCAGGTTTGCGGCATGCCGCCACCGTCGTCGGGCGGGATCGCCGTGGCGCAGATTCTCGGCACCTTGCAGGCACTGGAAACCCGCGATCCGCGCCTTTCGCTGACCCCGCTGAAACCCCACAAGACTGACAAACCGGCCGGCCTCGAACCCGATCCACAAGCCGTGCATCTGATCGCCGAGGCTGAACGCCTGGCCTATGCCGACCGCGCGCAATACGTCGCCGATACTGACTTCGTGCCGGTGCCGGTCAAAGGCCTGGTCGACCCAGGCTATCTCGCCAGCCGCGCCAGCCTGATCGGCGAACGCAGCATGGGCAGCGCCAAACCGGGAACACCGCCGGGCGTGCAAGTGGCTTACGCGCCGGATCGCTCACCGCTGCGCATCTCCACCTCGCAAGTGGTCGCGGTGGATGACCTCGGCGGCGCCGTGTCGATGACCACCACCATCGAAGCCGCGTTCGGCTCGCACCTGATGGTTCAGGGCTTTTTGCTGAACAACCAGATGACCGACTTCTCGTTCATCCCTGAAGAGAACGGCCAGAAAGTCGCCAACCGCGTCGAACCCGGCAAACGTCCGCGCTCATCCATGGCACCCACGCTGATCTTCGACCGCAACAGCAGCGAATTCCTCGCCAGCGTCGGCTCGCCGGGCGGCTCGCAGATAATCGAATACGTCGCCAAAACCACCGTCGGCCTGCTCGACTGGAACCTCGACCCGCAAAGCGCCATCAGCCTCCCCAACTTCGGCAGCCGCAACGGCCCCACTGAACTTGAACAAGGCCAGTTCAGCCCGGCGCTGGTTCAGGCATTGAAAGACAAAGGCCACACCGTTAACGAAATCGATATGACCAGCGGCACCCAGGCCATCGTGCGGGTAAAGGATGCACAGGGAAATGCATCGCTGGAAGGTGGCGCGGATCCTCGGCGTGAAGGAGAGGCGCTGGGGGACTGAGGATTACGCAGTGAACGGAAAAGGCTTACCGGGAGGTAGGCCTTTGCGCTGGGCGTTTGCCATCAACGAAATTCAAATCGCCAGCGTCTTGCCATCTACCGCGTCACCAATCGTCAGGAAATGCCCACCCGCCACATGGTGCAGCGTGCGCAAACCATCATGCCCTTCGAAATGCCAGCGCCCTTCGCTGAACACACGTTCATCAGCGTGGGCGGCGATGACTTCGGCGAGGAACAAATCGTACTGTTCGTGATTGCGCGGCTCGGGCAACAATCGACATTCGAGCCAGGCAACGCACCCTTCGAGCAGCGGCGCTTCAACTTTCTCGCCGCTAAAGGTCTGCAAGCCATAGGCCTGAAACTTGTCCTGCCCTTGGCTTTGAGTGATTTCCAGACCTGAAGTCGAACCGACGGTTTGCACGACATCGGCCTGATTGACGCAAGGAACGTTGAGTACGAAGGTGCCGGACGCCTCGAGCAATTGCCGCGTCCAGGTGGATTTATCCAGCACGACGGCGACTTTCGGCGGTTCGAAATCCAGTGGCATCGCCCACGCGGCGGCCATGATGTTGCGCTGTCCGTCATGGGCGGCGCTGACCAGTACGGTCGGGCCGTGATTGAGCAAACGGTAGGCTTTGTTCAGGGCAACCGGGCGGCGGTGGGAATCGCTCATGGGGATCTGCTCCGGGTAAAAGGAACAGATTGTAGCGCCAGAACTGCTGACGAAAACCCCTGTAGGAGCTGCGGCACGCTGCGATCTTTTGATCCTGATTCTGAGACTTGAAATCAAAAGATCAAAAGATCGCAGCGTGCCGCAGCTCCTACGGGGAGCATCAGTTAGACAGTTGGTTGGCGAACTGGCCGACCGCGTTCACGACTTTCTGCGCGCCGTCCTGAATCTCGACGATCACCGTGCCCGCCTCGGCCGCCAGCGCCAGACCTTGTTCGGCCTGGAGCTTGCCGTCGGTCATCAGTGCCACGGCGTTG
This sequence comes from Pseudomonas sp. LBUM1668, assembly GCF_059695715.1. Taxonomy (NCBI): domain Bacteria; kingdom Pseudomonadati; phylum Pseudomonadota; class Gammaproteobacteria; order Pseudomonadales; family Pseudomonadaceae; genus Pseudomonas; species Pseudomonas sp. LBUM1668. The sequence continues at coordinate 4,992,954 of NZ_CP166787.1, forward strand.
CGTGCCATTTCCTGGTTTTGCCTTACCACCAAGACAATTTCATCGGTTGCCTGGCTGGTGCGCGACGCCAGTTGCCGCACTTCGTCGGCGACCACGGCAAAACCACGGCCCTGCTCACCGGCACGGGCCGCTTCGATCGCGGCGTTGAGCGCCAGCAGGTTGGTCTGTTCAGCGATGCCGCTGATGGTTTTGACGATCGTGCCAATCACCAGCGACTGCTCGTTGAGCGCTTCTATGCCTTCACCTGCGGCCTGCATGTGCCGCGACAAATCGCGCATCACGTTGACCGCTTCGGTCACCACGGTAGTGCCGCGCTGCGCAGTGCTGTCGGTTTGTTGCGAAGTGCTGTAGGCAATGCTGGCCGCATCCGCAACGGCTTGTTCGCGGTTGACCTGATCGGTGATCACCGTGGCGAACTTCACCACTTTGTACAGTTTGTTGTTGGCATCGACCACCGGGTTGTAGGACGCCTCCAGCCAGACTGTACGACCATGGCTGTCGACACGTTTGAAGCGGTCAGCCACAAACTCGCCGTTGTTCAAGCGACGCCAGAAATTCTGATACTCGGCACTGTTGTACTCTTCGGGCGTGCAGAACATGCGGTGATGTTTGCCCTTGATCTGCGCCAGGCTGTAACCCATGCCGCTGAGGAAGCGCTCGTTGGCGTTCAGCACGTTACCGTTCAAATCGAACTCGATCACAGCGGTGGAACGCACCAGTGCACCGATCAGGTTTTCATGCTCGCGGGAGGCTTCGATCGTGCGGGTCAGGTCGCTGGAGAAGATCGAGATGTGCTTGATCCGCCCATCCGAAGAACGTACCGGCTGCACGATCGAGCGCAACCAGGCCTCGTCACCGTTGCCACGCAGCAGTCGCACGGCACCGGCGAAATGCTCGCCGCGAGTCATGGCGTTCTTGAAGCGCTGATGGAATTCGTCGGATTTCACATGGGCCGGGACGATGTCATCGATGGCCCGGCCAATCAGATCCTGGCTCTTGTAAAACATCTCGCTGAGGAAGTTCTGGTTGACCGACTGAACCCGTCCGTCCGGCTCGAGGGTCAGCACCATCATCTCGCTTTCCAGGCTTTCCTTCACTTGCACAAGGCTGGAGAGTTCTTCACGAAGAGCAGCCAGCTCTTGCTTCAAGCGTTTATTGAACATGGGAGAGCACCGATGGGCAGGGTGGAAAGCGGGATACAGCCTAACCATCGGCTTTGGACAGCTTTTCTGAAGAGCGATTGAGACTCGTCAGTCAAAAATAGTTCGGGCTCGGCGAGTCAGGCAGTTCCGGCAACCTGACATGGCCCCGTACGCGGCATCCGCGAGCCAAAATACGCCGCACTCAGCACACCCACTGTGCCCATCACCGCGCAGAAGATTACGCAGATCCACGGGCTCCATGGCATCAGACCGATCAGCAACAACGGCGTGATACTCGCCCAGGCGGCGTAGGCAATGTTGTAGGTGAAGGAAATGCCTGACACGCGAATACGCGCCGGGAACAACCCGACCATCACCGACGGCACTGCACCGACAACGCCGCAGGCAAGACCGGCTACGGCGTACGCCAGACCAAGCCAACTGCCGCCCATGATCAAGCAGCTGTAAAGCACGCCAATGCCAAGCGGCAGCAACACGCTATACAGCATCACCGTGCGCCAGGCACCGATGCGATCCACCAGCAACCCGGCGATCACGCAACCGATGTTGAGGAAGACGATGCCCAGGGCGCTGAGCGCAAAAGTGTGGCTGGCGGTCATGCCGAAGGTTTTCTGCATCATGGTCGGGGTGATGACCACGAACACCACCACCGCCGACGTCAGCACGCAGGTCAGCAACATGGCTGGCAGCATCGCCAGTCGATGTTCACGCAGCACTGTACGCAGCGGCAGTTCGACCCGCGCTTCGCGCTGCGCTTGCATCGCCATGAACACCGGGGTTTCGCTCAACCAGCGGCGCAGGTAGACACCGATCACGCCGAACACGCCGCCCAGCAGGAAAGGATAGCGCCAGGCGTAATCAAGAATTTCCGCCGGGGTGAAGACTTGTGCCAGGAACGTCGCGGTCAGCGCGCCGATCAGATACCCGAAGGTCAAACCGGCCTGCAAGAAGCCCAAGGCATAACCGCGATGCCCGGTCGGAGCGTGCTCGGCGACGAATACCCAGGCACTCGGCACTTCACCGCCAACCGCCGCGCCTTGCAAGATGCGCAGCGCCAACAACAGCAGCGGTGCGAAATAACCGATCTGGGCGTAAGTCGGCATGATCCCGATCAGCAGGCACGGCAGCGCCATCATCAGGATGCTCAGGCTGAAGACTTTTTTGCGGCCCATCCGGTCGGCGAAATGCGCCATCAGAATCCCGCCCAGCGGCCGCGCCAGATAACCGGTGACGAAAATCCCGAAGCTTTGCAGCAGTCGCAGCCACTCGGGCATTTCCGGCGGGAAGAACAACTGACTGAGGGTCAGGGCGAAGAATACGAAGATGATGAAATCGTAGATTTCCAGCGCCCCGCCGAGGGCCGCAAGGCCCAGGGTCTTGTAGTCGGAGCGGCTGAACGGCACCGGTTTGGCCGTGTTTTGGGCAGTCATGGCAAAGAACTCTGGCAGGCAAAAAACCAAGGCGCACATGGTCTACGCAAATGCGCCAATGGACAACCCGTTAGACCATAGTCCCGGTTTTGCAAAACCTGCTCACAAAGAAACGGCAGTTGATTTACTGTAAATGCCCGTCCTGCAGGGCGAACTCCACTGTCGGCGAGTCGAGCCGATACCTTGTAGGAGTGAGCCTGCTCGCGATGGCGTCGTCTCAGTCGATACACATGTTGAATGTAAAGACGCCATCGCGAGCAGGCTCACTCCTACAGGGGCTGTGCGATTCATCCCCTGGACCAAAAATAACCATAAAAAATCCGAGGTATTCCCGTGGCCGTTGATATCGAAGATAGCCGCTCTGCGCGCTTCGCCCTGCGCTGTTCAAGCTTTGCCGAACGCTGGTTTCCCGATTCGTGGGTATTCGCAGCGTTAGCCGTCATCATCGTTGCACTGGCCACATTGGCCATGGGCGCCAAACCCACTGCCGCCGCCATGGCATTCGGCGACGGGTTCTGGAGCCTGATCCCGTTCACCATGCAAATGGCCTTTGTGGTAATCGGCGGCTACGTGGTCGCCAGTTCCCCACCCGCCGTGAAACTGATTGATCGCTTGGCGCGCATCCCGAAAAACGGCCGCTCTGCCGTGGCCTGGGTCGCGTTGATCTCGATGGTTGCCTCGTTGCTGAACTGGGGCCTGTCGCTGGTGTTCGGCGGTTTGCTGGTCCGCGCCCTCGCCCGCCGCACCGATCTGAAAATGGATTACCGTGCTGCTGGCGCCGCCGCGTATCTGGGGCTTGGCGCGGTGTGGGCGCTGGGTCTGTCATCGTCGGCGGCGCAGTTGCAGGCCAACCCCGGCAGCCTGCCGCCGTCGATTCTGTCGATCACTGGCGTTATCCCGTTCACCGAAACCATATTCCTCTGGCAGTCCGGCGTGATGTTGCTGGCGCTGATCGTGGTTTCGATCATCATTGCCTACGCCACCGCCCCCGGCCCGAACTCTGCGCGCAGCGCCGAGGCCTGCGGGATTGACCCGGCCTTCAACCTGCCACCGCTGCAACCGCGCACGCGCCCCGGCGAATGGCTGGAACACAGCCCGCTGCTGATCATCGTTTTGGTGCTGCTGGCGGCAGGATGGCTGTTCCATGAATTCTCGACGAAACCTGCGATCACCGCGATTTCCGGGCTCAACACCTACAACTTCCTGTTCATCATGCTCGGCGCACTGCTGCACTGGCGCCCGCGCAGCTTCCTTGATGCCGTCGCCCGCGCGGTGCCGACCACCACCGGCGTGCTGATCCAGTTTCCGCTGTACGGCTCGATCGCCGCGCTGATGACCACCGTCAAAGGCGCTGATGCGCAAACCCTGGCCCATCACATCTCGACGTTCTTCGTCAGCATCGCCTCGCACGATACCTATGCGCTGCTGATGGGCGTTTACTCGGCAATTCTCGGTTTCTTCATCCCGTCCGGCGGCGGCAAGTGGATCATCGAAGCGCCGTATGTGATGCAAGTCGCCAACGATCTGCAATACCACCTCGGCTGGGCGGTGCAGATCTACAACGCGGCGGAGGCACTACCGAACCTGATCAATCCGTTCTACATGCTGCCGCTATTGGGCGTGCTCGGCTTGAAGGCGCGGGACCTGATCGGTTTCTCGTTCGTGCAATTGCTGGTGCATACACCGCTGGTGCTGCTGTTGCTGTGGGCGCTGGGGACGACACTGGCGTATACGCCGCCGGTGATGCCGTAACCTGACGCAATTGCACCTGCCTCGCGGCAGGTGCAATCAGTTTTGAATGGTGGGGAGGACTTTCAAGAGTTCAGGCAACGCAACCATGACGGTTTCCCACACCACGTCCAGATTGATATCGAAGTACCCGTGCGCAATCCGGTTGCGCATTCCGCGCATCGCACGCCATGGAACCTGGGAATTCAGAGCGGTGAACTCAGGATAACGATCCATCACCTTGGTAGCTGCCTCGCCAATGATGATCAAGCTCATGATGACCGCTTGTTGCGTACGCTTGTCGTCGACGAACTCTTACTTGCTGAGGCCTTCGACAAAGATCAGCGCATCACTCGCGGCAAGGCGCATGTGCTCAAGATAATCGCCGAGCCGATTCTCAGTCATACGGGACGTGCCTGATCAAGCACCTGCTGTCGAAACTTCAGTGGCAGGTCTCCTGGCGTGAGCAGATCAACAGTCACGCCGAGCAAGTCTTCCAGTTCAACCTGAAGCCCGCCGAGATCAAACAAAGTGGCGCCGGGCAGCGGGTCGACCAACAGATCCAGATCACTTCCTTCAATATCAGTCCCCAATACCGCCGAACCAAATACGCGGGGGTTGGCCACACGGAATCGGCCAACGACTTCTCGGATGGCGGATCGTTGCAGCTCAAGTGCAGTGGAAGGCTTCATTCTTCACCAACGCAAGATTCGATATGCCAGCAGTCTAGCTGAAAGTGCTACGCGAAGGCCCGCCATGGAAACATGGCAGCGATCACTTGAAGCCGGTAACGCCATGGGAGGCATTGACCAATGCCCGCACCTACAACTGATCCTGGCCTTTGTTCACCGTAGAATTTGCCAGTTAACACTTCTCCGAACAACAGCGCTGATCCAATATGAAGCACCCCAAAATCGGGGGAACCACGCTGAAAAGGATCTGAGCATGTTCAAACTCGCAGGACTTACCCTCGCCGCGCTGACACTGAGCGCCGCCGCCCACGCCGATGTCGACCTGAAGCTGGGCAGCACCGAGCGCGTCACTCGTCTGTTCGCCTACCCCAACAACTGCAGCGTGATTTGCTTCCGCAACTGGACGCTGGAGCAGACCGTCGCGCACTACCTGACCCAGAGCGTGCAACGCGACGGCTATGCCAATGCGAAGGTTCTGGTGAAAACCGATAACGACCAGATCCATGCCGAAATCAGCGGCGTGCCGCAGGGCTACGACAAGCCGCTGTCGGCGCTGCTGGACGCGGGAGATCTGGCCTACACCGGCGCCAGCAAGCTCAACGCCGATGGCAAATGGGCGTATAGCTGGTATCTGTTCCTGCCGTTGGGCATGGCCCTGGAAAATCGCAAAAGCGTCGAATTGCTGCACTTTCCGCCGGATTACTCGCTGACCCAGGCTCAGGATTATCTTCGCTCCAATACCACCGACCGCTGGGCAACGCTGCTGACGGTCAATGGCATCCCCGCCGATCAGACCCCGGCCTATCAGACGATTATCGACATCGCCCCGATCGCCGCGCCGTCCAACGCCGGCAGTGATCTGGAGGGTGTCTATGACTACTTCAAGGATTACCAGACCACGCTGGTCAAGCAGTTCAGCCAGACCGTCAGCGGCACGACACTGCCGATGGTGGCTTTCGGTGCACCGGTTCGCAACTGGATCAAGCAGCAATACGGGCCGACCGTGAACGTCCTCGGCCTGGCGACCATCAGCCCGAGCGCAGGCGTGAACGTGCCGGTGTTAGGGTCCAACCATCCGAGTTATATCTGGTACGCCGCCGACGCCAAAAGCTACACCGGCGACGATGCGCAAGCCAAGGCTGACGCGGCAGGCCTGAGGGTAATGGGGCAGGACTTGAGCGCCGCCTGCTGGCAGGCCGATATGGGCAGTAAACCGGGCAGCGATGCGCAGAGCACTCTCAGTCAGTGCACGCAGACCTGGCAAGTCACCCAAAAGGTCAAAACCTGCGAGTTGTTCTACACCTCGATTCGCGATCTGACCCCGGAGCAAGCCGCCACCCAGTGCGCCACCCCACCCGTCAAAGCTCAACTGCAACAGCTCAAAGCGCCTTTGCCAGCCACTGCCGTCCCTGCCCCACACCTGTAACCGTGCCGAAGATTTCCCGTGTCAGCCATGACTGACACGGGAAAGCGTCTATTTCGCCTGTCAGATCTGACAGTAGACCGTCTATACCTATTACGACTAGATTGGATCCAAAGAATGGTTCCGCCGTGCTGACAGGACGTCAGTTGAAGGAAGTCGTGCCCTCCTTGCGACAAGGACTGTTATGAGTACCCATGCGATTGCTGGATCGGTTCCACGCGATACCGAAGGCATCTACCCCTTCGCCGGCCTGCCGGTGCGCCTCGGGTTTCCGTCCAGCGCCGACTTCGAAGTCTTCCACGATGAGCATGGCACCCCGACAGGCGTCGCAGCGCGTCGGGAGTTTCAGCGCACCAGCCGAATGTGCCGGGTGTCTGGACAGTTGTTGCCCTATCGCTGTCGACAGACCCGGCAGCTATTGAACGGTATCCACGTCTACGATCCGCGCTTTTGCGGAGCGCTCGAACACGCCTGCGACCCGAACGTGTTTCTCGACATGAGCGAATTGTGGCTGTGGGCGTTGAAAGATATCCACAGGGGTGAGCGGCTGACCATGGATTACGCCGCCACCGAGGACAAACTGCTGCATCAGTTTGCCTGCGGTTGCGGTTCTGCACGGTGCCGCGGGTGGATCACCGGTTACAACGAACCACCGAGCATCGAGGGCCAGCACTTTTTACAGCGCTGGCGACGGCAAGGCTCACGCTGATCCGCGCGGGCAACCTTCGGGGCTACGGCGCCCCGACAGGACGCAAGCGATATTGCGGCGGCAGTTGCTCGAAACCGCTGATGGTCGCGTTCAGGCTTTTCCAGCGGCCATCCTTGATGCCGTAGATGCAACCGTGGATCGACAGGCTCTGCCCGCGATGCCAGGCGTTTTGCACAATGCTGGTGTGGCCGACGTTGGCCACTTGCTGGATCACGTTGAGCTCGCACATGCGATCGACCCGCTCTTCTTCGGTCGGCAGCTTGGCCAGTTCGTCACGCTTGTCGTAATAGAGGTCACGGATCGAGCGCAGCCAGCCGTCGATCAGACCGAGCTGACGATCCTGCATCGACGCCCGCACTCCGCCACAGCCGTAGTGGCCAGTGACCAGAATGTGTTTGACCTTGAGCACATCGACCGCGTACTGGATCACCGACAGGCAATTGAGGTCGGTGTGCAGCACCACGTTGGCGACATTGCGGTGTACGAACAAATCGCCCGGCAACATGCCGACGATTTCGTTGGCCGGCACCCGTGCATCGGAACAGCCGATCCACAGATATTCAGGGGTTTGCTGACGCGCCAGCTTGGCGAAGAAATCCGGGTCTTCCTTGGTGATCGCGTCAGCCCAACGCTCGTTGTTATCAATCAGGTCTTGTAAGTCATGCATGCTGTAAGGCCTCAAGAAAGATGCGCTGCTTTGACAGACGACCGTCGGTCGGGGTCACGAAAGGATCGCAAGTGTTTTTGTTGGAATTCTCGTGTGCCCGGTGAGTCCACCTTAGTAAGGCCCACACTATGAGGATTTGCCATGACTGATTCACGACGCCCTTACGATGCGGTGCAACCGGAACCCATCGATGATAACGAAGATCGCATGGGTTCGATGCACGAGCTGGACTTCGACGACGAACAGCCCAGCGCGAAGATCGGCGACGAACTGCCGGAACAGGAGCGCGAGCAACTGATGCCAGAGGAGCGCGTGCGTGAAGCGGGTCTCACTGGCGCGTCGACTGCCGACCATGAGCCGACCGACGATGACATGAGCCCGGAAACGCTGATTCGTGAGGATGGCGCCAGAGATGCCAGCGAATCCGGTGAAGACAATCCGGCGGACTGGGATTTGAGCGTGGTCGATGAAGACGACATCGGCGGCGGCAATGGCCTGGATGAAGCAGAGCTGGCACGGCGCAAACCGCTGGATGGCAATCGCTGATTATCAGCAGTAACGCCATCCCTGCTGATTACCTGCATTAACGCAATCCCTGTAGGAGCTGCCGAAGGCTGCGATCTTTTGATCTTGTTGTTCAACATCCAAAGCAAGATCAACAGATCGCAGCCTTCGGCCTCTCCTACAGAGGCTCAGCTATACATCAGTGGGATCAGTCAACCAAGGTGCAGGCCATGACCACCGCATCTTCACGCCCACCCACCGCCGGATAATAATCCCGACGCCGGCCAATCTCATTGAAGCCATAACGCTCATACAAACGGAATGCCGACTGGTTGCTGTCACGCACCTCCAGAAAACACTCGCGCGCCTGGGCGGCATACGCCCGCGACATCAGATGCTCCAGCAACGTCAGCCCTAGCCCACGCCCCTGATTCTCCGGTTTGACCGTGATGTTGAGCAGGTGCGCCTCATCCAGAATGATTTGCACCACGCCGTGACCGACCTGCTGCTGACCTTCAAACATCAACCAGATCTGGTATTTGCCCAGGCCGTCGAGAAAAATCCCACGGGTCCACGGGTGACTGTACGCGGCGAATTCAATCTTCAGCACAGCGTCCAGGTCCGCCTCGGTCATCGGGCGGAACGTTACAGCGTCACTCATTCGATTCTTTCCAGCGCGCCATCAGCCGACGCATGGCTTGCCACACAGCGGCTTTGCGCTGTGGCTCTTCCATTAACAATTCCAGACCGGGAACGGCCCAGGCAGCGCCCAGACCTTCGATCTGCAATTCACGATTGAACGCTTCGGCGTCCGCCTCACCGGCAAAACGCACCGCAGGCAGGCCGATCAGCCACAGGCAGGCGCAGGGCGCCGCTTCCATTTGTACCGAGAGAAAACCTTGCACGAAGTCGCGCGCCGCTTCCGGGCCCTGATCCATCGTGCCGCGATTCAACCACGGCCAGCGCACCGGCTCGCCAACGATCTGCGGCGCATCCGGCAGACCGGCAGCACGCAACATGTCCTTGAGCAAGAGATACGCCGGATCGCGGCTCTGGAAGGATTCACCTGTGGGTAACTCCACCAGCAGCAGGCAACGCCCGGCGCGCAGCAATTGCAGGGCGAAACGCGGAGGGGGCACTGGCGCAGGTTTGGCGACCACTGGCGTGTCGTCGGTCTCCTCGACCGGTTTTGTGCTGGCCCGAGTACTCGGCGACGAAGGCCGCGGCACTTCGATCTTCTGTCGCTCGGCTGGGCGTACGGCAGGCTGCACCGGGGTTTCGGCCTGTGGCGCAGCCACAATCGGCGCCTCGATTTCGGGCTCGGGCATGTCCAGCAGCTCGGGCCGCGAAGGGGCGGCGAAGGGCAATTCGGTGCGCGGCAGCCAATTGACCACCTGCATGGCGTTCAAATAGGCGCGGCGGCGGGACTCGATAAGCAAAGGTCGGCCACTTGTGGATAACTGAAGTGCGCCGATTCTACCGCCCTTCGCTCAAGATCGCTTGCTGTTGATCGATAGTCTTGAGCCACGCTCTACCTTAGAAAAAGCGACAGCCCGTCCCGAGAGTGAATCGCATCCTTCGTGATGCAGTACAATCGCGGCTTTTAATCGCCAACCAGCCGGCCATTCCGATGATCGAACCCAAGCGCGTCTTGCGCGCCCTCGCTGAACACTGGGCACTTCTGGAGCCACTGTGCGAGCACTTCGACCAAGGCACACTGAGCCTCAACGAACTGCGCACGCAACTGGCCGCCCAACAACTGGACAGCACGCCGCAGGACATCACCAGCCTGCTCGACGTGTGGATTCGCCTCGACATTCTGGTGCCCGTGGCGAAAAGCCCGAACCGTTTCGAGCTCAATGCGCAGATTCACGACTTCCTCGCCTACCTGCGCCGTGAGCACCGTTTGGGCCTGTGCCTGGAAATCGAGGCCTATCTGCGGCATCTCGAGCGCCTGGCCGGTTACATTCAGGACGCGTTCGATATCCGCGATGGCCACGACCTGGCCCGTCAACTGCGCTTGCTCGACATGCGCGTACGCGACGTGTTGAAGAAGCTCGACAACGACGAGCAGGCGCTGGTGGCCGTGGCTGAACGCGCGAAGACCAGCGACCGGCAGATTCCGCTGCGTCAGCGTTACGCCGAAGTGCTGGCGACCTGGGACGAATACGTCGAGCCAATGATCGATCTGGTCAACGCCGACGGCGCCTTCGAGCAAGGCGTGCGCAAGGTCGAAACCGTGCTGCTGAAGATGCTCAGCGAACAGCAACGCCTCGGCCATCTGGTCGATGACGACATGCTGCTGCGCACCCACGCGCGCATCCTCGAAATGCAGACCAGCGCCCAACTGACCCTGCGTCATGCCCGTGAACTGCTGCTGCCGCTGCGTGAAGAAGCACGCCGCCATAACGCCGTGACCCGTGGCGCCGCATTGGCGCTGGCCGCGATCCGCCGCAAAGGGATCGATGCCGTGCCGCAAGCCGCGATGCCGCTGTTCACCCGGCCACAAAGCACCTTCCTCGGCAGCGCCAGTCAGGTCGAAGCCTACGTGTATGCATTGGCGCGTTTCGAGCCGAAGCCGGCGCGTTTCCCCAAGGCCCACAAAACCCAGAAAGGTGGCGAAGCTCCACGTGCGCCGCGCACCGTGCGCGAAATGCTCGAGCGCTGCAAAGATGCCCTGCCGATGCCTGACCTGATGGTCTGGCTGCTGGAGCAGGAACCGGACGGCGCTACCGACGAATTGCTTTACTGGTTCTCGCGCCTGTCGCGGGAAAAACGCTTCAAGCGCGAGCGTCTGGAACGCCGCGAATACCACACTCACGAGCACCAGGTCAGCCTGCGCTCCTTCGCCCTGCTCTCGGCCCGCGACCCCGCCGCCGAGGATTCTGCGAGCATCCCAAATGCATCTTGATCTCTCCGAACTGTCCCAACTCGCGCCGATCTTCCGCGAACTGTTCAAGGGCTACCACGTCAGCCGCCGTGATCCGGAGCTGTACGCGCAACTGTCGAACTTCCAGGATCAGTACCGCACGCTGTTCAAGGCCCTGGGCTTTGAACTGGTCTGCGACACCCGTGGTTTCTACTACTTCGTGCCGGATCTGGCGGCTGCGGCGGTGAACAAGACTGCCCAGCGTCTGGCCCTGTTTACCTTCATCCTCGTCGAGCATCTGGCCGATCAGGGCCGCGACCCGATCGCTGTGCTTGATGGTGGCAGCCTCGGCCGCGAAGAGCTGCCGTCGTTGCTGGAGAAGTACCGCGATCTGTTTATTCAGGCCGAAGTACAGACCGTTGAAGAGCTGGAAGAAAAGATCATGCGCCGCATGACCCAGCTCGGTTTCGCTGGTGAGGAAAACGGCGTGTACCGTTTCCTGCCGCCGATGCACCGATTCCTCGATGTGTGCCTGTCGGTTCAGCAAGACCGCGATCTGGCCGCCAGTGTGCACAGCGTTCTGCCGCTGCCAGCGCCAGTGTTGATCGACGAAGCCGCCGAAGCCAAATTCCTCGAAACCGACGATCCGCTCGATCTCTCGGAATTTGAAGAAGAGAGCGAAGAAGACGCACTGGCCCGCGCCATTGCTGAAGAACAGGAGACCGACGCATGAGCCAGGAACGCTACGGCATCCGCCGCTTTGCCCTTTTGAACACCGCCGGTTACAGCCTCGGCCTGTTCCCGCTGGAAGAACCGCTGTCGGTTTATGGCGCGAACAACCTCGGTAAATCGGCGTCGATCAACGCCTTGCAGTTCCCGATTCTGGCGCGCATGTCGGACATGAGCTTCGGCAAGTACAGTCTGGAACAATCGCGGCGCTTCTACTTCGCTACCGACACCAGTTACATCCTTGTCGAAGTCAACCTGCCCCACGGCCCGCACGTTATCGGCGTGGTCGGTCGCGGCCCGGGCGGTGGTTTCGGTCACCAGTTTTTCGCCTACGCCGGCAAACTCGACCTGGCCCATTACCAGAAAAACGACACTTGCCTGCGCCAGAAAGAGCTGTTCAGCAACCTTGAGAAAGAAGGCCTGAAAGCCTACGAACTCAAGCCTGACGAACTGCGTCGCTTGCTGGTGGGCGGTCACACGTCGATCCCGCTGGACCTGACCCTGATCCCGCTGCGCTCCACCAGCGAGCAGAGTCTGAAGACGTTCCGCGCACTGTTCATCAACCTGCTGCACATGCGCGAAATCACCGCGGCCAAGCTCAAGCAACTGTTCCTCGATGCGTTCGAGCACAGCTTGCGTTCGGGCAGCGTCGATTACATCGCCGCGTGCGAAGAAGCGTTCCGCGACGTACGCCGCATGGAACAGGACTACAACTCGCTGGTCGCCGCTGGTCCATTGGTCGAAGCCTTGGCCAACGGCGTGAAACAGCGTGACGTGCTGCGCGGCAAACTGCATCGCCTGTCACCGCTGCTCGACTCCTTGCTCGGCACCTGGTCGGATTACGCCGGTGCGCGCAAGGAAGAGCTGACGATTCAGGCCGATCACTACCGCGGCGAGCAAGACGCACTGCAAAACAATCAGCGTGGCGGTACGCAAGAGCTGATGCGTCTGGAGCGGGAAATTTCCGGCATCCAGCGCTGGCTCGGCGAATTGTCGGTGTTGAAGAATCGTTTCGCGCTGGTCGATGACGTCAAAGTGCTGGAACAACAGTTGCTCGCGGCCAAAGACGCTCACGACGAGTTGGCCGGAGCCTTGGCGCAATCGCGTCAGTTCAGCGCCGAAGATCTGGAAGAGCGTCTGCGCGATCTGGAAAAACGCCTGAAGTCGGTGAAACAGCAACTCGATCACGCCGACAACAACAGCTACGCCCGTCTGCGTGAAGAATTCTCGCAGCCTGACGTCGAGCGTTTGATGCGTCTGTTCAACAGCGCGCTGTTCAGCTTGCCGCTGGGCGAACACGGCATCACCCTCGACGACAATGGCGAGTGGGTCAAATCGGTTGAGCTGATTCTCGATGGATTCAAAGGCGAGCGCTTCGAGGTGCCGGGCCTGTCGATCGACCTCTCGCACATCGAGCCGCCGGCCCTGCAAGCCTTGGCCGACCGTGCCGCGCTGCGTGATCAGAAAGAGCGTCTGGACAAAGAGCTCAAGCAACTGAAAACCCAACAGGCTGTAGCCGCCGACCGCTCCGCGAGCAAGACCCAGACCGAAGCGCTTTATCAGCAGGTGCTGGATGCGCAAAAGGCGCTGGAAGACTTCCGCCGCAGCCAGACCCTGAGCGCCGAAGAAGGCGACAAGCTTGAGCAACTGGCGCAGATGGAAGGCGCGCAAGACGAACTCAAACGCTCCAGCGATGCGTTCACCGAACGCGTCCAGCAACTGTCGGCCAAGCTGCAACTGGTTGGCCGGCAGATCGCCGACATGGAAGCCAAGCAACGCACCCTCGACGACGCCCTGCGCCGCCGTCAGTTGCTGCCGGCGGACCTGCCGTTCGGCACGCCGTTCATGGATCCGGTCGACGATTCGATGGACAACCTGCTGCCGCTGCTCAACGACTATCAGGACAGTTGGCAGGGGCTGCTGCGCGCCGATGGCCAGATCGAAGCGCTTTACGCGCAGGTGCGCCTCAAAGGCGTGGCCAAGTTCGACAGCGAGGACGACATGGAGCGCCGCCTGTCACTGCTGATCAACGCTTACGCGCACCGTACCGACGAGGCGCTGACCCTCGGCAAGGCGCGTCGTGCGGCAGTCACCGACATCGCCCGGACCCTGCGCAACATTCGTAGCGACTACGACAGCCTCGAGCACCAACTGGCGCTGTTCAACCGCGAGATCAACAAGCGTCAGGTGTCCAACCTGCAGAGCTTCCGTATCGTCCTCGCGCCGAACAAGGAAGCGCTCAAGCACATCGATCAGATCATCCACAGCGCCGGTCAGTACGAAGAAGGCGAAACCCTGTCGGTGTTCGACCTTAGCCAGAGCGCCGAGCAGGACAACAAGAACGAAGAGGCCAAGGAATACCTGGCGCGGTTGGTGGCGGCAAACCACAACCAGCTCGGCCTCAAGGACTTGTTCGAACTGGCGTTCGAGATCACCAAGGTCAACGGCCAACCGGTTATCCACACCGACATCGACGGCGCGGCGTCCAACGGCACCACCATGACCATCAAGGCGCTGACCAACATGTACTTGTTGCTGCACTTGATGGACCGCGATCAGGCCGGTCGCGTACGCCTGCCGTACTACCTCGATGAGGCAGCGGACATCGACGAAAAGAACCAGGCAGCCTTGCTGGAAACCAGCCTGCAACTGGGCTTCGTACCGATTCTGGCGAGCGTGAAGCCGCAGGTCTGCGCCAGTGTCGCCATCGACCTGGAAGGCGGCAGCGGCCCGGCAGGGATCTACATCGACGAGGCGGACTGGAAGTACATCCGTCGCCATGATGTGGTCAAAGCCACGGTAAATGTTGAAGCGGATGAGCCGGAGCTGGATGCGGTTTGATCGGCGTTAACTGAAGGCAATAAAAAGGGCCGCGATCTGATTGGATCGCGGCCCTTTTTTATGGCCTGGGGTTTTGTTGTGGGTTTTAAGGCCGCATCGCTGGCAAGTCGAATCGTCGCACCGCAGCTCCCACAGGTTTGGCGTCGAACACGGATTGTATGAGCACCGCCGACCCCTGTGGGAGCTGGCTTGCCAGCGAAGGCGTCCTCCCAGACACCTCATAATTCCCGGATTACTTACCGAGCTGGATTTTCGGCGCCCACGTCAGCCACTCATCCTCGAACTTGTCGAACAGCGGGAACGTCTGCTCTGCCCGAGCGGGATTGCCCATGCGCTCGCCATCCGGCGTGGCAAACGCGATACCACCCTGAATCGCCGTTTCAAGCGATTCCGTGCGTACCGTCAAGCCGTTGAACAAGCCGATATCGAAACCCACGCCACTGGTGTTCCAGAAGCGGCTGCCACTGCGCACCAACGGCGCATATTTCGGCTCGATCAGAATGTGCACCAACACGCGATCAGCGGTCTGGCCCAGTTCATAACCGGTGACTTTGCCCACGGTAATTTCACGGTAGGTCACTGGCACACCCGGTTTCAGCGAACCACGACGAGCGGCGCTCAATACCAGACTCAAACCCGCCTCTTGCTTGGCGACTTCCGGCGCATTGGCCAGTGCGACGAAGTTCTTCTGTGGGCCGAGGTTCTTCGCCGCTGGTTGCACTTCGATATATTGCCCGGTGACGAGAGTTTCCAGATTGGATGTCTTGATCAACCCCAACTCCGGTTTGACCACCCAGAACTGACTGCCGACCCGGGCAATTTTCTCTGGTACTTCAGTGATGCGTGCGGTGAGGATGACCGATTGCAGATCGTCGGTCAGATCGACACTTTCGATCTTGCCGACATCCAGCCCCTTGAATCGAACTGGCGTACCGCTGCGCAAACCATCGGCGCGATCAACCTTGATCGTCACGACATCGCCCTTTTGATTGGCGTCGTCATGGCTGGCAAACAGGCGGAAACGCGGAATACGTTTCTGCAATGGCGCCTTGGCCTGTGGCGTTTCGAAAGCAATACCGCCGGCCATCAGCGTCTGCAGTGATTCACTCTTCACTTGAATGCCGCCCGTCAGGCCACCGGTCAGCGTAATACCGCTGACATTCCAGAAACGGGTCGAGGCGTTAACCAGGTTCTCGTATTCCTTCTCGATGTGAACACCGATAACCACTTGCTTTCTGGTCCTGGAAAACTGGTAGCTCTGTACCGAACCGACCTTGACCTGTTTGTAAAGAATCGGACTGCCGACTTCAATCGAACCCAGGGCATCGGTGAACAACACCAGGTGCAGGCCCGGCGAACGCAGATCCAGAGGCGGCGCCTTTGGCCTGGCCTCGAATTCACGTTTCGGGGCAGCCCCTTTGTCACCCGGTCGCACGGCGATGTAGTTACCTTTGACCAGGGCTTCCAGCCCAGTGATACCGGCAAGAGAGATCGACGGTTTGACCACCCAGAATTGCGTGCCATCGACCAGATAGTCTTCGGCCAATGGATCAAGGGTGAGTTCGGCAGTGGCGCTGTTGAGATCCGGATCGACCTTCAGCGCTTTCAGATTGCCGACCTGAATGCCTTTGTACATCACCGGCGTACGACCGGCCTGCAGACCTTCGAAGTCACTGAGTTTGACCTTCACGCGGATTCCGGCAGCGGCGGCGTCGAAATCTTCATAGAGGCGGAACGGCAGGCTTGGATCAGTCGCAGGACTGTCCTTGCGATTCTCTGGCGTGGCGAAGGCGATACCGCCGGCGACGATACTCGCCAGCGATTCGCTGCGCACTTTTACCCCAGACAGGTTGGCGTCGATGCTGATGCCGCTGGCGTTCCAGAAACGTGTGTGTTTACGCACCAGTTTGGCGTAGGTCGGCTCGATAAAAACTTTGAGCTCGACAGTACTCTGGTCTTCCGAAAGCAGATAGCTTTTGACCTGACCGACCTTGATCTGCTTGTAGAACACCGGGCTGCCGCGGCTCAGCGAGCCGAGACGATCAGCTTTGATGGTCAGGTGCAGACCAGGCTTGGCATCAGACAGCGGCGGCTCTTCAGCCAGCGCCTTGAACTTGCGCAAAGGCTCGCCTTCGCCGGGACTGATGGCGACGTAGTTACCGGAGACCAGTGTTTCCAGTCCTGTAATACCGGCCAGCGTCACACTGGGCTTGATCAGCCAAAAGCGGGTGCTGGTCTTGAGGTATGGCTCGACGTCTTTATTCATCTCGACCGTGGCGATCACTCCTTTGGAGTTGCCTTCATCGTCGAGCTTGAGCGTCTTGACCTTGCCGACCGACATACCTTTGTACATGACCTCGGTCTTGTTGGCCTGGATGCCTTCGCCGCTCTCGAAACGAATCTGGATCTCGATACCGGTTTCGGAGTAAGCACGCCAGCCGAGCCAGCCACCGATGATCAGCGCGATCAAAGGCAGTACCCAAATGGCAGACCAGTTCGAGGCCGGTCGGGTTTTCGCTACAGGCAAATCAGTCATGGTCGTCATCCGACTCCGTGTTATCCCAAATCAGTCGGGGATCGAAAGTTACTGCGGCAAGCATCGTCAGAATCACCACAGTGGCGAAGGCGATGGCGCCAAGATTGGCTTCGACACTGGCAAGCCGGCCGAAGTTGACGACCGCCACCAGGATGGCGATCACAAAAATATCAAGCATCGACCAGCGGCCAATGAATTCGATGAAACGGTACATCCAGATGCGCTGACGCGCGGACAACGGCTGACGTCGCTGTACCGAAAACAGCAACAGCGCGATTCCCACCAGTTTGAAAGTCGGCACCAGAATACTGGCAATGAAAACGACCGCAGCAATTGGGATCATGCCGTGCTGCACCAACTGGATCACCCCGGACATGATGGTGCTCGGATCACCCTGCCCCAAAGAACTGACAGTCATGATCGGCAGCACGTTGGCCGGAATATAGATAATCGCTGCGGTGATCAGCAGTGCCCAGGTTCTGGTCAAGCTGTTCGGACGGCGCGGGTGAACAAGAGCCCCGCAGCGCGTGCAGGTCTGCTCGTCGGTGTCCGCTTCTTGCCTGTTCAACTCGTGGCATTCGGTACAAGTCAGAATGCCCGCATCAATCGCCCGCATGAGCATCCTCTCCAGATAACGCCTGCCAGATCTGATGCGGCGACATCACCACTTCCAGCCAGACCTGAATCAACAACAAGCCGATGAAACACGCCAGCCCGAGGCCGACGGTGATGGCTGCCATGTCCGCCAGTTTAACGATCGCCACCAGTACGCCCATGAGGTAGACCTCGAGCATTCCCCAGTCTTTGAGGTGGTGGTAAATGCGGTAGAGCAGCAGGCCGTAGCTGCGCCCAAGGTTCAAGCGGATCGTCAGCAGTACCGCTAATTGACACAGCAACTTGATTAACGGAATGGCCATGCTGCACAGGAATACGACGATCGAAACACCTTGCATGCCGGTGTTGAACAACCCTACAACGCCGCTCCAGACAGTGTCGTGCGACGACTGCCCGAGTAGATTGAGCTGCATGATGGGTAAAAAGTTCGCTGGCACGTAGAGCAAGAGTGCCGCGATGACCAAGGCAAGGCTGCGCTGCACCACATTATCGCGGTGGGCGTACAACTCGTAACCGCAGCGCGGGCACAGGGCTTTTTCGCCGTGGGCAAGTTTCGGCTTGCGCATCAGCAGGTCGCACTCGTGACAGGCCACCAGGTCTTCCAGCGGTAAATCTGACAGCCCTGAGGCGTCAACCGGATCTGACATAAAGGCTCTGGCTCCGAAAAAGTTGGGGCTATTCTAGTGTTCTGCTTCGAAAATAACTGTGCAAATTTGTTCACTGGCACAAAACAAAAACTTTCCTGCGGACAAAACAAAACCCCAACTGCTTTCGCAATTGGGGTTTCGGAATTTAATCTTGACGATGACCTACTCTCACATGGGGAAACCCCACACTACCATCGGCGATGCATCGTTTCACTGCTGAGTTCGGGATGGGATCAGGTGGTTCCAACGCTCTATGGTCGTCAAGAAATTCGGGTACTGAGTCGTGACCAGTTGGCCTCGCTTCAGCAAATTGGGTATGTGATAGCTTTCGGTGTTTTGTGAACATCGAACTTTCGGTTCGTTTCGTCTTCACACACCGCAATCTGATGCTCTTTCGAGTAGTCAAATTGCTTGGGTGTTATATGGTCAAGCCTCACGGGCAATTAGTATTGGTTAGCTCAACGCCTCACAGCGCTTACACACCCAACCTATCAACGTCGTAGTCTTCGACGGCCCTTCAGGGAACTCAAGGTTCCAGTGAGATCTCATCTTGAGGCAAGTTTCCCGCTTAGATGCTTTCAGCGGTTATCTTTCCCGAACATAGCTACCCGGCAATGCCACTGGCGTGACAACCGGAACACCAGAGGTTCGTCCACTCCGGTCCTCTCGTACTAGGAGCAGCCCCTCTCAAATCTCAAACGTCCACGGCAGATAGGGACCGAACTGTCTCACGACGTTCTAAACCCAGCTCGCGTACCACTTTAAATGGCGAACAGCCATACCCTTGGGACCGGCTTCAGCCCCAGGATGTGATGAGCCGACATCGAGGTGCCAAACACCGCCGTCGATATGAACTCTTGGGCGGTATCAGCCTGTTATCCCCGGAGTACCTTTTATCCGTTGAGCGATGGCCCTTCCATACAGAACCACCGGATCACTAAGACCTACTTTCGTACCTGCTCGACGTGTCTGTCTCGCAGTCAAGCGCGCTTTTGCCTTTATACTCTACGACCGATTTCCGACCGGTCTGAGCGCACCTTCGTACTCCTCCGTTACTCTTTAGGAGGAGACCGCCCCAGTCAAACTACCCACCATACACTGTCCTCGATCCGGATAACGGACCTGAGTTAGAACCTCAAAGTTGCCAGGGTGGTATTTCAAGGTTGGCTCCACGCGAACTGGCGTCCACGCTTCAAAGCCTCCCACCTATCCTACACAAGCAAATTCAAAGTCCAGTGCAAAGCTATAGTAAAGGTTCACGGGGTCTTTCCGTCTAGCCGCGGATACACTGCATCTTCACAGCGATTTCAATTTCACTGAGTCTCGGGTGGAGACAGCGCCGCCATCGTTACGCCATTCGTGCAGGTCGGAACTTACCCGACAAGGAATTTCGCTACCTTAGGACCGTTATAGTTACGGCCGCCGTTTACCGGGGCTTCGATCAAGAGCTTCGCGTTAGCTAACCCCATCAATTAACCTTCCGGCACCGGGCAGGCGTCACACCCTATACGTCCACTTTCGTGTTTGCAGAGTGCTGTGTTTTTAATAAACAGTCGCAGCGGCCTGGTATCTTCGACCGGCATGAGCTTACGGAGCAAGTCCTTCACCCTCACCGGCGCACCTTCTCCCGAAGTTACGGTGCCATTTTGCCTAGTTCCTTCACCCGAGTTCTCTCAAGCGCCTTGGTATTCTCTACCCAACCACCTGTGTCGGTTTGGGGTACGGTTCCTGGTTACCTGAAGCTTAGAAGCTTTTCTTGGAAGCATGGCATCAACCACTTCGTCATCTAAAAGATGACTCGTCATCAGCTCTCGGCCTTAGAATCCCGGATTTACCTAAGATTCCAGCCTACCACCTTAAACTTGGACAACCAACGCCAAGCTGGCCTAGCCTTCTCCGTCCCTCCATCGCAATAACCAGAAGTACAGGAATATTAACCTGTTTTCCATCGACTACGCTTTTCAGCCTCGCCTTAGGGACCGACTAACCCTGCGTCGATTAACGTTGCGCAGGAAACCTTGGTCTTTCGGCGTGGGTGTTTTTCACACCCATTGTCGTTACTCATGTCAGCATTCGCACTTCTGATACCTCCAGCAAGCTTCTCAACTCACCTTCACAGGCTTACAGAACGCTCCTCTACCGCATCATCCTAAGATGATACCCGTAGCTTCGGTGTATGGTTTGAGCCCCGTTACATCTTCCGCGCAGGCCGACTCGACTAGTGAGCTATTACGCTTTCTTTAAAGGGTGGCTGCTTCTAAGCCAACCTCCTAGCTGTCTAAGCCTTCCCACATCGTTTCCCACTTAACCATAACTTTGGGACCTTAGCTGACGGTCTGGGTTGTTTCCCTTTTCACGACGGACGTTAGCACCCGCCGTGTGTCTCCCATGCTCGGCACTTGTAGGTATTCGGAGTTTGCATCGGTTTGGTAAGTCGGGATGACCCCCTAGCCGAAACAGTGCTCTACCCCCTACAGTGATACATGAGGCGCTACCTAAATAGCTTTCGAGGAGAACCAGCTATCTCCGAGCTTGATTAGCCTTTCACTCCGATCCACAGGTCATCCGCTAACTTTTCAACGGTAGTCGGTTCGGTCCTCCAGTTAGTGTTACCCAACCTTCAACCTGCCCATGGATAGATCGCCCGGTTTCGGGTCTATTCCCAGCGACTAGACGCCCTATTAAGACTCGCTTTCGCTACGCCTCCCCTATTCGGTTAAGCTCGCCACTGAAAATAAGTCGCTGACCCATTATACAAAAGGTACGCAGTCACAGAACAAAGTCTGCTCCCACTGCTTGTACGCATACGGTTTCAGGATCTATTTCACTCCCCTCTCCGGGGTTCTTTTCGCCTTTCCCTCACGGTACTAGTTCACTATCGGTCAGTCAGTAGTATTTAGCCTTGGAGGATGGTCCCCCCATATTCAGACAAAGTTTCTCGTGCTCCGTCCTACTCGATTTCATGACCAAGAGATTTTCGCGTACAGGGCTATCACCCACTATGGCCGCACTTTCCAGAGCGTTCCGCTAATCTCAAAGCCACTTAAGGGCTAGTCCCCGTTCGCTCGCCACTACTAAGGGAATCTCGGTTGATTTCTTTTCCTCAGGGTACTTAGATGTTTCAGTTCCCCTGGTTCGCCTCTTGCACCTATGTATTCAGTACAAGATAACCATCTTATGATGGCTGGGTTCCCCCATTCAGACATCTCCGGATCAAAGTCTGTTTGCCGACTCCCCGAAGCTTTTCGCAGGCTACCACGTCTTTCATCGCCTCTGACTGCCAAGGCATCCACCGTATGCGCTTCTTCACTTGACCATATAACCCCAAGCAATCTGGTTATACTGTGAAGACGACATTCGCCGAAAATTCGATAATACTCAATTCAGAGTAACTCACAAATTTTACCTTAGCCTGATCCGTTACCAGTGAAAGTAACGTTCAGTCTATCTTTCTATCACATACCCAAATTTTTAAAGAACGATCTAATCAAAAGACTAGAAATCAATATTCAATGCGAATATTCATTTCTAAACTCTTAAACTTTCGAAGCAGTTTATGGTGGAGCCAAGCGGGATCGAACCGCTGACCTCCTGCGTGCAAGGCAGGCGCTCTCCCAGCTGAGCTATGGCCCCATAACAAAATTGGTGGGTCTGGGCAGATTCGAACTGCCGACCTCACCCTTATCAGGGGTGCGCTCTAACCAACTGAGCTACAGACCCAATTTCGAGCTTGTAACTGTTAGCTCAGAGCTATCAGCTTGGAGCTTAAAGCTGCTTCTATCGTCTTCTTCAATGAATCAAGCAATTCGTGTGGGAGCTCATGGAGCAGCTGATGTCGTCGATTAAGGAGGTGATCCAGCCGCAGGTTCCCCTACGGCTACCTTGTTACGACTTCACCCCAGTCATGAATCACACCGTGGTAACCGTCCTCCCGAAGGTTAGACTAGCTACTTCTGGTGCAACCCACTCCCATGGTGTGACGGGCGGTGTGTACAAGGCCCGGGAACGTATTCACCGTGACATTCTGATTCACGATTACTAGCGATTCCGACTTCACGCAGTCGAGTTGCAGACTGCGATCCGGACTACGATCGGTTTTATGGGATTAGCTCCACCTCGCGGCTTGGCAACCCTTTGTACCGACCATTGTAGCACGTGTGTAGCCCAGGCCGTAAGGGCCATGATGACTTGACGTCATCCCCACCTTCCTCCGGTTTGTCACCGGCAGTCTCCTTAGAGTGCCCACCATTACGTGCTGGTAACTAAGGACAAGGGTTGCGCTCGTTACGGGACTTAACCCAACATCTCACGACACGAGCTGACGACAGCCATGCAGCACCTGTCTCAATGTTCCCGAAGGCACCAATCCATCTCTGGAAAGTTCATTGGATGTCAAGGCCTGGTAAGGTTCTTCGCGTTGCTTCGAATTAAACCACATGCTCCACCGCTTGTGCGGGCCCCCGTCAATTCATTTGAGTTTTAACCTTGCGGCCGTACTCCCCAGGCGGTCAACTTAATGCGTTAGCTGCGCCACTAAGAGCTCAAGGCTCCCAACGGCTAGTTGACATCGTTTACGGCGTGGACTACCAGGGTATCTAATCCTGTTTGCTCCCCACGCTTTCGCACCTCAGTGTCAGTATCAGTCCAGGTGGTCGCCTTCGCCACTGGTGTTCCTTCCTATATCTACGCATTTCACCGCTACACAGGAAATTCCACCACCCTCTACCATACTCTAGCTTGTCAGTTTTGAATGCAGTTCCCAGGTTGAGCCCGGGGATTTCACATCCAACTTAACAAACCACCTACGCGCGCTTTACGCCCAGTAATTCCGATTAACGCTTGCACCCTCTGTATTACCGCGGCTGCTGGCACAGAGTTAGCCGGTGCTTATTCTGTCGGTAACGTCAAAACACTAACGTATTAGGTTAATGCCCTTCCTCCCAACTTAAAGTGCTTTACAATCCGAAGACCTTCTTCACACACGCGGCATGGCTGGATCAGGCTTTCGCCCATTGTCCAATATTCCCCACTGCTGCCTCCCGTAGGAGTCTGGACCGTGTCTCAGTTCCAGTGTGACTGATCATCCTCTCAGACCAGTTACGGATCGTCGCCTTGGTGAGCCATTACCTCACCAACTAGCTAATCCGACCTAGGCTCATCTGATAGCGCAAGGCCCGAAGGTCCCCTGCTTTCTCCCGTAGGACGTATGCGGTATTAGCGTTCCTTTCGAAACGTTGTCCCCCACTACCAGGCAGATTCCTAGGCATTACTCACCCGTCCGCCGCTGAATTCAGGAGCAAGCTCCTGTCATCCGCTCGACTTGCATGTGTTAGGCCTGCCGCCAGCGTTCAATCTGAGCCATGATCAAACTCTTCAGTTCAAACATCTTTGGGTTTTTAAGAAACCCTAAACTTGGCTCAGCAATCGTTGGTTACATCTTTGATTTCTCGCGGAGTAACTTGTGATGCTGATAATCTTGTTGACTATCAGTCTGACTCCACAAGCACCCACACGAATTGCTTGATTCAGTTGTTAAAGAGCGGTTGGTTAAGATCTTTCGTCTCAACCGAGGCGCGCATTCTACAGCAGCCTCATTTGCTGTCAAGTGATTATTTTCAGAAGTTTTCGAAGAATTCTTCAACAACTTCAACCACTTGCGCTTCCGATCTCTCGTTAGCGGGAGGCGAATTCTACAGCGTTACTCGCTATTGTCAACACCTCTTTTTCTCCGCTTTCGACCGAGAAGATCGAACCGTTAAAAGAGCCAAACATCACCGCTCTTTCAACTCCTTCCAGGCTTCGATGAACTGAAGCGACCCGCTCTCGAAACCTACTTAACTCTTTGAATCTCAAGGAGTTTTCCGTTTCGACTGCGCCGGAAGTGGGGCGAATTATAGACGTCTGGAATCTGCCGTCAACCGTTAATTTCACTTTTGTTGCAGAACCTGCTTTTTGGGCACTAAACGTGGGATTCGACGAGCAACCGAAGGGACACGCAGCAATAGAAGCAGCCCACCTATAAAGGCATAGATCGCCCATTCCTTAAGATCAGCACGCGCGATCCACAGCATATGCAGAAGACCCAACCCAAGAATCACATAGACCAGCCGATGCAGCTTCTTCCAGCGAACACCTAAACGGCGCTGACTGTAGCGATTGGAGGTCACCGCTAACGCCAACAATCCGAGGAACCCCAGCGCACCGACAATAATGTAAGGCCGCTTGCGCAACTCAACACCCAGTTGAGACCAGTCGAACCCCAGGATGAAAGCCATATAGCTGCAAAGGTGCAAAACCACATAGGCAAAACACCAAAGGCCCAACTGTCGCCGAACAGCAATCCACCCCGCCCAACCGGTCAGTTTCTGCAAAGGCGTCATGCTCAAGGTGATCAACAGCAACACCAACGTGCCAAGGCCCAGCCTATCAACCAGCACCTTGCCAGGATCCGGCCCAAGCAGATCTGCGAAAGCCTGATAAAACCACAGCAATGGCCAGATCGCTGCGGCAATGAAAACACCCACCCGCCAGACCGGATATCGCATCAGTAGTTCTTCCGTAGATCGAGCCCTGTATATAAAGAAGCGACTTCATCCGAGTAGCCGTTGAACATCTGTGTATCGCGCACATTCGGCTTGAACAGACTGTTCGGCAGCCTCCGCTCGCGCGCTTGCGTCCAGCGCGGATGATCGACTGTCGGGTTCACATTTGCATAGAAGCCGTATTCGTCCGCCGCAATGCTTTGCCACGTCGTTTTCGGTTGCTCACTGACCAGACTGATACGCACGATGGATTTGACGCTTTTGAAGCCATACTTCCATGGCACCACCAGCCGCAGAGGTGCTCCGTTCTGATTCGGTAGCTCGCGCCCATACATGCCCACCGCGAGGATCGCCAACGGATTCATCGCCTCATCCAGACGCAAGCCTTCTATATAAGGCCAGTCGATCAGTGCGAAGCCGGAGCGCTGCCCGGGCATGCTTTTCGGATCCTGCAGGGTTTCAAACCGAATGTACTTGGCATTGGAGGTCGGCTCGACCTGCTTGAGCAGCGCCGCGATGGGAAACCCGATCCACGGAATGACCATCGACCAGGCCTCGACACAGCGCAGACGATAGATACGCTCCTCCAACTGGTACGGTTTCATGAAGTCTTCCAGCGCATAACGCCCCGGCTTACCCACCTCCCCGTCCACCACCACACTCCACGGCTCGGTTTTCAGCGAACCGGCATTAGCGGCCGGATCACCCTTGTCGGTGCCGAACTCATAGAAGTTGTTGTAGTGAGTCGCGTCCTTAAAAGGCGTGATCGCCTCATCCTTGACGTTTACCGCCCCCCATTTAGTAGAGGGGAGTTTTTCGGTAAACCAGGCGGGCGCCTTGCCAGGTTCGACATCGGCATATCGCGCCGCATCGTCAGCACTGGCCCAGCGCGGAAGACTGCTCACGGCGATGCCGGCCGCGGTGGCTCCGAGCAGCTGGCGGCGAGACAGATAGATGGATTCAGACGTGACGTCCGACTCATGGCAGTCAGACGCTTTGGGGATTTTGATGAGCATGGCAACTCCGCAGCTTTGGAGGACAGATGCACCCATAGACTGCGGAGTATGCTGGAAATTACATCACTCGGCGTTTTTGTGACGACGAAGATGCAACAGATACTGGATTGGGCCGGAAGCCGCATAAGCGAGGAACACCAGCAGCAGAATGCGCGGTGGATCGCTGAATACGACAGCGAACACCAGCACTACCGCGAGGATCGCCACGAAAGGCACGCGACCTTTCAAATCCAGCTCCTTGAAGCTGTTGTACTTGATGTTGCTGACCATCAGCATGCCGGCAGCCGCCACCATCAGTGCGACCAGAAACGACATCTTCGAACCCTGGATGCCGTAATCGCTGAACGCCCAGACAATGCCTGCCACCACACCGGCAGCTGCCGGACTGGCCAGACCGATGAAGTAGCGTTTGTCCGCTGTCCCCACCTGAGTGTTGAAACGCGCCAAACGCAACGCTGCGCCCGCTACATAGATGAAGGCGACCATCCAGCCGACCTTGCCCATGTCACCTAGCGCCCAGCCGAAGGCCAGCAACGCAGGCGCTACACCGAAGGCGACCATGTCGGACAGCGAGTCATACTCGGCGCCGAAGGCACTTTGCGTGTTGGTCATGCGCGCGACACGACCATCGAGGCCGTCCAGCACCATCGCGACAAAAATCGCGATTGCGGCGAACGCGAAATACTTGCTCGCGTTGACGGAATCGCCAGCGCTCAAGGCCGCCTGAGCGCTCATCGAGTTGATGATGGAGTAAAACCCGGCAAACAGGTTTGCGGTGGTGAACAGATTCGGCAGCAGATAGATACCACGATGCCGGACTTTACGACCTTCTGCGTCATGCCCTTCTTCGATGTGCTCATCGATGGGCAGCAGGCTTTCGGCGTCTGAAGCCTTGTTCGGCTCTTCGGGACGTTCGCTCATGGACATTACCTTGCAACGGTTTGGAAAAATTCGACAGATGCCTGTGGACGACGGTTCGGCCACAAACGATGCAGCTTTATACCAGAACCACCGACCCAAACGAAAAAACGCGGCCGAGGCCGCGTTTTTCGTACAAGGGACGACGACTTAGTTTTTGGCTTTGTCGACGATCTTGTTGGCACCGATCCACGGCATCATGGAGCGCAATTGCTCGCCGATGATTTCGATACCGTGAGCGGCGTTGTTACGACGCTTGGCGGTCATCGAAGGGTAGCCGGTTGCGCCTTCGCTGATGAACATTTTGGCGTATTCGCCGTCCTGAATACGTTTCAGGGCGTTGCGCATGGCCTGACGGGATTCGGCGTTGATCACTTCCGGGCCGGTCACGTACTCGCCGTATTCGGCGTTATTGGAGATCGAGTAGTTCATGTTGGCGATACCGCCTTCGTACATGAGGTCAACGATCAGTTTCAGTTCGTGCAGGCACTCGAAGTAGGCCATTTCCGGCGCATAGCCAGCTTCAACCAGAGTTTCGAAACCGGCTTTTACCAGTTCAACGGTACCGCCACACAGAACGGCTTGCTCGCCGAACAGGTCGGTTTCAGTCTCGTCCTTGAAGGTGGTTTCGATGATGCCGGTACGACCGCCACCAACGCCTGCAGCGTAGGACAGTGCAACGTTTTTGGCGTTGCCGGAAGCGTCCTGGTAGATCGCGATCAGGTCAGGAATACCGCCGCCTTTCACGAACTCGGAACGTACGGTGTGGCCCGGGGCCTTCGGCGCGATCATGATCACGTCGAGGTCGGCGCGCGGAACAACCTGGTTGTAGTGGATCGCGAAACCGTGGGAGAAGGCCAGGGTGGCGCCTTTCTTGATGTTCGGCTCGATTTCGTTCTTGTACAGAGCAGACTGGAACTCGTCCGGGGTCAGAATCATGACCAGGTCGGCAGCAGCAACAGCGGAAGCAACGTCGGTCACTTTCAGGCCGTGAGCTTCGGCTTTGGCAACGGTGGCCGAACCTTTACGCAGACCGACGGTAACGTCGACACCGGAGTCTTTCAGGTTGCACGCCTGGGCGTGGCCCTGGGAACCGTAACCGATGATGGCAACTTTCTTGCCCTGGATGATCGACAGGTCGCAGTCTTTTTCGTAATAAACTTTCATGAAATTCCCCTATATATCCAGGCCGTTCAGGCCATTCACTAATTTGGTTTAGATGCTGAGTACTTTGTCGCCGCGGGCAATACCGGTTACGCCACTACGGACGGTCTCCAGAATCGATGCGGTGCCGATGGACTGAATGAAGCTGTCGAGCTTGTCGCTGGTACCGGTCAATTGAACGGTATACACGCTCGCGCTGACATCGACGATCTGTCCACGGTAAATATCGGTGGTGCGTTTGATCTCGGCGCGCTGGGCGCCAGTGGCCTTGACCTTGACCAGCATCAGTTCGCGCTCGATGTGAGCACTTTCCGACAGGTCCACCAGCTTGACCACTTCGATCAGCTTGTTCAGGTTTTTGGTGATCTGCTCGATGACTTCATCATGACCCACAGTGGTCAGCGTCAGACGCGACAGGGTCGGGTCTTCGGTCGGGGCCACGGTCAGGCTTTCGATGTTGTAGTTGCGCTGCGAGAACAGGCCGACTACGCGAGACAAAGCGCCGGGTTCGTTTTCCAGAAGCAAGGAAATAATGTGCCGCATGATTAAGTACGCTCCGTCTTGCTCAGCCACATATCGCGCATGGAGCCGTCTTTGATCTGCATCGGGTAGACGTGCTCGCTGGTATCAACCGAAACATCGATGATCACCAGACGATCTTTCATGGCGAACGCTTCTGCCATCTTCGACTTCAGATCTTTCGATTCGGTGATGCGTACGCCGACGTGGCCATAAGCTTCAGCCAGCTTGACGAAGTCAGGCAGCGATTCCATGTAGGAATGCGAGTGACGGCTGCCATAGCTCATGTCCTGCCACTGACGAACCATCCCCAGAACACCGTTGTTCAGGATGACGATTTTCACTGGCAAGCCATATTGCAGGCAGGTCGACAGTTCCTGGATGTTCATCTGGATACTGCCTTCGCCGGTGACGCAGGCAACGTCGTCGTCCGGGAAGCTCAACTTGATGCCCATGGCTGCGGGAAAGCCGAAGCCCATGGTGCCCAGACCACCGGAGTTGATCCAGCGATTCGGCTTGTTGAACGTGTAGTACTGCGCAGCGAACATCTGGTGCTGACCCACATCGGAGGTGATATAGGCATCGCCCTTGGTCACTTCGCACAGGGTTTCGATAACGGTCTGCGGCTTGATTTGGCTGCCGTCGCCCTTGTCGTAAGGGAACAGGCCGCGATCACCGCGCCATTCATCAACCTGCTTCCACCAACTGGCCACGGACTCCTTGTTCGGGGTCTCGCCGATTTCCTTGAGGATCGCGACCATTTCGGTCAGGACGCTTTCCACCGGACCAACGATAGGCACGTCGGCCTTGATGGTCTTGGAAATCGAAGCCGGGTCGATGTCGATGTGAATGATCTTGGCATTCGGGCAGAACTTCGCCGGGCCATTGATCACTCGGTCATCGAAACGTGCGCCAACCGCCAGGATCACGTCGGCATGGTGCATCGCCAGGTTGGCGGTGTAGCTGCCGTGCATGCCGAGCATGCCGATGAACTGACGATCGGTGCCTGGGAAACCACCCAGGCCCATCAACGTGTTGGTCACCGGCAGGTTGAGCATTTTCGCCAGTTCGGTCAGCGGAGCGGAACCGTTGCCCAGAATGACGCCGCCGCCGGAGTACAACACCGGGCGCTTGGCCGCCAGAAGCATTTCTGCTGCCTTGCGGATTTGCCCGGAGTGGCCACGAACGGCCGGGCTGTAGGAACGCAGCTTGGCTTTTTTCGGGAAGATGTATTCGAACTTCTCGGCCGGGTTGGTCATGTCTTTCGGGATATCGACCACGACCGGGCCCGGACGACCGGATTGCGCCAGGTAGAAGGCCTTCTTCATGACTTCCGGGATTTCCGAAGCGTGCTTGATCATGAAGCTGTGCTTCACGATCGGCCGGGAGATACCGATCATGTCGGTTTCCTGGAACGCGTCGGTGCCGACCATGGTGCTTGGCACCTGACCGGAAATGATCACCATTGGAATCGAGTCCATATAGGCAGTGGCAATACCGGTGATGGCGTTTGTGGCGCCTGGACCGGAAGTCACCAATACCACGCCGGCTTTACCGGTGGCACGGGCGTAGCCGTCAGCCATATGGGTTGCCGCTTGTTCGTGACGAACCAGGATGTGAGTCACTTCCGGTTCTTTGAACAGGGCATCGTAAACATGCAGGAGAGCACCACCCGGGTACCCGTAGATATATTTGACGCCTTCGTCACGCAAGAAGCGGACGAGCATCTCACCGCCAGATAAAAGCTCCACGTTGTTCACCTCTAAAACGCCAGAATACCGCCCACGAAAAATGGGACGGGTCTTAATAGGTTTACTTCTCGGCAGAGCATGAGCGACGGTGGTCGCCGACTACGTCAGCACTGACTGAGCAAGTATTGGGATCGTCCCAAGTGTTGCGGGCCTTTCCCACCCAGCGCGAGGTAACGCGTTGCGGGTGTAACAGGTCGGCGCGGGTGTGCGCCTCATGATCTACCGAGTGGGTCTGCTTCTGGCAGTCCCTCTACAGCGGACTTTGGATTCTTCTGTTTCGCCCTCTCCAAGTCAAGTCGTCTGTGTGGTTAATTGTGGGTAAGCACATGAGAACGCAAGAAAAAACCTGAAAACGGCTACTCTGTTAGCGTCAATTGCGCAATTTTGCCAAGGAATCAGCATGCGAATGCTTCTGTTAACCCTGCTGATCGGCCTCAGCCCATGGTGCACAGCCGCTCAGATCTACAAATGGGTCGATGCCCAAGGTGTTACGCACTTCGATGCGCAACCTCCGCCGGGCCAACCATCCACCACCGTACAGACGCACTCGTCACCACCGGCAAAACCTGCAGCAATGCCAGGCAGCGGTGTGCTGGGCGATCAGAAAGCCATCGACGACAAGGTCAAAAAGCAGGTCGACGACCAACAGGCGCAGCTCAAGGCATTTTGTGAGCAGGCACGGACGAACCTTGCGCAATTGCAGAACAATCCGCGTTTGCGAGAGGAAGTCGGGGGGAAATTGCGGCGGCTGGATGATGCACAACGACAGGAGCGCATTGTCGAAGCGCAGAAACAAATTGCGGAGAACTGCCAGTAGAAAACTGTAGGAGCATTCGAGTGAAACGAGGCTGCGATCTTTTGATCTTGAGTTTAAAGATCAAAAGATCGCAGCCTGCGGCAGCTCCTGCAGGGAGCCGGTGTCAGCGTTCAAGAGCACCGTTCCAGCAAAAGACAGCGTCAGCGTTCTTCAGCGTGAAGCGGTGATCAGCAGGTCAAACTCTTTGAGCAGCACCTGCAGTTGACGATCCCGTCCCTGAACGTTGCGCTGAGCGAAGACCATTTCCGCCATTTCCTGAATACCCGAGGCGTTCGGCAGCGGCAGATCCTGTTCAAGGATCATCTTCATGCGGGGCAGGAAGATCCATTGCAGCCACTGCTCGAAATCGAGCGTGTCGACCGAAAACGGCTCGACACTGCTCAATGCTTCGGCCGACGGCGAAACCTCATCCCACCAGCCCTGCGTACGCAGCTCACGCTCGATCAGCAATAACTGATCGGCGATTTTCGGGAAACGTGCATCCATCACAGCGTTACCTTGGCCTTTTGACGGGCCAGGGCAGCGCCGGCGGAATCACCTTGTTTCTCACGGGACTGAGCGATGATTTCCCACAGATTGGCCTGCAAATCCGGACGACCATTGGCCATGGTCAACGCACGACGGGCGAACTGCTCGGCCTGCGGCGCATCGCCTTGAGCCATGCGCACCTGAGCCAGACGATAGAGCACTTGCGGCTCACGCGGCGCAACACGCTGCGCGCGCTCAAGGCTCGACGACGCACCGTTGAGGTCGCCACCGGCCTGTTGCTGTTGAGCCGTCGTCAGCAAGGCAAGCACCGGACCATCCAGTTGCTCGTCCGCCGACAACCCACCGCCACTGCTGGCCGAAGGAATGCCGCTCGGTGTCGAAGGCATGCTGTAGCTGCCGGAGTTGATCGGCGCCGACTCTACTGGCGACGGGTTGTATGGCCCCGACGTAATGCCGCCGGATGCCGGGCCCGGCACAATTGGCGCAGCGCTGATCGGTGCCGACGTTGTCGCGCCACCGCCCGGCACCATTACTACGACGCCGGTATCGCCTTGCGGGATGGCTTGAGGCTGGCCCTGCACAGGACGCTTGACCGTCGTCTGACGGAAACCGCCATTGGCGGAAATGCGTTCGCTGTTGGACACGGCTGAGCCCGAATCCACCACTGGGATCGAACCACGCTGAACGGTAGAGCAGCCGCTGAGCAAAGCCACGGCGGTCACCGCTGGAATCAACCACTTGTTCACTTGAAACCCTCTTTGCTTAATTCATCCAGCCCTTGACCCAATCCATCACCGACTCGCCAGATGCAGGCGTCTCGCTTGCACACGCAGCGCCGGGTGGTGGTTCGCTGCCGCGAATATACGGCATCTGCACCGCACCCGGGCAGTTGGCGTCAGAACCTTGCCCGGTACGCGAATCAACCCATGCCTGCACGACGTTGTCCGGCTGCGGCATGTCCAGCGGCAGCGGATCGGCCTTGCGCATGAAACTGCTCCAGACCTGCAACGCACCGGTCGCACCGGTGAACGGCGTCTTGCCGTTGTCATCACGGCCCAGCCAGACCACTGCCAGCAAGTCCTGACTGAAACCTGCGAACCAGCTGTCGCGCGAATCGTTACTGGTACCGGTCTTGCCGGCCAGCGTCAAAGTCTTCGGCAACACGTTGTAAACCGAGCTGCCGGTACCCTCGCGCATCACACGCTGCATGGCGTTCTGGATCAGATAGATCGACGCCGGATCAAACCGCTGCTCGATCTGGAACGGATAGCGCTTGAGCGGCTCGCCTTCGGCAGTCAGTACGCTGCGAATGCCGCGCATCGGCGTATTGAAACCACCATTGGCCAGCGTCTGGTACATGGTCGCCACTTCCATCGGCGTCATCGCGCCCGCCCCCAGCAACATCGACGGGAACGCCGGGAACTCGCGGGTCACACCCAGACGGGCCAGCGTCTTGAGGACATTCGGCACGCCCACTTCCAGACCCAGGCGCGAGGTCGAGAGGTTGTAGGAATGCGCCAGCCCCTGATACAGGAACACGGTGCCGTGGGAACGACGATCATAGTTCTGCGGCTTCCAGACTTGACCGTTCGCGCCTTTGACCGACAACGGATCATCCGACAGCCAACTGGTCAGTGTGTACTGGCTCGGTTTCTCCAGCGCGGTCAGATAAACCGCCGGTTTGATCAACGAGCCGATCGGCCGCACGGCATCCAGTGCCCGGTTGAAACCGGCATAACTGGCCTGGCGACTGCCGATCATGGCCTGGACTTCGCCGGTCTCCGGATTGGTCACGACCATCGCCGCTTCGACGTCATCGGAGCCCTTGCGACCGGCCAGACGCTTGAAGGTGTCGTTGACCGACGCCTCGGCCTTCATCTGCAGGATGGGGTCAAAACTTGTGAAGATCCGCAGGCCTTCTTCAGTCAAGTCTTCGTCGCGATAGTCTTCGCGCAGTTGACGTTTGACCAGGTCGATAAAGCCCGGGAAGGAGCTATCGGCCAGTTTGCCGCGAGTGGTTACACCCAGAGGCATGTTCTTCGCCGCGGCAACTTGCTCGGCAGTCGCTACGCCTTGCTGCTCAAGCACGTCGAGCACCAGATTGCGACGTTCCAGCGCACGCTCAGGATTGCGACGCGGGTTGTAATAGGACGGGCCTTTGACCATGCCGACCAGCATCGCGACCTGATGCAGTTTCAGCTCGGACAATGGCTGACCGAAGAAGAACTGACTGGCCAGACCAAAACCGTGCACGGCGCGCTGACCATCCTGACCGACAAAGACTTCGTTGAGGTACGCCTCAAGGATTTCCTTCTTGTCGTAATGCAGTTCCAGCAACATCGCCATCATTGCTTCAGTGAGCTTGCGGCTCAGGCTGCGTTCGTTGGTCAGGTAGAAGTTTTTCACCAACTGCTGGGTCAGCGTACTGCCGCCCTGAGTCATCTTGCCGCCAGAGGTGTTGACCCAGATCGCCCGGGCAATCGACTTCGGCGACACGCCCCAGTGGCTGTAGAAGTCCCGGTCTTCGACGGCGACCAAGGTTTCCAGCAGATACGGCGGCACCTGATCCAGTTTGATCAGGATGCGGTCTTCGAGGTTCTTCGGATAAATCCCGCCGATCAGAACCGGCTCCAGACGTACCACGGACAGTTTCGAACCGTTGGTCGCCGACAACTCGGCCACGTAATCGCCCGAGAAGCGCACACGCACAGGTTGTGCCTTCTCAAGCCCTTCATAGAACTGGAAGCCACGGGTATTCAGGTCGACGGTGTTTCCGGAAACTGCGGCAGCGCCGGGGCCATTGCTCACGGCTTCGCGGCGATAGCCGAGTGCGTCGAGTTCGGTGAGGAAATCTTCCTTGCTGAGCTTCTGTCCGACGAACAGCTCAAGCGGGCGCGCGTATACCTTGGCCGGGATGGTCCAGCGCTTGCCGGAGAACTTCTCCTGCACCACGGCATCGAGGTAAACGGCAAAGCCGGCCAGCACTACAAGGCCGACCAGACTGAGTTTAATGGCCCAACCCATCCATGGGCGCAGGCCCTTGGAAGGTGGTTTTTTCTTGGTACGGGGAGATCGAGTTCGAGTCATGGCGGCGGATTATACGCACTTTATTCAGACTCAACAGGCGCGCTCCGAGGTTTGCGTCAGGCGGGCGAGCGGCCATAATGGCGACCTCGAATTTCCCCCAGTCTCTGAAGGATCGCCCGTGAGCCAGTCTCTGATCGCTGCCCTGCAAAACCCGGCCCTGTATCCGCACCCCGTCGAAGGGTTCCAGGTCATCGAAACCCATATTTCGTGGGTGATCCTCACCGGTCCCTTTGCTTATAAAGTGAAGAAGCCGGTGAATTTCGGCTTCCTCGACTTCACCGGCCTCGATCAACGCGAACACTTTTGCGCTGAAGAACTGCGTCTGAACCAGCGTTTGACCGACGATTTGTATCTGGAAGTGTTGCCGGTGACGGGCAGCGTCGACACCCCGCAACTGGGCGGCGACGGCCCGGCAATCGAGTATGTGCTGAAAATGCGTCAGTTCCCGCAGACCGGTTTGCTCAGCACCCTGCAAGCCAACGGCGAGCTGACCACCCAACACATCGATGAAATGGCCGAGCAGATCGCGCACTTCCATCTCACCGCGCCGAAAGTCCCGGCCGAACACGACGCCGGCACCCCGGACAGCGTGATGGCGCCGGTCCGCCAGAACTTCGAACAGATTCTGCCGTTCCTCAGTGACAAGAACGACCTGCTGCAACTCGACGCTCTGCAAGCCTGGGCCGAAAGCAGCTTCGAACGCCTCAAGCCTCTGCTGGCTCAGCGCAAGGCCGACGGTTTCACCCGCGAATGCCACGGTGACATCCACTTGGGCAACGCCACCGTCATCGACGGCAAAGTGGTGATCTTCGACTGCATCGAATTCAACGAGCCGTTCCGCTTCACCGACGTTTACGCCGACACCGGTTTCCTTGCGATGGACCTGGAAGACCGCGGCCTGAAGTCGCTGGCTCGCCGCTTCATCAGCCAATACCTGGAACTGACCGGCGACTATCAAGGCCTGGAAGTGCTGAACTTCTATAAAGCCTACCGCGCACTGGTTCGCGCCAAAGTGGCCCTGTTCAGCATGCCGGCAGACGCGACTCCGGTGCAGCGCGCCACCACCCTGCGCCAGTACCGCAACTACGCCAACCTGGCGGAAAGCTACAGCACCATTCCTTCGCGCTTCATGGCCATTACCCACGGCGTTTCCGCTGTCGGCAAGAGCCACGTGGCCATGCGCCTGGTCGAAGCACTGGGTGCCATTCGCCTGCGCTCGGACGTTGAACGCAAGCGTTTGTTCGGCGAACAAACCGGCGCCAATGATGTACAGGCCGGCATTTATAGCGCCGACGCCAGCACCAAGACCTACGCGCGTCTGCATGAAATTGCTGAAGTGATCCTGCACGCCGGTTTCCCGGTGGTGATCGACGCGACTTACCTCAAGCGTGAGCAGCGCGACAACGCCGCGAAAATCGCTGAAGCCACTGGCACACCGTTCCTGATCCTCGACTGCAACGCGCCGCAAGCAGTGATCGAGAGCTGGCTGTCGATTCGTCAGGCCGATAAACAGGATCCGTCCGACGCCACGTTGGCTGTGATCGAAGCGCAACAGGCCAATCGCGAAGCGCTGACGCCGGAAGAGATTCTGCGCAGCAAACGCGTTCAGACCAATGAGTCCGGGACGCTGGACACCGTCGTCGCGCAGATCCGTCAACGCCTTCCAGGCCTGTAAGAAACTATTTCGGCCGTGAAGCCCTCGCTCGCTTCACGGCCGCCAAATAGTGGCACTATACTGGCGTCATAAAACCAACAGGTGATGTGACATGAGCCAGCCGAAACTTCTCGACACCCCGCTGTACGCCTTGCTGCACAAAGATGACATCACAGGTTTCAACAAGGAGCGCCCACAAGACGGCCCGATCGACATGGTCGGTGGCGACTTCCGTGGTCTCGATTTGCGCGAATTGAACGCCGATGGCGTGGATTTCCGGGACGCGTATTTCCGTTCTGCCGATTTGCGTGGCATTGATTTCCGCAAAGCGTCGCTTGAAGGCGCCAGCCTGGCCCACGCGCAAATTTCCGGGGCGTACTTCCCGCCGGAACTGAGCGCTGACGAGATTCTGATGTCGATGAATTTCGGCACACGCCTGCGTTATCGCACTCGCTGATTGCTTCATTATTCCCTGATACAACACCATCCCTGTAGGAGTGAGCCTGCTCGCGATAGCGGTTTAACTTTCAACACATGTGTGCCTGCCAGTCCGCTATCGCGAGCAGGCTCACTCCTACATTGATATGTGTGTTCCCCCCTCTTTTCTGCGCTCGCAGGCCGTTCTAGCCCCCTTTCTTAGAAGCGTTTGCGTTGAATCCGACCAAACAACCACGCTTTTCCTACTGATGGCTACACTCCTGAGAAGCTCGCCCACGCACCATTCGGCCGTCGCAAGGAGGCTTGATGAATGATGAACTGCAACACCTGAAGAATCTTGGCAAGACGTCGGCGCAATGGCTGCATGCCGTGGGCATTCACAGCGCCTCGGACTTGCGTCGCCTGGGCGCGGTGGACGCCTACAGGGCCGTGCGAACCCGCGGGTTTCGCGCATCGAAGGTGTTGCTGTATGCGATCGAAGGAGCGTTGATGGATGTGCACTGGAACGACATCCCCGCCGAACGCAAGGACGCCCTGAACAAGCAGCTCGAAGCCATTTCCACACGCCACAAAAACTGAACGGGCGCTGACTGCCATGTACCTGCTTGGGGAACAATCGGCATTGGCCGACGCATTGATCAACCGTTTGCAGAGTCTGCCTGCACAGGGGCTGGAAGGCCTTTTATCGTGCGGGCCGGCAATTGAGCTGGAAGCGACTGATGACCTGTCGGCGCAGTTGCCCGGCGATCAAGTGTTTCTACTGGCAGAAGGGGTGGTCAACGGTTTCATCGGTTCGCGCGCGCTGTTCTATTGGCAGGAAGGCGACTTGATCGGCCTCCAGCAGAGTGACGCCTGGGCCGATTGCCGCTTGCGCAGTGACGGGCCGTTACGTTTGCTGCCTTATCGGCGCAGTGACGTTTTCCAGCATTTATTGGCGGACGCCAGCCGTGCGGAGCGATTTCTCGAGTATCTGCTGGGACAAATGGCCCTCCTCGCCCACGCCGTGGCCGAACTGAAACCGCGGGAGTTTCGCAGTACCAACGGTTTCAAACGGGTCGAGGCCGGGGAAACCCTGATTCACCAGGGCGACCCCGCCGATCACGTGTTCGTGATCATCGACGGGCATGCCGAAGCCTTTGTCGATGGACACAAGGTCGGTGAGGTTCCCAAGGACGAGATCTTCGGCGCCATGGCGCTGTTCACCGGGGAGCCGCGCAACGCTACGGTGGTAACCCGAGAACCTTGCACAGTCATGCTGATTCCCGGTGATCAATTTTTGAGCATGACTCGCAGCAATCCGAAGATCGCCCACAGCCTGATCGAGAGCATGGCGCGGCGCATCGGCCAACTGAACAAACAGATCGCCCAACTGACGACTGACAAAGGGTAGCTCCAACCCTTTATTTACGGGGCATTCCGGCCATTGCAGAGACTAAATCAAATAAATGCAGAATCAGCGATTGACTTGGTAATGAGAATCGCTATGATTATCACAACTGGTCGCGAGATCAGTCGATATTCTGAAAAGCCCTTGGTTCGGACTCTCAGATTATCTCCTCATCAGGCTAATCACGGTTATTTGACCCGGTTTTTACCGGGTCTTTTTTTGCCTGTGGAAAAGTCATTTGCCGAACTGTTTACGCATCTCTTCACAATAATCGCGCTTCGGCGTGGCGGGGGTGTACCAGACGTAATCGGCCATCGCCTGAGTTACCTCATCGCCCTGCTCTGCCAGCATCAGCACCGTCGGTGCTCGGGGCTCGCCCACATCCACGACGTGCAGCGGCACCCCGACATCCTTGCGCACATGCCAGCCGCCGGCCAACAGCAAGGACGGAGTCGGCGCCGAGAGCAAACGCTCTGCCATGCGTCGATCCCGTTGCTGCTGAACCGCCAGCATCGCCGGCATCTGTGAATCTGGCAGCAGACCACAGTGAGAATCGCCGATCTGCCCCAGCAAAGTTGTTTTCACTGCTTCAGCATTGCTGCGTTCGCCGCTCAAAACGGGCGCATTGCGATAGAAGGCACGGATTTCGCCGTTATCCAGGTTGGCGGCCAGCAGCGGGTACGGTTGCGTGAGGGCGAAGCGGACAATTGGTCCGTAGAGATTCCAGTCCCAACCCTCCTGCCAGGCCAATGCGCCGGGAAGGTCAGAGGGAGGCGACGCGGACTGGCGAACCGCAGTAACTTTGGCCTGTTGATCCGGCGTGAGCATTTCCAGCAGCAGGCTGCCCTGCGGCCGTAGTTCGCCAAGCGACTGTAAAAGCCATAACTGCGCAGCGTGATGGTCGGCGTTGTCATGCTGCTCACCGACGATCACCCGATCAGGTTCAGCGAGGCGTGCCAGCAATTGCTGCGCGGTCAGCGCCTGACCGCTGTGCAGATCACGAATCTGACCACCGATAGGCGGCGGCGCAGCAACATGCTGACACCCGGCGAGCAACAACACAGCCAACAGCCACATCCCACGCATGCGATCACCTTGATAAGAAAGTCAGCGGGCGATGATCAGCGGATGCCCACGCTCCGGGTGCGGCTGCACCAATACCTCAAGGCCGAACACGGCTTTGAGCGTATCCGGTTGCAATACCTGTTGCGGCGTATCCAGTGCTACCGGACGCCCGCCTTCAAGCAGCAACACGCGATCACAATAACGTGCTGCCAGATTCAGATCATGCAGGATCACCAGCACGGCGGCGCCACGATCGGCAAACTCGCGCACCGCTTGCAGTGTGGTGTGTTGATGCAGCGGGTCGAGCATCGAGGTCGGCTCATCCAGCAATAGCGTTTGCCCCGCCTGCCCCGGCCAGAGTTGCGCGAGCACCCGCGCCAGATGCACGCGCTGCCGTTCGCCACCGGACAACGCCAGATAACTGCGACCGCTCAGATGCCCGGCGTCTGCGGCCGCCAGTGCCGCGGCGACAATCTCGTCATCGCGCACCCGGCCACTTTGATAAGGCAAACGCCCCATGCCGACCACTTCTTCGACGCGAAAGGCAAAATCCAGCGTCGACACCTGCGGTAACACGGCCAGGCGTTGCGCGCGTTGGGTGCCGGTCCAATGGCTCAACACGTGCGCGTCAAGCAAGACTTCTCCCTCACTGGCCGTCAATTCACCGCACAAAGCGCCGAGCAAGGTGCTTTTACCGGCGCCATTCGGGCCGAGCACACCGAGTACTTCACCCGGTTCAAGCTCAAGGGTGATACCGCTGAGCACGTTTTTACGACCACGGAGGATGTGCAGATTGTGCGCACGCAACATCAGGCACGCCCTCGCAGCAGCAGATATAGAAAGAACGGTGCACCGATAAACGCCGTGACGATACCGATCGGCAATTCCGCCGGCGCCAGGGCCAGTCGAGCCACCAGATCAGCCAGCAACAACAGGCTCGCCCCGGCCAACACCGAGGCCGGCAGCAAGACCCGGTGATCCGGCCCTGCCAGCAATCGCACCAGATGTGGCACCACCAGCCCGACAAACCCGATCATTCCCGCCGCCGCCACTGCCGCGCCGACACCCAGCGCCGTACAGAACACCAATTCCCGCTTGAGCCGTTCGACATCGATGCCCAAATGCCCGGCTTCGGATTCACCCAGTAACAAGGCGTTCAGTGCTTTCGCCCGACGCGGCAACCACAACGCCACACCGGCACTGATGATCAGCAATGGCCACAGCCGCGCATAACTGGCGCCATTGAGGCTGCCGAGATTCCAGAACGTCAGTGTGCGCAGGGTCGCGTCGTCTGCCAGATAAGTGAACAGGCCAACCGCCGAACCGGCGAGTGCCGTCAGCGCGATCCCCGCCAGCAACATGGTCGCGACATTGGTTTGCCCATTGCGCCGACCGAGCCGATAAACCAGTGCCGTAACACCGAGCCCACCAAGAAACGCGCACGCCGACAACAGATAAGGCCCGAACCATTCCGGCAAGCCGCCAAAAAACGAGCCGCCGACAATCGCAACCGCCGCCCCCAGCGCCGCGCCACTGGAAACGCCAACCAGCCCCGGATCTGCCAACGGGTTGCGAAACAACCCTTGCATTGCCACACCCGACAACGCCAGCACGCCGCCGACCGCGAGCCCGAGCAAGGTTCGCGGCAGCCGAATCTGCCCGAGAATCAGCTCAGCCTGCTCCAGACCTTCCGGTGCCAGCGGTACGCCGATCATGCGCAACGCCGCACGCAGGGTATCGAAGAGCGGCAAGCTGACCGGCCCCAACGCCAACGACAACCAGATCGCCAGCAAACACAGAAGTGTCAGGCCAATGAACAGGCTGCGAGGTTTTACCAGTGTGGTCATTGGCCGCTCTTGGCCGGGTAAAAACCGTCAGACAGGGTTTTCAGCGCTGCTGGCAACCGTGGTCCGAGCCCACCGACCAACAAGGTCGGATCGAGCTCCAGCACCCGTCCGGCCTTGGCCGCGCGGCTGGCGTTGAGAATCGGATTTTCCTTGAACAACGCAACCTTGGCCGCTTCACCGGTTAACGCTCGGTCGGAAAACACCAACACTTCTGGATCGAGGCTGGCGAGGGATTCCACAGAAAACGGCTTGTACCCGGTGTGGGTGGCGAGATTACGCCCGCCTGCCTGTTCCAGCAGCCAGTCAGCGGCAGTGTCCTTGCCAGCAATCAGCGGCTTGCCACCGGCATGCCCGAGCAACAGCAGCACGCCCGGCGCCTTTTGTCTGGATTGCGCGTCAGTCACCCGCGTTTTTTGCGCGTCGAGTTGCTGTTGATAACTCTGCAGCAGTTGCGTGGCCTGTTTTTCCGCTCCAAGTAGCTGGCCCAGATGGGTGACGTTTTTTTCCAGTGTCGGCAGATCCGGTTGGGCCGAGAACAATTCCACTCGAACGTTGGCCGCTTTCACCTGCGCCAGCACTGGTGGCGGGCCCATTTCCTCGGTACCGATCAGAATGTCCGGACGCAAGCTGAGGATGCCTTCCGCAGACAGACTGCGCTGATAGCCGATGCTCGGCAGGGCCTTCAAGGCTTGCGGATGCTGACTGGTAGTATCGACGCCGACCAGTTTCGACTCGCCACCCAGCGCACTGACCCATTCCGACAGCGCACCGCCGGCACTGACCCAACGTTGCGGCAAATCAGCCGCTGCAGCCTGGTGACTGACCAGAAGTCCGACACACAGCACAGCAACGCGGGTACTCAGGCGCATACACAGCTTCCTTGAACAAGGTTTTCCCGGGCGTCAGGATGTCAGGCCAAGTATCCTCGGCATCTGGCCGGCGCCTTCGGGTGAAGGCCGCCATTTGATAATTGTTTGCATTTAAACGTCAAGCTCGGACATATCCCGACACGACACTAGAGGATAGCCATGAAGTTTCTCTGCGCCGGCACCGATCTGGCCGAGGCCGGCAGTCGCGGTTTTGATGTCGATGGGCAAAAACTGTTTGCCGTGCGTCGCAACGGTCAGGCGTATGTCTACCTCAACCGCTGCCCGCACCGCGGTGTAGGGCTGGAATGGCATCCCGATCAGTTTCTCGATCAGAGCAACAGCCTGATCCAGTGCGCCACTCACGGTGCACTGTTTCTGATCGAGGACGGTGAATGCGTTTCCGGGCCGTGTGCCGGGCAATCGCTGACGGCCATACCCTGCCGCGAAGATGCGCAAGGCCTGTGGATAGATGTTTAACCGTTGAGCAGCACGTCGAGGCGGCGGTCGATCACCATTTCTTCATGGCTCAAGCGAACGCCGTAAGCCAAAACCTCAACTCCGCAGG
Organism: Pseudomonas sp. LBUM1668; assembly: GCF_059695715.1. NCBI lineage: Bacteria > Pseudomonadati > Pseudomonadota > Gammaproteobacteria > Pseudomonadales > Pseudomonadaceae > Pseudomonas > Pseudomonas sp. LBUM1668. The sequence goes on from NZ_CP166787.1 coordinate 5,035,635, forward strand.
CGACCGCTTCACGCAACGCCTCGGCGTAGGCCGAATCGATTTCTTCGGCCGGACGCACCGCTTCAATCCCGCTGAGATTCACGCAATACAGCTGCACTGCACGAATCCCGTCCCGCGCCAGGTGCGCCAACTCACGTAAATGCTTGGCGCCACGCTGGGTCACCGCATCGGGAAACGCCGCCACGTTCGTGCCATCGAAACCCAGCGTGACGCTTTTCACTTCGACATAAGCTGGGCCGCTCGGGTATTCGAGGCGGAAATCAATGCGGCTTTTTTCCTGTCCGTAAGCCACTTCGCGCTTCAACGCGGTAAAGCCGTTCAACTCGGTAATGACGCCAGCCTGCAACGCCTCTTCAACCAATCCATTGGCGCGTGCGGTGTTCACGCAGAACAACCGTCCCTGCGGGGTCTCACCGATTTCCCAAGTGCCGGGCAGTTTGCGTTTCGGGTCGTTGGAGCGGCTAAACCAGACCTGCCCACCCTCGACCTGACAATTGAGCATCGAACCGGTGTTCGGGCAGTGAATAGTCAGCAACTCGCCGTTAACGGTCTCGATATCGGTGAGAAAACGCTTATATCGACGGATCAGTCGCGCCTCTTCCAGAAGAGGATAAAAACGCATCAGGCTTGCCAGCTCTTCAAGCCACGGGCAATCCGCTCCACCGCTTCCTGTAAGCGAGGGAGGTTTTGCGTGTAGGCAAATCGCACATGGTGACTGGCCTGATAACGGCCAAAGTCGAGACCCGGCGTGAACGCAACGTGCTCGGTTTCGAGGAAATGACGGCAGAACGCGAAGGCATCGCCGCCGAACTTGCTGATATCCGCGTAGAGATAAAACGCGCCTTCCGGTTCTACCGCGATGTTGAAACCCAACTCGCGTAATGCCGGCAGCAGGAAATCTCGACGTCGGCCGAATTCGGCTCGGCGCTCCTCAAGAATCGCGATGGTATTCGGCTCGAAACACGCCAGCGCCGCGTACTGGGCCATGCTCGGTGCGCTGATGTAGAGGTTCTGCGCGAGTTTTTCCAATTCACTGACCGCCGCATCCGGTGCGACCAGCCAGCCAAGACGCCATCCAGTCATGCCGAAATATTTGGAGAAACTGTTGAGCACGAAAGCGCTGTCATCAACTTCCAGAACGCTGGCCGCGTCGGTGCCGTAAGTCAGCCCGTGATAGATCTCATCCACCACCAGATGCCCGTGCCGCGCCTTGATGGCTGTGGATAACCCGGCGAGTTCATCGCGGGTCAGGATCGTCCCGGTCGGGTTGGCGGGCGACGCGACCAGTGCGCCAACGCTGTCGTGATCCCAGTGCCGCTCGACCAGATCCGGAGTCAGTTGGTAACGCACCTCCGGCCCTACCGGAACAAGCTGCGCCGCGCCTTCGACCAAGCGCAGGAAGTGCCGATTGCACGGGTAACCCGGGTCCGCCAGCAACCAGTGTTTACCGGGATCGACCAGCAGGGCACTGGCCAGCAGGAGCGCCCCGGAGCCTCCCGGCGTGATCAGGATGCGGCGCGGGTCAATGTTCAAGCCGTAACGCAACTGATAAAAACCGGAAATCGCTTCGCGCAACTCTGGAATACCGCGCGCGGCGGTGTAGCGCGTCTTGCCCGCCGTCAGTGCTGCGTGTCCCGCCTGGATGATCGGCTCGGCCGTGGTGAAGTCCGGCTCGCCGATTTCCAGGTGGATCACGTCGTGGCCCGCGGCCTGCAATTCATTGGCCCGCGCCAGCAGCGCCATCACATGGAACGGTTCGATCGCACGACTGCGCGCACTGTAGGGCTGAGCCATTGGCCTTCCTTCGACGGGGGAAAAGAAACGATTCTACCCATCTGCCGGAACGAGCGAGAACCCGTAGCGGTCACAGCCACAAGAACGCTGGACTGTAACGATACGAACGTACGCTCCAGGATTGACTAAAATCAGTGATTGAACAGGTCTTCAACACCGCCAGACATGGCTTGGCAAACATTTCCAGGCACCGTCGGCCGCAGCCTCGACATCCGGGAGTAGCGCGGGCCGAATTGATCTGGTAAGTTCGCCCGCTTGCAGCCGCAGGGCCGGCAGGTGTCGGTGATGGAGCAATCCTGCGCAATGGATTACAAGAGTAGAGGCGGTCCATTTCATGCCCACCCAAGCAAAGCAACAGGCTAATCCGACCGTCAGCGGTTTCGAACCTTATGTTCAGGCCAAAGACGAAGAGTATATGGGCGCTCCAATGCGTGCCCACTTCACCAAGATCCTGAACAAGTGGAAACAGGACTTGATGCAGGAAGTCGACCGTACCGTCGACCATATGAAAGACGAAGCGGCCAACTTCCCTGACCCGGCCGACCGTGCCAGCCAGGAAGAAGAATTCGCCCTGGAGCTGCGCGCCCGCGATCGCGAGCGCAAGCTGATCAAGAAGATCGACAAGACGCTTGATCTGATCCAGAACGAAGATTACGGCTGGTGCGAATCCTGCGGCATCGAGATCGGCGTCAAGCGCCTCGAGGCCCGTCCTACCGCCGACATGTGCGTCGACTGTAAGAACCTGGCTGAAATCAAGGAAAAGCAGGTCGGCAAGTAATATCGACCTGAACGAAAAACGGAGCGTGCGAACGCTCCGTTTTTGTTTCTGCCGTTTGCCCCTTGTAAGAGTGAGCCTGCTCGCGATAGCGGTGGGTCAGTCAATTACGATGTTGAATGCCAGACCGCGATCGCGAGCAGGCTCACTCCTACAAGGTGTTGTGTACACCCCCGGAAAGTAACATCGCCGCCATGACTGCCAAGACTCCTCCCGCCTACATCGGCCGCTTCGCCCCGACACCCAGTGGCCACTTGCACTTCGGCTCGCTGGTCGCTGCCCTCGCCTCGTATCTCGACGCGCGTTCGGTCGGCGGCCGCTGGCTGGTGCGTATGGAGGATCTCGACCCGCCGCGCGAAGAGCCCGGCGCACAGGTAGCGATCCTCAAGGCCCTGGAAAGCTATGGCTTTGAATGGGATGGCGACATGGTGCGCCAGAGCGATCGACATGACGCTTATGCCCAAGTGCTCAACAGCCTGTTCAATCATGGCCTGGCCTACGCCTGCACTTGCTCGCGCAAACAACTGGAGCCTTATCACGGGATTTATCCGGGGTTGTGCCGCAACGCGGGCCACGACCAGCAAGACGCGGCGATCCGCCTGCGCGTGCCGGAGCTGGAATATCACTTCATCGATCGGGTGCAGGGCGAATATCGCCAGCATCTGGGCCGCGATGTCGGCGACTTTGTGATTCGCCGTCGCGACGGCCTCTATGCCTACCAACTTGCCGTGGTGCTCGACGATGCCTGGCAAGGCATCACCGATATCGTCCGTGGCGCCGATCTGCTCGACTCCACGCCGCGCCAGCTCTATCTGCAAGAACTGCTGGGCTTGCGTCAGCCGCGCTACCTGCACCTGCCGTTGATCACCCAACCGGACGGCAACAAACTCGGCAAGTCCTACCGCTCGCCGCCGCTCGAGGCGGATCAAGCCACGCCGCTGCTGCTACGAGCCTTGCGTGCGTTGGGACAAAATCCCGGCGCGGAACTCGAACACGCTACGCCGCAGGAACTGCTGAAGTGGGGCAGCGCGCACTGGGATGCCACCAGGATCCAGCGCACACTGACCCTGCCCGAAGCGCAACTGCTATGACGACACTTGCAGTCGCGCAGCCATCCGTTACCATCGCCGCACGTTTTCGGGCACGCGCATAAAAAAGAGAGGCCGGGATGTACATCTATCGCTTGGTCCTGCTTTTGGTCGTGGGGATTTATCTGTTTTCGCCCGCCATCATGGATTGGTGGATCGACGCTACGGGCGCCTGGTATCGCCCCTATCTGCTTTGGCTGATCCTGATTGTCGTGACCTTCATCCTGCAGAGCCAAAAAGATGCCGATGAGCTTTAGCCTGACCCAGATGCTGCTAATCAGCGCCGCCTACCTGGCCGCACTGTTTGGCGTGGCCTGGATCAGTGAGCGTGGAATGATTCCACGGGCGATCATTCGCCATCCGCTGACTTACACGCTGTCGCTGGGGGTTTACGCCAGTGCCTGGGCGTTCTACGGCACGGTGGGACTGGCCTATCAGTACGGCTATGGCTTTCTGTCCAGTTATCTCGGGGTGTCCGGCGCATTTCTGCTGGCGCCGGTGCTGCTCTATCCGATTCTGAAAATCACCCGCACTTATCAACTGTCGTCGCTGGCGGATCTGTTTGCCTTCCGCTTCCGCAGCACTTGGGCCGGGGCGCTGACCACGATTTTCATGCTGATCGGCGTGCTGCCGCTGCTGGCGTTGCAGATTCAAGCGGTAGCCGATTCCATTGGCATCCTCACCGGCGAGCCGATTCAGAGCCGCGTGGCGCTGGCGTTCTGTGCGCTGATCATTCTGTTCACGATTTTCTTCGGCTCCCGACATATCGCGACGCGCGAGAAGCACGAAGGGCTGGTGTTCGCGATTGCCTTTGAATCGGTGATCAAACTGATCGCCCTCGGCGGCGTTGGCCTGTATGCGCTGTACGGCGTATTCGACGGTCCGCAACAGCTTGAGCTGTGGCTGCTGCAAAACCAGACCGCCCTCGCCGCGCTGCACACGCCGTTGCAGGAAGGCCCGTGGCGCACGCTGCTGCTGGTGTTTTTCGCTTCGGCAATCGTGATGCCGCACATGTATCACATGACCTTCACCGAAAACCTCAACCCGCGCTCATTGGTCAGCGCAAGCTGGGGTTTGCCGCTATTCCTGCTGCTGATGAGCCTGGCAGTGCCGCTGATTTTGTGGGCCGGCCTCAAGCTCGGCGCCACTACCGACCCGGAATACTTCACCCTCGGCATCGGCATTGCCGCCAACAGCAAGCCGCTGGCATTGCTCGCCTATGTCGGCGGTTTGTCGGCGGCCAGTGGCCTGATCATCGTCACCACTCTGGCACTGTCGGGCATGGCGCTTAACCACCTGGTGCTGCCGCTTTACCAGCCGCCCGCCGAAGGCAATATCTATCGCTGGCTGAAGTGGACTCGCCGGGCGCTGATTGTCGCGATCATCATGGCCGGTTTCGGCTTTTATCTGATGCTCGGCGCCGGTCAGGATCTGGCCAATCTGGGCATCGTCGCTTTTGTAGCCACGTTGCAATTCCTGCCGGGCGTGTTGTCGGTGCTGTACTGGCCGACCGCCAATCGTCGCGGTTTTATTGCCGGTTTGCTGGCGGGGATTCTGGTGTGGGTGGCGACCATGCTCCTGCCGCTGGTCGGCAATCTGCAAGGTTTCTACATTCCGCTGCTGAACATGATTTACGTGCTGGACGACACCAGTTGGCACATGGCGGCGATCGCCTCGCTGGCCGCCAACGTGCTGATGTTCACTTTGATCTCGCTGTTCACCAACGCCAGCCCGGAAGAGGCGTCCGCTGCCGAAGCTTGCGCGGTGGACAATGTGCGCCGCCCGCAACGCCGCGAACTGCACGCCGCCTCGCCACAGGAATTCGCCACACAACTGGCTAAACCGCTGGGTGCCAAGGCTGCGCAGAAAGAAGTCGAACAGGCGCTGCGTGATCTTTATCTGCCGTTCGATGAACGCCGCCCGTACGCCTTGCGCCGTTTGCGCGACCGTATCGAAGCCAACCTCTCCGGTCTGATGGGCCCAAGCGTCGCTCAGGACATGGTCGAAACCTTCCTGCCGTACAAGGCCGGCGGCGAAAACTACGTCACCGAAGACATTCACTTCATCGAAAGCCGTCTCGAGGATTACCACTCGCGGCTCACCGGTTTAGCCGCTGAACTCGATGCCCTGCGCCGCTACCACCGCCAGACCTTGCAGGAACTGCCGATGGGCGTCTGCTCGCTGGCCAAGGATCAGGAGATCCTGATGTGGAACAAGGCCATGGAAGAACTCACCGGGATCGCTGCGCAACGCGTGGTCGGCTCGCGCCTGAGCACCATCGGCGATCCGTGGAAAGAATTGTTGCAAGGCTTTATCAACTTGCCCGATGAGCACTTGCACAAACAACACCTGGCCCTCGACGGCCAGACGCGCTGGCTCAACCTGCACAAGGCAGCGATTGACGAGCCGCTGGCCCCCGGTAACAGCGGTCTGGTGCTGCTGGTCGAAGACCTCACCGAAACCCAGATGCTCGAAGACAAACTGGTGCACTCCGAGCGCCTGGCCAGCATCGGTCGCCTTGCTGCGGGGGTGGCCCATGAAATCGGCAATCCGATCACCGGCATCGCCTGTCTGGCGCAGAACCTGCGCGAAGAACGCGAAGACGATAGCGAACTGACCGAAATCAGCGGGCAGATTCTCGAACAGACCAAACGCGTGTCACGCATCGTCCAGTCGCTGATGAGCTTCGCCCACGCTGGCAGCCATCAGCACAGTGACGAGCCCGTCTGTCTGGCCGAAGTCGCGCAGGATGCCATCGGGCTGCTGGCGTTGAACCGACGCAATTTCGAAGTGCAGTTCTACAACCTGTGCGATCCCGATCATTGGGTCGAAGGCGATCCGCAGCGGCTCGCCCAGGTGCTGATCAATCTGCTCTCCAACGCCCGCGACGCATCGCCGCCGCACAGCGCGGTGCGGGTCAAGAGTGAAGCCGGCGAACACACGGTCGATCTGATCGTGGAGGACGAAGGCAGCGGTATTCCGAAGAACATCATGGACCGATTGTTCGAACCCTTCTTCACCACCAAGGACCCTGGCGAAGGCACCGGTCTGGGCCTTGCACTGGTCTATTCCATCGTTGAAGAGCATTATGGACAAATCACCATCGACAGCCCGGCTGATGTACAAAGCCAACGCGGCACCCGTATCCGGGTGACCTTACCGCGTCATGTCGAAGCGACGTCCGCTGTGAACTGAGACCGTCGAGAGTATCGAATCAATGCCGCACATTTTGATCGTCGAAGACGAAACAATTATCCGCTCCGCCTTGCGCCGCCTGCTGGAACGTAACCAGTACCAGGTGAGCGAAGCCGGTTCAGTGCAGGAAGCACAAGAACGCTTCACCATTCCTACGTTCGATCTGATCGTCAGCGATCTGCGTTTGCCGGGCGCCCCTGGCACCGAGCTGATCAAGCTTGGCCAAGGCACGCCGGTGCTGATCATGACCAGTTACGCCAGCCTGCGCTCGGCGGTGGATTCGATGAAGATGGGCGCGGTGGACTACATTGCCAAGCCTTTCGACCACGATGAAATGCTTCAGGCTGTCGCGCGAATTTTGCGTGACCGTCAATCGGCGCCTGCCGCCGGGGAGACCGTTACCGCCAAAACCGCCAATGGCAGCGGCAAATCCGCCGTCGACAACAGCAATGGCGAAATTGGCATCATCGGTTCGTGCCCGCCGATGCAGGACCTGTACAGCAAGATCCGCAAAGTCGCCCCGACCGACTCCAATGTGTTGATCCAGGGCGAGTCCGGCACCGGCAAAGAGCTGGTGGCGCGTGCGCTGCACAATCTGTCGAAACGCGCCAAGGCGCCGATGATCTCGGTGAACTGTGCGGCCATCCCGGAAAGCCTGATCGAGTCCGAACTGTTCGGCCACGAGAAAGGTGCGTTCACTGGCGCCAGCGCCGGGCGCGCCGGGCTGGTCGAAGCGGCGGACGGTGGCACGCTGTTCCTCGACGAGATCGGTGAATTGCCACTCGAAGCCCAGGCCCGCTTGCTGCGTGTGTTGCAGGAAGGCGAAATTCGCCGGGTGGGTTCGGTGCAGTCGCAGAAGGTCGATGTGCGCCTGATCGCGGCCACTCACCGGGACCTCAAGAGCCTGGCGAAAATCGGCCAGTTCCGCGAAGACCTTTATTACCGCCTCCACGTGATCGCGTTGAAACTGCCGGCCTTGCGCGAGCGCGGTGCTGACGTCAACGAGATCGCCAGCGCCTTCCTCGCCCGCCAGAGTGCGCGCATCAACCGCACTGACCTGACATTCGCCGCGGATGCCGAACAGGCCATCCGTCACTATTCCTGGCCGGGTAACGTGCGTGAGTTGGAAAATGCTGTCGAGCGCGCTGTGATTCTCAGCGAGAGTCCGGAAATTTCCGCGGAGCTGCTGGGCATCGACATCGAGCTGAGCGATCTGGAAGACGACGAGTTCATCGGCCTGCCACCGCAAACGGGCGGTAACGCCAGCAACAGCAGCCACGAACCGACCGAAGACCTGTCGCTGGAGGACTACTTCCAGCACTTCGTCCTCGAGCATCAAGACCACATGACCGAGACCGAACTGGCGCGCAAACTGGGCGTCAGCCGTAAATGCCTGTGGGAACGTCGTCAGCGTCTGGGCATTCCACGGCGCAAGACCGGGGTCGCCAGCGAGAGCTGAACGTTACCTGTCGAGTGTGCGGGTAACGTTTAAAGATGTGAAAAAACTGTTACCTCAGTCCATTCACGTAACAGAAGCCGGGGTTATCGGTAACGAAACCCCGGCTTTTTTTCGTCCCGACAAAACGGTTATATCGACCTAACCCCTTGTTTTATTGGGCCTCGCAAAAGTTGGCACGCCCCCTGCTATATGTTTGGTACAAGAACAATAACAAGCAATGCACAAGACAATAAAAATAAGACGAATCGACTCACGCACAATAAAAACAAGACGGCGAGAGGCGCAGCTAACTGATTCTTTTGGAGAGGCGTTGTATTTGGGGCTTGCCCCACGACCAGGCCGAGAACAACAAAAACTGTCCTAAGACAGAGCCTGTACTGGTTGGATCGAGAGATCACTGCAATTCAGCGACCAAAGCAATCCGTTTGCTCTTGGCTCCCGATTGGGAGGGTCATGAAGGAAAAGCTTCATGGCGAGGGCACTCAACAAAAACAAGAAGCCCGAATCAACAATAAAAAGAGCACGCAACTACTTTCTTGGGGAGCTTCGGCTCCCCTTGTAGTTTCTCCCTTCTGTAAAAATCCCCGTTTTCATAGCGTCAGAAGCCTGTAGCCCGCGACTTGCACGGCAAATCGGCTGTCTCCTACACCATCCCCTGACTAAATGCTAGAATCTGCGCCCATCATGCGGTCATTCTTTGGTATGGCCGAACATTCCTTCAAACAGTGCATCCCATGCTGAAGAAGTTGTTCCAGTCATTCCGAACTCCCGTGCGTCGTACGCAACACATCCGTAGCACCCCTGAAGTGCTCAACAGCGGTCAACATTCGCTGCAGAAAACGCAATTCAGCCGCTACGCGGTCAACATTGTCGAACGCTTGCAGGGCGCCGGTTACCAGGCCTATCTGGTCGGCGGTTGCGTGCGTGACATGCTTTTGGGTATCACACCCAAGGATTTCGACGTCGCCACCAGCGCCACGCCCGAGCAAGTCCGTGCCGAATTCCGCAATGCGCGGATCATCGGCCGTCGCTTCAAACTGGTGCATATCCATTTCGGTCGCGAAATCATTGAAGTCGCGACCTTCCGCGCCAATCACCCCGTAAACGAAGACGACGAAGACAGTAACCAGTCTTCGCGTAACGAAAGCGGGCGGATTCTGCGCGACAACGTCTACGGCACCCTGGAAGAAGACGCGCAACGCCGCGACTTCACCATCAATGCCCTGTATTACGATCCGGTCAGCGAGCGCATTCTCGATTACGCCAACGGCGTGCACGACATTCGCAATCACCTGATCCGCCTGATTGGCGATCCAAAGCAGCGTTACCAGGAAGACCCGGTACGCATGCTGCGGGCCGTGCGTTTCGCCGCCAAGCTCAATTTCGGCATCGAAAAACACACCGTTCAGCCGATCCGCGAACTGGCGCCGATGCTGCGCGAGATTCCTTCGGCGCGCCTGTTCGAAGAAGTACTCAAGCTGTTCCTCTCCGGGCACGGTGCGATCACCTTCGAGATGCTGGTCGATCTGCAACTGTTCGCCCCGCTGTTCCCGGCCAGTGCCGACGCGCTGGATCACAACCCGGATTACACCCACACATTGATCAGCGAAGCGCTGACCAATACCGACCTGCGCATCAAGCAGAACAAACCGGTGACCCCGGCGTTCCTGTTTGCCGCGATGCTGTGGCCCGCCCTGCCGGCCCGCGTTTTGCGTCTGCAAGAGCGTGGCATGCCGCCGATTCCGGCGATGCAGGAAGCCGCGCACGAGCTGATCGCCGAACAGTGTCAGCGCATTGCGATTCCAAAGCGCTTCACCATGCCGATCCGCGAAATCTGGGACATGCAGGAACGCCTGCCACGGCGTAGCGGCAAGCGTGCCGATTTGTTGCTCGACAACCCACGCTTCCGCGCCGGTTACGACTTCCTGTTGTTGCGTGAAAGCGCCGGTGAGCAGACCGACGGCCTGGGCGAATGGTGGACTGACTATCAGGATGCCAACGACAGCGAACGTCGCGACATGATCCGCGACCTCAGTGGCAAAGGTGATGACGCCAGCGGTGCGCCGCGCAAACGTCGTCGCAGCGGCGGTTCCAAGCGCAAGCGCGCCGGTGCGCCGAACGCCACGGGCGAGTAAGGCATGGAACGCATCTACATCGGTATGGGCAGCAACCTCGCTGACCCTGCCGAACAATTGCGCAGCGCGGTCGACGCGCTGGGGCAGTTGCCGCAGACCGCACTCGTCGGCGTTTCCGCGTTCTATCAAAGCGACTCGCTGCTGCCGGGCCAACCGCGTTACACCAACGCGGTCGCCGCGCTCGACAGCACGTTAGCTCCGCTGGATCTGCTCGACGCCCTGCAAGCCATCGAAAACGATCAGGGCCGCGAACGCCTTGAGCGCTGGGGTCCGCGCACGCTGGATCTGGATATTCTGCTGTTCGGTGATCGCCTGATCGACGAACCAAGACTGAAAGTCCCGCATTACCAGATTCAGGAACGCGCGTTCGTCCTGTATCCGATGGCTGAACTGGCTCCTGCCGATTTGCGCCTTGCCGATGGCCGCAGCCTCGCCGATCTGCTGGCAGCCTGCCCCTTCGTCGGCCTCGAACGCCTCCCCCAAGCCTGAAGCAAATCCCCCTGTAGGAGCTGCCGCAGGCTGCGATCTTTTGATCTTGCTCTTGTTATTAAAACCCCAAGGATCAAAAGATCGCAGCCTTCGGCAGCTCCTACATGGATAGCGTGCGGCATCGCTATTTTTGTCGGACAAAAACTCCGCGAATCAGCCCCGCCGCGCCGCTGAATCGCATCAGTAACGCCGGTAACACTCCCCTCGTAACAACGCGGTAACACACGCAATTGACTTCCGCTTGGCTCCTCACGACTATAGGCGTCCCGCTGCCGCCAACCCGGCACATACGGGCGCAATCCAGGCCTTATAAGCACGACAAAAGACCGTGCGCCTGAGTAGATAAAGAATCACGCGCGTTACTCGCAGTAGTTTCCAGAGCGCCTGAACGAGGATTTTTTACATGCCAGCCATCACCCTGACCACGCTCCAGAGCCTCAAGCAGAAAGGTGAAAAGATCACCATGCTGACCTGCTATGACGCGACTTTCGCCCACGCCTGCAACGAGGCCGGTGTCGAAGTGTTGCTGGTGGGCGACTCACTCGGCATGGTTCTGCAAGGTCACGACAGCACCCTGCCGGTGACCACCGCAGAAATGGCCTATCACACTGCCTGCGTCAAACGCGGCAATCGCGATGCCCTGATCATGGCCGACCTGCCGTTCATGGCCTACGCCACGCTTGAGCAAACCATGACCAACGCCGCCATGCTGATGCAGGCCGGCGCGCACATGATCAAGGTCGAAGGTGCACTGTGGCTGGCCGAGTCGATCCGTCTGCTTGCCGAACGCGGTATCCCGGTCTGCGCGCACATGGGCCTGACGCCGCAAGCGGTGAACATTCTCGGTGGCTATAAAGTGCAGGGCCGCAACGAAAACCAGGCGCGGCAGATGCGTGCAGACGCAATCTCGCTGGAACAGGCTGGTGCGGCGATGCTGCTGCTCGAATGCGTACCGAGTGAACTGGCTGCCGAAATCAGTCAGGCAGTGAAGATTCCGGTCATCGGAATCGGCGCTGGCAGCGCTACCGATGGTCAGGTCCTGGTGCTGCACGACATGCTCGGTCTGTCGATCTCCGGCCGCGTACCCAAGTTCGTGAAAAACTTCATGCACGGTCAGGACAGTATCGATTCGGCCCTCAAGGCCTACGTCAGCGAAGTCAAAGCCGTCACGTTCCCTGGCATCGAACACGGATTCTCTGCATGAACACCGTCAAAACCGTACGCGAACTGCGCGCTGCTGTAGCCCGCGCCCGCAGCGAAGGCAAGCGCATCGGCTTCGTGCCGACCATGGGCAACCTGCACAGCGGCCACGTTGCGCTGGTGACCAAAGCCACGCAACGCGTGGATTTCGTGGTCGCGAGCATTTTCGTCAACCCGCTGCAATTCGGCGCCGGCGAAGACCTCGACAAATACCCGCGTACCCTCGCGGCGGATCAGGAAAAACTGCTGGAAGCCGGTTGCTCGCTGCTGTTCGCGCCGACCGTCGAAGAGATGTACCCCGATGGCATGGCCGGGCAAACCCGGGTCAGCGTGCCGCAACTTTCCGAAGGTCTGTGCGGCGCCAGCCGTCCGGGGCATTTCGAAGGTGTGGCGACGGTGGTCAGCAAACTGTTCAACATGGTCCAGCCGGATCTGGCGATTTTCGGTCAGAAGGATTTCCAGCAACTGGCGGTGATCCGCGCGCTGGTGCATGACCTGAACATGCCAATCCAGATCATCGGTGAACCGACAGTCCGCGCTGACGATGGCCTGGCACTGTCGTCACGCAACGGTTTCCTCAGCGAAGAACAACGCGCCGTAGCCCCAGTGGTCTATCGCACCCTGAGCACGATTGCCGAGTCGATTCAGCAAGGTGAACGGGATTTCCCGGCACTGATCAGCGCGCAACTGCGCCAGCTCGAAGCCGCTGGCCTGCGCCCGGACTATCTGGAAATCCGCCACGCCGTGACCTTGCGTCCGGCCGCGGCTGAAGACCGTGATCTGGTGATTCTGGTGGCGGCGTTCCTCGGTACTACGCGATTGATCGATAACCTGCACCTGAATCTCGATAGTCCTGTCTGAAAACACCGCCCCCCCTGTAGGAGTGAGCCTGCTCGCGATGAGTACCTGACATTCAGCATCATTGTTGAACGTCAGTGCGCTATCGCGAGCAGGCTCACTCCTACAGTGTTTTCCGGCGTTGTGAAGATTGCATTTCAAGGTTTGTTGCCGCTCTTGAATACTTCGGGTATACCCCTCCCTCCCCTTTTGTCGGCCAAATCCCATTACTGATGTTAAAAAAGTACAGGGATCGGGTCAGACAAAGTCAAGACAGATTGCAGCGCGAGGTTTACTGTATTCGCCCTGTGTCCAGAAACCGTGACAACGCAGTTGGCCCACGCCCAAACATGGCGTGCAGGCCTGTTCAGTGTTCAAAAGGCCGTTCAAGTAAAAAGGAAAACCGCAGCGATGGCGTATTACCTCAATCCTCAAGACGTTACCGCTCTGCCCGCCTGGCAAGCGTTGAAAGATCACCGCCAAGCCATGCAGGATTTCAGCATGCGCGAAGCCTTTAACGCCGATCCGCAGCGCTTCAATCAGTTCACCCTCAGCAGCTGCGGGCTGTTTCTCGATTATTCGAAGAATTTGATCAACGCCCAGACCCGCGATCTGCTGGTGAGCCTGGCCAATGAAGTCGATCTGAAGGGCGCGATCAAAGCGCTGTTCGACGGCGAAATCGTCAATACGTCCGAACAGCGCCCTGCGCTGCACACCGCCCTGCGCCGTCCGGTCGGCGACAAGCTGTCGGTCAACGGCGTCAACGTGATGCCGGAAGTGCACAAGGTGCTGAACCAGATCACCGATCTGGTCGGCCGCATCCACGACGGTCTGTGGCGTGGTTACACCGAGAAGCCGATCACTGACGTGGTCAACATCGGCATCGGTGGTTCGTTCCTCGGCCCTGAGCTGGTGTCCGAAGCCTTGCTGTCCTACGCGCAAAAAGGCGTGCGTTGCCACTATCTGGCGAACATCGACGGCAGCGAGTTCCATGAACTGACGCAAAAGCTGCGCGCCGAAACCACGCTGTTCATCGTTTCGTCGAAGTCGTTCAACACCCTCGAAACCCTGAAGAACGCTCAGGCCGCACGCGCCTGGTATCTGGCTCAAGGCGGTTCGGAAGCCGAGCTGTATCGTCACTTCATCGCTGTCTCGAGCAACAACGCCGCTGCCGTGGCGTTCGGCATTCGTGAAGAAAACATCTTCCCGATGTGGGACTGGGTTGGCGGCCGTTACTCGCTGTGGTCGGCCATCGGTTTGCCGATTGCCCTGGCCATCGGCATGTCCAACTTCAAGGAACTGCTGTCCGGTGCCTACACCATGGACCAGCATTTCCAGACCGCGCCGTTCGAACAGAACATGCCAGTGCTGCTGGCGCTGCTCGGCGTGTGGTACGGCAACTTCTGGGGCGCGCAAAGCCACGCGATTCTGCCGTACGACCACTACCTGCGCAACATCACCAAGCACTTGCAGCAACTGGACATGGAGTCCAACGGCAAGAGCGTGCGTCAGGACGGTACTCCGGTCTCGACTGATACCGGCCCGGTGATCTGGGGCGGCGTCGGCTGCAACGGTCAGCACGCCTACCACCAGCTGTTGCACCAAGGCAGCCAACTGATCCCGGCCGACTTCATCGTGCCAATCGTCAGCTTCAACCCGGTGTCCGACCACCATCAGTGGCTGTACGCCAACTGCCTGTCGCAGAGCCAGGCGCTGATGCTCGGCAAGACCCTGCCGGAAGCCGAAGCCGAATTGCGCGACAAGGGCATGAGCGAGGAGCAGGTGCACCAAATTGCTCCGCACAAGGTGATCCCGGGCAACCGTCCGAGCAACACCCTTGTGGTCGAACGCATCAGCCCGCGTCGTCTCGGCGCGCTGGTGGCCATGTATGAGCACAAAGTGTTTGTGCAAAGCGTGGTCTGGGGCATCAACGCCTTTGACCAGTGGGGCGTGGAACTGGGCAAGGAATTGGGTAAGGGCGTTTACAACCGCCTGGTCGGCAGCGACGAAACCAACGCTGACGATCCGTCTACCCAGGGCTTGATCAACTACTTCCGCGGTCGTCACCGCGGGTGATAGGCTGAAGGGGCGGTTTGCCTGCCCCTACAGCTTGCAACATCGACAGTTCCACGGCACCGGGCTAATCGCAGAATCGGTGGCGTACACGATCTGTGTAGGAGCTGCCGAAGGCTGCGGTCTTTTGATCTGATCTTAAAAACAAGATCAAAAGATCGCAGCCTTCGGCAGCTCCTGCACGAGTCGTACAGCTCCCCTCTTGTCGCACAACAAGAATAAGGAACCGTCATGTTCGATATCAGCACGTTCCCCCAAGCCGATGCCGTCCGCCGGGCTGCTCAGTTGAGTCAGGACGACTATCAGCGCCTGTACCGCGAATCCATTGAACACCCCAGCACCTTCTGGGCCGAACAGGCCACGCGCTTCCTCGACTGGAGCACGCCGTGGCAGACCGTTCAGCGCTACGACCTGAAAACCGGTGAAGCCGCCTGGTTTGCCGGCGGTAAGCTGAATGTCAGTTACAACTGCATCGACCGTCACCTTGCACAGCGCGGCGATCAGACCGCGTTGCTCTGGGAAGGCGACGACCCTGCCGAATCGGCGCAAATCACTTACAAAAAACTCCATCATCACGTCTGCCGACTGGCCAACGTGCTGAAAAGCCGTGGCGTGAAGAAAGGCGATCGGGTGTGCATCTACATGCCGATGATTCCCGAGGCCGCTTACGCCATGCTCGCCTGCACCCGAATCGGCGCCGTTCACTCGGTGGTGTTTGGCGGCTTTTCCCCTGACTCCATGCGCGACCGTATCCTTGATGCCGACTGCCGCACCGTGATCACCGCCGACGAAGGCGTGCGCGGGGGCAAATTCGTGCCGCTGAAAAGCAACGTCGACAAAGCCCTGCAAAGTTGCCCGGATGTCAGCACTGTCATCGTGGTCGAGCGCACGCAAGGCAAGGTCGATTGGGTCGAGGGCCGAGACCTTTGGTATCACCAGGCCGTGCGCGACGTCAGCGACGATTGCCCACCAGAACCAATGGACGCCGAAGACCCGCTGTTCATCCTCTACACCTCCGGTAGCACCGGCAAACCCAAAGGGGTGCTGCACACCACCGGCGGCTATCTGCTGCAAGCGGCGATGACCTTCAAATATGTGCTCGATTACCGCGACGGCGAAGTGTTCTGGTGCACGGCCGACGTCGGCTGGGTGACCGGCCACAGCTACATTGTCTACGGACCACTGGCCAATGGCGCGACCACGCTGATGTTCGAAGGCGTGCCGAGCTATCCGAGCAGCTCGCGCTTCTGGCAGGTCATCGACAAGCACAAGGTCAATATCTTCTACACCGCACCGACGGCACTGCGCGCGTTGATGCGCGAAGGTGCCGAACCGCTGAAGGAAACTTCCCGACAAAGCCTCAGATTACTCGGCAGCGTCGGTGAGCCGATCAACCCGGAAGCGTGGGAATGGTATTTCAACGTGGTCGGCGAACAACGCTGCCCCATCGTCGATACCTGGTGGCAGACCGAGACTGGCGGCATCATGCTCAGCCCCTTGGTCAGCGCGCAGCGGATCAAGCCAGGCTGCGCCACGCAACCGATGTTCGGCGTGCAACCGGTGCTTCTCGATGAACACGGCAAGGAGATCAAAGGCGCCGGCAGCGGCGTGCTCGCCATAAAATCAAGCTGGCCGGGGCAGATCCGCAGTGTCTACGGCGACCCGCAACGGATGGTCGATACCTACTTCAAGCCCTACCCCGGCTACTACTTCACCGGCGACGGCGCCCGCCGCGACGAGGACGGCGATTACTGGATCACCGGACGTATCGACGATGTGATCAACGTTTCCGGCCATCGAATCGGCACCGCCGAAGTGGAAAGCGCGCTGGTGCTGCACAACAGCATCGCCGAAGCCGCGGTGGTCGGTTACCCACATGACGTCAAAGGCCAGGGCATTTACGCCTTCGTCACACCGATGAACGGCACCGAGCCCGGCGATGAATTGAAAAAAGAACTGCTGGCCCACGTCAGCAAGGAGATCGGCAGCTTCGCCAAACCGGATCTGATCCAGTGGGCGCCGGCCTTGCCGAAAACCCGCTCAGGCAAGATCATGCGGCGCATATTGCGCAAGATCGCCTGCAACGAACTCGACAGCCTCGGTGACACATCGACCCTGGCCGATCCGAGCGTGGTGCAAGGCCTGATCGACACGCGCCTCAATCAGTAACCCTGGCGGGCGCGGCCAACCGAGCGCGCCCCTCCTCTCTCACTGAGTGCTCATGGAATTCATCCGCAGCCGTATCGAAAACCAACTCATGAGCCTGACCGGTCTGTCCCTCGGTCAGCTTGATCTGGAAAACCCCAAGGGCGACCCGGGGCTGTTTGGTCCCGAGTCGGTCAGTTGGCAGGTGCACGGTGACTTCAGCAGCATGTTGATCGGCGGTATCAGTGCGCTATTGCTGCAGGCGCTGCATCCGCTGGCGCTGGCCGGGGTCTGGGACCACTCGAACTTTCGTGAAGACATGGTCGGACGTTTGCGCCGCACCAGTCAGTTTGTCTCCGGCACCACTTTCGGTTCACGCCGCGACGCCGACTGGTTGATCGAGAAAGTCCGCACCATTCACCTGCAAGTGGTCGGCACGGCGCCAGATGGCCGGCCTTATGCGGCCAGCGATCCGGATTTGCTGACATGGGTGCATGTGGCGGAAGTCAGTAACTTTCTCGCTGCGCATCTGCGTTATCGCAATCCGCAGTTGTCATTGGAAGATCAGGACCGTTATTACGCGGAAATCGCCGTGGTCGCCGAGCGTCTCGGCGCCCGGGATGTGCCGAAATCGCGGCAGGCCGTGGCGGATTATCTGCAACGCATGCGCCCGCAATTGCTCTGTGATGAGCGCAGCCGCGAAGTTCTGCGCCTGCTGCTCGAAGCCCCGGCCCCCAGCCTGATGGCGCGGCCATTTGGCGATCTGATGATGAAGGCCGGCATCGACCTGTTGCCAGACTGGGCCAGCGACATGCTCGACGCCCGGCAGAATCCGCTGCAACGCCAACTGATCCGCGCCAGCGTCAAGCGCAGCGCGCCGATGCTGCGCTGGGCGATGCGCAATGGCTCGGTGCAACGGGCAAAGCGGCGGATGGGGCTGTTGACCTGACCGGAACCAAAGGCTTGCTCGCGAAGGCAGCACCTCGGTCGCCCGCCAAGCTGCTAAACTCCCGCGCCCCAATTCCCTCCAGCAAGGCGCCCGCATGTCTTCCTTGAATCAGGCGCTGCGCGCCGCCCTCGATCAACGTCAGGACTTGCTCTCTGTACTGCACAGCCAGGGCACCGACTGCTATCGCCTGTTCCATGGCAGCCAGGAAGGCGCCGGCGGCCTGACCATCGACCGTTACGGCCCGCAGTTGCTGGTGCAAAGCTTTCACCAGACGCTGGAGCGTGACGAGTTGCTGCAACTGCACGCCATCGTCAACCAGACCCTGGGCCTGGAGACTTTGCTGGTCTACAACGACCGTTCTCGTGGCAACTCGCGTATCGACCGTGAAGACCACGTCTACCGCGCCGACGACGCTGCACTGGCGGATCTGGTCGGTCACGAATGGGGCCTGAATTACCGAGTACGCGGACGCCATGCCGGGCAGGATCCGCTGCTGTTCCTCGACCTGCGCAACACCCGCGGCTGGGTCAAGGATCACGCCAGAGGCAAAAGCGTGCTCAACCTGTTCGCCTACACCTGCGGCGTTGGCTTGAGTGCCGCGGCCGGTGGTGCCCGTGAAGTGTGCAACCTGGATTTTGCCGAGGGCAATCTCGCGGTCGGTCGCGAAAACGGTTTGCTCAATCCGCAGTTGCCGGAAATGGAGTTCGTCCAGTCCGACTACTTTCCGGCCATCCGCCAACTGGCCGGTCTGCCCATCAGTCAACGACGCGGGCAGAAACTGCCGAGCTATCAGCGCCTGGAACAGCGCCAATACGATCTGGTGCTGCTCGATCCGCCGGCCTGGGCCAAGAGCGCGTTCGGCACCGTCGACCTGCTGCGCGACTATCAAAGTCTGCTCAAACCAGCCCTGCTGACCACCGCCGACAACGGTGTACTGATCTGCTGCAACAACCTGGCGAAAGTCAGCATGGACGACTGGCGCGAACAGGTCCTGCGTTGCGCCGAGAAGGCCGGGCGCCCGGTGCGTGAGTGGAGCGTGATGACCCCGGGCGCGGATTTCCCGTCGCTGGACCAACAGCCGCCACTGAAAACCCTGATCCTGCAACTCTGATCACATTCCCATGTAGGAGCTGCCGCAGGCTGCGATCTTTTGACTTTGTTTTTTTTTGATCAAAAGATCGCAGCCTGCGGCAGCTCCTACAAAATTGCAGACAAATCTGAACAATCCTGCTCCACACCAGGTACTTCGGAACCAGAATCGCGTGCCATACTCCAAGGCACTCCGATTACGACAGATGAAGCCGCACATGCCCAAAGGATTGATTCGCGCGATTGGCGCACTGTTGACCGTTCTGGCCCTTTACAGCCTGTTGGGGTTTCTGATTTTACCGGGCATCGCCTTGCGTGTTGCCAACCAGCAACTGGCCAATTACGCGGCGGTGCCTGCGCATATCCAGCGCATCGAACTCAATCCGTTCAGCCTTGAAATCACCTTGTGGGGCCTGGTCATCGGTGAGCCCGGCAAAGAACAGGTCGGTTTTGAACGCCTGTACGCCGACCTGGAGCTCGACAGCCTGTGGACGAAAGCAGTCCATCTGTCCAACATCGAAATGGACAAACCGAAGACCGAAATCCTCTTCGCCAAAGACGGCAAGCTCAACCTGCTCGGTCTGTTCAACATACCCGCCAGTGAACCGACACCCGTCGATCCCGAAGCCAAGCCGTTTCCTCTGCGCATCGACCAGATCAAACTCGCCAACGGTGTCGTGCACTTTCAGGATGTGCGCCCGAGCGAACCCATCGAATTCCTCTACGACGATCTCAACTTCGAGCTGAAAAATCTCAGCACCCTGCCCGAAGACAGCGCCGACATGACTCTGGTCGCGATTGGCCCTAACGGTGGCCGAATCGACTGGAGCGGCAATTTCAGCCTGATCCCGATCGCCTCCGAAGGCTCGCTGAAAATTACCGACGGCAATATGAAAGCGTTTTGGCCTTACGTGCGAGACGCAGTGCCCTTGGTTCTTGAAAACGGCGTGATGAACCTCAGCACCGAATACAAACTCAATCTGTCGAAACAAACCGAGCTGCAGTTGAACAACGTTGCGGTGAGCATCGCGCCGTTCGCGATCAAGGCACCCGACGGGCGCCCACTGGCAAAACTCGAACGCCTCGACATCAGCGAGACCTCGGTGGACCTGGCGAAACAGCAAGTGGTAGTCGGCAAGATTCGCAGCCAGAAACTTGAAACCTGGGCCGCCCTCGAGGCCGACGGGCAACTGGACTGGCAGAAACTGTTCGCCAGCCAGCCGTCGAAACCTGCCGCCAAAGCCGCCGCCGAACCGGCCAGCACACCCGCAACCGCCGACTCGCCGAAACCTGAACCAAGCGCGCCGGACAAGCCATGGCAAGTACTGCTCAAAGATGTGCAACTGCGCAACTACACCGTCCATCTGGCCGACCGGTCGGCTAATCCACCGGTGGCACTGGATGTCACCCCGCTGAACGTCGATCTGCAGGATTTTGACAGCCTCAATGGCTCACCCTTCAAGCTCAAACTCGATACCGGGCTGGGCAAGCAGGGCAAGATCCTCGCCGATGGCACGGTCAATCTGGCGCCGGTCAACGCCCAGCTCAACGTTAAAACCCAAGACATCGACCTGCGTGTCGCGCAGTCCTACATCAATCCGTTCATTCGTCTCGAATTGCGCAGCGGCATGCTCGGCAGTGACCTCAAGGTCAACCTCAAGAGCACCGAACCGCTGGCTCTCAGCGTGACCGGACGCGCGCAGATCGATCAACTGCACACCCTCGACACCCTGAAAACCCGCGACTTCCTCAAGTGGCAGCAAGTGGTCGTGGAAGGCCTGAACTATCAGCACGGCGACAGCCTGTCGATCGACAAGGTCAACCTGTTACAACCGTACGTGCGCTTCATGATCAACGATGACCGTACCACCAACATCGATGATCTGCTGATTCCGCAGCCTGCCGACAGCGGCGCAAAAACCGCCGCCGCCAAACCGGCCAGCAAAGACAAACCACTGGGCATTCGCATCGGTGGTATCGCCATCAACGACGGCTCGGCCAACTTCGCCGATTTCAGCCTGACGCCGAATTTCGCCACCGCTGTCCAGCAACTCAACGGCCAGATCGGCACCATCGACAGTCGACAGTCGAAACCGGCCACTGTCGATATCAAAGGCAAGGTTGATCGCTATGCGCCAGTGACCATCAAGGGCGCGGTCAATCCATTCGACCCGATGGCCAGCCTCGACATCACCACCAGTTTCAAACGGGTCGAGCTGACCACCCTGACGCCCTACTCCGGCAAATTCGCCGGATACCGCATCCGCAAGGGCCGGCTCAACCTCGACCTGCATTACCTGATCACCAAGGGCCAACTGAAGGCCGAGAACAAAGTGGTGGTCGAGCAATTGCAACTGGGTGAGAGAGTCGACAGCCCGGACGCGACAAGTCTGCCGCTGAAACTGGCGATCGCGTTGCTCAAAGACGTCGACGGCAAAATCTCCATCGAATTACCCGTAACGGGCGACTTGAACAATCCGCAATTCAGCGTGATGCCGATTGTCTGGCAGACCCTGCGCAATCTGATCGTCAAAGCCGCTGCGGCGCCATTCAAGATGATTGGTGGATTGGTCAGTGGTGGCGGTTCCCAGGACCTCGGCACGGTGTCGTTCGCGCCAGGCTCCAGCGAGCTGAACAAGGATGCCGAGGGTGCGCTGATCAAGCTGTCCCAGGCACTCAAGGAGCGTCCGGCCCTGCGCCTGGAAATCGAGGGTGTCGCCGCCAAAAGCAGCGACGGCCCATTGCTCGCCGAACAGCGCCTGGAACGTGAATACCAATACAACTACTACAAGATGCTCCAGCGCCGCGGCGATAAAGTCCCGGCTCAGGCGTCCTTGATTGACGTGCCGGACAGCGAGAAAGGCCCACTGCTCGAAGGCATTTATCGCACCCGTCTGAAGACTCAGCCGCCGGCCGAATGGAAGGATCTGGGCAAGGAAGAACGCACAGCGAAAATGCGCGCAGGCGTGATCCAGTTCTGGAGTACCAGCGATGTGCTGCTGCGTCAGTTGGGTCAGGACCGTGCCAGCAGCATCAAGGATTTTCTGGTGGACAAGGGCCAACTGGCTGACGACCGCGTGTACTTCATCGACACCAATCTGGGCGAGGCTGAAAGCGACGGTCGGGT
Organism: Pseudomonas sp. LBUM1668; assembly: GCF_059695715.1. Taxonomy (NCBI): domain Bacteria; kingdom Pseudomonadati; phylum Pseudomonadota; class Gammaproteobacteria; order Pseudomonadales; family Pseudomonadaceae; genus Pseudomonas; species Pseudomonas sp. LBUM1668. The sequence continues at coordinate 5,057,990 of NZ_CP166787.1, forward strand.
AGTGACGCAAATGCATCTGGATGCCGAATGAGCAAACGCAAATGGCTGGCGGCAATGGCACTGACATTCGTTGCTGGCCAGGCGTTGGCCTCCGATACGCTGCGTTGCGGCAGCCAACTGATCAGCCTCGGCGACCGCGCAAGCGAGGTGCTACAGAAGTGCGGCGAGCCGGTGAGCCGCGATGTGCTGGGTTACAAACGCAGCGCCAATCGCCGGGAAGAGTTTCAGGTCGAGGAATGGACCTACGGCCCGAGCAACGGCATGTATCAATACCTGCGTTTCGAAGGCAATCGCCTGAAGCAGATCAATAGCAAACGCGGTAACTGAAAAGATCAAAAGATCGCAGCCTTCGGCAGCTCCTACAGGGGAACCACATTCCTGTGTAGGAGCTGCCGAAGGCTGCGATCTTTTTGCTTCTACAAAATAAAACAGGCCCCGACACAAAGTGCCGGGGCCTGTAATGGTCACATCCGTGTGACCGGTCGCATGAACTCTAAAGTTGCGGCAGACGTATTGCTCGGCCCGTCTGTCGCCCCTTCTCCCGGTCCAGGCGAGAAGTCATGCCTTACTCGGCTTTCAGGCCGTCAGCGGAGACCGCTTTAACGCCTTTGATTTTCTTGGCGATGGCTACTGCAGTAGTTTTCTGCGAATCGGTTACGGCAGTAGTCGACGACAGCGATACAACGCCTTGGTTGGTTTCAACTTTAATGTCGGTACCTGGAATGCCTTTTTCGGTTACCAGGTCAGCTTTGACCTTGGTGGTGATCCAGGTATCGGAAGTATCTTGTTTCATCTCGGTGACTTCACCGGCAGCCAGAGTCATTGGAGCCTGGGTAGCCTGAGCCGATTGTGCGAATGCACCGGAAGCCATGGTCAGGGTCAGCGCGGTAGCAGCAGCGGCAGTGATAGCGAACTTCTTCATACGAGTAACTCCTGTTTTTCTGGAAAGTCTGCTGGATGTCTTGTCAGCAGGGTTACCGTAGATATTGCGAACGCTGTGCCAACTTTTTGAAAGACATTAAATCTTTATAAATCAATAACTTACAAATAATGCAAAATTCCGGATTCATGCAAAATGCATGACTTGTTGAATATTCACATGCAAGTTGCGGCTTTTTGAAAAGTTCCTAAGGCGCTGAAATTATTGAAGCTTTTGTGAAGCGCTGCGCAATGAAAAATGCCCCGCATTGCGGGGCATCTCTTGAACGTAGCCTGCCGAATTACGCACCGCTGGCCGTGCAGCCTTTAGGGGAATATTCCGTATTAACCGTCGTTGCGCACGTCCACACGCCCGATGTGGCACCCGTGGTTGCGCCTGAGCGGCTGAGTGTGATCGTTTTGCCGAGTACCGGACCTGGCGCATTGACCAGTGTGCAAGTGATTGAACCGGCACCCGACGAGGCTGTGCCCGTAGCCGCCAATGTACAGTTGGATGTCGTCGCCGCAGCACCACCGGCCACCAGTGTCAGCGTCGGATCGGTGCCCTGATTGATGGTGTCTTCAAACGGCACTTTCAGAGCGCTGATCTCTGCCAGCCCCGCCGTTACCTTGGATCGCGCCTGATATTTCGAATACTGCGGCAGGGCGATAGTCGCCAGAATCCCGATGATCGCCACAACGATCAGCAGCTCGATCAGCGTAAAACCTTGTTGTTTTTTCATAGAAACGCTCCATGCATGAGTCGAAATCTCATGATCTGAGATGAACCGAGCATAGCCCATGCCAAGCGCCTGAGCCCTGCACACAAAGCGCCAGCGTCGCCCTACGCAGTTTCCTACAACCCGCAACCGCACTATCTGACACTTTTTGTCACCTGCACCGACCGTGTTAGGCGCTCTCACTTGACTAGGCTATAAGTCATGAACGGCAAGCGTGCGGAATCCCCATGAATGACATCGCTCTGAGCGGTCTGGCCAAACAATTGGTGCAGGCCGAACTGCTGACGGAAAAAAGCGCCGAGCAGGCCTCGCAACAGGCCCAGCGCAATCGGCTGTCGCTGGTCAGTTATCTGGTGCAGAACAAACTGGTAAAGAGCGCGCAGGTAGCCGAGATCGCCTCCGAGCACTTTGGCATGGCGTTCCTCGACCTTAATTGCCTGGACAAGGAAACCCAGCCCAAAGGCCTGGTCAGTGAAAAACTGATACGCCAGCATCACGCCCTGCCCTTGTGGCGACGCGGCAACAAGCTGTTCGTGGGGATTTCCGACCCCAGCAATCATCAAGCGATCAACGACATCCAGTTCAGCACCGGATTGAGCACCGAAGCCATCCTGGTGGAGGACGATAAGCTCAGCGACGCCATCGAAAAGTTCTTCGATACCCACGCCAGCGGTCTCGAAGACATGGCCGACGTCGATCTCGACGGCCTCGATGTCGAATCGATCGACGACAACAAGCAGGACGCCATCGGCGGACAAGACGCCGACGATGCGCCGGTGGTGCGTTTCGTCCACAAGATGCTGCTCGATGCGATCAAGAGCGGCTCCTCCGACCTGCATTTCGAGCCTTACGAAAAGAACTACCGGGTACGGGTGCGCACCGACGGCATTTTGCGCGAGGTGGCCAGGCCGCCGATCCAACTGGCCGGGCGCATCGCCGCACGTTTGAAAGTCATGGCCAGCCTCGACATCTCGGAACGGCGCAAACCGCAGGACGGACGGATCAAGATGCGCCTGTCCAAAAGCAAGTCGATCGACTTCCGGGTCAATACCCTGCCGACCCTGTGGGGCGAGAAAGTGGTGATCCGGATCCTCGACCCCTCCAGCGCGCAGATGGGCATCGACGCCCTCGGCTATGAGCCTGAGCAGAAAGAGCTGTATTTGGCAGCACTGAAGCAGCCACAAGGGATGATTCTGGTCACCGGCCCCACTGGCTCGGGCAAAACCGTGTCGCTGTACACCGGGCTGAATATTCTCAACACGGTCGACATCAACATATCCACCGCCGAAGACCCGGTGGAGATCAACATGGAAGGCATCAACCAGGTCAACGTCAACCCCAGGCAGGGGCTCGACTTTGCCCAGGCCTTGCGCTCGTTTCTGCGTCAGGATCCGGACGTGATCATGGTCGGCGAGATCCGCGATCTGGAAACCGCCGAGATCGCGATCAAGGCTGCGCAAACCGGTCACCTCGTATTGTCCACACTGCACACCAACAGCGCCGCCGAAACCCTGACGCGACTGCACAACATGGGTATCCCCGGTTTCAACATCGCCACCTCTGTCAGCCTGATCATCGCCCAGCGGCTGGCGCGCAAGTTGTGCAGCCACTGCAAGAGAGCCATCGAGATTCCGCGCGAAACCCTGATCAAGGAAGGCTTCCCCGAGGAACGCATCGGCAGTTTCACGATCTACGAGCCAGTCGGTTGCGATCACTGCAATGGCGGTTACAAGGGACGCGTGGGGATTTATGAAGTGGTGAAGAACACAGCAGACCTGCAACGACTGATCATGGCCGAGGGCAACTCGCTGGAAATCGACATTCAGATGCGCCGCGACGGCTACGACGACTTGCGTACCTCAGGTCTGCGCAAGGCCATGCAAGGCATTACCAGCCTGGAAGAAATCAACCGGGTCACCAAGGACTGAACATGGCAGTCAAGGCAGCGAAAATCAGCGTCTACGCCTGGGAAGGCACGGACAAGAAAGGCAGCAAACTCAGCGGTGAATTAAGCGGGCAGAACCCGGCACTGATCAAGGCTCAACTACGCAAACAAGGGATCAATCCGGGGAAGGTGCGCAAAAAAACCGCCTCGTTTTTCAGCTTCGGCAAACGCATCAGGCCCCGCGACATCGCCCTGTTCACGCGGCAGATGGCGACCATGATGAAGGCTGGCGTGCCGCTGCTGCAGTCGTTCGACATCATCGGTGAGGGCTTCGAAAACCCGGCCATGCGCAAACTGGTCGACGAGGTGAAACAGGAGGTCGCCGCCGGCAACAGTTTCGCCAACGCCCTGCGCAAGAAGCCGCAATATTTCGATGAGTTGTATTGCAACCTCGTGGATGCCGGCGAACAGTCCGGCGCCCTCGATACGCTGCTGGAACGGGTCGCAACCTATAAGGAAAAAAGCGAAGCCCTCAAGGCCAAGATCAAGAAAGCCATGACCTACCCCACCGCCGTGGTGCTGGTTGCAGCCGTGGTAACCGGGATTCTGCTGGTGAAAGTGGTGCCGCAGTTCGAGTCGGTTTTTTCCGGTTTCGGTGCAGAGTTGCCTGGGTTCACCCTGATGGTCATCAGCCTCTCGGAATTCATGCAGCAATGGTGGTGGGCGATACTCGTTGCTCTGGTGGCCGCTTTTTTCGGCACCCGCCATGCGCTGAAAAAATCCCAGGCGATGCGCGATCGCAAAGACACCTGGCTATTGAAGCTGCCGTTGGTAGGCACGCTGATGTACAAATCCGCCGTTGCACGCTTCGCCCGGACCTTGTCGACCACGTTTGCTGCCGGCGTACCGTTGGTGGAAGCGCTCGACTCGGTGGCCGGCGCCACGGGTAACGTGGTGTTCAAGCGTGCGGTATTGCGCATCCGCCAAGACGTTTCCACGGGCATGCAGTTGAATTTCTCCATGCGCACCACCGGGGTTTTCCCCAACATGGCGGTGCAGATGACTGCCATCGGCGAAGAGTCCGGCGCGCTGGACGAGATGCTCGCCAAGGTCGCCGGGTTTTACGAGGACGAAGTGGATAACATGGTCGACAACCTCACCAGCCTCATGGAGCCGTTCATCATGGTCGTCCTGGGGGTGATTGTCGGCGGTCTGGTGGTGGCGATGTACCTGCCGATCTTCCAACTCGGCTCAGCGATCTGACATGCCTATCGACGAACTGTTTGCCCTGTACCCACTGGCCTTTGTCTTCACCGCGTTGCTGCTCGGTCTTATCGTCGGCAGCTTTCTCAATGTGCTGGTCTGGCGCTTGCCGAAAATGCTCGAACGCGATTGGCGCCAGCAGGCGCAGGACGTACTCGGTCTACCCGGCGAAACGCCGCAGCCCACTTACAACCTGATGCTGCCGCACTCCGAGTGTCCGCACTGCGCACATCGAATTCGTGCGTGGGAAAACATTCCGCTGCTCAGTTATCTGTGGCTGCGCGGGCGCTGCTCCGCGTGCGCAGCGCCCATCAGCAAACGCTATCCGCTGGCCGAACTGAGTTGTGGACTGCTTTCAGCGTTTATCGCCTGGCATGTGGGTTTTGGCTGGGCGGCCTGTCTGTTGATCTTCCTCACCTGGGGCTTGCTGGCGATGAGCCTGATCGACACCGAGCATCAATTGTTGCCCGATGTGCTGGTGCTGCCATTGTTGTGGCTGGGGCTGATCGTCAACAGTTTCGGGCTGTTCGTGCCGCTGCACGATGCCATGTGGGGCGCGGTGGCCGGTTATATGGCGCTGTGGTCGGTGTTCTGGCTGTTCAAACTGCTGACCGGCAAGGACGGCATCGGTCACGGTGATTTCAAGCTGCTGGCGCTGCTCGGCGCCTGGGGTGGCTGGCAGATTCTGCCGCTGACGATCCTGTTGTCTTCGCTGGTGGGAGCGATTATCGGGGTGATTTTGCTGCGTGTGCGCGAGCAGAAAACCTCGACGCCGATCCCCTTCGGACCTTATCTGGCAATTGCCGGCTGGATTGCCTTGCTCTGGGGTGGTCAAATAACCGACTTCTATTGGCAGTTTGTCGGTTTGAAATGAATACCCCTGTGGAAAAACCCTGGATTCTCGGCCTGACCGGCGGCATCGGCAGCGGCAAAAGCGCCGCGGCCCAGCACTTCATCGACCTTGGCATCCATGTGGTCGACGCTGATCACGCAGCACGTTGGGTGGTCGAGCCGGGGCGCCCGGCGCTGGCCAGGATTGCCGAGCACTTCGGCGCTGGCGTGTTGCAGGCTGACGGCACGCTGGATCGCGCCGCCCTGCGCAAGCTGATCTTCGAAGTCCCGGAGCAGCGCCGCTGGCTCGAAGCCCTGCTGCATCCGTTGATCGCCGAGGAAATCGCCCATCATCTGGCGCAGGCAAAATCGCCCTATGCGATTCTGGTTTCGCCGCTGTTGATCGAATCCGGGCAGTACGCGATGACCCAGCGAATCCTGGTGATCGACGCTCCGCAACAACTGCAGATCGAACGCACCTTGCAGCGTGACCAGACCAGCGAACAGCAGGTTCAGGCGATCCTCAAGGCCCAGTCGAGCCGTGAAGACCGCGTGAGCCGTGCCGACGACGTGGTGGTCAACGACCGCGACCTCGCCTGGCTGCACAGCGAGGTCGAGCGCCTGCATGACTTTTACCTGACTTTAAGTGGAGGCCAATCATGAGCCAGATCCCAACCGTAGAATGCCCAACGTGTGGCGCCCCCGTGGAATTCACGCCGGATAACAAATTCCGGCCGTTCTGCTCCGATCGCTGCAAACTGATCGACCTCGGCGCCTGGGCCTCCGAAGAGCACAAGATCCCGGTCGCACCGGATGCCGAGGATGAACTGTTTTCCGGCGATTTCGATCCGCGCCACTGATCCCGTCAGGGTCGCATGAAGCCGTAGTCCTGATCGTCGTCGAGGTTTTCCGCCAGAAAGCGCAACTCGTCGGCCAGGTCTTCGGCGTTGCGCACGGTCTTGCTCTGTTGCACCACCGCACTGAGCAAGGCGCGCAAACTCAATCCCGGGTCAAAACCTACTTCTTGCGCCATCTCCAGACTCTGCCGGGTTTGCTGCCGCGCCCACTCGTAAACACTCATGCTGCCGCTCCTGAAGGGATTTGGCCGAGCATGAAATGCCGCGCGCGTGGCGGGTTTGATATGGATCAAGACTTGGGGTCGTCGTCCTTCCAGGGTGCCGAAAGGTAGCGCGTGCGGTTGAACGTCTCCAGCCATTCCGGGCTGAACACCACCAGTGCGCTGACCACCATGCCGTTGATGAAAGCCTCGGGGAATATGATCAGCCACAGGTAGCCGATAAAGTCTTCCAGCCATTCGGGCATGGCAAACAGGCCGTCGTACCAGAGCAATGTCAGGCTCAGCAGCAGACACAGCAGCGCCGACAGCGCGGCGGCGAGAAACCCGGAGCAGAAGATGTACACAAAGGGATTGCGTGGCTGGGCGCGCTCGACGAGGATCGCCACGCACTCGGTAATCAGCACCGGCAGCAGAATGAACAACGCACCGTTGACCCCCAGCGCCGCGAGATCCTGGCGCCCGAGCAGCAACAGACCGACCTGCGCCACCAACCCGCCGAGAATCGCCAGCGGCCAGTCCAGCAGCAACGTCACCGCCGTCATGCCAATGAAGTGATAAGACACTCCGGTATCGAAATCCCGGCGCACCAGCCACAACAGAAACAACGCGAACACCGTGCCGAACAACAGATGCTGGCGACGGCTGTCACTGAACAATTCGACCCAGGGAGCACGAACAATCGCCCAGAGCAGCACCGGCAGGTAAATCAGCCATCCGAGCGTCAGGCTTGTGGATGACAGCAGTTCGGCGCCGATCATAGATGAGCCTTCGCTGACGCCTGGGGCCACGCCAGCCGAAGATCGAGCAGCAACACTGATATATTTTTCACGCGGATCTCCCGTCGAGACAGATCTCAGTCTATACCGCCGTTTGCGACTCGCCGTGTCACGCTTCTGCGCGTGGCGTGCAGTAAATACGGAGGAAAGAAAAAGTTACGAAAACTTTACGGGACGAGACAACAGGCCCGCCGATACTGCGCGGCGCTAACAAAACAGGCGTTATCTATGTCCATTGCGGTAGTACGGCTCATCAGCTTCATTCTGGGAATTATTCTGATCACGCTTGCGGTGAGCATGCTGATACCGATGCTGACGCTGGTGATCCATGATCGCAAAGATGATATGTCGGCCTTCCTGTGGTCGAGCTTGATCACAGCGCTGTGCGGGCTGCTGATGATTAACAAGGGTCGCCCCGAGAACGTTCATTTGCGTCCTCGCGATATGTACATGCTGACGACCGCCAGTTGGGTGGTTGTGTGCATATTCGCCGCATTGCCCATGGTGCTTATCCAGCACATCAGCTACACCGATGCGTTTTTTGAAACGATGTCAGGCATCACCACGACTGGATCGACCATCCTCACCGGGCTGGACACGGCATCTCCAGGATTGCTGATCTGGCGATCGATGCTGCATTGGCTGGGCGGGATCGGCTTCATCGGCATGGCGGTGGCTATCCTGCCATTACTGCGGGTCGGGGGCATGCGGCTATTCAAGACTGAATCATCCGACTGGTCGGAAAAGGTCACGCCGCGCTCCCATGTCGCCGCCAAATACATTCTGGGGCTTTATATCGGGCTTACCGGTCTTGCCACGCTGGCCCTGTGGATAGCAGGGATGACGCCGTTCGAAGCCATCAACCATTCAATGTCATTGATTTCCACGGGAGGATTTTCGACCTCCGATGCCTCGCTGGCACATTGGACGCAACCGTCCATTCATTGGGTGGCGGTCGCTATCATGATTCTGGGCAGCCTCCCTTTCACGCTGTATGTGAGCACGCTTCGCGGCAACAAACGGGCCTTGTTCAAAGATCATCAGGTACGCGGGTTCATTGGCTTTTTGCTCATTACCTGGGTGCTGGTCGGTACCTGGTTGTGCTTGCACAGCGAGTACGGCTGGTGGGAAGCGTTCCGGATCGTGGCGGTCAACGTGACATCGGTGGTCACGACGACCGGCGTAGCGCTGGGGGATTACACGTTATGGGGCAGTTTTGCCGTATTGCTGTTCTTCTATCTGACCTTTGTCGGAGGTTGCTCCGGCTCCACCGCTGGCGGTCTTAAAATATTCCGCTTTCAAGTGGCCGGCACACTGCTGATGGGCAGTCTGAATCAATTGATCCACCCTCGCGCCGTGATCCGAAAAAAATACAACAAACACCCCATCGACGAGGACATCGCCCGTTCGCTGCTGACGTTTTCATTCTTTTTCACCATCACTATCGGGGCGATCGCCATGGGGTTGGCACTCATCGGCCTGGACTGGACAACTGCATTGAGTGGCGCGGCTACCGCCGTCTGCAACGTCGGGCCTGGCGTTGGCTCGATCATTGGCCCGGCGGGAAACTTTTCCACACTGCCCGATGCTGCCAAATGGCTGCTGACTATCGGCATGCTTTTGGGAAGACTGGAGATCCTAACCGTCCTGGTGCTGCTCACACCGGTTTTCTGGAAATACTAGTCTCGACAACCCTTTGAGATTTATTGCCTAGACTCCTCTTGTCCACCGTGCAAACGCTTTTCAGCCCTGAACCGCACGAGAACTAAAACAAGAGGAACATCTCAATGCTTAAATCATTGCGCAACGCGGTCGTCTGCGCCCTCGCGCTGGGCGTATCGGGCCTGGCGCTGGCGGCCGATCCAATCGTTATCAAGTTTTCCCATGTCGTCGCCGAGCAAACGCCCAAAGGCCAGGGCGCGCTGCTGTTCAAGAAACTCGTCGAAGAACGCCTGAAGGACAAGGTCAAGGTTGAGGTCTACCCGAACTCTTCGCTGTTTGGCGACGGCAAGGAAATGGAGGCACTGCTGTTGGGCGATGTGCAGCTCATTGCACCGTCGCTGGCCAAGTTCGAACAATACACACCGAAATTGCAGCTATTCGACTTGCCGTTCCTGTTCAACGACATCACGGCCGTCGACCGTTTCCAGCGCAGCCCTCAAGGCCAGGAACTGCTCAAGTCGATGGAAAGCAAGAACATCACAGGGCTGGCTTATTGGCACAACGGCATGAAGCAGCTGTCCGCCAACAAGAAGCTGGTTGTACCGGGCGATGCCCGGGGTCTGAAATTCCGTGTACAGGCGTCGGCGGTACTGGATGAGCAATTCAAAGCAGTGAAAGCCAACCCGCGCAAGTTGAGCTTCGCCGAGGTATATCAAAGCTTGCAGACCGGTGTGGTGAATGGCGCGGAAAACCCTTACTCGAACATCTTCAGTCAGAAAATGCACGAGGTGCAGAAGTTCATCACTGAATCCGACCATGGCTTGCTCGACTACATGCTGATCACCAACACCAAGTTCTGGAATGGCCTGCCGCCGGATGTGAGAACCGAACTGGATAAAATAATCGTCGAGGTTACCGCCCAGGTGAACAAAGACGCCGAGAAGCTCAACCAGGACGCCAAACAGCATATCGTCGACGCCAAAACCACTGAAATCATCCTGCTGACTCCGGAACAACGTGGCGAGTGGCGTGAAAAAATGAAGCCGGTCTGGGCGAAGTTCGAAGGTGCTATTGGCGCCGACCTGATCAAGGCCGCCGACGCCTCGAACCAGGCTCAGTAAATCTGCCCGCGTGTGCCGCCTCAAAGGGGCGGCACCTGTTTCATTGTCGTCACTCGATCGGGAGCAGCCATTCATGAATGCCTTGCGGCGCATCTGGGACCACTTCGAGGAAGGCTTCATTGTTTTCCTGTTGGCGGCAATGACGCTGGTGACGTTCGTTTACGTCATCCTGAACAACCTCTATAGCGTTTTCTACAGCTTCGCCGAGCAATGGCAAGGCGCCAGTGAATCGTTATTCGCAATTGGCGACAGCATCATGGGAATGGCCCAGGCCATGACGTGGAGCATCGCGTTGACCAAAGCCCTGTTTGCCTGGCTGATCTTTTTTGGCCTGTCCTATGGCGTGCGCACTGCCGGGCATATCGGTGTCGATGCCTTGGTGAAGCTGGCAAGCAAACCGGCTCAGCGCATCATCGCCATCATTGCCTGCCTGTGCTGTCTCGGCTATGCGGGGCTGCTCAGTGTCAGCAGTTTCGAATGGATTCAAACGTTGTTCATCGCCGGTATCGGCGCTGAGGATCTCGGTCACTACGGCATCATGCAGTGGCACATCGGGCTGATCGTGCCAGTCGGTTTCGCTCTGGTGTTCATTCGCTTTGCCGAAATCCTCGTGCGCATCGTGCAGAACCGTCAAACCGGCCTGGGCCTGGCCGATGAAGCCGCAGATGCGCTGAAACTGACCGACCATGAGGATGACAAGAAATGACCATTCTGTTCCTCTTCGTCGCCCTGTTCGTGCTGATGTTCATCGGTGTACCGATCGCCATTTCCCTAGGTTTGGCCGGCTCGATGACGATCATTCTGTTCAGCCCCGACTCCGTGCGCTCACTGGCCATCAAGTTATTCGAGACATCCGAGCACTACACGTTACTGGCGATCCCGTTCTTTTTACTGGCCGGTGCGTTCATGACCACGGGCGGCGTCGCGCGACGCCTGATCGACTTTGCCAATGCGTGTGTCGGTCATATTCGCGGCGGCCTGGCCATCGCAGCCGTCCTCGCGTGCATGTTGTTCGCCGCGCTGTCCGGCTCGAGCCCTGCAACGGTCGCGGCCGTAGGTTCCATCGCAATTGCGGGCATGGTTCGCTCCGGTTATCCACAGGCGTTCGGTGCCGGCATCGTGTGCAATGCCGGCACGCTGGGCATTCTCATTCCGCCCTCCATTGTCATGGTGGTGTATGCCGCTGCGACGGAGACCTCGGTCGGCAAACTGTTCATGGCCGGGGTCATACCGGGTTTGCTGCTGGGTACTTTCTTGATGATTGCCATCTACATCGTCGCCGTCAGGAAAAACCTGCCCGCCATGCCTCGAGCCACCGTTCGTGAATGGTTTACGGCAGCACGCAAAGCCATCTGGGGCCTGTTGCTGATGGTCATCATCCTGGGTGGTATTTACTCAGGAATGTTCACCCCGACCGAGGCGGCGGCAGTGGCGGCGGTCTATTCCGCATTCATTGCACTGTTCGTCTACAAGGACATGACGTTCCGTGAGACGCCGAAAGTGCTGCTGGAATCTGCCAAGCTGAGCATCATGCTGATGTTCATCATCGCCAATGCCATGCTGTTCGCTCATGTGTTGACCACCGAGCAAATTCCGCAACAGATCACCGCCTGGGTCATCGGCGCGGGGCTGACGCCGGTGACTTTCCTGCTGGTGGTGAACATCGTGTTACTGGTGGCGGGAGCGTTCATGGAGCCCTCGGCAATCATCCTGATCCTGGCGCCGATCCTGTTTCCGATTGCCGTGCAGTTGGGGATCGACCCGATCCACCTGGGCATCATCATGGTGGTGAACCTGGAGATCGGGCTGATTACCCCGCCCGTGGGGCTGAACCTGTTCGTCACGTCGGCGGTGACAGGTATGTCGCTGGGTGCCACCATCCGTGCCGCGATGCCTTGGCTGATTATCCTGTTACTGTTCCTGATCTTGATAACCTATGTACCGTGGATTTCGCTGGCCCTGCCAAACTGGCTGGGGATGACGTAACCGGGAAGAGTTGTTCCTGGCCACTACTTCGATCACATTTGAACGCTAAGCTTGGCCTATGGATGACTCAGATTACTTACGCCTGCTGACCATCGCGGCCGAGCAGGCCAACGCATTCCTGTCCAATGCCCGCAAATGGGAGCGTGAGCGTTGGGTCTGCCAGCGCCTGCTGCAAGGCCTGAACATTCCTTATCGCGCCGACGAGTTCGCGCCTGCCGGCGAGCCGCCGGACGTGCTGTTTCGCGACGCCAACTTCGAAGTATTCTTCGTCCTCGACGAGGGGCGCAGGCTTAACGACGAATGGCGCGATGAACTGCAACGTCGGCGCAGCGCATTTTCCCTCAGTCAACTGGTGCGCCGCGAAGCCAAGCCGAAGCGGATTCCGGCCAATGAATTCCTCTTGCGCCTCGCCCCGACGCTGCGCAAAAAAGCCCACAACTACAAGGAACGCGGCATGGATCTGGGCGAACTGGACATCATCGCGTTCGCCAGCCTCAAGCGCGAAGTGCTGGACCTCAACAGCCACTTTCCACCGCCAACCGAATATCTGCGTCAGGGCTGGCGCTCGCTATCCCTCGTCGGCCCGACGTTCGCCCGCGTGCTGTTTGCGCACCCCGATGCACCGGACTTTCTGCGCAGTAACCTGGGGCGCAGCATCGTCTTCGATGTAGGGATCAGCCTGTGACGCCGCTGCAGCAATTGATCGCCGATGTCCCGCAAACCGGCACGGTGCGCTGGATCGGCGTGCGCCCCGAATCCCGTGGACCGATGCTCGAACTTGATGCCGTTGAGGCACGCCTTGAAGCCGGACTGACCGGCGACCACGCCCGCCCCGGGGTGCGCAATGCGCGGCAAGTGACGCTGATTCAGTGGGAACATCTGGCGGTGATCAGCGCATTGATGGGGCGACCACACGATCAACCGGTAAAACCTGAAGATCTGCGGCGCAATCTCGTTATAAGCGGGATCAACCTGTTCAGCCTCAAGGGCCGGCGCTTTCGTATCGGTCAGGCGATTTTTGAAACAACCGGCTGGTGCCAACCCTGCGCACGCCTGCAGAACAACCTCGGCCCCGGCACCTTTCAAGCGGTGCGCGGGCATGGCGGAATCACCGCGCGGGTGTTACAAAGCGGGATCATTCGCCTCGACGATAGCCTGTCTGTCGAACCGGTACCGGACAGCGGCTATGCTGCGTTCAACCCCGGTTGAAAACCGCTGTAGCTTCTGCACATTCAGCAACGTCTACCTGACGAGGCCTTTATGACCAGCCGCCTGAAACCCGAAGACCAAAAGCATGTCGAAGAGTACCTGCAACTGTCCCAACACCGTGTCGAGCGCCGGCCTTTCAGGCCGTGGATGCTCCTGGTGCTGGTGCTGGCAGTGACCATTGGTCTTGGCCTGTTGAGCCGATTTATCAGTTACCTGACGCTATGAGCAGCATCGCGCTCGCTCGGGTAACCGCACCGATTTCCTTTAAAAACCTTGCGAGTTATCCCCATGTCCCATCGTATTGTTATTGTCGGCGGCGGCGCCGGCGGTCTGGAGTTGGCTACCCGTCTGGGTAAGACTCTGGGCAAGCGCGGCACGGCCAGCGTGATGCTGGTCGACGCGAACCTGACGCACATCTGGAAACCGCTGTTGCACGAAGTGGCGGCTGGATCGCTGAACTCTTCCGAAGACGAACTCAACTATGTTGCCCAGGCCAAATGGAACCACTTCGAGTTCCAGCTGGGGCGCATGAGCGGGCTTGATCGCGCCGCGAAGAAAATCCAGCTGGCCGCCACCTACGACGAAAACGGCGTCGAACTGGTGCCCGCCCGCGAAGTGGCGTATGACTCGCTGGTGATCGCAGTCGGCAGTACCACCAACGATTTCGGCACTCAGGGCGCGGCGCAGCACTGCCTGTTCCTCGACACCCGCAAACAGGCCGAGCGTTTCCACCAGCAACTGCTCAACCACTACCTGCGCGCGCATGCCGGGCAAACCGATGTGGTCCAGCAGATCAGCGTGGCCATCGTCGGCGCTGGCGCTACCGGCGTCGAACTGGCGGCAGAATTGCACAACGCGGCGCATGAACTGGCGGCTTACGGCCTCGACCGCATCAAACCGGAAAACATGCACATAACCCTGATCGAAGCCGGGCCACGGGTGCTGCCTGCCCTGCCGGAGCGCATCAGCGGGCCGGTGCACAAGACTCTGGAGAAACTAGGGGTCAACGTGATGACCAATGCGTCGGTCAGCGAAGTGACGGCCGACAGCCTGATTACCGCCGATGGCAATGAGATCAAGGCCAGCCTGAAAGTCTGGGCGGCGGGCATTCGTGCACCGGGTTTCCTCAAGGATATCGATGGCCTGGAAACCAACCGCATCAATCAACTGCAAGTGCTGCCAACTTTGCAGACCACCCGCGACGAAAACATCTTCGCGTTCGGCGATTGCGCCGCATGCCCGCAGCCTGGCTCCGACCGCAACGTGCCGCCGCGTGCGCAAGCCGCGCACCAACAGGCGTCGCTGCTGGCCAAGTCGCTGAAGCTGCGTATCGAAGGCAAGACCCTGCCGGAATACAAATACACCGACTACGGCTCGCTGATTTCGCTGTCGCGTTTTTCGGCTGTGGGTAACTTGATGGGTAACCTGACTGGCAGCGTGATGCTTGAAGGCTGGCTGGCGCGGATGTTTTACGTGTCGCTGTATCGCATGCACCAGGTGGCGCTGTACGGGCCGTTTCGCACGGCAATGCTGATGCTGGGCAGCAAGATTGGTCGCGGGACCGAGCCGCGCCTGAAGCTGCATTGATGCAGTACCTGTAGGAGCTGCGGCACGCTGCGATCTTTTGATCTGGCTTTTAAAGATCAGGATCAAAAGATCGCAGCCTCGTTTTACTCGAATGCTCCTACAGGGTTTGAGGGTGATCTGGAGAGATGTGTCTGACTGTATCCTCCCCCGCCATCCCCACCTTCGCTTACAAACTCCCCGCTCCACGACACAGACGCGATACACCGCCACCGCCTAATGGCCCCACCCGAGCATACCTGCTCCGGCGGATCGTCCTTAACGTGTGGTTGCGCTGTGCAACCGTAGGAGAATGCAATGTCCCATCACTCGACTCTCGGCAAAAAATCCATTGGCCTGTTCGGCGCAGCGCTGGCAGGAGGTCTGATGCTGTCCGGCTCGGTATTCGCCGCGCAGCCACTGGCTCAGGGCTACATGGTCGCTTCAGCAGAAACCTCGGTAAAAACCCCGGAAGGCAAATGCGGTGAAGGCAAATGCGGCGATGCCTCGATGGCCAAGACTGACAGCGATGGCGACGGCAAAGTCTCACGCGCTGAATTCATCAAAGTCGCGCCGAAGTCAGATTTCGACAAGATCGACACCAACCATGACGGCTTCATCGATGAGCAAGAGGCCTACAACAACGTGAAAGCCAACTTCGAAGCCAACGGCAAGAAAATGCCCAAGGGCCTGTTCGAACACCTGAAAGATCAAGACGGCGCCTGAGTCGGCCTTGGACAAAGCCGCGAATTCCTTTGGAAACGCGGCTTTTTTACGCCTCAAACAACCACTGTTGCTGTTGCGCTTATAAATTGCGGACAAAAAAAATCCCCGTATCTTTCGATACGAGGATTTTTAATATGGTCGGGGTAAGGGGATTCGAACTCCTGACATCCTGCTCCCAAAGCAGGCGCGCTACCGGACTGCGCTATACCCCGGTAAAAAAAAGGCGACCTTTCAGTCGCCTTCTTCGATCAGCGCTTTTGGCCTCTGATCTTAAGATTCGATTCCAGCGTTAACTGGTTTCAAAAATGGTGGGTCGTGTGGGATTCGAACCTACGACCAATTGGTTAAAAGCCAACTGCTCTACCAACTGAGCTAACGACCCAAAAATGGTCGGGGTAAGGGGATTCGAACTCCTGACATCCTGCTCCCAAAGCAGGCGCGCTACCGGACTGCGCTATACCCCGGTTTGAAATTGGCTCCGTGACCAGGACTCGAACCTGGGACCCAATGATTAACAGTCATTTGCTCTACCGACTGAGCTATCACGGAACTACATATTTCAATTTACAACGGTGAAACTTGAAGCTTTCAGACTCCGTTCGCATCGCTGCGTTCGTGTGTCTGAGGCGCGCTATTCTACAACCTAGAACACCTCTGTCAACCCCCTAAATCGCTTTCAAGTTAATGATTTGCAACTTATTTCAGATTTCCGCTCAGTGAGCTGAAACCCTTGTGGGTGACTGACTGCGGGGCGCACTTTACAAGCCTTTTCCTTTCAGTTCAACAGCCTGGCGAAAAAAAGGCCTCGCAATGCGAGGCCTTCCTTATTTCATTGGCGCTGCGGATCAGTTGAAAACGATTTCATCGTTCTCCACTGCGCCTGTTGCTGTCGCGCCAGGCAGGAAATGCCCCGACAGGATCAGTTGCGCCAACGGGTTTTCGATCCAGCGCTGGATCGCCCGCTTCAGAGGACGTGCGCCATAGACCGGGTCGTAGCCGACGGCTATCAGCTTGTCCATCGCTTCCGGGCTCAGCTCCAGCTTCAGCTCGCGCTCGGCCAGACGGCTGCGCAGGCGGCCCAACTGGATCTCGGTAATACCCGCGATCTGATCCCGCGCCAAAGGCTCGAAGATCACCACCTCGTCGACCCGGTTGATGAACTCCGGACGGAAGTGGGAAGTCAGCGCATCCATGACTGCCGCACGTTGTGCCTCACGATCACCGACCAGCTCCTGGATCTGCGACGAGCCGAGGTTAGAGGTCATGACAATCACGGTATTGCGGAAATCGACCGTACGGCCATGACTGTCGGTCAGGCGCCCATCCTCAAGCACTTGCAGCAGAATGTTGAACACATCCGGATGCGCCTTCTCGACTTCGTCCAAGAGGATCACCGAGTAAGGCTTGCGCCGCACCGCTTCGGTCAGGTAACCGCCCTCTTCGTAACCCACGTATCCCGGTGGCGCACCGATCAGCCGTGCCACGGAATGTTTCTCCATGAACTCGGACATGTCGATCCGCACCATCGCCTCTTCAGTATCAAAGAGGAACTCGGCGAGTGCCTTGCACAGCTCGGTTTTACCGACACCGGTCGGGCCGAGGAACATGAACGAGCCGCTCGGACGATTCGGGTCGGACAACCCGGCGCGCGAACGGCGCACCGCATTGGAAACCGCCACGACCGCTTCTTCCTGACCGATCACGCGCTTGTGCAACAGGCTTTCCATCTTCATCAGCTTGTCGCGCTCGCCTTCGAGCATTTTCGAGACAGGGATGCCGGTCCACTTCGACACGACTTCCGCGATCTCTTCCTCAGTCACCTTGCTGCGCAGCAACTGGTTTTCGCTCTTGCCGTGCTGGTCGACCATTTGCAGGCTGCGTTCCAGATCCGGGATGACCCCGTACTGCAATTCCGCCATGCGGTTCAGATCGCCTTTGCGGCGCGCGGCTTCCAGTTCCTGACGGGACTGTTCGATCTTCTGCTGAATCTGTGCAGAACCCTGCACCTCGGCTTTTTCCGAGTTCCAGATTTCTTCCAGGTCCGAGTATTCGCGCTCGAGACGAACGATTTCTTCCTGAAGTTTTTCCAGGCGCTTCATCGCCGCTTCATCGCTTTCTTTCTTCAGTGCCTGAGATTCAACTTTCAGCTGAATCAAACGGCGCTCCAGACGATCCAGCACTTCAGGCTTGGAATCGATCTCCATGCGGATGCGGCTGGCGGCCTCGTCGATCAGGTCGATGGCCTTGTCCGGCAACTGCCGATCCGTGATGTAACGGTGGCTAAGCTTGGCCGCCGCAATGATCGCGCCGTCGGTGATCGCGACTTTGTGGTGAACCTCGTAACGCTCTTTGAGGCCACGCAGGATCGCGATGGTGTCTTCTTCGCTCGGCTCTTCCACCAGCACTTTCTGGAAGCGTCGTTCGAGGGCCGCGTCCTTCTCTATATATTGGCGGTACTCGTTGAGCGTGGTTGCGCCAACACAATGCAACTCGCCGCGAGCCAGCGCTGGCTTGAGCATGTTGCCCGCGTCCATGGAACCTTCGCCCTTACCGGCACCGACCATGGTGTGCAGTTCGTCAATGAACAGAATGATCTGCCCTTCCTGCTTCGACAGCTCATTGAGCAGCGATTTCAGGCGCTCTTCGAACTCACCGCGATACTTGGCACCGGCAATCAGCGCGCCCATATCGAGGGACAGCAGACGCTTGCCCTTGAGGCCATCCGGCACTTCGCCATTGATGATGCGCTGGGCCAGACCTTCGGCAATCGCGGTTTTACCCACGCCAGGCTCACCGATCAGCACGGGGTTGTTCTTGGTGCGACGCTGCAGAACCTGAATGGTGCGACGGATTTCGTCGTCACGGCCGATCACCGGATCGAGCTTGCCGTCTTCGGCGCGCTTGGTGAGGTCGACGGTGTATTTATCCAGCGCCTGACGCGACTCTTCGTGGTTGGCGTCGTTAACGGCTTCGCCACCGCGCAGGTTGTTGATCGCGTTTTCCAGGGCTTTCTTGCTCACGCCCTGGCCGAGCAACAGCTTGCCGAGCTTGCTGTTTTCGTCCATCGCAGCGAGCAACACCAGTTCGCTGGAAATGAACTGATCGCCCTTCTGCTGGGCCAGACGATCAGCCTGATTGAGCAGGCGCGCCAGATCCTGCGACATATTCACGTCGCCAGTCGGGTTCTGGATTTTTGGTAATTGATCGAGCTCTTTGGTCAGCTCTTTTCGCAGGCTGTTGACGTCGAAGCCTACTTGCATCAGCAGAGGTTTGATCGAACCACCCTGCTGTTCAAGCATGGCCTGCATCAAGTGCGCCGGCTCGATGGCCGGATGATCGTGGCCGACAGCCAACGACTGGGCGTCGGACAATGCCAACTGTAATTTGCTGGTTAAACGGTCTATACGCATGGGTCACCTTCCTTTTGAGCAGGCCGGACCTAAAAACCATCCTGAATAAAGAAACCTGCCAGATACCACTGTAGATGCGGTCGATTCTGCGAGATTCAAGCGGCGGAGAGTTGATGCAGGTCAGGCAAGTCTAGCGGGTGAGCCAGATAAGGGAGGCGAACCGACCAGTGCGAGATGCACGGCGGTAAGAAAAGAAGCGCGGGTCGGTCACGGTGCAGAAACCTCCACCATAAACAGCAGTGACACCACGGGCTGCCAGACGCAGGCGCGCCAGCATGTAGATGTCAGCCACGAACTTGCCTGCATTGTCGCTCGGTACGAACGCTTCTGCTGCTTCAGGCAGTTGATTGATGAAGACTTCCCGAACTTCCGGGCCGACTTCAAAGGCTTTCGGGCCAATGGCTGGACCGAGCCAGACCAGCACCTCTGCAGCCGGAACATCGAGGCTGTCGAGAGTTGCCTCAAGCACGCCCGCCACCAGACCACGCCAACCGGCATGAGCGGCCGCGACACGCGTGCCGGCACGATCGCAGAACAATGCCGGCAAACAATCTGCGGTCATTGCGGTGCAGGCAATACCGGGCGTTGCAGTCCAGCAGGCATCGGCAGTCGCAACAATGCCTGGGTCAGCCTGTGCCACGGCAATCCCGTGAACTTGCTGCAACCAGGCAGGCTTTATAGAGAAGTGATCGGTCAGACGCCGACGATTCTCGGCAACCGCCTCGGGACGATCATCAACATGATCGCCCAGATTGAGGCTGTCGAACGGCGCCTCGCTGACACCTCCCTCGCGGGTGGTGACACAGGCCCTGACGCTGGCCGGCGCAGGCCAGTCCGGCGTCAGCCAGTTCATCCGATGAAGGCCTCGCGATCCTGTTTGAGCAGGGTCAGCAGCCAGACGAAATCTTCCGGCAACGGCGATTCCCAGCTCATGCGCTGACCGGTCGTCGGATGATCCAGCTCAAGGAAACGCGCGTGCAGTGCCTGACGCGGGAATTGCTTGAGGGTTTCGACCATGTTCACGTTTGCAGCTGGCGGAATGCGGAAGCGACCGCCGTACGCCGGATCGCCGACCAACGGGAAGTTGATGTGCGCCATGTGCACGCGAATCTGGTGAGTACGACCGGTTTCCAGTTTTACCCGCACGTGAGTGTGGGAACGGAAACGCTCCAGCACGCGATAGTGGCTGACGGCAGGCTTGCCGCCCTCCATCACCGCCATGCGCTGGCGCTGCTGGCCGTGACGACCGATCGGGGCGTTGATCTTGCCCCCGGCGGTGACCACACCAATCACGATGCACTCGTAGATCCGGCTGACGCTGCGACTCTGCAATTGAGTAACAAGCTTTGTCTGCGCCTGAATGGTCTTGGCCACCACCATCAAACCGGTGGTGTCCTTGTCCAGACGATGCACGATACCGGCGCGCGGGACATTGATGATGTCCGGCACGTGGTGCAGCAAGGCGTTGAGCAGCGTGCCATCGGCGTGACCGGCGGCCGGGTGCACCACCAGGCCCGCAGGCTTGTTGATCACCAGGATGTCGTCATCTTCGTAGACGATATCGAGTTCGATGTCCTGGGCGATCCACTCACCCTGAGCTTCCTGCTCGGCAGTCAGTTCAAGGATGGCACCGCCATGAACGATGTCGCGCGGGCGGATGACCGCCCCGTCCACAGTCAGGCGACCTTCTTTGATCCAGGCGGAAAGGCGCGAGCGAGAGTGCTCAGCGAAGAGTTGGGCAGCGACTTGATCGAGGCGTTGGCCGCCCAATTCGGACGGCACCTCTGCGCGAAGTTCAATTTTATCGGACATGCTCTGACTGTGCGTCGGCACAGCTTTTGGTTTCGGCTGCGCGCTTGTGGTTAAATACGGCGTCTTTTGCCCCGAGGCTTTTCAACGGGGCGCTCATCATAACAGGACGGCCCCGCCCAAGACAGCGGCCGTCATAGGGACGCAAGCCGCCATGCAAGTGAAACACCTGCTGCTGATCGCCATCCTCGCATTGACCGCTGCTTGCTCATCGAAGGAAGTCGTAGACGAAAACCTGAGTGAAGCCGAGCTGTATCAGCAGGCTCAGCAGGACCTGGACAACAATAGCTACACCAGCGCCACAGCCAAGCTGAAGGCTCTGGAGTCGCGTTATCCATTCGGTCGCTACGCCGATCAGGCACAACTCGAACTGATCTATGCGAACTACAAGAACGCCGAGCCGGAAGCTGCAAAGTCTGCCGCCGAGCGTTTCATTCGTTTGCACCCGCAGCACCCGAACGTGGATTACGCGTATTACCTCAAGGGTCTGACTTCCTTTGACCAGGACGTCGGCCTGCTGGCGCGCTTCCTGCCGCTGGACATGACCAAGCGTGACCCGGGCGCTGCCCGCGACTCCTACAACGAGTTCGCCCAGCTGACCAGCCGCTACCCGAACAGCCGCTACGCGCCGGACGCCAAGCAGCGCATGATCTACCTGCGCAACCTGCTGGCCGCCTACGAAATCCACGTAGCCGACTATTACCTGACCCGTCAGGCCTACGTCGCCGCCGCCAACCGTGGCCGTTATGTAGTGGAAAACTTCCAGGAAACCCCATCGGTCGGCGACGGCCTGGCGGTGATGACCGAGGCTTATCAGCGTCTGCACCTGGACGAACTGGCCAACACCAGCCTGGAAACCCTGAAGCTCAACTACCCGGATCACCCGACCCTGCAAGACGGCCAGTTCGTGCCAAGGGTTGCAGAAGCCGACAACCGTTCGTTCCTGAGCAAGGCGACCCTCGGTCTGATCGAGTCGCGTCCGCCGCTGCCGCCGGGAGAGACCCGCGCCAACCAGGACGTGCAGAAGCAGTATCAGGACGCGAAAGATTCGATCCCGAACGAGCTCAAGCCTAAAGACGAGAACGGCGACGTGATCGAAGAGCCGGAGCCGGAATCTACCGACACCGACCGCTCGTGGTTCAGCTACATGACTTTCGGCGTGTTCGACTGATCACACCGGATGTACAGAAAAGGGAGATCTTCGGATCTCCCTTTTTCATTACCGCGCTTTAATAGCGCTGTGCGCTTGTCAGGACCTTGGCTAAACTGCCGAATCATCCGTCGAAAAGCCGCTCATCATGCTTCGTTTATTGTTCTGGATTGCCCTGATATTTGCCGCGATATGGCTGTGGCGCAAGTTCAAGGCCCCTGCTTCGTCCGCCCAATCCCCTCGCGAGCAAGATGCTGCGCCGATGGTGCGCTGCGCCCATTGCGGCGTGCATCTGCCCCGCGACCGCGCGCTGAGCCTTCAACAACAGTGGTATTGCAGCCAGGCTCACCTCGAGCAAGGCCCAGGCTCCAGTGATCGCTGAGGCCGCCCACGCCGACAGCAAACAGGCTCAGCGACTGCTGCGCCTTTATCATCTTTACCGTTTAAGTGTCGGCATCACCTTGGTGCTGCTGATCTCCAGCAATATGGACAACCGCCTGCTGACGTCGGCCAACGACGATCTGCTGCGCAACGGCAGTTGGCTGTATCTGGTGCTCAACATTTTGCTGGTGGTGTTCCTGGAGAACATCCGACGCCCGGCGCAATTATTCAGCCTGGCGCTGGTCGACGTACTGCTGCTGTGCGGCTTGTTCTACGCGGCTGGCGGCGTGGCCAGTGCGCTCGGCAACTTGCTGATCGTTTCAGTGGCGATCAGCAACACCTTGCTACGCCGACGCATTGGTCTGCTGATCGCTGCCATCGGCGCCCTCGGCATTGTCGGTTTAAGCTTTCTGCTGAGTTTCAGCCATCCTCTGAGCGCCAACGAATACCTGCAGGCCGGCACCCTCGGCGCGCTGTGTTTTGCCGCATCGTTGCTGGTGCAAGGGCTGGTCCGGCGGCTGGAGGTCAGCGAAACCCTGGCCGAGCAAACCGCCAGCAAAGTGGTCGGCCTGGAGGCTCTCAATGCGCTGATCCTGCAACGCATGCGCACCGGGATCCTGGTGCTCGACGAACAACGCCGGGTACAACTGGCCAATCACAGCGCGCAGACCCTGCTAGCGCAATCGCACCTTCAGGGCCATTTGATCGACGATTACTCGACCGCGCTGGTCGAACGCCTGCAACTGTGGCTGAACAACCCGACACTGCGTCCACAGAGCCTGAAAATCCCCGGCAACGGTCTGGAATTGCAGCCAAGCTTCATCGCCCTCGAACAAAGCCCCAATCAACAAACCCTGGTGTTCCTCGAAGACCTCGCGCAGATCGCTCAACAAGCCCAGCAACTGAAACTTGCCGCGCTCGGGCGTTTGACCGCCGGCATTTCCCACGAGATTCGCAATCCGTTGGGTGCCATCAGTCATGCGGCGCAGTTGTTGGGCGAGTCCGAGGAACTCGATAGCGCGGATCGGCGTCTGACGCAGATTATTCAAGACCACTCCCAGCGCATGAACCGAGTTATCGAAAACGTCCTGCAACTGTCCCGCCGTCAACAGAGCGCTCCACAACGGCTGGACCTCAAGCCGTGGCTGGAAAACTTCGTCACTGAGAGCCGCATGCAGGCTACCGAGCGGCAGAAGATTCATCTGCGGATCAACTCGGGCGACTTTGCGACCCTGATGGATCCCGACCAGCTCACACAAATTCTCGACAATCTTTTACGCAACGGCTGGCGTCACAGCGCCTTGCTGCATGATCAGGCCGAGGTCTGGCTGGCCCTGTTCATCGACCCCGACAGCCAACTGGCGGTGCTCGAAGTGCAAGACAACGGCCCCGGCGTGCCGCTTGATCAGCAGCCGCATCTGTTCGAACCGTTCTTCACCACCAGCAGCCAAGGCACTGGCCTGGGGCTTTATCTGTCCCGTGAGCTGTGCGAAAGCAACCAAGCGCGCCTAGACTTCAATCCACGCCAAGGCGGCGGCTGCTTTCGCATCACCTTTGCTCACGGACGGAAACAAAGTTGAACACGAGCCCACGGCAAAAAATCCTCATCGTCGACGACGAACCGGATATCCGCGAACTCCTGGAAATCACCCTGGGACGGATGAAACTCAACAGCTACAGCGCACGCAATCTGGCTGAGGCCCAGGCGCTGTTACAGCGCGAGACCTTCGACCTGTGCCTGACCGACATGCGCCTGCCCGATGGCACGGGGCTGGAACTGGTGCAGCACATTCAGCAACGTTATCCACAACTGCCGGTGGCGATGATTACCGCGTACGGCAGCCTGGAAACGGCAATCAATGCGTTGAAGGCCGGGGCTTTCGACTTTCTGACCAAACCGGTAGATCTCACCCGACTGCGGGAATTGGTCGCCACAGCACTGCGCATGCCCGCCGTTGGCGACGCTAGCACCTCAATTGATCGACGCTTGCTGGGTGATTCGCCGCCGATGCGCAACCTGCGCAAACAAATCGACAAACTCGCTCGCAGCCAGGCACCGGTGTACATCAGCGGTGAATCCGGCAGCGGCAAAGAGCTGGTCGCACGACTGATCCACGAACAAGGGCCCCGCGCCGGCAAGCCGTTCGTGCCGGTGAACTGCGGGGCAATACCCTCGGAACTGATGGAGAGCGAGTTTTTCGGCCATCGCAAAGGCAGTTTTACCGGCGCAGTCGAGGACAAACCGGGCCTGTTCCAGGCTGCACAGGGCGGGACATTGTTTCTCGATGAAGTGGCGGACTTGCCACTGTCGATGCAGGTAAAGCTGTTGCGGGCGATTCAGGAAAAAGCCGTACGCAGTGTCGGCGGTCAGCAGGAAACCGTGGTCGATGTGCGCATTCTCTGCGCGACGCACAAGGACCTCGACGCAGAAGTCGCCGCCGAGCGCTTTCGTCAGGATCTTTATTACCGGCTAAACGTGATCGAATTGCGTGTGCCGCCCCTGCGCGAGCGACGGGATGACATTGAGGTGTTAGCGGCGCACATGCTCGCGCGCTTGGCCAAGGACACTTTGCAACCGGCGGCGGCCCTGCATCCGCAGGCCTTGGAAGCGCTGAAGAACTACCGGTTTCCGGGGAATGTGCGGGAACTGGAGAACGTGCTCGAACGCGCGCATACCTTGTGCGAGAACCGTACGATTGAGGCTGAAGATTTGCGCTTGAGCGAGGGCAACTGTGCGGCGGATAGCGGGATTGCCGATCTGACGCAGATCGACAATCTGGAAGATTATCTGGAGAACGTCGAACGTAAACTGATTTTGCAGGCGCTGGAGGAGACCCGCTGGAACAGGACTGCGGCGGCGCAGCGGTTGAGTCTCTCATTCAGGTCGATGCGTTATCGCCTGAAGAAACTCGGTCTGGACTGATCCTTTACAAGATCGCAGCCTTCGGCAGCTCCTACATTGGAATGCGTTTCCTGTAGGAGCTGCCGAAGGCTGCGATCTTTTGACCCTGGTTTTAAATCCGCCCGGCCGGTGCATACGGCGCTGGATCAATAATCGGCGCTCGCCCCAGCATCACATCGGCAAACAACTGACACGACGCCGGCGCCAACACCAACCCGTTGCGGTAATGCCCGCAATTGAGCCACAAACCTTCAAACCCTGGCACCCGGCCAATGTAGGGAATCCCCTCCGGCGAACCCGGACGCAACCCTGCCCAATGCCCCACCACTTCGGCATCGGCCAGTGCCGGCAACAATTCAACTGCCGAGGCCTTGAGGCTTTGCAGCGCCACATCGGTCGGGGTCTTGTCGAAGCCTTCATGTTCCAGCGTGCTGCCAATCAGTGTGTGCCCGTCGCGACGCGGAATCGCATAGCGCCCCTTCGCGAGCACCATGCTCGGCAGAAAGTCAGCCGCACACTTGTAGAGGATCATCTGGCCTTTGACCGGCTCTACGGGCAGCGTCAGATCCAGCGTCTTGAGCAGATCACCGCTCCACGCGCCAGCCGTTAGCACGACCTGATCGCCAGTGATCACGCCAGTGGAAGTCTGCACGCCAACAACCCGCTCGCCCTCGCGAACAAAACCGCTGACTTCGCACTGCTCGTGAATCGTCACGTTCGGCAGCGCCAGCAAGGCTGCTTTCAGGGATTTCACCAGGCGAGGATTTCTTACGTTGGCCACATCGGCCATGTAGATAGCCCGCGAGAATCCAGCACCGAGCACCGGCACTGCATCGTGCGCAGCCGAGATATCCACGGCCCGCAACGGACGGTTTTCCCGTTCCGCCCACGCCAGCGCGTCGGCTTCGTCGTCCAGATCCAGCCAGTACAAACCCGTGGTATGGACTTCAGGATCAACGCCGGTGTCGGCAAACAAACGCTCGCCGAGCTGTGGATAAAAATCCTGCGACCAATGCGCCAGGGCGGTGACTGCCGGGCTATAGCGCCACGGATACAGCGGAGAAACGATACCGCCGCCCGCCCAGGACGATTCCTGGCCGACATTCGAGCGGTCCAGCAGCACCACGCTGCGCACTTCGGAGGCGAGATTGTAGGCCGTCAGCAGGCCAATCACCCCGCCACCGACAATCACCACTTGCTGTTGCCTGGTCATGTTTGATCCAACCGTAAAAAAGACAGTGGGCGCAAAAGGCGCCCGAAGATAAGCGCCTCAGCGGCCCCAGCAATCCTTGGTGGTCAGCCCGGTGGTCGCGTTGTTCATGCTTCTGACGCCGGTGTTGGTCAGGGTGAAATCCCCGCACTTGTCGGTGGCCATGGCCGTGCCCGTTTTACGGGCGGCAGTCAGCAGGAAGGTCTGATCAGTGATCGTCGGCGTGAGGGTGTAGAAATCATTACCCGCGCTCAGGCCGGTGATGCCGGTATAGACATTGTTCTTGGTGTAGAAGCGTTCGAGGCTCTGTGCCTGTTCCGAGAGCAGCGACACCACTTCGGCGCGGCGGCCTTTCTTCACGTATTCGTTGTAACTTGGAATGCTGATGGTGAGCACAATCCCGATGATCGCAATCACGATCATGATTTCGATCAGGGTGAAACCTCGGTTGGATCTGCGCATGCCTCAAACTCTCACTTACTGTATTTGTCGCCACATGATACGACGACTACCGCCGCCGCCCTTTTCTACAATGATGGTGATAGTGCCGCTGGTGTCGGTCATGCCTTTGCGTTTGCCGTCACTGGAGATGAAGTTCAGCGTCGGAATGCCGCCAGTGAATATCACGCCACTGGAGATCGTGTCATTGCTGTCGACCAGGCTGTCGGAATTGGTGTCGAGCACGGCATAGTTGAGCATCTTACCGCTGAACGCATCGAGTTCGACCAGTTTGCCGGTACCGAAACTCGCACAGGGATCGGTGGTGTCGACGCTGGCCGTGGTGAAGACGATGCGGCCCAGCACGATACTCGCTTGATTGATCACCCGCTCGCCGGTCAGCACGTTGTTATACACCAGCGGCAAGTACCAGCCCTTCTCCCCCGGATACGTCGTGTCATTTTGCGATGTGGTCAGGAATTGCCCGGTGCTACCGGAGAATGAGCCAGTAATTGCCTGCGGCTGCAAACTGCTGACGGTCAACTGCCCGGCCCCGCCATCGGCATCCCACACTGAATAGAACGCCTGCAAATCCTTGTTGGTCTTGTCGGCGGTTTCGTTGAATTTACCGGTACCGACGAAGATCTGTTTGCCGCCCGCTGCGTTGTCCGCCAGCAAAGGTTGCGCCGTGATCGGCTGCGTCGCCCCGCCCGCCGTGGTGAACAGCGGCTTGCCGGAAAACGCCACGCCCCAGCTGTCGGGTGCTGTGGCGCTGAGGTCGAATTTCCACAACCGCCCCTTCAAGTCACCGCCATAGGCAGCCTGCACCACGTTTTGCGAGTTGACCTTGAGCTTCACCGAGGACAAACCGTTGCTGGTGTCCGTACTGTCGACAACTATCTTTTTGATCAGCGAACCGTCGCGTACATCCAGCACATACAGCGCTGCCAGCCCCGAATTGCTGCCATAACCGTTAGAGATAAACGCCGCCCAGCGACCATCGGCCAAGCGTGCCACTTCCGGTCGCGCATAGGCATAACCCAGATCATTAAAAACGTTGCCGGTGTTGGCGATGGCCGGTGCGCTGACTTCCCACAACGCACGCATGACGTTGCCTGCGGAGGCATCGAACAGTTGCAGCGCATAGAAGGTTTTGCCACCCGCACCGGTGCCGCCAATGGCCAGGGTTTTCCAGGCGTTGTTGAGTTGCGCGTCATACACGCCGACCTGGCCGTCGACCAGAAACTTGTGGCTGACGCCATTGATGTAATTCGGGTCGGCGATCAAGCGTAACGACGGCAACACACTGGACGGCATGTAGGCGTAACGCCGGGTACCATTGGCCGAGTTGATGACGTTGACGAAACCATCGTTGGCATTCACCACCAGGCTGGCGCTCATGTTCGCCGCTTTGGTCGTCAGGTAAGTGCTGTAAGTGGTGTCGTTCGACAGGTCGGAGGCGGTTTTGTCCGTGGGCGCGGCCAGCACCAGTGGCGAATTGATGATGTCGCCGAGCAATACACTGCGAGCCCTGAGTCCGCTCTTGTTGGTGCCCTTGCTCCACTCCACCAGATCAATACCGGTAATGCCGGTAGGCAGACCTCCACTTAGCGTCGTCTGTTGCGCCGCGGAAAAATTACCGTAGGCCAGGGTGACGGCAGCGTTGCTTGAGGTGTTCCAGGATTGGTAGGTCGGCGCGGTGGCCCCCGGGACAATTGTGGTGTCGGTGTTCCAGAGTGCCGTCGATGTATTAACGGTTCCGGCCGATGTGAAGCCGAATGCCTTGATCGTGCCGCGCCAGTCCTTGGGGTCATAGGTGGTCTGATAGAAACTGCTGCTACTGCTGAGGGTGGTCCCGCTGACAACACCGGCACCACCGGAACCGGCCTTGGAGGTGATGTCGCTCAGCGCCGATGACAACGCCGCATTGAGGCCAGCGCTGTCGGTCGCCTGATAGTAACGACCCTGCCCGTAACTCGCCGCGTCGGAGAGCATGTCGTTGTCAGCGGCGAAGCCCACGGTGTAGGTGTTCATGTTCTGCTTGGGGAAATCCACTGCGTTCCAGCTCTTGCCTGCTGCGTCGGTGCCGGTGGAGCGCATGTCGATGTCGTAGGCAAATTTGGCGATGTCATCCAGATACAACGTGTCACCCTCACCGTCGCCGTTAAGGTTGTCGCCGTCATTGTTGACGCCGTCCCAGTTCGGCAAACGGTTCGTGCCCAACGGATCATTGGTCGGGAAGGTACGGTCGAACGTCGGCAAGCCGTCAGTGATCACCACGCCGTAATTTTTCTGGCAGCGGTACTGGATCGGGCTGGTGTAGGTGCTCGGTGTACTGTTGTAGAACGGCGCCATGCCGCGCATGTAGCGAGTGACTTCGTAATAGGTTTCCGCCAATGGCGTGTTGGCCACGGCGCTCAAGTTGTTGATCGAGGAGATCAGCACGTTGTAATTGGAGTCAGCCTGGGCCTGGGTCACGCTGCCGGCGACCGCTGACAGATCAGCAATTGAGCGGGCAATGTAGCCACCATTGCCAGAGTTGGTGCTGGTCGCCGGGTTGAACGTCGACAGCCCCATGCGCAAAGTCCGGTTGCTGCTGACCAGTGCCGTGGAAACGTTGCGTGCGACGTTGATTCGGTAATCGTTGGGGATCGCCCCGGTGGTGAAGTCGCGGGTGCCATTGTTGATCGCAAGACTGACCACGTAAGAAATGTAATCCCCTGAATAGCGTGTATTACCGCCACCCACCGGGTCCGGCAGCTTCAGGCAAAGCGGCGCAAGGCTGTTGTTGTAAAACGCATAGGCACCGCCAGAGCAACCTGAGGTCGGCAGACTCGACAAGAACACGGTATCGCCCGTAATCGCTGGCGCATTCAGGCCTGAGCACAACCCCAGGAACGCATTGCACTCCCGGGCGGGCGTGCGGTTGAGCGTCGGATCGAATCCCGCCGCATAGATGATGCTGTTCATGCTCCCCGAATCGTCGATCAGCAACATAACGTTCGGTGGCACCGCCGCCGCACTCAGCAATGGCGAGTCAGACGGCGTGAACGCATAAGCCGGTGCGGCCAGATAGAAAGTCAGCAGCATGCCGGTCAGCAGAGATGCGCAGCGTTCAAAACTTCGCATAGACACTCTCCACAACGCTACGCGAAGTACCGGCGATGCCGACAGCGGTCACCCGATAAAGGGTCGCCGACGTGTTGCTCGGTACATTCACGGCGGTCAGCGTCGTACCGATGTTCTGTACGCCATAGAAGCCGTTGCCTGCGGCGATCCAGAGTACCCCCGAGGTCGAATTGAGCCCCGCCGCACTCACCACCGACGACTCGGCTGGCGGCGCACATTGCGTGGTGCCGCTGCACACTGCCAAAGCAAAACTGTCCAGTTGCACCGCGCTCTCGCCCACACGCAACGCCGCTTCGGCGGTCTGAAATGATTGATTGCGCAGGCCTACGCTGCCGGCCATTTTTTCCTGCAGGTTGGCACTCTGCATCGATGAAAGGCCGATCATCGTCATCAGCAACAGAAACACCAGGCTGACCAGCAGCACCATGCCCTTCTGTGCCTGACGCTGATGGAGAGAAATCCTCATCACCCTGCCCCTCACTGCAAGCGGTTGCGCAAAGCGGCAACCACGTTGAAGGTTTGATTGCGCACCCGGTTGTTGGGGTCGGCGAGGGTCAGGCTCAGGCGCACGCTGCGAATACGTGCCGGATCGCCCGGATTGGTGCTGTAGGTCGAGGCTGCGACATCCGTCGCGGAACTCGCCAGACCGAATGTCACGTTGAAAGCACTGACGTTGTTCACCAGCACCTGTTGCGCCGGGTTGCCGCTGCCAGTACCCATCAGTATCTGGTTGTTGCTGAAGCTGTAGATCAGACGTCGTATCGGGAAGGCGATCTGCCCGGTTGCCGGGCTTCGCAACCCGGTGTAAGCCGTCGCGCTGTTGCGGCAATCAGACAGCACTGTCCAGGTGGGTGTGCCGCCGCTACCACCAATATCCGCCGTGACCAGCGTCAGCTTGAGATTGGCGTTATCCCAATTGATCGGCGTGATCTGCGCCGCATTGAAGTCCCCGGCATTGCTTGAATCGGTGATGACGCCAAGGCAGCCGAACATTCCGACCATGCGGATTTCCTGGATCATTTTGCTCAATACGAAGCGCGCGTCTTCCTGCATGGCAGCAGCGCTGTTCTGGCTGACGTAGGTGTTTTTTGCGGCAATGAAAATCTGCACCACGCCCAACACTACGATCAGCCCCAGCGCCAAAGCGATCAGTAATTCGATAAGACCGAAACCGTGGTTTTGGCGCTTCATGGCGTGACCACCGGATCAACGGCGGCTCGACTGCTCAGGACAAAACTGCGTTGAGCATTGGCCGTGTTGGCCGCGCGCGCGTCACTCCAGGTGATGGTGATGGTGTAAACCCGCTGGTTGAGGGTGATGCTGCCAGTCGCAGTCGGCCCGCCGAAGTTGACGATACTGGTGGTGAAATCGTAGAGATCCTGATCGCGGGCGTTGCCCAGGTTGGCCGAGATCGGTGGCGTAATGGTGTAATTCGCGCCGGAGTTGGCGCGGATGCGGTCCATCATGTCGTAGGCGATGAAACTGGCCTGACTGGTCATGCGTGAACTGTCGGTGTATTTCAGTGCATTCAGTTGCACCGCCGCCGCACCGAGCAGCCCGACCGTCAGAATCAGCAACGCAACCAGCACTTCGATCAGCGTCATACCCTGCTGTACGCCTTTGCTCCCTGCCCTCATCCGCAACTTCCACCCAGTTGAATTCGTCCGTTCAAACACACGTTAAGCGTCCTGCTCTGCGTTCCCAGCGTGTAACTGATGACCACTGCCGTTGAGGGTGCGGCCAGACCGCCGAGGTTGTTGAAATCCAGCGCGGTCACTCCTGAGGTTAGCGTCAGAGTGGCGCCGCTGCTCATCGCCGGAACAACCCGCAACACATTGGCCGCAGTGCCAGTACTGTCGTAGACAGCCAATTCACCGGTCCAGACGCTGCCCCCGGCGGTCGGACGCAGGCGCAGCGTCGTGCCGCGGTCAATCGCTTCGAGCCTGGCGAAATTGATCGCCCGCTGCAGATCGCCCATTTCGGTATCGGCCTTGCTGCTTTGTATCGATCGGGTGAAAGCGGGCACCGCCAGTGTGATCAGGACCAAAAAAATCGCGATGGCGACCAGCAACTCGATCAGCGTGAAACCTTTTGTACGATGATCCATCGATGCCCTCCGTTGCCGTCGGCTATACCTGCTTCTACACGCTAGAACATTCAATCAATACATGTCGGTTGATTTACTCGCAGCGGCGCACGGAACGCGTCGCTGATCACACTCCAAGGAGGGCGTTTTCATGTCGCAACAAGGCTTCAGCCTGATCGAACTGCTTATGGGACTGGCGATTGGCGCAATTGTTCTGCTGCTGGTCAGTCCGGCGTTTGCCACGCTCACCGAATCGAACCAGCGCGACCAGGCTGCACAGTCATTGATCGAGGGCATCCGTAACGCTCGCACAACGGCCATCACGCGTAATCAGACTACGATGATTCACGGCATCAACGGCGATTGGAGTCAGGGTTGGCGGATCATTCTGGATATCAGCGGCAAGGGGCCGGAGGACAGCAGCAACCCGCTGCTGCTGGAGCATGCGAGTGACGCGAAGGTACCGATCGTCGGCAATTGGCTGGTGAATCGTTATGTGCGGTTCAGCAGTCTGGGGCAACCGCTGATGCCCGGGCGCAAGTTTCAGGCGGGGACGTTACATATCTGCTCGACTCGCGAGCCGGTCAGCCAGCGCCAGATAGTGCTGGCGGCGACCGGTCGCGTGCGCCTGAGCAGCGAAAAGACTGAACAGGCGCTGTGTCAAAAAGCAAAAAGCGTTAGATCGAACGGACGCGCAGCTCTTTCGGCATCGAAAACGTGATGTTCTCTTCGCGCCCGGCCAGCTCATCGGCACCCGTAGCGCCCCACGCGTGCAACTGCTGAATAACGCCGCGCACCAGCACTTCCGGCGCCGAAGCACCGGCAGTGATGCCGATACGCTCGACGCCATCGAACCAGCTCTGTTGCAGGTCTTCGGCGCCGTCGATCAGGTAGGCCGGCGTGGCCATGCGTTCGGCCAGTTCACGCAAGCGGTTGGAGTTAGAGCTGTTCGGGCTACCGACCACCAACACCACGTCGCACTCGTCGGCCAGTTGCTTGACGGCGTCCTGGCGGTTTTGTGTGGCGTAGCAGATGTCGTCCTTGCGCGGGCCACCAATGGCCGGGAAACGCGTACGCAGCGCATCGATGACACGGCTGGTGTCGTCCATCGACAGCGTGGTCTGGGTGACGAAGGCCAGTTTCTCCGGGTTGTGCACCTGCAGTTCGGCGACGTCTTTCTCGTCTTCGACGAGGTAGATCGCGCCGCCATTACTGGCGTCGTACTGACCCATGGTGCCTTCGACTTCAGGGTGACCGGAATGGCCGATCAGGATGCATTCACGACCGTCGCGGCTGTATTTCGCGACTTCGATGTGCACCTTGGTGACCAGCGGGCAAGTAGCGTCGAACACCTTCAGGCCACGACCAGCGGCTTCGGTACGCACGGCTTGCGATACGCCGTGAGCACTGAAGATCACGATGACGTCGTCCGGCACCTGATCCAGTTCTTCGACGAAAATCGCCCCGCGACTGCGCAGGTCTTCGACGACGAACTTGTTGTGCACCACTTCATGACGCACGTAGATCGGTGGCCCGAAGACTTCCAGGGCGCGGTTGACGATTTCGATCGCCCGGTCCACACCGGCGCAGAAGCCACGGGGATTGGCGAGTTTGATTTGCATGCTGTGCCTCGTGTCTTGCGCGCGAAAACAGTTAAAAACACTGTGGGAACTTGCTATCTGTGGTGAGGGGATTTATCCCCGATCGATTGCGCAGCAATCGCAAAACAGTCGGTGCTTTCTCATTCGAAATCGCAGTGACCAGACTTGGGGGCGCTTCGCACCCCATCGGGGATAAATCCCCTCGCCACAGAGGCTCCTTGTACTTTTTACAACGCTTTGACGGAGAAAATTTCCACGTCAAAGGTCAGCGTCTTGCCAGCCAGCGGGTGGTTGAAGTCGATGGTCACTTGCGCATCATCGAACTCTTTTACCACGCCCGGCAGCTCAGTATTGGCCGCGTCGTTGAAGATCACCAGCAAACCGGGTGACAGTTCCATGTCGGCAAACTGCGAGCGCGGGATGATCTGCACGTTCTGCGGGTTCGGTTGACCGAAAGCGTTTTCCGGCTCGACGGTCAGCGTGCGCTTGTCGCCGGCCTTGAAGCCGAACAGCGCCGCTTCAAAACCCGGCAGCAGGTTGCCGTCGCCGACCTTGAAGGTCGCCGGGGCCTTGTCGAACGTGCTGTCGACGGTGTCGCCGTTCTCCAGGCGCAATGCAAAGTGCAAAGTGACTTCCGTGTTCTGGCCAATGCGTTGCTCAGCCAATACTTGTTCAGTCATGAGCGGCCTCTTCGGTTTTCTTGGATTTGAACATATCCAGTGCCAGCATTACCGCGCCAACGCTGATAGCGCTGTCGGCGATGTTGAACGCCGGGAAGTACCAGCGATTCTGCCAGTGCACCAGAATGAAATCGATCACATGGCCCAGGGCCACGCGGTCATACAGATTGCCCAACGCACCACCCAGCACCAGCGCCAAGGCGATGGCCAGCCAGGTTTCGTTGCGACCCAGACGCTTGAGCCAGACCACCAGCACCGCGCTGACCACAATCGCGATCAGGGCGAATAGCCAGCGCTGCCAGCCGGAACTGTCAGCCAGAAAGCTGAAAGCAGCGCCGGTGTTGTAAGCCAGGGTCCAGCTGAACAAATCGGGGATCACCACGATCTGCTGGAACATTTCGAGCTTGTTTTCAAAGTAGAACTTGCTGGCCTGGTCGATGACCAGCACCAGCAAGCTCAACCAGAGCCAGCCCAACCGTCCGAAACGGCCAATGGCGTTAGGCATAGTGACGAACCTCGCCAGCGCCGCTGATGTTGTCGACGCAACGACCGCAGATTTCCGGATGCTCCGGGTTCACGCCGACGTCTTCGCGGCAGTGCCAGCAGCGAGCGCATTTCGGGAAAGCCGATTTGACGATCTTCAGCTTCAGGCCGCTGACTTCGGTAGCCACCGCGTCGGCCGGAGCCTGCACGAATGGCGCAACGCTGGCGGTCGAAGTGATCAATACAAAGCGCAGTTCGTTGCTCAGCTTGGCCAGGTCGGCAGTCAGAGCCTCTTCGGCAAACAGCGTCACTTCGGCTTGCAGGTTGCCACCGACAGCCTTGGCTGCGCGCTGGATTTCCATCTCTTTGTTGACCGCGACTTTCACTTCCATGATGCGATCCCAGTACTCACGGCCCAGCTCGAAGCCTTCCGGCAGTTCGGTCAGACCTTCGTACCAGGTGTTGAGCATGACGGA
This sequence comes from Pseudomonas sp. LBUM1668, assembly GCF_059695715.1. NCBI lineage: Bacteria > Pseudomonadati > Pseudomonadota > Gammaproteobacteria > Pseudomonadales > Pseudomonadaceae > Pseudomonas > Pseudomonas sp. LBUM1668. Next base: position 5,093,503 of record NZ_CP166787.1, read on the forward strand.
TTCGTTACGCTCGCCCGGCAGGTATTGCCACAGTTCGTCGGCAGTGAAGGCGAGGATCGGCGCGATCCAGCGCACCAGCGCTTCAGAGATGTGGAACAGCGCAGTCTGGCACGAGCGACGTGCCTTGCTGTCGGCGCCGGTGGTGTACTGGCGATCCTTGATGATGTCGAGGTAGAAACCACCCAGCTCCTGCACGCAGAAGTTGTGGATCTTGGAGTAGACGTTCCAGAAACGGTATTCACCGTAGTTCTCTTGCAGCTCGCGTTGCAGCAGCAAGGTGCGATCCACCGCCCAACGATCCAGCGCGAGCATTTCTTCAGCCGGCAGGATGTCGGTAGCCGGGTTGAAACCGGTCAGGTTGGAAAGCAGGAAGCGCGCGGTATTACGGATCCGGCGGTAGGCATCGGCACTGCGAGCCAGGATCTGCTCGGACACGGCGATTTCGCCGGAGTAGTCGGTCGAAGCCACCCACAGACGCATGATGTCGGCGCCCAGGGTGTCGTTGACTTTCTGCGGCGCGATCACGTTGCCCAGGGATTTGGACATCTTGCGGCCGGACTCATCGACGGTGAAGCCGTGGGTCAGCAGTTCGCGGTACGGCGCGTGGTTGTCGATGGCGCAACCGGTCAGCAAGGAGGAGTGGAACCAGCCACGGTGTTGGTCGGAACCTTCCAGGTACAGATCGGCACGCGGACCGGTCTCGTGGCCCATCGGGTGCGAACCGCGCAGGACGTGCCAGTGCGTGGTGCCCGAATCGAACCAGACGTCGAGGGTGTCGCTGATCTTGTCGTACTGCGGCGCTTCATCGCCCAGCAGTTCGGCGGCGTCCATCTTGAACCAGGCTTCGATGCCTTCGACTTCAACGCGCTTGGCGACTTCTTCCATCAGCTCAACGGTGCGTGGGTGCAGCTCGCCGCTTTCCTTGTTGAGGAAGAACGGGATCGGCACGCCCCAGTTGCGCTGACGCGAGATGCACCAGTCGGGACGGTTAGCGATCATCGAATGCAGGCGCGCCTGGCCCCAGGCCGGAACGAACTTGGTTTCTTCGATGGCTTTGAGCGAGCGTATACGCAGGGTGTCGCCGCTGACCGGCTCTTTGTCCATGCCAATGAACCACTGCGCGGTGGCGCGGTAGATCAGCGGAGTCTTGTGACGCCAGCAGTGCATGTAGCTGTGTTCGATGACGGTGGTGTGCATCAGCGCACCCACTTCGGTCAGTTTTTCAACGATGGCCGGGTTGGCCTTCCAGATGAACTGGCCGCCGAAGAATTCCAGCGTCGGCACGTAAACACCGTTGCTCTGAACTGGATTGAGGATGTCATCGTTGACCATGCCGTACTTCTTGCAGGTCACGAAGTCGTCTACGCCATAAGCCGGGGCGGAGTGAACCACACCGGTGCCGGCGCCCAGTTCGACGTAGTCGGCCAGGTACACCGGCGACAGACGGTCATAGAACGGGTGACGGAAGTTGATCAGCTCCAGTTCTTTACCAGTGGTGGTCGCAACCACCGAGCCTTCCAGGCTGTAGCGAGCCAGACAGGCTTCGACCAGCTCTTCAGCCAGCACCAGCAACTTGTCGCCGACATCAACCAGCGCGTAGTTGAATTCCGGGTGAACGTTCAGCGCCTGGTTGGCCGGGATGGTCCACGGGGTGGTGGTCCAGATCACGATCGAGGCAGGCTTGGCCAGCGACGGCAAGCCGAACGCGGCAGCCAGTTTGGCTTCGTCAGCGATCGGGAATGCCACGTCGATGGTCGACGACTTCTTGTTTTCGTACTCGACTTCCGCCTCGGCCAAAGCCGAACCGCAATCAAAGCACCAGTTCACAGGCTTGAGGCCCTTGAACACGAAACCGCCCTTGACGATTTCAGCGAGAGCGCGGATTTCACCGGCCTCGTTCTGGAAATTCATGGTCTTGTACGGGTTGGCGAAGTCGCCCAGCACGCCGAGGCGGATGAATTCGGACTTCTGCCCTTCGATCTGCTCGGTGGCGTAGGCGCGGCACAGTTCGCGGGTCTTGTCCGCGCCCAGGTTCTTGCCGTGGGTCACTTCAACCTTGTGCTCAATCGGCAGGCCGTGGCAGTCCCAGCCGGGCACGTACGGCGCGTCGAAACCCGAAAGGGTTTTCGAGCGGATGATCATGTCCTTGAGAATCTTGTTCAGAGCGTGACCGATGTGGATCGTGCCGTTGGCGTACGGAGGGCCGTCGTGCAGGACGAACTTCGGACGATCCTTGCCAATCTCGCGCAACTTTCCGTACAGGCCAATACTGTCCCAGCGCTGCAGAATCTGCGGTTCGCGCTGTGGCAGGCCGGCCTTCATTGGGAAGGCGGTGTCCGGAAGGTTTAGCGTGGCTTTATAGTCGGTCATTTAAGGCTCTTCATTAGCGATGGGCGCTAGGTGCGGCTAGTGCACGGGCGGTGGCGACATCCGCATTGATCGCCGTTTTCAGCGCCTCCAGAGAGGCAAATCGCTGCTCTTCACGCAGCTTCTGGTGGAAAACCACCGTCAAACGCCGGTCATACAGATCGCCGGCAAAATCTAAAAGATGGACTTCAAGGTGGGCCTTGCCATCACCTTGCACCGTGGGCCGTACGCCAATATTGGCGACGCCGGGCCAGGTCTTGCCGTCGATGTCGACATCCACCAGATACACCCCGGTGAACGGCACACGACGACGCTTGAGTTGAATATTGGCAGTGGGCGTACCCAATTGCCGGGCCAGCTTCTGGCCATGCAGCACACGACCGGCGATGCGGTATGGGCGACCGAGCAAACGTTCGGCCAAGGCAAAATCGGCCGCGGCCAAGGCGTTACGCACTTGGGTGCTGCTGACACGAATGCCATCCAGCTCGACGGTTTGCGCGGCTTCGACGGTAAAACCGTGAACCTGCCCGGCCTGCAACAGGAAATCAAAATCGCCGAGGCGGTCGCAGCCAAAACGGAAATCGTCACCGACCTCCAGATGCTGCACGCCGAGCCCGTCCACCAGAATGGTGTCGACGAACTCACTGGCGCTGAGTTTGCTCAGACGCTGGTTGAAGGCCAGGCACAAGACCCGGTCGACACCTTCGGCGGCCAGCAGCTGCAGCTTGTCGCGTAACCGGGCCAAACGCGCCGGGGCGGAGTCGGGGGCGAAAAACTCCCGCGGCTGCGGCTCGAAAATCACCACGCAGCTGGGTACGCCCAACTCGAGCGCACGCTCACGCAGTCGGGCCAGGATAGCCTGGTGACCACGGTGAACACCGTCAAAGTTGCCAATAGTGGCGACGCAGCCCCGATGCTGGGGGCGCAAGTTGTGGAGGCCTCGAACCAGCTGCATAACGCGCTTCTTGCTCATAAAGTGGTCGATTATAACCACACCCGACGGTCGACGACAGGCAACACCGTAACGCAAAGTGATCGAGCCGACAAAACTGTCGGCCCGCGCCCATTCATAAAGGGTAAAACCTCAGCTCAAGGCCTTGCGATTGAAGTCGCGCAGACGGAAACCGAGCAGCAGCAACATACCGAAATACGCAACCACGCCCGCCGCCACCAATGCGCCCAGACGCAGGAAGCGCTCAAGCATGTGGCCTTGATCCCACGCCGGCATGAAATGCATGCCGATCAGCAACACAACCGACATCACCGCCACTGCCACGATCAGTTTGAAACCGAACTTAGCCCAACCCGGTTGCGGCTGGTACATCTGCTGTTTGCGCAACTGATAGAACAGCAGCCCGGCGTTGAGGCACGCACCGGCACTGATCGCCAAGGCCAGCCCGGCGTGGGCCAGCGGCCCAATCAATACCAGGTTGAACAACTGAGTGCAGACCAGCGTGAAGATTGCGATTTTTACCGGCGTACGGATGTTCTGTTGCGCATAAAAGCCCGGCGCGAGCACTTTGATCACGATAATCCCGAGCAGACCGACAGAATAGGCAACCAATGCGCGCTGAGTCATTTCAGCATCAAAGCCACTGAATTGACCGTACTGGAACAGCGAGACGGTCAACGGTTCGGCGAGGATCCCTAGCGCCAGCGAGCACGGCAGCACCAGCACAAAACACAGACGCAGGCCCCAGTCGAGAATCCGCGAGTATTCGTGACGATCCTTGCTGGCGTAGGTTTTGGCCAACGTCGGCAGCAGAATCGTGCCCAATGCCACACCCAGCACACCGGATGGCAACTCCATCAAACGGTCGGCGTAATACATCCAGGACACTGAGCCGGCGACCAGAAACGAGGCGAATATGGTGTTGATGATCAGCGAAATCTGGCTGACCGATACGCCAAGGATCGCCGGCAGCATCTGTTTCATCACCCGCCACACGCCGGTATCACGCAGATTCAGGCGCGGCAGCACCAGCATGCCAATCTTTTTCAGGTGCGGCAGTTGAAACAGCAACTGCGCCAGACCACCGACCAATACCGCCCAGCCGAGCGCCATGACCGGCGGATCGAAGTAGGGCGTGAGGAACAGCGAAAACACGATCATGCTGACGTTGAGCAAGGTCGGCACGAACGCAGGCACCGAGAAGCGGTTCCAGGTATTGAGGATCGCACCGGCCAGCGAGGACAGCGAGATCAGCAATATATAGGGGAACGTCACCCGCAAGAGGTCAGAGGTGAGCTGGAATTTTTCCGGGGTATCGGTGAACCCCGGGGCGGTGGCCCAGATGACCCAAGGCGCGGCGATCATGCCCAGCGCCGTAACCAGCGCCAGCACCAGCGTCAGCAAACCCGACACATAGGCGATAAAGGTGCGGGTCGCTTCTTCGCCCTGCTGGCTTTTATATTCCGCAAGAATGGGCACGAACGCTTGGGAAAAAGCCCCTTCGGCGAAGATCCGCCGCAGCAGATTGGGCAATTTGAAGGCGATAAAGAAGGCATCTGTCGCCATTCCGGCGCCGAATATTCGAGCAATCAGCGTATCGCGAACAAACCCGAGAACCCGGGAAATCATCGTGATAGAGCTGACGGCGGCCAACGATTTGAGCAGATTCATTGAAGGAGTTTGTGCCTGTCGATAAACAGCAGGCGAATAAAGCGCCCACTTGTGCGATACTCCGCGCCGCAGCAGCACAGAGCCAAAGCTCGCGAGTTTACAGGTCAAGCGCCGGAAATAAATATCCCGCCTCTTTATACCTACCACTTAGCGGAACGATTCAAGTGCCCTTGACAAGACTTCTCTTCATCGGCATGATTCGCGGCCTATTTTGTTTGCTATTTCCTAAAAAGTCTTTCGAGGAGCTCGACGGTGGCCAACTCACCTTCCGCCAAAAAACGTGCAAAACAGGCTGAGAAGCGTCGCAGCCACAACGCCAGCCTGCGTTCCATGGTTCGTACCTACATCAAGAATGTAGTTAAGGCCATCGACGCAAAAGACGCTGAAAAAGCTCAAGCTGCATACGTTCTGGCTGTGCCAGTTATCGACCGTATGGCCGATAAAGGCATCATCCACAAGAACAAGGCTGCTCGTCATAAGAGCCGTCTGAATGGCCACGTCAAGGCACTGAAAGAAGCTGCCTAAGCGACGTAGTCATTAAAAAACCGACCCTCGGGTCGGTTTTTTATTGCCTGCGATTTAGCGCTCCTTCCATCACAACCCCAAACAGGCACGCACCCGGTCAAGGGTACGCACCCGACTCACCGGGCTTACTCACCAAAATTGAACATGACCGGCTTCGGTGGAGGACACCCCTCTGGCGGCGGAAAGTTCTGCACGCCCGACTCATCGTACCCGGTGTAACAGCCTACCAGCTCGCCGCCCTTGAAGTTGAAGCGACGCTCAACGACGCCAGTCGAGTAGTAGCAGACCATTTCACCTTCACGCTTCGCATACGAATAGTCTTTGTATTCCCGACCTTCAACGGTGATCAGACGATACCCCTGCATGGGCTCGGAGCACTTCAATTGCCCATTGGGGTAGTAATCGTTGTGCACCACACGATCATCCGCACCCAGTAGCACTTCCTCGACCTTTCGCCCCTCGTAAGACTCGTGACGCACACTTTGCCTGACTCCGAACAGGTAATCGGCCTCGAAGTAGGCAACCCCATCGCCGCGAAAGCTACGCTGCAGGCCACACGGCTTGATTCTTGTGTACTTGCCATCGACCACATGGCAGTAATTTCTTTCTGAAACCAACGCCCCAGCCTCATTAAATGACTGATCGTTGCCGATGGGCTCATCCGCCTCATAAATGGCCACTCGGTCTAACCGACCATTTGAGTGATAGGTACGAAAGGGTCCCTCTCTATTTCCATGAAGCCAGGTGATGTCAGACAGCAGTACCGAACCATCATCGGTATAGGTCAGCGCACGCCCCTTGATCTGCCCCGCCACGTAGGTCGCCGAATAGGTCAGCTTGCCGTTCGCAGCGTAAGTTTCTCTCAAGCCATCAAGCGCACCGGCCCGGTAGTGCTCAAGCAATCGCAACACCCCCGCCCCATCAACCTCGCGCAACTCTCCTTCCTTTTTACCCGCGACAAATGACAAGGTTTGAACACGGTCGCCGTCCAGCCTCAGAGTCCAGGCGCCCTCCCTGACACCTGAGACATAAGCACCCTCTCCTTCGCCACTGACCCAACGACCATTCTGCCGACCATTCAGATACTCGCCACGAGAGATAATCTCACTCCCCCTGACTCGCTCTGCCGGGCCATCCAGAACATCTTGCTTGTACGTGTCGAAACCAGAAATATCTTCATCTTTACCGTACGCAGTGATCGTCCAGCGCCCCTCACGCAAACCGTCGACGAACAAACCTTCTGAAACACTATGGCGCTCATCGATCACCCAGGCGCCCTGCCTCAAACCATTCGCATAAGCTCCCGAGGCCTCGGAGACCGCTGCATCAAACTCGATCCAGTCACCCGTCTTCCTGCCCTGAACCATCACGCCTCGCTCCAGCACACGATCACCCCACAACTTAACGAGAGGTCCGTCCTCCGAGCCCACATAACGTTTCGGGTCAGACTCCCACGCCATTTGCGTTACACGAAAGGCCGGAGCGAGCTCACCCTCCGCCATCGGCGTGCGTTCGTAGGTCAGCGTCAACCAACGCCCTTCACGCTGCAGAAAGGTTTTCTTGTAGGCGTCATAGACACCATCTTCTGATGGCTCGCCGCCCTCCGAGGCCGGAACGCCACCAACACCGAATTCGCCCACCAGCGTGCCAGCCGTGGGATCGAGCGCATCGAATTCAGGGATGCCGGTTGTCGCCACCTCATAACCGTAGTCATAGGGCAGCAACTTGTTCAGCTCGCTCACTACCCGTGCGGCATTGAGCTTCTTCTGATTGCTCGCAATGCGATCAAGAACCGGCTGCAGACTGTTCAGCTTGCGATATTTGCCAGATCGCTCACTGAATCGATAGCCATGGAGCCCATTTCGCCCACCCGCTCGGGACAGGACAATCAAGGTCTGCATATCGCTATCGAGACTGGCGTAGAACACTGACTCAATGCTCGAATCACCGAAATTGTCGAGCATCTGCGGCACGGCTGTCGGCGCATCACACATGCACGCATACCCCACAACACCCGCCGGCTCGCGAATAAACGCCAACGTCGCGCCACTCTCCTGAGACTGAATCACCGGGTGCGCCAATGACTTGCCGGCATAAAACGGTTCGGCCTGCACTTGCATGGACAGCGAGCAACACACCATCAGCGACATAAAAAAAAACGCATACGAATCCCTTCGCGCCTGAAGCACATCAATTCAACAATGAGAAACAAAAAGGCGAGCCGAACGGCTCGCCCTCAATCACACAACCCATGGGCCTGGAAAAACAACTCGACCCTGTAATGGTTTTCAGCCTTATGGCTGAACCGGCACCCACGGCAAAATCGGAATGGCCGTCACCGCATTCTGTGGACTGCCCTCGATCACGCGATCGCTATAGACCAGATACACCAGCGTATTGCGTTTCTTGTCGAGGAAACGCACCACCTGCATGGTCTTGAACACCAACGATGTGCGCTCCTTGAACACCTCATCGCCATCCTTCAGCTCGCCCTTGAACTTGATCGGACCGACCTGACGGCAGGCAATCGAGGCTTCGGCGCGATCTTCCGCCAGACCCAGACTGCCCTTTACGCCGCCCGTTTTGGCGCGCGACAGGTAGCAGGTCACACCTTCGACTTTGGGGTCGTCGAACGCCTCGACCACGATCCGGTCGTTTGGACCGACAAATTTGAACACCGTCGACACCTGACCGATTTCCTCGGCCGAGGCCAGCAATGGCAGCGCCATCAACAGACCCAACAATCCTTTTGCTACGCGCATCTAATTTTCCTTAAACCAGAATCAGGTTGTCACGGTGAACCAGTTCCGGTTCAGCCATGTAACCCAGCAAACCGACAATCGCATCCGACGACTGACCGATGATTTTTTGAGCTTCCAGCGCACTGTAGTTGGCCAGGCCACGAGCGATCTCACGACCATCCGGCGCAACGCAAACCACCATTTCACCGCGACGAAAACTGCCCTGCACCAGCTTGACGCCCACCGGCAGCAGGCTCTTGTTACCTTGAGACAGCGCCGACACGGCACCATCATCCAGCACCAAGGTGCCGCGAGTCTGCAGATGCCCGGCCAGCCATTGCTTGCGCGCCGCCAGCATGCCGCGCTCAGGCGACAGCAAGGTGCCGATGCGCTCGCCCGCTTTCAGGCGATCCAGCACACGCTCAAGCCGACCACCCACAATGATGGTGTGCGCACCGGAACGCGCCGCCAACCGTGCTGCGCGCAGTTTGGTCTGCATGCCGCCGCGCCCCAGCGCCCCACCGGTGCCACCCGCCACCGCATCCAGGCTCGGATCATCGGCGCGCGCTTCATAGATCAGCTGGGCTTCTGGATTGTTGCGCGGATCAGCATCGAACATGCCGTCGCGATCCGTCAGGATCACCAGCAGATCAGCCTCAACCAGATTGGCCACCAACGCCGCCAGCGTGTCGTTGTCGCCGAAACGGATTTCGTCGGTCACCACCGTGTCGTTTTCGTTGATCACCGGGATGACTTTCAGCTCGACCAGCGCACGCAGGGTGCTGCGGGCGTTCAGGTAGCGTTTGCGATCGGACAGGTCATCGTGAGTCAGAAGAATCTGCGCGGTGTGCCGGCCATGCTCGGCGAAGCTTGATTCCCAAGCTTGCACCAGACCCATCTGACCAATTGCAGCGGCCGCCTGGAGCTCGTGCATCGCACTGGGTCGTGCGGTCCAGCCCAAGCGGCTCATGCCGGCCGCTACCGCCCCGGAGGACACCAGCACCAACTCGACGCCAGCCTCATGCAAGGCCACCATCTGCTCGACCCAGACACTCATTGCCGCGCGATCCAGCCCTTTGCCATCAGCTGTCAGCAAAGCGCTGCCGATCTTCACGACCCAACGCTGCGCACCTGTCACCTTGCTCCGCATCATCTTCAACCTTAGCTTGAGGGCAGCGCGACCCAGCGCCGCCCATGACGTTATTTGTGACTTGCGATTTCCAGATACTAAAACGCCGCTCGATTGAGCGGCGTTCAAGTTTATCGCAACGGATCAGTCACGCACGTAAATGATTTCCGGACCGTCTTCGTCATCCACATCTTCTTCGTCCCAATCATCGTCGCCGATGTCGTGGACCGACTTCACGCCACTGCGACGCAGGGCACGCTTGTCATCCAGCGCCTGCAGTTGCGCGCGCGCTTCGTCTTCGATGCGCTGATCGAGATCAGCCAGCTCTTCCTTGTAGACAGGGTCATTGGCCAGGCGATCGGCACGATCTTCCATGTAACGCATGATGTCGTGGCACAGACGCTCGGTACCCAGCTTGGAAATGGCCGAGATCACGTAGACCGGACCAGTCCATTCCAGGCGATCAACGATCTCCTTGACGCGCTCTTCATGATCTTCTTCAAGGATCTGGTCGCACTTGTTCAGCACCAGCCAACGATCACGCTCAGCCAGGGACGGGCTGAACTTGATGAGTTCATTGGTGATCACTTCTGCAGCATCCGGAGCGCTGGCATCATCCAGCGGCGCCATGTCGACGAGGTGCAGCAGCAGACGCGTACGCGCCAAGTGCTTGAGGAAGCGGATACCCAGGCCGGCGCCATCGGAAGCACCTTCGATCAGGCCTGGAATATCGGCAACGACGAAGCTCTTCCAGCGATCGACGCTGACCACCCCCAGGTTTGGCACCAGCGTGGTGAACGGGTAATCGGCAACTTTCGGCTTGGCTGCCGAGACCGAACGGATAAAGGTACTTTTACCGGCGTTCGGCAAGCCCAGCAGACCTACGTCGGCGAGCACTTTCATTTCCAGTTTCAGGTCACGCTGCTCACCCGGTTTACCTGGAGTGGTCTGGCGCGGCGCACGGTTGGTACTGGATTTGAAACGAGTGTTACCCAGACCGTGCCAGCCGCCCTGCACCACCATCAGTTTCTGACCAGCCTTGGTCAGGTCACCGATGACTTCCTGAGTAGCGGAGTCGATCACGGTGGTGCCGACCGGAACGCGCAGGATCAGGTCTTCACCTTTTTTACCGGTGCAGTCGGTGCTGCCGCCGTTGGAACCACGCTCGGCATCGAAGTGCCGGGTGTAACGGTAATCAACCAGGGTGTTGAGGTTTTCGTCGGCCATCATGTAGATGGAACCGCCGTCACCGCCATCACCACCGTTCGGGCCACCGTTCTCGATGAATTTTTCCCGACGGAAACTCATGGCGCCATTGCCGCCATCACCAGCCTTTACTCGAATCGATACTTCATCAACAAACTTCATAACCAACGCCTCTCGCCATACGGACGAGCCGAAAAACAATCAAGACATAAGACTCTTGCAAAAATGAGCGCAGCGACCCCAAAACACGACCTGTATCGCACGCCGACAGCCCATACAAACAGTTTTGCAAGAGACTCACCCCACAAACGAAAAAGCCCCGTCGCAAGACAGGGCTCTTCCAGCGATCTCGCGATTAAGCCGCGACAACGCTCACGTAACGGCGGTTGAACGCGCCTTTTACTTCAAACTTGATCACGCCTTCGATTTTCGCGAAGAGGGTGTGATCTTTACCCATGCCAACGCCGTAACCAGCGTGGAATTGGGTGCCGCGCTGACGCACGATGATGTTGCCCGGAATGATCTTCTGGCCGCCATACATCTTCACGCCAAGGCGTTTGGCTTCTGAGTCGCGACCGTTACGGGTACTACCACCAGCTTTTTTGTGTGCCATGAGTTCAATTCTCCTAGTGAGGAATTAGGCTGAAATTAAGCCTGAATACCGGTGATTTTGATCTCGGTGTACCACTGGCGGTGGCCCATACGCTTCATGTGGTGCTTACGACGACGGAACTTGATGATGCGGATTTTATCGTGACGACCTTGGGAGATCACTTCAGCCACAACAGTAGCGCCAGCAACAACTGGGGCGCCGATGTTTACGTCGTCGCCATTGGCAACCAACAGAACGCGATCAAAGGTAACGGATTCGCCGGTAGCGATTTCCAGTTTTTCGATCTTCAGGTATTCACCTGGGGCGACTTTGTACTGCTTGCCGCCAGTAACGATTACTGCATAAGACATGGTGTTTCTCCGATAATCCTGCTCACCCAGCTCTTTATAAGAAGAGGTATTGGCTGGCATGGCTGCATGGGGCTGGAAGGCCCGCTAGCAATTGCGTAAGGCAGGTGCTGCCCAGGAAGTTCAGGGTGCGCGATTGTACGCAAGCTATCGCAGGCTTGCAAGTAGCCGTCCATCGCGCCTTGACAGGTCTGGACGGGGGTCCTAGCATGCCGCGCAACCCTTCTGGAGCGACTCTCGCTGATGCAACCCCAAGCTTTCTACCGCGCGGTGGCGGACGATTTTAGCGCCGTCGACGGCATCATCAAGAAGCAGCTGACTTCCCGAGTGCCGCTGGTATCGAAAATCGGCGATTACATCACCTCGGCCGGCGGCAAACGCCTGCGTCCTTTATTAGTGTTGCTGTGTGGCAAGGCCTTGGGTCGCGAAGGTGATGACATGCGCCTGCTCGCTGCCACCATCGAATTCCTGCACACCGCGACTTTGCTGCATGACGACGTAGTCGACATGTCCGGCATGCGCCGTGGTCGTTCGACCGCCAACGCCATGTGGGGCAACGCGCCAAGTGTGCTGGTGGGCGATTTCCTGTACTCGCGCTCGTTCGAAATGATGGTCGAACTGGGCTCGATGCCGGTGATGAAGATCCTCTCGCAGGCCACGCGCATCATCGCTGAAGGCGAAGTGCTGCAACTGTCCAAGGTCCGCGACGCCAGCACCACCGAAGAAACCTACATGGAAGTCATCCGCGGCAAGACCGCGATGCTTTTCGAAGCCTCGACCCACAGCGCCGCCGCGCTGGCCGGTGCGACCGCCGAGCAGAGCGAAGCCCTGCGCACCTTTGGCGATCACCTGGGCGTGGCATTCCAGTTGGTCGACGATCTGCTCGACTACAAGGGCGACGCAGAAACCCTGGGCAAGAACGTCGGTGACGATCTGGCCGAAGGCAAGCCGACCCTGCCGCTGATCTACACCATGCGCGAAGGCACGCCTGAACAGGCTGCACTGGTGCGCCAGGCGATCCAGAAAGGCGGGATCGAAGACCTTGAAAGCATCCGCATCGCCGTGGAAGCTTCCGGTTCGCTTGAGTACACCGCGCAACTGGCCCGCGATTACGTGGCCCGCGCGATCAAGTGCCTCGAAGCGCTGCCGGCCAGCGAATACCGTGATGCACTGGTTGAATTGAGTGAGTTTGCGGTCGCCCGTACACACTGAAATCGCTGAAAACAGATCGAAAGATCGCAGCCTTCGGCAGCTCCTACAGAGCTGTTGAGGCTGCGATTTTTTGCTTTTGGCGCCAGCAGCCGAGAAACCCTATACAATGTGCGACTTTTAGCGATCCCCTCTCAAGGAGCCCTAGTGAGCACGTTGCCACCCTGCCCGAAATGCAATTCCGAATACAGCTACGAAGACGGCACTCAACTGGTGTGCCCGGAGTGCGCCCACGAGTGGTCTGCCAATGGCGAAGCCGAAGCAGCCTCCGATGACGCCGTGAAGAAAGATTCGGTCGGCAACGTCCTGCAGGACGGCGACACCATCACCGTGATCAAGGACCTCAAGGTCAAAGGCACGTCGCTGGTAGTCAAGGTCGGCACCAAGGTCAAGAACATCCGCTTGTGCGATGGCGACCACGACATCGACTGCAAGATCGACGGCATCGGCCCGATGAAGCTCAAATCCGAGTTCGTCAGAAAAGTCTGATTCTGCTGTCATCCATCCCGCGCCCGCCGTGGGATGGAGCTCCGCCCTCCCCTGTTTCCCTCAGCACATCCACGCGATAGCCAAGCGCCAGCCGTTTTGACCTTACGCAATCTTTACCCTGAAAAATCTGCAATCCGCCAATAGGCGCTTGCTATTTGATGAATAAGAATTATTCTCATTGAAACCCTTTCAATGGAGATGAGAACCATGACTTATTTGATCGACGCCTGGCTGGATCGCCCACACCCGTACCTCAGAATCCTGCATCGGGAAACCGGGGAAGTCTGTGCGGTGCTTGAAGAAGAAGCCTTGCATGAGCTGCAGGATCAGGGTGATCTGGATGTCAGCAGCCTGAATTCCAGCGAGCCGCTGGTGCTCAAGGAGCTGGTGCGCAATCTGTTCCTGTTCTGCTACGCCCGGGCCTTGCGCCCGACCAATGAACTGCATCACAAGATAGAACTATGAGAGTCACGGAAAAAACTGTGGGAGCCAGTCTGCTGGCGATGGCATCAACGCGGTCTTGAACAAAAACCGGTGTCGACCCTATCGCCAGCAGGCTGGCTCCCACATTAGCCTGTCATGCAGACAGGCCAGGTCTTACAGAACGTCCAGCAGCTCGACGTCGAATACCAGAACGCTGTGCGGCGGGATGCTGCCAACGCCTTGAGCGCCGTAAGCCAGTTCGCTCGGCACGTACAAACGCCATTTGCTGCCGGCATTCATCAGTTGCAGGGCTTCGGTCCAGCCGGCGATGACGCCGCCAACCGGGAATTCTGCTGGCTGGCCACGCTCGTAGGAGCTGTCGAACACAGTGCCGTCGATCAGGGTGCCGTGGTAGTGAGTACGCACTTGATCTTCACGGCTTGGCTTGGCGCCTTCGCCCTGAGTCAGCACTTCGAATTGCAGGCCGGAAGCCAGAGTGGTGATGCCGTCACGCTTGGCGTTTTCAGCCAGGAATGCCAGGCCTTCGCCTGCTGCAGCTTCAGCCTTCGCAGCCGCTTCGGCTTGCATGATCTCGCGGATCACTTTGAAGCTGGCGGACATTTCTTCCTGACCTACACGGCTTTCCTTACCGGCGAAAGCGTCGGTCAGACCGGCCAGAATAGCGTCAAGGCTGACACCCGGTGGCGGGTTGTCGCGCAGCTGGTCACCCAGCTGACGGCCGATACCGTAGCTGACGCGAGTTTCGTCGGTGGACAGATTTACTTCGGACATGACACTGCTCCGCTGTGCGGACGGCCAACAGACGTGCCGTGCGTACACAGCGCGTCCCGGCGCGCCCGGAACCAAAAGGGCGAGCAGACTAGCACAGATGCCCTGCCGTTTGGGGCGACGGGGCTACAGCGCGGAACGCCAGGCGAGCGGCACTTTCAGACTTTCCTCGCCACTGGCGCCGAGGCCACACATTTCATCATGTACCGAGGTGTGTACGAGGTTGAACGGCAATACCGGAAAGGTATGCAACACATCACGGGCATGTTCGACCGAGCGTAGCGTCAACATCTGCCCTTGAGGGTTGCTGAGCGGATAGGCCGCCCCACGCATACGCGCTTCGAGCAGGTAAATGCCGCCTTCCATGGAGATCAGGTTCAGCTCATCGACCTTGCCGGCGATGGCGTACGCGTTCAACTCTTGCAGGTTCATGAACACACCTCACGCAGTGGCGAGCCAGTAGGTCTACAGGGATATGCCTGCGGGCAAAAAAGCACAAGCCAAAAACGACACCGCCCGTCTGTTTCGCAACAGACGGGCGGGTTTGCAGCGATCAAAGAATGATCAGTGCTTGGTGAGCTTATCCAGGTAACCCATGGCAAATGCCGAAATCACAAACGTCATGTGGATGATCACGTACCACATCAGGTGCTCGGGATCGACGTTCTTGGCGTCCATGAAAATGCGCAGCAAGTGGATCGAGGAAATCGCCACGATCGAAGCCGCCACTTTCATCTTCAGCGACGAGGAGTCCATGGTGCCCAGCCAGCTGAGCTTCTCTTTGCCCTCGTCGATGTCCAGCTGCGAGACGAAATTCTCGTAACCGGAAATCATCACCATCACCAGCAGGCCGCCGACCAGCGCCATGTCGATCAGCGACAGCAGGACCAGAATCAGGTCCGACTCGGCCATCGAGAAGACGTTGGGGAGGATGTGGAAAACTTCCTGGAAAAATTTCAGTGCCAACGCCAGGAGCCCGAGGGACAGCCCGATGTAGATCGGCGCCAGCAGCCAGCGCGTGGCATACATTGCATTTTCGATAAAGCGTTCCATTGAATCTCACACAAGGGGGGTTGTAATGGGGGGCGAGTATACCAGCCCGCTGTGACAGCCAGAAACCGCCTGAAAATCCGCTACCGGCGCACGTGTGCGGCATTTTTTTCTGCTAGTGTCCAAACCATTGACGGCCCAGCGAAAGCGGACAGGAAAAGTGGAAATGGATGTGCGATTGCCGATAACGATTGCCGGAATTTGCTTCACCCTGCTCCTTGGCGGTTGCTCGCAAGGTGACGAAAAGCACACGGTCAGCCTTGAAGAAAAAACCGCAAAATTCGAACAGTCACTGGACGCCATCACCGATCCGAAGCTCAAGGACGCCGTCACCGAACTCGGCGGTTCGCTGCTGTTACTCGAACGCGCGCAGCTCAAGCTCGACAGCAATCCGGCAAAAACCGAATATGGCGAAGACGCCCTTGGCGTGCTCAAGCACTACCCTACCCCGCAGGCGCTGGTCGATACCTTCATCAATGGTCTGTTTGTGCTGCACAAAGATTCCAGCTCCGATTACCTCATCGACTTGCAACCGGTTTTCCCGTTTAACCTGAACATTCCCGGCGGCTTCCTGTTCCCGCATGGCGTGGAGTGGCAATCGGTGACGCTAAGTAACAAGCGCGTCATTGCTTATCAGCCGGAATGGTCGGAAACCGATCCGGGCATTCAGCTCAGCCCATCCAGCTCCAACGTCACCAACCCCGATGACCTGACCGTGACCTACCCGTTCATCGATGGCCTGGACGTCGACAAGAAAAACCTGCCGCAACCGGTGAGCCTGCAAGGCCAGGTCGAAGTCATCGCGCCGCGCCGCCTATACAGTTTCGACCTGACGCAGAAAGATGTCGGCCAGACCCGTACCAACGACAATCTCAGCGTCAAACTGCTCAAGCTTGAAAAGAACTACGCCGAAGTCGAATTCAGCAACAACCTGCCGCTGGCCCCGGAAGTCGCTGACGCCCAGCTCAATCCGCTGATTGTTCAGGCGCGCGACGGCAGTGGTCAATACCTGGTGCGTGCCGGTTCGATCAACGAAAGTCCGGAGCAGGTTACTTTCTACGAAAAACAACTGACGCATCTGCAACAGCAGAAAACCTGGAGCGACGCGCTGGAAAAGCAGCTCAGTGACGACCAACTGGCGTTCGAGCAACAACACCCGCGCCGCTACAACAAGGTCTACTTCAACGGCCCGATCGAGACACTGGAAGTCAGCCTGCTGGATTTTTCCTCGGCAACCGTGACACGCAAGGCACTGGATCTGCCGATTCGCACCTTCAACCCGCACACCGTGGAAAAAACTGTCCAGCCATTGGACTTGCCGATTGTGGTGTATGACGATCTGGCCGCGAACTGGCTCAAAGGCGCGAGCCTGACCGAGGATCAGTTGAAGGCCGGTATCCGTATTCAACAATCGGTGGAGGACTCGAGCGCTGCGCGCATCGAGTTTTCTCACCGCCGCACCTTCAACGACGAACTGCTCGGTGACGACTTCAACCCCGGGGTCAGCCCGGTGACGTTCTTCACCGAAAAGCGCAGCGGCAAACTCGATGAACCGATCGAGCTACCGCCCGAGGCTTATCAGGTCGATCCACTGAACGCGACGATCACCTACGATTTGAACCTGTTTCCGGATACGCCGGCGATTGCCGTCGGCTCAATGCCGCTGTTTCTCGCATCGGTCGAGAAAAAAACCTATGACGCCAAGTCTTTGCCCAAAGGTCTGGAGATCAGGAACAACACGCTGGTGGTCGACTTGAAGCTGTTCCGAGCCGATGAATGGCGATTCTTCGTCAAGGACGACAGCGGCAAATACCTCAAGCAGATTCTCTCGGTCAGCCACGATGCGAGCGCAGAAGGCCCGGCGCTGTCTGGCGTGCACTACTTCTATGGCCGTCCAACCCACGTGGAAACCTATCAGCGAACCAACCTCGCCACCGTGCAATATGGTTTTGAGGTCAAACTCGACAAGGCGCAAGTAGCTGAGACTGCTCCTTGAAAAGCAAAGTCAAAAGATCGCAGCCTGCGGCAGCTCCTACAGGGGCGCGTGTCAGTTGAGGCTGCGGCCACGCCCGCCGTTGATCTGCCGAAGCTGGGCTTGCAGGTGCAGGCTCCAGATCTGCGGGTCGTCGGCCAGCTCATAGCCGTGCAACGTCAGACTTTCAACGATGGTGTCGAGAATCGACTCAGCGGCAATCGGGCCGTGGAACGGACCCTGGGCTTTGATGGCGGAAGGTTGTTCGCCGGCCATGCCGGCAGCGAAGAGCAGTGTCCACATGCCGTTATCGCCGGCCAACGGTTTGATGGCGCATTCGATACGGGTCACGAGACCCAGACATTGACGGGTGAGGCAGAGGTTGCGCGACATGGCGGCGACCCTCGGTAAAGCCGGTATTCAGCCCTCTCGGGAGGACTGGCTCGATCCAGTGATACTGTCGATATCCTTGAGCTGAGAATAGAAGAAAAGTCCGCCGGGCAAGCTTTATGAAACCAGAATGCGCCGAATGGTCATTGTGTGAATATTGGCGTCAGAGTTGTGGCGATTTCCCTGAAGATCGACACAAAACAAATGTAGGAGTGAGCCTGCTCGCGATGGCGGTGTGTCAGGCAACATTTTTGTCGACTGACACACCGCTATCGCGAGCAGGCTCACTCCTACAGTTTGACCGCGTTGGGCGTTAAGCCGGTTTGGCTTCTACCAACGCCTCCTGCGCCAACTCCTTCTCGGCTTCTTTCAGATCTTCTTCGCTGATCATCTCGGCAATATCGCGCAGGCGTTCAACCACTCGCGCATTGATGCTGCCCTCCGGGAATTCACCATCGGCATTCGGCTCACCGGCCGGCTCACCGGCCAGCAGGCTCAGCGCTTCGTCGGCCTGACGCACCGCGTACACGTGGAATTGCCCCGCGCGCACTGCCGCCAGCACTTTCTCATCAAGCATCAACGTCGCGACGTTGGCCTGCGGGATGATCGCGCCTTGCTCGCCGGTCAGGCCGCGTGCTTCGCAGAGGCGGAAGAAGCCTTCGATCTTCTCGTTGACCCCGCCCACCGCCTGCACTTCACCGAACTGGTTGATCGAACCGGTGATCGCGAAGCATTGCTTGAGCGGGGTTTTCGACAACGCCGAAATCAGCGTGCACGCCTCGCCCAGCGACGCACTGTCGCCGTCGACGTAACCGTAGGATTGCTCCAGTGCGATGCTCGCGGAAATCGCCAGCGGGAATTCCTGGGCGTAACGGCTGCCCAGATACCCGGTGAGGATCATCACGCCTTTGGAGTGGATCGGCTGGCCAAGATTGACCTCACGCTCGATGTCGACGATACCGCTGCCGCCCGGGTACACCGTGGCGGAAATCCGCGCCGGCACACCGAACGCCGAGTCACCGACTTCAAGCACGGTCAGCCCGTTGCACTTGCCGACCGCCGCGCCATCGGTGTCGATCAGGATGATCCCGGCGAGCATGTCATCGAGAATCCGCGCCGACACACGTCCGGTGCGAGTGGCCTTGGCTTTCAGGGCACGCTCGATGTGACCGGCATCGGTCATCTCATCACCGGCCAGATGCCGGATGAAATCCGCCTCGCTGACCAGTTGGAACAGATCACCGATGCGCGCCGACAAACGTCCTTGGTGTTCGGCCAGACGTGCGCTGTAAGTCGCCAGACGCGCGACCGCATCGGCCGTCAGCGGTGCCATGCCCTCTTCCGAAGTCCGGGTTTTCAGGAGCTGGGCGAATTGCTCCAGGCTCTCGTCGACCATCGGGATGTCTTCATCGAAGTCGACCAGAACGCGGAACATCTCCTGGAAGTCCGGATCGAGGTCCTGCAACGTGTAATACAACGACCGCGCGCCGATGATGATGACTTTGACCTGCAACGGAATGTGCTGCGGGTTGAGGGTCACGGTGGCGAAGCGGCCCATCTCGCCCAGCGGCGATTCCATTTTCAGCTTGCGCGATTGCAGGGCACGCTTGAGCGCATCCCACACGAACGGCTCGCTGAGCATTTTTTCCGCTTCAAGAATCAGGAAACCACCGTTGGCGCGGTGCAAGGCACCCGGACGCAACTGGCGATAGGTGGTGTACAGCGCGCCTTGATCAGTGGTGTATTCGATGCGGCCGAACAGGTTTTCATACGTCGGGTGCGGCTCGAAAACCACGGGCGCGCCACCGCTGGACGGATGACCGACCACCAGACTCGGCGCGTATTGTTCTTCCAGCAGCTTGCGGGCGACGGCGTCGGTCTTGCTGTCGTCGACCAGTTGCTCGACCACGGTTTTCAGCAGGTACACCTGCATCGCTTGCAGGTAACCGCAGACCGCTGCGTTCTCCGCGTACTTCTCGGACAACGGCGACAGCAATGGCTGCAAGGCCAGGGTGATGGTTTCTTCATTGAGCGAACGCAACTGATTGTTCGACTCGCGCTTCCACTGCGGCAGGCTGGCGAGTTCTTCGTTCAGGCGTTCTTCGAGACCGGAAATGTCTTCGTGAAAACGCTCGCGATCGGCTTCCGGCAACTGGGCGAATTCAGCTTCATCCAGCGCCTTGCCGTCGAGCATCGGCGTGAACGCGATGTTGCTGCTGTCGCGATACAGGGCAACGTCTTTTTCCAGGGCCAGACGCTCGATGATGTCGAGGGCCTTGTCGTAGCGCTGGTTGAAGGCGCGGTCGATGGCGCTTTTCTTTTGCTGGTAGGACGGGTGTTCGAAGACCGCCGGAAAAGTCGCCA
This sequence comes from Pseudomonas sp. LBUM1668, assembly GCF_059695715.1. NCBI lineage: Bacteria > Pseudomonadati > Pseudomonadota > Gammaproteobacteria > Pseudomonadales > Pseudomonadaceae > Pseudomonas > Pseudomonas sp. LBUM1668. Next base: position 5,113,740 of record NZ_CP166787.1, read on the forward strand.
GCAGGTTGTCGATCAAGCCGTTGATGTCACCGATGAACGCGCCGGCCGTGCCCGATGGCAGTTCCAGTGCGCGCGGTTCGCGCGGCTCATCGAAATTATTCACGTAGACCCAGTCTGCCGGGGTCTGCAGGCGTTTGCCTTCGGCTTTCAGGTAGCGTTTGACGAACGAGAAGCGACCGGTGCCGGGCTCGCCCATGACAAAAACGTTGTAACCGGGGCGTGGCATGGCCACACCGAACTGCAAGGCTTCGACCGCACGTTCCTGGCCGAGCACACCGCGAAAGGGCTCCAGATCATTGGTGGTAGTGAAGCTGAACTGTTCAGCGGAAAACGGACGGGTCAGCGCTTCGGGCGCTAGACGCAAGCTGGCAGCAACAGGATCAGGCATCGGGCTTCCTTAACAATCAGGCGGGGCAGATAGCGGCATTCTGGCGCTGCCCGTACCCCACTGGCAAGGCGCGCCATGTGACAAAGCATAGACAAACGCCCGGCCCGTGACCCGCGCCCTTGAAACCGGGGTTTATTCCAAATATTTTGCAAAAACTCACGGAACCCCAGGAACGTGCCTAAACTCCAAACTGCGCGGCTGGAACTAATACCGGCCCACTGGCACCGTAAGGCGCCAGAACCCTGTCCATTGGTATGCACATAAAGAGATAAAAGCTATGAAACGGATTCTTCTCGGTACTCTCTTCACCGCTGTATCCATCAACGCAATGGCGCAAGCTCCAGGCGGCCCGGATTGCGGTTGGGGCAACATGCTGTTCGAAGGTCAGCGTGGCACCCCGGCTCACTTCCTGGCATCCACCACCAACGGCACTTCCGGTAACGCCACGTTTGGTATGACCTCCGGCACCAACGGTTGCTCGACCAACGCGTCGCTGACCTATGGCGGCAAATCCTGGTTTGCCATGAATGGCATGATGAACGAGCTGTCTGAAGACATGGCCAAGGGCAACGGCGAAGCGCTGACGACCTACGCCGTGGTACTGGGCGTGGCGCCGGAAGACCGTGCGCACTTCGCTGCTGTGACTCACGAGCACTTCCAGCAGATCTTCAGCAAGGCTGACGTGACCGCTGAAGACGTGCATACCAACACCCTGTCCGTGCTGAAATCAGACGCACGTCTGGCCAAGTACGCAACGCAGGCTTAAGCTCGACCCCGCCCGCTTCCTTCGGGGAGCGGGTTTTCTTTTGAATGCTGTCAGTCAATTGTGACGCTGAACCTGTGGTGAGGGGATTTATCCCCGTTCGGCTGCGAAGCAGTCGTGAAACCTGTGCATGCGGTGTATCTGATGCATTGGGGATACAGGTTCTGGGGCCGCTTCGCAGCCCAACGGGGATAAATCCCCTCGCCACAGGGTGAGTGATCACACCCCGATCCGGGTTTTATTTTCTTTCGACTTAAGTTGCCACTTATGCTCAAACGCCTTGCCTGGCTGGCGCTCTGTGTCTGCGCCCCGCTGTCCGCCGCGCCAAACATCGATCCTCAACGTTTGCAGCAACTGGCCAACGACCGCTTCTGGATTTCCCTCGGTCATTACGAAACCGCCAAACTCGGTGGCTGGCGCAGCTATGTCAGCGACAGGAAATTCTTTCTCGCGCCCGATGGCAATGAACACCCCGACCGTGAGCTGGCCGCCACCGTGCAGGCGTTGTACGCCCCGGCCAGTCTTGGTGAGGAGCACGCGCAATGCGTTTATCCGGCCCGCACCCGTTGGTTGAAAACGCAGCTCAACCTGACCGATCTGCCGACGCCGGCGTGCGCCGAATACAAAAAGTGGTTCAAGGACGTTTCGCCGCACAGCGCGGTGATGATCTTCCCGGCGGCGTATCTCAACAGCCCGTCGTCGATGTTCGGCCACACCTTGCTGCGCATCGATCAGGCGGACGTGCAAAGCGACAAGACCTCGCTGCTCAGTTACGCGATCAACTTCGGCGCCTATATCGAAGGTTCGGACAACAGCATTCTCTACGCCTGGAAAGGTTTGATGGGCGGCTATCCGGGGCTGTTTGCGCTGGTGCCCTATCAAGAAAAACTCTCCGAATACCGCAGCCTGGAAAACCGCGATCTGTGGGAGTACCGGCTCAACCTGACGCAAGAAGAAACCGCGCGCATGGTCGAGCATGTGTGGGAGTTGAAGCAGATCCAGTTCGACTACTTCTTCTTCGACGAAAACTGCTCCTACCGTCTGCTCGAACTGCTGCAAGTGGCCCGGCCGAGTCTGCGCCTGACCGAACAATTCCCGCTGACTGCAATCCCTACCGACACGGTCAAAGCCGTTAAAGAAGCGGGTCTGGTGGAAAGCATCGAATACCGCCCGTCCCGTGAACGCGAATTGCTCAGCCGCGCCGAACCGTTGACTGACGAAGAACAGCAATGGGTGCTGCAAGTCAGCGCCGATCAACAGGTGTTGCAAGCGCCCACTTTCAAGGCCCTGCCCCGCGCCCGGCAAGCGCTGATCATCGACGCCGCGTATCGGCTGGAGCGCTACCGCGCCAACGGCCAGGAACGTGATCCGCAACGGGCGCAGCGCAGCTTTGAACTGCTGCGGGCGATCAACAAAAACCCGGCGCCGGAGCTGGAGATCCCTCGTCCTGGCTTGCCGGAGGATGGCCACGAATCGCGCACCTGGCAGGCCGGGCTCGGTACTCGCGGCGACCGTGCGTTCGCCGAGTACGGCTTGCGCATGGCGTATCACGACCTCAACGACAACGCCGAGAGCTTCCCGCTCGGTGCGCAAATCGAAATCCTGCAGATGAAGCTGCGCCAGTACGAAGGCAATCACTGGCAGTTCCAGCAACTGGATCTGGCGACCATTCGCTCGCTGACACCGCGTAACGAGTTGCTGCAGCCATTGTCGTGGCAAGTGACTGGCGGGCTTGAGCGCGTGCCGGGCAAGCACGATGACGAAACCCTGGTCAGCCACGTCAATGGCGGCGGTGGCGGTACGTGGCAATTGGGTGAAGACGTGCTTGGTTTTGCCCTCGGCACGGTGCGTGTCGAACACAACAATGACTTCGCCGAGTTCGTTTCTCCTGCTGGCGGTTTCAATACCGGCGTGCTGTGGAAAAACCCGCTGGGCAATCTCAGCCTCGAAGCCAAGGGTGATTATTTCTTCAATGGCGAAGTGCGCCGTAGCCTGAGCCTGAATCAGCAGTGGGAGTTGTCACGCAATCTCGGTCTGCGCCTGAGTGCGCAGCGGGAGTTCAGTCATGTGGCGACGCCTGAAACTGAAGTGATGCTTGAGGTGAAGTGGTATCACTACTGAAAAGATCGCAGCCTTCGGCAGCTCCTACACTTGGAATGCGTTTCCCCTGTAGGAGCTGCCGCAGGCTGCGATCTTTTGATCTTTCTTTCACACCCCATCAACGAATCCCCTTCTAGACTTTCCCCATAAGCCGTGTGACGGCTCGGGAGAGTGCGATGTGGCGGTGTGCGGTTACGCTGGGTGTTTTGCTATTGCTGAGCGGTTGCCAGACCACTCACGAAGATCTGATCGCCAAGGGTTATCCACCGGCCTTTGCCGACGGTTTTGATGACGGTTGTGTCAGCGGCCGACAAGCCGCCGGCTCGATCAGCGGCGAGTTTCGCAAGAATGTGCCGCGCTATCTCAAGGACAAGCAATACGCCGAGGGCTGGACCGACGGCTTTCGCCAGTGTCAGGCGATGCTGGAAAACAAGGATCGCAACGACTATCGCAACGAGCACTGGGACGAGCGCGAGCGTGCCTGGCAGCAGCAGAAGGATCAGGGCGCCGCGCGGGCCTATCGCTCGCAATAGGTCGTTGGCAGACATCCGATGAAACCAAATGCCTGCGAGCATGGCCCAACCCATTAACGGGGAGGACACCATGAGCCGTGCTTTCGTCAACGAAGACAACGCCGCCGCGCAAGCCGATCAGCCAGTCGAACGGCAGGTCAGCGCGCAGCCCAATTACGTCACACAGCAAGGTCTGCAACAGTTGCAGGCGAAAGTCGCCGAGCTACAAGCCTTGCACGCCGAGCAAACGGCAAAAGGTGAACAGGCTGACAAGCAACGCCAGGCCGATCTCGAACGAGATTTGCGTTACTTCAATCAGCGCCTCGGCAGCGCACAAGTCGCCGTCGCCGCGACGTCTACCGACAAAGTGCAAATCGGCAGTTGGGTAACCTACGCCGACGAACACGACACCGAACGCCGCGTGCAACTGGTCGGTGAAGATCAGGCCGACGCAGCCAAAGGCCTGATCAATTGGGGCTCACCGCTGGGCCGGGCCCTGCTTGGAGCCCGGCTCAACGACGAGGTGCTATGGCAGCGCCCCGCCGGCGATCAAATGATTGAAGTGATTCGCATCGAACCGAATCAGACCACACCCTGAGCCAGCATCGCATCCGCGACTTTGACGAAGCCGGCGATGTTCGCGCCTTTGACGTAGTTGATCTGCCCGTTCTCTTCGCCGTAATGCACACAGGCGTGGTGGATCGACTGCATGATCGCGTGCAACTTGCTGTCCACCTCGCCCGCCGTCCACAACAGGCGCATGGCGTTCTGCGACATTTCCAGACCGCTAACGGCCACGCCGCCCGCATTGGATGCCTTGCCCGGCGCGAACAGAATCCCCGCCTCGATGAAGATATCCACAGCCTCCAGTGTGGTCGGCATGTTTGCGCCTTCGGCCACGCACACGCAGCCGTTGCGCAGCAGCAGGCGGGCGGATTCGGCGTCGAGTTCGTTTTGCGTGGCGCACGGTAGCGCTATGTCGCAGGCCAGCGACCACGGCAACTGATCGGCGCGGAACTCCAGGTTGTAGGCTGCCGCCAATTCGCTGATCCGTCCGCGTTTGACGTTTTTCAGTTCCAGCAGCGCCAGCCACTGTTCTTCGCTCAACCCGGTTTCGCAATACAACGTGCCTTCGGAGTCGGACAGGGAAATCACCTTGCCGCCCAGATCCATGACCTTGCGCGCGGCGTATTGCGCAACGTTGCCGGAACCGGAGATCGCCACGCGTTTGCCTTCAACGGTCTGCTCGCGACGCTTGAGCATCTCTTCAGCGAAATACACGCAGCCAAAACCGGTGGCTTCCGGGCGAATCAGGCTGCCGCCGTACGTCATGCCCTTACCGGTCAGCACGCTGGTGAACTGGTTGCTCAGGCGCTTGTACTGACCGAACAGGAATCCGATCTCCCGCGCACCGACGCCGATGTCGCCGGCCGGCACGTCAACGTCGGCGCCGATATGGCGATACAACTCGCTCATGAACGCCTGGCAGAACCGCATGACTTCGGCGTCGCTCTTGCCCTTCGGATCGAAGTCCGAACCGCCCTTGCCGCCGCCCATTGGCAACGAGGTGAGCGAGTTTTTGAAAGTCTGCTCGAAGGCGAGGAATTTCAGCACGCCCATGTTCACCGAAGGATGGAAGCGCAAGCCGCCCTTGTAGGGGCCGATCGCGCTGTTCATCTGGATGCGGAAACCACGATTGACCTGGACCTTGCCCTGATCGTCGACCCACGACACGCGAAACACCACCGCCCGCTCCGGCTCACAGATGCGCTCCAGAATCCCCGAGGTCAGGTAATGCGGATTGGCCTCAAGAAACGGCCACAGACTGCGCAGGACTTCTTCGACAGCCTGGTGGAATTCGGGTTGATCCGGGTCGCGTTGTTTCAGGCGTGCGAGGAAGGATTCGACGGATTCGATCATGGGAAAAGTCTCGGCAAATTTATTGTCGTTGGAAGAGATTGGGCCGGACTGTAGCAAACGAATTGCGCACAGGAACAGCGCAAAATGTCGCAGATATGAAATTAAATGGTGCACAGGATATAAATCAGACTGTTTTTTGGCCTGTTACGCACCCGAATGGTGAGATCAGGTTCAAGTTATGCACCAACAGTTATACCCGCCATCGCTGGCAAGCCAGCTCCCACAGTTTCAGCGGTGTTCACCTATTCCGGGCACATCACAAATCCTGTGGGAGCTGGCTTGCCAGCGATGAATCCACCTCGGTACCCCGAAAAAACGCTGGCAAAAAAAACGGAGCCCGAAGGCTCCGCTTTTTCATGCAACCAACCCGAATCAGGCCAGTTTTTTGTGGCGTACCCGGTGTGGCTGGGCCGCCGCTTCGCCGAGGCGCTTTTTGCGGTCGGCTTCGTACTCGGTGTAGTTACCTTCGAAGAAGATCGCTTGCGAGTCGTCTTCGTACGCCAGGATGTGGGTCGCGACGCGGTCAAGGAACCACCGATCGTGAGAGATCACAATGGCGGCGCCCGGGAAGTCCAGCAGGGCTTCTTCCAGAGAACGCAGGGTTTCAACGTCGAGGTCGTTGGACGGTTCGTCGAGCAGCAGGACGTTGCCGCCCTCTTTCAGAGTCAGCGCCAGGTGCAAGCGACCGCGCTCACCACCGGACAGGTCCTTGACGAACTTCTGCTGATCGCCGCCCTTGAAGTTGAAGCGACCGACGTAGGTACGCGACGGGATCTCGTAGTTGCCGATGCGGATCTGGTCGGAACCGTCGGAGATCTGCTGGAACACGGTCTTGCTGCCGTCGAGGTCTTCGCGGCTCTGATCGACGCACGCCAGTTGCACGGTTTCGCCGATTTCGATGCTGCCCGAATCCGGTGTTTCCTTGCCCATCAGCATGCGGAACAGGGTCGATTTACCGGCACCGTTACCGCCGATTACGCCGACAATGGCGCCCTTCGGCATCGAGAACGACAGGTTATCGATCAACACGCGATCGCCGTAGCCCTTGGAAACGTTCTTGAATTCGATGACCTTGTCGCCCAGACGCGGACCGGCCGGGATGTAGATTTCGTTGGTTTCCGAACGCTTCTGGAATTCCTGCGATTGCATTTCTTCGAAGCGTTGCAGACGAGCCTTGGATTTCGACTGGCGGGCCTTGGCGCCTTTGCGCACCCACTCCAGTTCTTCTTTCATGGCTTTTTCGTGAGCCGACTGCTGCTTGGATTCGGCAGCCAGACGATCGGACTTGGCTTCAAGCCAACCCGAATAGTTGCCTTCGTATGGAATGCCCGCGCCGCGGTCGAGTTCCAGAATCCAGCCAGCAACGTTGTCCAGGAAGTAACGGTCGTGCGTGATCGCAACCACGGTACCCGGGAAGTCGTGCAGGAAGTGCTCCAGCCACGCCACGGAGTCAGCGTCCAGGTGGTTGGTTGGTTCGTCGAGCAGCAGCATGTCCGGAGCGGACAGCAGCAGACGGCACAGGGCCACACGACGCTTTTCACCACCGGAGAGGAATTCGACCTTGGCATCCCAGGCCGGCAGACGCAGCGCGTCGGCGGCGACTTCCAGTTGACGGTCCAGGTTGTGGCCGTCGCTGGCTTGCAGGATCGCTTCGAGCTTGGCCTGTTCGGCAGCCAGTTTGTCGAAGTCGGCATCTTCTTCAGCATAAGCCGCGTAGACCTCGTCCAGGCGCGCCTGGGCGTTCTTGATCACGCTGACCGCTTCCTCGACCACTTCACGCACGGTCTTGGTCGGATCAAGTTGCGGCTCTTGCGGCAGATAACCGATGTTCAGGTCCGGCATCGGACGGGCTTCGCCCTCGAACTCGGTGTCGACGCCAGCCATGATTTTCAGCAGCGTGGACTTACCCGAACCGTTGAGGCCGAGCACGCCGATCTTGGCGCCGGGGAAGAAGGACAGCGAAATGTTTTTGAGGATTTCCCGCTTCGGCGGAACAACCTTGCCCAGCCGATGCATGGTGAAGACGTATTGAGCCATGGAGAACCTTGGGTCAGTGACAGATGAATGATTGGAGCGCAGGCGATGCCCGGCCAGACCGATGCGCGTCGTTCACTTGATAGTCATCAATGCGTGCGCGCAGAAAAAGTCTGATTGTAGGAGCTGGAACGCTCCCGCGTAACCGGCAAAGCTACCTTAATGATAGAAGGCAGTCCAGCCGCGCGGGGCTGGCACTTCGCCACGACTCAAGGCATGCTAGCCCCCCTCTGGGCGTCCGGCTTATAGTGCACGTCGCGCCAGTCCAGCCAGACCGCAGGATTTCAGCTTGTCCAATGTCACTCCGCCAGCCTCTGTGAGCAGCACCCAACCGGCGCCAGGCTCGCCCCTGCGTGGAACATTAAAGGGTGCGCTGGCGACACTCGTGCTTTTGCTGTTGGCGTTGCTGTTCTGGCAACTGCTCGACCAATTGCGCGAAACCCAAAAAAACCAGCGCCAGTACACCATCGATTACACCGCCGACCTCGCTTCGCAGGTCAGCCTGAACATGGCGCTGAATGCGCAGATCGCGCTCAATCTGCTACCGATCGTCGAACAGCCGCAGTCAGCCGACGAACAGCAGGCGTTGCTGCGCAAGCTCCAGCAATCGTTGCCCGATCTGCGCAGCATGGCGCTGCTCAGCCCTTCCGGCAGAATTATCAATGACAGCGCAGCGGACAGTTCCGACGCCGTCTACTTGACTGAACTGGTGCGCCGAAGCCGCTCCCAGGCGCATTACTTCAGCAACGCGGACGACGGGTCTCTGGTGCATTTGCTGCTGCATCAGGCCAGCGGCAACACGCGCGGCTACTGGGTCTTGCGCCTGACGCCGACCTTCTTCGACTCGCTGACCAAACAAAGTGAAACCGGCCTGCGTCCACTGTGGCTGGTGGAAAACCGTCTCAACCATCAGATCATCAGCCGCGATGAAGCACTGTCGTCGGCCAAGCCCGGCGTACTGAGCCCGGATGATCTGGCCAACACCGTGCTTACGGTGCCGCTGAGCAGCAGCGACTGGCAGTTGCGCGGCCTGTTCGACCGTCAACGTGTGCTTGAAGAGTTGCTGCCGGCGTTCATCGGCAAATGCCTGCTGGGCCTGGCCTTCTCGATGCTGCCGGTGATTGCTCTGCTGAACATGCGCCGCCGTCAGCGCCAGCTGCATGAGGGTCGCCGTCGTTATCAGGATATTTTCGAGGGCACCGGCGTGGCCCTCTGCGTACTCGACCTGTCCGGTCTCAAGCAATTTTTCGACAAGGTGCAGATCCAGACCAGCGATCAACTCAAGGCCTGGCTCGATCAACCGCAACAGCGCCAGCAATTGCTCCAGGAATTGCGCGTCACCGAGGTCAATCAGGTGGCGCTGCAACTGCTCAACGTCAATTCCTGTGACGACGCCTGGCAACTGCTGATCGATGGCCATCCGCACCGTCACTGCGCGATCGGCAATCAGATTCTGGATGCCGTGCTGCAACAGCAAAAACAGCTGGAACTGGAAATCAAACTGCCCGACATCAATGGTCGCGACCAGCATCTGTGGATGGTGCTGCGCCTGCCGACCGAGCAGCATGACTACAAAGCGGTGATCCTCAGCATCAACGACATCACCAGCCGCAAACTGATCGAGCTGTCACTGCTGGAACGTGAAGGTTTCTGGTCGGACGTGGTGCGTACCGTGCCGGATCATCTGTACGTGCAGGACGTAATCAGCCAGCGGATGATTTTCAGCAACCACCACCTCGGCCAGACACTCGGTTACAACCGCAGCGAACTGCATCAGATGGGCGAGTACTTCTGGGAAATCCTGCTGCACCCGGAAGATGCCGACTACTACCATCGCTCGCGCCAGATGCAGCGCCACGCCGGTTACAGCCAGTTGTTGCAATGTCAGTTGCGCTTCCGCCATCGCGACGGCGAGTGGCGGCGCTTCGATATTCGCGAACAGGCACTGGCCCGCGACAAGCACGATCAGGTCACGCGGATCATCGGCGTCGCCAAGGACATCACCGAGCAGATCGAGGCCAGCGAATCCCTGCGCGACAGCGAGCAGCGCTACCGCATGCTCGCCGAAAGCATCAGCGACGTGATCTTCTCCACCGACAGCAAGCTGTCGCTGAACTACGTCAGCCCCTCGGTGCAGGCGGTGCTGGGCTACGACGTCGATTGGATTTTTCAGAACGGCTGGCAATCGACCATTGCCAACCCGCAGCAACTGAATGGCATCCATGCCCTGATGGATCGGGTCAGCAAGGCTTTGGACAACCCCGAGCAACTGGCGCTGTTGCGCAACCAGGTGCAGACCCAGCTGTTCCTGTTCGATTGCCTGCGCGCCGACGGCCGCAAGATCCCGATCGAGTTGCGCCTGGTGCTGGTGTGGGACGAACACGGTGCGTTCGAAGGCGTGCTTGGCGTGGGGCGCGATATCAGCCAGCAGCGCCGCGCCGAAAAAGACTTGCGCATGGCCGCCACGGTTTTCGAACATTCGACTTCGGCGATCCTGATCACCGACCCGGCCGGTTATATCGTCCAGGCCAACGAAGCCTTCAGCCGGGTCAGCGGTTACGCGGTGGCCGAAGTCCTCGACCAGTTGCCGAACATGCTCACCGTCGACGAACAACAGGACGCACACCTGCGTTACGTGCTCAAGCAATTGCATCAGCACAGCACGTGGGAAGGCGAAGTCTGGCTCAAGCGCCGTAACGGCGAGCATTACCCGGCGTGGGTCGGCATCACGGCGGTGCTCGATGACGAGGGCGATCTGGCCAGTTACGTGTGCTTCTTCAGTGACATCAGCGAGCGCAAGGCCAGCGAACAGCGGATTCACCGCCTCGCCTACTACGACGCCCTGACTCATCTGCCGAACCGCACGCTGTTCCAGGATCGTCTGCACACCGCGCTGCAATCGGCCGAGCGGCAGAAGTCGTGGGTGGTGCTGATGTTCCTCGACCTTGACCGTTTCAAACCGATCAACGACTCCCTCGGCCACGCGGCCGGCGACCGCATGTTGAAAGACATGGCCACACGCCTGCTGGCCTGCGTCGACGATGACGACACCGTGGCGCGCATGGGCGGCGATGAATTCACCCTGTTGCTGCAACATCGCTCCAACCGTGAACTGGCGCTGAACCGGGCGATTCATGTCGCCGAGCAGATTCTCGCCAGTCTGGTGCGGCCGTTCGTGCTCGAAGGTCGCGAGTTCTTTGTGACGGCAAGTATCGGCATCGCCCTCAGCCCGCAGGACGGCAACGAACTGAGCCAGCTGATGAAGAACGCCGACACCGCGATGTACCACGCCAAGGAGCGCGGCAAAAACAACTTCCAGTTCTATCAGGCCGACATGAACGCCAGTGCGCTGGAGCGTCTGGAGCTGGAAAGCGACCTGCGCCATGCCTTGGAACAAGACGAATTTGTCCTGTATTACCAACCGCAATTCAGCGGCGACGGCAAACGCCTGACCGGCGCCGAAGCCCTGCTGCGCTGGCGTCATCCGCGTCGCGGACTGGTGCCGCCGGGAGATTTCATTCCGGTACTGGAAGAGCTCGGGCTGGTGGTCGATGTCGGCGACTGGGTAATCAGCGAGGCATGCCGCCAGCTCAAGACCTGGCACCAGAACCGTGTGCGCGTGCCGAAGGTGTCGGTAAACATCTCGGCGCGGCAGTTCTCCGACGGCCAGCTCGGTACGCGGATCGCCACGATCCTGCGCGAAACCGGTCTGCCGCCGGCATGTCTGGAGCTGGAACTGACCGAAAGCATCCTGATGCGTGAAGTCAGCGAGGCGATGCAGATCCTCGCCGGCCTGAAAAACCTCGGCCTGAGCATCGCGGTCGATGACTTCGGCACCGGTTACTCATCGCTGAACTACCTCAAGCAGTTCCCGATCGACGTGCTGAAAATCGACCGTACGTTCGTTGATGGCCTGCCGTCCGGCGAGCAGGACGCGCAGATCGCCAGGGCGATCATCGCCATGGCCCACAGCTTGAATCTGGCGGTGATCGCCGAGGGCGTGGAAACCCATGAACAACTGGACTTCCTGCGTGAGCATGGCTGCGATGAGGTTCAGGGGTATCTGTTCGGGCGGCCGATGCCGGCGGGGCGGTTTGAGGCGCAGTTCAGCAATGATGCGCTGTTCATGTTCGACTGAGAATTTTTGGTGTTGCAAAAAAGATCGCAGCCTGCGGCAGCTCCTACAGGGATTGATGTCGATCACAGTATTCGGGATTGGCTCCGATTACTGTAGGAGCTGCCGAAGGCTGCGATCTTTTGAGGCCGGCACAATTACCATCGATCTGCGCATGAACGCCACTTGTCTGCGACATGATGTCGTTTCATATGCCATCCAAAACCCATTGGGTTAGAATGCCCCCCTTTTCTGCCCCCGATCCTTGAGGACCGCCATGTTCAGCCGTGATTTGACTATTGCCAAGTACGACGCCGATCTCTTTGCCGCCATGGAGCAAGAAGCCGTGCGCCAGGAAGAGCACATTGAGCTGATCGCTTCGGAAAACTACACCAGCCCAGCGGTGATGGAAGCTCAAGGCTCGGTATTGACCAACAAATACGCCGAAGGTTATCCGGGCAAGCGCTACTACGGTGGTTGCGAGTACGTCGATATCGTTGAGCAACTGGCCATCGACCGCGCCAAAGAACTGTTCGGTGCCGACTACGCCAACGTTCAGCCGCACGCCGGTTCGCAAGCCAACAGCGCCGTTTACCTGGCATTGCTGTCGGCCGGTGACACCATTCTGGGCATGAGCCTGGCCCACGGTGGTCACCTGACCCACGGCGCCAGCGTTTCCTCCTCGGGCAAGCTGTACAACGCCATCCAGTACGGCATCGACGCCAACGGCCTGATCGACTACGACGAAGTCGAGCGTCTGGCGGTTGAGCACAAGCCGAAAATGATCGTGGCCGGTTTCTCTGCCTACTCGCAGATCCTGGACTTCCCGCGTTTCCGCGAAATCGCTGACAAGGTTGGCGCTTACCTGTTCGTCGACATGGCTCACGTGGCCGGTCTGGTTGCCGCTGGCGTTTACCCGAACCCGGTGCCTTTCGCTGACGTCGTGACCACCACCACGCACAAGACCCTGCGCGGTCCACGTGGCGGCCTGATCCTGGCTCGCGCCAACGCCGACATCGAGAAGAAGCTCAACTCCGCCGTATTCCCGGGTGCCCAGGGTGGCCCGCTGGAGCACGTGATCGCCGCCAAAGCGATCTGCTTCAAGGAAGCGCTGCAGCCTGAGTTCAAGACTTACCAGCAACAAGTGGTGAAAAACGCCCAGGCCATGGCCAGCGTGTTCATCGAGCGCGGTTTCGACGTGGTTTCCGGCGGTACTGAAAACCACCTGTTCCTGCTGTCGCTGATCAAGCAGGAAATCTCCGGTAAAGACGCCGACGCTGCTCTGGGCAAAGCGTTCATCACCGTGAACAAGAACTCCGTGCCTAACGATCCACGCTCGCCGTTCGTGACTTCCGGCCTGCGCTTCGGTACTCCGGCTGTGACCACTCGTGGCTTCAAGGAAGCAGAGTGCAAAGAGCTGGCCGGCTGGATCTGCGACATCCTGGCTGACCTGAATAACGAGGCGGTGATCGATGCCGTTCGTGAGAAAGTCAAAGCCATCTGCAAGAAACTGCCGGTATACGGCGCTTAATTGCGACGCTAAAACCGCAGCATGAAAAACCGGCCAAGTGATTGGCCGGTTTTTTTTCGCCTGAAGAAAGATCAAAAGATCGCAGCCTTCGGCAGCTCCTACATTGGGATTCACGTTTCCGTGTAGGAGCTGCCGAAGGCTGCGATCTTTTGATCTTTGGCCACTGGTCAGACCGGTCATGCCAATTTCACTATTTTCACTTGTCATTCCAAAAAAACCGAGCGTAGACTGCACCCGCACTGGACATACCGGTAAGACCACAATAATTAAGTCCTGAATCTGATACGCCCCGCGTACGGCAGCCAGGACACCGACCAGGATTCCTCCCATGCTCAGATGGTGCTCGCGTTCAATCTTCCTCCAAGTGGTTCTCGGACTGGTGCTCGGCATCGTCTGCGGGCTGACCCTTCCGGAATACTCCGCCCAGCTCAAACCGCTCGGCGACGGCTTCATCAAACTGATCAAGATGCTTATCGGCCTGATCGTGTTCTGCGTGGTAGTCAGCGGCATCAGTGGCGCGGGCGATCTGAAGAAGGTCGGCCGGATAGGCCTCAAGTCGGTTATCTATTTTGAAGTGCTTACCACCATTGCCCTGGTGATCGGCCTGGTATTCGCCTTCAGCACTGGCATCGGCAGTGGCGCGAATATCCACTTGGAGCAATTGTCCACGGCCGACATGGGCGATCTGGCCGAGCGCGGCCAGCACATGCACACCACCACGCAGTTCCTGATGGACCTGATCCCGACGTCGGTGATCGGCGCCTTTGCCGAGAACAACATTCTGCAAGTGCTGCTGTTCTCGGTACTGTTCGGCAGCGCGTTGAACCTGGTTGGCGAAGCGGCATCCGGGATCTCGCGGCTGATCAACGAACTGAGCCATGTGATCTTCCGGATCATGGGCATGATCGTGCGTCTGGCGCCAATTGGAGTGTTCGGCGCCATCGCCTTCACCACCAGCAAATACGGCATCGATTCGCTGCAACATCTGGGCAGTCTGGTCGGCTTGTTCTACCTGACCTGCATCGCGTTCGTCAGCGTGATTCTGGGCCTGGTGATGCGTGCGTCCGGCCTGCGTATGTGGCCGCTGCTCAAGTACCTGCGCGAAGAACTGCTGATCGTCATGGGCACGGCATCGTCCGATGCGGTGTTGCCGCAGATCATGCGCAAACTGGAACACCTCGGCATTGGCAGCTCGACCGTCGGGCTGGTGATTCCCACCGGCTATTCGTTCAACCTCGACGGTTTCTCGATCTACCTGACGCTGGCCATCGTCTTCATCGCCAACGCTACCGGCACGCCTTTGGCCATGACTGATTTGCTGACGATTCTGCTGGTGTCGTTGATCACCTCGAAAGGCGCCCACGGTATCCCCGGTTCGGCCTTGGTGATTCTCGCGGCGACATTGACGGCAATTCCGGCGATCCCGGTGGTCGGTCTGGTGTTGGTGCTGGCGGTGGACTGGTTCATGGGCATCGGCCGCGCGCTCACTAACCTGATCGGCAACTGCGTCGCCACCGTGGCCATCGCCCGCTGGGAAAAAGACATCGATGTACAACGCGCGAACAAAGTACTTAGCGGTCAGCAGGGCTACACCTTTCAGCCGCGTAAAACAGCAACTCCGGCGCACCAGCAGGAGTTCTGATTTCAACCCTGCCGGGATTGCCGCTGGGCTGCGATCTTTCGATCTGGCCTGCGGCAGATCCCGCAGGCACATGGAGCAAGACAAGTGATTACCACATCAACCGTCGTCAACTCAGTCGTAGAAAAACTCCGCGCCGCACTGGCCCGGGGTCAGTGGCGCACCGGCGACATGTTGCCGGGCCAGCGCGAACTGGCCGAACAACTGGGCATCAGCCGCCCAAGCCTGCGCGAAGCGGTGATCGTCCTGGAAACCCTCGGCCTCGTCCGCTCGATGCCGGGCAAAGGCGTGGTAGTGCTCGACGCGCAACTCAGCGACAGCCAGAGCCACGACAGCGCGGTGGCCGGTGCCAGTCTCGAAGACGTGCTGCAACTGCGCTACACCCTTGAACCGTTCATTGTCGGCCTGGTGGCGCAGTCGATCAGCAGCAAGGAAGTCGGCCAGTTGCGTCTGACCCTGATGGACATGCGCGAAGCGCTTGAAGCCGGCGACAGTGAAGCCGGGGTCAGCGCCTACATCGCGTTCCACGAAGAGCTGTTCACCCTGACCTCGAATCCGATCTTTCAAAGTGTGGTGCAACAGACCAGCAACGCCCTCAAGCAAAGCGCCGAAGTGCTGCGCAACTCCCCGGAACATCTGGCCGAACGGCTGGAAGAAAACGAAGCCGTGGTCCGTGCGATTCGCAGCAAGAACAGCGCCCAGGCCAGCGCTGAAATGCGCCGGCACATTCTGCGTGAGGCACAGCGGATGGGCATCGAGATGAACATTCCGGACGACCACTTGAGTAACTGAAATATTTCACACTGGAGACCGGCCATGAACAGCCTTGCCACGCCGTCGCACCCTCGCCAGATGTCAGCCGCCCTGCCCTTCTCCCGCCTGCGCGCGCCGGTGGATGATCTGTACCCGCGCCTGTTCGACGCGATTCTGGAGCAGCGCATCGACCCGAGCAGCCGCTTCACCGAAGACAGTCTCAAGCAGATGTTCGGCGCCAGCCGCGCGGACGTGCGCCGGGCGCTGACGCAGCTTGGCAACGAGCACGTCATCGTGTTGCGCGCCAATCATCGGCCACGGGTGGCCGCGCCGGATGCAGAGCAAACGCGGCAGACTTTGCATGCACGACGGCTGACGGAAAGCACACTGGTGCGCCTGGCGTGTCAGCGCCCACAGGCTGACGGTTTGAAACGTCTGCGAGCCTTGATAGAGCGTGAACGGCAGGCCGTGGAACAGGATCGACGGGGTGCGGCGATTCGCTTGTCCGGGGAGTTTCATCTGCAATTGGCGCGCATGGCGGGTAATGCACCGCTGGCGCATTTTCTGGGCAGTCTGGTACCGCTAACTTCATTGGCAATTGCGCGGTGTGCTGGATCGACCCGCAGTTGTTGCGCGTGGCGGGAGCATTTGGCGATTGTTGAGGCGGTTGAGTGTGGGGATGGTGGCAGGGCTGAGTTGCTGATGAATCGGCATCTGGATCATCTGGAGGAGACCCTTCTGTATTCCGTCAACGACCGCTGCGTCGTCGGTTAGATCGCCATCGCGGGCAAGCCCGCTCCCACAGTGGTTGAGGTGACCACAAAATTTATGACCGACGCTTAACCTGTGGGAGCGGGCTTGCCCGCGATAGCGTCATCACTGACGCTGAAGATCCATCAGCTCGCCACCACCTTGGCAAACCCCGCCCGGATCTTCTCTTCCGGCAAATCATCGGCAATAAACACAATCACACTCTCGCGTTTCTCACCCTCGGCCCATTCGGTGTCCCAGTCGAAACCGTAAAGTTTCAACACGCCCTGAAACACCAACCGCCGATCTTCCCCGGCAATGTTCAGCACGCCTTTGTAACGCAGCAATTGCTTGCCGTGCTCTTCCAGCAGCTCATTCATGAACTCGCTGAGCTGATCGATATCCAGCGGCTGATCGGTGCGCAGTACCAGACTTGAGATGCGGTCGATCGAGGGGGCTTTGCTCACCGGGCGCAGGCTCAGGCCGCCGCCGAGATCGGCATTCAGGTTGAAGCCGCGCACATCCAGCAGTTCGGCCAGATCGATGTTGCCATGCTCGACCACGCGGATCGGCGCACGGCGGTTGATTCGGGTCAGACGTTCGCTCAGCGCGGTGAACGTTGCTTCGTCCACCAGATCGGTCTTGCTCACAAGCAAACGGTCGGCGAAACCGATCTGCGCCTGAGCGATGGTCTGGGTCAGGTGCACGTCGGCGTGAGCTGCGTCGACCAGAGTGATGATGCCGTCGAGCAGGTAACGCTCGCGCAGTTCTTCGTCGATGAAAAAGGTCTGCGCGACCGGTGCCGGATCGGCCAGACCGGTGCACTCGATGACCAGACGATCGAAGGCGATCTCGCCGCTGTCCAGACGCTCAAGGAGCAGGTACAGGGCTTTGGTCAGATCCGTGTGAATGGTGCAGCAGACGCAGCCGTTGGCCAGGGTCATGACCTGCACCGGCTCGTCGCCCAGCAACTGGGTGTCGATACCGGCATCGCTGAATTCGTTCTCGATGACGGCGATTTTCAGGCCGTGCTCGGCTTTCAGGATATGGCGCAGCAACGTGGTCTTGCCGGCGCCGAGGAAACCGCTGAGCACTGTTACGGGTATTGGAGAAGACAAATCGATCCCCTTCACAAAATGAATGAACAACACAAAACAAATGTGGGAGCCAGCCTGCTGGCGATTGCGGTGTGTCATTCGACATGGATGTCGACTGACACGCCCTCATCGCCAGCAGGCTAGCTCCCACAGGGGGGATTGCATCAACCTCAGGCTGTCAGATCAACAGCACTTCGGCCCACCCTTGCCACCGTAACGGGCCTCCTGACGTTCGCGAAAGAACATCTCGTAGCTCATCACCGGTTTGTCCGGGTGTTTGTTTTGCATGTGCTCGACGTAGGTGTCGTAGTCGGGCATGCCGACCATCAGGCGCGCCGCCTGACCGAGGTATTTACCGAGGCGACTCAGGTCATTGAACATGCTGCAATCCTCTGGTTACGCATCCGGCAGAGCCTGGAATGGCGATTCTTTATCCGTACGCTCTTTTTTGCCCCAGGCAGCGATGCCGACCTTGAGCGCATAGAACAGGATGCTGAATACCACGAACAGGAACAGCACCGTCAGCGTGGCGTTGGTGTAAGCGTTGAAGATCACGTGCTGCATCTGCTCGACGCTTTTCGCGGGAGCAATCACCTGACCATTGGCCAGCGCATCGCTGTACTTCTTGGCCAACGACAGGAAGCCGATCGCCGGGTTGGCGTCGAACAGCTTGATGAAGCCTGCGGTCGTGGTGCAGATCAACAGCCAGGTTGCCGGCAGCAGCGTGACCCAGATGTAGCGCTGGCGCTTCATCTTGATCAGGACCACGGTGCCGAGCATCAGCGCGATACCGGCCAGCATCTGGTTGGAGATACCGAACAGCGGCCACAAGGTGTTGATGCCGCCCAGTGGATCGATCACGCCCTGGTACAGCAACCAGCCCCACATCGCCACACAACCGGCGGTGGCGATCAGGTTGGCGGTCCAGGATTCAGTACGCTTGAGCGCCGGAACGAAGGAGCCGAGCAGATCCTGCAGCATGAAACGTCCGGCACGAGTACCGGCGTCGACTGCGGTCAGGATGAACAGCGCTTCAAACAGGATCGCGAAGTGGTACCAGAACGCCATGGTGTTCTCACCCGGCAGGACACTGTGCAGGATCTGCGCAATACCCACCGCCAGGGTCGGTGCACCGCCGGCACGGGCGAGGATGGTGGTTTCGCCGATGTCATTCGCCACGGCTTGCAGCGCCTCAGGCGTAATCGCAAAACCCCAACTGGTGACCACTTGCGCAACCGACACCACGTCACTGCCGACGACAGCCGCCGGGCTGTTCATGGCGAAATACACGCCAGGCTCGATCACCGATGCAGCGACCATGGCCATGATCGCCACGAATGACTCCATCAGCATGCCGCCGTAACCGATGTAACGGGCGTTGGTTTCGTTATCCAGCAGCTTGGGCGTGGTGCCCGAAGAAATCAGCGCGTGGAAACCGGAGACCGCACCGCAAGCAATGGTGATGAACAGGAACGGGAACAGACCGCCCTTCCACACCGGGCCGGTGCCGTCGACGAACTGGGTCAGCGCCGGCATTTTCAGCTCGGGCATGGTCACCAGAATGCCAATCGCCAATGCGACGATGGTACCGATCTTGAGGAACGTGGAGAGGTAGTCACGCGGCGCCAGAATCAGCCAGACCGGTAGCGAAGCAGCGACAAAACCGTAGCCGACCAGCATCCAGGTAATCTGCACACCCGTGAAGGTGAACGCCTTGGCCCACACCGGATCGGCGGCAATCTGCCCACCGAGCCAGATCGAACCCAGCAGCAGCAAAACGCCGACCACGGAGATTTCACCAATGCGGCCCGGGCGGATGTAGCGCATGTAAATGCCCATGAACATCGCGATCGGGATAGTCGCCATCACGGTGAAAATGCCCCACGGGCTTTCGGCCAGTGCTTTCACCACGATCAGCGCCAGCACCGCGAGGATGATGATCATGATCAGGAAGCAGCCGAACAGTGCAATGGTGCCGGGAACACGGCCCATTTCTTCACGCACCATGTCGCCCAGGGAACGGCCGTTGCGACGGGTCGACATGA
The DNA here is from genome assembly GCF_059695715.1 of Pseudomonas sp. LBUM1668. Lineage (NCBI taxonomy): Bacteria > Pseudomonadati > Pseudomonadota > Gammaproteobacteria > Pseudomonadales > Pseudomonadaceae > Pseudomonas > Pseudomonas sp. LBUM1668. The sequence goes on from NZ_CP166787.1 coordinate 5,133,386, forward strand.
ACAGAACCATGAAGTCCTGCACCGCGCCCGCCAGCACCACACCGGCAATCAGCCACAGCGTGCCGGGCAGATACCCCATCTGCGCCGCCAGAACCGGACCGACCAGAGGCCCCGCGCCAGCAATCGCCGCGAAGTGGTGACCGAAAAGAATGTGTTTGTTGGTTGGAACGTAGTCCAGACCGTCGTTGTTGAGCACGGCGGGGGTGGCCCGACGCGGATCGAGTTGCATCACATGGGTTGCGATGAACAGGCTGTAGTAACGGTACGCAACCAGATAAATGGCCACGGCAGCGACCACAATCCACAAGGCGTTAATCGCCTCGCCTCGGCGCAATGCCACTACGCCCAGGGCGCACGCTCCTACGATTGCCAGCACTAGCCAGGGTAAGTGGCGTAGCAGGCTATTATTGTTTTTCATTTTATTATTCCAGCCAGGGTGGACAAGAAAGACAGCCACCCCGAGTTTAGCGCTTACGGCGACAAAGGCCATACCCCGACATAGGTCTAGACGCCCTGATCGTTGGCTGCACCCGGTTGGTCGGGTCTATAGTCAGCAAACCTTCGAGAGGATTGCGCCATGAGCGAGCACCCAGCAGAGCGTCGCCGATTCAAACGTATCGCGTTCGATGCCAGAACTGAATTGAGTCAGGGCGAGTACATCTGGCCGGTCAAGTTGATCGATCTGTCGCTCAAGGGACTGTTGATCGAAAAACCCGAGCCGTGGCTGGGCAATCCGCAGTGGCACTTTCTGGTCGATATTCATCTCAATGATGAGGTCGGCATCAAGATGGATGTGCAACTGACCCACGATGACCACGGCCAGCTGGGCTTTGTCTGCAAGCACATCAGCCTGGAGTCGATCGAACGCCTGCGGCGCTTGATCGAGTTCAACCTCGGTGATCCGCAGGAGCTGGAGCGGGAATTGGGTGCGCTGATCGAAATCTGATCACAACCGGCCCCCTGTAGGAGCTGCCGAAGGCTGCGATCTTTTGATCTTGCTTTTTAAAAGATCAGGATCAAAAGATCGCAGCCTTCGGCAGCTCCTACAGGGGATTGTGGTTATTCGAAGAGGGCGTCGAGGGCCTGTTCCAGGCGGGTCACGGCGATGATCTGCAAGCCCGGCGGCGACTCTTTTGGCGCATTGCCCTTCGGCACAATGGCGCGTTTGAAGCCATGCTTGGCCGCTTCCTTCAAGCGCTCCTGACCGCTGGGCACCGGACGCACTTCGCCGGACAACCCGACTTCGCCAAACACCAGCAGGTCATGGGGCAACGGCCGATTGCGCAGGCTCGACATCACGGCCGCCATCAGCGCCAGGTCAGATGCGGTTTCCAGCACCTTCACCCCACCCACCACGTTCAGGAACACATCCTGATCGTGAGTCGGTATGCCGCCATGGCGATGCAAAACCGCCAGTAACATCGCCAATCGGTTCTGATCCAGACCCAGCGTCACACGGCGCGGGTTGGCCAGATGACTGTCATCGACCAGCGCCTGCACTTCCACCAGCATCGGCCGGGTGCCTTCCCACGTCGCCATCACCACGCTGCCCGGGACTTCTTCCTGGGCACGGGTGAGAAAAATCGCCGAAGGGTTGGAGACTTCTTTCAAACCCTTGTCGGTCATGCCGAACACGCCCAACTCGTTGACGGCGCCGAAGCGGTTTTTCACCGCCCGCAGCAAACGCAAACGGCCATCGGATTCGCCTTCGAAATACAGCACGGTGTCGACCATGTGCTCAAGCACGCGCGGGCCGGCAAGCGCGCCTTCCTTGGTCACGTGGCCGACGAGGAAAATCGCCGTGCCGCTCTGCTTGGCATAGCGCACCAGCAACGCCGCACTCTCGCGTACCTGAGATACGCCACCGGGCGCCGATTGCAGTTGTTCGGTGAAGATCGTCTGAATGGAGTCGATCACCATCACCTTGGGCTTTTCCTGACGTGCCGTGGCGATGATGGTCTCGATGCAGGTTTCGGTCATCACCCGTAGCTGATCCTGAGGCAAACCGAGGCGGCGGGCGCGCATGGCCACTTGCTGTTGGGATTCCTCGCCGGTGACGTACAGCGCCGGCATGCTCTTGGCGAGGTTGCACAGGGTCTGCAACAGAATCGTCGACTTGCCGATACCCGGGTCGCCGCCGATCAACACCACCGAGCCATCGACCAGGCCGCCGCCCAGCACACGATCGAGCTCACTGGAGGCAGTGGAAAACCGTGGAATCTCTTCGACGCTGACTTCGGCCAGGGTTTTGATCTGCGCCTGCTGCCCGGTCCAGCCGGTGCGTCCGGAGGGGGCTGTCGCGCCGCCGCTCTCGATCATGGTTTCGGTCAGCGTATTCCAGGCACCGCACTCGCCACACTGGCCGGCCCACTTGGGAAAGGTTGCGCCGCACTCGGTGCAGCCGTACATGCGCTTGGCCTTGGCCATCAGAACCCCCGACAAAAACCGCGATGATAACGCACGCGCCGCCGATCAGCGCGGCGCTGCGGTACGGATCTCGCCGCTGGCCAGACGCGCGGCACTGTTACCCAGCGGATCCTCAGCATTCAGGTCGGCGCCTTTGGCTTGCAGCGCGTCGAGCAATTCAAGGCGCTTGAACAAACCCGCGTACATCGCCGCCGTCTGACCGGCACCGTTGCGTTGATCGGGGCTGCAATCGGTGGCCATCAGTCGGCGGGCAATCTGTAACTCACCCTTGAAAATCGCGCCCATCAGCGCCGTATTACCGCGCTGGTCCTGAGCACAGGCATCCGCACCGGCGGCGAGCAGGCGCTCCACTGCGGGTGCCTGACCGTGATAAGCCGCCAGAATCAGCGCGGTGTAGCCCTTGTCGTCGCGCGTATCGAGTGAATAACCGGACTCGATAAAGGTATCGAGCATCGGCACATCACCGCGCCGGGCGGCGTCGAAATAGTAATCCTGTAGCTGTGCCTTGATCGCGTCAGGGCTTTGCACGGCCGGTGCTGCCAGCGCACCACAGGACATGACCCCGAACAACAGCAAAAGATAAACACGCATCAGCAATCTCCCTCAGCGAAACGGGGCCTGACTCAGGCCCCGCGTTACGTTGCGTGGAATCAGTCGACCAGTTTGGCTGCCAGGGCCTTGACCCGGTTCAGATCACCCTTGGCCACCTCAGTAACACCGGTGCCGTACTCGGGATCAGCCTTATAAAGGAAGGACAGGATGATGTGCTTGCTCTCGTCATCGGTGGTGGCCAGCGAGCCGCCAAAGCTGTCGATCAGATCGCGACGCTCTTTCTTGCTGAACGAGCGGTACAGATCGCCTGCCTGCTTGAAGTTCTGCTCACGCTGGATCTTCGCCTGCTGCGTGCTGCCCGACAGCGCCATCTGGCTGTAACGTGCGGTTTGCGTTTCTTCACGCGGTTGCAGACGGCTCGGTTGATAGTTCACGCCGGAAGCGCTGGCACCGAAGTTCATCGCACCATCCTGATTGCCATTGTTCACCGCAACTTTCGGTGCGTTGATCGGCAATTGCAGGGCATTGGCACCGAGGCGGTACATTTGTGTATCGGCATAAGAAAACACTCGACCTTGCAATAAACGGTCTTCCGAAGGCTCGATACCAGGAACTACGTTAGCCGGCGCCATGGCAACTTGTTCGGTTTCCTGAAACACATTTGCCGGATTACGGTTTAGAACCATTTGTCCAACTTTTCGCTCCGGGATACCCGGCCAGATCTTTGTTGCATCCAATGGATCGAAATCAAACTTGGACAAATCTTGTGGTTTTAGCACCTGGATGTACAAGTCCCACTTCGGGAAGTTGCCCTTGTTTATATTAGTAACCAAATCGTTAGTCATGTGACTGTAGTCTTGACCCTGGACTTTGCCGACTTGCTTGGGCGTCAGATTGTTGATGCCCTGCAAACTCTTCCAGTGAAACTTGACGTAATGCACTTCGCCTTTGGCATTGATCAATTTATAGGCATGCACACCATTGCCATCCATCTCTCGATAACTGGCCGGAGTACCCGAGTTGGAATACAACTCGGTCAGCGTGCGCGTAGCCTCGGGCACATGGGAGAAGAAATCGAACCGGCGCGAATCGTCATCAAGGTTGGTACGTGGGTCAGGCTTGAACGCGTGCACCATGTCCGGGAATTTGATTGCATCGCGAATGAAGAAGGTCGGGAAGTTGTTGCCGACCAGGTCCCAGTTACCGTCGGCCGTGTAGAACTTGGTGGCGAAACCGCGCGGATCACGCAGGGTTTCCGGGGAGTGGTTACCGTGAACCACGGCGGAGAAACGCACGAATACCGGAGTGCTCTGGCCGGCGGCGAACACCTTGGCCTTGCTCAAGTCGCTAAGGTCGTTGGTTACCGTGAAATTGCCGTGGGCACCGGTGCCGCGAGCATGTACCACGCGCTCGGGAATGCGCTCGCGGTCAAAGCGCTGCAGCTTCTGGATCAGTTGCACGTCCTGCAACAGCACCGGGCCATTGGCCCCTGCCGTCTGCGAGTTCTGGTTGTCACCCACCGCCGCACCATTGTCGCGGGTCAAGGGAGCGGCATGCACGGAAAAGCTCAACAGGCTGGCGGTGATTACCCCAAGCGTGCGGCGATGGGGAAAAGCCCCCAGTCCAATAGCGGAATTCATATCAGGATCCTCTGTTTTTTTTGGGCGCATCCAGGTGCGCCAACCCAAGGCTAGAGGCCTGCGGCGTTGAACATAAATAGAAAGAACGTAACGCAATGATTGAAAAAAATGCCTTCCAAGTCATGTGCTTATGGCGTAATCCGCGCGCGATTAGTGGCACTTTGCAAACTAATCGCCTGATCATGTGTCGATAAAAACGTGCATTGTAAGAAGGTGTTTCGCGCAGGACGCGTTTTGCTGATTTACACTGCGCACACCAAAACTCATCTGTAACAAGGAAATAACCTATGGGCGTGCTTAACGAGTTCAAGGCCTTCGCGGTCAAAGGCAATGTGGTCGACATGGCCGTCGGTATCATCATCGGTGCCGCCTTCGGCAAAATCGTTTCATCCTTTGTCGGTGACGTGATCATGCCGCCAATCGGCCTGTTGATTGGTGGAGTGGACTTCAGTGATCTGGCCATTACGCTAAAAGCCGCTCAGGGCGATGCACCTGCGGTGATGCTCGCGTACGGCAAGTTCCTCCAGACCGTTTTGGACTTCGTGATCGTCGCTTTCGCGATTTTCATGGGTGTCAAAGCCATCAACCGTCTGAAGCGCGAAGAAGCCGTGGCGCCTACCCTGCCGCCGGTTCCGACCAAAGAAGAGGAATTGCTGGGCGAGATCCGCGATTTGCTCAAGGCTCAGAACAATCAGCCCTGAATCCGCTACACCATAAACAACGGCGCCTGCGAGGCGCCGTTTGTTTACCAGTAGTTTTCAACCGCCACCTGGCCAGGCCGCCGAGTAAGGCTCAGGCTCATGTGCCTCTGTTTGAGCAAGGCGCGCGTGTCGTCGATCATCTGCGGATTGCCACACAGCATGACGCGCGAGTGTTCGGCAGACAGTTCCACACCGGCGGCTCGCTCAAGCTCACCGTTCTCGATCAGTGTCGTGATCCGCCCGTTCAGCGCGCCGGGGTGCGTCTGGCGAGTGACAGTCGCAATGTACTGCAGCTTGTGGATGTGCTCCGCCAGATAATCACGCTGTGCCAGTTCAGCGATCAACGACTGATAAGCCAGTTCGCGCGCTTCCCTGACGCTGTATACGAGGATGATCCGTTCGAATTTTTCCCAGACTTCGAAATCCTGCAGGATAGAAAGGAAAGGCGCGACTCCCGTACCCGTGGACAACAACCACAAATCCCGCCCGTCGACGAAACGATCAAGGGTCAGATAGCCATAGGCCTGACGTTCAACCATCAAGGTATCGCCGACCTCCAGTCGACTCAGTTCACTGGTGAACTCGCCTCCGGGTACTACGATAGAAAAAAACTCAAGAAACTCGTCAAACGGTGAGGACACCATGGAGTAGGCGCGCCACACCGTGCTGCCATCGGCCTTGATCACGCCGAGTCGGGCGAACTGACCGGCTCGGAAGCGAAACCCGGGATCCCGGGTGGTACGCAAGGTGAACAGGCTGGGCGTCAACGGCTGCACGTCGAGCAAGGTCTGATGGGTGAATTTTTCTGTGCTGGCAGTCATTGGGCACTCCATTCAACGGTTGACCAACAGTCTCGCGCAAAGTCGTGCGCTTAAAAACCACTGATTTGTAGTGATATCAGGATGTCTGTCCTTTGGATAAGGTGAGTGCACTTTTCCATTTCTTGTTCACAAGTAAAATTCTGTAACAATGATAAGTCACATATAAAACACTCTGTACTTAATAACCAGTCATTCAAATAATCACTTGATCCAAGAGCAAAATAATCAGAACGCCAAGTGGGAAACGTCCTACACTCGTTTTCGTGCGGATCGGATTGGATCCAAGAGGCACCCCAGAAATTGCACGGAGCATTTTTTAATGGAAACGTGGAAGGAGTCGCAGTTGAAGCAGCTGACTTTCGCCAAGGGCATCGATACTGCGTATCCGATATTGCTCAGATTTGCCGAAAATCTTGGTTTCAACTTTTGTGCCGTAACTGTTGCGTTGCCGAAACAAGTTACATCGCCAAACACCTTGCAAATCAATAACTACCCCGAAGAATGGAACACACAGTATGAACAAAAAAAATTCAGTTCAATAGACCCGGTAATAGCACACTGCAATCACTCGATGATGCCGATTGTCTGGAATGAAACGCTGTATGCGAAGGCTCCGCAGGTGTGGCAAGCCTTGCAGCAACAAGGCCTGCAACATGGCTGGTCGCAATCCTTCCATCACAAGGAAAGCGGCTTGTGCAGTATCCTCAGCCTGGCGCGCAAGCACTGCCCGATCAGCCCACTCGAACTGTATGAACATTTTGGCTACATCTTCTATGCAGCCAGTCATTTGAGCGAATTGTTTGCTCGTACGTTGCCAAAGCAGTCGACCAAGCCCGACCAGCCGCACCTTTCGCCACGAGAACTAGAGGTTCTGCAATTGTCCGCCGGCGGAAAGACAGCGTATGAGATTTCAAAAATTCTCAGCCTGAGCGAGCGTACCGTCAACTATCACGTACAAAACGTGATTGAGAAACTCAACGTCTGCAACAAGATTTCTGCGGTTATCGCCGCGGCCAGAGCTGGCATTATCTGAACCTGCCGCTTGGCGCCCTTCAAAACTTACGGGTATTCCACTGGAAAAAAACGTACCATTTGTGCCCTTCCCGAGTGATGACGCCAACTGCCAGCGTCGCAGTCCACTTGGTCGGGTTCCGCCGCAAGAGACCCGGCCGCGGAACACACCTTGATCACCCTGAGTCCCCGCCCCATGCCCTTGCTTGACACGCCCTTTGCCCAACTCGACCTGATCCGCCAGCCCGAACAGCAAAATGAACCGCTGCAAGCTTTCGACGCAGCCGATGAATACCTGCTCAATCATCTGGCGGCGCAGCAACCGGTGGCCAGCACACGGGTATTGGTCCTAAACGATAGTTTCGGCGCGTTGGCCGCCAGTCTATTGGGCAAGGTTGAAGTCAGCAGCAGCGGCGACTCATTTCTCGGCTTTCAGGGCCTGGAAAAAAACCTGCTGCGCAACGGCCAGGCCTTCGATGCGATCCAGGGGATCCCGGCGAGCGAGCCTTTGGTCGGTCCGTTCGACCGAGTACTGATCCGCGTACCGAAGACCCTGGCCTTGCTGGAAGAACAACTGATTCGCCTGCAAGGGCAACTGGCGCCCGGCGCAGAAGTGGTCGCCGCCGCCATGGTTAAACACCTGCCGCGCGCTGCTGGCGATTTGCTGGAACGCTACATCGGCCCGGTGCAGGCTTCACTGGCAGTGAAAAAGGCACGACTGTTGGTTGCCACCCCTGAAGCGAAAGAAGCGGCGGTGTCACCCTACCCTTCGCGTTATCGTCTCGACACTCCGGCCATCGAACTGCTCAACCACGCCAACGTGTTCTGCCGAGAAGCCCTGGACATCGGCACCCGTGCCTTTCTCCCGCATCTGCCGAAGAACCTTGGCACTGCACGGGTCGCCGACCTTGGCTGCGGCAACGGTGTGCTGGCAATTGCCAGCGCCCTGCAAAACCCCGACGCGCACTACACGCTGGTCGACGAATCGTTCATGGCGGTGCAGTCGGCTGCCGAGAACTGGCGCGCAGCGCTCGGTGATCGCGACGTGATCGTGCGTGCCGGCGACGGTCTGGCCGGTCAGGAAGCGCAATCGCTTGACGTGGTGCTGTGCAATCCGCCGTTCCATCAGCAGCAAGTGGTCGGTGATTTCCTGGCCTGGCGCATGTTCCAGCAAGCGCGCGAAGCGTTGGTGGTGGGTGGTGCGTTGTACATCGTCGGCAACCGCCATCTGGGCTATCACAGCAAACTGGCGCGGCTGTTCCGCGGCGTCGAGCAAGTGGCAAACACACCGAAATTCGTGATTCTCAAAGCCCGCAAGTAAAACGGCAGGCAAAAAAAACCCTCCGTTCGGAGGGTTTCAAATCCACGCCTCGAAGGCGACCAGACGTTTCAATGAGTGGTCAGACCTGCAGCGTTCATGAACATGCGCATCAGGCTCGCAACGATAAACAGTGCGCCGACGCTACCGACCCAGATCATGGCCAACCAGCCGAGCCGCTGCCACAGCGGCTTTTTTTCGGCTTCTTTAATGTCGTGCAGGGAATGTTTGCCAGTCATTGCATCGATCCTCAGTTAGAACGATGGCGCCGCAGCCGACGCCATCGCCGGAACACCGCCCGGAACTAGTCCGCTCCCACAGCTTTAGTGATAACCGTCTTCATGGGTAACCTTGCCGCGGAACACGTAGTAGCTCCAGAAGGTGTAACCCAGGATGAACGGGATGATAAACAGCGTGCCGACCAGCATGAAGCCCTGACTTTGCGGCGGTGCGGCGGCGTCCCAGATCGAGATCGACGGCGGCACGATATTCGGCCACAGGCTGATGCCCAGACCACTGTAGCCGAGGAAGATCAGCACCAGCGTCAGCAGGAACGGCATGTAGTTGGCGTTACGCGCCACGGCGCGGATCAAGCCATACATCGTCACCAGCACCAGAATCGGCACCGGCATGAACCAGAACAGGTTAGGCATGCTGAACCAGCGCGTCGCGATGTCCGGGTGGGCCAGCGGCGTCCAGATACTGACAATACCGATCACCGCCAACAGCACGAAGGCCAGTGGTCGAGCGAGGTTATGCATCTGCTCTTGCAGCTTGCCTTCGGTCTTCATGATCAGCCATGTACAGCCGAGCAACGCGTAAGCCACCACCAGTGCCGCGCCGCAGAACATCGTGAACGGTGTCAGCCAATCCAGCGATCCGCCGGCAAATTGCCGATTGACCACCGGCAACCCATCGATGAACGCCCCGAGCGCGACCCCCTGAAAGAACGTCGCGGCCACCGAGCCACCGATGAACGCCTTGTCCCACAGGTGGCGCTTGTCGTCTTTGGCCTTGAAACGAAACTCGAACGCCACGCCGCGGAAAATCAAGCCGATCAGCATGAAGATCAGCGGCAGGTACAACGCCGATAACACCACCGAGTACGCCAGAGGGAAAGCGCCAAACAGCGCCGCGCCGCCGAGCACCAGCCAGGTTTCGTTGCCGTCCCAGACCGGGGCGACGGTGTTCATCATTACGTCACGGTCGACCTTGCCCGGAATGAACGGGAAGAGGATCCCGATCCCGAGGTCGAAGCCGTCCATGACCACGTACATCATGATGCCGAAGATGATGATCACGGCCCAGATCAGCGGAAGATCAATACCCATGAGTCAAATCTCCTTGTTCAGGGTGACGTCGTCGCCGTGGTCGGCATCGGACGAATCGTCGGCTGCGGACAACGGACGGGCCGGTGTGCGTTTCTTGCCAGGCCCACCTTCCGGTGTTGCTTCGCCCTCGCTGATCTTCGGCCCCTTGCGCACCAGGCGCATCATGTAGCCGAGACCGGCACCGAACAGCGCGAAATACACCACCACAAACATGATCAGCGTGATGCTCATCTGCGCGAAGCTGTGATTGGAAGACGCATCAGCCGTGCGCATCAGCCCGTAAACCACCCACGGCTGGCGGCCGATTTCAGTGGTAAACCAGCCTGCGAGGATCGCAATCAGACCAGACGGCCCCATCCACAGCGCCAGATAAAGAAACGGACGCGAGGTGTAGAGCGTGTCGCGCTTGCGCAGCCACAGGCTCCACAGGCCGGTGAAAATCATCAGCATTCCAAGGCCGACCATGATCCGGAACGACCAGAACACGATGGTCGAATTCGGCCGGTCTTCGGGCGGGAAGTCCTTGAGCGCAGGTACTTGCTTATCCAGCGAGTGCGTGAGGATCAGGCTGCCGAGATACGGAATCTCCACGGCAAATTTGGTTCTCTCTTCCTTCATGTCCGGCCAGCCGAACAGGATCAGTGGTGTCGCTTCGTCACCCTTGTTTTCCCAGTGGCCTTCGATCGCGGCGATTTTTGCCGGTTGATGCTTGAGGGTATTGAGACCGTGGAAATCACCGATGACTGCCTGGATCGGCGCAACAATCAGTGCCATCCACATCGCCATCGACAGCATGGTGCGGATCGCCGGGTTGTCCTTGCCGCGCAGCAAGTGCCAGGCCGCTGACGAGCCGACGAAAAATGCCGTCGCAACAAACGCCGCAGTCGCCATGTGCATCAGGCGGTAAGGGAAAGACGGGTTGAAGATGATTGCAAACCAGTCGGTTGGGATCACCTGACCGTTGATGATTTCGAAGCCTTGCGGCGTCTGCATCCAGCTGTTGGAGGCCAGAATCCAGAAGGTCGAGATCAACGTACCGATCGCCACCATCACCGTGGAGAAGAAGTGCAAGCCGCGGCCGACCTTGTTCCAGCCGAACAGCATCACGCCAAGGAAACCGGCTTCAAGGAAGAATGCCGTGAGCACTTCATACGTCAGCAAAGGCCCGGTGACGGCACCGGCGAAGTCCGAAAAACGGCTCCAGTTGGTGCCGAACTGATAGGCCATGACCAGCCCGGAAACCACGCCCATGCCGAAGTTGACGGCAAAGATCTTCGACCAGAAATGGTAGAGGTCACGGTAGGTGTCGTTATGAGTTTTCAGCCACAGGCCTTCGAGCACCGCGAGGTAACTCGCCAGACCGATGGTGATGGCCGGGAACAGGATGTGGAACGAGATGGTGAACGCGAATTGAATTCGGGCGAGATCGAGTGCCTCTAAACCGAACATATGGCTTCCTCTGTCAGGTAATACCGGCTGCGGACCCGGAGGCCTGCACCCACTGCCCCCACGGATATGGAGTGCGGCGAATTCTGATTCGTTCTTTTTAAACACATCGCGACGCAGGGAGTCTGGCCAACTGGCCACCGGATCAATTCCGTTTGAGGTCTTGATCTGGATCAAGCAACGTTGAAAGAGTAGTCCCATTTGCGACGAACAACCGCGTGGCCGTTTGCCGCGTGACAAGTTGCCTCATTGCCTGATCGAACACCTGAACCGGTTTTTTTGATGAGTGCAGTTCCCTGTGGCGAGGGGATTTATCCCCGTTGGGCTGCGAAGCGGCCCCGAATCCATTCAACGCGTCCTTCAATCGAATCGCGTCGCCGAATTTGCGACTGCTGCGCAGCCGAACGGGGCGGTGCGACGTTTCGCTAAATCCCCTCGCCACAGGGTTGATTCGCGCTCATAGGAAAATCGATGTCTGCCTAACTAATTTTTTTGTCATAGCAACTTCCTGTTACAGACTGGTGATAATCTCGCAATTCCCTCCGAGCCAGACCTGCCTTCAGATGCCCAGCCAAGAGCCCCTGCTGTTACGTCATCATCGCCCCTTCCTTGCGTTCTGGTTTGCACGGATTTTCACGGCCAGCGGCTTTCAGATGCTCACCGTGGCCATCGGCTGGAACCTCTATCAACTGACCGGCAACGTCCTCGATCTGGGACTGGTCGGGCTGGTCGAATTCGCCCCGCGCCTGCTGTTCATGCTGCACACCGGGCACGTCGCCGACCGCTACGACCGGCGCAAGGTCGCTGCCATCTGCCAGTCCTTGCAGGCGTTGATCGCTCTGGCGCTGGCCATTGGCAGCGCCACCGATCACGTAACCCGGGAGATGATCTTCATCCTCGCCTTCCTGCTCGGCGCAGCGCGCTCGTTCGAGATGCCGACCACTCAGGCGCTGTTGCCGAGCATCGTGCCCAGTGCGCTGTTCCCGCGGGCCGTCGCGGCGGCGCAATCGGCGCAACAATCGGCAACCATCGTTGCCCCGGCGCTCGGCGGTCTGCTCTATGCGTTCGGCAGCGTCTGGGTCTATGGCCCGACCGTGCTGCTGTATGTGATTGCCTGCACGTTGATGCTCAACCTGCCGGCCCGTCAGACACCGTTGAACAAAGGCAAAGCCACGCTGGACTCACTGCTGGCAGGGATTCGCTTCATCCGCAGCCGCCCGGACATTCTCGGGGCGATTTCGCTGGATCTGTTCGCGGTGCTGCTCGGTGGCGCCACTGCGCTGCTGCCGGTATTCGCCAAGGATATTTTGCTGACCGGGCCGTGGGGTCTTGGTTTGCTGCGCTCGGCGCCGGCAGTCGGCGCGCTGGGGATGTCGCTGTTCCTCGCGCGCTTTGCCGTAGAGCGTAACGTCGGCCGGGTGATGTTCACCGCTGTCGGTATCTTCGGTGTCGCGACCATTGCCTTCGGCCTGTCGACTTCGTTCTGGTTCTCGCTGGCGGTGCTGGTGGTGCTCGGCGCGGCAGACATGATCAGCATGGTCATCCGCGCCTCATTCGTGCAACTGGAAACCCCGGACGAAATGCGCGGGCGGGTCAGCGCGGTCAACGGCCTGTTCATTGGCGCCTCGAACCAGTTGGGCGAATTCGAATCCGGCGTCACCGCCCATTGGTTCGGCACCGTGCCGGCGGTGGTCATGGGCGGGATTGGCACGCTGGTGGTGACGGGGACGTGGATCAAACTGTTCCCGACGCTGGCTAACCGCGACCGGATGCATGTGCCGGTGGAAGAGGTGAAGGTTTGAAGCTATTCAAACCACCAACTCCCCCGCCACTTTCACCCGTAGCGCCTTGCCGCCCAGTTGCTCGACCAGCGTCAGTGCAAACTCCAGCGCGGCGCCGGAGCCCTGGGCGGTGATGCAGTTGCCGTCGACGACAACGGGTTGATCAACAAACGTACAACCCGACAATTGATGGCTGGCGCTCGGCAGGCAGGTCATGCGTCGCTGGCGTAAAACACCGAAGGCTTGCAGGGCGACGGCCGGGGATTCGGCGATGGCGGCGAACAGGCGTCCGGCGCTGGCCTGATCCTTGAGCAGTTGTTGCAGCGGTTGATGCGCCGCCAGGTGTTGCGAACCGACGGCACCGCCGGGCAGGACGATCAGGTCAAAGGTCTGCGCCAGCACATCGACCAACATGCCGTCAGCGGTCAGGCGTGTGCCGCGGGCGCAGGTCAACATGCGCCGGCCTTCGATGCTGGCCGCCAGCACTTCGATGCCGGCGCGGCGCAGTACGTCGATCAGGGTCACGCTGTGCAGATCATCGATGCCCTCGGCGAGGGTAATCAGGGCTCTAAAGGTCATGGGCGCTTTCCGCTGGGTGATCTTCAAAGCGTAGTCAGCTTCGCCCGGATCGCGCAGCAACAGCCGTTACTTGATGTAAAGCTGCGTCGACATCGTGTTGCGCGGAGGGTTGATCGAGGTGTTGCTGAAGGTGAAGGTGCCTTCCTGCTTGCCCGCCAGATCGAAGGTATAAAGAGAGCCGACGGTTTTGCTGCCGGGCGTGCATTCGGTCAGATTGCCGGTATCAAAGGCACAGACAGGGGACCGGGTGCCATTCACTTCAAAACCGTCGAGCGTGGCCTGCGGCTGGTTCTGGCCATAACCGACTTCCAGCACGTAGACCTTGATGCTCGCGCCGTTGTGATTGCACTGGGTTTGCGCCTGACCATCGGCAATGTCTTCAAGGCCGCAGGCCGAAGATTGCACCTTGATCACTTTGACTTGCGACAAGGGCGGCGCCGAGGCGGCCCACACTGCCGACGTCCCGGCCATCAGGCCTGCGATCAATCCAAACGCTTTAAACCGGCACTTGCTCATGCTTCCCCCATCACCAAAAAACTGCGCGCAGTATGGCCCAGTTGACCACAGCGCAAAACTTCGCCGACGATCGACACCAACATCCGCCATATTCCTCACGCTGCTGGTATGATGCGCGGCTTTTTCCGGCCCACCATAATTTCCCAGGCGCTTGCTACGGTCTGTGCTTTGCTGTTGAGGTCGATACATTCACGGCGCCACGCGCGCCACGGGGAGCGGACATGCTGGAAAGGCTGTTTCAACTCAAGGCACACAACACCAACGTGCGGACCGAGATTCTGGCGGGCATCACGACTTTCCTGGCCATGGCCTACATTCTGTTCGTCAACCCGAGCATTCTCGGCGAGACCGGCATGGACAAGGGCGCGGTGTTCGTCGCCACGTGCCTGGCCGCGGCCATTGGCTCGACGGTCATGGGCCTGATCGCCAACTACCCGATCGCCCTCGCACCGGGCATGGGTCTGAACGCCTTCTTCACCTATACCGTCGTCCTGCACATGGGCCACACCTGGCAAGTGGCGCTGGGTGCGGTGTTCATTTCCGCGGTCCTGTTCTTCCTGTTGTCGATCTTCCGCATTCGCGAATGGATCATCAACAGCATCCCGCTGCCCCTGCGTTCAGCAATTGCTGCCGGTATCGGCCTGTTCCTGGCGCTGATCGCCTTGCACAACGCCGGCATCGTGGTCAGCAACCCGGCGACCATGGTCGGCCTCGGTGACCTGAAACAACCTGCACCAATCCTCGCCACCCTCGGCTTCGCCCTGATTGTTGCTCTCGAAGCGCTGAAAGTGCGCGGCGCGGTGCTGATCGGCATTCTGGCAGTGACCATTACCTCGATCGCCATGGGCTTCACCCCGTTCGGCGGCGTGACCTCGTTGCCACCTTCGCTGGCGCCGACCTTCCTGCAACTGGACATCAAAGGCGCGTTGGACATCGGTCTGGTCAGCGTGATCTTCGCTTTCCTGTTCGTCGACCTGTTCGACAACTCCGGCACCCTGATCGGCGTTGCCAAGCGTGCCGGCCTGATGGGCAAGGACGGCCACATGCCGAAAATGGGGCGCGCACTGATCGCCGACAGCACCGCGGCCATGGCCGGTTCGCTGCTGGGCACGTCGACCACCACCAGTTACATCGAATCCGCTGCTGGCGTAAGTGCTGGCGGCCGTACCGGCCTGACGGCCATCGTCGTGGCGATTCTGTTCCTGCTGGCGTTGTTCTTCTCGCCACTGGCGTCCAGCGTTCCGGCTTTCGCCACTGCACCGGCGCTGCTGTTCGTCGCCGTGTTGATGACTTCTGGCCTGGCGGAAATAGACTGGGATGACATCACCGTCGCCGCGCCTGTCGTTGTGACTGCGCTGGCCATGCCATTCACTTACTCGATCGCCAACGGCATCGCGTTTGGCTTCATCTCCTGGACCGCGATCAAGCTGCTGTCGGGCCGCGCTCGTGAGCTGAACCCGGCGCTGGTGATTCTGTCGATTCTGTTCGTGATCAAGTTGGGTTGGTTCAACGCATGACTTTCGATTCCAAAGCTTACGCCGAACAACTGGAAGCCAAGGTCACGCGCCTGCGTGATCTGCTGGCGCCGTTCGATGCACCCGAGCCGACCGTGTTCGACTCGCCGCTTGCGAACTTCCGCCTGCGTGCCGAATTCCGTCTGTGGCGCGAGGGCGGTGAGCGGCATTACGCAATGTTCTCCCAGGACGACAAGCGCACGCCGATCCTCATTGAAGAATTCCCGATTGCCAGCCTGCGCATCAACCAGTTGATGCCGCAATTGAAGGCTGCGTGGCAGGCCAGTTCGGCGTTGAGTCACAAGCTGTTCCAGGTGGAGTTCCTGACCACACTGGCCGGCGACGCAATGATCACCCTGTGCTACCACCGTCCGCTGGACGAGCATTGGCACGCGGCGGCGACCCGGTTGTCGGCGGATCTGGGCGTCAGCATCATTGGTCGCTCCAAGGGCAAACGCGAAGTCATCGGCCAGGATTATGTGGTCGAGCAACTTGAAGTCGGCGGCCGCACCTTCAGCTACCGCCAGCCGGAAGGCGCGTTCACCCAGCCTAACGGCACGGTGAACCAGAAGATGTTGAACTGGGCTTACGAAGCGCTGGGCGATCGCCCTGACGATCTGCTGGAGCTGTATTGCGGCAACGGCAACTTCACCCTGCCGCTGGCGACCCGCGTGCGTAAAGTACTGGCCACCGAAATCAGCAAGACGTCGGTCAACGCCGCGTTGAGCAACCTCAGCGAAAACGCTGTGGATAACGTCACGCTGGTACGTTTGTCCGCCGAAGAGCTGACCGAAGCGCTCAACGAAGTCCGTCCGTTCCGTCGCCTGCACGGTATCGACCTGAAAAGCTACGAGTTCGGTAGCGTATTCGTCGATCCACCGCGCGCCGGCATGGACCCGGACACTTGCGAACTGACCCGGCGTTTCGACAACATCCTGTACATCTCCTGCAACCCGGAAACCCTGGCGGCCAACATCGCCCAGTTGCACGACACGCACCGCATCACCCAGTGCGCGTTGTTCGACCAGTTCCCGTGGACGCATCACATGGAATCGGGTGTGCTGCTGACCCGGCGCTGATTGCAGATGCTGGATACAAGAAAGCCGTCGTGATGACGGCTTTTTTGTGGGTGCCTTAAAAGATCGCAGCCTGCGGCAGCTCCTACAGGGGGAGTGCGTTCAAAATGTAGGAGCTGCCGCAGGCTGCGATCTTTTGATCTGTGCGATCACCGAACAAAAAACCCAAAGCAACCAAGCGTTCAATTGACCCATGTAACCATCTAGTACATTTTATCTCCACAGGCCGAAACCCTCGGCCAAAGCCAAAAACAATAAGTGGAGTTTCCTCTCATGCCCCCTATCGTTCTGGTGCTTAACGGCCCGAACCTGAATCTGCTCGGCACCCGTGAGCCAGCAACTTACGGCCACGAAACCCTCGCTGACATCTCTGCCCTGTGCGGTCGTGCCGGTGAGGAGTTCGGCCTGACCGTGGAGTTTCGCCAGACCAATCACGAAGGCGAATTGCTCGACTGGATTCACGCCGCCCGTGGCCGTTGCGCCGGGATCGTGATCAATCCGGCGGCCTGGACGCACACCTCAGTGGCGATTCGTGATGCATTGGTGGCCAGCGAATTGCCAGTGATCGAAGTGCACCTGTCCAACGTCCACGCACGCGAGGCGTTCCGTCACCACTCCTTCGTTTCCGCCATCGCCACGGCAGTGATGTGCGGGTTTGGCAGCCATGGCTATCGTCTGGCCCTGGAACATTTCAGCCAGCGGCTGAAGGGATGCGCGGCATGATTCGCAAAAACGTAATACTGGCCGGGCTGATCGGCGCCGGCATTCAGGCCTCGCGTACGCCTGCGCTGCATGAACACGAAGGCGACGCACAGGGTCTGCGTTATCTGTACCGGTTGATCGACCTCGACCAACTGCACATGGATAGCAGCGCCCTGCCCGACTTGTTACTGGCTGCCGAGCGGATGAACTACACCGGTTTGAACATCACCTTCCCGTGCAAGCAAGCGATCATCCCGCTGCTCGACGAACTGTCTGACGAAGCGCGCGGCATCGGCGCGGTGAATACCGTGGTGCTCAAGGATGGCAAACGTGTCGGCCACAACACCGATTGCCTCGGGTTTGCCGAGGGTTTTCGCCGTGGTTTGAAGGACGCTGCCCGCGAGCGCGTCGTTCAGATGGGTGCCGGTGGCGCTGGCGCGGCAGTGGCCCACGCGCTGTTGAGCGAAGGCGTACAGCAACTGAGTATTTTCGACGTAGATCGTGACCGTGCCGAGAGTCTGGCAAATAACCTGAATCAGCATTTTGGTCCGGGTCGCGCGGTAGCTGGTCACGACTTGCCAAGCACACTGAATCAGGCTGACGGCCTGGTGAATACCACGCCAATGGGCATGGCCAAACTGCCGGGTATGCCGGTGCCGGTCGAGCTGTTGCGCAAGGAATTGTGGGTGGCGGAAATCGTCTATTTCCCGCTGGAAACCGAATTGTTGCGTAATGCCCGCGCATTGGGCTGCCGGACACTGGATGGCGGCAATATGGCGGTGTTTCAAGCGGTGAAGGCGTTTGAGTTGTTCAGCGGCGTGGTGCCGGATGCGCAGCGGATGCTGGCGCATTTTCAAAGCATGGACATTTAAAGATCAAAAGATCGCAGCCTTCGGCAGCTCCTACAAAACCTGTAGGAGTTGCCGAAGGCTGCGATCTTTTGATTTGTCAGGCCTGCAGATAGCGCAACACCGAATCGCAAATCATCTCGCGATGACGCTGCTTGATGCTTTCGTCCGGCAGATCAATCTGAAAAATCTCACTGAACGTGTGGCGGTTCGACACGCGATAAAAGCAGAACGAACTGATCAACAAATGCACATCCAGCGCATCGAGCTCGGCGCGGAATACACCCTCCTCGGCACCCCGGCGCAGAATCTCGCCGAGTGAATCGAGGATGGTGTTGTTCATCGCCTTGATCGCGTCGGATCGCTTCACGAACTCGGCGTTGTGGATGTTTTCGATGCACACGATGCGCACGAAATCGACGTTGCGGTCGTGATGATCGAAGGTGAACTCGACCAGCCGCCGAATCGCCACCACTGGCGGCAATTCAGCCAGGTGCAGACGGTTTTCCGTGTTACGGATATCGCCGTAAAGTTTTTCCAGCACCTCGACGTACAACTGCTCCTTGCTGCCGAAGTAGTAGTAGATCATGCGTTTGGAGGTGTGGATGCGCTCGGCAATCGCGTCGACGCGGGCACCGGACAATCCCTGCTGGACGAACTCGACGATCGCCTCCTGCAAGATGTTCTCACGGGTCTTTTCCGGGTTGTTCTTGCGACTTTTGCGCGGCTCTGCGGCGGACTCGACGGGGGCTGCGGAAAGTTCTGAATTTATTGTCATTGCGGGCTCACGGCCATCACTGCACAGGCTGGCGATTATGGGCCGAGCCGCACAGTGAAGGAAGCCGCGCGACCCGTGTTTAATCCCGCGTTTACGAATTACCTACAACTTCGCCTGACGCACCGCGCCACTGCGTGATTTGGCCATCGCGGCCAAACGCACCGCAACGTTCGCCGCACCATACCCGGCATAGCCATTTTTGCGCTGGATGATCTCGAAGAAGAAGCGCCCCTCAAACGGCTCGGTGTAGACGTGAAACAGCTCGCCACCCTGCGCATCGCGGTCATACAGCACGTTGTAATACGCCAGCTCACTGAGGAATTCGTCGTCGAAATCAAAACGCGCGGCGAGATCGTCGTAATAGTTGAGCGGGATATCCAGCAACGGCACCCCCGCCTCCTTGGCGCGACTGACTTCGGCGAAGATGTCATCACAATCGAAGGCGATGTGATGCACACCGGAACCGCGATAGCTCGACAGTGCGTGGGAAATCGCCGTGTTGCGGTTCTCGGAAATATTCAGCGGCAATCGGATCGAGCTGTCGCGACTGCGCAACGCGCGGCTCTTCACCAGACCATACGGGTCGGGCAGGACCACTTCGTCGTCGGCCTCGAAATCCAGCAGGCTTTTATAGAACAGCACCCAACTGTCGAGGCTGTCCGCCGGCAGTGCCATGGCCATGTGATCGATGCGCTTGAGGCCGCCACGTCCCGGTGTGTCGGGCAGCAGATTGAAGTCGGTGCCGTAGACATCCGCCTGTTCATCCACCAGATAAATCAGGCTGCCGTCCGGCGCGCGTACCGCCGCCAATTCCAGCTCGTTCGGCCCGACCAACCCGCGATAGGGCTGACCTTTATAAGCAACGGCACGGGCCAGTGCACTGGCGCTGTCCTTGACCCGCACGGCGGTGGCGCACAGCGATGGACCGTGGGCCTCGAAAAAACTGTGCGCAAACGAGTACGGCTCAGAATTGAGGATCAGGTTGATATCACCTTGACGCAGCAGGCTCACGCTTTTGGAGCGGTGCTGCCCGGCCTTGACGAAACCCAGGCGTTCCAGCCAGTTCGAGAGCTTGGCGCCGAGGCTTTCGTCGACGGCGAACTCAAGAAACTCGACGCCGTTGTACTCGCTGGCCTTGGGCGTTTCGAAGAGAATTTCGCGATTGGCAACGGGGGTCGCGTCCTGCTCCAGGCGCAGCCGAGTCTTCTCCTCCAGGTACAGCAATGAACGCAAACCGTCGGCCGCGTTAGCCCGTGGCGGCGCGGCACGGAAACCATCGTTGAAGATTTCCAGCGACAGCGGCCCGGTGTAACCGCTCTGAATAATCGGCGCAAGGAAGCCCGGCAGATCGAATTCACCCTGCCCCGGAAAACAGCGGAAATGTCGGCTCCACTCCAGCACATCCATTGCCAGGATCGGCGCATCAGCCATTTGCACGAAAAAGATCTTATCGCCGGGTATGTTGGCGATGGCAGACGGATCGCCTTTCAGCGACAAGGTATGGAAGCTGTCGAGCAACACGCCAAGGCTTGGGTGGTCGGCCTGACGCACGATATCCCAGACCTGTTGATAAGTGTTTACGTGTCGGCCCCACGCCAGCGCTTCATAACCGATGCGTAAACCGCGTGCCCCAGCGCGCTCCGCCAGAAGCCGCAGGTCATCTATCAGAATCTGCTGATCGCCAACGCTGTCGGCCGAGGCGTTACTGCACACCAGCACCAGGTCGGTACCCAGTTCCTGCATCAGATCGAACTTGCGTTCCGCCCGCTCCAGATTGCGCGCCAGCCGATCACGGCGGCAGCCTTCGAAATCCCGGAACGGCTGGAACAGGGTGATGGCGATGCCGAGATCGGCGCACATCTGTTTAATTTCCCGCGGGCTGCCGTCGTAGTACAGGAGGTCGTTTTCGAAAATCTCCACCCCGTCAAACCCGGCGGCGGCGATGGCCTCGAGTTTTTCCGGCAGGGTGCCGCTCAAGGAAACCGTGGCAATGGAACGCTGCATGTTTCTACTCCCGGACTGCGCCGCTTTATCCTTACTGTAGGGGCTGCCGAAGGCTGCGATCGTTTGATCTTGATTCCCAAAACAGCAAAATCAAAAGATCGCAGCCTTCGGCAGCTCCTACACGAGATGGTTTTTTATCGTGGGGAAATTATTGGCTGCATCACCTCGCGCAGCAATTTAAAGTGTACTACCCGGTTAGTTTTGCGGGCGATTATCGAACACAATGGCGGTTTGACGAATTGACGATTTTTCGTCCACTGCCCAACATCGACTGCACATTGAGTCCGGACATGAACCACCGGTCGCAGTGTTCGACAACAAAAGAACACCAAATAACAAATCCAAAAACGGGTGGAACACATGATTCCTTCACAGACTTCCCGCATGGCCCCGGCCATGAGCACTGCCAACGGTGGCATCGGCGACAAGATCCGCGGCGCCATGGCGGTCGGCAAAACCCGTTGGGGCATGCTGGCGCTGGTGTTTTTCGCCACCACCCTGAACTACATCGACCGCGCCGCCCTCGGCGTCATGCAACCGATCCTCGCCAAGGAAATGAGCTGGACGGCGATGGATTACGCCAACATCAACTTCTGGTTTCAGGTCGGCTACGCCATCGGTTTTGTCCTGCAAGGGCGGCTGATCGACCGGGTCGGCGTCAAGCGCGTGTTCTTCTGCGCCGTGCTGCTCTGGAGCCTGGCCACCGGCGCACACGGCCTGGCCACTTCGGCGGTGGGTTTCATGGTCTGCCGGTTTATTCTCGGTCTGACCGAGGCGGCGAATTACCCGGCCTGCGTGAAAACCACGCGCCTGTGGTTCCCCGCTGGTGAACGCGCCGTCGCCACCGGCATCTTCAACGCCGGCACCAATGTCGGCGCCATGTTCACGCCGATGTTGTTACCACTGGTTCTGCATGTGTGGGGCTGGCAGGCAGCGTTTCTGTGCATGGCGGCACTGGGCGGCATCTGGCTGGTGTTCTGGGGCTTGAAGTACTTCAACCCGGAAGACCACCCGAGCGTGAAACAGTCCGAACTGGATTACATCCAGCAGGAAGTCGAACCGGAACAGGCCCGCGTGCCGTTCTCGAAGATCCTGCGCATGCGTGGCACCTGGGCCTTCGCCCTCGCCTACTCGCTGACCGCGCCGGTTTTCTGGTTTTACCTGTACTGGCTGCCGCCGTTTCTCAATCAGCAATACAATCTGGGCATCAACGTGACCCAGATGGGTATTCCGTTGATCATCATCTACGTCACGGCCGACTTCGGCAGTGTCGGTGGCGGCATTCTGTCCTCGTTCCTGATCGGTCGCGGCATGAACTCGATCAAGGCGCGGTTGCTGTCGATGTTCCTGTTCGCCTGCTGCATCATCGGTGTGGTCATGGCCGCCGGTTCCGCCAATCTGTGGGTTGCTGTGGCTGCCATCTCCCTGGCGATCGGCGCGCATCAGGCCTGGACCGCGAACATCTGGAGCCTGGTGATGGACTACACGCCCAAGCACATGATGAGTACGGTGTTCGGCTTCGGCGGCATGTGCGCGGCGATCGGCGGGATGTTCATGACCCAGATCGTCGGCCACATCCTGACCGTGACGAATAACAACTACACCGTGCTGTTCACCCTGATTCCGGCGATGTATTTCCTCGCGCTGATCTGGATGTACTTCATGGCGCCGCGCAAGATTCCAACCATCACCGAGTGATCCAACCCCTGTAGGAGCTGCGGCACGCTGCGATCTTTTGATCTTTAACAACAAGATCAAAAGATCGCAGCGTGCCGCAGCTCCTACAGGGGTTTTGTGTCGCTACTTTCAGCGGCGGCTCTGCTGCCACGCTGCCGCCAAACCGCTGCAACAGATCACTGCAATACCGATCACCGTCAACCCACTCGGCGTGTGATTGAACAGCAGCCAGCCCAACAGCCCCGCAAACACAATCTGGCAATACCCGAACGGCGCCAGCAACGCCGGCGCGGCATGGCGGAATGCCTGGGTCAGGAACAGGTGCGCGGTCATCCCGCAACTGCCCAGCGCCAGCATCAGCCCGGCATGGGTCAACGTCGGCACCTGCCAGAAGAACGGCACCAGCGCACTCATCACCAACGTGTTGCACAACCCGGCGAAGAAGTTGCTGGTGGTCGGGCTGTCGACTTCGGCGAGCTTGCGAGTGAGCAACTGGTAGAAGCAAAAAAACAGTGCCGAGCACAGCGGCAGCAAAACAGCCGGTGTAAACAGTTCGCCACCGGGATGGACGATGATCAGTACGCCGATAAAACCGCAAATCACCGCGATCCATTGACTACGGGTCACTCGCTCCTTGAGCAGTGGCACCGACAACGCTGTCACCAGCACCGGCGCCAGAAAGTTCACCGCCGTGGCTTCTGCCAGCGGGATGTACATCAGCGCCGTGGTGAAGAACAGACTGGTGCCGAGCAGGCAAAGTGCGCGGATCAACTGCCACAAAGGCTTCTTGGTGCGCAGGACGCGCAACCCGGATTGCGGCAGAAAAATTCCCGCCATCAGCAGGGTGTGCACCACATAGCGCGCCCACACCACCATCACGATAGGATAAAACCCGGAGAGGTACTTCGACAGCGCGTCATGACTGGAGAACAGGAAGGTCGCCACGACGATCAGCATGATCCCTTTGAAGGGTTGGTTGACGCCGGATAACGGTGTACTGACGGTCATGAGCACTCCTTGTAAATACTGCGAAACAATCTAGAGCCGGGCGTCAGACTCTCACAGACAACATTCGAAATAGTGGGCGAACAGCGCACGGCATCGCCGGGAAACCTTAGAACACGAGCGCAAAACCGGTGCTGCCTGCTAGCCGAGTCTTTTATGACATAGGCAACTTCGACAAGTTAATACGGAAAAAAAGCACTTTGGTCTTTTTGGCTGGAATCGTCTTACGCGCTTTTACAGATTTGCCCTGCAAGCAATTGACCACCGCGGTTATTCATGGGCCTGGCGATTTCCGCCTGATCAACCTATGAGAGATACGCACAATGTTATGGAATAAACCAAAACCCAGCCAAAACGTGGACGACCAAAGGAAGGACAACCGGGTCCATAGCAAAACGGGGGCTCTGCTGACTGCAGGCCTGCTCGCCTCCATTGGAGCCGGCTCTGGCGTTTACTGGATGGGGGAGTCGGCAAAAGACCCAGCACCGGTCGCCTCGACGAAGGGCGAGATTGATGCGGTGTTCTTACCTTATGCCAAAGACGATCCGCATCGCTCTTTCGTGGAGGCGGTGCTGGGAAGTACCGAAGAGATATGGAGTGAGCTTTTGGCAAATCACGGGAAACTATATTCGCCGCCAACTCTGGTTCTGTATGACGTAGATACTTCGACGACCTGCGGTGTATTGCGCACAGGTGTGGACGGCCCGATGTATTGCCCACCCGATCAAAAAATCTTTATCAACCTCGACTCCCTCGCACGACAGGCGGCCATCTCTTCGACCGTCAGCGATTTCGCCCAGGCGTACGTCATCGCCCATGAGGTCGCGCACCACGTCCAGAGCCTATCAGGACACTTGAAGAAAATTCAGGACGCCGATGACAGAGGTGAATCCATCGCCGGAGAAAACGGTCTCAGTGTCCGCGCGGAGTTGCAGGCAGACTGCCTGGCGGGGGCCTGGGCTCGCGCTGCACAAGAGAAGTTCAACTGGCTGGAACCGGGAGATATCGAGGAAGCCCTGACGGTTGCGCGCGCGTTAGGTGACGACAGACACGGAGTTGCCCCGAAGCACTACACCCATGGCACATCCGAACAGCGAGTCAAATGGTTTAAAACCGGCTTTGACAGGAATGGAGAATGCGCAACTATTGATAGCGCGACGTTATAGTGCCAATTCCGTACATGAGTCCGGATTTACACGACGATAGAACCGCCGGGCCAACCCGGGTGTCTGACGACCGGACTGGCGCCATACTCACGCACCAGCAACACTCATCATCACGTTCAATAGAGGATTCCCACATGCTATGGAAAAAAGGCCGACGCAGTGACAACGTCGTCGATGCCCGTGGTGATGATGCCGGCGGTGGCGGTGGCATGCGCTTTGGCGGCGGCAAGGGCCTGAGCATCGGGGCGATTCTGCTGATCGTCGGCATCGGCTGGATCACCGGGCAAGACCCGCTGCAGATCCTCGGCCAGCTCACCGGGCAAATGTCCGAACAACCGGCAGCCACTTCGCAGACCCGCCAGGCACCGCCGGCCAACGATGAACAGGCAGAGTTCGTGCGCTCGATCCTCGGTGACACCGAAGACACCTGGGGCACGATTTTCCAGCAGGCTGGCCGGCAATATAAGGATCCGACTCTGGTGCTGTTCAGCAACCGGGTCAACTCCGCGTGCGGCCTGGCCACCTCGGCCACCGGCCCGTTCTACTGCCCGGCCGACCAGAAAGTCTATCTGGACATGGCGTTCTTCCAGGAAATGTCGCAACGCTTCAAGGCCGCCGGCGACTTCGCCCAGGCCTACGTGATCGCTCACGAAGTCGGACATCACGTGCAGACGCTTCTCGGTGTCTCGGCGAAAATTCAGACAGCCCGTCAGCAAGGTCGGCAGATGGAAGGTGACGGTGGCTTGCTGGTGCGTCAGGAACTGCAGGCCGATTGTCTGGCCGGCGTCTGGGCCTACAGCGCGCAGAAGCGCCTGAACTGGCTGGAACCGGGTGACATTGAAGAAGCCATGAACGCGGCCAACGCCATCGGTGATGATCGCTTGCAACAACAGGGTCAGGGCCGTGTGGTGCCGGACTCGTTCACTCACGGTACGTCGGCGCAAAGGGTGCGCTGGTTCAAAACCGGATTCGCGCAGGGCCAGGTCAGCCAGTGCGACACCTTTGCGGCGAAAAACCTGTAAATGCATAAATGGCTTTTGGCTTTACTGATCGTCGGCAGCACCGCGCAAGCGGCTGCCGTCGACGCGATCAGCCCCGGGCGATTGCAACTCAAGGCCGGGGAAATGGCGGTGGGTATCGGCCCTGCGCCGGAGAAAATCGAGCGTGTGCTGATCGTCATTCACGGTCGCCTGCGCAACGCCGAGACCTATCGCAAGAGCGCCGAAAGCGCAGCTGAACTGGCGGGGCAAACCGCGCACACGCTGGTGATCGCCCCGCAGTTTCTCAATGAAAGTGACGTGCCCTTGTACTCTTTGCCCGCGACGGTGTTGCGCTGGAAAGGCAACGAGTGGATGGGCGGCGGTTTATCCACAGGTCCGAATCCGTTGAGCTCCTATGCGGCGCTGGACGAAATCGTCGCCCGCATCACCGATCGCAAACAGTTTCCGGACGTCAAGCAGATCGTGATTTTTGGCCATTCCGGCGGAGGCCAGGTGGTGCAGCGTTATGCCCTGCTCGCCAAGGATCAGCCTGCGCTCAAGGCCAACGGCATTCGCCTGCGTTACGTGGTGGCGAATCCTTCTTCTTACGCCTATTTCAATGAACAGCGGCCCGTGGCATTCGATCACGCGCAATGTCCGGGCTTCAATCGCTGGAAGTACGGTCTGTCAGACATGCCGGTGTATGCCGGTGGGCAAACGCCGCTGCAGCTTGAAAGCAGTTACATCAAACGTGAGGTGATTTATCTGCTCGGCCAGCAGGACATCGACCCACAGCATCCGGCGCTGGACAAGAGTTGCTCGGCAAAAGCGCAGGGGGCGTATCGCCTGCAGCGGGGCAAGCTGTTTTTCGGTTACTTGCTGCGCCGCCATCCGGAAGGGGTGAATCAGCGCCTGGTTGAGGTGCCGGGGGTGGGGCATAACGGCGATGAGATGCTGACGTCGCCGGAGGGGCAGAAAGCGTTGTTCGAGTAAGTCCTGTATTGAATGATCTGGCGCCATCGCTGGCAAGCCAGCTCCCACAGTGGGTTGTGTCGGACACACATTTTGCATCCGCTGAAAATCCCTGTGGGAGCTGGCTTGCCAGCGATGAGGCCAGATCAAACAACCGGGATATCAGGTGAGCAACATCCGCCGCAACTCGACACAATCCTGCGCATGCCAATCCGTCAGTTCCGGCCACGGGTTATCCGGCAGATTGACCAGCACCGTGCGTGCGCCCGCCGCACGGCCGCAATCCAGATCAAAGCGGTAGTCGCCGACCATCACCATCTCACTGGCCGGCACATTCCACGCCTCGGCCAGTTTCAGCAAACCACCCGGGTGCGGCTTCGGTGGTGCTTCATCACGGCCCAGCACATCGTCGACGGCAAAGCAGTCAGCCAGGCCGATTGCCTCCAGCGTCACATGCGCCAGTTCGCGTGCATTGCGGGTCAGAATGCCGAGGCGATAACCGCGCGAATGCAGATCACGCACCAGCTCCACTGCCCCCGTCGCCGGGGTTGAACCCAATGCCAGATCGCGCTCGTGCTCGAGCAGCCACGCATGCTTTGCCGCCGCTTCATCGGCCGGCAATGCGGCGAGATGGGTGAGGATGTCGTCTTCGGGCGGAATCGCCAGCGCCACGCGAATCGCCGCGAAGTCATGCACCGCGACGGTCAGGGTGCCGTCCATGTCGAACACCCAATGACGGACTTCGGCCAGGCTCATGCCCAATCCTTGCGATGCCGAATCAGGCCTTCCTGGGTGACCGAAGCAACCAGTTGCCCGGCACGGTTGAACACGCTGCCACGGGAGAATCCGCGCGAGTTGCCGGCCCACGGACTGTCCATCGCATAGAGCAACCAGTCATCGGCACGCAGGTCATTGTGGAACCACAGCGCGTGATCAAGGCTGGCGACCTGCATGTCTTTCTGCCAGACCGATTTGCCGTGAGGCAGCATCGAGGTGGTCAGCAGACCGAAGTCCGAGGCATAGGCCAGCAGGTATTTGTGCAGCGCCGGAATGTCGGCCAACGCACCGTCGGCGCGAAACCACACGTATTTCACCGGATCCGCCGGCTGCGGGTTATACGGGTCTTTTTCGGTGACCGGGCGCACTTCGATCGGTTTCGGACACAAGAGTTTTTCGCGCATGTGCTCGGGGATCAGGTGCGCACGTTGCTGAGTCAGCTCCAGCTCCGACGGCAAGTTTTCCGGGCCGACCACGACTGGCATCTGGGTCTGGTGCTCGAAGCCTTCTTCGTCGTACTGAAACGAAGCGCTGCACGTGAAGATCGGATGGCCCTTCTGGATTGCCGTCACACGACGAGTACTGAAGCTGCCGCCATCGCGCACGCGATCAACCGAATAGACCACCGGCAACTTGGCATCGCCCGGACGCAGAAAATAGCCGTGCATCGAATGCACATGGCGGGTTTCTTCAACGGTCTGACTGGCCGCCGACAGCGACTGGCCGAGCACCTGACCACCGAACAACTGACGGAAACCCAAGTCCTGGCTGCGGCCACGGAAGAGGTTTTCTTCGATCGGTTCCAGGGTCAGCAAATCGACCAGATCTTCCAACACTTGGCTCATTCAGGCTCTCCTCACACAAAGCTATACCGCGCAGTCTTGGCTACGGCGGTCGATTCAGATTCTGGCGCAGGCCAATGATTTGGCGGCCATTGTAAACGTCCGTGTCGGCTTATCCATGCAAGGTTTGCAGCCATTGTTCCCGGGTGATGCGATACAGCACATGCCTTCTTAACGGGTGATCGGCAGCGAGTTTCGGATGATCAAAGTCATCGGCCGGCGCGTGATGCATGCCTATCGCCTGCATGACTTTCTCCGAAGGGAGATTGCTTTGTGCGGTGAAAGACACGATCTCTTTCAAGGCCAATCGATCAAAGCCGCAGCGCAGAGCGGTCCACGCCGCTTCACTGGCGTAACCCAGGCCCCAATGTTCCTTGGCCAGACGCCAGCCGATTTCCACTGCCGGCGTGAATGACGCGTCGAAACCGACGACACCCAGCCCGGTGAAACCGATGAACTCGCCGCTGTCCTTGCGCTCCAGCGCCCACAAACCGTAGCCATGCTCGGCAAAATGTCCGCGTACCCGGCCGATCAGCGCGGCACTTTCCAGTCGGCTCAAGGGTGCCGGAAAGTAGCGCATGACCTGAGGATCGGCACACATCGCCGCAAATGCCGGCAAATCCTCGTCCTGCCACTGACGCATCAGCAGGCGTGCGCTTTCCAGTTGCAGTATCGGCTCCATCGTGCCCCTCCGTTTCCATGCCGCAAGTCTACATCGCTGGTAGGATCCTTCACTCTTTCCAACGTTCCCACGCGAAAAAGCCATGCCATTGCCGCTGATCTACCACGAAGACTACAGCCCCGAGTTCCCAGCGGATCACCGCTTTCCCATGGACAAGTTTCGTCTGTTGCGCGATCACCTGGTCGACAGCGGCCTGACCCGTGACGCCGATCTGTTGCGCCCCGAGATCTGTCCCAACGACATCCTCGCGCTGGCGCATGACCGTAGCTATATCGAACGCTACATGAGCGGCGAGTTGTCTCGCGAGGACCAGCGGCGCCTCGGCCTGCCGTGGAACGAAGCACTGGCGCGGCGCACGGTGCGGGCGGTCGGCGGTTCGATTCTGGCGGCGGAAAAAGCCCTGGAACATGGCTTGGCTTGTCATCTGGCGGGTGGCACCCATCACGCGCATTACGACTACCCGGCCGGGTTCTGCATCTTCAATGACCTGG
This sequence comes from Pseudomonas sp. LBUM1668, assembly GCF_059695715.1. NCBI lineage: Bacteria > Pseudomonadati > Pseudomonadota > Gammaproteobacteria > Pseudomonadales > Pseudomonadaceae > Pseudomonas > Pseudomonas sp. LBUM1668. The sequence goes on from NZ_CP166787.1 coordinate 5,163,023, forward strand.
CGATCATCAGCCAATACCTGCTGCAAAGCGGCCGGGTCAATCGCGTGCTGATCTTCGATTGCGATGTGCATCAGGGCGACGGCACCGCGCGCATCCTGCACGACACACCGGAGGCGATTACCGTTTCCCTGCACTGCGAGAAGAATTTTCCTGCACGCAAAGCCGAAAGTGACTGGGACATTCCGCTGCCCAAAGGCATGGGCGATGCCGATTATTTGAAAGTAGTCGACGACACGCTCAACTATTTGCTGCCGCTGTATCAACCGGATCTGGTGTTGTATGACGCCGGCGTCGACGTGCACAAGGACGACGCCCTGGGCTATCTGCAACTGACCGACGAAGGTGTCGCCGCCCGCGATGAAAGCGTGATGCGCCATTGTCTGGGCCGCGACATCCCGGTGGTCGGCGTGATCGGCGGCGGCTACAGCAAGGATCGCCACGCCCTCGCCCGCCGCCACGGCATTCTTCATCACAGCGCGCAGCGGGTCTGGACGTCACACGGTTGTCATTGAGCTGTGCTGCGTTACCCACAATCGCTGTGGAACTGCCTGTGGATAACCTGAGTGAAAGGGACTACAGGCCACAGCGAACATAGCGTACAGCGCACTGATCACTTTTCAACCAGAACCCTGTAGGAGCTGCCGAAGGCTGCGATCTTTTGCACTTGGCCCTAAAAATCAACAGCAAAAGATCGCAGCCTTCGGCAGCTCCTACAAAGATCCCGGCTGTTAGAATGCGCGCCTTATCCCGCCATACCGCAGCGCACGCCATGACTCAGAACACCGCCTCCTCCCCCGCTCACGTTGCCATCATCGGCGGTGGACCTGCCGGCCTGATGGCCGCCGAAGTGCTGAGCCAGGCCGGAGTACGCGTCGATTTGTACGACGGCATGCCCTCGGTGGGCCGCAAGTTCCTGCTGGCCGGGGTCGGCGGCATGAACATCACCCATTCCGAAGCCTACCCGGCGTTCCTTTCGCGCTACGCCGAACGTGCGCCGCAAATCGCCCCATTGCTGCGCAGCTTCGATGCCGATGCGTTGTGCCGCTGGATTCACGATCTGGGCATCGAAACCTTCATCGGCAGCTCCGGCCGTGTATTCCCCACCGACATGAAAGCCGCCCCGTTGCTGCGCGCCTGGCTCAAGCGTCTGCGCGACAGCGGCGTAGTTATCCACACCCGCCATCGCTGGCTCGGCTGGGATGAACACGGCGCGTTGCGCATCGACAGCCCGGAAGGCGAGAAAACCCTCAAACCCGACGCCACCCTGCTCGCCCTCGGCGGCGGCAGTTGGTCGCGCCTCGGTTCCGACGGTGCCTGGATGCTGGCGCTGGAACAGCGCGGTGTAGGACTGGCGCCATTGCAGCCAAGTAACTGCGGCTTCGAGGTGCAGGCATGGAGCGAATTGCTTGTAAGCAAATTCGCCGGCGCGCCGCTGAAAAATATCGCCATCGGCTTGAACGACGACATTCCCCGCTTGGGCGAATGCGTGATCACCGCGACCGGCATTGAAGGAAGTTTGATCTACGCGTTGTCGGCACCGATGCGTGAGGCGATCAACGCGCACGGCTCAGCGACCATTCACATTGACCTGCTGCCGGGCCGGCCTGTGGATAAAATCCAGGCTGCGTTGAGCAAACCGCGTGGCTCGCGCTCGATGGCCAAGCACTTGCACAGTCAGGTCGGGATTGATGGGGTGAAAGCGGCGCTGCTGCGTGAATTGACTGACGCTGCAGCATTCGCCGATCCGGCGTTGTTGGCCCGGGCGATCAAGGCATTGCCACTGACCGTGGTGAAAACCCGTCCGTTGGATGAAGCGATCAGCAGTGCGGGTGGCGTGACGTTCGAGGCGATGGATGAGCGACTGATGCTCAAGGCATTGCCGGGAGTTTTCTGCGCGGGCGAGATGCTGGATTGGGAAGCGCCGACGGGCGGGTATTTGCTGACGGGGTGTTTTGCCAGTGGACGGGCTGCGGGGTTGGGGATGGTGGAGTGGTTGCAGCGTCAGGACTGAAGACAGCACAAAACCTTTAGCAGCTGTCGAGTGAAACGAGGCTGCGATCTTTTGATCTTTCTTGAAGCAAGATCAAAAGATCGCAGCGTGCCGCAGCTCCTACGGGGGTATCGCGCTGCGTCGAAGTGATTGGGCCTGCCTGACAGGCTCCGCGACTTTTAAGGCTTACGCTTACGCGGCCCAGTGTTAAACACCGGCACCTTGCGCACAGGCTTGATCGAAGGCTCCGGCGCCTGAGTCTCGCCGCTATCGACCCACTTACCGAGATTGCGCTTGCCGCCACCGCCGGAGGTTTTCGGCTTTTTCGGTTTCTTCGGCTTCTTGATCACCTGACCGCTGGCATCGGTATCCGGCACACGGTGCTCAGGCTCGAAATCCGGCTCGTTCTGACGCTTCAACGTCTGACGCGTGAGCATTTCAATCGCCGACAGCATGTTCACTTCGTCCGCGCACACCAGCGAAATCGCCTCGCCGGTCGCACCCGCACGGCCAGTACGGCCGATCCGGTGAATGTAATCCTCGGCGACAATCGGCAGGTCGAAGTTGATCACCAGCGGCAGATCTTCGATATCCAGACCACGGGCCGCGACATCGGTGGCCACCAGAATCTGCACTTCGCTGAGTTTGAAACGATCCAGCGCACGCTGACGGGTCGCTTGCGGTTTATCACCGTGGATACCGTCCGCGTTGACGCCCAGCCCTTGGAGTTTTTCCACCAGTGCATCGACGCCGTTGCGGGTCTTGGCGAATACCAGCACTTGCTTCCACTTGTTCTTGCGCATCAAGTGCACGAACAGTTCAGCCTTGCGCTTCTTGTCGACCGTTACCACCCACTGCTTGACGGTGTTGGCCGCAACGTTGCGCGGGCTGACTTCAACGCTCAGCGGATCGTTGAGCATCTGCCCGGCCAGCAGGCGGATGTCATCAGAGAAGGTCGCGGAGAACAGCAGGGTCTGGCGCTTTTTCGGCAGCATGCGGTAAATGTTCGCCAGTTCTTCGGAGAAGCCCAGGTCGAGCATACGATCGGCTTCATCCAGCACCAGAGTCTGCAACTGATCGAGTTTCAGCGCGTTCTGGCGGAACAGGTCGATCAGACGACCGGGCGTGGCGACCAGCACATCGACGCCGCCGCGCAGCTTCATCATTTGCGGATTGATGCTGACACCGCCGTACACCGCGTAAGTGCGCAATGGCAGGTTCTCGGCGTACTGACGCACGGCTTCGTGAACCTGCTCGGCCAGCTCGCGGGTCGGCACCAGAATCAGCGCACGCGCCGAGTTGGCCGCGACTTTCGGCCCTTCCATGGCCAGCAACTGCAGCAGCGGCAAGGCGAAACCGGCAGTCTTGCCGGTGCCGGTCTGGGCGGCAGCCATCAGGTCACGACCGGCCAGCACGGCCGGAATGGCTTGCGCCTGAACCGGCGTCGGGGTCTGGTAGCCGAGCGTCTCGAGGGAGCGCAGCAAGGGTTCGATCAGGCCAAGAGAGGCGAAAGTCATGGGAGTACCGTAGGAAAATTCAGCGCAATTGTGCGACACGAGTGTGCAATGCCGCGCAGTTTACCCTAATTCGTACGCTGTTCCGCGGGAACGGCTGTCGGCGCTGCGACTGGCGGCAGTACTGGCCGGCGCCACTGCGGCAAGCCAATCAACACCACAGCGCTGATGATCACCAGCATCGCCAGCGCCTCTTCGATACCAATAGTCTCGCCAACAAACACGATCCCGAGCAACACCGCTACCGCCGGGTTGACGTAGGCATAACTGGTCGCCGCCGCCGGGCGCACGTGCTTGAGCAGGTACATGTAGGAATTGAAGGCGATGATCGAGCCGAAGAAAATCAGATACGCCAGCGCCAGCCATCCTTCAATCGGCGGCAGCGCTTGCAGGCGTTCGCCGCTCAGCGCACTGCCGATCAGCAGCACCACACCGCCAACCAGCATTTCCACGGCACTGGCCATCGCCCCCTGCGGCAGCGGCAGATGCCGGCTCCACACCGAACCGAAAGCCCAGGCCGCCGCAGCAAAAATCAGCAACGCGGCACCCAGCGGACTCGATTGCAGATTGGACCCCATGTTGAGCATGGCGATGCCGACAATGCCTAAACCCACCCCGGCCCACTCGAGACGAGTATTACGTGCGCCCCAGAAATAGCCGAAGAGCAAGGTGAACAACGGCACCGTCGCCACCGCCAACGCGGCCACGCCCGAGGCCACCCCCGAGTGCTCGGCCACACTCACCGCACCGTTACCGAAGCTGAGCAGCAAAATCCCGATGATCCCCGCCGCTTTCCACTGCGCCCACGTCGGCGCCGGTGCCCCGCGCCAGCGCAGGAACCCGTACATCAACGCGCCGGCAATCACAAAACGCACGCCGCCGAGCATCAGCGGCGGCCAGTATTCGACGCCAATGCGGATCACCAGATAGGTCGATCCCCAAATCACATACAACGCAAAAAACGCGGCGATCAGCGGCAAGGAAAAACGGCGCAGGGCAGACATGAGCAACTCGACAGTCAGAGTCAGGAGACTGGATATTCTAGAAAGGCCAGCAGGCAAAAATAAGCTACAAAACCTGTTTATCGCGCCGGTACACTTTGGAAATCACGGAGATCGACCGCGATTCGACAGTGGCGAAGTTCTGGGTTAGCGAGACATCGATTGTGTTGTCGAGCGCCATCGAAAAGCGCGTGCCGTTGGGGCACATCGAAGGCAACGGCAAGTAGAGTTCTCCTGTAGGAGCTGCCGCAGGCTGCGATCTTTTGATCTTGCTTTTAAAAACAAGATCAAAAGATCGCAGCCTCGTTTCACTCGACAGCTCCTACAGGGAAGCTTCAGTGATTTTGGGATCAGCGATAGCGCTGCAGATGTTCGCTGACTTTGGCGGCCGGGATTTTCTGCAGTTTGCACAGCAGGTCATGGGATAACACACGCACGCCGTGCTTGCTGCGCAATTCATCTGCAAGGTGCGCCATCAAGTTCGCCGCCATCTCCGCATCCGCCATCGCCCGGTGAGCCTGACCGGTGTGCGGCAGACGCGCAAACGTGGTGAGCGTGCCGAGCTTGTGATTCGGCGCGGCCGGCATCAAGCGGCGAGCCAACAGTAGCGAACAGGCGAAGTTTTGCAGGCGCGTGCGCTTGATCCGCCCCAACTCAAAGTCCCAGAACTTCTGGTCGAACGAAGCGTTGTGCGCGACCAGTGGCGTGCAGCCGACAAACTCGTTGACCTCGTTCATCACCTGCTCTGCCGGTGGCGCGGTGCGCAGCATGGCGTTGCTGATGCCGGTCAGTTGTTCGATGAACGCGGGGACGCGCACACCGGCGTTCATCAGGCTCTGGTAACGCTCGACGATGCGGCCGTTTTCCAGCATGACCACGGCGATTTCCGTGGCGCGACAGCTGCTGTTTGGCGAGAGGCCAGTGGTTTCAAAGTCGATGACTGCAATGCGTTCCAAACCGGGTTCAACTCCGTACAAATCAATTCTTCAGTAACCGCTCAATTCTTCAGTAGCAGTGCGCCTTCGATCGGCACGTAACGGCTGGCGGCGCGGATCAGCGAGTTGGCGGTGAGGCCGGGAACACCGTAAGCGACAGCTTGCACCCCGTGCTTGCTGATGATGCGTTCCAGCAGCATGTCGAAATCGCCATCACCGGACGCCAGCACAACTTCGTCGACGTGGTCGGCGGCGTCCATGATGTCGAGGGTGATGCCCACGTCCCAGTCGCCCTTGGCCGAGCCGTCGCTGCGCTGGATGTACGGCTTGAGCTTCACGATGAAGCCGAGGTTGCGCAGGATCTGCTGGAACTGCTGCTGCTTGCTGTCGCCACGGTCGATCGCGTAGGCGTAGGCCTCGACGATCTGCCCGTCCTTGCTGATGTCTGCCCACAGCGCCGCGTAGTTGAAGTGGCAACCATAGGCCTGACGCACGGTGTAGTAGAGGTTCTGCACGTCGGCGAACACTGCGATTTTTTTCACCGGAGTTCCTGTGAGCGCACAAGCGCACGAAGCGGGATCAGGCGCCAGGCCCGAAAATGGCGCTCAGTATGCCAGCCAACAGGAAGGTTCAGCGAATAATCACCGGCAGGCGCCAAGGTAGCACTGACGAGTGGTGACCTGTGGCGAGGGGATTTATCCCCGTTGGGGCGCGCAGCGGCCCCCTGAAAAACGGGGCTGCTTCGCAGCCCAACGGGGATAAATCCCCTCGCCACAGGGTCGGTGTCACATTCGAAAGGATGGATTAGACAAAGGAATCGTCGTCATCGAAGAACGATGAGTTGTCATCGCTGTAGTCGGCATCGGTAACGCCACTCTGGTCGTTACCGGCCATACGCTGGTCATCGCCCCAACCGCTGTTGCTCTGATCTGCAACCTGCGCCGGCTCTTCCTTGATCACTTCAACAATTTCTTCCGGCTGCTGATTGTGATGAAACAGGCTGCTGATGCCCTGCGCCAGCATCACACCACCGGCCACGCCAGCGGCGGTTTTCAATGCGCCGCCGAGAAAGCTGTTGCCTGCCGCCGGAGCCGCCTGTTGCGCGTAGTTAGGCGACTGTGCGCCGAAGCTTTGCTGTGGCGCGGGCGCATTGAAGTTCTGCTGCGGTGCCGGTTCACGCCAGCCACCCGTGGATGCCGGGGTGCTCTGAGCCGGTGCCGGACGCGAATTGCCGCCGCCAAAGATGCTCGATAGAAAACCACCGCCACCGCTCGGCGTCGGCGCCGCACCTTGGGCCTTGGCCGATTGCAGTTCGGCCTGCAACTGCTGGACTTGCCGAGTCAGTTGCTTGTTCTGTTCGTCGAGGCTCTTGAGCGCTGCCTCTTGCACCAGAATCGCCTGGGTCATGAAATAGCCTGCCGCCGGTTGGCGTGTCAGGTGTTCCTTGATCCGCGTCTCGGCCTGGGCATCGCGCGGGGCTGCTTCCGTTTCGGCCTGTTGCAGCCGGGAAAACAATCCATCGATCAGGGTTTGCTCTTCGCTGTTCATGGCGACCTCGTAGATTGCCGGGGAAAACATTGCCCTCGTCCACACTGGACGGGGTGCTCACCTGTAATGGCGACGGTGACAGGATGTTTCAACGACCTTTACCGAATGTTTACGTTTGTGCCGCGCCGCACATCATCGGTTAAAGTGAGCCACTGTTTTCGACCTGCGATACCGACTGATGAATGCCTTCGAAGTGCTGCGCGACTCTCTGTATTTTTTCAAACGCCATTTGGTCAGCATCGTGCAGCTGTGCCTGCCGCTGGTGATCGTCGAAGCCTTTTTGCAACAGGTGGTCGATCGCGCCACCGGGCCCGAAAGCTTTGCGGCGAGCAGCATCATCGTCGGCCTGGTGATTTATCCGTTGTATACCGCCGCGCTGATTCTGTTTCTCGACGCCCGCAGCCGTGGCGAGTCGCCGCGCAACCGCGACCTGCTGGCGATGGCAGCCACCCTGTGGCCACGCTTCGCCTTGCTGACGGCGCTGAATACCTTGCTGATCCTGTTGGGCATTTCGCTGTACTTCCTGCCGGGCCTGATCCTCATGGTGATGCTGGCGTTCGGCGAATACCTGCTGGTCCTGCGCGGCCTCAATCCATTGCACGCCATGAAAGAAAGCCTGCGCCTGACCCGTGGGCATTTCTGGCGAATCCTGCTGTGCATTCTCTGTGTGATGACACCGCTGTGGCTGCTCAAAGGGGCGAGCCTGGCGGTTTATCCAGAGCCGCAAAACCCGGTGATCGCCGTCCTGATCGACAGTGCCCACAGCTTCCTGCAACTGTTCACCAGCGTGGTGCTGTTTCGCCTGTTCATGCTGATCAGCGAATCGCCTGACAAACGTAGCGGCGCGGTCTGACTGCTTTGGCCTTGGGCGACGGGCGCGCACTCGGGTATGCTCGGGGCCACTTTCTGTAACGCTATAAGCCGAGCCATGACCCGTCTGCTGCGCTACACCCTGTTGCTTGTTGTGCTCGCCATCGCGCTGATCGGCGTGCTGTTGTTCAGCCTGACCTGGCGCCCCGACACCCGGGAAAACCTGCCGATCAGTTGCACCGGCACCCCGCCGACACTGGTGCCCGGGCAAGCGCTGAAAGTCATGACCTGGAACGTGCAGTACCTGGCCGGCAAGCGTTACGTATTCTGGAATGATCTGGCCCAGGGCAACGACGAAGCGCCGACCCTGGAAGACATGGCCTTCAGTCTCGATGAAGTGGCGCGGGTGATCCGCGACGAGCAACCCGATGTGGTGCTGTTGCAGGAACTGGATGACGGCGCCAAGGCCAGCGACTATCAGGATCAGCTCAAGCTGTTGCAGGAGCGGGTCGCCGATCTGTATCCGTGCAGCGTCAGCACTTTCGACTGGAAAGCCGACTTCGTCCCCGAACCCCACATCTTTGGCAGCGTCGGCCGGCAACTGGCGACCCTGAGCCGCTACCGCATCGAACATGCCGAACGCCTGCAATTGCCGGTGGCTTCGAGCAATTTCATCAGCCGCCAGTTTCAGCCCAAAAACGCCCTGCTTGCGACCCGTCTGCCGCTCAGCGATGGCGGGCAACTGACCGTATTCAATACGCATCTGGAACGACCCGGCCAACCGAATGACACCTTGCAGGCGCAGGTGACGGCCGTGGCCAAGGTACTCGACAAGTATGAAAGCCAAGGCTTGCCGTGGCTGATCGGCGGCGACTTCAACCTGCTGCCCCTCGGCCAATATCGCCGTTTGCCCGCCGAGCAGCGCACGCCCTACGCCGCCGACAGCGAGTTACATCTGCTGTGGGACAAATACCCGATGATCCCGAACAACAACGAAGCCAGCGGCATCAATCGCGCCCAGTGGCTGACGCACTACCCCAACGATCCCGGCCTCAACGGCCCGGATCGCACGGTCGACTATCTGTTCTACAGCCCGAAGATCAAACGGGTCGAAGCGATGGTGCGCCAGGACGATACCTTGCGCATTTCCGATCACTTGCCAGTGATCGCCCGCTTCCTGCTCCCGTCCACCCCATAGCAACGGCATTGCTCCAGCGGCCCTCGAATTTACAACATGGAAGACGCATGAAAATCTTGTTGATGTGCAAGGACATCGGCGGTTATGCCCGCAAATTGGCTGACCATCTGAGGAAGGATAACGACGTGTGCTTCATTGATACGTCGGCGATGGCCAACACGTTCGATCGAGCCCCCAAGATCATCCGTCGTCCGCTCAAGCGTTGGGCCCAGTTGCGCCAGGTCAAACGCGCCATAGGTGCAGGCGGTCGATTCGACGTTGCCCTCATCATCAACCCGGCGCAAATCGATCCGAAGCAGTTAGCGGCGGGATCCAGTGCCAGCGACCGCAAGATTGCCTACCTTTACGACAGCTTCAGCCGCTGGCCGATGACTCGCGAAGAGCTGGCCAGTTACGACGAGGTGTTTTCATTCGACCCGGAGAATGCCAAGAGTCACGGTCTGAAAAAACTGCACAATTTCATTTACGACGATTATGTTGCTGACGGTGCGCCCGGGGATTATTCGGCGTTTGTGGTGATGGCCGGCAAGGACCGGGTGCCGGCACTTGAAGGTCTGGCGAAGGCGTTCGATCGCCTCGGCATTACCGATTACAGGTTTCTGGTGCAGTGCAAACCGATCCCGGGGGCTCATCCGGGCATTACGTTTTTCGAGCAGCGAATGTCGCTGGAATCTGTGGGCGAGTTGGTAAAACGCTCGCGGATCATTCTGGACATTTCCAAGCCGGGTCAGACCGGATTGAGCTTTCGCTTTTTCGAAGCCATGGCCTCGCGAAAAAAGGTCATCACGACCAACAAAAGCGTTGTCGATTACGACTTCTACAATCCGGCGAACATTCTGGTCATCGACGAAAACAGCCCGGTGATTCCGGAGCATTTCATCACAACCCCGTACGTGGACATCCCTGCACCCATCTATGAGAAATACACGCTGCAGGGTTGGGTGAAGACGGTTTTCTCGCAGCAATGAATGTGTGGCCGCCCCACATCCTGTAGGAGCTGCCGCAGGCTGCGATCTTTTGATCTTAAAAGACAACATCAAAAGATCGCAGCCTGCGGCAGCTCCTACACGGACAGGGTACAGCGCTGTTCGAGCGATGAATTACGGGCTGCGATCTTTTGATCTTCAGGTGCCACGAGGTTTGGCCCGGGCAGTGGCCTCGGCCACCAACGGATCATCCGGCCAATAATGCTTGGGATACCGTCCCTTCAAATCCTTCTTCACCTCGGCATAAGTGCTGCGCCAGAAGTTGGCCAGATCCTGCGTCACCTGCACCGGCCGCCGCGCGGGTGACAGCAGATGCAGCTTGACCACTTGCCTGCCGCCAGCAATTCGCGGGGTTTCGGCCAGCCCGAACAACTCCTGCAAACGCACCGCCAGAATCGGCGGAAACTCGCTGTAATCCAGACGAATCGACGAACCCGACGGCACGCTCAGATGATGTGGCGCCAGCTCATCCAGCCGTTGCGGCAGCGGCCACGGCAGCAGATTGCGGACGATGCTCGACAGATCCAGATTGGCGAAATGACTGAGCCGCGAAACTTTGCCCAGATACGGCATCAGCCAGTGTTCAAGGGACTTCATCAGCGCAGCATCGCTGACGTCCGGCCATTGGCTTGCGTCTTGGGTCTGCAGATCCAGCTGCCGCAACAGGGCGACACGCGCCTGCCACTGGCGCAGTTCCGGAGTCCACGGCAGCAACTCAAGACCCTTGCGCCGCACCAGATTGACCAGTGCCTGACTGCGCACGCTTTCATCGAGACCGGTCAACGGTTCGCGGCTGAGGATCAGCTCACCGACCTTGCGCTGACGCTCGGCGCGCAACACACCTTCGCGCTCGTCCCAGTCCAGTTGATCGACGCACTGCACCTGCTCGGCCAGCACCGAATCAAACAGCGTCGGATCAAAATCCGCCGCCAGATAAATCCGTTCTTCGCGCTGGCCCTGACGGCTGCCGAGGTCGGCAATCACAATCCACGGCTCTTTCATCAAGCTGTCGGCTTCGGCGAACAGCGCGGCGCGACCATTGGCCAAGCGATATTCGGCGCCACCAGCGCGGCGCTGTTGGGCGACACGGTCTGGATAGGCCAGCGCCAGCAAAGCGCCAAGCCAGCGCGGATGATCCGGATCGTCGACCGGTTCACTCGCCTTACCGCGCAGGTAACCGCGATATTGCCGCGCCAGTTGCCGCGCACGCTGCACGCCGCCCTGCGCCCCACGGGTTGCGCGCTCTTCGCCCGAAAGCAGAACCAGTCGGCTGTGCAGGTCGGCCCCGGCGCCGCGCAAGATATCGCGCTCGCCCAGCAGCGCGGCGACATCGCAAGCCATCGTCGCCAGCCCCAACGCCTGACCGCGCAGCAATAAGTGGCCGATACGCGGATGCGCCGGCAATTCGGCCATGGCCTGACCGTGCGCAGTCAGCGCCTCGCCGTCCAGCGCACCCAGACGCTGCAACAAATCCTGCGCCTGTGCATAAGCCGCTGCCGGCGGCACGTCGAGCCAGACCAGTTCGCCCGGCGTCACGCCCCAGCGCCCCAGTTGCAACGCAAGGCTGGCCAGATCTGCCGAGAGAATTTCCGCACTGCCGTATGCCGCCAGTTGCTCGTGTTGATCCTGCGACCACAAGCGATAACAAACGCCCGGCTCCAGTCGCCCTGCCCGGCCTGCGCGTTGGGTGGCGCTGGCCTTGGAAATGCGTTGAGTGTCGAGGCGGGTCATGCCGCTGCCCGGATCAAAACGCGGTACCCGCGCCAGCCCGGCATCGATCACCACCCGCACGCCGTTGATGGTCAAACTGGTTTCGGCGATGTTGGTCGCCAGCACCACTTTGCGCTGACCGGGCGGAGCCGGATCGATGGCGGCACGTTGCGCGTTCAGATCAAGCTCACCGTGTAACGGACAGAGCAACACGTCGCTGCGCGCGCCGATGGCATCGCTCAGTTGCTGATGGACTCGACGGATTTCCGCCTGCCCCGGCAGAAACACCAACACGCTGCCGGTTTCATCATTGATTGCTTCGAGCACCGTCTGCGTCACGCGTTGATCAATGTATTCGCCGGGCTGAAACGGCCGGCCCCAGCGCATTGTCACCGGGTACATGCGGCCTTCGCTGCGCAGGATCGGCGCGTCGTCGAGCAAACCGGCCAGGCGCTCGCCTTCCAGCGTTGCGGACATCAGCAAAATCTTCAGCGGCTGTTCAGCGCGAAACAGCTCGCGACCGTTCAGACTTAATGCCAGCGCCAGATCGGCGTCGAGGCTGCGTTCGTGGAATTCGTCGAAGATCAGCAGACCCACGCCTTCCAGCGCCGGGTCGTCCTGCAAGCGGCGGGTGAGAATGCCTTCGGTGACCACTTCGATGCGGGTATTGGGGCCAACCTTGCTGTCGAGGCGGATGCGATAACCGACGGTTTCGCCGACCTTCTCGCCCAACTCGCTGGCCAGTCGCTCCGCTGCGGCACGCGCCGCCAGACGACGCGGCTCAAGCATGAGGATGGTTTGGCCATTGAGCCAGGCCTCATTGAGCAGCGCCAAGGGCACGCGGGTGGTTTTACCGGCGCCGGGCGGTGCTTCGAGCACGGCTTCGTGGCGTGTCGCCAACGCTTCACGCAGGGCGGGTAAAACTTCATCGATCGGCAAAGAAATCATGCTGGCTCCCCAGGGCGTGCCCACAGTAAATGGCGAGTCACGTTAAAGATGTGAGCGTGCCAGGCAAGGCGCGGGACGCAGGTAAGGGTCGTTTCCTTGCCAAGTCCCGCAACGCAGCATGGCGCGCTCACAGCTTTAGCCCGGAGGGCCGAACCCCGACAGGACTCATCAGCCTTCACGCGGTGTCGATCTGGAGAAAACAACTTCAATCCTCAACATATTTCGGTAGGGGTGAGACGAGGCCGCAATTTACTGTGGGCACGCCCTGCCAGCGGCGAGTATAACGGCGAACTGCTTGGCGTTCGTCAGGGTCTTAACTTCACACGACGACGCTTCGTTATTAGATGACTCAGGAGATATTTCCCATGCGTTTACCTTTTCGCCTGATCGGCGGCGTGCTGGTCGCCACCCTGCTCACTCAAATCACCGCGTGCGGCTCGATTTTCTATCCGGATCGTCGCGGCCAGATCGACGGCAAGATTGACCCGGCGATTGCCGTGCTCGATGCGGTCGGGCTGCTGTTCTACGTGATCCCCGGGCTGATCGCATTTGCTGTCGACTTCGCCACTGGCGCGATCTATTTCGAACCGGGGCACACCGCACAGATCGATCCGGCCAAGCTCAAGCAAGCCGTCGGCCCGGACGGTCAGGTCGATAACCACAAATTGCAGGCTATTCTCGAAACTGAGCTGGGGCGCAACTTCCCGCTGGACGATCCACGCCTGATCCAGCACAAGGGCAGCACTCAGCAACTGGCGATGTTCGGCCTGCAACCTGCCGCATAAGGAATCACCCTGCCCATGACCTCCAGCCCCGAACACGCCCGCCTGCTGCGGCTGGCCACCCGCGCCTCGGTGGCGGTGGCCTGTACGCTGATCGTCGCCAAAGCCATCGCCTGGTGGCTGAGCGGGTCGGTGAGCATGCTCGCCGGTCTCACCGACTCGACGCTGGATGGCATCACTTCGTTGCTCAATCTGCTTGCGGTGCATTACGCGTTGCGACCAGCGGATGACGATCACCGCTATGGCCACGGCAAGGCTGAGTCGCTGGCCGGCATGGCGCAGGCGCTGTTCATTGGCGGCAGTGCGGTGTTGATCGCATTTCAGGCTTATGAGCGGTTGACCAATCCGCAGCCGCTTGGCGCGCCATGGCTGAGCATCGGCGTGATCGTGTTTTCCCTGCTGCTGACGCTGGCGTTGCTGGTGTTGCAACATCGGGTGATCAAGGCGACCGGCTCCAACGCCGTGCGCGCCGACTCGCTGCACTACCGCTCGGACATGCTGCTAAACGGCAGCATTCTGATTGCGCTGGTGCTGGCCGGGTTTGGTTTTGATCAACTGGATGCGTGGTTCGGTCTGGGGATTGCTGCCTACATCCTGTGGAGCGCGGTGCAGATCGCCCGGGAAAGTTTCTCAGTGTTGATGGACGAGGAACTGCCGACGGACGTCAGCCAGCACATGCTCGAACTGGCGTGCAGTGTGCCGGGAGTGCTGGGCGCGCATGACTTGCGCACGCGGATCTCGGGCAACCACTGGTTTGTGCAGTTGCATCTGGAATTGCCGGGGGAGCTGACGCTATCTGTCGCGCACGGCATCAGCGATCAGGCCGCCGATGCCATTCACAAAGCCTACCCGCGAGCCGAAGTGCTGGTGCACGCCGACCCGCAGGAAGTAGTGCTGGCCGCCAGGGCTCAGTAGCTGACCTGATAACCGCGACTGCTCAGGCAATTGCCCTGAGCCTGACGGTAGGCCTGAACCACCTCGGACGCCGGTTGATACGTCGCGGTGCGCGGATCGAAACCGCTTTGCTGCACCGCGTACTGATAACACTGGTATCCGTCCTGCTGCACCTGTTGCGGTGACTGTCCATTGGCCGGATAGGCCTCGACGTCGTAGCCCTGGGATTGCGGCTGTTGCTGCTCCACGGGCGGCGCGACCACGATGTAATCCTGCGTGGCCTCCTGATACGCGTAGTACGAACCGGCAGCGAGAAACAGCAGCGACCCACCGATCCACACTTCACGGGCGTAATCCGGCAAGTACTGCGTGCGAATCCCGCGCGGCGGTTGCACGACGATGTAGCGCGGGCCTTGCGGGCGATACCAGTAGCCGCCGGAATAGAAGTAGTCCTGACCGCGATACGGCACGCGATAGTCACGATCCGGGAAGCGATCGATCACATGCCCCGGCCGATATTGCGGGCCGGGACCCCAACCATTGCCGTGACCGTCCGGACGTCCCGGCCAGCGATGGTCGTCGGGCCGATTGCCGGTCTGCCAATGCTGGTTGTTGTAGCCGTTTTGCGGACGCTCATCGCGGTAGTAACCCTGACGCGGTTCCTGAGTCTGGCGCACGGCGTCGGGGCGCGGCTGGATCGGCAGGCTGTTGGCCGGTAACTGCGGCGGTGGAGGAGGCTGGCGCACCGGGTTGGGGTTGTAGGCCGGGCGGTTCTGGCCGTTGTTTTGCTGACTGTTGTGCTCGAACTGGCGGCTGTTGTCGCCTCGAATGATCTCGTTGTTCTGCGGGCGCGGCTGATTCTGCTGCTGCGGATTGTTCTGCCCACGCGGCTGATGGTCGCCGCCATGGCCCTGATTATTGCCCTGATGCTCCGGCCCACGACCGCCGCCATCCGGGCCACGATTTTGCGGCTCATCGGCCAGTGCCTGCGCACTGATATTCATACACAGCAAACCAACACCGGCCAGCTGCCAGATGCGCGACTTCATGAAATTCCTCACTGCGGCTCAGAGCCCTGAATTGGAGTGGCCTGTAGCTAAGACCGGGGAAATACACACCGGGTTCTGCAACAGGTTATCAGTCGCGCAACTTATTTATTGAGCGGCGCAGCAGCAAATCGCGCGCAAGAAAAAAGGGAGACCCGTCGGCCTCCCTTTAGAGAACTTCGTCCTGGCTCGACGCTTTTGACGTCGGCTCACCTCACGCCGTCTTGTGGACAGTGCGTAGCTCGGGGGCCGGCCCAACCCCGGTGGGGGTGGCGGCCGCGGCAGGCCGGATTGGGCGGGCCGCGTGGACTGTGTTACCGAGCAGTGATTCTGGTAATAAGAATAGGCTTGAGGCCGCGACAGAGGATTGCGAAGATTGCTCAAATAAACACCACTTGCGCAATTTTTAACCCTGGATAGATAATCCGCCGCAATAGTTACAAACAAGGACAGATTGATGAGCAAACTCGACCGTTACGACCTGAGCATTTTGGCGGAATTGCAACGCGACGCCCGCATCTCCAACCAGGAGTTGGCCGAGCGCATCGGTCTGTCACCCTCCCCTTGCTCGCGCCGGGTCAAGCAACTGGAAGACGACGGCTATATCTCGCGTCAGGTGGCGCTACTGGACCGCAAGATGCTCGGCCTGAGCCTGACGGCGTACGTGCTGATCGGCATGGACCGGCACACGCCAGAGCGTTTCGAGAATTTCGAAGCGGCGATTCGCACATTGCCGCAGGTGCTGGAGTGCAGCCTGGTGACGGGGGTGGATGCTGATTACCAGTTGAAGGTGGTGGTGCCGGATATGGATCACTATCAAAAGCTGTTGCTCGGTCACCTCACCCGCATTGATGGCGTAACGAGCGTTCGCTCAAGCTTTGTGCTGAATCAGGTGTTGAACAGCACCGAGTTGCCGCTGACTCATCTGCGTAGCTGAAATCTCTCCCTGTAGGAGCTGCCGAAGGTTCGGGCCGCGTTCGGACGATCTTTTGATTCTGTTTTTAAGATCAAGATCAAAAGATCGCAGCCTTCGGCAGCTCCTACAGGGGGAGCGGTGGTTGAAGAGGTGTGGCACACAGACGCAGGTCAATACTTCACCAATCGCCCATGGCGTATAATCGCCGCCGCCCTTTAGCCCCGCCCCGCGCCGGAGATGTCCGATGGATCCTGCACTACTCGAAGAGTGGATGATGACCGGTCTGGTCAGCATCCTGATCATTTTCATGGGTTTCATCGTCTGGGATCTGGCGAAGAAGTCCAAGGCCGGTCGCTTCGGCTCGCTCATTCTGTTCTTCGTACTGGGCCTGGGTGTGGCCGCGTTCATCATCAAGAGTGTGGTGATCGGCCTGATCGAATCCGGCGCTTTATAAGCGCGCCGGCACCTCCGTCCACTGGCCCTGATCGAGACCGTCGATCGTCCAGTCACCAATCCTGACCCGCACCAACCGCAGCGTCGGCAGCCCAACCGCGGCAGTCATGCGCCGTACCTGACGGTTGCGCCCCTCGCGAATCACCAATTCCAGCCAACTCGTCGGCACGCTTTTACGAAAGCGCACGGGCGGGTTGCGTGGCCACAGCTCAGGCTCGTCCAATTGCCGCGCCTCGGCGGGCAAGGTCATGCCGTCATTCAACTCGACGCCATCACGCAGACGCTGCAACTGCTCGTCCGTCGGCTCGCCTTCGACCTGCACCCAATAGGTTTTCGCCAGTTTGTGTTTCGGGTCTGCGATCCGCGCCTGTAACTGGCCGTCGTTGGTCAGCAGCAGCAAACCTTCGCTGTCACGGTCCAGACGCCCGGCCGGGTAGATGCCCGGCACGTCGATGTAATCCTTGAGCGTCGCCCGCCCTTCACCGTCGCTGAATTGCGTCAGCACATCGAACGGTTTGTTGAACAGGATCAGCTTCGGCTCGGCCGGCGGCGCCTTGGCGACACGGCGAGGAGCAGAAGACGGAGGCTTCACGCCGGGACGGCGGGAAGGTGGACGCGGGGGACGGGACATAGCGAAATGAACATCTAACGGTCAGGGCTGCCAATGCTAGTAGCCTGACCGTTAAATGACCATCAACAAATCAGCGGAATGGCGGTTCGTCGAAGCTGCGCAGTTTGCGCGAGTGCAGCGAATTGAGTTCGGTGCGCAGCAGATCGACCGCTTCGATGCCGATCTTCAAGTGCTGGCTGACCGCGCGTTCGTAGAAGGCGTTGGCCGAACCCGGCAGCTTGATTTCACTGTGCAGCGGTTTGTCCGAAACGCACAGCAACGTGCCGTACGGCACTCGCAAGCGATAACCCTGCGCGGCAATCGTGCCGCTTTCCATGTCCACCGCCACGGCGCGGGACAGGTTAATCAACGGTCGCTCCTGAGCCCAGCGCAGTTCCCAGTTACGGTCGTCGTAAGTCAATACGGTACCGGTGCGCAGGCGTTTTTTCAGATCATCGCCCTTCTCGCCCGTGACATTGGCTGCCGCTTGTTGCAGCGCCATTTGCACTTCGGCCAGTGCCGGGATCGGGATGTTCGGCGGCACCACACGATCGAGAATACCGTCGCGACGCATATAGGCGTGGGCCAGCACGTAATCGCCGATGGTCTGCGACTGACGCAGGCCGCCGCAGTGACCGATCATCAGCCAGCAATGCGGACGCAGCACCGCCAAATGGTCAGTGATGTTCTTGGCGTTGGACGGGCCGACACCGATATTGACCAGGGTCACGCCGTGGCCATCGCTGGCGATCAGGTGATAGGCCGGCATCTGGTAGCGATGCCAGACCACACCGGCAGCAATTGCCGAGGCTTCGCCGTGATCCATGCTCTTTTCGATAATCACGTTGCCCGGCAGCACCATGCGCACGAAACGCGGGTCGCTGCGCAATTGCTCCAGACCATGAACGATGAACTGGTCGACGTAACGGTGATAGTTGGTCAGCAGGATCCACGGCTGTACATGACGCCAGTCGCTGCCGGTGTAATGCACCAGACGGCGCAGCGAGAAATCCACACGCGCCGCATCGAACAGCGCCAATGGCAGCGGATCGGTGTTTTCCCAATCGTAGAGGCCGTCGGCGATGCCATCGGTGGCGGCAGACAAATCGGTACTCGGGAACACGCGCGCCAGCACCGCTGCCGTCACGCCGGAGCCGGCCAGTTCGTCGCCCTGCTCGACCACGTACGGATACGGAATGTTTTGCTGGCTGATGCCGACTTCCACGGTCACGGTGAAGTCATGCATCAACGGCACAAGTTGTTCGAGCAGGTATTTGCGAAAGGCCGCCGGGTGGGTGACGGTGACGCTGTAGGTGCCCGGCAGTTGCACCTTGGCGTAGGCGCGGGTGGTCTGCGGGACTTCGCCCTGGCAGTGATAGGTCAGACGCAGTTCGGGATAACGAAACTGGGCACGCTGCTCGGCGTCGGGCTCGACGCGATCCTTGAGGTACCGCTTGAGCGCCGAATTCAGCGCAGAGGTGGCCCGCTCATGCAGCTCGGCCAGACGATCCACGGCTTGTTCGGCGGTTTGAACGACAATAAACGCTTCGGTCACGATCAGCTTCCTGTGTTCTGACTTGCAGAGCTTCATCTTGCCTGCATCGTGGCGCGACGGGAACAGTGGCATGTTGGCAACCGCACAATATGTGCGACTCCCACGCCCCCTGTAGGAGCTGCCGAAGGCTGCGATCTTTTGATCTTGCTGTTTATAAGATCAAAAGATCGCAGCCTCCGGCAGCTCCTACAGGAGATTTATGTGATTAGAAAATCCGGGGGGTCGAGCGGGCGACGATGGCTTCGACGTCCAGCCCACGCGGCAGCGCGCCGTAAACTCGCCCACCACCACTCAGACGACTGGCAATAAATGCATCACTGACCGTCGAATTCCCCGCCTCCAGCAACAGTTTGGCCTGAAGCCCCAGCGCAATATCCTCAGTCAACTGCCGCGCCCGGTATTGAATGTCGCTCGTGTCCTTGAACTGCGCCTGCAACTGCTGAATATGCACGGCCAGACGTTTATCGCCATGGCCGTCACCGAGTTCGCTGAACAACACATCCAGCACGCCCGGCTCTTTCGACAAGGCACGCAACACGTCGAGGCACTGGACGTTGCCCGAACCTTCCCACGTCGAGTTGACCGGCGCCTCGCGATACAGCCGCGGCAGGATGCTGTCTTCGACATAACCCGCACCGCCCATGCATTCGGCGGCTTCGTTGATCATGGCCGGCGCACGTTTGCAGATCCAGTATTTGCCAACCGCCGTCACCAACCGGGCGAATTGCGCTTCGTGGCGATCATCCAGATGATCGAGCGCTTTGCCCATGCGCAGGCTCAGGGCCAGCGCGGCTTCGCTTTCCAGCGCCAGATCGGCCAGCACGTTCTGCATCAACGGCTGTTCGCTGAGCAGTTTGCCGCCGACCATGCGGTGCGCGCAGTGATGGCTGGCCTGGGTCAGCGCCTGACGCATCAGCGCGCTGGAGCCGACCATGCAATCGAAACGGGTCATGGCCACCATTTCGATGATGGTCGGCACGCCGCGCCCCTCTTCGCCGACCATCCACGCCAGCGCCCCGCGAAATTCCACTTCGCTGGAGGCATTGGACTGGTTGCCGAGTTTGTTTTTCAGGCGCTGGATGTAGAACTGATTGCGCGTGTCATCGGGACGATGGCGCGGCAGCAGAAAACAAGTCAGGCCTTTGTCGGTCTGCGCCAGCGTGAGGAATGCATCACACATCGGCGCCGAGCAGAACCACTTGTGCCCGACCAGTTCATAGGCCTCGCCCGGCCCGCTGGCACCGACCGGATAGGCTTTGGTGGTATTGGCGCGCACGTCGGTGCCGCCCTGTTTCTCGGTCATCGCCATGCCGATGGTGACCCCGGCCTTATGCGCCATGCCGACATTGCGCGGGTCGTATTCGGTGGCGAGGATTTTCGGCAGCCATTGCTCGGCCAGGTTCGGCTGCAAACGCAGGGCCGGAACGCTGGCGAACGTCATGGTCAACGGGCAGCCACTGCCGGCCTCGGCCTGGCTGTGCAGGTAACTCATGGAGGCCCGGGCAACGTGAGCGCCGTCCTGCGGGTGCGCCCATGGCAAGGACGTCAGGCCATGCTCGATGGCCGTGCGCATCAGCTCGTGATAAGCGGGATGGAATTCCACCAGATCGATGCGATGACCGTAGCGGTCATGGCTGGCGAATACCGGTTTGTTTTGATTGGCGAGGAACCCGGCTTCCATCAGCGGCCCGCCCGCGAGAGCACCGTAGGCGTCGATCCGCGATTCGGCCCAACCGGCGCCAAACCGGCGCGACCACTCCTGCAACGGCAGATCAATGCGGTACAGGTTGCTGCCGTCCAGCGACGGCGGCTGGTTGGTGACTTCGTGGGTTTCGGCGAACTGATGCAGGTTCATGACGGGTTCCTTCTTCAGCGAGAAGGTCAGTTAAGCACCGCCCCCACGCCGAACAAAGTGTCATATCCGCCGTTTTTGCGGCGCTTTTACCCTATCAACAGCAGAGCACGCGCCGCTCCAGCGCCGCCTGCAAATCTTCGAATTTCACTGGTTTGTTCAGGTAATCAATCACCGCGCCAGAGCTGCACATCTCGCGGTCGGCACTCAGCGCCAGCATGAACACCGGCAAATGCGCGCAACCCGGCAACGCGTGGATCTGGCAGCACAATGCCGCGCCGTCATGAGCAGGCAACTGGCAATCGATCAGCACCGCGTCGAAGCTTTCGCGCCGCAGGTAATCGAGCGCTGCCGGACCGTTGTCGGCGGTGCGCACGCGGAAACCGAGCTTGAGCAGCATGCCGCGCATCACCAGTTGATTGACGCTGTTGTTATCGACCAGCAGCACCGTGCAGTCCTGTGGTGCGCGCATGCAATCGCGGGCAGGCGTCGCTATTGGCGCAGGTTCGACCACCGGCAGTTCGAACTCCACGTCCAGTTGAAAGCGGCTGCCACTTCCCGGCTCGGAACGGTGGGTGAGCTTGCCGCCGAGCAACTCCACCAATTGTCGGCAAATCGCCAGCCCGACGCCCAGCCCGCCGTACTCACGGGTCATCGAACCGTCGAGCTGGAAGAAGCGCTGATACATCGTCGCCTCGCCCAGATCGGTGAAGCCGATGCCGGTGTCGATCACCGCAAACGACAGTGCCATACGATTGTCCGTCGACGGTTTGCCGGTAACGCGCAGCGCCAGACCGCCCACGCGGGTGAACTTGATCGCGTTATCCAGCAAGCATTCCAGACATTGCGCCAGTTTCGTGCTGTCGCCGTTCAGGCGATCCGGCAGGGTCGGCAGCACGTCGACCTTGAAGTCCAGCGACTTGCTCGCCGCATTACTTTCAAATTGCAGGCGTAATGCCTCGACCACGCCGCGCAGGCTGAAAGTGCCCGGTGTCGCCTTGAGCTTGCCGGCCTGCAACTCGGTAAGGGTGAGGATGCCATTGACCATGCGCATCATGTCCCGGGCAGAACTGGCAGCAGTTTGCTGGTACTGCTCAAGTTCCGGGTCCAGGTCGACGGTCTGCATCAGCTCCAGCGAGCCGATAACACCGTTCATCGGCGTGCGCAGTTCGTGGGTCAGGGTTGCGAGGAATTCATCCTTGAGCTTGTTGCTGTGGGCGAGTTGCTGGTTGAGGACTTCGAGTTTCTGCCCGGCATCGAACAGAGTCTGCGCCTGTTGCTCGCGCATCGCGTTGATGCGGTCGGCCAGCGCCAGCGACAAAAGCGCCACCTCGATGGCCGAGCCGATCTGGCTGGCGTACATGGTCAGGAATACGTTCGGCAGCAAACCGAGCACCATCAGCGTGTTGACGATGCCGCCGAGCAAGAACGCCGACCAGGCGATGATGAAGTAACGCGCCACCCGCAGGCCGCGGCACCAGGCCAGAATCCCGGCGGCGAAAATCACCACGGTGAAGGTCAGCGCCAACGTTGTTGCGAGGCGCAAGGCCAAGGCGTAACTGGCCATCAACGACAGACCGACCACCAGCGCACCGAATGCGATCAAGGCGATCAGCAAGCGGTCGAGCCAGCGGCTGTGCATCCTGGTCTGCAAAAAGCTGCGGGCGAACTGGCTGCCGAACAGCCCCGCGCAACCGATGAAGAACGGGGTGGCGGCATTGGCCCACCACGGATTGTTCGGCCAGAAATACTCGACCGCCGCGCCATTCACCGACAGTTGATAGAGGCCGAACGAGGCAATGTAGAAGATGTAATAGAGGTAGCTGGTGTCTCGCACACTCAGGTAAATGAACAGGTTGTAGACCACCATCCCCAGCAGTACGCCATAAATGATGCCCAGCACGTACAGGCGCACCGGCTGATCTTCGAGGTACGCAGTGCTCGACCACAATGTCACCGGCGCCTGGATCGAACCTTCGCTGGCGAGTCGCAGGTACACGGTCTGCTGTTGATCGGGCGCGAACGTCAGGTCGAACAGATAGTTGTTCTGGCGGATCTCACGACTGGCGAACGGCAAGGCATCGCCGGTTTGCCGGATCAGGCGAAAGTCGCCATGGGCGTCGGGCAGATACAGGTCGAGATGGTCGAGCGGCGGATACGCCAACTCCAGCAGCCAGGTGCGCTGGGCGGCCGGATTGCTCGGGCGGTAATGCAGGTCGATCTTCAGCCAGAACGCCGAGCGCGAGTACCCGGCATTGAGCGTGGCTTTGTCGTGGGTTTTGAAATTGCCGGCAGCGGCCTGCGCACGGACATCGGCAATGCTCGCCTGACCGCTCGGGTCTTCGAACACTTGCAGTGACCGGCCCAGAGGGAGGCTCTGGGTGAATTCGTCGAACTCGACAGCGCTCGCCATGAGGGGCAAGCAGAACAGCAACATCAGCAGATAGCGCATTGAAGCCCCAGCGTGGCTCGTCCGGTTGTGTCAGGAAGCCCCCCCATTCCTTTTGAGTAGACGTAAAACCGGTATTACCTGTTATTGGTTTGGATCCAGACTAGCATAGCCGTTGATGGCCATTGAGCACCATCGGAATTTTTCCTACAAAGGCTCTAGAACGGGCGTTCTAGAGCAAAGCACCGCGCTAGAGCTGTTGGGTTGGTCAGGTAGATCAAAAGATCGTACGAACGCGGCCCGAGCCTCCGGCAGCCCCTACACTGGAATGCGTTCCCTGTAGGAGCTGCCCAAGGCTGCGATCTTTTGATCTTGCTACGCCAGCCACACCCGAAAATCAGCTTTGGTGGTAAGCTCGCGCACCATGAATATCTACAGCTCCCGCCCCGTTGTCCTCTGTCTCTCCGGCCACGACCCCAGTGGTGGCGCCGGCTTGCAGGCAGATATCGAAGCCCTGCTCGCGCAGGGTTGCCATGCGGCTCCGGCCGTCACCGCCCTGACCGTGCAAGACACCGTCAACGTCACTGACTTCCGCGTCCTCGACCGTGAGTGGGTGTTGGCCCAGGCCAATGCCGTGCTCAACGATTCCGAAGTCGCTGCGGTCAAACTGGGCATGCTCGGTTCGCTGGAAATGGTCGACACCGTTGTCGAACTGCTGTCCGCGCACCCGCACTTGCCGGTGGTCTGCGACCCGGTGCTGCGCGCCGGCGGCGGCGGACGTCTGGGCAAGGACGAAGTCGGCTATGCGATGCGCGAGCGTCTGCTGCCACTGTCGATCATTGCCACCCCCAACCTTCCCGAAGCACGCATCCTCGCCGAACTGCCCGAAGGCACTGCGGACGAGTGCGCTGAAAAACTTTTGCCGTTCGTCAAGAACCTGCTGATTACCGGTGGCCACGGCGACGAAACTGAAATCCACAATCGCCTGTACAGCCGCGACGGCCTGCGTGAAACCTTTTACTGCCAGCGTTTGCCGGGCAGTTATCACGGTTCTGGCTGCACTCTCGCCAGTGCCTTGGCCGGTCGCCTGGCGCAAGGTGAAAACCTCGCCAGCGCCGTGCGCAGTGCACTGGATTACACCTGGCGCACCCTGCGCGATGCCGAACAACTGGGCAAAGGCCAGTTCGTCCCGCGTCGCCTGCCGCTGGATTTCTGTTCGTAAAGTCGTGAGGTCTGCCTGATGAAACTACGTGGCCTGTACGCCATTACCGACAGCCAGTTGCTGGCCGGTAAGTTCCTGTCGTATGTGGAGGCGGCGCTGGAAGGCGGCGTCACCCTGCTGCAATACCGCGACAAGAGCAGCGACGAGGCCCGCCGTCTGCGCGAGGCCGAGGCGCTGCGCGATCTGTGCGAACGCTACAAGACGCAGCTGATCATCAACGATGACGCCGAACTGGCTGCGCGCCTGAACGTCGGTGTGCATCTGGGCCAGACCGACGGCCCGCTGTCACCGACCCGCGCCCTGCTCGGCTCGAAAGCCATCATCGGCTCGACTTGCCACGCGCAAATCGAACTGGCCCAACAGGCTGCCAAGGAAGGTGCGAGTTACGTCGCCTTCGGTCGTTTCTTCAATTCCAGCACCAAACCCGGCGCGCCGACTTGCAGCCTCGATCTGCTCGACGAAGCCAAACATGCGCTGCATCTACCGATCTGCGCGATTGGCGGCATCACCCTCGACAACGCGGCGCCGCTGGTGGCCCACGGCGTCGACTTGCTTGCTGTGGTCCACGGTTTGTTCGGTGCCGACAGCACCGCCGAAGTGACCCGCCGCGCCCGCGCATTCAATGAATTGTTCAAATCCTGATTTTTGAGAGCCCGATCATGTCTCGTTCCGAAACCCTGTTTGCCAATGCCCAGAAACACATTCCCGGTGGCGTGAACTCGCCGGTTCGCGCGTTCAAGAGCGTGGGTGGCACGCCGTTGTTCTTCAAACACGCCGAAGGCGCCTACGTCACTGACGAAGACGACAAGCGTTATGTCGATTACGTTGGCTCGTGGGGCCCGATGATTCTTGGCCACAGCCACCCGGACGTGCTGGACGCGGTGCGCAATCAACTGCAACACGGCTTGTCGTACGGCGCGCCGACCGCAATGGAAACCGAGATGGCCGACCTGGTCTGCTCGCTGGTGCCGTCGATGGACATGGTGCGCATGGTCAGCTCCGGCACCGAAGCGACCATGAGTGCGATTCGTCTGGCCCGTGGTTTCACCGGCCGCGACAGCATCATCAAATTCGAAGGCTGCTACCACGGCCACTCCGACAGCCTGCTGGTCAAGGCCGGTTCCGGCGCACTCACCCAAGGCGTTCCGAGTTCGGCGGGTGTACCGGCAGCGTTCGCCAAACACACGCTGACCCTGCCGTTCAACGACATCGACGCGGTAGAAAAAATGCTTGGCGAAGTCGGCCAGGAAGTCGCGTGCATTATCGTTGAGCCAGTGGCCGGCAACATGAATTGCGTGCCGCCAGCGTCGGGCTTCCTCGAAGGTCTGCGCTCGCTGTGCGACAAGCATGGCGTTGTGCTGATTTTCGACGAAGTGATGACCGGTTTCCGCGTGGCCCTCGGTGGCGCACAGGCTTACTACGGCGTGAAGCCAGACCTGACGACCTTCGGCAAGATCATCGGTGGCGGTATGCCGGTCGGCTGTTTCGGCGGCAAGCGTGAAATCATGGAGCGCATCGCGCCGCTGGGCCCGGTTTACCAGGCCGGCACACTGTCGGGTAACCCGCTGGCCATGGCTGCCGGTTTGACCACTCTGCGCTTGATCAGCCGTCCGGGTTTCCACGACGAACTGACCGATTACACCACTCGCCTGCTCGACGGCCTGCAACAACGCGCCGATGCAGCAGGTATTCCGTTCGTGACCACTCAGGCCGGCGGCATGTTCGGCCTGTACTTCAGCGGTGCCGACGACATCGTCACCTTTGAAGACGTGATGGCCAGCGACGCTGCCCTCTTCGGTCGCTTCTTCCACCTGATGCTGGAAGGCGGCGTGTACCTGGCGCCGAGTGCATTCGAAGCCGGTTTCACCTCTATCGCCCACGGCGAAGCCGAGTTGAAGTTGACGCTGGATGCAGCCGAGCGCGCCTTCGCCAAACTGAAATAATCGCCGAACCGCTGACGTTGGCCATTGCCAGCGTCAGCTTTCACCTACACCCGAGCTGTTTTTCCGACGCCTCTGCTAAATATCCGCCTAAAGTGGGCGATATATTCCCCGCGCAGCAGAAAAACGAGTAAAGACTTTGTAAGGTTGGCCCTGCTTATTTCATAATGCGCGCTTATTGGATCCCTCGATGGGTCCGCGTGCCCTTCAGAGGTAAGTCGATTCCCATGAACCGCACCGGCCGCACCCTTGCCTTGGGCTGCCTGTTGCTCCTTCAGCCCCTGCTCGCGCATGCACAAGCAGGCGGCAACTCGTTGTTGATCCCGGCGATGGGTCGTTGCACCCTCAATACTCAGCCGCAAGACGTCACGCAGGCACTGGCTGCCTGCCAAAAGGCTGCGGATGAAGGGGATGCGCAAGCGCAATATGAGTTGGGTGAGTTCTACTACGACGGCAAGAATGCGCCGCGCGACCTCAATCAAGCCCTGAGCTATTTTGAAAAGGCCTCGCTGCAAGGCCACGCCCAGGCGCAATTCAAGCTCGGCACCATGTTTTTCCACGGTGAAGGCGTTCAGGCCAATAACATTCAGGCGTACATCGTGCTGAAGATGGCTGCGGTCAACGGCGCCGAAGAGGCGCTGGACACTGCCGACGAAGTCTCTGAAAAAATGTCCCGCGAAGACCTCGAAACTGCCACGCAGGTGCTCGGGCAAATTTTCCGTAAATACCTGATGGAATTGCAGAGCGCCGATGGGCGTACGCCGTTTTCGCCACTGCCCTGAGTTCTGCTGACCTCTAGGGTTCATATGGCTGATGGGATTTTGTGGCGAGGGGATTTATCCCCGATCGGCTGCGCAGCAGTCGCAAACCATTCGCTGCGGTGTGTCAGAAAGAGTTTGATTGCAGGTTTTGGGGCCGCTTCGCAGCCCATCGGGGATAAATCCCCTCGCCACAAATAAAACCTGTTCAGCCACTCAACTAAATCCTATTCAGCCACTGAATCCTGTTCAGCCACTAAATCTTCTTCAGCCACAGAAAAGGGTTTTACTTCTCAGGCATCGGCATCGGAAACGGCATCACATTGCCGACCGTGCCACGGGCTTCGCTGATTTTCGGTGTACCCAGACGCTCGACCTCGTCGATGCGCACGATCGAATGCATCGGCACAAAGCTGCGCACCACGCCTTCGAATTGTGCCTTGAGCTTTTCTTCGCTCGGATCGACGACCATCTGCGTGCGCTCGCCAAAGACGAACTCTTCCACTTCCAGGAAGCCCCACAGATCACTTTGATAGATCTGCTTGGCGTACATTTCGAACACCTGGCCCTGGTTGAGGAAAATCACCTTGTAGATTGGAGCTTCGCGTTTGGTCATGGCGGGCGGATAACATCGGGGATAAAAATGAGGGCGCGAACTATAGCATAGCCACCGGACGCACAACGGTAGGAACATGGAGACATGTTCCCTATAATGCGCGGTTCTTTGAATCACGTGACGATCCTAATCCATGGCCAAGAAGCTTTACATCGAAACCCACGGTTGCCAGATGAACGAGTACGACAGCTCGCGCATGGTCGATCTGCTGGGTGAACATCAGGCCCTGGAAGTCACTGCTCGCGCCGAAGATGCCGACGTGATTCTGCTCAATACCTGCTCGATCCGCGAGCGCGCCCAGGACCGGGTCTACTCGCAACTGGGCCGCTGGCGCGAACTGAAACTGGCCAACCCGGACATGGTGATTGCCGTCGGCGGTTGCGTGGCCAGCCAGGAAGGCGCGGCGATCCGTGATCGCGCACCGTACGTCGACGTGGTGTTCGGCCCGCAGACCCTGCACCGCCTGCCGGAAATGATCGACGCCGCACGCATCACCAAATTGCCGCAAGTCGACGTCTCGTTCCCGGAAATCGAAAAGTTCGACCACTTGCCCGAGCCGCGCATCGACGGCCCGAGTGCTTACGTGTCGGTGATGGAGGGTTGCAGCAAGTACTGCACGTTCTGCGTGGTGCCTTATACCCGCGGCGAAGAGGTCAGCCGCCCCTTCGACGACGTGCTCGCCGAGATCATTCATCTGGCCGAAAACGGCGTGCGTGAAGTGACTTTGCTGGGGCAGAACGTCAACGGCTATCGCGGCACCACCCATGACGGTCGTCTGGCCGATCTTGCCGAATTGATCCGCGTAGTCGCCGCCGTCGATGGCATCGATCGCATTCGCTACACCACCTCGCATCCGCTGGAGTTCTCCGACAGCCTGATCCAGGCCCACGCCGAAGTACCGGAACTGGTGAAGCACCTGCACTTGCCGGTGCAATCGGGGTCCGACCGGATTCTGGCGGCAATGAAACGCAACCACACGGCGCTGGAGTACAAATCCAAATTGCGCAAACTGCGCGCGGCGGTGCCGGGAATTTGCATCAGCTCGGACTTCATCGTCGGCTTCCCGGGCGAAACCGAAAAAGACTTCGAACAGACCATGAAGCTGATCGAAGACGTCGGTTTCGACTTTTCCTACTCGTTCGTTTACAGCCAGCGCCCGGGCACACCGGCCGCCGATTTGACCGACGACACGCCGGAAGCGCTGAAGAAAGAACGCCTGAACGCGCTTCAGCACCGCCTGAATCAGCAAGGTTTCGAAATCAGCCGACAAATGGTCGGCTCGACCCAGCGCATTCTGGTGACCGATTACTCGAAGAAAGACCCGGGCGAACTGCAAGGGCGCACCGAGAATAATCGGATCGTCAACTTCCGCTGCGACAATCCAACCCTGATCGGCCAGTTCGCAGATGTGCACATCGACGCGGCGCAACCGCACTCGTTGCGCGGCTCGCTGATCCAGTAACAACATATCTCCTCTGTGGGAGAAGGTTTTTGTGGCGAGGGGATTTATCCCCGATGGGGTGCGAAGCGCCCCCAAAACCTGCAACTGCGGTGCATCTGATATGCCGCACTGGATGGTTTTACGACGGCTGCGCCGCCGATCGGGGATAAATCCCCTCGCCACAGATGAATTCTTCAGCCATAGAGAAAGCGCTCGAGAGCGGCAGCGATATTTAAGAGCTTTCGCACCCAGGCCACTGGCGTTATCCTTGATTTCATCTTAATTGCCCCAGGGCGGCTAAATACGACCTTGAACGCTCCCATAGAACCACATCGTTTTATTCTCGAGCCCTTTGAGGCTCATCGCTTCGCCAATCTGTGCGGGCAGTTCGACGAGCATTTGCGCTTGATCGAACAGCGCCTGAGCATCGAGATCCGTAACCGCGGAAACCAGTTCGAGCTGATCGGCGACCCCAAGCACACCACGTCTGCGGAAAATCTGATTCGCCGCCTGTACCGCGAAACCAAGGGTACGGAGTTGTCGCCAGATATGGTTCACCTGTTCCTGCAGGAATCAGCCGTCGTCGAGCTGGACAACCACGCCCCCGCGGAAGCCTCCGTCGCCCTGCGCACCAAAAAAGGCATGATTCGCCCTCGCGGCTTGAATCAGTTGCGCTACGTGAAGGAAATTCTCGGTAACGACATCAACTTCGGCATAGGCCCGGCCGGTACCGGCAAGACCTATCTGGCCGTGGCCTGCGCGGTCGATGCACTGGAGCGCGAGCAGATCCGGCGCATCCTGCTGGTGCGTCCGGCGGTTGAGGCGGGTGAAAAGCTCGGTTTCCTGCCCGGTGATCTGTCGCAGAAGATCGACCCCTACCTGCGCCCGCTCTATGACGCTCTCTACGAAATGCTCGGCTTCGAATACGTGGCCAAGCTGATCGAACGTCAGGTGATCGAAGTCGCGCCGCTGGCCTACATGCGCGGTCGCACGCTGAACAACAGCTTCATCATTCTCGACGAAAGCCAGAACACCACCGTCGAACAGATGAAGATGTTCCTGACGCGTATCGGTTTCGGCTCTACCGCAGTTATCACCGGTGACATCACCCAGGTCGATCTGCCGAAAGGCACCAAGTCGGGCCTGCACCACGTGATCGAAGTGCTCAAAGACGTGCCGGGTATCAGCTTCACACACTTCATGCCTAAAGACGTTGTGCGCCATCCGCTGGTGCAGCGGATCGTTGAAGCCTACGAGCGCTTCGAAAACCGTGACGACGCGCCCAAGGACACTTCGCGAAATGCTTGAACTAGACCTGCAAATCGCTACCGAAGCGAGCGCCCCGAGTGAAGCCGACTTCCGTCAATGGTGCGAACTGGCCCTGCGCCAGCGCACCGCTGACTCGGAAATGACCATTCGTCTGGTCGACGAGGAAGAAGGTCGTGAGCTCAATCACACCTGGCGCCAGAAGGATTACGCGACCAACGTCCTGTCGTTCCCGGCTGACGTGCCCGACGAGTTTCTCGACATCCCGCTGCTCGGCGATCTGGTGATCTGCGTGGCCGTGGTTGAGCGCGAAGCTGCTGAACAAGGCAAGGAACTAAAGGCCCATTGGGCACATCTGGTCATTCACGGCTGCTTGCATCTGCTTGGTTACGACCATATAGATGACGAAGAAGCCGAAGAAATGGAAGCACTGGAACGCGAGTTGCTTGCTGAACTGGGCTATCCCGATCCGTACGCGGACGACGAAACCGAACCATCCCCTATCGTTATAACAAAGGATTCAGAGTAATCGCTATGAGCGAAGATCGATCGAGCAACGGGCAGAAGTCATGGCTGGGTAAACTGACCCAGGCTTTTGCCCACGAGCCGAAGAACCGCCAGGAGCTCCTTGAGCTGCTGCGCGATGCACATCAGAACAAACTGCTGGACAGCGAAGCGCTGGCCATCGTCGAAGGCGCCATTCAGGTGGCTGACCTGCAAGTTCGCGACATCATGGTGCCGCGTTCGCAGATGATCAGCATCAAGGCGACCCAGACACCGCGTGAATTCCTCCCGGCCGTGGTCGATTCCGCCCACTCGCGCTATCCGGTCATCGGCGAAAGCCATGACGACGTGATGGGCGTGCTGCTGGCCAAGGATCTGCTGCCGCTGATCCTCAAGGAAAACGGCGACAGCTTCAACATCAAGGATCTGCTGCGCCCGGCCACCTTCGTGCCGGAGTCCAAGCGTCTGAACGTGTTGCTGCGTGAGTTTCGCGCCAACCACAACCACATGGCCATCGTCATCGACGAATACGGCGGCGTGGCCGGTCTGGTGACCATCGAAGACGTGCTGGAACAAATCGTCGGCGACATCGAAGACGAGCACGACGTCGAAGAAGACAGCTACATCAAGCCGCTGCCCAGCGGTGACTTCCTGATCAAGGCACTGACGCCGATCGAGAACTTCAACGAGTTCTTCGACAGCGAGTTCTCCGACGACGAGTTCGACACCGTCGGCGGCCTGGTGATGAGCGCGTTCGGGCACTTGCCAAAACGCAACGAAACCACTGAAATCGGCGCCTATCGTTTCCGCATCCTGAACGCCGACAGCCGTCGGATTCACTTGCTGCGACTGTCGCCGATCGCTCGTTAATTCTAAGGACTGAAATGCGCTGGACAACCCGCCCCGGCTGGCCCGGTAACCTGCTGGCCGTGGCGGCCGGTGCAATCACCACGTTCGCTCTGGCACCCTTCGATATCTGGCCGCTGGCTCTGCTGGCGGTCGGTTTGTTCTATGCCGGTCTGCGCGAGCTGAGCCCGCGCCAGGCGCTAGGACGTGGCTGGTGCTTCGGTTTCGGCCTGTTCGGCGCCGGTACCAGTTGGATCTATTACAGCATTCATCATTTCGGCGGCGCTTCGGTGCTGTTGGCCGGATTCCTGATGCTGCTGTTCACCGCGGCGATTGCGTTTTTCTTCGCCCTGCCCGCTTGGCTCTGGGCACGCTGGCTGCGCCGTAACGAGGCACCGCTCGCCGATGCCTTGGCATTTGCTGCGTTGTGGGTCGGTCAGGAAGCCTTTCGTGGCTGGTTCCTCACTGGCTTCCCGTGGCTTTATTCCGGTTACAGCCAGCTCGACGGTCCATTGGCCGGTCTCGCGCCGGTGGGCGGGATGTGGCTGGTGTCGTTCGTTCTGGCATTGACGGCTGCGCTGATCTACAACGCGCCGCGTCTGCTGCAATCCGGTCGCAAGGCTTTTGTTGCGGTTGGCCTGCTATTGCTGGTCGGGCCTTGGGTGGCGGGGATTGCACTCAAGGGCCACGCCTGGACCAGCCCGTCAGGCGAGCCGCTGACCGTTGCTGCCATTCAGGGTAACGTCGAACAAAGCATGAAGTGGGACCCGGCGCAGCTCAACGCGCAACTGGCGCTGTACCGCGATCTGAGTTTTCGCTCCAAACCCGTGGATCTGCTGATCTGGCCGGAAACAGCGGTACCGGTACTCAAGGAGTCCGCCGAGGGCTACCTGAGCATGATGGGTAACTTCGCCGCCGAGCGTAAATCGGCGCTGATCACCGGCGTGCCGATCCGCGAGACGGTGCATCACGAAAGACGCTTTTACAACGGCATCACTGTGGTGGGCGAAGGCGATGGCACTTACCTGAAGCAGAAACTGGTGCCGTTCGGTGAATACGTGCCGTTGCAGGATGTGCTGCGCGGACTGATCGCATTCTTCGACCTGCCGATGTCGGACTTCGCCCGCGGCCCCGCTGATCAGCCGATGCTGCAAGCCAAGGGCTATCAGATCGCGCCGTTCATCTGCTACGAAGTGGTGTATCCGGAGTTCGCCGCCAGCTTGTCGGCGCGCAGCGACCTGCTGCTGACGATCAGCAACGACACGTGGTTCGGCACCTCGATCGGCCCGCTGCAACATTTGCAGATGGCGCAGATGCGCGCGCTGGAAGCCGGACGCTGGATGATCCGCGCCACCAACAATGGCGTGACCGGCCTGATCAACCCGTTCGGGCAGATCACCGAGCAGATTCCGCAGTTCGAACAGGGCATTTTGTATGGAGAAGTCGTGCCGATGCACAACCTGACGCCGTATCTGCAATGGCGTTCGTGGCCGCTGATCGTCCTGTGTCTGGGGCTGTTCGGTTGGGCGTTGATGGCTAGCCGGATGTCCAAAACCCTCTAAGCAAAAAGATCGCAGCCTGCGGCAGCTCCTACATGGGATTTGTATTCCCCCTGTAGGAGCTGCCGCAGGCTGCGATCTTTTGATCTTCAGCGATAGAAAAGCGAATACCCCACCTGCCCCACCGCTTCATTCAGCAACTGCCCGCTCTGCCAGATCGACTTGAACTCCGGCAGCCAGCCACCAAACGGCCGAGCGTTGTCTGTACCCAGGAAGCCCACTGGCGCTGGCACCACTTCAAATCCTGCCTGTTCAAAACTCCACACCGATCGCGGCATGTGCCAGGCCTGCGTCACCACAACTACGCGTTTGATCCCCTGCGGCAACAGCATATCGGCGCTGAATTTGGCGTTTTCCCAGGTGGTGCGGCTTGCCCCTTCCTGCCAACGCACGCTCACACCGAAATCGTCCAGCAATGAATCGGCCATCAACTTCGCTTCGGTCGGCGGCGTGCCGTAATGCAACCCGCCACTGGTCAGAATCGGCAGTCCCGACGCCTTCGCCAACCGCGCCGCATAGCGTTGACGCTCAAGCCCCACGCCGGTCGGCTGATCGTCGCCCCAGGCCAGATCACCCCGCTCACGCCCGGAACCCAGCACCACAATCGCATCGGCACGTTGCGCCAGTGTCGCCCACTCTTCGCGGGCCAGCGGGGGCTCGCGTTCGAGGGCTTTGGCGCCCCATTGCACCACCACCGGCAGGCTCATCAGCCAGAATCCGCCAAAACCGAGGGCAAAACACAATCCAGCCAGTCGCGGCCGTGAGCGGCGCAGCCACCACGCGGCCAGCAACAGCAGCAAAAGAATGCCGGGCGGCAATAGAAGTTGTTTGATGAAATAACGAAAAGGCATCGGGCATCTCCAAAGATGCCCGAAGCCTAAGTGGGTTAATACAACGCGACAACCGATAGGGTGGGATCCTGTTGAAAAAGATCCGTTTCTTGACCTGCCATGCGCTTACTTGGCCCGTAAAGCACGCACCTTGACGGTGTCTTTGCGGGGCGCCTTGTCCTTGAGCCAGATGACCTTGGCCGAATGTGTTGCATCGAGCTGCTTCACTGCTTGCGACAAGCATCCGTGCGTTTCACGTTCACTGCGATCCAGATAGGCCTTGACCAGTTTGAACTCGGCGGGGCTCAAGCCACGCAATTCCAGTTCCAGGGGGCGCTCGTCGCGCAGCCGGTCTGCGGTTTTTGCAGCGTCCAGGGCCATACCCAGACGGTCCATCAACCGCTCGTACAACTCAGGTTTCGTGATGTTTCTTTGCTGTTGCTCCACCATCCCTCACCTCATTGAAGATAAGACTCACTCCCCAGTTAGAGCTTAGCTTCGCTGCACAAACCGGCTGGATGCCGCGACCAACGGCCCTCGCCACCCACTGCGTGGGTCAAACAGCTGTAATCAGGGTTTCCCTAGGCCAAGCACGGTCATGTATGCTACGGCGCTTCCTGTCATTCCACTTCCAGCTCGTCCGGGCCGTCCCGAATGCCGCGTTGAAGAGGATTAGGCCACCCCTATCCAGTACAAAAGTAGCCATGCACGAACAATATCAGCCCCGTGAAATCGAAGCCGCCGCCCAGTCGTTCTGGGATGAGCAAAAGTCCTTTGAAGTCAGTGAACAGCCAGGCAAGGAGACTTTCTACTGCCTGTCGATGTTCCCTTACCCCAGCGGCAAGCTACACATGGGGCACGTGCGCAACTACACCATCGGCGACGTGATCTCCCGCTACCAGCGCATGCAAGGCAAGAATGTCCTGCAACCAATGGGTTGGGACGCCTTCGGCATGCCGGCGGAAAACGCCGCGATGAAGAACAACGTAGCGCCCGCCAAGTGGACCTACGAAAACATCGCCTACATGAAAACCCAGCTGCGCAGCCTGGGCCTGGCGGTGGACTGGTCGCGTGAAGTCACCACCTGCAAACCTGATTACTACCGCTGGGAACAATGG
Source organism: Pseudomonas sp. LBUM1668 (assembly GCF_059695715.1). Classification (NCBI taxonomy): domain Bacteria; kingdom Pseudomonadati; phylum Pseudomonadota; class Gammaproteobacteria; order Pseudomonadales; family Pseudomonadaceae; genus Pseudomonas; species Pseudomonas sp. LBUM1668. Next base: position 5,198,260 of record NZ_CP166787.1, read on the forward strand.
CTGTTCACTCGCCTGTTCGAAAAAGGCGTGATTTACAAAAAAAGCGGCACCGTCAACTGGGACCCGATCGATCAGACCGTTCTGGCCAACGAGCAGGTGATCGACGGTCGCGGCTGGCGTTCCGGCGCGCTGATCGAAAAGCGCGAAATTCCGATGTACTACTTCAAGATCACCGCTTATGCGGATGAACTGCTGGAGAGCCTCGACGAACTGACTGGCTGGCCTGAACAGGTCAAGACCATGCAGCGCAACTGGATCGGCAAATCCCGCGGCATGGAAGTGCAGTTCCCGTACAACGTCGACTCGATCGGCGCAGCTGGCACCCTGAAAGTCTTCACCACCCGTCCGGACACCCTGATGGGCGCGACCTACGTTGCCGTCGCCGCTGAACACCCGCTGGCCACCCAGGCCGCGCAGAACAACCCTGAGCTGCAAGCGTTCATCGCTGAGTGCAAGGGCGGCAGCGTCGCTGAAGCCGACGTCGCCACTCAAGAGAAAAAAGGCCTGCCGACCGGCCTGTTCGTCGAGCACCCGCTGACCGGTGAAAAACTCCCGGTCTGGGTCGCCAACTATGTGCTGATGCACTACGGCGACGGCGCGGTCATGGCTGTGCCGGCGCACGACGAGCGTGATTTCGAATTCGCCCACAAGTACGACCTGCCGATCAAGTCGGTGGTACGCACCAGCTCCGGCGAGTCCAACCTGGCCCCATGGCAAGACGCCTACGGCGAGCACGGCACGCTGATCAACTCCGGCGAGTTCGATGGTCTGGATTTCGCTGGCGCGTTCGATGCAATCGAAGTGGCGCTGATCAAAAAAGAACTGGGCGCCTCGCGCACCCAGTTCCGCCTGCGCGACTGGGGCATCAGCCGCCAGCGCTATTGGGGCTGCCCGATCCCGATCATCCACTGCGATGCTTGCGGTGACGTGCCGGTACCGGAAGATCAACTGCCCGTCGTACTGCCGGAAGACGTGGTGCCGGATGGCGCCGGTTCGCCGCTGGCACGCATGCCAGAGTTTTACGAGTGCAGCTGCCCGAAATGCGGCCAGCCTGCCAAGCGTGAAACCGACACCATGGACACCTTCGTCGAGTCTTCGTGGTACTACGCCCGTTACGCCTCGCCGCACTTTGAAGGTGGCCTGGTCGAGAAATCCGCGGCTGACCACTGGCTGCCGGTGGATCAGTACATCGGCGGTATCGAACACGCGATTCTGCACCTGCTGTACGCACGTTTCTTCCACAAGCTGATGCGTGACGAAGGTCTGGTGAGCTCCAACGAGCCGTTCAAGAACCTGCTGACCCAAGGCATGGTAATCGCCGAAACCTACTACCGTCGCGAAGCCAACGGTGCCTACACCTGGTTCAACCCGGCGGACGTAGAACTGGAGCGCGACAGCAAAGCCAAGGTCATCAGCGCCAAGTTGATCGCCGACGGCCTGCCGGTGGAAATCGGCGGTACCGAGAAAATGGCCAAGTCGAAGAACAACGGCGTCGACCCACAGTCGATGATTGATCAGTTCGGCGCAGACACCTGCCGCCTGTTCATGATGTTCGCCTCGCCACCTGACATGAGCGCCGAATGGTCCGACTCCGGCGTGGAAGGCTCGCATCGCTTCCTCAAGCGCGTCTGGCGTCTGGCGCAAGCCCACGTTACCCAGGGCCTGCCGGGCAAGCTCGACGTTGCCAGCCTGAACGACGAGCAGAAAGCCGTTCGCCGCTCGATCCACCTGGCCATCAAGCAGGCCAGCCACGACGTCGGCCAGAACCACAAATTCAACACCGCCATCGCTCAGGTCATGACGCTGATGAACGTGCTGGAAAAAGCCGCGCAAGGCACCGAGCAGGATCGTGCGCTGGTGCACGAAGGCCTGGAAGCCGTGACTTTGCTGCTGGCTCCGATCACACCGCACATCAGCCATGAGCTGTGGAATCAACTGGGCCACGCCGATGCCGTGATCGACGCCGGCTGGCCTGCTGTGGACGAAAGCGCACTGGTGCAGGACAGCCTGACCCTGGTCATCCAGGTCAACGGCAAGCTGCGTGGCCAGATCGAAATGCCGGCGAGCGCGACGCGCGAAGAAGTCGAAGCCGCCGCTCGCGTCAACGAAAACGTGCTGCGTTTCGTCGACGGTCTGACCATTCGCAAAGTGATCGTTGTGCCAGGAAAACTGGTCAACATCGTCGCCAGCTAAATTGGATTGGGCGTCAGGTTTGCCTGACGCACTGTAAAACCTTTCGGGCCGCCAGGTCGGCCCACATGGTTTCAAGGGGAGCAACACAATGATCAAACGCAATCTGCTGGTGATGGGCCTCGCTGTTCTGCTGAGCGCCTGCGGTTTCCAGCTGCGTGGCACTGGCAGCAACGAACTGACGATCAAGGAACTCGATCTGAGCGCCCGTAACGCCTACGGCGAGACCGTCACTCAAATGCGTCAGGTGCTGGAGTCCAGCGGCGTCAAGGTTTACAGCGGCGCGCCTTACAAGCTGTACCTGGCTGACGAACAGGAAAGCCAGCGTATCCTCAGCTATGCAGGTGCCGGTCGCACGGGCGAGTATCAGCTCAGCACTGTCCTGAGCTACGACATCCGCGGTGAAAAAAACCTGTCCCTGCTCAGCGACAAGCTTGAAGTGCAGAAAGTCTTCATCCACGACGGCAACAACCTCGTCGGCTCCGATCAGGAAGCCAACGACGCCCGTCGCGATATCCGTCGCGATCTGGTTCAGCGCATGATGCTGCGTCTGCAACAGCTGACCCCGGGTCAACTGGAGCAACTGCAGCAGGCCGCCAACGACCGCGCCAAGGCAGAAGCCGATGCGCTGGAAGCGGCGCAAAAGATTGAGGCGGAAACCCCGCGTCAGTCGCCGCTCGAAATCCCGCAGCAGTAAGAAGTTCGGGGCGCTCAGGCGCCCCGTTCGACCTCTCTTATGAAGCTAGCTCCCGCGCAACTCGGCAAACACCTGCAAGGCGCCCTCGCGCCCGTCTATATCATCAGCGGTGATGACCCGCTGCTGTGTCAGGAAGCCGCCGACGCCATCCGCAGTGCTGCCCGCCAGCAAGGTTTCGACGAACGCCAGGTGTTTGCCGCCGACGCCAATTTCGATTGGGGTACGTTGTTGCAGGCCGGCGCCAGCATGTCGTTGTTTGCTGAAAAGCGTCTGCTGGAACTGCGTTTGCCATCGGGCAAACCCGGTGACAAGGGGGCTGCCGCATTCATCGAGTACTGCTCGCGTCCCGCTGAAGACACGGTGCTGCTGATCAGCCTGCCCAAGCTTGATGGCAGCGCGCAGAAGACCAAGTGGGGCAAGGCGCTGGTTGAAGGTCAGCAGACGCAGTTCATCCAGATCTGGCCAGTGGATGCCAATCAGCTGCCGAGCTGGATTCGTCAGCGTCTGTCGCAGGCCGGGTTGTCGGCCAGCCAGGACGCCGTCGAACTGATTGCTGCACGTGTGGAGGGCAACCTGCTCGCCGCCGCGCAGGAAATCGAGAAGCTCAAGCTGATGGCCGAAGGTGGGCAGATCACTGTCGAAACCGTGCAGGCCGCTGTGGCGGACAGTGCACGATTCGACGTGTTTGGCTTGACCGACGCGGTCCTTAACGGTGAACCGGCCCACGCCCTGCGCATGCTCGAAGGGTTGCGTGGTGAGGGTGTCGAACCGCCAGTGATCCTCTGGGCGTTGGCGCGGGAGTTGCGCCAACTGGCCAATATCGCGCTGCAGTACAGCCAGGGCACACCGCTGGACAAGTGCTTCAGTTCAGCGAAACCGCCGGTGTGGGACAAGCGCAAACCCTTGATGAGCAAAGCCCTGCAACGATACTCGGCGCAACGCTGGGCGCAGTTGCTGCTCGAAGCTCAGCGCATCGATGCACAGATCAAGGGCCAGGCGGCCGGGTCGCCGTGGATGAGTTTGAGCCGCTTGGCACTGTTAATGGCTGGCCAACGTTTGTCATTGCCTGCCGAATAAAATCAAAAGATCGCAGCCTTCGGCAGCTCCTACACCAATCCCTGTAGGAGCTGCCGAAGGCTGCGATCTTTTGATCTTGCTTTCCTACAAAACGACCTGCATTTGCCCTATAGACAGACGCCCGACATCGGCAGATTATTTCCCCCGCAAAACCCACTCACTCGAGAGAACCCTCATGAGCAAAAAGCCATCGAAACATGGCCCGAACAAGGCCAAATCCATCATCGCCCAACCCCTGTTCCGCAGCCGCCAGGAACAACCAGCCAAGGGTAAAGGCAGCTACCGCCGCGAAGCCTTCCAGTCTAATAGCTGGGAGGCTTCTTACTTTCTGGCAGCTTAAAGCGCAGCACCCCCCGGTCATGTTAAGGTCTGCACCTGATTCGTATCCTCTGGAACTGTGCATGCCCTTTAGTCTTTCCCGTCGTTGGCCTGTTCGCCAATTGATCGCTGCCTCCAGCTTCATTCTGCTTGTCGCCTGTGCGGAAAAACCTACCGCCGCCGATGCGCAACCTCTTCAAGCCGCCCCTGTCGCCACGGCCCCAGCGATTATTCCGCCGGTAGTGCCGTCCGCCGACCCACTTGATCTTCAGCCGACCCAGACCTTTGCCGAATGGCAGGCAGGTTTTCGCAAGGATGCCTTGGCCGCTGGTATTCGCGCCGAGCTGTTCGACCGTGCGTTCGCCAATATCAGTTTCGACGCCAGCGTGATTCGCGCCGACCGCAGCCAGCCGGAGTTCTCCCGCCCGGTGTGGGAATACCTCGACGGCGCACTGTCGCCGCTGCGCGTGCGCAAGGGCCAGGCGTTGATCATTCAATACGCCGATATCCTGCAAAGCATCGAGCAGCGTTATGGCGTTGATCGCCAAGCGCTGGTGTCGGTTTGGGGCATGGAAAGCAACTTCGGGCAGTTCCAGGGCAGCAAATCGGTGATCAACTCGCTGGCCACCCTCGCCTACGAAGGTCGTCGCCCAGGCTTTGCCCACGCGCAACTGATCGCCGCCCTGCAGATTCTGCAACAGGGCGACATCACGCCGGAGAAGATGCTCGGTTCCTGGGCTGGCGCCATGGGCCAGACGCAGTTCATCCCGACCACCTACAACACCCATGCCGTGGATTTCGACGGTGACGGGCGCCGCGACATCTGGGGCAGCCCGGCCGACGCACTGGCCTCGACCGCACACTATCTGCAAAGCTCCGGCTGGCAGCGCGGCCAGCCGTGGGGCTTTGAAGTGCAGTTGCCCGGCAACTTCGACTACACGCTGGCGGATGGCACCCTGCGCAAAAGCGTCGCCGAATGGCGTCAGCTGGGCGTGATGCTGCCCAATGGGGCCCAGGCGCCCGCCGGAACCGAACAATTGTCCGCCGCCCTGTTGCTGCCGGCCGGTTATCGTGGCCCGGCGTTCCTGGTCCTCGACAATTTCCGGGCGATCCTCAAGTACAACAATTCTTCGTCGTACGCGCTGGCCGTGAGCCTGCTGTCCGAGCGCTTTGGCGGCGCTGGCTTGATCAATGGCTCTTGGCCTAAAGATGATCTGCCGCTGAGCCGCACCGAGCGAATCGAGCTGCAGACCTTGCTGAGTGCACGCAACTACGATGCCGGCACGGCAGACGGGATCATCGGCGCCAATACACGCAAGGCGATTCGCAGTGCACAGCAGTCGTTTGGCTGGCCGGCGGATGGGTATCCGACGCATAAGCTGCTGGAAAGCCTGCGTAACCAATAAAGCAAAATCAAAAGATCGCAGCCTGCGGCGGCTCCTACAGGGTTTACGTTAATCCCGTGTAGGAGCTGCCGCAGGCTGCGATCTTTTTGCATCACCCGCAATTATCGGCGGGTGACCACATCCTGCTCCAGCATCAGTTCCTGCTTCCCCGCATCCAGTCGAACCAATGCCCCCATCGGCAATGTCAGGTTCGGATCGCAATGCCCGCTGCGCCATCCTGAAAGCACCGGAATCCGTAACGGCTCAAACGTCTGCTTGAGCAGCCGGTTCAAAGCTTCGACGTCCACCCCCGCGACATCCCCAACCAGAACTCCGCGCAATTTGGCCAGTTTGCCGGCCAGGCGCATCTGGGTCAGCAGTCGGTCGATCCGATACAGGGGCTCGTTGATATCCTCGATGAGCAGAATCACCCCCTCCACATCGATTTCGTAAGGCGTCCCCAGAGTCGCAGCGATCATCGCCAGATTGCCGCCGAGCAAACGCCCGTGGGCGATGCCGGGCTCGACCGTCGTCAACGGATAAGCCGCCGGGTGGCTTAGCACACTGCCGCTCTTCAGTTGGCCACGCAGCATGGCGAAGAACGAAGTGACGGTTGGCGGCTCCTTGTCGCCCAACAGGTCAGCGTTGAGCAGCGGCCCGTGAAAGGTCACGAAGCCTGCGTATCGGCTGATGGCCAGGTGCAGCGCGGTGATGTCGCTGTAGCCAACGAATGGCTTGGCATGGCGGCTCAGCAGGTCGTAATCGATCCGGTCAAGCAGCCGTGGCGTGCCGTAGCCGCCACGCAGGCAAATAATTGCATCGACTTCGGGATCAGCGAACGCCGCATGAAGATCGCGCAAGCGCACGTCGTCGCTGCCGGCCAGATAGCCATCCTTTTCATAAACGCCGGGGAACACCTTAAGCCCATAACCCCGCGCGCGCATCCATTGCACCGCCTTATCGGTGTCCAATACACCCGGGCCGGCTGGTGCAATGACGCCGATCAGCCCTTCTGAGGGCAACGCGGGCACGGCTTTGTGCGGGCAAAGTGTGTGGGTTGGTCGAACGGTCATCCTTGGATCTCCCTGTGAGTCATGCACACACAGTAGTCAGGAACGGCGGTAAACAGAAGAGGCTCGGCCACGCCGCAGGTTGCAGGAAAAATCAGCATTGAATGTAAGACAGGCAAAAAAATGCCCGCCGGGCGTTAAAGCCTCGGCGGGCATTTTTTCATTCAGCGCCGGATCAAGAACCCATCAGCTCAGCCTTGACCAGCTTCGCCTGCTCATCGGCATGGTACGAAGAACGCACCAACGGCCCGGACGCGACGTTCTTGAAGCCCATCTTGTAACCTTCCTCGGCGAACCAGGCGAAGGTGTCCGGGTGCACGAAACGCTGCACCGGCAAGTGGCTGCGCGACGGTTGCAGGTACTGGCCGAGAGTCAGCATGTCGATGTCGTGTTCGCGCATGCGCTTCATGACTTCGATGACTTCTTCGTCAGTCTCGCCCAGACCCAGCATCAGGCCGGATTTGGTCGGAATGTGCGGCATCATCTGCTTGAAACGTTGCAGCAGAGTCAGCGACCACTGGTAATCCGAACCCGGACGCGCAGCCTTGTACAGACGCGGCACGGTTTCCAGGTTGTGGTTGAAGACATCTGGCGGCTCGGCGGCGGTGATTTCCAGGGCGACGTCCATGCGGCCACGGTAGTCCGGAACCAGGGTCTCCAGCTGCACGTTCGGCGACAACTTGCGGATTTCGCGGATGCAGTCGGCAAAGTGCTGGGCACCACCGTCACGCAGGTCGTCGCGGTCAACCGAGGTGATCACCACGTACTTGAGCTTGAGGTCGGCGATGGCGATAGCCAGGCTTGCCGGCTCGTTGACGTCCAGCGGCTTCGGACGACCGTGGCCCACGTCGCAGAACGGGCAGCGTCGGGTGCAGATGTCGCCCATGATCATGAAGGTCGCGGTGCCGCCGGAGAAGCACTCGCCCAGGTTCGGGCAGGACGCTTCTTCGCAAACGCTGTGCAGCTTGTGTTTGCGCAGCAGGCTCTTGATACGGTCGACTTCCGGGGAAACCGGGATACGCACACGAATCCAGTCGGGTTTCTTCGGCAGCTCGGTGGTCGGAATGATCTTTACCGGGATGCGTGCAACCTTCTCGGCACCGCGCAGCTTGACGCCGGCTTCAACCTTGGGACGCGGGGCCGGGCGCTCGGTCACGTCGAGCGTCGGGATCATGGTTTGCACTGCATCAGTAGTCATATCAGTCGATTCCGCCCGTCAGGGTCGTCTGCTCAGCATAGTCGAGGTGTTTGACGAGCTGCGCGCGCAGCCGGGCACTTACCTCGGCAAATTCAATCGATCCTGCGTGATCGCTCAGCTGGGTCATCGCCAGCCCGGCATAGCCGCAGGGATTAATCCGTCGAAACGGTTCCAGGTTCATATCCACATTCAGGGCCAGCCCATGAAAGGAGCAACCGTGGCGAATCCGTAAACCCAGAGAAGCGATTTTCGCGCCATCGACGTACACGCCGGGAGCGTCTGGCTTGGCCGCTGCGGTCACACCGTAGCTGGCCAGAAGTTCGATCAGGCATAGCTCCATGCGACTGACCAGATCACGCACGCCAAAACCCAGCTTGCGTACATCCAGCAACAGATAAGCCACCAGTTGGCCGGGGCCATGGTAAGTCACCTGCCCGCCGCGATCGACCTGCACCACCGGAATTTCACCCGGCAGGAGCAAGTGCTCGGCCTTGCCGGCTTGACCCTGCGTGAACACCGGTGGGTGCTCGACGAGCCAGATTTCGTCGGCGGCATCGCTGCCGCGTTCGTTGGTAAAACGTTGCATGGCATGCCAGACCGGCTCGTAAGCCATCTGGCCGAGTTCGCGAAAGCCCAGCGTGCCTGGCATCACAGCACCATGTGCACGAAACCGGTCGCCCGCAGTTCGCTGTTGATGTCGTACAGCTGGTCTTGACCGGTGGCGACGATGTGCAACTGGATCGTGGTGTATTTACCGTTGCTGCTCGAACGCTCGTCAATACGATCATCGTTGATGGTCGCGTGCTTCTTGACGATTTCGATGATCTTGTCTTTGTTGCCGACGCCCGTGTCGCTGATCACCTTAACCGGGTAATCGTTGGCAGGGAATTCGATCTTTGGCGCCTTTACTTCGGTATCGGTCATGGCGTAACGGCCTCTATAGCGCAAGCCGTGGTAACGCACATGGCCCCGCACCGGATCGGGGCGGGGCCATGCAGGTCAACACAAATCAGTTGAACAAGCCGTAGAAGAATAGACGGATGCTATCCCACATGCGGCGGAAGATACCACCCTCCTCGACGCCGTCCAGAGCGATCAGGTCAGCGCTGTGCACAACCTTGTCTTCCAGTTTGACTTCGACTTTACCGATTACGTCGCCCTTGGCGATTGGCGCGGTCAGTTGCGGGTTCATGGTCATGCTGGCAGCGAGCTTCTTCAACTGGCCTTTTGGCAGGGTCATGGTCAGGTCTTGCGCGAGGCCGGCCTTGACTTGACTGGTGGTGCCTTTCCACACCGGGGCCTGAGCCAGTTCGGTGCCCTTCTGATAGAAGGTCTGGGTTTCAAAGAAGCGGAAGCCGTAGGTCAAGAGCTTCTGGGTTTCAGCGGCGCGAGCCACATCGCTGTTGGTGCCGAACACCACGGCGATCAGACGCTGGCCATCACGGACAGCCGAGGACACCATGCAATAACCGGCTTCGTCAGTGTGGCCGGTTTTCAGACCGTCAACGGTCTTGTCGCGCCACAGCAACAGGTTGCGGTTAGGTTGTTTGATGCCATTCCAGAAAAACTCTTTCTGCGAGTAGATCGCGTAGTGAGCCGGGTCTTCGTGGATGATCGCGCGAGCCAGGATCGCCATGTCATGAGCCGACGAGTAATGGTCAGGGTTTGGCAGACCGGTCGGGTTCATGAAGTGGGAGTTGGTCAGGCCCAGTTCGGTGGCCGTCTTGTTCATCACGTCGGCGAAAGCGTCTTCGCTACCGGCGATGTGCTCGGACAGTGCCACGCTGGCGTCGTTACCGGACTGGATGATGATGCCGTGCAGCAGGTCGCTGACAGTAACTTGCGAACCGACTTTGATGAACATCCGCGAACCGCCGGTACGCCAGGCGTTTTCGCTGACGGTCACCGGATCGTTTTCACCGATCTGGCCACGACGGATTTCCAGGGTCGCGATGTACGCGGTCATCAGCTTGGTCAGGCTGGCCGGTGGCAGACGCTGGTCGCCATTGTTCTCAACCAGCACGTTGCCGCTGCTGGCATCCATGAGCACATAGGACTTGGCGGCCAGTTGTGGTGGCGAAGGCATCATCTCGACCGCGAACGCGGCGGGTGAGAGGAGCAGCGGGACTAGCAGGAAAAGGCGTTTGGCAAAGGTGGTGATGTTCATCCGTCTCTCGAAATCGCTAATGCAAAATTTAATCAGATGACTTTCTGACGAGTCATCGCGTGTTCAGCTGCTCACTCCAGTCACCCTTGCCGGGCTTTTGTTCTTCGACGAGCCAACAACCTGGTTCACCCCCCAATACCGCGGGTGAACCGTCAATCAAGTTCTACGTTTTACTCGGTGACCACACTTGGCGAACCAAGGTTGGCCAGGCGCACGCTGTTCTGCACCTGGGTGATTTCACCCGGCGAGCCGATCGGCCCCAGGCGAACCCGGTGCAGAGTCTGCTGATTGCGCACGATCGAGCTGATGAACACCGGAGCGCTCACCATCCCGCTGAGCTTCGACCTCAGCAGCTCTGCAGCGTCCGGGTTGGCGAAGGCGCCCACCTGCAGATACTGGCCAGACGCTGTTGCAGAAGCGTTTTTTTTTGCATCGATCTGCACTGGCACAACGGCCGCGGCGTGTTGCTGCGGCGGAGGGGTCCATTGCTCGACGGTGCCGGCCGACGCTGTGATAACCGGGGCGCTGTTCTGCGCAACTTGCGGCTCATTGAGCATCAACGGCGCCGGACGGCCCTTGGCGGCCCACCATTGCTGCGGGTCGATGCCCTCGACCTTGACCCGCGCAGTGCCGGTTTCGGCATAACCGAGTTTTTTTGCCGCCGCGTAGGACAAATCGATGATCCGGTCGGAATAGAAAGGACCGCGGTCGTTGACCCGCAGAATCACTGTGCGGTTGTTGTCCAGGTTGGTCACCCGAACATAACTTGGCAGTGGCAAAGTCTTGTGGGCGGCGCTCATGCCGTACAGGTCATAAACCTCGCCATTGGCGGTGTTCTGCCCGTGAAACTTGGTGCCGTACCAGGACGCCGTGCCGGAAGCGACGTAGGTCTTCGATTCCTGGATCGGGAAGTAGGTCTTGCCCAGCACCGTGTACGGGTTGGCCTTGTACGCACCGGTGTGCAGGGTTGGGGTGGCATCGGGGATACGCGAAACATCGACATCCCACCACGGTGCGCCATCTTTGTGCGCGCGGTTGATATCAAGAACCGGCTGCTTGCGCACAGCGGTTGTGGGCGCCTTCTGAGTCGGGGTACGGCTGGTCGAACAACTGGCAACCAGTACCGCCAACGCAGCAAATGCCACCAACTTCAGGGGTTTATTGTTAGGCAATGCCCGCATTACTTGACGCCCCGTGCTTGTACAAGCTGTTCAGACAGTTGATGTACGGCCATGGCGTACATCACGCTGCGGTTATAACGCGTGATCGCGTAGAAATTCTTCAGGCCCATCCAGTATTCGGGGCCGTTCTCGCCTTCAAGGCGAAATGCCGTAACCGGCATATCATCGCGCAGCGCATCATGACTTGACCAGCCCAGCGCCCGCAACTGCGCGACAGTCTTTGTCGGCTCGATACCAGTGGTCAGGCCTTCATCGGCCTGCTCGCCACGGACATCGGCGCGGCTGACCACCGGTTCGCCGGCGACCCAGCCGTGACGCTTGAAATAACTGGCGACGCTGCCAATCGCATCATCCGGGTTGTTCCAGATATTGATGTGGCCGTCACCGTCGAAATCCACTGCATAAGCGCGAAAGCTGCTCGGCATGAACTGCGGCAGACCCATCGCCCCGGCGTATGAACCCTTGAGCGTCAATGGATCGACCTGTTCTTCGCGCGCCAACAGGAGAAACTCACGCAGCTCCTTGCGGAAAAATTCGGCACGGGGAGGATAGTCGAAACCGAGCGTCGACAAGGCATCGATCACCCGATAATTGCCGGTATTACGTCCGAAAAAGGTCTCAACGCCGATGATCGACACGATGACTTGTGCCGGCACGCCGTATTCCTGCTCGGCACGGGCCAGCGTGGCCTCGTGCTGACGCCAGAAATCCACACCTCGCGCAATGCGCGCGTCAGTGATGAACATCGGGCGGTATTCTTTCCATTGCTTGACCCGCTCGGCAGGTCGGGAGATGGCGTCGAGAATCGCCTGTTTACGCTGAGCCTCGCGAAACACCCCCATCAGTTGCTCACCGGCGAAACCATAGTCGCGGGTCATTTCACCGACGAATTCGGCCACCTGGGGTGAGCCTTCGTATTCGCCGGCCAGCGCTTCCTGCACGCTGCCAAGGAGGCCAACCAGGCCAACCCATGGCGCGCATCGAGTCGCCCAGCCACGCATTACTTGCATTGAACTCTTCACCTTATTCAAACCTGTGCGATCCACTTGCGATGGGTATGGATCGACATCAAAACCCCAAACGCTGACAGCAGTGTCACCAGCGAAGTTCCTCCGTAGCTAATGAACGGCAATGGAACCCCTACAACCGGCAACAGGCCACTGACCATACCGATGTTGACGAAAACATAAACAAAAAACGTCATGGTCAACGCGCCGGCGAGCAATTTGCCGAACAACGTCTGCGCCTGAGCGGTGATGACCAGACCCCGACCAATCAACAGCAAATAAATCAGCAACAACGCGCAGATGCCCACCAGGCCGAACTCTTCGCCGAGCACGGCAATGATGAAGTCGGTGTGGCTTTCCGGGAGGAAGTCCAGGTGCGACTGGGTACCGAGCAACCAGCCCTTGCCGAATACGCCGCCGGAACCGATCGCTGCTTTCGACTGAATGATGTTCCAGCCAGTGCCGAGCGGGTCGCTTTCCGGATCGAGGAACGTCAATACGCGCTGCTTCTGGTAGTCGTGCATCACGAAGAACCACATCGCAACCGACACCGGAATGGCCGCGGCCAGCACGCTGACGATCCAGCGCCAGCGCAAACCGCCCATGAACAGCACGAACGCCCCGCCGGCCAGAATCAGCAGCGAAGTGCCGAGATCCGGTTGACGGACGATCAGCGCAAATGGCACGCCGATTAACATCAGGCTGATGCCAACATGCTTGAGCTGTGGGGGCAATGTCCGCTTGGACAGATACCAGGCAATGGTCGCTGGCATCAGGATTTTCATGAATTCCGAGGGCTGGAAACGGATCACACCGGGAATGTTGATCCAGCGTGTGGCGCCCATGGCGTTGTGACCCATGATGTCCACCACCAAAAGCAGCAGCACGCCGATCACGTAGCCGAGCGGCACCCAGCGCGCCATGAAACGCGGTTCGAACTGGGCGATGATGATCATCGACACCAGACCGATACCGAACGAAGTGGCCTGCTTGCCCAGCAGATCCCAGCTCTTGCCACTGGCCGAATACAGCACGAACAGGCTGCCGGCAGCCAGGATCAACAACAGGATCAGCAGCGGCCCATCGATATGCAGTCTTTGCAGCAGCGTCGCGCGGCGGCGCATCACATCCTCACTGGAGAGCATGCGATCAAAGTTATTCATCACGGGCCGTAGCCTCCGCACTGGTTGGGCTGGCGTATTCGGCCTTCAAACGTCCGTCCTGACCCAGAAGCCAGGCGTCCATGATCTGACGCACCACGGGCGCGGCGACGCCGGAACCGGACTCACCGTTCTCGACCATCACCGAAACAACAATTTTCGGGTCATCTGCCGGAGCGAAACCGACGAACAAGGCGTGGTCACGATGGCGCTCCTGAACCTTGGAGCGGTCGTACTTCTCGCCCTGCTTGATTGCCACGACCTGGGCCGTACCCGACTTGCCAGCAATACGATATTGCGCGCCAATGGCCGCTTTACGCGCGGTACCCCGGGCGCCGTGCATCACTTGCTGCATGCCGTGGTTGACCTTGGCCCAGTCAGACGGATCGCGCAGGATAATGTCCGGTATCGGATTTTCGTCCACCGGCTTCACTCCTTCGAGGGATTTAGCCAAGTGCGGCCGGTTCCACACGCCTTTGTTCGCCACCAGCGCCGTGGCCTGAGCCAGCTGCAGCGGGGTCGATTGCATGTAGCCCTGGCCGATGCCGAGAATCAGCGTTTCGCCCGGGTACCACGCCTGTTTGCGAGTCGCGCGCTTCCACTCGCGGGACGGCATCAGGCCGGGAGATTCTTCGAACATGTCCAGCGAGACCTTCTGGCCGATGCCGAACTTGTTCATGTAGGCCGACAACCGGTCAATGCCGAGCTTGTGGGCCAGGTCATAGAAGTAGGTGTCGTTGGACCGCATGATCGCCGTGTCGAGGTCGACAAAGCCGTCGCCCGTACGGTTCCAGTTACGGTATTTGTGATCGTAGTTGGGCAGCATGTAATAACCCGGGTCGAACACCCGGCTCGACGCTGTCACCACACCCGAATCGAGGCCGGCGATTGCCACGGCTGGCTTGATCGTCGAACCCGGCGGATACAGGCCGCGCAGCACGCGGTTGAACAGTGGCCGGTCGATGGAATCGCGCAACTCGGCGTACGCCTTGAAGCCGATGCCGGTGACGAACAGGTTCGGGTCGAAGCTCGGCTGGCTGACCATCGCCAGCACTTCCCCGGTCTTCGGATCGAGCGCAACCACCGCGCCACGACGACCGCCCAGCGCAAGTTCGGCGGCTTCCTGCAATTTGATGTCCAGGCTCAGGACGATGTCCTTGCCGGGAATCGGATCGGTACGCTTGAGTACACGCAGAACGCGGCCCCGAGCGTTGGTCTCGACTTCTTCGTAACCCACCTGCCCGTGCAGTTCCGGCTCGTAGAAACGCTCGATGCCGGTCTTGCCGATGTGGTGGGTGCCGCTGTAGTTGACTGGGTCGAGGGTTTTCAGCTCTTTCTCGTTGATCCGCCCCATGTAACCCACCGAGTGCGCAAAATGCGCACCCTGCGGATAGTGACGGACCAGTTGCGCAACGACTTCCACGCCCGGCAGACGGAACTGGTTCACCGCAATCCGGGCGATCTGTTCTTCGCTGAGTTCGAACAGGATCGGCACCGGCTCGAACGGCCGGCGCCCCTGGCGCATGCGCTTCTCGAAGATCACCCGGTCTTCTGGCGTCAGCTCCAGCACCTCGACGATCACGTCGAGCACTTGCTGCCAGTCGCCGGAACGCTCGCGGGTCATGCTCAGGCTGAAGCTCGGCCGGTTGTCCGCAACCACCACGCCGTTGCGGTCGAAAATCAACCCACGGGTCGGCGGAATCGGCTGCACGTGAACACGGTTGTTTTCCGAAAGCGTCGAGTGGTACTCGTACTGGATCACCTGCAAGTAATACAGCC
The DNA here is from genome assembly GCF_059695715.1 of Pseudomonas sp. LBUM1668. Lineage (NCBI taxonomy): Bacteria > Pseudomonadati > Pseudomonadota > Gammaproteobacteria > Pseudomonadales > Pseudomonadaceae > Pseudomonas > Pseudomonas sp. LBUM1668. The sequence goes on from NZ_CP166787.1 coordinate 5,213,489, forward strand.
GCGCAATCAACACGCAGATCAACAGCACGACTGCAATGGCCCCGAACACGACGCGGCTACGCACCAGGCGTGCGTCCTTTTCGTGGTCCTTGATGCGGATCGGCTGAGACATGAGGGCAGGATTACTTGTGGTAAGGGTGACCGGACAGCACGGTCCAGGCACGGTACAGCTGTTCGCCGATGAGGATCCGCACCAGCGGATGCGGCAAGGTCAGCGGCGACAACGACCAGCGCTGATCAGCGCGGGCACAGACTTCCGGCGCCAGCCCCTCGGGGCCGCCAACCATGAAGTTGACCGTGCGCGAATCCAGCCGCCAACGGTCGAGTTCGACCGCAAGCTGCTCGGTGCTCCAGGGTTTGCCGTGGACTTCCAGCGTGACCACCCGCTCGTTCGGCCCGACCTTGGCCAGCATGGCTTCGCCTTCCTGGCGGATGAAACGGGCCACGTCGGCATTCTTGCCACGGGTATTGAGCGGTATTTCCACCAGTTCCAGCGCCAGCTCGGACGGAAGACGCTTGGCATATTCATGCCAGCCTTCTTCCACCCACTTGGGCATGCGTGAACCGACGGCGATCAGTCGCAGTCGCACAGCAATCCCTTACAGCTGGTCTTTGTTGAGCTTGGTGAAATGCTCGTGGGTGTTTTCCGGGCTGTGGTGCTTGGCGTCTGCCGCACGGCTTTGCTCGGCACCGGCCCACAGGCGCTCCAGGTCGTAGAACTGACGCGCCGAGGCGGTCATCATGTGCACGATCACCAGGTCGAGGTCGAGCAGCACCCAGTCGCTGTCGCCCTTGCCTTCTTCGCCCAGCGGCTTGGCGCCCTGCTTTTTGACTTCTTCGCGAACCTTGTCCAGCATCGCGTTGATCTGGCGATTGGAAGTACCGGTGGCGATGATCATGTAGTCAGTGATGCTCTGCTTGTCGCGAACATCGATGATCTGGATGTCTTGCGCCTTGACGTCTTCAAGAGCGGCAACAGCAAGCTTGACCAGTTCGTCGCCTTTGAGCGGCTCGTTGGTGTTGGCCACTTCCGGCAACGGCGCGCTTTTGAATGTGCCTTTACGTTTTACTTTAGGTAGGTCTTTGTCAGTCATATAAAACTCGTTTTGCTCATATATTCGGCGGCTTGGCGACACGTGGATTCGTATCAGTTAAGCACGCCTTGTTCAGTTCGACGCACGATACAGACCGTGCGCATCGATGTAGGCCAGGACCGCGTCGGGCACCAGGAAACGTACCGACTTACCGCTGGCCAGCAGTTGACGGATCTGGGTGGCAGAGACCGCGAGCGGTGTCTGCCAGACGAATGCAATCTGTCCGCTCGGCCCTTTCAGGGCCAGCGGGTCGCTCACCGAACGCGCTGCCAGCAGGTTGCGCAAGGCATCCGGCGGTTCGCTGTCGGCGTCCGGGCGCTGTAGCACCAGGATGTGGCAATGCTGGAGCAACTCTTCCCAGCGATGCCAAGTGGGCAGGCCGCAAAATGCGTCCCAGCCCAAAAGCAGAAAAACCTGGGTCTCGGCGGCCATTTCGGCACGCATCAACTCCAGGGTATCAATGGTGTAGGACGGTTTGTCCCGCTGCAATTCGCGGGCATCCACCACCAGCGGCGGCACTCCTGCCACCGCGCACTCGACCATCGCCAACCGGTCCTGCGCCGACACCTGCGGCGTACCGCGATGCGGCGGGCGCGCGCTCGGCGTCAAACGCAACTCATCCAGCCCCAGCGCTTCGGCGACTTCCAGCCCACCGCGCAAATGGCCGATGTGCACCGGATCGAACGTGCCACCCAGTACGCCAATGCGCCGAGGACGGGGTTCGCTGCCGGGCGCCGGCGTTGTCAGGTCGAGGTTGGTCAAGTCAGACCGTCGCCTGGCCGCGCAACTGGCCATCACCGACCACGATGTACTTCTCGCAGGTCAGTCCTTCGAGACCCACCGGGCCGCGGGCGTGCAGCTTATCAGTAGAAATGCCGATCTCGGCACCCAATCCGTATTCAAATCCATCGGCGAAGCAGGTCGGGGTGTTGATCATCACCGACGCCGAGTCGACTTCAGCCACAAACCGCCGGGTGTCAGCGAGGTTTTCGCTGACGATCGAGTCGGTGTGGTGCGAGCCATAATGGTTGATGTGTTCGATCGCCTGGTCCAGACCATCAACGACGCGGATCGACAGAATCGGCGCCAGATACTCGGTGCTCCAGTCTTCTTCGCTGGCAGCCACGGCATCGATGATCGCCCGGGTGCGCTCGCATCCACGCAGCTCGACGCCTTTTTCGCGGAACTGCGCCGCCATCGACGGCAGGAAATCCTTGGCGACCGCTTGATCGACCAGCAGGGTCTCCATCGCACCGCAGATGCCATAACGATAAGTCTTGGCGTTGAACGCGATGCGCTGGGCTTTTGGCAGATCGGCGTGGGCACTGACGTAAACGTGGCAGATGCCGTCCAGATGTTTGATCACCGGCACGCGGGCATCGCGACTGATGCGCTCGATCAGGCCACGACCACCGCGCGGTACGATCACATCGACGTACTCGGGCATGGTGATCATGGCGCCAACGGCGGCACGGTCGGTAGTTTCAACCACTTGCACCACGGCAGCAGGCAGTTCGGCTTCGGCCAGACCGCGCTGGATGCACGCAGCAATCGCACGATTGGAATGAATCGCCTCGGAGCCGCCACGCAGGATGGTCGCATTGCCGGACTTCAGGCACAGGCTGGCGGCATCGATGGTCACGTTGGGCCGGGATTCGTAGATGATCCCGATCACACCCAGCGGCACGCGCATCTTGCCGACCTGAATCCCCGACGGACGAAAGCTCATGTCACGGATCGCACCGACCGGATCCGGCAGCGCAGCCACCTGACGCAAACCGACGATCATGCCGTCGATGCGCGCCGGGGTCAGTTCCAGACGCTCCAGCAATGCAGGCTCCAGACCACTGGCGCGACCGGCAGCCAGATCCTGTTCATTGGCTGCCGCAAGCTCGGCGCGAGCCGCATCCAGAGCATTGGCAGCAGCCTGCAAGGCGCGGTTTTTCTGCGCGGTGCTGGCACGGCCGATGACCCGGGAAGCTTCGCGGGCGGCGCGACCCAATCGGGTCATGTAGTCAAGAACGGACTCAGTCATGGTCTGCTGGGGTCTTGGCAAAGAGGAAAGCGGCAGATTATAGCTGTCGCGTCCCGGGACTAACAGCGGTGACGGGCGGATGGTCGAAATGGACTACAAATTGCCAACGTTCAGCGGTGATTAAGACTCAAATTGTTATCATCGCGACCTCTTCAGCCTGGATAAACGTTGCCTGCCATGTCCAACCTGACCACTCCCACCCAAGCCGAACGCCTGCCACAGGGACTTGCGGACAGTTTTTTCGACCGTGACGCGCAAACACTGGCGCAGGATCTGCTCGGCAAAGTCATCCGCCATCGGGTCGGCGATCTGTGGCTGAGTGCGCGAATCATCGAAACCGAAGCCTATTACTTCGAAGAAAAAGGCAGCCACGCCTCCCTCGGCTACACAGAAAAGCGTAAGGCTTTGTTTCTGGATGGCGGCCACATCTATATGTATTACGCACGTGGCGGCGATTCGCTGAACTTCAGCGCGCAGGGGCCGGGCAATGCCGTACTGATCAAATCGGCTTATCCGTGGGTCGATGAAATCAGCGGCCCGGCGAGTCTGGCGCAGATGCTGTTGAACAATCCTGATGCGCAAGGTCGGCCGCGGCCATCGCAGAAGCTCTGCGCCGGGCAGACTTTGTTGTGCAAGGCGCTGGGTTTGAAGGTGCCGATGTGGGACGCCAAGCGTTTTGATCATGAACTGCTGTTGGTGGAAGATACCGGGCCGGCGCCCACGCACATTATTCAAACGACGCGTCTGGGTATTCCCCATGGCCGTGACGAACACCTGATGTACCGCTTCGTCGACGCCGCGTATGCGCAGTGGTGTACGCGGAACCCGCTGCGTCGGGGTCAGGTCGAAGGTCGCGACTATTTCCTGCTGTAACTAAAAACCCCTGTAGGAGCTGCCGAAGGCTGCGATCTTTCGCTTTGAAGATCAAAAGATCGCAGGCTGCGGCAGCGCCTACAGGTGGCAATCATTGAAATGGAGTTTTTGGTATGGGCCCATGGCTCGATAGCGTGACCGGGTGGCTGGCGGCCAATCCAGAGTGGCTGGCCGTTGCGGTATTCATTGTGGCGTTTGTCGAATGCCTGGCGATTGCCGGTTTGATTGTGCCCGGCACGGTGTTGCTGTTTGCCGTCGCTGCACTGGCCGGCAGCGGCGCACTGTCGTTGAGCGAAACCCTGCTGCTGGGTTTTCTTGGCGGCATTCTCGGCGATGTGATTTCGTACTTCGTCGGTCGACATTTCCACCAGAACATCCGCAGACTGCCGGGGCTGCGCCATCATCCTGAATGGATGAGCGGCGCCGAAAGTTATTTCCAGCGCTACGGCATCGCCAGTCTGTTGGTCGGACGCTTCATCGGCCCATTGCGGCCAATGCTGCCCATGGTCGCCGGGATGTGCGACATGCCCTTTCCGCGTTTCGCCGCCGTCAGCCTGTTGGCCGCCGCTGGCTGGAGCCTGGCCTACCTGCTGCCGGGCTGGGCCACTGGTGCGGCATTCCGTCTGCCGCTGCCCGAAGGTTTCTGGCTTGAGGCCGGGATCGTTGCTGGCGCCATCGCGGCCATGGTCGGCCTCAGCGTAAACAGCAGTTTGCGCCGCCACCGCCGGGCAACGGTGTGGATCAGCAGCATGAGCCTGTTGATTCTTATTGGTCTGTTTATTGGTTATCCGTATCTGAGCGCGCTTGATCAAGGCGTGATGACTCTGGTGCAGGAACATCGCCAACCGCTGCTGGATGAAATCGCGGTCACCCTCACGCTGATCGGTGAATTCCGCAACATGTTGCTGTTCAGCATCCTGCTCACCGTTTTGCTGCTGCTGTGCCGGCAGTGGCGTCAGGCGATCTTCGCCGGCAGCACCCTCCTCGTCACGGCACTGGCCAATACCGGAACCAAAATGTTTTTTGCCCGGGTACGCCCGGAAGTGCTGACCGATCCGATTACCAGTTACAGCATGCCCAGCGGCCACGCCTCGGGCGCGTTCGCGCTGTTCCTGACCCTGGCCGTCCTCGCCGGACGCGGGCAGCCGCCACGCATGCGTCTGACATGGCTGTTGATCGGCTGCATTCCGGCCCTGTCTATTGCGCTGTCGCGGGTTTACCTCGGCGCACATTGGCCAACGGACATTATCGCGGGCGCGATGCTGGCCGCTGGCGTATGCGCGGCGAGCCTGTGGCTGAACCAACGCCAGTCGCCGCTCCCGGCGATGCCGTTCAAGGTCTGGTGGCTGATACTGCCGGCGATGGTGGCGCTGTTTGGCTTTTTCGTCCTGCGTCATTTGCCGCATACGCTGTTGCGTTACGCCTATTAAGCTCGCTGCTTAATTCGACATACCCTCTCCCCCCACTCACTCTCCGAGGATTCTTCCGACGAGAGTGCAGCCAACTTCTTATTTAAACTTACCTGTTTTCCTGCACAACTTACCCCGCACTGCCTCGCATCACCCACAATCAATTTCAAGTTACATATCCAACTGAATATATCCCCTCACACACCTTCCAACCCCGACGATTTCATTTAGATTGGGCGAGCAAACCCGCCTGAAACTTTAACTTCAGTACATTCAACCAATACAAACTTGTATTACATCCATAGTTAATACAAAAACATCACCCCCGCCTCGGACACTATAAAAATTTTAAACAAGTTTAGTCCCCACGGAATAATCAATGAGCCCGAAAATACCCAGAAAGCCGTCAGCATCCACAACGGACAGTGCCAACCCCGCCGCTCGACCGTCCATAGATGCCCAGTTGCTCTCGCCATCCACCTCAAGATCGTCATTTACAGCGAACATCTCCAATGAGCCAAATCACTTCACGGCGGCGCACGTCCACAGCCATGCATTACGCCAACCCGACATAGTCGTCAGAGAAATACCCGGCAGCAGAATTGCCAATGCAAGGACAGACAACTCGATCAGCCGGTACGGCCTGTCCACCGAATTCCTGCGGGGCCTGCAAGCCGCCAATGCGGACGGTTTCCGCTTCATTGTCGGGCGCCGATTCGTCGACATCGAACATGACGGCGCAGTGTTGACTGCACATGTCCAGTTCGATGAAAACCTGGGCACCTGTCAGGCGAAACTGCTGACTGAACGAGTAGCTTCCGGGCCGCATCTGCTGAAAAATGCCGAACGTCCAACCTGGCGCCTCGCCACACCGGCCGCCGAGGCGCTGGCACAGGTTTCGCCACCCAAGCGCCCGGCCGCGACGGATGACGTTCAGCCAGGCCTTGCGCCCAAACGACCACGCGGTTCCGGGAGCGGGACCAGGGTTCGGCAATTTCTTTACGACGCCTCCAGACGATCTCCCGACGCGCAAGGTTATTTCGAACTCTCGCCCAGGAATACATGGGATCAACACCCGACAACGTTTGCATTCAAGGCAAGCGGTGGCGACTGGATTCTGGTGGATGCACCGCAGGGCGGATTCGGCGCACAGCCCACTCATCTGCAACGCTGGACCGACATGGAAATCTGGGAGCTGTACGGCATTCACGGCGAGGACATCAGACACTTTCGCAGCGAAGCGCAGACACTCGGCAAGCCGCCGCAATGGGTCGAAGCCGATGTAGCGCGCAACGCCACGACCGACCTGCTGCGCAATGCCTTTCGCTGGCTGAGTCCAACCCTCGACGCGAAGGCACGCGCGGCACAGTTGCAATCCTACAACTTGTTGCCGAGCCAGTTGCTTCAATTGCAGTTGCACTTGAAAACAGATCTGAGCATTCCGCAATGGGTGCTCGCGCACAAACAGCGAAGCGAAGACCTGAGCGATCCCCAGAGCCTGACGAAATGGGGTGAGGCTTTGATCAATGAATTGAGTCTCAAACGTGGCAACGGGTATCACTGGTATGACCCGGAAACATGCATGACCAGCGCGTTTCGCGAAGCGCTTCTACTGAAAATGGGTTATCGGCACAACCTCAACAACTGCCTGTACCGCACTGACGTGCCCGCGTTGTTCAGAGGTGATGATCGCACTCCGTTCGAACTCGCGAACGACGATGCGATGCTCCCTCGTTATCACCACCAGCGAGGAGGCACCACCCACAAACCGCTGAGCGCAACCTTCAGCCTCAATGAGGCCCTGATGTATGGCAGCGCTCCGGATCCGGAATACCTGCTGTACAACACTCAAAAGAACAAATATCCCGGCAAAAGCGCCGCTGTAACAGACTCGGACAACCACTCAAGCGACAGTGACAGTAGCGCATCTTCCGACTGGTCGGATGCAGATAATCCGGTCTCCCTCGATAACGAGCGCAACTATGAAACGGTTCGCGAACGACAGTCTGAAATGTTCATCTACGCGCTGGATACGCGAACCCTTGAAGTCGTGCCAAACCAGGAAAACCGCTTGTTCAACTGGTCGGCACAGGACACCGGTGCCAGGTTTCCCGACGATGACTTTGAAGGTTTGATTTCAGTAACCCGCTCGGGTCTGGACAGCGACCGGATCTGGTTGCTGAACTCGTCACTGACAAAAGGCGCAGCAGTTCAGGACATTGCAGATATGGCCGGCGATAGCGCCGGATACATCGAGCGAAAAACGCATGCGGGGCATGCCACCCAGCATGAATACGATCGACTGATCGATGAAGCCGAGGCAGCGGGACGGCCGATACTTTCACTGTCCGGCAACAAAACCGAGTGGGGCGATGACATCCATTGGCCTTGAATCAAAACGTCAACTGACACACTAGTTGATACGCGCCACGCAATACGATTGATTACTTTTTTGTTCATCCACCGGTACGGAAACCGGCGTATTTTTCAAGGATTGAAACCGTGTCAAAACTTATCCAGCCCGCTATTGAACTACTCGCTTACCGCCCCCTTCAAGTAACGCCTATTACCAGTTCGGCCAACAGCCATGCACCCCGAATCGAGCCCCCCAGCGCTGCAGTGGTAACGCCGGGCAAAGTCGATAAATCCACCCCGCCCACGCTCGAATCCCTCGACAAGCGCCATGGCCCGCTAACCCTTGGCAAGTTCACGATTTCCCGGGTTGAGCTGGAGGCCATGGGCGCCAGGATCGGCGGGCAAAATGTCAGCCCGCAGAACGTCAATATCAAGGTGGCTGACCAGGCGTTTCTCGATTCCATGAGCTTCCACCCGGCCAAAGTCCTGGCCCGCATGGCCTCAGCCGAGATAGCCGACGCCAGCCTCGTCGGCACCCTGATGTTCGAGATCGCCACCTTGCGTTCGGTAGATGCACCGCCGCTGATGGTCAGCGCGGATCCGATCACTCCCGGCAGTTCAATGGAACGCCTGGACAAACTGACCCGTGCGGCGCAGCAGATCGATATCCACCGCGTCGATTCACTCGACCACTTGCCGGGCTGGATCAACAGGAGCAAAAGCTACCTCACCAGCGGCGCTGGCGTTGGCCTGCAAGCTTACGGAATCTACAGCGGGCTCATGGGGATAGTGGACGCCGTCAAGGTTCGCGACTGGGGCGAGGCAGCATTCAACGGTGGTTCCGTTGTGGCTGAAGTCGAATCGTTGATTATCGAGCGCGGCTTGAGCATAACGGGTGAAAAGATGCTCAGAAGCGGTGGCATGGTATTCAACCGCTTTCCCGCCACCTCTGCCGGTAAATTCCTGTCCCGCGGCGCCGGCCTGTTCGCCAGCGCAATCACCTTGCCGTTCGACATCATCAGCGCCGTCAAATCGTTCAACGCAGCGGCCACCACCACCGGCAAGGAACAGCAGGACCATTACGTCGCCGGCGCTACGGCCGTGGCCGGTGCGACCGTCAGCATTACCTTGGGCATCGCCGCTCTGGCAGGTTTTGGCAGCGTCGCCGGCCCGGCCGGCCTCGTGGCTGCTGCCGTGCTGATCCTTGGCTCCGAAATTTATCGGGCGGCAAGGGTCGTCGACGACATCGATGACTACATCGAGCTGACCGCCCTTGAGCGCCTGCGCTCCGGCTGGTTTGCCTTTACCCGGCAGGAACTCGACGAAGACGTCATGGATCGCTTCAAAATCTCCAAATACACCGCCGACTACACCAGGCTGCTGCAGACCTCGGCCCAGGCACTGCTCGAGGGCGCCTACAAGCATTACGTGGCCCATGTGGTCAACGGCAGCTTCAACGTCGAGCTCGAACCGGTGAAAGTCTGGCGCTACCAATGGGACGCGGCGAAAGGCGAGAAGCCGTACAAAATGGACAAGGAAACCATCGTTGTCGAGGGCAACGACATCATCGACGCTCGCGACGGGCTGCCCGCTGACCTTCAGGGCGTGGTCACCGGCACCGCCGACGCGGACAAGGCCGTGTTGTGGAACCTGGGCGCGGGTGATGATCAGGTCACAGGCGTCAAGGCCAGGCCCAATCTCTTCACTTACAAGAAAGGCATCAAGCTTCTGACCGGTGGCGACAAGGACGATACCTTCTACTTTGAATCGGCCGCCAGTGAGCTCGACCGAGGTACTCCACCGGCGACACTGAGCATGATCGACGGCGGTGAAGGAAGTGACACACTGACCTTCGAAGGCGCCCGCCCTCCCGGCGATACCCGCTACGTGGGTTACGACGTGAATCTGCAGACCGGCAAAGTTGCCCTGCGCAGCCACGATGCCACGGTCGATCCGGTTGACGTCGCACAAGTCAAATCCGTGGAAAACGTTTTGACCCTGCGCAATGGCTCGAACCGAATCACTGGCAGCGACGGCGACAATCAAATCTCGGCCAATGGCAGCGACCAGGTCATGGCGGGCAGCGGAAACGATGTGATTGCCATTCGCGGCACGGATTGCCGGGTTGACGGTGGATCCGGAATGGATCGCTACATCATCCCGGCTACGTCTACCCGACCGGTGATAATCGACGACGGTGAGGAAGTCAGTGTCATCGAGTTCACCTGGGCGCTGGAGCGGATTCAGCGCTGGCAGATCATCGGCACCTCGATGGTGATCACTTCATTGCATGGACCAGACGGCGAAGACCTCGATCATGAGCTGACGATTGAAGCGGTGTATCAGCAAGTCGACAGCAAGCGCGTGCTGAAAAACAGCCGGTTGCTGTTCAAAACCCAGGATCGTTATGAGCTGGAAGCCCTCTTGCCGCTGGAACTCAATGACCCCGCTGATCACGACTTCGAGTGCCGAGTGATCGTCATCGGTGATGCACCTCCCGCGCCATACATAGTCAACAGTGATTCCGCGGCCATTTTCACGCATCCGGCCGTGCACCATTTCGCTCCCCGCTCCGGCCAGCGGATCAACTTTTTCGCCCCCGCCAACAGCCCTGCCGCCGCGAAAACCCTCTATCTGGATTACGACGCATGGGAGATCCATGACGTCAGGGTCAGCTACGACGTGACGGTCACGCGCAATGACGCCGGCGTTCGCTATCTGCGCTACGAACAGATCAACCTCTGGATTTTTCTGCCGTCGAAAACGCTTAACTTCACCGGCGTCATAAAAGCCACAAGCGATCCACGCGGCTCAACCGGTATCAACGGCATCAAGACCACCATCGTGCAAGTCAGGCACCCGGTTGTCCTGATCATGCGCGATGGAACCTCATACAACGTCGCGGCACCTCGCGTGCCTTACCGCGAGGACGCCGACACTCCTGGCGCCAAAACCCTTACCGCTCGCGAGTGCCTGAAACTCAGGCACGGCAAGTACAAGTTCGTAAGACCGGGGCTGCTCAAGCCGTTCTTGTTGAAGGCCACTCCCCATGAAATCAATTTCCCTGCTCTGCCGCACAATGGCACTTACGTCCTTCACGGCCAGGCCTCGACTTACGATGTCTATCCCGTCAGCAACAGCACGTTCAGCCTTGTAACGCCGGGCGCTGTTGCGCAAACGTCCAATGCCTCGACATGGACGATATTCACGACAAAAATGCACGAAAAGGTCACCCGCAACGACATCCGCCTGGACGCGAAAAATCTGTACATCGGCAGCGTCACGATGCTACTGCCGAATATGGAACACGAAGGCCCGGTGGAATCCATCAGCGTGGCGACGTCTGCCGGTAACATCTACGCCGTCGAACTGTTGTTCGACCTGCTGCAACTGACCGTCATCGATGCCCGGGGTTACGCGAACCTGGCTGAACTGCTGGCAGATATCCGCGCCCACCGCGATCGTAACGAGTTGTCCACCACCGTCGTGGTCAAACATCTGGACGTCACACCCGCGATCAATGGCACCGTGCACTACCACTCAGCGCAGGATTACTGGGGTGTCGACACGAACCCGACCCTACGCATCGCAACTGAAAACCTGACCATAAAGCCCAGTAAGGCCACCTGACCGCAATTGAGCAGAACGAGCACCAGAACAGTTCGGGATGACGTTTACCTGCATCCCGAACCTGTTTCATTCAGCCAACGGACCGGCTGATTCACACAAAACCGAAAGGACACAACTTATGCGTAACAAGCCTAAAAACCCTCGGCTCTCACCGGAGCCCGCTACCCCCGGCCCTTCGACCTCTCGACCACATTCGCCCGACGATGGACGAAGCGATCTGGACTTCACCCTGCCCGGCCGCGTCCGGGCCGACGCTGCTGAAATTTCATCAGGCGTGACGAGCGACAACCTCACACCAGGCACCTCGCACGGCAAAGCCAGTGTGTCAGTCACGCCCATGGACGCTTCCGCCACGACGCGTCCGGTAGTAGGCCAATCACCGCTGCAGCCCTACGTTCAGATGCCTTCGAGCAAGTTGTCCTTGCACGATGTCGACGGACTGCGTTCGTACAAAGGCAGATTCTTCGCCGACGTTGCCAGCGATGATGCCCAAACCGGCATCGAAACGGTGATGGTAGTGTTCCACGATGCAATGAAAGCCTATCGGGCGAAATTGCCCACAGAGCGGGCCCCTTCCGGCCCCCCGCTTTATCGCATTGCCGACACCAACACCTGGAGTTCGCAAAAGCCGATCGCGTACTACGAAAACAGCAGGGATCGCGTGTACTTCGCGCCTAATCCTGCCGATGCCCAAGGCTACTATGCCGTCCACGAACGACTCACTCCTCAGCACGATGCTCCCTACAGCTATCTCCCCGAATACGAGATGACAAACAGGGCCATCGGTTTCGCCCTCAAGGATGCCCGCGCCAAACTGGTCCGGGTCGACCCACTTGAGGCCCGGGGAGATCCGTCAGTGCCATTGAAGCTTGCGCATTGGACCGATGGCGATATCTGGAGTGCGTACCGCTTGCGGGAGTCAGAGGCCTTGGTTTTCCGCAGTGAGGCAGAAGCTCAGGGGCGCCCGCCCACCTGGGCAACACGCTTCGAAGACCCGGATACCCACCAGTACCTGACCCATTCCTTGCGCTGGTCCCATCCGCACAAATCCCCGGCCGAACGCACAGAGATCCTGCGATCCTACAATTTGACCATCGCCCAACAGAGCAGACTGCGAAAGGACATGGAACACGGTGTGTTTCCGGAATGGGCCGAGCAACACAAGCGACTGACGCAGAGTAACGACGATCAGCGTTTCAGCCAGATTGCCGCAGAGCTGGATCCGTATATTCTCAGGTTGCGAAATGAAGGCCAGCGTCTGAGGAACGCGCTACCCAATGTTGAGCTGCGTTACGAAAGCGAGTTTCTGGAAGGCTATCTGAAGCGCGCAGGCTATAAGCGAAATATGCACGGAATGTTATACCGAACCGACATCGCTGGCATGTTCCGCGCCGATCTGCGCACGCCCTTTGAACTGGCGCGGGACAAACGCCTGTTCAGACTGAAGGGCAACGACCCCGAGTCGACGACCAAATTGGCTTTTAGCACGACATTCGGTCTAGACGACGCCTCGAATTACATGGCATTCGATTACTATTCCGAACCTCGGCGGTACAACAGCCAGGCCAATCGGTATCCGGGAGATGCCAGCTCTGACAGCGATTCGTCGACAGGATCGCGCTATGGTACTGGGAACGAATCAGATAATTCGTTTGAATTGGATTATTCGCGTGACTATCCATTGCGCCGGCGCAATCAGGGCCTGAGCTTTCTTTATGTCATCGACACCCGCGGCGTCGAGGTGGTACCCCAAGCAGAAAACAGGCATCTGGGTAACATGGATTTTGAGGGAGATCCAATGGAAGGCCAGATATCAATGCCCTCACGAGGAATCAGCGCCGAGAGAATCTGGCTGGTGCACTCGGACAAACGCCGGGCTGCGCGGGTTGAGGATATCTTTCGAGCAGCCGGAGAGAATGCTGAGGCTATCGAGCAAGCAACGTGGGATGGAACTGTCTCTCGTCACCCTTCTCCCTACGACGATCTGATAGAGAAAGTCGCCAGCTCAGGCGGCGTTATTCTGGACTTGCCGAAGGGTACGGAAACTTTCGCCAACGACATCATCTGGCCTGTTCCCGAGCACTACCGCCCTTGATGCAGTAACCCCTTGAAAACGCGCTATTCATCACCGCGATGAATAGCGCGTCTTATCATGCGACGAGGGGAAGTTGATCAATGATCTTGAGTACAAAGGTCACCGGTTTATTATTAAAAGCATTATGCCCCGTGATATTGGGATCAACGCTTTTAAAGATATTCATTCTATCGGCTGTACTTCGATACAACGGCTTCTTGTTTGATTCGCTTTCAATTCCGATATAAAGCGGCCCAGGCTCAAGATCGCTGGATACTGCACGTAGCAAACCCGCCTTGCTGATCGAAAACAACTCGCCGCGCTCTTCCTGACCCGCCAGCACATTGCGCGTGGAACTTTCAATGACCAGCCGCGCACCGTCGTGAACACCGCGCAATGCAATAGTGATCGCGAAGCTGTCACCGTGGGGCGTAAAGGTCAGCAACAATGGCTTGTCGTCTTCGTGATCGGCGAGAGTGAGAAAGCTGGTCTCGCGGTTGTCCGCCAGTGCCGCCTCCACGTCCAGCTTTTCACGCCGGGTGATGCGCGGATCGCGCAGGCGCAGGCGCAAACGTTGCAGATTGAGCACCACCGGCAGACCATCGACATATAGATTTGCGGTAAAGGACTTGTTTTCTTTTTTATTCGTAGACATGTAACCACCTCTGTGCGGGCGCCCGCCGTCAATAAACTCTGCACGGCAGACCGTGGCGCACATCACAAAATAATTCAGGCCATTGGGGCTGCAACCACAGATTCGGCGGTCGCGGTCACTCGGGGGATATCGCCAGCAGGAATTTTGGCGGCTTTACGTTTGCGCCGTGCGAGCACCATCATGTCGGAGTAAGTAGCAGCGGCATCAACAATATATTTGGCGTTATGATCCATGCCGGCATTCTTGAGAATATATTTACCGGCAATGTCGTCCCAGAAGCCCCATTCATCTTCGTAAACAGTCATGATTTATTCCTTATTATCATTCAAGTCACCCGCGTCCTGCGGGCAACTTGAAGTTAAGTCAAAGAACGCTTCACGACAATGCTGGCAAGTGCCAGTATTTAATTCAAATAACAACTACGCAAATAACTCACCCTGCAACTCATCGAGCAAGGCCTGAATGGCATCGAGGCGCTGCTGGGGATCGTCGAGTTGCAACAGGTCGATCTTGTCCTCCTCGGCAAACGGCAACAGGTAGGCCAACTGATTGGCCAATGACTGCTGGCCAACGGCTTCGGTGCCCATGTTCAACGCTTCGACCATCGGGTGCTCGGCCAGCGCCTTGAGCAGCGCCACCAGATCGGCGTCTTCGTCCTGCAACGGTTGCTCGGGTTCGTCGTCCAGCCACTCGACGTCGGCGAGGATCAGCTGGTCGCGCTGCACTTCGGTGCGCAATACATGGAAGCGCCGCCCGCCTTGCACGCGAATGCCCAGCAGGCCGTTGTCCTGCTGCTGGAAATCGGTGATCCGCGCTTCACAGCCCACCAGCGCATAACCTGCGGGGGCGACGCCGACTTCATGGCCTTCAAGAATGCACACCACGCCAAAGCCACCGCCCTGCTTCATGCAGCGGCCAATCATGTCCAGGTAGCGCGCCTCGAAGATCTGCAAGTCGAGGTTGCAGCCGGGAAACAGCACTGTGTTCAACGGAAAAAGCGCCAGACTCATAGACATTTCCTTACACCACCATCGACACCGCCAACGGCAGGAACACCGCCGTGGCCACGCCCATCAGACTCATCGCCAACGCCGCGAAGGCACCGGTCTCATCACTTTCCTGCATCGCCACCGCCGTGCCGACGGCATGCGCGGTCATGCCCAGCGCCATACCGCGTGCTTCGGGGCTGTGCACGCCGAGGCGGGTCAACAGTGTCGGGCCGAAGATCGCGCCGATGACCCCGGTGATCAGCACGAACACCGCCGCCAGCGCCGCGACGCCACCGATCTGCTCGGCCACCAGCATCGCAATCGGCGAGGTCACCGATTTCGGCGCCATGGTCATCAGGATCATGTGATCAGCGCCGAACCACCACCCCAGCAACACGCCCATGCCCGTGGCGACCACCCCGCCTATCACCAGCGTAGTAAAAATCGGCCAGAACAATTGGCGAATGCGCCGCAGATTCAGATACAGCGGCACCGCCAGCGCCACCGTCGCCGGCCCGAGCAGAATGCTGAGGATCTCGGTGCTCTTGCGATACTCGGCGTACGTCAGGCCGCAGCCGACCAACACGCCGATCACCAACAGCATGGAGACCAGCACCGGTTGCAGAAAGATCCACTTGGTTTTCTCGAACGCCGCCAGCACCAGTTGATAGGCACCGAGGGTGATACCGATGCCGAACAGTGGATGGTGAATCACCGACGTCCAGGCGCCGTGCCAATCGAAGAACATCAGGACTCCTCCGACGGCGGCGCGTGACGCTTGACCAGGCGTTGCATCAGCACACCGGCAAAGGCCATCGACAGAATCAGCGACACCACCAACGCGCCCACAATCGCCCAGAAATCTGCAGCAATGGCCGAGGCGTAAACCATTACGCCCACTGCCGGCGGCACCAGCAATAACGGCAGATAACGCAGCAGGCTGCCGGCCGCCAGATTCAGCGGCTCGCCGACTTCACCGCGAATAATCAGGAACACCAGCAACAGCAGCAGACCGATGATCGGCCCCGGCAGCACCGGCAAAAGTAAATGATTAAGTGCCGTGCCGAGCAATTGGAACAGCACCAGCAGGGTCAGGCCACGTAACAACATCTGACATCTCCAACAAAAAGCGCCCGGCATTATAAGCACGCCTGCGCTATGGATCGGCATTCGCCAAAAGCATGGTCGGTTGACCTGAGCAAATTGCCATGATGATCTACAGTGGTTCGCAGGGCGGTCAAATCCCCCACCTGAAAAACTATAAAACAGATGAACCCAAGGAGAGTCTCAATGCCCTATGTTCCAGTTGCAGAGCTCAAAGATTATGTCGGCAAGGAACTCGGACGTTCCGAATGGCTCACCATCGATCAGGAACGCATCAACCTGTTCGCCGAAGCCACCGGTGATTATCAGTTCATTCATGTCGACCCGATCAAAGCCGCGCAAACGCCTTTTGGCAGCACCATTGCCCACGGTTTCCTGTCGCTGTCACTAATGCCCAAATTGATGGAAGACATCCTGATCCTGCCCGAAGGCGTGAAGATGGTCGTCAACTACGGCCTGGACAGTGTGCGTTTCATCCAGCCCGTGAAGGTCAATTCGAAAGTCCGACTCAAGGTCGACATGGTTGAAGTGACCGAGAAGAAACCTGGTCAGTGGCTGCTCAAAGCCACCGCAACACTTGAGATAGAAGGCTCGGACAAACCGGCCTACATCGCTGAACCGCTGTCGCTCTGCTTCGTTTAAGCGCCGGGATGCGAACCGGCGCACGCTGTTTCGCATCCGCTCCCCTTCAGCGGCTGTATAAGGTCACATAGCTGCGGCATACTCGGTCGCCTAATTGCCCGGATCCCGCTATGCGCTCACTCGCTTGTCTTGCACCCCTTGCCTTGACCCTGTTGCTTGCCGCTTGCGGCGATGGCGAATCGCTGTTGCCCCCGGATGCGCGCCTGCCGGACGGCGGACGCTATCGCGGCGAGTTGGTCGATGGCTTGCTGCAAGGTCAGGGACGTGTCGACTATCCCAACGGCAGTTGGTACGCCGGGCAGTTCGACAAAGGGCAGTGGCATGGGCAGGGCGAATGGCATGGCAGCAATGGCGAGATTTATCGCGGCCAGTTCCAGCAGGGTTTGTTCGACGGTCAGGGCAGCCTGACCACCAATGCCAGCAGTTACACCGGCGGCTTCAAACAGGGCCGGCGTGACGGCGAAGGTACATTGAAAGAAAACGCCATGACCTACCGTGGCGAATTCAAGGCTGATCAATATTCCGGGCTCGGCCGTCTCGAAATGGATGACGGCAGCTCCTATCAAGGCCAGTTCGCCCACGGCAAACCCAATGGCGAAGGCCAGCGCGGTGATTCCAGCGGCAACTCGTTCACCGGTCATTTCGTCAACGGTCAGCTTGAAGGCAACGGTACGTTCAACAGTGCTGACGGCGACATCTATGTCGGTGGCTTCAAGAATAACCAACTGCACGGTAAGGGCCGCTACGAAAACGCTGACGGCGACGTCTGGCTGGGCCAATTCAAGGAAGGCGCGCTGACCGGCAAGGGCGAACTGATCGGTGCTGACGGCAGCCATTACATCGGTTCGTTCAGCGACTGGCGCTTCAGCGGCCAAGGGCGCTTGAACCTGTCCGATGGCAGCTTTTATATCGGCGGATTCGACAACGACAGTTACGCCGGACGCGGCACACTGGTGCTGACTGATGGTAGCGTAATGAGCGGCACCTGGATCAACGGCCAGCGCGTGCGCGACGCCGATGGCAAGTTGCTGCCCGACACCCTCGAACTCGGCTTGCTCGCTCAGGGCCGTTTGCTTGATGAGGCATTGGCGGCGATTCCGCCCTCCACGCCTGCGGTCGAGCTGTACACCCTGACCCTCGGCGGCGACGGCAAGCAGAGCGTGTTCCTGCGCGAATCCGACTATGTCGCCAACATGCTCAATACGCGTTTCGGCGCGCATGGCCAGATCCGTCTGGTCAACCACCGCGACCACCTCGGCGACCGGCCGATGGCCACGCGCGAGAACCTGCGCCGCGCTGCACTGACCCTAGCCGAACGCAGCGGCCCGGAAGATTTGCTGTTCATCTACCTGACCAGTCACGGCACCGCCGAACACGAACTGGTGCTCGACCAGCCGCGCATGGAACTGGCCGACCTGCCCGCCGACGAACTTGCCGCCGTGCTCGCACCGCTGAAAAACCGCGACAAGATCATCGTGATTTCCGCGTGTTATTCCGGCGGCTTCATCCCGGCGCTGAAAGACGAACGCACGCTGATCATGACCGCCTCGCGCGCTGACCGCGTGTCCTTCGGGTGCTCCGAAGAAGCCAACTTCACCTACTTCGGCGATGCGCTGTTCGCCCAGGCACTGAACCAGACCGACGATCTGGAGCAAGCCTTCAAACTGGCCAAGGCTACCGTCGCCGAGCGTGAACTGGCGGACAATTTCGAAGCCTCGGAGCCGCAGATCTGGGCACCGAAAACCGTGCTGTCGCACTGGCAGCAACTGCGTAAACAGCAAGCGCGAAAAGCTTTGCAAAGTGCTGCGTTGAACGACGGAGCGACAAAGAGCAACTAAGCTGAACAGTATCAAGGGAGAGACACTATGTACTTGACGCCTCAGCACGTATTGCTTGCCGGAGCCACCGGTTTGACCGGTGAACATCTACTCGACCGTTTGCTCAACGAGCCAACGATTTCTCGCGTCCTCGCCCCTTCCCGTCGGCCACTGGCCGAACATCCGCACCTGGAAAACCCGGTCGGCGACCCACAGGCATTTCTGCCGCAGCTCAGCGGCCGCGTCGACATCGCCTATTGCTGCCTCGGCACCACCATCAAGCAGGCCGGCTCGGAAGCTGCGTTTCGCGCCGTCGATCTGGACATGGTAGTGGCGTTTGCCAAGCGCGCGCGGGAGATGGGTGCGCGGCATCTGATCGTGATCAGCGCCATCGGCGCCGATCCGAAATCCTCGGTTTTCTACAATCGGGTCAAAGGTGAAATGGAGCAGGCATTGCGCGCGCAAGACTGGCCGCAACTGACCATTTGCCGGCCGTCGCTGTTGCTTGGTGAACGATCAGAGCCACGCTTGGGCGAACAGCTTGCTGCGCCGTTTTCGAAGTTGATTCCGGGTAAATACCGGGGGATCGAAGCGTGCCAACTGGCCCGGGCGATGTGGCGGTTGGCGCTGGAAGAGCAGGATGGGGTGCGGGTGATTGAGTCGGATGACCTGAGGAAGTTGGGCAAATAACGTTGTGGTGTCCGGGCCGGCCTCTTCGCGGGCAAGCCCGCTCCCACAATGTTCTTCAGCGAGCACAGTATTGGTGAACGACATCGAAACCTGTAGGAGCTGCCGAAGGCTGCGATCTTTTGATCTTTACAACCCGCCAGTCGCCTGAAAACTCACGCCTATCACCGTCAGCAATGACAACGGCAACAACAGCGTATCGAGCAAAGCACTCCCCGGCAGATCCACCCCCGGATAACTCGGCGCCTCAGCCCCGAATCGATCCATCGCACAACACCCGCCATTCAACGCATACAAATCCAGCCGTGTCCCGGAATACACCACCGGCGCCCCCGGTTTGGCCGCGTCCAGCGTGCGCGCAGTGGCGCACCCGCCCAGTTGCAGCGCCAGCACAATCGCCAGCAGCTTATTCATCGCTGCTCAGATGATGCTCGCCCCAACGCGGCAGCATGTCCTGGGGAATGCCCAGCAGATTGAGAATCCGCGCGACGACGAAATCGATCAGGTCATCGATGGTCTGCGGCTGGTGATAGAAACCGGGTGAGGCCGGCAGAATCGTCACGCCCATGTTCGACAGCTTGAGCATGTGCTCCAGATGAATGCTCGAATACGGCGCCTCGCGCGGCACCAGAATCAACTGGCGACGTTCCTTCAAGGTGACGTCTGCAGCGCGTTCGATCAGGTTGTTGCAGGCCCCCGTGGCGATGGCCGACAGCGTCCCGGTCGAGCACGGCACTACCACCATCGCCGCTGGCGCACCGGAGCCCGAGGCCACCGGCGACATCCAGTCTTCCTTGCCGTACACGCGGATCTGCCCGGCGGCAGCCCCGGTGTATTCGGTGAGGAACGCCTGCATCATCTGCGGCTTGGGCGGCAGCGAGACGTCGGTCTCGGTGGCCATCACCAGTTGCGCGGCTTTGGAGATGAGGAAGTGCACCTCGCGATCTTCCCGCACCAGACAATCAAGCAGGCGCAAACCGTACTGCGCGCCCGAAGCACCGGTCATCGCCAGCGTGATGCGTTCCGGTCCGCCGTTCTGCGAAAAAGTGTTCATTGCAGCGCCTCGGCGAGTTTGCCGTGCAGACCGCCGAAACCGCCGTTGCTCATGATCACCACGTGAGTGCCGGGCTGAGCCTGGCTTTTCACGCGTTCGATGATGCCCTCCAGCGTCTCGCTGACAATCGATGGCACTTTGCACAGCGCAGCGGTGGCGGCCAGATCCCAGCCAAGGTTGGCCGGGGCGTACCAGATCACCTGATCGGCATCGTTCACACTGTCCGGCAAACCGTCACGGTGCGCGCCGAGCTTCATCGAGTTGGAGCGTGGTTCGATGATCGCGATCAACGGTGCATCACCGATGCGCTTGCGCAGGCCATCAAGCGTGGTGGCGATCGCAGTCGGGTGATGGGCGAAGTCGTCGTAGATGGTGATGCCGCGTACTTCAGCGACTTTCTCCATTCGGCGTTTGACGTTCTTGAACGCGCTCAACCCGGCGATGCCCATCGATGGCACCACGCCAACATGACGCGCAGCCGCCAGTGCAGCCAAGGCGTTGGCGACGTTGTGCTGGCCAGTCAATTCCCACTCGACCGTGCCTTGGGACACACCTTCGAACATCACTTCAAAGGCCGAGCCGTCTTCGCTGAGCAATTTCACCTGCCACTGACCGCCAGCGCCGGTGGTTTGCACCGGGGTCCAGCAGCCCATCTCGATTACCCGCTGCAAGGCAGGCTCGGTGGTCGGATGGATGACCAGGCCTTCGCTCGGAATGGTGCGCACCAAATGGTGGAATTGCCGCTCGATGGCCGGCAGATCGGGGAAGATGTCCGCGTGATCGAACTCAAGGTTGTTGAGAATCGCGGTGCGCGGGCGGTAGTGCACGAACTTCGAACGCTTGTCGAAGAAGGCGCTGTCATACTCGTCGGCCTCGATCACGAAAAACGGCGTACCGCCCAGACGTGCGGACACCGAGAAGTTCTGCGGCACGCCACCGATCAGGAAACCCGGGCTCATGCCGGCATGTTCCAGCACCCAGGCGAGCATGCTGCTGGTGGTGGTTTTGCCGTGAGTACCGGCAACAGCCAGTACCCAGCGACCTTGCAGCACGTGATCAGCCAGCCACTGCGGGCCAGAGACGTACGGCAGGCCTTTGTTCAGCACATATTCCACCGCCGGATTGCCGCGCGACATGGCGTTACCGATCACCACCAGATCCGGTGCCGGATCGAGCTGAGCTGGATCGTAGCCCTGCGTCAGCTGAATGCCTTGGGCCTCGAGCTGCGTGCTCATCGGCGGATAGACGTTGGAGTCGGAGCCGGTCACGTGATGGCCCAGCTCTTTGGCCAGAACCGCCATCGAGCCCATGAAAGTCCCGCAGATACCCAGAATATGAATGTGCATAGTCGACCTCGTAAAACATGGCCGCAGGTTAGCGTAGGGAGGGGGAAATCGCACTCTTTAGGTGATGGGGCGGGATTGGTTGGGCGCAACATTTCGGTATGGCCCAGGATTGCTACCCACCCCAGCCCTCTGCCGGAGGGAGAGGGTTAGGGTGAGGGCCTTCTAACTGACACACCGCTCAATCCCATGTTTGCGCAGCTTTCTATAAAGGGTGTTCCGGCTGACGCCGAGCTGCAGCGCGGTTTGGGTCATGTGCCAACGGGTCTGCTCCAAAGCATTGAGCAAGGCCAAGCGCTCGGCATCCTCCAGCGGATGATCGGATTGCATAACCGCCAACTCTACCGCCGGCCGCACCTGCCGGATCATCACCGGCAAATCCTCCAGCCCGATCCGCCCCTCATCACACAAAGCCGCCAGCGTGCGCAGGACATTGCGCAACTGCCGCACATTCCCCGGCCAGTTGAACGCCAGCAACGCCTGACGCGCCTGCTCATCAATCACCACCGCATCCCCGCCCGCCTCTTCGGCCAGCAGAAAATCCAGCAACTGCGATTTATCACTGCGCTCCCGCAACGCCGGCAACGCCACTTCCAAGCCGTTGAGCCGGTAATACAGATCCTCGCGGAAACTGCCGTTCTCCACTCGCTCCAGAAGATTGCGGTGAGTCGCACTGATGATCCGCACGTTGACCGCTTCCGGCTCACCGCCGATCGGCACCACTTGCCGGTCCTCAAGCACCCGCAAGAGACGGGTCTGCAAGGCCAGCGGCATGTCGCCGATTTCATCAAGGAACAATGTGCCGCCATCGGCCTGCTGAAGTTTGCCGCGCATACCGTCCTTGCGTGCGCCGGTAAAACTGCCACCACGATAGCCGAACAGCTCACTTTCGATCAGGCTCTCGGGAATCGCCGCGCAATTGAGCGCTACGAAGGCTTTGCTCGAGCGCTGACTGGCCTGATGCACAGCCTTGGCAAAAGCCTCTTTGCCGGAGCCCGTTTCACCATTGATCAACAGCGGCACATCACGTTCGAACACCCGCAGCGCTTTGCGAAAATCGGCCTGCAACGCCGCGTCGCCAAGGCAAATACCCGACAGACGCGGAGCCTGCGCCACGACCGGCGCGGGCGTGATCGGTATCGTTTTGCGCGACTCGCCGCGCAACACGGCAAACAGATTTCGCCCATCGCGGGTGCGTAACGGCCAACTGGCGCTGGCATTGGCGCTCGCACGACCGAGCAACTCATCCAGCGAACAATCGAAAAACGCCTCGACCGGTTTACCGAGCAAGCCGCCGCGAATATGCCCGAGCAGGTTCAGCGCGCTCTGGTTGACTGCGCTGATCCGCCCTTCTCCATCAAACGCCAGCAGCCCTTCGCTGAACAGCCCGACGGACTCGGCCTGCAAATGAAAGCGCAGCAACCATTGATTGTCGAAACAGCGCAGGAAGTAGCAGCTCTCGATCATCTTCGCCGACAGATTGACCAGTGCCATGGTGTGGAACTGGCTTTGGCGCGAGACGTCGTGACGTGCCGAGGACACATCAAGTACCGCCAGCAATTCGCCGTGCGGATCGAACACCGGGCTCGCCGAGCAGGTCAGGCCAGTGTGGCGCCCGCGGAAATGTTCATCCTGATGAATGGTCAGCGCCTGGCGCTCGACCAGGCAGGTGCCGATGCCATTGGTGCCTTCACAGGCTTCGCTCCAGTCGGCGCCCAGCCACAGGCCGGCACGCTCAAAAATCTTCCGTTCGGCCGGCGCGGTGACGCAGTTGAGGATCACCCCACGGGCATCGGTCAGCAGCACCGCGTGTCCGGCGCCGGAGAGTTGCTGATGCAGGCTGCTCATTTCATTGCCGGCAATCTGCAACACCTGTTGCAGACGTTCTCGGCTTTCAAGAACGCGCCCGTGCTCGAGCACGGTAGGCGCCATGCTCAGGGCAGGGTCGAGGTGGTAATCCTCAAGACAGCGCAGCCATGAGCGGGCAATCGACGGATCGGCTCCGGGCCCGTGCAGGTGCGGTTTGCCTTGGGTGGCGGTAAGAACCTGTTGGGCATGGCGATTCAAATGGTTGTCGTGCATTTCTTATTGTTCTCCCCGAAAGGTCGACTCGTTCCCCATGTAGGAGCTGCAGAAGGCTGCGATCTTTTGATCTTGATCTGCAAAAAAGCAGAATCAAAAGATCGCAGCCTTCGGCAGCTCCTACAGGTTTCGGTAGGGACCATCAAACCGATGATGCCCAGAGCATCCTCCTGCCGCTGCACCATTGCAATGCTGGCCAGACTGCCCGGTCACGGGCTGTGCCAAAAGCGGTACAAACTGTCCTCCCATCTGTACCGAAACCATAACAGTGGTAATCCGCCCGTCCGACATAAACCTCGCAACGCCTTGATTTACCTGACCTGCACGGCAGTGGCCCGACCTTTGCTCTACGCTTATAGCAAGCGCACTTGCGCGTTTCTCTAATAAGTACAAAGCCAAGGAGAACATCATCATGCGTTACGCTCACCCCGGTACTGAAGGCGCCAAAGTCTCGTTCAAGAGCAAGTACGGTAACTACATCGGCGGCGAGTTCGTCGCGCCTGTCAAAGGTCAGTACTTCACCAACACCTCGCCAGTCAATGGCCAACCGATTGCCGAATTCCCCCGCTCCACTGCCGAAGACATCGACAAGGCACTGGACGCCGCCCACGCCGCCGCTGACGCCTGGGGTGCAACCTCGGTGCAGGCGCGTTCGCTGGTCCTGCTGAAAATCGCCGACCGTATCGAACAGAACCTCGAACTGCTGGCGATCACCGAAACCTGGGACAACGGCAAAGCCATCCGCGAAACCCTTAACGCCGACATCCCGCTAGCCGCCGACCACTTCCGTTACTACGCCGGTTGCATCCGCGCCCAGGAAGGCAGCGCTGCCGAAATCGACGGCAACACCGTTGCTTATCACATCCATGAACCACTGGGCGTGGTCGGCCAGATCATTCCGTGGAACTTCCCGATCCTGATGGCCGCGTGGAAACTCGCGCCAGCGCTAGCGGCGGGTAACTGCGTGGTGCTCAAGCCTGCCGAGCAGACTCCGCTGGGTATTTCCGTGCTGGTCGAACTGATCGGCGACCTGCTGCCGCCGGGCGTGCTGAACGTCGTGCAGGGCTTCGGCAAAGAAGCCGGCGAAGCGCTGGCGACCAGCAAACGCATCGCCAAGATTGCCTTTACCGGCTCGACACCGGTTGGCTCGCACATCATGAAATGCGCCGCCGAAAACATCATCCCATCCACCGTGGAACTGGGCGGCAAATCGCCGAACATCTTCTTCGAAGACATCATGCAGGCCGAGCCGACCTTTATCGAAAAAGCCGCCGAAGGTCTGGTGCTGGCGTTCTTCAACCAGGGCGAAGTCTGCACTTGCCCGTCTCGTGCGCTGGTTCAGGAATCGATCTACGACGAATTCATGGCCGTGGTGATGAAGAAAGTCCTGCAAATCAAACGTGGCGATCCGCTGGACACCGACACCATGGTTGGCGCCCAGGCGTCCGAGCAGCAATTCGACAAGATCCTGTCCTACCTGGAAATCGCCAAGGGCGAAGGCGCGGAGCTGCTGACCGGCGGCAAAGTGGAAAAACTCGAGGGCAATCTGTCGACCGGCTATTACATCCAGCCGACCCTGCTCAAAGGCACCAACAAGATGCGTGTGTTCCAGGAAGAAATCTTCGGCCCGGTGGTGAGCATCACCACGTTCAAGGACGAAGCCGAAGCCCTGGCCATCGCCAACGACACCGAGTTCGGTCTCGGCGCCGGCCTGTGGACCCGCGACATCAACCGCGCCTACCGCATGGGCCGGGCGATCAAGGCCGGTCGTGTGTGGACCAACTGCTACCACCTGTACCCGGCGCATGCCGCGTTCGGCGGGTACAAGAAGTCCGGCGTTGGTCGTGAAACCCACAAAATGATGCTCGATCACTATCAGCAGACGAAAAACCTGCTGGTGAGCTACGACATCAATCCGCTGGGTTTCTTCTAAAGCCCTTGGGCGACACAGATATTTCTGTGTCGCCCTCTCGTCCGCTTTCGCGAGCAAGCTCGCTCCCACAGGGATCTGTATTAGATCTCAATGTTGAGCTAACCACGGAAATCTGTGGGAGCGAGCTTGCTCGCGAAAGCTGCGTGCCATTCAACCCGACAGTTCCTGACGGAACAGCCGGGCCAATACAACAATAAAAATGGTGAACCCTATGCCTGGCGAATCCCCTGCTGGCGCTCCGGCGACCGGCTCTTCCGTCGACTTTGAAAAAGTCGGCTCGGACTACTTCCAACAACGCGAATTGAAAAAAGGCGCCGCCGGCTGGGTTCTGCTGGTGGGGCTTGGCGTTGCTTATGTGATTTCAGGCGACTATGCCGGCTGGAACTTCGGCTTGGCGCAGGGCGGCTGGGGCGGGATGTTCCTGGCGACCTTGCTGATGGCCACCATGTATCTGTGCATGTGCTTTTCCCTGGCCGAACTGTCCTCAATGATTCCTACCGCCGGTGGCGGCTATGGCTTTGCCCGCAGCGCGTTCGGCCCGTGGGGCGGCTTCCTGACCGGTACCGCGATCCTCATCGAATACGCCATCGCACCTGCGGCGATTGCGGTGTTCATCGGCGCTTATTGCGAGTCACTGTTCGGCATCGGCGGCTGGATGATTTATCTGACGTTCTACATCATCTTCATCGCCATCCACATCTTCGGGGTTGGCGAAGCGCTGAAGTTGATGTTCGTCATCACGGCCATCGCCGCTCTGGCGCTTGGCGTTTTTCTGGTGGCGATGGTGCCGCACTTCGACGTCGCCAACCTGCTCGACATCCCGGTGACCAGCGCTGCCGGCGCCAGCCCTTTCCTGCCGTTCGGCTATGTCGGCGTCTGGGCGGCGATTCCCTACGCAATCTGGTTTTTCCTCGCCGTTGAAGGCGTTCCGTTGGCCGCTGAAGAAACCAAAAACCCAAAACGCGACCTGCCACGTGGACTCATCGGCGCCATGCTCGTGCTGCTGGCCTTTGCCCTGCTGATCCTGATCGTCGGGCCTGGTGGTGCGGGAGCCAACTCGCTGCTGACGTCGGGCAACCCGCT
The DNA here is from genome assembly GCF_059695715.1 of Pseudomonas sp. LBUM1668. Classification (NCBI taxonomy): domain Bacteria; kingdom Pseudomonadati; phylum Pseudomonadota; class Gammaproteobacteria; order Pseudomonadales; family Pseudomonadaceae; genus Pseudomonas; species Pseudomonas sp. LBUM1668. The sequence continues at coordinate 5,240,348 of NZ_CP166787.1, forward strand.
GGTTGAAGCGCTGAGCAAAGCCTATGGCGGCTCGACCTGGATGGGCAGTTTCGTCAATCTCGTGGGTCTGGCCGGGTTGATCGCCAGTTTCTTCTCGATCATCTATGCCTACTCGCGGCAGATTTTCGCCTTGTCCCGCGCAGGCTACCTGCCACGAAAACTCTCCCAGACCAACAAAAGCAAGGCGCCCGTGCTGGCCCTGATCATTCCAGGGATCATCGGCTTTGGTCTGTCGCTGACCGGCCAGGGCGACCTGCTGATTCTGGTGGCGGTGTTCGGCGCGACCATTTCCTACGTACTGATGATGGCGGCGCACATCACGCTGCGCATCCGCCGCCCCAAAATGGATCGGCCGTACCGCACGCCTGGCGGCATTTTCACCTCCGGCGTGGCGCTGGTGCTGGCTTGCATCGCCGTGATCGCGGGTTTCCTCGTCGATCCACGGGTGGTGATCGGTGCCGCTATCATCTATGGAGTGTTAATTGCTTACTTTGCTTTCTACAGTCGACATCACTTGGTAGCAGGTACGCCGGAAGAAGAATTCGCGGCGATTCAGAACGCTGAAAAAGCCCTGCACTGACTGCCGAAAACCACGGCGCAGGGGCATACCTGCGCCGTCACGGAGAATTCTGTATGGCGAGTTTCGCTCACACGGTCGGCGCCCAGACCTACCGCTTCGACAGCCTCAAGGACGTCATGGCCAAGGCCAGCCCGGCGCGTTCCGGGGACTTTCTCGCGGGTGTTGCCGCACTCAACGACGGCGAGCGCGTGGCCGCGCAAATGGCACTGGCCGACATTCCACTGACGCATTTCCTGCAGGAAGCGCTGATCCCCTACGAAGCCGATGAAGTCACCCGGCTGATCATCGACACTCACGACAAACCGGCCTTCGCCGTGGTCAGCCACCTCACCGTCGGCGGTTTTCGCGACTGGCTGCTCAGCGACGCCGCCGATGAAACTAGCCTGCGCGCCCTCGCCCCCGGCCTGACCCCGGAAATGGTTGCCGCCGTGTCGAAGATCATGCGCGTGCAGGATCTGGTGCTGGTGGCGCAGAAGATCCGCGTGGTCACAAAGTTTCGCGGCACCCTCGGTCTGCGCGGGCGCCTGTCGACGCGCCTGCAGCCCAATCACCCCACCGACGAGCCCTCCGGCATCGCCGCGAGCATTCTCGACGGTCTGCTGTACGGCAATGGCGACGCGATGATCGGCATCAACCCGGCCACCGACAGCATCGCCTCGATTTGCGCGATGCTGGAAATGCTCGACGCGATCATCCAGCGCTACGACATCCCGACCCAGGCCTGCGTGCTGACCCACGTCACCACCTCGATCGAGGCGATCAACCGTGGCGTGCCATTGGATCTGGTGTTCCAGTCGATCGCCGGCACCGAGGCGGCCAATGCCAGTTTCGGCATCAACCTCAATGTGTTGCAGGAAGGCTACGACGCCGGGTTGAGCCTGAACCGCGGCACCCTCGGGCAAAACCTGATGTATTTTGAAACAGGGCAAGGCAGCGCCTTGTCGGCCAACGCCCACCACGGTGTCGATCAACAGACCTGCGAGACAAGAGCCTACGCCGTGGCGCGACATTTCAAGCCGTTTTTGGTGAACACCGTCGTAGGATTTATCGGCCCGGAATACCTCTACAACGGCAAACAGATCATCCGCGCCGGCCTCGAAGACCACTTCTGCGGCAAGTTGCTCGGTGTGCCGATGGGGTGCGACATCTGCTACACCAACCACGCCGAAGCCGATCAGGACGACATGGACACCCTGCTGACCCTGCTCGGTGTGGCGGGGATCAACTTCATCATGGGCATCCCCGGCTCCGACGACATCATGCTCAACTACCAGACCACCTCGTTCCACGACGCGCTCTACGCACGCCAGACCCTGGGCCTGAAACCGGCGCCGGAATTTGAACAGTGGCTGGCGAACATGGGCATCTTCACCCAGGCGGACGGCAAGGTCCGCTTCGGCAACAACCTGCCGCCGGCCTTCCGCCAGGCCTTGGCGCAACTGGGATGAGCCTGATGGATAAACCGCCTGTCGACCCACAAAACCCATGGCTGGAACTGCGTCGCCTGACCCCGGCGCGAATCGCCCTCGGCCGCACCGGCACCAGCCTGCCAACCAGTGCGCAACTGGATTTCCAGTACGCCCACGCTCAGGCGCGGGATGCGGTGCATCTGCCGTTCGATCATGCCGGGCTCAGTGCGCAACTGAGTGAGCGTGGGCGCGAAAGCCTGCTTTTGCACAGCGCAGCGGTGGACCGCAACAGCTACCTGCAACGCCCGGACCTGGGTCGCAAGCTCAGCGATGAGTCAGCGCAGGCCTTGCGCGATTACGCAGCGGCCCATCCGGGCGGCGTCGATCTGGCGATTGTCGTGGCTGACGGTCTATCGGCGCTGGCGGTGCATCGCCATACCCAGCCGTTTCTGCTCCGGCTGGAAGAGCAAATGGGCGGCGACGGCTGGTCGATTGCGCCCCTCGTTCTGGTGGAACAGGGTCGCGTTGCCGTCGGTGATGAGATCGGTCAACTGCTCGGCGCAAAAATGGTCGTCATGCTGATCGGCGAACGCCCGGGCCTCAGCTCCCCGGACAGCCTCGGTTTATATTTCACCTACAATCCAAAAATCGGATTGACCGATGCTTATCGCAATTGCATTTCCAACGTGCGGCTTGAAGGCCTGAGCTACGGCATGGCGGCCCATCGCTTGCTGTACCTGATGCGCGAAGCCTGCCGGCGACAGCTGTCGGGGGTCAATCTGAAGGACGAAGCACAGGTTCAGACGCTGGAGTCGGACGCAGGTGCGGACATGAAAGGAAACTTCCTACTCCATCCGCCCCAAACCTGAACCGTTTCCGCATTGCGTTTCTGCGCTGGTTTAAGGCAGGATCGACGCACGGCCGCCAGGGTTTCCCATCGCCGTCAGAGCAGTTGAAGACAGCCACTTGAAGACGAGACCTATCATGCGGATTATTCAAGCGACCCTCGAACATCTGGATTTGTTGACTCCGTTGTTCGTCAAATATCGCGAGTTCTACGGCTCCCTGCCTTACCCGGATTCCTCCCGCGCGTTTCTCGAAAAACGCCTGCGCCGCAAAGAGTCGGTGATCTATCTGGCCCTGGCCGATGATGACGACAAAAAGCTGATGGGCTTCTGTCAGCTGTATCCGAGCTTCTCCTCGCTGTCGCTCAAACGCGTGTGGATCCTCAACGACATCTACGTCGCCGAAGACGCCCGCCGACAACTGGTCGCCGATAACCTGATCCGTACCGCGAAGAAAATGGCCAAGGAAACACAGGCCGTGCGCATGCGCGTCTCCACCAGTGCCAACAACGAAGTGGCGCAGAAAACCTACGAATCGATTGGCTTCAAGGAAGACACCGAGTTCAAGAACTACGTGCTGCCGATCAGCGACGAGCTCTGAAGTCAAAAGATCGTCCGAAGGTTCGGGGCGCGCCCGGACGATCTTCTCCCAACTCCCGATATGCGCTGTTTCCCTGACAATTCCTCACACCCCGACATCCGCCGCTACAAAACCAACACGCGCGTCATCATTCAAACCGTATAATCCCGATCTTTCCGGCTTGTAAGAAAAACTACATCCCGCTGTAGGCTTACACGAAGTCATCCGCACAGGCCCACAGAGTAGGGCCGCCATACAGGTGCCCCCATGGATTTCAACCCGCTCGACCTTATCCTGCATCTCGACGTTTACCTCGACTTGCTGGTGAACAACTACGGGCCGTGGATCTACGCCATCCTGTTTCTGGTGATTTTCTGTGAAACCGGTCTGGTGGTGATGCCATTCCTGCCGGGCGATTCGCTGCTGTTCATTGCCGGCGCTGTTGCGGCCGGCGGCGGCATGGACCCAGTGCTGTTGGGCGGTCTGCTGATGCTCGCGGCGATCCTGGGTGACAGCACCAACTACGTCATCGGGCGAACGGCTGGCGAAAAACTGTTCAGCAACCCGAACTCGAAAATCTTCCGCCGCGACTATCTGCAAAAAACCCACGATTTCTACGACAAGCACGGCGGCAAAACCGTGACCCTGGCGCGATTCCTGCCGATCATCCGGACTTTCGCACCGTTCGTCGCCGGTGTAGCGCGGATGCCGTACCCGCGCTTCTTCGGTTTCAGCGTGCTGGGCACCATCCTCTGGGTGGGCGGGCTGGTGACCCTGGGTTACTTCTTCGGCAACGTACCGTTCATCAAGAAAAACCTGTCGTTGCTGGTGGTCGCTATCATTCTGCTGTCGCTGATTCCGATGATCATCGGCGTGGTGCGCAGCCGTTTTGGCGGCACTAAAGTCCAATCGCACTAAGCCGATGTGGTCGCTGAGCGCCTGGCGCCGCCGGCGGATTCTGGCCAGGCACCCGATTGCCGACGAGATGTGGCAACGGGTGCGCCATCACCTGAGCTTTCTTGATGGCATCACGCCCGCTGAAGATCAGTGGCTGCGCGAAGCCTGTGTGCTGTTTCTCGAAGACAAACACCTGAGCGCCCTGCCCGGCGTCGAATTGCATCAGGAACAACGCCTGCTGCTCGCCGCCCAGGCGCAATTACCGCTTTTGCATCTGGGCGATTTGAACTGGTATCAGGGTTTTCACGAAATCGTTCTCTATCCCGACGACTTCCTCAGCCCACAGCGTCACCGCGATGCCAGTGGCGTCGAGCACGAATGGGATGGCGAACACAGTGGTGAAGCCTGGCAGCAGGGGCCGATCATCCTCGCTTGGCCGGGCGTGATGGCCAGTGGTGGCTGGGAAGGCTACAACCTGGTGATCCACGAACTGGCGCACAAACTCGATATGCTTAACGGCGACGCCAACGGCCTGCCGCCGCTGCACACCGACATGCGCGTCAGCGACTGGGCCGACGTGATGCAGACGGCTTACGACGATCTCAACCGCCAGCTCGACGACAATCCTGACGCAGAAACCGCCATCGATCCCTACGCCGCCGAGAACCCGGCCGAGTTCTTCGCCGTCACCAGCGAATACTTCTTCAGCGCCCCGGATCTGCTGCACGAGACTTATCCACAGGTCTACGCGCAACTGCAGCTTTTCTACCGCCAGGACCCGTTGGGCAGGTTGCGGCAACTTCAGGCCAGCGACCCGGTCTATCAGGCGCACGACTAAGTTCTGCACGACTTTAGGTTCATGGCGTCGACGGCAGAATATGCCTATAATCGCCGCCACTTTTTGGTCAATCCGGCCAAGTGTTTTTGGTCAACTACGGGGGCAACGCCCAATGAGCTACAGCAAGATTCCGGCTGGCAAAGACCTGCCGAACGACATCTACGTCGCGATCGAGATCCCGGCCAACCACGCGCCGATCAAATACGAAATCGACAAAGACAGCGATTGCCTGTTCGTTGACCGTTTCATGGCCACCCCAATGTTCTACCCGGCCAACTACGGTTACATCCCGAACACCCTGGCTGACGACGGTGACCCCCTCGACGTGCTGGTTGTAACCCCTTACCCGGTTGCGCCAGGCTCGGTAATCCGCGCTCGCCCGGTCGGTATCCTGAACATGACTGACGACGGCGGCGGCGATGCCAAAGTTATCGCAGTGCCACACGACAAGCTGTCCCAGCTGTACGTCGACGTGAAGGAATACACCGACCTGCCACCGCTGCTGATCCAGCAGATCGAGCACTTCTTTGCGAACTACAAAGATCTCGAAAAAGGCAAATGGGTCAAGATCGAAGGCTGGGCCGGTGCAGACGCCGCCCGCGAAGCGATCACCAAGTCGGTTGCTGCCTACAAAGGCTAAGCTTCACGACTTGCGACACGCTTGAAAAAACCCGGTTGATCCGGGTTTTTTTTCGACCTGCCAGCTCGACTTAAACAGCCTGTTTATTGCGGACTACAGAAAAGTTTTAACCTGTGTAATTTCCCACAAGCACGTCTTACATCCAGTCGCAAAATTCAGCCCGTTTTTGAACGTCAGGTTTATTCAAACCCCTGTAGCACGGCCGTAGACTCCGTGTTTATGAGAAAGAACACTAGCGGTCCAAGATTCAAGGCACTCCTGGAAAAAGCGAACATCTCCACCACGGGTTTCGCGAAGTTCTGGGGCACGGAAGCCCAAAATGTCCACAACTGGTACACCCGGGGCGTCCCGGCGTATCGCATGGAAGAAGTCTCACGCCTGCTGTCCGTCAACAGCGAATGGCTGAAAACCGGTGAAGGCACAAAAGAAATACCAAGCCTGACCCCGCCCGCGAGCAATGGCGACACCTTTGACGCTCACGCCATCCGTGGCGTCTACACCGTCATCGACCCCAATGACATCGACCTGGCGTTCTTCAAAGAAACACCGCAGACCAATGGCTCTGGAAAAACCCACGTCATCCAGGACCCGGACCTGTCCATCCGCCTGCTGCGCGCGCACCTCGATCAACTGGAAATCCGCCCAGGCGACGCTATCTGCGCGCACATGATCGGCAACAGCATGGCCGACCGCATCGATGACGGTTCCATCGTCGCCATCGACCGAAGCCTCACCCAAGTCGTCGACGGCGAAATCTACGCCATCGAACACGACGGCATGCTGCGCATCAAATACCTGCACCGCATGCCCGGCAACGGCCTGCGCCTGCGCAGCCACAACAGCGCCGAATACCCGGACGAAGTCTTCCGCCCCGCACAAATCGAAGAGCAGCGGATCCATATATTGGGCTGGGTGTTCTGGTGGTCGACGCTGAGCAAACGAAGGCCGGTGGTACCGTTTCTCTAATCCGAAGGCTTGCTCAATCCCCTGTAGGAGTGAGCCTGCTCGCGATGAGGCCCGGATAGACAGTACAAATCCCGGATTTTGGCCACTGAGATCGCTCTAACCCGCACTTCCCACTGGGAATCCAGGACAAAACTCAGTATCCTGCGCCCCACATTCGCGCATCGCCCCGCTCCCGCGGCTCAGATGACGCCCGACGCGGCAGACCAACGTCTGACCAAGTCCCACAGCCGGACGCAGATCCGGGTGTACGTTTTGAAGGCTGGCAAGGCTTACCAAAAATAGGCCAAGCCAGTCCCCGAGAAGCCGGCCACAAGCCGGCTTTTTAATGCCTGCTGGAAATTGCTCTGTTCAGCTATTCGCCCTGTCAGGACGCCATGACACAGCGACTTACGTTTTCACGGCACCAGCTCTTACTCTCGAAGGCATCCCCAGCGAGCGTTAACTTATACTCGCCCCCGGTCAGTTCAAAAACACCCATCAGCACAGGGATGCGCCCATGTCCGTTCCAACCTACGATCAGTTCATCGAACCGATCCTGCGGTTTCTCGCCACAAAACCCGACGGTGCAATTGCTCGGGACGCCCACGAGGCGGCAGCCAAAATGCTGCAATTAACAGAAGCGCAGCGTGAGGATCTGATCGCGAGTGGTCAGGCCACTTACAAGAACCGATCAGGCTGGGCGCACGATCGTCTCAAGCGTGCCGGTCTTTCCAGTAGTGCCAAACGCGGTTATTGGAAGTTGACTGATGCAGGCGTGCAGTACGCCAAGGAGCATGCATTTCCACTGTCGGCCAAGGATGTGGAGCATTTAGCAATCGGCTACATGAATGTGAAGCTGAAAGTCGCGCCTGATGCCGAGCCACTTGATGACCAACCAAATGTGGAGCCAGATCTGGCCTCCGCCACCGAAAGCCCCGACGACCGACTAGAGCGAGCGCTAAAAGAATTGCGCGATGCCACGGCGGCCGACCTTTTGGATAACTTGCTGCAAGTCAGCCCCAACCGTTTCGAAGTGATTGTGCTGGATGTGCTTCATCGACTGGGTTACGGCGCCAGTCGCAATGATCTGCAACGTGTCGGCGGTTCCGGTGATGCCGGCATCGACGGCATTATCTCGCTCGATAAATTGGGGCTGGAGAAGGTTTACGTTCAGGCCAAGCGTTGGCAGAACACGGTTGGTCGCCCTGAACTACAGGCGTTCTACGGAGCGCTCGCGGGGCAAAAAGCCAAGCGCGGCGTTTTCATCACAACGTCCGGCTTCACAGCGCACGCCGTTGATTTCGCCAAATCAGTGGATGGCATTGTGTTGGTAGACGGTACGCGCTTGGTACATCTCATGATGGATCATGAGGTGGGCGTGACATCGCGTTTGTTGCGGTTGCCGACGCTGGATCGCGATTATTTTGATGAGGAATGAGTTCAGGAGTTTTGCTGCATGACCCTGCCAACCAATTTCCATATTGGGCTTGTGGTCAAAATTGATGGCACACTAGAATCACAATGACTGTTCTACCAACCCCCACGGATCGAGGGTTACATCAGCGCGGGGCAAGGCCGGGACTGAATTCAGTTTAGGTTGATGTGCAGGTCAAGGAGACCACTATGTCGGACGCAAACATCAGGGAAAAATACTTCGTTTACCACCTCACCTCCGTTGAGAATTTGGATGGGATCTTTAAGGAAGGCCTAAAGCCTCGCGCCAGTCTGGAAAACTTCACCGACGTCGCAGACAGCGAAATCCTCAGGAAGCGCAAAGCGCTAAATCTCGATCGCTATGTTCCGTTCCACTGGTTTGCTGCGAATCCTTTTGATGGACGTGTACAGCTCAGCCGGCCCAAAGAGAAGTTCGTCCTCATCTCCGTCTTTCGATCATTTGCCAAACAAAACGACTGGAAAATTATTCCCCGTCACCCACTCGCTGATGATGCGATCCAACTGCTCGATTACAACGCAGGTTTTGAAGCAATTAATTGGGAGCTGATGAGTACTCGGGACTATCAGAACCCAGAATGCAAAAGCGTTTGCATGGCCGAATGCCTATCTCCGAAAGTGGTAAACCCCAAAAACTTTTCCAGGTTTTATGCACCCAACGATGAAGTCAGCTCGCTTTGTGAGGCTAAAATGCGCGTGACAAAGCTTGCGACTCCCATCAGCGTGAATCCCGGAATGTTCTTATAAATGAACTACACCAGCCTGAATCCAGAGAAAGCTCTGATTTGGCGTATCGTCCATCGCGATAACCTGCCCTGGATTCTGGACAACGGTCTGCATTGCGCTAACTCGGAAGCACAGGCACCTCAGTACGTGAATATCGGTAACGTCGACTTGATCGACAAACGCCGTTCCCGTCAGGTGCCTATCGCACCCGATGGCGTTCTGGCCGACTACGTGCCCTTCTATTTCACGCCCTTCTCGGTGATGATGCAGAACATTCACTCTGGGTGGAGTGTTCAGCAACGCAGCAATGACGAGATCGTGATTCTGGTCTCAAGCCTGTATCGCGTTGAAGAGCTCGGCCTACCGTTTGTCTTCACAAACGCGCACGCCTATCCGAGTTGGACAAACTATTACAGCGATCTGGCGAATCTCGACCAGATCGATTGGTCTATCCTTCAACGGCGCGACTTCAAGCGCGATCCTGATGATCCTCGCAAAATGGAGCGTTATCAGGCTGAGGCGCTGATCCACCATCACTTACCGATTACGGGACTACTGGGCATCATGTGCCACACCGATGCAATGAAAGTACGCATAGAAGCAGACGTCGCCGCTAGAGGCCTGACGTTGCCTGTCCATGCGCGCCCCAAATGGTATTTCCAATGATCAGATTTACTCAAGGCAACCTGCTGGAAGCCAAAACAGAAGCCCTCGTCAACACGGTGAATACCGTGGGCGTGATGGGCAAGGGCATCGCATTGATGTTCAAAGAACGCTTTGCGCAAAATTACCGTCTCTATGCAGCAGCGTGTAAAGCGAAGGAAGTAGAAACCGGCAAGATGCACGTGACGGCCACCAATGAACTCGATGGCCCTCGCTGGATCGTGAACTTCCCAACCAAACGCCATTGGCGTTCTCCGTCGCAAATGGCGTGGATAACTGAAGGCTTGCATGATCTACGTCGGTTTCTGCTAGAGAACGAAGTGAAATCTGTCGCCGTCCCGCCTCTGGGTGCTGGTAACGGCGGTTTGAAGTGGCCTGAAGTCCGTGAGCAGATTGTCGAAGTGTTGGGGGACCTGGACGCCGATGTGTTGGTATTCGAGCCCTCGAACCAGTATCTGAACGTCGCCAAACGTTCGGGCGTAGAAAAACTCACGCCAGCTCGCGCGCTTATCGCCGAACTGGTTCGTCGCTATTGGGTTTTAGGTATGGAGTGCAGTCTGCTGGAGATACAGAAGTTGGCTTGGTTTCTTGAGCGTGCTATCGAGCAGTTGCCGGATACCGAGAATCCTCTGAATCTGAAGTTTGTCGCGCACAAATATGGGCCGTACGCCAACCGGCTGGAACATCTGCTCGATAACCTCGATGGCAGCTATCTGCATTGTGACAAGCGCATCAGCGACGCTGGCATTAGTGACGTGATCTGGTTTGATCAAGAGCGCAAAGCGTTTTTGCAGACGTATCTCAAGACCGAGGCCAAGGAATACTCGCAAGCCTTGGAGAGCACGGCACAATTGATTGACGGTTTTGAATCGCCATTCGGTATGGAGCTATTGGCCACGGTTGATTGGCTGTTGAGCCAGGAAGGGGTATCTGCGACTGTACCTGCCGTGCGCGAAGCATTAAAGCAGTGGGACGGTGGCGCTGGCGCTGCTGCTCGCAAGAGCAAACTGTTCGATGATCAGGCTCTTGATATTGCGCTCAAGCGTCTGACCTCCAGCAGTTTTCGGCCTGAATTGGCGGCCTGAGTGATTGAAAGGAATTGGGCAGCAACCTGCTGCCCATTCCCCCTCACGGATAACTAAACGCCTTAACCAACGTCAACTCCCCCGCCGTCCGCATCGGGATCAAAAACGTCTCCATCTTCTCGCTCGGCGTACCTTCTTCAGTAATCACCGTCACCTGCGCCGTCGTCAGCGCCTGCACTGCTTCATCCCCACCTTCGTCATCCCCGCGATAGCCACCGCCGTAGTAATTCACATACACCAGATACTGGCCCTTGATCGGCGCCGGCATGGCGAAGATTTCCGGGCCGTAGCCGGTGGTGACGTCGACGTCGAGGGCGCCGCCGTTGGCGGCGGTGCGGTTGCCGTACCAGATGTGGCTGCCGTCGGGGGTGACGAGGTGCAGGTCGAGGTCGGTGCCGTCGCTGTCCCACGCGAGCAGGACGCGCAGTTTGGCCGGGGTGGCGCCGCCGCTGGTGTTGAGGAATTGGGTGCGGTGGCGTTGTTTGCCGTCGGGGCTGCGGACTTCGACGCTGTTGCTGCCGTTGGGGAAGGAGAATGGGCGGTCGAAGCGGCCGGCGTCGTCGATTTTCAGCGGCATGCTGACGCCGTTGACGATGAGGCGGCCGGGCTCTGTGCTCTTCGGTGTGGTTTTGATTTCGCCGCTGATGCGTGCGGTGTTGGCTTGGCCGATCGGGGTGTTCACCGAGGAGGCTGGGTAGTTGACGGTCTGGCGGAAGCTTTCGCCCTCGCCTTGCGGCGCGCCGCTGCGCCAGCCGCCGACCGGGGTGTCGAGTTTGACGCTGTCGGCGGCGATGGCCGGCGATAGCGCGGTTAGCGTGCAGAGCAGCAGCAAGACCTGTGGATAACGGAGTGTCATGGTCTATTCCAGCAAGAGGTGACGGGCGAGCCCTTCGATGTAGGTTTCATCCTGGCCGTTGGGATGTGCTTCGAAAGCCAGGTGCAGATATTCGTGGGTGAGGTCGAGGCGATCCTGCAGGGTCAGCACGCCGCGCACATAGATTCGTTGGCGCTCGCGGTCGACGAAGGGTCTGCCAAAAGCCAGTTTGCACACCGCGAACGTGCTGACTTCGTTGTAGCCGGTTTCGCTTTCAAGCTTCGGGCGCCAGCCGCGTCGTTGCTTGTGCAGCCAGTCTTGGCCGGCGGGCAGTGCTTCGCAGGAGGCCACTGGATTGTCCCAACGGCTAAGGCTCGCGCGCGGATAGGCGTGGAGCAGAATCGCGTCGTAGCGCTGGCCAGCATTGGCCTGCTCGACGGCTTGTTGCCAAGCGAGTTTGTCCGGGCCGGGTTGGTCTGAGTGATAGGTGACGATACTGCCGGCCAACACCAGATCCGCGGTCCATGCGGCGATACTGCGAGACTCCGCCGAGGCCGGACGCGGGGCGACGCGTTGGCGGGTGCTGCTGTCATCGATACTCAGGCAATCGCCGTTACGCGCAGCGTTTTGCAGCAGGTAGGTGCGGATTGCCACGGCCAGCGCTTTGGCGGCTTCGGCGGGTTCGGGTTTGGCTTCGCGATCCAGCACGCGGGCGACGTATTCTTCGCGATCAAGCCTGGCGACGAGTTTGTTGTTGAGCAGAAACAGTTCGCCGTCGCTGTGGATATCCAGCGCGTTGCCGTTAACGAATTCGACGCGGTAATCGCCCTGCAACGGGCCGGAAGTTATCACCCGCTCGCCAGTCAAAACACGTACAACCGGATAGCGCGAGAACAGCCCGACCTCAACGCAACGGCCCGTCTCTGCTGGCCAAGCAGTAGGCAACACCGTCGCCAGTGCCTGACCGTAATTTCGTAGAACCATCTGACTGGTGCCACGCCCACCCGCCCACACAGGCGAACCGTCCACCGTCCAACCGGCAAATCCGCCCTGCCTCGATTGCGGGTCCTGATCGCCGAGCCAGCTCCAGGTTTTCACCCGCAAGCGCCCGCCCAATTCACCCACGACGTTGCCATCCGCCACATTCAGAACGACATCAAGCAACACGCGGCGCATCTGGTCTTGAGCTGGCAGCGAAGATAAAACCATTAACAAGTCAGCCACAGAAACTCGCGTGGCCGGTTGCACCATTGGCAGATCCAGCAACCACGACGGTGCCTGCCGCGTCTGCCAATACGCCCGCCAATCAGCAGAAGAAATCCCCAACCGCGCAGGCTCAAAATACAACCCACACGACTTCACCAACGCCTGATCACGTTCGATCTTGCCGCCGGCGCTGCAGCAATAAACTTCTTCTTTCGACTGCCCGCGGCATTCATAAGCGGGCTCGCGAGCGCCGGTATCCACCAGCCACGCATAAACAAACAGCTTCCACAGACTGCCCAGCGGCGCATCCAGCGAAGGTGGCAACGGCTCGCGAGCGATCAGTTGCGTCTGACTCAACGACAACAATTCGCCCTTGTAGGCCACGCGCAAAGGCTCATCCTGCGCTGTCGCCAGCGCGGGAATCACACACAACATCAGCCACAGCAGCGGCCGCTTCATGTCAGTTGACCGTGACCTGACCGAGGGCGGCTTTCGCTTCCTGAGCTTGATGCTGCGGCGCGTAGACCTGAGTGAAGCGCACTGGCGGCAAATTGAACTGGCCCTTCTGCGAGAAACGCACGAGATGGCGCAGACGCAATTCGCCGCTCAGCGCATCCACCGGCACGGCATAAGCCAACTGCCCCGGCTCGAAACGCGCTTTCTCCAGCGCGGTCGGTTCGGTGCCGTCCTTGCCCTGCAACTTGATGCCCCAAGTCGTGCGCTCGACATCGGCGCCCGGCGGCAGCGGCACTTCCAGCATGCCGTAGCGCAGCGGTTTCGGTGCCTTGCTGGTGAGGATCACTTCGTCCAGATACAGGCTGTCGCTGGACAGCGGCTTAGTGCCGACCGGTTCCAGTTTGAAGGTGAACGCTTCGTCGCCCGGCACCAGTCGCGACAGGCGACGGGTGATGGTCACGGCCATTGGATCGACGACTGGCTGTTGAGTCTGGAAACTCAGGGCCGCACGCAGCGGACGCTCCTGAGTGCCAGAAACCGTCAACACGCTCGGCACTGGCGTCGCCCCCTGCCACGTCCAGAACATCTCGCCACTGGCACCGTAGCTTTTCTTCCAGCCTTCACCCGGCGTCAGCGCAATGGTCGGCGAAGCCTGGGCGATGCTGCGTTGCAGCCAGGTCAACGCCAGTGCGCGTTCGAGCGTCGATTGCTGCGGCAACAGGCGTTGCAGCAAGGCCAGGGCGCGAGCCTGATCAAATGGTTGCAGCGACAGATTCAGCGCTTCGACAAACGGCTGCGAACTGACCGACAGACGCTGTTGCGCAGCGCCTACCTGACGATTGAAAGCATCAGGCAACGCGACTTTCGACTGCGTGGCCAGCGATGCGGTCAACACTCGCGCCGCCGCCAGACCGAGCGCCGAATCCGGATCGCTCATCACCAGGCTGTCTAAGCCATCGTCCATCAGGGTTTCGGCATTGCCTTCACCGGCCTTCGCCAGATCTTCCATCAACCCCGTCAGCAGCGTGTTCACCGGCAACTGCATCTGCTTGGCGAACGACAGAATCAGCGCCCGTTGCAGCAACGGCGTGTTCGGCGCCTGTTTGGCGTACACCTCCAACACCCGCTGCCAATGCTCCGGCGGCAGCGTCAGATCCAGTACCTGGCTGGCGTTCCAGTCGGCGAAGTAGGCGTACGCGGTGAGGAAAGCATCGGGCTCACCGTCGTAGCCCCACCAGGTGAAGCTCGCCGACGGCCCGGCCATTTGCACCAGACGCAGACGGCTGTTCTGCATGATCAGGCGCAGGCGATCGCGGATCTGCGGGCTCGATGCCAGCGACGGATAAGCGATGCTCAGCGGCAACAAGCGACTGGCGGTCTGCTCGACGCCGCCGTACGGATAGCTGAGCAGATCATCGAGCGCCGAGCGGAACAACGCTTGCGGACTGTCATCCAGACGCAGACGAATGTCGGTCGCATCCGCAGGCAAGCTGAGCGCTGTGTCGCCGCTGGCCACATCGAGGCTTTGTATTTGCGTCACTTGCCAGCCATCACCGGTCGCGCTCAGGCGTACGGCCAGGGAATCAGCGATTTTGCCGTCTTGCACCAACTCCGCCGTCCACTCGCCGGAAGCCAGTGCGAACGCCGGCAGCGGCAGGTAGTTGATGCCGTTGTTCAGGGTTACCGGCAGGCGTTGTTCGGTGCCGGCGTAGTGGGTGACCAGCTCAGCCTTGACCGGTTTCTCGGCTTGGCTGAACGCGAAAATACCGAGTTGCGGCTGATCGCCCCTACGGAATTTGCTCGGCCCGCTCCACTTCAGGTACAGCGGTTTTTCCGAGCGGACAAACTGCTTCTTCTGGCCGACCTGACCGTCATCGGCAATCGCGCGCGCGGTGATGCGCCAGCGGGTCAGCGAGTCGGGCATCTTGAAGGTGAAGCGGGTCTTGCCGTCGGCACCGGTGAGCAATTCCGGTTGCCATGCGGCGGTGTCGACGTCTTCACGACGCGGCCGCTCCAGCACTTTTACCCCGCGTTCACTGCGGTTGGCTTTGCCCGGTGCGCCCGGGCTGCCCGGCAGCGCCACGTCGTAACTGATGAACGACAGGCTGGCGCTGGTGCGCACGTTGTTGCGCCGTGGATGGTAGAAGAACTGGTCGATGGTCGGCGCGACTTCCGGCTGCAACGCGTAAACCATTTCGTCGACAACACTCACCGTCAGATGCGCCGGAATTGCTTTGCCGGCGAACTGCGTAGTCAGGTCGACGGTCACCGTGTCACCCGGCAGATACACCTGTTTGTCGGTGCTGATCGCCACGTCGATTTGCGGCGCGATCACTTTGATCCCGGCATTCTGGAAGCTGTACTGACCGCCCTTGGTGTACAGCACCGAGAAAGTCAGGTTAGGCGCGAAATTGTCCTTCACCGGGATGCGTGCGCGGTATTGGGTGTCGCTGAGTTTTTCCAGTTTCAACCAGTCGCCACCCTTGGCCAGCAGCGCGGTGGCTTCGACCTTGTCACGCTCCAGCGACAGCAGTGCATCATTGACCGGCTCAGGAAAAGTGATCAGTGCCAGCGCTTCGTCGCCGGCCTTGTACTCAGGTTTGTCGAGGACGATTTCCACCGTGCCTGGCACCGCTTTGACGCCTTCACCCGTGACCGAATGACCAGCGGCGCCGAGGACGCGACTGTGTTGATCCTTAAGCGTCAGGTTGTAAGTGCCCGGACGTTCGAAGGCCAGACTGAAACCTTTGTCAGTCGCCGCAAGTTTGCCTTCGCCAGTGCTCTGGTCTTCCAGACGTACCCAGCCGTAAGTGCTCGGAGTGACCGCTTTGCTCTGCTCGGCGCCGCCCTCGTTGGCGTAGCTGAACGCGACCTTGTCGCCGACCGCACTGAAACGCTGCGGCGCACTCATGCGGAAACTCGCGGCGCCACGGTCGATAAGGATTTCCTTGGTGGTCTTGACCCGATACGCCGCGCCATCGCTGGCGAACACGGTGAGCATGTAGCGGCTCGGTTTGTCGGCGGCCGGCAGGTCAAGGGTGGCGTTGCCTTTGCTGTCGGTGGTCAGTTCAGTGCTGGTCAGCTCCACCGGGAATTGCCCGAGATATTGCAGTTCGTTGTCGACCATCGACAGTTGTTGCGCGCGCAGGCTCAGGATCAGTTTGGCGTTGGCCACCGGTTTGCCGTCCGGGTACAGCAGCACCAGACTGCCTCTGACCGGCTCGCCGGTGCGGTAATCCTGCTTGGCCAGATTCAGCGAAATCTCGAAGTGTGGCTTGATGTACTCAGCCACGCGGAAGGCGCTGCTGTAGGCCTGATCCTTGTAGTTGAAGCGAATTTCATAACCGCCCGCCACCGCGTTATCCGGCAGTTGGAAGCGGCCCTGAGTGCCGGCCTTCGAATCAAGTTTCAGATCAAGGCGTTGCAGCTCGGTGCCAGTGGCGTCGAGCACGCTGACATTGACGTCTGCGGCGCCCGGCAGCACCGAGTCCCGCGCATTCTTGAACTCGCGACCGACGATTTTCAGCGAGACCCAATCCCCCGGTCGATACAGCGGTCGGTCGGTGAAGGCATAGAGCTTGGTGTCGTAAATTTCGCTGTCGTAATAGAAGTTTTCCGAGACGAATACACCGCCCTCCTCGTCCTCGCCGATGACGAAAGAACGCTCGGGGCTGACGTGTTTCAGGCGCAGCAAACCATCGGCATCGGTGGCGCCACTGCTCATCACGCCGAGGCCGTCGGTCCACAGCACATTGACCTTCGGCACCGAACTGCCTTCGTGCTTGCGCGCGGCCCAGACCAGCAACTCGTCACCGGCAATCTTGCTCACCGCAACGGTGTTGGAGACGAAGACCATGGTGGTCGCGCGATATTTACCGATCAGCGCTTCGACCAGATAAAGGCCCGGTTTCAACTGACCCAGCGGAATGTAAACGTTGCCCGGTGCGACGCTGACAAAGTCGCTGGAAGACCCGGCCAGGTTGACCCCGGCCGGCGGCTGAATCGGCTTGGCCTGCCACAGCGGATAACGGAACTGGCTGACCACCGGCAAGCCCGGAATCAGCGCGAATTGCGGCTGCGCGTCATACGGTGTCGGCGCCGCGATGGCGTTGCCCATCTTCAGTTCCGGCACTTCCTCGGTGACCTGTTTGCGCGACTCATAGGAGAACGCTCGCTGCATCACCCGACGGGATTTTCGGTACCAGTTGTCCCACAGATACGCGAGGGTGTTGGACAAGCCTTCGCCCTTGAACTGACCGTCGCTGACCACCCGGTGCAGGTTCTTCTGGCGTTTGAGGAAGTCCAGCGGCTTGTCGATGCGGTACACGCGAATGTCGGCGCCGCCGTAAGGCTCCATGCGGAAACGCCGATAATCGCGACCCGGCGCTTCGAGGCGAACCATGGCCTGCTCGTCGGCAGCGAAACTGCTGTCAGCCAGCAGGAAAAAACTTTCGCCGGACACCGGCGTATAGCCGCTCGGTGCAACAGTGTCTTCGGCGTTCACTACCGAAAATGGCAGGGCTAATAGCAACAGCAGAGGCAGTAAACGCAGCATGCGGGCACCGGTCATTGGGAGAGAAAGTTCAGTCGATAGACGCCGATGAAGTTGGGGTTGGCTGCGTCGGGTATCCATCGGGTGTCCTTCCATGTCATGAGTTGCTGCAGGCTTGCCGAACGCATGCCGTTGTCAGTCGGGGTGGTGGTGCCGGTGTGATAGGCGATGTAGCGGCCCATCCAGATCATCAGGTGCTGGTCGTCGCCCTGATCGAAAAACATCAGGTCACCTGGCCGCGCCTGCGACACGTCGCGGCTGACCAGATGACTGTTGAACTGAATCAGTTTGATTGCGTTGACGTACGGCCCGATCTTGCCGCCGCCCTGCTGCCATTGCTGGGCGAGCTTGCGCTGATCTTCGCTCAGCGACAGTTCCGGCGGCAGGTAACGATTGGACAGGCCATTGCTGCGCAGCCATTTGTCGTCGTGGACTTTCAGCGCTTCGTTGGCAGCGAAGCGCACCAGCCCGGCGCAATCCTGTTGATACCAGCGCGGGCTCGGGCCCTGGCTCAGTTGCTCCTGGGCGATGCGCACGAACCAGGCGCGAAACACCTGGGATTGTGCAGGATCGAGCGCAGGCGTTTCGACGGCTCGGGCGCCGGCGCTGAGTAACAGCGCGAGTAAGCCGAGGCTGCGGATCAGTGCCGTCACAGCGCTTTCCACTCCAGCGGCAGCCACTGCCAGTGACCATCCGGCTCGCTGCCTTCTGGCAAGGTCAGGGCATATTTGCCGTAGCCGCCGAGAGTGCGAAGTTTCGGGATCAGATAGGTTTGCGCGGCGTTGTAGAACACCGGTTCCATGTCTTGCGGCAGGCTGTCGAGGGTTTCCTGCTGCATCAGTTGCGCCATCGAATCCGGGCCGAAATAGATCGGCATCAGCACATCTTTGGGCAGCACATCGGCCATCGGCGGGAAGCGTTTGTCGAGGGTGCCGAGGGCCTTGTCGACGAGTTTGTCGTCGAGGGAAAACAGCAGCGTCGAGCCGTGACGGGCGAGGCTGACCTTCATGAACGCCTTGCCGCTGACTGCATCCGGATTCTCTGCGTCCTTGGCCGCGTATGGACCGAAGTTGGAGCTGACCTGACGCTGCCAGACGTGGCTCTGGCTTTCCTGTTTCTCCACCACCGGGAATACTTTTTCTTCGACGTTGGACTCGAAGGCTCCGACCATCGAACCGAACAGCTTGCCGAGATCACCGTCGAGCTTGCTGCTGTCCTCGTCTTTAAGACTGGCGACCAGCAATGGCGTGTACAAACGCGAATCGGCGTACCAGCACAGGCCCGCGGCGCCAGCCACATGTTCGGTGAGCGTCTGCGCCACGGCGTCTTCGGCGCCGAGTTTTACCAGCAACGGCTTTTGCGGTTCGGCAGCTACCGGCAACGTTACGCAGGCACTGGCGCCCAGCGGCATGGCTTGCCAGACCGGTTTGAAATCGAATTCCGGCTGGTTTTCCAGCTCATCCATTGCGAGATAGCTGTGCCAGCCCTTGTCGTCCATGTCGAAACGCAGGCCGGCGAAGTTCGGAATGAAGCGCTGGTAGCCCATGGCGAGGACGCTAGAATTCACCGAGAGTCGCTGTTTGGTTTCCGGGGTTTTAGCAGGCAGGCCGAAGGCTTCGGGGAACAGCTTTTCGCCGCTGAGCAATGCCGCCAGTGCTTGCGGTGAAACGTGGCCGGACTCTTCGGACACGCCGCTTTCAGGGTCGTAGTACTTGGCCGGATTGGACAGCACCACCAGTTTGTCGCCGCGCGAAGCGAACAGCAGCGATTTGCTGGCGTTGTAGCTCAATTGGTACAGCGGCACCTCGTCACTGCCAACCTTGAGGTTGCCGAAAACGCTGAGTTGCGTGTCATCCAGCGCCACTTTCGCCAGCGGCTCCAGCAGCTTGGCCAAACCACCGCGATCCATTACCAGCAGAAAGTCCTTCAAGCGACCATCGGCACCGCGCCACAGCGCGACATCGGCTGGCTGATCGAAAAGTTGTTCGATCAAGCTGTCCTGCAACTTCAGGTCATGCTCGTAAATGATTCGGCGCAGACTGCCGATCAAGCCGAGGCGATCGGCGTGGGTTTCGTAATAGAAGACGAAATCTTCGGTGAGCGTGGCCTTGAGGAACGGCACCGTCAGCAGGTCTTTGGGCAACTGGCTCAGCGAGCGGGTTTCCAGCAATGCATCCGGGCGGCTCAGGCCAAGTTTGTCACCGGCAAGCTCCACCGGCGGCGCCTTGGGTTTGAGCAGCAGCCAGCCAAAACCGCCTGCTACGCCAGCCACCAGGCACAGCCCGGCCAACAGCAACGGCCAGCGCCGGGAAGGTTTGCCAGCAGGTGTTTCGGCAGCCGGGGTAACAGTGTTATCGCTCATCTTCACGCTCATTCCCAAAGCTCACGATTTCATCCATGGCGGGATACTTAATAGTTGAAAGTCTTGACCAGCAGCAGATCACCAATCGCCCGCAGGGGCACGATGAACGTCTCGCGTTTTTCGTCGACGGTGTTTTCGTTGAGCACCAGCGTGATTTGCGAAGTAATCACCTCGTTCTGGTTGCTGGTCTCCTCGAAGTTATAGCCGCCATTGCCGAAGTTGCCCCAATAGTTGACGTAAACCAGATAGGTGCCGTGCAGCGGCGCGGTCATGGTGAACATCTCAGGGCCGGGGCCATCGACGCCATCGGGGTCGAGGCCGCCGCCATTGCTCAGCGCCGGCCGCGCCCAAAAGGCATGCTGGCCATCGGGCGTGACAATGTGCAGATCCAGCCCAGCCTTTGGATCGTCCCATCCCAAGACAAGACGAATTCGCGCCGGCGTGCGCAAATTATTTGCTTCATAAAATTGCACGCGCTTGAGCGACTGGCCCTCGGCGCTGATCACCTCGACGCTGTTGGAACCGGCGCCAAAGGCATATGGCCGGGCGAAACGGCCCTGATCGTCGGTGTACAGATTCAGCGGATTGCCATTGACGGCGAGGCTGTGCGGCGGGCGCATATGGCCGATGGCCTTGAGCTGGCCCTGGATCATCGTGCGATTGCGCTGGATGCCGCGGTCGATCGGCGGCGTCGGATAGGCGACTTGCGGGTTTTCCGTGCGATCGAGAAAGCCGTGATAACGCCAGCCACCCACCGGTTCCGACAGCTCGGCACTCGGTGCGGCCAGCAGCGCGGATGCGCAGGCCATCCCGATCACCAGCAAAATGAATGAACGCATGTAATGCCTCCTGCCATGCCTGAACGAAACCTTGCACCCGATCCTCGGTACTTCACAGCCTCTAAAACTGCGTTTCGTCTGAAAGACCCGTGGCTGCCGGGTCGTAGAAGGCGCGAAGATTAGCCATTCGGCAGTTTTTTAACAATCGGATACAGGTGCTATCGCTGTAGGAATTACGCGTATTTATTGTGCGTGAGCCGAATAGCCGTCATATTCGGCTCACTAAATGAGCCGAATAGCTTTTCTATTCGGCTCACGCACTCAGGATCAGTACCCCATGGCAACTCACTGGATCTGGCAGCAGCCCGATTGGCCAGACTTTAACTGGCAGACAGAACGCCTGACGCCACTGCTGCGTGAGTGCGTACAGGCGCAGGGTCAATTGATGGGCATGGCCGGATCGGTGGGCGACTCTTTGAGCGCTCAGACCGAACTTGATGCGCTGCTGCAAAACATCGTGACCTCGTCGGCTATCGAGGGTGAGCAGTTAAATATCGGCTCGGTTCGATCGTCATTGGCGCGGCGCCTGGGCCTGGAAGTGTTCGATGGCGATCACGTCAGCCAACGCAGTGAAGGTCTGGCCAGACTGATGCTCGATGCCACTCGACGCGCCGCGCAACCCTTGACGCTGGAGCGCTTGCTGGAATGGCATGAATGGCTATTTCCGGATCCGGAAACCGGCTTTTCTTCGCGCGCAATAAATGTCGGCGCATTACGCGGCGATGAGCCGATGCAGGTGGTTTCCGGGCGGATCGACCGTCCGATCGTTCATTTTGAGGCCCCGCCCCGCCAAGGCCTTGAACGCCAACTCGACGCGTTTCTCAAGTGGTTCGACGCCAGTCAGCGGCAAGCGGGCCTCGATCCGTTATTACGTGCCGGCATCGCGCATTTCTGGTTTGTCACTCTCCACCCGTTCGACGACGGCAACGGGCGCCTGACTCGCACCATCACCGATCTGGCACTGGCTCAGGGCGAAGCGCTGGCGATTCGCTTTTACGCCATGTCGGCCAGCATTCTCGACGACCGCGCCGGTTATTACCGAATACTCGAATCCAGCCAGAAAGCCACGCCGGACATCACCGACTGGCTGACGTGGTTCCTGCAAACCCTGTTGCGCAGCCTGCAACAAGCCATCGAGCGAATAGAAAGCGTGCTGGGCAAGACGCGATTCTGGCAAGCGCACCGCGAATCCGAGCTTTCCGTTGAGCAAACCAAAGTGCTCAATCGTTTGCTCGACGGCGGTGAGCGCGGTTTCGGGCACGGCATCAGCGCGGCGCAGTATCAGGCTGTGGCGAAGGTATCGAAGGCCACGGCGACCCGGCATTTGGCAGAATTACTGGAAAAGGGCTGTCTGCAAAGGCTCCCTGGCGGTGGGCGAAGTACGCGTTACCAGATCAATTACCCAGGAAAACCCACTGACTGATACACCCCGCTCATTTGCCCATACCCCCCCTATCTGCTAGTGTCGCGCCGGTTTAACGTCAACCGGAAACTGCCGCCATGGCCCGCAAAAAAGCTGCACTGGATTTCGAACAGTCCCTCGCCGACCTGCAAACACTGGTCGAGCGTCTGGAGAACGGTGAATTGTCGCTGGAAGACTCGCTGACCGCTTTCGAGCAGGGCATCGGGCTGACCCGTGACTGCCAGGCAGCGCTGGCTCAGGCCGAGCAGAAGGTGCAAGTGCTGCTGGAGCGCGATGGCGAACTCGCCGAGGAACCCTTCGACGCGGAACAGCCAGAATGATTGCAGCGTATTCGGCGACCAGCCAGGCCCGGGTCAACGCGGCACTGGAAAGCCTGTTCAACGCCCCGTTGCCGGAGCTGGCGCGCCTTTACGAGGCCATGCGCTACAGCGTGATGAACGGCGGCAAACGCGTGCGTCCGCTGTTGGCCTACGCCGCGTGCGAAGCCCTCGGTGGCAAGCCTGAGCAGGCTAACGGCGCGGCCTGCGCGGTGGAGCTGATCCACGCCTATTCGCTGGTGCACGACGATTTGCCAGCGATGGACGACGACGACCTGCGTCGCGGCCAGCCCACCACTCACAAAAAATTCGATGAAGCTTGCGCGATTCTCGCCGGTGACGGCTTGCAGAGTCTGGCGTTCAGCGCCTTGCTCGATCCGCGCCTGAGCGACCTCAGTGCCGACATCCGCCTGCAGATGGTCAGTGCCCTCGCACTGGCCGCAGGCCCGGCCGGTATGGTCGGCGGTCAAGCCATCGACCTCGGCTCGGTCGGTCTCAAGCTCGATCAAAAAGCCCTTGAACAGATGCACCGGCACAAGACCGGTGCGCTGATCGAAGTCAGCGTCAAACTTGGCGCCCTGGCCAGTGGCCGTGCCGAGCCAGACGAACTGCAATCCTTGCAGACTTACGCACAAGCCATCGGCCTCGCCTTCCAGGTGCAGGACGATATCCTCGACGTCGAAAGCGATACCGCCACCCTCGGCAAACGCCAGGGCGCCGATATCGCGCGGGACAAGCCGACCTACCCGGCGCTGCTCGGCCTGGACGCGGCCAAGGCCTACGCCCTGGAGCTGCGCGATCAGGCCCTGCACGCCCTGCGACCGTTTGACGCGGCAGCCGAGCCGTTGCGCGAGCTGGCCCGGTATATCGTCGAGCGCCGCAGCTGACGGCGAATCGGCCAAAAAAGATCAACGCGTGGGCAGTGGGCGATGCATCAGGTAAACTGCCGCATCTTTTATACCTATAACGATTCGCCTGATGCCCACGACGTTTCATGAGATTCCCCGCAAGCGCCCGACCACGCCCCTGCTCGACCGTGCGAATACGCCGGACGGCCTGCGCCGGTTAGCCGAAGCCGAGCTGGAAACCCTGGCTGATGAGTTGCGCCTGGAATTGCTCTACACGGTCGGCCAGACCGGTGGGCATTTCGGTGCCGGTCTGGGCGTCATCGAGCTGACCATCGCGTTGCATTACGTCTTCGACACCCCGGATGACCGGCTGGTGTGGGACGTTGGTCATCAGGCTTATCCGCACAAGATCCTCACCGGTCGCCGTGAGCGCATGGAATCGCTGCGCCAGAAGGACGGCATCGCCGCTTTCCCGCGTCGCGCCGAGAGCGAGTACGACACCTTTGGCGTCGGCCACTCCAGCACGTCGATCAGCGCAGCGCTGGGCATGGCGATTGCCGCCCGCCTGCAGAACAGTGATCGCAAGGCGATTGCCGTGATCGGCGACGGCGCATTAACCGCCGGTATGGCCTTCGAGGCGTTGAACCATGCGCCGGAAGTCAACGCCAACATGCTGGTGATCCTCAACGACAACGACATGTCGATCTCGCGCAACGTCGGTGGCCTGTCGAATTATCTGGCGAAGATTCTTTCCAGCCGCACTTACGCAAGCATGCGCGAAGGCAGTAAAAAAGTGCTGTCGCGCCTGCCCGGCGCCTGGGAAATCGCCCGTCGCACCGAAGAATACGCAAAAGGCATGCTGGTTCCAGGCACCCTGTTCGAAGAGCTGGGCTGGAACTACATCGGCCCGATCGACGGCCACGACCTGCCGACCCTGATCGCCACGCTGCGCAACATGCGTGACCTGAAGGGCCCGCAATTCCTGCACATCGTCACCAAGAAAGGCAAAGGCTTCGCCCCGGCAGAAGTCGATCCGATCGGTTACCACGCCATCACCAAACTCGAACCTGTCGACGCACCGGCCGCTGCGCCGAAGAAAACCGGCGGGCCGAAGTATTCGGCGGTGTTTGGCGATTGGCTGTGCGACATGGCCGCAGTTGATCCGCGCCTGGTCGGGATTACCCCGGCGATGAAGGAAGGCTCGGATCTGGTGGCGTTCAGCGAGCGCTTCCCGCTGCGTTATTTCGACGTGGCGATTGCCGAGCAACACGCGGTGACGTTCGCCGCCGGCATGGCCTGCGAAGGCGCAAAACCGGTAGTAGCGATCTACTCGACGTTCCTTCAGCGCGGTTACGACCAACTCGTTCACGATGTGGCGGTGCAGAACCTCGACGTGCTGTTCGCCATCGATCGCGCCGGCCTGGTTGGCGAAGACGGCCCGACCCACGCTGGCAGCTTCGACCTGTCGTACCTGCGTTGCATCCCGGGCATGGTCATCATGACCCCGAGCGATGAAAACGAATTGCGCAAAATGCTCACCACCGGTCATCTCTACAACGGCCCGGCGGCGGTGCGTTATCCGCGCGGCAACGGCCCGAATGCGGCAATCGAGAAAGACCTCGAACCGATCGAGATCGGCAAAGGCATCGTTCGTCGTCAAGGCAGCAAAGTCGCCCTGCTGGTGTTCGGCGTGCAACTGACCGAGGCGCTGAAAGTCGCCGAGAAGCTGGATGCGACAGTGGTCGACATGCGCTTCGTCAAACCACTGGACGAAGCTCTGGTCCGCGAGATTGCCGGCAGTCACGAGTTGCTGGTGACCATCGAAGAGAACGCGATCATGGGCGGTGCCGGTGGTGCAGTCAGCGAATTTCTCGCCCGCGAGAATATCCTCAAGTCGATGCTGCATCTGGGCTTGCCCGATGTTTACGTCGAACATGCAAAGCCTGTGCAGATGCTGGCCGAGTGTGGCCTGGATGAAGCGGGGATCGAAGCGTCGATTCGCGAGCGTCTGGAACTGTTGAACCGCTAACGCGCCCCCCTGTAGGAGCTGCCGAAGGCTGCGATCTTTTGATCCTGATCTTCGGCGGCTCCAGACTTTTTAAAAGCAAAATCAAAAGATCGCAGCCTTCGGCAGCTCCTACACGGTTTTGCATAAACCATGGATTGCCATGAAACTCTCGCGCCTCGCCCTGCCCTTCCTTCTGCTGCCGACCGCCAACGCTGTCGCCGACACTTTCGAGCGCGATCAAGCGCTGAAGCTATCGGACGTGTTGATCAGCGCCAACCGTCAGGTCGAAGCGCGCAATGACAGCAGCGCCGCCAACACCGTGTTCACCCGCGAAGACATCGATCGTCTGCAACCGAGCGATGTTCCGGACCTGCTGCGGCGTGTGCCGGGCGTGCAAGTAGCACAAGCAGGTGGGCGCGGCAGCTTGCCCGGGGTCTATATCCGCGGCACGCAGTCGGCGCAAAGCCTGGTGCTGGTCGACGGCCAGCGCATCGGCAACTCCACTTCCGGTGACAGCAATCTGCAGCACCTGAACATCGAGCAGATCGAACGCGTGGAAGTGCTGCGCGGTTCGCGCTCGGTGATCTACGGCAGCGATGCGATTGGCGGGGTGATTCAGATTTTTACCCGCCGTGGGACTGAGCAAGGCTTGCAACCGCGCATGCATGTCGGCTTCGGCAGCCATCAAACCTGGGAGCGCAGCCTCGGCCTGTCCGGTGGCGACGACAAAACTCGCTTCAACCTCGGCGCCAGCCTGGATGAAACCGCCGGGATCGACCGTACTCATGAGTCATATCCGAGCGACGGCGATCACGATGCCTACCGCAACAAGTCCGTCAGCCTGAGCCTCAGCCATGCGCTGACTGATGACATAGAAGTCGGCGCCAACCTGCTGGATAACCGTGGCAAAAGCGAGTTCGACAATCCGTTCGGCCGCTTCGACATGACCACGTTCGAAGCGGTCCAGCAACAGCCTTACAGCGATTTCAACGTTAGTAGCGTCAGCAGTTACGTCGATGCCCGGGTCAACGATATCTGGAAAACCCGCGTCGAATTCGGCCACACAGAGAACCGCGAAAAGACCCTCGACAAGCTCAGCGACGAGCGCACGGTATTCAACACCTACCGCGACTCGGTGAACTGGCAGAACGACCTGACCCTGGATGCGCGCAACAGCCTGATCCTGGGCGGCGACTGGTACGAAGACCGGGTCAACAGCAGCACCGCGTTCGACGAGGACAGCCGCTGGAACCGCGCCGCGTTCATCCAGCACCGTTATCAGGCCGACAGTTTCTCCACGGAGCTGGGTTTGCGTCACGACGACAACCAACAGTTCGGCAGCCAGAACACCTGGAGCGGCACCTTCACCCTGCCGCTTAATCCGGACAACGATCTGCTGCTCAGCTACAGCGAAGGCTTCCGTGCACCGACCTTCAACGACCTGTACTACCCTGATTTCAGCAACCCGAACCTGAAACCGGAAACCTCGAAAAGCTATGAGCTGCAATGGCGCAGCCAACTGAGCGACAGCAGTCGTCTGGAAGCGTCGCTGTACCGTACGGATCTTGAGGACGCGATCATCTTCGGCAGCAACTCACGGCCGGAGAACGTGGCTTCAGCACGGATCAATGGTTTCGAAGCGGCGCTGAAGCAGGAATTGTTTGGTTGGCAGAGCAACCTTGGCGTATCGATCATCGACCCGCGCGACCGTGATACCGGCCATACGTTGGCGCGGCGAGCACGGCGAACGTTGAGTTGGGATCTGGATCGGCAGTTTGATCGACTGAGCCTCGGCGCCAGTTGGCAGGCGGTGAGCAGCAGTTATGACGACCTGAACAACAATCAAGCACTAGGCGGCTATGCGCTGTTCGGCCTGCGCAGCAGTTGGACGCTGAACCGGGAGATCAAACTGGATCTGAAGGTGGATAACCTGCTGGACAAGGGTTACAGCCGCGCAAACTACAGCTATGACGGCAGCCAATATGGTTATCGCGAAGAAGGTCGAGCGTGGATGTTTGGGGTGACCTGGACCCCCGAACTGCGCTGAAACTTCTGAAATTGCTGATATTGCTGATATTGCTGATGTTCCCTGTAGGAGCTGCCGAAGGCTGCGATCTTTTGATCTTATAAAACAACATCAAAAGATCGCAGCCTGCGGCAGCTCCTACAGGGGTTATTTGTCAGGCTGGATGAGGTGGCAGAGTTTGGCGGTGGCATCGATCATCTGAGCGCTCGGGCGTTCCAGGCCTTTGTCGGTGACCAGCAGCAATTGCCTCTGCTTTACAGCCGTCACCTGCGGCCACGCCTTCCATGCATCCAGCTGCGCCTGATCACTGGCCAGAATCACCTCGGGATCTCGCTGCAACACCGCCTCAATGCTGACTTGCGGCGCCGGCAGACTCAAGTCGCCGAACACATTGCGCGCCCCGCACACCTCAAGCGCATCGCTGATGATCTGCCCCCCGCCGACGGTATACAGCGGCTTGTCCCACACCTGATAGAACACCTTAAGTGGCCTATCCCGGTGATAACGCTGGCGCAAGCCGTCGAGTTTCTTGCGAACATCCGCCGCCAACACAGCCCCGCGCTCGGGCCGACCGAGCTGAGACGAAATGGCTTCGATCTGCGCAGAAAGCTGTTCAAGACTGTGCGGTTCGGCGACGTAAGTAGGGATGTTCAGCCGCTGGAGCTGATCGCGCTGCGCCGGCCCGACACTGCCGGGCCAGAGCAACAACAGATCAGGTTTGAGGCTGAGCAAACGCTCCATGTCGAGCTGACCATAGCGACCCACCGAGGGAAGATTCGCAATTGCTGCAGGCCGCTCGCCCGCATCCAGCACGCCGACCAGCAGATCGGCGGAATCCAGTTCAACGACGATTTCAGAAAGCGACGGCGCGAGGCTGACCACGCGCAGAGCGGCGAATACAGGGCCATTGATGGCCAGCAGCAGAACCGCCAGCCAGAGATGGCGCATCAGCCGAGTTGACGCGGGATACGGTAGAGGTAAAACAGCACGACAGTGGACAGCGCCAGCAACATCAGCGGTATGGCTTCAAGGCCGACAAATACCGCCAGTGCACCGACCCACGCGGGCAAAGCGGCCGCTAGAAATGCCGCTCGGCGACTTGCTGCGAGGGCGATCCAGGCCGCCGGTTCATCTGCAGTGTCGAGGGATTTCTGCGTGGCGATCAGCGCATGTTTGTAGCGGCCAAAAAACTTCAGGCTGACGAACATCGACGCGACACCGGCGATAAACAGCGGCATCGCCAGCACCGGCAGAATCGGCTCGTTCTGAGCAAACACAGCATTCAGCACGAACAACGGCACCAGCGCTAACGCCAGGTATTTCCACCAGTCGACGCTGAGGCGACGCTTTACCTGACCGCGAGTCACGCCCGGTCTACCTCGCCCTGATGCTCGTTGCCCATCATGTGGTCGAGCTTGCTGGCCTTGGTCGCCAGGTACAGTTTGTTGTGCGGGTTGTGGCCGGTGTGCAGCGGCACGCGCTCGGCGACGACGATGCCCATGTCGGTCAAGGCTTTGACCTTGCGCGGGTTGTTGGTCATCAGACGCAGGGCTTTGACCCCGAGGTGTTCGAGCATCGGCAGGCACATGGCGTAGTCGCGCTGGTCGGCGGCAAAGCCCAGACGCTCGTTGGCTTCAACGGTGTCAGCGCCGCCATCCTGCAATTCGTAGGCGCGGATCTTGTTCAACAGACCGATGCCGCGACCTTCCTGACGCAGATAGAGCAATACGCCACGACCTTCGCGGGCGATGGCCTTTAGCGCGCCCTCAAGCTGCGAACCGCAGTCGCAGCGCTGGCTGAACAAGGCATCGCCAGTCAGGCATTCGGAGTGCAAACGGCCGAGTACCGGGGCACCGTCGGCAAAATCACCCAGGCTCAGCACGACATGCTCGCGGCCGGTGGCTTCATCTAGAAAGCCGTGCATGGTGAATTGCGCAAAAGGCGTTGGCAGCTTGGAAGCGGCGACAAAAACGACAGGCACCGGTGTGCTCCTGATCTAAAAAAAGTCTGAAGATTCGCTGGGCGGCATTGTAACAGCAGGTTCCTACAGACGCTTAGGCTGAATTATCGGGCATAACGATCAAAAAGTTTGATGACTTACCCGACAACACAGACCTGTGTAGGAGCTGTCGAGTGAAACGAGGCTGCGATCTTTTGATCCGGCTTTCAAAATCAAGATCAAAAGATCGCAGCGTGCCGCAGCTCCTACAGGGGATTCGCGGCGCCCGCGCTAAACGGATACGGCTGCTTCCACTTCTCGAAAATCGGTTTCAGCTCGCCGCTCTTCACCAGTTGATCCATGCGCCGGTCAAACAGCGCCATCAATGTGCGGGCCTTGGGGGTATTGGCGAAGCACAGGTACAGCGGCAACTCGGCAACATGGGTCGTGCGAAATTGCGACGGATCCCTCGCCCGACTGAGCACGTAATTGATTTCAGTCAGCGCGTCGATGTAATAGTCGGCACGGTTGTGGGTCAGCATCGACAGGATCCCGGTGCGCCGGATCACTTCGTTGAAGCTGCGTACATTGGGCAAGTAGCTCTGATAGTCGTAGCCGCGCACCCAGGCCAGCCGATAGTTGCCCAAGGTCTCCAGCGTTGGTGCCGGGTTGCTGGCAAGGCCCAGCGCATAGACGTGATCGGTGTCGAAATTCCAGCGCGGATAGAGCAGATCACTGAACTCTTCGTGATACGAGCCCACGCAAGCATCGACTTCAGCACGCTGCGCCAGCCCTACAGAACGCGTATAGGGTTCGCTGCGAATATCGAGTTTTACCCCGACCGGTTCGAACACTTTGCGCAACACATCCCAGGCCAGCCCATGGCCATCGGCAGCGGTGTAGTCTTCCCAGACTTCGCTGGCCAGACGAATAACCGGGGGCGCCGGCGCGGTTTCCTGCGCACTGGCGACAGTGCCCAGCACAGCCAAAACCACCCCTGCCAACCAGCGCCGCGACATCCTTAATACCCTCTCTAGCCTGACAACCCTCGAATCAGGCAAATACCCACACCAGTCCCTGCATCGCCAGCCAGGCGAACACGCCGGCCAGCACGTCGTCGAGCATGATGCCGACTCCGCCATGAACATGCCGGTCGATCCAGCGGATCGGCCACGGCTTGAGAATGTCGAAGAAGCGGAACACCAGGAAACCCGCGAGCAACCAGTACCAGCCTTCCGGCACCAGCCACAGGGTGATCCACATCCCGACCATTTCGTCCCAGACGATGCCTTCGTGGTCGTGCACGCGCAGATCGTCGGCGACCTTGCCGCACAGCCAGAAGCCGAACAGCATGGTGATGCCGAGCATCAGCCAGTACCCCCAGTCGGGCAACATCTGCCACAACGGGATAAAGGGTAGCGCAACGAGCGAACCCCACGTGCCCGGCGCTTTGGGCAAAGTACCCGAACCGAAGCCGAAGGCAAGGAAATGCCAGGGATTGCGCCAGACAGAAGGCGGGACGAATTCGGCCGGAACCTGTTTCGGGTGATCTGTCACGGTGACTCCTGAAAATGTTGATAGCCCCGGATTTGCGGGGTGATGTCGTGCCCTTCGCGGTCCAGTAGCGCCACGCCCTGCCCCTGCGCCACACGACCGATCACATGGATCGGCCAACCAGCGGCCAGCAGTGCCGGCAACTCGACGGACGGCAGCGTGAAGGCCAGCACGTAATCATCGCCACCGCTCAGCGCCGCACGCTCGGCACCGCGCTGACCGAGAAACGCCACTAGTGCATCCGACAACGGCACACGCTCACGTTCAATTTCAAGTCGCACCTTCGACGCCAACGCGATGTGCCCACAATCGGCGAGCAAACCGTCGGAGATATCCAGCGCTGACGTGGCTTTGCCGCGTAGCGCCTGACCGAGCGCGAGTTGCGGTTGCGGTGACCAGTAGTGATCGAGCAGCGGCTGAGCGATATCCGCCGCGGCGTCGCGCTGGCCCAACACCAGCGGCAACGCGCCAGCGGCATTGCCCAGCTCACCGCCGACACACAGCAAATCACCTGGCTGCGCACCGTTGCGGGTCAAGGCCAATCCGGTCGGGACGCGACCGAACACAGTGACGGTCAGGCTCAACGGCCCGCGCGTGGTGTCACCACCCACCAGAGCCACGCCGCAGTTCTGCGCCATGCGGTTCAAACCGTGGGCATAGGCTTGCAGCCAATCGGCGGTCACCGTCGGCACAGTCAGGGCAAGGGTAAAGGCGATGGGCGTGGCGCCCATGGCGGCCAGATCGCTGACCGCGACGGCCAGCGAGCGCTGACCGAGCAAAAACGGATCGCAGGGATCGGCGAAATGCACGCCGGCCACCAGCGTATCGGTGGAAATGGCCAGCTGTTCCCCGGGGGGAACCGCCAGCAAGGCGCAGTCGTCGCCGATCCCGAGAGCAACGCCCTCGCCGCCCTGCGCACAAGGCGCGGCGGCGAAGAAATTGCGGATCAGCTCAAACTCGCCCATTGGGTATCAAGCGCATATCAGCGCTTGAACGCCTTCACTTCAGCTTCACGCAGACGCGGGGCCAGCTTGTCGAGCACACCGTTGACGAACTTGTGGCCGTCGGTCGAACCATAGACTTTCGCCAGTTCGATGCCTTCGTTGATCACCACGCGGTACGGCACGTCGACGCGCTTGAGCAGCTCCCAGGTGGACAGGCGCAGCACGCACAGCTCAACCGGGTCCAGCTCTTCGATGGTCAGGTCCAGGCACGGCGCCAACGCAGTGTCGATCTCGGTCTGGTTGGCCGGAACACCGTGCAGGATGTCGTGGAAGTAGCTGGCATCGGCAAAGGTGAAATCGTTGTCGACGCGAAACTGCGCTTCGATTTCGTTCAGCGAAGTGCCAGCCAGAAGACGCTGGTACAGCGCCTGAGTCGCCAACTGACGGGCAGCCCGGCGCTTTTCGCTTTTCGAAGGCTTGCCGGCGTCCGCTGGACGTGGGTCGCGCGGGTTGAAACGATCGCTTTCGTCGCTAATCACTTGGCCTCCAACTGTGCCAGCAGGCTGACCATTTCCAGCGCGGACAGGGCAGCTTCGGCACCTTTGTTACCGGCCTTGGTGCCGGAACGTTCGATGGCTTGCTCGATGGAATCAACGGTCAGGACGCCGAACGCGACCGGAACGCCGAACTCCATGGACACCTGGGCCAGGCCCTTGGTGCACTCGCCTGCCACGTATTCGAAGTGCGGAGTACCGCCACGAATGACCGCGCCGAGGGCGATGATTGCTGCGAACTCGCCTTTCTGAGCGACTTTCTGCGCAACCAGCGGGATTTCGAAGGCGCCAGGAGCGCGGATGATGGTGATGTCGCTTTCGCTCACGCCGTGGCGAACCAGGGCATCAACTGCACCGCTGACCAGGCTTTCAACAACGAAGCTGTTGAAACGGCCCACTACCAGAGCGTAGCGGCCTTTAGGGGCGATGAAGGTACCTTCGATGGTCTTCAGGGTCATTCGTCAGATCTCTTAAAGAGCCGGGACGCGTCTCGTACGCATCCCTCAGTGATATTAGCTGTGGCGAGGGGATTTATCCCCGATGGACTGCGTAGCAGTCCCAAAACAGGGGCCGCTGCGCAGCCTTCGGGATAAATCCCCTCACCACAAGAATCCATGTCAACAATGTCGGAAACAACCGGTCATTATTCGGAGGGCACGTATTCTACAACTTCCAGATCGAAACCGGATATCGCATTAAATTTCATCGGTGCCGACATCAGGCGCATTTTGCGTACACCGAGGTCACGCAGGATCTGCGAACCGGCACCAACGATGCTGTAAGTGGTCGGTTTTTTCGCCGGTACCTGATCGCCGGTTTCACGAATATGCGCCAGCAACACGTCGCCATCGAGCGGATGACCCAGCAACAGCACCACGCCGCTGCCGGCCTCGGCAACTGCAGCCATGGCGGCGCGCAGGCTCCAGCGGCCCGGTTGTTTGACCATCAGCAGATCGCGTAGCGGGTCCATGTTGTGCACGCGAACCAGGGTTGGTTCTTCAGCGCAAACGGTGCCCAGCGTCAGGGCCATGTGCACGTCGCCTTCCACCGAATCACGATAGGTCACCAGGTTGAATTGGCCCAGTTCGCTGTCCAGTGGCTGCTCGGCAATCCGCTGAACGGTACGTTCGTGGATCATCCGGTAGTGAATCAGGTCGGCAATGGTGCCGATCTTGATGTTGTGTTCAGCGGCGAACGCTTCCAGCTCAGTGCGACGGGACATGGTGCCGTCGTCGTTCATCACTTCGCAGATCACGCCGCTCGGCTCGAAACCGGCCATGCGCGCCAGGTCGCAAGCAGCTTCAGTGTGGCCAGCGCGCGCCAGGGTGCCGCCAGCCTGAGCCATCAGCGGGAAGATGTGGCCGGGGCTGACGATGTCTTCAGCCTTGGCGTCTTTCGCGGCGGCAGCCTGCACGGTGCGTGCACGGTCAGCGGCGGAGATGCCGGTGGTCACGCCTTCAGCTGCTTCGATCGACACGGTGAACTTGGTACCGAACCCGGAACCGTTGCGTGGCGCCATCAGCGGCAGCTTCAACAGTTCGCAGCGCTCGCGGCTCATCGGCATGCAGATCAAGCCACGGGCATGCTTGGCCATGAAGTTGATGTGTTCGGCCTTGCAGCACTCGGCGGCCATGATCAGGTCGCCTTCGTTCTCGCGGTCTTCGTCATCCATGAGGATGACCATCTTGCCTTGGCGGATGTCTTCAACCAGTTCTTCGATGCTATTGAGCGCCACAAGGCACCCCCTTCAGTCAGGAATTGAGGTAGCCGTTGGCGGCCAGAAAGCTTTCGGTAATCGTGCCACCAGCGCTCGGCTCTGCGGCCTTGTCGCCCAACAGCAGGCGCTCCAGATAACGCGCCAGCAAGTCGACCTCCAGATTCACCCGACGACCCGGCTTGTAGGAAGCCATGATGGTTTCGCTCAGGGTGTGCGGAATGATCGTGAGCATGAACTCGGCGCCATCGACTGCGTTCACGGTCAGGCTGGTGCCGTCGACGGTGATCGAGCCTTTATGGGCGATGTACTTGGCCAGGTCTTTCGGTGCGCGGATGCGAAATTCCACGGCGCGGGCATTATCGGCGCGCGAGACGATTTCGCCGACACCGTCGACGTGACCGCTGACCAGGTGACCACCCAGACGAGTGGTTGGGGTCAGGGCTTTTTCCAGATTGACCGGGCTGCCGCTTTTCAGGTCATTCATGGCCGTGCAGTCCAGCGTTTCGCGGCTGACGTCGGCGGCAAAGCCGTTGCCCGGCAGCTCGACAGCCGTCAGGCAGACGCCGTTGACCGCGATGCTGTCGCCGAGTTTGACGTCGCTCAGGTCGAGCTTGCCGGTTTCAACATGCACCCGTACATCGCCGCCCTTTGGGGTCATTGCACGGATGCTGCCGATGGATTCGATGATGCCGGTAAACATGGGGTTCTCCTTGAGAACGAAGCCAGCGCTAACGCGATGGCCGGGAATTATACGCTCGCCGTAAGGACAGGGACGGCAGTGACTCGCCAGTCATCGCCCACCGCACGAATTTCAGTGATTTTCAGCTCCGGCGCGTCCTTCATATAGGCCAGCGGCCAGTCCAGCAATGGACGCGCCGTGGAGCCAAGGAACTTGCCGGCGATAAAGATCACGAACTCATCGACCAGACCGAGTTGGGCAAACGCCCCCGCCAGACGAGGACCGGCCTCGACCAGCACCTCGTTGACGTCACGGTTGGCCAACTCGACCAGCAGTTGATGCAGGTCGACCTGACCGTCATCACCCGGCACGATCAAACATTCCGGGCCGTTGGCGTATTGCTCTTCGACGGCCATGCAGGTCGCGACCAACGCCGGGCCAGCCTTGAAGAAAGGTGCATCAAGCGGCACCCGCAGACGCCCGTCGATCAAAACCCGCAGCGGCGGACGGCTCATGGCCAATGCGGTTTGCTCGGCATCCAGACCCAGTTCGTCGGCGCGCACCGTCAAGCGTGCGCCATCGGCCAGCACGGTATCGGCGCCGGTCAGCACCACGGCCGCCTGAGCGCGCAAACGCTGCACCGCTGAACGCGCGGCAGGGCCAGTGATCCACTGACTCTCGCCGCTTTCCATCGCCGTGCGACCATCAAGACTCATGGCCAACTTGACCCGCACAAACGGCAAGCCGTGTTCCATGCGCTTCAGAAATCCGTGATTGAGCTTGCGCGCTTCAGATTCCAGCACGCCGCTTTCAGTCGCAATGCCGGCATCGGCCAGACGCTGCAAACCACGCCCGGCCACTTGCGGATTCGGATCACGCATTGCCGCAACCACTCGGGCGACACCGGCAATGACCAGCGCATCGGCGCACGGCGGCGTACGCCCATGGTGGCTGCAAGGCTCGAGGGTGACGTATGCCGTAGCGCCGCGGGCCAGCTCACCGGCGGCGCGCAAGGCGTGGACTTCGGCGTGAGGTTCGCCGGCGCGCTCGTGCCAGCCTTCGCCGACAATCTGACCGTCCTTCACGATCACACAGCCAACCCGAGGATTGGGGTGCGTGGTGTAGTGACCTTTGCGCGCCAGTTCCAGCGCGCGCGCCATGAAGTGGGCGTCGAGGATGGCCTGCTCGGCGACGGTGGTCATTCTTTCACCGGTTCGCGGGCGAGGCGGTCGATTTCTTCGCGGAACTCGTTGAGATCCTGGAAGCGCTTGTACACCGAAGCGAAACGGATGTAGGCGACTTCATCAAGCTTTTGCAGCTCGGCCATGACCAGTTCGCCGACCACGAGGGATTTGACCTCGCGCTCGCCGGTGGCGCGCAGCTTGTGCTTGATGTGAACCAGAGAGGATTCGAGGCGCTCGACGCTCACCGGACGTTTCTCCAGGGCGCGCTGCATGCCCGCGCGCAGTTTTTCTTCGTCGAACGGTTGGCGGCTGCCGTCGGTTTTGATCAGGCGCGGTAACACCAGTTCGGCCGTCTCGAATGTCGTGAAACGTTCGCCGCAGGCCAGGCATTCACGCCGGCGGCGCACCTGTTCGCCCTCGGCGACCAGACGCGAGTCGATGACCTTGGTGTCGTTGGCACCGCAGAAGGGACAGTGCATGGTGGCTGGCAACAAAAAAAGGGAGGGCCATGGTAGCGCATCCCGGTGGCAAGACAAGACATAGGGTTTGCGGTATACAGACGGGCATGATCGTTTGATCCA
This sequence comes from Pseudomonas sp. LBUM1668, assembly GCF_059695715.1. Lineage (NCBI taxonomy): Bacteria > Pseudomonadati > Pseudomonadota > Gammaproteobacteria > Pseudomonadales > Pseudomonadaceae > Pseudomonas > Pseudomonas sp. LBUM1668. The sequence continues at coordinate 5,277,011 of NZ_CP166787.1, forward strand.
TGGATTTCATTTTGCCGGAGCTGCCAATGCCTTTACGTCCGCTCGTTTTGCTCAGTCTTTTCAGCCTGCTGGTGGCCTGTGGCAGCGATGCGCCCAAGCCTCAGCCGCCGACACCAGGCCCGGCGCCGCAGCAGGCGCAGAAAAAAGCCAATCAGGCCGCCGCCCTCGGCCCGCTGCCCGCCCATCAACGCGAACTGAGCGGCACCCTGCAAGGTGTGCCGGCCGGTGCCGAAGTCGAACTGGCGCTGCTGGTGATCGACGAGAAGGATCGCCCGCAACAATTGCTCGCCAGTTCAAGCCTGATCGGCAACAACCAGATTCTGCCGTTTCACGTGCGCTTCAACCCCGAGGCCTTTCCGGCGGGCGCGCGGGTTGAGTTGCGCGGCCGTGCGAGTCAGTCCGGCCAACTGATCCTGCATCTGCCATCGCAGAGCATCACCCAGCCGACCACACAGGCGTTGGGCCAGCTGCAATTCGTCAAAGCACCATGAATGCACCGCTCGACCTGCAACAGGCATTGGGTGACTTGCTCGGCGACGCCAGACTCAAGGCCTGCGCGTTGCCGGGCACCGATTTACAGCTCTGGCTGATCGACGGCGACAACATGGCGCGCGAATTCAGCCAGGAAGAAACCCAGCGCATCCTGCATGAGCCGCCGTACTGGAGCTTTTGCTGGGCCAGCGGTCTGGCGGTAGCGCGCTATCTGGCTGAGTTTCCCGAATGGGTGCGCGGCAAACGCGTGCTGGATTTCGGCGCCGGTTCCGGCATCGCCGGGATTGCGGCGGTGAAGGCCGGCGCGCTGGAAGTGGTGGCCTGTGATCTCGATCCGCTGGCGATTGCTGCCTGTCGGGCGAATGCCGAACTCAATGATGTGCAGATGAGTTATTCGACGGACTTCTTTGCCGAGGCGGATCGCTTTGATCTGATTCTGGTCGCGGATGTGTTGTACGACCGGGCGAATCTGCCGTTGCTGGATGCGTTTCTCAGCCGTGGCCGCGAAGCATTGGTGGCGGATTCGCGGGTCCGGAATTTTCGCCATCCTTTGTATGAACGCATAGAGATGCTTGAGGCGATGACTTTGCCGGATCTGGCTGAGCCGGAAGAATTTCGGCACGTCAGCCTTTACCATGCGCGACGTGATTGATAACGCCAAAAGATCGCAGCCTGCGGCAGCTCCTACAGTGGTCGGGTCCACCGCCAATATTGCGGATGAACGATAAACCTGTAGGAGCTGCCGAAGGCTGCGATCTTTTGCTTCACCCCTTATAGTGCGTTCATTGACGCTTAAAAGAGATCCCCCATGAGTCAGCAAACGCCGTACATCTTCGACGCCACGACTGCCGATTTCGACCAGTCGGTGATCGAGGCTTCTTTCAACAAACCGGTGCTGGTGGATTTCTGGGCCGAGTGGTGTGCGCCATGCAAGGCGTTGATGCCGATGCTGCAGGGCATTGCCGAGAGCTATCAGGGCGAGCTGCTGCTGGCCAAGGTCAATTGCGATATCGAGCAAGACATCGTCGCCCGTTTCGGCATTCGCAGCCTGCCGACCGTGGTGCTGTTCAAGGACGGTCAACCGGTGGACGGTTTTGCCGGCGCGCAACCGGAATCCGCCGTGCGCGCATTGCTCGAACCGCATGTCCAGATGCCGCCGCCAGCCGCAGCCGATCCGTTCGAACAGGCTCAGGCGCTGTTCGATGACGGTCGCTACGCAGATGCCGAATCGGCGTTGGTGGTGATGCTTAATGAGGACAACACCAACGCCAAGGCGCTGATTCTCTACGCACGGTGCCTGACCGAACGAGGTGAACTGGACGAAGCGCAAACGGTGCTCGACGCGGTCAAGAGCGATGAACACAAAGCCGCGCTGGCCGGGGCCAAGGCGCAGATCAAATTCCTCGGCCTCGCCCGCGACCTGCCGGACGCCGCCGACCTGAAAGCACGTTTGGCGAAAGATCCGCAGGACGACGAAGCGGTGTATCAACTGGCGATCCAGCAACTGGCGCGTCAGCAATATGAAGCGGCGCTGGATGCCTTGCTCAAGTTGTTTATCCGCAATCGCGGTTATGCCGAGGGCTTGCCGCACAAGACGTTGTTGCAGGTGTTCGAGTTGTTGGGCAACGAGCACCCGTTGGTGACTGTTTACCGTCGCAAGATGTTTGCTGCGCTTTATTGAAGATCAAAAGATCGCAGCGTGCCGCAGCTCCTACAGGGGATCGTGGACCACCCGTTTTGCGGATGTACGCAGATCGTGGGCGCCACCCGTTTTGCGGCTGAATACGGGGGGCGATTGCCATCCGTTTTGCGGCTGAATACGGGGCGCGGTGGCCACACCGTTTTGCGTATGAACACGGGGCGCGGGCGCCACACCTTTTTGCGGGTGAATGCTGAACCTGTAGGAGCTGCCGCAGGCTGCGATCTTTTGCTTTTGCGCTCTACTCGATCCAGCTGTAAAGCGGCGTATCCCCGCCGCTCATCACCTTCACATCCGCACTGTGCCGCAGTCGCACCAGCAGGCGCTTGCCTGACACCGCGCTGCCGGTCAGCCCTTCGAGCTGTTCCAGCAGATCCGGCCCGCTGAGTTGCCCGGCCTTGCGCAACAGATCCTTGGCGACCTGCCACAACGCATCGTCCTGGTTCAGCGGTTTCGCCGCTGGCGTTATCGCAACCCCTTCAGGTTGAGCAATTGGCGCCTGCGCATTCAAGGCCGAACCGAGCTTGGCCCAATCACTGTCATCCAGTTCCACCGTCAAATCCACCGGCAAGTCACCGACGGTTCCGCGTATCCGCAACATTGAGTTCGCTCCCGCACATTTCTGACCTGCATGCTCCCATGGGACTTGTGTAACGCCAAGCGCACGGGCAAACTCTGCGCACTTTCGTTATAAGATTACATAACAAACTTTTCATTTTATTGTTCGGAGACCGCCATGCGTCGTCTGTTGCTCGCTTTGCCGTTTGCCCTGTTGCCGCTGGCCGTTGCCCATGCTGCCGATGAGCATGACCACGATCACGACCATGAACACGGTAGCCTCGGCGCGCATGAACATGGCGTTGGCCGTCTCAACGCTGCACTGGATGGCCAGACGCTGGAACTTGAGCTGGAAAGCCCGGCGATGAATCTGGTGGGGTTCGAACACGCCGCCACCACGGATGCCGACAAGGCCAAGGTTGCCGCTGCCCGTGCGCAACTTGAAAAGCCATTGGCCCTGTTCAACCTGCCCGCCGCTGCCGGTTGCAAAGTGGTCAGCCAGGAACTGGAAAGCCCGCTGTTCGGTGACAAGCCCGACGCAGACGATCACGACGAAGATGAAGCCGGCAAGGACGGTCACGAGCATCACCACGACCACAGCGAAATCCACGCGCACTATCAGTTCAGCTGCGCGACTCCGGGCGCATTGAAGACGCTGGATCTGGCGACTATCTTCAGCACCTTCCCGGCGACTCAGAAAATTCAGGTACAACTGATCAGCGCAAGCGGCCAGCAAGGTACGGAAGTGACGGCGAAGGCTGCCTCGCTGAAATTCTGAATCCAGTGTAGATCCCTGTAGGAGCTGCCGAAGGCTGCGATCTTTTGATTTTTTGTAAAACCAGGATCAAAAGATCGCAGCCTTCGGCAGCTCCTACAGGGTTTGTGTTCAACTCTTGAAATTGGTGTCATGACCCAAGCACTCATCGAACTGTCCGACCTGGGCTTCAGTTGGCCCGGTCACCCACTGCTGCTGGACATCCCGGCGTTTCGGCTGGAAGCGGGTGAAACCCTGTTCCTCAAAGGCCCCAGCGGCAGCGGCAAGACGACCCTGCTCGGCTTGCTGGGCGGTGTGCAGAAACCCGATCGCGGCAGCATTCGTCTACTGGGCCAGGAGCTGACCGAACTCTCTGCCGGTGCCCGCGACACTTTCCGCGTGGACCACACCGGTTACATCTTCCAGCAGTTCAACCTGCTGCCGTTTCTCTCGGTGCGCGAGAACGTTGAGCTGCCCTGCCACTTTTCGAAATTGCGCGCTGGACGGGCGAAACAGCGTCACGGCAGTGTCGATCAAGCCGCGGCAACCCTGCTCGCGCATTTGGGGCTGAAGGACGAAAGCATCCTCAGTCGCCGCGCCGACTCGCTGTCCATCGGTCAGCAACAACGTGTGGCCGCTGCCCGTGCGTTGATCGGTCAGCCAGAACTGGTGATCGCCGACGAACCGACCTCGGCGCTGGACTACGACGCCCGGGAAAACTTCATTCGCCTGTTGTTCGCCGAATGCCGCGAGGCCGGTTCCAGCCTGCTGTTCGTCAGCCACGACCAGAGTCTGGCGCCGCTGTTCGACCGTCATCTGTCCCTGGCCGAACTCAATCGCGCCGCCACGTCTGCCGAGGTCTGAGATGTATCTGTTTCGTCTGGCCATGGCCAGCCTGGCCAACCGCCGTTTCACCGCGCTGCTCACTGCATTCGCCATCGCCCTGTCGGTCTGCCTGCTGCTGGCCGTCGAGCGTGTGCGCACCGAAGCCAAAGCCAGTTTCGCCAGCACCATCAGCGGCACCGACCTGATTGTTGGCGCCCGTTCCGGTTCGGTGAACCTGCTGCTGTACTCGGTGTTTCGCATTGGCAACGCTACCAATAACATCCGCTGGGACAGCTTCGAACACTTTGCCAACAACCCGAAAGTGAAGTGGGCGATCCCGATGTCCCTAGGCGACTCCCATCGCGGCTATCGGGTGATGGGCACCACCGAAGCCTATTTCGAGCATTACCAATATGGCCGCCAGCAGCATCTGGCGCTGGCCGACGGTCGCGCCTTTGCTACCGACCCATTCGAAGTGGTGCTCGGCGCCGAAGTGGCCGAGGCGCTGCATTACAAACTCGGCGACAAACTGGTGCTGGCTCATGGCGTGGCCGCGATCAGCCTGGTCAAACACGACGACAAACCGTTCACCGTGGTCGGCGTTCTCAAGCGCACCGGTACGCCGGTGGATCGCACGCTGCACATCAGCCTTGGCGGCATGGAGGCGATTCACATCGACTGGCACAACGGCGTGCCGGCCCGTGGCAATGGGCGGATCAGTGCGGATCAGGCGCGAAACATGGACCTGACGCCGCAAGCGATCACCGCGTTCATGCTGGGCCTCAACAGCAAGATTTCCACCTTCGCCCTGCAACGCGAGATCAATGAATTCCGTGGTGAGCCGATGCTGGCGATCCTGCCGGGCGTGGCCTTGCAGGAGCTGTGGAGCCTGATGAGCACCGCCGAAAAAGCGCTGTTTGTGGTCTCGCTGTTCGTGGTGCTGACCGGGTTGATTGGCATGCTTACGGCGATTCTGACCAGCCTCAACGAGCGGCGCCGCGAGATGGCGATTCTGCGCTCGGTGGGTGCGCGGCCGTGGCACATAGCGAGTCTGCTGGTGCTGGAAGCGTTCGCTCTGGCGTTGATCGGAGTGATCGCCGGGCTGGCGTTGTTGTACATCGGCATTGCGGCTGCGCAGGGTTACGTGCAGGCCAATTACGGTTTGTTCCTGCCGCTGGCGTGGCCGAGCGAGTATGAATGGACGCTGCTCGGTGGCATTCTGGCGGCCGCGCTGCTGATGGGCAGCGTGCCGGCCTGGCGCGCCTATCGCCAATCTTTGGCCGATGGCCTGTCGATCCGTTTATGAGGATGTTCACCATGCCCCGCGCACTGCTCGCGCTGTTATTAATGGTCGCCCTGCCCGTGTGGGCAGCCGCGCCAAAAGACCTGACCTGGTCGGAAATGATCCCGCCGGACGCCGCGCCGGAAGTGCCGAACATGACGCCTCTGCACGACCTGTCGAAAATGAGCGATGCGTTGTCGGCTGAATCGGCGCCGGCCGCCAAACAGGACTTGCCGAATGCGCCGGTGGTGCAGAGCCTCGACGGCCAGAACATTCGCCTGCCGGGCTATATCGTGCCGCTGGAAGTCAATGAAGAGGGGCGCACCACGGACTTCTTGCTGGTGCCGTATTTCGGCGCCTGCATCCACGTGCCGCCGCCACCGTCGAACCAGATCGTGCATGTGAAAAGCGAACTCGGGGTGAAGCTCGATGAGCTTTATCAGCCTTACTGGATCGAGGGGCCGATGCAGGTCAAGGCGTCCAGCAGTGAGCTGGCGGATGCCGGGTATCAGATGGAGGCGGACAAGATTTACGTGTATGAGCTGCCGGAGTAAACCCCGGCACTTTCAAGATCAAAAGATCGCAGCCTTCGGCAGCTCCTACAAGGGATAGCATTTCAACTGTAGGAGCTGCCGAAGGCTGCGATCTTTTGGCGCCATCACTGTTTCATTGAGCTGAATCAAAAGACCGTATCAGTTGGCTTCATACAATAGGACATCAGAAAATTTCAACGTCCTTTTGGAGCCCCCATGAACAAGTCCTTGCTCAGCGCTTCGCTGGTTGCCCTCGCGCTCGCAGCCCCGCTCGCCCACGCCCACGAAGCCGGCGACATCCTGATCCGTGCCGGTGCAATCACCGTCAACCCGAAGGCCGACAGCTCCAGCGTCAAGGTCGATCAGGGTCCGTTGAGCGGCGCCAATCTGGGCGGCAAGGCGACCATGAGCAGCGACACTCAACTGGGTTTGAACTTCGCTTACATGCTCACCAGCCACGTCGGTATCGAATTGCTTGCTGCCACGCCGTTTGAACATGACGTGAAGCTCAAGGGCACTGCCCTGCCAGCGGCCAACGGCAAACTCGGCACGCTGAAACACCTGCCACCGACCCTCAGCGTCGTTTACTACCCGCTGGATTCGAAGTCGGCTTTCCAACCTTATGTTGGTGGCGGCATCAACTACACCTGGATCTACGACGAACACGTCGGCAGCGAAGCCAGCGCCAACGGGTTCAGCAACTTCAAGGCGAAAAACTCCTGGGGTCTGGCGTGGCAGGTCGGTGCGGACTACATGATCACCGACAACATCATGCTCAACGCCCAAGTGCGTTACATCGATATCGATACTCGCGCGACCGTTGAAAACAACGCTGTTGCACCGGGCACTCGGGCACGGGTGAATGTGGATGTGGATCCGTTCATCTACATGGTCGGTTTGGGCTATAAGTTCTAAGCCGGATTTACAGAATGTTCACGTGGTGGTGAATGAGGCTTGGTGGTGAGCAGGTTGAAACTGAAGGCGACTGATGTGCAGTCGATCGGGGAATAAAATTCCCTTGCCACAGGGATTGAGACAAATCCCGGCCGTGAAAAAGGCGCCTGTTGAAGGGCGCCTTTTTCATGTCTGGGAGATTTGTGGAATTAGCTAAATCCAACCCCCTCCCTCTGGGAGAGGGTTAGGGTGAGGGGCTTTTCAGGCGAGTCCCAACAACCGCGCCAGACCAACGTTCATCGGCGTTTGCGGTGGCAGCTCGAATCGCTCGAGCAACCGTCGATTGTTCGCCCGCGAATGGCGGATATCGCCGGAGCGGGCTGGGCCGTAGCTGATCGGCGGCAACTCTCCGACAACCTTTTGCAGCTCGGCGAGCATCTGTTTGAGGCTCATCGCCTGATTCCAGCCGACGTTCACTGCGCCGGTTTCGACAACAGGCTTTTCGATTGCCTGCACCAGAATGTCGACCAGATCCTCGACATAGAGGAAGTCGCGCGTCTGCTCGCCATCGCCGAACACGGTGATCGGCAAGCCGCTCTGCGCGCGTTCGCTGAAGATGCTGATGACCCCCGAGTACGGCGAGGACGGATCCTGGCGGGGGCCGAAGATATTGAAGAAGCGGAAAATCGCCGGCTCAAGACCATGCTGGCGGCGGTAGAAATCGAAGTAGTGCTCGCCGGCCAGTTTGTCCGACGCGTAGGGCGTCAGCGGGGCTTTTGGCGTGTCTTCATCAATCGATTCGCCCTCGCCGTTGTTGCCATACACCGCTGCGCTGGAGGCGTATAAAACACGCTTGACCCCGGCCAGACGCATGGCTTCGCAGACATTCAAGGTGCCGATGAAATTGCTCTGGTGAGTCTTCACCGGGTCATCCACCGACGCTTGCACCGAGGCCACAGCCGCCAGGTGGGCGACCGCGCTGCAGCCCTGCATCGCCTGGGCAACCAGCGCCGCATCGGCGACATCGCCAACAATCAGTTCCACCCGAGGGTTGTCCAGCGGCAGGTTGCTGCGTTTGCCGGTCGACAGGTCGTCCAGTATCCGCACCGAATGCCCCTTGGCGAGCAAGGCGTCAGTCAGGTGCGAGCCAATGAACCCGGCGCCGCCGGTGATTAAAACAGTGCCTTCAGCCATGGCGATAAAACCTATCCAATAAGCCCGGGAGCGCGGCACGCCAGGCGCGCGGCTTGATCCCGAAAGTGTGCAGAATTTTCTTGCAGGCGAGCACCGCGTGTTGCGGTTCCTCGGCAGCGTCCGGCCGTGCGGCGTGAGCCTGGGCGGTCGGTGCTTCGATGGCCAGCGCGTGGAGACTGCGGGCCTCGGTCAGAATCGCCTGCCCCAGCGCCAGCGGTGTGGTCGCCTCATGCCCGGCGTAGTGATAAGTGCCCCACAGCGGCGCCGCGCAATCGAGTTGCTTGAGCACCGAGATGATCACCCGTGCGGCGTCGTCGACCGGAGTCGGATTGCCTCGGCGATCATCGGCCAGGAGCAATTCTTCCGGCAGTTCGGCGCGGGCGAGGAAACGCCCAAGGGTGCCTTGCGCGCTGTCATCGAGCAGCCAGCCGAAACGCAGCAACACATGCTGCGGACAGGTGGCGCGAACGCTTTGCTCGATCCGCCACAACGCCTGACCACGCAGGCCCAGCGGCACCGGTTCGTCTTTTTCGCTGTACGCGGTGGCACGCGAGCCGTCGAACACCCGATAACTGGACGGTTGCACGAGGACGATATTGTGGTGCTGGCACAGTTCGGCCAGACGCTCGATGGCGCGCTCCTGCCCGGCCATGCGGCTTTCGCTGACCGTTTCGGCCTGGAACCAGTCGAAATAATAGGCGAGGTTGATCAACGCATCCGGACGAGTGTCGTCGAGCAGTTGCGTCAGGCTCGCGGCATCCCAGCCGTCTTCTGGCGGGCGGGGGGCGAGGAAACCGATGTCTTCTTCCGCACCGAGGCGAATCAGCGCCTGCCCAAGGGCATTTCCGCCGCCCAGTAACATAAGGCGCATTCGCATAGAGTCAGCAGGCCCAGTCTGATTGGAACGATGGCTTTGGCGACGATGCTTGCAGCAGCGTCGTCGATAATTGCCGGAATCGTTGCATTTTGCGGGTTTAGTGCGCAACCGTCACCCGTAAAGTGTAGATCCCCGGGATTTGTACCAACGCAACTGGCCCTATCGCTGGCAAGCCAGCTCCCACAGGTTGCGCGGTGTCTGCAAATTCTGTGGGATAGCTCAGAGTTTGTGTTGAAGCAACAACGGGTTGGAGGTGTTCACAAATCATGTGGGAGCTGGCTTGCCAGCGATGAGGCCCCGATTGCCAGCCGAGATACCCGGCGGTACTTGCATCTTCCCGCCCTCGCCCGCATAACTTGTCCCATGAATCTGCCCATCCCCACGGACGCGGCCCTGGCAGGCTTTCACCCCGCCGTCAGCGCCTGGTTCAGGAACACTTTTGCGACGGTCACCGCCGCTCAGGCCCGCGCATGGCCGTTGATCCGGCAGCGCCGCTCAACGCTGATCGCCGCGCCGACCGGCTCCGGTAAAACCCTCACCGCGTTTCTTGCCGTACTCGACGACCTCGTCCATCGTGGCCTGGAAAATCCCGCCGGCCTGCCCGACGAAACCCTGGTGGTCTACGTCTCGCCGCTGAAGGCGCTGTCCAACGACATTCGCATCAACCTGCAAAATCCGCTCGCCGGGATTACCGACCAGTTACGGCAGATGGGCTTGCCGCAGCTGGAAATCACCACCGCCGTGCGCACCGGCGACACCCCGCAGAAAGAACGCGCGGCCATGCGCAAGACCGCGCCGCACATTCTGGTGACCACACCGGAATCGCTTTACGTGCTGCTGGGCTCAGAGTCGGGACGCAAAATGCTCGGCACCACGCGCACCGTGATCATCGACGAAATCCACGCCATGGCCGCCGGTAAACGCGGCAGTCACCTGGCCCTGAGCCTGGAACGCCTGCAAGCGCTGTGCGCTGAACCGCTGACCCGCATCGGCCTGTCCGCCACGCAGAAACCGGTGGAAGCCGTGGCGCAGTTTCTCGTCGGCCATGATCGAACCTGCGACATCATCGATATCGGCCATGCGCGCCCACGGGATCTGGGCATCGAGGTGCCGTCGGTGCCGTTGTCCGCCGTCATGGCCAACGACGTTTGGGAATTGGTTTACGACCGCCTCGCCGAACTGGCCCGCGAGCACCGCACCACGCTGATTTTCGTCAACACCCGCCGCCTCGCCGAGCGCCTTAGCCGCCACCTCAGCGAACGCTTGGGCAAACACGCAGTGGCCGCGCATCACGGCAGCCTCGCCAAGGAATTTCGCCTCGATGCCGAACAGCGGCTCAAGCGCGGTGAGCTACAAGTGCTGATTGCCACCGCATCGCTGGAGTTGGGGATTGATATCGGTGAAGTCGATCTGGTCTGCCAGATTGCCTCGCCCCGCTCCATCGCCGGGTTTCTGCAACGAGTGGGACGTTCCGGCCACCAGGTCGGCGGCACGCCTAAAGGGCGATTGTTCGCCACCACCCGTGACGATCTGATCGAGTGCGCCGCGCTGCTCGACTGCGTACGCCGTGGCGAACTCGACACGCTGCACATCCCCGAAGCACCGCTGGACGTGCTGGCCCAGCAGATCATCGCCGAAGTCAGTTGCCGGGAATGGTCAGAAGACGCGTTGCTGGCGATGTTTCGCCAGGCCTCGCCCTATCGAAATCTCGACCAAAACCACTATCAGGCCCTGCTGACAATGCTCGCCGAAGGCTATAACGGCCGTCAGGGCATTCGCAGCGCCTACCTGCACCGCGACGCAGTCAGCCGCACCTTGCGTGGCCGGCGTGGCGCACGACTGGCGGCGGTGACCAGCGGCGGGACCATTCCGGACAACGCCGATTACAGCGTGATGCTCGAACCGCAAGGCCTGAACATCGGCAGCGTCAACGAAGACTTCGCCGTGGAAAGCATTGCCGGTGATGTCTTTCAGCTCGGCAACACCTCCTATCGCATCCTGCGGGTGGAAACCGGCAAAGTCCGCGTCGAGGATGCGCAAGGACAGCCACCGAGCATTCCGTTCTGGCTTGGCGAAGCACCGGGGCGCAGCGACGAATTGTCGGCCGCCGTGGCGCGTCTGCAAGCGACGCTCGACGAGTTGCTCGGCGCCAGCCTCGGCAATCTGCAACCTGCGCTCGACTGGCTCACGCAGACCCTTGGCCTGAACGTCGCCAGCGCCGAACAACTGGTCGAATATCTGGCCCGTGCACGACAGACGCTCGGCGCCCTGCCTTCGCAAGACACGTTGCTGATGGAGCGGTTTTTCGACGAGTCAGGTGGCACGCAACTGATCATCCATTCGCCGTTCGGCAGCCGCATCAATCGCGCCTGGGGCCTGGCCCTGCGCAAGCGTTTCTGCCGCACCTTCAACTTCGAATTGCAAGCTGCGGCCAGTGAGGACGCAATCGTGCTGTCGCTGTCGACCAGCCACAGTTTCGAACTCGATGATGTCTGGCGTTACCTGCACAGCAACAGCGCCGAACACCTGCTGATTCAAGCGGTACTCGACGCACCGCTGTTCGGCGTGCGCTGGCGCTGGAATGCCGGGGTGGCGCTGGCGTTGCCGCGTTTTACTGGCGGTCGCAAAGTCGCGCCGCAGTTGCAGCGCATGAAGAGTGAAGACCTGATCGCCAGCGTGTTTCCCGATCAGATCGCCTGCCTGGAAAACCTCGCAGGCGAACGGGAAATCCCCGCGCATCCGCTGGTGGAACAGACCCTCGACGATTGTCTGCACGAGGCGATGGACTGTGAAGGCTGGCTCACCCTGCTGCGGCGCATGGAGGCTGGCGAGGTGCGCTTGATCAGCCGCGATCTGCCGGCGCCGTCACCGCTGGCGGCGGAAATCCTGAGTGCCCGGCCGTATGCCTTTCTCGACGATGCACCGCTGGAGGAACGCCGCACTCAAGCGGTGATCAACCGTCGCTGGAGCGATCCGCAATCGACCGACGACCTCGGTGCGCTGGACGCCGACGCAATCAATGCTGTGCGCGACGAAGCCTGGCCGACGCCGGGCAATCTCGATGAAATGCATGAGGCGCTGATGAGTCTGGCGTGTATCAGCGATCTGGAAGTTGAGGCCAACCCACAGTGGCGCGAATGGCTGGATGCACTGACCAGCACTGGTCGCGCCTGTTTCCTGAAGATCAACCCACAACGTTCGTTGTGGCTGGCGCGGGAACGACTGACGTGCCTGCTGGCGCTTTATCCACAGGCCACGCTGCAACCGCAGCAGCAAGCCCTGCCCGGTTTCGATGAAGCCTGGACTTTCGATGAAGCGCTGGTCGAGGTCATTCGTGCGCGGCTCGGTGCATTCGGCCCGCTGCCGTTAAGCGCCATCGCCGAACCTTTGGCGCTTGCCAGCGCGCAAGTCGCACCGGCTCTCGCTCATCTTGAGCGCGAAGGTTATGTGCTGCGCGGCCAGTTCACGCCGGGCGTGGCAGTTGAAGAATGGTGCGAGCGGCATCTGCTGGCGCGCATCCACCGTTACACGGTCAAGCGCCTGCGCCGGGAAATCGAACCGGTGGCGCTACAGGATTTCATGCGTTTCCTGTTCGACTGGCAGCATTTGTCGCCCAGCACTCAGGGCCAGGGCAACGCCGTACTGCCGGCGATTGTCGGCCAGTTCGAAGGTTATGCGGCCGCCGCATCGGCGTGGGACAGCGACATCCTGCCGACGCGCCTGAAGGACTATTCACCGAGCTGGCTGGATGACCTGTGTCGCAACGGCAAACTGGTGTGGACACGTCTCAGCGCCCGGCAGAAAGTCAGCGGCACGGCGTTGCGCAGTACACCGATCGTGCTGCTGCCGCGCAGTCAGGTCGTTTTGTGGAGCGGGCTCGCCGAGCAGACGCCGGTTAGTGAACTGTCGGCAAAAACGCAGAAAGTGTTCGAAGCCTTGAGTCAGCACGGCGCGTTGTTTTTCGACGAGTTGATTCACGAAGCGCACCTGCTGCGCACCGAGCTGGAAATCGCCTTGCAGGAACTGGTCGGCGCCGGTCTGGTGAACGCCGACAGCTTCGCCGGCCTGCGTGCGTTGATCACCCCGGCGAGCAAGCGCCAGCAACGCAGCAGTCGGCGCGGGCGCGGAGCGTTAATCGGCGGCATGGACGACGCCGGGCGTTGGGCATTGTTGCGGCGCGGGCCGGTTGTGGATAACCCGAGCGTCCCCGCCGAAACACTCGAACACGTCGCCATGACCTTGCTACGGCGCTACGGCGTGGTGTTCTGGCGTTTGCTTGAACGTGAGGCCGACTGGTTGCCGAGCTGGCGCGAAATGCTGCGCACGTTCCATCGACTGGAGGCGCGCGGCGAGATTCGTGGGGGCCGCTTTGTCAGTGGCCTGGCGGGGGAGCAATTTGCTTTGCCAGAGGCGATTCCGCTGTTACGCGAAGTGCGACGGCGGCCGCATGACGGCAGCTTGATTACGGTGTGCGGAGTTGACCCGCTGAATCTGGCCGGGACTTTGTTGCCAGGGGCGAAAGTGCCGGCGCTGGCGAGTAATCGGCTGGTGTATCGGGATGGTTTGCCAGCGGGGGCCGTGATCGCCGGCAAGCAGCAGGTCTGGATTGAGCTTGATCAGGAACACATGATTGAGCTCCAGCGCGAGCTGATCCGGCATTGATGTCGCCGAGTCTGGCCTCATCGCGGGCAAGCCCGCTCCCACAGGTTTGCGGGTGATGCCTTGATAGCCGTCACACCATAAACCACTGTGGGAGCGGGCTTGCCCGCGATTAGGCGAGCAATCCCGGCGCAAAACTGCTGTCAGGTCCGAGAAGGCTGCGGCAACACCACCGGCGAATTCTCAGGCGCCGCCTCCTGCACGACCTCCCCTTGCCGTTGCGGCAACAAAACCTGCTGTGGATAAGTCTGCGCAAAATGCACCGACGGGGTGTTATCCACAAGCTTCTTCAAACGCTGATTGAACGCTCTGCTCACCGCATATTGCCCACCCGACACCGTGCGGAATTGCGCCGTGAGCACCACGCCGTTGAGATCCATCTTGTCCACGCCAAACACATCCAGCGGCCCTTGCAGGTTGTATTTGAGGAACGGGTCTTCGCGGATCGAATCGCCGGTCTCGCGAATCAGCTCGATGGCCTTTTCGACATCCGTGTCGTAGGTGAACTGCACCGAGAAGAACGCGAAGGCGAACTGCCGTGATTGATTGGTCACAGCCTTGATTTGCCCGAACGGCACCGAGTGCACAAAACCCTTGCCGTCGCGCAGGCGCAACGTGCGGATGGTCAGCCCTTCAACCGTGCCGGCATGCCCGGAGTCGAGCACCACCCAGTCGCCGATCGACAGCGTGTCTTCGATGATGATGAACAACCCGGTAATCACGTCCTGCACCAACTGCTGCGAGCCGAAACCGATAGCCAGACCGACTACCCCGGCACCGGCCAGCAACGGTGCAACGTTAATCCCCAGATTGGCCATGGTAGTGATCGCGCAAATCACCACGAGGATGATTTTGATCGCATTACGCAGCAGCGGCAGGATGGTTTTTACCCGGGTGCTGGGCTGGCGCGCCCCGCGTTTGCTGATCGGCGGTTTCAGCGCTTCTTGAATCGCCGTGTCGAGCACTACCCACAGCAGCCACGTCACCAGGAAGATCAGGCCAATGCTGCTCAAGGCATTGCTGATCGCCCGGCCGACCGTGCTGCTCTGCGCGAAATCGAGTAGCGACACGCCCCAGATCCGCCCGAGGATATCGATGAAGGCAATGGCGATGACGATCCGCAGCAAGGCATGCAAAAGGCTCAGGAAACGCTCTTTGTAAGCACTGCTGCGCTTGATCGTCTCGGCCTTCCGCGACTTGAACAGGTGCTGCAGGATGGTGCTCAAAAACACCGTGCCGATCAGCAGCACCGTGGTGAACAACGCGCAGCGCAGGGCCTTTTGATTGTCCTCGCCGATGCCGATCAGATTGACCGCCGACACCAGCACCATCAGCACAATCGGCCAATACCACAACCCGGAAAAAATCCTCAGCGACTCCTGCAATGACGGCTGTTTCAGACGCTGGCTCAGTGACCGGTTGCGGATCAGATGCGCCACCGGGCGGCGCAGGCGAATCACCAATAAACCGAAGATGATCGAAGCCATCAACCCGGTGAACACCGCAACACTGCTGGTGATGTTGCCGCCCAGCTGCCGGGCGATTTGCGGGCTGGTCAACGCATCGCTGAGCGCAGCGAGAAAGCCGATCAGGAACAGCGGTCGCGGGCAGTAATCGCGGATGATTTTTGCCGCCGGGCGTTTGTGCCCGACATTGAACATCACCACCACGCACAACAGCATTGACGTGGAAAAGATGCCGCTGCTGGTCGCATAAGCAAAACACAGCGCCAATGCGCGGCCGACAGATGCTTGCAGGAAATGGCTGACGTACAGCGTCAGCGGCAGGCAGATCAGCGCAGGCAACGTGTACGGCAGCAGGTAACCGAGCAAATCCTGGCAGCGCTGGCGGGTGCGAAACCAGCGCCCTTCGCGCAGACGTTTTGCCAACAGGCTGCCGAGTACGGTCAACAGGGCGAATGTGCCGAGCCACACCCCGGACAACATCAGGAAGTCCCCGGCGACACTCCAGCCAGAGCGGTTCGAGGGGTGATTGACCAGTTTGTCGACCTCATTCGCGGCACGGTCGGCGCGCAGGCGCCAGGCATCCACCAGATTTTCGTTGAGGTCGAGTTTGTCTTGTACGTCGTCGATGCTCGTACTGATGGCACCGAGCAACCCGCCCTGCACAATCGGTTCGGGCTTGGCCGGCTCTTCAGTGGCGGCCGGCAACCCCGGCAGTGTCGCGGCTTCGAGCTCGCTGGCACCGAGAAACAACAATGCTCCCAGCAGAATGGCGATCCTGAACTTGATCAAAACTCCGATCTCCCGTTGGCTGAACCTGTAAGGAACTGATCGGTGAAAGGAGGACAAGTTCGGTTTTGGCCTGAATAACTCACTGAACCCAGTGCAATCCCCATCAATGCTTCTTTTGAAATCCACCTTTCCCCCGTGGCGAGGAGATTTATCCCCGATGGGCTGCGAAGCGGCCCCAAACATGTATCGCCAATCCCCCTGTCAGACCGAGTTGCACGGTTTACGACTGCTGGCCGGCCGATCGGGGATAAATCCCCTCGCCACAAAAGCGCTCTACCATCCGTAACACCGCCGAAACTTTCCCGAACTGCCCGCAGTCATCAACAGACAGAGGCAACACGA
The DNA here is from genome assembly GCF_059695715.1 of Pseudomonas sp. LBUM1668. Taxonomy (NCBI): domain Bacteria; kingdom Pseudomonadati; phylum Pseudomonadota; class Gammaproteobacteria; order Pseudomonadales; family Pseudomonadaceae; genus Pseudomonas; species Pseudomonas sp. LBUM1668. The sequence continues at coordinate 5,293,375 of NZ_CP166787.1, forward strand.
GGACTTTCGACGGGAGGGCGGCATGGCAACGATTCACATTGGTATTTCAGGCTGGCGCTACGCCCCGTGGCGCGGGGATTTCTACCCCGATGGACTGGCGCAGAAACGCGAATTGCAGTTCGCCTCGCGAGCGGTCAACAGCATCGAGATCAATGGATCGTTCTACGCCCTGCAACGGCCCGAACGCTATGCCCAGTGGTACGCCGAAACGCCCGACGACTTCGTCTTCAGTGTCAAGGCGCCGCGGTTCATCACCCACATCCGTCGCTTGCGCGAAATAGAAAAGCCTTTGGCGAATTTCTTCGCGTCAGGTGTGCTGGAGCTCAAGGAAAAACTGGGGCCGATTCTTTGGCAGTTCCCACCGAACTTCAAATTCGACGCCGAACGTTTCGAGCATTTTCTCGCACTATTACCCCACGACACCGAAGCCGCTGCCGCCCTCGCCCGTCAGCACGACTCGCACCTGCATGGCCACGCCAGCATGAAAGCCTGGCGCAAAAAGCCGTTGCGCCATGCCGTGGAAATTCGTCATGAAAGCTTCGTCGATGTCGACTTCGTGCGCCTGTTGAGGCGCCACAACATCGCACTGGTGATTGCCGACACCGGCGGTAAATGGCCATATCGCGAAGACGTGACCAGTGACTTCGTCTACCTGCGTCTGCACGGTGCCGAAGAACTCTACGCCAGCGGTTACACCGCGCCGGCACGCAAGCGTTGGGCGGATCGGATCGACGCCTGGCATCACGGAAAACAACCGGCAGACGCCCATCTGATCGCCCCGCGCCTGAAACCCCGAGTACGCAAATCACGCGAAGTGTTCTGCTATTTCGACAACGACATCAAAGTCCGCGCGCCCTACGATGCGCGCGACTTGCTGCAGCGTTTCGACCTCGACCACGATTTGGCCACCACGCCCGGCGAACCGGCTGGCGAAGGAGTGCTGGCATGAGCATTTCAGAACCGGTCGGGTTCACCGACGAAGGTGCCGAGGTCGAGTCATCCGTGCGCAGCTTCACCGTGCTGACGGTCAACACCCACAAGGGCTTCACCGCACTCAACCGGCGTTTCATCCTGCCGGAGTTGCGTGAAGCAGTGCGCAGCGTCGCTGCCGACGTGGTGTTCCTGCAAGAAGTGCACGGCACTCACGAGCACCACCCCAAACGCTATTCCAATTGGCCGACGATGCCGCAATACGAATTCCTCGCCGACAGCCTCTGGCCGCAGTTCGCCTACGGACGCAACGCGGTGTACCCGGATGGCGATCACGGTAATGCCGTGCTGTCGAAATTCCAGATCATCCGCCACGACAATCTCGACGTTTCAATAAGCGGTCACGAAAATCGTGGCTTGCTGCATTGCGTGCTGCGCATGCCCGGCGACGGCAAAGAGGTGCATGCAATCTGCGTGCATCTGGGCCTGCGCGAGAGCCATCGCAATGAGCAACTGGGTTTGCTGATGCAACGCCTCGCCGAACTGCCGGACGACGCTCCGGTGATCGTTGCCGGCGACTTCAATGACTGGCGCCAGCGTGCTGATGCATTGCTCAAACCCTGCGGCCTGCGTGAAGTGTTCGCCGAGCATCACGGCAAACCGGCGCGCAGTTTTCCGGCGCGTTTGCCGACACTGCGTCTAGACCGCATCTATGTGCGCAACCTCAAGGCCAGCCAGCCAAAAGTGCTGGCGAACCGGCCTTGGTCACACCTTTCCGACCACGCACCGTTATCGGTGGAGATCGAACTATGAGCAGCGCACCGATGGAGAAATCCGCTGTGGAACCGATAAGCATCAACCCGCCTGTGCGCCAACCGGGGCAAGTCGATGTCGAGTACCACTGGCAGGGCGGCAACCGCGTGGAACTGCTGGAAAACGGCGAGGAGTATTTTCCTCGAGTGTTCGCCGCGATGCGGGCGGCGAAGAGTGAAATCCTGCTGGAGACCTTCATCGTCTTTGAAGACAAGGTCGGCGTCGAACTTCAGGAGATCCTGATCGATGCCGCCCGCCGTGGCGTACGCACCACGGTCAGTCTCGACGGCTTCGGTTGTGGCGAATTAACCACCGCCTATCTCACGGCGCTCAGCGATGCCGGCGTGCATCTGCAAATATTTGACCCGGCGCCCAAACACTTGGGCGTTCGCACCAATTGGTTCCGCCGTATGCACCGCAAGATCGTGGTGGTCGACGGCTTGGTCGCGTTCATCGGCGGGATCAATTTTTCCGGCGATCACCTGGCCGATTTCGGCCCTGAAGCCAAGCAGGATTACTCGGTGGAAGTTCAGGGCCCGGCGGTGGCCGACATCCATCATTTCGCCCTGCTGCAAAGCGGTCGCCCCGGCCGGGCGAGGTTCTGGTGGCAACGCCGCCGCCAGCGCCGTGCTGAAATGGCCTTCACCGAACACGACGGCCAGGTGCGCCTGGTGTTTCGCGATAACGACCAGCACAGCACCGATATCGAAGATGTGTATATGCAGGTGCTGCGCCGCGCCAAACATCGCGTGGTCATCGCCAACGCTTACTTTTTCCCCGGCTATCGCTTGCTGCGCGAGATGCGTAATGCGGCGCGACGCGGGGTTGATGTCCGGCTGATTCTTCAAGGCCAGCCAGACATGCTGGTGGCCAAACTTGCGGCGCGAATGACCTATGACTATCTGCTCAAGGCCGGCGTGCAAATTCACGAATATTGCGAGCGCCCGCTGCACGGCAAAGTCGCGCTGGTAGACGAAGAATGGAGCACCGTCGGTTCGAGCAATCTCGACCCGCTGAGCCTGTCGCTGAACCTGGAAGCCAACGTGTTGATCCGCGACCGCGCGTTCAATCAGATGCTGTTCGAGCGTCTCGAAGACCTCAGCCAAAACCACTGCAAAGCCATGGATGCTGCCAAGTCGCCGCGCGGACGCATCTGGCACATGACCGTGGGCTTTCTGGTATTCCACTTCCTGCGGCACTTTCCGGCCATGGCCGGCTGGTTGCCCGCGCACAAACCCCGGCTCAAGCCATTTCGAGGTGATCGCTCATGAGCCATTCCGACGCGCCATCCGCCAGCCATTCGGCGCCGGCAACCCACTCGCGCTGGAGCAAATGGAAACGTCCGCTGACTATATTGTTCTTTCTCGCGCTGATCGTGCTTTTGACGATGTTCGCCACACGCATCGAATGGGCCGAGGTGCTGCAAACCCTCGCCGACTTCAAGGTGCGCACGCTGATCATCGCCGCCAGCATCACGCTGGTGAGCTTCCTTACGTACGCCAGTTTCGATTTGATCGGCCGCACTTACATACGCCAGGACCTGACCTGGAAACAGATTCTGCCGGTGGGCATCATCAGCTACGCGTTCAACCTCAACCTGAGCGCCTGGGTTGGCGGGATCGCCATGCGTTATCGCCTGTATTCACGGCTCGGCGTGAGCAAAAGCAATATCGCCAAGATTCTCGGCCTGAGCCTGGCGACCAATTGGTTCGGCTACATGACCATCGCCGGCGTGGTGTTCAGCAGCGGGTTGGTGAGCATGCCGCCAGGCTGGAAAATCAGCAGCACGGCGTTGCAGGGCATTGGAGTACTGTTGCTGTTGATCAGCGCCGGATACCTCGCGGCGTGCCAGTTTTCCAAACGCCGCGAGTGGTCGATTCGCGGGGTGGAAATCAACTTGCCGTCGCTGCGCATGGCCGTGCTGCAACTGCTGCTCGGCGCGTTGAACTGGTCGCTGATGGCCGCCGTGATCTTCACGCTGCTGCCGAGCAAACTGGATTATCCGCTAGTGCTTGGCGTGCTGTTGATCAGTGCGATTGCCGGGGTCATCACGCACATTCCGGCGGGGCTTGGAGTACTGGAAGCCGTGTTCGTGGCGCTGCTGCAACACGAGGCCTCGCGAGGCAGTCTGGTGGCGGGGTTGCTGGCGTATCGAGCGATTTACTTCCTGTTGCCGCTGCTGATCACCCTGGTGATGTACCTGGTTGTGGAGGCGAAGGCCAAGTCATTGCGAATCGAGAAAGCACCCAGGCATTGAAAGCCAAATCAAAAGATCGCAGCCTTCGGCAGCTCCTACATCAGGAATACGTTTCCACTGTAGGAGCTGCCGGAGGCTGCGATCTTTTGATCTTCAAGACTGGATAATGCTCAACCGCTCGCCCACAACCATCTCGGTAATCCAGTCCACCAGAATCGACGTGTACGCCTGCTGGGACACCGGCTCACTCAGTGCATGATCCGCCCCGTCAATGATGCGGTGCGTCAGCGAATGCGTCTGCTGACAAGCGGCGCGATAACTCATGATCGTTGCGTGCGGCACGAAGTCGTCGGTCTCCGATTCAACAAGCAACACATCACCGGTGAATTGCGAACACGCATGCAGCGCACGGTTGTTGTCAGCGCGTACCAGTGCGCCGCGATAATCGCGCAGGTCAGCCTTGTCCAGATCACGTTTGGGCGTGTGCCATTGCTCATCGCGATACAGCGCCGGCACCCGCAGCGCCAGCCAGCGCACCGGGCGCAACGAGGTAAGGATCGACGCGAGGTAGCCGCCGTAACTGGTGCCAACCACGGCAATAGCCGATGTGTCGAGCGCCGGGTGCGAGAGCAAGCGGTCGTAGGCCGCCAGCAGATCGCGCAGGTTGTCTTCGCGGGTAACCCGACTCAGCGAAATTCCGCTGCCGCCAGTGTGGCCGCGCAAGTCAAACGTCAGACACACGCAGCCGAGGCCGGCGATCCCTTTCGCCCTTTCAAGATCACGCTCCTGGCTGCCGCCCCAACCGTGGACAAACAACACCCCCGGCACCTTCGATTTGGGACTGAGAAACGTCCCGCTCATCTGTTCATCATCAATGTCGATTTGAATGCTTTCGCTTCTAGCCGTCATAAGATTTGACCGTTACGTATTTGAGGAGAAATTCGCTGTTCTCAGCCGGGCCGCGATACACCTCGATGGCGTCCGCCGGCAGCGGCTGATCGATATAGGTTTCCACTGAAGATACGCGGATTGCGCGCATTGCGGGGTCGTTGACGAAACTTTGCAGTGCCGCCACTTCAGCGCTGCTGGCGCCGCCCATACGCCAGGACTGTTCGAGTACACCGCTGCGGGTTTTGCCGTTGCTGTCCAGCCCTTGAGCGATGTCGTAGTTGCGGCGCGAGGCGTAAAAGCGCGGATAGGCCTCATCGGCGGCGCTGTCGAATACTTGCGCCTGCTCGATGGCCAAACGCACGTCATCGGGCAATTCCAGCGCCAGCAAATCCTCATAACCGCCCTGCACCACCAGCAGATTCGAGCCGCCGTAGACGTCTTCGCCATGGGCATCTTTGGTCAAGTATTGATCACCGCAGTAACTCAGCACTCTGTCACCGATGAATGACTGGCCGACGCTGTGGGTGATGACCTCGCTCAGATCCTGCTCCAGCACTACGCCTTCGCTGAACAGCTCGTGCGCTTCAGGTCGGGCGAGAATTTCGTCGAAGGCGTCGAGGCTTTTGATGACTTCCTGGCCGCGACCGGCGCAAGCGTGAATCGGCTTCAGACGGATCGGCCCGCTGTACAACAGATGCTCGGCAGCAGGCCGCGCATCTTCGAAGGCGAACACGCTGAGACCGTCGAGCACCACGCTGCGCACGCGTTCAGAAAACAGTGGCGACCAGCCTTGCGGCGCGTGGGCCAGATGACTGCGCAGGCCATGGCTGATGGCTTTGGTGCAGATGAAGTCGTATTCGACGTAGCCGCCCCACAAATCATCGGGGCCTTTCACCCCAACTGCCTGAGCGTTGGCGGCGCCGACAAGGGTTTGCGTCGGCAACAGATACAGATCACCGCCGCGATGTTTCGCGGGGTCATAAGTGCCGCCGAATTTGAACCCGAGAATCTGCGCCAGCCAGCGCGCCAGGGCCTTGTTGGTTTCCACCTCGTGCTGCGGCGCATCGGCGCGGACTGAGTGGGCAACCACGGTTTTTTTGCGGGGTTTCGGTGTCATGCATCCCCCTTCAGGCGGTCCGATGAATGTAGACAGGACAGGTGCAGAGATCAGGCCAACGGTAAAAGCATGGAAATCCTCGAAGAATCAACGATTTGCTAAAACCGTGATGGCACTGCGATCGTTTCAATCTGCACGACGGCCCGCAAATTCCCGGCAAATTGCACGACCCCAAAGCTTCGCAGATAACCCTGTGGGAGCTGGCTTGCCAGCGATAGCGGTGGCTCAGCCAGCGACTTGTCCAACTGTAAGACCGAATCGCGGGCAAGCCCGCTCCCACAGGGATTGAGACAGTCTCTGATTAACGGGCTAAACCAAACCGCCCCCGATACTCACTCGGCGCCAGCCCGGTAATCTTCTTGAAAATCGCGCGGAATGCCCCCGGGTCCTGATACCCCACCGTCCACGCAATATGGTCGATCGTGCCATTGGTGAACTCGAGCATTTCCCGCGCCTTGCCCACCCGCAAATGCTGGCAATATTCGGTTGGTTTCAACCCGGTCGCCGCTCGAAACCGACGCAGAAACGTGCGTTCCTCCAGCCCTGCCCGCTCGGCCATCGTGGTCAGCGAAACATCTGTCGCGCCGGTGCCTTGCAACCAGTGCTGTACCTTGAGAATCGCTGCATCGCCATGACTGAGAATCGGCGCGAAATTACTCCCGCACTCGCTGGCGCTGTCGCTGTGTTCCATCACCAGAAACCGCGCCGTGGCGGTGGCGATACTCGGCCCGAGCAGACGATCGACAAGACGCAACCCCAGCTCCGACCACGCCATCAAACCGGCCGTGGTGATCAAGTCGCCATCATCAACAATCGGTGTGTCAGCCTTGAGCTTGATCTTCGGATAACGCTCGGCGAATGCCTTGGCCGAGGTCCAGTGGGTCGTGGCGCTGCGGCCGTCGAGCAGACCGCTTTCGGCGAGCATCAACGAGCCCACACAAACCCCGCCAAGCGTTGCGCCACGGGCGTGTTGCTCGCGCAGCCATGGTGCCAGACCGGCCGGCATGTGCGCCGCAGAGAATCCAGCGATCGAGGGCGGTATCAACACCGCCAGCAAATGGCTTTCTGTGCCGGGAAGACTGTCGTAAACCCGTGCCGGCGGCCGATCGCTTTCGGCCTGCCAATGACTGACGCGCAACAGCGGCAATTGCGCAGCCTGATGCTCGCCAGCGATCCGGTTGGCCACCGCGAACAGATCAGTCAAACCATGCACCGCCGCCATCTGCGCGCCGGGATAAATCAGCACGCCCAATTCAGCCACGGCGGCCCTTTCTGCGCCCATTGTCAGTTTTCCCCTGTCTATTGTCGGTGCGGCCAATCCTCGAATCATCGGCCAGCGCCAATACTGAAGCCACTTCCAGCCAATACCTCAAGGACACATCCATGGCCAAGCAAGCGCTCATCGTAGTCGATATCCAGAATGACTACTTCCCCCAAGGCAAGTGGCCGCTGGTCGGTGCCGACGCCGCTGCCGACAACGCCGTCCAACTGATCGCAGCGTTCCGCGATGCCGGGGATTCAGTGATCCATATCCGCCACGAATTCACCTCACCCGAGGCACCGTTTTTCACGCCAGGTTCCGACGGCGCGAAGCTGCATCCGAAAGTACTCAACCGCGCCGACGAGCCCGTGGTGCTCAAGCATTTCGTCAACTCGTTCCGCGAAACCGAACTGCAATCGATTCTGGATGAACAAGGCATCAAGGAGTTGGTGGTGGTCGGTAGCATGAGCCACATGTGCGTCGACGGCATCACCCGTGCGGCGGCGGATATGGGTTACAGCGTCACGGTGATCCACGACGCCTGCGCCAGCCGTGATCTGGAGTTCAACGGTCTCACCGTGCCGGCAGCGCACGTCCACGCCGCGTTTATGTCGGCGCTGGGTTTTGCGTACGCCAACGTGGTGTCCACTGACGAATTCCTCACCGCCAACCGCTAAAACCCTGCAGAACGACACTTTTTAAACACTAAGGCCCGCCTCGCAGCGGGCCTTTTTTCGTCTGTCATGAAAATCTCACGCGTGAGTCATTGATGGCACTTTGAATTGGTTGTAGTGTGGCTCACGCGTGAGACATTCATAACCGAGTCAATGCCATGAAAAGCCGCTCCCCCGCCGTTGCATCAGAAAGCCCCAAGGGTGAGCGCTCGAAACCGTCCGCGAAAAAACCGTCGAGTTTCTATATGAAACAGATGCGCGCGGGCCTGGCTGCCGCCGGTTATGTGAAACACGAAACTTGGGTGCTTCCCGAAAACCGAAGCTTGCTCAAGCAGATGGAGCAACAGCTACGCCAACCGATTCTGGCTGGCTCAATCATGTCGGAGAATTACATGAGCGCAGGCAACAACTGGAACATCGATAGCCTCTTCAACGCCCTCAAGGCACTGGACGAGGTGGCTTCGCAAGAGATCACGCTGTCTCTGATCCAGAGCTCCGAGCCCAGCATCAAGCTGGAAATGAACGATTTCGGCGGCCTGCCGATTCACATCGCCCTGGCCGGTCAGCAGATCATCGTCGACACCGTGCTGGTGGACATCGATTCGATCACTGACGTCCAAGCCTTCAACGACGCCGTGCTGCGCAGCCGGGAAATGTTCCCGCTATCGTCGATCGGTATCGAGTCGATGCCGAACGGCCAGACCGTTTACAACATGTTTGGCGCCCTGAGCGCCGACTCGAGCCTGACCAACGTGGTTACCGAGGTGAAAACCCTGGTCGACAACGTGCAGCGCGCGAGCGAAGCCTTCGAACACTTCTTCAAGTAATCAACAGGGAATATCCAATGACTCAGTCCATCTGGAGCAAGTTGTTCACCGCACTGCGCGGCGGCGCCAGTGAAGTCGGCGAAAGCATCGTCGACCAACAGGCCCTGCGTATCCTCGATCAGGAAATCCGCGACGCCGATACCGCGCTGTCGAACGCCCGTCGTGAACTGGTCACCATCATGGCCAAGCACAAACTGGCCGCCGACCGCGTGAGCGAGTACGACGCCAAGATCAAGGATCTGGAAGCCAAAGCTGTTTCGGCCCTGAACGCCGGCCGTGAAGACCTGGCACTGGAAGTGGCCGAAGCGATTTCGACCCTGACCAACGACCTTGATGTCGAGAAGAAACAAAGCGACGAGTTCGGCACCTACGCCGCCAACATGCGCAAAGACATCAACAAGGCCGAATCGCGGATCAAGAGCCTGCGCCAGCAAGTGGACATGGCCAAGGCTCGTGACAGCGTGCAGAAAGCCCAGGTCAGCGCGTCCATCGCCAGTGGCGGCGCCAACGGCAAACTGGAAACCGCAGTCGGCACCTTGAACCGCCTGCAAGCCAAACAGCAGCAACGTGCTGCCGAACTGAGCGCTGCGGACGAACTGGCTGATGCCGCGACCGGCAACGATCTGGACCGCAAACTGCGCGACGCCGGCATCACGCCGAACGAAGGCAGCGCCAATGCGATCCTCGAACGCCTGAAGCAGAAATCCGCTCAGTAACACGCACCGTGTAGGAGCTGCCGAAGGCTGCGATCTTTTGATCTGTTGTCAAAATCAAAAGATCGCAGCCTGCGGCAGCTCCTACACGTTTTTATGCATCCGCAACATTTGCATTTTGCCTGCTCGTTCACCACGCAGCCCGGTACACTAGCGACGTTTTTTTGCCAACGAACACCTCCACCCGCTTCAAGGAACGTACCCATGGGATGGTTTAAAGATTTGCTGGGCACCAGCAACTGGCAGACCGCTGCGCCAACGCCAACCGTTGCCGGCGGCCCACTCGGCATGGCGCAAGGCAAGGGTGTCAGGTTCGATTCGACCCTTTCGTTGCTGCTCGACGGTTCGACTTCGGTGCGTGTGCCCTTCGATCAGGCGGTCTGGAGCGCAGGCTGGGTCGATCTCGGCCAGTCCAACAAACTGCACCGCTATTACATGAACGACGAGGATTTCTGGGTGCAGATCCACGTCACCGGCGATGACCAGATCGAATCGGTCACGCTCTTCAACTATCTCAGTTACGTGACCGTCAACAGCGATGCCGAACTGCAGCGCCTGGCCGGCCCCAACAGCCTGATCGGCCTGCCGGCCTACACCCACGACGGTGTCGAATACACCCGTGAGTGGGGCACCGAACAAGGCCAGACCGAACTGGTGCCGATGACTGAGCACGTGGTCAATGCGGACGAAAGCTACACCATCAACCACCACTCAATGCTCTACGCACGCGAGACCGGCCTGACCGATCGCCGCGAACTGTTGCTGTTCTCCGTCGAACAGGATGAAGAAGGCACCGTCAGCCTGAGCACCTCGCTGGGCATCTCGTTGTACACGACTGACCTGAGCACCATTTAAATAAGGAAGTTTTCCATGCTGGAAGTGCTGGCCGTTTCGCTTAACAAGACCGCGTTGACCGGTTTCATCGTCTACCTGATTGGCGCCGTGCTGCTGTTCATGCTGTTTCAGTTCGTCTACACCCGCGTCACCCCGCACAAAGAGTTCGAGCTGATTCGTTCCGGCAACACGGCCGCTGCCGTCGCGCTGGCCGGTGCAATCATCGGTTTCGCCATTCCTGCCAGTAACGTGATTGCCTTTTCGGTCAACGTTGTCGACTTCGTGGTTTGGGCGGTGATCGCCGCAGTGGTGCAACTGCTGGCGTTCCTTGGCACGACCCTGGTGCTCAAAGGTACTTCCCAGCGCATCGCCAACGGTGAAGTGGCCGCTGGCATCTATGTCGCCGCCGTCGCGATCAGCGTCGGCATGCTCAACGCTGCGTGCATGACACCGTCCAACTGATCGGCAGGAAGCCCTAGATGAAACGAAGTAAATACGTTCAGCTGTCCCTCGCGGCGTCGGTGGCCATCGCCATCTCCGGCGAAGCGGCGGCGGTCGATCAGCCACGCAACTTCCAGAGCGTGGAACAGTGCGTCGATGCAGAAGTCGCTGCTGATGTTTGCTCCAATGCCTACGTTGCGGCTCTGACCGAGCACCGACGCATCGCTCCGGCGTACGACGACAAAGCGAAGTGCGACGCGGATTTTGCCGCCGACTGGTGTCAGAAAAATTCCGACGGCCGCTTCGTGCCGAAACTCGGCGGCTTCAAAGTGCCGCAGCCCGGTGAAGCCGCGCAAAATCTCGATGCCATCGCCGACGCGCAGATGCCGGCGGGTGACACAACATCCAGCAACGCGACCCAGAGCACTTCGCACTACTCCGGTGGTGGGGGCGGCAATGGCATGTTGACCGGATGGCTGATCGGCAATGCGATGAGCAACAACTCCAACCGCACGGTTTACCGCGACCGCGATACACGCCAGACCTACAACACTTCGACGCAGTACCGCAAAATCGAATCGGCACCGCGCAGCCAACCGGACTACGAGAGCACCAGAAGCAAACCGGTGAACGTCGCCTCCTCGACTTCCCGTGGCGGCTTCGGCAGCCAGTCCAGCGCGCGCAGCGGTTGGGGTGGCTGGGGTAGCAGCTCCGGTCGTTCGAGCAGCTGACCATGAAAAAGATCCACTGCGCCGAGCGCCCCGACTGGAAACAGACAGCCGAGAGCCTCGGCTTCATGTTCCACACCATCGACGACGAACCCTACTGGGATGAAAGCGCGTACTACCAGTTCACGCTCGCGCAGATCGAAAATGATCTGGAAGACCCGACCACCGAACTGCACGAGATGTGCATGGATCTGGTCGACCGCGTGGTGCGCAGCGAAGCGTTGCTTGATCGGTTGAGCATCCCGCCTGCGTACTACGACATGACCCGCACGTCCTGGCTGGAAGGTCATCCGCATCTGTACGGACGCATGGACTTTTCCTACAGCGGCAACGGCCCGGCAAAACTGCTGGAGCTCAACTACGACACGCCGACCAGCCTCTACGAAGCGGCGGCGTTCCAGTGGGGCTGGCTGGAGCAATGCATCGAGCGCGGCACGCTGCCGAGCCATGCCGACCAGTTCAACAGCATCGACACCAAACTGCATCAAGCCTTCGCCGAGTTGCAGCTCAAGCGGCCGTTCTACTTCGCCTCGATGAAAGACTCGGTTGAAGACAAGGGCACCACGGACTACCTGCGCCTGATCGCGGAAAAAGTCGGCATCGAATCACGGCACATCGACATCGAGGACATTGGCCTCAGTGCCGATGGCCGATTCGTCGACCTGCAGGATCGCTGGATCCCGCACCTATTCAAGTTGCACGCCTGGGAGTTCATCTTCCACGAGCCGTTCGGCGCGGCGATTGCCGCGTGCGATACGCAATTTTTCGAGCCGGCGTGGAAAGCGATCCTCTCGAACAAAGGCGCGTTGCCGTTGCTGTGGGAGTTGCACGAGGGCCATCCGAATCTGCTCGCGGCACATCTTGATCCGAATCCGGCCAGCGCCGTGCCCAAGGGCTGGGTGCGCAAGCCGTACTTTTCCCGGGAAGGCGCCAACATCGAGCTGCAAACCGCGGACGGTCTGATCGTCAAAGAAGACGGGCCTTACACCGATGCGCCGTTCATCCTGCAGGAGTTCGCGCCATTGCCGAAGTTCGACGACAGCTACACGCTGATCGGTTCCTGGGTAATTGGTGATCAAGCGGCCGGGATTGGTGTGCGTGAGGACAACAGTCTGATTACCAAGGATTCGAGCCGGTTCTTGCCGCACCTGATTCTGGACTGAGCCGTTAAAGCGCAAATTGTCAGCAACAAAAAACCCGTAGCGTGGAAGCGCTACGGGTTTTTTGTTAATGGCCTGGCTTATGAAAATTCGGTCGAGCGTACCGGATTCGGTACTGCAGGCGTTTCCTTGGTCACTTCGGTGGTGCTGGCGCGGGCCATTCTGCGCTGCGCAATTTCCGCACCGCGGCGGCGTAGGGGCGTTTCGACAAAGCGGTAGTTCAGCTCGCTGCAGACCACCATGATCGCAAACGAGGTGAGCAACATTTCTACGGTGAACTCAGGCCCCAGTTCAACGCCCCTTTCGCTGGCCACTCGACTCCAGATTTCGGTGCTCAAGTGATAGGCAAACATATGCACGACATACAAGGCGTACGAGCGCGACCCCAGCCATTGTCCTAGCCCGCTCAAGAACGCCGGGCAATAGATATAGCCCTTCTGGTAACTGGAGAGCCAGACCAGAATCAACGCATTTAATGCGATCAGGCCGACCGCAATTGGCATGGCGATCAGTTGACCGGCAATAGCACCGAGCATGTAAAGCAGGAACAGCGTCAGCGCCAGCCGTTTGGCCAGGCTGCCGCCCAGCGCCACAGGCTCGATGTCCTTGTATAACGAGGTGCGCGTAAACAGGCACAACAGAATGCCCCACATCATCGCGTCCACGCGGAACGAGAAAAGCATGCCGGCCAACGGCCCGCCAAACGCATAGCGATTGAACGGGAACTGCACGGCAATCAGCGCGAGCAGTGCGATCACCCGCCAACGGGTTGAGGTGATAAGCAGCAGGAACAGCGGGAAGATGAAATAAAACTGCTCCTCCAGCGCCAAGCTCCAGTACACCGAGTTCGGCCCCAATAGCACGCCGTACTGATTCGCCAGATTCCCCGTGAACGTGGCGATTGCAGTGAAGCTGCGCAGATTTTCGAACCACGACTGAAACGCATTGGACTGGTTGAAGAAGATCGAGAACGCCAACGGAATCAGCACCCACAGCCACGCGGTGGGCAGCAGACGATAAGCGCGACGGATCCAGAACGACGTGGCGGCAACGCCGAACCGGTTCTGCTCACGGTTTTTATCGAAATAGTCCAGGTACGCCTTGCTGACCACGTAACCGGAAATACAGAAAAACAAATCCACCCCCGACCAAGGGGAATAAATGTTGAACAGTTTCTGCATGAACTCAGCATGAAACGGCAGCAACATGGAGCTATGGGCAAACACCGTCATCAGGATCGCCACGCCGCGCAGGTACTCGATTTCCTTGTTCTTGCTACTGCTCATGGGTTTCTCTTGTTGTTATGGAACAGCCCCTACACCGGGGGACCTGTTCTTGCAGAAAATCGACTGGATCGCCAGTCGCCGGGACGGATCATGGATCGGCTTGGCCCTGCCTTCAAGACTCAGTACAAAACTTTACCGCCGCGATCGCCGGGACCGCTCGGTCACCTCATGGAGCGTCCGCCACTTTCAGCCCTGCCAAAACGACAAAACCCCCGCAATGCGGGGGTTCTGATACTAAATCCGGAGCGATTCAGGAGACGAATCAGAACGGAATATCGTCATCAAAGCTGTCGAAATCCGGAGCCGGTTGCGGCGCGGCTTGCTGTGGAGCCGGGGCCGAACGCTGTTGCGGCGCCGACTGCTGCGGGCGCGGAGCCTGCTGACGTGGCGCTGGAGCGGACTGCTGATAGTTGTTGCCGCCGCCTTGTTGCTCGCCCTGTTGTGGACGGCCGCCAAGCAGTTGCATGGTGCCTTGCATGTCGACCACGATTTCGGTGGTGTAACGCTTGATACCGTCTTTTTCCCACTCACGGGTCTGCAGCTTGCCTTCGATGTAAACCTGCGAGCCTTTACGCAGGTATTCGCCAGCGATTTCTGCAACCTTGCCGAACATCGAAACACGGTGCCATTCGGTCTTCTCGACCTTCTGACCGGTTTGCTTGTCGGTCCACTGTTCGCTGGTTGCCAGACTCAGGTTGGTCACGGCGTTACCGTTAGGCAGGTAGCGAACTTCGGGATCCTGGCCGCAAGTGCCGACCAATATGACTTTGTTAACCCCACGGGCCATAACGTTCTCCTAGGCTTCGCAAGCAGCCCCGGCCGGGTTGTTCACCAGGCGTTCGAGGGTGTCGCGATCCACTAATTCTTTGTCCAGTTTGATGTAAACAGCCGCTTCATCAGCAACTATCACTGCATCGGTTACCCCTACGAGGGCCTTGAGGCGCTCGACCAGACCCGCTTCGCGGATCGCCTCGGGCGACAACGGCAAGCGCAGGCTCGTCACGTAGGGAGGTTCGCGCATGGTAACAGCAAAGGCCAGCCATATGGCAGCCAGCCCGGCACATCCAAGGAACACAACCGACAGACCGCCATGCTGAAACAACCAGCCGCCGAGTATCCCGCCGAGTGCCGAACCGAGGAACTGGCTGGTGGAATACACGCCCATGGCCGTGCCCTTCCCGCCCGCCGGTGAAACCTTGCTGATCAGCGACGGCAATGAAGCCTCCAGCAGATTGAACGCGGTGAAAAACACCACCGTGCCAATCACCAGAGCCCGCAAGCTGTCACCGAACTGCCAGAAGAATAGCTCAGTCAGCATCAGCGTCATGACGGCACCGAGCAAAACTCGTTTCATTTTGCGTTTCTTCTCGCCATAGATGATGAACGGGATCATGGCGAAGAACGAAATCAGCAGTGCTGTCAGGTAGACCCACCAGTGCTGCTCCTTGGGCAAACCGGCTTTTTCTACCAGCGCCAAGGGCAGCGCGACGAAGCTCGACATCAACATGGCATGTAACACAAAGATGCCCAGATCCAGGCGCAACAGATCCGGATGCTTGAGCGTCGGCAGCAACGCCTGCCGCGCCACACCCGATTCACGGTGCTGCAACGGCCCGGTGGATTTCGGCACCATGAACATGACGATCACGATTCCGACCAGCGCCATCGCGCCAGTGGCGAGAAACAATCCGGACAAGCCGAAAGCACTGGTCAGCAGCGGCCCGACCACCATGGCCACGGCGAACGACAGGCCGATGGTCATGCCGATCATCGCCATCGCTTTGGTGCGGTGTTGTTCACGGGTCAGGTCAGACAGTAACGCCATGACCGCAGCGGAAATCGCCCCGGCGCCTTGCAGGATCCGCCCGGCGATCACGCCCCAGATCGAGTCAGCCTGAGAGGCCAGCACACTGCCGAGGGCGAAGACGATCAGCCCCAGGTAAATCACTGGCCGACGGCCGATGCGGTCGGAAATGAATCCGAACGGAATCTGGAAAATCGCCTGTGTCAGGCCGTAAGCGCCGATAGCCAACCCAATCAGCGCCGGGGTCGCTCCTGCCAGATCCATGCCGTAGGTCGCCAGTACCGGCAACACCATGAACATGCCAAGCATACGGAAGGCGAACACCAGGGCCAGACCGCTCGCTGCGCGGGTCTCGCTGCCACTCATGCGTTCGCTGTGGGGATCGTGCATGGAAAAACCTCGTGTGAACCGGCGGCGATTCTACCAGTCCCATCGAAAGACGGGGTATATCGCGACGCTTTGCCACGCATAGATGAAACTCTCTTCATGCAAGGCAAAAAACGCTTGGCTTGATAGTGTGCATCCATCCAGTATTTGCCCGTATACTCCTACGTTTTCGACGCCCGCCGAGCGAGGCCACTTTGGACAAGATCCTGATACGTGGGGCCCGTACCCACAACCTGAAGAACATCGACCTGACCCTGCCACGGGACAAACTGATCGTCATCACCGGCCTGTCCGGATCCGGCAAGTCGTCCCTGGCCTTCGACACCCTGTACGCCGAAGGTCAGCGCCGCTATGTCGAATCCCTGTCGGCCTACGCCCGGCAGTTCCTGTCGATGATGGAAAAACCTGACGTCGACACCATTGAAGGCCTGTCGCCGGCAATCTCCATCGAACAAAAGTCGACCTCGCACAACCCGCGCTCCACGGTCGGCACCATCACCGAAATCTACGACTACCTGCGCCTGCTCTATGCGCGCGTCGGTACGCCGCGTTGCCCGGATCACGATATCCCGCTTGAAGCGCAGACCGTCAGCCAGATGGTCGATCTGGTGCTGGCGCAGCCGGAGGGCAGCAAACTGATGCTGCTGGCACCGGTGATTCGCGAGCGTAAAGGCGAGCATCTGTCGGTTTTTGAAGAACTGCGTGCGCAAGGTTTCGTCCGCGCCCGGGTCAATGGCCGAATCTGCGAACTCGACGAACTGCCGAAACTGGATAAACAGAAGAAGCACTCGATCGATGTGATCGTCGACCGCTTCAAGGTTCGCGCCGATCTGCAGCAGCGTCTGGCCGAGTCTTTCGAGACCGCGCTAAAGCTCGCGGACGGTATCGCCCTCGTGGCGCCGATGGACGACGAGCCAGGCGAAGAGATGATCTTCTCCGCACGCTTTGCCTGCCCGATCTGCGGCCATGCAATCAGCGAACTCGAACCCAAGCTGTTTTCCTTCAACAACCCGGCCGGCGCCTGCCCGACCTGCGACGGCCTGGGCGTTAAGCAATTCTTTGACATCAAGCGACTGGTCAACGGCGAACTGACGCTGGCCGAAGGCGCGATCCGCGGCTGGGACCGGCGTAACGTCTATTACTTCCAGATGCTCGGCTCGCTGGCCTCGCACTATGGTTTCAGTCTGGAGAAGCCATTCAACGAACTGCCGGCCGATCAGCAGAAGTTCATCCTGCACGGCAGCGGCTCGCAGAACGTCGACTTCAAATACCTCAATGACCGTGGCGATATCGTCAAACGTTCGCACCCGTTCGAAGGCATCGTGCCGAACCTGGAGCGACGTTACCGCGAAACCGAATCGGCGAGCGTGCGTGAAGAGCTGGCCAAGTTCCTCAGTACCCAGTCCTGCCCGGATTGCCGAGGCACCCGTCTGCGTCGCGAGGCGCGGCACGTCTGGGTCGGCGAGAAGACTCTGCCGGCGGTGACCAACCTGCCAATCGGCGATGCCTGCGAGTATTTCGGCACGCTGAAGCTGACCGGTCGTCGTGGCGAAATTGCCGACAAGATCCTCAAGGAAATCCGCGAGCGTCTGCAGTTTCTGGTTAACGTCGGGCTGGACTACCTGTCGCTGGACCGCAGCGCGGACACCCTTTCCGGCGGTGAAGCCCAGCGGATTCGTCTGGCCAGTCAGATCGGTGCTGGTCTGGTGGGCGTGTTGTACATCCTCGACGAACCGTCGATTGGCTTGCACCAGCGGGATAACGACCGACTGCTCGGCACACTCAAACATCTGCGCGATATCGGCAACACGGTAATAGTGGTCGAGCACGACGAGGACGCCATCCGTTTGGCCGACTACGTTGTGGATATCGGCCCGGGCGCCGGTGTGCATGGCGGCCATATCGTCGCCGAAGGTACGCCCGCCGAAGTCATGGCGCACCCGGACTCACTGACTGGCAAATACTTGTCTGGCAGGGTGAAGATCGCAGTGCCAGCCAAGCGCACGCCACGCAACAAGAAGCTGACCCTGTCACTCAAGGGCGCGCGCGGTAACAACTTGCGCAATGTCGATCTGGAAATCCCGATCGGCCTGCTGACCTGCGTGACCGGCGTGTCCGGTTCGGGCAAATCGACGCTGATCAACAACACGCTGTTCCCACTGAGCGCTACGGCACTCAACGGCGCGACCACGCTGGAAGCCGCAGCACACGACAGCATCAAAGGCCTGGAACATCTCGACAAAGTCGTCGATATCGACCAGAGCCCGATCGGTCGTACGCCGCGCTCCAACCCGGCGACCTACACCGGGTTGTTCACGCCGATCCGCGAACTGTTCGCCGGCGTGCCGGAATCACGCTCGCGTGGTTACGGGCCTGGGCGTTTCTCGTTCAACGTCAAGGGCGGTCGCTGCGAAGCGTGCCAAGGCGATGGTCTGATCAAGGTGGAAATGCACTTCCTGCCGGACATCTATGTGCCGTGCGACGTGTGCAAGAGCAAGCGCTACAACCGCGAAACCCTTGAGATCAAGTACAAGGGCAAGAATATCCACGAAACCCTCGAGATGACGATCGAGGAAGCCCGGGTGTTCTTCGATGCGGTGCCGGCGCTGGCGCGCAAGCTGCAAACGCTGATGGATGTGGGGCTGTCGTACATCAAGCTGGGGCAGTCGGCGACTACGCTGTCCGGCGGTGAAGCGCAGCGGGTCAAGCTCTCTCGCGAGCTATCCAAACGCGACACCGGCAAGACCCTGTACATCCTCGATGAGCCGACCACGGGCCTGCACTTCGCGGATATCCAGCAATTGCTAGACGTGCTGCATCGCCTGCGCGATCACGGCAACACCGTGGTGGTGATCGAACACAACCTGGACGTGATCAAGACGGCTGACTGGCTGGTTGATCTCGGGCCTGAAGGCGGTTCCAAGGGTGGACAGATCATCGCCACCGGCACGCCAGAGGAAGTGGCCGAGATGAAGCAATCTCACACCGGTTACTACCTCAAGCCGTTGCTGATCCGAGATCGTGCCTAAACACCGGGCATGAAAAAGCCCCTGTCACTTCATCAGTGACAGGGGCTTTTTTGTATCTTTGCAATCAGGAAGTATGAGACTGCAGATAGTTCTCGAGACCGATCAGCTTGATCAGGCCCAACTGCTTTTCCAGCCAGTAGGTGTGATCTTCTTCGGTGTCGTTCAGCTGGATCCGCAGGATCTCACGACTGACGTAGTCCTTGTGTTGCTCGCAGAGCTCAATGCCTTTGCACAGCGCAGCACGGACTTTGTACTCAAGACGCAGATCCGCTTCGAGCATCTCCGGTACCGTGGTGCCGACATCCAGATCATCCGGACGCATACGCGGTGTGCCTTCAAGCATCAGAATCCGGCGCATCAACGCATCGGCGTGACCTGCCTCTTCTTCCATCTCGTGGTTGATTCGCTCGTAGAGCTTGGTGAACCCCCAGTCCTCATACATCCGCGAATGCACAAAATATTGGTCACGCGCGGCCAGTTCGCCGGTCAGCAACGTGTTGAGGTAATCGATAACATCTGGGTGGCCTTGCATCGCCCTACATCTCCCTGCTTGAAAGGCTGTAGTTTGAACCAACCTGACTGGAAGGTCACCCTTTCTACGCAATAAAAGCGAAGATATTCTGAGAAAAGCGGCCTAAATAACGCAAAAACCGCCCAAATGAGGGCGGTTCTGCTTCTCGTTTAGACTTCGTTAAGCTGTACGTTGAGCAGCTTTGCGATTGCGTCTCCATACGCCGGATCGGCTTTATAGAAGTGCTGCAACTGACGGTCGACGACGTCAGGCGAAACCCCGCTCATTGCCCCGGCGATGTTGCTGACTAACAACGCTTTTTGCTCGTCACCCATCAAGCGGAACAGTGCACCGGCGTGGCTGTAGTAGTCGGTGTCTTCGCGGTGATCGTAACGATCAGCCGCACCGCTCAAGGCCAGCGCAGGCTCAGCATAATGCGGCGCTTGCTTTGGCGACTCGATGTAGCTGTTCGGCTCGTAATTAGGTGCCGCACCACCGTTGCTGCCAAAAGCCATCGAGCCATCGCGCTGATAAGTATTCACCGGACTGCGCGGAGCATTCACCGGCAATTGCTGGTGGTTGGTGCCGACACGGTAGCGATGGGCATCAGCGTAAGCGAACACACGACCTTGCAGCATACGGTCAGGCGAGAGACCGACGCCTGGAACCATGTTGCTGGGGCCGAATGCGGCTTGCTCGACTTCAGCAAAGTAATTCAGTGGGTTGCGGTTCAATTCCAGCTCACCCACTTCGATCAGCGGGAATTCTTTCTGCGACCAGGTTTTGGTGACATCGAACGGGTTCTCGAAATGCGCCGCAGCCTGAGCTTCGGTCATGATCTGGATGCACACGCGCCATTTCGGGAAGTCACCACGCTCGATCGCTTCGAACAGGTCACGCTGGGCGTAATCCGGATCGGTGCCCGCCAGACGTGCAGCGTCTGCCGGCGCCAGGTTCTTGATCCCTTGCTTGGTCTTGTAGTGCCACTTCACCCAGTGACGCTCGCCCTGCGCGCTGATCAGGCTATAAGTGTGGCTGCCGAAACCATGCATGTGACGGTAGCCGTCAGGAATGCCGCGATCAGAGAACAGGATCGTGACCTGGTGCAGGGCTTCGGGTGAGTGCGACCAGAAGTCCCACATCATTTGCGCACTTTTCAGGTTGCTTTGTGGCAGACGCTTTTGAGTGTGGATGAAGTCTGGAAACTTCAGGGGATCGCGAATGAAGAACACTGGCGTGTTGTTGCCAACGATGTCCCAGTTGCCTTCTTCGGTGTAAAACCTCAAAGCGAAACCACGAGGATCGCGCTCGGTATCAGCCGATCCACGCTCGCCACCGACGGTGGAGAATCGCAGAAAAGTCGGGGTTTGCTTGCCCACAGACTCGAACAGCTTGGCGCTGGTGTACTGGGTGATATCGCGGGTAACAGTGAACGTACCGTAAGCACCCGAGCCCTTGGCATGTACGCGGCGCTCAGGAATGTTTTCACGGTTGAAATGGGCGAGCTTCTCGAGCAAGTGAAAATCGTCGAGCAGCAGCGGGCCGCGAGGGCCGGCAGAGCGAGAATTCTGGTTATCAGCGACAGGAGCGCCACTGGCAGTCGTAAGCGTTTTAATCTGGCTCATACGGTCTTCTTCCTCTTTCAGTCTTCAAACTGCCGGCTAATCGGCTTGGTGGGAAGTATTGATCATCAACGTGACACCTACAAATTCATTACCTTGCGGGCATCGATAGAAAATTACTAATGATCATTTCCCGCACATGATGACAAGAGAACAGTGTCGGAAGCTTGTACGAATCACTCATTTTCTTTCAGGCACAAAAAACCGGGCACTAGGCCCGGTTCTTCGTTTCAGACTGACGTCTTACTCAGCGGATACAGCTTCACCGCCGGTAGCACGATCAACCAACTCGACGTACGCCATAGGCGCGTTGTCGCCAGTGCGGAAGCCGCACTTGAGGATGCGCAGGTAGCCACCCTCACGGGTAGCGTAACGCTTGCCCAGGTCGTTGAAGAGCTTACCAACGATAGCTTTCGAACGAGTACGGTCGAAAACCAAACGGCGGTTAGCCAGGCTGTCTGTCTTGGCCAAAGTGATCAGCGGCTCAGCAACGCGACGCAGTTCTTTAGCTTTCGGCAGTGTAGTTTTGATCAGCTCGTGCTCGAACAGCGACACCGCCATGTTTTGGAACATGGCCTTGCGGTGCGAGCTGGTGCGGCTCAGGTGACGACCACTTTTACGATGACGCATGGTTCATTCCTTACCAAACACTACGTTCGGTGATTACGACGATCAGGCAGTCGCCTTGTCGTCCTTCTTAAGACTTGCAGGCGGCCAGTTGTCGAGGCGCATGCCGAGGGACAGACCGCGGGAGGCCAGAACGTCCTTGATTTCAGTCAAGGATTTCTTGCCCAGGTTCGGAGTCTTCAACAGCTCTACTTCGGTACGCTGAATCAGGTCACCGATGTAGTAGATGTTTTCCGCCTTAAGGCAGTTAGCCGAACGTACAGTCAGTTCCAGATCGTCAACCGGGCGAAGCAGGATCGGATCGATCTCGTCTTCCTGCTCGACAACCACTGGCTCACTGTCACCTTTGAGGTCGACGAACGCAGCCAACTGCTGTTGCAGAATGGTTGCAGCGCGGCGAATAGCCTCTTCAGGATCCAGAGTACCGTTGGTTTCCAGATCAATAACCAGCTTGTCCAGGTTAGTACGCTGCTCGACACGGGCGTTTTCCACCACGTATGCGATACGGCGAACCGGGCTGAACGAAGAGTCAAGCTGCAAGCGACCGATGCTGCGGCTTTCGTCTTCATCGCTCTGACGCGAGTCGGCTGGTTCATAACCACGACCACGAGCTACAGTGAGCTTCATGTTCAGGGCGCCGTTAGACGCCAGGTTAGCGATTACGTGATCGGGATTAACGATCTCGACATCATGATCCAGCTGAATATCGGCAGCGGTAACCACCCCCGAACCCTTCTTCGACAAGGTCAGCGTAACTTCGTCACGACCGTGCAGCTTGATGGCCAGACCTTTAAGGTTCAACAGGATTTCAATTACGTCTTCCTGTACACCTTCGATGGCGCTGTACTCGTGGAGCACACCGTCAATCTCGGCCTCGACTACTGCGCAGCCGGGCATTGAGGACAACAGGATGCGTCGCAGCGCGTTGCCCAGGGTGTGGCCAAAACCACGCTCGAGAGGCTCGAGAGTGATCTTGGCGCGGGTTGGACTGACAACCTGCACATCAATATGGCGGGGTGTCAGGAACTCATTTACCGAAATCTGCATGGATGCACCTATTTTCTAGCCCTTACTTGGAGTAGAGCTCGACAATCAGGCTTTCGTTGATGTCGGCGGACAGATCACTGCGAGCAGGAACGTTCTTGAAAACGCCCGACTTCTTCTCAGTGTCTACTTCTACCCATTCTACGCGGCCACGTTGGGCACACAGATCGAGAGCTTGGACAATGCGAAGCTGGTTTTTTGCTTTCTCGCGAACTGCAACCACGTCACCAGCACGAACCTGATACGACGGAACGTTTACGGTCTGACCGTTAACGCTGATCGACTTGTGCGATACCAGCTGGCGGGATTCGGCACGAGTCGAACCAAAGCCCATACGGTATACAACGTTGTCCAGACGGCATTCGAGCAGTTGCAGCAGGTTTTCACCGGTTGCACCTTTCTTGCCAGCAGCTTCTTTGTAGTAGCCGCTGAACTGACGCTCGAGAACGCCGTAGATACGACGGACCTTCTGCTTTTCACGCAGTTGGGTGCCGTAGTCGGACTGGCGACCGCGGCGTTGGCCGTGGATACCAGGTGCTGCTTCAATGTTGCACTTCGATTCGATCGCGCGCACGCCGCTCTTCAGGAAGAGATCGGTGCCTTCGCGACGAGCGAGTTTGCATTTTGGACCAATGTAACGAGCCATTCTTTACAATCTCCTGGATTACACGCGGCGCTTCTTCGGCGGACGGCACCCGTTGTGCGGGATTGGCGTCACGTCGGTGATGCTGGCGATCTTATAGCCACAGCCGTTCAATGCACGGACAGCAGACTCACGACCTGGACCTGGACCTTTGACGTTAACGTCGAGGTTTTTCAGGCCATATTCCAGCGCAGCTTGACCAGCACGTTCAGCAGCTACTTGAGCAGCAAACGGGGTGGACTTGCGGGAACCGCGGAAACCCGAACCACCGGAGGTAGCCCAAGAAAGCGCGTTACCTTGACGGTCGGTGATGGTCACGATTGTGTTGTTAAAAGAAGCATGGATGTGGGCGATGCCATCAACCACTGTCTTTTTAACTTTTTTACGAGGACGAGCAGCAGGTTTTGCCATGATTAATTTCCTGTCGATTCGCGTGGGCGATTACTTGCGGATCGGCTTACGCGGACCTTTACGGGTACGCGCGTTAGTCTTGGTACGCTGACCGCGCACTGGAAGACCACGACGATGACGCAGACCGCGGTAGCAACCGAGATCCATCAAACGCTTGATTTTCATGTTGACTTCGCGACGCAGGTCACCTTCAGTGGTGAACTTCGCCACTTCGCCACGCAACTGTTCAATCTGCTCGTCGCTCAGATCTTTGATCTTTGCGGCTGGGTTTACCCCAGTCTCTGCGCAAATTTTCTGCGCAGTAGTGCGACCAACACCATAGATGTAGGTCAGCGAGATAACAGTGTGCTTGTTATCTGGAATGTTAACGCCTGCAATACGGGCCATTCAGTGGGACTCCAATTGACAGCTACCTACGCCCCGGAAGCCAAGAAATAGGGCGCGAGATAATATCGCTGTAATAACAAATAATCAACCCGGCAGCGCACTAGCTGCCGGGCTTCAAGCGGATCACACTCAGCCTTGGCGCTGTTTGTGACGCGGTTCCGCGCTGCAAATTACTCGAACAACACCTTCGCGGCGAATAATTTTGCAGTTACGGCACAGCTTTTTCACCGATGCACGAACTTTCATCACCAACTCCTCGAACCTTATGGGTACTCAGCGCAACATGCCGCTGCCGTAACCCTTCAGGTTGGCTTTCTTCATCAGGGATTCGTACTGGTGCGAAACGAGGTGCGATTGTACTTGGGACATGAAGTCCATCACAACCACGACCACGATCAGCAACGAGGTCCCGCCAAGGTAGAACGGAACGTTTGCCGCAACCACCAGGAACTGGGGCAACAGACATACGGCCGTCATATATAGAGCACCGAACAGGGTCAAACGGGTCAGAACGCCATCAATGTAGCGCGCCGACTGCTCGCCCGGACGGATACCCGGAATAAAGGCACCGGACTTCTTCAGGTTTTCCGCTACGTCTTTCGGATTGAACATCAACGCCGTATAGAAGAAGCAGAAGAAAATAATCCCTGCACTAAACAGCAGAATATTCAACGGCTGACCAGGAGCGATCGACTGCGAGATGTCCTGCAACCAGCCCATACCTTCAGACTGACCGAACCAGGTACCCAACGAAGCCGGGAACAGCAAAATGCTGCTCGCGAAAATAGCCGGAATAACACCGGCCATGTTCACCTTCAGCGGCAAGTGGCTAGTCTGCGCAGCGAAGACCTTACGGCCCTGCTGACGCTTGGCGTAGTGAACAGCAATACGACGCTGACCACGCTCAATGAACACCACAAAACCGATAATCGCTACTGCCAGCAAACCGATCGCAACCAGGGCAAAAATGTTGATATCACCCTGACGCGCAGACTCGAAAGACTGCCCGATCGCTCTCGGAAGACCGGCGACGATACCTGCGAAAATCAACATCGAGATACCGTTGCCAACACCACGCTCAGTAATCTGCTCACCCAGCCACATCATGAACATCGCACCAGCCACAAAAGTGGATACCGCGACGAAATGGAAGCCAAAGTCACCAGTGAACGATACGCCCTGCCCTGCCAGACCAATGGACATGCCAATAGCCTGAACGAGAGCGAGAACGACAGTGCCGTAGCGGGTGTACTGAGCAATCTTGCGACGCCCAGCTTCACCTTCCTTCTTCAACTGTTCCAGCTGCGGGCTGACGGCTGTCATCAGTTGCATGATGATCGATGCCGAAATGTACGGCATGATCCCCAGTGCAAAGATGCTCATCCGTTCCAGCGCGCCGCCGGAGAACATGTTGAACAAGCTAAGAATGGTCCCCTCATTCTGTCGAAACAGTTCTGCGAGTCGGTCCGGGTTAATACCTGGAACCGGGATGTGTGCGCCTATTCGGTAGACGATAATCGCCAGGAACAGAAAACGCAGACGAGCCCAGAGTTCAGACATACCGCCTTTGCCGAGCGCAGAGAGAGCACCTTGCTTAGCCATTTATTCCTCGAACTTGCCGCCAGCTGCTTCGATAGCCGAACGCGCACCTTTGGTGGCGCCGATTCCCTTGCCGATAGTGACAGCGCGAGTCACTTCACCGGACAGCATGATTTTCACACGCTGTACGTTGACGTTAATCACGTTGGCATCTTTCAGGGACTGCACGGTGACGATGTCGCCTTCCACTTTAGCCAGCTCGGACAGACGCACTTCTGCGCGATCCATAGCCTTGAGGGAAACGAAACCGAACTTCGGCAGGCGACGATGCAGCGGCTGTTGACCGCCTTCAAAGCCTGGAGCAATGGTGCCACCGGAGCGGGAGGTCTGACCTTTGTGGCCGCGGCCACCAGTCTTACCCAAACCGCTACCGATACCACGGCCCGGACGATGCTTTTCACGACGGGAACCCGGCGCTGGACTCAGATCATTGAGTTTCATCGATTAACCCTCGACACGCAGCATGTAGTAAGCCTTGTTGATCATCCCGCGATTCTCGGGAGTATCCTGGACTTCTACAGTGTGACCGATGCGACGCAGACCCAAACCCTTAACGCACAATTTGTGGTTAGGGATGCGGCCGGTCATGCTTTTGATCAGCGTTACTTTAACGGTAGCCATGATCAGAAGATCTCCTTGACGGTCAAGCCACGCTTGGCAGCAATAGACTCAGGAGATTGCATGGCTTTCAGACCCTTGAAAGTGGCGTGAACCACGTTTACCGGGTTAGTCGAGCCGTAGCACTTGGCCAGAACGTTCTGAACGCCAGCAACTTCGAGGACAGCACGCATAGCGCCGCCAGCGATGATACCGGTACCTTCAGAAGCAGGCTGCATGTACACCTTCGAAGCGCCGTGAGCGGACTTCATTGCGTACTGCAGAGTGGTGCCGTTCAGGTCAACTTGGATCATGTTGCGGCGAGCAGCTTCCATTGCCTTCTGGATCGCAGCAGGCACTTCACGTGACTTGCCACGGCCGAAGCCAACACGCCCTTTACCATCACCAACCACGGTCAACGCGGTGAAAGTGAAGATACGGCCGCCTTTAACGGTTTTGGCTACGCGGTTAACTTGAACCAGCTTCTCAATGTAGCCTTCGTCGCGCTTTTGGTCGTTATTTGACATAACTTAGAACTCCAGCCCAGCTTCACGAGCAGCATCAGCCAGCGCTTTAACGCGGCCGTGGTACTTGAAGCCAGAGCGGTCGAAAGCCACTTGCGAGACGCCAGCGGCCTTAGCACGCGTAGCGACCAGCTGGCCAACCTTTGTGGCCGCGTCGATGTTGCCAGTGGCACCATCACGCAGTTCTTTATCCAAAGTCGAGGCGCTTGCCAAGACTTTGTTGCCGTCGGCCGAGATGACCTGGGCGTAGATGTGCTGCGACGAGCGGAACACGCAGAGACGCACGACTTCGAGTTCGTGCATTTTCAGGCGTGCTTTGCGAGCGCGACGCAGTCGAGTAACTTTTTTGTCGGTCATTTGCTATGCCCTACTTCTTCTTGGCTTCTTTACGACGGACGACTTCGTCCGCGTAGCGCACACCTTTGCCTTTGTACGGCTCTGGTGGACGGAAGTCGCGGATCTCAGCGGCCACTTGACCTACCAGCTGCTTATCGATGCCCTTGATCAGGATATCGGTCTGGCTAGGAGTCTCAGCGGTGATGCCTTCCGGCAGTTCGTAATCCACTGGGTGCGAGAAGCCAAGGGCAAGGTTCAAAACCGTGCCTTTTGCTTGCGCTTTGTAACCAACACCGACCAGCTGGAGCTTACGCTCGAAGCCTTGGCTTACGCCTTGGACCATGTTGTTTACCAACGCACGCGTGGTACCGGCCATTGCGCGAGTTTGTTGATCGCCATTGCGAGCAGCGAAACGCAGCTCACCAGCTTCTTCAACAATCTCAACGGACGAATGGATGTTCAGTTCAAGAGTGCCCTTGGCACCCTTCACCGAAAGCTGTTGGCCTGCGAATTTTACTTCGACACCGGCTGGCAGCTTAACGGGGTTCTTAGCGACGCGAGACATGCTTATCCCCCCTTAGAACACAGTGCAAAGAACTTCGCCGCCGACACCGGCAGCGCGCGCAGCACGATCCGTCATCACACCTTTGTTGGTGGAGACGATAGACACGCCAAGACCGCCACGAACTTTCGGCAGATCTTCAACGGACTTGTACTGACGCAGGCCTGGACGACTAACGCGCTTCACTTCTTCGATAACCGGACGGCCTTCGAAGTACTTCAGCGAGATGGACAACGACGGCTTAGCGTCGGTGGTGATCTGAAAATCCGCGATGTAACCTTCGTCCTTCAGGACTTTTGCTACAGCCACCTTCAGCGTGGAAGACGGCATGCTTACGACAGACTTTTCAGCCATCTGGGCATTACGGATTCGAGTTAGCATGTCCGCTAACGGGTCCTGCATACTCATGGGCTAGACGCTCCTAATACAGAAAAATTAGCCTTGCGGCTACTACTTGTCGCCGAGAACTTCCGGGCATGAAAAACACGGGCTCAGGCGAGCCGGTCATTCTAGACACACCCCAGAAATGAATCAAGCCCCAAAAGGGGCTTGATTCAAATTCAAGGCCACCGATGGTCAGGTTCTTACAAACCCGACCATCAAGGCTTTGACAGCGATTACCAGCTGGCTTTAACCAGACCTGGAACGTCACCACGCATTGCAGCTTCACGCAACTTGTTACGGCCAAGGCCGAACTTGCGGTAAACGCCGTGCGGACGACCAGTCAGGCGGCAACGGTTACGCATGCGCGAAGCGCTTGCGTCACGTGGTTGCTTCTGCAGAGCTACGGTAGCTTCCCAACGCGCTTCTGGACTTGCGTTCAGATCAACGATGATAGCTTTCAGCGCTGCACGCTTGGTGGCGTACTTGGCAACAGTGAGCTGACGCTTCAGCTCACGGTTTTTCATGCTCTTCTTGGCCATTTTCCTACTCCAATCAGTTGCGGAACGGGAATTTGAAAGCGCGCAGCAGAGCGCGGCCTTCATCATCGTTCTTGGCAGTGGTGGTCAGGGTAATGTCCAGACCGCGGAGAGCATCGATCTTGTCGTAGTCGATTTCCGGGAAAATGATCTGCTCTTTTACGCCCATGCTGTAGTTACCACGACCATCGAAGGACTTGGCATTCAGGCCGCGGAAGTCGCGAACCCGAGGCAGGGAGATCGACAGCAGACGATCCAGGAACTCATACATACGCTCACGGCGCAGAGTCACCTTGACACCGATCGGCCATCCTTCGCGGACTTTAAAGCCAGCGATGGATTTACGAGCGTAGGTCACAACGACTTTTTGGCCGGTGATCTTTTCCAGGTCAGCAACAGCGTGCTCGATGACTTTTTTGTCGCCGATCGCTTCGCCCAGACCCATGTTCAGGGTGATTTTGGTAACGCGCGGAACTTCCATCACGTTCGAAAGCTTAAGTTCTTCCTTAAGTTTCGGAGCGATTTCCTTCCGGTAAATCTCTTTTAGTCGTGCCATGGTCTTCTACCTAGCAGTGTTCAAGCATCAACCGCTTTTTGGGTCGACTTGAAGACACGAATTTTCTTACCTTCTTCTACTTTGAAACCAACGCGGTCAGCCTTGTTGGTTTCGCCATTGAAGATGGCTACGTTAGAAGCGTGCAGTGGCGCTTCTTTCTCGACGATACCGCCTTGTACGCCCGACATCGGGTTAGGCTTGGTATGACGCTTGACCAGGTTCAGACCACCAACAACCAGACGGTTGTCAGCAAGAACCTTCAGCACCTTACCGCGCTTACCTTTGTCTTTGCCGGCGATCACGATGATCTCGTCGTCACGACGAATCTTTTGCATGTCGGATCTCCTTACAGCACTTCTGGGGCGAGCGAGACGATCTTCATGAACTTCTCAGTACGAAGTTCACGGGTCACTGGCCCAAAGATACGGGTGCCGATCGGCTCTTGCTTGTTGTTCAGAAGAACAGCAGCGTTGCCATCAAAGCGGATAATGGAGCCATCAGCACGACGTACGCCGTGACGAGTGCGGACTACAACAGCAGTCATCACTTGGCCTTTTTTCACTTTACCGCGAGGAATTGCTTCCTTCACGGTAACTTTGATGATGTCACCGATACCAGCGTAACGACGATGGGAGCCACCCAGCACCTTGATGCACATAACACGGCGAGCGCCGCTGTTATCGGCCACATCGAGCATGGATTGAGTCTGAATCATATAATTTCTCCGACCCCTAGTCCTTAGACTTCCACAGCGCGTTCGAGAACATCAACCAGTGCCCAAGACTTGGTCTTGGCCATCGGACGAGTTTCACGAATAGTGACTTTGTCGCCGATGTGGCACTGATTGGTTTCGTCGTGCGCGTGCAGCTTAGTCGAACGCTTAACATATTTACCGTAGATCGGGTGCTTTACGCGACGCTCGATCAGAACGGTGATGGTTTTGTCCATCTTGTCGCTGACAACACGGCCAGTCAGCGTACGGACAGTTTTTTCGGCTTCAGCCATGATCACTTACCTGCCTGCTGGTTAAGCACAGTCTTCACGCGAGCGATGTCACGCTTAACTTGCGAGAGCAGATGAGACTGCCCCAACTGGCCAGTTGCTTTCTGCATACGCAGATTGAACTGGTCGCGCAGCAAGCCGAGCAGTTGCTCGTTCAGCTGCTGTGCGGATTTTTCACGAAGTTCATTCGCTTTCATCACATCACCGTCCGTTTAACAAAGGCGGTGGCGAGCGGCAGCTTTGCAGCAGCCAGGGCAAAAGCCTCACGCGCCAGCTCTTCAGTTACACCCTCGATTTCATACAGGACTTTGCCTGGCTGAATCTGGGCAACCCAGTATTCCACGTTACCCTTACCTTTACCCATACGAACCTCGAGAGGCTTTTTGGAGATCGGCTTGTCCGGGAATACACGGATCCAGATCTTGCCGCCACGTTTAACGTGACGGGTCAGAGCACGACGCGCTGACTCGATCTGACGAGCGGTGAGACGACCACGAGCTACAGACTTCAGCGCGAACTCGCCGAAGCTGACTTTGCTACCGCGCTGAGCCAGGCCACGGTTGTGACCTGTCATCTGCTTGCGGAACTTCGTACGCTTAGGTTGCAACATTTGGCGTACCCCTTACTTAGCAGCTTTTTTACGAGGCGCTGGTGCTTGTGGTTTCAGTTCTTCTTGGCGACCACCAATTACTTCGCCTTTGAAGATCCAAACCTTTACACCGATCACACCATAAGTGGTGTGAGCTTCGTAGTTGGCATAGTCGATGTCGGCACGCAGGGTGTGCAGTGGCACACGACCTTCGCGATACCATTCAGTACGTGCGATTTCAGCACCGCCGAGACGACCGCTCACTTGGATTTTGATGCCTTTGGCACCAATGCGCATGGCGTTTTGTACAGCGCGCTTCATAGCGCGACGGAACATAACGCGACGCTCCAGCTGCTGAGCTACGCTCTGCGCAACCAGCATACCGTCGAGCTCCGGCTTACGGATCTCTTCGATATTGATGTGCACAGGCACACCCATTTGCTTGGTCAGGTCCTGACGCAGTTTCTCAACATCTTCACCTTTCTTCCCGATAACGATACCTGGACGAGCGGTGTGGATGGTGATACGTGCAGTTTGCGCCGGACGATGGATATCGATACGGCTTACGGACGCGCTTTTTAGTTTGTCTTGGAGATACTCACGCACCTTCAGATCAGCGAACAAATAGTCCGCATAAGTCCGACCGTCTGCGTACCAGACGGAGGTGTGCTCCTTGACGATTCCCAGGCGAATGCCAATGGGATGTACTTTCTGACCCATCTCTTCGACTCCGTTACTTGTCAGCAACCTTGACAGTGATATGGCAAGACCGCTTGACGATGCGATCAGCACGGCCTTTGGCACGTGGCATGATGCGCTTCAGCGAACGCCCTTCGTTGACGAAAACGGTGCTGACCTTCAGGTCATCAACGTCTGCGCCTTCGTTATGCTCGGCGTTGGCTACGGCCGACTCCAGCACTTTCTTCATGATCTCGGCGGCTTTCTTACTGCTGAAAGCCAACAAGTTGAGCGCTTCGCCCACCTTCTTCCCGCGAATCTGGTCGGCGACCAAGCGGGCTTTCTGGGCGGAGATTCGAGCGCCCGACAACTTAGCGGCTACTTCCATTTCCTAACCCCTTAACGCTTGGCTTTCTTGTCTGCCACGTGCCCACGATAAGTGCGGGTACCGGCAAACTCGCCCAGTTTGTGGCCGACCATGTCTTCGTTAACGAGAACTGGGACGTGTTGACGACCGTTGTGTACTGCGATGGTCAGACCGACCATTTGTGGCAGGATCATAGAACGACGCGACCAAGTCTTAATTGGTTTGCGATCGTTCTTTTCCGCCGCCACTTCGATCTTCTTCAGTAGGTGAAGATCAATAAAAGGACCTTTTTTCAGAGAACGTGGCACTGTCGTATCCCTCTATTTACTTGCGACGACGGACGATCATTTTGTCGGTACGCTTATTACCACGAGTCTTCGCGCCCTTAGTCGGGAAGCCCCATGGCGATACCGGATGACGACCACCAGAGGTACGACCTTCACCACCACCATGTGGGTGGTCAACCGGGTTCATGGCAACACCACGAACGGTTGGGCGAACGCCACGCCAGCGTTTGGCACCAGCTTTACCCAGCGAACGCAGGCTGTGCTCGGAGTTCGAGACTTCGCCCAGGGTCGCACGGCATTCAGCCAGGACTTTACGCATCTCACCGGAGCGAAGACGCAGGGTAACGTACACGCCTTCACGAGCGATCAGCTGTGCCGAAGCACCAGCGGAACGAGCGATCTGCGCGCCTTTACCTGGCTTCAATTCGATGCCGTGTACGGTGCTACCAACTGGAATGCTGCGCAGTTGCAACTGGTTGCCCGGCTTGATCGGAGCCAAAGCACCCGAAATCAGCTGGTCGCCAGCGCTCACGCCTTTAGGGGCGATGATGTAACGGCGTTCGCCGTCTGCGTACAACATAAGAGCAATGTGAGCAGTACGGTTTGGATCGTATTCGATACGCTCAACAGTGGCTGGAATGCCATCTTTGTCGTTGCGACGGAAGTCGACCATACGGTAATGCTGCTTATGACCACCACCGATATGACGGGTAGTAATACGGCCATTGTTGTTACGACCACCAGTCTTCGATTTTTTCTCGAGCAGCGGTGCGTGAGGAGCGCCTTTATGCAGCTCCTGGTTGACCACCTTGACCACAAAACGGCGGCCAGGGGAAGTCGGTTTGCATTTAACGATTGCCATGATGCACCCCTTCCTTACTCAGCACTGCTGCTGAAATCGAGATCTTGGCCTGGCTGAAGGGAGATAACTGCCTTCTTCCAGTCATTGCGCTTGCCCAGACCGCGAGCCGTGCGCTTGCTCTTACCCAGAACGTTCAGGGTAGTAACACGCTCAACTTTCACGCTGAACAGGCTTTCGACGGCCTTCTTGATTTCCAGCTTGGTTGCGTCAGTTGCAACCTTGAAAACGAACTGGCCTTTCTTGTCAGCCAGAACCGTAGCCTTTTCGGAAACGTGCGGGCCAAGCAGAACTTTAAATACGCGTTCCTGGTTCATCCCAGCAGCTCCTCGAATTTCTTCACGGCCGACACGGTGATCAACACCTTGTCGTATGCGATCAGACTAACTGGATCGGAACCTTGAACGTCACGTACATCTACGTGCGGCAGGTTACGAGCAGCCAGGTACAGGTTCTGATCAACAGCGTCCGACACGATGAGAACATCGGTCAGGCTCATGTTGTTCAGCTTGCCCAGCAGATCTTTGGTTTTTGGAGTTTCAACAGCGAAATCCTG
The DNA here is from genome assembly GCF_059695715.1 of Pseudomonas sp. LBUM1668. Lineage (NCBI taxonomy): Bacteria > Pseudomonadati > Pseudomonadota > Gammaproteobacteria > Pseudomonadales > Pseudomonadaceae > Pseudomonas > Pseudomonas sp. LBUM1668. Next base: position 5,327,144 of record NZ_CP166787.1, read on the forward strand.
AACCACGATCAGACGATCAGTACGCACCAGCTCAGCAAGGATGGAACGCATTGCTGCGCGATACATCTTCTTGTTCAGCTTCTGGGAGTGATCCTGTGGACGAGCTGCGAAAGTGGTACCGCCGCCACGCCAGATTGGGCTACGGATAGTACCGGCACGAGCACGGCCAGTACCTTTCTGACGCCATGGGCGCTTACCGCCACCACGAACGTCGGAACGGGTCTTTTGCTGCTTGCTACCTTGACGGCCGCCGGCCATGTAGGCCACGACTGCTTGGTGAACCAGCGTCTCGTTGAATTCGCCGCCAAATGTCAGTTCGGAAACTTCGATCGCTTGAGCGTCATTTACATTTAATTGCATGTCAGCTTCCCCTTAACCGCGAGCCTTGGCTGCTGGACGTACAACCAGATTGCCGCCAGTAGCGCCAGGAACAGCGCCCTTGACCAACAACAGATTGCGTTCAGCGTCCACGCGCACTACTTCCAGGGACTGCACGGTCACGCGCTCAGCGCCCATATGACCGGACATTTTTTTGCCCTTGAATACACGACCAGGAGTCTGGCACTGGCCGATAGAGCCTGGGACGCGGTGGGATACGGAGTTACCGTGGGTGTTATCTTGCCCGCGGAAATTCCAACGCTTGATCGTACCCTGGAAGCCTTTACCCTTGGACTGACCGGTTACATCAACCAGTTGACCAGCGGCGAAGATTTCAGCGTTGATCAGATCGCCAGCCTGGTAGTCGCCTTCTTCAAGACGGAACTCCATGACAGTGCGACCAGCGGCAACGTTCGCCTTAGCGAAGTGGCCAGCCTGAGCTGCTGTAACGCGCGAAGCACGACGCTCGCCTACAGTGACTTGCACTGCACGATAGCCATCGGTCTCTTCAGTTTTGAACTGGGTGACGCGATTCGGTTCGATCTCAATGACCGTGACCGGAATGGAGACACCTTCTTCGGTGAAAATACGGGTCATACCGCATTTACGACCGACTACACCAATAGTCATGTTGTAAACCTCATGAGTGTACGGGGCTTTCACCCGCTATGGCCGCCCATTTCAGAGCGTTACACGACTAAGACCGAGTCTTAGCCGAGGCTGATCTGTACTTCCACACCGGCCGCAAGATCAAGCTTCATAAGCGCATCAACGGTTTTATCCGTTGGCTGGACGATGTCCAGAACGCGCTTATGAGTACGGATCTCGTACTGGTCACGCGCGTCTTTGTTGACGTGCGGAGAGACCAGAACGGTGAACCGCTCTTTACGGGTAGGCAGTGGAATTGGACCACGCACTTGAGCACCAGTACGTTTCGCGGTTTCCACGATTTCCTGGGTGGATTGGTCGATCAGGCGATGGTCAAAAGCCTTCAACCTGATACGGATTTGCTGATTTTGCATTGGATTTCAGACTCCGGCTGCTATTCCCACCGAGCGCAATACGCCCGTTAAAAGGAGGCGCAATTCTATAGACGCCCCAGATAGGTGTCAACCCAATAAAAAAAGCCCCCGCTAAGCGGAGGCTTTTTTCAATTCATCATTTAACTCAAAAGAGTTAGGCGATGATTTTGGCTACGACGCCAGCGCCGACGGTACGACCGCCTTCACGGATAGCGAAACGCAGACCATCTTCCATTGCGATGGTTTTGATCAGGGTGACAACCATTTTGATGTTGTCGCCTGGCATTACCATTTCAACGCCTTCCGGCAGTTCGCAGTTACCGGTCACGTCAGTGGTCCGGAAGTAGAACTGTGGACGGTAGCCTTTGAAGAACGGAGTGTGACGACCGCCTTCTTCTTTGCTCAACACGTACACTTCAGCTTCGAAGGTAGTGTGCGGCTTAACCGAACCGGGCTTAACCAGAACCTGGCCACGCTCTACGTCGTCACGCTTGGTGCCGCGCAGCAGCACGCCGCAGTTCTCGCCAGCACGACCTTCGTCGAGCAGCTTACGGAACATTTCAACACCGGTGCAGGTGGTGACGGTAGTGTCACGCAGACCAACGATTTCCAGTGGATCCTGAACGCGAACGATACCGCGCTCGATACGACCAGTCACAACAGTACCGCGACCCGAGATCGAGAATACGTCTTCGATTGGCATCAGGAACGGCTTGTCGATTACGCGAACTGGATCCGGAATGTAGGTATCCAGAGTCTCAACCAGCTTACGAACGGCAGTGGTGCCCATTTCGTTGTCGTCTTTGCCTTCCAGAGCCATACGAGCCGAACCGATGATGATCGGAGTGTCGTCGCCTGGGAAGTCATAGGTGGACAGCAGGTCGCGAACTTCCATCTCAACCAGTTCCAGCAGCTCAGCGTCGTCTACCAGGTCAGCCTTGTTCAGGAAAACCACGATGTACGGAACGCCAACCTGACGGGACAGCAGGATGTGCTCACGGGTTTGTGGCATCGGACCATCAGCGGCCGAGCAAACCAGGATTGCGCCGTCCATCTGAGCAGCACCGGTGATCATGTTCTTCACATAGTCAGCGTGACCTGGGCAGTCAACGTGAGCGTAGTGACGGATCAGCGAGTTGTATTCAACGTGCGCAGTGTTGATGGTGATACCACGAGCTTTTTCTTCTGGTGCGCTGTCGATCTTGTCGAAGTCAACGATTGCGGAACCGAAAACTTCGGAGCAAACGCGAGTCAGAGCAGCAGTCAGAGTGGTTTTACCGTGGTCAACGTGACCGATTGTGCCAACGTTGACGTGCGGTAGGGAACGATCAAATTTTTCTTTAGCCACGACAATTAACTCCTAGCCTAAAGGGGCTGAATCAGCCTTGTTTTTTGGTAACAGACTCGACGATGTGCGACGGGGCTGTATCGTATTTTTTGAATTCCATAGAGTAGCTTGCGCGACCCTGGGACATGGAACGAACGTCGGTCGCATAACCGAACATTTCACCCAGCGGAACTTCAGCACGAATTACTTTGCCGGAGACCGTGTCTTCCATACCCTGAATCATGCCGCGACGACGGTTAAGGTCGCCCATGACATCACCCATATAGTCTTCAGGCGTAACAACCTCTACAGCCATGATCGGCTCGAGCAACTCACCACCACCCTTCTGGGCCAGTTGCTTGGTCGCCATGGAAGCAGCCACTTTAAACGCCATCTCGTTGGAGTCGACGTCGTGGTAAGAACCATCGAACACGGTAGCCTTCAGGCCGATCAGCGGATAACCGGCAACAACGCCGTTCTTCATCTGCTCTTCGATACCCTTCTGGATAGCCGGGATGTATTCCTTAGGAACCACACCACCTACTACTTCGTTCACGAATTGCAGACCTTCCTGACCTTCGTCAGCAGGAGCAAAACGAATCCAGCAGTGACCGAACTGGCCACGACCGCCGGACTGGCGAACGAACTTGCCTTCGATTTCGCAGTTCTTCGTGATGCGCTCACGATAGGAAACCTGAGGCTTGCCGATGTTGGCTTCGACGTTGAACTCACGGCGCATCCGATCAACCAGGATGTCCAGGTGCAGCTCGCCCATGCCGGAGATGATCGTTTGACCAGTCTCTTCATCAGTCTTAACGCGGAAAGATGGATCTTCCTGAGCAAGCTTGCCCAGAGCGATACCCATTTTTTCCTGGTCATCCTTGGTCTTAGGCTCTACGGCAACCGAAATAACCGGCTCCGGGAAGTCCATACGAACCAGAATGATTGGCTTGTCAGCGTTGCAGAGGGTTTCACCAGTGGTGACGTCCTTCATGCCGATCAGGGCCGCGATGTCACCAGCGCGTACTTCCTTGATCTCTTCACGGGCGTTTGCGTGCATTTGCACCATACGACCCACGCGCTCTTTCTTGCCTTTAACCGAGTTGATCACGCCGTCGCCGGAGTTCAACACACCCGAGTAAACACGGACGAAGGTCAAAGTACCCACGAATGGGTCAGTAGCGATCTTGAACGCCAGAGCCGAGAACGGCTCCGAATCGTCTGCGTGACGCTCCAGCTCGATTTCCTCGTTATCAGGGTCAGTGCCCTTGATAGCAGGAATATCGGTTGGCGCAGGCAGGAAGTCGATAACGGCGTCGAGAACCAGGGGAACACCCTTGTTCTTGAAGGAAGAACCGCAAACAGCCAGAACGATTTCGCCGGCGATAGTACGCTGACGCAAAGCAGCTTTGATCTCTTCGATCGTCAGCTCTTCGCCTTCCAGGTACTTGTTCATCAGCTCTTCGTTGGCTTCGGCAGCAGCCTGAACCATGTTGTCGCGCCATTCGGCAGCCAATTCCTGCATATCTTCAGGAATAGGCTTACGAACAGGAACCATACCTTTATCAGCATCATTCCAGTACACAGCTTCCATGTTGATCAGGTCGATCTGACCCTGGAAGTTGTCTTCTGAACCGATAGCCAACTGGATTGGCACCGGAGTGTGGCCCAGACGCTTTTTGATCTGTTCGATCACGCGCAGGAAGTTCGCACCAGCACGGTCCATCTTGTTTACGTAAACAAGACGTGGAACACCGTATTTGTTGGCTTGACGCCATACGGTTTCCGACTGAGGCTCAACACCCGAAGTACCGCAGAACACAACGACAGCGCCGTCGAGTACGCGCAGGGAACGCTCAACTTCAATGGTGAAGTCTACGTGGCCCGGGGTATCGATTACGTTGAAGCGATGCTCGTCTTTGTACTGCTTAGCAGAACCTTTCCAGAAGGCGGTAATGGCAGCAGAAGTAATGGTAATACCACGCTCCTGCTCCTGAACCATCCAGTCTGTGGTCGCGGCGCCGTCATGCACCTCGCCCATTTTGTGACTTTTGCCAGTGTAAAAAAGGACGCGCTCGGTGGTGGTGGTTTTACCAGCATCCACGTGAGCGACGATACCGATGTTACGGTAGCGACTAATCGGAGTAGTACGAGCCATAAAGCCCTCGCAAAATTAGTGAAGCTAAAATTAGAAGCGGTAGTGCGAGAAAGCTTTGTTGGCTTCTGCCATACGGTGCACGTCTTCACGCTTCTTAACAGCAGCACCTTTACCTTCAGCAGCATCCAGCAGCTCGCCAGCCAAACGCAGAGCCATAGACTTCTCGCCACGCTTACGTGCGAAGTCTACCAACCAGCGCATTGCCAGAGCGTTACGACGGGAAGGACGAACCTCGACCGGAACCTGGTAAGTAGCACCACCAACGCGGCGCGACTTCACTTCGACCAGCGGAGCGATGGCGTCGAGTGCTTTTTCGAAGAGTTCCAGGGGATCGGTGCCAGCCTTACGGGTCGCAACGGTTTCCAGGGCACCATAAACGATACGCTCGGCAACGGCTTTCTTGCCGCTTTCCATAACGTGGTTCATGAATTTGGCGAGGATCTGGCTTCCGTATTTCGGATCGTCCAGAATCTCACGCTTTGCTGCTACGCGACGTCTTGGCATGATAAGCCCTCAAGCGGTCTTCAGGTTAGCTCGGGACAGATCCAAAGGATGCGTGCCCGACCTTACTCTTATCGACTCAATAAAATAAAAATCTGCAAAACGGCCGATTACTTCGGACGCTTGGTACCGTACTTCGAACGACCCTGGTTACGACCTTTAACGCCGGAAGTATCCAAAGAACCGCGAACGGTGTGGTAACGAACACCTGGCAAGTCTTTTACACGACCGCCACGGATCAGTACGACGCTGTGCTCTTGCAGGTTGTGGCCTTCACCGCCGATGTACGAGGAAACCTCGAAACCGTTGGTCAGACGCACACGGCATACTTTACGCAGTGCCGAGTTAGGTTTTTTCGGCGTGGTGGTATACACACGGGTGCATACGCCACGACGTTGCGGGCAGTTCTGCAGCGCAGGCACGTCGGATTTCTCGACGATACGCTTACGCGGCTGACGTACCAGCTGGTTGATAGTTGCCATCTACTAGCTCCACTGTTGTCTTGCGACGCTATTGTCTTGCAAGAAAAGCAAAATGGCAGGAACGAATTCCCGCCAAATTTAGGGGTACAAGAGTCTAAAGAGGATCTTGTCCCCAGTCAAGGCAAGGCCCCGACCTCCCCACTCATCGAACCTCGACAATTTGTCTCGATTCGATGAACGGCGCGATCAGGGCCTTACGCTCATATATCGCAGAACTCAGTTACCGCTCGAGTTCAGCGCTTCGGTCAGTGCAGCTTCCACTTCACTGGCGCTTACGCGCAACGGCTTGTCTGCTTCACGACGACGCTTGCGCTCGCTGTGATATGCCAGACCGGTACCGGCCGGGATCAGACGACCCACGACTACGTTTTCTTTCAGGCCGCGCAGGTAATCGCGCTTGCCGGTGACGGCTGCTTCGGTCAGTACGCGGGTGGTTTCCTGGAAGGAAGCCGCCGAGATGAACGATTCGGTCGACAACGACGCCTTGGTGATACCCAGCAGAACGCGAGTGAACTTGGAGACAAATTTGTCATCCGCGCCCAGACGCTCGTTCTCTACCAGTACGTGAGTCAATTCCATCTGGTCGCCCTTGATGAAAGTGGAATCGCCGGATTCAGCGATTTCAACCTTACGCAGCATCTGACGCAGAATGGTCTCGATGTGCTTGTCGTTGATCTTCACGCCTTGCAGACGGTAAACGTCCTGGATCTCGTTAACAATGTACTTGGCCAGCGCGCTCACACCCAGCAGACGCAGGATGTCGTGCGGATCGCTTGGACCGTCGGAGATAACTTCGCCGCGGTTTACCTGTTCGCCTTCAAACACGTTCAGGTGACGCCACTTCGGAATCAGCTCTTCGTACGGATCAGTACCATCGTTCGGGGTAATAACCAGACGGCGCTTGCCCTTGGTCTCTTTACCGAACGCGATGGTGCCGCTGACTTCAGCCAGAATCGACGCTTCTTTCGGACGACGGGCTTCGAACAAGTCGGCAACACGCGGCAGACCACCGGTGATGTCGCGGGTTTTCGAAGTTTCTTGCGGGATACGAGCGATAACATCACCGATCGCAATCTTCGCACCATCCGCAACACCGACCAGGGCGTTGGCTGGCAGGAAGTACTGAGCGATAACGTCAGTGCCTGGCAGCAACAAATCCTTGCCGTTGTCGTCGACCATCTTCACAGCCGGGCGAATTTCTTTGCCGGCAGCTGGACGATCTTTCGCGTCGAGTACTTCAATGTTGGTCATACCGGTCAATTCGTCAGTCTGACGCTTGATCGTGATGCCTTCTTCCATGCCCACGTAGGTCACGGTACCTTTCATTTCGGTAACGATCGGGTGAGTGTGCGGATCCCACTTGGCCACGATTGCGCCAGCGTCGACCTTGTCACCCTCTTTAACCGAAATCACAGCACCGTACGGCAGCTTGTAACGCTCGCGCTCACGACCGAAGTCATCAGCGATTGCCAGCTCACCGGAACGGGACACAGCAACCAGGTGACCATCCACTCGCTCAACGTGCTTCAGGTTGTGCAGACGGACGGTACCGCCATTCTTCACCTGAACGCTGTCGGCTGCGGAAGTACGGCTTGCCGCACCACCGATGTGGAACGTACGCATTGTCAGCTGGGTACCCGGCTCACCGATGGACTGGGCAGCGATAACGCCGACCGCTTCACCGATGTTCACCTGGTGACCACGAGCCAGATCACGGCCGTAGCACTTGGCACAAATGCCATAGCGGGTTTCGCAGCTGATCGGCGAACGCACGATCACTTCATCGATGCTGTTCAGCTCGATGAACTCGACCCACTTCTCGTCTACCAGAGTGCCAGCAGGAACGATAACGTCCTCGGTACCCGGCTTGAATACGTCACGGGCAATAACACGACCCAATACGCGCTCACCCAACGGCTCTACAACGTCACCGCCTTCAATGTGCGGAGTCATCAACAGACCGTGTTCGGTGCCGCAATCGATCTCGGTTACAACCAGATCCTGCGCCACGTCTACCAGACGACGAGTCAGGTAACCGGAGTTCGCAGTTTTCAACGCGGTATCCGCCAGACCTTTACGAGCACCGTGAGTGGAGATGAAGTACTGAAGTACGCTCAAACCTTCACGGAAGTTCGCAGTAATCGGCGTTTCAATGATGGAACCGTCCGGCTTGGCCATCAGACCACGCATACCGGCCAGCTGACGAATCTGTGCTGCGGAACCCCGCGCACCCGAGTCAGCCATCATGTACATCGAGTTGAAAGATTCCTGGTCGACTTCGACGCCATGACGGTCGATGACTTTCTCTTTCGAGAGGTTGGCCATCATCGCCTTGGAGACTTCGTCGTTCGCTTTCGACCAAAGGTCGATCACTTTGTTGTACTTCTCGCCCTGGGTTACCAGGCCGGAGGCGTACTGGCTCTCGATCTCTTTCACTTCGTCGGTGGCAGCACCGATGATGCGGGCTTTTTCATCCGGGATAACGAAGTCGTTAACACCGATGGAAACGCCGGAGATGGTCGAGTAAGCGAAACCGGTGTACATCAACTGGTCAGCGAAGATCACGGTCTCTTTCAAACCAACCACGCGGTAGCACTGGTTGATCAGCTTGGAGATCGCCTTTTTCTTCATCGGCAAGTTGACGACGTCGTAAGACAGACCTTTTGGCACAACCTGGAACAGCAGCGCACGGCCGACGGTAGTGTCGACGATACGAGTACCGCTCACGCTGTTGCCGTCACGGTCGTTGACGGTTTCGTTGATACGTACTTTAACCTTGGCGTGCAGTGCGGCTTCGCCGGCACGGAACACACGGTCAACTTCCTGCAGATCCGCAAACACACGACCTTCGCCCTTGGCGTTGATCGCTTCACGAGTCATGTAGTACAGACCCAATACAACGTCCTGCGAAGGAACGATGATTGGCTCACCGTTGGCTGGCGACAGAATGTTGTTGGTCGACATCATCAACGCACGCGCTTCCAACTGAGCTTCCAGTGTCAGCGGTACGTGCACGGCCATTTGGTCGCCGTCGAAGTCGGCGTTGTACGCGGCGCAGACCAGAGGGTGCAGCTGAATAGCCTTACCTTCGATCAATACCGGTTCAAACGCCTGGATACCCAGACGGTGAAGGGTCGGTGCACGGTTGAGGAGAACCGGGTGTTCACGGATCACTTCAGCGAGAACGTCCCAAACCTCTGGCAGTTCGCGCTCGACCATTTTCTTGGCCGCTTTGATGGTGGTCGCGAGACCACGCATTTCAAGCTTGCCAAAAATGAACGGTTTGAACAGCTCGAGAGCCATCTTCTTCGGCAGACCGCACTGGTGCAGACGCAGGGTCGGGCCTACGGTAATTACCGAACGACCGGAGTAGTCAACACGCTTACCGAGCAAGTTCTGACGGAAACGACCTTGCTTACCCTTGATCATGTCAGCCAGGGATTTCAGAGGACGCTTGTTCGAACCGGTGATAGCGCGGCCACGACGACCGTTGTCGAGCAGTGCATCGACAGCTTCCTGCAACATACGCTTTTCGTTGCGCACGATGATGTCCGGAGCGGACAGATCGAGCAGACGCTTCAAGCGGTTGTTACGGTTGATCACTCGACGATACAGATCGTTGAGGTCGGAAGTCGCGAAACGACCGCCATCCAGCGGGACCAGTGGACGCAGATCTGGCGGCAGAACCGGCAGAACGGTCAGCACCATCCACTCTGGAAGGTTGCCGGAACCCTGGAAGGCTTCCATCAACTTCAGACGCTTGGACAGCTTCTTGATCTTGGTTTCGGAGTTGGTTTGCGGAATTTCTTCACGCAGACGGCCAATCTCGTGTTCCAGGTCGATAGCGTGCAGCAGTTCGCGGACAGCCTCGGCACCCATGCGGGCGTCAAAATCGTCACCGAACTCTTCCAGCGCTTCGAAGTACTGCTCGTCGTTCAGCAACTGACCTTTTTCAAGGGTGGTCATGCCCGGGTCGATAACGACATAGCTCTCGAAGTAGAGAACGCGTTCGATATCACGCAGGGTCATGTCCATCAGCAAACCGATACGCGACGGCAGCGATTTCAGGAACCAGATGTGGGCAACCGGCGAAGCCAGTTCGATGTGCGCCATGCGCTCACGACGAACCTTGGCCAGTGCAACTTCAACGCCGCACTTCTCGCAAATCACACCACGATGCTTCAAGCGCTTGTACTTACCGCACAGGCACTCGTAATCCTTTACCGGGCCAAAGATCTTGGCGCAGAACAGACCGTCACGCTCAGGTTTGAACGTACGGTAGTTGATGGTTTCCGGCTTTTTAACTTCACCGAACGACCATGAGCGGATCATCTCAGGCGAGGCCAATCCAATACGGATGGCGTCGAACTCTTCGACTTGACCCTGGTTTTTCAGCAAATTCAGTAGGTCTTTCAAGGCCTTTCCTCCTGGCGGAGCAGAGAGCGGGCAATCCTGCCCCGCTCTCGATTCGCGTCACGTGTTATTCGGTTTCCAGATCGATATCGATGCCGAGGGAACGAATTTCCTTGATCAACACGTTGAAGGACTCGGGCATGCCCGGCTCCATACGGTGATCGCCATCCACGATGTTTTTGTACATCTTGGTACGGCCGTTCACATCGTCCGACTTCACTGTGAGCATTTCTTGCAGAGTGTAAGCAGCACCGTAAGCTTCCAGTGCCCAGACCTCCATCTCCCCGAAACGCTGACCACCGAACTGTGCCTTACCACCCAGCGGCTGCTGGGTAACCAGGCTGTACGAACCGGTAGAACGAGCGTGCATCTTGTCGTCTACCAAGTGGTTCAGCTTCAGCATGTACATGTAGCCAACGGTAACTGGACGCTCGAACTTGTTGCCGGTACGGCCGTCAGTCAGCTGCATCTGGCCGCTTTCCGGCAGGTCTGCCAGTTTCAGCATGGCCTTGATTTCGCTTTCCTTGGCGCCGTCGAACACTGGGGTGGCCATTGGAACACCGCCACGCAGGTTCTTCGCCAGATCCAGGATTTCCTGATCGGAGAAGCTATCCAGATCTTCGTTACGACCGCCGATCTGGTTGTAGATCTCGTCCAGGAAAGTACGCAGTTCTGCGACTTTACGCTGCTCTTCGATCATACGGTTGATCTTCTCGCCCAGACCTTTGGCCGCGAGGCCCAGGTGGGTTTCGAGGATCTGACCAACGTTCATACGCGAAGGTACGCCCAGTGGGTTGAGGACGACGTCGACCGGGGTGCCATTGGCATCGTGCGGCATGTCTTCAACCGGCATGATCACGGAGACCACACCTTTGTTACCGTGACGACCGGCCATCTTGTCGCCCGGCTGGATGCGACGACGGATTGCCAGGTAAACCTTGACGATTTTCAGCACGCCTGGAGCCAGGTCATCGCCCTGCTGCAGTTTGCGCTTCTTGTCTTCGAACTTGTCGTCCAGCAGACGGCGACGATCAACGATGTAGGCCTGAGCCTTCTCGAGCTGCTCGTTCAGAGCATCTTCAGCCATGCGCAGTTTGAACCACTGACCATGCTCAAGACCGTCGAGAACTTCGTCGGTGATGTCCTGACCTTTCTTCAGACCTGCGCCGCCTTCAGCCTTGTGGCCTACCAGAGCGGAACGCAGACGTTCGAAAGTCGCGCCTTCAACGATACGGAACTCTTCGTTCAGATCCTTGCGGATCTCGTCCAGCTGAGTCTTCTCGATCGACAGGGCACGAGCATCACGCTCAACGCCGTCACGAGTGAAGACCTGTACGTCGATGACAGTACCTTTGGTACCGGTAGGAACACGCAGGGAGGTGTCTTTAACGTCGCTGGCTTTTTCACCGAAGATTGCACGCAGCAGTTTTTCTTCCGGAGTCAGTTGGGTCTCGCCTTTCGGAGTGACCTTACCTACCAGGATGTCGCCTGCGCCAACTTCAGCACCTACGTAAACGATGCCTGCTTCGTCCAGCTTGTTCAGTGCAGCTTCACCCACGTTAGGGATGTCCGCAGTGATTTCCTCTGGCCCAAGCTTGGTGTCACGCGCCACACAGGTCAGTTCCTGAATGTGGATCGTGGTGAAGCGATCTTCTTGAACAACTCGTTCCGACAAGCAGATGGAGTCTTCGAAGTTGTAACCGTTCCAGGCCATGAACGCGATGCGCATGTTCTGACCCAGTGCCAGCTCACCCATATCGGTGGACGGACCATCAGCCATGATGTCGCTACGCTGAACCCGATCACCTTTACGCACCAGCGGACGCTGGTTGATGCAGGTGTTCTGGTTGGAGCGGGTGTACTTGGTCAGGTTGTAGATGTCGACACCAGCTTCGCCGGTTTCAACTTCGTCATCAGCAACACGAACCACAATACGGCTGGCATCAACGGAGTCGATCACGCCGCCACGACGAGCCACGACGCAAACGCCGGAGTCACGAGCTACGTTACGCTCCATGCCGGTACCTACCAGCGGCTTGTCAGCGCGCAGAGTTGGTACAGCTTGACGCTGCATGTTCGAACCCATCAACGCACGGTTGGCGTCATCGTGCTCGAGGAACGGGATCAGCGACGCTGCAACCGAAACTACCTGCTTCGGCGAAACGTCCATCAAGGTGACTTCTTCAGGCGCCTTGACGGTGAATTCGTTCAAGTGACGAACAGCTACCAGCTCGTCGATCAGCATTTTCTTGTCGTTCATCGCGGCCGAAGCCTGAGCGATCACGTGATCAGCTTCTTCGATGGCGGACAGGAACACGATCTCGTCGGTAACCAATGCGTCTTTCACCACGCGGTACGGGCTTTCCAGGAAGCCGTACTGGTTGGTGCGCGCATAGGCGGCCAAGGAGTTGATCAGACCAATGTTCGGACCTTCCGGCGTTTCGATCGGGCAAACACGACCGTAGTGCGTCGGGTGTACGTCACGAACCTCAAAGCCGGCGCGCTCACGAGTCAGACCGCCAGGGCCGAGTGCAGACACACGACGCTTGTGGGTGATCTCGGACAGCGGGTTGTTCTGGTCCATGAACTGAGACAGCTGGCTGGAACCGAAGAACTCTTTCACCGCCGCAGCCACTGGCTTGGCGTTGATCAGGTCTTGCGGCATCAGGCCTTCGCTTTCAGCCATCGACAGACGCTCTTTGACCGCACGCTCAACACGCACCAGGCCAACGCGGAACTGGTTCTCGGCCATTTCGCCTACGCAGCGAACACGACGGTTACCCAGGTGGTCGATGTCATCGACGATGCCTTTACCGTTACGGATGTCGACCAGAGTCTTCAGTACCGCGACGATGTCTTCCTTGCACAGCACGCCCGAACCTTCGATTTCGGTACGACCGATACGACGGTTGAACTTCATCCGGCCGACCGCAGACAGGTCATAACGCTCAGGGCTGAAGAACAGGTTGTTGAACAGGGTTTCGGCAGCGTCTTTGGTTGGCGGCTCGCCTGGACGCATCATGCGATAGATCTCGACCAGCGCTTCCAATTGGTTGCTGGTGGAGTCGATCTTCAGCGTGTCAGAAACGAACGGACCGCAGTCGATGTCGTTGGTGTACAGGGTCTCGATGCGAACAACCTGAGCCTTTGCGATTTTGCCGAGGATCTCAACGTTCAGCTCGGTATTGCACTCAGCCAGGATTTCGCCAGTGGCTGGATGCACGATGACCTTGGCGGTGGTGCGACCGAGGACGTAGTCCAGAGGCACTTCCAGCGTCTTGATGCCGGCTTTTTCGATCTGGTTGATGTGGCGCGCAGTAATACGACGACCCGCTTCAACGATGACCTTGCCTTTTTCATCCTGGATATCCAGAACGGCAATTTCACCACGCAGACGCGATGCAATCAGTTCCAGGCTGAGGGTTTCGCCGCTCAGGTGGAATACGTTGGTGGTGTAGAACGCGTCCAGTACTTCTTCGGTGGTATAACCGAGCGCGCGCAGCAGTACCGATGCCGGCAGCTTGCGACGACGGTCGATACGCACGAATACGCAGTCTTTCGGGTCGAACTCGAAGTCCAGCCACGAACCGCGGTAAGGAATGATACGCGCGGAGTACAACAGTTTGCCGGAGCTATGCGTCTTGCCGCGGTCGTGGTCGAAGAACACGCCCGGGGAACGGTGCAGCTGGGAAACGATTACACGCTCGGTACCGTTGATTACGAAGGTACCGTTCTCAGTCATCAGGGGGATTTCACCCATGTAGACTTCTTGCTCTTTGATGTCCTTGATCGCTTTGTTCGACGATTCTTTGTCGAAAATGATCAGGCGCACTTTTACCCGCAAAGGTACGGCGAAAGTTACACCGCGCAATACGCATTCTTTGACATCAAATGCCGGTTCGCCCAGGCGATAACCGACGTACTCCAGCGCAGCATTGCCGGAGTAGCTGATGATCGGGAAAACGGATTTGAAGGCCGCATGCAGGCCCACGTCGCGGAACTGATCTTTAGTCGCTCCCGCTTGCAAGAATTCACGATACGAATCCAGCTGGATGGCCAGGAGGTAAGGCACATCCATGACGTCCGGCAACTTGCTAAAGTCCTTGCGGATACGTTTTTTCTCAGTATATGAGTAAGCCATCAGCGTTCCCCAGCTTGGTCACCTGCTTGTTTGGCCCCTCCCGACGGGAGCAGCCAGAAAATCGTGCAAACCCCATGGTTTGCTCCACCGCATCGGGTGGTTACAGCTCGTTACCAGCACCGACCCAGTCGGCTGCCAATAACGGAAAAAGGCCGGTGGCAAGAGCCACCAGCCATCAGCCTGTCGCTTGACGCTCGGGCTGGAGGAGCAAAGTCGATGCTTACTTCAGCTCGACTTTAGCGCCTGCTTCTTCCAGCTTCTTCTTGGCGTCTTCAGCAGCTTCTTTCGAAACGCCTTCCAGAACAACCTGAGGAGCGCCGTCTACTTTCTCTTTGGCTTCTTTCAGGCCCAGACCGGTCAGTTCGCGAACTGCTTTAATGGCGTTTACTTTCTTCTCGCCAGCTTCCAGCAGAACAACGTTGAACTCGGTTTGCTCTTCAACAACAGCGGCAGCAGCAGCTGGACCAGCAGAAGCAGCGGCAGCGGATACGCCGAACTTCTCTTCCATTGCCTTGATCAGCTCAACGATTTCCAGAACCGATTTTTCGCCGATTGCTTCGATGATTTGTTCGTTAGTCAGAGACATGACTTATTTCCTGAATTGGGGGACAGCCTGTAGGCCATCGAAATAAACAAAAATACGCGAGAGTTGAAACGCTGAGCCTTAAGCTGCAGCTGCTTCTTTCTGGTCGCGAAGTGCCGCCAGAGTACGAGCCAATTTGCTGGTAGCGCCTTGAATCACGCTCATCAGCTGAGAAATTGCTTCGTCACGGGTCGGCAGGCTTGCCAGCACGTCGATCTGATTAGCTGCGAGGAACTTGCCCTCGAACGCAGCTGCCTTGATCTCGAACTTATCCTGACCTTTGGCAAATTCCTTGAACAAACGGGCAGCAGCGCCAGGATGTTCGTTGGAGAATGCAATCAAGGTCGGGCCGGTGAACACGTCGTTGAGAACACTGTATTCAGTGTCAGCAACAGCGCGCTTGAGCAGGGTGTTACGTACAACACGTACGTAAACGCCAGCTTCACGAGCCTCTTTACGGAGTCCGGTCATTGCGCCTACTGTTACGCCACGTGCATCAACCACGACAGCGGACAGAGCGACTTTGGCAGCCTCGTTGACTTCAGCGACGATGGCCTTCTTGTCTTCGAGATTAATTGCCACGGGTTTAACTCCTGCTTGTTACCGTTTCATTCGATCGAAACCGAATGTCGTTTTGGTGTCTGATTCGGTAAGGAACCGGGAGCACCATCTGCGTAGGCTTATGGTTTAAGACTTGCGTCGCCTACGGTCTTGGATAGCCCCCGCCAGGCAGGGACCCCAATCTTTCAACTGGCGCGAATAACCGCGCCAATTTTTGTCTTACGCGTCCAGCGAGCTCTGATCAATGATCAGACCTGGGCCCATAGTGGTGCTCAGGGTAACGCGCTTGACGTAGATACCTTTCGAAGAAGCTGGCTTGATACGCTTCAGATCAGCGATCAGGGCTTCAACGTTTTCCTTCAGCTTGACGGCATCGAAGCCCATCTTGCCAACGGAAGTGTGAATGATGCCGTTTTTGTCAGTGCGATAACGAACCTGACCAGCTTTTGCGTTCTTAACCGCAGTAGCTACGTCTGGAGTTACAGTACCAACCTTAGGGTTAGGCATCAGACCACGTGGACCAAGGATCTGACCCAACTGACCTACAACGCGCATGGCATCCGGGGATGCGATCACTACGTCATAGTTCAGGTCGCCGCCTTTCATTTCGGCAGCCAGGTCGTCCATACCTACACGGTCAGCGCCGGCAGCCAGAGCGGCCTCAGCAGCAGGACCTTGGGTGAACACAGCAACGCGAACGGTCTTGCCAGTGCCGTGTGGCAGCACAGTAGCGCTACGAACAACCTGGTCAGATTTACGCGGGTCTACACCCAGGTTTACAGCAACGTCGAACGACTCGCTGAACTTGACAGTCGACAGCTCAGCCAGCAGAGCAGCGGCGTCTACAATGTTGTAGGCCTTGCCTGCTTCGATTTTGCCGGCGATAGCCTTTTGACGCTTGGTCAGCTTAGCCATTACACACCCTCCACGTTAAGGCCCATGCTACGAGCAGAACCGGCGATAGTACGCACGGCTGCATCCATATCAGCTGCAGTCAGATCCGCGTTTTTGGTTTTCGCGATTTCTTCCAGCTGAGCACGGGTAACAGTGCCAACCTTAACGGTGTTCGGACGAGCGGAACCGCTGGTCAGACCGGCCGCCTTCTTCAGCAAAACCGAAGCAGGGGTGGATTTTGTTTCGAAAGTGAAGCTACGGTCGCTGTAGACAGTGATGATCACTGGAGTCGGCAGACCTGCTTCAATACCCTGAGTACGGGCGTTGAAAGCCTTGCAGAATTCCATGATGTTCACGCCGTGCTGACCCAGAGCAGGACCAACAGGTGGGCTTGGGTTAGCCTGAGCGGCCTTCACTTGCAGCTTGATGTAAGCGGTAATTTTCTTGGCCATGAGGCACTCCAATTACGGGTTCAAACGCCTCGAAAGGCTCCCCGGTTACTTGCGCGTATATCCCAGTGACGACAAAACCCCACAGCCTAAGGCTGCGGGGTTGGGATGCTTGCTCAGTTAGACCTTTTCGACCTGACTGAACTCCAACTCTACCGGAGTAGAGCGACCGAAAATGAGCACCGCCACTTGGATTCGGCTCTTTTCGTAGTTAACTTCTTCAACGACACCATTGAAATCAGCAAATGGACCATCATTGACTCGTACGGTTTCACCTGGCTCGAAGAGAGTCTTCGGCTTAGGCTTGTCGCTACCATCAGCAACACGACGCAGAATTGCTTCTGCCTCTTTATCAGTAATCGGTGCAGGCTTATCAGCAGTACCGCCGATAAAGCCCATCACCCGAGGAGTATCCTTGACCAAGTGCCAAGTACCCTCGTTCATGTCCATCTGTACCAGCACATAGCCTGGAAAGAACTTACGTTCGCTTTTGCGCTTCTGGCCATTACGCATTTCAACCACTTCTTCAGTGGGAACCAGAATTTCGCCGAAGCCATCTTCCATGCCAGCCAGCTTTACTCGCTCAACGAGCGAGCGCATGACATGCTTCTCGTAACCCGAGTAAGCATGCACAACGTACCAACGCTTAGCCACGGGACACCCTTAGCCGACAATCAAGGAAACAAGCCAGCCGAGCAGGGAATCAAGCCCCCACAACAGCAACGCCATAACCAGAACAACAGCCACCACAATCAGGGTGGTCTGCGTGGTTTCTTGGCGAGTTGGCCACACGACTTTACGAATCTCGGTACGAGCTTCCTTAACCAGTACAAAGAAAGACTTGCCCTTCGCAGTCTGCAGGCCTACAAAGGCAGCTACAGCAGCAATGACAAGCAAAGCCAGTACACGGTACAGGATCGGCGAAGCAGCGTAATACTGATTGCCAACAACGCCCACAACCACCAAAGCGACTACTACAAGCCACTTGAGCAGATCGAAGCGAGAGCCTTGTGCTTCAGCCTTAGGAGTCATCTATGAAGATCCTGTGAAAAGAAAGCCAGATACACCGAGTGAATCTGGCAGGTCAGGAGGGAATCGAACCCCCAACCTACGGTTTTGGAGACCGTCGCTCTGCCAATTGAGCTACTGACCTAAAACAAAATCAGGCCGACCATTATGCCGGCCCGAAAAATACATTACAACCGCTTATTCGATGATTTTAGCTACGACACCAGCGCCGACGGTACGACCGCCTTCACGGATAGCGAAACGCAGACCGTCTTCCATAGCGATGGTTTTGATCAGGGTGACAACCATTTTGATGTTGTCGCCTGGCATTACCATTTCAACCCCTTCCGGCAGCTCGCAGTTACCGGTCACGTCAGTGGTCCGGAAGTAGAACTGTGGACGGTAGCCTTTGAAGAACGGAGTGTGACGACCGCCTTCTTCTTTGCTCAGAACATAAACTTCTGCTTCAAACTTGGTGTGCGGCTTAACCGAACCTGGCTTAACCAGAACTTGGCCACGCTCTACGTCGTCACGCTTGGTGCCGCGCAGCAGCACGCCGCAGTTCTCGCCAGCACGACCTTCGTCGAGCAGCTTACGGAACATTTCAACACCAGTGCAGGTGGTTACGGTAGTGTCACGCAGACCAACGATTTCCAGTGGATCCTGAACGCGGACGATACCGCGCTCGATACGACCAGTCACAACAGTACCGCGACCCGAGATCGAGAATACGTCTTCGATTGGCATCAGGAACGGCTTGTCGATTACGCGAACTGGATCCGGAATGTAGGTATCCAGAGTCTCAACCAGCTTACGAACGGCAGTGGTGCCCATTTCGTTGTCGTCTTTGCCTTCCAGAGCCATACGAGCCGAACCGATGATGATCGGAGTGTCGTCGCCTGGGAAGTCATAGGTGGACAGCAGGTCGCGAACTTCCATCTCAACCAGTTCCAGCAGCTCAGCGTCGTCTACCAGGTCAGCCTTGTTCAGGAAAACCACGATGTACGGAACGCCAACCTGACGGGACAGCAGGATGTGCTCACGGGTTTGTGGCATCGGACCATCAGCGGCCGAGCAAACCAGGATTGCGCCGTCCATCTGGGCAGCACCGGTGATCATGTTCTTCACATAGTCAGCGTGACCTGGGCAGTCAACGTGAGCGTAGTGACGGATCAGCGAGTTGTATTCAACGTGCGCGGTATTAATGGTGATACCGCGAGCTTTTTCTTCTGGGGCGCTGTCGATCTTGTCAAAGTCAACGATTGCAGAACCGAAAACTTCGGAGCAAACGCGAGTCAGAGCAGCAGTCAGAGTGGTTTTACCGTGGTCAACGTGACCAATGGTCCCAACGTTGACGTGCGGTAGGGAACGATCAAACTTTTCCTTAGCCATCGATATCACCCCTATCAGAAGAATTAAGCAAACAACAAAAGCCATTAAAACAAAGGCAGATATTTTCATATCTGCCTTGTTATATGGAGCTCTTGAGCGGATTTGAACCGCTGACCTCACCCTTACCAAGGGTGTGCTCTACCAACTGAGCTACAAGAGCGAAACACTTTGCACAACCTGCAAACTTGGAGCGGGTAGCGGGAATCGAACCCGCATCATCAGCTTGGAAGGCTGAGGTTCTACCACTAAACTATACCCGCAGAGCTTGCAGCTCACGCTAAAATCTGGTGGAGGGAGAAGGATTCGAACCTTCGAAGTCGTAGACGTCAGATTTACAGTCTGATCCCTTTGGCCGCTCGGGAACCCCTCCTAATCAGGCCGGCATTCTATACTATGCCAAACCCTTGTCAAGCAATTTCTCATTTAAAAACCTGAGGTTAGCTGCTTTGACATCGCCCTACTTCGTCGACCTTTGAAAGGTCTTCACTGCGGAGCGGGCGCCATTCTATTCAAACTATTCAGCAGGCGCAACCCCCTCACAGCGCATTATCTTATGTTTTAACTCATTGAATTCGTTGGAAAGGTTTTGCAACTGCGCATCCCCCAGCAAACGCTGGCTTTCAGGTGCAATACGCATCCAGAAACCCGCTGCAGGAGAACCCTCAAGCGATGGCTGAGCCTTGATATCCATTTGAGCCAAACGCTCGCCCAGCACCACAACCATCTCCTGACGGGCAAAACCACCGAGATAAAGGCACTGACTTTCAATTCGTTGCGGACCAGACTTCTCCTTGGCGGCCCTTCCACCTTCACTCAGCAGACGAATATCCTGCTGTGAACCTTTGTACAAACTCAGCGGCGTTACGTCCTTTGCCCGCAATGGCGCTTCCTGTTGATGCCAGACGTAATAGAAAATATTGAGAACAAGAAGTAGCAGGAACATCCAACGCATACATACCTCAAGACAAAGGACACGCCACAGCTAAACCGACGAAGACCAGATCTGGAACAAACCTGGCCCCAGGCGCTACGCCTGCAACCAGATCGGCATCACCACCTGTAATAAATACAGTAAAACCCTCCCTCCAGTAGGATCGCGCCATTTCCAACTGGGTAAGCACGAATCCCTTCAGCATCAACGAGCATCCACGCTCTACTGCCTCAACAGTACTTCGCCCCGGCGCCTGGCTTGTCAGTGCGCGCTCAGCGGCAACATCGTCATAGCGAATTTTTCGAGTATGGGTGCGCAACTGGTTACGCATCAACGGCATACCAGGACAAATGAAACCACCAAGATGATCCCCATCTATGGCGATAAAGTCCGCTGTCACTGCCGTACCAAAATCCAGCACGAGACATGGACCTTTTGCCAGATGGAAAGCTCCAAGCATCGCCAACCAGCGATCCAGACCTAGACGCTCGTAATCTTCGTAACCGTTTCTAACACCAGACATTTCACGAGCAGGTTTCGCGCAGATAACCGAAACACCGAAGTCTCGCTCAAGCATCTCAATTAAGGCACCAGTCTCCGCAGCAGTGCGAACACTAACCATGCGACATCTTCTTAGCGACAGCCCACTCAGCGCGCGTAAGCCTTCGCAAAGCGCCAGGTCCGAATCAACCACTCCCTCCGCGACCAAAGCAACAGCCTCAGCACCATTCAGCACTCGCCATTTTATGAAGCTGTTTCCGCAGTCGAGCTCAAGAATCATCACGCAACCTCAGACTGAGCTCACCACCACTAAAGACTTTTTCCACGCCATTCACCTTTAACCGCAGCGCACCCTGGCTATCAATTCCGAGCACAACTCCGTCTATCTGACTGACACCAGCAATCAGGGATACCGAGCGCTCCTGCCACAAATGATTGCCTTCCCATTCCGCTTGGAGAACCGAGAAACCATCCACTTGTTGACGCTCGATGTATGCCTGCAACTGCTCGCTCAACTCGGCTACGAGAACATTGCGATCACAGCTTTTACCAGACTCAAGCCGCATGGACGTCCATTGCTGATCAACCTCTTCTGCGACCTGCATATTCACGTTAATGCCTATCCCCAGAACCACGTGGCAGACATCCGCCGGATCTCCAACCAGCTCTAGCAGGATGCCGGCGATTTTCTTATTACCAACCAGAACATCATTGGGCCACTTCAAACCAGCGCCAGTCACTCCCAGCTTTCGAAGGGTTTGCAAGACCGCCAGCCCAACCACAAGGCTCAGACCCTCAAGCTGGCGCATACCTCCATCGATCCGCAGAACAAGACTGAAATAGAGATTTTCGGCAAACGGGCTAACCCACTTGCGACCTCTGCGCCCACGCCCCGAAGTCTGTCGCTCGGCAAGCACCAAAAAGGGAGCCGCCCGCCCCAAGCCAATGGCGCGCAATGCTTCAGCGTTTGTCGAGTCGGTAGAGTCGAGAACCGTGGCTGGCCAGCGACCCTTTATTCCCGCAATTTTAAGAGGGTCGAGCAACACCAGTGGAGCAGCCAACTGATAGCCACGACCTCGGACTTTGTGAATGGACAGTCCAAGCTCAGCCTCAAGGTGCTGAAGCTGCTTCCATACCGCACTTCGACTAACTCCCAAGGCAGCGCCAAGGTCCTGACCAGAATGGAATCGCCCATCCTTCAGAAGATTCAACAACGTCAACATGCAGGTTTCGCCTCACAATGAGGCCCGAATGATAGCTATGCCCCGGGCTGTTGCATAGAAATCAAGCAGGTACATTTCCTGCGGGCAAAACAAAACCCCAACTGCTTTCGCAATTGGGGTTTCGGAATTTAATCTTGACGATGACCTACTCTCACATGGGGAAACCCCACACTACCATCGGCGATGCATCGTTTCACTGCTGAGTTCGGGATGGGATCAGGTGGTTCCAACGCTCTATGGTCGTCAAGAAATTCGGGTACTGAGTCGTGACCAGTTGGCCTCGCTTCAGCAAATTGGGTATGTGATAGCTTTCGGTGTTTTGTGAACATCGAACTTTCGGTTCGTTTCGTCTTCACACACCGCAATCTGATGCTCTTTCGAGTAGTCAAATTGCTTGGGTGTTATATGGTCAAGCCTCACGGGCAATTAGTATTGGTTAGCTCAACGCCTCACAGCGCTTACACACCCAACCTATCAACGTCGTAGTCTTCGACGGCCCTTCAGGGAACTCAAGGTTCCAGTGAGATCTCATCTTGAGGCAAGTTTCCCGCTTAGATGCTTTCAGCGGTTATCTTTCCCGAACATAGCTACCCGGCAATGCCACTGGCGTGACAACCGGAACACCAGAGGTTCGTCCACTCCGGTCCTCTCGTACTAGGAGCAGCCCCTCTCAAATCTCAAACGTCCACGGCAGATAGGGACCGAACTGTCTCACGACGTTCTAAACCCAGCTCGCGTACCACTTTAAATGGCGAACAGCCATACCCTTGGGACCGGCTTCAGCCCCAGGATGTGATGAGCCGACATCGAGGTGCCAAACACCGCCGTCGATATGAACTCTTGGGCGGTATCAGCCTGTTATCCCCGGAGTACCTTTTATCCGTTGAGCGATG
>NZ_CP166787.1:5355000-6032969 GCF_059695715.1 Pseudomonas sp. LBUM1668
TTTTCGATTTTATTCAGATTTCAGCGTGATACGTGCAAAAGCCTTCTTGCCAGCCTGGCAAACGTGGGTCGCACCCACTACATATATAAAGGAGCGATCAACGACCTCACCATCTATGCGTACACCGCCGGACGCCAGAAGATCACGCGCCGCCGCCGAGTTCTTCACCAGACCAGCCTTATTAAGGACGGCGGCAATCGGCATATCTTCAGCAGAAGCCAGTTCGATCTCCGGCAGGTCATCCGGGAGCTCGCCATCCTTCATACGATTACCCGCCGCGCGGTGAGCGTTCGCTGCAGCCTCTTCGCCATGGAAGCGCGCAACGATCTCTTCAGCCAGCTTGATTTTCACATCACGCGGATTGACGCCTGCTTCTACATCAGCACGCAACGCATTGATCTCGTCCATCGAGCGGAAGCTGAGCAATTCGAAGTAACGCCACATCAACGCATCCGGAATCGATACGAGCTTGCTGTACATGACGCCCGGCGCTTCCTGAATACCGACGTAGTTGCCCAGTGACTTGGACATCTTCTTCACGCCATCGAGGCCTTCGAGCAGAGGCATCGTCAGAATGCACTGAGCTTCCTGACCATAACCACGCTGCAGCTCACGCCCCATCAGCAAGTTGAACTTCTGATCGGTACCGCCCAACTCAACGTCCGCACGCAGAGCGACCGAGTCATACCCCTGAACCAGCGGATAGAGAAACTCGTGAATAGCGATTGGCTGGTTGGTGGTGTAACGCTTGTCGAAGTCATCGCGCTCAAGCATGCGCGCGACGGTGTACTGCGAAGTCAGACGAATGAAGTCCGCCGGCCCCATCTGATCCATCCAGGTGGAGTTGAAAGCAACTTCGGTTTTTGCCGGATCGAGAATTTTGAACACCTGAGTTTTATAAGTCTCGGCGTTTTCCAAGACCTGCTCACGGGTCAACGGCGGACGAGTGGCGCTCTTGCCGCTCGGATCACCGATCATCCCGGTGAAGTCCCCTATAAGGAAGATCACCTGATGCCCCAGCTCCTGGAACTGACGCAGCTTATTAATAAGCACGGTATGACCCAAGTGCAGATCCGGAGCGGTTGGATCAAAACCAGCCTTGATACGCAGCGGTTGGCCGCGCTTGAGCTTCTCGATCAGCTCGGACTCGACCAACAGTTCTTCCGCACCACGTTTTATCAGCGCTAGCTGCTCTTCAACCGACTTCATAACAGACCCGCAAGGCTCAGATTCAAAGGGAACCAACCATACAAGATCGCGCACCAATTACAAGTTTTGCCCGGCGCACGGACACCAATCCACAGACGCGATGTCTGTAGACTTGCTTCAGAGATGATTTGGTTATATTTTATACAGTTATTTCATCTTCATCATGTCATTCATCTTTTCCAATTCATCACTTTTCAAAGTCAAAATTACCTATGACCACCGAACCGTCTAAAGCGCCGCCGCTTTACCCGAAGACCCACCTGCTCGCTGCAAGTGGAATCGCCGCCCTTCTCAGCCTGGCGCTCCTGGTATTTCCCTCCAGTGATGTAGAAGCCAAAAAGACAACCCTGAGCCTTGAACTGGAAAGTCCTGCTGAACAACTGACACAAGATCAAGACGCTGCAGACGCCGCTCAAGCCACAAATGAGCCTGTGGCCTCGCCGTTCGCCCAAATCGAAAACAGTGAAGAAAACACACCACAAACCGCTGAAGCGGCGCCCGCCCCGGCTCCGATCGCTGAAAAACCACAAGCCCCTGGCCATCGAGAAGTAGTTGTCGCAAAAGGCGATACGCTATCGACCCTGTTCGAAAAGGTCGGTTTGCCTGCAACCGCTGTGCATGACGTTCTGGCCAGCGACAAACAAGCCAAACAGTTCAGCCAGCTCAAGCGCGGCCAGAAACTCGAGTTCGAACTCAATCCTGAAGGTCAACTGACAAGCCTGCACAGCAAAGTCAACGACGTTGAAACCATCACCCTGACCAAGAATGACAAGGGCTTCACCTTCAACCGGATTACTACAAAACCTACCGTTCGCACCGCCTACGCTCACGGTGTAATCAACAGTTCGCTATCGCAATCCGCCGCTCGCGCCGGGCTTTCCCATAGCATGACCATGGATATGGCCAGTGTCTTCGGCTACGACGTTGACTTCGCTCAGGACATTCGCCAGGGCGATGAATTCGATGTGATCTACGAACAGAAAGTGGTCAACGGTAAAGCTGTCGGCACCGGCCCCATCCTGTCAGCACGCTTCACCAACCGCGGCAAGACCTACACCGCTGTGCGTTACACCAACAAACAGGGTAATAGCAGCTACTACACTGCCGATGGCAACAGCATGCGCAAGGCGTTCATCCGCACTCCGGTGGACTTCGCCCGCATCAGTTCCAAGTTCTCCATGGGCCGCAAGCACCCGATCCTGAACAAGATCCGCGCCCACAAAGGCGTCGACTACGCAGCCCCGCGCGGCACGCCGATCAAGGCTGCCGGTGACGGCAAAGTGCTGCTGGCCGGCCGCCGCGGTGGCTACGGCAATACTGTAATCATTCAACACGGCAATACTTACCGTACGCTTTACGGCCACATGCAAGGCTTCGCCAAAGGTGTGAAGACCGGCGGCAGCGTCAAGCAGGGCCAAGTGATCGGCTATATCGGCACGACCGGCCTGTCGACCGGCCCGCACTTGCACTATGAGTTCCAGGTCAATGGCGTTCACGTCGACCCTCTGGGCCAGAAGCTGCCAATGGCCGATCCAATCGCCAAAGCCGAACGCGCCCGCTTCCTGGCGCAGAGCCAACCACTGATGGCGCGCATGAACCAAGAGAAGGCCACCATGCTGGCTTCGAGCAAGCGTTAAGCCATGGCTCTCTATATCGGTGTGATGTCCGGAACCAGTCTCGACGGGCTGGACATCGCCCTGATCGAGCAAACCACGGCGATCAAACTGATCGCCACGCACTACATTCCCATGCCTGAATCCCTGCGCGCCGAGCTGCTTGGCTTGTGCGCAAGCGGCCCCGACGAGATCGCTCGCTCGGCGATTGCCCAGCAAAAATGGGTAAGGCTCGCGGCACAGGGCATCCATGCCCTCCTCGGCCAGCAACAACTCAAACCTGAAGCTATCCGTGCGATCGGCAGCCATGGCCAGACTATTCGCCACGAGCCAGCGCGCGGTTTCACCGTACAGATTGGTAACCCTGCCCTGCTGACAGAACTGACGGGTATCACGGTGGTCAGTGACTTCCGCAGCCGCGACGTCGCTGCCGGCGGTCAAGGTGCGCCTCTGGTGCCAGCCTTCCATGAAGCTTTGTTCGAAGAGCGTACCGGCAATCAGGCTGTCTTGAATGTCGGCGGTTTCAGCAATCTGAGTCTGATTGAGCCGACCAAGCCTGTAGCCGGTTTCGACTGCGGGCCTGGGAATGTTCTGATGGACGCCTGGATTCAGCAGCAGCGTGGCGATAACTATGATCGCAACGGCCAGTGGGCAGCCTCCGGATCTGTTGAGCCAACCCTATTGAAAGCATTGCTCAGCGATCCGTTCTTCGTGACCAAAGGCCCGAAAAGTACTGGCCGGGAAGTGTTCAACCTGCCCTGGCTGGAACAACACCTTGCAAGCCTGCAGGCGTACCCAGCTGAAAACGTACAGGCAACGTTACTCGAACTGACTGCGCTGACCATTATTGAGTCGCTGAAAAGCGCTCAATCGGATACCCGCGAACTGCTGGTCTGCGGTGGCGGCGCACACAACGCGACACTGATGAATCGTCTTGCCGAGTTGCTGCCAAAAAACGCGAAAGTCGCCAGCACCGCCACTCATGGCGTAGATCCTGACTGGGTAGAAGCCATGGCTTTCGCCTGGCTGGCTCATTGCTGCCTCGAAGGCATCGCCACCAACCGCCCGAGCGTCACCGGCGCCAAAGGCCTGCGTGTACTTGGTGCCATCTACCCCAACTGAGCAAAACGCCGGCAATAAAAAACGCCGCAGAACCGTAAGGCTCTGCGGCGTTTTATCGTGTGCAGCGAAGTGCGATCAGATCGAAAACGACGAGCCGCAACCACAAGTCGTGGAAGCATTCGGGTTCTTGATCACGAAGCGAGAACCTTCCAGACCTTCCTGGTAGTCCACCTCCGCACCGGCCAAGTACTGGAAGCTCATCGGATCAACCACCAGACTTACGCCTTCGCGCTCGACAATGGTGTCGTCCTCGGCAACATCTTCATCGAAGGTGAAACCGTATTGAAACCCTGAACAACCGCCGCCCGTAACGAATACGCGCAGCTTCAAGCGATCATTCCCCTCTTCATCGACCAGGCTCTTCACCTTGTGCGCAGCACCTTGGGTGAATTGCAAAGCCGTGGGGGTGAAGGATTCGACGCTCATGCTGACTATCTCCCGGCGTTACGCCGCCATAATGCGTGATGACGCGCATTATCCGCTTGTCCGAGAAAATCGGTCAACTATTGTTACGGTATATCAATAAAGCCGACGAGCTGTTCAGAATGCAAAAAGGCCCGTTCAACGGGCCTTTTTGCTGTGCGACTTAAAATGTTACGGCAGCATACCGGCGTGAGACAAGCCGAAACGCTCATCCAGCCCGAACAGGATGTTCATGTTCTGTACCGCCTGCCCCGAGGCGCCTTTGACCAGATTGTCGATCACCGACAACACCACCACCAGATCGCCATCCTGTGGACGGTGAACCGCGATGCGGCAGACGTTGGCGCCACGCACGCTGCGAGTCTCCGGATGGCTGCCAGCCGGCATGACATCGACGAACGGTTCGTTGGCATAACGCTTTTCAAACAGCGCCTGCAGATCAACCGAGCGATCAACCACTGTCGCGTAAAGCGTGGAGTGAATCCCACGGATCATCGGAGTCAGGTGCGGCACGAAGGTCAGACCAACATCCTTGCCCGCGGCACGACGCAAACCCTGGCGAATTTCCGGCAGATGACGGTGACCTTTCACCGCATAAGCCTTCATGCTTTCCGACGTCTCGGAGTACAAAGAACCTACAGCCGCGCCGCGACCGGCACCGCTGACACCGGATTTGCAGTCGGCAATCAAACGCGAGGTGTCGGCCAGACCTGCTTCAAGCAGCGGCAGAAAACCCAATTGCGTAGCCGTCGGATAGCACCCTGGCACTGCGATCAAACGGGCTTTCCTGATTTGCTCACGATTGACTTCCGGCAGACCGTAGACCGCCTCATCCAGCAACTCTGGTGCGCCGTGCGGCTGACCGTACCACTTGGCCCATTCCTCAGCGTCTTGCAGACGGAAGTCTGCCGACAGATCGATGACCTTCGTGCCTGCCGCCAGCAGCTCACCCGCCAGAGCGTGAGCGACACCGTGCGGCGTGGCGAAGAACACCACGTCGCAAGCGCCGAGGGTTTTGATGTCCGGCACGCTGAAGGCCAAGCCGTCGTAATGACCGCGCAGGTTCGGGTACATATCAGCCACGGCCAGACCGGCCTCGGATCGGGAAGTGATGACTGCCACTTCTGCCTGCGGATGCTGTGCCAACAGACGCAGCAGTTCGACACCGGTGTAACCCGTGCCGCCGACGATACCGACCTTGACCATAAACCTGCCCTCAACGAACCCACTGGAAAGCCGTCGATAATAGGGGCCGCGCGCGCCTGCGACAACCGTCAAGGTGACGTGCGGACGCTCAAGCCTCTACTATCCAGGCTACCGTGAACCTGGGAATAACTAAAAATGCTCTATCTGTGGATCAAAGCGTTTCATATCGTCAGCCTCGTGTGCTGGTTTGCCGGGCTGTTCTACCTGCCGCGGCTGTTCGTTTATCACGCACAGAGTGAAGACACGATCAGCAAAGAACGCTTCAGCGTCATGGAGCGCAAGCTCTATCGCGGCATCATGGGCCCGGCGATGATCGCCACGCTGATCTTCGGTGGCTGGCTGATCTACCTCAACCCGAGCATCTTCAGCATGGGTGGCTGGATTCACGCCAAGCTGACCCTTGTCGTCTTGCTCATCGGCTACCACCACATGTGCGGCGCGCAGGTAAAACGTTTTGCCCGTGGCGAGAACACCCGCAGCCATGTCTTTTATCGCTGGTTCAATGAAGTGCCGGTTCTGATATTGCTGGCTATCGTAATTCTGGTGGTGGTCAAGCCGTTCTAACTTCAACCAGTACAAATCTTTGGGGTGTTCCTAATGTCGCTGCCCGTTCTGCTCGAACAACGTCTGCGCTTGCCTGTAGTGGTGGCGCCGATGTTCCTGATTTCCAACCCGGAACTGGTACTGGCCTGCTGCCGTAATGGCGTGGTCGGCAGCTTCCCGGCGCTGAACCAGCGCGAAAGCAGCGGGTTCAAAGCCTGGCTGGAGCAGATCGAGGCGGGCCTGGCGACACTGGACAATCCGGCGCCGTATGCGGTGAACCTGATCGTTCACAACAGCAACCCGCGCTTGCAGGCGGACCTGGCTATTTGCGTCGAACATAAAGTGCCGATCGTCATCACCAGCCTCGGCGCGGTGAAAGAGTTAGTCGACGCGGTGCACAGTTATGGAGGCTTGGTCTTCCATGATGTAACCACTCGCCGCCATGCCGAGAAAGCCGCCGAGGCTGGCGTCGATGGTTTGATTGCCGTCGCAGCCGGCGCCGGGGGCCATGCAGGTACGTGGAGTCCATTTGCGCTGATCGCCGAGATCCGTCAGTTCTTCGACAAAACGCTATTGCTTGCAGGATGTTTGAACCATGGCCATGAGATTCTGGCCGCTCAATTGCTCGGTGCGGATTTGGCCTACTTCGGTACGCGATTTATCGGCACCACCGAAAGTCATGCGCCTGACGCCTACAAGGAGATGCTGCTGACAGCCAAAGCAGCCGACATCATTCATACTCCAGCGGTGTCGGGGGTGCCGGCCAGCTTCATGCGCCAAAGCCTCGAGGCTGCGGGTTTCGACCTGGCGGCGCTGCAAGGCAAAGGCGAAGTCAATTTCGGTGACAAGCTCAAGCCGATCAGCGATGAAGCCAAAGCCTGGAAGACTGTCTGGTCTGCCGGTCAGGGTGTCGGGCAGATTGATGATCTGCCCAGCGTGGATCAGTTGATCACCCGCCTCGACACTGAATACCGGCAGGCTCAGGAACGTGCCGCGCAGTTGCCGCAACGCTGGCCGCGCTAAGAAAAAATCAGGCCAGTCGCTAGCGGACTGGCTTTACACTGACGACCTTTCAATCTATCGCGACAAGGATGCCTCGGCCATGAGCGACCCCCGTTACAAGATCGTTTTCGATGGAGCTCTACAGCCCGGTGTCGATATCACCACCGCCAAGCTTAATCTCGCAGATCTATTCAAAAGCGAAGTGGCCAGCATTGAGCGGCTGTTCAACGGCAGCACCGTGGCACTCAAGCGCGATCTGTCTCACAGCGAAGCGCAGACCTATCTGCAAGCATTGAACAAAACCGGGATCGACGCCCGGATCGAAGCCGAAACAGCCATCGAGCTGAACCTCTCGGACGTACGCGAACAATCCGCTGCCGTGGCAGAGCCCATTTCGCCTTATGCGCCACCGCGGGCCAGCGTCGGTGAAACCTTCGCAGGGTTTGCACCGCTCAAACCGCTTGGTGTGGAAGGCCGGATCGGTCGTTTGCGCTTCTTGGCCTGGACGATGGTCGTGACATTGGTAAGCCTGCCGATCATCAGCATTTTCGCGCTGATTGCCGTGGGACTGGTCAGCACAGAATCCACCAGCGGACTGATCATCGGCGGCATCGTCGCGCTCTTTCTGGGTTTGGCGCTTATCGTCATCAGCATTTTCTTCACCGTGCAACGCCTGCACGATATCGGTTGGTCCGGCTGGCTGTGGTTGCTGACCCTGGTCCCATTCGTGGGCAGCATCTTTCCTTTTGTACTCATGGTCGTGCCGGGCAATACCGGTGCCAACCGATACGGGCCACCACCTCCGCCCAACAACACAGCAGTCAAGGTTTTGAGTGCACTGTGGATCGTCTTTATCGGGTTGTTTTTCTTGGGCGGGATACTCGGCGGGATTTCGGCCATCCAGCAGGAATACGAAACCAGCCTCGAAAGCAGCTACGACAGCGGCTCGATGACCACCGATGAAGTTGAAGTAGAGGTCGAACCGGCAGCGAATTCCAGCGACGAAGCAGCCGAAGCGGCGCAGGCCCCTGTAGACTCTGCGGAAGAATGAACAGCGCTCCCCGCCGTGACACCCGCGTCGCTGGCGCGGAGCTGTTGCGATGGAGAACTGCATGACCCGTTACGCTCTGATCACTGGCGCCTCCAGCGGCATCGGCCTGGCCATGGCCGAAGCGCTGGCCCGGCGCGGCCGCAGCCTGATTCTGGTGGCACGACAGCGTGATCAGCTGGAAAGTATTGCAATCGAACTGACCCAGCGCTTCGGCGTCGAGGTCCTGTTCCGTGCCTGCGATCTGGGCGAACCGCTGCGCCTGTCCGGCTTCTTGCTGGAGCTGGAAGAAGGTGACCGGCAAATCGACCTGTTGGTGAACTGCGCCGGCATCGGTACTTGCGGCCCTTTCCTGGCTCAGGACTGGATGACCGAGCAGGACCTGATCGAAGTAAACATCCTCGCCCTCACCCGCCTGTGCCATGCGATTGGCAACAGCATGGCGCTGCAGGGTGGCGGACAGATTCTCAACGTTGCCTCCGTGGCGGCGTTCAATCCTGGCCCGTGGATGAGCACCTATTACGCCAGCAAGGCTTATGTGCTGCACTTCTCCGAAGCATTGCGAGTTGAGCTCAAGCAAAGCGCGGTGAAAGTTTCGGTGCTCTGCCCAGGCCCGACCCGCACGGCTTTTTTCAGCACTGCGCAGTTGAACAGTGACAAACTCAAAGACAGCAAAATGCTGATGAGCCCCGAAGAAGTCGCGCTCTATACCGTTCGCGCGCTGGAGAAAAATCGCGCGATCATCATTCCGGGTCGGCGCAACCGCTGGGTCGCGTTTTTACCGCGACTGGGTTCGCGCTGGCTGAACCGCACCATCGTCGGCATGGTCAACAAGGCCTACTGCCCGCGCTGATCTGTCCTACGGCAAAACACTGGGCGGGTTCAGTCCCCATGAGTACACTCAGACCAGCCCAAACAACGGAGAAAACAGCAGTGGATACTCTGTTCACCAAGATCATCAACCGGGAAATCCCGGCCAACATCATCTACGAGGACGACCAGGTTCTGGCCTTCCACGATATCGCCCCTCAGGCACCGGTGCATTTTCTGGTGATCCCGAAAAAACCGGTGCGCACCCTCAATGACCTGACCGAAGACGACAAGGCACTGGCCGGGCATATCCTGTTTACCGCGCAACGTCTGGCACTGGAACTGGGCTGTGAAGAGGGTTTCCGGGTCGTCATGAACTGCAATGAAAAGGGTGGGCAGACCGTCTACCACATTCATATGCACGTACTCGGACAACGCCAGATGAACTGGCCGCCGGGCTGATCCAGCGCGACCTGTGTAGGAGCTGCCGATGGCTCGGGCCGCTCCTACATGAAGCGTCATCAAGCATGAACAGCCACAAATGACCCAGCGCAAACCTTCTCCGGCCGATTCGGTTAAACTGGCCGCCGAGATTCTTCCCGGAGGTCAGCATGACTACCCAACGTCACTACTCGCCGATTGACCGTCTTCTGCTGCAAGCCGATGCCGCGATGCGTACCTTGCTGCCCTTCAGCGGCCAGCCGTACCGTCCGTCACCGGCGATTCTGCAGCCGGAAACCCAGATGAGCGACGAAGACACCCGCCACGTCGCCGGGCTGATGCGCATCAACCACACCGGCGAAGTCTGTGCCCAGGCGCTGTATCAGGGACAGGCGCTGACCGCCAAGCTGCCACAAGTGCGCAAGGCCATGGAGCATGCGGCCGAAGAAGAGATTGACCATCTGGTCTGGTGCGAACAGCGTATTCACCAGTTGGGCAGTCATACCAGCGTGCTTAATCCGCTGTTCTATGGCATGTCGTTCGGGATTGGCGCTGTGGCCGGTCTGATCAGCGACAAGGTCAGCCTCGGGTTTGTTGCGGCGACCGAGCATCAGGTATGCAAGCACTTGAACGAGCACCTGGAGCAACTGCCAGTCGAGGACGAAAAATCCCGGGCGATCCTTGAACAGATGCGCATTGATGAAGAGCATCATGCCGAGAGTGCGCTGGATGCGGGTGGTTTCCGGTTTCCGGCACCGGTGAAGTTCGGGATGAGTCTGTTGGCCAAGGTGATGACCAAGAGTACTTATCGGATCTGAAGTTTGCATCGTCGGACAGGGACTTATCGCTGGCAAGCCGGCTCCCACAGGGTCCTGTAGCGAAACAAAAAAAAGGCGACCGAAAGGTCGCCTTTTTTGTGCCTGAAACTCTTACGTCGGCATGTTGCGCGCGTAGAAGATTTCCAGCATCTCGTGTTTCACACGATCAGTCACCTGGGCACGTTGCTCGGACGACAGATTGCTGGTGGCGTCGCCGAACAGGTAGTTGTCCAGTTCGAAGTTCTTCAGCAGCATTTTGGTGTGGAACAGGTTTTCCTGGTACACGTTCACGTCGGTCATCTGATACGCGTCGCGAGTGTCTTGGGAAAGGTAGTTCTGGATCGAATTGATCTCGTGGTCGATGAAGTGCTTGTTGCCCTCAACGTCACGGGTGAAGCCGCGCACACGGTAATCCACGGTCACGATGTCCGAATCGAACTGGTGAATGAGGAAATTGAGCGCTTTAAGCGGTGAAATGACACCACAGGTCGACACATCGATGTCTACACGGAAAGTCGCAATACCGGCATCCGGGTGTATTTCCGGATAGGTATGCACCGTGATGTGACTCTTGTCGAGGTGGGCCAGGATAATTTCGGGCAACGGACCTGGCGATTCTTCGATCTGGCTTTCAGTCGGGGTCACCGGCTCTTCCGAGATCAGAATTGTGACACTGGCACCCTGAGGCTCATAGTTCTGACTCGCAATGTTCAGAATGTTGGCACCAATGATTTCTACAACTTCCGTGAGGATCTGCGTCAGACGTTCGGCGTTGTACTCTTGATTGATGTACTCGACGTACGCCTGCTGGTCTTGCGGGGTTTCCGCATAGCAGATGTCATAGATGTTGAAGCTCAAGGTCTTTGTCAGGTTATTGAACCCGTGGAGCTTGAGTTTGCTTTTCACCGTTAAAAACTCTCTATGTATGCGGCACAGCCGCGTGATCAAGCATGCCCGTCAAATGCGAACAACGCACCTGCGTAGGACCGTTAACACCTCTTCGCTATGGCGATTTTGGTTATCTGTTCAGGCGGATGACCCGTCGGCTGACCGGTCACTGCCCTGAAAAAAGTGGCGCATTATGCAGACGTCAGTGGGGGATCGCCAGAGTCTGCACTGCCTTTATGATAGTTGAATGTCGCTTCAACCGAGTTCGACGATTTCGTAATCGTGGGTGATCGCCACGCCAGCCGCGCCAAGCATGATCGAAGCCGAGCAATACTTCTCGGCAGACAGTTCGATGGCGCGTTTGACCTGGGCTTCTTTTAGCCCACGGCCCTTGACCACAAAGTGCATGTGGATCTTGGTGAACACCTTCGGGTCTTCGGTCGCACGCTCGGCTTCGAGGAAGGCTTCACAGCTTTCAACGGCCTGGCGGGACTTCTTCAGAATGCTGACCACGTCGAAGTTGCTGCAACCGCCGACACCCAGCAGGAGCATCTCCATCGGGCGGACACCCAGATTACGACCACCGGCGTCCGGCGGACCGTCCATGACCACGACATGACCGCTACCGGATTCGCCGAGGAACATGGCTTCGCCAGCCCATTGGATGCGTGCCTTCATCGCCCAGACTCCACTGTAAAAAAAGGGTCGCCAGCTTAGCACAGGGGATTGCCCTGACAGCGAGCAGCATTCCTAGGACGAATGCTCCAACTGTGTAGGTAATTTCTCGAATTTGCGACGAAGTGTCTGGTAAGCTGGCGCCAATTCGCTGGCGCCCATGCCAGCTGTGTAGCGACCGCCTTCAGCGCCTCATAAAAAAATCAAACATCACCGTGCAGTCTTTTCGGGATACAACCATGGTTGCTATTACCCCCACACCCAAAATCAAGAACCTCGACAAGCTGCTGATGCATTGTCAGCGTCGTCGTCATGCAGCCAAGAGCAACATCATCTGCGCCGGCGACCGTTCGGATACGTTGTACTTCATCATCAAGGGTTCGGTGACGATCCTGATCGAAGACGACGACGGTCGCGAGATGATCATCGCTTACCTCAACGCCGGGGACTTCTTCGGTGAATTGGGCCTGTTCGAACAGGCTGGCCAGGAACAGCAACGCAGCGCCTGGGTGCGGGCCAAGGTCGAATGCGAAGTTGCGGAAATCAGTTACGTGAAATTCCGTGAATTGTCGCAGCAGGATCCAGACATTCTTTACGTGCTCAGCGGACAAATCGCACAACGCTTGCGCAACACCACGCGCAAGGTCGGCGATCTGGCGTTCTTCGACGTGACCGGTCGTGTCGCCCGTTGCCTGCTGGAACTGTGCAAACAGCCGGACGCGATGACCCATCCCGACGGCATGCAGATCAAGGTGACGCGTCAGGAAATCGGGCGAATTGTCGGCTGCTCGCGAGAGATGGTCGGTCGCGTGCTCAAGGATCTTGAGGAACGCAACCTGGTCGACGTGAAAGGCAAGACCATGGTGGTCTTCGGTACGCGGTAAGCTCGAAACTCAGGCGCTGTACATCTGCGCCAGCATCAATCGAAACAGCTCATCAAGACGCGCCAATGCCTGTGGCGCGTTGAATTTTTCATGCAGGGCAATGTGGCTTTGCGCACGTACCCGCTGCTCGAGGCCACAAGCTTCGTTGAAGCGATTGACCGCCGCCACCATCGATTCGCGCTCGTCATCCATCAACATCGCACCGTGCACCAGACCCACCGGACGCTGCCCCCCCTGACTCTGACGCCAGCGTTGGGCGGTGCCGACCATTTTGCGGCCGTCGAGATTGACGTTGAAGCGACCATCGCAGAACGCCCCATCAATTTCACCCAGTGACGACGTACCGCCCAACTCATCCAGCAACTGACAAATCGGATCGCAAAGACGCCGGTAGCCCGTTTCGATGCGATTCAGATCGCCTTCGCTGCGCGGTGGTGCGTAGACCAGCGCGATGTTGATGGTCGAGGCTGATTGCGGGACAGGTTCACCGCCCGTCTCGCGAAGGAGTACTGGCCAGCCGGCGGCGGCGGAGACTTCGCAGGCGTGATCGAAACCGGGTAGACGATTGAGGCGGCGAGGCATGACCAGGGCGCGGTCATTGGGCTGCCAGAATAGAAGGCCGAACTCTGAGTCGCCGGCACAGACTGAGGCGAGCAAGTCTTGTTCGGCCTGGAGGCCCGCTTCGATGGTGAGGGAGGTTGGAGTCATCAAGTTATCCGCCAGACAGTTCAATCTGTAGAGTTTCTAATGACGGCATCGCGAGCAGGCTCACTCCTACAGGGGAACGCATTCCAAGTGTAGGAGTGAGCCTGCTCGCGATGCCGTCAACTCGGTCTAACGGTAGTCAGTCGAGGGTCGAACCGCTGATTGCGACACCGCGCTCTGGGAAGAACAGACGCTGCAATTCAGTGCCCGGGCTTTCCGCACGCATAAATGCCTCGCCCACCAGGAACGCATACACGTCGCTGATTTCCATCAACTCGACATCGGCACGATTGAGGATGCCGCTCTCGGTGATCACCAGACGATCGCGCGGAATACGCGGCAACAGATCGAGGGTGGTTTCCAGGCTGACGTCGAAGGTATGCAGGTTGCGGTTGTTGACGCCGACCAGTGGCGTGTCGAGTGTTTTCAACGCGCGCTCCAGTTCATCACCGTCGTGCACTTCCACCAGCACATCGAGACCGACGCCTTTGGCCACCGCAGCCAGTTCGGCCATTTTCACATCGTCCAGCGCGGAGACGATCAGCAGCACACAGTCGGCGCCCAGCGCACGGGCTTCGACGATCTGGTACGGATCGATCATGAAGTCCTTGCGGATTACCGGCAACTTGCACGCGGCGCGCGCCTGTTGCAGATAAGCGTCGGCGCCTTGGAAGTAATCGATGTCGGTCAGCACAGAAAGACAGGTCGCCCCGCCCTTCTCGTAGCTTTTGGCGATGTCGGCCGGAACGAAGTTCTCACGGATCACGCCTTTGCTCGGCGAAGCCTTCTTGATTTCGGCAATGACCGCTGGTTGTTTCTTCTTGGCCTGCGCCAGCAATGCCTGGGCAAAACCGCGTGGTGCATCGGCCGCCTTGGCCAGACTTTCCAGCTCGCTCAGGCTCACGCGGGCGCTACGCTCGGCGACTTCCTGAACTTTGCGGGCCAGAATGTTTTCCAGAACCGTCGGTACACTCATCCTTCATTCTCCACTCTGAATACCGCGGTAAAGGCACCCAGCTCCTCGAGTTTCTCCCGAGCGAGGCCGGTATGCAGGGCGTCGTGCGCAAGCTCCACGCCCTGTTTCAAACTGCTGGCGACGTCGGCGGCGTAGAGCGCTGCACCGGCGTTGAGCACAATCATTTCAGCGGCTTTCTGGCCGTTTTCGGTTTTGCGCTTGCCCAGTGCATCGCGGATCAGCGCCAGCGACGCTTCCGGGCCGTCGACCGACAAGCCGTGCAGGCTCTGGCTCTTCATGCCCAGATCTTCCGGCTCGACCCAATATTCGGTGATTTCGTTGTTTTTCAGCTCGGCGACATAAGTCGGCGCGGCGAGACTGAACTCGTCCAGACCGTCCTTTGAATGCACCACCAGCACATGCTTACTGCCCAGACGTTGCAATACTTCGGCCAGAGGCCGGCACAAGGCCTGAGTGAACACGCCCACCACCTGATGTTTCACACCGGCCGGATTCGTAAGCGGGCCGAGCATGTTGAACAGCGTACGCAGGCCGAGATCGCGGCGCGGGCCGGCGGCGTACTTCATGGCTTTGTGATGGGTCTGGGCAAACATGAAACCGATGCCGACGTTGTCGATGCAACGGGCGACTTGAACCGGCGTCAGGTTGAGATAGATGCCGGCCGCTTCAAGCAAATCGGCGCTGCCGCTCTTGCCCGATACCGCGCGATTACCGTGCTTGGCTACGGTGCAACCGGCAGCGGCAACCACAAAGGAAGAAGCAGTGGATACGTTGAAAATGTTGGCGCCGTCACCACCGGTGCCAACCACGTCGACCACGCCGTCGAGTGTTTTCAGTTCGACTTGATCGGCCAGCTCACGCATGACCGACACGGCGCCAACGATTTCGTCGATGCTCTCGCTCTTCATGCGCATGGCCATCATGAACGCGCCGATCTGTGCGTCGCTGCATTGGCCGGTCATGATTTCGCGCATCACATCGCGCATTTCATCGGTGCTGAGGTCGAGGTGCTCGACGATACGGCTCAGGGCTGTCTTGATATTCATGGGAAGTCCTTAGCGCGTGCCGCCGGTTTGTTTGAGGAAGTTGGCAAACAGTTCATGGCCTTGTTCAGTCAGGATCGACTCGGGGTGAAACTGTACGCCCTCAATGTTCAGGGTCTTGTGACGCAGGCCCATGATTTCGTCGACCGATCCGTCATCGTGTTGCGTCCACGCGGTCAGTTCCAGGCAATCGGGCAAAGTATCGTGCTTGACGATCAGAGAGTGGTAGCGGGTGACTGTCAGCGGATGATTCAGGCCGGCGAAAACGCCCTTGTCCTCGTGGAATACCGGACTAGTCTTACCGTGCATTACCTGACGGGCGCGCACCACGTCACCGCCGTAGGCCTGACCGATGGACTGGTGGCCGAGGCAGACGCCAAGAATCGGCAGCTTGCCAGCGAAGTGCTTGATAGCCTCGATGGAAATACCGGCTTCGGTCGGCGTGCAAGGGCCGGGAGACACCACGATGCGCTCGGGGTTGAGCGCTTCGATTTCGGCGATGGTCAATTCGTCGTTGCGCACGACTTTGACTTCGGCACCCAGCTCGCCGAGGTACTGCACAACGTTGTAAGTAAAGGAGTCGTAGTTGTCGATCATCAGCAACATGGCGTTTCGAACCTCTTTGAATTCTGACTTGAAGACAGCCTTCAGATGACTTGCCCGCAGGGCGCTGCACGATGTCGGACACACAAGGGGCGTCGGCAAAGCGGCAATTCAAACGAGCAAGGAAGGCAAAGCGATACAGATCCGGCCGGGCCGGCAGAAAAGATTCAGGCGCGCCAACGCCAACGGGCGTGTGCCTTGATGACTTGATCCAGAAGTTTGCTGGTGATCAACACGGGGAAGGTCTCGTTCATACGTTCGGGCACAGTAACTTAGCTGGGCGGAGCGTGCAATATGGCCGGGCCTTTGGTGGATAAATCCAGTTGAGGATTCGCGACCGATGGCAGAAGGCCGGAAGTTTTTGGTACTGTCGTTTTGTTCACCTACAACAATAAATAAACGGACTTGCTCATGATCAAACAGACGTTGTTTGTACCGCTGGCCAGCTGCTTGCTCGCATTGGCCTGTGCGCAGGCGAATGCCGCGCCCAATCCTTATTCGAATTTCATTGTTTTCGGCGACAGCCTCAATGACGCCGGCACCTTTAGCGACAGCGGCGGCCCGGACGGCGCCACCCAGCGCTACACCAACCGTACCGGCCCGGTGTATCTGGATGGCAGCGGCGAATTGCGCTCGCTCAATGCGACGCAGATCCTCGGCGGCAAACTGGGGTTCTCGCCGGATCAGACGGCATCTTCATCATCGGCAGTACGCGCCGGCGAAGGCCTGGCCGACGGTAACAACTGGGCGGTAGGCGGTTATCGTACCGACCAGATTCTCGATTCGATCACCACGCAATCCGCCACCGGCGAACGCACCCGCGCCGGTTACCTGCCGTCGAACGGTTTTCGCGCCGATCCGAATGCGTTGTATTACCTCTCGGGGGGCGGCAATGACTTCCTTCAGGGGCGCGTGACCAGTCTGCCACAGGCCAGCGCTGCGGCTGATCGCCTGGCGAGCAGCGCGCAAACCCTGCAACAAGCCGGCGCCCGTTACATCATGGTATGGCTGCTGCCGGACATCGGCTTCACCCCGGCCTTCAATGGCACTCCACTGCAAGCGTTGACGTCCCAGCTCAGCGATCAGTTCAACACCGAGCTGGTCAGCCAGTTGCAGCGCGTCAACGCTAACGTGATTCCACTGAACGTTCCGGTGCTGCTCAAAGAGTCGTTTGCCAACCCGGGCCAGTTCGGTCTGGCCACCGACCAGAACCTCAGCGCCACCTGCTTCAGCGGTAACGGCTGCACCGAGAATGCCCGGTACGGGATCAACAGTGCGACGCCAGACCCGACCAAGCTGATCTACAACGATGCAGTTCACCCCACCGAAGCCGGCCAGCGCCTGATCGCCGATTACGCTTACTCGCTGCTGGCTGCACCGTGGGAAGCGACCCTGTTGCCAGAGATGGCGCAAGGCACCCTGCGCTCGCATCAGGATGAACTGCGTAACCAGTGGCTGGCGGACTGGCAAAACTGGCAAGGCGTTGGCCAATGGCGCGCGATTGTCGCCGGCGGCGGCCAACATCAGGACTTCGACAGCCAGGACAGCGGTGCCAGCGCCGACGGCAATGGCTACAACTTGAACATCGGTGGCAGCTACCGCCTCAACGACGCCTGGCGCGTTGGCCTGGCGGCCGGTTTCTACAACCAGAAACTCGAAGCAGGCGAGCATGATTCCGACTACAAGCTGAACACCTACATGGGCACCGCTTTCGCCCAGTACCAGCAGAACCGCTGGTGGGGTGACGCGGCCGTGACCGCCGGGCACCTGGATTACGACAGCCTCAAGCGTAAATTCCAGTTGGGTACGAACGAGCGCGGCGAGAAAGGCGACACCGACGGTTATGTTTTGGCCTTCAGCGGACGCGTGGGTTACGACATCGCGCCAGAGGCGAGCAGCCCATGGCACCTGTCACCCTTCGTGAGTGCTGATTTCGCCAAGGTCGAAGTCGATGGCTATTCGGAGGACGGCGCTGACTCCACCGCGCTGACATTCGATGACCAGTCGCGCATCTCCCGGCGTCTCGGTCTGGGGATTCAAGGCAAATACCAGATCACTTCGCAAACCCAGGTGTTCGGCGAATTGGCTCACGAACGTGAGTACAACGATGACGCTCAGGATGTGACGATGAATCTCAACAGCCTGCCGGGCAACCAGTACACCCTGGAAGGCTACACCCCGCAGACCAACCTCAATCGCTTGAACTTGGGCGTGAGCCACAACCTCACCAAAGACCTGGCGCTACGTGCCAGCTACAACGTCCGCAAGGATGATGACTTTACCCAGCAAGGGATCAACGTCGGGGTGGTGCTGGATTTCTAAATCGCAGGCACAAAAAAGCGGCGCCCTCACAGGCGCCGCTTTTTTACTGGGCTACATACGACCAACTGTAGGAGTGAGCCTGCTCGCGATGGCGGATTAACATTCAACAGATTTTGTTGACTGACCCACCGCTATCGCGAGCAGGCTCACTCCTACAGGGTTTTGTGTTGGCTCAGGCGTCCGGGGTTTGTTCAGCCAGGGCCACCGCGCGGAACATCGCGCGGCGCTTGTTCAGGGTTTCTTCCCATTCCAGCGCCGGCACCGAATCGGCGACGATGCCGCCACCGGCCTGCACGTGCAGCTCGCCGTTCTTGATCACGGCGGTGCGAATCGCAATCGCGGTGTCCATGTTGCCGTTCCACGCGAAGTAACCGACCGCGCCGCCATACACGCCACGCTTGACCGGCTCCAGCTCGTCGATGATTTCCATCGCACGAATCTTCGGCGCACCGGACAAGGTGCCCGCCGGCAGAATCGCTCGCAGTGCGTCCATCGCCGTCAACCCGGCCTTCAACTGACCGGTAACGTTGGACACGATGTGCATCACGTTGGAATAACGCTCGATGACCATTTTTTCGGTGAGTTTCACCGAACCGATTTCCGAGACGCGCCCGGTATCGTTACGACCCAGATCGATCAGCATCAAGTGCTCGGCGATCTCTTTGTCATCCGACAGCAAGTCTTCTTCCAGCGCCAGATCAGCCTCTTCAGTAGCCCCGCGTGGGCGAGTACCGGCAATCGGGCGCACGGTGATCAGGTTGTCTTCGACCCGCACCAGCACTTCCGGCGAACTGCCGACGACATGGAAGTCGCCGAAGTTGAAGAAGTACATGTACGGCGTCGGGTTGAAGCAACGCAGTGCGCGGTACAGGTCGATCGGTGCAGCCTTGAAGTCGATCGACATGCGCTGCGACGGCACAACCTGCATGCAGTCACCGGCAAGGATGTATTCCTTGATGGTGTCGACGGCTTTTTCGTAATCGTTCTGGGTGAAACTGGAGCGGAACACCGGGTCGGCCGACTGCTGCTTGCTGAAGTCCAGACCACGACGCGGCGTGATCGGCTGGCGCAGTTGCTCAAGCAATTGCTGCAACCGCGCCTGACCTTGCTCGTAGGCATCCGCCTGCGCCGGGTCGGCCAGGACGATCGCGTGCATCTTGCCGGCAAGGTTGTCGAACACGACGACCGCATCGGAGACCATCAGCAGAATATCCGGCACGCCCAGCGGATCCGGATTCGGGCATTTGCCCAGACGTTTCTCGACATAACGCACGCAGTCGTAACCGAAATAGCCCACCAGACCACCGTTGAAACGCGGCAGACCGGCGATGGTCGGCACGTTGTACCGGGCCTTGAAGGTTTCGACGAAGGCCAGTGGGTCTTCAACGTCGTGGCTTTCCGTCTCGACGCCATCGACGGTGATGCTGACGTGATGATCGTGAACCCGCAGCACGGTGCGGCACGGCAGGCCGATGATCGAGTAACGGCCCCATTTCTCGCCGCCCTGCACCGATTCGAGCAGGTAGGAGTTGGGCTGGTCGGCCAGTTTCAGGTAGATCGACAGCGGCGTGTCGAAGTCGGCCAGGGTTTCGCAGGCCAACGGGATGCGGTTGTAGCCGTCGGCGGCCAAGCGCAGGAATTCTTCGCGGATCATAAGGTGCCTCGTGGTGTGAGGTTTTATCAGTCAGGTGTGCAAACGCGCCGGCAGGCCGGCCAGGAACAAGTCAGGCGCGCCAACGCCAGCGGGCCAGGGCCTTGATGACTTTCATCCAGAGTTTGCGGGTGACCACCACGATGGCGTTTCCAGAAGGGGGTTGAACAGCGTCGGGCAACGTTATCCCACCGGCCAGATCCAGGCAACCGGGAATTAGCTTGCGCAGATCGTCGATCACCAGCGCCGGGGATTCCTCGGCAATCGGTCGGCCGTGGTTGTAGCCGTAGCTCAGCGCCACACACTTGACCCCCGCCGCTTTCGCCGCCAGCACGTCGCTGCGCGAGTCGCCCACGAACAGCGACTGCGAGGCCGGGATATTGGCCATCTTCATCACGAAGAACAGTGCCGCCGGATCAGGTTTCTGCTGCGGCAGGGTATCGCCGCCGATGATCCACTTGAAGTAGCGGCCGATTTTCATCTGATCCAGCAACGGCGCGACGAAACGCTCCGGCTTGTTGGTGATCAAGGCCATGGCCACGCCCTGCTTTTGCAGCCATTTGAGGGTGTCGCGTACGCCCGGATATACCACGGTCAGTTCATGGCTGGCGCCGTAGGCTTGCATGAAAACTTCCAGCGCGTGCTCGGCCTCGACGTCATCCACCGCCGAATGGTCGATGCCGCAGGCCAGCGCCCGACGCACCAATACCGGCGCGCCGTTGCCTACCCATTCGCGCACCGACTCGATGCCAGCAGGCTGGCGGCCGAGACTGAGCAGCATAGTGTCCACCGCTGCCGCCAGGTCGGGAACCGAGTCGATCAACGTGCCATCCAGATCGAACATCACCAACCGTGGCAGTTTGCCCGGGAACA
This sequence comes from Pseudomonas sp. LBUM1668, assembly GCF_059695715.1. Taxonomy (NCBI): domain Bacteria; kingdom Pseudomonadati; phylum Pseudomonadota; class Gammaproteobacteria; order Pseudomonadales; family Pseudomonadaceae; genus Pseudomonas; species Pseudomonas sp. LBUM1668. The sequence continues at coordinate 5,375,856 of NZ_CP166787.1, forward strand.
GCTGCTCAAAACCGCTCATGGGCGAGTCAGCGCCAGTTCGGAACGCATCTTGTCGATGACTTCCTGATAGTTCGGCGCGTTGAAGATCGCCGAGCCAGCGACAAAGGTGTCGGCGCCAGCAGCAGCGATGTCACGGATGTTGTTGACGTTGACGCCGCCGTCGATTTCCAGACGGATATCACGGCCCGACGCATCGATGATCGCCCGCGCTTCGCGCAGTTTGTCGAGGGTGCCGGGAATGAACTTCTGCCCGCCGAAACCCGGGTTGACGCTCATCAGCAAGACCATATCGACTTTGTCGATCACGTACTTGAGCACGTCCAGCGGGGTCGCCGGGTTGAACACCAGACCGGATTTGCAGCCGCCTTCGCGGATCAGTTGCAGCGAGCGATCGACGTGCAGCGTGGCTTCCGGGTGGAAAGTGATGTAAGTCGCGCCGGCCTCGATGAAGTCGCCAACGATGCGATCCACCGGGCTGACCATCAAGTGCGCGTCGATTGGCGCGGTAACGCCGTACTTGCGCAGTGCCGCGCAGACCATCGGGCCGATAGTCAGGTTGGGCACGTAGTGGTTGTCCATGACATCGAAGTGGACGAAGTCGGCGCCAGCGGCCAGGACGTTGTCTACTTCTTCGCCGAGGCGGGCGAAGTCGGCAGAGAGAATCGACGGAGCAATTACGAAGGGCTGCATGACGCACCTTTTCTGAGCTAAATCACGATGGCGCGCATTGTATACCTCAAGTTTCCGCGCGCGCACCGTGACTGCGATGATTGGGTTGTGCCATGACCGGTAGTCGCCGACGGATCAGTACGCCGCGCGGTAGATCTTCTCGATATCCACGGCGCTGAGCTTGCGCGGGTTGTTGCGCATCAGCCGCTCGATGCCTGCGGCTTCCACGGCCATGGCCGGGATCGCGTCTTCCGGCACACCGAAACTGCGCAGCCCCGCGGGAATTTCCACCGCCGCGCACAAATCGGTCATGGCCTGCACGGCTTTGTCCGCTGCTTCAGTGGCGCTCAGATGCGCCGTTTTCACCCCCATGGCTTCAGCAATATCCTGCATCCGCTCGACGCAGGCCATTTTGTTCCAGGTCATGACATACGGCAGCAACAAGGCATTACTGACGCCGTGGGCAATGTTGAAACGCCCGCCCAGCGGATACGCCAGCGCATGCACCGCACCGACCCCGGCATTGCCGAACGCCATGCCGGCCATCAGGCTGGCGGTGGCCATGTCTTCGCGCGCTTGCAGATTGGCGCCGTTGGCGTAGGCCTTGGGCAAGGCGTTGGCGATCAGCTTGATTGCGCCAATGGCGAGGGAGTCGGTAATCGGCGAGGCATTCACCGACAGATAGGATTCGATGGCGTGCACCAGCGCATCGACGCCACTGGCAGCAGTGACACTGCGCGGGCAGGTGAGGGTCATTTGCGGACTGACGAGCGCGACGTCCGGTAATAGATAGTCGCTAACGATGCCCTTCTTCAGCTGCGCGACCTTGTCCGAAAGAATGGCGACGTTGGTCACTTCAGAGCCGGTGCCGGCGGTGGTGGGGATGGCGATCAGGGGCGGGCCTTTACGCGGCACCTGGTCGATGCCGAACAGATCTTCCAGCGCTCCGTGGTAACCGGCATACGCCGCCACACTTTTGGCGATGTCGATGGCACTGCCGCCGCCGAGGCCGATCAAGCCGTCGTGCCCACCTTCGCGGTACACGCGCATGCAATCTTCGACGATGGCGATTTCCGGGTCCGGCAGTACCCGGTCGAAAATCTCGTACTCGCGCCCGCCCAATTGGCACAGCGCCAGCTCGACAGTGCCGGACTTGACCAGCGCGGCGTCGGTGACGATCAGCGGATTGTCGATATCGAGGCGAGTGAGCTCGGCCGCCAGTTGCTCGATGGCTCCGGCGCCGGTGATCAGTTTGTGAGCGATTTTGAACTGGGAAAGACTCATCGTGCGCAGCCTCTTATAGATGTGGGAGCTGGGCACAAGATTAGCTGGGGATTTGGGGTTGTCTGCTATTCACCTCATGAATAACCGCCAGAACACCGACCGGATGCGGAGACGATCACTCACGTGTAGGAGCTGCCGAAGGCTGCGATCTTTTGATCTTGAACTTAAAAAACAAGATCAAAAGATCGCAGCCTTCGGCAGCTCCTACAGAGGCGATTTCAATTCGGGACGTTCGTCAGACCTGAGCAGTACGCAATTTCTCGCTACGCCCACGCAGCCATTCCAATGTCAGTAACAGGATCACAGAGAACGCAATCAACAACGTCGCCGCAGCCGCAATCGTCGGGCTCAGGTTTTCGCGAATCCCGCTGAACATCTGCCGAGGCAAGGTCGCCTGTTCGGGCCCGGCGAGAAAAAGCGTCACCACCACCTCATCAAACGAAGTCGCAAAAGCAAACAGCGCCCCGGAAATCACCCCCGGCGCAATCAGCGGCAGGGTCACGCGACGGAAAGCAGTCAACGGCGATGCCCCAAGGCTCGCGGCGGCGCGCACCAGGTTATGGTTAAACCCCTGCAACGTCGCCGAAACAGTAATGATCACAAACGGCACACCCAACACCGCATGCACCACGATCAGAGAAAAGAAGCTGTTGCCCAGGCCCAGCGGCGCGAAGAACAGATAACTCGCCACGCCGATGATCACCACCGGCACGACCATCGGCGAAATCACCAGCGCCATCACCAGCGCCTTGCCGGGGAAGTCGCCACGGGTCAGGCCGATGGCCGCTAGCGTACCGAAGATCATCGCCAGCACGGTCGCGGCCGGGGCGACGATGATGCTGTTCTTCAGGGCGCGCATCCACTCGGCCGAAGCGAAGAAGTCGTGATACCACTGCAGCGAAAAGCCCTGCAGCGGGTACACCAGAAAACTGCCCGAGTTGAACGAGAGCGGAATGATCACCAGCACCGGCAGAATCAGGAACAGCAGAATCAAGCCGCAGAGAATCCGCAAGCTGTAGAACCACACCCGTTCGATGGGCGACATGTAAGGACTCAGCATTTCAAACTCCCCTTAGCTCAGGCGCAGGCGACTGGCGCCCACCAGCCAGCTGTAGATCAGATAAAGCACCACGGTCGCCAGCAGCAACAAGCCGCCCAGCGCAGTGGCCATGCCCCAGTTGATGCTGGTGTTGGTGTAGAAGGCGACGAAGTAGCTGACCATTTGATCGTTCGGGCTGCCGAGCAGCGCCGGGGTGATGTAGTAGCCGATGGCGAGGATGAACACCAACAGGCAGCCGGCGCCGACGCCTGCATAGGTCTGCGGGAAGTACACCCGCCAGAAACTCGCGAACGGGTGACAGCCAAGGGAAATCGCGGCGCGCATGTAGGTGGGCGAGATGCCTTTCATCACGCTGTAGATCGGCAGAATCATGAACGGCAGCAGGATGTGCACCATCGAGATGTACACGCCGGTGCGGTTGAACACCAGTTCCAGCGGCTTATCGATGATGCCCATCGCCATCAGACCGCTGTTGATGAGGCCGCCCGATTGCAGCAACACAATCCACGCCGCCACTCGCACCAGAATCGAAGTCCAGAATGGCAGCAGCACCAGAATCATCAGCAGGTTGCTCTGACGCGACGGCAGGTTCGCCAGCAAGTACGCCAACGGATACGCCAGCACCAGGCAAATCACAGTGATGACCAGGCCCATCCAGAAGGTACGGGCGAAGATGTCGAGGTAGATCGCCTGGTCCGGGGTGGCCGGGGCGATTTCGCCGAGGTCGTCGATACGGTGATCGACCGACGCCAGCAAGTAATACGGGGTGATGCTACTGGTATTGCGCTTGACCGCTTGCCAGTAGGCCGGATCGCCCCAGCGTTCATCGAGGGCCTCCAGCGCTTCTTTATAAGAGGCCGGTTCGCTGGCGAATGGCAACGCCCGGGCCGTTTTGGTCAGCAGGCTGCGATAGCCGGCCAACTCCATGTTCAAGCGCTTGGACAAATCGCCCAGCGTCTGGTTTTTGCGCGCCTCGGCGAGGTCGTCGCTCGCCGCTTTGTAGACGGGTTCAGCGGGCAGGCCACGGCCGTCCCAACTGGCGATGGCCGCCACGGTGCGCGGCAGGCCGCCGACCACTTCAGGGTTGCCGACGCTTTTGTAGAGCAGCGCCACGATCGGCACCAGAAACACCAGCAGCAGGAAAATCACCAGCGGCGCAATCAGCGCCTGCGCTTTCCAGCGATTAACCCGCTCGGCGCGCTTGAGCTTCTGCTTCAAGGTGGGGCTGGCGCCCTCGTTCAGGGGAACGGCGATGGCCATGACGTACTCCGCAAATCTCTGGATGGGCGGCATCACGCAATGTGATGCCGCATTACATCAACAATCAAAAATCACACCACCCCTGTAGGAGCTGTCGAGTGCAACGAGGCTGCGATCTGTTGATCTTGAAAGGCAAAATCAAAAGATCGCAGCCTTCGGCAGCTCCTACAGGTCATGCGCGCATCCTTGTAGGAGCTGTCGAGTGCAACGAGGCTGCGATCTGTTGGTCTTGAAAGCCAAATCAAAAGATCACAGCCTTCGGCAGCTCCTACAGACGAAGGATTACTTCGCCGCCCAGGAGTTGAAACGCTGCTCGAGCTGCTCGCCGTTGTCAGCCCAGAAGCTGACGTCGATCTGCACCTGGTTGGCGATGTTTTCCGGCGTGGTCGGCATGTCTTTCAGGACGTCCTTGGCCAGCAGCGGTACGGCTTGAGTGTTGGCCGGGCCGTAGGCGATGTTTTCCGAGTAGGTCTTCTGCTGCTGCGGCTGTACGGAGAAGGCGATGAATTTCTTCGCAGCTTCGGCACGCTTGGCGTCCAGACCTTTCGGGATAGCCCATGCGTCGAAGTCGTAGATGCCGCCGTTCCACACCACTTTCAGATTGGATTCTTTCTGCACCGCAGCAATCCGACCGTTGTAGGCCGAGCTCATGACAACGTCACCGGAAGCCAGATACTGCGGCGGCTGCGCACCGGCCTCCCACCACTGGATGCTTGGTTTCAGCTCATCGAGTTTCTTGAACGCACGATCCTGTCCGCCCTTGCTGGCCAGTTCTTTGTAGACGTCTTTCGGCGCCACACCATCGGCCATCAAAGCGAACTCAAGGGTGTACTTGGCACCTTTACGCAGGCCACGCTTGCCCGGGAATTTCTTGGTGTCCCAGAAATCGACCCAACTGGTTGGCGCGGTTTTCAGCTTGTCGGCGTTGTACGCGAGCACGGTCGACCAGACGAAGAAACCTACGCCGCACGGCTGGATTGCGCCTTTGACGTAATCTTCGGTCTTGCCGAACAGCGCAGGATCCAGTGGCTCGAACATGTCTTCGTCACAGCCACGGGACAGTTCCGGCGACTCAACCTCCACCAGATCCCACGACACGCTCTTGGTGTCGACCATGGCTTTGACCTTGGCCATTTCACCGTTGTACTCGCCAGCAACGATCTTGCCGTTGCCCGCCGCTTCCCACGGTGCATAGAAGGCTTTGACTTGCGCCGCCTTGTTCGCCCCGCCAAACGACACCACGGTCAAATCCGGGCCAGCGGCCATGACGCTTGCCGCACCCATCATGCCCAGGGTCAGGGCGGTGAACTTCAGGGATCTCAACATTTATTGTTCTCTCCACGTGCAGGGTTGGTGTTGGAACTACGGGGCGCTCAGTGCGCCTCTTGAAGAGGGTCAAGCGCGCGAACGTGCTCGACCTGCCAGCCAAGCGGAACCACGTCGCCGACGCTGAGCCCTGGATCGAGCTCGGCAATCGGTTGTTTCACGAAGAAGTCGGTCTTGCCGCAGACTTCCAGGCGCACCCGGACGTGGTCGCCCAGATAGATGAATTCCGCCACCCTCCCTGAGAAGCGGTTAACGCATTGATCACTCGAACCGTTAAGGCTGACGCGCTCCGGACGGATCGACAGGGTCACCGGTTCGCCGGTCTGGCCGACGTTGACCGCCAGCGCCTCGACCTTCTCGCCACGGCCCAATTCGACCACGCAGCGTTCGCCGTTTTGGCTGACCAGATGGCCGTTTAGGCGGTTGTTCTCGCCGATGAAGTTGGCGACGAAGGTGTTTTTCGGTTCTTCGTAGAGGCTGCGCGGCGGCGCGATCTGCTGGATTTCGCCCTGATGGAACACGGCGACGCGATCGGACATGGTCAGTGCTTCGCCCTGATCGTGGGTCACGTAGACAACGGTCACGCCGAGGCGCTGGTGCAGGTGTTTGATTTCCATCTGCATGTGTTCACGCAGCTGTTTGTCGAGGGCGCCGAGGGGTTCGTCCATCAACACCAGTTGCGGTTCGAACACCAACGCGCGGGCCAGCGCCACACGTTGCTGCTGGCCGCCGGACAATTGCGCCGGATAACGCTGGGCGAAGGCATCGAGCTGGACCATGCTCAGGACTTTTTTCACCTTGTCGCTGACGTCGCTTTTGTTCAGGCCACGCACGCTCAACGGGAACGCGAGGTTTTCGGCCACGGTCATGTGCGGGAACAGCGCGTAGTTCTGGAACACCATGCCGATGTCGCGCTTGTGCGGCGGTACGTTGTTGATCGAGCGACCGGCCAGCAGAATCTCACCGGCAGTCGGCGTTTCGAAACCGGCGAGCATCATCAGGCTGGTGGTCTTGCCGGAACCGGACGGCCCGAGCAGGGTGAGGAATTCGCCTTTGCGAATGTCCAGGTTGAGGTCTTTGACGATCAGGTTCTCGCCGTCGTAGCTCTTCTGCACTCCACGAAAGCTGACCAGCACATCACTGGCCCCTGCGCTTGTATCGACCTGGCTCATACCCACACCTTTGTTGTTGATGACTGCTTGTGTATCAAGCCTAGTGGCTGGCGGCAGTCACGCAAATCGGGGCGCAGGAGAGAATGGCCTCAGCCGGATGGAAGGTTGGGGGTAGGGATTGCCCTACAAGGATGGCGCGCATTGGCAAACGAGATACGAGCGACAAGCTGCGAGCCGCAAGAACGGGCAAAAGCGCCTGTCGCTAACAGATATGCCCACCCCCCCCTCTGTAGGAGCTGCCGAAGGCTGCGATCTTTTGATCTTGTTTTTTAAGATCTAGATCAAAAGATCACAGCCTTCGGTAGCTCCTACAGGGGATCGCGTTCAGGTCAGAGGAGTTTGTGTTCCATCGCGTACTTCACCAACTCGGCCAGCGAAGTGATGTTGAGCTTCTGCATCAGCCGCGCCTTGTGCGTGCTGATGGTTTTGCTACTCAGGGCCAGTTGCTGGGCGATGTCATTGACGTTGGCGCCTTGGGCCAGACGCTCGAACACCGAGAACTCGCGTTCGGACAGCAGCGAATGCAACGGCCGCGAATCGGTCAGACCGACTTCGAAGACCATGCGGTCGGCCAGATCCGGATCGATATAGCGCCCGCCTGCCGCGACTTTACGAATGGCGGTGAGCAGCAGCGCCGGATCACTGTCCTTGGTCGCGTAACCCGCGGCGCCGACCTTTAACGCACGCGCGGCCATTTGCGCTTCGTCGTGCATCGACAGCACCAGAATCGCTGGCGGATTATTCAGCGCGCGGATTCGCGGGATTGCTTCCAGCCCGTTGACCCCAGGCATGGAGATGTCGAGCAAGACCACTTCGCACGGCACATGGCGCAGGGTCTCGAGCAATTGTTCGCCATTGCTCGCCTCCCCCACCACCAGCAGATCCTTGGCCAGGCCGATCAATTGCTTGATGCCCTCGCGGACGATGGTGTGGTCTTCGGCTACCAGTACACGGATCACTTGCATGCTCCTCGATTGTTGTTTTCAACGGCAAAAGATCGCATTGATCGCATCCCCCTGTAGGAGCTGCCGCAGGCTGCGATCTTTTAGCGATCCACCGGCACCCACACATTCAGACTGGTGCCCTCCCCCGGCTCACTTTCAAGCGCCAACCGCCCGCCCATGATCAGCACCCGCTCACGCATGCCCACTAGGCCAAACGAAGTAGGCCGACCCGCAGCGGCGACAAATCCTACGCCATCATCGCTGACCGTCAGACACAACTCGTCGCCTTCCAGCACCAGCGTCAGTTCCACAGTATGCGCCTGGGCATGACGCATCACATTGGTCAGCGCCTCTTGCAGAATCCGGAACAGACCAATTGCTTTGGCATCACTGAGCGCCGGCAGATTGTCCGGCACCTGCACCAGACACGGAATCTGCGTCCGCGCTTCAAATCTTCGCGCCTGCCACTCGATTGCCGAGGCAATCCCGGCATCGAGAATCGGCGGCCGCAACGCCGTCGCCACATCGCGCACCAGCTGAAACAACTGGGCGATCAGGCGTTTCATGCTGTTCAGCCGCTCGTGCAAACCGGGGTCGAGTTGCGCGTAGGCCAATTCGCACATCGATGTCTCCAGTTTCAGCACCGTGAGCATTTGCCCCAACTCGTCGTGAACCTCCCGGGCGATCCGCGCCTTCTCTTCCTCGCGCACGCTTTCAAGGTGCGCCGACAGTTCGCGCAGTTGCTCGCGCGATGACGCCAGTTCCAGCTCGATGCGCTTGCTCTCGGTGATGTCCCAGACAATGCCGTCCCAGACATAAGCGCCATCTTCAAGCTGTCGGGTGATCGCCTTGATTTCGGCCCAACGCTGCACCCCTTGGCGCGTGAGGATTCGCCCCTGCCACGACCAGTCGCTATCGGTGTCCAGCGCCTGATCCTGGGTCTGGTGATAACTGGCCTTGTCGTCCGGATGCACCAGACTGCGCAGGCCCATGTCGCGGTGAGCGATGGCCGCCGGGGAATAACCGACCAGACTTTCGCTGCCCTCGGATATATAGGCAAAATCGATTTGCCCGGTGACCGGCGCCCGCTCCAGTCGAAACACCAGGCCCGGCACGTTGGCGGCGATGCCTTGCAGTCGCGCCTCGCTTTCCTGCAACGCGGCCAGTGCACGACGGCGTTCGGTGACGTCGGTGAGGTAAACCACCAGATATTCGCTGTCACGAAAGCGCAAGAAACTCAGCGACACGTCCGCTGGCAAAACACTGCCATCCGCGCGCACGCAACTGGTTTCGAAACTCAACGGCCCTTCTTCACTGGCCCGTGCGCGTTTCCACAGGTTGAGCCAACGGTCCATGTGCAGGCCCGGTTCGAAGTCGATCAACGGCCGCTCGATCAGCCCACCCGACGGGTAACCGAGCATGTTTTCTGCCGCCCGATTGGCGTAGCGTACGTGGCTGTCCCAGTTGACCCAAAGGATGCCGACGGTGCTTTGATCGATGGAAAACTGCGTCAGCCGCAAGGCTTCTTCGCTGGCTGCGCGCAGGGCAATGTCTTCGCGTGCGGCGAGCAGACGCTGTTCGAGGCTGTGCTGCTGACGCCGCTGCCAAAACACAATCGCCATGCAACTGAGCAACATGACGGCGAACAACAGGCTGAGGTTCTGCCAAAACCCCGGCGACTCCGACAGCCGCGGGTATTTCGGTTGCAGCCATTGGTTGTGCAGGCGCTCCAGATCCTTGGCTGGGATCGCACGCAACGCGCTCTGGACGATACCGGCCAACTGCGGCCAATCGCGCCGCGAAGCCACGCGCAGCAGTTGCGGCAGGCCGATGTCGCCAACCACCACCAGTTCGGCGAACTCGGGTTCCACTGACAGCCGACCGAGCTGCGCTTCATCGACCACCGCGTAAGACGCCTGCTGACTCAACAACAGCTGCAACGCCTGACGCTCCAGCGGCACACCTTGCAGGTTCAGATGCGGATAGTTGCCGCGCAAATAGTCGGCGGTGGTACTCGGCATACGCACGGCGACGCGGGTCTGGCTGTCGAGTTTTTCCAGATCCACCACGCCGCTGGCCTTCTGATCGCTGACCACCAGTTGCGGCACGCGCATGTACGGATCGGAAAACTGCCAAAGGCGCAGCGCACTGGGCGTCTGTGTCAGCCCCGGAGCGATATCGATTTCGCCATCGCGCACCGCCGCTTCCAATTGCGCCAGATCCTGAAAATTACGCCAGCTCAGCTCAACATTGAGTGCCTGGGCGAGCAACTTCATCAACTCGACATTGGCCCCGGACAACCGCTGCAAGCGTCGGTCGTATTGCGCGTACGGTGCCTGCAACACCAGGCCGACGCGCAATTCGTTGTGCTGCGCGAGCCATTGCTGCTCACTCGCCGACAATTGCGCAACGTGCGCCGGTGGCGCAGGCGCCGCCCAGCCCATCAAGGGAAACCACAAACAGCCGATAACCCACAGGCAGCAAAATCGCTTCATTGAAGTCTCTTGAACTGACAAATTCTGACCAACCCATTAGGCTGCCGGGATACTTTCTGGCCTGGAATAACCGATGCCCTCTGTTTACCGCCTGGCAATGCCAGCATTGTGCCTGTCGCTGATCCTGCCTTGTGCGTTTTCCGTCAACGCCGCCGATCCGGCCCCTGCTGTCGCAGCGGAAAAACCCGCTGAAGAAAAACCGGCCGAACGTCAGCCACTGCTTGAGCGTAGTCAGGAAGAAGCCGCGGCACTTGAACGTAAAGTGCCGGCGCAAGAACAGCAACAGTTGCAGGCCGCCAGCGAGACCTTCCTGGCCCTGTGGAAACCGGCCAACACCGCCGATCCCAAGGGCGCGGTGATTATCGTCCCGGGCGCGGGCGAGACCGCTGACTGGCCTCAGGCAATCGGCCCTTTGCGGCAGAAGTTGCCGAACGCCGAGTGGAGCAGCCTGAGCATTACCCTGCCCGATCTGCAAAGCGATGCGATCGCGCCGCGCGTGGTCGAAGCCGCAGCGGCGCCGAAAGCGCCGGAAACTGGCAGTAAGGATGCCACCACGGCGCAACCGATCGAACAGGCCGCAGGCGGTGAGGCCGAAGTCGCCGATCAGGTGGTTGCCGAAACGACTGAAGAACAGTCCAAAGCCGATGCCGAACGAATCTTCGCGCGGATCGACGCAGCCATTGCCTACGCCGAACAGCAGAGCGCACGACGCATTGTTGTGCTCGGCCACGGCACCGGCGCCTATTGGGCAGCGCGTTACCTGAGCGAGCGGCAGACAGCGCAGGTGGAGAAATTCGTCATGGTCGACGCGCAGACACCGGCCAAGGCCAAACCGCCACTGGCGGAACTGACGCCAACGCTGAAACTGCCGACGGCGGATATTTTCTACATGGACAAACCGCTGGATCGCCACGCGGCGCTGGAGCGTATGCAAGCGAGCAAGCGTTTGAAGACGCCGGCGTTCAGCCAGGTGGCGCTCAGGGCCCTGCCGGATAACAAGGCCGAGCAGGAACAATTGTTCCGTCGGGTGCGCGGCTGGTTGAATCCGCAGAATCCGGACTGAACAAAGCAAAAGCAAAAGCAAAAGATCGCAGCCTTCGGCAGCTCCTACATCGGGTTGATGTACACCCTTGTAGGAGCTGCCGAAGGCTGCGATCTTTTGATCTTAAAAATGCCTAGCGAAAATCTCTGCGCTCACGAATCAACGTATACGCACTGTGCAGTTCCCGAGTCCTCTCGGTCGCTTCACGCACCTGCGTCGGTGTCGCGCCGCTGCCAGCAATCTTGTCCGGGTGATGACGACTGAGCAGTCGTCGATAAGCCCGTTTGATCTGCGCCGGCTCGCTGCTCGCCGACACGCCGAGCAAACGCATCGCTTCCTGATAAGTCACCGCAGCACTGACGATAGGCCGCTTGCCCGGCTCGTAATCACTGGCCAGCGCTTGCACCTGCTGAGGCGTCCAGCCGAGCCACTTGCCCCACTGCGCCAACAACTCGCGCTCACTGATACCGGCCCGGCCATCAGCCCAGACCATGCGCCAACAGGCACGCAACACGCCTTCGGTAGCATGCGGCTGCGCACTCAGACGCCGCAGATATCCGCGCAGATTATCGCCACCCGACTTACCGCGATTGAACGCGGCGATCGCCCGACGCATTGCCGGCTCGCTCATTTCCAGCGCGCGCATCTCGTTACGCGCCTGCTGGATATGCCCGTCCTTGACTTGCCCGTCGCTCTTGGCCAGACGTCCGAGCAACACAAACAACAATTCGTCGTTGCGCAGCATCGGCCGACCGCCGAGTTTTTCCCTTAAATGCCCCCAGCTCTGCAAGTGCAAACGCCGATCCAGCGCCTGCCCCAACAACGCCCCAAGCATGGCCCCCGGAATACTGGCGATTGCAAAACCCGCCCCGGCTCCAATCAGAGTCCCTGGCCACAACATATCAGCGACTCGCTTCTATCAAGGCTTCAGCTTCGGCCAGACGCTCATGCGTACCGACATCCACCCAATGACCTTTCAGACGCTCGCCCGTCACTTCACCGTCCGCCATGGCCTTGCGCAGTAGCGGCGCCAGTTTGAAAGCCCCGTCCGCGCAGCCATCGAACAACTGCGGATGCAGCACGGCGATGCCGCTGTAGGTCAGCGTCGCCGCGTTCGGCTGGCCGTCGATGACCTGCCCCTCCAGCAACGAAAAATCGCCGGTCGGGTGATGCGCCGGATTATCCGCCAGCACCAGATGCGCCAGACCGTTGATCGGCTGATGCAGCACGCTGAAGTCGTAATCGGTCCAGATATCACCGTTGACCACCAGAAACGCATCGTCGCCAAGCAGCGGCAGCGCGCGGAAAATCCCGCCACCGGTTTCCAGCGGCTCACCTTCCGGCGAGTATTGGATGCTCAAGCCAAACTGCGAACCGTCGCCCAGATAATCCTCGATCTGCTGACCGAGCCAGGCGTGATTGATCACGATGTCGTTGAAGCCTGCCGCCGCGAGGGCGCGTAGATGGTATTCGATTAACGGAACGCCGCCGGCACGCACCAGCGGTTTCGGGGTGGTCAGGGTCAGCGGGCGCATGCGCTCGCCTTTGCCTGCTGCCAGAATCATGGCCTTCATGCCGTCGCTCCGCCACGCAGGCTGGTAAACAGCGCTTGCAGTTCTGCCAGTTCGGGACGGCGCGCGATCACTGCTTCTATATAAGAGAAGAAACGCGGCACATCGGCGAGGTAGCGTGGCTTGCCATCACGATGGCAAATCCGCGCGAAGATGCCGATGACCTTCAGGTGACGCTGTACGCCCATCAGGTCGCTGGCGCGCAGGAAATCTTCGAAGTCCGGCTGCACCGGTATGTTCAGCGCCGAGGCCTGCTGCCAGTAGCTTTCCAGCCAGCCGCGTACGCGCTCTTCAGGCCAGCTGAGGAAGGCATCCTTGAACAGACAGGTCACGTCGTAGGTCACCGGGCCATAGACCGCGTCCTGAAAATCCAGTACGCCGGGGTTCGGCTCGCTGAGCATCAGGTTGCGCGGCATGTAGTCGCGGTGCACCAGCACTTTGGGCTGCGCCAGCGCACTGTCGATCAGCAGGTCGCTGATGTGCTGCCACTGTTGCTGTTGAGTCGAATCAAATTCGACGCCCAGCTCACGCTTCACGTACCACTCGGGGAACAGTTCCAGCTCGCGGCGCAGCAATGCAACGTCGTAACTCGGCAGCGGAGCGACCATCGGCAATTGCTGAAAAGCCAGCAGCGCTTGCAGGGCATCGCTGAACAATGCGTCGGCATTTTCGCTGTCGATCACGTCCAGAAAGGTCTTGTTGCCCAGGTCATTGAGCAAAAGAAACCCACGTTCGAGGTCTTCGGCATAAATTTTTGGCACATTTATTCCGGATTTCGCCAGCAAAAAGGCGATATCCACGAACGGTTTGCAGTTTTCCTGGGGGGGCGGCGCGTCCATCACGACGAAGCTGCGACCCGCGCCTTCCCAACGGAAGTAACGGCGGAAACTCGCGTCGCTACTGGCCGCGGTCAACGTGGCCGGGGGCACGGCGCCCCAGCCCTGATCTGCAAACAGAATTGCCAACTGCTCATCGAGCCAAACTTTCAGGTGTTGCAAGCGTACATCTTGGTCAGGCATTGCAAGGGTCTCCGACGGCGCTAGCCGTCAAGCGGGTCATGCTTTATTATCCAGCATCTTTTTCAGACCATCGAGAGGCGTGCGGCCCACCACCGCGGGCAGATGGCACGCAGGAAGCCCGGACTAATAAGATGGCATTGAAATCCCCCGCGTTTCGTAAAAAATTTCCATTGTTGGTAACCGGCAGTCTGCTGGCTATGCAACCTCTGGCCAGTCAATTCGTTGTTGCCGCCGAGCAGTATGACTGCTCCGTATCGGCTTCGGGTGGTTGGGACTGTGCGCCCAAGACGTCGGCGGCTGCATTGCCACCACGTCCAGTGCATGACGGCAGTGCCGTCAGCGCCACCGGCGACGCCCCGAGCGATAAAGGTTCGGTTGCCGACACTGGCGCCAAGCCAACGCTGGTCACCGAAGCCAAAGGCCGCGGTTTGAAATCCCGTAGCGAAGACTTCAGTCACCTCGACTGGGTTCCGCGCGAGAAGCTTACCGCCGCCCAACTGGCCGAAACCGGCCCGTACTGCTCGGGTGCCTACATCGAACCCACTCGTCCTGGCATGAATGACAAGACGAGCAAAAGCGATGCTCCGACCTTTATCGGCGCAAAAGCTTCGCGCTATAACACCGATGATCAAGTCGGCACGCTGGCCGGTGATGTTGTCCTGCGTCAGGGCAGCATGCAGGTCGAGTCCGATGAGGCCAGCCTGTATCAGGCTGAGAGCCGCGCCGAACTCAATGGCGATGTGCGTATCCGTGACAACGGCGCACTGATCGTCGGCGACCATGCCGACGTGCAGCTCGACACCGGTGAAGCCAAGGTCGACAACGCCGAATACGTGATGCACAAATCGCGCATTCGCGGTAGCGCGCTGTACGCCAAGCGCGCCGAGAACGCGATCATCCGCTTGAAGGACGGCACGTACACCACGTGCGAACCGAACAGCAACGCCTGGCAGCTCAAGGGCAACAACATCACCTTGAACCCGGCCACCGGCTTCGGTACCGCGACCAACGTGACGCTGCGCGTAAAAGACATTCCGATCCTGTACACGCCTTACATCTACTTCCCGATCGATGACCGTCGCCAGTCGGGCTTCCTGCCGCCGACCATTGGCACCGGCACCGATACCGGCTTCACGCTGGTCACCCCGTACTACTTCAACCTGGCGCCGAACTACGATGCCACGTTGTACCCGCGTTACATGAGCAAGCGTGGCATGTTGGTGGAAGGCGAGTTCCGCTACCTGACCCAATCGAGTGAAGGTCAGTTCGGTGCGGCATACCTCAACGACGACAACACCGATCGCAGCAAGCAGACCGATTACGAAAAAACCCGCTACATGTACAACTGGCAGCACAAGGGCGGTCTCGACTCCCGCGTGCTCACCCAGGTTGACTACACCAAGATCAGCGATCCGTATTACTTCCAGGATCTGGAAACCGATCAGATTGGCGTGAAGTCCAGCGACTTCGTGAATCAGCAGGGCTCGGTCACCTATCGTGGCGACAGCTACACCGCGCGGTTGAATGCTCAGCAGTACCAACTGGCCACTGTTTCGAACATTACACCGTATGGTCGTTTGCCGCAGATCACCTTCACTGGTCAGCTGCCGTATCATCCGGAGGGTTTGAATTTCGATTACGAGACCGAGATTGTGCGGTTTGATCGTGATTTGAAGACCGGCGACTTCATCGACGAAGATGGGAATGCGACGCCACGTCTGGATACCAACATTCGAGGCCTGGACCGTGCCAACGGCGATCGTCTGAATCTGAAGCCAGGTGTCAGCCTGCCGATGAACTGGACCTATGGCTTCCTGAAGCCATCGCTCAAGTACCAGTACACCCAGTATCAGCTTGATCTGGACGGTACCGGCAAATCGCAGATCGCGGCGATGACTCCAGAGCAACGCAAGCTCAACGGTTCTTTCGACAGCAACCAGAATCGCGGCGTACCTATTGCCAGCGTCGACAGCGGCCTGTACTTCGACCGCAACACCTCGTTCTTTGGCAAGAACTACCGCCAGACCCTGGAACCGCGCCTGTTCTACCTCTATGTACCTGAGGTCGACCAGGAAGACATTCCAGTATTCGACACCAGCGAAAACACCTTCAGCTACGCGTCGCTGTTCCGTGACAACCGCTTCTCCGGCTCCGACCGTGTCGGTGACGAGAACAAGCTGTCGCTGGGCGTGACCAGCCGCTGGATTGAAGACGACGGGTTCGAGCGTCAACGCGTCAGCGTTGGCCAGGCGTTGTACTTCAAGGACCGCAAGGTTCAACTGCCGGGCGTCGCGTTCAACGATCGCGACGACGCGAAATCCGACGTCTCGCCATATGCGCTGGAATACGAATACCGCTGGAACCGCGATTGGCGCACCACGGCCGACTACAACTGGGATCCGGACAGCCGCAGCCCGCGTTCGGGCAGCGCGATGTTCCACTACCAGCCTGAAGATAACCCGAACAAGGTCATCAACGTCGGCTATCGCTATCGCAATGACCAGGTTCGCTACGACCAGAACACCGGTAAATGGACCGTGGGTGGTGGCGACTACGGCACCCCTGGCACACCTGGCTACGTGAAGGACTACTACAAAATCCAGCAGCATGACTTCTCGGTCATCTGGCCGATCGTTCCACAGTGGAACGCAATCAGCCGCTGGCAGTACGACTACAACCGTAACCGTACCCTGGAAGCCTTCGGTGGTTTCGAGTACGACAACTGCTGCTGGAAATTGCGCCTGATCAACCGTTACTGGGTTTCCTACGACGAATTCAGTCAGGAAGCTCCGCAAAACGAAAAAGGCGACCATGGCGTCTTCCTCCAAATTGTTCTGAAGGGACTCGGCGGCCTCACTGGCGCCAAAGTAGAGAGCTTCCTCGACAAAGGCATCCAAGGTTATCGTGAACGTGAAGACCAAGCTTTCTGATTGTCTGCGCCCGCTGATGCTGGGCGCGCTGTTCCTGGGTACTGCGGCCAACGCCGCAGTACAGTCCATCGACAAAGTGGTAGCGATCGTCGACAACGACGTGGTCATGCAGAGCCAACTGGACCAACGCGTCCACGAAGTTCAGCAGACCATCGCCAAGCGTGGCGGCGGCTCGCCGCCACCGGGCGTTCTGGATCAGCAGGTACTCGAGCGCCTGATCGTCGAAAACCTGCAACTGCAGATCGGCGAACGTTCCGGCATTCGCATCACCGATGAAGAACTGAACCAGGCGGTTGGCACCATCGCCCAGCGCAACAACATGTCCGTGGACCAGTTCCGCTCGGCTCTGGCTCGCGACGGCCTGTCTTATGACGACGCCCGCGACCAGATCCGCCGCGAGATGGTCATCAGCCGCGTCCGTCAGCGCCGTGTAGCCGAACGCATTCAGGTGTCCGAGCAGGAAGTGAAAAACTTCCTCGCCTCCGACCTGGGCAAGATGCAACTGTCCGAAGAACTGCACCTGGCCAACATCCTGATTCCGACCCCGGAAAGCGCCAACTCTGAAGCTATTCAGAACGCCGCGCGCCAGGCCATGGAGGTTTACCAGCAGCTCAAGCAAGGCGCTGACTTCGGTCAGATGGCCGTGGCCAAGTCTGCCAGTGACAACGCACTGGAAGGCGGCGACATGGGCTGGCGTAAAGCCGCGCAATTGCCACCTCCGTTCGATCGCGAACTGAGCAGCATGTCCGTCGGTGACATCACTCAGCCTGCACGCACTCCGGGCGGTTTCATCATCCTGAAGCTGCTGGCCAAGCGTGGTGGCGAAGCACAAACTCGCGATGAGGTGCACGTGCGCCACATCCTGGTCAAGCCGAGCCCGATTCGCGACGAAGCGAAAACCAAGGCCTTGGTCGAGTCGCTTTACTCTCGTATCGAAGCTGGCGAAGACTTCGCCACACTGGCCAAGAGCTATTCCGAAGACCCGGGTTCTGCCCTCAACGGCGGCGACCTGAGCTGGATCGACCCGAACGCACTGGTTCCGGAATTCCGTCAAGTGATGGCCAATACCCCACAAGGTCAGCTGTCCAAGCCGTTCCAGACCCAATACGGCTGGCACGTTCTGGAAGTCCTTGGCCGTCGTGCCACTGACAGCACCGAACAGGCCCGCGAGCAGCAAGCAATGACCGTACTGCGTAACCGCAAATACGACGAAGAGCTGCAAACCTGGCTGCGTCAGATCCGTGACGAAGCGTACGTAGAGATCAAACTCCCTGGTGCAGACCAGGCAGCGCAGTGAAACCCAAGCGTTTCGCGCTGACACCCGGCGAACCAGCCGGCATCGGTCCCGACCTGTGCCTGCTGCTCGCCTCGCAAGTCCAGCCACACCCCCTGATTGCCATCACCAGCCGCGACCTGCTCCTTGAGCGGGCCGCGCAGCTGGGGCTGGCCGTCAATCTGCTGGAAGTCGGGCCGAATCACTGGCCCGACACCCCGGCACCGGCTAACAGTCTCTATGTCTGGGATACACCGCTCAGCGCCCCTGTGGTCGCCGGGCAACTGGACAAGGCCAATGCCGCTTTCGTCCTCGAGACCCTGACCCGCGCCGGCAACGGCTGCCTCAACGGCGACTTCGCCGGGATGATCACGGCGCCCGTCCACAAGGGCGTGATCAACGAGTCGGGGATCGCGTTTTCCGGACACACCGAATTTCTGGCTGACCTGACCCATACCTCCCAGGTCGTGATGATGCTTGCCACGCGCGGTTTGCGCGTGGCACTGGTCACCACTCACCTGCCCTTGCGCGAGATTGCCGACGCAATAACGCCGGAGCGACTGGAGCGGGTCACACGGATTCTGCACGCCGACCTGCAAGAAAAATTCGGCATTGCCCAGCCTCGCATTCTGGTCTGCGGCCTCAACCCGCACGCCGGTGAAGGCGGACATCTGGGCCATGAAGAAATCGACATCATCGAACCTACATTAGAGCGCCTGCGCGGCGAGGGCATGGACCTTCGTGGCCCGCTGCCAGCCGATACTCTGTTTACCCCCAAATATCTGGAGCACTGCGATGCAGTGCTGGCGATGTACCACGACCAGGGCCTGCCCGTGCTGAAGTACAAAGGCTTCGGCGCTGCGGTCAACGTGACCCTGGGCCTGCCGATCATCCGTACTTCGGTTGACCACGGCACCGCCCTCGATCTGGCCGGCAGCGGCAAGATCGACACCGGCAGCCTGCAAGTCGCCCTGGAAACCGCCTACCAGATGGCCGAGACCCGTTTATGACCGAGCAATACCAACACAAGGCGCGCAAACGCTTTGGCCAGAACTTCCTGCACGATGCCGGCGTCATCGACCGCATCCTGCGCTCCATCAGCGCCAAGCCCACAGATCGCCTGCTGGAGATCGGCCCGGGCCAGGGTGCATTGACCGCCGGTCTGCTGAATTCCGGTGGGCAACTGGACGTGGTGGAACTGGACAAGGATCTGATCCCGATCCTCAACCAGCAGTTTGCCGGCAAAAGCAATTTCAACCTGCATCAGGGCGACGCGCTGAAGTTCGACTTCAACACGCTCAACGCCGCACCGAACAGCCTGCGTGTGGTCGGCAACCTGCCGTACAACATCTCCACGCCGCTGATTTTCCACCTGTTGAACAACGCCGGCATCATTCGCGACATGCACTTCATGCTGCAGAAGGAAGTGGTCGAGCGCCTGGCCGCAGGCCCTGGTGGTGGTGACTGGGGTCGTCTGTCGATCATGGTTCAGTACCATTGCCGCGTCGAACACCTGTTCAACGTCGGCCCGGGCGCGTTCAACCCGCCGCCGAAGGTCGATTCGGCCATCGTTCGCCTGGTGCCGCACGCGGTACTGCCGCACCCGGCCAAGGATCATCGTTTGCTGGAACGCGTCGTGCGCGAAGCCTTCAACCAGCGCCGCAAGACTCTGCGTAACACGCTCAAGCAATTGATGAGCAACGCCGAGATCGAAGCCGCCGGCGTCGATGGCAGCCTGCGCCCGGAACAACTCGACCTGGCGGCCTTCGTGCGCCTGGCCGACAAGCTCAGCGAGCAAGTCCCTGAAGCTCCCGCCGCCGACTGACCGGCGATGAACGCTATCGGGCAGCACGCCACTCTGGTTTACTGCCCGATACTTGCCTAGACTGAATCCCCATCAGCTACGCCCCGCGTTCCGCTTCGTTTAAGGCCTCTTGCATGTCCGATTCCCGTTACCAGGTCGATGTCAGCGTCGTTACCCACTATCTGGCAGACCAATCGCAACCCGAGCACGACCGCTTCGCCTTCGCCTACACCATCACCGTGCAAAACAACGGCGAGATCCCTGCTCGATTGATTTCGCGGCACTGGGTGATCACCGACGGTGACGGCCATAAAGAAGAAGTTCGCGGCGCAGGCGTGGTCGGCCAGCAACCGTTGATCGACGTCGGCAAAAGCCATACCTACAGCAGTGGCACAGTGATGACGACCAGGGTCGGCACCATGCAGGGTACCTACGAAATGGTCGCCGACGACGGTAAACATTTCGATGCCGTCATCAAACCCTTCCGCCTCGCCGTGCCCGGAGCCTTGCACTGATGGCAACGTACGCGGTCGGTGACCTGCAAGGCTGCCTCGAACCGCTCAAATGTCTGCTCAGGCAAGTAGCGTTCGATCCCACGCTTGATCGGCTCTGGCTGGTCGGCGATCTGGTCAACCGCGGCCCGCAGTCGCTGGAAACCCTGCGTTTTCTATATGGCATGCGCGAATCGCTGGTCTGTGTCCTCGGCAACCATGACCTGCACCTGCTCGCCGCGGCAAAAAACATCGAACGCCTGAAGAAATCCGACACCCTGCGCGAAATTCTCGACGCCCCCGACTGTGACGAACTGCTTGATTGGGTTCGCCAGCAAAAACTCATGCACTACGACGAGACGCGTGACGTTGCCATGGTCCATGCCGGCATCCCGCCGCAATGGTCTGTGCGCCGCGCCCTGAAGTGTGCCAATGAAGTCGAAACGGCCCTGCGTGACGACAACCTGTTGCCCGCGTTCCTCGACGGCATGTACGGCAACGAGCCGGCAAAATGGGACAACGACCTCAAAGGCGTCACCCGCCTGCGCGTGATCACCAACTATTTCACCCGCATGCGATTCTGCACTGTCGAGGGCAAACTCGATCTCAAGAGCAAGGAAGGTCTCGATACCGCCCCGCCCGGTTACAAACCTTGGTTCCAGCATAAAGAGCGCAAGACCAAGGGATTGCGGATCATCTTTGGACACTGGGCGGCACTGGAGGGCAATATCCATGAGCCAGGCATCTCGGCTCTGGACACGGGCTGCGTCTGGGGCGGCAGCCTCACCCTGATGAACGTCGACAGCGGCGAACGCCTTTCCTGCAAATGCGATGAACATGGCGGCGCGCTGTCCCCGCTCACACCACTTATCCCCGAAACTTCGCCAGTCAGCGCCCCGCGTTAGACTGCGCAATCAGCCGAGCAACAGGAACCCGCCATGAGCGAATTCAAACGCATCTCCCCGGAACAGGCCCAGGCCCTGCGCGAGCAAGGCGCGGTGATGGTCGATGTCCGTGATCCTGCTACCTTCGCCGCACTGCATATCAGCGGCTCGAAGCATCTGGACAACGTTTCCATCTCCGATTTCATCCGTGCCGCCGACCTTGATGCACCTACGGTAGTGGTCTGCTACCACGGCAACTCCAGCCAGAGCGCCGCCGCGTACCTGATCAGTCAGGGCTTCTCCGACGTCTATAGCATGGACGGCGGCTTCGAGCTGTGGCGTACGACCTACCCTTCGGAAACCGCGCAAGGCACCGCCGAATAATTTTTTTGTAGCGCGCAGGCCCCGGCTGCCGCGGGCCCGCGCGTGGCAGACGAACGGTCTGCCACAACTAATTACGTATCTCGCCTTTACCTCCCGAATTCCCAACTATCCTTAAGCCCAGGCCATCCAAAACAGGGGAGAGCCGGTACACCGGCGCACGGGTCATCGGGAGTGACTTTCAAGGTTGTCGACCGCGAAAGTGTTCTGGGGGGTAAACAAGTGGCCACCACGGCTGCTTGCCAGCATCGACTGAGTGATCCGGCGTCGGCTCCACGTATCGAGCGAGGTGACGTCATGAGTATCTTTAGCCACTTCCAACAACGCTTCGAGTCCACACGCCAGGAAGAACTCTCGCTGCAAGAGTACCTGGAGCTGTGCAAGCAAGACCGTAGCGCCTACGTTTCCGCCGCCGAGCGTCTATTGCTGGCCATCGGCGAACCGGAACTGCTCGACACCTCGACCAATTCGAGGCTGTCACGCATCTTCTCCAACAAGGTGATCCGTCGGTATCCGGCCTTTGAAGACTTCCACGGGATGGAAGAATGCATCGACCAGATCGTGTCGTATTTCCGTCACGCCGCCCAAGGCCTGGAAGAGAAGAAACAGATCCTCTATCTGCTCGGCCCTGTGGGTGGCGGTAAGTCGTCCCTGGCCGAGAAGCTGAAACAGCTGATCGAGAAAGTGCCCTTCTACGCGATCAAGGGTTCGCCGGTATTCGAATCTCCGCTGGGTCTGTTCAACGCCACCGAAGATGGCGCGATCCTCGAGGAAGATTTCGGCATTCCCAAACGCTACCTCAACACCATCATGTCGCCATGGGCGACCAAACGCCTGGCCGAATTCGGCGGCGACATCAGTCAGTTCCGCGTGGTCAAACTGTATCCGTCGATCCTCAACCAGATTGCCGTGGCCAAGACCGAACCGGGCGACGAGAACAACCAGGATATTTCGGCGCTGGTCGGTAAGGTCGACATCCGCAAACTCGAGGAATACCCACAGAACGACGCCGACGCCTACAGCTACTCCGGTGCGCTGTGCCGGGCCAACCAGGGCCTGATGGAATTCGTCGAAATGTTCAAGGCGCCGATCAAGGTGCTGCACCCACTGCTGACTGCCACTCAGGAAGGCAACTACAACAGTACCGAAGGTTTGGGCGCGATTCCGTTCACCGGGATTCTGCTCGCCCACTCCAACGAATCGGAGTGGCACACCTTCCGCAACAACAAGAACAACGAAGCCTTCATCGACCGGATCTACATCGTGAAGGTGCCGTACTGCCTGCGCGTCAGCGATGAAGTAAAAATCTACGACAAACTGCTGTTCAACAGCTCCCTGGCCAAAGCGCATTGCGCACCCGACACCTTGAAGATGCTGGCGCAATTCACCGTGCTGTCACGCCTCAAGGAGCCGGAAAACTCCAACATCTATTCGAAGATGCGCGTGTACGACGGCGAAAACCTCAAGGACACCGATCCAAAAGCCAAGTCGATTCAGGAATACCGCGACACGGCCGGCGTCGACGAGGGCATGAACGGTCTGTCGACTCGATTCGCGTTCAAGATCCTCTCCAAGGTCTTCAACTTCGATCCGCATGAAATTGCCGCCAACCCAGTGCATCTGCTGTACGTGCTGGAACAGCAGATCGAACAGGAACAGTTCCAGGCGGAAACGCGCGAGCGTTATCTGCGCTTCCTGAAGGAGTATCTGGCACCGCGCTACATCGAATTCATCGGCAAGGAGATCCAGACCGCTTACCTGGAGTCCTACAGCGAGTACGGCCAAAACATCTTCGACCGCTACGTGCTGTATGCAGATTTCTGGATTCAGGATCAGGAATACCGCGATCCGGAAACCGGCGAGATTCTCAACCGTGTCGCTCTCAACGAGGAACTGGAGAAAATCGAAAAACCGGCTGGCATCAGCAATCCGAAGGATTTCCGCAACGAGATCGTCAACTTCGTGTTGCGCGCCCGGGCCAACAACAACGGCAAAAACCCGACCTGGCTCAGCTACGAAAAACTGCGGGTGGTCATCGAGAAGAAAATGTTCTCGAACACCGAAGACCTGCTGCCAGTCATCAGCTTCAATGCCAAGGCCAGCAAAGAGGACCAGCAGAAACACAACGACTTCGTTACACGAATGGTCGAACGCGGCTACACCGACAAACAGGTACGGCTACTTTCCGAATGGTACCTACGGGTCCGGAAGTCGCAGTGAAGCAGTTGCAAGCTTCTAGCTCCAGGCTGCAAGAGAACAGCGGTTGAGTCCCGATCCCGGGTACTGACGCCGCATCGCTTGCAGCTTGAAGCTCACGACTTGAAGCTCCCCGGAGGGGCCTATGAGCTATGTGATCGACCGACGTCTCAATGGCAAGAACAAGAGCACGGTGAACCGCCAGCGTTTCCTGCGGCGTTACCGTGACCACATCAAAAAGGCTGTCGAAGAGGCGGTCAGCCGGCGTTCCATTACCGACATGGAGCACGGTGAACAAATCAGCATTCCCGGTCGCGACATCGACGAGCCGGTGCTTCACCACGGTCGCGGCGGCAAGCAGACTGTGGTTCATCCCGGCAACAAGGAATTCACCGCCGGCGAACACATCGCCCGACCTCCGGGAGGGGGCGGCGGACGCGGTCCGGGCAAGGCAGGCAATTCCGGCGAGGGCATGGACGAGTTCGTCTTCCAGATTACCCAGGAAGAATTCCTCGAGTTCATGTTTGAAGATCTCGAACTGCCGAACCTGGTCAAACGTAACCTGACCGGTACCGACACCTTCAAGACCGTGCGTGCAGGGATCAGTAACGAAGGCAACCCCTCACGCATCAACATCATTCGTACCCTGCGCTCAGCTCACGCGCGGCGCATTGCCCTATCCGGCAGCAGCCGGGCAAAACTGCGCGAAGCAAAAGCAGAACTTGAGCGTTTGAGACGCGAAGAGCCCGATAACTTCGGCGATATTCAGACACTCGAAGCAGAAATTGAAAAACTCAGCGCGCGCATCCATCGCGTGCCATTCCTTGATACTTTTGACCTCAAATACAACCTGCTGATCAAGCAACCCAATCCAAGCTCCAAGGCTGTCATGTTTTGCCTGATGGACGTTTCCGGGTCGATGACCCAGGCAACCAAGGACATCGCCAAGCGCTTTTTCATCCTTTTGTATCTGTTCCTGAAGCGCAACTACGACAAGATCGACGTCGTGTTCATCCGCCATCACACCAGCGCCCGGGAAGTGGACGAAGAGGAGTTTTTCTATTCACGGGAAACCGGCGGCACTATCGTCTCCAGCGCCTTGAAGCTGATGCAGGAGATCATGGCCGAGCGTTATCCGAGCAACGAATGGAACATCTACGCCGCGCAAGCTTCCGACGGTGATAACTGGAACGACGACTCGCCTATCTGCCGCGACATACTGATCAACCAGATCATGCCTTTTGTGCAGTACTACACTTACGTGGAGATCACCCCACGCGAACACCAGGCCCTCTGGTACGAGTACGAACGCATCGCCGAAGCCTTTTCCGACACGTTTGCCCAGCAGCAACTGGTCTCGGCCGGGGATATCTATCCGGTCTTCCGTGAACTCTTCCAGCGCAGGTTAGTGACATGACCGCCAAAGAGCAGAAACGCCAACCCATTTCGACCGGCTCCGAATGGACGTTCGAGCTGATCCAGACCTACGACCGCGAAATCGCCCGTATCGCGGCCGGCTATGCGCTGGATACCTACCCCAACCAGATTGAAGTGATTACCGCAGAGCAGATGATGGACGCGTATGCCTCGGTCGGGATGCCGTTGGGCTACCACCACTGGTCCTACGGCAAACACTTCCTCAGCACCGAAAAATCCTACAGTCGCGGGCAGATGGGGCTGGCGTACGAGATCGTGATCAACTCGGATCCGTGCATCGCCTACCTGATGGAAGAGAACACAATCTGCATGCAGGCCCTCGTGGTGGCCCACGCCTGCTACGGGCACAACAGCTTCTTCAAAGGCAATTACCTGTTCCGTACCTGGACCGACGCCAGTTCAATCATCGATTACCTGGTGTTCGCCAAGCAGTACATCATGCAATGCGAGGAGCGCCATGGCATTGATGCCGTGGAGGACCTGCTCGATTCCTGCCATGCGCTGATGAACTACGGGGTCGATCGCTACAAACGCCCGTATCCGATTTCCGCCGAAGAGGAACGCCGTCGGCAGAAGGATCGCGAAGAACATATGCAGAAACAGATCAACGATCTGTGGCGCACCATTCCCAAAGGCGCGGACAAATACAGCGACAAGGACAACGCACGCTTCCCGGCCGAGCCGCAGGAAAACATCCTCTACTTCATCGAGAAGCACGCGCCGTTACTGGAGCCCTGGCAGCGGGAAATCGTGCGGATCGTGCGCAAGATCGCCCAGTACTTCTATCCGCAACGCCAGACTCAGGTAATGAACGAAGGTTGGGCGACGTTCTGGCACTACACGTTGATGAACGACCTGTATGACGAAGGCCTGGTCACCGACGGTTTCATGATGGAATTCCTGACGTCGCACACCAGCGTGGTGTTCCAGCCAGGTTTCGACAGCCCTTACTACAGCGGCATCAACCCCTATGCACTCGGCTTTGCCATGTACCGCGACATCCGGCGCATGTGCGAAGAGCCCACCGAGGAGGATCGCCACTGGTTCCCCGACATCGCCGGGACGGATTGGCTGTCGTCCATCAAATTCGCCATGAGCAGCTTCAAGGACGAAAGCTTCATCCTGCAGTACCTGTCACCGAAAGTGATCCGCGATCTGAAACTGTTCAGCATCCTTGATGATGACCAGAAGGATGACCTGTTAGTACCCGCCATCCATGACGAAACGGGCTATCGGACTATCCGCGAAACCCTCGCAGCGCAGTACAACCTCGGCAATCGTGAACCGAACGTGCAGATATACAGCATTGATCGCCGCGGCGACCGCTCGCTAACCCTGCGCCATCAGCAACACGACCGCAAACCGCTGGGCGACTCCACCGACGAGGTGCTCAAACACCTGCATCGCTTGTGGGGTTTCGACATTCATCTGGAAACCCTGCAAGGCGACCAGATCATGAAAACCCATCACGTTCCGCCACGCAGTGAACACAGCGAAGGGGATTACGGTCGACTCGACCTCGCCGTCATTCACCTTTGATTCGGTTCTGGCCTCCGAAAGTCCGACGCAAGGGTTATCCTGTCGGGCTAACGGAGGTTTTTTATGCAGATTTTCAAGGTTGGCGGTGCGGTACGTGATCGCTTGCTGGGCAAACCGGTCACCGATATCGACTGGGTCGTGGTGGGCGCCACCACCGAAGAAATGCTCGCTCAGGGCTATCGTCCGGTCGGCGCGGATTTCCCGGTGTTTCTTCATCCGAAAAGCGGCGAGGAATATGCCCTCGCCCGTACCGAGCGCAAAAGCGGTCGCGGTTATGGCGGCTTCACCTTTCACGCCAGCCCTGAAGTCACGCTTGAAGAAGACCTGATCCGCCGTGATCTGACCATCAACGCCATGGCCGAGGACGACCAGCAAAATCTGACCGATCCTTATCACGGCCAGCGCGATCTCGAAGCTCGTATCCTGCGCCACGTTTCGCCGGCATTCGCCGAAGATCCGCTACGAGTACTACGTGTTGCCCGCTTCGCCGCTCGCTACGCGGATTTGGGTTTTACCGTTGCGCCCGAGACGCTGGAGCTGATGCGTCAGCTCAGTGAGTCCGGCGAACTTGAGGCACTGACAGCCGAACGCAGCTGGAAGGAAATCTCCCGGGCACTGATGGAAGATCAGCCGCAGGTATTCATTCAGGTGCTGCGCGATTGCGGCGCACTGAAAGTGCTGATGCCGGAAGTCGATGCGCTGTTCGGCGTGCCGCAGCCAGAAATACACCACCCGGAAATCGACAGCGGCATCCACACGCTCAGCGTGCTGGAGCAATCGGCGCGGCACAAACAACCGCTCACCGTGCGCTGGGCCTGCCTGCTGCACGACCTCGGCAAAGGCCTCACGCCAGAAGAGGAATGGCCGCGACATATCGCCCACGAACACAAGGGTTTGAAGTTGATCAAAGCGGTCAACCAACGCTTCAAGGCGCCGAAGGACTGTCAGGAATTGGCGCTGCTGGTCGGCCAGTACCACACCCACGGCCACCGAGCCTTGGAGTTGAAGGCATCAACGTTGCTGGAGCTGCTGCAAAGTTTTGATGTCTATCGCCGGCCGCAGCGGTTTGAAGAGTTTATCGCTGCGTGCGAGATGGATGCTCGAGGCCGTAAGGGACTAGAGGACAGGAGTTATCCACAGGCTGATTATTTGCGTGGCGCGGCAAACGTTGCGCGCGGGGTGGCGGTGCAGCCATTGCTGGAGAAAGGATTCAAAGGGCCGGAGCTGGGAGAGGCGCTTAAGCGTGAACGTCTGAAGGCTTTGAAGATTTACAAAGACAATCGCTGAAGCAAGATCATCTTTTGATTTATAGATTTGGCGGTGTGAGCTGCTCGCCCCGCCACTCGAAGCCCACCGGCGCCAATACCTGATCAATCTGCGACTCGGCCCACAGTGCCGCGAAGCTTTTTCCCACACCCGGATGCACCCGATCTGGCGCAATCAGCGACAACGGCCACAACACGAAAGCATTTTTCAGTATCTCGGCGCGCGGCAGGACCAATCCGTCGAAATTGCCCATCAGATCGCCGTACAACAACACGTCGATATCCAGCGGCAACCCCTTACGGTCCGGCGCATACCGACCGTTATCCGCCTCGATGAATTTCAAACGGCGATCGAGCTCCATCAACGGCAGGTCGGTAAACGCCGACACCACAAAATTGAAGAACGGGCCGCTCTTGATTCCCACCGGCTGGCTCTCGAATACCGCCGAACAGCGGATATCCACCAAAAACGTGGCCAGCGCATCCAGACCGGCGCGCAAATGGGTTTCGCGCTCGATATTGCTACCGAGCCCGAGATAGACCTGAGTCAGCGACATCCGCGCTCGATCTCCACGCCCACGCCGCCCTTGGCGGCCGGCACGGCGCCGGGCTTGGTCAGCTTCAGGCGTACCCAGGTGATCTTGAATTCGTCCATCAGCACCGCGACCAGGCGTTCGGCAAAGGTCTCGACCAGTTGGAACTGCGCCTGTTCGGCAAACGCCTGAATACGCGTGGAAACGCTGGCATAGTCGAGCGCCAAGGTCAGGTCGTCACCGTCCGCGGCCGGGCGATTGTCCCAGGCGAAGCTCAGATCAAGACGCAGGCACTGTCGGATGCCGCGCTCCCAGTCGTAGGCACCGATCACGGTGTCGACTTCCAGGCCCTCGATAAACACTCTGTCCACGCACTTTTCTCCGCTGCACGACAAGGGCGCAATGCGCCGTTAGAATCAGGGCGTCCTCGCCCGGAATAGTAAGCATGTTTTGGTTACTGGCGACTCTCGCCTACCTGCTCGGCTCTCTGTCCTTCGCCATTTTGCTCAGCCGCCTGACCGGAAATCCGGATCCGCGAATGAGTGGCTCGGGCAATGCCGGCGCCACCAACATGCTGCGCCTGGCCGGTCGCAAACTCGCGATCCTGACCCTGCTGGGTGATCTGTGCAAAGGCCTGCTGCCGGTGCTGCTCGCTGCGGCTATCGGCCTTTCTCTGCAGGATCAGGCCTGGATTGGCGTGTGCGCCGTGATCGGTCACCTGTTCCCGCTGTATTTCCGTTTTCGCGGCGGCAAGGGCGTCGCCACCGCTGCCGGCATGCTGCTGGCCCTGTATCCGCCTGCTGCGCTGCTGGCGGTGTGTGCCTGGCTGCTGACGTTCTACCTGACCCGCACCAGCTCTCTGGCAGCGCTGATCGCCACACCGCTGACTCTGCCGCTACTGGCCTGGCAAGAACCTGAGGCACTGCTGCCGATGAGCGCATTGACGCTGCTGATCGTCTGGCGCCACCGCGGCAATCTACGCGACCTGTTTGCCGGGCGCGAACGGCATTTCTGAATACCGTCCACGAGCACTGCTCATCAGAGCGCCGACAATTGCTCCATCGGCCAGCGCGCCTGCACGCTGATCGCCAAACTTTCCTGCTGTCCGGCCTGCAATCGCTGGCAACCGGCGAACGCGATCATCGCGCCATTGTCGGTGCAAAATTCAGGACGGGCGTAAAACACATCGCCCTGCATGTCGCCGAGCATTTTCTCCAGCGACACACGCAGCGCCTTGTTGGCACTGACGCCGCCAGCAATCACCAGACGCTTCATGCCTGCCTGCTTCAGGGCGCGCTTGCACTTGATGGTCAAAGTCTCCACCACGGCCTGCTGGAACGCCAGAGCGATGTCGCAACGGGCTTGCTCGTTGTCGTCCCCGGCGCTGATGCGTTGCTGCCATGTGTTGAGCGCCGAGGTCTTCAGACCGCTGAAGCTGAATTCCAGCCCCGGGCGATCACACATCGGACGCGGGAAAGTGAAACGTCCTGCGACGCCCTTCTCCGCCAGCTTGGCGATTTCCGGCCCGCCGGGATAATTGAGGCCCATCATCTTCGCGGTCTTGTCGAAAGCTTCACCAGCCGCGTCGTCAAGGGTCTCGCCGAGCAACGCGTATTGACCGATGCCATCAACCTGAACCAGCTGCGTATGACCGCCGGAGACCAACAAAGCGACGAACGGGAATTGCGGCGGTTTGGGCTCCAGCATCGGCGCCAGCAAATGACCTTCCATGTGATGCACGCCGAGCGCCGGAATGCCCCAGGCAAACGCCAATGCCTGGGCGCAGGAAGCACCCACCAGCAGCGCCCCGACCAGGCCAGGACCCGCGGTGTAGGCGATCGCGTCGATCTCGGTCGGCACGCAGTCAGCCTCGGCCAACACCTGACGAATCAAGGGCAGCATGCGTTTGACGTGGTCACGCGAGGCCAGCTCCGGCACCACACCGCCATAGGCGCGATGCAGGTCAATCTGACTGAACAGTGCATCGGCCAGCAGACCCCGCTCACTGTCATATAATGCGACGCCGGTTTCGTCGCAGGAGGTTTCTAATCCCAGTACTAGCATGGGTTTGCGCCTTGTTTAGGCTGAATTCGAAGGCGCGCATAATAGTCCCCGCGTGATGCCCCGACCAGCGGTTTTCGATCAGAGGCTTTGCATTCCGAGCGATGAGGGGTTAACATCCGCAACCCTTAAAAACCGACGACCTCAGCCGCGAATTTTTTGCGACGAGAACGTTGATCCCGGTAATGAAAGAAGGTAGCTCTGGATGCCAGCCGTCAAAGTTAAAGAGAACGAACCCTTCGACGTAGCTCTGCGTCGTTTCAAGCGCTCCTGCGAAAAAGCCGGTGTACTGGCTGAAGTTCGTAGCCGCGAATTTTACGAGAAGCCAACTTCTGAGCGTAAGCGTAAAGCAGCAGCCGCTGTTAAGCGTCACGCCAAGAAAGTTCAGCGCGAACAGCGCCGCGCCGTTCGTCTGTACTAATACACAGACGTTCGTAGCAAGCTTCTGCCAAGCCCGGCCCTCAGCCGGGCTATTGGCATTTGCGGATATCGCTTGATGCTTCATCGTCGACGCCGCACACGCGACCGAGACAAATCTGCTTCACACGTCAGACCTGGCTCTTTTGCCAGCGGTGCACGTCTTTTCTGACGAGCCTTTCAAGGCTACTGACGAGCACACCCACTGATTCCTCTTACGACGATCAGCCCAAGGCACCTGCATGCGTGCCCGCTTTATTGAGCTATCCGAGGTCTTTACCGGCCGTCAGCGGATTCAGCGCAACACTTTCAAATAGTCGAAGGCTGATTGGTACTAACGTCAGTGGATTTTCGGCAGATACACTTCCCGACAGCGATAACGCAGACGACACCGGTCGAGCCGCACATTTTGCGCGCTTCAAACAACGACCCGCGTCCGGCCGCCCTTCGCATCGGACTTATTACAGCGCAGACAACGAGCACGCCATGGCCGGGCTGATTCCCCAGAGCTTCATTGACGACCTGCTGAACCGCACCGACATCGTCGACGTGGTCAGCTCGCGCGTGCAATTGAAGAAGGCTGGCAAGAACTACACCGCCTGCTGCCCGTTTCACAAAGAAAAAACCCCGTCGTTCAGCGTCAGCCCCGACAAGCAGTTCTATTACTGCTTCGGTTGCGGTGCCGGCGGCAACGCGCTCGGCTTCCTCATGGATCACGACAACCTGGATTTCCCCCAGGCGGTTGAAGACCTGGCGAAAGCCGCCGGCATGGAAATACCCCGTGAAGAAAGCGGCCGCCCGCACAAGCCGCGCCAGCCGACCGATTCGCCGCTGTATCCGCTGCTCACCGCTGCCGCTGATTTTTATCGGCAGGCGCTCAAGAGCCACCCAGCGCGCAAAGCCGCCGTGGATTACCTCAAGGGCCGCGGCCTGACAGGTGAGATTGCCCGAGACTTCGGTCTCGGCTTTGCTCCGCCGGGCTGGGACAATCTGTTCAAACATTTGAGCAGCGACACGCTTCAGCAAAAAGCCATGATCGACGCCGGCCTGCTGATCGAGAACGCCGAAACCGGCAAACGCTATGACCGCTTCCGCGATCGCGTGATGTTCCCGATCCGCGACAGCCGCGGGCGAATCATCGCTTTCGGCGGGCGGGTGCTGGGCGACGACAAGCCCAAGTATCTGAACTCACCGGAAACCCCGGTTTTCCATAAAGGCCAGGAACTCTACGGCCTCTATGAAGCACGCAAGAACAACCGCAACCTTGACGAAATAATCGTCGTCGAAGGTTATATGGACGTCATCGCCCTCGCCCAACAAGGCCTGCGCAATGCTGTCGCAACGCTGGGCACCGCGACCAGCGAAGAACACCTGAAACGCCTGTTCCGCGTCGTGCCCAACGTCTTGTTCTGTTTCGACGGCGACCAGGCTGGCCGTAACGCCGCGTGGCGCGCACTGGAAGCAACGCTTTCTAGCCTGCAGGACGGACGCCGTGCGCGATTCCTGTTTCTACCCGAAGGCGAAGACCCGGATACGCTGATTCGCGCCGAGGGCACTGATGCCTTCAAGGCCCGAATCAATCAGCATGCGCAGCCGCTGGCAGATTATTTCTTCCAGCAACTGACCGAAGAGTCCGACCCGCGCTCGCTCGAAGGCAAGGCCCACATGGCCACCCTCGCGGCACCGTTGATCGACAAAGTGCCAGGTGCAAATCTGCGCATTCTGATGCGTCAGCGCCTGACCGAAATCACCGGCCTGAGCAGCGAAACCGTCAGTCAGCTCGCACAGAACGCACCACAGGAAGCGCCGCCCGCCTACGATCCGGGTTTCGATTACGACGCAATGCCCGACTACAGCGACTACCATCAGCCGCAGGCGCAGGACATGTACGCGCCGCAGCAGGAGTGGACGCCGAAGAAACCCGGCGCGGGCGGCAAGAAATGGGACAAAAAACCCTGGGACAAAAACGGCAAGCGTGGTGGCGATCGCGATCAGCAACGCCCACGGACGCCAATCGGCGTCGAGTCGCCGACCCTGACCGCCCTGCGCACACTGCTTCACCACCCGCAATTGGCCGAGCGCGTCGAAGATGCCGGGCACATTGCGGACGAAAATCAGACCAACGCCCAGCTGCTGGTGGCGTTGCTCGAAGCCGTACAGAAGAATCCCAAGCTAAACTCATTTCAGTTGATCGCGCGATGGCACGGCACTGAACAGGGTCGATTGCTCAAGGCGCTGGCAGAAAAGGAATGGCTGATTGACGGAGATAACCTTGAACAACAGTTTTTCGACACCATTACTAGCTTGTCAGCCCGCCAACGCGAGCGAAATCTGGAACAGTTACTCAGGAAAGCGCGTCAAAGCGAACTGAGTATCGAAGAGAAAAATCAACTGCGCGACCTTTTAAGTCGCAATGTTTCCGCATCAAGCCCGACCTCAACTGGCGCGTGAGGTCATAGCTCAGGTATAATCCTCGGCTTGTTTTTTGCCCGCCAAGACCTTCAGTGGATAGGGTGTTATGTCCGGAAAAGCGCAACAGCAGTCTCGTATTATTGAGTTGATCAAACTGGGTCGTGAGCAGAAGTATCTGACTTACGCCGAGGTCAACGACCACCTGCCCGAGGATATTTCAGATCCTGAGCAGGTGGAAGACATCATCCGCATGATTAACGACATGGGGATCCCCGTACACGAGAGTGCTCCGGATGCGGACGCCCTTATGTTGGCCGACGCCGATACCGACGAGGCGGCTGCGGAAGAAGCAGCCGCCGCGTTGGCAGCGGTGGAGACCGATATCGGTCGCACGACTGACCCTGTGCGCATGTATATGCGTGAAATGGGTACCGTTGAGCTTCTGACTCGTGAAGGCGAAATCGAAATCGCCAAGCGTATCGAAGAGGGCATCCGTGAAGTGATGGGCGCAATCGCGCACTTCCCTGGCACGGTTGACCACATTCTCTCCGAGTACACCCGCGTCACCACCGAAGGTGGTCGCCTGTCTGACGTCCTGAGCGGTTATATCGACCCGGACGACGGCATTGCGCCGCCTGCGGCAGAAGTGCCGCCGCCGGTCGATCCGAAAGCCGTCAAGGCTGACGACGAAACCGACGACGATGAAGCCGACTCTTCCGATGACGAAGAAGAAGCCGAAAGCGGTCCGGATCCGGTCATCGCTGCCCAGCGTTTTGGCGCTGTGTCCGATCAGATGGAAATCACCCGCAAGGCGCTGAAGAAGCACGGTCGCAGCAACAAGGCAGCGATTGCCGAACTGCTGCTACTGGCCGAGCTGTTCATGCCGATCAAACTGGTGCCGAAGCAATTCGAAGCCCTGGTCGAGCGTGTTCGCGGTGCCCTGGATCGTCTGCGTCAGCAAGAGCGCGCGATCATGCAACTGTGTGTACGTGATGCACGTATGCCACGCGCCGATTTCCTGCGTCAGTTCCCGAGCAACGAAGTCGACGAAAGCTGGTCCGACGCCCTGGCCAAAGGCAAGAGCAAGTACGCCGAAGCCATCGGCCGTGTTCAGCCGGACATCATCCGTTGCCAGCAGAAACTGATCGCGCTGGAAACCGAAACCGGTTTGACCATTGCTGAAATCAAGGACATCAACCGTCGCATGTCGATCGGTGAGGCCAAGGCCCGCCGCGCGAAGAAAGAGATGGTTGAAGCGAACTTGCGTCTGGTGATCTCGATCGCCAAGAAATACACCAACCGCGGCCTGCAATTCCTCGATCTGATCCAGGAAGGCAACATCGGTCTGATGAAAGCGGTGGACAAGTTCGAATACCGTCGTGGTTACAAGTTCTCGACTTATGCCACCTGGTGGATCCGTCAGGCGATCACTCGCTCGATCGCCGACCAGGCCCGCACCATCCGTATTCCGGTGCACATGATCGAGACGATCAACAAGCTCAACCGCATTTCCCGGCAGATGTTGCAGGAAATGGGTCGCGAACCGACCCCGGAAGAGCTGGGCGAACGCATGGAAATGCCTGAGGACAAGATCCGCAAGGTATTGAAGATCGCTAAAGAGCCGATCTCCATGGAAACCCCGATCGGTGATGACGAAGACTCCCATCTGGGTGACTTCATCGAAGACTCGACCATGCAGTCGCCAATCGATGTTGCCACTGTTGAGAGCCTGAAAGAAGCGACTCGCGAAGTGCTGTCCGGCCTCACTGCCCGTGAAGCCAAAGTACTGCGCATGCGTTTCGGTATCGACATGAACACCGACCATACGCTCGAAGAAGTGGGCAAACAGTTTGACGTGACCCGTGAGCGGATCCGTCAGATCGAAGCCAAGGCGCTGCGCAAGCTGCGCCACCCGACGAGAAGCGAGCATCTGCGCTCCTTCCTCGACGAGTGATACCAGAACCCCCGGCCCAGGCCGGGGGTTTTGTTTATGTGGCAGATTAAATTCCCCGCACCACCCCTCCCCCGCATACCCCGTCTACACTCGAAATATTCACCCCCGAGCCATAACGAGAGCGTTATGCCCAGACTGGCGTCCGTGCTAACTCTGCTGTCACTGATGATCTGGACCGCAACGGCTGACGCGCTGACTCTGACCGATGAAGAACGTAGCTGGCTGACGGCTCACCCGGACTTGCGCCTGGGTGTCGACGCGTCGTGGCCGCCCTTTGAGTTTCGTGACGATCAGGCCCGCTATCAGGGCCTTGCAGCTGATTACATAGACGTCATACGCCAGCGTCTGGCGATCAAACTCACGCCAGTAGAGCCGGTGAGCTGGACGGTGGTGCTTGAGCAGGTCAAGCAGGGCAAAATCGATCTGCTGCCGGGGATCATGTCGACACCGGAGCGTCAGGAATATCTGTCGTTTACACGTCCTTACCTCGACTTCCCGATTGTCATCCTCGCCCACGTTGGCGGTTCACAACCGCGCAAACTTGACGATCTGTATGGCCTGAAGATCGCCGTGGTGGAAAACTATGCGCCCCATGAACTCCTGCGCACCCACCATCCCGACCTTAATCTGGTCGCCATGCCCAATGTCAGCTCGGCCTTGCAAGCGCTCGCGACCGATGAAGTAGACGCCGTAGTGGGTGATCTCGCGTCCAGTGTCTGGAGCCTGCGTCAGCTGAAACTCGACGGCCTTTATGTCAGTGGCGAAACTCCGTACCGCTATCAGCTGGCGAT
This sequence comes from Pseudomonas sp. LBUM1668, assembly GCF_059695715.1. Lineage (NCBI taxonomy): Bacteria > Pseudomonadati > Pseudomonadota > Gammaproteobacteria > Pseudomonadales > Pseudomonadaceae > Pseudomonas > Pseudomonas sp. LBUM1668. The sequence goes on from NZ_CP166787.1 coordinate 5,412,066, forward strand.
GGGCGTACCCCGTGACAACAAGATGCTGGTGGGCATTCTGGACAAAGTCCTGGCCGATATGTCCCCGGCTGAAATCAGCGCTATTCAAGAGCACTGGGTTGGAAACGTCCTTGATCATCGGACATTCTGGTCGGATCTACTGATGTACGGCCTGCCTGGCCTGCTGATCCTGATCATCGTGCTGGCGGTGGTGATCCGCATCAACCGCCGTCTGAGCTCGGAGATCGCCCGACGCATCGACCTCGAACAGGAATTGCGCAGCAGCGAGTATCACTATCGCGGCTTGGTAGAGAGCTTGTCGGCCATCGCCTGGGAAGCGCGCATGAGCGACTTCACCTACAGCTATGTGTCACCCCACGCCGAAGACTTGCTCGGTTATCCGCTGTCGCATTGGCTGATTCCGGGGTTCTGGCGCAACATTATCCACCCGGCCGACCTGACCCGCGCCCAGAGCTTCTGCGATCACGAAGTGCTGGCTGGACGCGATCACAGCCTCGATTACCGGGTGATCACCGCCGACGGTCGTTGCCTGTGGGTACGCGACATCGTCAGCCTTATCGAACATGGCCATGAACCGGTGATGCGCGGGCTGATGATCGACATCAGCGAGACCAAACGTACGGAGGAAGCACTGCGCCTGTCCGAGCAGAAATTCGCTTCGGTGTTCCAGCAATGTCCGGACATTCTGGTGATCGCGCGGTTGTCTGACGGTTGCTTGCTGGAAGTAAACGAGGCCTTCGAAGAGCAGATTGGACTGAAAGCCGAAGAAGTCATCGGTCAGACCGCCACCAACCTCAACATCTGGGGCATTCCCGGCGTCGGACCGGGGCTGTTGCAGCGGTTACAGGCCGGCAGCATCCGCAACCTGGAAATGCCCTTTCGTCGTAACAATGGCCAGGTGTTTACCGGGCTCATTTCCGCCGAACCCTTTGATCTCGACACCACGCCCGCACTGGTCGTGGTGGTGCGCGACATCACTCAGCTCAAGGAAACCCAACAGCAACTGCAAACGTCGGAAGAGAAGTTTGCCAAGGCTTTCCATGCCTCGCCGGACGGTTTGCTTTTGTCGCGTCAAAGCGACGGCTTACTGCTGGAAGTCAACGAGGGCTTCAGCCGGATCACCGGGTTCAACAGCGCCATGTCGGTGGATCGCTCGACGCTGGACCTGGGGATCTGGGTCAACCTCAACGAACGTAAACAGATGCTCGATCTACTGCACCGCGATGGCTTCGTCCGTGATTTCAGTTGCCATATTCGCCGCAGCGATGGACAGATTCGCCTCTGCGAAGTGTCTGCCCGACCGCTACCGATCGGCGAAGAAGACTGCATGCTGACCATTGCCCGCGACATCACCGAACGCCACCTGATGCAGGAGAAACTGCAACAGGCTGCGACTGTTTTCGAAAGCACCGCAGAAGGCGTGTTGATCACCGACACCCAGCAGCACATCAGCGCGGTTAACCGGGCCTTCACCGAAATCACCGGTTACAGCGAAAGCGAAGCGCTCGGCCATACACCGCGCCTGCTCGCCTCGGGCTTGCACGACAGCGCGTTTTACGCAGCGATGTGGCACCAGCTGACCGATGAAGGTCACTGGCAGGGCGAGATTTCCAACCGACGCAAGAATGGCGAGTTGTATCCGAGCTGGCTGACGATCAGCGCGGTGCGCAACCGCGACAAGTTCATCACCCACTTTGTTGCGGTGTTTGCCGACATCTCCAGCCTCAAACATGCTCAGGCCAAACTCGATTATCAGGCCCACCATGATCCACTGACCGGCCTGCCGAACCGCACATTGTTCGAAAGCCGTTTGCTCACGGCACTCAACAACCAGCAGGAAAATGACGGTCTGGGTGCAGTGCTGTTCCTCGATCTCGACCGCTTCAAACACATCAATGACAGCCTCGGTCATCCGGTCGGCGACTTGCTGCTCAAGGGCATCGCCGTACGCCTGAAAGAACAATTGCGCGACATTGATACCGTCGCCCGCCTCGGCGGCGACGAGTTCATTATTCTGCTGCCCGGCTTGCAACAGGCCAGCGACGCCGACCATATCGCGCTAAAACTGCTCAATTGCTTCGGCGCACCGTTCCAGGCCGGCGAACACGAGTTTTTCATCAGCGCCAGCATCGGCACCAGCCTGTACCCCCGCGACGGTTGCGACGTAGCCACACTGGTGAAAAACGCCGATGCGGCGATGTACCGCTCCAAGGCCAAGGGCCGCAACCGCGTCGAGAGCTACACCCGCGATCTTACGGCGCAGGCCATCGAGCGCGTGGCACTGGAACACGAACTGCGCAGAGCTATCGAGCGTAAGGAGTTGCATCTCTACTACCAACCGAAAATCAGCCTCGACGACCACAGCCTCGTCGGCGCCGAAGCGCTGATCCGCTGGCGGCATCCAACCTTTGGCGAGGTTCCGCCGGAGCACTTCATTCCATTGGCCGAAGAGAACGGGATGATCCTGCAGATTGGCGACTGGGTGCTGGAGACCGCGTGCCGGCAAATGTCCGAGTGGAACCAGATCTACGACAGCCTTGGGCCGCTGTCGGTCAACCTCGCCGGGGCGCAACTGCGTCAGCCGAATCTGCTCGGGCGCATCGAGCAATTGCTCAAGGACAACCATCTCAGGCCGGATTTACTGCAACTGGAAATTACTGAAAATTTCATCATGAGTCAGGCTGAAGAAGCACTGGCAGTGCTGCATCAACTCAAACACCTGGGCGTACAACTGGCGATCGACGACTTCGGCACCGGCTATTCTTCCCTTAGCTACCTCAAGCGTCTGCCGCTGGACATCCTCAAAATCGACCAGTCATTCGTCCGCGGACTGCCCGACGACCCGCACGATGCGGCGATTGTCCGCGCCATCATCGCCTTGGGCCGAAGCATGCAATTCACCGTCATCGCCGAAGGCGTGGAAACCCAGGCGCAACAACAATTCCTCGCCGCCGAAGGCTGCGAACAGATTCAGGGCTACATCGTCAGCCTGCCGCTGCCACCGGAAGAATTCGCCGCAACATTTCTGCGTATTACCGTATCGGATTTTTCGGATAGCACAGCGGAGAAACCGTCGCTATAATCCGCGGCCTACTGAGGGCCTATAGCTCAGTTGGTTAGAGCAGAGGACTCATAATCCTTTGGTCCACGGTTCAAGTCCGTGTGGGCCCACCAAATTGAAAGCCGCGCAAATGCGCGGCTTTTTCTTGGGTGATGGTTTGGTCTTTTCGAGTGCAATGTTCGGAAGACTTCCCGAGGGCTGTAGGCAAGTTCCGAAGCTGTGTTTTCTGGCGACTTGGCGCCTGTTGGGCATTTCTTCGACGAGATACTCTCCGGACATCGCTGCTGATCAGCGGTCGGGATTGGAAACCCGTCGAATTAAAACGCAACAGCCCTATTTTATGGCTGCTGTGCGTGGGACGTTTTCGGACGTGCCGGTTCCTTGGTTCCCGGTTTTCCAACCTGCGCACAGCCGCCACCTATTCGCTTGGAAACGTGTAGAACGGTTCCTCGGACCAAGGAGTATCACCATGCCTGACACAAAACTGCCCCACCCTTCAGACCTAAAACCATCGGCCTCACCCCCTTCATCTACTGCTCCAACCAACCCCTCTTCCATGTAAGCGCTGGCGTCCCGATTGGCGACGCCTTATCCCAGGCCTCCGACCTGCTGTTTCTGGTCAAAGCCTTCGCTGAAGACGCCGCCTACGACAAAAAAAACGACCGTCATGCCTGGGGCGCTCATTTCCTCGCGGCGATGAGCAAAGCGGTGATTGATGATGTGGTAAAGGTCATCAACCATCAAAGCTTTACGGCACGGAATCGAACGCAGGTTTAGAGCCACTTTCCTCGATACTCGCCCCGCTCAATAGGGGCGCCGATGCCACTACAACCTGATATTCAATGATATGTAGCCTGGAAATGATTACGAGGCATGGTGCATCGAGAAGCAGACCAGTATTGTCTGCGAAGCAGATTTATGAGGGAGCCATGAATGGCCGTCAGTAACTACATAGAAGCGGTGGAAATCATTCGTCGACTGGAAGGAGGAATTACACGCCCATTCCTGTGTCGTGCAAACAATGACAAGCACTATGTGGTCAAAGGCTTGGAACTACCGCCCGCCGAACGCATTGCCGAACTGCTCTGCGCCCGTTTGGCTGCTCAGTTCGGCCTACCAATCCCCGAGCACGGCTGTATCTATGTCGATCCAGCCTTGTTGCGTTATAACCCGGAAGCTCGCAGTGATCTCGGACCAGGGGACAGCTATGCCCTTGCCTACGTCGCCGATGCTGCTGACCTGCTGTATTCACAAGCACTACAGGTTCCGAGCGGCCTTCAAAAAGCCGTCTTCGTTTTTGATTACTGGGTCGGTAACAGTGATCGCCAGTTGGGGCCATTTGGTGGCCGTCCAAATCTGCTGATGTGCAGTACCAACAATCAGCTACAGCTGATCGATCACAACCAAGCATTCCAATGGCCACTGGATGCTCCAAGGTTTGCTGAAAGCCATGTGTTCGGCCCCGAAAATCGGGAATGGCGTTTGGATCTGGTCGACAAAGTTGAATACTCTCAGCGGATGCATGACACTGCGGGACGATTTCGTGGCCTATGCTCAGACATTCCCGAAGAGTGGTGTGAGTCCATCGGAGCACTCGGACTGGAAACGCTGCTTGAGGAAATTGAACGCAGCCTGATGCTTTGCCAATCGGACGAATTCTGGAGCGTCCTGAAATGAAATACACCTGTCTTTACAGCATCGTGCGCTTCGCGCCCTTTGCGGAAACCGAAGAGTTTGCCAATGTGGGCATCGTTCTCTCGGCACCTGCTATTGGCCGCATGGAGTACAAACTCGCTCGTAAAAATCTGAAACGGGTCAATCATTTCTTTGAGTGCAGCAACCTATTTGCAAAGGCTATGGAGATAGCCCAAAACGAACTGGACAGCATTCGCCTCATGACAGCAGGCGCTCAAGAATCGCAGATCGTTAACCACTTTCGATTCATGACGGAGCCGAAGGAGTCGATGATTCGCTTCAGCCCCATGCGATCAATACTCGTGGAAAACCTCGATGCGACCTTAGCTACGCTGTTCAACCGCTACATAGATCGCCAAGGCATAGGCCGCGAGCGGCGCGAAGAGATCATGGTTCGAGAGATTCGAGAATTGTTTTCGCACGCGTCTATTCGTAGTTTTCGCGATGACACCCTGACTGGCGATCTGACCAAACTTCATCTTCCCTTGGTACATCGCAACAAGGTCGTGGCGGCTATTAAACCCTTGGCTTTTGACCAGTCAGAGCCCAGCGCAATACTCGATCACTGCGATCAGTGGCTGATGAAATTCGTGAGAGCGGAGCAGGAAGGCATAATTCAGTTGCAAAACGTGCTTATCCCCGTGAGCACTCCTGCGGAGAGTGAATCCCCACGCCACCGCAAAGCGGTACAAGTTGCCAAGGAAAGCATTGAGGCACGTGGTCTACAGCTGGTTGATTTCCAGGCAACACAGAAAATTGCCGACTTCGCACAGCGCTACGCTTAATAGTTGCTATTTGCTCAATAAAGCCGCGCATTTGCGCGGCTTTTCCGTTTTTATGCGATGTCTATATCTAACCCGTTGAGCCTGTAACATGCGCAGGCCAACCAACCCGCGCCCCATGGAGCCCCTCTTGCCAGACATCCGCCCGCCCGTGCTCGATGAAATCGACCGCCAGTTGATCGCGGCCCTGCAAATCAACGCCCGCGAAAGCGTGGCCATGCTCGCCAGGCAGTTGGGCATTGCACGCACCACCGTAACCTCACGATTGGCGCGCCTGGAAAAAGCCAAGGTGATCACCGGTTACGGGGTACGCCTGGGACAGCGTGTGGTCGATGGCGGGTTGCAAGCCTATGTCGGGATCAAGGTTCAGCCGCGCTCTGGCAAAGAGGTGTTGCGCCGCTTGAGTGCAATGGCGCAGGTGCAGCAGCTGTGTGCGGTGAGTGGCGAATTTGATTATGTGGCGTGGTTGCGCACGGATTCGCCGGAGCAGCTGGATCAGTTGCTGGATCAGATTGGCAGTGTGGATGGGGTTGAGAAGACCACGACATCGATTATTTTGAGTAGCAAGATTGATCGGGGGCAGCCGGTTTAGGCTTCGGTCATGACTTTCTGATTGCCTGATCCGGCCTCATCGCCAGCAGGCTGGTTCCCACAGGGAACAGAGTGAAGCTATAGCTCGTCATTTTGATCGGTAAATAGGCAAAACGACGACACTTTGCGTCTTATTAACGTGTTCTACGCTCCCTAGAATGGCTGGCATCTTTTCCTATACTCAGATGCGCATTGCGCGTCGGGTCGCCAGCAAGGTCAGCCATGAACAAGAACAATCGCCATCCTGCAGACGGTAAAAAGCCAATCACCATTTTCGGCCCGGATTTTCCTTTCGCCTTTGACGACTGGATCGAACACCCGGCTGGCCTCGGCTGCATCCCGGAGCAAAACCTTGGCGCAGAAGTGGCGATTGTCGGCGCCGGCATTGCAGGTCTGGTGGCCGCTTACGAGTTGATGAAGCTGGGCCTGAAACCGGTGGTTTACGAGGCGTCGAAGCTGGGCGGACGCCTGCGTTCGCAGGCGTTCAACGGCACTGACGGTATCGTCGCCGAGCTCGGCGGCATGCGTTTCCCGGTATCTTCCACCGCGTTCTACCACTACGTCGACAAGCTCGGCCTGGAAACCAAACCGTTCCCGAACCCGCTGACGCCGGCCTCCGGCAGCACCGTGATCGACCTGGAAGGCAAAACCCATTACGCACAAAGCCTGAAGGATCTTCCTGCGCTGTTCCAGGAAGTAGCTGACGCCTGGGCGGACGCGCTGGAAGCCGGTTCGCAGTTCGCCGATATCCAGCAAGCCATCCGCGACCGTGATGTGCCGCGCCTCAAAGAACTGTGGAACACCCTGGTGCCGCTGTGGGACGACCGCACGTTCTACGACTTCGTTGCCACCTCCGAGGCCTTCGCCAAACTGTCGTTCCATCATCGCGAAGTGTTCGGCCAGGTCGGTTTCGGCACGGGTGGCTGGGACTCGGACTTCCCTAACTCGATGCTGGAAATCTTCCGCGTGGTGATGACCAATTGCGACGATCACCAGCACCTGGTGGTCGGCGGCGTGGAACAAGTGCCGCAAGGCATCTGGCGCCATGTGCCGGAACGTTGCGTTCACTGGCCAGAAGGCACCAGCCTGAAATCCCTGCACCGTGGCGCCCCGCGCTCCGGCGTGAAAAAAATCGCCCATGCAGCCGATGGTCGTTTCGCTGTCACCGACAACAACGGCGACACCCGCGAATACGCCGCCGTTCTGACCACTTGCCAGAGCTGGCTGCTGACCACCCAGATCGAATGCGACGAAACGCTGTTCTCGCAAAAGATGTGGATGGCGCTCGACCGCACTCGCTACATGCAGTCGTCGAAGACTTTCGTGATGGTCGACCGGCCGTTCTGGAAGGACAAAGACCCTGAAACCGGTCGCGACCTGATGAGCATGACCCTCACCGATCGCCTGACCCGTGGCACCTATCTGTTCGACAACGGTGACGACAAGCCAGGCGTGATTTGCCTGTCGTACTCGTGGATGAGCGACGCGTTGAAAATGCTCCCGCACCCGGTGGAAAAACGTGTAGAGCTAGCGCTGAATGCGTTGAAGAAGATCTACCCGAAAGTCGACATCGCCGCGCGCATTATTGGCGATCCGATCACCGTGTCGTGGGAGGCCGATCCGCACTTTCTTGGCGCGTTCAAGGGCGCCCTGCCCGGCCACTATCGCTACAACCAGCGCATGTACGCGCACTTTATGCAGGACGACATGCCGGCCGAGCAACGCGGGATTTTCATCGCCGGTGACGATGTGTCGTGGACGCCGGCGTGGGTTGAAGGCGCGGTGCAGACTTCGCTCAACGCGGTGTGGGGGATCATTAAACATTTCGGTGGAGCTACACATAAAGAGAACCCAGGCCCGGGTGATGTGTTCAAAGACATCGGCCCTATCGCCCTGCCCGAGTAAGAGGAATTCCTGATGCGTGTAGCCCTTTACCAATGTCCCCCGTTGCCATTGGACCCCGCCGCCAACCTGCAGCGCCTGCATCAGCTGGCGATGGAGGCCAAAGGCGCCGACCTGTTGGTGCTGCCGGAAATGTTCATGACCGGCTACAACATTGGCGCCGAAGCGGTCAGCACATTGGCCGAGGTCTACAACGGTGAATGGGCGCAACAGATCGGCCGGATCGCCAAAGCCGCTGGCCTGGCGATCGTCTACGGTTACCCCGAGCGCACTGCCGACGGTCAGATCTACAACGCCGTGCAGTTGATCGATTCCCACGGCGAGCGCCTGTGCAATTACCGCAAGAGCCATCTGTTCGGGGATCTTGACCGGTCGATGTTCAGCGCCGGTGGAGACGAGGTTCCCGTGGTGGAGCTCAACGGCTGGAAACTCGGTTTCCTGATCTGCTACGACCTCGAATTCCCGGAAAACGCGCGACGACTAGCCCTCGCCGGCGCCGAGCTGATTCTGGTACCGACGGCGAACATGATCCCGTTCGATTTCGTTGCCGATGTCACCGTCCGCTCCCGCGCCTTCGAAAACCAATGCTACGTGGCCTACGCCAACTACTGCGGTCATGAGGGCGACATCCACTATTGCGGACAAAGCAGCATCGCCGCGCCGGACGGCAGCCGTATTGCTCAGGCCGGACTGGACGAAGCGCTGATCGTCGGCGAGCTGGATCGGCAGTTAATGGTCGACTCCCGCGCGGCCAATCACTATCTCAGTGATCGTCGGCCTGAACTTTACGGCGCGCTCAACAAGCGCTAATCCGCTAGCATTGGCACTTCACTGTTCTGGAAGTGCCCATGCCTGCGCCGACTCACCCTCGCCCCCACACTGAAACCCTGGCCAACGGCTTGCGCGTGACCCTGCGTCATGTGCCTGGCCTGAAGCGCAGCGCCGCTGCGTTGCGGGTGGCCGCTGGCAGTCATGACGTACCGCTGGCGTGGCCGGGGCTGGCGCATTTTCTTGAGCATTTGCTGTTTCTCGGTACTGAGCATTTTCCCTCGAGCGAAGGGCTGATGGCCTACGTGCAGCGTCACGGTGGGCAGGTAAATGCCAGCACTCGCGAGCGCACTACCGATTTTTTCTTTGAGTTGCCGACATCGTCATTCGCTGCGGGGCTTGAGCGTCTGTCAGACATGCTCGCTCAGCCGCGTATGAATCCGGACGAGCAGTTGCGGGAACGGGAAGTGCTGCAGGCGGAATTTGTCGCCTGGTCACAAGATCCGATGGCGCAGCAGCAGTTTGCGCTGTACGAAGGTTTACCGGCTGATCATCCATTGCGCGGCTTTCATGCTGGCAATCGCGACACTCTCCAGGTCGAACAGCCGGAGTTTCAAAAGGCCCTGACGGACTTTCATCAGCGCTTTTATCGAACCGGGCAAATGACCTTGAGTCTGGTTGGGCCGCAAAGCCTCGAACAGCTATGCGAGTTGGCGGAAACGTTCGCGGCGGCTTTGCCGGCTGGGGATAACGTTGCACAAGCCGCGCCCCCGCCGTTAAGGGTGAAAAGTTATCAACAGGTCGGCGAACGCCAGTGCAATCTGCTGTTTGCATTCGATGCCTTACCTGACTCATCCGCTGCAGCGTTGGCGTTTCTTTGCCACTCGTTGAACAGCGCCAAGCCAGGTGGATTGCTTATGTATTTGCAGCAGCAGGGCTTGGCTGACAGTTTGAAAGCGGCGCCGCTGTATCAGTTTACTGACCAAGCCTTGCTGCACCTAGCGTTCAACGCATCCTCCGAATCGCTGAACCGTATTGGCGAACAGGTGCGGGACTGGCTGAGCTTCTTCGCGCATCAGGACTGGACGCCGCTACGTGAAGAATACGCAGCCATGCTTGCGCGCCAACAGCAAGTCAGCGGCGCATTGCAACTGGCGCGGCTCGACAGCGAACAATTGGGAAGCGGCCTGAGCGCAACCGGCGTTGCTGCCCTCAAACATATCCTCGGCGAAATCGGCACTGTGGATAACTTCAGCGCCCACTGGCGTTTGCCGACTGCCAATCCGTTTTTGCGCGCCAACGAACCGCTGGCCAACGCCGGACTGATCCGCGGACAAACCAGCGCTCACCGAGGTTTGCGCACGTTCGCGCAGGATCGTTCGCGCGGCCGTCGCGAGCGCTCGCCGATGCATTTCAGCCAGGCATTGCCGGACAACGGAGATGAAGGCGCGATTTATCTGCGCTGGCAGATGGAAGCGGCAGCCACCGCGGGCCTGCAAGCGCAACTGCAACGCAGCCTTCGGGAAACAGAGGACGACGCACGTCAGGCCGGGGTTGAATTGTCGTTCAGCACAACCGGCAATCAATGGCTGCTGAAATTGACCGGCCTGCAAGAACCAATGCCGATCGTCCTCGAGCATGCGCTGAAATATCTGACGCAAGTTGACGCCGATTCCGCGCGAGGTGAGCCGGAAACACCGCTGATAGCGATCCGCCAATTGCTCAAGGCCTTGCCTGAACACTGTCTCCCCTCTGTAGAAACTTCTGGCAATGCCCAGCACCTGTGGACAACTTCCCGCTGGGACGGCCTGGCGTTGGGCCTCGGTGCGCAAACCCAATCAGCCATGGGCCTGGCCCTGAGCCGCATTCCCGGGACACCTGACACTCAAATACCGGCTCAGCCGGCGATCGATGGCCAACACCTGTGGCGCCATATCGACACCGCGTCCAGCGAACACGCGTTGTTGCTGTTCTGTCCAACTGCCAGTCGCAATGTCGCTGATGAAGCCGCTTGGCGCCTGCTCGCGCAGTTGTGTCAGACGCCGTTCTACCAACGCCTGCGGGTCGAGTTGCAGTTGGGTTACGCGGTGTTCAGCACTCTGCGGCAGATGCATGGCCAGACCGGGTTGCTGTTCGGCGTGCAATCGCCGACGTCCGCGCCGGTAGAATTGCTCCGCCATATTCAGCAGTTTATTGAAGAGCTTCCTTCGCTCATCGATGCGACGGACCTCGTCCAGCAACGGCAGAACCTCGCTGATCAATACCGCGACGAAAATCTATCGACCAAAGATGTGGCCGAACTGCTGTGGCAGGCCAGACTTGCCGGCCACTCGTCGGATTATCTGCCGCAACTGGTCAGCGCGATCGATTCGCTGGAACGCCCGGCATTACTCGCAGCCGCGCAACGACTGAACCACGCCGAGGGTGGCTGGCTCTGCCTCGCCAGCGATTCGCCGCTCGGCGCTCCATGGCAAGCGGCAAAGTGATCATTACCGAGGCTGCAACGAGCTTTCTCGAATATTCACGGGCAATCACGTTGAAATTTTGAGTAACATAGCCGCCTAACTATTTGGAACATCCCTGCGCTGCCGTGGACTATACCTATGGACAGCGCTATCCCATCCACCACCTGAGGAGTAACCCTATGTCCTGGACAAAACCTGCTTACACCGACCTGCGTATCGGCTTCGAAGTCACCATGTACTTCGCCAGCCGCTGAGTTCTGCCTCGTCAGAATTGCAGTGCAACGCCTCGGTTCGCCGGGGCGTTTTATTTTCAGCGTTGAAATGATGGAGCGTTCATGTTCGTCCAGATTCTGGGTTCGGCCGCCGGTGGCGGATTTCCGCAGTGGAATTGCAATTGCGTCAACTGCGCAGGTTTTCGCGACGGCAGCCTGAATGCCAAGGCCCGCACCCAATCGTCCATCGCCATTTCCGATGACGGCGTGAACTGGGTGCTGTGCAACGCCTCGCCGGACATCCGCGCGCAGCTGCAAAACTTTGCCCCGATGCAACCGGGCCGTGCCCTGCGTGACACCGGCATTAGCGCGATCATCCTGATGGACAGCCAGATCGACCACACTACTGGTCTGCTCAGCCTGCGCGAAGGCTGCCCGCATCAGGTCTGGTGCACGGACATGGTTCACGAAGACCTGAGCACAGGATTTCCGCTGTTCAAGATGCTCACCCACTGGAACGGTGGGTTGAACTGGAACCGCATCGAGCTCGACCAGAGCTTCACCGTTGCCGCGTGCCCGAACCTGCGCTTCACCCCACTGCCATTGCGCAGCGCCGCGCCGCCCTACTCGCCGCACCGCTTCGACCCGCACCCAGGCGACAACATCGGCTTGATCGTCGAAGACGTGAACACTGGCGGCAAACTTTTTTACGCGCCGGGCCTAGGCAAGGTCGACGCGCCGCTGCTGGAGATCATGGCCGGCAGCGATTGCCTGCTGGTGGATGGCACGATGTGGGATGACGATGAAATGCAGCGCCGAGGCGTTGGCACCCGCACCGGTCGCGAGATGGGCCACTTGGCGCAGAACGGCCCCGGCGGCATGCTCGAAGTGCTGGAGCAATTGCCCGAACAGCGCAAAGTGCTTATCCACATCAACAACACCAACCCGATTCTCGATGAAGATTCGCCGGAGCGCGCGGAACTGGCGCGGCGTGATGTTGAAGTGGCGTTCGATGGCATGAGTATTGTGCTGTAGCTGATGGCCCCATCGCTGGCAAGCCAGCTCCCACAAGGTTCTGTGGCGTACGCAAAATCTGTGGGAGCTGGCTTGCCAGCGATGGCGTCCTGACAGACACCACAGAATCCAATGGTTGTTCCCGGAGAACAGACATGACTGATACGCCAATGTCCCCTACAGAATTCGAAGCAGCCCTGCGCGCCAAGGGCGCGTATTACCACATCTACCATCCGTACCATGTGGCGATGTACGAAGGCCGCGCCACCCGCGAGCAGATTCAGGGCTGGGTCGCCAACCGCTTCTACTATCAGGTGAATATCCCCCTGAAAGATGCGGCGATCCTCGCCAATTGCCCGGATCGCGAAATCCGCCGCGAGTGGATTCAGCGCCTGCTCGATCACGACGGTGCCCCCGGTGAAGATGGCGGTATCGAAGCGTGGCTGCGGCTCGGCCAGGCTGTCGGCCTCGACCCTGATCAACTGCGTTCGCAGGAACTGGTGTTGCCTGGCGTACGTTTCGCCGTCGATGCCTACGTCAACTTCGCCCGCCGCGCCAGTTGGCAGGAAGCCGCCAGCAGCTCATTGACCGAACTGTTCGCGCCGCAGATTCACCAATCGCGTCTGGATAGTTGGCCGCAGCATTACCCGTGGATCGACCCGACCGGCTACGAGTACTTCCGCACTCGCCTCGGCCAGGCACGGCGCGATGTCGAGCACGGCTTGGCGATCACGCTGGAACACTACAAGACGCGCGAAGGCCAGGAGCGCATGCTGGAAATTCTCCAGTTCAAACTGGACATTCTTTGGAGCATGCTCGATGCCATGAGCATGGCCTACGAACTGAACCGCCCGCCGTATCACAGCGTGACCGAGCAACGCGTCTGGCATAAAGGAATCACCTTATGAGTTTCGACCGCAGCAAGACCCCGACCTGGCGTCCCGGCTACCGGTTTCAGTACGAACCGGCGCAAAAAGGCCACGTGCTGCTGTACCCCGAAGGCATGATCAAACTCAACGAGACGGCCGCGCTGATCGGTGGTTTGATTGACGGTGAACGGGATGTCGCGGCGATCATCGCCAAACTCGACGAGCAATTCCCCGGCGTGCCCGAGCTCGGTGATGACATCGAGCAATTCATGGAGGTTGCCCGTGCGCAACACTGGATCACCCTTGGTTGATCTGCCAGCAAAACCTGAAATCGGCCTGCCGCTGTGGCTGCTCGCCGAGCTGACGTATCGCTGCCCGCTGCAATGCCCGTACTGCTCCAATCCACTGGATTTCGCCGAGCAGGGTAAAGAGCTGAGTACCGAACAGTGGATCAAGGTATTTCGCGAAGCACGGGAGATGGGCGCGGCGCAGTTGGGCTTTTCTGGTGGTGAGCCGCTGGTGCGCCAGGACCTCGCCGAGCTGATAGCTGAAGCGCGCAAATTGGGGTTCTACACCAACCTGATCACCTCCGGCATCGGCTTGACGGAGCAGAAAATCAGCGACTTCAAGAAGGCCGGCCTCGATCACATCCAGATCAGTTTCCAGGCCAGCGACGAGCAAGTGAACAACCTGCTCGCCGGCTCGAAAAAAGCCTTCGCACAGAAGCTGGAGATGGCCCGTGCCGTGAAGGCCCACGGCTATCCGATGGTGCTGAACTTCGTCACCCATCGGCACAACATCGACAAGATCGACCGCATCATCGAGCTGTGCATTGCGCTGGAAGCCGACTTCGTCGAGCTCGCCACTTGCCAGTTCTACGGTTGGGCACAGCTCAATCGTGTCGGCCTGTTGCCGACCAAAGAGCAACTGGTCCGCGCCGAACGCATCACCAACGAATACCGCGCCAAACTGGAAGCCGAAGGGCATCCATGCAAGCTGATTTTCGTGACCCCGGACTACTATGAAGAACGCCCGAAAGCCTGCATGAACGGCTGGGGCAGTATTTTTCTGACAGTCACACCGGACGGCACTGCCCTGCCTTGTCATGGCGCCCGACAGATGCCGGTACAATTTCCTAATGTGCGCGACCACAGCATGCAGCACATCTGGTACGACTCGTTCGGCTTCAACCGCTTTCGCGGTTACGACTGGATGCCCGAGCCGTGCCGCTCCTGCGACGAAAAGGAAAAGGACTTCGGCGGCTGCCGCTGCCAGGCATTCATGCTTACCGGTGATGCGAGCAACGCCGACCCGGTGTGCAGCAAATCCGAACATCACGGCGTGATCCTTGCGGCTCGCGAAGAAGCCGAGCACGCCACCCAAACCATCGAGCAACTGGCCTTCCGCAATGAACGAAACTCGCGCCTCATCGCTAAAGGCTGAGCCTTTCAGCGCCGCCCAAGCCGTCGCTGCCGGAATGGATTTTGCCGAACTGCAACTCGGTGCCAACGGTTTGTTCTGGAACGAATATCGCCCGGAAGATGCCGCGTGCCGAATCTGGCACTGGCGCGACGGCGTGGCGAAATGTCTGACGCCCACAGGTTTCAGCGTGCGCAGTCGGGTGTACGAATATGGCGGCGGAGCATTTTGTCTGACGCTTGACGGAGTGGTTTTCGTTAATGAGGCGGATCAGCAGCTTTACCGGCAAACGCTGGATGGCTCGCCCGAGGCGCTGACATCAGGCGAGTGCCGCTATGGCGATGTGAATTTTGCCGACGGCCAGATCTTGGCAGTCGAGGAAAATGGCGATCAGCATCGACTGGTCGCAATCGCTCTGGCCGATGGTACGCGCAGTCTGGTGGCCGAGGGTGCGGATTTTTATGCCGCGCCGACCATCAGTCCAAATGGGCAGCGAATGGCATGGCTTGAATGGAGCCGTCCGCATCAACCGTGGACCTCAACCCGGTTGATGGTGGCCGAGCGTTCCGGGCAACGTTTTTCAGCGCCCCGCTGCGTGGCGGGCGATGCCATTGAAGAGTCGATTCAACAGCCGCGTTTCGACGCGAAAGGACAGCTTTACTGTCTGACCGACCGCACGGGCTTTTGGCAGCCTTATGCCGAATCAATGGATGGATTTCAGCCATTGCCCAGCGCGCAAGCGGATCACGCGCCAGCGCCGTGGCAAATGGGCGGCTGCACCTGGCTGCCACTGGCTGATGGTTATCTGGCCAGTTGGAGTGAAGGTGGTTTCGGTCGCCTCGCCTTGAACGACGAAGACTTCACCGGCGATTACAGCCGCTTCCGGCATCTGGCACTGGATGAGCGATTCATCTATTGCATCGCAGCCTCGCCGATCAGCCCCTCGACGGTGATCGCCATTGACCGCGAATCCCATCAAGTAAAAGTGCTGGCCGGCGGCGTTGCGCCGCTGTCTGCCGAACGCATCAGCCGCCCGCAAACCCTGCGCTACCCAAGCGGTTCGGGCGAGGCGCACGGGTTCTTTTATCCGGCGATGAGTGGTGAAACGAAGCCGCCGCTGGTGGTGTTCATCCATGGCGGCCCGACCTCGGCCTGCTACCCAATGCTCGATCCGCGCATCCAGTACTGGACGCAACGCGGCTTCGCGGTCGCCGATCTCAACTATCGCGGCAGCAGCGGCTATGGCCGGGAATATCGACAGGCGTTGCATCTGAGTTGGGGTGACGTCGATGTCGAAGACGCCTGCGCCGTGGTCGACTATCTCGCCAGACAAGGCCTGATCGACGGTGATCGCGCGTTCATCCGTGGCGGCAGCGCTGGCGGCTACACGACGCTGTGCGCTCTCGCTTTCCATCAAGTGTTCCGCGCCGGCGCCAGCCTCTACGGGGTCAGCGATCCGGTCGCCCTTGCCCGTGCAACGCACAAGTTCGAAGGCGATTACCTGGACTGGCTAATAGGCGATCCCGAACAGGACGCCGAGCGCTACGCCGCCCGCACACCCTTGCTCCACGCAAGCAATATCCGCGTGCCGGTGATTTTCTTTCAGGGTGAACTGGACGCCGTCGTCGTCCCGCAGCAGACCCGCGACATGGTCACGGCACTGGAGCAGAACGGCATCCCGGTCGAGGCGCACTACTACGCCGACGAACGCCACGGCTTTCGTCGAGCGGTGAATCAGGCGCATGCGTTGGAGCGGGAGTGGACGTTTTATCGGCGGGTGATGGGATTGGCGGACTGAAAGCTGCGCCCACCCGTCTGAATAGCGGTGCCCCAATCGCGAGCAGGCTCACTCCTACAAAGAATTTGTGAACCGCATAAATCCCTTTGTAGGAGTGAGCCTGCTCGCGATAGCTATCTACCTGGCGCCGCAGAACTCAACGCTTGGCGATGATATACACCGCATGCACGATCCCCGGAATGTAACCGCACAACGTCAGCAGAATGTTCAGCCAGAATGCCCCGCCAAATCCGACCTGCAGAAACACACCCAGTGGCGGCAACAGAATGGCGATGATGATACGAATGAAATCCATGGGTCAGCTCCTGATTGGGGGTTGGCTCGCTTGAGCCATACACGCTAATGACCCGTGCCGCTTGTCAGGGTTCATTGCCAATTGCAGCATTAATAGCTCACTGCCAGCTCAGGCAAGAATCTGCAGCCCGTGTTTTTGCACAATGCTAAGTAACTTCAACGCCATTCCGCTTGGGTGCTTGTCGCCAGACTCCCACTGTTTGACTGTCGAGGCACTGGTATTCAAATAGCGCGCAAACACTGGTTGGCTGACATTATTACGCTCTCGCAACGCTTTGATCTGATCCGCCTGAATCGCATCAGGAACCGTTGCCAGACATGAATCATCGAACTCTCGCATCGTCGCCTTACTGATTGCACCCACGGAAAGCAGGGCACTGGCCGACTCATGTATGGATTCAAAAACTTCACTCTTGAATTTTTTACTCATGAAATATCTCCACAAACTCCTTCATAGCCAGTAATCCCTGGATTTGGACTTCGGTAAGCTGCGCGTAGACCTTCGCCAACTTGCGTAGATCCTTCAACTCCGCAGTGCTGATATTGCTTCGATCCTGCTTGGCAAACAGCACTTGATAGATCCAATAGCGCCCACCTTTTGCCAAAACAAGCGAACGGTGACGGTTGGAATTGAGGCGTTTTTTCCATACGCCACCGCCAAGATCGTCTGCTTGACCATCGAGCATCTGGACAAATGCTTCCTTGAGCTCCCCATCAGATATCCATGCTCTGCCGGCCTGTATCGCGAAACCCTTGGTCTTGAACAACCTGAAAGACATCGGTATCCCTTCCAAATATATACCACCTAGTGGTACAGATCACAAAGCCCGACCTCTACGACATCGGTTCACTGGCACCCGCATTCCCTGCAGGCCCCTTTCTAAAAAAGCATTGGCTCAACTATCTCTCAAGCGCTAAATCGATTTGGCAAAATCCGGCCACAAAAAAACGCCCCACGCCAAAAGAATCAGGCATGGGGCGTGCGTTATACCGCGAGACGGTTCATGAAATCGGGTGGGAAAGATCGGGTCAGACGGCAATCCCTTTGCGGCATTGCAGTTGTTCGGTGCGCACTCGGGAGAAGGCCCGGGCCAGGCGCAGGAGCATTTCGTCGATGTTGGCATTGCTGACGGTGAGTGCCGGGGTGAAGCGCAGGCAGTTGGCTTGTGGGGCGTTGAGTATCAGCCCTTCATGCAGCGCTGCTTTGACTACCGCGTTCGCCGAATCGTCCGACAGGGTCAAACCCCAGAACAACCCTTGCCCGCGCAGATCACCGTGATCATAACGATGCGCCAGCCGTGCGAGGCCTTCACGAAGATGCTGACCGTTGTCCCGGACCTGCTGAAGGAAAGCGCGATCCTGAACACTGTCGAGCACCACCAGCCCTGCCGCGGTCATGAGTGCGTTGCCATGATGCGTGCCGCCCAGTTCGCCCTCGTCGAAACAGCAAGCTTTGCCGCGCGCCAGCAGCGCCGCCAATGGCACGCCACCGCCCAAGCCTTTGCCGAGCACGACGATATCGGCGCGCACGCCGTAGGACTGTTCGGCAAGCAAGGTGCCGCAACGGCCGATGCCGGTTTGCACTTCGTCGAGGATCAGCAGAATCCCCAGTTCGCGGCACAGGCGTTCGACACCTTTGAGGTAGCGATCGGTCGCCGGGACAACCCCGGCATCGCTCTGGATCGGCTCAAGCATGATCGCCACGGTCTGCGCGTCGACGGCGTCATGCAGCGCCGACAGATCGTTGAACGGCACCAGATCGAACCCCGGCAGCAGCGGTGCAAAGCGATTGTGCAGGTTGCAACTGTCCGACGCCGAGATCGTCGCCAGACTACGACCATGACAACCCTGCCTGGCCACAATGATTCGCGAGGCGCCGCCACGATGCAGTTGACCCCACTTTCGTGCCAGTTTGATCGCCGCTTCGCAGGCTTCACTGCCGCTGTTGAGCATGTACGCCTGATCGCTGGAGGTGCTGGCACACAGCCGTTCGGCGAGGCTGAGCATGCCGCGGTTGTGCAGACTGAAACCGGGATTAATCAGCGCTTGGGCCTGACTGGCGATGGCTTTGACCAAAGCCGAAGGACTGTGGCCAAGACTATTGGCGCCGCCGGCCTGGGAGAAATCGAGGTAAGCGCGATCGTTGCTGTCCCACAGCCACGACCCCTGACCCCGAACGAAAACCTGCTGCGGCCGTTCAACGCTCGGCATCAGGCGATCGCTATTCAGGCTGTCATCCGCATCGGAATGCTCGGCATCGAAGACAAGGTCATCGAGGCTAGGCGCAGGGCGCCGCAAATTAAACAGATTCATTGGAAAAAACCTCGTTCGAGGTTTTTTGAACTGCCTATGCAAACACTGTCGCAGCAAAAGCTATTCATCGCGCGCTCTGGCCCTGTAAGCCTTGTGATTGCGGTTAGACTAGGCGTACTGACGGCCTCGGGCCATTTCGATTTATCAGCATTTTCGATAAGCATTACTTATGGATTTCAAACAACTGCGTTATTTCGTCGCGGTCTACGAGGAAGGTCATGTCGGACGGGCTGCCGAACGCCTGTCGATCTCCCAACCCGCGCTGTCACAGCAAATCCGCCATCTCGAGCAAAATCTCGACGTGACCCTGTTCGAGCGCAGCAGCAAACGCCTGCTGCCGACCCTCGCCGCGCACACGTTGTACAACCACGCGCTGCCATTGCTCGACGGGCTGCAACGCGCGCGCGAAGCGCTCGGCAACTTCAAGGGCCAGGCTTTGCGCACCTTGGCGATTGGCGTCTTGCAAACCGTACACACCAGTCTGGTGCCGCAAATGCTTGAGCGAGTGCGCAAGGCGCAACCGCATCTGGTGGTGCAGATTTATGAATTGACCGGGCTGGAGATCGAACGGCGTTTGCTTAACGGCTCACTGGATATCGGCATCAGCTATCTGCCGCCACGTCAGCCAGGGCTGCATGGCGTGATGCTGTACGAAGATGAACTGACACTGGTCATCCCGGCGGACCATCCGTTGCGTGAATTCAAGAAGGTTTCGATTCGCCAGGCGGCCGAATTGCCGATGCTGTTACTGGGCGAGGAGTTTCAGATCCGCCAGATCTGGCAGGCGCAATTGACCAGCCTTGGCCGTCGCCCGCAAGTGCAGGCCGAGCTGAACAATATGCTGGGGATTCTCGACAGTCTGCCGCACACCAAACTGGCGACGGTGCTGCCTGGTCACTCGCAAAAAGAGTACGACGATGAAGATCTGCTGTGGAAACCGCTGAGCGAGCCACGGGTGCCGTTGAAAGTCGGGCTGGTGTGTCGCGACGTGCAACGGCAGCAAGCTTCGCTGGCGCTACTGCGGACACTGCTGGAAGAGGTCATGGGGCGCGATGAGAAACCACTCAAAAGCCCGCCACCACTGGACTCCCTGACCTGAAAACTTTTCTTCAGGCAAAAGAAAACCCCGCCGAAGCGGGGCTTTGCAGACTGTTTCCCTGACATCCATTTCACTCCGCCACCCTGGCAGAATCCTACGTGTCCGTGTTGTTGCTTTGCGCTTCCTGCGCGACGTCCATGAAATGTAGATTAGCCGTGGATCCAATCTAAGCATATGGGAGAACAGCAGCACGTTATGTAAGCGATTGCTTACATAACCGTATCAGATCAGAACTGAGCTGCATCCAGCAGGTACAGCGACTCACTACCGGCCTTCACCGACGCGCTCAACGAGTGAATGCGCGGCAGCAGGCGGGCGAAGTAGAAGCGCGCGGTGCCAAGTTTGCTGGCATAAAAATCTTCCTGCGCCTCTTTGCCCAACGCGGCTTTGGCCATCAGTGCCCACATGTAGGCGTAGGCCACGTAACCAAACGCCTGCAAATATTCGACCGAAGCCGCGCCAATTTCGTGCGGATTGTTTTTCGCCCGATCCAGCACCCACGACGTCAGCTCGTCGAGCGTTGCGACGGCGTCGTTCAACGGCTTGGTAAATTCGCCGAGATCCGCACTGGCAGTCGCGGTGAAGTGGCGGATTTCGTCAGCGAACAGTTGATAGAACGCTCCACCGCTGCCGACGATCTTGCGACCGACCAGGTCCAGCGCCTGAATGCCGTTGGTGCCTTCGTAGATCTGGGTAATGCGCACGTCACGTACCAGTTGTTCCTGGCCCCACTCGCGGATGTACCCGTGGCCGCCGAAAATCTGCTGGCCGTGCACGGTGGTTTCCAGACCCAGATCGGTGAGGAACGCCTTGGCAACCGGCGTCAGCAACGCCACCAGGTCTTCCGCACGCTTACGCGTCGCCGCGTCTTCGCTGAACTTGGCGGTGTCGAGTTGCATCGCCACGTAAGTGGAGAATGCGCGGCCACCTTCGTTCGAGGCTTTCATGGTCAGCAGCATGCGACGCACGTCCGGGTGGACGATGATCGGATCAGCGACTTTATCTTTGTTTTGCGCGCCCGTCGGTGAGCGGCTTTGCAAGCGGTCGCGAGCGTATTCGACGGCGTTCTGGTAGGAGCGCTCGCCAGTCGCAAGGCCCTGGATGCCGACGCCCAGACGCTCGTAGTTCATCATGGTGAACATCGCCGCCAGGCCTTTGTTCGGCTCGCCGACCAGGTAACCGACGGCTTCGTCGAAGTTCATCACGCACGTCGCGGACGCCTGGATGCCCATCTTGTGTTCGATCGAACCACAGTTGGCCGGGTTGCGCGCGCCCAGGCTGCCATCGGCATTGACCATGAACTTCGGCACGAGGAACAGCGAGATGCCTTTCGGTCCTGCCGGTGCGTCCGGCAGTTTGGCCAGCACCAAGTGGATGATGTTTTCGGTGAGATCGTGTTCACCACCGGTGATAAAGATCTTGGTGCCGCTGACCTTGTAGGAACCGTCGGCCTGAGGTTCGGCTTTGGTGCGGATGATGCCCAGGTCGGTACCGGCGTGCGGCTCGGTCAGGCACATCGAACCTGCCCAAACGCCGGCGTACATGTTCGGCAGGTACGCGGCTTTCAGCTCTTCGCTGGCGTGGGCGTTGATCGACAGGCACGCGCCGGCAGTCAGCATCGGATACAGACCGAAGGACAGGCTCGCGGAGTTGACCATTTCTTCGACCTGCGCCGACACGGCTTTGGGCATGCCCATGCCGCCGTATTGCGGATCGCCACCAACACCAACCCAACCGCCCTCGGCGTAAGTCTGATAAGCCTGTGGAAAACCGGCCGGCGTGGTGACGGCACCGTCCGCCCAGTGACAACCTTCTTCATCAGCGGCACGGCTAAGCGGCGCGATGCTTTTGCTGGTGACCTTGCCGGCCTCTTCGAGAATCGCTTCAACGGTCTCGGCGTCGACGGTCTCGGCCAGCGCCGGCAATTGCGCCCAAAGTTTGGCGACCTCGAACACTTCATTGAGGACGAAGCGCATATCGCGCAGCGGCGCTTTGTAGTCAGCCATGGCAAACCTCGCAAGATCTAAACAGGTGATTCGTGGGAATGTATTTTCGTTGAGCCGGAGTGTACCTCAACAACTTTTGCGACACATAGGGTCAGCCGGTGACTGATTTGTTATTTTTAGTCACCAGAAAAAGTTCGCAGCCCTCAACAGCTCATACAGGCAAAAACGATCCCGTGTAGGAGCTGCCGAAGGCTGCGATCTTTTGATCTACCTTAAAGCGCAAACATTTCGGCCGGCAGCCTCATCAAACAATCACTCCCCGCCTCAATCGCCGCGCGATGCGCCGCCGTGCGTGGCAGCAACCGTTTGAAGTAAAACTCGCAAGTGGCCAATTTACCCCGAAGATAATCCGCCTCCCCCTCGCCCGCATCCAGTTGCGCTTGCGCCACCAGCGCCATGCGCAGCCACAGATAGCCGAGGATGATGTAACCGCTGTACATCAGATAATCCACCGACGCGGCGCCGACCTCGTCCGGGTTCTTCATCGCCGCCATACCAACCTTCATGGTCAGGTCGCCCCACTGCTGGTTGAGCTCATTGAGCTGCGTGACAAAGCTCCCCAGTTGCGGATGCCCCTCGTTCGTCGCGCAGAACTTGTGGACGATTTTGGTAAAGCCGCGCAGCAGCTTGCCCTGACTGCCGAGCACCTTGCGCCCAAGCAGATCGAGCGCCTGAATGCCGTTGGTGCCTTCGTAGATCGGCGCAATGCGGCAATCGCGCACCAACTGCTCCATGCCCCATTCGCGAATGAAACCGTGACCACCAAAAATCTGCATGCCGAGATTGGTCACTTCCAGCCCGGAGTCGGTCATGAATGCTTTGCAGATCGGCGTAAGGAACGCCAGCAAGTCTTCCGCTTCCTGACGCGCCTCGGCATCGCTGTTTAGATGGGCGACATCGAGCAGTTGCGCGGTGAAATAAGTCAGCGCACGGTTGCCTTCGTTGAAGGCTTTCATGGTCAGCAACATGCGCCGCACGTCCGGGTGGACGATGATCGGGTCGGCCGGTTTGTCCGGGGCTTTGGCGCCGGTCAGCGAACGCATCTGCAGGCGGTCGTTAGCGTATTTGATGGCACCCTGGAAACTCGCTTCGCCCAGGCACAAGCCCTGCATCCCGGTGCCGAGCCGCGCGTGGTTCATCATGGTGAACATGCAGTTCAGGCCCTTGTTCGGCTCACCGATCAAGAAGCCTTTGGCGCTATCGAAGTTCAGCACGCAAGTGGCCGAGGCCTTGATGCCCATCTTGTGCTCGATCGAGCCGCAGGAAACGCCATTGCGCTCCCCCGCCTCGCCCGACGCATCCGGGAGGAATTTTGGCACGATGAACAACGAGATGCCTTTTGTTCCCGCGGGCGCATCCGGCAACTTGGCCAATACCAGATGGATGATGTTTTCGCTCATGTCGTGCTCACCGGCAGAGATGAAAATCTTGCTGCCAGTGACCGTGTAACTGCCGTCGGCCTGAGGCACGGCGCGGGTTTTGATGATACCCAGATCGGTGCCGCAGTGGGCCTCAGTCAGGCACATGGTGCCGGTCCACTGGCCAGCGGTGAGTTTGCTCAGGTAAGTGTCTTTCTGATCGGCCGTGCCGTGGGCATGGATCGCCGACATCGCGCCGTGAGTCAGTCCCGGGTACATGCCCCAGGACGTGTTGCTGGAGCCGACCATTTCGCTGATCACCAGCCCCAGCGAACTCGGCAAGCCCTGACCGCCGTAAACCGGATCTGCCGCCAGACCATGCCAGCCGCCCTCGACGTATTGTGCGAAGGCTTGCTTGAAGCCTGTAGGCGTTGTCACCACACCGTTGTCGAAATGACAGCCCTCTTCGTCACCGCTGCGATTGAGCGGTGCCAGAACGTTCTCGCAGAACTTCGCGCCTTCTTCGAGGATCGCGCTGATCATGTCCGGGCTGGCGTCGTGGGCGCCAAGGGCTGCGTAGTTGGTGTGGAAGTCGAAGACGTGATCGATCAGAAAACGCATGTCGCGCAGCGGGGCTTTGTACTCGGGCATGGTGGCTTCTCCGTCAGCAGGTTTCCTTGAAACTACTGCCGGCCACCACGCCCCACAATCACTGTCCAGACGCTGAATGCGCCGTCATCACTCAACCCGCAGCGGTGTCCATGCGCACCGCGCCACGACGGTTCTGGCCGAACGCGACCACGCAGTTGCGCCCCGCGCCCTTGGCACTGTAGAGCGCCTCGTCCGCAGATTTGAGCACTTGCTCCGGGTTGCGCTGCTCCAACCGCTCAGCGACGCCGATACTCACCGTCACCGACACGCTGGAAGCGCCGGAACCGGCGCGACGCTGGCGACCTTGCTGATCGTCGTTCGGGCGGTTTTCCTGATTACGCAACTGGATGCTATAGGACGCAATCGACTCGCGAATAACCTCAAGGTGTGGCATGCACTCCTCAAGGGTTTTGCCTGCGAACACCAGGGCAAATTCCTCACCGCCATAGCGATATGCCCTACCGCCTCCGCTGATTTTGGACAGTTTGCTGGCGACCAGTCGCAGCACCTGGTCACCGACATCGTGGCCGTGGGTGTCGTTGAATTTCTTGAAGTGGTCAACGTCGCTCATTGCCAGCACATAGTTGCGCCCCAAGCGCTGCATGCGTTCATTGAGCGCGCGGCGGCCCGGCAGACCGGTGAGTTCGTCGCGGAAGGCCATTTGATAAGCCTCGTGCGCCACGGCGGCAGCAATCATCAACATCACCTGGCTGCACATGATGTTCAGGGTAAACGGCAGGATGAAGGTTTTCGGCAGCATCCAGAACACCCCGAGCAAACCGACCAGTTGCGCCGCATGCAGTGGCCTCGGGTTGCGCCAGTACTGCCAGGCCAGCAGCAGGAATGCCGAGATGAACACCGGATACGACAACTGGATCAGGCTCATCCACGCGCCGTGGAGCGCCGGCCAGCGAATTTCCGAGAGCCACATCAGCAACGCCTGTGGGTAACTTTGCTCAAGCCCCAGCGCCACACTGCCGAAGGCCAGCAACACGGCGAACCGCGCGACCATGTCCTGAAACAGGTGCGTGCGCTCTTGCCACGCAGCGAACAGACCGAACAACAGGGGCAGCAACAGGCAGACGAGATGGAAGACCACGGCGGCGTCTTCACGCACTTTGCCGTTGTCGCGGTAATAGTCGGTCTGGGTGTCGAGCAAAAAGTAGGCGATGTACACCGTGAGCATCAGAAACAGTTCGCGCTGACGTCGGTAAACCGCGCAGTAAGCGCCCCCCAGCAGCAGGACCAGAGTCGGCAATACGTTGAACAGGGAAGTGAAGAACACGTTGAGGTCTTTGACATACGCAGCCGACAACCCCGCGAGCAACAACAGCAGAGAAGGTAGGAAATGGCTGAAACGTACAGCGGAAGAACGTGGCAAGGGTAAAGCTCCGACCCGTCATGGCAAAGAGATGGCATTGTGCCTGCAATGTGGCCAGTTAAGCACACAGAATGTGATCCAGATCACATGCAGTCTCTTTAACGGCCGCAAACCCTGATTTCTGAGCTTTCGAACAAGGTTTTTTGCCCCCTTGGAGATGAAATTTCCTTCATGGCCATCATGCTTGATGGCCATGAACGAGATTTCTTCCTGCGATACCCACGGCCCGAGGAAATTCGCGCATAAAAAAACCGCTGCCCCGAAGGAGCAGCGGTTTTTCAACAGACCGCGTTAAGGCTTAGTAGCCCAGTGCGAAGTCTTCTTCTTTCATGTCCATCAGGTTGCTTGCACCCGACAGCATGGTGGCCACGTGAGTACGGGTACGCGGCAGGATGCGCTGGAAGTAGAAGCGCGCGGTTTGCAGCTTGGCGGTGTAGAACGCCGCATCGCCAGTACCTTCTGCCAGCTTCTCGGCTGCCAGACGTGCCATGTCGGCCCAGAAGTAGGCCAGGCAGGCATAACCGGAGTACATCAGGTAGTCCACGGAGGCCGCGCCGACTTCTTCGCGATCTTTCATGGCGGCCATACCGACCTTCATGGTCAGCTCGCCCCATTCCTTGTTCAGTGCAGCCAGCGGCGTGACGAACTCTTGAACCGCTTCGTTGCCTTCGTTGGTCTGGCAGAACTTGTGGACGATCTTGGTGAAGCTTTTCAGCGCTTCGCCTTGAGTCATCAGCACTTTGCGGCCCAGCAGGTCGAGTGCCTGGATACCGGTGGTGCCTTCGTACAGCATCGAAATACGGCTGTCGCGAACGTTCTGCTCCATGCCCCACTCGGCGATGAAGCCGTGGCCGCCGTAGATTTGCACGCCGTGGTTGGCGGATTCGAAACCGACTTCGGTCATGAAGGCTTTGGCGATTGGCGTCATGAAGGCCAGCAGTGCGTCGGCTTTCTTCTTCTCTTCTTCGTCCACGCCGTACTTGACGATGTCGACCTGTTTGGCAGTGAAGTAAACCATCGCGCGGTTGCCTTCGGCGAATGCCTTCATGGTCAACAGCATGCGGCGTACGTCAGGGTGCACGATGATCGGGTCTGCGGCTTTTTCCGGCGCTTTCGGGCCAGTCAGGGAGCGCATCTGCAGACGATCGCGGGCGTATTTCAGGCCGCCCTGGAAACCGATTTCGGCGTGAGCCAGACCTTGCAGCGCGGTACCCAGACGTGCGGTGTTCATAAAGGTGAACATGCAGTTCAGGCCTTTGTTCGCCGGGCCGATCAGGAAACCGGTGGCGCCGTCGAAGTTCATCACGCAAGTGGCGTTGCCGTGAATGCCCATCTTGTGCTCAAGCGAACCGCAAGTCACAGCGTTGCGTGCACCGACGGTGCCATCAGCATTGGGCATGAACTTTGGAACGATGAACAGGGAGATGCCTTTGGTGCCGGCAGGCGCATCCGGCAGGCGGGCCAACACGATGTGGACGATGTTGTCGGCCATGTCGTGTTCACCGGCCGAGATGAAGATCTTGGTGCCGGAAACTTTGTAGGAACCGTCAGCCTGAGGTTCGGCCTTGGTGCGCAACATGCCCAAGTCAGTGCCACAGTGCGGCTCGGTCAGGCACATGGTGCCGGTCCATTCGCCCGAAACCAGTTTGGTCAGGTAGGCGTCTTGCTGTTCAGGGGTGCCGTGCTCGGAGATGGTGTTCATCGCGCCGTGCGACAAACCTGGGTACATGCCCCACGACCAGTTGGCTTCGCCAACCATTTCGCTGACAGCCAGACCCAGCGACTCAGGCAGACCCTGACCACCGTGCTCGACATCGTGCGCCAGGCTTGGCCAGCCGCCTTCGACGAATTGCTTGTAGGCCTCTTTGAAGCCAGTCGGGGTTTTTACGCCGGACTCGCTCCAGGTGCAACCTTCGATGTCGCCCACGCGGTTCAGCGGCGCCAGTACCTGCTCACAAAACTTGGCGCCTTCTTCGAGAATGGCGTCAACCATGTCCGGAGTTGCGTCTGCGCAAGCCGGAAGGCTCTGATAGTGCGCTTCGTAGCCGAGCAGCTCGTCACGAACGAAGCGAATATCACGCAAGGGGGCCTTGTAGTCAGGCATAGCGATAAACCTCTGCTGATGTAACCGGGAATGAACGACCGTGTTGATTTGTTGTGACGGTCAAACAGTTGTTTGAAACATACGTTTACGCCGAAATCTTGTCAAGCGTCGATCTTTTGCCGTTCGTCATCGCATCCTCCAAACGCCGGACACAGCAAACCGCCATGGATTCAATCGAGTCATGGACGATAAGAAGAAGATTAGTTGAGGGAGAAGGACTTACAACGAAAAACGCCGCGACGATGCGCGGCGTTCAGCAAGCTGGGAGCAATGGAAATCAGGCGAATGTATCGATGATCGTCCCGAGCACTTCATCGGATGCCTTGACGACTTTCACACCCAGCTCAGCCTGGATCTTGCCCTGAGACATCTCGACGATGTTGCTCGCCACATCTGACTGCTGCGCACGATCCAGTCCACGCAGACGATCAACCTGCACCTCGGAAGACTGGCTGGTGACCGAACGCTCTATGGTGTTATTGGCGATCTGGCTGGCCGCCTGATCGACGCGATTCTGCCCGGTCTGAATCGAGCTCAAACCCGCATAAAAAGCTGTGTTACCGGAGATTTCCATAACTGGTCTCATCCTTGGGAAGGATCAATAGTCGCCATTGAACCAGAGGCGCCAGAAAAACACCCGTCAAAAACACTAATGGCACAGTGCCTGCCCATAGGCAAAACCTTAGTCGAGCAGATCCAATTGCAAATGCTCAGCCACCGCTTCGGCGCTCAGCGCCTTGAGCTTGGGCACCCGCCCCAGACACGGCGCGGGAATCCGCTCGGCGAGCGTCGCCAGATTTTCCTCCAGCCGCGAAGTCTTCGGATCAATGATATTCGCCACCCACCCCGCCAGTTGCAGGCCATCTCGGGCAATCGCCTCAGCCGTCAGCAACGCATGGCTGATGCAACCCAGCCGCACACCCACCACCAGAATCACCGGCAGCTTCAACGCCATCGCCAGGTCCGAGAGATTGTCCTGATCCGCCAAAGGCACCCGCCAGCCACCCGCCCCCTCTATCAGAGTGAAATCGGCATTCATCGCCAGAATCTCGCGCATCGGCGTCAGCAGCGATTGCACAGTCAGCGCGACACCGGCCTCGCGAGCCGCCAGATGCGGAGCAATAGCCGGCTCGAACGCTACCGGATTGACCTGTTGATAGCTCAGCGGCAACGAACATTCGGCGAGTAAGGCCAAGGCATCCGAGTTACGCAAACCCTTGGGCGTGACTTCGCACCCAGAGGCAACCGGCTTACCCGCCGCCGTGCTCAACCCTGCCGAACGCGCCGCATGCAGCAATCCCGCGGCGACCGTTGTCTTGCCAACGTCGGTGTCAGTTCCGGTGATGAAATAGGCTGCGCTCATACGGGTTTCTCCAACACGGCGTAGACCACTTGATATGTCGCCGGCAATCCCGACGTCTGACGGAACTGCTCGTAAGCCTCGACCAGACCAAGAATCCGCGCCCGTCCGGTCAAACCACCTGGCCGACCAGGATTCAGATTGTGCGCCCCCAAAGCCTTCAGCTCATGGGTCAAACTGCGCACATCCGGGTAATGCAGCACATGCGCCTGATTCTCCAGACTCAGCGTGCGCAGGCCACTTGCCGCACACAACTGCTGATATCGAGCGAACTCGCGGAAGCGATTCACATGGACCAGGCCATCGACCTGACGCCAGCTATCACGCAACTCAACCAATGTCCCTACACAAAGACTAGCAAACGCGAAAACTCCACCGGGTTTCAGCACTCGCAAGGCTTCACTCAAAACCACATCAAAATTCCCACACCACTGCACCGCAAGGCTGGAGAAGATCAGATCGCAGGTCGAATCACGCAACGGCAGACGTTCCGCGTCTCCGGCGATGAAATGCTCGGCACCACCCAACGGACGCGCGTGATCAAGCATGCCCTCGGCAATGTCCAGCGCAAGTCCCTGACCATGGGCAAAACGCCCGGCCAATGCACGACTGAAATACCCGGTGCCGCAACCCAGATCCAGCCAGCGCGACGGCACGAAATCCGCGGGCAAACGCTGCAGCAACTGTGTACCGACATCACGTTGCAACTCGGCGACACTGTCATAGCTGGCCGCCGCGCGTGAGAAAGAGGCCGCGACCTGACGCTTGTCAGGCAAGCCGCCGGGCAGCGCCACATGGGACAAATCAGTCATCACCGCACTCATGTAAAAAAGCCTGGATCGCACCCGCCACTCCATGGGGGTCCTCCAGAAGAAACGCATGACTGGCCTGTTCGATCAGACCAATTTCAATATCTGGCAACAGAGCGAACAATTCGCCCGCCGCCTCTGCCGGCACCAATCCGTCCTGCCCAGCGAACAGATGCAACTGCGGGCCACGAAACGCCTGCAACGCTTCGCGCGTATCCAGTTGCGCGAGCAATTCCAGCCCGGCCATCAGTGCCGCCGCCGACGTATTCGGTGCGCCGCCGAGCATCAGCCGCGACAAGCCGCGCGGGTCTTGCGCGCCCTGTGCGCACAGCAGCGAGAAACGTTTGAGGGTCAAACGTGGATCAGCAGCGCAACCGGCAAGAAACGCATCGAAGGTCTCGCCGGGCATCGCGCTCGGCCATTGTTCATGCGCAACAAAGGAAGGATTGCTCGCCAGTGTCAGCAAGCCGCAGCACCTTTCGCCCCGGCGCGCGGCCAGTTCGGACGCGAGCATTCCGCCGAGCGACCAGCCGCCGAGCCACACGTCTTGAGGAATGCGCTCATCGAGGTCATCGAGCCAGTCTTGCAGATCGCAGGAATCGAGCTCCGGCAACGGCTCGATCTCGACATGCAGGTGTTCGTCGAGCCCTTGCAACGCCGCAGCCAAAGGCTCCATCGGCGAAACACCGAGGCCCCAGCCGGGCAGCAGAATCAGGCGATCACGCATGGCTTGGCTCCGACGACAGTTGGGCAAAGCAATCGGCCAGTCCTTCTAACAATAGCTGCACCTGCGCCTCGCTGTGGGCGGCGGTCAGGGTCACGCGCAATCGGGCGCTGCCGGCTGGCACGGTCGGCGGACGGATCGCAGTGACCATCAAGCCGCGTTCGCGCAACATCTGCGACAGGCGCACCGCGCGGCCGGCATCGCCGATCATGATTGGCTGGATCGGCGTAAAGCTGTCCATGAGTTCCAGTCCGATCTGTTCGGCACCGCGACGGAACTGGCGGATCAATATCTGCAGATGTTCTCGACGCCAGTGTTCGCTACGCAGCAGTTCGAGACTTTTCAACGTCGCACAGGCCAGCGCCGGTGGCTGGCTGGTGGTGTAGATGTACGGACGCGCGAACTGGATCAGGCTTTCGATCAACTCTTCGCTGCCAGCGACGAACGCGCCTGCCGTGCCGAAGGCTTTGCCGAGCGTGCCGACCAGCACCGGGACATCGTCCTGACTCAAGCCGAAATGCTCGATGATACCGCCGCCATTAGCACCCAACGGGCCGAAGCCATGGGCATCGTCGACCATCAGCCACGCACCTTTGGCCTTGGCCTCACGGGCCAGCGCCGGCAGATCGGCAAGGTCGCCGTCCATGCTGAACACGCCATCGGTAACCACCAACGTATTGCCGGTGGCTTTCTCGAGTCGCTTGGCCAGACTTACTGCGTCGTTATGCAGATAACGACTGAAGCGCGCGCCGGACAACAGTCCCGCATCCAGCAACGAGGCGTGATTGAGCCGGTCTTCCAGCACCGTATCGCCCTGCCCGACCAACGCCGTGACTGCACCGAGATTGGCCATGTAACCGGTGGTAAACAGCAGCGCGCGCGGGCGACCGGTGAGATCAGCCAGCGCTTCTTCCAATGCGTGATGTGGGCTGCTGTGGCCGATCACCAGATGCGACGCCCCACCGCCCACGCCCCAGCGTTTGGCGCCGGCGCGCCACGCTTCGATCACTTGCGGGTGATTGGCCAGGCCCAGATAGTCGTTGTTACAGAACGCCAGCAAGGGCTGACCGTCGACCACCACTTCGGGCCCTTGCGGGCTTTCGAGCAGCGGTCGCTGGCGGTAGAGATTTTCGGCACGACGGGCAGCAAGGCGTGCGGCGAGATCGAAAGACATGCAGGCCTCACAATTGGAAAATATCCTCCTGTAGGAGCTGCCGAAGGCTGCGATCTTTTGATGTTGTTTTTCAAAAGACAAGATCAAAAGATCGCAGCCTGCGGCAGCTCCTACAGGGGTTTGCATCGCATCAAAAGATTCACACTGCGGCGTTGTAAAACTGCTCGGTGCTCTTCTGCTCGACCAATGCTTGTTCGATTGCGGCCTGATGCACTTCGTCGGAGTGCTCTTCGCGGGCTTCCGGTGCAATGCCCAGACGCGCAAACAGTTGCATGTCCTTGTCCGCTTGCGGGTTGGCAGTGGTCAGCAACTTGTCGCCGTAGAAAATCGAGTTGGCGCCCGCGAAGAACGCGAGGGCCTGCATCTGCTCGTTCATCGCTTCGCGGCCGGCCGACAGCCGCACGTGGGATTGCGGCATCAGGATGCGCGCCACGGCGAGCATGCGGATGAAGTCGAACGGATCGATGTCCTCGGCGTTTTCCAGTGGCGTGCCGGCGACTTTCACCAGCATGTTGATCGGTACCGACTCTGGATGCTCCGGCAGGTTGGCCAACTGGATCAGCAGATTGGCGCGGTCATCCAGCGACTCGCCCATGCCCAGAATGCCGCCGGAACAGATCTTCATCCCCGACTCACGTACGTAGGCCAGCGTTTGCAGGCGCTCGCTGTACGTGCGGGTGGTGATGATGCTGCCGTAGAACTCAGGCGAGGTGTCGAGGTTGTGGTTGTAGTAATCGAGGCCGGCGTTGGCCAGCGCTTCGGTCTGTTCCTGATCGAGACGACCGAGGGTCATGCAGGTTTCCAGGCCCATGGCTTTGACGCCTTCGACCATTTTCAACACGTAAGGCATGTCCTTGGCCGACGGATGCTTCCACGCCGCGCCCATGCAGAAACGGGTCGAGCCGATGGCTTTGGCGCGAGCAGCCTCTTCGAGGACTTTTTGCACTTCCATCAGCTTTTCTTTTTCCAGACCGGTGTTGTAGTGACCGGACTGCGGACAATATTTGCAATCTTCCGGGCAGGCGCCGGTCTTGATCGACAGCAGGGTGGAAACCTGAACGCGGTTGGCGTTGAAATGCGCGCGGTGCACCGTCTGCGCCTGGAACAGCAAGTCGTTGAATGGCTGTACGAAGAGGGCTCTGACTTCGGCCAATGACCAGTCGTGACGCAGGGTGGCAGTGGTGCTCGCGCTCATGGGTATTTCCTTGGTTATGCTTGGCTTGCGACTGCGGGAACGGAATACCCACAGGCGCTACACGGATGTTCGGCATATTTAAGGAAGTGTCATGCGCTGTCAACCACGATACGAAGGACAGGTTTACATCTGTTTAAAAAACGTACAGACCTGCTTATTGTGCGATGAGCCCGCAGAAGCAGAAATGCCAATCTGCGTCGCCTGCGAAGCCGACATGCCATGGCTGGGCGAGCACTGCCAGACCTGCGCATTGCCGCTGCCCACAGCCGGTCTGACCTGCGGCGAGTGCCTGCTAGAGCCTCCAGCATACGAACAGGTCGTCGTGCCATGGCGCTACGACTTCCCGGTGGACAGTTTGATCGCTCGCTTTAAACACAACGCGAAATGGCCGTTTGGTCACCTGCTCGCCGACGTTCTCAGCCAATACCTGCTATATCGCTTCGAGGAGGACTCGCCGCGTCCCGATGCGTTGTTGCCGGTGCCATTGGCCGGTAAACGTCTGCGTCAACGCGGATTCAACCAGGCAGCGATGTTAGCCCGCTGGTTGAGTCGGCAGCTGGATTTACCCTGCGAGGAAAACGTCTTGCGCAGGATTCAGGACACCAGTGCCCAGCAGGATCTAGATGCCAAGGCGCGCAAGCGCAACCTGCGTAATGCCTTTGCCCTGACGTCAGATGCCAACGTAAAAGGTCGGCATCTGGCGTTGGTTGATGATGTGTTGACCACCGGCGCCACGGCCCAGGCCCTTGCACGATTGTTAATGAATGCGGGAGCGGCAAGAGTCGACGTGTATTGCCTGGCGCGCACGCCAAAACCCGGCTCTTGAGGTCCGCGCAATCCCCTGTAGGAGCTGCGGTACGCTGCGATCTTTTGATCCTGATCTTTAAAATCAAAAGATCGCAGCGTGCCGCAGCTCCTACATCGATATTGCGCAGTGACGAATAGCTGGGCGCGCCCCACGGACAGGTTCTGCGCACGGCTTGACTCTCGCAGCGCAAGCGGCCAACTTCACCTTCCACCGCCACAGCCAAAAAGCCCCCCATTCATGTCCATGCCTTCCCTGCTCTCCCAGCACATTGTCCGTCGTCCGCAGCGCATTGCCCTGCTGCAACACATCGCCGAACAGGGCTCGATCACCCGCGCCGCAAAAAGCGCAGGGTTGAGTTACAAAGCGGCGTGGGACGCCATCGATGAGCTGAACAACCTGTCGCAAAAACCGCTGGTCGAACGTGCGGTCGGCGGCAAGGGCGGCGGCGGTGCCAAACTGTCCAGCGAAGGTCAACGGGTGCTGCGCCTCTATCAAAAGCTGCAAGCCTTGCAAGCGCAGGTGCTGGAAGCCGCCGAAGACGCCAGCGACCTCGACCTGCTCGGTCGCTTGATGCTACGCACCAGCGCTCGCAACCAATTGCACGGCAAAGTCGTGGCGATCAACGCTCAGGGGCGCAATGACCTGATTCGTCTGGAGCTGGCCGAAGGCTTGTGCCTCGACGCGCAAATCACCCACGACAGCACCGTGCATCTGGAGCTGCAAACCGGCTCGCAAGTGGTGGCCCTGATCAAGGCCGGCTGGCTCGAATTGCTGGCCAGCGATCAACCGGCAACGCCAGGGCACAATCATCTGAAGGGCACCATCGAAGCGATTCTCGACGCCGACGACGGCCCCAGCGAAGTGCGGATTTCCCTGCCCAACGGCCACACCCTCTGCGCACTGGCCGAACCGCAGGACATGCGCAACCGTGGGCTGGCAGTGGGGCAACCGGTGCACGTGCAGTTTTCGCCGTCGAATGTGCTGCTCGGCACATCACTTTAATCGCGGCCTGCAACAAAAGCGTCATCGACGCTCATTAAGGTGACTGCCAAAACCAAGCAGGAAGCCTGATGTGAGCCTATTAGAAGAAAACCAATCGACTGATCTGGAAAAAATGGTCGGACTCAGCCGTCGCGGTTTCATCGGCGCCGGTGCACTGTGTGGCGCAGCGATGTTCCTTGGCGGTAGCCTCCTGAGCCGCAGCGCGCTGGCCACTGGCGTCAGTGCTGGCAACAGCCGTTTGCTCGGCTTCGAAAGCATTCCGGCAGCTACCACTGATGTAATCAGTCTGCCTAAAGGCTACAAATCTTCAGTGCTGATCAGCTGGGGCCAGCCCCTGCAAAAGAATGGCCCGGCGTTCGACCCAAGCGGCAATGGCACCGCGGCCGCACAGGAAGTGCAGTTCGGCGACAACAACGACGGCATGAGCCTGTTCGCCTTCCCGGACGACAGAAACCGCGCGTTGATGGCGATCAACAACGAATACACCAACTACCGTTACCTCTACCCGCACGGCGGCATGCCGCAATCGGCCGAAGACGTGCGCAAGGCCCTGGCCTGCGAAGGCGTTTCGGTGATCGAGGTGCAGCGCAAGAACGGCCAGTGGCAATTCGTTCAGGGCTCGCGTTACAACCGCCGCATCCATGGCAACTCGCCGCTGCGCATCGGCGGCCCGGCGGCCGGTCACGACCTGATGAAAACCGCCGCCGACAAACACGGCAAAAAAGTCCTCGGCACCTTCCAGAACTGCGCCAACGGTAAAACGCCGTGGGGCACGTACCTGACTTGCGAAGAGAACTTCACCGACGTCTTCGGCAGCAGCAACGCCCAGCAACAGTTCGATGCGGCACAAAAGCGCTACGGCGTCTCGGCCGCCAGCCGCGAGATCAACTGGCACCCGCACGACCCACGCTTCGACATGGCGAAGAACCCCAACGAACTCAACCGTCACGGCTGGGTGGTCGAGATCGACCCGTTCGATCCGCAATCGACCCCGGTCAAACGCACCGCACTGGGCCGCTTCAAACATGAAAACGCCGCACTGGCCGAGACCAACGACGGTCGCGCCGTGGTGTACATGGGCGACGACGAGCGTGGCGAGTTCATCTACAAATTCGTCAGCCGCGACCGTATCAACCATCGCAACGCTAAAGCCAACCGCGACATCCTCGATCACGGCACCCTGTACGTCGCCAAATTCGATAACGGCGACAGCAACCCGGATCACCCGAAAGGCCAGGGCCAATGGATCGAACTGACCCACGGCAAAAACGGCATCGATGCCAGCAGCGGCTTTGCCGATCAGGCTGAAGTACTGATCCACGCGCGCCTCGCCGCCAGTGTGGTCGGCGCCACGCGCATGGACCGCCCGGAATGGATCGTGGTCAGCCCGAAGGACGGCCAGGTTTATTGCACCCTGACCAACAACGCCAAACGCGGCGAAGACGGGCAACCGGTGGGCGGGCCGAACCCACGCGAGAAGAACGTCTACGGGCAGATTCTGCGCTGGCGCACCGACCGTGACGATCATGGGTCGAAAACCTTCGCGTGGGATCTGTTCGTAGTCGCCGGCAACCCGGGCGTGCACGCCGGCACGCCGAAGGCCGGCTCGAAAAACATCACCCCGCAGAACATGTTCAATAGCCCCGATGGCTTGGGTTTCGACAAGGCCGGTCGCTTGTGGATTCTCACTGATGGCGATTCGAGCAACGCCGGGGACTTCGCGGGAATGGGTAACAACCAGATGCTCTGCGCTGACCCCAAGACCGGCGAGATTCGTCGTTTCATGGTCGGGCCGATTGGTTGTGAAGTGACCGGTATCAGCTTCTCGCCGGATCAGAAAACCTTGTTTGTCGGGATTCAGCATCCGGGTGAGAACGGCGGGTCGACCTTCCCTGAGCATTTGCCGAATGGCAAGCCACGGTCTTCGGTGATGGCGATTACCCGTGAGGATGGCGGGGTGGTCGGCGCCTGACAGACCCTCATCGCGAGCAGGCTCACTCCTACAGGGTTTTGCACATGACTTTGTAGGAGTGAGCCTGCTCGCGATAGCGTCAGTCCAGACACCAACCCCCCACTGCCTGCCATCTGCGCTACCATGCTGGGCCGGACGCGGCAGCCTGCTGCGCGCAGGAGTCAGCATGGCCCATCCGTTTGAAACCCTCACACCCGACCTCGTACTTGATGCCGTAGAAAGCATCGGGTTTCTGAGCGATGCGCGCATTCTGGCGCTCAATAGCTACGAAAACCGCGTCTATCAGGTCGGCATCGAAGACTCCGAACCGCTGATCGCCAAGTTCTACCGACCGCAACGCTGGACCAACGAAGCCATCCTCGAAGAACACAAGTTCACCTTCGAACTGGCCGACGTCGAGATCCCGGTGGTCGCGCCGATGATCCACAACGGCGAAACCCTGCACGAGCACGCAGGCTTTCGCTTCACCCTGTTCCCGCGTCGCGGCGGCCGTGCGCCGGAGCCAGGCAATCTTGATCAGTTGTATCGACTCGGTCAGTTGCTGGGGCGCATTCACGCGGTCGGCGCGACCAAGCCGTTCGAACACCGCGAAGCCCTCGCCGTACAGAACTTCGGCCATGCCTCGTTGACCACGCTGCTCGAAGGCAACTTCATCCCCAAGAGCCTGCTGCCGGCTTACGAATCGGTAGCGCGCGATCTGCTCAAGCGTGTGGAAGACGTCTACGCCAACACGCCGCATCAGAACATCCGCATGCACGGCGACTGCCACCCCGGCAACATGATGTGCCGCGACGAGATGTTCCACATCGTCGACCTCGACGACTGCCGCATGGGCCCGGCGGTGCAGGACATCTGGATGATGCTTGCGGGCGATCGGCAGGAATGCCTGGGGCAATTGTCTGAATTGATGGACGGCTACAACGAGTTTCACGATTTCGACCCGCGCGAGTTGGCGCTGATCGAACCGCTGCGCGCGTTGCGCCTGATGCATTACAGCGCCTGGCTGGCGCGGCGTTGGGATGACCCGGCGTTCCCGCACAGCTTTCCGTGGTTTGGGACTGAGCGTTATTGGGGCGATCAGGTGTTGGCGTTGCGTGAGCAGTTGTCGGCGCTCAATGAAGAGCCGCTGAAACTCTTCTGATTCGAGAAGCAAAGATCAAAAGATCGCAGCCTTCGGCAGCTCCTACAGGGAACGCATTCCAATGTAGGGGCTGCCGGAGGCTGCGATCTTTTCGTTTTCTGACACGACACATCTATACAACCTCCTTACAATCCCTTCCTTTGTTAGCTGCCTAAGCAAGGATTCTGCATGCAAGCTGCCAACCCGCGCCGCGGGTACATCCTGGGCCTGAGTGCCTACATCATCTGGGGCCTGTTCCCGATCTATTTCAAAGCCATCGCTGAAGTACCAGCGGTCGAGATCATCATCCATCGGGTGTTGTGGTCGGCGCTGTTTGGCGCGCTGCTGCTGATGGTCTGGAAGCATCCAGGCTGGTTACGCGAATTGCTCGACAACCCGAAACGCCTGGCGATTCTTGCGCTGAGCGGCACGCTGATCGCGGCCAACTGGCTGACCTATGTGTGGTCGGTAAACAACGGGCGCATGCTCGAAGCGAGCCTCGGTTACTACATCAATCCGCTGATCAACGTGCTGCTGGGGATGGTGATTCTTGGCGAACGACTGCGGCGCCTGCAATGGATCGCCGTGGGGCTCGCGGCGATTGGCGTGGCGCAGCAGGTGTGGCAAGTCGGCAGTCTGCCGTGGGTGTCGCTGGTGTTGGCGCTGACGTTCGGGTTCTACGGTTTGATCCGCAAGCAGGCACCGGTCAAGGCATTGCCGGGGCTGGTGGTGGAAACCTGGATGCTGGTACCGATTGCCATCGCCTGGTTGCTGTTCAACCAAACCGCGACCAGTGCTCAACCGGAATTCTGGACGACTTCGCAAGCGTGGTGGCTGGTCGCAGCAGGCCCGGTGACATTGGTGCCGCTGGTGTGTTTCAACGCAGCAACCCGGCATTTGCCCTACACCACGATCGGCTTCCTGCAATACATCGCGCCAACGCTGGTGTTGTTGCAAGCGGTGCTGTTGTTCGGTGAACACATGTCGTCGAGCACGTTGATCGCTTTTGCGTTTATTTGGGCCGGTCTCGCTATTTACAGCGTCGACGCGTGGATAAGTTTGCGCCGTCGCAGCTGATCAAAAAACGCACAAACACCTGCAAGCCACGTTTTTCGTGGCCTGCAGCGTTCCTTCCCAAGGTTATCCACAGCGTGATCCCCGCCGTTTGTGCGCAAGTCGTTGAATGCTGGCGGTTTTTTGATCAACTCCGGCAAGGCCACGCAGGACGTGGCCTTCAGGGCAGTCTCTACAGGTTATCCACAGGCAGGTGCACGTTTAAACTGGATAACCCGATTAGCGTTAAACCTCTGTGCGTAACACCAGATCCACCATCAAATCGTCCGCCAGGGTTTCCAGGCGCGATTGCAGGACATCCAGCGACAACGTCAACGGCACCGCCAGAATCGCTTCGGCGTGAAACAGCGGCTCGCTGCTCATCGGTGCCGGACGCACTTCGGTCACCAACCGTTCAAGATTGACCCCCTGCTCGCTCAGCAGGCGAGTGATGTCGCGCACAATCCCCGGGCGGTCATTGCCCACCAGTTCCATCGCAATCGGTTTCCAGGTGCAGGACTGCTCGATCCCGCTTTCGGCGATCAATACGCGAATGCCATGAGTCGACAGTGCTTGTAGGGAATCGACTAATTCGTCGTAAGCCTCTGCCGGCACACCCACCCGCAGAATCCCGGCGAACTGCCCGGCCATTCGCGACAGACGACTTTCCAGCCAGTTACCGCCATGTTCGGCGATGCATTGGGCGATGCGCTCGACCTGCCCGGGTTTGTCCGGGGCGAAAACAGTGAGTACGAGATGGTCCATGGCGCAGCCCTCTTGTCATGACTTTTGTTATGGAAGGGCAAGTATAGGCAAGCCCCGGAATTGAGCAGCAATGCTCCAAGTGAGCGCATACCTGTGGCGAGGGGATTTATCCCCGATGGGTGGCGAAGCCGCCCCCGCTTTCTGGCAGATACACCGTGCAGGCAGGTTTCACGACAGCTGCGCAGCCGCGGGGATGAATCCCCTCACCACAAAAGCGGGTACACCCAGACTGCCCCTTAGCAGCCCCACAGCATTTATGTGTACAACTTTCGATATTTAACTGGAACAATCCAATGGTTTTTTGAGAACATCCTGTTCCGCGCCGTGACCGCAATGCGTCATGGGGTCGCAGAACGACGTAATTAGTCTGATTTTCACAAGCGCAACTCATCATGTAGTATGCCGCAGCGCGCACTACATAACGCTGGATCGATGTCTGCCCAAGGCATGTTCGCAATCCTGAAAGCCCCGTCAGCAAGGCCCCAAGCCGTTGATTGGTCCCAGCCCAGCCGCCAGCAATGGCATGTACTGGTCGGCAGGTTTGTGGTTTAAATGGCCAGAGGCTTCATTGGTAAATTGAAGAGCTGAAAAGCGAAATAGCTGAGCAGAGTGAGGCAAGCAATGACTGAACACGTTCAAGTCGGTGGCCTGCAGGTCGCCAAAGTCCTGTTCGACTTCGTGAACAACGAAGCCATTCCCGGTACCGGCCTCACCGCCGACAAATTCTGGGAAGGTGCCGACAAGGTCATTCACGACCTGGCACCGAAGAACAAAGCCCTACTCGCCAAACGCGATGACTTCCAGGCGCGTATTGATGCCTGGCATCAGCAACGTGCCGGTCAAGCGCACGACGCCGTGGCCTATAAAGCCTTCCTGCAAGAAATCGGTTATCTGCTGCCAGAAGCGGCTGATTTCCAGGCAACGACGCAAAACGTCGATGACGAAATCGCCCGTACCGCTGGCCCGCAACTTGTTGTGCCG
Organism: Pseudomonas sp. LBUM1668; assembly: GCF_059695715.1. Taxonomy (NCBI): domain Bacteria; kingdom Pseudomonadati; phylum Pseudomonadota; class Gammaproteobacteria; order Pseudomonadales; family Pseudomonadaceae; genus Pseudomonas; species Pseudomonas sp. LBUM1668. The sequence goes on from NZ_CP166787.1 coordinate 5,452,811, forward strand.
GTGATGAATGCGCGCTTTGCCCTCAACGCCTCGAACGCTCGCTGGGGTTCGCTGTACGACGCCCTCTACGGCACCGACGCGATCAGCGAGGACGGTGGCGCCGAAAAAGGCAAAGGCTACAACAAGGTGCGTGGCGACAAAGTCATCGCCTTCGCCCGTGCTTTCCTCGACGAAGCCGCGCCACTGGCTGCCGGCTCCCATGTCGATTCGACCGGCTACAAAATCGCTGACGGCAAACTGGTGGTCACCCTCAAGGGCGGCAGCAACAGCGGTCTGCGTAACGATGCACAGCTGATCGGCTTCCAGGGCGACGCCAACGCGCCAATCGCGATCCTGCTGAAAAACAACGGTCTGCATTTCGAAATCCAGATCGATGCCAGCACCCCCGTCGGCCAGACCGACGCGGCAGGCGTCAAAGACGTGCTGATGGAAGCCGCGCTGACCACCATCATGGACTGCGAAGACTCCGTGGCGGCCGTCGATGCCGACGACAAAGTGGTCATCTACCGCAACTGGCTCGGCCTGATGAAGGGCGATCTGTCGGAAGAAGTCGCCAAGGGCGGCCAGACCTTCACTCGCACCATGAACCCGGACCGCAGCTACACCACGGTCGATGGCGGCGAAGTGACCCTGCATGGCCGCTCGCTGTTGTTCGTGCGCAACGTCGGCCACCTGATGACCATCGACGCGATCCTCGACAAAGACGGCAACGAAGTGCCGGAAGGCATCCTCGACGGTCTGGTGACTTGCCTGGCGGCGATGCACAACCTCAACGGCAACACTTCGCGCAAGAACACCCGCACCGGTTCCGTCTACATCGTTAAACCGAAGATGCACGGCCCGGAAGAAGCAGCGTTCACCAACGAACTGTTCGGCCGTATCGAAGTCGTGCTCGGCCTGAAACCCAACACCCTGAAAGTCGGGATCATGGACGAGGAGCGCCGCACCACGGTCAACCTCAAGGCCTGCATCCAGGCGGCCGGCGAGCGTGTGGTGTTCATCAACACCGGTTTCCTCGACCGCACCGGCGACGAAATCCACACCTCCATGGAAGCCGGCCCGATGGTGCGCAAGGCCGACATGAAGGCCGAGAAATGGATCGGTGCCTACGAGAACTGGAACGTCGATATCGGTCTGAGCACTGGTCTGCAAGGCCGTGCGCAAATCGGTAAAGGCATGTGGGCGATGCCCGACCTGATGGCGGCGATGCTCGAACAGAAAATCGCTCACCCACTGGCCGGTGCCAACACCGCCTGGGTGCCATCGCCGACCGCCGCTGCGCTGCACGCGCTGCACTACCACAAGGTCGACGTGTTCGCCCGTCAGGCCGAATTGGCCAAACGTGCTCGCGCTTCGGTGGACGACATCCTCACCATTCCGCTGGCGGTCAATCCGAACTGGACACCAGAGCAGATCAAGAACGAACTGGACAACAACTCCCAGGGCATTCTCGGCTACGTGGTGCGCTGGATCGACCAAGGCGTGGGTTGCTCGAAAGTGCCGGATATCAATGACGTTGGCCTGATGGAAGACCGCGCGACGCTGCGTATCTCCAGCCAGCACATCGCCAACTGGCTGCGCCACGGGATCGTCACCGAAGCGCAAGTGATGGAAAGCCTCAAGCGCATGGCGCCGGTGGTCGATCGTCAAAACGCCAACGACTCGCTGTACCGTCCGCTGGCACCCAACTTCGACAGCAACATCGCCTTCCAGGCGGCGGTCGAACTGGTGATCGAAGGCACCAAGCAGCCGAACGGTTACACCGAGCCGGTTCTGCACCGTCGTCGTCGTGAGTTCAAGGCTGCCAACGGCCTGTAATTCTGCGTAGACGCTGGATATGAAAAAGCCCTGATCTTTGGATCAGGGCTTTTTTTTGTGAAAGCAGAATCAAAAGATCGTCCGATCGCGGCCCGAGCCTTCGGCAGCTCCTACAGGTGATCCCATGCAGGAACTGCCGAAGGCTGCGATCTTTTGATCTTGATCTTCACACGCTCCGCGTTGGAATGTTCGGGTGGCGCTAAGGCTCAATCCCCAATTCATGCTTGACCAACCCCAGCAACTTGGCGGTATCAATCGGCTTGAGCAGAAAGTCCACCACACTCAAGTGCATTGCCGCGATCGCATCTTTCACATCGGCATCGCCCGACACAATGATGATCGGCATCGCCGCCCGCACCGATTCGCGCACCTGTCGAACCAGATCAAGCCCACCGACGTTGCCCATGCGCAGATCAGTGATGACGAGCCCGATCGAAGGTTTCTCATCGAGCATCTTCAGTGCGGTTTCGCCACTGGCGGCGGTCATGCAGCGAATGCCGTCCAACGCCAGTATCTCCGCGAGCAGCTCGCGGGCGTCCTTGTCGTCATCGACGATCAGTACACGCTGCGGCGGCAGGTCGGGTTCGAGCATTACAGCGCTGAGCGCTTCACGCTCGGCGTCGCTCAAAATATCGTGGTCGGACATGGCGTTCTCTACATTTCCCAATCAATCACCTCGCTCAGTCGTCAGACATCGCCAGGCAGAGCTTCAATGTGCACTTCGTCGGATTTATTTCCAATAGCCGGGCGGACGAATTTCCGACTGAATGTGTAGGTCACTTCCCAAATATGCCCAACAGCATCGCCAACCTAGACTTACGTCCAATGGGCACCCCGGTCGCAGGGGTCGACCATGGCTGCAACGATCCGACAACAACAATTCGAAAAAGACTGCGGTAATGGTTATGAGTAAAGCGGACGCCTTCACCCAGGCAGGGAAAACCGCGGTGTTGCAGAACATTCAGGGCACTCTGCAATTCCTCCAGCGCTTCCCGCCCTTCAATCAGATGGAACACGCCCACCTCGCCTACCTGGTGGAGCAGTGCCAGCTAAGGTTTTATGGCCAGGGCGAGAGCATCATCAAGCCTGCCGACGGCCCGGTGGAATACTTCCATATCGTCAAACAGGGCCGCGTGGTCGGCGAACGTCCGCACACGGCCAAGGGCGGCACTGAAACCACATTCGAAATCACCACCGGCGAATGCTTTCCCCTGGCCGCGTTGCTGGGTGAGCGAGCAACACGCACCGAGCATCTGGCCGGTGAAGATACTTTCTGCCTGCAACTGAACAAACAGGCGTTCATCAAACTGTTCGCCCTCTCCAGCGCTTTCCGCGACTTCGCCTTGCGCGGGGTCAGCAGCCTGCTCGATCAAGTCAATCAGCAAGTCCAGCAGAAAGCCGTGGAAAATCTCGGCACCCAATATTCGCTGAACACCCGTCTCGGCGAGTTGGCGATGCGCCATCCGGTGACGTGCAGCCCCGACACGCCACTGCGTGAAGCGGTGAAGCTGATGCACGAACAACAGGTTGGCAGCATCGTCGCGGTGGATGAGCACAAGGCGCCGCTGGGCATTTTCACCCTGCGCGATCTGCGCCACGTGGTGGCCGAAGGTGTCGGCGATTTCAGCGAAGCCATCGAGCGCCACATGACCCGCGCGCCGTTCTATCTGTCGCCGGATCACAGCGCCTTCGATGCGGCCATTGCCATGACCGAACGGCACATTGCCCACGTCTGCCTGGTCAAGGATCAGCGCCTGTGCGGCGTGGTGTCCGAGCGCGATCTGTTTTCCCTGCAACGGGTCGACCTGGTGCATCTGGCCCGGACCATCCGCAGCGCCCAGCGCGTCGAACAACTGGTGACCCTGCGCGGCGAGATCGGTCAATTGGTCGAGCGCATGCTGGCTCACGGTGCGTCCTCGACGCAGATCACGCACATCATCACCCTGCTCAACGATCACACCGTGTGCCGGGTGATCGAACTGACCCTCGCCGAAAAAGGTGACCCGGGGGTGCCGTTCAGTTGGTTGTGTTTCGGCAGCGAGGGCCGGCGCGAGCAAACGCTGCACACCGATCAGGACAACGGCATTCTCTTTGACGCGCGAGATGCGGCGCATGCAGCGGAGATTCGCGGCAAGCTGCTGCCGATTGCCCAGCAGATCAACCAGAGTCTGGCGCTGTGCGGCTTCACGCTGTGCAAGGGCAACATCATGGCCGGCAACCCCGAGCTGTGCCTGTCCCGCGCAGAATGGGCGCGGCGTTTTGCGTCGTTTATCCGCGAGGCGACGCCGGAGAACCTGCTGGGGTCGAGCATCTATTTCGATCTGCGCGTGGTGTGGGGCGATGAACAGGGCTGCGCACAATTGCGCCGGGGGATTCTCGATCAGGTCGGCGACAACCGTTTGTTCCAGCGCATGATGGCCGACAACGCCCTGCGCAATCGCCCGCCAGTGGGGCGCTTCCGTGAGTTTGTGCTGGCGCGCAAGAACGGCGAGAAAGCCACCCTCGATCTGAAAGTCCAGGGCCTGACGCCGTTCGTGGATGGTGCGCGATTGCTCGCGCTGGCCAACGGCATCGATGCCAACAATACGTTGGAACGCTTCCGTCAGTTGGTGGAGAAGCAAGTCATCGAGCGACTCGACGGCGCGGCATATGAAGAGGCTTATCACTTCATTCAGCAAACGCGCATGCAGCAGCATCAGATCCAGAGCCGCGAGAACCTGCCGTATTCCAACCGGGTCGATCCCGACAGCCTCAATCATCTGGACCGGCGCATCCTGCGTGAATCTCTGCGTCAAGCCCAACGTCTGCAAAGCAGCCTGACGTTGCGGTATCAGCTATGAGTCTGTTTTCGTGGCTGCGTCCGGCCAGCCCGGTGCTGCCGGCTGATCTGCAACAGCGTCTGGCGAGGCTGCCGGCGATCAATCAGCTGGGCGATTGCAGCCTGCGCGAACAGCGCTGGGTGGTGCTCGACCTGGAAACCAGCGGGCTGAACCTGAACAAGGATCGGCTGTTGTCGATTGGCGCTGTGGTGATCGAGGACGGCGCGATCGACTTTAGCCAGCAGTTCGAGCGCACGCTGCAATGCCCCCAGGTGAAGCTCGGCGCCAGTGTGTTGATCCATGGCCTGGGGCCGAACGCGATCGCCGCCGGCAGCGACCCGGCCGAGACGCTGGTGGAATTCATGGAGTTTGTCGGTGACAGTCCGGTGTTGGCGTTTCATGCCCCGTTCGATCAGCACATGCTCGGACGGGCGCTGAAAGAACATCTGGGGCACAAATTGCAGCATGTGTTTCTGGATGTCGCCGACATTGCGCCGTTGGTGTGCCCACAGGCGAACATTCGCGAAGCCGGGCTGGATGAGTGGATCGACTGGTTCAAGCTTGAGGTGTTCGAGCGGCATAACGCGAGTGCCGATGCGCTGGCGACGGCGGAGTTGGCGTTGATACTGTTCAGCCGGGCGCGGGGGCAGCAGATTCATAGTCCGCTGAATTTGCAGCAGCGCTTGAGCCAGTGGAAGCGCAGGCAACAGGCGCCCTCTTTCTGACTTTAAACAACACACTCCCTGTAGGAGCTGCCGAAGGCTGCAATCTTTTGATCTTATAAACAGCAAAATCAAAAGATCGCAGCCTTCGGCACCTCCTACACAGGGCAGCACCCGACCAGTGGCCAATTGCTAACCATTCCCACCTCTGCCAGAATCGCGAACAATTCGCGTTAGTTAATATTTCCCAATCGGTGATGTCCGGTGTCGTCAGTCCCAAGCCCTCACAGTGAGCTCGTCGGTGCGATGTATCGCGACCATCGCGGTTGGCTGCTGGCGTGGCTGCGGCGCAATGTGGCGTGTCCGCAGCGTGCCGAAGACCTGAGCCAGGACACTTTCGTGCGCCTGCTCGGCCGCGATGAGCTACTGACACCGCGCGAGCCCCGGGCCTTTCTGGTGGCGATCGCTAAAGGGCTGCTGTTCGATTACTTCCGCCGCGCCGCGCTGGAACAGGCTTACCTCACCGAACTGATGCTGATCCCCGAAGGCGAACAACCGTCGGTGGAAGAACAGCAACTGATCCTCGAAGACCTCAAGGCCATCGACCGCCTGCTCGGCAAACTGTCGACCAAGGCCCGCGCCGCTTTCCTTTATAACCGCCTCGATGGCCTCGGCCATGCCGAGATCGCCCAGAAGCTCGGCGTGTCGGTGCCGCGCGTGCGCCAGTATCTCGCTCAAGGCATTCGTCAGTGCTACATCGCGCTGTACGGTGAGCCAACATGAGTCCGGCCAGTTCCAGACCCGTACCGGCGCATGTGCTGGACGCGGCGATAGCCTGGCAACTGACCCTTGATTCCAGCAGTCCGCTAGAGCGCGAAGAATTTGCCAAGTGGCATGCAGCCCATGAAGAACATGCTCGCGCATGGCGCCAGTTGGGCATGCTCGATCAGCGTTTCAGTGTCGCCAAAGGGCCGGCCCGCAGTGCGCTGCTGCAATCGCGCGAAAGCATTCGCCGCCGCGTGCGCAAATTAGGCAGTGGTCTGGCCAGCGTTGTTGCGGTGGTGGGCCTGGCCCTGTTTGCCGGTGAACGCTATCTGCCGCTCGATTACTGGCTCGCCGACCAGCGTACCGCCACCGGCGAACAGCGCACTGTGCGGTTGGCCGACGGCACGTTACTCAACCTCAATACCCACAGCGCCGTGGACGTGCGTTTCGATGAGAAGCAGCGCCTGATTGTTTTGCAGGAAGGCGAAATCCTCATCGAAACCGCTCACGGCGACACGCGCCCCTTTATTGTCGAGACTCGCGAAGGCAGCATGCGCGCGCTCGGCACGCGGTTCCTGGTCAAGCGCGAGGAACAAGGCACGCGCCTGAGCGTGCTGCAATCGGCGGTGGCGGCACATACGCAATCGAACCCTGCAGAACAGATCCTGCGCGAGGGCCAGCAAGTGCTGCTGCGCAGTGACGGGCTTGGCTCGATTGTCGCCCTCAACCCCGGCGCCGATGCCTGGACACGCGGGATGCTGGTGGTCGACAACGCGCGACTGGGCGATCTGGTGCATGAACTGGGTCGCTATCGCCGCGGGCATTTGGGCGTGGCACCGGAAGTGGCCGATTTGCGGATTACCGGCAGCTTCCCGTTGCATGACACCGATAGAGCCTTGAGCGCGCTGCTGCCGACCCTGCCGGTGCAGATCGAGCAGCACACGCCGTATTGGGTCACCGTGGCGAAGGCTGATCCCAAGCCTGATTGATGCGGTGCCTGAGCGGCCGCCATCGCTGGCAAGCCAGCTCCCACAGGGTCTGTGCTGAGCATGGGTTTTGTGAACAGCACTGAAACCTGTGGGAGCTGGCTTGCCAGCGATGAGGCCCGCACAGTCTCCACTTCCAGTAAATCGAAATTATTTTCATCCAGCCCTATCACTTTTTGATTTTCATCCGGCACACAGGCAATTGAGAAATATTTTCATTCAGGAGCCGCCGTATGTCCCGTTCGCTAGACACCTTGTTGCGCCCCAGTTTGCTGGCGGTTGCCATTGCCCTCAGCTCCCCGCTGGTCAGCAGCCAACTGATCGCCGCTGAACAAGCGTCCAGCGTTCGCGCCTACAACCTGCCGCCCGCGCCGCTGTCGACCACCCTGAACCAGATCGCCAGCCAGGGCGGCCTCGCGCTGTCGCTGAACCCGGCGCTGGCGGCGGGCAAGACTTCGGCGCCCGTGAGCGGCAATTACGACGCCGCCGGCGCTTTGCGTGCGGCCCTGCGGGGTACCGGTCTGCAACTGGAACAAAGCAGCACCGGCACTTACACCTTGGTGGCTGTGCCGGAAGGCGTAATGGCGCTGCCGGAAACATCGGTCATCGGTGTAGAGAATCTGGAAACGGCCTGGAGCCCGGTCGAGGGCTACACCGCTACCCGCACCGCCGCCGGCAGCAAAACCGACACCGCACTGGTCGAAGCGCCACGTTCGATCTCGGTCGCGACCCGTCAGCAAATGGAAGACCGTGGCGTGCACAGCCTCGATGACGCCGTGCGCTACATGCCGGGCATCACCGCCAGCAGCTATGGCAGCGACACCCGGGCCGACTGGCTGCGCGTGCGCGGCTTCGAACCTACCCAGTTCCTCGATGGCCTGCCGCTGCCAAAAGGCGTCTACGCCAACCCGAAACAGGAAACCTGGAACCTCGACCGCCTCGCCCTGCTGCGCGGCCCGGCCTCGTCCGTCTACGGCCAGACCCCGCCGGGCGGCTTGCTGGACATGGTCAGCCGTCGCCCAAGCGATGTCGCCAGCAGTGAAATCCAGTTGCAGTACGGCAGCGACAACCACCGTCAAATCAACTTCGCCAGCACCGGCAAGATCGATGAAGCTGGCCAGTTCCTCTACGGCATCAGCGGCGTAGTACGTGACAGCGGCACGCAGGTCGACCACGTCGACAACAAGCGCTACAACATTGCGCCGAGCCTGACCTGGAACATCGACGACGACACCAAGCTCACCCTGCTGAGCCAGTTCACCCGCGACGATACCGGCATCACCAGCCAGTTCCTGCCGATTCAGGGCACCAAGATCAAATCGCCATTCGGTGATATTTCCCATCACAAGAATCTCGGTGATCCGGACTGGGAATACTACGACCGCACCTACTACGCGCTGGGTTACGCGTTCGAACATCGCCTGAACGATGTCTGGCAGTTCAAGCAGAACCTGCGTTACACCAAGTCGGATCTGTCGTTCCAGGCACTGACGGTTGGCTCGTATCCATTCACTGAAGTCGACGACCAGGGCAACGTCGGTCGCTCGTCCACGAGCGTCGATGAAGACATCAGCCAGTTCGCTGTGGACAACAACTTCCAGGCTGACTTCGCTACCGGTGACATCCGCCACACCCTGCTGCTGGGTCTGGATCATCAGCGCAGCAACACCAACTACACCTCGATTTTCGGCTTTTCGGATACCACTCCGGGTACCAACGTAATCAACCCGATCTACGACCAGCCAATCGTGCGTCCGGCGCGCTCCACGGCGTTCTACGACTACAACCAGAAGACCTACCAGACCGGCCTGTACGTGCAGGACCAAATGGCCCTCGACCAGTGGCGCCTGACACTGGGCGGGCGTGAAGACTGGGTGCACACCAGCACTCAGTTCATCAACAGAGGCGATGCCACCAACACCCAGCGCGACAAGGCGTTCAGCGGCAACGCGGCGCTCAGCTATGTATTCGATTCGGGTTTCGTGCCGTACCTGTCGTACGCCGAATCCTTCCAGCCGACCACCGGCGCCGACGCCACCTCCACCGGTTCGCTCAAACCCACCGAAGGCAAGCAATGGGAACTGGGCATCAAGTACCAGCCGCCGGGCAGCAAGACCCTGCTGAGCGCTGCCGTGTATGACCTCACCCAAAAGAACGTCTCGGTCAGCACCTTCGTCGACGGCGTTTCGATCACCAGCCAGACCGGCGAAGTGAAAGTCAAAGGCCTGGAGCTGGAAGCGGTCTCCGACGTCACCGAGAACCTGAAAGTCATCGCCGCCTACACCTTGGCCAAGTCTGAAGTGCAGAATGGCGCCGACAAAGGCAATCGCCTGCAACTGATGCCGAATCAACAAGCCTCGTTGTGGACCGACTACACCTGGCACACCGGCGTGCTTGACGGTTTCGGCGTGGGCGCCGGCGTGCGTTATACCGGCAACACCTACGGTGACAAAGCCAACACCTGGCTGGGCAAGGCGGACGCCTATACCGTGTTCGACGCGAGCGTGCATTATGACCTCGGCCGTCTGGACAACAGCCTCAAAGGTGCGTCGCTGGCACTCAACGCGACCAACCTGTTCGACAAGGAATACATTTCCACCTGTGACAGCTTCTACTGCTACTACGGCGACACGCGCAGTGTCGTCGCCAGCGCCACTTACAAGTGGTAAGCGACTGAGCTGAAACAGGCCCTGTAACCTGGCCGTCCCTCGCGGACGGCTTTGGTGTTTTTGAAGGTCATGAAATGAAAAGTAAAACAATTCGCCGCTGGTCGTTCATCCACACCTGGACCAGCCTGATCTGCACCGTGTTTTTGCTGATGCTGGCCCTGACCGGTTTGCCGCTGATTTTCAGCCACGAAATCGACCATCTGCTGGGTAACGCCCCCGAGTTGCGCGAGATGCCGGCCGACACGCCGCAGCTCAACCTGCAACAACTGGTCGACGCCGCGCAGAAACATCGTCCGGGTGAGGTCATGCAGTACTTCGGCTACGACGACGAAGAGCCGAATGCCGCATTCGCGATCATGGCGAAAACCGCCGACACCGAACCGAACTCCTCGCACACCTTCATGCTCGACGCGCGCACCGGCGAAGCGCTGGAAACTCCTTCGGCCAACGGCGGTTTGATGCTGTTCATCCTGCGCCTGCACGTCGACATGTTCGCCGGGCTGCCGGGCAAACTGCTGCTGGCGTTCATGGGTTTGCTGTTTGTCGTCGCGATTGTTTCGGGGACGGTGTTGTACCTGCCGTTCATGCGCCGGTTGAAATTCGGCACCGTACGCCAGGACAAATCCACGCGCCTGCGCTGGCTCGATCTGCATAACCTGATCGGCGTCGTCACCCTCACGTGGGCGCTGGTCGTGGGCGTGACCGGCGTGATCAGCGCCTGCGCCGACCTGCTCATCGCCGCTTGGCGCAACGATGCGCTGACCACGCTGATCGCACCCTATCGCGATGTACCGCCGCTGACGCACCTGGCCCCCGCCACCCGATTGCTCGACATTGCCGGCGAAGTCGCCCCCGGCATGAAGCCGGATTTCATTGCCTTCCCCGGCACGCGTTTTTCCAGCGAGCACCATTACTCGGTGTTCATGAAGGGCGGCACGCATTTGACCTCGCACCTGCTGACGCCGGTACTGATTGACGCCACGACGTTGAAAGTCACCGCCGTGGCCGAACGCCCGTGGTACATGGACGCCATGGGCATGTCGCAGCCGCTGCACTTTGGCGACTACGGCGGCATGCCGATGAAAATCCTCTGGGCGACGCTCGATGTGCTGACGATCATCGTGCTCGGCAGTGGCGTGTATCTGTGGGTGGTTCGGCGCAGGGCGGCCAAGCCTGTGCTGGAAACGACGGAGGCGTCTGCATGAAGCCGCGTCAGTCGAATTTCTGGAAGGTATTCAGCACGCCGCTGGTGATTGCGTTGCTCAGTGCGGCTGGGTTGTTTGCGGCATTGTTGGGGGATGGCATCTGGGATGCGTTGAGCTGGATCGGACTCGGCGTGCCGGCCTTCCTGGCAATACGCGGCTTCCTGCCGAAAAGATGACCCTGTAGGAGCTGCGGCACGCTGCGATCTTTTGATTTTGATCTTGAATGCAGGATCAGGATCAGGATCAGGATCAAAAGATCGCAGCGTTCCGCAGCTCCTACAGCTAACCTTCTGATCTTCGACGACCACCGAGGTTTGCCAATGTCCGCCCCCAGCATGACCCTGTTCCACAACACGCTCTCCCCGTTCGTACGCAAAGTGATGGTGTTGCTGCACGAGACCGGTCAGCAGGATCGCGTTGCGTTGCAAGACTGCGTCCTCAGCCCGGTCAGCCCGAGTGCCGAGCTCAATGCCGACAACCCGTTGGGCAAGATTCCGGCCCTGCGCCTGGCCGACGGCACCGTCATCCATGACAGCCGCGTCATCCTCGAATACCTCGATCACCAGCACGTCGGCAACCCGCTGATCCCCCGCGAAGGCTCGGCCCGCTGGCGGCGCCTGACCCTGGCCTCGATGGCCGACGGGATCATGGATGCATCAGTAATGGTGCGATATGAACTGGTGCTGCGCGCGCCGGAAAAACACTGGGACGAGTGGCTCGACGCGCAACGCGACAAGATCCGTCGCGCGCTGGCCCTGCTGGAAAAAGACGCGATTGCCGAGCTGACCAGCCATTTCGATGTTGCTGCGATCAGCGTCGCCTGTGCCTTGGGTTACCTCGATTTACGCTTCCCGGACCTGGGCTGGCGCGAGGGAAACCCGCAACTGGCCAACTGGTTCTTTGAAGTCAGTCAGCGACCGTCCATGATCGCGACCATGCCCAAGCCTTAAGTCTGCTGCGCCTGTCCCGGCCTCATCGCTGGCAAGCCAGCTCCCTCATTTGATCTGGGTGTGGCAGAGAAATCTGTATCAGCACAGAACCTGTGGGATACAGGTATGGCAGAGATATCCGGTACGGCACAGAACCTGTGGGATCCGGATGTGACAGAGAAATCTGCTTCTGCACAGGACCTGTGGGAGCTGGCTTGCCAGCGATGGCACCACCTAGGTTGCGGCGGCAGTGAAGCAAAGATCAGCGTCACCAATAACTCAGCCTCCCGCTGATCCTCTCGCAATCCACTCATTGCACCGCTCCAATATCAAACTCCAGCGGCTTGGCCGGTTTCTGCCCGATCCCGTACCAATCCAGTTTGCGCGTCAGCACCATGAACACACCCAGCAAGCCAAACAGCAGCAGCGAGCCCATCAGCAGCGCGTAATCCTCGGCGCTCAGCAAGCCATAGAGCAAGCCATACAACGCCGCCAATCCCGCCGAAAAACTCAAGCCATGACGCACGCTGTGCAGCACATGGCAAACATAGAACCCGATCAACAACACACAACCGCTGGCCGATAGCAGATACGCCGGACCAAAACCGATGTGTTCCGACAGCGACAGCAACAACAGATAAAAGAACGCCAGCGCGACCCCCACCAACGCGTACTGCACCGGGTGCACCGCCAGGCTCTTGAGCACTTCGAACAGGAAGAAACCAGCGAACGTCAGCACGATGAACAGCAACGCATACTTGATCGCACGGTCGCTCTTCAAATACTGATCCACCGGATCGATGAAACTCACGCCAAAGCGGCGGCCATTGAAGGCCTCGCAATCATTGCTGCTCACACAGCGGCTCATGGCGTCCTGCAAGTTGGTGGAGAAGAATGTGGTCTGCCAATCCGCGCTGAAACCGGCATCATTGATTTCGCGTTTGGCCGGCAGGAAGTTGCCGATAAAACTTGGATGCGGCCAGTTGGCGGTGAGGCTCACGCTGCTGCTCTTGCCCACCGGCAGCACTTGCAGCGAGCCGGTGCCTTGCAGACGCAGGTCGAAGCCGAATGCCAGTTCCGTGGTTTTGCTGGTGTCGAGCAGTGGCAACGTCACCCGTACGCCTTCGCCGAGCCAGCCGACTTGCGTGCCGGGAACGAAGTCCAGGCGCTGGCCGTCGAGTTCCAGTTTCAAGGCGTTTTCGATGCCGCGAATGTCGCTGATGCCGACCGCGAGAAACGGTGCATCGAACTGATAGTCGACGAAGTCTTCCTTGATGCCCAATTGCGCCGGCAGGGAGAAATGCCCGTTGATGCGGTTATCGGCGTGAAACAGCCGCGCCTCGTAAATGCCCCGGGCGCGCAGTTCGGTTTGCACCTGACCATCGAGTTCGAAGCGTTCCGGCAAGAAGTACAAACGCCCGCGCTCTTCGCCCGGCTCGTCATAACGCTGATTGGTTTTGTCGTTGATCTTCCAGTTGTGCACCACTTTACGATACGGCACCACCATCACCGGCCCGCTCAATTGCTGGCTGTAACTGGAGCTGCGAGCGATGTCTTCAAGCACGCCGTCACGCAGTTGCTGGCGATCATCGATGACGCCGTCGATCATCAGCAACGGCACCAGCAACAGCAGAATCAACAGGCCAATGGCCCCGAGTTTTATGGTCAGACTTCGGTTCATGAGGACGCTCCCTGGTTGGAATGGGAGCGAGTCTGGGAGTGCTTCATGGTTTTGTTATGGAGGTTGTGTGGGATTTGCATGGAAATACGTGTAGAAACCTTTTTCCGGTAGGCGTGGCTTATTGCAACCCGGCTAACCCGGAACACTTTACGGATAAAGGGCTATCACGTTGCACAACAACTCATTCGATTTGATCAGGCACATCGCCGCGCTGATGGTGCTGGTCAGTCACCACTTTGTGCTATCGGGTCGCGAAGAGCCTGGCATTGCCGGTTACAACTCGCTGGGCGGCATCGCCGTCACCGTGTTTTTTGCGATATCCGGCCTGTTGATTACCCAGAGCTACATCAATGCGCGCAGCTTCGGCGATTACCTGAGCAAACGCGTCGCGCGCATCTTTCCTGCGTTGATCTTATGCGCGTTCGTCATGACTTATATCGGTGGCAGTCTGTTCGCCGAAGGTTATGTCAGCGGTTCGAGTGCCTTGATCGACTTCCTGCGTATTTCGGTTTTTGGCAGGGCCGACATCAGAGAAATCACCGACGGCTTTATTTTCGCCGACTCCTTTAATGGGAGTTTGTGGACACTGAAAATCGAGTTCGGTTTTTATCTGCTGCTGGCGGTCGCGCTTGGACTCTATCGACGATCTCTGCTGCCGTGGATCCTGCTGGTGATGTTTGTTATGGCCACCTACGTCTTGGGCAATTACGTGACGGGCGCGCTGGCGCAGAAATTGGCGGTGTACAGCACGGCCGGCATCGCGTTCTTTGCCGGGGCCGTGATGGCTTTCTATAAACAACACTTGAGCGACGCGCGCATTCTGGCGCTCACCTTGGTCGCTGGCATTGGCTTGATATTGGTCAGCATCGGTACGGCGTTGGCCGGTGTGCTGGCGACGCTTGGCTTTTGTATCGCCACCGTGAGTATCGGCCTGCTGTACGTCGACCAAAGTATTCGCGGGCGCTTCGATATTTCCTACGGCATTTATCTTTACGCATTCCCGGTACAGCAACTGGTGATCAACAAGACCTCGCTTGGTTTTGGTTCGTCGATGCTGGTGTCCACGCTGATCGTGATTGCGCTGGCAATCGTGTCCTGGCGTCTGGTCGAGCAACCGGCGCTGCAATTTATCCATCGCAAGAATCGTCAGCGCGCGGCACAGACACCAGCATGACCTGAGCACTGCGCACTGCCTCTAAGGCAGGCGCACTGTCACTTGCACACCGCCCGGCACATTGCAGATCGCGAGTTGGCCACCGTGCAACTTGACCACTTCTTCAACGAAATTGAGCCCAAGCCCGGTGCTCTTGCGCCCACTGTCCGGGCGCGGCAGTGAGTAGAAGCGTTCGGTCAAACGCGGTAATGCGTAATCAGGAATCGGTGAGGTTTCATTGAACAAGCGGACTTCGATCTGTTCCTCCAACCGCTCGGCACTAAAGCGCAGCAAGCCCTGACGCGGGGTGAAATCGAGCGCATTCTCCAGCAGATTGCCCAACGCCTGACGCAGCAGAAATGGCTCGCCGATCACCATCAAATCCACCGCAACCGCTTGTTCAACGCGCAGCTGTTTGCCTTCAATTCGCGCAGCCTGAGCGTGCAACAACTCATCGACCAACACTGCCAGCGGCACGGCCACGCGTTCCTCCAGACCCTGTCGCTGTTCCACTTGCGCCAGATTCAGCAAGCGCTCGATCAACTGCTGCATCCGTGCACTTTCGCTGTCGATGTTGCCGATAAAACGCAAGCGCTGCACCGGAGCCATCTCACCCTGCAACAACTCCGCCGCGCCACGAATCGCCGCCAGCGGACTTTTCAGTTCATGGGTAAGTGTGTGCACGTAACGTTCGACGTAGGCTTTGCCTTCCAGTTGTGTGCGCATCTGCTCGACCGCTGTAGCCAGTTGCTCCAGCTCGCCGCCGCGATAGTGCGGCACTTCCACCCGCCGCCCTTCACTGACGGCCTGGGCGTAACCGGTCAAACGATGCAGTGCGCGACTCAGCCACCACGACAGCAACGCGCCAAACAACAGACCGAGGCCGATCAACCCGGCGCCGTAAAACAGCAGGCGTCGCTCGGTGCGATCAACATAGGGTTGCAATGAGCTGTTGGGCTTGGCCACCGTCACCACACCGATGATCTGCCCGTTATCACGAATCGGCGCGCCGACGTGCATCACCGAAGAACTCGGGTCATCCGCATCGCTGCGGCTGGAACGGGCGCCGTATTCACCACGCAGGGTCAGGTAGACGTCGTTCCAGCGCGAATAGTCCTGCCCCACCGCCACGCCACTGGAGTCCAGCACGACGATGCCATTGGCGTCGGTGACGTAGATGCGGTGGTTGACCTGATTCTTCGGCAAGCCCCAGATCGTCGCTTGCGGCTGGCGTTCGCCGTAAGCGCGGAGCAATTGCGGCCAGCGATTCTCACTGAGGGTGCCGGCCTTGAAGTCGTCTCGCAGGATCTCCGCCATCAGGTTGGCGGTATCGACCAACGTTTCTTCGGTGGACTGACGCACGCCGGGGCGGATTTCTTCCATCACGGTGTTGAGCACGAAATAACCGGTCAGGCCGACAAACAGCACATACACCAGAAAAATTCGCAGGCCCAACGACATCAGCTATGCCCCGGGCTGTAGCTGTAGCCGAGGCCACGATGGGTCTGGATTGGCTCGGCTTCAGCGCGGACCAGGCGCAGTTTGGCGCGCACGCTTTTGATATGGCTGTCGATGCTGCGCTCGTACCCGGCATCGGCGGCCACTCCCAGCGCATCGAGTAATTGTTCGCGACTGAACACTCGCTCCGGTTGTTCGAGCAGGCATTGCAGCAGGCGGAATTCATGGCGGGTCAGGCTCAATGCCTGGCCGCGATAGCTGATCTGGACGCGCTCGGGATCAATGCGAAACAGTGTCGAAGTGGCCTCAATGACAGGACGCGGCGCCATACGCTTGAGGATTGCCCTCACCCGCGCCGCGACTTCCCGTGGGCTGAACGGCTTGACCACGTAGTCGTCGGCGCCGATTTCCAGCCCCACCACACGATCAATCTCGGCATCGCGAGCACTGAGGAACAGCACCGGCACTTCACTGAAGCGCCGCAGCTGTCTGCAGGTTTCGAAACCGCTGATGTCCGGCAGGCCGATGTCGAGGATGATCAGGTCGGCCGGTGTCTGCCGTTGATGCGCAAGCGCCGCCTCGCCGAGGCTCACCCACGTGGTGGTGAACCCCTCGCCCTGCAAGGCAAAAATCAGCGTGTCGGCAATCGCCGCTTCGTCTTCGACAATCAGGATATGAGGCATGGCATCCGAGCCCGTGGGTTATGTGCGCGAACGGTGCCCCAAGCCTGACGTTACGTCAATGAGACCACTTAGCAGTCCGGCTTGTCGGCGGTGTAACGACGGGCCGGGTTTACAGCCGCGTCAAACTCACGCAGGGCTTTGGCCCCGATCAGCAGCGGATAGTTGAAGTGGCTGCGGTCGGTCAGGTTGACCTCGACGGTACGTTTGACGTTACCCAGGCACAGCTCCAGATCCACCACCGGGCGCTTGGCCGCTTCAGTGGTTTCGCGCTCCTCGTCGTCCTCGTCGGAACGGCTTTTGATCTTGCTGATGCGCGCGACCTTGTGTTCATAAACCTTGTTGCTGGCGTCTTTGGTGGCGAGGCGGAAACGTACCCAGTCGTCGCCATCGCGGGTGAAGGTCTCGATGTCCTTGGCCGACAGCGAGGCAGTCAGCGCGCCAGTGTCCATCTTGGCCTTAAGCACTTCACCACCGATTTCCGGCAGCGCAATGTATTCATAGCGCCCGTAGAGAGTCGGCTCAGCGGCCATGACCGGCAGGGCGACAAGGGCAAACAGTGCAAGGAGGGATTTCACGTAGGGGGCTTCCTTGGGAAATAAGGGCGGTGAACGTGGGATTTTAGACAGCCTTCGGGCAATTCGTTCGCCCCTGAAATCGCATCGCTGGCAAGCCAGCTCCCACAGGGATCTTCAGTGAATGTCAATTTTGTACACACCAGAGAAACCTGTGGGAGCTGGCTTGCCAGCGATGAGGCCAGCACTGCCAACACAATAATTGGCCCCAGCATAGCCGTGCAAAGGTGAAACATTCGTCAGCACGGATTTGGCCTGTCGCCCGAAGCTGCTTATCATGGCGGGCACATCCGTCTTCAAAGAGTCGTTTATGCGCCGCCTGCTCACCGGCTGTTTCGTCACCCTGCTGCTGTTGCTCAACACCCTGATCCTGATCGGGCCGTTGCTGGTGTTTGCGCTGATCAAACTGATTGCGCCCGGCCGCTGGCGCGATCATGCGTCGGCGGCGGTGATGTGGATCGCCGAGACCTGGGCGGAAATCGACAAGCTGATTTTCCGCCTGTGCATCCCGACTCAGTGGGACATTCGCGGTGGCGAAAACCTGCGCCGGGACACCTCGTATCTGGTGGTGAGCAACCATCAGTCGTGGGTCGACATTCCGGCACTGATCCAGACCCTCAACCGACGCACGCCGTTCTTCAAGTTCTTCCTTAAAAAGGAGCTGATCTGGGTGCCGTTCCTGGGTTTGGCCTGGTGGGCACTGGATTACCCGTTCATGAAGCGCTACACCAAGGCATTTCTGGCGAAAAATCCGCAGCTGGCGGGCAAGGATCTGGAAATCACCAAAGCCGCCTGTGAGCTGTTCAAGCGCCAGCCGGTGACGGTGGTGAATTATCTGGAAGGCACGCGCTACACGGCGGCCAAAAGCAGCCAGCAGCAATCACCGTTCAACCAATTGCTCAAACCCAAGGCCGGCGGCGTGGCGTTCGTGCTGGCGGCGATGGGTGAACAGCTGGACGCGATTCTCGACGTCACCGTGGTTTATCCACAGCAGAAAATTCCGGGATTCTGGGACTTGATCAGCGGCGGCGTGCCGCGAGTGATCGTCGACATCCAGACCCGCGAACTCGACCCCGCGCTGTGGCAGGGCGATTACGCCAACGATCCGGTGTTTCGCGAGAAGGTCCAGAACTGGGTCAACCAGCTCTGGATACTCAAGGACCAACGCATCACCGAGTTACGCGGCGAGCGGTGCTGATTCAGCTACCGGTGCCGGTGCCCCAGATGCTGCCCAGGCTGCTCAACAGCGAACCGCCGACGCCCTGCTGACCGAGGTATTGCAGGATCACCGGGGCAAACTGGCCGATCATGCCGCTGTCCATGCCCAGCGCGCTGAACGCATTGTTCAGGTCATTGGTGTCCTTGACGTTGCCCAGCGCGTTTTCCAGACCGGCGGATTTGCCCGACGAACCGAGCAAACCGCTCAGTGCCGCCAGATTGCCGCTGCCACCCGAAAGCTTGTCGATGCCCGGCACTTCCTTGGCCAGCTGCGAGTAGTCAGTGCTGCTCAGCTGGTTTTTCGCCAGCCCCAGCATCGCACTGGTGCCGCCGACGGCTTGCTGCGGCGTGACGTCCAGCGCACTCAGGGCACTTAGCAATCCGGCGGTTTCCGAGGTTGGCGCGGCAGCGGCAGCCTTGTCACCGCCCTGCATGCCCGAAACCGCCCCGGCAACGTCGTTCAAGCTGAAACCGGCAAACACCGGGCCGGCGGCCAAGGTCAGGAGCGATGCCAAGGCAAAACCGCGTGCAATTTTCATTTCAGACATCCTCTTGTGACGTAAAGACCGTTCATTCAACGATCAAACTGCCGGTTTGACCGGGTATGCGCCGCCATGTTCCGGAACCGCAAGCGTCACTGTCGCAGAGCCTGTGTGGAGAAACTGTGAAATCCCGTGAGCGAAGGTTGCGTGGCGCTGTGATGGATAAAAAAACGGCGACCAATGGTCGCCGTTTTTTTCTCGCTCGCTTACGCCGCACTGAACAACTTATGCGGATCAATCACAAACTTCTTCGGCACACCGGCATCGAATTCGCCATACCCTTCCGGCGCCTGGTCGAGGCTGATGACCTGCACGCCAACCACTTCGGCAATGTTGATGCGATCCCACATGATCGCCTGCATCAACTGGCGGTTGTACTTCATCACTGGCGTTTGCCCGGTGTGGAAGCTGTGGGATTTGGCCCAGCCCAGGCCGAAACGAATGCTCAGGCTGCCCATTTTCGCAGCAGCGTCCACGGCACCCGGATCTTCGGTGACGTACAGGCCCGGGATACCGATCTTGCCAGCCACGCGCACTACGCCCATCAACGAGTTGAGTACGGTGGCCGGGGCTTCGGATTTGACGCCGTCGTGACCGTGTCCACGTGCTTCGAAGCCAACGCAGTCCACCGCGCAGTCCACTTCCGGCTCGCCCAGCAGCGCGGCGATCTGTTCGTGCAGCGGGGTATCTTTCGACAGGTCGACGATCTCAAAACCCTGCGCTTTGGCGTGGGCCAGGCGGATGGTGTTGACGTCGCCAACGATCACCACCGCTGCGCCGAGCAGGCGCGCCGATGCGGCGGCGGCCAGACCGACCGGGCCGGCACCTGCGATGTAAACCGTGCTGCCCGGGCCTACGCCAGCAGTGACCGCACCGTGATAACCGGTCGGCAGGATGTCGGAGAGGCAAGTCAGGTCGCGGATTTTCTCCATGGCCTTGTCGCGATCCGGCAGTTTCAGCAGGTTGAAGTCGGCGTACGGCACCAGTACGTACTCGGCCTGGCCACCGGTCCAGTCGCCCATATCGACGTAACCGTAAGCACCGCCGGCACGGGCCGGGTTGACGGTCAGGCAGACGCCGGTGTGTTGCTCTTTGCAGGAACGGCAGCGCCCGCAAGCCACGTTGAACGGTACGGAAACCAGATCACCGATTTTCAGGTTTTCGACATCGGAGCCTTTTTCGATCACCTCTCCGGTGATCTCGTGGCCCAGCACCAGACCGGTCTGCGCCGTGGTGCGGCCGCGCACCATGTGCTGGTCGGAGCCGCAGATGTTGGTGGAAACCACTTTGAGAATGACCCCGTGCTCGATCTTGCGACCGCGCGGGTCCTGCATTTTCGGATAGTCGATTTTCTGTACTTCGACCTTGCCAGCGCCGAGATACACCACACCACGATTGCCAGACATGCTTTCACCTCGCTGTTGTTTTTATGGAACCGCGTTGCCCAGACAGGCAGCGCGTTGAGTGCTCGGGTTATTGCTTGTTGGTTTTGCGTTGTCTGTTATGGCCTCATCGCTGGCAAGCCAGCTCCCACAGGATTCGGGTTGGATTGAAATTTTGTAACCGACACAAATCCCTGTAGGCGCTGCCGAAGGCTGCGATCTTTTAGCTATCTAAAGAACGACCGTACGATTGGCGTTAAGAAACACCCTGCGCTCTATGTGATACCCCACCGCCCGCGCCAACGTCAGGCCTTCGATATCCCGCCCCTTGGCAATCAAATCCTCGGGGTAATGGCTGTGATCCACGGCCTCGACACCTTGGGCAATGATCGGCCCCTCATCGAGATCGTTATTGATGTAATGCGCCGTCGCGCCAACCAGTTTCACGCCTTTGTTGTAAGCCTGGTGATACGGTTTGGCGCCCTTGAAACCCGGCAGCAACGAGTGATGAATATTGATCGCCTTGCCATCGAGCTTGCGGCACAGCTCTGGCGACAGCACCTGCATGTAGCGAGCGAGGATGACCAGTTCGGCGCCGGACTCTTCGATCACCTGCCAGACCTGTCGCTCTTGCGACGGTTTGTCGTTGGGATCGAGGGGGAAATGGTAGTAGGGAATCTGGTGCCAATCGGCCAACGGCTTGAGGTCCGGGTGATTGGACACTACCGCCGCGACATCCATCGACAATTGACCGATGCGCTGGCGGTAGAGCAAGTCGTTGAGGCAGTGATCAGCCTTGGAAACCATGATCACCACTTTCGGCCGGTAGTTCGGCGCGGTCAGTTCGAAGATCATGCCAAACGCCTGACCCCGTTCTGCGAGACCAGCGCGAAAGGCTTGTTCGTCGAAGCCGTCGGGCTGGCGAAATTCCACACGAATGAAGAAGCGGCCGGAGAGCCGGTCATCGAACGAGTGGTGCTCGGTGACGTAGCAACCCTGCTCGAACAGAAAACGCGTGACCGCGTCCACAGTGCCGAGGACGCTGGGGCAGTCGGCGGTCAGAATCCATGTGTCTGGGGCGCGGCTCATGGTGCGGTGACTCCTGTTTCGACAACGGTGAGCAGATTGAACTCTGAACTGGGTTGACCTGTGCTGAACTGCTTTTGTGGTGAGGGGATTTATCCCCGTTGGGTGGCGAAGCCGCCCCAAAACCAGTCACCGCGGTTTATCAGGTAGATCGAATTCACAGGTATTGCGACTGCTTCGCAGCCGAACGGGGATAAATCCTTTCGCCACAGAAGCAGGCACGATAGCCATGCAGTGTCAGGCCTGGACGCTGAGGCCGTACTCAGCCGAAGCATCCTGCAACCACAACCACCAGTAATCCGAGAAACTGCGACGAATCAGCAGCTCCCAAGTGTCTTCAGCGGTATGGCGAATCATCAGCTGCGACTTGGCGAACACCGTGCCCACAGCCTTACCCACCGGGAAGCTGTTCGGGTGCACGTCGTAGCTGGTGGACTTCATCAATACCTGACGCACGTTCGGCCCGCTCAGTTCGAGCAGTTGCTGACCGCCGCTGACGTTGACGATCGCGATGTGCAGATCGCCCAGCGCTTCACGTAGTTTCTGTTCGGCGGCGAATTCTTCACCGCTTGGCACGATCAGCAGCCATTCATCCGGGCCCATCCATTGCAGGCTGGTTTCGCCTTTGACGATCACGCTCAGGGCGCCGGGCAGTTCGATGCCCAAGGCCTTGTGCACACCGGCAGCGAAGGCTGCATCGTGGCCATCACCACGGATGGTCAGATGGCCGAGGAGTTTGCGCTCACGCACGATCACGCCGGCGTTCTTGCGGCCCTTGCCGACCAGGCTGGCGAGGTCGGCATGGTGCAGCGACGACTCGGCCTTGGCCCCTGAGGCTGGGCGTTGTTGGTAAACATTGGCTGTGGTCATAAAGCACCTTTCCTGAATTCTGACTTGAGCCCTGTGCCAGCAGATATACCGCTATCGCGAGCAGGCTCACTCCTACAAGGGGTACGCGTTCACCTGTAGGAGTGAGCCTGCTCGCGATGAAGTCATCACGGTGCAACTGCACTCCACAGGATCCGAACCATCAAATATTCTGCCGATCACCTTTCGGATCGAAGAACACCGAAGAAACGATTTCCGCCTCGATCACGCTGCCGTCCGCCAACGGTGCAAACACCCGCTCGCCAAGACGCTTCAAACCGCCCTTCACCACGCCCATCGCAAACGAATAACCGAGAGAGTTGTGCGCATAGCTGGAAGTCACGTGGCCGACCATGGTCATCGGGATCGTCTGTTTAGTGTTGAACACCAACTGCGCGCCTTCCGGCAGCCATTTGGTCGGATCGATCGGCTTCAGGCCTACCAGCTGTTTGCGCTGATCACGCACGCAGTCTTCACGGTTCATGCCGCGCTGGCCGATCCACGAGAACGGTTTGGTGCGACCGACACACCAGCCCATGTTCAAGTCGTCCGGGGTCATCGAGCCGTCAGTGTCCTGGCCGACGATGATGAAGCCCTTCTCGGCGCGCAGGACGTGCATGGTTTCGGTGCCATACGGCGTCAGGTTGTACTGCTTGCCCGCCTCGACGATTTTCTCCAGCACGCCCATCGCGTAGTCGGCCTGCACGTTGACTTCGTACGACAGCTCACCGGTAAACGAGATGCGGAAGACCCGCGCAGGCACGCCGCCGACCTCGCCTTCTTTCCAGGTCATGAACGGGAACGCTTCGTTGCTCAAATCGATATCGGTGACAGCGCTGAGCAGCTTGCGGCTGTTCGGCCCGGACAGGGTCATGGTCGCCCAGTGGTCAGTGACGGAGGTGAAATACACCTTCATGTCCGGCCATTCGGTCTGGTGGTACAGCTCCAGCCATTGCAGCACGCGCGCGGCGCCACCAGTGGTGGTGGTCATGACGAAATGGTTGTCGGCCAGGCAAGCCGTCACACCGTCGTCGAAGACCATGCCGTCTTCTTTGCACATCAAACCGTAACGGGCCTTGCCCACATCGAGTTTGGTCCAGGCGTTGGTGTACACGCGGTTGAGGAACTCGCGGGCATCCGGGCCTTGAATGTCGATCTTGCCCAGCGTCGAAGCATCAAGCAGGCCGACGCTGTCGCGCACGGCTTTGCATTCGCGCTTCACAGCGGCATGCAGGTCTTCGCCGTTTTTAGGGAAGTACCACGGACGCTTCCACTGGCCGACGTCTTCGAACTCGGCGCCGTTTTTCAGGTGCCATTGATGCAGTGCGGTATAACGCACCGGCTCGAAGATATGCCCGCAGTGGCGGCCGGCGATCGCGCCGAAAGTCACTGGCGTGTAGTTCGGGCGGAACATCGTGGTGCCCATCTGCGGGATGGTCACGTTCAGCGAACGGGCGGCGATGGCCAGACCGTTGACGTTGCCCAGCTTGCCCTGATCGGTGCCGAAACCCAGCGCGGTGTAGCGTTTGACGTGTTCAACCGACTCGAAACCCTCGCGGGTCGCCAGTTCGATGGCGGCGGCGGTCACGTCGTTTTGCAGGTCGACGAATTGCTTCGGTGCCCGTGCGGTGTTCTTTTCATGCGGCACCTGGAACAGCGCCAGCGTCGGTTCTTCGTGACGGCTCAAGGCTTTTGGCAACACGCCTTCTACCGTCTGGAAACCGGCTTCGGCAGCGGCGCGCACGCCACCTTCAAAACCGTCTGCCAGCGAATCGCCGAGACCATAAACACCGTTGATGCCACCGACGCACACGCGTTTCTGCGGTGCTTCGCCCGGTACGAAACCGAGGATGTCTTCACGCCAGGTCGGCTTGCCGCCCAAGTGCGAGGCCAGGTGAACCACCGGGCTGTAACCGCCGGAGCTGGCGACCACGTCGCAGTCGAGCCATTCGCCCGGGCTGGTCACGGCGTGCGCTTTGACATCAATTGCGGCGATGCGGGCAGCGGTAACGCGCTTGCTGCCTCGGGTCTCGATCACGGCGCTACCGGTGAGGATGCGGATGCCTTTGGCGCGAGCCTCTTCAACCAATGCGCCACGCGGATTGCTGCGGGCATCGGCGATGGCCACCACTTGCAGGCTGGCGTCGAGCCAGTCCAGCGCCACGCGGTAGGCGTGATCGTTGTTGGTCGAAAGCACAAGCTTCTTGCCCGGCGCCACACCGTAGCGGCGCACGTAAGTCGATACCGCACCGGCGAGCATGTTGCCCGGCACATCGTTGTTGCCGTAGACCAACGGACGCTCGCACGCGCCAGTGGCCAGCACCACACGCTTGGCGCGAACGCGGTGGATGCGCTGACGCACCTGACCGATTGGCGCACGGTCGCCGAGATGATCAGTGAGGCGTTCGTGAATGGTCAGGAAGTTGTGGTCGTGGTAACCGTTGACCGTAGCGCGCGGCAGGATCAGCACGTCCGGGGTGTTTTTCAGTTCGGTGATGACGCTGGCAACCCACTCCATCGCAGGCTTGCCGTCGAGGCTTTCGCGGGAATCGAGCAGGCTGCCGCCGAACTCTTCCTGCTCGTCGGCCAGAATGACGCGAGCACCGCTGCGCGCAGCGGCCAGTGCTGCAGCGAGACCGGCCGGGCCGCCGCCAACAATCAGCACGTCGCAGTGCTGGTTCATGTAGTCGTAGGTGTCCGGATCATTCTCGGTCGGCGAGCGGCCAAGACCTGCAGCCTTACGAATGTACTTCTCGTAAGTCATCCAGAACGATTGCGGGTACATGAAGGTTTTGTAGTAGAAACCCGGCGGCATCAGCTTGCCGCCGACCTTGCCGAGAATGCCCATCATGTCGTTGTTGACGCTCGGCCAGCCGTTGGTGCTGGTCGCGACCAGACCTTGATACAACGCCTGTTGCGTGGCGCGCACGTTGGGGATCTGCGTGGCTTCGGTAGCACCGATCTGCAGCACCGCGTTCGGCTCTTCGGCACCGGCGGCGAAGATCCCGCGAGGACGCGAATACTTGAAGCTGCGGCCAATGATGTCGACGCCGTTGGCGATCAGCGCGGCGGCCAGCGAGTCACCCTCGAAGCCTTTGTAGCTCTGACCGTTGAAGGTGAAGCTCAGCACTTTGTTGCGGTCGATCCGTCCACCGTTGGACAGGCGATTGGTCTGGCTCATACCTTCTCTCCCAGCGCCGTCGTGGCTGTTTTCGCGCCATCAGCCTTGTCGGTGAATTGCGGCTTGGTGCCGATCTTGTAGGTTTCGAGAATCTCGTAAGTCACGGTGTCGCGGGTGACGTTGAAGTACTGGCGGCAACCGGCGACGTGATCCCACAGCTCGTGGTGCAGACCGCGTGGGTTATCACGGAAGAACATGTAGTCGCCCCACTCCGCATCGGTGCAGCTTGCAGGGTCCAGTGGACGCGGAATGTGCGCCTGGCCGGATGCATGGAATTCCTCTTCGGAGCGCAGCTCGCCGCAGTGAGGACAGAAGATATGCAACATGGGGATTTCTCCTGTTAGTGGGCAACCGCAGCAGCGCCGTGTTCATCGATCAACGCACCGTTGTGGAAACGGTCGATGGAGAAAGGTGCGGCCAACGGGTGCATTTCACCCTTGGCCAGGCTCGCGGCAAAAACGTTGCCCGAGCCAGGTGTTGCCTTGAAGCCACCGGTACCCCAACCGCAGTTGAAGAACATGTTCGGCACCGGGGTTTTCGAAATGATCGGGCAGGCATCCGGCGTGGTGTCGACGATGCCGCCCCACTGACGGTTCATGCGTACACGGGACAACACCGGGAACATCTCGACGATGGCCTGAATGGTGTGCTCGATCACCGGGTACGAACCGCGCTGGCCGTAGCCGTTGTAGCCGTCGATACCGGCGCCGATCACCAGGTCGCCCTTGTCGGACTGGCTGATGTAACCGTGCACGGCGTTGGACATGATCACACTGTCGATAATCGGTTTGATCGGCTCGGACACCAGCGCTTGCAGCGGGTGGGATTCGATTGGCAGACGGAAACCGGCGAGTTTGGCCATGTGCCCGGAGTTACCAGCCGTGACCACGCCGACGCGCTTGGCGCCGATGAAACCCTTGTTGGTTTCAACGCCGATGCACACGCCGTTTTCCTTACGGAAACCGATCACTTCAGTCTGCTGGATCAAGTCCACGCCGAGAGCGTCGGCAGCCCGGGCAAAGCCCCAGGCCACCGCATCGTGACGGGCGACGCCGCCGCGACGCTGGACGGTTGCGCCCAGTACTGGGTAGCGGGTGTTTTTCGAGCAATCGAGGTACGGAATCTCGTTGGCGACTTGCTCAGTGTTGAGCAACTCGCCGTCGACGCCGTTGAGGCGGTTGGCGCTGACCCGACGCTCGGAATCGCGAATGTCCTGCAAGGTGTGGCACAGGTTGTAAACACCGCGCTGGGAGAACATCACGTTGTAGTTCAAGTCCTGCGACAGGCCTTCCCACAATTTCATCGCATGTTCGTACAGATGCGCCGACTCGTCCCACAAGTAGTTGGAACGCACGATGGTGGTGTTGCGCGCGGTGTTACCGCCGCCCAGCCAGCCCTTCTCGACCACGGCGACGTTGGTGATGCCGTGCTCTTTCGCCAGATAGTAAGCAGTCGCCAGACCGTGCCCGCCGCCGCCGACGACGACCACGTCGTAGACCTTTTTCGGGGTCGGCGTGCGCCACATTTTCTGCCAGTTTTCGTGGTGGCTGAGCGAGTGTTTGAAGAGGCCGAAGCCCGAATAGCGTTGCATAGTCATGTACTCCAGAACGCTCAGCGATAAACCGGGAAGTCAGCGCACAGGGCCGAAACCTGCTGGGCAACATTGGCCTCGACATCGGCATCGCCGAGGTTATCGAGGATGTCGCAGATCCAGCCGGCCAGCGTCACACACTGGGTCACCTTGAAACCGCGCGTGGTCACCGCCGGGGTGCCGATGCGCAGGCCGGACGTCACGAACGGCGACTGCGGATCGTTCGGCACCGCGTTCTTGTTGACGGTGATGTGCGCACGGCCAAGAGCGGCGTCGGCATCTTTGCCGGTCAGGCCCTGACGGATCAGGCTGACCAGGAACAGATGGTTATCGGTGCCGCCGGACACTACATCGTAGCCACGTTTGATAAACACGCTCGCCATCGCCTGGGCGTTGTCGATCACTTGTTGTTGATACGCCTTGAAGCCAGGCTCCAGCGCTTCCTTGAAGCACACGGCTTTACCGGCGATGACGTGCATCAGCGGGCCACCCTGAGCGCCGGGGAACACCGCAGAGTTGAGTTTCTTTTCAATTTCTTCGTTGGACTTGGCCAGGATCAAACCACCACGCGGGCCGCGCAGGGTTTTGTGCGTGGTGGTGGTGACCACGTCGGCGTACGGCAGCGGGTTCGGGTACAGACCGGCCGCGACCAGCCCGGCGACGTGAGCCATGTCGACGAACAGCAGCGCGCCGACTTTGTCAGCGATCTGACGGAAACGCGGGAAGTCCAGAGTCTTCGAGTAAGCGGAGAAACCGGCGACGATCATTTTCGGCTGGCACTCGACGGCCAGACGCTCGACCTCGTCGTAATCGATCAGCCCGGTATCGGTGTTGATCCCGTACTGCACGGCGTTATAGAGCTTGCCCGAGGACGACACTTTGGCGCCGTGGGTCAGGTGACCACCGTGGGCCAGGCTCATGCCCAGAATGGTGTCGCCCGGCTGGATCAACGCCAGGTACACGGCGCTGTTGGCCGAGGAACCGGAGTGCGGCTGGACGTTGGCGTAATCGGCGCCGAACAGTTGCTTGGCGCGTTCGATGGCCAGCGCTTCGACTTTATCCACATGTTCGCAACCACCGTAGTAGCGCTTGCCCGGATAGCCTTCGGCGTATTTGTTGGTGAGGCCACTGCCCTGGGCTTGCATCACGCGTTTGCTGGTGTAGTTCTCCGACGCGATCAGCTCGATGTGATCTTCCTGACGTTGCTCCTCGGCATTCATCGCCGCCAGCAGTGCATCGTCGTAACCCTGGATCTGGTCTTGCTTGCTGAACATCGCGTCTCTCCCAGCGGCGGCGGTGCGCCATTCGTCTCGGTCAGGCACCTGCGTGCCCTTTGATGCGATGGTATGACCGGCGCAGACAGCTCAAATGCCTACGGACGCCACGCAAAGGTGCGTTTACGACATGGCAGGAAATGGCTTGGAGAATGCAGTCCCCTGTAGGAGCTGCCGCAGGCGGCGATCTTTTGATCTTGCTTTTGATTCTGAAAAGCCAAAGTCAAAAGATCGCAGCCTGCGGCAGCTCCTACAGGGGTTATGCGATGACCTGGCGCAGGGCGAGCAGTACGAGGAAATGCGCCGGATACAGGGCGTAGGCCCAGCGCCGCATCGGTGGCGGCTGGATCGTTCGGGCATGTCGCAAAAGCAACATCCCAAGCAATGGCGCAATCAGGCAAACGATGAGGCCGAAGATCGCCAGTTCATTGCCGAACCGCACAGATTCGAACAACACCCGCCACTGATTCGCCGCCAGGCACACCAGTCCCGGCAACACAGCGAAATACCACGGGCGACGAATCACCCACAACGTCGCCAGCGGCAGCAAGACACCAAAGAAACCGAACATCAGCCGTTCCGAGAACAGCGCCGAAAGCAGCAACGCGCCAGCGCCGAGCACTCGCGATGCCAAGGCCCGATCCTGCCAGCCTCGCGCCACCAGCAATCCCAAGGCCAGAGTCGGCATGACGTTCAACGTGTCGGGATCAGGAATGTACAGCCTATACGGAATCTCGCTGACCAGGCTGAACAACAGCAACCAGCACAGATACCGCCACTCGGTCTTGCGCGCCCCCGCACGATCAAGATTCGCCGCCATCGCCAGACAAAACCATGGAAACGCCAAACGCCCAGGCACATACAGCCAATCGACGGAGAACCCGACATATCGCAGGTGATCGAGCAACATGCTCAACAGCGCCAGCCACTTGAGCAGATCCAGCGCGCCGTCGCGATTTCTCAGGTGCATAATCGGCCCGTGTCCTTGTAGAGTTTTGACAACGACATCCCGTGTGCTCCCCGGAAGATCTTCGGTAAAGTGCGCACCATCATTGACCAACGAAGCGCCACAAGCGTTTCGATCACGGAAGCCGGCCATGACCGACAAGAGCCAACAATTCGCCAGCGACAACTATTCCGGTATCTGCCCTGAAGCCTGGGCTGCCATGGAACAGGCCAACCACGGCCACCAACGCGCTTACGGCGACGATGAATGGACCGCTCGCGCGGCCGACCATTTCCGCAAACTGTTCGACACCGATTGCGAAGTATTCTTTGCCTTCAACGGCACCGCCGCCAACTCGCTGGCCCTGTCGTCGCTGTGCCAGAGTTACCACAGCGTGATCTGCTCGGAAACCGCCCACGTCGAAACCGACGAATGTGGCGCCCCGGAGTTTTTCTCCAACGGCTCGAAACTGCTGATCGCCGGCACTGAAAACGGCAAGATCACCCCGGCCTCGATCCGCGAAGTCGCGCTCAAGCGTCAGGACATTCACTACCCTAAACCGCGTGTCGTGACCCTGACCCAGGCCACTGAAGTCGGTAGCGTCTACACCCCGGAAGAAATCCGCGCCATCAGCGCCACCTGCAAAGAGCTGGGCCTGAACCTGCACATGGACGGCGCGCGTTTCTCCAACGCCTGCGCGTTCCTCGGCTGCTCGCCAGCGGATCTGACCTGGAAAGCCGGTGTTGATGTGTTGTGTTTTGGTGGCACCAAAAACGGTATGGCCGTCGGTGAGGCGATCCTGTTCTTCAACCACAAACTGGCCGAAGACTTCGACTACCGCTGCAAACAGGCCGGGCAACTGGCGTCGAAGATGCGCTTTCTGTCGGCACCGTGGGTGGGCATCCTCGAAAACGACGCCTGGCTGAAATACGCCCGCCACGCCAACCACTGCGCGCAATTGCTGGCCGAACTGGTCAGCGACATTCCGGGTGTCGAGCTGATGTTCCCGGTCCAGGCCAACGGCGTGTTCCTGCAACTGTCCGAACCGGCCATCGCCGCGCTGACGGAACGCGGCTGGCGCTTCTACACCTTCATCGGCAAGGGCGGCGCACGCTTCATGTGCTCGTGGGACACCGAAGAAGAACGCGTACGCGAACTGGCCCGCGATATCCGTGAAGTCATGTCCAACTGATCCCTTGAGCCGATAGGTCCCCTGTGGTGAGGGGATTTATCCCCGATGGGCTGCGCAGCAGCCCCAAAACCTGCCATTGAGTTTCTGTCTGACAGAGACTGGATTCAGACTTTGGGCCTGCTGCGCAGGCCATCGGGGATAAATCCCCTCGCCACAAAGTTACACCCCACCTACCGCGTTTGCTGCTTGGTCTACATTGTCTGTCGAGCCCTCCGCTCACATAACAATAAGCAGGAGCATCGGCATGTCGTTACAAGGCAAAACCCTGTTCATCACCGGCGCCAGCCGTGGCATTGGCCGCGAGATTGCGCTGCGGGCCGCGCGGGACGGGGCCAATATCGTGATTGCGGCGAAAAGCGCCGAACCCCACGCCAAGCTGCCCGGCACCATCCACAGCGTCGCCGCGGAGGTCGAAGCGGCGGGCGGCAAAGCTTTGGCCCTGCAACTGGATGTGCGCGATGAAGACGCGGTGCGCCAGGCACTGGCTCAGGCAAACGAACATTTCGGCAGCATCGATGCGCTGGTGAACAACGCCGGGGCGATCAAGTTGACCGGCGTGCAACACATCGAACTCAAGCGTTTCGACCTGATGCACCAGATCAACACCCGCGCAGTGCTCCTGTGCAGCCAGGCCGCCCTGCCCTATCTGAAGAAATCCGCCGGACACATTCTCAACCTGTCGCCGCCGCTGAATCTGGCGACCAAGTGGTTTGCCCAATACAGCCCGTACACCGTGACCAAATACGGCATGAGCATGCTGACGCTTGGCATGAGTGAGGAATTCGCCGGGTACGGGATCAGCGTCAACTCACTGTGGCCACAGACGATGATTGCCACGGCAGCGATTGAGTTTCAGTTGGGCAACAGAGAGTCGTTCAAGCATGCGCGAACGCCTGAGATCATGGCGGATGCGGCGTATGTGATTTTGAGTAGCAGCCAGCGGCAGATCACTGGGCGGTTGCTGATTGATGAGGAGATTTTGCGGGAAAGGGGTGCGAGCGAATTCGAGCACTACCGCTTCGAGCCGGGCAGTGCCGACAAGCTGATGACCGACCTGTTCGTCGACTGAACACTCCCCTTGTAGGAGCTGCCGAAGGCTGCGATCTTTTGATCTTGATCTTTAAAAACAAGATCAAAAGATCGCAGCCTTCGACAGCTCCTACAGGGGGCCGTGGTTAAAACTCGATACGGACGTCGCCCTTCGGCACGCTGCAGCACGACAAGATAAACCCTTCCGCCTCGTCGTCTTCGGTGATCCCGCCGTTGTGCTCCATCTCCACCTCGCCGCCCAGCTTCATCACCTTGCACGTCCCGCAAATCCCCATGCCGCAGGCTTTCGGAATCATCAGGCCGAGCTTGGCCGCCGCCGCATGCACCGTCTCGCCCGGTGCCACACGAATGCTCTTGCCGGAGGCGGTGAATTCCACCTGATGCAGATCCGCCGCATCGACTTCCGGCGCGTCCGCTGCCTGCTCGGCCTGTTCGACAGCATCGGCGCGAGCCTCGGGGGGCGTGGCACCGAAGGATTCTTCGTGGTAGCGCGACATGTCGTAACCGGCGGCTTCCAGCAGCCGCTTGACTGCGTTCATGTACGGCGTCGGCCCGCAGCAGAACACTTCGCGCTCAAGAAAGTCGGGCACCATCAGTTCGAGCATCTTGTGATTGAGGTAACCGCGATACCCGGCCCACGGCTCACCCAAGCCGTGCTTCTCGCAGATCAGGTGCAGGCTGAAGTTGTCGATCCGCGAGGCCATGTGTTCCAGCTCACGGTGGTAAATGATGTCTTTGGGCGAGCGCGCGCTGTGGATAAAGGTCATGTCGACGTTGGCATTGGTGTCGTAGAACCAGCGCGCCATCGACATGCACGGCGTGATACCGACGCCGCCGCTCAGGTACAGGACTTTCGGGCTCGGATAGTCCATGGCATTGAACAGCCCGACCGGCCCGTGCACCGCCAACTCCTGGCCCTCGTGCAGCGTGTCGTGCAGCCAGTTGGAAACCTTGCCGCCCGGCACCCGTTTGATCGTCACCGAAAAGCTGTAAGGCACCGACGGCGAACTGGAAATGGTGTACGAACGCATGATCGGCTGGCCTTCGATTTCCAGCTCCAGGGTGACGAACTGCCCGGGCTTGAAGAAGAACAGGATCGGCTGATCGGCCATGAAGCAGAAGGTGCGCACGTCCCAGGTTTCCTGGATGACTTTGACGCAACGGACGATGTGTCGGCCATTGGCCCAGGTCTGGGTGGTGACCGGATTCAGGAAGCTGTTGGACATGCTGTTCTCCACGGCCGACTGTCGGCCTCATGTCGGCGATTCTGCGTATAGCGCGAACCGTCCGTTTACCTATCCGCGACATCGGCATACTTATCGCGACCAGCCCCCAACCACAGGGGGTTGCGCGTCGGGAACAGATTGCACCATGTCGCCCATGGATAAGGTTCCGCCCAGCGCCGGCCCCACACTCGCCCCAACACCAAGACAGATTCTTTACACCTTGCGTAGCAACCGTTAGCAGCACACCTGATCAGCCACTTTTCGCCGGCCACGCAGATGGCCATGAGGATCACATCGATGGACGTCACCGCAAAAATCAGCCTGGGCGA
This sequence comes from Pseudomonas sp. LBUM1668, assembly GCF_059695715.1. Lineage (NCBI taxonomy): Bacteria > Pseudomonadati > Pseudomonadota > Gammaproteobacteria > Pseudomonadales > Pseudomonadaceae > Pseudomonas > Pseudomonas sp. LBUM1668. The sequence continues at coordinate 5,486,095 of NZ_CP166787.1, forward strand.
TCCGCTGGAACCCGCACGCAAGGCCACCGCCCAAATGTTGCAGGAGCGCGAGCGCACCTTCTCGCTACCGCAACCGTTCTACAGCGACGAGCGGCTGTTCGATATCGACATGCAGGAGATCTTCCAGAAAGAGTGGTTGATTGCCGGCATGACCTGCGAGATTCCGGCCAAGGGCAACTACCTGACGCTGCAGATCGGCAAGAACCCGATCATCGTGATTCGTGGCGCCGAGGGAGTGGTGCATGCGTTCCACAACGTCTGCCGCCACCGTGGCTCGCGCCTGTGCACCAGTGAAAAGGGCAAGGTCGCCAAACTGGTTTGCCATTACCACCAGTGGACCTACGAGCTGGACGGTCGCCTGCTGTTCGCCGGCACCGAAATGGGCGCCGACTTCGACATGAAGCAGTACGGCCTCAAACCGGTGAACGTGAAGACCGCTGGCGGCTACATCTTTATCAGCCTGGCGGAGAATCCACCGGCCATTGATGACTTCCTGTCGACGCTGAACCACTACATGGAACCGTACGACATGGAGAACACCAAGGTGGCGATACAGACCACCTTGTTCGAAAAAGCCAACTGGAAACTGGTGCTGGAAAACAATCGTGAGTGCTACCACTGCAACGCCTCGCACCCGGAACTGCTGAAAACCCTGCTGGAATGGGACGACGTCACCGACCCACGCGCCGATCAGGCGTTCAAGGATCACGTCGCTGCCTCCGCTGCCGCATGGGAAGCCGAAAAGATCCCTTATGCCCACGCCAGTTTCGGCCTGCGCAACCGCATCGTTCGCATGCCGCTGCTCAAGGGCACCGTGTCGATGACCCTCGACGGCAAACAGGGCTGCGCCAAACTGATGGGCCGCATCAAAAACCCGGATCTGGGTTCGATGCGCATCCTGCACCTGCCGCACTCGTGGAACCACTGCATGGGCGATCACATCATCGTCTTCACTGTGTGGCCGATCAGCGCGCAGGAAACCATGGTTACCACCAAGTGGATCGTGCACAAGGATGCGGTCGAAGGCGTCGATTACGACGTTGAGCGCATGCGCCAGGTGTGGGATGCGACCAATGATCAGGACCGGCGTCTGGCCGAAGAGAACCAGCGCGGGATCAACTCCACGGCTTACCAGCCAGGGCCTTACTCCAAAACTTATGAATTTGGCGTGGTGAACTTTGTTGATTGGTACAGCGAGAGACTGCTGAGTAATCTCGGCGCAGAACCTGCGCCTTACCTCAAAGGCGTCCCTGTCCAGGGTTAAAGCGAGATCAAAAGATCGCTGCCTTCGGCAGCTCCTACAGGTTTTGTGGCGCTCACAAATTCGGTGAACACCAACAACCCTGTGGGAGCTGGCTTGCCAGCGATGGCGTCCTGACATTCACCTTTGACCTCCAGTGGATGAATTTTGATCAACCACGCCACACACCATACCCACCAAGCCCCCCAGCCTTCCGCAAACAACTTATCCACATACCCACCCACAGCAAATGGGGACAACTGTGGATGACTCGAAAAATATTCCAATGATTTGCCAAGAAAAACCGTGACTTATGCAGAAGTACAGTTTGGGATAGGTATTGGGTGTTTTTTGATCACATCTCTGTATGCGGCGGTTTGTATGGCTTACAGAGGATGGCGAACACCTTATCCACAGAAGCGCCAACAGTAATCGGGGGTAACTTTGCCGGATCTGTGGAAAAGCCCTGAAGACTGTACAGAATCAGGGTTTTCGAGGGATTTACCCGAGTTAAATGACGATTAGGTTGTTTTTTGATCAGAACCCCACAGACCATGTTTTACAAGGCTTGTAGCGGATAGCGAACATCTTATCCACAGAAGCGCCAACAGAGATTGGGGGCAACTTGTGCAGTTATCCAAGGAGAAAAGCCCGGAAAAACCGTGACTTAGGCTGGTTGTTTTTTGATCTGAGGCCTGAAGGGCTTGATTGGCGTGGGGTGCGGGGATGGACGAACACGTTATCCACAGATCCGCCAACAGGGATTGTGGGTAAACAGCGCAATATCTCGATACGCTTGGTTTATATGTAGGAGCTGCGGCACGCTGCGATCTTTTGATCTGGCTTATGAAAGATCAAAAGATCGCAGCCTCGTTTCACTCGACAGCTCCTACAGGGGCTTTGCAGGGTGTCAGCGGACGACGCCTTCTTCGATCAGCAGTTTGAGGATGGCTTCGGCGCCGGCTTGCGCCGTGACGCCTTTGAGTACTTGCCCCCCACCGCCACTGGCCTTGGCCGTAGCCGCCTTCATCCGATCAGCGCCACTCTTGGCCTTGATCACTTTCAGACGCTTCGGCCGAGGCTTGGCCGGCTGCAATGTGGCAACAGACAAAAGCTCATCGTCGATGACTTCGACGTCATCCGCCTCCAACAGCCCACGCCGCGCCGGCCCATAGGCACTCTGCCTCGGCTTCGGCGCCGCGTTATCCACAGTTGCCAGAAACGGCAGCTTGACCTTCAACCGCCGCCGCTGGCCCCGCGGTAGTGCTTGCAGCACCAGCGCCGAGCCATCGTTGATCGACTCGACCTGGGCCAATCCGACTACCAGCGGCCAACCCAACCCTTCGGCCAGCAGGAACGGCAACATGCCCGAGCCCTCGCCGGTTTCTGCCTGGCTCCCCGTCAGCACCACTTGAGCACCGGCCTCTCGCAGGTAAGCCGTCAGCGCCGGCAACGCATCCGCGCCCGCCGGTTGCTCCAACACGTGCATCTGCTCCAGGCCCATGCCCAGATAGGCGCGCAACGCCGGTTCAGCAACGTCGCCGGCGTGCAGCACTTGCAGGTTATCCCCAGCCAGTTGCAAACCCAGTTCCACTGCCCGTGCATCCTGTTCGGCGCGGCGTGGGCGGCCGGAGGTTGGGTGGGCGCCGATTGAAACCAGACTGATGATTTTTGTGTTCATCGCGTTTCCTTAAGCCGCATCGCGCTTGGCGTCGTTGCGGTAGGCCGCTACCGCCGCGATCAAGGCTTGAAGAATTTCTGCGCTCTCGCCAATCACTGACAAGTCCGCACGCTTGATCATGTCGCAACCCGGATCGAGGTTGATCGCCACCACTTTGTCGCAGGCGCCAATGCCTTGCAGATGCTGGATCGCCCCGGAAATCCCCACCGCCACATACACCCGCGCAGTGACCCAGGTACCGGACGCGCCAACCTGACGATCGCGCGCCATGTAGCCGTCGTCCACCGCCACCCGCGAAGCGCCTTCGGTGGCGCCCAGTGCGGCGGCGGTTTGGTGAAAAAGCGCCCAGTCCTTGACCCCGTTACCGCCGGAGAAGATGAACTCGGCCTCGGCCATGGGAATCGCCGCCGGGTCCACCGCCACCGCGCCCAGATCCTCAATTCGCGACAAGCTGCGCGCGACGCTTGTGGATAACTCCACGGGCAGCGCTTCGTGGCGAGTTTCGCTGACCGGTTCTGCGCATTCGGCCGAGGCCAGAATCAATCGTGCGACCGGACGCGCCAGGTCTTGCAGCCCGGCACCGGCGCGGCCGATGCATTGCTCATCCTTAACCTGCCAGACCCGTGTGGCCGGGCGTTCTCCCAACGCTGCAGCAAAGCGACGGCCGAGTTCACCGCCACCGCTGCGACTGTCCGGCAGCAGCCAGTGACGCGGACTGAACTGGTTATCCACAGCCCGCAGGCCCTGCACCCGTTGTTCCGGTGCATAACCGTTGAACTCTTCGCCATCGAGTACCAGCAATCGGTCAACGCCCGCCGTGGCAAATGCGCTTTCCTTGTGCTCGCCGAACACCACCGCCAACACTGCCCCATCCTTGCCGGCCAACTCATGGGCAAGACCGAGCAAGTCGCGGTCGTGGCTGCTCAAGCGGCCACCGACCATGTCCGGCACCACACTGATATAAAACGCCGGCGCCGGCACCTGATGCAGCGGCAACTGCACTTCCACAGCCGCAGAACGTTTAGTCGCCCCGCCCTGTTGCGCGCCGCTGCGGTCGATACGCTTGATGCCGTTGGGGCCGATAAAACCGATGCCGTGCAGGTTTTTACGGATGACGCCGTTGGGTCCCATCCAGCTGTGTTGTGCCGGTTGCATCGCCGCGTGCAGCGGATGCAGTCGGTTGCGGGCGATCCATTCGGCGCGCGGATCGCGGCGGATAATGTCGCTCATCAGTGGGCCTCCGCGGGTTCACGTTTGGCCGGGCTGGCAGGCTTGTTCGGCGCGGCATCTTCCAGCAACGCGTCGGCGACCAGTTCGGCAATATCCTTGATCAGCGGGCGCGGTTCGACCACGCCTTCGAGCATCGCCGTGCACTGTGGACAACCCACGGCCACCAGTTCAGCGCCGGTTTCGCGGATGTCGTCCATGCGCATGTCGGGGATACGCTGCTTGCCCGGAATGTCGGTGATCGGCGCACCGCCACCGCCGCCGCAGCAGCGCGAGCGAAAGCCCGAACGTTGCATCTCTTTGACTTCAATACCGAGCGCACGCAGCACTTCACGCGGCGCTTCGTACTCGCCGTTGTAACGGCCGAGATAGCACGGATCGTGATAGGTCACGCTGTTGCCTTTGTGCTGCCCAAGGTTGAGCGCGCCGGCCTGAATGATTTCCGCCATGTAGGTGCTGTGGTGCTGCACCAGATAGTTGCCGTCGAACGCGCCGTACTCGTTTTTCAGCACATGAAAACTGTGCGGATCGCAGGTGACGATGCGGTTGAAGCTGTACTTGGCCAAAGTCTGGATATTGCGTTTGGCGAGCTGCTGGAACGTCGCTTCGTCGCCGAGCCGCCGGGCCACGTCGCCGCTGTCGCGTTCCTCAAGACCGAGTACGGCGAAGTCGACTTTCGCTGCCTTCAGCACTTTGACGAAGGCGCGCAAGGTGCGCTGGTTGCGCATGTCGAAGGCGCCGTCGCCGACCCAGAACAGCACGTCGGTGGATTTCTTTTCGCTCATCAGATTGAGGTTGAGGTCGGCCGCCCAGTTCATCCGCCCGCCCGGTGCGAAACCGCCGGGGTTGTCGGTGGCGATGAGGTTTTCCAGGACTTCAGCGCCCTTGTTTGGGGTCGCGCCTTTTTCCAGAGTGAGGTGGCGGCGCATGTCGACGATGGCATCGACGTGCTCGATCATCATCGGGCACTCCTCGACGCAGGCGCGGCAGGTGGTGCATGACCAAAGGGTCTCGGCATCGACCAGACCGTTGACGATCGGTTGATGCGGATTGCCTGAATGCTCGCCGACTGGCTTGCCTGGATAAGGGCTGCCAGCGAACTTGGCATCGGTGCCGCCAGCGAGGCCGACGACCATGTCTTGAATCAGTTTTTTCGGGTTCAGCGGCTGGCCGGCAGCGAACGCCGGGCACGCGGCTTCACACTTGCCGCATTGCACGCAGGCATCGAAGCCGAGCAGTTGATTCCAGGTGAAATCCTTGGGTTTTTCCACGCCCAGCGGTGCGGTCGGGTCGTTGAGATCCAAAGGCTTCAGCCCGGTGGAACGGCCGCCGCCAAAACGCTCGGCGCGACGGTGCCAGGCAAGATGCAGGGCGCCAGCGAAGGCGTGCTTCATCGGCCCGCCCCAGGTCATGCCGAAGAGCAATTCCGAAACGCCCCACAACACGCCGATCCCGAGAATGACAGCCAGCAGCCAGCCGCCGAAGTCCTGCGGCAGAATCCCGGCCACCGGCAAGGTCACCAGAAAGAATGACGCCGAGAAGGCCAGCAGGCTTTTCGGCAGGCGCATCCACGGGCCTTTCGACAGGCGTGCCGGCGGGTTGCGCCGGCGCAGGTAAACGAAGATCGCGCCGACGAACATCACCGCCGACATCAGCAGCAAGGCGTAACCGAGGATGCGGTTATGCAGGCCAAAGCCGTGTACCAGAATCGCCAGCACAATCGACGCCACCGCGCCGCCGGCGGTGGCCACGTGAGTGTTGGCGATGTATTTGTCCCGCGCCACCACATGGTGCAAATCGACCATGTAGCGCTTGGGCATGGCGAGCAGGCCGCCGATCAGATCGACCTTCGAGGCCCGGCCCCGACGCCACATCGCCACCCGCCGCAACGCGCCAAGGACAGCGAGGCCCAGGGCTGCGAACAACAGGATTGGAAGAAGGGTGTTCAACATAGGTGTTGCTCCCACCAGTACAGCCAGAAAACACGGTCGGTGTAGGAGCTGCCGAAGGCTGCGATCTTTTGATCTGGGTCTTCAATAGCAAGATCAAAAGATCGCAGCCTTCGGCAGCTCCTACAGGGGGATTTAGAAGTCCTTGCACAACCGCAGGGCGTCGTAGATCGCGGCGTGTGTGTTGCGCTGCGCCACACAGTCGCCGATGCGGAACAGCAAGTAGCCGTCACCCGTGGTGCTCAGCGATGGCTGCGGCTTGATCGCAAACAACGCATCGATATCGATCTGGCCCTTGTTGCGCGATCCTTCCTTGAGCCCGTAATACAGCTCTTCGTCCGGACGCACGCCGTTTTCCACGACCACCTGATCGACTACCCGCTCCTCTTTGGCACCGGTGTATTCGTTCTCCAGCACCGCGATCAGTTTGTCGCCCTCTCGGTAGACCTTCTCCAGCATCATGTCGCCGGTCATGATCACTTCTTTCGGATACATGCTGCGGTAGTAAGTCGGGAACGACGTACCGCCAACAGCCACGCCGGGTTTGATGTCGTCGGTGACGATCTCGACCTGGCTGCCCTTGTCGGCGAGGAAGTCGGCAACCGACATCCCGGTGAACTCACAAATGGTGTCGTAGACCAGCACGTTCTTGCCCGGCGCGACCTTACCGTCGAGCACGTCCCAACTGCTGACCACCAACCCTTCGGCCGCGCCCCAGTGTTCGTTCTGCTCAAGGAACGGATGTCCGCCAACCGCCAGCACCACCACGTCCGGACGCAAATCCATGATCGTGGCGACATCAGCCGCAGTGCCCAGACGCAGGTCGACTTTCAGCCGCGCCAGTTCCAACTGGAACCAGCGGGTAATGCCGGCGATCTGGTCGCGCTGCGGTGCTTTCGATGCGGTAGTGATCTGCCCGCCGATGAATTCTTTTTTCTCGAACAGCGTCACGTCGTGGCCGCGTTCAGCGGACACACGCGCCGCTTCCATCCCGGCCGGGCCGGCACCGACGACCACGACTTTGCGCTTGATGCCGGTGGATTTTTCGATGATGTGCGGCACGCCCATGTATTCCCGGGACGTTGCGGCGTTCTGGATGCACAGCACGTCCAGACCCTGGTATTGACGGTCGATGCAATAGTTGGCGCCGACACACTGTTTGATCTGGTCGATCTGGCCCATCTTGATCTTGGCGATCAGGTGCGGGTCGGCGATGTGCGCGCGGGTCATGCCGACCATATCGACATAACCGCCCTCGAGAATCCGCGTGGCCTGGTTCGGGTCCTTGATGTTCTGCGCATGCAGCACCGGGGCTTTCACCACCTCTTTGATCCCGGCCGCCAAATGCAGAAACGGCTCCGGTGGATAACTCATGTTGGGGATAACGTTGGCCAGGGTGTTGTGAGTGTCGCAACCCGAACCGACCACGCCGATGAAGTCGAGCATGCCGGTGTCGTCGTAGTACTTGGCGATCTGTTTCATGTCCTCGTGGGACAAGCCGTCCGGGTGGAATTCGTCGCCGCACAAGCGGATGCCGACGCAGAAATCGTCGCCGACTTCCTTGCGCACAGCCTTGAGCACTTCAAGGCCGAAACGCATGCGGTTCTCGAAACTGCCGCCCCATTCGTCGGTGCGCTTGTTGACGCGCGGGCTCCAGAACTGGTCGATCATGTGCTGGTGCACGGCGGACAGCTCGACGCCGTCCAGACCACCGGCCTTGGCGCGGCCAGCAGCGGTGGCGTAGTTGCCGATCACCCGCCAGATTTCTTCCGGTTCGATGGTTTTGCAGGTCGCGCGGTGCACCGGTTCGCGGATGCCCGACGGCGACAGCAGGGTTGGCCAATGCTCGCCGTCCCAGCGTGAGCGACGGCCCATGTGGGTAATCTGGATCATGATCTTGGCGCCATGCTTGTGCATGGCGTCGGCCAGGTTCTGGAAGTGCGGGATGATCCGGTCGTCCGCCAGGTTCACCGATTTCCACCAGCCTTGCGGACTGTCGATGGCCACGCTGGACGAACCGCCGCAAATCGCCAGGCCGATGCCGCCCTTGGCTTTCTCTTCGTAATACTTGACGTAGCGGTCGGTGGTCATGCCGCCGTCAGTCGCGTAGACCTCGGCGTGCGCGGTGCTGAGCACACGGTTGCGGATGGTCAGTTTGCCGATCTGGATCGGCTGGAACATTGCTTCGAAAGCCATGACGGGTTCCTCGACTTACAACGGCTTGACGGTGAACAAGCCGTCTTCGTGGCCTTCTTCGGAGCCACCGTACACTTGCTCGGCAACCGTGCGAATCTTGCTGCCGCGAGCTTCAAGAATCTGATCCATCGCGCCGGCAAACCAGCCGGTGAACATGTAGTCGACCTTGCGCCCGACCTTGCCGTAGACGTAGACAAACGCCGAGTGTTCGAGCTTGACGCTGGCGGTGCCTTTGTCGAGATCGATGTCCTGAATCTTGAACAGACCCCAGCCGCGCTGCGACAGACGTTTCATGTAGTGCTCGAACACCGCGACGCCTTCCAGGCCGTGGCATTCAGCTTCTTTTTCACACCAGTGCCAGGCGGATTTGTAGCCGGCCTTGTAGAGGATCTCGGCGTAGGCTTCGGCGCCCAGCACTTCCTCGATGCCCATGTGGTTATTGACGAAAAAGTGCCGGGGCACGTACAGCATTGGCAGGGCGTCAGAGGTCCAGACACCGGTTTCGCTGTCGACTTCGATTGGCAATTGCGGGGCGATCTTGGCCATGGAAACTTAACTCCGGAAAAATTTGGATTCAGTGTTGGCCGCAGCCCTCACCCCAGCCCTCTCCCACAGGAGAGGGGGCAGTTCGGCGGCGGTCTTTGGAAAGCGTTACTCGCCCCAGACGTCTTTGAGGACGTTGACCCAGTTCTCGCCCATGATCTTGCGTACCACGCGTTCGGGATGGCCGCGCTTGAGCAGGGTTTCGGTCAGGTTCGGGAATTCGCCGACGGTGCGGATGCCCAGAGGGTTGATGATCTTGCCGAAGCTGGTCAGACGGCGGGCGTAGCCCTTGTCGTGGGTCAGGTATTCGAAGAAGTCCTGGCCATGACCCTGGGTGAAGTCGGTGCCGATGCCGATGGCGTCTTCGCCGACGATGTTCATCACGTATTCGATGGCTTCGGCGTAGTCGTCGATGGTCGAATCGATGCCCTTGGCGAGGAACGGCGCGAACATGGTCACGCCGACAAAACCGCCGTGGTCGGCAATGAATTTGAGTTCTTCATCGGACTTGTTGCGCGGGTGCTCCTTGAGCCCCGACGGCAGGCAGTGGGAATAGCAGACCGGTTTTTTCGATTCGAGGATGACTTCCTCGGAAGTCTTGGAACCGACGTGGGACAGGTCGCACATGACGCCAACGCGGTTCATCTCGGCGACGATCTCGCGACCGAAACCCGACAGCCCGCCATCACGCTCGTAGCAACCGGTGCCGACCAGATTCTGGGTGTTGTAGCACATCTGCACGATGCCGACGCCGAGCTGCTTGAACACCTCGACATAGCCGATCTGGTCTTCAAACGCATGGGCATTCTGGAAGCCGAAGAGGATGCCGGTCTTGCCCTGCTCCTTGGCGCGACGGATGTCGGCGGTGGTGCGCACCGGCATTACCAGGTCGCTGTTCTCGCGGATCAGCTTCTGACTGGCGGCGATGTTATTGACGGTCGCCTGAAAGCCTTCCCACACCGACACAGTGCAGTTGGCCGCCGTCAGACCGCCCTTGCGCATGTCTTCAAACAGCTCGCGGTTCCATTTGGCAATGATCAGACCGTCGATAACGATGCTGTCGGCGTGTAACTCGGCTGGGCTCATCAGGCGTCCCCTTATTGGCGATTCATGCGCCGAATCGTCTGCCGGCGCTTTGGGGCCAGCATATGCCTCGGTGCCGGGGCGACCGGGTGCAAAAACGACAGGGGAATTGCCGAAAGCGTCAATCCGCGACAAAGGGTCGTCAGGCGGCCCGACCAGCCACCTGTTCAAGCCCGCAAGCTTGAGCCAGAATCCCCGCATCTTGGATACACCACTGGATGAGAGCGGCGACCTCAATGAAATCGATCTTCCTGGCCCTGGCACTGATTGCGACCGGCGTACACGCCGCCGAAGAGTCCGACAACAACCCGTGCGACGCAGTCGAAAACGACGTGCAGACCCTGGAGTGCTCGACCTACAGCCGCACCGCGGCCGAAGACCTGCTCAAGGACAACTACGCCAGCCTCACCGAACGCATGCAGACCGCGTACGGCAAAAACCCGACGCAACTGGCTGACATCACCGCCAAACTCAAGACTGCCCAGCAGCAATGGCTGAAGACGCGGGATGCGGATTGCGCGGTAGAAGCCTTCCCGGCGACGGATGGCAGTAAGGCGTTCAAAATTGCACAGAACGATTGCGTGGCGCGGATGAGTGATGAACGGTCGGAATTTTTGGAGTCGATTGGGCAGGAGTGATCCTGACTCCTCGCAACATGCCGTCAAACGTTGCTGATTGGTTTCGCGAGAAATATAAGCAAGGATCCTAAAATCTTATAAAAGACTTATATTTCTCCGACCATGACAATGTCCAAAGACATCCAAATCATCAATGATGCCGAGGGCAACCCGGCCTTCGTGGTCATTCCTTACGCTCAATACGTCGCACAGAAAATGCAACCCGATCTGATCCCGCACGAGGTGGTCAGTCGATTGGTCGACGGGGCGACACCAATCCGCGCCTGGCGCGAACATCTCAATCTGACACAGGAAGAAGTGGCGAAGCGCTTGGGAATTTCCCAACCGGCGTTCGCTCAACAGGAAACGGTTGCCAAGCCACGCAAAGCGACCCGCGAGAAAATTGCAGCAGCGTTCGGCATCACGGCCAGTCAGCTTGAGCTGTAGGCAGCCCTCTTCATTCAAAGGAATTCCCATGAACATCTGCGGCATCGAAATCAAAGGCAGCGAAGCGATCATCGCCGTGGCCGCTCTCGACGGTTCGACCCTGAGCCACATCCCTCTCGCCACCAAGAAAATCGCCCTCGACGATGACGACGAAGCGGCCAACGTCAAACGTTTCGCCGCGCAGGTCGCGTCGTTTGTGCGCGAAAATTCGATTGACCGGATTGCGATCAAGAAGCGCAGCAAGAAGGGTGAGTTTGCCGGTGGGCCGACGACGTTCAAGATCGAGGGTGTGTTTCAGTTGCTCGATGGGTGTGAGGTGACGCTGCTGTCGCCGCAGACGATTAATGCGCAGGCGAAGAAGCATAATTTCGAGCTGCCGGGAACGTTGAACAAATATCAGCATGAGGCTTACAAGGCCGCTTGCTCAGCGCTGGTGAAGAAGTAAGCAAACAGCAAGATCAAAAGATCGCAGCCTTCGGCAGCTCCTACAGGGGATCTCATGTAGGAGCTGCCGAAGGCTGCGATCTTTTGATGTTCAGGCTTGGGCAGTACGCCGGTCTTCTCGCGGACAGCGTGCGAACTTCGCCCGATAGCTACGGGTGAAGTAGGACGGTGATTCAAACCCGCAGGCGATGCTGACTTCGAGCACGCTCATATCCGTCTGGCGCAACAACTGCCGAGCCTTCTCCAGCCTTAAGCGCAGATAGAAATTGCTCGGCGTATCGTTCAGGTGCAACCGAAACAAACGCTCAAGCTGCCGCCGAGTGACTTTGATCGATTCCGCCAGTTGCAGCGTGCTCAGCGGCGGTTCGCTGTGCTGTTCCATCTCGCCAATAACCTGCACCAGTTTCTTGTTGTTGATGCCATAACGCGTGGCGACCTCCATGCGCTGGTGGTCTTTGCGCGGGCGGATGCGGCCTAACACAAATTGCTCGCTGACCTGGATCGCCAGTTGCGGGCCGTGGGCCTGGGCGATCAGATCGAGCATTAAATCGATGGAAGCGGTGCCACCGGCCGAGGTGATGCGCCGCCGGTCAATCTCGAACAGTTCCTGCGTCACGCTGAGCTGTGGATAAGATTCCTTGAACGCATCGATCGCTTCCCAATGCAGAGTCAGGCGATGGCCCTCGAGCAGGCCCGCCTCGGCGAGGACGAAGCTGCCGGTGTCGATGGCGCCGAGGGTGACGCCTTCGTTATCCAGTCGGCGCAGCCAGTGCTCGAGCGTCGGCGTGGCGAATTTCAGCGGTTCGAATCCGGCGACCACCAACAGCGTTGCGCCCTTCTTCAGAGGCTCCAGCGCCGCATCGGCGTTGACCGACATGCCATTGCTCGCCAGCACTGCCCCGCCATCGGCGCTGAGCACGTGCCAGCGGTACAGCTCGCCGCGAAAACGGTTGGCCACCCGCAGCGGTTCGATCGCGGAGATAAAGCCGATCGCGGAAAACCCCGGCATCAGCAAAAAGTAGAAATCCTGGGACATGGGCGCACTCGGTTGGCGGGTAGCGTTAGATGTTGATACGCCGTTTGTCATCGTCGTTCAAGAGTGCAGGTCGCTACAGTGCAAGTGCCAGTCGCCGTAGTGCGCTTTCACGGGCGCATTGCTGCGTAACTTTGCATCACCGACGCATCAGACGCCGGAACCCACAATAAACGACCTGCCGAGGAACCCGACATGAAACGACTGATCAGCAGCTGTGTTCTTGCACTCAGTGGTACCGCTTTCTTGAGCGCCAGCGTCATGGCGGCCGAACCCGCGTCTTGCCAGAACGTACGCATGGGCGTGGTCAACTGGACCGACGTGATCGCTACCAGCGCCATGACCCAGGTCCTGCTCGACGGCCTCGGCTACAACACCAAACAAACCAGCGCGTCCCAGCAAATCATCTTCGCCGGGATCCGCGATCAGCGTCTGGACCTGTTCCTCGGCTACTGGAACCCGCTGATGACCCAGACCATCACTCCGTTCGTCGACGCCAATCAGGTCAAAGTCCTCGAAGCGCCAAGCCTCAAAGACGCCCGCGCCACCCTCGCCGTACCGACTTACCTGGCTGACAAGGGCCTGAAAACTTTCGCCGACATCGCCAAATTCGAGAAAGAACTGGGCGGCAAGATTTACGGCATCGAGCCAGGCTCGGGCGCCAACACGCAGATCAAGGCAATGATCGCCAAGAATCAGTTCGGTCTCGGCAAATTCCAACTGGTCGAATCAAGCGAGGCCGGCATGCTCGCGGCGGTTGATCGCGCCGTGCGCCGCAAAGAGGCTGTGGTGTTCTTCGGCTGGGCGCCGCATCCGATGAACGTCAACGTGAAGATGACTTACCTCACTGGCAGCGAAGACGCCCTCGGCCCGAACGAAGGTATGGCCACCGTATGGACGGTAACGTCGCCCAAATACGCCGAACAGTGTCCGAACATCGGTCGGCTGCTGACCAACCTGACGTACACCGCCGAAGACGAGAGCCGGATGATGCAACCGCTGCTCGATCACAAGGACGCCTTCGAATCCGCCAGGCAATGGCTCAAGGATCACCCGCAAGACAAACAGCGCTGGCTCGAAGGTGTGACCACATTCGACGGCAAACCGGCGGCTGAAAACCTGAAACTGACCAGCAAGTAAATCACCCCTGAATCACCGCTTCGCAGCCCGACAAGGGCTGCGGACAGACCCATCACGCCTGAAGGAAACCGCCTCATGAACCACGACGTCATCATCACCTGCGCACTCACCGGTGCTGGCGACACGACCGCCCGCAGCCCGCACGTGCCGGTCACCCCGAAACAGATCGCCGCTGCAGCGGTGGAAGCCGCCAAGGCTGGCGCGACGGTCGTGCATTGCCATGTGCGCGATCCGCAGACCGGCAAGTTCAGCCGCGACGTGGCGCTGTACCGCGAAGTGATGGAGCGGATCCGCGAGGCCGACGTCGACATCATCGTCAACCTCACGGCCGGCATGGGTGGCGACCTGGAAATCGGCGCTGGCGAGAACCCGATGGAGTTCGGCCCGAACACCGATCTGGTCGGCCCGCTGACCCGCCTCGCTCATGTCGAAGAACTGCTGCCGGAAATCTGCACCCTCGATTGCGGCACGCTGAACTTCGGCGACGGCGACACCATTTACGTCTCCACCCCGGCGCAACTGCGCGCAGGCGCCAAACGCATAACCGAGCTGGGTGTGAAAGCCGAACTGGAAATTTTCGACACCGGCCACCTGTGGTTCGCCAAACAGATGATCAAGGAGGGTCTGCTCGACAACCCGTTGTTTCAGCTGTGCCTGGGCATCCCGTGGGGCGCGCCGGCCGACACCACCACCATGAAAGCCATGGTCGATAACCTGCCGGCAGACGCAGTGTGGGCCGGGTTCGGCATTGGCCGGATGCAGATGCCGATGGCGGCGCAAGCGGTGCTGCTCGGTGGCAACGTGCGGGTCGGCCTGGAAGACAATCTGTGGCTGGACAAGGGTGTGCTCGCGACCAACGGTCAATTGGTCGAACGCGCCACCGAAATCCTCAGCCGCCTCGGCGCCCGCGTGCTGACCCCGGCTGAAGGCCGCCAGAAGATGGGCCTGACCCAGCGCCGCTAAACCTACACACAATCTCTCCTGTAGGAGCTGCCGAAGGCTGCGATCTTTTGATCTTGTTTCTAACAATCAAAGTCAAAAGATCGCAGCCTTCGGCAGCTCCTACAGGGAACGCCTTCTTTCAGGAAAAACCCTATGAGCTTTATCACCGAAATCAAAACCTTCGCCGCTCTGGGCAGCGGTGTCATCGGCAGCGGCTGGGTCGCGCGTGCCCTCGCCCATGGCCTCGACGTGGTCGCCTGGGACCCGGCACCCGGCGCTGAAGCGGCATTGCGCAAACGCGTCGCCAACGCCTGGGGTGCACTGGAAAAAAACGGTCTGGCACCGGGCGCATCACAGGATCGCCTGCGTTTTGTCGCGACCATCGAAGAATGCGTGCGCGATGCCGATTTCATTCAGGAAAGCGCTCCGGAACGTCTGGAACTGAAACTGGAATTGCACAGCAAAATCAGCGCATCCGCCAAGCCGAACGCGTTAATCGGTTCCAGCACTTCAGGCCTGCTGCCGAGCGAGTTTTACGAGAGCTCGACCCACCCGGAACGCTGCGTGGTCGGCCATCCGTTCAATCCGGTCTACCTGCTGCCGTTGGTGGAAGTCGTCGGCGGCAAGAACACCGCGCCTGAGGCCGTGCAAGCGGCGATGAAAGTCTACGAATCCCTCGGCATGCGTCCGCTGCACGTGCGCAAGGAAGTGCCTGGATTCATCGCCGACCGTTTGCTTGAAGCGCTGTGGCGCGAGGCGCTGCACCTGGTCAACGATGGCGTGGCGACTACAGGTGAGATCGACGATGCGATCCGCTTTGGCGCGGGTCTGCGCTGGTCGTTCATGGGCACGTTCCTGACTTACACGCTGGCCGGTGGTGATGCCGGGATGCGCCACTTCATGTCGCAATTCGGCCCGGCCTTGCAGTTGCCGTGGACCTATCTGCCGGCGCCGGAGCTGACCGACAAGTTGATTGATGACGTGGTCGATGGCACCAGCGAGCAGCTTGGCGAACGTAGCATTTCGGCACTGGAGCGCTATCGTGATGATTGCTTGTTGGCGGTGCTTGAGGCGGTCAGGACTACCAAGGAAAAGCATGGGATGAGTTTCAGCGAGTGATGCGTTTGGCATGACAATGCAGCCCTCACCCTAGCCCTCTCCCAGAGGTAGAGGGGACTGACCGAGGTGCTCTTGCGAGTTACACCGACCTGAATTACCGAGCCGAACTCAGGACTTGAAAAGCTTGAAGATCTGCTCCCTTTCCCCCTGGCCCCCTTGGGGGCGGTCCGACGTTTCGGGAGGGCTGGGGTGAGGGGATTGCTTTTGATCTTCACCACCAACCTTCTGCCGGAACCCAATCATGCCCACCCTCACCACCTACCAAACCCGCATCATCCCCGACTGGGTCGACTACAACGGCCACCTGCGCGATGCCTTCTACCTGCTGATTTTCAGCTACGCCACCGATGCCCTGATGGATCGCCTCGGCATGGACAGCAACAACCGCGAAGCCAGCGGCCACTCGCTGTTTACCCTCGAACTGCACCTCAACTACCTGCACGAAGTGAAGCTCGATACCGACGTCGAAGTGCACACGCAAATCATCGGCCACGACAGCAAACGCCTGCACCTCTATCTCAGCCTGCACAAAGTCGGCGATCCCCAGGAACTGGCCGGCAACGAGCAAATGTTGCTCCATGTTGATCTTGCCGGCCCACGCTCGGCACCGTTCACCCCCGACACGCTGAATCACCTGCAAGCCATGGTCGCCGCGCAAACCGATCTGCCCGCCCCCGCTTACATCGGCCGCGTCATCGCTCTGCCGCCTGCCAGATAGACCGGGTTATCGTTCATCGCGGGCAAGCCCGCTCCCACAGGGTTAGGCGTCGGTCACATTTTTGTGATCGACACCAAACCCTGTGGGAGCGGGCTTGCCCGCGATGGCGTCCGCAAAACCAACTCAGACTTCCTGATTCACAGCCAAAAAAAAGCCCCGATACCAGCCGTGACAGGATCGGGGCAGAGGCTACTGTTGAGGAGCTGCGATGCGAGGGTGACCAAACCTTCGTGTTGCAAGCTGAGTCCAGTGTGCCTACTCCCCTGCACTCCGAGTTAGCCGAAAACGACCTGTTCATAGCCGTCGCGGCCACTGCGACAAATCGCTCTTGCCGTCACTTCACCCGCCTACCAGAATCGAACCACGACCTCCGTTGCCGAAGAAGGATTCGCCTCATGATGTATGCCGACTTGATTGATCAGGAAGACCTGTTGGGCCAGCTCAAGGCATTGGGATTTCAGGTGCCGAGTGGCTCCACGGCCGAGCAGGCTTGTGAGTGCGCGGTGCGTGGCCTGGATAATGTCAGGGCATCCGAGCTGCGCAAGATGGTCAAGGACATGTACACCAGTGGCGCAAGCATTCAACCGGCGGTGCGTCAGGCCATCGACAAACAGTTGCTGCCAGCGTTGGCGGACTATCAGCAAAGCCATAGCGCCTGACGAACCGCCATCGCTGGCAAGCCAGCTCCCACAGTGATCCGGGTGAACACAACATTTGTGTCCAACACAGATCCTGTGGGAGCTGGCTTGCCAGCGATGAAAGCGCCTCGGTCTACAGCCTTACACTGGCAAACGTCGACTCATTGCGCGCCTGGCTCAGCGCCGACATCGGCCCCGAAAGCGGCGACATCACAATCGCCTGCGGCAGCGGCAGCATCGCCACTTGCTGGGTGGTGTTGGAGCCTACGCGCTCGTCACGCGGCGGAATGCCGAAGTATTCGCGGTAGCACTTGGAGAAGTGCGGCGTCGACACGAAACCACACACCGATGCCACTTCGATGATCGACATCGGCGTCTGCTTGAGCAACTGCCGGGCGCGAATCAGGCGCAGCTTGAGGTAGTAGCGCGAAGGCGAACAGTGCAGGTATTTCTGAAACAGGCGCTCCAGCTGCCGGCGCGACACGGCGACGTACACCGCCAGTTCATCGAGGTCGATTGGCTCTTCCAGATTGGCTTCCATCAGCGCGACGATTTCCTGCAATTTCGGCTGGTTGGTGCCGAGCATGTGCTTGAGCGGCACACGCTGGTGATCCTGCTCGTTGCGGATACGCTCGTAGACGAACATTTCCGAGATCGCGGCGGACAGTTCACGGCCGTGATCGCGGCTGATCAGGTGCAGCATCATGTCCAGCGGCGCGGTGCCGCCGGAGCTGGTGAAACGGTTGCGGTCGAGGGTGAACAAGCGGGTGCTCATCGCCACGCGCGGGAAAGCTTCCTGCATCGCCGCCAGACACTCCCAATGCACGCTGCAATCGAAACCGTCGAGCAGACCGGCGCAGGCCAGGGCCCAACTGCCGGTGCACACGGCACCGAGGCGCTTGGACTGACGCGCCTGGCTTTGCAGCCACGAAACGTGTTCACGGGTAACGGTGCGCTGGATGCCGATGCCACCGCAAACAATCACAGTGTCCAGCGGCGGCGCTTTGTGCATGGAGGCGTCGGGGGTGATTTGCAGACCGTCACTGGCCCACACCTGGCCGCCATCGACGGTGAGGGTGCTCCAGCGATACAGCTCGCGACCGGACAATTGGTTGGCCATGCGCAGAGGTTCTACTGCGGAGGCCAGAGAAATCAGCGTGAAATTGTCCAGCAGCAGAAAGCCGATGGATTGAGGCGCACGGTTCTGGGGTTGGGCCCCGGAGTTGAACGACGTCATCGCGGTATCTCCTCACACAAAGCGGGTGATGGCCTCAGGCGGAGGCTCTTGTTATTGCCGGCGCTCTCGCAAGGGAGGCGGGCTTTGTTATGACAGAGCAATTGCCATGCCTAAAATTGAATGGCCGTTCAATAACTCCTGAAAACGACGTCGCGACGTGTCTATTCGAGACGTCCGACAAAAGGTATTTCGAAGTGCCATCAACGCCAGTGAAAGCTCTGCCCCGTTGCGTGTGAGCATATCGGTAGCACTTGTGGGAACTGGCCTGCGCGCGGTTGCTGCGCAGTGTCACCGCACGCACGGGTGACGGGCGGTAGCAGGCGCTGGTACGCGTCACGGGGCAGGAATGCTCTTATCTGATTACGACGCGCTAAAAGGTGGCGCGCCGGGTTGGAAGTGTTCCGTTAGCGAGCAGTTTTGACTGGTCTGACTCTCCACCCTTTTCCAAATCAAACATAAATCCTGTGGCGAGGGGATTTATCCCCGATCGGCTGCGCAGCAGTCGTAAACCCATCCACCGCGGTGTGTCAGGCAAAACTCGATTGCAGGACTTGGGGCCGCTTCGCAGCCCATCCGGGATAAATCCTGTGGCGAGGGGATTTATCCCCGATCGGCTGCGCAGCAGTCGTAAACCCATTCACCGCGGTGTGTCAGGCAAAACTCGATTGCAGGACTTGGGGCCGCTTCGCAGCCCATCCGGGATAAATCCTGTGGCGAGGGGATTTATCCCCGATCGGCTGCGCAGCAGTCGTAAACCCATTCACCGCGGTGTGTCAGGCAAAACTCGATTGCAGGGCTTGGGGCCGCTTCGCAGCCCATCGGGGATAAATCCCCTCGCCACAGGGCAACTCGGTGTCAGCACTCAACCGCGCTCACCGCCAACCCACCGCGCGACGTCTCTTTATATTTGTCATGCATATCGGCGCCGGTATCGCGCATGGTGCGGATCACCCGGTCCAGCGAGATAAAGTGCTGCCCGTCACCACGCAGCGCCATCTGCGCGGCGTTGATTGCTTTCACCGCCGCAATTGCATTGCGCTCGATGCACGGCACTTGCACCAGACCACCCACCGGATCGCACGTTAGCCCAAGGTTGTGTTCCAGGCCTATCTCCGCCGCATTGCACAGTTGCTCGGGTGTCGCGCCAAGAATCTCCGCCAGCCCCGCCGCCGCCATCGCGCACGCCGAACCGACTTCGCCCTGACAGCCGACTTCAGCACCGGAGATCGAAGCATTCTTCTTGCACAGAATCCCCACTGCCGCCGCGCTGAGTAAGTAGTCAACGACATTGGCGTCAGTCACCGCCTCGCTGAACTTCATAAAGTAGTGCAATACCGCCGGTATGATCCCCGCCGCGCCATTGGTCGGCGCCGTGACCATGCGCCCGCCCGCAGCGTTCTCTTCATTCACGGCGAGGGCGAACAGGTTGACCCACTCCATCGCGCTCAGTGTCGAGCCAATCACATTGGGCTTGCCCAGCTCCTGCAAGCTGCGATGCAATTTCGCCGCACGCCGACGCACATTCAACCCACCGGGCAAGATGCCCTCGTGTTTCAAGCCCTGCTCGACGCAATCCTGCATCGCCCGCCACAGTTTCATCAGCCCGGCACGGATTTCTTCCTCACTGCGCCAGACTTTTTCGTTGGCCAGCATCAGTTCGGCGACACGCAGGTTGTGCTTCTTGCACAGCTCCAGCAGCTCGACGGCGCTGGAAAAGTCATAAGGCAATTCGGTGCGATCCAGATCAACCACACCGCTGGACGCCTGCGCCTCATCCACGACAAATCCGCCACCGACCGAATAGTAGGTGTCGCGATGCAACTCGCCGTGATCGCCTTCGGCAACCAGGGTCATGGCGTTGGGATGGAACGGCAGGTTTTCCTCGATCAGGCGCATGTCGCGGGCCCAGACAAACGGCACCGACAAGCGACCATCCAGAAGGAGTGTGTGGGTTTCACGCAGGGCCTGGATGCGCGGGCCGATCTGCGACGGATCGATTGCGTCCGGCCACTCGCCCATCAGGCCCATGATCACCGCGTTGTCGCTGCCGTGTCCGATACCCGTGGCCGACAGCGAACCGAAAAGCTGAACCTCAATGCGCCGCACCTGTTCCAACTGATGCCTGTCGCGCAGCGATTCGACAAACAATGCCGCCGCGCGCATTGGCCCGACGGTGTGGGAACTGGAAGGGCCGATGCCGATTTTGAACAGGTCGAAAACGCTGATAGCCATTGCTGCAGAGCTCCTGAGAATGCTGATCCGGGGCGTGAAGCGCCCGCTGGCGGAGCTGCTACGCTCAAGCTGCGATCCGCCGGAATGCCCGCATCATCAGGCTTTTGATAGCTCGTACGGCGTCTGGCACCGACGCACTCATGCTCACTAACGCCGCGCCGGTTTTCCCGCTCATTTGCGCCGTTTTTATGCAGTTCAGATGGCCAGACAGGGTAGAAAAAAGCTGTAAACGACGTCACTGACACTGGATGCGACCATCCCTGTACTGGATACGACCCCCCCTGTAGGCGTCAGATTTTCACTGGTACATGATCGTTATGACTCGATTGCAAGGCGACGTGGTAGAGCTGTCTCCAGAACGCCATCCAACCGCAACCCATAAGTGCGGTGGTCCAGTCGGAACACTGCCAAAAAAAACACCAAGGAGTCCATCCATGAAAGGTTCCCCGTCGTTGTTGTTGGCCGCCATGCTGAGTCTGCCGTTACTGGCGCAAGCTGCAGAACCGGCACAGTGCAGTACCGTGAATTTCTCCGATGTTGGCTGGACCGACATCACCGCCACCACCGCTACCACCTCCGTCGTCCTCAACGCCCTCGGCTACAAGACCAAGACCACCATGATCTCCGTGCCCGTGACCTACAAGTCGCTGGCCGACGGCAAGAACATGGACGTATTCCTCGGCAACTGGATGCCGACCATGGAAAACGACATCAAGGCCTACCGCGACGCCGGCACCGTGGAAACCGTGCGCACCAACCTCACTGGCGCCAAATACACCCTCGCCGTGCCGCAAGCCTTGTATGACAAAGGTCTGCATGACTTCGCCGACATCGCCAAATTCAAGAAAGAACTCGACGGCAAGATTTACGGCATCGAGCCTGGCAACGACGGCAACCGCCTGATCCAGAGCATGATCGACAAGGACGCCTTTGGCCTGAAAACCGCTGGTTTCAAAGTCGTCGAATCGTCTGAAGCGGGCATGCTCTCGCAGGTTGACCGGGCTTCGCGCCGTGGCACCGAAGTGGTGTTCCTCGGCTGGGCACCGCACCCGATGAACAAGCGCTTCAAGATTCAATACCTGACCGGCGGCGACGAGTTCTTCGGCCCCGATTTCGGTGCGGCCACCGTAGCGACCAACACCCGCAAGGGTTACGCCACGGAATGCAGCAACGTCGGTCAGTTGCTGAAGAATCTGGAATTCACCGTCGACATGGAAAGCGAACTGATGGGCAACATCCTCGACGACAAGATGAAGCCTGACGCGGCCGCCAAGGCCTGGCTGAAAAAGAATCCACAAGTGCTCGATACCTGGCTCGCTGGCGTGACCACCATTGACGGTAAGCCTGGCCTGGAGGCCGTGAAAGCCAAGCTGAATCAGTAATCGCTTATGCCGGGCGGTTCAGGCCGCCCGGGCTGTTTATTTCCTTGCATGCGGACGTTCACTACCATGCTGATTGATCAGAAAATACCTTTAGGCCAGTACATCGCGGCATTCGTTGAATGGTTGACGCAACACGGCGCCAACACCTTCGACGCAATCGCCGTGACGCTGGAAACGATGATCCACGGCGTGACGTTTGCGCTGACCTGGTTCAACCCGCTGGTCTTGATCGGCCTCATCGCCCTGATTGCGCATCTGATCCAGCGCAAATGGGGACTCACCGCTTTTGTCGTTGCTTCGTTTCTGCTGATCCTCAATCTGGGTTACTGGCAGGAAACCATGGAAACCCTCGCCCAGGTGTTGTTCGCCACCTTTGTCTGCGTGCTGATCGGTGTGCCGCTGGGCATCATCGCCGCGCACAAGCCGATGTTCTATACGGTGATGCGTCCGGTACTCGATCTGATGCAGACCGTACCAACCTTCGTTTACCTCATTCCTACCCTGACCCTCTTCGGGCTGGGTGTGGTGCCGGGCCTGATCTCCACGGTGGTGTTCGCCATCGCGGCGCCGATCCGCCTGACCTACCTGGGCATCCGCGATGTCCCGCAAGAACTCATGGACGCCGGCAAGGCCTTCGGCTGCTCGCGTCGCCAATTGCTCTCACGGATCGAACTGCCTCACGCCATGCCGAGCATCGCTGCCGGCATCACCCAGTGCATCATGCTGTCGTTGTCGATGGTGGTGATCGCGGCACTGGTGGGCGCCGACGGACTCGGCAAACCGGTGGTCAACGCACTGAACACTGCTGATATCGCCCTGGGCTTCGAAGCAGGCCTGGCGATCGTACTGCTGGCGATCATGCTCGACCGTATCTGCAAACAACCCGACGCCAAAGTAGGGGGTGACGCATGAGCATTATTCGCTTCGAAGACGTCGACGTAATCTTCTCCAAGGATCCGCGCGAGGCGCTCAAGCTGCTGGATCAGGGCATGACCCGCAACGAGATCCTGAAAAAGACCGGGCAAATCGTTGGTGTGGAAAAAGCCACGCTGGACATCAACAAAGGCGAAATCTGCGTGCTGATGGGCCTCTCGGGTTCCGGCAAGTCGAGCCTGCTGCGCTGCATCAACGGCCTCAACACCGTGAGCCGCGGCAAGCTGTTCGTCGAGCATGAAAACCGCCAGATCGACATCGCCTCCTGCACGCCCGCCGAACTGAAAATGATGCGCACCAAACGCATCGCCATGGTGTTTCAGAAGTTCGCTTTGATGCCTTGGCTGACGGTGCGCGAGAACATCAGTTTCGGTCTGGAAATGCAGGGTCGCCCGGAGAAGGAACGCAAGAAACTGGTCGATGAAAAACTCGAACTGGTGGGCCTGACCCAATGGCGCAACAAGAAGCCTGACGAACTCTCCGGCGGTATGCAGCAACGTGTGGGCCTGGCCCGGGCGCTGGCCATGGACGCTGACATTCTATTGATGGACGAACCGTTCTCGGCGCTCGACCCGTTGATCCGCCAGGGTTTGCAGGATGAACTGCTGGAGCTGCAACGCAAGCTCAACAAGACCATCGTGTTTGTGAGTCACGACCTTGATGAGGCGCTCAAACTGGGTAGCCGCATCGCGATCATGAAGGACGGCCGGATCATCCAGTACAGCGTGCCGGAAGAGATTGTGCTGAACCCGGCGGACGACTATGTGCGCACCTTCGTCGCGCACACCAATCCGCTCAACGTGCTGTGCGGTCGCAGCCTGATGCGCACGCTGGACAAGTGCAAACGCATCAACGGCTCGGTCTGCCTCGATCCGGGCGGCGATTCGTGGCTGGACCTGGCCGAAGGCAACACCATCAAAGGCGCGCGACAGAACGGCGCGGCCCTCGACTTGCAGAATTGGGCACCGGGGCAAGCCGTCGAAGGGCTGGAGCGCCGGCCGACGCTGGTGGACTCGAATATCGGCATGCGTGATGCGTTGCAGATTCGTTACCAGACCGGCAACAAACTGGTGCTGCACGATAACAATCATGTGGTGGGGATCCTGGGCGACAGCGAGCTGTATCACGCGTTGCTGGGCAAGAACCTGGGGTAAGCCCCGCAGACACAAAAACGCCGCGAGAGGATCGCGGCGTTTTTGTTAGTGCAGATATTCGAATGTAAACAGAGAACCTGTGGTGAGGGGATTTATCCCCGATGGGTCGCGAAGCGGCCCCAAATCTGCAAGCGCGGTGGATCAGATCTATCGCGGTTGCTTCTTTCAGGACTGCTGCGCAGCCCATCGGGGATAAATCCCCTCGCCACAATAGTTCTGCGCTGCAAGTAACTGCACCGCAGAACTCCAAGTCTTAGCTGTACACCCGGCCAAGGAGCTGCCGATGGCTTTCAAACTGATCGAGCACATCCCGCGTGATCTGATCCTGCGTGAAGCCCATCAGGTCGTAATCCTGGCTGCCGTTGTGCAGGTACACCTCAGCGCGGTAGTAGCGCTGGCGCGCCTCTTCAGAGTCCACAGATTCAGTCGGCGTCGCGAGGTAACCCTCCAGGCTCACTTCATAAACGAAAGGGTTACCCTCTTCCATCTCGATGCGCACGCCCATGCAACGCTTGGATTTACCCAGCAGCGTCTGTACTTCCAGACCCTGAGCACGCATTTGCGCGGCCGCGTCTTCCAGCGCCGGGCTGACTTGCTTGTCCATGAACCGCTGAACCACCGATTGGCTCGGCTGCAGATCCAGTTGCGTCAGACGCTCACTGAAACCACGACGACCACGCTCGGCCAGTTGCGCTTGCTCCTGTTCGATCTGCACGTCCTGGCGCATCGCCTTGTGCAGGCCGAACATGAAGAACACCAGCACCACCGAGAACGGCAGACCGGCCAGCACGACCATGGTTTGCATGGCTTCAAAGTTACCGGCAAACAGCAGACCGATGGTCACCAGCGTGATAATGGCCGACCAGAAAATCCGCAGCCAGTGCGGCGCATCTTCGTCGACGTTGCCGCCCTTGCACGAAAGATTGGCCATCATCACCGCACCGGAATCGGCCGGGGTCAGGAACAGTACGAAACCCACGAAGATCGACACACCGATGACAATCTTCGACGCCGGGTAATGCTCGAGCAGCTGATAGATCGCCATCGACGGCTGTTCCAGCGCCGTCTTGCCGAGTTCCACCGCCCCATGATTCATCACCAGATCCAGTGCCGAGTTACCGAAGATCGACAACCAGGCCAGCGTGAAGCCCAGCGGAATCAGCAGCACACCGGCGACCAGTTCACGCACGGTCCGACCACGGGAAATCCGCGCGATGAACATGCCGACGAATGGCGCCCAGGAAATCCACCACGCCCAGTAGAACAGCGTCCACAGGCCCATCCAGCGTTCGGTTTTCTCGGCGCTGCCCTCATACACGTAAAGGTCGAAGGTTTTCAGCACGATGCCGTTGAGGTAGTCGCCGACGTTCTGCACGAAGCCGTTGAGCAAGTGCAAGGTCGGGCCGAACAGCAGCACGAAAATCAGCAGACCGCTGAACAGCACGATGTTCAGGTTGGACAGACGACGGATGCCGTTCTCCACACCCGACACAGCCGCGATGGTCGCCACGGTGCTCATCACAATGATCACGATCAGCAGGTTGGTGTTGCTGTGTTCCATGCCGAACAGGTTTTCAAGGCCCGACGACACTTGCAGCGAACCAATCCCCAGGTTGGTCACCAGACCCAAAAGGGTCACGAACATGCCGAAGCCGTCTACCGCATGACCGGCCGCACCTTTGACCCAACGCTCACCGACCAGCGGATACAGCGCCGAACGCAGTGCCAGCGGCTGGTTATGACGATAAGCAAAGTACGCCACGGCCAGACCGACCAGTGCATAGATCGCCCAGCCGTGCAGGCCCCAATGCAGGAAAGTCAGCTGTACAGCCTGACGCGCCGCCATGTTGGAGCCGGCAGTGCCTTCCGGCGGATTGAAATAGTGATCCAGCGGCTCGGAGGCGCCGAAGTACAACAGCGAAATACCGATACCCGACGAGAACAGCATTCCCGCCCAGGCGCCGTAACTGAAATCCGGGGTGTCGTCCTTGCTGCCCAGTTTGAGTTTGCCGTAGGAAGAAAACGCCAGGCCCACCACAAACACCAGGTAAGCGGCGATCACCACCATGTAGTACCAGCCGAAGCTGCGCGACAACCAGGCCTGAGCCACACTCAACATCCTGCCGGCCTCTTGCGGGGCGATGATCAGAATGGCGGTCAACAACAGAATCAGCGCGGTAGAGGTGTAAAACACCCAACCGTTGACCGTCACCTTCTCGGGCGGGGTCTTTATTAGCGAGGCAGAACTCATGGCACAAATGCTCCAGGCAGTGCGAGAGAAGAACACAAGGCAACACGGAACCCGACCAATCGGTTAGTTGGCAGCCGACCGGCGGGTGATATAAAGACACCCCGAAAAAAGCCCGAACCTGCCGAAATGGCGCTGCGAATCGCTTTCGTGGCCGAAGGTGTCCGGACGTTCATCCGAAACCTGGCCCCGAGCGTCTTGCCCTTTCAACACGTCCTTCGAATCGCGAACCGCGCCATGCCCCATACAGGTTTCAAGCATTTTCGGATGTCGGTTTTATCGCCACATACACGTAGGAAAAAGCTGTAGGCAGCGACGATTTGTCGCAGATCTTATTCTTTGTTGATTGAACGTTCAATCAAAACAAAATAGACTGGCCCTCAATCCGATAAGCGTTATTCGCCCGTCGGAAGGCCTAAGGAGATGTGCAAGATGCCCAAGGTCGGTATGCAACCCATCCGCCGCCAACAACTGATCGAAGCCACTTTGCAGGCGGTCGATCAGGTCGGAATGGGGGACGCCAGCATTGCGCTGATCGCCCGTTTGGCCGGTGTCTCGAATGGCATCATCAGTCACTATTTTCAGGACAAGAATGGCCTGATTGCCGCCACGATGCGGTATCTGATGACCGCCCTCAGCGAGAGTGTCACCGCACGTCGTCAGGCGTTGGCAGATGACAGCCCACGGGCGCATCTGCAGGTGATCATCGAAGGCAACTTCGACGCCAGCCAGGTCAATGGCCCGGCAATGAAAACCTGGTTGGCCTTTTGGGCCACCAGCATGCACCAGCCGTCTTTGCACAGGTTGCAGCGGATCAACGATCACCGCTTGTATTCCAACCTGTGCTGCCAGTTCCGCCGTGTGTTGCCGCTCGAAGATGCGCGCAGCGCCGCCCGCGGTCTGGCAGCCCTCATTGACGGGTTGTGGTTGCGCGGCGCGCTGTCGGGAGACGCTTTCGACACAGCGCAGGCGCAACAGATCGCTTACGAATACATGGATTTCCAATTGGCCAAGCAGGTGAGCTAGAGCACTCGAAAAAAGCTCGGCCCCTGAACTGTCACCGACCAGCGATGCCACAGCTACATGGCTCACCCGGTGACCAACGCCAACCACTTATGCACTTGCGAGGACACTATGGCCCGTTTCGAACTGCAAAAACTCTACATCGATGGCGCTTACTCCGACGCCTCCAGCGACGCCACCTTCGAAGCCATCAACCCGGCGAACGGTGAAGTCCTCGCACAAGTACAACGTGCGACCAAAGAAGACGTCGAGCGCGCTGTCGTCAGCGCCGAAAAGGGCCAGAAAATCTGGGCCGCGATGACCGCCATGGAGCGTTCGCGCATCCTGCGTCGTGCCGTCGACATCCTGCGCGAGCGCAACGATGAACTGGCTGCTCTGGAAACCCTGGACACCGGTAAAGCCTTCTCCGAAACCAAGTACGTCGACATCGTCACCGGCGCCGACGTGCTGGAATACTACGCAGGCCTGGTTCCCGCCATCGAAGGCGAGCAGATCCCGCTGCGTGACACCGCATTCGTTTACACCCGTCGCGAGCCGCTGGGCGTTGTTGCCGGTATCGGCGCGTGGAACTACCCGATCCAGATCGCCCTGTGGAAATCCGCTCCAGCGCTGGCCGCCGGTAACGCGATGATCTTCAAGCCAAGCGAAGTCACCTCGCTGACTACCCTGAAACTGGCTGAAATCTACACCGCAGCCGGCGTTCCGGATGGCGTGTTCAACGTACTGACCGGCAGTGGCCGTGAAGTCGGCACCTGGCTGACCGAGCACCCGCGCATCGAGAAAATCTCGTTCACCGGCGGCACCGACACCGGCAAGAAAGTCATGGCCAGCGCTTCGGCATCCTCGCTCAAAGACGTGACCATGGAACTGGGCGGCAAATCCCCGCTGATCATCTTCGACGACGCCGACCTCGATCGCGCCGCCGACACCGCGATGATGGCCAACTTCTACAGCTCCGGTCAGGTCTGCACCAACGGTACTCGCGTGTTCGTGCCGAGCCACCTGAAAGCTGCTTTCGAAGCCAAGATCGTTGAGCGCGTTGCGCGCATCCGCATCGGCAACCCGGAAGACGAAAACACCAACTTCGGTCCGCTGGTGAGCTTCGCGCACATGGAAAGCGTGCTGGGCTACATCGCCAAGGGTAAAGAACAAGGTGCCCGCGTGCTGTGTGGCGGCGAGCGTCTGACCGACGGCGAATTCGCCAAAGGCGCGTTCGTGGCACCAACCGTGTTCACTGACTGCACTGACGACATGACCATCGTTCGTGAAGAAATCTTTGGCCCGGTCATGGCGATCCTGTCTTACGAGACCGAAGAAGAAGTGATCCGCCGCGCCAACGACACTGACTTCGGCCTGGCCGCCGGTATCGTCACCAAAGACCTGAACCGCGCGCACCGCGTGATTCATCAGCTCGAAGCCGGTATCTGCTGGATCAACGCCTGGGGCGAGTCCGACGCAAAAATGCCGGTCGGCGGTTACAAGCAGTCGGGTGTTGGCCGTGAAAACGGGATCAGCTCGCTGAACAACTTCACCCGCATCAAATCGGTACAGGTCGAGCTGGGCGATTACGTCTCGGTGTTCTGATCTGACTCAGAGTCTGGATGGGGCCTTTGTGGCGAGGGGATTGATCCCCGCTGGGCTGCGAAGCAGCCCCCCTCCAGACACTGCAGTTCTCCAGATAGATCTCAATCGCTGATTTCAGGACTGCTGCGCAGCCCATCGGGGATAAATCCCCTCACCACAGGGGATTTTCTCCTCATCACAGGCTTTGCAAGGTCCCGGCGATCTCGACCTGACCAACTTCAAAGAGGGTGCATTCAATGTCCCAAGAATTCGATTACATCATCATCGGTGCCGGCTCGGCCGGTAACACCCTGGCGACCCGTCTGACTGAAGACGAAGGCGTCACCGTTCTGCTGCTCGAAGCAGGCGGCCCGGATTATCGTCTCGATTTCCGCACGCAAATGCCGGCCGCACTGGCGTTCCCGCTGCAAGGTCGTCGCTACAACTGGGCTTACGAAACCGATCCAGAGCCACACATGGACGGTCGCCGGATGGAATGCGGTCGCGGCAAAGGCCTCGGCGGCTCTTCGCTGATCAACGGCATGTGCTACATCCGCGGCAACGCGATGGACTACGACAACTGGGCCAAGCTGCCGGGCCTTGAAGATTGGGACTACCTGAACTGCCTGCCGTACTTCCGCAAAGCGGAAACCCGTGACATCGGCCCGAACGATTACCACGGTGGCGAAGGCCCGGTCAGCGTGACCACGCCAAAGGCTGGCAACAACCCGCTGTTCCACGCCATGGTTGAAGCAGGCGTGCAGGCCGGTTACCCGCGTACCGAAGACTTGAACGGTTATCAGCAGGAAGGCTTCGGCCCGATGGACCGCACTGTGACGCCGAACGGCCGTCGTGCTTCCACCGCCCGGGGTTACCTCGATATCGCTAAAAAGCGTTCGACTCTGACCATCGTCACCCACGCCCTGACCGACAAGATTCTGTTCGAAGGCAAGCGTGCCACCGGCGTGCGTTATCTGGTGGGCGACGCTGAAGAGCGTGTTGAAGCCAAAGCCCGCAAGGAAGTCCTGCTGTGCTCCGGCGCCATCGCCTCGCCACAGGTGTTGCAGCGTTCCGGCGTAGGCCCGGCAAAACTGCTGGAAAGCCTCGACATCCCGGTGGTTCACGACCTGCCGGGCGTCGGTGAAAACCTGCAGGATCACCTTGAGCTGTACCTGCAATACGCTTGCACCCAACCGGTTTCGCTGTACCCGTCGCTGCTCTGGTACAACCAGCCGGCCATCGGTGCCGAGTGGCTGTTCAACGGCACCGGCATCGGCGCCAGCAACCAGTTCGAGGCCGGCGGTTTCATCCGTTCGCGTCCGGAATTCGAATGGCCGAACATCCAGTACCACTTCCTGCCGGTAGCGATTAACTACAACGGCAGCAACGGTGTGAAAGAGCACGGTTTCCAGGCGCACATGGGTTCCATGCGTTCGCCGAGCCGTGGTCGCATCCAGGTGAAGTCCAAGGATCCGCGTCAGCACCCGAGCATTCTGTTCAACTACATGGCCACCGAGCAGGACTGGCAGGAATTCCGTGACGGCATCCGCCTGACCCGTGAAATCATGCAACAGCCGGCCCTCGATCAATACCGTGGCCGTGAAATCAGCCCGGGTATCGAAGTGCAGTCCGATGAGCAGCTGGACAAGTTCATCCGCGAACACGCCGAGACCGCGTTCCACCCGTCCTGCTCGTGCAAGATGGGCACCGACGAGATGGCTGTGGTCGATGGCGAAGGCCGCGTGCATGGCATGCAGGGTCTGCGAGTGGTCGATGCGTCGATCATGCCGATCATCACCACCGGCAACCTGAACGCGCCGACGATCATGATCGCCGAGAAAATCGCCGACAAGATCCGTGGCCGCCAGCCGCTGCCGCGCAGCACCGCCGACTACTACGTAGCGGGCGATGCGCCGGTGAAGGGCAAGGCGATGCGTGATATCACGCCTGCTGCTCAGTAATACTTGATACCGCGTCACGGCTAATCGCTGGCAAGCCAGCTCCCACAGGTTTTTGCGTCGTTCACAAATATTGTGCTCACCAGAAAACCTGTGGGAGCCTGACTTGATACCGCGTCACGGCTAATCGCTGGCAGGCCAGCTCCCACAGGGTTTTGCGTCGTTCACAGATAGTGTGGTCACCGAGAAACCTGTGGGAGCCTGGCTTGCCAGCGATGAGGCCCTACAATTCAACACCCCCTCCCCCTGATTCACAGTAAAACCCCCTACACCCCCTCTTCACTTGATCCTACCCCCACGCAGGCCTACTCTAGGTCTCGCGCAATCGTTTCACCCCTCCCCGCCGTCGCTTTACCGCTTCCCCCTAACAAGGAGGTTCCCGAATGTTCGATTTCCACCCCCAGCTCAAGCAGCGCTTCGCTGCCTTGCGCACGGGCGCTGAGTTCTTTTCCCTGCGGTATGTACGCGAGTCCGGCCAATACCTGTCGGTGCGCAAGAACGTTGCCGAGCCGCCGAGCCTGAGCCGCGACGAAGGTGCGATGCTCACGGTGCGGGTCAACGGCGTCGAAGCCTACGCTGCGACCAATGACCTCTCGCAACAAGGCCTGCAAGCCGCCCTTGAGCGCGCCGAACAGCAGGCCCGGCGGCTTAAGCCCCACGCCTTGCTCGACCTGCGCGATCAACCGGTCTCCAGCGACCGCGCGGATTACTTTTCGCCCAATCTCGAACAACCCTTCCCGTCCCTGAGCGAATGCTTTGAGCTGCTCGGCGCGGAATCCGCCTCGGTGCCAAAGGATGAGCGCCTGGTGAATTGGGAAGTCAGCATTGGCATCACCCACGTCGAACAGATCTATCTGAGCAGCGCCGGCGCCGAATTGCGCCAGGCCCAGCGCTTTGTCTACCCGAGCCTCGACGTCACCGCCTACGACGGCAACGACAGCCAGACTCGCAGCCTCGGCCGCGAGAACTTCGGCCAACAAGGTGGCGCAGACGTGATCAGCCGTTGCGGGCTGATCGGTGCCGGCCCGCAAGTCGCCGATCAGGCGCTGCAACTGCTGCTCGCGCCGAACACCCCGCAAGGCCCGCGCGACCTGCTGCTGATGCCTGACCAGATGATGCTGCAGATCCACGAATCCATCGGTCACCCGCTGGAACTCGACCGCATCCTCGGCGACGAACGTAATTACGCCGGTACCAGTTTCGTCAAGGCGTCTGACTTCGGCAGCCTGCAATACGGCTCGAAACTGCTCAACGTGACGTTCGATCCGGGCATTCCCGAAGAACTCGCCAGCTACGGCCATGACGACGACGGCAGCAAAGCCAGCAAACAATTCCTGATTCGTGATGGTCTGCTGCTGCGTCCACTCGGCGGTGCGCTGTCGCAGTTCCGTGCCGGGATGGACGGTGTCGCCAACAGCCGCGCCTGCGGCTGGAACCGTCCACCGATTGATCGCATGGCCAACCTCAACATCGAGCCGGGCGATCAGCCGCTGAACAAACTCATCGAAGGCATCGAGCACGGCATCCTGATGAGCACCAACCGTTCATGGTCGATTGACGATGCGCGCAACAAATTCCAGTTCGGCTGCGAATGGGGCCAGTTGATCGAAAACGGCGAACTCAAAGGCGTGGTCAAGAATCCCAACTATCGGGCGATTTCCGCGCACTTCTGGAAAAGCCTGCGCGCCGTCGGCGATGCCAACACCGTCAAGGTGCTCGGCACGCCGAACTGCGGCAAGGGCGAACCGAACCAGGTGATCCGCGTCGGCCACGCTTCGCCGGCCTGCGTATTCAGCAACATTGATGTATTTGGGGGAGACGCCTGATGAGCATTTCGAAGAGTCAGTCCGACGCCTTCAAGGTCATGGTCGATTGGCTGCGCGACAGCGTCCGCGAGCCGGAACAGTTCACCCTCAGCTACGCCGCTGAATCTTCGGCGTTCGTGCGCTTCAATCACGCCAAGGTGCGCCAGGCCGGGCAGGTGCAACAAGCCAATATCGTCCTGAAACTGATCAACGATGGTCGCCACGCCGACCTGCAAGTCACCCTTTCCGGCGATCAGGAAGGCGACCTGCAGCGGCTAGCCGAAGGCCTGCAGCAACTGCGTGAAACCCTGCCGCTGCTGCCGCAGGATCCGTATCTGCTGCTCAACCACAATGGCTGGCAGAGCAGTAAAGTGCAGGATCATCCGCTGCCGGATACCGAGCAAGTGGTCGACGAAATCTGCGCCGCCGCTGAAGGTCTGGATCTGGTTGGTTTTTATGCCGCAGGCCCGATCAGCCGTGGTTTCGCCAGTTCCTCAGGCGCGTTTGGCTGGCATCAGGCCAACAGTTTCAACTTTGACTTCAGCTTGTTCCATGAGAACGGCGAAGCGGTGAAGGCCAGCTACGCCGGGCACGACTGGAGCAGCGAAGACTTCACCAAGCGCTTCCAGCAGGCTCGCGAACAACTGGAGTTTCTCGGTCGCCCGCTGCGCACGTTGCCGCCGGGACAGTACCGCGCCTATCTCGCGCCAGCCGCGCTGGAAGAAATCATGGGCATGCTGAGCTGGGGCGGTTTTTCGGCGCAGTCGATTGCCAGCAAGAGCAGCCCGCTGCAGAAGTTGTATGTCGGCGATCAGGCGTTCAGTCCGCTGGTGTCGCTGGATGAGAAAGTCAGCGATTCGCTGAGTCCGGCGTTTTCCGGCGAGGGTTATCCGCGCAGTGATTTGCGCCTGATCATCGAGGGCAAGGCTGGAGATCAGTTGGTCGGTTCGCGCAGCGCGGCCGAGTATGGTCTGACGGCCAACGGTGCCAGCGGTGGTGAATCACCGAGTGCGCTGAACATGGCCGCCGGGGATTTGCCACAAGCGGAGATTCTCAAGCAGTTGGGCACCGGGCTGTACATCAGCAATCTGTGGTACCTGAACTTCTCGGATCAACCGGCGGCACGCATGACCGGCATGACGCGCTTCGCGACGTTCTGGGTCGAAAACGGCGAGATTCAGGCGCCGGTCAGCACCATGCGATTCGACGACAGCGCCTACAGCCTGCTCGGTTCGCAGCTGGAAGCGTTGACGACCGAGCGAGAGTTGCTGCTGTCGGCGAGCACGTATAGCCAGCGCAATACTTCGTCGGCGTTGCTGCCGGGAGCGTTGGTGAGCCGGTTGACTCTGACGTTGTAAACACGCTACTCCCCAATACACAGGGGCTTGAGTACGGGCCTCTGTGGCGAGGGGATTTATCCCCGATGGGTCGCGCAGCGGCCCCAAAAAATGGGACTGCTGCGCAGTCCATCGGGGATAAACCCCCTCACCACAGGGACCGTTACCACAGGGTTCCATGTAGTACATGAATTTGGATTAACCACCCACCAGAGGTTCCATGCCAGACCGCCCGCCTCTCGACGCCATCACCGCCCGCTGGTTGCCGTGGGTCGTCGCCATTGCGTTTTTCATGCAGTCCCTCGACGGGACCATCCTCAACACCGCCCTGCCGGCCATGGCCCGGGATCTGGCCGAAGACCCCTTGCGCATGCAGGGCGTAGTCATCGCCTACATGCTCACCGTGGCCCTGCTGATCCCCGCTTCCGGCTGGATAGCGGACCGTTTCGGCACCCGGAAAATCTTCTTCGGCGCGATCCTGCTGTTCAGCATCGGCTCACTGCTCTGTGCACTGTCGAGCACCCTGAGCATGCTGATCGGCGCCCGGGTGATTCAGGGACTGGGCGGTGCATTGATGCTGCCGGTAGGACGACTGGTGGTTTTACGTGCGTATCCGCGATCCGAGCTGGTGCGGATCATGGGGTTCATCACCATTCCCGGATTACTCGGCCCGCTGCTCGGCCCGACCATGGGCGGCTGGATGGTCGAATACCTGACGTGGCACTGGATCTTCCTGATCAATCTTCCCGTGGGTGTCATCGGCTGCTACGCGGTATGGAAATTCATCCCAGACCTGCGCGGCAGCGAACGCACGCGCTTCGACAGCCTCGGTTTCCTGCTGTTTGGCGCGGCGATGATTCTGATCACCATCGCCATGGAAGGCCTCGGCGAATTGCATTTGCCGCACTTGCGCGTGATGTTGCTGCTGTTCGCTGGCTTCGCCTGTCTGGCCGCGTACTGGCTGCGCGCGGGGCACATCGAGAATCCGTTGTTCTCACCGTCGCTGTTCAAGACCCGCACATTTGCCGTCGGCATTCTCGGCAACCTGTTCGCCCGTCTCGGCAGCGGTGCCCTGCCGTTTCTGGTGCCGTTGCTGCTGCAAGTGGCGCTGGGTTATTCACCGTCGCAAGCGGGGATGAGCATGTTGCCATTGGCCGCTGCGGCGATGATCGCCAAGTGGGTCGCAAGACCGCTGATCGAACGCCTCGGCTATCGCATCGTGCTTACCGGCAACACGCTGCTGCTGGGGATCATGCTGGCCAGCATGGGCCTGGTCAGCGAGCAGACGCCGTACTGGCTGCTGCTGTGTCTGCTGGCGATTCTCGGCGCGATAAACTCGCTGCAGTTCACCGCGATGAACACCGTGACCCTGATCGACCTCGACGACGCCAGCGCCAGCAGCGGTAACAGTTTGCTGTCGGTGGTCGCGCAGTTGTCGCTGAGTCTGGGGGTTGCCTGCGCCGGTGCCTTGTTGGGCGGGTTTACCGCCGAGGTCGGCAACGACGGTGTCGAGACGGTGCTGGGCGCGTTCCAGTTGACCTTCGTGACGGTCGGGATCATGGCGATGCTGGCTGCGACGATCTTCTCGCAGCTGTCAAAAGAAGACGGCCGGCGCGCAAAACGGCCGCAAGAACACATCGAACATTAATTTGTAATGGGGCTTTTGTGGCGAGGGGATTTATCCCCGATGGGTTGCGCAGCAGCCCCAAAAAGGTTGAATGCGATCGGTCTGATGTACCGGGGTGGCAGATATAGGGGGGTGCTGCGCACCCCATCGGGGATAAATCCCCTCGCCACAACAGCTCCTTTGCCTCAAGTTTCTCACTAGTCAGCAAGGCTCGGGATTGTCGGCTCAATCGCTGTTCGTCCAGAACTTTCGAGGAAAGTGGCACGGGGCTGCTACACTGCGCGACATTTTGTTTTGCAGGCCCGTCCCGTGACCACCATCGCCACCGCTTTTAACACTCTGCCGCTGTCCGCTGCCATGCTGGCTAACCTCGAATCACTCGGTTATGCGCAGATGACGCCGATCCAGGCGCAGAGCTTGCCGGTGATCCTCAAAGGGATGGACCTGATCGCCCAGGCCAAGACCGGCAGCGGCAAAACCGCTGCGTTCGGCATCGGCCTGCTCAACCCGATCAACCCGCGCTACTTCGGTTGCCAGGCACTGGTGATCTGCCCGACGCGCGAGCTGGCCGACCAGGTTGCCAAGGAAATCCGTCGCCTGGCCCGCGCCGAAGACAACATCAAAGTCCTGACCCTGTGCGGCGGCGTGTCGTTCGGCCCGCAGATCGCTTCGCTGGAACACGGCGCGCACATCATCGTCGGCACCCCGGGGCGCATCCAGCAGCACCTGCGCAAGGGTTCGCTGGTACTCGATGGCCTGAACACGCTGATCCTCGACGAAGCCGACCGCATGCTCGACATGGGTTTCTACGACGCCATCGAAGACATCATCGTCAAGACCCCTGAGCGTCGTCAGACCTTGCTGTTCTCGGCAACCTACCCGGTCGGCATCAAGCAGCTCGCGTCGAAGTTCATGCGCGATCCGCAAACGGTGAAAGCCGAGGCGTTCCACGATGACACGCAGATCGAGCAGCGTTTCTACGAGATCTCCCCGGAAGATCGCATGAGCGTCGTGACCAAAGTACTGCACCACTTCCGCCCGGCGTCCTGCGTGGCGTTCTGCTTCACCAAGCAGCAAGTGCAGGAAACCGTTGATCACCTGACTGCCAAAGGCATCTCCGCCGTCGGCCTGCACGGCGATCTGGAACAGCGTGATCGCGATCAGGTGCTGGCAATGTTCGCCAACCGCAGTACTTCGGTACTGGTCGCCACCGACGTTGCCGCCCGTGGTCTGGACATCGATGCGCTGGACATGGTGATCAACGTCGAACTGGCGCGCGATTCGGAAATCCACATTCACCGCGTTGGCCGTACCGGTCGTGCGGGCGAGAAAGGCATTGCCATCAGCCTGGTTGCACCGGGCGAAGCGCACCGCGCACAAGCCATCGAGCAACTGCAAAAGTCGCCGCTGAACTGGGATCAGGTCGACAACCTCAAGTCCCAGGGCCTTGCCCCGTTGCAGCCGCCGATGACCACCCTGTGCATCGGTGCCGGCCGTAAAGACAAAGTGCGTCCGGGCGACATTCTTGGCGCATTGACTGGCGAGGCCGGCATCCCGGGCGCGCAGGTCGGCAAAATCGCGATCTTCGACTTCCAGGCGTTTGTGGCTGTTGAGCGCACCGTGGCCATGCAAGCCTTGCAGCGCCTGAACGACGGCAAGATCAAGGGCCGTTCGCTGCGCGTGCGTATCCTGTAAGAACAACGTAATTCCCTGTAGAAGCTGCCGAAGGCTGCGATCTTTTGATCTTGATCTCAAAAACAAGATCAAAAGATCGCAGCCTCGTTTCACTCGACAGCTCCTACACGGTTGGTTTTGTGGTGACATTTCAGAGGACACCGTTTTGCGCTCTACCGAAGTCGTGATCATTGGCGCTGGCGCCGCGGGTTTGATGTGTGCACTGACCGCCGCCGGGCGCGGCCGTCAGGTATTGCTGCTCGACCATGCGAACAAGGCCGGCAAGAAAATCCTGATGTCGGGCGGTGGCCGCTGCAATTTCACCAACATGTACACCGAACCGAGCAATTTCCTCTCGCAGAACGCGCACTTCTGCAAATCCGCACTGGCGCGCTACACCCAGTGGGATTTCATCGGCATGGTCGGCAAGCACGCCGTGCCGTATCACGAGAAGAAGCTCGGTCAGCTGTTCTGCGATAACAAATCCAGCGACATCCTCGAAATGCTCCTCACCGAGTGCGATCAGGTCGGCGTCGAGCTGCACCTCGACACTTCGATCCAGACGATCGAGAAAGTCGAAAGCGGTTACCTGCTCGACACCACCCTCGGCCAGATCCAGTGCCAGTCGCTGGTGATCGCCACCGGCGGTCTGTCGATCCCGACGTTGGGCGCCACCGGTTTCGGTTATCAGGTGGCCAAACAGTTCGGTCACGACCTGCTGCCGACCCGCGCCGGGCTGGTGCCGTTCACCATCACCGATCAGCTCAAGGAACTGTGCACAGAGCTGTCCGGTACGTCGGTGGACTGTCTGGTCAGCTGCAACGATCAGAGTTTTCGCGAGAACATCCTGTTCACTCACCGCGGCCTCAGCGGCCCGGCGATTTTGCAGATTTCCTCGTTCTGGGAATCCGGCGACACGGTGGAGATCAACCTGCTGCCGGATCACGACGCCGCCAGCTGGCTGCAACAGCAGGTGGTCGAGCGTCCGAACAGCGAACTGAAAACTCTGCTCGGTGAGATCTTCACCAAGAAGATGGCCAATCTGCTTGCGGATAACTGGTTCGTGTCCAAACCGATGAAGCAGTACACCCATGCAGAGTTGGCTGAGATCGCCGACAAGCTGGGCAGCTGGAAAGTCGTGCCGGCAGGCACTGAAGGTTATCGCACGGCCGAAGTGACACTGGGTGGTGTGGACACGCGCGAAGTGTCGTCCAAGACCATGGAATCGCTGAAAAGCCCGGGTCTGTATTTTGTCGGCGAAGTGCTCGACGTCACCGGGCATTTGGGCGGTTTCAACTTCCAGTGGGCCTGGGCCTCGGGTTACGCGGCTGCGCAGTACGTTTGATCCACGTCTTTCAAATGTGAAATGCAATCCCTGTGGGAGCTGGCTTGCCAGCGATGAGGCCGGCACATCCAACATCGATGTTGAACGCCAGGACGCCATCGCTGGCAAGCCAGCTCCCACAGGGTTATATGCCAGCCATGAATTTGAGCTCGTCATAAAAGCAGTAAGGAACACTTTTTGCTGTCAGATGTGATCGGCGCCATTGCGTCGGCGTCATTACTGGCTCAATTTAGCGGCATCGCCTCGGAAGGCCTTCGCACTTCATGTCCTCGACTTCGTTTCGTCAGTCTTTGCGGCGCCTGTGGGCGCTGGATAAATTCAGTTATAGCGTGCGGGTGTTCATCGCCCTGACCGGCAGCATGGCGCTGTGTTGGTATCAGGATGAAATGGGCCTGCTGATCCCGTTGTTCCTGGGGATTATCGCCAGCGCCCTGGCCGAGACCGACGACAGTTGGCAGGGTCGCCTCAACGCACTCGCCGTGACGCTGGTATGTTTCAGCATCGCCGCGCTGTCGGTGGAATTGCTCTTCCCCT
The DNA here is from genome assembly GCF_059695715.1 of Pseudomonas sp. LBUM1668. NCBI lineage: Bacteria > Pseudomonadati > Pseudomonadota > Gammaproteobacteria > Pseudomonadales > Pseudomonadaceae > Pseudomonas > Pseudomonas sp. LBUM1668. The sequence goes on from NZ_CP166787.1 coordinate 5,525,164, forward strand.
ACCCCGTCATCTTTGCGATTGCGCTGGCGTTGGCCAGTTTCGGCCTGACCATGCTCGGTGCGCTGGGCGAGCGTTATGGGGCGATTGCCTCGGCAACCCTGATCCTTTCCGTGTACACGATGATCGGCGTCGACCAGCGCGGCGGCGCAGTCCTCGATTTCTGGCATGAACCGATGCTGCTGGTGGCAGGCGCCGCGTGGTACGGCCTGCTCTCTGTGCTGTGGCAGGCGCTGTTTTCCAACCAGCCGGTGCAACAGAGTCTGGCGCGGTTGTTCCGTGAGTTGGGTTTTTACCTGAAGCTGAAATCTTCGCTGTTCGAGCCGATCCGGCAGATGGACGTCGAGGCCCGACGCCTGGAACTGGCGCAGCAGAATGGTCGCGTGGTGGCGGCGCTGAACAGCGCCAAGGAAATCATCCTGCACCGGGTCGGCAACGGTCGCCCCGGCTCGAAAGTCAGCCGTTACCTGAAGCTGTATTTCCTCGCCCAGGACATCCACGAACGCGCCAGCTCTTCGCACTATCCGTACAACGCGCTGGCCGATGCGTTTTTCCACAGCGATGTACTGTTCCGCTGCCAGCGCCTGCTGCGCCAGCAGGGTAAAGCCTGCCGGGCGCTGGCCGAATCGATCCAGATGCGTCAGCCGTTCATCTACGACGCCAGTTTTGCCGAAGCCCTCAGTGACCTCGACGCCTCCCTCGAACACTTGCGCATCCAGAGCAACCCGGCATGGCGCGGCCTGCTGCGCTCACTGCGCGCACTGGCGGCCAACCTTGGCACCCTCGACCGTTTGCTCAGCGATGCGAGCAACCCCGATGCCTTGGCCGACGCCACCGACAGCAGCCTGCTCGACCGTTCGCCGCGCAACTTCAAGGACGTGTGGATTCGCCTGCGCACACAACTGACACCGACTTCGTTGCTGTTCCGCCATGCCCTGCGTCTGCCGCTGGCCTTGAGCATCGGCTACGGCATGGTGCATTTGATCCACCCGTCACAAGGCTACTGGATCATCCTCACCACGCTGTTCGTCTGCCAGCCAAACTACGGCGCGACGCGGCGTAAACTCGGTCAGCGGATTCTCGGCACCGCCATCGGCCTGACCGTGGCGTGGGCGTTGTTCGATCTGTTCCCAAGTCCGCTGGTGCAGTCGTGCTTCGCCATCGCCGCCGGGGTCGTGTTCTTTACCAACCGCACCACCCGCTACACCCTGGCGACCGCCGCGATCACCATCATGGTGCTGTTCTGCTTCAATCAGGTCGGTGACGGTTACGGGCTGTTTCTGCCACGGCTGTTCGATACCTTGCTCGGCAGTCTGATCGCCGGTCTGACGGTGTTCCTGTTCCTGCCGGACTGGCAAGGCCGACGCCTGAACAAAGTGCTGGCCAACACCCTGACCTGCAACAGCATCTACCTGCGCCAGATCATGCAGCAATACGCCGCTGGCAAGAGTGACGACCTCGCCTATCGCCTGGCCCGACGCAACGCGCACAACGCAGATGCAGCGCTGTCGACGACGCTGGCGAACATGCTCATGGAGCCTGGGCATTTTCGTAAGGAAGCGGACGTCGGTTTCCGTTTTCTGGTGCTGTCGCACACCTTGCTGAGTTATCTGTCAGGGCTCGGCGCGCATCGCGAAACCCTGCTGCCCGCGGATGTGCGTGAGCAGTTGATCGAAGGCGCCGGGGTGAAACTGGCGGCGAGCATCGATGAAATCGCCCAAGGCCTGGCGAGCAAACAACCGGTTGCGATTCAAAGTGACGAAGAAGAAGCGCTGGCCAATGAGCTGGAGCAGATGCCGGATGAAATCGATGAAGGGCAGCGACTGGTGCAAACGCAACTGGCGCTGATCTGCCGACAGTTGGGACCATTGCGGACGTTGGCGGCGCATTTGATCAAGGATACCTCTGAAGTTTGAGTTGCCTTGGCGGGCCCCATCGCTGGCAAGCCAGCTCCCACAGTGGGTCGGGTTGATTCACAAAATTGTGCTTCACCAAAGAACCCTGTGGGAGCTGGCTTGCCAGCGATGAGGCCCTCAGCAACAACACAACTCCGGGATCAGAAACCTACATCCCATGCTGGCGCAGCAACTTGTCATAACTCCCATCCGCCTTCATCGCCGCAATCGCCTTATCAAACCCCGCGACAATCTGCGCATGCTGCGGATTCTTCAGGCTCACCAATATGTGCAGGCTGTTCTCGCTCAACGGCTTGGGCAAAAACTCCACCGCACTGCGAACCTTTGATGATTCCCGCGCCAGGTAATAGCGCGCGACATACTCATCTTCCAGCGTCAGTTTGACCCGATCCGCCGCCAGCATGCGCACGCCCATGGCGAAGTTATGCACAGGGACTTTCTGCATCGCCGTGTCGGCATCAAATGGCGGCGAGTAGGCGTAACCGCGCACCACCGCTATGGGATAAGTGTGCAGTTGCTGCAGATTGCTGTATTCGAGTGGCGTGTCTTTGCGCTTGAGAAAGCGGATGCGGTTGACCAGATACTCACCGGAAAACTGCCCCAGTTTCATCCGGTCTTCGTTATACCAGGCATTGACCAGTACGTCGTAGCGCCCCTCGCCAACCCCCAGCAGCGCCCGCGCCCAAGGCACTTGCTGATACCCGCTGGCAAAACCGGCCCGGGCCAGCGCGGTGGTGACGATGTCGGTGGCCAGGCCGCCGTTGACCAGTGTGTCATCGGTGAAGGGCGGCCAGAGATCAAACACCAGCCGCAGCTTCTGCGCCGCTGCGGTCTGAGCCAGCAAGAGCAATCCGATCAAAGCAAAAGCTCGATGCAAACGCGGCATGCTTGAAAATCCTCAGCGGGCCGGAGCCCTGCATGTTTTCAGTCAAAACCCCAAGGCCCCTTACCGGCAAAACCCAGGCACTGACATTAGCTCAATGGAACCACTGCACAGTGCTCACCCGCAGATTACACAAAGACGCCCGCGCTGCGCGAAAGGAATGATGGCATTTTGACCTTTGTCACAGACTCTTACGCCATACAGACATCTGCGACCGGTGCGCTTAGTATCGGACGACGTATTCAAGGAATCGGAAAATGACAATCGAGTGGGTCTGCAAACATCACAGCGATCTGGGCAAAGAGCAGCTTTACGCACTGTTGAAGCTGCGGTCGGAAGTGTTCGTGGTCGAACAGAAATGCGCCTACCCCGACCTCGACGGTCAGGATCTGGACGGCGACACCTATCACTTGATGGGTTGGGAGGATGATCAGTTGATGGCTTATCTGCGCCTGCTCGATCCCGAATCCCAGGGTGGCGACGTGGTAATCGGTCGCGTGATCACCGCGCCGCAGGCCCGAGGCCAAGGGGTGGGGCACGAGATGATGGAGCAGGCGCTGAAGCAGGCCGAGAAACACTGGCCGCAGGTGCCGATCTATCTGTCGGCGCAGGCGCATTTGCAGGGGTATTACGGCAAGTACGGTTTCGTGGTGGCGGGTGAGGAATATCTGGAGGACGACATTCCGCATATCGGGATGCGTCGTTCCTGAAGGCCCCATCGCTGGCAAGCCAGCTCCCACAAGAAATTGCGTCGTTCACAACTTGTGTGAACACCAGAAAAACCTGTGGGAGCTGGCTTGCCAGCGATGGCGTCAGCCCAATCCACTCAGGATTCAGGGATACTCAAGCACAGCCTTGATCTGCCGCAAATTACGCTCGATCCATCCCCGATCAATCGCCCCCCACTCACGAATCCGATAACGCCCGGCATGGTTGCGGGCGCCCTCTTCCTGCTCGAACTCACAAATGATATCCAGATCCGCCAGCGCAGCGATCGTGTCCTGCGCCGTGCGCCGGGGCATGCCGGTCACTTCGGTCAGCGCCGGCACGCTTGGGGCCAGACCGCTGTCGATCAGGTACGCCACATACAAGCGTCGATAGAAACTGCTTTTGGTCTTGCTGACGTCCATGCATGCACTCCGCATTTATTGAAGATCAAAAGATCGCAGCCTTCGGCAACTCCTACAGGGGGGGAACGCATTCCAGTGTAGGAGCTGCCGAAGGCTGCGATCTTTTGATCTTTATTCTTCACTGCATGTCCCGCCAAGTCAGATACACGCGCAGATCAAACTCGACCTGGTGATACCCCGGCAGCATGTGTTCGCACAATTTATAAAACGCCTTGTTGTGATCAGACTCTTTGAAGTGCGCCAGTTCATGCACGACGATCATTTTCAGAAAGTCCGGCGCAGCGTCCTTGAACAGCGAGGCGATACGAATCTCTTTTTTGGCCTTGAGTTTGCCGCCCTGAACGCGCGAAACCGTGGTGTGCAACCCGAGAGCGCGGTGGGTCAGGTCGAGGCGGTTGTCGAACAGCACTTTGTCGATGGCCGGCGCGTTGCGCAGGTATTCCTGCTTCAGGTCCAGCGCGTAGCTGTACAGCGCCTTGTCGCTCTGCACATCGTGCCGCCCCGCATAACGCTGGTCCAGGTATTCACCCAGACGCCCGTCGGCGATCAATTGGCGCACCTGATCCTGGAGTTGCGTGGGATAGGCCTGGAGGTACTTCAACACAGTCATGGACGGGCGACACGGTTCAAAAAAGGTGCGCCAGTGTATCGAATTCAGCCGGGCAACGCGCTCCAGTCGAAAGGCTCCGCAAAGCTTGCGACATCTTCGGCAATCATCGGGCGCGCCACGAGGAAGCCTTGTACGTACTCGCAGCCGTGGGCTTGCAGCCATTGATATTGCTCAATGGTCTCGACACCTTCGGCGATCACCAGCAAACCGTATTGCTTGCACAGATTGATCACTGTGCTCACCAGGTACGCATCCTTTTTGGAGTCCGGCAATCGCGCGATCAGATGGCGGTCGAGCTTGAGTGTGTCCAGCTCCAGATCGCGCAGATGCGCCAGCGAACACGGCCCCGAGCCGAAATCGTCCAACGCCACCCGCACCCCGAGATTACGCAGCAAGCGCAACTGCTTGCGGGTTTCGTCGGCGTTTTGCATCAACGCTTCTTCGGTGACCTCGACTTCCAGTTGCCGTGGCTGCAAGGCATGTCGCTCCATGACCTGACGCAACTCGGTGACCAGATTAGGCAGGCTGAACTGGGTGTTGCTCAAACTCACGCCGAGCACCAGGTCTTCGGCAAACAAGGTTTCCCAGGCTTTGCGCTGCCCCGCGCCACGGTGATAAATCCAACTGCCGAGGCGACTGATCAGCCGTGCCTCCTCCAGCAACGGCAAGAACAACCCCGGCGGCACATCGCCCACGCTCGGATGCTGCCAACGCAGCAGCGCCTCGAAACCACGGATCTGGCCGCTATCGATCGCCACCTGCGGTTGATAGACCAGATTGAAATCACGGTTTTCGATGGCGGTGCGCACACTTTCTTCAAGCATCAACCGCGAGCGCGCACGGCCATTCATTTCATGATCATAGAAACGATATTGCTGACGCCCCGCGCGTTTGGCTTCGTACATGGCGATGTCCGAGGCGCGCAGCAATCCGTCGAGGTTCGATCCGCAGTCCGGATAAGTGGCGATGCCGATACTGGCGCCGAGGGCAATATCCATACCCTCGATTTGCTGACAGATCGAGACCCGTTCGATCAGCTTCTCGGCAATCTTCGCCGCCTGCTCGGGAAACTCCAGATCCAGCAGTGCTGTAAATTCATCACCGCCCATGCGCGCAAGAATATCGAACGGCCGCAAACACGCCTTCAACTGTTCAGAGACCCAGCGCAACACACGGTCGCCCGCGTCATGACCGAGGGAATCGTTGACGCGTTTAAAGCCGTCGAGATCCAGATAAAGCAGCACCCAACTGCTGTCGCTGCGCTCACCACGCAGCAGCAGGTTTTCGACGGTTTGATAAAAGCCACGACGATTGAGCAACCCGGTCAACGGATCAGTGACTGCCTGATATTCAAGCTGCTGGTGCAAATGACGCACCACCGACATGTCGAGCACCGTCACCACCATCCCATATTGCTCGGCGGGTAACGGCGCGCAGGACAGCGCCACCGGCACTTGCTGTCCGGGCGCGGTACGCAGCAAAGCGTCGCGCAGCCGCAAGGTTTCGCCGCGCTGGTAACTGCTTCTGAATTCGGAATCGGCCCACAACGGGATGTGTGGTTTCTGCAGGTAATCAAGAAACTCCTTACCCTCCAGTTCTTTCACTGGCGCATTGAGCAGCCGTGAAATCGCCGGATTGGCAAAGCGGATCAAGCCGTCCTCGCCCAGCACCAGAATGCCTTCGGCAGCGTTATCCAGCACCGAGGCATTAAATGCCCGCGCCACCTCCAGATCGCGAGTCAGTTGCTGCAAGGCGCGGCGATTGCGCTGATGCTCCAGCAGCGCTTGCACCTTGGGCTTGAGGATCTGCGGGTCGAAGGGTTTAAACAGATAATCCACCGCACCACTGGCATAGCCTTTGATCACGGCATCCTGGGATTGCTCGTTGGCGGTGAGGAAGATGATGGGTGTGAGGCGCGTGCGCTGACTGCCGCGCATCAGCCGCGCGACTTCAAAACCGTCCATGCCCGGCATCTGCACATCCAGCAGGACCAGATCGACGTCGTGTTCGAGCAGAATATTGAGCGCCTCGAAACCGGAGGCGGCGGTCATGACGTGCCAATCCTGACGCTGCAGCAACGCGCGCATGCTGATCAGGTTTTCAGGGTAGTCATCTACGATCAACAGGACAGAGCTGCCTTCACTTGGCGGGGGTTGCGCGCATTCCATGCTGCTTCTCTTGTCGGGACATCAGGTCGGTTCCGGTAAAACCGCACACATACTGAGCCTTCACTCTAGTCTTGGATCCACAAAAGCAGTAGCTGTCATCAGGCCATCATTTAACGAATGGCTGGTTTAGCCGACTAACGGTCACGCTGGAAGTCCCCTGAAACCGGGAAAGGTGGCATTTCGACAGGATGTTGACGTCAACCGTCCGCCGGACGGCCGTTAACAAATTCTCCCTCTACGCTTATAAAGGCCGCCCCAAAACGCGCGGGCTAGAGCTTCTGGCACGTACGTGCAGTAAAAACTTGAGTGGAAGAACCGACATGATCGATCTCGCAACCTGGAACCTCAGTGTTCCCGTTGGCAGCCCGCCATATACCGTCGAAACCTCCAAACTGGTGAAAGGCTTCAAGGATCAATACTTCCATTCCGACACCGGCACCCTGTTCTTCTGGTCACCGGTCACCGGGTCAAAAACCGAAAACGCCATCTACCCGCGCACCGAACTGCGGGAGACCTACAGCAACGGCACCCTACGAAATTGGTATTACCCGGACGCCGACAACCTGCTTCGCGCAACCGTCACGGTCAACAAAGTGCCAAGCTCCGGCAAAATCGTCATCGGCCAGATTCACGCCTATGAGAGCCAGAAGCCGATGCTCAAGCTCGAGTACCAATACAAGACTAAAACCGAAACCGGCAACCTTGTAATCAAAGTCCGTATGCGCCCGGATGACGACGAAAGCCGCGTCATCACCCTCGCCACCGGAATCAAAATGGATCGCGAATTCAACTACCTCATCCACCTCAGCCCCGGCGGCGCGCTGGGCGTGAGTGCAGCGGGTTATCAATGGGATTCACAGATCAGCGCGACATGGCGCAACAAGCCGCTGTATTTCAAGGCCGGGGTGTATGTGCAGGACAACACCGGATACACCAGCGAAGGCGGCCAGGTAACCTTCTCCAAACTCGACATCGATCACGATAAATAACCCCACCCGCCAGAACGCATTCCCCTGTAGGAGCTGCCGAAGGCTGCGATCTTTTGACTTTGACTTTTCAATATCAAAAGCAACATCAAAAGATCGCAGCCTTCGGCAGCTCCTACATTTAAACGGTGTTGTTTAGATCTGTCGGCGGTTACTTCCCGAAGCCTACAACAGCTTGCGTCGTTGCCTACGGGTACGCCAGAATCCGCCGGCTTGTGCGCCTGGAGGGCCATCGGTAACTTGATTCGCGTCACTGATTTCCAGTGATCGGGTTTAGTAGCCCGTGGTTACGCGAAGTCGGGAATATCCTGCGCTTGATGGTAGCTGTTCGCAGGGCGCCTTCGGGTGCGCCGGTCGCGTCTCCCCGGTCTACTAACCTGCGTTCAGCTGCCACCCCTTCGTTTAGTAGCGATCCGGTGTCGGCTCCATTTACCGGAGACGAAACATGACCAAATCAACGCCACACCCGCCGGTCACCGACCCGGCCTCCCCGTACGAATCCCTCGACTCAAAAAAACTCAACGACGCCGCCGAACGCGCCCTCGACCATTACCTCAATCCCGCCGCCAACATAATGGCCAGCACCAACGAACCCGAACCCATGTACCTCGCCAACCCGAAGTACAACACCGAGTCCCTGCTGGCCAACGCCAGCGAAACCCTGGGTTCAGCGAGCGAAATGCTCAACAACTTCGCCGCGATGCTCGATGCCTCGCACCGCAAGACCGCGCTGGGCATTGCGCAGGTCGTCATGCTCGGTGAACTGGCGGTTAACCAAGCGCTGGATCACGTTGAACTGAAGGAGTAGTCACTGATAACGGACTTTTCGTCGAAAAATCTTCCAAACTTCCTTTATAGGTGCCATTCAGCTAGCTGTGCCCTGTGAAGTGCCACTCTGGAGAAGGCGGCGCAAGTAGCTTGAAAAAGGGTTTGGGAGATCAAGTAGACGCGGACGCGTGCGAGCGGACTCATAACGATCAAATGTAGCGTTTAAGCCACATTTAACTTTGAAAGTTACAAAGGCAGTACATGGATCACGTTTTATTAATGAGCCGCCTCGCCGCCCAATTACGCATAAAGCGTAGGGAGCGCGGACTAACGCAAGCGCAACTCGCCGACCTCGCGAGAGTGACGCGATACAAAGTTATCGCTATAGAGAAAGGCACCCTTTCCGTAGGCATGAACGCCTATGCACGTGTTATTGCCGCTCTGGATTGCGAGCTCACCGTCGTTCCGTCAGTGATGCCCACGCTTGAAGAGCTAGCGGAAATATTTGTTTAATCACGCTCACAAAAAACCCGTCTCTCGACGGGTTTTTTGAATCAGCAAGTTAACGCTCAGGCTTAGTTAACCTTGGCGTTCAACTCACCCTTCAGATAACGCTGATACATCGCTTCCAACGAGATCGGCTTGATCTTCGAAGCGTTACCGGCAGTGCCGAACGCTTCATAACGAGCGATACATACGTCGCGCATTGCAGTAACGGTCGCACCGAAGAATTTACGTGGGTCGAATTCGCTCGGGTTGGTGGCCATCAGGCGACGCATTGCACCGGTGGATGCCAGGCGCAGGTCGGTGTCGATGTTGACCTTGCGCACGCCGTATTTGATGCCTTCGACGATTTCTTCAACCGGTACGCCGTAGGTTTCTTTGATGTCGCCGCCGTACTGGTTGATGATCGCCAGCCACTCTTGTGGCACCGACGAGGAACCGTGCATCACCAGGTGGGTGTTCGGGATGCGTTTGTGGATTTCCTTGATGCGGTCGATGGCCAGCACGTCGCCGGTAGGTGGCTTGGTGAACTTGTAGGCGCCGTGGCTGGTGCCGATGGCGATGGCCAATGCGTCGACCTGAGTGCGTTTTACGAAGTCAGCGGCTTCTTCCGGGTCGGTCAGCATTTGGCTGTGATCCAGAACGCCTTCAGCGCCGATGCCGTCTTCTTCACCCGCCATACCGGTTTCCAGGGAACCCAGGCAGCCCAGCTCGCCTTCAACCGAAACGCCGCAGGCGTGAGCCATGGCTACGGTCTGCTGAGTGACGCGGACGTTGTAGTCGTAGTCGGTCGGGGTCTTGCCGTCTTCGCCCAGCGAGCCGTCCATCATCACCGAGCTGAAGCCCAGCTGGATCGAGCGCTGGCAGACGTCAGGGCTGGTGCCGTGGTCCTGGTGCATGCACACCGGGATGTGCGGGAATTCTTCGATCGCGGCCAGGATCAGGTGACGCAGGAATGGCGCGCCAGCGTATTTACGGGCGCCGGCCGAAGCCTGGACGATCACCGGGGAGTCAGTCTTGTCAGCGGCTTCCATGATGGCGCGCATCTGCTCAAGGTTGTTGACGTTGAAGGCTGGAACGCCGTAGCCGAACTCGGCTGCGTGGTCCAACATCTGGCGCATGCTGATAAGTGCCATTGTGTGTGTCTCTCCCGGTTTGGGTCGTTAATCGTGCCAGCCTGCCGGAGCGGCGGCGGCTATTCAAGTGATTGCAGATCGGGGGTTGAGGCCCGGCCTGGTGATTCGATAAAGCAAAATCCTGAGAACTACACAGACCCCCTGTAGGAGTGAGCCTGCTCGCGATAGCGGCCTGACAGTCGCTGCAGTGCTGACTGCAGAATTGCTATCGCGAGCAGGCGAAGGCCTACAATGGGCCTGCGGTGTTGCAATTACTCGGCTTTGCAGCCGCGGCCGATCAAGTCATTGGTAGCGACCCAGTACACCAGGCCTTCCTCACCCTTGACGTGAAACGCCAGCATGCCATCGCTGTACAGCGCGCCCGAGGCACCCGGCTCTTCTTTCAGGCGATAGACCTGATCACCGCCGCCCAGTCGAACGTCGACTTCCTTCTGGCCGGCATCGGCGTAACGCCACAGCACTTTGGCCTGGCTGTCGCAGGTCCACGTAGTCCAGTTATCCGCCGGGGCGGACGACTGAAACAGGTTCAACTGCGCGCAACCGCCCAACAATGCCAACGCCGCAATGGCGATCAAGCCTTTCATCCGTGTTCCTCGACTGACGACACACGCCGCCAGCCCTGAGTTAAAGAGTCAGACCCGTCAAGGACAACCATGTTCCTTGACCGGGGTTTGCGTCTCGTATTTGTCCAGACCGTCCGGCCCGGAACGCTTGTTCAGCACCGGGTTGGTCTCGGCCTGCCAGTCAGCCTGATAACAGCCTTTCTGCACCGCGTCTGGCGCAGGCGTAGGCTCGGCCTTCGGGTTGCTCCCGCAGGCCGCCAGCGTACCGGTCAGCAACAACAATGCTAACGACTTGACCATGTGAACACTCCTTTGCCTGGCCAAACGGGCGGCCTCAGGCCTTGGCCCGGCTTTCCAGGACTTCAACGGCTGGCAGCACTTTGCCTTCGACGAATTCGAGGAACGCGCCACCACCGGTGGAAATGTAGGAGATCTTTTCAGCCACGCCATATTTATCGATGGCCGCCAGGGTGTCGCCACCGCCGGCAATCGAGAACGCAGCGCTGTCGGCAATGGCCTGAGCCAGCACTTTGGTGCCGTTGCCGAACTGATCGAATTCGAACACACCGACCGGGCCGTTCCACAGAATGGTTTTCGACGACTTCAGCAGTTCGGCGAAGTTGGCCGCGGTCTGAGGGCCGATATCCAGAATCATGTCATCGGCAGCAACGTCAGCAATCAGCTTGACGGTGGCTTCGGCGGTTTCGGCGAATTCCTTGGCAACCACGACGTCGACCGGCAGCGGCACGCTGACCTTGGCAGCGATGGCGCGCGCGGTGTCGAGCAGATCCGGTTCGTACAGCGATTTGCCAACCGGATGACCGGCAGCGGCAAGGAAGGTGTTAGCGATGCCGCCACCGACGATCAGTTGATCGCAGATCTGGCTCAGGCTGTTCAGCACGTCGAGTTTGGTCGAGACCTTGGAGCCGGCAACGATGGCGGCCATTGGTTGCGCAGGCGCGCCGAGCGCTTTGCCCAGTGCATCCAGCTCAGCGGCCAGCAGCGGGCCAGCGGCGGCGACTTTGGCAAATTTGGCCACGCCGTGGGTCGAACCCTCGGCGCGGTGAGCGGTGCCGAACGCATCCATCACGAACACATCGCACAGGGCGGCGTATTGCTGGGCCAGTTCGTCAGCGTTCTTTTTCTCGCCCTTGTTGAAGCGCACGTTTTCGAACAGCACGATGTCGCCGGCCTTGACGTCAACGCCGCCCAGGTAATCGGCCACCAGCGGCACTTCACGGCCCAGAGCCTTGCTCAGGTAGTCAGCGACTGGCTTGAGGCTGTTCTCGGCGGAAAACTCGCCTTCGGTCGGACGGCCAAGGTGCGAGCACACCATGACGGCCGCGCCTTTTTCCAGGGCCAGCTTGATGGTCGGCAGCGAAGCCAGGATTCGCGCATCGCTGGTGACAACACCGCCCTTGACTGGGACGTTGAGGTCTTCGCGGATCAATACGCGCTTACCTTGCAGATCGAGGTCGGACATCTTCAACACGGTCATGGGTCGCACTTCCTACGGTTTTTTTGAAGTTGCTGTTTGCAGATAGTGTTCTGCAACGTCCAGCATTCGGTTGGCAAAACCCCACTCGTTGTCGAACCAGGCCAGGATGTTCACCAGCCGTGGGCCGGAAACGCGGGTCTGACTGGCATCGACGATGGCCGAATGTGGGTCGTGGTTGAAATCACAACTGGCGTGAGGCAATTCGGTGTAGGCCAAAAGACCCTTGAGCGGGCCGCTGGTGGCGGCTTCACGCAGGATCCGATTGACCTCATTGGCGTCGGTCGCCGTGGCGGTCTGCATCGTGATGTCGAGGCACGACACGTTGACCGTCGGCACGCGTACGGCTTTGGCCTGAATTCGGCCGGCAAGTTCCGGCAGCAGGCGCTCGATACCGCGCGCCAGACCAGTGGACACCGGGATCACCGACTGGAACGCCGAACGGGTGCGGCGCAGGTCTTCGTGGTGATAGGCGTCGATCACTGGCTGATCGTTCATCGCCGAGTGAATCGTGGTGATCGACACGTACTCGAGGCCGATCGCCTTGTCGAGCAGACGCAACAGCGGCACGCCGCAGTTGGTGGTACAGGAGGCGTTGGACACCAGCAGTTCGTCGCCGGTCAGGCAGTCCTGATTGACGCCGTAAACGATGGTGGCGTCGACATCCGCCTCGCTGGCCATCGGCTGCGAGAACAGCACGCGCGGCGCGCCAGCGTTGAGAAACCGCTGACCGTCTTCACGGGTGTTGTAGGCGCCGGAGCATTCGAGCACCAGATCGACGCCCAGCGACGCCCAATCGATGCCTTCGGGGGTGGCACTGCGCAGAACCTTCACGCAGTCGCCATTAATATGCAGACAGTCGCCCTCGACCCGCACTTCGCCGGGGAACCGGCCGTGGGTAGAGTCGAAGCGTGTCAGGTATTCGATGCTGGCCATGTCGGCCAGATCGTTGATCGCGACAATTTCAAACCCGGCTTTCTCGCCTCGCTCAAACAACGCACGCAAGACGCAACGACCAATCCGGCCGTAGCCGTTGAGTGCAACTTTGTAAGGACGCGGTTGAGGCATGGGGTTCTCAATAGTGTTCGCTGACAACATAACCCCATGTAGGAGCTGCCGGAGGCTGCGATCTTTTGATCCTGTTTTTAGATCAAGATCAAAAGATCGCAGCCTCCGGCAGCTCCTACAGGGGAACGCGATGGCCGGGGCCACCGCATTCGTACTGCTTAGTCTTCCAGCAGCTCTTCAGCCTGACCCAGGATGTTTTCCAGGGTGAAACCGAATTCCTCGAACAGTGCTGGCGCAGGCGCCGATTCACCGTAAGTGGTCATGCCGATCACGCGACCTTCCAGACCCACGTATTTGAACCAGAAGTCGGCGTGAGCCGCTTCGATCGCGATACGCGCGCTGACCTGCAACGGCAGCACGGCTTGCTTGTAGCCAGCATCCTGAGCATCGAACACGCTGGTGCAAGGCATCGAAACCACGCGCACCTTGCGGCCCTGCTCGGTCAGTTTGTCGAAGGCTTGAACAGCCAGGCCGACTTCCGAACCGGTTGCAATCAGGATCAGCTCAGGCTCGCCTGCGCAGTCCTTCAGCACGTAGCCACCGCGGCTGATGTCGGCAATCTGGCCAGCATCACGGGTTTGGTGCTGCAGGTTCTGACGCGAGAAGATCAGCGCCGATGGACCGTCCTTGCGCTCCAGAGCGTTTTTCCAGGCCACCGCCGATTCAACGGCATCGGCTGGACGCCAGGTGTCGAGGTTCGGTGTAGTGCGCAGGCTGGTCAGTTGCTCGATCGGCTGGTGCGTCGGGCCGTCTTCGCCCAGACCGATGGAGTCGTGGGTGTAGACGTGGATCACTTGCTTCTTCATCAGCGCCGACATGCGCACAGCGTTGCGAGCGTATTCCATGAACATCAGGAAGGTCGCGCCGTAAGGCACCAGACCGCCGTGCAGGGTGACGCCGTTCATGATCGCGGTCATGCCGAATTCGCGCACGCCGTAGTACATGTAGTTGCCGCTGGCATCTTCAGCGCTGACACCTTTGCAACCTTTCCACAGGGTCAGGTTGGAACCGGCCAGGTCAGCCGAACCACCGAGCAGTTCCGGCAGCAGCGGGCCGAAGGCGTTCAGGGTGTTCTGGCTGGCTTTACGGCTGGCGATGGTTTCGCCTTTGGCAGCGACTTCAGCGATGTACGCCGAGGCTTTTTCGGAGAAGTCGGCTGGCAGTTCACCGCTCAGACGACGGATCAGCTCGTTGGCTTCGGTCGGGAACGCGGCGGAGTAGGCAGCGAAACGCTGATCCCACTCGGCTTCTACAGCGCGGCCGGATTCTTTGGCATCCCACTCGGCATAGATGTCGGCCGGGATTTCGAACGGGCCGTGGTTCCAGTTCAGCGCCTGACGGGTCAGAGCGATTTCCGCGTCACCCAGTGGGGCGCCGTGGCAATCTTCTTTGCCTTGCTTGTTCGGCGAACCGAAACCGATGGTGGTCTTGCAGCAGATCAGCGTCGGCTGCGCGCTCTTGCGAGCGGTTTCGATGGCAGTCTTGATCTCTTCCGGGTCGTGACCGTCAACGTTGCGGATCACCTGCCAGTTGTAGGCTTCGAAACGCTTCGGCGTGTCATCGGTGAACCAGCCTTCGACTTCGCCGTCGATGGAGATGCCGTTGTCATCGTAGAAGGCGATCAGCTTGCCCAGACCCAAAGTACCGGCCAGGGAAGCGACTTCGTGGGAAATGCCTTCCATCATGCAGCCATCACCCAGGAACACATAGGTGTGGTGGTCAACGATGTTGTGGCTCGGACGGTTGAACTGCGCCGCCAGGACTTTTTCTGCCAGGGCGAAGCCCACAGCGTTGGCCAGGCCCTGACCCAACGGGCCCGTGGTGGTCTCGACGCCTGGGGTGTAACCGAATTCCGGGTGACCCGGGGTGCGGCTGTGCAGTTGACGGAACTGCTTGAGGTCTTCGATCGACAGGTCGTAACCGGTCAGGTGCAGCAGCGAATAGATCAACATCGAGCCATGGCCGTTGGACAGCACGAAGCGGTCACGGTCGGCGAACGATGGATTGCTCGGGTTGTGCTTGAGGTAGTCGCGCCAAAGCACTTCGGCGATATCTGCCATACCCATAGGTGCACCGGGATGGCCGCTGTTGGCTTTTTGCACGGCATCCATGCTGAGGGCACGAATGGCGTTGGCACGCTCACGACGGCTAGGCATCGCTGATCTCCTGGGTGTGAATAGATTGAAACGGAAAAAAGGAGGGCATTTTCCCTCACCGGAGCGCCTCGGGGCAATGACAGATAGTCATCCGGCAGCGTTTTTCCAATGGATAGTGGCGGATTGAGCAGGTGAAACCTTTCCGCTGTTCGTTTGTAGAGTTAACCATCCCGTGAGAAGTGCCATCTATCGAGCAATATCAAAACTTTTTGATATTGGTCTTGCAGGGATTTACCCCCGTCTCTAGACTGCTGCCCCATGAACTTACGCGCGCCTTCCATTCGACATGACGATTGCGACGAGCTGGCGGCCCTGTGCAAGGCCGGCGGCGATCCGCTACGCCTGAATGTATTGCGCGCGCTGGCCAACGATTCGTTCGGTGTCCTGGAGCTGGCGCAGATTTTCGGCATCGGTCAGTCCGGCATGAGTCATCACCTTAAAGTGTTGGCGCAAGCCGATCTGGTGGCGACCCGCCGCGAAGGCAACGCGATTTTCTATCGCCGCGCCCTGCCCCACACCGAATTGCTGGGTGGCAAGTTGCACGCCGCATTGTTAGAAGAAGTCGACAACCTGGTACTGCCTGACGACGTTCAAGCGCGAATCACTCAGGTTCACGGGCAACGGGCAGCCGCCAGCCAAGACTTTTTCGCCCGGGTAGCAGAGAAATTTCGCGCCCAGCAAGACTTGATCGCAGGCCTGCCGCAATACCGTGAAAGCGTGCTGGCGCTGCTCGACAAACTGAATTTCGATGGCGCTGCCACGGCCATTGAAGTCGGCCCCGGTGATGGTGCTTTCCTGCCGGAACTGGCGCGTCGTTTCAGCACCGTAACCGCGCTGGACAACAGCCCGGCGATGCTCGAACTGGCGCGTCAGGTATGCGTTCGTGAACAACTGGCTAACGTCAGCCTGCAATTGGCCGATGCATTGAACGGCACCAGCCTTCAGGCCGATTGCGTTGTGTTGAATATGGTGTTGCACCATTTCGCCGCGCCGGCCGAAGCGCTCAAGCACATGGCCGACCTGCTGCAACCGGGCGGTAGCCTGCTCGTGACAGAGTTATGTAGCCACAACCAGAGTTGGGCCAGGGAGGCCTGCGGTGATCTGTGGTTGGGGTTTGAACAGGACGATTTGGCCCGTTGGGCCACCGCTGCGGGACTCGTTCCCGGGGAAAGCCTGTATGTAGGCTTACGTAATGGTTTCCAGATCCAGGTCCGCCACTTTCAGCGACCGGCTGGCGACACTCACCATCGGTAAATTCAGGAAAAAATCGAGATGAGCGAATACTCCCTCTTCACCTCCGAGTCCGTGTCCGAAGGGCACCCGGACAAAATCGCCGACCAGATTTCCGATGCGGTGCTGGACGCCATTATTGCTGAAGACAAGTTCGCCCGTGTGGCGTGCGAGACTCTGGTAAAGACCGGCGTTGCAATCATCGCCGGTGAAGTGACCACGTCGGCCTGGGTCGATCTGGAAGAAATCGTGCGTAGCGTCATTCTGGACATCGGCTACAACAGCTCCGATGTCGGCTTCGACGGCGCCACTTGCGGTGTGATGAACATCATCGGCAAGCAGTCCCCAGACATCAACCAGGGTGTTGACCGTGCCAAGCCTGAAGATCAGGGTGCCGGCGACCAGGGCCTGATGTTCGGCTACGCCAGCAACGAAACCGACGTTTTGATGCCAGCCCCGATCACCTTCTCGCACCAACTCGTACAGCGCCAGGCCGAAGCCCGTAAATCGGGTCTGCTGCCTTGGCTGCGCCCGGACGCCAAGTCGCAAGTGACCTGCCGTTATGAAGGCGGCAAGGTTGTCGGTATCGACGCTGTAGTTCTGTCGACCCAGCACAACCCTGACGTGTCGTACAAAGACCTGCGCGAAGGCGTGATGGAGCTGATCGTCAAGCACGTGCTGCCTGCCGAATTGCTGACCAAAGACACCCAGTTCCACATCAACCCGACCGGCCAGTTCATCATCGGCGGCCCGGTTGGCGACTGCGGTCTGACCGGTCGCAAGATCATCGTCGACAGCTACGGCGGCATGGCCCGTCACGGCGGCGGCGCGTTCTCCGGCAAGGATCCATCGAAGGTTGACCGTTCGGCTGCCTACGCTGGCCGTTATGTTGCCAAGAACATCGTCGCTGCCGGCCTGGCCGAGCGTTGCGAGATTCAGGTTTCCTACGCGATCGGTGTGGCCCAGCCTACCTCGATCTCGCTGAACACCTTCGGCACCGGCAAGATCAGCGACGACAAAATCGTCAAACTGGTGCGTGACGTGTTCGACCTGCGTCCATACGCGATCACCACCATGCTCGACCTGCTGCACCCGATGTACCAGGAAACTGCAGCCTACGGCCACTTCGGCCGCACGCCAGAAACCAAGACTGTTGGCGAAGACACCTTCACCACCTTCACTTGGGAAAAAACCGACCGCGCCGACGCTCTGCGCTCTGCTGCCGGCCTGTAATTCCCTGGCTGCATGAACAGCCCCGCACGGTTTGCGCCGTGCGGGGTTTTTTTATGGTTTCAAGATCAAAAGATCGCAGCCTTCGGCAGCTCCTACAGGTGAAATACATACCTCGTGTAGGAGCTGCCGAAGGCTGCGATCTTTTGATCTTTTGATCTTCAGCGCTGCGCAACACCCCGCAAAACACCCGACCGCCCTCGCTGAAAATCCTGACTAATCTTCAGGAACCCCCATGAGCAAGGACGCTCACGATGCGTTTGTTTTTGTTTGTTTTGCTGAACCTCATATACCTGACTGGCTACGCGTCTCAATGTCCGAACTGGGCCCTCACCCAGGCCCATAACGAAATCACCACCCTGCAAAAACAGATCGACCAATGGGACGACGCCTACCATCGCGAAGGCCGCTCATTGATAGCTGACGAACTCTACGATCAATCGCGCCTGCGGCTAAACGAATGGCGGCAGTGTTTCAAATTGTCGGCAGCGCCCGAGCCTCTGCGCACAGCTTCGGGCGCCATTGCGCACCCCATTGCCCACACTGGCCTGGACAAGCTGCATAAAGCCGAGGCCGTGGAGGCATGGCTCAGAGACCGCAAGGACGTTTGGGTACAACCCAAAGTCGATGGCGTCGCCGTGACACTCATCTATCGCGCAGGCGTTTTGCAGCAAGCGATCAGTCGCGGCGACGGCGTCATCGGGCATGACTGGACAGCATCGGCGCGCAACATCGACGCCATCCCTCAACGCCTGAAGCAACCGCTGGATGTGTTGGTGCAAGGCGAACTCTATTGGCGCTTGAACAAGCATGTTCAAGCACGCGCCGGCAGCGTCAACGCACGCGCTATCGTCGCAGGCTTGATGGGCAGAAAATCCCTGAGTACGGAACAAGGTGCCGGCATCGGATTATTCATCTGGGACTGGCCACAAGGGCCTGCGGATTTGCCTGAGCAGCTATCGACACTGGCGGCGCTGGGCTTCGCCACGACGGTGCCCTACAGCTATCCCGTCCAGCAATTTGCAGAGGCACAAAAGTGGCGCGAGCACTGGTATCGCTCACCCCTGCCATTTGCCACTGATGGCATCGTTCTGCGCCAGAGTCAGCGCCCTCCCGCCGAACGCTGGCAGGCCCGCGCACCTTACTGGGCTATTGCCTGGAAATATCCGTTTGCCCAGGCATTGGCCGAAGTACGCAAGGTGAATTTCAAGATCGGTCGCACCGGCCGCATCACGCCGGTACTCGAACTGATACCCGTCATGCTCGATGACCGGGAGATCAAACGGGTCAGCGCCAGTTCACTCAAGCGCTGGCAGGCGCTGGATATCCGCCCCGGCGATCAGGTGGCAATCAGTCTGGCTGGCCTGACGATTCCGCGTCTCGACAGCGCTGTATTGCGCACCAGTGAGCGCGCAGCAATCAATGTCCCGAACGCCAAGGACTTTCATGCCTTGAGTTGCTGGCAGCCCACACCCGGCTGCGAAAGCCAGTTTCTCTCGCGCCTGACCTGGCTCAGCGGCAAACAAGGACTGGCCATGCAGAATGTCGGGCGCGGTACTTGGGAGAAACTTCTCGAAACAGGCCGCCTGAAGCACCTGCTGGATTGGTTGACCCTCGACGAGCCAGAGCTTGCTAACATTGCCGGCTTCGGCGAACGCAGCAGCGCGCGCCTGATGCACAGCTTTCGCAGCGCCCGCCAACGGCCGTTCGCACAATGGCTCAAGGCCCTGGGTATGCCGCCAACGGGCGGGGCAAAACTCGCCGATTCGTGGCAGGCACTGGCACAACGTGATACCGAACAATGGCAGGAAGAAGCCGGCATCGGCCCCGGTCGCGCAGCGCAATTGAGCGCATTCTTCCGTGACCCGCAGGTGCTAGCCTTGAGTGAAATTTTACGCGCCGCCGGAATCGACGGTTTCTGAACATGCAATCCCGGCTCACCGGGAACCCAACGGTCGCCGAGGCGCTCCAACAGCGCAGCGCCTCCCGACCCGATTGCCTTTGCACATGGAGCTTTTATGAAATTTTTCGCACCACTCGCCCTGCTCACCCTTTGCGGCGTCATGGCCGCTCCCGTGATGGCTGCCGAAGACGCTCCCGGCCTGACCGGCTGCGCGGCCAAGAAGCAGGGCATCGTGAACCAGATCGAGCAGGCCAAAGCCCGCGGCAACGCCGATCAGCAGGCAGGTCTGGAAACCGCTCTGCGTGAAGTCACTGAACATTGCACTGACGCCGGCCTGAAAAAGGAGCGCGAGAACAAGGTCCTCGAGGCCAAGCATGAAGTCAGCCAGCGCCAGGCCGACCTCGACAAGGCCATGAAGAAAGGCGATCCGGAGAAGATCGACAAGCGCAAGAACAAGCTCGCCGAATCGCGTAAAGAGCTGCAGGACGCGCTGGACCAGATCGACAAGTAAATTGTAGTGCGTCAGAGGCCGCCATCGCGGGCAAGCCCGCTCCCACAGGAATCTCCAGTGAACCTGGACTTTATGTACAGCAGAGAAATTTGTGGGAGCGGGCTTGCCCGCGATGACGTCAGATCAGCCAACAGATATCAATGATCGCGAAACTCTTTATGGCAAGCGCTGCAGGCATCTTCAACTTTCTGCACTGCAGGCCCCAGGTTGCTGGCCTTATACGGCTGGACCTTGCTGGCGATGACCAATTCACCGGTGGCCGCTTCAAGGTTGCGGGCCATTTCCTGGAAACGCGCCTGTTTTTGCCAGACATCGTCTTTGGCGCTGGTGTGGTCTTCTTCACGCACTTGCGGGAAATGTTTCCACGGTTCGTGGGACAACGTATCGAGCTTCACCGCACCTTCGGCAAACTTCGGCCCGTCGAACGGAATGCGTCCACGCAACATGCCGCCCAGGTCTTCGCCGGTCTTGAGCATCTGCTTGAAGATCGTCTTGCGTTGGCCCAACGGAGAATTCGGATCGACACCGCCACAGGCGGACAGGGTCAGACAGGCCAGCAATACAACAGCAATTCTTTTAAGAGTCATGGTGGCTTCAGGTCACGGAAATCGGCGGCCAGTATCCCCGCGTCACCGACAAACACCAATAGCCCTATTAAAAATACGGGTTGCCGGAGCGCATGGAGCACTCCGGCAACCGGCACAGGAATCACTCCATGAACAGCCGTTTCAAGGCCTGGCGTCATCCGCTGATCACCACGCTTCCAATGCTGGCGATTCTCGCCGGTTGTACCGGTGGCGACAGCGACAAGCCGAAAACCCATGCGCTGGCCACTTACTCCAGCGCGACGTGGGAAGCACTGCCAGCGGTGTCCGATAGCGATCTGGTCGCCGGTTTCGGCTCCTGGCGCAGCGCCTGCACCCGCCTCAAAAATGATGCGGTCTGGGGCACGACCTGCGCCGCTGCGGCGAACGTGCCGCAGAGCGCCAGCGAGATTCGTGCTTTCCTCAAACAGAACCTGGATGTCTACGGCCTGCGTGCTGAAAACGACAACCCCAACGGTTTGATTACCGGCTACTACGAACCGGTGTACCCCGGCAGCCTGACGCCGACCGAAACGGCGAACGTTCCAGTGTATGGCGTGCCCGAGGACATGATCATCGTCTCGCTCGACAGCATTTATCCCGAACTCAAAGGCAAACGCCTTCGCGGTCGACTTGAAGGTCGGGTGCTCAAGCCCTACGACGACGCGGCGACGATCGAAAGCAAAGGCGTGAACGCACCAGTGGTTGCCTACCTCACCGATCCGATGAACCTGCAATTTTTACAAATCCAGGGGTCCGGGCGGATTCAGACCCAGGACGGCAAGCAGCTACGCATTGCCTACGCCGACCAGAACGGCCACCCGTATCGACCGATAGGCCGTTGGCTGGTCGAGCAAGGCGAACTGAAGAAAGAAGACGTAACGATGGGCGCGATCAGCAATTGGGCCAAGGCCAATCCGTCGCGCATCCCGGAACTGCTGGGCAGCAACCCGAGCTATGTGTTTTTCACCCGCAACCCGGACAGCAACGAAGGCCCGCGCGGTTCGCTGAACGTGCCACTGACGGCCGGCTATAGCGCGGCGGTGGATCGCAAGGTGATTCCTTTGGGCAGCCTGTTGTGGTTGTCGACTACGCGCCCGGATGGCACGGCGCTGGTTCGCCCGGTGGCGGCGCAGGACACCGGCGGTGCGATTGCCGGTGAGGTTCGCGCAGATCTGTTCTGGGGCACCGGCGAGGCCGCCGGGCAATTGGCCGGCGACATGAAACAACAAGGGCAGATCTGGATGCTCTGGCCCAAAGGTGCCCCGCTACCGCAAGTGCCGCAGGTGGCCGACAAACCCTAAAAGCAAAAGATCGCAGCCTGCAGCAACGCCTACAGGGTAGGTCTGTGACCTCTGTAGGAGCTGCCGCAGGCTGCGATCTTTTGACCTTGCTCTACCTAAACCGACACAAAGAAGAACGAAGCAATCAACCCCATCCCCACAAACCACACCAGCGACCGCAGAATCGCCCAATCCGCCAGATAGCAGATGATGTACAGCAGGCGACTGGTGATAAACAGCACCGCCAGCACATTCACGGTGACCAACTGCGCCGTCCCCACCAGATGCGCAACGATCACCGCCACGGCGAACGCTGGCATCACTTCAAAGCTGTTCAGTTGCGCCGCATGCGCCCGCCGGGCCACGCCATTAACGCTGTCGAGAAAGTCTCGCGGGTCATGATTGTCACTGAGCCGGAAACCGCCCGAGATCTTGGCGACAATCGTGCACACGTACGGCAAAAAGATTGCGATCAACACACACCAAAGAGCCACCGTCATAACGCCATCCTTTTTTCGAGTTATAGAGTTCGCGAGCCGTCAGAACTTCATCACCAGTATGCCGATCAGCACCAGCCCACATGCTAAGAGCCGCGACCTGCCGAAAGGTTCTTTGAGGTAACGCATACCGAACAGCACCACCAGAATCACGCTGATCTCGCGCAACGCCGCTGCTTCGGCAATCGAGCCCAACTGCATCGCCCACAGCACCAGAGCGTAGCTGAACAACACGCAGAACCCGACCGTCAGCCCCAGCCTCCACTGCTCACGCCAGAACTGCAAGAACGCCGGACGTCTGGCGACCCACGCCAGCATCGGAAACGGCCAGGCGCTGAGCAACGTGACCCAGACCAGGTAATCCAGCGGATGCGACCAGCGCCGCAGCGCCTGACCGTCGATGTAGGTGTAGCAGCCGATGCACAGCCCGATCAGCGCGACCACCGGCAACATCGACCACGGTAAATGTTTGCCGCCGCCGCCCTGCCACAGCAGACACGCCATGCCGAACGGAATCAGCATGATCCCGAAGATTTGCTGTGTGGTGAGCACTTCACCGGCAAAGATCAGGGTCAGTGCCAGCACCACCAGTGGCGACAAACCGCGCATCAACGGATAGACCAGCCCGAGATCGCCGACGCGATAGGCCTGAATCAATAAGTAGCGATAGAGCAGTTCGAACGCTGCCGAAGCGAGAATCCACGGCCAGATGTCCATGGGCGGCACGTTCACGAAGGGCAACGCGATGGCAACAACCAGCAGCGCCACGGTGTCCATGCACGCCACCACCAGCAGCCGTTCGGCACTGAACTTGATCAGGGTATTCCACGCCGCATGCAGCAGCGCCGCTACCAACACCAAAGCTGTCGCCAACACGTTTCACTCCTTATTATTTTTCACTGCCCCCCTGTAGGAGCTGCCGAAGGCTGCGATCTTTTGACTTTGGCTTTTAGAAACAAGATCAAAAGATCGCAGCCTTCGGCCCCCCCTACAGGCGGGAGTCGAACACTCGAATAGTCAGATTATTGATTCTCGATGTGTCAGCAGCTGTTTATACTGCAAGCGACCACACCGCACTCAGTTGCGCACAGACTAATTCCAATAATTTCTGCCTGCCCCCGCTCTCTTTCGAGACCGGTCGTTGGCCTGCGTATGCCTGATCACAGCGTCAAGACTACCGACAGAGACCTTGCGCATGCCACTCGCCTTGTTTGCACTCGCTGTTGCCGCGTTCGGCATCGGCACCACTGAATTCGTCATCATGGGCCTGCTGCCCGACGTCGCCCGCGATCTCGCGGTGAGCATTCCTCACGCCGGCCTGCTGATTACCGGTTATGCCCTGGGCGTGGTGTTCGGTGCGCCGATCCTCGCCATCGGCACCGCCAACATGCCGCGTAAAGCCACGTTGCTGGGCATGACGCTGATGTTCATCCTCGGCAACGTGCTCTGCGCACTGGCGCCGAATTACGCCACGCTGATGGCCGCTCGCGTGGTCACCGCGCTGTGCCACGGCGCGTTTTTCGGCATCGGTTCGGTGGTCGCTGCAGGTTTGGTGGCGCCTAACAAACGCGCGCAGGCGATTGCAATGATGTTCACCGGTCTGACCCTGGCCAATGTGCTCGGTGTGCCGCTGGGTACTGCGCTGGGGCAATACGCCGGTTGGCGCTCGACCTTCTGGGCGGTGTCGGTGATCGGTGTTGTCGCCGCACTCGCGCAATGGTTGTGGTTACCCAAACACATCCCGATGGACAAGGCCAACCTCGCCAGCGAGTTCAAAGTGCTGGGCAAGCTCAATGTGCTGTTGGCGCTGGGCATGAGTGTGCTGGCGTCGACCAGCCTGTTCAGTGTGTTCACTTACATCGCGCCGATCCTGCAGGACATCACCGGCGTCAGCCCGCACGGCGTAACTGTGATGCTGCTGTTGTTCGGCGTCGGCCTGACCGCTGGCAGCATGCTCGGCGGGCGCCTGGCCGACAGTCGTTTGCTGCCGTCGCTGGTGGGTGTGGCAATGGCGGTGGTGCTGGTTCTCGCGGCATTCACCCAGACCAGTCACTCGGTGATTCCGGCAGCGATCACGCTTGTGCTATGGGGGATTTTTGCTTTCGCGCTGTGCCCGATCCTGCAACTGCTGATTATTGATCAGGCCCATGAAGCGCCGAACCTCGGCTCGACCCTGAACCAAAGCGCCTTCAACCTCGGCAACGCGGCCGGTGCGTGGATTGGCGGGTTGGTGGTGGCGAGCGGTGCCGATCTTGCGCAGTTGCCGTGGACCGGGGCGCTGGTGGGTGTGCTGACGGTGCTGACGGCGCTTTGGTTTATCTATCTGCAACGTCGCGGGGCTGCTGTGGTCAATGTGTCTGGTTGATCGAGTTGTGCCAGACATTGCCCTAACCCTAACCCTCTCCCAAGGGGAGAGGGGACTGACCGAGGTGTTTACTCGGCATGCATCGACCTGAACGCGTATTGCCGAATCCATAATCGACTCGATTGCTCAGGTCGATGTTGAGTGCGAGACACCTCGGTCGGCTCCCTCTCCCTCCGGAAAAGGGCTGGGGTGAGGGGGCTCTTGATCTCAGCTCAGATTTCCACTGTGCCCTCAGCCGCCCTCCGCCCATCAAACCCCCGCACCAAAAAATCAGTGCGCTATCTTTCCACCCCTCATCCAAAGGACCCCGGATGCTTGAACTTGTCGCCGCTTTCATCTGCCTCACCACCCTCCTCACCTTCGTCAACTTCCGCTTCATCGGTCTGCCGCCGACCATCGGCGTGATGGTCACCGCGTTGCTGTTTTCCCTGCTGCTGCAAGGCTTGAGCGTGCTCGGCTATCCCGGCCTGGAAGAACGCGTACAGCAACTGATCGGCCAGATCGATTTCGGCGATCTGCTGATGAACTGGATGCTCTCGTTCCTGCTGTTCGCTGGTGCCTTGCACGTTAACCTGAATGATCTGCGCAGCTATCGCTGGCCCATCGGCTTGCTGGCGACCTCTGGTGTGTTGATTGCCACAGCGGTGATCGGCAGCCTTGCGTATTACATCTTTGCCCTGTTCGGCTGGCACGTGAGCTTCCTTTACTGCCTGTTATTCGGCGCGCTGATTTCGCCGACCGACCCGATTGCGGTGCTCGGCGTGTTGCGTACCGCCAACGCCTCGAAACCGCTTAAAACCACCATCGTCGGCGAGTCGCTGTTCAACGACGGCACCGCCGTCGTGGTGTTTACCGTGTTGCTGGGCATCGCCCAGCTCGGCGAGACCCCGACCGTCAGTGCCACGGCCATGCTATTCGCCCACGAAGCCATTGGCGGCGTGGTGTTCGGTGGGCTGATCGGTTATCTGGTTTACCTGATGATCAAGAGCATCGAGCAGCACCAGATCGAAGTGATGCTGACCCTCGCGCTGGTCATCGGTGGTTCGGCGCTGGCGTCCGAACTGCACGTTTCCGCACCGATTGCGATGGTGGTTGCCGGCCTGATCATCGGCAACCTGGGGCGCAATCTGGCGATGAACGACATGACCCGCAAATACCTCGACGGTTTCTGGGAATTGCTCGACGACATGCTCAATGCGCTGCTGTTTGCGCTGATCGGCATGGAGCTGTTGCTGCTGCCATTCAACTGGCTGCACCTGGCGGCGGCGAGCTTACTGGCGGTGGCGATTCTGCTGTCGCGTCTGCTGACCGTGGCGCCGGCAATCCTGCTGCTGCGGCGCTGGCGCACAGTGCCGCGCGGCACGATCCGGGTGCTGACCTGGGGTGGTTTGCGTGGTGGGGTTTCGGTCGCACTGGCGCTGTCGCTGCCACTGGGCGAGCAGCGCGACTTGCTGCTGAGCATCACCTACATCGTGGTGTTGTCGTCGATTCTGATACAGGGCCTGACCATTGGCCGGGTTGTCCGTGGCGTAACGGGCAAGCAAGAAGTCAGCGCTGAAAACTCGGCACACTGACGCATCACACGGCGCCGTCGTGGAGCTACCTCCACGACGGCGCCCCTTCAATTAGCCCGCAGCACCGCATCAACCTCTTGCGCAGCACGCAATAGCCTGCTGTCGTCTCTAAACCCTCCAATCATTTGCAGGCCAACGGGTAACGCCCCGGCATTGCGCACGAGCGGAATGTTGATTTGCGGCAAGCCAAACGCCATCCAGAACTTGCTGAAATCGGAAGGCCCGGTGGCTTCAAGGCCCAGCGGGGCGACGATGCCACAACTCGCACCCAGGACGGCGTCAAAAGGCTGGAATATCGGCTCCAAAAAGATGGCCAACTTTGCCAGACGCTTCTTTGCCGCTGACTCTTGCTCCCAGGTTGTCAAACTGGCGCGTTCGATCATGGCTAACAGTTCTTCACTGAGTTTGTCCGGATGCATTTGCAGTTCTTTGGACAGTGATCGGGCGCCCTCGCAATCGTTTATCAGCAGATGGTCATCAAATACCGCCGCAAACTCCTCAGGCAGCAACACCTCGCTCACCTGATGTCCGGCTGAGCGCAGCTCTTCAACCGCAGTTTCCAGAGATCTGGCCACGTCTTCGTCCACCTGATCCCAACGCGCCGTACGACAGAAGCCGAACGAGCATAAATTGCGTTCATGAGCACGCTGCGGGAAACCAGGAATCAAGACCTGAGCCATCAGCTCCAGATCACGAACAGACCTGCCATACCAACCCACCGTGTCAAAGCTCGGCGCTAACGGTTTGACCCCCTCCAGAGAAACCAGACCATACGAAGGCTTGAAGGCATACAGTCCGCAATAGGCCGCCGGTTTGATCAATGAGCCAGCGGTCTGAGTCCCCAACGCGAGCGGGAAAAACCCGGCCGCCATCCCCGCTGCCGACCCGGCACTCGAACTGCCGGGGGTTCTGCCAAGATCATGCGGATTGCGGGTTGGGCCGGTATGCATGTAAGCGAATTCGGTTGTATGAGTCTTGCCCATGATGACTGCCCCGGCCTGGCGCAGCAGCGCAACGACGTGGGCGTCACGCGAGGGACGGTTTTGCTCATAGATCGGCGAGTAAAAACGGGTGGGATGATCGACCGTGTCATACACGTCTTTGATTCCCACGGGCACACCTGCCAAGAGGCCTTTCGCGCTACCGTTTTTTAATTGGCAAGCCTGACTGCGCACCGCGTCCGGCTCGAACGAAACAAAGGCATTTATGCTGCGCTCGCGCGCTTCGACACATTCAAGAAAGTGCTCGGCTACTGCCTCTGCGCTCACGACATCCGCACGAACCATTTCAGAAATGGCGGTAGCATCCGTTTGATTAAAATTGTGCATATCGCTCCTTGGACTTCCCGTCGAAAGGCACTTGAGGGAAGTGCGCTTTGTGGAAGTTTCAAGTTGCATAAACTGACTGCAAATCAGTGAAGCCTTTTATCTCGATAGGGTTTCCGGCGGGGTCCAGGAAGAACATGGTCGCTTGCTCGCCAGGCTCTCCTGGAAAACGAATGGTGGGTGAAAGAACAAATTTCACCTGGCCTTCGATCAAACGGTCCTTCAAGGCAACCCAGTCCGACATCTTCAATATCACCCCAAGGTGGGGCATCGGCACGTTGTGTTCGCCTACTTTCCCGGTATTGGTTACTGCAAAGGGTTCGCCCAGATGCAACGACAATTGATGCCCGAAAAAATTGAAATCAACCCAGGTCTCAGTGCTGCGCCCTTCCTCACATCCCAGCAAATCACCATAGAACTGGCGGGAAATCTGCAAATCGCGGACGTGAAAAGCGAGATGAAAAATCGACTGCATCGGTAGCTCCTGAACATCGCCGGAAAGTGGAAATAACGGTCAGGGTTGAAGACTGTGCGGTTTCCATCAAAAGAGATAGCATGTAATTTTTTCGCTATCGAAAGTATTTCTTATGGATACGCGTTATCTGAAGAGCCTCATCACCGTCGTGGAATGCGGCTCCATCGCCCATGCCGCGCGCGCCGAAGGGTTGACGGCAGCAGCGGTCAGTCAGCGAATTCTCGCGCTGGAACGGCAACTCGGTTTTGAACTGCTGTCTCGCGTCGGGCACGCAGCCAAGCCGAGCCAGGCCTGTCTGGGTTTATTGCCCAGGGCTAAACGCATCGTTCGCGAGATTGAATTGCTGGCGGGAGATGCCGACGTGGGAGGGCTTACGGGGCAGTTGCGAATAGGCGCTATCTCTACTGTGCTGACCGGTCTGCTTCCCGGCGCATTGCGCGCACTGACCGAGCTGGCGCCGGGGCTGACGCCGGTCATCGTGCCGGGAACATCGCGATCGTTGTATCAAGCGCTGCTCTCTGGAGAAGTCGACGCGGCCATCCTGGTAGTTCCACCGTTCGAATTACCCAAAGCCCTGCGGGCGGTATCACTTCGCAAGGAGCCTCTGGTTTTTCTGTCGAAGGAAAAACTCTCGGACAGCATCCCGACTCAACTGATGACCCAACCGTACATCCGCTACGATCCTGACTCGTGGGGCGGACGGCATGCCGGACATTACCTGGCGGACAACGGCTTGCTGCCGACGCCACTGGTAGATCTGGATGCACTGGAGACCATTGCCATGCTTGTGACTGAAGGGCTTGGCGTGAGCCTTGTGCCTTATTGGTCCGGCTTCGAACACTGGGGCCACAGGTGTGTGGTGACCCCGGTTGGCAATGATCGCTATGACCGAGAGATTGCCCTGATCAGCCACGTTCAGACTGACCGGCCCAAGATGATGAGCGCTTTGTCCAAAGTGCTTTCACCAGCACAAGCCTGACGGACTCAATCTGGCTTGGACTCGGCTTGATCTTCCTCAGGGCCGGTGGATTTCGGTGTTCCGCTTTCGCTGCGGATCTGCGCATGGCTGATCAGGGCGAAGATAAAACTGCCGCCGATGATATTGCCTGCCAACGTCGGCCCCGCAAACACCGCCCAGAAATCGCTCCACGGCAACTCGCCAGCAAACACCAGATAGGACACCTCCGCCGAACCGACGACGATGTGAGTGAAGTCACCGAGCGCCATGAAGTAGGTGATGAGGATGATGATCCACATCTTCGCGCTCTCCATCGACGGGATCATCCAGACCATGGTCGCGATCATCCAGCCGGAAACAATGCCTTTGGCGAACATCTGGCTGGCGCTGTGTTCCATCACCTTGCGACCGATCTCGAGGAAGGCGTGGTCGGTCTTGGCGTCGAAGATCGGCAGCTCCAGCATCACATAAGCCACCAGAATCGTGCCGCACAGGTTGCCGACCAGCACCACCGTCCAGAGGCGGATGAGCCGTCCGAAATTCAGCAGCGTCGGTTTGGTCATGACCGGCAGCACGGCGGTCAGGGTGTTTTCGGTGAACAGCTGCTGGCGGGCGAGAATCACTGCGAGAAAGCCTGCGCAGTAGCCGAAACTGGCAATTACCTTGAATTCGTCGCCGTCGGGCAACCGCGAAGTGAGCAGGCCCATGCCCATCAGCGAAAGGCCCATGGTCAGCCCTGCAGCGAGCGCCGACCACCATAGCGCAGCGATACTGCGTTCAAGTTCCTGATCGCCTTGGGAGCGGATGATTTCATGCAGAACCGCCGCGCGGGGCGGCTGGTTTTTCTCGACTTCGTGTTGCTCTTTGGCCGAGAGGTCGGGGGTCTTGCCGTCGGTGGGCGTGGTCATGGTGTGGGAACCGGTGGGGGGTGTCGTTTACCTACGACATTCGCACCATGAAATACGTTCTGTAGGCGCCGAGCAAATCTTTGGGCGTACGCAGAAAATGTAGGAGCTGCCGAAGGCTGCGATCTTTTGATTTTGATTTTTCGGAAGCAAGATCAAAAGATCGCAGCCTTCGGCAGCTCCTACAGGGTCAGCGTTATGCTTGCGAAGTCAGCGCCGCCGATCTCAATCAGCGATCGCCGCATCGTCCTGAAACTGGTCTTTGACGTACTTGATCTCGGTCCGTCCGTGCGGTGCCGGCAAGCCGTCTTCACCGAGGTTTACGAAAACCATCTTCTCGACAGTCAGAATGCTCTTGCGGGTGATCTTGTTGCGCACTTCGCAGGTCAGGGTGATGGAGGTGCGGCCGAACTCGGTGGCAGTGATGCCCAATTCAATGATGTCGCCCTGGCGCGAGGCGCTGACGAAGTTGATTTCGGAAATGTACTTGGTCACCACGCGCTGATTGCCCAACTGGACGATGGCATAGATCGCTGCTTCTTCGTCGATCCAGCGCAACAGACTGCCGCCAAACAGCGTGCCGTTGGGGTTGAGGTCTTCGGGTTTTACCCATTTGCGGGTGTGGAAATTCATGTTCACTCCTGAGCGTTTGCCGAAAGATGGGCGGTATCTTGGCAGACCGAGCGGTCATGCTCCATGAGCCTTCTACTATGGTCGCGATTGGCGATCTTCATTTGGCCGACAGAAAGCCTTTGGAAGATCAGTCTAGACGGCTATAATCGCCACCGTTTCAAAACGGTAACTTCCACTTGCTACCGTTTTCCCGCCACCTGTCCGAGGGGCGCTGCAGCAGGTTCAACCTGTCAGGCTCGGATGGGGCGTTGACTGGCCTAGGCCGGACACTAAACGCACAACGGCGCCCATTCGCATACATTACGAATGGAGGCTCTTCATGAGCGCTGTTATCACGCCTGCAGATTTTAACGATTACAAAGTTGCCGACATGTCCCTGGCTGCCTGGGGCCGTCGCGAAACCATCATCGCCGAATCGGAAATGCCGGCTCTGATGGGTCTGCGTCGCAAGTACTCCGGCGAACAGCCGTTGAAAGGCGCGAAGATCCTCGGCTGCATCCACATGACCATTCAGACTGCCGTGCTGATCGAAACCCTGGTTGCCCTGGGTGCCGAAGTACGCTGGTCGTCCTGCAACATTTTCTCGACTCAGGATCAGGCTGCTGCCGCTATCGCTGCTGCCGGTATCCCGGTTTTCGCCTGGAAAGGCGAAACTGAAGAAGAGTACGAGTGGTGCCTGGAGCAGACCATCCTGAAGGATGGCCAGCCATGGGACGCCAACATGATCCTCGACGACGGCGGCGACCTGACTCAACTGCTGCACGACAAGTACCCACAAGTACTGGATCGCGTTCACGGCGTGACCGAAGAAACCACCACTGGCGTACACCGTCTGCTGGACATGCTGGCCAAAGGCACGCTGAAAATCCCGGCCATCAACGTCAACGACTCGGTGACCAAGTCCAAGAACGACAACAAGTACGGCTGCCGTCACAGCCTGAACGACGCGATCAAGCGTGGCACCGACCACCTGCTGTCCGGCAAGCAAGCGCTGGTCATCGGTTACGGTGACGTGGGCAAGGGCTCCGCTCAGTCCCTGCGTCAGGAAGGCATGATCGTTAAAGTTTCCGAAGTTGACCCGATCTGCGCCATGCAGGCCTGCATGGACGGTTTCGAACTGGTTTCGCCGTTCATCGACGGTATCAACGACGGTTCCGAAGCAAGCATCGACAAAGCGCTGCTGGGCAAGATCGACCTGATCGTGACCACCACCGGTAACGTCAACGTTTGCGACGCCAACATGCTCAAAGCTCTGAAGAAGCGCGCTGTTGTCTGCAACATCGGCCACTTCGACAACGAAATCGACACCGCTTTCATGCGCAAGAACTGGGCATGGGAAGAAGTGAAGCCACAGGTACACAAGATCCACCGTACCGGCGCTGCCAAATTCGACCCACAGAACGACGACTACCTGATCCTGCTGGCCGAAGGCCGTCTGGTGAACCTGGGCAACGCTACCGGTCACCCGAGCCGCATCATGGACGGTTCGTTCGCCAACCAGGTTCTGGCACAGATCTTCCTGTTCGACCAGAAGTACGCCGACCTGTCGCCAGCCCAGAAAGCCGAGCGCCTGACCGTTGAAGTACTGCCGAAGAAACTCGACGAAGAAGTGGCCCTGGAAATGGTTCGCGGCTTCGGCGGCGTGGTCACTCAACTGACCAAGCAACAGGCTGACTACATCGGCGTTACCGTCGAAGGCCCGTTCAAGCCGCACGCTTACCGCTACTGATTGGCTGAGCGTCGACGCGGTGCGCCTGGTGCACTGCGTTGCCTGACTGACGCTGCTGACCGCTCCGTGCAGGAGCTGCCGCAGGCTGCGATCTTTTGATCTTCAAAGATCGCAGCCTGCGGCAGCTCCTACAGGGGGGCAGCGTCCGGCTTACGTGTTTCCAAGGGTATGACCATGTCCCAAGACCGTCGCTACAGCTTCGAGTTCTTCCCGACCAAGACCGATGCTGGGCATGAAAAGCTGCTCAACGTTGCCCGTCATTTGGCAACGTACAATCCCGATTTCTTCTCCTGCACCTATGGCGCTGGTGGTTCGACGCGTGATCGCACCCTCAACACCGTTTTGCAACTGGAAAGCGAAGTCAAAGTACCGGCCGCACCGCACCTGTCGTGCGTCGGCGACAGCAAGGACGACCTGCGCGGCCTGCTGAACGAGTACAAGGCTGCCGGCATCAAGCGCATTGTTGCCCTGCGTGGCGACTTGCCGTCCGGCATGGGCATGACCAGCGGTGAGCTGCGTCACGCCAATGAACTGGTTGAATTTATTCGTGAAGAAACCGGTGACCATTTCCACATCGAAGTCGCCGCTTACCCGGAGATGCATCCGCAAGCGCGCAATTACGAAGACGATCTCGCCAACTTCGTGCGCAAGGCCCGCGCCGGCGCCGACAGCGCGATCACCCAGTACTTCTTCAACGCCGACAGCTACTTCTATTTTGTCGACCGTTTGCAGGCGCTGGGCGTGGATATTCCGGTGGTACCGGGGATCATGCCGATCACCAACTACAGCAAACTCGCGCGCTTCTCCGACGCCTGCGGTGCGGAAATCCCGCGCTGGATTCGCAAGCAGCTGGAAGCCTATGGCGATGACACTCAAAGCATTCAGCGCTTTGGTGAGCAAGTCGTCAGCGAGATGTGCGAACGCTTGTTGCAGGGCGGCGCACCGGGGCTGCACTTCTATTCCATGAACCAGGCTGAACCTAGCCTGGCGATCTGGAATAACCTGAAGTTGCCGCGCTGAAGCAGCTACAAGCTGAAAGCTACAAGCCAGATCAAAAGATCGCAGCCTTCGGCAGCTCCTACATTGGGATTTAGTTCACCCTGTAGGAGCTGCCGAAGGCTGCGATCTTTTGCTTTTAAAGGCCCGAGACAGAGCTTGTGCAGGCAGTTTCTGGCTCTTTGTGGTTTCTCGTCGTAATCTCAAGCCATGCCTTTGATCACACAGTTATTCGCCGTGCTGGTTTTTGCTTGCCTGAGCTTCGCCGCTCGAGGCGAGAAGCTGCGTATTGTCACCGAGCCATGGGCGCCTTACGTCTATGAAGAGAACGGCAAAAACCTCGGGCTGGATTACGAAACCACCGCCATTGTGTTCAAGCGCCTGGGCATTGAAGTCGAATGGCAGTTCCTGCCGTGGAAACGCTGCCTGTCGATGCTGGAAACCGGCCAGGCCGACGGTGCGCTGGATATTTTTCACAGCGCCGAGCGCGATGCCACCCTGCTCTACCCCAGCGAGCCGCTGTCGGATGTCGAGTTCGTGATGTTCTACGCCAACGACCGACCACACCCGTTCAACAAGCTCGACGACCTCAAAGGCCTGACCATCGGCACTTCACCGGGTTATCTGTACAGCCCCGACTTCAGCGAATCGACCCTGTTTACCCGCGAGCCGGCGCCGACCCACGAAGCCAACTTCGGCAAACTGGTGCGCGGACGTATCGATTTGCTGATCACTGATCGCCGCGTGGGTCAGCATTTGCTGGATCAGTTGAATATTCGCGATCTGATCAGCGAAAATCCCATGGTTATTAGCCGCCAGAGCCAGTTTTTAGCAGTTCGGCGCAATGCCGGGATGGATTTGCTGGCGCAACGCTTCGGCGCCGAACTCAAGCGCTTCAAGCGCGAACCGGCCTACGCAGAGCTGAGCGCACGCTATGGCGCGGCCCCTGGCCAGACGGCGCCATTGAGTAAAGCGTCGGCGGACAGCAAAACCGTTGAGCAGCAGGAAAGCAGCGCGCAGTGATTGCTCTGTTATACTCCGGCGTTCCCGCCAGGCTCACGCCCGGACGCCCGGAACCTTAACAGGCCTCTCGACCCGCTACAGCGCAGCTTCCAGCCAGCGCGAGCACTCCAGACGTGTCTTTGGAACCGCAGCAGGACCGGACGGGATTGCGTCCTCTTAAACGTGATTCGCGCCAGGCAAGATTCCCATTGGGCCAAGCCCTAACTAAAACAGGATTACTCATGTCCTTTGCTTCCCTCGGTCTCTCCGAGGCTTTAGTCCGCGCCATCGAAGATGCGGGCTATACCGAGCCTACTCCGGTGCAACAGCGGGCTATTCCCGCCGTGTTGCAAGGTCGCGACCTGATGGTTGCGGCACAGACAGGTACTGGTAAAACCGGCGGTTTCGCCCTTCCGATCCTGGAGCGGTTGTTCCCCAACGGTCACCCGGACAAATCCCAGCGTCACGGCCCGCGCCAACCGCGCGTACTGGTCCTGACCCCGACCCGCGAACTCGCGGCCCAGGTTCACGAGAGCTTCAAGATCTACGCCCGTGACCTGAAATTCGTCAGCGCCTGCATCTTCGGTGGCGTCGGCACGAACCC
The DNA here is from genome assembly GCF_059695715.1 of Pseudomonas sp. LBUM1668. NCBI lineage: Bacteria > Pseudomonadati > Pseudomonadota > Gammaproteobacteria > Pseudomonadales > Pseudomonadaceae > Pseudomonas > Pseudomonas sp. LBUM1668. The sequence goes on from NZ_CP166787.1 coordinate 5,560,348, forward strand.
TCAGGTTCAGGCCATGGCCCGTGGTGTCGACGTGCTGGTCGCTTGCCCGGGTCGTTTGCTCGACCTGTGCGGCCAGGGCAGCGTCGATCTGTCCCACGTTGAAATCCTCGTCCTCGACGAAGCCGACCGCATGCTCGACATGGGTTTCGTGCACGACGTGAAGAAAGTCCTCGCACGCCTGCCGTCCAAGCGCCAGAACCTGCTGTTTTCGGCGACGTTCTCCAAAGACATCACCGACCTTGCCGGCAAGCTGCTGCACAACCCGGAACGCATCGAAGTCACGCCGCCGAACACCACGGTCGAGCGCATCGAACAGCGCGTATTCCGTCTGCCGGCCAGCCACAAGCGTGCGCTGCTGGCTCACCTGATCACCGCCGGCGCGTGGGAACAGGTGCTGGTGTTCACCCGTACCAAGCACGGCGCCAACCGTCTGGCCGAGTACCTCGACAAGCACGGTCTGCCGGCTGTCGCGATTCACGGCAACAAGAGCCAGAACGCTCGCACCAAAGCCCTGGCCGACTTCAAGGCTGGCGAAGTGCGCATTCTGGTGGCTACCGACATCGCCGCGCGCGGCCTGGACATCGACCAGTTGCCACACGTGGTCAACTTCGAACTGCCGAACGTCGATGAAGACTACGTGCACCGTATCGGCCGTACTGGCCGTGCCGGTCGTTCGGGTGAGGCGATCTCGCTGGTCGCTCCGGACGAAGAAAAACTGCTGAAAAGCATCGAGCGCATGACCAAGCAGAAGATTGCCGACGGCGATCTGATGGGCTTCGACTCGAGCACCATTGAAGCCGAGAAGCCGGAAGTGCGTGAGCGTCCGGACGTGCGCAACCCGCGCAACCCTCGTGGCCCGCGCGGTGACGGTCCGAATGGCGGCGGCGGTGGCGGCGGTCGTAAAGACAAAGGCAAGGAAAAGAGCAAGGAAAAGCCAGCCGGCGAACGCGGCGAGCGTCCAGCCCGTCAGCAAAAGCCTCGCGAAGGCACTCCGGCCCGTGACCAGCGCCCGAGCCAGCCGCCACGCGCTGCGTCTGATCGCGCCCCGGACGAGTTCCTCGACGACGATGTGGATAACTTCGGTAACCGCGTTGACTACGTGCCAAAGCCAGCCCCTGCCGGCGGTCGCGGCCGTCGTCCAGGCGCACCGGCTCAGGGCGCAGGCGCAGGTTCAGGCGCACCACGCGGCGGTCAGTCGCAAGGTCGCCAGAACGCTCCGCGCAACACCAACGGCTCGAGCACCGGCACCCCGCCAGCCAAGCGTAGCGGTCCACGTAATGGTGCACCGCGTGACGGTCAGTCGGGTCGTCGCGACGACTCTTCCTCGTCTTCGCGCAACCGCCGCCCGGCCCGTGACGATCAGCCTCGTAGCGAGCCAGCCGTGCAGGCCCCGCGCAGCAATGGCCCGAAGATCATGCACAAGGAATCGAAAGCCGACCGCTTCCCGACTCCTGAGCAGCTCGATCAACTGCCAAGCCGCCCACGTGGCGAAAAACCAGCCTTGCTGACGCGCAATCGCTGATTTGATGCCGCAATGAAAAATGCCCCGGTTCGCAAGAGCCGGGGCATTTTTTATGGAAAAACACACCCCCACCTGTAGGAGCTGCCGAAGGCTGCGATCTTTTGATGTTGGAAAAGCCAAAGTCAAAAGATCGCAGCCTTCGGCAGCTCCTACAGGGGATGTATGTGTGGCAGGCAATAAAAAACGCCCCCGGCCTTTCGACCGGGGGCGTTTTTGTGTGGCTGGCGAAAAATTACTTCGCTTTCACGCCTTCAAACGAAACGTACAGCTCGACCGCGTCGGACTTGGGACCCAGGTCTTTCTGCTTGCCGAAATCGGAACGCTTGATGCTGGTGGTGCCTTCGAAGCCGGCACGGTAGCCGCCCCATGGATCCTTGCCTTCACCCAGGAAGGTGGCTTTGACAACCACTGGCTTGGTGACGCCCAGCAGGGTCAGGTCGCCAGTCACGTCAGCGGTGTTCGCGCCGGTGGACTTGACGCTGGTGGAAACGAAAGTCGCTTTGCCAAACTTGCTCGCGTTCAGGAAGTCTGCGCTGGCGATGTGCTTGTCGCGCTCGGCGTGATTGGTGAACACGCTGGCGGTGTTGACGTTGAACTCGATCTTGCTGTCTTCAGGCTTGGCCGCGTCGAAGCTGAACTTGCCGTCGATGTCCTTGAAAGTACCGGTGATGAAGCTGTAGCCCAAGTGGCTGATCTTGAAGTCGACGAAGGCGTGCTGGCCTTCTTTATCAACGACGTAGTCTGCAGCCATTACGTTGGCGGACAGAACGGCAGAACCGATTGCCAGAGCGGCCAGAGTCTTTTTCAACATGCTTTGTTTTCCTTTGGAGTCGAGGTTGAACATCAGGCTTTGCGACCGAGCATTCGAGTGAGGGTCGCATCACGATCAATAAAGTGGTGCTTCAATGCTGCCAACGCATGGAGACCGGAAAAAATTACCAGCGCCCACGCCAGCCAGAGATGAATCACCCCAGCGGTATCTGCCTGATCCGGTAGCCCGGAAACCAGTGCAGGAACTTCAAACAGGCCAAACACCGGAATACCGACACCGTCTGCGGTGGAAATCAGGTAACCGGCAAGCATCACAGCGAACAGCGCGAGATACAGAAACCCGTGGCCGCATTTAGCGCCGATACGGGTCATGCGGCTGTAGCTTTGCAGCGTCGGCGGCGGTGGGCTGATAAAACGCCACAACACCCGCAACACCATCACTCCGAGCAGCACCAGACCAATGCTCTTGTGCAGATCCGGCGCGTCTTTGCGCCAGGTGCTGTAGTAATCCAGCCCGACCATCCACAGGCCCAGCGCGAACAGTCCGAAGACCACCAGCGCCACACCCCAGTGCATGAAGATGCTGACCCAACCATAGCGCGAAGAAGAGTTACGTAGCTGCATTGCCCAAATCCTGTGAGAACTGCGAACCAAGACTAGCGAGTTATCTATCGAATTAAAGCGGAAAATTTCGCTTTGAAATATCGAGAAATACGATGAAGAGTCTGAAAGTGGCGTGTTAAGGAAAGATTAAAGGAGAAATTGTGGCGGGATGTTAGGTGGCAGATCCTGATGATGAGCTGTTTGGACAGGCCTCATCGCGGGCAAGCCCGCTCCCACAGTGGTCGGTGGCGTTCACAAGTTCTGCGTTCGCCGCAAAAACCTGTCGGAGCGGGCTTGCCCGCGATGAGGCTCTTACAGGCAAAAAAAAGCGCGGCATAAGCGCCGCGCTTCTTCATTCACCGCAAGGCTTTTACTGCGCCTTGGTCTCGGTCGTTGCCGCAGGCTTGGCTGCTGGCTTCTTCGCCGGCTCAGCCTTTTTTGCCGCCGGTTTGGCCGCTGGCTTTTTCGCTTCGGTTTTCGCCGCAGGCTTTTTCGCTGCTGGCTTGGCCGCCGCTTTCTTTGCAGGCTCGGCTTTTACCGGTGCGGCTGGCTTCGGTGCTTCCACCGGAGCTGGCGCAGGGGTCGGCGCGGGCGCTGGAGCCACTGGAGCTGGCGCCGGCTCTGGAGCTTTCACAGGCTCTGGCTTCTTCTCATCGTCCGAACCACCGAACAGGTTGCTGAAGAAGTTGCCCTTCTTCGCTGCCACGGCACCGGCCGCGCCCGCCGCTGCTGCCGGGATCACTTTGGCCGGTTCAAATGATTTGCCTGCCGCCAGATCTTCAACCTGGCTGGCTGCACGCTGACCGGTGCGCAGCGCGCCTTCCAGAGTGCCCGGGTACAAGGTGTCGGTGTGTTCGCCGGCAAACGCTACGCGCTGCAGCGGACGTTCCCAGATACGCCAGAACTTGCTGATCTGGCCCGGACCGTAAGCCAGGTACGCGCCGCCCATCGACGGGTCGGTGCTGTAGCGACGGATCTCATAACCGGTGAACGAGCCACGGGCCTGTGGATAAAACGCGTGCAGACGAATCAGCACCTGATCGACCATCTGCTTGTCGCCAAATGCCTGCATCACACGGGCATTGTCTCCGGACAGGTTGATCACCACGTTGGCGCCGCCCTTCAGCGCGGGCTCGATCCACAACATGCCCAGACCGGTGTTGCTGTAGATCTCGCCGGACATGCGCGACTTGCTTTCCCACACTGGCGTCTTGAACTTCAGCATGATCTGGTCGCGCCAGCCGTAGTTGGTGCCCTTGATGGCCGCCAGACGCTGGGCATCCAGTGACGGGGTCAGCTGAATCTTGTTCAAGGCACGCAACGGTACAGCCAGCACGACGTAATCGGCCTGGTAACCGACGCTGCCAACCTTGACGGTCACGCCGTCCTTGTCCTGATTGATGGCCGATACCGGCGAATTGGTCTTGATGACCTTGATCTGTTTGACGAACGCTTGCGCCAGCACCTGGCTGCCGCCGACCAGGCGCGAGGCGCGCAGGTCACGGTCGGACACGCCGCGATACACGCGGTTCTGCTGGGCGAAATACAGCAGCGACAGACGCGAAGGCTCGTCGTAGTGGGTGCGGATGTCCTGGTTGATCAACTGACGCGCAGTGGCTGGCAGATTCTGTTTGTCGAGCCAGCTCGACACGGTGATCTGGTCCAGTGCGTGCAGGGTGTTGGTCGCTGCCGGGTTCTGTGGATCGTCGATCGAGCGCGCCAGATCGTCGAGGGTTTTCTGGTAACGCTTGAGCGCATCGGCGGTGGCCGGTTGCTTGGTCGCCAGGTCGGCAGCGGAAAAATACTCGCCGTCGATCAAATAACCCGGTGTACGCACGAATTCCGGTGCCGGCGTGGTGCCGAGCTTGAACGTCGAGACGTACTTGTTCAGCACCGGCTGGGTTTTGTCGTTGCCGATCCACTCGCTGGTGGCCATGCCCGAGCGACCGCCCAGGCTTGGTTTGGCTTCGAGCAGCGTGACCTGCCAGCCTTTGTTTTGCAGCTCATAAGCAGCGGTCAGGCCCGACAGGCCGCCGCCGATCACGATTGCGGTTTTATCCTTGGCCAGCGCCGTAACGCTGAACAGCCCCAACATCACCAGCGCACAGGCGCGCAGCCAACCGACAGACATTCAGCGAACTCCGGAAATACACAGAAAAAAGCAGTTGTGCGGGTCAGACGACCCAAAGAACCGCGAAGAATACGTTAGCCATCAAAACGCCGCCAGCGACGTCTATCGGCTCATACAAAGTAGCTCAATCGACACAATGGGTTGTTCCCGCGCGATGCATTGCATAGGCTTGCGCGATTGTTTGCCCGCGCCTGTCGCGAGCCGCCTCGAGGAGACTGTAAATGGGCCTTAATAATCAGTGGATGCAACGCGATCTCGCGGTGTTGTGGCATCCCTGCACCCAGATGAAAGACCACGAACAGCTGCCGCTGATCCCGATCAAGCGCGGCGAAGGCGTCTGGCTCGAAGACTTCGAGGGCAAGCGCTACCTCGACGCGGTCAGCTCGTGGTGGGTCAACGTGTTCGGCCACGCCAACCCGCGCATCAACCAGCGCATCAAGGATCAGGTCGATCAACTGGAGCACGTGATTCTCGCCGGTTTCAGCCATCAACCGGTGATCGAGCTGTCTGAACGTCTGGTGAAGATGACGCCAGAAGGCCTGAACCGGGTGTTCTACGCCGATAACGGTTCGTCCTGCATCGAAGTCGCGCTGAAAATGAGCTTTCACTATTGGCTCAACCGCGGCATGCCGGCCAAGAAACGCTTCGTCACCCTGACCAACAGCTACCACGGCGAAACCATGGCAGCGATGGCGGTCGGCGACGTGCCGCTGTTCACCGAAACCTACAAAGCCCTGCTGATGGACACCATCAAGGTGCCGAGCCCGGATTGCTACGGGCGCCCCGAAGGCATGAGTTGGGAAGAGCACTCGCGCAATATGTTCGCGGCGATGGAACAGACGTTGGCCGAGAACCATGACAGCGTTGCGGCAGTGATCGTCGAGCCACTGATTCAGGGCGCCGGCGGCATGCGCATGTATCACCCGGTGTACCTCAAGCTGCTGCGCGAGGCCTGCGACCGTTACGGCGTGCACCTTATCCTCGACGAAATCGCCGTCGGCTTTGGCCGCACCGGAACGATGTTCGCCTGCGAGCAGGCCGGCATCCGTCCGGACTTCCTCTGCCTGTCCAAGGCCCTGACCGGCGGCTACCTGCCGCTGGCCGCGTGCCTGACCACCGACGATGTCTACAGCGCGTTCTACGACGACTATCCAACCCTGCGCGCCTTCCTCCACTCGCACAGCTACACCGGCAACCCGCTGGCGTGCGCGGCGGCGTTGGCGACGCTGGATATCTTCGAGCAGGACAACGTGATCGAGAACAACAAGGCACTCGCTCAGCGCATGGCGTCGGCGACGGCGCATCTGGTCGATCACCCGAACGTCAGCGAAGTGCGTCAGACCGGCATGGTCCTGGCCATCGAGATGGTCAAGGATAAAGCCACCAAAGAGGCCTACCCTTGGCAGGAACGCCGCGGCCTGAAAGTGTTCCAGCATGCGCTGGAGCGTGGCGCGCTGCTGCGTCCGCTTGGCAGTGTGGTGTACTTCCTGCCGCCGTACGTGATCACGCCGGAGCAGATCGACTTCCTCGCCGAAGTCGCCAGCGAAGGCATCGACATCGCCACCCGTGACAGCGTCAGCGTGGCCGTGCCGAAGGACTTCCACCCCGGTTTCCGTGATCCGGGCTGATCTGTTTCACTAAAGCTTCAGCGGTGACCGGACTACCGTCATCGCTGGCAAGCCAGCTCCCACAGGTTCTGCGCAAGTCCTTGTGGGAGCTGGCTTGCCAGCGATAGGGCCGCCAGACTTTTACAATTTCTACAGAGACCCCGCATGAGACTGTCCCGCTTCTTTATCGACGCCCCGCTAAGCACCGGCCAACACGAACTGCCGGAGGCCCAGGCGCATTACATCAGCCGCGTGCTGCGCATGGCCGAGGGCGATGCGGTGCAGATGTTCGACGGTTCCGGCCATGAGTTTCGCGGTTCCTTGCTGGAAGTCGGCAAGAAACGCGTGGTGGTGCAGATCGACGAGCAGTTCGCCGGACAGATCGAATCACCGCTGCACATCCATCTCGGCCAGGGCCTGTCCCGCGGCGAGCGGATGGACTGGGCGATCCAGAAAGCCACCGAACTGGGCGTCAATGAAATCACGCCGATCTTCAGCGATCGCTGTGAAGTTCGCCTCAAAGACGAGCGCGCTGACAAACGCTTGCAGCATTGGCGTCAGGTGGCGATCAGCGCGTGTGAGCAATGTGGTCGCTCGCGGGTCCCGGTGATTCATCCACCGGTACTGCTGGCGGACTGGATCAAGCAGACCGAAGCCGAGTTGAAACTGGTGCTGCACCCGGTGGCCGAGCCGCTGGTGAGCCATGCCAAACCTTCGACTCTGGCGTTTCTGATCGGGCCGGAGGGCGGCTTGTCCGAGGCCGAGGTCGAGCAGGCCAAGGGCAATGGTTTTCATGCTGCTCGCCTTGGGCCGCGCGTGTTGCGGACCGAAACTGCGCCGGTAGTTGCGTTGGCGGTGGCTCAACAATTGTGGGGTGATTTCTAGGGTCCCAAAAGATCGCAGCCTGCGGCAGCTCCTACAGGGGCAGCGCATTCCAAATGTAGGAGCTGCCGCAGGCTGCGATCTTTTGATCTTGCTTCACAGGACGTAAAACATGATCGCAACAAAGTGCAGCAAACTCCCGGCAATCACGAACAAATGCCAGATCCCGTGGGCATGTCGTAGCCGATGATCCAAGGCAAAAAAGATAATCCCCACGGTGTACAACACCCCGCCCGTCGCCAGCCACGCGAAACCCGTCGTGCCCAACGCCGCCAGTAACGGCTTCACTGCCACCAGCACGATCCAGCCCATCACCGCATAGATCACGATGGACAGAATCCGCGCCTCGGAACGCGGTTTGATCTCTTGCACAATGCCGATCAGCGCCAGCCCCCAGACAATCCCGAATAGTGTCCAGCCCCACACCCCGCGCAAGGTCACCAGGCAAAACGGCGTGTAGCTGCCGGCGATCAGCAAATAGATCGAAAAGTGATCGACCTTCTTCATGATCTCTTTCTTGCGCCCGCGCACGCTGTGGTACACGGTCGATGCGCTGTACAACACCAGCAGGGTAAACGCGTAAATCGCCACACTGACGATCTTCCATGGACTGCCATCGAGGCAGGCGATGACCAGCATCCACACACCGCCGATAAAAGCCGCCACTGCCCCGACCAGATGCGTCCAGGCGTTCAATCGTTCTCCGTGATACATCTATTGCTCACCTCAAAATTCATTACCGCAGCGCGCAAGGCTCGGGCCTTGAGCGTAAAAGCGCAATGTTTCTGTTCAACATGAATCCGTATAGGAGCTGCCGCAGGCTGCGATCTTTTGATCTTCAAAGGCAAAAGATCGCAGCCTGCGGCAGCTCCTACAAAGGGCCGCGTTTACCGTGCACAATCGGCCGATACCAAAAAGAGTCCGCGCCATGCTGATCGACGAAGAGTTGACCCTGAAAAAACTCGAGGTGTTCCTCGCTTTCATGCGCACCGGCAATCTCGCCCGTGCCGCTGCCGAGCTACAGACCAGCAACGTCAGCGTGCACCGCGCGATTCACTCGCTGGAAAGCGCCCTGCGCTGCCCGCTGTTCAAACACGAAGGCCGCAACCTGACGCCGCTGGAAAGCGCCTATGTACTGGAGGAACGCGCGCAAAAGCTGATCCAGGACGTGGTCGAAAGCGTACGCCTTACCCGCGAGGCCGCCGGGTTCTCCGCCGAACGCTTCAAGCTCGGCTCGCTGTATTCACTGACCGTGAAAACCGTGCCGCAACTGATCATGGGCTTGAAGATCCGCCGCAGCGAACTCAACATCGACCTGATTCTTGGCTCGAACATCGACCTGCTCTACAAGCTGAAAAACATGGAAGTCGACGCGATTCTGGTGTCGCTGGACGACAGCATCAACGACCCGGATTGCGAGCAGATTGCGCTGTTTTCCGATGACATCTTTCTCGCCACTCCTGCCGATTCAAGATTTGCCCAGCGCAGTGAAGTTGATCTGGCGGACGTACGCGATGAAACCTTCATCACGCTGACCCAGGGATTTGCCACGCATCAGGACGGTAATCGGGTGTTCAGGCAGGCGGGGTTCGAACCGAAGGTGGCGATGCAGGTGAATGACATCTTCACGCTGCTGAGCATGGTCAGTTCCGGGGTGGGTTATGCGTTGCTGCCGGGGCGGATTGCGGCGGTGTACGAGAACCGGGTAAAGCTGATTCCGTTGCAGGAAAAGTATCGGTTGCAGCAGCACATTGGTGTGGTGTTTCTGAAGGCCAAGGAGCGCGATCCGAATCTGCTGGCGTTGTTGGCGGAGTGTCGGATGTATGCCAATCGGCAGGTCTGAAACCGAGTTGTCTGAATCGCTGGCAAGCCAGCTCCCACAGTGTGTTGCGTCGCACAATAAATCTGTGTTCAACACATCGCCCTGTGGGAGCGGGCTTGCCCGCGATGGCGTCAGCTCAGGTAACAAGCAACCAAAGCCCTACCCCACCAACCCCCGCATCACCAAAAACAAAACCGAAGGCCCAAGCAAACACCCAAGCGCGGTATAGAACGCCGCCGTCAGACAACCGTAAGGCACCAGTTTCGGATCCGTCGCCGCCAGCCCGCCAGCCACGCCACTGGAAGTGCCCATCAAGCCGCCGAAGATCACCGCACTGCGCGGGTTGTTCAAGCCGATCATCGGGGCCACGAACGGTGTCATCACCATCACCAGAATCGCCTTGATCAACCCCGCGGCAATCGATAACGCCATGACTTCGGAACTGGCTCCAATCGCCGCCCCGGTCACCGGGCCGACAATGTAGGTCACCGCCCCCGCGCCAATGGTGGTAAGGCTCACCGCATCGGTATAACCGAACGCCATCGCCACACCAACGCCGGCGACAAACGACGTGCCCACCCCGACAAACAGCGCCAGCACACCGACAAACCCGGCGCGTTTGAGCTCTTCAACACTCACGCCAAACGCCGTGGCAACGATGGCGAAATCCCGCAGCATCGCCCCACCGAGCAAACCGATACCGGACAGCAGTGGAATATCCACCACGCCTTTCTGCCCACCGGTCAGCGCACCGCCAACATAGGACAACACCAGCCCGAGCAGAATGGCGATCGCCGAACCGTGCAACCGGCCCTTGGTGAAGGTATTGGACATCCAGTAGGACACCCACATAGTCAGGCCGACAATCAGGAAACCGCTGATCAGGCCGTAGCCAGTGATGACTTTCATCATTGATTCGTACATGGCGATTACCCCGCAGTCTTGGCTGGAGCAATCGGCGCCGGATCCTTGTTACCGAGGCGCACCAGCACCGGCACCATGGCAAAGGCAATCACCACCGCAAGTGTCCCGGCGAGAATCGCCATCGGCCCGCCCTTCAGCGCGCCGTAAACATTCTGCTGCGCCGCCATGGCGACCACGATCGGAATGTAGATCGCACTCCAGAACTCGACACCCTGTTCAGTCTTGCCCTTGAGCCAGCCGGTTTTGTTCAGATAACTGCCCAGGCCGATCAACAGCAGCATCGCAATGCCGACGCCGCCGACGTTGGCTGGCACGCCGATCAGCTTGCCGAGCAGTTCACCGACCCAGACACCCACCAGCGTGCAAAAGGCCAGAAACGCCACACCGTAAATAATCATTGTTGTAGTCCTCAAAGTGCATCGTCGAATGTTGTTTTTGTTGTTCGAAGCTTGAGTCGGCGGTTTTAGAGTGGGCGGCTTCCCTCCTCACGCAACAGCGCCTGCAAGGTGTCGAGGCGAGCACTGTCGAAGGCCGTGACAGTGCCTGATTCGAACACCCGGCGCGCCAGCCCGGTCAGCACCGCACCGGGCGGCAGTTCGATCTGTAGCCGCACGCCGCGCTCGTAGGCGCTTTGCACGGTGCTGCGCCAGTCCACCACGCGGCACATGTTGAAAGCGAGGTCGTCGCGCAAGGCTTCAACCTTGATGACCGGCCGAGCGCGACTGCCGCTCAGGTAAGCGATTTTCGGAGTTTGCAGCTGTATTTTGGCGAAGGCTTCAGCGAGGGCCTGAGCCGGTTTTTCCAGCAGCGGACAATGCGACGGCACGCTGACCGCCAGACGTTTCGCCAGCCCCGCGCCACGACTGCGCGCCAGTTCGGCAACCGCTTGCATCGCCTTGTCACTGCCAGCAATGACCACCTGGTTATCGGCGTTGATGTTGGCCAGATAAACCGGCGTTTCGGCGCTGTGAACTTGCACCAGCAACGCTTCGACTGTGGACAATTGCAAGCCGATAATCGCGGTCATGCCAAAGCCCTGTGGATAAGCCTGCTGCATCAACTCACCGCGCAGGCTGACCAGATGCAGTGCATCGCTGAAGCTCAAAGCACCCGCCACCACCGCTGCCGGGTAAGCACCAATGGACAAACCTGCGACGTAATCCGCCGTGAGGCCATCCTGCAGCAACTGCCGCGAAGCTGCTGTGCCTGCGATCAACAGACACAACTGAACCGCCCTCGTCGTGCGCAACGCCTCGGCAGAGTCGAGCAGCAAAACGTCTTCGCCGAGCACATCGCTGGCCTCGACCAAGGTTTCCCGAGGCAACCGCCGGAGCATGCCCGGTTGCTGCGCGCCTTGGCCTGGGAACACCAAAAGGCTGCTCACGCTGCCAACTCCTGCGGGTTCCACGGATCTGTAACCAGACACGCCTGATGGGCGTTTTTCAGCAGCACCCGCGCTGAGGGGCCAGCCCATTCGCGCAGGGCCACAGCGCCGAATGGCGTCTGCAATTGCATGTCGACCCGGCAGGCTGCCTGATCGAAAAGCGCTACCAGTTTGCGTGCCTGATTACGCGCCAACAGGTGCGGCGTACGCAGGATCAGATCGAGATCGCTGCCCTCATGCATCGCCGTAAAACCACTGGCCAGTTCAAACCCGGCACTGCCACTGACACCCCAGACCCAACCACAATCATCGAGCATTGGCCGCAACTGTTCGAGCGCGCGCAGGGCCGGCACGTCGCGATCACTGTCGACCTGACAAAGCGCTTCCGGACTGACCCGACAGGCAATCGAGTCGACCGCCATGAACGCCGCCAACCGCTGCTCGCGCAAGACACCACGAATGCCAACGGCAACAAAACCATCAGCGCTCATTGCCCGGCGCACCACCACCGGTTGCCCGGCGCTGAGCGATTCAACCGCCCAGCGCGGCGCATCCGCCGGCAATTGCGCAGGCGTCATGCCCCAGAGCAGGTCGTGGGCCAAAGGCATGTTCACCACTGCGCCCTCAGCAGTTCGCGTACGCGGCTGGAAGCCTCACGATTGTTCGCACCGAGACGACCGCTCAGATCATTGCTGCTGACATCGTTGATCGCTTGGCTCAGGCATTCAGTCACCCGCGCCAGATCCTCCGCTGTCGGCTGTTCGATCTGCTGCACCGACAGGGTTTCCCAGAGCAAGCCGAGGCTGGCGTAGCTGTCGATGTCATAAGCCATCGGCGGCACGCTGGCGGCCAATGCTTCGAGTTCTTCGACGCTGCGCAACGTGACCCGCGCCGCTGAAGCCTTGCCCATCGCGTGCACCATCACGCCGGGATCGCGCAGGGCAATCAAGCGGTTGGCCTGATAACCGTGGGCAAGGAACGCCCCGGACATCGCTTTGCCCACCAACAGTCCAATCACCGGATGCCCGGCCAAACGTGCGCGGGCATAACTGTCCGCCGCACCGGCCAAAGCCTGATGAATGCCAAGCGCTTCTTCGCGACGACCATAGGCCTGGCTGGGTACATCGACGATGGCGATCAGTGGGCGCTTCTGTGATTTGTCGCGGTCAGCCGTGATCGCGTCATCCACAGCCTTGGCCAAACCCCAGCCTTCCAACAGCCCGACTTCACCGTTTCGAGCACGGGGAAAACGATTGTCCGGGTCAGCGACCACGGCGATAAAACGTCCGAGTTCGCCATCGGCAACCTTCAACGATGACGGCAGCCCTTCGACCTCTACTGCGCCAGCGCTCAAGGCGTTGAACCAGTTCAAACCGCGCACGGAATAGCCACTCATGAGCGCTCTCCTTGATACAGATCGCGAACCACCGAAGGCTCGATTTGCTTGTCAGTGTCGAGGCTGGCCAGACGCTGCAGGAACCACTCGGCACGCTGGCTGCGCGGTTGCGTCGGCAAACCTTGCTGCAACAGTTCACCGACCTGCTGACGAATCTGCGCCACATCGTCGGCGACATAACGATCCACCAAGCCACTGGCGAAACGCTGCTCGCCACCGGTCAGGCTCCAGATAAATGGCCGGTCGCGAGAGTCGTATTCTTCTATCCCGGCTTCCTGCTCGATCACTTGCGGGCCGTTCAGGCCAAGGCGTGCTTCCTGGGTCACCAGCAAATAGCTGCACAGCGCAGCGGCAATCGACATGCCGCCAAAGCAACCCACGCTGCCCGCGACCACACCGACTACCGGTTGGTACTGCTGCAAATCGGCAATTGCCGCGTGAATATCGGCAATCGCCGCCAAGCCGAGATTGGCTTCCTGCAAACGCACACCACCGGTTTCCAGCAGCAATATGGCGCGGGTCGGGATGCCTTTGCGGTTGTCTTCGGCGGCCAGTTCCAGCGCGCCGGCAATCTTCGCCCCGCCGACTTCGCCGAGGCTGCCGCCCTGAAACGCGCCTTCAATGGCAGCGATCACCACCGGCAACCCGTCGACGCTGCCCTTGGCGATCACCACGCCGTCATCGGCCTGCGGCACCACGCCCTGGCGTTCGAGCCACGGCGACATGATGCGTTGAAACGGATCGAGCAATTCGCGGAAGGTGCCGGCATCGAGCAAGGCTTTCGCCCGTTGCCGCGCGCCGAGTTCAACGAAGCTGTGTTTGTGCAAAAGCGCTGCGCTGTCAGTCATGGCCGATCTCCTCGAAACCTTGCTCCAGACGCAACCGCACCACACCCGGCGTCGCGCCGAAATCGTGGATATCGATGGCCATGGCGGGCGGCGTGGTGCCGTCGAACATCCGCGCAAACAAGTGCTGCCAGCGCTGCTGCGCGCCGTTGACCGAGGTCTGCACGTTGATCGTCAACTTGCCGGCCAGTCCCGGTTCGATCAGCACTTCCAGATCGCCCGAGCCAACACAACCGACCAGCGCGCGACCGCGTGGCGGCGGCCCGGCGGGGAATTCAAACGATAGGGTTTCCATCAAAACGCTCCCTGAAGAATGCCGTCGCGCTCGATTCGGTCGAGCAGTAGCGTGGCGGCGAGCAAGTCGGCGGCGCCACCGGGCGAGGCATTCAATGCGATGAGTTGTTGATCCAGTTCGTGCAGTCGACGGCGGCCGGTGAGGCTGGCGCTACCGCCGGCATCCAGCACCGCTTGCGCGCCTCGCTGCATGGCTTGCAAACCCGCTTCGCCGGCGCGATAGAGCACGCAGGTGTCGGCGAGGTCAGTCATGATCGCCAGCAAGGCGTCGAGCCGGGCGTTCTGTTCGCCGTGACCACGGGCGCGACTGCTTTTGAGTTGCGGCAAGCCGCGTTGCAGCACCGACGGAAAACCCAGTTGCGCTTCTTCGCGAGCACCGCGTGCGCCGTAGCGCAGGGCGACTTGCGCGCCGTGACTTAGCGGGCGAGGTGCGTAGCGATCATCGAGCAGCGCCAGACGTGCGGCGCGCAGGGTAACCGCATTGGCGCCCGTGGATTTCGCTTCGAGCGCGGCGGCGGTCACCAACAGGCCCAAGGCCCAGATCGCGCCGCGATGGGTGTTCACACCGTTGGTGGTGGCGAGCATGGCTTGCTCGCCTTCACGGCCGATGCAGCCAATGCTTTCACGCAGCACCGGATTGATCTCGCCGATTTCAATGGCGGCTTCGGCCATCTCCTTGAACGCTGGCCACAATGACAGCGCCGAAGCGTGCATCAGGCCCAGGTGCAGATCGGTATGTGCGCCGTTGCCACGACGATCCACCAGCGCCGGTTTCGGTGACAGATCCGCTTCGTCGATCAATGCGTCGACCGCCAGATCCGCCAGCCGCTCGGCCAGGCTCAGAGGTTTCGTTTGCAGGTTGAATGCGTGCATTACCAACTCCTGAACTTGGCGGGCGGGTTGTAGAGGCCGCCGGACCACTCGACCAGATCGGCCACGCTCTTCGCCGCCAGCAGTTCGCGGGTGGCGTCGGTGCGGCGGATGCCGAGGTCTTCGGGCAAGGCGATCAGGCCTTCGCGGCGCATGCGTTCGGTGTCTTTGGGGTTGTGGCGCAGGCCGATGGTGGTGACGCCCGCAACCGCAGCGATCATCGATTGGCGCTCTTCCAGCGAACGCGCTTTATAGAGGTAAGCGATGCCTTCTTCGGTCAGCAGGTGGGTCACGTCGTCGCCGTAAATCATGATCGGCGCCAGCGCCATGCCGCTCTTCTTCGCCACTTCCACCGCATCGAGCGTTTCGACGAAGGTTGGTTTGCCGCCCTCCTGAAAGGTCTCGACCATTTGCACCACGAGTTTCTTGCCGCGTTCGAGCATCGGTTGCTGCGAGTCGTCGTGGCGCATATCGAGCCATGCAGGCGTGCCGTGGCGGCGGCCACGCGGGTCGTGGCCCATGTTCGGTGCGCCACCGAAACCGGCGAGTCGGCCACGGGTAACGGTGGAAGAATGGCCGTCTCCATCGACCTGCAACGTCGCGCCGATAAACAGATCCACCGCGTACTGCCCGGCCAGTTGGCAGAACATCCGGTTGGAACGCAGCGAGCCGTCGCGACCAGTGAAGAACACGTCTGGCCGTGCCGCGATGTAGTTTTCCATGCCCAGCTCGGTGCCGAAGCAATGCACGCTTTCAACCCAGCCACTTTCAATCGCCGGGATCAGCGTCGGGTGCGGGTTGAGCGTCCAGTTGCGGCAGATCTTGCCTTTGAGGCCGAGGGATTCGCCGTAGGTCGGCAGAATCAGTTCGATGGCTGCGGTGTTGAAACCGATGCCGTGGTTGAGCGACTGCACGTTGTGTTTTTCGTAGATGCCGCGGATCGCCATCATCGCCATCAACACGTGCACAGGCTTGATGTGGCGTGGGTCGCGGGTGAACAGCGGTTCGATGTAGAACGGCTTGTCGGCCACCACCACAAAATCGACCCATGACGCCGGAATGTCTACGCGGGGCAGCTCACTGACGTCGTCGACCAATTGATTAACCTGGACGATGACGATGCCGTCACTGAACGCTGCCGGTTCGATCAGCGCCGGGGTGTCTTCGGTGCTTGGGCCGGTATAGATGTTGCCGGCGCGGTCGGCCATGAACCCGGCCGAGAGCACGACGTTGGGAATCAGGTCCACCACCAGCCGTGCGTAGAGCTCAATGTAGGTGTGGATCGCGCCGATTTCCAGAAGGCCGTCTTCAAGCAACTGGCTGATGCGCAGGCTCTGGGTGCCGGCGAAGGAGAAATCGAGTTTGCGGGCGATGCCGCGTTCGAACAGGTCGAGGTGCTCGGAGCGACCGACGCTGGGCATGATCATGTGCAGGTCGTGGAGCTTTTCGGGATCAGCCTTGGCGAGAGAGCGAGAGAGGAAATCCGCCTGTTTCTGGTTATTGCCCTCCAGCACTACACGGTCGCCGGGCAGGATCAGCGCTTCAAGCGCCGCGACGATCTTGTCGGTGGGCAACACCACACCGTCGGCCAGCCCACGCACCTTGTCGAGGCGGCGCTGCTTCTCATCGCGCCGCCGCGTCCAGCGCGAGTCGGGGGAAATTGTTGTTGTCATGCTCACTCCACGGGGTTCGCTGTCGTGGAGCTAAGTTAGGCGTGTGGGGTGGGTGCATCAATCAAGCAGGGTGGTGAATCATTACGCTTGGCGTAACGATTCATGCCCAATCGCAGGTGTTAATACTCAATTACTACGCAGCCCCGTGACCCAGCCGCTCCTTTGAGTCCGGCATGCCCAGATTGAGAACTTGTGTTGATCTCGCCGCCTCCACCCCCTGTACCACCTTTACCAGCGTCGCACGCAGCAGAAGGGGCCGTGCCGCCATTACCGGGAGTCTGTGAACCACCATTCAAGCCACCGTTCTGCCCTCTTTCTCCGTTGACAGGAGTGCAGCTAGCCGACGTTGAAGAACTCATACTTCCGCCCGTGCCGCCTTGGCCGGGAGTATTACTGACCCCACCTGTACTTCCTCCTGCCCCACCTCGGCCCCCGCTAACTGCAAAATTACTGAAGGTGTCGGAAGGATTACCGGGCCGATCATTGGAAAATCCGAGCGGACCGCCCGGAATGTTAGTTACTGCCACAGAACTAGTATCGCCGTCATTACCGGAAGTGCCAGCTTTACCAGTACTACCTGCCGCGCCCTCTTCCCCACCACGACCAACATATAGATACAAGGCTTCATTAGGGTTTACATTAACGGTGCACACCATACTGCCGCCTGCACCACCGCCACCGCCCCCCGCTCCGCGCCCTTTGAGAGCGAAATCAAAGGCACCTCCGCCACCGCCTCCACCGCCGCCTGCACCAATTATGGTAAAGGTAAGCTGCGTGACTCCTCCCGGAGGTTGGAAGACATAATTGCCGACCTCGTTATAGATCTTCGTGGCCGCATGAACAGATGTGATTCCAAACGCGGCGCAAATACCCACTGCGCAAGTAAGACAGATTGCTGGCTTCATGATGAGAGTCCTTTATCGATTGGTACAATATCCCCAAGGATAAAAACCATTACGTATCCATTCGGGAATTCGCGGTGCTACGCCCTCGACACTAACGCGAAGTCGACAATTTGGAACCTGTAAGAAATGACAGTCCATAATAGTTTTTTGGAATAATTTTATTTTTTTTAGGATGATTAGGCATATCTCTAAATACTTCTAGAAAGAAGCAGGCGCTAATCAGTTCCTTCTACTGTGTGCAAAAAGTCGAGCCCACAAAAAAGCGCTTTCTAACCATTACGGTATGGCAGCGATTTTTTCTGTTCAGGGATCAATGGAAGACGTGGCAAGCCCAACATAAAACCTGTAGGAGCTGTCGAGTGAAACGAGGCTGCGATCTTTTGATCCTCAGCATCGAGATCAAAAGATCGCAGCGTGCCGCAGGTCCTACAAGGGGTTGTATGCCTCACAACATTTCGGGTACGACTCGGGCAATGTGGGAGCTGGCTTGCCAGCGATAGGGCCAGTAAGGGCACAGCGAATCATGGATCAGCGGACCAGGCCAGCCTCCACCAACAACCTCTCCAACCCCAACAAATCCGGCACCTTCGCCACTTGCTCCCCGACCTGCACCGCCGCCTGCTCCAGCGCGCACAACGGCACATCAACATAGCTCAACTGGCTATCGAGTTTGTAAGACCGCGGAATCCCCTGCACCAGCAGCGCAATGAACTTCAGCTCCGGCAACCCGCCCAGCGCATTGAGAATCACGATCCGCGCCCGCTCGCCAATCACGATTTTTTGCCCGCAGGCGGACTCGAAACTCAACAGAGGAATCTGTCGCTCGCGCCACGTCACTCGCCCCAGATACCACGGTGGCGTATCCAGATCGAAGGCGCTAGCCTGATAGTCGATCAGCTCGGCCACCGCCACGTTGGGCAGGATCAAATTGCGATCTGCAAGCGGCAGCAGCAGCCCCGTGAGTTGGCTGGTGCGCGCGTTGTGCCGGCGCTCATACATGCTTCTTGCTCCAGTGGGCAATGCTTTCGAGCAGCACCGATTCCTGATACGGCTTGCCGAGGTAGTCGTTGACGCCGATGGCCATGGCGCGGTCGCGGTGTTTCTGCCCGGTGCGCGAGGTGATCATGATGATCGGCAGGTGTTGCAGGCGTTCGTCGTTGCGCACCTGGGTCGCCACTTCGAAACCATCCATGCGCGGCATTTCGATGTCGAGCAGCATCAGGTCGGGCATGTGTTCTTCGAGCAGGAGCATGGCGTCGACGCCATCCTTGGCGGTCAGCACGTTCATGCCGTGACGTTCGAGCAAACGGCTGGTGACCTTGCGCACAGTGACCGAGTCGTCGACCACCATCACCAGCAGCGGTTTCTGCGGTTCGCTGTCAATTTCCGGGAGCGTCGGATGCTGTCTGATCCGCGCCTGCATCGCGCGAATCGGCGCCAGCAAATCAAGAATCAGCACCACCCGACCATCACCGAGAATCGTCGCGCCGGACACGCCCTGCACCGCCGCGAACTGCGCACCGAGGCTCTTCACCACAATTTCGCGAGTGCCGGCCATGGCATCAACCTGCACCGCAATGTGCCGGTCGTTGTAATGCACCAGCAGCACCGGTAACGGCAGATTCTGGCCAAGCAGTTTCGGCCGTGGCGCGGTTTTCAGCAGCTCACCGAGATAGCACAACTCATAGCGTTGGCCGCCGTATTGATAGCTCGGCGGGTCGAGACGGAAATGTCCTTCGAGGTCGTTCGGCAGGACACGGACGATGCCTTCAATGGTGTTCAGCGGAATCGCGTATTGATCCTCTGCGCACTGCACCATCAACGCGCGATTGACGGACACCGTGAACGGCAAACGGATGCGGAAGTGCACGCCCTGCCCCGGCACCGAATCGATGCTCATGCTGCCGCCGAGTTGGCGGACCTCTTCGTGAACCACGTCCATGCCGACGCCACGCCCGGAGATCTGAGTGATTTTTTCGGCAGTGGAGAAGCCCGGCTGAAGGATGAACTGCAACACATCGCGGTCGCTGATCTCGGCGTTGGGGGCCAGCAAGCCACGTTTTATCGCCTTGCGCCGCACGGCTTCCAGCGGCACGCCAGCACCATCGTCGCGAATGTCGAACACGATGTCGCCACCCTCGCGCGACAGGTCGAGGCTGATCTGTCCTTGCGCCGGTTTCCCGCAGGCCAGGCGCACCTCGGCAGATTCCAGACCATGGTCGACGGCGTTGCGCAGCATGTGTTCCAGCGGCGCGGCCATGCGTTCGAGGACGTTGCGATCCATCTCGCCTTCGGCATTGCCGACGACGAACGCAACGTCCTTGTTCAGCTCTTCAGCCACCTGACGGACGATGCGTTTGAGGCGCGGCAACATGCGTTCGAAAGGCACCATGCGCGTACACATCAGGCCTTCCTGCAATTCGGTGTTGATCCGTCCCTGTTGTTGCAGCAGGTTCTCGGCGTCGTGGTTGCGTCGGTCGAGGGTTTCCTTGAGGTCGAGCAAGTCCGAGGCGGATTCGAACAGCGCTCGCGACAGTTGCTGCAACTGCGAATGACGGTCCATTTCCAGCGGATCGAATTCTTCATAGCCAAGGCGCTCGGCATCGACCTGCTGCCGGCTGAGAATCCGTCCCTGGGTTTCGGTGTCGAGGCGACGCAGTTGATCGCGCATACGCTCGATGGTGGTTTCCATCTCGTTGAGCGCTATCTGCGCGTCGTTGACTTGCTGTTCGATACGCCCGCGGAAAATCGAGGTTTCCCCGGCCAGGTTGACCAGTTCGTCGAGCAATTCTGCGGAGACCTTGACCATGTCCGCGCTGGCGTCGACGGCAGTCGGCGCGGTCTCGATCTTGACTGGTAGAGGCAACGGCGGCGGGGTTTCCAGCGTCGCTGGATGACTGAAATTCTGAATCGCATTGATCAGCCGATCCGCCGGCGGGCACGGTTGCCCGGCGCGCACGGCATCGAGCATTTGCGCCAGTCGGTCATGCCCGCGCTGGACCAAGGCGAACAACTCAGTCGACGCTTGTAGCGTGCCGGCGGAGAGACTTTCGTAAAGGTATTCCAGCTCATGGGCAAGGTCGCCGATCGGGCCGATCTCGACCATCCGCGCGCCGCCCTTGAGGGTGTGCAGATCGCGCAGCAGGGTTTCCACTTCCTGACGATTGCCCGGTTCGGCCTGCCAACGCAGCAGCGCGGCGCCGGAGTTTTCGATGATGTCGAAACCTTCTTCGAGGAAGATTTCCAACAACTCTGGATCATGCGCGGCGCCTTCGTGTTCGGCGGCCGGTTGCGCCGTTTCGACAGTGGCGGACGAACCTTGGCGAAACTGCCGGATCGCCTCAATCAGATCCTGCGCCGGGTTTAGCGGTTGATGGTTTTGCAGCTGTTCAAGTTGTAACGCCAAAAGGTCATGACTCTGATGCAGCAGCCCGCCAAGCATTTCGTTGTGGCTGTAACGACGGTCGACCAGACCTTCGTAAAGGCTCTCCAGCTCTTGGGCCAGATCAGCAATGGCTTCGACTTCAGCCATCCGCGCGCCACCCTTGAGGGTGTGCAGATCGCGCTGCAACGAGGACAACGGCGCGACGTTGTCCGGGTCGTTCAACCAGCGCTGCAAGGCTTGCCCGGCGCTGTCGAGAATGTCCACGGCCTCTTCGAGAAAGATCTCGACGATCTCGTCGTCCGGCGAAGGAATAGACGTGGATTGCGCAAGCTCTGCGGTCGCGGCGCCAAGTTCGCGGATGCTTAAGGTGCGGCTGCCGTCGCTGCGGATCAGGCCCATGGACGAAGGATCGAGACTCTCATCAAGCAGGTCGTGCAATGCACGAATGCGCGCAGGCTGCGGCGTGACTTCCTGGCCGGCGGCCAGTTCGTCGAGCATGTTGATCAGTGCTTCGTGGGCGTTCTGCGCCTCGTGGAAGAACCGGTCGCTGACCGCCAGGCTGCTTTCTTCCACGGCGCCATACAGGTCGAGCAAGGCTTCGCACAACACATCGACCGGCAGCAGATCCGCCAGGTGCGCGCCTTCACCGAGGGTGGTCAGTTCATCCAGCAGCGCGCTCAATTCTTGCCGTTCGCCGGGGTGTTGCTGCCAGCGCTGCAAGAGGCTTTCGGCGTCGAGCAGGATGTCCATGCCTTGCGCGAGGAAGTTGTTGATCAGTTGCGGATCACGCTTGATCCGCAGGCCGGTGTTCGGCGCATTGAGGATCGATTCCAGACGCTCGGCGAGCAGCGCATCGGTGCGTTTGATCAGTGACTGCGCGCCGACAATCGGCGCCAGCGGATCATGCTTGAGCTGACGTAATCCGACACGGAACAGGCCCTCGGCTTCGAGGAGCAATTCCACTTCATCGAGGTCGAGCGGCAGTTGATGCGCCTTGAACTCTCGGGCCAGTTGATCGAGCGGCGCGGCCAGTTCGGCAATCGGCAACACACCCGCCATCGACGCGCTGCCCTTGAGCGTATGCAAGGCGCGCTGCAGTTCGTCGCTGGCCTGCAGCGGCACGTGTTCAGCGGCCTGATCGAGAAAGCGGTTGAGACTGGCGAGATGGGTTTCGGCTTCGTTGCGGAAGATCTCCAGCAACAACGGATCGAGCGCCGCGACGTCATCAACGTCCTCGGCGGCCAGCGGTTCGTCGCCCTTGGCCAAGGCATGGGCGCGCGCGGCGAGTTGATCGACATCGCTGCGCTGACGCTGGCGGTTGGTGGCGAATTCGCTGATCAGTTCCGGCAGCAACAATACCGTGTCGGTCAGCAGTTGCTGGACCACTGAGCCGGGTTCGACGCTTTGTTCCAGCACGCGGTTGAGCAGGTTTTCCACGGCCCACGCCAGTTCGCCGAGAATCAGCGCGCGCACCATGCGACCGCTGCCTTTCAAGGTGTGGAAGGCGCGGCGCAGTTCGGTCAGCGCGGCATGATCCTGCGGATTGGCCGACCAGCGCGGCAGGTATTCGTGAAGGACGTCGAGAACCTCGTCGGTCTCTTCGAGGAACACTTCGCGCAGTTCGTCATCCACCGGCTCTTCATCCGCCGGTGGCGGCATCAGGCTGCCGGGCGTGATCCGCGCGGGCGGGTTGAGCACCGACACCGGGCTGGCCAGGACCTCGGCCAGCGACTGCACGACTTCAGGATCGTCCAGCGCCTGTGCGTCCTGCATCACCAGTGCTTCGCTGGGGCTGAGCACGTCGTCGAGCACCGGTACAGGTACCTCGCCGGGCTGCTCGCTGGGAAAGAAACCGAGGCTGGCGAGGCTCTTCTGGGCGATATCCAGCAGTTGCTCGCCGGGCGCCAGCGGATCGTCGGTCAAGCGTTCCAGATAGTACTCAAGACTGCTGATGACATCGGCCAGATTGTCCAACTGCTCCCAGCCCGGTTCATGCGGATCGAGCAACAGATGTTCGCGGATAAAACCGTTGCAGGCCTCGACCAGACTCGCCGCGCGGGCGAGCGGAATCATCGCCAGCGCCCCACGCACCTGAGTGAGCAGCTCCGGCAGCGGTTGCAGGTGCTGGCGGTCCCAGTCAGCGTCGATGTAGTCGACGATCATGTCCTTGGCCTGTTGCAGGCAGATGCGTGCTTCCTTGATCACGATCTGATGAATCTGCGTCAGGTCGGTGGTCGGCAGGCGTGCATCTTCCGGACTTTCCGGTTCGACGGTGCCGACCATCCCGGCCAGGGTCGCTTCGACGTAGAGCAAGGCACCGGCGACGTCCATCAGGACGGCGTCGTTCGGTTCACGCTGGCCTTGGGCGATGCTCAAGACCACCGCCAGTTGGTCAATGATGACTTTGCGCGGCTGGCCAAAACCGAGCACGGCCAGGGTATCGGCGATCTGCCGCAGTGGTGCCAGCAGACTTTCCAGATCGGACGTATGTTGGCGGTCGCTGCGCACGAACAGGTCGAGCCGCTCCTTGACCCGCACCAGTTCTTCGCACAGTGCCGCGAGCACCGAGCGCATCGCATCGCGGTCGGGACCGGCCAGGCGCGCGCGCTCTTCGTCGACCATCGCGCTGTCGGGCAAAGCATCATCCAGCGAGTAGCGATCTTTCATGGTCAGCATCTGCCCGGTGGGATGTTCGGCTTTGGCAATATAAAACAACAGGCTTTTGAGCAGCTCCGCCGGCGGCGGTTGATTGAGCCCGCGCAGGCCTTGTTCGAGCAGGCGCTTGAGCTCCTTGTCGGCATCCTTGAACAGGCTGCGTAGCGCCGGGCTGTTGGCGATCACACCCTCACGCATGCCTTCGACCAATGCCGATGCAACTTGCCACAACGGACTCAACGGCGCATCGCCGCTCAGTGCTTCGAGGCGGCTGAAGACCTTGGCCAGATAATCGAGATGCGTCTGATCATCCTGCTCACGCAGCAGCCCGACCAGCGCCATTTGCAGCATCTGACGCAACTTGCGCAGTACGTTCGGCAGTTCGGCCGGCTCCAGCAGCGCCAGCGCTTCTTCACTCAGCGGCACCAGTTCCGGCAGTTGCGGGCTGAACAGGCTGGTTTCCGAGAGCAGGCTTTCGCCGCGGGCGCTGCGCAAATCATTGATCAGCGGCAAGACCACCAGCGGCAGATCGCGACGGGCGCTCTGCACACGTTCAAGGTAAATCGGCAATTGCCCCAAGGCTTGTAACAGCAGGTGCAGTGCTTCGTCGCGATGGCTGACGCGCTCGTGCTGGAGGGCTTCGACCAGATGCTCCATTTCTTCGGCGAGCAACGCCGCGCCGTAGAACTCGACCATCTGCAAACTGCCGTGGACCTGATGGATGTAACCCAGGCACTCGTCGAGCCCGGGAAAGGCCTGCGAATCATCGAGCACGGCTTCGATCGCCTGATGCGCCTGTTTCAGCGTTTCGGCAATTTCGCCCTTGACCCATTCGAGGGCCACGTAATCGTGCCGATCACCCATAACCGCTCCAATCACACTTTATCCGTCGCCGACGCGGACGCCGCCGGCAAGGTGAAACCGGACACCGAACGGCGCAACTGACTGGCCATTTTCGCCAGATTGCCAATGCTTTCGGCGGTGGCCGTGGAACCGGACGACGTCTGCGACGTGATCTGCTGGATCACGTTCATGGTCAGGGAAATCTGCCCCGCCGAAGACGTCTGCTGCTGCGCCGCGTTGGAGATGCTTTGAATCAGCGCCGCAAGGGTCTTGGATACGCCTTCGATTTCTTCCAGCGCCACACCGGCATCCTGCGCCAGTCGCGCGCCGCGCACCACTTCGGTGGTGGTCTGTTCCATCGAAATGACGGCTTCGTTGGTGTCGGTCTGAATCGCCCGCACCAGGGTTTCGATCTGGCGTGTGGCGGCGGATGAACGCTCGGCCAGACGCTGCACTTCGTCGGCGACCACCGCAAACCCGCGCCCGGCATCACCGGCCATCGACGCCTGAATTGCCGCGTTGAGGGCGAGGATGTTGGTCTGGTCGGCAATGTCGTCGATCAGGCTGACGATGTCGCCGATTTCCTGAGACGACTCACCGAGGCGCTTGATGCGTTTGGCCGTGTCCTGAATCTGTTCGCGAATGTTGTCCATGCCATGGATGGTGTTGTGCACCACCTCATTGCCCTTGTTGGCGATTTCCACGGAACGCTCGGCCACCGCCGAGGATTCGGCAGCGTTGGCCGACACCTGATCGATGGACTGGGCCATGTCGCTGATCGCCGTCGAAGCCTCGGAAATCTGCTGGGCCTGATGTTCCGATGCTTGCGCGAGGTGCATGGCAGTGGCCTGGGTTTCCTGCACGGCGGCGGCGACCTGGCCAGCGGTGAGGTTGATGGTCGCTACCAGATCGCGCAGTTGGTCGACGGAATAGTTGATCGAGTCGGCAATGGTGCCGGTGAAGTCTTCGGTTACCGAAGCGGTCACGGTCAGGTCGCCGTCAGCAAGGTCTTCGATTTCGTCGAGCAGACGCATGATCGCGTTCTGGTTGCGCTCGTTCTTTTCCGCGGTTTCGCGCAGTTGCCGATTGGTCTCGCGCACCATCACCAGACCGATGAGGATGATTGAGGCCAGCGCCAGCAAACCAAGCACATAGCCACCGATGGTGTCGGTGCTGCGCCCGCCGGCGAGGTTTTCGAAACCGTTGGCCAGGTGCGAGGCTTCGTCGAGCAGGGTTTGCGAGAGGCTGAAGATGTTGCCCGCTGATTCACGGACCTTGAACAGCTCCGGTGAGGTTTCGAGGATTTCATCCACAGAGCCGGAGACGAACTGAAACAGCTCGGAGATTTCACTCAAGCGCGCACGGGCATCGCGGTCTTCGACCTGGCTGATTTTCAGCGCTGAGTTGCCTTGAAGCATGCCATTGAGCACCTGACCGAAACGCGTGGCATCGCGGCCAAAGGCATCGGCGGCTTGCTGCGAATTTTCGTCGCCGGCGAGCACGGTGTTCACCGCGCCGAGGATGCGTTCAGCCAACAGCGATTGGCGCTGGGCCATCGCCACTTGCGCTGCGGGAGCGCCGCGCTGCAAGAGAATTTCCACGACTTTTTCGTATTCGATCTGCAACTGCGGCACGGTTTCGGCCAGGGTTGCGGCGACCTGATGCAGCGACAGCACGGTCTGTTCGCTGGTGAGAATGGCGTCGGTGTTTTTCAGCAAGCGCTCCCAGTCGAGCTGCACGGCGCGCATTTCCGGACGCACCGTGGACGGCGCCGGCGGCAGGCCGGTGACCGGGTCGCCCTTTTTCAGGTAACCCCAACGCTGGGCAAAATCGTTGCGCGCGTCACTCAGCAATTTGAACGCGGCAGCCTTGCCGGCGGCGGCTTCGGTGGCGTTCTTGGCGATGCGTTGCGAAAGCACGCGCAGTTCACCGGCATGGCCGATGTACTGTTTATCGTAATTCGCCTGGGTGTTGAGGTAAGCGAAGTTGGCGAACAGCAGCATGATGAACACGATCAGTGCGATAAACAGCACGATGATCTGCGAGCGACTGCGCGATCCTTCTGCTGACTTGCCTGTTTTTGCTTTTGTCATCGGTCCTCGCCTGTTTGAAGCTCACCGAAGAACCTGTGAGAGCTAGCCTTGTGTGAGGAGGTTGGTGGTGAGGGGAACCTGTGGCGAGGGGATTTATCCCCGATGGGTCGCGCAGCGGCCCCAAAAACCTGAGTTGTATCGCCTACATCTCAAATCTAGGTTTTGGGTCGGCTTCGCCAACCATCGGGGATAAATCCCCTCGCCACAGGGTTATCTCACCCGCAAACTTCCTCACCACATGGCCCATTCCCACTATGGGTTCTCTGTTGTAACGGTTATATCGCCACGCTCATGAACACCGGGGATCTGGCCAGCGCAAACAAACTGAACACCCGCCAGTTCTGCTCGCGCCGGAAATAGCCTTTGACGAACTCGGCCTTGGAGCCCTGGCGTTTGCTGATCGAAATCGGCTCGAAGCTGTCCTGCTCGAAGTGCTGCAAGCCGATGACTTCATCGACCATCAACCCGGCAAACACATCCTCATGCTCGACCACCAACACCCGCCGCTGTTTGCGCAGCGGCGACAGTTCATGCCCGAAAAAACCGCACAGGTCCATGATCGGCAGCAAGCGCCCACGCAGGTTGGCCACACCCTTGACCCACGGTTTTACCCCGGGCAATTGGGTGAAGCGCGGTTCGTGCAGCACTTCGCTGACTTCGCCCATCGGCGCGACATACCAGTGCTCGCCGAGGCGAAAACCAATACCGCTCCAGCGATCCTGGCGCGCCGGTTGCGACGGCAGGTCCGCCGCCAGCAAGCGGCAGCGCTGGTCGATCTGCCAGAGCAGTTCGAACGCAGTCAGTGTTTCGCTCATGGCTGCGCGATCAACCGTTCAGCACGGTGTTCAGGGTCTTGATCAGGGTGTCTTCGTCGACCGGTTTGGTCAGGTAGTCCTTGGCGCCCTGGCGGGTGCCCCAGACCTTGTCGGTTTCCTGATCTTTGGTAGTGATGATGATCACCGGGATGTGCCCGGTTTCCGGATCCTTGGTCAACTGCCGGGTCGCCTGGAAACCGTTGAGGCCGGGCATGACGATGTCCATCAGCACCGCATCGGGTTTTTCCTGACGGGCCAGTGCCACGCCGTCGGCGCCGTTTTCGGCTTTGAGCACTTGATGGCCGTGCTTTTCGAGCATACCGGTCAGTTTGTACATTTCAGTCGGCGAATCATCGACGATCAGGATACGTGCCATGGTCTTCCCCATTTTTCTTGTCGACACCTGGCCCGCTGGCCGAGCGTCTCAGTGCGTTTCTTACTGCGGCAAAACGGCGGCGAAGCCCGGAACATGGGCCTGGATCGCGCTGAGCAGCTCTTCCTTGCTGAACGGCTTGGTCAAAAATTGATCGGAACCGACAATCCGCCCCTTGGCCTTGTCGAACAACCCGTCCCGGGACGACAGCATGATCACCGGCGTGGCCTTGAACGCACTGTTGTTCTTGATTAAAGCGCAGGTCTGATAACCATCCAGACGCGGCATCATGATGTCGACAAAAATGATCCCGGGATGGTTGTCGGCGATCTTCGCCAAAGCGTCGAAACCGTCGATTGCCGTGATTACTTCGCAACCGACATTCTTCAACAAGGTTTCGGCGGTACGGCGAATCGTTTTCGAGTCGTCGATCACCATGACCTTCAAGGCGCTGGACTGCTGTTCCATAAGAGGGCTCTACCGTCGCCTTTGCGAATCAAATTGTCCGTTTTGCTATCAGTAATGGCCGGAAACCCTTGATGTTCAAGGGCCGGCACTGCATGGCAGCCTTTTTAGCACAGTCTCCAGATGCAATCTATCGACGGGTTTTCCCTTGACCGAAAACCCTGCCGGCGCCACTCTGGCGGCACTTTTTTCATACCGATCCGGTAGCCAATTTTCGAGGAAAACCCAATGAGCGTTCGCGTCGGGATTGTCATGGACCCTATCGCCAGCATCTCCTATAAAAAGGATAGCTCGCTGGCCATGCTGCTGGCCGCGCAGAAGCGCGGCTGGGAACTGTTCTATATGGAACAGCGTGACTTGTATCAGGGTGAAGGTCA
Source organism: Pseudomonas sp. LBUM1668 (assembly GCF_059695715.1). NCBI lineage: Bacteria > Pseudomonadati > Pseudomonadota > Gammaproteobacteria > Pseudomonadales > Pseudomonadaceae > Pseudomonas > Pseudomonas sp. LBUM1668. The sequence continues at coordinate 5,588,983 of NZ_CP166787.1, forward strand.
GGCTCGGGCGCGCATGAAGCCGCTGAAAGTCTTCGCCAACCCGGAAAAATGGTTCGAACTGGACGCCGAGCAGGACAACCTGCTGAGCGATCTGGACGTGATCCTGATGCGCAAGGATCCGCCATTCGACATGGAGTTCGTTTACTCCACCTACCTGCTTGAACAGGCCGAAACTGCCGGCGTGCTGGTGGTCAACAAGCCGCAGAGCCTGCGCGACTGCAACGAAAAGCTGTTCGCCACGCTGTTCCCGCAGTGCACGCCGCCCACCGTGGTCAGCCGCCGCGCCGATGTGTTGCGCGAATTTGCCGCGAAACACGGCGACGTCATCCTCAAACCGCTGGACGGCATGGGCGGCACTTCGATTTTCCGCCACCGCGCCGGCGATCCGAACCTGTCGGTGATTCTGGAAACCCTGACCGCACTTGGTGGCCAGCAGATCATGGGCCAGGCCTATCTGCCGGCGATCAAGGACGGCGACAAGCGCATCCTGATGATCGACGGCGAGCCGGTGGATTATTGCCTGGCGCGGATTCCGGCCCAAGGCGAAACCCGTGGCAACCTGGCGGCTGGCGGTCGCGGTGAAGCCCGTCCGTTGACCGACAAGGATCGCTGGATCGCAGCTCAAGTCGGCCCGACCTTGCGTGAGAAAGGCCTGCTGTTCGTCGGCCTGGACGTGATCGGCGAGAGCCTGACCGAAATCAACGTCACCAGCCCGACCTGCATCCGTGAAATCGACAACGCCTTCGGCACCGACATTGGCGGGATGTTGATGGATGCGATCGACAAGAAGCTGCAAGCGGCCGGCAAAAAGCCGCAAGCTTGATGCACGTCACATGCAGCTTGTCGCTTGAAGCGTGAAGCCCAAGGCGTGAAACCAACATTGCGTTATGATGCGCAGCCTCTGAAAAGCGCGATGTTGGTTTTTTTGTCATGACCCTCCCGTCCGATCTGCCCGCTGAACTCGCCCATCGTGGCGTGCGCCCGGCCGATCGCCTCGGATTTACTCTATTCCTCGCCGCGCTGATTCATTTGGCGCTGCTGCTCGGCGTCGGCTTCACGATGGTCGAGCCGCAACAGATCAGCAAAACCCTGGAAATCACTCTCGCCACCTTCAAGAGCGAGAAGAAGCCCGAGAAGGCTGACTTTCTCGCTCAGCAACATCAGGAAGGCAGCGGCACGCTGGACAAGAAGGCGATTCCGAAGACCACCGAGATCGCGCCGTTCCAGGACAATCAGGTCAAAAAAGTCACGCCACCTCCGGCCGCCAAGCCGCAAGTGCAGGAAGCCGCGCCCAAGGCTGCCGTGACTACGGTTGCGCCGAAGCCGAAAAAGGCGCCGACCAAAAAAGAAGAAGCCAAGACTGAAATCAAACCGTCGGTCGACGCACCGACGTTCGACAGCTCGCAGTTGTCCAGCGACATTGCCAGCCTCGAAGCGGAACTGGCCAAGGAACAACAGCTGTACGCCAAGCGCCCGCGAATCCATCGCTTGAGCGCCGCTTCGACCATGCGCGACAAGGGTGCCTGGTACAAGGACGACTGGCGCAAGAAGGTCGAACGCATCGGCAACCTCAACTACCCCGAGGAAGCACGACGCAAGCAGATCTACGGCAATTTGCGCCTGATGGTGTCGATCAACCGCGATGGCTCGCTGTATGAAGTGCTGGTGCTGGAATCGTCCGGCCAGCCGCTGCTGGATCAGGCCGCGCAGCGCATCGTCCGACTGGCGGCGCCGTTTGCACCGTTTACCGGGGATCTGTCGGATATCGACCGACTGGAAATCATCCGCACCTGGAAATTCGCCCGGGGCGACAAGCTGTCCAGTAACTAAAGGTTGGCGCGAAACATTTGCGGTGATGAGGTTTCTGTGGAAACGGGATTTCTTTGCTGATGGGATTCATTGTGGTGATTGGATCTATTGTGGCGAGGGGATTTATCCCCGATGGGTGGCGAAGCCGCCCCAAAACCCGCACCCCCGTCATATCCGACACACCGCACCGTATGGTTTCGCGACTGCTGCGCAGCCGATCGGGGATAAATCCCCTCGCCACAATAGCCCGCTGGACCATTTGCAACACATCCTCAGCTTGTCAGTTCGCCCCTTGAACGCCACACTAGCGCACATGAAAAACGTCAGCCCCAGCTACCTCAAGCATCAATTCCTGATCGCCATGCCACACATGGCCGACCCGAACTTTGCCCATACCTTGACCTACATCGTCGAGCACACGGCCAATGGCGCCATGGGGATCGTGGTCAATCGACCGCAAGAGCTGAATCTGGCTGACATCCTCGAGCAATTGCGTCCGGACATCGATCCGCCGGCCCTCTGCCAGCACGTGCCGATCTTCATCGGCGGGCCGGTACAGACCGATCGCGGTTTTGTCCTGCACCCGGCGGGCAAGACCTTCCAGGCCACCGCCGAGCTTGAGGGCGACCTGGCACTGTCCACCTCGCAGGACGTGCTGTTCGCCATCGCTGACGGCATGGGGCCGGCAAAAAGCCTGATCGCGCTGGGTTACGCCGGTTGGGAAGCCGGGCAACTGGAGGCCGAAATGGCCGACAACGCCTGGCTGACCTGCCCGTACGACGCCGACATCCTGTTCAACACCAGCAGCGAACTGCGCCTCGAAGCGGCGGCCAGGCACTTGGGGATCAACCTCAACCTGCTGACCAGCCAGGCAGGGCACGCCTGATGGCCCTGCGCCTGATTCTCGGCTTCGACTACGGCACCAAACAGATCGGCGTAGCGGTCGGCCAGGTGATCACCGGCCAGGCCCGCGAGCTGTGCACCTTGAAAGCGCAGAACGGTGTTCCCGACTGGAACCAGGTCGAAGCGCTTATAAAGGAATGGAAACCCGACGCCGTCGTCGTCGGCCTGCCGTTGAACATGGACGGCACACCCAGCGACATGTGCGTGCGCGCCGAGAAATTCGCCCGCCGCCTCAACGGCCGCTACAACCTGCCCTTCTATACCCACGATGAACGCCTGACCACGTTCGAAGCCAAGGGCGAGCGCCTGGCGCGTGGCGGTCAGAAGGGCAGTTACCGCGACAACCCGGTGGACGCCATCGCTGCCGCTCTGCTGTTGCAGGGCTGGCTCGATGAAAACACTGCTTTATTTGAATCCTGACAAGCGCTACGGCGCTTTTCTTTTGGCTAAAATCTCGAGCCACCTCCGGCAGGATGGAGCTCGGGTCGAAGAAGGAGCAACCATGAGTCTGCCCAATCCCGCCGATCTGATCAGCCAGATGGCGACACGCCTCAAGGCGCACCTTGCTCAACGCGGCGTCAGCGAACCGCGATACATCGGTATCCGCACCGGCGGTATCTGGGTCGCGCAGGCGCTGCTCAAGGAACTGGGCAGCGACGCGCCGCTGGGCACGCTGGATGTTTCCTTCTACCGCGACGACTTCAGCCAGAATGGCCTGCACCCACAAGTGCGCCCGTCTGCCCTGCCCTTCGAGATCGAAGGCCAGCATCTGGTGCTGATCGACGACGTGCTGATGAGCGGCCGCACCATCCGCGCCGCCATGAACGAATTGTTCGACTACGGCCGCCCGGCCAGCGTGACGCTGGTGTGCCTACTCGACCTCGACGCCGGCGAGTTGCCGATCCGCCCGAACGTGGTCGGCGCGACCCTGTCGCTGGCCGCTCACGAGCGCGTGAAGCTGTCCGGACCCGAGCCGCTGACGCTTGAACTGCAAGATTTCACCCTTTAATCCGCCCTATTGAGAGTCCCCCTCGCGATGACGCCTCTAGATACCAAGCGCCCGCTGCAGCTCAATGATCAGGGCCAGCTGCGCCACTTCCTCTCGCTCGACGGTCTGCGCCGCGAGTTGCTGACGGAAATCCTCGACACGGCCGACTCGTTCCTTGAAGTCGGCGCCCGGGCGGTGAAAAAAGTCCCGTTGTTGCGCGGCAAGACCGTGTGCAACGTGTTCTTCGAAAACTCCACCCGCACCCGCACCACCTTCGAACTGGCGGCCCAGCGGTTGTCGGCGGACGTGATCACCCTGAACGTGTCGACCTCGTCGGCGAGCAAAGGTGAAACCCTGCTCGACACCCTGCGCAACCTGGAAGCCATGGCCGCCGACATGTTCGTCGTGCGCCACGGTGATTCTGGCGCTGCGCACTTCATCGCCGAGCATGTTTGCCCGCAAGTGGCGATCATCAACGGCGGCGACGGCCGTCACGCCCACCCGACGCAAGGCATGCTCGACATGCTGACGATTCGTCGGCACAAGGGCGGTTTTGAGAACCTCTCGGTGGCCATCGTCGGCGACATCCTGCACTCGCGGGTGGCGCGCTCGAACATGCTCGCCCTGAAGACCCTCGGCTGCCCGGACATCCGCGTTATCGCGCCGAAAACCCTGCTGCCGATCGGCATCGAGCAATACGGCGTCAAGGTCTACACCGACATGACTGAAGGCCTGAAAGACGTCGACGTGGTGATAATGCTGCGCCTGCAACGTGAGCGCATGACCGGCGGCCTGCTGCCAAGCGAAGGCGAGTTCTATCGCCTGTTCGGCCTGACCACCGCGCGTCTGGCCGGGGCCAAACCCGATTGCATCGTCATGCACCCGGGGCCGATCAACCGTGGGGTGGAAATCGAGTCAGCGGTGGCCGATGGCCCGCACTCGGTGATCCTCAATCAGGTGACTTACGGCATCGCGATTCGTATGGCCGTGTTGTCCATGGCCATGAGCGGGCAGACTGCCCAGCGCCAATTCGAGCAGGAGAACGCCCAGTGAAGCTCAGCATTCTCGGCGCACGCGTCATTGATCCAAGCAGTGGCCTGGATCAAATCACCGACATTCACATTGAAGCCTGCAAGATCATCGCGCTCGGCGCGGCGCCGGCCGGTTTCAGCGCAGTAGAAACCATCGACGCCACCGGTCTGGTGGCCGCTCCGGGTCTGGTCGACTTGAACGTCGCCCTGCGCGAGCCGGGCTACAGTCGCAAAGGCTCGATCGCCAGCGAAACCCGCGCCGCCGCGGCCGGCGGTGTGACCAGCCTGTGCTGCCCGCCGCAAACCAAACCGGTGCTCGACACTTCAGCTGTGACCGAACTGATCCTCGACCGCGCCCGCGAAGCCGGCAATACCAAGGTGTTCCCGATTGGCGCCTTGAGCAAAGGTCTGGACGGTGAGCAGCTCGCCGAACTGGTTGCCCTGCGTGACGCCGGTTGTGTGGCGTTCGGCAACGGTCTGGAGAGTTTCCGCAACACCCGCACCCTGTGCCGGGCGCTGGATTACGCGGCGACGTTCGACCTGACGGTGATCTTCAACTCGCAGGATCACGATCTGGCCGAGGGTGGTCTGGCCCACGAAGGCGCGGTGGCCAGTTTCCTCGGCCTGCCGGGCATTCCGGAAACCGCTGAAACGGTGGCATTGGCTCGTGACCTGTTGCTGGTCGAGCAGACCGGCGTGCGCGCGCACTTCAGCCAACTGACCAGCGCTCGCGGTGTTGCGCTGATCGCTCAGGCTCAGGCCCGTGGTTTGAAGGTGACGGCGGATGTGGCCCTGTATCAGTTGATTCTGACCGACGAAGCGCTGATCGACTTCAGCAGCCTCTATCACGTGCAGCCACCGCTGCGCACCCGCGCTGACCGCGATGGCCTGCGCGAAGCAGTGAAGTCCGGGGTGATCTCGGCGATTTCCAGCCATCACCAACCGCACGAGCGTGACGCCAAACTGGCACCGTTCGGCGCGACTGAACCGGGCATCAGCAGCGTTGAACTGCTGCTGCCGCTGGCGATGACGCTGGTTGAGGATGGCTTGCTCAATCTGCCGACCTTGCTGGCTCGCCTGAGCGCAGGCCCGGCCGAAGCGCTGCGCCTGCCGGCGGGCAAACTGGCGGTGGGCGGTGCGGCGGATATCGTGCTGTTAGATCCGAAGGCATCGACGGTGGCCGGTGAACACTGGCGGTCGAAAGGCGAGAACTGCCCGTTCATGGGGCACAGCCTGCCGGGTGTGGTTCGCTATACGCTGGTGGATGGGCGGATCAGCCACCAGGCCTGAAAGCAAAAGATCGCAGCCTGCGGCAGCTCCTACAAGTTGGAACGCACTCCATTGTAGGAGCTGCCGCAGGCTGCGATCTTTTGATCTTCACTCAGCGTTGCCCCAATCGCCAGCAGGCTGGCTCCCACATTGGATCTGTGAACGACACAAATCCCCTGTGGGAGCTAGCCTGCTAGCGATGGCTTACTGAAAGGTGCCGCGGTTTTGCGCGTTGCGCACCGAGACCTGATCGTTCAGTGTCCAGAAGTCATACAGCACGCCAATAAAGAACAACCCGCCGGTCAGCAGGTACAACAGGCCGCTGATCCACTTGCCCTGGTACATCCGGTGCACGCCCAGCACGCCGAGAAACGTCAGCAGAATCCACGCCACGTTGTACTCGATCGGCCCGTCGGCAAAGCGCAGATCTGCTTCGCGATCCATTGCCGGGATCAGGAACAGGTCGATCAGCCAGCCAATTCCCAGCAAACCGAAGGTGAAAAACCAGATCGTCCCGGTCACAGGCTTGCCGTAGTAAAAGCGGTGGGCACCGGTAAATCCGAAGATCCACAGCAGGTAACCGATGATTTTGCTGTGAGTGGTTTTTTCCTTCACACGGGGTAGCTGATAGCTGTTCATGAAGACCTCGATGCACTCGATAGATAAATATTCTTGAATTCTTTGTGACTTTTTTACAGGTAGCCGACGTATGGCAAATGTTACCGTCGCTACCGTGAAAGCCTTATAGCACCGGACCTCTGTCCGACAATCGCGTCAATTTGCCGCTTATTTGGTTCCGTAGCCTCCCGTTTGAATCGACCAACGGCCTCGGAAGTCACAAAAAAGCTGTTATAAAGTTGCGCGCTATCACTTAAGAGCCACGCCGAATGCGACCATTTTTCAAGACATGGCTAACTATTTGCCTATTAATGCCACTGGCCGCCCACGCCACCAATCGTGAGCAACGTCTTCCCAACGTTAACGGCTTTACCCCTAAATCTCACGCTTCTGCCCCATCGAGCAAAAGCAAACAAAGCAAAATCACCACGCTGAGCAGCAAAAGCCGCAGCAGTCTGGTGCCGCCGATGGCGAGCAAGGAAAGCAGCAACGTCCTGAGCCGCGCGGTAAACGTCCTCGGTACTCCTTATCGTTGGGGCGGCAGCAGCCCAAGTAAAGGCTTTGATTGCAGCGGCCTGGTGAAATACGCGTTCAACGACGCCACGTTCGACCTGCCACGCACTTCCAATGCCATGGCCAGCGGCCACGGTGAGAAAGTCGAGCGCAAGGACCTGAAACCGGGCGATCTGATTTTCTTCAAACTCAAGAGCCGTCGGGTCAACCACGTTGCCATCTACATGGGTAACGACCGCTTCATCCACGCGCCACGTCGTGGCAAGTCGGTGAGCATCGATACGCTGAACAAGCCGTATTGGCAGAAGCATTACGTGGTTGCCAAGCGTGTATTACCGAAAGAGCAAAGCCAGATGCGCGTCGTTCAGCGCTAAAAGTCAAAAGATCGCAGCCTTCGGCAGCTCCTACACAGGGTCATGTTCGTCCACATATCGCGGATGAACACGAAATCCTGTAGGAGATGCCGAAGGCTGCGATCTTTTGCTTTTAAAAGTTATCCGGCGTACGCGCCTTCTCCCGCGCATGCTCGCGACTGATCAAGCCCTTGGTCACCAGATCCTTCAGGCACATATCCAGTGTCTGCATCCCCAGCGACCCACCGGTCTGAATCGCCGAATACATTTGCGCCACCTTGTCCTCGCGGATCAGGTTACGGATCGCCGACGTTCCCAGCATGATCTCGTGCGCCGCCACTCGCCCGCCGCCGATCTTCTTGATCAGCGTCTGCGAGACCACTGCCAGCAGTGACTCCGACAACATCGAACGCACCATGGATTTCTCGTCACCGGGGAACACGTCCACCACACGGTCGATGGTTTTGGCGGCAGATGTCGTGTGCAATGTGCCGAATACCAGGTGCCCGGTCTCGGCGGCGGTCAGCGCCAGGCGAATGGTCTCCAGGTCGCGCATCTCGCCCACCAGAATCACATCCGGGTCTTCACGCAGCGCTGAACGCAGAGCCGTAGCGAAACTGCGGGTATCGCGGTGGACTTCACGCTGATTGATCAGGCATTTGCGCGACTCGTGAACAAACTCGATCGGATCTTCGATGGTCAGGATGTGATGGTGGCGATGGGTGTTGAGGTAATCGATCATCGCCGCCAGCGTGGTCGATTTACCGGAACCGGTCGGCCCGGTGACCAGCACCAGCCCACGCGGAGCATCGGTGATCTTGCGGAAGACGTCGCCCATGGCGAGGTCTTCCATGCTCAGCACTTTCGACGGAATGGTGCGAAACACCGCCCCCGCGCCACGATTCTGATTGAAGGCATTGACCCGAAAACGCGCCACGCCGGGGACTTCGAAGGAAAAGTCGGTTTCCAGATGTTTCTCGAAGTCGACCCGCTGGGTGTCGTTCATGATGTCGTAGATCAATTCGTGCACTTGCTTGTGGTCCAGCGCCGGCAGATTGATCCGCCGCACATCGCCATCGACGCGGATCATCGGCGGCAGACCGGCCGACAAGTGCAGGTCGGAAGCGCCCTGTTTGGCGCTGAAGGCCAGCAGTTCAGTGATATCCATAGCGCTCCTCAATTCCAGTAGAATGCCGCGAACCTTCAGACTCACGGCGCCTCTTGATGTCCACGATAGCAGACAACATCCTTCAGGTTAGTTCGCGCATCCAGGCCGCCACCGCTGCTGCCGGACGTGCTGAAAACAGCGTGCAGTTGCTGGCCGTGAGCAAGACCAAACCTGCCGAGGCCCTGCGTGAAGCCCACGCCGCCGGCCTGCGGGACTTTGGCGAGAACTATCTGCAAGAGGCCCTGAGCAAACAGCTCGAACTGGCCGACCTGCCCTTGATCTGGCACTTCATCGGCCCCATTCAATCGAACAAGACTCGCGCGATTGCCGAGCATTTCGAATGGGTGCACTCCGTGGATCGTCTGAAAATTGCCCAGCGCCTGTCCGAACAGCGCCCGGCCGACCTGCCGCCGCTGAACATCTGCATTCAGGTCAACGTCAGCGGTGAAGCCAGCAAGTCCGGCTGCACCCCGGCCGACCTGCCGGCGCTGGCGAATGCCATCAGCGCCTTGCCACGCCTTAAGCTGCGCGGCTTGATGGCGATTCCCGAGCCGACTGAAGATCGCGCCGAACTGGACGCCGCATTTGCTGCCGTGCAACGTTTGCAGGCCAGCCTGAATCTGCCGCTCGACACACTTTCCATGGGCATGAGCCATGACCTTGAGTCGGCCATTGCCCAAGGCGCCACCTGGGTGCGAATTGGTACCGCCCTGTTTGGCGCACGCGACTATTCCCAATCTTGAAATTTTCCAGATAAGGACCTGACATGAGCGACACACGTATTGCCTTTATCGGTGCCGGCAACATGGCCGCCAGTTTGATCGGCGGCCTGCGGGCCAAGGGTCTGGAAGCTGCACACATCCGTGCCAGCGACCCGGGCGAAGAAACCCGCGCCAAGGTCAGCGCCGAACACGGCATTGAAACTTTCGCCGACAACGCTCAGGCCATCGAAGGCGTCGATGTCGTCGTGCTGGCGGTCAAGCCCCAGGCGATGAAAGCCGTTTGCGAAGCACTTCGCCCGAGCCTCAAACCCGATCAACTGGTGGTCTCCATCGCCGCTGGCATTACCTGCGCGAGCATGACTGCATGGCTCGGCGAGCAGCCGATCGTGCGCTGCATGCCCAACACCCCGGCGCTGCTGCGTCAGGGCGCCAGCGGTCTGTACGCCACCAGCGAGGTAACCGCCGAGCAACGCCAGCAAGCCGAAGAGCTGCTGTCGGCCGTCGGCATCGTGCTGTGGCTGGATGAAGAACAACAACTGGACGCGGTGACTGCCGTTTCCGGTTCCGGCCCTGCGTACTTCTTCCTGTTGATCGAAGCCATGACCGCCGCTGGCGTCAAACTCGGCCTGCCGAAAGAAACCGCTGAGCAGCTGACCCTGCAAACCGCGCTAGGCGCCGCGCACATGGCGGCTGCCAGTGACGTCGATGCTGCCGAACTGCGTCGTCGCGTGACCTCGCCGGCCGGCACCACCGAAGCCGCGATCAAATCATTCCAGGCCGGGGGCTTCGAAGCCCTGGTCGAAAAAGCACTCGGCGCCGCCGCGCACCGCTCGGCCGAAATGGCCGAACAACTGGGCAAATAAGGAGCCTTACATGATTGGATTGAACACCGCAGCGGTTTACGTGCTGCAAACCCTCGGCAGTCTGTATCTGCTGATCGTGCTGCTGCGCTTTGTCCTGCAACTGGTGCGGGCGAACTTCTACAACCCGCTTTGCCAGTTCATCGTCAAAGCGACTCAGCCGCTGCTCAAGCCGCTGCGCCGGATCATCCCGAGCATGTTCGGTCTGGACATGTCATCGCTGGTGCTGGCGATTCTGGTGCAACTGGCGCTGATGGCGCTGACCCTGCTGCTGACTTACGGCACCATCGGCAACCCGCTGCAACTGCTTATCTGGTCGCTGATCGGCGTGACTGCGCTGTTCCTGAAGATCTTCTTCTTTGCCCTGATCATCAGCGTGATCCTCTCGTGGGTCGCTCCGGGCAGCCACAACCCGGGCGCTGAACTGGTCAACCAGATCTGCGAGCCAGCCCTGGCACCGTTCCGCAAGTTCCTGCCTAACCTCGGTGGTCTGGATCTGTCGCCGATCTTCGCCTTCCTCGCGCTGAAACTGATCGACATGCTGGTGATCAACAATCTGGCGGCGATGACGATGATGCCGGAAATCCTCCGTCTGCTGATGTGAGCTGGTTTCGTTGGGACGGTGACGATCTGATTCTGGAGTGTCACCTGCAACCGGCAGCCCGTAGCGATGATTTCTGCGGGCTGCACGGTGATCGCCTGAAAATCCGCCTGACTGCGCCACCGGTCGAGGGCAAGGCCAATGCGTATCTGATGGGTTTTCTGGCCAAGGCGTTTGGGGTGTCCAAGAGCCAGGTCAGTTTGCTCAGTGGCGAGTTGAACCGGCAGAAACGGGTGAAGATTTGCTCGCCGAAGAAGTTGCCGGATTTGCCTGACCTGGTGCGCCCCTGACCGACTCAACAAGATAACCCCTGTGGCGAGGGGATTTATCCCCGATGGGGTGCGCAGCAGCCCTGTGCGATCGTCTGGTGCGCCAGTTAAATAGCGTTGGCAGGATTTGGGGCCGCTTCGCGACCCATCGGGGATAAATCCCCTCGCCACAGGGGTTGTGATCAATGAACGATCAGGCCCGATCGTTGCTTGCCGCTAACCCCCCCGGTCTTTAGACTTACGCCTCATTTCAACGAGAGCAGGGTCGATGCCAACTGCCTTTCCCGCCGATTCTGTTGGTCTGGTGACGCCGCAAACGGCGCACTTCAGCGAACCTCTGGCCCTGGCCTGTGGCCGCTCGCTGCCAGCCTATGACCTGATCTACGAAACCTACGGCACGCTGAACGCACAGGCGAGCAACGCCGTGCTGATCTGCCACGCCTTATCCGGCCATCATCACGCCGCCGGTTATCACAGCGCCGACGACCGCAAACCCGGTTGGTGGGACAGCTGCATCGGCCCTGGCAAACCGATCGATACCAGCAAGTTCTTCGTGGTCAGCCTGAATAATTTGGGCGGCTGCAACGGCTCCACTGGCCCGAGCAGCATTAACCCTGAGACCGGCAAACCGTTCGGCGCCGATTTCCCGGTGCTCACCGTGGAAGACTGGGTGCACAGCCAGGCGCGTCTCGCTGACCTGCTCGGCATCGGCCAGTGGGCCGCGGTGATCGGCGGTAGCCTCGGTGGTATGCAGGCGCTGCAATGGACCATCACTTATCCGGATCGCGTGCGTCACTGCCTGGCCATCGCCTCGGCGCCCAAGCTGTCGGCGCAGAACATCGCTTTCAATGAAGTGGCACGCCAGGCGATTCTCACTGACCCCGAATTCCACGGTGGTTCGTTCCAGGAAGCGGGTGTAATCCCCAAGCGCGGCCTGATGCTGGCGCGCATGGTCGGCCATATCACCTACCTGTCCGATGACTCGATGGGCGAGAAATTTGGCCGTGGCCTCAAGAGCGAGAAGCTCAACTACGACTTCCACAGTGTCGAGTTCCAGGTCGAAAGCTACTTGCGTTATCAGGGCGAAGAGTTCTCCGGACGCTTCGACGCCAACACCTATCTGTTGATGACCAAGGCGCTGGATTACTTTGATCCGGCGGCGAACTTCGACGATAACCTGGCGAAAACCTTCGAGAACGCCACGGCCAAGTTCTGCGTGATGTCGTTCACCACCGACTGGCGTTTCTCCCCGGCGCGCTCGCGTGAGCTGGTAGATGCGCTGATGGCGGCACGCAAAGACGTCAGCTATCTGGAAATCGACGCACCGCAGGGCCACGACGCCTTCCTGATTCCGATCCCTCGCTACTTGCAGGCGTTCGGCAATTACATGAACCGCATCACGCTGTGAGAAAGCCATGAGAGCTGATCTGGAAATCATCCAGGAATGGATCCCCGCCGGCAGCCGCGTCCTCGACCTCGGTTGTGGTGACGGCGAGCTGCTGACCTGGCTGCGCGACAACAAGCAGGTCACCGGTTATGGCCTGGAAAACGACGCGGACAACATTGCCCAGTGCGTGGCCAAAGGCGTCAACGTCATCGAGCAGGACCTGGACAAGGGCCTCGGCAACTTTGCCAGCAACAGTTTCGACATCGTCGTGATGACCCAGGCCCTGCAAGCCGTGCACTACCCGGACAAGATCCTCGACGAAATGCTGCGGGTCGGTCGCCAGTGCATCATCACCTTCCCCAACTTCGGCCACTGGCGCTGCCGCTGGTATCTGGCGAGCAAGGGACGCATGCCGGTGTCGGAGTTTTTGCCCTACACCTGGTACAACACGCCGAACATTCACTTCTGCACCTTTGAAGACTTTGAAGCACTTTGCCGCGAACGTGACGCGAAGGTCATTGATCGGCTTGCCGTGGATCAACAGCACCGCCACGGGTGGGCCAGTAAGCTATGGCCTAATCTGTTAGGTGAGATTGGTATCTACCGCGTGAGTAGCCCGGTGCTAGCAGATCACCAAATCGCGGTCTGACATTCGAGGAGAACGATCATGGGACGTTTGATTGGCACGCTGTTGGCGGCATGCCTGAGCTTTTCGGCAGTCGCCGCCGACGCGATCAAGGGCGCGCGCAAGGAAGTGTTTGGTGATGTCACCGTTCACTACAACACCTTCAATTCCACCTTTCTCACGCCTGACATCGCCAAGGCTGCCGAACTGATCCGCAGCAAGAACCAAGGCGTGATCAATGTCTCGGTGATCAAGGACGGCAAACCACTGGTCGCCAACGTCACCGGCACGGTCAAAGACCTGACCAGCAAAAGCGTGCCGCTGAATTTCCGCCAGGTCACCGAACAGGGTGCGATCTATTACATCGCCCAATACCCGGTGGAACAGCAGGAAACCCGCACCTTTGAAATCAAGGTGCAGAACGGCGACAAGATCAACACCATCAATTTCAACCAAGAACTTTTCCCCGGCGAATGATGAACCTCAAGCAGCTCGTACTGGCCAGCCACAACGCCGGCAAACTCAAGGAACTCCAGGCCATGCTCGGCGAATCGGTGCAACTGCGCTCGATCGGCGAGTGGAGCAACGTGGAGCCGGAAGAAACCGGTCTGTCGTTCGTCGAGAACGCGATCCTCAAGGCGCGCAATGCCGCACGCATTTCCGGGCTGCCGGCGCTGGCCGACGATTCCGGTCTGGCGGTGGACTTCCTCGGCGGTGCGCCGGGCATCTACTCGGCACGGTACGCCGACGGCAAGGGCGATGCGGCGAACAACGCCAAACTGCTCGACGCCTTGAAGGACGTTCCTGAGGCCGAGCGCGGCGCGCAGTTCGTTTGTGTTTTGGCACTGGTGCGTCACGCTGACGATCCGCTACCGATCCTCTGCGAAGGCTTGTGGCACGGACGCATGCTGACGGCTGCCAGCGGCGAACATGGCTTTGGTTACGACCCGCTGTTCTGGGTGCCGGAGCGCGATTGCTCCAGCGCCGAGCTGACGCCTGCCGACAAGAACCAGATCAGCCACCGCGCCCGTGCAATGGATCTGCTGCGCCAGCGTCTGGGCTTGAAATGACCCGCGACTCTTCTGCGTCGTCGCTGATAGTCGGCGGCGCCGCTTCTTCGCCTCGCGCTCCGCTGCCGACATTGCCGCCTCTTTCGCTATACATCCACATCCCGTGGTGTGTGCGCAAATGCCCGTATTGCGACTTCAACTCGCACACCGCCAGCCCGGTGCTGCCGGAGCAGGAGTACGTCGACGCGTTGCTGGCCGACCTCGATCAGGATTTGCATGCGGTCTACGGTCGCGAGATCAGCTCGATTTTCTTCGGCGGCGGTACGCCGAGCCTGTTCAGCGCCGAGGCGCTGGGGCGTTTGCTGGAGGGCGTCGAGCAGCGTATTCCGTTTGCTCACGACATCGAAATCACTCTGGAAGCCAACCCCGGGACGTTCGAGCAAGAGAAGTTCGTTGCGTATCGCAAACTGGGGATCAATCGCCTGTCGATCGGTATCCAGAGCTTCCAGCAGCAGAAGCTTGAAGCCCTCGGCCGCATCCACAACGGTGACGAAGCAGTGCGCGCCGCCGGCATGGCCCGTCAGGCCGGGTTTGATAACTTCAACCTCGACTTGATGCACGGTTTGCCCGATCAGTCGCTGGACGATGCGCTGAGCGATCTGCGCCAGGCCATCGAACTGAAGCCGACGCACATTTCCTGGTATCAACTGACGCTAGAACCGAACACGGTGTTCTGGAACCAGCCGCCGGTGCTGCCGGAAGACGACACGCTGTGGGACATTCAAGAGGCCGGACAGGCATTTCTGGCTGAGCACGGTTACGCGCAATACGAAGTGTCGGCTTACGCCCAACCCGGTCGCCCGGCGCGGCATAACCTCAATTACTGGAGCTTTGGCGACTTCATCGGGATTGGCGCGGGTGCGCATGGCAAGTTGAGTCATCCGGACGGCCGCATCGTACGGACGTGGAAGACGCGGCTGCCGAAGGACTATCTGAATCCGGCGAAAAACTTTCAGGCTGGCGAGAAATCGCTGACTAATGATGAGCTGCCGTTCGACTTTCTGATGAACGCGTTGCGCCTGACTGATGGTGTGGAGTCGCGCCTGTATCCGGAGCGCACCGGGCTGTCGCTCGACAGTCTCGCCGAGGCCCGCGCGGACGCCGAACAAAGCGGCCTGTTGCAGGTCGAACCGTCACGTCTGGCGGCCACCGAACGCGGACAATTGTTCCTCAACGATTTGCTGCAGAAATTTCTGAGCTGAGCCCAACGCCCAATGGCAGCCCTAAGGAAAAACCCATGGATTTGATACTCGACCTGCTCGCCACCGTCTCCCGCTGGAGCCGCAGCAACCTCTCGGAAATCGCCTTGGCACTGGTCGGCTGCCTGCTGGTGCTGTTCGGTGCCGACTTCAAAGGCTGGGTCGAGCAACGCTTGGGCAGCATTGCCGGCGCCCTGCGCGTCCCGCTGATGGCGCTGCTGTGCATGGTCGGTAGCGGCGCAGCACTGATCTACGCCACACCATGGGTGATCAAAGGCCTGAGCCAGTTCAACAACTACAGCCTGGCGCCGGTGTTGTTGGTGGTACTGGTGCTGATCGGCGTAGTCGCTGACCGCCGCTGAACTTTCAGCAACCCCAAAACAACTGTAGGAGCTGCGGCACGCTGCGATCTTTTGATCTTGAAAAACAAAATCAAAAGATCGCAGCGTGCCGCAGCTCCTACATGGGAATACGTCGAGAATCAGGGAAGTTCATGAGTAAGAAACTGCTGGACGAAACAAGTAAGTTTCTCAGTTTCGTGTTGCGTCACGAGCCTCAGGCAATTGGCCTGACGCTGGACTCCGAAGGCTGGGCGGATATTGAAGCGCTGATCAGCGGCGCGGCACGCAACGGTCGCACTCTCGATCGTGCGCTGATCGAAACTGTCGTGGCGAGCAGCGACAAGAAGCGCTTTTCCATTTCCGAAGACGCCCAGCAGATCCGAGCTGTGCAGGGGCACTCGACCAAGAGCGTCGAGCTGCAGCTTGAGGAAAAGCAGCCACCAGAAACGCTGTATCACGGCACGGCAACGCGCTTCATGGACTCGATCAACCAGCAAGGCTTGATCGCCGGATCGCGCCATCACGTGCATCTCTCGGCAGAAACCGACACTGCCTCAGCCGTAGGCCAACGCTACGGCACCGTGGTCATTCTGAAAGTCGCCGCGCAGCAGATGCAGGAACAAGGTTTCAAGTTCTATCAGGCCGAGAATGGCGTCTGGCTGACAGCACACGTGCCGGTCGACTTCATTTCCTCCTGACCACACCCCAAAAACAACGTAGGAGCTGCGGCACGCTGCGATCTTTGATCTTCAGAATCAAGATCAAAAGATCGCAGCGTGCCGCAGCTCCTACATGGTGTTGCGTGAGGCTCAGGACTGCTTTTCGAACTTCAGATCCCACACGCCATGCCCAAGACGTTCGCCGCGGCGTTCGAACTTGGTGATCGGGCGTTCGGCCGGGCGTGGGACGCACTTGCCGTCTTCGGCGAGGTTGCGGTAGCCCGGGGCGACGTTCATGACTTCCAGCATGTATTCGGCGTACGGCTCCCAGTCGGTGGCCATGTGCAGAATGCCGCCAACCTTCAACTTGCTGCGCACCAACTCAGCGAACGACGCCTGAACGATACGACGCTTATGGTGACGGCTCTTGTGCCACGGATCCGGGAAGAACAGCATCAGGCGGTCGAGGCTGTTGTCGGCGATGCAGCGGTTGAGCACTTCGATCGCATCGCAATCGTAGACCCGCAGGTTGGTCAGGCCCTGCGTCAGTACGCCATTGAGCAGCGCGCCGACACCCGGACGGTGAACTTCAACGCCGATGAAATCCTGATCCGGTGCAGCAGCGGCCATTTCCAGCAGCGAATGGCCCATGCCGAAACCGATCTCCAGCGAGCGCGGTGCCGAGCGGCCGAAAACCTGATCGTAATCCACCGGCGCATCGGCCAATGGCAGCACGAACAGCGGCGTGCCTTGATCCAGACCTTTCTGCTGGCCTTCGGTCATGCGCCCGGCGCGCATCACGAAACTCTTGATGCGGCGGTGTTGGCGCTCGTCGCCCTCTTCCGGCTGGATAGGCGTGTCGTTCGATTCAGTCATCTTGGCTCTTACTTGATCAGACCATCCAGCGGCGAAGAGGCGCTGGCATAGAGTTTTTTCGGCATGCGGCCGGCGAGGTAGGCCAGACGGCCCGCGACGATCGCATGTTGCATGGCTTGGGCCATCATCACCGGTTGACCGGCGTGGGCGATCGCCGAGTTCATCAGTACGGCGTCGCAGCCCAGTTCCATGGCGATGGTGGCATCGGAAGCGGTGCCGACACCGGCGTCTACCAATACCGGAATCTTTGCTTCTTCGAGGATGATCTGCAGGTTGTATGGATTGCAGATACCCAGGCCAGAGCCGATCAGGCCGGCCAGCGGCATGACGGCGATGCAGCCGATTTCCGCCAGTTGACGGGCGATGATCGGGTCATCACTGGTGTAGACCATCACGTCGAAGCCTTCCTTGACCAGCGTTTCGGCGGCCTTGAGGGTTTCGATCACGTTGGGGAACAGGGTTTTCTGGTCGGCCAACACTTCCAGCTTCACCAGATTGTGGCCATCGAGCAGCTCACGGGCCAGGCGGCAGGTGCGCACGGCTTCGATCGCGTCGTAGCAACCGGCGGTGTTCGGCAGGAAGGTGTAGCGATCCGGCGACAATACATCGAGCAGGTTCGGTTCGCCTTCGATCTGGCCCAGGTTGGTGCGGCGCACTGCGAAGGTGACGATCTCGGCACCCGAGGCTTCGATGGCCTGGCGGGTTTCATCCATGTCACGGTACTTGCCGGTACCGACCAGCAAACGCGACTGGTAAGTACGACCGGCCAGCACAAAAGGCTTGTCGCTACGAACGATGCTCATGGGGAATCCTCTTTAGGGGTGAGGGTCTTGCAGAATTCTGTGCCCTTGCGGGCCGCGCGACTAGCCGCCGCCGATGGCGTGCACCACTTCTACGTTGTCGCCTTCATTGAGCGTGGTGCTGGCATGCTGGCTGCGCGGGACGATATCCAGATTGAGTTCCACTGCTACCCGGCGTCCGGTCAGTTCCAGACGGGTAATCAGGGCCGCAACGGTTTCACCGTCGGGCAGTTCAAGGGATTCGCCGTTCAACTGAATGCGCATGCGCAATGCCGCCATCATTTTTAGGGGCTGGCATTCTAGCCCGATCAGACAGGGCGACCCAAGCCATTCGTCTTGAAACCCGCTGCCCCGGTGAATTGGCCAGGCCCCTGTAGGAGCTGCCGCAGGCTGCGATCTTTTGATGTTGTTTTTCAAAATCAAAAGATCGCAGCCTGCGGCAGCTCCTACAGGGAGCGGTTTCCGATCAGTTCAGGTCGGAGGGTGGGTCAGGTCAGGCGCCACGCGGCGAGGCCCAGGCACAGCCAGCCGATCAGGAAGGCGAGGCCGCCGAACGGGGTGATGATGCCGAGCTTGCTGATGCCGGTGGTGGTCAGCACGTAAAGGCTGCCGGAGAACAGTAGAATGCCAGCAGTGAAGGACACACCGGCCCAGGTGACCAGTCGGCCCTGAACATGCGTGGCCAGCAGCGCGACGCCGAACAGCGCCAGGGTGTGCACCAGTTGATAGGTGACGCCCGTGTGGAAAATCGCCAGATACTCAGGTGTCAGACGGCTTTTCAGGCCGTGGGCGGCAAACGCACCCAGCGCGACACCCGTGAAACCAAAAAAAGCGGCCAGCATCAAAAAGCCACGCAGCATTGGGAACTCCAGTCAGACTCGATCGGCAGGGTCTGTATAATGGCCCGCTCCACGGGTTCGGCCAAGCCATCTCTATGTTGCGTTCAATTTTCCGTCGTCTCACGAAGGCCCTGCTCTGGTTCGCGGGGGGCAGCGTATTGCTGGTGCTGATATTTCGCTTCGTACCGCCGCCGGGCACCGCGCTGATGGTCGAGCGCAAGGTCGAATCCTGGATCGACGGCGAGCCGATCGACCTGCAGCGCACCTGGAAGCCGTGGGACGAGATTTCCGACGATCTCAAGGTGGCGGTCATGGCTGGCGAAGATCAGAAGTTTCCCGAGCATTGGGGCTTTGATTTCAGCGCAATCCAGGCTGCTCTGGCGCATAACGAACTCGGCGGCTCAATTCGCGGCGCCAGTACGTTGAGCCAGCAAGTGTCGAAAAACCTGTTTCTGTGGGCCGGGCGCAGCTATCTGCGTAAAGGCCTGGAAGCCTGGTTTACTGCGCTGATCGAGGTGTTGTGGCCCAAGCAGCGGATTCTCGAGGTGTACCTGAACAGTGTCGAGTGGGATGACGGCGTGTTTGGCGCCGAAGCCGCTGCGCGACATCATTTCGGCGTGAGCGCGAAATCGTTGTCCCGACAGCAAGCGAGTTATCTGGCGGCGGTATTACCCAATCCGCGGGTGTGGAGTGCGAGCCATCCGACGGCTTATGTCGCGCGCCGGGCTGGCTGGATTCGGCAGCAAATGAGTCAGTTGGGTGGGACGAGTTATCTGCTGAGTCTGAATGATTCGCGGCGGGTGCCGTGGGCGCAGTGACTTCAAGATTCGGCAGCTCCCACAGGTGAATGCGGGTCCCGTGTAGGAGCTGCGGCACGCTGCGATCTTTTGATCTTCAAACAAAAACGCCCTGATCATCGCTGATCGGGGCGTTTTTTGTTGTCGAGGCGCCGGTTATGCGGCAATCGACAACTTGAGCTTGTTCATCGCGCTCTTTTCGAGCTGACGGATTCGCTCGGCCGACACGTTGTACTTCTGCGCCAGGTCGTGCAGCGTGGCTTTCTCTTCTGCCAGCCAACGCTGGTAGAGGATGTCGCGGCTGCGTTCGTCCAGCACTTCCAGTGCTTCGTGCAGGTTGTTGTTGGAGTTGTCGCTCCAGTCGGCATCTTCCAGTTGACGCGCCGGGTCGTACCGGTGGTCTTCCAGATAGTTGGCCGGCGACTGGAAAGCGCTGTCGTCGTCCGCTTCCGCAGCCGGGTCGAAAGCCATGTCATGGCCGGTCAGGCGACTTTCCATCTCGCGCACTTCCCGCGGCTCGACGCCGAGGCTTTCCGCCACACGGTGGACTTCCTCATTGTTCAGCCACGCCAGACGCTTCTTCTGGCTGCGCAGGTTGAAGAACAGCTTGCGCTGGGCCTTGGTGGTCGCGACTTTCACAATGCGCCAGTTGCGCAGGATGAACTCGTGAATTTCCGCCTTGATCCAGTGCACAGCGAACGACACCAGGCGCACACCCATTTCCGGGTTGAAGCGCTTTACGGCCTTCATCAGGCCGACGTTACCTTCCTGGATCAGGTCAGCCTGAGCCAGACCGTAGCCGCTATAGCTACGGGCAATGTGTACGACAAAACGCAGGTGGGCGAGCACCATCTGCCGAGCCGCCCCCAAATCCTGCTCATAATAGAGACTCTCGGCCAGTTCACGCTCCTGCTCCGGCGTCAGCAATGGAATGCTGTTCACGGTGTGCACATAGGCTTCCAGGTTTGCGCCTGGAACCAACGCGTACGCAGGTTGCAAAGAATTGGTCATACGAAAAAACCTCCGACTTACATACTCGTGCTTCTCAGCACTGCGAAAAATTGACCGGGAACTCAGGTACAAGTTCCCAAAAACCGTAAGGCCAATCACGCGCAAAAAAGATTCTACTTCGGCGCCAGCTCCCTGAGATGACGTGCGACTGCAATCCATGCACCGATATAACCCAACAGCACCGCGCCAAGCAAGAGCGACAGACCATCGGCAACTGGCACTCCGGCCAGCGCGAAATCACTGCCGTACAAGCCGGCCAGCCCAACCACCGCGTCGTTCAGCCAGTCGAGGCCGAACGCCAATACGCCCCAGGACAACAGCCCCGCACCGAAGCCATACAGCGCGCCCATATAAAGGAAAGGACGCCGTACATAGCTGTCAGTGCCGCCGACGAGTTTAATCACTTCTATCTCTGTGCGGCGGTTTTCAATATGAAGACGAATGGTATTGCCTATCACCAAAAGTAATGCAGAAACCAGCAGCACTGTCAGACCGAAGACAAAACGATCGCCGAGCTTGAGGATGGCGGCCAGACGTTCGACCCAGACTAGATCAAGTTGCGCCTGTTGTACCTTGGGCAGCTCGGAAAGTTTTTGTCTTAATGCTTCCAGCGTGGTCTTGTCGACCTCGTTCGGCGTCACCAGCACAACGCCCGGTAAAGGGTTTTCCGGCAGCTCGCGCAGGGCTTCGCCCAATCCCGACTGCCGTTGAAACTCTTCCAGCGCCTGATCGCGCCCGACATATTCAGCATCAGCTACGCCGGGCATGCCTTTGATCTGTTCGCGCAACGACTCGCCCTGCTCCGGGCTGGCGTCGAGTTGCAGGTACAGCGAGATCTGCGCCGCACGCTGCCACGATCCGCCGAGACGCTCGACGTTATTGAGCAACAGCGAAAGGCCCATCGGCAGGCTCAGCGCCACTGCCATCACCATGCAGGTGAAGAAACTGCCGATCGGCTGCTTGCCGAGACGACGCAGGCTGTCGAGCAGGCTGGCGCGATGGCTTTCGACCCAGGCGCGGAACAGCGTGGCGAAGTCGGGGCCGTCATCATCGTCGTGTTTTTTCTTCTTTGCCGGTTGCGGATCGGCGGCCTTCGGGGCCACGCGCTCGGAAACCTTCGGACTGCGAGTGGCACTCATACCCCGGCCTCCCCGTCGCCGATCAATCGGCCGCGTTGCAGGGTCAGCATGCGGTGACGCATCCGGGCGATCAGCGCCAGGTCGTGACTGGCGATCAGCACGCTGGTGCCCAAACGGTTGATGTCTTCGAACACGCCCATGATCTCGGCCGCCAGACGCGGGTCGAGGTTACCGGTCGGTTCGTCCGCCAGCAGCAGGGCCGGACGGTGGACGATGGCGCGGGCGATGCCGACGCGCTGTTGCTGACCGGTGGACAAGTCGCCTGGGTACAGACTGGTTTTGTCCGACAGCGCCACGCGCTCCAGCGCCGAATCGACCCGCTTGGCGATTTCGGCCTTGGACAGCCCGAGAATCTGCAACGGCAACGCGACGTTGTTAAACACCGTGCGATCGAACAGCAACTGATGGTTCTGGAACACCACGCCGATCTGCCGACGCAGGAACGGAATCTGCGCATTGCTGATGGTGCTCAGGTCTTGCCCGGCGAGCAGCAGCTTGCCGCTGCTCGGACGCTCCATCGCCAGCAACAGGCGCAACAACGTGGATTTACCGGCACCAGAATGGCCGGTCACAAACAAGAACTCGCCACGACGGACTCGAAAGCTCAGCTCATGCAAGCCGACGTGACCGTTCGGGTAGCGTTTACCGACCTGTTCGAAACGAATCATGAACGCTCCCGCTCGGCAAAGAGTGCCTGGACAAAGGGTTCGGCTTCAAAGGTACGCAAATCGTCGATGCCTTCACCGACGCCGATATAGCGAATCGGCAGACCGAACTGCTTGGCCAGGGCGAAGATCACCCCACCTTTGGCGGTGCCGTCGAGTTTGGTCAGCGCCAGGCCGGTCAGTTCGACGGTCTGGTTGAATTGCTTGGCCTGGTTGATGGCGTTCTGACCGGTACCGGCGTCGAGTACCAGCAGCACTTCGTGCGGCGCGTCGGCGTCGAGCTTGCCGATTACGCGGCGAACCTTTTTCAGCTCTTCCATCAGATTGTCTTTGGTGTGCAGACGACCGGCGGTGTCGGCGATCAGCACGTCGATGCCACGCGCCTTGGCGGCTTGCACGGCGTCGAAGATCACCGAAGCGGAATCGGCGCCGGTGTGCTGGGCAATCACCGGGATCTTGTTGCGTTCGCCCCAGACCTGCAATTGCTCCACCGCAGCAGCGCGGAAGGTGTCACCGGCGGCCAGCATGACTTTCTTGCCTTCCAGCTGCAGTTTCTTCGCCAGTTTGCCGATGGTGGTGGTCTTGCCGGCACCGTTGACGCCGACCACAAGGATCACGAACGGCTTGTTCTGCGACACGATTTTCAGCGGCTGCTCGACCGGTTTGAGCATCGCAGCCAGTTCGGCCTGCAGGGATTTGTACAACGCATCGGCGTCGGCAAGTTCCTTGCGGGCGACTTTCTGGGTCAGGCGCTGGATGATCTGTGTAGTGGCTTCGACGCCAACGTCGGCGGTCAGCAGACGGGTCTCGAGGTCGTCGAGCAGCTCGTCATCGATGGTTTTGCGACCGAGGAACAGGCTGGCCATGCCCTCGCCAATGCTGGCGCTGGTTTTCGACAGACCTTGCTTGAGGCGGGCGAAGAAACCGGCTTTGGTTTCTTCGGTGCGCGGGGCTTCGACGGGGGCTTCGGTAACCACTTCGACCGGCAAGACCGGGGCAGCAACGACGGGGGCAGGTACTGGCTCGGGCTGTTGAACGATTGGCGCAGCAGGAGCAACAACGGCCGGAGCAACGGGCTCGGAAGCGATAGTTTCAGTGACTGGTTCTGCAACAACGGGCGCTACAAGCACCGGCACAGGCTCGCCAACCGGCTCAACCACAGGCGCCGGAGCGACCTCTGAAACAAACGCAGCAGGCGCAGGAATCTGCGGGGTGATATGCGGCGCAGCCTCTTCAACCAACGCCACCGGCTCTTCCGCCACTGGCAAGGTCAGCCATGGCTCAGCCGCCGAAGTCAGCGGCAGCTCAGCCGCCACAGGCGCTTCAGGCTCTGGTTCTGGCTCAACCGGTTGCAACACCGGCTCGGCAATCGGCAGCACAATCGGAGCCGGCTCTTCTTCTATTGAAGGAGCAGGCGCCGGGGCCGGTTCAGGAATTGCGGGCGGCTGTTCGACGACGGGTTCCTGCGGTTTCTTACGCAGCCATCCGAACAGGCTTTTCTTCTCGCCAGCCGCAGCTGGGGTCTTCTTGTCGTCGTTGGAACCAAACATGGAGGACGGCTATCTCACGGTAGCGACGCGCCATAAGGGCGCCCCGGCAAATAAATATTCGATGCAGAACAGACTGTGTTTAGCCCAGCTTGTTCACGCGCAACATTTTGTCGAGGCGCCAAAGACGCCTCAAAGGTCGATTAACACGAAGGACTGGAACGGCATCGTCGGCGAAAACGCAGAGTTTAGCTGACAAACTCAAAGCTTCTGCCGGGAACCCATACAACCTATCGACCGATCAAAGGCCTGATAGGCGTGGCCGCCAGTAAAACGGATCAGTATCCTAGCACCTCCTCGCCCGCCTAGGCTAAGACCAAGCGGGCAGCCCAACAGGTTAAAAAACGAATGAATGCTCTAGCCCGCCGCGCTGCAGGCCTGCTGTTCAGCACAGTCTGCCTGCCCCTTTCGGCCCTGGCGGCCGACCCGCAACCGACCCACGAATTCACTCTCGACAACGGCTTGAAGGTCGTCGTGCGCGAAGACCATCGCGCGCCGGTGGTGGTGTCGCAAGTCTGGTACAAGGTCGGTTCCAGCTACGAAACCCCGGGCCAGACCGGTCTGTCCCACGCGCTTGAGCACATGATGTTCAAGGGCAGCGAAAAAGTCGGCCCCGGTGAGGCCTCGCTGATCCTGCGCGACCTCGGCGCCGAAGAGAACGCTTTCACCAGCGATGACTTCACCGCTTATTACCAGGTGTTGGCGCGCGACCGTCTGGGCGTGGCTTTCGAACTGGAAGCCGATCGCATGGCCAACCTGCGCCTGCCGGCCGACGAGTTCGCCAAGGAAATCGAAGTCATCAAGGAAGAGCGCCGTCTGCGCACCGATGACAAGCCAATGTCCAAGGCTTACGAACGCTACAAAGCGATGGCTTACCCCGCCAGCGGCTACCACACGCCGACCATCGGCTGGATGGCTGACCTCGACCGGATGAAGGTTGAAGAGTTGCGCCACTGGTATCAATCCTGGTACGTGCCGAACAACGCCACGTTGGTGGTCGTCGGCGACGTCACCCCGGACGAAGTCAAAACCCTCGCCCAACGCTACTTCGGCCCGATCGCCAAACGCGACGTGCCACCGGCGAAACAACCGCTGGAACTGGCCGAGCCCGGCGAGCGCAAGATTACCCTGCATGTGCAGACACAACTGCCTAGCCTGATGCTCGGTTTTAACGTGCCAAGCATCGCCACTGCCGAGGACAAACGCTCGGTCAACGCGCTGCGGTTGATTTCGGCGCTGCTCGATGGCGGCTACAGCGGACGCATTCCGACCCAACTGGAGCGCGGTGAAGAGCTGGTGTCCGGCGGCTCGTCGAGCTACGACGCCTACACTCGCGGCGACAGCCTGTTTACCTTGTCGGCCACGCCGAACACCCAGAAGAAAAAGACCATGGCGCAAGCCGAGGCCGGCCTGTGGAAGTTGCTGGAGCAGTTGAAAACCACCGCGCCGTCCGCCGAAGAACTGGAGCGCGTCCGCGCGCAAGTGATTGCCGGTCTGGTTTACGAACGTGATTCGATCACCAGTCAGGCCACGGCCATCGGTCAGCTTGAGACCGTCGGCCTGTCGTGGAAACTGATGGACACCGAACTGGCCGATCTGGAAAGCGTGACCCCGCAAGACATCCAGAACGCCGCCAAGCTTTATTTCACCCGCGAACGTCTCAGCGTCGCCCACGTACTGCCACTGGAGACGACTCATGAGTGAGCGCAAAACCCCACGCCTGTTGTTGCTTGGCCTGATCGCGGTCGCGGTGATCGGCGCCACTGCTTTCTATCTGTCGCCAAGCGCTGACAGCAAGGCGAGCGAAGCACTGGACAACGCCAAGTCCACGCAAAAGCTGCAATCGCTGGCCGAACTCGACGGCAAGGCCCCGGCCAGCCGCAAACTCGACGTGCAGACCTGGAACACCGCCGAAGGCGCCAAGGTACTGTTCGTCGAAGCCCACGAGCTGCCGATGTTCGACATGCGCCTGATCTTCGCTGCCGGCAGCAGTCAGGACGGCAATGCGCCGGGTCTGGCGGTGCTGACCAACGCGATGCTCAATGAAGGTGTGGCTGGCAAGGATGTCGGTGCCATCGCCCAGGGTTTCGAAGGCCTCGGTGCGGATTTCGGCAATGGCGCTTTCAAGGACATGGCACTGGCTTCGCTGCGCAGTCTGAGCGCCGCTGAGCAGCGCGAACCGGCATTGAAGCTGTTCTCGGAAGTCGTCGGCAAACCGACCTTCCCTGCCGACTCGTTCGCGCGTATCAAGAATCAGATGCTCGCCGGCTTCGAATACCAGAAACAGAACCCTGGCAAACTTGCCAGCCTGGAGCTGATGAAGCGCCTGTATGGCGATCACCCGTACGCGCATTCGAGCGACGGCAACGAGCAGAGCGTACCGAAGATCACCCTTGCGCAACTGCGTGAATTCCACGCCAAAGCCTACGCTGCCGGCAACGTGGTGATCGCGCTGGTCGGTGACCTGTCCCGCGCTGACGCCGAGGCGATTGCCAATCAGGTTTCCGCTGCCCTGCCGAAAGGCCCGGCAATGGCGAAGATCGCCCAGCCACAGGAACCGCAAGCCAGTGTCGGTCATATCGAGTTCCCATCGAAGCAGAGCAACCTGATGATCGCGCAGTTGGGCATCGACCGCGATGACCCGGACTACGCGGCATTGTCGATGGGCAACCAGATCCTCGGCGGCGGGGGTTTCGGCACCCGGTTGATGAGCGAAGTTCGCGAGAAACGCGGGCTGGCCTATGGCGTGTATTCCGGCTTCAGCCCGATGCAGGTTCGCGGCCCGTTCCTGATCAACCTGCAGACCCGCGCCGAAATGAGCGAAGGCACGCTGAAGCTGGTGCAGGACGTGCTTGCCGACTACCTGAAAACCGGTCCGACCCAGAAAGAACTCGACGACGCCAAACGCGAACTGGCCGGCAGCTTCCCGCTGTCCACCGCGAGCAACGCCGACATTGTTGGCCAACTTGGCGCCATGGGCTTCTATAATCTGCCGTTGAGCTACCTGGATGACTTCATGCGTCAGTCCCAGAGCCTGACCGTGGAACAAGTCCGCGACGCTCTGAACAAACATTTGAGCACGGACAAAATGGTCATCGTCACCGCTGGCCCGACCGTGCCGCAAAAGCCGTTACCGGCCCCATCTGATAAACCTGCCGAGCAACCGCTCGGGGTTCCGGAGCATTAATGGCTACTCGTCCGAAAAAACCTGTTCACAACGTGCACAACGGCGTGAATCAACTGCGCATCATTGGTGGTGAATGGGGCAGCCGCAAGCTGAGCTTCCCTGACGCGCCGGGGCTGCGCCCAACGCCGGACCGCGTGCGTGAGACGCTGTTCAACTGGCTCGCGCCTTACGTGGAGGGCGCCAAGGTATTCGATCCGTTCGCCGGCAGCGGCGCGCTGTTTCTCGAAGCACTGTCCCGTGGCGCCGCCATGGGCCAGGCGCTGGACGCCAGTAACATCGCGGTCTCCAGCCTCAAGGAGCATCTTGGCACCCTGCGCTGCACCAACGGTCAGGTACAGACCGCCGACGCCCTGCGCTATCTGGAAACGCAAACTGCCACCGCGTATGACCTGGTGTTCCTTGACCCGCCGTTCAACCAGAACCTGCTGCCCGCCGTGTGCGCACTGCTCGAAGAGCGTCAGTGGCTGGCCGACGATGCCTGGGTCTACACCGAAAGCGAAACCGCACCTTCGACCCTCGGTTTGCCAGGCAACTGGCGCCTGCACCGCGAGCAGAAATCCGGTCGCGTTTATTACTCGTTGTGGCAGCGCAGCGCCTGAGCTCTGGGCTCATGGGCGCTGACGTGCGATAGATAGATACCGCACGCAGCCCTTCAAATCTCGCCACAGTGGCTAGCACAATTTGCGCTAACCACTGAGGACGATTCACGTATGGACACGCTATGCAGCCGGATGCTGCTTTTTCTTTGCCTGGCGCCATTGATGACGCTGGCCTCCCCGCCCCCGCCGACTCATCAATTCACTCTGCAAAATGGCCTGAAAGTGCTTGTGCGCGAAGACCATCGCGCGCCATTGGCAACCTCGCAACTGCGGTTCCAGGTTGGCTCTGCCGACGAGGCGCCGGGTCAGACCGGGCTCTCCCACGCGCTCGAGCACATGCTCTACAAAGGCAGCAGCAAAACCTGCGCAGGTGAGGCGGCGGCGATTCTTGACACGCTGGGCGCCCGACATAACGCCTCAACCTACAAAGATGCCACGGTTTACTACCAGACCCTCGCGCCAAAGTATCTGGGCGTCGCGTTCGAGCTGATGGCTGATCTGATGTCGACCGCCCACTTGCGTGATTCCGATCTGGTCCCGGAAATGGCGGTCATTCGCGAAGAGCGTCGCTTGAGGATTGACGATGATAACCATAGTCTGGCCCAAGAGCGCCTGCAGAGCGTGGCACACCTGGCAAGCAGCTATCGCACACCGATTATCGGCTGGATGCATGACTTGCACCGGTTAAACGCCGAAAACCTGCGCAAGTGGTATCACCTCCACTACGTACCCGGTAACGCCACGCTGGTCGTCGTCGGTGATGTGACAGTAGACCAGGTCAAGAAGCTCGCAGAGCGCTACTTCGGCCCGCTCGCCAAGCGGCCGGCTCCCCGATTATTGCGACCCACCGAGCTGGCAGCGCCGGGTGAACGCAAGTTGAAGCTGTACCTTCCTGTGCCCGCGCCTCAACTGATCCTGGCCTTTAATGTGCCAGGACTGGCCACCGCTCAAAACCCGCGATCAGCACACGCACTACGTCTGCTCAACATATTGCTGGGCGGTACGAACAGTTCACCTCTGCAAAAACGCCTGCGTTACGCTGATCAGGTTTTCAGCGAGATCGACACCTCGTATGCCTACCTGACCCGAGGTGACTCGCTACTGACAGTGACAGCCGTACTTGCCGGTACCCACGCCAATGATATCGACGCTGCCGAGGCGCGGATCTGGAAAATCATCGAAGAACTGCGAACCACTGCACCTGCTCCCGAGGAGCTGGAACGCGCGCGAACTCAGTTGATTGCCAAGCAAGTGTATGCGCAAGACTCCATCATGGCTCAAGCCAACAGGCTGGCCACACTTGAAAGTATCGGCCTGTCATGGCAATCGATGGATCGGGATGCCGACGAACTCGCACAGGTGACACCCACTGATATCCAACAGGCTGCCGAGCGCTATCTGACACGAGAGCGTGTGAGCGTCGCCCATGTATTGAAGAAGGTGGCACCATGATTAGCTACCTTCGTCGACCATGGCGCGTTTGCCTTGTGCTCGGACTAATCGCCTGCCTGACCTGCGCCCGGACATTGGCATCCACGGTCTCCATTACGCCGGCAAACTTCCCCACGCCGCGCCTGGAATCATTGAAAGAGCTGACACCTGAGCCCATAACGCCACGGGCGACGTCAATCAAGGGCTGGAAAACGCAGACCGGCACCAAAGTGCTGTTCATCCGCACCACAGAGCTGCCGATGTTCGATCTGCAAGTCAGCTTCACTGCCGGCAGCGCCCGGGACAGCAGCCTGCCGGGACTCGCCGCAACGACGCTGAGGATGCTTATTGAAGGCGTGCCGGGTAAAGACTTTCCCGCGATTGTCCAGACATTCGATGACCTCGGTGCGCAGCTTGATTTGAGCATCGAGCATGAACGCGTCACGCTGTCGTTGCGCAGCTTGAGCAATGCACAGAAAAGTGCACCGGCACTGCAGTTGATTACGCAGATGCTCGGCGAATCGCTGTTGACCGACGACGCGTTGAAGAAGGTCAAAAAAGCACTAAAAGACCGTATCGCCAGCGCATCCCGGGACGATGACAAACTGGCGGAGGACCTGGTCAGGAAACTGCTGGCCCCGAACATTCCTTACTCAGTGCCGCTCTATGGCACGAATGAGGGTCTGACAGCGATAACACGCACAGACGTGGAGCAATTTCACCAGCGCTTCTATACCGCCAGTCAGGCACAAATCACTTTGGTGGGGGATTTGACGCTGGCACAGGCCAAGGCGATCAGTCTGCAAATCAGCAATGCCCTGCCGGTCATGCCTGTGGGTGGCACTCCCCCACCGCCTATGCCTGTGCAAACAGCGGACGGCACCGACCTGACCCGTCATGAGGAACGGCCACTGACCCAGACCCACCTGAAGCTTGCCCAGCGCAGCGTGTCGCGCCAGCACCCGGACTATGCAGCGTTGTACGTGGCCAATCTGATTTTTGGTGGCACACCCAGCAGTCGACTGATGAGTGAACTGCGGGAAAAGCGCGGGCTGGTGTACAACGTACACGCAGAAAACTCCAATTGGGCCACGGCAGGCGTGATGACCATCTCCCTGCAGGTCAGTCCGTCACTGAGCCAGGCGACGCTGGCATTGATCCGGTCAATGTTCAGTGACTATCTGCGCGACGGGCCGACACAGCAGGAGCTCGACCAGATCAAGATTCGGTTGGCCAACAGTCGCGCCCTGCAGAGCGCCAGCAACGGACAAATACTCGCCCGACTGGAGGCAATCAACCAACATGACCTGCCACTCGACCTTGATTACACCGTGCAACAGATACAGCGTCTGACGCTCAAGCAAGTCCACGAAGCAATGAAGCGACACTTGTCCGCCGATCGCTGGCGCGTCGCAACGGTGGGGGCGACTGTCGTTCAGCAGCCATTGCCGGAGCCACCGCTCGCACCGTCCGGCACCTCATTGCCGAGCATGTGTCGCGCCGAGGCAGCGCTGTAACGTGAGCACAAATCCGGTCGCGCGTATTACGGTTGCGGCAACGCAGTGCTGCAATATCAGCTTAACAAAACGCCTGGGCCGGCCTTACTGCGTGTCCAGGTAGTTTTTGCCGACACTTCTCGAACAGCAACACTTCGAAGTTCGCGTTATTCAGTTTGGTTCAACGATAGCTTGAAGGGGCAATCAAAGACCATCGCCCGGCTGGTCACCAATGGTTGCCCATGGCAATTAATGGACCTTGACGTTCCGCCGCTGAGAGAGCTGACCCCTGCTGATATTCAGCGTGCCGCGAAGACGTTCCTTACCCGTGAACGGGCAAGCGTCGGGCGCTCTTACCCTGTCGAGAAATAAAGCGTCGACACAGGCGCAAGAATCCGCCGAAAATCTACTGGGCCGAACGCTCGGACCCAGCAAGAATTTCGGCGGATATACCATTCGTATGCAGGTGTAATAGATCGCCTGCCTAACACTCAACACACCCCGCATCGTTGAATTTGAAGTATCAGGCTCCTTGTTTTAAGGGAATCAACTTTCACCTATTACCGTCGCAAACTATAAAACTCATACAACTAGCAGTCCGACTTTCAAACCATCCAATACAGCATTACTCCGCCTGTTATTTAATCGCCACCATCGACCCTCCACCTACCGCACGGGCTTATTACTCACTGCAACAACGAGGCTCTGCAACATTTCTTCAAGGTATATCCGGACAGGTTAATTCCCAGCCCGGCCGGACATCACATCAAGCTCACTCAAATAGTAATACATGAAGATTAACGCGAACTTCCATTTGCAGTTCATTGTGTCTAAGCGAAATAACTCGCTTAAACATTACGGACTATTCACGGATGAATGTAACAACTGAATCACCCTCCAAGGCAACTCATGTATTCACACTCGACAATGGTTTGAAGGTCGTCGTGCGCGAAGATCATCGTTCGCCGGTAGTAGCCTCCCAGGTTTGGTATAAAGTCGGCTCAAGCTACGAAGCGCCGGGGCAGACAGGCTTGTCCCACGTCCTGGAGCACATGATGTTCAAGGGCAGCAAGACACTCGGCCCAGACGAAGCTTCGCAGATACTGCGCAACCTTGGCGCAGAAGCAAACGCATATACCGACGCCGACTTCACCGTTTATCACCAGGTACTGGCGCGCGACCATCTGGGCGTGGCTCTGGAACTGGAAGCAGACCGCATGGCCGGCCTGCGTCTGCAGGCAGACGTGTTCGCCCGCGAGATCGAAGTCGTCAAGGAAGAACGTCGTTTGAGTACTGACGATGTTCCGTTCGCCAAGGCCTACGAACTTTTCGCGGCCATGGCCTACCCGGCCAGTGGATACCACACGCCGACTATCGGCTGGATGGCTGACCTTGACCGTATGACGGTCGAAGATCTGCGTGGCTGGTATCAATCCTGGTACATGCCCAACAATGCCATATTGGTTGTGGTCGGCGACGTGACGCTGGATGAAGTCAAAACCCTGGCCCAGCGTTACTTCGGTCCGATTGCCCGACGCAACGTGCCGCCAGCGAAAATCCCCTTGGAGCTTGCCGAACCTGGCGAACGTCAGCTCACCCTGCACGTGCAGACCCAATTTCCAAGCCTGATACTGGGCTTCAACGTTCCGAGTATCGTCACCGCTCAAGACAAGCGCGCGGTCACCGCATTGCGCCTGATCTTAGACCTTCTCTCCCTTGGACTCAGCAGCCGTATTCAGAGCCAACTGGTTCGTGGCGAAGAGTTGATTTCCTCCGGATCCGTCAGCTACGACGCTAATAGCCGTGGCGACAGCCTGTTCACCCTGACGGTTACGCCGAACGTTCTGAAAAACAGAACTGTGGCACAAGTCGAAGCCGGCTTGTGGAGGCTGCTCGATGAGCTGAAAACTACCCCCCCGTCCACGACTGAGATTGAACGGGTGAGCGCGCAAATAATTGCGCGGGAGACCTTCCAGCGAGACTCGATTACCAGCCAGGCCCAAGCCATCGGTGTACAAGAAGGTATCGGACGTTCCTGGACGTTCATGGAATCCGATCTGCTCGCCTTGCAGAGCGTAACGCCGCAAGACATCCAGCAGGCCGCGCGCACTTATTTCACTCGCCAGCGCCTTAGTATCGGGCACGTGCTACCTATGCACGCAAAATCTGAAAGTACCTCTGAAACTACTGTTCCAACCACACCTGAAATCACTCCCGGCGACAACTCCAGTCCCGACCGTACATTGCAGTCATTGGCGGAACTCGAAGGAAAAGTCCCGAGCAGTCGCACGCTCGACGTGCAGACCTGGAACACTGTCGAAGGCGCCAAGGTGATGTTTCTCGCGGCTCCCGAACTGCCAATGTTCGACCTGAAGCTGACCTTCGCCGCAGGCAGTAGCCGTGATGGCGATGCTGGCGGCTTGGCGATACTGACTAACGGCTTACTCAACGAAGGAGTGGCGGATAAGGATGCTGGCCAAATCGCTGACGTTTTTGAAAGCGTGGGTGCTTCGTTCAAAAACGGCGTTGAAAACGACACAGCCGTTGCCTCGCTTCGCAGCCTGAGCGCGCTGGATAAACGCGAACCCGTCCTGGCAATGTTTGCAGAACTCACAGGAAAACCGACTTTCCCGGACGATGCGGTTCTGCACATCAAGGATCAGGTACTCGCTCGCGTCAACTACTTCAAACAGAACCCTGACGCACAGGCCAACGCAGAACTTCTCAAACGTGTATATGGCAATCACCCCTACACGACATCCAAATACGGTACTGCGCAATCCGTTGCTGCGATCACACGATCGCAAATCAAGGCGTTTCATGAGAAAGCTTACGCTGCGGGTAATGTGGTGATTGCGCTAGTGGGCGACCTCTCCCGCGAGGACGCCGAAGCGATTGCAGCACAAGTTTCTTCCTCATTGCCAAACGGCCCGGCTCTGACAAAAATTGAACAACCTGTTCAACACGAGGCCAGCACCGTCCACCTCGAGTTTCCAACCAAACAGACCATCCTGCGTCTCTCGCAGCTGGGCGTCGAGCGCGACGATCCGGACTATGCTGCGGTGGTGATGGGCAACTGGATACTTGGCAGTGGTCCAGGTAGTCGATTGACCACCGAGGTACGTGAGAGGCGTGGTCTGACTTACGATGTAAGGTCATCGCTGGAACTGTTGCAGGTGCGCGGTCGGTTCTTGATCGAATTGAAAACACGCGCCGACGTTAGCGAGGCTACGCTGCAACTGGTGAAGGACGTGATCGCCAGCTTCCTGGAAAACGGCCCAACCGAGAAAGAACTCGCCGAGGTCAAGCGCGAACGGACAGGAAGGCTCCTGCGGTCCGCTGCCAGCAATGCCAGCATTGTCAACAAACTCGCCGGCATTGGATTCCGAAACGGGTCTTTGAGCGAAGATGAGGACTTCATTCGGCAGATCCAGAGTTTAACGGTCGAGCAAGTCAAAGCCGCGATGAACAAGCACCTGAGTCTGGATGAAATGGTCATCGTGACCGCTGGCCCGACCGTGCCGCAAAAGCCATTGCCGGCCCCCATTGCCGAGCCTGCCGCGCAATAAATCGGGGATCCGCTGGTAATGGCTGACTAATAAGGCTTGCGCGACCTGTCATGGCGTCAGACGACGGTTAGACCCGGAACACGTGTCGCGCAGACACGAGCTTTGTGGCAAGTTAGGTTTTCATTGAATTTGGCAGTCGCAACAGCGCGCCTGCCGTTTCATGCATCATTCTTACGAGATTTGCCGTGCGCGCATTTACCCCTCCCATCGGTCCCGATTTCCGCTTTACGCCCGCCTTCGGTCTCGGCAACCCGCACTTGCAAACCTTGTGGGGGCCGCTGTGGCGAAAAACCACCCACCTGGACCGCGAACGTGAACGCTTGTGGCTTGCAGATGGCGACTTCCTCGATCTGGACTGGCATGGCCCGCACACCGCCGATGCGCCATTGGTGCTGGTGTTGCACGGCCTGACCGGTTCGTCCAATTCGCCTTATGTCGCCGGCCTGCAAAAAGTGCTGGGCGCTCAAGGCTGGGCCAGTGTCGCGCTGAACTGGCGTGGCTGTTCGGGCGAGCCGAATCTGCTATCGCGCAGCTATCACTCCGGTGCCAGCGAAGACCTCGCCGAAGCCATTCGGCACCTGCGCGCCAAGCGACCGCTGGCGCCGCTGTATGCCGTCGGTTATTCCCTGGGCGGCAATGTCTTGCTCAAGCATCTTGGCGAAACCGGCAGCGCCAGCGGCGTACTCGGTGCCGTGGCGGTGTCGGTACCGTTTCGGCTCGATCAATGCGCCGACCGTATCGGCCAGGGTTTTTCGAAGATCTATCAGGCGCATTTCATGCGTGAGATGGTCGGCTACATCAAGAACAAGCAACGGCAGTTTCAGCACGATGGCCGCGAGGACAGCCTGGCGGAGCTGGCCGCGCTCGGCTCACTGGAAAACATGCGCACGTTCTGGGATTTCGATGGCCGGGTGACGGCGCCGCTGCACGGATTTACCGATGCGCACGATTACTACCGCCGTGCATCCAGCCGCTATTTTCTCGGTGAGATTCGTACGCCGACCCTAATCATTCAGGCAGCGGACGATCCTTTCGTCTTCCCGCACAGCTTGCCGAGCGTTGAAGAGTTGTCTGCCTGCACGCAATTCGAATTGCAGCCCAAAGGCGGACATGTCGGTTTCGTCGACGGCTCATTGCGTCAGCCGGGCTACTACCTCGAACGTCGCATCCCGCAATGGCTGGCACGCCTGACGGCTTGAACGATCAGGGCGATACTCTTACCTGACGCCATCGCCAGCAGGCTCGCTCCCAAAAGGGGGGTTATTCGCCAGTGGCGATACC
This sequence comes from Pseudomonas sp. LBUM1668, assembly GCF_059695715.1. Taxonomy (NCBI): domain Bacteria; kingdom Pseudomonadati; phylum Pseudomonadota; class Gammaproteobacteria; order Pseudomonadales; family Pseudomonadaceae; genus Pseudomonas; species Pseudomonas sp. LBUM1668. The sequence continues at coordinate 5,624,605 of NZ_CP166787.1, forward strand.
GCGCGAAGGCTCGTTGATCCACTCGCTCCACGACCCGGCATACAGCGAACCCAACGGATACCCCGCCAGACACAGCGCAAACAGGTTGTGACACGCCGTCACGCCTGAGCCGCAATAGGCGACCAGTTCGGACGGTGAACGCTCGCCAAGCTTCGCGGCAAAGCGCTGTTTGAGCTGATCGGCCGGCAGGAAGCGCCCATCACTGCCCAGGTTGTCGGTAAACGCCGCGCATTGTGCGCCGGGGATGTGTCCGGCAATCGGGTCGATCGGTTCCACTTCGCCCTTGAAACGCGGCAAGGCCCGCGCATCGATCAGGGTCAACGTGGGTTGACCGAGGCGTTGCTGCAATTGCTCGGCATTGAGCAGCAGGCTCATGTCCGGCTGACCGCTGAAATGACCAGGCGTTAGCGTCGGCGCATCCAGACTCAGCGGCAGACCCGCCGCATGCCAGGCCTTGAGCCCGCCATCGAGAATGAACACGCCGTCGCGCTTGCCCAGCCATGCCAGCAACCACCATGCGCGCGCCGCGTAGGCACCGGGGCCGTCGTCATACAAAACCACGTCGCTGTCGGCATTGATGCCCCAGGCTTGCAGGCGCTCGACCAGCGCTGTCGGCTCGGGCAAAGGATGACGTCCGGTCACGCCTTTGACCACTTTGCCGCTGAGGTCACGCTCCAGATCAGCGAAACTCGCCCCGGCAATGTGCCCTTCGGCGTAGCTGCGCTGACCGTAATCCGGGTCTTCGAGGGCAAAACGACAATCGAGAATCACCAGCCCCGACTGCTCCTTGCGGGCATCCAGTGCGTTGGGGCTGATCAGTTGCGCAATCGGCATAACGGGCTCCTGTGAATTCAACGAAACGGTTTACTTCACGTCATCGAGGGCCTGGGCCAGCGGCACGTAGAATTCCTCGAACAACGCATTGACCTCTTCACGTGCCTGTTCGGTGACAAACCCGGCCTCCAGTACCAGCACCTGGTACACGCCACGCTTGATGGCTTGCTCGCTGAGGTGGTTGGAGTTTTCCCGGGTGGTGCACAAAAAACGCACCCAGGACGTCAGGATGATCCAGGCATTGAGGGTCAGGGATTCGATCTGCACGCGGTCCATGTCGAGGATCCCGGCGGCAACAAAACCTTCGTAGATCGCCCCGCCCTGGATCAAGCAGCGCTGGGAAAAACGCCGATAGCGCGCGGCCAGCTCCGGATCGCTGTCGAGCAGATGCTCGAGGTCGCGGTGCAGAAAGCGGTATCGCCACATCGCCGAGAGCAGCTCCTTGAGATAGAAGCGCTTGTCTTCCACCGTCGCGGCGCGCCCCTGCGGCGGGCGCAGGAAGCTGTCGACAAGGCTCTCGTACTCACTGAACAACACGGCGATGATCGCCTGCTTGTTGGGGAAGTGGTAGTAGAGATTGCCCGGAGAAATCTCCATGTGGGCAGCAATGTGATTGGTGCTGATGCTGCGCTCGCCCTGCTGATTGAACAGTTCGAGGCTGTTCAGCACGATACGCTCGCTGGTTTTTATTCGTGGGGCCATGGCTTGGGCTTTAATTCAGAGTGCGTTGAGGGGCATCTTACGACCTAACCGGAAATGGATAAAACACTGCTGTGCATGGAAGTCATTTGACTTTATAGAGCATAGACTCTAAAAAGTGCCTCATTACAATAAAATCCGGAGCCAACAATGACTGCCGATATTGCCTACCTGCAAACGCTACAAGAGCCACTGCAAGCACTTGATCGGCAGTTCGATGCGCAACGGGCCGCGTACGCCGCCAATCCGATGCCACCTGCTGCCCAGCGTCAGCAATGGCTCAAGGCCCTGCGCGATTTGCTCAGCAACGAGCGTCAGGCCTTGATCGAGGCAATCAGTGCCGATTTCAGCCATCGCAGCGCCGATGAAACGCTGCTTGCCGAATTGATGCCAAGCCTGCATGGCATTCACTACGCCAGCCGTCACCTCAATGGCTGGATGAAGCCTTCGCGGCGCAAGGTCGGCATGGCTTTCCAGCCAGCCTCGGCGAAAGTTGTTTACCAGCCACTGGGCGTGATCGGCGTCATCGTGCCGTGGAATTACCCGCTGTATCTGGCCATCGGCCCACTTGTCGGCGCGTTGGCGGCGGGCAACCGAGTGATGCTCAAACTCAGCGAGTCGACCCCCGCCACTGGCCTGTTGCTCAAGGAGCTGCTGGCGCGAATCTTCCCCGAAGATCTGGTCTGTGTGGTGCTTGGCGAAGCTGACATCGGCGTGGCGTTTTCCCGTCTGCGCTTCGATCACCTGCTGTTCACTGGCGCCACCAGCATCGGCAAGCACGTGATGCGCGCCGCCGCAGAAAATCTCACCCCCGTCACGCTGGAACTGGGCGGCAAATCCCCGGCCATCGTTTCCCGTGATGTGCCGCTCAAGGATGCCGCTGAGCGCATCGCCTTCGGCAAAACCCTCAACGCCGGGCAAACCTGTGTCGCCCCCGATTACGTGCTGGTGCCGGAAGACCGGGTCGGTGGCTTCGTCGAAGCCTATCGCCAGGCCGTACAGGGTTTTTATCCGACCCTCACCGACAACCCGGACTACACCGCAATCATCAACGAACGCCAACTGGCCCGACTCAACAGCTACGTCAGTGATGCCACCAGCAAGGGCGCGTTGCTGATTCCGCTGTTCGAGCAGGGTCAGGGCCGGCGCATGCCGCACAGTGTTTTGTTGAATGTCAGCGACGAAATGACGGTGATGCAGGATGAAATCTTCGGCCCGCTGTTGCCAATCGTGCCGTATCGAGATCTGGAGCAGGCATTCGCTTACATCAATCAGCGGCCTCGACCTCTGGCTCTTTACTACTTCGGCTACGACAAACGCGAACAGAACCGCGTGCTGCACGAAACCCATTCCGGCGGCGTGTGCCTGAACGACACGTTGCTGCATGTGGCGCAGGACGACATGCCCTTTGGCGGCATCGGCGCTTCGGGGATGGGCCATTACCATGGTCACGAAGGGTTCCTGACCTTCAGCAAAGCCAAAGGCGTGCTGATTAAACAGCGCTTCAATGCCGCCCGACTGATTTACCCGCCTTATGGAAAATCGATTCAGAAACTGATCCAGAAGCTGTTCATCCGCTAAACATTCGTCATCGCCGCCGGGTAATAAAAACAATGCACCCAAGCCTGACCGATACACCTGCCTTGTCGCGCCGTGGCCTGCTGAAGTTCAGCCTCGGCGCCACGGCATTCCTCGCCACCGCGGGACTCGGCGCCAGCCTCAGCGGCTGCTCGTCGAGCGTCGCGGCCAACGGTTTCATCTCGTTGCGCGACGGCGACCTGCTGTTTCTGCGCGCACTGGTTCCGGTAATGCTCGACGGCGCCGTGGCTCCCGAAAAGATGCCGGACGCGGTGGCTGGCACGCTCAAGTCGCTGGACTACAGCCTCGATCACCTGTCGCCGGAAATGCTCAAACTCACTCGACAGCTGTTCGACGTGCTGGGCATGACCGTGACGCGCGGGCCTCTCACCGGGATCTGGGGCAGCTGGGAAAATGCCAGTCCCGAGGCGATGCGCAGCTTTCTCGATCGCTGGGAAAACAGCTCGTTGAGCCTGTTGCGTATGGGTCATAGCTCTTTGCAGCAGATGGTGCTGATGGCCTGGTACAGCCGCGGCGAATCCTGGGCGCACTGCGGTTATCCCGGCCCGCCCACGGTCTGAAATCGAGTCGACCCCATCGCGAGCAGGCTCACTCCTACAGGGGATCGCATTCCAAATGTAGGAGTGAGCCTGCTCGCGATGAGGCCCGCAAGAACACTAAAAATAAGAGAACCCGAACATGCCCGTACCCGACCCCTTCCGCGAAGGCCTCGCCCGAGGCTGGAAAACCTACAACGGCGCGCAGTTGCCTGCCGATCTGACCCTCGAAACAGATGTCGCGATCATCGGCAGCGGCGCGGGTGGCGGTACCACCGCGGAAATCCTCAGCGCCGCCGGCTATAAAGTGCTGCTGATCGAAGAAGGCCCGCTGAAAACCAGCTCCGACTTCAAAATGCTTGAAGACGAGGCCTACAGCAGCCTCTATCAGGAAGGCATCGGCCGCATGAGCAAGGACGGTGCGATCACCATCCTGCAAGGCCGCGCGGTTGGCGGCACGACGCTGATCAACTGGACATCGAGCTTCCGCACGCCAGAGCCAACCCTCCAACACTGGGCCACCGAGCACAACGTCAGGGGCCACAGCCCTGCCGACATGGCGCCATGGTTCGAAAAAATGGAACAGCGCCTCGGCGTCGCGCCGTGGATGGTTCCACCGAACCCCAACAACGACGTGATCCGCAAGGGCTGCGAGCAACTCGGCTACAGCTGGCACGTGATTCCGCGCAATGTGCGTGGCTGCTGGAACCTCGGCTATTGCGGTATGGGCTGCCCGACCAACGCCAAGCAATCGATGATGGTCACGACCATTCCGGCGACCCTGGAAAAGGGCGGCGAACTGCTGTACCTGGCCCGCGCGGAAAAGCTGCTGATCAACGGCGACAAAGTGACCGGCCTGCAATGCGTGGCCATGGATGAACGCTGCGTCGAACCGACCGGACGCAAAATCACCGTCAAGGCCCGGCATTACATATTGGCCGGCGGTGGTATCAACAGTCCGGCCCTGCTGCTGCGCTCCGATGCGCCGGACCCGCATCAGCGAGTGGGCAAACGTACTTTTCTGCACTTGGTGAACATGTCCGCCGGACGCTTCGACGAGGTGATCAACCCTTTCTACGGAGCACCGCAATCGATCTACTCCGACCACTTCCAATGGAAGGACGGCGTCACCGGGCCGATAGGCTACAAATTGGAAGTGCCGCCGCTGCACCCGGCGCTGGCGGCCACGCTGCTGGGCGGAATTGGCCAGGAGAGCGCGCAGCACATGGCCGATCTGCCGCACACACACGCGATGCTGGCGTTATTGCGCGACGGTTTTCACCCGGACAGCCCGGGCGGCAATGTCGAGTTGCGCGGCGACGGCTCGCCGGTGCTCGACTATCAAGTTTCGCCTTACACCTGGGAAGGCTTGCGCCGCGCGTTTCACCACATGGCCGAGATCCAGTTTGCCGGCGGTGCCAAAGCGGTGATGCCAATGCACGCCGACGCGCGTTATGTGAAGACGCTGGCCGAGGCGCGCAGCCTCATCGATGGCTTGAGCCTTGAGTTGTATCGCACACGGCTGGGCAGCGCCCACGTCATGGGCGGCTGCGCGATGGGTGAAGATCCGAAAACCGCAGTCACCGACAGCCTTGGCCGCCATCATCAACTGAGCAATCTGTCGATTCACGACGGCTCGCTATTCCCCACCAGCATTGGCGCAAATCCACAATTGTCGGTGTACGGTCTGACTGCGCAATTGGCCACTTCCCTCGCCGAACGGCTGAAAAATCCGTGAAAAAGCAGAATATTCCTATCGTCTATAGTGCTTTCTTACCCAACAGGCGACTTGGCCGACCGGGACGGCTGCGATACCATCCGACTCCCCAACGGACTCCCGCCAGGACGACGCGATGAACCGAGTGTTGTACCCAGGTACCTTCGACCCTATTACCAAGGGCCATGGCGATCTGGTCGAACGCGCCTCGCGCCTGTTCGATCACGTGATCATTGCGGTCGCCGCCAGCCCCAAGAAGAACCCGCTGTTCCCGCTGGAACAACGGGTAGAACTGGCTCGCGAGGTCACCAAACACCTGCCGAACGTGGAAGTGGTCGGTTTCGCGACGCTGCTGGCGCATTTCGCCAAAGAGCAGAACGCCAATGTCTTCCTGCGTGGTTTGCGGGCAGTGTCGGACTTCGAATACGAGTTCCAGCTGGCCAACATGAACCGCCAGTTGGCGCCGGATGTCGAGAGCCTGTTTCTCACCCCGTCCGAGCGTTACTCGTTCATTTCCTCGACGCTGGTGCGGGAAATCGCCGCGCTGGGCGGCGATATCAGCAAGTTCGTCCACCCGGCCGTGGCTGACGCCCTGACCCTACGCTTTAAAAAGTAGGAGCTGCCGAAGGCTGCGATCTTTTGATTTTGATTGCAGCCACATACAGCAGTTGATCGCACCCGCGTGCACTCCGGGCGCCAATGCGGCACAATTGCGCGCATTGGTTTATAGCGCCCGGGCCTGCCGCCCCGGCTGGAGTTAGCATGTCCCTGATCATCACCGACGATTGCATCAACTGCGACGTCTGCGAACCCGAGTGCCCGAACGCCGCCATTTCCCAAGGCGAAGAGATCTACGTGATTGACCCGAATCTGTGCACCCAGTGCGTCGGCCACTACGACGAACCGCAGTGCCAGCAGGTCTGCCCGGTGGATTGCATTCCGCTGGACGAAGCGCATCCGGAGACTGAAGAACAGTTGATGGAGAAGTACCGCCTGATCACTGGCAAGGCCTGATTTTTCAGCGCCTGTACCGACGCCATCGCGGGCAAGCCCGCTCCCACAGGGTTCTGTGGTGGAACACAAATTGTGTGAACACCAAAACCTTGTGGGAGCGGGCTTGCCCGCGATGAGGCCATCGGCAACACAGCAAAATCCGGATCAGCTCACTCGCGCTGCTCAAACCCTTCCCCGATACACCCCAGACACCGCACAAACGCCGCTCGCGCCGGATCAACCACCAACGCCTGCCCCGCATCGCCAATTCCGCCACCCAGCGCGGTAAACGGCAACGACACCACAAACGCTCCGGCACCGATCACCGTCGCCACCACCAGCAAAGGTCGGGCGATCAGCAAGTCGCCAAGCATGGCGTAGGCCGGTGGGTTCTGGATGGTGTAACGCGGATCACCGCTGCCGGTTTCCGTGGCCTGTACAGCCAGGCTGGAACACAGCAGCAGTGCGGCACAGAAGACTTGCAGGGATTTCATGGCACGATCCTTCGGGCTTGGCAGTGAGACAACTCACTATAGACCGTAGGATGTTTTCGAACGATTTGCCTCAGCTCTGACAGCGCGGGCAAAAGACGCTGGCGCGCTGGCCAAGCTTCACTTCGCGCAGACCGGTGCCGCAGACCTTGCAGTGTTCACCACCACGGCCATAGACAAACAGCTCCTGCTGGAAATACCCCGGTTGTCCGTCGCCACCGATGAAATCACGCAACGTGGTGCCGCCACGCTCGATGGCGGCGGCAAGGATGCGTTTGATCTCGATCGCCAGTTTCAGATAACGCCCCCGGGAAATGCCCCCGGCCTCACGACGCGGATCAATGCCCGCGGCGAACAGCGCTTCGGTCGCATAAATATTGCCGACCCCGACCACCACTGCGTTGTCCATGATGAACGGCTTGACCGCCATCGAGCGTCCGCGAGACAGCTTAAACAGCCGTTCGCCGTCGAACAGATCGGTCAACGGCTCCGGCCCGAGACGAATCAACAATTCGTGATTGAGCGGGTCGGAACTCCACAGCATCGCGCCGAAACGCCGTGGATCGGTGTAGCGCAGGGCCAGACCGGATTCCAGTTCGATATCGACATGCTCATGCTTGAGCGCCGGCAACCCGACTTCGACCAGGCGCAAATTACCCGACATGCCCAGATGGCTGATCAACGTGCCGACTTCGGCGTTGATCAGCAGATACTTGGCCCGCCGTTCCACCAGCACGATGCGCTGGCCCGACAGGCGCACATCGAGGTCTTCAGGGATCGGCCAGCGCAGCCGGCGGTCGCGCACGATCACTCGGCTGACGCGCTGGCCTTCCAGATGCGGAGCAATGCCCCGGCGGGTGGTTTCGACTTCCGGCAGTTCAGGCATGGCGTCCTCGAATCAATGCGCGCCTAAGTCGCGGATCGTTTGTTTGAGGGTTTCGAAGTCGTATTCCGACAGGCCGACGTAATCAAGCACCAGCGGGCCGACCGCGTTCCATTCGAAATCTTCGGTCTGGTTGCCCAGTACCCGATAGGACGCGCAGATGTGCTCGGCCATCTTGAGGATCGCCAACAGGTTCTTCAGTTGACTGTTGCGCGAGGACTCGTCGCTGAATATCGCCAGCGCGTTGTGGTGATTGGCGATTGCCGCACTGACGTGTTCCGGCAGGCGCCAGGACTTGGCCGTGTAGTAGCCGACCACGGCGTGGTTGGTGTTGAACTCGTTGTTTTCGGTGTCCACCACCCGGCATTCGGCGCTGGCATGGGCGTAGGCCTTTTCCAGAACCGACATGTAATTGGGAAAGCGCTGCAGCATCAACGGCACGCCGCAATCGTGGAACAGACCCAATGCGTAGGCTTCGTCGCCGGCCTGAGTGCCAATGCGCTTGGCCAGGGTCAGACACGTCATCGCCACATCCTGGGCGGTGTCCCAGAAACGGTTGAGCGTGACGATGGTGTCATCGTTCATCTCGCCCTTGATCGACTGCGCGTTGATCAGGTTGATGATCGAACGACTGCCCAACAGGTTCACCGCACGCTGGATCGAAGTGATCTTGTTGCTCAAACCGTAATACGGCGAGTTGACGATTTTCAGCAGCGAGCCGGACAAGCCCGGATCCTGGGCGATCAGCTTGGCGATCACCTCCAGGTCCGGGTCAGGCATGTACTGCTCCATTTGCAGATCCACCATGATCTGCGGCTGCGCGGGCACGCTGATGCCTTGCAAGGATTGTTGAATCTGTTCGGCGGTCAGCTCTTGGGACATAAGTACACACTCTGGGACAGGCGGCGATTCTAACCTCTAAAAACCGCAGGACGACACACCAGTGGGCAATTGTCAGGAACTTTCATTCAAGCGCCGGCTTCGGACTCTGTAATGCCCAACGGATCACTTCGATCCCACGGGGCGGCAAATTCCCACAGACTCAGGAGCTTATCGATGGCTACTCAACTCAACGGCAAGCGCGTCGCTTTTTTGGTAACCGATGGTTTCGAACAGGTTGAATTGACAGGTCCCAAGCAAGCGCTCGAACAGGCCGGCGCTCAGGTCGATATCCTCTCGGCCGAAGAAGGCACGGTCAAAGGCTGGAACCATGACAAACCGGCGGATGACTTCAAGGTCGACCAGACCTTCCAGGCCGCCAGCAGCGAGCAATATGACGCCATCGTATTGCCCGGCGGCGTACAGAACTCCGACACCATCCGCATCGACCAGGATGCCCAGCACCTGGTCAAGACAGGCACCTCGGCCGGCAAACCGATTGCGGTGATCTGCCATGGCGGATGGCTGTTGATTTCGGCGGGGTTGGTCAATGGCAAGACCATGACCAGCTACAAGACGCTCAAAGACGATCTGGTGAATGCCGGTGCCAACTGGGTCGATCAGGAAGTGGTCAGAGACGGCCACTTGATCAGCAGTCGTCAGCCGGATGATATTCCGGCGTTTAGTCGTGAGTTGATCGACGCGCTGTCGGCCTGATACTGGAGGGCTACAGGGGTTTCTGTGGTGAGGGGATTCATCCCCGATGGGCGGCGGCGCTGCCCTGAATCGACTTACAAGTTGTATCAGGGAACCGAGTTATCTGGTTTTGCGACTGCTGCGCAGCCGATCGGGGATAAATCCCCTCGCCACAGAAGGTCTCACTACCACAGCAGCCCGGATTGACTCCCAGGCCATATGTCCATTCGCGGGCCAATCACCGGGCCCAACACGCTATACTCCCGCTCTTTTTTCCGGAGCGACGTCATGTCCCTGCCTAGCCTGCGCCTCAAAGCCAATGCCGACCGTCGCCTGCGCAACGGCCACTTGTGGGTCTACAGCAACGAAATCGATGTGGCGGCCACGCCACTGCACGGCTTCAAAGCCGGCGATCAAGCGATCCTCGAAGCTGCCGGCGGCAAGCCGCTGGGCATCGTCGCGATGAGCCCGAACAACCTGATCTGCGCCCGTCTGGTGTCCCGCGACATCAAGGTGCAACTGGACAAATCCCTGCTGGTGCATCGCCTCAACGTAGCGCTGTCGCTGCGCGATCGCCTGTTCGACAAGCCGTTCTACCGTCTGGTGTACGGTGACTCCGACCTGCTGCCAGGTCTGGTCGTTGACCGTTTTGGCGACATCCTCGTGGTGCAGATCGCCTCGGCGACCATGGAAGCGCATAAAGATGACGTGATCGCCGCACTGACCCAAGTGCTCAAGCCAAGCGGCATTCTGTTCAAGAACGATTCCGCTGCGCGTGACGCCGAAGGCCTCAACCGCTACGTCGAAACCGTGTTCGGTCTGGTACCGGAATGGGTCGCACTGGAAGAGAACGGCGTGAAGTTCGAAGCGCCGGTCATTCAGGGGCAGAAAACCGGCTGGTTCTATGACCACCGCATGAACCGCGCACGCCTGGCGCCATACGCCAAAGGCAAACGTGTACTCGACCTCTATAGCTACATCGGTGGGTGGGGCGTGCAGGCTGCCGCATTCGGCGCCAGCGAAGTGTTCTGCGTCGATGCTTCGGCCTTCGCCCTTGATGGTGTCGAGCGCAACGCTGCACTGAACGGCTTTGCCGACAAGATGACCTGCATCGAAGGCGATGTCTTTGAAGCCTTGAAAGAACTGAAGGCCAGCGAAGAACGCTTCGACGTGATCGTGGCCGACCCGCCAGCGTTCATCAAACGCAAGAAAGACATGAAGAACGGCGAAGGTGCGTACCGTCGCCTGAACGAGCAAGCCATGCGCCTGCTCAACAAGGACGGCATCCTGGTCAGTGCTTCGTGCTCGATGCACCTGCCGGAAGACGATCTGCAGAACATCCTGCTTACCAGCGCCCGCCACCTGGATCGCAACATCCAGTTGCTGGAGCGCGGCGGTCAGGGCCCGGATCACCCGGTCCACCCGGCCATCGCCGAAACCCGCTACATCAAGAGCATCACCTGCCGCCTGCTGCCTAACAGCTGATCAATGCGGATGACGGGGAGCCTAATGGCTCCCCGTTTGCTTTACGCCTGAACCTGACGGCTTCTCAACGATTTTTTCCTTTGTTATCACGACTTCCTACACTGCCGTCCGATTGACGTGCAGGACGTTTCCTCACGTCTTTTAATTATTGAAACTTTCCCTACAAAGTTCATCACCTGCTAAAGATCGCTCCGACAAAAATACTGGAATATTCCTACTTAATATCCCCTTGCCAATAATCCATTACAAACTATTATGAAGTTGTCACCACGAGGTGACTTCAACTATCAATGAACAAGGAGTTCACATCATGAAAAACATTTCTCTGGAAACCAACAAAATCGCAAACCTGGCTTTTCTGGTTGCGCCTAAAGCCCGTTAAATAAGTCGGGACGCTGGGGAGCGCCGGTCCCTCGGCGTCCTTTCGACTTTATCCAGAGTAAATGAACCCTATGTATATCAATCCTTATTTATTTATATTGCCACGTTCACCCGGACAAATAGTCTGGAACTACAAAGATCACACCCAACATGTTCTTGATCTGAATTATACGTCACGCCTTGCCCAACTAATAAACGATCCCGAGTTGTTTGACACACACAACATCATAGACACACAACTATTAAACGCGGGCATTCTAACCGTTTCAAAAATAGACAACCTGCATTGGGGCTGGGATGAACTGTCGAAGATTTATCATATCGGCACGCAAAACATTCCCTGCGAATACACCCCACAGAATACTCAAGAGTGGTCCAGGCAATACCTGGCGCACTGCGACGAAGTGCTGGCCACCCCGTCGCCCGCCAAAAACCGTCCGCAACACGAGGTTGAGCAACATATCTGTTTGCCCGACCCGGACGAATTGAGCGACGACAGCCTGGCTAACGCGCTGCTCCAGCGAAAAACCTGTCGCTCCTTTACCGGTGCAGCGATGACGCTCAATAACGTCAGCACTTTGCTTTACCTGACTCTCGGTTACCTGCGCGAACGCGACACCGATCGGGATGACAGCATCGCCGAAGACCTTTGCGCACGGCGCAGCAGTCCCTCCGGCGGTGGCCTGAACGCATGCGAAGGTTTTCTGCTGGTGCAGAACGTCGACGACCTGTCGCCCGGGATTTATGCCTATCACCCGGACGAACACTCCATCAGTCGAGTCAATCCATTGCCGTCATCGGCACTGGGCCAGTTGCTCGGTGGCCAGCATTTCATCAACAACCTGCCGCTGGGATTGTTCATCACGGCGCGGTTTGATCGGCTTTGGTGGAAGTATGGGCACTCCCGCGCTTATCGCATGGCGTTCGTTGAGGCCGGTCACTTGTCACAAACCTTTCAACTGGTTGCCACGGCACTGGGCCTGAACACCTGGTTGACCGGCGCGTTTGCCGATGAGCAAGTCGAAACACACCTCAAACTTGAGGGAAGCGCTGAACAGCCAATATTCTTTGTCGGCTGCGGGGAAAGCGATGGACAGGCAATGTGCCAGGAAATGCGCGAACTGTTGCGCGAGGTCCAGGCATGACCGTCCTCAGCGCCGATCCGAGCGAAGCGCCGACGTCCTGGGCGCTCAAATTCACCTTGGGAGACTGGGACAGCCGAGCCTCGGTCCGCACCAGCACTCATGACTATCAGTTGCCGGACGATGTGCAGCAACAATTGGAAAGTCGTTACTGGTTTCCATCGGACTTCCTGCCCTACCTGTCGCATCCTGCCATTCAAGCAGCAGGGCGTGATGTTATGCATAGGCTGACGGCCAATCATCTGGTGCACTTTCTCGACTACACCACCCTGCTCGAACACCGCATCGTCAATCGTGCGGTAGAAGTCATCATCCACCGGGAACTGCCGGTTCATGTGCCTCAAGCAATGAAGCACGCCGCGCTGCAGCTCTATACCGACGAGGGCTATCACGCGCTGTTTTCCGATCGTCTCGCCGATCAGATCGCCGGGTTCTACGGGATCATCGAACGTCCGGCGATGCCAAAGCGGATTACGCGCATGAACGCCCTGGTCGCCCGTACTTCGGAGAAAAACCGCCCACTGGTCTGGTTTCTGCTCGGCTTCGTCTCGGAAACCATCATTGCCCGGGAGCTGCTGGATGTCTGTCGCAACAGTCTGGTGTCCAGCGTCAACGAGATGCTGCGCGATCATCTGGCCGACGAAGCCCGCCACAGCCGCTACTTCGCCGAAGTGTTCCATTACCTGTGGCTGACCTTGAACAATCGCCAGCGAACCTTCGCCTCCAGATCGCTGTTGGAGATCATCGGGATGTTCTTCGAAGCCGACGAGCGCTGGTTGCAACAGAGCCTGCGTGGAGCAGGCATCACCGACAGTGCCGTGACCGACATCATCGCCAGCGTAACGGCGCCGCAAGCCACTCGACTGCGCGCACGCTCAGGTGCCACCGCCACACTGGACGCACTGAAAAAAGCCGGTTTTTTTGCCTGGCCCACCAACCAGCAACGCTTCGCCAAGGCAGGTCTGATCGATGGATAACAGAGAATCAGTGGCAAACGCCAAACGACGCCGTGGCGCGGTCAGCCTTTTATTGGCAATGGTGCTGCTTGGCGTGTTTCCGCTGGATGTTGTGCTGCCTTCATTTCCGGCACTGGCGACGCACTTTCGCACCACACCGAGCGACATTGCGCTGTCGATCAGTCTGTTCGCCGTGGGAATCGCGTTTGCCCAGGTCTTGATCGGGCCACTGTCCGACGTGATCGGGCGCAAGGGCTTGCTGCTCGCGGGCATGATCGTGTCGATACTCGGCGCTCTTGGTTGCGTGATGACCAGCGATTACACGCTGTTTCTGATATTTCGGGTTGTGCAGGCAGTGGGGTGCGGCTGTTTCGTGCTGTCCCAAGCGCTGGTGCAGGATCTGTTCGCGGGAGAAGAGCGCGATCGCCTGCGCATCCTGATGGTCACTGCAGGCGGGATATTCATTTCAGTTTCACCGCTGGCCGGCACCTTTCTGCAGGCCACCCTTGGCTGGCGCGGCAGTTTCTGGGTATTTATTGCGCTATCGACAGTGGTACTCGTCAAAGCCTGGTTGCTTCTGGATAACACTCGTCCGGCCAGCAACGGCGAACGACTGGGTTTCATACAGTCTTACCAACGGGTGCTGGGGAGTTTCGAGTTCGTCAGCTACTGGCTGATATCAGCGTTTGCCTTCGCCTGCCACTTCTCGTTCATCGTTATTTCGCCGCTGATCTTCATGGATCAATTGCAACTTGCGCCTTATGACTTTTCGCTGATTCTGCTGATTTACGGTGTTGCCTATGTTGCCGGCGGCATCATCGCCTCCTTGCTGAGTCGACGCATCACGCCCGGCCGGCAGATCATTATCGGGCTGAGTCTGATCCTGTCGTCGGGGCTGCTGACGCTGTATCTGGCGACCAATCATGCGCTGACCCCGATGGCTGTGCTGATCCCAATGCTGATGTGTACCGCTGGCACTACCATCTCCCGGCCGGCCGCTACTTCTCGGGCCATGGGCCTGTTTCCCGATAACGCCGGCACCTCCGCCTCGGCCGGCAGCACCATCGTTTTCATTTGCGGCGGATTGATCAGCGCGCTGATAAGCCTCAGTCCTGCCAATCTGCAATTCACGCTGGGCTACAGTTTCGTGCTGCTCAGTTGCGTGGCACTGGCATTGAACAGAGGCATCAGCCGTCGAGCAAAAAACCTTCAGACCAGCGCGATCGTGCAGCCGGACAGCGATTAATCCTGCCGATCGTCACGCAACAGGCACCGTCGGCACTGCAACAACGCTTTGCGCCATTCCCTCCAGACGCCAGCGGTGTAGAATCGCCAGATTCATCGCCATTCATCCCCCGGCGGGTTTATGAGCTCAGGCTGAGGCAAGCGGCGATCCCGCAAAGTCATCGGCAACTTCAGGACACACGGCTATTTCTGAGTGTTCCAGACGTCAATAGAAGCTCTCTCCCCTTTTGCACCTGATTAGTAAGTGATTAGCCGCCCGGAGTGCTCCATGCCAGATTATCGTTCGAAAACATCCACCCACGGCCGCAACATGGCCGGCGCCCGCGCACTGTGGCGCGCCACCGGGATGAAAGATGACGACTTCAAAAAGCCGATCATCGCCATTGCCAACTCATTCACCCAGTTCGTACCGGGCCATGTGCACCTGAAGGATCTGGGCCAGTTGGTCGCCCGTGAAATCGAACGCGCCGGTGGCGTGGCCAAGGAATTCAACACCATCGCCGTGGACGACGGCATCGCCATGGGCCACGACGGCATGCTCTATTCGCTGCCGAGTCGCGAGATCATCGCCGACTCCGTCGAGTACATGGTCAACGCCCACTGCGCCGACGCCATCGTCTGCATCTCCAACTGCGACAAGATCACCCCGGGCATGTTGATGGCTGCCTTGCGCCTGAACATTCCGGTGATTTTCGTTTCCGGCGGGCCGATGGAAGCCGGCAAGACCAAACTCGCCTCCCACGGCCTCGACCTCGTCGATGCCATGGTCATCGCCGCCGACGCCAGCGCTTCTGACGAGAAAGTCGCTGAATACGAGCGCAGCGCCTGCCCTACCTGCGGCTCGTGCTCCGGCATGTTCACCGCCAACTCGATGAACTGCCTGACTGAAGCCCTTGGTCTTGCACTGCCGGGCAACGGTTCGACCCTCGCTACCCATAGCGACCGCGAACAACTGTTCCTGCAGGCCGGCCGCACCATCGTCGAGCTGTGCAAGCGCTACTACACAGAGGACGACGAGTCGGTATTGCCGCGTAACATCGCCAATTTCAAGGCGTTCGAGAACGCGATGATGCTCGACATCGCCATGGGCGGTTCGACCAACACCATCCTGCATTTGCTGGCTGCCGCGCAAGAAGCCGAAATCGCTTTCGACCTGCGTGACATTGATCGCCTGTCGCGCATCGTGCCGCAGCTGTGCAAAGTCGCGCCGAACATCCAGAAGTACCACATGGAAGATGTGCACCGTGCCGGCGGCATCTTCAGCATCCTCGGTTCGCTGGCCCGGGGCGGCCTGCTGCACACAGACCTGCCGACCGTGCACAGCCGCAGCATGGAAGAAGCCATCGCCAAGTGGGACATCACCCAGACCACCGATGAAGCCGTGCATCACTTCTTCAAGGCGGGCCCGGCGGGCATCCCGACCCAGACTGCATTCAGCCAGTCGACGCGTTGGGAAAGCCTCGATGACGACCGTGAAAACGGCTGCATCCGTAGCTTCGAGCACGCCTATTCGAAAGAAGGCGGCCTGGCCGTGCTCTACGGCAACATCGCGCTCGATGGCTGCGTGGTGAAAACCGCTGGCGTCGACGAGTCGATCCACGTCTTTGAAGGCAACGCGAAAATCTTCGAAAGCCAGGACAGCGCCGTACGCGGCATCCTCGCCGACGAAGTGAAGGAAGGCGACATCGTCATCATTCGCTACGAAGGCCCGAAAGGTGGCCCGGGCATGCAGGAAATGCTCTACCCGACTTCGTACCTGAAATCCAAAGGACTGGGCAAAGCGTGCGCCCTGCTTACCGACGGCCGTTTCTCCGGCGGTACTTCGGGTCTGTCCATCGGCCACGCTTCGCCAGAAGCCGCGGCAGGCGGTGCGATTGGCCTGGTGCAGGATGGCGACAAGGTGCTGATCGACATTCCAAATCGCTCGATCAACCTGTTGGTCAGCGATGAAGAACTGGCCGCACGCCGGGTCGAGCAGGACAAGAAAGGCTGGAAACCGGTGGAAATCCGTCCACGCAAAGTCACCACCGCCCTCAAGGCCTACGCCCTGCTGGCAACCAGTGCCGACAAAGGCGCTGTGCGTGACAAGGCGATGCTCGACGGGCTGTAAGCCTCGACAGCAAAAACAAAAATGCCCCGCCAAAGTGCGGGGCATTTTTTTGCCTGGCCGATTCAGTCGGTGACCATGACGGCCCCATCGCGGGCAAGCCCGCTCCCACAGGGATCTGTGTGATCACAAATTTGTGGTTCGCCCCGATACCTGTGGGAGCTGGCTTGCCAGCGATTGGAGCGACTCGGTATTACTGAATTTCCTCAGGCTTGACGATCACCCAGTTCTTGTCCGCCGTCACCGGCAATCCTTCCTTGGCCTGCGCCGCCGCATGCTTGGCCATCATGCCGTTGATTTGCGTCATGTACTTGTCCTTGCGGTTGATCCACAAGTGAATACCGCCCTTGGCCACGTCGACATCGTGGAACAGCATGTAGCCGTCGCTGGTGGGCGTGTCGCCGCCGACCAAAACCGGTTTTTTCCACTCATCGATGTAGGTCAGGATGGCTGCGTGCTTGCCGGCCATCCAGGTCGCCGGGGTCCACAGGTATGGGGTCAGTTCCAGACCAAGGTTGGCCTTCTCGTCGTATTTGCCCGCAGTGATTTGCTTACGCGCAGTGGTCAGCTCATTGGTTTCGCGGTTCTTCAGCAGCAGACTCACGCCGATGACGTTTTGCGGTTTGACGTTGTAGCCGTACTTGGGATCCGCCGCGACCATGCGTACCAGTTCTTCAGAGGCGGCGGTCATCACGTAGACCTCGATGCCGTTCTCCATCAGCTTGTTGTACAGCTCTTGCTGGCCGGTAAAGATCTTCGGCGGATTGACGTCGAGTTTCTTGACCACATCGCCTTCGTAATACGTGGCCGGCACCGGTTTGCCCGAAGCCATCAGCTCATCGACGTAGCCTTTGAGTTCCTTGAGGGTGAAGCCGGCGAACACCTGCGCCACCCACGGGTAGCAGACCATGTCGTCAACTTCGCAGAGACGATAGTAGTAACTGAACAGGCTTTCCTTGTGGTCGGCGGTGTCCTTGAACGGCATCAGTTTCAGGGAGGGGTCGAGTTTGTCGCGGGTGATCAGGCCCTTGTTTTCCATGAACGGCAACAAGGACTCTTCGAGGTCGTAGCGGTAACTGGTGTTGTCCATGTCGAACACCGCGTAGTTACCTTTGTTGGCGTTGGCCGCAATCATCGCGTCCAGCGCCTTGGCCTGATCGGCCGGCCAGTGTTTCAAGTCGGTAGCGAAGGCCTGAGTGGCCAGGCCCATCCCCACTGTCAGTGCGACAGCCAGAAATTTCGGTGCGAACTTCATCGGCGCTTTCTCCCTGATCTAAAAGCATCGACGCTAACAAATACGTGTGACAGTCCTCGTCTGTCAGCGACCGCCCCCGCCCCTGTTTGCGCCAAATGCATTGCTGTGAGCGACACACGCTTATTCCAAAAACGACGGACACCATACGTTTTCGGTATTAAATCATTAGTTTTCAAGCTGTTAGGCTTGCCGGTTCGCAGCAGCCCCGGAAGGCTGTTGGCAAAGACTTTCCTGGAGTTCTCATGAATCTACCGTTGATTCTCAACCTGCTGGTGTTCCTCGCCCTGCTCTTCGGTCTGGCGCAAACTCGCCACACTTCGTGGAGCCTGGCGAAAAAAGTCCTGCTCGCGCTGGCCCTCGGCGTGGCATTCGGCGTTGCGCTGCACAGCATTTACGGTGCCGGCAACCCGGTGCTGAAAGCTTCGATCGGCTGGTTCGATCTGGTCGGCAACGGCTACGTGCAGTTGCTGCAAATGATCGTCATCCCGCTGGTGTTCGCCTCGATCCTCAGCGCCGTGGCCCGCCTGCACAACGCGTCGTCGTTGGGCAAGATCAGCTTCCTGACCATCGGTACGCTGCTGTTCACCACCGCGATTGCGGCGCTGATCGGTATCGGCCTGACCAACCTGTTCGGCCTCACCGCCGAAGGTCTGGTCGCCGGCACGCAGGAAATGGCCCGTCTGCAAACCATTCAGACTGACTACGCCGGCAAGGTTGCCGACTTGAATGTGCCGCAACTGTTGCTGTCGTTCATCCCGCAGAACCCGTTCGCCGACCTGGCCCGGGCCAAGCCGACCTCGATCATCAGTGTGGTGATCTTCGCGGCGTTCCTCGGGGTTGCCGCGCTGCAACTGCTCAAGGATGACGTCGAAAAAGGTCAGAAAGTGATCAACGCCATCGACACCCTGCAAGCCTGGGTGATGCGTCTGGTGCGTCTGGTGATGAAGCTGACCCCGTACGGCGTGCTGGCGCTGATGACCAAAGTCGTCGCCGGTTCCAACCTGCAAGACATCATCAAGCTCGGCAGTTTCGTCGTGGTCTCGTACCTCGGCCTGGGCCTGATGTTTGTTGTGCACGGCTTGCTGGTGTCGGCGGCCGGGATCAACCCGCTGCGTTTTTTCCGCAAGATCTGGCCGGTGCTGACGTTCGCGTTCACCAGTCGCTCCAGTGCAGCGAGCATTCCGCTGAGCATCGAAGCGCAGACCCGTCGTCTGGGTATTCCGCAGTCTGTGGCGAGTTTTGCTGCTTCGTTCGGTGCGACTATCGGTCAAAACGGCTGCGCAGGTCTGTACCCGGCGATGTTGGCGGTGATGGTTGCACCGACTGTCGGCATCAACCCGCTGGATCCGCTGTGGATCGCCACGCTGGTAGCGATTGTGACTCTGAGTTCGGCCGGTGTGGCGGGCGTGGGTGGCGGCGCGACGTTTGCAGCGCTGATCGTGCTGCCGGCGATGGGTTTGCCGGTGTCTTTGGTGGCGCTGCTGATTTCGGTTGAGCCGCTGATCGACATGGGTCGTACGGCGTTGAACGTGAGTGGTTCGATCACGGCGGGTGCGATTACCAGCCAGGTGATGCAGCAGACGGATAAAGAACTGCTGGATGCGGATGAGCATGCGGAGTTGGCGCAGGCTTGATGTAAAGCAAGATCAAAAGATCGCAGGCTTCGCCAGCTCCTACAGGGGAAATGCGAACACCCTGTAGGAGCTGCCGCAGGCTGCGATCTTTTAGGCCCTCTCCCAAACCTCGAAGTTGTAAGCGGGCTTATCGCCCTCAGCCGGATTAACCACGTTCGACACCAGTTTCCACTGGTTCAAATCGAACTCCGGAAACCACGCATCGCCTTCCGGGCTCAGCGCCACACGGGTCAGGTACAGACGATCCGCCTGCGCCAGCCCTTGCGCATACAACTGCGCCCCGCCAATCAGCATCAGCTCATCGACGCCCTGCGCTTTCGCCCACTCTTCAGCGCGAACCACCGCCGCTTCCAGCGACGGATAAACCTCGGCACCTTCGAGCACCAGACCGGCCTGACGGCTGACCACGATGTTCAAGCGCCCCGGCAGCGGGCGACCGAGCGAGTCCCAGGTCTTGCGACCCATGATGATCGGCTTGCCCAAGGTCGTGGCCTTGAAGTATTTGAAGTCGCCCGGCAGGTGCCAGGGCATGCTGTTGTCGACGCCGATCACACGGTTTTCACCGAGGGCTGCGATCAGGCTGAGGGGGAGTGATTTAGTCATGCCGGCGAGGATACCAGAGCCTCGCTTACCCCGATAAGCGCCACAGCGGTTATGCTCTCGACTCAATTGAGCGACGGAATGGCGCGTGACAGAACTGACTCCACTGCAAAACCTCTGGCTGACTGAAACCGTGCGCCTGCGCGAAGAACACGCAGGCCCTCTGGATGATCTGGAAGCCAATCGCCTGGCCCGCGCGGCCGGTGGCGATCTGCCGAGCCGCATTCAACGCCGTGCGTTGTGGCTGGCCGAGCGTGACGGACTGACCGCAGCCCTCAAACACTGGCTGCAAGGCGCGCGTCTGGCGTTGGTGTTGCTGATGATACTGGCGATGTTGAGTGGCGCCGGTCTGGCGTTCGCCGCGCTGGGCCAGACGCCGGTCAATGTGTTCTGGGCCTTGGGCAGCCTGCTCGGGCTGAACCTGATTCTGCTTTTGAGCTGGGCGCTGGGGCTGATTTTTGCCGGCGAACACGGCGCCACCCTCGGACGACTGTGGTTGTGGCTGAGCGAAAAACTCGCCCGCGACGCCAAAGCCGCACAACTGGCGCCAGCCCTGCTGTTGATGCTGCAACGCAAAAAACTCAATCGCTGGGCGCTCGGTGCGCTGGTCAACGGTCTGTGGTTGCTGGTAATGCTCAGCGCGTTGGTTCTGCTGCTGACGCTGATGGCGACGCGGCGTTACGGCTTCGTCTGGGAAACAACCATTCTCAGCGCCGATACCTTCATTCACGTCACCCAAGCCCTCGGTCATCTGCCATCGTTGCTGGGGTTCAACGTGCCGACGGTGGACATGATCCGCGCCAGCGGCGACGGTGCTCTCGATATCGAAAGCGCTCGTCAGGCGTGGGCGACATGGCTGGTCGGCGTGCTGGTGGTCTATGGCGTGCTCCCGCGCCTGATGCTGGCGCTGTTGTGCTTCTGGCGCTGGAACAGCGGCAAAGCGGCACTGCGTCTGGATCTGCCCGGCTACGCCCAACTGCGCGAACGCCTGATGCCTAGCAGCGAACGCCTCGGCGTCAACGATCCGGAGCCGGCGCAGATGCATCGCGTCGAAAGCGGCGTCAGCGAACACGCCAGCGAAGGTGCGTTGCTGGTCGCGATCGAACTCGACGAGCAGCGCCCATGGCCACCCGCGCTGCCGAAAAAAGTCAGCAACGCCGGCATTCTCGACAGCCGCGAGTCGCGGCACAAACTCCTCGAACAACTCAGCCGTTTTCCACCGGCGCGGCTGGCCATCGCCTGCGATCCACAGCGCTCGCCGGACCGCGGCAGCCTCGCGCTGATTGCCGAACTGGCGCGCAGCGCTGGCGCAACTCGCGTGTGGCTACTGCAACCGCCGCCCGGTGCAGCGCTGGATGCCGAACGTCTCGGCGACTGGCACATCGCGCTGCAACAGCTTGAGCTGGAGTTTGCCGACAGCGCACCGCTGAACTGGCTGGAGACCGGACATGACTGACGCCCGCAAAGCCCCGCTGAAACTGGCAGTGGTCGGCCACACCAACGTCGGCAAGACGTCGCTGTTACGCACGCTGACCCGCGATGTCGGCTTCGGCGAAGTCTCGCACCGGCCAAGCACCACGCGGCATGTCGAAGGCGCGCGGTTGTCGGTGGACGGCGAGCCGTTGCTCGACCTCTACGACACACCGGGGCTGGAAGACGCCATCGCCCTGCTGGATTTTCTCGAACGCCTGGAACGCCCCGGCGAACGCCTTGATGGCCCGGCGCGGCTGGCGCGATTTCTCGACGGCAGCGAGGCACGCCAGCGCTTCGAGCAAGAAGCCAAGGTGCTGCGACAACTGCTCGCCTCGGATGCCGGTTTGTATGTGATCGACGCTCGTGAACCGGTGTTGGCCAAATATCGCGATGAGCTGGAAGTGCTGGCCAGTTGCGGCAAGCCGCTGCTGCCGGTACTGAATTTCGTCAGCAGTGCCAACCATCGCGAGCCGGATTGGCGCGAGGCGTTGGCGCGACTGGGCCTGCATGCGCTGGTGCGTTTCGACAGCGTCGCGCCGCCGGAGGATGGCGAGCGGCGGTTGTATGAAAGCCTCGCGCTGCTGCTGGAAAATGCGCGGCCACAACTGGAACGCTTGATCGCCGATCAACAGGCTCAGCGTCTCGCACGCCAGCAAAGTGCCGCACGACTGATCGCAGAATTGCTGATCGACTGCGCCGCGTGCCGACGCAGCGTAGTCAGTGAAGCCGAGCAGGAACAGCAAGCCATCAGCGAACTGCGCAAGGCTGTGCGTCAACGCGAACAGAAGTGTGTTGAGGCGTTGCTCAAGCTGTACGCGTTTCGCCCGCAGGATGCGGCGGCCAGTGATTTGCCGTTGCTGGACGGGCGCTGGGGCGATGACCTGTTCAATCCGGAGACCTTAAAGCAGCTCGGTGTACGGGTTGGCGGCGGTATCGCTGCCGGCGCGGCGGCGGGTGCCGGGGTGGATTTGCTGGTCGGCGGGATTACCCTCGGGGCCGCAGCGCTGGCCGGTGCGATTGCCGGCGGTGCGCTGCAAACGGCGCGCAGTTATGGCAGTCGCTTGCTCGGCAAGATCAAAGGGCAACGGGAATTGACCGTGGATGACGGGGTGCTGCGGTTGTTGGCGTTGCGACAGCGGCAATTGCTGCTGGCACTTGATCAGCGCGGGCACGCGGCGATGGACGCGGTTCAGGTGGCCACACCGCAGGACAAGACTTGGCGCGAGGGCAAGTTGCCCGAGGCGCTAAGCAAGGCGCGGGCGCATCCGCAGTGGTCATCGCTCAATCCGCACGCGAAGTTGAATCAGGGGGAAAGGCAGGAGCAGATTGAGTCTCTGGCTGTAGATTTGTAGCGCTTGATCTGGCGCCATCGCGAGCAGGCTCACTCCTACAATGGATCGCGCTCATCTTGTAGGAGTGAGCCTGCTCGCGATAGCCGCAACTCAGTCTAGAGACTCAAATTGTCAGCAGCCGCGCCGCTTTCTCCTTCAATACATCCAAATCAATCACCGCCACCGCCCTCTCCTTGGCCAACTCATCCCACTGGCGCATGCGCAAACTCACCGCGCACAACGGATCCCGTTCAAATACCTCAGCTTCGGCCTCGGTCATCACCCCGCCCTGATACTCCAGCGTGCGCCGACTCGCTTCACTCAACCGATCGAAATACCCGGGCTCGCGCAACGTCAGGTAACGCTTGGCCTGCACGTGATATTCCACCAGCCGCGCCATGCGTTCGCTGAATCCGGCCTCACGCAAATAATCCGCCCCGAGCCGTTCATGGCTGACCACGCCATAACCGCCCATGTTCTCCGCGCCCTCGGCACACAAATGGCCGATGTCATGAAAGAACGCCGCCAGCACCACTTCGTCGTCGAAGCCCTCGGCGATAGCCAGTTCGGCCGCCTGGGACATGTGCTCGATCTGCGACACCGGTTCGCCGATGTAATCACGTGTGCCGAAGCGTTCATACAACCCGAACACCCTCGCCACGATTTGCTCATGACCTGCCATCAAACTTCCTCCAGCAATTGCGCCACATTGCGTTCGGCCATTGCCGGACCAACGCTCATACCGACGCCGGTGTGCATCAACGCCACACTCAAACCCGGTGCCGGGCGCAAGAACGAAAACGGCCCCGGCCCCCGAGAACCATAGACGCCCTGCCAGCGCTCGACCACTTGCACCTTGCAACCCAGGGTCTGTTCGGCCAGCTCAAGCATCCAGGTGTCGACTTGTTCGGCGTTGAACGGTGATGGGTCGCTGCCGTAATGGTGCGAGTCGCCGATGATCAACTCGCCATACGGCGTCGGGCTGATCAGCAGGTGGATGCCGTTTTCGTGCAGGTGCGGTTGCTCACGCAAAATCTGCGCTTGTACCGCCGCCGCTTCCGGCAGATCGGCGAAGGCGCCGTAGTGCACGCAGCTCAGGCCGGTGAGCAAGGCGTGTTGCAGATTCAACTCGACTTGCGGTTTGGCGCGAAGCATTTGCAGGCGACAGATTTGCGGGTCGAGCGCGGCAATCGGCTCGGCCAGCAATGTCTGATAATCGTGACCGGAGCAGACGATGATCTGCTTGGCAGTGAACGCGCCGGCCGTGCTTTGCAGGCGTCCGGGCTCGACATCGCGCACCAGCGTGGAGAATTGGAATTCGACACCGAGGTCGCGACGCAGATAGTCGATCAGCGCCGGAATGGCTTCGCGCGAGTACAGCTGTTGATCGTCCATCCCGTGTAACGCGGCGCGGTGGTGGCTGAACTGGCCGTTGTACAGATCGCGCAATGCGGCGCCGCGCAGCAAGTCGACGTTGTAACCGTGTTCAACGGCGCGGCGGCTGCAAAAGGCTTCGAGCAGATGCTCTTCGGCTTCGTTGCGGGCGAACAGGTACGAGCCGTTACGCTTGATTTGTAGCCCGGCGAGTTGTGCCCAATCGCCCCAGATGTCGCGGCTTGCCTTGGCCAATTCGAGCATTTGGCCGGGCGGTTGGCCGGTGACCAATGCCTGGCCGAAATTGCGCACCGACGCGCCGAGTGGCGTGGCGGTGCGTTCGAATACGGCGACCTTGAGACCGCGTTTGGCGGCGGCGTAGGCATGTGAGAGGCCGAGGATGCCGGCGCCGACGATCAGCAGGTCTTTGTGTTGTGTCATCTGGATATTTCCCTGAATTCAGAACCGCTATCGCGAGCAGGCTCACTCCTACAATTGGAATGCGTTCCCATGTAGGAGTGAGCCTGCTCGCGATGAGGCCCTGTCAGATTGCGAAGATTTACTTGGCGGCGACTTTCTCGGACTTGCCGTCATAGCGCTTGCGCCACTCGGTCAGGATTTCGTCGCGGTTCTTCGAGGCCCAGGCGAAGTCGTTCTTGATCAGACGCTGCTCGTAGTCGGCTGGCAATTCGGTCTGCGGCTTGGCGATGCCCGGCTGCGCGAGGACGGCGAAGTTCTCTTTGTACAAGTCCATCGCCTCGGCGCTGGCGGAGAAGTCGGCGAGTTTCTTCGCGGCCTCTTCATGCGGCGTGCCTTTGATCACGGCGGTCGCTTCGATCTCCCAGCCCAGACCTTCCTTCGGCAGGATGATGTCAAGCGGCGCGCCCTGACGCTTCAACTGAACCGCCGGGTATTCAAAGGAAATGCCGATCGGGAATTCGCCGGCCGCGGCCAGTTTGCATGGCTTGGAACCGGAGTGAACGTACTGGCCGATGTTCTGATGCAGGCCATCCATGTAGGCCCAGCCCTGTTTCTCGCCGAAGGTTTGCAGCCAGGCGCTGACGTCGAGGAAACCTGTGCCGGACGAGGCCGGGTTAGGCATGACGATCTTGCCTTTGTACTCCGGCTTGGTCAGATCCTGCCAGCTCACTGGCTTGGTCAGACCCTGCTTTTCGGCTTCGATCGTGTTGAAGCAAATGGTCGCGGCCCAGACGTCCATGCCGACCCAGGCTGGCGGGTTGGCGGCGTCGCGGTAGTTCGCGCCGATCTTGCCCAGATCCTTTGGCGCGTAGCTTTGCAGCATGCCTTGCTGATCGAGAATCGCCAGGCTGGACGCCGCCAGCCCCCATACGGCGTCAGCCTGCGGGCGAGCCTTTTCAGCCAGCAGTTTGGCGGTGATGATCCCGGTGGAATCGCGCACCCACTTGATCTCGACGTCCGGGTTGGCTTTTTCGAAGGCTTCTTTGTAGGTCTTCAGCTGTTCGGCTTCGAGGGCGGTGTACACCGTCAACTCGGTTTTTGCCGCGAAGGCATTCAGGCTGAAAGTAGCGAGCACAGCAGCGGCCAGGGCCATAGGCTTGAACATGATCGGTATCCTGTCTTTGAGTTGAGGGTGTAAGTCAGTGACCGGGCGCGGTTTGCCGCCAGGCCTGGGAGCGGCGCAACAAGCCGCGCGAAGCCCACGCCAGCAGCAAGGACACGCCCGCCGAGGTGAACAGAATCAGGGTCGACATCGCCGCCGCGCCGCCGACGTTGCCGGCGTCATCCATGTTCAGCACCGCCACCGCTGCGAGGATGGTGTCGGGGCTGTAGAGGAAGATCGCGGCGGACACGGTGGTCATCGCCGAGACGAACAGGTAGCGCACGATGTCCAGCAACGCCGGCAGGCAGATCGGCACGGTCACGCGCAGGTAATGCCGGTACAGCGGCGCCTTGAGCGACAGCGCGGCGGCTTCGAACTCGGCGTCGAGTTGGCGCAGCGCGGTGGTCGCGGTCATTTGTGCGGTGGTCAAATAGTGAGCGATGGTGCAGACGATCAGCAGCGTCATCGTCCCGTAGAGCACGTGCAGTGGATTGCCGGTCAGGTTGAAAAAGAAGACGTAACCCAGACCGAGCACCAGCCCCGGCACCGCCATCGGGATGAAACTCAGCATGCGCAACGCCAGGTTGAGGCCGCGCTGAGTGCGGGTCTTCTCCATCAGATAAGCGCCGGTGAAGATCAGCACGCTGCCGATCAGCGCCGTGCCCAACGCCATCTTCAAGCTGTTGCTGTAGGCCAGCCAGCCACCGCCGGCCGTCTCGTTGAACTGGTAGTGATTGAGCGACAGCGACAGGTTGTACGGCCAGAACTTCACCAACGAGGAGAACACCGCCATGCCGAACACCAGCAGCAACGCCGCGCTGATCAACAGGACAATCGCCAGATAGCAGCTATCGCGCAGTTTCGACGGTGCCGGTTTGAACACCTGAGCGCGACCGCTCATGGAGTCGCCGTGACGGCGGCGCAGCCAGGCATCAACCCCGAAGCTGAACAGCGCCGGCAGCAACAGCACCATGCCGATCAACGCGCCACGACCGAATTGCTGCTGGCCGACTACCGCTTTGTAAGCTTCCAGAGCCAGCACTTGATAGTCACCACCCACCACCACCGGCACACCGAAGTCGGTGATGGTCAAAGTGAACACCAGACAGAACGCGGCGAACACAGCCTGACGCGTCGCCGGCCAGGTGATGCTGCGAAAGGCTTTGGCGGGACTGGCGCCCATGCTCGACGCGGCATCGAACAAGCGCGCATCGGCCAGCGACAATGCCGAGAGCAGAATCATCAGCGCATGGGGAAAGGTGTAAATCACCTCACCCAGCACAATTCCCCAGAACCCGTAAATGTTGTCCGAGAGCAGCCCGCGCAACATGCCTTGGTTGCCGAACAGATAAACCAGCGCAATGCCCGGCAACATCGACGGCGCCATCAGCGGCAGCAGGGAAATCCCGCGCCAGATGCCCTTCGCCGGAATCAATGTGCGTTGCAGTGCGTAGGCAAACAGGTAGGCCAGCGGTACGACGATGGCCGCAACACTGAGGGAAACTTTCAGGCTATTGCCGAGCAGCCAGTGGAAATTCTCGCTGGTCACCAATTCCTTCGCCGCGACCCAACCACCGCCCTGCCCGGCCTCGCCGCTGAAACCACGCCAGAAGATCGCGAGCAACGGCAGCAACACCGCAACGCCGAGCAATACCAGCAACAGAACTTTGCCGCCGACGACAAAAATGTGGTCGCCGATCTCGGCTTTCGAGGACTGTCGCACCTGCTTGTGCGGTAGCGGCAGCGCGAGGTTGCTGTTCATCAGGCAAACACCTGCAGGCTGCGCGGCGGCAAGGCGACCATGATCTGCTGGGCGCCGAGGCGCGGCATGGCTTCCGGCGCCAGTTCGGCGAGCAGTGCGTGGCCCGGCAATTGATCGAGTTCGAAACTCATGCGGCAACGATTGCCGAGGAAGGTGATCTCGCGGACTTTCGCCGGGAACAGGTTTTCTTCATGCACCAGCGGATTGACGTTGATCGCTTCCGGGCGGCAGAACAAACGGCCCGACGCACACTGGACGCTGCCGTCGCTCAGGCGCAGGTTCATGCCGCCGACCTGGGCGTGGCTTTCGCTGCTGCGCTGGAAGGGCAGCCAGTTGCCCTGACCGACAAACTCGGCCACGAACGGCGTGGCCGGGCGGTTGTAGATTTCCTGCGGGGTGGCGTACTGCTCGACACGACCGTTGTTCATCACCGCGATGCGATCGGCCATCAGCATGGCTTCGTCCTGATGGTGGGTGACCATCAGGGTGGTGATGCCGAGGTTGCGTTGCAGTTGGCGCAGCTCGGTGCACAGATGCTCGCGGACTCGGGCATCGAGGGCCGACATCGGCTCATCGAGCAGCAGCAACGACGGCGCCGGAGCCAAGGCTCGAGCGAGCGCAACGCGCTGTTGCTGACCGCCGGACAATTGACCGGGGTACTTTTTCTCACTGCCGATGAGGCCGACCAGCTCCAGCATCTGACCGACGCGACGGCGTACTTCCTCGCGACCACTGCCGGCGAGGCCGTAGGCAATGTTCGCCTCGACAGTCAGGTTGGGGAACAGCGCGTAGGACTGGAACAGAATCCCGTAGTCGCGAGCTTGCGGGGCGAGGTGCGAGACGTCGCGGTCACCGAGATAGAGTTCGCCGCTGTCCTGCTTCTCCAGACCGGCGATGCAGCGCAGCAACGTGGTCTTGCCGCAGCCCGAGGGGCCGAGCAGACACACCAGCTCACCGGCGGCGACGTCGAGGGAGACGTTATCCAGCGCGGTGAACGCGCCGAAGCGCTTCTGCACGCTGCGCACTTTCATCGGTGCACCGGGGTTGGTCAGGGCAGTTGCAATGGCAGGATTCATGGACAGACCTCATCAAGCAGATGAGGCCAATCCTAGGGTTGTAATGCGTCCGTCATGTGGCAGTGAGGCAAAAACGGCCGATAGTGGTATTCGGGGATTTTGGTTGAAAGTCAAAAGATCGCGGCCTTCGGCAGCTCCTACATTGGAATGCGTCCCCCTGTAGGAGCTGCCGAAGGCTGCGATCTTTTGATCTTCAGGCCGGGGACATCTCTTGCGCCAACCCGAGAAACGCCGCCGGCAACCGCGCGCCCTTCCTCTCCTTCAGGCAATACAGGTACTCAGGAATCTGCGGCGCATTCTCGATGGTCAGCACGCGCAACTGCGGGTCATGCGGTACTTCCTGCCGGGCAATGATGCTGATGCCGATGTTGCGCAGCACCGCCTCGCGAATCGACTCACGACTGCCAATCTCCAGCAACGGCCCGAAACTCACCCCGGCACCGGCCAGCAATTCTTCAGTCAGCCGCCGTGTGGTCGAGCCGGACTCACGCATCAGCAAGGTATGTCCGGCCAGTGCGCTCAGCGCCACATGCTCATGCACCGCCAATGGATGATTGCGATGCACCGCCAATACCAGCGGGTCAGTACCGAGCACCCGACGAATCAGCCGCGCGTCATCGAGCAACTGCGAGGACGCCGCGATATCCACGCGGTAATCCTCCAGCGCTTCGAGCACTTGCTGCGAGTTGCCGATTTCCACCGACACTTCCACCTGCGGCAGACGCTCGCGAAAAGTCTTCACCAGATCGAGGATGTAATACGGCGCGGTCGCCGCGATGCGCAGTGTGCCCTGCACCTGGCCGCTGTTGCGCAGGAAGAACTCAATGTCCGCCTCTTGCTGCAACAGCGTCTTGACCATCGGCAGCAACCGCGCGCCTTCATCGCTGACGCTCAAACGCCGACCGCCACGGTAGAACAGCTCCACCGAATACTGGCTTTCCAGATTGCGGATCTGCGTGGTCACGGTCGGTTGGCTGAGGCCGAGCTTTTTCGCTGCCAGCGTAATGCTGCCCAAGCGGGCCACCATGTAAAACGCCTTCAGCTCGGCACTTAGCACAACCATCCCTCATCGTTTATTTGCGCAGCAGGCGCAAACCATTGAACACCACCAACAGACTCACGCCCATGTCGGCGAACACCGCCATCCACATGGTGGCGAGCCCGGCGAAGGTTACCCCAAGAAAGATAGCCTTGATCACCAGGGCCAACGCAATGTTCTGTTTCAGGATGCTGGCGGTATCGCGCGACAGGCTGATGAAGGCCGGAATCTTGCGCAGATCATCGTCCATCAGGGCGACATCGGCCGTCTCGATCGCCGTGTCGGTGCCCGCAGCGGCCATGGCAAAACCGATCTCGGCGCGAGCCAGCGCCGGAGCGTCGTTAATGCCGTCGCCAACCATGCCGACGCGATGACCCTGCTTGTACAGGTCTTCGATGGCTTGCAGTTTGTCGGTCGGCAGCAAATCGCCACGCGCTTCATCGATGCCAACCTGCGCCGCAATCGCCTGCGCGGTGTGGACGTTGTCGCCAGTCAGCATCAGGGTTTTCACGCCCAGTGCATGCAACTGACGGATCGCCTCACGGCTGGTCTCTTTTACGGTATCGGCCACGGCAAACAGCGCCAGCGGGCCAGACGTGTCGAGCAGCAGCACCACGGACTTGCCCTGTTTCTCCAGCGCGAAGAGCTTTTCTTCCAGTTGCGGCGAGCACAGGCCCAGCTCTTCAACCAGACGATGGTTGCCCAAGTGATAGGTCTGACCGTTGATATCGCCCTTCACGCCCCGCCCGCCGAGCGCTTCGAAGTTATCCACATTCAACGCGGCGAAGTTTTTATCCACAGCGGCTTTGGCGATGGCCAGCGACACCGGGTGATCGGAACGTCCGGCCAACGCAGCGGCAATCGCGGGGGCCATGGCATCGGCCGTCGAATCAAGGGACAGGTAATCGGTCTGCACCGGTTTGCCGTGGGTGATCGTCCCGGTTTTATCCAGCGCCAGATAGTCGAGCTTGAAACCGCCCTCCAGGTACACGCCGCCCTTGACCAGAATGCCTTTGCGCGCCGCTGCCGCGAGGCCGCTGACGATGGTCACCGGGGTGGAAATTACCAATGCACATGGGCACGCCACCACCAACAACACCAGCGCGCGGTAGATCCAGTCGAACCACACGGCGCCCATGAACAGTGGCGGAATGATCGCGACCGCCAAGGCAAATACGAACACCACTGGCGTGTAGATTTTCGAGAATTGATCGACGAAGCGCTGAGTCGGTGCACGTGCACCTTGGGCTTGCTCGACGGCGTGAATAATCCGCGCCAGGGTCGAGTTGTTTGCCGCAGCGGTCACTGCGTATTCCAGCGAACCTGCCTGGTTGATGGTGCCGGCGAAGACTTTGTCGCCCACGGTTTTCTCCACCGGCAGGCTCTCGCCAGTGATCGGCGCCTGATCGATGGTCGAGTTGCCGCTGACGACTTCACCGTCCAGCGCAATACGCTCACCGGGTTTAACCCGCACGCGGGCGCCGAGTTCGACGCTTTTCACTTCCTGTTCGAGCCAGGTGCCGTCAGCCTGCTGCACGGTCGCCTGTTCCGGGGTCATCTGCATCAGGCCGCTGATCGCGTTACGCGCCCGATCCAGCGAGCGGGCCTCAATCAACTCGGCCACGGTGAACAGGAACATCACCATCGCCGCTTCTGGCCACTGACCGATAAGGATGGCGCCGGTGACGGCAATGCTCATCAGCGCATTGATGTTGAGGTTGAAGTTTTTCAGGGCGATCCAGCCCTTTTTGTAGGTGGTCAGGCCACCGCTGAGGATCGACACCAGCGCGATAATCGCCACCACCCAGGTCGGCGCGGCGTTGGTGAAGTGGATGACTTCAGCCGCCAATGCGCCAACGCCCGAGAGAGCCAGCGGCCACCAGTGCTTTTTCACCGGAGCCGGCGCCTGCGCTTCGACGCCCGCCTCCAGCGGTTCGGCGTGCATGCCGATGGATTTGATCGCGTCGATGATCGGCGCGGTGTCCGGCAGATTGTGGGTCACGCCGAGCACGCGGTTGATCAGGTTGAATTCCAGTTGCTCAACGCCAGCGAGTTTGCCGAGTTTGTTCTGGATCAGCGTTTGCTCGGTCGGGCAGTCCATCGCCTCGATACGGAAACTGCTCAGCCGCGCGTCGGCACTGGTCTTTTCGCTGAGTTGCACCAATGCAGGCGCCGCCGCTTTCGACGAGCAGCAGGAGTCTTCGCTCGAATGAACCGGTGCAGGCGCAGCCGTTTTCGAGCCGCAGCAGGAATCGCCGCCATGGGCATGTTTATGCACAGGCTGCAGCTTATGACTGTGATCGTGCCCGTCGCCGGGCTTGTGGGTGTGCTGGGAATCGCTCATCGGGTCGCGTCCATGAAGGTGCCTGTTGCCAAGTAAAGACCCTGTAGCCACTATAGGGTCAAGCACCCTTTTGGAGATTGCCGTCATGAAGATCGGAGAACTGGCCAAACTGACCGATTGCGCCGTGGAAACCATCCGCTACTACGAACGTGAAAGCCTGCTGCCGGAGCCGGCCCGCAGCGACGGCAACTACCGCGTCTACACCCAGGCCCACGCCGAACGCCTGACCTTCATCCGCAACTGCCGCACCCTCGACATGACCCTCGAAGAGATCCGCAGCCTGCTGACGTTACGCGACAGCCCGCAGGATCAATGCGAAAGCGTCAATGCGCTGATCGACGAACACATCCAGCACGTGAAGGCGCGAATTGATGGATTGTTGGCGTTACAGACACAGTTGCTCGACCTGCGCCAACGCTGTGGCGAAGGGCCGATGGCCGATCAATGCGGGATTTTGCAGCGACTGGAAGTGAGTGGCGGGGTTGTGGCGACGGAAGTTGAGCATTCCCATGTGGGCCGTAGTCACGGCCATTGAAAACACCGAATATCCCTGTGGGAGCTGGCTTGCCAGCGATAGCGGTCTGTCAGCCACATTAATGTTAAATGTGCCGCCGCAATCGCTGGCAAGCCAGCTCCCACAGGTTTAATGGCAGACCTTCAGACCGCCATTGGCGCAGTCATCGGCGCGTGATGCTCGTAACCTTCCAGCGAGAAATCGCTCGGCTCCACCAGCTCCAGCCATTCCGGCTGATACACACCGGTCTTGGCAAACTCCGGCACGCGATCCGAGATTTTCAGCTTCGGCATGGCGAACGGCTCGCGCTTGAGCTGTTCGTTGAGCATGTCGAGGTGGTTCTCGTAGACGTGCGCATCACCGATGAAATAGGTGAACCAGCGCGGCGTGTAACCGGTGAGGCGCCCGATCAGGCTCAGCAGCGCGGCTCCCTCGGTCAGGTTGAACGGCGTGCCCAGACCCAGATCGTTGGAGCGGATGTAGAGGGTCAGAGAAATCTCTTTGGTCTCGACATTCGGGTGGAACTGGTACAGCAGATGGCACGGCGGCAAGGCCATTTCATCAAGCTGAGCAACGTTCCAGCCGTGGAACAGAATGCGGCGACTGCCCGGATCGTTGATGATCGTATCGACACACTGACGCACCTGATCGATGGCTTTGTACAGCACCACGTAGGCCTGGCCGTCTTCTTCGCCCTGAGCGATTTGCTTGTAGCCGTTGCTCAGGGTTTGTTCGATGGCGGCGGTGTTGCTCAGCGGGATCTGCTTGTACGCGGGCCATTTGCGCCATTGCACGCCGTAGATTTCGCCGAGGTCGTCGTCGCCCTGACGGAACGGGTTGGCCAGCCACTGCGCGTTTTCGTTGGCATTCTGATCCCAGACCTTGCAGCCCAGCGCACGGAATTCAGCGGCGTTGTTCACGCCACGCAGAAATCCGCACATCTCGCCGATGGCCGATTTGAAGGCCATCTTGCGCGTGGTGATCGCCGGGAAACCTTCCTGCAGATCGAAACGCAGCATCGCCCCCGGAAAACTGATGGTGTTGATGCCGGTACGGTTGGCCTGCTTGGTGCCGTTCTGAATGACGTGCGAGACCAGTTCGAGATATTGCTTCATGAATTACCTGTGTCCTTTGAGCCCCGGCGTCGCGCGCCGGGGTTCGTAGTTTAAGCCGTCGGCGCGAGTGGTGCTGCCGGCGCGCGACGATAGGCCAGCCAGATCAGGAACAACCCGCCGACGATCATCGGTACGCACAGCACCTGGCCCATGGTCAGCCAGTTCCAGGCCAGATAGCCTAACTGGGCGTCCGGTACGCGGACGAACTCGACGATGAACCGGAAGATGCCGTAGAACAGCGCGAACATGCCCGATACGGCCATGGTCGGACGCGGTTTACGCGAGAACAGCCACAGGATCAGGAACAGCGCTACACCTTCGAGCGCGAACTGATACAGCTGCGACGGGTGACGCGGCAGTTGCGCCGGATCGCTGAACGGCGGGAAGACCATGGCCCACGGCACGTCGGTTGCCTTGCCCCACAACTCGGCGTTGATGAAGTTGCCGATGCGCCCGGCGCCCAGACCGATCGGCACCATCGGCGCGATGAAGTCCATCAACTGGAAGAACGACTTGCCGTTGCGCTTGCCGAACCATACGGCGGCCAGCATCACGCCGATGAACCCGCCATGGAACGACATGCCGCCCTTCCACACTTCGAAAATCAGCGTCGGGTTGGCGATGTAGGCGCTCAGATCGTAGAACAGCACGTAGCCCAGACGTCCGCCGACAATTACGCCCATCGACAGCCAGAACACCAGGTCGGAAAGCTTTTCCTTGGACCAGGTCGGGTCGAAACGGTTAAGCCGGCGCGATGCCAGCAGCCACGCACCGCCGATGCCGACGAGGTACATCAGACCGTACCAGTGGATTTTCAGCGGACCGATGGCCAGGGCCACCGGGTCGATCTGCGGGTAAGGCAGCATTGCGACTCCTCGTTAGAGTTGAAAGCAGAATTCCCGGGCGACGCTGCCACCTCAGGATTAAGCCAGGATTGCCACGCGGTCAAAGCAGAAAGCTTAATCCCACGCAGAACAGCAAAGCGGCGAACAGTCTTTTCAGCAACTTCGCCGACAACCGATGGGCCAGCCGCGCGCCGAAACGCGCGAAGACCATGCTGGTCAGGGCAATGCCCAGCAGCGCCGGCAAATAGATAAAGCCGAGACTATGGGCCGGCAACCGCGCATCGTGCCACCCCAAAATCATGAAACTTAAAGCACTGACCAGCGCAATCGGCAGCCCGCAGGCCGACGACGTGGCGACCGCTTGTTGCATCGGTACGCTGCGCCAGGTCAAAAAAGGCACGGTCAGCGAGCCGCCACCGACGCCGAAAATCGCCGAAGCCCAGCCAATCACGCTACCGGCCGCTGCCAGCACGACTTTGCCTGGCACCGTGCGGCTGGCCTTGGGTTTGACGTCCAGCGCAAGTTGCACCGCGATCACCAAGGCAAACACGCCAATGATTTTCTGCAGGTTCGGACCGGAAATCGCTTCGGCAGTCACGGCGCCCAAACCAGCACCGATCAGGATCCCGACTGCCATCCAGACAAATATCGGCCACTGCACCGCGCCTCGTCGATGATGCTCACGCACGGCATTGACCGAGGTGAAGATGATCGTCGCAAGCGAAGTACCGACCGCCAGATGCGTGAGGATCGACTGATCAAAGCCCTGCAAGGTGAAACTGAACACCAGCACCGGGACAATGATGATCCCGCCGCCAACCCCGAACAGCCCGGCCAACACGCCCGCACAGGCGCCCAGCGCCAGATAAAGCAGAAATTCCATGACCGTCTCCCTGACGCATCCGCAAAACCGGAGCGGCATGGTAACGGATGCACACCCTTCCGCTCCACTTGCGATGGATGCACGGACGCCGGATGCGTAGAGTGAGCAAAAAACACACAAGGACCACCTTATGTGCCTGATCGTTTTTGCCTGGCGCCCGGACCACGCTCAACCGTTGATCGTCGCAGCCAACCGTGACGAGTTCTACGCCCGCCCGAGCCTGCCGCTGGCGCAATGGCCGCAGGCGCCGCACGTGCATGCCGGGCGTGATCTCGAGGCGGGGGGCACCTGGCTGGGGATCGGTGCCAATGGGCGCTTTGCCGCATTGACCAATATTCGTGACCCGCATCAGCCACCGGCGCGTAAATCGCGGGGCGAGCTGGTGGCCGGGTTTCTCACGGGGGATCAGTCGCTGGAGGATTATCTGACTGACGTGGTCGACCGTTCGCCGGACTACGCAGGTTTCAACCTGCTGCTGGGCAACAACCATGAACTGTGGCACTTCAATGCGCGGATGTCCGAGCCGGTGATGCTGGAATCCGGGGTCTACGGGTTATCCAATGCCGGACTGGATACGCCGTGGCCGAAGTTGCTCAAGGCCAAGGCAGCGTTGAGCGCGGTGCTGGATGACCCGACGCCTGCGCGGTTGCTGGCGTTATTGAGCGATGCCCAGACGGCGCCGTTTGCCGAGCTGCCGGATACCGGCGTGGGGCTTGCGACTGAATCACTGCTGTCGAGCGTGTTTATTGCCAGCCAGAGTTACGGGACGCGGGCGAGTACGGCGCTGATTGTGCAGGCGGATGGGACGCGGCGGATGGTTGAGCGCAGTTTTGGGCCGTATGGCGGGCATCTGGGCGAGGTGGAGATTTTGATTTAGGCGGCGTCTGGACTGACGCCATCGCTGGCAAGCCAGCTCCCACAGGTTTCTTGGGTGTTCACAGATGTCGTGTTCACTGAAGATCCCTGTGGGAGATTTTGATTTAGGCGGCGTCTGGACTGACGCCATCGCTGGCAAGCCAGCTCCCACAGGTTCTTGGGTGCTCACAGATTTCGTGTTCACTGAAGATCCCTGTGGGAGATTTTGATTTAGGCGGCGTCTGGACTGACGCCATCGCTGGCAAGCCAGCTCCCACAGGTTTCTTGGGTGCTCACAGATGTCGTGTTCACTGAAGATCCCTGTGGGAGCTGGCTTGCCAGCGATGAGGCCATTAGCCTTTTAGAGTGCTTTGTTGACCGCCGGCGGATTCATCTTCGACAAACCGAGATTCTTCAGCGCCAGTTGCAGCGAGCTGTGGATAACTTGCGGGTTGTCGATGGTCATCAGCTCGGCCAGCAATTCCTTGGCCTTGCTCATGTTCACCTGACGCAGCATCCACTTCACCTTCGGCAAGTTGGTGGCGTTCATCGACAGGCTGTCGAAACCCATCGCCATCAACAGCACCGCCGCTGCCGGATCACCGGCCATCTCGCCGCAGATACTGACCGGCTTGCCTTCGGCATGGGCGTCACGCACCACGTTCTGCAAGGCTTGCAGCACGGCCGGGTGCAGGTAGTCGTAGAGGTCGGCGACGCGCGGGTTGTTGCGGTCGACTGCCAGCAGGTACTGGGTCAGGTCGTTGGAGCCGACCGACAGGAAGTCCACTTGCCGCGCCAGCTCCTTGGTCTGGTACACCGCTGCCGGAATCTCGATCATCACGCCAATCGGCGGCATCGGCACGTCGGTGCCTTCGTCGCGCACTTCGCCCCAGGCCCGGTGGATCAGGTGCAGGGCTTCTTCGAGTTCGTGGGTGCCGGAGATCATCGGCAGCAGAATGCGCAGGTTGTTCAGGCCTTCGCTGGCCTTGAGCATCGCGCGAGTCTGCACCAGGAAGATTTCCGGGTGGTCGAGGGTGACGCGAATGCCGCGCCAGCCGAGGAACGGGTTGTCTTCCTTGATCGGGAAGTACGACAGCGACTTGTCACCGCCGATGTCGAGGCTGCGCATGGTCACCGGTTGCGGGTGGAACGCGGCGAGCTGCTCACGGTAGATCGCCAGTTGTTCTTTTTCGCTCGGGAAGCGCTGGTTGATCATGAACGGCACTTCGGTGCGGTACAGACCGACACCTTCGGCGCCGCGCTTCTGCGCCCGCGCCACGTCCGCCAGCAGGCCGGTGTTGACCCACAGCGGCATGCGGTGACCATCGAGGGTCACGCAGGGCAGGTCGCGCAGGGTGTCGAGACCCAGCGCCAGTTGTTTCTCTTCTTCCACCACCTCGGCGAACTGCTTGCGCAGCACTTCGCTGGGGTTGGTGTAGACCTCGCCGCGGGTGCCGTCGACGATCAATTCGATACCGTCGACCTTGGCGTACGGCAGGTCGACCAGACCCATCACCGTCGGAATGCCCATGGCCCGGGCCAGGATCGCGACGTGGGAGTTACCCGAACCGAGTACCGAAACCAGACCGACCAGCGTGCCTTCCGGCACTTCGCCGAGCATCGCCGGGGTCAGCTCTTCGCTGACCAGAATGGTTTTTTCCGGGTAGACCAGATTCTGCTGGCGCTCTTCCTGCAAGTAGGCGAGCAGGCGGCGACCGAGGTCCTTGACGTCCGACGCCCGCTCGCGCAGGTAGGCGTCGTCCATCAGTTCAAAACGGTTGACGTGTTCGGTGACCACTTGGCGCAGTGCGCCCTGGGCCCACTGGCCGGTCTTGATCACCGTGGTGATTTCGCTGCCCAGCGAGGCATCGTCGAGCATCATCAGGTAGACGTCGAACAGCGCGCGCTCTTCCGGGCGCAATTGGGTCGCCAGTTTGGCGGACAGGGCGCGCATGTCGGCGCGCACGCCTTCGATGGCAGTCTTGAACAAGCCAAGTTCGGCGTTGATGTCGGTGATGGTCTTGTCCGGCACCACGTCCAGGTCGGCAGGCGGCAGCATGACCACCGCGGTACCGACCGCTGCACCCGGCGAGCCCGGCACGCCGACGAACTTGGCTTCCTGAATACCCTTGCCCTGACGACCCAGCCCCCGGATCGAACCGGTGGCCTCGGCGTGGGCGATAACGCCTGCGAGCTGCGCGCTCATGGTCACGAGGAAGGCTTCTTCACCTTCGTCGAACTGACGACGCTCTTTCTGCTGGATAACCAACACGCCGACGACGCGGCGGTGGTGAATGATCGGTGCACCGAGGAACGAGGCATAACGCTCCTCGCCGGTTTCGGCGAAGTAGCGATAGCGCGGGTGATC
This sequence comes from Pseudomonas sp. LBUM1668, assembly GCF_059695715.1. Classification (NCBI taxonomy): domain Bacteria; kingdom Pseudomonadati; phylum Pseudomonadota; class Gammaproteobacteria; order Pseudomonadales; family Pseudomonadaceae; genus Pseudomonas; species Pseudomonas sp. LBUM1668. Next base: position 5,663,298 of record NZ_CP166787.1, read on the forward strand.
CGCGGCGTTTTCGAGGTTCAGGGGTTCTTCACGCGTGCCGACCAGACCGACCAGACCTTCGTTGGGTGCCATGCTGACCTTGCCGATCGAGCGCTTGTTCAAGCCCTCGGTGGCCATCAGGACGAAGCGGTTGGTCTCGGGATCAAGCAGGTAGACCGAGCAGACCTGGCTGCCCATGGCCTCTTTGACGCGCAACACAATAATCCCCAACGCCGCCTTGAGATCCTTGGCGGAGTTAACTTCCTGGACGATCTTGCGCAGCGTATTGAGCATGGCTCGGGGTCGAACTCCGTCGTCAGTCGCGCGCTAAAAGGCGCGGGGCAAGCTCTTTGAGGGCGCGGCGATACACCTCGCGCTTGAATGTCACCACCTGGCCCAACGGATACCAATAGCTGACCCAACGCCAGCCATCGAACTCCGGTTTACCGGTCAAATCCATCCGCACCCGCTGCTCGTTGGAGATCAGGCGCAGGAGAAACCATTTCTGTTTCTGGCCGATGCACAGCGGTTGGCTGTGGGTACGCACCAGACGTTGCGGCAAACGATAGCGCAACCAGCCTCGGGTACAGGCCAGTATTTCAACATCTTCACGTTCCAGGCCAACTTCTTCGTTCAGCTCGCGGTACAAGGCGTCTTCCGGCGTCTCCTCAGGGTTGATTCCCCCTTGCGGAAACTGCCAGGCATCTTGATTGATACGGCGAGCCCATAGCACCTGGCCGGCGTCATTCGTCAGAATGATCCCGACATTGGGGCGGAAACCATCGGGGTCGATCACGGGCACAACCTCGCAAACGCATGTCGCCGCATTGTTCCACAAAGGTTCATAAGGCGGCAACGAAGCTTCCTACCTTATGTGCACTCTTGTGAAAAGACCGTATTCTTGTCGCCTTTTTACAGACTTATCAGCGGGTAACTGCAATGCGCCTGGCTCTATTCGATTTGGACAACACCCTTCTGGGCGGCGACAGCGATCACGCCTGGGGCGACTATCTGTGCGAGCGCGGCTTCCTCGACCCGGTGGCGTACAAGACGCGCAACGACGAGTTCTATCAGGATTACCTGGCCGGCACGCTGGATAACGCCGCGTATCTGAACTTCTGCCTGGAGATCCTCGGCCGCACCGACATGGCCGTGCTCGATCAATGGCACCGCGACTACATGCGCGACTGCATCGAGCCGATCGTGCTGCCCAAGGCGCTGGAACTGCTGAAAAAGCACCGCGACGCCGGCGACAAACTGGTGATCATCACGGCGACCAACCGCTTCGTCACCGCGCCGATCGCTGCGCGTTTGGGTGTTGAAACCCTGATCGCCACCGAATGCGAAATGGTGGATGGCCGCTACACCGGGCGCAGCACCGACGTTCCGTGCTTCCGTGAAGGCAAGGTAACGCGCCTGAATCGTTGGCTGGAAGAGACCGGGTATTCGTTGCAAGACAGCTACTTCTACAGCGATTCGATGAATGACCTGCCGCTGCTGGAGCAGGTGGCGAATCCGGTAGCGGTGGATCCGGATCCTAATTTGCGCGCTGAAGCCGAGAAGCGTGGGTGGCCGGTAATGACTCTGCGCGACTGATGACGCCATCGCTGGCAAGCCAGCTCCCACAGGTTTCTCGGTCGTCCACATAATCTGTGTTCACCGAAAATCCCTGTGGGAGCTGGCTTGCCAGCGATTGGGGTAACGCGATCTCAAGCCTTAAACCGGCTTGGCCCCCATCAACGCCGCAATGGCGAGAAATCCGATGCCGCTCACAATCGCCAGCGCCAGCGCCAGATTGAATTTGCGGTTGCCCACTCCGGTTGTCCACAGCCGATTAAGCCGAACGAGCAGCCAGACCGCACTGAACGTCGCCACGGCATAGATCACGCTGGACCCCAGAATCCAGAACTGCCCCAGCGGCCAGCCGATCAGGTGCACCAGCCACCAGCCGGTGAAAGGCATGCTCAGCATACCGATCAGCATCAAACACCAGATAAACAGCCAGGGACGCTGCATCGTGCTGGCCGGCCCTTCGCTGCGATTACGCCAGGTCAGAGCGGCAAGCCCCAGCCCGCTCGCGAGTATGACCACGGTCGCCGCGACGTGAAGGACTTTCAGGGTTGTCAGGGTTTCCATGTATTTCTCTTCCTTGGGTCATGCCCATCAGCGTAGCCGTTCAGCCAAGAAACAGCTGATAGGCCGGGTTGTCGCTCTCGTCCCAGTACGGGTAGCCGATTTCCGCCAGCGCCGCCGGCACCAGATGACGTTCATCGTGGGGTACTTGCAGGCCCGCGACCACTCGGCCGTCCGCCGCGCCATGGTTGCGGTAGTGGAACATCGAGATATTCCAGCGCCCGCCGAGCTTGTTGAGAAAGTTGAACAGCGCACCCGGGCGTTCCGGGAACTCGAAGCGCAGCACCACTTCATCAACCACGTGCGCCGCGCGCCCGCCGACCATATGGCGGATGTGCAACTTGGCCAGTTCGTTGTCGGTCAGGTCCAGCACCGGGAAACCCTGCTCGGTCAGGCTCGCCAGCAATGCACTGCGCGGGTCGTTCTCCGGGTGCGTCTGCACGCCAACGAAGATGTGCGCTTCGCTGCCGGTGTTGTAGCGGTAGTTGAATTCGGTGATCTGGCGCTTGCCGATGGCCTCGCAAAACGCCTTGAAGCTGCCGGCCTTCTCGGGGATGGTCACGGCGATGATCGCTTCGCGGCCCTCGCCCAGTTCGGCACGCTCGGCAACGTGGCGCAGGCGGTCGAAGTTGACGTTGGCACCCGAGTCGATGGCAACGAAGGTCTTGCCGCTGACGCCGCGCTGTTCGACGTATTTCTTGATCCCGGCCACACCCAAGGCGCCGGCAGGTTCGGTGATCGAGCGGGTATCGTCGTAGATATCCTTGATCGCCGCGCAGATTTCGTCGGTGCTCACGGTGATCACTTCATCGACATAGTCTTTGCAGATATCGAAGGTGTGCTGACCAATCTGTGCCACCGCCACGCCGTCGGCGAAAATGCCCACGGTTGGCAGCACGACGCGCTCACCGGCGGCCATCGCCGCTTGCAGGCAGTTGGAATCGTCCGGCTCGACGCCGATGACTTTAATGTCCGGGCGCAGGTATTTCACGTAAGCAGCGATGCCGGCAATCAACCCGCCGCCACCGACCGGGACGAAAATCGCGTCCAGCGGTTGCGGGTGCTGGCGCAGAATCTCCATCGCCACAGTGCCCTGCCCGGCAATGGTGTGCGGATCGTCGTACGGGTGGATGTAGACGTAGCCTTTTTCGTCGACCAGTTTCAGCGAGTAGGCCAGGGCTTCCGGGAACGAATCACCGTGCAGCACCACTTTGCCGCCGCGCGAACGCACGCCTTCGACCTTGATTTCCGGGGTGGTCTTGGGCATGACGATGGTAGCTTTCACGCCCAGCACTTTCGCCGCCAGGGCCAGACCTTGCGCATGGTTGCCCGCCGACGCGGTGACCACGCCACGGGCGCGCTCTTCGTCGGTCAATTGGGTCAACTTGTTGTAGGCGCCGCGAATCTTGAAGGAGAACACCGGCTGCAAGTCTTCGCGCTTGAGCCAAATGTCATTGCCCAGCCGCTCGGAGAGCTGGCGAGCATTCTGCAGCGGGGTTTCTACGGCAACGTCATAAACGCGCGAGGTGAGGATCTTTTTGACGTACTGTTCGAGCATCGGAAAGCATCACTGAGCGGGTTGGGCGGGACCACGGAGTCTAACCCGGCTTTCGGGCGGGCGACCACACTAAACAGGTGGTTTTAAGGTCTGGAAACCCATTCTTGAGTGAGCACCATTGTGGCGAGGGGATTTATCCCCGTTGGAGTGCGAAGCGCTCCCCGGCATTCTTTCAGAGATACCGCGCTCTCAGATTTTACGACGGCTGCGCCGCCGAACGGGGATAAATCCCCTCGACACAGGAGGTTTTAGCCTGGCATGGGGCTATAATGCCGGCCTTTCCGTTCTCCCCTTGCCCGCTTCCGGAGCCCGCATGACCCAGGATCAACTCAAACAGGCAGTGGCGCAGGCCGCCGTCGACTTCATCCTTGCGAAACTCGACGACAAAAGCATCGTCGGTGTCGGCACCGGCTCCACCGCCAACTGCTTCATCGACGCGCTGGCAAAGCACAAGGGCGCGTTCGATGGCGCAGTCGCCAGCTCCGAAGCCACCGCCGCACGCCTGAAGGGCCACGGGATTCCGGTGTATGAGCTGAACACGGTCAGCGACCTGGAGTTCTACGTCGACGGCGCCGACGAAAGCGACGCACACCTGAACCTGATCAAGGGCGGTGGCGCGGCCCTGACCCGCGAGAAAATTGTGGCGGCCGTGGCCAAGACCTTCATCTGCATCGCCGACGCCAGCAAACTGGTGCCGGTGCTGGGCGAGTTTCCGCTGCCGGTCGAAGTGATCCCGATGGCCCGCAGCCACGTCGCTCGTCAACTGGTGAAACTGGGCGGCGACCCGGTGTACCGCGAAGGCGTGTTGACCGACAACGGCAACATCATCCTCGACGTGTTCAACCTGCAGATCACCAACCCGGTGGAACTGGAAGCGCAGATCAACGCGATTGTCGGCGTGGTCACCAACGGTCTGTTCGCGGCGCGTCCGGCGGATTTGTTGTTGCTGGGAACGAGTGAAGGCGTGAAGACGCTGAAGGCTGAGTAAGCCCTGTCACCCCACCTTTGTGGGCAGACGAAGAAACCTGTGGGAGCTGGCTTGCCAGCGATGAGGCCATCACTTTCAACATCATTGTTGACTGAGAGGCCGCCATCGCTGGCAAGCCAGCTCCCACAGTGTTTTGTGGTGCTGGTTACGGTTGTGCTGGTTTTTTAAAGACATAGAACAAGTTCGGCTCACTCACCAGATACAACGTCCCGTCATCATCCATCGCAATGCCTTCTGCCTGCGGCACGGTTTTCTGCAAGCCTTGCCGGCCCTTGCTCAGCGACATGGTGCTCAGCGGGCGCCCGTTTACATCCAGCTCCAGAATCAGCCGCGACTCATCCGACAGCGCCAGTAGATGCCCGCTGCGCTCGTCGTATTGCAGGCTCGACAGATCTCGCACGAACATCCCGGCATCGCGTTTGGGGTTGTTGATCACGTGCACCGCGTAGGATTTTTCCGGATTGAAGTGCGGAAAGCCATGTACTTCATAGATCAGCATCGGGTCGCGTTCCTTGGCGACGAACAGGCGCTTGCCCACCGAGTCGTACGCCAGACCTTCAAATCCCTTGTTGCCGGCCATGTGCACACCGAGGGTCATCTGCTCGGCGTCCGCCGCGTCGAGGAAGGTGGTGTCTTGCTCCAGATGAATCTTGATCAGCCGCTGCTCACGCTCATCGGTGATCACGTAGGTATCGGCACTGATGAACTCGACCGCCTCCGCGTCGCCGAAGCCGATCAGCGCGATGCGCCGCAGAATCTTGCCCTCCAGCGACAGTTCGACCAGTTCGGAATTCTTGTTGGTCACGGTGAACAGGCTTTTGCGCACCGGATCGAAGGTCAGCGCCGAAACATCGTCATCCAGCCCATCAATGACCCGCGCCTCAATCTCGACTCGATACTGGTCCAACGCAATGGATTCACTGCTCAGCGGCTGCCATAACGTGTGCAGATTGAACCAGGCGCGCTCGAACAGGCGCATGTATTGGCCGATCGCGAGCAGCGCGATCAGGGCAATCACCGAAAGGATGAGCAATAGCGGTTTGGGGCGGGCAAGTCGACGCATTCGGGCGGGCTCGGATTCAAGGCAGGCGGATGAAATATCACGCCTGACTGAACTGAAGCTTAATGGCCACTTGCCTGCGACGACAAGTGAACCCTGTAGGAGCTGCCGAAGGCTGCGATCTTTTGATCTTATAAACAGCAAGATCAAAAGATCGCAGCCTTCGGCAGCTCCTACACAGAGGCACTACCTCTGCTTTTCGAAGCGATAGAACAGGTTCGGCTCGCTGACCATGTACAGCGTGCCCGCCTCATCCATGGTCACGCCTTCGGCGCGGGGAATGGTGTTTTTCAAGCCGTTGAAACCGCCGAGCAGGGTCATGAAGCTGACTTGCTCGCCCTTCTCGTCCAGTTCCAGCAACAGGTGAGAATCGGCGGACAGCACCAGCAGGTGGCCAGTGCGCGGGTCGGTTGCCAAGGCTGAGAGATTGCGGATATCCAGTTCATCGCTGGCCAGCTTCTGCTTGTCGCCCTTCAGGGTCTGACCGCCATCGCTTTTCCAGGTGAAAAGCTTCGGTGGTCGTTCTTCACCCAGCAGCAGTTGCTGGGTGCGCGGGTCCCAGGTGATTGCTTCGAAGGCCTTGTTCTGGTCCTTCGACGGGCCGAGGTCGTACTTCGGGAAATTGGCGATGTTCAGTTCACGGGTGTCGCTATCGACCTTGACGATCGACAGCATGTGCTGGCGCTCATCGATGATCGCCATCAGGCCATTTTCCATGACGGTCAGGCCTTCCGGATTGCTCCAGCCCACCAGTGGCATCTTGCGCAGCACCTCGCCTTGCAGGCTCAGCTCGACGAGGAACGGATTCTTGCCCATCACCGAAAACAGCGTTTTGGTCTGCGGGTTGTAGGCGAGGTCCGATGCTTCGTCCTTCTCCATGCCCGGCAATGACTTGGCATCGATCACCACCCGATAGTCCGGCAGCCAGATGCTTTCCTTTTGCTCGGCCGGGCTTTCAAAGCGTTCCAGCACCCACAGCAAACCCCGGTCATCCCAATGCATGGCAAACGCCAAGCCGTACGCGGCGGCAATCGCCAGCAGCAACCAGGAATACCAGCGCATGGCGAAACGTGATCGGCGTGGGGGTTTGAGCTGAGTTTGAGATGACATCAAGGGACGCTTTCCGAAAATTCAGGCTATGGGTAATAGCATAAAGAGGCCGGCTAAGACGCCAGAATTGCGGAAATTATCCAGACAGGATGTGAAAAAAACGGCAAATGGCGGGATTGGCGTGTGCGTTTGCAAAAGCGATCACATCGATGAATGCTGGGACTTGCTCTTGTGGCGAGGGGATTTATCCCCGACGGGCTGCGAAGCGGCCCCAAAAAGCCTGGGCCTGCTGCGCAGTCCATCGGGGATAAATCCCCTCGCCACAGATAAATCCCCTCGCCACAAAAGCTCACACCATCAGGAAATGGCGGGTTAGCGCACGCTGCTGCTGAAGCTGTTGGCGCCGACCAGTTCCAGCACGATGTCGTCGCCGACATTCAGCGGGCCGACGCCCGCCGGTGTACCGGTCAGGATCACATCACCGGCCTGTAGCGAGAAGCAGCCGGCCATGTACTGGATCATCGGCACGATCGGGTTGAGCATCGCGCTGCTGTTGCCGTCCTGACGCACTTCACCGTTGATGGTCAGGCGGATGCCGATGTCGGTCAGGTCCGCGAAGGTGCTGCCAACCACGAACGGCGCAAGCACGGCCGCGCCGTCGAACGACTTGGCGATTTCCCACGGCAGGCCCTTGGCTTTGAGCTCAGCCTGCTTGTCTCGCAGGGTCAGATCCAGCGCCGGGGCGAAACCGGAAATCGCATCCAGCACTTCTTCACGGCTGGGCTTGGTCGACAGCGGCTTGCCGATCAACACGGCGATTTCCGCTTCGTAATGCACCGAGCCACGCTCGGTCGGAATGCTGAAACCATCTTCCAGCGGCACCACGCAACTGCCGGGCTTGATGAACAGCAGCGGCTCGGTAGGCACCGGGTTGTCCAGTTCCTTGGCGTGTTCGGCGTAATTACGGCCGATGCACACGACTTTCCCGATCGGAAAGTGAATGCGCGTGCCGTCGACGTACTGGTGCTGATAGCTCATTTACCGACTCCTGCCTTCATTGATTCATCAAGAATTACAGATCAAACCGCGAAGATCTTGCCCGGGTTCATGATGCCGTTCGGGTCGAACACCGCTTTGACCGCTTTCATGTACTCGATCTCAACCGGCGAGCGGCTGTAGGTCAAGTAGTCGCGCTTGGTCATGCCCACACCGTGCTCGGCGGAAATCGAACCGTTGTACTTCTCGACGGTTTCGAACACCCACTTGTTGACGGTGGCGCACTTGGCGAAGAATTCGTCCTTGCTCAGGTTTTCCGGCTTGAGGATGTTCAGGTGCAGGTTGCCATCGCCGATGTGGCCGAACCAGACGATTTCGAAATCCGGATAATGTTCGCCGACAATGGCGTCGATTTCCTTGAGAAATGCCGGGACTTTCGAGACGGTGACCGAGATGTCGTTCTTGTACGGCGTCCAGTGCGAGATGGTCTCGGAAATGTACTCGCGCAGCTTCCACAGGTTCTGCAACTGGGTTTCGCTCTGGCTCATCACGCCATCCAGCACCCAACCCTGTTCAACGCAATGCTCGAAGGTTTCCAGCGCGCTGTTGGCCACTTCTTCAGTGGTCGCTTCAAATTCCAGCAGGGCGTAGAACGGGCAATCGGTTTCGAACGGTGCCGGAACATCGCCACGGCCCATGACTTTGGCCAGAGCCTTGTCGGAGAAGAACTCGAAAGCGGTGAGGTCGAGCTTGCCCTGAAAGGCGTGAAGCACCGGCATGATCGAATCGAAATCAGCGGTACCCAGCACCATCGCGGTGAGGTTTTTCGGCGCGCGATCCAGGCGCATGGTCGCTTCAACCACAAAACCGAGAGTGCCTTCAGCGCCGATAAATAGCTGACGCAAGTCATAACCGGTGGCGTTCTTGATCAGGTCCTTGTTCAGCTCCAGCACGTCGCCCTTGCCGGTGACGACTTTCATGCCCGCGACCCAATTGCGCGTCATGCCGTAACGAATGACTTTGATCCCGCCGGCATTGGTGCCGATGTTGCCGCCAATCTGGCTGGAACCGGCCGAAGCGAAGTCCACCGGGTAGTACAGGCCTTTTTCTTCGGCAACGTTCTGCAAATGCTCGGTGACCACGCCCGGCTGACAAACAGCGGTACGGTCAGTGAGGTTCACGTCGAGAATCTGGTTCATGTAATCGAAGGACACGACCACTTCGCCATTGGCCGCCACCGCAGCGGCGGACAGCCCGGTGCGTCCGCCCGAAGGCACCAGCGCGACCTTGTGCGCGTTGGCCCAACGGACAACGGCCTGCACCTGCTCGATGGTCTTGGGAAACACGATGGCGCTGGGCGCCGGGGCGAAGTGCTTGGTCCAATCCTTGCCATACGTGTTCAGGGAGTCGGCATCGGTCAGGACCTTCCCAGGCTCGACCAGGGTCTTCAGTTCATCAATCAGGGCAGGATTGGTCATCGACAGAACTCTCGAACAATTCATGGTCATCCTGAGAACGCTTCACGTCGCAGGAATGAGTGTTTAGCGGGGTGGCTATGCTAGCATACCGACCCCGCAGGCCAGTGCCCAAACGCCTGTTCTGCGGCGACGGCTTTCTTGCCGTGCGGGTCAGCTCCAGGCTGCTCCCTCCCTGCCATTTTTCTCCGGGATACAGGTTTACGCAGATGAGCAAGACTTCTCTCGATAAGAGCAAGATCAAGTTCCTTCTTCTCGAAGGCGTCCACCAATCGGCTGTCGACGTCCTCAAGGCGGCGGGCTACACCAGCATCGAATACCTGACAGGTTCCTTGCCGGAAGCCCAGCTCAAGGAAAAGATCGCTGACGCTCACTTCATCGGCATTCGTTCTCGCACCCAACTGACCGAAGAGATCTTCGATCACGCGAAGAAGCTGGTGGCTGTCGGCTGTTTCTGCATCGGCACCAACCAGGTTGACCTGAGTGCTGCCCGCGAGCGCGGTATCGCCGTGTTCAACGCGCCGTACTCCAACACGCGTTCCGTTGCCGAGCTGGTACTGGCCGAAGCCATCCTGCTGCTGCGCGGCATCCCTGAGAAAAACGCGTCCTGCCACCGTGGCGGCTGGATCAAGAGCGCGGCCAACTCCTTCGAGATCCGTGGCAAGAAGCTGGGCATCGTCGGCTACGGCTCGATCGGTACCCAACTGTCGGTTCTGGCCGAAGGCCTGGGCATGCAGGTGTACTTCTATGACACCGTGACCAAGCTGCCGCTGGGCAACGCGACGCAGGTCAACAACCTGCACGAGCTGCTGGGCATGTCCGACATCGTCACCCTGCACGTTCCGGAAACCGCTGCGACCCAGTGGATGATCGGCGAGAAGGAAATCCGCGCCATCAAGAAGGGCGGCATCCTGATCAACGCTGCACGCGGTACCGTGGTCGAGCTGGACGCCTTGGCGGACGCGATCAAGGACAAACACCTGATCGGCGCGGCCATCGACGTATTCCCGGTGGAGCCACGCTCCAACGACGAAGAGTTCGAAAGCCCGCTGCGTGGCCTCGACAACGTGATCCTGACCCCGCACATCGGTGGCTCGACCGCCGAAGCGCAAGCCAACATCGGTCTGGAAGTGGCGGAAAAACTGGTCAAGTATAGCGACAACGGTACGTCCGTTTCGTCGGTGAACTTCCCGGAAGTGGCCCTGCCGGCTCACCCTGGCAAGCACCGCCTGCTGCACATCCACGAGAACATTCCGGGTGTGATGATGGAGATCAACAAGGTTTTTGCCGAAAACGGCATCAACATCTCCGGTCAGTTCCTGCAGACCAACGAAAAGGTCGGCTATGTAGTGATCGACGTCGACGCCGAGTACTCGGAGCTGGCGCAAGAGAAGCTGCAACACGTCAACGGCACCATCCGTAGCCGTGTGTTGTTCTGATTAAGCGTCAAGCCACAAAAAAAGGGAGCCTTCGGGCTCCCTTTTTCATACGCGTCGAAACGTTACTTAACGTTGACGGTGATTTTCTTCGAAACGATTGTCGGGTCAAACGGCATATGGCCGCTGTCGCCAAGAATCAGTTGCAAGGTGTGTTTGCCGGGAGCCAGCTTGATGGTGGCTTCGGTCTGTGCCTTGCCGAAATGCATGTGGTGGGCATCGGTCGGGATCGGCGCGCCAGCCGCCGGCAGCTTGTCGACGTCGATCAGCAGGTGATGATGACCGGTGTTCTTGGTGACATCCCCGGCCGGCGCCAACGCGACATCCTTGGTGCCGAACTTGACCTTGAATTCCTGGGAAACAGTCGCCCCGTCTTCGGGAGAAACGATGAACACCTCGGCACCTTTCGGGGCCGGCGTCGCCGCACTGGCAAGCACCGAAACACCCATCAGCACACCCGCCAACGCAGCACGTGACATAAAGCTTTTCATTTTCTTCTCCAGTTTTTCCGTAAAATCCGCACGGTCATGACAACTTCATGACCATTCGTTGTCGAAGGCACTCGACAACCATAGCAAAGCGAGCCTGAATCAGAGCATCGCAATAATGATTTCAAAGGAGTGACCATGCGCCTTTTGCCTGGCCTGATCTGCCTGATACCCCTTCTGAGCCCGCTGGCTCATGCCGAATTGATTGATGACGTCAACGACCGTGGCGAGTTACGCATAGCCCTTGAGGCTAATACACCGCCGTTCAATTTCAAGGAAGGCGACACACTCGCGGGGTTTGAAGTCGAGCTTGGGCAATTGCTGGCCAGGGAGCTGGATGTGCGCGCCGACTTCATCGTCACCGACGCCGGCGATCTGCTCCAGGGCGTTGAAAGCGGCAAGTACGACGTCGCGCTCAATCACATAGCACTGACACCTGAACTCAAGGATCGTTTCGACTTCAGCGAGCCGTACAGCCAGATCGATTCACAGTTACTGGCGAAGAAGGATGAGCAGCCGCGGCCGATGGTGCTGGTGCAGGCGTTGACCGAAGCGAAGCCTGCAGTGAGTGCACCTGTGGAATTGGCGATACCGTTTCAGAAGGGTAACCCGGCATTTCGCGCCAGCCTTGAGAGTGCGTTGCAACGGATCAAGGCAGATGGGCGATTGGCGGCGTTGTCCGAGAAGTGGTTCACCGAAGCCAGGTGAACACAAAACCTGTAGGAGCTGCCGAAGGCTGCGATCTTTTGATCTTGATCCCTTGAAAGCAAGGTCAAAAGATCGCAGCCTTCGGCAGCTCCTACATGGGGTTTGCGCTGGACTTTTAATCGAGTTGGGTCAGAGCCAGCGCTGCTCGCGGCAATTCAAGCTCACTGAAAACCTGAACGCCATGGCGTTTCAGTAGAGCAGCAGTAACACCCTCACCACTGACCTTCACCCCACTGAACGTCCCGTCATACGTCAGCAGATTCCCACACGAAGGGCTGTTGGCCTTGAGCACCGCCACCCGTATTCCGTGCTTTTGCACCAGCTCCAGCGCCTGCCGCGCGCCATCCAGAAACTGCGCACTGACATCCTCGCCTTCAGTGGTCATCACCGCTGCAACACCATCGAGCACCTCACCACCCTGCCCGCCCGGAATCTCCGCCGCCGCTCGCGGCGTCGGCAAACCACCGGCCACTTCAGGGCACAACGGCACCACCCGTCCTTCGGCGATCCACTGCTCCAGCAGATCAAACGGCCCGCTGGCCCCGCCGTCGTAACGTACGCGGTGGCCCAACAGGCAGCGGCTGACCAGAATCTTTTGCATGTCAGAAAGGCTCGTTGCCACGACGACGGAACCAGCCGGTCAGCGACAGGCGCTCGCGATGGGCCGGCAGAACTTCATGCGGCACTTCGCCGGAGAGGAAGACCACCAGACAACCACCGGTAGGCTGCACATCGTGAACGCGATCATCGCCCAGATACATGCGTAGCTGACCGCCATCCTCCGGCAGCCAGGCATCATTGAGGTAAACCACCACCGAGACCATGCGCCGGTCATCGTCGCGAAAGCGGTCGACGTGCCTGCGATAAAACGCGCCCGGCGGATACAGGGCGAAATGGCACTCGAAGTCTTCTAGCCCCATGAACAAGCCACGGTTGAGCGCCTCGCGCAGGCTGTCCATCAGGTTCAGATAACGGTCACTGGCCTCAGCCTGCCCCGGATCGATCCATTGGATATGGTCGCCGCGAATACCCTCGCGAATCTCTGAAAACGGCCCACGACCGACCGCCGCCGGCGCGAGCTCGCCCTCGGCTTCACGTCTGCGGCACTCGGCCGCCAGCTCGCCGGTCAAACCGGCGGGCAGGAAAATGTTCTGCTGCGACCAGCCGTGATCGGCCAGGTCGTCGACAATGCGCAGCAGCAGCGGGTGTTCAGAGGATATTTGCATGGCGCGCATAGTATGTCGGCGGCAAGAAATCCGACAGAGCCACGCGGCGGCTTGTTACGAATTCTCGACAAGTCACGGCACCGCACGGAGAATAGTCCGCTGCTGACAGGAGTCCCTATGCGCCGTTTGCTTTTTTCACTGTTGATGTTCTGTGTTTTGCCCGCTTGGGCGGACGGCCACGATCAGCTGTACAAGGTCGCCGGCTGGCCAGAACAACGTGCGCATTTCAATGACGCCCTGAGTGCCGCGCAGCAGCGCTATCAAAACAGCCTGCCGCCCGCCGTGTTTCAAGCGCTGGTGAACAACAGCAACCAGCGCTTCGCGCCGCAGGCCATGGATCAACGCGCTGAGGCGCAGCTACGGCAGAACCTCGCCGACCCGAAACCTGCGCTGTCTTTTTTCCAGTCGCCACTGGGCAAGAAAATCGTTGCCGCTGAATTGCTCGCGACCCGCCGCGATCAACTGGCCAAGAACGCCAAGGGCCTGCCGAAAATGCCGGCCAGCGACAGCCGCCTGCTGATCATCGGCCATCTCGCCCAGGCGCTGCCTGCTAGGGAGGCTGGCGCCGAGGTCAGCCTGGCGATTGCCGGCGTCGCGGCGGACAGTTTGAGTTCGATGATTCCGGGACTGCTCGGCGGCGGTCAGGCGCAAGGCATGTTGAACGGTCAACGTCAGCGCTTGATGGATCAGATCGGCGCGGACATGAACAACACGCTGCTCTACGTGTATCGCGATCTGTCGGATAACGAGCTGGAAGAGTTTGCGACGTTTGCCGAGTCGACCGAGGGCAAGGCGTATTACCAGGCCGCGCTGGCGGCGATTCGGGCTGGGTTGGCGGTGGGCCAACCTTAAAAGATCGCTGCCTTCGGCAGCTCCTACATTGAAACGCGTCCCCCTGTAGGAGCTGCCGAAGGCTGCGATCTTTTGATCTTGCCTTAACGCTTCAGAGATTCCGCCCTCTGATCCGCTTGCTCAAAAACTCGAAATACTCCTCACGCATATCAGCCGTCTCATTCGCCAGATGATGCCGTGCCTCGGGCAGCAGCAAGATCTGCGGTCGATCGAACTTCAACTTCAACACCTGCAGATTGTGCTGCCAGTCCACGGTCATGTCCGCCTGCCCCTGAATGATCAGCGGCCGTCGCGGACTTTTTTTGGCGAACTCCACCCGGTTGATCCAGCGTGACAAGGCCCCGACCCATGCCGTCGGCAAGCGCTTGGGTTGTAACGGATCGGCCAGCAGAAACGGCAGGAAATCCGGATCGTTGGAGTTCTCGCTGAAGCGCCGCGCGATGCCCCGTACGAAAGGTCGCAGCAGGTAATAACTCAGCTGCGACCAGCCCCACGCCCGCGGTCGTACCAGCGGCGACAGCAAAATCACCTGCCCCTGCGCCGGACTGCTCTCGCCATGGTTGAGCACATGGTCGACCACAATCGCGCCGCCGGTACTTTGCCCACACAAGTGCCACGGCTGCGGCAGGGCAATCGAATTGGCTTCGACGAACAAGGCTTGCAGCGCGTCCTGATATTCAGAGAAGTCACGGATGCTCGCCCGCGCGCCGCTCGACAGGCCATGCCCCGGCAAGTCGCAGGCGATCACTGCGAAATCCTGATCCAGCGCCCACTCGATCAAATGCCGATAGAGCCCGGTGTGGTCATAGAAACCGTGCAGCAGAAACAGCGTGCCCTTGACCTTCTCCGGCCACCAGCAATGGCTGACCAGTTCGTAGCCATCGACGTCAAAACGGCCCATGCCGCGCCAGACATCACGCTCGGGAAAATCAGTTTTATAGAAGCGCTGATAGGCCTTCGCCTCCTCCGACAACGGCTGCCACTCGGCCAAAGGCTTGAGGCTGGCGCGTAATTGATCGGGGTCGAAAGTAGCGGACATGAGGCAAATTCCAGAGCGGTGAACAGACTTTATCGGCTTGCGATATTCATCTGTCGCGGCAAGCATGGCAAGCTAGCCGCCCCTCAAGGATCGAAATACATGCGTTCGTCCTACCGCACCGCACTGTTTGCCAGCCTTCTCGCGCTTGTGTGTGCCGGGGTTTTGTGGACGGCGTACGACTGGTTTCAAGGCCGATATTTGCGCGCGTTCAGCGAGCACACTGCCGTGTTTTCCGGCGACCCGCTGCGCCTGCCGGACGATCTCGCCGGACCTGGCAAGATTCGCCTGGTGCATTTCTGGGACCCGGCCTGCCCCTGCAACGTCGGCAATCAGCAGCACCTGACCGAGATGGTCGAGCATTTCAGTGCCAGAGGCGTCGAGTTTTTCGCGGTGCAGCGACCCGGCAGCCACGGCCAGTTACCCACCACCTTAAGCAGCTTGAAAACCATCGAGGTATTGCCCGGCGCCGAGCAGATTCCCGCCAGCCCCGCCGTGGCGATCTGGGACCGCAGCGGCAAACTCGCGTACTTCGGCCCCTACAGCGAAGGCCTGACCTGCAACTCCAGCAACAGTTTTATCGAACCAATCCTGAACGCGTTGACGGATGATCGTCCGGTGAATGCCACGCATACTCTGGCGGTCGGCTGCTATTGCCCGTGGCCGGTGCAGGCGCAATAAGGCATTCCGGACTTTTCAAGGACAGCGATGCACGGCACAGAAGGTCTGTGCTAATTGTTTGCAGCCCGACGGGCGGCAATCCCGCATGCACAAGGAGTCACCATGAAGCGCGTGTTCACCGTTCTTGCCTTGCTCATCGTTGTCCTGCTCGCTGGCGCTGGCGGGTACATCTACAGCAAACAGCCGACACGCCAGGGCCAGATTGAACTGCGCAACCTGCAAGGCTCGGTGACCGTGCGCTATGACGAGCGCGGCGTGCCGCACATCCGCGCCGAGAACGAAACCGACCTCTACCGTGCCCTCGGTTATGTGCATGCCCAGGATCGCCTGTTCCAGATGGAAGCCATGCGCCGTCTCGCCCGGGGCGAACTGGCCGAAGTGCTCGGGCCGAAACTGCTCGACACCGACAAACTGTTTCGCAGTTTGCGCATTCGTGAGCGCGCCGCCAGTTATGTGGCCAGCCTCGACAAGCAGTCACCGGCGTGGAAGGGCCTGCAAGCCTATCTGGACGGCATCAATCAATATCAGGACGCCCACGCCGCGCCGATCGAGTTCGACGTGCTGGGTATCCCCAAACGGCCATTCACCGCTGAAGACAGCATCAGCGTCGCCGGTTACATGGCCTACAGCTTTGCCGCCGCGTTTCGCACAGAACCGTTGCTGACGTATGTGCGCGATCAACTCGGCGCTGATTACCTCAACGTCTTCGACCTCGACTGGCAGCCGAAAGGTGTGCTGGCCAAAGATCACGCCAACCCGAAACCGGCCCTCGCCGCCAATGACTGGAAAGACCTCAACGCCCTCGCCCGCCTCAGTGAACAGGCGCTGATCGACAACGGTCTGCCGCAATTCGAAGGCAGCAACGCCTGGGTCATTTCGGGCAGTCGCAGCCAGAGCGGCAAACCGCTGCTGGCCGGTGATCCGCATATTCGCTTTTCGGTGCCGTCGGTGTGGTACGAAGCGCAGCTGTCAGCGCCGGGCTTTGAGCTCTACGGCCATCATCAGGCGCTGGTGCCTTTCGCGTTCCTGGGGCACAACCTGGATTTCGGCTGGAGCCTGACCATGTTCCAGAACGACGATCTGGATCTGATCGCCGAGAAGGTCAATCCGGACAACCCGAATCAGGTCTGGTATCGCGGTCAGTGGACCGACATGGTCAGCACTGAACAACAGATCGCCGTGAAGGGTCAGGCGCCGGTGACGATTACCTTGCGTCAGTCGCCCCACGGTCCGATCGTCAACGATGCGCTGGGCGCCGCCGCCGGCAAGACACCGATCGCGATGTGGTGGGCGTTCCTCGAAACACCGAACCCGATTCTCGAAGGTTTCTATCAGCTCAACCGCGCCGACACCCTGGCCAAGGCCCGCGCCGCTGCGGCCAAAGTACAGGCGCCGGGGCTCAACCTTGTTTACGCCAACGCCAAGGGCGATATCGCCTGGTGGGCTTCGGCGTTGTTGCCCAAGCGCCCCGCCGGGGTCAAGCCGGGCTTCATTCTCGATGGCAGCACTGATCAAGCGAACAAGGACGGTTTCTTCCCATTCAGCGCCAACCCGCAGGAAGAAAACCCGGCACGCGGCTACATCGTCTCGGCCAACTTCCAGCCCGTGTCGCCGACCGGCATGGAGATTCCCGGTTACTACAACCTCGCCGACCGTGGCCAGCAGCTCAATCGGCAGCTCAGCGACAAAAATGTGAAGTGGACCAATGAGGCTAACCAAAAACTGCAACTGGGCACCGCCACCGGTTATGGCCCGCGTTTGCTGGCGCCTCTGCTGCCCGTGCTGCGCGAGGTGGTGAGCGATCCGGCGCAGTTGAAACTGGTCGAACAACTGGCGCAGTGGCCAGGCGACTATCCGCTGGATTCGGTGAGTGCGACGGTGTTCAACCAGTTCCTCTACGACCTCGCCGATGCGGCGATGCGCGATGAGTTGGGCAATGACTTTTTCGACACGCTGTTGTCAACGCGGGTGATTGATTCGGCATTGCCACGTTTGGCGGCGAATGCTGATTCAGTCTGGTGGGATAACCGCAACACGCCCACCAAAGAGACTCGCGCCGATACCGTGCGAGCGGCATGGCAGGCGAGCATGAAGCACTTGAAGCTGACCCTCGGTGACGATGCGTCCGGGTGGCAATGGGGCACGGCGCACACGCTGACCCACGGACATCCGCTGGGGCAGCAGAAGCCGCTGGATCGAATCTTCAACGTCGGGCCGTTCGCCGCACCGGGCAGTCATGAAGTGCCGAACAACCTCTCGGCGAAGATCGGCCCGGCGCCGTGGCCGGTGACCTACGGGCCTTCGACGCGGCGCCTGGTTGACTTCGCTGATCCGGCGCACAGCTTGACGATCAATCCGGTAGGGCAGAGCGGCGTGCCGTTTGATCGTCACTATGACGATCAGGCTGAAGCGTATGTCGACGGGATTTACGTGCAGGCGCATTTCAGCGAGGAAGAGGTATCGGCGAATACCCGGAGTACGTTGAAGCTGCTGCCGGCGCGAGCTGCGCAGTAGTTCTAGGTTCGATGGAATGACCCCATCGCTGGCAAGCCAGCTCCCACAGGTTTTTCGGGCGTTCACAAATCCGTGATCGACTCAAAATCCTGTGGGAGCTGGCTTGCCAGCGATGGGGCCTTGAAGAGCACTACTGACCTCAGATGATGACCGCAAAATTCAGCCGAAACTGCTGCGGCGTCACGCCCAACCTGCGATTGAACACACTGCGCATATGCTGCGCATCGCGAAATCCGCACTGATATGCCACGGTCTTCAACGGCGCCTTGGTGCTTTCGAGCATCACTCGCGCCGCATCCACCCGCGCCCGCTCGACGAACTCGGCCGGGGTGATCCTCGCTTCACGGGCAAACACCCGGGAAAAATTGCGTGCACTCATGTTCGCCGCATTGGCCAGATCGGCAATGGTCAGATCCCCGGTCAGGTTGGCCAGCACATAAAGCTGCACCATCGCCACGGCCGATGTCGGCTCCGCGTGTGGCGTCAGGAATGGGCTGAACTGTGACTGCCCACCGGAACGCTGAGTGAACACCACCAGCCGCTTGGCCACGCTCAGCGCCACTTCCGCTCCGTGATCACGCGCCAGCAGGTACAACGACAGATCAATCCCCGCCGTCACCCCCGCCGAGGTGTAGAGCGCGCCGTCCTCGACATACAAGCGATCCGCTTCGACCTGCGTCGACAGGCACAACTGCGCCAATGCCTGCGCGTCGTTCCAGTGCGTGGTGACCGTGCGTCCTTCCAGCAAACCTGCGCGGGCGAGCATGAACGCGCCGTTGCAGATCGAACCGAAACGCCGTGATCGCGCGCAGGTATCACGTAGCCAGGCATCGAAGGTCTTGCCGAAATCCATGAACGGCAATTGCGGCCCGCCAGCGACCAGCAGCAGATCACAGGCGTCGGGTGCTTCGCTGAAGTGTCGATGAGCATTCAGGATCAGGCCGTTGGAACACGCCATTGGCCCGTGCTCGACACCGATCACTTCCAACCGATAGTGATCCTCGGCCGCCAGGAACCGGTTGGCCTCGGCGAATACATCCAACGGGCCGGTGACATCCAGCGATTGCACGCCGGGGAACACGACGATGGCGACGGTTCTGTTCATCTCTCTTGAGGCCTCCTGAGAATCTGCCAACCATCCAATCAGCTCAGTTGGCACGATTTGCAGGTCGATTGGCAAGGATCGCAGCCATGCGTCGATTGTTCGCTTGCAGCCCCGGGAACAGACTTTCCCCATCAACGCCACGACGGCGTTTACGACGAGGAAAGCGCTCATGAGCACGACCATTGCCGGCATCAAAATCCCTGACAGCGCCCTCGCCCGCGCCACCACCGAGTACATCCGCGACATCGAATCCGACCTGCTCTATCACCACTCACGCCGGGTGTTTCTGTTTGGTGCGCTCAGCGGTGAGCGCCAACAGTTGGCCTACGATCCGGAGCTGTTGTACGTCGGCGCGATGTTTCATGACGCAGGCCTGGTCGAAGGTTATCGCAGTGACGATGAACGCTTCGAGGTGGACGGTGCCAACGCGGCAGCGGCTTTTCTCAAGCCCTATGGATTGAGCGATGACGACATCGAGCAGGTGTGGTTATCGATTGCCCTGCACACCACGCCGGGCGTACCCAAGCATCTGCGACCAACCGTGGCGTTGGTGACGGCGGGTGTGGAAATGGATGTGCTGGGTATGGATTACGCGGCGTTCAGCACCGTGCAACGTGAGGCAGTGGTGCATGCGCATCCACGCGGGGAAGGTTTCAAGGAGTGCATCATCTGCGCGTTTGCCGACGGCTTGCGGCATCGTCCGCAGACCACGTTCGGCAACGTGAAGACCGACGTGCTGAAGGATCAGGAGCCGGGGTTCAAACCGATGAACTTTGTCGAGGTCATCCGCAATTCTCCCTGGACTGCATGAACCACAGTGTGAAAGTGAACTCTGTGGCGAGGGGATTTATCCCCGTTGGGTCGCGAAGCGCCCCCTCTTTTGATCCAAAAAGAAGGGGGCTGCTGCGCAGCCCAACGGGGATAAATCCCCTCGCCACAAAGGCTCGCTCTCACGGGTATTTGGGTTGATCACAAAGTTGTGATCAACCCAACCGGCTTACACAGCTCCCGGCGCAGGCGCGCGGCGCACGTCTGGCTGTTTCCACGAATCGGCAGCGCTTTCTTCGATGGCTTGCTGGATGGCTTTCTTGCGGGCTTCTTCGGCGCGGCGGCTGAAGAACCAGACCATGAAGGTGACGATCGACACCGCCAGCAGAATCAGGCTGGCCACGGCGTTGATCTCAGGCTTCACGCCCAGGCGCACCGCCGAAAACACTTCCATCGGCAACGTCGTCGAACCCGGGCCCGACACGAAGCTTGCCAGCACCAGGTCGTCCAGCGACAGCGCGAACGACATCATGCCGCCCGCCGCCAACGATGGCGCGATCATCGGGATGGTGATCAGGAAGAACACCTTCCACGGCCGCGCACCCAGGTCCATCGCCGCTTCTTCAATCGACAGGTCCAGCTCACGCAGGCGCGCCGACACCACCACCGCCACATAAGCCGCACAGAACGTCGTGTGCGCGATCCAGATGGTGACGATGCCACGTTCCTGTGGCCAGCCGATCATCTGCGCCATGGCCACGAACAGCAGCAACAGCGACAGACCGGTGATCACCTCGGGCATGACCAACGGCGCCGTCACCAGGCCGCCGAACAACGTACGGCCCTTGAAGTGGGTGATGCGCGTCAGCACGAATGCAGCCAAAGTACCCAGCGCTACCGCAGCCACCGCCGTGTAGCAGGCGATTTCCAGCGAGCGCAGCACCGAGCCCATCAATTGCGAGTTGTCGAGCAGACCGACGTACCACTTGATCGACCAGCCGCCCCACACCGTCACCAGTTTCGAGGCGTTGAACGAGTAGATCACCAGGATCAGCATCGGCAGGTAGATGAACAACAAGCCCACGACCAGCATCAGGCTGGAGAAACGGATGCGCTTCATTCTTTACCCTCCATTTCCTTGGCCTGACTGCGGTTGAACAGGATGATCGGCACAATCAGGATCGCCAGCATCACCACCGCCAGCGCGGACGCCACCGGCCAGTCACGGTTGTTGAAGAACTCTTGCCAGAGCACTTTACCGATCATCAGGGTTTCCGGACCGCCAAGCAGTTCCGGGATGACGAACTCGCCCACGACCGGAATGAACACCAGCATGCAGCCGGCAATGATCCCGTTCTTGGACAGCGGAATAGTGATCTTCCAGAAGCTGTTGAAGGTGCTCGAACCCAGGTCAGAAGCCGCTTCCAGCAGACTGTTGTCGTGCTTCACCAGGTTGGCGTACAGCGGCAGGATCATGAACGGCAGGTACGAGTAGACGATGCCGATATACACCGCGAGGTTGGTGTTGAGGATCTGCAGCGGCTCGTCGATAAAGCCCATGCTCATCAGGAATCCGTTGAGCAGGCCGTTGTTGCTGAGGATGCCCATCCACGCGTAAACGCGGATCAGGATCGCCGTCCACGTCGGCATCATGATCAGCAGCACCAGCACCGTTTGCATTTCTTTGCGGGCCGTGGCGATGGCGTAGGCCATCGGGTAACCGATCGCCAGGCACAGAACGGTGCTGATCAGCGCCATCTTCAGCGAGCCGAGATACGCGGCGATGTACAACTCGTCGCCCGCCAGCATCGCGTAGTTGCCCAGGTTCAGCAGCAGTTGCAGCTTCTGCTCGGCAAACGTGTAGATCTCGGTGTACGGCGGAATGGCCACGTCGGCTTCGGCGAAGCTGATCTTCAGAACAATGAAGAACGGCAACATGAAGAACAGGAACAGCCAGATGAACGGAACCCCGATGACCAGTTGGCGGCCATTGGGAATTATTCGGTTAATGCGCCGTTTGAATTTGCGCATGTTCATGAGCGAAGTACCACACCGCTGTCATCTTCCCAGTACACGAAAACCTGATCGCCCCAGGTCGGACGGGCGCCACGGCGTTCGGCGTTGGCAACGAATGACTGCACCAGTTTGCCGCTCGGCAGTTCGACGTAGAACACCGAGTGCCCGCCGAGGTAGGCGATGTCATGCACCTTGCCGCTCGACCAGTTGTATTCGCAGGTTGGTTGTTCGGCGGTGACCAGCAGTTTCTCCGGACGAATCGCGTAGGTGACCGACTTGTCCTGCACCGAGGTGCTGATACCGTGGCCGACATAGATCTGCCGGTCGAGGTCCTTGCAGGTGATGGTCGCGTGACCTTCGGCGTCGTCGATCACTTCGCCTTCGAAGATGTTGACGTTGCCGATGAATTCACAGACCAGACGGCTGGTCGGGGTTTCGTAGATGTCGATCGGGCTGCCGATCTGGGCGATCCAGCCCAGGTGCATGATCGCGATGCGCTCGGCCATGGTCATGGCCTCTTCCTGGTCATGGGTCACCATCACGCAGGTCACGCCGACGCGCTCGATGATTTCCACCAGTTCGAGCTGCATCTGCGAACGCAGTTTTTTATCCAGTGCACCCATTGGTTCGTCGAGCAGCAACAGCTTCGGCCGCTTGGCCAGCGAACGCGCCAAGGCCACACGCTGACGCTGACCGCCAGACAGTTGATGCGGCTTGCGCTTGGCGTACTGGCTCATCTGCACCAGTTTGAGCATCTCGGCCACGCGGGCTTCGACTTCGGCCTTGGGAATCTTGTCCTGCTGCAAACCGAACGCGATGTTCTGCGCTACGGTCATGTGCGGAAACAAGGCGTAGGACTGGAACATCATGTTGATCGGACGTTCGTACGGCGGCATGTCGGTGATGTCGACGCCGTCGAGAAAAATGCGCCCCTCCGTGGGCCGTTCAAACCCTGCCAGCATCCGCAGCAGAGTGGATTTGCCCGATCCCGAACCGCCGAGCAGGGCAAAGATCTCGCCCTTTTTGATTTCCAGGGACACGTCGTCCACGGCAATCGTCTCGTCGAACTTCTTCGTGACCCGGTCGATTTTGACCAACACCTGCTTCGGTGTCTGGTCGCCCTCGAGGGCTTTCTTATAGGCGCCGGAGGCAACTGCCATTTACGAAACTCCCAGAAAAAAACAGTGCAGTTCGCCCCGCAAGGCGAACCCAGGATAGTGTGTGCCTTACATCCCCGACTTGACCTTGGTCCAGCTGCGGGTCATCAGGCGCTGAATGTTCGGTGGCAACTCGGTCGACACGTAGGCCTTGTCGATCACGGCCTGCGGCGGATAAACCGACTCATCGGTACGGATGGATTGATCCATCAGCTTGTCCGAGCCCGGGTTAGGGTTGGCGTAACCGACGGAATCACTGACCTGGGCGATCACCTCAGGTTTCAACAGATAGTTGATGAACGCGTGGGCTTGCTTCACGTTCGACGAATCCTTGGGAATCGCCAGCATGTCGAACCACAACGCGCCACCCTCTTTCGGCACCGTGTAGGCGATGTTCACGCCCTTCTTGGCTTCTGCTGCGCGGTTCTTCGCCTGGAAGATATCGCCGGAGAAACCGATGGCCACGCAAATGTCGCCGTTGGCCAGGTCGCCGATGTATTTCGAAGAATGGAAGTAGGTTACGTAGGGGCGCACGGCGAGCAATTTGTCGGTGGCTTTCTCGTAGTCCTTGGGATTGGTGCTGTTGGCATTCAGGCCCATATAGTTGAGCACGGTCGGCATCATTTCATCGGCCGAATCGAGGAACGCCACGCCGCAGCTTTGCAGCTTCTTGATGTTTTCCGGCTCGAACAGCACGCCCCAGGAATCGATCTTGTCGACGCCGAGCACAGCCTTCACTTTATCGACGTTGTAGCCGATGCCGTTGGTGCCCCACAGGTACGGCACGGCGTACAGGTTGCCCGGATCGTTCTGCTCCAGACGCTTGAGCAGCGCCGGGTCGAGATTCGAGTAATTCGACAGCTGCGCCCGGTCGAGTTTCTGGAACGCGCCCGCCTTGATCTGCTTGCCGAGGAAGTGGTTCGACGGCACGACCACGTCGTAGCCGGTACGCCCGGCGAGCAACTTGCCTTCCAGGGTTTCGTTGGAGTCGAACACGTCGTAGACCGGTTTGATCCCGGTCTCTTTCTGGAAGTCGGCCAGGGTCGATTCGCCGATGTAATCCGACCAGTTATAAATATGCACCGTGCCGGCGGCTTGGGCACCGACGGCGATCGTCAGGCCGGCAGCGGCCAGCAGGGCATTGCGCAAACAAGAAAAAATAGGCACGTGAAGGTCCTCTAAAATTAGTTGGGCCCAAGTTGCCCAGCGCTGCATGGCAGCCATGGCTGCCCGGCAACAAAACCGGCGCGCAACTTACCCTCGAAAAACCGTTCCAGCAAAACTTTCTGTCATTTAATTATTCCGCTGGCCGCCGTCGCGCAGACGACGGCCAGCGGTTGCGGCTTCAAACCGGTTTATTTACCGGATTTGATTTTGGTCCAGCTGCGGGTGATCAGACGCAGTGTGGCGGCATCCAGATCACTGATCGCGTAGAGCTGCTTCTTCACTTCAGCCGAAGGATAGATGCTCGCATCGCTGGTGATGTCTTTGTCCACCAGCGGCGTGGCCGCCTTGTTGCCGTTCGGGAAACGCACGGCGTTGGTGATCTCTGCCATCACTTCCGGCTGCAGCAGGTAGTTCATGAACTTGTAGGCAGCTTCGACGTTGGTGGCATCCTTTGGCATGGCAACCATGTCGTAGAACGTACCGGCGCCTTCTTTCGGAATGGTGTAGGCCAGCTTGACCTTGTCACCGGCTTCCTTGGCGCGCGACTTCGACTGCTCCAGGTCACCCGAGTAACCCACGGCCACGCAAATGTTGCCGTTGGCCAGGTCGGAGATGTACTTGGAGGAATGGAAGTAGGCGACCGAAGGCCGGATCTTGAGGAATAGATCTTCGGCGGCTTTCAGGTCAGCCTTGTCTTTGCTGTTGGTCGGCTTGCCCAGATAGTGCAGCGCCGCCGGAATCATTTCGGTCGGTGCGTCGAGGAAGCTTACGCCGCAGCTTTTCAGCTTCTCCATGTTCTCAGGCTTGAACACGACGTCCCAGGAGTCGATCTTGTCGATGCCCAGTGCAGCCTTGACCTTCTCCGGGTTGTAGCCGATGCCGATCGAGCCCCACATGTACGGGAATGCGTGTTTGTTGCCCTGGTCGCTGGCATCGCCAACGGCTTTGAGCAGGTCTTCGTCGAGGTTCTTCCAGTTCGGCAGCTTGGACTTGTCCAGCTCCTGATACACGCCGGCCTTGATCTGCTTGGCGAGGAAGTTGTTGGAAGGCACCACGATGTCGTAACCGGATTTACCGGCCAGCAGTTTGGCTTCCAGGGTTTCGTTGCTGTCGAACACGTCGTAGACGACTTTGATGCCAGACTCTTTTTCAAACTTGGCCACGGTGTCCGGTGCGATGTAGTCGGACCAGTTGTAGACGTGCAACACCTTGTCGTCCGCCTGCACCGCACCCGCCATCATGCCCGCGATGGACAGAGCGAGAAGTGTCTTGCCAGCAAGCTTTTTGCCTAATGCCTTCATGCGTAATGCTCCAAATTTTTCTTTTTTGAACCACTTTGTTCAGCGGCCGAACCCGGACAACTGGAACCGCGGCTAGTCTGGCAAGATCCGAGGCGGTCTTTCAAGGAAAGACCAGCCTTTCTGACAGCTTTGCGCGAGAGCGCCGGGGCTTTCCCGCACAAAGCCTAGCACTTAGCCCTGCAACGCACTGAGGGTCAGGTCCAGACACTTGCGTGCCTTTGTAACCAGCTCGTCGATCTCCGCTTTGCTGATTACCAGCGGCGGCGCGATGATCATGGTGTCGCCCACGGCGCGCATGATCAGCCCGTTGTCGAAGCAGAACTGGCGACAGATCATGCCTGCGCCCTTGCCCTCGTAACGTTTGCGAGTGCCCTTGTCCTGCACCAGCTCGATCGCCCCCAGCAGACCGACCCCGCGAACTTCACCCACCAACGGGTGATCGTTCAGTTCCCGCAGACGTTTCTGCAAATACGGTGCCGTTTCGTTGTGCACGTTCTCGATAATCTTTTCGTCGCGCAGGATGCGGATGTTTTCCAGGCCCACGGCCGCCGCCACCGGGTGACCGGAGTAGGTGAAACCGTGGTTGAAATCGCCGCCTTCGTTGAGCACCGCGACGACTTCGTCGCGCACGATCAGGCCACCCATCGGGATGTAGCCGGAGGTGAGGCCCTTGGCGATGGTCATCATGTCGGGCTTGAGGTCGTAGAAATCGCTACCGAACCACTCACCGGTACGGCCGAAACCACAGATCACCTCATCCGCGACGAACAGGATGTCGTACTTGGCGAGGATTTCCTTGATGCGCGGCCAGTAGCTGTCGGGCGGAATGATCACGCCGCCGGCGCCCTGGATCGGCTCGGCAATAAAGGCACCGACGTTGTCGACGCCGACTTCGAGAATTTTCTCTTCCAGCTGATTGGCCGCCCAGAGACCGAATTCTTCCGGGGACATGTCGCCGCCTTCAGCGAACCAGTACGGCTGGCCGATGTGGACGATGCCCGGGATCGGCAAGTCGCCCTGCTCATGCATATAGGTCATGCCGCCCAGGCTCGCGCCGGCCACAGTGGAGCCGTGATAACCGTTCTTGCGGCTGATGATGACTTTCTTGTTCGGCTGGCCCTTGATCGCCCAGTAGTGGCGAACCATGCGCAACATGGTGTCGTTGCCTTCAGAGCCGGAACCGGTGAAGAACACGTGGTTCATGCCTGCTGGCGCGATGTCGGAGATGGCCTTGGCCAGTTCCAGTGCCGGCGGGTGAGCAGTCTGGAAAAACAGGTTGTAGTACGGCAGTTCGCGCATCTGTTTGCTGGCGGCATCGGCCAGTTCATCGCGACCGTAACCGATGGCCACGCACCACAGACCGGCCATGCCGTCGAGGATCTTGTTGCCTTCGCTGTCCCACAGGTATACGCCCTTGGCGTTGGTGATGATCCGCGGGCCCTTCTCTTTCAGCTGCTTGAAATCGCTGAACGGGGCCAGGTGGTGGTCGCTGCTCAGCGCTTGCCACTCACGGGTTTGCGGGTTGTTGCTGGTCATGCCAATTCTCCTTGTTATCGGTGAAGGCGCGGCGGCTGACCACCGCGCCCGGCGTATCAGACGGCGAAGAGCAGGTATTCACGCTCCCACGAACTGATCACGCGCTTGAAGTTTTCATGCTCGGCCCGCTTGACCGCGACGTAGCCTGTGATGAAAGTTTTGCCCAGATATTTCTCGACGGTCGAGCTGTTTTCCATGCGCTCCAGCGCATCCTCGATGGTCAGCGGCAGGCGCAGGTTGCGGCGTTCATAGCCACGACCCACCACCGGCGCGCTCGGGTTGAGGCCCTCGACCATGCCGATGTAACCGCAGAGCAGGCTCGCGGCAATCGCCAGGTACGGGTTGGCGTCGGCGCCCGGCAGACGGTTTTCCACGCGGCGGTTCTGCGGGCCGGCATCCGGGACGCGCAGGCCCACGGTGCGGTTTTCTTCGCCCCACTCCACATTCACCGGCGCCGAGGTGTCCGGCAGGAAGCGGCGGAACGAGTTGACGTTCGGGGCGAACAGCGGCAGCAATTCCGGGATCAGCTTCTGCAGGCCACCGATGTGGTGCAGGAACAGCTGGCTCATGGTCCCGTCTTCATTAGAGAAGACGTTTTTGCCGGTCTCGATGTCGATGATGCTCTGGTGCAAGTGCATGGCGCTGCCCGGCTCACCGGTCATCGGCTTGGCCATGAACGTGGCGGCCACGTCGTGCTTGAGCGCGGCTTCGCGCATGGTGCGTTTGAACACCAGGATCTGGTCGGCCAGCGACAGCGCGTCACCGTGACGGAAGTTGATTTCCATCTGCGCGGTGCCGTCTTCGTGGATCAGCGTGTCGAGATCCAGCTCCTGCAACTCGCACCAGTCGTAGACGTCTTCGAACAGCGGGTCGAATTCGTTAGCCGCTTCAATAGAGAACGACTGACGACCGATTTCCGGACGCCCGGAGCGGCCGATCGGCGGCTGCAACGGGTAGTCTGGGTCGTCGCTGCGCTTGGTCAGGTAAAACTCCATCTCTGGCGCCACGATCGGCTGCCAGCCCTTGTCGGCGTAGAGTTTGAGTACCTTCTTGAGAACGTTGCGCGGCGACAGCTCGATCGGGTTGCCTTGCTTGTCGTAGGTGTCGTGGATCACCTGAGCGGTTGGCTCGATGGCCCACGGCACCAGGTACACGGCGTTCTGGTCGGGGCGGCAGATCATGTCGATGTCAGCCGGATCGAGCAGTTCGTAATAGATGTCGTCTTCGACGTAATCGCCAGTCACGGTCTGTAACAGAACGCTTTCGGGCAGGCGCATGCCTTTTTCGGCGATGAACTTGTTGGTCGGCGAAATCTTGCCCCGGGTGATACCGGTCAAGTCGGCGATCATGCATTCGACTTCTGTGATCTTGTGGTCTTTCAACCAATCGGTGAGCTGGTCGAGGTTGTTACTCATAAATGCCTCTGGGCTGAGTCTCCTGACATGACGTCAGGCAAAGTTTGACGCTTGCGCGTCGCGTTAAAGGGGGTTTGCTTGCGCGCAGTGCCGGCTTACGCCCGGCACCGCGCATAGACAATGAAAGAGGAGCTTACCTGCCCTTTACGCTGGCGTTGCATTTCCTGTGCACAACCGGCACGTGCAGAATCATGAGCACGGCTTGAAAAGCGGCACAGGCTTTGTGAAAGAAAGAGATCTATATTGGAAGGAGACACCATAAAGAGGATGGCTTCCCGTGCGTCCAGAATATCGGACGTTGCCGTTTCGGCGACTGCTGTGGACGAGAACATCGTCGGCAGCCTGCGAGCCTTGTTGGCTGCGCTATGCACGGACGATTCGCCACTGATGTGATAAGCATGCAGACCGGACTGTTGCGAGCAGTCGGTGACGCCGATTATCGACAGGCGAGACATGAAGCACCCCGGTATTATTGCTGTTATGGGTTTGATCGGAGCTTAGCCTTGTTCATTTTTTTACACAACACCCCCGTAAAAAATACAACACGGCCTGCTCAAGCCTGCGGATGCCAAGCGTCACAAGGGCTAAAAACCGCCCGAAAATGCCCCATAAACGCCCTTGCAGCGCTTTTTTAGGGCAAAAAAGGCCTCGCTTGACTTCGGCAGGCCGTTCGGGTTGACTGAAACCAGAAAAGATCAATGATTGATATTTTTAACAACAAAGGTGTTGCATCATGTCGGTACCCCCGCGTGCCGTTCAGCTCAACGAAGCGAACGCGTTCCTTAAGGAACATCCTGAGGTTCTGTACGTTGACCTTCTGATTGCGGATATGAATGGTGTGGTGCGCGGCAAGCGCATTGAACGCACCAGCCTCCACAAGGTTTACGAGAAAGGCATCAACCTGCCGGCCTCTCTATTTGCTCTGGATATCAATGGTTCGACGGTGGAAAGCACCGGTCTGGGCCTGGACATCGGCGACGCCGATCGTATCTGCTATCCAATCCCCGATACCCTGTGCAACGAGCCATGGCAGAAGCGCCCTACCGCGCAACTGTTGATGACCATGCACGAACTCGAAGGCCAGCCGTTCTTCGCTGACCCGCGTGAAGTACTGGCTAATGTCGTGCGCAAGTTCGATGAAATGGGCCTGACCATCTGCGCCGCGTTCGAGCTCGAGTTCTACCTGATCGACCAGGAGAACGTGAACGGTCGTCCGCAACCACCACGCTCACCGGTTTCCGGCAAACGTCCGCACTCGACTCAGGTTTACCTGATCGACGACCTGGACGAATACGTCGATTGCCTCCAGGACATTCTGGAAGGCGCCAAAGAGCAAGGCATTCCAGCCGACGCCATCGTCAAGGAAAGTGCCCCGGCGCAGTTTGAAGTGAACCTGCACCACGTCGCCGACCCGATCAAGGCATGCGACTACGCGGTACTGCTCAAGCGGCTGATCAAGAACATCGCCTACGACCATGAAATGGACACCACCTTCATGGCCAAGCCTTACCCTGGCCAGGCGGGCAATGGTCTGCACGTGCACATTTCGATTCTGGATAAAGAAGGCAAAAACATTTTTGCCAGCGAGGATCCCGAGCAGAACGCCGCGCTGCGTCACGCGATCGGCGGTGTGCTCGAGACCCTGCCCGCGCAGATGGCTTTCCTCTGCCCTAACGTCAACTCGTACCGTCGTTTCGGCGCACAGTTCTACGTGCCGAACTCGCCGTGCTGGGGCCTGGACAATCGCACCGTGGCGATTCGCGTACCAACCGGCTCGGCCGATGCCGTGCGGATCGAACACCGCGTTGCCGGTGCCGATGCCAACCCGTACCTGCTGATGGCTTCGGTGCTGGCCGGCGTGCATCACGGCCTGACCAACAAGATCGAGCCGGGCGCGCCCGTCGAAGGCAACAGCTACGAGCAGAACGAACAAAGCCTGCCGAACAACTTGCGCGATGCCCTGCGTGAGCTGGACGACAGCGAGGTGATGGCCAAGTACATCGATCCGAAATACATCGATATCTTTGTCGCCTGTAAAGAGAGCGAGCTGGAGGAGTTCGAACACTCCATCTCCGACCTCGAGTACAACTGGTATCTGCATACCGTTTAAGCGGATTGCAGCTACAAAGAAACGCCGTTGGCTATCACAGCCTGCGGCGTTTTTTTATGGCCTCTGTGGCGAGGGGATTTATCCCCGATCGGCTGCACAGCAGCCGTAAACCCTGAGAACCAGTTATTCCTGATACACCAAGCTGAATGGCTTTGGGGCCGCTTCGCAGCCCATCGGGGATAAATCCCCTCGCCACAGGTCGGCAGACAACACACAAACCGGCTCGTACAATGCCCGCTGCCCCGCAGGAGACTTTCATGACGCGTCCCGCCCCCGTCCGTAAACCCCGTGCCCGCAGTCAGGCGCGGATCGACTCGATACTCGACGCCGCGCGCACGTTGCTGGCCGCCGAGGGTGTGGCCAGCCTGTCGATCTACAGCGTGGCCGAGCGCGCGCAGATTCCGCCCTCTTCGGTTTACCACTTCTTCGCCAGCGTCCCGGCGCTGCTTGAAGCCCTGACGGCGGATGTGCACGCGGCATTCCGCGCCTGCCTGCAAGCGCCGATCGATCACGATGCCCTGCGCGACTGGCGCGACCTGTCGCGGCTGGTCGAACAGCGGATGCTGGAGATTTACGACGAAGACGCCGCCGCCCGCCAGTTGATTCTCGCCCAGCATGGCCTGACCGAAGTCACCCAGGCTGACCGTCAACACGACATCGAACTGGGCGACCTGATGCACAAGCTGTTCGACCATCACTTCGAACTGCCGAGGCTGCCGACCGACGTTGATGTCTTTGCCCTGGCGATGGAATTGGGCGACCGGGTTTATGCGCGCTCGGTGCAGCTACATGGGCAAATCACGCCACGCATGGCCGAGGAAGGGATGCGCGTGTTTGATGCTTATATCGGGTTGTATTTACCGCCCTATCTGCCTAAACGCTAAAAGATCGCAGCCTTCGGCAGCTCCTACATCTGGAATGCGTTCACCTGTAGGAGCTGCCGAAGGCTGCGATCTTTTGATCTTCAAACAAATGAAAACCCCGAAGGGCTCACACCCTCCGGGGTTGTTTTTTATCACCGGCTTACAACTTGGCGATCGATACCTCGGTGGATTTCACAAAGGCGATCACTTCGCTGCCGACCACCAGTTCCAGCTCTTTTACCGAGCGCGTGGTGATGACCGAAGTGACGATGCCGGAAGCGGTCTGCACGTCGATTTCCGACAGCACGTCGCCCAGGACGATTTCCTTGATCGAGCCTTTGAACTGGTTGCGTACGTTGATGGCTTTGATAGTCATGGCAATGATTCCTGTCGTTTGCTTGAGTTATTGCGCCCAACGCAACTGCGTAGGCAAGGGTGAAACGGGTTCCGGCGCCGGCGGCTCGCCGGGCAGGGACAACACTCGGTTGAGCACTTCGGTTTCCAGCGCCGCCAGCCGATGCGAACCGCGTACCCGTGGGCGCGGCAGTTCGATGTGCAGGTCGAGGCCGACCTCGCCGTCCTCGATCAGAATCACCCGGTCGGCAATCGCCACCGCTTCGCTGACGTCGTGGGTGACCAGCAACACCGTGAAACCGTGTTGCTGCCAAAGGCGTTCGATCAGTTGCTGCATCTCGATGCGGGTCAGCGCATCCAGCGCGCCGAGCGGTTCGTCGAGCAACAGCAGACGCGGCTTGTGAATCAAGGCTCGGGCCAGAGCGACCCGCTGCTTCTGCCCACCGGACAAGGCTGCTGGCCATTCATTGGCGCGATCCGCCAGGCCGACCGCTTCCAGTGCAGCCAACGCTTGTGGGCGCCAGTTGCCTGTGAGCCCGAGGCCGACGTTGTCGATGATCTTTTTCCACGGCAACAGCCGTGCTTCCTGGAACATTAATCGGGTGTCTTCCCGCGCATCGCTGAGCCGCGCAGCACCTGCGAGCAAGTCGCCGCCAGTCGGCTGATCGAGGCCGGCAAGCAAACGCAGCAAGGTACTTTTGCCGCAACCGCTGCGCCCGACCACAGCAACAAACTGCCCTGCCGGGATGTGCAGATCGATATCGCGCAGCACCTGCCGGGTGCCGAAGGTTTTTTGCAGATTGCGCACTGCCAGCGGAATCCCGCGCAGCAGGCGTGGAGGTTGTTGAGCGGTCATGCTGCACCTCCTTTGGCAACCTGATAGGCCGGGTGCCAGCGCAGCCACACACGTTCAAGTCCACGTGCCGCGAGGTCGGCGAGTTTGCCGAGTACCGCGTAAAGCAGAATCGCCAGCACCACCACATCAGTCTGCAAAAACTCCCGGGCATTCATCGCCAGATAGCCGATGCCGGAGCTGGCAGAAATGGTTTCGGCGACGATCAGCGTCAGCCACATAAAGCCCAGGGCGAAGCGCACACCGACCAGAATCGAAGGCAACGCACCCGGCAGAATCACCTGCCAGAACAGGCTGAAGCCGCTCAACCCGTAACTGCGCGCCATCTCGACCAGCGCCGGGTCGACGTTGCGGATGCCGTGATAGGTGTTGAGGTAGATCGGGAACAACGTGCCCAACGCCACCAGAAAAATCTTCGCCGACTCGTCGATACCAAACCACAGAATCACCAGCGGAATCAGCGCCAGATGCGGCACGTTGCGGATCATCTGCACCGAACTGTCGAGCAAGCGTTCGCCCCACTTCGACAGACCGGTGATGAAGCCCAACACCAGACCGATGCTGCCGCCGATGGTGAAGCCCAGCGCGGCGCGCCAGCCGCTGATTGCCAGGTGCGTCCAGATTTCGCCGCTGCGCACGAGACTCACACCGGCCTCGATCACGGCCACCGGTGCCGGCAGAATCCGTGTCGACAACCAGCCCGCCGACACCGACAACTGCCACACCGCCAGCAGCAACACCGGCAACGCCCAGGGCGCGAGGCTGTGGATGACTTTCTTCATGGCGCGCCTCAGCTCTGCGACGCGGCTTTGGGAAGAATGTCGTTGGCGACCATCTCGCCGAACGGACTGACATAACCGGCGCTTTTCGGCAGTTCCGGGCGCTCGATGTCGAGGTGCGGGAACAGCAGTTCGGCGACGCGGTACGACTCTTCGAGGTGTGGATAACCGGAGAAGATGAAAGTGTCGATGCCCAGATCCGCGTATTCCTTCACGCGAGCAGCCACGGTCGGACCGTCACCAACCAACGCCGTCCCGGCACCACCGCGCACCAGCCCCACGCCGGCCCACAGGTTGGGACTGACTTCGAGGTTGTCACGACTGCCGCCGTGCAATGCGGCCATGCGTTGCTGGCCGACCGAATCAAAGCGCGCCAGGGAAGCCTGGGCACGAGCAATGGTGTCGTCGTCCAGATGCGAGATCAGCCGATCCGCCGCTTGCCAGGCTTCAGCATTGGTTTCGCGAACGATCACATGCAGACGAATGCCGAAGCGCACGGTGCGTCCGAGCTTGGCGGCTTTGGCACGTACCTGTTCGATTTTCTCCGCCACTGCTGCGGGCGGCTCGCCCCAGGTCAGAACCATTTCGACCTGTTCGGCAGCCAAATCCTGCGCCGCTTCCGAGGAACCACCAAAGTACAGCGGCGGACGCGGCTGCTGGATCGGCGGATAGAGCAACTTGGCGCCCTTCACGCTGATGTGCTGACCGTCGTAATCAACGGTTTCGCCTTCCAGCACACGGCGCCAGATGCGGGTGAATTCCACCGAGGCTTGATAGCGCTCCTCGTGACTGAGGAACAGACCGTCACCGGCCAATTCTTCCGGATCACCACCGGTCACCAGATTGAACAACGCCCGCCCGCCAGACAGGCGATCCAGCGTCGCAGCCTGACGCGCAGCCACCGTCGGGGAAATGATCCCGGGGCGCAGGGCGACCAGAAACTTCAGTCGCTGGGTCACCGGGATCAGCGACGCCGCCACCAGCCAGGAGTCTTCGCAAGAGCGACCGGTAGGGATCAGCACACCGCCGAAGCCCAGACGATCCGCCGCTTGCGCGACTTGTTGCAGATAGCCGTGGTCGACCGCGCGGGCGCCTTCGGAGGTGCCAAGGTAATGGCCGTCGCCGTGGGTAGGCAGGAACCAGAAAATATTGAGGCTCATGGAGTGGTCTCCTTGGGGATTCGAATTACTGCGCGTTGGCCACAGCGGCCGGTGGGGTCCAGATCACATCCTTGATGCTCAACGGCTTGGGAATCAGCTTGAGCTGGAAGAACGTGTCAGCGATTTTCTGTTGCGCGGCGACCACTTCCGGGGTCAGGAACAGCGCACCGTAGCCCTGGCGTTTGACCGAGGTCAGGGTGATGTCCGCCGGCAGACCGAGCAGTGGCGCGACCTGTTGGGTCACGTCTTCAGGATTGGCCTGCGACCACTCCCCAACCGCGCGCACTTCTTCGACGAGGGCTTTGATCACCTCGGGATTTTTCTGTGCGTAAGGTTTGGTTGCGAGATAGAACTGGTGGTTGTCGACGATGCCTTTGCCGTCACGCAGGGTGTGCGCTTGCAGCTGTTTCTCGGCGGCCGCCTGGTACGGATCCCAGATGACCCAGGCATCAACGCTGCCACGCTCGAAAGCGGCGCGGGCATCGGCCGGCGGCAGGAATACGGTTTGGATATCGGTGTATTTGAGTCCGGCGTCTTCCAGTGCGCGCACCAGCAGGTAGTGGACGTTGGAGCCTTTGTTCAGCGCGACTTTCTTGCCCTTGAGATCGGCCACCGATTTGATCGGCGAGTCTTTCGGCACGAGGATCGCTTCGCTGTTCGGCGCTGGCGGCTCGTAGGCGACATAGAGCAGATCGGCACCCGCCGCCTGGGCGAATACCGGTGGCGTTTCACCCGTCACGCCGAAGTCGATCGAACCGACGTTCAAGCCTTCGAGCAGTTGCGGGCCACCGGGAAATTCCGTCCATTGCACGTCGACGCCTTGGGCGGACAGACGTTTTTCAAGAGCACCCTTGGCTTTGAGCAGCACCAGCGTGCCGTACTTTTGATAACCGATTCGCAACGTCTCGGCTTGAGCGTGAGTGATGGCGCCGAAGGACACAGCCGCAGCAAACAGAGCGACCAGACCACGACGCAAAAATACAGTGCGCATAGCGCTCTCCTTTTTGCTGTTGGGTTTTGGCTGCACCTGCTTGCCCGTTAGCGGGCGAGTAAGGCCAGTTACATCAAGTTTCGGTGTGGCTCAAATGCTCCAGCGAGCACTCAACAAGCGTTCGTTCAACAGGCCCGGCTCCAGCGGTTTCGGCCGGCGGGCCATGGCACTGACAAATTGATCCAGCGCTTCATGCAGTCGCTGTTCCAGCGCCGGAGCCAACTGCGCCTGGGCACTGCCTTCGCCATAAGCGATCTGGCTGTCCTCGGCAAAAATCCCCTGGAGCATTTCCTGGGCTTTCAATGCCGACAGCACTGGCTTGAGGGCGTAGTCGACCACCAACATGTGGGCGATGCTGCCGCCGGTGGCCATCGGCAAAACAATCTTGTGATTCAAG
Source organism: Pseudomonas sp. LBUM1668 (assembly GCF_059695715.1). Classification (NCBI taxonomy): domain Bacteria; kingdom Pseudomonadati; phylum Pseudomonadota; class Gammaproteobacteria; order Pseudomonadales; family Pseudomonadaceae; genus Pseudomonas; species Pseudomonas sp. LBUM1668. The sequence goes on from NZ_CP166787.1 coordinate 5,699,450, forward strand.
GCACGTTCGGGCAGCAGATCGAGCACAGTCTTCAGGGCGCCAGAAAACGAGGCCTTGTACACCGGGGTAGCGATCAGCAAGCCGTCGGCGTTTTCAATCTGTTGCAAAAGATCGAGCACTTTCGGGCTATCAAAACGAGCGTGGAGCAGATCTTCGGCCGGGAAATCCCGTACCTGATAACTCACCACTTCCACCCCTTGCTGCTGCAACCAGCGCTGCGAGCGATCCAGTAGAACTCCAGACCGGGAGCGCAGGCTGGGACTGCCACCGAGTGAGACGACCAGCATTGAGACGATTCCTTAAGCGTTACAGGCGATTCGCAGGTTGCGATCTCGCTTCAATGTGAGTGACCTTACCAGCTGATTTATATATCCATAAATCATATTTATTCATTTGGTTATGCATTTTTGAGATATACGTTTCAGCCTTCTCCAGACGAAAAAAAAGGCCGTCGAAACGGCCTGAAATCCCCTGCTATGTGGATGCCTCAAAAAGATCGCAGCCTTCGGCAGCTCCTGTATTGGAATGCGTTTCTTCCTGTAGGAGCTGCCGCAGGCTGCGATCTTTTGATCTTAACGATTGGGCTGCGGCGTCAGGCGCAGATAAGGTTTTACCGCGCGATAACCTTTCGGGAAGCGCTGTTTGATCTCTTCTTCATCCTTGAGCGACGGCACGATCACCACTTCATCACCGTCCTGCCAGTTGGCCGGGGTGGCCACTTTGTAGTTGTCGGTGAGTTGCAGCGAATCGATCACCCGCAGAATCTCGTGGAAATTGCGCCCAGTGCTCGCCGGATAGGTGATGGTCAGGCGAATCTTCTTGTTCGGATCGATCACGAACAGCGAACGCACGGTCAGGGTGTCATTGGCATTCGGGTGGATCAGGTCATACAGATCCGAGACTTTGCGATCGGCATCGGCCAGGATCGGAAAGTTGACGACAGTGTTCTGGGTTTCGTTGATGTCTTCGATCCACTTGTGGTGCGAGTCCACCGGGTCTACCGACAGCGCGATGGCTTTGACGCCGCGCTGGCTGAATTCATCCTTGAGCTTGGCGGTGAAGCCCAGCTCGGTGGTGCACACCGGGGTGAAGTCCGCCGGATGGGAAAACAGCACGCCCCAGCTATCGCCTAGCCATTCGTGAAAACGAATCTTGCCGGCGCTGGAGTCTTGCTCGAAATCGGGGGCGATGTCGCCGAGTCTGAGGCTCATGGTGCTGCTCCTGATGAGTGGGTGGAGACCTCAACTGTAGCTTGGCTTTTATGCTTCTGAAAAAGAATATATAACTAGACATGTATGCCTTTCAGGAATATTAAACTTCTGTTCACTGGACGCCCGGCCGCATCGCGACGAACATCGTTCGCAAGGTTCGAGAAGGCCTTGAGTTGCTGTAAAGAGGGAAATGTCGGGACAGGCTTACGGGGGTGGGCCTGACCCGGAAACGCAAAAGCCCCGTCCGGCGCGATGCCGGACGGGGCTTTTTTACATCAGCGGTTCGACGCGCGCTTTTACAGCAGCGGTAACGAGTAGCTGAGGATCAGGCGATTTTCATCCTGGTCGCGCTGACCGGCAATGTCGGTGCGCCACGAAGCGTTTTTCCACATGAAGCCTACGTTCTTCAACGGGCCTTCCGGGATGACGTACGCAACGGTCAAATCGCGTTCCCATTCGGAAGCGCCGTTAGACGTTTGGACGCGGCCGGCGTTGTAGGTATCGACGTTATCGCCACGCAGATAAACCATGCCAGCGGTCAGGCCAGGCACACCCACCTTAGCGAAGTCATAGGAATATCGTGCTTGCCAAGTGCGCTCGCCGGCACGGCCGAACTTCTGGATTTGCATGTCGGTGATGGTGTAGTTCGACGATCCGTCGCCCTGGTTCAGCCAAGGGAAGTCGCTGCTACCGTTACTTACCTGATAACCGCCACCAAATGTGTGACCGGCAACGGTGTAAAGGAACAAGCCGCTGTACAGGTTGTTGTCGACTTTACCGCGACCATTGGCGAAACCGGCGTAGCTACCGCTGCTGAAGTAAGCAGGAGTGTTGCCGTTTGCACCGTCGTCGGAACTGTTGAAGTAACGCAAGTCAGACTTCAGCACGCCCGGGCCGATTGCCCAGTTGTGAACCAGACCCAGGAAGTGTTGCTTGTAGAAATCTTCCAGGTTGCCGTAGTAGTACTGGGCAGTCAGGTCTTTGGTGATTTTGTAGTCACCACCGCCGTAGATGAACTTGTTGCTGTTCACTGTACGCGCTGCTGCGCCACCGATAGACAGCTGTTCATTGTTGCTGGAGTTACGACCTTTGGCGTGCTCGATCTGACCACCGATCAGGGTCAGGTCTTTGATTTCGCCAGAGGTGATCTGGCCGCCCTGCCAGGTTTGTGGCAACAGACGACCGTCGTTGGTCACGATAACCGGCAGTTTTGGCTGCAGAGTACCCAGCTTCAATTCAGTCTGGGAGATCTTGGCTTTGGCAGTCAGGCCCAGGCTGGAAAAGTTATCAACGGCTTGGCCATTGGATTCGCTTGGGAAAACAGTGCCGCCGTAAGCGGTACCTGGGTTGCCGTTAGCGGCAACGTTGCCGTTGGTACCGCCGCCCGAATCCAGACGCACGCCCAGCAGGCCGATGGCATCGATACCGAAACCGACGGTGCCTTGGGTGTAGCCGGAAATGAAACGCAGATCGAAGCCTTGGCCCCACTCTTCGTTGCGACTAGGTTCGGCAGTACCGTTACGGTTATCCGTGTTGATGTAGAAGTTACGCAGCCCCAAAGTTGCCTTGCTGTCTTCGATGAAACCGGCGGCGCCTGCCTGCTGCGCCATAACCCCTACGGCCACAGCCAGGGCCAAGGTGGACTTGTTCATGTAAAGCTCCTCTCGTTCTAATTCTTGTGTTCCTGGCCCGGGGTCTGATGCCCTGGATCCTAAGATGCGCGATTAGCGCCAGACCGTGACCAACAAGTCAATCGTAACTATGTGTGTCTACGACCATGGTCTAATCGCCGTGATTTGGTCCGTGCAGAGTAAAGATTTCCTGATAAAGCCAAAAAGAATTTATTCATCCTTTTTCATATCATTTCGGAATATGGCCATTAGCTGGCCATCTACGCCGGGATACAGCGTATCGGCGACTAAGCTCATTCCTAAATGGTATTTGTTGACCTTTTTTTAGATCGATTAGCTTTGGCGCAACCCCAATACGTCAAACCCTTTCGAAAAGGCGGCGCCATGATGGCGAAATGCGCACTATCCAGTCAATTTGTTACAGTTTGTGTATCGGCAATGATTTGTTTTTCCGCCCACGCGGCCAACCTTACGGTCGGATACCAGACCGGTATTGATCCGAGCAAAGTCCCCCAGGCGGACGGCGTCTACGAGAAAACCATCGGCGAGAAAATCGACTGGCGCCGCTTCAACAGTGGCCCGGAAGTTGTGACAGCCATTGCTTCCGGCGACGTGCAGATCGGCAACCTCGGCTCCAGCCCTTTGGCGGCTGCCGCTTCACGTAATTTGCCGATCGTCGCGTTCATCGTTTCCGCACAAATCAATGCTGCCGAAGCCCTGGTGGTGCGTAATGGTAGCGGCATCGATACCCCGCAGGATCTGGTCGGCAAGACCATCGCAACGCCGTTTGTTTCCACTTCCCACTACAGTCTGCTCGGTGCGCTCAAGCACTGGGGGCTGGACGCCTCGAAAGTCAAAGTGGTGAACCTGCAACCCGCGGAAATCGCCGCCGCGTGGAAGCGTGGGGACATTGATGGCGCGTTTGTCTGGTCACCGGCACTGGGTGAAATCCGCAAAACCGGCAAGCCCCTTACGGACGCCGCGCAGGTCGGCCAGTGGGGCGCACCAACCTTTGAGGTCTGGGTGGCGCGCAAGGATTTCGCCGAGAAGCATCCTGATGTCGTGGCCAAATTCGCCAAGGTTACGCTGGATTCGTTTGCTGACTATGCGGCGCATAAGGACACCTGGACGGCTGACTCGGTCCCGGTACAGAAAATCGCCAAATTGACCGGCGCCAATGCCGCCGATGTGCCGGAACTACTTGCAGGCTCGGCCTTCCCGGATGCCCAGGCACAGCAAACCACGGCGCTGCTGGACGGCGGCACGGCGAAAGCGATTGGGGAAACGGCGAAGTTTTTGAAGCAGCAGGGCAAGGTCGAAACGGTACTGCCGGATTATTCACCCTACGTCAGCGCGAAGTTTGTGCAGTAACGCGTAACCCAATGTAGGAGCTGCCGAAGGCTGCGATCTTTTGATCTTGTTTTTTGAGACCAAAATCAAAAGATGGTCCGATCGCGGCCCGAGCCTTCGGCAGCTCCTACACAGGTCCCATTCAGGCCCCGCATTGGGGCTTTTTATTAAAGGGACTTTTCGAAGATCTTCGAATTACGTTGATAGTTGTACAGCGACGCCCGAGCCGCTGGCAGACGCTCGACACTGCTCGGTTCGAAACCACGCTCGCGGAACCAGTGCGCGGTCCGCGTGGTGAGGACGAACAGCGTCTTCAAGCCCTGCGCCCGAGCGCGGGTCTCGATGCGCTCCAGCAATTCGTCGCCGCGCCGGCCATGGCGATACTCAGGGTTCACCGCCAGACACGCCAGCTCACCCGCATCCGAATCAGCAATCTGATACAGCGCCGCACAGGCGATGATCATGCCTTCACGCTCAACCACGCTGAACTGCTCGATCTCACGCTCCAGCACTTCACGCGAACGACGCACCAGAATCCCTTGTTCTTCCAGCGGGCTGATCAAGTCGAGCAAACCGCCGACGTCTTCAATCGCCGCCTCGCGCACCAGTTCGAATTGCTCCTGGGCTACCAGCGTACCGCCACCGTCACGGGTGAACAGCTCGGTCAGCAATGCGCCATCCTCGACGTAACTGACGATATGGCTGCGCGCTACACCGCCACGGCAGGCTTCGGCGGCGGCATCCAGCAGTTCCGCCTGATAGTTGCTGCCCAGACGCTGCAAGTGCGCCGGCACTTGTTGCGGACGCAGTTCGCGGACCAATTTGCCGTTCTCGTCGATCAGGCCGAGGTCGGCGCCGAACAGCAGCAATTTGTCTGCACCCAGATCGATGGCGGCGCGGGTGGCGACGTCTTCGCAGGCAAGATTGAAAATCTCACCGGTCGGCGAATAGCCCAGCGGCGACAGCAGCACGATCGAACGCTCATCGAGCAAACGATTGATACCCTTGCGGTCGACCCGGCGCACTTCACCGGTATGGTGATAGTCGACGCCTTCGAGCACGCCGATTGGCCGTGCGGTCACCAGATTGCCGCTGGCCACGCGCAGGCGCGAGCCCTGCATCGGCGACGAAGCCATGTCCATCGACAACCGCGCTTCGATGGCGATGCGCAACTGGCCGACCGCATCGATCACACACTCAAGGGTCGCGGCATCGGTGATGCGCATGCCGTGGTGGTAATGCGGAGTCAGGCCGCGGGCGGCGAGACGGGCTTCAATCTGTGGGCGCGAACCATGCACCAGCACCAGCCGCACGCCGAGGCTGTGCAGCAGCACCAGGTCGTGGACGATGTTGCCGAAATTCGGATGATCGACGCCGTCGCCGGGCAGCATGACGACGAAGGTGCAATCGCGGTGGGCATTGATGTAGGGAGAAGCGTGACGAAGCCAATTAACGTATTCGGGCATGAACCTGGGCCTGTAATAAATAGCAGCCGGAAAAAAGGGCGAAATGGAAAACGCACAGCGGGCTGATGGTTATCGTCGGAACAGGCTTGGCGACACGCGCGCTCTCCTCATGAATACGGGTTGGGTTGCCGGCAATTTAACGGTCTGCCCCTGTAGGAGCTGCCAAAGGCTGCGATCTTTTGATCCTCAACAAAACATCAAAAGATCGCAGCCTTCGGCAGCTCCTACAAGAAATGCGTTCAATTCTTCAGGCAGTAATGTTCAATCAACTGTCGCAATAGATGCACGGTAGGCTGCAAACGTGACATTTCAAGGTATTCGCCCGGTTGATGCGCACAGGCAATATCACCGGGGCCGAGCACAATCGTTTCGCAGCCAAGGCGCTGAAGATAAGGCGCTTCGGTGCCGAACGCTACTGCTTCGGCAGTGTGGCCGGTGAGCTTTTCGGCGATCCGCACCAATTCGGCGTCCGCGTCCTGCTCGAATGGCGGCACTTCCGGGAACAATGGCTTGTAGTCGATCTTCACCTGATGCCGCTCGGCAACCGGGTTGAGCTTGCGCAGAATCTCCGCCCGCAGGACTTTCGGGTCCATACCCGGCAACGGCCGCAGGTCGAACTCCAGCGAACACTGGCCGCAGATGCGGTTGGGGTTGTCGCCGCCATGGATGCAGCCGAAATTCATGGTCGGTTGCGGCACGCTGAATTGCGGATTGTTGTATTCGCGCTGCCACAGCAGGCGCAGACCGCGCAGTTCGCCGATGGCATCGTGCATGGCCTCAAGGGCGCTGTGCCCCAGGCGCGGGTCCGACGAGTGCCCGCTCTGCCCAAGGATGTCGATGCGTTCCATCATGATGCCTTTGTGCATGCGAATCGGCTTGAGCCCGGTCGGCTCGCCGATCACTGCCGCGCGGCCCAGCGGTCGCCCGGCCTCGGCCAGCGCGCGAGCGCCGGACATCGAGCTTTCTTCATCACAGGTGGCGAGGATCAGCAGCGGTTGCTTGAACGGCTGATCGAGCAGCGGCAGCACGGCGTCGATGATCAGGGCGAAGAAGCCCTTCATGTCGCAACTGCCCAAACCAACCCAGCGGCCGTCGACTTCAGTGAGTTTCAGCGGGTCGGTCTGCCATAAGGCGTCGTCGTACGGCACCGTGTCGCTGTGCCCGGCCAGCACCAGACCGCCAGGGCCGCTGCCGAAACTGGCGAGCAGATTGAATTTGCCGGGGCTGACCTGTTGGATATCGCAGCTGAACCCCAGATCACCCAGCCATCCCGCGAGCAAATCGATCACTGCCCGGTTGGATTGATCGAGGTTCGGTTGGGTACAGCTGACCGACGGCGCGGCGATCAGCGCAGCGAACTGGTCTTGCATGGACGGCAAAGGCATCGCTGACTCCAACTCCCGATTTGAAGTCCATCATAGAACCATCCGGCGTCAGGAATAAACCGCCGCAGGGCGTAGGACGAATCAGTCCTGTACACTGCACGGCCTTGGCAGCCACATATTCCCCGGCTGCGCTCCCGATCCTGGATTTTCCGGCCATGCAAAAAGAAACCGAAATCAAACTCCGCGTCAGCCGCGAAACCCTCGCCGCCCTGCGCGAGCACCCTCTTCTCAAGAAACGCAACAAAAGTGGCTGGGAACGCCGTGAGTTGATGAATCAGTACTTCGACACCCCGGAGCGTGATCTGGCCCAGGCCAAAGTTGCCCTGCGCCTGCGCAAGGACGGCGACGAGGTGATTCAGACCCTCAAGACCCGTGGCCAGAGTGTCGCCGGTCTGTCCGAGCGTAACGAGTACGACTGGAAACTGCCGAAAGCCAAGCTCGACGTGAAGAAACTCGACGGCGAATGCTGGCCAGAGTCGCTGGCCGAGCTGGACAAGAAAACCCTGAAGCCAATCTTCACCACCGATTTCGTCCGCGAGCGCGCCGAAATCGCCTGGGGCCGCGGCAAGAGCAAAGTGGTTATCGAAGCGGCGCTGGATCTCGGTCACGTCGTGGTTGGCAAACAGAAAGAAGAAATCTGCGAGCTGGAACTCGAACTGCGCGAAGGCGAGCCTGAAGCGTTGCTGGAACTGGCCGCTGAACTGGCACAAACCCTGGCCCTGATGCCGTGCGACATCAGCAAGGCTGAGCGCGGCTACCGCTTGTACGACGCCAACAGCTACTCGCTGAGCCTGCCGGCGCCGCAACTGACGGTCGAAACCCAACTGGACGACGCCTTCGCCGCACTGTGCTGGCATTTGCTCGGCAGCAGCCAGCGTCTGGCCGAACAATATCGTTTCAACGGTCACTGGCGTTTGTTGCAGGACTGGGTCGAGAACCTCGCGGAAATGCGCGCTCTGCTCAGCAGCCTCGGCCAGGCCGCACCGCGTCCTTCGACCCACGACCTGCGCGTGGCCCTCGATGCACTGCTGGAAGACTGGCGCCCGCTGGTTCAAGTCGGTATCGAGGACGAAGACGTGCGCAAAGCCGCGCCGGAGCAGTTCCTTGAAGAGCTGGAAGACCCACGCTGGGGCCAGTTCTCGCTGACCGCTTCGCGCTGGCTGCTGGCTCGCAGCTGGACCGCTGACCGTAATGTGCGTGGCAACCGTCAGGGTGGCGCGCAGTTGCACAGCTGGTTGCCGCGCCTGCTCGGCGAAGAAGCCACGGCCCTGCAATTGCAGCGTTATCAGCAGCAGCCGGAAGATCTGGCTGAACAGCTGCCGCGTATCGAGCGCATTCAGGTCTGGCTGCACCACGCCCGCAATGTACTGGAGATCCCGGAAATGGATCGTCTGTACGGCGAGCTGAACAAGTTGGCGCAACTAGCCAACGAGCCGACGATCACTGACGAACTGCTCGATGCACGCAAGCAGCAGGCGATTGCGGTTTATCAGAATCGTGCGTGGAAAATGCTGCTGCGTATGTAATACCGCCATCGCTGGCAAGCCAGCTCCCACAGGGTTTGATGTTGAAATGTAATTTGTGTTTCAACACAAAACCTGTGGGAGCTGGCTTGCCAGCGATGAGGCCAGCAGCCTCACCTCAAACCGGCAAACTGGTTGTGGACTTGATCTCCGATAGCGCCACAATCGAGTTCACTTCCTGTATCCCCGGCACCAGCGACAACTTCTCGAAGAAGAACCGCTCATACGCCTCGATGTCCGCCGCGACAATGCGCAGCAGAAAATCCACCGCGCCCATCAGCACATAACACTCCAGCACTTCCGGAAAACCGCGAATCGCTTCGGTGAATTCGGTGAAGTTCGAACGCCCGTGGGCGTTGAGTTTGATTTCGGCAAAGATCTGCGTGTTAAGGCCGATCTTCTTGCGATCAAGCAAGGTCACCTGGCCGCGAATGATCCCCTCCTCCTTCATCCGCTGAATCCGCCGCCAGCACGGCGATTGCGACAAGCCCACCTGCTCGGCGATCTGCGCACTCGAGAGCGAAGCGTCCTCTTGCAGCAAGGCGAGAATCTTGCGGTCGTAGCTGTCCAGCTCGCTGTGCATAAAAAAACCTCAAACAGAACATTCTGCGAATTGATCCAGCTGATCAAACGCCAATTACGCCCATCTTAGATAAGAAATACCCGGCATCGAATGTAAAAATTCCTCCAGTGATTTTGGAGCCCCGCCATGCCGCACCTTGAAGCCGTCAACACGCCCCCGGCCCGCGCCGATGTCTGGAACGTCAGTAACGCCCACTGCCTGGCGCAGTATCAGATTCTGGCCGAGGCCGAACCGGATTTGCTGGTGCGCGTGCTCAACCTGTTCGCGCTGCAGTTTCTTACGCCTGAGCAAGTGAACGTGCAGCGAATGGATGATCTGTTGTCGATCGACCTCGTCATGGGCGGCTTGAGCTGGCATCGCGCGCAGGTGATTGCGGAAAAACTTCGTAACCTGATCAGCGTCTGTTCGGTGAATCTGCAGAACACCGACACGGCGTGGGCCGCACCGGCGCAGGCGGCCGGCTGACAAATCCGGCAACGGCTTCGTCGGGTAGTGGCCCAACGGTCTGCGGGGCCGCGACTATCCTTTTGCGCACTGTCGCTTAAAAGGAAGCCCGCATGTCCGTTCAACTTGCCACTCAGGACCGCTGGCTGGACCTCAATGATGTATTGCGTGAACTGGTCGCCCAAGGCTTCATCAGCCAGGATTCGGCGGAGCAGGCACTCAATGCACGCCGTCGCCACGCCGCGCATGGCCAGAAGCATCCGCTGGAGTTTATCGCCAGCCAGCAACTGGACGACCTCAGCCGTCCGGGCAAGCATCTGGACCTCGAAAGCCTGACCCTGTGGCTGGCGCAACAGGCCGGCCAGCCCTATCTGCGCATCGATCCGCTGAAGATCAACGTTGCCGCCATCACCCCGTTGATGTCCTACGCCTTTGCCCAGCGCCACAAGATTCTCGCGGTGGCGGTCGATCGCGACTCGGTGACGGTGGCCAGCGCCCAGCCTTATGTGACCGGCTGGGAAGCCGATCTGACTCACGTCTTGAAGCTGCCGATCAAACGGGTGGTGGCCAACTCGGTGGACATCCAGCGTTTCAGCGTCGAGTTCTTTCGCTTGGCCAAATCGGTCAGCGGTGCCAGTAACGCCGATCAACAGAACGGCAACCTCGGCAACTTCGAACAATTGCTCAACCTCGGCGCCAGCGATCAGGAGCCGGACGCCAACGACGCGCACATCGTCAACATCGTCGACTGGCTGTTTCAGTACGCCTTCCAGCAGCGCGCCAGTGATATCCACATTGAACCGCGCCGCGAGCAAGGCACGGTGCGTTTTCGCATCGACGGCGTGCTGCATAACGTCTATCAATTTCCGCCGCAGGTGACGATGGCCATCGTCAGTCGCCTGAAAAGCCTCGGGCGGATGAACGTCGCCGAAAAGCGCAAACCCCAGGACGGCCGGGTCAAGACCAAGACCCCGGACGGCGGCGAAGTGGAGTTGCGCCTGTCGACCCTGCCCACCGCGTTCGGCGAAAAAATGGTCATGCGGATTTTCGACCCGGATGTGCTGCTCAAGGACTTCGATCAGCTTGGGTTTTCCGCCGACGATCTGCGCCGTTGGCAGGACATGACTCGCCAGCCCAACGGCATCATTCTGGTCACCGGGCCCACCGGTTCGGGCAAGACCACCACGCTCTACACCACCCTGAAAAAACTGGCGACGCCGGAGGTCAACCTCTGCACCATCGAAGACCCGATCGAAATGGTCGAGCCGGCGTTCAACCAGATGCAGGTCCAGCACAACATCGACCTGAGCTTCGCCGCCGGAGTGCGCGCGCTGATGCGACAGGACCCGGACATCATCATGATCGGCGAGATTCGCGACCTCGAAACCGCCGAGATGGCGATTCAAGCGGCACTCACCGGGCATCTGGTGCTGTCGACGCTGCACACCAACGACGCGCCGAGTGCGATCAGCCGATTGCTTGAACTGGGCGTGCCGCATTACTTGATCAAGGCCACGGTGCTCGGGGTCATGGCCCAACGGTTGGTGCGGACCTTGTGCCCGCATTGCAAAGCACCGCTGACCCTGGACGAGGAGGATTGGCAAACCTTGACCCGGCCCTGGCAGGCGCCACTGCCGGGCAACGCACAAAGGGCCATCGGCTGCGTGGAGTGCCGCGACACCGGTTATCACGGACGCGCCGGGGTTTACGAAATCATGCAACTGAGCGACAGCCTCAAAGCCTTCATCACCCCTGACACCGACCTCACGGCGATCCGCCGCCAGGCATTCAAGGAAGGCATGCGCAGTTTGCGTCTGTCCGGTGCGCAGAAAGTTGCGGCGGGGCTGACAACGGTTGAGGAAGTGCTGCGGGTGACGCCACAAAGCGAGTTGAAATAGGCGCTCAGGGAACCGGACAGGGGAAATGACGATCCAACCGCTCATTCAACACCAGTGGAGTCACCCCCTCATGCGTCTCAAACTTGCTGTCGCTACCCTTGCCCTGCTGTCTCTGCCTGTTGGTTCGGCAATGGCCGACAGCTTCTGGCGTAACGTCATTTCCTCCGGCGCCACCACCGGCTCGACTTACCTGACCTTCAAGGATCACAAGCTGATCGTCGCCGCACAGGACGACGCCGGCAGTTTCGTTGCCAGCGATGGCGGCATCCGTGGCCCGTATCTGGAAGCTGCAATGCAGAAAGTCCGTAACGACAATCCGGGCCTGCAGGCGACGGACATGGAACTGGCGAACGCGATTCTGGCAAAGAACGCCGTGGCTTCCGAGTAAGCCATTCACGCGCAAAAATGCCGCTCATTTGAGCGGCATTTTTTTTGACGACAAATCAAAAGATCGCAGCCTTCGGCAGCTCCTACAGGGCACGGGTGTACACGAATCAATGTAGGAGCTGCCGAAGGCTGCGATCTTTTGATCTTCAGCGGTAATCGTCGACCGGCACGCAAGCGCAATACAGATTGCGATCCCCATAAACGTTATCCACCCGATTCACCGCTGGCCAGTATTTGTGTGCCTTGGTGTGTGCATCCGGTGTGATGCCTTGCTCGATGCTGTACGGCCGCTCCCACACGCCGGTGACATCCGCCAAGGTATGCGGCGCACGCTTGAGCGGGTTGTCTTCCGCCGGCCAGTTCCCGTTCTGCACCTCGGTGATTTCCGCGCGAATACTCAACATCGCGCCGATGAACCGGTCCAGCTCAGCCTTGGATTCGCTCTCGGTCGGCTCGACCATCAAGGTGCCCGGCACCGGGAACGACATGGTTGGCGCATGGAAGCCGTAATCCATCAGGCGCTTGGCGACATCCTCCTCGCTGATCCCGGTCTGCGCTTTAAGCGGCCGCAAATCGAGAATGCATTCGTGCGCGACCCGCCCGTTGCGCCCGGTGTACAGCACCGGGAACGCACCGGATAAATGCTGCGCCAGGTAGTTCGCCGCGAGGATTGCCACTTCGCTGGCGTCTGCCAGTTGCGGCCCCATCATGGCGATGTACATCCAGCTGATCGGCAAAATGCTCGCACTGCCCCACGGCGCCGCGCTGACTGCTCCGTTCTGCGCCAGCGGCCCGTCGATCGGCACCACAGGATGGTTGGCGACGAACGGCGCCAAATGTGCGCGAATACCGATCGGCCCCATGCCCGGCCCGCCACCGCCATGGGGAATGCAGAAGGTCTTGTGCAAATTCATGTGCGACACGTCGGCACCGATGTCCGCCGGCCGCGCCAGCCCGACCTGCGCATTGAGGTTCGCGCCGTCCATGTACACCTGACCGCCGTGCTTGTGGATAACCTCGCAGATCTCGCTGATGCCTTCTTCGTACACGCCGTGGGTCGATGGGTAGGTCGCCATCAGGCATGACAACTTATCCCCAGCCTCGGCGGCTTTTGCTTTCAAATCCTCTAGATCGACGTTACCCGCCTCGTCGCACTCGACGATCACCACACGCATCCCGGCCATTTGTGCCGAGGCTGGATTGGTGCCGTGGGCCGAGGACGGAATCAGGCAGATATCGCGCGCGCCCTGCTGGCGGCTCTCGTGATATTTGCGGATCGCCAGCAACCCGGCGTACTCGCCCTGAGCGCCGGAGTTGGGCTGCATGCAAATCGCGTCGAACCCGGTAATCGCGCACAACCAGCGCTCAAGTTCTTCGATCATCAAGGTGTAGCCGACCGCCTGCTCCCTGGGCACGAAGGGATGCAGATTGGCGAACTGCGGCCAGGTGATCGGGATCATTTCGCTGGTGGCGTTGAGTTTCATGGTGCAGGAGCCCAACGGGATCATCGACTGGTTGAGCGCCAGATCCTTGTTCTCCAGTTGCTTGAGGTAACGCAGCATCTCGGTTTCGCTGTGATGGGCGTTGAACACCGGATGACGCAGGTACGGTGTGCTGCGCTGAAGACTGTCTGGAATACCGGAAGCCAGTGCCTGGGCGTCAAGATCCTCGACGATCAGCCCATGATCGGCACCCAGCAGCACATCGAACAGCTTTGCCACGGTGTGCTCGTCACACGTTTCGTCGAGGCTCAGCCCGACCCGGCCACGGCCGAGAATCCTCAGGTTGATTTGCGCAGCCTTGGCACTTTCGATAATCGCGGTTTGCGCGCCGCCGACGTCCAGCGTCAGCGTGTCGAAAAACTGCGCGTTGATCCGGTTGATGCCGTGGCGCTCAAGCCCTTCCGCCAGAATGCAGGTCAGCCGATGCACTCGCTGCGCGATGCGCTTCAAGCCTTCCGGCCCGTGATAGACCGCGTAAAAACTGGCGATATTGGCCAACAGCACCTGCGCCGTGCAGATGTTCGAATTGGCTTTCTCGCGGCGGATATGTTGCTCGCGGGTTTGCAGGGCCATGCGCAACGCGACGTTGCCGCGAGCGTCTTTCGACACACCGATGATCCGCCCGGGAATCGCCCGTTTGTATTCTTCGCGACTGGCGAAAAACGCCGCATGCGGCCCGCCGTAGCCCATCGGCACGCCAAAGCGTTGCGACGAACCGAACACCACGTCGGCGCCCAACTCACCCGGCGGCGTCAGCAGCAGCAAACTGAGCAAATCGGTCGCCACACAGGCAAGGGCTTGCTGGGCATGCAAGTGATCGATGAGTGGACGCAGATCGCGGATCTCGCCGTGGGTATCGGGGTATTGCAGCAGTGCTCCGAATACCTGGTGCTGCTGCAAGTTATCCACAGCGTCGATGATCAACTCGAAACCGAAACCTTCGGCCCGGGTCTGCACGACGGAGATGGTTTGTGGATGACAGTTCTCGTCGACGAAAAACAGATTGCTCTTCGACTTGGCGACACGTTTGGCCAGCGCCATGGCCTCCGCCGCCGCAGTAGCCTCATCGAGCAATGACGCGTTGGCCAGTTCCAGGCCCGTGAGGTCGATGGTCAGCTGCTGAAAATTCAGCAGCGCTTCGAGCCGACCCTGGGCAATCTCCGGTTGATACGGCGTATAGGCGGTGTACCAACCGGGATTTTCCAGCACGTTGCGCAAGATGACGGTCGGCGTGAGCGTGCCGTGGTAGCCCATGCCGATCAGGCTGGTCCAGACCTGATTCTGCTCGGCGTAGCCACGCAACCTGGCCAGCGCCGCTTGCTCATCCAGCGCTGGCGGCAAATCCAGTGCGCGATTAAAGCGAATGCCCGGGGGCACGGTCTGCTCGATCAGTTCACCTCGGCTGCCGAGGCCCAGACTGTCGAGCATGGCCTGCTGTTCGGCGGCATCGGGGCCGAGGTGGCGGCGCAGAAATGCTTCGGGATCGCGTAACTGGCTCAGGGACGGCAACTGGGACATGACGGGCTCTCTCTTGGCTGGCGCTCGGCGTCAAGGCAAATACGGTCAAACCAGCATAGCAGTGCCCTTGAAGATCAAAAGATCGCAGCCTTCGGCAGCTCCTACAAAGGCTATGTATATCCATAATTGGACTCCTGCAGGAGCTGCCGCAGGCTGCGATCTTTTGATCCTGAAACAAAAAGCCCCGACAAGTCGGGGCTTTGGGGTGCAGCGCTCAGCTTACTCGCCGATGGCAGCCTTGTAGGCAGCCGCGTCGTGCAGCTTGTCCAGCTCAGCCTTGTCGCTAGGCTTGAGCTTGAAGATCCACGCACCGTACGGGTCGGAGTTCAGCAGCTCAGGCGAACCGCTCAGCTCTTCGTTGATCGCGATGACTTCACCGCTGACCGGGGCGTAGATGTCGGAAGCGGCCTTCACCGATTCGACCACACCGGATTGATCGCCAGCCGCGAACACTTTGCCGACTTCCGTCAGCTCGACAAACACCACATCACCCAGCGCTTCCTGCGCGTGATCGCTGATGCCCACAGTGACGGTGCCGTCGGCTTCCAGACGTGCCCATTCGTGACTTTCGGCAAAACGCAGGTCGGCAGGAATATCGCTCATCTTCAGTGTCCTCAAGAAATTGTCAGCGGTGGTGCCCGCCGGAAAAGGTTAGATCAAAGTTTTGCCATGGCGTACGAAGGTCGGTTTGACCACTCGTACCGGGTACCACTTGCCACGGATTTCCACTTCGGCGCGGTCGGCAGTCGCCATCGGAACACGCGCCAGGGCAATCGATTTGCTTAGCGTAGGAGAGAAACTACCACTGGTGATCTCTCCTTCGCCAACATCGGCGATACGAACGACTTGGTGGGCACGCAAAACACCGCGTTCCTCAAGCACCAGACCGACCAGTTTGTGTGCAACGCCAGCGGCTTTTTCCGCCTCCAGCGCAGCACGGCCGATGAACTGACGCGAGGCCGGTTCCCAGGCGATGCTCCAGGCCATGTTGGACGCCAGCGGCGAAACGTCTTGATGAATGTCCTGACCGTAGAGGTTCATGCCGGCTTCCACGCGCAACGTGTCGCGGGCACCGAGGCCGATCGGGGAAATGCCGGCACCCACCAGATCGTTGAAGAAAGCCGGGGCCTGATTGGCCGGCAATACGATTTCCAGACCGTCTTCACCGGTGTAACCGGTGCGGGCAATGAACCAGTCGCCGTCGGTCTCGCCTTCAAAGGGTTTGAGGTGCTGGATCAGCGTGGCACGCGACTGGGTGACCAGTTCGGCAATCTTGTGCCGTGCATGCGGGCCTTGAATGGCCAGCATCGCCAGTTCCGAGCGCTCGTGCAGTTGCACGGCGAAACTGCCGAGTTGCGCCTGCATCCAGGCCAGATCCTGATCACGGGTCGAGGCGTTGAACACCAGACGATAACCGTCTTCGAGGCGGTAGACGATCATGTCATCGACGATGCCGCCACGCTCGTTGAGCATGGTGCTGTACAACGCACGGCCGGGGCGGTGCAGGCGTTCGACGTCATTGGCCAGCAAATGCTGGAGCCAGGCCTTGGCCTGGGCGCCGTCAACATCGATTACGGTCATGTGGGACACATCGAACACCCCGCAATCGCGGCGCACTTCGTGGTGCTCCTCGACCTGCGAGCCGTAATGCAGTGGCATATCCCAACCGCCAAAATCGACCATCTTCGCGCCGAGGGCGAGATGCAGGTCATACAGAGGCGTACGCTGTCCCATGGGTTTCTCCTTCCGGGCGTGGCGAGGGTGCGGACTGCCGCTGCACGGGTGAAAGCCTTGAAATATAAGGCTTTCAGCCGTTTCCAGCGAACGGGTCTGTCAGACGAACCGCACCGAATGCCGCGCATTGTAGCCGCATGATTCAGGACTGACGACTAAGTGTTTCGGTGCGCCGAGCGCCGGATCAGGCCAATGACCGGCAATAGTCCGACCAGAACCAGGGTCAGCGCCGGTAAAGACGCCCTCGCCCATTCGCCTTCGCTGGTCATTTCAAAGATGCGTACGGCCAGCGTGTCCCAGCCAAACGGGCGCATCAGCAGGGTTGCGGGCATTTCCTTGAGCACATCGACGAACACCAGCAACGCCGCGCTCAACGTACCGGGCAGCAACAACGGCAGATACACTTTGAAAAACAGTCGCGGCCCACTGACACCCAGGCTACGTGCCGCTTCCGGCAAAGATGGCCGTATACGCGCCAGACTGCTTTCCAACGGGCCATACGCGACGGCAATAAACCGCACCAGATACGCCATCAGCAACGCCGCCAGACTGCCGAGCAACAATGGTTTGCCTGCACCACCGAGCCAGCCCGAAAGCGGAATCACCAGTTCTCGATCCAGATAACTGAAGGCCAGCATGATCGACACGGCCAACACCGAGCCCGGCAGGGCGTAACCGAGGTTGGCCAGACTGACACCGGAGCGGATCGCCCGGGTCGGCGCCAACCGGCGGGCGAACGCCAGCAGCAACGCCACGCTGACAGTGATCAACGCCGCCATGCCACCCAGATAGAGGGTGTGCAGGATCAGCCCGGCGTAGCGCTCATCGAGATCGAAGCGCCCGCGCTGCCAGAACCACACGACCAATTGCAAAACCGGAATCACAAACGCGCAGGCGAAGACCAATACGCACCAACTCATCGCCGCGAAGGCTTTGAACCCGCGCAGGTGATACAGCGCCTTGACCCGAGGCCGCTCGTTGCTCGCCCGGTTCGCGCCGCGTGCGCGACGTTCGCCGTAGAGCACCAGCATCACCACCAGCAACAACAGGCTGGCTAATTGGGCCGCACTGGACAGGCTGAAGAAGCCGTACCAGGTCTTGTAGATCGCCGTGGTGAAGGTGTCGAAGTTGAACACCGAGACCGCACCGAAATCCGCCAGAGTCTCCATCAGCGCCAGTGCCACGCCCGCACCAATCGCCGGACGCGCCATCGGCAACGCTACGCGCCAAAAGGCTTGCCAGGGTGATTGGCCGAGCACGCGCGCGGCTTCCATCAGGCCTTTGCCCTGAGCGAGAAACGCCGTGCGTGCCAACAGGTAAACGTAGGGGTAGAAGACCAGCACCAACACCAGAATCACCCCACCAGTGGAGCGAACGCGCGGTAGCCGCAGGCCGGAACCGAACCATTCACGCAGCAGTGTTTGTACTGGCCCGGCGAAGTCGAGCAAGCCGACAAACACGAAAGCGAGCACATAGGCCGGGATGGCGAAGGGCAACATCAGTGCCCAATCGAGCCAGCGGCGACCGGGGAATTCGCAGAGGCTGGTGAGCCAGGCGAGGCTCACCCCCAGCAGCGTCACGCCGACACCAACGCCGAGCACCAGCGTCAGGGTGTTGCCCAGCAGGCGCGGCATCTGGGTTTCCCACAGGTGTGACCAGATCTGTTGATCGATGGTCTGCCATGACAGCAGCAGAACGCTCAGGGGCAACAGCACCAGCGCGGCAATGGCGAAGACGATGGGATACCAGCGGCGTTGGGCGGGGTGGGCCACTTGCGAACTCTCGTGGAGGAAAAACGTAGAGTGTAAGGAGAAAAGCAAAAAGATCGCAGCCTTCGGCAACTCCTACAGTGGGATTGTGCTCACCCTGTAGGAGCTGCCGAAGGCTGCGATCTTTTGCTCTCTAAATCAGCAGACTCAGTTCCAGCCCGCCCGATCCATCATGCGAATCGCTTCGGCCTGGCGCTTGCCCGCCACTTCCACCGGCAAGGTGTCGGCAATGAACTTGCCCCATGCGGCCACTTCTTCCGACGGTGCAACGGCAGGGTTGGCCGGGAATTCCTGGTTGACGTCGGCGAAGATTTTCTGCGCCTCAGGCGTGGTCATCCACTCGACCAGTGCCTTGGCGGCTTCCGGGTGTGGTGCATGTTTGGTCAAGCCGATGCCCGACAGGTTGACGTGCACACCGCGATCCGCCTGATTCGGCCAGAACAGTTTGACCGGCAGTTCCGGCTTCTGCTTGTGCAGGCGACCGTAGTAGTAGGTGTTGACGATGCCGACATCGCACTGCCCGGCATTGATCGCTTCGAGCACTGCAACGTCATCGGAGAACACATCGGTGGACAGGTTGTTTACCCAGCCCTTGAGGATTTTCTCGGTCTTCTCGGCGCCATGTACTTCGATCATGGTCGCAGTCAGTGACTGGTTGTAGACCTTCTTCGCCGTGCGCAGGCACAGGCGACCTTCCCAGTTCTTGTCGGCCAGTGCTTCGTAGGTGGTCAATTCGCCCGGCTTCACTCGCTGAGTGGAATAGGCGATGGTCCGTGCGCGCAGGCTCAACCCCGTCCAGGCGTGGCTGGAGGCGCGGTATTGCTGCGGGATATTGGCGTCGATGGTTTTCGAGGTGAACGGCTGCAGGATGCCCATCTGCTCGGCCTGCCAGAGGTTGCCGGCATCGACGGTCAGCAGCAGGTCGGCGGTGGCGTTCTCACCCTCGGCCTTGATGCGCTGCATCAGCGGCGCTTCCTTGTCGGTGATGAACTTGATCTTCACCCCGGTTTTGGCGGTGTAGGCATCAAACACCGGTTTGATCAGTTCATCGATGCGCGAAGAGTAAACCACCACCTCGTCGGCGGCCTGGGCAGTGGTGCTGCCGATCAGGGTCAAGGCCAGTGCGGTCAGAAGACGCTTGGGTGCCAACATGGGAGTGGTCTCTCGGTCGGGAAATGTGGGCTAAATGATAAGGACTCACATTTACCTTCTCAATCGATCACTTGGGCAAGGAGTTACCAGATGTTGCATGGTGCTAAACGCCCCCCTGTAGGAGCTGCCGAAGGCTGCGATCTTTTGACCTTGATCTTAAAAAACAAAGTCAAAAGATCGCAGCCTTCGGCAGCTCCTACAGCGGACGCATTGCCAAAATGTAGCAGTGAGCCTGCTCGCGATGAGGCCATCAGCCTCAATGCAGACCTCAGGGTTTTGCGAGTGCCGGAAGGTCCCCGGTCAACCCGAGGGCTTCACGCACAAACAACGCCTTGGCCTCAGGCATCTGCTCAACCAGCTTCAACCCGGCATTACGCAACCAGCGCACAGGCAGCGGGTTGGCCTGGAACAAGCGCTCAAACCCTTCCATCGCCGCCATCAACGCCAGGTTATGTGGCATGCGCCGGCGCTCGTAGCGGCTCAGCACTTTCACATCCGCCAGCCGTTCACCACGCTCGGTCGCCTGCAACAGCACTTCGGCCAGCACCGCCGCATCGAGGAAACCCAGGTTCACGCCCTGCCCCGCCAGTGGATGAATGGTGTGCGCGGCATCGCCGATCAGCGCCAGGCCTTCGGCTACATAACGCTTGGCATGTCGCTGACGCAGTGGCACGCACAGCCGTGGATCGGCACTGACGACTTCGCCCAGGCGACCTTCAAACGCGCGCTCCAGCTCACGGCAGAATGCCGCTTCATCCAGTGCCATCAAACGTTCGGCTTCGCTCGGGGTGGTCGACCAGACGATCGAGCACCAGTCCTGCTGACCATCGCGTTCCAGCGGCAGAAACGCCAACGGCCCGTGATCGGTGAAGCGCTGCCACGCCGTCATCTGATGCGGTTTGCTGCTGCGCACGCTGGTGACGATCGCGTGATGCAGATAATCCCATTCACGGGTCGCAACACCGGTCAGACGGCGCACCGCGGAATTGGCGCCATCCGCCGCGATCACCAGCGGAGCGCGCAACTGCCGACCATCGGCCAGGGTCAGCAACCAGTCATCACCGGAACGGCGCATCTGTTCCAGCCGTGCGTTGGCCAGCATGCCCAGATCGCAATCGTGCAAACGATCGAGCAAGGCATCCTGCACCACACGATTTTCGACGATATGGCCGAGTACATCGGCATGCACGCTGCTCGCCGAGAAGTGAATCTGCCCGGTGCCGCTGCCATCCCACACGTGCATGTCGGTGTAGGGACTGCTGCGCCGACTGGCGATGCCGTCCCACACGCCAAGGCGTTCGAGTATTCGTTGGCTGGCCGCCGACAACGCGCTCACCCGTGGTTCGAATGGCGCCTGGGCATCGAACGGTTTGACGCTCAGCGGGCTGCCGTCGAGCAGCAAAACCTCCAGGCCACTGTCCTGCAACGCCAGCGCCAGGGCGCTGCCGACCATTCCGGCTCCGACAATCAGCAGATCTGCGCGCATTTCCATGCTTTAAGCCTGTCTCGCTTGCGGCTTGAGCCGCACGTAAAGGGTTTTACCGACCCGCGCGACAAGGTTGCCGGCGCCGTCATGAATATCGACCTGCAACTGCGGCAGGTACTTTTCGCCATTGGCGGTCTGCCGACGGACCTCATCCAGCAAGGTGTCGTCGATGGTAAACCGGGCGAACACCGGGCCTTTGCCCGGCGCAATGAAATCGATGTCGGCGGCCTTGTCCCAGACGATGTACCGCGACCCGAGGTTTTCCATCAGCATCAACATGAAGAACGGATCGACCATCGAATACAGACTGCCGCCGAACTGCGTGCCGACGTAGTTGCGGTTGTACCAGCCCAACCCCATCGACACTTGAACATCGCGAAAGTCGTCGCTGATGTGCCGCACCCGAACACCGGCGCCGAGATACGGCGGGTAAAACGTCATCGCCCAACGCATCAACCGCGCCTTGCCGAACGTGTTGCTCAACCACTTAAGCATCCGGACGTGTTCCCAAACCCATGGCCTGGCGGGCGAACCAGCGCTTGGCGGGTGGTAACAGGTCGAGACCGAGCAAACCGATGTTGCGCCCCAGCGATACCAACGGCTGGGTGCTGCCGAACAGCCGCGTAACCTGATCGGAGAACCCCACCGTGAGGTCCTGATCGAGACGCTGACGCTCGCGATACGCCTGCAACGTGGCGAAATCGCCCAGCGGTTTGTCGCTGGCGAGCAAAGCCGCGGCAAGAGCATCGGCATCACGCAGGGACAGGTTGAAACCCTGCCCCGCTATCGGATGCAAACTGTGCGCAGCGTTGCCAAGTACAGCCAGATGCGAGCGCACCTGCTCCTCGGCTTCGACCAGCGACAACGGATACAAATGTCGCGCGCCCACCTGTTTCAACGTGCCGAGGCGGTAACCAAACACGCCCTGCAATTCGCTGAGGAAATCGCGCTCGCTCAAATCGGCCAGGCGCTGCGCGTCCATGCCCAGACGCGTCCAGACCAATGCGCAACGGTTATCCGGCAGCGGCAGCAAGGCCATCGGGCCCTCGTCGGTGAAACGCTCGAACGCCATGCCGTTGTGCGCTTCGCTCGGGGTGATGTTGGCGATCAGCGCACTCTGGTTATACGGACGCTTGCGCACGTTGATGCCCAACTGCTCGCGCAAGCCGGAACGCCCGCCATCGGCAAGCACCGCGAGGTCGCATTCAAGGGTGGTTTCATCATTGAGGGTCAGACGATAGCCGTCGGGCAGCGGCTCCATGCGCGTGACTTCCGCCGGGCAACGCCAACTGATCACATCCTTGTCGACGTGCTGCCACAGGCATTGGCCGAGCCAGGCGTTTTCCACCACGTAACCCAGCGCTGGCACGCCCTCTTCCATCGCCGACAACCGCGCGGTAGAGAAGCGGCCACGATCGGACACATGAATCTGTTTGATCGGCTCGGCGCGACGGGAGATTTCCTGCCACACGCCCAACCGTTGATAGATTTGTCGCGCACCGAAGGACAACGCCGAAGAGCGCGCATCGTAGCTCGGCTGCCAACTGTCGCCAGGCGCGAACGGTTCGATCAGCACGATTTTCCAGCCGCGCGCCTTGGCCCCGGCCTGCAGCGCCAATGCCAGACTCGCGCCGACCAGGCCGCCACCGATGATTGCCAGATTGACTCGACTCATGCCGCGTGTGTCCGTGCTTGCGCCATCAGCGCTTCGATGTCGGCGACGGCTTTCGGTACGCCGTTGGTGAGGATTTCACAGCCGGTCTTGGTCACTACCACGTCATCCTCGATGCGCACGCCAATGCCGCGCCATTTTTTCGCTACGCTCTGGTTGTCCGGAGCGATGTAGATGCCCGGTTCCACGGTCAGCGCCATGCCGACTTCCAGCACGCGCCATTCGCCGCCGACCTTGTATTCGCCGACGTCGTGTACATCCATCCCCAGCCAGTGGCCGGCGCGGTGCATGTAAAACGCTTTGTAAGCCTCAGTCGCGATCAATTCGTCGACGTCGCCCTGCAACAGGCCCAGCTTCACCAAACCTGCGGTGATGACTCGAACCGTGGCTTCGTGCGCCTGATTCCAGTGCTTGTTCGGGGCGATTTCAGCGAATGCAGCTTCCTGCGAGGCGAGTACCAATTCGTAGATCGCTTTCTGCTCGGGCGAAAACTTGCCGTTGACCGGCCAGGTGCGGGTGATATCGCTGGCGTAGCAGTCGATTTCGCAACCGGCGTCGATCAGCACCAGATCTCCGTCCCTGAGCAGCGCGTCATTTTGCTGGTAATGCAGAATGCAGCTATTGCGCCCGGCGGCGACGATCGAACCGTAGGCCGGCATCTTCGCCCCGCCCTTGCGGAATTCGTAATCGAGCTCGGCTTCGAGGCTGTACTCGTAGAGCCCGGCGCGGCTGGCCTGCATCGCACGGATGTGGGCCTGGGCCGAGATCCGTGCGGCTTCGCGCATCACCTTCACTTCTGCCGCCGATTTATACAGGCGCATGTCGTGCAGCAGATGATCCAAAGCAACGAATTCGTTCGGGGGCTGGGCGCCGAGGTGCGCTTTAGAGCGGATCACGTTGATCCAGTCCATCAGGTGTCGGTCAAATTCGGGGTTACTGCCCATCGCCGAATACACCCGGTCGCGACCTTCGATCAGGCCCGGCAGGATGTCGTCGATGTCGGTGATGGGGAAGGCGTCGTCGGCGCCAAAGTCGCGTATCGCGCCTTCCTGGCCGGCGCGGAAGCCGTCCCACATTTCGCGTTCGGCGTTGCGTTCACGGCAAAACAAAACATATTCGCCATGCTCGCGGCCGGGCATCAGGACGATGACGGCTTGCGGCTCGGGAAAACCGCTGAGGTACTGAAAGTCGCTGTCCTGACGGTAGACGTGCTCGACGTCGCGGTTGCGGATGGCCACCGCGGCGGCGGGCAGAATCGCGATGCTGTTGGGTTCCATCTGCGCCATCAGGGCCTTGCGGCGACGGCTGTATTCCGCTTTCGGGATATGGATCATGGGCAGATGGCTTTCCCTGGCTCGCGATTAATGCAGCGACGGCTTGGCGGCTGGCGGCACGTCGGCTTTTTTGGTTTCCGTGAACAGCAGCAGCGGCGCAACGCGCAGGTACTCCATGACTTCCATGTAGTCGGTCTCGCCGTCTTCGGATTCTTCCAGGGCATCTTGCACCTGGGAAATGGCGGCCAGATCCTGCAGCACTTCGGTGGCTTCAGTGCTGAGCATGCTGCTGTCGCGGCAGTTCAGGCCGAAACCGCTGAGGAAGCCCTGGCACCATTCGCCCAGTGCGGCGGCACGCTCAGCCAGTGGCGCGTCATCGGTCGGCAGCAGCAGGACGACAGTGACGTCGTCGCCGGTCAGCTCACCCTTGACCATCTCTTGCAGGCCGATCAGGGCGTTGCGGATGTTGTCCTGTGGCTCGCTTTCGAGCAGCTCGGCGGCATCGATCAGCCACTCGTCGGCATTGAAGCCGGCACCGGCGCAACTACGCCCGAGCAGCAAGCCGTGCAGTTCGGCAGGCGAGACGTTGTGGCCGCTGGAAGTCAGCAGGGTGGCAAAAGCTTGGTACGGGGAATTCGCAATGGTCATGGGCAGCTAGGCGCCAGACGGCGCTATGTCTAGAATGGAGGCCTTGTATCCTACATCGACAGACTCGCCAAGACTATTAAAGGCTGTCCGCCAGCTAACCCATCAGACAGTGAATCCAATGGAAGACAACGACCTGCAAGCGCTGATGGCCAGACTCGAACTGCTGATTGGCCGAGTCGAGCAACTAAAGAGTCAAAACGCACTCTTACTAGCTCAGGAAAAGACCTGGCGCGAGGAACGCGCGCACCTCATTGAAAAAAACGAAATCGCCCGGCGTAAGGTCGAATCGATGATTTCGCGCCTCAAGGCCCTGGAGCAAGACTCATGAGTTCAAGCAATAGCGTTACCGTGCAGATCCTCGATAAAGAATATTCGATCATTTGCCCGCAGGAAGAGCGCAGCAATCTGGTGAGCGCCGCACGCTACCTGGACGGCAAGATGCGCGAGATCCGCAGCAGCGGCAAAGTCATCGGTGCCGACCGCATTGCTGTGATGGCTGCACTGAACATCACTCACGATCTCTTGCACAAAGAAGAGCGCCCGGACATTCAAGCCAGCGGCTCGACCCGTGAGCAGGTGCGTGACTTGCTCGATCGTGTCGATCTGGTCCTGGCCGACGATCCGGACATCAGCAAGGGCTGATTCGCCAGACCGCTTGAGGTATACTCGCGGCACTCCCTGGGGTGCTTGCCAGTTGACGATGTCCCTGAGCCGATTCGCACTACCCTGGAAGTTGCACGTTGGGCTGGTGTGCATGTCCGCCAGACGGAAAGCCTTAAAGTCTACTGCATCTTCCACCTTGAACTTTCGGGTTCAAGGGCTAAGTTGACAGCGGTTCATCCGGGGAGCCTGATTCGAATCCGATGTCGGTGAATGCCGACATCGGATTTTTTATGCGTACGTTTTCGTCCAACCTGCCGAAGCCGAACCATGACCGAACCCGCGCTGCTGCCCCGCCCGCAACTCCGCCGCCTGCTGCGCAAGGCGCGCCGCGCGCTGACTGCTGCTGAACAACGCCAGGCCGCCAAAGGTTTGTTCCGGCAATTGGCGCAAGACCCGCACTTTCGCCGGGCAAAACACATCTCCCTGTACCTGCCCGCCGACGGTGAAATCGATCCGCGCCTGCTGCTGCGTGAAGCACAGCGTCGGGGCAAGGCCACGTACCTGCCGGTGCTCAGTGCCTGGCCGCGAACCAAAATGGTGTTCCAGCGCATCCGTCCCGGCGAAAAACTCAAACCCAACCGTTTCCGCATCCTTGAGCCGCGCGCCAATCTGGCTCGCCAGCGCAAGATCTGGACACTGGATCTGGTGTTGTTGCCACTGGTGGGATTTGACGACGTCGGCGGACGTCTGGGGATGGGCGGTGGCTTCTATGATCGCAGCCTGGCGTATCTGGCGCGGCGCAAGAACTGGCGCAAGCCGACATTATTGGGCCTGGCCCATGAATGTCAGAAGGTCGAACGGCTGGCGCAGGCGAGTTGGGATGTACCGTTGCAAGGCACGGTCACTGACAAGGCGTGGTATTTCGTAGACTAGACGCCGCGTAGATCAGCGGCGTCGGGAAGGCAGTTTCAGCGCTTGAAAGCTGTCGACTGTTGAACCTGTTGCGCGATTTCAATCGGTGCGTCGGCCTTGTTGGCCCACAGGCTTTGCGCGTAACCGGTGGTCACAACGCCCAAACCAAACAAAATAACCAAAACCCAAAGCAAATCCGGTTTGCGTTTCATCGATTGCCCCCCTCAAGGCACATCATCACGATGACAGCAGCGGTTTCCATTCGTAGGCCGTGCAGCAGCGTCAAGCGTTAAAGGCCGGCATTTTGCGACAACGAGAACCTGCGCGCAAACGCTGACGTCAACCGACTGTCGGTTTGTCATAAAATTGCCCGACAACTTGCCCAAAGAACGCTTCAGGAGCAAAAACCATGGCCTATTGGCTGATGAAATCCGAACCTGACGAACTCTCGATCAAAGGCCTGGAGAAACTTGGCAAAGCGCGCTGGGACGGAGTTCGCAACTATCAGGCGCGCAACTTCCTGCGCGCGATGGCGGTGGGGGATGAGTTCTTTTTCTACCATTCCAGTTGCCCGGAGCCGGGAATTGCCGGGATCGGAAAAATAATCGAGGCGGCGTATCCGGATCCGACGGCGCTGGACCCTGAAAGTCATTACTTCGATCCGAAGGCCACAGCAGAAAAAAACCCCTGGAGCGCAATCGATGTCGAGCACGTCGAAACGTTCGCGCGGGTGTTGAAGCTCGATTATCTGAAGCAGCAGACCGCGCTGGCCGAAATGCCGCTGGTGCAGAAAGGGTCGCGGCTGTCGGTGATGGCGGTGACGCCGGAGCAGTGGGCGGCGGTATTGGCGCTGCGGTAACGGCCACAAAAAAGATCGCAGCCTTCGCCAGCTCCTACAGGAAAGTGCATTCCAATGTAGGAGCTGCCGAAGGCTGCGATCTTTTGAGTTTCTAAATCTGTCTTACTGAATGATCAGGTTGTTGAACAACAGATCCTCAACCACCGGCTTGCCGGTCTCGTCATTCATTACTTGCTGCGTCTGTTTCAACGCTTCCTGACGCAACTTTTCCTTGCCCTCGATGCTGCCCATCGCCTCAGTCGTCTGCTGGGTGAACAGCGCCACCAGCTGATTGCGAATCAACGGTTCGTTGGCCTTGACCAGTTTGGTCGACTCTTCGCCGGTTACGCGCAGCGCCACATCGGCTTTGAACACCTTCAGTTTCGGCGTGCCATCGAGCCCGTAGTTGCCCACGAACGGTGGGCTCAGGGTGATGTAATTGACCTTCGGCGCCTCGCCTTCTTTGGCTTCTTCGGCCAGCGCTGCCACAGGCAGAGACAGGGCCAGCAACAACATGATCCACGCTTTCACAATTCGCTCCTTATCCGGTTTGCGGCCTAGCATAACGACCCGCCGCGCAAGCACAAGCTTATGGCTGACTATCAGGGCCGGGCATGCTCGTTGACCCGTTGACTGACACACCTACACTTATCGGCCATCACTCCCAAAGGAATAGCCCTGATGAAAGCCGTGCTGTGCAAAGCCTTCGGCCCTGCCGAATCGCTGGTGCTGGAAGACGTCGCCAGTCCTGTCGCCAAGAAGAACGAAATCCTGCTGGACGTGCACGCCGCCGGGGTCAACTTCCCGGACACGCTGATCATCGAGGGCAAATACCAATTCAAGCCGCCCTTCCCGTTTTCGCCGGGCGGTGAAGCGGCGGGCGTAGTCAGCGCTGTCGGCGAAAAGGTCAGTCATCTGAAAGTCGGCGACCGGGTCATGGCCCTAACAGGCTGGGGCAGCTTCGCCGAGCAGGTCGCGGTGCCGGGTTACAACGTGCTGCCGATTCCGCCGTCGATGGACTTCAACATCGCCGCTGCATTCAGCATGACCTACGGCACCTCAATGCACGCCCTCAAGCAACGCGCCAACCTTCAGCCCGGCGAAACCCTGCTGGTGCTGGGTGCTTCCGGCGGTGTTGGCCTGGCAGCCGTGGAAATCGGTAAAGCCATGGGCGCGCGGGTCATCGCCGCGGCCAGCAGCACGGAAAAACTCGCCGTGGCCAAGGCTGCCGGCGCCGATGAACTGATCAACTACAGCGAAAACAGCCTCAAGGAAGAAATCAAACGCCTCACCGACGGCCAGGGTGCCGACGTGATCTACGACCCGGTCGGCGGCGATCTCTTCGACCAAGCCATCCGCGCCATCGCCTGGAACGGCCGTTTGCTGGTCGTCGGTTTCGCCAGCGGACGCATTCCCGAACTGCCGGTCAACCTCGCCCTGCTCAAGGGTGCGGCGGTACTCGGCGTGTTCTGGGGCTCCTTCGCCCAGCGCCAACCGCAGGACAACGCGGCGAACTTCCAGCAATTGTTTGGCTGGTTTGCCGAGGGCAAGCTGAAACCGCTGGTGTCGCAGGTCTATCCGCTGAGCAATGCGGCGCAAGCGATCAATGATCTGGGGCAGCGCAAGGCTGTCGGAAAAGTCGTCGTGCAAGTTCGCTGAACAGCATCAAAGCCGGATTGCCCCCCCGCGCAATCCGGCATCTCCTATACGACCGCCATTTATACCTGAGCGACATGTTCATAAAGGAACACTCGATCTCCAACATTTCCGCTGTTTGGTGGATGCGAACCGGTGCTATTTTCGGTAACGAAACTGTAACATTCGCATCCGCAGTCAAAACAAGAAATCTGGAGCTCTTGAATGTTTGCTTTCTTTCGTCCTGCCGCACATCAGGCTCCATTGCCTGAAGAAACAATAGACAGCACCTACCGACGCCTGCGTTGGCAGATCTTCGCTGGCATTTTCATTGGCTACGCGGGTTATTACCTGCTGCGCAAAAACTTCTCCCTGGCCATGCCGTATCTGATCGACGAGGGCTACAGCCGTGGCGATCTGGGTCTGGCGATGTCGGCCATCGCCATTGCCTATGGCCTGTCCAAGTTTCTCATGGGCCTGGTGTCCGACCGCTCCAACCCACGTTTCTTCTTGCCTTTCGGCCTGCTGGTATCGGCTGGGGTGATGTTCGTGTTCGGTTTCGCACCGTGGGCGACGTCCAGCGTGACCATGATGTTCATTCTGTTGTTCATCAACGGCTGGGCGCAGGGCATGGGCTGGCCGCCGAGCGGACGAACCATGGTGCACTGGTGGTCGCAGAAGGAACGCGGCGGCGTGGTCTCGGTGTGGAACGTGGCGCACAACGTCGGCGGCGGCCTGATTGGCCCGCTGTTCCTGCTCGGCATGGGTTTGTTCAACGACTGGCACGCGGCGTTCTATGTGCCGGCGGCTGTGGCTCTGGGCGTGGCGGTGTTTGCCTTCATGACCATGCGCGACACCCCGCAATCGGTTGGCCTGCCGCCAATCGAGAAATACAAGAACGACTACCCGGAAGGCTACGACGCCAGCCACGAAGACGAATTCAGCGCCAAGGAAATCTTCGTCAAATACGTGCTGCGCAACAAAATGCTCTGGTACATCGCCATGGCCAACGTCTTCGTCTACCTGTTGCGCTACGGCGTACTGGACTGGGCGCCGACCTACCTCAAGGAAGCCAAGGGTTTCACCGTGGATAAAACCTCGTGGGCCTACTTCTTCTACGAATGGGCGGGGATTCCGGGCACGCTGCTGTGCGGCTGGATGTCGGACAAGATTTTCCGTGGCAACCGTGGCCTGACCGGCATGGTGTTCATGGCATTGGTGACCGTCGCAACCCTGGTTTACTGGCTGAACCCGGCCGGCAACCCGACCGTGGACATGATCGCGCTATTCTCCATCGGCTTCCTGATCTACGGCCCGGTGATGCTGATCGGCCTGCAGGCGCTGGAACTGGCGCCGAAGAAAGCCGCGGGTACCGCTGCGGGTTTCACCGGTCTGTTCGGTTATCTGGGTGGCTCGGTCGCGGCCAGCGCGGCGATGGGCTACACCGTCGACCACTTTGGCTGGGACGGCGGTTTTGTCCTGCTAGTGAGCGCATGCCTGCTGGCGATGGCCTTCCTGGCCCCGACGCTATGGCACAAACAAGTCGCCAGTCAGAGCCGCGAAGCGGTCGCTTGATCAACCTGTGATTTACAACGCTTGAGCCGCGCCTCCAGATTTCGGTCTGGCATGGCGTGGCTACGCAGGGCGCGGGCGGTCTGCTCGACGTAATCGCGAGTGGTGCCGTAACGCCCGCAAGCGCTCGCGAACACCTGGCTCAGCACGTGATCCGGCAAGTTGCCGGCATAGCTGGGCAGGTGTCGCTCCAAAACAAATCCTAATGCCTGAACCTGACTGCCATCTTCGAGCCGGCAGTTGAGCCAGTGTGG
Source organism: Pseudomonas sp. LBUM1668 (assembly GCF_059695715.1). Taxonomy (NCBI): domain Bacteria; kingdom Pseudomonadati; phylum Pseudomonadota; class Gammaproteobacteria; order Pseudomonadales; family Pseudomonadaceae; genus Pseudomonas; species Pseudomonas sp. LBUM1668. Next base: position 5,729,897 of record NZ_CP166787.1, read on the forward strand.
CCGATAGGACGGGAACGGCATCTCGCGCTTCCACAGCGCATACAGCGCACTGTCCAGATCGTCTTCGGGCAAGCGATAAGCAAATCCACTGCACGAACCGCCACGATCCAGACCGAACACCAGCCCCGGCATTTCCGGCGTGCCGCGATGTTCGTGCGACCACAGGTACAAGCCACGATGGTAGCCATGCACGCGACCGCGCATGCGCTGCGCCGAATTGCATTCCGGCCGCCAGATCAGCGAACCGTAAGCGAACAGCCACACCGGCCCGCCCTTGTGGCGCGCCATGGTCGATTGCATGGAAGCGAGAAGTTGTTCGTGCGTCAGCTGCGGCCCAAGATCGAGCCGCGGAGGGTAAGCCAGGTTCAGAAAAGCGTTTTCAATGGCACTCATGGCGAATAGCGTTCAGCTCCCCGCGGGTGAAGAATTACTTAATAGAACGCACCGCTGTAACAATAAGGCACATATGTTTTAAGGCAATTTAGGTGCCATGGCACACTTCTTAAAAGATTGCCCGATTGATATATAACCTAGCGGTATTTACCTATTTAGATAAATACCGATCGGCTATATAGAGAGTTATAACGATTAGCCACGCGGGGCATACGCGAACACATCGGCGCGCATTTGATGAGCATCCATCCCCGCTTCGACCAGCGCGTCCAGCGTGCCGTAGACCATGGCCGGCGAGCCGCTGGCGTAGACGTGCAGTGGCTTCAGATCAGGAAAGTCTTCACCGACCGCCTCGTGCAGCATCCCGCAGCGGCCTTCCCAGCCACATTGGTCGCTGACGACTTTGTGCAGGAACAGATTGGGCAGCTTCAGCCATTCGTCCCAATGTTCGATCTCATAGAAATCTTCCGGACGCCGCACGCCCCAGTACAGATGCACCGGGTGTTTGAAGCCGTTGGCGCGGCAATGTTCGATCAGGCTGTGGATCTGGCCCATGCCAGTGCCAGCGGCAACCAGCACCAGTGGCCCGTCCGGCAGCTCGGCGAGGTGAGTGTCACCGAATGGCAGTTCGACGCGCACCATTGCGTTGCGTTGCAGCTGTTCGATCAGGCTCAACGCACTGGCTTCGCGCGCCAGCACGTGGATTTCCAGGTCGCGCCCACCGTGCGGTGCCGAGGCCATGGAGAACGCTGACTTCTCGCCGCTCTCGCGCTCGATCATCAAATATTGCCCGGCGTGATAGCGCGGTGGCTTGCCGGCCGGCGCGCGCAGACGCACACGCCAGGTGTCGCCGCCGACGTCCCGGCATTCGATGACCTGACACGAAAGGCTGCGCACAGGCAGTTCTCCCAGCGCGAGCACGCCATCCCACAGCACGATGCAGTCTTCCAGCGGCTCGGCTATGCAAGTGTAGAACTCGCCGTGGTCGCGCACCGTGCCGGCCTGCTCAACCCGGCCTTCCACCAGCAACGCCGCACACACGTGGCAGTTGCCATTGCGGCAGCTTTGCGGGCAGTCGAAGCCCAGGCGCCGTGCACCATCGAGAATCCGCTCACCGGGCCGTATCTCAAGTACCGCTCCGGAGGGCTGCAGGGTTACACGCATCAATCTATTCCTAACTGATTCCAGATGGCATCGATCCGCTGGGTGACGGCGTCGTCCTTGACGATCACGCGGCCCCACTCGCGAGTGGTTTCGCCCGGCCACTTGTGGGTGGCATCGAGGCCCATTTTCGACCCCAGGCCGGAGACCGGCGAGGCGAAGTCGAGGTAGTCGATCGGCGTGTTATCGATCATCACCGTGTCGCGCTTGGGGTCCATGCGCGTGGTGATAGCCCAGATCACGTCGTTCCAATCGCGGGCGTTGATATCGTCGTCACAGACAATAACGAACTTGGTGTACATGAACTGTCGCAAAAACGACCAGACACCCAGCATCACGCGCTTGGCGTGGCCCGGATACGACTTCTTCATGGTCACGATGGCCATACGGTACGAGCAGCCTTCCGGCGGCAGGTAGAAGTCGGTGATTTCCGGAAACTGCTTCTGCAGGATCGGCACGAACACTTCGTTCAGGGCCACGCCGAGAATCGCCGGCTCATCCGGCGGACGGCCGGTGTAAGTGCTGTGGTAGATCGGTTTGATCCGGTGGGTGATGCGCTCGACGGTGAACACCGGGAAGCTGTCGACTTCGTTGTAATAACCGGTGTGGTCGCCGTACGGGCCTTCATCGGCCATTTCGCCCGGATGAATCACGCCTTCGAGGATGATTTCGGCAGTGGCCGGCACTTGCAGGTCGTTGCCTCGGCACTTGACCAGTTCGGTGCGGTTGCCGCGCAAGAGACCGGCGAAAGCGTACTCGGAGAGGCTGTCCGGCACTGGCGTCACGGCGCCGAGGATGGTCGCCGGATCGGCGCCAAGGGCCACGGATACCGGGAACGGCTGGCCTGGATGCTTCTCGCACCACTCGCGAAAATCCAGAGCGCCGCCACGGTGGCTGAGCCAGCGCATGATGACTTTGTTGCGGCCGATCACTTGCTGACGGTAGATACCGAGGTTCTGACGATCCTTGTTCGGGCCTTTGGTGACGGTCAGACCCCAGGTGATCAGCGGGCCGACGTCGCCGGGCCAGCAGGTCTGCACCGGCAACATGGCGAGGTCGACGTCATCACCTTCGATGACCACTTCCTGGCACACCGCGTCTTTGACGACTTTCGGTGCCATGGCAATGATCTTGCGGAAGATCGGCAGTTTCGCCCACGCGTCTTTCAAGCCCTTCGGCGGTTCCGGCTCCTTGAGGAAAGCCAGCAGCTTGCCGATCTCGCGCAGTTCGCTGACCGACTCGGCGCCCATGCCCATGGCCACCCGCTCGGCGGTGCCGAACAGGTTGCCGAGCACCGGGATGTCGTAGCCCGTCGGCTTCTCGAACAGCAGCGCCGGGCCTTTGGCCCGCAGCGTGCGGTCGCACACCTCAGTCATCTCCAGCACCGGCGAGACGGGAATCTGGATGCGTTTCAACTCTCCGCGCTGCTCAAGCTGCTGCACGAAATCCCGAAGATCCTTGAATTTCATTGACGATGGCACCCTCAAAATAGGCGTACATCCTACCTGCTCTGACGGGCAAACAGCAGCCCGTCAGCGCCCGGCATCGCTCAATTGTGGCTCGTACCCAGCAGCAGCGGCGCAAACAACGGGCTCAGTCTGGCGCTGCCCACGTCCGAAAGATGATCCGCATCCTTGTACTGGGAGTGACCATCGACATCGATGGCACACAGCCCGTCCTTGCACATCAGCGGCGTCGGGTCGATAACATGCACGCCCGAATCGGCGGCGCTCATCGAGCTGAACAGTGACGTGAAAAACTGCTGACGAGCCAAGTGTTCCTGCAGCGGGCGACCGAGGCCCTCTGCCGAGCGGCCGATTCGCGCCAGACTGGTCAAGCGGTCGATGAAGCTCTTGTGTTGCAACGGCACTTCCTTGAACAACCAGACTTGCACGCCCGCCTGGCGCAGTTCGGCCACTTGTGCCTTGATGCCGGCGGCCATGCGCTGCTCTGCCTGGCGCGGGTTGTCTTTGCGATCAAGCAGGAACTGCCTGTCGCCGTCGCCATCCTCGCGACCATAAACGTACAGGCTCCAGTTTGCTGCCAGCACCACGTCCTTGATCCCCAGACTGATGACGCGCTCCATGTTGCGCTTATTGAAGTCTTTGCACTGCTGGCGCAGCCTGTCTTCGATAATCGGCGGGCAACCCGTCAAGCTGTACAGCCACGCCGGCTGGACATTACGACCGGTGTTGCCTTCGATGGCCGGCAACAATGCGGCGGCGTGGCTGTCGCCCCAGAACAGTTTTGTGGCGCCACTCTCCGGATCTCCGCCCACCAGACAGGACTTGGTCAGCGCCTTGTCTGTGCTCAAGTGCATGCATTTCGACTGCCCGGCGTTCCACTCCCGGGATTGAGCGTACTCCAGCGCCTTGCCGCTCAGACGCTGGGGAACACCGTCTGCCGAGCGAATGGCCGAGCCGGTGATCGCCAGAACGGTGATCGATACCAGACCGCCGACCAACACCGAGTTACGGCTGGCGAAAATCCGCTTTTCCCGAAACGGCAGTTCGACATAGCGCAGGCTCAGCCATGCCAGGCCCAGCGCCAGGGCCATCCAGCCCAGCGCCTCCAGAGGCTGGATGCCGTCGATCGAGATCGCATTGGCATACACATAGACCGGCCAATGCCAGAGATAAAGCGAATAGGACAGCAGGCCGATCCACACCAGGGCTTGCAGACTCAACAGCCGGCTGGTCCACGTCGCGCCCTGCGCACCCGACCAGATCAGCGCCGTCGTGCCCAATACCGGGAGCAATGCTGCCCAGCCCGGGAACACCGTGGACCGGTCAAAGGTGAAAATCGCCACCAGTACCGCAGCCAATCCGGCCAGGCCGACAGACTGCCGAAGCCATGCGCTTGGGGCCTGCTTCGGCGCAGGCACCACCGCCAGCATGGCGCCGCAGAGCAATTCCCAAGCGCGGGTCGGCAGCGAGAAAAACGCGAATTCGGGCCTGCGCTCGATATAGACGATGTTCAGGCCGAACGACACCAGCAGCACGGCGAACAGCATCCAGCGCCAGTGCCGGACATAGCGCATCAGCAACACCATCATCAGCGGGAAGAAGATGTAGTACTGCTCTTCCACCGCCAGCGACCAGGTATGCAGCAGCGGTTTGAGCTCCGACGCCGGCGCAAAGTAGCCGTCTTCACGCATGAACAGGATGTTGGAGATGAACAACGACTGGTAACGAATCGTGCGCCCGAGTTCGGAAAGGTCTTTTGCCGTCAGCAACAGCCAGCCCAGCGCCAGCGTTACCACGACCACCACCGTCAAGGCTGGCAGGATGCGACGGGCTCGGCGGCCCCAAAAATCAAGGAAGCTGAAACGCTGCGCACTGATTTCACGGAACAGAATGGTGGTTATCAGGAAACCGGAAATGACGAAAAAGACGTCAACGCCGACAAAGCCGCCACTGAATGTATTGAAACCGAAATGAAACAACAGGACGGGAATGACCGCCAGTGCTCGTAATCCGTCGATATCACGGCGATTGCCAAACGTATGCATGAAAAACCTTTCTTCTTTTGGATACAAAGTCCCTGAAGGCGCGAAAGTTATCAGCAGCGTTCATTTCAATCCATACACAAATAATTTCGCGCAAAAAAAAACGCCCCTTTCGGGGCGTTCTTTTGAACAGCGCTGGTATTACTTGCGCTTCATCGACAAGAAGAACTCGTCGTTGGTCTTGGTCGTTTTCAGCTTGTCGATCAAGAACTCGATGGCTGCCACCTCGTCCATCGGGTGCAGCAGCTTGCGCAGAATCCACATACGCTGCAGTTCGTCGTCGGCGGTCAGCAACTCTTCGCGGCGGGTGCCGGAACGGTTGATGTTGATCGCAGGGAACACACGCTTCTCGGCGATCTTGCGATCCAGAGGCAGCTCCATGTTGCCGGTACCCTTGAACTCTTCGTAGATCACTTCGTCCATCTTCGAGCCGGTTTCAACCAGCGCGGTGGCGATAATGGTCAGCGAGCCGCCCTCTTCGATGTTGCGCGCAGCACCGAAGAAACGCTTTGGCTTCTCGAGGGCGTGAGCATCGACACCACCGGTCAATACCTTGCCGGAGCTCGGGATCACGGTGTTGTAGGCACGGGCCAGACGGGTGATGGAGTCAAGCAGGATCACCACGTCTTTCTTGTGCTCGACCAGGCGCTTGGCCTTCTCGATCACCATTTCGGCTACCTGGACGTGACGGGTCGGCGGCTCGTCGAAGGTCGAGGCAACCACTTCGCCGCGCACGGTGCGCTGCATTTCGGTTACTTCTTCCGGACGTTCGTCGATCAGCAATACGATCAGGTGAACTTCAGGGTTGTTACGGGCGATGTTCGCTGCGATGTTTTGCAGCATGATCGTTTTACCGGCTTTCGGCGGTGCAACGATCAGACCGCGCTGGCCTTTGCCGATCGGAGCGCACAGGTCGATCACACGACCGGTCAAGTCTTCGGTGGAACCGTTGCCGGCTTCCATCTTCATGCGCACGGTCGGGAACAGCGGGGTCAGGTTCTCGAAGAGAATCTTGTTTTTCGCGTTCTCCGGGCGATCGAAGTTGATCGTGTCGACCTTGAGCAGAGCGAAATACCGCTCGCCTTCCTTCGGAGGGCGAATCTTGCCAACGATGGTGTCACCGGTGCGCAAGTTGAAGCGGCGGATCTGGCTCGGCGAGACATAGATATCGTCTGGGCCGGCGAGGTAGGAAGCGTCAGCGGAGCGCAGGAAGCCGAAGCCGTCCTGGAGAATCTCCAGCACGCCATCACCGGAGATTTCCTCGCCGCTTTTAGCGTGCTTTTTCAGCAGGGAGAAAATCACGTCCTGCTTGCGCGAACGGGCCATATTTTCTATGCCCATTTCTTCGGCCAGTTGGAGCAGGTCGGTAATCGGCTTTTGCTTGAGTTCAGTCAGATTCATATAGGAATGACGTAATCATTTATGGAGGGGGGGAAATTAAGCTTTTGGCTTAATGAGGCCGCGCCGCAGAGAAGGCGACAGGATCGCGTACTTATTCGAAAAGGAGTGCGTCGGCGACGGCTAGCAGGGGGCAATGGAGAAACCAGTGCGGGGCCGAATGTACCACCTGAGTTTCGGAGCGTCTAGCCCTGAATACGCAAAAAGCCCCGCTAATTGCGGGGCTTTTTTTCAGGCACTTTACTGCGACGCTTAGATGTTGGCGTCGAGGAAAGCAGCCAGTTGCGACTTCGACAGGGCGCCGACTTTAGTCGCTTCAACGTTGCCGTTCTTGAACAGCATCAGTGTCGGGATACCACGCACGCCGTGCTTGGCGGGGGTTTCCTGGTTCTCGTCGATGTTCAGTTTGGCAACGGTCAGCTTGCCTTTGTAAGTCTCGGCAATTTCGTCCAGAACCGGAGCGATCATTTTGCAAGGGCCGCACCATTCAGCCCAGTAGTCGACCAGTACAGCGCCTTCGGCCTTGAGTACGTCGGCTTCGAAGCTAGCGTCGCTAACGTGTTTGATAAGATCGCTGCTCATGGAATTCTCCAGGTTGTAAGCAAAAAAACGTGGCCCATCATATCCGCCCCGCTCCGGTTCAGGAAGCCGCAGATGATTGAGTCTTGCTATGGTGCCTCATGAGTTTGGGTATAGCTCAAGTCAGGCGCTGGCGGGAGCAATGAAGGCGATTCCGGTGCGCAGGGCGGCGTTGCGCACGTGCTCCTGCATGGCTTTTTGCGCTGCACCCGAGGCACGGCGGGCCAGTGCACGAAGGATCTTGCGGTGTTCCTGCCAGGTTTCCATGGCGCGTTCGGCACGGATGAACGGTAGTTTCTGACTCTCCAGAAAGATCTCGGCGCTGGCGGTAAGGATGCTCAGCATCGCCTGATTACCGCTGGCCAGCAGGATTCGTCGGTGAAATTCGAAATCCAGCTTCGCCGCGGCTTCGAAGTCGCCACATCGCAATTGCTCACGCATGGCGGCGACATTGTCTTCCAGTGCATCCAGATCAGATGTGCTCAACGTCACCGCCGCCAGCCCCGCCGCAAAGCCTTCAAGCGCATAGCGTAATTGAAAGATATCCAGCGGCGAGGCCTGCGCCGCGAATGGCCAGCTCCCGGCACTCTCCCCACGCGACAACTCTACCGGCGACTGCACGAACACACCCTTGCCCGGCTGAATGCTGACCAGACCCAGCGCACTCAACGATGACAGCGCCTCACGCAACGACGCCCGGCTGACGCCCAGTTGCAGCGCCAGATCACGTTGCGACGGCAAGGCATCGCCCGGGCCGAAGCCCTGTTCGGTGATCAGTTTGCGGATCGCTTGCAGCGCCACTTCGGGTACGGCGCGGGAGATCGAGTTCATGGTTTTCAGACGTGCCAGGCCAATGTGCGGCTAGTTGTAAAGCTATTCGCCGAGTCCGGCAAGTCGTGCCCCAGCGGGGTTCGGCAAACGTGGCCGATGCGCTATCGCAGTGCGAAAAACAATCTGACTGTTCAGACCAGTAAGACCGAACAAACCCGCTGAAACCGCGGCGCGCCGGGGCGAAAGCTGCGTATTGGCACGGCCCATGCTCTGTCCGATCGCAGAAAATACTTCCCGCCGATCCGGAGATTGTCCATGACCCTGCGTTACAGCGCCCTCCTCGCTTCCCTGTTTGCCGGCCTGATGTTGTGCCAGGCGCCCGCTCACGCCGACGGTCTCGACGACGTGGTCAAACGCGGCACGCTCAAAGTCGCCGTGCCGCAGGACTTCCCGCCGTTCGGCTCGGTCGGCCCGGACATGAAACCCCGCGGCCTGGACATCGACACGGCGAAACTGCTGGCCGATCAGCTCAAGGTCAAACTCGAACTGACCCCGGTCAACAGCACCAACCGCATCCCCTTTCTGACCACCGGCAAGGTTGATCTGGTGATATCCAGCCTGGGCAAGAACCCGGAACGCGAGAAAGTCATCGACTTCTCTCGTGCCTACGCACCGTTCTACCTCGCCGTGTTCGGCCCACCCGACGCGGCGATCACCAACCTCGACGACCTCAAGGGCAAAACCATCAGCGTCACCCGTGGCGCCATCGAAGACATCGAACTGAGCAAAGTCGCCCCTGAAGGCGTGACCATCAAGCGCTTCGAAGACAACAACTCGACCATCGCCGCCTACCTCGCAGGCCAGGTCGACCTGATCGCCAGCGGTAACGTGGTAATGGTCGCGATCAGCGAAAAGAACCCGAAACGCGTGCCGGCGCTGAAAGTGAAACTCAAGGACTCGCCGGTCTACGTTGGCGTGAACAAGAACGAAGCGGCGCTGTTGGCCAAGGTCAACGACATCCTCAACACCGCCAAAACTGATGGCGCGCTGGAAAAGAACTCGCAGACCTGGCTGAAAGAGCCGCTGCCGGCCGATCTCTGATCGACTGCGCGGGAGAACCTCATGGCTTATCAGTTCGATTTCATGCCGGTGGTGGAAAACACCGACCTGCTGCTACGCGGCGCGCTGTTCACCCTTGAGCTGACGGCCATCGGCGCGCTGCTCGGGGTGAGCGTGGGCATTGTCGGGGCGCTGGTGCGGGCGTGGAACATCCGTCCGTTCTCGGCGATTTTCGGCGTCTATGTCGAGTTGATCCGCAACACGCCGTTTCTGGTGCAGTTGTTTTTCATCTTCTTCGGCCTGCCATCCCTCGGTGTACAGATTTCAGAGTGGCAAGCAGCCGTGTTGGCGATGGTGATCAACCTCGGGGCGTATTCGACCGAGATCATCCGCGCCGGCATTCAGGCGATTCCGCGCGGGCAACTGGAAGCCGCAGCGGCACTGGCGATGACGCGCTTCGAAGCGTTCCGCCACGTGGTGCTGCTGCCGGCGCTGGGCAAAGTCTGGCCGGCCCTGAGCAGTCAGATCATCATCGTCATGCTCGGCTCGGCGGTGTGTTCGCAAATCGCCACCGAGGAGCTGAGCTTTGCCGCCAACTTCATTCAGTCGCGCAACTTCCGCGCATTTGAAACCTACGCACTGACCACGTTGATCTACCTGTGCATGGCGCTGCTGATCCGCCAATTGCTCAATTGGCTCGGCCGTCGCTACATATCCAGGAGCAGCCAATGAGCGACTTCACGTTCTGGGACATCCTGCGCAACCTGCTCACCGGTCTGCAATGGACGCTGGCATTGTCGCTGGTGGCGTTTATTGGCGGCGGCATCGTCGGGCTGCTGATCCTGATCATGCGCATCTCGAAAAATACCTTTTCGAGCAGTATCGCCCGCACCTGGATCGAGCTGTTCCAGGGCACACCGCTGTTGATGCAGCTGTTTCTGGTGTTCTTCGGCGTGGCGCTGGCCGGGATCGAGATTTCGCCGTGGATGGCGGCGGCAGTGGCCCTGACCTTGTTCACCAGCGCCTATCTGGCGGAGATCTGGCGCGGTTGCGTCGAAGCCATTCCCAATGGCCAGTGGGAAGCGTCGTCGAGCCTGGCGCTCAATCCGCTGGAGCAATTGCGCTACGTGATCCTGCCGCAAGCGCTGCGCATTGCCGTGGCGCCGACCGTGGGTTTCTCGGTGCAAGTGGTTAAAGGCACCGCAGTGACCTCGATCATCGGCTTTACCGAACTGACCAAGACCGGCGGCATGCTCGCCAACGCCACGTTCGAACCGTTCATGGTCTACGGCCTCGTTGCCCTCGGCTATTTCCTGCTCTGCTACCCCTTGTCCCTCAGTGCGCGCTACCTGGAAAGGAGACTGCATGCCTCTGCTTAGAATTTCCGCCCTGCATAAATACTACGGCGATCACCACGTCCTCAAAGGCATCGACCTCAGCGTCGAGGAAGGCCAGGTGGTGGCGATCATCGGCCGCAGCGGCTCGGGCAAATCGACCTTGCTGCGTACACTTAACGGCCTGGAGTCGATCAATGACGGCGTGATTGAAGTCGATGGCGAATACCTCGACGCCGCCCGCGCCGACCTGCGCAGCTTGCGGCAGAAAGTCGGCATGGTGTTCCAGCAGTTCAACCTGTTCCCGCACCTGACCGTTGGCGAAAACGTGATGCTCGCGCCGCAAGTGGTGCAGAAAGTGCCGAAGGCCAAGGCTGTCGAGCTGGCACGCGAGATGCTGGAGCGCGTCGGCCTGGGCGAAAAATTTGATGCCTTCCCGGATCGGCTGTCCGGCGGGCAACAGCAACGCGTGGCGATTGCCAGGGCGTTGGCGATGTCGCCGAAAGTGCTGTTGTGTGACGAGATCACTTCGGCACTGGACCCGGAGCTGGTCAACGAAGTGCTCGCCGTGGTTCGGCAACTGGCCAAAGAAGGCATGACGCTGATCATGGTCACCCACGAGATGCGCTTTGCCCGTGAGGTCGGCGACAAACTGGTGTTCATGCACCATGGCAAGGTGCATGAGGTCGGGGATCCGAAAGTGCTGTTCGCCAATCCGCAGACGGCGGAGCTGGCGAATTTCATTGGGACGGTTGAAGCGGTGGCCTGAAAAAGAGATGCAGGGGCTTTAAAGGCCTCATCGCGGGCAAGCCCGCTCCCACAGGGTTCTATGTAGGAACAGGATTGTGCATTCGACGCAAAAACCTGTGGGAGCGGGCTTGCCCGCGATTGACCGCGCAGCGGTCACCCGCATTCCTGTGTCAGATCAAGGGTTTGAACCGTGCGCGTTGGCGTCAGCCGTTGATCGTGGCACGATGTCGGGGTTATCGACCGAGACCCCCTGATCATGCCGCAATCCAAAGCCAAGAATCTGTCCCTGATCGCCGCAATCGACCTGGGCTCGAACAGCTTTCACATGGTCGTGGCCAAGGCCCAGAATGGCGAAATACGCATTCTCGAGCGCCTCGGCGAGAAAGTGCAGCTGGCCGCCGGCATCGACGATCAGCGCCAGCTCAACGAAGAATCGATGCAACGTGGCCTCGATTGCCTCAAGCGCTTTGCCCAACTGATCAACGGTATGCCGCTGGGCGCCGTGCGCATCGTCGGCACCAACGCCCTGCGTGAAGCGCGCAACCGTGGCGAATTCATCCGCCGCGCCGAAGAAATCCTCGGTCACCCGGTGGAAGTCATCTCCGGCCGTGAAGAGGCGCGCCTGATTTACCTGGGCGTGTCGCACACCCTCGCCGACACCCCGGGCAAGCGTCTGGTCGCCGACATTGGCGGCGGCAGTACCGAATTCATCATTGGCCAGCGCTTCGAGCCGTTGCTGCGCGAAAGCCTGCAAATGGGCTGCGTCAGCTTCACCCAGCGCTACTTCAAGGACGGCAAGATCACCCCGGCCCGTTACGCCCAGGCGTACACCGCGGCACGGCTGGAGATCATGAGCATCGAACACGCCCTGCACCGCCTGACCTGGGATGAAGCCATCGGCTCCTCGGGCACCATCCGTGCCATCGGTCTGGCACTGAAGGCCGGAGGTCACGGCACTGGCGAAGTGAACGCCGAAGGTTTGGCCTGGCTCAAACGCCGACTGTTCAAGCTTGGCGATGTCGACAAAATCGATTTCGATGGTATCAAGCCCGACCGTCGGGCGATTTTCCCGGCGGGTCTGGCAATTCTCGAAGCGATCTTCGACGCCCTCGAATTGCAACGCATGGATCACTGCGAAGGCGCGCTGCGTGAAGGCGTGCTTTACGACCTGCTCGGCCGTCATCATCACGAAGACGTGCGCGAACGCACCCTGACTTCGTTGATGGAGCGTTATCACGTCGATGTCGAACAAGCGGCGCGGGTCGAACGCAAAGCCCTGCATGCCTTCGATCAGGTTGCCGTGGACTGGCAGCTGGATGACGGCATCTGGCGCGAACTGCTGGGCTGGGCAGCGAAAGTGCACGAAGTCGGCCTCGACATCGCTCACTACCACTATCACAAGCATGGCGCCTATCTGATCGAACACTCTGATCTGGCCGGGTTCTCCCGCGAAGACCAGCAGATGCTCGCCCTGCTGGTGCGCGGCCATCGCCGCAATATCCCCAAGGACAAGTTTGCCGATTTTGGTCAGGACGGCGACAAGCTGATCCGCCTCTGCGTGCTGCTGCGCTTTGCGATCCTGTTCCACCACATCCGTGGCACGCAGACGATGCCGCAGGTGGTGCTGCATGCCAACGGCAATAACCTTGATGTGGAATTTCCGCAGGACTGGCTGGATGAGAATCAGCTGACTCAGGCGGATTTCGGGCTTGAGGCTGATTGGTTGACGCGGGTTGGCATCGTCCTAACCGTCCACTGACACACCGCAAATCCCCCCTGTAGGAGCTGCCGCAGGCTGCGATCTTTTGATCTTGGTTTTAAGATCAAAAGATCGCAGCCTCGTTTCACTCGACAGCTCCTACAGGGGATTTTGGCTACAAAAAAGGCGATCCCGTGGGATCGCCTTTTTATTTGGCTGAAAGTCAGCTGCTCACCGGCAAAATCGGGCTACCCAACCGCTCCAGCAACGTTGCCTGCGCACTGCGCGGGTTCTGGTTGCCGGTTGGCGTGTTGCGAATGTAGCGGCCATCCGACTGCAGGCTCCAGCTGTGGGTGTTGTCGGTCAGGTACAGCTCCAGCTCTTTCTTGACCCGGGTCAGCAGCTTCTTGCCTTCCACCGGGAAGCAAGTCTCGACGCGCTTGTCGAGGTTGCGCTCCATCCAGTCGGCGCTGGAGAGGAACATCTGCTCCTCGCCGCCATTGAGGAAGTAGAACACTCGGGTGTGCTCAAGGAAGCGACCGATGATCGAGCGCACATGAATGTTGTGCGAAACCCCGGTAATGCCCGGACGCAGGCAGCACATGCCACGCACCACCAGATCGATGCGCACACCGGACTGGCTGGCCTTGTACAGCGCGCGGATGATCTTCGGATCGGTCAGCGAGTTGAACTTGGCAATGATGTGCGCCGGTTTGCCTTCGAGGGCGAACTGGGTTTCGCGGGCAATCATGTCGAGCATTCCCTTTTTCAGGGTGAACGGCGCGTGCAGCAGCTTCTTCATGCGCAGCGTCTTGCCCATGCCGATCAACTGACTGAACAGTTTGCCGACGTCTTCGCACAAGGCGTCGTCAGAGGTCAGCAAGCTGTAGTCGGTGTAGAGCTTGGCGTTGCCGGCGTGGTAGTTACCGGTACCCAAATGCGCGTAACGCACAATCTCGCCCTGCTCACGACGCAGGATCAACATCATTTTGGCGTGGGTCTTGAAGCCGACCACGCCATAGATCACCACCGCACCGGCCGCTTGCAGACGGCTGGCCAGTTGCAGGTTGGACTCTTCGTCGAAGCGTGCGCGCAGCTCGATGACCGCAGTCACTTCCTTGCCGTTACGCGCGGCGTCCACCAGCGCATCGACGATTTCCGAGTTGGCGCCGGAGCGGTACAGGGTCTGGCGCACGGCCAGAACGTGCGGATCTTTCGCCGCTTGGCGCAGCAGGTCGACCACCGGGGTGAACGACTCGAATGGGTGCAGCAGCAGGATGTCCTGCTTGCTGACCACACTGAAAATGTTCTCGCTGTTCTGCAGCAGTTTCGGGATCTGCGGGGTGAACGGCGTGTATTGCAGCTCCGGATGGCTGTCCAGACCGGTGATGCTGAACAGGCGCGTCAGGTTGACCGGGCCGTTGACCTGATACAGCTCGTTCTCGCTCAGGTTGAACTGCTTGAGCAGGTAATCCGAAAGCAGTTTCGGGCAGGTGTCGGCAACCTCAAGACGCACCGCATCACCGTAACGACGGGAGAACAGCTCGCCACGCAGCGCACGGGCCAAGTCTTCGACGTCTTCGGAATCGAGCGCCAGGTCAGCGTTTCGGGTCAGACGGAACTGGTAGCAGCCCTTGACCTTCATGCCCTGGAACAGGTCATCGGCGTGAGCGTGGATCATCGACGACAGGAACACATAGTTGTCGCCAGCGCCGCCGACTTCTTCCGGCACTTTGATAATCCGTGGCAGCAGACGCGGCGCCGGGATGATCGCCAGACCGGAATCGCGACCGAAGGCGTCGATGCCTTCCAGCTCGACGATGAAGTTCAGGCTCTTGTTCACCAGCAACGGGAACGGGTGCGTCGGGTCGAGGCCGATCGGGGTGATGATCGGCGCGATCTCGTCGCGGAAATAACGGCGCACCCAGGTCTTGATCTTGGTCGTCCAGTTACGGCGACGGATGAAACGCACCTGATGCTTTTCAAGCTCCGGCAAAAGAATGTCGTTGAGGATCGCGTATTGGCGATCGACATGGCCGTGCACCAATTCGCTGATACGGGCCAAGGCTTGATGCGGCTGCAAGCCATCGGCACCGGCCTGTTCGCGGGCAAAGGTGATTTGCTTCTTGAGACCGGCGACGCGAATTTCGAAGAATTCGTCGAGGTTGCTCGAGAAGATCAGCAGGAACTTCAGCCGCTCGAGCAACGGATAGGACTCGTCCAGCGCCTGTTCCAGCACGCGGATATTGAACTGTAATTGCGAGAGCTCACGGTGGATGTACAGGCTGCTGTCATCCAGGCCGGGAATGGCGATCGCCGGCACCGCCGCAGCGGTTTCGGTGACCGGCGCGGGTGGCGCTGGCTCCAGTTCCGGCGGGGTTTCGGTGATTTGTTCGACCACCGGCTGAGCTTCTTTTACGGCAACTTCAGTGAGTCCTTCGGTATTCATGGAATGTTCCTGGGAGGGCTATTTCTGCTCTCGTAACAATTGAGCGGCGCGGACAGCAAAGTAAGTCAGGATGCCATCAGCGCCGGCACGTTTAAAGGCGGTCAGTGATTCGAGAATCACCGCTTCGCTCAACCAGCCATTCTGGATCGCCGCCATGTGCATGGCGTATTCGCCACTGACCTGATAGACGAACGTCGGCACCTTGAAGGCATCTTTTACCCGGAAAAGAATGTCCAGGTACGGCATGCCCGGTTTGACCATGACCATGTCCGCGCCTTCAGACAAGTCCGCACCGACTTCGTGCAGCGCTTCGTCGCTGTTGGCCGGGTCCATCTGATAGGAGGCCTTGTTCGCCTTGCCGAGGTTCGCGGCCGAACCCACGGCATCGCGGAACGGGCCGTAATAGGCGCTGGCGTACTTGGCCGAGTAGGCCATGATGCGTACGTTGACGTGGCCGGCAATTTCCAGCGCTTCACGAATCGCCTGGATGCGCCCGTCCATCATGTCCGATGGCGCGACAACCTGCGCGCCGGCTTCGGCATGGGACAGTGCTTGCCTGACCAGCGCATCGACAGTGATGTCGTTCTGCACATAGCCGTCTTCGTCGAGGATGCCGTCCTGACCGTGGGTGGTGAACGGGTCGAGCGCGACGTCGGTGATCACGCCCAGCTCCGGGAAGCGCTCGCGCAGAGCACGGGTTGCGCGCTGGGCAATGCCCTGCGGGTTCCAGGCTTGCGCAGCGTCGAGGGATTTCAGTTCCGGTGGCGTCACCGGGAACAGGGCCAACGCCGGAATCCCCAGCTCGACCCATTTGCCAGCTTCTTCAAGCAGCAGATCAATCGTCAGCCGCTCTACGCCCGGCATCGACGCCACGGCTTCGCGGCGGTTTTCACCGTCGAGCACGAACACCGGCAGGATCAGATCATCGACCGTCAGCACATTTTCCCGCACCAGCCGACGCGAAAAGTCATCACGACGGTTGCGACGCAGGCGGGTTGCAGGGAACAGACGATTGGCGGGGGTAAAGCTCACGGCGGACTCCTGAGCCCGCGCAAACGGGCGAGCGTGACAGTTATAGACGGCCATTATGACGAACAGATGACAGTTATGCGTACCCCGTGACATGTAGCCGCATTCCATTGTCTGTGTAGGAATTGTTCACGTCGAGACACATTTGGACACTTTCATGAATGTGTCCGAAGGGTTAGGCTGCGCGTTCATTTCGCCAGCACCCAGACAATGCTCCAACAATTTCTGCATGACTTTGGCTACTTCGCCCTGTTTCTCGGGACGTTCTTCGAAGGCGAAACCATTCTGGTGCTCGCGGGTTTTCTCGCGTTCCGTGGTTACATGGACATCAACCTGGTGGTGGTCGTGGCGTTCTGCGGCAGTTATGCCGGTGATCAGCTGTGGTACTTCCTGGGGCGCAAGCACGGGCGCAAATTGCTCGCGCGCAAACCGCGCTGGCAATTGATGGGCGACCGGGCGCTGGAGCACATTCGTAAGCATCCTGACATCTGGGTCCTGAGCTTCCGCTTCGTTTATGGCTTGCGCACGGTGATGCCGGTGGCGATCGGCCTGTCGGGGTATCCGCCGGGGCGTTATCTGCTGCTGAACGGCATCGGCGCAGCCATCTGGGCCACCGCGCTGGCGGCTGCCGCTTACCATTTCGGCGCTGTGCTCGAAGGCATGCTCGGCAGCATCAAGAAATACGAACTGTGGGTCCTCGGCGCCCTGCTGGTATTGGGCGTTGGCCTGTGGCTGCGTCGCCGCTTCAAGAATGCGCGTCTGGCGAAGAAGATCTACGCCGACGAGCAAGCCGCGAAAGCCGCGCAGTTGCAGCAAGCCGAACTGGCCAATCCCGCCGAACCCAAGACACCAGCCGAGTAACTCGCTGGCGGGCGGCGCTCGCCATCCCACACTGCGCACAGCAGTGTGGTCCCCCGAAATCATCAGTTCATCGTCGCCCTTTTCCTGGCACGAGTCGAACAGTCGCCCCAAATAATGAACACCCCGCCGTCGTTGCGATCCATGTAGAGAGCGCTCCGTGCATGCTGTGTCCGATGATTGGACGGCGTGAGTCCTGAGACTGACCGTAGGGGTCGCCCCCCATAAACCCTATGGCAACGCGCGATAAATTAGTGGACATTTAGCGCTATGAATCTGGAGAGAAAACCATGAGCAAAAAAGTTGCAGTGATCCTGTCCGGCAGTGGCGTTTACGACGGCGCCGAGATCCATGAAAGCGTCATTACCCTGCTGCGCCTCGATCAACGCGGCGCGCAGGTGCAGTGTTTCGCCCCGAACATCTCGCAATTGCATGTGATCAATCACCTGACTGGCGAAGAAATGCCCGAGTCGCGCAACGTGCTGGTGGAATCGGCGCGCATTGCTCGCGGCAACATCAAGGACATCCGCGAAGCCGACGTTGAAGACTTCGATGCGCTGATCGTGCCCGGCGGTTTTGGCGCGGCGAAGAACCTCTCGAACTTCGCCATCGAAGGCGCCGGCTGCACCGTGCAGCCAGACGTGCTGGCCTTGGCCGAGGCATTTGCCGAAGCGGGCAAACCGGTGGGGCTGATCTGCATCTCGCCGGCGCTGGCGGCGAAAATCTACGGCCCCGGCGTAACCTGCACCATCGGCAACGATGCCGACACCGCCACGGCGATGAACAAGATGGGCGCGACCCACGAAGACTGCGCCGTGACCGACATCATCGAAGACAAGGCGCGCAAACTGGTGACAACCCCGGCGTATATGCTGGCGCAGAACATCAGCGAAGCGGCTTCGGGGATCAACAAACTGGTCGACCGCGTGCTTGAATTGACTCACGAGAACGACGCCTGACCCGATCTTGCTGCCGAGCTTTTGTGGCGAGGGGATTTATCCCCTCACCACAGGATCCGCGTTGAATCACGGTTTGCGAGTAAGGCGAGTCAGGATGCGGTCCAGCGCATTGGCAAACGCCTGCTTCTCGCGATCACCGAATGGCGCAGGGCCGCCGCTCATCTGGCCCTGTTCGCGCAGATCGGTGAACAGGTTGCGTACTGCCAACCGGTCACCCATGTTCTTCTCGTCGAACTCCTTGCCACGCGGATCCAGCGCTGCCACGCCCTTCTTCACGAGCCGATCGGCCAGCGGAATATCGCTGCAAATCACCAGTTCACCGGGCACCGCGTGCTCGACCAGATAATCGTCCGCCGCATCCGGGCCGCTCGGCACCACGATCAACTTGACGATGGCCAGCCCCGGCTTGATCTGCGGCTGCCCGGCCACCAGCACCACTTCGTACTGTCGCTTGAGGGCAAACTTCACCACCAGATCCTTCGCCGCCCGCGGACAGGCGTCGGCATCGATCCATACACGCATTTTGTTTACCTCTTAAAAGCAAAAGATCGCAGCCTTCGGCAGCTCTTACAGGGTTTTCGGTTGGTCACAAACAGTGTGATCACCTCAATCCCCTGTAGGAGCTGCCGCAGGCTGCGATCTTTTCAGGATCACACAATCAAGCAGCAGAAACCCGCTTCTTCTCCGCCACCCAACTGCGTCCATACAACACAACAATCGCCAGAATCGCCACTGCCTGCGCCGCCAGCGAATACGCATCGGCGTGAATCCCCAGCCAATCGAAATCGAAGAACGGCACTGGCCGTGTGCCGAAGATCCCGGCTTCTTGCAGCGCCTTGACGCCATGCCCGGCAAACACCACCGACAGCGCACACAGCAGCGCCGCGTTGATGCTGAAGAACAGCGTCAGCGGCAGTTTCGCCGAACCGCGCAAGATCACCCATGCAAGCCCGACCAGCAGCACCAGCGCAGTCGCGCCGCCGGCCAACACGGCGTTGTGCCCGGCAGGACCGGCCTGCAACCAGAGGGTTTCGTAGAACAGGATCACTTCGAACAGCTCGCGGTACACCGAGAAGAACGCCAGTATCGCGAAGCCGAAACGCCCGCCGCCGCCAACCAGACTGCTTTTGATGTAATCCTGCCAAGCGGCGGCGTGCCGACGGTCGTGCATCCACACGCCGAGCCACAGCACCATCACGCTGGCGAACAGCGCCGTGGCGCCTTCGAGCAATTCGCGCTGCGAGCCGCTGACGTCGATCACGTACGCCGCCAGCGCCCAGGTGGCGAGGCCGGCCAGCAACGCCAAGCCCCAACCGACGTTGACGCTGCGCACGGCCGACTGCTGGCCGGTGTTGCGCAGGAACGCGAGGATCGCTGCCAGCACCAGAATCGCTTCAAGACCTTCACGCAGCAAAATAAGCAGGCCGGAGATGTAGCTCAACGACCAGCTCAAACCATCGCTGCCGAGCAACCCGGCGGACTCTTTCAGCTTCGCCTTGGCCGCATCCAGACGCTGCTCGGCTTGGGCAACCGGCAGGCCATCCTGCAACGACTGCCGATAGGCCATCAGGGATTTTTCGGTGTCCTTGCGTACGTTGGCGTCGACGTTATCCAGCGAACTCTCGACCAGCTCGAACCCTTCCAGGTACGCCGCCACCGACAGGTCGTAGGCCTGATCGTGCTCACCCGCGCGGTAGGCCGCGAGGCTCTTGTCCAGCGTCGCAGCGGTGTAGTCGAGCAACTGCGCGGGGCCACGTTTGACCTGCGGCGGCTGCGCACGCTGGGCGCGGAAGGTCGCGGCGGCTTGCGCGCCTTCGGCGGCCTGCACTTCGGTCGGTGTCTGGCGCGCAAGATCTGCGATGTTGTAGTTCTTTTCGGATTTGGCCGCCGCTGCATCGGCACTGAAGCCGGCGATGTAAGTGGCCAGATCCCAACGCTGGCGATCATCGAGCTGATCGGCAAACGCCGGCATGTCGGTGCCTTCGACGCCTTGGCCGAGAGTGCTGTAGATCGCGTACAGGCTCAGGTGATCCATGCGCACCGCATCACGCAGATTGGCGGGCGCTGGCGTCAGCCCCACACCTGCCGGGCCGTCACCGGCGCCTGTGTCGCCGTGGCACACCGAGCAATTCTGCGCATAGAGCGGCGCACCACGGGTCGGGTCCGGGGTGATGATCGGCGCCTGGCTCACTTCATACGCCACCGCCAGTTTTGCACCCAGTTGCCGTGCCTGACGGGCCACTTCGGCGCCGTCCTGCTTGGCACTGATGGCTGCATGCAACGCATCGACGCCCTGCTCCAGCGCAGCTTTTTCGGGCTTGGCCGGCAGGTTGGCGATCAAGCTTTGCAGCGCTTGGGTGAATTCCAGCTGTTCGCGGTATTCGGAGTCATCCATGACTTTGCCCGCTGCTACCGTTGGCGGGTAGTCAGCGCTGATGTAATCAAGCAGGTGCAGCGCTTGCGGCGCGCCTTCCACAGTGTCGGCCAGCAGGTTGAAGCTGCTCAGGGCGAACAACGGGAACACCAGCCAGGCCAGGAATCGGGACGAGGCAGTCATGAATGAGTCTCAAATGGTAATACGAAGTTACATATTGTTCACTTCGAAACCGATTCACTCAAGCTTTCTCGCAGATTTGCGCGCCCTGACCTCTGCTCAACGCCAACACTCATCCCTATAATGCCGGCGCGCTACGCCCTTTGAGCTCAAGGAAGAACCGCTGCCCATGCGTCGATATCTGCTGTCTTCAGTGCTACTAATCGCCGTCCTGCACCTGAGTGGATGCGCCGCTTACCGCAATTACGATCAGGAAATGCAGCAGACCAATGACCAGTTGATGCGCGGCAACTTTCAGGGCGCGCTGGATCTGCTGAATTGGAACAACCCGTGGGAAGACAAGGATCTGCTCTATTACTTCGAAAAAGGCGCGATTTTCAGCTTCGCCAACGTGCTGCCGCAGAGCCAGACCGCTTGGCGCAGCGCCGACCAAATGGTCTTCCAGCGCGAAGAGGCCGTCCCCTCCGGCGCCAGCAAGCTGCTCAACCGGTTCGCCTATGAAATGGGCACCATGCTGGTCAACGACAAGCTGAGTCGCTACGAGGGCTACGACTACGAAAAAGTCATGCTGACCACGCAGATGGCTCTCAACCAACTGGCCGAGAGTGATTTCGACGGCGCCCGGGCCGACATCAAGAAAACCCACGAACGTGAAGCGCTGATTGCCCGCCAGCGAGAACGCCATTACGAAGAACTCGAAGCGCAGGCCGGCGCTCAGGGCATCAAGGTGCAATACAAGGATCTGCAAGGTTATCCGGTCACCACGCTGGATGCCCCGGCGGTGATCGAATTGAAAAACGGCTACCAGAGCGCGTTCAGCCACTATCTGGCCGGTTTCACCTATGAAGCACTGGGCGAACGGGACCTGGCCGCCCCGGGCTATCGGCAGGCGATCGAATTGCGCCCGGACCTGGCTTTTCTCCAGCAGGCGCTGCGCAATCTCGACAAGTCGCCAGCCAAAGCGGATGAAAGTGATGTCCTGATCGTCGTCCAGACGGGCCTGGCACCGGCCCGCAGTTCGGTGAGCGTGCCGATCCCGGTACGGCTGAATGAAAACCTGGTGATCGTCGCACCGATCTCCCTGCCGATTATGGTGCCGGACACCGTTACACCTGCGTTCGACCACATCGTGGTGGATGGCCGAAAACGGCCGCTGACCGTCGTCAACAGTGTCACCGACATGGCTTTTCGTACGTTGCGCGATGACATGCCGGCGATCATTTCCCGGGCGATGTTTCGCGCGAACATGGCCGCTATATCCCAGGCTCAGGAAAACGAACGCAATCCGGCCAAAGCCTCGCTGGTGGTCACCCAGCACGATCCTTTCGAAGAGGCCGACACCCGAACCTGGCGCACGTTGCCGGACAAGACACTGGTCGCACGAGTCCGTCTGAAAAAGGGCGAGCATCTGTTCAGCGCCCCGAATGTCCCGGGAGCGCCGCCGCTCGCCTGGCGTATCGACCGCGATCACCAGTTGGTCTACCTGCGTGCGCTGGGCGACATCGCCAACCTTGTCGGTAACGGGTATGTGCCGACCAAGTAATGGCACGTAACTATTCCGCGCAATTAAAAAGCTATTACATAGCCATCACTGCGCGCCTATAATGCCGCGCCCTCGCTAAGGCGAAACGGCATAAAAGCTCCTCTTGTTATGAGGAATTGGCAGGAGGCCAGTGCCACTGTCGATCGGTCCCACCAGCCCGACCCGCACACGAGGCTGTCGTTACTCATGGAAGAAGTACCCCCATGGCATTCCGCGCTCCCACTCTGATCGCCCTCAGCGCCGTCACTCTGCTGTCCGGCTGTTCAGCGTTTCGCAACTACGATTCCGAACTGGCACAGACCAACCAGCAACTGGCTTCCGGCAATGTCGATGCCGCGCTGACCCTGCTGGAAAAGAACAACACCAGCCCCGACAAAGACCTGCTCTATTACTTCGAGAAAGGTGAGTTGCTGCGCGCCAAGGGCGATCTGTCGGGCAGCCAGAATGCCTGGACCAGCGCTGACAAAGTCGTCGGCCAGTGGGAAGATTCGGTCAAGCTCGACACCGGCAAATACCTCGCCCAGTTCGGCAGCTTCGTGGTCAACGACAAGGTTCGCCGCTACGAAGGCTACGACTATGAAAAAGTCATGCTGACCACGCAGATGGCCCTGAACCTGCTGGCGGTCAACGACTTCGATGGCGCGCGCACCGCGATCAAACGCACTCACGAGCGCGAAGCAGTGATCGCCGACCTGCGTGACAAGGAATACCTCAAAAGCGAGGAAGAGGCCGAGAAAGAAGGCGTCAAGACTCAGTACAAGGATCTGCAAGGCTATCCGGTCGCCAGCCTCGACGCACCGGAAGTGGTCAGCCTGAAAAACAGCTACCAGAGCGCGTTCAGCCATTATCTGGCCGGTTTCGTTTACGAAGCCCTGGGTGAAAAAGACCTGGCTGCACCGGGCTACCGCAAGGCTGTCGAACTGCGCCCGAACACGCCGCTGCTGGAACAGGCACTGGTCAACCTCGACAAGCCGAGCAAGAGCGATGACAGCGACATCCTGATCGTGGTGCAAAGCGGTCTGGCGCCAGCACGCGATTCGATCCGCGTGCCACTGCCGTTGCCGATTTCCAACAACGTGGTGATCACTCCGCTGTCGTTCCCGATCATCAAGGCCGACACCTCCACCGCGCCGTTCGCGCAGATCGGTGTCGATGGCCAGCAAGTCAACCTGACTGCCCTCAACAGCACCACCGCCATGTCCCGTCGCGCCCTGCGTGATGACATGCCCGGCATCATCCTGCGCACCACCGTGCGCGCGATCACCAAAGGTGTCGCGCAGAAGCAGATCAACGAAACCAACCCACTGGCCGGTCTGGCGGTAGGTATTTCTTCAGCCGTGCTCGAAGGTGCCGATACCCGTACGTGGCGCACCCTGCCGGACAACACCCAAGTGGTGCGTCTGCGCTTGAAGAAAGGTGAACACCAAGTCACTCTGCCGAGCGCCGTGGGCGGGTCGGTGGTCAAGGTCACCGTCGATCAGCGTTATCAGGTGATCAGCCTGCGCGCCGTAGGCAATCAGGTATTCGCTGGCGGTATCGCCGCCCACGTGATCCCGAGCGCCAGTGCGACCAACGTCGCCAGCCTCAAACAACCTTAAGAACGGAGTCTTTGCATGCGCTTCAAACTCATCGCCGTCGCCGCCCTCGCCTTGCTGGCCAGCGGCTGCGCTACCCCGCCACCTCCTGAGCCGGGCAGCGCCGCGAGCAAAGTCGTGGCCATGGGCCCGCAGAAACACATCGTGGTCGGCGCCATGCGCGTCGCCCGCGAAAACGGCTTCATGACCGTCAACGTGCAGTTGAGCAACACCCTCAACAGCAACAAGATTTTCTACTACCGCTTCGCCTGGCTCGGCGCGGAAGGTTTCCCGGTTGCTGAAGAAGAAGTCTGGAAAAGCCAAATGATGTACGGCGCCCAGACCAGCTTCATTCAGGCGATCGCCCCGACGCCCAAAGCCGTGGACTTCCGTCTGGAAATCAAGACGCCTTAAGCCCGCCACCCTATTCCTGTTTTAGAGAGCACTGACATGTTTGTACGCTTTTCCTGCATCGCCGTTATCGCCCTGCTGGCCTCCGGTTGCGCCAACACCTCGCCGACCCTGGGCAGCAAGAACATCAGCTACGGCGACACCAAGGCTGTTGAAACCGTCACCAACGAGTTCGGTTCGACCGACCTGCAGATGATCGCCGAGTCGATGACCCGCTCGCTGGCTCAGTCCGGCATTCTGCAGGGCCGTCCGGTGGTTCAGGTCTACGACGTGAAGAACAAGACCAGCGAGTACATCGATACCCGCGAAATCACCACCAGCATCAAGACTCAGCTGATGAAGACTGGCGTTGCCCGCTTCGCCAGCGACAACAACGCGATGCAGAGCCAGGTTGACCAGCTCAAGCTGCAAAACCAGAGCGGCCTGTACAAGAAGAGCACCGTGGCCAAGACCGGCAACATGGTGGCTGCCAAGTACCGCATCGAAGGCTCGATCAGCTCGATCGTCAAGCGCAGCAGCGATTACAAGGACGTCTTCTACAAATTCAGCCTGCAATTGATCGACGTTGAAAGCGGTCTGGCCGAGTGGATGGACGAAAAAGAGATCCGCAAAACCACGGAGCGTTAATCGATGCGCACATGGATTGGCATCATGGCCCTGGCTTGCGCGTTTGGCGCGCAAGCGGCCCCGAAAGTCGCGGTGACGGATCTGGCGTATCAGGAACGTGTGGAGCAATACATCCACATCGTTTCGGCGCAGAGCAATTATCGTGAGGGTTACTACAGTGCCAGTGGTTCTTCGAGCTATAACGAGATCGAAGCCACCACCAGCTACATCGAGCAGACCGAGCTGCGCAAGTTCACCGGTGACATCAAGGGTGAAATCCTGCGCACCGGCATGTTCCAGCTGGTGCAGGGTACGCCGTACACCGCATCGTCCAAGGGTGACATCTACGACGTGATCAAGCGGATCAAGGCCGGCAACTTCAAGGGCGCCGACTACGTGCTGTTCGGCACCGTGTCGGACATCGACTTCACCCAGGACATGAACGAGCTGGCGCACACCGACAGCTATTCGGCGGTACTGGGCCTGACGTTGGTGGCGGATTTCAGCCTGATCAACACCAAGACCTTCGAAATCACTTCGGCCTTCACGGCAATGGGTGAAGCGCAGGACACCAAACTGGTGAACGGCCGCGACATCAAGATCTCGCTGAACCGCCCACGGGTGGTGCGCGAGGTATCGAAGGCGCTGGGCGAGGACGTGGCCGGGCAACTGAGCCAACAACTCGGTGGTGGCGGTTACGAGCAGCCGCGCGAGCCGCAGCAGCGCAACAATCTGCCGCGCGATACGGCGCCGGTGATTTTGCGCTGAGTATGGACTGAGGGCTCTTGTGGCGAGGGGATTTATCCCCGATGCGTCGCGAAGCGGCCCCGCTTTTAACTAAAAAGCAGGGGCCTGCTGCGCAGTCCATCGGGGATAAACCCCTCATCACACGTAAGTGCGACACAGTGCAATAAAAAAGGCGACCTCATGGGGTCGCCTTTTTTGTGTCTGTCGGTTTAGACCGCCGCTTTGCGCAACGTCGCCATGAACGCTGCGGCGCCAATGAACAACCCGGCAAACGTGCGGTTCATGCGTTTCTGCTGCTTGGGCGTGCGCAACGCTCGCAGAACTTTGGACGCCAGTCCGGTGTAGCCAGCCATGACAATCAGGTCGACAAACACCATCGTCGCGCCGATCACCAGATACTGGATCAGCAGCGGCGCGTGGGGATTGATGAACTGAGGCAGCACCGCCAGCATGAAGATCAAGGCCTTGGGGTTACTCATGTTGACTAGGAAACCACGGAAGATCAGAACTGACGGCTTGCCAATCGGGCGAATGGCCGCGTCATCGCTCATGTCGCTGGGCAGTGCGCGCCATTGCTTGATCCCGAGGTAGACGAGATAGGCGACGCCGAACCATTTGATGGCATAGAAGGCGGTAGCGGAAGCCGCGAGAATCGCGCCGACACCGGCGCCGACAATCGCGATTTGCAGGGCCAGCCCCAATTGCAAACCCAGCGCGTTCCAGTAACCACGCCAGAACCCGTATTGCAGACCGCTGGACATCGACGCAATGGCGCCAGCGCCCGGAGAAAGACTGATCAACCAGCAGGCGGCAAAAAATGCCAGCCATGTTTCAAGCTCCATCGCACACCTCGACTTTGACTCGTGACAGACGTCCAAGCTAATGCGCTTCGGGGTGAAAAGCAAAAGATCGCAGCCTTCGGCAACGCCTACACAGGATTGACGTTCATCCTGTAGGAGCTGCCGAAGGCTGCGATCTTTTGATCTTGCGTGAAAACCTACTTCTCAAACCCACTCGACGGGAACACATCAGTCCCCCGCCAACGTCGTACCGAACGCTGGAAGAACAGGCTGTTCGGCACCTGGACCATCGCGCTACCGGTGCCCAACTCCTCAGCCTCGATCAACGTGGTGTAGAGCAGATTGATCGCCACCACCCGGCCTTTGACCCCAGGCTTGTCGGTGGTGTCGACCAGTTCGACCACATCGCCCAACCGAAACGGGCCAACGGTGAAAATCAGAATCGCGCAGAGCAGGTTCGACAGCACGCTCCACATGGCGAAAAACGCCACCGCCGCCACCGCGACGAAACCCGACAGCGCCGTCCACAACACAGTGGCCGACACGCCGAGGCGCTGCAGCACAAAGATCACCGCGCTGCCCATGATCAGCCAGCGCAGCACACCACGCAGCGGCATCAGCAGTTGCGGCGGAAACGGATAGCGTTCGCCCAGACGGGTCAGACATTTGGCCACGAAGCGCTGGGCCAGATAACCGGCCAGCAGGATCAGCAGAATCTGCACGCCGAGCCAGATCGGCTCGACCCACATCGCCGGCAGCGGCAGCTTGAACGCTTCCATCAGGACAGCGCCTCCAACTCCGCTTGCATGCTTTCCAGCGTCTCCAGCGCTTCCATCCACGCCTCTTCCAGCTCGCCTTCGCGCACTTTCAATTTCGCTTGCTCGGCCAGCAGATCACGCAATTCGTTCTTGCGCGCCGGCTCGTAGATGTCGCTGTCGCCGAGGCTGGCGTCAACCTTGGCCAGCTTCTCGTGAAGCTTGCCCAATTCGGCTTCGAGCTTGTCGGCCTCACGCTTGTGCGGCGCCAGTTGCTGACGCAACGCAGCAGCAGCCTGACGCTGAGCCTTCTTGTCGGTTTTATCCGGGTTGACCGGGGTGTTACTGACCGGCGCATTGCGCTGACGGTATTCCACCAGCCAACGAGCATAGTCTTCGAGGTCGCCATCGAACTCTTCAACCTTGCCATCGGCAACCAGATAGAAGTTGTCGGTGGTGCTCTTGAGCAAGTGCCGATCGTGAGACACCACCAGAACCGCGCCGCTGAATTCCTGCAACGCCATGGTCAGCGCCAGGCGCATTTCCAGGTCGAGGTGGTTGGTCGGTTCGTCGAGCAGCAACAGGTTTGGCCGCTCCCAGGCGATCAATGCCAGGGCCAGACGCGCCTTCTCGCCACCGGAGAAATTCAGCACAGGCTCATCGAGCCGCGCACCACGGAAGTCAAAACCGCCGAGGAAGTCGCGCAACGCTTGTTCACGCTCGGTCGGCGCCAGACGCTGCAAGTGCAGCAACGGGCTGGCCTTGGCGTCCAGCGAGTCGAGTTGATGCTGGGCGAAGTAACCGACCACGGTGTTCTCGCCACGGGTCAGTCGCCCGGACAGCGGTTCGAGCTCGCCGGCGAGGTTTTTGATCAGTGTCGATTTACCCGCGCCGTTAGGGCCGAGCAAACCGATGCGCGCGCCAGGGGTCAGTTGCAGCTTGACCTTCTCCAGCACGGTTCGGTCGCCGTAGCCCAGGTTCGCATCGGACAGATCGATCAGCGTGCTGGAGATCTTGCTCGACTCGCGGAACACGAAATCGAACGGCGAATCGACGTGGGCCGCCGACAGCTCTTCCATGCGCTCCAGCGCCTTGATTCGGCTCTGCGCCTGACGGGCCTTGGTCGCTTGCGCCTTGAAGCGGGCGATGTAGCTTTCCATGTGCGCACGCTGCGCCTGCTGCTTCTCGTAGGCTTGTTGCTGCTGGGCCAGACGTTCGGCACGGGCACGTTCGAACGCGGTGTAGCCGCCGCGATACAGGGTGATTTTGCGCTGATCGACATGGGCGACGTGATCGACGACTTCGTCGAGGAAATCGCGGTCGTGGGAAATCAGCAGCAAGGTGCCGGCGTAACTTTTCAGCCAGTCCTCAAGCCAGATGATGGCGTCGAGGTCCAAGTGGTTGGTCGGTTCGTCGAGCAACAACAGATCCGACGGGCACATCAATGCCTGCGCCAGGTTCAGACGCATCCGCCAGCCACCGGAGAAATCTCCGACCTGCCGATCCATCTGTTCGTTGGTGAAGCCCAGACCGGCCAGCAACTTGCGGGCACGGGCGTCGGCGGTGTAGCCGTCGGCGCTGTCGAGTTCGACGTGCAGACGCGCCAGGGCAACACCGTCATGCGCTTCCTCGGCCACGGCGAGGTCACGTTGCACCTCGCGTAGACGCAGGTCGCCATCGAGCACATAGTCGACCGCAAGGCGTTCGAGCGTGTCGACCTCTTGGCGCATGTGTGCGATCCGCCAGTCGGCCGGCAGCAGGCAATCGCCCGAGTCCGGGTGCAATTCGCCGCGCAGCAAGGCAAACAGGCTGGATTTGCCGGCGCCGTTGGCACCGATGAGGCCAGCTTTGTGGCCGGCGTGCAGGGTCAGCTCGGCGTCTTCTAGCAGACGTTGCGGGCCACGCTGTAAAGTCAGGTTCTGAAGTCGGATCATAATGGCGGCGGAGTCTACCAGCTTCGCTCACAACTAGCGCGAGTAGCACGATGTCCTCTGACCTGTGGAGCTTTGCCCTTGCCACCTACGCCCGTCCGGGCGTGGAAGACGCATGCCTGCAACTGCAAACGGCGGGGGTCAATGTGTGCCTGTTGCTGTGCGGTTTGTGGCTGGAGCAACGCGGCGCGAGCTGTGATGAACAGCGTGCGGGGCAGCTTCAGGCGCTGACCGGGCCTTGGGACATCGAGGTTGTGCAGCCGCTGCGAACCCTGCGCATGCAATGGAAAGCGCGGGCTTTGGATGATGTGGTGTTGAAGGGTATACGCGAACAAGTCAAAGCGCTGGAGCTGGAAGCCGAACGCGCGTTGCTGTCGCGGCTGGAGGGCATTGCTCAGGTGTGGGGGCGGAACGCAGCTGGATCAATCGGCTGGCTGGAGGCGCTGGCTGGCTCGGCGGCCAACCTGAACCGCGACGCGCTGCAAGTGCTGCGCGTCGCGGCGATCAGCACTTAGGAAGCGCTGGTCGGGTTGCTGCTGATGCTCGACGCAGCGGCTGGCGATGGCGCAGTCGAAGTGGTCGAGGTAGTGGCGGCGGCAGGTGCAGCTGGCGCAGCCGGGGTTGCCGGTGCGGCAGGCTTGGCAGCTTGCGCGGTAGCCGGTTTGGCAGCGGCTGGCTTGGCGGCCACTGGTTTTTTCGCGGCAGGCTTAGCGGCAGGTTTTGCCGCTGGCTTGGCTGCAGGTTTAGCGGCGGCAGGCTTGGCGGCGGCAGTTGCCGGCTTAGCAGCGGCAGCTGGTTTCGCGGCTGACTTGGCTGCCGGCTTGGCGGCGGCTTTCACTGCTGGTTTCGCAGCTGGCTTGGCGGCCGGTTTTGCAGCAACTTTCGCCGCTGGTTTTGCTGCTGGTTTAGCAGCAACAGGTTTGGCGGTCGATTTGGCTGCAGGTTTCGCAGCGGCAGTTTTAGCGGCAGGTTTCACTGCAGTCCGGGCCGCAGGTTTTGCCGCTGCGGTTTTCGCTGGAGCAGCTTTGGCCGCGGCTGGTTTGGCAGCAGCAGTTTTGCGTGCGGCTGGTTTGGCAGCGGTGGTTTTAGTTGCCGGTTTCGCAGCGCTCGCCGCAGCAGCCGGTTTTTTCGCCGCAGTTTTCGCAGCCGTTTTTACAGGTGCTTTGGCAGCCGGTTTTGCGGCGGCTTTCGCAGCAGGTTTGGCAGCGGCGGTTTTCGCCGGTGCCTTGGCAACAGCAGGTTTCGCTGCGGCTTTCTTCGCCGGTGCCGATGCAGGTTTAGCGGCACGGGAGGTCAACACTTTGCCCACGGCTTCTTGCACGCGACCAACACCCTGGGCCAGTTTCAGGCTTTCCTGAGCATCGCGCTTGAGTTGCAGAATGTAGCTGCGGGTATCAGATTGGCGATCCTTCAAGGCATCAAGCAGTTCTTCCAGTTCTTTCACTGCGCCTTTGGCTTTGGTCTGAGCCTTGGCTTTACCGGCGGCAGCTGCGTCCTGCAATTTGGTGCGGGACTTGTGCAGTTTTTCTTGCGCCTTGCCACGTTGCTTTTCAAGTTTGGCGAGCAGTTTTTCAGCATCAGCCAAGGCTTGCGAGCAAGCGTTTTCCAAATGCTCGAGCAAGCTGCCCGAGAGTTGTTGGAGTAAGTGCAACGGAGTATTTACAGGCTTCTTGGTGGCCGACATGGTTTACCTCCTGGCTGACGTGAGTGCGGCTCATACTAGACCTCTGCTGCTACCGCCGCTAGGTCATCTTGACAGTATCAATTGCGTTGCGTTGCACCGGGGTGAAAATGTTCTGCCCGCAGTCAAAAGCAGTTCACCGTTGCAGACGTTCGCGCTGGCATAATCCACCGCATCTCAGGACGGAGAGTGCCCATGTCGCGCTACCTTTTTTTATCCCTCTGCATGATTTTTTCCAGCGCCCACGCCGACGAAAAAACCACCGCGAACGACGCTCATGATCTGGCCTATAGCCTGGGTGCCAGCCTCGGTGAACGGCTACGCCAGGAAGTCCCGCAATTGCAGATTCAGGCACTGATTGATGGCTTGCAGCAGGCTTATCAAGGCAAGCCGCTGGCCCTGAGCGAAGCGCGGATCGAACAGATTCTGGCCGATCACGAATCGCAAAATGCCGAACACAACGCGCAGCCTTCGAGCGAGGCCGCGATGGAAAACGAACAACGTTTCCTCACTGCGGAAAAAGCCAAACCGGGAGTAAAGGAACTGGCTGACGGCATCCTGCTTACCGAGCTTGCACCTGGCACGGGCACCAAGGCCGGGCCCGATGGAAAAGTGCAGGTGCTGTATATCGGTCGCTTGCCGGACGGCACCGTGTTCGATCAGAACAGTCAGCCGCAGTGGTTCAACCTCGACAGCGCGATTGCCGGTTGGCGCACCGCACTGCAAAACATGCCGGTGGGAGCGAAATGGCGACTGGTGATTCCATCGGATCAGGCTTATGGTGCCGACGGTGCCGGGGACTTGATCGCGCCATTCACGCCGCTGGTATTTGAAGTCGAATTGCGCGGCGCGACGAGTTGATCAGGCATAAAAAAACGGTGCGCTTGAGGCGCACCGTTTTTTGTTGAGCAAAGCCAATCAGGCCTGAACTGAATCTTCTTCCTTGTGCGCCGTATGCAGCACTTCAATCAGGCAATCTTCGAGTTCGAAGCGCTCGTGAAGCAGGCCGCCGAGCTCTTTGAATTTCTCGACAACGCATTTGCCTTCATCGCAAAGATCGTTGAACGCGAGAAGCTTTTCGGTGATGACGTCGATGCGCGGATAAATCGTCTCGGCGAGTTCCAGTCCACGCTTGTCGTTGAAGGCCTTGGCTTCGCCCGTCAGCTGTTCATAGATTTCGAAGTGCCCCGCCGATACGTAATCAACCAGCACGCCGCAGAATTCCTGCAAGGGCTTGCGGCTCTCGGACAGGGTCTGAGGCTCCGCGCCGAGATTATCGTAGGCATCGATCAGCTCCTTGCGTTCCTGGAGCCAGCGGTCGATCAGCAGATGAACTCCACCCCAACGTTCCTGAGCATTCTGACAACTTTCGAGCATGGCGATCTCTCTTCCCTTGTGGGTCATGCTGCTCTACACCCGCTTCCCGCTTTAGGTTTTGGCATGGGGGACGGTCGGGCAGAGTGTCATCGAGCAACATAAATCCAATGACACGTGCGGGCCAGATTATGCCCGCACGCCTATGGCTTCAAGGTACGCAGGAGATAAAGTTCATACAAGTGTTTAATCCCGCAGCAGCTCATGGTGCGACGCTTCGCCGCTGAGCGGTCGCTGTAGAGCACTCCAGCCCATTCTCAACAATTGATACACGGCAAGAATCGACACCGCGACAAAGAACAACAGGCTCCACTCCGGGATAGTCAGGTCAAACAATGTCCAGGAGATTTGCGCGCAGTCATTGCCGCCGTTAAACATCTTTTGCAACGCACAGATCCACGACTTTCCGCTGAACAGCGCCTCCGAGGTCGGCGCACAATGGATCAGTTGCAGCACCGGATCACTCTGGATCAAGATCTGCCGCCAGGCCGCCGTGATACCGCCCAGACTCGCGCCCAGTGCAGACAACCAGTAAAGCCACAGGCCGACACGCTTGGGGCCATGTACCGACGCCAGACCACAGCAAACACACAGCAACGTGAGGAACAGCCGCTGCACCAGACACAAGCTGCACGGCGTCAGACCCACCGCGTATTCAAGATAATAGGAAGCTCCCAGAGCAAAGGCACTCGCAGTGAAAGCCATGAAGAACAAGGAGCGTGAGCAGGCCAACGACATGGCTTTTCCGTAACAGTAGAGACAGATGGTTACGGTAGAGGAAAGCGTGTCAGCCTTTCAAGGCAAGGCCCTGCCGACAGTTCACCAGAGGTGTAGGGAAAACCCGACAGCGTCGAGAGGATTCGGCGTAGCTCGCTGTAGGACTTTGCCCTAAAGGCTCACTGAAGGTGAATTTTCGCTCGGCAAAGGTGTGCGAGGGAGCTACCTCCCTCGCCAATTCAGACGCGAGCCAGAGCCGGCAGTGGCGCGGCCAACAGGCGCTCATCGAGCAGGCCGAGGCCTTCCTGGAACAGCTGATTGCTGCGTTCGGTATCGCCAAGCTGTGCGAGCAAGCGCGCCAGTTCCGCACAGGCTTCCGGATTGCGCTGCACACGCAGGCTGCTTTCCAGATAATCCCGGGCCTTGCCCCACAGACTGGATTGCAGGCATAGACGGCCCAGGGTCAGCAGCAGACTCGGATCGTTCGGATGATCCTTGAGCCAGCCCTCGGCGGTTTGCAACTGACGCGCCGGATCACTCCCGCGCACCAGGCCATACAGGCGCGCCAGATGGCTGTCGTACTTGCGCTTGAGGGCCGTGCGCAGCACTTCTTCCGCCTCGACCTGGGCGCCCAACTGACGCAGCTGTTCGGCATAAGCCAGCACCAGCGGCGGCTCCTGACGTTGCGCCGAGGTGAGCTGTTGCCAGGCGCGAGTCAGCGACTGCAAACCAACCGCGCCGTCCTCTTCGCGCTGCGCGGCCAGCGACAGGTTTTCACCCCAGGCGCGACGCTCAAGCTCAGCCAGTTCGGCGGGCGGCAAGACTTTATCCTTGCGCAACTCCGGCAGCAGACGAATCACCGCCGACCATTCGCCGCGCTGTTGATACAAACGCTGCAACTGACGCAGCGTCTGCACGTTATGAGGATGACGCTCGTGCATCGCCTGCAATGTCACCAATGCGCCGTCGGTGTCGCCACGGTCGGTCTGCAACTGTGCGTGGTTCAAGGCGATGGCCAGCTCAGCCTGAGGCTGGCGCTCCAGCGCACGCTCAAGCAAACGATCGGACTCTTCGTAATTACCCTGCTCGTTCGCCGCACGGGCAGCGCCGAGGTAGTACAGCAGCGGCTGGCGCTCGGCTTCAGCGGCCCGATACAAATGACGCTGGGCACTGGCCCAACGACCTTCGGCCAGATCCAGTTGGCCGTGTTCGATCGCCACCTGCACCCGACGGCTGCGGTTGCGCCGCGACCATGGATTGACCACGCCGCTGGACGCCATCACCAATTCGATCAGAGCCTTGATGCCCCAGACCAGCAACCACAACACTGCGATCAGCGCCAAAGTCGCCCACAGGCTCGACTCGTAACGGAAGGACTTGTAAGCAACCAACACGTAACCGGAATGCTCGGCAATCGCCAGGCCCAGCGCCGCTGTCGCTGCGATCACCAGAAACACGATCACATAGAGGCGCTTCATGGCGTGGCCTCCTGCGCGGTGTTGGCGGCAGGTTTGGCGAACGGTTTCACCGATTCTTCTGCGTTGACGTTACGCCGCTCGAGATAGGCTTGCACCGCACTCAGGGTGCCGGTCAGATCCGGCGTCTTGACCGAGACCGGTTCCTTGCTCAGCTCGCCGACCTGTTCCAGCATCACTTTGCTTTGCGGATTGTCCGGGTTGAAGTTGCCTTTGAGCACATCGCGCGCCTCAGCCAACGCTTGGGTGTACACCGCCGCCTGACCATTGAGGGCCGCCCATTGTGCCTGCTCCAGCGCGAGACTCAGGGCCAGACGCACCTGGCTCAAACTCTGCCCGGCCAACAGCGGTTTCACATTCTTGTCAGCGTTGAAATCGATACGGATGTAGTGCGAAACCTGATCCCACCACTGCGCCCAGCGACTGGCGCCGTCACCATCGGCGGTCAGGCCCAGCAGCGATTCGCCACGATCCTTGTACTCCGGCGCCAGTTCGGTGAGGTCGATGACCTGATCACGCAGGGCCCCCAACCGCAGGAACAACCCGGTGCGATCCGGCTGCTCGGTGCTGCGCAGCGCAACCAGGGTTTTGGCCACTTGCTCGCGGGCGGCAAAGGAGCCCGGATCGTTCTGTTCGCGGAGGATTTCGTCGGCACCCTGCACCAGTGCCTGGGCGCTGCTGATGTCCTGCAACGCGGAAAGGCGCAGGCTGGCCAGACGCAGCAAGTGCTCGGCCTCGGCCAGACGCCAGTCCTTGCGGCTGGCGCCGAGGACAGTTTCCAGACGTTGATTGAGGCGCTGCTGATCACCCTGAAGCTGCGTCACCAGCCGCTGGCGTTCGGCAAGTTCATCGGCACCGGGCAACTGCGCGAGGCGTTCAGTCAGACGTTGCTCGTTGAGCTTCAGGCTCTGCGCCTGATCGTTCAACGCCTGCACCTGACCCGACTGTTGCTGAGTGTTGGTTTGCAGGTGTCGCACCTGCCAGACTCCCCAGCCACCAATCGCGACCCCGGCCGCACCGAGCAACAGGGCGACGATGGCCAGGCCATTGCCTCGGCGCGGCTCTTGGGCCGGCGGTGGAGTTTCAACTTGTGAATCAATCACAGGCTGGACGTCATCTTTTGGCAAGGCTGTTTCGCTCACGTATCCATCCTTTGCATTAGAAAACGGGTACGGGATGCTCCCGTAACGCCGTCAGCAAAGCCGCGGCACTCGCGCCGCGGCAATCCACAACTGTTTGAGCCCCGGCGGCACGTGCCAGCTCGGCGACTCTTGGGCTTGGAACAAACAACGGCAACCGCGCAATCGACGGCCAGGCATCGCCGGCCATTTGGCGCAGGTGCTCGAAACCCTGTCCACTGCTGACCACCAGCCCGTTCAAGCGTTCCGCTGCGATCCGCTGCGGCAGTACTTGCGCTGCATAGGCCGGCAGCTCGCGTCGATACAATTCCAGATACTCGACACTAGCACCAAGCTCACGCAGACGCTCGGCAAGCAGTTCGCGGCCGCCCTCGCCGCGCAGGATCAACACCTGCGAATTCGGCTGGGCGACGGCTTCACGCAGACGCGGCAACTGCAGCAACGCTTCGCTGTCATCGCCATCGGCCGGACAATGTACATCGAGGCCGCGCTCCTGAAGAATCTGCGCCGTTGCCGCACCGACACTGAACCACGGCATCGTCAACGACTGCGCCCCCTGGGCATCAACCAGCTCCAGCGCAATACGCGCCGCTGGCTTGCTGACCACAATCACTGCGCTGCAATCGGGCAATCGCGCCATCGCCAGACGCATGTTCTCAGAGACCGGCAGCGGGGCAATTTCCAAAAGCGGCAGACAACTACCGAAAATCCCCTGCCCGGCCAACGTCTCTGCAAGCGCCACACAATCATCCGCAGGGCGCGTCAGCAGCAGGCGCCAACCAGTCACTCGTGACCTGCCTCGCCGTAGACTGCTTTAAGAATCTCTTCGGCACCTTGGGCGAGCAGATCTTCAGCGACTCTCACACCCAATGCTTCAGCATCGGCACGAGGGGCCCGCGCTTCGGCGCTGATCAAACGGCCGCCACTCGGCTCGCCCACCAGACCACGCAACCACAATTGCTCGCCTTCAAGCACGGCGTAGCAGGCGATCGGCACCTGGCAGCCGCCATTCAAATGTTTGTTGAGGGCCCGTTCAGCGGTAACCCGCGAAGTGGTATCAGCATGATGCAGCGGTTCCAGCAGAGCGTGGATTTCGCTGTCAGCGCTACGGCACTCGATACCGACCGCGCCCTGGCCACCGGCGGGCAGGCTGTCATCGACACTGATTGCCGAGGTGATGCGATCCTCGAAACCGAGGCGGATCAAACCGGCGGCCGCGAGGATGATCGCGTCGTACTCACCCGCATCCAGCTTGGCCAGACGGGTGTTGACGTTGCCGCGCAGGAACCGGATTTCAAGGTCCGGGCGGCGGGTCAGCAGCTGTGCCTGACGGCGCAGGCTCGACGTGCCGACGATGCTGCCGGCAGGTAGCGCCTCAAGGCTTGGATAAGTATTGGAAACGAAGGCATCACGCGGATCTTCGCGCTCACAGATGCAGAACAGACCAAGGCCTTCAGGGAAGTCCATCGGTACATCTTTCATCGAGTGGACGGCGATGTCGGCTTCGTTTTCCAGCAGCGCGGTTTCCAGTTCCTTGACGAACAAGCCCTTGCCGCCGATTTTCGACAGCGGCGAATCGAGCAGCTTGTCGCCGCGACTGACCATGGGCACCAGTGTCACCAGCAAACCGGGATGGGCCGCTTCCAGACGGGCTTTGACGTATTCGGCCTGCCAGAGGGCCAGCGCACTTTTACGGGTGGCGATGCGGATTTCGCGAGAGGACATGGATCAATCCGTACTGAATAGATACGGCGGATAATAACAGCTCAGCCAAATCCACTTTGACTTGAATCAGAAACGGCGCGGCCTCCCTGGCCTGCAATGCCCGCTAACGAGAAAAATGAGCCCCCGGAAAAGACCGGGTTAAAGACCCTGCATCATTTTGCGCACACCCGCCACATGCCGGCGGCTGACAATCAGCGCATCGCCATTGAGGCCTTTGAGGAATAGCTGGAAATGCCCCAGCGGCGTGCGTTGCAGACGCTCGATGCGGTCGCGGGCGACCAGCGCGTTGCGGTGGATGCGCACGAAGCGCTCGCCAAATTCGTCTTCGAGGGCTTTGAGCGGCTCGTCCAGCAGCACTTCGCCGCCTTCGTGGCGCAAGGTCACGTATTTGTGGTCGGCAATGAAATAGACCACCTGATCCAGCGGGATCAGTTCGATGCCTTTACGGGTGCGGGCACTGATGTGGCTGCG
This sequence comes from Pseudomonas sp. LBUM1668, assembly GCF_059695715.1. Classification (NCBI taxonomy): domain Bacteria; kingdom Pseudomonadati; phylum Pseudomonadota; class Gammaproteobacteria; order Pseudomonadales; family Pseudomonadaceae; genus Pseudomonas; species Pseudomonas sp. LBUM1668. The sequence goes on from NZ_CP166787.1 coordinate 5,767,347, forward strand.
CGGGCCGGTGCCACTTTCGGCAGCGGGGCGGGTCAGGGCCGAGAGTTGCGCCCGATTGGGACGTTCAGCCCGTTTCAGGGCGTCATGCAGGTGTTCGGTTCGCACGGGTTTCACCACATAGCCCACGGCGCTGGCCTGCAGGGCTTCCACGGCAAATTCATCGGGACTGGTGAAAAACACCACGGCGGGCGGTGTTTCTCGCTCGCACAGACGGGCAGCAACCTGCAGGCCGTCGAGGCCTGGCATGCGGATATCGAGCAGCACGATATCCGGCTTGTGGCTGTCGATCAGTGCCAACGCCTCTTCGCCATTCGTGGCGCTGGGCTCCAGGACTGTATAACCCTCGAGCTCGCTCACCATACGGCTGAGGCGCTCGCGAGCCAGTGGTTCGTCATCAACGATCAGGACATTCATATTGCGCTGGATTCCTGCGTGAGTCTCGCACAAGGATAGCGTAGACAGGTGAAGTGACGTCCGTCACCGCGATCCACGCTAAGACTAGCCCGAGCGCCAAAAAGTGCCGTACGTCGGCCAGCAATATTTGCCAGTGTCCGGGTCGTACTGCTCAAAGCCCGCTGTTTCCTGCGTTTCTCGCGGGGTTTGCCGAAGGACAAAACACCCACCTCCACTTCTTATAGTCGGCGGCCAGACCTTTGCGCGATCTGCAGTCGCGCCGACCCTTATGTCCTACTGTAGACGCTCGTCGGGCCGATATTGCTCAATCGAAAAATATCGTTGCGCAAATTCCCGGCACGGCACGCCGACTATGCATGACACGTTGCGAAAAAAACGTATCGACCGGTGTCAACGACAGGATTGGCAACCCTGTTATTATCCGCGCCAGCGTTTCACGCCTTTTTTTCTTCAAGCCGATACGAGCGAATTCATGAGCACTGACAAGACCAATCAGTCCTGGGGCGGCCGCTTCAGTGAACCCGTCGACGCCTTCGTCGCCCGCTTCACCGCCTCCGTCACTTTCGACCAGCGCCTGTATCGCCACGACATCATGGGCTCGATCGCCCACGCCACCATGCTGGCCAAGGTCGGCGTGCTGACCGATGCCGAGCGCGACACCATCATCAATGGCCTGAACACCATTCAGGGCGAAATCGAGGCCGGCCAGTTCGACTGGCGCATCGACCTCGAAGACGTGCACATGAACATCGAAGCGCGTCTGACCGACCGCATCGGCGTGACCGGCAAGAAACTCCACACCGGCCGTAGCCGCAACGACCAGGTCGCCACCGACATTCGCCTTTGGCTGCGTGACGAAATCGACCTGATCCTGGCTGAAATCACCCGCCTGCAACAAGGCTTGCTGGAACAAGCCGAGCGCGAGTCCGGCAGCATCATGCCCGGCTTCACTCACTTGCAGACCGCGCAGCCGGTGACCTTCGGGCACCACATGCTGGCCTGGTTCGAAATGCTCAGCCGCGACTATGAGCGTCTGGTCGACTGCCGCAAACGTACCAACCGCATGCCGTTGGGCAGTGCCGCGCTGGCCGGCACCACCTACCCGATTGATCGCGAATACACCGCGCAATTGCTGGGTTTCGATGCCGTGGGCGGCAACTCGCTGGACAACGTTTCCGATCGCGACTTCGCCATCGAATTCTGCTCGGCCGCGAGCATCGCGATGATGCACTTGTCGCGGTTCTCCGAAGAGCTGGTGCTGTGGACCAGCGCGCAGTTCCAGTTCATCGATCTGCCGGATCGTTTCTGCACTGGCAGCTCGATCATGCCGCAAAAGAAAAACCCGGATGTGCCGGAGCTGGTACGTGGCAAGACCGGCCGCGTGTTCGGTGCGCTGATGGGCCTGCTGACCCTGATGAAGGGCCAGCCACTGGCCTACAACAAGGACAACCAGGAAGACAAGGAGCCGCTGTTCGACGCCGCCGACACCCTGCGCGATTCCCTGCGTGCGTTTGCCGACATGATCCCGGCGATCAAACCGAAACACGCGATCATGCGTGAAGCGGCACTTCGCGGCTTCTCCACAGCGACCGACCTGGCTGACTACCTGGTGCGCCGTGGCCTGCCGTTCCGTGATTGCCACGAAATCGTCGGCCACGCAGTGAAGTACGGCGTCGACACCGGCAAGGACCTGGCTGAGATGAGCCTGGAAGAACTGCGCCAGTTCAGCGATCAGATCGAGCAGGACGTGTTTGCCGTGCTGACCCTGGAAGGCTCGGTAAATGCCCGTGACCATATCGGCGGCACTGCGCCAGCGCAGGTCAAGGCCGCCGTTGTGCGCGGTCAGGCCCTGATCGCCAGCCGCTAAAAGCATCGCTGGCAAGCCAGCTCCCACAGGTTCTGCGTCGAACACGTATTCGTGTTTCAACCCAGAATCCTGTGGGAGCTGGCTTGCCAGCGATTACTGACTTCAGACTGCTAAAAACTCACTTCTTGGCAGCGATCATCGCCAAAAACGCCGGCATCGCCGCCTCTTTATCCGCTGCAATCTTCTGCACATGCGGATTCTGCTCAAGCCGCTCCAGCAGCGCCTTCGCCTCCGGCATCTCTGCCAGCAAATCAATTGCGAACAGCTTCTGCCCCACCGCACACGCCAGCGGCACGCTGTAGAGGAAATACAAATCCGCGATGCTCAGACTGTCGCCCGCCACATACGGGGCGAACTTGCCGTGCCGGCCGAGCGCCGCAAAGCCCAGCAGCAATTCTGATTTGGTCTTTTCCTTGATGGCGTCCGGCAAAGTCATGCCAAAAAACGCTTCGCCGTAGCAGGCGCGACCCGGCAGTTCGATGTACAGCTCGATTTCCTTGGCGATTGCCAGCACCTGGGCCCGCTCGAACGGATCGCTCGGCAGCAGCGGCGTGCCTTTCTGGGTCAGTTCGAGGTATTCGAGAATGATCGCCGTTTCATTGATAAAACCCGCATCAACGCCCAGCACCGGCACTTTGCCGCGCGGGCTGATGGCCAAAGATTCAGCGGTCTGTGCGGGATAGAACGTGACCTCTTCGAACGGCAGGCCTTTTTCCAGCAGTGCCAGTTTGACCATGTTGTAGTAATTGCTGACAGAGAATCCGTAGAGCTTGAGCATCACATAGCCTCCAGGCCGTGCGGGGTGGGCAGTGCCTGTTTATAGATCGCCGAGGCAATTCCCGCCAGCAGCATCACGCCGCTGAATGCGGGTAAACTGGCGCCTTTCCTTGAGGAGCCTGCCATGAGCGAGCCGACAGACATCGATAACGACGAAGAAGAGTTCACCGAGAGCACGCTGATCGAAGCGATCGAGAACCAGATCGAAAGCGACAACCCGCCTGCGGCCAAGGCTACGCTCAACAAGCTGACCCTGGTCGGCGTTGAACGCGAAGAAATCCTCAATCTGATGGCGCATGTGCTGGCTTACGAGATTGACGCGATGCTGGATGAAGATCGCCCATTCGATACCGCATGGTATGAAGCAGCACTGCGTGCGCTGCCAGAGTTGCCACCGGAAAAGTCTTAAGATCAAAAGATCGTCCGATCGCGGCCCGAGCCTTCGGCAGCTCCTACACTCTCCTGTAGGAGCTGCCGAAGGCTGCGATCTTTTTTATGCGGACTACACTGGAATCCGCCCCCAGACAAAAACCCTGACGCGCACACTGGACAGTCCGCGCCGGCAGGTTCACCTTAGGGGCGCTGCGTTCCAATTCCTAGAAAGTCTGGAGTCCTTATGTCGCTTACCCCTGAGTTGGTTGCCGAACTGGAAGTCCTCGCACTCTTCAACCTGGACAGTTCCCAGGAAGGTTTGAAAATTCATCAAACCGCTGCCCCGAAACACATTGCCGCCGCCAAACGCCTTTTCGAGAAAGAGCTGACCGATCAGCCCGATGGCGGATATCTGACCAGCCTGGGGCGTGATGCCGCGCAGAATGTGCAAACCTTACTGACGATCCTGAACGAGCAAGAAACCGCCTGATCCTCCCCGACTTTGCCCACGGGAACTCCTGCCACGGGATTTCCGCGGGCCCACTTGGTCACCTCACGATAGAAATCTGGCGTCAAAAAACAAATTCAGCTTAAAACTCCCGCCGCGCAAAGGCTAAACTGCCCCTCTTCCGAGACCCTCTACGTCCGAGCCTGCGAGCCGGTTTGAGCTGACATGACGCGCACCCATGAAATCCGCCCCGACCTGGACGAAGGAATCGACCGCAAGGTACTCAGCCAACTGCGCGCGCGTTTCCTCAAACTCAACGAAGGTCGACTGGGCCGCGCACTGGAAGGCTTGTCGACGCGCCAGCAAAGTGTGCTGACGCTGCTGCCGCTGTTCTTTCACGTCAACCATCCGCTGCTGCCGGGTTACGTCTCGGGCAGTACGCCGGCCGGCCTGTCGAATTACGAGCCGGACACCAATACCCTCGCAGAAGCCCAGCGCCTGACCCGTTCGTTCTCCTACAAGCCGCGCCACGGCAGCAATCCGCCGCGACCGATTCATGGTCTGTTCCTGATGGGCAGTCTCGGCACCCTGGCCCAGGCCGATCAAAGCGACATGGATGTGTGGGTGTGTCACGCGCCGGACCTGAGCGAAAACGAGCTCGCTGAACTGGGCAAGAAATGCCAGCTCCTCGAAACCTGGGCCGCGAGCCAGGGCGCCGAGGCGCATTTCTTTTTGATCGACCCGGTGCGTTTCGTCAAAGGTGAGCGCGACACCCAGCTCAGCTCCGAAAACTGCGGCAGCACTCAGCACTACCTGCTGCTCGACGAGTTTTATCGCACCGCGATCTGGCTGGCCGGGCGCACGCCAATCTGGTGGCTGGTGCCGGTATACGAAGAAACGACCTACGACAGCTACACCCACACGCTGCTGTCCAAGCGTTTTATCCGCGCCGACGAAACCCTCGACCTTGGGCATCTGGCGACGATTCCACCGGGTGAGTTCATCGGCGCCGGGCTGTGGCAGTTGTTCAAGGGCATCGAGTCGCCTTACAAATCGGTGCTCAAACTGCTGCTGACCGAGGTTTATGCCAGCGAACATCCGCAGGTGCGGTGCCTGAGCCTGCGCTTCAAAAAAGCCGTGTTCGCCAATCAGCTCGATCTGGATGAACTGGACCCTTACATGGTCGTGTATCGGCGCATCGAGGAATACCTCATCGCTCGCAACGAACCGGAACGTCTGGAGCTGGTGCGACGAGCGCTGTACCTCAAGGTCAATCGCAAGCTCACGGGCAACAGCCGCACGCAGAGCTGGCAACGCTCGCTGCTGGAACGACTGGCCAACGAATGGCACTGGGATCAGCGGCAACTTGCCCTGCTCGACAGCCGCAGCCAGTGGAAAGTCCGGCAGGTCAGCGCCGAACGCCGCGCGCTGGTCAACGAACTCAATTACAGCTATCGCTTCCTGACCCAGTTCGCCCGCACCGAGCAGACCGTCAGCCTGATCAACAAGCGCGATCTCAACGTGCTGGGCCGCAGGTTGTACGCGGCATTCGAGCGCAAGGCCGACAAGGTCGAGTTTATCAACCCCGGCATCGCTCCGGATCTGGCCGAAGACACCCTGACCCTGGTGCAATCGCGCAACAAGAAGGAACCGGGACAAACTCAGTGGGGCCTGTACAACGGCAGCCTCACGGCGCATGAGTGGGAACATTTCGCGCCGATCAAACGCAGCCGCGAGCTGTTGGAACTGTTGACCTGGTGCCACCGCAACGGCGTGATCGACAGCAGCACCCGCCTGGCCCTGCATCCCGGCAACAGCGACTTGAGCGAGTTCGAGCTGTTCAACCTGCTCGGCAGCCTGCAACAGTGCATCGCCCTGCCCTTGCCCACCGTTGCCGAAGAGCGGCTGCTGCGCGCCGCCGTGCCCGGCGAAGTGCTGATGCTGGTGAACGTCGGCGTCGATCCGCTCAAGCATCACCGCGACCTCAACATCCTCATGACCACCGAGCGCACCGACTCGCTGAGCTATGCCGGCGTGCGCGAGAACCTCGTGCTGACCCTCGATCAGGTCACGCTCAACAGCTGGAATGAAGTGCTGGTCAACCGCTTCGACGGACCTCACGCCCTGCTCGATTGCCTGCGCGACTACCTCAACAATTTGCCGCGCGGGCCGTTACAGCCGTCGCTGAAGGTGCGCTGTTTCTGCCATAACCGCGCGCAGTTCATCGCCCGGCGCGTGGAAGAAATCGTCGACACCGCGCAGAACCTGCTGCTCAGCGAATTGAATCACCGCTACCTGATTCAGGTGCAACAGCACTATCACGTGCTGGAGCTGGTGCCCGGACAGGTCAACCACGTCGCGCTCGCCACCCTGCCGGCACTGCTCGATTACCTTGGCGAGGAGCAGGCGCGCTACAGCCCGCTGCACCTTGATCCGATGGCACTGGAAGATCACGACCTTGCGCTGATCCTGCCGATGGGCCAGCCGGAATGCATTCAGGTGTTCTACCGGATCACCGAGCAGCACGCCGAGGTCTGCGTTCTGGACGAATTCAATGCGCTGTGGCAGCAGCACTTGCCGTATCACGACGAGCAAAGCCTGCTGGCGCCGCTGCAACGTTTCCTGCAATCGATCCAGTATCGGCGCGAGGCGCTGCTGCCGATGGAGGCCGCTCCCTCGGCCAGCCTCGAAATCCTGTATTACCAGTTATTGCCTTCAGGCCAGGGACGGGCACGGCGCGTCGAAGCGCGGCCAATGCCGCAGACGCCAGCCAACAAACCGTTCTACGACGTGCAGGCGATCATCGGCAAAGCCGCACCGGGGGAAGTGCAGGTCACGCTGTATTGCAATCAACGGGAGTTCAGCGAGCTGGAACACGGCGACCAGCTGTTCAGCGTGGTCGCCCGGGAGATCGTCGGGCAGCGCCGTGAGACCGAACGCTATCGTTGCTACATCACCGACCTGGACCTGTCCGGCCTGCTCGGTGACGGGCAAAGCTCAAGCAATCTGTATCTACGCTACAAGGCTGACCTAGAGCGCGCCCTGAACGAGGCACTCGAACAGGTCTGAGTGAATTTACTCGGGAAACGCGCCACCGTTGGCCGGTTGCGATTCGACTTCAAGCAGGGTCAGTTTCAGGGTCTTGCCGCCCGGAGCCGGCCAGTCGATGTGCTGACCAACCTTCAGGCCCAGCAGCGCGCTGCCGACCGGTGCGAGAATCGAAATCTTGCCTTCATCGGCATTGGCATCCTTGGGATAGACCAGCGTCAGATGGTAATCCTTGCCACTGCCTTCTTCGCGGCAGTGCACGCGGGAATTCATCGTCACGACATCGGCAGGCACTTCATCGTGGCTGACGAGGGTGTCGGCGCGGTCCAGTTCGGTTTGCAACGCAATCACGCCCGGCAGCGTGTCATCCAGGCTGTCGATCAGGCGCTCCAGACGTTGAACGTCCAGACGGGTAAGGGTGATGGAAGGTGCGGTCATGATCCGGGCAGACTCCTTTCTTCTGCGCAAAAAAAGCAAAAAACCCCGCCAAAAAAGGCGGGGTTTTCACCAGGCCTCGATGGGTTGAGGCGTTCCCGGACACTATCACAGCTCAAAAAATATACAAGCCATGCCCACAGGCTGAACAAAAACCCTGTGGTGAGGGGATTTATCCCCGATGGGTCGCGCAGCGGCCCCAAGCTTTTGAGACTGCTGCGCAGTCTGTCGGGGATAAATCCCCTCACCACAGGACCGGGTCAGGCTTGGGATTTGCGTGCAGCGGCTTGGGTAACGATCACTCGCCGCCGCTCATCATCCGCAGAGCGCCACTCACGAATATCTTCAACATGCCGGAAGCAGCCGAGGCAGACCTTTTGTTCGTCCAGCCGACACACGCCGCTGCACGGCGAAGGCACCGCCGGGCTGATATTGCTGTAGAGCGGCTTGGGCGGACGAACGGGGGCGGTGTCAGTCACGAATCACAGGCCTTCGAAATCGAATTCGGCGCCAGCCTGCTGCTTGACGATGCGTTCAAGCATCTCGCCCAACTGCTCTTCGCTCTTGTCACACATCCAGCGCTCGCTTTCTTCGTCGTAATCGAAGTGGAAACCACCCGAGACGGCCGCCAGCCACAGCTGACGCAGCGGCTCCTGACGGCTGAAGATCAGCTGCGAGCCGTTTTCGAACTTGACGGTCAGCACACCGGCCGAACTTTCCAGATCGATATCCAGATCGCTCTCGTCAAAGATGTCTTCCAGTTTTTCCTGGGTGTCATCGACCAGATCGTGGAAACGGGCTTCGGACAAACTCATTGTGGCAACCTCAAAAAATGTCTGATCAGGCTCAAGCGCCGCAAGATACGGACGCTGCTGGCTGATTGCAAAGGATAACGACCAAGTGCCTGCACCGCCCCTGTGAGAGCTGGCTTGCCAGCGATGAGGCCGGCAAATTCACCATCGATGGCGACTGAACCACCGCTATCGCGGGCAAGCCCGCTCCCACAGGGTTTTGTGTGTAACCAATCAGCCCCGCCGGACGGGAGGCCCGTCGCATAGGCAAGCTGCCGGGTGGCCGGTATACTCCGGCGCAATTAACGTATTTTCAAGGATTTCGCCATGAAGCGCCTGATCTCTTCCCTTGCTGCGCTCGTCGCGGTTGCCTGCCTTGTCTCGGCCTGCGGTCAAAAAGGCCCGCTTTATCTGCCCGACGACAGTCAGGACCCGGCCGAGCAAGCCCAGTCGTCGCAAAAGCAGCCTGCTTCCAAAGCACACAAGCACGACGTTTACTAAGGGATCGCCATGGACGCTTTTAACTACCGTGGCGGGGAGCTGTTCGCGGAAGGTGTGGCGTTGTCCGCCATCGCCGACCGCTTCGGCACACCGACCTACGTTTACTCGCGCGCACACATCGAAGCCCAGTATCTGGCCTACGCCGATGCGCTGGCCGGCATGCCGCACCTGGTGTGCTACGCCGTCAAAGCCAACTCCAACCTCGGCGTGCTGAATGTCCTGGCCCGTCTCGGCGCCGGTTTCGACATCGTTTCCCGTGGCGAGCTGGAACGCGTACTGGCCGCTGGCGGTAGCGCCGACAAGATCGTGTTCTCCGGCGTCGGCAAGACCCGTGACGACATGCGCCGTGCGCTGGAAGTCGGCGTGCACTGCTTCAACGTCGAATCCACCGACGAGCTGGAACGCCTGCAAGTCGTCGCCGCCGAACTGGGTGTTCGCGCACCGGTTTCGCTGCGTGTGAACCCGGACGTCGATGCTGGCACCCACCCGTACATTTCCACCGGTCTCAAAGAGAACAAGTTCGGCATCGCCATCGCCGACGCCGAAGACGTGTATGTGCGCGCTGCGCACTTGCCGAACCTGGAAGTGGTTGGTGTCGACTGCCACATCGGTTCGCAACTGACCACGCTGCCACCGTTCCTTGATGCACTCGACCGCTTGCTGGATCTGGTCGACCGTCTTGGCGATTGCGGCATTCACCTGCGCCACATCGATCTCGGTGGTGGTTTGGGCGTGCGTTATCGCGACGAAGAGCCGCCAATGGCTGCCGACTACATCAAAGCCGTGCGCGAACGTCTGGACGGTCGTGATCTGGCATTGGTGTTCGAACCGGGCCGCTTCATTGTCGCCAACGCCGGCGTGTTGCTGACTCAGGTCGAGTACCTCAAGCACACCGAACACAAAGATTTCGCCATCGTCGACGCGGCGATGAACGACCTGATTCGCCCGGCGCTGTATCAGGCGTGGATGGACGTCACGGCGGTCAAACCACGCGACACCGCCGCGCGCATGTACGACGTTGTTGGCCCGATCTGCGAAACCGGCGACTTCCTCGCCAAGGATCGCGAGCTGGCCCTGGCCGAAGGCGACCTGCTGGCGGTGCATTCGGCCGGCGCCTACGGTTTCGTCATGAGCTCCAACTACAACACTCGCGGCCGTGCGGCCGAAGTGCTGGTGGACGGTGATCAAGTATTTGAAGTGCGTCGCCGCGAAACCGTGGCCGAGCTGTTTGCCGGCGAAAGCCTGCTGCCGGAGTAACCCATGCTGCTGCGTTTTACTAAAATGCACGGCTTGGGCAATGACTTCATGGTTCTCGACCTGGTCAGCCAGCACGCGCATATTCAGCCCAAGCACGCCAAGCAATGGGGCGATCGACACACCGGCATCGGTTTTGACCAGTTGCTGATCGTCGAAGCGCCGAGCAATCCGGACGTCGATTTCCGCTATCGGATCTTCAACTCCGATGGCTCGGAAGTTGAGCAGTGCGGCAACGGTGCACGCTGCTTTGCGCGTTTTGTGCTCGACAAGCGTCTGACTGCCAAACGGCAGATCCGCGTCGAGACCAAGGGCGGCATCATCGAGCTGGACGTGCGTAACGACGGCCAGATCGGCGTGAACATGGGCGCCCCGCGCCTGGTGCCAGCGGACATTCCGTTTGAAGCATCGGCGCAGGCCCTGAGCTATCAGTTGGAAGTCGACGGCACCACGGTCGAGCTGGCCGCCGTGTCGATGGGCAACCCGCATGCCGTGTTGCGCGTGCAGGACATCAACAGCGCTCCGGTGCATGAATTGGGGCCGAAAATCGAGCACCACCCGCGCTTCCCGGCGCGGGTCAATGTCGGTTTTATCCAGATCATCGACCGTAACCGTGCACAACTGCGCGTCTGGGAACGTGGCGCCGGGGAAACCCAGGCCTGCGGCACCGGCGCCTGTGCGGCGGCCGTCGCTGCAATCAGTCAGGGGTGGATGGATTCGCCGCTATTGATCGACCTGCCTGGCGGGCGTCTGTCCATTGAATGGGCAGGCCCTGGCCAACCGGTGCTGATGACCGGTCCGGCAGTGCGTGTATATGAAGGACAAGTGCGTCTTTGAGTGAGCAAAAGCCATGACCGATAAGCCTCAGGTACCCGCCCGACAGTCCGACGAATCAGCGTCCGAGAGCCTGGAGGCGGCAGCGGTTGCCGCATACCTGGAGGCTCATCCGGAGTTTTTCGTCGAGCACGAAGAACTGCTGCCAGCCATGCGCATTCCCCACCGACGTGGCGATACCGTATCGCTGGTCGAGCGGCAGATGACCATCCTGCGCGAACGCAACATCGAGATGCGTCATCGCCTCTCGCAATTGATGGACGTCGCCCGCGACAACGATCGCCTGTTCGACAAGACCCGTCGACTGATCCTCGCCCTGATGGACGCGACCAGTCTGGAAGACCTAGTCATCAGCGTCGAAGACAGCCTGCGTCAGGATTTCCAGGTGCCCTTCGTCAGCCTGATCCTGCTCGGCGACAACCCGGCACCGGTCGGCCGCTGGGTCACTCACGCTGATGCACAAGTCGCGATCGGCGGCCTGCTCACCGAAGGTAAAAGCGTCAGTGGCACCTTGCGTGAGCATGAGCTGGACTTTCTGTTCGGCGAAGAACAACGCAAACAGATCGGCTCCACCGCCGTGGTCGCCATCAGTCATCAGGGCATTCACGGCATTCTGGCCATCGCCAGCCGTGATCCGCAGCACTACAAGAGCTCGGTCGGCACGCTGTTCCTCAGCTACATCGCCGAAGTCATGGGCCGCGTGCTGCCACGGGTCAACAGCTCGCTGCGCTCGGTACGCTGACCATGGAACGACAACTGGACGCTTACTGCGAACACCTGCGCAGTGAGCGACAGGTGTCGCCGCACACGCTGTCGGCCTACCGCCGCGACCTCGATAAAGTCCTCGGCTGGTGCGTCAAACAGAACATCGGCAGTTGGGCCGCGCTGGACATCCAGCGCCTGCGCAGCCTGATCGCGCGCCTGCATGCCCAGGGCCAGTCCTCACGCAGCCTCGCCCGCTTGCTCTCGGCAGTGCGCGGGCTCTACCACTATCTGAACCGCGAAGGCCTCTGCGATCACGATCCGGCCACCGGCCTCGCGCCACCGAAAGGTGAACGTCGCCTGCCGAAAACCCTCGACACCGACCGTGCGCTGCAACTGCTGGAGGGCGCGGTCGAGGATGATTTTCTTGCGCGACGTGATCAGGCAATTCTGGAGTTGTTCTATTCCTCCGGCCTGCGTTTGTCGGAGCTGACCGGGCTCAATCTCGATCAGCTCGACCTCGCCGACGGCATGGTTCAGGTGCTCGGCAAGGGCAGCAAAACCCGTCTGCTGCCGGTCGGCAGAAAGGCCCGCGAAGCCCTCGAACAATGGCTGCCGCTGCGGGCCATGACCAACCCGGCAGATGACGCCGTTTTCGTCAGCCAGCAAGGTCGACGCCTCGGTCCGCGAGCCATTCAGGTGCGGGTCAAACTGGCCGGCGAGCGTGAACTGGGGCAGAACCTGCACCCGCACATGCTGCGGCATTCGTTCGCCAGCCACTTGCTGGAATCCTCGCAGGACCTGCGCGCGGTGCAGGAGCTGCTCGGCCACTCGGATATCAAGACCACGCAGATCTACACCCATCTGGACTTCCAGCACTTGGCGGCGGTCTACGACAACGCCCACCCACGGGCCAAACGCATGAAAGGCGATGATTCATGAGCATCCAGTTGATCACCTTCGACCTCGATGACACCCTTTGGCACACCGCCCCGGTGATTGTCAGTGCCGAAGCCGTATTGCGCGAATGGCTGAGCGAACACGCGCCGAATTTGGGCGCGGTGCCAGTGGAGCATTTGTGGTCGATCCGCGAGCGGGTGCTGGCTAATGAACCGGGCCTCAAACACCGCATCAGTGCGTTGCGCCGGCGGGTGTTGTTCCACGCCTTGGAAGAGGCGGGTTACGCCCATGGCGAAGCGTCGGAGCTGGCGGACAAGAGTTTTGAAGTGTTCTTGCATGCGCGGCATCAGATCGAGGTGTTCCCCGAAGTCGAACCGGTGCTGGAAATTCTCGCCAACCATTACGCCTTGGGCGTGGTCACCAATGGCAACGCCGACGTGCGTCGATTGGGGCTGGCGGATTACTTCAAGTTTGCCCTCTGCGCCGAAGACATCGGCATCGCCAAACCGGATGCGCGACTGTTTCACGAGGCGTTGCAGCGCGGCGGCGTGAGCGCCGAAGCCGCGGTGCATATTGGCGATCATCCGGGCGATGACATTGCCGGGGCGCAGGAGGCAGGGTTGCGCGCGGTGTGGTTCAACCCGGCGGGCAAAGTTTGGGAAGCGGAGCGCTTGCCGGATGCCGAGATTCGCAGCCTGACTGACCTACCCGCGGTGCTTGCCCGCTGGAATGCCACATCCATCTGATACACAACCGCCTTTTTGTGGCGAGGGGATTTATCCCCGATGGGCTGCGAAGCGGCCCCAAATGCAGCACACGCAACAGTCCTGAGACACCGCGCAAGCTGACTTCACGGCTGCTGCGCAACCGATCGGGGATAAATCCCCTCGCCACAGTGACCGCAGCGGTCGTGCATTTTCTAAAGGCATGAAAAAGCCCGCAGCGACGGCGGGCTTTTTCAGCAAGCAAGCGGCACGCCTCAGATAGGGCGGCTGCCGTACTTGTTGTCCGGCTTCTTGGGCGGATCGGCGACCACATTGGCCTCCACTTCCTGCACTTTTCCGCCTCGCGACAGGAACTCTTCCATGGCCTTGGCCAGGGCATCGCGCTCCTTGTTCTTGGCTTCAATGCTCGGCAAATCGTCTACCGACACCGCAGCCTTGGCTTTGCCTTTGGCAGCCGGGGCCGGCGTATCTTCGCCGCCATCGTCGTCAGCAACGTCTTCCGCTGCTGCTTCCAGGCCTTCCTCGGCCTCGTCTTCGTCGCCTACTTCGAGGTCGTCGTTTTCCAGATCATCGTCGCTCATGTTCTACCTCATGACTTGCGAAAAGCAGATTAGTTATAGACCAGCTTTGGCAACTGTCGAAGTCGCCGTTAAAAAATCGTTCGCCGCTGCTGACCAGCGGCTATGCCCCTTCACCGTGCAAGGTGGCGAGGACTTTACGAGCACCGCCGTGATCACGGTGCTCGCCCAGATAAACACCTTGCCAGGTACCCAGTGCCAATCGACCTGCCGAAACCGGCAGACTGATCTGGCAGCCAAGCACGCTGGCCTTGAAGTGCGCCGGGAGGTCGTCCAGGCCTTCGTCGTTATGCTCATAGCCGTCTGTTCCTTGTGGGATCAGACGATTGAAAAATCGTTCGAAGTCGCGACGGACCGCCGGATCGGCGTTCTCGTTGATGGTCAACGATGCCGAGGTGTGCTGCAGCCACAAATGCAACAGACCGACCCGACACTCCCTGAGTTCAGGCAAGCCATGAATCAACTCGTCCGTTACCAGATGAAAGCCCCGGGGCCTTGCCCGCAGGGTAATCAGAGTCTGTTGCCACATACAGTTCTCCGCACGTTCGGGGCGCATTCTAGCGCGCTCTGGGAAAAAACAAAGGCCCTAATATTCCTGCAATGATGTAAGCCTTTGGCCGTAGAAAAACGCTCGTCGTAAACACGACTAAAGGCGTACGAAAAATCCTTTCAGCTGTTCCTTTAACGACAAATCCCGGACAAAAAAATGCCCGGCAAGCCGGGCAATTTTTTTACTGCGCGTACTTACAAGTTGTAGCCGCGTTCGTTGTGTTGTGCCAGATCGAGGCCAACCGACTCTTCTTCCTCGGTCACACGCAGACCCATTACGGCGTCCAGGACCTTGAGGATGACGTAGGTGACGATCGCGGTGTAGATGACCGTGAAGCCGACGCCTTTGATCTGAATCCACACTTGCGCACCGATGTCGGTGACAGTGCCGAAGCCACCCAGGGCAGGCGCTGCGAAAACACCGGTGAGGATCGCGCCGAGGATACCGCCGATACCGTGCACGCCGAAGGCATCCAGGGAGTCGTCGTAACCGAGTTTGCGTTTCAGGGTAGTGGCGCAGAAGAAGCACACCACGCCTGCCGCCAAACCAATCACCAGTGCGCCCATCGGGCCGACGGTGCCGGCAGCCGGCGTGATCGCCACAAGACCGGCAACCACACCCGAAGCAATGCCCAGTGCGCTTGGCTTACCGTGAGTGACCCACTCGGCAAACATCCAGCCCAGTGCAGCAGCAGCGGTCGCGATCTGGGTGACCAGCATCGCCATGCCAGCGGTGCCGTTGGCCGCCGCAGCAGAACCGGCGTTGAAGCCGAACCAGCCGACCCACAGCATCGCCGCGCCCATCAGGGTGTAACCGAGATTGTGCGGAGCCATCGGGGTGGTCGGGAAGCCTTTGCGCTTGCCCAATACCAGGCAGGCAATCAGACCGGCCACACCGGCGTTGATGTGCACCACGGTGCCGCCCGCGAAGTCGAGTACGCCCCAGTCCCACATCAGGCCGCCGTTACCGGACCAGACCATGTGCGCGATCGGCGCATACACCAGAGTGAACCAGATGCCCATGAAGATCAGCATCGCGGAGAACTTCATCCGCTCGGCGAACGCACCGACGATCAACGCCGGAGTGATGATCGCGAAGGTCATCTGGAAGGTGATGAACACCGCCTCAGGGAACAGCGCCGCAGGACCGGTAATACTCGAAGGCGTGACACCGGCGAGGAACGCCTTGCCCATGCCGCCGAAGAACGAGTTGAAGTTGACGACGCCCTGCTCCATGCCGGTGGTGTCGAACGCAATGCTGTAGCCATAAATGACCCACAGGATGCTGATCAGACCGGTAATGGCGAAGCACTGCATCAACACGGAAAGAATGTTTTTCGAGCGAACCATGCCGCCGTAGAACAGCGCCAGGCCGGGAATGGTCATGAACAGCACGAGGGCCGTCGAGGTGAGCATCCAGGCAGTGTCGCCGGAATTGAGGACTGGGGCCGCCACTTCGTCTGCCGCCATTGCAAGGCTTGGCATTACGATGGACAACAGGGCTCCTAGCCCTGCGAATTTACGCAGAGTCATATTGTTTTCTCCTGGGGCGTTGGGTTTGTGGCGGCTTTTAAATCGCGTCGGTATCGGTTTCGCCGGTACGGATGCGAATCGCCTGTTCCAGATTGACCACGAAGATCTTGCCGTCACCGATCTTGCCGGTGTTGGCCGCCTTGGTTATCGCTTCGATAACCCGATCCAGATCCTTGTCGTCGATGGCCACGTCGATTTTCACCTTGGGCAGAAAATCGACCACATATTCCGCGCCGCGATACAGCTCGGTGTGACCCTTCTGCCGGCCGAAGCCTTTGACTTCAGTAACGGTAATGCCCTGCACGCCGATTTCGGACAGCGACTCGCGCACGTCGTCCAACTTGAACGGCTTGATGATGGCAGTGACTAGCTTCATGAAAACTCTCTCCCGAATTGGTGGACTTGCCCCAGGAAAACAAACCCGACTCAAGTCTAAGCGCAGTGCCTGGCTTTGTAACGCATCGTCGGCCATACCTGCCCGACTGACGCCAGCTAACCGCTGCTGACGAAACTCCCCGCTTCGTCTGCCGCACTGCATTCGTCACAGCGACTGCATCAGTGCATGGGTCAAGAGTGACTAAGCAGAAACCTTGCCATCTCGGCAAAAACCTCTGATTTCAATCCCTTGGCCGCTACCGCAAGCACTCGCGTGCAAAACGCTTAGCGGATACGCACAACAACGGTGCGTCGCCGTCCGTCCGCCTGCGCGAAAAGCGTGCATCCCTGGCGACGAGATTGACTATAGACACTGCGTGATACACTGCCGGCCATTGTTTCCAGGACATTTCCCATGCTCGCGCCCAAAGACTTCCTCGACGCCCTGAGCGGCACCGCTTCCCGCCTGTTCAACGGCGACACGCCCCTGCCAAAAGCCGAAATCGAAAGCCAGTTCAAGATGCTGCTGCAAAGTGCCTTCAGCAAACTCGATCTGGTGAGCCGGGAAGAGTTTGATAGCCAGATGGTCGTGCTGGCCCGCACTCGTGCCCGCCTCGAAAGTCTCGAAGCGAAAGTTGCCGAGATGGAAGCGAAGCTGACGCCGCCCGCCGAGTAACACTAAATCCCCCTGTAGGAGCTGCCGAAGGCTGCGATCTTTTGATCAAAGAAAAGGCGTTTACTCGGTAAACTTCAGGTTTGGCCAAGTGCGAGGCCAGTCTTTCCCCTGAATGCGTTCCAGATAGATTTCCCGTTTGTCGATCTGGAACCTTCCTGTAGGTCGAACAACAAGCCGAAACAGATCCTCCAAACCAAGCGGCGCTGCGACCTCCAGAGCGCCTTGCGAGTCGAGCCTGATGGCAATTGCCGTGGCTGTCTCCGGCCAGAACCTGATGGCATCAATTGCGCTGGTATATGGCGTATCAGAATTTCGCAGATGCATGCGCGCCTGGTTCTTTACTGACCAGTTGTATGACGCATCCATGTTTCGCAAACATGCTTCCAGTTCAGTGTCTGACTGAACAGTGGCCCGCCCCGGATCGAACCAGATGACATCTATGTCCGAAGACAGTGGCGAGTGAACACGCTGGTGCAAGTGATCCCAAACCGCGCTACGCAGAAACCCTGCGCCTACCCAGCAATCAGGTAATCCAAGGGATTGCACCAGACTCAATATGCTCATGCGCACTGGGTCGGCTCCGATGAGCGCCTTGATTTGCAACACTTGTTCAGAATTCATAATTCCATTCAGTCACGCATGACTTCACTGCTAGGTCTAAATAATTACGCGCAATGTGCGAGCCGCTCCACCTGATCACGGATAGAAGCACCTCTTTCAATTTCCGCTTTGCGCAAATCGTAAGTCGATTGCAGGTTCAGCCAAAACTCTGGAGTGGTGCCCAGACAGTAGGACAGTCTGAGTGCCATATCAGCGCTGACACCTCTACGCTGTAGAACGATGTCGTTCACCGTCGGAGTGGATACACTCAATGCTCTCGCCAGCGCAGCAGCTGTCAGGTTCAGAGGCTCCAGGTACTCCTCTTTGAGGATCTCGCCAGGATGTACCGGACGCATACCATTCTTAGTCATAGTCACCTCAGTGATAATCGACGATTTCGACATCCTCTGGTCCGTTAAGGCCCCAAACGAAGCAAATGCGCCATTGGGCGTTGATCCGAATGCTGTATTGCCCCTTCCGATTCCCATCCAGGGCTTCGAGTCGATTTCCCGGAGGAGATCGCAGATCAGCTAATACAGCTGCCGCATCAAGCATCGTCAGCTTACGTTCCGCCACACTCAATATGGCTGACCAGAAACGGGTTTTACCGCTGCAGAACAGGTATTCGGTTTCAGAACATCTAAAGCTAACGATCATAGTTTAAAGCTTAACGTTATGCATTAATCTCAAGCTTATTCGTGAAGTCGATAGAATCCAACAAGGCATCCCGCGCTTTCGGTGTTCCCTCAAAGCTTTCGGAAATGGCCTACTCACGCTCCTTCGCTCGCACTTAAAAGATCGACATTTCCTACAGTAATAATCGCTAATTCTGCTTGCAGTTCTGGTTCAGAATATCTCGACTCGCTCCTGCAACATTCTGCGAAACGTTGCCCTGTACACCTCCCTGCTGAAACGACTTCTCCCGACTACCCTTCAAAAACCCGCAGGAAGCGGCTCCCCGATTCAGCTCAAGGAACGACCATGTCCCTCTCCATCGTCCACAGCCGCGCCCAGATTGGCGTGGATGCTCCCGCCGTCACCGTCGAAGTTCATCTCGCAAACGGTCTGCCCTCCCTGACCATGGTCGGCCTGCCCGAAGCGGCGGTGAAGGAGAGCAAGGACCGGGTCCGCAGCGCGATCATCAATTCCGGGCTGCAGTTTCCGGCGCGCCGAATCACCTTGAATCTGGCGCCGGCAGACTTACCCAAGGATGGCGGGCGGTTTGATCTGGCCATTGCCTTGGGGATTCTGTCGGCGAGTGTGCAGGTGCCGTGTCTGACGCTGGATGATGTGGAGTGCCTCGGCGAACTGGCGTTATCCGGCGCGGTGCGGCCGGTACGCGGCGTGTTGCCGGCAGCGTTGGCGGCGCGCAAGGCCGGACGGGCACTGGTGGTGCCGCGGGCGAATGCCGAGGAGGCCTGCCTGGCGTCGGGGTTGAAGGTGTATGCGGTTGATCATTTGCTGGAAGCGGTGGCGCATTTCAATGGGCATACGCCGGTGGAGCCCTACGTATCGGACGGTTTGATCCATGCCGCCAGACCCTATCCCGATCTCAATGAAGTACAAGGGCAGATGGCCGCCAAACGAGCGCTGCTGATTGCTGCAGCAGGTGCGCATAACCTGTTGTTCAGCGGGCCGCCGGGGACGGGCAAGACGCTGCTGGCCAGTCGACTGCCGGGTTTGCTGCCACCGTTGTCCGAATGCGAAGCGCTTGAGGTGGCGGCGATTCAATCGGTCGCCAGCGGCGTGCCACTGACCCATTGGCCGCAGCGCCCCTTTCGCCAGCCGCATCACTCAGCATCCGGCCCGGCACTGGTCGGCGGCAGTTCGAAACCACAACCCGGCGAGATCACCCTCGCCCACCACGGCGTGCTGTTTCTCGACGAACTGCCGGAGTTTGATCGCAAGGTGCTGGAGGTGCTGCGCGAGCCGCTGGAGTCCGGGCATATCGTGATTGCCCGCGCCAAGGATCGCGTGCGTTTCCCGGCGCGGTTTCAGTTGGTGGCGGCGATGAATCCATGTCCCTGTGGATATCTTGGCGAGCCGAGTGGCAAGTGTTCGTGCACGCCGGACATGGTGCAGCGCTATCGCAACAAGCTCTCGGGGCCGTTACTGGACCGGATCGATTTGCACCTGACGGTGGCGCGGGAAGCGACGGCGTTGAATCCGCAAGTGAAACCGGGAGAGGACAGCGCCAGCGCGGCGGCTTTGGTAGCCGACGCTCGTGAACGACAGCAAAAGCGTCAAGGCTGCGCCAATGCATTTCTGGACTTGCCTGGACTGAAAAGGCACTGCAAGTTATCCACAACCGACGAAACCTGGCTGGAGTCAGCCTGTGAAAGGCTGACTTTATCGCTTCGCTCGGCACATCGGTTACTCAAGGTTGCCCGGACACTGGCAGACCTCGAGCAAGTCGATGCAATCAGACGTGAGCACCTGGCCGAAGCGCTGCAATACCGGCCGGCGACGCCTTAATGCTCGGTCAGATCAACCAGCGGCATCTGCCGCACTTCAGTTTCGCGTCCGGCCTGAATCTCGGTCACGCGCTTCAACGCGTTATCCACAGCCCCTTTGTCCGGGAGCAGGCTGTAGCTGATCTGGAACTGTTTGTGTTCCTTGGGCGCAATGGTCGGCACCAGATTCAGCGGACGCTGATAGCGGCGGTTGTAGGAAAAACTGGTGCCCGGCTCCAGTCCCGTGACATAGCCCTGCCCTTGGGTGTCAGTATTTTTCCACAGGGAAAACACTGGCAACTGCTGGGTATTGAAGCCAACAGAAACACCGAGGCTGCCCGCCTTGTTATGCAGAACAGTCAGGGTTTCGCCTTTGGCATCCGCATAGGGCACGACGTTGTAGACGGTTTCGTCGTAATCCTTGGTCGGGGCGCGGTAGGTCTGCCAGTCGGGCAAATCGCCCTTGGCCTTGTCGTTGAAAGGCGACACCTGTTTTACCGGTGCAGCAAAGCGTGCGCCCTGCTCGAGGAATGGCGTACTGAAGTTGCTGTGATACAGCGCCTGATATTCCTTTGGATAGTCGCCGTTGTTGGTCAACGTATCGTTGAGTGCGAAGCGCACGCTGCCAGGCACGGTGACCAGTTCAGTGACAACCGAAAAGTCGACTTTCTTGAACGCCTGCTCTTTCAGCTCGCCGCGCAAACTGATGGCGTAGGGTGGTTTTTCATCGATGTGCAGCGTGACAGTACTGGCCGGGATGTTGGCGGCGCGTCCGTGCAGGGTCAGCAGCTCACCATTGTCCATGCCGGGATGTCCGACCCATTCGTAACCACAGCGGGTCACCAACTCGTTGAAACCTTCCAGCCAGCCCAGACCACCGCGCCCATTGAGCTCAATGAATGCCGGGTTGACCACATCCTTGACCGGCGAATCCCAGCCCATTCGCACGCTGCCAACGGAAGCGTGCAGGACATTCATGCCACGGGTTGGCACCACCGAGAGTTTCATCGTGCCGTTATCGATGTCGACAATACTGACGCCTTCCTGCCGCCCACCATGCAAGGTTCGCAAGCTCACAGAAAACGGCTTTTCGGTTTTCACGCCGAGCTGTTCACTGGTGACGGTCCAGTTTTGCGCAGGTTTGTCAGTATCTAGGAGGACGTAATCCCATGCCATTGCGTGGGAGGCAGCGGACAGTGCGCCGAGTGCGGCGACAAGTTTGAGCGGGGTCATGGCAGCAGCCTTTATTGGAGTTGTGCCATTTTTATAGCGCTGCGGAAACGTTTCAGCAAGTGTAAAAGCAGTGATAGCGCTGCAATGAATCCGCGATCAGCGGTGATGCAATCGCGGGCAAGCCCGCTCCCACAGGGCTCAAGGGCGAACACAATTTTTGCGCACACCCGATATACCTGTGGGAGCGGGCTTGCCCGCGATTACTATTTCAGTGGCGCATCAACGGAAGCGATCAACCTCGGAACGCAGATCCGCCGCCAGCTTCTCCAGCTCTTTGGCCGTTACCGCGAGGTTCGAAACCACCTCACGCTGCTCACTGTTAGCCAATGCAATGCTTTGCAGGTTGCTGCTGAGCAACGTCGCCGTACTGCTCTGCTCTTGGGTCGCGGTCGTGATCGCCGCAAACTGCTGCCCCGCCGAGCGGCTCTGCTCGTCGATGCGCGCCAGTGCCGAAGCAACATTGGCGTTACGCGACAAGCCTTCCTGCATCAGCACGTTGCCCTGCTCCATGGTGCTGATCGCGTTGCCGGTTTCCTGCTGGATGCTGTGAATCATGCTGGAAATTTCATCCGTCGCCTGACGGGTGCGCGAGGCCAGGCTGCGCACTTCATCAGCCACCACGGCGAAGCCGCGACCTTGTTCACCGGCACGGGCCGCTTCAATCGCAGCGTTGAGTGCCAGCAGGTTGGTTTGTTCGGCAATCGAGGTAATCACGCCAACGATGCCGCCAATTTCCTGGGAGCGCTGGCCGAGTGTATTGATCACTGTCGCGGTACTGTTCAGGGCGCCGGCAATTTGCTCCAGAGAAGAAGAAGCTTCTTCCATCGAGCTGCGTCCGATCTGCGTCTGCTGAGCATTTTCCTGCGCCAGGCGCTGGGTCGCCCCCATGTTGTCGGCGATGTCCAGCGACGTCGCGCTGAACTCTTCAACCGCGCCGGCCATGCTGGTGATTTCGCCGGACTGCTGCTCCATGCCTTCGTACGCGCCGCCGGACAAACCGGACAGCGCCTGGGCACGACTGTTGACCTCTTCCGAGGCGCGGCGGATGTGCTCGACCATGGTCGACAGTGCCTGGCTCATCTGATTGAAAGCGCGAGACAGCTGACCGATTTCATCGTTACTCGACACGTTCAGACGCACGCTCAGATCACCCGCACCCAAGGCCTCGGCCTGACGTACCAGGTCACCCAACGGCGCCAATTTGCTGCGCAGCAACCAAACCACAGAGCCAACCGCCAGCAACATCGCCAGCAAACTGCCAATGGCCAATTGCGTGCCTACACTCCAGGTCACTGCACGAATCTCGGTTTTCGGCATGCTCGCCACTACCGCCCACGGCCCGCCGTCGAAGGGCACCGAAACGCTGTAGAAGTCTTCAGACTTGTCGCTCCAGAAATGGCCTTTGCCCGGCGTTTTGGACATGCCGCCGATCACCGGGATCGCTTGATCCAGGGCTTGCACACCTGCTGGCGCAACCAGCCATTTGTTCTGTTCATCCAGCAGGGCCAACGAACCGGTCTGACCGATGCGGAAGCGCTTGAGGTTGTCGAACTGCGCGTTCTGCGCGTCGGTGTAATCGAAACCGACGAACAGCACCGCAATCACCTTGCCGCTGCCATCGCGCACCGGGGTGTACTGGGTCATGTAAGAACGATCAAAGAGCAACGCCCGGCCGACGTAGCTTTGCCCCGCCATCAGCTTCGCATAGGCCGGATGCGCATGATCGAGCAAGGTGCCGATGGCGCGGCTGCCATCCTGTTTGGTCAGGGAGGTGCTGACCCGCACGAAGTCTTCGCCGCTGCGCACAAACAGTGTGGCAACGCCCGCGGTCATTTGTGTGAACTCGTCGACTTCCATGAAGTTGTTGTTCAACACTTCGCTGCCCAGGTGCAGACCCGGGGTCTGGGTACCGGCAACCGTTACCGGCTCACTCGGGTGAATGCTCAAACCGGCGATGAAGCGTTTCTCGAACAACCCGCTCAAGCGCTGAGTGCTTTCACGCAACGTGCCGTGGAAGGTGCTCAATTGGTCGGCCAGCAGCCGCGCCTCACTGGCCAAATGCTCTTCACGGGTGGCGAGGTTGGCAGTATCGAGCGAACGCAGAGCAAAAACTGTACTGCCGCTGATGACAATCGCCAGTATCACAGCGAGCGCGAGGCCCAGCTGCGAGGCGATCCGAGCGCGAGGTTGAGACATGGACAGCTCCTGGCCGAGCTACCGGATCCTCCTTGATCGCAGCCATGCTCGGAAATTTTTTAATAATGGGGGTGAATCGTGAAACCGGCACGACAGTTCCACCTGCTCATAGTCGGCGGTAAAACCGAATACTTGAGCGAATAGCAGGGTTATGGCACAAGGCCGGCATTGTGACGGCTCTAACGTTTCAGCTCAAGCGCGCGACTGCCGGCAGTTCCATAGCGCGGACCTCGCCTTGCAGGAAGTCGCTGAGACGACGCAAACGTTCACCTCCCGGACGGGTTTTGGGCCACACCAGGTAGTAATTCAGGCCGCTGGCGACAGCCGTCGGCCACGGCAGGCTCAAGCGCCCTTGCGCCACATCTTCGGCCACCATCAACAAATCGCCCATCGACACGCCGTAACCGCGCGCCGCGGCGATCATCCCCAACTCCAGCGTATCGAACACCTGTCCGCCCTTGAGCGACACCTGGTCGGCCAAACCCATGTGCTCCAGCCAACTGCGCCAATCGCGGCGATCCGGGGTTGGATGGAGCAACTCGGCGGCAGCAAGTCGCGCCACGTCCCAAGGTTGATCGTGCAGCAGGTTGGGCGCGCCAACGGGAATCAGTTCCTCGGGAAACAACAGGCTGGTCTCCCAGTCCGGCGGAAAATGGCCGTCGCTGAGCAACACCGCGCAATCGAACGGCTCATCGTTAAAGTCTACCGAGTCGACGTCCATCCACGCACTGGTCAACTGCACTTCGTTACCCGGCTGCAGATGCCGGAAGCGGCTCAGGCGCGCCAGCAACCAGCGCATGGTCAGGGTCGACGGCGCCTTCATGCGCAGGATGTCGTCCTCGGCGCGCAAGGTGTTGCAGGCGCGCTCCAGCGCTGTGAAGCCTTCGCGAATGCCCGGCAACAGCAGGCGCGCCGCTTCGGTCAGTTGCAAATTGCGTCCGCTGCGATGAAACAGTCGACAGGCGAAATGATCCTCAAGCGTTCGAATGTGCCGACTCACCGCACTCTGGGTGATCGACAGCTCTTCGGCTGCGCGAGTGAATGAGCTATGCCTCGCCGCCGCTTCAAATGCGCGCAGGGCATACAACGGAGGAAGTCGACGGGACATGCATAAAGCTCCTGTAGCGGGATGCGGCCAACTTAACAGAATCTTTTCAGGATGAGTTTTAATCATGCCACCCATCCTTTTTATCCCTTTGTGCAATCCCTTCCAAGCGCCGAGAATCGACGCTCTCTTGTTCCCTCTATCGATGGGTGGTGATGACCATGCAACATCCTGTGCGTACAGAACTCTGGGCCATTCTGCGGCTGGCGGGGCCGTTGATTGCCTCACAGTTGGCGCACATGTTGATGGTGCTGACTGACACTTTGATGATGGCGCGCCTGAGCCCTGAGGCGCTGGCCGGCGGTGGCCTTGGCGCTGCGACTTACTCGTTCGTGTCGATTTTCTGCATTGGCGTGATTGCGGCGGTCGGCACGCTGGTTGCGATCCGCAAGGGCGCCGGCGACATCATTGGCGCCGCACGCCTGACCCAGGCCGGGTTGTGGCTGGCGTGGCTGATGGCGCTCGCCGCAGGGCTGCTGTTGTGGAATCTGAAACCGGTGTTGCTGCTGTTCGGCCAGACTGAAACCAACGTCAATGCCGCCGGGCAATTCCTGATTGCCCTGCCGTTCGCCCTGCCCGGCTACCTGAGCTTCATGGCCCTGCGCGGCTTCACCAGTGCCATCGGCCGGGCGACGCCGGTCATGGTCATCAGCCTGATCGGCACCGTGGCCAACTTCCTGCTCAATTACGCGCTGATCACCGGCATGTTCGGCCTGCCGAAACTGGGCTTGATGGGCATCGGCCTGGTCACGGCGATCGTTGCCAACTGCATGGCGCTGGCCTTGGCCTGGCATATTCATCGGCATCCGGCGTACGACGCTTATCCGTTGCGCGCAGGGCTGTCGCGGCCTAATCGGCAATACCTCAAGGAGCTGTGGCGCCTCGGTCTGCCGATTGGCGGCACCTACGCGGTGGAAGTCGGGTTGTTCGCCTTCGCCGCGCTGTGCATGGGCACCATGGGCAGTACGCAACTGGGCGCCCATCAGATTGCTTTGCAGATCGTGTCGGTGGCATTCATGGTGCCGGCGGGGATGTCGTACGCCATCACCATGCGTGTCGGCCAGCATTACGGCGCCGGGCAATTGGTCGATGCGCGAATGTCCGGGCGAGTCGGTATCGTCTTCGGTGCAGTGGCGATGCTGGGTTTTGCGATGGTGTTCTGGTTACTGCCGGATCAGTTGATCGGCTTGTTTCTCGACCATAACGATCCGGCATTTGCCCAGGTGATCCAACTGGCGGTGAGCCTGCTGGCGGTAGCGGCGTGGTTCGAGCTGTTCGACGGTACGCAGACGATTGCCATGGGCTGCATTCGTGGGCTCAAGGATGCGAAGACCACGTTCCTGGTCGGACTCGGCTGCTATTGGCTGATCGGTGCGCCGGCGGCGTGGTGGATGGCGTTCCACCTGAACTGGGGGCCGACGGGTGTCTGGTGGGGTTTGGCGCTGGGGCTGGCGTGTGCGGCAGTGAGTCTGACGCTGGCGTTCGAGTGGAAGATGAAGCGGATGATTCGGCTTGAGCCAGCTACACAGCGTTTCGAAGCAGTTGGTGCAGATTAAGATCAAAAGATCGCAGCCTGCGGCAGCTCCTACATGAGTCGGTGTAGGAGCTGCCGCAGGCTGCGATCTTTTAAACGGCCTCCACAGATACCTGCTGACTCGATCCAAACGTCAAATACTCAACCAACTCCGCCAACGGCAACGGCTTGCTGATCAGATACCCCTGCACCTGATCGCAACCAAACCCGCGCAACAGTTCAAGCTGCTCCGGGGTTTCCACGCCTTCAGCCACCACTTCCAGATGCAGGTTGTGCGCGAGGTTGATCATCGCGTGCACTAGTTTGCGGTTCTCTTCGCGCTGTTCCATGCCACCGACGAAGCTCTTGTCGATCTTCAGCAACGTAATCGGCAGGCTGTTGAGGTGCACGAACGATGAAAAACCGGTGCCGAAGTCGTCCAGCGAGAAGCGCACACCGAGGCGGCCGAGGGCGTCCATGGTCTGTTTGACCAGGTCACTGCGGCGCATCACTGCGGTTTCGGTCAGTTCAAATTCCAGCCACTGCGCCTCGACGCCACGTTCGGCGATCAAACGGCTGAGCGTCGGCAGCAACTGGCTGTCCTGAAACTGACGGAACGACAGATTGATCGCCATGTGCAGCGCCGGCAAACCGCGCTCGCGCAAGGCCTGCATATCGCGCAGGGCCCTGGAGATCACCCAGTAGCCCAGCGGCACGATCAAGCCACTCTGCTCGGCCAGCGGCACGAATTCACTGGGTGGCAGCAGACCACGTTCACCATGGCGCCAACGCACCAAGGCTTCGAGGCCGACGATCTGGCCGTCTGCGATATTCAGGCGCGGCTGGTAATGCAGCTCCAGCTCATCGCGACGCAAGGCCCGGCGCAGTTCGCTTTCGAGGTCGGCCATGCTCCGCGCGTTGCGGTTGATGCGTTCGTTGAAGATATGAAAGGTGCAGCCCTGCGTGCTTTTCGCCTGCTGCATGGCGATGTGCGCATGCCACATCAGCGGGTCGGCGCCACCCTGCGCGCGGGCATGGGCGATACCGAGGCTGGAACCGATCAACAGGCTTTCGCCGTCGACCCAGTAGGGTTCGGCCAGGGCTTCGGTGATGCGTTCGGCCATCCACTCGGCGCGTTGCGGCGCGCGGCGGGTGTCGATCAGCAGGGCGAATTCGTCGCTACCCAGGCGCGCCAGTTGATCACCGGCCTCCAGCTGACTTTTCAACCGCGCAACGACTTGCAGGATCAAGCGGTCGCCAGCCTGATGGCCTAAGGCATCGTTGGCGTGACGGAAGTTGTCGAGATCAAGATGCCCGAGGGCCAGGCCACGACCGTCGTTTTCCGCGAGGCGCGCGGCGAGCAAGGTCTGGAAGCCCTGACGGTTGGCGATACCGGTCAACGGATCCTGTTCGGCGAGGCGTTGCAGAGTGTTTTCCAGTACGCCGCGTTCGCGTACGTGGCGCAGGCATCGACGGAGCATGCCGGCATCGAGGGCATCGAACACCAGCCAGTCGCTGACGCCAACGGGCGCGCTGACCGGTTCGTGCTCCAGCAACAACACCGTCGGCAGACTGCAACGGCCCGGTGCCGGTTGCAATGCAGGAAGGGTCAACAACACCGCGTTGCGGTTGTCTTCGAACAAACGGCTGACCGACTCCCAGCTCGGCGCGCTGATCAGTACCGCCGCGCTCCCCATTGGCGCCAGACACTCGCGCAATAACGCTGTCCACGCTGGCTCTTCGGCCAGTAACAGCAAACGCAAGGGTTCGACAGGCGTAGTCAAGCTGACTCCCTAGACTCTGCAATGATGTGGGCGGCGGGCATTATGCCGTTGCGCAGACCAATGTCCAAATGACAACGGTTATCAAAAACCGAAATGTGTGTCACGAACGAGAACATTAGCCGCAAAATCACCATGCATCCTGCGTGAAAGTAACAAAACCGGCAAATTTGAATCGCGTGGTGCGTCACAAGTCGGACAGAGCAGCACAAATCGCTGAGCCTGTTAAAATGCCGGCCCATTTCGTCAACGACTCCCGAATTTTCGTATGTCCCGACTCAATCCCCGGCAGCAAGAAGCCGTGAGCTACGTCGGCGGCCCTCTTTTGGTGCTCGCCGGCGCTGGCTCCGGCAAAACCAGTGTGATCACGCGCAAAATCGCGCACCTGATCCAGAACTGCGGCATCCGCGCCCAGTACATCGTCGCCATGACCTTTACCAACAAGGCTGCGCGCGAGATGAAGGAGCGGGTCGGCACCCTGCTCAAGGGTGGCGAGGGCCGTGGCCTGACCGTGTGTACATTCCACAACCTGGGCCTGAACATCATCCGCAAGGAACACGTGCGGCTGGGCTACAAACCGGGCTTCTCGATCTTCGACGAGACCGACGTCAAGTCCCTCATGACTGACATCATGCAGAAGGAATACGCGGGCGACGACGGCGTCGACGAGATCAAGAACATGATCGGCTCGTGGAAAAACGACCTGATCCTGCCGGCCGAAGCGCTGGAAAACGCGCGCAATCCCAAGGAACAGACCGCCGCCATCGTCTACACCCACTATCAGCGCACGCTCAAAGCGTTCAACGCAGTGGACTTCGACGACCTGATCCTGCTGCCGGTGAAGCTGTTTCAGGACAACGCCGACATTCTCGAAAAGTGGCAGAACAAAGTCCGCTACCTGCTGGTGGACGAATATCAGGACACCAACGCCAGCCAGTATCTGCTGGTAAAACTGCTGATCGGCACGCGCAACCAGTTCACCGTGGTGGGCGACGACGACCAGTCGATCTACGCCTGGCGCGGCGCGCGGCCGGAAAACCTGATGCTGCTCAAGGATGACTATCCGTCGCTGAAAGTGGTGATGCTCGAGCAGAACTACCGCTCCACCAGCCGCATCCTGCGCTGCGCCAACGTGCTGATCTCGAACAACCCGCACGAATTCGAAAAACAGCTGTGGAGTGAGATGGGCCACGGCGACGAGATCCGCGTGATCCGCTGCCGCAACGAGGACGCCGAAGCCGAGCGCGTGGCCATGGAAATCCTCAGCCTGCACTTGCGCACCGACCGCCCGTACAGCGATTTCGCCATCCTCTATCGCGGTAACTATCAGGCCAAGCTGATCGAGCTGAAACTGCAGCACCATCAGGTGCCGTATCGCCTGAGCGGCGGTAACAGCTTCTTCGGCCGCCAGGAAGTGAAGGACCTGATGGCCTACTTCCGCCTGATCGTGAACCCGGACGACGACAACGCCTTCCTGCGGGTGATCAACGTGCCGCGCCGCGAGATCGGCTCGACCACGCTGGAAAAACTCGGTAACTACGCCACCGAACGCAAAATCTCGATGTACGCCGCCACCGATGAAATCGGCCTGGGTGAGCATCTGGACAACCGCTTCACCGATCGTCTGTCTCGCTTCAAGCGCTTCATGGACAAAGTGCGCGAGCAATGCGCCGGCGAGGACCCGATCTCCGCCCTGCGCAGCATGGTCATGGACATCGACTACGAGAACTGGCTGCGCACCAACAGCTCCAGCGACAAGGCTGCGGACTACCGGATGAGCAACGTCTGGTTCCTGATCGAGGCGTTGAAAAACACCCTCGAGAAGGACGAAGAAGGTGAAATGACCGTCGAGGACGCCATCGGCAAACTGGTCCTGCGCGACATGCTGGAACGCCAGCAGGAAGAAGAGGACGGTGCCGAAGGTGTGCAGATGATGACCCTGCATGCGTCCAAGGGTCTGGAATTCCCCTACGTGTTCATCATGGGCATGGAAGAAGAAATTCTTCCGCACCGCTCCAGCATCGAAGCCGACACCATTGAAGAAGAGCGCCGCCTGGCTTACGTGGGCATCACCCGCGCTCGCCAGACCTTGGCCTTCACCTTCGCCGCCAAGCGCAAACAGTACGGCGAGATCATCGATTGCGCGCCTAGCCGCTTCCTTGATGAACTGCCGCCGGACGATCTGGCCTGGGAAGGCAACGACGATACACCGACCGAAGTCAAAGCCGTGCGTGGCAACAGCGCATTGGCTGATATACGCGCGATGTTAAAGCGCTAGAATTGACCACTTTTTTAGATTAAGGCGCGCATGCGCCGAACGAGGAACGCTTCATGGAAGCACTGCACAAGAAAATCCGCGAAGAAGGCATCGTGCTTTCCGATCAGGTCCTGAAAGTCGACGCCTTTCTGAACCACCAGATCGACCCGGCCCTGATGAAGCTGATCGGCGACGAATTCGCCTCGCTGTTCAAGGACTCGGGCATCACCAAGATTGTCACCATCGAAGCCTCGGGCATTGCCCCGGCGATCATGACCGGTCTGAACCTTGGCGTGCCGGTGATCTTCGCCCGCAAACAACAGTCCCTGACCCTGACTGAAAACCTGCTGTCGGCGACCGTTTACTCGTTCACCAAGAAGACTGAAAGCACCGTGGCCATCTCCCCGCGCCACCTGACCAGCAGCGACCGCGTGCTGATCATCGACGACTTCCTGGCCAACGGTAAGGCATCCCAGGCGCTGATCTCGATCATCAAACAGGCTGGCGCCACCGTCGCCGGTCTGGGCATCGTCATCGAGAAGTCGTTCCAGGGCGGCCGTGCCGAGCTGGATTCGCAAGGCTATCGCGTTGAGTCGCTGGCTCGCGTGCAATCGCTGAAGGATGGCGTAGTAACCTTCATCGAATAACCCGTCACCCCGCAGTTCCCCTGTAGGAGCTGTCGAGTGAAACGAGGCTGCGATCTTTTGATCTGATTTTTAGAATCAACATCAAAAGATCGCAGCGTGCCGCAGCTCCTACAGGCTTGCGGTGGCCCGTTATTGCGCGGTGGCTTTGAGGCCGGTGAGCAACAGGCGCTGGAACAGATCTTCTTTCAAGCCTTCGGGGTTCGCGAGCTGCATCCGCTCCAGATGCTCCGGATACAGCGAAGCCTGCGGCGCATCCAGCGCTGCCTTGCCCAGCTCCAGAATCTCGGTCAGCTTGAACTTGCTCTTCAGCCAGTTCAACGCCCGCAACAAATCCCGCTCGATCGCAGTGAAATCACAGCCCAACGGATATTCCGGAAACAGATTCGGATGGCGTGCGGCAATCGCCTGCAAGCGCTCTGGGGTGTTGTCGGCAAAGCGCGGATCAATACGGAAATCCTTCGGCAGTTTGCCGACCTTCTGTGCTTGTTCGATCAGTCCCGGCTGGAAGCGCGAGTCGCTGATATTCAATAATGCTTCGATCACTGCCGCATCGGTTTTGCCGCGCAGATCGGCGATGCCGTATTCCGTCACCACTATGTCGCGCAGATGCCGAGGGATGGTGCAGTGACCGTACTCCCAGACGATGTTCGAGTTCACCTCACCGCCGGACTCGCGCCAGCTGCGCAGAATCAGCATTGACCGCGCACCTTGCAGGGCATGCCCCTGGGCGACAAAGTTGTACTGCCCACCGACGCCGCTGAGCACCCGCCCGTCTTCCAGTTGATCGGCCACACCGGCGCCGAGCAACGTCATGTTGAACACCGTGTTGATGAACCGCGCATCAATGCGTTGCAGCCGCTTGAGCTCTTCCTGCCCGTACAACTCGTTGATGTAGCTGATGCGGGTCATGTTGAATTCGAGACGCTTGCTCTGCGGCAACTCACGCAAGCGCTCATAGAAACTGCGGGGGCCGAGGAAAAAGCCGCCGTGCACCGAGATGCCGTCAGTCTGCGCCGCTTCATCAAGAGTGCCAGCGTTGGCTTGTTCTTGCGTTGGCACATCCGGGTAAACCTTGCGCCGGATAATCCCGGCATCCGCCAGCACCAGCAGACCGTTGACGAACATTTCGCTGCAACCGTACAGGCCTTTGGCGAACGGCTCGCTGCCGCCTTCGCGCTCGATCAATTGCGCCCACTGGCTGAGGTTTATATCAGCGAGCAAGGCTTGATAACCCGCGTTATCGGCTTGGCGAGCCAACAGCGCGGCGGTCAGCGCATCGCCCATCGAGCCGATGCCGATCTGCAACGTACCGCCGTCGCGCACCAACGCACTGGCATGCAGGCCGATGAAGTGATCCTGAAAACCGACCGGCATGTTCGGCGTGGAAAACAGCGTGCAGCTGTCCTTCTCGTCGATCAGCAAATCGAACGTGTCGATATCAACCTCGGCGTCGCCGGGCATGTACGGCAGATCGGTGTGTACCTGACCGACCAACAAAATCGTCTCCCCGGCGACCCGGCGCTTGGCGATCATCGGTAACAGGTCGAGGGTGATGTCCGGGTTGCAGCTCAGACTCAAGCGATCCGGGTGTTCGCTGCTGCTGGCGAGCAGTTGCGCCACCAGGTTCAGGCCGGCGGCGTTGATGTCGCGGGCGGCATGGCTGTAGTTGCTGCTGACGTAATCCTGCTGGGCCGGCGCGCTGTTAAGCAGGCTGCCGGGCTGCATGAAGAACTGCTGGATGCGGATGTTGGCGGGCAGGCTATCGCGATGCAGATCAGCGAGGAAATCGAATTCCGGGTAGTCACCGAAGACTCGCTCGACGAAGGGCTCGATAAAGCGCTTCTGCAAACCGTCGCCCAGACTCGGACGGCCCAGACACAGCGCCGTGTAAATCGTCAGTTGCCGATCGGGCAGCCCTTTGACGCGCCGATACAACGCGTTGACGAAGTGATTGGGTTTGCCCAACCCCAGCGGCAAGCCCATGTGGATATGCGCCGGCAACCGCGCCAGCACGTCATCCACTGCCTGTTCGATCGAACACAACTGCACCATCTGAAGCCTCCCGCCCGTTCCGTGAATAGGGGTAGACCGAGATTGCCGGGGATTTACTTCAGAGGGAAGGCAATTAGTGCGAAAAAAAGTGAAATAGGCGAGTGCAGTGCTTGGTGCAAGCACATCCAGAAAACTTTCAACAATAACAATGAATTAACAACACCAAGAGAATCATCGCACAAGCCGACAGCTTTTTTCCTACATTGACTCGAATTTAATCACGCAGAACTTCAGGACACTTCTGAATTGAAGTTATTTGAGTCACAGCTAGCATTAAAAACGTAACACTTCATTAGCAATCAATACCTTTAGGCCAAAAATTATGGAAATCGACTTCTTAGCAATTCGTAGTGCGCGGGCACGCATTCTAAATTCAA
Organism: Pseudomonas sp. LBUM1668; assembly: GCF_059695715.1. Classification (NCBI taxonomy): domain Bacteria; kingdom Pseudomonadati; phylum Pseudomonadota; class Gammaproteobacteria; order Pseudomonadales; family Pseudomonadaceae; genus Pseudomonas; species Pseudomonas sp. LBUM1668. Next base: position 5,800,340 of record NZ_CP166787.1, read on the forward strand.
GCGCACCTATTTCAACACTGGCAATTCAAGCATTCAGCAACTTAAGCGCAGCCAGCAGCGGTTCGCGCCCATGCACTAGTTGTTGCTCACAATGTTGGCAAGGATGCTGCTACGCGACTTACATGTAGTTATGAGCCAGGGGCGGTCAATACCTGCCGCCCCTATCACTTAATTTAGGATTTTTACATTGAAAACGCCGATTGAGTTTTTAACTGAACCCTTGAACTCCAACCGAAGCCTGACCACCGACTGCCCAGTATGGCCATACCTATCTTACTATATCTATCATATCGAAAATAAACTTCCAAAAGCATACGGAAGCGCCTTGGAGACTCAGTCAGTTATTATCAGCGGTTTCGCAACAAACCTCGCAGCGAGAATTACCAACGTAGCTAATAACGTTTTAATCACTGAAAAACAAATATTTGAAAAATCAATCCTCGGCAGAGAGATGGAAACCTCCTCTTACTACAAGTTAGTTAGCGAAAACAAAAGCTATCTCACCGACATTATTAAAGCTTATCCGGAGCTAGATCGAGTCCTCACCAAACTATCACAAAATTTTGTCGAATTTACATTACAGTTTTTTACTGACTTGATAGAAGACAGGCAGGAGATTAACGAAGTATTCAATATTGGGTCTGACGTCGACCTCTCCGCAATTGATGTCTCGGCTAGTGAAACGCATTATGGATCGAGGACCGTTTGCACGCTTTCCTTTAACTCCATAAAAATAGTTTACAAACCAAGAAATCTGAAACTTGAAGCGGAAGCATCCGGCTTTCTACTGTCTTTGAGCAGTGCCGCAGGCACTGACTTTTGCAAATGGAAAATACCAATTTATTTGGTGAAAAAAGAGCATGGATGGGCAGAGCACACACCTCAAAAGCAGGCAGAAACCGAAGAAGAGGTACATCAATACTTTAAAAGAGCAGGATTTTTATTAGGTTATTGCACTGCCTTTATGGCTGCGGACATTACCTCTGACAATCTGATTGCGCATGGAGCAAGCCCTATACCCATTGATCTGGAGACAATTTTTTACAGCACCTTAAACATTGAGACAATCCCGAGAGAAGTTCGGTGGAACGTTACCCAAACAAGTATCCTTCCAAACTGGACTTGGAAAGGCACCGATGGTATCGGTGTAGACTTGAGTGCGTTGGGTGGGTTATCAGAGCAATATGTCAGTCTAAACCTGTATCAACACTTAGAAGACGAAACTGGTCACAGCCAGTTTGGCATGGACGGAGTTAAAATCTTTCCAAATCAGAATGTTTTATATTTTGACGGGAAACCGGCGCAGCCGTGGGAATACGAAAAAGAAATAATTAATGGCCTAACCACCTTATTTTCTATATTAAACAATGCGCAGCCGTCAATTATCGAAAAAATTAAATCTTTTAGAGGCAGACAAAACAGGTATATCCCCAGACCGACAGCGACATATCACTACGCCATTCAATGTTCCCTGCATGCAACCTTAATGCGTTGCACTGACAAACGAACGGCCTTTCTGGAAAATATCCTTAATAACGACACAGCCCCCGCGATAGGCTTTCTCGACGCGGAGGTCTCAGCTTGCTTGGATCTGGACATTCCTTTTGCTCGAGGACAAGCCGGTATTCTTGAGTTCTACGACCCCGGTTACAGCGGTTCAGGGCACCTCGATAGTAAAGATTATATAAACGGAATAGACAACAGCATCCAATACATCACAACCTTGGACAAAAACAGAATTGCATTTGAAGAGAAACTAACTTCAAACACCCTTTTAGCAATGAAAAACATGTATGAACACGGAAATAAACTCACGGACCACTCCTTCAAACAACACGACGATGTGAAAGACCCCCGTTATTCAAATATTGACGAGATCATTAAAAAAATCAGGACATCATCGGAAATCAACGCATGCTTGATCAATGAACTGTTACGTACCGAAATTTCGAGTAATGGGCTCTGGCTAGGATTTCACTCATCACCAGGTGGCTATATGGAGTTCTCGGAGTTAGGAGATGACTTCTACTACGGGTTGTCTGGCATTCTTTATGGCTGCGTAGTGGCGGCCAGTCATAGCAGTGCCATAGATAAAGCCCTGGTAACTGAACTACTAAATCATTGCCACAGTAGAATAGTTAAAAAACTGACAAATAAGGGTACGCACCTAGGGGGCTTTCACTTCGGTCTATCGTCCGCAATCGTTCCGCTCTTGATAGGCTTAAATTATTTTGACGATGAAAGACAAAGCCAACTGCTACAGCTGTATAAAAAATATGTTGAAGACGTACTGGCAGACCCATGGTGGCAAAAATATTTTTGGGGCTCTGACTTTCTCTCTGGAATGTTCGGCACTCTAAGTGTACTCACGTTGTTATTCGACCTTACTAAAGATTTATCGTTTTGCGATTTAGCCAACTTGTTATACAAAAAAATAGAGACAGAACTCACTTTTATATCTGGAAGCAAACTAGCCACATTCGACAATGCAATTACAACGAGAAGCGACGCTTTACTGAGTGGCCTATCTTACGGAATAATGGGGTGCGCATACTCACTATTTTATTTTAATAACCTTATCGCAAAAAAAGATTCAATCCACGAATTATTCCTAGGCTTTTTGTCTTGGGAGCTTAACGAATATGATGAGTCAATTGAAAATTGGCGTGACTACAGAAAACGCTCGGAATCAAGCGCCGGTGAGTTTGCGTGGAGCCACGGTTTACCTGGAAATTATTTGGCGATCAGTTATTTCGCAAACAATGGAGTACAGCCTGCGCTAGACTTCTTGGAAAAGCACCCACCAAAAGCCGCATTCTCATATTCGAATCTCGAAAAACGAAAGAGACCCGTCAATGACTCTTTATGTCATGGCGCTTATGGGATTCTGAATATCATGAAAAAGATCTCACCGGAATCGTTGCTCGATCCACAAGTTTTTCTATGGTCGAATATCGTCAATTTAAGCGAACAAAACTCAAGAATCTTGAGAACAAAAACTGCTGATCCATTAGGATTATGGATCGGCCGCGTGGGCTCACTACTTGGCTCCATTGGTTTGATTGACCATAACTACGAGTTTCCATTTCTTCCGCACCAAATGGAATTCATCAAACCATGAAGAGCAACCTAATACTTTGCTGCTTTGGCCTGGGCATTTCAGTTCTAACAAGCGCATCGCCCTACCTAATCGGCAATTCAATTAATTTTTATATATCCCAAGACCGCTTATATTTATATGCACTCGCAGGCGCTTCGCTTCTTATCATCGCGACGCCTCCCTTGAAACTAGCAGCCAACATTTATCTACAAAGGGCTGCTGCCAAGACAAGATATATTTTGAAAAGGACCATTCTAACGCACCTGCGAAGCAAGGCATCCACATATAGGAAAAATCCAGGTGAGCAAATCGAACTCATCGACGGCGATGTTGACGGTTCGATGTATCTATACCATTCGGTATTCTTTGACACTTCACTCAATTTCAGCATCATAATATTCGCGCTGATTATAACGGCTCTGTATCATCCACTTCTGGCGCTCGCCCCCCTTAGCGGCCTGCTATATGCCTCAGCTGCATATTTTATAACCCGGAGAAAGAGCGACACCCTTTTTGAAGAATATGTCCAAGAAAACACCGTTACAATCGGGGCAATCTGTGCACATGTATGCGATGCCAAACCGTACAACGACAGAATCAAGCTGGACATCAAAAACATTGAGCGCCTCGCTTTTCGTTCAAACCTGAAAGCATCTTTTTTCGAATCAATTTCAGGAACATGTTACTTGGTAGCGATAGTTGTTTTGTTCTTGATATCCGCTCATTTAATAAGTGAAGGCGCTTTGACAACAGGCGCTATCTTTGCCTCAGCCATCTACCTTGAGCGTGTGCTAAGCCCAACAATGTCGCTCATATCCATTTACTACTCAAGCAGAGAGGCCTCTTATCGCCGCAATCGAATTCTGAGCTATAAACTACAGCACGGCGGGCGTTGAATTATGCTTATGTGCTTGCGAAAAAACGTGGCATTATTTTTGTTTTCAACAATGAGCCTGACTTTAGCGGCCGCATGTCAGTTGTTAATACCTTCGATCGTGGCTGAGGGACTTACAGCTCTTAGTAGTGGCGCTGTCAGCACTCATCTGTATTTCATCCTCACCGCTGTTTTTTTATCCAAGCTCGCGACGCAAACTCTGGGCAGTTCCATGGCGGCGCTCATGGAAGCGAAATCTCGCTTTTCACTCATCAATTTCATTGTGCATGATGAAAGACCTTGTCCGTTAAGCTCTCGCGTGACGATGATCAAAGAGGATGCTGAGAAAATTGCTTCAGTCCTTCATGACTCAATTCATCTGGCAGGATCTTGTATTTTGACATTTGCCACAGCCTATATCTTACTCCGTGAAAACGCTTATTTCCTCATCCCCTTGATATTTATCACGACATTGACTTGTGTGCAGTTGAAATTTGCAAAACCACAAATCCAGAGTCTGTATAAAGCCGAAATGAGCAATGAAGACCTGTACAAGGAATCGTTAATCAGCACTTTCAGCTCACCCACAATTGATGAGCAAAGTCTTCAATCACTTATCAGCAATAGTGATGAATGTTTGAGCAACACAATACAAGCACGTTATAAATATCAAAAAGCCAATGCCATTCAGTGCTTCTGGCCGGAAATGGCTATCTCGGCCGGGACAGTATCAGTCATCATTTTTAGCGCCACTGCGACGCCGGAGTTATTCGGCGAGCGTCTTATTGCCTATCTTGGTTACGTCGGAATTTTTACCATGGCCAGCACGAGTTCGATAAGCCTTGGTATAACGATGATTGGAGTAAAGGTATCCGTCGGAAGAGTATTCAGGGGGCGCCAATATGAATGATTTATTCATCCAGCAGATACGCCTTAAGTCAGACAGAGTGGCGGCTCATTTTTTACGCGGCCTTTTTCCGCTTCAATTCAATAACAGAATTACCGTATTTATCGGAGAAAACGGTTCTGGAAAATCCACCCTGCTTGAAGCACTTGCCATCAAGTTGGGATGCAATCCAGAAGGCGGTGGGAAGAACTTCAATTTCTCGACTGAGAACACCCACTCGAAACTGCACGAAACCCTGATGCTTTCAAAAGGCTACCGACGGGAGAAGGACGTTTTTTTCTACAGAGCAGAGACCTTCTATAACTTGAACACTGCGATCCGCAAGCTTGATGCAGAGGGGAGCTTTGATCCCGAAATAAAGACCTATTACGGCGGCGTGGATATGCATTGCATGTCACACGGTGAAGCAATGGAGGCGCTGTTTCAAAACCGATTCAAAGCCCAGGGACTGTACGTTCTCGATGAACCGGAAGCGTCGTTGTCCCCATTGAGGCAATTGGTGTTTATCAACCGCGTAATGGAGCTATCGCGCAAAGGCGCACAGTTCGTCATCGCTACTCACTCACCGCTCATTATGTCGATCCCGGAATGTGATCTGAGACAGATATCGCAAGGGCGCTCCGAACCAATAACCCCGGCAGATACTGATGCTTATGCTGTGTACAAAGCCGTGCTTAACTCTGCCGGCGCCTACATCGCGAAAAATATGCAGTGAGATTGCAGACACAAAAAAACCGTCCGAAGACGGTTTTTTTCATCAGCAGTACGCCCTACTTCAGGCCCGACATCTTCTCGATCGCCCCTTTCAGATCGGCATCCGAGCAATCCGCGCAGGTACCTTTCGGCGGCATGGCGTTGATGCCGGTGATCGCCTTGGCCAGGATGCCGTCGAGGCCGCCCTGGTGATCGGCGCGTTCTTTCCACGCTGCGGTGTCACCAATTTTCGGCGCGCCCAACAGGCCGGTGCCGTGACAAGCGTTGCAATGTTTGGCAATGATTGAGTCTGGAGTCTTGGCATCACCGCCGCCGGCAGTTGCAGCCACTTCCATCCCTTTGCATTCCTGACCTTGCACACACACCTGGCCGACGGGCTCGAGGCGTTTGGCAATGTCGTCGTTCGTCGCAGCTTGAGCGCTGACAGCCCAGAGGGCCAGTACGGTTGCTGGTGCAGCCAGCATTTTCATAATTAGGTTCACGCGTTCACCCTCAATGGTGGCTATTCACGCCTGCGGCCACGGTTCGCAGGCGGGCGCAAGTATAGCGGTTAGCCCGCCACACTGAAACAACCCCATAGTCGAAGGGGTTATACCGCGCTGTGGAAAAACTGTGCGGATGCCTTCGCCGTTATGGCCTGGCGCCTCTTTGTTTAAAAATTCGCCGGCGTGGCTGCGCTGATTAGTCGCGCAGGCAAGTCGAACGGATTACGAAAACGATGCGGCTTGGTACTTTCAAAGTAGTAGCTGTCGCCAGCTTCGAGAATAAAAGTTTCAAGGCCCACCACCAATTCCAGACGACCCTCCACCAAAATCCCGGTTTCCTCGCCCTCGTGGGTGAGCATTTCTTCGCCGGTGTCGGCGCCCGGCGGGTAGATTTCGTTGAGGAACGCGATGGCCCGGCTCGGGTGCGCGCGGCCGACCAGCTTCATGGTCACGGCGCCGTCGGAAATGTCGATCAGCTCGTTGGCCTTGTAAACGATCTGGGTCGGTATTTCCTGCAGGATCTCTTCGGAAAAGAACTCGACCATGGACATGGGAATCCCGCCCAGAACCTTCCTCAGCGAACTGATCGAAGGGCTGACGCTGTTCTTTTCGATCATCGAAATGGTGCTGTTGGTGACGCCCGCGCGCTTGGCGAGTTCACGCTGGGAAAGCCCTTTGAGCTTGCGGATCGATTGCAGTCGTTCACCGACGTCCAAGGCTGGAGCCTCCTGATATTGTAGAAATATTGAGCGTTATCATGGCGACAGCGTTCAGTATTTACAACACGTGGGCTCCGTGACGGCCTCAACCCTCGGAATAGAGCCTTGGCACGCGACGCAGGTTGCAGAAAATCTGGTACGGAATGGTGCCGGCCCACTGCGCCACTTCGCTGGCGAGGATGTTTTTGCCCCACAGCTCGACGGTCGAACCCAATCCGGCTTCTGGCACATCGGTGAGGTCGATACAGAGCATGTCCATCGATACCCGGCCGATGATGCGGCTACGTTTGCCCGCGACCAAAACCGGCGTGCCGGTTGGCGCCTGACGAGGGTAGCCATCGGCGTAACCCATGGCCACCACGCCAATGCGCATCGGTTTGTCGGTGATGAATTTGGCGCCGTAGCCAACGGGCTCGCCGGCCGGCAATTCACGCACGCTGATCACTTTCGATTCGAGGGTCATCACTGGCAGCAGACGCCCGGCCACGGTGTGGGATTCTTCAAACGGCGTAGCGCCGTAGAGCATGATCCCCGGGCGCACCCAGTCGCTGTGGATCTGCGGCCAACCGAGCACCGCTGGCGAGTTGCGCAGACTGACTTCGGCGGCGAGGCCCTGCCGCGCGGCTTCGAACACGGCGACCTGATCGGCGCTGCTCTGCTCGTGCAATTCGTCGGCGCGGGCGAAGTGGCTCATCAAGACGATCTTCGCCACTTTGCCGCTGGCCAGCAGACGTTGATAGGCCGCCGGGTAGTCCTTGGGATGCAGGCCAACGCGGTGCATGCCCGAATCAAGCTTCAGCCACACGGTGATTGGCTTGCTCAGAGCGGCCTGCTCAATTGCTTCGAGCTGCCACAGCGAATGCACCACGCACCAGAAATCATGCTCGACGATCAGCGCCAGCTCATCAGCTTCGAAAAAACCTTCAAGCAACAACACCGGCGCACGTATGCCGGCAGCGCGCAGTCCCAGAGCCTCTTCGATGCAAGCGACGGCAAAACCGTCGGTCTCTCCTTCCAGCGCCTGGGCGCAACGCACCGCGCCATGGCCGTAGGCATCCGCCTTGATCACCGCGAGCGCCTTGGCGCTAGTGACTTCGCGGGCAATTCGGTAGTTGTGACGCAGGGCTTGAAGGTCGATCAGGGCACGGGCAGGACGCATGGCGGCAGACTTCTGGGCGGTCATGGGAATAAAAACCGGCACCGGCTGACGGCGTGAACCGCCAACAGCGCCGGGAGAGGGATCTTTACAACGTACTACGGCAGTGCGGCGACGATGGAGATCTCAACCAGGATGCTCGGTTTGGCCATCTTCGCTTCAACGGTGGCACGGGCCGGGGCAGCACCTTTGGGCAGCCACTGATCCCACACCGAGTTCATCCCGGCAAAGTGTGCCTCGATATCGTTGAGGTAGATGGTCGCCGACAGCAGATGCTCCTTGTCAGTGCCGGCCAGATCGAGCAAACGCTCGATGTTGGCGAGGACTTCGCGAGTCTGCTGTTCAATACCGGCGTCGAAGTCGTCGCCGACCTGCCCGGCCAGATACACAATGCCGTTATGGCTGACGATCTGACTCATGCGCTCATTGGTGAGCTGGCGCTGGATTGCCATGTTTTGCGGACTCCTGAATTTTGTTGCCGTAACGGGAAATATCGAGGCCTTCGGCGCTGATTTGCGGTTTTTTCTTCGCCATCAGGTCGGCCAGCAAACGACCGGATCCGCACGCCATGGTCCAGCCGAGCGTGCCGTGACCGGTGTTGAGGAACAGGTTCTTGAACGGCGTCGCACCTACGATCGGCGTACCGTCCGGAGTGGTCGGACGCAGGCCGGTCCAGAAGCTCGCCTCGGCCAGATTGCCGCCCTGAGGATAAAGGTCGTTGACGATCATCTCCAGGGTTTCGCGCCGACGAGGGTTCAGCGACAGGTCAAAACCGGCGATCTCGGCCATGCCGCCAACGCGGATGCGGTTGTCGAAACGGGTGATCGCGACTTTGTAGGTCTCGTCAAGAATGGTCGAAGTCGGAGCCATTGCCGAGTTGGTGATCGGCACGGTCAGCGAGTAACCCTTGAGTGGATAAACCGGCGCCTTGATGCCCAGCGGCTTGAGCAGTTGCGGCGAGTAGCTGCCGAGGGCCAGCACGTAGCGGTCGGCGGTTTCCAGTTTGCCGTCGATCCACACGCCGTTGATGCGATCACCGGCGAAGTCGAGTTTCTGGATGTCTTGGCCGAAGCGGAATTCCACACCCAGTTGCACCGCCATCTCAGCGAGACGCGTGGTGAAGATCTGGCAGTCGCCGGTCTGGTCGTTCGGCAGGCGCAGGGCACCAGCGAGAATATCGGTAACGCCCGCCAGGGCCGGCTCGACGCGGGCAATGCCGGCGCGGTCGAGGAGTTCAAACGGCACGCCGGATTCTTTCAGCACGGCGATGTCTTTGGCGGCGTTATCCAGTTGAGCCTGGGTGCGGAACAGTTGAGTCGTACCGAGGCTGCGCCCCTCGTAGGCGATGCCGGTTTCGGCGCGCAATTCGTCGAGGCAGTCGCGGCTGTACTCGGACAGACGCACCATGCGCTCCTTGTTCACCGCGTAACGATTGGCGGTGCAGTTGCGTAGCATCTGCGCCATCCACAAGTACTGGTCGATGTCAGCGGTGGCCTTGATCGCCAGAGGCGCATGGCGTTGCAACAGCCACTTGATGGCCTTGAGCGGCACGCCCGGCGCAGCCCACGGCGAGGCGTAGCCTGGCGAGACCTGGCCGGCATTGGCGAAACTGGTCTCCATGGCCGCGGCTGGCTGCCGGTCGACCACCACCACTTCAAACCCGGCACGGGCCAGATAGTAAGCACTGGCGGTACCGATGACGCCGCTACCCAAGACCATAACGCGCATTTTTGTATCCCTCATCGCGGCGTGCCGCGTACGTCTGTTGTTAGAGCAATGATGCGCGCAGTGTAAAAAAGATTTGCCAGTGCTTTTCACTGTATAAGCGCCTATATTTGGCGACAATTCTCGGCAAAAACCCTTTTCACGGAGGCGCATCCCCTATGCGTACCAATACTCAGACCAAACGTGAGCTGGACAAGATCGACCGCAACATCTTGCGGATCCTGCAGGCGGACGGCCGGATTTCCTTTACCGAACTCGGGGAAAAGGTCGGCCTCTCCACCACGCCGTGCACCGAGCGGGTGCGGCGCCTGGAACGCGAGGGGATCATCATGGGCTACAACGCCCGGCTGAATCCGCAGCACTTGAAGGGTAGCTTGCTGGTGTTCGTCGAGATCAGCCTCGACTACAAATCCGGCGACACTTTCGAAGAGTTCAGACGCGCGGTGCTGAAGTTGCCCCACGTGCTGGAGTGTCACCTGGTGTCAGGGGATTTCGACTATCTGGTGAAGGCGCGGATTTCCGAGATGGCGTCGTACCGCAAGCTGCTCGGCGACATTCTGTTGAAGCTGCCGCATGTGCGTGAATCGAAGAGCTATATCGTGATGGAAGAGGTGAAAGAGAGCCTGAACTTGCCGATTCCGGATTGATATTTGTGGCGTCTGACCTGGCCCTATCGCTGGCAAGCCAGCTCCCACAGTGATTTGTGGCGTTCACAAAATCTGTATCCACCGCCGTACCTGTGGGAGCTGGCTTGCCAGCGATGGCAGCAACGCGGTTCAACCGGCTAAACCAACACCTGCCGATTCGCCGCCATGTATTCGAAAATCTGCTTTTCAGCGCGCGGATGAATCAGCTCCACCGGCCCGCGCCCATTCGGGCAAGGCAACGTCTTCGTCGTACCAAACAACCGGCAAATCAGCGGCCGTTCGCCATACACCGTGCAGCCGTTCGGCCCCAGGTGCACGCAGTTCAGCTCGTCCATCGCCGCATCCTGCTCGGCGCGGGTCTTGCGCGGCAGGCGCGCCATCTCTTCGGGCGAGGTGGTCACTGGCCCACAGCAGTCGTGGCAGCCCGGCACGCACTCGAACGTGGGGATCTGCTGACGCAGGGTGCGGATTTTCTCGCTGTTGCAGCTCATCGAAACAGTGACCGACGTGAAGTAGGCGGCAATTGTGCCGCAAAAGCCGTGATCCAGACACCACAGGCCGACCAGTGTTGCCCGACTTCGCGCGTGCGGCTTATGCTCCGTCAAATTTTCTCGACACCCCGCTCAGGATGACGCCCATGACTGCCCGCGCCCACACCACCGCGAGCCAACCTCACGCTGCCTCTTATTACGCCGCCAGCAGCCTGCCGCAACCGGATCATCCGTTGCTGCAAGGCGAGGTGATTGCAGACGTGTGCGTGGTCGGCGGTGGCTTTTCCGGGCTGAACACTGCGCTGGAACTGGCCGAACGTGGCCTCAGCGTGGTGTTGCTCGAAGCGCACAAGATCGGCTGGGGCGCCAGCGGTCGCAATGGCGGGCAACTGATTCGCGGGGTTGGCCATGGGCTGGATCAGTTCACTAACGTGATCGGCGCCGATGGCGTGCGGCAGATGAAACTCATGGGCCTGGAAGCGGTGGAAATTGTCCGTCAGCGCGTCGAGCGTTTTCAGATTGCCTGCGATTTGACCTGGGGCTACTGCGACCTCGCCAACAAGCCGTCGGACCTCGAAGGTTTTGCCGAAGATGCCGAGGAGCTGCGCAGCCTCGGTTATCGCCACGAAACCCGGCTGCTGCAAGCCAATGAAATGCACACCGTGGTCGGTTCCAAACGCTACATCGGTGGTTTGATCGACATGGGTTCCGGCCATCTGCATCCGCTGAATCTGGCGCTGGGCGAAGCCGCAGCAGCGCAGCAACTGGGCGTCAGACTGTTCGAGCAGTCGGCCGTCACGCGCATCGATTACGGCCCGCAAGTGCGCGTGCATACCGCCCAGGGTTCAGTTCGCGCCAAGACCCTGGTGCTGGGCTGCAACGCCTATCTGAACAACCTCAATGCGCAGCTCAGTGGAAAAGTGCTGCCCGCCGGCAGCTACATCATCGCCACTGAACCGTTGAGCGAACAACAAGCTCACCAGTTGCTGCCGCAAAACATGGCGGTCTGCGACCAACGTGTAGCGCTGGATTACTACCGGCTTTCGGCGGATCGCCGCTTGCTGTTCGGCGGTGCGTGTCATTACTCGGGACGCGATCCAAAGGACATCGGCGCGTACATGCAGCCGAAGATGCTTGAAGTGTTTCCGCAATTGGCCGGGGTGAACATCGATTATCAGTGGGGCGGGATGATCGGCATCGGCGCCAACCGTTTGCCGCAGATCGGTCGGCTCGCGGATCAACCGAACGTGTATTACGCCCAGGCGTACTCCGGACATGGCGTAAACGCCACGCACCTTGCGGGCAAGTTGCTGGCCGAAGCGATCAGCGGGCAGCACAGCGGCGGGTTTGATCTGTTCGCCAAAGTGCCGCACATCACCTTCCCCGGCGGCAAGCATTTGCGCTCGCCATTGTTGGCGCTGGGGATGTTGTGGCATCGCCTCAAGGAATTGCGATGAAGTAGCGCCCTGTAGGAGCTGCCGCAGGCTGCGATCTTTTGACTTTGCCTTTGAAAAAACAAGATCAAAAGATCGCAGCCTGCGGCAGCTCCTACAGGGAGTGCATTTCAACGTGTCAGATCCGCCAGAATGGCTTCAACCCCTCTTCCAGCGCCTGCTCGCGTGACAACCCGACATCCTTGAGCTGATCGTTTGTCATGTTCAGCAATGCCTTGCGCGTGTGCAGACGATGCCAGAACAGATCCCAGCGACTGAGGCCGGACGGTGCGTTGCGCATGGCACTGTTCCACGCACTGTCCTCCTGCCCTGCCTCCAGTTCCTGACTGTGTAACGTCAGCCGCACATCGCTCAAGCCGTTCATTTTTGTCGCTCCTGTTTACTTGGGTAGCCAGAGATTCCATGATGCGCGGGCCGGCAAAAGCATTACAGATTCAACTCATCTGTATTAAATCCATACAGATTTGCTACACCTGCTACTGAATTGCCGATTTACGCCGCATCTGTACTGGTTTTTCGAATCACCTGCATCGAGGCAGTGCCATGACGCTTTATGTGAACCTTGCCGAACTGATCGGCACGCGCATCGAACAAGGCTTCTATCGTCCTGGTGATCGACTGCCGTCGGTGCGCGCCTTGAGCGTAGAACATGGCGTCAGCCTCAGCACGGTGCAGCAGGCTTATCGCATGCTTGAGGACGGTGGTTTGGCCACACCGAAACCCAAATCCGGCTACTTCGTTCCGGTCGGGCGCGAGCTTCCGGAGCTGCCCGCCGTCGGCCGCCCTGCGCAGCGGCCGGTGGAGATCTCGCAGTGGGATCAGGTGCTTGAGCTGATTCGCGCGGTGCCGCGCAAGGATGTGGTGCAACTTGGTCGCGGCATGCCCGACATCAGCTCACCGACCATGAAGCCGCTGCTGCGCGGACTGGCACGGATCAGCCGGCGCCAGGACATGCCCGGGCTGTATTACGACAACATCCACGGCACCCTCGAACTGCGTGAGCAGATCGCCCGGCTGATGCTCGATTCCGGCTGCCAGTTGAGCGCCAGCGACCTTGTCGTCACCACCGGTTGCCACGAAGCGCTATCCACCAGCATCCGCGCGATCTGCGAGCCCGGCGACATCGTCGCGGTGGATTCGCCAAGTTTCCACGGCGCCATGCAGACGCTCAAAGGGCTGGGCATGAAGGCTTTGGAAATCCCCACCGACCCGCTCACTGGCATCAGCCTCGAAGCGTTGGAACTGGCGCTGGAGCAGTGGCCGATCAAGGTCATCCAGCTCACCCCCAACTGCAATAATCCGCTGGGCTACATCATGCCGGAGTCGCGCAAACGTGCCCTGCTCAACCTCGCACAGCGCTTCGACGTGGCAATCATCGAGGACGATGTGTATGGCGAACTGGCCTACACCTACCCGCGCCCACGCACGATCAAATCCTTCGATGAAGACGGCCGCGTGCTGCTTTGCAGTTCGTTTTCCAAAACGTTAGCGCCGGGGCTGCGCATCGGCTGGGTCGCGCCGGGTCGGTATCTGGAACGGGTGCTGCACATGAAATACATCAGCACCGGATCGACCGCGCCACAGCCGCAAATCGCCATTGCCGAATTTCTCAAGTCCGGCCACTTCGAACCGCATTTGCGGCGGATGCGTACGCAATACCAGCGCAATCGCGACATAATGATCGACTGGGTGACTCGCTACTTCCCCGCCGGCACGCGCGCCAGCCGCCCGCAAGGCAGCTTCATGTTGTGGGTCGAACTGCCGGAAGGCTTCGACGCGCTGAAACTGAATCGTGCGCTGCTCGAGGAAGGCGTACAGATTGCCGTTGGCAGCATCTTTTCCGCCTCGGGCAAGTACCGCAATTGCCTGCGCATGAACTACGCCGCCAAACCAACGCCGCAAATTGAAGAGGCGGTGCACAAAGTCGGCGCGGCGGCGATCCGGCTACTGGCCCTCGGCTGATTGGCAGACAGCGTCGACCGTTGCATACAGTTTATCGGTGTCGCTGCTTGCCGGCGCATCGACCTCGACCTGGCAGGCTTGACCGCTGCCGGAGTCGATCCGCAACCGCACCAGGACTGGCGCATCGATCAGGTACACCAGCCCGGCATCCACCACATTGGTCAGGTAGTTGCCCTGGGCATCCTGCACCGATGCACCTTTACGGACGGGTAAACCGTCAGGCGTACGCACCTGCAGCATCAGACGGCACACGGTGTCTACGGGAAAGTCCAGGCGCGGCACGGCGCCACGTCCGGCTTCGACTTCCTGATAACCATTGAGTACATCCACATTGCGCGGCAGGCTGCGGGTGTCGATTTCGACTCGATTGGTGCGCCACGCCGACAAACTGGAAGCCACTGCCCGCCCCGCGCCATCGGTCCAGACCGGACCTTGCGGCGTGCTCAACTGGATACCGGCATCGTCACCTGCCTTGACCAGCGCAAAGGTCTCGCGCACCGGATAAGGCGATAGCGTCACGCCCCCTTCGTGCAGCACCAGACCACCGCGCAGCCCGGCGTCATAACGGCTCGAGCCGACGCTATTACGCGAGTAGCCAAGGTCGACGCTGGTGTAACGCGGCAATGCACTGAGCCGGGCATTGAAGTCGGTCTGCCCGTTCTGGGTACGCTCCATGCCCATGCTGTAATCCATCGTGTCGCTCAATTGTTCGGCGTAACGCACGCCTGTGCGCGAGCCCCGGTGCTCATCGTGGCGGGCGAATGTGCTCAGTCTGCGTTTGCTTCCCAGCGGCAGACTAACAGTCAGGTAGGCGCTGTCACCTCGCCCCCCCATGGCGGAGCTGCTGCTTTCGCGCTGAACACTGAGCGATAAGTTGGCCCTGGAATAAGTCTGCGACCATGTCGCCCCCATCCGCGAATGTTGCGTGCTGCCCTGCCCCGCATACGTTGACCAGAAGCCGGAAAAGGCGCCCCAGTCACGACTCGAGTAGTTGACCCCGGCGCCCCATTGTCGCTCGCCCTGCTGGTCCAGCTCCTCTCCAGCACCCTGCCCCGTCTGCGCCAAGGTACGAAACCCCCCGCTGCGCCGGCTCATATTGAGACTGGCTGACAGGCCGTAGCCCAAAGGCATCCCGAGCGCCGCTTGCGTCCTCCGGCCATTACCCGAATTCACGGTCATGGAATTAAGCTGCTGCACGCTGACCACCGCCCCCATGCCCACAGCCTGCGTTAATTCCCACCCTGCGGAACGATAGTCGCCGGCACCCATGATCCCGGCGCTGAAGCCAGTCGCCGAGCCCAACAACCAGTCTTTGTTGGCCGCCACGAAGGTCGGCGCTTCGCGGTCATCATTGCGCATTCGCCGGACCTTTCCTGCCGCAAGCCCATATCCTGGTTTCGCCGGCAGGGTCGGGGCTCTCAAAGAGGCTGCCGGAACGAGAAATACGTGGCGCTCACCACTTTCGGCCACAACCGTAACTTCCAGATCCAGATGGCGACTCAACAGTGGCAAATTGCGCAGTGCAAACGGCCCGCCCGGTACCACCGTGGAATAGACCACCACGCCGCTCTGCCGAACTTCGATCCGCGCGGGCGAAGGTGCATGACCTTCCACGACCGAGCCGCTGCCGGCATCTTCTGGCACGGCCCCGGCCAAGGCCGAATCCGGCAAGATTTGAATACCCGTGAACGGCTCGCCCGCGAACAACGATGAACGCATGTTGAGCTGCCCGACCTGCACCTGCGCCGCATACGCCTCCCATGTGCGAGAAGCCTGGGTATAGAGGACATCGAAACGCTCGGTATCCGCAAATGAGGTGTAGTTCTGCCGACTGCGCACCACCCAATCGGCAGCGTTGAATCCCAACTCGGTGCCAAGGTTCAGATATTGGGTCGAATGGCCAAGACTGGAGTCGCTCACCACCAGCGCGTCGTAGTTGAACAACCCGGCCCTGCCCCCCGACTGCCAGGCGCGCGCAGCAGACTTGGGTTCAAGCAGCAAACCAGTCGGCACCAGCAGCATCACCCTTTGCGAACCGGGATCAAGCCGTACTTGCACGTCGGGGAGATGATCCTCGACGTGAGCACAGCTACCATTCTCGGCGTTGTCAGGCAGGCCGGAAGGCACCGCAATGGACGCCTGATCCAGTAACCGGGTATCGAGACACAACTGCCCGTTGCCATCAAACGTCGCCAAAATCGAACCCAAAGCCCTGCCGTTGACCTCAAGCGCCACTCGACTGCGTCCGGCCGTGAAACGGGGTTCAACGCCGAAAAACCGGGCGGTGGCAGGGTCGATACCGCGTGCCTCCAGTACCGCTGGGTCGAACTCGGTATACGTCTGGGCCGAGGCTGCTGAAGGCATCAGGAGGATCGGCGCCAACCACCAGGGGACAGCGCAAGACACACGCTGGATCTGTGCGCTGCGTTTCATTTTTGAACGATCAACGGCGCGTCGAAGCTGTCGACGGCAAAACCGTACGTTGTCGCCGGAAACAACCGTACGTGACTGGCCAATGTCGACGGTGTGTCGAGCATCATCACTTCGCCCGGCAAAATGTAAGTACGTTGCAGATCGAGCGTGACGCCACCGGGAATCAGGCTCACCGCTTTGGACAGCCTGACCACATACGGGCTTGGGTTACTCACGCGAATTTGTCGGCCGGCAACGCTCCAGACCAGGCGTTTCCAGGGCGTACGGTCGATAGCCAGATCGGCTGGCCGGACAATCACCGGGATGTTCTGACGCACGGTCAGATACACCTGAGCGCCGTTTCCCTCTTGCCGTGGGCTGATCCCTTCGAATACCACGCGTTGCAGTCGCTCGGTTTTCAGCGGTGCGACGTCCCGCAAAATGAACCGCACTTGCTGACTTTTGCCCGGCTCCACCCGCGCCACCGGCGGATTGAGCAATAGCAGCAGCTCGGTATCCTCGGGAATGTGCTCGATGGTGCTGTAGAGCAATGCCGGCTGGTCGTCGGAGTTGCGGACATTCAGGGTCGCTTCCCCCGACGCTTGATCGACCACCACAACCGGCGTTTCCGGGACCATGCCAGCGGCATGGCTACTGATGCTCATAAATGACAGGCACACGGCCACGAAGGCGACAGGCACCTGGAAAGAAAAAAGGGGATACATGAAATTCTCCTGCGGGTATCGGCCGAAATGCGTCAGGCAATTTCGGCCGATACCTTGATGCGAAAAAATACGCGCTAACGCTATTCAGGCCCTGCGAGGCGCATCACGCGATCCGCATGGGTTCGGCAGTTTTTCGACTCAGAGGTAGAACACGTCGAACGTCACCGAACCATCGAGCTGGAACTCATCGGTGGTCGGCGGCAGATCGGCGGTCGGGCGAATGGCTGCCGCGACCTGCATCGGGAATGTGTGCAGCCGAGCAGCGGCAGGGCCCGCCGCAGCACTTGGCCCCCACGAATAAGAGATAGGTGCGTTGGATACCAGGCCGGTGGCCGGTACACGCCATACGCGGTTTTGTGGGCTGCGTACCAAGAAGGTTTGTGGCGTGCCATCGGCCAGTGGCTGGCCGGTCAACAGGCCGAAACCGCCAATGCCTACACCCTTTGTGCTGCCTAGACCGTAATAAAGCGTGTCAGAAGTCCGCCCATTGAACGTCAGGCCGGACACTTTGGTGGCGGCACGGTTGTCAGTCGCCGAGATTTCAACCGCCGCCGGTGCATCGCACGCAACCTTTAGGGTGATGTCCCTTGGGGGCAGATCGTTCTGCTGAGTCGCGCTCAGACTGGCGGAAAAAATACGCCCCAGATTAACGTTGCCGCCACCGGCGAATGCCGGAACGCAGGACGTTGGAATCACTGTGCCGGAGACCGTCAGGTCGAGGGTGCTGGCCTGAGCTGCAAAAGGTGACAGTGCCAATAGCAAGGCACTGGCTGCATAGAGTTTTTTCATTGTTATTTACCGGTTGATGATTGGGTACATACACAGGTCGTTTCAGGACGTTGCGCAGTCCTGAGCGGCCGTTATGCCCGCACATCATTCCCGGTTCAGAAAGGCTTTTCTGTAGGTTCAAGGTACCTGGTAGGTGTAGCGTTTTCGACGTACTGCGTAGTCCATTTCAGCGTGCATCGACAGAGGTGACTCAAAGTCCAGAGTGAATTTAATCTAAACAAAGAATGTCCTACGCCCGTGCCATACTTCGACCTTCGACCCGCCATGAGATGATCCTCCTTGAGATCAAGAACGGTCCTACTTTTCCCCCTACTTCTCGTGCTCCTGCTCAGCAGTTGCGCGAGCCTCAATGCACCGCGCGAACCGAGCCAGGCGTTGCCAGCGTCCGACTCGGCTTTCGGCCGGTCGATCCAGGCTCAGGCAGCGCCGCATGAGGGGCAGTCCGGTTTTCGTCTGCTATCCAACAGCACCGAAGCGTTCACCGCCCGTGCCGAGCTGATCCGCCACGCGCAAAGCAGCCTCGATTTGCAGTACTACATCGTGCATGACGGCGTCAGCACACGGATGCTGGTGGAAGAATTGCTGAAAGCCGCCGACCGCGGCGTGCGCGTGCGGATTCTGCTCGACGACACCACCAGCGACGGTCTCGACCAGATCATCGCGACGCTGGCGGCGCACCCGCAGATCCATATCCGTCTGTTCAATCCGCTGCATCTGGGACGCAGCACCGGCGTTACCCGGGCTGCCGGACGACTGTTCAACCTGTCGCTGCAACACCGGCGGATGCACAACAAGTTATGGCTGGCAGATAACAGCATGGCCATCGTCGGCGGCCGCAATCTGGGCGACGAGTACTTCGACGCCGAGCCGAATCTGAATTTCACCGACATCGACATGCTCAGCGTCGGGCCGGTGGCCGAGCAGCTCGGGCACAGTTTCGATCAGTACTGGAACAGCGCGTTGAGCAAACCGATTGAAGAATTTCTTTCCAGCAAACCGACGGCCAGGGATTTGCAGAACACCCGTACGCGCCTGGAAGAGTCGCTGGAGGAAACCCGCAAGCAGAACCACGCGCTGTATCAGCAGTTGATGACGTTCAAGACCGACCCGCGCATGGACATCTGGCGCAATGAGCTGATCTGGGCCTGGAACCAGGCGCTGTGGGATGCGCCGAGCAAGGTGCTGGCCAAAGGCGAGCCGGATCCGCAATTGCTGCTGACCACGCAACTGGCGCCGGAGCTTACGGGGGTCAGCAAAGAACTGATCATGATCTCGGCCTATTTTGTACCGGGCCAGCCGGGGCTGGTGTACCTGACTGGGCGCGCCGACGCCGGGGTTTCGGTAAGCCTGCTGACCAACTCGCTGGAGGCCACGGATGTGCCAGCCGTGCATGGCGGGTATGCGCCGTATCGCAAGGCGCTGCTGGAGCACGGAGTAAAACTGTTCGAACTGCGGCGCCAGCCCGGGGACGGTGGCGGCAGCGGCCCGCACGTGTTTTACAGTAAGTCGTTTCGTGGCTCGGACTCTAGCCTGCACAGCAAGGCGATAATCTTCGACCGGCGCAAATCGTTTATCGGCTCGTTTAATTTCGACCCGCGTTCAGTGCTGTGGAACACCGAAGTCGGGGTGTTGGTGGACAGTCCGCAGCTTGCCGAGCATGTGCGCGAACTGGCGCTGCAAGGCATGGCGCCGGCGCTCAGTTACGAAGCGAAATTGCAGGATGGGGATATCGTCTGGGTGACTGAGGATAACGGTCAGATGCACACACTGACCAAGGAACCGGGGAGCTGGTGGCGCCGGTTCAATGCGTGGTTCAGTACCAGCGTTGGCCTGGAACGGATGCTTTAAAGATCAAAAGATCGCAGCCTTCGGCAGCTCCTACATTTGGAATGCATTCTCTCTGTAGGAGCTGCCGCAGGCTGCGATCTTTTGACTTTAAGCAGTCTGCACTGTGCCAAAAGCACCTTGTCGGGATACCAGAATCACCAACCCGAAAGCTCCCGCCGCCATCAACCAGGGCAACGCATGCCCGCTGATCCACTGACTACCCGCCCCCGCCGCCAACGGCCCGATCAGACAGCCAACACCCCACAGTTGCGCGATATGCGCATTGGCCCGCACCAGCGCGTCATCACGATAACGCTCACCGATGAGGATCAGCGATAGCGTGAACAACCCACCTGCGCTGGCGCCAAACAACACCCACAGCGGCCAGATCAGCAACGTGTCGATCAACATCGGAATCGCCAGGCTCGACAGCATCAACACCACCGCGCACCCGGTGAACAGCGTGCGCCGCGACAGGTAATCGGCTAACGCGCCAATCGGTAATTGCAGCAGCGCATCGCCCACCACCACAGTACTGACCATCGCCAAGGCGATTTCGGCGGTAAAACCCTGTTGCAGGCAATACACCGGCAACAGCGTCAGGATCATCGCCTCGAACGCGGCAAACAAGGACACCGCCCAGGCAATCGCCGGCAGTTCGCGGGCAAAGCCCCACAGGTCGCGGAAGGTCACGCTGCTCGCTTCACTGCTCGGCGCACCGCTACGGCGCAGCAACAGCAAAGGCGAGATCATCAGCAGCGCGACACCGACCCAAAAGCCGTAATCATCTTCGGTGCCGAGCGCGCCCAGCAGCAAAGGACCAGACAGTTGGCTCAGCGCGTAACTGCTGCCATACAGCGCCACCAGTCGACCGCGCCAATGCTCGACCACCAGTTGATTGATCCAGCTCTCGCCGAGGATGAACACGATGGTCAGGATCACGCCGATCATCAAGCGCAGCACCAGCCAGATCGGATAGCTCGGCAACAGCGCCAACAGGCCAATGGACAAAGCACCGGCCCACAAGCACAGACGCATCAGGTTCGCCGTGCCAAAACGCGCCGCCAGATGACTGGAAATCTTCGCGCCCAACAACACGCCAATGGCCGGCATCGCCGCCATTACGCCAATGGCAAAGGCGCCATAACCCCAGCCCTCAAGACGCAACGACACCAACGGCATGCTGACCCCCAGGGCCAGGCCTACACTCAAGACAGACGCCAACACGGCGAAATACGTCGCCCACCGCATGTTCCACGCTCCTGTGGATATTCTTTTTGTATTCACCCAAAACACTGTGGGAGCGAGCCCCGGTGGCGAGGGGATTTATCCCCGTTGGGTCGCGCAGCGGCCCCAAAACCTGCAACCACGATGTACCAGGTACACCGCGTGCAATGGTTTAGCGACTGCTTCGCAGCCGAACGGGGATAAATCCCCTCACCACAGAAACTCACTCCCACAGAGGATTTCTGTAGCGCTCGGGAGCCTGATTCAGCAGGCCCTCTTTACCGCATTACAACTTGATCCAAGTCGCCTTCAGCTCGGTGTATTTGTCGAACGCGTGCAGCGACTTGTCGCGGCCGTTGCCCGACTGCTTGAAGCCACCGAACGGTGCAGTCATATCGCCGCCGTCGTACTGGTTGACCCAGACGCTACCGGCGCGTAGCGCCTTGGCGGTCAGGTGCGCTTTGGAGATGTCCTGAGTCCACACCGCAGCGGCTAGGCCGTAAGGCGTGTCGTTAGCGATCTGGATGGCTTCTTCAGCAGTGTCGAAAGCAATAACCGACAGCACCGGGCCGAAGATCTCTTCCTGTGCGATCTTCATCGCGTTGCTCACGCCGTCGAAAATCGTCGGCTCGACGTAAGTACCACCGGTTTCCTGAAGAATGCGCTTGCCGCCAGCCACCAGTTTGGCGCCGTCGGTATGACCGGACTCGATGTACGACAGCACGGTGTTCATCTGCTGGGTATCGACCAGCGCGCCGACATTGGTCGCCGGGTCCAGCGGGTTACCCGGCTTCCAGGCCTTCAGCGCCTCGATCACCATCGGCAGGAATTTGTCCTTGATCGAACGCTCGACCAGCAGACGCGAACCGGCGGTGCAGACTTCGCCCTGGTTGAAGGCAATGGCGCTGGCGGCGGATTCGGCAGCGGCTTGCAGATCGGGAGCATCGGCAAAGACGATGTTCGGGCTCTTGCCACCGGCTTCCAGCCAGACGCGTTTCATGTTCGATTCGCCGGAATAAATCATCAATTGCTTGGCGATCTTGGTCGAACCGGTGAACACCAACGTGTCCACATCGTTGTGCAGGGCCAGCGCCTTGCCAACGGTATGGCCATAGCCCGGAAGGACGTTGAGCACGCCTTTCGGAATGCCGGCCTCAACAGCCAGCGCCGCGATACGGATGGCGGTCAGCGGCGACTTTTCCGACGGCTTGAGGATCACCGAGTTGCCGGTCGACAGCGCCGGGCCGAGTTTCCAGCAGGCCATCATCAGCGGGAAGTTCCACGGCACGATGGCGCCAACCACGCCTACCGGCTCGCGGGTCACCAGACCCAGTTGATCGTGCGGCGTGGCCGCGACTTCGTCGTAAATCTTGTCGATCGCCTCACCGCTCCAGCTCAGCGCTTGCGCCGCGCCCGGCACGTCGATGTACAGCGAATCGCTGATCGGCTTACCCATGTCGAGGGTTTCGAGCAGGGCGAGTTCTTCGGCGTGCTGTTTCAGCAGACCGGCAAAGCGAATCATGGTGGCTTTGCGCTTGGTCGGCGCCAGGCGCGACCACACGCCGGAATTGAACGTAGCGCGAGCGTTTTCCACAGCGCGCTGGGCGTCGGCGGCGTCACAGCTGGCAATTTTGCCCAGCAGACGGCCATCGACCGGGCTGATGCTCTCGAAGGTCTCGCCGGAGACCGCGTCGGTGTATTCGCCATTGAGGTAGGCGCGGCCTTCGATCTTCAGGTCGCGGGCGCGTTGTTCCCAATCGGCACGAGTCAGGGTGGTCATTCAGGTGTCCTCCTCTTGTTGAATACGAGCGCCGCGCGATCTTCGCCGACGTCCTCAGCAATTCTGCCCGGCCAGCCTGCATTTTCGGCCCGAGGCACCCGCCACCCTAAACCAGCGGCCGGGTTTGTTTCAATATATTTGACATAAGGTGGTCATACGACCTTGCAGTGTTGATTTTAATCAACATAGACTTTGGCCTTTTCCAGCCATTGCGCCGCATTCACGGGAGATAACAACAATGAACATCCAGAACGTCGTCGACATCAGCCTGACCACCAGCGAAGCCGAACGCTACCGCCCGGACCCGGCCAAAGTACTCAAGGGCGATCCCGAGCAAGCAGTGTTCCATCAATATGAAAGTCCTTGCGGGCAGATGGGTGTCGGCGTGTGGGAAGGTGCGGTGGGTCAGTGGACGGTGAATTACACCGAGCATGAATACTGCGAAATTCTTCAGGGCGTTTCGGTGCTGCGTGACAGCGACGGCAATGCCAAGACGTTGCGCGTCGGTGACCGCTTTGTGATTCCGGCGGGTTTCCGCGGCACTTGGGAAGTGCTGGAGGCTTGCCGCAAGGTCTATGTGATCTTTGAACAGAAGGGCTGAGGATATTCGCTGGCTGATCTGGCCCCATCGCTGGCAAGCCAGCTCCCACAGTAATTGTGGGAGTTCACAAATTATGCGGTCACCAAAAAACCTATGGAAGCTGGCTTGCCAGCGATGAGGCATGGACGGGCGCGACAAAACCTGAGAAACAAAAAAGGCCCGTATCGTGAGATACGGGCCTTTTTCGTAAGTCAGGAAAAATCAATTACTTGATTTTGCCTTCCTTGTACATCACGTGCTTACGAACAACCGGATCATATTTCTTGATCTCGATTTTGTCCGGGGTAGTACGCTTGTTCTTGTCGGTAGTGTAGAAGTGACCAGTACCGGCGCTCGAGATCAAACGAATCAATTCACGCATGATTAGCTCCCTTAAATCTTGCCATCGCGGCGAAGTTCGGCGAGCACGACAGTGATGCCACGCTTGTCGATGATACGCATGCCTTTGGCAGATACGCGCAGACGCACAAAACGTTTCTCTTCTTCAACCCAGAAGCGGTGATGCTGCAGGTTCGGCAGGAAACGACGACGGGTTTTGTTGTTTGCGTGGGAAATGTTATTCCCAGTCACCGGACCCTTACCGGTAACTTGACATACTCTCGACATGCCTCAGCCCTCTAAAACCACATGCCCAACCCGGCATGGGTTGGCCGCTTAATCTCTCAGTCATTTGGCGCCAGGCGCCGCGTTTCTTTAGAGGTCTTACCGGCTACACCTACAGTGAAGGAACCGGGCCCCTAGAAAAGAGCGCTGCTTTATACCAGAAAGACTGGGGTGCAACAACTTTCCGTGTGCAATCAATCCACAAAAAGCCGCAAATTCTGCCCGTGAGTGCCTTGGATAAAGGCCGGGACGGGGTTTTACCACTCGTCGAAGAAAACTGCTCACATGCGCGATTCTGGCTCTTCGTTGCACCGAGCACCCACCGCAACCGCGTAAAAACGCTCCCAAAAACACAAAAGGGGATAGTCATTTGCAATCGCGACCTCTAGGGTAGGGCTTTTCCAGACTGCACTTGCAGATGGGCCTTCGATCTGTGAAAGGAAACCGACCATGCGCCTCGCTGCCCTAACCCTGCTGCTCGCCCCCCTCCTGCTGAGCCCCTTGGCCCAGGCCGCCGCGCTGAGCGTCTGCACCGAGGCGAGCCCTGAAGGCTTCGATGTGGTGCAGTACAACTCGCTGACCACCACCAATGCGTCGGCCGATGTGCTGATGAACCGCCTGGTTGATTTCGACACTGCCAGCGGCAAGGTCATCCCGAGCCTGGCCGACAGCTGGGAAGTCAGCACCGACGGCCTGACTTATATCTTCAAATTGCACCCGCGGGTCAAATTTCATACAACCGAATACTTCAAGCCAACCCGCGAGCTGACTGCCGAAGACGTCAAATTCAGTTTCGACCGTATGCTCGATCCAGCCAATCCGTGGCACAAAGTAGCGCAAAGCGGCTTCCCCCACGCGCAGTCGATGCAGTTGCCGGCACTCATCAAGAAGATCGACGCGCTGGATCCGCTGACGGTGCGCTTCACGCTTGATCACCCGGACTCGACTTTTCTGGCGACGCTGAGCATGGGTTTCGCCTCGGTCTATTCCGCCGAATACGCCGACAAGCTGTTGAAGGCCAACGCCACCGACAAGCTCAACAGCCAGCCAATCGGCACCGGCCCGTTCGTATTCAGCCGTTTTCAGAAAGACGCCGCGGTCCGTTACAAGGCCAACCCGGACTACTTCCGTGGCAAGCCTGCAGTGGATCCGCTGATCTTCGCGATCACGCCAGATGCCAACGTGCGCCTGCAAAAACTGCGACGCAATGAATGCCAGATTGCCCTGTCGCCAAAACCCT
Organism: Pseudomonas sp. LBUM1668; assembly: GCF_059695715.1. NCBI lineage: Bacteria > Pseudomonadati > Pseudomonadota > Gammaproteobacteria > Pseudomonadales > Pseudomonadaceae > Pseudomonas > Pseudomonas sp. LBUM1668. The sequence continues at coordinate 5,825,778 of NZ_CP166787.1, forward strand.
TGGACGTACAGGCTGCGCAGAAAGAACCGACGCTGAAAGTCGAAAAAACTGACGCGTTCATGACCGCCTTCGTCGGCATCAACAGCCAGCATCCGCCGCTGGACAAACCGGAAGTGCGGCAGGCGATCAACCTTGCCTTCGACAAGGCCAACTACATCAAAGCCGTGTTCGAAGACACGGCGGAAGCGGCCAATGGCCCTTACCCGCCGAATACCTGGAGCTACGCGAAGGGCCTTCCGGGCTACCCGCACGACGTGGCGAAAGCCAAGGCGCTGATGGCCAAGGCCGGCTTGAAGGATGGTTTCAAGACCACGATCTGGACGCGTCCATCGGGCAGCCTGCTCAACCCGAATCCGAGCCTTGGCGCACAGATGCTGCAATCGGATCTGGCAGAGATCGGCATTCAGGCGGAAATCCGTGTGATCGAATGGGGCGAGCTGATTCGCCGCGCCAAGGCGGGCGAGCATGATCTGTTGTTCATGGGCTGGGCCGGCGACAACGGCGACCCGGACAACTTCCTCACGCCGCAGTTTTCCTGCGCCGCGGTCAAGTCCGGCACCAACTTCGCCCGCTACTGCAACGCCGATCTCGACAAGCTGATCAGCGCCGGCAAGACCACTAGCGAACAAGGTGTGCGCACCAAGCTCTACGAGCAGGCACAGGCGCAGATTCAGCAGCAGGCATTGTGGCTGCCGCTGGCGCACCCGACGGCGTTCGCACTGACGCGTAAAGACGTTCAGGGTTACACGGTGAGCCCGTTTGGCCGGCAGGATTACTCCAGGGTCAACATGAAATAATCGCCACACCACCAAATCCCTGTAGGAGCTGTCGAGTGAAACGAGGCTGCGATCTTTTGATCTTTAAAACAGAGTCAAAAGATCGCAGCCTTCGGCAACTCCTACAGAGAAAGGGTCGGCGGATAATTACATCCAGCCGCACTCCGCCATCGACAGCGGCTCACCCTCCCCCACGATGAAGTGATCGAGCACCCGCACATCAATCAGGTCCAAAGCCTTCTGCAAACGCTTGGTCAACAACCGGTCCGCCTGACTGGGGTCGCTGTTCCCCGACGGGTGATTGTGACACAGGATCACCGCCGCTGCGTTATTCGCCAACGACCGCTTCACTACTTCCCGAGGATGCACGCTAGTGTTGTCGATGGAGCCGCGAAACAGCGCCTCGAACGTCAGCACTTGATGCTTGGAGTCCAGAAACAGACAACCAAACACCTCGTGTGGCTCGTGGCGCAGCATCGATTTGAGGTAATCGCGAACCGCCTGCGGATTCTCCAGTGCGGGTTTCTTGCGCATGCGTTCGGCCAGATGCCGCCGGCCCATTTCCAGCACCGCCTGCAACTGGGCGAACTTCGCCGGCCCCAATCCCAATTCCCTGCTGAATTCTGCAAGATCGGCCTCCAGCAACACGCGCAGGCTGCCGAATTGAGTCAACAGGTGTCGCGCAAGATCCACTGCGCTCTTTCCAGTGACTCCGGTGCGTAAAAAGATCGCCAGCAATTCTGCGTCGGAAAGACTTCCCGAGCCTTGTTCAAGTAGCTTCTCCCGCGGGCGTTCTGCCGCAGGCCAATCGCGAATACTCATACACTTTCCCTGTCTGTGGGCGCCGCTGTTCCGTAGCGGTCGCTGTGATATCTTAGCCCATCTTTTTTGCGGGCGAATTCACCCTGGGGAGGGGGTTTCGCCACGTATGTCACCCACGAAATGAAAGGCAGACCTATGCAGCGGCTGTATCGGAAACGCATCGTTCTGGGCGTCGGCGGCGGCATCGCTGCCTACAAGAGCGCTGATCTGGTTCGTCGCCTGATCGACCAGGGCGCCGAAGTGCGCGTGGTCATGACCCATGGCGGCGCCGAGTTCATTACTCCGCTGACCATGCAGGCCCTGTCCGGGCACCCGGTTCACCTGGATTTGCTCGACCCGGCCGCCGAAGCGGCGATGGGCCACATCGAACTGGCCAAGTGGGCCGATCTGGTGCTGATCGCCCCGGCAACCGCCGACCTGCTCGCACGCCTGGCCCAAGGCATCGCCAACGATTTGCTGACCACACTGGTGCTGGCCACCGACGCCGTCGTGGCGGTCGCACCTGCAATGAATCAGGCGATGTGGCGCGACCCTGCGACCCAGGCCAACCTGCAACTGCTTGAAAGCCGCGGCCTGAAGACATTCGGCCCGGCCTCCGGCAGCCAGGCCTGCGGTGACGTCGGCATGGGCCGCATGATGGAAGCCACGGATCTGGCCCAATGCGCAGCGGACTGCTTCCAGCGACAGGCGCTGACCGGCAAGCACTTGGTGATCACCGCCGGCCCGACCCAGGAAAACATCGACCCGGTGCGCTACATCACCAACCATAGCTCCGGAAAAATGGGCTTCGCCCTGGCCGAAGCGGCGGTGGAAGCCGGCGCCCGCGTGACACTGATCAGCGGCCCGGTGCACCTGCCGACCCCGGATCGCGTCACGCGCATCGACGTGGTCAGTGCCCGTGACATGCTCGCAGCGTGCGAATCTGCGATCCCATGCGACGTGTTCATTTCCTCGGCAGCGGTTGCGGATTACCGCCCGGAAGTCATCGCCCCGCAAAAACTCAAGAAAGATCCTACGAGCGGCGACGGCTTCGTCCTGCAAATGGTGCGCAACCCAGACATCCTGGCCACCATCGCGACCCGTCCCGATCGTCCGTTCAGTGTCGGTTTCGCCGCCGAGACCGAACACCTGCTCGACTACGCTGCACGCAAGCTGAAGGACAAGAATCTCGATTTGATCGTCGCCAACGACGTCGCCAATCCGAGCATCGGTTTCAACAGCGAAGAAAACGCCTGCAGCGTAATTGACCGTGAGCTTCACGCAACGGTTTTCGCCCAGACCAGCAAGAGCAAGATCGCTCGCCAACTGGTCACTTTTATCGCCGAACGTCTGAACCAGGTTTAATTTACATGCACGCTTTGCAAGCCAAGATCCTCGACCCACGCATCGGTACTCAATTCCCGCTGCCGCAATACGCCACGCCGGGCTCCGCCGGGCTCGACCTGCGCGCCATGCTGGAGCAGGACATCGTGATCAAGCCGGGTGAAACCGTGCTTATCCCGACCGGCCTGTCGGTCTACATCGGTGACCCCAACCTCGCTGCGCTGATCCTGCCGCGCTCGGGCATGGGCCACAAACACGGCATCGTGCTGGGCAACCTTGTTGGCCTGATCGACTCCGATTACCAGGGCCCGCTGATGGTTTCGTGCTGGAACCGCGGCCAGACCGATTTCACCATGACCGTCGGCGAACGCCTGGCGCAACTGGTGCTGGTGCCGGTGGTACAGGCGCATTTCGAGATGGTTGACGAGTTCGTCGAAACCGAGCGTGGCACCGGTGGTTTTGGCCATACCGGCACCAAATAATCCATACCGATACCGATACCGATACCGATACCGATACCGATACCGATACCGATACATCACTGTAGGAGCTGCCGAAGGCTGCGATCTTTTGATTTTGTTTTTTAAGATCAAGATCAAAAGATCGCAGCCTTCGGCAGCTCCTACAGGGGAAAATTTCAGGCAGATCAGCTGAAAGGTTTACCGCCGCAAATCAAGGTTTTGCCGGACCAAGGCCACGCCAGCCGAGGCGTCATGGCCCTTTCATGCCACGAACTCTCTGCGGAAAACGCCGTCATACCCTTCAGTTTGAGCTTGCCGTCGAATGAGTCGTCGGTCTGTCCAGTCACTTTTGAGATGGAGCATTTCCGCAGATGACCACCCCCGCCCAAGTTGCACCAAAGCTGCCTGACAGCATCTTCCGCGCCTATGACATTCGCGGCACCGTGCCGGAATTCCTCAATGCCGAAACCGCTTACTGGATCGGCCGCGCTGTCGGCTCGCAGAGCCTTGCCCAAGGCGAACCCAATGTGTCCGTCGGTCGCGACGGCCGCCTGTCCGGCCCGGAACTGGTCGCAGAACTGATTCGCGGTATCGCCGAGAGTGGCTGCCACGTCAGCGATGTCGGCCTGGTGCCGACGCCGGCGCTGTACTACGCCGCCAACGTCCTGGCCGGCAAGTCCGGTGTGATGCTCACCGGCAGCCACAACCCGTCCAACTACAACGGTTTCAAGATCGTCATCGCCGGCGACACGCTCGCCAACGAACAGATTCAGGCTCTGCACGAGCGCCTCAAGACCAACAACCTGAGCAGCGGCAACGGCAGCGTGACCCAGGTCGAGATCCTCGACCGCTACAACACCGAGATCGTCCAGGACATCAAACTGGCGCGACGCCTGAAAGTCGTGGTCGATTGCGGCAACGGCGCGGCAGGCGTGATCGCCCCGCAACTGATCGAAGCGCTGAACTGCGAAGTCATCCCGCTGTTCTGCGAAGTTGACGGCAATTTCCCCAATCATCACCCGGACCCGGGCAAGCCGGAAAACCTTGTCGACCTGATCGCCAAGGTCAAGGAAACCAACGCCGACATCGGCCTGGCGTTCGATGGTGACGGCGACCGTGTCGGCGTGGTGACCAACACCGGCAGCATCGTTTTCCCGGATCGCCTGCTGATGCTGTTCGCCCGTGACGTGGTGGCGCGCAACCCGGACGCGGAAATCATCTTCGACGTCAAATGCACCCGTCGCCTGGTACCGCTGATCAAGGAGTACGGTGGTCGGCCGCTAATGTGGAAGACTGGTCATTCGTTGATCAAAAAGAAAATGAAACAATCCGGCGCGCTGTTGGCCGGTGAAATGAGCGGGCACATCTTCTTCAAGGAACGCTGGTTCGGTTTCGACGACGGTATCTACAGCGCCGCACGGCTGCTGGAGATCCTCAGCAAGGAAAAATCCACCGCGGAGGAGCTGTTTGCGACCTTCCCGAATGATATTTCTACGCCGGAAATCAATATCCATGTGACCGAAGAGAGCAAATTCAGCATCATTGATGCACTGCACGACGCACAGTGGGGCGCAGGCGCTGACCTGACCACCATCGACGGCGTGCGAGTCGACTACGCCAAAGGCTGGGGCCTGGTGCGCGCGTCCAACACCACACCGGTGCTGGTGCTGCGCTTCGAGGCCGATGACGAGGCTGAATTGCAGCGCATCAAGGATGTGTTCCACGCCCAACTGAAACGCGTTGCACCTGATCTCCAACTACCGTTCTGATCCACCCGGAGCCCTGAATGACCCTCGAACGCGAAGCCGCCGCCAACACTGCCAAGGTCCTGTCCGAAGCACTGCCTTACATCCGACGCTATGTCGGCAAGACCCTGGTGATCAAATACGGCGGCAACGCGATGGAAAGCGAGGAGCTGAAAACCGGCTTCGCCCGCGACATCGTGCTGATGAAAGCCGTGGGTATCAACCCGGTGGTCGTGCACGGCGGCGGTCCGCAGATCGGTGATCTGCTCAAGCGCCTGTCGATCGAGAGCCACTTCGTCGACGGCATGCGCGTTACCGATGCCGCGACCATGGACGTGGTGGAAATGGTCTTGGGTGGTCAGGTCAACAAAAGCATCGTCAACCTGATCAACCGTCACGGCGGCAGCGCTATTGGCCTGACCGGTAAAGATGCCGGGCTGATTCGTGCGAAGAAACTGACCGTCACCCGCCAGACCCCAGAGATGACCCAGCCGGAAATCATCGACATCGGTCACGTGGGCGAAGTGGTCGGGATCAACACCGAGCTGCTGAACCTGCTGGTCAAAGGCAATTTTATCCCGGTGATTGCGCCAATCGGTGTGGGTGAGAACGGCGAGTCGTACAACATCAACGCCGACCTGGTGGCCGGTAAAGTTGCCGAAGCGCTGAAAGCCGAAAAACTGATGCTGCTGACCAACATCGCCGGCCTGATGGACAAGTCAGGCACGGTTCTGACCGGCCTGAGCACCCAGCAGGTCGACGATCTGATCGCTGACGGCACCATCTACGGCGGCATGCTGCCGAAGATTCGTTGCGCGCTGGAAGCCGTTCAGGGTGGCGTGGGTAGCTCGCTGATCATCGACGGGCGCGTACCGAACGCGATCCTGCTGGAAATCTTCACCGACACGGGTGTCGGCACGCTGATCAGCAATCGCAAGCGTCCCTGATCGCTGAAACGTAAAAGATCGCAGCCTGCGGCAGCTCCTACAGAAGCGAATTTCGTGTGTATGAAATTGCTGTAGGAACTGGCGAAGCTGCGATCTTTTTTATGCGCACAGGAAGCGTCTGACTTAACACAGCGAAACGTCCGACATCCCCTCAGAACAAATCTCCCTAGGATCTTCCCCTCATCCACCGGAGATTTACCCATGCAAAAAGACTACGTTCCTTACGGCAGTGACATTTCAGCAGGTAGCTACGCCTGCGTGGACTGCGGCCGAGAGTATTCAGGCCCTTCGCAAACATCGATGCCACCCTGCCCTGACTTCACCGAGGCCTCTCACCCTCTGAAAGGCTGGAAAGTGCTCACGGGCCAAGGGGATGCCCCTCAGGATCCGTACCCGGCAGACAGCAACAAATAACCCCGGAGGCCCGAGCCATGCAGATCTCGTTCACGATCGACGCCGACGCTTTCGAGCTGGAACAAAAGGAACCGGTCAAAAAGACCTTGCGCATCGGCGATGCGGAAATCACCCACGCCCTCCAGCGTATCGCCAAGGCGAGCCTGACCGAATACCTGAAAATGCTGGTCGAGGGCGGGATGCCCAGCCGGGCCGACGAGGCAAAGCAGGATCGCCTGCTTTATCTGATTCAAAGCTACTTCGGGCAGACTTTACCGACTGAATCGCAAATCTCGACGATCTTCCAGTTGACCCAGAGTCAAAGCAAAACCTTGCTGAAAAACACTGTGTCGCGCTTTCGTAATCAGCTCGACGACATCCTGCAGCACAGCATGCGTGCGGTGGTCGATTCTGCGGAGCATGCAAAGGATGTCTATCTGGTCGTCATCAGCTCGGATGTGATCCGTGATGAGCTGAACATGCTGATTACCCAGAACGAGCCGACCTTCAAACCCATCACCAAGCGCAAGGGCAGTGCCGGGCAGTTTGAGATCAGTGAGGATTCCCACGATTTGTTGTGCGCAACGCTGGGACTCAATGCCGTTCAGTGACATCGTCGCGGTCAGTGGCTTGCTGCTGACCCTGACCACCTTCATGTTCAATCTGGCCTGGCCCAAGCTCAATGAGGCGTTGGCGCTGGATGAGTCACTGTCAGGCCTTCAGGCAAGAAAGCGCAGCAGGCAAAAGGTCATGGGGACGTTATTAAGCTGTGCGGTGCCGCTGACTTGCGCCTTTGCAGCGCTGTTTTACATCAACCTTCCGGCTGCGGTGGGGATTATTCGCAGCAGCTCAGTGGATCTGTGGGATTTCGACGTTGATCGCACGCTGTACGTAATGGTGGTTGTCGCGCTGCTCGCGTTTGCGCTGATCAATACGGTATTGACCCTGAAACTGATCTGGAAATGGCGAAATCTGCGCTAACCGCAAGCAAAAAGACCCCGCTCAGCCTGACTGAACGGGGTCTTTCTTTGCCTGCGATCCCTGTAGGAGCTGCCGAAGGCTGCGATCTTTTGATTTTGCTTGCGTCAAAAAATCGCAGCCTTCGGCAACTCCTACAGGGGATTGCGTCAGGCCAGAATCTGCGTCAAACGCCGAATTGGGCGCGGTACGCTTCCACGGCTGGCAAATGCTGCTTGAGCTGCGGATCGTCAGCGAGGAACTCCAGCACCTGATTCAGCGAAACAATGCTGATCACCGGAATGCCGAAATCGCGCTCTACTTCCTGAATTGCCGACAACTCTCCGTTGCCACGTTCCTGACGGTTCAAGGCGATCAACACACCGGCAGCCTTGGCACCGTCCTGAGACGCGATGATCTGCATGACTTCGCGGATCGCAGTACCGGCGGTGATCACGTCGTCGATGATCAGCACATCACCGGTCAGCGGGGCACCAACCAGACTGCCGCCTTCACCGTGGGCCTTGGCCTCTTTGCGGTTGAAGCACCATGGCAAGTCACGGTCGTGATGCTCGGCCAGCGCGACGGCGGTAGTCGCTGCCAACGGGATGCCTTTGTACGCCGGGCCAAACAGCACGTCGAAGGAAATGCCGCTTTCGGCAATGGCTGCGGCGTAGAACCGACCCAGCTGCGCCAGGGCCGAACCCGTGTTGAACAGGCCGGCATTGAAGAAGTAAGGACTGGTGCGCCCGGACTTCAGGGTGAACTCACCGAAGCGCAAAACGCCGCGATCGATGGCAAAACGAATGAAATCGCGCTGATACGCTTGCATGAAAAAAACCCCAAATACCACGGATTTAGCTAATTAGCTTGACGCCGTGTATCATACACGCACGCGATTTTTGGGGCCATTTATGCGGATCATCAGTGTGAACGTCAATGGTATTCAGGCTGCAGTCGAGCGTGGTTTGCTCAGTTGGCTGCAAGCACAGAATGCCGACGTCATCTGCCTGCAGGACACCCGTGCCTCCGCCTTTGAACTGGATGACCCAGCCTTCCAACTGGATGGCTACTTCCTTTATGCCTGCGATGCTGAAGTCCCCGCCCAAGGTGGCGTGGCTTTGTACTCGCGGTTGCAACCGAAGGCTGTCATCAGCGGTCTCGGTTTCGAGACGGCCGACCGCTACGGGCGCTACCTGCAAGCAGATTTCGACAAAGTCAGTATTGCCACCTTGCTGCTCCCTTCGGGGATGAACGGCGATGAGGACTTGAACCAGAAGTTCAAGCTCATGGACGACTTCGGCAAGTACCTGGACAAACAGCGGCGTAAACGTCGCGAGTACATTTATTGTGGCTCGCTGTATGTCGCGCAGCAGAAGCTCGACATCAAGAACTGGCGTGACAGCCAGCAATCCCCGGGCTTCCTGGCGCCAGAACGCGCCTGGATGGACGAGATTGTCGGCAACATGGGCTATGTAGATGCCCTGCGCGAAGTCAGCCGCGAAGGCGACCAGTACAGCTGGTGGCCGGACAACGAACAGGCCGAGATGCTCAATCTGGGCTGGCGCTTCGACTACCAGATCCTGACCCCAGGCTTGCGGCGCTTCGTGCGCAGTGCACGCCTGCCGCGCCAGCCTCGGTTCTCGCAGCACGCGCCGCTGATCGTCGACTACGACTGGACGCTGACCATCTAAGCGTCGATTCGCAGACAAAAAATGCCCGTATCGCGAGATACGGGCATTTTTTGTGCCTCAGACTAAGGTGGTCCGAAGCTCAGACGGCGACGAAAAACGGCAACACCAGGTACAGCTTGATCACGATGACATTGATAATGTCGATGAAGAATGCACCCACCATCGGCACCACGAGAAACGCAATCTGCGAAGGACCGTAGCGCTGCGTCACCGCCTGCATGTTGGCGATGGCCGTCGGTGTCGCACCCAACCCAAAACCACAGTGCCCCGCTGCCAATACCGCCGCGTCGTAGTTACGACCCATCATTCTGAACGTCACGAAAATCGCAAACAGCGCCATGACCAGTGTTTGCGCAGCCAGGATGATGAATATCGGTAGTGCCAGTGCCGCCAGATCCCACAGCTTGAGCGACATCAAGGCAATCGCCAGAAACAGCGACAGGCTGACATTCCCCAACACCGAGACCTCGCGCTCGAACACCTGATACAAGCCCAGCGCTGACAGCCCGTTACGCAGAACGACACCCACGAACAAGACGCAGACAAACGTCGGCAACTCGAATGCGGTGCCGTGCAGCAACCCATTGAGCAGATTGCCGGCCAACAGGCTGACGGCGATCAGCGCAAGCGTCTCGATAAACGAGAACGGTGTGATCGAGCGCTCCTTGTTCGGCTGCTCAAAACCTTTTGGCAAGCGTGGTGTTTCTTGCGAGTGGCAGCCGGGCACCTGAACGCGCTTGATGAGCAAGCGAGCCACAGGGCCACCAATCAGCCCACCCAACACCAGACCAAAGGTCGCAGATGCGATGGCGAGCTCGGAGGCGGAGGCCAGACCGTACTTCTCGCTGAACACCGTGCCCCACGCAGCGCCAGTGCCGTGACCGCCTGCCAGCGTTATCGAGCCCGTCAGCAAGCCCATCAACGGATCCAGCCCCAGCGCAGTGGCAAGGCCAATGCCCAAGGCATTCTGAACCACCAGCAACCCGGTGACCGCGAGCACAAAGATGCCCACCACGCGCCCACCTTTCTTCAGGCTGGCAAAATCCGCACTCAAACCGATAGTGGCAAAAAAAGCCAACATCAAAGGCGTCTGCAGTGAAGTATCGAAGCGGATTTCAATATCGAGAGTTCGCAGCAACAACAGAACCAACGCAACAACCAGACCGCCCGCGACGGGTTCGGGAATATTGTAATTGCGCAGAAAGGCGATACGCATAACCAGCCCACGCCCCAGTAAAAGCACCAGGGAAGCGGCCACAAGCGTTCCATAAAAATCGAGCTGAATCATTGGATTATTCTTGGCTATATATTCAGAGCCGCACTTTATACCTGGGCACGCCTCATGAACTGGCTGATCTACTCAACACTATTGATCGGGGGGTTCAAGAACCTTCGCTGGCTTGAATATATCGAGATATTTCAAAGGAAATACAACGTGCGACAACTTTAACAACCACCAAAGCTTATTGCCAAGAACATGGGCATCACTGAGGCGATGCAGTTGTGACTAAAGATGTAAGAGCCTGATGTATATAGCAATCTGCACTGCCGCTCATCGCAGTCAGATTATTCCTACACACTTTTTAAACTGATTTAATTGCAAACACAGAAAAACCCTGTAGGCGCTGCGGCACGCTGCGATAATTTGATTCTGACTCTAAAAATCAAGATCAAAAGATCGCAGCGTGCCGCAGCTCTTACAGGGGGCTTTGAATCGTTACTTGATCAGACGCCACGTGAAAGGATAGCGATAGGGGAAACCTTCGTTAGCTTTCACGCCACCGATAATCGCCAATACCAACGCGGCAATGGTCACCAGTCCGTAAAGAAAGAAACCAACGATGACCAGCATCAGCAGAATGCAAATCGCCGTAGCGATCGCAACGGTGATCTGAAAATTCAGCGCCTCTTTGCCCTGTGCATCGATAAACGGATCTGACTCACGCTTCATCTGCCACAGAATCAGCGGCCCGATCAGATTGCCGAAAGGAACCCAGATCCCCAGCAAGGCGGACAAGTGACAAAACATCGCCCACTGACGAACCTCCTGGCTCGGTTTGGGCAGCAGCTCTTGGTCACTCATCGCGTCCTCCTTGCGGGTTATGAACCTGCTCAGTCAGCCAGTGCTGATTTCTGCAGTTCAAAGATTTCATTCATGCCTTTTTTGGCCAGTTCCAGCATCGCGTTCAGGTCTTCAGGCTGGAACGGCGCGCCTTCAGCGGTGCCCTGCACTTCGATGAAGCCACCGGAGCTGGTCATCACCACGTTGAGGTCGGTCTCGGCAGCGGAGTCTTCAAGATAGTCCAGATCCAGCACTGGCTCGCCTTGATACATGCCCACCGATACAGCGCCGATCATTTGCTTGAGCGGATCGCCGCCTTTCAGGCCGCCGCGCTTTTTGATGACCTTCAACGCATCGACCAGGGCCACCATGGCGCCGGTGATGGATGCAGTGCGGGTGCCACCGTCGGCCTGGATCACGTCGCAGTCGACGTACAGGGTGACGTCGCCCAGCTTGGACATGTCCAGCGCCGCGCGCAGGGAACGACCGATCAGACGCTGGATTTCCAGGGTGCGGCCGCCCTGCTTGCCGCGACTCGCTTCACGCTGATTACGCTCGCCGGTGGCGCGCGGCAGCATGCCGTACTCGGCAGTCAACCAGCCCTGGCCCTGGCCTTTGAGGAACCGCGGCACGCCGTTTTCGACGCTGACGGTGCAGATGACCTTGGTATCACCGAATTCGACCAGTACGGATCCCTCGGCGTGTTTGGTGTAGTTGCGGGTAATGCGGATCGAGCGGAGCTGATCGGCAGCGCGACCACTTGGACGTTTCATAGGGAATACCTGTACTGGGGACGGAAAACTGCCGAGCATTATAGAGCGGTGCACCGCCACTGGGCACTGGTTAAAAATCCGCACCGACGACCGAACGCCCTCAAACACTTATTACCGACGGGCTGCAGCCCTTTGTCACACCGTGTGTTTGGGCGCATTCGCCGCACTGCGCTACAATCCTGCGCCTTTGCTGCCAGTCGGCTTAAATTCATTGATATCGCGCCTGCGGAACTCAGGTTCCGCGCCGATCTGCATTGCGAGGTCACCGCCATGGTGCACAGCATGACCGCTTTCGCCCGCGTCGAAAAAGCCGGCGCACAGGGCACCCTGAGCTGGGAATTGCGCTCGGTCAACAGTCGCTATCTGGAACCGCACCTGCGTCTGCCGGAGTCGTTTCGCGACCTCGAAGGCGCCGTGCGTGAAGCCCTGCGTCAGGGCCTGTCGCGGGGCAAACTGGAATGCACCCTGCGATTCACTGAAGAAAGCACCGGCAAACCGCTGCAAGTTGATCGCGAGCGCGCCGCGCAATTGGTCGCCGCAGCCGAAACGATTGCCGGTCTGATCAAGAATCCTGCTGCACTCAATCCGCTGGAAGTGCTGGCCTGGCCCGGCGTTCTGGTCGCCGATGCCAGTGACCCGCAAGCACTGAATGCCGAAGCCCTGGCCCTGTTCAATCAAGGGTTGAAGGAACTCAAGGCCGGCCGTGAGCGTGAAGGCTCGGAGCTGGCACGGCTGATCAACGATCGCCTGACATCCATCGAAGAAGACGTCGTGACCCTGCGTGAACTGGTTCCGCAGATGCTCGCCACCCAGCGCCAGAAGGTCCTCGACCGCTTTGCCGACATGAAGGCCGAGCTGGATCCGCAGCGCCTGGAACAGGAAATGGTCATCCTCGCGCAAAAGAGCGATGTGGCCGAAGAACTGGATCGCCTGAGCACTCACATCATAGAAGTACGCCGGGTGCTCAAATCCGGCGGTGCCGCCGGACGGCGCCTCGACTTCCTGATGCAGGAACTCAACCGCGAAGCCAATACACTGGGCTCCAAGGCCTTTGACCCGCGCAGCACCCAAGCCGCCGTCAACCTCAAAGTGTTGATCGAGCAGATGCGCGAACAAGTGCAGAATATTGAGTAAGGCTACCCCCGACATGACCCACAGCACCGGCACCCTGTACATCATTTCCGCACCATCGGGCGCGGGCAAGAGCAGCCTGGTCAAGGCTTTGACCGATGCCAACCCGGAGATCCGCGTTTCGGTTTCGCACACCACCCGCGCCATGCGTCCGGGTGAAGTGGACGGCGTGAACTATCACTTCGTAACCCGCGAAGCCTTCGTAAAGATGGGCGAGCACGGTGATTTCCTTGAGCGCGCCGAAGTCTTCGGCAACTTCTACGGCACCTCGCAAAGCCATCTGCAACAGACCCTCGATGAAGGCCACGACCTGATTCTGGAAATCGACTGGCAGGGCGCCGAGCAAGTGCGCAAGCTGATGCCGCAGGCGCGTTCGATTTTCATTTTGCCGCCATCGCTGCAAGCGCTGCACCAGCGTCTGACCAATCGCGGCCAGGACAGCGACGAAATCATCGACGGGCGGATGCGCGAAGCGGTCAACGAGATGAGCCACTACGTCGAATACGACTACCTGATCATCAACGACGACTTCGCTCATGCGCTGGACGATCTGAAGGCGATTTTCCGCGCCAATCAGTTGCAACAGAAACGCCAACAGGTGCGTTTCGGCAAATTACTGGCCGAATTGCTCGGTTAATCAGCGCTTCCCAAAAGCGCTGCAAGGGCTTTACATTGGCACTTGCAGCGCGTTGAAGAGGTTGATCAAAAATCAGCGCTTCCCTAATCGCTGGTGTTTTTTTAAACTGCTTAGTCCGCTCGCCCAACCGGGCAGCGCGCATATTGCATTCGCTCCGAGGAATACCATGGCCCGCGTAACCGTTGAAGACTGCCTGAACCACGTGGAAAACCGTTTTGAGCTGGTCATGCTCTCTACCAAACGTGCCCGTCAACTGGCCACCGGCGGCAAAGAGCCACTGGTTCAGTGGGAAAACGACAAGCCTACCGTTGTAGCGCTGCGTGAAATCGCTGAAGGCCTGATGAGCTACGAGTTCATCGCCGAGCAGGAAATCGTCCAGGATGAACCGCTGTTCGCAGCGTTCGAGGACGAGTCCAACGAGGCCGTCTAAGCCTATGCCTGGTCGACGTAGCACGGCGCAGGGTCACAACGTACGGCAGGAGTCATCATGCCGAGCATAGACGCCCTCGCCGATCGCTTATCGACCTACCTCGGCAATGACCAGGTCAACCTGGTCCGCCGAGCGTATTTCTACGCCGAACAAGCCCACGACGGCCAACGCCGACGCAGTGGCGAGGCGTACGTCACGCATCCTCTTGCCGTGGCAAATATTCTTGCCGACATGCACATGGACCATCAGAGCCTGATGGCTGCGATGCTGCATGACGTGATTGAAGACACCGGTATCGCCAAAGAAGCGCTGCAAGCGCAGTTCGGTGAAACCGTGGCCGAACTGGTCGATGGGGTCAGCAAACTGACCCAGATGAACTTCGAGACCAAGGCCGAAGCCCAGGCTGAAAACTTCCAGAAAATGGCCATGGCCATGGCACGCGACATCCGCGTGATCCTGGTCAAGCTCGCTGACCGCCTGCACAACATGCGCACGCTGGAAGTGCTGTCCGGAGAAAAACGCCGCCGGATCGCCAAGGAAACCCTCGAAATCTACGCGCCCATCGCCAACCGGCTGGGTATGCATGCCATTCGCATCGAATTCGAAGACCTCGGCTTCAAGGCCATGCACCCGATGCGTTCCGCGCGGATCTACCAGGCGGTCAAGCGCGCCCGGGGCAACCGCAAGGAAATCGTCAACAAGATCGAAGAATCCCTTGGCCATTGCCTCGCAATCGACGGCATCCAGGGCGAAGTCAGCGGTCGCCAGAAACACCTCTACGGCATCTACAAGAAAATGCGCGGCAAGCGTCGGGCCTTCAACGAGATCATGGACGTCTACGCGTTCCGGATCATCGTCGACAAGGTCGACACCTGCTACCGCGTGCTGGGTGCTGTGCATAATTTGTACAAACCGCTGCCCGGGCGCTTCAAGGATTACATCGCGATCCCCAAGGCCAACGGCTATCAGTCGCTGCACACCACGCTGTTCGGCATGCACGGCGTACCGATCGAGATCCAGATCCGCACCCGCGAAATGGAAGAGATGGCCAACAACGGCATCGCCGCCCATTGGCTGTACAAATCCAGCGGTGACGAGCAGCCGAAGGGCACTCACGCCCGCGCCCGCCAGTGGGTCAAAGGCGTGCTGGAAATGCAGCAACGCGCCGGCAACTCGCTGGAGTTCATCGAGAGCGTGAAGATCGACCTGTTCCCGGACGAGGTCTACGTATTCACGCCAAAAGGCCGGATCATGGAGCTGCCGAAAGGCTCCACGGCGGTCGACTTCGCCTACGCGGTGCACACCGACGTCGGTAACAGCTGCATCGCCTGCCGGATCAACCGCCGTCTCGCACCGCTGTCCGAGCCACTGCAAAGTGGCTCCACGGTCGAGATCGTCAGCGCGCCCGGCGCACGACCGAACCCGGCCTGGCTCAACTTCGTGGTGACCGGCAAGGCGCGCACGCACATTCGCCATGCGCTGAAACTGCAACGCCGCTCCGAATCCATCAGCCTCGGCGAACGCCTGCTGAACAAGGTACTGAACGGTTTCGACAGCTCGCTGGAGAAGATCCCGAACGAGCGCGTCAAGGCGATGCTCACCGAGTACCGCCTCGAACTGATCGAAGACCTGCTCGAAGACATTGGCCTGGGTAATCGCATGGCCTATGTGGTCGCCCGTCGCCTGCTTGGCGAAGGCGAACAACTGCCTAGCCCGGAAGGCCCGCTGGCGATTCGCGGTACCGAAGGCCTGGTGCTGAGCTACGCCAAATGCTGCACGCCGATCCCGGGCGACCCGATTGTCGGGCACCTGTCGGCGGGCAAGGGCATGGTCGTGCACCTGGACAACTGCCGCAATATCAGCGAAATCAGGCACAACCCGGAAAAATGCATCCAGCTCTCGTGGGCCAAGGATGTCACCGGCGAATTCAACGTCGAACTGCGTGTCGAGCTGGAACACCAGCGTGGCCTGATCGCCCTGCTGGCCAGCAGCGTCAACGCAGCCGATGGCAATATCGAGAAAATCAGCATGGACGAACGCGATGGTCGTATCAGCGTCGTCCAACTGGTGGTCAGCGTTCACGACCGTGTGCACCTGGCCCGCGTAATCAAGAAACTGCGCGCACTGACCGGGGTGATCCGCATCACCCGCATGCGTGCATAAGTCCACCCTTACAAGGAGTCATGCATGACCAAGACAGTTATCACCAGCGACAAGGCCCCTGCTGCTATCGGCACTTACTCCCAGGCGATCAAGGCTGGCAACACCGTCTACATGTCGGGTCAGATCCCGCTGGACCCAAAAACCATGGAACTGGTTGAAGGCTTCGAAGCCCAGACCGTCCAGGTGTTCGAGAACCTCAAAGCCGTGGCCGAAGCCGCCGGCGGTTCGTTCAAGGACATCGTCAAACTGAACATCTTCCTCACCGACCTGAGCCACTTCGCCAAGGTCAACGAGATCATGGGCAAATACTTCGACCAGCCGTACCCGGCCCGCGCCGCCATCGGCGTTGCTGCCCTGCCAAAGGGTTCGCAGGTTGAAATGGATGCCATTCTGGTCATCGAGTGATGCGCACGGCGCGGCCTTCATACGCCGCGCCGACTGCTCTGCAAGAAAGGTTTTGAAAGGATTCCACCATGCGCAAAGCGCTTGCTCTCTCGCTGTTCGCCATTTTCCTCGGCGGCTGCGCCAGCGACCCTGCCGACCGTGACATCAGCGGCACCTGGATCAATCAGGTGGCGATTGATGCTGCCACCAAGGGCGGCTCCCTGCGCGAAGCGCTTCAGGCTTACGGCCCGAACCTGGAATGGGACGTCAACACCAAGGCCGGCCAGGCCCGCTACACCAACGGTTTTGAGAAAGTCGAAGGTCGGTTGCTGGGCGAACAGTCCGGTGCCTGGAAAGTCGACTTTTATGGCAGCTCCGCCAGCGAGCTGAAACGCGACGGCAATCAGCTGCAACAGGCCGCCAGCGACAACGAACCGGAACAGCTCTTCGACCGCGCGCAGCTCCAGGTACCCGAAGGCGCGCCGATTGGTGCGAGCTTCGAACGCGCACTGTATTCAACCTACATGGGCGGCACCTGGAAAATCGCCAATGGTCAGGGCGAAGGCAGCACCGTGCAGTTTCAGGCCGATGGCCAGGTCTCCGGCCTGCCGGGCGCCGATCGTTACGCGCTGTGCCTGGCGGGCGATTGCGCATCGATGAGCAGTGGCAACGACAGCATGTGGTTGCAGCAGAACGGCCAAGGCAACAACTGGATCTTTGTGCGCAAGGGCAAGGAACTGGAAATCCTGCAAGCGGTGAACACCGCTCTGGCGGATGAACAACCGCAGTTCACAGCTGGTGAGCGCAAGTGGTTGCTCGAGAAGCAGTAACCTGCTTCTGAAATTGCAGCGAACCCGTGTAGGAGTGAGCCTGCTCGCGATAGCGCATCAACAGTCAGCATAAATGTTGAATGTTAATCCGCTATCGCGAGCGGGCTCACTCCTACAGTTGTTTTGTGGCGTCAGGACGTCAGCATTTACCTTCAAGAATCGCCGCGTAACCTTCGCGGTAGCTCGGGTATGTTGGCGTCCAGCCCAACGCTTTCGCCCGCGCATTGCTGCAACGTTTGCTGCCGGTGCGCCGCACGCTTTCATCTTCCGACCATTCAGTGACACCCAGATACTCGCGCAGCCAGCCCACCACCTCGGCCAGCGGCGCCGGCGCGTCATCGACACCGATGTAGATCGGCTCCAGCGCCACGCCCCGACGGTCAGCCTCAAGCAGAAACGCCAGCAACCCCGCCGCATCATCAACATGGATACGATTGCCATACAGCGGCGGATCAACGGCCACTCGATAGCCACGCCGTACCTGAGTCAACAGCCATTCCCGGCCCGGGCCATAGATACCGGTCAAACGCAGGATACTCGCCGGGATACCACTGTTGAGCGCTACCTGCTCGGCTTCAAGCATCAATCGCCCCGAGTAACCGGTGGCGACGGTCTCGGAAGTCTCATCCACCCACTCGCCGTCCAGTTGCCCGTAGACACTGCTGCTGGACACGAAGATCAGCCGATCCGGCACTTGACCATAGTCGTCCAACCAACTCAGTACATTCTGCAAACCCTGCACGTAAGCCGCTCGATAACCGGCCTCATCGTGATCGGTGGCAGCGGCGCAGTACACCAGGTAATCCACGGCACCGACCGGCCAGGTCGCCGGACAGTCTTCATTGAACAGGTCGCCGGCAACACCGATGACCCCTTCAGGCAGGCGCGAGACATTTCGGCGCAAGCCATGAACTTCCCAACCAGCAGCCAACAATTGCGTGGCCAGACGGCTGCCGACATCACCACAACCGGCGATCAAAACAGAAGGCGCGGACATCAAAAAACTCCCATCGGAAAGGCACAGACTAGCCTCGGCGAAGGACGAACGGCTAGCAATCAAGGAAAAAAAGTTACTCTATTACTTTTGTTAACAAGAATTACTTGCAATAATGCCTGCCACTTTTGTTCTCGGCCTCACGAGGCCTGGAAGAGCATTACCGTTTTTCTATCTCAGGTCCGGCCAGCATGAATCGTAATCAAATCCCCGCTTCGCCAACCAAACGACCTCGCGCCTGGAGCGCGGTGGCGGCTCTGTTGCTCAGCCTGATGCTGACGCCAACCGCCGCTTTCGCCGACGCTCAGGCACCCGCTGCTCCGGCCGCCTCCGAACAGAGCGCTCCAGCAGCGGCTGCACCGGATGCAACGACCCCGGTTCAAACCCTCGACGCCGCACCTGCCGATGCGCCAGAAGTCCTTGAAGCCGACAACAGCCTGGGCATGGCTCACGACCTGTCACCTTGGGGCATGTACCAGAACGCCGACATCATCGTGAAAATCGTGATGATCGGCCTGGCCATTGCGTCGATCATCACCTGGACCATCTGGATCGCCAAGGGCTTTGAGCTGATGGGCGCCAAGCGTCGTCTGCGTGGCGAAATCGCCGCCCTGAAAAAGGCCGCCACCCTTAAAGAAGCCAGCGCCACAGCGGCGAAGGAAGGCACGCTCGCCAACCTGTTGGTGCACGATGCGCTCGAAGAGATGCGCCTGTCGGCCAACAGCCGTGAGAAAGAAGGCATCAAGGAACGCGTCAGCTTCCGTCTCGAGCGCCTGGTAGCTGCCTGCGGTCGCAACATGAGCAGCGGCACCGGCGTGCTGGCTACCATCGGTTCCACCGCACCGTTTGTCGGCCTGTTCGGCACCGTGTGGGGCATCATGAACTCCTTCATCGGCATCGCCAAAACCCAAACCACCAACCTTGCCGTCGTGGCACCTGGTATCGCTGAAGCGCTGCTGGCCACCGCACTGGGTCTGGTGGCTGCGATTCCTGCGGTAGTGATCTACAACGTCTTCGCCCGCTCCATCGCCGGTTACAAGGCGCAGGTCTCCGATGCCTCGGCAGAAGTCCTGCTGCTGGTCAGCCGTGACCTCGATCACCAGCCTGAGCGCAGCTCGCAACCGCACATGGTGAAAGTGGGGTAATCGGCCATGGGCCTGCATTTGAAAGAAGGCGCAGACGACGATCTGGCCGAGAACCACGAAATCAACGTCACACCGTTCATCGATGTGATGCTGGTGCTATTGATCATCTTCATGGTGGCCGCTCCATTGGCCACTGTCGATATCAAAGTCGACCTGCCCGCCTCGACCGCCAAACCGGCGCCGCGGCCAGAGAAGCCGGTGTTCCTCAGCGTCAAGGCTGATCAGCGCCTGTTCCTCGGCGAAGACGAAGTGAAGCCTGAAACACTGGGCGCCACCCTCGACGCCCGCACCAAAGGCAAGAAAGACACCACCATCTTCTTCCAGGCCGACAAAGGCGTGGATTACGGCGACCTGATGAGCGTGATGGATAACCTGCGCTCTGCCGGTTACCTGAAGGTTGGTCTGGTGGGACTTGAGAGCGCAGTCAAAAAATGATCACGACGCGCCATAAGCTGACGCGTTACAGCGGTAGCCTGGCCGTGGTGCTGGGCGTTCACGCGCTGGCCATCGCGCTGGCGCTGAACTGGACTACCCGCCCGCCCATTGAACTGCCTCCCCAGGCAATGATGGTCGAGCTGGCCCCGGTTCCAGCCCCGCCACCGCCAGCTCCGCCGAAAGTCGTCACCCCGCCGCAGCCACCGGCTCCGGTTGAAGAACTGCCGATTCCGAAATTGGCCGAAGCGCCGAAAGCCGAAATCGCGGTGCAGAAACCAAAACCGAAGCCAAAGCCTAAACCGCCGAAGCCTGTCGAGAAAAAGCTGCCCGACCCGCCGAAGGAAAAACCTTCCGAGGAAAAACCGGCCGACACGCCACCGACACCTGCACCGACAGAGAAATCTGCTGCACCAGCACCAGGCCCGTCGCCAGCCCAGATGGCTGCCAAGGCCAGCTGGCAAGGCACCCTGCTTGCGCATTTGGCCAAGTACAAAAAGTACCCGCAAAGCGCACAGGCGCGCGGCAAAGAAGGCTTGAACCGTCTGCGTTTCGTGGTCGATGGCGAAGGCAACGTGCTGTCGTTCGAACTGGTGGGCCGCTCCGGCAACGCCGATCTGGACCGGGCCACCCTGGAAATGATCCGCCGCGCACAACCGCTGCCCAAACCACCGGCCGACATGTTGACCAATGGCTCGATTGAAATTGTTGCGCCATTTGTTTACTCGCTGGAACGCCGTCGTTAAGGCAACGCAAAACCCTGTAGGAGTGAGCCTGCTCGCGATCGCGGTGTGTCAGACGATGATTTTCTGACTGATACACCGCGATCGCGAGCAGGCTCACTCCTACAAGGGTTCTCAGCCAACCGAGAGAACCAAGCCAAAAAGGCACCGAAAGGTGCCTTTTGCATATCCATGCACGGCAAACCGGCATTGCCTGGTGTCGCACTCCTCCCTCAGTCTGATAACGTGCGTCTATCGATTGCAGCCGGTATGCTTGGCCCGCATCTTCATGGACGCTTGCTATGACCCTCACAGAATTACGCTACATCGTCACCCTCGCCCAAGAGCAGCATTTCGGCCACGCCGCCGAAAAATGCCACGTCAGCCAGCCGACCCTGTCGGTGGGCGTGAAGAAACTTGAAGACGAACTCGGTGTGCTGATTTTCGAGCGCAGCAAGAGTGCCGTGCGTGTGACGCCGGTCGGCGAAGGCATCGTCGCCCAGGCGCAGAAAGTACTGGAACAGGCCCAAGGCATTCGCGAACTGGCCCAGGCCGGCAAGAACCAGCTGACCGCCCCGCTGAAAGTCGGCGCGATCTACACCGTCGGCCCGTACCTGTTTCCACACTTGATTCCACAACTGCACCGGGTCGCCCCGCAGATGCCGTTGTACATCGAAGAAAACTTCACCCACGTGCTGCGCGACAAACTGCGCAACGGCGAACTCGACGCGATCATCATCGCCTTGCCGTTCAACGAAGCCGACGTGCTGACCCTGCAACTCTATGACGAGCCGTTCTACGTCTTGATGCCAGCGCAGCACCCGTGGACCCAGAAAGAAACCATCGACGCCGGCCTGCTCAACGACAAGAGCCTGTTGCTGCTCGGCGAAGGCCACTGCTTCCGCGATCAAGTACTGGAAGCCTGCCCGACCCTGACCAAGGGCAGTGACGGCGCCAAGCACACCACGGTCGAATCCAGCTCGCTGGAAACCATTCGCCACATGGTCGCCTCCGGTCTGGGCATCTCGATCCTGCCGTTGTCGGCGGTCGACAGCCACCACTACGCCCCGGGCGTGATCGAAGTGCGGCCCTTGTCGCCGCCGGTGCCATTCCGCACCGTGGCGATTGCCTGGCGCGCGAGCTTTCCACGGCCCAAAGCCATCGAGATTCTCGCCGACTCCATTCGCCTGTGCTCGGTGGCCAAGCCAGCGGCACCGGTTACAGCCGGTTAAGCGAGCGTCATGACAGAGCTGTCGCAAGTGTCGGTGACGGCACTCAAGGGTGTCGGCGAAGCCATGGCCGAGAAACTGGCCAAGGTCGGCCTGGAGAACCTCCAGGACGTGCTGTTCCACCTGCCGCTGCGCTATCAGGATCGCACCCGCGTGGTGCCGATCGGCCACTTGCGACCGGGACAGGACGCCGTGGTCGAAGGCACCGTCAGCGGGGCTGACGTGGTCATGGGCCGACGTCGCAGCCTCGTCGTGCGCTTGCAGGACGGCACAGGCGGCTTGAGCCTGCGCTTCTACCATTTCAGCAACGCGCAGAAAGAAGGCCTCAAGCGCGGCACGCGGATTCGCTGCTACGGCGAAGCGCGGCCCGGCGCGTCAGGACTGGAGATCTACCACCCGGAATACCGCGCCATCACGGGCGACGAGCCGCCGCCGGTGGATGAAACCCTGACCCCGGTCTATCCGCTGACCGAAGGCCTGACCCAAGCGCGCTTGCGTCAGTTGTGCATGCAAACGCTGACGATGCTCAAGCCTGACACCCTGCCCGACTGGCTGCCGACCGAACTGGCCCGCGACTATCAACTCGCGCCGCTGGCCGATGCGATCCGCTACCTGCACAACCCGCCCGCCGATGCCGACGTTGACGAACTCGCCCTCGGTCATCACTGGGCCCAGCATCGTCTCGCCTTCGAAGAACTGCTGACGCATCAACTGTCGCAGCAACGTCTGCGCGAAAGCATGCGTTCCCTGCGGGCGCCAGCCATGCCGAAAGCGGAAAAACTGCCGCCCAAATACCTGGCCAATCTAGGCTTCGCCCCCACCGGCGCCCAGCAGCGGGTCGGCAACGAAATCGCCTACGACCTCAGTCAGCACGAACCGATGCTGCGGCTGATTCAGGGTGACGTTGGCGCGGGTAAAACCGTGGTCGCCGCCCTCGCCGCGTTGCAAGCGCTGGAGGCCGGATACCAAGTCGCGCTGATGGCGCCGACCGAAATCCTCGCTGAACAACACTTCATCACCTTCAAGCGCTGGCTCGAACCGCTGGGCATTGAAGTCGCGTGGCTGGCCGGCAAGCTCAAGGGCAAAAATCGCGTCACCGCGCTGGAGCAAATCGCCAGCGGCACGCCGATGGTGGTGGGCACGCATGCACTGTTTCAGGAAGAGGTGAAGTTCAAGAACCTCGCGCTGGTGATCATCGACGAGCAACACCGCTTCGGCGTGCAGCAACGTCTGGCGTTGCGGCAGAAAGGCGTCGGTGGGCGCATGTGCCCGCATCAATTGATCATGACCGCCACGCCGATTCCGCGCACGTTGGCGATGAGCGCCTACGCCGACCTCGACACCTCGATCCTTGACGAGTTACCGCCCGGACGAACCCCGGTCAACACTGTGCTGGTCACTGACACACGCCGCGTCGAAGTCATCGAACGGGTCCGTGGCGCCTGCGCCGAAGGGCGTCAGGCCTACTGGGTGTGCACGCTGATTGAAGAGTCGGAAGAGCTGACCTGTCAGGCCGCCGAAACCACCTTCGAAGACCTCACCGCCGCCCTTGGCGAACTGAAAGTCGGCCTGATTCACGGCCGCATGAAGCCTGTCGAAAAAGCCGCGGTGATGGCCGAGTTCAAGGCCGGCAACCTGCAATTGCTGGTCGCAACCACGGTGATCGAAGTCGGCGTCGACGTCCCCAACGCCAGCCTGATGATCATCGAAAACCCCGAGCGCCTGGGCCTCGCGCAGTTGCACCAATTGCGCGGTCGCGTCGGTCGAGGCAGCGCGGCCAGCCATTGCGTGTTGCTCTACCATCCGCCGCTGTCGCAGATCGGCCGCCAGCGCCTGGGCATCATGCGCGAGACCAACGACGGTTTCGTCATCGCCGAAAAAGACCTCGAACTGCGCGGCCCCGGTGAAATGCTCGGCACCCGCCAGACCGGTCTGTTGCAATTCAAAGTCGCCGACCTGATGCGCGATGCCGACTTGTTGCCCGCCGTGCGCGACGCCGCCCAAGCCTTGCTGGAACGCTGGCCGACCCACGTCAGCCCCTTGCTCGATCGGTGGCTGCGCCACGGGCAGCAATACGGCCAAGTGTGAGCACCGTCGCAGTTTCTGACAGCCCGCGCCTACAGAGCTGGTTATACTCCTGCAATTGTTTCAAAAACGGATACAGACCATGACCGAAGCTGCTCTCGCCCCCGAATCTCCGCACGCTCCGTCTGTTATTCGGCTGCTGCTGGACAAGCTCGGGATCGTCTACGAAGAAGTGCTCGACCACCACGGCCTCAATGCATCGCGCAAAGTACAAGCCGTGTTGCTGGACGACGCTGTCGGCGCGCTGATGGTGCTATTTCCACAGAGCCAACTGCTCGACCTCAATCGCCTCGCCGAACTGACGGGTCGTCGTCTGACCGCCGTGTCGACTGAGCGCCTGCAAAAAATGCTCGGCAAACACAGCCTGAGCCTGTTGCCAGGTCTGCCGGCGCTGACCAGTTCGCCGTGCCTTTACGAAGAAAGCCTGCTGCGCGAGCCGAAGTTGCTGATCAACTCCGGCGAGCCGGGCGTGCTGCTGGAAATCACCAGCGAACACTTCAAGACCATGCTCACCAAGGCCAGCGCCGCCAACTTCGGCGAGAATCTGACCAGCATTCGTCCGAACCTCGACCGCCCTGATGACGACCGCAAGGAAATCACCCAGGCTGTGCAGGCGTTCACCGCGCGACGCATCCAGCAGCGACTGGAAGCGACCATCGAGATTCCGCCGCTGGCCGAAACCGCTCAAAAGATCATCAAGTTGCGCGTCGACCCGAATGCCACCATCGACGACATCACCGGCGTGGTCGAAACGGACCCTGCGCTGGCCGCACAAGTGGTGAGCTGGGCGGCGTCGCCGTACTACGCCTCGCCGGGCAAGATTCGTTCGGTGGAAGACGCGATCGTCCGCGTGCTCGGTTTCGATCTGGTGATCAATCTGGCGCTGGGCCTGGCCCTCGGCAAGACACTGAGCCTGCCGAAAGATCATCCACAACAGACGACGCCGTACTGGCAGCAGTCGATCTACACCGCCGCCGTCATCGAAGGCCTGACCCGCGCCATGCCGCGCGCCCAGCGCCCGGAAGCCGGCCTTACTTATCTGGCCGGTCTGCTGCACAACTTCGGCTACCTGCTGCTGGCCCACGTCTTCCCGCCGCACTTCTCGCTGATCTGCCGCCACCTGGAGGTCAACCCGCACCTGTGCCACAGCTACATCGAGCAGCATCTGCTGGGCATCAGCCGCGAACAGATCGGCTCGTGGCTGATGCGCTACTGGGACATGCCCGACGAACTGGCCACCGCCCTGCGCTTCCAGCACGATCCAAGCTACGACGGCGCCTACGCCGAATACCCGAACCTCGTGTGTTTGGCCGTGCGCCTGCTGCGTAGCCGTGGCATCGGCTCCGGTCCGGATGAAGACATCCCGGATGCACTGCTCGAGCGTGTCGGCCTGACCCGCGAAAAAGCCAACGACGTCGTCAGCAAAGTGCTTGAGGCTGAAGTCCTGCTGCGCGAACTGGCTTCGCAATTCAGCCAGGCCTAAACGCATCGCGGGCAAGCCCGCTCCCACAAGATCTATGCGATCCCTGTGGGAGCGGGCTTGCCCGCGATGAATCCAGCTCAATCTATCTGCCTGAAAAAAAACCTGTGGTGAGGGGATTTAGCGAAACGTCGCACCGCCCCGACCGACTGCGCAGCAGTTGCAAACCCAGCCAACAAGGTTTGTCCGGTAGATCGAGTATTCTGGCTTTGGGGCCGCTTCGCAGCCCAACGGGGATAAATCCCCTCGCCACAAAAACCCTTCTACTCTCAGGCTTTTGGCTTGGCCTTCCTCGGCTTCAAATACTTCATCAACCCCTGAAACCACATCACCAGCGCCGGATTGCCCTTGATCTGGATCGACTTGTCCTGAATCCCCTGCATAAACGCCAACTGCTTGTTCTTCGCCTGCATCGTGGCAAAGCCATAACCCGCATCTTTAAACGCAATCGCAAACGCCGGCTCCGCCACCACCCCAGACTTGCTGGTGATGCGTTGATCCTTGACCACGAAATGCCGCGCCACTTTCCCATCCAGCGTCTGCATCTGAAACACCAGATCCTTGTCACCCAACTGCTGCTGGAACGCGGGATTTGTCCGGCTGGCCTTACCCATCAACAAACCCATCATCCACAGAAGAAAACGAAATTTCATGCGCACAGCCTCAAAAGGAAAATGAACGGCCGGGGGAGTGTAACGGCTTCAAGCGATAACGCCACTATTGGTAAACGTTGGAAGAGGATGCCGCCGTTTTCTAGCACGATGACTACCAAGTCACACTTCCCTACACACGCCTACACACATTTCTGTAGGAGCTGCCGAAGGCTGCGATCTTTTGATCTTCCACCCCGTAAACCTATGGAAAATTTCCTGCAAAGAGCCGGGCTGTTCATGAACTAGGCGGACGGGTGGGCTATCGATAAGCTCTGTGTGTCGCCGCAAAATCGGTGATCGGATGTGCAAGTCCGTATTCGGGGAAAATCAATTAACTGCTCAGGATTTACACCCATGACTGATGAAACATTCGACGCTGATTCAACCTCCCCCTACGCGTCTCCCGATTCAAAGAAATTCCACGAAGCCGCCGAGCGCGCCCTCGACCACTATTTCAAACCCGCCGTCGAACCACGCCCCAAACGCGAAACCGGCCTCTTCAGCCTCTCCCCCGGCACCGACGCCGAAGCCCTCATGGCCAACGCCTCGGAAGACCTGCTGTCTATCAGCGTCATCGCCTGCGATCTGGCTTGTGAGGGACGCTGAAAAATCAGTCGAGGGGCATGCAAAATTTGCCGTATCACCCTCGGTTTTGCGTGGTTCCTGAAGGTTGCTCTGATCCAGCTTTGAACCCGTAATGGTCTTTGCATCCAATTCCGCCAAGCGCTTCCTAATGCTCGCCGCATCCTTGTAAGCACACTCGACTTCTACGTCATCCTCAAGATTTAAGCCGTCTCGGCAGTTCTGGAATTCGGGTTCTGGCGGGTCACCTCGAAAGAACTGCATAGACAATTGATCACCATCCTTGAAGAGCGGCAATTCCAGCACCGAGTAGGAATCACCTTCGAAATGGCTGTGCGAGATTTTGTTCTTTGTCAGAACAAACATCGACTTTCCGGCGCGCGCGGGGGATTTGCGCTCGAAGAAGAACACCGAGGCTATCTGCTCGCCTTCCACCTTCCACACATAATTCAGCGTGGGTTTGGCTGCGTTCAAGGCTGAATAGAAGATCTCGGCGGTGGGAACGTGAACTCCGGTCGCTTGTTCTTTCAGGTTGTTCTTCAGAAAGAACACCGTAATCTTTTGATCGCCCAAAGACGCCACTACCGGCGGATGCAACTCACCAATGGTTTGTGGATCGCCGGCCAATGCCGATTGGGTCGACAAACCGACCATGAGTCCAAAGGCACAAACAAAACCTGAAAACCTGCTCAATTCCATTTTCCTTCCGGGGTTAATCTTCATGTCGACTCAGGCGCGCCGCATTTCAGCTCTTTGATCTGGGCGTGCTGAATCGGTATCACACAGGCGCGACGTTTCTCTCCAGGCCCACGAAGCTCCGTCAGGCTGAGCGTCACGTGTAACCCATCCTCAGCAAACGCGTGATCCTCGAAACCAGCGTCGGCATAATCCTTCCAGAACGCTTTGCCATCGAAACTACAAAACTGCCTGGACGACAGCACTCTCCAGTTGCCGTCAGGCGCGAGGATCTGAACAGTGAGGCACGGATCACTGAAGGTACTGACGTAGCGAGCCACGACATCGCCGAAGCGTTGAGAGGCAGATTTAGAGACTTTACTGATATTGGTCGCATCACTCGGTCGATCGGATGCGATCGCGTCCAGATAACCGGCACGCTCCAGACTTATCCGTGCCACACACAGACTGATCATCAAGGACTGCGCCTGTGAGCCGGGTTGTACTTCTGTGGCCTCCAGCAAGCATGTTGTGTCGCGCAACTTGAGCCAGGCACGTTGTGAATCTTTGGCGATTGCCGTAAACGCCTCAGCTTGTGCAAGGTCTGCCTCTCTCTGAGAAGCGAAGCGCGCCATGAGCTTTTTGTAGCTGGCATTTAGTTTTGCGTCGGCCGCTTTACGGTCGGCTTCCACACATTCCAAGTATTGCCAACTCACGGTTATGACTTTGCAAGTGTCCTCAGCGAGCGCGATCGAAGCGGACAGCAGCCCAAGGAACAAAGCGATAAAGCGGACAAACCTGTTCAATTCTTCACTCCCTGAAACTCAGATCGCTCAATGACACGTTGCGGAATTCTCTTTGCCTTGCCAGCGGAGTTCATCGCATCGCGATATTCACGGTAGTACCGTTGCGCCTCGTCTTTCCGATCAAGTCGCCACAAGGAATCCGCCATGTTCAACATCAACACCGTGCGCTTGCCAACCGTCTCAACGCCTCGAAAAAACTTCAGCGCCAGCTCATCTTTACCACCCTCGGCCAGATAAAAGCCGAGGTCGTTGTAGGCTTGAACATTTTGCGCCGGGGGATGGCACGCCATGTAGGACTCTGGACTTAAAAAACTCATGCTCCACTCGAGAGATTCGGCGCGGGACTGCGCCGCTTCGATGCTCAAGGCATGTTTCAGCAATTCGTTGGGAGGCCTAGTTTCCAAGGCATGCTTGAGCACCCCGCCCTCTTCGGAAATCCACTGATTGCCCAGCCATTTACCCTCACAAAATCTTTCGTAACTCTCAGCCAACACGCAACCGGTTTCCATCGAGATCACAGCGCAATGCCCCTGTGATGTTGCTATTTCTTCACCGTTCTCACCTATGACTACGCCGTATTCCACCGGGGTCGCCAACAACGTTTTCTTATCGGGGCTAAGCCATTCGGGATAGGCCTGAGTACCAATACCGGCATGGAAGAGCGGAAATGTTTTTCCATTCGCCGTGAACCAGGCAGTGGCAGACTCCACCACAGGTGAAGTCCACTTTTTTGCCTGTAACGTCACTGTGTGCCCGTCAATGCCAACGATTGGCGGCTCTTCGGCAAAGGCGCTGGCTGTGGCAAACAGACTGCCAATCAACACCATCTTAAGGCTGACCATAGACAATCCTTTTCACCGCCGGGCTTTGCGACTGAAGTTGTCTCTTCGTGACGCCATAAGATTTGATCAACGCCTCCCTTGAGCCTTTCGAGCCAAATGAGCGCTGGTTATTGTCGAAGCTAAATTGCTCCAATCGCCCCGTAGTCGAGTAATAACCACGCCACTCCGGACAGGCACCGCAACCGCCATAGCCGCCTATCGATACGAGGCTGCCCTTGGTGCCCGTCACACAATCCATCGCCACCACCACGTTGCTTAACATCTTCGTCTGCATACCGTCCGAGGTGAGTTGCGAAACCTTGCCGACGTCACGCCGGAGCACTTTGCCGACGATGTTGATTGTCTGGTCGGAGCAAACCGGCAGCACGTGGTCGGCGGTGTCCTCCACCGTCACTGATCGGCAGGACGACACCAACACCACTTCAACGCCGCCACATTGCATGACGTCGCGTTGGGTGTAGGCATCGGTCGGAGCGGCGACGGCCGGAAGCGAGAGCAACAGAGAAAGACAGCCCGTGAGTAAGCGGTTCATCCCCTAATCCTTAATCAAGCGGCGGCGTTTCTGCGTCTGTCATCGTCAGCAGCCGGAATTCGTTGTTCACAAACTCGTAATAGCGATCCCGGTTGACGCTTTCCAGCGAATTCCCCTGGGCATCTTCTTCACCGTCGAGGGCGATGCCGGAAATAAGGATCAAGCGGCTGTCGGGTTGGTAGAGCATGGCGAACGTGCTGCCGTCGTAAGCATTCGGCAAGCCGCCGACCACTTCACCGGTGCGGGCATCGAGCACTTCGGCGCACATGGCGCTGCCGCCACAACCGAGTTGGTGCAGGATGTAATGGCCGGCGAAGTTGACCTTGCCTTTCAGAGCTAGCACCCGTGTCTGATCCATCATTGGGCTGCTGTTTTCTTGCGGTACCAATTTATGGCTAGCGCCGGTGAAAACTGGTGTGACGGTGTAATCCTTGAACGCTGGATCGGCGGCGGATGCCATGGACGCGGCGGTCAATATCAAGCTGCCGAGAAAAATCGAAAATCCTTTCACGTAGTAACTCCATAAATGCAGTGGGGACCGTCGACTTACTCAGACTGCCCTTCATAACGCTGTGTCTGCGGGTTGAATTGCCACAGATGTGGCCGGGTCATGGCCTTTTCACCCTTGTAGCGAATCCGCCCGCGCTTGTCCCTAATGTAGGAGTAGATCTCGATCTCCTTGAACTCACCTCCCCCCTTGGGTGGGCCGTCCAGAACTTTGACGCCGGCGAAGTAATCGCCGCCCGAATACCTCAAATAACCACGACACTGGATCAGGAAGGCGAATGTGCTATCCATTGATGAGCCAATGCCGACGCGGGAATTGAATATAAAGTCTTCGATGCCATCGCCATTTAGATCGCCGCGAAAAACCACGTGGCCCGGCTCGATAGAAAATTCTTTTCCATCGAGACTGGAAAGTATGTCTTCCGGATGTTCACTGCTCTGCGACCATTGCGATAAGAAATATTTTGAGTCAGCTTCCTGATTGCAAACATCTGCCGCCATAACCGCTATCGGCAACCAGCTCACACATAACACCAGCAATCGTTTCACTTCGTTTCCTTCGAATTGATCAATTCCAACTCACCATCCCGATACACCACCTCACACCCCACCCACGCCGGATCAACCTGTGGCATCACCGCCGACGGCTTGCGCAATTCACGCAACAACGTCGAGCCATGCGACAAGCGCCCACCCATCCGCGCAATCACCGCCCGCGCCGTCTGGTAATACGCGTGCCGCCCCGGATCGAGGGTGTCTTCGAGCAAAATATCCTCGCCCAGAATGCCCTGCACTTGCCCCGGATAAATCATGAACCCGGTGGCCTGCTCCGCACCTTCGCGACCGTCCTGCCAGAAGCTTCCATCGCGCGTCCGCACGTCCGGATGCGGCGCGAACCAGTGCTCGCGATCCGCCAGCGGCATGGCGTGGTGCAGACGGAAAAAGATGCGCATCAGGTTGTCGCGATACCACTCTCGCACTTGCAGGTAGTAACCGCGCAGGCCCGGCAGGCCGGTCGCGTTGGCGAGGCGGATTAGCCGTGACCATTGTGGGAATGGCTGGAGCGGCAATTCGCTCGCCGCTGGCCGAGGGGTGGCCGGGTCGGTCTCCCAAGGCAAACGATGCGGGCTGTTTTCAAGGTTGTCGTAAGCCGTCGGCGGGCGGCCCAGCCAGTCGCCGCCACTGCTGGCCAGCGCCGTGGCGATGCACAGATTGCCTTGCACCACGAACACGTAAAACCGGGTGAACCAGTCCGCCAGTTGTTGGCCGTCGGCA
This sequence comes from Pseudomonas sp. LBUM1668, assembly GCF_059695715.1. Lineage (NCBI taxonomy): Bacteria > Pseudomonadati > Pseudomonadota > Gammaproteobacteria > Pseudomonadales > Pseudomonadaceae > Pseudomonas > Pseudomonas sp. LBUM1668. The sequence goes on from NZ_CP166787.1 coordinate 5,857,265, forward strand.
CCCTGGGCGACGAGGTCGGTCAACTCCTGATCGAAACGCTGCAAACCACGCTCAAGGGTCAGCAGATGACCTCGGGCGATGCGTTGCATGCGCAGGAACAGCGGCAACGAGCGCAGCATCTTCAGCGGTTGCCACGGCAGATACGGGGTCGCGCCACCGACTTCACCGGCGTAGTTGCTGGCGCTGATGCCCCAGTCGGCGAGTCGGGCGAGGAACAAATCGTTGTTGATGTAGGACGCGCCGCCGAACACGGCAGTGAACGGCTCGTTGTCCTGCAACACCCGCGCATCCCACCGCGCCATGATCGCCGGGATACTCGCCGCCGCGCGGCGCTGAGCGTACTCGACAAAAACGCTCGGTTGCGGCGGCAGGATCTCGGCGATGTTCGCGGCGGTGAGGTGCCGGCGCCAGCCGTAGTCGCTGATCGGCCGGTATTGCAGCAGCCACAGTTGTGAGCCGTCCCAGGCCCATTCGACGTCGCCGGGCACGTAGTGGAACACCCGCAACACGTCTTGCAGAAATTGCCATAGCCGCTCTTCGGTCAAGCCGTGGGATGGCGTGAACGCGCCGCTACGCCAGGCATCGCCAACCCGCGAAAGCGTTGCCCGCGAAGGGCTGACGTGACCGTCGGCCAGCGATTCGAGATGGCCTTCAACCCATTCCAGCTCCACCGACAGATGTCGCACGAAAGCTATCCCGGAAACGACCGGCGTGATAAAGCGCTGCACCACCACTTCCTCGACGCCTTCGGCGGTCAATTCGGCGATGCGGTTTGGCACGTTGGCGCGCGGCTCGCGCAGGTAAGTCGTGCTCAACCCGGCGTTGGCCGAATCGGCCTGATCCTCGCCGTAACTGGAGGAGCGCACCGCCCAGGTCACATCAGGTTGGGCGGCGAGAAACGCAGGCAGACGCGGGTCGTTGCAATCGTTGAGCGTCAGCGCCGCCGGCACCGGTTGCCGCGCCAGTTCAGCCAAGCGCAAACGCCCGCCCTTGGTGTGCGCGACAAACCCGCGCTCGCCCGACTCCAGCCACTGCGCGAACTGCGCGGGCGAGTCGATCCACGGGTAGTGACCCCAACCGGGTTTGAGGCTGATGGTCAGATCAGCGCGAGCGAGAATCGCCGACCACGCCGCCGCTTGCTCGATGCCCAGCACGTTGTCCTGATCGCCCCAAACCAGCTCGACCGGATCGGTGATCCACTCCAGCAGCGGCAGCGCGGTGTCGGCCCGCACCAGTTCCCAGTGCGGCACGAATGCCCGGCAACGCGCATAACCGGCGCCCATGCGCTGGTACTGCGAGGGCGTCCAGGTCTGGTTGGAAAACTTGCGCGCGAACAGCGTGGGTTTATTCGACAGCAACCAGTGAATGGTCTTGCGGATCGGCAGCGGCGACATCAATGCCGGCAAGCGACGCTGCCACAAAAACGCCCCGACCGGCGCCAGCAAAACACTGCGGGAAAAGTGCCCGGGCCGACGTTGCAACGCATGCAGCACCAGCAAGGCATTGACCCCGACCGCCATGATCGCACTGCCCTTTTGCGTCATCGCCAGCAAGGTCTCGGCGTAGGCCGCGAGATCCTCGCAGGGTGGCTGCGGATTGGCGCCGAAGCCCGGCAACTCCAGCGGCACCACGTCGTAGCGCTGAAAGTGCGGCAACGCATCGTCCCACCAATCGGCGGCGCTGCCGTTGCCGGCCAGCAGGTACATCAACGGCTTGCTCATGGACGATCCTCAGGTCAGATCGCGCAGAGCGGCGTCGAGGGTTGGATAGCGGAATGTGTAGCCGGCCTCGGTCAAACGCTGCGGCACCACGCGCTGACCGTCGAAGAACAACTGCGCCATCTCCCCTGCCATAGCACGCACTGGCGCAGCGGGAATGTGGAACCACACCGGACGCTTGAGGACCTTGCCGGCCTGCTCGGCGAATGCTGCCTGACTGATCGTTTCGGGCGCGACCATGTTGTAAGTGCCGCGCAAACTTTCATCGTCGAAGGCCCGCGCGATCACCTGAAGCACATCGTCGCGATGCACCCAGCTCATGATCTGCCGACCGTCACCCATGCGCCCGCCGAAGCCCAGACGGAACGGCATCAGCAACGGTGTCAACGCACCGCCCGGGCCGAACACCACGCCGAGGCGCAGCACCACCTGACGCACGCCAAACTCGGTGGCCGGTTGCGCGGCGGCTTCCCAACGCGCACAGAGTTCAGCCATGAAACCGTCGCCCTTGCCGGCGTGTTCGTCGAGGCTTTCGCTGGCATCGCGCACGCCGTAGTAGCCGATGGCCGAGGCTTGAATCCATAGCGCTGGTTTGTGCTTGGTGTTCTTCAGCCAGGTCATCAGTGCTTCGGTTGTGCCGACTCGGCTGGCGAGCAGTTGAGCCTGACGTTTCGGAGTCCAACGTGGGCCGGCAACCGGCGCGCCTGCGAGGTTGATCACCACATCGAAGGTTTCATCGTGGCTGAGTTCGCTCAGGGACTGCACGCTGCGAACGCGACCGCCGAACAGATTGGCTGCTTTTAACGGATCACGTGCCAGCACACTCACGGTGTGGCCGGCGTCGAGTAATTGGTTGATCACGGCCTCACCAATAAACCCGGTACCGCCGGTGATCAGCACACGCTTGTGGGCGCTGCCGGCAAACGGGTTGGACGTGCTCTGAGTCTTTACTCGAGGGGATTTTCGACGGTCATGGCGATACAGACAGACCAGCGGCGGCAACAGCAGCAACAGCGCAAAACCGTCGAGCCACAGGTGCGACCAGACCTGTTGTTGCGCTGACAGCCACATATCCTGCGGCGCCCATAACAGGATGCCGGCGATCAACCAGCCCCACACCATCGGCGCTTTCGAGCGATTGCCGATGTGCACCAGCGCGAGCATGTACAGCGAATAACTTTGCAGCGTCGCGCCGAAGAGTGCGAGCCACCAGACCTGTTGTTCGTGGCCGGCGGCGGGTACTGCGTCGGCGCCCCAGAATGCCAGTTCGAGAACTTGCAGATAGCCGTCGAGTAAACCGGAATGCCCGGCCCAGGTCAGGGTGAGACCGGCGAGTATGTGCACGATCGCGGCGGCGTACAGCCAGAGCACTAGCGCGGGGCGAAGCGAGGTCGAGGGGGCTGGCATTCCGTGTCCTGAGCGCATTCCTTGGGGGTGGGGAGTTTAAAGGAAAAGCTTGGGGTTTCGGGGGTTGTCAGTAGCAGTGGCTGGGTTTGATTGGCGTGGTGGAGTTTTTCTTCAAGTGTTCCAAACCGAAACTCGCGCCTTCGCTACCCTTCGCGAGAGCCAGTTGATAACAGGCCATGGCTCGGGATGGATCTTTGGTACCCCATTCGCCGCTCGCGAAGGTAGATCCCAACTTGCTGATCGCGTTGGCATCGCCCATTTTCACGGCGCCCATCAGTGCCTGCTCTGCAAGCGCAGGATTTTTGCAGGGACCATCAAATGTTAGCTCGTTGCCGTCGCAGTAAAACTCGGAAAGCCCCATCGCACCGTTCGGCAAAGTGGTGGCCGCTGCTTTGAATAGTGACTCCAAAGTATCCGTCGGCACCTGCGGCGCCATGCCCGAGAGACTCAGAATGGCTGCTTTATAACTGGCGAGTGGGTCTCCGGAGTGCGCTGCACATAATAAGTTTTCTAGCGTGGCCTCAAACAACTCAACGGTGCGAGGCTGGTCTTCCGGCGCACCCAATGCTTCGAACGCCTCGGCACGCTGGAAACAGAAACTTTCTTTCTTGCTCATCGTCGGCGTGCTCGCCGCTACCAGGTCTTTTTCCCGAATCGACCAGTCTTCAACACCCTCGAGCACCCAACACGCCTGCCGGGAAAAGTTGAAGGCTTTGACGTTGCTCCAACCGGCGCGTCGATCCACAACAGTGGAATGGCTGTCGTCGTATTCCCAAATCACAACACCCGGGGTTTTGCGAGATTCGATAGGCGCCATCAACGGATAGGCCAACCCAGCCCCCTTCTCGCCCGTGGTCACCGGTTCGAAACGACCCGATTCGGCCTTTGGCTTTAATACCAGCGATTTGACGGTAAACGCAGTGAGCCGGCGCTGTGCTTCGATATCGGCAGAAAACACTGCCAGGAACGGTAAGAAATCCTCGGATGGACAAGCGTCGCTGGCATTGCCTTTATCGGATAGATGCGCGGACTGTTCCGGCGCAATCTTGTCCAGATACGCCGAACGCTCGCGACTCATTCTGGCGATACACGAGTTGACGGCGAACACATGCGCTGGCATCCCCGTCTCGATTTCGAATGCCTCCAACGGACAATTCGTATCGCGCAATTTCAGCCACGCACGCTGCGACTCCTTGACCTTCGCCGCGTACTCCGCGCCCAACACCGGATCTGTTCGATAGTCAGATTCAAGCCGCGTCATCAGCTGCTTGTAGCTGACGTTCAACTGCGCATCGGCAACCTGCTTCGCCGCCTCCGAGCAAGGCACCATTTCCAGACTTGAGGTGACCTGGCTGCAGTCATCCTGCGCATAGACCGCTGAAACTGGCAGCAGCATGGCCAGCAGGGTAAAAACAAAACGGTTCACTGTGTTCATCCTTGAGTCATTCAGGTTTTGCGTTTGGTGAATCCGGTGATGCATTGCTTGGGGATGTTCATTTCCCAGTAGGTGCTGAGCAACGCTTTACGCTTTTTGTCGACGCGCAGGTTAACGAAGCCATCGCCGCAGTCCGGCTGCAACTCTTCGAAGGTGCCGGTTTTGACTTGGTAAATGAACACCCGGTAGTAGTGGTAAGTGCCCATGCCGTCATCGAGCTGCCAGATTGCGAAATCCTGGGCGCCGTCGAAATTGAAATCGTCGAACTGCATGTGGAGTTCGTTTTCGGCTTCAAAATCGATTGTTCGCGACTCGCTGTGCGTTTCACTTTTAACCGCGATGTTCAGCTTGGAGCCTTCAAGAACCAGCGTCGCGTCGACGCCTTTGGTTGGACTGAACGTGGTGGTTTCGGCTAACGCCGGGATCGTCCACATCAGGCCGAGCAGTGATACCGCTAGAGTTTTGAATTGCATGTACTGCCCTACTCCCACTTGCATCCGGACTCGAGAGAGGAGTCGATGCTGGTGCTGATTCCGAAGCTATAAGCCTTACCGTTGGACTGCTTTGTGTAAGACATCGAGACGATCTGCGAGCCTTGCGTCATCAACTCATAAGTCCCCGTGACCTTACCGTTGACGATTTCGGACCAGGTTCTGGTGTGCTGCCAAGGCGCGTCTGGATCGTTGATTTCATTCTGAGAATCCGTCAACACAATGGAAATGGGCTCACTGGATTTGGCGTACTTCACGAAACCACCGGACCATTTGCTGGCTTCGTCGTAGTAGGTACGGAGTTCGAACTTTACCGGGCTCGATTGGGATAATTCGAAGCAAAGTGATTCGGTGGTGACTGCGCTTTGAGCGCCTAAAGGAAATAGCGCAAAAAAGAGAAAGAAAAATTTGTTCATGCTCATCCAAGTCGACGCTTTCGCGCGAATGCTCTGGCTTGTCCTTTTCAACGTCTGCTCTTGTCCGGTGCCAAAGCCAATTGGCGAGCACGCTCTATCGTCGCGCGAATCAGGCAGGCATCGGACCACTCACCGAAAACTGATTTATGCAATTTCGGGTCGGCCTGGCACTCCGCATCTCGAAATTTCATCCAGGCTCTTTGAGTTTCCCTCAGTGCTTTCTGACCGCTTTCGTCCAGCCGACTCATACGATCTCGAAATACAGAATTCAACAATGCATCCGCGTCAGGAACCATCAGATCAAGAACACCATTTCCCGAGGGAAACCACTCAACGTCCGCCAATGCCTGTTCGCTCTCATTGTTCCAATTGTAGAGGCCGTTTTCTTCGATCTTCAGTGTGGCGGATCGCTGATGGTGATTCGTCGGATCGCTTTCGCTGACCTCCGAGCGATAAACAATTTCCAAATAGATAGGGTCGGTTGTGCGCTGAGGATCATTCAATAGCGTTTGCCGAACAATGGCTCGTTGCTTATTGCTCTCAGTGATCTCTATCGAAAAGCACGGATCCGGCCCAGGACGTTCTGCGGACGCCTTCCTCTCCAGGCATTGATTACGAACCGCCATGGAAGGGGTATCCGAACCGCCACCCACATCGACGACTCTGACAAGCAACCGGACTTCCGGGTCCTTGGAAAAGTCGGCCTGAAGGATGGTGGCAATCATCGTGCCCTCAGCCATGACCACAGGCGACAGTATTGAAAGTAAAAAAATGAGGCTGAATCTGAAAATCTGCATTCCTTGGCGTCCGTAAAAAAACTCAGTGATCCGTTCAATTCTGAACGGGCCTGCGACAGAAGATAGAGTCAGAACCGACAAACGGGCCAGATCTATTTAAGTTCTCAACTAAATTCAAAGCGGTCGAGCGTAACAAATAAATCCGTCCCGTTTTCCTCAAAGATTTTCTCTCATGTCCATGCACTCCCTCGCATCCGCGAGGACTTTGCGCTCACCATTATTGAGGACGCACACAGGTTTTTTGAAGGTGCCTTTCATCTTTTGACAGACAGTGCTACCCGCTTCCTTATAAACACATTGCTCGCCAGAAATGATCAACTCTTTACCTGGAGTCAAAGTCACAACTTTAGTACTTTCAATACGGTAAACGTTCTCGTAAATTGAATCACCGGACTGTTGAATATCTTTATAGGTACCATCCTCCAACTCCGAAGCACTAGCAGGGATGTCTCCGATATATGCGGCCTTTCCACCTTTAGCTACAGCAGAAAAAATCATCACCTGAGCGTTTAGACCCATATCATCACTGGTTGGATAAGAAAATATAATTGCTTTATTTTCGGCCCCTGCCACTTCTCTAGTAACATAGTCTGACCGACATCCGCGATCAGCATTATCAAGAGAGAAGACTCCCCCTTCAAAAGAAAGAGTCAAGCTAGCTTGATCGGCATTCCGATCAGCTTCTTTACATATCAGGCTATGCTCAGTTGAAGCCGAATAAGCAGCGCCACTATAAATGGATAACAAAAACACCATTAGGCGAATCATTCAAATGACCTCAGAAAAATCTTAGAAGCTTATTTATCATTACTTCACGAGCCGAGAAGTTCACTGAAAAAATGGGACAGACCACGTTTTTCTTATAATTACTAAAACGTGATCTGTTCCCACCCCTACTATTGGTCATATCAACTACAGTTTTCTCGAGATTTAGCCGACTGTGGAATACGTCCACCCTTTCCGTTTTTTGTCATTTTAGCGATATATTCTTTATAAAGCGGACACGCGTCGGACTTCATACCTATATCCCAATACGCATCTGCCAAATTCAATATTGCAACGACTCTCTCCGGGAATTTTTTATGAATCTCCTTCAAAAGCAAAGCAGCTAAAACGCTATTTTTGTTACGATACAAATAATAGGCATAATCATTTAGCGGCCCGACATTATCATCGGACACTATCAAAGTCAGCTCATACACCAGCTCCTGGGGAATGCTCCTTCTTACTTTATTACCGCCATCATCGACCCCATAAAACAACTCTCCTTTTTCGCCCTGAGGAAGCTTACCAAGAATATATTTGAAGTCTTTCCTGATTTCTGCAAGCTGATCCTCATTACTCAAATAGCTAAAATTGGGCCCATTTTCGGAAAACTGAGAAAACAGGGTGCAACACGCCACACGCTGAACATTAAACTTCTGCGGAAATAGTGCTTCAACTGGTACCCTCTCACCACCCAAGGTATATTTTTCATCTTTACTAGGTTCCGCCCAAGTAGATTTTTTATAGAGAACCCAGTCTTTCTTCCCAGAAATCCATTTAAAACTGTACTGCGTAAGATCAGTATTACGAGTATAGAAATCCAGCAGCAACGAGAATTCGCCTGGTAGATAACCTACAGACAACCCACCGTGTCCTAGCTCAAAATTTCCCGAAACTGACTTGTTGCCCCCACCAATATCGATAGTGATTCGCGAAATTGTGCCGTCATCCTCGAGTGGTCTAACACTATACGGATCGCAGACTCCATCTCCATTCAGGTCAGCCTCGCAGCTAGAGCTCGCACTTATCACTGTTGCCATGAGCGCGAAAACGAAAAAAGCTAACAGCCTTATCATAATGCCCCTCAAGTGCAATGATGCGTGATTCGGCGTGTTGTTTAGCTATAGAGTAGAAAAAAGGGACAGACCTATGCTTCCTGATTATTACTAAAGCGTGGTTTGCCCCCATTTTCATCCAATAGCTATGCTCTATTTATTCGGATCCAAGCGTTCTCCAACTCGTGCAGGAATTTTTCCTGACAAGCCTTTTTTCGCCATCACTGAACGATATTCAACATAATAATTCTTTGCTTCATTATGTTTACCGAGCGCCCAAAGCGAGTCTGCCATATTAAGTTTCAACGGCACTCTATCCGGCGCAAGAGGCAGCAACCGCTCATAAACTTGCGTAGCTAACAGATTTTCACCACCCTCCGCAAAATAAAAACCGATATCATTGTACGCTGCCACATTTGACTTAGGTGGATTGCAAGCCATATATGAGGGGATGCCCATAAACATCAAATCTTTTATAGAGTTCGCTCGTAACTCGACTGAAGAAATTCTGGAAACTTGGTCTATCATGCTTTTCGGAGGAAAACTGCTTTTGACAAAATCATATACTTCCCCAGTAGAGTCTTTCCACACTGCACCAACCCAAGAGCCATCACACTGGAGTGCAGAACCAATATTTTCAACACAACCTGTCTCTAAGGAAACCGCATCACAATAGGCTTGCTCGGATTGTTCACTGTACCCGTGACCATCGCTCACCTCTCCAGAAACAACGCGCAGCAAAAGCATCTTCCTCTTATCAGGAGACACATTCTCCAAGCTTATTAATGTAGAAATTCCTGACGGGGTCGACTTGGTTGGAAGGCTATAAATAGAAAAATTATCATTTACCCCTTTATATTCGACACTATTCCACCCACTACGAAGTTTGTCCCAACCGCTAAAACGCACAGAAGTACCGTCCACGCCATTTACAACGACTGGCTCACCTTCAGCACGACACGGGGAGGTTGCCAAAACACCCACCACAAAAAATGCATGAAACTTATTAACCATTCAAGGCCACCTTGAGATTATTATGTCGAATCGGTCCATCTGTCATATTGCCGCGATTAGTTCCAGTCCCGTAATACACAAGAATTTCTCGTTCATACGCTGAGTGATTAATACCCCACGTGGTAACATCTCTACTTACAGTAGCATGCGCCAGAAAAAACTTATCCAGAGCTCTTTTCACACTATCAGGTACATGTGAGGGTCGATTCACACTCTCGTCTAAAACGGTGGCCATCCCAAACTCTGATTTGAAAAGCTCGGCAATTTTGAAACTGTACGAGGTCGGCGACTCCACTAAAACGCCCCTCAATCGCGTAATGAAATCTGAGATCTGAAGCTCGACATATGATGGGGATCCCATAGCACAAGACAAAACCGAAACTGGTTTACATTCAATTAAGTGCCCCTGCGTGCTCTGCGAACACCCTAACCTCAGTGCATTTTTTAACTCGACCTTCTCAAGCTTATGACCATCTAAAAAATCTGGGTGCTGATAATACATTTGTGGTTTAGTCGAGCTTAAATCAAGATACCACCCTTGCCCCTCAAACAATTCTAAATATTCATCAAGATATCTATCTTTGAATCTTTTTACTTGATCAGCAAGCTCACCTGCACCCGTTTCCTTCTTAATGGTTTTCTGCATCGCACCCGCTGTTACAATCTCACCATCATAAGCTTGTACAGCATTGATTTTACCTTCGTTCTCACACATAGCGGAAATTATTCTTCTTTCGCTAGCGGTTACCTTCCCGGCAGCTTGCATAATGTTCCAATGGGGTGAGTCACCCAACTTACTCTCCCCTTTTACTTGCGGGCCAAAATTTAAACTACCATACTTAACAACATACACATCAACCTTACAATTACACGACTTTTTCTGATCAAAGTTCCCAACCATACCTATTGGATGTATATGCCATATCTTCCCATCCGGACTTAAACTTTCCTTTGGTGCAACCTCTGGCCACCAAGACAAACTCTTAATCCTCTGTTTTTGCGCAACCCAGTCTAAATTCGGACGATCCGCTGAATGCCCCATTAGTTCATCCAGGGCATCCCATTTCGCCGCATCATAGAACCATTCACTTTCATATTTAGTAATAAGCTGAGATATAGATTGCGCGAACCAAGGTTTAGCAAGTGCTGCTTGAATTTCAGTAGATGTCAGTTTGTCGTTCTTATCAGAATCAATAATATCGTACAACCCTTCCTTTACCGGGCCTTTAGTAGATTTACTAGCTAGAGGAACGAAGGTAGCTTTTTCTTCCTCGGTAAGCATATCGCGATCATGAAGAAACGAAGAAAAGTGATCGGCATTACTGCCGGTCTCTTCAATAAATTTAAACCCGACCCATTCCCACGGTTTATGGCGAGTGGTCATCAAATCCTTATCGCACACCCAGCCGCTGACAGGATTTCCCTGGCCGTCCCCCAGTATCCCTTCGAGGTGCCACCATCTAGTCGTACTTGTAGTTGCGGGAGCGTTGCCTGTGCTGGGGGTAGTGGTAGATTGTTTGATTTTTTTTGAATCCGGCAGGGCCTCTAAAACACTTGAGGGAACAACCAGATCATATCCAATCACCACACCGGCGTCGTTGGCTTGTGGTGGATTGGTCGCACTTATATCTGGGCGATGAGTAATTAGCTTCGTATCTTTGTGAATCTTTAACAGATTTTTTTGATCGTCTGGTAAGGCAGCAGCTGCACCTTGGCTAAGAGAAACAAATTTCTCAATGTCATCGCACGTGAATACTTCCACATGAACTAGGTTGCGAGGTGCTCCTTCATCATGTTCTTGATAATGACCTGCAAAACCAACCAATGCGCCGGCCTTAATGGTCACAGGTTCATCGAGCAAAACGACCTTCCCCATATCCTTGGGCTCAGTCTTAGTTTCAAGAGAGGGAAACCATACATAACCTCCAATATTGCCAGCCTCATCAGCAGCAAGTGCAGGAATTGGATTACCACTCACAACTTTTACTAGTTTTCGATAGTTACCAACTGCGCCTTCCTGGCTAATTTCAATTTGAGTGCCAGCAGGCAGAATCGACATAACCTCGCCGGTGGTCGACCCCGTTCTACGAACTCTCAACCCCTTGGCCTGATTAGCAGGTATATTTTTTGCTAGCTCGCCAATCAGGTACTGATCTGGGCCTTTACTGTTCATTTGGGTTTTGAACACCCAGCCGCCTACAGCTACGGATTGGTCAGCTTCCGGCGACACACTTACAACTTTTAGCCATTTTCCATCTGTACTCGCGCCTCCCGTGGTGACGGTTGTGCCACGCGGCAATGTAGTCAGAATATTGGTGTAATCCGTGGTTCCTGGAAGCCCTGCGCGCACATTCAGGCCCTCGACGGGATCCTTCACATCCGCTTTTACTTGGTAGCCTCCATTAACCCAATAGGACGGCCGCTCCAATATAGGCGTTTTCGTCCTGTAGCCATCCATGTCCAACAGATGCATATACAGGCTATAAAACGTCAATATCGGTCCCGCAGCTGGAGCAGGTGGCGGAGGTCCACCTGCTCCGGCAGGTGGTGCTGGAGGGGACGGCACCTCCAAGACGTGCTTAATCAGCACAAAGCCTGTCGAAGCAAAGGCGGTACGGTCGGTATATACCGTGGCTGGATAAGTGTCATCGATCCGATAGGCAACTACTTGCCCATCAGCGATGCAACGAACCTCGCTCTGTGCCGAGACTAATCCAGAAGCCTCATCAAAATGCACGCCGCCATGCCACAAGCCATTGCTGCCAAGTGGGTAATAACCATCCTGCGCCTTCGCTAATGCCGCGTAATACTGCTGTGGATCTGTGCCACCTGCACCACCTATCTTTATTGGGTAAGACCACTTTTTAACTTTCACTGGCTCTGTCATTTGTACTTTTACCTAATCCTTTTTGATCCGTTGGCGGTCAACCAGAGAACCTGATCATTCGCATTGGTCGAAGGTCAGCTTTCTGAGGCACCGCATTCCCCAACGCCTGATCCATCAAACTCCCCGCCTTATCCTTATCCGCCGCCCCCGGCAGCACCGGCGGTTTAATCCCGATCCCGGTGCCGGAGCCAGCCGAGCCCCCGGCATTGATCTTGATCACCGGCCCAACCACCGTCACACCACCGCCATCCAGCTTGATAAAGCTCCCACCCCCAAGAATGGTCAGCTCTGTCCCCGCCTCAATAACAATCTTGTCCCCAGCCTTGAGGTGTATCTCTTTCCCCACGCTGGTCAGTTGCGCAGTCCCCAGCTTCACATGCTGGTTTTGCCCAATCGTCAGGTGATCATCCAGCTTCGCTTCGATCTTGCGGTCGCTGATGGTGGTGCGGTGTTCCTCGGCTTTCAGCTCGGTGTAGGTGTTCTTCACCACCGTGTCATGACGTTCATTCCCGACCCGAATCTTCTGGTCGTGTTCGACGTTCTCGTCCCAGTCCCGCTGGGCGTGGATGAAGATTTGTTCGGCGCCTTTCTTGTCTTCAATGCGCAGTTCGTTATACCCACCACCACCCGGCGAGCTAAGCGTTTTGAACACGCTGCGGGTTTTGTTCGCCGGCAGTGCATACGGCACCGGGTTTTCCTTGTGGTACAGGCAGCCGGTGACGAGGGGTTGGTCGGGGTCGCCTTCGAGGAAGGTTACGAGGACTTCCATGCCGATGCGCGGGATGCTGATCGCGCCGTAGCGGTCACCGGCCCAGGAGCTGGAGACGCGCATCCAGCAGCTGGTTTTGTCGTCGGCCTGGCCTTCGCGGTCCCAGTGGAATTGCACTTTGATGCGGCCGTATTGGTCGCAGTGGATTTCTTCGCCTTTGGGGCCGGTGACGTGGGCGGTCTGGCTGCCGAGGACGCGGGGTTTCGGGTGTTCCAGCGCGGGGCGGTAGAACACGTCCCATGGGGTGGCGAGGAAGGTGTTGCGGTAGCCCTGGTGAAAGTCGTCCTTGTTGTCGGTGGTGTCGCTGGTCACGCCTTCTTCGAGGACTTGCGGCTGTTTGCCTTCGTGGACGATTTCGGTGAGCAGCCACAGGTCGTTCCACTCGCTGCGCGGGTGGTCGGACATTTCCATGAAGTGGCCACTGACCAGTTTGGTCTGGTCGCCACGACCCTCGGCCTGACGATAGTCGGCGCGGTGGCGTTCGAGGGCGCGTTGGCTGAGGAACTTACCGCGCGCACGCTCGATGAAGCGGCCGGGGTAGTCGTAGTCTTCGAGATCCGGTTCGGTGCTCTCGCCTTCAGGCTTATAAGCAGCTTCCATTTGCAGGCGCGGTTTTTCGAAGTCGTAATCGCGTCGCGTGACGCGGCTGGTGCGGGTTTCCAGGCGCAGTTTGAAGCCTTTGATCACCGGTTCGTCGGCGACCATCCCGCTGCCTTGTACGTAGGCGGTGGGCTGGCCGAGTTTCTGGAACACGGTCTGGTCGTCGCCGAATACCAGCAGGTGAGCTTTGTCGCTGTGCTGGAAGTGGTAGTGAATGCCCTCCTCTTCGCACAGGCGCTGGACGAAGTGCAGGTCGGTTTCGTCGTACTGCACGCAATAGTCGCGATCCGGGCACGGCTGGCTCAGCTGGAAGCTGTAGGCGTTGCCTTTGATGCCGTGTTCTTCAAGGATCAGCGCGATGATTTTCGGCGCCGACATCTGCTGGTAGATGCGCTGGTTGGTGCGGTGATGCAGGTATTGCAGCTGCGGCACCATCGACACTTTGTAGCGGGTCAGGCGCTTGCCGGCATCGCCTTGGGCGACGCGGTAGATCTGGCCGTGGATGCCACTGCCCTGCGGATCGAACGCCAGGAATGCCTGCTTGTGCAGAAGCTTTTCCAGGTCCAGATCCGGGTTCTCGCTGACCAGTTCGAGGTCGAAGCGATAAGGCTGGCTGATGCCTTCGGTGCCGGTGAACGACAGCACTTGCAGGTCGCCGACATAGTCCTCAACCGTCAGGCTGAAGTGGGTCTCGTTAGCTGAGTTGAACATAAAGTGCTCCCTGTTCGAATGTCATCCGTTACGCCCGAAACCGCAGACGTTGCAGCCAGGATGAAGTGGCGCCCAAAGCGTCACGCAATTGTTGGGCAGTGATGGTGCGCTCTGCCGGGTCGAAGCTCAGCGCGGTTCGCAGCGCCGGCCAGCCGTGTTTCGGTAAGTTCTGCGGGGCTTGCAGCTCACGCTCCAGATGCTCGTCGCGGGCCTGGGTCGAGGGCAAGCGGCGGAACGGGTGTTTGCCGCTCGCCAGTTCATAGATCACACAGGCCACGCCGTACACGTCCGCGCTGGCCGACAACGCTTGGCCCTCAAGCAGTTCGGGGGCGGCGTAGCCCGGGGTCCAGGCGTTGAAGCGCTCGCGGCTCAGGTGCGGCAGGCCGGGCAAGGTGCCCTCTTCTGCCTGGCCCAAACCGAAGTCGAAGAGGCGCAAACCGTCTTCGCTGAGCATGACGTTGCTCGGTTTCATGTCACCGTGCAGCACGCCGCGACGGTGGGCGTAGGCCAACGTGTCGAGCAGCGGCAGGACGATGTCGCGCAGTTCTTTCCACGGCAGTCCGAGGGGCCGCTCGCAGAGCAATTTGTCCAGGGTCAGGCCACGCATGTATTCCATGGTGATGAAGGCCCGCTGGCAGTCGGTGTCGACTTCAAAGGTGTGCGCACGCACGACGTTGTCGTGGCGCAGGCGTCGGGTCAGCGCGAACTCGCTGTAGAGCAAGGCACTGGCGTCCGGCGATTCGGCAAATTCTTCGCTGAGGATTTTCAGCGCGATGTAAGGGTCGGGATCACCGAACTGTTCATGCAGCAGATCCCTTGCCCGGTAGACGGCGCCCATACCGCCCGCCCCGAGCAGACGCTCGAGGCGATAACGGCCCGCCAATACGTCAGGCAGTGCACCAATGCTGGCCTTGGTAGGCGCCAGCAAAGGCTCTGCATTATTGGGCTTGGCGAAGGCGAAGTAGGTCAGGTTGTTGGCCTGTTCTTCACTCATCAGCAAGTCATCGATGGGCGATTCGATTTCACTCATTGGCGGATTACCACGGCAGTCAGGTTGTCGCGAGCGGAGCCCCGCAGGGCGCCGTCGAACAAACGTTCCAGCGCCACATGCGGCGCGCTGAGGCTGAGGGCGGTGCCGAGGGCATCGCTGCTCAGGCCCTGATACAAACCATCGCTGCAGAGCAAAAACGCATCGCCCGGATAGACCTCAAGTTCCAGTACATCCAGGGTCAGTGTGTCGGCCGCGCCGACGGCTCGGGTCAATGCCTGAGCCGCCGGGTGCGCCGCCGCCTGTTCGACGCTCATTTGCTGCTCGTCGATCAGTTGCTGTTGCAGCGAATGGTCTTTGGACAGCTGATACAGACGCTGCCCGCGCCACATGTAACAACGGCTGTCGCCGGCCCAGATACAGGCCGCGCGATTGCCTTCCACCAGCAGCGCCACCACGGTGCTGCCCATGATGCTGTCGTGACGGCCGGCAGTAACGGTCAACTCCTGCCCCAAACGCCGGTTCAACCAATGCAGGCACTGGCGAATGGCTTTGAGGCGTTCGTCGAAGTCGTCGTGTTGCGGCAGTTCAGCCAGGCTGGCGACGATCAACTGGCTGGCGATGTCGCCACCCTGATGACCGCCCATGCCGTCCGCGACCACCCACAGCCCCTGCTGCGGAAGGTCGAGGAAGGCATCTTCGTTGCGCGCCCGCACCTTGCCCGGGTCGGTACGCGCCGCGCTGCGCCAGGGACTGGCCACCAGCATCAGAGCTGCACCGGCATACGGAAGGTGCGCAACACGCCGAGGTCGAACGGGTTCGGCGAGCGTTGGCTGGTCAGCAGGTAGTTGGCGCGCAGGCCTCCTACGTCAGCTTTCAGCACCAGCACGTCGCGACCGCTCAGGTACTCGGTCTGCATCAGGTCGAACAGACGGAACAGCGACCATGGGCCGGAGTTCTTCTCGATACCGATCGGACGCCCGGCCATTTTGTCCATGACCAGACTGGTGCGGCCGTCTTCAGCATCGGTCGGCCATTTGAACGACATTGGCAGGATCGGGCCATGACGGTATTCCATGGTCTTGTCGCCGAACTTGAACTCGGAACGGCTGACCGCCGGATCGAGGGTGTACGGCTCCAGTTTGAACTGCACGGTCGGCTCGGCCGGGTTGATCGAGAAGAAGCTCTGACGAATCGTCAGCGCAGCCGCCATCTGATCAAGGTAGACCTTGGACACCGGCAGACTGTGGCCGTCGACGCTGCGCATCCGGTAGTTGCCCGGATCACCGCTGACGAACGGACGCATGTAGCTGTCGAAGAAGCGGTCGACGGTGCCCTGCGCGCGGAAGAACTCGCGGAAGTCGCTGATCGCCACGTCGCTGGTGCTGCTGGCGCTGAACGGATAACGCTTGCTGATGGTTTTGCCATACACGCTGTACAGCTCGTTCTGATAACGGCCGTTCAGGTATTGGTAGGCATCGTTGAGCACCAGGCGCCACGAGTCTTCGGCCAGCACGTTGAACCACACGCTCAGCGGACGCGGCAAGCGACCCGAAGCGGTGCGCAGGTTGGTCAGCGCATCACGCTGGCCGCTCATGCGGGTTTTCGCCATTTCGAACGCGGCTTGTTCCGGCGTACTGGAACGGGCCAGGCCGGACAGTTGCAGTTGCAGGTCGTTGAGCGCGCTGAGGGCTGGTGTCAGGTCAGCGGCCGGGCCGTTGTTGTCATCGAGCAAACGATGCAGCGGTTCAAAGCGACGTTGCAGGGATTTCTTGGCGGTGTCCGGCAGGTTTTTCGCGACGCTCAAGGCCGAAGCCTTGTCCGCTGCGGCGGCTGCCAGTTTGCCGACTTTACCCAGTTTGCCTTTCTGCCCGGCCAGCGCATCGGCGGCTTCCCCCGCTTCTTCGACCGGGTCTGCGGCGGCCTCGAAGCGCGTGTTTTCGCGCACTTCCGTCAGCAACGCGAGCACCGGCGAGTTGGCCGAAGTCAGGCCCGCCAGTTGCTCGGCGCCTTCACCGGCGTCGCTGATCGGTGGCAAGGCCACTTGGCCAACGGCCTCGCTCCAGTAGTTGGCATAGTCGCGGAAATACAATTGCTCCAGTTCGACCATCAGGCGACGCAAGTCCATGTCGCTGATGCCCGCGCCTTCACCCAGTACCCAGTTGTCACGCAGGATGTCGGTGACCAGCGCCGAGCCCTGTACCGAGAAATACTGCTGATAACCGGTTTGCGTGTAGAAACCCGGGATCACGTACTCGGTGCCGATAAACAGCGAACCCTGCGGGCCGAGGTGTTGGCTGAAACGGTATTCCGGCAGGTCGCGCGCCTGCTCACGAAGCATGCGATAGACCACGGTGGCCAGCGATTCGCTGCGCAGAACCTGACGCGCCTGGGTCACCAACTGATCGTTCAGCGGGTAGATGAAAGGTTGCTTCAGCAGGCGTTCGAGGTGGACGTTCAGGCCGTTCTGCACCGCCGTGTTGCCGGTGTAGCGTTGCGACCAGTCACTTGCGATCCAGTCCTTGAGCCATGCGGCATCGCGGCGATCCTTCATGTTCAGCATCAGGTACGCGCGCAAGCTGTTGAGCAGCTTTTCGCGGTCCTTCATGTTGGTGCGGATCTGCCCTTCGAGCATCGTGGCAACCCGCGGCAGCAGTTGCGCTTCGAGCTCACGCTCGTACGCCGCTTTGACCGACGGATTGATGTCTTCGCCCTGATACAGACCGCCGCGCTCGTGGTACGACACGTCGCCCTTCTTCGGGAACACCTGAGTGGCGGCGTAGCTGGTGTCGAGGGTTTTCAGCACGCCCATCGCGTCATCACGCGGGGTCAGCGCCGAGCGCTGCTGAGTCCAGTTTTGCGCCAGTGTGCGCAGGTTTTCCAGACGTTCGTAGTTGGCCGAGAATCCGCCCGCCCAGAGCATGCCGAACAGCGCCAGCGCCGCCAGTGCGCCGACATACAACGCACGTTGGCCCCAGTGGATGCGGCTGCGCTCACGTTTATCCAGACCGGCCAGATCGGCCTCGGGGAAAATCACCTGGCTAAGCAGGTGGTGGATGAAGCGCGAACGACCGCTGCGCAGGGTCGGCAGCACACCGGCATTCATGCCGAGGCTGGCGCCGATGCCGGCAGTGGTCGAATCCATTTCCTGGGTCAGGTGCGGTGCGCTGGTCAGGTAGAAACCACGCAGTTGCGTTGCACGCTGATAGCGGTTGCCGGTGAACGCCATGTCGACGAACAGGCACAGACGCTCGCCGATCTGCCCCAGTTGATGCGGGAAGTCGAGGATGCGACCACGGCGCTGGGTATCGCGCTCGGAGTGCATGCGCATGATCACCTGGCTGTTGAGGCGACGCAGCAGTTCTTCGAACTCGTTGCGCAGCACAGCCACGTCGGTGCCGACCTGCTCCTTGCGGAAACTGGTGCCCAGCACCTGATCGCTTTCTTCGCGGGTCAGTTGATCGAAGAACTCGTCGAAGCCGAGCAGCTTGTCAGCCTTGCTCAGCACCAGATACACCGGCACATCGACGTGCAGCTTCTGATGAATGTCCTGCAAGCGACCGCGCACCTGGCGCGCCAGGGTGTCGATGTCCTGCTCGCTGCCACCGGTGAGGGTTTCCACCGGAATGGTCACCAGCACGCCGTTCAACGGACGGCCGCGACGACGCTTGCGCAGCAACTCGAGCAAGGTGCGCCAGGCACTGCCGTCGACTTCGGCGTCCGGCTGGGTGGTGTAGCGCCCGGCGGTGTCGATCAGCACACCGTGATCGGCGAAGTACCAGTCGCAATGACGGGTGCCGAGAGTATCGCGGGTCAGCTTGCGGTCGATCTTGTTGATCGGGAATTCCAGACCTGAAAAATCCAGCAGGCTGGTTTTGCCAGAGGCTTGCGGACCGATCAGCAAGTACCACGGCAAATCACTGCGCCAGCGCTCGCTGCGACCACGATACAGGCTCGACGTCTTCAGGGTTTTCAGCGCGTCTTTGAAGCGCGCCTTCAACTCTTTCTGCTCGTCGTCGATCTGCTCTTCACGGCGGATACGGTCCTGACCGTCTTCGCTTTCCTCGACAGCTTTCTTGCGAATACCGGCGCGCCAGCTGACGAAGACCATGGTCAGGCCCCAGATCAGGAACAAGACACTGATGGTCAGCAGACGCGAGGTCGCGCTTTCCCAGAACTTGTAATCATCAACCGCCAACAACGGGCCGACGAACCACACCAGCAGTGCCACGAACAGCACCAGCAGCAGGGTCCAGACCCAGGTCTGGCGCAGGAAGGCGCCGACTTTCTTGAAAAACTTTTTCATCACACGTCCCTGTTTACGGCTGCGACTGCGGTTGAACCGCGGCTGGATCAAGCGGCTGATATGGTTGCAGAACGGTTTCGCGCTGCTCGCCCAAGACCCAGGCGAAGCCCGAATACATCACCACCAGACAGACGACAGTGAACAACACCACCATCCACGCCGGCACGATGCGCACCAGACTGCGGCGCTGATCGTTGAGGCCTTCCCAGTGCGGCGACAACTCACGCGGCACGTCGCCACGCAACTGACGGATCTGGCGATACAAGGCATCGCGGATGCCTTCAAGCTCGAGCATGCCACGCGCCTGCACGCGGTACTTGCCCTCGAAACCGAGGGACAGGCACAGGTACATCAGCTCAAGCATCGGCAAGTGCTTCACCGGATTCTTCGACAGCCGATCAAGCAGCTGGAAGAACTTCTCGCCACCGAAGGTTTCGTTGTGGAAGCTGCTGAGCAGGCTCATCTGCGACCATTCGCTTTCGTTGCCCCACGGCGTGGTCACGACGGCTTCGTCGACCACGGTGCAGAGCACGTAACGCGCGGCCATGACCTGGCTGCTTTCGGCGCCGTTGTGCAAGGCGCGCACTTCAAACAGCTTGAGCCCGGCAGTCAGGCGCTCATTGAGCGCGTAGAGGTCTTCGCGGGTTTCGCTGTGCTTGAGACGCACCACTTCCGAGAGCAGTTCGGACGAGGCGGCCACCAGCGAATTGAGGCTGATATTGAACGCCTCCGCCGGACGCAGGCGCGCGGCGTAGATCATGCGTTCTTCCAGTTGCTCGAAACGCGGCGGCGCGGCGAAGTCAGTCAGCGGACTCGCCGCCGGGCCGTGGCCCTGGCGGTCGAGCAAGACCGTTTTGTCGTCCTGGCTGTAATCCGTTTCCTTGATCATGTCGGTCAGTTCCTGATGGCCCAGAATTTCAGTTCAAGCTCGGCAAATTCGCCGGACACGTGGAACGCGAAGCCGCCGGAGCGCTCGAGTTGTGCCAGGTCTTCGGAACTGAGTTCGAGGATGAAATAGGTTTTGTTGGAGTGGAACGCGATCTGCCGCGGGGCCACCGGCAACGGTTTGACCTTGATCCCCGGCAAGTGCAGGTTGACCAGCTGGCGGATGCGCTCCACCGGGCCGACCTTTAGGTGCGCCGGCAAGCGGTGGCGCAGTTCTTCGGAGTCGCAATTGGCACTGGCTGCCAGCACGAACGAGGCCGAGCCGAGCAGTTTGTGGTCGTGCAACGGCGACACGATGATGCCGTACTGACGCGCTTGCAGGATCAGTTCGATGGCGTGCTGTTCGAGCACCATCGACAGCACCTGACGGATCGCTTCCATCAGTTTGCGAAAGCTCCCGCCTTGGTCGGCGTGGGAGTAGCGGCTGTCCAGGCGCGGGCGTTTGCTCTCGCCGGAGAAGGTCGCCAGATCGCCGAGCATGGTCAGCAACGTGCGATACAACTCTTCCGGGTGCACCTGCTCCAGGCCCAGATAGTGGCGCAGCAGCAGTTCGGTGCGGTTGATCAGTTGCAGCATCATGAAGTCACCGACCTCGGCGCCGCCGACCTTGCCGTTGGAGCGAATCCGCTCGGCAATGGTGTCGCCCCGGTGGTTGAGCATGCTGATGACTTCTTTCAGACACGACAGCAGATAGCTGGACGCGTGAGCCTGAATGT
This sequence comes from Pseudomonas sp. LBUM1668, assembly GCF_059695715.1. Classification (NCBI taxonomy): domain Bacteria; kingdom Pseudomonadati; phylum Pseudomonadota; class Gammaproteobacteria; order Pseudomonadales; family Pseudomonadaceae; genus Pseudomonas; species Pseudomonas sp. LBUM1668. Next base: position 5,878,285 of record NZ_CP166787.1, read on the forward strand.
AAGTCGGCACGAAGTCCGGATCGAGGCTGATCACGCCGTCGGGCGTGGTGTCGAGCACGTCGCAGATCTTCAGCTTCACGTAGGCCTGATCGCTCTGCTGCTCGCCGAGCAACAGTTTGAAGTCCGGGCGACCACAGCTGACCTGGCTGGCGGAATCGTCGCCGGCGTTGGAGTCGGCCACTTCGGCGTCATACGCGGTGTAACGCGCCAGTACGTCTGATTGTTCCGGACGGCGCGACTCGATGTGGTTACCCGTGACCAGCGGCAGCGCCAGATAGATCGGCGTGTTGCCGGTGTTCGGTGGCACGTCCAGCGCCAGCGGTTCGGTGTTGCCACCGAGCTCGAACAGGCTGCCGTCCGGCAGAATCCCCGAGGCTTCACTGATCACCAGTTTGCCCATGTTGAGGAACTGCAAGTCGATCTCCAGATTGAGGAAACCCCAGGTGTAGCCACCGAGCAACTGGGTGCGGGTTTTCATCTGGTGATCGTAATAGCGATCGTTGTGCTGGAAGTGCTGCGGACGCAGCAGCATGCCTTCCTGCCAAATGACTTTATGGGTATTCATGATCAGTCATCCGCCTTGGCGAGCACTTGATGGGTATTGCGGATACCGGCCTGGTCGAGGGTCAGATCAGCCTCGGTGACTTCCAGCGGGGTGATCTGCACCGTGTAGCGCCACTGGCTTTCCGGCAGGTCGCGGTAGGCGGCGAGGACGCCGACGTAGAGGCTGCCCTCCTCCACGCTGAGCTTCATTTCCACGGTTTCACCCGGACGCAGTTCGAGTTCTTCGCTGGCCACCAGATCCGGGTTGAGGGATTCCTTGGCGCGCTCGTAAAGGCTGAAGAAATCAGCATTCTCGAATGTCACCGGGTGCTTGAGTTCGAACAGGCGCACCACAATCGGCGACGGGCGACCGTTGAGGTCCGGGTTGAGCTGATCGCTGCCAGTCAGTTTCAGGTTGATCTTGGTCACTTTCGAGTACGGCGACAGCGACGAGCAACCAGCGAGCAGCACCAGCACGGTGAGCGCAGTCAGCGTCTTGAAAAAAGCGGTCGAACGGCGAGACATGCGCATCATCCTTGGTGGTCGGTGTGGAGGGTGGAGATCAGGCGGATCTGTTCTTCGTAAGCCTGGGCGAAGTCGCGGGCCAGCAGACGCTCGCTCCAGTCATCGTCCTGACGCAGCGCCTGGTGATAACGACCAAACGCTCTCCAGCGCCCGCCGGAAGTCGCGATCAGCGGCTTGCTGTCGCGCTCGAAACGCAAGGTCAGTTGCTCGGGCGAGAAGTGCTCCAGCGTGCCGCGCACGGCGGCGCGGCTGGCGGTCAGCAAGGCCACCTGATGCGCCTGCAAATCGCGGAACGCGCGGGAGATGGCTTGTTCGGCAGGCAGGTGTCCGGGCTTGCTTGGCTGCAACATAATCTCCAGCGCTTCGCTCGGATCGACGGCGAATTTCAGCGGGTTCTTGTTGGTGCCTTGCACGGTGGTCTGGGCCAGACGCAGTTCGTTTTTCAGCTCCGAGCGGGTACGCAGGCTCTGCTGCAAACCGCCGATGCTCTGACGCAGCAAACGCGCGGCGTTCAGCGCCAGGGCTTCGCGTTCGTCGTGGCCGAGGCCTTTGACGTCAACGCCGAGCGCGGCGCCAAAGTGCTCCCAGAAACCTTCGCTCTGACGCTCGACGGCTTTCGGTGCCGGAGCGGGCTCAGGTTCTGCGGGCGCGGCGATCAGCTCCGGCACCATCAGGCTTTCCATGTCGATGCGCGCGTAGTCGGCACGCTGACGGGAGTCTTCAGGCTTGGTGTTCGGCGCCAGCAGTTCGTCGATTTCCGAGTACACGCGCTCTTGCTGTTCGAGGGCGTTGAGCGGGTCGAGATCGAGGAACGCGTCGTCCGGAATGATGCTGCCGGCCGCACGCGGACGGCCGACTTCGCCGTCGAAGGTCGCCGGGTCACGCACAAGGCGCGCGCGAATTTCGAAGTCGCCGAGCACATAGGTGCTGCCGTGCTCGATGCGCATCGGTTCGCCCTTGTGCAGGCGTGCACCGCTTGTGCCGTCCTGAACACCGTTGCTGCTGGTGTCGGTCAGGAAAAACGTGCCTTCGCGGTAGCTGACAATCGCGTGGTGATTGGACAGATGACGCTTGCGGTCAGGGATGATCCAGTCGCAGTCCTCGCCCCGTCCGATCACGCCGCCGGCCTGTTTGAAGGTCTTCTGGCACAACTCGGTGGGCACGAACTGCTTGGTGTTCAGCATTTCGAAAACCAGTTCCATGTTTGATGCTCCTTGCGGTCACTTGCCGCGATTGACCGCTTGCGGATCACCCAACGGGCGATAGTCGGTGTCATTGAATTTGTAATTGCCGCTACAGCCGCCAAGGCCACATAGAACGACGAGGGTCAGCAGGACAGCTTGCCAGTGACGAACAGACATCAGAGGGTCTCCAGGGGTAGACAAAGCACAAAGCGCCGGCCCTTGCGGGCGGCGCTGAAATAGGTTTTTCGAGGAGAAAACGATGATCTTTGCCTACCCATCGAAATCTCCCAGATTGATGTTCAACCGCCCGAGGCGGTACAGCAGGGTGCGGCGTGGCAGGCCCAATTCGCGGGCGGCGAGGGTCTGATTGCCGTCGTTCTTGCGCAGGCAATCGAGCAGCAATGTGCGTTCGACCCGCTCCATGCGCTCGCGCAGATTCAAGCCACTGTTGTCTTCGGGCATCGGCTCCATACGCAGGGAGAAATGCTCGGCCAGTAACTCACCGCCCTCGCACAACAACACCGCGCGCTCGACCAATGCCTTGAGTTCGCGAACGTTGCCGGGGAAGGTGTAACCGGACAAATGTTCCAGCGCCGGTTCCGACCAGCGCACCGGATCACGTTGCAGGAATCTGCAGGTCTTCTCGGCGAAGTGCCGGGCCAGATCGAGGATGTCGCCTTCGCGCTGACGCAGGGCCGGCAGTTCGATGGGGAATTGCGCGAGGCGGTAATACAAGTCCTCGCGGAATTTGCCTTCGCTGACCAGCACCGACAAATCGCGGTGCGTGGCGGCGATGATGCGCACGTCAATCTTGTGCGTGTCGTTGGAACCCAGCGGGCGGATCTCGCCCTCCTGCAACACGCGCAAGATTTTCGCCTGGAGCGACAGCGGCATGTCACCGATTTCGTCGAGCAACAGCGTGCCACCGTTGGCCGCATCGAACAGCCCGGCGCGGTCGCGATCAGCGCCAGTGAACGCGCCTTTGCGATAGCCGAACAGCTCGCTTTCCAGCAGGTTCTCGGGGAATGCCGCGCAGTTCTGCACGATGAACGCCTGAGAACGACGCGGCCCGCAATCGTGAATCGCCCGCGCGACCACTTCCTTGCCGGTGCCGGTCTCGCCGCGCAACAGCACGGTGTACGGGCTGTGCAGGACTTTGCTGATCAGCGAATAGGTCTGGCGAATCGCCGCGCTTTTACCGATTAGCCCGTAACCGCTGATGCTTGGCACGCTGCGTACCGCTGGCGCCTGAACATCCCGAGGCTGGCGCAGGCGTTGCAGCAAGTGCAGTTGGCCAAGCACGAACGAGCCGAGCTGGCCGAGCGAATCGGCAAAGCCTTGCAGATCCATGCGACGACGGCTGGCACACAGCAGCAGACCTTCCACTGCCTTGTGCTGATTGACCAGTGGCACGCACAACAATGATTGCCACGGCGAAGACGCGGCCGGCAGAAAACTGGTTTCGTGCAGGCTGGCGCTGAGGTCGTCGAGGCACACCACGCGGTTCTGGCACAGGGCGAATTGCAGCAATTGCTCACCGTTGTAATCCGCCGGCAGACTCGCCGCCTGGCGCGGTTGCAGCGCGCCGTCGAGGTATTCGGCGTTCATCCCAAGGCAGGTGTGGGTGGCGTCGAGCAGATACAGCTGCGTCAGTTCGCAACCGCTCAACTCGGCCAACCCGCGCACAAAGTCACCCAGCAGCGCAGCACCGTCCGCCGCCCGCGACAGGCTGGCGAACTGCGCCAGCAACGCTTCGGCGTAAGCCAGCGGCTGCGGCACTTGAGTGAACATCACGCCCACCTCAGGCGAACTCGCACGTCACGCTGGCGTTGCCGTCGAGCGTGGCATGCACGCGCTTGAGGCTTTCACCCGTGGCCATGGCATCGAGCAAGCGATCGGCTACCAGCGGCAGCACATGCTGATCGAGCAGATGATCGATCAGACGCGCGCCGCTGTCGCTTTGCGTGCAGCGCTCGGACAGATGATCGACGAGGTTCTGGCACCAGCTGAAATCCAGCTGACGACGGTTCAGGCGCTCGCCGAGACGACCGAGTTTGATCTCGATCAGCTCGCGCAATACCGGGCCGCCGACTGGGTAGTAAGGCACCACTTTCATCCGCGCCAGCAGGGCGGGTTTGAAATGTTTGCTGAGTACCGGGCGAATCGTCTCTTCGAGCACTTCGGCGGTCGGCCGCGCGCCACCTTCGCAGAGGTCGCTGATGCGATCGCTGCCCAGGTTCGAGGTCATCAGGATCAACGTGTTGCGGAAGTCGATCTCGCGACCTTCGCCGTCGTTGGCCACGCCTTTGTCGAAGATTTGGTAGAACAGGTTAAGCACGTCCGGATCAGCCTTCTCGACTTCATCGAGCAGCACCACCGAGTACGGTTTCTGGCGCACGGCTTCGGTGAGCATGCCGCCCTCGCCGTAACCGACGTAGCCCGGTGGTGCACCGATCAGGCGAGAAACGGTGTGTTTCTCCTGGAACTCGGACATGTTGATGGTGGTAATGAAACGGTCGCCGCCGTACAGCAAGTCCGCGAGGGCCAGCGCGGTTTCGGTTTTACCGACGCCGCTCGGGCCGACCAGCAGGAACACACCGACCGGCGCGTCAGGCTTGTTCAGGCCGGCAGCTGTGGCGCGCATCGAGCGATCCAGTGCGTGCACGGCTTGCTCTTGACCACGGATGCGCGTGCGCAGATCGGTGGCGAAACTGGCGACCTTGGCGTTGTGCTCACGGGCCAGTTGCGCCAGTGGCACGCCGGTCCAGGCGCTGATCACTTCGGCGACCAGACGCGGGCAGACTTCGAAGCTGACCAGACGTTCTTTGACCTGGGCGGCGGTGAGTGCGCTGTGGGTTTCGTTGAGTTGGGCTTCCAGCGCTGCGACGCTTTGACCTTCCTCGACTTCAGCGGCCAGGGTTTCGATGACGGTGCCTTCGGCGTCTTCCTCAACCGATACGGTCGGCTCGACCGCAGCGGCTTCGCGCGCCTTGGCCAGTTGCTGACGCAGGTCCAGCAAGCGCTCGGCCAGTGCCTTCTGTTCAGTCCACAGGGCTTCCAGCGCGACCATTTCGTCTTCGGCTTCTTCCAGTCGCGCTTCCAGTGCATCCAGCGCTTCGTGGTCGATCAGCAGACCGGCCTCGGCATCGCGGCGCAAGGCCTGACGCTGACGACCACCTTCGGCCAGTTCGCCACGCAGACGCTCAAGGCTTTCCGGGGCGGCGGCGAGGCTGATGCGTACGCGGGCGCAAGCGGTGTCGAGGACATCGACGGCTTTGTCCGGCAGTTGCCGACCCGCCAGGTAACGCGCGGACAATTCAGCCGCCGACACCACCGCGTCGTCACGCAGATAAATGCCGTGGCTCTTCTCGTAGACCTGGGCCAGGCCACGGAGAATGGTCACCGCTTCGCTGACGGTTGGTTCATGCAGTTGAACTGGCTGGAAACGACGGGCCAGCGCCGGGTCTTTCTCGAAGTATTTCTTGTACTCGGCCCAAGTGGTGGCGGCGATGGTGCGCAGTTCGCCACGGGCCAGTGCAGGTTTCAGCAGGTTGGCTGCATCGGAACCACCGGCATTGCCGCCCGCGCCGATCAGGGTGTGGGCTTCGTCGATGAACAGAATGATCGGTTTTGGCGAAGCTTTGACTTCGTCGATCACGCCTTTGAGACGACGCTCGAATTCACCTTTGACGCTGGCGCCGGCCTGCAACAGGCCCATGTCCAGCGACAGCAGTTCAACGCCTTTGAGCACTTGCGGCACTTCACCGGCAGCGATGCGCGAAGCCAGACCTTCGACGATGGCGGTTTTACCGACACCGGCCTCACCGACCACAATCGGGTTGTTCTTGCGGCGACGGGCAAGGATGTCGACCATCTGGCGGATCGCGCCATCGCGGCACAGCACCGGGTCGAGTTTGCCGTCGCGGGCCTGTTGAGTCAGGTTGTGAGTGAAGCGCTGCAACAGCGATTCGCCCTGCGCGGCAGGTTTACCGTTGGCCGCCGGTTGCTCCTTTTGCGACAGGGCAAATTCTTTCAGGCGATCGATGTTCAGCTTGGCGAGCAGCGGCTGATAACGGCTGCCGGCATAACGCATCGGGTTGCGCAGCAAAGCGAGGATCAGCGCGGCGTCTTCGACCTGGGTCTGGCCCAGTTCGAGGTTGGCCACCAGCAGTGCGTCTTGCAGCCATTGCACCAGTTCCGGGGCGAACACCGGGTTGCGCGAAGCGCTGTGCTCGACCCGCGATTGCAGCGCGGCGCTGAGTTCACCGGCATCGACATCGGCGTCCTGCAACGCGCGTGCGAGTAAGCCGTTCGGACGCTCCAGCAGGCCGAGCATCATGTCTTCGACGAGGATCTTGCTGCCGCCACGGGCTACACAGCGCTCAGCCGAACGCTCCAGATCACGACGGGTTTCGGCGTCCAGCGCCTGAATGAGTTGTTGCAGGTCTACGTTGATCATGGCTCACGTCCTTAATGAATTTTGCTGCCCAGGGTCACCACGCCGTCCGCCTTCTCGCGGCCCAGCCAACTGGTCCAGCCGAGGCGACAGGCGTTCTGCTCACCGATGCGCAGTTCGCGGATTTCTTCCTGGCGCAGGACCAGGCGAATGTCGTAATCGAGCGGGTCACGCAGGGTGAACCGCACCAGCGCGCAGAGCGGCTGGTAACCAAAACCGATCGGCAGGAATTCGTGGAATCGCTGCCAGTCGAGTTGGGTGATGTGAATGCGGAATTTGCCGCTGCGGTCGCGCACGCGCTCACCGAGCACCAGGTCCTCGCCAAGCACGCTGTTGTCGCGGCCCAAACGATTGCGCTGCTCGTCGAGAATTTCCACGCGGCGCTCGATGCACTGCTCGATGACCAGGTCTTCGTGCTTGAAGTAGTAACGCAGCACGGCCTCGATCAACGCCGCCGAGTGCGCCCGCAAACTGAGCAGGCCGAGGTACGGCAGCAGGCGTTTCCAGTTGAGTTCCTTGGCCTTGCGGATCTCGTCGCCACCCAGGCCGATCAGTGCGAACAGCTGCGATGAAAACGGGTCAATCGCCCCGCTCTGGAAACTCGCGCGATAGCGGTACTTGCGCCAGATCGGCAGCATCAGCCGTTGCAGACGATGGTGGAACAGGTCGAGGAAATTGCGCGTCGGGTTGCCGTCTTCGCTGTCGCCCAAGGCTTGTTCGCCGTAGAACGCCGGCAGCGGTGAACCGGAACCGACCAGGCCGATCAGGTTGAAACGCACGCGCGCGCGCATCTGCCCGTGCTCTTCGAAAAACTCCACGCGATCGACATCGCTACGCGGAAATCCGAGGCTCGGGTTGGCCTGAAACTCGACCTGATCGTACAGATCGTCTTCGCTCAGGTGCGGGTGTGCCTCGCGCAGCCGGTCGATCACCAGCAGCACGGCCTGAAACAGCGAGTACTCGCGTATTACCCGGGTCAGCCCGCTTAAAGCAGGGGCTGAAGGCCCATACGTGGTGTCCATTGGTACACCTCTCCCTGTGTGCTTTTTACCCGCAGCTCATGGAATGAATTGAGACTGGCGTAAAGCGCGAAAAACTCGTTAAGAACCGAAGCGAAAACGAACAGGTCGCCTTCGCCGATATACCCTTCCGGATCGATGGTCAGTTCGGTGCGCAAACCGCGCACCGGCAGGCCACGGTGCAGCCGATCGACGTGGTGGTGCTTGATATGTTTGAGGCCGCCGAGCAGGCGCTTGCTGACTTTCTCCGCGTGCTGGTCGTAGTAGCGCGGCAGGTCGTAGGTTTCCAGAATCACCTTCAACGCATTGACGTCGGCCAGCGACAGATAGTTAAGCGACATGTTGCTGATCAGCTTCCACAGGAAGTCACGATTCAGCGGCGGCGCGAAGCTTGGGGTGGCCGGGGTGATGTTGCGGAAGCTCAAAAACTCCGGCGTCTCTTCGCAGGCCATGCAGATGTCGCCGAGCTTGAGCTTCTTCGGCAGGTTCTGGTTAGTGCACATCAGCTCGATCGACAGCGTTTCGTGAGCTTCGGTGTGGCGGATGCCGAAGCTCAGGTAAGTGTCGAGGCCATCGTGCAGCAGTGACGAACGCTGACGGATACTGTAATGCGGACGGCTGTTGGGCACGTCGAAACTCGGGTCGTGCTCGAAGGATTCGAACGGCACGTACTCCTGATAGCCGAGGCCGCCGGGCTTCCATCCCGTCACGGTTTCCACCGAGAACACGCCGCAGTTTTCCAGATCGTATTCCGCCGGCAGCAGCAGGTATTCGTCCTGTTTGCCGTCGAGGCGGATTGGCAGCGCGTCGTGCTCGAACAGATTGACGATCGGCGTGCAGAACAGCTTCACGTTATCCAGCGTCGGCCGCATGCGCATGATGCCGCTCTTGCGAATGTCGAAACGCAATTCCAGGCCGCGCATCTGCTTGAGGGTGTCTTCGGGCAGCGCCTTGAGAATGTCCAGACCGTTGACGTCGACGAACAGGAATTTGTCCTGGAAGGCGAAGTATTCCTGCAGGTAGCGATAACCACGGAAGGTGTTCAGCGGATAGGGGATCAACGCTTCTTCTTCGGCAAAGCCCACTGGTTTGACGCGATCACCGGGAATCTTGAACGCCATCGGTTTGCCGCTGACGCCATCAATCGGCTTGCCGGCGCCGTCGAGCGGGATCAGCTCGATGCCTTCGAGGTTGCGCAGCAGGCTCAAATACAGCATCTGGCTGATGTAGCGCTCACCGGCAAAGTGCAGGCGCAGCTTGCTCAGTTCCAGTTCGCCGAGGTGGCCGTCGGCGCTCATTTCCAGACGCAGGCTGAGCAGCGAACCGTCGCCCTTCACCGAGTAATTCAGCGCGGCCAGATCCAGCGGCAGCACCTCAGTCGGGTAGCAGGTACGGAAGCGGCAACGCACGTCTTCGATCGGTTTGCTTTCCACCGGCGTATCGCGCGCGACCACCAGCGCCGGGCCGGAACGCTTGAGCGGATCGAACTGCAAAATGCTGAACGCCGGCAGCGGCCGCATGTAGTTCGGCCACAGCAGTTGCATCAGCGAATGGCTGAGTTCCGGCAACTCGTCATCGAGCTTCTGGCGCAGACGCCCGGTCAGAAAAGCAAAGCCTTCCAGCAACCGCTCCACATCCGGATCCCGCCCGGCCTGGCCCAGATACGGCGCCAACGCCGGACTACGCTCGGCGAAACGGCGACCGAGTTGGCGCAGTGCAGTGAGTTCGCTTTGGTAGTAGTGGTTAAAGGACACGGGTTACCTGCCTGGTAGTGGAACTCATGGAAAAACTGTCCTGTGGATTACGCTCGATGTCCGACCTGATCATTGGATTGCACCTGCAGGCTGACTTGGCGGGATTCGATCCGATACGTTTCGCAAAACCCAACGCAACTCGATGACTTGAGTGGTGAGAATTGCCAGCAACGTGACGCAACCTTGTGCAACGCCGTAAAACAGGGCTCTCAACGGGTTGTCCGGCAGCATCCATAGCAGAATGAAGCCCACCATCAGACCAAGGATGACTAGCTTGGCGACCAGACTTGGAATCAGCGCAACGATCAAGTTGACGCCCAGAAAAATGTAAAACAGTGCGTAACTCGCCATGCCGATGGCGACACCGCGGGAGGTGAATCCGCCGTTAAAAAGCTTGTAAGCATGCACAACCGCGTCATTCAAAAACGCGTAAGCCACGCATCCGAGGGCGTGGATTAACAGGCATAGGCCAAGACGTGCGTAGTTACTCATGCAAGCCCCAGATTCCCATACCACGAACCAAAACCACCCTGTTTCCCGGCCCAGAACATCAATTTTCCAGAACCTTGTAGGGCGTATTACTGATAAAAAAATCCAACCAGTGCTTTCTCGGATTAGATAGCGCCAGCGTGAACTCCTTGCTTTTTTTATCCAGCTCGATGAAAACAACTCCGACAACTTCGTCATCCTCATCGGCATTCATATCCAATGAAACATCAGAAAACAAAGGGGTTCGATATGCACGATCAGGATTATTCAAATCCGTAAAACGCAAATACACCGAATCTCGCGGAGTCAAAAGGGAACTCGCCGGAATTGACTCTATAAGATACTGTCCGGACGGACTCTTTTTTGAGACATCAGGTGCACGATTCAAAATACCATTTATAATAAAGGCGACAACGATGAACAAGCTGACCAATAGCGTAGCCAAACTCATAAAAAACTTATTCCACGAACTCATTTAGAGATTTCCTCAATAGGAGCCACGGATACGCTCTCGTACAAAATGTCCGAATAAACGCGAAAGTCCCCTCCTTTTTTATTCTGATCCCGATAATCTCGAAAATCGCTATTTTGTACGAGCATATAATGCTTGCCTTCCAGCTCTCTATATCGCCGCACGGCTTCGTCCTTTTGCTGAGGGCTTTGTTCTCCCTTGATCTGCTTGTACGTGGACTCAGCTATCAAAGAAGTCATTTCGGCAGCCAGCTTCGTGTTTGTTTTAGCGCCTTCCACAGGATCAGTGACCAATTTATCAAAATTCCAGTAACCTAGAATTTGACTAAAAAGAGCAATACCATCATTGAAGTCATAAGCATCTTCAATATAAAAACCGATTTGCGATGGCGTAAAAACAATACTTTTGCCTGTTACGACTACCGAGCCTTCGGCAATCACGCGCATATTGAAATTTGCAAGCGCAGCGCGAAGCTCGTTAACTTCATCAGCACCAGCCTGTTCGAACTCGACAACTTTATTATTGGAGTAACCAAATTTCTCAGCAGCACTGGCCACGCCATTAAAAGCCACTGGATAACAGCCGGGAACGCTATTGGAAAAATTATCTCGCAATCTCTTCTTTATCAGATTGATCCCAGGAGGACTGTTCCAGTTCGCTTTCAAGTGTTTGAATGCTGCATTTGCTCGCTCAAACCCAAGCACCCAATTCATTTTAACGATGGACTCTTCGATGTAATTTGCCGGAGCAAATGCGTCGTGCCTTTTTACGACATCATCCATTCCACCATCTTTTGTCGCCCATGGTTTACCATTGAACCAATGGCTCATCAAAGCAGCGGCAACAGGCCAGTTTATTTTTTTCATCGTGGCCGGGATATCAGTAATCTTGAACTGGCGCGCAGTAGCAGTCTGACCGGTTTTATTGCTCGCCGGAGTCATGGTGGTTGCCACTGTCTTCGCTGCCATCTCTATATCCCTTTGATATATTTTCCAGCAATCAAACTTTGCTGAATCTCAAAACCAACAAAACTAAGCAAGCACAACTCTGCTCTGAGGTTCAATGATCAATTCAACGGCTTCTGCGGTGGCTGAAAATACTTTTTGAGTTTTCCCGTCCGCACCTGTCACGCCGTTTATGATCTTCCCCGAGGAAGTTTTAAGTGTGTATTCCACCCCCGCGAGGGGTTTGCCTGTTTCTTCGCAATTGATTACAAAATGCTCGTTAAACGGCCACTGAATCTCCACCGGCAACGGCGGCACAAACGGCGCCGGCGAATGCGAATTGCCGATAATCACCGTCCCGGATCCAGCTGTAACCTTGTTGCCATGCGTACCCACCGAATCAACCGTCGCGGCAGGTTTGCCGTTGATCAACACAGTGGTCGCCAAACCTCCCGACATCGCACCACCACACGCCGAGGCATCGCCTTGGCGGGCGGCCGCGAGGCCGTCGAAGAACACGTCGCCGGAACCGGCGGCGATCGGGTTGGTACCGTGGCCTGGAAGTGGGCAAGCGGTGGGGTCGGATACGCGTGCTGCGGGTTTTCCTGACATTGAGCTCTCCTTAACAGGCTTTGACGTGATGACTGTTCATTGTTCCTGAGTGCGGTTCATCGCATTAATTTTCCATGAGCATGTAAGACGTATTGCTGATGAACCTATTCATCCAGTGTTCATCCGGACGGGACAAGGCGAGAGAAAACGTATTGGCCTTTTTGTCCAGATAGATAAAAACCACACCCACTTCTGCCTCATCCTCGCGCGCCCTCATGTCCAGAGCCAGCTCGGAAAACAAAGGCGTTCGGTACACATGAGCTGGATTTTCACGTTCATAAAAACGAAGGTAAACCGTCTCTCTTGGCGTCAGCAGTGAGGCTCCCGCAACCGACTCAATGATGTATTTCCCGCTTGGACTCACGACAGACACATACGCTTTTCGGCTCAGCAGCTCATAGACAGCAACAGCAAAAATCACCAGGAGCAACACAACGACTATCGCAACGGAGGTCAGCAGTTTTTGAAAAGCATGACTCATCGGCATTCTGGAATGATCCAACTTTCCCAGCCCTCTGAACCCGGATATAGAATCATCTCGCCCTGAAGCTCAGGGGCAATGCCTGGATCGCCTTCCCTCATCCACAGATTCCACTCCGACGTTTTCAAGAGCCGTCCATCTGTTGTGTAAACACGGTAGAAAAAATGACTGCTGAACAGCTCGAAAATACCGCCCATCGCGCCCAGGAACGCGTAATCAGGTACATATCGGGAGATGTGGCATTTACCCGATTCACTTGCATAGGTTTTCAATGGCTTTGCAGTCAGCGAACTGAACACCTTCAATACAATGAACATCAGCAGAAACAGGGGCACCGCTATCAGGAGAACAAACCCGGATTTTCTGGTGGAACGTGCTGCAGGTTTGCCAGACATCGGGATTCTCCTTAGGTGACCTTCACTTGCCCGCTGCCATCCAGGCGTGCGGAAAAACTGACCTGACGCTTGAACCCTTCAACTTCCAGTAGCCCCTCAATACTGAAGGACAGGCGAAGCTGATCGTGGTCACGCGGCAGGGAAATGACACGCACGTTGCTCAGGCGTGGCTCGTAGGCTTCGATGAAAGTTTCGATGGCCAGACGGGCCTGACTCAGGGAGTCGTGCAGGCTCAGACGCATGTCATTGAGATCGGGCAACCCGTAGTCGGACAGCGTTTGCACGCTGCCGGCCCGGGTGCTGAGCATTTTGGCCAGATGGGCAGCGACTGACGCCATGGCAGAAACCTCGAGGCTCCTGCCCTTGCGTTTTTCCGCGTCGCCATTGAGACGTTCGAAAAGGCTGCCGTATCCGTCCATGAGTCGCTCTTACTCTTTGTCCAGCTTGCCAACCAGCGACAGGGTGAAATCGGCACCCATGTACTTGAAGTGCGGACGCACGTTCAAGCTCACGCGGTACCAGCCTGGCTCGCCTTCAACGTCGCTGACGATGATTTGCGCAGCGCGCAGCGGACGACGGCCACGTACTTCGGCGCTTGGGTTTTCCTGGTCGGCCACGTACTGACGGATCCACTTGTTGAGTTCCAGCTCGAGGTCGGTACGTTCTTTCCACGAACCGAGTTGCTCGCGCTGCAGCACTTTCAAGTAGTGAGCCAGGCGGTTGACGATCATCATGTACGGCAGTTGGGTGCCGAGCTTGTAGTTCAGCTCTGCCGCCTTGCCTTCTGCGCTGATGCCGAAGAACTTCGGCTTCTGCACCGAGCTTGCGGAGAAGAACGCCGCGTTGTCGGAGCCTTTACGCATGGTCAGGGAGATGAAGCCTTCCTCGGCCAGTTCGTATTCACGACGGTCGGAAACCAGAACCTCAGTAGGGATCTTGGTTTCGATTTCGCCCATGCTTTCGAAATGGTGCAACGGCAGGTCTTCAACAGCACCACCGCTCTGAGGGCCGATGATGTTCGGGCACCAGCGGAATTTGGCGAAGCTGTCGGTCAGCTTGGTGCCGAACGCGTAAGCGGTGTTGCCCCACAGGTAGTGCTCGTGGCTGTTGGCAACGGTTTCCTTGTACACGAACGATTTGACCGGGTTTTCTTCCGGATCGTACGGGTTACGCAGCAGGAAACGCGGCACGGTCAGGCCAACGTAACGGGAGTCTTCTGAAGTACGGAAGCTCTGCCATTTGGCGAATTGCGGGCCTTCGAAGTGGTCTTTCAGATCTTTCAGATCCGGCAGGCCGGTGAAGCTTTCCAGACCGAAGAATTTCGGGCCGGCAGCGGCGATGAACGGCGCGTGGGACATGCAGGCTACGCTGGACACGTACTGCATCAGTTTCACGTCCGGCGAGCTTGGGGACATGTAGTAGTTGGCGATGATCGCGCCAACCGGCTGACCACCGAACTGGCCGTATTCAGCGGTGTAGATGTGCTTGTACAGGCCCGACTGCATGACTTCCGGCGAATCTTCGAAATCGTCCAGCAGGTCTTCTTTCGAGACGTTGAGGATTTCGATCTTGATGTTTTCGCGGAAGTTGGTGCGGTCTACCAGCAACTGCAGACCACGCCACGACGATTCCAGTGCCTGGAAGTCCGGGTGGTGCAGGATTTCGTCCATCTGACGGCTGAGCTTGGCATCGATCTCGGCGATCATGCGGTCAACCATGGCTTTCTTGACCGGCTCACCGTTGTTCTGCGGCTTGAGCAGCTCTTCGATGAACGCCGACACACCGCGTTTGGCGATGTCGTAGGCTTCGTCGTCCGGCGTCAGGCGGGTTTCGGCGATGATGCTGTCGAGAATGCTGTACTCGCCGCTGGCGGCGCCTTTCTCTTGTGCTGCGCTAGTGCTCATTGTGTTGGCTTCCTTGGCTGCTGGGTTCAGGCGTCGGTGGCTGCGGCGTTCAGGCCCAGCTCACCGAGTACGCGACCGCGGGATTCGTCGTCGGCGAGCACGCCTTCGATGGCTTTACGGAAAGCAGGTGCGTTACCCAGCGGGCCTTTGAGGGCCACCAGCGCGTCACGCAGTTCCATCAGCTTTTTCAGCTCAGGCACTTGCTCGACCAGGCTGGCCGGGTTGAAGTCCTTCATCGAATTGACGCGCAGTTGCACGCCCAACTCTTCAGTGCTGCCTTCTTCCTGCAGACGGTTCGGCACGTTCATCGTCAGGCTAAGCTCTTGCTTGGCCAGCACTTCGTCGAAGGTCATCTTGTCGATGCTGATCGGCTTGCGATCTTCGATCTTGCGCTCGTCCTTGCGGTGGGTGTAGTCACCGATTGCCAGCAGTTTCAGCGGCAGTTCAATCTCTTCCTGAGCACCGCCGGTGGCGGGTTTGAAGGTGACGTTGATGCGTTCCTTGGGGGCTACCGAGCCTTCTTTGGCCATGGCTTTTCTCCTTGCGGTTGTGGCCCTGGGGCCTATTCGAGTACCACTTCGAGATCGAGGTGGCACAGCCTGCGATAAATCTCTTCCTTGCGTTCACGCACTGCATGGTTCTGCGGTAACAACTCGCAGCAACTGTGCAGCAGGTGCAGCACTTCCAATGCAAGATCGGGCTCCCAGGCGTGCAGGCCTGAGTCCTGTAATGTCTGATCGAGGGTTTCCAGCTGGTTTTTGGCCAGCTCATATTTCTTGGCCATGAAGCACAGCCTTGCGAGCGCGAACTGCCAGAAGAAGCGCTCGCGCCCGCCGTGGGCCGATTGCAGCCCTTGCTTGAGAATCTGCACGGCAGGCTTGAGGCCTTCCTTGCGCAGAGTCGGCAAGACTTCTTCGAGGGCTTTTTCCCAGGCTGGCTGGGTTTCGACGTTGTCGCTTTCAACCTTGCGTGGCGCGCTGGCGCTTTGCAGGTGCGGCATGACGTTGGCGGCAATCCACGCCCGGGTGGACGGATCGGCAAACGGCGCGCCGTCGTGGTAACGCAATTCGACAATGCCGGGAAGGCGCTGAATCAAAAGCGCGAAGTGGATTTCCACTTCGCGCATGGCCAGCTCGGCGTTGAGGTTCTGGAGACATTCCCAGACCATCCTCTGGCCATCGAACCAGAACGGCGCCTTCGCCAGACTCGCCTCCAGTTCCACCAGCAGGTCTGCGTATTTGCCCTGATCGAATCGATCCTGATAGAGCTTCAACTTGTCGAGCGGCAGACCGCGCAACACGGTGATCTGCTCGGCATTACGCTCAGGCACGGCGTCGATGGTCATCCACAGCAGCGTGCGGTTCAGGCGCAGGGCGCGCAGGTCGGTGGCTTTCTGCTTGAGCCACCAGGCACACAACGGCCGGGCGCTTTCCTGCTGGGCGCGCAGCGCTTTGTGGGCGTCTCTTTCGTTATCGATCGGCGCGCCGGGCGTCAGCAGCTGACTCGCCGCCTGCTTGACCTGCGCCACCGCCGCCCCCACTACACCTGGGGCCGGCTGGTTGTCGGCGGCGCGCTGGATCATGGTTTTCAGGCGTCGGGAGATCGGCAGCAACAGCGGCGAGTCGTCGCCCAGATGTTCAGCGCAAGCGGCTTCGAGACCGGACAGGTGCTCGGAGAGCTGCCGGAACATCGGCAACTGCTCTTTGATCGCAATGTTTTCGGTGATGACCTGCTCAAGACGCGGCACCAGCCAGCCAATGGCAGCGGCACGTGTGCGGGGTTTGAGCGGGTGAACGTCGGCCCAGTTGTTTTCCGACAAGTGGTGCAGCAAGCCAAGGCCGGCCAGCAGCCCGGGGAAGGATTCACGCTGGTAAAGCGACCAGGTCAGCCAGGCGCCGACACGCAAATCCTTGGATTGGGTACGCAGTAGGTTTTCGCTGTTTTCGCGAATTTTCAGCCAGTCGATCTGCCCGCTTTCATGCATCGACGAGGCTTTGGCCAGCTCGCTTTCCAGCGCCTCGAATTCGCTCGAAAAACGAACGTCTTCGCCCGCGAAATTCTCTATGGAAACAGAGACTTTGGCGAGTTCGAGGTAATGGGCGGAAAGTTTGCTTGAGTAGGACATCCATGGCCTTTATTAAGGATTACAGTCAGGCGCCAATTTGAGGTGCGGCAGCGCGGGACAGTATCGAAGAGCAGTGATGAAACTCATCCAATTGAGTGAGAGCTCTTTCAAGTGGGCGCATCGTAATCACTATGATGGCCACTAGCAAGCATCTGGTTAAACAACAAGACGAACTGTTGATTGGGGCTTGTAGGAGATCGCCCTATATATGACAAGGGATTCCCTGACACCGACTTATATTACGTGCAATTGCCCCGCCCCCTCAGAACCCCTGATCCAGAGCGGCCCGACCATGCTCGACCGCAGCGACCAGAACGCCTGTCCCGTTTCACGGCAGCGAGCATGACAACTCTTGAAAAAAATAGAAGTAGGACTCTTCCGAAAATTCGCTGGTTTCAATTAATAATTTACCGGAGACAACGGTCAACTAAAAAAGTGCCATCAATTTGATGGCATTTGATATTTCTGCAACATGACGTCCCCGCAAATACTGCACAACCGTGCTAACTCAATAATTATCGAAGTGTTTTCCTACAGTCCTTTCCGTCAATCCACCCAGCCACTTCACACCCGGAATACTCTGACAAATCTCAGGGATACTTCTTACATCAATTTATTTCCTGCATTGCTAGCTTGGCTTGGCAAATTCTTTTTGCGTGGCGATCACGGACGATCGGACACCGCGCATCGACTCACTTGCTTAAGGACAAGCGTATGTTCAGTGCAGGCAATTGCGCGCTATTCACCCTGCAAATCCCCGCTATTCGGCACGACTTCAAGGTGCTTGCCTTTAACGGCACCGAAGCCATCAGCCAGCTTTACTGCGTCAGAATCGAACTGGTCAGCGAGCATCCGGATTTCGATCTGGAGAGCCTGCTCAGCCAACCCGCGTTTCTACAATTCGGCCTCGACGGCGAAGGCATTCACGGGCGCATCGAAGATGTGATGGTGGCAGAGTCCGGTAAACGTCTGACTCGCTATGAGCTGACGCTGGTGCCGGCGCTGCACTATTTGCAGTTCAGTCAGGATCAGCGGATTTTTCAGAGTCTTACGGTGCCGCAGATCATCGCAAAGGTGCTCAATGGGCACGGCATTCAGGCCGATGCGTTTACCTTCCATGTCAGCACCTGCGAGCCTCGTGAGTACTGCGTTCAGTACGCGGAAAATAATCTGGAATTCATCCAGAGGTTATGTGCCGAGGATGGCATTGCATGGCATCACCAGCACTCGGCGGACAGCCATATGCTGGTGTTCACTGATGATCAGGTGTTCCTGCCCAAACTCGGCGCCACGCCCTATCAGCAAGATTCCGGCATGGTCGCCGCGCATCCGGTAGTTAGCCGGCTCAGTCTGCGGACCAGCACCCGCACCAGCGCGGTAACTCGCCGCGACTATGATTTGAAGCGCCCGAACCTGCTGCTCGAAAGTCGCTTCACCGCCGAGTTCACGCCGACGCTGGAAGACTATCGCTACCCGTTACTGCTGGATAACGAGAAGCGCGCCAAAAAACGAGTTCGACAGACGCTGGAGCGGCTTCGCGCCGACTATGAATTGGCCGAGGGCGTAAGCGATCAGCCGAGCCTGCGCTGCGGCTATCTTTTCGACCTGACCGAACACCCGCGTAAACAGTGCAACGACTTTTGGCTATTGCTCAGCGTTTCCCACACCGGCCGACAGCCACAAGTGCTCGAGGAGGCGGGCACCAGTGACGTCAAACCCGCCGACGGCTTCACTCAGGGTTATCGCAATCGCTTCAGCGCAATTCCCGCCGAGGTGGTTTTCCGCCCACCGCTGCCGGGGCGTCGTCCACCGCTGGTAGCACAGACCGCGCGAGTCACCGGGCCTCAAGGCGAGGAGATCTACTGTGATGAATCAGGGCGCGTGAAGATTGAGCTGCCGTGGGATCGCGCCGAACTGAACAGTGAGCGCAGCAGTTGCTGGGTACGCGTGGCGACCGGTTGGGCCGGGGATCATTTTGGAGCGATGGCCATTCCGCGCATTGGCATGGAAGTCGTGGTGACCTTTCTGGAAGGCGATCCGGACAAACCGCTGATCACCGGTTGCGTGGCCAACACAGTCACTTCGCCGCCTTACTCCTTGCCCGAGCACAAAACCAGAACCGTGCTGCGCAGCCACGGTTCGCCCAACAGTGGCGGCTACAACGAACTGGCGATCGAAGATCGCGCCGGCCAGGAGCTGATCTATTTGCGCGCGCAGCGCGACATGGTTCAGGAGGTCGGCAACAGCATTCAGCTGGAAGTCGGCAATGAACGCCGCGAAACCATCAACGGCAACAGCCACACGAGCGTCGGCAAGATCCTCGACGTCGAAGCCGGCCAGCAAGTGCATCTCAAGGCCGGCGCCAATGTTGTGCTGGATGCCGGCGCCAGCATCACGCTGAAAGCGGGCGGTCATCACATCGTGATCGATGCTGGCGGTATTTTCAGCAGCATCGAAATCGAAACGGGCCGACAGCCAGCCGACAGCGCAGGCAGCCATTTGCTGCTGCCTGGACTGGAGGGCGCATTGCCCGTGTCCGCCTCGGCACCGACACAAGCACTTATCGAGGAGGAACTCGAAGAAGACGAGGAAGAAGTCGATCTGGAGGATGAAACGCCGGGGGGCATTACTTTGCGGATCGGCGTGTTTTTCGATGGCACGGGGAATAACCGACTGAACAGCGAAATGGCTGCTGGCTGCTACGCAAGCGATGTGGGATTGGCGGAGCAGGCAGAAGAGATCCAGAAGTTCTGCATGAGCCAAGGTTATGACGGTATGGGCGGAGTACCCGATAACAGTTATGGCAACGACATGAGCAATGTGGCTAGGCTTTATGACTTGTATCGCGATGACAGTGAACGCCGATTGGAAAGTGATGAATTGATTGGATTCATACCGGTATACGTGGAAGGTATCGGCACTAGCAGTGGCGCGGAAGATTCTAAGTACTCGAAAGCAACTGGAGGGGGCGCACAGGGCATTCTTGCAAGAGTGGCGCAAAGTCCAACGCTCATCGTGGAACGGCTACGGCTTTTTCATCAGAAAAATGCTGAAAGAAAAGCCGCTCGAATCGAGCTGGATATTTTCGGCTTTAGTCGAGGCGCTGCGGCTGCAAGGCATTTTGCCAACGAAGTACTGAAGATCGAGGAAAATATCTTGGTGGAGGCACTCGCGAGCACCCCACTGCTAGTCGAGGGATTCAGCCCGGATAATCTTGCCATCAACTTTATTGGCATCTTCGACACTGCTTCGGCCGTCGCAAAAATATCCTCCGGCGATTTCAGCGTCCACGACGCCGAAAACCCCGACGTGAACCTCTATCTCGCGCCAGACATCGCCAAAAAAGTCGTGCACCTCGTAGCTCGGGACGAGCGCCGCCATAATTTTTCGCTGAACAAGGCCGATGCTGCCGACCTCGTATTACCAGGGGTGCATTCTGATCTGGGTGGCGGGTATGTGCCCCGCATCACCGAGCGTGTTTTGCTCAGCAAACCACGCCAAAGCGCAGAGGATGTTCGCCTGCCCAATCATGAGTCAGATGCTTATAAGGTCACGCAGTATGAACTCAGGCGCCTGCAGGACCAGCTGAATCTCCAAGACTTGCCACTGCATATACGCGCCTGGGAGAAAGTATTCACCCGCAATGCCAAGGGCGACAGAGCCCGTTGGAAACAGGTGCACGCAGTCATCAGTTGTGAGCGAGAAGTCCGCAATGATCTGTCATTGATTTATCTGCGAGTTATGCGGGAGTTGGGTGCGAAGCATGGCGTTCAATTCAAAGTCATTGACGAAGAAGACAGCCGATATGCGTTGCCAAGGGAACTACACACCATTGCGAGGAAATTGATGGCTTATTCACTCGGTCACAGCGGTCATATTGGATTGACACCGAACGAGGAGGCCTTGCTCCTAGCACGCTACATCCATCTTTCAGCAAACTGGAACACGACAGAGGAGTTGAACGGTAGCGAACTGAACATCCTGTTCATCAATCGGCCAGCCGAAAACTTTGTTCGTGTGGTGCATCCCAATGCTTGAGAAATACGGCGTCTTTCTTTGCACTTTGTCGCTTGCGCTATTTTTGAGTAGCTGTACCTCAGCGGCTGACCGCTCTCTTCCTTATGACGCATGGACGTTACAACTTTTCTCTCCTGACTATATGGATGTCGTGATTGAAGCTACAGCGGCAGTAGATATAGATAACAGGCTATTCAGTAACATCGGCAGCAGCGTCGCAGCACAAAGCTATCCGAACGCATTCAGAAAAGGAACGCCCGACGAATTCAAAGGCAGCCCTGCTGGATGGCCCGGGGACCCAGGGGGAAAGGGGCGGCCTACTTCAGGCGCGAATCTGCCCGAGCGCATTTATGTCCGCTGGCAGTCACTTGTTGAGTCACAAACTTACGAAGTCGTCATCAGGATTCCTGAGTCCACTCGAATGCAGATGCGTAAACGCGAGGACATATTTTGCGCGTTTGACGGGAAGGTCATAACGCAATATCGAAAATGGCTGGTAGTGGGACTAGCCCCCGGCGGTATCGCCAAAGTATGGGTTCGCGGACCATGTCTTCCGGGCATTGAAATCACACGCGTGAAAGGCATAGTCCACTCAAAGGGATCAAACAGCAGGCGCGGGGGCGGTGAATACTCTGGTCTACACGAAGAATCCAAATCCTACATCGAAAAGTTCGGGATTCCCTATGGCTCGTGGTAACCACAATCCGGTCATCGCGCCAAGGAGTCCGAGCCCTCGCATAAAAAAATACGTACGCCTGTTCTTCGGGCTGCTGTTGTCGGTTTGCACTCAAATTCATGCTCAATCGACTAAACAACCATCCTGGTTCCTTGGCTTTGGAGCGCCCGACTACATGGAGGTCTGGATTGAAACAGCCGATGTCGTGGATATCCGTGAACGGGTGTTCCGTCGTGCCGGAGCCGGTATTGCTTCGGTAAGTACCCCCACCAACAACACGGGCACACCCGCAGGCTGGCCGGACAATCCCGGTAGTGGCGCTGGTCGCGAAGTCAACGGCGCCGACCTGCCCCGTTTGATCTACGTGCGCTGGCAATCACTTGCCGAACCTCAAACCTATGAGGCTTACATTGTAATTCCCGAATCAGCCCGTGAAATCATGCGCAAACCCGAGAAGGCCTTCTGCAGGGCTGATGGCAAGTGGATCTCGGATTACCGAGATGACATTGGTATTGGTCTGGCGCCCGGCGGCATTGCCAAAGTTTGGCTAGGCGCACCTTGTCTGAAGGCAGTCGAAATTGCACGAGTTGTAGGCTCCGTCAGCAAACAAGGACCGTATCAGGGGAAAAATCAGGGCCGCTATGCCTTGCCTCTTTCGCCTGAATCCAAATCCTACATCGAAAAGTTCGGGATTCCCTATGGCGCGTGGTAACCACAATCCGGTCATCGCGCCAAGGAGTCCAAGCCCTCGCATAAAAAAATACGTACGCCTGTTCTTCGGGCTGCTGTTGTCGGTTTGCACTCAAATTCATGCTCAATCGACTAACAAACCATCCTGGTTCCTTGGCTTTGGAGCGCCCGACTACATGGAGGTCTGGATTGAAACGGCCGATGTCGTGGATATCCGTGAACGGGTGTTCCGTCGTGCCGGAGCTGGAATTGCTTCGGTAAGAACCCCCACCAACAACACGGGCACACCCGCAGGCTGGCCGGACAATCCCGGTAGTGGCGCTGGTCGCGAAGTCAACGGCGCCGACCTGCCCCGTTTGATCTACGTGCGCTGGCAATCACTTGCCGAACCTCAAACCTATGAGGCTTACATTGTAATTCCCGAATCAGCCCGTGAAATCATGCGCAAACCCGAGAAGGCCTTCTGCAGGGCTGATGGCAAGTGGATCTCGGATTACCGAGATGACATTGGTATTGGTCTGGCGCCCGGCGGAATCGCCAAGGTCTGGTTGGGAGGGCCCTGCTTGAAGGCTGTCGAGATTGCCCGCGTAGAGGGAACCATCAATCCGAAAGGCCCTTATGAAGGCAAATCCGGCGGTAAACATCGACCTCTTACCGATGTATCCAAAACCTACATCGAAAAGTTCGGGATTCCCTATGGGAGCTGGTGAGACGTCAAAATCTCCGGGGATTCATTTACCCACCGTCGCTCACCCACCATTCTCCACAGTCGCCCTTTCATTTCGACGTCAAACGCTACTAAAAAGGATTTCTCGAAACACTACGCAGTTATCCGTTGCTTCTCGAGCCGTTATTTGAAACCTTCATCGGAAAATCCAACACGCAACGAAAGCTGGTAAGGAGTAATGACCTCATGGAATTGAAACCACTGTTTTTTGCAGCACTGATGTGGCTGCCCATCACCCAAGCATCAGCAGACACCTCGCCGCTGGAGGGCCATTACTATCTGTACGGCGCGATGGAAATGGGCGCCGAGTTGCTACTGCGTAAGGACGGCACCTTTGATGCAGGTGTTTCGTATGGCAGTGCGGATGGTTTTGCCAAGGGCACATGGCAGGTAGAGAACGAAACGCTGACGCTGAAAAGCGCGACCAAAGCCGCCTCCAACAGCGATTTGTCCGGCCTGTTTCAGGATCTGGAATTGGCCATCGAGCCAAACTGTCTGGCGGTAGACTTCGGCAACGGCAAGGCCTGCTTCCGACGTCAGTAAGCGCGTTAAACAGCCACAAAAAATGGGCACCCGACCGCAATCGGTGTGCCCATTTTTTATTGCGGTTCTCCCCGTTATTCAGGGAGCTCGCCGCAATTATGGATTAACGCTGTCTTTCAACGATTTGCCTGGCTTGAACGCTACGGTATTGCTGGCCTTGATTTTCACCGGCTCGCCGGTTTGCGGGTTTTTGCCGGTACGGGCGCCGCGGTGGCGTTGCAGGAAGGTGCCGAAGCCCACCAGCGTGACGCTGTCCTTGCGGTGCAGAGCGCCGGTGATTTCTTCGAGAACGGCGTTGAGCACGCGGTTGGCCTGTTCTTTGGTCAGATCTGCTTTTTCAGCAATTGCAGCGGCGAGTTCTGGTTTACGCATTAGTGAAGCCCCTTTGACGGTTTTTTGTTGTTATGTCCGTGCTGTTCTCGTTGGAACAGCGCCCAAGGCGCCGCAGGCTCTACGCTGCGGCAGACGGGAGTGAGAATGGCACGCGGATACGGGCGGCGCCAGTCTCCCCGCGACCTTTGTGGGGGCAAAAGCTGGGTGATTCCGACAGAACGACCGGTATTTACGCCAGCAGGGCCGGAAGCTGTTTGTTCAGGGCGAGTTTTTCCATCACCGCCGCACCGGTCAGGGCATACCCCAGCAACTGACCGTCTGCGCCGTGGCACAGGGCCTTGATGTCGGCGCCCTGCCCCTCGACGGTCCAGACCCCTTCGCTGCCCCGTGGTGGCGGCGACACCACCAATGGGCAGACGGGGGTTTTCACGGTGATCGGCATCGGGCCGTAGTTCACCGCCGTCGGGTTGCCTGCGAGGGTTTGTGCCAGCGCACGCGCACAACTCATGAGGGGCATGACGTACAAAAGATTCAGCCCATCGACCTCGGCGCAGTCGCCCAAGGCGTAGATATTGGCGTGGGATGTTTTCAGTTGTCGATCAACCACGACACCGCGATTGACCTGCACGCCGGCAGCCGCCGCCAGATCGATGCGAGGGCGAAGGCCGATGGCCGAGACCACTACGTCGCAGGGAATGACCTGACCGTCGGACAAATGCGCTTCCAGACCGTCGGCGACCTTGTGCAGACGGGTCAGCACCGGGCCGAGGTGGAATTTTGCGCCAAGGCTTTCCAGCCCGGACTGCACCGCTGCTGCGGCCGCTGGATGCAGCAACATCGGCATGACTTGCTCGCACGGGGCAACCAGTTGCACCTCGTAGCCACCAAGGATCAGATCGTTAGCGAATTCACAGCCGATCAACCCGGCACCGAGCACCAGTACCCGACGCTTGCCAGCCGCTGCCGCGCGGAAACGTGCGTAGTCTTCAAGATCATTGATCGGGAACACCAAATCGGCGCCGTCGCCTTCGATCGGCACGCGTACGGTTTCTGCACCCCAGGCGAGGATCAGGTCGCGATAAGCCACGGCTTCTTCGCCGATCCACAGGCGCTTGTGGCCCGCGTCGATGCCGCTGATGCGCGTATGCGTACGCACCTCGGCCTTCAACTGCTCGGCCATCGCGCCTGGCTCGGCCATGCTCAGGCCATCGGCGTCCTTGTTCTTGCCGAAACCGGTGGAGAGCATCGGCTTGGAGTAGGAGCGACCGTCATCGGCGGTAATCAGCAGCAGCGGTGTTTCGCTGTCGAGCTTGCGAAACTCGCGGGCCAGGTTGTAGCCCGCAAGCCCGGTGCCGATGATGACGACTGGTGCGCTCATGCCTTGTTCCCTCTGTTTTTCTTAGTTGATTTCGATCATTTCGAAGTCCATCTTGCCAACGCCGCAGTCTGGGCACAGCCAGTCTTCCGGCACGTCCTGCCACAGGGTGCCCGGCGCGATGCCGTCATCCGGCCAGCCGTCGGCTTCGTTATAGATCAGGCCACAGACCACACATTGCCACTTCTTCATTCAGGTACTTCCTCAGGATTCAGGCTTTTGCCGGCGCGAATGGTCGATGGGTGTTGCGCTGCCATCCGGCTCAGGGCGTTTTGTACTGATGGTGCCGGACAGATGCAAGCCTGTTCGGCGCAACGGCGACCCGGATCAATCAATATCGGTGCCCGCCATGGTAAGCTCGGCGCCTCATTTGCGGCCAATAATGACTCATTGTGCAACAGACAAACTCCTCCCCCGCCCCGCTCTGGCTGCCCCAAAGCCGACTGACGCCCCTCCCCGATTCATCGACCCTGGACTGGCTGTTCGACGAAGGTTCGCTGACCCGCCGCCTGACCCGTTTGTCCAACGATGGCTTCAGCGTCACGCCGCTTTTCGAAGGCTGGGACACCTTGCGTGTCGACGAATGTGCCGCGCTGGATCTGGCAGAAGGCAGCGAAGGCTGGGTGCGCGAGGTGTATTTGCGCGGCCATGGCCAGGCGTGGGTGTTCGCCCGCAGCGTGGCATCGCGCAGTGCATTGCAGGGCGACGGTTTGCACATGGATGAGTTGGGCAGCCGCTCCCTGGGCGAACTGCTGTTTTGCGACCAGGCCTTCCGGCGCCGCGCCATCGAAGTCTGTCACTACCCGGAGCAGTGGCTGCCGCCCGCCGCCCAGGCGCCCGAGTTGTGGGGCCGTCGTTCGCGTTTCGACCGTGGCGCATTGAGCGTGCTGGTTGCGGAAATCTTCTTGCCGAGCCTGTGGGACGCCGCCCGCGCCCATCCGGAGAACTGCTGATGTACCAGAGCCTGCTCAAGTCCCTGAACCGTTTGAACCCGCGCGCCTGGGATTTCATTCAGTTGACGCGCATGGACAAGCCGATCGGCATTTATCTGCTGCTGTGGCCAACCTTGTGGGCGTTGTGGATCGCCGGCAAGGGTTCGCCGTCGCTGGCCAACGTGGTGATTTTCGTCCTCGGTGTGGTGCTGACCCGCGCCGGTGGCTGCGTGATCAATGACTGGGCCGATCGCAAGGTCGACGGCCACGTCAAACGCACCGCGCAACGGCCTCTGGCAGCCGGCAGGATCAGCTCAAAAGAGGCGCTGGTGTTCTTTGCGCTGCTGATGGGCGTGAGTTTCCTGCTGGTGCTCTGCACCAATGCCCCGACAATCTGGTTGTCGCTGGGCGGTCTGGCGCTGGCCTTCACCTATCCGTTCATGAAGCGCTACACCTATTACCCGCAAGTGGTACTGGGTGCGGCGTTTTCCTGGGGTATGCCGATGGCATTCACCGCAGAAACCGGCGAGTTGCCAGCGGCGGCGTGGCTGCTGTGGATCGCCAATCTGCTGTGGACGGTGGGTTACGACACCTATTACGCGATGACCGACCGCGATGACGACCTCAAAATCGGCGTGAAATCCACGGCGATTCTGTTCGGCGAGGCGGACCGGGTGATCATCCTGACCTTGCAGGCGTTGTCGCTGGGATGCCTGTTACTGGCCGGGTCGAAATTTGAGCTGGGGATCTGGTTTCAGCTCGGTCTGCTGGTGGCCGCCGGCTGTTACGCCTGGGAGTTCTGGTACACCCGCAACAAGGACCGGATGCGCTGCTTCCAGGCGTTTTTGCACAACCACTGGGCCGGGCTGGCGATTTTTGTCGGGATCGTGCTGGATTACGCGTTGCGTTGAGCCACAGACCCAGTGGGAGCGAGCCAGCTCGATAGCGGTGGATCAGTTCACAAATATTCTGACTGACACGACGCTTTCGCGAGCAGGCTCGCTCCCACAGGGAATCGCGGTTATTTCTGCGATTCGCGAACGACGTGCCAGACGCTTTTCATCTTGTCGCCTGTCATGTCTCCAGGCTTCTCGTCCTTCATGAAGGTGTACAGCGGTTTGCCATCGTAGGCGTACTGCATCATGCCGTCATCGCGCTTGATGACACTCCATTTACCGTCAGCCTTGGCGTCCGCCGGCGCCATCAATGGTGGCCAGTTCTTGGCGCAGTCGTCGTTGCACATCGACTTGCCGCCAGCGTCCTTGTCGAACGTGTAAAGCGTCATGCCTTTGTGGTCGACCATCATGCCGTCTTTCATCATGGCCGGATCGGCAGCCATCGCCAGTCCAGGCAGAGTCAGGGCGGCAGCCATCAGCAAAGCTTTGAAGGAAACAGTCATTTGAGTCATGGAAACCTTCTTTTGTGGTTGTCAGGATTCGGACTTAGAGCTTAGTTGAGGATCCGCATAATCGCCCCCGAGCTAAAATACTGTCACACGACTGCAATAATTCCGTTATCTAATGCGGCGCAAGACAGTTAAATGACAAGAGGATTAAGGCATGGTTGGCAGGAGCATTCTGATCGTCGACGACGAAGCGCCGATTCGCGAAATGATCGCCGTGGCGTTGGAAATGGCCGGCTATGACTGCCTCGAGGCAGAGAACTCGCAGCAGGCGCACGCCATCATCGTCGACCGCAAGCCGGACCTGATCCTGCTCGACTGGATGTTGCCCGGCACATCCGGCATTGAGTTGGCCCGACGTCTGAAGCGTGATGAACTGACCGGGGACATCCCGATCATCATGCTCACCGCCAAGGGCGAAGAGGACAACAAGATCCAGGGTCTTGAAGTCGGCGCCGATGATTACATCACCAAACCATTTTCCCCACGCGAACTGGTCGCACGCCTCAAGGCCGTGCTGCGCCGCGCCGGCCCGACCGATGGCGAAGCGCCAATCGAAGTCGGTGGCCTGCTGCTCGACCCGATCAGCCACCGCGTGACCATCGACGGCAAACCGGCCGAGATGGGCCCGACCGAGTACCGTCTGCTGCAATTCTTCATGACCCACCAGGAACGCGCCTACACTCGCGGCCAGTTGCTGGATCAGGTCTGGGGCGGCAACGTCTATGTTGAAGAGCGCACGGTCGACGTGCACATCCGACGACTGCGCAAGGCCCTCGGCGACGCTTACGAAAATCTGGTACAAACCGTGCGCGGCACCGGCTACCGGTTCTCCACAAAAGCATAAAAACAGCTGCAAGCTTCTAGCTACAAGCGGCAAGAAACAGCGAGCCGCTCTGACTTGTAGCTTGCAGCTTGAAACTTGACGCTGCGGCTAAGGACGCCCCCGTGAATCAAAACTGGCATGGCACCCTGATTCGCCACATGCTGCTGCTGGTCACCGCCTGCCTGGTGATCGGTCTGATCAGCGGCTATTACGGCTGGAGCCTCGCGGCGGGACTGGGTATTTACCTGGCCTGGACACTCAAGCAATTGCTGCGTCTGCACGAGTGGCTGCGCCTGCACCAACCTGATGAAGCACCGCCCGACGGTTACGGTCTGTGGGGCGAGGTGTTCGACAGCATCTATCACCTGCAGCGCCGCGACCAACGAGTGCGCGGGCGTCTGCAAGCGGTGATCGACCGGGTCCAGGAGTCCACCGCTGCGCTGAAAGACGCGGTCATCATGCTCGACAGCGATGGCAACCTCGAATGGTGGAACCGCGCCGCCGAAACCCTGCTCGGGCTCAAGACCCCACAGGACAGCGGCCAACCGGTGACCAATCTGGTGCGCCATCCGCGCTTCAAGGAATACTTCGAGCAAGACAGCTATTCCGAGCCGCTGGAAATCCCCTCGCCGACCAATGATCGCGTGCGCATTCAGCTGTACCTGACCCGCTACGGCAACAACGAACACTTGATGCTGGTGCGCGACGTCACGCGCATTCATCAGCTGGAACAGATGCGCAAAGACTTCATCGCCAACGTCTCCCACGAATTGCGCACGCCGCTGACGGTAATCTGCGGCTATCTGGAAACCCTGCTCGACAACGTCGAAGAAGTGAACCCGCGCTGGAGCCGTGCCCTGCAGCAGATGCAACAACAGGGCGGGCGCATGCAGACGCTGCTCAACGATTTGTTGCTGCTGGCGAAGCTGGAAGCCACCGATTACCCGTCCGACAACCAACCGATTCAGATCGACACGCTGTTGCAATCGATTACGAGCGATGCGCAGCAATTGTCCGGCTCGAAAAACCAGCGCATCACTCTGGAGGCCGACAGCAGCCTGTTGCTCAAGGGCAGCGAGGCGGAACTGCGCAGCGCGTTTTCCAATCTGGTGTTCAACGCAGTGAAGTACACCCCGGCCGAGGGCAATATCCGCATTCGCTGGTGGGGCGACGAGCAAGGCGCACACCTGAGCGTGCAGGATTCGGGGATCGGCATCGACAGCAAACACCTGCCGCGCCTGACCGAACGCTTCTACCGTGTCGACTCCAGCCGCAACTCCAACACCGGTGGCACCGGGCTCGGTCTGGCCATCGTCAAACACGTGTTGCTGCGCCACCGCGCACGCATGGAGATCAGCAGCGTGCCCGGCCACGGCAGCACGTTCACCTGCCATTTCGCCCCGGCTCAGGTCGCTTACGCACGGGCGATCAGCGCCGCCGAGTGATACCGGCCGGCACGCGCCACTAGGCAATCGCCAAGTCAGCCGCTACATTGGCTGACTTGTGCCTGCCTTTCAGGTGCGGCTTTTATCTCTTTTGAATCACACGGAACCCGCAAAACTCCATCATGGACCCTTCCCCTGGCTTGTCCCTCGCAACAATATTCGCCGATTTCGGCATGATCCTTTTTGCTCTGATCCTGGTTTTGCTCAACGGCTTTTTCGTTGCGGCAGAATTCGCCATGGTCAAACTGCGCTCGACCCGGGTCGAGGCCATCGCTGACAAGAACGGCTGGCGCGGGCACATCCTGCGCACCGTACACAGTCAGCTCGATGCGTACCTTTCGGCGTGTCAGCTCGGTATCACCCTCGCCTCGCTTGGTCTGGGCTGGGTGGGTGAGCCCGCGTTTGCGCACATTCTCGAGCCGCTGCTGGAAAGCGTTGGCGTGCAGTCGCCGGAAGTGATCAAAGGCGTGTCGTTCTTCGCCGCGTTCTTCGTCATTTCGTATCTGCACATTGTGGTTGGTGAGCTGGCGCCCAAATCGTGGGCGATCCGCAAACCCGAGCTGCTGTCGCTGTGGACGGCGGTGCCGCTGTACCTGTTCTACTGGGCGATGTACCCGGCGATCTACCTGCTCAACGCCAGCGCCAACGCGATTCTGCGTATCGCCGGCCAGGGTGAACCCGGCCCGCACCATGAACACCATTACAGCCGCGAAGAACTGAAACTGATCCTGCACTCCAGCCGTGGCCAGGATCCCAGCGACCAGGGCATGCGCGTTTTGGCCTCGGCGGTGGAGATGGGCGAACTGGAAGTGGTCGACTGGGCCAACTCCCGCGAAGACCTGATCACGCTGGAATTCAACGCGCCGCTGAAAGAAATCCTGGCGATGTTCCGTCGCCACAAGTTCAGCCGTTATCCGGTATACGACAGCGAGCGCCAGGAGTTCGTCGGCCTGCTGCACATCAAGGATCTGCTGCTGGAGCTGGCAGCACTGGATCACATTCCCGAGTCGTTCAACCTGGCTGAACTGACCCGCCCGCTGGAGCGCGTGTCGCGGCACATGCCGCTGTCGCAGCTGCTGGAGCAGTTCCGCAAGGGCGGCTCGCACTTCGCCGTGGTCGAGGAGGCTGACGGCAACATCATCGGCTACCTGACCATGGAAGACGTGCTGGAAGTGCTGGTCGGCGATATTCAGGACGAACACCGCAAGGCTGAGCGCGGCATCCTCGCCTATCAGCCGGGCAAGCTGCTGGTGCGCGGCGACACGCCATTGTTCAAGGTTGAACGCCTGCTGGGGATCGACCTGGACCACATCGAAGCCGAAACCCTCGCTGGCCTGGTCTATGAAACCCTGAAACGGGTGCCGGAAGAGGAAGAAGTGCTGGAAGTCGAAGGCTTGCGGATCATCATCAAGAAGATGAAAGGGCCGAAGATTGTGCTGGCGAAGGTGTTGATGCTGGATTAATGGGAGTTTGGGGGGCTCTTGTGGCGAGGGGATTTATCCCCGATGGGCTGCGAAGCGGCCCCAAACCCTGCAACTCTGTACTTACTGACTGCATTGAATGGTTCTGGGACGGCTACGCCGTCCATCGGGGATAAATCCCCTCGCCACAGAATCCCTCGCCACAAAAACCCTCAACACCCTATCGCGCCTACTGCTTGCCCAACGCAAAGTTGGGCAACGCCCCCAGCGGCTGGTTGAACTGATACGGAATCGACACCAGCCCCGCGCCGCTGTTGCGCTGCACCACAAAGTGCAGGTGCGGGCCACTGCTGTTGCCGGTGTTGCCCGACAGCGCCAACGGACTACCTACTTTCACCCGCTGCCCTTCGCGCACACTCACCGAACCTTGCTTGAGATGCAGGTACACGCCCATCGTGCCGTCGTCGTGCAGCACCCGCACGAAATTGCCGGATGCATCATTGCCGCGCCCGCTCTGCGAATTCTCGGTCTTTACCACCACGCCGGCCCGCGCCGCGATGATCGGCGTGCCGACCGGCATGGCGATGTCCATCGCATATTTGTTCTTCGGCCCATAGTGGCTGTATTGGCCGTTGGCACCCTGACTCAAGCGGAACGGTCCACCACGCCACGGCAGCGGATAACGATAGCCCTGGGCCGCTCCTGAAGGATCGCCGAGGGAATAGTGAAACTGCGGCGAATACACCAATGGCTGGCCGCCGGACACCGCTTTGAGCAACGCCAACCGCGTATTGCTGCGCGCCGGCAACACCCGGCGAATGGTTTGAGTCGGCGCGCCACGCACGTTGCTCAGGCCTGTGAACGCCAGCGCTATCTCAACCGGCGCATACAGGTCGTTGCGCACGAACACCACGTCGACGCCCTTCTGTTTCTTGATGTCGAGGTAGACCTGGCGCTCGAGGCGCTCGACCATTCGGTCCTGAAACACGAACACCTTCGCACCTTTGCTCGGACGGTCGCTGTACGAGACCACGCCGTTGGCATCGGTGGATTTGTAGATGGTCATCGCCACAGCCAGGTTGGAGGCCATGACCAAACCACAGAAAAACAGCAGGCGCGCGAGCATGGGCAAGAGTCTGTCGAAGTAAGGCCTGGGAAAGAGCCTAGCAGGTGAGACAGACCAGGGTAGTCGAGAGATGTTTCAAATTTGGCACAGCCCAAAGCAAAAGATCGCAGCCTTCGGCAGCTCCTACATTGGAATGTGATCCCTGTAGGAGCTGCCGCAGGCTGCGATCTTTCGGGGCGCCCCGCTTACGCGCCGGGTACGAAGTGCTTCTGCGCCGTGCCGCGGGCGATCAGGCGGGAGATGTAGTCGAGTTTCTGCGCGTCCTGGTCGACGAAGCGGAACGTCAGTTGCAGCCAGTCGCTGTCAGGTTTCTGCTCAAACGCGACGATGGCGTGGAGATAACCATTGAGGCGGGCGATTTCGGCGTTGTCTCCCTGCTCCAGGTCGAGCACAGCGCTGTCGAGGATCTGCGGCAGGGTGTCGGTGCGTTTCACCACCAGCAGCGCTTCCTTGATGCTCAGGGCCTTGATCACGCATTGCTGCGTGCCGCTCGGCAGGCGCAATTGGCCCTGACCGCGACCGCTGGCAGGCGAAGACGCAGCCACAGGCGCCTTGACCGGTGGGCTGTTGAGCAGGCCACGCGACGCGGCCGCCGCCGGTGCAGGCGCCGCGGCGACGGGTTTGGCAAACGGGTTTACCGCCGCCGCAGCCGGGGCACCGCCACCAATTACCGCTGCTTTACCGCCGGTCAGGGCACTCAGGGAGTCATTGCCGAACGCCGAGTTCATCTTGGTCGGTGCGCTGTTCATCAGGGTGTCGAGCTTGCCGACCTTGTTCAGCGCCTGCTTGACCTTGGTCAGCAGTTGTTCGTTGGTGAACGGCTTGCTGACATAGCCGGAAACGCCGGCCTGGATCGCCTGCACGACGTTTTCCTTGTCGCCACGGCTGGTGACCATGACAAACGGCATGGTCTTGAGATTGTCCTGCTCGCGGCACCAGGTCAGCAGTTCCAGACCCGACATTTCCGGCATTTCCCAGTCGCACAGGACCAGGTCGAAAGCTTCACGGGCCAGCATGGCCTGGGCCTTCTTGCCGTTGATGGCGTCCTCGGTGCGGATCCCCGGGAAGTAATTACGCAGGCACTTTTTCACCAGGTCACGAATGAACGAAGCGTCGTCCACAACCAACACACTGATCTTGCTCATCCAACACCCCTATTAAAATCCCGGCAAGCATAACGCTGGCTGATGGCACATTGCCAAAACTCTTCAGTCACGCCGGGACTTTTCGTTCGCGGGTGCTGCTTTTTAATTCGATTGATTCAAAAGCACCGGAAACAAAAACGCCCGGCCAAAGGGCCGGGCGCTTTTCTCAGGCAATCTTACTTATCGTCAGCAACGCCCGGAACATTAGCGGTTTCGCCGCTTGTGCCTTGAACTTCTTCCTTCATGCGCTTGAGGCCCATGTGGCGCACGTCGGTGCCGCGCACCAGATAGATCACCAACTCGGAGATATTGCGCGCGTGGTCGCCGATGCGCTCCAGCGAACGCAGCACCCAGATGATGCTCAAGACGCGCGAGATAGAGCGCGGGTCTTCCATCATGTAGGTCGCCAGTTCACGCAGGGCAGTCTTGTACTCGCGGTCGATGATTTTGTCGTATTGCGCCACCGACAAGGCCAGATCGGCGTCGAAACGGGCAAACGCGTCCAGCGCATCGCGAACCATGTTGCGCACCTGGTCGCCAATGTGGCGAACCTCGACGTAACCGCGCGGGGCTTCGCCTTCTTCGCACAGTTGAATGGCACGGCGGGCGATCTTGGTGGCTTCGTCGCCGATACGCTCCAGGTCGATCACCGACTTGGAGATGCTGATGATCAGACGCAGGTCGGACGCCGCCGGCTGACGACGGGCCAGAATGCGCAGGCACTCTTCGTCGATGTTGCGTTCCATCTGGTTGATCTGGTCGTCGATCTCGCGCACCTGCTGAGCCAGGCCGGAGTCGGCCTCGATCAATGCCGTGACCGCGTCGTTGACCTGCTTCTCGACCAGCCCGCCCATGGCCAGGAGGTGGCTGCGCACTTCCTCAAGCTCGGCATTGAACTGCGCGGAAATGTGATGGGTAAGGCCTTCTTTACTAATCATGTTGGCGTCCTTGGAGCGTCCGGTAAGGTGCGGCGGGCCGCAGCGTCAATTCTGTGAGTAACCCGCAACTGTCAGCCGTAACGACCGGTGATGTAGTCTTCGGTCTGCTTCTTGGCCGGATTGGTGAACAGCGTATCGGTATCGCCAAATTCCACCAGTTTGCCCATGTACATGAACGCCGTGTAGTCGGACACCCGCGCGGCTTGCTGCATGTTGTGGGTCACGATGACGATGGTGAACTTGGACTTCAGTTCGTAGATCAGCTCTTCGACTTTCAGCGTCGAGATCGGGTCGAGTGCCGAGCACGGCTCGTCGAGCAGCAGGACTTCTGGCTCCACGGCGATGGTGCGCGCGATTACCAGACGTTGCTGCTGACCACCGGACAGACCCAGTGCCGACTCGTGCAGACGATCTTTGACTTCGTCCCACAGCGCCGCGCCTTTCAGTGCCCACTCAACGGCTTCGTCGAGGACGCGCTTCTTGTTGATGCCCTGGATGCGCAGACCGTAAACCACGTTTTCGTAGATGGTTTTCGGGAACGGGTTCGGCTTCTGGAACACCATGCCGACGCGACGACGCAGTTCGGCCACATCTTCGCCCTTGCGATAGATGTTGTTGCCGTACAGGTTGATCGCGCCTTCGACACGGCAGCCGTCAACCAGATCGTTCATGCGGTTGAAGGTGCGCAGCAGCGTGGACTTGCCGCAGCCGGACGGGCCGATGAACGCGGTCACGCGCTGTTTCGGAATGTTCATGCTGACGTCGAACAGTGCTTGCTTCTCGCCGTAGTACAGGCTCAGGCCCGGCACTTCGATGGCAACGGTTTCCTGCTCGAGGTTCAGGCTCTGCTTGTCGCGACCCAAGGCAGACATGTTGATGCCGTGGGTATGGGTTTCGTGCTGCATGGGATATCCCCTGTGCTAACAAATTCGGTTCTATGAACCACTGGCATAGCCAATGGGTTACTCAAAATCTATGGCTGCGCCGATCCTTGTGGGAGCTGGCTTGCCAGCGATGCAGGCAACTCGGTCTGCCAGTTACACCCTGGTGTTGCCATCGCTGGCAAGCCAGCTCCCACAGGATTTGTATTAACTATCCAGTGCTTTGTATTTTTCGCGCAGGTGGTTACGGATATACACCGCCGACAGGTTCAACGTCGCGATCACCAACACCAGCAACAGCGCCGTGGCGTACACCAGCGGTCGTGCCGCTTCGACGTTCGGGCTCTGGAAGCCGACGTCATAGATGTGGAAGCCCAGGTGCATGATCTTCTGGTCCAGGTGCAGGTACGGGTAGTTGCCATCCACCGGCAGCGACGGCGCCAGTTTCACCACACCCACCAGCATCAGCGGCGCTACTTCACCGGCGGCACGGGCCACCGCGAGGATCATGCCGGTCATCATCGCCGGACTGGCCATAGGGATGACGATCTTCCACAAGGTCTCAGCCTTGGTCGCGCCGAGGGCCAACGAGCCTTCACGCACGGTGCGAGGAATCCGCGCCAGGCCTTCTTCAGTGGCCACGATCACCACTGGCACCGCCAGCAGCGCCAGCGTCAGCGAAGCCCAGAGCAGACCCGGCGTACCGAAGGTCGGTGCCGGCAACGCTTCCGGGAAGAACAAGCGGTCAACCGAACCACCCAACACGTAAACGAAGAAGCCCAGGCCAAACACGCCGTAAACGATTGCCGGAACACCCGCGAGGTTGTTCACTGCGATCCGGATGATCCGCGTCAGGGTGTTCTGCTTGGCGTATTCACGCAGGTACA
This sequence comes from Pseudomonas sp. LBUM1668, assembly GCF_059695715.1. Classification (NCBI taxonomy): domain Bacteria; kingdom Pseudomonadati; phylum Pseudomonadota; class Gammaproteobacteria; order Pseudomonadales; family Pseudomonadaceae; genus Pseudomonas; species Pseudomonas sp. LBUM1668. Next base: position 5,914,552 of record NZ_CP166787.1, read on the forward strand.
CCGCTGCCAGAACGCCGAACGGCGTCACGATCATCGCCATGATCAGCGTCATCATCACGGTGCCGAAAATCGCCGGGAAGATCCCGCCCTCGGTGTTCGCTTCACGCGGGTCGTCCGACAGGAATTCCCAGATCTTGCTGAAGTAGAAGCCGATCTTGGTCATCGTGCCCATGGCGTTCGGCTGGTAGGCGTGAACCACTTTGCCCAGATCGATTTGAATCTCTTTGCCGTTGGCATCGCGAGCGGTCAAAGCGTCGCGGTTGAATTGCGCATGCAGATCAGCCAGACGCGCTTCGATGTCCTGATAGCGGGCATTGAGTTCGGCGCGCTCGGACTCCATGTCAGCTTGCGCGGCGGCGTCGAATTTGCCTTCAAGCTCCAGTTTGCGACTGTGCAGACGGATGCGCTCCAGTCCTGCGTTGATCGCGCCGATGTCGGTTTTTTCCAGCGATTTCAGTTGCGCGGCCAGACCATTGACGCGGTCGATCCGCGCTTGCAGTTCAGGCCAGGCCGCTTCACCTTCGGCGATGACCTTGCCGTCCTGTTTGACGTTGACCAGGTAGCCGTAGAAATTGCCCCACTCACGACGTTCGATCGCCATCAGCTCCGGCGGCGTCTTCTGGTTGGTCAGCCACTCGCCGACGATCCAGGTGAAGTCGTTGCCGTTCAGGTCACGGTTGCCGACCTTGATCAGCTCGCGGGTCATGAATTCCGGGCCAGCGTCTGGCACCGGCAAACCGGCGCTCTTCAGACGGGCGCGGGGCACTTCTTCTTTCTGCACCACTTCGCCGACCACCAGGTGCTGGGCCTGGCCGGGCACGTCGTAGCTGGCGTGGATCAGATCCGCCGGCCAGAAGTGACCCAGACCGCGCACGGCAATCACCGCCAGCAGGCCAATGGTCATGATGACCGCGATGGACACCGCGCCACCGCTGATCCAGACGCCTGGGGCGCCGCTCTTGAACCATCCTTTCAGGGAGTTCTGTTTCACAGACTTCTACCTTTGCTTAAAGCGACGAGTATTTCTTGCGCAGACGCTGACGAATCAGTTCTGCCAGGGTGTTCATGACGAAGGTGAACAACAGCAGCACCAGCGCCGAGAGGAACAGCACGCGGTAGTGGCTGCCGCCGACTTCCGACTCGGGCATTTCCACTGCGACGTTGGCGGCCAGGGTGCGCAGGCCTTCGAACAGGTTCATTTCCATGACCGGGGTGTTACCGGTGGCCATCAGCACGATCATCGTTTCACCGACCGCACGGCCCATGCCGATCATCAGTGCCGAGAAGATGCCCGGGCTGGCGGTGAGGATCACCACGCGAGTCATGGTCTGCCACGGCGTGGCACCGAGGGCCAGCGAACCGAGGGTCAGACCACGAGGCACGCTGAACACGGCGTCTTCGGCGATCGAGTAGATGTTCGGGATCACCGCAAAACCCATGGCCAGGCCGACTACCAGAGCGTTGCGCTGGTCGTAGGTGATGCCCAGATCGTGGGAGATCCACATGCGCATGTCGCCGCCGAAGAACCAGTTCTCCATGAACGGGCTCATGTACAGCGACAGCCAGCCCACAAACAGGATCACCGGAATCAGCAGCGCACTTTCCCAGCCATCCGGAACTCTCAGACGGATCGACTCAGGCAGACGGCTGAAGGTGAAACCGGCGACCAGAATGCCGATCGGCAGCAACATCAACAGGCTGAAGATGCCCGGCAAATGTCCTTCCACATAAGGGGCGAGGAACAGACCGGCGAAGAAACCGAGGATCACCGTCGGCATCGCTTCCATCAGTTCGATCACCGGTTTGACCTTGCGGCGCATGCCCGGGGCCATGAAGTACGCGGTGTAGATCGCGGCGGCAACGGCAAGCGGCGCAGCCAGCAGCATCGCGTAGAACGCGGCTTTCAGGGTGCCGAAGGTCAGTGGCGAGAGGCTCAGTTTCGGTTCGAAATCGGTGTTGGCCGCAGTCGATTGCCAGACATATTTAGGCTCGTCGTAGTTCTCGTACCAGACCTTGCTCCACAGCGCGCTCCAGGACACTTCCGGGTGCGGGTTATCAAGCAGCAGCGGTTGCAGCTTGCCGCCGGCCTCGACGATCACGCGGTTGGCACGCGGCGACAGACCGAACAGGCCTTGGCCTTCAACAACCTGATCGACCAGCAAGGTACGGTGCGCGGTGCTGTGGAACACGCCGAGCTTGCCGTCGGCATCCAGCGCCAGGAAGCCTTTGCGGCGCTCTTCGGCGGTGATCTCAATGATTGGCGCCTTGCCCATCTGGAACGTACGAATCTGCTTCAGGCGCTGCTCGCCATCGGGGTCGCGAGCCATGAACCACTGGGCCAGACCACCTTTGGAGTCACCGATGATCAGCGAGATACCGCCAACCAGTTGCGTGGTTGCGGTGACTTCGGCGTCAGCATTTTCGAGCAATTTGTAACGACCGTTAAGGCTCTTGTCGCGCAGGCTGAACACGTCGGCCTGAGCACGACCGTTGACCACATACAGCCACTGCTGGCGCGGGTCGACGAAGATGTTTTTCACCGGCTCGGTCATCTGCGGCAGATCAATACGCTTCTGCTCGTTGGTGACTTCGCCAGTCATCATGTTTTCTTCGCTGGTCAGCGACAACACATTGAGTTGCGAACCGGTCGAGCCCACCAGCATCAGGGTCGAATCAGTGGCATTGAGGCTGACGTGCTCCAGCGCACCACCGCTTTCGTTCAACGCGATCGGCGTGTTGCCGTACGGGTATTCGATAGCCGGGGTGATGGTTTTCTTGCTGTCGGGGTAGCTGACTTTATAGGTGTGACGGAACACCAGCGCCTGACCGTTGGACAAACCCACGGCCACCAGCGGATGACCTGGCTGGTCTTCTCCAATGGAAGTCACGGTTGCGCCCGCCGGCAATGGCAGGTCGACGCGCGTCAGTTCAGCACCGCTGTCGAGATCGAAGAACAGCGCCTGGCCCTTGTCGGAAACGCGCATGGCCACCTGATTCTGCTCTTCGAGCGAAATCATCAGCGGCTTGCCGGCGTCCTGCATCCAGGCCGGGGTGATGGCATCTTTCGCGGTCAGGTCGGCACCCTTGAAGAGCGGCGCGACGACATAGGCGAGGAAGAAAAAGATCAGGGTAATGGCTGCCAGCACCGCCAGGCCGCCAACGAGGACGTACCAGCGAGTGAAGCGATCCTTGAGCGCGCGAATGCGGCGCTTGCGTTGCAGCTCAGGCGTATTGAAGTCAATGCGCTTGGGAGGATTAGTAGTCATTTGGGAATTGGCCAGATCATTCATGCGCTCACCCTAGCGATCCTGTATGACAGAAAGATGACAATGCAGTGACGCAGCAAATCCACCGCCAGCGGGTACTGGAGGAGGATCAAGGAATTCGAAAGGTTTCAGCCCTTTTGGGACCCGCTTGAAACCTGTGCAGGAGCTGCCGAGGGAACCGAGGCTGCGATCTTTTGATCTTGCGATCAGAGGCCAGATCAAAAGATCGCAGCCTCGTTTCACTCGACAGCTCCTACAGGGTTCCTGCAGGTCCGGGGGTTAGCCCGGACCTAAGGTGTTACTTCTTGGCGACAGCGCCGCCTTCCTGCAGACCCAGGTCAGCCAGTGCTTTTGCAGCAACCTTGGCTGGCAACGGGATGTAGCCGTCTTTCACAACCACTTCCTGACCCTGTTTGGACAGAATCAGTTTCACGAACTCGGCTTCCAGCGGGGCCAGAGGCTTGTTCGGGGCTTTGTTGACGTAAACGTAGAGGAAGCGCGACAGCGGGTACTTGCCGTTCAGGGCGTTTTCTTCGGTGTCTTCGATGAAATCGGTGCTGCCTTTCTTGGCCAGAGCTACCGTTTTCACGCTTGCGGTCTTGTAGCCGATACCCGAGTAACCAACGCCGTTCAGCGAGGAGCTGATCGACTGAACGACCGAAGCCGAACCAGGTTGTTCGTTGACGTTTGGCTTGAAGTCGCCTTTGCACAAGGCTTCTTCTTTGAAGTAGCCGTAGGTGCCCGATACCGAGTTACGACCGAACAGCTGAACCGGCTTGTTGGCCAGGTCGCCGGTCACACCCAGGTCGCCCCAGGTTTTCACGTCGGTTTTAGCACCGCACAGGCGAGTGGACGAGAAGATCGCGTCGACTTGCTCCATGGTCAGACCCTTGATCGGGTTGTCCTTGTGTACGAATACAGCCAGGGCGTCCACGGCAACCGGGATAGCGGTTGGCTTGTAGCCATATTTGGTTTCGAAGGCTTGCAGCTCGTTGTCCTTCATCTTGCGGCTCATCGGGCCCAGGTTAGCGGTGCCTTCAGTCAGCGCAGGTGGCGCGGTCGAAGAACCGGCGGCCTGAATCTGGATGTTTACGTTCGGGTATTCTTTTTTGTAGTTCTCAGCCCAGAGGGTCATGAGGTTGGCCAGGGTATCGGAGCCGACGCTGGACAGGTTGCCCGACACACCAGTGGTCTTGGTGTAGCTCGGGATAGCAGGGTCAACAGCGGCAACCGCGTTGGCAGTCGCAACGCCAGCAGCGACAAAAGTCATTGCCGCCATCAAACGCTTCAGTTTCATGCCTTACTCCTAGCAGATAGGGTGTGTTAAGTCGGGGCCAAGTATCAGCAGGCCGTGTGAACACTCTATGGCTGAAATATGACAATTGGATGAAAGGCCAGCATTCGGGTTTTACAAGATGATTCGAGTGACCCCAATCGCGAGCAGGCTCACTCCTACACTTGAAATGCATTCCAAATGTAGGAGTGAGCCTGCTCGCGATGGCGTCGGTACAGCTACAGATAATGTTGAGGATCAGCGCCCCTTCTTCCAGAGCCACGCGCCAACCAGAATCCCCATCGCGCAGAGCACTGCCACATAGTAAGCAGGCCCCATCGGGCTTTCTTTAAGCAGCAGGCTGACGATCATTGGCGTCAGGCCACCGAAGATTGCGTACGCCACGTTGTACGAGAACGACAACCCGCTGAAACGCACCACTGGCGGGAACGCCTTGACCATCACGTACGGTACCGCACCGATGGTGCCGACCAGCAAACCGGTCAGGGCATACAGCGGGAACAGCCAGTTCGGGTGATCGGCGAGGCTGTGATAGAAGGTCCACGAACTGATCAACAGGCCCAGGCAACCGAACACGAATACGCGGCCAGCGCCAAAGCGATCGGCCAGCGCGCCGGAAATAATGCAGCCAAAGCTCAGGAACACAATCGCCAGGCTGTTGGATTGCAGCGCCGTGGTTGGCGAGAAGTGATAGACCGTTTGCAACACGGTCGGGGTCATCAGGATCACCACAACAATGCCGGCAGACAGCAGCCAGGTCAGCAGCATCGAGATCGCAATCGCCCCGCGATGATCACGCAGCACCGCGCGCAGCGGTACTTCTTCGGCCAGCGCCTTGCGCAATTGCAGCTCTGCGAACACCGGGGTTTCGTGCAGCCAGCGGCGCAGGTAAACCGAGAACAGACCAAACACGCCGCCAAGCAGGAACGGAATCCGCCAGGCGTAATCGGAAACTTCGGTCGGCGTATAGATGCTGTTGATCGCCGTGGCGACCAGCGAGCCGAGCAGGATACCGGCGGTCAGGCCGCTGGTGAGCGTGCCACAGGCGTAACCCATATGCTTTTGCGGCACATGTTCGGAAACGAAGACCCACGCCCCCGGCACTTCACCACCGATCGCCGCGCCTTGAATCACGCGCATCAATAGAAGAAGGATCGGCGCCCACATGCCGATCTGCGCATACGTCGGCAGCAAACCCATGATCAGGGTCGGCACGGCCATCATGAAGATGCTCAAGGTGAACATCTTCTTGCGCCCCAGCAGGTCGCCGAAGTGCGCCATGACGATGCCGCCCAGCGGCCGCGCGAGATAACCGGCGGCGAAGATGCCGAAGGTCTGCATCATGCGCAGCCACTCGGGCATGTCGGCCGGGAAGAACAGTTTGCCGACTACGGTGGCGAAGAATACGAAGATGATGAAATCGTAGAATTCCAGCGCGCCACCGAGGGCGGACAGCGACAGAGTCTTGTAGTCATTGCGGGTCAACGGTCGTGCGGGTTGCTCGGGCTGCGCGAGGCTCGAAGGCGCTGTGGTCATGGCAAGGGCTTCTCTTATAGTCGGATCTGCCGCCACAACAACGCTGGCGGTGGCTTGGGCAGGTTCGGCACCATAGCAAATTGTTCGAAAAAGCACATAGAGCCGCGTATTTGACAGTCGAAATCAGAACCGGACGGTCGTCGTGGAGTCTACCGACCGATATACTCGCAAACTTGCCCCGGTTTGTAGGGGGTTGCTGTGCGAAAACGTTGTTGGCCCGCCCTTTGATCGGCGCAGCCGGTTTCGCAGAGTTTCCCTTTAGTTGCTTACGGAAAACGTGACGAACGTAGTATGTTCGGTGCTGAATCGTTTTTCCCGAAGACGGCTACCACCAGCAGCACACACGAAGAGTCACGGGTCAGAGGCCCCCCGGCATGATAGAACTCGAACAAGAAGATCCGATCCCGCAAGGCGACCTGGCCCTGCAAATCACCGCGCTTCCGCGCGAAACCAACGGCTTTGGCGATATTTTCGGCGGCTGGCTGGTAGCGCAGATGGATTTGGCCGGCACCGCGATGGCCAGCCGTGTTGCCGGTGGCCGCGTGGCCACTGTCGCCATCGACCGTATGGCGTTTCTGGTACCTGTGGCGGTCGGCGCGCAATTGTCCTTTTACACCCAGACCCTGGAAATCGGTCGCAGCTCGATCCAGATGATGGTCGAGGTGTGGAGCGACGATCCGCTGTCCAGCGAATGGCGCAAGGTGACCGAAGCGGTATTCGTCTTCGTCGCCATCGACGGCAGCGGCCGCACTCGTTCAGTGCCGCCACGCGCACGTTAAACCTCGCGGCCGTTTTGCGGTCGATAGTCGTCCCAAGTGTCTGATCGAGAGCTGTCCCATGACCACGCCCAACGTTGAAGCCGTGAAACTGGATGAACTGAACTGCTGGCGCATCCGCCACGGTCAGGCCGAAGTGCTGGTCGCTCAGCAAGGCGCGCACATTCTCAGTTACCAGATCGACGGCCAGCCGCCGATCATCTGGCTCAACGACAAGGCCGAGTTCAAGACTGGCAAGAGCATCCGCGCCGGTGTGCCGGTGTGCTGGCCGTGGTTCGGCAAGTTCGAACGCAATCCGCAGAGCGTGCAGGCGATGTACACCGGTGAGCAGCCGGCACCTGCGCACGGTCTGGTGCGGGCGATGGATTGGGAGTTGGGCGGGATCGAAGCCGAGAGCAACGGGATCAAGGTCGAGTTCAAGTTGCCCTATCCCGAAGGTGGCCTGCCGGGCTGGCCCCATCAGGTGGATCTGACCCTGACCCTGCATCTGTCGGATCAGCTGCAATTCAGCCTGACCAGCCATAACCGTGGCAGTGACACCGTCAGCCTGAGTCAGGCGCTGCATACCTATTTTGCTGTCAGCGATGTGCGCAATGTGCATGTCGACGGCGTGAAGGGGCTGGATTACATCGAGACGCTGGACGACTGGAAAACCCACAACCAGCAAGGTGATCTGCATTTTGCCGGTGAGACTGACCGCATCTATCTCGATGCTCCGCCACAGCTGAGCATCGTCGACCCGACGTGGGAACGGCGCATCGTGCTGACCGCCACCGGCTCACGCACTGCCGTGATCTGGAACCCGTGGATCGACCGTGCTGCGGCGCTTAGCGATATGGATAACGATGGCTGGCAGCGCATGCTGTGCATCGAGACGGCGAATGTGATGGATGACATCGTCACGCTCGCGCCGGGGGCGAGTCATACCATGGGCGTCAGCGTCGCCAGCAAACCGCTTTAAGATCAAAAGATCGCAGCCTTCGGCAGCTCCTACAGGGAAATGCATTCCAATGTAGGAGCTGCCGAAGGCTGCGATCTTTTGCTTTAGAGATCAGATTCCTGCACCACCCGCACCTTGTCCGCCTCCAGCGCATACGCCGCATCGGCCAGATCATTGCTGACCTTCTCGACCTTCAACGTGCCGGTCACCCACAGCGGCGTGTAGATGTCGTCCAGCTTCAGACCCTTCGGATATCGCACCAGCACCAGTTGATTCGGCGGCGGTGGCGGCACGTGGATGCAAGCGCCCGGGTACGGCACGAGGAAGAACAGTGTGCTGCGACCCTTGGCGTCGGATTCCAGCGGCACCGGATAACCACCGATGCGGATGTGTTTGTCATTCATCGACGCTACGGTTTTGCTCGAATACATCACCGCCGGCAGACCTTTGGCCTGCTTCATGCCGCCCTTCTCGGTGAAGGTGCCGATGGCTTCCGGGGAGTTGTGATCGATTTCAGGCATGGCCTCGAGGGCCTTTTGATCCGACTTGGGCATCAGGTCGAGCCAGTCGGTTTCCGGCAGTTCGCCGGCGTGGGCCAAACCGCTGCCCAGTAAGAGGAGAGTCAACAGAAGACGGCGCATGAATGTGCTCGGTAAAAAAGGATGATAAATCGCCGAGCATTCTAGCCCTCCCCGCCGCGCTGGCGGAGAGGACTTCGTCGCTTTGAATCAGTTCTTTTTGATCAGGCCGTAGATCACCAGCAAAACGACTGCGCCAACCAGTGCGCCGAGGAAGCCAGCGCCCTCGCCCGCCTGATAAATGCCCAGAGCCTGGCCGCCGTAAGTGGCCGCCAGCGAACCGCCGATACCGAGCAGGATGGTCATGATCCAGCCCATGCTGTCATCGCCCGGTTTCAGGAACCGAGCCAGCAGGCCGACGATCAAGCCGATAAAGATGGTTCCGATAATTCCCATGGCATTTCCCTCTGTGTGAATTGGCTATGCCAAAGCCTAGACAGACTTTGGCATCCTGCCATCAGAGAACGGCGGCCCCTGAATGGTTCCGCCGCTGCCACATGAAACTGTTTTACTCGGCAATCAGCGCCTGGACCTTGACGATCTGCGCCTGGAGCGTGGCCTTGTCGGCGCAACGCAGGTTGGCGTGACCGACCTTGCGTCCGGCCTTGAAGGCTTTGCCGTAGTGATGCAAATGGCAATCTTCGATGGCGATGACTTTCTCGACCGGTGGGACAACGCCGATAAAGTTGAGCATCGCGCTCTCGCCGACCTTGGCCGTTGAACCCAGCGGCAGACCGGCAACGGCCCGCAGATGGTTTTCGAACTGGCTGCACTCGGCGCCTTCGGTGGTCCAGTGCCCGGAGTTGTGCACGCGCGGGGCGATTTCGTTGGCCTTGAGGCCGCCGTCGACTTCAAAGAACTCGAACGCCATCACACCGACATAATCCAGCTGCTTGAGCACACGGCTGGAATAGTCTTCGGCCAACGCCTGCAACGGGTGATCAGTGCTGGCAACCGACAGCTTGAGGATGCCGCTGTCGTGGGTGTTGTGCACCAACGGGTAGAACTTCGTTTCACCATCGCGAGCGCGCACGGCGATCAGCGAGACTTCACCGGTGAACGGCACGAAGCCTTCCAGCAAGCAGGCAACGCTGCCGAGTTCGGCGAAGGTGCCAACCACATCTTCAGGCGTGCGCAGGACTTTCTGACCCTTGCCGTCATAACCCAGCGTGCGGGTTTTCAGCACGGCCGGCAGACCGATTGCAGCCACGGCAGCATCCAGATCGGCTTGTGACTGAATGTCGGCGAAGGCCGGGGTCGGAATCCCCAGATCCTTGAACATGCTCTTTTCGAACCAGCGGTCGCGAGCGATGCGCAGGGCTTCGGCGCTCGGATAGACCGGCACGAATTGCGAGAGAAACGCTACGGTTTCAGCCGGGACACTTTCAAATTCGAAGGTCACCAGATCGACTTCATCGGCCAGTTGGCGCAGATGATCCTGATCGCCGTAATCGGCCCGCAGGTGTTCGCCCAGCGCAGCGGCGCAAGCGTCCGGCGCAGGATCGAGGAAAGCGAAGTTCATGCCCAGCGGGGTGCCCGCCAGGGCCAACATGCGACCCAACTGGCCGCCACCGATTACACCGATCTTCATCTCAACAACCTCAGGCAATACGTGGGTCTGGATTGTCCAGGACGCTGTCTGTCTGCTCGGCACGGAAGGTTTTCAGCACCGCGTGGAACTGTGGATGCTTGGCGCCGAGGATGCTCGCCGAGAGCAGCGCTGCGTTGATCGCGCCAGCCTTGCCGATGGCCAGAGTCGCGACCGGAATGCCGGCCGGCATTTGCACGATCGACAGCAGCGAATCGACGCCCGAGAGCATTGCCGATTGCACGGGAACACCCAGCACTGGCAGGTGGGTCTTGGCCGCACACATGCCTGGCAAGTGGGCTGCGCCACCGGCACCGGCGATAATCACCTCGATGCCGCGGCCTTCAGCCTCTTCGGCGTACTGGAACAGCAGATCCGGGGTACGGTGCGCAGAAACCACCTTGACCTCGTACGGGATGCCGAGCTTTTCCAGCATATCGGCGGTGTGGCTAAGGGTGGACCAATCGGACTTGGAGCCCATGATCACGCCAACCAGTGCACTCATCGTCGCGCCTCTTCTCTCTGGGCGCCCGCAGGCGCGTCAAAAACAACAAACCACGCAGGTTGCGTGGCTTGATTGTACGAAAAATGGCCGGTCGTACCGGCCAAAGGCCGCGCAGTATACCGCAATGAAAGTAATAAACAGCCCCCTGCGCGACCATCTGTCATCTGCCGCAAAAGCCCGGTTTTATTGACCTGAAGGTCAGCCAAAAAGATCAAAAGATCGCAGCCTTCGGCAGCTCCTACAGGGGAACGCATTTCAACATGCAGGAGCTGCCGAAGGCTGCGATCTTTTCCCCCAGACACCCTCCATCAGGAAGCTTGGGCTGCGCCACCTTCGAGCTTGCGCCACAGCAACCGCACGTTGGCCTTGCGCACCAGTGCGCAGCGGTACAGACGAATTTCCAGTGGCACATGCCATTGCGGGCCGCCGCACACAACCAGCTCGCCACGGGCCAGTTCGGCACGCACACTCAGTTGTGGCACCCAGGCGATGCCGAGGCCTTCCAACGCCATGCTTTTCAGGCTGTCGGCCATGGCGGTTTCATAAATGGTGGTAAACCGCAGCTGACGCTGGCGCAGCAAACCGTTTACGGAGCGGCCGAGGAAAGCTCCGGCGCTGTAGGCGAGCAGCGGCACGCTGGCTTCGCCTTCCAGATCGAACAACGGTTTACCTTCGGCATCCGCCGCGCACACCGGTAACATTTCGGTCTGGCCCAAGTGCAGCGACGGGAAAATCTCCGGGTCCATCTGCATCGCCGCGTCCGGGTCATAGAACGCCAGCATCAGATCACACCCACCCTCGCGCAACGCATGCACGGCGTCACCGACGTTGGTCGCCACCAACCGAGTGGCAATGTTCAGCCCTTCATTACGCAGTTGCGCGATCCAGCGCGGGAAGAAACCCAGCGCCAGGGAGTGAGCGGCGGCCACCTGCATCACCTCGCCCTGCCCGCCTTCCAGATGATGCAGGTGGCGCAGCACTTCGCCGAGCTGCTCGACCACGGTGCGCGCGGTCACCAGAAACAATTGCCCCGCCGCCGTCAGCTCGATCGGCGTGCGCGATCGATTGACCAGGGTCAGCCCCAGCGCCGCTTCGAGGCTGCGGATCCGCCGACTGAATGCCGGCTGAGTCACGAACCGTCGTTCGGCCGCCTGCGAGAAGCTGCGGGTGGCGGCCAGAGCACTGAAGTCCTCGAGCCATTTGCTTTCCAGATTCATCACGTCCTCCCGGACACGCACCAAAACAGGTCACACGTCTGCCGCGCACGCGGCGTCACACGGGCATTATGCCGAATGTGCATAGGCCAGTGCTTAACAGCATTGGCCCAAATTTCCCCACAAGCCTAGCATTCGCAGCGTTCCGGCACAGACCGGGTCCATATCGAGATGATTTCTATCATGTCCTCCGCTGCATCTTTCCGCACAGAAAACGACCTGCTTGGCGCCCTCGAAGTACCGGCTCAAGCGTATTACGGCATCCAGACCCTGCGAGCGGTGAACAACTTCCGCCTCTCGGGCGTTCCGATTTCGCATTACCCGAAACTGGTTGTGGGTCTGGCGATGGTCAAACAGGCCGCCGCTGACGCCAACCGTGAGCTGGGTCACCTGAGCGAAGCCAAGCACGCTGCCATCAGCGAAGCCTGTGCCCGATTGATCCGCGGTGATTTCCACGAAGAGTTCGTGGTCGACATGATTCAAGGTGGCGCCGGTACTTCCACCAACATGAACGCCAACGAAGTGATCGCCAACATTGCTCTGGAAGCAATGGGTCACCAGAAAGGCGAGTATCAATACCTGCATCCGAACGACGACGTGAACATGGCGCAGTCGACCAACGACGCCTACCCGACGGCCATCCGCCTGGGTCTGCTGTTGGGTCACGACACCCTGCTCGCCAGCCTCGACAGCCTGATTCAGGCGTTCGCGGCCAAAGGTAAAGAATTCGATCACGTCCTGAAGATGGGCCGTACCCAACTGCAAGACGCCGTACCGATGACCCTCGGTCAGGAATTCCGTGCTTTCGCCACCACCATGGGCGAAGACCTGGCCCGTCTGAAGACGCTGGCCCCGGAACTGCTGACTGAAGTGAACCTGGGCGGCACCGCGATCGGCACTGGTATCAACGCCGACCCGCGTTATCAGGCGCTGGCGGTACAGCGTCTGGCGCTGATCAGCGGTCAACCGCTGGTACCAGCGGCCGACCTGATCGAAGCCACTTCCGACATGGGCGCCTTCGTGCTGTTCTCCGGCATGCTCAAGCGCACCGCGGTCAAGCTGTCGAAGATCTGCAACGACCTGCGCCTGCTGTCCAGCGGCCCACGCACCGGCATCAACGAAATCAACCTGCCTGCCCGTCAGCCAGGCAGCTCGATCATGCCCGGCAAGGTCAACCCGGTGATCCCGGAAGCCGTTAACCAGGTTGCGTTCCAGGTCATCGGTAACGATCTGGCGCTGACCATGGCAGCCGAAGGCGGCCAATTGCAGCTGAACGTGATGGAGCCGCTGATCGCCTTCAAGATCTTCGACTCGATCCGCCTGCTGCAACGCGCCATGGACATGCTGCGCGAGCACTGCATCGTCGGCATCACCGCCAACGAAGCGCGCTGCCGTGAACTGGTCGAGCACTCGATCGGTCTGGTCACCGCACTGAACCCGTACATCGGCTACAAAAACGCTACCCGCATCGCCGGCATCGCTCTTGAAAGCGGCCGCGGCGTGCTGGAACTGGTGCGCGAAGAAGGTCTGCTCGACGAAGCCATGCTCGCCGACATCCTGCGCCCGGAAAACATGATTGCTCCGCGTCTGGTTCCGCTCAAAGCCTGAGCCGACGCGTTATTTGTAGCACCGCTCACCAGGTCGAGGGACTAGACACCTCTCACCTTTTGAGGGCTTGGGGATTTTTCTCCAGGCCCTTTTTTTTAACTATCTGATCCTGAGACCCGAATGTCTGGGGATTGCTTCATGTGGAGGTGAGCCCTTGTGGCGAGGGGATTCATCCCCGATGGGTCGCGAAGCGGCCCCAAAAACTGCAATCGCAATGTATCCGGTACACCGCGCCGAATGGTTTTGCGACTGCTTCGCAGCCGATCGGGGATAAATCCCCTCGCCACAGGGTTTGCGTCAACAGAAAAGCAGTTCCCGCACAAACCCGGCACCGGTAACGCCGGGTGTTTCAAAGCTTCGTTTCGTCGCTTGCACCACTACCGTGCAGACGGGCGCGCCACTGATCGGTATAGTGCCGCCCCTCTTCGCGTGAGCGGTCGTCGATAACGAGGCCATAACCCATGCGAAACCCGAACTAATAACAAACCCGCGAAATGGATCCGGGACGAAACCTTCGCCTCACCTGTTGTGCCGCGCGCAAACCGGTGTAACGCGATGTTTCAGAACATCCAGCATTTGCTTACACAAAAAACAGCGAGGAAAAATCCATGCTCGAAGTCATTAACGACTTCCTCTCAGGGAAAGTACTGATCGTGCTCATTGTCGGGCTCGGTAGCTACTTCACGATTCGCTCGCGTTTCGTTCAATTGCGGCACTTCTTCCACATGTTCGCGGTGTTCCGCGACAGCCTGAAAAGCAGCGCCGGGCAGCTCAGCTCGTTCCAGGCCCTGATGCTCAGCCTCGCCGGCCGCGTCGGTGCAGGCAACATTGCCGGTGTCGGCATCGCCGTGACCCTCGGTGGGCCAGGTGCGGTGTTCTGGATGTGGGTGACCGCACTGGTCGGCATGTCCAGCAGCTTCTTCGAATGCTCGCTCGGCCAACTCTACAAACGTACCGACTCCGACGGCACCTTCCGTGGCGGTCCGTCCTACTACATCCAGCACGGTTTGCAGAAGCGCTGGTTGGGTATGGTCATGGCGTTCCTGTTGCTGGTGACCTTCGGTTTCGCCTTCAACGGCCTGCAAGCCCACGCGGTGACACACTCGTTGAACGACGCTTTCGGCCTCGACACCACTTACACCGGCCTCGGTCTGGCGGTGCTGCTGGGTCTGGTGTTCGTCGGCGGGATCAAGCGTATCGCCAAGGTCGCTGACCTGTTGGTGCCGGTGAAAACCCTGGTGTACATCGGCGTGACCCTCTACGTGATCGTGCTGCAATTCGACCACGTCCCAGCCATGTTGATGACCATCGTCAAAAGCGCATTCGGTCTCGACCAGGCATTCGGCGGTCTGATCGGTAGCGCCATCGTCATGGGCGTGAAGCGTGGCGTGTTCGCCAACGAAGCCGGTTTGGGCAGTGCGCCGAACGTGGCGGCTGTGGCCTCGGTCGAGCACCCGGTCGCACAAGGTGTGGTTCAGGCGTTCAGCGTGTTCCTCGACACCTTCGTGATCTGCACCTGCACCGCGCTGCTGATCCTGCTGTCGGGCTTCTACACCCCGGGCTTCGAAGGCGATGGCATTGCCCTGACCCAGAACTCGCTGGCCGCTGTGGTGGGTGAATGGGGCCGGATGTTCATCTCGGTCGCCCTGGCGTTGTTCGTGTTCACCTCGATCCTCTACAACTACTACCTGGGCGAGAGCAACCTGCGCTTCCTGATCGGTGAAAACCGCAAGGCGCTGATCGGCTACCGCGCGCTGGTATTGGTGTTGATCTTCTGGGGTGCGGTCGAAAACCTCAGCACCGTGTTCGCCTTCGCCGACATCACCATGACCATGCTCGCGTTCGTCAACCTGATCGCGCTGTTCCTGCTGTTCAAGATCGGCATGCGCATCCTGCGTGACTACGATGACCAGCGTGCGGCCGGCATCAAGACGCCGGTGTTCGATTCGAGCAAGTTCCCGGATCTGGACTTGGACCGCAAAGCCTGGCCGGCCAACCCGCCTGCTGCCGCTGGCAAGACCGAAGTCGAGCCGCAAGGCGTCCCTGCAGCGCAACGCTGACGGGAGATGACGGGCGCATCTCCTGCGCCCGTCAGTTATTGTGATGCAATACCTGTAGGAGTGAGCCTGCTCGCGATAGCCATCTAACAATCAGCATCTATGTTGATGAATGACCGCTATCGCGAGCAGGCTCACTCCCACAATGTCATCTCTTGTGGAGACCTTCAGATGATTGCCAATTCCTATCCAGCCGCGCAGAACGTCATGGTGCTCTACACCGGTGGCACCATCGGCATGCAGGCCAGCGCCAATGGCCTGGCCCCGGCGTCCGGCTTTGAAGCGCGGATGCGCGACTATCTGCACAGCCAGCCAGAACTGGTCGTGCCGCAGTGGCGGTTTCGCGAGATGTCGCCGCTGATCGACAGCGCCAACATGACCCCGGCCTATTGGCAGCAACTGCGTGAAGCAGTGGTCGATGCGGTTGATGTACAGAACTGCGACAGCGTGCTGATCCTGCATGGCACCGACACCCTGGCGTACAGCGCCGCGGCCATGAGTTTCCAGTTGCTCGGCCTGCATGCTCGGGTGTGTTTCACAGGCTCCATGTTGCCGGCCGGCGTCACCGATAGCGATGCCTGGGAAAACCTCAGCGGCGCGCTGGTCGCGCTCGGTCAGGGTCTGGCGCCGGGTGTGCATCTGTACTTCCACGGTGAACTGCTGGCGCCAACCCGTTGCGCGAAAGTGCGCAGCTTCGGTCGTCATCCATTCAAACGCCTGGAGCGTCAGGGCGGCGGCGTGAAAGCTACTTCAACTCCTGAGGCGTTGAACTACAACCAGCCAAAGCAACTGGCGAAGGTTGCCGTGCTGCCGCTGTTCCCCGGCATCAGCGCCGAAATTCTCGATGGGATGCTCGACAGCGGCATTCAGGGTCTGGTGCTGGAGTGCTACGGCAGCGGCACCGGGCCGAGCGACAATCCAGAATTCCTCGCCAGCCTCGGCCGTGCGCGGGACAACGGCGTGGTGGTGGTCGCGGTGACGCAATGCCATGAAGGCGGGGTTGAGCTGGACGTGTACGAGGCTGGCAGCCGCCTGCGCGGGGTTGGCGTGCTGTCCGGTGGCGGCATGACCCGTGAAGCGGCGTTCGGCAAGTTGCATGGCTTGCTGGGGGCGGGTCTTGAAACGGCTGAAGTGCGGCGACTGGTCGAACTCGACCTGTGTGGCGAACTGATCTGACACCACACAACTCCCCTGTAGGAGTGAGCCTGCTCGCGATAGCCATCCATCATTCAACACTTATGTTGGCTGACTGAACGCCATCGCGAGCAGGCTCACTCCTACAGTTTGATTTTCGCTCGGCACATAACTTGCTCTCTTTTCCAGCATCCCAAGGCTGGAAGATCTTATGCTCCACTCCCACCTCACAACCCTTAACGCGGTCTCTCTGGTGCTCAACACCTTCAGGGATCAAGGCTTATCCAGCGAGGCTCTGCTGGCCGGCAGCGGCATCAGTGCGGCGGATCTGGCCCGGGCCGACACGCGCATCACCACCAATCAGGAGATGCAGGTGTGCGCCAACGCGGTCGCGCTCAAGCACGATATCGGTCTGGAACTGGGCCGACGCATGCACGTTTCCTGCTACGGCATTCTCGGCTACGCACTGCTGACCTGTGCCACCTTCGGTGACGCTTTGCGCTTGGCGATCCGCTATCCGGCGCTGTTGGGAACACTTTTCGAGCTGAGTCTTGAGGACGACGGCGAACGCGTCTGGTTTGTCGCCGACGATTACCGCGAGAGCCCGGCGATGGCAGTGTTCAACGCCGAGTTTTGCCTGGTGTCGCTGAAAGTCATTTGTGATGACCTGCTCGGGCATTCACTGCCCTTGCTCGCCACCCGATTCGAGCACACCGCGCCGGACTACCGCGACAGCTATGCCGAACACTTCGCCAGCCCGCTGCATTTCGCCGCCAAGGACAACGCGTTCGCCTTCGACCGACACTGGCTGGACCAGCCGCTGCCGCTGGCAGACGCCATCACCCATCAAGCCATGGCTGAACGCTGTCGCAAGCAGAACCTCGAATTCACCGGACGTCAGGCCTGGCTGGGCCGTATCCGACAGTTGCTCAGTGCCCAGTTGAACGCCGCACCGGGACTGGAAGGTCTGGCCCAGCAAATGAAATGCTCGCCGCGCACCCTGCGCAGGCATTTGAAGGACATGGGCAGCAGCTATCAGGAACTGCTCGATGAGCTGCGCTTCGAGCGGGCCAAACAGATGTTGTGTGAGGATCAATTGCCGATCTACCGCATCGCCGAAACCCTGGGTTTCAGCGAGACCGCGAGCTTTCGCCATGCGTTTGTGCGTTGGAGTGGCGTCGCGCCGAGCCAGTTCAGACCGCATTGATATTCCAATGTGGGAGCTGGCTTGCCAGCGATGACTTCGGCACAGGCAACATTAATGTTGCCTGACACGCCGCTATCGCTGGCAAGCCAGCTCCCACAGGGTTTGTGTTTCATGTCTGTTGCTTGGACGGGCCTTTTCCAGCAAGGGGCGAATAGCGGTCAGATGTTCTGGCCATATCGATCCCCTTTTGGCCTCTCCTGCCGTTTTCCAATTCGTCTCGCGCCGCAACACTGAAAGCAACCGAATCAGCCCCTGCGGAGAACAACAAATGCTGACGATCTACTCGGACGATCACCACCTTCACCATGGCCGCTGCGAATTGATCGATGGCCAGCTCAAGCCTTGCTTCGAGATGCCGTCGCGTGCCGACCATGTGCTGCAACGCGTGCAGCATCAACATCTGGGCCCGGTTGAAGCACCGCAAGACTTCGGCCTCGAACCGATCGCCCGCATTCACAGCCGCGACTATCTCGTGTTCTTCAAAGGCGCGTGGGCTCGCTGGACAGAATTCAACACCGACGGCGACTTGCTGCCCTACACTTGGCCAGCCCGCACACTGCGCGCCATCAAACCGACCAGCCTGCACGGCCAACTCGGTTACTACAGCTTCGACGGCGGCGCACCGATCACCGCCGGCACCTGGCAAGCAGCGTACAGCGCGGCGCAAGTTGCACTGACCGCGCAAGCGGCGATCCAGCGCGGCGCACACAGTGCCTTCGCGTTGTGTCGTCCACCGGGACATCACGCTGCCGGCGATTTGATGGGCGGTTATTGCTACCTCAACAATGCCGCCATCGCCGCCCAGGCCTTCCTCGATCAGGGCCACAGAAAAGTCGCAATCCTCGACGTCGACTACCACCACGGCAACGGCACCCAATCGATTTTCTACGACCGCAGTGACGTGTTGTTCACCTCGATCCATGGCCATCCGGAGGCCGAGTTTCCGTTCTTCCTCGGCTACGAGGACGAGCTCGGTGAAGGCGCCGGCGAGGGCTTCAATTTCAACTATCCATTGCCCGCCGGTTCCGGCTGGGACGCCTGGAGTGCGGCGCTGGATCAGGCCTGCAACGAGATCGACCGTTATGGCGCCGACATCATCGTCGTGTCGCTAGGTGTCGATACGTTCAAAGATGATCCGATCTCCCAATTCAAGCTCGACAGCCCGGATTACCTGGCGATGGGCAAGCGTATCGCCGCGCTCGGCAAACCGACGCTGTTCGTGATGGAAGGTGGCTACGCGGTGGAAGAAATCGGCATCAACGCGGTGAACGTGCTGGAAGGTTTTGAAGGCGCTCACTGAAGCAAGACCAGCCCGATCGACCCGCCCACGCGGGTCTTTTTTGCTCGCCAGATGTATGTACCGCACGCCGCTGCAACGCGATCCCTACCTTGCTCTGACCAGCCACCGCTCCCGGTGCGCCCCAACAGTCAAAGCAGGTATTGCCCATGTCCGAAATATCCCCACCCAGTTCGGTTGATGTACTGACCCAACTGGTCACCGGCCCTTCACTGCGAGAAGTCGCAACAGCGGCATTGCGTCCGGCACTCAAGACGCTTTACCCGCATCTGGACATCGACCCGCAACTGGCCATGGTCGTGACGCCGACCTGGGTCATCAGCGGTAAGCATGTCATCGCTGGCGTTGATAAAATCGAGTCGCTTACCGATGTGCTGGTGCGGCTCGGCCTGTCCGGTACGACAGTGACGTACCTCGACGAAGAACACTTCCTGACTCTTCAACCATACGTCACGCTGGCCATCCACTTGCCGGTGAAGATCGGTGCCATCGCCAGCCTGATCAACGAGCTCGCGCCGCTGCTGTTTGTTGCGTTCAAAGAACAGCAGATCGAGTACTGGAATAAAAACAGATCTGCGGATCAACCTCGCTGGTATGAGCTGTCGGATGCCTTGCGCAACCTGTGGAATGTACCGGCCAGCCTGGACTGGACTGCCGATGAACAAGCCATGGCCCTCGCCGTCTTCAACCACCCGGACAAGAAAGATCGAGCCGCGGACAAGTACAAGACATGCGCATACCTGATTGACCTTGATCGCGAAAAAGGAGAAGCCCCCAGACACCTGACGTTGCTCACCACCAGCGTGCTGATCGGGACGCTCGCAGAGCGCACGCTGATCATTACGCATTCGGTGGGTCGAGGCTTCCGGCGTTTCAACTCGGTGGACGATATTGGCAAGGCCTTGCCACAAAGATATCGGGATGAGGCCGCCGGTGATGGTCTGAGCTGGCGGTTGGTCGAGCCCGAAGGCAACTTCTTCGACCACATGGCCTGCACACTGGTTGCGATTGAAGCCGACGCCGTGGGTAAGCTCGATTTCTTTAAAGACTCGCCCGTCAGCAGGTTCTATCCCCACCCTGGCACGGAAGGTAATCATCAGCAGCCGCCTGCGCGCCTCAAGCCGCACATCGATCAGTTGCGGCCCATGCTGCCCGAGTGGCTGGACACGGCCTCACCCGCTGATCAGACGTGCTACAGCCGACACTTGCTGGATCTGACGGTGGTGCAGCATGAAAACAATGGCAAGTCGTTTCAGAGCGAAGTCAAAGACCTGCACACGTTCACCCGTGAAGCGCTGACCACGCAGATCCTCAAAGATCACCCGAAAGCGACCGACGTGAAGATCGACGACATCGAGTTGACCATCGTCAGCCTGGTGATCTGGGGCACCTTCGTGGTGCCGTTCACCACTCAGACCCTCACCATGTCGCTTCCTGAACTCGCCCTGCAAAACCTCGCGGGCCTGCCCCTGGGCAATAAATCCGTGCGCTACAAGGATGGCAGCGCACTCCCCGCCTGGATGAGCGCTGCTTACCTGGAAAAACTGGTAACAACAGTCGATATCGGCAGCACCTACCCCGCTTACCTGAAAAAACAACTGGTCGACGACGCGACCCAGGCGCCCGCCCTGCGAGATCTCTACACCAGTCAGTTGCCTGTCGAGTTGCCGCTACTGGCACTGCAACGCAAGATCCTTGGCGAAGCGGGAATCACTGAACAGGGTTACCGCTATGTCGTTGCGGCCTTGAGCAGCAATCCCTCGGAACGGCGGGTCGACGGGGAAGAGATCGTCATCCGGCCTCTGGCGTTCGTTGCTCACCGTAGCAGTGCCCACGCCGATACCGTGGTCAACATGTTCGTCATCGGTCCGCGTCAGTCGGAAAAGGGACCGTGCCTGCTCTATCGGCCACTGTTCGAAAAAGTACTGATTCAATACCCGGGGCCGACCAACCTGCTATACGCGATCAGGCATGGGCGGGCACTGCGCGAATCGGTCCTGGCCTGGCTCCCGGATAGCGTACGGCTCAATTACAGCCAATACGTATTTACTGGCGAGCTGCCCTCGGCGTGGATTATTCCGGAACTGATTGTGCACCCGAGCAACGCCATTGATATGACGGGGCCCGTCGCTCTGGGCAGCGAAATCATCGAAACCGATACCCTGGCAACCCTGCACAAAACCAACGTGCAGGCGCTCATTACCCAGGCTGACCGGCAATCGGTTTCCAATGCAGAAGGCCGCTGGGCGACGCTCAAGCGCGGCGGCTGGATGCTCTTCAATGCCGCACTACCGTTTCTGGGACGCAGCCTGGGAGCAGCGGCCTGGATCTGGCAGATCATGGACGACCTGCAGGAAGTCACCGACGTGGCCAATGAGTCGGACAAGATAGCCTGGTCGGCGATTGCCGATATTCTGCTGGCGCTGGGCATGGCACTCGCCCATCGCGCAGCGGTCGGCCACAAACCGATCGAAGCAATCAGCACGCTGGCAGAGGAAAAACCGTTAGAAGCGATCAGCCTGATTGAAGAGGAAGTTTCGAAGCCATCGTTACCCACCCCCGAGCCCGCTAAGACAGTGCGCTTACCTGATCTCACCCTGGCCGAGATTCCCACCGCCCACGCCTCCTCGGTCAACCATTTCGCGGCTCTGAAACGCTCGCCCGCTGGACTTGCAGCATTGCTGGACCGTCTGAAAACCGCCAAACCGCAGGGTATCGGCGTGGCAGCTGTCGAAGGGCAGCATCAACACCTCTA
Source organism: Pseudomonas sp. LBUM1668 (assembly GCF_059695715.1). Lineage (NCBI taxonomy): Bacteria > Pseudomonadati > Pseudomonadota > Gammaproteobacteria > Pseudomonadales > Pseudomonadaceae > Pseudomonas > Pseudomonas sp. LBUM1668. Next base: position 5,936,307 of record NZ_CP166787.1, read on the forward strand.
TGCCCATGAAGGCAAATGGTACGCGCCGGTCGGTCAACGCTGGTTCCAAGTGCAGATCACGGAACATGAACACGTACAAATCATCGACTCGCGTGTGCAACCGCCAGCCGCAGGTCCATTTTTGACCTGCACCGCCGGCGGTGAATGGGTGCCCGACCTGCGATTACGCCTGCGTGGTGGCGGCTTGAGCGCTCGCCGCGAAGTGGAGAAAAAAAGGCGACGCGAGCAAGCGGACCAACTGAACAAAGATATTTCCACATTCGAAGAAACCATGGAGACCCGGTTGAGCGATCTCCAGAAAGCTCACTCGAACCTGATGGCGGCCAACGACGTGAACCGCGCAGAACTGACCCGCCTCTATCTCATCGAACTCGATTCGCAGCACAAGGAATACGGCGCGAACATCGAGAAAATCAAGGCACTGCAAATCGTCGAGGCATCACCCAGCTATCGCACGAGCATGATTCAAAACCTGCAGATGCAGCTGTTCTTCGGGCAGGAGTGGCTCGCCCTGCACAGCAGGGTCCAGGCAGCCGACGTGGCCACGGCAATGGCAATAGAGAGGTTTGGCAGCCCCACCAATACCGACCGGCCGGCGTTTATCCAGACCTGTGAAAATCTGACCGATCAATGTCAGGCCATTATCGAAAAAATCGAGTCTGCCCATACCCGGTTTGCCGAACTGGAACGGCTCGGCAAAGGCGCCGTGGCAATTCTTAACGAATATCGACAAAAACTGCCCGACTACGATCTGAACAGCCTGAAGCTGTTGCAAATCTTTCTCGGCAAGGAAATCTGCGTCAAGCCGGGCTCGGCAGCGATCGATGCCAAAGCGCAGGAAGCACTGGAGCTGCTCATTGAAGATGCCGATCTGAATGCTCAGAGTTCGCTGAACCTGATCGACGACGAAAGCCTCGACGACCTGCGCGACCGTCTCAAAGCCCTGAACAACGTCTCCAAGCAGTTTGGCGCAGTGGAGCAACGCTTTGACGATTTCGCCCTCGAGTTTGCCGAGCAACTTCAGACCGAGCGTCTCAAGAAGGTCCGAACGCGGGTGATCGAGTTCAAAAAGCGAACCGCTGAACGACTGGCCGACCTGCTGCGCAATAAACACCTGCTGGGACCACAGTCTGGCCCGTCCAGACCGGCATCGAATCGGCGGATCATCCATACCAAATTCAAAGGCACGCAGGTCGGTGAGCGCAAGACGAGCACAGATGGCAAAGATACCCATCTGGTGGAAGTGCGCGGTGAGCTGACCGGGGTGATCGCGACCTTCCATGAGAAGTCGCCAGGTGAATGGGTCGAACATATCACCTCGACAGAGCCGGCGCCTGTGCCGGTGCCCAAGCCCAAAATGACCCTCAAGCAAAGCACTGCGGCAGGTCAGGCGCTGCTCGACGGGTTGGCAGAATTCAACCGACACACCGAGGCTTACATCGAACGAGCGCAACGGATTCCGGTCGAGGTTGAGGAAATCTACCATCGGCAAGCCACCCGCCTGCGCAATGCCAGTGAAGCGATCGATCAAGCATTGACCGCCGGCAATGAAACCACCAACCCGGCGAATCCGACGCTCAGCCACAGCTTGTCTGCATCGGCACAGGACCTATATGAAAAAGGTACCAGTGAACGTATCCGCCTCATCAAGCGACAACCGCCGACGGAGGCTGGCGTGCAGTGGCTGAACAGCAAGAATGAGGTGCGGATATCGCAAACCGTCACCCGGCGCAGGCTCAAGAGTCAGGCCAAAGACTTTCTCGACGAGTATGCGGTCAGCGATGCGAAGACCAATAAAGTGCTGTGGTACGCGCATTTCCACTACGCCCACGTCGACGACGCGGTCAACTTGTTTACCGCAGGACACCTGAAAACGGTGGCGCAGCAGCGCCTGGGTGGTGCCTTCACCACCCTGGGCGCCAGCAATCAGGAGCTCACCGCGATTTATCGCAGCGAAATCGGCAGTACATTGGCTCAGAGTCTGTTCTTCACAACTGCCACGCCTGGCGTAAGCGTGCCAACGCCGCTCTGATCGCCGGTTCAGGCACGGCGGCAAACCCCAGGACCAGTCCGGCGCGCTGATCCTGGGGAGTCACGGAGTCCGGCAACCAGTAATGGCTCAAGCCGCTGATTTCCACCTCCACGCCGGCGGCTTGCTCGATCAGTTGCTGCTCACGCTCGATGCTCTCCACCCTCACTGTCAGGTGCAGCCCGGCAGACACCGCCGGCAGGTCACCGACGCCGGGGATTGCCATTGGCCAGCCATCGAGCAACGTATTGCGCCGGTTTAACGCGGCGCGACGCATCCGGCGGATGTGCCGCTGGAAATGCCCGGCCGCCATGAACTCGGCCATCACCGCTTGCGTGCTCACCTCGGAATGCCGGACGTCCACCGCCCGGCGTTGCGAGAACGCTGGCACCAGCGCCGGTGGCAACACCAGATAACCGAGGCGCAACGCCGGAAATGCAACCTTGCCGAAAGTGCCGACATACAGCACGCGGCCCTGTCGATCGAGTGCCGCCAAGGGAGCCAATGGCGCGCCGGTGTAACGGTACTCGCCATCGTAGTCATCCTCGACGATCCAGCCTTGAGTCCGTTCAGCCCAGGCGAGCAATTCAAGACGCCGCGCCAGGCTCATCACCACGCCTGTCGGGTATTGATGCGAGGGCGTCACGTAGGCCACGCGACAATCACTGGCGGCCGACAGTGCCGAGCAATCCATGCCCTCCTCGTCCACGCCAATCCCGCGCAGAAGGCCACCCGCCACAGCGAATGCGTGGCCGGCCGCACGGTACCCCGGATTTTCGATCGCAACGCCATCGCCAGGCTCCACCAGCAGCTGTGCACAAAGGCTAATGGCCTGCTGCGCGCCACTGGTGATCACAATTTGCTCAGCCGAGCACTGCATCCCTCGCGAACTGCGCAGATAGGCCGCAATCAGGCTGCGCAGACGCGCATCGCCGGCCGGGTCGCCGTAGCACATCTGCTGAAGATCCGGTTTTCGCCAGAAAGCCCCGTTGAGCTTGGCCCAGACGTCAAACGGAAACAGATCGAAGGCCGGCACGCCGACCCGAAATGCCCGTGGCGGACCCGTGGGAGGCGTGGGTAAATGGTTGTACTCCAACCGCTGAAAAGCACCGCTGTGGATAACTTTACTGGATGAAATTACAGTGGAATTTGCCAAATTTGTGGATAAGGCTGTGGGTAAGCCTGTTGAAAACCCTGTGGATACTTTTGTGGATAGTTTTTTTGCCTTGAGCTGGTCTCGGGGCAGTTGCGCCACGTAAGTACCATCGCCCACCCGCCCTTCAATAAAGCCTTCGGCATAGAGTTGATCGTAGGCGCGAACCACACTGTTGCGGGAAATCGCCAGCGCTGCGGCCAGATCACGGCTGGCCGGCAAGCGCGTACCGCTAGCGAGCCGCCCGTCCAACACCCGCAGGCGCAGCGCCTGATAAAGCTGACGGCTCAAGCCCTGACGGCGATCAAGCTCGATTCCCGCCGGGTTGAAGGGCATGGACAACGTGGACGATTCAGGCATGACAATGGACCTATGAAATTGGTCATCAATGGCTCTTACAACAGACCAATAGCCTGCCTAGGATGCAGGCATTCGCCAAGGAAAATCTCTCCATGTACACGCCGCGCGCCTTTGCCATCGATGAGCTGTCCCAACTTCACGAACTGATCCTCGCCACTCGCCTCGCCATCCTGGTGACCCACGGCGAAAACGGTCTGCAAGCCAGCCATGTGCCGGTGCTGCTGCATTGCGAGCAAGGTGAATACGGCACGCTTTACGGGCACCTGGCCAGGGCCAACCCGCAATGGAAGGACCTGCGCGACGGCGCCGAAGCGATGCTGATTTTTGCCGGGCCGGATGCCTATGTCAGCCCGGGCTTTTATCCGAGCAAGGCCGAGCACGGCAAAGTCGTGCCGACCTGGAACTACATTGCCGTGCACGCCTACGGCCACGCCGAGACCTTCAGCGACGGCGGGCGGCTGCTCGACATCGTCAGCACCCTCACCGACCGCCATGAGGCTGGCCGCGCACAGCCTTGGTCCGTCGCCGACGCGCCCGCCGATTACATCGACAGCATGCTCAAGGCCATCGTCGGTTTCGCCATTCCCATCGACCGTCTGGAAGGCAAGCGCAAGCTCAGCCAGAACCGCAGCGCCGAAGACATCAAAGGCGTGCGCGAAGGGCTGGCCGCCAGTCCCGAGATCAATGATCAAACCCTCGCCCAATTGATGCGCTAAGGAAATCACCATGAGTCAGATCGAGATCCGTCAGGTCACCGCCGACGACCACGCCGCCTGGCTGCCGCTGTGGCAAGCGTACCTGCGCTTCTACAACACCGAACTGCCGGAGGCGGTGACGAACAGTACCTGGCAGCGCTTCCTCGACCCGAGCGAACCGACGCACGCCGCCCTCGCCTGGGCTGACGGTAAAGCGCTGGGCATGGTGCATTACATCTACCATCGCTCGAACTGGAGCATCGAAAACTCCTGCTATCTGCAAGACTTGCTGGTCGAGGAACACACTCGCGGCACCGGCGTTGGCCGCCTGCTGATCGAACACGTCTACGCCACTGCCAAGGCTGACGGCTGCTGCAAAGTCCATTGGCTGACCCACGAATCCAACGCCACGGCGATCCAGCTCTACGAGCGCATCGCCGAACGCCCAGGCTTCATCCAGTTTCGCAAAGCCCTTTAAGGAGACGCGCTCATGACCACCTCACCTGCCGACTGGAAAGGCGTGCCCGCGCCAACTACCACGTTGCTCGAAGGCCGCTTCATCCGTCTGGAAAGGCTCGACCCGGCGCGCCACGGTGACGACCTGTTCAATGCCCTCGAAGGCCCCGGCGCCGACCCGAAACTTTGGGATTACTTGCCCTACGGCCCGTTTCCCGAGCGCAGCGTCTTCAACGACTGGCTGAACAATCACGCGGCCAGCAGCGATCCGTATTTCTTCAGCGTCATCGACCGCGCCAGCGGCCAGGTACAAGGCATGCTCAGCCTGATGTCGATTGTCCCGGCCCATGGCCGTATCGAAATCGGCCACGTTAGCTTCGGCGCGCCAATGCAGCGTTCGCCAAAAAGCACCGAGGCTGTTTACCTGTTGGCCAAGCACTCCTTTGATCTGGGCTACCGTCGCCTGGAATGGAAGTGCAACAACGGTAACGCCCGCTCCAAATACGCCGCTGAACGCCTGGGCTTCAGCTTCGAAGGCGTGTTCCGCCAGCACATGGTGGTCAAGGGCCAGAACCGCGACACGGCGTGGTACTCGATTTTGGATTCGGAATGGCCGGCGATTGCGGTGGGGTTCGAGCGCTGGTTGAGTGATGAAAACCAAACCGCATCGGGGCAGGTGAAGGGTTTGGTCGAGTGCCGTACTTGAGCCTTTAAAAGCAAAAGATCGCAGCCTTCGGCAGCTCCTACACGGGAAAAAATGTAGGAGCTGCCGCAGGCTGCGATCTTTTGATCTTTAACTGATATCTCGCCGAATTCGCACAACGCCCATCTTCATCCCAAACGGACGAAACACGGCGTTCAACGATTTCAGCGTTTGATTACCCTCACCGTGTTCGATATGCACCAACGTGCGAACAGAAATTTTGCACATTTTCGCAAACTGGGTTTGGTGCAAACCCGTCACTTCCATACGCAAGCGGCGAACGGCTTCGCCGATCTCAAGCGTTCCCTGCGCCAGCGCTTCTCGTATGTTTTCAATAAGCACAGTGCGTTCGGCAACGGTCAGGCTCATTTCAGGTCCCACTCTTTCAATCGTTGCTCCAGATTTTTCAATGCAATGCCTGGGTGATTCATGGTTCGGTCCGGCAAGCCGCTCTCAGTCAAAATATCGGGAAGCGCCGCGAGGCGATGTGCGTCCTGACGCAGACGCTCGAACAAATCCGGCGCGCCAGCCAAAGCAGCCAAGGGGTCATCCGGATCAGCAATATCAGACAATGCGCGACAAACACCTCGCCAATCGACATCACCCGCCCTTTCCAACGCTTTCGGCCACTTTGTCGTCCGGGTAATGCCTTCATCGTCCATGACCATCGGCGCCAAATCATAAATTGGAGCAAGCCGAAACGAACTTATCCCACGAATAATCGCGGTATTGCGGCCATGGTTATCCGAGTTACCGAGAATTTTGTTGATCAGATCCCGACGCAAGTAGTCCGCCACCAGATCGGGAATCTGATTCGCTTGCCCTGCCTCACGCCAAAGACCGGCAAGCATGCGAATCACGTCCAAATGGTCCATCGCGCTGCCTGGTGTTGTCACGTTAGCCAGCGAATAAATCGATTCGACTGCGTAACGCTCAACACCTTGAGCGGTTACCCGACGGTCAAAACGCTGCATCCACAAGCTGGGTTTGGTCGCCTCTTCCAGTGCCAGCCCCTGTGATGCGACCGTTTCGATGCCTAACGTCTGAAGGGCTCTGTAGTAGTGGAACTCACTTCGCAAAATGTCCTGATCGGTCCGGTTACCTTTGTTGCGGGCAAATTTCACAAACCAGTGCTGACTGACGTCTGAATCCTCAAGGACTGCGTCGGGGAACAGGAGACCGGACTTGTCCTCTGCCAACAGAAGCTTCGGTGCTTCCCCCCCCGCCCCCGTCGCACCGCCAATGGCGGCACCCAGTTCATAGGCGTACTCGAGAAACCGGTTGTCACGCAGGATCACGTCCTGACGCTGAAACCCAATGGGCTCTCGCTCATCCACAGATTCGGCAGACTCCTTTATCCGCATGTTGCCGATCGGTGCCGCTGTACTTCGACCCAACAGATAAAGATCGGCGCTGATGCCTGCGGGTTTTTCTTGCCCCACGCGAGCGAGAAGAAAACGTTTCGCCGCACCGGCAGGAGCGATGTCATGGATGAAGGCTGGCACAGCGGATCGCCGGCTATCCCATTCCAATGGGAACCGTACACTCACAGCTTTTGAGAACGGCGACCCTATCTCGTCGAAGTTATCGAAGAGATAGGTGGTTTGATAACCGAAATCGCAGCGACTTTCGAAACCCTTTTCGGGGTCAGCGAAACTCAGAATCATCGCGTCATGCCATTGCCCTGCCGTGAATATCTGTAATGTCAGGTCGTACATGCGCTTTTCACCTGCATTTAAATGCATTTTAGCGAAGAGTTTTTCGTAATAACTGCAATATAGTGCATATTTAATTGAGAGCCACGAATACATCTGCAACAAAATGCAGAAAAGCACCCACAACGTCTTTCCCTATCCATGTGCTGGCGGACATGCGCATACACCGCCAGCGCGTTGATCACTCCGTTGGCACTAACCTGTCCAGCACCCGATTAACCGCCAGCTCTGCCAGCATCACCACCTGAGCGATGCCTTGCAGGGTTTTGCGGTGGGTACCTTCAACCTGCGCGATATGGTTGTTGATGATGACGGTGGCCGAGCCGAGGGTTTCACTGGCATCTACCAGCAGCGACTCGTTGTCGGCCTCGGGACTTGCCATGTACAGCGTGTTGGGTTTGTAAGGCGTGGCCATGATGTCGGCCGCCGATGGGCGGAGATAGTGGTCGAGGGCGCGCTCGGCGGCTTCGTGAAGTTTCTTTGAATCGGGCGATTCGTAGGGGGATGCCGGATCTGTGACCGGCGGGTTAGGCGTTACTTTGAACATGGGGACTAACCTCTGGTAAGGCTGCGTCCTTCTCGCTGCTAAACGATTGGGTGGCAGCTGTGCGCAAGTTAGCAGACCGGTAGTCACCCAAAACCCGGCGCACCCGAAGGTGCCATGCGCACAGCCACCATCGAGCGCAGGCAAATGCCTGACTGGATGAGACTCGTACGACTGGGCAACTGCCGGGCTGCTAAACCCGATCACTGGGAATCAGTGACCCGATCAAGTTACGCAGCCCGCCCAGGGCGCACAAGCCGGCGGATTCTGGTGCATGCGTAGGCAGCGGCGCAAGGTTTTGTAGGTCGCAAGACGTAAAGCCAACAGGCTTTAAACAAGAGCGACGACAGAGGTTTACCGCACAAGAATAATTGGCGATTTATCTGTCTTGTTTCACCTACATGCCGATCAGGCACAGGCTCAAGGAGTCGCAATGCGTCCGTCATGCGGGATGGCTCCTACACCCTGTAGGAGCTGCCGCAGGCTGCGATCTTTTGATTTTGTCTTAAGCCAGTTTCTGCGCCAGCACCGCAATGTGCTCCGGGCCGATCCCGCAGCAACCGCCCAGGTGACTGGCGCCGCGCTGCTGCCATTCACGCGCCCAATGCAGATAACCCGGCGGATCGAGATCTTCGCGCAACGGATCGAGCCCGTCGTTGGCCGTGGCTTCTTTAGGCTGCGGCGGGAACGCATTGGCATACGCGCCGATGTGAATCTTCACCCCCAGACGTTCGAAGGTTTCACGCGCCGCATCAATCGCCGCGCCAATCACTTCCGGCTGGCTGCAATTGAATAGCAACGTTTCAACGCCCAACTCCGCTGCTACCGCAGCCGCTTCGGCCACAGGCTCGCCAGAACGCAAACGCGGTACGTCGTCAGTGTCTTCATCCTTCAAGGTAAACGACAGCCAGAACGGCTTGCCGTCCTGCGGCAGTCCGGCGTGGATGGCCCGCGCCTCGACAATCGAGCTCTGGGTTTCCGCCAGCCACAGGTCAACGTGCGGTGCCAGACCGTTGACCAATGGATTCAACAGTTCCGTGACCCGGGACGCGTCAAACAGATCAGGACGATATGAGCCGAACAACGGCGGCAACGAGCCCGCCACCCGCACGTTTTTGCCCGATGCCTGCACCGCACGCCACGCCAGTTCGCCAGCCAACGCTGCCAAAGCCTGACCTTCAGCGGCAAAACGCGCTTCGCCGATATGAAACGGCACCACTGCATAACTGTTGCTAGTGATCACGTCGGCACCACTGGCGATATAGGCAGCGTGTACAGCCTCGACCGCTTGCGGTGCTTCGCTCAGCGCCAGTGCCGACCATTCTGGCTGCCGAAATGGCGCCCCGGCTCGTTGCAACTCACGGCCCATGCCGCCATCAAGAATAACCGTGCTCGCTGCGCCCATATGCTTTTCACTCATATGCTTATGAAAATAACTCACTATCAGAGTCGTTCTTATAACTATTTAATACGCACCAATCGGTTAATAACAACTTCTTTTTTATTCAGGGATCGCCTGTGAAACTGCAACCACTACTGGCCCTCGGCCTGACGATTCTGGCCGCCTCAACCCAAGCCTTTGGTGGCACCACGCTGGATCGCGTCGAGCAGAAAAAAGAAATGGTCGGCGTGTTGATGGAAAGCTATCCACCCTTCTCGTTCCTCAACGAGCAGAACCAGCTCGACGGCTTTGACGTTGATGTGGCCAAAGCCGTGGCGGAAAAACTGGGGGTCAAGCTGAGTCTCGAAACACCGTCCTGGGACGTCATCGCTGCCGGCCGCTGGAGCGGCCGTTATGACATCTGCATCTGCTCGATGACCCCGAGCAAGGCCCGTGCTGAAGTGTTCGATTTCCCGGTCGAATACTACGCCTCGCCAGCCGTGATCGTGGTCAATGCCAAGGACGATCGCATCCACGGCGCCAAGGATCTGAGCGGCAAGAAAGTCGGCCTTACCAGCGCCTCAAGCTACGAAAGTTATCTCAACAAAAATCTGGTCATCGAAGGCGCGGAAGACACGCAGTTGCAGTACCCGTTCGAGGATGTGCAGATCGCCCCGTATGACACCGACAACGTCGCCTTCCAGGACTTGGGCCTGGGTGCCGGCGTGCGTCTGGATGCGATCCTCACCAACCTCGTCACTGCGCAGCCACGCTTGAATGAAGACAAACGCTTCAAGCTCGCCGGCGAAGCGCTGTACTCGGAGCCGAACTCGGTCGCCATCGAGAAGGGTGATGCGCAGTGGGACGCCAAGGTCCGCGAGGTCTTTGCCCAACTCAAACAGGACGGCACCCTGAGCAAGCTTTCGCAAAAATGGATCGGCGCCGACATCAGCCAATGACTTCTTTCCCGGTACCTCCCAAGCCACCGCAACCGGTGGCTGAATCACGCCTGTGTCGGCTGTTCGGTTTTCGTACGCGGCTGTACCTGACCTGGGCGGTGATGTTCTGCCTGTTCGCGGGATTCTTTCTGAGCTTCGACCTGAAGTTTTCGATCATCCTCGACAAGCTGCCCAACCTGGTCGGCCTGAAACTGGCACCTAATGGTTTCTTGCAGGGGGCAGCACTGACGCTGTTTCTGTGCCTGTGCTCAATCGTTGCTTCGGTGCTGCTGGGTTTCGTGACTGCGCTGGCGCGACTGTCGAAAAGTGCGGTGGCCTTCGGCATCGCCAGTTTCTACGCCTCATTCTTTCGCGGCACGCCGCTGCTGATCCAGATACTGCTGATCTATCTCGGCTTGCCGCAACTGGGCATCGTGCCCGGCGCCATCGTCGCCGGGATCATCGCCCTGTCACTCAACTATGGCGCGTACCTCAGCGAGATCTTCCGCGCCGGTATTCTTGGCGTCCCGTACGGCCAGCGAGAAGCATCGCTGGCGCTGGGCATGCGCGACTCAGTCATTCTCTGGCGCATTACGCTGCCTCAGGCCATGCGCACCATCATTCCGCCGACCACCAATCAATTCATTTCGATGCTGAAAGACTCGTCGTTGATCTCGGTGATGGGCGTCTGGGAAGTGATGTTTCTTGCGCAGTCGTATGGACGTTCAAGCTATCGCTACATCGAAATGCTGACCACGGCGGCCATTATTTACTGGTTGATGTCGATTGGGCTGGAGCTGATTCAGGCGCGGATGGAGCGGCATTACGGCAGGGCATACGTTCGCCGTACTTGAAGTGATCAATAACGCGTCAGGAGTTGATTGGGCAGTGGCATCTGAGCTTTTGACTGCTGAACAGTCGGCGACGTCCCGATAGATTGTAGGAAAAGGAAGCGCTGGATTCGGGTAAAACCACCGGCTGCGGATCTGGTGGAAATTTTCCACAAAATGATGCGACGTCGCCTGCAACGCTTCGGGAAGCAGCCGACATCGGATTCTTCGGTGCATCAATAGAGTTGGGTCTTCTTTCAGCAGAGACTTTACTTGATGGATGCTCAACACAAGTACCAAGCAAAAAAACTCGCGTTAGCAATCGCGCTGACGCTGGGGTGCACGCCCTTCACTTTTGCAGAACTCGCCCCTGATCCAGTACCGAGCGCTGAAGAATTGATCGGTATGCTCGACCACTTCGTCGCTGATCCTGACACCGTCAAGCATGACCCCATCAAAGCAAAGGTCGCTGCAATCGACGGTGTTTCCCTGACGCTTGATGACCGTAATGATCTGCTTACTTTAGGCAGCCGCGGCAATTTTGCCGGGCTGGTTGATGGCGCGGGCGGAGTGAATGTCCTACAACTCGATGGCGCGAGAGGAACGCTGGGGAAAACTGTTAACTTCAACGGTTTGCACGTCAAGCAAGGCACCTGGATTCGCAGTGGAGATGGCGATTTCGATCTTGGCGTTCTGGTCAGGTCAAAAGCATCATTGACCAATGATGGGAACATATTGGGGCAGGCAGTGACCGCGGGAATTCTGATCAACAAAGGGGCCATAGTTGGCGGAGCCACAGTATTGGGCGGCGGAGACCTTACCAACAAGGGACTGATTGACGGCACCGTCACCGTTCACGAAAAGGGACATTTCGCGGGTGGGGGCGCGTTGAGAAACCTGAACGTCCACGGGCGGCTTTCGGTTGATGAGGTGTATCACGCCCCGAAAGTGAGTGGAGACCTGAACCTGTCGCAAACAGCGGTTTTGTCCTACGCCGTTAATGCTGCGGGTAACAGTCCGACGATAGAAGTCGGCGGAACCGCCCGGCTTGGCGACGCAACCCTGAAACTCGTCACTGCCGGTGAGTACCCTAAAAGCTCCGAGCACACCATTCTCAATGCAAAAAAAGTCGAAGGGCGTTTTGTCAGCATCGAGAACAACCTGGCCTTCATGACGCCAGAGGTGCATTACGAAGATCAAAAAGTCGGGCTGACTTATTCCCGCAATGAAGTAGAAATTGAAAGTCTTGCGAATACAGAAAACGGTCGTGCGGTTGGCGGAGCTATAGATGCGCCAACCGAACCAACGCCATCCGCGATACCAACACCAACACCAACACCAACACCAACACTGTTGACTACCTCGACACCAATATCATTGCCGGCACCAGATGTAGCTTCAGTGCCAGATTCCGTCACAGCTTTAGCTCCCGCTCCTGCGTCAGTTGCTGTTCCTGTTGCTGCGGTTGATGTTGATCTTGATGTTGATGTTCCATCCGTAGTTGCAACATCGTCGACAACGCACTCTCCAGTGCCGGTTGAATCCTTTGTCGAGCGCGCCCCCCAAAACGTCGAACAACCGGCAGCTCAACCGCAAAAACCGGTAAATGCTGCGGTCACCGCGTTACTGGCCAGCGATAAAACTACTGCCCCCGTCGCCCTCGAACAACTCGCGGCCGGCAGCAACGCCAACCTCGCAAAAGCCACGTTAAGCAGCATCAACCCCGTGAGCGCTAGCATGCTGTCAGCCATGCGCCAACTCGACCATCGCACGGGCGCAGCTTACGGCTCGGGCAATTCACCTCGCGAAGCTGCCGGCAGTGCAGATTCCGGGCGAGTCTGGGTTCAGGCATTGGGCCATGGCGGCAAGGTTGATCGCGAGTACGACAGCACCCTGAAACACGCCACCCAAGGCTTGGTCATGGGCGCTGACTGGCGGCTCAATGAGCAATGGCATATCGGTCTGCTGGGTGGCAAATCCCAGACCAAATTCGATGCCCGCCAATACGATGGCGACCTCGACAGCTGGCACGTTGGCGCCTACGCCGTGCGCCAGGATGGTCCACTGGCCCTGCGCCTGGGTGCCACTTACGCCAACCATGACGGCAGCAGCAAACGTCGGGTGGCGTTCAACGGATTCAGCGATCGCCTCAAAGGCAACTACAACGCCAACACCCAGCAAGCCTTCGCCGAGCTGGGCTTCAACTTCGGCCGCAACGACGTGACACTCGAACCGTTCGCCAGCCTCGGCTACCAACGTTATCAACGTGACAGCCACAGTGAAAAGGGTGGTGATGCGGCGCTGAAAGTCTTTGGGCAAACCCGCGACAATCTCAGCAGTACCTTCGGCCTGCGCACGGCAAAAATCCACACACTGGACAACGGCATGAGCCTGACGCCGCGATTGAGCGCCGGGTGGAAACACACCTTTGGCGAACTCGACAGCGACACCGGCCAGCAACTGGTCAAGGGCGGTAAACGCTTCACCGTGACCGGTGCAGAACTGGATCGCAACAGCCTGGGCGTCGATGCGGGTCTGGACCTCGGACTGTCGACCAACCACACACTGGGCGTGGCAGTCACGGGCGAGTTCGGCAGCGAAAGCCGCAATCGCGGCGTGATGGGCCAGTGGCGCATGGCGTTCTAAGTCGCTTCCTGTAGGAGCTGCCGGAGGCTGCGATCCTTTGATCTTCGCTTTAAAAGATCAAAAGATCGCAGCCTGCGGCAGCTCCTACAGGTGAAAAATCAGAAAAAAAAGGGGAGCACATGCCCCCCCGAGGTTTAAAGCGTTGGATCGCGGCGGTTATCTCAGCCTTCGATCTCGATCAGGATTTCGCCCGGGTTCACCCGGTCGCCCTTGGCCACATGAATCGCCGTAACCTTACCGGCGATGGCGGCCTGAACTTCGGTTTCCATCTTCATGGCTTCGGTGATCAGCACAGCCTGGCCCGCCTTGACGGTGTCGCCTTCCTTGACCAGCACATCGACGATGTTGCCGGGCATGGTGGTGCTGACGTGGCCCGGTGCCGAGGCCTGTTTGCGCTTGCTGCTGCCGCCGCCGACGAATTCGTTAAGCGGTTCAAACACCACTTCTTCCGGCATGCCATCGATGGACAGGTAGAAGTGGCGCTTGCCTTCAGCCTTGACGCCGACACCCGTGATATCGACGCGGTAAGTCTCGCCGTGGACGTCGATGACGAACTCGGTCGGTACACCTTCGCCACCGGCCGACGTCACTGCGCCCGCCTCTGGAATCGGCAGCAGCACTTCCGGCACGAGAGTACCGGCGGCACGCTCTTCGAGGAACTTGCGACCGATGTCCGGGAACATGGCGAAGGTCAGCACGTCTTCTTCCGACTTGGCCAATGCACCGATATCGGCACGCAGCTTGGTCATTTCCGGTTTGAGCAGATCGGCCGGACGTACATCGATCACTTCTTCGCTGCCAATGGCCTGACGACGCAGTTTTTCGTTCACCACGCCCGGCGCTTTGCCGTAGCCGCCCTGCAGGTAGAGCTTCACTTCGTTGGTGATGGTTTTGTAGCGCTCGCCGGCCAGCACGTTGAAGAACGCCTGGGTGCCGACGATCTGCGAAGTCGGGGTGACCAGCGGCGGGAAGCCGAGGTCTTCACGCACGCGCGGGATTTCCGCCAGCACTTCAGCCATGCGGTTCAACGCGCCCTGCTCTTTCAACTGGTTGGCCAGGTTGGAAATCATCCCGCCCGGCACCTGGTTGACTTGCACGCGAGTGTCGACAGCAGTGAATTCGCTTTCGAACTGGTGGTACTTCTTGCGCACGGCGTAGAAGTACAGGCCGATCTCTTGCAGCAGTTCAAGGTTCAGACCGGTATCGAACTCGGAGCCCTTGAGCGCAGCCACCATCGACTCGGTGCCTGGATGGCTGGTGCCAGAGGCGAAGCTGGAGATCGCGGTGTCGATGTGGTCAGCGCCGTTTTCGATTGCCTTGAGTTGGCACATCGTCGCCAGACCGGCGGTGTCATGCGAGTGAATGAACACCGGCAGCGACTGTTCGGCTTTCAATGCCCGGACCAGTTCGCCAGTGGCGTACGGCGTCAGCAGACCGGCCATGTCCTTGATCGCTACCGAGTCGCAACCCATGGCTTCCATTTGTTTGGCTTGGGCCACGAAAGCGTCAATCGTGTGCACCGGGCTGGTGGTGTAGGCGATGGTGCCCTGAGCGTGCTTACCGGCAGCTTTCACCGCTTCGATGGCCACGCGCAGGTTACGCACGTCGTTCATCGCGTCGAAGATGCGGAACACGTCGATGCCATTGACCGCTGCCTTGGCGACGAACGCTTTGACCACGTCATCGCTGTAATGGCGATAGCCCAACAGGTTCTGGCCACGCAGGAGCATTTGCAGACGCGTGTTAGGCAACGCGGCGCGCAGTTGACGCAGACGCTCCCACGGATCTTCTTTCAGAAAGCGGACGCAGGCGTCGAAGGTTGCGCCGCCCCAGCATTCCAGCGACCAGTAGCCGACTTTGTCGAGCTTGTCGCAGATCGGCAGCATGTCTTCGGTGCGCATGCGGGTGGCGAGCAGCGATTGGTGAGCGTCGCGCAGGATGGTGTCGGTAACGAAGATCTTTTTGCTCATTGTTGTATTCCTCACAGGCCTGCGTGGGCGGCGATGGCGGCGGCGATGGCCAGGGCCAGCTCTTCGGGTTTGCGCTTGATCGAGTAGTTGGTCAGTTCAGGGTGGCTTTCAACGAAGCTGGTATTGAACTGGCCGCTACGGAATTCCGGATTGCGCAGGATTTCCTGGTAGTACGCGGCAGTGGTCTTCACGCCTTGCAGACGCATGTCGTCGAGAGCACGCAGGCCACGGTCCATCGCCTCTTCCCAGGTCAGTGCCCAGACCACCAGTTTCAGGCACATCGAGTCGTAGAACGGCGGAATGGTGTAGCCGGTGTAGATCGCCGTGTCGGTGCGCACGCCCGGCCCACCGGGGGCGTAGTAACGGGTGATCTTGCCGAAGCTCGGCAGGAAGTTGTTTTTCGGGTCTTCGGCGTTGATGCGGAACTGCAACGCGAAACCACGGTGCTGAATGTCTTCCTGCTTGACCGAAAGCGGCAGGCCGGAAGCAATGCGGATCTGCTCGCGGACGATGTCGATCCCGGTGATTTCTTCGGTGATGGTGTGTTCCACCTGCACCCGGGTGTTCATCTCCATGAAGTACACCTCGCCCTCGGCGAGCAGGAACTCCACGGTGCCGGCGTTCTCGTAGCCCACGGCTTTGGCTGCACGCACCGACAGGTCGCCGATGTAGGCGCGCTGTTCCGGGGTCAGTTGCGGGCTCGGGGCGATTTCGATCAGCTTCTGGTTACGACGCTGGATGGAGCAGTCACGCTCGAACAGATGCACGACGTTGCCGAAGCTGTCGCCGAGGATCTGCGCTTCGATGTGTTTGGGATTGACGATGCATTTTTCCAGGAACACTTCCGCCGAACCGAAGGCCTTGGTGGCCTCGGAGATAACGCGGGGAAAATTCTGTTCGAGTTCTTCGCGACTGTTGCAGCGACGGATACCGCGACCGCCACCACCGGAGGTGGCCTTGAGCATCACCGGATAGCCGATGCGGTCACCTTCGGTCAGGGCTTCGGCGATGTCCGCCACGTTGCCCTCGGTGCCCGGCGTAACCGGCACGCCAGCCTTGATCATGCTACGGCGCGCTTCAGTCTTGTCGCCCATGCGGCGAATGACTTCTGCCGACGGGCCGATGAATTTGATTCCGCGCTCGGCGCAGATGTCTGCCAGTTCGGCGTTTTCCGACAGGAAACCGTAACCGGGGTGCAGTGCATCGCAACCGGTTTCCACCGCCAGATTTACCAGCTTGCGCGGGTTGAGATAACCGGCCAGTGGTTCGGCACCGATGCTGTGAGCCTCATCCGCACGCTTCACATGCAGCGCATGCCGGTCGGCGTCGGAAAAAATCGCAACAGAGCGAATGCCCATTTCGGCGCAGGCTCGCACGATTCGTACGGCAATCTCACCACGGTTGGCGATCAGGATCTTTTTTATCACTTGGAGGTTCCCTTGAGCCGGTGGCACCACGACCTGCTAGACCCAGGTCGACGCGTGACCAAATGTTTCAATCTGGTCGCGACTCCACACTAGCGCTCGCAAGGGATTAACAAAAATGAATAATTATTGGGTCAGGCATAAGTAAACACTTATAGTTGAAACATCCGCCCGCACCCAGAGCCTGAATAAAATGCGTAAGTCACTGATGCGTATGACATTACGCCAGTTACAGATCTTCAATGAAGTGTGTGATTTACGCTCCTACAGCCGCGCAGCCGAGGAAATGTCGCTCACACAACCGGCCGTGAGCCTACAGATTCGTCAGCTCGAAGAGCTGATCGGGCAGCCATTATTCGATTATGTCGGCAAAAAACTCTACATGACCGAGGCCGCCGAAGCCCTTCAGCGCGCCAGCCGAGACATTTTCGGGCGCCTGGAAAACCTCGACATGCAGTTGTCGGACATGCAGGGCTCGCTGCAGGGCCAACTGAAACTGGCAGTGGAATCGAGCGCGAAGTATTTCGTGCCGCATCTGTTCGCGGCGTTCAAGCGCCAGAATCCGGAAGTTAATCTGCAACTGACCGTGGTCAATCGCGGCCAGGTGATCCGGCGTCTTTCCGACAACCGCGATGATCTGGTGATCATGTCGATGGTGCCGCAAGACATGGGGTTGGAGTTTCTGCCGTTCCTCAATAATCCGATTGTCGCCGTGGCTCTCCCGGATCATCCGCTGGCGCATATGGGGCCGCTGCGTTTGCAGGATCTTGAGCCGTACACGCTACTGATCCGCGAACCCGGCTCGGGTACGCGACTGGCGTGCGAAGAGTATTTCAAAGAGAAGCGCGTGCATTTCACCCAGACTCAGGAAGTGGCCTCGGCCGAAGCGCAGCGTGAATGCGTGGCAGCGGGTCTGGGCCTGGCGCTGTTGACGCGCCACGCCCTGAACCTTGAGCTGGCGACCGGCGGCCTGGTCGAGTTGCCGGTCGAGGAGTTGCCGCTGCTGCGTAGCTGGTGCCTGGTGCAAGCCAAAGCCAAGCGCTTGTCACCGGTGGCGCATGCCTTCCTGGCGTTTATCCGCAGCGAACGCGTGCAGATCAGCGCGCTGGTTGAGCGCTTCGACGGGAAGCTGCCGGTGCTGCCTGCCAATAATTGAGTTCGACTTCCTCGGGAAAACCGCCGATTTCGGCCTGAAGCTGACGAAGTTCATAGCGATCTTCGATGGCGCGACGAAATTCCATACGGCGCTGGTCTTCTTGCTGACGACGGGTTTTCGCTGCGCTGTTGCGTTCTTCGTAGGGCTGAGCCATTTCGAGTCTCCCAAGGCGTTTACGGGAGTTTCACGATAGGCGCGGGGGATGACGGTTTGGCTGCGTCGTGGTTACAGACTGATGAAGGTTTGCATCAAAAAGCAAAAGATCGCTGCCTTCGGCAGCTCCTACAAGGGAATGCGTACACCCGTAGGAGCTGCCGAAGGCTGCGATCTTTTGATCTTAGTCATCCAGTGCTTTCACAGCTTTTGGCGACAGACGCAAGCTCCGCAGACTGCGCTTCACGCTCTTGAGGTGGTTGACCAGGCTCGGACCACGCGCCATGGCCACGCCCATCGCCAGCACGTCGATTACCACCAGGTGAGCAATGCGCGAAGTCAGCGGCGTATAGATTTCGGTGTCTTCGTGCACATCGATCGCCAGATTGACCGTCGACAGTTCCGCCAATGGCGTCTGGCTCGGGCACAGGGTGATCAGCGAAGCACCGCTCTCGCGCACAAGATTGGCGGTGATCAGCAAATCCTTGGAGCGCCCGGACTGGGAAATGCAGATCGCCACGTCAGTCGGCTTCAACGTCACCGCCGACATCGCCTGCATGTGCGGATCGGAATACGCCGCCGCCGTCAGCAGCAGGCGGAAGAACTTGTGCTGCGCATCCGCTGCCACCGCACCCGACGCGCCAAAGCCATAGAACTCGACGCGCTGCGCCTGCGACATCAAGCTCACCGCACGCTGCAATTCCACCGGATCGAGCTTCTCGCGAACCTCCATCAACGTGTGCAACGTGGTGTCGAAAATCTTCAGGCTGTAATCAGCGACCGAGTCGTCTTCGTGGATCGCGAACTGGCCGAAGCTGGCACCGGCGGCCAGGCTTTGCGCCAGTTTCAGTTTCAAATCCTGAAAGCCGGAACAACCGATGGCGCGACAAAAGCGCACGATGGTCGGCTCACTGATGCCGACATTGTGGGCCAGGTCGGCCATGGAACTGTGCATCACTGCCGCAGGGTCAAGCAGCACGTGGTCGGCGACCTTGAGCTCCGACTTGCGTAACAGGTGACGTGACTGGGCGATGTGTTGCAGCAGATTCAAGGGGCTGGACTCTTCTTATGGTCGGGGATGTAGCAAGCTTGTAGTTATACTACATGAATTGGCTTTTTGCCTGCTCAATGCGTAACTCCATGTCCCCATATCAGGCGCGATGGCGTGCATGTAGCCCTTATAGCGGGTTTTCCTGTGTACGCAAAAGCCCGGCCAGAGCGGCAGCTTCAACGGGTCGACTGATCAGATAACCCTGCACTTCATCACAACGCTCGGCGCGCAAAAACTCCAGCTGTTCCTCGCGCTCTACCCCCTCAGCCACCACTTTCAGCGACAGCCCATGGGCCATGGCGATGATCGCCCGGGTGATCGCCGCATCTTCACTGCCCTCGCCCAAACCACGAATGAACGCTTGATCGATCTTCACGTAATCCACCGGGATGCGCTTGAGATAACTCAGCGATGAATACCCGGTGCCGAAATCGTCGATGGCGAGTTTCACGCCCAGATCGCGCAGTTGCTGGAACGTCGCGATGATGTGTTCAACGCTGTCGAGCAGCTGACTTTCGGTCAGTTCGAGTTCGAGGTAGTGCGGCGCCAGCCCGGTTTCTTCCAGAACTTGTCGCACCAGACTGACCAGCTTGCCTTGACGCAACTGGTGCACCGACAGGTTCACCGAAACGCGAATCGGCGCGAGCCCCTGACGCTGCCATTCGCACGCCTGCCAGCAAGCCTGGCGCAGCACGAATTCGCCGATCGGCCCGATCAATCCGGTTTCTTCGGCCAGCCCGATGAAGTCCCCCGGCGGCACCTGACCCATGCTCGGATGATCCCAGCGCACCAGGGCTTCCGCCGCATTCAAGCGCCCCGACTCCAGGCACAGCTTGGGCTGATAGAACACCTGTAATTGCTTCTCATCGATGGCTTTGCGCAACTGGTTTTCCAGCTGCAATCGCTCAAGGGTGCTGGCCTGCAGGCTTTCGGTGTAGAACTGGAAATTGTTGCCGCCCAGATGTTTGGCATGTTGCATGGCCATGTTCGACTGGCTGACCAGCGCGGAGATCTCCCGCGCATTGTCCGGCAGCATGCTAATGCCCATCGAGGCGCTGACCACCAATTCGTGCCCGTCCACGGTCAGCGGCAGGCGCAGCTTGGCCGACAGCCGTGTGGCGACCCGCGCCAGACTCGACAGGTTGCCGTAGGCATCGAACAGCACAGCGAACTCGTCGCCAGATAAGCGGGCGATCGTGTCGGCTTCCGGCAAGGCGTTGACCAATCGGCGAGCCATCTTCTGCAGCATCTGGTCAGCGATTTCATGGCCCAGGCTGTCGTTGAGCAGTTTGAAGCGATCAAGATTGATGTGCAGCAGCGCCAGACTGCGCCGTCCGCCCTGCCGAAACCGTTGGTGGGCTTCATGCAGCCGTTCGCGAAACAACGAGCGGTTGGCCAGGCCGGTAAGTTCGTCGTAGTGCGTCAAATAACGCATGCGCTCTTCGGATTCACGCCGCGCGGAAAGATCGGCGAAGAAGCCAACAATGTGACTTACATTTCCCCGACTATCGCGCACCGCGTTGAGTTGAAGCCATTGCGGATAAAGTTCGCCGTTCTTGCGGGTCTCTACCAATTCGCCCTGCCAACTGCCGTGCTGCTCCAGCGCGGTGCGGATGGCGACGTAATGGCGGCGGGCATCGCGACTGCACGGCAGCTCGACCACGTTGCGCCCGAGCATTTCATCAATGCCGTAACCGGTGACCCGGCTGAACGCCTGATTGATCGCGATCAGTGCGTAATTCGGGTCGAAAATCACAATGCCTTCGCTGGCCGCCTCGAACACCGTTGCCGCTAGGCGCTGCTGCTCTTCAAGGCTCTTGCTGGCGCTGATATCGCGGCGGGTGCCGACCATGCGGATCACCCGCCCGCTTTCACTGCGCTCTACGGCGCGGCCCCGGTCCTCGATCCAGACCCAATGGCCATCGCCGTGACGCACGCGGTATTCGATCTGATAGTCCTCGCTGCGGCCCTTCAGATGCTCGATCAACGCCTGTTTGAGGGGCGGCACATCTTCGGGGTGCAGCCGCGGTTTGAGGTCGCGCAGGATGGCGGTGACGTATTCCGGGGCCAGGCCGAACAGCTCCTGGATCTGCGTGTGGTGGACTTCGTCAGTTTGCAGATTCCAGTCCCATAGCCCCAACTCACTGGCCTTCAACGCCAGCGCCAAACGCGTTTCGCTTTTGCTCAAGGCCTGATTGGCGGCGTCCAGCTCGCGGCTGCGCAGGGCGACGCGGTCTTCCAGCTTGACCTGCGCTTCGCGCAACTTGCCCTCGGCGCAGCGCCGGTGGTCGATTTCTGTCGCCAGTTCCTGATTGAGCTGCTCGCTGCGCGCCTGCGTCTGTTGCAGATGCTCGATCAGGTGCTGATTCTGGAAGCGCCGCAGCAAACCACGATCGATCAGACGATTGACCTGCCACGCCACCACGCTCAGCGATCCCAGCAGAATCAGCCCGAGCCAGCCCCAACCGCGCGCCAGCTCGTCGCCGCCCCAAAACAGATAACCGATCGCCGGCAGCAGACAGGGCAAGGTAAACGACAGAAATGCCGGCAGGCTCACCGCGTAGGCGACACTGGCCGACAGGGTCGCGGCGCCGATCAGGCCGAAAACCCAGGCTTGCTGCATGAAGTTGTCGGCGGGCACAAGCGCGATGCCCGCACCGGCCAGGGTCAGGCCGGTCATGGTCGAGCCGAGCAGGAACATCCGGCGCCAGATCGGCTGGGCCTGCCGGTTGGGGATCGCGGAGTCGAACGCGGCTACCTGAATCACCCGTAAAGCCACCAGCGACAACAACCACACCAGCCAGACGCTGACCACGAAATAGCGCTGCGGGCTCCAGAGCAAACCGGCGCAGACCAGACCATTGATCAACATGAACAGCGTGGGCAATAAAGAGCCCTGATACAGCAGACGCGTGCGCTCGACCGCCATCTCGACGGCGTAGTGCTTGCGGATAACCCGGGGTTCCACAGAGGGGCCCGACAGTTCGGCGCTGAGGGTCATGGGCAACGTTCTTGTTCTTATAAGGGGGCGTGCGCCCGAAACGTGGACGGAGCATACACAAGCCGATCCCGTTGCCAAACTGCTGCGGATCACAATTTCACCGAAACTTTTCCCTCCCGTGGTGCCGACAGAACCCGCAGAGTGAGACGGGCTGACGCCTGTAGCCAGTGACCGACCGGTCGTCATTGACGGCACTTTCATCGGCTAATGCAAAGCTCGGTTTGCCCGGGCCTGCGGCGCACCCTAGAATGCCCCGATGCGCGATGACCTCTCCCTTCTGCTGAACTCCCTCAACGATGCCCAACGCCAGGCCGTAGCAGCCCCCGTTGGCCGTCAGTTGGTCCTGGCCGGTGCCGGCTCTGGTAAAACCCGAGTGCTGGTGCACCGTATCGCCTGGTTGATCCAGGTCGAAAACGCCTCGCCCCACTCGATCCTGTCGGTGACCTTCACCAACAAGGCCGCTGCCGAGATGCGTCACCGCATCGAGCAGTTAATGGGTATCAACCCGGCTGGCATGTGGGTCGGCACCTTCCACGGCCTGGCGCACCGCTTGTTGCGGGCGCACTGGCAGGAAGCCGGCTTGAGCCAGACCTTCCAGATTCTCGACAGCGACGACCAGCAACGGCTGGTCAAGCGGGTGATCCGCGAGCTGGGCCTGGACGAGCAACGCTGGCCGGCCCGTCAGGCCCAATGGTTCATTAATGGACAGAAAGACGAAGGTCTGCGTCCCCAACACATACAGGCCAGCGGCGACTTGTACCTGGCCACCATGCGCGGCATTTACGAGGCCTACGAGGCTGCTTGCCTGCGCGCCGGTGTTATCGACTTCTCCGAACTGCTGCTGCGCGCCCTCGACTTGTGGCGCGACCACCCTGGGCTGTTGGCGCATTATCAGAAGCGCTTCCGGCACATTCTGGTGGACGAGTTCCAGGACACCAACGCCGTGCAGTACGCCTGGTTGCGCCTGCTCGGCAAGGGTGGCGACAGCCTGATGGTGGTCGGCGACGACGACCAGTCGATTTACGGCTGGCGCGGGGCGAAGATCGAAAACATCCATCAATACTCCGCCGACTTCCCGGACGCCGTGACCATTCGCCTGGAGCAGAACTACCGCTCCACCGCCGGTATCCTGAAAGCGGCCAACGCCCTGATCGCCAACAACACCGGACGTCTGGGTAAAGAGCTGTGGACCGACGGCGGCGACGGCGAGGCGATCAATCTGTACGCCGCGTTCAACGAACACGACGAAGCACGCTACGTTGTCGAAACCATCGAAAGCGCGCTGAAAACCGGCCTGGCTCGCAGCGACATCGCGATTTTGTACCGCTCCAACGCCCAATCACGCGTTTTGGAAGAAGCATTGCTGCGTGAACGCATTCCGTACCGCATCTATGGCGGCCAGCGCTTCTTCGAGCGTGCGGAAATCAAAAACGCCATGGCCTACCTGCGTTTGCTCGAAGGTCGGGGCAATGATGCAGCGCTGGAGCGGGTGATCAACGTCCCGGCTCGCGGCATCGGCGAGAAAACCGTCGAAGCGATTCGCGAGCATGCGCGCCACAGCGATGTGTCGATGTGGGAAGGCATGCGCCTGTTGGTCGCCAATAAAGGCCTGACCGGTCGTGCTGCGGGTGCGCTGGGTGCGTTTATCGAGCTGATCGAGAACCTCGCTGCCAAATGCGCAGAGATGCCGCTGCACCTGATGACCCAAACCGTCATCGAGCAATCCGGTCTGATCGCCTATCACGAAGCGGAAAAGGGCGAAAAAGGCCAGGCGCGGGTAGAAAACCTTGAGGAATTGGTCAGCGCCGCGCGCAACTTCGAGAACACTGAAGAAGACGAAGACCTGACGCCACTGGCAGCATTCCTCGGCCACGCTTCGCTGGAGGCCGGCGATACTCAGGCCGACGAGCACGAAGACAGCATTCAGTTGATGACCCTGCACAGCGCCAAAGGCCTGGAATTCCCTTACGTGTTCCTCGTGGGCATGGAAGAAGGCCTGTTCCCGCACAAGATGAGCCTGGAAGAACCGGGACGTCTTGAAGAAGAACGCCGCCTGGCCTACGTCGGTATCACCCGGGCCATGCAGAACCTGGTGATGACCTACGCTGAAACCCGGCGCCTGTACGGCAGCGAAACCTACAACAAGGTCTCGCGTTTCGTACGGGAAGTGCCGAAAGGCCTGATTCAGGAAGTCCGTTTGTCGAACAGCGTCAGCCGTCCGTTCGGCGGCAACCAGTCGATGAGCGGCAGCAATCTGTTCAGCGGCAGCGAGATTCCCGAGACTGGCTTCAGCCTGGGTCAGGCAGTACGCCACTCGGTCTTTGGCGACGGCGTGATCCTCAACTTCGAAGGTGCGGGTGCACAGGCGCGAGTGCAGGTGAACTTCGGCGAAGGCAGCAAGTGGCTGATGCTCGGTTACGCCAAACTGGAAGCCATATAAGCGCCTGTTCTGCTCTTCTGTAGGAGTGAGCCTGCTCGCGATAGCGGTCTGTCATTCAATGTATGTGTTGACTGACATCCCCTCATCGCGAGCAGGCTCACGCCTACAGGTTTCAATTTCTTTCTGAACCTATCTCCTTTTCCTACAGCCGAAAGTACATGGCCTTATTGCCCCGACGGAGCTGAACGTAACCTGTCAGGCAAAAGCCCGAAACACTCTCTCGCTAGCCAGTAACACTTCAGCTGTGCAACATGGCGCGCGTGTCTCCACAAACGGGAAATCCCTTTATGAAACGTTTTCTTAGCATCGCCATGGCGTTGTGCATCGGCCTGACGATGAGCCTCGACGCCAACGCCAAGCGCTTTGGTGGTGGCAAAAGCGCCGGCGCTGCGCCGTCGCACCAGACCAGCCAAATGGCTCCTTCTTCCCCAGCTGGCGGCGCTGCGGCGACCGCTGGTGCTGCCGGTGCCGCTGGCGCTGCTGCCAAGGCCGGCGGTGCTTCGAAATGGCTCGGCCCTCTGGCCGGTATCGCCGCCGGTGGTCTGCTCGCTTCCATGTTCATGGGCGGCGGCTTCCAGGGCATGCAGATCTTCGACATCCTGATCATGGCCGTGATCGCGTTCGTGATCTTCCGCTTCATCGCCGCTCGTCGCCGCAAGCAGCAGGAGCACCTGGCTCCGGCTGGCGCGCCGATGCAGCGTGAAGTGTTCGAGCAGAAGCCTGCCGGCATGGGTTCGATCTTCGGTGGTTCGGCTGCACCTGCTGCCGCCCGTCCGGTGATCAACGCACCGGCCTGGTTCAACGAGCAGAGCTTCCTTGAAGCTGCACGCAGCCACTTCCAGTCGCTGCAGCAGCACTGGGACGCTAACGAAATGGACAAGATCGCCGAGTTCGTGACCCCGCAGATGCTCGAGTTCCTCAAGCGTGAGCGTGCGGATCTGGGCGACGCCTTCCAGTCGACCTACATCGACAACCTCCAGGTTCAACTGGACGGCGTAGATGACCGTGCCGACAAGACCATCGCCACCCTGACCTTCAGCGGTGTGTCGAAGACCTCGCGTTTCGACCAGGGCGAAGTGTTCAGCGAAAGCTGGAACATGGAACGTCCGCAGGGCGAGAACCAGCCTTGGCTGGTGGCCGGTATCCGCCAGAACGGCTGATCCCCTCTGCGTTAAGCATGCGGTAACAAAAACCCCGGACTTGTCCGGGGTTTTTCTATTTCGCGGTTGCATCTATAGCAAGCTACTGTATAAACCGGCCCATATAAACCGCGCCATACAAGCAAGAGGATCCCGGACGTGGAAGAAATCATCGAACAACTGCGCGAAGCCAACGAACCGGTACCGGTTCCTTTGGAGTTGCCTGACGAAGACCTGCTGGTTGAAATCGAAGAACAACTGTTCATCGATATTCCGTTTGTCTTCAGGGAGTTTTTGCTGACGGTCAGCGACGTGGTTTACGGTAGCCTGGAGCCGGTAACTGTCACCGACCCGCAATCGCACACCTACTTGCCGGATGTCGCCGCCAACGCCTGGGATGCCGGCGTGGATCGCAGTCTGATTCCAATTTGCCAGGACGGCGACGACTACTACTGTGTCGAAGAAGACGGCACGGTGGTGTTATGGCAAGCCGAGGAAGAGCTGATTGCCGAAGAAACCTGGGAATCGGTCTGGCATTGGGCGCGGGACGTCTGGCTGGAAAGCTGATCGGCCAAACGCCCCGGGTGGTCAGTGCCCCGACGACTCTTTGTGGTTGTCGAGGGTTTCCAGCAAGGCCACCTGCATCCGCGTGTGCACGCGGATGAACCAGCGCCAGAGCAGCGCCGCCACGGCGGCCGCGACCACGGCGATCAGCACCAGCAACTTGTTGGTCGGCAGAATACTGGCCGACAAGGCTGCCAGCAGCAGGAAAATCACCAGCAGCGAGAGAATCGGGATCACCTCGGAGATCACCCGGCGCACTCGCTGCGTGTGCCGCCCCGCCATCTCCGGCTTCACGCCCATCTCGGCCAACAGCATCGATAGCGCCTTGAGCTTGCGATAGGCCGCGATCAGAAACGGTAACGACACCAGCAAAGCCCCGCCCCAGATCAACGCTTTCTGCCAGCTCGGATCGCTGATCCAGTCTTGCAGATACGTCGAGATACGCTCGGCGAAGAACGCGCCCGAGAAGAAGATCGCAATGACCAGCGCCAGATTGACCCCGACCTGCAACAGGATTCGCCGGATGATCGACGCCAACATCGCCCCCTCGCCCTGCGGCTGAATGCTGCGCAGCCATTCGCCGTACATCCCCAGCACCCGCCCCAAACGCTGCGGCATCGCGGCAGCCAGTTTGATCGACAGTGGATCGGCGGAGCGAATCAGGTACGGCGTCAGCAGCGTGGTAATCACCGAAACGGCCACGGCCACCGGATAGAGGAAGTTGCTGGTGACCTGCAGCGTCATGCCCAGCGCGGCGATGATGAAGGAAAATTCGCCGATCTGTGAAAGCCCCATCCCTACCCGCAGCGAGGTGCGTCCGTCATTGCCGGCGATAAACGCACCGAGCCCGCAGGACAGCATCTTGCCGAGCACCACGGCTACCGTAATCACGGCAATCGGCCACGCGTATTGCAGCAAAATCATCGGGTCGAGCATCAGGCCGATGGCGACGAAGAAGATTGCGCTGAACAGGTCGCGAACCGGTTCGATCAGTCGCTCGATTTTCAGCAGTTGCCGCGACTCGGCCATGATCGCGCCGATCAGGAATGCGCCAAGCACCATGCTGTATTCAAGTTTGACCACCAGCAGGCAAAAGCCGAAGCACAGGCCCAGCACGGTGATCAGCAGCATCTCGTTGCTTTCGAATTTGGCCACGTAAGCCAGCAACCGCGGCACCAGCAGAATGCCGATCACCAGCGCGACGATCATGAATAGCGACAACTTGCCGACCGTGGAAAACACTTCTCCGGAACTCACCGTGCCGCTGACCGCGATGCTCGACAGCAAGGCAATGATGCCGATACCGAGGATGTCCTCAACGATCAATACGCCGAAGATCAATTGAGCAAAGCGCTCATTCTTCATCTTCAGATCGTTGAGTGCCTTGACGATGATGGTGGTCGAAGAGATCGCCAGGATTGCACCGAGGAACAGCGAGTCCATGGTGTTCCAGTCGAACCAGCGACCGATCTCGTAACCAATCCAGATCATCAGGACGATTTCGAGGAACGCTGCGATGAACGCCGTGGCGCCCACCTTGAACAGCTTGCGCAGGCTGAACTCCAGCCCGAGGCAGAACATCAGGAAAATCACCCCCAGCTCGGCGAGGGTCTTGATGGTTTCTTCGTCGTGGATCAGGCCGAACGGTGGGGTGTGCGGGCCGATGATGAAGCCGGCGACGATGTAACCGAGCACCACTGGCTGCTTGAAACGATGGAACAACACGGTCACCACGCCCGCGACCAACATGATCACTGCCAGGTCCTGAATAAAGCTGATGGCATGCATGGCGTGGGCTCCTTGAATGACGACGCTCGCAGTCAGGCATCAGAAAGGTCTGAGCGAGCCGGGGTAAAAATCCGCTTTTCGTGTGGGAATTGCCCTTGGGCAGGGCTTTTGCAGGTTAACACCGCGACTTCTCACTGGAAGGCGGTGCAATATTAGGAAACAGATCGATCCCGGCGTGACGGCACCCAGTCGCCCGGCGTCCCGATAACGGTGCTTTTGAAAAGTGACCAGGCACCCGCAGAGGTGCTTCCAGCAAACCAGCCTTGATCCGTGAGAACGTTATGGAACCCGGAAACGCCCAGCTGTCGATGACGGTACTGATGACCCCCGACATGGCCAATTTCTCTGGCAATGTCCACGGCGGCACCCTGCTCAAATACCTCGACGAAGTGGCTTACGCCTGCGCGAGCCGCTACGCCGGCCGCTACGTGGTGACATTGTCTGTGGATCAGGTGATCTTCCGCGAGCCGATCCATGTCGGCGAACTGGTGACATTCCTGGCGTCGGTCAACTACACCGGCAACACCTCGATGGAAGTCGGCATCAAAGTCGTCACCGAAAACATCCGCGAGCGCTCGGTGCGCCACACCAACAGCTGCTTCTTTACCATGGTTGCGGTGGATGACCAGCGCAAACCGGCCGCTGTGCCGCCGCTGCAGCCGCAGAACAGCGAAGACAAGCGCCGCTACATGCAGGCGCAGCAACGTCGGCAGATTCGCCAGGAACTGGAAAAGCGTTATCAGGAGATCAAGGGCGACGCCTGACCTAAAAAACAAAAGATCGCAGCGTTCCGCAGCTACTACATGGCAATCCAGGACCCTGTAGGAGCTGCGGAACGCTGCGATCTTTTCGCTTTTAAAGGCTTACAAACTGATCGCAGTGGCTTCGAACTTGACCCGCGGATGCGCAATGCGATCCTGCGCCCGCACCAGTTGCAGTTCGTAACTGGCGCACGCTTGCGTTTCCAGCAGCACCTCATGCACCGCTGCCGCCGTGAACTCGAACGCCGCCACCAGACTGTCGCCCAGCAGCACGCGCGCCAGGAACAGGCCGGACGTCAGATCGCCCACGCCCACCGGCTGACGCGGAAACGCCAGCAGCGGACGACGCAGGTGCCAACTGCCCTCGGCGGTCACCAACAACATCTCGAAACCATCCGCCGGTTTACCCGGGTAATCCAGATGCTTGACCAGGACGACTTTCGGCCCGCGAGCCAAAAGCGCCCTCGCCATTGCCAGGCAATCGAACAGCGATTGCGGCTTGCGCCCGGAAAAACTGTCCAGCTCCAACTGGTTCGGACACATGATGTCCGCGACGGCAGCCGCTTCTTCCAGCAGAAAATCGCTGACCTCCGTAGGCACGCTGCAACCCTTCTCCGGATGGCCCATCACCGGGTCGCACAAATACAGCGCTTTCGGATTGACCGACTTGATGCGCGCCACGCCACTGAGAATCGCCCGGCCCTGCGCTGCGCTGCCGAGATAACCGGACAGCACCGCATCGCAATTGCCCAGCTCGCCAATGGCCGCAATGCCTTCGACCAGTTCGGGAATCTGTTGCGGCGCCAACACTTCGCCGGCCCACTGGCCGTACTGGGTGTGATTGGAAAACTGCACCGTGTTGAGCGGCCAGACATTCACCCCGACCCGCTGCATCGGAAATACTGCGGCGCTGTTGCCGGCGTGGCCGAACACCACATGGGACTGAATGGCGAGCAGATGAGGCGTACGTTTCATTCGGGTTTTTCCGTAAAACGATTGAAATTCAAGCCGCGCAGTATGCGACGAAACGCAGCCTGTACGACAGACCGGCGACGCAGTTAAGCTGGCGCTAACTTTTGGAGTTCATTGTTGATGCTGACCCTCGAAAACATCTTCGTGCTGATACTGTTCGCCGCCGCTGGCGCGTGGCTATGGCACAACCACGGCTTGCGCGAGCGGGCGCTGGAGCGGGTCAAACAGCATTGCATCAACGTCGGTGTGGAGCTGCTGGACGGCAACGTCGCGTTGAAGAAGATTGGTTTCATCAAGGATGCCAGCGGTCGCCGGCGACTGGCGCGGGTCTACAACTTCGAGTTCACCGTGACCGGCGAAAGCCGACACAACGGCACCATCACCCAGTTCGGCGCACACAGTGCGCAGATTGAATTGGCGCCCTACCCGGCACCTTTCGACGATACGCCGCCAGTTGTTGAAGCTCACAAGCCACGGGCGGAGGTGATCGAGCTGAGTCAGTGGCGGCAGGAACACACCAAGTGGAAGCCGTAGAAATCAAAAGATCGCAGCCTTCGGCAGCTCCTACAGTGGATTTATGTGCACTGTGTAGGAGCTGCCGAAGGCTGCGATCTTTTGATCTTTTGATATTTAATTCACCAGACAACCCGCTAACGACTTCTGCAAAACGCCAACATCCTGCGCCTCACTGAAAATCAGCTCGATCCGCGAATCGCGCCGCCATTCACTGGCCTGCCAATGCAGATCAGCGTTCTCCAGGGCATTCGCTGAAACCCAGCCATTCGTGCTGTGGATAACCAGTTTCGCCCTTTTCCAGACAAGACTTTCCAGCCAGGCTGCGACCTTTTGTGAGTCGAACGTCTGGCTCGGATGCCAACGCCAACCGATACTCCAACCACCGTCCTGGGCCTGGCTCAGGCAAATCGGCAGTGTCGGATCGCTCCAGACCGCCGGCATCTGCGCCAATCCTTTGGGCACGATCAGATTATCCACACCCGCCACCGCTCGCGCGGCCAGCCCCGGCAATTCGCTCAAGGGCAATTGCGCTTGTTGCGTCCAGACGAGCCTGACTGGCGGTAACTGACTGGCAATCTTCCGCCTGACAGTTTCAGAAAGGTTTTCTGCCTTGTTCAACACCAGTAAACCAGCGCTGGCCAACGCATCCTGCTGCGCTGCCGGCAACGCTTTCCCCGCATTGAGTGCTTGGGCATCCAGCACCAGAACACACGGCTGAACCGCCAGCACACCCAGCCATGGCGCTTCACTCAACTGCTTGAGCAACTGCGCAGGGTGGCCCAGTCCAGAGGGCTCGATAAACAGCCGATGCGGTTTCGCCTTGCGCAACAAACGTCCAAGGCCAATCTGAAACGGCGCCCCATTGACGCAACACAAACAGCCCCCGGCCACTTCCCCCAGTGCGATACCATCGCCGTCGCGGGTCAGTAGAGCGGCGTCGAGGCCGATCTGGCCGAACTCGTTGATCAGCACCGCCCAGCGCTCGCCTTCAGGGCGTTGCGCCATGAGCTGGCGGATCAGGCTGGTCTTGCCGGCGCCGAGTGGGCCTGCGATGACGTGGACAGGAATGTTCTGCAACATGGCCGGGGATTTTCTAAGGAAGGTTTCTGAGGAGATTGAAGATGCGTTGGATGGGATGGTCGTTGCTGTTGCTGCTGGTGTCCAGCAAGGTGTTGGCTCAGGCCTGCGTGGTGCACAGTCAGGGCGAGCGGCTCGACGTGAAAGTCTGCCAGCAGAACCGCAGCATCCCGGCAAAACTGTTCAGCGACGGCTTCTGCCAACCAGCGCTGGCCGGACAGAAAGTCGAGGTGCAGTACG
Organism: Pseudomonas sp. LBUM1668; assembly: GCF_059695715.1. Lineage (NCBI taxonomy): Bacteria > Pseudomonadati > Pseudomonadota > Gammaproteobacteria > Pseudomonadales > Pseudomonadaceae > Pseudomonas > Pseudomonas sp. LBUM1668. Next base: position 5,968,009 of record NZ_CP166787.1, read on the forward strand.
TCGATCAATGCCCCACCGGCGCTTTCGGTGTGTGCAGCAACGCACAAGTCGCCAATATGCCCTATCGCCAAGACATCCACTATTACGGCGTCGCCACTGACGCCGCTTATCTAAAGCCTTACTGCGAAGGCCAGAGCCAGGGCACATGGCTCAAGCCATGAGGCGTTAACCAAGCCAGTCGAGGGTCAGAATCAAACGGCGCTCGCCCTGGACCGGTTGCGGCGAGCGGTGGATCAAGCCAAACCCTTCATTGCCGTGCCATTTTTCACCTTTTAGCAGTGCCACTTCGCCGCTCTTGAGTTGCTGGATCTGTGTGGTGCCCGTCGGCTCGGCGTTGGCCTGACCGAGTTGGCGTCGATCCATGACGCCCTCCTCCAGCCACTCACTGCCAATTCCCGCGCAGGTGGTGATCAAGCGCACCGGCACGTGATCGACGTGGAACCGCGGGCACATGGCTTTATCCAGCACCCGCAGGCGCAAACCGATACGCCGCGCACCGAGCAGGCAAGCGAAGGCACTGACCAGCCATTTCAGATCGGCGATAAAGCCATCGTAGCCTTCCAGATCGCGGAAGCCTGAGGCCAGTCCGCAGAGATCAGGTTCGGCGTCTTCGTCGGCCAGTTCCAGGCATAACGACTCTGCCAAGGGCTCGTTTAGCGAAAGTAATAACCTTGCGAATTCGGCGATGTGCAGCGGCATATGTCGCTGCCAGACGGCGAGGTTGATATCGTCGTCAAGAATTCGGCTCAGCGCTTTGGGAGTAGGGCCCTGATGCTGTGAGCGCGTACGCTCTTGCAGCAGCTTAATCGCAAGCATCAGGCGGCCTCCTCGTGCCACGGACCGAATGGATCCGGCAGCAATCGCCAGCCTTCCGCACCCAGCGCCATTTCATCGTCGGTCAGCAGACACCCATCGAGCTCGCTAGATAGCTGTACGAAATTGATGTTCTGGCCGATAAACACCAGCTCCTGACGGCAATCTCCGACACTCGGCGTCCAGTTTTCCATGATCGCAACGGTACTTTCCTGATCCTGCGGCCATTGGCTTTTCGGCACGAAACGCCACCAGCGCCCGGCAAAACCATGGCGCATCAAGCCACCGGCCTGCGACCAACTGCCGGCATCGTTGGGCTTGCTTGCCAGCCAGAAGAAACCTTTTGAGCGCAGCAGCTTGCCGTTGAGCCATGGACGATCGATGAAGTTGAAAAAGCGTTGCGGATGAAAGGGCCGACGCGCCCGGTAGGCGGTGGAGGCAATCCCGTACTCTTCGGTTTCCGCGACGTGCTCACCGCGCAACTCCTTCAACCAGCCGGGTGCTTGCGCAGCTTTTTCGAAGTCGAAGCGGCCGGTGTTGAGAATCTTCTCCAACGGTACTTCGCCCATCACCATCGGGATGATTTCGGCTTGCGCGTTGAGCCGCTTGAGGATGGCGGTCAATTCCTCGCGCTCGTGCTGGCTGATCAGGTCGATTTTGCTGATCAACAGCACGTCGGCAAACTCGATTTGCTCGATCAGCAAGTCGGTGATCGAGCGCTCGTCCTCGTCACCAAGCGTTTCACCACGAGAGGCAAGACTTTCGGCGGCCTGGTAGTCGAGCAGGAAATTCACGCCGTCGACTACAGTCACCATGGTGTCCAGACGGGCGATGTCGGCGAGGCTTTGGCCTTGCTCATCGCGGAAGGTGAAAGTCTCTGCGACGGGCAATGGCTCGGAGATACCGGTGGATTCGATCAGCAAGTAATCAAACCGCCCTTCTCGCGCGAGTTTGCTGACTTCTTCGAGCAAGTCTTCGCGTAACGTACAGCAGATACAGCCGTTGCTCATTTCCACGAGTTTCTCTTCAGCGCGGTTCAGGCTGACATCGCGCTGAACTTCGCTGCCATCAATGTTGATCTCGCTCATATCATTGACGATGACCGCCACGCGCAAACCCTTGCGATTACGTAGTACGTAATTCAAAAGTGTACTTTTTCCGGCACCAAGAAATCCTGAAAGAACGGTCACAGGCAGTTCGGCTGACATTGGGTAATCCTCTTTAAATGGCAGCCGATAGCGCTTTTGCGTAGCGCGTGACGTTCTGGCTTCACACGGAGCTTCGCAGAAGGTAAACGTTTGAAATCGGCCGAATCAGGCTCAGTTCAAACTGATGTTATAGTATAACAATAGAGAATGGCTAGCCCTGCTCTTTCTCTTATCTACAAACAGACGAAAGCTGCCTTCAAGTTCAGGCTCGGAAAATGTGATGAAAAATGCGCTGAAATGCTTGGCTTTAAGTGCCCTGTTGTTAACTGTAGCCACCGCATGGGGACAAACCTCAGCGCTCGCCTCCTGCACGCGTAGCGCCAATCTGCTGGCCTGCGCGGATGCCGATGGCAACACCTACAGCGTTAACACGGTCGGCAACACGCTTTACCTGCGCGGTTTTGAAAAGAACGGCAAGCGATATTGGGCGCAGACCAATAGTCGGTTTGGGCAAATGACGTTCTTCACTGGCATCGCTTCCGACGGTGAAGCCTGGGTCGGCTATACCCGGCGGGTGGGATGGACCACCATCAATCGATTCTCCAGCTCAGGTGGCAGCAGCGCGAAATTCACCTGTAGCCGATTGTCCGGTTGCTAATCCGCCCAAGTCATCGACATGTCGAGGATACGACCACGATGATGTCTCGCTCGGAATAGGTGATTTTCCCGAGTGTTTCACGTGGAACCCTAGGCGGAATTTGCGCGTACATATGAAAACCTGTTCATGAAAAAGACATCGTGATTCGAATTGTTATAATGTAACATCGAATTTAATCAACACGATGGTCCCGATCATGAATTCGCTGACACTTCCGGATATCGCCGCGCAGGCCGCTCGCCAAGCCTTGCCACTCGAATGGGTGGGCATGCGCGGCATCGCGTTGCCTGTTTTTCTGGACGGCCAACGCCTGAGTGCGAAAGCTGATGCGGGTGTAAGTCTTGATGATGGTGAGGCGCGCGGTATTCATATGTCGCGCTTGTATCTGGCACTCGAAACCCTTGAACAACGCAACATTAGCCCAACGCTGCTTCACCAGATTCTTGTGCATTTCCTCGATAGCCACGCAGGTTTGTCCAGCAACGCCTATTTGAAAATTCACACGGATTTACTGCTAAGGCGACCCGCATTGATCAGCCCTCTGGCCGGATGGAAATCCTATCCAGTCACCATTTCGGCCAGCCTGAAAAACAGAATGTTCCACGTGGAACTAGAAATCGAAGTGCCTTATTCCTCGACATGTCCGTGCTCGGCAGCGCTTGCGAGACAGCTTATCCAGCAACAATTCATTGATGACTTCGCTAACAAACACCTGAATCACGCAGAGGTTTTGGCGTGGCTGGGCTCACCCCAAGGCATTGTCGCAACGCCCCACAGCCAACGGAGCTTCGCGCAACTACACGTTCATCTCGACGAATTCATCGATGAACTGCCATTGAGCGCGATCATCAACGATGCCGAAGCCGCCCTCGGCACCGCCGTACAAACTGCGGTCAAACGAGCGGACGAACAAGCCTTCGCCCTCGCCAACGGGCAGAACCTGATGTTCTGTGAAGACGCCGCACGCCGACTGAATCTTGCGCTACGTCGCTCTCCCGGAGTGAGTGCATTCAAACTGCGAGTGACCCACGCCGAAAGCCTGCATGCCCACGATGCTGTCGCCGAAAGTCACTGGCACCGGGAGCAGGCATGATCCGCTGCCAAGCCTTGAGCTGGGGCGCACCTGGCCAACCGCTGACTTCGCCCCTGACCCTCGAATTCGAAAGCGGCAGCCTGACGGCAATCATCGGCGCCAATGGCTGTGGCAAAAGCAGCCTGCTGAAAGTCATCGCCGGGCTGCAAAGGCCTTTGGCAGGCAAGGTCTCGTTGAGTGTTCCACGGCAAAGCGGAATCTCCTTCCTCCCTCAACAACAGCACCTTGATCGCCAGTTCCCGATAAGCCTCGAAGAGTTGGTGGCCGCCGGATTCTGGGGACGTCGATTGTCCACACAACTGCGTGCACAGCGCCTCGCTGCAGCCTTGGAAAACTGGCACCTGAACGGACTTGATCAACGCCCCTTGATGGCCTTGTCCGGCGGTGAACTACAACGCGCGTTGCTCGCTCGATTGAGTCTGACCGACGCTCCTGTTTTGCTACTCGACGAACCGCACGCTGCACTCGATGAATTGGGCCAACAGTTGCTCTGGCAACACATCCACGCCTGGCACGCCGAAGGTCGAACATTGATCGTGGTGTGCCACGACCTCTACGCCGTTCGCCAACACATTCCAAAAACGCTGCTGATAAAAAACAGCGCCTGCGTATTCGGCACAAGCGAAGAACTCATCCAGCAGTCACCGCATACGCAGGTGGCCTGATGCTCACCGTCGCACACTTCTTTCAGCCGTTTAGCGAGTTCGTGTTCATGCGCCGCGCCCTGCTCGGTGGTTTGGTGCTGGCCTGCAGCACCGCTCCCCTCGGCGTGTTTTTGATCTTGCGGCGTATGAGTCTGATTGGCGACGCCGTTGCCCACGGCATCCTGCCCGGTGCCGCATTGGGCTTCTGGTTCGCCGGCCTCAGTCTGCCTGCGCTCACCATCGGGGGTCTCGGCGCGGGCCTGAGCATGGCCGGACTCGCCGCATGGATCACTCGCAAAACGGGTTTGCGAGAGGACGCCAGCCTCGCCGCGATCTATCCAATATCGCTGGCAGGCGGTGTGCTGATTCTTGGCATCGCCGGCAAACGCCTCGACCTTTTGCACCTGCTCTTCGGGTCGGCATTAGCGGTCGACGGCCCGACCCTGAACGGCATGCTCTGGGTATCGAGCTTCAGCCTGATCGCCATGGCACTCATTTATAAACCGTTGCTGCTCGACACCCTCGACCCATTGTTCCTGAGAACTGTCAGCCGACTTGGCCCACTCGCCCATGGTGTGTTCCTGACCTTGGTGGTGCTGAATCTGGTGATCGGATTTCAGGCGATCGGCGCACTGATGGTCGTTGGACTGATGATGCTGCCCGCCGCCAGCTCGCGATTCTGGAGTCGCCGCCTGCCGATCCTGATTGCCATCGCCGCCCTCCTCGGCTGCCTGTCGGTGTGGCTCGGATTGCTGCTGTCGTTCTACTTCTCGCTGCCCAGCGGGCCGGCCATCGTGCTGGTCGCGGGGGCCGGATATTTGCTCTCCGTGGTGTTCGGACCGGTTCACGGTTTGCTGCGCCGCCCACCGTTGCTTACATCCCAATGAGGTGTTTCCCGATGCGCGTTCTATTAGTGCTGTTCAGCCTGATGCTGTCGATGTCATTGTCGGCGGCTGAAAAATTGCCGGTGGTGACCAGCTTCAGCATCCTCGCCGACATGGTTCATCAGGTCGGTGGCGAGCATATCCAGATCACCAACATGGTCGGCCCGGACGCTGACGCGCACACCTATGAGCCGACCCCGGACGATGCCAAAGCACTGCTCAAAGCCAAACTGATCATCAAGAACGGTTTGGGTTTCGAACCTTGGCTGGATCGCTTGGTCACCAGCACCGAAACCAAAGCCACGATAGTCAGTGCCAGTCACGGAGTGATCCCGCGCTCGCTGGATGAGGACGGAGAAACCGTTCCCGATCCGCATGCCTGGCACAATCTGGCCAACGCCGAGTTGTACGTCGCCAACATCACCAAAGCGCTGATCGCCGCCGACCCGACGAACAAGGCCGACTACGAGCGCAACAGCCAAACCTATCTGAAACAGATCTACGCCCTGCTCGCCGAAGCCAAGGCCAAACTCGGTTCACTGCCACCGGGCAATCGCAAAATCGTCACCAGCCATGATGCCTTCGGTTACCTGGGCCAGGCGTACAGCATCGACTTCATGGCCCCACAAGGATTGTCCACCGAGCGTGACCCCTCGGCCGCCGAAGTCGCGGCGCTGATTACCCAGATCCGCCAGGCGAAAGTCAAAGCGGTGTTCATGGAAAACATCAAGGACGCGCGATTGCTCAAGCAGATTGCCGATGAAAGCGGCGCGCACATTGGCGGCACGCTCTACTCGGATGCCCTCGCCGCCAGCGGGCCGGCCAGCACCTTTATCGGGCTGTTCGAATACAACCTCAACACCCTTTACAAAGCGCTGAGCCAACCATGATCCGCAAGAATCCTTCAGGCGATCTGCCACAGATCGCCGAGTCGGCCTACGTCGATAAAACCGCGATCATTTGCGGCAAGGTGGTGATTGGTGAAAACGTGTTCGTCGGCCCCTATGCCGTCATCCGCGCCGACGAAGTGGACGCCTCAGGCGAGATGGAGCCGATCACCATCGGCGCCAATTCGAACATTCAGGACGGTGTGGTGATCCACTCCAAATCCGGCGCGGCGGTGACCATCGGCGAGTTCACTTCCATCGCCCATCGTTCGATCGTGCATGGTCCGTGCGTGGTCGGCGACCGGGTGTTCATTGGCTTCAACAGCGTGCTGTTCAATTGCGTGGTTGGCGACGGCTGCGTGGTGCGGCACAACTCGGTGGTCGACGGACGCGATTTGCCGGACGCCTTCTACGTGCCCTCCACCACCCGCATCGGCCCGAACACCGACCTCTCGCAATTCCCCCCGGTGAGTGTCAGCGCCTCGGAGTTTTCCGAAGACGTGGCGCGCACCAACGTCGATTTGGTGCGCGGCTACAAAGCCTTGCAGAACGAGTTTTAGACCATGAGCAGTGTGCTGATTCGCAATGCAAGAATGATCAACGAAGGACGTGAGTTCGATGGGGATCTATTGGTCAGCAACGGTCGTATCGTCAAGATTGCGCGCAGCATCGAAGGTGAAAATGCGAACGTCGAAATCGACGCGGCCGGTCAGTGGTTGTTGCCGGGGATGATCGATGACCAGGTGCATTTCCGCGAACCCGGTGCGCCGGCCAAGGGCAGCATCCACACCGAATCTCGCGCGGCGGTTGCGGGAGGCATTACCAGTTTCATGGACATGCCCAACACCAGCCCCGCCACCCTCAGCCTCGAAGCGCTGGCGGATAAAAAACGCCGGGCGGCGCTCAGCTCTGTGGCCAATTACGGCTTTCACTTTGGTGTCAGCCAGGACAACCTCGACACCGTCGCCGCGCTTAATCCCTGCGAAGTGGCCGGCGTCAAAGTGTTCATGGGCGCCTCCACCGGCAACATGCTGGTAGATGATCCGAAGATTCTTGAGCGGTTGTTTGCTGATGTGCCGACGATCTTGCTGGCTCACTGCGAGCACACGCCAAGCATCAACGCGAATGCGGCCAATCTGAGCGATCTGTTTGGTGAGCATCTGCCGCCCGCCGCCCATGCGCTGATTCGCAATGCCGAGACTTGCTATCGCTCGTCTTCGTTGGCGGTGGAACTGGCCAAGCGTCACGGCACACGACTGCACGTTCTACACCTCACCACCGCTCGTGAACTGGAGTTGTTCGAAGACAAACCACTGGCGCAAAAACGCATCACGGCAGAGGTCTGCCTGCATCACTTGCTGTTTGATGATCGCGACTATCCCGCGCTCGGCAACCTGATCAAATGCAATCCGGCGATCAAGACTCAGGCCGACCGCGATGCCTTGCGCGAAGCGTTGAACTCCAATCGACTGGACGTCATCGGCAGCGATCACGCGCCGCATACCTGGGCGGAAAAGCAAAGACCTTACACTGAAGCACCTTCGGGTTTACCGCTGGTGCAGCATGCATTGCCGGCGTTGCTGGAACTGGTGGCGGACGGCGTACTGTCAATCAGCACTCTGGTGGCGAAGACCAGTCATCGCGTGGCGGATCTGTTTGCGATTCCGGATCGAGGCTATTTGCGTGAAGGGTACTGGGCGGATCTGGTGTTGGTTGAGCGGCGGACTTTCGAGGTGTCTCGGCAACCGATTCTGTCGCAGTGCGGGTGGACGCCGTTTGCCGGGAGAAGCTTTCGACATCGGGTCAGTACGACGCTGGTGTCAGGGCAGATCGCCTGGTGGGATGGTCGGGTGAATGAAGGCTGTCGCGGTTTGCCGTTGCGGTTTATGCGCTGAGTGATCTTCGCCAGCCATCACACCTTGTCCCCTGTAGGAGCATTCGAGTGAAACTAGGCTGCGATCTTTTGACCCTGGCTTTCAAAAGCAAAGTCTAAAGATCGCAGCGTGCCGCCGCTCCTGCATTAATACCGCGCAACGCCGGTAACGCAGTTTTTAGGCACGAGGTTTCACGGCGCCGCAGTCCTGCCCCAGCCACACGGCGCGGGTTTCCAGACTGCCCTTCTGGTTGATGCCGATGGCATTGAACGTGCCGTTGGCGACGGTGTTGAATTCCCGATCACTGAGGAAAGTCGCAACACCGGTGCCCTGCGCTTTCGGGCAGCTGAAACGGAATTTCCACTGGTTGCCGTTGCGTTCGGTGATCTGCTGTTTGCAGCCCGATTGCGGGTCGGCCAGCGGAATATCATTGGTCGCCACTTGCTCAGGCGTCAGGCACGCGCGGATGCCCTTGCCGCCGATATTGATGCCGTTTTTCTCCAGCGCCGCCCGCTGCTGCGGGGTCATCTGGCCTTGCAACTGGCCGAGGATTGATTGCACGTCCATCGGCTGATCATCGACTTTGACGTTACTCGAGGTCATTTCCCACAGCCCCGGCTGCAGCATCTGCGCCTGAGCACCCACCGGCAATGCCAAACCCAGGCCCAGCGCCAAACCCAGCAGACGAATGTTCATCGAAAAACTCCTGATCAGTAGTGGCCGTTAGACGTCGGCCAATTGCTTCGGTTCATGCACCAATTAAATAGCGACATTCGCGGCGGAACATGGTCTGTTAAGCATTGAATCTTCCGGAGCAAGGCTGCCCCATGGATTATTTTGGACCGCATATTTTCGGTTATCTGATCGCCCTGATACACACCCTCGGCTTGATCGCCGCCGTTCACGCGGTGCTCACCGTGCGCACGGCTCAAGGCTCGATCGCCTGGGCATTGTCGCTGATCTTCATTCCCTACCTCACGCTTATTCCGTACCTGGTGTTTGGCCGCAGCACCTTCGATGGCTACATCAAGGCGCGGCGCCAGGCTAACGAACAGATGCGCCAGGCCATCTCCGAATTGAACTGGCGGCCGTGGGTGGAAGAAGCCCTGACCGCGCGCGCTTCGAACGCCTACGCATCATTGCGCGCCATGCCGAAACTGGGGCGAATGCCGTGTCTGGCCAATAACGAAGTGCAGTTACTGGTGAACGGCAAAGCGACGTTCGAGGCGATTTTCCACGCCATCGACACGGCGAAGGAAGCCGTGCTGATCCAGTTTTTTATCATCCACGATGATCGGCTCGGTCAACGCCTGCGTGATCTGTTGCTGAAAAAGGCCGGCGAAGGCGTGGCGATTCATCTGCTCTACGACCGCATCGGCAGTCACGCGTTACCCCACGACTATGTTCAGGCATTGCGCGATGGCGGCGTCGAGGTGAAAGCGTTCGCCAACCGCAGCGGCTGGCTGAATCGCTTTCAGGTCAACTTCCGTAACCACCGCAAAATCGTGGTGGTCGACGGGGTGATCGGATTTGTCGGCGGGCACAACGTCGGCGATGAGTACATGGGAGAAAAACCGCCGCTGGCACCGTGGCGTGACACTCATGTAATGGTGCGCGGTCCGGTGGTCGCGTGCATGCAGGAATCCTTCGCCGAAGACTGGTTCTGGGTGGCGCGCACACTGCCACCGCTGATTCTGCCCGACGAGTACCCGGAAGACGGCGTTCTTTGCCAATTGCTTGCCAGTGGCCCGGCAGATGCCTACGAAACCTGTTCGCTGTTTTTCGTCGAAGCTATCCACGCCGCGACGCAACGGGTGTGGATCACCAGCCCCTACTTCATTCCCGATGAGGCCGTGTTCGCTGCATTACGCCTGGCGGTGTTGCGCGGTGTCGACGTGCGTTTACTGCTGCCTTCGCGCCCCGATCACCGCATCGTCTACGCGGCGTCCAGCCTGTACGCCTTCGAAGCTGTGCGCGCCGGTGTTCGGGTGTTCCGTTACGAACCCGGATTCCTGCATCAGAAAGTGGTGTTGATCGACAGCGAGATCAGCGCCATTGGCAGCGCCAATTTGGATAACCGCTCGTTCCGCTTGAACTTCGAAGTGATGCTGCTGACGGTCGACAGCGACTTCTCCGCCAACGTGGAACAGATGCTGATCGAGGATTTCGAGCAATCTTACGAGATCGCCAAAGAAGAAAGCCGGGAGATCCACCGCCTGCAACAGGTCGGCATGCGGATCGCCCGGCTTATTTCGCCGATTCTCTGACATTCCCCCTGCCCTGCCCTGTGCGCAGGGCAAGGGGATACAGGGAATCACGGGTGGTAGATGTCGTCGCGAGTCCACGGCAATTCATGGCTGCCATCGGCGTGCGCTTTTACCGCGAGGATCTGGTGCAGATTGATCCAGCCGCGCGCGAAGGCGTAAGCACAACCGGCCAGGTACAACCGCCAGATGCGCAGCGCCTGCTCCGGCACTAGCTTCGCTGCGGTTTCGAGGTTGTCTTCCAGACGCTCGCTCCAGTGGTCGAGGGTACGTGCGTAGTGCAGGCGCAGACTTTCGACGTCGACAATTTCCAGCCCGGCTTCACTGATCTCGGCAGAGATCATCGACAGATGCGGCAACTCGCCATTGGGGAATACGTATTTTTCGATGAACTCGCCGGCACCACGTCCTACCGGGCGGCCATCGGTGTGCTTGGCCGTGATGCCATGGTTCATCACCAGCCCCCCCTCCTTCACCGCACCGAACAGCGTTTTGCAGTACTCGGCCAGGTTGGCGTGACCGACGTGCTCGAACATGCCGACACTGACCACTTTGTCGAAGCGACCGTCCTGGGGCAGATCACGGTAGTCCAGCAGTTGCAGTTCGATCTGGTCTTGCAGACCTTCTTCTTTGACACGTTCGCGGGCCAGTTCCAGCTGTTCCTTGCTCAGGGTGATGCCGAACACTTTCGCACCGAATTCCCGCGCGGCGTACCGCGCCAATCCACCCCAGCCACAGCCGACGTCCAGCAGATAGTCGCCCGGCTGCAAACGCAGCTTGCGGCACAGATGACGGAATTTGGCTTGTTGCGCCTGTTCCAGGGTTTCACTGCCGGTTTCGAAATACGCGCAGGAATACGCCATGTCGCTGTCCAGCCACAGCTGGTAGAACGCATTGGACAGGTCGTAATGGTAGGAAATGGCTTTGGCGTCGGTTTCCTTGTCATGCACCGAACGCACGGGATGACTGTCGTCGTCTGCACCGAGCAACGCATTGCTCAATTCGTCGCAGAGCCGGATGACCTCGCTGATCGAGCCCTCCAGTTCAAGCTTGCCTTCGACGAACGCCGCCCCTAGCGCATCCAGACTTGGATGGGTGAACTGGGTGACCATCTGAGGATCCTTGACCACGATGGTGACGCTGGGCGTTGGGCCCAGATTGAATTCATGGCCGTCCCAGAGTCGCAGGCGAAGCGGTAGCTGCAGATTCTGTAAGGCCGGTGGAAGTTGCGCGAGCATGGAAAATCCCCCCTTGTTTCAGACGTCTGATCTGAGGGTAGACCATCCTTGAAAAATAGCAGGCTATCGATTTGATTGGCCGAATCTACCGTTCCAGACGCTCCAACAGGCCATCCTGCACCCACTGTTTCAGCCAGGTGACGGCTTGAAGTGCAGCGCCCTCACCATAAATGACTGCCAACGCCGCACACAGTTCGGCGAAACTCCAGCCTTCGTTGAGCAGCCCGTTCAGGGCCGAGGCTTCGGCAGCTTCCAGACTGCGGTAATGACAGATCAGATCATTACGCCAGATCAGGCAGAGCTGAGGGGCAGCAAGCGCCATGCTTGCGGGGAATTCGCTTTCTTCCTTCACCGAGCGCCACAGCGAGAGACTGTTGAATTTGCACTCCAGCCTTTGCAGCGACGGTGTGGGTTTGAACTGCAACCCGGGCCAATCTTGCGGAGCAAGCGACGCCATCGTTTCGAGGGTTAACGGCGAACCTGCGGGCGTATCAAAGGCCAGCGTGAACGCCCATTCCAGCGCAGCCAATTCGGCCAGTGGTGCGCCCTGCTCCGGCACCAGGTACTCACAGACAAAACTGGCGAACCCTTTGCCCAACCAGCGCAGGCTGTAGTGTGCCGACGGGCATTGGCGGATATACGCGGTAGCCAGCAGGTCGAATTCTTCGTCGCCCATCCAGTGCCAGATCGTCGGGTAATCCGTGCGCAACACTTCCAGTAAACGCGCCTTGTAGGCGTTGTGATAAATCGCCAGACCGGTGTCGATATCCAGCGTCGGGCCGCCGATCAGGCTCTTTCCCAATGCCAGGTTGGCCGTCGCTGCGTCATCCAGCAGAAACGACTCGAATGCCAACTGCCATTCCCTCAGGCGCATTGCTGCCTCCCGGCCAAGACATGGCTACCGAGCTCGCGAGCCTTTTGCAATTCATCGAGCATCTCTTCAAACGGCGGAAAGTGATCGTCACGTTCCAGCAATGTCGACACCGGCCCGAAGTGTTCAAGTGTGCGCTGATACAGCGCCCAGACCGGGTCACTCACCGGATGATCGTGGGTGTCGATCACGTAGTCGCCGTAATCGCTATGCCCTGCCAAGTGCAACTGGCGCACTTTGTTCTTGGGCAGGCTTTCAATAAAGCTCCACGGATCGAAGCCGTGATTGCGCGAACTGACGTAGACATTGTTAACGTCCAGCAGCAACTCGCAGCCGCTCACCCGGCTCAGTGCGGCGAGAAATTCCCACTCGGTGAAATCATCCGAGGCGGCGCGCACATAGCTGGAGACATTCTCCAGCACCAATGGACGCTGCAACACATCTTGAACCTGAGCCACTCGGCCAGCGATGTATTCGAGGCTCTCAGCGGTGTACGGCAACGGCAGCAGATCATGCAACTGGTGAGCGTTGCCGCGGCTCCAGCACAGATGGTCGGAGATCCACGCCGGTTTGAGCCGATCGGCCAATTGCTTGAGTTGTTTGAGATAGTCCGGGTCGAGGGCATGCGGCCCGCCGATGGACAGGGAGACGCCATGCATCACCAGCGGATAGCGCTCGGCGATGGCGTCCAGGTAATACAGAGCCTTGCCGCCCTGCACCATGAAATTTTCCGAGACCACTTCGAACCAGTCGACGTCGGGCGACTGTTCAAGGATCTGCTGGTAGTAAGCGCTGCGCAATCCCAGGCCGTAGCCGAGGAAAGGAAGTGAGGCAGACATGTGCGGGCTCCTGATAAAAGTGGCCGCAGTGGCGCTTACCACTGCGGCGGCACTTACCGGTCAGTTATTCGCCGACCTTGCCACCTGCTTTATCGCAAGCCGCTTGAGTCATCGATTTGAAGCCCTGGCCTTTGCAAGCGCCCATGCCTTTGCAAGCGTGGTCTTTGGTTTTGCAGTCGTTCTGGCCTTTGCAGGCGGTCACGCCGTAACAGTGCACGTTGGCATCGGCGGCGACCACATTGGTGGCTACACCGGCAAACATAGTAGCGGCGGCCAAAGCGAGAGCGGCACCAGCAGCAGCGGTCTTGATCGTCATTTTTCTTATCCTCGGTAAGCATCAGGGATGTCGGCTGGAAGGTTGTTCAGTCCCGACACAGCACTAGAGAACGCTGCCCTGATAGCGTTACAGCGAGGCGAAAAATAATTTCAGATTTCTTCCTTGAGCTTGAGCAGCGGCTCTTGAAAGCGCAGCAATCGCCCGGCATTGCCCAACACCAGTAACGTGCTGAAGTTGTGCAGCAACGCAGCGATCATCGCCCCGGCGGCTCCGAGCCAGCCGAACGCTGCGAACACGACAATGGCCAGCGTCCAGCCCAGCCCGATGATCACGTTGACCTGCAAGGTTCGTCGACATTGGCGACTGAGCCGCACACAAGTGCCGAGCCGACGCAGATCGCTGCCGATCAACACGATATCGGCCGAAGCCAAGGCGATGTCTGCCCCGCCCGCGCCCATCGCCACACCGACCACGCCAGCCTTGAGCGCCAGCGAATCGTTGATGCCGTCGCCCACCACCATCGGCCGGAAACCGTCGTTGATTTCTTTCAGCACACGATTGAGTTTGTCCTCGGGCAACGCCTGGGCTTCGACTTCCTTCAGACCGACTTCGCGGGCCAGTGTCCGGGCCACGCTTTGGCGATCGCCGGTCAGCAACAGTTGCCGCCCCAGACCCAACTCACGCAGTTCACTGAGCGCAAATCGGGCTTCCGGTTTGACACTGTCAGCCAACAGCAGCCAGGCGAGAAACTCACCGTTCAAGGCCAGGCCGGCAATCGGTCCATCGTGTTCAGGGACGGTCGTCGTAGTGATGCCCAGTTGTGCGAACAACTCCGGGCGGCCAAGCGCCGCTTCGCCCTGCGCGGTCATGGCGACTACGCCGAGGCCCTGCCGTTCGTGGATATCGGTGAGTGGCAAACAGTCGTCCTGACTGACCAACCCCGCCAGCGCACGACTGACCGGATGACTGCTCGCCGCACCCAGACTGGCGGCGAGCGCCATGACCGTCGACTGATCCGCGTGCGAGCTGTTGATCGACTGCAAGCGCAAGGTGCCGTAAGTCAGGGTGCCGGTCTTGTCGACGACCAACGAGGTGAGATCGGCCAGCTCTTCGAGGAACGCCGAGCTGCGGATCAGAATCCCGTGCCGCGCCGCCACCGCCACGCCGGCAATCGCCGTAGCCGGTGCCGACAATACCAACGCACATGGACACGCGGCGACCAGCACCGCAAGCATCGCTTGCGCATCGTTGGTGATGAACCAGGTAACCGCCGCCAACAGCAATACCAGCACCATGTAACTGCCGGCATAGCGCTCAAGCAAACGAGTGATCGGCGGTTTCGAACGCTCGGCGTTTTGCATCAGCGCGATGACTTTGCCCAAGGTCGACTCGTCGCCAGTGCGGGTCACTTCGATGCGCAGCAAACCGTCGAGATTGATCGCGCCGCCAAACACCGTCATGCCGACGCTTGCTTCCACCGGCACGGATTCACCGGTAATCGACGCGGTGTCGAGACTGGCCTGGCCGGACAAAACCCGACCGTCCGCCGGCACTCGATCACCCGCGCGGACCTCGACGGTGTCACCGGATTTGAGCGTGCCGTTGTCGACTTCAACGATCGAGCCGTCAGCCTGAATCTTGCGTGCATGACTGCGGGTCAATTGACCGAGTGCGTGAATCGCTTCTTGCGAGCCAATGACGCTGCGTTCCTCCAGCACATGGCCGAAGATCATGATGATCGGCAGCAACGCGGCGGTCAGCAGATCGCCAGTCGCCCACGCCCCGAGCATCGCCAGGGCAATCAATTGGTCGGTGATGCCATGCAGGCTTGGATAACGCAGGCTGAACCACGCCGAACGCATCACCGGAACGGCGACCAATAAAGAAGCAACACCCAGCAGTAACTGACTGACACCGGTTTGTTCCGGCAGCAGCCAACGCCAGATCAGACCGAGGCCGAGCAAACCAAGCGCGAGCATGGCCAACGTCAGTTGACCCGCGGCGCGACGTTGTTCGGCTGAGGACAAAAGGCCCGGTGCAGCGGTGGTCTCGCTCATTGACTGGCTCCCTGAATGATCAGGCGGGAATCGTCTTTCGGATCGACCGTAGTCACTGATCCGGCCTGGCCAAGAATTTTCGGCATGCGCTCGCGATACAGGCGCAGGAACATTTGCGGGTCAGTGCCATTCAATTGGGCCTTGGCCAGACTCGACACCGTAGCGGTGTCAGCAGACGCTTTGGCCAGGCGCTCACCCGCCTGAGCGTGAGCGACTTGCAGCGTACGATCGGCTTGTTCGTTGGCGGACTGGGTGAGTTTCTCGGCATCAGTGCGAGCGTTGGCCACGGCTTTGTCGGCTTGTTGGCTGGCGGTCAGCACCGCGTTGAACGCGCTGACGGCGAGACTGGGCAGACTGGACTGCACATCAACCCGTGCCACCTCGATGCCTATGCCCTGCCCGCTGGTTTTCAGTTCAGCCAGGCGTTGGTTGATGCCTCGGACCAGATCACCGCGCAAGCGCTCGCGACGTTCGGCAGCCTGATTATCGGCACCGATCAATTCCGGTCGGGCCACCAGAATGGTGTCCAGATCCCGCGCGGCGGTCAGTGCCACGGCGCTGCGAGTGACCAGCCGATCAAGCGCTGGCAGCACATGATCACCCTGCAGCACGAAGTCATAGGGATCGGTCACTTTGTAAAACACTCGCACATCCAGTTGCACGACGCCGGCGTCACCGGTCAATAAATAACCAGATCCAGCCAGTGCATCACTGAGCGGCGTGGCAAACGTGGCGACCCGATCAGCCTTCAAGGCCTCATCGTTGCGCAGCAGATTTTCCACGCGACGCTCTATCACTCGATCTGCCGCTGGCAGCAAAACCACCTGCTCGAATGGCTGCGGCCAAGCCAACAGCAAACCGGCATTCTGGATGCGATCCAGCGCACCAAAGTGCAAAACCACGGCGCGATTCTGCGGATCAATCTGCCGGACATTCGAGAATGCCCACGCCACCGCGGCCAGCACGGTCACGGCGTAGAGGGCAAAAAACGCCAAACGTCCGGCCTGAATCCACGGACTGTTCAGCGAATATGTTCCACGTGGAACTTCTTCACTCATGGTTGCGATCCGGTTTTGCTGTCGAGATTCGGCGGGCCGTCGACCAGCACACGGAATGGCGCGGCATCGGTGCGCAGAATCAGCTTGGTGTCTGGGGTGACGATGGTGCCGAGGGTGTCCAGCGAACGCAGCAAGTTATACAACTGCGGTGAACTGGCGTAGGCGCGACCGTAGATCTGCGCGGCCTCGACGCGAGATTGAGCTTCGATATCCGCGGCTTTCACCGTGGCATCTGCTTGAACAATCCGCGCATCACGCTCGGCGGCAGAGCGAATTTGCGCGGCTTCGCGCTTGCCGATGGCGGTGCGTTCGGTGGCAATTGTTTCACGCTCGGCGCGCATCCGATCGACCGTGGCGGTGAGTGTCACTGACGGCAAGGTCAACCGCTCGATACCCACCTGCACCACTCGCACGCCGTAAGTCGCGAGGAGTTGCTGATCGATTTGCTGACGCAGCTGTGCCTCGAATTCGGCGATGTGTACCTGACTCGCATCGGTGTTAACCAGATTCGCCAGATCAAAACTGCCGGCGGTGGTTTCCAGTGCCGAGCCTACAAACGTGCGAATCTGCCGTGCTGCTTCGTCCGGCTGGTTCTGCACGGCGCGCATGAAGCGCTGCACATTGTCCGGATCGCCCTGCACCTGCCACGCCACATAAGCCTGGACGATGATGCGCAAACCATCCCGGGTGCCAACATCCTGCAAACCGCTGGAGGTGGTACGCAAGCGCAGATCCACCGGGATCGCAGCTTCGAATGGCGCGGGCCAGCGCCAGCTCAAACCGGGATCGAGCAACACCCGCGACGGATTCCCGAACCGGGTAATGACCGTGGCTTCACCGGAGCGCACTTGCACCAGGCTCGCCGCGGCGATGGCGAACGCCACCAGCAAAGCCGCCCAACCCACGCGCCGCCATGGAAAAGGCCCCGCCTCTTCCGGCGCGCCGTGGTGATGATGCCCATGATGATGGTGATGTCCGCCGTGGCCATGGCCGTGATCGTGGCCGCCGTGGTCATGATGATCGTGAGTGTGCGACTGGCTCAATGGGCGACTCCTGGTTGAGCGGTAGAACGTGCGGGCGTCGGATCGGCCGGCAGCGTGAACGTACGCAGATCGATAGTCGGCGCGTTATTGCTACCGCCCAGTCGATGGTCGAGTACCAGCAATTTGGCTTTGCTCAGGCCTTGGCTGAGCTGACTGAGGTATTGCTCAAGGACGAACGCCTGACCCGCGCTGGCGTAGGCTTTTTGTTCAGCACTGAATTTCAGATCCGCTGCCTGCGCGGCGGCGCTGATTTCACGCGCGTTGGCGCTGGCCTGATCGCGAGCGAGGCTGGCCTGCAATTGCGCCTGATTACTCGCTTGCGCTGCGGCACCACGTTCGCGGGAGATCAACGCCTGCGCCCCGATCTGCGCCGCTTGCACGCCGTGATAGGCATTGGCTGCTCCGGCCGGCGGATGAATCGCCTCAACGACCGTGGCGAGAATTTCCACGCCGCTGTCGAGTCGTTGCAGATCGCTTTGCACCGCTCGGCCGATTTCTTCACCCAGCCCTACCCTGTCCGCACCGAGCAAGCCGTCAAGGGTGCGCGAAGCAAAATCGTGGACCAGAATCCGGCTGGCGGTGCTGCGGATCAGCGTCGGCACATCGGCGCTGTTGTAGGTAGCCGCCAGCGCTGCCTGGTCGGTGAGGCCGATGCGATAGACGAAACGCACATCCATGTTGACGATCTGAAAGCTCTGCTGCGCATCACGGCTGCTGGCGATGACTTGAGATTTATCATTCACATGGCTGGCGTCCCACAAGCGGTTGGCCGTGGACGGCGCCGGGCCTTCAGCGGGAACAGCTTGAACCGGCGCCGGATTTTCGCCAACGCTGGTCGCGAGTTCATGCACCACGCCGTTTTCAACGCTCAACACCCGGCCCAGTGGCCAAGGCAATCCTGCGTGCAAACCAGGGCCGAACACCTGCACCGGTTTGCCGAAACGTTCGTAGATGCCTCGACCCTGCAAGGGGATTTCATGCAGACCGGTCAGCAACCAGCCGACTGCCACGACCAACGCCAACACCGGCAAAAACGCCCGGCGCATGTAGCTGAACGCCCAGATCTGGCGTAGATCAATGCCAAAGCGATTGTGTAATTCGTGCTGTAGCGCCAGCAAAGGCTGGGGCGGCCAGCGCAGCATGTCAGCGACAAAACTGCGCGCGAGCAGCGTCGGTTCAAGCTGTTCGCGTTGAGGGCTGAATACCGACAGAACGGCGCGCAATAGCAGCTCGATCGCAACCAAACCCGGCAAGATTCCGATAAGTACCGCCAGACGAACCGGCCAAACGGAAGTTTCTGCGGCGAACAACAAACACAGAGCGCCCAATACCAGACTGATGATCGCTACACGCGTCAGTTGGGCCAGCGAACTCGCTTCAGGCCATTGCGCAGGGTTTTCCTGAGCCAGTTGCCGCTCCAGCACCAACAAGCCGAACGCCAATAACAACGCCAAAGCGGCGCCGACTGTGGCCGGGACACCGACAGCCGCGGACGGTAACGTCAGGTTCCACACCTGCTCGATGCTGAGCACAATCAGCAACGCCCAACCGCCCAGCCACAACGTCGCTGCGCCGATTAGTCCAAGCAGATGCACGCTACGTCGGCTCAAGCGATCGAGCAGGCGTTCATACCAGCCATCCGCCGCGGTCTGCTCATCAACAGTCAATGGCATGGCTGACAGTGGATTCATCACCCGTGCACGCCACTGCGTCACCCACCAGGCCGATTGCAGCCCGGCAACCACCACCAGCAATGCCGCGCTCTGGTTGATCAGCAGCGGCAGCCACAACGACTGCGGCGCAAATAACCCGACAAAAAACGCCAGCACCCATCCCGCCCCGGCCAATGCACCAAGGCCGATCGCCAAACGACGCAACCTTCGGCCCTGCGCGGCCGCCTGCTGAAAGCGCGGCAGTCCGGCAACTTGCGTGCCTTCAACCTCCAGATCGACTTGCATATCACCCCAAAGCCATCGGCTCACTGCTCATATTGTTACGATATAACGAAAGTCGTGAAATATTTGTGCACAAATTGCGCTTATCTAAAGATGCCTGACCTGTCGCCTGCCTGAAGCCTTGACCGAAATATCTGCAAGCGCACATATTACGCTTGTAATTTTGTGCGATGACTACTTTTAACGATCTGCATCCATCCATCAGGAGCAAGCGCATGAGCAACTATGACGTGGTGATTCTGGGCGGCGGCCCCGGTGGCTATAACGCGGCGATCCGCGCCGGCCAGTTGGGTCTCAAGGCTGTCTGCGTCGAAGGCCGGGCAACCCTCGGTGGCACCTGCCTGAACGTCGGTTGCATGCCCTCGAAAGCCTTGCTGCATGCTTCGGAGCTGTACGAGGCGGCCATGGGTGCGGAATTCGCCAACCTCGGCATCGAGGTCAAACCGACCCTCAATCTCACGCAGATGATGAAGCAGAAAGACGAGAGCGTGACCGGCCTGACCAAGGGTATCGAGTTCCTGTTTCGCAAGAACAAGGTCGACTGGATCAAGGGCTGGGGCCACATCGACGGCCCGGGTAGAGTCACCGTCACCGACGATAAGGGCAGCAAGACCGAACTGACCGCCAAGGACATCATCATCGCCACAGGTTCCGAGCCCACTCCCCTGCCCGGTGTCGAGATCGACAACCAGCGCATCCTCGACTCCACCGGCGCGTTGTCGCTGAGCGAAGTGCCCAAACATCTGGTGGTGATTGGTGCTGGCGTGATCGGCCTCGAACTGGGATCGGTGTGGCGGCGTCTCGGCGCGCAGGTCACCGTAGTCGAATACCTCGACCGCATCTGCCCCGGTGTCGATGGCGAGGCCGGCAAAACCCTGCAGCGCTCGCTGAGCAAGCAAGGCATTGCCTTCAAATTGAGTTCGAAAGTCACCAGCGCCACCACTTCGGCAAACGGCGTGCAGCTCAGCGTCGAGCCTGCGGCGGGCGGCAGCGCCGAATTGCTGGAAGCCGATTACGTTCTGGTCGCCATCGGCCGCCGCCCATACACCCAAGGCCTGGGCCTGGAAAACGTCGGGTTGAGCACCGACAAGCGCGGCATGCTCGCCAACCAGCAGCATCGCACCGAAGCCGCGGGGGTCTGGGTGATCGGCGACGTGACGTCCGGGCCGATGCTCGCGCACAAGGCTGAAGACGAAGCCATGGCCTGCGTCGAGCAGATCCACGGCAAGGCAGGTGAGGTCAATTACGACTTGATCCCCAACGTGATCTACACCAGGCCGGAGCTGGCCAGCGTTGGCAAGACCGAAGAGCAGCTCAAGGCCGAGGGACGCGCCTATAAGGTCGGCAAGTTTCCGTTCACCGCCAACAGTCGGGCGAAGATCAATCACGAGACCGAAGGGTTTGCCAAAGTCCTCGCCGATGAGCGCACGGACGAAGTGCTTGGCGTGCACCTGGTCGGGCCGAGCGTGAGTGAGATGATTGGCGAGTTTTGCGTGGCGATGGAGTTCAGCGCTTCGGCCGAGGACATTGCCCTGACGTGCCATCCGCATCCGACGCGCTCCGAGGCATTGCGCCAGGCGGCGATGAATGTGGAGGGGATGGCGACGCAAATGTAGAAGATCAAAAGATCGTCCGAACGCAGCCCGAGCTTCGGCAGCTCCTACCTGAAATGCGTACCCTGTAGGAGTTGCCGAAGGCTGCGATCTTTTCGGTTTTCAGGACGGAAGATGCCCCAACGGCAACGCCCCCGGGGTCTTTACCGTATGAATCGCAAAGTTGCTGCGAATATCACTCACCCCAGGCAGTTTGAGCAGGCAACCGCTGAGAAAACGGTCGTACGCACGAAGGTCTGGCACCACCACTTGCAGCAAGAAATCTGACTCCCCCGATACCAGAAACGCTGAAATCACCTCCGGCAATGCAGTGACCGCTTTGTAAAAGGCTTCAGCCTGTTCATCGTTGTGCCGCTCGACCTTGACCCCGACAAACACCGTCAATCCCAGCCCCACTTCATCGCGATCCAGATTGGCCTGGTATCCACGAATCACCCCGGCCTCCTCCAGCATTCGCACGCGCCGCAAGCACGGCGACGCCGACAGGCCGATCTCGTCCGCCAGCTCGACATTGCTCAGGCGTCCGTCCCGTTGCAGCGCGGCGAGAATCTTGCGATCAAAGGCGTCGAGTTTCATGGTTGGCAGATCCCGATTGTGTCAGCAGAAAAAACAAGCAGGTTATGCCAATCACGTGGAATTTTGAAGCGGACTACGCAAGCACCTGCCCCGCCCTTCGGCCCTAGACTGACTTCACCAAATCGACAACGAAAGGGGTGTGGCATGGCGAGTCTCTGGCTGTTTTTCCTGGCATTGGCCGTGGTTTTTCTTTTGCCTGGGCCGGACATGATCCTGTTGCTGCAAACCGGCGCCCGTGAGGGTCGCGGTGCGGCGCTGGCCACCGCAATCGGTCTTGGGATTGCCCGGGGTTGTCATGTCGCGTTGGCGGCGTTGGGGCTGGCAGCGTTGTTCAAGGCTGCGCCGTGGACGTTCGAAGTGGTGCGGCTGGCCGGGGCGGCGTATCTGCTGTGGATCGGCATTCAATGCCTGCGTAGCACGCTGGTGCCGAACCTGAATGGCGGGGATGTTGCCCAGACTCAGGGCCAATGGCGTGAAGCGGTCCGGCGCGGCTTGCTGACCAATCTGCTTAATCCCAAGGCGCTGCTGTTCTGCTCGGTGCTGTTGCCACAATTCATCGTCGCCGACGGTGCGCCCGTGCTGACCCAGTTCGCCATGCTCGGCGTGCTACTGGTCGGTGTCGGCTTGCTGTTCGACAGCGCCTACGCCTTGACCGGCGCCGCGCTGGGCCGTTGGCTGCAACACAGTCCAACGGCCCAACGGGTTCAACAATGGCTGTTCGGCAGCCTGTTGATCGGCTTTGCGCTGCGCCTGACGTTCATCCAGCAGGCTTAGCTTTTGCGTGCCTTGCGCTGCCGGCGAGTGATCAGCAACAAAGCCGTGCCAACCACCAGCAGGATCGCAGCAATCTGCACCGGCCATTTGTACGGCCGCAGCGTGGCGCGCACCGAATCGGTCACTTGGGTGACATAACGCTTGTCAGCGTTTTCGAAATCCGGATATGGGCATTGATTGCCAAAATCCACCGCCCACGGCACGTAAGGCCCTTCCTTCACGTAGCGTTGATACAGCGCGCTTTGTTCTTCCAGGCTGCTGTTGAAACCAACGGCATTGCACAACACGGCGGCGAATGCCTGACTGGTGTGCGGCAAATTATCGGCAGCGCGACCGGCCAGAGCGGTGGCGACAAACCGATAGTGAAAACGCTGATCCGGCTGAGCCTCACTGGTTTTCTGGCGTTGCAACTCGGCTTCGCTCACCAGCGGTCCGACTTTCAACTCAGTGTTTTCCAGGCTGAAACCGCCACCAAACACCGCGTAATCCGGCGCCATTTCATAACCGAGAATGTCCATGCCCCATTCGCGGGCGGTCCACGCCGCGTTATACAACGCACTGGCGCGTCTGGTTGGCCACCACGCGGCATCAGCCTTGAGCCGCTGCTCGGCATAAAGACGAGCCTTGTGTTGCAGATCGGGGTTGTCGAAATAGCTGATCGCCGCCTCGTAATGCCCTTCGCGCAACAAACGTCGGCCCAACAAATTGCGTAGCTTCGCTGCCACTGAAAGGGGGACGTAGTTGTCACGCTCCTCTTGAGTCAACACCGCAGGAGCCGGAACCGTTTCGTCGACATACTGCTTGAGTTCGGCGACCGTCAGCACCCGCTCGGCGACTGCTGCAGCATCGAACCAGTAGACGTCGTTGCTGCGATACAACTGCACGAAGGCCTGCAGGTATTCACCGCGTTGCAGTGCAAGAATTGCGCTTTCACCCTCGACCCGACATTTCGGCTGGACCGTTTCATAGGCCCAGTCTGTCGTACGTCGGTAACCCCAATCCTCGGTCTGTGGGAAGGCCTGCGCGGCTTTGGCGTAGGCTGCCGCGGCGGCATTTTTATCACCGTCGCGCAGCGCCAGTTTCGCCCGCAACCACCAGGCGAGTCCGCCGTCGCCGGCATTTTCGAGGAAGGCTTTGGCGCTGGCGTAGTCACCCTGTTGATAATTCACAGCGGCCAGCCGATCGGCGTTTTCGAGGCTGCCGCGAGTGCTGTTTTGCAGGAGCTTGACCAGTTTTTTCTCGTTCGGCGGTTCATCGCCGAACGACCAGCCCTGACGACTGAGCAACGATGCGGTGACAAGTTGCTGCACCGGTTTGTGTTCCAGCAACCGTGCCAGCTCAACCTCAGGCAGTTGCGCCAGTTCATTCATCAACTGCTTCAGCGAGGTGTTGCCTACCGCAGAACCGTGCAGGTTCTGCGCCTCATACAGTTCGATCGCGCCGGCCCAGTCGCCAGTGGTGCGCAATATCCGCGCCTCTTCCCCGAGACTGGCGACGCCGAGCTCCAGCGGATCGCTGAAACCGTCGATGCTCAGTTGGCGAGTCTGACGAAATGCTGCGCGAGAGTGCTCCAGCGCCTCGACCGCGTCGGGTGCCTCGGTGCTCATGGCAAACCAGGTGCGCCCCAGGGAGTACGCGGCCCACGTGCTGCGCAAAGAACGCTGATCCGCTGGCAGCGCCAGCAGCTTGTCGAAATATGCCACCGCCAGTTGATGTTCGCCCGTCGCAAACGCTACCGCGCCTGCCACATAAAGACGAATCTCCGCTGGCAGACTGGCACCCTGCACCTCGACCTGACGCGCATCCGTCAAACCGCGCAGCTGTTTTAACAGCGCCTGTTGTTCAGGCGTGAGTCCGGCCTGCTCGGCCTTGTCACGCTGTTCGACCGTTTCAGTCGACTGCGCATAGGATTCGTTCGGGTTATAGGTCGCGGCGGTGACGTTCTTCAGCCCGGCGATGGTTTTACCCAGGCGACTCAGCTCAAAGTTGAAGTTGCCCTCCGGCAGCTCCGCCATCGTCTGCCCGCGATTATCGAGCAGGCGCATCGGGAAGTCCGGGCCGCAGGCCAGCGCCGAACCCAGCGGCAGGCTGAGGCTCAGGCAGAGCAGATGGCGGGGCCAGTTACGGGTCAACATGCGAACCTCCTTGATCAATATTTGCGCAACGCGCCCAACCAATGGCGCGCTGCCCGTTCGCCGGCAATCGGCCGTCGCGAAGGCGGGTGAAGGTAAGCAGATCCGGGCTTTGTTGCAACGAGTAACCGGCGAGCGCGTCAGCGCCTTCGCAATCACGTGCCTTCAGGGTGATCCGCGCGGGCCAGGCGCTGTCGAGGTTGCCGGTGTTGATGAGCTTGATATCGTAGAGGCCGCTCTGCTCGCTGAACGTCACGTCGAGTTGGCTGTGCAGCGTATCGCCCCGCGCTACGGCGCGCAGCGTGGTCAAACTCCAGGCGCGACGGTCGTTGACCAGCGGCAGACGAAACCAGATCAGGCCGGCCAGGTGTTTTGGCGGATCGTCACGCAGCGTTTTACCCAGTCGGCTCAGTTGCAGCGGATCGGCCAGCAATTCGCGGCGCTCACCGCCACGTTCAAGCTGAACCTCGCTTTCCACAACGGGGGCGCCGGCGACATCCGGCAACAGCGCCACGCCATAGGCCGGTAGCGCCAGGTAGAACGGTTTGTCGGTGAGCCGCGCCCAAGCCTTGGCCCACTTCAACGCTTGATCAGGATCAAACAAGCCTCGCCGTGGATCGCTGACCGCATGCACTTGCAGCACGCTGCTGTCGACCGTGGCCAGCAACGCAGGCAGCTGCGAACTGTCGAGCCACGCGGGCAGCGCGGTGATGCTCAACGGCAACGTCGTCGGCAACGCGGAGCGCAGATGAGTAAGGAATTGTGCGTAGGCCGGCAGCCGCGCATTGCCGGCGTCGTGGTCGATCTCCACGCCACTCAGAGTCAGACCTTGCGCCTGCCAATCTGCAACGACCTGAAGAATCTGCGCCGTGACCTGTTGCTGATCCAGCGCCTGGAGTTGGCCGTCGAGGCGAATCACCGCGATCAACGGACGACCATCGTTTTTCAGCAACGGCGCATCGATGCGCGCCCGGCTCCATCCTTCATGGGGGAAGGCCTGCAACGCCAACACGCGCAGAGTGGAAAAATCACTTCGGCTGTCGCGCAATGCCGCCTCATGGGCAGGCGTCCATTGGCGTTGCCAGACGTAGAGCTGCTGATCGAGTGGCGGTGCGGTCTGCTGATCGCAAGCAGACAGCATGATCAAAGCCAATAGACCCAGGAAAAACCGCATACCTTCCAATCCCTGAAAACCACAAGGCTGCAAGGTTACACAAAACCTGTAGGAGTGAGCCTGCTCGCGATGGCGCAATGTCAGTCTATAGAGATGTCAACCGACACACCGCTATCGCGAGCAGGCTCACTCCTACATTAGCTGCAGGCTCAAGGCTTGCGGGCGATGATCACCTGACTCTTCGCCACCACCGTTTCCAGCGCATCTTTGATCTGTGCACCGCGGGGTGACGAGAGCAAGGCTTGCCAGGTATTGGCCCAGTGGTTGAGCAACGGGTGATCGGGATTGCTCAGGTCGACCTTCGCCTCCCAGAACAGCAGCATCCACATCGACCAGTAAAAGCCGTACTGACTGTGGCTGATGACCTCAAGGCCGGCATCACTGACCATGGTCTTGAACTGTTCTTCGCTGATGATGCGAATGTGATTGGGTTTCTCGTAATACGCCGGTGCAGCAATGTCTTTTTGCAGGTCTTCGGAGCTCGGGTGCGGCACGCTCAACAGATACAACGCCCCCGACTGGCCGACGCGCACCAGTTCAGCGAGGAACTGCGCCGGATCGTCGACATGCTCGAGGACTTCGGTGGAGACCACGCGGGTGGCGCTGGCATCGGCAATCGGCAGTGGATTGCCGTCGGTGACGTGGCACTCGACACTGCGCGCCGGGGTCTCGCTCAAGCGCTGGCGGGCCTGTTCGATCTTGTCGCCGTCAATGTCGGCGACAATCAGCCGGGCCCCACGCCTGCCGCAAAACTGCATGTTGCCGCCGTCACCGCAGCCGACATCGATCACGATGTCATCCGCCGATACCGGGAAGCCTTTATATAGCTCTCCCGTCTCCTCGTTGAACCAGCCGCTGAGCTGGGCATCGTGCAGACCGAGCATGAACGGATCGACCTTCTCGGCGACCGGCGTGACCGCAGCGACGGGCGCAGCAACCGGGGCGGGGGTCGCCGCTGTGAGTTTTCTCAAAAAGCTCAGCATGAGGTGGCTCCAAAATTGATATTCATGATCAGTTCGCCGCTCATGGCGTCTGTCCCGCGTCCAGCGGCTTGCGGGCGATGATCACCTGGCTCTTGGGCATGAAACGGTCAAGCGTCTGCTTGATGGCGAGACCTTCGGGTTGATCGAGCAAGTCTTGCCAGGTTCTGGCCCAGCTCTCCATCAATGGCATGAACGGCTCCTGGATTCGATCTCGTACCGCACCGGCAGGATCCCGACCGGCCGCACGCTCGCCGGCCCAGAAAAAGATCATGCCCATCACCCAGAAAAAGCCGTTGGCCTGACGATGCTCGATCACCAGACCTGCGTCCTCTACCAACGCGGCGAAGCGCTCCGCGGTATAAATCTGCACATGATTGGGTGATTGGTAGTAACTGGCCGGAGCAATGCCTTTTTGCAGATGTTCGCCAACCGGCGCCGGCACGCTGAGCAGGTATTGCGCGCCGGGACGGCCCATTCGCACCAGTTCGGCCATGAACGGCTCAGGCTGGTCGATATGCTCCAGCACTTCCATGCACACCACTTTGCTCGCGCAACCATCGGCCAGCGGCAGCGGCAAACTGTTGCTGACCAGTCCGAGATTCAGCTGGCGGCTTTGCGCTTCGACCTGACGAGCGAGTTCGCGCACCTTGTCCAGCTCACTGTCGGTGAAGATCACCGAGGCGCCTTGGCGGACCGCAAACAGTGTCGCGACACCTTCGCCGCAACCCACATCGAGCAACGTATCGTCAGCCGTGATTGCAAAGCCTTTGAGCAGCTCACCGCTGTCACCCAAAAACCAGCCGTCGAGAACGGCGTCACGCAAACCGACGTCGCGCGGCGAAACCGTATCGCGTGGAACAGGCGTCGGCTCTGGTACAGAGGCCGGTACAGGTGCCGGGCGAAAGCGGGCGAGCAGACGCCGGATCATGCGCCCGAGGCTTCCACGGATACCGCCTCGGCGGTGGCTGAGCGCGGGGCAAAAAATGCCCGCAAACGCTGTTCCGCAGTGGCCTGGCTACAAAACCGTTGCAGGCTGCGCACGGCTTCGGTCGACATCGCGGCGTAACGCGGCTGATCGGTTTTCGCCACCTCATAACTGGCGCGATAGGCCACACACAGCGAATCCCAATTGGTCATGTAACGCATCGTGCGGTAGGCGGCGCGTGGGTCATGCGGCCAGGCCGTCAGCTCTTCGGTGAAGTCGACGATGAACGCGTTGTCGCTGTTCACGTAGTCGGCCATCGCCGTGTTCAATGGCGCGATGGCCGGTTTGCCGCAAGACATGAATTCCATCAGCGGCAGGCACTGGCCTTCACCATAGGAACTGTTGACCACGTAGCTGGTGGCTTGCACCAGCCGTTCGTAATCACCGTCCGCCAGATAGCCGTGAATCAGCACGATCCGGCATTGGTAGGACTGGTTCTTGTACAAGTGGTGGAGCATGTCGGTAAGCGCATTGGCGATGTCGTGGTGCGTGAGTTTCAGCACCAGCGTCGCATCGGGAGTGTCGCGGAACGTGGTGCAGAACGCGCTGATCATGTCCTGCCAGTTCTTGCGCCCGTCGTAAGGATTGAACACTGAGGTGTAGACCACGCCTTCGAGCTGCAACGGACAATCCTGCGCCGGCGCGGCAAAGGACATCGGCGTGCCTTCGCAGTGTCCGGGTGGCCCATAAGGCCGCAAGTCGACGGTGCGACTGTCGATCAGCAGCCCACGCAGGTTCAGCGTGACCGGCTCGACCACAGGGCGTCGTTCCAGATGCTCACCGCGTGCGGCGAAGCGATCCCACACCGGCGCGGGGATCGCGCAGACCGGATAGTCGTCGCCCATCACATCGCGCACGGTGTTGACCGTGAATGTCGAATGGGTAATCGCCCGGCCACAGGCTTCAAGCACCACACGCCAGTCGTGGCGCGGTTCGCCCTGCCAGCTCTCGGTGGGAATGGTGCTGAACTCCCAGGCAAACACCGGGATGGTCGGGCAGGCGTAATGAATCGGCGTGCGGTGCGGCGGCGAGAACGACAGGTAGACGCACTCTTCACCCCGGCTCAGACAGTCGAAATACAGGCGATCCACCAGTTCGTCGGGGTTGCTGACTTCGATGACCTGACCAATGCGCTCCAGCACCGGGCGAAACTCCTTGAGCACAAAGTAGTAGCTGTACTCGGGCCGTCCGAGGTTCTGCTGGATGTTGCTCTTGTTGGTTTCCGAATGAATGATGATCAACATGAGGCGGCCCTCGACTCAACCGTCAGCGGCGTGGTTTCGCCCTGCGCCTTGAGCTCGAAAAACTGCATCACGCGCTGCTGAACCGGGGCAAAGCCGCAGTAATCGCGCATGCGTTCATTGGCTGCCGCGGCCATCGCCTGATACCCGTCAGGATGGTTTTTGGCCATGGCGTAACTGTCCTCATAGGCGGCTTTCAGCGAGCCCCAGTCCGGGCGATGGCGCAAGGTGCGGTAGAGGATGCGCACATCCTCCGGCCAGATCGTCGGCTCATGGCTGGACTTGACGACGAATCCGACCTGCTCATCGATATAGTCGCGCATCGCCGTGTGGTTCGGGGCAATCACCGGTTTGGCGCAGGCCATGAATTCCATCAGCGGCAGGCACAAACCTTCGCAGCGCGAAGCGTTGACGTAGAAACTCGCGGCACCGTAAAGCCTGGCGAACTCCTCGTCATCCAGATAGCCATGCATGACCACCACCCGACAGGCAAACGGCGAGAGTTGCGAGAGCAAGGTGATCAAGTGAACGTAGTAGCTCGACAAGTCGTTCTGGGTGATTTTCAACACCAGCGTGGCGTCTTCGTTGTCACGCATGGCCCAGCAGAAGGCGGTGATCAGGTGATGCCAGTTCTTGCGACCGTCCGCGGGATTGAACACGCTGACATAGACCACGCCACTGACGTCGATCTGTACCTGCTCGCTGGTGTCGGGCAACGCCGCTTGCGGATGCGCGTCAGGCTTCATCGCCTCGCTCACGGTGGTGGGCACCGGCAAGGGTGCTGCTGGCGGGGGCGGCGTGCGCAATTTGGTCAGTTGCTGACGGACAGCGTCCGGCACCACATCGCACACGGCTTCGCGATACCACATCAGCAGGTTGTGCTTGAGTAAAAACAACGGCGGGTGTTCGGCAGGCGCCGTCAGCGCCCGGAAGCTTTCGCGCAAGTAGTGTTTGGAAATGAATACGCGTCGGCGCAAGGTCAGTGGCACAGGTGCTTCGGGTTCTGACTCAGGTACAGGTTCGGGTTCGGGCTCGGGTTCCGCCAGGCCGCGAGTTTCCAGCTCCTGCTCATTGAATATCGGCGCGATCAAGCCATCGGCGGACAGCCCCAGCACGCGGCTGTCGATGATGCAGCCCTTGATCTGCAGCGTGCTGCCCGGGTTTACCGGGACACTTGGATAGTCGCTGCGCACGTGCGCAAAGCGCTCCCACAACGGTGTGGGCAGCACCAGCACGGGGAAGTCTTCACCCAGAGTCCGGCGGATCGCCTGCGCGGTATGGGTGGACAAGGTAATCACCCGGCCATGACGTGCCAGGGTCTGGCTCCAGTCCTGACGAGGATCGTCGTCGCAGCACTCGGACGGGATCGAGTCATACTCCCAGGCAATCACGCAGACCATCGGGCACTGCAAATCGATCGGGGTTTTGTGCGGTGGCGAAAACGAAAGGAACAGGCATGCCTGACCGGCTTCACTCAGCTGCCGGTACAGCGGATCGACCTCGTCGACCGACGCCACCACATGCACGCGGCCAAGGCTTTCCAGCACCGGCCGATAAGCCTTGAGCACGAAGTAGTAACTGTATTCGGGACGCCCGAGACTCTGGCTGATGGAGCTGTCGTTGACGTCCGAGTAAAGAATGAAATTCATGGCATCCCACGATGAAGCAGCCATTCCGACCGCTTCATGCTATGACGGCCGGACGTCGGATCAAGTCGGCATCACCGGAGCTTGAACTTCATCTACAGGCACGTCTTCGTTCTTGTTTTAGTGGTTGGTTTCACCCTGTTGCGCAACGCCCAAGGTGAACTTTGGGGAATCGCGACGAGGGGCATTCTAAACACATCCGTCGAGCATTCGTGAACCGCGCGACGAGAAAAATCTGACTACGCTAACGAGAACTGACCAGTCACGGTTTGCCTGTTGAAATTGCCGCGCAATTGGCACAGATTGGCACCAAACAACTACAACAACTGACTTCGCCTGCCGTCCTGCCGATTTTTTCTATCGGTCTGACAGACTTCCTCTCAAAGCATGTGGGAAAGTGGCGCAAGTTCAAGACCAAGGGGTCGCGGTTTGAAAAAGCGTCTGTTCATTACGGGCCTCAGTGGCTTCGTGGGACAACATATTCAGTCACGATTGGCGCTACCCGATTCGTCGTGGGAGCTTCTGCCTGCCGCAACGCCCTACGACCTTACGGACGCGGGCAGTCTCGTCGATCTCTGGCCTCAACTGCCCGACGCGGTCATCCATCTGGCCGGGCAGACGTTCGTCCCCGAAGCCTTTCGCGATCCGGCGCGCACACTCGACATCAATCTCTTCGGCACCCTCAACCTGTTGCAGGCCCTCAAGGCCCGCGGCTTCGCTGGCACCTTCCTGTATGTCAGCTCCGGCGACGTCTACGGCCAAGTGGCCGAAAGCGCTCTGCCGATCACCGAACTGCAACCGCCCTGCCCGCGCAACCCTTATGCGGTGAGCAAACTCTCGGCGGAGTTCCTCAGCCTGCAATGGGGCCTGAGCGAACAGTGGCCGGTGCTGGTAGCGCGGCCGTTCAATCACATCGGCACCGGGCAGAAAGACAGCTTCGTCATCGCCAGTGCCGCCCGCCAGATCAGTCGCATCAAACAAGGCCTGCAAGCGCCCCAACTGGAAGTCGGCGACATCGACGTGACTCGCGACTTCCTTGATGTCGGCGACGTTATTTCGGCCTACTTCGCGCTGCTTGAGAAAGGCCAACCGGGGCAGGTCTACAACATCTGCTCGGGGCGCGAGCAAAGTATCCGCAGCCTGATCGAGCAGTTGGCAGATCTGGCCGAAGTCGAGATGCAACTGGTTCAGGATGCAGCGCGCATGCGGCGTGCCGATCAACGCCGTGTTTGCGGCAGCCATGCAAAACTGTCCACAGCCACCGGATGGTCGCCAGACATCACCACACAACAATCCCTGCGGGCGATCCTGTCCGACTGGGAGAAGCGAGTACGACAAGAATGACAAAAAGTGCACTGATCACAGGGATCACCGGCCAGGACGGCGCGTATCTGGCCAAACTGCTGCTCGACAAGGGCTACAAGGTTTACGGCTTCGTGGCACGGCGCAGCAGCGATTCACGCTGGCGCCTGCGCGAGATGGGCGTCGAGGCCGACATCGTCTACCTGGACGGTGACATGGCCGACGCCTGCTCGGTACAGCGCGCCGTGATCAAGTCGACCCCGGACGAGGTGTACAACCTGGCGGCACAAAGCTTCGTTGCCGCCTCCTGGGATCAACCGGTGACCACTGGCATCGTCGATGGCCTGGGCGTTACTCACTTGCTCGAAGCGATCCGCCAGTTCAGCCCGCACACCCGTTTCTATCAGGCCTCGACCAGCGAAATGTTCGGTCTGATCCAGGCTGAGCAGCAGGACGAGAACACGCCGTTCTACCCGCGCAGCCCGTACGGCGTGGCCAAGTTGTACGGCCACTGGATCACCGTCAACTACCGCGAAAGCTTCAACCTGCACGCCAGCAGCGGCATCCTGTTCAACCATGAATCGCCGCTGCGCGGCATCGAGTTCGTCACGCGCAAGGTGACCGACGCCGCCGCCCGTATCAAGCAAGGCAAACAGCAGGAGCTGAGCCTGGGCAACATCGACGCCAAACGCGACTGGGGTTTTGCCGGCGATTACGTCGAAGCCATGTGGCTGATGCTGCAACAGGACAAGCCCGACGATTTCGTGGTCGCCACCGGCGTCACCACCACGGTGCGCGAAATGTGCCGCATCGCCTTCGATCACGTCGGCCTCAACTACCGTGATTACGTGAAGATCGACCCGGCGTTTTTCCGCCCGGCCGAAGTCGAAGTGCTGCTCGGCAATCCGGCCAAGGCTCAGCGCGTGCTGGGCTGGAAGCCGAAAACCGACCTGGATACCTTGATCCGCATGATGATGGATGCGGACATGAAACGCGTCGCCAAGGAGTAGGCCATGCTGATCCCCGTGATTCTGTCCGGCGGTGCCGGCACCCGTTTGTGGCCGGTGTCCCGCGAGGGCCATCCCAAGCCGTTCATGACCCTGCCCGACGGTGAGTCGCTGCTGGGCAAGACTTACCAGCGTGCGGCAGCGTTGCTCGACGGTTGGGGCGACATCGTCACGGTGACCAACCGCGAGTACTACTTCCAGAGCAAGGATCACTACTGCGCCGCCCACGTGTCGCGCCATCGCGGGCACTTCCTGCTGGAGCCGACCGGGCGTAACACGGCTCCGGCCATCGCTGCGGCGGCGTTGTCGCTGCAAGCCTTGCATGGCGATGACGCGATCATGGTGGTGATGCCGGCCGACCATTTGATCGTCAATCAGGACGCGCTGAAAAGTGCGGTCGAGCACGCCGTCAATCTGGCGAAAGACGGGTATCTGGTGACCTTCGGCGTGATCCCGACAGCCCCGGAAACCGGCTTCGGCTACATCGAAACCGGTGCGCCACTGGACGCCAGAGGCGCGGCCAAAGTGCAGCGCTTCGTGGAAAAACCTGACCTGCAAACGGCCACGCATTATCTGGAGAGCGGCAACTTCCTGTGGAATTCGGGCATGTTCTGCTTCACCACCGCGACGGTGATTGCCGAACTGCAACTGCACGCACCGCAACTGCTGGAGCAGACCCGCGCCTGCATGGCTGCCAGTGCCCCGGTGGAAACCGTTGGCTGCCTGCAGCAGGAATTGTCGCCGGCGCTGTTCGCTGAAATTACCGACATCTCCATCGACTACGCGCTGATGGAGCGCTCGGAAAAAGTCGTGGTGGTGCCCGCCGGTTTCGACTGGAGTGATATCGGTTCGTGGAACGCCGTGGCTGCACTGGTGCCGGCCGATGCCGACAACAACCGCGCCAGCGGCGAAGCGATTTTCATCGACAGCCACAACAACTTCGTCCAGAGCGAAGGTCGGCTGGTGGCCGCCGTGGGTGTGGATAACCTGATCGTGGTCGACACCGCCGATGCCGTGCTGATTGCCCACGCTGACCGCGCGCAGGATGTACGGCGCGTTGCCAAGCAGCTCAAGGACAAATCCCACGAAGCCTATCGCCTGCATCGTACGGTCAGCCGCCCCTGGGGCACCTACACCGTGCTCGAGGAAGGCCCGCGCTTCAAGATCAAGCGCATCGTGGTCAAACCCGGCGCCAAGCTGTCCCTGCAAATGCACCATCACCGCAACGAACACTGGGTGGTGGTCGAAGGCATGGCCAAGGTCACCAACAACGGCAGCGGCACGACGCTGGTGGCCAAGAACGAATCAACCTTCATTGCCGCCGGCCACAAGCATCGCCTGGAAAACCCCGGCGTGATCGACCTGGTGATCATCGAAGTGCAAAGCGGCGAATACTTGGGAGAGGACGACATCGTCCGCTTCGAAGACCAATACGGCAGGACGGTTTGAATGCTGCTTTCCCTGTACCGCTCGCTGCGCAGCTACCGTGGATTCATCCTCGGTAGCGTCAAGCGAGAGTTTCAAGCGCGGTATCGCAACTCGCTGTTTGGTGCGCTGTGGACCGTACTCAATCCGCTGTCGATGATCATCGTCTACACGGTGATCTTTTCCCAGATCATGCGCGCCCGCCTGCCCGGGGTGGACGATGGCCTGGCTTACAGCGTCTACCTCTGCGCCGGCCTGCTGACCTGGGGCCTGTTCGCCGAAATCACTACGCGCAGCCAGAGCATGTTTCTGGAAAACGCCAACCTGCTGAAGAAAATCAGCTTCCCGCGCATTTGCCTGCCAGTCATTGCGCTACTCAATGCCGGCATTAACTTCGCGATTATTCTGGGGCTGTTTTTCGGCTTTCTGCTGATCAGCGGACGCCTGCCCGGCATGGCCTTGCTGGCGCTGATACCGCTGTTGATTCTGCAAGTGGTCTTCGCCGCCGGACTCGGCATGCTGCTGGGCATTCTCAATGTGTTTTTTCGCGATGTCGGGCAAATGTTCGGCATCTGCCTGCAATTCTGGTTCTGGCTGACACCGATCGTGTATCCGCTGTCGATCCTGCCGCCGGGCATCCAGCACGTGATCAGCCTCAACCCGATGACGGCGTTGATGACCAGTTACCAGAATGTATTCCTCTACAACCAATGGCCGGACTGGTCCTCCCTGACGCCGTTGCTGATCATCGGACTCGTGCTCTGCGCCATGGCGCTGCATCTGTTCCGCCAACGGGTTGGTGAAATGGTGGATGAACTCTGATGGGGCACATACGCGTCAGTGGCCTGGCCAAGGCCTACAAACAGTACCCCAATCGCTGGAGCCGGTTGTTTGAATGGCTGGTACCGTTTTCCCGGCCCCGGCATCACTTGCACTGGGTCTTGCAGGACGTTGATTTCGAGATTCAGCCCGGAGAAGCCGTGGGCATTGTCGGCGTCAACGGCGCGGGCAAAAGTACCCTGCTGAAAATGATCACCGGCACCACTCAACCGACCCGCGGACAGATCCAGTTGCAAGGTCGGGTCGCCGCGCTGCTGGAACTGGGCATGGGTTTCCACCCCGACTTTACCGGTCGCCAGAACGCTTTCATGGCCGGCCAGTTGCTGGGGATGCAGGTTGAAGAGATCGACGCGTTAATGCCGCACATCGAAAGTTTTGCCGAAATCGGCGAAGCCATCGATCAGCCGGTGCGCACCTACTCCAGCGGCATGCAGATGCGTCTGGCGTTCAGTGTCGCCACTGCGCGGCGCCCGGACATCCTTATCGTCGACGAAGCGCTGTCGGTCGGCGATGCCTATTTCCAGCACAAAAGCTTCGAGCGCATCCGCAGCTTCCGCAAGGCCGGCACCACGCTGCTGATTGTTTCCCACGACCGCTCGGCCATCCAGTCGATCTGCGATACCGCGATCCTTCTGGAAAACGGGCGCCTTGCCATGCGCGGCAAGCCCGAAGAAGTCATGGACTACTACAACGCCATGCTCGCCCAGCGCGAAGGCCAGATCGTCCGTCAGGAGATGCTCGCCAACGGCCAGGTACAAACCATTTCCGGCACTGGCGAAGCCGCAATCATCAGCGTGCGCCTGCTCGATGCGCAGGGGCGCAGCCTCGAAGTGGCGGAAGTCGGCCAACCCGTGGTGCTGGAAGTTCAGACAGAAG
Organism: Pseudomonas sp. LBUM1668; assembly: GCF_059695715.1. NCBI lineage: Bacteria > Pseudomonadati > Pseudomonadota > Gammaproteobacteria > Pseudomonadales > Pseudomonadaceae > Pseudomonas > Pseudomonas sp. LBUM1668. The sequence goes on from NZ_CP166787.1 coordinate 6,004,186, forward strand.
TACGTGAAGACATCGAACGGCTGATTCTCGGCTTCATGATCAAGGATCGCCTGGGCCAGGCGATTTACGGGATCAATACCCATCGCCTCGACAAACCGGTCGTCGAGCTCAGTGCAGGTGATCGCGTAACGTTCCGCTTCGCCTTTGACATGCGCCTGGGCAAGGGCAGTTATTCGGTGGCGCTGAGCCTGTCGCGGCTGGATTCGCACCTGGATCGCAACTTCGAGTGGCGCGACTACGGCTTGATCTTCCATGTGATCAACAACCGTCAGGAAGACTTCGTCGGCTGCGCCTGGCTGCAAGCGCACACCGAAATCACTCGCATCAGTAAAAACCTCACGCCAACGCCTGATACGGAGAGCTCGCGATGACGCGATTGTTGGTGGAATGCACTTACGTCTTCGAACACCCAAACGCCAACTCGGGTATTCAGCGCGTGGTCCGCAACGTCATCCAGCAATTGCCGGCCGCCGACGAGAACGTTGAATGCATTCCGGTGGTGATGATCGGTGGTGGTCTGTATCAGGTTAAGAGCCTGGCGCCACTTAAATCGCCAAAGCTGGATCTGATCGGCCTGCGGGTGAAACTCGAGCAATGGGCCAATGGTTTCTGGTTGCGCCACCGTGCATTGGAGCGCCGCCACCCGTTCAACCAATCGCATTTCGCTCGCCGCGTGTTGTACGTCGGTTGCCGGCTGAGCGCTTTCGCCTGTTTCAGCCTGCCGATGCGCCTGCTGGAGCGAGCCCTCAAGGGCAAGCAAATCCCCGAGCGCTGCGTGCCGTTACAGCATCGGGCCGGCGATCAACTGGTACTGCTCGACTCGTCCTGGCACGCCAATTTTTTCCCTCTGGCCGAGCAACTCAAGCGTGACGGGGTCGGTATCGTTTCGGTGATCTATGACCTGATCCCGCTGACCCATCCGCAGTTCTGCGATGCCGGGCTGGTCAAAGTGTTCAATGACTGGTTCGACTGGATCGCCCGCACAGCGGACGGCTATGTGGCAATTTCGACGACCATCCGCGATCAGGTGCGCGAGGAAATGCTGCGGCGCATCGGTTCGCAACAGGTCGCACAGCGCTGGTTCGATTATTTCCACCTCGGCTCGGAACTGGACTTGAGCGACGCCGATACCAAGGTCGATCAAGGCTTGTTGCACATGTTCAAAACAGCGGAGCCGGTGTTCCTCATGGTCAGCACCATCGAGCCGCGCAAAAACCACGCTTACCTGCTCGATGCCTTCGAGCGCGCCTGGACCACGGGGTCCAAAGCGCGGTTATGCATCGTCGGCAAGATCGGCTGGAAGTGCGAAGCGTTGATCGAACGCATCCGCCGGCATCCCGAGTTGAACCGCCGCCTGTTCATGTACAACACACTCTCGGACAAGAGCCTCGAACACGCCTACTCCCATGCGACGGCGCTGGTTTTCCCGTCCTACGTCGAAGGGTTCGGTCTGCCACTGGTGGAAGCGATGCAACGCGGGTTACCGGCGATGGCCAGTGATATCCCGGTGTTTCGCGAGATCGGCGGCGATTACATGGCGTATTTCGACTTGGCCAACCCGCAGAGCCTGACCCACCTGATCACCGATATGGAACGCAGCCAGGTCTTTCCCGCACCGCTGAGCCTGGAACAGTGGCGCTGGCTGAGCTGGCGCGAAGCGAGTGCGCAACTGGTTGAACGCATCGAGCGCAATTTGCATCCTTCGCCGGCAACCCCGGAGAGCCAGCATGCGCATTGCTCTTAACGCCCGGATTCTGCAGGCACCGCGCACCGGCATCGGCCACTACGTCGCCGAACTGGTCAACGCCTTGCGCAGCGAACCCGACGTTGAAGTGACGCTGTTTCATGGCTGGGGCTGGAGTTCGGCGCTACCGGAAGCGGCAATGCCCGGTTATTCGCGTTTGACGCCACTGCTGCGGCAAATTCCCGGAGCCTATCAGGCACGACGCTGGATGGAGCAAAAGCGCTTCGATCAGGGCCGCGCGCAAGGCATCGACCTGTATCACGAGCCCAGTCTGTGGCCGCTGGCTTTCGACGGCCCGACGGTGATCACCCTGCACGATCTGACGCATCTGCATTTTCCCGAGACTCAGCCGTCGGCACGGCTCAAGGAAATCGAGCGACGGCTGGCCCTTGGCGTCGAGCAAGCGCAGGTGATTCTGACTGACTCACAGGCAATTGCCGACGAGGCGCAAGACTATTTCGGACTGCCCGCCGAGCGTTTTGTGGTGGCGCCACTGGGCGTCGCCGAGCGGTTTCATCCACGCGAAGCCAACGCGATCAGCCCGGTACTCAAGGCTCATGCCGTGCAGGCACGCGAGTATTTCCTGTGTGTCGGCACGCTGGAGCCACGCAAGAACCTGAGCCTGGCGTTGCGCGCCCATGCCCTGCTGCCGGAAGCAGTGCGCGAACGCTTTCCGCTGTTCATCGTCGGCATGGCCGGTTGGCAGCGTGAGCAGTTCAGTGACGAGCTGCGCCTGGCGTTGGCCAGTGGAAATGTTTGCCTGCTCGGCTACCTGCCTGATGAGCAAGTGGCGCAACTACTGGCCGGCGCTCGGGCACTGATTTTTCCTTCGCTGTATGAAGGCTTCGGCCTGCCGGTACTGGAGGCGATGGCCAGCGGCACGCCGGTGGTGATCACTCGCTCTTCGGCAATGCCGGAAGTGGCGGGGGCTGCCGGCAACTATATCGACGCCGACGATGCAGACGGCTTGCGCGATGCGATGAGCCGACTGATCGACGATCAAACACATTGGCAGGCATGCCGGGAAGCCGGCTTGCAGCAGGCCCGGCTTTTTTCCTGGCAGCGTTGCGCACAGGCCACGGCCGGTGCCTACCGCCAGGCCATGGGAGGTTGAATGCGCGTTCTTCATTTCTTCAAGACGTACCTGCCTGATTCGGTCGGCGGCATCGAACAAGTAATCTTCCAACTGTGCGAAAGCGGCGCCCAGCATGGCATCGATGGGCAAGTGTTGACCCTCAGCGCTGACCCGAGTCCCCCCGTGGTGAAGCTGGGTCAACACGAAGTGCATCGGGCAAAACTCGACATTCAGTTCGCCTCCACGGGATTTTCCTGGAGCGTGTTCAAACAGTTTCGCGAGATGGCGGCCGAGGCCGACGTGGTCAACTACCATTTCCCGTGGCCATTCATGGACCTGGTGCATTTTGCCAGCGGCATGAACAAACCGAGCGTGATCACCTACCACTCGGACATCATCCGCCAGAAGCATCTGCTTAAACTCTATCGGCCGCTGATGAACCGCTTTCTCGCCAGCGCCGACCGGATTGTCGCGGCCTCGCCGAACTACCTGCACACCAGTGATGTATTGCAACAGTTTCAAGACAAGACCCGGGTAATTCCCTATGGCTTGAACAAGGCAGGTTATCCACAGCCTGATAACGAACGAATCAACCGCTGGCGCCAGCAGCTTGGGGATAAGTTTTTCCTCTTCGTCGGGGTCATGCGCTATTACAAAGGACTGCACATCCTGCTGGATGCCATGAAGGACGTGGATTATCCGGTGGTCATCGTCGGCGCTGGTCCGCTGGAGCAAGCGCTGCACGCCCAGGCCGCCGCGTTGGGCCTGCGCAACATTCACTTCCTTGGGCGTCTGGGAGATGAAGACAAAGTCGCCCTGCTGCAACTGAGCTACGCCATTGTTTTCCCATCGCATCTGCGCTCGGAAGCGTTCGGCATCTCGCTGCTCGAGGGCGCGATGTACGGCAAACCGATGATCTCCAGCGAAATCGGCACCGGCACCAGCTACATCAATATCCACAACGAGACCGGACTGGTGGTACCGCCAAGTAATCCACAGGCGTTCCGCGAAGCCATGCGCACCTTGTGGGAGAACCCCGATCGCGCAGCAGCAATGGGCGTCAAGGCCGAAGCCCGTTACCGGCAGTTGTTCACAGCCGATGAAATGGGCCGCAAATGGACCGAGTTGTACCAAGAGCTGCTGGAAGAAAAATCTCTGTCCTATGCCTGATCCCTATCGGCCACCAATCCCCTGTAGGAGCTGCCGAAGGCTGCGATCTTTTGATCTTCCATTTATAAAATCTAAACAAGATCAAAAGATCGCAGCCTTCGGCAGCTCCTACACGGGCGCTAGCATTACAAATCCAGCACCAACGGCTGCTGACTTTGTGCCGGCACCGCACAACAAATCAGCACATGCCCCGCCTCCGGCACTTCAGCCGGGGGCTGTGGATAATTCACCGCGCCGCTGACCAGCCGTGTCTTGCAGGTGCCGCACGAACCACCGCGGCAACTGAACTCGGGGCGCAATCCGCGACTTTCCGCCAGCTCCAGCAAACTGCTGCCGTCCGGTTGCCAGCGCGCCTCCTTGGCCGAACGTTCGAACACCACCGGCACGGATGTGGTGGCTGCGGGCGGTTGTTCAATGACAATTGCATCCGGATCGGCGCGACGCTTGAGTGTAGAAGGGCCGAACGTTTCGGCGTGAATCTGCGCGTCGCGCACATCCAGCTCACGCAAGCCGTCGTACAGTCCTTGGGTAAAACCGCCGGGCCCACAGACCACGAAATCGATTTGATCGTAGTCCTCGACCTCCAACAGATCCCTCAATACCGAGCCGTCGATCCGCCCGCGCAGGTCGAAATCCTCGCCCTCGTGTGCGTCCGCTTCCGGCTGGCTGAGCAACCGCAGGACCCGCACTGCATCGCCAGCGCTTTCCAACAAGCGATCCAGTTCCTTGCGAAAAGGTTGATCTGCCAGGCTGCGTGAACTTTGCAGCAACCACGTCGGACGAATCCGCCGCGTGCGCAAGCCTTGATAAACCACCTCGCGCAGCATCGACAGCAGCGGCGTAATGCCGACCCCGGCGGCCAACAACACCAGTGGCCGTCGCTCCAGCGGCGCCACGGTGAAATGCCCCTGAGGCGCCCGCGCCTCCACTACATCACCCACCTGGATCTGCTCGTGCAGATGGGTCGACACGCGACCTTCGCGCTTCACACTGATCCGATAAAAACCATCCGATGGCGCACTCGACAGGCTATACGTGCGGATGTGCACCTCGCCGTCGAGGGTAAATCGAACAGGCAAATGCTGGCCCGCAAGAAACACCGGCAAACCGGCGCCATCGTCTGGCTCCAGATAAATCGAGCGGATGCTGTGGCTTTCCATTTCGATCTTCGCCACGCGCAACGGCCGCCATTGGTTACTCAGGGCTTGCGCCTGCAAACGCGCATCGGCTTGCGCCCAGTTTCCGGTCAACAGACTGGTGGGCGACATGCCGTCGAAGCGCCAGCGCAAGGCCAGCGCCGCCGGACGTCGCACCAGTTTCTCCACCTCGAATGTCCACAACCGTTCGGCGCCCTGAAACGCCTCGATCTGCGGCCCTTCCAGGATAATTTCGGTACGCCCGCTAAGTTGCAGCAGATCGCCTGTGGAAAAGTCGATGAACAGCAAGCCCGCCTGGGGGTTGAGCAGTAGATTGCCGAGGGTGTTGAAGTGCAGATTGCCGGCAAAATCCGGGATGGTCAGACGATTGCCTTCCACCCGGACGAACCCGGGCTGACCGCCGCGATGGGAAACGTCCACCGAACGTCCGCCTTCGGTATCGACATAACTGGCGACAAAGAATGTATCGGCGCCTTCGATCAGGGCCGTGGCGGCATCATCGAGACTGTCGAGATGCTGAGGTGGGCGCGTCTGCGGATCACTCAGTGGCACACGCTGGAACTGGCGCAGTTGAATATATTGCGGACAGTTGCCGAAGGCTTGATCGACGCTCACATCGAAACCGTTAACGCCTAGATCACCGACATGGCCGTTGAGGCGATTGCGCCGCCGCGTATGCAGTTCAATTCCGAGCAAACCGATGGGCTCGCCGTTGCGCAACTGCGCCGGATCATCTCCAGCGGGCAACGTCGTAAAACGCAGATGCTCAGCATCGGGCGAATGGGCAAACCCCGGCGCGCCTTCGAGCACGCTGGCCCACGGACGACCCTCGGCATCGACCGCGCCGTACAGCATGAAGGGAAGTTGCTGATAGAACTCACGGTGCTGGTCCGGCATCCAGGTGCGAATCACCTTACGCCCGAAAGCCTCCATGCGTTCGGCAACGCCGACATGGGCCTGTAACTGTTGCTCGCCAGCGTGCCACGGTGAACGTTCCATCACGACCTCTCCCCTGCGCCCTCGGCGCAACGTGGATTGCGGGAATCAGACTGCGGTTTGCAGACCGGCGACAGTGCGCGGCATGCCGACGAAACCGGGCAGCGCTTCGACCCGGGCCAGCCAGGCGCGAACATTGCCGTAGTCGTCCAGCGAGACATTGCCTTCCGGAGCGTGGGCGATATAGCTGTAGGCCGAAATGTCGGCGATGGTCGGTTCATCACCTGCCAGATACGCGTTTTTCTCCAGCTCAGTGTCCATGACCGTGAGCAGGTTGTGGGCGCGCGTGATCAGTTCCTCAGCGTTGAGTTTGGCCCCGAATACCGTGATCAGTCGCGCTGCCGCCGGGCCAAATGCAATCGGCCCGGCCGCGACCGACAACCAGCGCTGTACCCGCGCAGCACCCACCGGATCGCTCGGCAACCAACGACCGTTGCCGTACTTCTGCGCCAGATACACCAGAATCGCGTTGGAATCCGCCAGTATCACGCCGTTGTCATCAATGGCCGGGACCTGGCCAAAACTGTTGATTGCCAGATACGCAGGCTGCTTGTGCTCGCCCTTCGCCAGATCGACCAGAATGGTCTCGGTCGGCAATTGCAGCAGCGACAGCATCAGTTCCACCCGATGGGCGTGGCCGGAACGCGGGAAGTTGTAAAACTTGATCGGTTGCATGGTCGACTCCACTGGATGATCGCACCACCTGAGGGTTGGCAGCGCTGATGGGAGCCATCTTCCACCTATCTGCAAAGCAACAGAATCACCAGTATTCGCAATCGATTATTTCATCTCATGCAATAACGCTGCGTTCTTCAGCGACGGATGCTCACGCAGCGCGTTCACCGTGAAATCAACAAAGCTGCGCACCCGCGTCGGCGCTTTGCGCCCGCCCTGATACACCACATGAATCGGCAGCGGCGGCAGTTCGAAGTCGGCAAGGACGATCTCAAGTTCACCTGCCGCCACTTTGTTCGCCACCTGATAGGAAAGCACCCGCGTCAGCCCCAGGCCGAGACACGCGGCACTGATCGCCGCCTGATTGGCGGTGACCACCAACCGCGGCTCTGGGCGCACGATCAGCGGTTGACCACCCTCAAGGAATGGCCAGTTGCGCATCTGGCCGGTGGCTGCTGTGGCCACGACGGACAATCCATTCAACGCTTGAGGATGCTGCGGTCGACCATGCTCGGTCAGATATTGCGGCGAACCGCAGACAACGCGTCTGACCTCACCCACCCGAATCGCATGCTGATTACTGTCCGGCAGCTCACAGATGCGCACCGCCACATCGACCCCCTCCTCGACCATGCTCACTACCCGATCGACCAACAACGCGTTGATCGAAACGTCCGGATACTGCGTGAGATAACCGGCCATCACCGGTGTGACAAACAACTCGCCGAACAACACCGGCGCCGTCACCGTCAGTTGCCCACGAGGCTCGGCGTGACTGCCTGCAGCCGAATCCTCGGCTTCCTGCACCTCGGCAAGAATTCTCCGACAGTCCTCCAGGTACCGCTGACCCGCTTCGCTAAGGTGCACGCTGCGCGTGGTACGGATCAGCAACTGCGTGCCGATTCGCTGCTCCAATGCAGCAACGGCACGAGTGACGCTGGCAGCCGACAAACCCAAGCGTCGCGCGGCTGCGGAGAAGCCTTGGTCTTGAGCGACAGCGGCGAAGACCTGCATTTCCTGGAAGCGATCCATGGCGAAGACCTCGATTCAAAAGCAAAAGATCGCAGCCTCCGGCAGCTCCTACAGGTGAAACATGATTCCCCATGTAGGAGCTGCCGAAGGCTGCGATCTTTCCGGCTGCATCAGTTGTGGATAACTTATTCCACCGTCACCGACTTCGCCAGATTACGCGGCTGGTCAACGTCCGTACCCTTCAGCACAGCGACGTAGTAAGAAAGCAACTGCAGCGGAATGGTGTAGAGGATCGGAGAAAGAATGTCGTGGATGTGCGGCATCTGTACCACGTGGGTGCCTTCGCCGTTGGTCATCCCGGCTTTCTCGTCGGCGAAAACGACCAGTTCGCCGCCGCGTGCGCGGACTTCCTGCAGGTTGGACTTGAGCTTTTCCAGCAGTTCGTTGTTCGGCGCGACGGTGACCACGGGCATGTCGTTATCCACAAGCGCGAGCGGGCCGTGTTTGAGTTCGCCGGCCGGGTAGGCTTCAGCGTGGATGTAGGAGATTTCCTTGAGCTTCAAGGCACCTTCCATTGCTACCGGGAATTGCGCGCCGCGACCGAGGAACAGTGTGTGGTTCTTCTCGGCGAACAGCTCGGCGACTTTTTCCACGGTGCTGTCCATCGCCAGCGCTTCGCCTAAACGAGTCGGCAGGCGACGCAATTCTGCCACCAGCGTGGCTTCAACGCCCGGCGCCAGAGTACCGCGCACTTGGCCCAGTGACAGAGTCAGCAATAGCAGACCGACCAGTTGCGTAGTAAACGCTTTGGTCGAGGCGACGCCGATTTCGCGACCGGCCTGGGTCAGCAAAGTCATGTCGGATTCGCGCACCAGCGAGCTGATACCAACGTTGCAGATCGCCAGACTGGCGAGGAAGCCAAGCTCCTTGGCGTTGCGCAATGCGGCCAAGGTGTCGGCAGTTTCGCCGGACTGCGAGATGGTGACGAACAATGTATCCGGCTGCACCACCACTTTGCGGTAGCGGAATTCGCTGGCAACTTCGACCTGGCACGGGATCCCGGCCAGCTCTTCGAGCCAGTAACGGGCAACCATGCCGGCGTGATAACTGGTGCCGCAGGCAACGATCTGTACGTTACGCACCTTGGCAAACAGCTCGGCCGCTTGTGGGCCGAAAGCTTGCACCAGCACTTGGTCGTTGCTCAGCCGACCTTCCAGCGTGCGCTGCACCACGGTCGGTTGCTCGTGGATTTCCTTGAGCATGTAGTGGCGGAATTCGCCCTTGTCGGCCGCTTCGGCGCCGTCGGTGTACTGCACGGTCTGGCGCTCGACGGGTTTACCGTCAACATCCCAGATCTGCACGTTATCGCGCTGAATTTCAGCGATATCGCCTTCTTCCAGATACATGAAGCGATCAGTGACCTGGCGCAAAGCCAGTTGATCGGAGGCGAGGAAGTTCTCACCCAGACCCAAACCAATCACCAATGGACTGCCACTGCGCGCGGCAACCAGACGATCCGGTTGTTTGCCATTGATCACGGCCAGACCGTATGCACCGTGCAGTTCCTTGACGGTAGCCTTGAGGGCGACAGTCAGATCCGGCTGATCCTTGAGTTTGTGATTCAGCAGGTGGGCGATGACTTCGGTATCAGTATCCGAAGTAAACACGTAGCCCAGCGCTTTCAGCTGTTCACGCAACGCTTCGTGGTTTTCGATGATGCCGTTGTGCACCACCGCGATGTCGCCGGAGAAATGCGGGTGAGCATTACGCTCGCACGGGGCACCGTGGGTTGCCCAACGGGTGTGCGCAATGCCGAGACGGCCAACCAGCGGGTGTTCAGCCAGCGCGACTTCCAGTTCGCTGACTTTGCCCGGACGGCGCATGCGCTCGAGGGTTTGCTCATTGGTGTACACCGCCACGCCGGCGCTGTCATAGCCGCGGTATTCGAGGCGTTTGAGACCTTCGAGCAGGATGGCGGTGATATTACGTTCAGCAACTGCGCCGACAATTCCACACATGCTTATTTCTCCTGACTGACAGCCGCGCAAATCACGGTGATACCGCGGGCCTGAATCTGATCGCGTGCATCAACAGGCAGGCGATCATCGGTAATGAGGGTATGGACGCTGCTCCAGGGCAGCTCCAGGTTGGGAATCTTGCGCCCGATCTTGTCGGCCTCGACCATCACGATCACTTCACGCGTCACTTCAGCCATGACCCGGCTCAGGCCGAGCAGCTCGTTGAACGTGGTAGTACCGCGCGCCAGATCGATGCCATCGGCGCCGATAAACAATTGGTCAAAGTCGTAAGAGCGTAGTACTTGCTCGGCCACCTGGCCCTGAAAGGACTCCGAGTGCGGATCCCAGGTGCCGCCGGTCATCAACAACACCGGTTCGTGCTCAAGTTCACTCAAAGCGTTGGCGACGTGCAGGGAGTTGGTCATCACCACCAGACCCGGCTGCTGACCCAGTTCGGGGATCATCGCGGCGGTAGTGCTGCCACTGTCGATGATGATGCGCGCGTGCTCGCGGATGCGTTTCACTGCGGCACGGGCGATTGCCTGTTTGTATTTGGAAACGCTCTGCGCGGTTTCCGCGACGAGTTCCTGAGGCATGGTGATCGCTCCACCGTAGCGGCGCAGCAATAAACCGTGGCTCTCAAGCGCAGCCAAGTCCTTACGAATCGTAACTTCAGAGGTTTCGAAGCGCTTGGCCAATTCGTCCACACTCACCTCACCCTGCTCGTCGAGCAAGGCGAGAATGTTATGGCGGCGTTGGGGTGTATTGCGTTTCGACATGGCGGCGGCTTAAGTTTCGGTTCGAAAGATAACGTAAGCAATCAAAACCTATTGACCACAAATCGTCAACCCGGCAAACAAAAAAAATCGCAGACCTCAGCAGCCTTTTGTAGGAGCTGCCAAAGACTGCGATGTCATGATCTAAAAATGACTGTGGATAACTCAGTCTTTTTTGATCTTCTCCGGCCGCTTCCAGCCATCAATGTTCTTCTGCCGCGCCCGGCCTACTGCCAACTGCGCGTTATCCACATTCTGCGTAATCGTCGAACCCGCCGCAGTGGTCGCGCCATCGGAGATATCCACAGGCGCCACCAATGAGTTGTTGGAGCCGATGAACACGTCCGCGCCCAATACGGTTTTCCACTTGTTGGCGCCGTCATAGTTGCAGGTGATGGTGCCAGCTCCGATGTTGGTGCGTGCGCCGATCTCGGCATCGCCCAGGTATGTCAGATGACCTGCCTTGGCGCCCTCGCCCATGTGGGCGTTTTTCAGTTCGACGAAGTTACCCACATGCGCACGCGCTTCAAGCACAGTGCCCGGGCGCAGACGAGCAAACGGACCGGCATCACTGCCTTCGCCAAGAATTGCGCCCTCGATGTGGCTGTTGGCTTTGATCACCACGCCTTTACGCAGGGTACTGTCCTTGATCACACAGTTGGGACCGATGACCACGTCGTCTTCGATAACCACATTGCCTTCGAGGATCACGTTGATGTCGATCAGCACATCGCGACCAACCGTGACTTCTCCACGTACGTCGAACCGGGCCGGATCACGCAGGGTCACGCCTTGAGCCATCAGACGACGACCGGCGCGCAGCTGGTAATGACGCTCAAGTTCGGCGAGTTGCTTACGGTCGTTGGCGCCCTGCACTTCCATCGGATCCAGCGGTTGCTCAGTGGCGACCACAAGACCATCGCTGACAGCCATTTCGATCACGTCGGTCAGGTAATACTCGCCCTGTGCGTTGTTGTTCGACAGTCGGCTCATCCAGTCAGCCAACCGATTGGCCGGCACTGCAAGAATGCCAGTGTTGCCTTCGGTGATTGCGCGCTGCGCTTCGCTGGCATCTTTGTGCTCGACGATGGCGGCAACTTTGCCGTCAGCGTTGCGAACAATGCGGCCATAGCCCGTAGGGTCGTCGAGCTCGACGGTCAGCAAACCCATCTGTCCGGGAACGACATGCTTGAGCAGGCGTTGCAGGGTTTCGACTTCGATCAACGGCACGTCACCGTAAAGAATCAGCACAGTGTCGGCAGTAATGAATGGCACGGCTTGGGCAGTCGCGTGACCGGTGCCCAGTTGCTTGTCCTGCAACACGAAGTTCAGATCGTCGGCCGCCAGACGCTCGCGCACCACGTCGGCACCATGGCCAATCACCACGTGGATGCGCTGCGGGTCGAGTTGCCGCGCGCTGTGGATAACATGGCCCAACATGGAATTGCCGGCAATCGGGTGCAGCACTTTCGGCAAAGCCGAGCGCATGCGAGTGCCTTGACCGGCCGCGAGGATGACGATTTCGAGAGACATGACTGGCTACCAATCCTGGAGGTCAGCAACTGCGACCGGGGTTCTGGAATTCGGAAAAGAAAAAAGGGTAGCCGAAGCTACCCTTTTTTATCAATCGCACAACAAGCGGATGACGGATTAACCGCCAAACTTCTTGCGGATCTGCTGGACGGTGCGCAGCTGAGCTGCAGCCTCGGCCAGACGTACGGACGCAGCGCCGTAATCGAACTCTGCGCCACGCTCATGCAAGGCAGCCTCGGCAGCCTTGAGAGCTGCTTGAGCCTGAGCTTCATCCAGGTCGGCGGCACGTTGCACGGTATCGGCAAGCACCTTGACCATGTTCGGCTGAACCTCGAGGAAACCACCGGAGATGTAGAACACCTCGGCTTCCCCGCCTTGCTTGATCAGGCGGATCGGACCTGGCTTCAGATTAGTGATCAGCGGCGCGTGACCCAGAGCGATACCAAGATCACCCAGTGCACCGTGCGCAATCACCATCTCGACCAGGCCGGAAAAGATTTCTCCTTCCGCGCTGACGATATCGCAATGGACTGTCATAGCCATCTGATTGCCTCAACCTAAATTAGCGCCCGTTGCCGGGCGCCGGGATTACAGTTTCTTGGCTTTCTCGATCGCTTCTTCGATGCCGCCAACCATGTAGAACGCTTGTTCTGGCAGGTGGTCGTAGTCACCGTTGAGGATGCCTTTGAAGCCAGCAATGGTGTCTTTCAGGGAAACGTATTTACCCGAAGCACCGGTGAAGACTTCAGCCACGAAGAACGGCTGGGACAAGAAGCGCTGGATCTTACGAGCACGGTTAACCAACTGTTTGTCGGCTTCCGAGAGTTCGTCCATACCCAGGATCGCGATGATGTCTTTCAGCTCTTTGTAACGTTGCAGAACGTACTGAACGCCGCGAGCGGTGTCGTAGTGGTCCTGGCCGATTACGTTCGGGTCCAGCTGGCGCGAAGTCGAATCCAGTGGATCTACCGCTGGGTAGATACCCAGGGAGGCGATGTCACGGGACAGAACGACGGTGGCGTCCAAGTGGGCGAAGGTGGTCGCTGGCGATGGGTCGGTCAAGTCATCCGCAGGTACGTATACCGCTTGGATCGAAGTGATCGAACCTTCCTTGGTCGAAGTGATACGTTCTTGCAGAACGCCCATCTCTTCAGCCAGGGTCGGCTGGTAACCTACTGCCGAAGGCATACGGCCCAGCAGTGCGGATACTTCAGTACCGGCCAGGGTGTAACGATAGATGTTGTCGACGAACAGCAGAACGTCGTTACCTTCGTCACGGAACTTCTCGGCCATGGTCAGGCCGGTCAGTGCTACGCGCAGACGGTTACCCGGCGGCTCGTTCATCTGACCGTAAACCAGTGCCACTTTGTCCAGAACGTTGGAATCCTTCATCTCGTGGTAGAAGTCGTTACCCTCACGAGTACGCTCACCCACACCGGCGAACACGGAATAACCGCTGTGCTCGATGGCGATGTTACGGATCAGTTCCATCATGTTTACGGTTTTGCCTACACCGGCACCACCGAACAGACCGACTTTACCGCCTTTGGCAAACGGGCAAACCAGGTCGATAACCTTGATGCCGGTTTCCAGCAGGTCGTTGCCGCCTGCCTGTTCAGCGAACGAAGGTGCTGGACGGTGAATGCCCCAGCGCTCTTCGGTGTCGATTGGACCGGCTTCGTCGATCGGGTTGCCGAGGACGTCCATGATCCGGCCCAGGGTCGCTTTACCGACCGGTACGGAGATGGCTGCGCCAGAGTCGGTAACTTCCAGACCGCGCTTCAAGCCCTCGGTGGAACCCATCGCAATGGTACGAACCACGCCGTCGCCCAGCTGCTGCTGAACTTCCAGAGTGGTGCCGGCATCGCTTTGTACTTTCAAAGCGTTGTAGATGCTCGGTACGCTGTCGCGTGGAAATTCCACGTCGATAACGGCGCCGATGATTTGAACGATACGTCCGCTACTCATAGCTGGATCCTCTGAATATTTGAACCGTTAAACCGCGGCAGCGCCGCCGACGATTTCCGAGATCTCTTGGGTGATCGCAGCCTGACGCGCCTTGTTGTAGATCAGCTGCAAATCGCTGATCAAATCACCGGCGTTGTCGGTAGCGTTCTTCATCGCGATCATCCGCGCAGCTTGCTCAGCCGCGTTGTTCTCGACCACCGCCTGGTAGACCTGCGACTCGACGTAACGGACCATCAAGCCATCAAGCAGCTCTTTGGCGTCCGGTTCGTAGAGATAGTCCCAGTGGTGCTTGAGACCCTGATCCGGGGTTGCCACCAGTGGAATCAACTGCTCCACGGTAGGCTGCTGCGTCATGGTGTTGATGAACTTGTTGGACACCACGGACAGGCGATCAATACGGCCATCCAGGTAGGCATCCAGCATCACCTTGACGCTGCCGATCAGATCATTGATCGACGGCTCTTCACCCAGGTGGCTGATAGCTGCAACGACGTTACCGCCGAAGTTACGGAAAAAGGCCGCACCCTTGCTACCAACGACACACAGATCAATCTCGACGCCGTTTTCGCGGTTTACCGCCATGTCCTTGACCAGGGCCTTGAACAGGTTGGTGTTCAAGCCGCCGCACAAACCACGGTCACTGCTCACCACAACATAACCAACACGCTTGATTTCGCGGTCGATCATGAACGGGTGGCGGTATTCCGGGTTGGCGTTGGCCAGATGCCCAATTACCTGGCGGATACGCTCCGCATAAGGACGGCTAGCAGCCATGCGCATTTGTGCCTTGCGCATTTTGCTGACCGCCACTTTTTCCATGGCGCTGGTAATCTTTTGCGTGCTTTTGATGCTCGCAATCTTACTGCGAATCTCTTTTGCGCCTGCCATGTAACACCTATCAGGTTAGCAAGCGGGAGCCTCGCGGCTCCCGCTGCGGCTTACCAGGTTTGGGTGGCCTTGAACTTCTCGATACCGGCTTTCATGCCAGCGTCGATTTCGTCATTGAAGTCACCTTTAACGTTGATCTTGGCCATCAAATCGGCGTGATCGCGGTTGAAGTAAGCAATCAGCGCTTGTTCGAAGCTGCCGATCTTGGCGATTTCAATGTCAGTCAGGAACCCACGCTCAGCGGCATACAGCGACAGCGCCATGTCAGCGATCGACATTGGTGCGTATTGCTTCTGCTTCATCAGCTCGGTAACGCGCTGACCATGCTCAAGTTGCTTACGGGTCGCTTCGTCCAGGTCAGAAGCGAACTGGGCGAATGCCGCCAGTTCACGGTACTGAGCCAGAGCGGTACGGATACCACCGGAGAGCTTCTTGATGATCTTGGTCTGAGCGGCACCACCCACACGGGATACCGAAACACCGGCGTTCACTGCAGGGCGGATGCCCGAGTTGAACATGGCCGATTCCAGGAAGATCTGACCGTCGGTGATCGAGATCACGTTGGTCGGAACGAACGCGGAAACGTCGCCAGCCTGGGTTTCGATGATCGGCAGTGCGGTCAGGGAACCGGTTTTGCCGGTCACTGCGCCGTTGGTGAACTTCTCTACGTATTCTTCCGAAACGCGGGATGCGCGCTCCAGCAGACGGGAGTGGAGATAGAACACGTCGCCTGGGTAAGCTTCACGGCCTGGTGGACGGCGCAGCAGCAGGGAAATCTGGCGGTAAGCCACTGCTTGCTTGGACAGATCGTCATAAACGATCAGCGCGTCTTCACCGCGGTCGCGGAAGAATTCACCCATGGTGCAACCGGAGTACGGTGCCAGGAACTGCAGCGCAGGAGATTCCGAAGCACTGGCAGCCACGATGATCGTGTTGGCCAGGGCGCCGTTCTCTTCCAGCTTGCGAACCACGTTGGCGATGGTCGATTGTTTCTGACCGATCGCTACGTAGACGCAGAAAATGCCGCTGTCTTTCTGATTGATGATCGCGTCAATCGCCAGAGCGGTTTTACCGATCTGACGGTCACCGATGATCAGCTCACGCTGGCCACGGCCGACAGGAATCATGGCATCGACAGCCTTGTAGCCAGTCTGTACAGGCTGGTCTACCGACTTACGCCAGATCACGCCTGGAGCAACTTTCTCGACCGCGTCGGTCTGAGTGTTGCCCAGTGGACCCTTGCCATCAACAGGGTTACCCAGTGCGTCGACTACGCGACCCAGCAGTTCCTTACCAACAGGAACCTCGAGGATGCGGCCGGTGCACTTGGCGCTCATGCCTTCGGCAAGAGACTGGTAAGCGCCCAATACAACGGCACCTACGGAGTCTTGCTCCAGGTTGAGGGCCATACCGTAGACGCCGCCCGGAAACTCGATCATCTCGCCGTACATTACGTCGGCCAGACCGTGAATCCGCACGATGCCGTCAGATACGCTGACGACAGTGCCTTCGTTACGGGCTTGGGAGGTCACATCGAGCTTGTCGATGCGGCCCTTGATAATTTCACTTATTTCGGAAGGATTGAGTTGCTGCATTGCTCTGCTGCCCCTTCAAACTCAAGATTTCAATGCTTCGGCAAGTTTCGCGATTTTGCCGCGAATCGAGCCATCGATAACCAGGTCGCCGGCGCGGATGACAACACCCCCAATAAGGGCTTTATCTTCCTCGACTTGCAGGCGCACTTCCCGGTTGAGTCGTGCACTGAGAACCTTGGCGAGTTTGTCTTGCTGTTCTTGGTTCAATGCAAAAGCACTGGTCACTTCAACGTCTACCGACTTCTCTTGCTCGGCCTTGTACAGGTCGAAAAGAGCGGCTATCTCCGGCAGAAGCGGGAGACGGTCGTTTTCGGCAACGACATTGATGAAGTTCTGTGCCTTTGCATCAAACTTGTCGCCGCACACGTCAATAAACGTGGCGGCCTTTTCTGCGCTCGTCAGTCGCGGGGCCTTGAGCACGCGCTGCATGGTGTCGTCTTGCGACACCGCTGCAGCCAGGCCGAGCATGGCTGACCAATTGGCCAGTTGCTGGTGGGCCTGAGCGTGCTCGAAGGCCGCCTTAGCGTAAGGTCGGGCCAACGTGGTCAGTTCTGCCATGATCGCCCTCGCTTAGATTTCAGCAGCCAGTTGGTTAACCAGCTCTGCGTGCGCGTTTTGATCGATTGTGGCACCCAGGATCTTCTCGGCGCCGCCGACAGCCAGCAAACCCACTTGGGCGCGCAGCTTGTCTTTGACACTGTTCAGTTCCTGTTCGATCTCGGCTTGAGCCTGAACCTTCACACGGTCAGCGTCGACACGGGCCTTTTCAACGGCCTCTTCGACAATCTGGTTACCGCGTTTCTTGGCTTGCTCGATGATTTCAGCTGCCTGAGCTTTCGCTTCGCGCAGTTGCTGACCCGCTTTTTCTTGGGCCAACTCCAGGTCGCGAGCTGCACGGCTGGCAGCGTCCAGACCATCAGCGATCTTCTTTTGACGTTCGTGCAGAGCAGCAATGACCGGAGGCCAAACATACTTCATGCAGAACAGTACAAAAATCAGGAACGCAACGGACTGGCCAATCAGGGTCGCATTAATGTTCACGCCAACACCTCGCAGTTACGTTGTCCATCACATCAAATTACTCGGAAGAATCCGGGTAATTAGCCAGCGATCTGACCAACGAACGGGTTCGCAAAGGTGAAGAACAGAGCGATACCAACACCGATCATGGTTACGGCGTCGAGCAGACCGGCAACGATGAACATTTTAACTTGCAGCATTGGAACCATTTCTGGCTGACGCGCTGCGCCTTCCAGGAACTTGCCGCCCAGCAGGCCGAAACCAATTGCGGTACCCAGTGCGCCCAGGCCGATCAACAGTGCAACAGCGATAGCGGTTAGACCAACTACAGTTTCCATCTTTCCTCCCGACTTTTACGTCGTATGGTTTAGGTTTTTTAGATTAAAGCGGTAAAACAAATCGTTTCAGGTGCCCTGTGAAGAGCCCCTTCCCGTTTGACCGGGAAGGACATCAGACTAGTCGAGACTGGCCTTAATGGTTTTCTTCGTGCGCCATCGACAGGTAGACGATGGTCAGCATCATGAAGATGAACGCCTGCAGCGTGATGATCAGGATGTGGAACACAGCCCACGCCCACTGCAGAACAACGCCCAGGCCGCTCAGCCAGAGCAGACCGCTGCCGAACATCACAGCGATCAGAATGAACACCAGCTCGCCGGCATACATGTTGCCGAAAAGACGCAGAGCCAGAGAGATCGGTTTAGCGATCAGGGTCACGAATTCCAGCAGGAAGTTCACCGGGATCAGCAGGGCTTGAACGAAGATGTTCTTGCTGCCGAACGGGTGCAGGGTCAGTTCGCCGATGAAGCCGCCGATGCCCTTGACCTTGATGCTATAGAAAATGATCAGTGCGAAAACCGACAACGCCATGCCCAGAGTCGCGTTCGGGTCGGTAGTCGACACGGCGCGGAACGGAATGTGAGGGTCACCGGAGATCAGGATGGCCAACTGAGGAATCCAGTCGACCGGTATCAGGTCGACGGCGTTCATCAGGAACACCCAGACGAAGATGGTCAGTGCCAGCGGTGCAATCACCGGGCTACGGCCATGGAAGCTGTCTTTCACGCTGCCATCGACGAATTCGACCAATACTTCAACGAAGTTCTGCAAAGCACCTGGCTGACCCGAAGTCGCCTTCTTTGCCGCCATGCGGAAAAGAAGAACGAAGATCAGACCCAACGCGACCGACCAGCCGAGAGTATCGACGTGGAAAGCCCAGAAGCCCATTTCTTTGGCTTCTGCTGCGGTGTGGGCAAAGCCCCAGCCGCCGTTAGGTAGCTGACCGAAGGTCAGATTCTGCAAGTGGTGCTGGATATAGCCCGAAGCGGTTGTTTCTGCCATGGTTGCCTCAAACGCCCTAAGGTCTCGAAAGTCTTGTTCTCATCAGCAGGGGAGCGAACCAGCTGACCGACTGAGTCAGCACGAACACGCCGAATACTGCTATCGGCGCCAGTGGCTTCACACCTGCAAACACCAGTGCAAAAAGCACTGCTGTCAAAATCAGTTTGCCTGCCTCGCCGGCATAAAATGACCGGACGATGGACTGGGCTGCTCGGGCGCCGGAAAACCGAAATGCCTTATGAGCGAAATATACATTGGGCAGCAAGGCTATCAGGCCTCCGCAAAGTCCCGAGTATCCGGCAACGACTCCGTGCCATTGCCAGAGCGCCAAAGCGGCAATGAGCAAAATGACAAATTGAGCCATTAACACCGGAAAAACCGCCAGGCGATGGAACGGCAGGCGGTTTGGCTTGCGGGTTTCCATCACGTTTGCTCTCCAATGGTCGGCTGCCAGAATTCAATAACTTGGCATAATTTGTGCCGACAAAATGCGCGCAGAGTATAGGGGCGGTTCTGCCCCTATTCAACTGTCAGGTAGTGATTTCCGACTGCCCGCTACATGAGGAAATGTTTCAGCGGATGTGAGCGAGCACACCTTGAAGCTCATCGAGGGAGTTGTAACCGATCACCAACTGCCCCTTTCCCTTCTTCCCGTGGCGAATCTGCACCGCAGAGCCTAGGCGCTCGGCCAGACGCTGTTCGAGACGGGCGATATCCGGGTCGGGTTTGGTCGCTTCCACAGGCTCCGGTTTGCCACTCAACCACTGACGAACCAGTGCTTCAGTCTGGCGCACGGTGAGACCTCGTGCGACAACATGTCGCGCCCCCTCAACCTGTTGATTTTCCGGCAGACCGAGCAAAGCACGGGCATGACCCATTTCCAGGTCGCCGTGAGACAGCATGGTCTTGATGACTTCCGGCAGCGCAATAAGCCGCAACAAGTTAGCCACAGTCACGCGGGACTTACCCACAGCCTCGGCAACTTGTTGCTGAGTCAGCTGGAATTCCTGCTGCAAGCGTTGCAGGGCGACCGCTTCCTCGATCGGGTTGAGGTCTTCGCGCTGAATGTTCTCGATCAGTGCGATAGCGATCGCCGTTTCATCCGGCACATCGCGGACCATCGCCGGGATGGTTTCCTGTCCGGCCTGCTGGCTGGCGCGCCAGCGGCGTTCACCGGCGATGATTTCGAAGCGGCCTTCACCAATCGGGCGAACCACAATCGGTTGCATCACGCCTTGTGCCTTGATCGACTGCGCCAGCTCTTCCAGCGCCTGCGGGTCCATGTCCCGACGAGGCTGGTATTTGCCGCGCTGGAGCAAGTCCAGCGGCAGGTGTTGCAGCTCACGCGTGTCAGCTTGCGCGGCTTGTTCTTCCAGCGAGCTGACAGTCGGACCACTCAGCAGTGCATCCAGTCCACGTCCGAGACCTCGTTTCTTGACGGCCATGGGGATTCCTTAAGTTGCCTGAGCGGCGGCAATGCGTGAATTTTTGCGCTGACGACGAACCATCTCGCCTGCCAGCGCCAGGTAGGCCAGCGCGCCGCGCGATTGCTTGTCGTACGCCAGAGCCGGCATGCCGTAGCTCGGCGCTTCGGCGAGGCGGATATTGCGCGGAATGACCGTATCGTACAGTTGCTCGCCAAAGTGTTCCTTGAGCTGCGCCGAGACATCGTTCATCAGGCTCAGGCGCGGGTCGTACATGGTGCGCAACAAACCTTCGACTTTCAGATTCGGGTTGAGCAGTTCGGCGATACGCTTGATGTTATCCACAAGGTCGCTCAAACCTTCGAGTGCAAAGTACTCGCACTGCATGGGGATAATCACCCCGTCAGCGGCAACCAGTGCGTTCAGCGTGAGCATCGACAGCGATGGTGGGCAGTCGATCAGAATGTAATCGTAATTTTCGCGGATCGGCGCCAGCGCGCTGCGCAGGCGGCTCTCCTTCATCTGCATTTCCAGCAGAACCACTTCAGCGGCTGTCAGGTCGCGGTTGGCCGGCAGCAGTTGATAACCGCCATGCTCGGAATAGTGCATGGCCTGAGCCAGATCGCATTCGCCGATCAGCAGGTCATAGACCGAGTTTTCCAGGCCGTGTTTATCCACACCGCTACCCATGGTGGCGTTGCCCTGTGGATCGAGATCGATCAACAGCACCCGGCGCTTGGTCGCGACCAGGGATGCTGCGAGGTTGATGCAGGTGGTGGTCTTGCCCACACCACCCTTTTGGTTCGCTATCGCGAATACCTTAGCCATTCTTGCTTGTGTTCCCAATCATGCCGTGCGGCGCAGTATCAGCAGATGGCGTTGGCCTTGGCAACCGGGTACGGCCAGGGCGTGTTCGCTATCGAGTTTGAAGTCTGCCGGCAATGCTACCAGCTCATCGGCCGGATGAACGCCCTTCATTGCCAGCCAGCGTGTATCGGCATCGCCGAGGTGGCGAGTCCAGTTGCTGAAGTTTTCCATGCTGCTGAACGCCCGGGAAATGATCCCGTTGAACGGCTCAGCAGGCTGGAAGGCTTCGACACGACTGTGGATAACTTGCAGGTTATCCAGTTTCAGTTCGAGTTTGACCTGAGTCAGGAAGCGGGTTTTTTTGCCGTTACTGTCCAGACAGGTCACTTGCGAGTCCGGATACAGGATCGCCAACGGGATCCCCGGCATACCGCCGCCACTGCCGACGTCGAGCCAGCGGCCGTTTTCGATGAACGACATCACGCTCAGACTATCGAGCAAGTGACGCGACACCATTTCGTCCGGATCGCGCACAGCCGTGAGGTTGTAGGCCTGGTTCCATTTGATCAACAAGGCCAGATAACCCAACAGCAATTCGTGCTGGGTTTCAGTGAGATTGATCCCGAGCTCACGGGCTCCTGTGGATAACTCTTCGGCGTGTTGCGAAGTGACCTTAGAACTCAAGCGCTTTGCTCCAACTGACGGCCCGCGCCGCGTTTTTTCAAATGAATCATCAACAGCGAAATCGCTGCCGGGGTCACGCCCGGGATCCGTGAAGCCTGACCCAGCGTCTCTGGACGAGTGGCGCCGAGCTTGCTCTGGATCTCCTTGGAGAGACCGGAAATGTTGGTGTAATCGATATCCACAGGCAGTTTCGTGTCTTCGCTGGCGCGCAGACGAGCGATTTCGTCCTGTTGACGGTCAATGTAACCGGCGTATTTGGTCTTGATCTCGACCTGTTCGGCGACCTGTGGATCTTCGGCGCCGTGCCCGGTCACTTCGACCAGACCAGCGTAGTCGATTTCCGGGCGACTCAAGAGGTTGAGCAAGTTGTATTCGTGGGTCAGCGGCGTACCGAATTTTTCTGCGATGGCATCGCCCTGTTGCGTGCCCGGGCGGACCCAGGTGCTTTTCAGGCGCTGCTCTTCGAGTTCGATGCTTTCACGTTTCTTGCAGAAGGCCGCCCAACGCGCGTCATCGACCAGACCCAGCTCGCGACCTTTTTCGGTCAGGCGCAGGTCGGCGTTGTCCTCGCGCAGGATCAGGCGGTACTCGGCACGGGAAGTGAACATGCGGTACGGCTCTTGGGTACCCAGGGTGATCAGGTCATCGACCAGAACCCCGATGTACGCCTCATCGCGGCGCGGGCACCAGGCTTCTTTGCCCTTCGCACGCAGTGCGGCGTTGGCCCCGGCCAGCAAACCCTGAGCACCAGCTTCTTCGTAACCGGTGGTGCCATTGATCTGCCCGGCGAAGAACAGACCGCCGATGACTTTGGTTTCCAGGCTGTACTTCAAGTCACGCGGATCGAAGTAGTCGTACTCGATCGCATAACCGGGACGCACGATGTGCGCGTTTTCCATACCGCGGATCGATTGCACGATTTGCAATTGCACGTCGAACGGCAAGCTTGTGGATATCCCGTTCGGGTACAGCTCATGGGTGGTCAAACCTTCCGGTTCGATAAACACCTGATGGCTTTCCTTGTCGGCAAAGCGGTGAATCTTGTCTTCGATCGACGGGCAATAACGCGGGCCTATGCCTTCGATCTCGCCGGCAGCGGAATACATCGGCGAACGGTCGAGGTTCGCGGCAATGATTTCGTGGGTACGGGCGTTGGTGTGGGTGATCCAGCAGCTGACTTGCCGCGGATGCTGTTCCTTGTTGCCCATGAACGACATCACCGGGATCGGCGTATCGCCCGGTTGCTCGGCCATCATCGAGAAATCCACAGACCGGCCATCGATACGCGGCGGTGTGCCGGTTTTCAATCGACCCACACGCAGCGGCATTTCACGCAGACGGTGTGCCAGAGCAATCGACGGCGGATCACCGGCACGACCGCCGGAGAAATTCTGCAAACCGATGTGGATAAGTCCACCGAGGAAGGTGCCAGTGGTCAACACCACGGAATCGGCAAAGAAACGCAGACCCATCTGGGTGACAACACCGCGTACCTGTTCCTGTTCTACGATCAGGTCATCGGCAGCTTGTTGAAATATCCACAGGTTCGGCTGATTTTCCAGAATTTCGCGGACAGCCGCTTTGTACAAAACCCGGTCGGCTTGCGCACGAGTTGCCCGTACGGCTGGGCCTTTGCGGCTGTTCAATACGCGAAACTGGATGCCGCCCTTATCGGTAGCCATGGCCATCGCGCCGCCTAGGGCGTCGATTTCCTTGACCAGATGGCTTTTGCCAATGCCACCGATAGCGGGGTTGCAGCTCATGGCGCCGAGGGTTTCCACGTTATGCGTCAGCAACAGGGTTTTTGCCCCCATACGTGCTGACGCCAGTGCTGCCTCGGTACCGGCATGACCGCCGCCGATGACGATCACTTCAAAACGGGAAGGGAAATCCACCACGCACCTCGTGCCTGCTTAAGTAGGTAATTCAGGAATAGTTTGAGATCAGGTTCTGGACCTGGTCGACAAGTATAGGGACTTCGCCCTGCCTAAAGAACCCTCTGAACAAAAATTAACCAGCTGTGGAGAACTCGAGCTTAAAAGAATAAAAAAGAAAGAAATTTATAAAACCTTTGTTTTAATGCTTATTCTTACTGAGCACGTTTTCTGTGGATAGATCTCTACAGGCCTTATTATTCAATGTGTACAGAGATTTAAAACCCTGTGACCATGTGGCCATGAGCGGCTTGGATAACCGGTTTAAGCCTGTGGATGAAAGGGGTGGTTATCCACAGAGCGAGTTATATCCAGTTTTCAGGCCCTGTTATCAACTGACCTCAGTGGCAGTTATTCACAGGGCTTAATCCACAGAAATCTGATGAATGAGCAAATTGCGCGCAGGGGAAATTCGCTCAGGGAGCATCAATCTGCCCGGCACTTCTGGAATCAATTCAATGATGAGGGAAGCAGACGGGCCGCGAATGGGCCCGCCTGTAAACAGCAGGAAGGTTATTTACCGATGCAGAAGCTGGAAAAGATTCGTCCGAGCAGATCATCGGAGCTGAATGCACCAGTAATTTCACCCAGGGAGTGCTGGGCCTGACGCAAATCTTCAGCCAGCAATTCACCAGCCCCGGCCAGCGTCAATTGCGCGCGACCGTGTTCCAGCGCCGCACTCGCGTGGCGCAAGGCTTCAAGATGACGGCGACGGGCGCTGAAGCTACTTTCTGAGGTTTGCTCGTAGCCCATGCAGGCCTTGAGATGTTCACGCAGCAATTCCAGGCCTTCGCCTGCAGATTTGGCGCTCAGGCTGATGGTCACATGGCCGTCGTCGCTTGTTTCCAGAGCAATTGCTTCGCCTGTCAGATCAGCTTTATTGCGGATCAACGTGACTTTCGCCGGATCTGGGCGGATCTCGAGAAATTCCGGCCACAAGGCAAACGGGTCCAACGCTTCAGGCGCCGACGCATCTACGACCAACAGCACCCGATCCGCTTCAGAAATGGCTTTCAATGCGCGTTCGACGCCGATCTTTTCCACCTGATCGTCGGTATCGCGCAGACCTGCGGTATCCACAACGTGCAGAGGCATACCGTCGATGTGGATATGTTCGCGCAGAATATCCCGTGTGGTACCGGCAATCTCGGTCACGATCGCTGCCTCACGGCCCGCCAAGGCATTCAGCAGGCTGGACTTGCCGGCATTGGGACGGCCGGCAATCACCACGGTCATACCATCGCGAAGCAAGGCACCCTGGCCGGCTTCGCGCAGTACTGTGGATAATTCCTCACGCACTTTGTCGAGCATGCTCAGTACGTGGCCATCGGCGAGGAAGTCGATTTCTTCTTCCGGGAAGTCGATGGCGGCCTCGACGTAGATACGCAGGCCTATCAGCTGTTCGGTAAGGTTATGCACACGCTGGGAGAATGCGCCTTGCAATGAACGAAGGGCATTGCGCGCGGCCTGTGCAGAACTGGCCTCGATCAGGTCGGCAATCGCCTCGGCCTGGGCCAGGTCGAGTTTGTCATTGAGAAACGCGCGTTCGCTGAATTCACCCGGGCGAGCCAAACGACAGCCCAGCTCCAGGCAACGCTTAAGCAACATGTCCAGAACGATCGGGCCGCCGTGGCCCTGCAATTCCAGCACGTCTTCCCCGGTAAATGAGTTCGGCCCGGGAAAATACAGCGCAAGACCTTCGTCGAGCACTTGCTGGTCATCACTGAAAAACGGGCCGTAATGGGCATAACGCGGTTTCAGTTCGCGGCCGGCGATAGCATTGGCCGCAACACTGGCCAGCGGACCGGAAATTCGGACGATGCCCACACCGCCGCGACCTTGAGCGGTGGCGACAGCTGCAATGGTTTCACGAGGTGCGCTCATAAACCGTAATCCAGACAAAAGTGGCAGATAGCAAAACGCCCCACTAGGGGGCGTTTTGAGTGGTGTTATCCACAGAACAAGTTACGCCTCGGCTTTTTTCGCAGCCGCTTCGATCTTACGCGTGATGTACCACTGTTGTGCAATCGACAGGCAGTTGTTCACTACCCAGTACAGCACCAGACCAGCCGGGAACCACAGGAAGAAGAAGGTGAAGATGATTGGCATCATTTTCATGACCTTCGCCTGCATCGGATCCGGAGGAGTCGGGTTCAGCTGCTGCTGGATGAACATGGTTGCGCCCATGATGATCGGCAGAATGAAGAACGGATCCTTGATCGACAGGTCAGTGATCCACAGCATGAACGGCGCTTGGCGCATTTCCACGCTTTCCAGCAGAACCCAGTACAGCGAAAGGAAAACCGGCATCTGCACGAGGATCGGCAAGCAGCCGCCCAGCGGATTGATCTTCTCTTTCTTGTACAGCTCCATCATGGCTTGCGACATTTTCTGCCGGTCATCGCCATGTTGCTCTTTCAGTGCAGCCAGTTTCGGCGCAACGGCACGCATGCGCGCCATCGATTTGTAGCTGGCAGCCGACAGAGGGAAGAAAATACCCTTGATCAGCATGGTCAGGAAGATGATCGACCAGCCCCAGTTACCCACGATCGCGTGGATGTGTTGCAGCAGCCAGAAAATCGGCTGGGCAATGAACCACAGGATGCCGTAGTCGACAGTCAGTTCCAGACCTGGGGACAACTCTTTCAGCACGGCCTGGCTTTTCGGACCGGCGTACAGAACAGCACTGGTTTCAACTTTGGCACCTGGTGCAGCGGTCATTGTTGGACCGGTGTAACCGATGATGTAGTTGCCTTTGCTGTCTTTACGGGTCTGGACGATGTTGTTTTCGCCCTTCGCCGGAATCCATGCGGTCACGAAGTAGTGTTGCAGCCAGGCTACCCAACCACCGGTGACGGTTTCCTTGAGTTGCGCCTTGTCCATGTCCTTCATGGACACTTTCTTGTACGGCTCCGAACTTGTCCACAGGGCAGCGCCCAGGTAAGTCGCGGTGCCGGTAGCAGTTGTGGACGAAGGATCGCCACTGTCGTCGCGCTTCAACTGAGCGAACATCGCGCCATTCCAGGGCTGAGCGCTCTGGTTATCCACAATGTAGGAAACGGTTACGTCATACAGGCCGCGTTTCACAGTGAAACGCTTGATGTAATTGACGCCGTCCTTGCTGAACTTCAGATCAACGACCATTTGGTCCTGACCGTCAGCCAGTTGATAAGTCTTCTTCTCGGCGGAGTAGACAGGGCGACCAGCCGGATTTGCGTCCGGGCCATTGGTACCGATCAGACCGCTTTGCGCCAGATAAATACGTTCGCCGCCGTTGTCGAACAGCTGGAACGGAACGTCTGGACGATCCTGACGACGCGGATACAGAGGCAAGGTCAGTTGAGCAACGTCACCACCTTGTGGATCGATCGCGAGATCGAGCACGTCGGTTTTGATCTGGATCAGATCCTTGCTGGCAGCCACCGGAGTTTCAGCTGGTGCGCTGGTATCGCTAGCGGAGCGCGGAATATCGTCACTGGCGGCAGCATTATTGCCAGTGGCGGTGTCCGGCAAACCGGATGTAGTCGTACTGGAAGCAACATTCTGAGTCGGCAGGGCAGCCTGGCCATAGTCCTGGTTCCATTTAAGAACCATAACGTAGGACACGATTGCCAGGGCGACGATCAGGATCGTGCGTTTGATATCCATGATTACTCGGCCATCGAAGAAGAACGGGAGGTAGGGATAGGTGGAACCGGGTCATAACCACCGGGATTCCACGGATGACAGCGACCTAAACGACGAAAGGTCAGCCAGCCACCGCGTAGAAGGCCATGATTTTCAATGGCTTCATACGCGTAGCAGGAACAACTGGGGTAGAAACGACAGTGGCTGGCCATCAAAGGACTAATGGCATAGCGATAAAACTGGATCGGAACGAGGGCCAGTTTACGCATCTGGACTGTCTACCCCTACAGTTTCGGTTTTGACTGCTGGAACTGGATTGTTACGGGCCAGACGCTTCCAGAGTTTGCCGAAATGCTGAATCAATTCGGGGTTTTCTACATCACCCAAACCTTTGCGCGCGACGATAACGATGTCCCAGCCGACCAGTGAATCCTGGTGCAGACGGAACGATTCGCGCATCAGACGTTTGAGGCGATTGCGCTCAACGGAGAGCTTTACGCTCTTTTTCCCGATAACCAACCCGAGACGGGGGTGATCAAGATCGTTGTTGCGCGCAAGGAGCAGGAGATTTTTCCCCGGAACCTTGCCGGTAGGGGAGTCAAAGACTGCCTTGAAATGCCGGGGGGTAAGCAGACGCTTTTCCCGACTGAAGTCCTGACTCACCTCCAGTACCGGATTATCAAACTGCCAGACGCGCACGACCTTTGGCGCGGCGACGCGACAGGACTGCGCGACCGTTCTTGGTAGCCATGCGAGCACGGAAACCGTGAGTACGAGCGCGTTTGATGGTGCTTGGTTGGAAAGTACGTTTCATGTCGTGTTACCTGGTTCGTCCACAACGGGCCGGAATGGCCCCCGTTTTAAGAGACCGGGGATTCTAGAGAAAGCAAGCCTTCAGGTCAATTTCCAACCAACGTTTCCTTATAAATAGATCTCAGGACCTTCTTTGGCTGAAAGCCTGTTCGCCTTAAATAAAATTAAAGAAGGGAATTATTTAAAGCTTTTCTGTAAAGCTTATAAAAGCTAGGGACGCGATCTGCTGTGGATAACTACATCTAGGCCATGTCTAACCTGATGTACAGAGGATGACAACTACAGTGGAAAACCGTGTTCAGCCTGTGCTGCACTGTCGGATAACCTGTGTGTGGAATGGGCTGTTATACACAGGCAGGTTATCCACTGAGTTTAGCCCCTACTTGTCCAATGCCCTTAGAGGCGGTTATCCACAGAGCTTATTCACACACCGTTGGTCGCCTTTTTTCCGGTTAGCGCAGCGATAAATCATGGATTCGGGGCAACCTGCATGTGGATAAGTGGACGGCCCGCCGCTACAATGGCCGCTTGTTTTTGCCTCACCGGCTTTCAACTTAGGGGATATCC